>JAWKRW010000001.1:0-1469458 GCA_041389445.1 Myxococcota bacterium
GCCCTCGTCTTCAAGATCCAGTCGGACCGCCACGCCGGCAGCCTCGCCTACCTTCGCGTCTACTCGGGAACGGCGAAGGCCGGCGAGAGTCTGCTCGACAGCTCGACGGGCAAGAAGGAGCGCGTCGGCCGTTTCCTGCAGATGCATGCGAACAAGCGGCAGGAGATCGACCAGGTCTACGCCGGCGACATCGTGGCGGCGGTCGGTCTCAAGCAGGTCGTCACGGGGCATACGCTCTGCGCCGTGGGAGCGCCGATCGTCCTCGAGGCCCTCGACTTCCCCGAGCCCGTGATCTCGATCGCGATCGAGCCGAAGACGACGGCGGACATGGACAAGCTGGTCCAGTCGCTCGATCGCCTCGCGGTCGAGGATCCGTCGTTCAAGGTCTCGACCGACGCCGAGACGGGCCAGCTCCTGATCTCGGGCATGGGCGAGCTGCATCTCGAGATCATCGTCGACCGACTGATGCGCGAGTTCGGCGTCGACGCCAACGTCGGTCGGCCCCAGGTGGCGTACAAGGAGACCGTCTCCGTGCCGGCGACGGGCGCCTTCGAGTACGCGAAGCAGACGGGCAACGTCTCCGAGTTCGCCGCGGTGAAGCTCGAGGTCGAGCCGGGCGAGACGGGGTCCGGCCTCGTGTTCCAGAACGCGGCGTCGTCCGATGCGATTCCGGCGCTCTTTGCCGCCGCGGTCGAGCGGGGCTGCCGAGAGGCGGTGCAGAGCGGACATCTCGGCGGCTATCCGGTCGTCGACGTGCGCTTCCGGCTCGTCGACGGCGCCGTCCACGAGACCGACTCGTCGGAGCGGGCCTTCCTGATCGCCGGCTCGATGGCCGCCAACCAGGCGATGGCGCAGGCGCATCCCGTCCTGCTCGAGCCCATGATGGACGTCGAGGTGGTCACGCCCGAGGAGTTCCGCGGGGCCATCCAGGGCGACCTGAACGGTCGCCGCGGTCAGATCAAGGGCATCGAGATGCGCGGCAACCTGCAGGTCGTGCAGGCCGAGGTCCCGCTGTCCCAGATGTTCGGCTACGTGAGCAGCGTGCGTTCGATGACGCAAGGTCGCGCGAGCTACACCATGCAGTTTTCGCATTATGCACGCGTACCCGAGTCGGTGATGCGCGGGATCGTCGCGTCGTACTGAGATTCAAACGCCGGCGTGGCCGCGATGCGCGGTACGGCGGGGCAAGACCCAGGGAGGAGAGGACACCCGATGGCCAAGGCAAAGTTCGAGCGGACGAAGCCCCACGTGAACGTGGGCACCATCGGTCACGTCGACCACGGCAAGACGACGCTGACGGCTGCGATCACGTCGCGTCAGGCGCACAAGGGTCTGGCGCAGAAGATGGCGTTCGACCAGATCGACAAGGCGCCGGAGGAGCGGGAGCGGGGCATCACGATCGCGACGGCGCACGTGGAGTACGAGAGCAAGACGCGTCACTACGCGCACGTGGATTGCCCTGGCCACGCGGACTACGTGAAGAACATGATCACGGGCGCGGCGCAGATGGACGGTGCGATCCTGGTGGTGAGCGCGGCGGACGGTCCGATGCCGCAGACGCGGGAGCACGTTTTGCTGGCGCGTCAGGTGAACGTGCCGCACATCGTGGTGTTCCTGAACAAGGTGGACCAGGTCGACGATCCGGAGCTGCTCGAGCTGGTGGAGATGGAGATCCGGGAGCTGCTGAACGGGTACAACTTCCCGGGCGACGACATTCCGATCGTGAAGGGCTCGGCGCTGAAGGCGGGCGAGGACTCTTCGAACGACGCGAACAACGCGTGCATCGACGAGCTGATGGACGCGCTGGATGCGACGATCCCGCAGCCGGAGCGTGCGCTGGACAAGCCGTTCCTGATGCCGATCGAGGACGTGTTCTCGATCACGGGCCGCGGGACGGTGGTGACGGGCCGGATCGAGCAGGGGACGATCCATCCATCGGACGAGGTGGAGATCGTGGGGATCAAGGCGACGCAGAAGACGACGGTGACGGGCGTCGAGATGTTCCGGAAGCTGCTGGACGAGGGTCAGGCGGGGGACAACGTGGGTTGTCTCTTGCGCGGTACGGGCAAGGACGACGTGGAGCGGGGCCAGGTTCTGGCGAAGCCGGGGTCGATCACGCCGCACACGAAGTTCAAGGCCCAGGCTTACATCCTGACGAAGGAAGAGGGTGGTCGTCACACGCCGTTCTTCAACGGCTACCGGCCTCAGTTCTACTTCCGGACGACGGACGTGACGGGCGTGGCGAACCTCCCGGAAGGGACGGAGATGGTGATGCCCGGGGACAACGTGGAGATGACGGTGGAGCTGATCACGCCGATCGCGATGGACAAGGAGCTGCGCTTCGCGATTCGCGAGGGCGGCCGCACGGTCGGCGCCGGCGTCGTCGCGGAAGTGATCGAGTAGGGCGAGACGGGTGCGGGCGCGGCGACGACTCGCCCGCCCCGGTTGGAGTGAGACGAAATGGCGGATGCCACGACGCAGAAGATTCGGATCCGGATGAAGGCCTACGACTATCGCCTGCTCGACCAGAGCGCGGGCGAGATCGTGGACACGGCCCAGCGCACGGGCGCGCGGGTGGCCGGGCCGATCCCGCTTCCGACGAACAAGAACAAGTGGACGGTCCTGCGCGGTCCCCACATCGACAAGAAGTCGCGCGAGCAGTTCGAGCTGCGGACCCACAAGCGGCTGATCGACATCCTGGACCCGACGCCCCAGACGGTGGACGCGCTGATGAAGCTCGAGCTCGCCGCGGGTGTCGACGTGGAGATCAAACTGTAGTCATGGCGAAGGTCGAAGTCGTCAACCAGCAGAACCAGAAGGCGGGCTCCGTCGAGCTATCGCCCTCCGTGTTCGGAGCGGCCATCCGGCCGCATCTCTACCATGCCGAGGTGCGTCGACAGCTGAACGCTCGTCGTGCCGGCACGCATTCGACGAAGAATCGCGCGCTGGTATCGGGCGGCGGCATCAAGCCGTACCGGCAGAAGGGCACGGGCCGAGCGCGCCAGGGCTCCATCCGGGCACCGCAGTACGCGGGCGGCGGCGTCGTCTTCGGGCCGGTGCCCCGCAGCTACGCGCACAAGCTGCCGAAGAAGGTCCGCCGGGCGGCCCTCGCCTCGGCGCTGACCCAGCGCGTCCAGGAGTCGGCGCTCACGGTCGTGGACCAGCTCGCGATCGACGGATTCAGCACGAAGAAGATGCGCGAGGTCCTGCGCTCGCTCGGGCTCGACGCGAAGTCGACGCTGATCGTGATCGATCAGCCGAACCCCACGGTCGAGGCGTCCGCGCGCAATCTCCCGAACGTCAGCGTGATCCGGGGCGAGGGGCTCAACGTCTACGACGTGTTGCGCCACCAGAACCTGCTGATCACGCAGTCGGCCCTCGACGCGCTCGAGAAGCGCCTCGGGCGGACGGGCAAGGTCGCGGCCGGAGGTGAGCGATGAAGCTGTCCGTCCACCAGGTGATCGAGCGCCCGATCGTGACGGAGAAGAGCGCGATCGCGCGCGAGGGCGCCAACGTCGCCAC
Organism: Myxococcota bacterium; assembly: GCA_041389445.1. Classification (GTDB taxonomy): domain Bacteria; phylum Myxococcota_A; class UBA9160; order UBA9160; family UBA4427; genus UBA4427. The sequence goes on from JAWKRW010000001.1 coordinate 3,523, forward strand.
CTTCCGCGTCGATCCGAAGGCGACGAAGCACGACATCCGCCGCGCCGTCGAGCAGCTCTTCAACGTCAAGGTGCAGAGCGTTCGGACCATGCAGCAACAGGGCAAGAAGAAGCGCGTCGGGAAGTTCATCGGGCGTCGGCCGACGTGGAAGAAGGCGATCGTCGAGCTGGCCCCCGGTCAGACGATCGAATTCTACGAGGGAGTGTGATCGATGCCGGTCAAGAACTACAGGCCGACCTCGCCGGGGCGACGCAACATGAGCGTCTCCGACTTCGCGGAGCTGACGCGCCGCGGCAGCGAGAAGTCGCTGACGACGGGCGCCGTCCACAAGTCGGGCGGTCGCAACGTCAATGGTCGGATCACGAGCTACCACCGCGGCGGCGGCCACAAGCGCCTCTACCGCCAGATCGACTTCCGGCGAAACAAGGTCGGCGTTCCGGCCAAGGTCGCGGCGATCGACTACGACCCGAACCGGTCGGCGAACATCGCGCTGCTGCATTATGCGGATGGCGAGAAGCGCTACATCCTCGCGCCGAACGGCCTGACGGTCGGCGCGACCGTCATGTCGTCAGCGGAGGCGGAGATCCAGCCGGGCAACGCGTTGCCGCTGTCCCGCATCCCGCTCGGTACCCAGATCCACGCGATCGAGCTCAAGCCGGGCAAGGGCGCGCAGATGGTCCGTTCGGCGGGGACGAGCGCCCAGCTGATGGCGCGTGAGGGTCATCTGGCGACGCTGCGTCTTCCGTCGGGCGAGATGCGGATGGTCCACGTCGACTGCATCGCGACCGTCGGCGAGGTCGGCAATCCGGAGCACGAGAACCGTCGGATCGGCAAGGCGGGCCGTGCGCGCTGGATGGGGCGACGATCGATCGTCCGCGGCGTCGCGATGAATCCCGTCGACCATCCGATGGGCGGTGGAGAGGGGCGGTCGTCCGGTGGTCGGCACCCCTGCACGCCGTGGGGCAAGGTCACCAAGGGTCCGAAGACGCGAAACAACAAGCGGACGGACCAGTACATCGTCAAGCGGCGAGGCAAGAAGTAGGACGCGCGCGCGAGGCGAGCGCATCGGGGCGCGCGGATGAACGGCGCGCCAGAGCACCAAGGCGAGACGCGGAGAAGTCATGGCACGTTCGCTCAAGAAGGGTCCCTTCGTGGATCCCAGCCTGCAGAAGAAGGTCGAGAAGATCACGGCGGGAGGTCCGAAGTCCGTGGTCAAGACCTGGTCGCGGCGATCGATGATCACGCCCGACTTCGTCGGCATCACTTTCCACGTCCACAATGGAAAGCTCTTCATGCCGGTCTTCGTGACGGAGAACATGGTGGGCCATCGCCTCGGCGAGTTCGCGCCCACGCGGAAGTTCACCGGGCACGCCGGAGACAAGAGGGTCAAGAAGTGATGGAAGTCCGGGCAGCGCTCAACGGCTATCGCGTCAGTCCGCGGAAGGCCCGGCTCGTCGCCGACCAGATCCGCGGCAGAGGCGTGGAGGAGGCGCTCAACCTCCTCGACCTCTCGCCCAAGCGGATCGGGGGCCCGATCGCGCAGCTGTTGCGATCGGCGGTCGCCAACGCGGAGCAGAAGAACGACAAGCAGCGCGCGGGGATCGAGATCGACAACCTCGTCGTCGCGAAGGTGTACGTCGACCAGGGGCCGTCGATGTGGCGGATCCGACCGCGGGCCCAGGGCCGCGCGACCTGGATCCAGAAGCGCAGCAGCAACATCAACGTGGTTCTCTCGGAACGATAAGGACGGCATTCATGGGTCAGAAGGTTCATCCCTACGGATTCCGAGTGGGCACGCTCTACGGCTGGCAGTCCAACTGGTTCGCCGGCAAGCAGTACGCGACCCAGCTCCACGAAGACGTCCGGATCCGTCGGTTCATCAAGAAGAAGCTCTATCACGCCGGCATCTCGAAGGTCGTGATCGAGCGGACCGGCGACAAGGTCGTGATCAACATTCACACGGCGCGCCCGGGCATCCTGATCGGAAAGCGCGGCGCCGAGGTCGACGTGCTCCGCAAGGAGCTGAAGGCGATCACGCCCCGCGAGGTCTTCATCAACATCAAGGAGATCCGCAAGGCGGAACTCGACGCCCAGCTCGTGGCGGAGAACATCGCGACGCAGCTCGAGCGCCGCGTCGCGTTCCGGCGCGCCATGAAGAAGGCGATGATCTCGACGATGAAGTTCGGCGCCGAGGGCATCCGCATCCAGTGCTCCGGTCGCCTGGGCGGCGCGGAGATGGGCCGACGCGAGTGGTACCGCGACGGTCGCGTTCCGCTGCACACGCTGCGCGCCGAGATCGAATACGGCTTCGCCGAGGCCCATACGACCTACGGCGTGATCGGCGTGAAGTGCTGGATCTTCAAGGGCGAGGTCGGCGACCGCGTGCTGAAGCGCGGCACGTTGTCCCAGGACCATCGGTCGGAGATTCCGAGGTAGGAAATGCTGCAACCCAAGAGAGTCAAGCATCGCAAGATGTTCAAGGGCCGGCTTCGCGGCGCGGCCTTGCGCGGGAACACGCTCGCCTTCGGCACCTTCGGGCTCCAGGCGCTTTCGAGCGGCTACGTCTCGGCGCGTCAGATCGAGGCCGCTCGGATCGCGATGACGCGCCACGTCAAGCGCGGCGGCAAGGTCTGGATCCGCGTCTTCCCGGACAAGCCGATCACGAAGAAGCCCGCCGAAACCCGCATGGGCAAGGGCAAGGGCAATCCGGAGGGGTGGGTCGCGCCGGTCAAGCGCGGTCGCGTCCTCTACGAGATGGAAGGCGTCGATCTCACGACGGCCAAGGAGGCGCTCCGGCTCGCGGCCCACAAGCTGCCGATCCAGACGCGCTTCGTGCAGCGGGAGGAGTAGGCGGCATGAAGACGATGAAGGCTTCCGAGCTGCGGTCCCTCTCCGTCGACGAGCTCGAGCGCAAGACCGCCGAGCTCCGAAACGAGCTCTTCGACGCGCGCATCCGGCGCGCGACGGAGCAGCTCGAGGACACGGCATCGCTGCGGCTGCGGCGGCGGGAGATCGCCCGGCTGGAGACCGTTTTGACCGAGAAGCGCGAGGCAGGCAAGTGAGCGAACGGGGCAATCGACGAAGACTGGTTGGGACCGTGGTCAGCAACAAGATGGACAAGACGGTCGTCGTGAGCGTGGAACGGCTCGTCCAGGACCAGCGGTACAAGAAGTACGTGCGGCACTACTCGCGTTTCATGGCCCACGACGAGAACAACTCGTGCGCCGAGGGCGACCAGGTCCGCATCGTCGAGCATCGACCGCTGTCCAAGCGGAAGCGCTGGAAGGTCGAAGAGACGATCGCGAAGGCGACGCTCGCCTAGCACGGGAATGGGGTCATCCGCGTCGTCAGCCTGCCGGCTCGAACGAGGGGCGGCGCCTGGCCGGGGATCCGAGGGACGGTGAAGAGATGATTCAGGCAGAATCGGTGTTGCAGGTGGCCGACAACTCGGGCGCGCGCAAGGTGAAGTGCATCCGGGTGCTCGGTGGGTCGCGCCGGCGGTTCGCGACGGTGGGGGACGTCATCATCGTCGCGGTCAAGGAGGCGATTCCGAACGCCCGCGTGAAGAAGGGAGAGGTCCGGCGCGCCGTGATCGTTCGGACGAAGAAGGCGCTGTCCCGGCCGGACGGCTCCCACATCGCGTTCGACGAGAATGCCGCCGTCCTGATTGCGAAGGACAACGAAATCGTGGGAACCCGCATCTTCGGGCCCGTCGCGCGCGAGCTGCGCGGTGCGGGCTTCATGCGCGTGATCTCGCTGGCTCCGGAGGTTCTCTAGCATGGCGGCCCAGGCCGGTGCGCAGCCGCGGCTGCGCCAGCGCTATGACGAGGTGGTGGTCCCGAAGCTCCAGAAGGAGTTCGGGTACAAGAACGTCCATCAGATCCCGAAGATCGAGAAGGTCGTGATCAACATGGGCCTCGGCGAGGCGACCATGAATCCGAAGCTGATCGAGCGGGCGGTGGAGGAGCTGGCGCAGATCAGCGGTCAGAAGCCCGTGATCCGGCGCTCGAAGAAGAGCATCGCGAACTTCAAGCTGCGCGAGAACCAGGCGATCGGCGTGTCGGTGACGCTGCGCGGGGATCGGCAGTGGGAGTTTCTCGACCGCCTGCTGAACGTCGCGCTGCCGCGCGTGCGCGACTTCTCCGGCGTCAGCCCGAAGGCCTTCGACGGTCGAGGGAACTACACCCTCGGCATCCGCGAGCAGACGATCTTCCAGGAGGTCGATTACGACGCGGTCGAGAAGGTGAAGGGCATGAACGTCACGATGGTGACGACGGCCCGGACGGACGCCGAGGCGAAGTCGCTGCTGACGCACATCGGCGTACCGTTCCGCGAGTAGGCTCGAACATCGATCGGACGGGCGTCGCTCTGGCCCCGTCGATCGCAACTCGGCTCTTGGAGTTTTGGAGTAGAGACGATGATGACCGACCCGTTGGGTGACATGTTGGCGAGGATCCGCAATGCGGGCACCGCGCGGCACGCGCAGGTGCGCTGCCCGGCGTCCAAGCTGAAGCTCGCCGTGGCCCGCGTCCTGTCTGCCGAGGGCTTCGTCGGCGAGGTTCGCGTCGAGGGCGACGAGAAGCGACCCGTGATCACGGTCGACCTGCGCTACCAGGACGACGGCCAGATGATGATCGAAGGCATGCGCCGGGTGTCCAAGCCCGGACGGCGCATCTACGTCGCGGCGGACGAGCTCAATCGCGTGCGGGCGGGGCTCGGCATGTCGATCCTGTCGACGTCGAAGGGCGTGATGTGCGACCGCGACGCGCGCGCCGCCAACGTCGGCGGCGAAGTGATCTGCGAGGTCTGGTAGGCGATGAGTCGAATCGGCAATCGAGCGATCAAGATCCCCTCCGGCGTGACGGTCGACGTCGCGAACGGAGAGATCCGGGTCAAGGGCCCGAAAGTGACCCTGAGCGGTCCGCTGCCGGAAGGCATCGCGATCGCGGTCGAGGACGGGTCGATCCGCTTCACGCGGGCGAACGACAGCAAGGAGGCACGCCGTCTCCATGGCCTCGCGCGCGCGCTGACCAACAACATGGTCATCGGCGCGACGACGGGGTTCACGCGGCGGCTCGAGATCGAAGGCGTCGGCTACCGCGCCGACGTCCGCGGCAAGGAGCTCCACCTGCTGCTCGGCTATTCGCATCCGATCGTGGTCCCGATCCCGGACGGGCTCTCGGTCTCGGTCGATGCGAACACGAAGGTCGCGATCACGGGCGCGGACAAGGAGACGGTCGGCCAGTTCGCCGCCAACGTGCGGGCGTTGCGGGCGCCCGAGCCGTACAAGGGCAAGGGCGTGAAATACGCCGAAGAGCGGATCCGCCGGAAGGTCGGCAAGGCCGGCTCCTGATCGCGGGGCGGTCCGGGTCGCGGAGGCATGTCGCGCGCGAATCGCCGTCGGATGGACGGCGCCGCTCGGGACGATGGACGAGGCAGAGATGAAGAAGAAGATTCAGAATGCAAAGCGGCGGATGTGGCTGGCCCGGAAGGCTCGTACGCGCACGGCGCTCGAGCGCAGCGAGCGCGTCCTGCTCACGGTCTTCCGGAGCGGCAAGCACACCTATGCACAGCTCGTCGACCGCATGTCGGGTCACACGCTCGCGACCGCTTCGACCCTCGATCGCGGCATCGCGGGCGAGGGCGCGACCTCCAACGTCGCGGCGGCGACGCGGGTCGGCGAGGCGATCGCGCGCATCGCTCGCGAGAAGCAGATCGACCAGGTGGTCTTCAATCGAAACGGGTTCCTCTACCACGGTCGCGTGAAGGCGGTCGCGGAGGGGGCCCGCGCGGCGGGGCTTCAGTTCTGACATGGCAAACGTGATCCAATCGTCGAGTCTCAACCCGAACGACTTCGAGCTGAACGATCGGGTGATCCACATCAACCGCGTCTCGAAGGTGGTGAAGGGCGGTCGGCGCTTCAACTTCTCCGCGCTCGTCGTGGTCGGAGACGGGCAGGGCGTCGTCGGGGTCGGCCTCGGCAAGGCCGGCGAGGTTCCCGAGGCGATCCGCAAGGGCGTCGAGAAGGCGCGCAAGTCGCTGATTCGGGTCCCGTTGCTCGAGGGCCGGACGCTGCCCCATGACGTGATGGGCGAGTCGGGCGCCGGTCGCGTCCTGATGCAGCCGGCCTCGGCCGGTACGGGCGTGATCGCCGGCGGTCCCGTCCGGGCCGTGGTCGAGTCGGCGGGCATTCGCGACGTGCTCACGAAGACGCTGGGGACGCGCACGCCGCGCAACGTGGTCAACGCCGTCATGGCGGGTCTGAAGCAGCTGAAGAGCGCCGAGGATCGCCTGGCGCAGCTGGGTCGGAGTCGCTGATGGCGGGCAAGAAGACGATCAAGGTCCAGCAGGTGCGGAGCGTGATCGGCAACGATCGACGGCAGCGGGCGACCGTGCGCGGCCTCGGTCTCCGTCGGATTCGTGACGTCGTCGAGGTCGAGGACACCCCGGCCGTCCGCGGGATGATCGACAAGGTGCGCCACATCGTGATGGTGCTGGAGAACCAGTGAGATGTTGAATCAGCTCTCGCCGCGCCCCGGGGCGCGGCATCGTCGCAAGCGAGTCGGGCGCGGCCCGGGCTCGGGCAAGGGCAAGACGAGCGGAACGGGCGTGAAGGGCCAGGGGACGCGAACGGGCCACAAGATCAAGCCTTGGTTCGAGGGCGGTCAGATGCCGCTCTTCCAGCGTGTTCCGAAGAAGGGCTTCCAGAACCGCTTCCGCCAGGAGAACGAGGTCGTCAACGTGGGCGAGCTGGCCGTATTCGGCGAGGGCGCGACCGTCGACGCCGCTGCGCTCGCGGCGCGCGGTCTGATTCGCGGAACGGGTCGCCCGGTCAAGGTGTTGGCCGAGGGCGAGGCGCCGAAGGGCCTGCGGCTCACGGTCGACCGGGTCAGCGCGTCGGCGCGGGCCAAGATCGAGGCGAACGGCGGCACGGTGGAGACGATCTCTTGATCACGGCCTTCCAGAACGTCTTCCGGATCGAAGAGCTGCGGACGCGGATCGTGTTCACGGCGCTGATGCTCGCGGTCTACCGCGTGGGCTGCGTCGTGGTGACGCCGGGCATCAACGGCGACGTGATCCGGCAGTTCTTCGAATCGATGTCCGGAACGATGTTCGGATTGCTGAACGTCTTCTCCGGTGGCGCGATGGAGTCGCTCTCGATCTTCGCGCTCGGCATCATGCCCTACATCAGCGCCTCGATCATCTTCCAGCTGCTGACGATCGTGATCCCGGCGCTCGAGAAGCTGAAGAAGGAGGGCAGCGAGGGTCAGAAGCGCATCACGCAATGGACGCGTTATGCGACGATCGGCCTCGCGCTCTTCCAGAGCTTCCTGATGGCGATGGCCCTCGAGAACGGCCAGTTCGGTCAGGGGGCGGTATTGGATCCCGGCTGGGGCTTCCGTCTGACGACGATGATCACGCTGACCTCCGGCACGGCCTTCATCATGTGGCTGGGCGAGCAGGTGACGGAGCGGGGCATCGGCAACGGCATCTCGCTGATCATCTTCTCGGGCATCGTGGTCGGTCTGCCTTCCGGTCTCTCGCGCGTGGCGGATCTCGTCCGCACGGATCAGTTCAGCATCCTCCAGGTCATCTTCCTCGGCCTGATCGTGGTCGGCGCGATCGCGTTCGTCGTCTACGTCGAGCGGGGACAGCGACGCATTCCGATCCAGCACGCGCGGCGGGGTGGGGGGACCGCCGCGTCGGCGGCCATGAGCTACTTCCCGCTGCGCGTGAACAGCGCGGGCGTCATCCCGCCGATCTTCGCCTCGTCGCTCCTGATGTTCCCGCTGACCGTCCGGCAGTACACCGACAATCCCGCGATCCAGCGCTTCATCGACGATTGGATGAATCCGGGTTCGCTGACCTACAACCTGATCTACGTCGGCCTGATCATCTTCTTCTCCTTCTTCTACACGGCGATCGTGATCAACCCCGACGACGTATCGGAGAACATCAAGCGCTCGGGGGGCTACATCCCGGGCATCCGGCCCGGCAAGAAGACGGCGGAGTACATCGACGGCGTGTTGTCGCGACTGACGGTCGTCGGATCGATCTACATCGCCGGCATCTGCGTGCTGCCCGTGATCCTCTCTCAGCGCATGGGCGTCCCGTTCTACTTCGGCGGCACGGCGCTCCTGATCGTCGTCTCCGTCGCCCTCGACACGATGGGTCAGATCGAGGCGCACCTCGTCTCGCGGCGCTACGAGGGCTTCGGCATGGGCGGGGGCCGGACGCGCGGGAGGCTCGCGCGATGAGCGCGAGGCGAATCGTATTGCTCGGTCCGCCGGGCGCCGGCAAGGGCACGCAGGCATCCGCCATCGTCGAGGCGCAGGGGATTCCGCACGTCTCGACGGGAGACATGCTGCGCGCGGCCGTGAAGGCCGGGACGCCGATCGGGTTGAAGGCGAAGGCGGTCATGGACGCGGGCGAGCTCGTATCGGACGAGATCGTGATCGGCATCGCCGAGGAACGCCTCGGCCAGTCGGACGCGCGCGAGGGCTTTCTCCTCGACGGGTTCCCGCGCACGATCGCCCAGGCCGAGGCGCTCGAGGCCCTGCTCGCGAGGCTGGGCACGCCGCTCGACTGCTGCCTGGCGCTGACGGTCGACAACGAGGCGGTCGTGCAGCGACTGCTCAAGCGGGCGCAGATCGAGGGTCGCGCCGACGACAACGAGGCGACGATTCGCGAGCGCATGCGCGTCTACGACAGCCAGACGGCGCCGCTGCTCGCGTTCTATCGGACCCGGGGACTCCTGCGGGCGGTCGACGGGATGGGCACGGTCGAGGCGGTCGGCCAGAGGATTCGGGAGGCATTGAAGTAGCCCGGCCAGGGCGGTGGGCGCGAGGATGACGGCGTGAGCTTCGGCGAGCGGATCGCGATCAAGAGCCGGCGCGAGATCGAGCGGATGCGGGACGTGGGGCGATTCACGGCCGAGATCCTGCTCGAGCTCCGGGAGCGGGCCAGACCGGGCGTGACGACTGGCGAGCTCGATCAGGTCGCGAGGAAGGCGTTGGAAAAGAGGGGGTTGAATTCTCCATTCCTGGGCTATGGTCCCGGGGGGGTTCGGCCCTATCCCGCGGTGTTGTGCACCTCGATCAACGACGTGATCGTGCACGGGATCCCGGGGCCACGCGCGCTTCGCGAGGGCGACATCATCAGCCTCGATTTCGGGGTCGAGTCCGGCGGTTGGCACGGAGACAGTGCCGTGACGATCGCCGTCGGTGAGATCGACGCGGAGGCGAGGCGGCTGATCGACACGACGCAGGAATCGCTCGATCTCGCCATCGCGCAGATGGTGCCCGGCAATCGCTTGTCGGACATCGGCCACGCGGTGCAGGTTCGCGCGGAGGGAGAGGGATACGGCGTCGTCCGGCAGTTCGTGGGACACGGCATCGGGCGGCAGATGCACGAAGCGCCGCAGGTGCCCAACTACGGTCGGCCGGGACGGGGGCCGCGACTGAAGGCGGGGATGGTATTCGCCATCGAGCCGATGGTGAACGTGGGAAGCGAGAAGGCGAGGGTGCTCGAGGACGAGTGGACAGCGGTGACGGTGGACGGATCGTTGTCGGCGCACTTCGAGCACACGGTTCTGATCACGGAAGAGGGGCCCGAGGTCCTGACGCGGATCACGGGTTCTCACTGACTGATTCCGGAAGGCCGCCGCGCGGGCTTCCCGAACGGCGAGCGTCGGAGCATCGCGGACGCGACGCGACCGACGGACGGCGACGAACGAGGCAGGAAGACGAGATGAAGGTTCGAGCTTCGGTGCGGAAGATGTGTGAGAAGTGTCGGGTGATCCGCCGCAAGCGGGTCGTCCGCATCATCTGCGAGAACCCCAAGCACAAGCAGCGGCAGGGCTAGTCCCGGCCGCGGAATCGACCGGGCGCACGCGCGTCCGGCGGGCGTCGCGACGGCGTCCGGACGGAGGAGAATCATGGCTCGCATCGCCGGCATCGATTTGCCGCGCAACAAGCGCATCGAGATCTCGCTGACGTACATCTACGGCATCGGCCGCACTCGCGCGCTCGAGATCTGCGGCAAGGCGAATCTCGACCCGGGCTCGCGGACGGAGCACCTCTCGGAGTCCGAGGTGATCCGCCTGCGCGAGATCATCGAGCGCGACTACAAGGTCGAGGGCGATCTGCGCCGGGAGGTCAACCAGAACATCAAGATGCTGATGGACATCGGTTGCTACCGCGGTCTGCGCCATCGCCGCGGGCTCCCCGTTCGCGGGCAGCGGACGCATACGAATGCCCGAACGCGGAAGGGTCCGGCCAAGACGATCGCCGGCAAGAAGATCGCTACCAAGAAGTAGTCGCTGATCGAGCGAGAACACGACCGCTGCGCGAGGGACGCTCGGGCACGGCGGCGAAACGGACGGACGCATGGCAGCCAAGAAGACGAAGAAGAAGGTCAAGAAGAACATCCAGTCGGGCATCGCCCACATCCAGTCGACCTTCAACAACACGGTCATCACGATCACGGACGTCGGTGGCAACGCCGTCGCCTGGTCGTCCTGCGGAGGGCAGGGCTTCAAGGGGTCGAAGAAGTCGACGCCCTTCGCGGCCCAGGTCGCGGCCGAGGATTGCGCGCGCAAGGCCCAGGAGCACGGCGTCCGGACGCTCGGCGTCTACGTCAAGGGACCCGGCGGAGGTCGCGAGTCCGCGCTGCGCGCGCTGCAGGCGGCGGGCATGAAGATCACGATGATCCGAGACGTCACGCCGATTCCCCACAACGGTTGCCGGCCGCCCAAGCGCCGCCGCGTCTGATCCCAACGCACGAGAAACGCACGAGAGCAGGTACTCCATCCATGGCACGTTATACGGGTTCCGTCTGTCGCCTCTGTCGCCGCGAGGGCACGAAGCTCTTCCTGAAGGGCGATCGCTGCTTCACCGAGAAGTGCGCGATCGAGCGCCGAGCCTATCCCCCGGGCCAGCACGGCCAGGGCCGCGCCCGCTTCTCGGATTATGGCGTCCAGCTGCGCGAGAAGCAGAAGGTCAAGCGCATGTACGGACTGCTCGAGAAGCAGCTGCGCAAGACCTTCGAGCAGGCCTCGCGCATGAAGGGCCGCACCGGCGAGAACCTGCTGCTGCTGCTCGAGCGCAGACTGGACAACGTCGTCTATCGCCTGGGCTATACGACCTCCCGCGCCGAGGCGCGTCAGCTCGTCAAGCACGGCCACTTCGCGGTCAACGGCAAGAAGGCCTCGACCCCCTCCATCCTCGTCAAGCCGGGCTGGACGATCGAGGTGCGCGATCGCTCCAAGGAGATCACGCGGATCGCGGGGGCGCTCGAGACGGCGGAGAGCCGCGCGGTGCCGCAGTGGCTCGAGGTCGAGAAGCAGGCGATGAAGGGGACGATCAAGGCGCTGCCGCAGCGGGAGGACATCACGCTTCCCATCGACGAGCAGCTGATCGTCGAGCTCTACTCGCGTTAGTCGGGTGCCCGGTCGTCGGGCTCGACGACCGGGATCGGATCGAGGTCGTCCACTCATTTGTGACCGGTCGCCGCCGTGCCAGGGCGGGCTTCAGGCCGGCGAGGATTGGGGGTTCCGATGCAGAACGATGTGATTGCGCGCAATTGGCGTGAGCTGATCCGGCCGCGGAGACTCGACGTCGACCAGGATACGCTGACGTCGACCTACGGCCGCTTCCACTGCGAGCCTCTGGAGCGCGGATTCGGGACCACGCTCGGCAACGCGCTGCGGCGCGTGCTGCTGTCTTCGCTTCAGGGAGCGGCGATCACCAACATCAAGGTCGCAGGCGTGCTGCACGAGTTCTCGACGATTCCGGGCGTGCTCGAAGACGTCGCCAACATCATCCTCGCGCTGAAGGACGTCCGTGTCCGGATGAACACCGAGGGGCCGAAGACGATCCGCATCCGCAAGAGCGGCGAGGGCATCGTCACGGCGGGCGACTTCCTCTCCGCCGATCAGACGGTCGAGATCATGAACTCCGGCCACAAGATCTGCACCCTCGGTCCGGACTCGACTTTCGATCTCGAGGCGACGGTCAATCTCGGCAAGGGGTACGTGCTCGCCGACAAGAACAAGACGGAGGACATGTCGATCGGCACGATCCCGATCGACTCGGTCTTCTCGCCGATCCGCCGGGTCAACTACACGGTGACCCCCGCCCGCGTCGGTCGCGAGACCGACTTCGACCGGCTGAACCTCGAGGTCTGGACGGACGGGGCGATCGAGCCCGCGGACGCCGTCGCCTTCGCGGCGAAGATCCTGAAGGAGCAGCTCACGATCTTCATCAACTTCGAGGAGCAGGCGGAGACCCATGCCCACCACCTCGACGAGCCCGAGCCGCTGAACGCAAACCTGTTCAAGTCGGTCGACGAGCTCGAGCTGTCGGTGCGCTCGGCCAACTGCCTGCAGAACGCGAACATCCGGTTCATCGGCGAGCTTGTCCAGAAGACCGAAGCCGAGATGCTCAAGACCAAGAACTTCGGTCGCAAGTCGCTGAACGAGATCAAGGAGACGCTCGCGTCCCTCGGCCTCTCGCTCGGCATGACGATCGAGAACCTGCCGCCCCGCAAGGACCTCGAGCGGATGCGGGAGCAGCGCGAGGCCTGACATGAATCATCGACGCAATCAACGCAAGCTGTCGCGGACGAGCAGTCATCGCAAGGCGCTCCTGCGCAACATGGTGACCTCGCTCCTCGAGCACGAGGCGATCCGCACGACCGACGCGAAGGCGAAGGAGCTGCGCGGCGTCGCCGAGAAGATGATCACCCTCGGCAAGCGCGGCACGCTGCATGCGCGTCGGCAGGCCGCGGCGACGATCCGTTCGAAGGACGTGACGGCGAAGCTCTTCAGCGAGCTCGCGGGGCGCTACCGCGATCGGCCGGGCGGCTATACGCGCATCGTCAAGCTCGGTCGCCGACCCGGCGACGCGGCGCCGATGGCGATCATCGAGCTGGTGGATCGCGCGGAGCCCGCCGCCGCCCAGGAATCCGCCTGAGCCGGATGGCCGAGTCGGACGAGCCGCGTTCGCGCAGCGCGCTCGGGCTGCTGATCGCCGTGCTGGCGGCGGCGGGCCTCTGGTTCGTGCTCGGCCACGACGAGGCCGGCGCACCCGTCGTGCGCGGCGCGCCGGCGCCGGACTTCACGCTCGCGCGCCACGTGGCGGGCGGTGGCGCGTCGGACGGGTCGTCCGGCGAGCTCTCCCTCGACGCGCTCCGCGGTCGGGTCGTGCTGGTCAACTTCTGGGCGACCTGGTGCGAGCCCTGCGAGCGGGAGATGCCCGCCATGCAGCGGCTTTACGCGCGCCTGCCGCGCGACCGCTTCGAGCTCGTGGCGATCTCGATCGACGAAGAGCCCGAGAAGATCGATGCCTTCGTCGAGCGGTATGCCCTGACCTTCCCGATCCTCGTCGACCCGGGGAAGAAGGTGGCCACGACCTACCAGACGATGGGCGTCCCCGAGTCGCTGCTGGTCGATCCCGAAGGTCGGATCGTCGAGCGCTACGTCGGGCCGCGCGAGTGGGACGCGCCGGAGTACGTAGGCCGGATCGAGGCGCTCGTCGAGGCGGGCGCCGGGGGGGGCGCGCCGTTCCGGGACGCCGCCGCGGGGTCGGCCCGGGCCCCGGCGCCGTGAGCCGCGAGCCCTGATCCGAGCGCCCGGGTCCCGACGACTCCGTGCGGGATGCGCGCTCCACGGGCGAGCGCCGAAGGGTAGCGGGCGTCGAATCCGGCGCGCGGAGCGCGCCCGGGACGGGCCTCGGATCCGGCGCGCGTCTCGCGCCCGGGACGGGCCTCGGATCCGGCGCGCGTCTCGCGCCCGGGACGGGCCGCGAAACGACGATTTCGTTACCCTGCGCGCCGCGAGGGGGCTTCGAACCCGCCCGAGACGCGCGCGCGGTCCGGGTAGGTCGGAGGGGAGGAAGAGAGGGGTGAAAGCGCTCACGCTGGGGACCTTCGTGATCGCCGCGATCGCGCTCTCCGCCCTGCTCGACGAGGACACCGGCGTTGCCATCTGGCGCGAGCTGCGCCGCGATCTCGACACGGCCAACGCCCGGGTCGAGCAGCTGATGCGCGAGAACGACGCGCTCCGCAGCGAGATCGTGCTGCTCGAGAGCGAGCCGGCAGCCCTCGACCGGGCCATCCGCGAAGAGCTCGACCTGGTCCGTCCAGGGGAGGTTGTGGTGCGTTTCGAGCCGACGCAGACCGGCAACGTCGAGGGTCGGGCTTCCGCTGCGGCGGCCTCGGGCCTTCGTCCCTCCGAGGTGGAGCGCCGCGCCCGGTCGGCCGCGACGCGCGAGGGCGTCGCGGTCGGCGACGCGCGGTGGAAGGGCGCTGGCGTCGGGCCGAACGGAGTGGGGAAGTGAAGGAGGCCCTGCGCGCCAGGCTCGACGACGCGCTGCGCGCCTTGCTCGACGGGGCCGGTGATGCCGGGCCGCTGCCGGAGTTCGCGGTCGAGGTCCCGCGCCAGAAGGACCACGGCGACTTCTCCTGCAACGCGGCCATGCTGCTCGCCAAGCGCCTGTCCCGGAAGCCGCGCGAGATCGCGGAGGAGCTGCGCACACGGCTGGGCGATGGCGGCGGGCTCGTCGCGCGGTCCGAGGTGGCGGGGCCGGGCTTCCTCAACATCGTGCTCGCGAGCGCCGGCTGGCAGGATCGGATCCACGAAATCCTGCGCGCCGGCCCGCGCTTCGGCCATTCGAGCGACGCGCTGCGGTTCGCGCGGCCGGGGGCGCAGGCGGGCGCGGCGCCGCGAGTCCAGGTCGAGTTCGTCTCGGCCAATCCGACGGGGCCGCTCTCGACCGGCCACGGTCGCCAGGCCGTCCTCGGCGATTGCATCGCGCGTCTGCTCGAGGCGGTCGGTTGGGACGTGACGCGGGAGTACTACTTCAACGACGGCGGGCGCCAGATGCGCGTCCTCGGCGAGTCGGTCAAGGCGCGCTACCTCGAGCAGCTCGGCCGAGCGGCCGCGCCGAGCGCCGAGGCCCTGGCCGATCCCGAGAACCGCTGGCGGGAGACCGTCGACGGGCTGCCGGTCGTCTTTCCGAAGGACGGCTACCAGGGCGATTACATCGTCGAGATCGCCGCGGACCTCGTCGCGAAGGCGGGCGACGCGCTCGTCGACGAGCCCGGCGAGGGGCGCTTCCGCGAGGTCGCGCAGGGCGTCATCTTCGAGAACATCGAGGCGACGCTGCGGCGGATCGGTGTCCGATTCGACGTCTACTTCAACGAGCGCAGCCTCTACGAGGACGGCCAGCTCGAGGCCGCGCTCGCCGACCTGCGCGCCGCGGGGCTCGTCTACGACGCCGATGGTGCCGTCTGGTTCAGGGCGACGGCCTGCGGTCTCGATCGCGACCGGGTCGTCATCAAGTCCACGGGCGAGCCGACCTACCTGATGCCCGACATCGCCTACCACCGCGAGAAGTTCCGCCGCGGCTTCGATCTCGTGATCGACATCCAGGGCGCGGACCACATCGAGCAGTTCCCCTTCGTTCGCGAGGCCGCGGCGCGACTGGGGGCCGATCGCGACCGCATGGAGCTGGTGATGCACCAGTTCGTCACGATCACGAGCGGTGGCGAGCGGGTGAAGCAGTCGACGCGCAAGGCGACCTTCATCACGGTCGACGAGATCGTCGACGACGTCGGCGCCGACGTCTTCCGCTTCTTCATGATCGAGCGCAAGCGCGACGGCCATCTCGATTTCGACCTCGACCTCGCCAAGGACAAGAACTGGCGCAAGAACCCGGCGTACTACGTGCAGTACGCCCACGCGCGAACCTGGGGCATCGAGCGGAAGGCGCGGGAGGAGGGCGTCGCGATGCCCGAGGCGGGCGGGTTCGACGCGGGGCGACTCGCCCTGCCGGAGGAGATCGAGCTCGTCAAGAAGCTCGTCGAGCTTCCGGAAATCGTCGCGCGCGCGGCCGAGAGCCGGGAGCCCCACCACGTCGCCTACTACCTGCGCGAGGTCGCGGGGCTCTGGAATCCCTACCTCCAGGATGGCGAGCGCCACCGCGTGCTCTCGGAGGACGAAGGCCTGACCACCGCGCGCCTCGGGCTCGCGCTGGCGGTCCGCCACGCGCTCGCGAGCGGACTCGATCTGCTCGGCGTCTCGGCGCCGGAGCGGATGTGATGGCCGGATCGCGCATCCGAAACGCCTTCTCGCGGACGACGATCCTGACGGTCGGCAAGCTGCTGCTCTTCATCGTCGTCGGCTTCGCGGGCGGGCTCGTGCTCGGCGTGGCCTCGGAGGAGCCCGAGCTGCTGGCGGGCCATCTCCGCGGCGAGACCACGACGGTCGAGCTCGAGCCCGTGCTCGCGCGGGGGCGCGAAGTCGATGGGGCATCGGAGACCGTCGCCGCCGCGGCGGACGACGCATGGGGCGACGCGACTCGCTCGGGCGCCGCCGCCGCCCCGGACTCCCGCTCGGATGCGCTGCCGTCCGACGAACGCGCCTTGCCGGACGTCGCGGCCATGCGGGTCGAGCCGGCCGAAGAGCCCTCGCTCGTGGCGCGGCTCGGAGCCTGGGTCGGCGGGATGGGGACGCGCGACGACGCGGGCGAGGCGGACACGGAGAGCGGGCGCGCCTCCGACGGATCGACCGGGCAGGGCGACACCGCCGGAGCGGATGCGTCCGGGGCCGGTCCCTGGGCGATCCAGGTCGGGGCCTTCGGCGATTCGGGCTCGGCCGATCGGCTCGCGGACCGGCTCGAAGGAAAGGGCTATTCCGTCGCGGTGCTGCCGGCGAGCGCGACGTCGAGTCGCTGGCGCGTGCGGGTCCAGCCGATCGAGGCGGAGTCGGAGGCCCGGAGCGTCGCGAAGCGGATCGAGCGCGACGAGCGACTTCCGACCTGGGTCCTGCGGATCGAGGCCTCGTCGGGTCGATGACCTCCGGCGCGGCGCGCTCCGCGGCCCGCCGTCCGCTTCGGATCGGCGTGCTCGGTGGCTCGGGTCAGATCGGGCGCTGCCTCCTTCGTGCGATCGCCGAGGCCGAGGATCTCGCGCTCGCCTTCGCGCCGAGCCGTGCCGAGCTCGACCTCGAGGCGCTCGATCGGATCGAGCCCTGGCTCGATGCCGCGCGTCCCGTCGGCGGCGGCGCGGCGGCCGATGTCGTCGTGAACGCGGCGGCCTTCACCCGGGTCGACGCATGCGAGCGTGAGGTCGAACTCGCAGGCCGTCTGAACGCGCGCATGCCGACGGCGTGGGCGCAGGCGCTCGTGCGCCGCGGCGTGCGCTTCGTCCATCTCTCGAGCGACTACGTCTTTTCCGGCGAGGCGGACCGGCCCTATCGCGAGGAGGATGCGACGGCGCCGCGCTCGGTCTACGGCGAGAGCAAGCGGGCCGGGGAGGTCGGCGTGCTCGGGGCGGATCCCTCGGCGCGGGTCGTCCGCACGAGCTGGGTCTTCGGGCCGGGTCGCAACTTCGTGGCGGCGATCCTGGAGCAGGCCTGGAAGCGCCGCATGGGCGAGGCGACCGACCCGATCCGGGTCGTCGACGATCAGCGCGGGCGGCCGACCGCGGCCGGCGATCTCGCCGACGCCCTGCTCGCGCTCTGTCGCCGGGGCACCGACGACGCGCGCGGGTTCCCTGCGCTCCTGCATCTCGCCAACGCCGGCGAGACGACCTGGTACGGCTTCGCCCGTGCGATCCTCGCGCAGTCGGGCTTCGGTGACGTCGCGATCGAGCCCGTGTCGACCGGGGCCTTTCCGACGGCCGCACCCCGGCCCGCCTGGTCGGTGCTGGACACGCGGCGCGCCGAGGCGCTCGGGATCCGCATGCGTCCCTGGACGGATGCGCTGGCGGGCTATCTTGCCGGCCCCGATCGGCCGACCCGGCTGGCTCCGGACCGAGGGGGCAGGGTGTCTGCGCACGCCGGGGGGACCGGCTCAGCCGACGGCGAGCCCGACAGAGCACCCGAATCCGACCGACGGAAGGCTTCGCATTGAGCGTCGATCCCGCGCGCATCCGCAACTTCTGCATCATCGCCCACATCGATCACGGCAAGTCGACCCTCGCCGATCGGCTGCTGGACGGGACCCATGCGCTCACCGCCCGGGAGAAGAAGGATCAGTTCCTCGACAACATGGATCTCGAGCGCGAGCGCGGGATCACGATCAAGGCCCAGACCGCCCGCATGTACTTCCAGGCGGCCGACGGGAAGGACTACGTCCTCAACCTGATCGACACCCCCGGTCACGTCGACTTCTCCTACGAGGTCTCGCGCGCGCTCGCCGCCTGCGAAGGCGCGCTGCTCGTCGTCGACGCGGCGCAGGGAATCGAGGCCCAGACGCTGGCCAACGCCTACCTTGCGATCGACGCGAATCTCGAGATCGTCCCGGTCGTGAACAAGATCGATCTGCCCTCGGCCGACCCGATCCGCGTCGCCCAGGAGATCGAGGACGTGGTCGGGCTGGATGCCGCCGACGTGCTGCCGGTCTCGGCCAAGACGGGGCAGGGCGTCGAGGCGGTGCTCCAGGCGATCGTCGACCGGATCCCGCCGCCGCGGGGCGATGCCGCGAAGCCGGCCCAGGCGCTGGTCTTCGACGCCTGGTTCGACCCCTACGTCGGTGCCGTCATGCTCGTGCGGGTCGTCCATGGAAGGCTCGCGCGCCGCGAACGCATCCGCCTGATGAACTCGGGCCACGAACACGAGATCACGCGGCTCGACGTGATCGATCCCAAGCCGCGGAGCGTCGAGTCGCTGTCGGCGGGCGAGGTCGGACTCGTGGTGGCGGGCGTGAAGACGCTCTCCGACATCCAGATCGGCGACACGCTGACCTCGGCATCCGGCGGCGCGACGGAGCCGCTGCCGGGCTTCCAGGAAGTCAAGCCGATGGTCTTCTCCGGCCTCTATCCGGTCGATGCCGAGGACTACGAGGACCTGAAGGACGCGCTCGCGAAGCTCGAGCTGAACGACTCCTCGTTCACGTACGAGCCCGAGACGAGCGCGGCGCTCGGCTTCGGCTTCCGCTGCGGCTTCCTCGGCTTCCTCCATGCCGAGATCGTGCAGGAGCGGCTCGAGCGCGAGTACAACCTGAACCTGATCACGACGGCGCCGACCGTGCGCTATCGGGTCGTGCCCTACAGCGGCGATCCCTTCGAGATCGAGAGCCCGGCGGCGTTGCCGGAGCCTTCGGAGATCCAGGAGGTCCAGGAGCCCGTCGTGATGGCGACGATCCACGTCCCGACGGAGCACCTCGGCGCCGTGCTCGGCCTGTGTCAGGACCGGCGCGGGGTGCAGAAGGACATGAGCGTCCACGGCAACCGGGTCCAGGTCCGTTACGAGCTGCCCCTCAACGAGATCGTGACCGACTTCCACGACCGCCTGAAGAGCGCGACGCGCGGCTACGGCTCCTTCGACTACGAGCTCGTCGGCTTCAAGCCCGCGGGCCTCGTCAAGCTCGATGTGCTCGTGAACGGCGACGCGGTCGACGCGCTCTCGTTGATCGTCCATCGGGACAAGGCCTACGCGCGCGGATCCGAGCTGACGGAGAAGCTCAAGGAGTTCATCCCGCGCCAGCAGTTCCCGATCGCGATCCAGGCCGCGATCGGCAGCCGTGTGATCGCGCGGACGACGGTCAAGGCGGTGCGCAAGAACGTGCTCGCGAAGTGCTACGGCGGCGACATCACGCGCAAGCGGAAGCTGCTCGAGAAGCAGAAGGCGGGCAAGAAGCGCATGAAGATGGTCGGGCAGGTCGAGATTCCGCAGGAGGCGTTCCTCGCCGCGCTGCGGCTGGGGGACGATTAGTCGTGGCAGCACGGGACGAGGGGTCGCCGGATTCGAGCGACGACCCGGGCGGAACGCCCGGGGCGGAGGCGACGTCCGTCGCGGGGATCGTCGATCAGGTCGTGACGCTGGTCATCGCCGTGGCCATCGCGCTCGCGATCCGCCACTTCCTGATCGAGCCCTACCGGATCCCGTCGGGCTCGATGTTCCCGACGCTCCTGATCGGCGACCACCTCTTCGTCAACAAGCTCGCCTATGGCCCCCGCATCCCCTTCACGGACGTCAAGCTGCCGGGGCTGCGCGAGCCGCAGCGGGGGGACGTCGTCGTCTTCCGGGTCGGTCGGCCCCGCGGCCGCGCGGGCGGGCGCGACATCATGCCGCTCGACCTCGCGCCGCCCGGCACGCCGGGCGAGGATTTCGTCAAGCGGCTCGTCGGCCTGCCGGGCGATCGGATCGAGTGGAGCAACGGACAGGTCTTCATCAACGGCGTCGCCCTCCCGACCCGCGATACGGACGAGGTCTTCGTCGACGACGCCGGTCATCGGCACGTCGTCCGCGAGGAGGATCTCGGCGCTTGCCGCCACGCGATCCTCGACGATCCCTACGGCCGCAACCCCGGCCCCGACCGGCTCGAGCGGGGCAAGCTGATCGTCGAGCCGGGTCGCTACTTCATGATGGGCGACAACCGGGACAACTCGAACGACAGCCGTGGCTGGGGCACGGTCCGCCTCGAGGAGCTGAAGGGCCCGGCCGTCATCCTGTACTGGTCGTGGAACCACGAGGGCAACATGCTCTCGTTCTTCAATCCCGTGAACTGGTTCACGGTCGAGAAGCGCTGGGGGAGGATCTTCCAGCGGGTCCGCTGCGAGCCGGTCGTCCCCGCGACGCGCGGCGACACCGCCGGCGCGGCCGCGTCCGGCGGCTGAGGCCGGCGGCCCATCCCGACGATTGCCGAAGCGCGATCGCGCGGTAAGATCCCGCGCGATCCAACCGCCCTTTAAGCCCGACCAGTGAGTCGGGGAAGGGACGAGGCCCCCCGTGTCGAAGCCCGACGCACGCCCTGTCGCGCCCTCCGCCGACCCGAAGTCCCGCGGCGAAGCGCCCCCCGTCGAGCGAACGATCCTCGACGACGCCACGATCCGCCGCGCGCTCATGCGCATCGCCCACGAGATCGTCGAGCGAACCGACGCCATCGATCAGCTCTACCTCGTCGCCATCCCGAACGGGGGCGTTCCGCTCGGCCGGATCCTGGTCGAGAACCTGGCGAGCCTGACGGGCCAGCGCGTCCCGATGGGCATCCTCGACACGACGCTCTACCGCGACGACCTTTCGACCCGCAGCGCGCGTCCGCGCCTGCGCAAGACCGAGATGCCCTCGTCGGTCGACGATCGCGCGGTCGTGATCGTCGAGGACGTCGTCTCGACCGGGCGCACGATCCGCGCCGGCATGGACGCGCTGATGGACTTCGGCCGGCCGCGCAACGTGCGCGTGATGGCGCTCGTCGACCGGGGTCATCGCGAGCTCCCGATCAAGATCGATTTCGTGGGGAAGAACATTCCGACGCAGCCCGAGGACAAGGTGATCTTCCGCTCCGACGAGGAGTCGGACGGCGAGGGGCTCCGGGTCGTGGTCCGCGAAGGGGGGGCAGCATGATCGGTCGCGACATCCTCGGCATCGAGGACCTCTCGCGCGAGGACATCGAGCTCATTCTCGAGACCGCCGAGCGCATGCAGGAGATCGGGACGCGCGAGGTCAAGAAGGTGCCGACCCTGCGCGGGCGCACGCTGATCAACCTCTTCTTCGAGCCCTCGACGCGGACCCAGACTTCGTTCGAGATCGCCGGCAAGCGACTCGCGGCCGACGTGGTCAACTTCTCGGTCGGGAGCTCCTCGGTCACGAAGCGCGAGACCCTGCTCGACACCGCGAAGACGCTCGACGCCATGGACCCGGATTGCGTGATCGTGCGCCACAAGGTCGCGGGCGTGCCGCATCGACTCGCGGCGGTGCTTGGCGCGCCCGTCATCAACGCCGGGGACGGGGCCCACGAGCATCCCTCGCAGGCGCTGCTCGACATGCTGACGGTCAAGGAGCAGAAGGGCCGGCTCGAGGGGCTCACGGTCACGATCGTCGGCGACATCGCCCACAGCCGCGTCGCCCGCTCGAACATCCACGGCTTCTCGAAGCTCGGGGCGGAGGTCCGGGTCGCCGGTCCGCCGACGATGATCCCGGCCGGGATCGAGACGCTCGGTGTCAAGCGCTACACGAACCTGCGCGAGGCCATCGAGGGCGCGGACGTCGTGATGGCGCTGCGCATCCAGATGGAGCGCCTCGAGGGCGCGTGCTTCCCCTCGGTCCGCGAGTATGCGGCGACCTTCGGACTCGACCGCGCGAAGCTCCGCTATGCGAAGGAGGACGCGATCGTGATGCATCCCGGGCCGGTGAACCGGGGCGTCGAGCTCGCCCACGAGCTGGCCGACCACCGGCCGAGCGTGATCCTCGATCAGGTGCGCAACGGCGTGGCCCTGCGCATGGCGCTCCTCTACCTGGTCGCGGGGCGACGTCGCAAGGGCGAGGCGGAAGCGAGCCGCGCCGACATCATCGCGGGGGAGGCGTGAGCCGATGACGGGGAGCCATCTCGGGGGAGGGGCGCCGCCATGACGCGACGCGTGGACGAAGGCGGACGGCTCGCGCTCGGCGGGGGTCGGATCCTGATCCGGGGCGGTCGACTGCTCGATCCCGCGCAAGAGCGGGATGGCGAGCTCGATTGTCTGATCGAGGACGGGCGCATCGTCGCCGTCGATCGCGGGATCGCGCCCGAGGGAGCGGAAATCGTCGACGCGGCGGGATGCTGGGTCGTGCCCGGGCTCGTCGATCTCCATGCGCACCTGCGCGCGCCCGGGCAGGAGTACAAGGAGGATCTCGGCAGCGGCGGCGCGGCGGCGGTGGCCGGCGGGTTCACGCAGGTGGCCTGCATGGCGAACACCGACCCGGTCAACGACGACCCCTCCGTCACGAAGTACATCCTCGACCGCGCGGAGAAGGAGTCGCCCGCCCGCATCCGGCCGATCGCGGCGGCGACGCGCGGGCTCGCGGGGCAGGTCATGACCGAGATGATCGCGCTGCGCGGTGCCGGCGCGGTCGCCTTCAGCGACGACGGCGCGACGATCATGGACTCGGGGGTGATGCGGCGCGTGCTCGAGTACTCGACGCTCGCCGGCGCGCCGGTGATCGTGCACGCGGAGGACTGCCATCTGCGCGGCCATGGCGTGGTCCACGAAGGCGCGGTCGCGACGCGGCTCGGGTTGCCCGGGAATCCGGCGATGGCCGAGGAGCTGATGGTGGCGCGCGACGTGCGCCTCGCGCAGTGGACCGGCGCCCATCTCCACGTCGCCCACGTTTCGACCGCGGGCGCCGTCGAGGCGATCCGCCGCGCGCGGGAGGCCGGCGTCCGGGTCACGGCGGAGGTCACGCCCCACCACCTGACCCTCACGGACGCCGCCACCATGGACTTCGACACGAGCACCCGCGTCGCGCCCCCGCTGCGCAGCCCCGAGCACGTCGAGGCCGTCCGGCGCGGTCTCGCCGAGGGCGTGATCGATGCCATCGCGACGGACCACGCCCCGCACGCGACCTACGAGAAGGAGGTCGAGTTCACCGAGGCCCCGCCCGGCATGATCGGTCTCGAGACCGCCGTCGCCGTCAGTCTCGCCCTCGTGCGCGAGGGCTGCCTGTCACCTCTCGAGCTCGTGCGGCGACTCTCGACCAACCCGGCGCGCGTGCTCGGGCTCGAGGGGGGGAGTCTTGCCGTCGGCCTGCCGGCGGACGTCGTCCTGATCGACCCGGAGCGGGCCTGGAACTACGACCCGGGCCAGGGGTTCTCGAAGAGCCGCAACTCGCCCTGGGCGGATCAGCGTCTCGTCGGCCGGGTGCTCGCGACCTTCGTCGCCGGGCGCCTCGTCTTCCACCACGAACGCGGAGTGTCGAATCGATGAGCGCGGGGCACAGCGACCGGAACCCCTCCCACCCGACGCCCGATGCGCTGCTCGGCAAGCCGGTCCGGCCGGCCGCGCTGGCGCTCGCCGACGGGACGGTCTACCGCGGCCGCGCCTTCGGTGCGACGGCCGTGTCGTCGGGCGAGGTGGTGTTCAATACCAGCATCACCGGCTACCAGGAGATCGCGACCGATCCGTCCTACGCGGGTCAGATCGTCGCGATGACCTACACGCAGATCGGCAACGTCGGCGTCAACGCCGCCGACGACGAGGCGCGCCGGCCCTTCCTCTCGGGCTTCGTGGTCAAGGAGCTCTTCGAGGCGCCCTCGAACTACCGGGCCGAGGGCACTTTCGAGGCGAAGCTGGCGGCGGCCGGCGTCCCGGGGATCGCCGGCATCGACACCCGGGCGCTCGTCCGGAGGCTGCGCGACCACGGCGCCCAGGTCGGCGTCCTCTCGACGGATCCCGCGGTCCAGGACGAGGTCGAGCTCGTCGCGCGGGCGCGGCGCGCGCCGAGTCTCGAGGGCGTCGACTGGGTCGCGCAGGTGACCTGCGCGAAGCCCTATCGCTTCGACGAGGGCGCCTGGCCGGGCGTCGACGGGCAGCTTCCCCGCGCCGGCCGACCGAAGCCGGCGCGCAAGATCGTCGCCTACGACTTCGGCATCAAGAAGAACATCCTGCGCCTGCTCGTCGAGCAGGGCTTCGACGTCACGGTCGTCCCCGCGACGACCCCCGCCGCCGAGGCCCTCGCCCTCGCGCCGGACGGCATCTTCCTGTCGAACGGCCCCGGCGATCCGGCCGCGGTCGAGGGGGTCCAGCCGATCGTTCGGGAGCTCGTCCAGGAGAAGCCCGTCTTCGGCATCTGTCTCGGCCATCAGATCCTCGGCCTCGCCCTCGGCGGCCGCACGAAGAAGCTCAAGTTCGGCCACCACGGCGGCAACCAGCCCGGCAAGGACCTCGCGACGGGGCGGGTCGCCATCTGCGCCGAGAATCACGGCTACGCCGTCGAGGCGGAGAGCCTGCGCGCCGCGGGGGAGCCCGTCGAGATCACCCACGTCAACCTGAACGACCAGACCGTCGAGGGTCTCGCCCACGCGACGCGTCCGCTCTTCTCCGTCCAGTACCACCCCGAGGCCTCGCCGGGTCCTCATGACGCCGACTATTTCTTCGGGCGCTTCCGAGAGCTGGTCGATCGCGTGGTCGCCGGCGAGCGCGTGTCGGGCGCGGCGATCTGCGGGATCGCTCCGAAATCGAACCCTTGAGGCCGTCCGGGAGTAGCGCGTGCCCAAACGAACCGACATCCAAACGATCCTCGTGATCGGCTCCGGCCCGATCGTGATCGGCCAGGCCTGCGAGTTCGACTACTCGGGGACCCAGGCCTGCAAGGCGCTGCGGGAGGAGGGCTACCGGGTCGTCCTGGTGAACTCGAACCCCGCGACGATCATGACCGACCCGGAGATGGCGGACCGGACCTACGTCGAGCCGATGACGGTCGCCTCGGTCGAGCAGATCATCGCGGCGGAGAGGCCCGACGCGCTGCTGCCGACGATCGGCGGCCAGACGGCGCTGAACCTCGCGATCGCGCTCGCCGAGGCGGGCGTGCTCGAGAAGTACGGCGTCCAGCTGATCGGCGCCAATCTCGAGGCGATCCACAAGGCCGAGGACCGCCAGCTCTTCCGCGCGGCGATGGAGCGGATCGGGCTCGACATGCCCGCGTCGGGCATCGCGACCTCCGTCGCCGAGGCGCGCGAGATCCTGCAGCGGACGAAGCTCCCGGCGATCATCCGCCCGAGCTTCACCATGGGCGGATCGGGCGGCGGCATCTGCGAGCGCGACGAGGACTTCGATCGCATGGCGCAGTGGGCGCTCGATCAGTCGCCGACGCATCAGATCCTCGTCGAGCAGAGCGTCGTCGGCTGGAAGGAGTTCGAGCTCGAGGTCATGCGCGACGGCGCCGACAACGTCGTCATCATCTGCTCGATCGAGAACTTCGACCCGATGGGCGTCCATACCGGCGACTCGATCACCGTCGCCCCCGCCCAGACCCTGACCGACCGCGAGTACCAGGCGATGCGCGATGCCGCTGTCGCCATCATGCGCGAGATCGGCGTCGATACGGGCGGTTCGAACGTCCAGTTCGGCGTCAATCCGGAAAACGGCGCGCTGATCGTGATCGAGATGAATCCGCGCGTGTCGCGCTCGTCGGCGCTGGCCTCGAAGGCGACGGGCTTCCCGATCGCGAAGATCGCCGCGAAGCTCGCGGTCGGTTACACGCTCGACGAGATCCGCAACGACATCACGCGCGTGACGCCGGCATCCTTCGAGCCGACCATCGACTACGTCGTCACGAAGGTCCCCCGCTTCACCTTCGAGAAGTTCCCCGACACCGACAGCGAGCTCACGACCCAGATGAAGTCGGTCGGCGAGGTCATGGCGATCGGGCGGACCTTCAAGGAGTCCTTCCAGAAGGCCCTGCGATCCCTCGAGATCGGACACGCGGGGTTCGAGTCGCCGGAGATCCCGGAAGGCGAGGCGGGCGATCAGGCGCTCGCGAACCTGATCGACCGTCCGCGCGCGGGCCGGCCCTGGGCGCTGGCCGAGGCGTTCCGTCGCGGGGCGACGGTCGAGGCGCTCTACCAGCGCACGAAGATCGACCGCTGGTTCCTGCGCAACATCGAGGAGATCGTCGCGGCGGAGCAGAGGCTCGCGGCCCTGCCGAAGGACGAACGCGTTCGCTGGCTCCGACCGGCCAAGCAGCTCGGGTTCTCCGATCGCCGACTCGGTGCGCTCTGGGGCGAGAGCGAGGCGGCGGTGCGCAAGCTGCGCCACGCCCACGGCATCCGGCCGGTCTACAAGCGCGTGGACACCTGCGCCGCCGAGTTCGTCGCGTCGACCCCCTACCTCTACTCGACCTACGAGCAGGAGTGCGAGGCGGAGCCGACGGGCCGCAAGAAGGTGATGATCCTGGGCGGCGGCCCGAATCGCATCGGTCAGGGGATCGAGTTCGACTACTGCTGCGTCCATGCCGTGTTCGCCCTGCGCGACGCGGGCTTCGAGACGATCATGGTCAACTGCAATCCCGAGACCGTGTCGACCGACTACGACACGAGCGACCGGCTCTACTTCGAGCCCCTGACCCTCGAAGACGTGCTCGAGATCGTGGAGAAGGAGAAGCCCTGGGGCGTCGTCGTGCAATTCGGCGGCCAGACGCCGCTCAAGCTGGCGGTCGCCCTCGAGCAGGCGGGGGTGCCCATCATCGGGACGCCGCCGGACGCGATCGACATGGCCGAGGACCGGGAACGCTTCGAGGCGCTGCTCGAGCGGCTCGGGCTCGAGCGTCCGGCGGGCGACGTCGCGCGCAGTGCGGAGGAGGCGGAGCGGATCGCGGAGCGGATCGGGTATCCGGTGCTCGTGCGGCCGTCGTACGTGCTCGGTGGGCGAGCGATGCAGATCGTCCAGGACGTCGAGGGGCTGCGGCGCTACATGCGCTTCGCGGTGCGCGCGAGCGAGGAGCATCCGGTGCTCGTCGATCGCTTCCTCGCGGACGCGGTCGAGGTCGACGTCGATGCGATCTGCGACGGCGAGGACGTCGTCGTCGGCGGCATCATGGAGCACATCGAGGAGGCGGGCATCCACTCGGGCGACTCCGCATGCTCGCTGCCGCCCTACTCGCTGGCGCCGGCGCGGATCGAAGAGATCGTCGCCGCGACGCGAAAGCTCGCGCTCGAGATCGGCGTGCGCGGACTCATGAACGTCCAGTACGCCGTCAAGGACGGACGCGTCTACGTGATCGAGGTCAATCCGCGCGCGTCGCGGACCGTGCCCTTCGTGTCGAAGGCGATCGGCGTGCCGCTCGCGAAGCTCGCGGCGCTCGTGATGGCGGGCCACTCGCTGGCCTCGCTCGGATTCACGCAGGAGATCGTGCCGCGTCACTACTCGGTGAAGGAGGCCGTGTTCCCCTTCGTGAAGTTCCCGGGCGTCGACGTCCTGCTCGGACCGGAGATGAGGAGCACGGGCGAGGTCATGGGCATCGATTCGGACTTCGGACGGGCCTTCGCGAAGGCCCAGATCCAGGCGGGCAACAGCCTGCCGACCGAAGGCGTCGTCCTCGTCTCGGTCCGCAAGGAGGAGGGCGAGCGCCTGCGCGGTCCGATCGAGAAGCTCCTGCGGGCCGGATTCGAGGTCGTGGCGACGCGGGGGACGGCCGAGCGGCTGACCGCGATGGGCATCGCGGCGAAGCCGATCAACAAGGTCCACGAAGGCTCGCCGCATACCGCGGACGAGATCGCCTCGGGGCGGATCGCGCTCGTCATCAACACCGTCGGAACGGATCCGCGCGCGGTCGAGGACTCGAAGTCGCTGCGCCGGGCGGCCCTGCTGCAGCGCGTGCCCTACTGCACGACGCTGGCCGCGGCCCGCGCGTCGGCGGAGGCGATCCTCGCCCTGCGCGCCGAGCGCATCGGCGTGCGTTCGCTCCAGCAGATCCACGCGGTCGATGCCGACGCCGCCGGAAGGTCGCCCTACGCGCTTCCGGTCGCCGTTCGGGGGAGCGGCGCCGCCTAGCAGCCCGTCGGACCGCGCCCGCCTCCGCCCGGCCCACGACGGATCGCCGCGGGCATCCCTCGTCGGGCTGCTAGATTCGCGCTTCCGAAGGAGGTCGCGCGGCGGATGGCTTCGACGCTGCACGCAGAGGTCGAGGCGCTCCACCGCACCGTGTCGCGGCTCGTCGCGGCGGAGCCGACCGCGGTCGACGACGCGCTCGACGCGGCTCGCGCGGGCCTCGAACCGCTTCTCGGTCGCCCGCTGCCGAGCGAGCTGCGGGTCCGATTCGAGCGGTTGCGCAAGCGCCTCGGGCGCTTCGTGCCCGCGACGGCGACCCCGGCCGATCGGCGGGAGATCGGCGAGCTGGTCGAGCCCTTCTCTCGGCCCGGCTGGGCGGACGAGCTGCTCGCCCGACCGCTCTCGGCGCTTCCCGGCATCGGCGCGAAGCGGGCCGAGTCGCTGGCGCGGCGCGGCCTCGAGCGCATCACCGATCTGCTCTTCCGCCTGCCGACCGCCTACGAGGATCGGCGCGAGGTCGTCGGCGTCGCGGATCTCGTCGTAGGCCGCCGCGCGACCTTCGAGGCCGAGGTCAAGGTCGTCGATTGGATCCCGCTGCGCCGCGGAGGGCGCTTCGGGCGGATCCTGCAGGCCGTCGTCGGCGACGACCAGGCGATCGTGAGCCTCAAGTGGTTCCGGGGTGGCGAGGCCATCGCGAGCCGGCTCACGAAGGGCCGGCGCGTGCTCGTGAGCGGCGAGGTCGTCCGCTATCGCTTCTCGAAGGAGCTGATCCATCCGGAGATCGAGTGGCTTCCGGATGCGGTGCCGTCGGATGCGGCGAGCCCCGGGCCCGACGCGGAACGCGCGGCGCCGGGGAGCGCGGCGGAGCGGGGGCGCGTCGTCCCCGTCTACGTGGCGCCGGAAGGCGTCCATCCGCGGCTGCTGCGACGGCTGATCGCGCAGGCGGTGGAGGCCCATGCGGATCTCGTCGAGGGTCATCTGCCCGAGGCCCTGGTCGCCGAGCGGGGGCTGCCGCCGGTCCCCGAAGCGCTGCGCGCGCTGCATGCGCCGGATGCGGCGGTCGACGTCGAGCGGTACGCCGCCTTCGCGTCGCCGGCCCACGAGCGGCTCGTGCTCGAGGAGCTCTTTCTGCTCGAACTCGGGCTGGCCATGCGCCGCGGGCGGGTGGCGCGGCAGCCGGGCGTCGCCATCGACGCGAGCCGACCCGAGTCGCGCGATGCGGCGAAGGCGCTGCCCTACCGCCTGACGAACGCCCAGCGGCGCGTGATGCGCGAGATCCTCGAAGACCTCGGGAAGCCCCATCCGATGAATCGACTGGTCCAGGGCGACGTCGGCAGCGGGAAGACGGTCGTCGCGCTGCTGGCCGCCGTCGCGGTCGCGGCCTGCGGCGGACAGGCGGCGTTGATGGCGCCGACCGAGCTGCTCGCGGAGCAGCACTTTCGCACGCTCTCGTGCCTCGCCGCCGATCTCGCGCCGCGGGTGAAGCTGCGGGTCGGGCTGTTGACCGCGTCGCTGCCGCGGGCCGAGATCCGCGCCGTGCGTGGCTTGCTGGCGATGGGCGACCTCGATCTCGTGGTGGGGACCCACGCGCTCGTCCAGGGCGAGGTCGCGTTCCGCAATCTCGTGCTCTCGATCGTCGACGAGCAGCACCGCTTCGGCGTGCTCCAACGCGCGGCGCTCTCGGGCCGCCGCGCCGACGGTCGCTTTCCGCACCGCCTGGTGATGACGGCGACGCCGATCCCGCGCAGCCTCGCGCTCTCGCTCTACGGCGAGCTCGACGTGTCGCTGATCGACGAGCTGCCGCCGGGCCGCAAGCCGATCGAGACGATCCTGTTGCGCTCGGGGGAGGGGGCGCGCGTGATGGAGCTGATCCGAGCGACGCTCGCGCGGGGCGAGCAGGTCTACGTCGTCTACCCGCTGGTCGAGGAGAGCGAGAAGATGGATCTGCGCTCGGCGATCGAGTCGAGCGAGCGCATCGCGCAGAGCTTCCCGGACGCCCGGGTCGATCTGGTCCACGGTCGCCTCGAGGCCGCGGAGCGCCACGCCGCGATGGAGCGGTTCGCTTCGGGCGAGACGAAGATCCTGGTCGCGACGACGGTGATCGAGGTCGGGGTCGACGTGC
This sequence comes from Myxococcota bacterium, assembly GCA_041389445.1. Taxonomy (GTDB): domain Bacteria; phylum Myxococcota_A; class UBA9160; order UBA9160; family UBA4427; genus UBA4427. Next base: position 33,893 of record JAWKRW010000001.1, read on the forward strand.
CGAACGCGACGCTGATGGTGATCGAACACGCGGAGCGCTTCGGGCTCGCCCAGCTCCACCAGCTGCGCGGACGGGTCGGTCGCGGCGGAAGCCAGGGGCGCTGCGTGCTGGTCGCCCGGGGCACGAACGCGAAGAGCGAGGCGAGGCTGCGCGCGATGGTCGAGACGACCGATGGCTTTCGCATCGCCGACGCCGATCTCGAGATCCGAGGTCCGGGCGACTTTCTCGGGACACGCCAGAGCGGTCACGTGCCGGAGCTGCGCATCGCCGACCTGCTGCGTGACGCGAAGCTCGTCGCCGTCGCCCGGCGCGCGGCGCGGGCGATCGTCGAGGTCGATCCGAAGCTCGCTGCGCGCCCCGCGACCCGCCGCGCCGTCCGCGTCCGTTGGGGCAAGCGGATCGACCTCTCCTCGGTCGGCTGAGGCCCGCTCGCCCGCGACCGGGGCGACACCGGCGCGGGGCAGGGGTTGACGGATTCCGAGGCCTCGCCTAATCAACCGACCATGCAATCGTCCGAGAACACGATCGTTCAGCGCGCGTCGGCAGCCGGGTGGCTGCTCGGCGTTCTGGCTCTCGACCTCCTGCTTACCGAGGCGGGCGGGGACTAGCGCGCATTCCGAGCGATTCGGACGACGAAAGCCCCCTCCCGCCTGATCGGCATACGGGAGGGGGCTTCGTCGTTTCGGAGCCTCGACGAGGCGATTCGCGACTCGGTCTCACGGGCGCGGTCGATCCGATCCGCGCGCGACGAGGCGCGGGCCCCTCCCCGATGCCGTCCGGCGGGACGCGCGGGCGGGGAGAGGATCATGAACCAGACGAGATGGGACGCCGCGGACGGGCCGCGCGTGGAGACGGTCGAACGACGCGCGGGCGCGCGGCCCGGCGTGATGCCCTTCGAACGCTATCGCCCGGTCGAGGCGGTCGCGCTCGCCCGCCGACGATGGCCCGGCCAGGCTCTCGTGCGGGCGCCGCGCTGGTGCAGCGTCGATCTGCGGGACGGCAATCAGGCGCTGGTCGAGCCGATGGGCCTCGAGCGCAAGCTGCGCCTCTTCGACGCGCTCGTCGCGATCGGCTTCGACGAGATCGAGGTCGCCTTCCCGTCGGCGTCGCAGACGGAGTTCGACTTCGTCCGGCGCTTGATCGACGAAAAGCGGATTCCCGAGCACGTCACGATCCAGGTCCTGACGCCCTGCCGCCCCGAGCTGATCGAGCGGACCTTCGAGGCGATCGTCGGAGCGCCCCGCACGCTCGTCCACTTCTACAACTCGACCTCGCCCCTCCAGCGACGCGTCGTGTTCGGGGCGGACCGGGCGGGGACCGTCCAGCTCGCCGTCGAGGCCGCGCGGGCGATCCGCCGCCGGGCGGAGTCCCTCGCGGGCCAGTCGATCCGCTTCGAGTACTCGCCCGAGAGCTTCACCTCGACCGAGCTCGACTTCGCGCTCGAGATCGCCGAGGCCGTGCTCGAGACGCTGGGCGCGAGTCCGGCGGCGCCCGTCGTCCTGAACCTGCCCTCGACGGTCGAGGTCGCGACGCCGAACGTCTACGCCGATCAGGTCGAGTGGATCGCGCAGAACCTCTCGCAGCGCGAGGCGGTGATCCTCTCCGTCCACCCCCACAACGATCGCGGCTGCGCCGTCGCGGCGGCCGAGCTCGCCTGCCTCGCCGGTGCGGATCGCGTCGAGGGCACGCTCTTCGGCAACGGCGAGCGGACGGGCAACGTCGACCTCGTGACGCTGGCGCTCAACTTGATGAGTCAGGGCGTCGACCCCGAGCTCGACCTGCGCGACCTGCCCGCGCTGGTGCGGCGGGTCGAGGCGGCGAATCGGCTGGCCGTGCATCCGCGCCATCCGTATGCGGGCGAGCTCGTGTTCACGGCGTTCTCGGGCTCGCATCAGGACGCGATCCGCAAGGGGCTCGCCGCCGCTTCGCGCGAGGACGGGGCGGTCTGGGCCGTGCCCTATCTGCCCGTCGATCCGGCGGATCTCGGGCGCGACTACGAGGCCGTGATCCGGATCAACAGCCAGTCGGGCAAGGGCGGGGTCGCCTATCGGCTCGAGAGGGATGCGGGCTACCGGATTCCGCGGCGCATGCAGATCGAGCTCTCGCAGATCGTCCAGCGCTGGACCGACGAGCAGGGCGAGGAGCTCTCGAGCGAGCGGCTCCGGACGCTCTTCGAGCGCGAGTACCTGCGCCATGAGGCCGGCCCGTCGGTGGTCGGCGATCGGTCGCTCGACGCGAGCGGCGACGGCGGCGTCCAGCGCCTGACCGCGACCGTGCAGTGGGAGGGCGTACGCCATCCGCTCGTCGGGACGGGGCCGGGTCCGCTCGATGGGTTCGTCGGGGCCCTCGCGCGACTCGTCGATCAGCCGCTGCGGATCGGCGACTACCACGAGCACGTGCTGGGCGAGCGGGGCTCGGCGACGGCCGTCGCCTACGTCGAGCTGGTCTTCGGACCGGGCCGCGCGCTCTACGGAGCGGGCGTCGCGCCGAGCATCGTCGACGCCTCCTTCGCGGCGGTCGCGTCCGCCCTCGGCCGGGCCGTCGTGCGCGGCTGGATCACGCCGCCCGCGCGCATGTCGCGCCGCCTGGCACGCGCGGGCGAGGGCTGAGCCACGAACGCATCAGGCGCGGGGCCAGGCGCACGCCGTGGCGCCTGGCCCCATTCGACGGCTCCGACCCGCTCTGGGCCTCGCGTTCGGCCATGGGTTCGGACGGTCGGCCAGGCAGGATGCGGATCGATCGTCCGGTTCAGGACCCGCGCGCAAACGCTCGAGCGCGTCCGCTGACACGCCGGGCAGGCGCTCGAGCGCGTCCGCTGACACGCCGGGCAGGCGCTCGAGCGCGTCCGCTGACACGTCGTGCAGGATGACCGGTCGCGGAGCAGGGGCGGTCGAGTCGACCCGAGCCTCAGCGGGCGCCGTGTCCGCCGCCTCCGCCATGGCCCCCGCCGCGTCCCCCGCCGCCGAAGCCCCCGCTGCCGGCATGGCCTCCGCCGCGGCTGCCGCCACTGCGGGCGCCGCCCCCCGCGTGCCCCCCGCCGTGGAAGCCTCGGCCGCCTCCGCTGCGACCGGGCGCCGGCGCGATGCGGCTGGTCGCACGGCCCGCGTTCGACGACGAGCTCAGCATGCGGCTCGCTCGACCCCCGTCCGAGGACGGGCCCATCCGACCGGACGGGCTCCCGCCCGGAGGCGCCACGATCCGGCCGGCACGGTCTCCCGCGCTCGAGAAGCCCTTGCGTACCGCGCGGCCACTGGGATCGCCGGCGCCCCGCTGGAGCCGAGAGGTGGCGGTCGTGCGCTCGTGGCCCGTGACGCGCGCCGAGCGCTCGATGCGGGCCGAGGGCCAGTCGAGGTCGCGGCTGCCGCCGCGGGTCGTCCCCTGCCGACGCACCGAGGTGTGGCTCGGCGGGCCGCTCGAGACGGGCGGCGGACTGCCGCCGTGGCGAAGCGCCGAGCCGCGGTCGGACCCACGGCGGCTCGAAGGCCGGTCTCCCTGCGCCGACGGCGGGAGGGAGCGAAGGGGCGTCGCGTTTCGGAGGCGCTCACGACTCGTCGAGAAGCGATTGCGCGGTGCGTCGCCGATCGAGGGCGCGAGGCGACCCCGGCCGCCGTCGTCGCCGGTGCGCCACTGGCGCGGGCTCGGGCGCGATCCGTTCGGCGATCGGTCGCGGGGGCCGGCGTGGCCGCTCTCGTTGCGGGCGATTCCGTCGGGTCGGTCACCTCGATGGTCACGATCCCTGAGGTCGAAGCGCGACGACGAACGGATTTGTCGGTCGTGTGCGCCGCCGCTCCCGGGGCGCCGGCCGTCCTTCATCAGGCGCTCCTGCGCCGCGCGGCGGTTCGAGGCGAGGCCGCCCGCGTGCGGATGGCTGTCGAGGTGTCGCGGTCGGCGGTGTCCATGGAAGGTCGTCTGCCGGTGTTTGTCGTAGTAGTGGCCCGACCGGAAGGGGCGCCGCGGTCCGGCCCAGCCGTATCCGGGCGAGCCGTAGCCGCTCCAGCTCGCGTAGCGGGGCCCCCAGTAGCCGGGATAGCCGTAGTAGAAGCCGCTGTACCAGCCCAGGAAGTAGGGCGAGGGCAGACCGAGACCGACGTAGAGCCCGCCGCCGCCGATGCGGAACCCGAGATGCGTCCAGACCGTCGCGGGGTACCAGTAGGGGTAGGCGTACCAGGTGGGGTAGCCGAACCAGTACGGATAGGCGTAGACGTCGGCGTAGTGGTGGACGTAGACCGTTCGGGTCGGGACCGTCGTCCCGTCGTCGAGGACGTATCCGTTGTCGTCGGCGAAGTCCTGTGCGGCGGTTCGAAGGGCCTCGCGCGCTTCGGGATCCTGGAGCTCCTTCGCCCACTCCTGCTCCCGATCCCGCTTTCGGGCGAGCACGGTCTGATGCAGATCGTCGAAGCGGGCCTCGACTCGCATCGGATCCTCGCGGTAGGCCGCGCCGATCCGCGTCGCGACGCCGACGTTCTCCGTCAGCACGCTCAAGAGCTCCGGCCTGCCGCGCAGGCGCTCGAACGCGGCCCGCACCTCCGACGGATGGCGCGCGAGCACGTCGGCGAAGGCCTGCTCGGCCTCGAGGTCGAGCGCGTAGATCTCGACCCAGGTCGCATAACGCGCACGGCCCTCCCGGCGGATTGCGGCGCGGATCTCCTCGGGATGGCGCGCCGCGATGCGCTCGAGCTCGGTGTCGCTCTTCGCGCCGCCGCGGGCGAGGTCGGCGACGAGGCCCGGGTATCGGACGAGGTCCCAGACGCGTTCCTGATCTTCGCGCGGCAGCCCATCGAGCAGCTCGGCGAAGGCGTCGGCCGAGCCGCGCTGGATCTCGGCGATCTCGAGCAGGTCTTCGGGCTGTCCCGCTGCGACGAGCGCGGCATGGCGTTCGGCGGGGTCGAAGGCGGCGATGTCCTCGGCGACCTCGCGATCCTCTTCGCGGAAGCCGCCCACGTCGAGGCGAGCGTCGAGGGCGAAGGCGGAGCCCGCCGAGGTGAAGGCGACCAGGAGAAAGGCGAGCCAGGTCAAGCCGATCCGCATGTCCAGCACTCCTCCGACGGCGGGGCCCGTCCCCCGAAGACTCTTCGGTCGGTCGTGAGTGGCCACGATCTCCCGTCGGGTTCCGGATTGTCGCCCGGATCGGACCGGATTGCCCGGACCGGGCGTCTCGCTCGACGCCCCTCCGAGGCGCGACCGGATCCGTCGCAGCGTTCGCCTACACTGCGTCCATCCCCGGGGCTGATCCCGAGGGCACGAGGTTTCCGGAGCGCGCCCGCTTGTTTCGCTTCCTCCATGCGGCCGACATCCACCTCGACAGCCCCTTGCAGGGCCTCGAGCGCTATCCCGACGCGCCCGTCGAGGCGGTGCGCGCGGCGCCTCGACGGGCGTTCGAGGCCCTCGTCGATCTGGCGATCGAGGAGGGAGTTGCCTTCGTCCTGCTCGCTGGCGATCTCTACGACGGGGACTGGAAGGACTACAACACGGGGCTCTTCTTCGTCGCCCAGATGCGCCGCCTGGCCGAGGCCTCGATTCCCGTCTTCCTCGTCTCGGGGAACCACGACGCCGCCAGCCAGATCACGAAACGGCTGACCCTGCCGCCGAATGTCCGCCACTTCGCGAGTCGGCGACCCGAGACGGTCGAGCTGCCCGCGCTCGACGTCGCGATCCACGGGCAGAGCTTCGCGTCGCGCCGCGTGACCGACGACCTGGCCGCGGGGTTCCCGCAGACGGATGCCGCGCGCTTCGAGATCGGATTGCTGCATACCTCCCTCGACGGTCGCCCGGGGCATGCGCGCTATGCGCCGTGCTCGGTCGAGGGGCTCCGCGCCAAGGGCTACGCCTACTGGGCGCTCGGCCACGTCCATCAGCGCGAGATCGTCGGACGGGATCCCTGGATCGTGTTTCCGGGCAACCTCCAGGGACGCCATGCCCGGGAGATCGGGGGCAAGGGCGCGACGCTGGTCCGCGTCGAGCACGGTCGAGTCGTCGACGTCGCGCATCGAGACCTCGACGTCGTGCGCTGGTGTCGCCTCGAGCTCGACCTCGGGCGAATCGACCGGGCCGACGAGATGCTCGAGCTCGCGCGGTCCGCGCTCGGTGAGGCAGTCGAGTCCGCCGAGGGGCGACTCGTCGCGGCGCGGATCGTCTTGCAGGGGTCTACCCGGGCCCATGCCGGGCTCGTCCGCGAGCCCGAGCGCTGGCTCCACGAGCTGCGCGCCCTCGCGGCGGATTGGGGGGAACCCGGCGTCTGGCTCGAGCAGATCGAGCAGGCGACGCGTCCGCCGGAGGCGCTGGGCGGACGGCGCGCCCGGGAAGATGCGCTCGGCGGGCTGTTGCAGCGCATCGAGCGTCTCGATGCGGGCGAGCTCGCGCTGGCCCATGTGGCGGCCGAGCTGGCGGAGCTGAAACGGCGGCTCCCGGCGCCCCTGCTCGGGGGCGTCGACGACGCTACGGATCCGGGCGCTTCGCCGGACGACGGCGTGCGGGCGGATCGTTTCGATCCCACGGACGAGGCCTGGCTTCGGGCGCGTCTGCCCGCGGTGCGGGCGATGCTCTGGTCGAAGCTGCTCGACGGCGAGGGGGCGATGTGAGGATCGAAGCCCTCTCGCTCGAGGCGTTCGGGCCCTTCAGCGGTCGGACGCTCGATCTCGTCGGGGAGGACGATACGCCGCTGTGTGTCGTCTACGGACCGAACGAGGCGGGCAAGAGCTCCGCGCTGCGCGCGATTCGGGGCCTGCTCTACGGCATCGAGCACGACTCCCGCGACAACTTCGTCCATGCCCATGTCGATCTGCGCATCGGGGCGCGGTTGCGCTTCGCGGACGGACTCGTCGCGCAGGTGACGCGCCGCAAGGGACGCAAGCAGACGCTGACGGGCGAGGGCCAGCAGGGCGAGGAGGGCGTTCGACGCGTCGAGGGGCTCGCCGAGGCGATCCCGGAGAACCTCTTTCGCCACTTCTACGGGCTCGATCATCCCGGTCTGGTCGAAGGTTCGCAGCAGCTGCTCGAGGACGGAGGCGAGCTCTCGCGGGCGCTGTTCGGAGCCGGTCTCGGCATCGTCCACCTGCGCAAGGTGATCGAGGGACTGGAGAGCGAAGCCGAGGCGATCTTCGTTCCCCGCGGCCAGAAGCAGCGCGTCGCGGTCGCGCTGGCGGACTGGAAGGCGACCCAGGCCGAGATCCGCTCGGCCGCGCTCGAGCCCAGTCGCTTCGAGGCCCAGGCGCGCCAGGTGGATCAGCTCGCGGAACGCCTGGCTGCGCTCGAGGGCGAGCTCGCGGAGCTCCAGACCGCGCTCTCCCGGTCGCGGCGACTCAAGGAGGCGCGACTCGCGCGGGCCCAGGCCGAGCAGGAGCGAGAGCAGGTCCGCGCGCGGATCGCGCGCGAGTCCGAGCGGGCGACCGCGCTCGAGCTGGCGCCGCAGCTGGTCGAGGCACGCGAGCCGATCGAGGCGCTCCACCAGCGGCTCGGCGCATACCGCGAGGCGCGGGATCAGCTACCGCGACGTGCGCAGGCGCGGGCGGAGGTCGGCGAGCAGATCGCCGCGCTCGAAGAGCAGCTCGGGAGTGCGCTCGGCACGGCGTCGACCGCGGACCTGCGGCGCATCCTCGCGCGGGTCGATCCGGTTCGGGCGCGCGTTGCCGAGGTCGGGCGCGCTGCCGATCGCGTCGACCAGGCGGCCGAGGCCGACGCCGAGGCGCGTGCAGAGCTCGAAAGCCTCGTGCACGAGAGCGGAGGATCGTCGGCCGACCTGGGCGAGGACGTCGACGTGCGCGACGGCGATGCCGACGCGCTCGCGTCGGCGCTCGCGCGTGCCCGGCCGCTCGGGGCGATCGACGAAGAGGTCGCGGCGCTGCGGGACGACCTCGAAGCCGTCGAGCGCAGCCTGCTGCCTCGACGCGAACGGCTCGGTCTCGCGCGCCTCGGGCGGGATGCGATCGAGGGGCTGGCGGTGCCGCCGCAGACGTTGATCGAGGCGCATGCGCGTCGCTTCGACGAGCTGGCGAGGGAGCTCGAGCGGCGTCGCGAGGCGGCCGAAGCGCGCGCGCTGCAACGCCTCGCGCTGGGCGCCGAGCTCGAGCGGTTGCAGGCGGGCGGTCCGCTGCCGAGCGAGGACGAGCTGCGGGCCGTACGGGCAGAGCGGGACGCCTTCTGGCAGCGGCTGCGCGCGGGGGTGGTCGACGGTGGGCCCATCGGGTCGCGCGCTGCGGGATCGGCGATCGGTCCGGACCGGCCGGAGCCGGTCGGCTCGGCCTCGGCGGCCCTCGATCCGGTGGGCCTGGGCGAGCTCGCCGCGCGCTTCGAGGGGCGCATCGAGACGGCCGACCGCCTGGCGGATCGTCTGCGCCGGGAGGCCGAGCGCGTCGCGCGCGGGGCGGAGCTGACGATCCAGCTGCGCCAGCTCGACGAGGAGATCGCCGCCGCCGCGCGGGCTTGCGAGCGGATCGAGGCGGAGCAGTCGGGACTCGAGGTGGAGTGGCGGGCGCTCTGGCCTGCTGCGATCGGGGAGCCGGGATCGCCCGCCTCGCGGCTCGATTGGAGCGCCGAGCTCGCGGCGCTCGTCGGGGTCTTCGGGGAGCAACGCGATCGGGCCGATCGGCTCGCACGCCGGCTCGAGGTCCGGCGGATCGCCGTCGAGGGGCTCGCCGCGGCGCTGGGCGACCGGATCGGCGTCGGAGGGGACCTGGGCGGTGGTGTCGGCGGAGGGTTTGGCGGAGGTTTTCGCGAAGGAGAGGAGCGGGAGGCGGCGGTCGAGGCGCTTGCTTCCCTCGGTCCCTGGCTCGAGCGAGCCGAGCGTGAGCAGGCGCGCCGCGCGGAGGAGCGCCAACGTCGACGCGAAGCGAAGCGGCTGCGGGCGCAGGCGCTGCGCCAGGTCGAGCGCAGCGACCGGGATCGGCGTCAGGCCGAGGCGCAGCACGCGCGCGCGCAGGCCGACTGGGCGCGGGAGCGCGAGGCCGTCGGGCTGCCGTCGACGATCCGGCTGGAGGAGGTCGCACCTTGTCTCGACCGGGTCACGGCGCTGCTCGAGCGGCGCCGCGAGGCGGAGGAGCTCGGCCGGCGGGTCGATCAGATCCGGGCTCAGGTCCGCGGATTCGAGGCCGAGGCCACGCGCCTGGTCAGGCGCTGCCTGCCGGCGATCTGGGATTTCGCGCCGGACGTCGCGGCGCTGCGACTCAAGCGCGAGCTCGAGCGGGCGCAGGAGCAGGCGACGCGGGCCGAGGCCGTTCGCGCCGCGCTCGTCGAGGCCCGCGACGACCTGGCCGAGGTCGAGCGGCGTCTGGGCGCGCGCGACGAGACGCTTCGCACGCTCTCGGCGGCGGCCGAGGGGAGCGACGCGCCGGATCTCGACCGGCTCGTCGCCGCGATCGCCCAGCTCGAGGCCCGCGTCCAGGATCGGCAGGAGGCGCGTCTGGCGCTCGCGAAGTCGTTGTCGGTCGAGCGGGCGCAGCTGCAGGCCATGGACGGCAACGCGCGGATCGCGGAGCTGGCCGAGCAGGCGGAGAGCCGGCTGGCCGCGGTGCGCAAGGACGTCGTTCGTTATGCCGAGCTTCGGCTCGCCCGGCGGATTCTCGAGCAGGAGGTGGAGTCCTTCCGACGCGAGAACCAGGGCCCGCTCCTCGGCTGCGCCAGCGGCCTCTTCGCGGCTTTGACCGGCGGAGCCTATCCGAGGGTCCTCTCCGACGCGGGGGAGGACGGGCGCGTCCGGCTCGTCGCCGTCAACCGGACCGGGCGCGAGCTCGCCGTCGAGGCCTTGAGCTCGGGAACGCGCGATCAGCTCTTCCTCGCGCTGCGGCTCGCGGCGCTCATGACGGCGCAGGGGCGCGCGGAGTCGATGCCGCTCGTGGCGGACGACATCCTGATCGAGTTCGACGATGAGCGAACGCGGGCGACCCTCGGCGTGCTGGCGGACGTGAGTCGATCCACCCAGGTCCTGCTCTTCAGTCATCACCGCCACGTGGCCGACCTCGCCGGCGACCTCGGCGAGGCGGTTCGGATCGTGACCCTCTGAATGGGATCGCCGGACCCGATCGCCGACCCGCTGCACCCCCACGATCGGCTGCCGCGCAGCCTCTCGCTCTGGGACGCGACGATGCTGATCGTCGCGTCGGTCGTCGGCAGCGGCATCTTCCTGACACCGGCGCGCGTCGCGACGCTGCTGCCGAGCGCCGGCCCGTACCTGCTCGTCTGGCTGGCCGGCGCGCTGATCTCGCTGCTCGGCGCCTTCGTCAATGCCGAGCTCGGCGCCATGTTTCCGCGGGCGGGTGGCAGCTACGTGTATCTGCGCGAGGGCCTCCATCCCGCGGCCGGCTTTCTGGCGGGCTGGCTCGCCTTCTTCGCGATCTACGCGGGCACGATCGCCGCCCTCGCCGTCGTCGCGGTCGAGCTCGTCGCACCGGCCTTCGAGCTCGGTCGGACGGGCGTGCTCGTCGGGGCGGCGCTGCTCGTCGTGGCGACCTCGATCCTGAACGGGGTCGGGACCCGGCTCGGGGCCGCCTTCAACAATGCGACGTCGCTCGTCAAGGTCGCCGCGCTCGCCGCCTTCGTGCTGCTCGGACCCGTCTTCGGCGAGGGGAGCTTCGCGCCCTGGCGGGGCGATGCGGCGGGCGGGCTCGAAGGGGGGCTGGTGCTGCGCTTCGGTCAGGCGCTCTCGCCCGTACTCTTCAGCTACCTCGGCTGGAATGCGAGCGTCTACGTCGCGAGCGAGATCCGCGATCCGCAGCGCAACGTGCCCCGCTCGCTCTTTCTCGGGCTCGGACTCTGCACGGCCCTCTATCTCGCCCTCAACGCGATCTATCTCTATGCGCTTCCGCCGGCGATCCTCGCCGCGGCGCCGGATACCGGTGCGGCGGCCGCCGCGGCCCTCTTCGGCGAGCTGGGGGGGCGACTCGTCGCGGGGTTCGTGCTGGTCTCCGTGGTCGGAACGCTGAACGCCCAGGTCCTGATCGGACCGCGCATCGTCTACGCGATGGCCCTCGACCAGCTCTTCTTCGCCCGCGCCTCCCGCATCCACGGGCGGACGCTGACGCCGGCGGTGGCGATCGCCGTGCAGGCGACGCTCTCGATCGGGCTGGTCTTCTTCCTGGAGAGCTTCCCGAAGGCCCTCGACTTCACGGTCTTCGGGATCCTGCTGGCGACGGCCGCCGACACCCTCGCGCTCTTCCGCCTGCGGCGGCGCCGGCCCGACTGGCCGCGACCCTACCGTGCGTTCGGCCATCCTGGACTGACCGGGCTCTACCTCGCGATCCTGCTCGCGACGGCGACCGCCATCGTTCGGGCGAGTCCCCGGGAATGCGGTGTTGCACTCGCGTTGCTGGTCGCCGGGCTGCTCTTCTACTGGCCCGTCCGGACAGGCAAAACCCGTCGTCCGGTCGAGCGCTGAAGCGGCCGCTCGCGCTACCTGCCGCCGCGAATCTCCAGTACGATCCGGCCACTCGAAAGGTTCCCAGGGATGCGACGACGCTACGGCCGGATGGCTCGCTAGCCCGCCGGGGCTCTGCCCCCTTCGCCCCGACCGTGAACGCGATCGCGAGGCCCGGCGCAGGCCGGTGTCGTCCCGATCGTCGATCCCGTCGCGGCTGGATGGGGCGAAGAGAAACGACGGGCCCTCGATCGAACGTGCGGGAAGGGGCGGGCCTCGAAAACGGGGCAGGGCCTCGACCCGATCATCCGGCCGACCGAATCGGAGTGTGGCCCGCCAAGCCATCCGAAGCGTCCCGCCGCAACCCATCCGAGAGCCCGCCGGCCGGTCCCGACCGCCGAGCGGAACCCGATCACAGGATCAAGCCACATGACCCAGGGAACGAACGAAGCTCCGAAAGCGTTTCACCACGACTTCCACAAGCTCAACCGCCTGCCGCCCTACATCCTCTCGGTCGTCACGGAGCTGACCCGTCAGGGACGCCGCGCGGGCGAGGACATCATCGACCTCGGCATGGGCAACCCCGACATGGGGACGCCGCAGCACATCGTCGACAAGATCTGCGAGGCCGCCCAGGACCCGCGCAACCATCGCTACTCCTCCTCCCAGGGGCTGCCGAACCTGCGCGCCGGCATCTGCGAGTGGTACCAGCGGCGCCACGGGATCAGCCTCGATCCGAATACCGAGGCGGTCGCGGTGATCGGCGCGAAGGAGGGGCTGTCCCACTTCGTGCTGATGACCGTCGGACCGGGCGACGTCGTGCTCGTCCCGGATCCCGCCTACCCGATCCATCAGTACGCGGTCATCATCGCTGGCGCCGATCTGCGCAAGGTCCCGCTGACGGCGGACTCGGATTTCTTCGCCAACCTCGAGCACGCCATCTCGCGCACCTGGCCGCGACCGAAGATGCTGATCATCTCGTTCCCCGCGAACCCGACGACCCAGGTCGTCGACCTCGCGTTCATGGCGCGGATCGTCGAGTTCGCGAAGGCCAACGACCTGATGATCGTGCACGACTTCGCCTACGCGGAGATCGCCTTCGACGGCTACAAGCCCCCCTCGATCCTCGAGATCCCGGGCGCGAAGGACGTGGCGATCGAGTTCACCTCCCTCTCGAAGAGTCACAACATGGCGGGCTGGCGCGTCGGCTTCGCCTGCGGCAATCCGCAGATGATCCACGCGCTCAAGCGCATCAAGTCCTATCTCGACTACGGCATGCCGCAGCCGATCCAGATCGGCACGATCACGGCCCTGCGCGGTCCCCAGGACTGCGTGACCGAGACCGTCGCGGTGTACAAGGCGCGCCGCGACGCGCTGATCGACGGGCTCGGCCAGGACGGCGAGGGCTGCTGGAAGATCGAGAAGCCGCTGGCCACGATGTTCGTCTGGGCACCGATCCCGGAGCCGCTGCGCTCCCTCGGCTCGCTCGAGTTCTCGAAGCGGCTGCTGCGGGAGGCGGGCGTGGCGGTCTCGCCGGGCATCGGCTTCGGCGAGGCGGGAGAGGGCTACGTGCGCTTCGCGCTGGTCGAGAACAAACACCGCATCCGACAGGCGGTACGCGGCATCCGGCGCTTCCTGCGCGAGGCCAAGGTCTAGGCCGAGCCGACGGGCGTGGACGCGAGCAACGAGGAAGAACGAGGAAGGACGATGAACGGGCAGGCGAGCGGAGCGGTGGGCGTCGGGCTGATCGGGTTCGGCACGATCGGGCGGGGCGTCGTCAAGGTGCTGCGCCAGAACGCGGCGGTGATCGAGCAGCGGCTCGGCTTCCCGCTGCGGATGGTACGGATCGCGGACCTCGATACGCAGACCGATCGGGGCATCCCGCTCGACGGCATCCAGTTCGACGCGGACGCCAAGGGGCTGATCGCGGATCCGCGCGTCCAGATCGTGATCGAGCTCATCGGCGGGTACGACGTGCCGCGTCGGCTGATCCTCGAGGCGATCGCCGCGGGCAAGCACGTCACGACCGCCAACAAGGCGCTGCTCGCCCTCCACGGCAAGGAGATCTTCGCCGCCGCGGCGAAGGCGGGCGTCGACGTCGGCTTCGAGGCCTCGGTCTGCGGCGGGATCCCGCTCTTGCGGGCGCTGCGCGAAGGGCTCGCCGCGAATCGGATCGAGAGCGTCTTCGGCATCCTGAACGGGACGACGAACTTCGTCCTGACCGAGATGGAGGCGACCGGCGAGGCGTTCGAGGTCGTGCTGACGCGCGCCCAGGCGCTCGGCTACGCCGAGGCGGATCCGACCTTCGACGTCGAGGGCGTCGACGCGGCCCACAAGCTCTCGCTCCTCGCGACGATGGCCTTCGGGGCCGAGCTGACCTTCAAGGAGATTCCGACGGAGGGCATCCGGGGACTGCTCCCCATCGACTTCGAGCTCGCGAAGGAGTTCGGCTATCGCATCAAGCTCCTCGGCGTCGCGAAGAGCCATCGCAGCGACGCGGGGGAGGAGCAGCTCGAGGTCCACGTCCGGCCGACGATGATTCCGGCCTCGAGCCTGCTCGCGCAGGTCGACGGCGCCATGAACGCGGTCGTCGTGCGCGGCGACGCGGTCGGACCGACGCTCTATTACGGGGCAGGCGCGGGGGAGATGCCGACGGCGAGCGCCGTCGTGTCGGATCTCATGGAGATCGCGCGCGAGATCGAGCGGGGCGGGCCCGGGCCCGTCTCGCCGATGTCCTTCCTCGCGGAGCACATCGCGCCGAAGCCCCTCGTCGCCGAGAGCGAGCTCTCCGGACGCGCCTATCTGCGGATGCTCGCGAAGGATCAGGCGGGCGTACTCGGGCGCATCACGTCGGCGCTCGGGGCGGAGGGAGTCGGCATCGCCTCGGTCGTGCAGCGGGAGCAGGCGGCGACGGTCGGGGGGGCGGTGCCCGTCATCGTCCTGACCCATCCCGCGAGCCAGGCGGCGCTCTCGCGGGCGCTCGAGCGCCTCAAGGGGCTCGGCGATCTGGCCGGAGAGCCGCGCATCATCGGGATCGAGGAGGAGGTCTAGGTGGAGGGGCGATCGGGCAGGGGGGCCGCCGCGCCGCGGGCCTGGTTCGAGAGCATCGCCGACCCGTCGGAGCGCCACGCGCTCGACGAGGTCGTCTACAGCGATCGGCACGGGGGACTGCTCCAGGTCGTCCACGACCAGGACGCCCTCGCCCGGACCAGCGCGGCCGACTGGAAGGCGCTCTTCGAATCGCGGGCGCGCCGCAACGAGTGGCCCTACGGCTCGGGCGTCTGGGGCAAGAAGGAGTGGGTGCTGCCGGACATCGACGACGACAACGTCGTCTCGATGTACGAAGGCCATACGAACCTCTTCTGGGCCGAACGCTACGGGCGCGAGATCGGACTCGACGATCTCTGGCTCAAGCTCTGCGGCAACTCGCATACGGGCTCGTTCAAGGACCTCGGCATGACGGTCCTCGTGTCGCAGGTCAAGCAGATGATCGCGAACGGCGTTCCGATCCCGGCCGTCGCCTGCGCCTCGACCGGAGACACGTCGGCGGCCCTCGCCGCCTACGCCGCGGCCGCGGGCATTCCGGCGATCGTCTTCCTGCCCCGCGGCAAGATCTCCCTCGCGCAGCTGATCCAACCCGTCGCGAACGGGGCGATCGTGTTCGCGCTCGACACCGATTTCGACGGCTGCATGGAGATCGTCAAGCAGGTCTCTTCGCGGGATGGCGTCTACCTGGCGAACTCGATGAACAGCCTGCGGGTCGAGGGACAGAAGACCGTCGGCATCGAGATCGCCCAGCAGTTCGACTGGCAGATGCCGGACTGGATCGTGATTCCCGGCGGCAACCTCGGCAACGTCTCGGCCCTGGCCAAGGGGCTCGACATGCTCTTCGAGCTCGGTCTGATCGCGACGCGCCCGCGCATCTGCGTCGGACAGGCGGCGGCGGCCAATCCGCTCTATCTCGCGTACCAGCGCGACTTCGCGGTGTTCGAGCCGATCGCGGCGCGGACGACCGTCGCTTCGGCGATCCAGATCGGCAATCCGGTGTCCTACGTCAAGGCGGTCGACGCGCTGCGGCGCTACGACGGCGTCGTCGAGGAGGCGTCGGAGGCGGAGATCATGGAGGCGTGCGCCCAGGCGGATCGGACGGGGCTCTTCAACTGCCCGCATACCGGCGTCGCGCTCGTCGCGCTGCGCAAGCTCCAGACGCGGGGCCTCGTCCAGAACGGCGACCGAGTCGTCGTCATCTCGACGGCCCACGGACTCAAGTTCGTCGACTCGAAGCTCGCCTACCACTCGATGCAGCTCGAGGGCGTCGTTTCCGAGCATCCGAACCCGCCGATCGAGCTGCCGGCGGACTACGGGAAGGTGGCCGATCGCATGAAGCGCGAGATCGACCGGCGCTTCGGCGGCTGATGTTCACGGGCATCGTCGAGCACGTCGGGCGCATCGACCGCATCGAGCGCCAGCCCGACCTGACGCGCTTCGTGATCGACCTCGGGCCGATCGCGGAAGGCGTTCGGCTGGGGGACAGCATCGCCGTCGCGGGCGCCTGCCTGACCGTGACCCGCATCGAGGGCACGCGCCATACGTTCGAGGCGATCCCGGAGACGCTCGCGCGGACCCGTCTCGGCGGGCTCGAGGTCGGGGACGGGGTCAACCTCGAGCGCGCGATGGCCGCCGGAGCGCGTTTCGACGGCCACGTCGTCCAGGGCCACGTCGACGGCCTCGCTCGGGTCGCGGAGATCGTGGAGCGTGGCAACGAGGTCGAGCTCCATCTCGAGCTGCGGGATCCGGCGCTCGCGTCGGCCCTCGTCGACAAGGGCTCCGTCACGCTCGACGGCGTGTCGCTGACGGTCGTTCGCGCGGTCGAGTCGCGCTTTCACGTCGCGCTGATTCCGCACACGCTCGCGCACACGACGCTCTCGCGGCTGCGTCCCGGGGACGTGGTGAACGTCGAGGTCGACGTATTCGCGAAATACCTGAAGCGCTACCTCGACGACGTCCTGCCCGGACTCGTCGCGACCGCGCTGACGAAGCGGGACGGGGCGGGCACGGCCTAGCGGTGCTCGGATGGGGGGGGATTTGTCGGCCTGGGGTTCGTTTCTCCGCGGCGCGATGCCGGGTCTCGTATTCGTGCTGCTGCTCTCGGCGTCGTCGGGGCGTGCCCAGAGCGAGGCGCGCGCGTGGGAGGCCACGCTCGATCGGGTCGCGAAGGCGGTGGTGGTCCTGCGCGTCAGCACGCCGCGCGCCTTCGACGACACGACGCCCGGGACCGCGACGGCGACGGGCTTCGTCGTCGACGCCGAGCAGGGGCTCATCCTCACGAACCGCCACGTCGTCACGACGGCGCCGGTCGTCGCCGAGGCGGTATTCCAGAACAACGAGGAGGTGCCCGTCCGGGCGGTCTACCGGGATCCCATCCATGATTTCGGGCTGTACCGCTTCGATCCGGCGCAGGTCCGCTTCATGCGGCCCGAGGCGCTCGCCCTCGCGCCGGAGCGCGCGCGGGTCGGGACCGAAATCCGCGTCGTCGGCAACGACGCGGGGGAGAAGCTCTCGATCCTCTCGGGTACGATCGCGCGCCTCGACCGCGAGGCGCCGAGCTACGGGCAGACCTCGTTCAACGACTTCAACACGTTCTACATCCAGGCCGCCTCGAGCACCTCGGGCGGCTCCTCGGGCTCGCCCGTCGTCGACATCGACGGCCGCGTCGTGGCGCTCAATGCCGGCGGGCGACGCGACGCCGCGTCGAGCTTCTTCCTGCCCCTCGATCGCGTGAAGCGGGCAGTCGAGCTCGTGCGCGCGGGCGAGGCGGTGGCGCGCGGGACGGTGCAGGTCGTCTTCGATCACCAGCCCTTCGACGAGGTCCGACGGCTCGGGCTGCGCGAGGAGACCGAGGCGGCGGTGCGTGCGGCGTTTCCGGGCGGGACCGGGATGATCGTCGTGCGCGAGGTCGTTCCGGGCGGTCCGGCGGTGGGGCAGCTCGAGGTGGGCGACGTCGTCCTGGCCGTCGGCGGAACGCGGGTCGACGCGTTCCTGCCGATCGAGGCTGCGCTCGACGAGCGCGTCGGCGATCCGGTCGTGTTCGAGGTCGAGCGCGGTGGGGAGACGCGGCGCGTCGAGCTCGAGGTCGGTGATCTGCATGCGATCACGCCCGACGAGTACCTCGAATACTCGGGCGGCGTCCTCAATCCGCTCTCCTTCCACCAGGCCCGCAACGCCTCCGTGCCGACGCGCGGCGTCTACGTCGCGAGCGCCGGCTATGCGCTCTCCCGCGCGGGCGTGCCGCGGCGCGCCGTGATCACGGAGCTCGCCGGCGTCGACACGCCGGATCTCGCGACGTTCGAGCGGGTGCTCGCCTCGAAGCCGCACGATGCCCGTCTGCCGGTCCGCTTCTTCCAGCTCTCCCAGCCGAACGCGCGACTCGTCGCCGTCCTCCGCAACGACCGGCGCTGGTTCTCGATGCGCCATTGTCGGCGGGACGATGCGACGGGCCGCTGGCCCTGCGTCGACTCGCCCGCGCCGCCGCCCTCGCCCCCGAGCGCCATCGGCGAGACGACGATCGACGGCGACGGCGCCTTCGCGGTCCGCCGCGTCGCGCGCTCGCTCGTGATGGTCGAGACCTCGATCCCGTACCGCCTCGACGGCGTCCACGGCGATCAGTTCCACGGCACCGGTCTCGTCGTCGACACCGAGCGCGGTCTCGTCGTCGTCGATCGCGAGACCGTTCCCATCGCGCTCGGCGACTTCACGATCACCTTCGCGAGCTCGCTCGAGGTGCCGGGCGAGCTCGTCTATCTCCACCCCGAGCACAACCTGGCCGTGCTCCGCTACGACCCGCGCGCGATCGGCGCGACCAACGTCGAGGCGGCGGTGCTTCGGGACGTCGATCTCGACGTCGGCGATCCCGTCTGGATGGTCGGGTTGACTTCGACCGAGCGCGTGGTCTCGCGCCGGACCCTGATCGCTCGTCGGGATCCGATCCAGATGCCGCTGACCCATCCGCCGCGCTTCCGCGAGTCGAACCTCGAGCTCGCGACGCTGGAGGACGCGGCCCAGACCGTCGGGGGCGTGCTCGCCGATCGGCTGGGGCGCGTGATCGCCTTCTGGGCCTCGTTCAGCAGCGGCAGCGACGCGACGACGGAGGGTTTCTTCGCGGCCATCCCCACGGCGCAGCTGCAACGGATGGTCGCACCGCTGCGCCGCGGCGAGCCCGTCGACTGGCACTCGCTCGGCCTCGAGCTCGAGTCGCTGACCCTCGCCGAGGCCCGCGATCGCGGCCTGACCGACGCCCAGGCCCAGCGGCTCGAGCACGCCGATCCGCGCAGCCGGCGGGTGCTCTCGGTCTTGCGACGAAGCGTCGGCACGCCCGGGGATGCGCTCTTCCGAGAGGGCGATCTGATCCTCTCGATCGATGGCAAGCCAGTGACGCGCATGCGGCATCTGGCCCGCGTCGATCGTGGTCGGACCGTGCGGGTGGAGGTCCTGCGCGGCGGCGAGGAGCGCGGGTTCGACGTCGAGCCGCGGCGCATGTCGGGGCAGGGGACGACGCGGGCCGTGCTGTGGGCCGGTGCGCTGCTGCAGGCGCCGCATCCGGTGCTCGCGTCGCAGTACCGGATTCCCCCCGGCGGCGTCTACGTCTCCCGTCACTGGTTCGGCTCGCCCGCGACGCGCTATCGCCTCGAGGCGACGCATCGCATCGTCGAAGTCGACGGTCGACCCGTCGAGGATCTCGATGACTTCCTGGCGCGGGTGGCGGACAAGCGGGACGGCGACGCGGTACGCCTCGAGACGGTCGATCTCGACGGTCGTCCGGCGGTCATCACGCTCAAGCTCGATCTCGAGTACTGGCCGACCTACGAGCTGCAGCGCGGAGAGGCGGGCTGGGAGCGGCGCACCGGGCCGGGCGCATGACGCGGGCGTGGGCGCACTTCGGCGCGCGCCTGATCGCCTGGCTGCGGCACGGGGCGGGTGACCGCGTCGGCGTCCCGGGCCCTCGGCCGCACGCGCCGCTCGTGCTCTATGAGTTCGAGGCGTGCCCCTTCTGTCGTCGGGTACGCGAGGCGCTCACGCGCCTCGACCTCGAGGTCCTCGTCCGTCCGTGTCCGAAGGGCGGCGGGCGCCATCGCGCCGAGCTCGTGGCGCTCGGTGGCAGGGCGCAGGTGCCCTTCCTCGTCGATCCCAATACGGGCGATCGGCTCTACGAGTCGCGCGACATCGTCGAGCATCTGGAGCGTCACTACGGCGGATCCCGCGGCGCCGCGGACGACGGCCTCGGGCTGCTGCGCTCGACGCCGGCGCTCGTCCTGTCGGGCCTGCCGCGGGGCGTCGCAGGCAGCCGCGCGCGGGCGGCGCGGGCGGCGGCCGAGCCGCTCGTACTCTACGGCTGGGAGGCGCAGCCGGAGAGTCGAGTCGTACGCGAGGTGCTCTGCGAGCTCGAGCTCGCCTACGTGAGCCGACCGGTCGCGCCCGGCAGCGCGCGTCGATCCGAGCCGGGCGCGGACGGCGAGGCGACGGGATGGGCGCCCCGACTCGTCGATCCGAATACGGAGGCGGAGCGCGTCGGGATGGAGTCGATCGTGGACCATCTCGAGGCGACCTACGCCCTCGCTCGGCGGGACTAGTCGAGGCGGTCGAGCAGCAGGGTCGCGATGCCGAGGAAGGAGAAGAAGCCCAGGCTGTCGGAGGCGAAGGTGACGAGGATGCTCGAGCCGACGGCCGGATCCTGTCGCAGGGCCTTGAGCCCGAGCGGAACGGCCGCGCCGACGAGGCTCGCCGCCGCCATCGTCACGACCATCGCGAGGAAGAGCACCAGCCCCATGTAGGGGTTGCCATGGCGCAGATAGGCGATCCCGCCGCTGATCACGCCCGCCGCGGCGCCGATCACGAGCCCGACGAACATCTCCTTGCCGACGGCCCGCATGCCGCTCGAGAACTCGATCTCGCCGAGGGCGATGGCCCGCGTGATCACGGTCAGCGTCTGGATGCCGCCGTTGCCGGAGACCCCGGCGACGACGGGCAGGAAGATCGCGAGGCCGACCATGTGCTCGATCGTCGCCTCGAAGAGGCCGACCACGGCGCCGGCGGAGAAGGCCGTGACCAGGTTGACCAGCATCCAGGGGAGGCGTTTGCGGATCGACGTGCGGGCCGAGGCGAAGACGCGGTCCTCTTCGGACAGGCCGGCGAGGTTGTAGATGTCCTCGGTCGCCTCCTCCGTGATCACGTCGATGACGTCGTCGACGGTGATGACGCCGAGCATGGTGCCGTCGACGTCCGTCACGGGAATCGCAAGCAGGTCGTAGCGGGCGACGAGCTGCGCGACCTCCTCCTGATCCGCGTCGGGCGGGGTCGAGATCATCTCGCGGATCGCGAGGTCGCGGACCGGCGTGTCCGAGCGCGCGGTCACGAGCCGTCGGATCGGAACGATGCCCGTCAGTCGGCGCAGCTCGTCGACGACGTAGAGATAGAGGATCGCGTCGTCCGCCCCGAGCCCCATGGCGCGGAGCGAATCGATCGCCTCCTGCGCCGTCATCTTCTCGTCGAGCGCCGCATAGCTGGTCGTCATCGCCCGACCGGCGCTGTTGGGCGGGTAGAGGCTCGCGTGTCGGAGCTCTTCGCGGCGAACGGCGGGCAGCAGCTGGAGCACGACGTCGCGCCGGTCCTCGGGCAGCGCACCAGCGAGCTCGAGCATGTCGTCGATCTCGAGCCGGGTCAGCACCTCGGCGAGCCGCTCGTCGGGAATCGCCTCGAGGACGCCGGGCAGCAGCTCGGGCGGCAGCTCGCGCAGCGTGCGCGCGGCGCGTCGATGCTTGAAGAGGAGGTCGACGACCAGACGGATCTCGTCGGGCGTCAGGTCCTTCAGGATCGGCCCGAGATCCGCGGGGTGGACGCGCTCGAGCAGCTTCTCGGCGCGGAAGTGGGCGCCCGACTTGAGCAGGCGGCGGAGGATTCGGGTCGTGATGACCGACTGGGCCATGGCGTCGCCTCCCTCCGCCTCGGGCACAGGGGGTAACCCAATTCCCGATTCCGATCTACCCCGCCCGTGGAGCGGTGAAACGCCGATTCGGCTGCCCCGTGCTCAAGCTTGCCGTCGAGTTGCCGATTCGTGAGGGGTGCCCGCGTCGGATCTCGGCTTCGCGACCCGGGCCTCACCATCGAAGCATCGGGGAACGGCATGGGGCGGACGCGGCTGCGCGGGCTTTCGATCGCGGACATCCAGATCGGGATCGAGCTCCCGGATCGGTGTGCGTGGGACTTTCCGGAGACGGGCATCGAGGATTTCGTCTGCCTGCCCCGGGAGCCGGAGGTGCACGTCGGCCTGCGGGTCGGGCCGATCTCGCAGGCCGATCTCGGCGGCGAGCGCTACGCGTTGGGCCCGTCGACCTTCGAGCTGGCACGCCGCGGCGAAGATTGGCTGATCGGTCTGTCGCGCAACGGGCGCCGACGTCAGCTGGCCGTCTTCGCGTCGGACTTCCGGGTAGGCGAGGTCGTCCAGTGCGCCGATTGGGCCCGTGAGCGGCGCTATCCGCTCTCGGGCGGCCTCGACGAATGGATCGTGCTGCACCGGACGGTGGCCCGAGGCGGGCTTTGCCTGGGCGGTCGCGCGGTCGGCGTCGCGGGCGGCGCCCAGGTGGACCTGGGGCCCGGGCATGACGTGCGCCGCGGTTGGCGCGTCGCCGCACCGGCGCTGCTGGGGCGCAGAACGCTGGTGCTGCGCGAGCAGGCGGGCGCGCTGCGCGTATTCGCCACCCCGTGGTGCGATGCGATGGCGATCGAGCTGGGTGGCGTCGCGCGTGTCGTCGAGCTGTGTTGCAGCGAGGCATCCGTCTCCGCCTATCGCGAGCTGCTCGATCCCGGCGAGGCCGCGGAGCAGCTGGCCAGCCATGCCGTCCTGCCCCTGGCCGACGAGCGATTCCTCGATCGCGTGCTCCGCAATGCGGCTCGGATCGCGGAAGGCTCGCGCATGCTCCGCGTGGGGCGCGCGGAGCTCGACGTCGAACGCGCGCGCGCTCGGACCGAGCGGCGCCTTCCCAACCTGCTGACGCCGCTCTTCGGCGTCGTGTGAGCCCGCGCCGGTGCGCGCGACTCGATGCGGCACGGCGATTCGGGAATTCGAGACCGGATCGGCGATGCGAGCGGAGCGCCTCGGGAACAAAAGTCTGGGATGGGGGGGCTTCACCTGTTGCGCGCGTCACAAACTGTCAGGATGCTCCGCGGGTCCCCCACGGGAGCGTCGGGCCACGCGGGCCGATGAGGCTGCTCGATCCGATCGACCGCGCGCCTGCGCGGGCGGGCGGCAGGCCTCGGAGCGGGTCGGGTGATGACACCGATGGGACAGATCGGAGAGCGGTTTTGATGAAGCAGCTGATCGAGGACATCGTCAAGGCGCTCGTGGATCGGCCCGAGGAAGTGCAGATCAAGGAAGTCGTCGGCGACCATGCACACGTGCTCGAGCTTCGCGTCTCCAAAGAGGATCTCGGCAAGGTGATCGGCAAGGGCGGCGCCCATGCGTCGGCGATCCGGACCCTGATGGCCGCTGCGAGCGGCAAGGAACGCAAGCGCTACATCCTCGAGATCATCGAGTACTAGACCGCGAGACCGCAGCCGCATCCGTTCCGACCCGGGACGGCGCAACGCACGAGCAGCGCGCGCGCAGTCCACGCGCGATCGGGCGCGAGGCCCGCGATGGCGAAGCGCGCGGGCGCCGTGCGTCGGCTGGCGCGACGCGCCGTCCGGCACGCTGAATATTCCGCTTCGGCACTCGGCCGCCTCTTCCGATAGAGCCGCCATTCCGGGCCTCCAACACCCGGATGGGCGGGAGAACCGATCGGGATGGAGCGGGAAGGGGAAGGCGTCCAGGCGCGCGCCAAGTCGGACCGGAACGAGCTCTCCGTGGAGGCCCGCGAGGCCTTCGAGCAGGGAAGGCGACGGATCCAGGCGGACGAGCCGGCCGGCGCGCTGCGCGCATTCAAGCAGGCCCATGCCCTCGCGCCCGACCATGCCCAGATCCGTTCCTGGTTGGGCCTCGCGACCGCGCTCGTCGAGCGGGACTTCGAGCAGGCCCGCACGCTCTGCGAGTCGGCGGCGAAGCAGGAGTTCTTCAATCCCGACCTCTATCTCAATCTCGCGAAGGTGTATCTCTCGGTCGGTCGGCGACCGGAGGCGCTTCGCTACCTGCGGCGCGGGCAGATGATCGATCCGGGCCACGATGCGATCCGTGATGCGATCGCCGAGCTCGGCTTGCGCCGGGTTCCGATCCTGCCCTTCCTGCCGCGCCGACATGTGGTCAATCGCATGCTCGGCGGCGTTCGAAGCCTGGTCGTCGATCGGCTCCTCGGCGTCTGATCGCGGGCTCGCCCCGCCTCGGCAAGGGGGCCGGCGATTCGCCGTTCGCAGCGCGCGGGGCAGGGCAGGCGGCCCAGCCGGCTCGCTTGACACTGACATCGCGAGCCCCTAAACCTCGTCGCGCTCAAGGCCTGCCTTGCGCGACATCGGCTCACCCCGGGCCATGTGAGCGACGTCGCTGCCGACCGCCCTCCGGCGCGGCTCGGCGTATGGAGAGATCCAGTGGGGAGTGTGATCAAGAAGCGCCGCAAGAAGATGCGAAAGCACAAGCAGCGGAAGCTGCTCAAGCGGGCGCGCCACAAGAAGTAGATTCCGACCGATCGAGGTCGGCTCGGGTCCCCTCGTGCGGATTCCGAGCGTAGGACCGCGGCCCTGGGCGTACGCGCTCGGGCGCCGCGGTCTTCGTTTTTCCGATTCCCCCCAAGAGCCGATCGCGCCGGCGCCCGGGTCCGGCGAAGCGGACTGCGTCCGGGCGACGCGCAGCTGCGTCTGCCCTCGTGCGACGCACGGAGCCGGGCGCTCCGCGTCGCGGGCGGGGCATGGCCGCGCGCGTGAGCACCCTGTTCGTCCGGGAAAACCTCGCCAGTCGGTCTCGTCATTCGCAAGATCAATGGTCATGTCACCGGTTTTTTTGGCGAATTCTCTTGACGCCCATCCGATCGTGTTGTTATCTGAGCCGCAACAAACGCTCTATCGCTGCGGTTTATGACAGGAAGGGTTGTTCGTTTCCTTCAAGTTGCCTGTCAGTGATCCCGATAGGGAGCACATCCGAGGAGTCAACGCACGGGACCTGTGATGTCACTTCCCTCGCAGGAGGCGAGTGGCCCCGCCGGTCTCGATTCGTCGTGGGCAGCCGGGCCGGACGGGAATGTCCCGACCGTTCGAAAGTCGACGATGAAGCGCGCGAAGGGGAGGGAGGTGATCCCGATCCCGTCGACGTGCGGAGCTCACCGGAGCGTAGAGAGCGATTGATAAAGGGGGAAACCCGGTAATGGCAGCTCGCAAGAAGGCCACCAAGCGGAAGGCCACGAAGAAGGCGGCCACCAAGAAGGCAGCCACGAAGAAGAAGGCCACGAGGAAGAAGGCGACCCGCAAGAAGGCCGCCAAGAAGAAGTAGTCGATCTCCCGTCCGCGGTGCCGAAGGGGACCAGCGGATGGAATCGACTGCGGATCGACCCGAAAGGGTCGATTCCTCGAGGTCAAGGGACCCCGGCTGGGTGACTAGCCGGGGTTTCCTTCCTCTGGCGCCTGATCTAGATTGCGCGCCCTCGGACGGCCGGGAAGCGGTCGTCCCCCACACCGCGAGGACCCATGGCCCGAATCACGATCGAAGACTGCATGGAGAAGGTCCCGAACCGGTTCCATCTGGTTCGCATGGCCTCGATTCGAGCCAAGCAGCTCAAGAAGGGCGCTCGTCCGCTCCTGACGGCGGAAGACAACAAGGAGATCGTGATGAGCCTGCGGGAGATCGCCGCGGGCCTCGTCAAGCCGGGGACCGCCGAGCCGCCGGCACCGCGGGCCACCTCGCCGGTCGCCGCCGCGCCGCCGCGCCCCGCTCCGCGTCCGCCCCAGCCTGCCGCGCCGAGCGATCGGGCCGCCGCGGGCTCCGACTGGGACGACGAGAGCGAGGAGTCGAGCGAGGACTGACGCCTGCGGCAGATCCGTGCGGGCCGGCCGGGCGCCGCGGTTCAGACGATCGCGACCGGAAGACTGAACTCGACCCGCGTTCCGACGCCCGGCTCGCTCGTCAAGGTCGACTCGCCCTCCAGCAGCTGCAGGAGATCGTGGACGAGCGTCAAGCCGAGTCCGGCGCCTCGGTAGCGGGCGCTCGCCTGGTCGTCGACCTGGTAGAACTCGTCCCAGATGCAGCGTTGGTCGTCGGCGCAGATGCCGATGCCGGTATCGTCGACCCAGCAGTGGAGGCGGTCGCTCTCGAGCCGTGCGCCGATGCGGATGGATCCCCGCTCCGTGAACTTCACGGCGTTGTCCAGCAGGTGGAAGAGGATCTGGTTGAGCTTGCCGAGGTCGGTCCGGATCTTCCCGATCGGCTCGGGAATCTCCTTCAGGAGCTCCACGGGCTTGTCTCGCAGCGTGTCCTGGACGCTGAAGATCGTCTCGTCGATCACGTCGGAGACCGAGAGCTCCTGGATCTCGACGGGCAGCTCGTTCTGCTTCAAGCGCCAGAGGTCGAGGATGTTCTGGAGCGTGCGCTGGAAGGCCGTGCCTTCGTCGAGCGCGCTGCGCAGGGTCTGACAGGACGCGGGTGAGAGGTTCTCGTTCTCGCTCGACAGGACCGTGATGGTCGCTTCGATGATGCTGTTGAGCGGCGTTCGCAGCTCCCGCGACATCTTCTCGATGAAATCGTTCTTGAGCTTCTCGATCTTGCCCAGCTTCTCGTTGCTGCGGAGCAGCTCGATGTCCTGGGCGAAGAGCTCCTCGGAGAGGCGCAGGAGCTCGTCGTTCGGATCGCCTGCCGGAGCGCGTCCGGTCTCCGGCGCGGACGGTCGGAGATCGCGAAGCTCGCTCGAGAGGATCCGATGGTCGAGCTGGCAGCCCGCCGACCACGCGAGCGTCTCGATGGCCTCGCGGGCCTCCGCCGAAAGCGGCGAAGCGGGCGCCACGACGACCACGCCGAGGGCGTCTTCGCGGGCGCGGAGCGGGAACGCCAGCAGCCCCTCCGGCGCGACTCGTCCTGCGATCGGCGCCGAGGCGTCGCGCGTCTGGGCGGCTCCCTTCGCGCAGGTCTCGTCGACGAGGCCCTCGAGCTCGGCCGCGAGCCTCCGGGCCTCCTCCGCATTGCGCAAGCCGGCCGCCGCCCGCAGGCGCGGCTTCTCGCGCATCGGATCCGCCGTCGTGAACAGCAGCGTCGCGCCGCTCCCCGCGATCCCGGAGATCTGGCTCGCCGTGATGCGCATCGATCGCACCAGGCGCTCTTCCTCGGCCGTCCCAGTTCGTCTGTCCATCGGGATGAGGCCTCGCTAGAACCGCTCGTCGGGTTCGATGTCGAAGAGCGCTTCGGGCTTTGCGTCGACCTCGCCATCGTCGTGGAGGAGCCCCTCCATCTCGAGCCGGGTCTGGAAGTCCGTGGGATTCGAGGCGGTGTTCAGCGCCTCTTCGATCGCGATCTTGTTGGCCTTCAGCAGATCGAGCAGATGCTGGTCGAAGGTCTGCATGCGCTCGCTGCGGCCGCGGGCGATGAGATCGGTGATCTCGTGGGTCCGTGCCGGATCCTTGATGCATTCCTGGATCGAGCGCGTCGAGCGCATGACCTCGACCGCCGGCACCCGCCCGTTCTGCTTCTTGTTGACGAGCAGCCGGAGCGAGACGACGGCCTTCAGGTTGTCCGCGAGGCGGGCGCGAACCTGCAGGTGCTCCTCCGTCGGAAAGAACGAGACCAGGCGATGGATGGTCGAGGCGACGTCCGCCGTGTGGATCGTCGAGAAGACGAGATGGCCGGTCTCGGCGGCCTTCAGTGAGGTGTCGACCGTCTCGAGATCGCGCATCTCGCCGACCATGATCACGTCGGGATCCTGCCGGAGGGCGGCGCGCAGGGCGTCGGGGAAGGACGCCGTGTCGGTGCCGATTTCGCGCTGCGTGATGATGCTCTTGTCGTGGGTGAAGACGAACTCGATCGGATCCTCGATCGTCACGATCTTCGACTTCCGCTGGCGATTGACTTCGTTGAGCATCGTGGCGAGGGTCGTCGACTTGCCCATGCCCGTCGGGCCGGTGACCAGGACGAGGCCCCGTCGGACCTGCGCGATGTCGCCGAGGACGGACGGGAGGTTCAGGTCCGCGAAGGTCTTGATCTGGAGCGGGATGACGCGGAGGACGACGTTGAAGAAGCGTCGCTGCCGCGAGATGTTGACCCGGAAGCGGCCCTCCCCGGGCAGCTCGAAGGCGAGGTCGCGCTCGTTGAAGTCGAGCGCCTGGCCGAGGGGATCGTTCTCGATCAGGATGCGAACGATCTCCTCCGTGTCCTGCGGCGTCAGCACCTTGTAGCGGAGCTCGACGAGCTCGCCGTGGAAGCGATAGAGCGGGAGGTATCCGACCTGGAAGTGGATGTCGGAGGCGCCCTTCTCGAGACCGAGTCGGAGCAGCCGGTACAGCTTTTCCCGTTCCATCGGCGTTCCCTTTGCTGCTGGACTCCGCGGGGCGCGCGGGCGCACCCGGGCACGCGGTCGGAACCGTCGCGTTGCGTATCGGTCGCCCCGGTTGGCCCTTGACCGCAGATTCGCCGCACCCCAGGCCCTGTCGTCCGCTATCGTCTGGCGCCGCGGCCTCGGGCTTCCATCCGCCGAGCGCGAGCGCGAGCATCCGGAAAGGGTGGGGCATCGATGAGAGGCGTTTCGACGAAATTCGATGCATGCACGGTCGGGCAGCCGGTCCTGCGTCGGCGCCGGGCGGCGATCCGCGGGGCGGGTGTCGGGCTGGCCGTGCTGGTCGGCGCGGCGTCGGTCGTTCGGGCGGATCCGCCCGTCGACCCGGATCCGGCGGGCGGTTCGGTTTCGGAGGGCGTCATCCGGGTTCCGGGCGCAGCGAGCGGTCGGGGGCAGGGGGCATCGGGCTCGGCGCCGGGCCTCGACGACCTGCTGCGACTGCCGAACGGCTTCGAAACGCAGACCGCGGAACGGCCCGTGGCCGGCGCATCCGAGGACGAATGGCGGCGTCGCTTCACGCGGGCCGAACGCTCGATTATCGAGGCGCGGGAACGGCTCGCCGACACCAAGCGCGAGCTCGACGGAATGGCGGAGACCGGAGGGGCGAGTCAGTGGTCGGTGGCGCCGCCCGGCGCGTCCGCCCAGCAATCGACGTCCCCGCTCTCCTTCAAGCTGCGGCAGGAGCTGCAGCGAAACCGCGAGGACCTCGAGACGGCCGAAAAGGCCCTGCGCGAGCTCCGGATCGAGGCCGATCTGGCGGGCGTCCCGGCCGAATGGCGGGTCGTCTCGTCGCTCGAACCGGGCGGAGCGCCCGCCGGTCCCGAGGCCCGCCCCGGACGCTGAAAGGGGGCGGATGATTTGTGGCATGGCGCGATTCCGAACCGGGGCTAACGTCCAGCGCGCTCGTACAAAGAGGAGCCTGGAATGTCGGATTCCCACGAACAACAGCCGCCCATCAACGAAGACGGTCCGGGCATCAACGGAGACCTGGGGTCCTGGCTCTACGTGCTCGGGGGCATTCCGATGATGATCCTCTTCTTCGTCGTGCTCTTCACGCTCGTGCGCCTCGGGGATGCGAAGAACGTGATGATTCCCGGCTGATGCCGACGGGTTGCCGAGAGCCTGCGGTCTCGCGGGCGCCCGATTCGCGATGACGTCTCGATCGAAGCCCTGAGGCTGCCCTGCGGCAGCCGCCCGCGCGTGCAGGCGGGCGGGCCTCACTTCATTTTCGGAGCGCAGCGGCCGATAGCGCCGTCATGTCGATCCGATCGGTTCGTCGCGTCGAGCGCTCCCGGCTGATCCCCCTTTCGGCCGCCTGCCTGCTCGCGATGGGCATGGGATGCCTCGGGGCGGGTAGTCCGCCGACGCCGTCGATCCAGGTCAGCTACTTCGAGCGACCCGAACCGGACGACGTCTGGAGCCCCAAGATCGAGGGCTGGCAGCGCCGGGAGCGGTTCGACGCCGATCTGCTGGCGCCGCTCGAGAGCGGGCCGGCGGTCGAGTCGGCGGGTTGGAGCGAGGCGAACGACCGGCTTCCCAGCGATCAGCGCGACGCGAACGGGCTTCGCGCGCGCTACTTCCGATTCCGCGCGGACCGCAAGCGCGCCCTGGCGGCCGAGGTCGCTGATTGGATCCAGGCCGAGGCAAAGCAGGTCTATCGCGAGGATGGTCCGATCGACCACTGGGCGACCTTCGAGGAGACGCTCGCTCGCGGCGGCGACGATTGCGACGGCCTCGAGCTCCTCGTCTTCCACGCCCTGCGGGACCTGGGCTTCGCCGAGTCCGAGGTCTATCGCGCCATCGTGGTTCGCCCGTCCGACGGCCAGCACCACATGGTGACCCTCTGGTTCGAAGATCCGGACGATCCGTGGGTACTCGATCCGACGGGGGCGATGACGCTGGGCATGCCCCGCATGTCGGAGCTTCCGGAGTGGAAGCCGATCAAGGTCTTCACGGACCGGCTCGAGTACACCGTGCGCGCTCGCCCGCACGATCTCGCCACCAATCCCTGATCCGATTCGGCCCTGCCGCCTCCGGCGTTCGCCCCGTGCGGAAGCTCGGTGTTAGCTCGGATCGAGCGAGCGTCGAACGCCGTCGATAGACGACGCGTGTGCACCACGCCTGCGGCTCCCGCAGCGGTGCGGAGGCCGTCGTCGCATGGATCTCGGAACGATCATCGGGCTCGTCGCCGGCTTCGGCCTGATCGGCTGGGCGATGATGATGGGCAGCGGGATCATGCCCTTCGTCGACGTTCCATCGATCATCATCGTCTTCGGCGGAACGGTGGCGGCCTGTTTCACCTATCAGAAGATCCCCTACGTCATCGCGGGCTTCAAATGCGCGATCCAGGCGTTTCTCGACAAGTCGACGCCGAAGGCCGAGATGATCCCCCTCATCGTCAGTCTGGCCAACAAGGCCCGCAAGGAGGGGTTGGTCGCGCTCGAAGGCGAGCAGATCGATGATCCCTTCCTGGCGCGCGGCGTGCGCCTCGGCGTCGACGGGCTGAGTCCGGACGTGATCAAGGAGGCGCTCGCCGGCGAGCTCTCCGCCATGAAGGAGCGTCACGATCGGGGGCAGAAGCTCTTCAAGTTCATGGCCAGCACTTCGCCCGCCATGGGCCTGATCGGAACGATCATCGGTCTCGTCCAGATGCTCCAGAATCTCTCGGATCCCGACGCCATCGGTCCCTCGATGGCCATCGCGCTCCTCACGACGCTCTATGGCGCCATGTTCGCCTTCATCATCTTCGGTCCGATCGCGGAGAAGCTCATCAACCGCACGACCGAGGAGGCCGCCGTCAAGAAGATGGCGATCGCGGGCGTCGAGTCGATCCTCAAGGGCGACAACTCGATGGTGATCCAGAGCAAGCTCATGGCATTCCTCTCGCCGGAGGAGCGCGAAGCCCTGTCCTCGGAGTAGCGCCATGGGTCTCGATCCGAGCGAAGCCGAAGATCACGTCTGTCCGGAGGGCGCGCCTGCCTGGCTCGCCACGATGGGCGATCTCATGAGCAACCTGCTCGTCTTCTTCGTGCTGATGCTCTCCTTCGCGAACATGGACAAGCAGGTCTTCCTGCAGACGATGCAGTCGATCCAGACGGCACTCGGCATCCTCGACACCGACGCGGCCCAGAGCTTCGACAAGAGCATCATCGAGTGGTCGCAGCAACCGAGCTCGCCCTGCGAAGTGCAGCGGATGGACCAGGCGACCAGCCAGTCGCCCTCGATGGACCAGCGGATCATGCAGCAGGTCCAGCAAGCGATCGCGAAGAACGGTCTCTCGAGGGTCGTCGAGGCGAACGCCTCCGAGCGCGGCGTGATCGTTCGCGTCAAGGGCAACGCCCTCTTCAAGCCCGCCTCGGATCAGCTGCTGCCGATCTCCTTCGTCTTCCTCGATGAGGTCATCCGGATCGCCCAGGAGTTCCCCTACGAGCTCTCGATCGAAGGCCACACCGACGATTCGGACATCGATTCGGCCCGCTTTCCCACGAACTGGCACCTCTCGACCGCCCGATCGATCTCGGTCCTCCGCTACATGATCGAGCGCGGCGGCGTCGATCCGAGTCGGGTGGCGGTCTCGGGATTCGGCTCGGCCCGGCCCATCGTACCCAACGACACGCCCGAGCATCGGGCGGCCAATCGGCGGGTCGAATTCGTCTTCAAGCGCGATCCCCTGGGCGATCGGTCGACGCGCGCGGAACGTCGCGCGGCCAGTCGTTCCGCGCGCGAACGCGCGACGAATTAGGCTCGACCCGTGCGGGCGCGCCGCGCCCGCCGCGAATGGATCCGGTCTTCTCCTGAACGACGCCGGCCGGCTCCCATGCCGCGGATCGCGCTGCCGCGTATCCGTTCGCCATGCCGTCGTCGCGAGCTCGGGACTGCACCCGACGTCCCAGTCTGAACGTCCTTCCATCCCTGCTGCAACTTTGCACGAATAGCGCTCAAGAGAGCATCTCAGGGACCGATCGTTGAAACGCTTTCGCGTTCGAGGATTGCATTGCGGAAGGGAGGCCGTGATGTTGCACGAAGAGGGCGGCAAGAACTTCCGCGCCGCGACCGGGCGACGTTTCGAATCGCGCGGCGGCAACGCGCGTGATCCGTTCCGCATCCTGATCGTGGATCCCGTCGTCGGGTCGCGTTTCGCCCTCGCGAACGTCGTCGCCCAGCCCGGCGTGCTCGCCGAGACGGCGGCTTCGCCGGAGGACGCACGCGCGCGCATGGCGCGCGGCGGCGTCGCCCTCGTGCTCGTCGACGAGGACCTCGGGAAGGGCTGCCGCGGAATCGAGTTTCTCGTGGAGATGCGGGAGCGCCATCCCGACGTGCGCCGTGCGCTCGTTCTTGCCGAGCGCGGCGGCGCGATTGCGCGGGTGGATCTGGAACGCGCCGCCCCGTCGTTCGTCCTCGCGCGACCCTGGAACGCCGCCTTCCTTCGGCACGCGATCCGGGACTCGCTCGGTGGGTCGCTGGAATTCGCTTCCTGGGAGCACCGATCGCCGGTGGCACGCCGCCGCCCCGTACCGCTCGCGACAGGACCGGAGGGGGACGCGCCCGACCGTCGGATCGATCTGCTCGCGCGTGGCCTGCTCGCCGGGCTCAATTCCTGCGAGTCCGAGGCTGAGGTCTTCGAGCTGCTGCATGCGGAGCTGGCCGCGACCTTCGGTGCGCTGCGCTGGCTCTGGCTCGACGAGGAGAGCGGATCCGCCTCGTCGATCGTCGGTGACTGGCCGCTCGAGACCGGACTGCGCATCGACGCCCTCGGCCGGGACGAGCATCGCCTGCTCGAGGACGCCAGGCGTTCGAGCCGGATCACGCGACTGGGGGGCGCGCCCCAGGCAGGACGCGGCGACGTCGAGGCGCCCGCCTGCATCGGCTTCGCGCTCAAGGACGGTCACCGTCGTTTGTCGACGATCCTGGTCTGGGTCACTCCGGGACGGTGTACGGGACTCTCGACGCTCCTGCGCGAGATCCAGTCGGGCTTGCGGCGCGCGGTTCGGCGGATCCGGGAGGCCGAGGCGCGCGCGCTCGCGGCCCGTCGGCTGGCGCGGCGCGTGTCGGAGGAGCTGCGGACGCCCGTGGGCGCGCTCTCCCACGCCATCGATCGACTGCGCGGCGAGGCGCTCCGAGCCGGCCTGTCGACCGAGTGGGTCGATCGCGTCTCGTCGGAATCCGCGCGGTTGGTTCGGGTCGTCGAGCTCTTCGAGGACGAGATCGTTTCGGACCGGCAGGATCGCAGCGTCGTCGCGAATTGAGGATGTCGGGCGGGTCTCGGCCCGTCGTGGAACGAACGGATGCAGGAGGCAGGTGAGGCGTGGCCAGGATCTTGATCGTGGACGGAGACGAGACATTCGCGCGCGGGGCAGCCAGCTCGCTGCATCTGCAAGGCCATGAGGTCGCGAGCTGTCGCACGCTCGACGAGGCCCAGCGCGCCTGTGTCTCCTCGCCACCGCAGCTCGTCCTGGCCGATCTCCGGATCGAGGGGGGAGGGGCCTTCGAGCTGTTGGAGCGCATTCGCCATGCGCGCCTGGGCTGCGGCGTGATCGTGACGACCAACGCTGGCAGCATCGAGAGCGCGGTCGAAGCGATCCAGCGGGGTGCGGTCAACTATCTGCGCAAGCCGATCGACAGCGGCGAGCTCGTCTCCGTCGTCGCCGAAGGGCTGGCGAAGGCGCCCGCGCCGTCCATCGAGCGCGGAAGCCCTCAGGCGGCGGGCCAGGACGACCTGCGTGCGCTGACGGGCATCGTCGGAAGCTCGCGGGCGATGGAGAGCCTGCTCCGTCTCGTGGAGAAGGTGGCGGGGACCGACAGCTCGGTCCTGATCACGGGCGAGACAGGCGTTGGCAAGGAGTTGATCGGACGCGCCATCCATCGGCTGTCGAGACGGGCGGATCGCGTGTTCTGCGCGGTCAACTCCGCGGCCTTTCCGGAGACGCTGCTCGAGAGCGAGCTCTTCGGTCATCGCCGAGGCGCCTTCACGGGCGCGACCGGCAACAAGAAGGGCCTCTTCGAGTTCGCGCACGAGGGAACCGTCTTCCTGGACGAAGTCGCCGAGATGCCGCTCTCGATGCAGGTCAAGCTCTTGCGCTTCCTGCAGACCGGGGAGGTCCGGCCGGTCGGGGACGAGACCACGCGCTACGTCGACGTCCGGCTGGTGGCAGCGACGAACAAGAACCTCGAGCGCGAGGTCGCGAACGGGAGCTTTCGAGAGGACCTCTACTACCGCCTCGCCGTGATCCCGATCCACGTGCCGCCGCTCCGCGAGCGGCCGGAGGACATTCGGGCGCTCTCGACCCACTTTCTACGGCGGTTCGCCCAGCGCGCGGGCAAGAGCGTCGGGGGCATCGCGGAGGACGCGATGGAGCTGCTCGTGGCCTACGCGTGGCCGGGCAACGTGCGGCAGCTCGAGAACTCGATCGAACGCGGCGTCGCGCTCTGTCAGGGCAGCGAGATCCAGGTCGAGGACCTGCCTGTCCGCCTGCGCGAGGAGTCGCTCGTCCGCGAGGGCGAGACGATCCACAGCCTGCAGGTCATGGAGCGCTCGCACATCCTGTCGACCCTCGAGCAGGTCAATTGGAATCGCAAGCGCGCGGCGGCGCTGCTCCAGATCTCGACCACGACGCTCTGGCGCCGGCTGAAAGAGTTCGGGATCGAGACGGACGGCTCTCGGCGACCGCCGGCGAACGTGCCGACGCTCTCGCGCTGAAGCCCGGCCGAGGCAGGCATGACCGGGCGCGCAGAGCCGATCGCGCGGCCCGACCCACGAATGCGACGCACCGGGCGCACCGGGCGGATGGAGACGGAAGACGATGGCGAAGGACAAGGACAAGGCGGCGGAAGGAAAGGGCGACGGCGCCGAGGAGGCGAAGGGCGGCGGCAAGGGCGGGATCGTCATGATCGTCGCGGCCGCGCTCGTCTCGCTCGGCCTCGGTGCCGGCGGGGCCTTCTTCTTCGCGGGCTCGCAGGCCGCGCAGCAGCCGGCCGCGCCCGTCGTCTCGGAGGCCGAAGCGGCTGCGGCGAGCGAGGCGGAGATGCAGAAGCAGGCGACCGAGAGCTACAAGGAGCGCCTCTATGCGCTCGAGCCCCTCGTCGTCAACGTCACGGGCGACGGATACAACCGCTTCCTGAAGCTTCGCGTCGAGCTCGAAGCTTCGGACGTCGAGCTCAAGCAGGAGCTCGACGCGCGGCTTCCGCAGGTTCGCGACGCGTTGATCGTTCTGCTCTCCAGCAAGCAGCTCTCGGACATCACGGACTTCGAGGGCAAGGCGCTGCTCAAGGAGGACATCCTCGAACGTGTCAACGACCTGCTCGAGACGGGCAAGGTGAACTCGGTCCTCTTCACGGAGTTCGTGGTCCAGTGACGATGGCGGACGCAGAGGGCGAGATTCTCTCGCGAGCGGAGCTCGACGCGCTGATCGCGGAGATGCCCGGCCTTCTGGCCGAGCGGTCCGCCCATGGCGACGGCACCGGCTCGCGCGACGGGGATCTCGAGCTCGAACGGGCGAACGAGGCCTTCGGCGACGACTACGGCCGGATGCTCTCGAATCGCCACGAACGATCGATCCACTTCTCGCTGATCGGGCAGCGGGCCATCGAGTTCTCGGAGCTCGCCGAGCTGATGCTCCCCACCGACGTGGTCGGCGCGTTCCAGGTCCTGCCGAAGGGCCTCGGCGGCGCCGTCCTGCTCTCGCGCCCCTTCTTCTTCGAGATGCTCTGTCTGCTGTTCGGGGCGGGGGCCGAGATCAAGTCGATCCGCCCCCCGACGCGGGACTACACGCGCATCGAGCGGCGCTTCTACGGTCGGATCGTCAAGGAGATGCTGGGTCGGCTCGAGGAGCAGTGGAAGACGGTGGCGCCCGTCAGCCTGGCCTGGAACGGACTGCTCGGGCGCGCGGCAGTCGGCGAGGGCGATGGCCGCCCCGCCGTGCTCGCGACCTACGACGTCAAGGGATTCGGGCAGGCGAGTCGCGTCCGGATCGCCGTGCCGAGCGAGGTCTTCGCGCGCGCCGGCACGACGCCGCTCAAGACGTCGAAGGCCGGTCCGAGCTCGGGGGTCTCGGTGCTCGACGTTCCGATCCGGCTGCGCGCACAGATCGGGACGGCCGAGCTGCCGCTCGGAGAGGCCGGAAGGCTGAAGGTCGGGCAGTCGATCGTGCTCGACGTGCCGAGCGACGGAAGCCTGACGGTATGCATCGGCGATCGTGAGCGGTTTCGCGGGATCGCGGGGACGCGCGGGTCGCGCAAGGCCGTGCAGTTGCAGGAACCGATCGAGGGATTGGAGTAGGAGCGCATGACCGAGCAGGTCGAGAAGCAGGATCTTCCCGAGATCGACGAACGCATCGTCGGGGAGCGCGGCGCCGAGACGGTCGAGCCCGCCCGATCGGGTCCAGCAGCCGGAGATCTCGGCCTGGTCCTCGACGTTCCCCTCCGTCTCTCGGTCGAGATCGGGAGCGCGACGCTGCCGGTCCGCGACGTGCTCGCGCTGACGCGGGGCTCGGTCGTCGAGCTCGACCGCATGAGCGGAGAGCCGGCGGACATCTACGCCAATGATCGCCTGATCGCGCGGGGCGAGCTCTCGGTGGTGGAAGAGCGGGTCGCCATCCGCATCACCGAGCTCGTGGGCCCGAAGTCCCGCTCCTGAGCGCACGCGTCGCGGAGGGTCGATCGATGTTCGAGATGATCGCAGCACTGGCCGCCGTCCTGATGGCGATCGTGTGCCTGCGCAGGCTGCTGGTCCGCTTCGGCCCGGCGGCGCTCTCGGGCCGCGAGCCGGGTCGGATCCGGGTCGTGGACAGCGCGGCGCTCTCCCTGAAGCAGAACGTCCATCTGATCGAGGTCGATGGCCAGCTCCTGCTGATCGGCTCCGGGGAGTCGGGTCCGGTGCGGCTGGCCCGACTCGAGCGTCGTGGGGCCGACGCGACGGACCGCGTCGAAGCCCGACCGGTGACCGCCGGGCCCGGAGAGCCGTGCGCGGCGAAGCGCGGAGCCGCCATCCTCCGCGCGCTGAGCGGCGCGGCGGGCCTGCTCGGGGCCGGGCTGCTCCTGCTGATTCCCTTCGCTTCGGGCGCCGCGCACGCAGCCCCCGCGGCGGCCGCTGCCGCACCGGCGACCCTCTCGCTCTCGATCGGCGGGGCGACGGCGCCCGATCAGATCTCGGACACGTTGAAGATCGTGCTCGTGCTGACCGCGATCTCCGTCGCGCCCTCGCTGTTGCTGATGACGACCTGCTTCACGCGCATCCTGATCGTCCTGGCGCTTCTCCGTCAGGCCCTCGGCACGGCGACGCTTCCCCCGAACCAGGTCCTCGTCGGACTGGCCCTGATGACGACGGTCTACGTCATGACACCGGTCGGCGAGACCGTCTGGACCGACGCGGTCGAGCCCTACATGGCGAAGTCCGTCGGGGGCGAAGAGGCCATCGCGCGCGGCATCGGGCCGGTTCGCGACTACATGCTCCACCATGCGCGCGAGTCGGATTTGCTGCTCTTCGTCGAAATGAAGGGCGCGTCGGTGCCGGAGAAGCCCGAGGACGTCTCGCTCGCCGTCCTGATGCCGGCGTTCATGATCAGCGAGATGCGCGCCGCGTTCGAGATCGGCTTCATGATCTATCTGCCGTTCCTCGTGGTGGACCTCGTGATCGCGTCCATGCTGATCTCGCTCGGCATGATCATGCTGCCGCCCGTCATGATCGCGCTGCCCTTCAAGTTGATGCTCTTCGTGCTGGTCGACGGCTGGAACCTGACGCTCACCTCCCTCGTGAGCGGGTTGCAGTAGGCGGGACCCGGGCATGAGTCTCGAGCAGATCACCGCGCTCCTGCAGGACATGATGATGACGACGTTGCTCGTCTCGTCGCCGATGCTGGTGGCGGCGCTGGTGGTCGGGCTCGCGATCTCCGTCTTCCAGGCCGCGACCCAGATCAACGAGCAGACGCTGACCCTCGTGCCCAAGATCGTGATCGTCTTCGGCGTCTTCGCCGGCCTCTTCCCCTGGATGATGCAACTGATCATGGAGTTCAACGGGCGGATCATGAGCATGGTCGCCGGGGCAGGCGGGCCGTGACGCTCGATGTGGCGCTCGTGTCGGTGCTGGGGGGGCTGCTCGGGAGCCTGCGGGTCCTGGCCATGATGGTGGTCGGCCCGCTCTTCGGCCATCCGGCCATCTCGATGCGCCTGCGCCTGTCTGCCGCGCTGCTCCTGACCTGGGCCTTCGCGCCGGTCGCGACCGGTCGGCTGGCGCAGGCGGACTGGGACGTCGCGAGCCTCGCGGGCGCGGCCTTCGTCGAGCTGGCGATCGGCGCGCTGATCGGTCTCGGCGCGGGGCTCGTCTTCACGGCCATGATGCTGCTCGGCGAGTTCGTCGCCGTGCAGGGCGGCATCGGCGCGGCCCAGGCCATCGATCCGGCCACGGGCATCTCCAGCCCGGCGATCGGGCTCGCGCTCGAGGCCTTCGCGATCCTGATCTTCCTCGCGATCGACGGCCACCACGACCTGATCCGCGGTCTCGGCGAGAGCTTCACCCTGCTGCCGGTGGGTGGAGCGCTGCCGTCGCCCGAGACCTTCCTCGGCGTGGCGCGTCTGGCATCCGCCGTATGGCGCATCGCGGTCCAGATCGCCGCGCCCGTGGTGGTCGCGATCTTCGTCCAGAACGTCGCGACGGGGGTCCTCTCCCGCGCGCTGCCGCAGCTCAACATCCTGATCGTGAACCTGCCGCTCCACGTCGGGATCGTGATGCTGCTGCTCGGTCTCGGCGCCAACGAGCTGATCCATGCGATGAAGGACCGGATCGAAATCTGGCCCCAGGGCGTCTTCGAGGTCCTCGTCGGAGGTGGTCATGGCGGATGACGCCGACAAGACCGAGCCGGCGACGCCGAAGAAGCGCGAGGACGCGCGCGAGAAGGGTCAAGTGGCCCAGAGCCGCGACGTCACGACGGTCCTGTTGCTGGCCGTCGGAGCGCTGGCGCTCGGATCCGGGCTCGGGGCGCGAATCGGACGGATGGTGATCGAGGTGGCGCAAGCGGATTGGAGCGGCGCGACGATCCGCCCGGACAGCCTGGCGGATTACCATGCCCTGCTGCTCCACCACGGAGCCTGGATGGGGCTCGTCCTGCTCCCGATCGCGCTTCTGATCATGGTCGTGGGCGTCGCCTCGAACGTCGCCCAGACGGGCTGGCTCTTCACGACGGAGCCGCTCGGGCCGAAGCTCGAGAAGCTCAATCCGGTCGCCGGCATGCGCCGCATGTTCAGTCTCGAC
Organism: Myxococcota bacterium; assembly: GCA_041389445.1. Classification (GTDB taxonomy): domain Bacteria; phylum Myxococcota_A; class UBA9160; order UBA9160; family UBA4427; genus UBA4427. The sequence continues at coordinate 72,987 of JAWKRW010000001.1, forward strand.
AAGCTCTACGAGCTCGTAAAGTCGATTCTGAAGCTGTCGTTCGTCGTCTGGATCCTCTGGCTGACGCTCGCGCCGGGGCTGCCGCGGGTCTTCGGCCTGCTCTCGGCGGATCTCGTCTCGGTCCTGCTCGAAGGAGGAGGACTCCTCTGGCGAACGGTCTGGATCATCCTTGCCGTCTTCGCCGTCTTCGCGGCCATCGACTTCTTCTGGCAGCACCATCAGCACGAGAAGAAGCTGCGCATGACGAAGGAGGAGGTTCGGGACGAGGCGAAGCAGCGGGAGGGCGACCCGAAGGTCAAGAGCCGGATCCGACAGATCCAGCGCGAGGTGGCCCAGCGGCGGATGTTCGAGGCGATCCAGGACGCCGACGTCGTCGTCGTCAACCCGACACATTATGCCGTCGCCCTGCAGTACAGACCGCCGCTCCAGGCCTCGCCCAAGGTGCTCGCGAAGGGTCGAAACCTGCTCGCGCTCCGCATCCGTGCCCGCGCGGAGGAGCTGGGGATTCCGATCGTCGAGAATCCGCCGGTCGCCCAGATCCTCTACAAGACCGCCGCGATCGATCGCGAGATTCCCGAGAGCCTGTACCACGCCGTCGCCGAGGTGCTCGCGTACGTGTACAAGCTCGATCCCCGCCGTGGCCAGCGCTGGAGGGCCGCATGACGAAGCTGCCGCTGAACCAGGCGCTGCTCGGAGCGGCCTTCTTCTCGATCATGGCGCTGCTCGTCGTGCCGTTGCCGGCCGTCGTGCTCGACTTCTTCCTGTCGCTGTCGCTGACGGCGGGCCTGCTCGTCCTCCTGCTCGCGCTCTTCGTCGAGCGCCCGCTCGATTTCTCGGTCTTCCCCTCGCTGCTGCTCATGCTGACGCTGATGCGGCTGGGGCTCAACGTCGCCAGCACACGCCTCATCCTGCTCCACGGCAACGAGGGCGAAGACGCCGCGGGCTACGTCATCGAGGCGTTCGGTCAGTTCACGATCGGCGGCAACTACGCCATCGGCATCGTGATCTTCTTGATCTTCGTGATCATCAACATGGTCGTGATCTCGAAGGGCGCCGGCCGAATCGCCGAGGTCGCGGCGCGTTTCACGCTCGATGCCATGCCCGGCAAGCAGATGGCGATCGACGCCGACCTCAACCAGGGCGTGATCGACGACGCCGAGGCGAAGCGGCGTCGACTCGACGTGCAGCGCGAGGCGGATTTCTACGGTGCCATGGACGGTGCCTCGAAGTTCGTGAAGGGCGACGCGATCGCGGGCATCGTGATCATGGTGATCAATCTGGTCGGCGGGCTCGCGGTGGGCGTCTTCCAGTCGGGCATGCCCCTGCTCGAGGCCATGGAGACCTACACGATCCTGACGGTCGGTGACGGTCTCGTCTCCCAGGTCCCCGCGCTCGTCATCTCGGCGGCGGCAGCGGTGATCGTCTCGCGCGCAGGCGCGGGGGACACGCTGTCCTCCGAGCTGCGGGACCAGGTGATCCTCCAACCGCGTGCGATGGGCATGGTCTCGGCGATGCTCGGCGTGATGGCGCTCGCACCGGGGCTTCCGTTCCTGCCCTTCGCCCTGCTGTCGGCGGGGGCGGGCGCGATGGCCGCCTTCGGGCGGCCCGAGCCGGCGCCGGGACCGCCCGCCGAGGTCGCTCCGGCGCCCGGGCCGTCGGAGGAGGAGCAGATCCGAGAGGCCCTCGTGCTCGACGATCTCGAGCTCGAGATCGGCTACGGACTGATTCCGCTCGTCGATGCCAAGCGGGGCGGGGAGCTGCTCGCGCGGATCCGCGCGACGCGACGCCAGCTCGCCTCCGAGCTGGGCTTCATCGTTCCGCTGATCCACATCCGCGACAATCTCGACCTGAAGCCCGGGGAGTACGCCATCCGCGTGCGCGGCGAGCCGGTCGCGGGTCACGAGATGCCGCCGGGACGGGCGCTGGCGATCTCGCCGGGCGACGACGCGGAGCCGATTCCGGGCGTCCAGACCCGCGATCCCGCGTTCGGCATGCCGGCGCGTTGGATCGAGGAGCGCGATCGCGAGAAGGCCTCGGCCGCAGGCTACGCGGTCGTCGATGCGTCGACGGCGCTCGCGACGCATCTCGCGGAGGTCGTGCGGGCCCATGCCGTCGAGCTGCTGACGCGCAGCCGGGTCCAGGACCTGCTCGAGCACTTCTCCACGAGCCAGGGCAAGGCGATCGACGGCATCGTTCCCGGTCTCGTCAGTCTGTCGCTCCTCCACCGCACGTTGCGTTCGCTCCTCGCCGAGCGCGTTTCGATCCGCGATCTCGGAACCATTCTGGACACGCTGGCCGAGTATGCGGGCAAGATCCAGGATCCCGACCTGCTGACGGACCTGGTTCGCGAACGACTCGGGCGCTCGATCACGCGCCCCTACCTCGAGCACGACGGACGCCTGCCGGTCTTGACGCTCGCGCCCGAGCTCGAGGAGAAGCTGCGCAGCGTCGTGCAGCGCTCGGAGAGCGGCTCCTTCCTGGCGGTGGATCCGGTCCTCCTCGACGGGCTCGTTCGCGGGCTGCAGCGAGCGGTCTCGGCGCTCGGGCTGGGCAGCGACGGTCGCGGGCCGGTGCTGCTGGCGGCGCAGAGCATCCGCTCGCCGCTGCGGCAGATCGTCTCGCGCTTCCTGCCTCGGGTCGCGGTGCTCTCGCATGCCGAGCTGCCGGGCGGCGTCGAGGTGATCTCGCTCGGCACGGTCAGGGTCGAGGCCAATGCACATTAAGCGCTTCGAGGCGGCGACGATGGAGGAGGCGCTCGCGGCGGTCCGTGCGACGCTCGGCCCGGAGGCCTTGATCCTGTCGACCCGCACCCTCTCCAGGGGGCGCGGGGCCTTCGGGCTGCTCTCGCGGCCGATCGTCGAGGTCCAGGCGGCGATCGAGCGGGGCAGGGCTCGCGGGGGGCCGTCGCTCGGGTCCGCCGGTCGCGACGACCTCCCGGCCGAGGCCCGGGGGAGCCAGCCGGCGAACGGGTTCGCGGCCGAAGGCGTCGGCGAACTCGGCGAACTCGGCGATCTCCTCGAGCGCCTTCGGCGGGAGGTCGCCGCGTTGCGCCGCCGGGAGGGATTCGAGGCGGAGGTGCGGAGCGAGCTGCGCGGACTCCGCGCTGCGCTCGCGCGGATCGATCGCGATGCATCGAGCGGGCCGAGCGCAGAGGCGGATCCGGTCGCCCGCCGCCTCGTGGCCGTCGGCATCGACGAGCGTCACGTTCGATCGCTCGACGAGGCGGCGCGCGCGCGTCGGGCGGAAGGCGAATCGGGCTCGCTCGAAGCGCTCCTGGTCCAGCGGATCGACGGAAGACTCGCCGCGCCCCGCTTCGATCCGAAACAGCGGGTGCGGATCCTGGTCGGTGCGCCCGGCGTCGGCAAGACGACGACCCTCGCGAAGCTCGCCGGGCGGAGCGAGGAGGCGGAGCGCGACGTCGCCTTCGTCTCGCTGGATCCCTACCGGGTCGGTGCGCGCGATCAGCTACGGGCGTTCGCCGATCTGCTGGGCGCGCCATACAGCGAGCTCGGTTCTGCGCGCGAGATCGCAGAGGTGGCCGCCCGACGGCGGGACGAGGCGATCCTCGTGGATACGGCCGGGCGCTCTCCGGGCGATCTCGATCGGCAGACCCCGCTCGAGACGCTGCGTGACGTGCTCGGGGAACGCGCTTCGATCGAGCTCGTCGTCGACGCGACGTCGCGCTGCGAGATCGCGCGGGAGCAGCTGCGCCGCTTCGCGAGTCTGACGCCGGATCGGCTCATCCTGACGAAGATCGACGAGTGCGATTCGCTCGCGCCGGTCGTGAATCTGTTGCTCGAAGAGGGCTGCCCGCCGGTCTGCTGGCTGGGCACCGGTCAGCGCGTCCCCGAGGATCTCGAGCTGGCCGAGCCCGGGCGCTTCGTTCGGCCGTTCCTGGGGCGCGCGGCATGATCGCACAGCAGGCGGCAGGACTCGCGATGGCCCGAGATCGGGGCGGGCGCGCGCACGGCGGGCACGGCGCCGTGGTCGGCATCGTCAGCGGGAAGGGCGGCGTCGGCAAGAGCGCGCTGGCGGTCGGCATCGCGACCGCGGCGGCTGCGGCCGGCGCGTCGACCCTGCTGATCGATGGCGATGTCGGGCTCGCGAACGCGGATCTGCTGCTGGGGCTCGTTCCGCGGATGGATCTCGGGGACGCCGTCGCCGGGCGCTGCGGGCTCGCGGAGGCGATCGTCCGCGGACCGGGCGGGCTCGAGCTGCTGGTGGTCGGGGGGGCGCGCACGGCGTTGCCGACGCTCGAGCGGGCGCTGCATGGCGACCCCGCCGAGCCGCTGGCCCGCCTCCTCGCCGCGCGTCGCCTGACGCTGCTGGATCTGGGGGCGGGCATCGGCGCGGACGTGATCACGCTCGCCCGTCATTGCGATCCCGTCTGGCTGGTAGCCACGCCCGAGCCGACGAGCCTCGCCGACGCGTATGCGACGGCGAAGCAGCTCTGGGAGCGCGCCCCGACGCTCCGCATCGAGCTCGTCGTCAATCGCATCACGGATCGCGCTGCCGGCGAGCGGACGCATCGCGCGCTCGATCGGATGAGCCGTCGGTTCCTGGCTCGGCCGCTTCCGCTGCGTGCGGCGTTGCCGGAGGATGCCGCGATGCTGCGGGCGGTGGCCTGTCAGCGCCCGGTCGCGCTCTCGGCGCCGGATGCGCCGGTCGCCCGTCGGTTGCGGCTGCTCGCGGAGTCGCTGCTCGAGGAGCGGGCCGAGCGGGGACACGGCGAGCGGGCGACCCCGACGGCGTCGGCGCCACGCTGATTGCGTTCTGAAAGCGGGCGTTTCAAGTCGCAGCCCGAGGTCGGCAGGATCGTCCGCCCCGATGCGTCGGCGGCGCCGTCGGACCGCGACCAGGGCCACGAGAGCCGCAAGTCCCCGGCTGCCGGGCGATGGCACGTCGCTTGCTCCTTGCGCGCTGGAGGATGGCGTCGGCGTCCGCTTCGCAGGGACGGGCATTCGACGCGCCATCGCTCGGCGATCGGGACGCGAGGAAAGGGAGCGCGGGAGAGCATGGGCAACGACGCCTACATCGCGGCCTCCGGGGCCAGCACGCAGCTGCGCGACCTCGACGTCGTGGCGAACAATCTCGCCAACGCGGGGACCCCCGGCTTCAAGCGCAACGAGTCGATCTTCCGGGCGGTCTACGAGGCGGCGCTGCGGGACGTCCAGGGCGAGCGGGCGCCAGGCGCGCCGGGGGCGACCTTCGTGCGGACCGACGAGGTCGGGACCGACTTCGCGCGGGGCTCGGCGCAGAAGACCGGCTCGCCGCTGCACGCGCTGATCGACGGGCGCGGCTTCTTCGAGGTCCTGACGCCGAGCGGTCCTCGCTACACGCGCGCGGGCAACTTCATCATCAACACGACGGGTCAGCTCTCGACGCCGAGCGGCTATCCCGTGATGGGCGACGGCGGCCCGATCCAGATCGGCGACGCCGACGCCACCATCCATCCCTCGGGCAACGTCGTCGACCGCAACGGCAATGCCTTCGGGCGGATCAAGGTCGTGGAGTTCCAGGACGTTCACGGCCTGAGCCGTGATGGCGAGACGCTCTTCCGCGCCGGCGAGACCGATGCCGGAACGCCCGCGGCGTCGACGGCCCTGATTCCCGAGTCCATCGAGGGCTCGAACGTCCAGCCGGCGAACGAGCTCGCGAACCTCGTGATGCTCCAGCGCGCGTTCGAGGTCAACCTGCGCGCGATGCAGATCGACGACGAGACCACCCTGAACCTGATCGAGGGCATCCGCTGATGAGGGCATTGTTCACCGCCGCGACCGGCATGAAGGCGCAGCAGTCGCAGATCGACACGATCGCGAACAACATCGCGAACGTCGGGACGACGGGCTTCAAGCGATCCCGAGCGGAGTTCCAGGACCTCTTCTACGAGACGCTGCGCGCGCCGGGCGCGACGGGGACCGATGGCTCGATCCTGCCGACCGGCGTCCAGGTCGGCCACGGCGTCCAGCTTGCCGCCATCAACACGATCTACACCGCCGGCGATCGCGTGAATACCGGCAACCCCCTCGACCTCGCGATCGAGGGCACGGGCTTCTTCCAGGTGCTGCGCCCGACGGGCGAGACGGTCTATACCCGGGACGGCACGTTCAAGCTGGACGCCAACGGCAACGTCGTCACCTCGCTCGGCTACCAGCTGCTGCCCAACCTCACCGTACCGAACGACACGGTCTCGATCACGGTGCTGCCCGACGGCACCGTCAACGCCGTCCAGGCCGGCCAGACCCAGCCCACGAATCTCGGTCAGATCCAGCTCGCGCGCTTCGCGAACCCGTCGGGCCTGCGCTCGGCGGGATACAACCTGCTCGAGGCCACGCAGTCGTCCGGAGATCCGCAGACGGGCATTCCGCAGCAGGCCGGGTTCGGGAGCGTGTCCGCGGGATTCCTGGAGGGCTCGAACGTGCAGGTCGCCGAGGAGCTCGTCCAGATGATCCTCTCGCAGCGCGCGTTCGAGGTGAACTCGCGTGTCATCCAGGCGGGTGACGAGATGCTGCGCGTCGCGGCGCAGCTGTCGCAATGAGGAAGGGGTCGGGGAGGGGGACGACGATGGCGCGTGCAGCCGGCATCGCGATCGCGTGTCTCGCCTGGGCGCTCGCGCTCGGCGGGGCCGCGCGTCCGGCCCCCGCCGACGAGGCGCGCGCCTCGACGGCCGAGCGGGTGCGCGCGGACATCGAGCAGTTCATTCTCGAGCGCGTCGATCGGGCGCCGTCCGCGATCGAGGTGCCCGAGCTCCGGGCCTTCGACTACGACGTCTCGGGGGTTTCGGGCGAGATCCGAACGGAGCTCTCGACCGGGAGCCCGCTTCCGCTCCACGGTCGGGTCGCGATCGCGGTCTCGCTCTTCGTCGGCGATCGGCTGGTCAAGCGGGGCATCGTCTCGCCCTACGTCTCGATCACCGAGCAGGTCGTCGTCGCGACCCATGCGCTCGCCCGCGGCCGCGTCATCGCCCGCGGCGACCTCGTCCTGATCGAGCGGGACCGGGCCGACGCGCCGGCGGATGCCGTGCGGGATCCCGAGTCCGTCATCGGCCTGCGGGCCCGGAGGTCGATCGGGGGCGATCGGATCCTGCGGTCGAGCGACTTCGAGAGCGTGCCGGTGGTCGAGCGCGGGGATCGCGTGACGATCGTGCTGCAGCATGGACCGCTCGTGATCCAGACCCTGGGCAAGGCGCAGGAGACCGGCGCCGCGGGCGAGTGGATCCGGGTCGTCAACCTGGAGTCGAAGCGCGAGGTCTCGGGCCGGATCGATCCGGAGGGACGGGTCCATGTCGCGTTCTGAGGCGCGGTCCTCGAGGCGCCGAAGCGCGGCCGGCGTCGCCGGGCTGGCCCTCGCGTGCGCGTGCACGGTGGGCTGTGTCGAGACGTCGATTCGCGAGGCGCGAGAGCCCATGAACTACGAGCCGGTCGAGCCGCCGCCGGCGCCAGCGCCGACGCCGGGCTCGATCTGGAGCGGGGCGACCCAGTCGTCGTCCTTCATGTTCTTCGACGAGAAGGCCCGCCGCGTCGGCGACCTCGTGACGGTCGTGATCGTCGAGCAGACCCAGGCCGAGGGCGACGCGAAGACCGAGACGGATTCCGAACGCAAGGTCAGCGCGGCGCTCTCCTCGGACGTGGGGTTCCAGAAGCTGATCTCGAGTCCGATCCGCGGTCTGATGCGGATCTTCGGCTTCGACGAGCCCGGCGTGACGAGGGCGGAGGGGGCGGGGCTCAACTTCATCGAGAGCGGCATGAAGAACGAGTTCACGGGCGAGGGGAACACGAGCCGCCGGGGCAGCTTCACGGGCGTGATCACCTGTCGCGTCGTGGCCGTCCTGCCCAACGGGATCCTCCACATCCGCGGGCGGCGATCCGTCGTGGTGAACCACGAGGCGCAGTACATCTCGCTCGAGGGATTGGTCCGGCCGGAGGATCTCACGATCGAGAACCAGGTCATGTCGAACGAGATCGCCGAGATGCGACTCGCCTACGACGGGCTCGGCGTGCTCGACGACAAGCAGCGTCCGGGCTGGATGACCCGGGCGATCGATTGGGTCTACCCGTTCTAGGCGGAGGCAGGGTGGGGCGAGCGCAGACGAGCAACGAGGCAGGGCGACGCGCGCGATGCGCGGCGGGGCGTAGAGGTCGGCGCTTCGGCCGGGTCGCGCTCGTCGCGGCGTTCGTGGTCGGGCTCGCCGTGCCCGGTGCCGATGCGGCGCGCCTGAAGGACATGGCCTCGGTCAAGGGCGTTCGCTCGAATCAGATCATCGGCTACGGGCTCGTCGTCGGTCTGCGCGGGACGGGCGACAAGCAGCAGACGCAATTCACGGTCCAGTCTCTGCGCAGCATGCTCGCCAAGATGGGCGTATCGATCGACCCGCGCCTGATCCGGATCGCGAACGTCGCGGCGGTCATGGTCACCGCGAAGCTGCCCGCCTTCGCACGGACGGGCTCCGCGATCGACGTCGTGGTGTCTTCGGCCGGGGACGCGTCGAGTCTCAAGGGCGGAACGCTCCTGATGACGCCGCTCGTCGGCGGGGACGGTCAGATCTACGCCGTGGCCCAGGGCCCCGTGGCGGTCGGCGGCTTCTCGGCCGAAGGGAGCGGGAGCTCCGTCAGTCAGAACCATCCGACGGTGGGGATCGTCGTCGGCGGGGCGACCGTCGAGCGCGAGGTCGCCTACTCGATGGTCGGCCAGGATCACTTCGAGATCGCGCTGCACCAGCCGGATTTCACGACGGCGCAGCGCGCGGCGCGGCGCATCAACGAGGAGTTCCGCGAGCCCGTCGCAGTCGCGCGCGACTCGGGCACCCTCGATCTCACGCTGCCCGCGGCCTATCGCGCGGACGCGGTCGGCTTCATGGCCCGGGTCGAGACGCTCGAGATCGCGCCCGACCGGTCGGCCCGGATCATCCTGAACGAACGGACGGGCACGGTCGTGATGGGCGATGCCGTCCGCGTCTCCACGGTCGCCGTGGCGCACGGCAACCTGACGGTCGTCGTCGATCAGAGCAACGCGGTCTCCCAGCCGGCGCCCTTCTCGGACGGGCAGACGACGCCGGTCCAGAACAGCGCCATCTCGACGACCCAGGACGAGAGCCAGCTCACGGTGATCGAGCAGACCGTCACGATCGGGGATCTGGTCCGCGCGCTCAATTCGATGGGGACGACGCCGACGGACCTGGTCTCGATCATCCAGGCCATCAAGGCCGCCGGTGCGCTCTCGGCCGACGTGGAGACGATGTGATGAACGCGCTCGACGCCGTCTCGATCCCGACCGAGCTCTCCCTCGGCAAGCGGGCGGAGGGGGACGCGGACGAAGCGACGGCGCTCCGCACCTTCGAGGCCTACTTCCTCGGCGAGATGCTCCGGATCGCGGCGCCGAAGAGCGAGTCGAGCCTGCTCGACGGCGGTCAGGCCGGGCGCATGTACCGCGAGCACTTTCACCAGGAGCTCGCCCGCATCGTGGCCGAGCACGGCGGCGTCGGCATCGCGGACTCGCTCGAGGGGCAGCTCGCGCGGCGCAGCGGGGGCGGAGGCGACGCGGATGCGCCCCGCGTGACGGGCGCGGACCGGCGAGGGGAGAAGGCGTGATGAAGGGCATGGCCGAGCAGGTCGCGGGTCTCGAGACGGTGCTCCAGGCGGAGGAGGATCTGTATCTGCGGCTGCGCGACGTCCTGCGCTTCGAGGAGGCGGAGCTCGTGACCCTCGATCCGGCGCGGATCAGCGAGCTGGTCGAACGCAAGCGCGGGCTCGCCGAGGAGGTCCGGCTGCTCGAGGACTCGCGCCGTGCGCTCGCCGGGACGCTGGCCCGGTCGCTCGGTCTCGGCGATCGGCCGGTCCGGCTCGGCGATCTGATCGAGGCCCTCGACCGGGAGGCCGGGCGGCTGCCCGAGCTGCACGCCCGCCTCTCGGCGCTGGTGGCCTCGACGCGGAGCCTCGTCGAATCCAACGGGAGCTTCGCCGACCGCTCGCTCCGCCACATTCGCGAGACGCTCGGGATGCTCGGTCGGGCGGTGCCCGAGCGCCCGGGATACGGACCGGGGGCGGCGGGGCGCGGCGGCGCGGGACGCGGACGGCTCGTCCGCGCGGCGATCTGAGGAACGGACGACGATGGCGGGACTCTTCGACAGCTTGGGAACGGCGGCGCGCGGCCTCGGTGTCGTCCAGAGCGGTCTGGCGACGACGGGCCATAACATCGCCAATGCCGACACGGAAGGGTATTCGCGCCAGCGCTCGGTCCTGCGCACGTCGCTGCCGCAGCAGACGAACGCCGGCTGGATCGGGTCGGGCGTCGAGCAGGTCAGCGTCGAGCGGGTCATCGACCGCTTCGTCGGCGAACGGCTGATCCGCGAGACCTCGCGCCAGGCGACGCTCGACACCCAGGCCTCGATCTACCGTCAGGTCGAGTCGGTCGTGACGGGGGCCGAAGGCGAGGGGCTCTCCGACGATCTGACGCGGTTCTTCGACGCCCTCGACGATCTCTCGAACGCGAGCGATCCGCGACAGCCGGCGGCCCGCACGCAGGTGCTCGCGGCGGCGGAGACGCTGGTCGACTCGATCCATCGCTACGACGGTCAGCTGCGCGGCCTCCAGCGCGACGCCGACCGCAGCATCACGAGCCTCGTCTCCGAGGTCAATGCGATCACGCAGGAGATCGCCGACCTGAACCAGAAGATCGCGGCGGCCGAAGTCACCGCGCCCGCGAACGACCTGCGCGATCAGCGCGATCGGCTCGTGCTCTCGCTCGCGGAGAAGGTCGACGTCTCGCTCGTCACCGACAATCAGGGCATGCTCTCGATCCGGATTTCCGGTGGCCTCCCCCTCGTCGACAAGGACATCGCGGCGAAGCTCGAGGCCGTGGTCGATCCGGCGAATCCGAACCCCCTCGATCCGACCTTCTCGCAGGTCTGGTACGACGGGGCCGGCAGCTTCTTCGACGCCTCTTCGCTGATTCGCGGTGGCGAGCTCGGGGGCGTGCTCGAGGCCCGCGACGGTCTGCTCGCGGGCGCGATCCGCGACCTCGACGCCTTCGCCTACACGCTCGCGGACACCTTCAATCAGGTCCACCGCGGAGGCTTCGGGCTCCTCGACGCCAATGCCCACGACTTCTTCACGGATCTCTCGGCGCAGACGAGCGTCGACGACGCGGCGCGCAACCTCGGCCTGGCCGCCGACATCGATCCGAGCCAGGGCGGCTCGATCGAGAACATCGCCGCCGGCGCGCAGCTCGATCCCGTGGCGGGCGGGCCGGGGGCGGCGGTCGGGGACACGGCCTGGATCGAGCGGCTCAAGGATCTGCGCACGGCGAAGGGAACCGCCTATCTCGCGGGCGACGTCCCGGGTACGCCGACCGGTGCGACGAGCTCGCTGGTCGACGGGATCGGCAAGTGGATCGGCGACATCGGCCAGGGCGCTCGGAGCGCGGAGCGCTCGCTCGCCCAGCAGAACGCCGTCCTCTCGGCGGCACAGGACCGGCGCGACGAGATCTCCGGGGTCTCGATCGACGAGGAGGTCGCGGAGCTCGTCAAGCTCCAGGCCGCCTTCCAGGCCAATGCGAAGGTCATGTCGACCATCACGAAGATGCTCGACGACCTCTTTGCGGCGATCTAGGCGGGAGGGGTGGAGCAGCCATGCGCGTGACGCAATCGATGGTCTCTCGGATGAGCATGCAGCAGCTGGCGTTGCAACGGGCCCGGCTCGCTCGTACGCAGGAGCAGGCGTCGACGGGACGCCGGCTGAATCGCCCGTCCGACGATCCGGTCGACTACCGCTCGGCGCTGCGGCTGACGGACGCGCTCAGCCAGACCGGTCGCTACCTGCGGAGCATCGACCTCTCGCGCACGCGCCTCGGGGCGACCGAGCAGGCGATCACGGACTCGACGGAGATCGTCAGCCAGGCGAAGTCCCTGGCGATCCAGGCCCGCAACGACACGAACGGGCCCGAGGCCCTCGCGAACATCCGCATCCAGGTCGAACAGCTCTTCGGTCAGCTGCTGACGGCCTCGAACACCCGCGCGGCGGGGGGGGGCTACGTCTTCTCGGGCGTCGCTTCCGAGACGCCGGCCTTCGCCCAGAGTGGCAGCTTCGCGTCGGGCTCGCCGCCGCCGACGGTGGCCTTCGCGGGGGACGACTCGGCGATCTCGGTCGAGATCGACGAGGGCGTGATGATCGAGGTGACGCGCAGCGGGGCACAGGTCTTCCAGGGCTCCGTCGACGTGTTCGAGGTGCTCGGTCGACTCTGGCAGGGCATCGACGAGGACGATGCCGCCCGGATGGACGGAGCGATCGGCGATCTCGATCTCGCGCTCGGCCAGCTCGACGTCGAGCGGGGCGAGCTCGGCGGGGCCGGCGCCAAGGCGGACGCGTTCGAGCAGAAGCTGCGAGGCCAGGCGCAGACGCTGACCGAGCAGGTCTCCGTCCTGGAGGACGCGGACGCCTACGAGGTCTATTCGGACCTGGTCGCGCGCGAGACGGCGTTGCAGGCGTCGCTTCAGGTGACGGCGCGCATCCAGCAGCCGACGTTGCTCGATTTTCTGTAGGCGCGCCGAGCGCGCCTCGGAGGGAGTCTCATGTTGGTTCTCACGCGCAGACACGGTGAGAGCGTTCGGATCGGGCGGGACATCCGGGTCACGGTGGTGGCCTCGACGGGGGCCCAGGTCCGCATCGCGATCGAAGCACCGGAAGAGGTGGGGATCTTCCGCGAGGAGATCTTCGAGCAGGTGGCGTCGGCGAACGTCGAGGCCGCTTCACGAGGGAACGCGCTGGCCGGCCCCATCCGGGTGGTCCGTGGCCATGCGAAGCATCGAGTGGGAGGGAACGAGAATGGCTGAGCTGATCGAGTTCGAGAGTCGCCGGGTGGGCAAGATCGAGGTCACGGAGGCGGACGTCGTCACGTTCGAGCCGCTTCCGGGCTTTCCGAACCTCTCCCGCTTCGTGATCATGGAGCATGCCGAGGGAGGCGAGATGGCCTGGCTGGTCTCGATCGAGGACCCGGACCTGGCCTTCGTCGTCGCCGCGCCGTGGAGCTTCTTCCCGACCTACGAGCCGCCGATCGAGCGCGAGCACTTCGCCGCGCTCGGTATCGAGAAGCGGGAGGAGGTCGAGATCCTCTCGATCGTCACCCTGTCGGGCAAGTCGATCTTCCTGAATCTCTCGGCGCCGCTGCTGATCAATGCCACGACGCGCCGGGGCATGCAGGTCGTGGGCGAGGATCCGCGCTACTCGACGCGTGCGCCGATTCCGGCGCTCGAGCCGGCGGCCGCCCGAACGCCGACGAAGACCGCGGCCGCGACGCCCGCGCCCTGACGGGACGGGCCGGCCGCGGCGACGGACGCGATCTTCGCGCCTCAGGGCAGCGGAATGTCGAGGGGCGCTGGACCCGGCGCAGGGGCGCGCAGGGACTCGTCGGCCTGGGTCGGGATCGGAGGAAGACGTTCGAGCAGCCGTCCGAGCTCCCGCTCGGGATCGTCCGCGGGCTCGTCGGCGACGAGCCGACCGTCGTGCAGGACCACGATCTCGACGCGTCGGTTGCGCGCCCGGTCGGCCGGGGCGTCGCCCGCGACCGCCGGTCGATAGGCGGCATAACCCGTGGCCGCGACGCGACGGGGATCGATGCCGTGCTCTTCGACGAAGTAGCGCGCGACCGCGGCCGCGCGCGCGCTCGAGAGCTCCCAATTGGTGGGAAACGCGCCATCGCCGACGGGGCGATCGTCGGTATGCCCCTCGAACTGCAGATCGCCGCGTTCCGCCGCCAGCAGCGGTGCGATCGCCGCCAGCATCCGTCGACGTTCGGGGGGAATCTCCGCGCCGCCCGCCGGAAAGTACTCCGCCGCGGCGAGCGAGATCACGAGGCCGCGCGCGGTCGGATGCAGGCTGACCCCGGGATCACGACCGAGTCGTCGCCGCTCCTGCGCGATCGCGCGCGCCGCCCGCTGCTCGAGGGTGCGCAGCGGGGCCACGGGCTCGATCACCGCCTCTGTCGGTCGGGGCGCTCCGTCGTCGAGCCCGCCCGGATCAGCGGACGCGGACCGGGGCGCCGCCTCGTCGGGCACGACGGCGATCGGGCTGAACGCCGACTGGAGGCCCTCGAAGAGTCCCCGATGGCGTTCCGCGTCGAGTCGCGCGCTCGCATAGAGCACGACGAAGAGCGCGAGCAGGAGCGTCACGAAGTCCGCGTACGAGAGCAGCCAGCGATCCCGATGCGGGGGCGCGCCGGCGCGTCCGGCGTCCGATCGGCTTCCCGCCCTCACGATGCGGCGTCCCGAGGGCGAAGATGCGCCGCGAGCAGCCGCTCGAGGGTCCGCGGCGCGATGCCCGCCTGCAGCGCGATCGTGCCCTCGACGATCATCGCGTCCTCGGCCTGCTGACGCTCGGCCCGGCTGCGGATGCGGGCCGCGAGCGGCAGCAGGAGGAGGTTCGCGAGGCCGACACCGTAGACCGTCGCGACGAAGGCGATCGCGATGCCGCTGCCCAGCTGCTCGGGATCGGAGAGGGACTCCATCGCGCGGATCAGCCCGAGCACGGCGCCGAGGATGCCCATCGTCGGCGCATAGCCGCCGGCGATCTCGAAGACCTGGGCGCTCGTGCGCGACGCCGCGAGGCGCCCGGCCCGGTCCGCCTCGAGCACCTCGCGGAGCTGGCTGGCCTCGCAGCCGTCGATGACGTGTCGCACGGCGCGCTGCATGAACGCCGTGGGGAGCGCGCGCTGGGAATGGTCGAGGGAGACGAGACCGTCCTTGCGGGCGAGGGTCGCGAGATCGCGATAGCGATGCACGAGCAGCTCGCGGCGATCGGGCATCGCGCGGAGTGCCAGCGCGGCCTCGCCCAGGGCCTCGCTGAGCTCCGCACGCGTCACGGAGAGAAGGGTCGCCGCGATCGTCCCGAGCCCCACGATCACCGCCGCGGGGACCTGGAAGAGCGCGGCGAGCGGCCCGCCCTCGACGATCTGGGTCGCGAGGAGGGTGACGAGCCCGAGGCCGAGGCCGACGAGCGCGAGGGGGTCGATGCGCGAACGGGACCTCATTCGGCGGGCGCCTCTTCGGCATGGAAGAAGGACAGACCGAGCGCGCGCTGGCGCCAACGGGCGATGCGGTCGACCAGCTCCTCGGGCGATTCCTGGATGCGGAGGCGCTCGCCGTTCGCGAGGACCAGCAGGGTGTCGTGGGTCGCCTCGACGAACAGGATCTGATCGTCGTTCAAGAGCACGCGTTCGCCGTCGATGCGGGTGATCCAGATCATCGCTTCAGATCGACTCCAGGCCCCAGACGAAGAAGGGGAGGGGCAGTGCATCGAGCACGGTGGCGGGCAGGACCGCGCGGACGCGCGCGCGGACGGCGGCGTGTGCGGGCTCGCAGGCGGGGGTGAAGAGGAGGTCGAGGAGCTCGGGCGGTGTCAGCTCGGCCTCGCCGCCTTCGATCTCGTCGCGCAGGCGGACGACCGCCGGGGGCGCGTCGGCCTTCGCGTCGAGCCAGGTCGCTCGTGCCGCGAGTCCGGGCGCGAGCTTTTCGAGGTCGGCGGCCAGCGCGCGCGTCGAGGCGATGCGCATCCAGGCGAGCGGATGCCGGATCACGCGGGCCCCGGCCGAACGGAGGCGCCAGGTCAGCGCCTGACGCGCCGCGGGCGCGAGCAGGAGGAGGCCGTGCTCGGGGCGGGTCTCGGGCAGCCAGGCCTCGAGGCAGCGCAGCACACCGGTCGCATCGCCGCCCCATTCATGGACGACGCCTGCGAAATCCTCGCCGCGGCCCTGCATCGCGAAGGCCGTGACGCCGCCCGCTTCGCGCGCGACCCGGACCTCGAGTCCCGGAACGCGAGCGAGGGCGTCGCGCTCGGCACGACCGAACCGGAGGCCGCAGGCGCGGCGGGATCGCATCGCCTCGATGGCGTCCCAATCGTCGGGGGTCGCGGGCGAGGTCGAGGCCGCGGTCGAGTCGATTGCGGGTGCAGCGTCCGGAGCGGGGTCGCCCGTGATCGCTCGGGAGACGATCGCGCGGTCGATCGCGAGGAGCTGCTCGCTGCCGGTCCGGGAGAAGCCCTGACGCGCGTAGAACGCGGACAGCTCGCCGTCGCTCCAGAGCAGGACGACGCCGAGTCCCTCTTCGCGCGCGCGCTCGAACGCCGCGGCGATCGCATCGCGCGCGAGCCCACGCCCGCGCGCGTCGGGGTCGGTGAAGACGAGCGAGATCAGGCCGGACCGCAGCCCGCCGGATGCGAGCTCGAATCGCGTCGGCCAGAGCATGCAGAAGGAGAGCGGGCGCGCGCCCGACCAGACCGTGACGGGCGTCGCACGGCTTCCGGCTTGCCAGAGCAGTGGATACTCGCGCAGCAGGCAATCGGGTTCGTCGGGCCGCAGGCCGGCGCCGAGCCAGGCGAGGACCGTGGCGCGCTGGGCCCCGTTCGCGAATCCGGTCGTGACGCGGAGCCCGGGCCGCGCGGCGTCGACCGGCGTCGGGCGCTGCGCGCGCGGGGCGGGCGACGGGAGGTCACAGGCGGTCGGCAGCGATCCAGGCGGTGCATTCATCGCGATCGATTCTCCGAGGGCGGACCCGGTCGAACGCCGCAGGAGAAGCAAGATCGGTTCCTGCGATCCGTCCTCGAAGGCGTCCCTGGATCGAGCCCACGGCCCGCAGCCCGATTCAGAATGAACGCCTCGCGACGGCGGCCCATCGATGTGAAACGCCCCATCGCGCTGGAGCGGGCGCGCTTCGCGGGCCGCCGGGGCACGCTTCGCAGACTTCGATCGGGAGTTGCGCGCGACGGGTACAGACCTGCATGTCGGAGAATGCCCGCGCCCCTGGCACCGCCATTGCACTGGCGCCCCACCGCGTGGATCCGCGCGAGTCGCAACGCTGCGTCCTCGAACGAGGAGGGGGTCGTCCGGCGCGCACGGAAGGCGTCGGGAGTCGAGTGTCGGCTCCCGTTCGTGCTCACGAAGGAATCGTGAGTCGTCCATCAAGGAGGATCGATTCGTATGGGTCTTCGAGTCAATAACAACGTTTCGTCGATCAACGCGCAGCGCAACCTGACCAACTCGACCAACAGCCTGCAGCGCAGCCTCTCCCGGTTGTCCTCGGGTCTGCGCATCACGCGCGCGGCGGACGACGCCGCGGGTCTCGCGATCTCGGAGCGGTTCCGAGCGGACATCCGCAGCATGGGTCAGGCGCAGCGCAACGCCAACGACGGCATCTCGCTGCTGCAGATCGGTGAAGGCGCGCTCAACGAGGTGTCGAGCATCCTGGTGCGCCAGCGCGAGCTCGCGATCCAGGCGGCCAACGGCACCCTCGGCGACGCCGAGCGCGCCACGGTCAACGACGAGTTCCAGGACCTCACGGAGGAGATCGACCGCATCGCCGCCGTGACGCAGTTCAACGGCACGACGCTGCTGAACGGCGGGAGCGCGGCCGTCACGTTCCAGGTCGGCATCGACAACACCTCGAACGATCGCATCACGATCAGCGCCGTCGACGCGACGACGGCCGGTATCGGTACGAGCTCGGCGGCCGTCAGCTCGGTCTCGGGCGCCCAGGCGGCGCTCGACCTGATCGACAGCGCCATCGCGCAGGTCGCTTCGCTCCGCGCCACGTTCGGTACGGTGCAGAACCGGCTCGAATCGACGATCCGATCGCTGGCGGTGGCCCAGGAGAACTCGACCGCGGCCGAGTCGCGGATCCGCGACGTCGACTTCGCGAGCGAGACGGCGGAGCTGACCCGGAACCAGGTGCTGCAGCAGGCGGGCATCTCGGTCCTGGCCCAGGCCAACGTCTCGACGCAGGCGGCCCTGAACCTGCTCGGCTAGGCGGGCAGGGGCCTTCCGGCCTTCGGGTCGGGACCTCGAACGCGGCTCCGGGGCGGCCTGCTCCGCCCCGGAGCCTTCGTTCGGAACGCTTCAGGAAGCAGGCATCGGCGCCGAAGCGGGCGCGGGTCGGGAATGAGGAGTTCGCTTGGGCGCTCGATATCGTGAAATGGAGATCCGGACGGCGACGCCGGAGATGGTGATCGTCAAGCTGTACGAGGGCGCCCTCCGATTCATCCGCACGGCCCGGACCCATCAGGAGTCCGGCCACATCGCCGGCCGGGCGACCGCGGTCGCGAAGGCGCTCGCGATCGTCAACGAGCTGCAGCACAGCCTGAACCTCGAGCAAGGGGGCGAGATCGCGCGCAATCTCGACTCGCTCTACTTCTTCGTCACGGATCGGCTGCTCGAGGCGAACCTGCGCGGGACCGTGGCCCCCCTCGACGTCGCGTCGAGCATCCTCTCGACCCTGAACGAGGCCTGGGTCGAGATCGCCCGGCGACCTGCGGATGCCGCGACCGGCGCCGACCCGGTCGCGGAGGCGGCGGGTCAGGCCCTCGAGCGCTCGCTGGCGGCGCGTTAGGGGCCATCGCTTCCGACCCGCGCCGCGGTTCGAAATCCCGGATTCCAGAATGAAATCCCGCCGCGTGGCTCGACGCCAGCCGGTCGCCTGCGCGGGCCCTGGATTCGAGCAGACGACGCCGCGAACCTGCAGGCGCTTGGCACATCGATTGCTTCGTCGCCGCGCGTGGGATGGACGAAAGCGCGGCCCGCGCACGAGGGCAGACGGAAGCTAGGCGACGGCGGCCCCGGCCGACCGCTCAAGATCCTCATCACCGGAGGGACGGGGTCCTTCGGGCAGGCGTTCGTACGCCGGGTGCTCGCGGGGCGCGACCAGTGCACGGTCCGCGTCTACAGCCGCGACGAGCTCAAGCAGTACGACATGGCGCAGGCTTTCGGCCATGACCCGCGTCTGCGCTTCTTCATCGGAGACGTCCGCGATCGCGAGCGTCTGATCCGCGCGATGCACGGCATCGACCTGGTCGTCCACGCGGCGGCCTTGAAGCACGTCCCGATCTGCGAGTTCAATCCCGCCGAGGCGGTCAAGACCAACATCGAGGGATCGCAGAACGTCGTCGATGCCGCGATCGACGCGGGCGTGCGTCGGACGATCGCGCTCTCGACGGACAAGGCGGTCAACCCGGTCAACCTCTACGGCGCGACCAAGCTCTGCGCCGAGAAGCTCTTCGTGCACGGCAACGTCTACGCCGGCGCGCGGGACATCCGCTTCTCGTGCGTTCGCTACGGCAACGTGATGGGCAGCCGGGGATCGGTGATCCCGCTCTTCCGAAGGCAGGCGGAGTCGGGGATCCTGACGATCACCGACCGCCGCATGACGCGCTTCTGGCTCTCGCTCGATCAGGCGGTCTCGCTGGTGCTCCAGGTCGCCGGCGAGATGCGCGGGGGCGAGATCTTCGTGCCGAAGATCCCGAGCATGCGGGTCGTCGACCTCGCGCGGGCGATGGCTCCGACGGCGGCCATCGACGAGATCGGACGGCGCCCGGGCGAGAAGCTCCACGAGGTCCTGCTGACCGCCGAGGAGGCGCGCAACACGCTCGAATTCGGCGAGCATTTCGTGATCCAGCCCGACCACGGCAGTCGGCGTGAACGCGGCGGCCGCGAGCGCGCGCTGCCGGACGGCTTCGTCTATTCGAGCGATACGAACACGGAATGGATGACGGTCGAGGCGCTTCGTCAGCACGTCGCGCTGCTCATGGAGCGCGACCCTGCGGCGACGCCGGTCGAGCGCGCCTCGATGCCGGGCGGGAAGGTGGCGGCGCTGGGTCAGCCCTCGTGATCCCCTACTGCCAGCATCAGATCCGGGAGGAGGACCGCGAGGCCGTCGCGAAGGCGCTGGCCTCGGCGCGACTGACCCAGGGTCCGATGGTGGCGGGTTTCGAAGCCGGCCTGCGCGCGGCGACCGGTGCACGTCGGGTCGTCGCGGTGTCGAGCGGGACGTCGGCGCTCCAGATCGCGCTCCAGGCGCTCGGGGTCGGGCCGGGCGACGAGGTCCTCGTGCCCTCGCTGACGTTCCTCGCGACGGCCAATGCCGTCCTGCTCGCCGGCGCCCGTCCGGTCTTCGTCGACGTCTCGCCGCGGACGCTCGCGCTCGATCCGGTCGCGCTCGAGCGCCGCTTGAGCGACCGGACGCGCGGCGCGATCGTCGTCCACTTCGCCGGCCACGTCGCCGACACCGTCGCCCTGCGCGAGCGGCTCGGCTCCGACCGATTCCTGGTCGAGGACGCCTGCCACGCGCTCGGGGCCGTCGACCGCGGTCGCGTCGTCGGCAGCGAGAGCGAGGCGGCCTGCTTCTCCTTCCATCCCGCGAAGCACATCACGACGGGAGAGGGCGGCGCGATCGCGACGCGCTCGGACGTCCTCGCCGACCGCGCACTGCGACTGCGCGAGCACGGCATGGAGCGCAGCGGCGACCGCTTCGAGGGGCTCGGCCTTCCGGCGGCCGCGCGGGCGGAGGAGTCGGGCGGCTGGATCTACGAGATGCAGGCGCTCTCGGGCAACCACCGTCTGTCCGACTTCGCCTCGGCGCTCGGGCTCTCCCAGCTCGCGCGACTCGCGGAGAACCTCGCCGCTCGGCGCCGACTCGCGCTTCGCTATGTCTCGCTGCTCGCGGGGGACGAGCGCGTCGAATGGCTGCGCGAGGCGCCGGGGACGCAGTCCGCCTGGCATCTCTTCCCGATCCTGCTCGACCCGGCGCGCATCGAAGGCGGTCGCGCCGCGGTCTACGCGGCCCTCCACGCCGAAGGCATCGGCGTCCAGGTCCACTACATCCCGATCCACCTCCAGCCCTACTACCGTGCGCGGCTCGGCACGCGCTTCGGCGACCTCCCGAACACGGAGTCGGCCTACCTCCGCCTGCTCTCGCTGCCGCTCTTCCCGGACCTCTCCGATGCGGCGCAGGACCGCGTCGTCGACGCGCTCCGGCGGACCCTCGACGGGCTCGCCCGCTGATGTCGCCGCTGCGCCTGTTCACGGCCTTCCACGCCAACCTGGACTTCTCGGCGCTGCCCGATGCGGATCGACCGATCGTGATCGCGCGCTGCTACTGGCCGCTGCTGCGCCTGCCGGAGGAGCTCGGCATCCCGATCGGCTTCGAGCTCTCGGCGCGCACGCTGCGGACGCTGCTCGCCGAGGATCCCGAGTGGGTCAAGCGCTTCCGGGGACTCGCGGAGCGGGGGCTGGTCGAGCCGATCGCGAGCGGCTGGGCGCAGGTCGTCGCGCCGCTCGCGCCCGTCGAGGTCAACCGGACGAACCTCGAGCTCGGACGGCAGGGCTACGAGGCGATGCTCGGCTACGGACCCGAGACCTGGTACGTCCACGAGCAGACCTTCGCCGAGGGGTTGGTTCCCCTGTACTCGGAAATCGGGGCGCACCGCGTCGTCATGGAGTGGAACAATCCGGCGAGCCGACGACCGGAGCTGCGACGTCTTCGCTGTCGCCCGGCGCGCCTCGCGAGCGGCGACGCGTCCGGGCCGGTCCTGCTCTGGAACGATTCGATCGTGTTCCAGAAGATCCAGCGCGTCGCCCAGGGCGAGATTCCCTTCGAGGAGCTCGAGGCGCTGCTCGCGCGGCTCGCGGGCGGGTCCGATGCGCGCTCGCTCTGCCTCTACGGGGGCGACGTGGAGATCTTCGACTACCGCCCCTCGCGGCGTCTGCCGGGCGGGAGCGCGGAGGCCCGGAGCGCCGAGGCGGATCGGCTGATCGGTCTCTTCGCGCGCCTCGCGGCCGATCCCCGCTTCGAGTTCGTCCTGCCGCGGAGTCTGGTCGAACCATCGGATCTCGCGGCGTTGCCGTCCGTGCGCCTGACGAGCGCCGCCGATCCGATTCCGTGCAAGAAGCAGCCCCGCTACAACCCGACGCGCTGGGCCGTCACGGGCCGGGACGGGTTCGGGATGAATACCCGCTGCCACGCGCTGCTTCGGAGCGATCTCGCGTCGCGACGCCTCGCTCCGGACGGGCCGTCGCCCCATTGCGCGGCGGATCTCGTCGACCTCTGGCGCAGCGACTTCCGCACGCGCGCGACCGAGGAGAAGGTCCTCGAGTTCGAGACCCGGATCGCGATCGCCCTCGAGCGAAGCCGCGCCCGGCTCGCGCGCGTCGCGCCGGCGCTCGGCGAAGGCGAGCAGCTGGTCCTCGCCAACCCCGATGCCGCGCCCTGGTCGCGCATGCCGATCGAGATCCCGCTGCGCCTGGCGGCAGGCCGCTTCGAAGCGCTCGAGCTGCGGACGCGGCGTGGCGCGCCGCTGGCGCCGTCGCAGGTCCAGATCGAGACCGAGGGTCTCCACCGGGATGGGAGCCTGCGCGACGTCGTGCTCGTGCTCGCCCCCGAGCTGCCACCGCGCGACGTGCTGGGGCTCGAGCTCGTCGCAGCCCCGCGTGCCCGTGCCGACGAGGCGGCGCCCTCGCCGGTCCACCGCATCTCGACGGATCGGGTGACCGCCAGCTTCCTCGCCCATCGCGGGGCGGCGCTCGAAGAGCTCGCCTTCCCGGCCATCGATGGTCGTCCGCTCCTCGGCACGATCGCCCACGGCAGCTTCGACGCCATCGAGTACACGCCCGACTTCTACTCGGGCCACGTGGTGGCGTTGCTCGAGGACGGCGGCAAGCGCACCGACCTGCGCCCGACCCGGCTCGAGCTGCGGACGGCCGCCTCGGGCGCGATCCGCGCGACCTTCGTCGCGCGCTTCGAATCCGATCTCGGCGTCTGGCAGAAGACCTACCGCGTCTACCGCGGCCACGATCGCCTCGACGTCGTGCACGAGCTCGCCCACCACGACGTGCGCATCGCGAGCCTGCGCCTCGGCCTGTTCACGCTCCTGCCCGACGGTTGGGACCTCGAGACGCTCCGCTACGGCGCGGTCCACGGCGGACGCGCGATCGAGTGGCACGGGCTCGGCCGCGACGTGGTGGTCGCGCAATCGAAGGCGGTCTCGGCGGGTGTCTCGGCCTCTTCCTGTCTGGGCGCGACGGAGGGATGGGTCGCGATCGCCGATGCACGTCGCGGCATCCTGATCCAGAGCGATCGCGGGCGGGCCGCGGTCGCGCCGATGCTCGACTTCGAGCCGGTCGACGACCGCTTCTTCTGCCGCCTCTCGCACAGCGCCGCCGAGGTGGACGAGACGCGCGCCTGCTTCCTGCGCGGCCATCAGCGCTTCGCCTTCACGGTCGAGGGCTATGCGGCGTCGGACGCCGGCGTGTTCGATCGGGCGCGGCAGCGACATCAGGGCTTGATCTATCGGACGGAGGCGGGGGTCGGTGTCGCAACGGGTCTTTGAGCAGAACCGGGCCGTCCTGCGACGGAGGAATCCCGCCCTGGTCGCGGCGCTCGACGCCGCGAGCGACGACGCCGTCGAGCGCGTCACGGGGCCGCGCGGCGACGTCGTCCTGCGCGAGAGCGGCGTGCTGCTCGGGTCCGCCTATGACCCGCGGCGAGACGGCGAGCGGCTCGCCGAGCAGATGGCGGCCTCGCCGGCCGACATCGTGGTCGCCGTCGGGATCGGCCTCGGCGAGCAGATCGAGGCCTTCTGCGCGCGCAGCCGGGCGACGGTCGTCGTCTACGAGCCTTCGCTCGCCCGGCTCAGGGCGGCGCTGTCACGTGTCTCGATCGTGAACCTGCTGAACACCCATCGCGACGTCCATTTCGTCGCGGATCTCGACCAGCTGACGGCGATCGTCAACGGCCGCTACGTCCCGGGCCTCTGCCTGCGCGTCTTCCCGCATCCGGCGGTGATGCGCCTCGATCCCGCGGCCGTGGCGGAGGCGGTCGAACGCACGAAGCGCGTGAAGGACGCCGCGGATACCCGCATCTCGACCTCGGTCGGACAGCTCGTCCCCTGGGCCTGGATCGTCGCGGACAACGGGCGACGCATCGCCGAGTCGGCGGACTTCGGTCGGCTGGCCGGGTCGCTGCGCGGTGTCCCGGCGGTCATCGCCGCGGCGGGTCCCTCGCTCGACAAGCAGCTTCCGCTGCTGAAGGCGTGGCGGGATCGGGTCGCGGTGATCGCGATCGGTCAGACGCTCAAGGCGCTGCGCCAGGCAGGCATCGAGCCCGATCTGGTCCACATCCTCGAGAGCAGCGACGTGTCGCATCAGCTGATCGACGCGGGCGACACGCGGGATCTCTGCGTGGCGCTGACGCCCGATGCCCATGCGGCAATCTACGACGTACCGGTCCGAGCGCGATTCACGGCGACCACCGGCGGCAGTCCGATGGGCGGCTGGATCGCGAAGGCGACCGGCGGCACCCAGCTCACGATGGGCGGGGGCACGGTCGCACAGGGCGCCGTCGGCCTGGCGGTCCTGCTCGGCTGCAGTCCGATCCTGCTGATCGGTCAGGACCTCGCCTTCACGGACGGCCGTGCCTACGCGAAGGGCTCGGCCTACGACTTCGTCCAGATCGAGCTGGCGGAGGACGGGACCTGCTCGATCTCGGAGATGAACCGCAAGGCGGCGCTGCTGAAGCGCGGCGACCGGGCACCGGAGCGGGACAAGGTCGACAAGGGACGGATCGTCTGGGTCGACGGCTGGAATCCGGGCGAGAAGGTGGCGACCTGGCGCGCCTACGCGGCCTTCATCGAGCAGTACCGGGAGATCGGCGTCGGTCTCGCGAGGCGCGGCTACCGCCTGATCAACTGCACCGAGGGCGGCGCGCGGATTCCGATGGTCGAACACCAGCCCTTCGATCAGGCGCTGGAAGCCGGTTCCGGGACGCCGGTCGACGTGCGGAAAATCCTGCTCGAGGCCTACGACGACCGGCCGGAGCGTCCGCTGGGGGCCTATCGCGATGCGCTCCGGCAGGGCAGGCGTCGCCTCGACGAAATCGAGCGCGAAGTCGAGCGCGCACGGACCTTCGAGCGCGACGCGCGCGATCGCGTTGCCCGCGTGCGAAGCGATCAGCAGCGGGTCGAGCTGTTGCGGGGGATCGCTCGATGCGAGAAGCGGATCCGCGAGCAGCTCGTGCGCGCGCCCTGGCTCGACGCGCTCGTGCAGCCCGAGATCTACGCCGCGATCGCGACCCAGCGGCGCACGGAGAATCGTTCGCCCTCGGTCGAGGCGCTCTTCGAGGAGGCGCGCTTCCTGATCGAGGCCGCGGCTCATGGCGTCGAGCGGGGTCGCGCCTGGTTCGATCGTTTCGAGGCCTCCTTCGGCGACCCGGTCGACGCCGCGGCGTCGGCCGAGGACGCGCGCGCGCGCAGGGGCGCCGCGGCCCGCGCGCGACCGGTCAGCACCGATGGGGACGATCAGCAGCCCACGCCGCCCGCGCCGACGCTCTGAGCGCGCGGACGTCGGGCTTGCGTCGAGCGCGCGGCGACGATCCAGGGCGCGATGCGATCGAGGATGCGCTCGACGCCGCGTGCGCCCTCGAGCGCGTCCCGTGCGCGTGCCGCGCTGTCGCTCTGCCAGGCGAGGTCGCGAAGCGCGGCCTCGAAGCGGGTGGCGACCTCGTCCGGGTCGATGCGTGCAGCGGATCCCAGCCAGCGTCCGATGCCTCGTCGTTCGAGCGTGCGCGCTCGCGGCACGTCGGCGTCGTGATGCGTCAGGGAGAGGTGCGGGGTGCCGTGCCAGGCGAGCTCGGTGAGGCTCGTTCCGAACCCTACGACGGCGAGGCGCGCCGTGGCCATGGAGGCGGCCATCGCTGCGGGCTTGAGCGCGCGTTCGACACGCCAGGCCGCGGCGGCGAGCGCACGGCGGATCCGTTCGTCGGGATCGGCGAATGCGGGGCCGAGGACGACGTGGCGGGCTTCGATGCCGCACGACGGGCCCACGCGTTCCAGCACGCGGGCCAGGATGGGGGCCAGGCGGGGCGTGGCGTGGTGCGGGTCGGCACCGCCCAGGGAGACGAGGAGCGTCCGGCGCGCCGACAGGGGCGCATGCCGAATCCCCCGGTGGACGGGGTCGAGGATCGCATAACGGGGTCCGCTCAGGACCTCGGCCGGGCGGGATGCGGGCGCGGGCGGCCCCGAGCGCGCGGTCTCTTCGTCCGGGGCGTGATGCAGGGCGGGATTGATCGTCAATCGCGCGCGACCGACGGCGCGCTCGTCGTCGAGGACGACCGAATGCGTCCGTTCGGGCGGGCAGGCGGCGAGCCAACGCGACTTCGAGAAGGGATGGTCGAAGAGGGTCACCGGGGCCGACCGACGCGCGCGCCAGGCGGTCCACGCCGTCACGTTCGACCCCGGACAGCGATCGCGCCAGGCCTGCTCCGCCGTACGGTCGCCGGCGAGAAAGGCGCGCACCCGCCAGCCACGCCCTGCGGCCGCGGCGGCGAGGGTCCCGCTCCGCATGACATGGCCCATGCCGTAGCGCGCACCCCCGGCCACGACGAAGTCGATGTCGCTCTCGCCGCTTCGGTCCGCGCTCAAAGGCCCGGCGACCAGGTCTGACGCAGCGGTCGAAGGGGGCGCAGGCCGTCCGCCGGATCCGCGCGCCAGGTCCGCTCGAGCGCTTCGATCGCGGTGGGCGTCTTCGAACCGTCGCCCTCGGCGTCGAAGCCCGCCCGGACCGTGCGGATGACTTCTTCGATGGCGTCCGGCAGCCAGCAGTGTCCCGTCTGGAACTCGTCGCCCCGACCGTCGAGGTCGAGATGGAACTCGACCATCGAGGTCGGATGGGCGTGCACCGCGCGGTAGAGCACGGCCTTCGAGACCGTGTGATCCGACCAGCCGGTCCGGAGGCGCAGGGGCGAGCCGGGACGGCCGAGCGTCGCGAGGCGATCGATGGCCCGCAGGTTGGCTTCGACGACCGGCGCCGGGTAGCCGGAGACGCAGTGGAGCAGGGTCAGGTCGCGCCCACCGGCGCGCTCGATGGTCTCGACCGCGTGGCGGACCTCTTCCTCGGTCGCCATGCCGGTCGAGAGCACGAGCGGCCGGCCGCTGCGCGCGCATGCCACGAGCAGATCGTCCCAGAGCAACTCGTACGACGCGACCTTGAGGAAGTCGACCCACGGCAGGAGCGCGTCGACCGCTTCGAGGTAGAAGGGCGTGCAGGCGAAGGCGATCCCGTGCAGCCGGCAGCGCTCGGCGATCGACGGCAGGAAGCGTTCCGGGAGCTCCCAGTCGCGTCGGGCTCGATGGCGTTCGCTCTGGCGCAGGATCTCGGGCGCGAAGAGCGAGTCGATGCGGAAGAGCTGGAACTTCACGCCGTCACAGCCGATCTCGGCCGCGCGATCGACGAAGGCCAGGGCCCGCGCGAGGTCCCGATGATGGTTGCTCGAGACCTCCGCGATGAAGCGGACGCGCGGCTCGTCGCCGGCCGCGGCTGCGATTCGATTCGAAACGTCGCCTTTCAACCCGAAATCCTCCGACGGCGCGCCGCGCGGACGGCGGGGCGCTGGCGCGATCGCGCGGCAGGATTGCAAGCGGCATGCCTCGTGGCTGCGCGCGCTGGAGCCGCGCCTGGGCTCGAACGGCCGAGGACCATCTCCGTCGCGCGCTGCGCGCCGGTGTTTGGCACATCGATTGCTGTCCGCGTCCCGGAGACGACCGACCGGCCGATGCGCCGGGGCGTCGATGCGGAGGGCGGGCATGAACCTGATCTTGAACGGCGAGCGGACGGCCATCGACGCGAGCGACTGCGCGAATCTCGCGGAGCTCGTCGCGCGCAGCGAGTCGCTGGTGCGGGGCGCCGAGGAAGCGGTCGTGACGGAGGTCGCCGTCGATGGGCACGTCCTGCCGCCCGAGGCGCTCTCCGAGCTCGAACGTCACGCGCTCGCCGGCGTGGCGTGCGTCGAGATCGTGCGCCGGCCGAGACGCGAGGTCGCCCTCGGCGTGCTCGATCAGGGCGCCGCCTATTGCGGTCGGATCGTCGCGGCGATCGGTGAGGCGAGCGGCGACTATCGGGCCGGTCGCGTCCAGCGCGCGAGCCAGCAGCTCGCCGACGTGATCGACGCGCTCTCCGTCCTGACCGGGATCACCTACTCGATCGCCGGCGTCTTCGTCGAGGAGGCGCGATCGCTCGCGGCGCTCCAGGGCGAGATCCAACCCTGGCTCGAGGAAATGCTCGATGCACAGACCGGCGAAGACCCGATCCTGATCGCCGATCTGCTCGAGTACGAGATCGCGCCCCGGGTCGAGAGCTGGGGCAAGGCCATGCGCGCGATCTACTCGGACTCAGCTCGCTCCGACGACGGCCGATAGGCTCTGCGCAGACCGGGACTTCGCGCCCGGTCGCGATGAGGAGCGGAGATGGGGACGCGGATCTCGGGACGGGCGACCTTCGGCGGCCTCGCGAGCGGTCTCGACACGAGCGCGATCATCGACGGTCTGATGCAGATCGAGCGCCAGCCGCTCCAGCGCATCCAGAGCCGCCGATCCGAGGTCGACGGCCAGCGCTCGCTGATCCGCCAGCTCAACAGCCGGCTGCTCGCGCTGCGCGACGCCGCGCGCGGCCTCGACAATCGCAACTCGAAGCAGACGAGCGAGGCCCTGAACGAGGAGTTCTTCAAGTACACGTCCTCCTCCACGAACGAGGACGTCATCCAGGTCAAGGCCGGCTTCGGCGCCGCGCCGGGCGACATCCAGGTCCGCGTCGATCAGCTGGCCCGCGGATCGCGCCGCTTCTCGACGGCCTTCTCGACGGCGGCGCCCGAGGAGTCGGTGGACGACATCGTCGCGCTCACCCAGGGCCAGAGCATGACGATCACCCTGGCCGACGGCGACCCGAACGCGCTGGACGAAGAGGACCGGCCGACGTCCATCACGATCACCGCGGACGACGGCGACCTCTCCCTCGCCCAGGTGCGCAGCCGCATCAACACCTCGGGCGACAACGGCGGCCGCGTCCGGGCGGACATCCTGCAGATCAGCGAGGGGCAGTTCCGCCTCGTCATGAGCTCGACCGGAACGGGCGAGGAAAATCAGCTGAGCGTCACCGGCGACATCGGGCTCGAAGCCGAGACGCCCGAGGATCGGGCCCAATCCGCCGTGTTCCAGATCTTCGGCCAGACCATCACCCGCCAGAAGAACGAGGTCGACGACGTCCTGACCGGCATCACGCTCGAGCTGCGCGGACTCGCCGAGCGCGACGACAACGACGCTCCGATCACGGAGACGGTCTCGATCAAGCCCGACGTCGAGGCCATGAGCGGGTCGGTCCAGGAGTTCATCGACGCCTACAACGCCGTCGTCTCCTTCATCGACGCGCAGTCGAAGTACGACGAGAGCAAGAAGTCGTCCGGTCCGCTCTCGGGCGACTTCATGGTCCGCGAGATCCAGCGACGGCTGCGGGACATCGTGAGCCGGGGCTTCAAGTTCGACGAGAGCCCGAACAACCCGTTCGCGCCGGGAGGCCTCGGCTCGAACGGAACGCCCCGCTCTGGCGGCACCATCTCCGGCATCGGCATCCGCATCACGGGCAACGGGCGCCTCGAGCTCGATCGGGATCGCTTCGAGGAGGCGCTCGCGCAGGATCCGTCCTCCGTCCGGGAGTTCCTCTCCGGCGCCGACAGCGAGACGGTCCACAACCAGGCCGAGATCGACCGGATCAACGACTACAATGCCGCCCATCCCGACGCGCCGAAGCCGGTGCCGGACGCGTACACCTGGGACGACGGCTTCGTCACGGCGATCGGCCACGAGCTCGAGGAGATCGTCCGGACCGGCGATGGATTGCTGGCGCAGCGCGACCAGCAGTTCGCCGCGCGGCTGAAGACGATCGACGACTCGATCGATCGCTTCAATCTGCGGCTCGCCGATCGGGAGGAACTGCTCGTCCAGCGCTTCACGGCCCTCGAGCGGATCGTCTCCACCTTCCAGAACCAGCAGGGCTTCCTCGGAAGGCTGGGCTAGGAGACGGCGATGGCGCAGACCGGGGGCGATCCGCGGGAGCGTGGTTTGCGCGACGTCCTCGAGGCGACCGAGGCGCTCCGGGCCTCGATCGCGGCGGGGGAGGAGCCGAGCGCGTGGCTCGTCTGGCTCGAGCGGCGCGAGCGGGCGGTCGGGGCGCTCGAACGCACGACGGCCGACGCGTGGACGCAGTCGCTCTCGGGCGGCGGGCGGACGCTGCTCGCGCGGATCGCCGAGCTCGATGCGCGCATGATCCAGGACGGGCGCGAAGAGCTCACCCGTCTGCAGCGCGAACGTCACGAGCTCGGTCGTCGGCGACGCGCCGTGCATGCCCACGGCCTCCAGGAGCGCAGTCTGGCCCGGGCGGTCACCGTCAAGGCCTGACGTCGCGCGGGACGACCGCGTGCGGGACGGACGGAAGGCGCACGGGCCATCGGAAGGGTGTGGACGGGGCGGTGAGCGAAGACGACGACGAGCAGCTGGAGGAGCGGACCGGGCTCGTCTTCGTCGATCCCGATGCCCGGTCGCGCACGGCGGCCGAGTCGCTCGAGGAGGCCATCGGACGTCGCATCCTCGCCGTCGATCCGTCGGAACTCGATCTCGCTGCCGAGTCGGAGGAGATCCAACAGGCGGCGGTCTTCGTCCTCTGCTGGGATCAGGGATTCCGCTGCGCCGCCGATCTGGTCGAGGCGCTGCGCGCGAGCGACGACTACCGGGATCGGGCGATCCTCGTGGCGACGTCCGAGCCGACCCGGCGACTCGTCGTACTCGCGATGGCGCTCGGCGCCGACGGACTCTGTCGCATGCCCTGGGACGGCGACGAGCTCGCGGCGGCGCTCGATCGGCTCGGGATCCCGAAGCCCGCGGAGGCAGCCGCCTAGCGGCGTTCCATCGCAGAGCGGCACCGGGAGGCGTCTCGGCGGGCCGCATCGTCCCACTCGATTTCGAATCGCGATCCTCCCTTCCAGATCGAAACCCTCGGCCCGGAGAAGCAGCGGAGGAGCGTGCAACACGCTGGCATGCCGCTTGCGTCGGCTCGCCCCGCGCGCCCGCGTCGCGAGCCGGGGCGCGCGGAAGCGGGACGCACGTCGCCGGATCGACCGCGGCCCGGACGGAGGAGCGAATTCGATGTGGCAGCGGGTCGCGGGCGGAGGGCGCGAGGAAGCCGTGCGCGCGTCGGGCGCCGAGACCGGCGTCGCGTTCTCGCGACGCGCCTACTACCGCGTCTCGGCTCGCGTCCCGATCCGCGTCCGCCGACTCGAGCCGGCCGCGGTCGAGGCGGCCGTCTACGACCTCTCGCTCCCCGATCCCGTTCCGCCGCTGATCACGGGGCCCGCGGACGAGAAATCGGCGCTCTTCGCCCAGCTGCGACGCATCGAGGAGAAGCTCGATCTGCTCTTGGGGGCCGCCTCGATCGAAGCGCCGCGGCCGCTCTCGGGCCGGGATCGCCGGCCGATCGTCTTTTCCGGAGCGGGGCTCGCGCTCGAGGTGGGATTCGACGTCCGACGTGGCGAGGCCTATCGCGTCGAGCTCTTGCTGCCGGATCCCCATGCGCGTGCCGTCCGCGCGATCGGCGAGGCCGTCGAGGATTCGATCGCGTCGGCCGGGACGGAGACTCGCCGGCGGCTGGCGCTCGTCTTCCGCCACATCCAGCCCGCGGATCGGGACGCGCTCGTCGCCTACAGCTACGACGTCCAGCGGCTCGAGCTGCGCGCGAAGACCCGCGAGGCGGGCGCGCGGGCATGACGCTTCGTCGGCTCTTCCCGCGCTCCGCCCTTCGGCTCCTCGTCCTCGGATGGGTCGCGCTCGCGGCGGCGCCGTCGGCGCGGGGGGGGGCCGCGGAGACGCCCGGTCGTCCGCCGCCCGCTCCGCCGAGCCCGGTCGACATCCTGAATCGCCGCGATCTCGAGGCCCCGTTCCTCGACGCCGTCCCGCTCTGCGTGCCGCGGTCGCTCGACGGTGTCGCGGATCCGGTGGTCGAGAAGGCGCTCCAGGGCGCCTGGAAGGAGGCCGAGCGCGCGCTGGCGCGGTGGTCGGGCCGCCTCGAAGCCCATGCCGGCGCCTTCGAGACCCTCGACGCCGTCTTCGAGGCCCGCCAGGCCACGAAGCGCAGCCGGCGCATCGCGGCCGAGGAGCGCCTCGCGGCCTTGCTCCAGGATCCGAACCAGGCGCCCCAGGCGGCCTGCCTGCGTCTCGAGCGCGCGCGGCTGCTGCTGCTGATCGATCGGGCGCCGGAGGCGGGCGGGCAGCTGCGGCGACTCGAGACCGGCCTCGATGCGAGCGACGCGTGGGATCGCGCGCGACTCGCCGAGGTCGCCTTCCTGCGCGCCGAAGCGACCTACCTGGCCGGACGGCGCTTCGACGCCCACTTGAAGTTCCGAAGGATCGCCGGGCAGGACGATCCGCGGCTCGCGCTGGCCGCGCGGCTGCGCCTGACGGATCTGTCCTTCGACGCGGGCAAGATCGAGCAGGTGAGCGTCGAGTACGAGTCGATGCTCCCGCGCGCGAGCGCGTTCGGCGCCTCGCTCGAGGGCTGGTCGTTGCGCGCTTCGGAGGCGGCGCTCGACGCGGGCGATCCGGTGCGCGCGCTGCGGTGGCTCGAGCGATACGTCGAGGCGACCTCGGATCGCGACGCGCGCGACGTGGCCGAGATCCGTCATGCCGATCTCGAGGCGCGCCTCGACGATCCGATGGCGGCGCGCAAACGCCTCGCGGCCCTCGTCGTTCGCAGGGGGGGCGACCCGATCGGGGATCTCGCGGCCGTGCGTGCGGTGGATCTGGGCGTCCAGGAGGGGTCGGCAGACGACGGGCTCGACGTCGTGGCGAAGGTCGTCGACGCGCAGCGCGACGGGCTGCGGCGTTATGCGCTCGGCGTGCTCCTGCGCGAGCTGATGGAGCGCGACGCCTACGATCAGGCCGTCGCCGTGGCGACCCGGCTCGCCTTCGACGGAGTCGACCCGGTCGTCGTGCCGGACTACGACGTGCTGCTCGAGCGGCTGCTGGCCCGGGCGCTCGACCGCGACGCCGAGGCCTGCACCCGATCCGTCCGCGCGCTGGGCGGTCGTTACGGCATCCTGATCGAGCGGGCGAGCGCGGTCGCGCCGTTCGCTCGTCTCGGGCAGTGCTTCGAGGAGATGGAGCTCCCCTGGCTCGCGCTGCCCGTCTACCGCGCGATCAGCCGGCGGTTCGGGGCGGTCGGGGCCGCCGACGTGGCGGTCGCCCTCGCGCGGGCGTCCCTCGCGACGGGCGACGTATCGCTCGCGCGCAACATGGCCGAGGCCGCGCTCCAGGAGACGTCGCCGGAGACGCCCCTCTGGCAAGCGATCGTCGCCGAGGCCGACTTCCTGGAGGGTCGCCCGCGGCAGGGCGCGTCGCGCGCCCGCGCGGTGCTCGATGGGGCCGCGATCGGACGAGCGCGGTCGCGTCTCGCGCTCGCGCTCGCCCGATCGCTCGCGACGAGCGGATCGCTCGACGATGCGCGCTTCCTGGCCGAGCGACTCCCGGTCTGGCTCGAGACGAGCGAGGACGACCCCCAGAACCGTGAACACCTCCGTCTGCTCGAGGCGGGACTCCTGACGGCCCACGCGCTGCGCCGAGGCGGGGATCCGCTCGCGTCGTTCGCCGTCTATCGTGCGGTCGATCGCGCCGGCATCGTCGGGCCGATCCGATCGTCGGCGCGTTTCTGGCTCGGGCTCGCGCGACAGCCCGATGCGGCGGGCCACCGCGCCTGGGGCGGGGACGTGGATCGCGATCTCGTCTCGCCGTGGTCGAAGCTCGCGGGCTTCGAGGAGCGCTTCGAGCCGCTGCGCGACGTCTATGCCGAGGTGCTGCGATGACGCCCGGCTCGCCGCAGACGGACCGCACGTCCTCGGCCGCGCTCGCGCTGCAGCGCGTGCTCGCGCTCGAGGGACGCAATGCCCTGTCGCGGGTCGCGCTGGCGGCCAGTGAGGTCTCCCGCTTCGGGCTCGTCCCCGGCGCGCTCGAACGGATCACGGCGATCCGCGACGCCGTCGACGAGCTCGACTCCCTGCTCGACAAGATCGAGCGCCTCGCGGCGCCCGCGCGCACGGTGCGCAGCGGGTCGGGCAGCTCGATCGCCGCGGCCTGGGGAGCGGTCCGCGCCCGGATCGAGCCGGTGCTCGCGGTCCGGGATCTCCGTCTCGAGCTCGTGGCGCCCGCTGCGGATCCGCTCGTCGGGCTGCCGACGTCGGTCGCCGAACGGCTTCTGCTGCTCTGGGTCCGCACGGTGGTCGCGGCCGTCGAACGCGAGCGGAGCGGGGCATCGGAGCCGGTGCCGATCTCGCTGCGCCTGACGGTGGGTGACGCGCCGGTCGATCGCTCGGAGACGCACGAAGTGCTCGGAGGGGAGCCGGGCGGGGTCGAGCTCGCGCTGCGCGCGTTCCGCCACGACGAGGGGCTGTGGCCCTGCCTCGAGCGGGCGGAGCGGGTCGAGCTCGAGGTCGCGCTGGCCGAGTGGCAGGGCGGGCTGGCCGACACGGACGATGGGCACGGAGCGGGTTGGTGCATTCGACTGCCGGGAGCCGCGCGCGATGCAGCCTGAGCTCGCCCTGCCGCGTGTCGTACTGGTCGAGTCGGATCCGGCGCTCCGGTCCGCGCTCGCGCGCGCCATTGCCGGCTCGGGCTTCGAGGTCATGGCGGCGGAGCGCGTCGATCCGGAGCGCGCGACGACCAACGGTCCCGGCTGGGCGCTGCACGTCGTCGATCTGGAGGCGCCGGGTGCGGAGGCCTGGCTCGACCGACCCGAAGGACGATCGGTCAGCGTGTTCCTCGCGTGCGACGCGGAGACCGCAGCCCGCGTCGAGCGGCGCCATGGCGCCGAGGTCGACGTCCTGGTCAAGCCGTTCCCGGTCGAGCGGCTCGAGGCGCGGCTGGTCGGTCGGCACCGTCGGCACAGCGATGCCCATCGTCCGCCCCTCGACCCGATCCTGCAGACCCGCGACCCGCGCTTCGGCCGCGTGCTGGCCCAGGCGAATCGCCTCGCCGCGCAGAGCGGGCCGATCTGCCTCGTCGGCGAGCTCGGAACGGGGCGGCGTGCGCTCGCATACGCGATCCACGCCGCGGGTCCGCGCGCGGGCGAGCCCTGCACCACGCTCGAGCCCACCGACGTCCTCGCCTCGCCGAGCGACGCGGCCCTGCACGTGCTCGTGCAGCGGATCGCGTCCGCGGGACACGGAACGCTCGTCGTCGTCGAGCCGGCCGAGTGGGCGACCTGGGCACAGGCGACGCTGCAGGCGATCCTGCGCGAGACGGGCGACGACGCGGGGCCGCGCTGCGTCACGATCACGCGCGGACCGCTCGAGCGCGCGCTGCGCG
The DNA here is from genome assembly GCA_041389445.1 of Myxococcota bacterium. Classification (GTDB taxonomy): domain Bacteria; phylum Myxococcota_A; class UBA9160; order UBA9160; family UBA4427; genus UBA4427. Next base: position 107,966 of record JAWKRW010000001.1, read on the forward strand.
AGGGGCGGATCGGCGCCGAGCTCGCCTACCGATTGGCCGGTCCGGTGCTCGCACTTCCGGCGCTCCGGGACCGGGTCGCCGATCAGATCGACTACTGCACGGCGGTCGCGCGGCGCCTCGCCGGGACGCTCGGGCAGCCGACGCCCCGCGTCGATCGGGCCCTCGTCGAGGATCTCGTCCGGGCGGGCTTTCCGGGCAACCGACTGGGCGTCGAGCACCGCCTGCGCCGAGCGCTGATCGGCGGGGAGGAGCGCGACCGACCGCGGGAGGGGACAGCGATCGAGCCGGCGACGACGGGCCGGGGCGAGCCGGCGGGATCGGGCGAAGCGGGCGAGGGGGGGCTCGACCTGCGCGCGCTCGAACGGGCCGCGATCGTCCGAGCGCTCGCGCGCATGCAGGGCAATCGGACGCACGCCTCGCGCGCGCTCGGCATCAGCGTGCGGACGCTCCGCAACAAGATCCGCGAGTACGGGCTGCGCTGAGGGGGGCGCGCGGAGCGCGTCGGCCGGGCCGCCTGATCGGCTGCCCGGCAGAATCGACCCAGCGCGACCGGCGAAGCTTTCAATGTGCATCCGCGGATGCAGGGCGCGTTCGCCGCTGCAAGGTTCGCACGGTACTCGGCGGGACCAGACGGATCGTGGCCGCTCGCCACGCCTGGCATGCCGATTGCTCATGCATCCCTCGATCGATCGATGCGAAACGAATCCATTTCGGATCGGGATCGATCGTGTCGGGGGAGGAGGAAAATGCCGAGCTTCGGACCGGATGCCATGGGGGCTCTGCAGGTCGCGATGCGGTTCCGCAAGGCGCGGGAGGCGGTGATCGCCTCGAACGTCGCGCATGCGGACACGCCGGGCTATCGCCGGCGCGACATCGCCTTCGAGGGGATCTTCGAGGACGCCCGGGCGACCCTTGCGCGCACGGATCCGCAGCATCTGCCGACCCGACCTGCCGACCCCGCGAACGCCCGGGTCGAGCTCGGGCCGAAGGGCACGCGGCCCGACGGCAACGGCATCGATCTCGACCAGGAGCTCGTGGAGGCCCATCGCAACGCCGCCGCGTTCGTCGACCAGGCGAACGTCCTCGCCCGTCTGACGACGCTGGTGCGGACGGCGATCGGCTGAGCGGGGGCACGAAGATGAAGTTCTCCGACATCATGGACATCGCAGCCTCGGGCCTGCGCGCGCAGCGGGCCCGCATGACGGTGACGGCGAGCAACATCGCCAACGCCCAGACGACGCGAACGCGTGAAGGCGGTCCCTACCGCCGGCGGGATCCCGTGTTCGAGGCGGAGCGCGTCGGCAACGGCTTCGGCGACCGGCTCCAGCGCAAGCTCAACACCGTCGACGTCGCCCGCATCGTGACCGATCGGCGCGATCCCATCACGCGCTACCTGCCCGACCACCCGGATGCCGACGAACAGGGCTTCGTGCGCTTTCCCAACGTCAATCTCGTCGAGGAGCAGGCGAATCTCGTCGGGGCGAGCCGCGGCTACCAGGCGAACCTGCTCGTGATGCAGAAGCTGCGCGCGATGACCGAAGCGCTCCTGCGCGTCGGTCAGGGCTGAGCGGTCTGGCTCGGAAAGGGAACGGGGACTGATCCATGGACCAGGTCTTGATCGATCGGCTGCGCGAGCCCGGCGTCCTCGGCGGCGCCGCGGGCCTGCCCGGGCAGGCGACGCCGCCGTCGGGGGGCGGACGGTTCGCGGAGATCGTCGCCGACCTCGTCTCCGACGTGAACGCGAAGCAGGTCGAGGCCGAGTCCAATGCGGCGGGGCTGGCGCGCGGCGAGGTCGACATGATGGACGCCGTCGTCTCGCTGAACGAGGCGGATCTCTCGTTGCGCATGATGATGCAGATCCGTGACCGGGCCCTCGAGGCCTACCGAACCATCCTGCAGTCGATCTGAGGTAGAGCGTGGCGGATCGATTCCAGGACCTCTTGAAGCAGTTCTCGGCCCTCTCGCCCGTCCGGCAGGTCACGCTCGTCGCGACCACGCTCGGCTCGCTCGCGTTCTTCTTCTGGATCGCGACCGGCGCCCGCTCCTCCGAGTTCCGCACGCTCTACCGCGGTCTCGAAGACGCCGAGGCGGCGCAGGTCGTGGAGGCGCTGACCGCCGAGCGGATCGAGCATCGGCTCGCGGAGGGCGGGACGGCGATCGAGGTGCCCGTCAATCGGGTGCACGAGGCGCGCATGCGTGTCGCGTCCCGGGGGCTCCCGAGCGGCAATACGCCGGGATTCGAGATCTTCGACAAGGGGAGCTTCGGCGTCACGGACTTCGTCCAGAAGGTGAACTACCACCGCGCTCTGCAGGGCGAGCTGGCGCGCACGATCGAGCAGGTCGAGGGCGTCGAGAAGGCGCGGGTCCAGCTCGCGCTCCCCGAGCGCAAGGCGCTGCTGCGCAAGGACGAGCGCAAGGCGACGGCGTCCGTCGTGCTGCGTTTGCGCGGCGGCTACGACCTCGAACCGCCCCAGATCCGGGGCATCGTCCATCTCGTCGCGTCGAGCGTCGAGGGGCTCGACCCGGCGCAGGTGACCCTCGTCGACAATCGCGGCCGGCTGCTGGCCCCCCAGTCCGAGATGGATCCGTCGGCCGGTGGCGCGCCGACGATGCTGCGCGCGGCGCGCTCGCTCGAGCGTGAGCTCGAGGACCAGGTCGAGTCGATCCTCGAACGCACCGTGGGGCTCGGCCGCGTGGTGGCCAAGGTCAACGCCCGGGTCGACTGGACCCAGACCGAGACGACCGAGGAGATCTTCGATCCGAACTCGCAGATCGAGCGCAGCACCCAGCGCGAGAGCGAGTCGTCGAGCGACTCGACGACGGAGGGCGGCGTCGTCGGGATCGTCGCGAACTCGCCCGAGGCGCAGCCCGGCAGCGCCTCGACGGGGACGGATTCGAGCTCGACGCGGACGTCGGAGACGATCAACTACGAGCTGTCGAAGACCGTTTCCCACCACGTCCTGCCGACCGGCAAGATCGAGCGGCTCTCCGTCGCGGTCCTGATCGACGGGAAGCCCGTCGCGTCGACCGGGGCGGCGACGCCGGAGACGCCCGGCGCGGGCGGCGAGGTCGCGCCGACGGCCTTCATGCCCTGGAGCGCGGAGGAGATCGCGGAGTTCGAGCAGCTCGCGAAGCGGGCCGTCGGCTTCTCCGCCGAGCGGGGCGACGAGATCAGCGTGATCAACGCGCCCTTCCAGGCGCTCGACGCGGAGTTCGAGGCTCCGAGCCCGCTCACGCCGGACGTGGTCGCGATCCTGATCAAGGTCCTCGAGGGCCTGGTCCTGGTGGTGGCGCTCTTCCTCTTCTCGCGGCTCTTCGTGCGGCCCCTCGCGGACGCGGTCGGCGGCAACGAGTCGGCGGCCCTCAAGGACCTCCGCAAGGAGGTCATGACGAAGATCGCGACGGTCCAGCTGGAGCTGGCGGGCGGCGTCGTTCCGCCGGATTTCGCGCTCGACGGCGAGCTCCCGGAGGGCGTCTCCGGCGAGGCCGGGGGGGGCACGGGCGCCGGGACCGCGGGGGGGTCGGGGCGCGAGCGCAAGGTGGCGAGCGGTCGGGGCGGCGGCGACCTCGAAATCCCCGGGCTGATGGATCCCAACGGATCGATTCCGCTGCCGGCCCAGGTCGACCGGCTGGCCCAGCTGCGCCCCGAGGACTCGGTTCGAACGATCCGCGGGTGGATGTCGAGCGGGAGCTAGGCGTTGGCGCAGAAGCACCTGCAGTACGAGCTGCTCAGCGGAACGGAGAAGGCCGCCATCCTGATGATGAGTCTCCCGCCGGCACGGGTCCGCGAGCTGATGGCGCGCCTCGACGACAAGGAGGCCGAGCGGATCCTCGTGTGCATCTCGCGCTTCGAGGTGATTCCGGCGTCGGTGCTCGAGCGGGTGATGCGGGACTTCCAGGAGGCGATCGGCAAGCACGAGATCAGCGTGCAGGGCGGACGCGAGCAGGCCTTCTCCCTGATCGCGAAGGCGATCGATCCCGCTCGCGCGGAGCGACTGAAGGAGAAGCTCGGTCGCGACGAGAAGCGGATCGACTGGTCGCTGCGGGAATACGGTCCGGACTTCGTCGCCGAGCAGCTCGCCCTCGAGCATCCGCAGACCATCGCGCTCATCCTCGCGCAGTTCCCCTCGGAGCGCGGGTCGGCCGTCGTCGCGCACCTGCCGGACGAGTGCCGACCCGAGGTGATGCTGCGCGTCGCCAATCTCGAGACCGTCGCGAGCGACGTCATCTACGAGCTCGAGGACGAAGTGTCCATGATGTTCACCCGTCAGGTCGGCGCACCGACGCCGGTCGGGGGGACCGACGTCGCGGCCAAGCTGCTCAACAGCGTCTCGAAGACCGAGAGCCAGGAGATCCTCGAGCAGATGGACTCCCGCGATCCGGAGATCGCGGCCGACATCCGCAAGAAGATGCTGACCTTCAACGACCTCGAGACGATCGACAAGCGCGGCTTCCAGGCGCTCCTGCGCGAGATCCCGACCGAGGATCTCGTGATCGCGCTCAAGACCGCGAGCGACGTGATGAAGGAGAAGGTCTTCTCGAACGTCTCGTCGCGGGCCGCGGATCAGATCCGGGAGGAGTCGGAGCTCCTGCCTCCGATGCGGCTCTCCGAGATCGAGAACGTCCAGCGGCAGATCGTCGACGTGGCGCGGCGACTCGAAGAAGAGGGCGTGCTCTCGATCGATACCGGCGGAGGCGGCGACGATGTCCTCGTTTGAGCCGGATCCGCCCTTCATCGAGCGCGACTTCCGCCCCGTGCGGCTGGGCGCGGGCGAGTCCTTCGTCGCCGCCCGGTCCGGACGGGTGGGCCATGCGGAGCAGCCATCGGCGGCAGAGACCTGCACGCCCGAGCAGCATGCGGCGCTCGAGCAGGCGGCCTTCGACAAGGGCCTGGCGAGCGCGGAGGCGGACTGGGCGCGCTGCGAGCGGGCCTGCGATGCGTTCGAGGCCGCGGCGGCCGAGCTGGCGCGACAGGCGCCGCGCATGTTGCGGGCGAATCGGGATCAGATGGTCGCGCTCGCGGCCGAGCTCGCGCGTCTCTGGATCGGCGCCGAGCTGCGGCTCGACGCCGCACGCTTCGAGGGACCGCTCGACCGCGCGCTCGCGCTCTGCCGCGACGAGCCGGCGGCGACCGTGCGGCTGCATCCGGAGGTCCTCGCCGCCCTGGAGCGCGCGCTGCCCGAGCGCGTCGCGACGTGGTCCGACGCAATGGAGGTCGCGCTGGTCGCCGACGTCACGCTCGAGGCCGAGGCCTTTCGCATCGAGAGCCCGACACGGACGATCGACTCGGGTCTCGAAGCGCTCGCGATCGCGCTGCGCCGCGCCGTCGAGGGGGCCTTCGAGGCGCCGGCAGCGGAGCCGACCCCATGTTGAACGTCTCCCCGGACCTCGCGTTCTTCGCGGCCGCGCGCCGCGACCTCGCGCAGCTCGAGCCCTTCCGCGTGGCGGGGCGGGTGCGCTCGGTCGTGGGTCTGCTGGTCGAGGTCGAAGGCATCCGTCCGCCGCTCGGCGCCTTCTGCGCGATCGAGGCGGGGGCCGGCGAGGCGCCGCTCGAGGGCGAGGTCGTGGGTCTGCGCGAGACGAGCGCGCTCGTCATGCCCTTCGGCGAGCTGCGCGGCATCCGCGTCGGCGCGCCGGTACGCATGCGACCGGGGATCGATCGGGTGCCGTCGGGGCCCGGCTGCCTCGGGCGGGTGCTCGACGCGCTCGGTCGACCGATCGATGGCGGGGGGCCGCTCGTCGACGTGACCTGGCGGGATCTCGATTCGCCGCCGATCGGCAGCGTCACGCGCGCGCGGATCGCGGAGCCCCTCGACCTCGGGCTGCGGGCGATCGACGTCTTCGCGACGGTCGGGCGAGGCATGCGCATCGGCATCTTCGCCGGCTCCGGTGTCGGCAAGTCGACGCTGCTGGGTCAGCTCGCGAGCCATGCGCGCGTCGACGTCGCCGTCATCGGCCTGATCGGCGAGCGACGGCGCGAGGTGCGCGAGTTCATCGAGCGGGATCTCGGGGAGGCCCTCGCGCGGTCGGTCGTCGTCGTCTCGACCAGCGACGAGCCGGCCACGTTGCGCACCCGCGGCGCCCGGGTCGCGACCGCGATCGCCGAAGGCTACCGCGACGCGGGGCTCCACGTGCTGCTCATGATGGACTCGCTGACCCGCTTCTGTACGGCGCAGCGCGAGATCGGACTCGCGACGGGCGAGCCCCCGACGACGCGCGGGTACACCCCGTCGGTCTGGAGCCAGCTGCCGCGCCTCGTCGAACGCGCGGGGACGACCGAGGGCGCCGGCAGCATCACGGGGCTCTACACCATCCTCGTCGAGGGCGACGACATGAACGAGCCCGTCGCGGATGCGGCGCGCTCGCTGCTCGACGGCCACGTCGAGCTCTCGCGCCGCATCGCGGAGCGCGGTCGCTTCCCGGCCGTCGACGTGCTCTCGAGCGTGTCGCGCGTGATGCCCGACGTCACCGCGGCCGAGCACCAGGCGCTGGCGCGGGAGGCGCGACAGGCGCTGGCGGTCTACCGCGATGCCGAGGACCTGATCTCCGTCGGCGCGTATGTCGCGGGCTCCGATCCGGCGATCGATCGCGCCCGCAGCGTGCAGCCGGCGCTGCAGGCGTTCCTGAACCAGCCGCGCGGCGAGGTGACCCCGCTGGCGGAATCCGTGGCGCGGCTGCGGGGCGTGCTGCGCGGAGGCAAGGCATGAGGCGCTTCGTCTTCCGACTCGAACGCGTGCTCGGCATCCGGCGCTTCGAGCTCGAGCGCGCTCGGCTGGCACTCGCCCAGGTCGAGGCGGAGGCTTCGCGTCTCGCGGCCCGACTCGACGAGACGGCGCGGCGACTCGACGAGGGGCGTCGGCTGCTCGACGAGGAGACGGTGCGCGGCGCGGACGGTGCGCTGCTCGCGTTGAGAGCTCAGGCGGTCCGAGCGGGACGTGCGCAGTGGCTCGCGGCGCGCATGGCGCTGGTCGACTTCGAGCCGACGCGGACGAAGGCGCGGGAGCAGGTCCGCCGCTGTCGCGCGCGGGTCGAGAGCCTCGAACGGCTGCGGGAGCAGCGGGCCGCGCGTCATCGGCACGCGATGCTCGCGGCCGAGCAGGCCGAGCTCGAGGAGCTCGCGATCGCGCGCTTCGCGCGGGGGGGCCTGATGGTGCTCCTGCTGTGTGTCGGACTCGTCGCGCCCTTCGAGGCCGGGGCACAGGCCACGTCGCCGACCGCGGCGGGGGCGGGCGGCGCCCCCGCGGTCGAGCGAGGCGAGCTCCCCGACGCCACCGCCGCCCTGCTCGCGGGACCCGGCTTCTCGAAGGGGGTCGACCTGATCCTGGCCGAGGTCCGCGCGCGCGAGACCGATCTCGTCCGACGCGAGCTCGAGCTCTCCGAGCGGGAGTCGGCGATCCGGGAGCTCGAGGGCATGGTGTCCGAGCGGGCGGCGGAGCTCGAGCGGATCCGGGCGGAGGTCGAGACGCGCATCCTCGCCTGGAGCAGCCAGGGCGGCGATCGGATCGATCAGCTCGCGGGGGTCTACTCGGTCATGCCGCCGGGCGAGGCGGCGGATCTGCTGTCGAAGCTCGACCTCGATCTCGCGGTCTCGGTGATCCAGCGCATGAAGAAGAAGGTCTCCGCGGCGGTGCTGGCCGCGATGAAGCCCGATCGGGCGCTGCTCGTGAGCCGTCGCATCCTTCAACCGCTCGACCCGGCGACGGATCCGCCGGCGAGACCGTATTAGTCCAGGCGTCCCCGCCGCAGGCCGGGGGTGGAGGTCCAGTCATGAACGTTCGAGTCGTGGGAAGCGCGGAAACGAGGCCGTCGGATCCGGCGGCAGGTCGCGCCGGCGGCGGCAGCGGCGACTTTCCGTCGTTGATGGACTCCGTGCTCGGCGACGCGTCGGCGGAGCGTTCGTCCGCGAAGACGTCGGACCGGACCCCCGCGCGGACGTCGGAGCGGGCCGCCGCTCGGGACGAGCGCGGGGTTCGCAACGGGGAGACGCGCGCGGATCGTCGGGACGCGGCGCGCGCGTCGAATGCCGAGGACGGTCGCGACCAGGACGACCGGGCGGATCGCCCGATCGAGGGGGCGGGGGCGCGCGAGGCGAAGGCCGCGCCGGCGCCGCGGCGCGCCCCGAGCCGACGGAGCGCGGACGAGGACGCGCTCGAAACCGATGGATCGCATGCGGTCGCGAACCCGCCGGAGACCGCGGTCGTCGATCCGTCGACGGCGGCCATCCCGGATTGGATCGCGCTCGTGCGTGGCGATGAGGCGGAGTCGGGCGGCGTGCCGGCGGAGGTCGAGGGCGAAGGCGATGCGATCGGGCGCGGGCCCGTGGTGCCGACGCTCGCCGCGGCGGGAGCCGGTCCGGCGGGCGAGATGCCGTCGGGTTCCGTCGCGTCCGGCGAAGCGACGGACGAGGCGGTCGTCGGGCAAGCGGAGGTCGGGCCGGCGCTCGAGGGCGTGGAGGTGCCCGCGCGGCCCGCGTCGACCGGTCCCAGGGCCGCGGCGGCGGCGGAGGAGCGGGCCGGGCGCCCAGGGACCGTCGAGGCGGTCGCGTCGACGCCGACGGACGAAGCGACGGCGCTCGTGGCGGAGGCACCGCGCGCGGAGGGCAACGCGCGTGCAGCCGACGCGCGGCCGGCATCGCTCGACGCGACCGAGGCGACGGGCGACGCACGGCGTGATCCGACGAGGGCGAGCGCGGCGAGCCCGCGTTCGTTCGAGGGGCCTTCCGCATCGAATGCGGAGAACGGATCGACACGGGCTGCCGCGGACGACGACCGCATCGCGGCGGCGACGGCCTCCGATCCGACCCCCTCCGATCCGACCGCCCTGCGCGGTCCCGACGCCGCGCCGCCGGCGCGCAGCGACGCGCTCGTGTTCGCCCCCACGCTGCGCGCGCCCGATGTGCCGCCGCCGACGAGCGAGGCAGGCCGCCCGCTCCCGGCTGCTGCGCCCGATGCGATCGCCATCCAGACGGACTGGCTCGCCACGCGCGGCGGCGGCACCGCGCGCCTCGTGCTCCATCCGCCCGAGCTCGGCGAGATCGCGATCCGCGTCACCGTGCGCCACCAGGCCGTCGACGTCGTGATGGTCGCCCATACGGCGCTCGCTCAGCAGGCGGCCGAGGACCAGAGCGAACGCCTCTCGCAGGCCTTCGCGAGCCGGGACCTGCGACTGGAGCAGTTCGAGGTCCGCCGCAGCGATCCGAGCGATGCGTCCTCGACGGGCCAGTTCGGATCGAGCGACGCGGGGGCGCGCGAGCGGGAACGCGCGCAGGACAGCGACCTCGGACGCGGTCCGGGCGCCTCGCGCGGCGGCCTGCGTCGCGGCGGAGCGGTCGGCGACGGCGTCGCGCCGCCGCCGCGCATCGTATCGAGCGGGCGGGCCTCGGGCATCGACCTGCGCATCTGAAGCGGCGCCCCGGCGCCCCCACGGAGAAGAGACGGAGAATCGCATGAACGCACTCGACGGTCTGGGCATCGACACCGCCATTCAGGCGGCGGAGCAGAAGCAGGGCGAGCAGGACAAGGTGGGTCAGAACCAATTCCTCGAGATGCTCGTGGCCCAGCTCGAGAATCAGGATCCGCTGAACCCCCAGGATTCGGCCGACTTCGCAGCACAGCTCGCCCAGTTCTCGACCGTCGAGCAGCTGATCGCGATGCGCACGGGGATCGACAAGCTGGTCTCGACCCTGGAGCAGCAGGGCGCGGCCGACGGAGCCTCGGCGCAGCTCGATCCGGCGAGCCTCGTCGGCCGCGAGGTCGTCGTCATCGGCAGCCAGATCGAGGTCGACGGCGAGGGCAGCGCGATCGAGCTCCCGCTCCGGACGCGCGAGACCGCCGTCCGGGCCGAGGTCAAGATCACCGATGCCACGGGTCAGGTTCGCTACCAGAGCTCGATCCTGCCGGTCGACGACAAGGGCGCGGCCCATGCGCTCACCCCGGGCGACCACAGCTTCCGCTTCGATCCGGCGGCCCACGGTCTGCCCGAGGGCGTCTACACGATCGAGTTCACGGCGGAGAAGGCGAACGGCGATCCCGTCACGGTGCTTCCGATGGTGACCGGCGTCGTGAGCGGCGCCGTGCTCGCGGGCGATCCCGCGATCCGGATCGGATCGCGCTTCTTCTCGCTCGACGACATCCTCGAGGTCCGGCTCGCACCGGCAGCGAGCCCTTCGGACGCCTCGGGCGAGGCGACCGGGACGGGCGGCGGCCAGACGGTCTACCGCCCGGCGGCCGGCGCGACGCCGGGAGCGACGGCGTCGTGAGCTTTTCGAACGTGCTGCGGGAGGCGATCGAGCAGGACGACGGGCTCGTCCTCCGCCTCTCGACCTATCAGAGAATGCATGCGGACCGGAACGAGGCCGGCGGACAGACCGCCGGGCTCTGGGGACGCATCCAGGCCCGATCACGGAAGATCCTGGCCGCGGCGGTCGCGCTCTGCGCCCGCCCGAACGAGGAGAAGTAGATGTCTTTGTCCAACGCGCTCTCGAGCAGCGTCAGCGGTCTCGCGGCCGCCTCGACGCAGATCTCCGTCATCGGCGACAACATCGCCAACGCGAACACGCCGGGCTTCAAGGAGAAGCGCGCGGAGTTCACGGCCATCCTCGGCCAGAACATCACGGCCGGCGCGGGCTTCGCGCAGATCGGTGCGGGCGTCCGCGTCAACGACGTCGGCATGATCTTCTCGCAGGGCGTCTTCGACCAGACCCAGCGCGGAACGGATCTCGGCATCGAAGGCAAGGGCTTCTTCGTGCTCGATGGCAACCAGGGTCGGTCGTACACGCGCGCCGGACTCTTCGGCTTCGACGCCGATGGCTGGTTCGTGGATACCACCGGCAACCGCGTGCAGGGCTACGGGATCGATCCGATCACGGGCAACTCGAACGGCGTGCTCGGCGACGTCCGGATCAACGTCCCGCTCTCGCCGCCGCAGCAGACGTCGTTGATCCAGCTCGGCATCAACCTGAACGCCGACGCGCCGATCGCGACCTTCGATCCCAACGACACCCAGGGCACGACCGCGGGTCGCGAGGTCGTCACGGTCTACGACTCGCTGGGGACGCCGCGCCAGGCCAGCATCTTCTTCACGCATACCGGCACCAATACGTGGGAGTACAACATCGCGCTCGCGAACACCGACGCGGCCGGGACGCCCGCGAATCCGCCCTTCATCGTCCAGGCGGGCGGAACCGGAACGCTCGCCTTCGACAACAACGGCGCGCTCGTGTCGGTCAACGGCGGCTCGACCTACCCGACGGCGACCTTCGCGTTCGATACGTCGAACGGCGCAGCGGCGGCGCAGGCGGTCGACTTCTCGCTGGGGCCGATGACGTCGGGCGGCACCGCCACGGGACCGGCCTCGACCCAGTTCACCCAGCCGACCGTCACGAGCTTCGTCAGCCAGGACGGCTACGCGCCCGGCACGCTCACGGCGCTGCAGATCGACGAGAACGGCAAGCTCAATGGCGTCTTCTCGAACGGCGTCACGATGTCCCTCGCCCAGCTCGCGCTCGCGAACTTCGGCAACGTCGAGGGCCTCACCGACGTCGGCGGCAGCCGCCTGATCGAGTCGCTCGAGTCGGGCCCGCCGATCATCGCCGCGGCCGGCAGCGGAACGCTGGGCAGCATCCGCGCGAGCGCGCTCGAGAAGTCGAACGTGGATCTCGCCCAGCAGTTCGTGAACCTGATCATCGGCCAGCGCGCCTTCCAGGCGAATACCAGGACCGTCTCGGTCGCGAACGAGCTGCTCTCGAACCTGGTCAACCTCGGGCAGTAGCCCGCGGTCTTCGGATCGCCGCCGCGCCGCTCCTCGCTCGCACGGGCGATCGAGGAGCGGCTCGCTTCGTTCGGGGACCTGGCCCGCGAGGCGGCTGGACCGAGGCGGCCCGCGGCCGCTCGCGCTCGCGTGGTATCCTGCCGCCGCACGGGGGGCGGGCATTGGATCGTCGAAGACTGGGTCGAGCGGGGCTGCGCGAGTCGGGCCTGCGTCGCACGCGCGCGGGCTCGGCGTCGGCCGCGCGCTGGATCGCGTCGGCGCTCGCCGGTGCGGCAGCCGTCGCGGCGGGCGCTGCGGCGGGGACGGACGCGGCGCGCGCGCGGGTGGAGGCGGCGGGGCTCGACCGCTTCGACGTGGTCGTGCTCGACGCCGGGCACGGCGGCGAGGACGAAGGGGCGGTCGGACCCTCGGGCCTGCGCGAGAAGAGCCTGGTCCTCGACGTCACGCGCCGGCTCGCCCGGCGACTCGTCGAGGCGGGCATCCACGTCGTGCTCACACGTCGCGACGATCGCTTCCTCTCCCTCGAGGAGCGAACGAACGTCGCCAACGACGCCCATGCCGATCTCTTCCTCTCGATCCATGCCAATGCGTCGACCAGTCGTTCGCCGCGCGGGATCGAGGCCTACTTCGCCTCGCTCGAGGCGACGGACGAGGCGGCCCGACGGGTCGCGGAGCGCGAGAACGAGGCGCTGGGCGCGACCGCGCCGAGCGCCGATGCGAGCGATCCCGTGGCGGCGATTCTCGGCGACCTGATCGAGAACGAGCACCTGCAGGATTCGAACGAGATCGCGAAGCTCGTCGAGGGACAGCTCTCCGCCGCGGCGGGCGAGCGGTCACGCGGCGTCAAGCAGGCGCCCTTCGTGGTGCTGCTCGGGGTGCGGATGCCGGCGACCCTCGTCGAGATCGGCTTCGTGACCCATCCCGGAGAAGAGGGGCAGCTGCGGCGTTCGGAGCGCAAGGACGCGATCGCGGACGCGCTGGCCCGGGCGATCGTCGATTTCGGGCGGCGCTACGATGCGCGCCGGGGCGTGCCCTCGCGAATCGGCTCCCGGCCGGCCGCGCGGGCCCGCTAGCATCGAGTCGGCTCGACGAGGGTCGCGCGCGAAGGCGTGTGCGATGCGGGAGCGCGAGCCCTTCGACCAGAGAGGATCGTGATGCGCAGGGACGGGCGGCGGCCCGACGAGCTTCGTCCGCTCGTCTTCGATGTCGATTTCACCGATCAGCCCCTCGGCTCCGTGCTGACCCGCATGGGGCGGACGCGGGTGCTCTGCACGGTCTGCGAGGAGGCCGACGTGCCGCGCTGGCTGCGGGGGAGCGGCGAGGGCTGGCTGACCGCCGAGTACTCGATGCTGCCCGGCGCGACCCACACGCGCGGCGAGCGCGAGGCGAGCCGCGGCCGGCTCTCGGGTCGGACGATGGAGATCCAGCGGCTGATCGGGCGGAGCCTGCGGGCGGTGGTCGACCGCAAGGCGCTCGGCGAGCGGACGCTCTACGTCGACTGCGACGTGCTGCAGGCAGATGGCGGAACGCGCACGGCCTCGATCAGCGGCGCCTGGGTCGCGTTGGCGCTGGCGCTCGCGCGGCTCGAGCGACGCGGTGCGCTCGCGGGCGGGGTCCTGCAGGATCAGCTCGGCGCGGTCTCGGTCGGGCTGGTCGACGGGGTCGGGCTGCTCGATCTGCCCTACGAGGAGGATTCGCGGGCCGAGGTCGACATGAACGTCGTCGGCATGGGCAGCGGCCGCATGATCGAGGTCCAGGGGACCGGCGAAGGCGGGAGCTTCGATCGCCGCGAGCTCGATTCGCTGCTCGATCTCGCGTGGCAGGGCATCGAGGGCATCCTCGCCCGCCAGCGCGAGGCGCTCGCCTCGGCGGGCTTCTCGCTCGAGCGGCTCCTGCGCGGGAAGAGTTAGGCGTGGTGGCCTCCGCCGAGGCGCCGCACGTCCCCGACCGCTTCGTGTTCGCCAGCGGCAACGCCGGCAAGCGACGCGAGGTCGCCCGGATCCTCGCGCCGTGCGAGATCCTCGGGCTCGACGCGTTCCCCGGACTCGCGCTGCCGGAGGAGGGCGACGACTACCTCGAGAACGCCCTCGCGAAGGCCGCCGCGGTCGCGGCGGCGACCGGATGGGCGAGCCTCGCCGACGATTCGGGGCTCGAGGTCGACGCGCTCGGCGGCCGACCGGGCGTTCACTCCGCGCGCTATGGCGGACCCGATCTCGACGACGCCGGTCGGGTCGAGCGGTTGTTGCGCGCGCTTGCCGCGGTGCCGGAGCCGCGGAGCGCGCGCTTCGTCTGCATCGCGGCGTGCGTGCTCCCGGACGGGCGAAGGTTCGCGGTGCGCGGCGTCTGCGAGGGGACGATCGCGCTCGCGCCCCGGGGACGAGGGGGCTTCGGCTACGACCCGATCTTCGTGCCGGCCGGAGCGTCCGCGAGCTGGGCCGAGCTCGAACAGGCGGAGAAGGATCGGCGCTCGCATCGCGGCGAGGCCTTTCGCGGGCTGCTCCGGGCGCTCGAGGAGCGGATGCCCGCGAGCCAGGCGAAGTCGCGCGGCTAGACCTCGAGCTGCTCGAGTCGGCCGCGGATGACGCGTGCGATGGCGCGGCCGTGCTCGGCGTCGGGGCCGTCGAACTCGATCCCCATTCCGAGCGGGAGGTTGGGCCGCTGCAGGTTGCCCGGCACGTTGGCGAAGGCGACGGTGCCGTCGAGCTCGAAGTGCTCGCCCTCGAGCTCGAACAGGACACGCAGTCGGGCACCGTCCATGCTCGCCCGGGGCGTCTCGACGAAACATCCGCCCTCGGAGAGGCTGTAGAGCACGCCCTGCTTCTCGCGTCCGCCGACGAGGATGCGGACGGCGGCATTCGCCGGTGCGCGTCGCGTCGCGCGCGCGCTCGAGAGCTGCTCGCCCGAGGTGAGTCGGTTGATCTGGAAGCGGAGCAAGCCCTCGTCGAAGCCGTCCCAGAGTGCGAGCAGCACGCCCGCCTGTCGCAGCGCCTTGCGCCCGGCGGCATCCGGAGCCTTGCCATACGCCATCGCCGGGAGCACCGACTCGACCGCGCGCATCGCCTCGAGCGCCTTCGCCACTCGCGCGGCGGGCAGCGCGGTCGGGACGAGCACGCCCGCGAAGACATAGGAGCGGGAGCGGACGACGGCGACGGCCTCGGCGAGCTCGGCGACCCGCACCGGCTCGACGCCGAGGCGGACGAGCTGGGCCGCGAGCACTTCGGTGCGATGCGGATCGGGCTCGATCAGCAGGATGAAATGGCTCGTCGGCATGCGGAATGATTCGGGCCGCCCCCGCGGTGCCTTGAGGGCGACAGGCTTCACCCGCGGGTCAACCTTCTATATATAGAGTCCCCGTGATGAAGCCCCCCGCGACCCCGCGTCCCCGAACCGCGATCTCGCTCATCCGCCATGGCGAGACGACCTGGAATCGGATCGGCCGCTGGCAGGGCCACGCCGACCCGGGCCTGACCGAGGTGGGCGTCGAGCAGGCCCGCGACCTGGCCCGCGCCCTGGTCGCGGAGCACCGCGCGCGCCCCTGGACCCGCCTCTATTCGAGTGATCTGATGCGGGCCCGCGCGACGGCGGCCGGGATTGGCGAGGCCCTCGGGCTCCGGCTGGCGATCGATGCACGGCTGCGGGAGCTCGACGTCGGATCCTGGTCGGGGCTCACCCGCCTCGAGATCGAGGCGCGCGATGCCGCGCTGCTGCAGGCCTTCGAGCAGGGCGATCCGGAGGTCCGGCCCGGCGGTGGCGAGACGCGGATCGAGATCCGCGAGCGCAGTCATGCCTTCGTCCGCTCCATGGCCGAGCGTCACGCGGGCGAGCGGATCCTGGTGGTGACGCACCTCGGTGTCATTCGGGCGCTGGTTCCGGGCGCGCGACCCGCGAACGTCGAGCGGATCGAGATCGAGGCGGAGGTCGTGGCGACGCGGCCGGTCGATCGCGTCCGTCGGCCGGAGGAGGGCCCGCTCTGAGGGGCGAGGGATCGGCAGGCTCCGCGCGCCTCAGGCAGCGCCGATCATCGGCTTCGGGCCGCGCATCCGACGCGTGACGACGACCACGCCGATCAGTCCGACGATCCCTCCTGCCAGATCGATCACGACGTCGTAGGGACTGCCCGTGCGAACCGCCGAGAAGGCCTGGCGAAACTCGTCCGCCGCGGCGACGGTGCCCACGAAGAAGAGCGCGACCCAGCAAGCGGTCGCCACCCGCGCCCGGGAGGCGGAGAGCAGCGCGGCCCGAAAGGCGAGCAGGGCGAGGATCGCGTACTCGGTGAAGTGGGCGCTCTTGCGGATCAGCGTGTAGAGCTGATGGCGCGTCGGCAGATCGACGTCGCCGAAGAGCCAGGCGATCACGCGCTGCATGATCGGCGACGTCCGACCGAGCGAGAAAGTGTCCGTCCCGAGCTGCCAGATGACGGTGGCCCAGAGCAGGACCCAGAGCCAGGCGAGACCGATGCGCCGGGGGCTGGGCGCGGCCACCGCGGCGCGGGGTCGACCGCGAGCGGGCTCGTTCTCCGTCGAGGCGTCGTTCCGGGCCATCGATTGCGTCACGCGGGCCTCACGCCGATTTCGAGCCGCCCGCCGCTCGCTTCGTCCCGGGTCGGTATCGTACCGCCATGCGTTCGCTCTCGATCGGCCTCGTGTACGAAACTTTTGAGACCTATCCGGTCCATCCCGGGGATCCTCCGGATGCCCATGTCGAATACGAGCCCGAGTCCACGATCGAGGCCCTCGAGTCGGCGATCAAGACGCTGGGGCACCGCCCCCTGCGTCTGGGTTCACCCCACGCCCTGCTCGAGCGCCTCGCCGCGGCGGGTCGCCCCGAGGTCGACGTCGTGATGAACCTCGCCGAGGGCTTCGGCGGTCGGAACCGGGAGGCATGGGCGCCGGTGCTGCTCGAGATGGCGGGCGTCCCGATGCTCGGCTCCGACGCGCTCAGCCTGTCGCTCTCGCTCGACAAGGCGTGGGCGAACGCGTTCCTCGGCGCCGCCGGCGTGCCCGTCGCGCCCCGCGTCGTGCTCGGCGATGCGGCAGCGGCGCGAACGGCGACGCTGCCGGCGCCCTTTCCGCTCTTCGTCAAGCCGCGCTGGGAGGGCACGGCGAAGGGCATCCGGCCGAGCTCGAAGGTCGAGACGCGTGCGGCGCTCGAGCGCGAGGTCGAACGCATTCGGCGCGACTACGACCAGCCCGCCCTCGTCGAGGCGTTCGTGCCCGGGCCCGAGTTCACGGTCAGCCTGATCGGCAACGGGCCACCGGCTGCGCTCCCCGCGGTCCAGCGGGCCCTCGATCGCGCGACGGGGATCGGGATCCACGCCCTCGAAGGACCGGGCCACGGCCCAGGCGCGCGCGCGGCGGGATGGCCGGGCGACCCCGTTCCCGGGTGCGAGGCCGGATGGCCGGGCGGGCTCGAGGCCGCGCTCGAGCCCGTGACGCCCGGCCAGCTCGAGCCGGCACTCGAGGCGCGGCTGGCGCAGCTCGCGATCCGCGCCTTCGAGGCGCTCGAGTGTCGCGACTTCGCGCGGGTCGACTTCCGTCTCGACGCGACGGGCGAGCCCGTCTTCCTCGAGATCAACCCGCTACCGACCTTTGCGACCGACGGGACCTTCGCCATTCTCGCCGAGCTCGAGGGCACGACGCTCGATGCCATGCTCGGTCGCTGCATCCGCGCGGGGCTCGAGCGGCTCGGTCTCGCGGAGCCGGGGCGAGCCGAGGACGCGTCGTGCGGGGTCTTGGCGACCCCGCTCGGAGCGGCGGAGGCCCGCTGCGCGCGCCCGCGACCGCTGCGGTCGGGGCGGTCGGGGCAATCGGAAGGCATGGCGCGCGCGGACGCGACGTCGGCAGCGGGCGCATATGGAGAAGCGGCCATCCGGGGCACGGAGTGATGCGGGAAGCGGCGCGGGCACGGGCTGGGGAAGCGCGCGCGGGGGGGGAGGACGTCGTCTCCTGGCCGCCGCGCGCCGTCGCGGTCCCGGACGGCATCGACGAGGCCGACTGGCGGGATTGGGGCTGGCAGATGCGTCATCGCGTCCGCAGCGCCGAAGCGCTGCGGGCCTGGATCGAGCCGACGGCGGACGAGGCGGCCGCGATCGAATCGCTCGCGGATCGATTCCGCTTCGTGATCACGCCCTACTACGCCGCCTTGATGGATCCGGAGGATCCCGATTGCCCGATCCGCCGACAGGTCGTGCCGCGGCTCGCCGAGCTCGACGACCCCGCCGGGCTCGCCGATCCGCTGCGGGAGGTCGAGCACTCGCCGGTCAAGAACGTGATCCGCGTCTACCGCGATCGCATCGCCTTCTGCGTCAACAACGAGTGCGCCCTCTACTGCCGGTACTGCCTGCGCAAGCGGATGGTCGGCGACGCGGACTGGACGATGCAGAAGCGGGAGCTCGAGGCCGCGCTCGACTGGATCGCGCGCACGCCCGAGATCCGCGACGTGCTGCTGACGGGCGGCGATCCGCTGGTCTTCTCCGACGCGCGCCTCGAGTGGCTGCTCGGACGATTGCGCGCGATTCCACACGTCGAGCTGATCCGGCTGGGCACGCGGCTGCCGGTGACGCTGCCCTTCCGCGTGACGGACGCGCTCTGCGGGCTGCTCGAGCGCTTCCATCCGATCTGGGTCAATACGCACTTCAATCATCCCCGCGAGCTCACGGCCGAGGCGGCAGCGGCCTGCGATCGGTTGCTGCGCGCGGGCGTCCCGGTGGGCAATCAGAGCGTGCTGCTGCGCGGCATCAACGACTCGCTCGGAGTCATGCAGGGGCTGTGCGAGATGCTGGTCCGGATGCGGGTCCGGCCCTACTACGTCTACCAGGCCCAGCTGCTCGAGGGCACCTCGCAATTCCGCGTGCCGATCGAGCAGGGGCAGGCGATCTTCCGCGCGATGCGCGGCCGCACGAGCGGGTTCGCGATTCCCCAGTACGTTCTCGACACCCCCCACGGCAAGGTTCCGCTCGAGCTTCCCTTCGTGAAGGGACGCGAGGGGGACGACTACGTGGTGGAGGCGTGGGACGGTGCGGTCTGGCGTGAACCGAATCCGCGCTGACGGTCGGGGCGTCGCGAGCGCGGCCGGACTGCTGGCGGCGAGCGTCCTGCTGGCGCGGGTCTTCGGGCTGCTGCGCGACATCCTCTTCGCGCGCAACGTCGGCGCCGGCACGGCGGCCGACGCCTACTTCGCCGCGTTCCTGATCCCCGACATCCTGGGCTACCTGCTCGCCTCGGGCGCCGCCTCGGTCGCGCTGACGCCGCCCTACCTGAAGCGACTCGAACGCGAGGGCGCGGAGGCGGCCGCGCGCTTCGCCGCAGTCGTGGTCGGCAACGTGACGGCGGCGTCCGTCGTCGCGACGCTCCTCTGCTGGGTCTGGGCCGACCCCCTGCTGCGGCTCCAGTTCCCGGACTTCGATCCCGTGACCCACGCGGCCGCGCTCCGCCTGACGCGCATCGTGCTGCCGGCGCAGGTCTTCTTCCTGACGGGCGGCTGCCTGCGCGCGGTCCTGATGGCCCATGGGCATTTCGGCGCGCAGGCGGCCTCGAGCGTCGTCTACAGCGCGGCGCCGATCGCGGGCGGCCTCGTGCTCGCGGGCGCCGACGGCTTCGCCTGGGGCACCCTCGCCGGCGCGCTGATCGGACAATGGGCGATTCCGGCGCTCGCGCTCCGGCGGCTGCCCGGAGCCATCGGCCGCACGCGGATCGGGCTGCTCGACGCCGATTTTCGCGAGTACCTCTGGCTCGCCCTGCCGCTGATGCTCGGCGTCGGGCTCACGACCGTCGACGAGTGGTACGAGAAGTGGGTCGGCGCCACGGTGGCGCCGGGCGTGATCGCGGCGATCACCTACGCGCGCAAGCTGATGATGCTGCCGGTCGGCGTGATCGGTCAGGCGGTGGGTGCGGCGCTGCTGCCGACGCTGACGGCGCTCTTCCAGCGCGAGGCGCGGGCGGAGTTCGATGGCGTCCTGACCTCGACGCTGCGCACGATCCTCGGCCTCGGCCTGCTCGCGTCGGGCGGGCTCTTCGCGCTCGCCGATCCGATCGTGCGCGTGGTGTACGAGCGGGGGCGCTTCGCGGCGGCGGATGCCGTCGAGGTGGCGGGGCTGCTCGCGGTGCTGGCATGGGCAGTGCCGGGCTGGGTGGTGCAGCAGGTGGCGGTGCGCGGATTCTATGCGCGCAGCGAGATGTGGCGCGCGATGGGGCTCTCGACCGCGATCGCCGTCTGCGTCTTTCCGCTCTACTGGGTCGGGGGGCAGCTGCGCGGGGTCGCGGGTCTCGCGCTCGCATCGGTCGCGGCGATCAGCCTGAACGCGCTGGTGACGCTCGTCTGGCTGAAGGCGCGCTCCGGCGCGCCCGACCTGCGTGCCCTCCTCGCGACGCTGGCGCGCACGCTCGCCATCGTCGCGGCGGCCTCGCTCGCCGCGCTGGCGGCGGCGCGGGCGCTGGCCCTGCGCGACCCGCGCGCCTGGCTCGCGCTGCTCGGCGGCGGCCTGGCCTACGGGCTCGTCGCTCTCGTCGGCGTGCGCTTCGTCGGCGATGCCCCGCTGCGCGAGGGGGTCGTCCGCGTGGCGCTCGGCCTCGGGCGCCGCCTCGTGCGGAGGCGACCGGCATGAGCGGGCGGCGTTGGCAGTTCTTCATCGACTGCGGCGGGACGTTCACGGACTGCATCGCGTGCTCGCCGAGCGGCGCGCTCTCGGTCGGCAAGGTCCTCTCGGGCGGCGACGCGCCCGTGCGCGCGATCGCGCTGCTGCTGGACCAGGCGGGCGATCCCACGCCCCTCGCATCGCTCGCCTGCTCGGTCCGCCTGGGAACGACGGTCGCGACGAACGCGCTGCTCGAGCGGCGCGGCGTCCCGACGGCGCTGGTGGCGAACCGCGGGCTCGCCGGCGTCTTCGACATCGGGACGCAAGAGCGGCCGGCACTCTTCGAGCTCGAGATCGTCAAGCCGCCGCGGCTGCACGCGATCGTGCTCGAGGTCGCGGGCCGGCGCTCGGCCGAGGGCGAGCTGGTCGAGCCGCTCGATCCGGCGGCGGCGCGCACGGCGCTCGCGCGCGCGCGATCCGAGGGCGCGCGATCCGTCGCGATCGCCCTGATCCATGCCCACCGCGACGCGACCGAGGAGCGCGCGCTCGCCGCGCTCGCGCGCGAGGTCGGCTTCGACGAGGTCGTCTGCTCGCATGAGACGGCGCGCGAGATCGGGCTGCTCGCCCGGGGCGAGACGACGATCGCCGACGCCTATCTGACACCCCGCCTGCGCGAGCACGTCGAACGGCTCCGCGCCGCGCTCCCGCGCGCCGAGCTTCGGTTGATGCAATCCTCCGGTGGGCTCACGGGCGCCGAGCGCTTTCGCGGACCCCACGCCCTCGTCTCCGGGCCGGCGGGCGGCGTGCTCGCGACGCGCGCGGTCGCGAAGCGGGCGGGACGATCCCGCGCGATCGGATTCGACATGGGCGGGACCTCGACCGACGTCTCGCTGGTCGAGGGAGAGCGGCTCGAACGCAGCTTCGAGAGCGTCGTCGGCGGGGTGCGCGTCAAGGCGCCGATGCTGCGCATCCATACCGTCGCCGCGGGCGGAGGCTCGCTCTGCCGCTTCGACGGCAGTCGCTTCAGCGTCGGTCCCGAGAGCGCGGGCGCCGACCCCGGGCCGCTCTGTTATGCACGGCGCGGGTCCGACGGCGCGCTGCTCGGCCGCGAGCTGACGGTGACCGATGCGAACTTCGCGCTCGGACGGGTCCTGCCGGATCGCTTTCCCTTCGCGCTCGAGCGCGAGCCGGTCGAGCGGGCGCTCGAGGCGCTCGGCCAGGTCCTGGCGCGCGCCGGCTTCGCGCGCGGACCCGAGGCGATCGCCGCTGGCTTCGTCGAGATCGCCAACGCCCACATGGCGCAGGCGATCGTCGAGCTGTGCGTCTCGCGCGGCGTCGATCCGCGCGACCACGTCCTGGTCGGCTTCGGCGGGGCGGGCGGGCAGCACGTCTGCGCGATCGCGCGTCGGCTCGGGATCCGCGAGATCCTGCTGCACCCGCTCGCGGGCGTGCTCTCCGCCTATGGCATCGGGATCGCGCGCAACAGCTGGCACGGCGAGCGCGACGGCGGCGGTCGCCGGATTCCGGAGCAGGGCGAGCTCGATGCGTACGTCGTCGAGACCTGGCGGACGCTCGCCGAGCGCGGCCGTGCGGCGCTCGCGGAGGAGGGCGAGGCGAGCGATCGGCTGTCGATCGAGGCGAGCCTCGACCTCGGCTATCTCGGGACGGATACGGCGCTCGAGGTGCTCGCGCCCGCCGATCCGGAGACGCCCGCGGCGCGCACGGCCGCGCGCTGGCGCGAATCCTTCGAGCGGCTCCATCGCGACCGCTTCGGCTACGTCCGCGAGGCCCGCGCGATCGAGATCCAGGCGATCCGTCTGCGTGTCGCCGGCGCCGAGAACCTCGTCGGCGGCGCCGGGCCGAGCGATGCCGCCCGCCCGCGCGCGGGCGGGCGTCGGGATGGGGACGATCCGTCGGCCCGAGCGGCGCCGGCGCCCATCGTTCGCCGCCGCGAACGCGTGTGGTTCCCGGGGAGCGGATTCGTCGAGACGCCCGTCTTCGAGCGGGAGGCGCTGCGTCCCGGGCAGGGGCTCGAAGGTCCGGCGCTCGTGCTCGAGGCGAGCGCCACCGTCGTGCTCGATCCGGGCTTCGCGCTCGCGGTCGACGACGAGGGCGTGTTTCGGATCCGCGACCTCGCGCCCGCCTCGGCGAGGCGCAGCGAGGGCGATGCGTCGGAGGCGGGGGACGCGCGCGATGCCGGCCCGGCGCCGGATGCGGGCGAGGCGTCGGGCGGTGCGGAGCCCGATCCGATCCGGCTCGAGATTCTCGGCAGCCGCTTCATGTCGATCGCCGAACAGATGGGGGCGGTGCTCCGGAACACCTCCGTCTCGACCAACATCAAGGAGCGCCTCGACTACTCGTGTGCGGTCTTCGATGGCGAGGGGGGGCTCGTTGCGAACGCGCCGCACATTCCGGTGCATCTCGGCGCGATGGCGGATACGGTGGCGGCGGTGCGCCGGCGGTTCGCGCCGCTGCGGGACGGCGACGTCATCGTGACCAACGATCCCTTCGAAGGCGGGTCCCACCTGCCGGATGTGACGGTCGTGAGCCCCGTCTTCCTGCCGGACCGCGAGGCGCCGTCGTTCTTCGTCGCGAGCCGGGGCCACCACGCGGATCTCGGGGGCGAGGCGCCCGGCTCGATGCCGGCCTGCTCGACGCGGCTCGCGGACGAGGGCGTGTTGATCGAGGCCTTTGCGCTCGTGCGCGACGGCCGCTTCGACGAGGCGCGGCTGCGCGCGCTGCTCGCGGCCGGGCCGCATCCGGCGCGTCGGCCGGACGACAACGTCGCGGACCTCGAGGCGATGATCGCGGCGAATCGGGCGGGGAGCGCGCGACTCGTCCAGCTCGTTCGCGAGGAGGGCGAGGCGATCGTGGTCGGGACGATGGCGGCGCTGCAATCCGCCGCCGCGCAGATGGTCGCGCGCGAGCTCGCGCGGCTCGCGCCCGGCCGCCACGCCTTCGACGACGCCCTCGACGACGGCACGCCGATTCGCGTGGCGCTCGAGATCCGCCACCGCCCGGCCGGATCGGACGATCGCCTGCCAGCGCGCGTGCGAATCGACTTCGCCGGGACCGGCGCGGCGGTCGCGGGCAATCTCAACGCGCCGACCTCGGTCGTGCGGGCGGCGGTGATCTACGTGCTGCGTTCGATCGTCTCGGCCCGCATCCCGCTCAACGGGGGCTGTCTCGCGCCGGTCGAGCTCGTGATTCCGGCGGGCTCGTTGCTCGATCCGCCGCGAGGATCCGCGGTCGCCGGGGGCAACGTCGAGACCTCGCAGCGGGTCGTCGACGTGCTGCTCGGGGCGCTCGGGCGGGCCGCCGCGAGCCAGGGGACCATGAACAACGTCGCCTTCGGCGACGATCGCTTCGGCTACTACGAGACGATCGGCGGCGGCGCCGGCGCGACGCCCTTCGCGGACGGCGCGTCCGGCGTCCATACGCACATGACCAACACCCGGATCACCGATCCCGAGATCCTCGAGACCCGCTACCCGGTCGAGCTGCTGGCGTTCACCCTGCGCACGGGCTCGGGCGGGGACGGCCGCTTCCGAGGCGGCGAGGGCGTCGTGCGGGGACTGCGCTTCCGGCGTCCCGTTCGAGTGTCACTGCTCACGCAACGTCGGCGCCTGCGCCCCTTCGGACTCGCGGGCGGCGGGCCCGGGGCGCTCGGATGCAACCGGATCCGTCGCGCCGCGACCGGCGCGTTCGAGGCCGTGGCGGGCCAGCTCGAGACGGCGCTCGAAGCGGGTGACGAGCTCTGGATCGAGACGCCGGGCGGGGGCGGATTCGGCGCGCCCGCGAAACGCCCGTCCGAGGCCGGCTGAGACTTGCTCTCGCCTCGGCGGCCCTCTAATGTCCGCCCGGGCGCGTAGCTCAATTGGTTAGAGCAAGTGACTCTTAATCACTAGGTTCAGGGTTCGATTCCCTGCGCGCTCACCACCCAGCCCGGCCGGACGCGCATCGCGCAGGCGCGCGATGGGGTGCAGATTCCGAATCGCGCATGCGCGCGGTCCGCGCGTGTTGGATGGCGATCCGAGATCGTCGGGACGCTGTCGGCGGATTCCGATCCGTTCGGCGCCCGTCGAGCCGGGCACCGCGATGCAGCGCTTCGGATGCCCGAGCGGGCATCGACGGACGAGCCGGGGTGGCGGAACTGGTAGACGCAGTGGCCTTAGGAGCCACCGTCCTTTGGACGTGCAGGTTCGAGTCCTGTCCCCGGCACCCGCCGAGCCGCCCGGAGCGGCTGTGGGGGCCGGCGTCGAGCCGCACGCGAAACCCGATCGATCGAGGAAGTCATGGCTGAGCCTGCGACCGCAACGCGCGAGGTCCGGGTCGAGAGGAACGTCCTCTCCCCGGTGGTGAGCGAGCTTTCGGTGGAGGTCTCGGCGACCCGGGTCGACCAGGCCTTCGACCGCGTCCTGCAGGAGCTGCGCAAGGGCGCGCGCGTCAAGGGGTTCCGTCCCGGCAAGGTCCCGACGCGCGTGATCCGTCAGCTCTACGGTCCGCAGCTCGGCGAGGAGGTCGAACGCGTCCTCGTCAATCAGACGCTCTTCGAGGCGGTGCAGCAGGTCGAGATCCAGCCGGTGGTCGAGCCGCAGATCGAGGCGGAGCCGCCGACGGCGGGCCAGGCGTTCCGCTACAAGGCTCGAATCGAGGTGAAGCCGTCGATCGAGCTTCCCGATCTCGCGTCGGTTTCGGGATCGCGTCCCGTCGTGAAGGTCGGCGATGACGAGGTGTTGACCGAGCTCGAGCGCCTGCGCGAGCGCCACGCTTCGTGGATCGAGGAGCCGGAGGAGACCGCGGCGGCCAATGGCCACCAGGTCACCGTCGATTTCAAGGGCACGATCGACGGCGTCGCCTTCGAAGGGGGGTCGGCCGAGGGCGTCGAGATCGAGCTCGGCTCGGGTCGCATGATCCCCGGCTTCGAAGACCAGCTCGTCGGGGTCCAGTCGGGCGAGACGCGCGCGCTCCACGTGACGTTCCCGGACGACTACGGCCATGCGCCGCTCGCGGGCAAGGCGGCCGTGTTCGATGCGCGCGTGACGGCGATCAAGCGCCGCGAGCTGCCCGAGCTCGACGACGATTTCGCGAAGGACCTCGGGGATTTCGAGACGCTCGATGACGTGAAGCGCAAGCTCCGGGAGACGCTCGAGGGCCAGCGTCGCCACGCCTCGGACCACGCGCTCGAGCGCAGCCTGCTCGACGATCTGCTCACGCGCACGAGCTTCGAGGTTCCGCCGTCGCTCGTCGCGCGCCAGCTCGACAGCCAGGCGCAGCAGCTCGAGCAGCAGCTCTCCGGGCGCCTGCCCGAGCACGAGGTGCGCATGCGCGTCGCGCAGCTGCGCGAAGAGGGCTGGGAGGACGCGCGCCGCCGCGTGCGCGAGGCCCTGCTGCTCGAGTCCGTCGCGACGAGCGCGACGCTCGTCGCCAGCGAGGAAGAGATCCACGCACGGCTCGACGAAATGGCATCGACCCAGGGCCTCGACGCGAAGCGGATGCACGACCTCGCCCGGTCGCAGGGCTGGCATGCCGCGATCGCCGCCGAGATCGTCGACCGCAAGGCGCTCGCTCATCTCGTGGAGAACGCGCGCATCGCCGACGTCGAGGCCTAACCGTCGGTCGACGCAGGGACCCCCATTCGGTCCGCGCGGGCACGTCGATGTCATGGGCGTCACACCCTCGCCATCCGGCGGCTCCGCGCCGACCGTCGCGCGACGACCCCGCGAGTTGCCAAGCCTCGCCGGAAGACCGAGACTAGGCGCTCAGTCCGGAGGGAGGCGTGCGGGGGGCGATGACGGAGATGAGGGAGACGAGGGGGCGCGTCCCGACGGTGGCCTACACGATCCCGTACGTGATCGAACAGAATCAGCGGGGCGAGCGGGTCTTCGACATCTACTCGCGCCTGCTGCGGGATCGGGTGATCTTCCTGGGCAGCGAGATCCACGACGACGTCGCCAACGTGATCGTCGCGCAGCTGCTCTATCTCGAGGCGGACGATCCCGACAAGGACATCCATCTCTACATCAACTCGCCGGGCGGCTCGGTGACGGCGGGCCTCGCGATCTACGACACGATGCAGTTCGTGCGCTCCGACATCCATACGACCTGCATCGGACAGGCATCGTCGATGGGGGCATGGTTGCTCGCCGCGGGCACGCCGGGTAAGCGCACGGCGCTGGCCAACTCGCGCATCATGATCCATCAGCCGATGGGCGGTGCGCGCGGCCAGGCCTCCGACATCGACATCCAGGCGCAGGAGATCCTGAAACTCCGCCATCGGATGGACGAAATCCTGGCCTCGCACACGGGCCGTCCGATCGACCAGATCGCCGCCGACACCGAGCGGGATTATTATCTGAGCGCCTCGGAAGCCAGGGACTACGGAATCGTCGACGTCGTCGCGAGCAGTCGCGCGGCACTCCTCGGGGAATCGGGCAAATGAAGAAGCGGGACGACAACGCGAATCTCTCGTGCTCCTTCTGCGGGAAATCCCAGAAGGAGGTCAAGAAGCTGATCGCGGGACCCACCGTCTACATCTGCGACGAGTGCATCGAGCTGTGCAACGACATCATCGCGGAGGAGTACGGCCAGGAGGATTCCGGCACCGGGCAGCAGCGGGTGCTGAAGCCCAAGGAGATCAAGGCGGCGCTCGACGAGTACGTGATCGGGCAGGACGCGGCGAAGAAGGTCCTCTCGGTCGCGGTCCACAACCACTACCGCCGGATCGAGACCGGGGGCGCGGGCGACGTCGAGCTGCAGAAGGCGAACATCCTGCTGCTCGGGCCGACCGGCTCGGGCAAGACGCTGCTCGCGCAGACCCTCGCGCGGATCCTCGACGTCCCGTTCACGATCGCCGATGCGACGACCCTGACCGAGGCAGGCTACGTCGGCGAAGACGTCGAGAACATCGTGCTCAACCTGCTGCAGGCGGCGAACTACGACGTCGAGCGCGCGCAGCGGGGCATCATCTACATCGACGAGATCGACAAGATCGCCCGCAAGAGCGAGAACCCGTCCATCACGCGTGACGTCTCGGGCGAGGGCGTCCAGCAGGCGCTGCTCAAGATCATCGAGGGAACGATGGCGAGCGTTCCGCCCAAGGGGGGTCGAAAGCACCCGCAGCAGGAGTTCCTGCAAATCGACACGACCAACATCCTGTTCATCTGCGGCGGCGCCTTCGTCGGGCTCGAAGGCATCATCGAGCGCCGGATCGGAGTGAAGGGACTGGGCTTCGCGGCCGATATCCAGAACCGTCGCAATCGCAAGAAGGGCGAGCTGATGCGGGAGGTCCAGGCCGAGGATCTGCTCCATTTCGGGCTGATCCCGGAGTTCATCGGCCGGCTTCCCGTCGTCGCGACGCTCGAGGAGCTCGATGAGCGGACGTTGATCTCGATCCTGACGGAGCCGAAGAACGCGCTGGTCAAGCAGTATCAGAAGCTCTTCGCCTTCGAGGGCGTCGATCTCCGATTCACGGAGGCGGCGCTGGCGGCAGTGGCCCGCAAGGCCCTGGCGCAGAAGTCGGGCGCGCGCGGACTCCGGGCGATCCTCGAGAACGCGATGCTCGACCTGATGTACGAGCTGCCTTCGCGGGACGACGTAGCGGAATGCGTGGTCGGCGTGGAGGTGATCGAGCAGGGGGCGGAGCCCGTGCTGGGCCTGAAGCGCGAGGCGGAGTCGGCCTGAGCGAGTCGGAGGGGGGCATGGCTGAAGCGACTCGAGATTCGGGAAAGGGAGGTCGGATCCCGCTCCTGCCGCTGCGCGACATCGTCGTGTTTCCCAACATGGTGGTCCCGCTCTTCGTCGGGCGGCCCAAGTCGATCCAGGCGCTCGAAGACGCCATGGCCGCCGACCGCAGACTGGTCGTCGCGGCCCAGCGCGTCGCGGGCGAGGAGGATCCCACGCCCGAGGACATCTACGCGATCGGGACGGTCGGGACGATCATCCAGCTGCTGCGATTGCCCGATGGGACGGTCAAGGTCCTGGTCGAGGGCCGCGCGCGCGCCGCGATCCGGCGATTCGCCGCGGTCGAGCCGTACTTCGCGGTCGAGGTCGAGGAGCTCGCCGACGACGCCGCGGACACGGCCGAGGCCAAGGCCCTCGTGCTCTCGGTCCATACGACCTTCGATTCCTATGCCAAGCTCAACAAGAAGGTCGCCCCGGAAGTCGTCAACTCGATCACGGCCATTCAGGACCCGGGCAAGCTCTCCGACGCCGTCGCGGCGCATCTCAACCTGAAGCTGCCGGATCGCCAGAAGCTGCTCGAGGTCACCTCCGCCCCGGACCGGCTGGAGGAGGTCTTCAGCCGCATGCAGGCGGAGATCGAGGTGCTCGAGGTCGAGCGCAAGATCCGTGGCCGCGTCAAGAAGCAGATGGAGCGCTCCCAGAAGGAGTACTACCTCAACGAGCAGATGCGGGCGATCCAGAAGGAGCTCGGCGAGCGCGACGACCCGAAGAACGAGATCTCCGAACTCGAGGAGCAGCTCGCGGCGAAGAAGATGCCGCAGGAGGCGCGCGACCGGACCGAGAAGGAGATCAAGAAGCTCAAGCAGATGTCGCCGATGGCGGCGGAAGCGACCGTCGTCCGCAACTACATCGATTGGATGCTGGGTCTCCCCTGGAACGAGTACAAGCAGGAGGAGAAGGACCTCACCGTCTCCGAGTCGATCCTCGACGCGGACCACTACGGGCTCGAGAAGCCGAAGGAGCGGATCCTCGAGTATCTCGCGGTCCAGACGCTCGTCGAGAAGCTCAAGGGGCCGATTCTCTGCCTCGTCGGTCCGCCCGGTGTCGGCAAGACCTCCCTCGGCAAGTCGATCGCCCGCGCGACGGGGCGCGACTTCGTGCGCATCAGCCTCGGCGGCGTCCGCGACGAGGCGGAGATCCGCGGCCATCGGCGGACCTACATCGGCGCGCTGCCGGGCAAGATCATCCAGGGATTGAAGAAGGCCGGCAGCTCGAATCCGGTCTTCCTGCTCGACGAGATCGACAAGATGTCGATGGACTTCCGCGGCGACCCGAGCTCGGCGATGCTCGAGGTGCTCGATCCCGAGCAGAACCACACCTTCGCCGACCACTACCTCGACGTCGACTACGACCTCTCGCGCGTCATGTTCATCTGCACGGCGAACGTGTTGGGCGAGATCCCGCGCCCGCTCCAGGACCGCATGGAGATCATCCAGATCCCCGGCTACATCGAGTCCGAGAAGCTCGCGATCGCGACCAAGCACCTCGTCGACAAGGTCCGGGACGACAACGGTCTCAAGCCCGGCGATCTCGCGTTCAACGACGCCGCCCTGCTCGAGGTGATCCGCCACTACACGCGCGAGTCGGGCGTCCGTTCGCTCGAGCGGGAGCTCGCGTCGATCGCCCGCAAGGTCGCGCGCGAGAAGGTCTCCTCCGGCGAGCGCTTCAAGCCCGTCCGCGTCAATCCGAAGCTCGTCAAGAAGTACCTCGGCGTGCAGCGCTATCGCTTCGGGCGAACCGAGGACGAGAATCGGATCGGGGTCACGACGGGTCTGGCCTATACCGAGGTCGGCGGCGATCTGCTCCAGACCGAGGTCTCCGTGACCCCGGGCAAGGGCAAGCTCCTGATCACGGGTCGGCTCGGCGAGGTCATGCAGGAGTCCGCGAATGCGGCGATGTCCTACATCCGCTCGCGCGCGAAGCAGCTGGGGCTGACCAGCGACTTCCACGACAAGGTCGACGTCCACATCCACGTCCCGGACGGGGGCACGCCGAAGGACGGCCCTTCTGCGGGCATCACCCTTGCGACGACGATCGCGTCGGCGCTGACCCGCATTCCCGTGCGCGCCAACGTCGCGATGACGGGCGAGATCACGCTGCGCGGGCGCGTCCTGCCGATCGGGGGGCTCAAGGAGAAGCTGATCGCCGCCCATCGCGGCGGCATCGACACCGTGCTGATCCCCAAGGAGAACGAGAAGGATCTCAAGGACCTGCCGGACATCATCAAGAAGAACATCCGGCTGATTCCCGTGAGCCACATGGACGAGGTCCTGCGCGCCGCGCTGGCGGTCAACGATCCCAATCGCTTCCTGCAGGAAGGCGATGGGAGCCACGAGATCGAGGACATCTACATCGTTCCCGGGCGCTCCCCGCGGCCGACGACCGAGCTGCCGCATCCGGCGGGTGTCAACTGAACGGTTCCGATTCGATGGGCGCGTAGCTCAGCTGGCTAGAGCACCTCGTTTACACCGAGGGGGTCCGGGGTTCGAGTCCCTGTGCGCCCACCATCCTCGTCCCCGCGCCGCCCCGTCCCGCCGCGCCACCCCGTCGAGGCGGCACCGCGATCCGGAACCTTCGCGGCGGCGCGGCTAGGCTCTGCGACCATGAAGAGCGAGCCCATGCGCGCGCGACCGACGGATGGTCCGAGCATCCTGCCCGCCGAGCCCGTCGCGCCGCAGACCTTCGTCGAGGACGTGATTCCGGCGCTGTTCGCCGAGCTCGAGCTGCCTCCCCAGGCACGCGAGGTCGAGTTCCGTCTCGGTCTCGTGCTCGAGGGGCCGGGAGGGGGCGAATGGACGCTCCACTTCATCGAGGGCGAGCTCGGCATCGAGCCGACACGGGACCCGCGCTGCGACCTGACGCTGATCCAGCGGGTCGACGACTGGCGCGCCGCACTCTGGGCGGGGCGGCCGGGCTTCGTCGCAGACGCCGTCGGCGCGCTGTTCGGCGGGGCGGGCGAACGGTCCGAGCGACTCGCCCGGGCGGCGGAGTCGACCGTCGATCCGGCGGTCGTCGAGGCGCTGCGCTCGTTGCGCGGTCGCGTCGAGCTGCGCGTCGAGCCGGCGGCCGACGGTTCCGCGCCCGGGGCGGGCGCGACCGACGCGGCCGGTACCGGCGACGCCGAGATCCACGGGCGTCCGGGCCGCGCCGAGCGGGACTGGTGGCTGGCCGTGCAGCTCGGGCCCGGCCCGATCGCGGTCATGGCGGATGCCGCCGTCGCGCTCGGCGCCGAGCAGGCCGACGCGATCCAGCGCGGCGGACTCCATCCGCTCGAGGCCCTGATCACGGGCGAGCTCCGCCTCGAAGGCGATCTCGGCCTGATCCTCCAGCTCCAGGCGCTCGCGCTGCGCTTCCGCCTGCCCGCCGCCGTCTCCCGCGCCCGCTAGCGGGACGTCGGCCGGTCGGCTAACAATTGCGGCCCAGTCCTGCCGCGGGCCGGTAGTTCAACCGGTTAGAGCACCGGCCTGTCACGCCGGAAGTTGCGGGTTCGAGTCCCGTCCGGCCCGCCAGTGACCCTCCGAAGCCAGCGCGAACGATCGACCTGCAGCGGGTGCAGCGGGTGCAGCGGGGAGCGTGTTCCGGGTTCGAGTCCCGTCCCGCCCGCGCGTGCGTCCGTCTCCCAGGCCAGCGCGCCTCACTCGGCCTCCGGCCGGATCCTCCCGTTCGCGAGGCGATGCTTCTGCACCTTGCCCAGGGCATTGCGGGGGAGCGCGTCGACCGGGTAGAGCGCGCGCGGATGCTTGAAGGCCGCGAGTCGGTTGCCGACCCATCCGCGCACCGCCTCGAGCGAGAGCGACTCGCCGGCGGCGATTCCCCTTCCGAGCATCTCCCGCCCGACCGCCTCGCGACGGACCACGTAGGCCACGACCCGCTCGCCCCACTCGGCCGAGGGCTCGCCGACGACGGCCGCATCTTCGATCGCGGGATGGGTCCGCAGCACGTCCTCGACCTCGCGCGGATAGACGTTGTAGCCGCCGCTGATGATGAGCTCCTTCGCACGTCCGTCGAGGATCAGGTAGCCGTCGTCGTCGAAGCGCCCGAGATCGCCGGTGCGAAAGAAGCCGTCGTCGCTGAAGGCCTCGGCGTTCGCAGTGGGTCGCTGCCAGTACCCGTCGAAGACGTTGGGGCCACGCACCTCGACTTCGCGCCGATCCCCCGCGAGCCGGACCTCGACGCCCGGCAGCGGCAGCCCGACCGAGCCCGGCCGGCGCTCGCCATCCACCGGATTCGAGACGAGCATCAGGGTCTCGGTCATGCCGTAGCGCTCGAGCACGCGCTGTCCCGTCAGGCGTGCGATTTCCGTGTGCAGACTCGCCGGGAGCGCGGCGGATCCGGAGACGCAGAGACGCAAGCGGGCGAGGCGTTCGACGTCGGGATGGGCGGCGAGGCGGTGGTACAGGGTCGGGACGCCGAAGAAGAGCGTGGCGGCATGGGTCTCGACGTCCGCGAGGATGTCGTCCGGACGGAAGGCCGTGTAGAGGACCACGGAGGCGCCGCAGTGCAGGGTGCCATGGAGTCCGACGCCGAGGCCGTGCATGTGGAAGAGCGGTAGGGACAGGAGCAAACGGTCCGACTCGCGCCAACGCCAGGCGAGGCGCAGCGCTTCGGCGCTCGCCAGGCAGTGGCGATGGCGCAGGACGGCGCCCTTCGGCGCGCCCGTCGTGCCCGAGGTGTAACAGAGAAGCGCCGGATCCTCGGGCGAGGCCGTCTCGAGCGCCGGCGTCGGGCCGCCGGGCAGGTCGAGCGCGGGGCTCAGGCGATGGAGCGACGGGGCGAGCTCGGCGAAGACCGCCGCGCGCGCCGGGTCGTCGACGAGGGCCGCGCGGGGCTCGGCATCCTGGAGCACGTGGGCGAGCTCGCGCGCTCCATAGGCGGTGTTGGTCGGGACCACGACGAGTCCGAGTCGAAGGCAGGCGACGTAGGCCTGTACGAGCTCGACCGAGCTCTCGGCGCAGACGAGCACCCGGTCCCCCCGCCGAAGCCCGAGACGCGCCAGGCGCCCGGCGCGCTCGGCCGAGCCCGCCTCGAGCGCGCCGCGCTCGAGCCAGCCCTGCCGCGAGTCGTGGATCTGGGGCACGTCCGGCGCCCTCCGGGCCGCACGCATCCAGGCCTCCGTCAGATTGCGGGCACCGCCTGCGGTCGGGTCGAAGACCTCGCCGGCAGGCAGATGGGATGCGCGGCTCGACATGCGTTGCTCCTCGCAGCCGGTCGCGGCTGCCGTGGCCGTCGCAGCGGGTCCTGCGATCGAACCCGATCGACGGCGATCGACGATGGCGGCGGGCCCGACGGATCGGCCGGGCGGCGCCGAGCGTAGTGGAACGAGCGGGGCAGGGGCGCGCGGGCGCGGCGGGCGGGGAACCGCGCGTCGGGGTCCGGCATCCCTCGTCTCGACTGCGCCACGCGAGACCTCTCCTGCTCGCGCGGCGGGTCGACCGAGGTCCCTCGCTCGGCCGTTCCGTCGGGAGCGGCGGGCGAGGGGGCCGAGCGCGAGAGCGCTCCGTTCGGAGGCCGGCAGCAGCCGGCAGCAGCCGGCAGCAGCCGGAGGCGGGCAGCAGCCGGAGGCCGGCAGCAGGGAGTCGGTGTTCGGCCGATCGACAGGATGATCGGACAGGATGATCGACCGTTTGACAGGATCGACAGTTTGACAGGTTGACA
The DNA here is from genome assembly GCA_041389445.1 of Myxococcota bacterium. GTDB lineage: Bacteria > Myxococcota_A > UBA9160 > UBA9160 > UBA4427 > UBA4427. The sequence goes on from JAWKRW010000001.1 coordinate 141,705, forward strand.
GGTTGACAGGTTGGTTGGACGAACGGGACCCGTGCGTTTGGAACGCGCACGGGTCCTCGTCGTTCGGGCCCATGCATCGGCCGGAATCCGGCGGCGGTCCGGGGTGGGTCGGGAAGGGCCCTGCTTCGATGCTCGGATCATCGCGTCCGCGAATCAGTCGTGCGTTGCGTCGCGCGATCGGGCGCCGCGGTCGCCCGGGGCTGACCCGTCATCCCCAACATCCCCGTCACCGGGCTCGCGCGCGAGCGCGTGGCGCCGTCGGTTCCGCCACGCCGTGAGGCGGTGTTCGATCTCCGCTTCGACACCTCTTCGTGTCGGCTCGTAGTAGACGCGACCGCGCAGCGCGTCCGGAAGGTTCTCCGCCGCGACGAAGGCGTCCTCGGTCGCGTGGGCGTAGACGTAGTCGCGCCCGTAGTCGAGCTCGCGCATCAGCCGCGTCGGCGCGTTGCGCAGATGCTTCGGGACCGGGAGCGGGCCGTGGGCCGTCAGGTCCTCGAGCGCGACGCCGAGCGCTCGATAGGCGGCGTTGCTCTTCGGCGCGCAGGCGAGATAGGTCACGACCTGCGCCAGCGGGATCCGGCCCTCCGGCATCCCGATGCGTTCGACCGCCTGGTGGGCGGCGAGCGCGAGGGGCAGGGCGGCCGGGTCCGCGTTGCCGACGTCCTCCGAGGCGAAGATCACGAGGCGCCGCGCGACGTAGAGCGGATCCTCCCCCGCCTCGACCATACGGGCGAGGTAGTGGATCGCCGCATCGGGATCGCTCGCGCGCAGGCTCTTGATCAGGGCCGAGACGACGTTGAAGTGCTCCTCGCCGTCGCGATCGTGGCGCAGGGCGGCGCGGCCGACGGCGGCGGCGACGGTCTCGAGGTCGAGCGCCTGGCCCCGCCGCGCGCTCGCGAGATGGATCGCGACCGCGGCCTCGAGGGTCCCGAGCAGGCGACGCGCGTCGCCCTGGGAGGCCCGGATCAACGCATGGCGCACGGTCTGCGGCACTTCGACGGGCGTCCGGCCGAGCCCCTGCTCGCGGTCTGCGAGCGCGCGCTCGATCACGCGTTCGAGCGCCTCGAGCGGGAGCGCCTCGAGCACGACGACGCGACAGCGGGAGAGCAGCGGCGCGATCACGCTGAACGAGGGGTTCTCGGTCGTCGCGCCGATCAGGGTCACCGTTCCCCATTCGACGGGCGGAAGCAGCGCGTCCTGCTGCGCCTTGTTCAGGCGGTGGATCTCGTCGATGAAGAGCAATGTCCGCAGCCGCGTCCTGCGCGCGGCCTCCACGGCCTTGCGGATCTCGGGCACGCCCGCCGTCACGGCCGAGAGCGGAACGAGCCGTGCGTCGGCGCGCTCGCCGAGGATCCAGGCGAGGGATGTCTTGCCGCTTCCCGGCGGACCCCAGAGGATGAGCGACGGCAACGACTGGCCCTGGAGCAGGCTGTGGAGCGGACGGCCGGGGGCGAGCAGGCTCTCATGGCCGACGAGCTCTTCGAGGCGGCGCGGACGCATGCGTTCGGCCAAAGGCGCGTGCGGCTCGAGCGCGCGCGCGGCGCGCTCGGGAAAGAGGTCGAGGGTCTCGTCGCCGCCCATGGCGCGATCCTAGCCGAGGGCCGGGCGCGATCGGCGGCATGGCGCAGGCGGAGGTCACCGTCGGGCAGGGATCGGGTACGGATCGCGGGCGCGCGGGGACCGGGCATTCGGGCGGGGTGCTCGCGGCGGGGCGCTTGCGCGCCGGTGCATTCGCGCGGGATCATCCCGCCTCCCGGGCGATCGTCGGTCGTCGCGCGTTCGGATGCAGCCGAGGCGCTGCGCGGTGCGTGGGTGCGCGTGCGCGTGGGCGCATGGCGGCGGCTCGGGCACGGGGCGCGTCGACCCGTCGGTGCGCGGCCTGCGGCGGGGTGGGAAGGGGGGCGTCTTGATCGAGAGCCTGCGCATCGAGAACCTCGCCCTCGTGGAGTCGGTCGAGCTCGAGTTCGGCCCCGGCCTCAACGTGTTGACCGGTGAGACGGGCGCGGGCAAGTCGATCGTGCTCTCGGCCCTGGCCCTGCTCGCGGGGGGGCGGACGCCGGCGGATGCGCTGCGCAGCGGGGCGACCGAGGGCGTCGTCGAGGCGCTCTTTCGGATGGACGGACATCAGGTCGTCGCCCGGGATCTCGAGCGGCGCGGCATCGCGCTCGAGGTCGCCCGCGAGGCCGGCATCCCGCCGGAGCTGATCGTCCGGCGAACGCTCCAGGCCGGCGGCCGCGGCCGTGCCCGGATCGGCGGCGAGCTCGTCCCGATCGCGACCCTCGCCGAGATCTTCGGGGGACAGCTCGAGATCTCGAGCCAGCACGGCTCCCAGGCCCTGCGCCACGTCGAGACCCACGTGATCGCCCTCGATGCCTACGCGGGCAAGACGAGTCTGCGCGAGATCGTCGGGCGCGAGGTCGCGCGCGTCGCCGAGCTCGATCGCGAGCTCGAGGCCCTGCGCCGTGCCGAGGCCGAGCGCGCGCGCCGACTCGACTTCCTCGAGTACCAGCGGCGCGAGCTCGAGCAGGAGGACCTCGATCCGGCGACCATTGCCGCCCTCGAGGCCGATCACCGTCGTCTGACCCACGCCGAGCGCCTGGCCGAGGAGCTCGCGACCGTGACGGCCGCGCTCGCGGGCGGGGAGGGCGGAGACGGCGACGGACCGAGCGCAGAGGCGACGGTCGCCGCGGCCCGGCGCGCGCTCGGCTCGGCCCAGCGGCTCGATCCGGATCTCGGGAGCCTGGCCGCGCGGCTCGAGGCGCTCCAGAGCGAGCTGCAGGACATCGCCGTCCGGGCGGCGGACTACCTGGCCGAGCTCGAGATCGATCCGAACCGGCTGGCCCAGGTCGAGGAGCGCATCGCGCGGCTCGAGAAGCTGCGGCGCAAATACGGCCAGAGCCCGCTCGAGATGGGCGCCCAGCGCGAGGCGATCCTCCGTGAGATCGAGACCCTGTCCGGCGCCGACGCGCGCATCCGGGCGCTCGAGACCGAGCGGGTCCGTCGGGTCGAGACCGCGAACGCCACTTCGCTCGAGCTCTCGAAGGCCCGGGAAAAGGCCGCGAAGAAGCTCGCCCGGGCGGTCGAGACGGAGCTCGCCGGGCTCGCCATGGCCGGGGCGCGCTTCCGCGTCGCGCTCGAGCCCGTCGCCCGCGACGAGGCATCGCCGGGGCTCGAGACCGGAGCGGGCGGTCGCGAGCGACCCCAGTTCCTGTTCTCGGCGAATGCGGGCGAGGCGCCGCGACCGATCCAGCGGGTCGCGTCGGGCGGCGAGCTCTCGCGGCTCTTCCTGGCGCTCAAGAACTGCCTGCGCCGCGCGGATCGCAACATGGTGATCGTGTTCGACGAGGTCGACGCGGGCATCGGGGGCGCGGTCGCCGAGCGGGTCGGGCGGGTGCTCGCCGAGCTGGCGACCGACCACCAGGTGCTCTGCATCACCCATCTCCCCCAGATCGCGGCCTTTGCCGAGCGCCACTTCGTCGTGCGCAAGGAGCAGGCAGGCGGCCGGACGCGGACGCGCGTCGCGCGGGTCGAGGGCGAGGCGCGTGTCGACGAGCTCGCGCGGATGGCGGGCGGAGAGCGTGTGACCGAGGTCACACGTGAGCATGCGCGTTCCCTGCTCGAGCGTCCCTGATCGCGTCGCCGGCCGGAATTTCGCGGGCCTCCTTCGAAAACTGTGACCATTGTCCGTCAAGGCCCCGGAGACCAGGGCCGATGATCCCCACATGGCCAACACCGGTGAGGTTCGGTCGGCGTCGTCCGGCAGGTCGGTGGATCCGGCGATGCGACGGCGTCCCCCGTCCGGCGCGACGGCGATCGTGCTCTCGGGCTTCTACGAGGGGCTCGAGGTCGCGCTCGATCGCGACCGCATCGTGATCGGGCGCGGGCGCAAGGCGGACCTCGCGCTGGCCGAAGCGACGATCTCGCGTGCACACGCGGCGATCGGCTTCGACGGCCAACGGTTCTTCGTCGAGGACCTGGGGAGCACGAACGGCACCCTGGTCAACGGCGCCAAGGTCTCGCGGCACTGGCTGCAGCGCAACGACGAGATCCAGATGGGGAAGCTCCGCATCGCGGTGAGCCTGCCCGACTGACGGAGCGTGAACGCGCGGCGCGTCTCGAGCGGCGCGGCGCGAAGGGCGAGCAGGGAGGATCGATGGACGCCTACAAGCTGATCTGGCTGAAGGACGCGCACGCGCGCCCCGTACAGATCTCGATTCCCAAGGCACGGGTCCGCGGCGTCGTCATCGCGATCGCGCTCGTCGCGCTGGTCGTCGGCGTGATGGGCTGGGACTGGATCCGGCTCCGCGGCGAGACGGCCGAGCTCGCGAGCCTGCGCGAAGAGACCGGCCAGCAGCGCGACCAGATCGAGGCGTTCCGCGCGCGCATCCACCAGGTCGATACGCAGCTCTCGAAGGTCGCCGACCTCGAACGCAAGGTCCGCATCATCGCGAATCTGCCGGGCGCGGTCGGAGTCGGCGGCGAGCAGCCGATCGAGGAGGCGATCGACGGCGCGATGGAGGCCGAGCCCGTCGGCGGGGCCCTCGACGAGGCGCTGCCGACCGGCGCGCCCTACACCGGACAGGGTGGCGACGAGGAGGACTTCTCGAGCGGCGTGCCCCTCGCCACGGGCGAGGGTTGGCTGACCGGGCTCGATGCGCGCGCGATCGATCTCGACGCCGGCGCGCAGGCGCGCATCGACTCGCTCCAGCGCCTGCTCAGTCAGCTCGAGGACAAGCAGGAGAAGCTCGCCTCGAGCCCCTCGATCTGGCCCTCGAAGGGCTGGTTGACCTCCCGCTTCGGCCCCCGCGTCTCGCCCTTCACGGGCCGTCGCCAGATGCATGCCGGTCTCGACATCTCGGCCGCCGTCGGCACGCCGATCGTCGCGCCGGCCCGGGGCCGCGCGACCTTCGTCGGCAACAAGGGCCCCCTCGGCCAGGCGCTCGTCATCGACCACGGTCATGGGGTCAAGACGATCTACGGCCATACGAGCAAGATCTTCGTGAAGGCCGGCGAGACCGTGGCTCGCGGACAGAAGGTCGCCGCCATCGGCAACACCGGCCGCAGCACCGGCCCCCACCTCCACTACGTCGTCGAGGTCAACGGCCGAGCGCGCAATCCCCTCGACTACATCTTCGACTGATCGCCGACCGAGCCGCCCCGCGCCGTGCGCCGGCCCCGATCGCACCCGCGCGGGCTCGCCTCGCGCGGCGCGGTCACCGGTCTCGGGCGGGTGATCGGCCCGTGGGCGCCGCGCGATTGCTCCCCGCGGACGCCTCTCCTACCCTCCGCCCGTTCGAAGACCCCCCAACGAGCTTCGACGTCGCCTCGGCCCGGCGAGAGTGCGCAGTGCCCGCGAGGACGGGCGCGCACCCGAGCGGACGGGGCGCCCGTCGCGAGCCGGATCGGGCCGATGCAGCGCATTTTCAGCAGGATCCTCGGCACGGCGAACGACCGTGCGATCAAGCGGCTCTTCCCGCTGGTCGAGCGGACGAACGATCTCGAGGGCGCGCTCTCGCGCCTCTCGGACGCCGATCTGCGCGCCCGCACCGCGCAGTTCCGGGAGCGGCTCGAGCGGGGCGAGGACCTCGACGCGCTGCTGCCCGAGGCCTTCGCGACGGTGCGCGAGGCGGCCAAGCGGACGCTGGGCCAGCGTCATTACGACGTCCAGCTGATCGGCGGCATCGTGCTCCACCAGGGGCGGATCGCCGAGATGAAGACGGGTGAGGGCAAGACCCTCGTCGCGACGCTCCCGGCCTATCTGAACGGCCTCTCCGGTCGCGGCGTCCACGTCGTGACGGTCAACGACTTCCTCGCCAAGCGCGACGCCGAATGGATGGGGCAGGTCCATCGCTTCCTCGGTCTCGAGGTCGGCGCGATCGTCCACGGCCTGACCGACGCCCAGCGCCAGGCCGCCTACCGCGCCGACATCACGTACTGCACGAACAACGAGCTCGGCTTCGACTACCTGCGCGACAACATGAAGTTCGCGCTCTCCTCCTGCGTCCAGCGGGAGCTGAACTTCGCGATCGTCGACGAGGTCGACTCGATCCTGATCGACGAGGCGCGCACGCCGCTCATCATCGCGGGTCCCTCCGAGCAGAACACCCAGATCTACACCATCGCCAATCGCCTGATCCCCTCCCTCGTGAAGGGCACGGCCGCCGAGCCGGCGAAGGGCATCGACGAGACGGGCGACTTCTGGCTCGACGAGAAGGCCCACTCCGCGACCTTCACGGACCAGGGCATCCACAAATGCGAGCGCATGCTGCGCGTCGACAACCTCTTCGACCCGGGCATGCTCCCCGTCCTGCACGCGCTGCAGCAGGCGCTCGCCGCGCATTCGCTCAAGCGGATCGACGTCGACTACGTCGTGCGTCAAGGCGAGGACGGCCACAAGGAGGTCGTGATCGTCGACGAGCACACGGGGCGGCTCATGCCGGGTCGGCGCTGGTCGGACGGCCTGCATCAGGCCGTCGAGGCGAAGGAAGGCATCCCCGTCCGCAGCGAGAACCAGACCCTGGCCTCGATCACGTTCCAGAACTACTTCCGCATGTACGACAAGCTGGCCGGCATGACCGGGACGGCCGACACCGAGGCGGAGGAGTTCGCGAAGATCTACGACCTCGACGTTTCGCTCATTCCGACCAACCGCCCGATGGTCCGCCTCGACCATGCCGACGTCGTCTTCAAGACGAAGAAGGAGAAGTTCGACGCGGTGATCGACGAGCTGCGGGCGCGCCACGAGGCCGGTCAGCCCGTGCTGGTCGGCACGATCTCGATCGAGACCTCGGAGATGCTCTCGACCCAGCTCGGGCGAACGGGCCTCAAACACTCCGTGCTGAACGCGAAGAAGCACGAGCTCGAGAGCGAGATCGTGGCGCAGGCGGGTCGCAAGGGCGCGATTACCATCTCGACCAACATGGCCGGCCGCGGAACGGACATCCTGCTCGGCGGCAATCCCGAGCAGATGGCGCTCAAGGAATGCGGCCACGACCGGGCCCATCCCGACTTCGAGGCGACGCTCGCGCGGTACGAGGCGCAGTGCGTGGCCGAGCGGGCCGAGGTCCTCGCCGCGGGCGGGCTCCACATCCTGGGGACCGAGCGCCACGAGAGCCGCCGCATCGACAACCAGCTGCGCGGTCGCGCCGGTCGCCAGGGCGATCCGGGCTCGTCCCAGTTCTTCCTCTCGCTCGAAGACGATCTGCTTCGGATCTTCGAGGCGGATCGCGTCAAGCTCTGGTGGGATCGCGTCGGCGTGCAGGAGGGCGAGGCGATCGAGAATCGCATGCTCTCGCGCGTGATCGAGGGCGCGCAGAAGAAGGTCGAGAGCCGCAACTTCGACATCCGCAAGCATCTGCTCGACTACGACAACGTCATGAACAAGCAGCGCCAGGCGTTCTATGCGCGTCGGCTCGCCGCGATGTCGGCCGACGCCGAGGCGGTGCGCGCGGAGATCGACGCCTGTGTCGAGGGCCATGTCGTGTCGGTGCTCGAGCGATTCTGGCCGGCGCGCGGCGAGCCCGAGACCGACGACCTCGTCGAGATCGCCCACGCGCTCGAGTCGCAGTTCGGCGTCACGTTCTCGGTCGAGGAGCCCCCGTTCCGGACGGAGTCGGGCGAGCGGCATCGCGATCGCGACGCCCTGGGCCACGCGATCCTCGCCCGCCTGGCGGTGATCCTCGAAGCGAAGCGGGAAGAGGGACGCGTCCTCAAGCAGGAGACCTACGCCGCGTTCGCGAACTATCCGAGCTTCGACGACATCGTGCGCGACCTGCAGCTGCAGATCCTCGACGCCCAGTGGAAGGGCCATCTTCGGACGATGGACGGCCTGCGCGAGTCGATCAACCTGCGCGGCTATGCCCAGCGCGACCCCAAGATCGAGTACCAGCGCGAGGGCTTCGCGCTCTTCGGCGAGATGGAGCAGCGCATCGACGACACCTTCGCGGGGTTCGTCTTCCGCTTCGGCTATCCGCGGCCGGCGATCGCGCAGCCCGCGGCACAGGCTCCCCGACGCGAGGCGACAGCGGGCGAGGGCCAGTCGCGCGGGTCGGCGTCCGGCGGGACCGCCGGGGGCGCGCCGGCCCCGGGACGGGGCGCTGCAGCGGCGGGCAGCGCGCCGGCGGCCGGATCCGCGGCGTTCCGTTCGGCCGCGGCGGGGGGCGCGCCGACCTCGGTCGCGAAGGTCGGGCCGAATCAGCCTTGCCCATGCGGGAGCGGCAAGAAGCACAAGCGCTGCTGCGGCGGCTGAAGCCCCGGTCGGGGCATGAACCGACGGCCGCGCGCGTGAGCCCTCGGTCCAGCCTCTGGATCGTCGGCGGGGGGATTCGACGGAATTGGCGAGCGTGAAGGTGGAGCGCGGGGCGCGGCCGGTGCCGGGCTTTCGCGCGGCGGGCATCCATGCGGGCATCAAGGCGAAGGCGCGCGATCTGGCCCTGATCGTGGCCGACGAGCCGGCCAGCGTCGCCGGCGTCTTCACGCGCTCGACCGTGGTCGGCGCGCCGGTCGAGGTCTCTCGCGCGCGCGTGCGGCGGGGCCGCGCGCGGGCGGTCGTGGTCAACAGCGGCTGCTCGAACGTGGCGATGGGCGCGCGAGGCCTCCGCGATGCGAGGACGATGGCGCGGCTCGCTGCGAAGGCGATCGGCTGCGGGGAGGAGGACGTGCTCGTCGCCTCGACCGGGGTCATCGGGCAGCCGCTGCCGCTCGACCTGCTCGCGCGCGGCATTCCGCAGGCGGTCGCGGCCCTCTCGCCGGAGGGGATGGTCGACGCTGCGGAGGCGATCCGGACGACGGATACCTACGCCAAGCTCGCGCGGGCGACCGTGTCGCTCGACGGGCAGCGCGTCTCGATCCAGGGCATCGCGAAGGGCGCGGGCATGATCGAGCCGAACATGGCGACGATGCTCGCGTTCGTGACGACCGACGCGAAGCTCCCGCCCGCGCTGCTGCGGACGATGCTGCGACGCGTCGCGGACGCGACGTTCAATCGGCTCTCGGTCGACGGGGAGACCTCGACCTCGGACACGGTCATGCTCTTCGCGAGCGGCCACGCGATGCGTTCTGTCCTGCGCGCGGGCTCGCGCGATGCGGCGCGCTTCGAGGCGGCGCTCCAGGCCGTCTGTGAGGACCTCGTCCGCCAGCTCGCGCGCGACGGCGAGGGCGCGACCAAGCTCCTGCTGGTCGACGTCCGGGGCGCTCGCTCGCAGCAGGAGGCGGACCGGGCGGCGCGTCGGATCGGCAACTCGCTGCTGGTCAAGACGGCGGTCTTCGGCGGCGACCCGAACTGGGGACGCATCCTCCAGACCCTCGGCGCGGCGCGGATCGCCTGGCATCCCGAACGGACCCGGATCCTGCTCGGCGGCGTCCCGGTCTTCACCCGCGGTCGCTCGGCCGGGCCCGCGGCCCGCAAGCGCGCCGAACAGGCGCTCCGCGCGGAGGAGATCGAGATCCGGGTGGACCTCGGCCGCGGACCCGGCCAGGCCCGGCTCTTCACCTGCGACCTGACCTACGAGTACATCCGGGTCAATGCCGAGTACACCACCTGAGGCGCTCTGCGGGCCCGTGGTCCCGCGCGAGCCGGTCTGCTAAACACCCGCCAAATCACACGTTCCGAGTCACCCCGGCGGTGCCCGGAGCGAGTCCAGACCGCATCCCCGTCCCTTCGCCCGGAGTGCCCGGACAGAGGGACCGCTGCGGCCTCGAGCACGAGGCCGGAGCGGGACGGAGAGGGGAGCGGTCGCGCTCGCGTCGGGTCGGGGACAGGACGGCTCGGAGCGGAGGCACAACCGCGAAGGAGAGATCCATGTCCGAAACGCCGGCCCCGACGGAGGCCGAGACGACGTCCGCCTATCGAGCCCAGCCCGCCACGCCCGCCCCCTCGCCGCGCGAGATGGGGGCCGTGATGAAAGAGCAGGAGCTCACGATCCGATCCCTGTTCGAAGCCGGCGTCCACTACGGCCACCAGCCCGGCCGCTGGAATCCGCAGATGCGCTCGTACATCTTCGGCGAGCGCAACGGGACCCACATCCTCGACCTCGATCAGACGCTCCCCATGCTGAGCGAGGCGCTCGAGTTCCTGCGCGACACGGCCGCGGGCGGCGGGAGCATCCTCTTCGTCGGCACGAAGCGACAAGCCGCGGCGCCGATCATGACCGAGGCGCAGCGATCGAAGCAGTTCTACGTCAACAACCGCTGGCTCGGCGGCATGCTGACGAACTGGAAGACGGTGCGGAAGTCGATCGAGCGGTACAACGGGAACCTCGAGATCCTCGGCTCCGAGGAGAAGAAGGCCGAGCTGTCGAAGAAGGAGCTCGCCGCGGTCTCGCGCGAGACCGAGAAGTACTCGAAGTCGCTCGAGGGCATCCGCAAGATGGATCGGCTGCCGTCTGCGCTCTTCATCATCGACGTCGGCAAGGAGTCGATCGCGGTGCAGGAGGCCAAGCGGCTCTGCATCCCGATCGTCGGCATCGTCGATTCGAACAACAGCCCGCGCGACATCGACTTCGTCGTGCCCGGCAACGACGACGCGATCCGGGCGATCGACCTGTACTGCACGGCCGCGGGCAACGCCTGCCTCGAGGGCTACGAGCTCCATCAGGCGGAGCTGGCCGCGCAGCGACGCGATCGGCCGCAGGACGAGAAGCCCGATCTGTCCGCGAAGACGGGCCGGCGCGTGGTCGAGATCAAGCAGGCCCCGCGCCGCGGGCGCGGCTCGGGCGCCGCGGGCGGCGGTCGCAGCTATTCGGCGGGCGGCCACAAGGGCGGCGACGAGGCGGCGGCGCCCGCGACGCCCGCTCCGAGTGAGGGCGAGCAGGCCTGACAACCGGGCGCGGTGGCGCCCCTGGGATCGAGTGGCTCGATCCGGGAGACGAAGGCGGTGGCAGAGGTATCTGCAGGGGACGTGAAGGCGCTGCGTGATTCCACGGGCGCGGGGATGATGGACTGCAAGCGCGCGCTCGCCGACGCGAGCGGCGACGTCGAGCGCGCGCGCGAGCTGCTGCGCGAGCGGGGCCTCGCGAAGGCGGGCAAGCGCGCCGGGCGGGAGACGTCCGAGGGCGCGGTCGTGTTCGCCTCCGACGGAGGGCGCGGTGCGCTGATCGAGCTCGGTTGCGAGACCGACTTCGTCGCGAAGACGCCCGACTTCCAGCAGCTGGCCCAGTCGATCGCGGAGGCCTGTCTGCAGGCGCCGGGGGTCGCGGAGGCCGAGCAGGCGCTCGCGCTCAAGCTCGGTGGCGCGACGGTGGACGACGTGGTGAAGGCGGCGGTCGCCAAGGTCGGCGAGAACATCCAGCTGAAGCGGGTGGCGACGGTCGACGTGAAGGGCGTCGTCGGGGGCTACGTCCACGGGGGCGGGAAGCTCGGCGTGCTCGTGGCGCTCGAGACCGGCCTCTCGGGCGACGCCGTCGAAGCGGTCGCGAAGGACGTCGCGATGCACGTCGCGGCCCACGATCCGACGCCGATCGCGGTGGATCGGGCCGACGTTCCGGCCGACGTCGTCGAGAAGGAGCGTCGGATCCTGACGGCCCAGGCCCAGGAGAGCGGCAAGCCGGCCAACGTGATCGAGAAGATGGTCGATGGGCGCATGAACAAGTTCTTCAGCGAGAACTGCCTGCTCGCCCAGGGCTTCGTCAAGGATCCCGACACGAAGGTGCGCGACCTGCTCGCGCAGACCGGCAAGACCGCTGGGGGCACGATCGCGGTCAAGTCGTTCGTCCGCTTCAAGCTGGGAGAGGCCGCTTCCTAGTGGCGACGGGATACCGGAGGATCCTCTTGAAACTCTCCGGCGAGGGCCTCGCCGGAGAGGACGGGTTCGGGATCCATCCGGGTCTCATCGCGGACATCGCGGACCAGGTCCGCGAGGTCCACGCGCTCGGGACCGAGGTCTGCATCGTCATCGGCGGCGGCAACATCATCCGCGGCATGACGGCGGCCTCCCAGGGCATGGACCGCGCCCAGGCCGACTACATGGGGATGCTGGCCTCCGTCATCAACGCGATGGCGCTGCAGGACGCGCTCGAGAAGCAGGGCATTCCGACGCGCGTCCAGACGGCGATCGAGATCGCCCAGGTCGCCGAGCCCTACATCCGGCGACGCGCGATGCGCCACATGGAGAAGGGCCGGATCGTCATCTTCGCGGCCGGGACCGGCAATCCCTACTTCACGACCGATACGGCGGCGGCGCTGCGGGCCGCCGAGGTCCAGGCCGAGATCGTGATGAAGGCGACCCAGGTCGACGGGGTCTACAGCGCCGACCCCCACAAAGATCCGAACGCGGTCCGCTACGAGGAGCTCGCCTTCGCCGAGGCCCTGCAGCGCGACCTGCGCTTCATGGACCAGACGGCGATCGCCTTGTGTCGGGAGAACGACCTGCCGATCCTGATCTTCGACATGGGCGTTCGCGGCAACATCATGAAGGCCGTGCGGGGCGAGCGGGTGGGCACGATCGTCGGCCGGATCCAGGACTGAAGCGGCGAGGGGCCCGACCGGACGCGGCCCTGCGCCCGGGTCGGGAGCACGAAGCACGCCCACGGAGGAGCGATCGGGATGGCAGACGAATCGGATGTGAGCGCGCTGCTCGAAGAGGCGCGCGACGCGATGGACAAGGCGATCGAGCATTTCCGCAAGGAGCTCAAGAAGGTCCGGACCGGTCGCGCCAGCACGAGCCTGCTCGACGGCCTCTCGGCCGAGTACTTCGGAACCTCCACGCCGCTCAATCAGCTCGCGACGCTCTCGGCGCCCGATCCTCGCATGATCGTGGTCTCGCCCTTCGACAAGTCGGCGATCTCCGCGATCGAGAAGGCGATCCATGCCTCCGACCTCGGCGTCACCCCGACCAACGACGGCAAGGTCATCCGTCTCGCGATCCCGCCGCTCACGGAGGAGCGGCGCAAGAACCTCGTCAAGCAGGTCAAGAAGATCGCGGAGGAGCACAAGGTCCGGATCCGCGACGCGCGCCGAGACGCCCTCGCACTGCTCAAGGACCTCGAGGACGACGGCCTGTCGAAGGACGATCGTCATCGGGCGGAGAAGAGGGTCCAGGACCTGACCGACGAGCACGGCAAGAAGGTCGACGAGCTGACGGCGCAGAAGGAAAAGGAAGTCCTCGAGGTCTAGGCGGGGAGACTCCATGACGACGCCCGAGATCTCGCTCGCTCGCGTGCCGCGCCACGTCGCCATCATCATGGACGGCAACGGACGCTGGGCGACCGCCCGTGGTCAGTCCCGCAACGCCGGTCATCGCGCGGGGATCGAGTCGGTCCGGGACGTGATCCGGGCAGCGCGCGATCTCGGCGTCGAGTACCTGACGCTCTACGCGTTCTCGATCGAGAACTGGAACCGACCCCGAACCGAGGTCTCCGTCCTGATGAGCCTGCTCGAGGAGTATCTCGAGCGGGAGCTCGACGAGGTCATGCAGCACGACGGGCGCGTGCGCACGATCGGTCGCCTCGACCGCCTGCCCGCGTCGACGCGGCGCGCCGTCGAGCGCGCGGTCGCCCGGACCGCGGGCAACCGCGGCATGCAGGTCACCTTCGCGCTCTCCTACGGGGGCCGCGCCGAAATCGTCGACGCGGCGCGCCGGATCGCGCGCGACGTCGAATCGGGCAAGCTCGACTGCGAGAGTCTCGACGAGAAGGGCTTCGCGCAATACCTCTACGCGCCCGACCTGCCCGACCCCGACCTGCTGATCCGGACCGGCGGCGAGCAGCGCGTCTCCAACTTCCTGCTCTGGCAGATCGCCTATGCGGAGCTCCACCTCTCGGCGCGCATGTGGCCCGAGTTCCGCCGGGCAGATCTCGAGGCGGCGATCCTCGACTATCAGAACCGCGAGCGCCGCTTCGGCCTGACCAGCGAGCAGGTCCGCTCCGGCGCCGACGAAGACGGCGATCGGGGGCGATGATGAAGCCGTCCGCGACGATGAAGCGCGTCTCGATCCTGGGCAGCACGGGGAGCATCGGCGAGCAGACGCTCGACGTCGTCGCGCGCCATCCCGATCGCTTCGAGGTCGTGGCGCTCGCGGCCGGGCAGCGCGTCGAGCGACTCGTGGACCAGGCGCGGCAGGTCCGTCCGCGGATCGTCTCGGTCGCCGACGCCGCGGCGGTCGGACCGGTGCGCGAGGCACTCGGCGAAGGGGTCGAGGTGTGGTCCGGGGACGCGGGGCTCCACGCGGTCGCGACGGCGCCGGCCGATCTCGTGGTGGCCGCGCTCGTCGGGGCGGTCGGTCTCGAGCCGGTGCTCGCCGCCATCCACGCCGGTCGCGCGATCGGCCTCGCCAACAAGGAAGTCATGGTGATGGCGGGGGCGCTCGTGCGGCGGGAGGCGGCGGCGCGCGACGTCGCGTTGGTCCCGATCGACTCGGAGCACAGCGCGATCTTCCAGTGCCTCGCGGGCAGCCGGCCCGAACAGATCGGTCGCCTGATCCTGACCTGCTCCGGCGGTCCGTTCCGGACCTGGTCGGCGGAGGCGATGGCGGAGGCCTCGATCGAGCAGGCCCTCGCGCATCCGCGCTGGTCGATGGGCGCGAAGATCTCGATCGACTCGGCGACGCTCATGAACAAGGGGCTCGAGGTGATCGAGGCGCGCTGGCTCTTCGACGTCGCGGCCGAGCGCATCGACGTCGTCGTGCATCCGCAGTCCATCGTCCACTCGCTGGTCGAGTTCCGCGATCGCTCGGTGCTGGCGCAGCTCGGTCTGCCGGACATGCGGGTGCCGATCGCGGTCGCGCTCGCGCATCCGGAGCGCGTCGATCTCGCGCTGCCGCCGCTCGATCTCGTCGAGGTCGGACGGCTCGACTTCGAGGCACCCGATCGCGCGCGCTTCCCCTGCCTCGACCTCGCCTATCGCGCGGTCGCGGGGAGCGAGGCCGCGCCGGCGGTGCTCAACGCCGCCAACGAGGTCGCCGTCGACGCGTTCCTCGCCGGTCGCATCGCCTTTCCCGACATCGCGCGCCTCGACGCCGCGGTGCTCGAGGCCCATCTCGCCGACCATGCCGGTCTGCGCGTCGCCGACCTCGCCGCCGTCCGCGCCGCCGACGCCTGGGCGCGAGCGACCGCCGAGGGCTGGCTCGAGACGCGCGCCCGATCGCGGGGCCAGGCCCCGTCGGAGCCCGGGTCGCGCGCCGCGGAACGGGGCGCGGCGGCCGGGGCGGGGCGACCGGCCCGGGCGGCGGTCGGGGGGCGCTGATGCCGTTCATCGACACCCTCGTCGCCGTCATCCCGATGCTCGGGCTGCTGATCGTCGTCCACGAGCTCGGCCACTTCCTCGTCGCGAAGGCCTGCGGCGTGCGCGTGCTCCGATTCTCGATCGGCTTCGGCTCGCCGATCGGATTCGGACCGCTGCGCGCGCGCTGGGAGCGGAACGGGACGGAGTACGTGATCGGCTGGATTCCGCTCGGCGGCTTCGTCCGCATGCTGGGCGAGGTCATGCCCGGCGACGATCCCGGGGCGGGCGAGGCGCCGCCGGACGCGCGGCCCGAAGAGTCGCTCGAGGCGAAGCGCGTCTGGCAGAAGCTCGCCGTCGTCTTCGCCGGGCCCGCGATGAACCTGCTGCTGCCGATCGTGTTGATGGTCGGGATCCTCTGGGTCGGCTTTCCGCGGGCCGCCTCGGTCATCGGCACGGTCGAAGCGGGCTCGCCCGCGGCCCGTGCGGGGCTCGAGCCCGGCGACCGCATCGTGCGGGTCGACGGCGAGCCGGTGGCGTGGTGGGACGAGGCGATCGGGCCGCTGCGCGCGACGACGGCCTCGTCCGTCGCGACGCTCGAGGTCGAGCGGGCCGGAGAGCGGCGGACCGTCGAGATTCCCGTCGCGCGTCAGAAGACTCGCGACCGCTTCGGGGCCGTCGTCGAGACCGGCTGGATCGGGATCAGCAATCGCCGGCAGGCGGCGCTGCTCGGCGTGCCCGACGCCGACAGCGCGGCGGCGCGCGCCGGATTGCGTTCGGGGGATCTGGTCGTCGCGGTCGGGGATCGCGAGATCGAGGATTGGGAAGGGCTGCGCAGGGCGCAGGCCGAGGCGGTCGCCGCAGCGCGCGCGGCGGGCCGGGCGCACGTCCTCTGGCAGGTCGAGGCCATTACGAGCGTCGAGGCCGCGGCGGCCGGCGCGGGCAGCGAAGGCGCTGGGGGCGCGCAGGCGGGGGCGAGATCCGACGCCGCGCCTCGCGTCGAGACCGAAGCGGACGCCGCCGAGGAGGCCGCGGCGGCGGCGAACCGCCGGACGGTGGCGGTTCCGCTCGAAACCGACCTCGCGGGGCTCGGGTTGATGCCGGCGACCATCCTGGTCGGCCAGGTCGTGGCCGACAAACCGGCGGCCCTCGCGGGCCTGCGGCCCAACGACCTCGTCCTCTTCGTCGACGGGCGAGCGGTCGGAAGCTTCGACAGCTTCGTCTCGCTGGTCCAGACCAGCGGCGGCCGACCGATGGAGATCACCTTCTCGCGCGACGGTCGTGTCGAACGGGTCACGCTCTCGGCGCGCGAGGAAACCGTCAGCGGTCCCTACGACATCGAGGGCCTCGAGGAGAAGGTCTATCAGATCGGGCTCGGGGCCGCGGTCTCGACCCTCCCGGGCGCGATCGAGAAGCAGCAGGTCCGCAACCCGCTCGAGTCGATTCCCCGCGCCGCACAGATGGCCTGGACGATGGCCTCCGACTATCTCGAGGGGCTCGGCAAGCTCTTTACCGGGGAGGTCGGGACCGACAAGCTCGCCGGTCCGATCGGGATCGCCCGCATCGCGCGCAAATCCCTCGACCAGGGCTGGCTCGTCTACCTCCAGATGATGATGTTCATCAGCATCAACCTGGGCTTCCTCAACCTGCTTCCGATCCCGATCCTCGACGGCGGCCAGGCGCTCCTCTACTCGATCGAGGGCATCAAGCGCGCGCCCCTCTCGATGCGCACGAAGGAGATCGCGACGTCGATCGGCTTCGCCGTGATCGTGCTGCTGATGGGGCGCGCCTTCTGGAACGACCTCACCCCCTTCTGGAACCGCTTCGTCGACTGGATCTCGGGTCAGCCCTCCTAACGTTCCTTCCCACGGAGCGATGCGGGCGGCCGACGCGAACAAGCGGCGTCCCGCGCGCGACGAGGCTGCGAAGATGGGATGCGCCCCATGCAAGCGACGCCCCGATTCCTGCTCGCGCTCGAGTCCGCGACCGATCGGCTCTCGGTCGCGGTGCTCGAGGACGATCGCGTGCGCGCGCTGCGCGAGCACGTCGGCTCGCGCGCGCACTCGACGGCGCTCCTGAGCGTGCTCGACGCGACGTTGCGCGAGGCCGGCGTCGCGCTCGACGCGATCGGCGCGATGGCGATCACGACGGGCCCCGGCTCCTTCACGAGCCTGCGCATCGGGCTCGCGACGCTGAAGGGGCTCGCGTTCGGGCGCGCGCTGCCGGTGGTCGGCATCTCGACCCTCGAGGCGATGGCACTGCGGGTCCTCGAGGCCGAGCCGACGGCGGGGCAAGGCCCTCCGGTGCAGGCGCGGGGCGACGTGTCCGTGTTGGCCCTGCTCGATGCGAGGCGGGGCGAGTGGTACGCGGGCGCCTGGCGCGCGGCCGACGCGGCGGACGATCTGCCGGTCGAGGCGCTGCCCGCCGGACTCTACTCGCCGACTCGGCTCGCCGAGGACGGGGCAGGCCAGCCCGTGATCGCCGTCTGTCCGGAGCCGGGGGACTGGGCGCGCGCATTCGAGGCGGCGGGTCTGCGGATCGTGCACCGGGTCGAGGGGGCGCAGGCGGCACCGCGGGCGGACCACGTGGCGCGCCTGGCGCGGCGCCGGCTCGCGCGGGGCGAGGGCGGCGCGGCCGCGGCGCTGACGGCCCGCTATCTGCGACGGGCCCAGGCCGAGGCGCTGCGGACGGGCCGGGCCGTCGAGCCCGGAGCCGCGGAGCGAACCCGGGCGGGCCCCTCGCGATGAGCCCGTCCGTGCTGGCGTCGGTCCAAAACGTCGCGTAATCTCGCGCAGTTAGCGCGGCCCCGGGGAAACGGGTGCGGCCGCTCTCGCTCGACAGCCTGAACGCTTGCGCCCGGGCGCCTCGCGCCGAGTCGGGGCTCGTGCGGCGGGACGCCGATGCGAAGGCGACGGCCTCGTATCCGAAGCCGCAAGGCGCGCGATGCCCGCGTCGCCCGCTCCGCAAGGCCACGCCCGAACGACAGCCCCCCGCTCAAGGCAAGGATCCAAGGACCTCTGATGGCACTCCAGATCTTCTACGACAAAGACGCGGACCTGAAGCGAATCCAGAGCAAGAAGGTCGCGATCATCGGCTACGGCAGCCAGGGTCATGCCCACGCGCAGAACCTCCACCACTCGGGCGTCGACGTCGTGGTGGGCCTGCGCAAGGACTCGCCGACCTGGGCGAAGGCCGAGGGCGCGGGCCTCAAGGTCGCGACGGTCGCCGAGGCGGCGCGCCAGGCGGACGTGATCATGATGACGCTCCCCGACGAGCTCGCCGCCAACATCTACCGCCACGAGATCGCGCCGAATCTCGCCGCCGGCAACTACCTCGCCGTGGCCCATGGCTTCAACATCCACTTCCAGGCGATCGCGCCGCCGCAGGACGTGAACGTGATCATGATCGCGCCGAAGGGCCCGGGGCACACCGTACGCGACCACTACGAACAGGGGCGCGGCGTGCCCTGTCTCGTCGCGGTGCATCAGAACCCCTCCGGCGACGCGTTCGAGGTCGCGCTCGCCTATGCCTCCGCGATCGGCGGCGGCCGCGCCGGCATCATCGAGACGACCTTCCGCGAGGAGACCGAGACGGATCTCTTCGGCGAGCAGGCGGTTCTCTGCGGCGGCCTGACGTCGCTGATGCAGGCCGGCTTCGAGACGCTCGTCGAGGCGGGCTATGCGCCCGAGATGGCCTACTTCGAGTGCATCCACGAGACCAAGCTGATCATCGACCTGATCTACGAGGGCGGCATCGCGAACATGCGCTACTCGATCTCGAACACGGCCGAGTACGGCGACTTCGTCAGCGGTCCGCGCGTCATCGACGCCAGCGTGAAGGCGCGCATGAAGGAGGTCCTGACGGACATCCAGACGGGCGAGTTCGCCAAGCGCTTCATCCTCGAGAACCAGGCCGGCAACGTCGGCATGAACGCGCGTCGACGCGCGGCCGCGGAGCACCAGCTCGAAGAGGTCGGCGCACGGCTGCGCGGGCTGATGCCCTGGCTCGCGAAGAAGCAGCTCGTCGATCGGACCCGAAACTGAGCCGGCTCGGCCGTCGGCGGCAGTGGTTCGCCGCGGGCCCGGGCAAGACGGGGGCGCGCCAGGCGTGATGCAGGCATCGGACGACGCCGACGGAAGACGGCGCCGGAAGCGCAGGCGACGGCGGCGACGCGACGATCCGGATCGGGCCGGGTTCGCGGCGCTGCTGCCCCAGCTGCTGACGACCGGCAATCTCGCTGCGGGCTTCCTCGCCATCATCAAGGCGAGCAACGGCGAGGTGCTCGAAGCCTCGTACGCCATCTTCGTGGCCGCGCTCTTCGATATCCTCGACGGGCGGGCGGCGCGCATGACGGGCAACGTCAGCCGTTTCGGCGCCGAGTACGACTCGATCTCGGACACGGTCTCGTTCGGCGTCGCGCCGGCGGTGCTCGCGTTCCATGCGGGCCACTTCGAGGCCCTGCGCTGGGCTGGCGGCGTGATGGCCTTCGTGTACACGGCCTGTGCCTCGCTGCGGCTCGCGCGCTTCAACGTCCAGGCGGGTCGCTACCTCTACCGCTTCGACGGCCTGCCGACGCCGGCGGGTGCGGGCATGGTGCTCTCGTCGGTCTGGTTCGCGCAGTTCCTGAGCGAGCAGGGGCTCGACTTCGCGCTGCCGCCGATCGTGCCGGCCTTCGGCGTGGTGCTGCTCGGGCTGCTGATGGTGAGCCCGATCCCGTACCGAAGCTTCAAGGACCTGAAGCTCGGGCGCGGCTTCTCCGGCACGGTCATCCCGGTCATCGTGCTCTCGGTCCTGCTGATCGAGCCCTACCTGAACTTCTTCCTCGTGGGCATCGCCTACGTCGTCTCGGGGCCGGCCGGGGTGTTCTGGCGCTGGCGGACGGGACAGGAGCTGTTGCCGGCGCAGGCGGACGAGGACGTGGCGGCGGCCGACGTGATCGGGCCGGCGCCGCGCGGCGCCTACGGTGGCCACGAGCCGGATACCGAAGGCGACGGTTGGAGCGCGGGCGGGGCCGCGCGCGAGCCCGAGGACGGCGGCGGCGGGCGAGGCGAGGACGCCGCGTCGCGGCGGGAGTCGACCAGCGTGACCTCGCTCGCGGAGCACTGGTCCGTCGGCGGAAGCCGCGGCGAGGGGAGACGATGACGATCGCCAATCGGGCCCGTCCGAGCGGGGACTGGATCCGCATCTTCGACACGACGCTGCGCGACGGCGAGCAGTCGCCCGGTTGCAGCATGAACCTGCACGAAAAGCTCGCGATCGCGCGCCAGCTCGAGAAGCTCGGCGTCGACGTGATCGAGGCGGGCTTTCCGATCGCGAGCGACGGCGACTTCGACGCGGTCCAGGCGATCGCGAAGGAGATGGAGCGGGCGATCGTCTGCGGACTCGCCCGCACCGGGGCGAAGGACGTCGATCGCGCGATCCAGGCGGTCGAGTCGGCCCGCCATCCGCGCATCCATACCTTCATCGCGACCTCCGACATCCATCTGAAGCACAAGCTGCGGATGAGTCGGGCGCAGGTGCTCGCCGAGGTCGATCGCGCCGTGCGGCAGGCGCGCAGCGCGATCGCCGACGTCGAGTTCTCCGCCGAGGACGCGACGCGGTCGGACCTCGACTTCCTCGTCGAGGTCTTCTCGACCGCGGTCCGCGCCGGGGCCTCCACGCTGAACGTCCCGGATACGGTCGGCTACACGACGCCGGGCGAGTACGCCGAGCTGATCCGCCATCTCCGCGAGCGGGTGGAGGGCGCGGACGACGTCGTCTTCTCGGTCCACTGCCACGACGACCTCGGCCTCGCCGTCGCCAACAGCCTCTCGGCCCTGCTCGCCGGCGCGCGCCAGGTCGAGTGCACCGTGAACGGCATCGGCGAGCGCGCCGGCAACACCTCGCTCGAAGAGGTCGTCATGGCGATCAAGACGCGTTCGGACGTCTTCGCCGGGATCGATACGCGGATCGTGACGCAGGAGATCTATCCCTCGAGCCGGCTCCTCTCCTCGATCACCGGCGTCCAGGTCCAGCCCAACAAGGCGATCGTCGGCGACAACGCCTTCGCCCACGAGGCGGGCATCCATCAGGACGGCGTACTGAAGGCCGCGATCACCTACGAGATCATGACCCCCGCCTCGATCGGCCGCGCCAGCAACGAGCTCGTCCTCGGCAAGCACTCCGGCCGCCACGCCTTCCGCGACCGGCTCGAGGAGCTCGGCTTCGCGGTCGAGGGCGAGGAGTTCGAGCGCGCCTTCAAGCGCTTCAAGGACCTCGCCGACGCGAAGAAGGTCATCTACAACGAGGACCTCGAGGCGATCGTCGCCGACTCCGTCCATCAGCAGGGCGAGCGCTACCGGTTCCGCGCGCTCCAGGTCGTCTGCGGCACCGACGGTCCGCCGAACGCCCGCGTCGAGCTCGAGGTGGACGGGCAGCCGCGATCGCGCGAGGCCTCGGGCGTAGGGCCGGTCGACGCGATCTTCCGCGCGATCGCCGAGCTGACGGAGACGGGAAGCGAGCTGATCCGCTACCAGGTCCACGCCGTGACGGCCGGGCTCGACGCCCAGGGCGAGGTCTCGGTCACGATCGAGGAGGCGGGGCGCCGCGTGATCGGCAACGGCGTACACGAGGACGTGATGGTCGCGAGCGCGAAGGCCTACGTCCACGCGCTCAACAAGCTCGAGTGGCACAAGGCCCGCCGCGAGGCGAGCGAGCCCAGGGGCATCTGACGAAGACGCGGCCCGACCCCACGCCCGCGCGCGCGACCGCGGCATCGCGGGCGCGGGCCGGGCGCACGCGGCGTCGGTCCAGAGCCGCCCGACCGCCGCGCGGACGGGCATCGATACGAAGAGGATGAAGAGATGGCGGAGCGGATCCTCCTGTTGCCCGGCGACGGGATCGGACCCGAGGTGACGGAGCAGGCACGGCGCGTGCTCGTCGCGGCGGGTGGCCCAGTCGGGATCGAGTTCGAGTTCGTGACGGAGCGGATCGGCGGCTGCTCGATCGACGCCCACGGCATGCCCTTGCGCGACGAGGTGATCGATCTCGCACGGGCCAGTCGCGCGGTCCTGCTCGGCGCCGTCGGCGGCCCGAAGTGGGACGCGATGCCGGTCGACGTGCGGCCGGAGAAGGGGCTGCTGCGGATCCGCAAGGCGCTCGGCCTGTTCGCGAACCTGCGACCCGCGGCGGTGTTTCCCGCGCTCGTCGACGCCTCGGCGCTGCGTCCCGAGATCGTCGACGGCGTCGACATGCTCGTCGTGCGGGAGCTGACGGGCGGGCTCTATTTCGGCGAGCCGCGCGGCCGCTCGGGCGGGAAGGGCGAGCGGCGCGCCGTCAACACGATGGTCTACGACGAGCACGAGGTCGCGCGCATCACGCGCGTCGCCTTCGAGCAGGCGCGACTGCGCAGACGCCACGTCACGCACGTCCACAAGGCCAACGTCCTCGACGCGTCGCAGCTCTGGGTCGAGGTCGTCGACGAGGTCGCGAAGGAATTCCCCGACGTCGAGCTCGCCCATCAGCTCGTCGACTCCTGCGCGATGCTGATGGTGCAGCAGCCGAAGCGTTTCGACGTGATCGTGACCGAGAACCTGTTCGGCGACATCCTCTCCGACGAGGCGGCCATGATCACGGGCTCCCTCGGCATGCTCCCCTCCGCCTCGCTCGCGACCGGCGGCTTCGGTCTCTTCGAGCCGGTCCACGGCTCGGCGCCGGACATCGCGGGCCAGGATCTCGCGAATCCGCTCGCCGCGATCCTGAGCACGGCGATGTTGCTCGAGACCACCTTTCCGACGCAGGGGGGCGCGCGGGCGGCCGCGGCCATCCGGGGGGCGGTGACGGCGGTGCTCGATGCGGGCCATCGGACGGGCGATCTGCTGCTGCCGGGCGAGAAGCGGCCGACCGTCGGATGCGAGCGCATGGGCGCCCTCGTGCTCGACGCGCTCGGGCGCGCCTAGCATGACCGCGGCGCGATCGACGGGCCACCGCGTCGTCGTCTACGGCGTGACGGGGCAGCTCGGGCGCGAGCTCGTCGAAAGGCTCGAGGCTTCGGACTGGCCGATCGACGAGCTGGTCGGCGTCGCCTCGGCCGCGAGCCTCGGCCGCGAGTTCGAGTTCCGTGGCGAGGAGCAGGACGTCCTGCCCGAGGCGCCGCCGCTCACGGGCCGTGACCTCGTCTTCATCTGCACGCCCCGCGCGGCGGCCCTCGAGATCGTGCGCGACGCGCTGCGGGCCGAGGTCGCCTGCGTCGACTGCAGCGGCGCGCTCGCGACGCAGCCGGCCGTGCCGCTCCTGCGCGGCTCGGCGACGCCGCAGGACGCCGACGAGGTCCTCGCGAAGGCGCCGGTCGTCGCGATCGCATCGAGTACGACGCTCGCCTGGCTGCCCGTCCTCGAGGCCCTCGATGCGGCGGGCGGGCTCGCGCGGCTGGCCGCGACGGTGCTCACGAGCGCCGGGTCCTGGGGGCGGGGCGGCGTCGCGGCCCTCTCCGAGGAGTCGATCGCGCTCTTCAACCAGTCCGCGCCCCCGCCGCTCGGGCCGGCCGGTCGGCCGATCGCCTTCGACGTCGTGCCGGGCGGGGCCGTCGAGGCCGGGCGCGTGCGTGCGGAGCTCGAACGGCTCTTCGGGAAGGCGTTGCCGCTCGCGCTCTCGGCGGTCCAGGTGCCGACCTTCGTCGGGGAGGGCGCGCTGCTCTCGATCGAGCTCGCCCGACCGCTCGCGGGCGACGCGATCGAGCGCGCGCTCGAGGCGCGGCCGGAGCTCCTCGTTGGCGAGGGCGCCTCGCTGCGCGACGCGCTCGGCGAGGCGCGGGTCCGGGTCGGCGCGATCGAGCCCGATGCGAGCGGGGAGGCCGGGCGGGCCTGGCGCCTCTGGCTCGCGAGCGATCCGCTGCGGCTCGTCGCCGACGCCGCGATGCGCGCGGCCGAGGCGCGACTCGGGCTCGGACCCGCCTAGGCGTCGGCGCCATGCGCGAGCCGAAGAGCGACGCGGCGCCGGCGCGAGCGCCCGATGCGATCGGGCGGCCGGCGTATCGCACGCTGCGGCTGGTGGTCGAGTACGACGGGTCCGGCTTCGAGGGTTGGCAGCTGCAGGCGGGGACGCGCGCTGCGCGCACGGTGCAGGGCGTGCTGGCCGAGGCGTTCGCGTCGATCGGCTGTCCGGCCCGGCGCATCCAGTCGGCCGGGCGGACCGATGCGGGCGTGCACGCGGAGGGGCAGGTCGCGAGCGTCGATCTCGAGCGGTCACTCGAGCCCCGGGCGCTCGTTCGCGCGCTCAATGCACGGCTGCCGCCCGACGTCGCGATCCTCCGTGTCGACGCGGTCGAGCCCGGCTGGCTCGCGACCGACGCGGCTCGAGCGAAGCACTACCGCTACCGGATCTGGAACGGTGCCACGCGCTCGCCCCTGCGCGCCGCGCGCTTCGTCCACGTCCCCGAACGTCTCGACCTCGATGCGATGCGCCGGGCGGCCGTCCACCTCGTCGGGACCCACGACTTCGCGGCCTTCCGCGCTTCGGGCTCCTCCGCCCGCACCAGCGTCCGTACCATCCGATCGATCGGGCTCGAGGGCGGGGCCGGCGACGAGGTCGCGCTCGACGTGATCGGGGAGGGCTTCCTGCGCCACATGGTGCGCAACCTGGCGGGAACGCTGATCGAGATCGGGCGGGGTCGCCTCCCCGTCGCGGCGGCGGCGCGCATCCTGGCCTCGCGCGACCGCCGCCAGGCGGGCCCGACCGCACCGGCGAAGGGGCTCACTCTGATCCGGGTCTGGGACGGGTTCGAGCCCATCGACGGGGCCGATCTGCCCAGGGGGCAGGCGCGCGAGCTCGAAAAGGCCGGCGTCGGGGCCGACCTGGCCCGCCCGTTGCCGGCGCGCGGCGCGCCGGAAGGCGATTGACGACGCCTTTCCCGTCGGGTAAACATGCGCCTCCCCGAGGCCCCGCCCGTCCGGGACCGGGGTCCCGTCCGTCCCGCCGCTGGCGGACCTCAATCGGACGATCGGCCGAATCGATTCTGGACGCCTGCGCCCGGGCCCCGCCTGCGCGTCGGCGAGGAGTGGACCACGTAGCATGCCGAAGCGAGCCTTCGCGGCGACCCGCAGCGTCACCGCCGACGAGATCGAGAGGAGCTGGTACGTCGTGGACGCCGAGGACGTGATCCTCGGCCGACTCGCGACGCGCGTCGCCTCGATCCTGCGCGGGAAGCACAAGCCGACCTTCACGCCCCATACCGACACGGGCGACCACGTCATCGTCGTCAATGCGGACAAGGTCGCGCTGACCGGCCGCAAGCGCGAGCAGAAGGTGTACCACCGCCATACCGGCTACCTCGGTCACGTCCGCTCGATCACGGCCGACAAGCTGCTCGCCTCCGCGCATTCCGATCGCGTCGTGCGCGCGGCGGTGCGCGGCATGCTTCCGAAGAACAGCCTCGGCCGGCAGATGCTCTCGAAGCTCCGCGTGTACGCCGGCGCCGAGCATCCCCACGCCTCGCAGCGACCGGAGGTCCTTTCCGTTGGCTAGTCCCTCGTTCACGATCACCGCGACCGGCAAGCGCAAGACCTCGGTGGCGCGTGTCCGCCTCAAGCCGGGCACGGGCATGATCCGCGTCAACGGTCGCAACCTCGACGAGTACTTCCCGCGCGAGGCGCTCCAGATCGTCGTCCGCGGCCCCTTCGACAAGACGGATACGCTCGGCCGCTACGACATCGACGCCAACATCGACGGCGGCGGCGTCGCCGGTCAGGCCGGCGCCCTGCGCCACGGCATCTCGCGCGCGATCGAGAAGCTCGACCCGAACATGCGCCCGACGCTCAAGCGCGCCGGATACCTGACGCGCGACCCGCGCAAGAAGGAGCGCAAGAAGTACGGTCAGAAGGGCGCCCGCGCGCGCTTCCAGTTCTCGAAGCGCTAGTTCGCGTCGACCGGACGCGCCTCGCGGCGCAGCCGAGGCGATCGATCGACGACGCGCCCTCGTTTCCGATCGCGGCGACGGCCGGCTCCTTGCGAGCCGGCCGTTTCGCTTTCCGGCTCGACACGCGCGCCCCCGGCATGCGGCGGTCCTCGAAACGCGGGACGAACGCCAGCCGGGATGGCGCCCGGGGCGGGTGGGCCGGGCCCGGCGGTGGCGTGGACTCGACGTCCCTGTCGGGGGGACGTCCGCTGTCTCGTCGGCTGACGGGCGAGTCGGGATGTCGGATGTTTGACGGCCACTGTGGGACCGGGCTATACCCCGCCAGACCCCCCCGGTCGAAGCAGGTGTGACGCGACAAATCGACCGCGGCCGATCGTCGGCTGCGACGCGGACTCGCGCCGAGACAGGCGCACTCTCGACTCGCTCCGCACGCGCGCTGCGGAAGGCTACGCCTCCCCGATGACCCACTACTACGCGAAGGACCCGACGGAGCTGGGTCTTTCGGTGTCGGCCCTCGTGTTTCGGGGGGAGGAGCTCTTGCTGATGCGCCGCTCGGACAACGGCCATTGGAGCCTGCCCGGCGGCTTCGTCGAGAAGGGCGAGTCGGTGGCGGCGGCAGCCCGGCGCGAGGTCGAGGAGGAGACGGGCTACGCCATCGAGCTCGGTCGGCTCGTGGGCGTCTACTCGGATCCCGCGACGCAGATCGTCGACTATGGTCGCCGGAAGGGGGCGGCCCCGGATGGCGGCAGCCGGCGGATCCATGTCGTCAACCTCTGCTTCCTGGCGCGCGCGCTCACGATCGGGCCGGCGACGACGCCCGAGGAGACGCTCGAGATCGGGTTCTTCGATCCGCGGCGGCTCCCCGAGCCGCTCGTGCCGATCCAACGGATCCGGATCGAGGACGGGATCGCGGGGCGCGAGGCGGCGGCGGTGAGATAGCGGCGGTCGGCGCGACCGGGCGTCGGGCAGGTCGGCGCGCGGTCGGCGGGGCAGACGGTTCAGGCAGGGCAAGTCACGCAGGCAATCAGGGGGGCAGCATGAGTCCGCGACCGACCAAGTACATCTTCGTGACGGGGGGCGTGATGTCGTCCCTCGGCAAGGGGCTCGCCTCGGCGTCGATCGGCGCGCTGCTCGAGGCGCGCAGCCTGCGCGTCACGTTCCTCAAGCTCGATCCCTATCTCAACGTCGATCCCGGGACGATGAACCCGTTCCAGCACGGCGAGGTCTACGTCACCGAGGACGGCGCCGAGACCGATCTCGACCTCGGCCATTACGAACGCTTCACGACGACTCGCCTCGGCAAGGTCAACAACGTCACGGCGGGCAAGATCTACGACACGGTCCTCTCGCGGGAGCGGCGGGGCGACTACCTCGGCGGAACCGTCCAGGTCATTCCCCACGTCACGGACGCGATCAAGGAGGCGATTCGACGCGCCTCCCAGGACGTCGACGTGATCCTCGTCGAGATCGGGGGCACCGTCGGCGACATCGAGTCGCTCCCGTTTCTCGAGGCGATCCGGCAGTTCCGCGCGGACGCGGGACGGGAGAACTGCTGCTTCATCCACGTCGCGCCGGTCCTCTACCAGTCGACGGCGGGTGAGGTCAAGACGAAGCCGGTCCAGCACTCGGTCAAGGAGCTGCAGTCCGTCGGCCTCGCTCCGGACATCATCCTCTGCCGGACCGACCGCTACCTGTCGAAGGCGATCAAGAGCAAGATCGCGCTCTTCTGCAACGTCGACGACGACGCCGTCATCACGGCCAAGGACGTCGACTCGATCTACGAGGTCCCGCTCGCCTTCGCCAAGGAGAACCTCGACGAGAAGATCGCCCAGGTGCTCAACATGTGGACGGGGCGTCCGGACCTGCGGCATTGGGAGCGGCTGCAGCACGTCCAGCAGAACCCCGATCGCGTCATCACGATCGGCATGGTCGGCAAGTACGTCGACCTGACGGAGAGCTACAAGAGCCTGAACGAGGCGCTCTATCACGGCGGCTTCGCCTGCGGCGCCGAGGTCCGGATCGAGTACTTCGACTCCGAGAAGCTCGAGGGCACGAGCGACCTCGATCATCTCGACGGCATCCTCGTCCCGCACGGGTTCGGCGCGCGCGGCGTCGAGGGCAAGATCCGCGCCATCCGCCATGCCCGCGAGCAGGGGATTCCGTTCCTCGGCATCTGCTTCGGCATGCAGCTCGCCTGCTGCGAGTTCGCCCGGGACGTGGCGGGGCTCGAGCGCGCGAACTCGACCGAGGTCGACCCCGACACGCCGCATCCCGTGATCGACATCATGCCCGAGCAGCGCGGCATCGAGGCCAAGGGCGCGACCATGCGGCTCGGGGCGTACCCCTGCAAGCTGGTGGCGGGCTCGAAGGTCGCCCAGATCTACGGCGCGACCGAGATCAGCGAGCGCCATCGCCATCGCTACGAGTTCAACCCCGCCTACCGCGCGCGGCTCGAGGCGGCGGGTCTCGTCTTCTCGGGCTCGAGCCCGGACGGCAAGCTCGCCGAGGTCATCGAGCTGCCGGACCATCCGTTCTTCGTGGCGGCGCAGTTTCACCCCGAGTTCAAGAGCAAGCCCTTCGCCCCCCATCCGCTCTTCGAGGCGTTCGTGCGGGCGGCGGGCAAGCGTCAGGCGATCCGGCCAGGCCCGAAGCCCGAGCCGACGCGCCGCGCCATCGATGCGAGCGGGGCGGCGGAGGAAGAGGAGACGCGCTAGAACCTGCGCGTCCGACGAGCCGGCAGCCGGTCGTCGGACCGCGCCGCGCCATGGCTTGCGCGGCCGCCGCTGCCCGGGCCGCAAAGGCCCGGATCGCGCGAGCGGAGCTGGGGCGTTAGCTCAGTTGGTAGAGCACCGTGTTCACACCGCGGGGGTCACTGGTTCGAGTCCAGTACGCCCCACCAGCTCCGCAGGCGCCCCCCCGCCACGATCCGCCGACCTGCTCGCCCCCTGCGACGGACCTGCCGCCCGCGCGCCGCGCCTCCGCGCAGGGCCGGCCGGACGATGAGGCCGGGCGCCCCGTTCGACCCTTCCGCGCCCCTGCCGGCCACCCACCCCTGCATGCCGGACCGACCCGAGCGAGGGTGTGAATCGGCCTAGCAGTCGGATATTCGCCGCTTCGATGGCGTCGCCTTCGAGTAGACTCATTCTTCCTGCCTGCGCGATGGCGGGTCGCCCGATCGGGTCGCATGCGCCCGAGCGGTCAGGCGGCCGTCCGGTCGAGCCCACGGATCGAACGTCTCGTTCGCGAGCGTCAACGAGAGCGAAGGGGAATCGATGGCTTCCAGCGCTGGTTCGCGGCTCGCACGGGGGATCGCAACCGCCGCCGCGCTTCTCGTCCTCGCCCTGCTGCTGATCGGCTCGTCGGCCTCGGCCCAGTCGGGCGTCGTGCTCGCGAGCGACGACTTCGCCCGCGCCGACGAGCTGCCGCTCACGGTCGGCGGCAACTGGCAGGAGGTGATCGCGGGCGGGGGCACGGCCCATCTCGTCGGCGGACGCGTCGTCGGCGCCGCCGACGACGCCATCTACTTCTGGCAGGGGCCGGAGGTCTTCGACGACGCGCGCCAATTCGCCCGGGCGCGCGTGGTCGAGCCGGATCGTCAGATCGGGCTCGTCGTGCTCGGCGGCGTCGGTCAGGCCGTGATCGGCGCCTGGGACAACGTCTCGGGCACGGTCTACATCTACTGGTACGGCGGCGGCCTCTACCGCGGGAACCTCGCCGTCGCCTCGTCGACGCTCCAGGCCGACGACGTCATCGAGGTCGCGCTCGTCGACGGCATCATCTACGCGAAGGTCAACGGCACGATCGTCGCGAGCGCCGCGAACACGACGACCTTCACCACGGGTCGCCCCGGTCTCGAGACCTTCCAGTCGGGCGGCAGCCTGGACGACTGGGCCGCCGGCACGCCCGACGCCTACACCATCAGCGGCACGATCTCGGAGTCCGGCGTCGGCCTCGCCGACGTGCTCGTCAGCGCGAGCGGGCTCTACGGCGGCAGCACGGAGACCGACGCGAGCGGCCACTACACGCTCTCGGGCGTGCCGAGCGGGGCGATGTCGATCGTCGTGACGCCGCTCTTCGCGGGCTACAGCATGAGTCCGGCCGGACGGACGGTCGCCGGCCCCATCGTCTCCGATCGGACGGGGGAGGATTTCGTCGCGACGCCGTCGAGCAATGCCGTGATCGCCTCCGACGGCTTCAACCGGCCGACCGAGGTGCCGCTCGTCGTCGGCGGAACCTGGCAGGCCGCGATCGCCGGGGGCGGGACGGCCCAGCTCTCCGCCAATCGGATCGTCGGAACGAGCGGCGACGCGGTCTACTACTGGCAGGGGCCGGGCGCCTTCGACGACGCGCGGCAGTATGCGCGCGCGCGCGTCGTGCAGCCCAATCGGCAGGTCGGGCTCGTCGTGCTGGGGGGGCCCGGTCAAGCGCTGATCGGCGCCTGGGACAGCGCCTCGAGCGTCGTCTACCTCTACTGGTACAGCGCGGACACCTACCGCGGCAATCTCGCCGTCGCGCCTTCGGTCCTGCAGGCGGGCGACGTGATCGAGGTCGAGCTGCTCGACGGCGTCGTCTACGCGCGGGTCAACGGGGCCGTCGTCGCGAGCGCGGTCAACTCGACGACGCTCAGCTCGGGTCGCCCCGGCTTCGAGACGTTCCACGTCAACGGGAGTCTCGACGACTGGGCCGGCGGGACGCCCGAGGCCTACTCGATCAGCGGCACGATCAGCGAGGGGGGCACGGGTCTCGCCGGCGTCTTCGTGCGCGCGAGCGGGCGGTACGCGGCGACGACGACGACGGATGGGAGCGGCGGCTATTCGTTGACCGGCGTACCGAAGGGCGCGACCTCGATTGCCCTGACCCCGCTGCTCGCCGGCCATGCGATGACGCCCGCCACGCAGACGATCGCGGGGCCGATCGCCGCGAGCGTGACGGACCAGGACTTCACGAGCGTGCCGTCGAGCGACGCCGTCGTGGCCGCGGACGACTTCGACCGGCCGGCGGAGCTGCCGTTCGTCGTGGACGGCAACTGGCAGAAGGCGATCCCGGGCGGCTCGGCCCGCCTCGAGGACGATCACGTCGTCGGCGTCAGCGGCGACGCGATCTACTACTGGCAGGGGCCGGGCACGTTCGACGCTGCGCGACAGGTCGCGCGCGCGCGCGTGGTGTCGCCGGATCGACAGGTCGGGGTCGTCGTGCTGGGGGGACCGGGGCAGGCCGTGATCGCCGCCTGGGACGGGCTCACGGATACGGCCTACGTCTTCTGGTACAGCGAGGGCGTCTATCGCGGCAATCTCGCCGTCGTCCCCTCGACGGCGGTCCAGGCCGGCGACGTCATCGAGCTCGAGCTCTTCGACGGCACGCTCGCGGCGAAGGTCAACGGCGCCCCGATCGCGAGCGTCCCCAATTCGACGACCCTCGTCGCGGGCCGTCCCGGCTTCGAGCTCTTCGAGCCGGGCGGAACGCTCGACGACTGGCAGGCCGGGACGCCGTTCGCGGCCTGCAGTGACGGGCTCGACAACGACGGAGACGGGCTGACGGATCTCGCCGATCCCGGCTGCGCGGACGCGAACGATGGCTCGGAGCAGAACCCGGCCGTGGCCTGCGACGACGGGCTCGACAACGACGGCGATACGCTGATCGATCTCGCCGATCCGGGCTGCACCGATCCGGCCGATCCGTCCGAGATCGACGGGGGCGAGGTGGCCTGCAACGACGGCATCGACAACGACGGCGACGGCCTGGTCGACCTGCTCGACCCCGGCTGTGCGGATGCCGCCGACGTCTCGGAGCAGAACGCGGCCGTCGCCTGCGACGACGGACTCGACAACGACGGCGACACGCTGATCGACCTGGCCGATCCGGGTTGCACGGATCCCGCGGATCCGTCCGAGGTCGACCTCCCGCCGGTCGCCTGCAACGACGGCGTCGACAACGACGGCGACGGGCTGGTCGATCTGCTCGATCCGGGTTGCGCCGACGCGAGCGACGCTTCCGAGCTGGATCCGACCGTCGCGTGTGACGATGGCGCCGACAACGACGGCGATGCGCTGATCGACGGGCAGGATCCCGGCTGCGCGGGTCCCACGGATGCGTCGGAGCAGGACGCGGCGCTGGCCTGCGACGACGGGCTCGACAACGACGGCGACGGGCTCGTCGATCTGCTCGACCCCGGCTGTACGGATCCGGCCGACGCGTCGGAGCAGAATCCGGCGATCGCCTGCGATGACGGCATCGACAACGATGGGGACGGGCTCGTCGACCTGCTCGATGCGGGCTGCGCCGATGCCAGCGACGCGTCGGAGCTGAACCCGGCCGTGGCCTGCGACGACGGCGTCGACAACGACGGCGACACGCTGATCGACTGGCCCGACGACCCCGATTGCACGAGCGTGACCGACACCAGCGAAGGGCCGGGGCCGCCGCCCGTGCCAGGGCTGACGCCGGCCGGACGCGGACTCCTCGTGGCGGCCCTGCTCGGGACGGTCTTCCTCGCCGTCGGCGGGTTCGGCCGGGGGCGACGGGGCGGATCGGCGCCGCCGTCGGCCTGAGGCCGGGCGGGCAGGGGGGCCGCGCTTTTTCGCGGATTCCGGCGTCCGGCGCGCCGGCAAGTCCGGGGATCTGCGTTACTTTCCGCCGCCGTGGCCCGGTAGCTCAGCTGGATAGAGCACCAGCCTCCGAAGCTGGGGGTCGCGCGTTCGAATCGCGCCCGGGTCACCATGCTTTTTCCAGTCGGCGCGGAGCGCCTCTCGACGGCCCGAAGGGCCGTCTCGCGCTGAAGGCTCTGGTCACGCGCTGAAGGCTCCGGGCGGCGGCGCGTTCGAGTCGCGCCCGGGCCATCCGCCCATCCGACGGATTCCAGTGCGCTCGTCCGCTCGGTTGCTGCGCACGATCGATGCGCGCATCGCGCGCAGCCGAAGACAGGACGCGCTGCGTCACGTGCGGTCGTTTCGCCGTCCGCTGCGGGAACTGCCCGCGCGCCCCGGCCGTCCGACGTCGAAACGAGTCGGGAGTGCCGACCCATGCCGGATTCGCCTGCCGATCGGACGACGCCTCGGATTCGCATCGCATCGCCTTGCCCGATGCGCTGGGAGACGCTGACCCCCGTTGCGGGCGGACGTCATTGCGATGCGTGCCGGAAGACCGTGATCGACGTCGAGGGGCTGACCGCGGCGGAGCTCGACGCGCTGGTCGAGTCCCGTGAGCGCGCATGCGTCCGGGTGACGACGCTGGCGGACGGCTCGGTTCTGACGCGGGATCATCCGCGCGCGCGGAGCCGAGCGGCGGCCTGGGCGGGGGCTGCGCTCGCCGCCTCGGCCTTCGCCTGCGCCGAGCGCGTCGGGGAGGAGGACGGTTCGGCCCGGGCCGTCCGGCGGACGCAGGCGTCACAGCCCGCCACGGCTGCGGAGGGCGGTCGGCCGTCCGTCCGCCGCGCCCTCGAGGACGGTTCGGCCGCACGGCTCGGTCGCGCCGTCTTCGTGCCGACGCGCGGCGGCATCGCGCCGATGGTCGACGGCGGATTCGAGGCCCCGCCCGACGGGCCGGCGCTCGATCTCCTGTCTCCCGTTTCGGGGCCGGACGGCGTGGCGGGGGAGGAATCGGTCGCCCTCGGCGGGATCGGGGAATCCGGGTCGGGGCTGGCGGGGCCGGTGCTTCCGCCTTTCGAGGTGAAGCTCGAATGAGGGGCGACGGCTGGACGCGGGCTGCGCATTCCGATGAGCGCCGAGCCGAGCGTTCAGGGCAGCGGGGCCACGAGCAGCTCGATGGCGGCGGTGCCGACGGCCATCGTGCCCTCGCAACCGATCGGACAGAGCCCATGGTCGACCGGCGCGTCGGTCGGGGGGAGCGCGTTCGAGGTGCGTGTCTCGACCACGAGCCCGGGGGCCTGCGAGACGTCCGAGATCAGCGCGACGACGCAACCCGACTCGGGACAGGGGAAGAGGTCGGG
Source organism: Myxococcota bacterium (assembly GCA_041389445.1). GTDB lineage: Bacteria > Myxococcota_A > UBA9160 > UBA9160 > UBA4427 > UBA4427. Next base: position 175,694 of record JAWKRW010000001.1, read on the forward strand.
CAGGATCGGAAATTCGAGCAGCGTGAGCGGGAAGCGCGGATTGCCGGGAATCCCACCGTCCGAGGATGCGGCCGTCCGTCGGACGACGAGACCGTCGGTCAGCTCGAAGTGGAAGAGGGTGCCGAGCAGGGGGCTCGCCTCGGCTTCGGTCGCGTCGGGCCAGCCGGCCAGGAAGTAGCGTCCCTCCGCATAGCAGTGGACGCCGTCGCTGCAGAGTCCGCCGGGCGCGCCGGCCATCATCTGGAACGCGACGAGTTGTCCCGGGTAGCCCGGCGGAATCGTGAAGAGGACGACGTCGAAGTCGGTCGGCGAAGCCACGTCGTTGGGCAGGCCCGGCGTGTCGACCGCGCCGTCCAGCGTGAGGCGCGCGTAGGCGCGACACGGGGCGTGGCCCGCGCAGGCCAGTCCCGACGGGCCGGGCGCGTTGCCGCCGTGGCCGATGCCCGAGAACTTGCCGAGGAAGACGCCGAAGTCGAGGGCGGTCGTCGTTCCGCTTCCGTCGTGGTCGGTCTCCCGGCAGACGGGAGTCGCCCCGAAGCATTGCAGGAAGCGACCGAAGTCGAGCGCCGTCGTCGTGCCACTCTGGTCGTAATCGGCATCGCAGCGGTTGCCGTAGCCGTCGGCGTCGCTGTCGACCTGATTGCTGGCCTGGTTCGGGCCGTTCGGGTCGACTGCGCAGTTGTCGACCTCGAAGCGGAGCAGATCGCCATCCTGGTCGGAGTAGGCGGCCGCCGGCGGAGCGGAGGCGATCGAGGCGAGCGTCAGAGCGAAGACCGGATGGAGGAGGATGCGGCGAGCCCGTACGGTCGGTCGGTCGGGGAAGCATCCGGGCATCGTCTCGGTCCTCCGGTCGGAGGATTCAGGCCTCCATACTGCGTAGCATGAAGCGCTTCGGGGTGTCCAGGAAGAGCCCGATGCGGGCTGTCCGGCTTTGCGCCGCGGCCACGTTGCGCCATGCTCCCGTCTCGGCTCCGTCGTTGCCCACCCACTCCCCGTCCGGCCACCGTCTCTCGGTCGTTGGAAGGAGCCGCGCGTGCGTCATGACGCCCACCCGGTGCGCATCGTCTCGAGCGAGCCCCTGAGCCATCCGAATCCCTACGTGCGCCTGTTCTACGGCGCCCTCGAGCACGAAGGCTTCGACTGGGTCGGGACCTTCGTGCCCTCGCGCCGATGGTTGCGCGCGCACGCGGGCGAGTTCGATGCGCTCCATGTCCACTGGATCGAGTGGATGATGCGCTCGGAGCCCGATTGCTTCCGTCGGCTCGTGTCCATGCGGGGCGGATGGCGGATCGTCCGCCTGATGCGCCCGCTCTTTCCCTGGCTCCAGCTCCACGCGCTCGGCCGCTTCTGTGCGGAGGCCCGCGTACGCCGCAAGCCGATCGTCTGGACCTGCCACAACGTCGAGCCGCACGAGGGCGCGAGCTGGCCCGTGCGCGCGGCCTTCCGGCGGATCGCCCGCTCGGTCGATCTCGTGATCTGTCATGACGAGTCGGCACGCCGGGGCTGCTGGACGCGCTATCGACCGACGGGACGCATCGTCGTCATGCCGCACGGCAACTACGACGGGGTCTATCCGAAGGGGCGACCGCGGGACGAGGTTCGCCGCGCCCTCGGCCTTCCGCTCGACCGTCCCCTCGTGCTCTGCGTCGGGCAGGTGCGTCCCTACAAGGGCGTCGACCTGGTCTGCGAGGCGGTCGCGCGGCTCTCGGGCCGGGTCGCGCTGCTCGTCGCCGGGGATTCGCACGTACACGCCTACACCCGCCGGATCGAAGACCTCGTCCGGTCGCTGCCGGATGCCGTTTTCGCGAATCGTCATCTCAGCGACCAGGAGTTCGCGGACTTCGTGGGCGCGAGCGACGTCGTCGCGCTCGCCTATCGGGGGCTCACGGGAAGCGGAAGCGCGCTCGCCGTCCTGACGCTCGGCCGCGGAGTGGTCGCTTCGGACTGGCCCTTCTTCCGCGATCTCCTGCGCGGACGTCCGCGCGCGGGACGGGTGTTCGCGCCGGGCGATGCGCGCGCGCTCGCGGCCGCGATCGACGATCTGCTCGGGGTCGACCCGGGCGAGCGGGAGAAGGCCGCGCGTGCGCTCGCCGCCGGGCTGTCCTGGTCCACGGTCGTGGCGCCCGTGGCGGAGAAGCTCCGGACGCTGATGGCCGAAGCATGAGGCGATGGCAATAGGCGCGCCGATCCGAGACGGGGGAGCCGCGCCGCCGCAAGAGGCGGGCGCCGAGCGCGTCCTCGCGAGCGTCCGCTGGGTCGCGGCGGGGCAGCTCCTCACGCAGGGCGCGCGCCTCGTCGTGTCCGTCGTGCTCGCGCGCCTGCTCTCGCCGAACGACTTCGGGCTGATGACGATGGCGGCGGTGTTCACGGCGATCGGCCACCTCGTCGCGACGATGGGCATCGGGGCGACGATCGTGCAGCGCCGCGAGGTCTCCGAGGCGCTGCTGCGGAGCCTCGCCAGCGTCGGCATCGGCTCCGGCGTCGCGCTCTGGATCGTCTTCGCGGTCACGGCCGAGGAGATCGCGCGATTCTTCGCGGAGCCCGCCGTCGCCGGCCTGGTCACGGTCCTCGCAGCCAACTTCGCGCTCTCTTCCTTCGGCATGGTTCCCGAGGCGCTGCTCCAGCGCGAGCTGCGCTTCGGGCGGGTCGTCGCGGTCGATCTCGCGGCGCTGGTCGTCGCGTCGGGGGGGGCGCTCGCCCTGGCGGCGAGCGGGTACGGCGTGTGGTCGCTGGTCGTACCGAACGTGGTCTCGACGGCGCTGCGCGGTCTGCTCCTCGTTTGGATCTCGCCCTGGCCCCTGCGACTCGGCTTCGACGCACGGGCGGTCTCCGGGGTGCTCGGCTTCGGCGGCAGCATCCTCGCCTTCAACGGACTCATCTACCTCACCCGGCACGCGGACAGCCTGATCATCGGTCGCGCGCTCGGCGCCGCGCAGCTCGGTCTCTACGACTACGCCTATCGCTTCTATGCGTATCCGGTGGAGGTCATCACGGGCGTCCTGCTCGGCGTGATGTTCCCGACCTTCGCGCGCCTGCAGGATCGCCGCGAGGCGCTCGGGCGGGCGTTCCTGCGCGCGAACGGAGCGATCGCGCTGGTCACGTTCCCGATGATGGCGGGGCTCGGCGCCGTGGCGGGGCCCTTCGTTCGGGTCGTGCTCGGCGAGCAGTGGGTCGACGTCATCCCGCTCGTCCAGATCCTCGCGCCGCTCGGCGCGATGCAGTCGCTCGGCGCCACGCCCGGGCAGATCTTCCTCGCGACGGGCAATGCGGCGCTGCGACTCGGCTGGGCGGTCGTCTATACGATCGTGATCGTGGCGAGCTTCGTGGTCGGCGCGGCGTGGGGGATCGTCGGCGTCGCGACGGCCTACGCGATCGTGATGGTTCCGATCACGGCGATCGGATTCTGGATCGCGATGCGGCTCATCGACGCTCCGCTCGTCTCCGTCTGGCGAACGCTGCGGTCGACGACGGCGGCGGCCGCGGGGATGGCGCTGCTGGTGCTCGGCCTCGACGCAGCGCTCGCGGCGCGCGGCGCGGGCGACCCCGTTCGGCTCTTCGTCGACGTGCCTTCGGGAGTCGTCGCCTACTGCGGCGCGATCTGGCTGCTCCGCCCCGCGGCGCTCGCCGACGTGCTGCGGCTGGTGCATCTCGACCATCGGATCGCGAACGACGAGCGGAAGCCGAGCTGAGGCGCGGGCCGCCTAGCGAGAGAAGCGTCCGCCGTAGAGCAGGGGGCTCGAGACCTGCTCGGGATGGATCCGGATGACGAAGCGCCGCTCGTCCGGCGGATCGAGATCGGGCGGTGCGTCCTGCCCGCCGGATTGGCGTTGGAACTGCCGATTCAGGAAGCTGCGGTCGGGATCGGGCTCGAGCGTGGCGTGCCCGCGGAGCTCGACGTAACGCGTATGATCGTTCGCGTCGAGGACGCAGAACGCGACCCGGGGATCCGCGAGGATGTTGCGGTACTTCACGCGGCTCGCGATGGTCGAGATGCCGACGCTCTCGCCGTCCCAGACATAGCCGACGGGATTGCTCGAGGGCAGGCCGTCCTTGTGGCGGATCGTGGTCAGGATGCCCAGGGAGCTCCCCTCCAGGATCTCCCGACTGGACTCGGAGATCTCGGCTGCCTTCGCTCGACTCATGCGCTGCTCCTTGCTTGGAAGAGGGCTTCGAAGGGGGGCGACGGGGCCATCGACGGGTCGCTCCACGGTCTCGGCCGTTCGAAGCGGGCCGGGATCGGCTGCTCGATCGGCGCTGGACCGCCCAGGGCCGAAGGGCGATCGGCATGGTAGCGTGGAACCAGCGGAGAATCGGATCGACCGCCGCTTCGATCCCGTCTCGATTCGCGGAGACCCGGACATGAACCGCGCCCAGCAACGATTCGGCGAGCCGCTCGAGCTCGTTCGCAAGAAGATCTTTCCCGCGCTCAACGAGATGCTCGAGGAGTTCGTGCGTTCGGCACCCTTCGCGGTGCTCTCGACGGCGGATGCGGAGGGCAACTGCGACGCCTCGCCGAAGGGCGGGCGGCCCGGCTTCGTCAAGGTGCTCGACGATCGGCGGCTGCTCCTGCCCGACGTCGCGGGCAACAAGCTCTTCCAGTCCTACGAGAACCTCGAGACGAATCCGAAGGCGGCGCTGCTCTTCCTGATCCCGGGCTGCGACTGGACGGTCCGCGTCAACGGGCGGGCATCCATCGTCGAGAAGAGCGACGGACGGCTCGCCGGCGTCGCCGCCGAGGTCTTCGAGGCGGACGAGAATACGCGCATCCTGCAGGCGATGCTGATCGAGGTCGACGAGGCGTACGCGCAGTGTCCGCGCGCCTTCACCTTCTCGCGCCTCTGGGACGTCGAGCGGATCGGCGAGGCGCGCGAGGCGGACGCGAATCGCTACTGGCTGGGTCGCTGGAAGCAGTCGATGAAGGGCCTGGCCGACGATCTCGGGGTGTAGGCCGGGGCGCGCGCCCCGATGGACGGGTCGGCGCAAGCCATACGCTCGGCGCGGCGAGATGCCTCGAGCGCAATCGAGCGAGCACGAGATCACGCGAGTACGAGCCACGCGGCGCGATCGGCGCGGCAGGGAGGGCGACATGGCGAAGCGGGCGGGCACGGATCCGGATGGGCGGGCAGGCGGCGCGCCGAAGCTTCCGCGCTTCGGGCTCTACTACGACTTCCGCAATCCGGCCTTCGCGGGGCGGAGCTTCGCGCGGCTCTACGCCGAGACGCTCGAGCAGGCGGCCTGGGCCGAGCGCGCGCTCGGCTTCGGCTCGGCCTGGATCTCCGAGCACCATCTCGCGGTCGATGGGTATACCCCGTCGCCGCTCACGCTGGCGGCCGCCCTCGCGACGAAGACCGAGACGATGAAGATCGGAACGAGCATCCTGATCCTGCCGCTCCAGCATCCGGTCCGGCTCGCGGAGGACGCGCTGACGGTCCATGCGATCTCGGGCGGCCGGCTCATGCTCGGCGTCGGGCTCGGCTACCGGGCCGCCGAGTTCGAGGGGTTCGGCATCCCGATCCGCGAGCGCAAGGGCCGCCTCGAGGAGGGGCTCGAGATCCTGCGCGGCGCCTTCGCGGGCGAGACGTTCACGCATCGCGGCCGCCACTTCGACCTCGGAACGATCACGATCACGCCGAAGCCGGATGCGGACGGCGGACCGGAGCTCTGGATCGGCGCGCTCGCGCCCATCGCGATCGCTCGCGGTGCGCGCTACGGCGACGGGATGCTGCTGGCGATCCCGAGCCTCTGGCCCCATTACAAGGCCGAGTGCGCGAAGATCGGCCGGACGCCGCGCCTCGCCTGCGGCTACCACTGGATCCTCGGCGACGATCCCGAGAAGGAGCTCGCTGACGCGGCGCCGTTCCTGATGCATCAGGTCAACGAGTACGGCGAGCACGGCGCCTACGGTCCCGCCGAGCAGTGGCGCCCGCTCACGCGGGCGGCCGAGCTGCTCGAGCGCAGCCCGTACCAGCTGATGACCGCCGAAGGCGCGGCCGAGATCGTCGCAGACGCGGCGCGCGAAGGCGTCGAGGACGTCCACTTCTGGACGGTCTTTCCCGGCGAGCCGATCGAACGGTCGAGCGCGCGGCTCGAGTTCTTCGCGCGCAAGGTCGTACCGCTCGTGCGCGCGAAGCTCGGGCTCGACGCGTGACGATCGAGGGGCGGGGCGGCGAGTTCGCCCGGGGCTGGTACCTGGCGCTCTACGCCGACGCGCTCCCCTGCGGCGCCGTCCGTGCGCTCGACTACCTGGGCCAGCGTCTCGTCGCCTGGCGGGGCGAGGACGGCGTCGCCGCGATGGCCGACGCCTACTGTCCCCATCTCGGCGCCCATCTCGGCGTCGGGGGCCGCGTCGTCGGCGGCTCGCTCGCCTGTCCCTTCCACGGCTGGGAGTTCGATGCCGCCGGCGTCTGTCGCCACATCGCCTACGCGAAGCGCATCCCGGCCCAGGCGCGGCTGCGTCCCTACCCCGTCGTCGAGCGCAACGGTGCGCTCTGGTTCTGGTTCGACCCGGCCCGGGGCGAGCCCGACTTCGAGGTGCCGTCGCTCCCGGAGTGGGGCAGCGCCGAGTGGGGAAGCGACTGGCACCACAGCGTCTGGACCGTCCGCGCGCATCCCCTCGACATCCTCGAGAACGGCATCGACTGGCCCCACTCGGCGCCGGTCCACGGCTTCGACGCGCCGCGCGGCGTCTACGGCTTCGAAGGCCCGCTCTATCGCTGGGGCGCCGATACCGGCAAGACGATCGATCTGCTCGACGCCCAGCGGGAGGACTTCCGGTTTCGCGTCGAGACCTGGGGGCTCGGCCTCTCCCACGTCCACTACGACGGCCTCTTCTCCGTGCTCTTCCAGATCGGCCAGACGCCGATCGACGCGCAGACGACGCGCATCGCGTTCTCGATCCTGACGCGCGCGCGCGACCGCGACGACGCGGAGATCGGCCCCGCGCTCGCGCGCTACGTGGCGGACAACATCCGGACCTTCGAGCAGGACTTCCCGATCTGGGAGCACAAGGTTCGTCCCGCGCGCCCGCTGCTCTGCGACGGCGACGGTCCGATCCAGGCGTTTCGACGCTGGGCAGACCAGTTCTACGCGCCCCGTCCGTCGCCCGGAGAACGCCCGTCATTCGAAGAGGAGGTGCCGACGTGAAGGCCCACGCAATCCGCCAGCGGCTCGGTCATCCGGTGCTCGACGCCGACGGCCACGTGCTCGAATACATGCCGGCCGTGACGCCCTTCCTGCGCGAAGTGCTGGGGCCGCGCCTCTTCGAACGCTGGCAGTCGAGCCGCTCGCCGCTCGCGCGGATCATGGAGGCCGATCCCGCGCGGCGCCGCGCGAATCGCGCGCCGCAGAGCGCGTGGTGGGGCACGCCGGCGAAGAACACCCGCGACCTCGCGACGGCCGTCGCGCCGGCGCTCCTCCATGAGCGGCTGCCCGAGCTCGGCATCGACTATGCCGTGCTCTATCCGACGAAGGGCTTCGGCATCGCGGGGATCGACGACGACGAGCTGCGGCAGGGCGTCTGCCGCGCGTTCAACACGTTCTACGCCGCGACCTATGCGCCCCACGCCGAGCGCATGACCGTCGCCGGCGTCATTCCCATGCACACGCCGGAGGAGGCCCTCGCCGAGCTCGATCACTGCGCGCGCCTGGGCTTCAAGATCGTGGCGTTTCCGGAGGGCGTGATGCGCCCGATTCCCGAGCCCGACGACGCGGCGAGCCCCTTCCTGATGCCCGGCCAGCGGACCTGGTTCGACAGCTTCGGGATCGACAGCCTCCACGACTACGATCCCGTCTGGCAGCGCGCCCATGCGCTCGGCTTCCCCGTGACCTTCCATGCCGGCCTCGGCCACGTCCCGATCTCCTTCACGTCGATCTCGAACTACTCCTTCAACCACGTCGGCGCCTTCGCGCAGCGCATGCACGTGCTCGTGAAGGCGCTCTTCATGGGGGGCGTGACGCGGCGGATGCCGGGGATCGACTTCGCCGTGCTCGAGTGCGGCGTCGGCTGGGCCTCGATCCTGCTCCACGACCTGGTCGAGCACTGGGAGAAGCGCAACCCCGTCGCGCTCGCGGCGCTCGATCCCGAGGCGATCGACTGGGCGGAGCTCGAGCGCCTGATGCAGACCTACGGCCGCGATCTGCTCGAGCGTGCCGGTCACGCCGCGCCCGCCGACCTCGCTGCGGGCCTGGCGACGCTGCCCGCGACGGGCGAGGTGCCCGCCGAGCGCGACGACTGGCGCATGCTCGGCGTGGGGAGCGAGGCGGAGCTCGTCGCGCTCTTCGCGCCCCGCTTCTACTTCGGCTGCGAGGCGGACGACAAGACCGTCGCCTTCGCCTTCTCGAAGGGCAATCCCGAGCGGGCCGCGCTGCGGCCGATCCTCTCCTCGGACCTGGGCCATTGGGACGCGGGCGAGCTCGACGCGATCCTGCCCGAGGCCTGGTCCCTGGTCGAGCGCGGTCTGCTCGACGAGGGGCAGTTCGACGCGTTCGTCTGGCGCAACCCGGCGAGTCTGCTCCTGCGCGCGAATCCGCGCTTCTTCGAGGGCACCGCGCTCGCCGGCGCCCCGCTTCCGAGCATCGAGCCCGCGCCCTAGCGGCCACGCCCCCTTCGCTCCCGTCGAGGCCAGCCTTGTCCCGCAGCGCGAGTCCGCCTCGATGAACGCCCTCGTCTTCGCCGCGATGCTCGGGGCCGCGCTGCTCCACGCGACCTGGAACGCCTGGGTCAAGTCGCGGAGCGATCCCTACGGCGCGATGGTCGCGATCGGCATCGGTGCGGCCTGGCCCTGCGTCTTCCTGCTCGCCTGGCACGGCCCGCCGGAGCGGGTGCCCTGGGGCTGGATGGCGCTCACCATCTTCCTGAGCGTGCCGGCCCAGGCGCTGCTCGGCTCGGCCTATCGCGAGGGCGACTTCGTGGTGGCCTACCCGGTCGTGCGGGGCGTGAATCCCGTCGTGATCGCGGTGGGCTCGGTCTTCCTCTTCGGCGAGGGGCTCGCGCCGGCCAACGCGTGGGGCGTGGCGTGTGTCTCGGCGGGCGTGGCGCTGCTGGGACTCGCGGCGGTCCGGGGCGGGCGGGCGGTGACGATGCGCGGGCTCGCCTTCGCGGGGCTCTCGGCGCTGGTGACGGCCTGCGCCGTCCTGTCGGACTCGGCCGGTGCCCGGGCGGCCAACGATCCCATTCCCTACGCATCGATGGTGACGATCGGCAACGCGCTCGCGATGAGCGCCTTCCACGTTCGTCGCGTCGACCTGCCCCGGGTGCTGGTCGAGCACTGGCCGATCACCCTGCTCGCGCCGATCCTCTCGACGGCCTCGTACCTGACGACGATCTGGTCGCTCGGCCACGCGCGGGTGGCGCTCGTGATCGCGCTGCGCGAGACGAGCATGCTCTTCGCCCTCGCGATCGGGGCAGTCGTCCTGCGCGAGCGCGTGGGGCGTTGGCACGGGCTCGCCGTCGCGGTCGTCTTCGCGGGCGTGCTGCTGATCCGCAGCTGAGATCGGGCGCACGCGGCGCGGTCCGGAGCGGTCGGGTCGCTACGCTCCGTCCCGGGTCGGGAAGACCGGCTGAGGGTCGTAGGTTCCGTCAGGCTTGATCAGATCGGTGTTGCAGAAGGCGGAGATCTTGTTGCCGTCGGGATCGCGCAGGTAGCCGATGTAGTAGCCCGGCTGATAGGTCGCGCGCCGGCCGGGGCGCCCTCGTCCGTCCCGCCATGGGCGAGGCCGACGGCATGGAAGCGGTCGACGTCGGCGGGCGAGGGGGCGTGCAGGCCGACCATCGAGCCGTTGCCGACGGTCGCGGGGCGACCGTCGATCGGGATGCAGACCCAGATGCGGGGGGTATAGCTTCCGATCGCGTCGGTGTAGCCGAGCCAGGTCTCGGTCTCGTAGACCCGCTGGTGGCCGAGCGTGCCGAGGACCGCGTCGTAGAAGCGCCTGGCGCGCGGGATGTCGTTCACGCCGATCGTGACGTAGCTGATCATGGAGCCTCCGCGGGTCGGCCGGCGGAGCGCGAGGCCGTGACACCCATCGAGGAGTGTCTTAGCGTCGATTCATGGCCGACGCGATCGGGATCCTCGGGACGGGTCGGATGGGCGCCGCGATGGGGCGGCGGCTCGCGGCGCAGGGCACGGCCCCGGTCGTCTTCGATGGGGCGCCGGCGGCGGTCTCCGCGCTGGTCGCGCAGGGCGCGCGGGCGGCGAAGAGCCCGGCCGCGCTCGCGGCCGACGTCGACGTCGTCGTGCTCTCGTTGCCCCGGTCGGCGGACGTCGAATCCATCCTGCCGGGTCCGGACGGACTGCTCGCGGGCCTGCGTTCGGGCGCGCTGGTGCTCGATACGACGAGCGGGGAGCCGAGCGCGAGCGCCCGCGTCGCCGAGCGGGTCGGCGCGCGCGGCGCGAGCTATCTCGACGCGGGCGTCAGCGGCGGTGTGGCCGGGGCCGAGGCGGGGACGCTCAAGATCATGGTCGGCGGCGCGGTCGAGGCGTTCGCGCGGGCGCGACCGCTGCTCGAGCGGCTGGGCCAGCGCATCTGGCATTGCGGTCCGGCCGGGACCGGACATGCCATGAAGACCGTGCTCAATCTGGCGGCGCAGACCAAGCTCATGGCCGAGATCGAGTCCCTGGCGCTCGGCGTACGCGCGGGGCTCGACGCCCATCAGGTCGCCGAGGTCCTCGACCTGACGGTCTGGCAGCACTTCCTGCTCGGACCGCAGGGGCGCGTCCCGTTCCAGTTCGCCCTCGATCTCGTCGGGAAGGACTTCGACGTCGCGATGCGGCTCGCGGCGGAGCAGGGCGTGCCGGTGCCCGTCACGGCGACGGCGGTCCAGACGATGCGCGCGTTCCGCGCGCGCGCCGGAGGCGGCGCGGATCTGATGGCCTTCGTCGGTCTGGTCGAGGAGCAGATCGGCGCACGCCTCGATGGACGCACACGCGACTGAGGCGCGGGGCGAGGGCGGTCGGGCGCCTCCCGCGCGGGCGCGGCTTCGCGCCGCGCAGGGAGGAGGCGACGTGAAGCAGGGCTACCGGATCGTCGATGCGGACGCGCACGTGATCGAGCCGAACGACCTCTGGCAGCGGCATCTCGACCCCGCGCTGCGCGCGCGGGGACCGCGTCATCTGAGCCTCGCCTTCAGCGTCGAGACCGACGGGATCGCGATCAACACGCCGGAGCGCTGGGACCCCGAGGCGACGCCCGAGCGGCTCGCGCTGCGCGACGCCCGCATCCAGGCGACCTTCGCCGAGATCTTCCCGCGCGCCGCGGCCCGGGGCTTCGACGGCGTCGCCCAGCTCGAGGACATGGACGTCGAGGGCGTCGACGTGGCCTTCCTCTATCCCTCCTACGGACTCTTCGTGACCGCGAGCGACGCCATCGCGCCGCCGCTCGCGAGCGCGATCGCGCGCGCCTACAACGATTGGCTCGCCGCCTTCTGCGCGGTCGATCCGAAGCGGCTGCGCGGCGTCGGGATGGTCGCGCTCCAGGACCCCGAGGCCGCGGCGCAGGAGGCTGCCCGCGTCGCCGAGACCTACGGCTTCCGCAGCGTCTTCGCCCGACCGAACCCCATCCTCGGGCGCAACCTCGACGATCCGGCCTACGACCCGCTCTGGGCCGTGCTCTCCGAGCGCGGCATGGCGATCGGTCTGCACGAGGGCGGCATGCCGCCGCTGCCGCAGGCCGGCGCCGACCGCCTTCGCAATGCGGAGCAGCGCCACATCTGCTCGCATCCGATGGAGCAGATGGTGGCGGCGGTCGGTCTGATCTACGGCGGTGTGCTCGAGCGCTTCCCCGCGATGACGGTCGCGTTCCTCGAGGCGGGGTGCGGCTGGGTCCCGTTCTGGCTCGAGCGGATGGACGACCACTACGAGAAGGGGCTGGCGCGGGACTTCGGGGCGGCGAAGCGGCTCTCGATGGCGCCGAGCGCCTACTTCCGCCGCCAGTGCTTCGTCTCGGCGGACGCGGACGAGTCGATGCTCGCGCAGGTGATCGATCTGATCGGCGACGAGCGGATCGTCTTCTCGACCGACTATCCCCATCCCGACTCGAAGTATCCCCACGCGGTCGACGCGTTCCTCGCGCTGCCCGGAATCGCGCCCGAGAGCAAGCGGCGGATCCTCTGGGACAACGCGCTCGCGCTCTACGGGCTCGAGAGCGTGGAGCGCGAGTCGATCGTCAGCCCGAGCGGCGGCGGCGCAGCCGCGCGGCGCCGGCGCCGAGCGCGCTCCCGAGCAGGAGCAGCCGCGCGAGCGGTCCCGTGACCGGGACCTGCGGCGCGGGCGCGCAGGCCTCGGGATCGGGGACGCAGGCGTTGGCATTCTCGGGATCGGCCTGGTCGGGCACGCCGTCGCCGTCCGCGTCGGCCGTCGCCGATTCGAGCCAGTCGGGCGTGCCGTCGCCGTCGCCGTCGGCGGTCGCCGTCTCCTGATCGTCGGTGAGTCCGTCGCCGTCGCTGTCCTGCGCGCAGACCGCGACGAAGGCCGTCGGGACGCAGGGATCCGTCGGCCCCGCGTCGTCGAGGTTCACCGTCCCGTCGCCATCGTCGTCGAAGAGCGGCCCGACGTCCCCCGCCTCGGCCTCGCGCAGGAACGCGGCGAGCGTCCCGAGCGTCGTCGGATCGAGTCCCGCGAAGTCGTCATGCGCCGCGATCGCGGCCTCGATCGTCGCGGCGGAGCCGTCGTGGAGGTAGGGCGGGTTGGCCCAGAGCGAGAGCAGACCGGGCGTATCGAGCCCGTCGATCGGGCCGCCGAGGCGCTGACCCGTCGCCGCGTCGATCGTTCCGACGTCGTGGCGGACGGTCGTCGGCGAGTCGGTCAGCATCGAGACCGCATGGCAGCCGAGACAGCCCTGGCTGGCGAAGGCCTGGCGGCCCGCGACGGCGCTCGCGCTCATCGCGCCCGCGCTCGGACGGAAGGGGCTCGGCGGCGCGGTCGTGAGGGAGTTCACGTAGGCGGCCAGCGCGTCGAGGTCGGGGTCGAGGCCCGCCTTGGGCGCACCGAGCGGATCTTCGGTCGCGAGGAAGTCGACGTTCGAGAGCAGGCCGAGGCCGAGATTCAGATTCCGGATCTGGCCCTCGAAGTCCTGGATCTCGTCGAAGTTGCCCGTCCAGTGGGGGCGGCCGTGGCCGGTGCCCTTGCCGCGCAGGTCGATCGTGTTGCGCAGGCCCTCGCCGAAGGCGCCGAGGTCCCAGACGCGGCCGTCGCTGTCGCCCTCGTTGTGGCAGGTGGCGCAGCTCATGTAGTTGTCGAGCGCGAGTCGGTCGTCCTGGGCGTCGTAGAAGAGCTGCTTGCCGAGCAGGACGTTCGGCGCGAGGGCCTCGCTCCCGACGACGGCGATGGCCGGCAGCGGATTCGTCGCCGGCAAACGGGTCTGCAGCATCTCCGTCAGGTCGAAGCGGGAGACCTGGCGGTCCATGAAGTCGTGGACGTAGGCCGTGGCGCCGTCGCTCGAGAGCGCGACGCTCTGCGGCGCGCGGCCGGTCGGGAGGCGCATCAGCTGGAAGCCGTTCTGCAGGTCGTACACCGCGAGCTCGCGGCTCGTCTCGAGCGTGACGAGCAGGTAGCGCCCGTCGCCGGTCAGGGCCGCACCCGTGGCGAGGCTCGCGTTGTCGTGATCGACGCGGAAGCTCGGGTCCTCGCTGTCGGTCGCGAGCAGGATGCGCGAGGTATTCGCGCGCACCGTCGCCTCGAAGGTCATGCCGGAGACGCCGCGGGTCGCGCCCGAGCGGACGTTGTCCTTCTTGCTGGGCACGTAGGCCGCGGTCCCGGCGAAGTCGACGACGGCGGGCCCGACGTAGTTGGGCATGCCCGGGCCCTGACTCTCGGTCTGGGCGCGATCGTCGTGGGGCAGGGCGATCGGAGTCGAGAGGCTCAGGCTCGCTGCGTCGACGGCGAAGACCTCGCCGGCGCCGTTCGCGACGTCGACGCTCGTCGTGCTCTCGCCGGGGATCGGCGGCGTGATGAAGTTGCTGACGAGGAGCTTCGCGTCGTCGGGCGTGATCGACAGATGCCTGGGTCGGCCGCCGAGGGCGAGGCTCGAGACGAGGCCGTCGTTCGCGGCGTCGCGCTTCTGGAGCTCGGCCAACGCCTCGAGGACGACGTAGTAGGTCGCGCCGTCGCTGCTGAAGACGAGGCCGTGGGGGGCGCTCGCGCGCGGGAGCGGGACGGTGTGGTCCACGGCCAGACTCGCCGTATCGATCACGGAGATGGATGCGCTGCCCTTGTCGACGACGTAGACGGCGGGCTGGCCCGGGCGCTTCGCGAGGGACCAGGGGCGATCGCCGACGGGAATCTCGGCGAGGACGACGCCGGCGGCGGAGGAGACCGTGACCGTGTCGTTGTCGGGGTTCACGTTCCAGATCCGGTCCTCGCCGCTGCTCGTCTCGACCAGCAGCGTCGTCGAGTGGCGCGGCGCGGCCGGGAGCGCGACGACCGGCTCGAGCAGCACGATCGGGATCGTGTCGGACTCGGTCTGGCGGGCCGTCGGCGTCGGGTAGTCGGCGCCCGTCTGGTCGTCGAGCACCTCCCAGGTCGAACCGTCGATGGAGCCTTCGAGGGCCCAGCGCACGGGGTCGCGGTCGGGCGCGTCGTTGGCCGTCGTGATCGTGTAGGCGTCGATCTCGACCGGCACGCCGTAGTCGTAGACGATCGCGCCGCGGTTGAAGTCGAGCCATTTGGTCGCGACGTCCTCGTCGTCGGCGCGAACGGGCTCCTCGCCGACCGGGTTGTTGCCGCCGGGGTTGGTGATCGCGACGGGATGCTGACGGACATCGGCCTGGAAGAGCGCGAGCTCGGCGATCTGGATGCTGTTCGCTGCCGCGTCGTTCCGAAGCTGGGTCGGGCGGAAGCGGTAGTAGCGGAAGCCGGGCGCGGGCAGCGGGAGCAGGCGCGCGTCGGCCCAGTCCCCGTGGTCGCCGCAGGTAGCGCCGAGGTCGTAGAGGCGCAGCGCCAGGCTCTGTCCGCCCGCGACGTCGAGGTCGATCGCCTGGGAGGGCGTCGACTCGACGAACGTCCCGCTCTGGAAGCGGACGACGTTGTCGACGGCGACCTCGAACTGGATCTCGCCGCAGAGCCCGTCGCGCGCGTCGTCGAGCCCGATGCGGGCGCGGAACCGGTCGTACTGGCCCGCGAGGTCGATCCCGATCTCGGAGTAGGCGTGGGCGCCGATGCCCTTCGCGTAGGTCACGCCGTCGAGGCGCAGCGGCGGGCCGTCGCCGGCCGCCGTCTCGCCGTTCGATCGATCGCGCTCGGCCGGACCCCAGCCGTTCGTCTCGCTCGTCCAGGGCAGATCCGAGAGGTAGACCGCGCCGGGCTCGGGGGCGGGGACCGGATCGCGCAGGACCTGGACGATCTCGGCGATCGAGGGCGTGCCGTCGGCGTCGAGCGCGAAGAGGAAGTAGTTGCCGAGGATCAGGACGTTCGGGTTGGCGGGGAACGTGAGCGTATGGGTCCCGTCGCCGTGGTCGACGGAGGGGATCGGCAGGTAGCGCTGGTCGGTGTTGAGGTGGTGGGTCGTGCCCGAGAGGCGCACGATCGAGAAGGTCGCGCCGGGACTCGCGTCCACGACGAGGGCGTCGCCCGCGCGGACCTGGTTCGAGCCCGGCAGCGAGAGCGTCGGACGGATCGCCGGCGTGTCGTCGGCCTCGAAGAGATAGGGCGGGGAGAAGATCTGGCCGTCGAGGTGGTTCGCCGCGCACCCGTTGCCGCAGGCGCCGCCGCCGGCCGAGAGGACGCGGCCGTCCTTCAAGAGCAGCGCCGTCGAGTGGTAGTTGCGCGGGACGTTGATGCTGTCGACGATGCGCCAGGCGTCGGCCTCGGGGTCGTAGATCTCGGCAGGGAGGACGGCGCCCTCGTCGGTGAAGATGCGGGCGACGGTGTTGCCGCCGATCACGAGCAGCTCGCCGGTCGGGAGCGTCACGGTGTTCGAGAGCGCGCGGGGATAGTTCATCGGCGCGCCGGGCGTCACGGTCGGAGCCGGGCCGTTCAGGTCGATGCGGTAGACGTTGTTGACCGAGGTCGGCTGGGCGAGCCGGCGATCGGCGCCGCCGACGATCAGCATCTTGCCGACGCCGTAGGTCACGGCGTTGCCGTACATGCGTGCGCGGTCCCCGATCGGCTGGCCGAGCACGACGTTCGCCGCGCCGCCGATCGGATCGAAGCGATGCCAGGTCGGCGTCGGTCCGGCCTGGATCAGATCGCCCTGCGGCGTCACGGCGAGATGCGCCCACCACTCCTGCGTCAGCGCGTTGCCCGGATTCGGCGCGGCGTTGATCGCGTTCTGCTCGCTCACCAGCGTCTGCATGTTGGCGTTGGGCGTCGGGGTCCAGGTATCGGTCGTCGAGTCGTAGATCTCCGAGCGATTGCCCGCGTCCTTGCCGAAGCTCGTGAAGATTCGGTTGTCGGGCATCGTCACGTTCGTCGCGTACCAGCGCAGGTCGATCATGTTCGCGAGGGGAGACCACGAGAGCGTGGCCGGATTGAAGGCCGACGTCCGCCGATCGCTCGGGTTGCCGCCCGAGGCGACGATCGTCCCGTTCTCGAGCGTCGAGATGCCGGCGCAGAACATGTCGTGGAAGTCGCTGTCGACGTTGATGAAGCTCTCGGTCACGGGATCGAATACCGAGGCGTGGGTGAAGTTCGGTCCGCTCGGGAAGGCGTTCGTCTCGGTCGAGGACCAGCTGAGCACCCGCCCGTCCGGCAGGTTCGCCGCCGAGATCGCGATGTGGGGCCACTGGATCACCGGCCCCCAGGCCCCGTACTCCGATTCGTTGGCGCTCGTGTACGCGAGCTGACCATTGGACGGGATCGGCTGGAAGTCGGGATTGCCCGTTCGGTAGCCGACGTCGACGACCTGCCCGCCGGTCCGCTCGAAGAATTCGACGCGCAGCGCGTGGCTCCCGGCCGAGAGCTGCCGCGTTCCCTGGCGGACCTGCGGGCCATGGAGCCCGTCGTTGTCGACCACGACGGCGCCATCGACGTAGAGCTTCGAGCCGTCGTCGGAGTGGGTGTAGAACTCGTAGATCCCGGTCGTCGGAACCTGGATCGTGTTCGTGAAGACGAGCGCGAAGTTGTCGGCGAGACCCGTGACCCCGACCCCGATCGTCGCCGAGGTCCCCGAAGCCGTCGGGGTCAACGTCCCGAAGTTCGGGAGCGCGCTGAAGCTGCCCGTGTAGACCTGGTACTGGAAGACCGCCGCCGCCGGCCGCGTCGCGAGCAGCGAGGCGACTAGCCCGCCCCCGATCAGGAGCATCCAGAGGAACGACATCGACCGGCCGCTTCGCGACCGCCCGCAGATCGGCAAGTGCATGAGGGGACTCGTCGTTTGGATTGTGTTCCCGATCACAGTATCACGATCGGCGACCCGGGTGACGCAGGATCTGAGCCCCCCCTGTCATCGTCACCGCCCCCGCGCCCCGCCTGCGTCCGGTCTGCCGCTCGAGCCCCGGCCCCTGGGCCGTCCGCCGCCCACCCCGCCCTCCAACGGCTGCGGCCGTGCCCGGCATTGCCCGGTTGCGCCGCCCGGCGCCGGGCCCACCTCCGACGTCGAGCCAGGGGCCCCGCTCAGCGGCGAGTCCGCCCCCGCGGACTCGTCCGCGGCAGCGCGGCCCAGGTCAACGCGCAAAGCGCGCTGGCCCCTCTAGTTGTAGGGCTGGGAGCCAGGGCTCATGTGGGCGTCGAGGTCGTTTCGGAACTGGACCACGATGTAGCGGTCCGTCCAGTGCCACTCGCCCTCGATCCGCGCCCACTCGTCCTCGTAGCGGCCCGCGACGAGCAGCTCGAAGCGGGCCGCGCCGCCCGGGGTCTGCTGCGCGACGGTATAGGCCGTCGTCGAGCGGGCCGTGCCCGCGTCGAGGTCGATCTCGATCAGTACGTTCGTGTACATCTCGCGTGTCGCGCGACCGTGGCCGGGGTAGGTGATGTTGGTCTTGCGGTACTGGTCGCGGATCGCCTGCTCGCCCTGGATGAAGCGGCGGCCCAGGCGGTCAGCGCCGAAGGTCGCATGGCGGAGCAGGCGCCCCACGCGATCGAAGTCGCCGTCCTCGAGCGCATAGCCCATCTGGTAGATCTTCTGCTCGATCTCGCGATGGGCGATGAGCAGGGCGGTCTGTCGGTGGAGCGCATCGTCTTGCATGGTCGCGAGGCTCGCATAATCAATCGACGGATGGAACCGCCTCGGTCGCGGCCGAGCGCGACCCGATCGCCGGTCCGGCCGGCTCGCCGACGACGCGGTCGCGGACGAGCCGGTCGATCGCGTCGTCCGTGAGGCCGTGCTCGCGCAGGATCGCGCGCGAATCCCCGCCCGTTTCGTCCATCGCGGTCGTCACCTTCGCCGGCGTCCGCCCGAAGTGCCACATCGGACGCGGTTGGCGGACCTTCCCGACGGAACCGGTCTCCCGCTCGACGAGCAGGTCGAGGTGTTGGATCTGCGGGTCGTGTTGGATCTCGCGTCGATGCACGACGGCTCCTGCCGGGACGCCATTCTCGACCAGCCGATCGAGCAGGATCGCTCCGTCGAAGCCGGCGGCGGCCTCGACGAGCTCGTCGAGAAAGGCCGGGAAGTTCCGGATCCGGGTCTCGGTCTCGGCGAACCGCGGATCGACCAGCCATTGCGGTCGGTCGAGCGCGATCGCGAAGCCGTCGAAGGGGGGCAGGGACGGGCTGCAGGTGACTTCGACGCCATCGCGGCCACGCAGGACGAGGATGCCGGCGGCGGGCATCTGGAGCAGATGGGGCGGGAGCTGGTCGAGCGGAAGGGCGGGGGCGATCTGCGAGAAGTGGGGCGCCATCGAATCGGGCCACTCGAAGTGGAGGCCGACGCCGATCATCGGCACGTCGATCCGCTGGCCCCGTCCGGTCCTTTCTCGAACGTAGAGCGCCGCCAGGATCGCCTGGACCGCGGCCATGCCGGAGGCCTTGTCGACGACGACCTGCGAGATCAGCGCCGCGCGGCCCGTGGTCGGATCGCGCTGATAGTCGACCATGCCGATCCGGGCCTGCACGACGAAGTCGTAGACGCGCTGATCGGCGTCGGGTCCGTCGCTTCCCAGACCCGAGATCGCGGCGTAGACCAGGCGGGGATTGCGCTTCGCGAGCGTCTCGTAATCGAGTCCGATCGCCTCGGCCTTGCCCGGACGAAGATTGTGGAGGAAGACGTCGGCCTTGCTGACGAGGTCCCGGAGCAGCGCACGACCCGAATCGGTCGTTCCGTCGACCGAGAGGAAGCGCTTGCCGCGATTGAGCGCGTAGAACACCGGGGTCACGCCATAGGGGCGACCGCCCGTGTGGCGGATCAGATCGGGCTTGCCGTGGCTCTCGATCTTCACCACGTCCGCCCCGAGCTCGGCGAGCAGGAGTCCCGCGAGCGGACCCGAGTAGATGCTCGTGAGCTCGAGGACGCGAAGGCCGGAGAGCGGAGCGGCGACATCCATGCGCTCACTATACTCGGGCGGCGGCGGCGGGGCGCTACGCCAGGAGGGGACGGACGCGATGCGGGCGCTGGTCGTGGGCGGGACGGGGCCGACGGGTCCCTTCATCGTGCGGGGGCTGCTCGAGCGCGGGTATACCGTCGCGATCTTTCATCGGGGCACGCACGAGGTTCCGGAGATCCCCGAAGCCGTCGAGCACGTGCACGGCGATCCCCATTTTCGCGAGACCATCGATCAGGCGCTCGGTCGGCGCGAATTCGATCTGGTGATCGCCAGCTACGGACGTCTTCGCCTCCTCGCCGAGGCGATGGCGGGCCGGGCCGACCGCTTCATCGCCGTCGGTGGCTTCTCGGTCTACCGCGGGGCGCTCGATCCGACGCGGATGCATCCGGCCGGCATGCCGATCCCCGTCCGCGAGGACGCGCCGCGCGTCGAGCAGTCGAGCGAGCAGCGATTCGCGGCGCTGATGAGCGAGGCCGAGGAGGTCGTCCTGCAGCGGCATCCGGGCGCGACGATCTTCCGCTACCCCTACGTCTACGGACCCCATCAGCTCCTGCCGCGCGAGTGGTGCGTCGTCCGGCGCCTGCTCGACGGGCGGCGACGGATGATCCTGCCCGATGGCGGGTTGTCGCTGACGACCCACGGCTATGCCGAGAACCTGGCGCACGCGGTGCTGCTCGCCGTCGACCGACCGGCCATCGCGGCGGGTCGCCGGTACAACTGCGGCGACGAGCGCCAGCTCTCGCTCGCGCAGATCGTCGAGGTCATCGCCGACGCGCTCGGCCGACGGATCGAGATCGTCAGCCTGCCCCGCTCGCTGGCGACGCCGACCTGGCCCTTCGCGTTGGGCGGTCTTCCGCACCGGCTCCTGGATCTCGAGCGCGTTCGCGTCGAGCTCGGCTACCGCGACGTCGTGCCCGTCGAGGAGGCGCTCGCCCGGACGGCCCGCTGGTACGCGGCGAACCCGCCCGAGCCGGGCGGCGAGATCGAGCGGCGGTTGGGCGACCGCTTCGACTACGCGCTCGAGGACGAGCTGATCGACCGGTTCGAGTCCTTCGCCGCGTCGGTCGGGCCGATCGTCGAAGCGGCCTCGCGCGACGACCATCATCCCTACGCGCATCCGACCGAGCCCGGTCGTCTGCGGGATCACCGGGATCGCTGAACGCGCGCGTGCGGTTCAGGCCCCGGTCGTCCTTCGCGGAAGCCTCCAGAGGGCCGTCCCGACGCCGAGCGCCAGCAGCAGGAGCCGCGCGAGCGGCGCCGTCGCCGGGACCTGCGGCGGGGGCTGGCAGGCCTGCGGATCGGGCACGCAGGCGTTGGCGTTCTCGGGGTCGGCCTGATCCGGCACGCCATCGCCGTCCGCATCGGCGATCGCCGACTCGAGGTAGTCCGGCGTTCCGTCGCCATCGCTGTCGGCGGTCGCCGTCTCCTGATAGTCGGTGAATCCGTCGCCGTCGCTGTCGAGCGCGCAGACCGCGACGAACGCGGTCGGGAGACAGGGATCCGTCGGCGCGACGTCGTTCAGGTTCACGGTCCCGTCGAGGTCGTCGTCGAAGAGCGGGGCGACGTCGGCCGACTCGGCTTCCTTCAGGAACGCCGCGAGCTGGTCCTTCGTCGTGGTCGAGAGCCCGGCGAACGCCGTATGCGCGGCGATCGCGGCCTGGATCGTCGAGGCCGAGCCGTGGTGGAGGTAGGGCGGACTGGCCCAGATCGCGAGCAGGCCCGGCGTATCGAGGCCGTCGACCGGTCCGCCGAGGCGCTGGCCCGTCGCCGCGTCGATCGTCCCGACGTCGTGGCGGGCGGTCGTGGGCGAGTCGGTCAGCTTCGCGACCGCATGGCAGCCGAGGCAGCCCTGGTCGACGAAGGCCTGGCGGCCGAGGACGGCCGTCGCGCTCATCGCGCCGGCACTCGGACGGAAGGGGCTCGGCGGGGCCGTCGTGAGCGAGCCGACGTAGGCGGCCAGCGCGTCGAGATCGGCGGAGAGCCCGGCCTTCGGCGCGCCGAGGGGATCCTGGGTCGCGAGGAAGTCGGGGTTCGAGAGCAGCCCGAGGCCGAGATTGAGCGCGCGGATCTGGCCCTCGAAGTCCTGGATCTCGTCGAAGTTGCCCGTCCAATGGGGGCGCCCATGGCCGATGCCCTTGCCGCGCAGATCGATCGTGTTGCGCAGGCCCTCGCCGAAGCCGCCGAGGTCCCAGACGCGGCCGTCGCTGTCGCCTTCGTGATGGCAGGCCGCGCAGCTCATGTAGTTGTCGAGGGCGAGTCGATCGTCTTGCGCGTCGTAGAAGAGCTGCTTGCCGAGCAGCAGGTTCGCCGGCATCGACTCCGCCCCGACGACGTCGATCGGCGGCAGCGGATTCGAGACCGGCAGATGCGTCTGCAGCATCGGGGTCAGGTCGAAGCGCGAGATCTGGCGGTCCATGAAGTCATGGACGTAGGCCGTCGCGCCGTCGCTCGAGAGGGCGACGCTCTGGGGCGCCCGACCCGTCGCGAGCCGCATCAGCTGGAAGCCGTTCTGCAGGTCGTACACGACGAGCTCCCGGCTCGTCTCGAGCGTGACGAGGAGGTAGCGGTCGTCGCCGGTCAGAGCGGCCCCCGTCGCGAGGCTCGCGTTGTCGTGGTCGACGCGGAAGCCCGGATCCTCGGCGTTCGTCGCCAGCAGGATGCGCGAGGTGTTGGCGCGGACCGTCGAATCGAAGCCCATGCCCGTGATGCCGCGGAGCGCGCCGGCCCGGACGTTGTCCTTCTTCGTCGGGACGTAGGCGGCGGTTCCGGCGAAGTCGACGACCGCGGGACCGACGTAGTTGGGCAGACCGGGCCCCTGGACCTCGGAGGGGGCGCGCGTGTCGAAGGGCAGGGTAGCCGTCGCGGCGAGCGTCATCGTCGAAGACGTCACGACGAAGACCTGACCGCCACCGCTCGCGATGGAGACCGAGAGGGTGCTCTCGCCCGGGAGCAGCGGCGTGATGAAGTTGCTGACGAGGAGCTTCGCGTCGTCGTTGCTGATCGAGAGATGACGCGGGCGACCGCTCAGGGCCAGGCTCGACACGAGGGCGTCCGTCGCCGCGGTCCGCTTCTGGAGCTGCGCCGTCGCTTCGAGGACGAGGTAGTAGGTCGCGCCGTCGTTGCTGAAGACGAGGCCATGGGGCTCGCTCGCTCGGGGGAGCGGGATGGTCCGCTCGACCGCCAGGCTCGCCGTGTCGATCACCGAGATCGACGCGCTGCCCTTGTTGACGACGTAGACGCGGGGCTGGCCGGGCCGCCTGGCGAGGGACCAGGGCCGGTCGCCGACCGGGATCTCGGCGAGGACGGCGCCCGCGGCGGAGGAGACCGTGACCGTGTCGTTGTCGGGGTTGACGTTCCAGAGGCGATCGGCGCCGGAGCTCGTCTCGACGAGCAGCGTCGTCGAGTGGCGGGGCGCGGCCGGCAGGGGCGTCACGACGTCGAGGCCGGCGATCGGGATCGAGGGCGTCGACGTCAGGCGCGCCGTCGGCGTCGGGTAGTCGGCGCCGTTCTGGTCGTCGAGGATGTCCCAGTTGACGCCGTCGAGCGACGCTTCGAGCGTCCAGCGGACGGGGTCTCGGTCGCTGGCATCGTTCGCGGTCGTGATCGCATAGGCGTCGATCTCGACGTTGCCGCCCATGTCGTAGATCAGGAGGTTCTTGTTGTAGTCGCGCCACTTCGTCGCCGTGTTGGCGTCGTCCGCGTGGGCGGGGCCCTGGCCGGCGGGGTTGTTGCCACCGGGGTTGGTCACGACGATCGCGTGCTGGCGGATCCCGCCCTGCAGGAGGGCGAGCTCGGCGAGCTGGACGCTGTCGGCGGAGCCGTCGCTGCGCAGCTTCGTCGGGCGAAAGCGGTAGTAGCGGTAGCCGGGCTCGGGCTTCGGGATCAGGCGCGCGTCCGCCCAGTCGGCGTGGTCGCCCTCCGGGCAGGACGCACCGTCGGTGTTGACGCGGAGCGAGAGCGAGTTCGCGTTGCCGAGCGGGAGATCGATCGAGCCGGTCGCGGTCGTGGAGACGAAGCTTCCGCTCGAGTAGGCGACGGCTCCGTCGAGCTTCACCTCGAACTGGACCTGACCGCAGAGCCCGTCGCGGACGTCGTCGAGGCCGATGTGCGCGCGGAAACGGTCGTAGTTCTGGTCGAGCGCGACGACGATCTCGGAGTAGGCGCGGACGCCGACGCCCTTCGAGTAGGTCGTCCCGTTCAGGCGGAGGGGCGCGCCGTCGCCCGCCGCCGGGCCGCCGTTCTCGCGGTCGCGCTCGGCCGGGCCGTCGCCGTTCGTCTCGCTCGTCCAGGGCAGGTCCGAGACGTAGACCGAGGTCGGCTCGGGCAGCGACTGGACGTCGCGTACGACCTGGATCGTCTCGCCGATCGAGGGCGTCCCGTCGGCGTCGAGGGCGAAGAGGAAGTAGTGGCCCACGATCAGCACGTTCGGGTTGCTCGGGAAGGCGAGCGTCCAGGTCCCGTCGCCGTTCGCGACGGCCGGGATCGGCAGGTAGCGCTGGTCGGTATTCATGTGATGGGTCGTCGCCGAGAGGCGGACGACCGAGAAGGAGGTCGTCGTCGGGCTGGCCGTGACGGTCAGCGAGTCGCCGGCGTGGAGCTGGGCGGCGGCCGGGACCGAGACGGTCGGGCGCACGGCCGGGCTGCCGTCGCTCTCGAAGAGGTAGGCGGGCGAGTAGATCTGGCCGTCGAGATGATCGGCGGGGCAGCCGCTGCAGGCGCCGCCGCCCGCCGAGAGGACGCGCCCGTCCTTCAGCAGGAGCGCCGTCGAGTGGTAGTTGCGCGGCACGTCGATGTCGTCGACGACCCGCCAGACGTCGAGGGCCGGGTCGTAGATCTCGGCCGCCATGTTCGAGTCGGTATCGTCGAACTGGCGCGCGACGCGGTTGCCGCCGATGACGAGCAGCTTGCCGTCGGGCAGGGTCACCGTGTTCTGGAGCGTGCGCGGATAGTTCATCGCGGCGATCGGCGTCACGACGGGCGCCGGTCCGTTCATGTCGACGCTGAAGGCGAAGCCCGTCGAGACCGGCGGATCCCGCCGCGGGTCGGCGCCGCCGACGAGCAGCACCTTGCCGGCGGCATAGTTGACGGCGTTGCCATAGGAGCGCGCCGTATCGCCGATCGGCTGGCCGAGATCGACCTTGGGCGCGCCGCCCATCGGGTCGTAGCGATGCCAGGTCGGCGTCGGACCCGCCTGCAAGACGTCGCCCTGCGGCGTCACCTGGATGTGGGAAAGCCATTCGAGCGGCAGCGCGCCGGTCGGATTGAAGGCCGTGTCGATGGCGTTCTGCTCGTCGACCTGGGTCTGGACGTTGACGTTCGCGCGGGGGGCCCAGGCGTTCGCGGTCGGGTTGTAGACCTCGGTGCGGTTGCCGGCGTCGAACGCGTAGCTCGCGAAGACCGTATTGTCCGGCAGCGTCGCGTTCACGTTGTACCAGCGCAGATCGATCATGTTCGCGAGGGGCGAGAAGGAGAGCGTGGCGGGATTGAAGGCCGAGGCGCGTCGGTCGCTGGGGTTGCCGCCCGCCGCGACGATCGTCCCGTTCTCGAGGGTCGAGACGCCGGCGCAGAACATGTCGTGGAAGTTGTTGTCGACGGTCAGGAACGAGTTGTTCGTCGGGTCGAAGACGGAGGCGTGGGTGAAGGTCGGGCCCGCGAGGCGGAACTCGTTGACGTCGTAGGAGGCCCAGGAGAGGACCTTGCCGTCGGGCAGGATCGCCGCGCTGATCGCGATCTCGGGCCACGGGATCACCGGACCCCAGACCCCGACCGCCGCCGGCGCGGCCGAGACGTAGCGCAGCACGCCGTCGGTCGGGATCTGCTCCCAGTAGGGCAGGCCCTGCTTGCGGTAGCGGACCTCGAGCTCCTCGGTCCCGGTATTGTCGAAGTACTCGACGCGCAGGCTGTGGCTGCCCGCGGTCAGGTTGCGCGATCCGGTCACGGTCACGGCGAGGTGCTCGCCGTCGTTGTTCACGACCAGCACGCCGTCGACGTAGAGCTTCGAGCCCTCGTCGGAGGTCAGCTGGAACTGGTAGATGCCGGCGGCGGTGACGGTCAGCGTCTGCGTGAAGACGAGCGCGTAGTCGTCGGAGAGGGGACCGACGTCCTCCCGGATCGATGGGGAGGTGCCGGTCTCGATCGGCGTGAGTCCGGTGAAGTTCGGGACGCTCGTGTAGTGACCCGCGTAGACCTGGTACTGGAAGGCCGCGAGCGCCGGGCGCGCAACGCCGAGCGCGAGTAGCAAGCCGAGCGCCAGGGGGAGCGCGCGAAGCGTCCGAAGCCGAGGCCGTTGCCCGGTTCGTTGCATTCCTTCCGACGGGGATGACATGGCGGGCCCTTCCGAGCAGAGCGATCCGGCACGGGCGACGTCTTCGCGTGCGCCGGTTCGTAGCTGGGGCGCGGGAGCATCCGTCTCGAAGCGAGGGCCGATCGCGCGGCGATCGAAAGGGTCGGACATCCCGACGAAGGAAAGTACCACGAGCGACCCGAAAGGTGACTTGTCAGTCCGGATCCACCGCCGCATCGGCTGCGCGCACGGTCTGCGCGGCGGGCGCGGGCGGCGCGAGCCAGCGCGGCGCCGCGGCGACTTCGCCGTCGAGCGTGAGGAGAAATGCCACGAGTGCACGGCTCTCTTCGTCGCTGATCTCGAGCGGCAGCAGCTCGTGCGCAAGCGAAGGGTCGGCGACGCGCGGCGGCGGACGTCGGTAGTGCTCGAGGACGGCGTCGAGCGTCGCCATGCGACCGTCGTGCATGTACGGCGCGGAGCGTCGCAGACCCCGAAGGGTCGGCGTCTTGAACTTCCCCGACTCGGCCTGCACGTGGTCACGGCGCAGGAAGCGCAGCTCGCGACAGGCGTCGGGCTGCGCATCGCTGAAGCGACCGAGGCAATTGAAGGGGTCGAGCAGGGCGGCTTGGAGTCCCAGGAAGCGCCCGAACTCGGGGAAGCCCTGGCGGGTCTGCTCGGTGCCGATGCGATGGAAGCTCTGGTTCGTGAGCAGGGCGCCGTTGTGGCAGCGCAGGCATTGCGTGCGTCCGCTGTCGAGGAAGAGGCGGAGCCCTTCGCGTTCCTGCGGCGTCAGGGCATCCTCCGGCCCGGTCGATCGCGTGCCCGAGACGAGATGCCGCACGTAGCGATCGAAGCGGGCGGGCGCCGGGACCAGACGACGCTGGTACGCGGCGAGCGCCTTGCCGACGTCGGCGAACGCGCGGTCGATGGCCTCGCGCTCCGCGGGCCCGAGTCGCGCCCAGGCGTCTTGCGCGACGGCGTCACCGAAGGGGCCGGCGCGGGGCGGCAGGTCGGCGCGCAAGCCGTCGAGGGGCCCGTGGCCGAACGCCTCGCGGTAGAGCGCCGAGGCCGTCGGGTCGCGGGCGACGCGACGGACGACCTCGAGTCGGGTCAGGTTCATCTCGGCCGCGGACTCGAAGGGGGCGAGCGCCTGGGCCCAGAGGCTGTCGCGCCGACCGTCCCAGAAGAGCCAGGGCGAATAGGCCGCGGCGACCACGGTCGGCGCGTTGCGATTCGTGCGGCCGACGCCCTCCGAGACGGCTCGGCCGTCCGTGAAGAAGAGCGCCGGGACGTGGCAGGTCGCACAGGCCACGCGGTCGTTCGACGAGAGGCGCGCATCGAAGAAGAGGGCATGGCCGAGCCGGGCGGCGGTCGGCTGGTCTGCGACCCGGTTCGAGGGATCGGACGGCAGCGGCGGCAGCGCGTCGACCGAGAGCGAGCGCATCAGCCCGAGCTCGGCATCGCTCCAGCCGTCGTGGACGAGCGTGCGAGGGGGACCCGGATCCGTGACCTCGCCGCGCTTCGCCGCATCGGCCCCGCGTGCGCCGGGTTCCGCAGTCGGGGCGGTCGATGCGGGCGCAGGCGCCGCGGGCGCGCGCGCGTCGCCGTCGTCCGGGCGCCGATCGTCCGGGCAGCCGGTCAGCGCGACGGCGAGAACGACGAGGGCGAGGCCGGAGCGTCTCGCCGCGTCGGGCCGTCGGATCGCTCGCCTGCCTGTCATCATGGCCCGGAGCATGACGTGCGGCGCGCTCGGCGGCGAGGCCCATGGGCTGACGGGGCGGCGTGCGGTGCGTAGGATCCCGCGCATCGCGCGCCATGCCGGCGTCCGTGCGCGCTGCGGCCGGCTCCCACAAGGCGGCAGGCGGCGGGCGCAGGCCGAAGACGGCAGGCGGCGGGCGGAAGGCGGAAGGCGGAAGGCGGAACGCAGCGCGCGCATTGCGGCGAGCGGAAGAGCAGCGCGACGGCGCGACGCGGGAGGCGAGCACGATGGGGTTCGGACGGGACGGCCGGAAGGCCGCGCGGCTGCTCGCGCTCGCGGTCGTCGCGCTTGCTGCGTGTGGCTCCGAGGCCGAACGCCCCGCCGCCGCGCCGGCGGCCCCCGCGACGACGACGCAGAGCCTGCCCGACGGCGGACTGCGCGCCATCACGCAGGCGGGTCGCTTCGTGATCACCGTGCGACCCGAGGCGGGGTCCATCCCGATCGGGCCGCTGCACGCCTGGATCGTGACGGTCACCCGCCCCGACGGCCGCCCCGCCGCCGTCCGACAGCTCGTCTTCGATGGCGGCATGCCGCAGCACGGTCATGGCTTCGAGACCGCTCCCCAGGTCACGGCCGCCCTCGGCGAGGGCGTGTTCCGCGTCGACGGCGTGCGCTTCCACATGGCGGGCGCCTGGAAGCTGCGCATCGACGTCGCGGAGGCGGGCAGCGCCGACGTGGCCTATCTCGACGTCGACGTCGTGCCCTGAGGCGGGGGCGGCGCGGCGCGGGCGGGCGGGGTCGGGCTAGCCGAGCCGCAGCAGGCGGGCGGTGTTCATCCTCAGGATCTGCTGAAGGTCCTGCGGCGCAACCCCGGACAGCTCCTCGTCAAAATGTCGGGGCGTGTCGCGTCCTTCGCCGTGGGGCCAGTCCGAGCCGAAGAGGACGTGGTCGGCGCCGAGGAGCTCGATCAGGCGCGGGAGCTTCGCCTCGTGGCCCCGGTCGAGGAAGGGCGCGACCCAGACGTGGCGCTTGAACAGCTCGCTCGGGCGGGCGGTGATCGGGCCCCCGATCCAGCTCGCGGTCGGGCTCAGCGCGACGAAGCGATGGGCGGCGTCCATCTCGTGGAGCAGCATTTCGACCCAGTGGGAGCCGTTCTCGACGGAGAGGATCCGCAGCCGCGGAAAGCGGCCGAAGAGGTTGTGGAAGATCAGCGCGGCGAACGTGTCCATCGCGGGGCGCGTGGCGAAGA
Organism: Myxococcota bacterium; assembly: GCA_041389445.1. GTDB lineage: Bacteria > Myxococcota_A > UBA9160 > UBA9160 > UBA4427 > UBA4427. The sequence goes on from JAWKRW010000001.1 coordinate 204,336, forward strand.
CCGCGTACCACTGGAAGCCCGAGCGCTCGCCGTGGTCGTTGCGCGGGTTCTCGCCCCAGAGCTTCGAGATGGCCTGCTCGTAGCCGCTCGCGGTGATATGGAGGGCGACCGGGACGTCGGCCTCCTGGACGCGGGCCCAGAACGGATCGAAGTCCGGATGGGCGGGCGAGCGGCCGGCGACCGGGCCCAGGCGGACCTGGATGATGCGCGCGCCCTGTCGCAGCACGCGCTCGAGCTCGGCGAGCGCCATCGGCAGCGATTGCAGCGAGAGGAACGCGGCCGAGAAGATCCGGCCTTCGTAGTCGAAGCCCCAGTCCTCCTCGACCCAGCGGTTGAAGGCGGTCGCCGCGGCGCAGGCGGCGTCGGGCCGATCGGTCATCTGCGCGTCGAAGCCGAGTCCCGAGCTCGGGAACAGGACCGCCGCGTCGATGCCCCATGCGTCCATCAATTTCAGGCGCACGTCGCGGCTCGTGTACTCGGGCGCCGTGCCGTCGATCAGGACCGGAGCGTAGGGGCGGCCGGCGTCCCGTGCGGAGAGGCTCCGCTCGAGCTCGCCGGGCGCGATCGTCACGTGGCGCGGGCTGCGCTCGATGTCGAGGGGGCGATCGCCGAAGCGCCACTCCGGGACGCCGTTCGCGCCGACGACCACGCGCAGCGCATGGTCACGGAACTTCGGATCGAGGTGGCGCGTGCAGCAGTCGACCGGCTCGTAGTAGTGCTGGTCGACGTCGACGAGGCGGATGGATTCGTGCATGGCGGCGGCGCTCCCCGGCTCGGGTTGACCGGTCGAACGGTAACGAAGTCGGTCGGGCGAGCGGCTCGAGGCCGTGCGCGCGCGCTCACTGCGCTTCGAGCTCGTAGCGGCGCAGCGCGGGGAGGGCGAGGGCGACGATGGCGACCACGAGCAGGACGCCGATTCCGCCGCTCACGACCGCGAAGGGCGCGCTCGTGGCCGCGGCGACGAAGCCGCTCTCGACGGCCGAGAGCTGGTTCGACGCGCCGATGAAGATCGAGCTGACCGAGCTGACCCGCCCGCGCAGATGGTCCGGCGTCTGCAGCTGGATGGTCGTCTGGCGCAGCACCACGCTGACCTGGTCGGCCATGCCCGCCGCGGCGTAGGCCGCGACCGAGAGCGGGAAGGAGCGCGAGAGTCCGAAGACGATCGTCGCGAGGCCGTAGGCGGCGACGGTCAGCAGCAGGGCGCGGCCGACCCGCCGGATCGGCGGGAAGAGGAGCAGCACGACCGCGGTCGCGAGCGCGCCCGCCTCGAGCGAGGCGGACAGCACCCCATAGCCCGACGCGCCGACGTCGAGGATGTCGTTGGCGTAGACCGGCAGCAGCGCCGTCGCCCCGCCGAAGACGACGGCGAAGAGGTCGAGGCTCATCGCACCGAGCACGACCTTCTCCGAACGCACGTGGCGCAGCCCCTCGAGCATGGCCGCGAGCGACACGCCGCCAGTCTGGGCGACGGGGCGGAGCGTCGAGAGGAACATCAGCGTCCCGATCGAGACCCCGACGAAGAGGGCCCCCGCGACATAGGCCCAGCCGATGCCGACCCAGGCCACGATCCCGCCCGTCAGGGCGGGGCCGGCCGCGAAAGAGAGCGCCTGGATCGTGGAGGCCGTCGTCACCGCCCGCGGAAACGCCGCGCGCGAGACGAGCAGGGGGAGCAGGGCCGAGCGAGCGGGGTTCGAGAAGGCCGCGGCGGCGGCGATGATCGCGATCGTGACGAAGAGCAGCCGTGGATCCGCCGCCCGTCCCGTCAGCGTCAGGAGGGCGAGCGCGAGGGTCGCGACGAGGGTCGTCGACTGCGCGAGCTGCACGATCCGCCTCCGTTCGAAGCGGTCCGAAACCAGCCCGGCCGGCAGGGCGAGGAAGAGCGCCGGGACGAACTGGACGGCGCCGATCAGGCCGAGGTCGAAGGCCGAGCCCGTCAGCGCGTAGAGGTGCCAGGCGATCGCCGAGCGGATCATCGTCCCGCCCGCGCCGGCACAGGCGCGGCTCGCCAGATAGAAGAGGAGATCGTTCGCCATTGCCCCGCCCGAGTCCGGCGTGTACACGGTCGGCATGGGGCGGGTCAAGACGGGGGCGATCGGGAGCGACCGGCTCGAGGCGACCGTCCAGGCCGTGCGCGAGCAGGGCTTCGCGGTCGTGCGCGACGTGGTCGCGCCGGAGGGCGTGGCAGCGCTCGGCGCCGTGGTCGAGGCGCAGATGCAGGCGCTCCACGTGGAGTTCGGGGGGAACGCGTTCCTCGGGCTCCGGACGCGGCGGCTCTTCAACCTGCTCGCCCGCGATCCGATCTTCCGGGACGTCGCGACCTGCGCCGCGACGCTGCCCGTCGTCGAGCGGCTGCTCGACGACGAATGCCTGCTCTCGTCGATGACGGCGATCGAGATGCATCCCGGCCAGGCGCGCCAGCCGCTCCATTGCGACGACGGCTCGCACGGCCTGCCGCGTCCCGGCCCGACCCACGGCGTGGTCGCGATCTTCGCCCTCAGCGCCTTCGACTCGGACAACGGGGGCACCCACGTCGTGCCCGGCTCCCACCGCTTCGACCGCATCCCGAAGCGCGGCGACGCGCCGCCGACGGTGCAGGTCGAGATGCCGGCGGGCAGCGTCCTCGTCTACGACGCGAGCCTCTGGCACGGGGGCGGCGAGAACCGCGCCGCGGTCCCGCGCCGGGCGATCGTCGTCAACTACTGTGCGGGGTATCTGCGGCAGGAGGAGTGCCAGCTGCTCGCGATCCCGCGCGACCAGGTCGCCGAATTCCCGCCCCGGCTGCGCCGGCTGGTGGGCTACGGGACCTACCGCGGGCTGCTGGGTCACGTCGATCAGCGGAGCCCCGAGACGTTCTTCGATCCGGACGCGCCGAGCGACATGGTCTGGGGGCGGATCCGAGGCTGAGCCGGCCGGGCGGCGCCGCCCGCGATCGATCGCGGCCAGTCGTTGCATCGGCCGGCGGCGAGCTAGTGTCGGAGTCGGGCCGCGGCGCTGCGAGTTCGAGATCCGAAGCGAACCGCCCGACCGACCGCGGCGAGGAGGAGCGCCATGTCCACGCGCATCATCTCGGCCGATTCCCACGTCGCGGAGCCCGAAGAGGCCTACCGCGAGATCGATCCCGCCTTCCGCGCCCGCGCGCCGCGCCTGGTCCACGACGACAAGGGCAACGCCGGCATGCTGGTCGACGGCCTGCCGACGCCGGTCCCGATGGCGTTCATCCTCGCGGCGGGTCGCAAGCCCGAGGACATCGGGAAGCCCGCGCGCTGGGAGACGCTCAATCCCGCCGGCTACGAGCCGCGCGCGCGGCTCGCCCTGATCGACGCCGAGGGCATCGATGCCGAGGTGATCTTCCCGAGCGTCGGCATGATCCTCTGCCGCGTGAAGGATCTCGCCTATCGCAAGGCCTGCAACGACGCCTACAACCGCTGGCTCGAGGGCTTCTGCGCCGTCGCCCCGGAGCGCTTCCTCGGCCTCGCGACGCTGACGCTCCGGACCGTCGAAGAGGGGATCGAGGAGCTGCGGCAGGCGAAGGCGATGGGCATGAAGGGCGTCATGCTGCCGGGCGACCCGACCGTCGAGGACTACGACCACCCCTGCTACGACCCGTTCTGGGAGGCGGCCGTCGATCTCGGCCTGCCCATCCACTTCCACATCCTGACCTCGGACAACGACGACCTGTCCGTCATGTTCCACCGCAGGACCCGGGGCCCGAAGATCGCCCAGTTCATGTCGATCATCCGCGGCGTGCAGGACATCCTGCTGATGTTCGTCTTCGGCGGGGTCTTCGAGCGTCATCCGAAGCTCAAGGTCGTCTGCGCCGAGGCGGACGCCGGCTGGGTCCCCCACTTCCTCTACCGCATGGACCACGCCTACAAGCGCCACCGCTACTGGCTCGAGACGGGCAAGCTCACGAAGCTCCCCTCCGAATACTTCCGCGAGAACATCTACCTGACCTTCCAGGACGACTTCGCGGCGACCCACCTGACGGAGCTCTCGCCGACGAACCGGCTGATGTGGGCCAGCGACTTCCCCCACAACGACGGGACCTATCCGCACACGCGGGAGGTGATCCAGAAGCTGACCGAGGGCATGACCCCCGCCGATCGGACGCGCATCGTCGGCGGGAACGTCTCCTCCCTCTACGGTCTGGCGAGCTGAGCCGAAGCCGATGTCGTCGCCCGCGCCCGCCGACGCCCGATCCCTGCGCTTCGGTCTCTTCCTGCAGTCCTCGCATCCCCCCGGTCGCGCGCTCGGCGACGCGATCGACCGCTGCCTCGCCCAGATCCGCTGGGCCGACGAGCTCGGCTTCTCCGAGGCCTGGCTCGGCGAACATCTGACGGCGGTCTGGGAGCCGATCCCGGCTCAGGATCTCGTGATCGCGCAGGCGCTCGTCCAGACCGAGCACATCACCCTCTGCGCCGGCGCCTACGTCCTGCCCTTCTACCATCCGGCGGCGCTCGCGATGCGCATCACGCAGCTCGACCACATGGCGCGCGGTCGCTTCATCCTCGGCATCGCCGCCGGCTCGATCCCGACGGATCTGGCAATGCTCGACGTCGACGCCGCCGCGGGCGAACACCGCGAGCGCATGGCGGAGTCGCTCGAGATCATGCTGCGGCTCTGGCGCGATCCGGCCGAGCCCTGGGTCTACGAGGGGAAGTTCTGGACGGTGCGCAATCCGGAGCCGGTCCTCTCGTACGGGCCCCACCTGCGGCCCTACCAGCGACCCCATCCGCCGATCGCGCTCGCCGGGCTCTCGCCCAACAGCGGGACGCTCGAGCTGGCGGGCGCGCGCGGCTTCATCCCGCTCTCGCTCACGTTCAACACGCCCTACCTGCGCGGCCACTGGTCCGCGGTCGAGCGCGGGGCGGCCCGGACGGGGCAGCGCTGCGATCGGCGCGACTGGCGGGTCGTGCGCGACGTCTTCGTGGCGGAGTCGGACGAGGCGGCGCGCAAGTGGGTCCGCGAGGGGAACATGGCGCGGGCCTGGCGCTCGGCGAACTTCCCGACGCTCGATCTCTTCGGCTGGCGGGGCTTCCTCAAACACGACGAGTCGGTCCCCGATGCCGCCGTCGACGTCGACTACCTGATCGACCATCTCTTCCTGGTCGGCTCGCCCGACACCGTCGCGAAGCGGCTGCTCGCGGTCGACGAGGCGCTCGGGGGCTTCGGAACCGTCGTGCTCAACGCCTACGACTGGGGCGAGGACGCGGGGCCCTACCGCCGCTCGATGGAGCTCTTCGCGCGCGAGGTGATCCCGCGCTTCGAGTCGGCCCGCGCGGCCCGCGCGGCCTCGGGATCCTCCGGCTCGACGAAGGGGGGATGACGATGAAGTTCGGGCTCCTCTTCAATACCGACTACCACGCCGAGGTCCACGGCCCGCCCGCCGACTATTACGCGCGCCTGCTCGATCAGATCGTCGCGGCCGAGTCCCTCGGCTACCACTCGGCCTGGTTCGGCGAGCACCACTACTCGGCCTACTCCTTCGGCGCCCCCGCCGTGATGGCGACCGCCGCCGCCGCCCGCACCCACCGCATCCGGCTCGGGACCGGCGTCTCGCTGCTCCCGATCCACAACCCGATCCGCCTCGCCGAGGAGTACGCGACGCTCGACCTGCTCTCGGGCGGCCGGCTCGAGTACGGCGTCGGGCGCGGCTTCCTGCGCTACGCCCTCGACCTCTTCGGCGTCGACGAGGACGAGAGCACCGATCGCTACCGCGAGGCCCTCGAGCTGATCTTGCGCGCCTGGACGAGCTCCGGACCCTTCGACTTCGAAGGGCGTTTCTGGAACGTGCGGGACTACCGGTTCTTTCCGCCGCCGCTCCAACGCCCGCATCCGCCGATCTATGCCTCGGCGACGCTGACGCCCGAGAGCTTCGTCTGGACGGCCGAGCGCGGGTTCAACCTCGCGACGGCCTGCTTCGTCCCCAACAAGGCGGGCGTCAAGACCGGCATCGAGCTCTACCGCAAGACGCTCGAGCAGGCGGGCCACGATCCCGCGTCACGCGAGGTCGCCGGCGTGTTCCAGATGTTCTGCGGCGAGACCCATCGCGAGGCCCATGCGATCGCGGGGCCGAACGTGATCCGCTACCTCGACTTCTTCGGCTCGATCGACGCGAAGAGCCCGCATCGCTCGAAGACCTACGCGGCCCACCAGGGCGGGACCAAGGGCATGTTCGACGGCATCACGTCGGAGATGCTCGACGAACAGCAACTGCTGCTGATCAGCGATCCGGCGGGTCTCGTCGAGCGGATCGAGTGGGCGCGGTCGTACTACGGGCTCGACTACTTCCTGCTCGAGATCGGGCAGGGCGGGCTGCCCCATGCGCGGGTGATGGAGTCGCTCGAGCGCTTCGCCCGAGAGGTGATGCCGCGCCTGGGCGCGGACACGGGCGCGGACTGATTCGGGTCGCGGGCAGGGAAGCAGGGGGTCATGCAGGGATCGCAAGGACTTCGGTACGGGATCTTCCAGGAGCTCGAGGTGCGGGGGCGGGCGCAGGATGCCGAGCGGGCGATGTTCTCGAACGTCGTCGAGCAGGCGCGCCTCGCCGATCGGCTCGGCTTCGAGAGCTGCTGGTTCGTCGAGCACCACTTCACCCGCGGCTTCTCCCACTCGTCGGCCCCCGATCTCGTGCTGGCCGCGATCAGCCAGGTCACGCAGCGCATCCGACTCGGGCTCGGCGTCGTGCTGCTCCCCTTCGTCCATCCGGTGCGCGTGGCGGAGCGGGTCGGAACGCTCGACGTGCTCTCGAACGGGCGCGTCGAGTTCGGGACCGGCCGCGGCGCCTCGCCGCTCGAGTACCAGGCGTTCCAGCGGCCCTTCGAGCTCTCGCGCTCGATCTGGGAGGACCACCTCGACGCCGTGCTCGAGATCATGCGCGCCGACAGCCGGGAGGTGACGCGCAAGGGGACCCACTACGAGGTGCCGGGCGTCTCCGTGCTGCCGCGGGTCGTCCAGAAGCCGAATCCCCCGGTCTGGGTCGCGTCGACGTCGCTCGACGGCTTCGTCGCGGCGGCGAAGCTCGGCCATCACCTGCTCTGCATGCCGATCCTGAAGGGCATCGACGAGCTCGCCTCCGACGTCGCGACCTACCGCAAGACGCTCGCCGACTACGGCCACGATCCCGCCGCCGCGCGCGTCGCGATGCTGGTCCCCTGGCACGTCGCCGAGAGCCGCAGCGAGGCGGACGAGGCCGCGGACGCGGTGCTCTGGTACATCCGTCGACAGATCAACCTCGTCGCCCCGCCCGACTACATGGACTCGCGCCATGCGACCTACCGCGTGCTCGGCCAGCTCGCCGCCGGCATGTCGCCCGAACGCTCGATGGACGCGCTGCGCGAGCATCTGATGGTCGTGCTGGACGACGTCGAGGGCTCGCGGCGGGCCGTCGCGCGGATCGTCGACGCGGGCGCGACCGATCTGCTCTGCCAGTTCCAGGTCGGTGGCCTCGACCACGAGCGGGTCACGCGCGCGATGCAGCTCTTCGCGAGCGAGGTCGTCGGACTTTGAGTTGGCTCCTGCGTGGGCAGCTCGCCGGCCATGCCGAGCGGGCCGCGGCGGCGACGGGGGCGGCGTCCGGGGCGCGGAACGGGTCGGCCTGGCTCGCCGCGGCGGTGCCCGGCGAGGGCTTCGTGCCGATCGATCGGGCGGCGCGGGCGGGTCTGACGGCCCGGTCCGCCGCGACGCTCGCCGCGGCGGGGCTCGCGGCCGGCGGGCGCGTGCTGGTCTCGCTCAACAACGAGGGCGACCTCGTCGGCGGCCTGATCGCCGACGCGGTCGTCGAGGCAGGCGCGTCGGCCGCCGTCGTCGGTCCGCGTGGCCGCATGCGCGTGCTCGCCGCGATGCGCGCGCTGCGCCCGGACACCTGGATCACGACGCCGACCGGCGCGCTCGACTATCTCGCGCGGCTCTACCTCGAGTTCAACGTCGACCCGGTCGAGCTCGAGCTCGAGCGCATCTTCCTCGTCGGCGAGATCCCGAGCCCCGGCAGCGCGCGACGACTCGCCGACGAGTTCGAGGCGAGCGTCGTCGGTCTCTACGTCGACCCGATCTTCGGCGGGATCTGGGCGCAGGGGCGCGAAGGGCGCTGGAGCCCGCTCGAGGACGCCGTGCTCGCCCGCGCCGCGCTCGATCGCGACGTCGTCGAGGCGGCGGAGGGCGCGCTCGCGGAGCTCGTGGTCCGACCGGACTGGTCGGGCCCGTTCGCGGGGAGCTCGATCCGGACGGGGCAGGTCGTCGTCGCCGGGCGCGCGGGCGCCGATCCCGCGAGCCTCTTCCAGCACACGATCGGCGACCACCTGCTCGTACGGGGCCGCTGGCTCTCGCTGCCCGTCCTGCGCGAGGCGCTGGCCCGCATCGACGGGCTCGCGGGGCATCGGGTCACGCTCGAGCGCGGCGAGGGCACGCTCGACAAGCTCACGATCACGCTCGCCTTCACGCGGCCGAGTCTCGTCGAGAATCCGATGTGGGCGGCGCGGGCGCGCGAGGCGATCGCGGCGACCACGCCCGTCGCCTTCGCGCTCGAATCCGTGCTGGCGGAGGAGGGGACGCCGCGCGAGCAGATCGACGATCGCCGCGGCCACCACCTCGCCGCGACACGCGCCGGCTGCAGAGCGGACCATGACGGCTGAGCTCCTGGCCGCCGGCGAGGCGGACTTCGATCCGGCACGCGCTTCTGCCCGTCGGCGGCGGAGGGGCCGATGACTCATGAGGTTCCGCCCGTCCCCTGGACGACGATCCCCGCGATGATGGCGGAGATCGCGCACCGCCATGCTGCGCGCGAGGCCGTCGTCGACGGCGACGTGCGGCTCGACTTCGCGGCGCTCCATGCGGAGGCGCTGCGATTCGCCGCCGCGCTCGCCGGCGCCGGCATCGGCGCGGGCGATCGCGTCGCGATCTGGGCCTCGAACGACTGGCGCTGGGTCGTCGCGGCGAGCGGCGTGTGGCAGGTCGGCGCGACGGTGGTTCCGCTGGCGTCGCGCTGGAAGGCGGCCGAGGTCGCACCGCTGCTCGCGCGGGTCGGGGCGCGGTTGCTCGTCGTCGAGGCGGAGAGCGCGGGTGAGCCCTTGCTCGACACGCTCGTCGCGCACCAGGAGGCAGATTCCCGGCGCGATCCTGCGAGCGCGCAGCAGAGGTCCGCCCGCCCTGGCGGTCTCGTCCCGGGGCTGCCGCGGCTCGAGCGCGTCGTCGTGCTCGGGGGCCCATCGGGCGGGGAAGGGGCGCGGACGCTCGCCCCGGGCTTCCTCGACTGGTTCGCCTTCGTCGCGACGGGCGATGGCGAGCCGCGGCCGACCGGCGATGCGGCCGCGCCGGAGACGATCGCCGAGATCCTCTTCACCTCGGGCACGACCGGTCAGCCCAAGGGCGTCGAACTCGCCCATGGCCAGCTGCTCGCCGCCTACTGGGACTGGAGCGGGATCGGCGGACTCGAGCCCGGCGATCGCTTCCTCGTGATTCCGCCCTACTCGCATGGCTTCGGCATGAACGGCGGCGTGCTCGCCTGCTGGATGCGGGCCGTCGCGAACGTCCCGGTCGCGGTCTTCGATCCGACGCGAGCGCTCGAGGCGATCGACCGCGAGCGCATCAGCGTGATCAGCGGCCCGCCGACGCTCTTCGCGACGCTGCTGGCCCATCCCGACTTCGATCCCGCGAAGACCCGCAGCCTGCGCACGGCCTTCGTCGGCGCCGCCGCCGTCCCGACGGAGCTGATCCGCGCGATGCGCGGGCGCATGGGCATCGAGCGCGTGATCAACGCCTACGGTCTGATCGAGGTCTGCGTCGTCTCGATGACGCGCGCGGCCGATGCGGAGCGCGTGATCGCGACGACGACGGGGCGGGCGATGCCCGGCGTCGAGGTCCGGATCGTCGCGGACTCCGACGGGACGGGCGAAGCGGCAGGGCCGGGCGGGGCGCGGATCGTCGATGCCGCCGAGGGCGAGCCGGGCGAGGTCTGGGTCCGCAGCCAGGGCGTGATGCGCGGCTACCTCGACGATCCCGAGCAGACGGCGGCGGCGATCGTCGAGGGCGGCTGGTGTCGGACCGGCGACGTCGGCGTGCGCGACGCCGAGGGTCACATCCGGGTCGTCGATCGGCTGAAGGACGCCTACAACTGCGGCGGATTCAGCGCCTATCCTGCCGAGATCGAGAGCCAGCTGCTCGCGCATCCGGCGATCGCCCAGGTCGCCATCGTCGGCGTCCCCGACCCGCGGATGGGCGAGGTCGGCCACGCCTTCGTGATCGCCCGGGACGGGCAGTCCGTCGACGAGCCCGCGCTCGTCGCCTGGGCCCGCGAGCGGATGGCGAGCTACAAGGTTCCGCGGCGCGTACACCCCGTCGCCGCGTTTCCCCTCAATGCCAACGGCAAGGTCCGCAAGGACGCGCTGCGGCGGCAGGCGATCGAGGCGTCGGCGGGTTGCGCCGCCCCGCGATCGCCCGAATGATCTCGGGCGCGCGGCCCGGCAGCGTGCCCCCCGAAGTCGCCCGCGGAGCCCCCTCGTGATCGAGCTCGCCCACGTCTCCCGCCAGTACGCGCGCGGCGCCGACGTCGTCCACGCCCTCGAGGACGTGAGCCTCTCGATCGAGCAGGGCCGCTTCGTCGCCCTGATGGGGCCGTCGGGCTCGGGCAAGTCGACGCTGCTCAACCTGCTCGCCGGGCTCGACCGGCCCTCCGCCGGTACGGTCGACGTCGCCGGGCGACGGCTCGATGCGCTGTCGGAGGACGAGCTCGCCCACTTCCGGGCCGAGCACCTGGGCTTCGTGTTCCAGTTCTTCAACCTGATCCCGGTCCTCTCGGCGGTCGAGAACGTCGAGCTGCCGCTGCTGTTGACGGCGCTCGGCCGCGGGGATCGGCGGCGGCGCGCCGAGACGGCGCTGCGCATCGTCGGCCTCGCGGACCGCGCCCGCCATCGGCCGAACGAGCTCTCGGGCGGCGAGCAGCAACGCGTGGCGATCGCCCGCGCGATCGTCTCGGATCCCGAGATCGTGGTCGGCGACGAGCCGACCGGAGACCTCGACGCGAAGAACGCCGAGGAGATCCTCGGCCTGCTCCGCACGCTCAAGGCGGAGTTCGGCAAGACGGTCGTGATCGTGACCCACGATCCGCGCGCCGTGAGATGGGTCGACGAGGTCGTCCACCTCGACAAGGGCGTCGTCACGGGGCGCGATCCGGGCGGGGCGGCGGCATGATCCGATTCCTGCCCCTCGTCGTGCGCAACCTCGGTCGCAACCCGCTCCGCACCGCGCTGACCGGCGGCGCGATCCTGCTCGCGATCGCCCTCGTCTGCGTCCTGCGGACGATGCCCGCCGCCTTCGACGCGATCCTCTCGCGCCTGTCGAACAACACCCGCATCTCGATCCACCACGAGGCCGGCATCGTCTACTCGATGCCCTACGCCTACCTGAACAAGGTCCGCTCGATCCCGGGCGTGGTCGACGCCGTGTCCTGGACCTGGTTCGGGGGCGCGGTCGATCCCGACGAGGGCGTGCAGTTTCCGAACTTCGCCGTCGACGCCGACCACATCGGCCGCGTCTACGCCGACTATGCCCTCGATCCCGAGCAGCTCGCCGAGTTCGAGCGGACGCGAACCTGCGCGCTCGTCGGTCGGCGCGCGATGCGCCAGAACGATTGGCAGCTGGGCCAGCTCGTGACGCTCGAGAGCACGGTCTTCCCGCTCGAGCTCGAGTTCCGCCTCTGCGGCACGGTCCCCGGCGAGGCCGCGCAGGGCGACGTCGACGCGGCGAGCCTGCCCGTCTTCTGGTTCCACCGCGAATACCTGGTCGAGGCGCTGCGCGCCCAGGGCGTCGAGTTCGACGTGCTCGGTACGATCTGGGCCCGTATCGACGATCCCGAGCGGGTCACGGCGGTCATGCAGCAGGTCGACGAGACGTTCCGCAACAGCGAGGCGCGCACCGTCTCCGAGACCGAGAAGTCGTTCTTCACGAGCTTCTTCTCCCAGGTCCAGGGCCTGCTCGTCGTGATCCAGGCGGTGGCGCTGCTCGTGACGCTCTGCATCGTCTTCATCGCGGCGAACACGGCGAGCATGACGGTGCGCGAGCGGATGCGGGAGATCGCCGTGCTGCGCGCGATCGGATTCGGGCGCAACCTGCTCTTCGGGACCCTGCTCGCCGAGGCGGCGCTGCTCTCGACCCTCGCCGGCGCGCTGGGCGTCTTCGCCTCGGTCGGCCTCGCGCGCTGGCTCGCGTCGATGGGCAGCGCGAACCCGGCGATGGGCCCGCTGACGGCCTTCGTCGTGACGAACGCGGTCGTGGTCCAGGGGCTCTTCCTGTCGCTGCTCATCGGCCTCGTGACCGGGGTCGTGCCGGCGTTCGGGGCCTCGCGGCGCAGCGTCGCGTCGATCCTGCGCGAGACCTTCTGATGGCGCTGCCCCTCGGCTATCCGCTGCGCAACCTGGCCCATCGCCGCGCCCGCACGGCCATCACCGTCGGCGTCGTCGCGCTCGTCGTCGTCGCCACGACGCTCCTGCTCGGCCTCGTCTCGAGCCTGCGCCGAACGCTGGCCTCGACCGGCGATCCGCGCAATCTGATCGTGCTGCGCAAGGGCTCGAACAACGACGGCTCCTCGCAGCTCCCGCTCGAGGCGTATCAGGCCCTGCGCTTCTTCGACGGCGTCGCCCGCGACGCGAGCGGGGAGCCGCTCGTCTCGCCCGAGATCGTGGTCCAGCCCTTCTTTCATCGGGCGGGCGGCGGGCGCGAGAACGTGCTGGTCCGCGGCGTGGAGCCGCAGGCCTTCGCGGTCCACCCCGAGGTCCGGATCGCCGAGGGGCGGGCGCCTACGCCGGGGACGATGGAGGCGCTCGTCGGGCGTGGCATCGCGATGCGCTACCCCGAGGCCGCCGTCGGCGAGGCGCTTCGCTTCGGGCGCGGACGCTGGCGGGTCGTCGGCCTCCTCGAGTCCGGAGGCAGCGCCTTCGAGAGCGAGGTCTGGGTCGACGCGCGGCTCCTCGCGGCGGACGCGAAGCGGTCGCTGCCCTACTCGGGATTCCGGATCCACGTCGCGGACGGGGCGGACATCGAGGCGCTGGCACGGCGCATCGGGGCCGATCCGCGCTGGGCCCTCGAAGCGATGCGCGAGACCGACTACTACGCCGATCAGGCGGAGTCGGCGCGCACGCTCTTCGTGATCGTGGTCTTCGTGGCGGTGATGGCGGGCATCGGGGCGAGCTTCGGCGCCGCGAACGCCATGTATGCGGCGGTCCAGGCGCGCACGGCGGAGATCGGGACGCTGCGCGCGATCGGCTTCTCGCGCGCCGACGTGCTCGTCGCATTCCTGGTGGAGTCGGTCGCGACGGCCGTGCTCGGCTTCGTCGTCGGGAGCGGCGTCGCCGTGGTCGCGGCGACGGCCCTGTCGCGGGCGCTCGGAGGCATCGGCTTCGGCGCGTCGACCTTCACGACCAACGTGATCACGCTGCGCGTGGCGCCCGAGGATCTGCTCTTCGCGGCGCTCTTCGCGGTCGGGATCGGGCTCGCCGGCGGCCTCATGCCGGCCTGGCGCGCGGCGCGGATGCGTCCGATCGACGCGCTGCGGAGGGGCTGATGCCCGAGGCGCCGAATCGATCGCTGCGCGACGAGCTGTCGTCGCTCAAGATCGAGCGCGGCGCTCGGCCGGCGCGCGCGCGCGGCCTTCGTGCCGCCTGGCTCGGCCTGCTCGTGGTCGTCGCGGTCGCGGGCGGCGTGGCGGGCTGGCGATGGTGGGTCGGGCGGTCGGTGCAGGTCGAGGTCGCCTACGCGACGCGGCAGGAAGGGGGAGCCGTCGCGTCGGGAGGCGCGGCGAGTCGGGCCGTCGTGCTCCAGGGCTCGGGCTACGTCGTCACGGGAGAGAAGTACATCTCGATCGGCGTGCGCGTGCCGGGTCGGATCGATGCCTATCTCGTCGAGGAGTCCGAGTCGGTCGAGGCCGGGCAGCCGCTGGTCCAGCTCGATCGTCGGGACTACGAGGCCGCGCTCGAGCGCGCCAAGGCCACGCTCGAGCTGGCCCGCGCGAACGAGGCCCTCGCGAAGACGCTGCTCGAGCGCCAGCGCGTGCTGCGAGGCGAGGACGTCGCGTCGCAGACGAGCCTCGACGTGCGCGAGAACGAGTGGCGGGTCGCCCGCGCGCGGGTCAAGGAGGCGGAGGCGGCGCTGCGCGAGGCGAGGGTCAATCTCGATTACACGACGCTGCGCGCGCCCCGCGACGGCGTGATCCTCGCGAAGCTGAAGGAGGTCGGCGAGATGGCGGTCCCGGGCGGCTTCGCCGGCTCGGGCGACCTGATCCGGATGGCGGACCTCTCCGACCTGCGGGCCGAGGTCGACATCAACGAGCTCGACATCGGCAAGATCGCGCTCGGGCAGCGGGCGACGGTGACGCCCGATGCCTTTCCGGATCTGCGCTATGCGGCCGAGGTCGTGAAGCTCTACCCGCAGATCAATCGGCAGAAGGGGACGCTCAAGGTCGAGGTCCGGCTGCTCGAGCGCGACGAGAAGCTGCGACCGGATTCGAGCGTGCGCATCTCGTTCCTGGCCGAGCCCGAGGCGCGGCCGGAGGGCGCGCCGCCGCCGGTGCTCGTCACGGTTCCGCGCGCAGCGGTCCGGGACGGCGATTCGGTCTGGGTCGTGCGCGAGGGGCGACTGCGGCGGCAGCCCGTCTCGCTCGGCGGCGAGCGGGGCGCGGAGGTCGTCGTTCGCGAAGGCCTGCTCGGCGGCGAGGCCGTCGTCGTCGACGCGACGGGCGAGCTCGAGGAGGGCGCGGCGGTCGAGGTCGCTGCCGAGCCGGAAGGGCGCTGATCGCTGGAGGGGATCCGGGCGAGCCCCTCGGTCGGGCCCGCTCCGCTCAGGCGGTCCCGCCCGTGCTGCGGCGCAGCCAGGCCCGCGCCGCGACGACGGCACCGACGACGGCGGGCACGACGATCTTCTTGCCCGCCAGCACGAGGGCGAAGAGCTTGGTCAGCAGCCCCGACTTCGCCGCAACGCCGCCCGCCACCAGGGCCGCGAGCCCGTAGGCGGCGACCTTGTCGGTTCCGGGCTGGTAGTCCGCATAGCGATGTCCGGGATCGAACTCGCTCGCGGCGATCACCTCGGGCATCACGGTGCGGATCAGCTCGAGCTGCTCCATGCTGGCGACCGCGTTCAGGACCAGCACCCCCCGGCGGCCGAGGACGCGGACGTTGTAGTTGAGCGTGTTGGCGGGGCTGCCTTCGAAGGCGAGCTCCTTCGCCCAGAAGAGCTTGTGGCTCTCCTTCTCGTAGCGGGGATGCTCGGCCCAGCCGACCAGCTCGACGCGCTCGTAGCCCTGGGCCGCGCGGGCCTCGTTCTCCTGCTCGGTTCCGGCCTGCATCTCCGCCAGCAGCGCGTCGTAGTCGATCGCGTCGGCGTCGTCGTCGGAGACCCAGCCATCCTCGTCGAAGGAGATGACGACGCCCCAGCTGTCGCCCGAGAGCGGGCTCGCGTCGGCGGAGACGATCATGCCGAGGGTCCCGGCGCCGTCCGGATTGCCCCAGCCCTCGACCAGCAGGCGCTCCGTGTGCTCGGGGTCGAGGTAGCGCAACGAGCTCGGCAGGGTCAGCGTCGCGAGGCCGTCGGCCAGGTCCACGGTTCCCGTCTGGTAGGCGAAGGAGGCGTCGAGCGCGACCAGTCGCTCGTACTCGGCCCGCGTCGCTTCGTCGAGCCCGTCGTCGGCGGCGACCTCGGCCGCGCTGGCCGGGCCCGGAACGGCGGCGCTCGCGGGTACCGCGGCAGCGGGTTCGGCGTCGACCCCACGCGTCTCGGACGAGGCGATGGCAGGCATCGACACCAACGCGATCGAGCAGAGGGTCGTGGCGATCGTGCGCTCGAGGTTCATCTCGTTCCCTTTCTTCGTGAAGGACGTCTTGGTCTTCTTGAAGGACGTCTTGGTCTTCTTGAAGGACGTCTTGGTCTGCGTGACGGACGTCGGGTCGTGCTGGGGGAGTCGGATCGTCGGAATGGGTTCGGGGCAGGGCCGGGTCCGGGCGATCCGGTCGGGCGGAGGCGTCCGGGCTCGTCGGGGGGCGTCGGCGAGCGACGGGGGCTGGGACTTCGGCACGTCGTGCTTCCCATCCGCCGGGCTCCTGATGCGTACCGGGCTCCCGGCGCGTCGGACCCGCCGGCTCGGGACCGGGCGCCGTCCGCCGCGGGCGATCGCGCCGGTCCGGGGCAGGGGGCGGCCCGGCGAGCCGGGCCGACGTTCCTAGATGGCATATCCGGTGGGCTCCGCGCAAGAGCGCGCCGCGCGGCGGGGCCGAGCGGCGCCGAGGCGGTGCTAAGGTCGCGGCGTGCTGCGCGCGCTGGCCCGCCTGTCGTACGCGTCGACGCTCGGTGTCCTGGCCGGACTCCTGGCGCTCGTCGTCGTCGTCTCGGGCATCGCGCCCCACGACCGCGCCGACTGGCTGCTCGAGAACGCGCTCGTCGCCGGCTTTCTCGCCGCCGCGGCGCTGGGTCACCGCCGCCTGCGCCTGTCGCGGCTGTCCTGGCTGTTCATCTTCCTGTTTCTCTGCCTGCACGAGCTCGGCGCCCACTACACCTACTCCGAGGTGCCCTACGACGACTGGGCGGACACGCTCTTCGGCGTGTCGATCTCGGAGGTCCTCGGGCTCGAGCGCAACCACTTCGATCGCGTCGTCCACTTCGCCTACGGGCTGCTGCTCGCCTATCCCATCCGCGAGATCTTCCTCCGCGTCGGGGACGCCCGCGGCTTCTGGGGCTACTTCCTTCCCCTCGATCTCACGATGTCGACCTCGATGCTCTACGAGCTGATCGAATGGGCGGCCGCCGAGGTCTTCGGGGGCGACCTCGGCGTGGCCTATCTCGGGACCCAGGGCGATCCCTGGGACGCGCAGAAGGACATGGCTCTCGCGAGCCTGGGCGCGCTCGTCGCGATGGCCCTCACGGCCGCGATCAACCGGCGCCTCGATCGGGACTTCGCGCGCGAGTGGCGCGAGAGCCTGCGCGTCAAGCATCCCCAGCCGCTCGGCGAGGAGGCGATCGTGCGCCTGGCCGATGCCGAGGAGGGACGCGCTTGAGTCTCTGGTCCCAGGCCGCGGCGCTCGCCGCCCGGACGCCGGCGTCGCGCAATCGCTACGTCGACTTCCTGCGCGCCGCCTCGATCCTCGTCGTCGTCTACGGCCACTGGCTCGCCGCCGCGCCCCATCTCGCCGCCGACGGTCGCCTCGTCGCGACCCATCTGCTGGCCGTCTCGCCCTGGACTCACTGGCTGACCTGGGGCATCCAGGTGATGCCGATCTTCTTCATGGTCGGCGGCTTCTCGAACGCGATCACCTGGCAGGCAGCCCGGCGCGCCCGGGCGAGCTATGCGGAATGGCTCGCGAGCCGGCTGCGTCGACTGGTCTGGCCGGTGCTCCCGTTGCTCTTCGTCTGGATCGGCATGGGCGCGCTCGCCTACGGTGTCGATCTGTCGGAAGCGATGCTGCGCGCGGGCTCCCAGCTCGCGCTGATCCCCAGCTGGTTCCTCGCGGTCTACCTCGGCGTGATCGTGCTGGTCCCGATCTCGTACGCGCTCTGGGAGCGGCTGCGCTGGGGCTCCGTCGCGCTGCCGATCGCGGCGTCGATCGCCGTCGATGCGGCGTTCTTCGCGGGGCTGCGGCCGCTCGGCTGGATCAACTACCTCTTCGTCTGGTCGGCGGTGCATCAACTCGGCTACGCCTGGAGCGAGGGGCTGCTCTCGGGTCGCAAGCGCAATCTCGCGATGGCCCTCGTCGGGATCGGGCTCCTGCTGCTGCTGACGAGCGGCGATCTCGCGCCCTATCCGCGCGCGATGGTCGGCGTGCCGGGCGATCCGATCAGCAACACCACTCCGCCCAAGGTCCCGCTGATCGCGCTGGCGCTCGCGCAGGCGGGAATCCTGCTGGGCATCGAGGGGCCGATGCGCCGGTGGCTCGAGCGGCCGGCGCCCTGGACGGCGACGGTCCTCGTCAGCTCGATGATCATGACCATCTACCTCTGGCACATGACGGCGCTCGTCCTCTGGGTCGGCTTCGTCTACACCGTCGGTGCGGGCTGGCCGAGCGGCTTCGGCCTCGCGCTCGAGCCGGGGAGCGCGGCCTGGTGGCAGGCGCGGCCGATCTGGCTCGCGCTGCTCTCGCTGCTGCTCCTGCCGCTGGTCCTGCTCTTCGGGCGCTTCGAGCGGCCGCGCCCGGCCGAGGGCGTGCCCGCGGTCTGGCGGCTCGTGCTCGGGGCGGTTCTCTTCGTGGCCGGACTGGCCTATCTGTCGATGGACGGCATCGCGGGCGCCGGCCCCTTCGGCTTGCGCATCTCGGTCCTGGCGCTTCCGTTGGCGGGGGCGCTCCTGATCGGCGTCGCGGGTCGCCGGAAGGCGTGAGGAGGGGAGTCATGCAGGATCGTGTGACGATCGCGGCGGCGAACTTCGCCCCGATCTACGGCGACGCGAAGGCGACGCTCGACAAGATGGTGGCGGGGGTCGAGGAGGCCGCGGCGCAGGGCGCCGACCTGATCGTGTTTCCGGAGAACGCGCTCGTCGGCTGTCAGAGCTGCAGCGCCTGTCGCGCGCAGGGAAGCGCGTGCGACGATTGCGTCGCGCGGGCGGAGACGGTTCCCGGGCCGGCGAGCGAGCAGCTCGGGCGAATCGCACGCGATCGCGATCTCTACGTCGTCTTCGGTCTGCCGGAGCGCGACGCCGACGACCCGAGACGTCTCTACAACGCCGCCGCGATGGTCGGACCCGAGGGACTCCTCGGCACCTATCGCAAGGTCCACCTCGGCGAGCCGCCCTGGGTCACCGAGGGCATCACCTTCGCCCCCGGCACCCGCCTCCCGCTCTTCCCGACGCGCTTCGGTCCGGTCGGGATCCAGATCTGTTACGACTTCTGGTTCAACCCCGAGCTCTCGCGGATCCTCGCGCTCAAGGGCGCGCGCATGATTCTCGCGCCGGTCGGCTCCTTCGATGCGCCGGATCGGCCCGCCGGCATGCGCGCGACCGCGCTCGCCCGCGCGCAGGAGAACCTCGTCCACGTCGTCGTTTCGAACGCCGTCGGGGGCCAGGGCTCGCCGGATCAGGCGTACTCGGGGCGCGCGCTCGTCGAGTCGCCGCGTCCCAACTACTACGCGGGCCACTCGCTGATCGCCGGTCCGGCGTTTCCGCGCTTCGCAGTGGTGCTCGCCGAGGCGGGCGCGCGAGAGGAGCTGATCGTCGCGACGGTCAACCTGCGCCAGCAGGCCCGCTTCGAGACGATCTTCGACTACCGCCGCTGGCGGCGGGGAAGGCTCTCGAGCGCATCGCGGCTGATCGCGGAGGAGTTCGCGGCGCTGGCGGCGCAGCCCGACTGAGGCCGGCGCCCGACCTCATCCGCCGGACAGCGCGACCCGCAGCCGCTCCGGACCGCGGATGACGCAGCCGACGAAGCGCGGCTCCTCGAGCAGCCGCATCCGCGGGAGCCGCTCGAGCAGGACGTCGAGGGCGACCACGAGCTCGGCGCGCGCGAGATGGGCTCCGAGGCAGTAGTGCTGCCCCCAGCCGAAGGCGAGCTGGTGCTTGCTGCGCCGGTCGAGCTCGAAGCGGTCCGGATCGTCGTAGACGCTCGGGTCGCGCGTCGCGGCCGAGAGGCCGGCCAGGATCGTCGAGCCGGCGGGCATCTTCACGCCGAGCCACTCGGCGTCGGCGGGCAGGATCCGGGGCAGCACGCCGATCGGACCGTTCCAGCGCAGCCCCTCCTCGACCGCGGCCGGCAGCAGCGCGCGATCCGCGCGCACACGTTCGAGCGCCTCGGGATGGGTCAGCAGGGCGTGGATCAGCGCGCCGACGGCGTTGTAGGTCGTGTCGGTGCCGGCGGCGAAGAGCACGCGGACGAAGGAGAGGGCGAGCTCGTCGTCGAGGCGCGCGCCCTCGACCTCGGCATGGGCCAGCATCGAGAGGAGATCGTCGCCGGGCGCGCGCCGGCGCGCCTCGAGCAGGGGGGCGAGGAAGCGGTCGAAGTGGAGGGCGGCCTCGCGCGCCTCGTCGGGCAGGAAGGCATGGGCGATCAGGGCCATCGCCCAGCGCGAGAAGCGCCGCTCGTCCTCGATCGGCAGACCGAGCAGTCGGGCGATCACCGTCAGCGGGAAGCCCTTCGTGAATTCCGCGACGAGGTCGACCTCGCGGCGATCGGCGAAGCGATCGATGAGCTCGTGGCAGAGCGGGCGGAGGATCGGCTCGACGTAGTGCGACTCGACCCGGCTGCGACGGAAGGGGGGGGCGACGAGGGCCTTGTGGATGCGGTGCGCATCGCCCTCCATGCCCATCAGGTTGCGGCCCATCACGGGGAAGCTGTTCGCCTCGTGGAGCGCGCGGGAGCTGAAGCGGGTCTCGTCCTCGAGCAGCGCGAGGACGTCGGCGTGGCGCGTGACGAGCCAGGATGGCCGGCCGGCGAAGGTGACGGGCGAGATGCGTTCCCGCGTTCGCAGGCGCCGCATCAGGCCGTGATAGTCGGGGATCGCGATGCCCTGGCTCGGGAGCAGGGCGAGCTCGATGGGCGCAGCGGATTCGGATCGGACAGAGGACGTCATGACCGCATTCTAGAGTGCGGTGCCGGGAAGTCCTCGGGCCGATCGCGTTCGGCTAGCGCGCGCGACGACCGCCCCAGGCGAGTCCGAGCAGCCCGAGCCCGGCGAGCAGCGCGGTCGAGGGCTCGGGGACGACGGAGGGCAGGTTCGGGTCGCGGACGAGGTCGATGGCGAGCCGGACCTTCGTCCGATCGGTGAGCGCGAGGTCGGGCCGGTTCAGCGTGACGGACCCGCGCAGCGCCCACTCCCGGGTCACGAACTCGAGCTCGTCCGCCATCAGGAGCTGGCCCTGCCGCCCGAGGTCGAAGGCCAGGATCGTGCCGGTCGAGGACGGCGTGACCGTGCCGTCGAAGAAGGGATCGCCGGCGATCGCGTCGACGCCCGTCAGCTCGTCGATCCGGACCGCGATCGACGAGCCGATGACGTCCTGCGCCCGGACCTGGACGAGCAGCCCGTTGTAGGCATCGAAGGGCGCCTCGCCGTTGATCGTCTCCGCCGAGACCGATCCTGCGGCGCAGTTCTGTCCCCAGCAGAGCACGCTCGTCTGCTGGGTCAGCGCGTTCTTGAGGGAGAAGGTGAGGTTGCGGCCCCCGACGAGGTTCTGCTCGATCGCGAAGTCGAAGGCGACGCCGGAGAGGGCGGAGCGGTCGCCGAGGTCGATGCCCAGGGCCTGCAGCGGGTTCGTGTCGTTGCCCTGGACCAGGAACATGTCGTTGGCATTGAACGCATTGACGGCGGGATCGACGCCGGACATCAGGAACTCGAAGCCCGAGAAGCCCCGCTCGTCGAGCGCGCCGCCGATCGGGGGAAGCTCGAGACCGAAGAACACCGGGGACGCGTTCGAGCCCGGACCGTAGACCTGGACGGTGGCGGCAGCCGGCGAGCCGAACGACAGCGCGGCGACGAGCGCGACCAGCAGGAGGGGCGAGCGGGAGCGATCCTCATTCCACGGCATATTCCACGGCATGGCGTACCTCGCAGCGTGTCGGCTTCGACCTGGATCGGGGCAATCAGGGGCAATGCGTTCCATTCTGGGGTCCGTGGTCACGTCATCACATTTGTGTCGGGGAAATCGCGCAGGGGAGTGATCGCTCGCGCGTCTCGTGCCCGGGGCCGGCCGCGTCGGCCAGCGGGAGGGGGTGCGGCGGAGCCCATCCGTGCGCGCTAGAACCCGGTATCCGCGTCGAGGTGCCCCCGATGACCCAGAACGACCGACTCCTGCTCATCTCCGCCGACTGCCACGCGGGACCGCTGCCCGAAACGATCCGGGGCTACGTCGCCCCGACGCACCGGGACGCCTTCGACGCCTGGCTCGCCGACACGGAGGGCATGCTGGCGCGCCGCGCCGAGCACACCGGCGAGGCCATCTACGGCGACGAGGCGATGGCGGACTTTCAGGTCGAGCAGGCCGTCGGGGCGGGCGGCATGGACGGCGCCTGGGACTCGAAGCGGCGCCTCGCCGAGCTCGAGCAGGACGGCATCGTCGCCGAGGTGGTCTTTCCGGGCGGGACGTTCCAGACGATCTCGCCCTTCGGCTCGGGCCTCATGACCTATCAGTACGCGCAGGACGAGGCGATCTGGTGGGAGGGCTGCCGCAGCTACAACCGCTGGCTCGCCGACTTCTGCAACGAGACGCCCGGGCGGCGCGCCGGCGTCGGGCTGATCACGATCGACGACATCCCGCGCGCCGTCGCCGAGGTCGAGTGGCTCAAGAAGAGCGGCGTCTTCGGCGGCATCGTGCTCCCCGTCGATCCGAATGGACATCCCTTCTACAACCATCCGCGCTACGAGCCGCTCTGGTCCGCCTGCGAAGCCCTCGAGATGCCGATCCATACCCACTCGGGCTGGACGCCCAACTACGGTCGCCACGACGGCTCGCTCGGCATCTTCCTCTATGAGATCAGCTGGTTCGCCCACCGGCCGTTCCACTTCCTGGTCTGGTCGGGCGTGTTCGAGCGGCATCCGCGACTTCGCTTCGTCATGACGGAGCAGGGCTCGACCTGGGTCATCGAGGCGCTGGCGACCCTCGACAAGCAGTACGCGCTGCCGATGTTCCGCCACCTGCGGCGCAAGCTCCCGAAGAAGCCCAGCGAGTACTACCACCAGAACGCCTTCATCGGTGCCGCCTTCATGGACGACAGCGCCGCGGCCCAGCGCTACGCGATCGGGGTCGACAAGCTGATGTGGGGTTCCGACTACCCTCATCTCGAGGGCACCTGGCCGCATACCGCCGATAAGATGTCGGCCGCGTTCGCCGACGTGCCGCGGGCCGAGGCGGAGAAGATGCTCGGCGGCAATGCCGCGAAGGTCTACGGCTTCGACGTCGAGCGGCTCTCGAAGCTGGCCGCACAGATCGGCCCGCTGCGGAAGGAGCTCGGTCGTTAGTTCACTCCGGCCGGCCGCGCGCGGGCGCCCCCCTCGCACGCTCGCGGCACCGGCGGGTCGATCTCCGGACCGACGCCCGCGTCCGTCCGGCCGTCAGGAGGTGCTCCGATGGATCGCTACCTCGTCCTCTCGTCGGACGGCCATGTCGGGCTCCCGCCCGGCGGCTATCGCGCGTATCTCGATCCGCAGTACCGCGAGACCTTCGACGCGGCCATGCAGGTCCAGATCGAGCGCACGCGCGAGAGCGAGAAGCTCTTCCTCGTGGAGGAGATCAACGCGCAGTGGCGTGCCGGTCGCGAGCGGCTGCTGACCGGCGCGTGGGATTCCGACGCGCGGACCGAGGTCATGGACGCGGACGGCGTCGCCGGCGAGGTCCTCTTCCCGGACGGGATCACCGAGATGAACGCGCCGCCCTTCGGCGCCGGCATCGGGCTCACGCCGAAGGGCTGCGATCGCGCGTTGCAATGGGCCGGCGCTCGCGCCCACAACCGCTGGCTCGCCGAGTTCTGCCGCATGGATCCCGACCGCCGCCACGGCGTCGCGATCGTGCCCGCGACCTGGGACGTCGACGAGGCCGTGAACGAGGTCCGCTGGGCCCGGGCGAACGGGCTCGGCTCGATCATGCTGCCCGTGACCTGGGGCGATCATCGGCCCTACCACCACCCCTGCTACCGACCGCTCTGGGCCGTCTGCGAGGACCTCGGCGTGGTGGTCCACTTCCACTCGGGACCCGCGGACAACGAGCAGTACTTCGGCGCCTGGCCGCCGGATCCGAACGACCCGCCGCTGCGCGGCGCGATGGGAATCTACGTCTCCGAGGTCGCCTGGTTCGTGGCGCGGCCGCTGACCTTCCTGATCTGGGGCGGCGTCTTCGAGGACTTCCCGAAGCTGCGCGTCGTCATCACCGAGGGCACCTCGGTCTGGGTCCCCTCCTATCTCGAGCTGCTCGACCAGCGCGCGTCCTCGCATCCGGGCAACGCGAAGCTCGGCGACTACAAGAGCCATCTGAAGCGCAAGCCGTCCGAATACTTCGCGCGCAACATCCGCGTCGGCGCCTCGATTCCGCGGCGCGAGGCCGAGCTGCGCCATGCGATCGGCGTCGGGAACCTGATGTGGGGCAGCGACTTCCCGCATCCGGAGGGAACCTGGCCCGAGACCGCGGCGCGTCTCGAGGCCTCGTTCAAGGGCCTGCCCGAGGCCGAGATCGGGGCGATCCTCGGCGGCAACGCGGCCGAGCTCTACGGCTTCGACGCCGGCAAGCTCGCCCCCCTCGTCGCCCGCATCGGTCCCGAGAGGCGCCGCTTCCAATAGCCCCGGCCACCGCTGGCCCCGTCAGCGAGGAGGATCCCTTGGCCAGCTCCGTCGGACAGTTCTGCATCGCCGTCTCCGATCTCGAACGATCGGTCCGGTTCTACACCGAGATCATGGGGCTCGAGGAGCAGGGCCGAACCGAGATCCCGAACGTCAACGAGGTCCACCTCGCCGGGAAGTCCGGCGGCGGCCGGCTCCAGCTGGCGAAGTTCGCCGAGACGATGCGACCCGGGCCGATCGACCACGGGTTCGCCCTCTGGAAGATCTACATCAACGTCGACGACGCGAAGGCGACCTGGAGGAAGGCGGTCGATGCGGGCTACCAGTCCGCGATGGAGCCCGAGCGACTGGATCGCTGGCCCGTGATCGTCGGCTTCGTGCTCGACCCGGATGGCTATCTGATCGAGATCATCCAGCACGAAGGCAAGCGGCCGGGCGAGTAGGCGAGGTCGGCACGCGTCATGTCCGAATCGCTCCGCCACCTCGGGGATTTCGTCGCCGGCATCGGCGTCGTCGTCATCCTGGTCTACCTCGTGATCCAGGTCCGGCCGAACTCGGCCGCGAACGTGACGACGCCGGGCGGCCGCGTCTGCTCGGAAGAGATCGGTCGACCGATGTCCCCCCCCCGCATGGTCAAGGCGGTCGATGCATGCCTGCACGTCGGGGGGCTGCCGGACGTTCTCGCCTGGCCTCACTTCCCGCTCGCACGCGAGGAAGCGGCCTTTCCTCGCCCCGCCGCCTGCTGATGCCGAGACGGGACTTCGATCGATCGGGGCGCCGCGCGGCTGCGCCGTCCGTCGGGGTCCTGCTCCTGACCGCGGTGGTCTGGATCGCCGCATGCGGTCGAGGCGACGGGCAGGACGCGGTGTCCGGCGCGCCCGAATCGATGCCGGCGACGATGGCCGAGGTCGCGCCGAAGGCGGAGCGGACGCCGCCCGGATTCGTCGGCAGTGCGGTCTGTACCGGCTGCCACGCCGAGCAGGCCGCCGCCTGGGAGCCCTCGCAGCACCACGCCGCGATGGCGATCGCGACGACCGGGACCGTCGCGGCTCCGTTCGCCGGCGAGGAGCTCTTCACACGGCACGAGCGGCTCGCGTTCTTTCGCGGCGGCTCGGCCTTCTACGTGCGCGGGCTCGCCCTCGGCGCGAAACGCGTCGATCCCAACGCGACCGGCGATCGCCAGATGCTGCGGATCACGGGGACCTTCGGTGTCGCGCCGCTCCAGCAGTACCTGACCGATCCCGAGTTCGGCCGGATCCAGGTCCTGCCCTGGGCCTGGGACGCGCGGCCCGAGACCGTGGGCGGCCAGCGTTGGATCGACCTCTATCCGGAGACCGCCGGCGATCCGTCGGATCCGCTCCACTTCTCGCGCCCCGCCCAGAACTGGAACCACGTCTGCGCCGACTGCCACGTCACGGGCTTCCGCAAGCGCTACGAGGCCGATCGCGACCGCTTCGCCTCGCGCTGGGAGGAGCTCGGCGTCGGGTGCGAGGCCTGTCACGGACCGGGCGGCGGTCATGTCGCCTGGGCCGGGCGACGCGAGCGCGGCGCGCGGATCGAGCGACCGGACGACGGGGACAGGGGGCTCTACGCGCCGCTCGACGAGCGCCGGGACGTGGTCTGGACGATCGATGCGACGACGGGCAACGCCGCGCGCTCGCGGCCGAAGGCGACGATGCGCGAGATCGAGGTCTGCGCCCCCTGTCACGCGCGGCGCAGCGCGATCAGCGAGGATTGGGTCGCGGGCGAGGCCTTCCTCGATCACTACCGCCCGTCGCTGCTCGAGCCCGGGCTCTACTGGCCGGACGGCCAGCAGCGCGACGAGGTCTACGGCTGGGGCTCGTTCCTGCAGAGTCGGATGTTCGCCGCGGGCGTGACCTGCAGCGACTGCCATGAGCCGCATTCTGGCCGGCTCCGCGCCGAGGGCAACGCCCTCTGCGCGAACTGCCATGCGCCCTCGAAGTACGCGACCCCGACCCATCACCATCACGCCGCGGGCTCGAGCGGCAGCGCATGCATCGCCTGCCACATGCCGACGACGACCTACATGCAGGTCGATCCCCGCCACGACCACAACGTACGCGTCCCGCGCCCCGATCAGGCCCGCGTGCTGGGCGTTCCGGACGCCTGCGGAGGTTGTCACGGCGCCGCGCGCTCGGCCTGGGCCGCGGCCGCGGTCGAGCGCTGGCTCGGCCGACCGGCGCGGGGCTTCGGGCGGCATGCGGAGGCGTTCGCGGCGAGCGAGGCCGAGGCGATCGAGGGTGCCGCAGGCCTTCGCGCGATCGCGAGCGATGCCAGCCAGCCGGCGATCGTGAGGGCTTCCGCGCTCGCGCGGCTCGACGCGACGGGCAGCCCGGCATCGGCCCGCCTGCTGGCCACCGCGGTTCGGGATCCGGATCCCCTGGTCCGGCTCGGTGCGGTCGAGTCGCTCGCGGAGGCGGCGCCCGCGGAGCGGGCGGCCGCGGTGCCGGCGCTCGGGGATGCGCTGCGGGCGGTGCGGTTCCAGGCGGTGCGCGGGCTCGCGGCGATCGCCGCGGGGCTCTCCGCCTCGGATCGGGCGCGCTTCGAGCGGGAGGCGGCGGCCTACGAGGCGGCCCTCCGCCGCGACGCGGATCGGCCCGAGATGCGCACGCAGCTCGGGCTCTTCCTGGCCGAGCGCGGCGACGCGGAGGGCGCGCGGCGGGAGCTCGAGGCGGCGATCGCGCTCGAGCCGGCCTTCGAGGCGGCCCACGCGAATCTCGCGGACCTCGAGCGCGCGCTCGGGCGCGACGCCGCCGCGTTGCGCGTGCTCGATGCGGCGCTCGTGCGGCTGCCCGAGAGTCCGGTGCTCCAGCATGCGCGCGGACTCGCGCTCGTCCGTCTGGGGCGCGGCGACGAGGCGCTCGCGCCGCTCGCCCGGGCGGTCGAGCTCGACCCCGGCTCGAGCCGCTTCGCCTACGTCTACGCGGTCGCGCTGCACGGGTCGGGCGAGGTCGGGCGGGCGCTCGCGCTGCTCGAACGGACGGCCCGGGCCCATCCGTCGGACGTCGCCGTCCGCGAGGCGCTCGTCGCCTTCCTCGAGGCGGAGGGCAAAGCGGAGGCGGCGGCCCCGCATCGGGCGGTGCTCGCCCGGCTCGCCCAGGCGGCGGAGTGAGGGGGAGTGAGCCGGGGCGGGGCCGCTGGCGGCGTCCTGCAGGGCGCAGCGGGCTCGGGTAGGATCGGCGGGCTTCGTGGCGGAGCGACGCGACACGAAAGACGGGGGACGCGATGGAGACACGGCTCTACTTCCTGCTGGGGGACCTCGTCGCGAACGCCGCGGCGGGGGCCGCGATCGGGGCGATCTGCGCGGCCGTCTTCGGGCCGGGCTGGAACATGTGGCTCGCGATGTTCGTCGCGATGTTCGCCGCGATGCCGCTGACGATGCTGATGGCGTTTCCGTTCGGGGCGCTCTTCGGGGCGATGGAGGTGATGGTCCCGGTCATGACGACCGGGATGGTCGTCTCGATGTGGGTCTCGATGGAGGCCGCGATGACGCGCATCCCCGTCGCCGAAGGGGCGAAGATGGGCGTGTGCGGCGGCCTCGCGACGCTCCTGCTCTGTTATGCGGCGAATGCCTACATGCGCCGGAGGACCTCGCATTGGATCTCGTGACGAAGGCGAAGTGGGACAAGGCGGCGGCGAACTTCGACGTCATGGCGGGCTTCGGGCCCGAGAAGCGCTGGGAGCCGGCGAAGACGCGGCTCTTCTCGAAGATGGGCGACGGCCCGATCCTCTTTCTCGCCGTCGGGACCGGGCTCGACATCCGCTTCTTCCCGCCCGGCCGCGACATCGTCGGGATCGACATCAGCGACAAGATGCTCGAGAAGGCCCAGCCCCGGGCGGCCGCGTACCCGGGCAAGCTCGTGCTCCAGGCCGCCGACGTCCACGACATGCCCTTCCCCGACGGCCACTTCGCGCAGGTCTTCACCTCCTGCACCTTCTGCTCGGTCCCGAAGCCCGTCGACGGGCTGAAGGCGCTGCGCCGCGTGCTCGCGCCCGGCGGCGAGCTCCACATGTTCGAGCACACGGGCAGCCGCTACTTCCCCTTCAACACGATGCTCAACCAGATGACCTGGCTGTCGAAGCGCTTCGGTCCCGACATGAACCGCGACACCGTCTCCAACGTGAAGATCGCGGGCTTCACCGTCACCGCGGTCGAGCACGTCTACCTCGACGTCGTGAAGACGATCTCGGCCCGGGCGTAGCGTCATGGAGATCGGTGCCTGGGTCGGCAACAACGGCCCCGCGACCCCTGCCCACATGCTCTCCGTCGCGCAGACCGCGGACCGCTCGGGCCTCGCCTCGGTCTGGGCCGCGGACCACGTCCTCTGGCCGGTCGAATACGAATCGAAGTATCCCTACGGCGGCGACAAATACCCGGCCGACTTCAACCAGCCGGTCGCCGAGTGCATCACGACGATGACCTGGCTCTCGGCGAACACGACGCGGGTCAAGGTCGGAAGCCTCGTGATCGTGGTGCCGCAGCGCAATCCCTGGCTGCTGGCGCGGCAGCTCGCGACGATCGACGTGTTCAATGGCGGACGCACGATCCTCGGCGCCGGGACCGGCTGGCTGCGCGAGGAGTTCGAGGCGCTCGACATGCCCTTCGAGCGCCGCTTCGGTCGGACCGAGGAGGCGATCGCGCTGATGCGCACGATCTGGACCGAGCATCCCGTGCGTTTTCGCGGGAAGTTCTACGGGGCCGAGCCGATGGGGGTCCTGCCGCATCCGCCCCATGGCCCGATCCCGATCTGGCTCGGGGGCAACTCGCCGGGCGCCGTCGCGCGCGCGGGGCGCCTCGCCGAGGGCTGGGTTCCGTACGGGCTATCGCCGACCGAGCTCGCGCAGGGCTGGGACGGCGTGCGCCGCGCGGCCGAAGACGCGGGTCGAGACCCGACGTCGATCACCTGCTCGCTCTGGGCGCCGATCACGGTCTCGCGACCCGGCGCGCCGCTTCCGCCGGAGGGGCTGCCGCTGCAGGGCCCGCCGGCGCTGCTGGTCGAGCGCCTGGCCGAGTACTCGAAGGCCGGCCTCCAGCACTTCCTGATGTTCAACTTCTGCCCGCCCGAGGCCACGGCGGAGCAGATCGAGCAGATCGCGACCGAGGTCCTGCCTCACGTGAAGGGCCTCGTGGGACGCGGCGCGGCCTAGCAGGCAAGGCCCGGCATCGGGGCGCTGCACGGTCGGGCCGCGCGAGGAGGGGGATCCGATGGGCGAAGTGGTGGAGCGCGAGCGGCTCGGCGCCGTCCTGCGCCTCTGGCTCAACCGACCGGAAGTCGAGAACGCGCTCAACGACGCGATCTACGCCGGAGTGCTCGACGCGCTGCAGCGCGCGACCGCCGATCCCGAGATCGGCGCGATCATCATCACCGGTCGGGGCACGGCCTTCTCCCGCAGCGCCGACGGCGACGAGATCGGCGAGAAATACTTCGGCAGCCGCGAGGCCTATCGCGGCTTCCTCTACCGCGTGCGCGACTTCCATACGGCGATCCAATCCGTGCCGAAGCCGGTGATCGCGGCGGTCAACGGCGTCGCGTCCATGGGGGGGATCGAGCTCGCGCTCGCCTGCGACTTCATCGTCGCCTCGAGCGAGGCGAAGCTCGGCGACTGCCATCCCGGTGGGGTCGGCGGCGGGGGCGCGTCGCAGACGCTGCGGGAGGCGGTGGGCGCGCGCATGACGCGCTGGCTGCTCTATACGGGTGAGCTGCTCGACGCCCGGCGCGCGCTCGAGGTCGGTCTCGTCCAGCAGGTCCTGCCCGCGCAGGGCTTCCAGGAGGCGGTCGTCGAGCTCGCGAACCGGATCGTCGCGCGGCGCTTCGGCGACTCGCTCGCGCGGGTCAAGGCCTTGACGGTCCCGCGCGATCCCACGCCCGCCGACCGCGAGCTCGAGATCGGCCACTCGATCGAGCACTACTTCGATCCGCGCATCCAGACCGGCCTCGACGACCAGCTGGCGAGCGATCGCGCGAAGACGGGCTGAGGGGAGGGGATCCGCGTGGCGGCGAGCATGATCCGGGCGTGTCCGCGTTGCGGGCAGAAGAATCGGATTCCGGCCGGGCGCCTGATGCAGACGGCGCGCTGCGGGGCCTGCAAGACGGATCTGCCGCCGGTCGGAGAGCCCGTCGCCGTCGACCAGGCGCTCTTCGAGGCGATCGTGCGCGGCGTCGACGTGCCGATCCTGGTCGATTTCTGGGCGACCTGGTGTGGACCGTGTCGACGGGCGGCGCCCGAGGTCGAGAAGACGGCGGCGGCGATGGCGGGGCGCGCGCTCGTGCTCAAGGTCGATACCGATGCCGAGACCGGCCTCGCCCAGACCTTCGCGATCCGCAGCATCCCCCACTTCATCGTCTTCCGCGGGGGCGAGCGCGTCGTCGAGCAGTCCGGGCTCGTCGACGCGCGGACGATGGCGGGCTGGCTCGAGCGGGCGGGGGCCTGAGCGGCCTACGGCCCCGCTCGTTCCGCCTCGATCAGCCGCTTCATGCCTGCGAGCGTGGCGCGATGCGAGGCGCTCGCCTGGCGCGCGACGAAGCCGCGCAGACCGCGCGGCGCGCGGATCACGCACGTCTCGTGCAGGCGCGTCCGCTCGGGCGCGAGCGCCTCGAGCCGGTAGTGCGTGACGAGATGGATGCCGGGCGATTGCCAGGCCTCGCCGCGAACGAGGTCCTCGGCGATCGGCTCGAGCTCGGCTGAGTAGGCCGCGCGCAGGCGCAGCGGTCCGAAGGCAATCCGGTCGACCACGCGGTAGCGGCGCGCGTTCGGACGCTCGGCACGCGGCGGCGCGGGGCGGATCGACTCGATCAGCGGATGGAGCGGCGCGAGGTTCTCGAGCGCGCAGAGGAAGGCGTGGAGGCGCGCTCGGGGGACGGCGATCTCGACGGCGTGCTCGAAGCGGGCATGCGGCTCGCCCGGGTCGCCCCGGACGAGCCGCGTCGAGGCCGCCTCGGGCTCAGAGCTTCGAGGCATTGTCCTTCAGGTACGAGGCGACGCCCTGCGGATTCGGCTTCATCGCGGTCTTGCCCTTGTTCCAACCCATCGGGCAGACCTCGCCGTGCTCCTCCGTATGCTGGAGCGCGTCGACCAGGCGCAGCGTCTCCTCGACCGAGCGGCCGAGGGGCAGGTCGTTGATCGTGGCCTGTTTGACGACGCCCTGCTTGTCGATCAGGAAGGTGCCGCGCAGCGCCATGCCGCCCTCGAGCAGCACGTCGTAGGCGCGGGCGATCTCCTTGTTGACGTCGGCGACGAGCGGGTACTTGATCGCGCCGATGCCACCCTTGTCGACGGGCGTGTCGCGCCAGGCGCGGTGGACGTGGGGCGAGTCGATCGAGCAGCCGATGACCTGGACGCCGCGCTTCTCGAACTCGGCGATGTGGTTCGAGAAGCCGAGGATCTCG
The DNA here is from genome assembly GCA_041389445.1 of Myxococcota bacterium. Lineage (GTDB taxonomy): Bacteria > Myxococcota_A > UBA9160 > UBA9160 > UBA4427 > UBA4427. Next base: position 235,964 of record JAWKRW010000001.1, read on the forward strand.
GTCGGGCAGACGAAGGTGAAGTCGAAGGGGTAGAAGAAGAGGACGACGTACTTGCCCCGGTAGTCCGAGAGCTTGAGCGTGGCCGTCTGGCCGTCGGGCAGGACGGCCTGGGCGGTGAATTCGGGTGCCGGTTTCTGGACGAGAGCCATGAGATCCTCCATCGATGCGGGGCTGGACGCCCGGCGCGAGACCGGTCTTTAGCCTTCCGGCGGGGGTTGGTCCAGCGGTGTGCAGGTTTGGACAACGCGGCCGGCGAATCGGATCGCGCGCCCGGTCGGGACGGGCGCTACGCCGCTCGCAGCCGCAGCGGAAAGCGCTCGAGCGAGCGGAGCGCGGTCGCCGCCGCCCAGGCCGGGCGCGGGCCCACGAGCTCGATCGAGGCGAAGCGGCGCAGCAGGGTCGCGAACGCGACCTGACCCTCCATGCGCGCGACGTTCGCCCCGATGCAGAAGTGCATGCCCCAGCCGAAGGAGAGGTGGCGGGAATCGGCGCGGGCGACGTCGAAGCGATCCGGATCGACGTGCACGGCCGGATCGCGGTTCGCCGAGGCGAGGTCGACGTGGACGAGCTCGCCGGCGGCGATCTCGACGCCGCCGACCTCGGCGTCCGCGAGCGCCACGCGCGAGAGGAAGAGGATCGGCGGCTCGAAGCGCAGCATCTCCTCGACGGCACCGCGCAGGAGGCGCGGCTCGCGCCGCAGGCGGGCGAGCTGGTCGGGGTAGTCGAGCAGCGTGATCAGGCCGTTGCCGATCAGGTTGCGCGTCGTCTCGTGTCCCGCGTAGAGGATCTGCACGACCATCGCGACGAGCTCCTCGCGCGAGAGCCGGTCGCCGTCGGCCTCGGCGGCGATCAAGGCCGAGAGCAGATCCTCGCCCGGGCGGGCGCGCCGCTCGCCGATCAGACGCGACACGTAGTCGTCGAAGCATTGCATGGCGCGGTCGGCGCCGATCCGCGCCTCGGGCGTCGGCGTCGCCGTCGCGAGCGAGAGCGCCGCCGTCCACTCGCCGACCGCCTCGAAGTCGATCGTCGGGATCGCGAGCAGGCTGCAGATGACCTGGAGCGGGAGCTTCTGGGCGAACGAGTCGTAGAGATCGATCTCGCCGGCCTCGGCCGCCTCGTCCGCCAGGCGCTCGGCGATGGCCTCGGTGATCGGCTTGACCCGCGCGACCTGGCGGGGCGTGAAGCCGCGGGAGAGCAGGCCACGCAGCCGGTCGTGGACGGGCGGGTCGAGGAAGACCACCGTGCGGCGGACCCACTCGATGTAGAGCCCTTCGTTCCACCCCTGCTGCTCGTAGTAGCGCGAGTTCATCGCGCCGAAGCGGCGGTCCTGGAGGATCTCGGCGACGTCGGCGTGGCGCAGGAAGATCAGCGTGCCGAGCTCGGGTACGCGCGCGGCGCGCGCGCCGGCCTCGAGCAGGGCGGCCGCCGTCGCGTGGGGCGCCCGGAAGAAGCGGTCGTCGAAGTGGAGCGCCGGGAGCGCCCCCGCGTGGCGGGGCGTCGCGGTCGCAGCCGGAGGGGCGGGCGCGACTTCGGGGCTCGTGGCGGACGACATCGGGAGGGCCCTCCTGAGGCGTGGACTCGGAGTCTACGTCCGTTTCGGCCGCTCGCCGCCTGCTTCGCCCAGCGCAGGGTACGCTGGCCCCAGTGACCGCGCGCCGTCCGGGCGCCGACGGGAGGGCGATCTCGAGTGCGCGAGACGAACCGCAAGCCGGCCGAGCCGGAAGGGGAGCCCGCCCGACACCTCTCGAGCGAGGCCCTCGAGGCCGGACGACGTGCGCTCGCCGCCGACGCGTTCGACCTGGGTCGCGTCACGGCGATCGTCCGACGGCTCGAGGACGGACGTCGGGAGGTCCTCGGACGCAGCCCGCTGACCGCGTCGGAGGGCGTGCCCGGCGACGACTGGTCGCGCCGGCCGCCGCGGGACCCGGAGGCCCAGCTCGCGGTCATGCGGACGGCCGTCGCCCGCCTGATCGCGAACGGCCAGCCGCTCACGACCTTCGGCGACAACCTCTTCGTCGAGCTGGACCTCTCGGCCGGCAACCTCCCGACCGGCACGCGACTCGCCGTCGGTCGCGCGATCGTCGTGGTGACGGCCAAGCCGCACGATGGCTGCGCGAAGTTCCACGCGCGATTCGGCGCCGACGCGCTGCGCTTCGTCCAGGCGAAGCCGACGCGCCACGAGAACCGGCGCGGGATTTATTGGAAGGTCGTCGAGGACGGGGACGTCGCCCACGGCGACCTCGTGCGCGTCCTCGCGCGGCCCGCATCCGACGGCGTGGGCTGAGCCGAGGTCTGATTCGACGCTCGATCCGACGGCGGAGGCCCGAGCCGAGGCGCGGATCGACGCTCCGATCGAGGTACAGGTCGAGATTCCGGTCGAGGTTCCGGTCGAGGCTCAGGCCTGTGCCGCCAGCGTCGCGGGTCGATCCGGGTGCTCGACCTTGTAGAGCCGCGCGGCGTTGTCGAAGAGGAGCTTGCGGCGATTCTCGGGCTTCGCCTCGGCGAGCCCGGCGTCGATCTTCTCGCGCACGTCGCCGTAGAGGCAGACCGGATGCGGGTAGTCCGTCTCGAAGAGCACGTTGTCCGCCGGGATCCGGTCGAGCAGCTTCGCCGGCGCATACTCCTCGAAGAAATAACAGCCATGGACCTGTCGGGCGAAGTATTCGGAGGGCTTCATCTGGAACTCGGGGCGCTGCTTCGCGACCTGGCCGTACTCGAAGGTGTGGTCGCAGGCTTCGAGCAGGAAGGGGATGAAGCCGATCCCGCTCTCGACGGAGACGAACTTCGTCCGCGGGTAGCGACAGAGCACGCCCGAGAAGAGCAGGTCGACGATCTGCTTGGCGTTGTCGAGGAAGAGGCCCGTCGTGAACATGCCGTTGACGCCGCCGGCGCCGTAGTGCTCGATGCGCTCGGGCGTCCAGAAGGACTGGCCGGTGAAGTTGCCGGCGCCGATGTGGAAGCTGATCGGGAGGTCGAGGTCCTGCGCGATGGCCCAGAGCGGGTTCCAATGGGGATTGGCGAGCACGGGCATGCCATGCGCGTGGGGCTCGCCGGTGAAGAGGATGCCGCGATGGCCCTTCGCGACGCAGCGCTCGATCTCCTTCACGGACGCTTCGACGTCCCAGAAGGGCAGGGCCGTGATCGGAAGCAGGCGGCGGGCGTCGGCGCTGCACCAGTCGGTCAGGAAGTCGTTGTAGGCCTGGACGCAGGCGAGCATCAGGCCCGGGTCCTGGAGGCCCAGGAAGACCTGCGAGCCGAAGCCGCCGACGTTCGGGTAGATCGCCATCGCCCAGATCGCGAGCGAGTCCATGTAGGCGAGGCGGGCGTTCGGGTCGTGGGCCGCGACGGGGATCTCGGCGAAGCCCGAGGGCGCGGCGGGGAAGGGCTCCCGCCAGCCGGCGGTCGCGGTATGGCCAACGGGCGTGATCGGGGAGCGATCGCCGACGACCCAGACCTCGCTGTTCGTCGCGGGATTCTTCGTGACGTAGGGCGCGCGGTCGCGGTACTTCGCGGGCAGGCGACTGGCGAAGAGGTCGGGCGGCTCGGTGACGTGGCTGTCGGCGTCGATCACCCAGTCGACGATCGGCTTCGTCATGGTCATGCGGGCGCTCCTTCTCGAAGGCGTCCTGCCGCTCGATCGGCGCGGCAGGCGGGGGAGGGCGGGGTCCCGTCGGACGATACCCGAGTCCGGCCGACGGATCGCACCCTCGCGAATTCCGGCTAGCGTAGGCCGCCGGGAGGAACGAGCCATGGCGCGACGGCGACCGCTTCGCATCATCCAATGGGCGACCGGCAGCGTCGGCCGCTACGCGATCCGCGCGATCGCCGAGTCGGCGGAGCTCGAGCTCGTCGGGGTCTGGGTCCACGGCGAGTCGAAGGAGGGCGCCGATGCGGGCGCGCTCGCGGGCATCGCGCCCCTCGGCGTGAAGGCGACCCGCGACAAGCGGGCGCTGCTCGCCCTCGAGGCGGATTGCGTGCTCTACGCGCCGCTGCTCGCGGACGTCGACGAGATCGCCGCGATCCTGGCCTCGGGCAAGAACGTCGTGACGCCGACGGGCTTCGCGTACGTCAAGAATCCGGCGCTGGCGGCGAAGCTCGACGCCGCCTGCCGCAAGGGAGGCGTCTCGTTCCATGGCAGCGGCATCCATCCCGGCTTCGCGGGGGATCGACTGCCGCTCGTGCTCTCGGCGCTCTGTCGGCGCATCGACAAGGTCACCGTCTACGAGGTCTGCGACCTCTCGCAGGGGAGCGAGTCGCCCGAGATGGTGATGCAGCAGCTCGGTTTCGGGATGTCGGCGGAGGACGCGGCGAAGCAGCCGCCGGCGCTGATGGACTTCATGAGCAAGATCTTCTACGAGTCGATGGACATGGTCGCCGCGGGACTCGGCTTCGAGCTCGAGGCCTACGATCATCGCCACGAGTTCGCCGTGGCGACGCGCGACGTGGAGATCCACGCGGGCGTCATCGCCAAGGGCCACGTCGCGGGTCAGCACTTCGAGTACACCGGCCTCGTGAAGGGGCGTCCCGTGATCCAGTTCAACACCTACTGGAAGATGGCGAAGGACATCGAGCCCGCCTGGCCCTACGACGCGCCGATCGAGTACACGATCGAGATCGAGGGCGATCCCTCCGTCCGCTGCTCGCTCGCGCCGATCGCCTCGAAGACGACGGAGCCGGGCCTGGTCTGGACGGCGATGAACTGCGTGAATGCGATCGTGCCGGTCTGCGACGCGCCGCCCGGTCTGCAGAGCACGCTCGACCTGCCGATCCCGCGCGCGACCGGCCGCTTCGCGCTGCCGGCCTGACGGGCGGAACGCGATGCTGCTCGAGGGAAAGGTCGCGCTCGTCACCGGCATCGGCCCGGGGCTCGGTCGGGAGATCGCGCTGCTCTTTGCCCGCCACGGCGCCTCGCTCGCGATCGGCGCGCGCTCGGCGGATCGGCTCGCCGCCGTCGCCGCGGAGATCGAGACCCTGGGCCGTCCGGTGGTCGCGCGAACGACGGATCTGGCGAGCCGGGATTCGTGTCGCGCGCTCGTCGACGCTGCGCTCGAGCGCTTCGGCGGGATCGACGTGCTCGTCCAGAACGGGCATTACGACGGCGATTATCGGGTCGTGACCGAGTCGGACCCGCAGCGCTGGCGTGACATCATGGAGGTCAACCTCTTCGGCGCGTTCCATCTGGTCCAGCTCGTGGCCCCTTCGATGAAGGCGCGGGGCGACGGGCGGATCATCCTGGTCGGCAGCGGCGCCTCGACCGATCCGCCGCCGACGCTCGGCGCCTATGCCGCGTCGAAGGCCGCGCTCCAGAGCCTGGTCCGCACGATCGCCGTCGAGCTCGGCCCGGCCGGCATCCGCGCGAACGGCATCCAGCTCGGCCCCATGACGGGCGAGCACTTCCGCGGCTATGTCGAGGACCTCGCTCGCGCGGCGGGCCGCCCCTACGAGGAAGAGCTCGCCCGCTGGAACGAGCAGTTCCCGCTGCGCGCGACGCCGACGCCGGCCGAGTGCGCCGGGACCGCGCTCTTCCTGGCCTCGGACCTCGCCCGGCCCATCACGGGCCAGAGCATCGCGGTCAACGGCGGGCGCTGGTTCGTCGCCTGAGTGCGTGCGCGATTGGTCCGGCGCATCGCCATTCGGGCGTCGTCCCGAGCGTGTCGGCCTTCGCCTGTGTCCGCGATTGAGGGGGTCGCCCGGCGACTTCGAGTCCGATCGCGATGCAGGCGCGCTTTTCTTTGACGTTCGTCGGAGGATCGTGAGAGAGTGGGCGGATCGAGTGCGGTGCGTCACGGCTGCATCGTCCAAGGGGCGTTGTTCCGGTCCACGAGCGACTCCGCATCGCGCGGAATCGTCCGTCGCCTTGCCCCGTGTCGCCCCTCGTCGCAAGGAGATGTCGCATGCGTTCGTTCCGGTTGATTCGAGTCCTGGTTCCCGGCCTGCTCGGCCTCATGCTCCTCGGCCATGCCTGCCCGGGTCTCAACCTGCGCGCTGCGCTCGAGCTGAAGGCCGCCGGCGTCGATCGCTACCTCGGCGAGTTCACGCCCTTCTCCTCGCGTCCGATCGAGGATGGCTGGGTCGAGCACAGCTTCGACCCCGAAGCGGGTGATGGACCGATCTGCATCGCCGGCACGCCTTACTCGGTCTACACGCGGGCCGGCCATCCCGCGAAGCTCCTGATCATGGAGCAGGGCGGTGGCGCGTGCTGGCAGGACTTCTACAACTGCAACATCCGCTCCGAGGATCAGGCCCCGCCCGGTGCGCCCGTCGGCATCTGGGACTTCGACTCGCCGGACAACCCCTTCGCGGACTACTCCATCGTCTATCTGCCCTACTGCGACGGCTCGGTCTTCGTCGGGGACAACGCGGTCGAGGATCCGAGCTTTCCCTTCGGTCCGGTCCGCCATCACCGGGGACTGCGCAACGCCTCGGCGGGCATCGACGTCGCCCGCGCCGTCTTCCCCCACGCGCGCCAGATCACGGTCGCGGGCTCGAGCGCGGGCGGGGTCGGCGCCTCGGCCTTCAGCCCGTTCCTGGTCCGATTCGCCTTCGGCAACGCGGCGCGCCTGACCGTCTTCAACGACGCCGGGCCCATCACGACGAACCTCGACCGTACGGACGACATCGCCGCGCGTGCCGACGACTGGCAGTTCGACCGGTTCTATCCGGAGAGCTGCACGGAATGCAGCGCCTACGGCCAGTCGACCGAGGTCGTGAAGTGGCGGCTCGCGAACGACTCGACGATTCGCGAGGCCTTCTACGAGACGGACGCGGACCAGACGAACCGCTTCTTCCTGGGCCTGCTGGGCGATCCCGCCGGATTCCGCGAGCTGATCGTCAGCGAGCACGGCGAGATCCACGACGCGTTCCCCGATCGCTACAAGCGCTTCATCGTCGCGGGCGACGTCTCGCATACGGCTCTGCAGACCCCGCTCTTCTACACGCAGGACGCGAACGGGATCATCCTGTCGGACTGGACCTCGGACTTCCTGCGCGCGAAGCCGGGCTGGGTCGACGTCGTCGAGGATCCGGTCCTGCCCTGACGGGGATCGCGGCGCGGGGGCGGGGAAGGGGTCAGGCCCCCTGGTCGATCGCCGCGAGCACGCGCCGGGTCGCTTCGGCGGCCCGGCGCGCGACCTCCGTCGCATCCATCCGGGCATGGCTCGCGTGGAAGACCTCGACGCCGAGGGGGGCCGTCGCGCCGATCGCCGCGAGCGTTCGGAGCACGTCGGCGAGCGGAATGTCGCCTTCGCCCGGCATGCGCCGGTCGAGCATGCTCTCCATCATGCGATCGTCCGGTGCGAGGCGGGGCGCGTCGTTGATCTGGACGCTGCCGACGCGGTCGCCCGGCAGCGCCTCGAGCAGGCGCAGATCGGCGCCGCCGCGATACCAGTGCCAGGTGTCGACGAGCACGGTCGCGTTGGGGCGCCCGGCACGCCGGACGAGCTCGAGCGCGACGCCGGCGGTCGGAATGCCCGACCAGGGCAGGAACTCGAGCGTGACGAGCAGTCCGTGGTCGCGTGCGCGATCGCAGACGCCCGCGAGATCTTCGGCCGCCCGGTCGAGGTCGAGGGTCTGGCCGAAGCCCTGGACGACGTTGAGCGAGCGCGCACCGAAGGCCTCGGCGATCGCGTAGAACTCGGCCTCGGGCGTGACCGTGACGGCCGCCTCGCCGGGCTTCGGCGTCGCCTCGGGCGTCCAGTCGAGCAGCGGGTCCATGTCGAGCACGACCTGGCCATGATCGGCGAGCAGCGCGCGGACGTCGGCGTCGCCGAGCCCTTCGCTGCGCGCCTGCGCGACGTCGTCGGGCCAGAGCGTGATCGCGCGGTAGCCCGCCTCGGCGGCCGCGCGGATCTTCGCGCGCAGCGGATGGCCGAGCAGCGTGCCCGAGCAGAGCACGAGGTCGCGGGGGCCGAGCGGCTGGCCGCTCGCGTCGCGCGCCGGGACGAGGGCGGCCGGCGGCAGCGGCGCGTCGTGCGGGGCGCGCGTCATGGCCGGGCCTCCCCGTTCGGCGCGTCGCCGCTCTCGCGTTCGGGCAGCGCGAAGGCGATCAGCAGGTCGTCCGAGGGCGAGCCGAGCGGGTAGTGGCCGCCCACCGCGACGACGACGAACTGCCGGCCGTCGGGTCGCACGCGATAGGTCATCGGCGTTGCATGGGCCGAGGTCGGCAGCAGCGTCTGCCAGAGCACGTCGCCCGTCTCGGCGTCGAAGGCACGGAAGGTCCGGTCCATCGTCGCGCCGATGAAGACGAGGCCGCCCGCGGTCTGGATCGGGCCACCCTGATTGGGCGTGCCCCAGTGAAAGAACTGCCCGAAGGCGGGCGCGAGCTCGCGCAGGTTGCCGAGCGGAACCTGCCAGCGGACGTCCCCCGTCTCGAGGTCGATCGAAGTCAGCTTGCCCCAGGGCGGAGGGGTGCACGGCATGCCCCAGGAGGAGAGGAGGGGTGCGCGCAGGGTGACGTAGGGCGTGCCTTCGTTGGGCTGCACGCCGACGAGATCACGCGGATCGATGCTCGACGCGTCCTCGCGGCGGATCGTCTTCACGATGAAGGGATTGTGCATCGAGTTCACGACGAGCGTGTGGCGCGCCGGGTCGACCGAGACGGAGCCCCAGTTGACGCCGCCGCCGAGGCCCGGGAAGACGACCGTGCCTTCGGGCGAGGGGGGCGTGAAAATGCCCTCGTTGCGCAGCGCGCTGACGATGCGGCGGCACTCGGCGCGGTCGATCGGGGTCAGGCCCCAGACGTCCTCGGGCGGCAGCGCGTGCGGATGCAGCGGGCGCGGGCGCGTCGGAAAGGGCTGGGTCGGCGCGACGGACTCGCCCTCGGCGAAGCCCGTCTGGGGAACGGGGCGCTCCTCGACCGGGAAGAGCGGGTCGCCCGTCCGGCGATCGAGCAGGAAGAGGTGGCCCATCTTCGTGGCCTGGGCGAGGGCCGGGATCTGGCTGCCGTCCCGCGGCTGGTCGTAGAGGACGGGCTGTGAGGCGACGTCGTAGTCCCAGAGATCGTGATGGACGGTCTGAAACGACCAGCGGCGCTCGCCCGTCTTCGCATCGAGCGCGACGACCGAGCTCGAGAACGCGTCCAGGCCGTGACGTTCGCCCCCGTAGTGATCGGGCGCGGCATTGCCGGTCGGGACGAAGACGAGCCCGCGTGCTTCGTCGGCCGAGAGAAGCGTCCAGGCGTTCGGCGTGCCGCGCGTGAACGTCCGACCCTGGGCGACGTCTCGCGGCGTGACCGGGATCCGGCCCGGCGGCACGGGATCCCAGGCCCAGACGAGCGCTCCCGTCCGCGCGTCGAAGGCGCGGATCACGCCGCCCGGCGAGTCGGCGCGCTGGCCGTCGGTGACCCAGGCCCCCGTGACGACGCGGTCGGCGACGACGAGGGGCGGCGAGGTCATCGTGTACTCGCCGGGCCGGACATCGCCGATGCCCTCGCGCAGATCGACCGTTCCCCGCCACCCGAATTCCGTACAGGGCAGGCCCGTCTCGGCGTCGAGGGCGATCAGGCGCGCATCGAGGGTTCCCAGGTAGATGCGCGAGCGGCACGCCTCGAGCCCGGGCGCACCGGCATCGCCGTCGCCCGCGCGCGACGCGTCCGACGCGATCCCCGCGTGGCCCGCGCGCGTCGCGTCCGACGCGAGGCTCGCGTGGCCCGCGCGCGTCGCGTCCGACGCGAGGCTCGCGTTCGTCGCCGGAGCGTTCGCCGGAGCGATCCGGGCATGGGCCACGCCACGGCAGACCGGGTTGTAGACGCCCTCGAGCCTCGGCTCGGCCTTGAAGCGCCAGCGCTCGGCGCCGGTCTCGGCGTCGATCGAGATCACCTGGTCGCGCGGCGTGCAGAAGACGAGCTGCGATCCGACGAGGATGGGCGTCACCTGCAGCGAGGTCGTCGGCGTGACGTCGCCGCTCTCGAAGCGCCAGGCCTCTTCGAGATGGACGACGTTGGCGCGATCGATCTGGGTCAGCGGCGAATAGCGCTGCCCGCCGCGATCCCCGCCGACGTGGTCCCAGCCCGCCACCGGACCCGAGTAGTCGATCGGGGGCGCCTCGCCCGGGGAGCACGCGGACTCGAGCGCGCCGGCGGCCAGCAGCGACAGGGAGGCGAAGAACCGGATCGGTCGCGTCGGGAGCGAGGCGCGTCTCATCGAAGGATCCCCTCCCGTCGGGCCACGCCGGGGCACACGACGGCAGGGAGATAGCGCGTTCCGAGGGACCCGTCCGCGTTCGAACGCGCTTGCATCGCTCGGACCTTCGGGAGATGATCGAGCGGTCCACCCGGGAGGCCAGCCGATTGAGGAGCCCGATCCGATGAGCGCGCTCGCGTTTCGCGACTTCTCGCATATCACCGTCCGTGTCTCCGATCTCGACCGCGCGCTCGCCTTCTACCGGGAGGGGCTCGGGCTGCGCGAGCTCTTCGACGTGCGGCTCGACGGCCCCGGGCTCGACGCCGTGACCGGCGTCGCCGGCTCGCGGGGTCGCATGGTCGGACTGCTGGTTCCGGGCGCGGGCAAGGTCTCGATCGAGCTGATCCACTTCGCCCACCCCCCGCTCGAGCCCCCGCCCGAGGGCCGCTTCACCGGCTGGAGCAACGTCTCGCTCTCGGTCGCGGACATCGGGAAGGCCCACGCGGCGTGTGTCGAGCGCGGGCTCGCGCCGCTCTCGCCGCCGGTCGAGGTCGGCGGGGTCCGGATGTTCTTCCTGACGGATCCCGATGGGGCGCGCATCGAGATCATCGAGTTCGACGGGGGCCATACCACGAGCGCGGCCTGGAACGGCGCATGATCCGCCGCGCGGCGCTGCGTTGCGTCGACGGGTTCCTTCCTCGATCGCTGCAGGCGGCGCCGCTCGAGATCCGTCTGCGCGCGCGGGTCACCGTCATCGCGGGCCTCGTCGGGGGCCCCGCGGTCTTCGTCGCCCTGCTCGTGACGACCGATTCGCCGCCGCGCTTCGTACGCCTCGCATCCTTCGCGCTCTCCCTCGGATTCCTGCTGATTCCGGGGCTCATCCGGCTCGGTCTCCCCCTCGCGATCGGCCAGCAGCTGCTGGTCGGGGGGATGACGGCCTATGCGGTCTTCCTCGCCGCGGTGACGGGCGGCAAGGACACGGCGGCGTTGGTGACGGCGCTGTTGATTCCGCTCGTCGCGATCCTCTGCTCCGGGCCGCGCGTCGGGCTCTTCTGGAGCCTCGCGACATCGGGCGGCTTCCTCGCGGTCCAGGCCGCGCTCGCGCTCGGCTTTCGTGCGCCGGTTTCGCCCGACTATCAGGCGGTGGCCGCTTGGAATCTCTTCGCCGCGGTGATCGCGGTCTTCTTCTCGCTGGCGCTCGCGGCGAGCTGGGAGCGTCTGCGCTCGGGCGTCGAGGCGGCCCTGCGGATGGAGAAGCAGCGGGCCGACCGCCTCCATGCCGAGCAGCGCGCGATCGACCAGCGCTTCCAGAGCGAGCTGCAGGCCCTCGTCGAGGAGCGGACGCGCGCGCTCGAGCGCTCCGCCGCCGAGCTGCGTCGCGCCGAGCGCCTCGCGTCGATCGGGACGCTCGCGGCCGGCGTCGCGCACGAGATCAACAACCCGATCGGCGCGATCCGGATCAGCGCGGAGTACGCCCTCGCGAGCGACGATCATCCGGATCGCGAGGCGATCTGGCGCGCGGCGCTCGAGGAGGGTCGGACGCAGGCGCTGCGCTGCGCGCGGATCGTGAAGGCGCTGCTCCACTTCTCGGCCGGCGCCACGGCGGCCAGGACGCAGCAGGACCTGAACGAGCTCGTGCGCAGCGCGCTCGTCGCCCTGCACGGGACGGTCTCCCGCGACGACTTCGATCGGATCGAGACCCGCCTCGCCGACGGGCCGATCCCGCTGCTCGCCGACCCGATCGGCATCGAGCAGGTGGTCGTCAACCTGGTCCGCAACGCCCTCGAGGCCTCGGCCGGCGGACGCGCGCCGGTCCGGATCCTGACGTCGATCGGATCGGCCGGTCCCTGTCTGCGCATCGAAGACGCGGGAGACGGCATCGCGGACGACGACCTGCCGCGCATCTTCGATCCGTTCTTCACGACGCGCGATCGCGCCGGGGGGACCGGGCTCGGGCTCTCCATCGTCCACGGCATCGTCCAGGAGCACGGCGCCTCGATCGACGTCGAGAGCGATCGCGGTCGCGGGACGCGCTTCAGCGTGCGCTTCCCCTGCGAGGCCGGGGCGCCCGCGCTCCACTGAATCCGCTTTGCGCGATCCAACCTGCGAACGGGAGGACTTCCGTGTCGACCGATCGCCGCTCCCCGCCGCTGGCGGCCCCCGAACGCATCACCGTCGTCTCGGGGCTTCCGCGGGCCGGAACCTCGCTCCTGATGCAGCTGCTCGCGGCTGCCGGGATCGAGCTCGCCCGGGACGACGCGCGCGCGCCGGACGCCGACAATCCGAGGGGCTATTCGGAGCTCGCGGCCGTGAAGGGGATTCGTCGCGACGCCTCGTTCCTGGCGAGCTGCCGCGGGCGGGCGGTCAAGATCGTGGCGCCGCTGCTGCCCGCGCTGCCCGCCGATCAGGCCTACCGCGTGGTCTTCGTGGAGCGCGAACTCGCCGAGGTCCTGGCCTCGCAGCGCACGATGCTGCAGCGCGCAGGTCACGCGTCTGCGGCGGAGGGCGATCCCGACCTGGCCCGCGCCTTCGACGCGACGCTCGTGCGCGCGCGCGCCTGGCTCGCCGCCCGTCCTGCGATCGACACGCTCTTCATCGACCACCGCCGTCTGATCGAAGCGCCGAGGCCGACCGTCGAGCGCCTCGCCGACTTCCTGGTCCGCACGAGCGCCGATCCGGCGCGATCCGAGCCCGAGGCGGCGCGGCGCGCGCGGCTCGACGCGATGGCGGCCGTGATCGACCCGGCGCTCCACCGCCAGCGCCGCTGACCCCGAGCGGGCGCGGTCGTGTCTCCCCTCGATCGCGCGGACGGCGGGCGACCCCGCCGCGGTCGTCATCGCTGTCGTTGCTGTTGTTGCTGTTGCTGCTGCTGTCGTTGCGCCTCGCTCCGCGCGAGCCAGTCGCCGATCGGATCGCCGGCATCGCGCGCCGGGGTCGGAAGGATCTGGCGCAGGTGGTCCTCGAAGCGCCAGCCGCGCCGATCGCCCCGCTCGCGCCACTGCTCGGGATAGCCGAGCGAGACCTCTTCGAAGCGCACGCCGTCGACGTAGCGGGTCGTCGGAATGTGGAGATGGCCCGACACCACGACCGCGGCCTCGAAGCGCCGATGCCAGTCCTCGGTCCGGCGCGTGCCGCACCAGACCATGAAGCGCGGAATCCGCGGCAGGACGGCGAGCCGCTGCTTCAGCGGGAAGTGGGCGATCAGGACCGTCGGCAGCGGATGCTCGGCGCGGGCGCGTTCGAGCCGCGTCTCGCTCTCCCGACAACGCGCCTCACACCACGCCCCGAACGACGGATACGGGTCCGGATGCAGCAGGACCTCGTCGCTGCACATCAGATCCTCCTCCTGCGCCCAGGCGACCGCGTCCTCGATCGCGACCTCGTCGGGCCGGAAGCTGTAGTCGTAGAGCAGGAAGAGAGGGGCGAGCAGGTGGGGGCCGCCCTCGCCGGGCCAGACGGGGTAGGGATCCTCCGGCGTCAAGACGCCGCGCGCGCGGCAGAGCGTGACGAGCTCCTCGTAGCGCGCGACGCCCCGGCGCGCGGTCCGCCGCGGAATCGACCACAGCTCGTGGTTGCCCGGGACCCAGACGAGCTGACGGAACTTCTGCCCCAGGACTTCGAGGGCGAAGTCGAGCTGCTGCGGCGTGTCCGCGACGTCGCCGCAGAGGACGAGCCAGTCGTCGGGATGGTCGGGCAGCGCGAGCAGACCCGCGCGATTGTCCTTGAAGCCGACGTGGAGATCGCTGATCGCGAAGAGCTTCATCCTCGACTCCGTCGGCGGACCCGACGGGTGCGCGCCCGTCCCCACGCGGCGCCCCGCGCCCACGTGACGCCCTGCCGTGCTCCGCCGGTCGCGAGAAACTAGCCGATGAGGCCGACCGTGGAGTCGCTATCGTCCGGCGCCACGACGCGCCGCGGCCGCAGCCGGCACCGGCGCATCCGCGACGAGGGATCCCGTGAAGTTCGGCATCTTCCACGAGCTGGCCACGCCGCGCCCGTTCACGGCGGAAAACGAGGCCCGGGTCCTGCGCAATGCGCTCGAGCAGGTCCGCCTCGCCGACACGCTCGGCTTCGACACGGTCTGGGCCGTCGAGCATCACTTCCTCGAAGGCTACTCCCACTCGAGCGCGCCCGAGCTCTTCCTGACCGCCTGCGCGATGCAGACCGAGCGGATCCGGATCGGTCATGGCGCCGTCGTCTGCGTGCGCGAGATGAACCATCCCATCCGGGTGGCGGAGCGCGCGGCGACGCTCGACCTGCTCTCGAACGGGCGGCTCGAGTTCGGCACGGCGCGCTCGTCGACCTGGACCGAGCTCGGCGGGTTCGAGGCGGATCCGGATCGGACCAAACAGGACTGGGACGAGTACGTGCGCGCGATCCCCGGCATGTGGACGCAGGAACGCTTCGCCTGGAAGGGGAGCTGCTTCTCGATGCCGGAGCGGGCGGTGCTCCCGAAGCCGATGCAGAAGCCGCATCCGCCGATGTGGGTGACGGTGACGAGTGCCGGGACGGAGCTCGACGCGGCCGAGCGCGGCCTCGGCTGCCTCGGCGTCGCGACGGCGAGCCTCGCCGAGCAGGAACGCCGCACGAAGGAGTACCATCGCCGGATCCAGCAGTGCGATCCGGCGGGCCTCGTCGTCAACGACCGGGTCGCGACGCTCAACTTCATGCACTGCCACGAGGATCTCGCCACCGGGGCCGCGCGCGGCATGCGCTTCCTCGGCCTCTTCGGCCTGCTCAACGCCCACCTGCTCTTCACGCGCGAGGCCTGGCCGACGACTGCCTATCAATCCCTCGGCGGGGTCTCGGCGCCGCCGGCGAGTCGCAGCGGCGGTCATCCGGGCGCGGCCTACGGCGTGCCGGACGGCGTCTGCATCGGCGATCCGAGGACGATCATCGAGGCGGTGAAGCGGTGGGAGTCGGTCGGGGTCGACCAGATCAACTTCCTCGTCAACGCCTGCGAGGTCCTGCCCCAGGAGCAGGTGCTCGAGAGCATGCGGCTCTTCGCGCGCGAGGTGATGCCGGCGTTTCGGGCCGACGACACGTCGGACCGCCGCGCGCGGGAGGCGTAGATGCTGGTCGGTTCCGCCGATCCGAAGCGCTTCGAACGCGATGCGCCCGTGCTGGCGGGGTTCGACACGCCGGCGCTCGCGCTCGTCGACTGCGTCTTCGTGCAGGCCCTCTGCGAGATCGAGTCCGAGCCGATGTGCGCGATGCTGCCGCCGGCGCTCCATCCGACGCTGCCGCCCGTCGTCGGCTTCGGCGCCTACGCGGTCGCGCAGTCGGAGTGGGGCGCGTTCCGGATGGCGCAGCTGCGGATCGAGTGTCGCAGCGGGCTGCGTCCGCGCGGGCTGCTGGTCGCATGCGTCGTCGACTCGGAGACCGCGCGACGGGGGCTCGCCGAGCGCTGGGGCTTCCGGGCTCGGCCGGGCCGGGTCGCGATCGAGCGCGCCTACGACGCGACCCGGCTCTGCGTCGAGCAGGGCGATGCACGCTGGCTCGAGCTGGTGATCCGCGCGCCCCAGCGGCTCGGGGAAAGCGACACGCAATTCGTCTCGAGCCTCCATCCGGCCCGGACGCCGCGCGGATTCCGGCTGGTCCAGGTCGATCTCGAGCATGCGGTGACGCGCGCCGAGCGCGGGCGCGTCGAGATCGCGGCGTTCGACGCAGGCGCCTGGGGCGAGCCGACGATCCGACCGACGCTGCCCCTTCCCGGCGTCGTCGGGCGGGCGGACGTCTCGATCCGACCGATCCGCTACGTCTGCCGCCCGGACGTCCTCGCCTTCGAGGGAACGGAGGAATGCGGTCCTGAGGATCACGCCGGACGTTAGGCAGCCGGGGTGCAGGCGGGCGGCGGGCGACGTGACCACTGCGAACGGCGCGACGCATCTCGAGGGCGGCAACGCCGGCGCGCGTGATTTTCGCCGCGGAAGACCGTATGCATGGCCGATGAAGCCTCGTCCTTCGGGATCGGCGACCGTCCATCCGCGGTGCCGACGAACGAGGTGCATCCCATGCCCCATTCCACCCGAGCGGTCCGCGCGGAGCGGACCACCGAATCGCTTCGGCCCGCGTCCCGGCGCCGACTCCGTGCGCCGCAGGCTCGACGGGTGGTCGTAATGATGGTCGTCGCGAGCCTGGCGGCGAGCCTCGGTGGCTCGGGCTGCGCGAGCCCCGGGTCGCTTCGTGCAGAGCCGGTCGCGCGGGCCTCCCTCGCGCCGGCCGGCCCCGGCCATGTCTTCGCGACGGCGGAGCTCGCGGCGGTCGATGCGCTGACCTTCTGCGAGCGGGCCTCGGCGCGCGCGGGTGACCCGCGCGCTCGGGCGGGCACCGTGTATCCGGTGTCGGGCGGATTCCGGTACGACACCCCCGTCGTCGCGGCGGAGCCCAGGGGCCGGCTTCGCTATCGGCTGGCACCGCAGGACGTGCTGCACTTCCGCCACCTGCCGGCCGCCGCCTGGAACGCGACGGGTCCCTCGGCGAATCGGCTCTCGGCGCGAGCGCGGGACTTCGTCGATCGGGGAGATCCGCTCCATCGGCCGATCTACTTCATGACGCCCGACCGCCGCCTGCGCACGTATGCGAGCCGCGCCGAAGGGACGCAGACGCTCGCTCGCATCGCCGCGGGCGCGGGTCGCATGGACGCGCCGCTCACGATCGTCTGGTTCACGCTTCCCGCCTCGACCCTCGCCGATGCCTCGGGCGCAGGCGAGGCGACGGGCGAGCTCGCGCTGCGACCCGAGTCGGAGGGGGGGCGCGACGTCGGGCTCGAGACCGCACCCGCGGCGACGCGGGGGCGCTGATGCGCGATCAGAGTCCCTTCGGCCGGTAGCCGATCACCTCGTCCCGCTCGAGCTCGGCGATCGCCTGCGCGGAGAGGCCGAGCTCGGCCAGGATCTCGTGGTTGTGCTGGCCCATGGTCGGGCAGGGCGTGCGGTTCCAGCGCTCGACGGTCGCGAAGCGGAAGGGCGGCCGCGAATAGGCGTGGCGTCCGACGATCGGATGGTCGAGGGGCTCGTAGAAGCCGCGGGCGGCGAACTGCGGATGGCGGCTCTGGATGCGGCCGTCCCAGACCGGGGCCGCGGGGATGCCGCGGGCCAGCAGGGACTCGACCGCCTCGTCGAGGGATTGCGTGGCCGCCCAGCGGGCGAGGGCATCGTCGATCACGTCCTGCTTGCGCCGGCGTCCGGCATGGGTCGCGAGCTCCGCGTCCTCGGCCCAGCTCGGTCGACCGAGCAACGTCTTGAGCGCCTCCCACTGCGGATCGGTCGTGACCGCGAGCGCGAGCCACTGCTCGGTCCCGGCGCAGGCGTAGACGTTCTGCGGCGCGCCCTCCGGTCCGCGATTGCCGTCGCGCCCGAGCTCGACGCCGTAGGCGGACCACTCGATCGACATTTCGGCGGCCGCGTTGAGGGCGCCCTCGACCATCGTGCACTCGAGCCGGTGGCCGCGGCCGGTCTTCTCGCGCTCGGCGAGGGCGACCAGCGTGGCGAAGGCGGCGTGCATGCCCGCGAGCGGATCGCAGGGGCCGCGCTGGATGCGGGGCTGGTCGTAGGCATGGCCCGTGATCCAGGCGAGGCCCGAGATCTGCTCCATCGTCTGCGCGAAGCCGACGTTGTCGCGCCAGGGCCCCGAGAGGCCGAAGGCGGGCATGCGGACGAGGATCGTGCGCGGGTTCAGGGCGTGGACCGAGTCCCAGTCGAGGCCGAAGTTCTCGACGACCCGCGGTGAGAAGTTCTCGATGAAGACGTCGCATTGCGCGACCAGCCGCTTGCAGAGCGCGAGGCCCTGCGGATCGGCGAGGTTGAGCGTCAGCCCCCGCTTGTTGGTGTTGGCCGAGAGCGTGACGCCGCTGCGCTCCCACCAATCGCCCTGGCTCATGAAGAGGCCGCCCGCCATGCGCATGCCGTCGGGGCGCTGGATCGCCTCGACCTTGATCACGTCGGCCCCGAGATAGGCCAGCATCTGACAGGCGGAGGGCCCGGCCCACCACGCCGTCGTGTCGAGCACACGGATGCCCGCGAGCGGGAGCGGCGCCTTCGCCCCGGGCGCCGGCGGGATGCCCGGCTTCGGTCGCGACCGCGCCGGGGCCTTCGCGAGCGCCTCCGTGTGCTCGCCCACGCGGGGCACCGCCTCGAAGGGACGCGGACCCTCGCCATCCATCCGGTAGGGCGAGCGCGGCTGCAGGAAGCCCCCGCTCGGGTTCTTCACGAAGACGCCCCGCGCCTTCAGGTGGACGTGGTCGAGCACGGTCCGTCCGCTGCAGACGGGCGCGACCGGGATGCGCAGCAGCGAGGCGCGCTCGACGATCTCCGCCGTGGGATGCTGCGTCGTGAAGGCGCGCACGATCGCGTTCCACTCGTCCATCCGTGCCATGCGCGTCGCGATCTGGGCCCACTCGGGCTCGGCGAGCAGATCCTGTCGCTCGATCAGGAGCAGGAAGTCGGTGAACTGCTGATGGGAGTTGGTGTTGAACCCGACCCAGCCGTCCTGCGTCGGCTCGATCGACGGGACCTCGACCGAGCGGCCGGGGGCGACGAGCTCGGGCCGCCCCATCAGGCTGTTCATGAAGTCGAGGTAGGTCGTCGAGCCGATGTTCATGACCTCGCAGAGCGAGAAGTCGACGTGCTCACCCTGGCCCGAGCGGAGCGCGCGGGTCACCGCGCCGAGCGCCGCGACCGCCGCGAAGGTCCCGCCGATCCACTCCGTGATGCGCCCGCCGCACATGATGGGCGGCTGGCTCGGCAGGCCGCGAACGGAGATCGCGCCGCTGTGGGCCTGGATCGTGATGTCGGCGGCGGGCTGGCCGGTCAGGGGACCGCCGCGGCCATACGGGGAGATCGAGAGCAGGACGAGCCCGGGAAACCGATTCGGGAGATCGAGCCGCTCGATCTCGCCGGGCGCGAAGCTCTCGACGACGAGGTCGGCGCCGGCGACGAGATCGAGCACATGGGCGTCGTCCGGGCGGCCGACGACCGACTTCTTCGACGTGTTGAGGAACTGGAAGAGCGCCCCGTCGCGGCCCTGCAGGTCCTGATCGCTCGCGCTCCAGCCGCGCAACGGATCGCCGGACGGGGGCTCGACCTTGATCACCTCGGCCCAGGCATCGGCGAGCAGCTTGGTCGCGTAGGCCCCCGCGATCCGATCGCTGAAGTCGACGACGCGCAGATGGCGCAGACCCTGCATGACTGGCTCCTCGGGCGGATCGGGGCCTACGCGGCGCCCTGCCGGCCCTCGACTCTAGTCAGTCCGGCCCGGCCCTGAAAGGACGCCGCCGCACGGAGCGGCTCGCGTATCATGCCGGCGTGCCGGCGGGTTGGCGTGCGCGCCGGCGTTGATCGAGGGGGAAGTCCATGCGTGCGCTCGCTGAGGTGTTCGGGCTGAAGGATCGGGTCGCGGTCGTGACGGGGGCGGCCTCGGGGATCGGGCGGGCGGCGGCCGAGGTCTTCGCGGCGGCGGGGGCGCACGTCGTGCTCGGGGATCTCGACGCGGAGGCGGCCGAGGCCGTGGTCGGCGGGATCCGCGCGGCCGGCGGATCGGCGCTCGCGCAGCGCGTCGACGTGTCGCAGCGCAGCGAGGTCGAACGCCTGGTCGCCCGGGCGGTCGAGGCGTTCGGGGGAATCGACGTGATGGCCAACGTCGCGGGCATTCCCTGTGACGGTCCGCTCGAGTCGCTCGACGACAAGGCCTTCGATCGCATCCTCGCGATCAACCTCAAGGGCACGCTCTACGGCTGCCAGGCAGCGATCCCGGCCATGACGCGACGCGGCGGCGGCTGCATCCTCAACGTCTCGTCGGGGGCGATCGATCTCCCCGTCGCCGGCTACGGGGCGTACGCGATCACGAAGGCGGGCGTCGCCCAGCTGACGCAGACGCTCGCGCAGGAGGTCGGCGGACGCGGCATCCGCGTCAACGCCCTCGCGCCCGGGGCGACGATCACGGCCTTCACGCAGCGCCATCTCAAGAAGAATCCGGACGGCTCGCTCGACGAGACGGCCTACGCGGGATTCATCGGCCGGATGGAGGGCATGTCCCCGATCGGCCGGGTCGGCGAGGCGGTGGACCAGGCCTGGCTCATGCTCTACCTGGCCTCCGAGGCCGGGCGTTTCTGCACTGGCCAGATCTGGCGCGCGAATGGCGGCTCCACCACGGCGCGCTGAGCGAGGTGGGGCGACGGCTCGATTGACAAGGCCGGGTGTCGCTCTAATTTGACATTGCGTCACGCCCTGGACGGCGGGCGGGCGCCGCGGAAGGCGTAAGCGGAAGAAGGGCGGACGGCAGAACGACAGGAGCACGGGCGAGCGAGCGCGCGCACCAACGAGCGCGCGCACCAACGAGCGAGCGCACCAAAGAGCGAAGGCACCAGAGCGAAGGCACCAGAGCGAAGCAACCGACGAAACAGGGGAGCGAGAGCCGCGGGAGGGGCGCCATGCCGATCGCGAAACGACTCGAGGAATGGCTCGAAGCCTCCGGGCTCCCCTACGAAATCCACGCCCACGCCGCCACCGCAAACAGCGCCCAGACCGCGCGCCGGATCCATGCTCCCCTCGACCAGGTCGCGAAGCCCGTTCTGCTGGCCGACGAGTACGGATACGTCCTCGCGCTCGTGACCGCCGCCGATCGCGTCGACCTCGATCGGCTGGGCGCGCAGCTCCACCGCGAGCTCGAGCTCGCCTACGAAGCCGAGATCGACGACCTCTTCGACGACTGTGCGCCCGGTGCGCTGCCGGCGCTCGGCCATCCCTGGAACATCCCGACGGTCTACGACGACGCCCTGCGCGGCCTGCCGGACGTCTGGTTCGAGGCCGGTGATCATCGCGAAGTCGTCCACATGCGCGGTCCCGACTACCTCTCGCTCCTCGGGAGCGCGTTGCACGGCTCGTTCGGCGTCGCGCTGGATCCGGATCCCGTTCGTTAGTCGATCGGGGCCGGGGTCGGCGTCGACGGACTCGCGTCGCTCGAACGCAGGAGGCCCGTCATGACCCTCGCGCCCACCCTCGCCGACTACCTCTCCCGTCATCGCACGCGCTACGCCCTCGAGCATCACGTCCACTCCTTCTGCAGCCTCGAGAGCGCTCGGGAGGCGGGCGTCGACGAGGAGTCGCTCGCGAAATCGGTCGTGCTACAGGACGAAGCGGGATTCGTGCTCGCGGTCCTGCCCGCCTCGCGACGCCTCGAGCTCGAGCGGGTTCGGGAGGAGCTGGGCCGCGCGCTGCATCTGTCGCGCGAACAGGACATGGCGTCGCTCTTCCCGGACTGCGAGCAGGGGGCCGTTCCGCCGATCGGTGCGGCGTACGGCATCCCGACCGTGATCGACGCGAACCTCGAGGACCGCGACGAGATCTACTTCGAGGGCGGCGACCACGAGACGCTCGTGCGCGTCGCAGGGGCGGTCTTCCTCGACCTGCTCGAGGGGGCGACCGTCGCGGAGATCGCCTCGGAGAGCACGACCTTGCTCTCGGCCCTCGTCTCGCGCGCCCGCTTGAAGGGCCGTCTCGTCTCCGTCGGCCGCGCGGTGGATGCGCGCATGGCGCCGCGGGCGCGCTGGACGCGACGCGTCCGCCGCGAGCTCGCGAGCTTGTCCCGGGCGCTCGAAGAGCACATCGCCGAGACCGGCCGGCCGGACGGCGTCTTCGACGAGATCGTCGGGGCAGCGCCCCGCCTGGCGGGCCGCGTCGAAGCGCTGGTCGAGGACCAGACGATCCTGCGGACCGAGTGCCGTCGGCTCGAGCGGCTGGCCCGCGACGGGGCCGGGCCGCTCTCGCTGCGTGGTCGGGTCGACCGCCTGCTGGAGCGTTTCGAGGCCCATCGGCGCGCGGGCGCCGTGCTCGTCTTCGACGCCTTCGGCATCGACCTCGGCGGGGGATGACGCGATCGAAGGGCGATCCCTCGACCGGGACGAGACAGGCCGTGCTGCGCGCGTCAGACTCCGTGGCATCGGGCAGGGTGGGCCCCGGGAGTCGTTCGCGTGGGATTGAGCGTGGTGATCGCCGGGGGCGGGATCATCGGATCCGCCGTCGCGTACTGTCTGGCCGAGCGCGGGCTGCAGGACATCCGAGTCGTCGATCTCGATCTGGCGGGGATCTACGCCTCGTCGGAGCTGAACGCGGGCGGTGTTCGGGCGACGTGGTGGCAGTCGGTGAACATCGAGACCTGTCGCCAGTCGCTCGATTTCTTCCGTGCCCGACGCGAGGACTTCGGATTCCGCGAGCGGGGCTATCTCTGGCTCTACGACGATCCCGACGCCTTCGCGATCGCACGCGAGAAGCGCCGGCTGCAGAACGAGCACGGGCTCGGCGTCGAGCTGCTGACGCCCGGCGAAGCGGCAGCGCGCTTCCCGCTGCTCGACGCGCATCTCGACGAGCTGGTCGGCGCGACCTGGTCGCCGCGCGACGGTCTGATCAATCCCAACGCCGTGCGCGCCTTCTACCGGAGCGAGGCGGAGGCGCTCGGCGTGCGCTTCCTGAACCGCCACTACGTCGACGGCGTCGTGACGGCACGGGTTCCGGGCGAGACGGGCACGCGACGGGTTCGGGCGATCGACGTGATCGAGGTCGGAGGCGTCGACGCCGCGGACGAGTCGGGCGTGCTGCGCGAGATCCTGACGACCCACCGCGTCGACCGGGCGCGGCGCCTTCGCGAGACGCGCATCGATTGCGAGGTGCTGATCAACTGCCTGGGCGCCTGGTCCACGGTCTTCAGCGGCAAGCTCGGCATCCGCGACGTGACCGAGGCCGTCCGGCGCCAGATCTGCCTGGTCGGCTTTGAGCGGGCCGCGCTCCCGGCCGGCGTCGACTTCGACGCGCTCGGCATGATCGTGGACGCGAGCGACCTCTACTTCCATCCCGAAGGCGGCCATCTCCTCGCGGGCTACTCGATTCCCGAGGAGGCGCCGGGCTTCGACTTCTCGTACGACGGGAGCGATTTCTTCGAGACGTTCATCTGGCCGCGGCTCGCCCATCGCGCGTCGACCTTCGAGCGCTGTGGCCACGTCCGGGGCTGGTCGGGGCTCTACGCCGTGACGCCGGACTGCAGCGGGATCGCGGGTCCCGTGCCCGGGATCGCGAACCTCTACGAGGCGCATTCGTTCACGGGCCGCGGCGTGATGCAGTCCTTCGGCGTCGCGCGCGCGCTGGCGGAGCGGATCCTCGACGGCATGTCGACGAGCTGCGATCTGACGCCGCTCGGCCGAGAACGCTTCGCGACCCGCGACCGCTGGCTGCCGGAGACGCTCCATATCTGAGCGCTCGGCCGCGAACGCTCGCGCGAGCGTGAAGCGGCGAACCGCGCGCGTGCCGCGGCGCGCCTCGCCGAGCTCGACCGGACGGCCGGGCATCCTGTTCGGGCGCGTTCGGGCGCGGGCCGCTAGAGCCGGGTCGTCGCCGCGGTGCGCCCTGCATGCCGGCCGAAGAACGTGCCGTCGCCGAGCGAGAGCCCGCTCGAGTAGCCGCCGACGGCGATGCCCGAGGTCGAGCGTCCGGCGGCGTGGAGTCCGCGGATCGGTCGGCCTTCCGGGTCGAGCACGCGGCCTTCGACGTCCGTGGCGAGTCCGCCCAGGGTGAATACGGCGTAGCGTGCGGTCTCGACGTTGCAGTCGATCGCGGCGTAGGGCGGAACGACGAGCGCCTGGAGGTAGGGCTCGCGCTTGCCGAAAAGGGGGTCACTGCCCTGGGCGGCATGGCGGTTGAAGAGCTCGATGGTCGACTCGAGCGCGCCTTCGGGCAGGCCGAGCTCGCGACCGAGCTCGGCCGGCGACTCGCCGACGGCGCAGACCTCGAAGCCGTACTCGGGCTTGACGAAGATCGCGTCGTCGACGATCAGCCAGCAATGGCCGTCCTGGCGGAGCAGAGCATGATCGCCGAGTCGGCCATAGTAGGCGTCCTCGTTGATGAAGCGCTGACCCTTCCCGTTGACCAGCAGGCCGCGCTTCAGATCCCAGGGCTGGGTCACGGGGAGCGAGACGGAGACCTTGTCGAGGTGGCGCGTGCCGGCGCCGGCCTCCATGCCGAGTCGGATGCCCGAGCCGTCGTCGCCGTCGGCCGCGACGCGCATCTGGCAACGACGGGCCTCGGGGCGGCAGGCGTCGAGCATCGCGTCGTTGAGGACGAAGCCGCCGGTCGTGACGACGATGCCGCCCCGGACGCGGACGAAGCGCGACGCGCCGAAGGTCTCGAGTCGGGCGCCGGTGATCGTGCCGTCGCGCTGCTGGACGAGCGCGCTGCAGACGGTATTGAACGACTGCGCGGCGCCGCTCGCGGTCACGGCCTGACAGAGCGAGCTCATCACCTTGTGGCCGGCGGCGCCCGGCACCGCCGCCACATGGCCCCGCGGCGCGGGCTTCGCGAGATCGCGGAAGGGCGAGACGTTCTCGGAGCCCGACCAGACGAGCCCGTCGTCCGTCGGCGGCTCGCCCGACTGGCCGTAGTAGAAGGTGGACTTGTAGGGCACGCCCTGGGCGACCAGCCAGTCGAAGTGCTCGACCGTCCCCTCGCTGTAGCGCTGGATCTTGGCCTCGTCGCAGCCCGCGCCGACCGAGGCCATCAGGTACTTGAACATCTCCTCCGGCGAGTCCTCGAAGCCGCAGGCCTTCTGGAGCGCGGTCCCGCCGCCCAGATAGATGACGCCGCCCGACATCGCGGAGGTTCCGCCGCCGCCGCCTGCGCGCTCGACGACGAGCGTCTTCGCGCCGACTTCGACGGCGGAGAGCGTGGCCGCGGCGCCGGCCGCGCCGAGGCCGACGACGAGCACGTCGACCGTCTCGTCAAAGGCGGAAATGGAATCGGCGTCGAGGATCTCAGTCTGCATGGGCGTTCGTCCTGGCTGGCGGAAGCGGGCGGTCGGCGGGCCATCGGGTGATTCGATCGCGCCGGTTGGATAGCGCGCTGCACGCGGGATCGAAAACCGCCACAGACCCGATCGCCGAGGCGGGCGGGCGAACACGCTGGCCGAGGCGCGACCGCCGCGGGCTAGAGCCGATAGCCGCCGTCCACGCTGATGACCTGGCCCGTGATCGGCGCCCCCGCGTCGGAGGCGAGCAGCAGGACCATCGGGCCGAGCTCCTCGGGCTCCAGGATGCGTCGCTGGGCGCTCTCGGCCTCGGCCCGTTGGCGCGCGGTCGCCGCATCGACGCCCTGGGCCGCGCCGAGCTGCTCGAAGGAGACGAGGTCGGTCGCGGTCCAGCCGGGGCAGACGCAGTTGACGGTGATCCCGTGGCGGGCGAGGTCGACGGCGAGCTGTTTCGTCAGTCCGACGAGGCCGTGCTTCGCGGCGGTGTAGGCCGGGCTCGCCGCCGCGTGCTTCGAGGCGCCGGAGCCGATCTGGATGACGCGTCCGTGGCCGCGCGCGCGCATGGAGTGGGCCGCTGCCTTCGTCGTCCACCAGGCAGAGGTCAGGTTGAGCGTGAGATTCGCCTCGAAGCGATCGTCGTCGCTCGAGAAGAGGCTCGGATTGCCGCCGGCCGAGCCGCCGACGTTGTTGACGAGGATGTCGATCCCGCCGAAGCGGTCGATCGCCGCCACGACCGGTTTGACCGCTTCTTCGCGGCTGGTGGCGTCGGCCTGGATCGGGACGACGTCGATCGCGTTGGCCGTCGCCTCGAGCTTGTCGCGCGAGCGCCCGGAGATCACGACCTCGGCACCCGCGCGCCGCAGCGCCGCGGCGAGCGCGCGGCCGATGCCGCGTGAGCCGCCGGTGACGACGGCGACCCGACCGCCGAGCAGCGCCTTCGCATCGCGCATCGCTCAATCCTCGGGCTGGGGCACGGTCGGCGGCCATTCGCCGCCGCCATAGACCTCGAGCGCCGCGCCGCTGACGTAGCTCGCGTCGCGCGCGGCCAGGAACAGACATGCATGCGCGATCTCCTCGGCGCGGGCGAAACGCCGTGCGGGAATCGCGCGCAGCATCGCCGCACGCGTCGCGTCGTCGCCGAAGTGGTCCCCGGTCAGCTCGGTCGCGACGAGGCCCGACACGATGCAGTTGACGCGCACCTTCGGCCCCCACTCGACCGCGAGCGAGGTCGTCGCATTCATCAGGCCCGCCTTCGCCGCGCCGTAGGCGACGCCGCGGGGGGTGGGGCGCACGGAGCTGATGCTGACGATGTTGACGATCACGCCGCCCGTCTCCCGAGCGACCATGTGCGGATGGACCTGCTGCGAGAGCACGAGCGGAGCCTGGAGGTTCAGCTCGAGGATCTTCTGCGTCAGCTTGGGCGAGCACTCCGCGCTGTCGACGGCGGGCGCGCCGCCCGCGTTGTTGACGAGCACGTCGATGCCCCCGCTCGCGCGGGCACATTCGGCGAGC
This sequence comes from Myxococcota bacterium, assembly GCA_041389445.1. GTDB lineage: Bacteria > Myxococcota_A > UBA9160 > UBA9160 > UBA4427 > UBA4427. Next base: position 262,381 of record JAWKRW010000001.1, read on the forward strand.
CAGGCGCGGGTCGCCTCCGGGTCGCGCACGTCGACGGCCGTCGCCCGGATCGAGCCGTGCTTGAAGGGCTCGTCCACCGGCCGGCGGCTGCACGTCTCCACCGTCGCCCCCGCCTCGGCGAAGGCCTCGCAGATCTGCCGGCCGATGCCACGCGACCCGCCGGTCACCACCACGGTCTGTCCCGAGAAATCGAACCGCGTCCTGCCCGAGACCACTGAACCCGCTGAACTCACGGCGGCTCCCCTGCGAAGTCGACTAAATCTCGCAGGTTTGCGAATCTCGGCAACTCGCCCGTGAAGGAGTTCGCATGCGTTCCCACGGCTCGACCCCGAGCGCGATTCCCCGGATCATCAGCGTCGACGACCACGTCGTCGAGCCCGCCCACATCTGGGAGTCCCGACTGCCGGCCCGCTTCAAGGACAAGGGGCCCCGCGTGCTGCTCAAGCCCCGCGGTGTGCCGCGGCTGGTCGACGGCGTCTGGGTCGAGCGACCGGGTGACGACGGGCCGCTCGCCGCCTGGTGGCACTACGAAGACCATCTCTACCAGATGCGCCTGATGATCGCGTGTCCCGGGCTTCCGCCGGAAGAGGTCAAGCCGATCGGCGTCACCTTCGACGACATCGCGCGCGGCTGCTGGGATCCGACGGCGCGCATCGCCGACATGGACCGCAACCACGTCGAGGCCTCGCTCTGCTTCCCGAACTACCCGCGCTTCTGCGGCCAGCTCTTCAACGAGCGAAAGGATCGCGAGCTCGCGAAGCTCTGCGTCGAGGCCTACAACGACTGGATGGTGGAGGAGTGGTGTGGCGGATCGAACGGGCGGCTGATCCCCCTCTGCATCGTGCCGCTCTGGAGCGCCGAGCTCGCCGCCGCGGAGATCCGCCGCAACGCCGCCCGGGGCGTGCGCGCCGTCGCCTTCTCCGAGCTGCCGGCCTGGCTCGGCCTCCCGTCGCTCCACACCGACGACTGGGACCCCTTCATCCGCGCCTGCGAAGAGACGGGGACCGTCATCTGCATGCACATCGGCTCCGGCACGAAGACGGTCAATACGTCGCCCGACGCGCCGACGATCCTCTCGTCGAACCTGATCGCCTGCAACAGCGTGGCGTCGATGCTCGACTGGATCTTCTCGGGCAAGCTCGCGAAGTTCCCGAACGTGAAGCTGCTCTACGCCGAGTGCCAGATCGGCTGGATCCCGTACTTCATCGAGCGCGCGGACGACACCTGGCAGACCCATCAGTGGGCGCAGGGCGAGTTCCGCCTCCCCGAGCCGCCGTCGCACTACTACCGCCGCAACGTCTACAGCTGCTTCTTCAAGGACACGGTCGGCATCGACCTGATCGATCGGATCGGCATCGACCAGGTCATGTTCGAGACGGACTACCCCCATCAGGACGGGACCTTCCCGCATACGAAGCAGACCGCGGAGACGCTCTTCGGCCATCTGCCCCAGGAACGGGTCGACAAGATCGCGCGGGGCAACGCGATCCGACTCTTCGACCTCTCGCTCTGAGGCGTACGCTCCGAGGCGAGCGCAAGGGGGCTCCGGTGCCGCTGGTCCTGTCCGATTTCAGTCTGTCCCCGGAGCAGGTCGAGTTCCGCGACACGCTGCGGCGCTTCTTCGAGACGCATGCGCCGATCGGCGAGACTCGGCGCGTGATGGCGTCTGGCGAGGGGATGTCGGCGGAGCTCTGGAAGAATGCCGGCGCGGAGCTCGGCCTCGCCGGGCTCGCGATCGACGAGGCGCAGGGCGGGCAGGGATTCGGCCTGAAGGAGCTCGCGATTGCGCTCTCCGAGGCGGGGCGGGCCTTGGCGCCGATGCCGCTCTTCGCCTCGGCCGCCCTGGCGGGACGGGTCGTCGCGAACGTCGTCGGGGCGGGGGATCGGGCGGCCTGGCTCGCGCCGCTCGCGGGCGGGCAGATCGCGACGCTCGCCTGGCTCGAAGCCGGTGGCGTCTCGTCGTCCGAGCGCATTCGGCTCGCGGCGAAGCCGGCGGGCGCAACGCATCGACTCTCGGGCGAGAAGCGGCTCGTCCTCGATGGCGGCCAGGCCGAGCGGATCTTCGTCGTCGCGCGGGGCGGTGGCGAAGGGGGCGGCGATGGCCTCGGGCTCTTCGCCGTCGACGTCGGGACCCCGGGGCTCGCGATCGAGCGTCAGGAGGCCTTCGACGTCACGCGCCCCCTCGCGTGCATCCGCTTCGACGAGGTGGAGGCGCGGGCGGTCGGGCGGCCCGGCGAGGACGGGGCGGCGATCGCGCGGGGCCTCGAGGAGGCGACCGTGCTGCTCTGCGCCGAGATCGTCGGGGGGATGCAGCGCGTGCTCGAGACGGCCGTCGACTACGGCAACGCGCGCTACCAGTTCGGTCGGCCGATCGGCTCCTTCCAGGCGATCAAGCACAAATGCGCGGACATGCTGATCGACTTCGAGGGCGGGCGGACCGCGGTCGAAGCCGCCCTCGCCGCGGCGGACGACGACGATCCCGAGCGCGGGCTGCTGGCCTCCGTCGCGAAGGCCCACTGTGGCCCCGCCTACGTCCGCATGGCGATCGAGAGCATGCAGATCCAGGGCGGCGTCGGATACACCTGGGAGTACGACGCGCACCTCTTCTACCGCCGCGCGCAGTCCTGCGCGCTCCTGCTCGGCACGGCGAGCGAGCACCACGACCGGATCGCGCGCGTGCTCGCCGCGGAGCGGGGGCAGGCGAGCGGCTGCGGGCGACGCGGAGGCGAGGGGCGATGAGGCGGCGAGCGGATACGCCCGAAGAGGCGGCCTTCCGGACCGAGGCGCGGACCTGGCTCGAGGCGAATGCGGAGCGCAAGACGGGCGTCGGCGACTGGTCGGCAGGGCCGCGCGCGCACACGGTCGAGGCCGAGGACGAGTACTGGGAGAAGATGAAGGCCTGGCAGCGCCGGAAGTTCGACGGCGGCTGGGCGGCGATCACCTGGCCGAGGGCGTTCGGCGGGCGGGGCGGCACGCCCGTCCAGGCGATCATCTTCGCCGAGGAGCTCGCCGGGTTCGACGTCTCGAGCGGCTTCATCGACGCCGCAGTCGGTCTGATCGGGCCGGCCTTGATCCGCTTCGGCACGCCCGAGCAGCGGGCTCGCTTCCTGCCTCCGATGCTGCGCGGCGACGAGATCTGGTGTCAGCTCTTCAGCGAGCCCGAGGCGGGCTCGGACCTGGCGGCGGTCCGGACGCGCGGGGTCGTCGACGGGGACGACCTCGTCCTGAACGGCCAGAAGGTCTGGACGACGAGCGCGCAGTATGCGGACTGGGGCTTCATCGTCTGCCGGACCGATCCCGACGTGCCGAAGCACGACGGCATCAGCTTCGCGATGGTCGACATGCGGCAGCCGGGCGTCGAGGTCCGCCCGCTGGTCACGATGAAGGGCGATCGCCACTTCAACGAGGTCTTCTTCAAGGACGTCCGCACGCCGCTCGCCAACGTGGTCAACGGACTGAATCGAGGCTGGCCCGTCACGACCTTCGTCCTGATGAACGAGGGCGCGAGCATCGGCACGACCAGCCACGGTCGCTTCCGGATCGCCGATCTCGTCGGCGAGGCCGTGGAGAACGGTCGCTTCGAGGATGCGGTCGTGCGCGAGCGGCTCGGGGCGGGGTACGTCGAAGAGCGGGTGCTCGAGCTGCTGCAGGCCCGGCTCAAGGGCGCGATCCTCGACGGGCGGCGTCCCGACGTCGACGGTTCGGTCCTCAAGGTCTTCTCGGCCGAGAGCGGACACCGCAAGGCCGAGCTCGCGACCTGGCTCCAGGGCGCGGCGGGCATGCTCGCGGGCCACGACGCGCCGATGGACGGCCGCTGGCAGGAGAGCCTGCTCTCCCGCGGTGCGACGACGGTCGGTGGCGGGACGGTCGAGGTCCATCGCAACGGCCTCGGCGAGCGGGCGCTCGGCCTGCCGAAGGAGCCGCGGCTCGATCGCAACCAGCCGTTCAAGGCGCTGCGCATCAGCGGACAATGACGTGCCGTTCGGCGGATGGCGCCGAACGGAGCGTGCTTCGATCCCCTTCCGATTCGATCCACCCCAAGCAGCCAGCCCGAGGAGCCCGACATGCCCGAAGCCCATCAGCCCGCCGCCGTGCGACCCGCCCTCTCGCTCCAGCCCCCGAACTTCGCCGCGAAGGATCCCGGCGTCGGCGGCTGGCGCCATCTCTTCGATCAGGCCCGGGGCGCCGACGCCGCCGGCATCGATCGGCTCGTCGTCTCGGACCACGTCGTGCTCGGCGAGCATCTCGAGCACTACGCCGACCCGAAGAAGGGCGGCATCAAGGGGGGCGTGCAGCCGACCGGACCCGACGGGCAGTGGCTCGACCCGATCGTCCTGCTCTCGATGTGGGCCGCGATCACGAAGCGGACGCGCTTCCTGACGGGCATCCTGATCGCGCCGTTGCGGCGGCCGGCGACCCTCGCGAAGCAGCTCTCGACGCTCGACGTGCTCTCCGAAGGCCGCCTCGACATCGGCGTCGGCGTCGGCTGGCAGCGCGAGGAGTACGAGGCGAACGGTCTCCCGTACGAGGGACGGGGCAAGCTGCTCGACGAGACGCTCGAGATCTGCCAGACGCTCTGGCGCGACGAGTCCGCGCGGCATGCGGGCCGCATCGCGACCTTCGAGCGGGTCCACGTCAACCCGAAGCCCCTCCATCCCTGCGGCGTCCCCTTTTGGATCAGCGGCACGCTCAACGCGAACGTGATGAACCGCATCGTGAAGTACGGCAGCGGCTGGATTCCGTGGGGCGACGACGCGATGAATCCGATCGAGGGCATCCAGCGGATCCGCGAGGCGCTGGAGAAGGCGGGTCGGAGCGCGGACGGCTTCGAGGCGACGAGCTACATCCCGATCGCCCAGGGGAGCGACAAGAAGATCGACGTCGAGAAGACGATGTCGGTCGTCCCCGCCCTGGTCGCCGGCGGGCTGACGGACCTGCGCATCACGCTCGACCTGCCGCGCAGCCAGGCGGCGGTCGAGGATCTCCTGACGCCGCTCGTCCAGGCCTTCCGCAAGGCGGCGGGGCGACGCTAGGCGGAGAGCGCGCGGCGGAGGGCGGAGGAAGGAGGGCCGGCGAACGGACTCGACTCAGTCGAGGAAGTCCGGCGCCTCCTTCATCAGCACGTCGAAGAGCGGCTTGAAGCTGATCTGGCCCGTGCCGTGGCGGCCGACGAGGTCGGCCGTGACCTTGGCGTGGCGCGGCTCGATCGGCACGGGCCGACCGGCGGCCTCGGCGAGCAGCTGCGCCTGGCAGCTTCGCTCCATCGTGACGAACCAGAAGGCGGCCTCGTCGACCGTGTGGCCCACGGTCAGCAGGCCGTGGTTGCGCAGGATCACGGCCTTGTTCTGGGCGAGCGCTGCGGCGATGCGGTCGCCCTCGTCGAGGTCCGTGACGACGCCGGTGTAATCGTCGAAGAGGGCGTGGTCCTGGTAGAACGCGCAGGCGTCCTGGGTCAGCGGATCGAGCAGGCGTCCGAGCGTCGACCAGGCCTTGCCGTAGAGCGAGTGGGCGTGGGCGGCGGCCATGACGTCGGGCCGGGCCTTGTGGATGCGGGAGTGGATGGCGAAGGCCGCCTGATTCAGCAGGCCCTCGCCCTCGACGATCGTGCCCGCATCGTCGACCTTGATCAGGTCCGAGACGCGCATCAGCTTGAACGAGCGGCCCGCCGGATTGACCCAGAAATGGGTCGGGTCGAGGGGGTCGCGGACGGTGATATGACCCGCGAGTCCCTCGTCGAAGCCGAAGCGGCCGAAGATGCGCAGCGCGGCCGCGAGCTTCGTCTTGCGCTCCACGCGCTCCTGCTCGGGCGTGCGCTCGCCGGCGCCCATCAGCTGCTTCATCGCGGCCTTCATCCGTTCGTCGCCGTTCATGGCCTGCTCCTCCCCCGGGCTCGTGACCCCCGGCTCGCGCCGCGCGCGCGGGCTCGGCGCGCGACGGGTCCCAGCATCGCTCGGATCGCATCCGCCGTCAGGGGCCGGATTCACCCGTCGCCTGGGGCCGCGGGTCGTCCGCTCTTGACGGTAGAACGTGTTTCACGCAGGCTCCCCGCCCCGAAGCCATGCCCGACCCCGACCGATGCGCGCCTCGCGGCGCCGGAGGATCCCGATGAGCCAGACGCCCGAGGCGGCTTCCCTGCTCGAGACGGCGCGCTCCCTGCGACCGCTGATCGAGGCGGAGGCCGAGGCGACCGATCGCGAGCTGACCCTGACCCGGCCGGTGATCGAGGCCCTGACGGAGACCGGGCTCTTCCATCTGATGGTGCCCCGCGCGCTCGGCGGCGCCGAGGCGGACTGCCGGACCGTGATCGACGTCTTCGAGGAGCTGGCGCATCAGGACGGCTCGATCGGCTGGTCCCACATGGCGAACGCCAGCGCGACCGCCTACTGCGCCTTCCTCGATCCGACGGTCGCGAAGGAGATGGTCGGAGGCCGCCCTGGCGCGGTCTTCGCCGGGCAGTTCGCGCCGCGCGGCTCGATCCGACGCGAGGGCGACGCGTTCCGCCTTTCGGGCGACTACGGATTCGGGAGCGGCAGCGGACACGCCGCCTATCTCGGCGGCGGCGGCTTCGTCGCCGGCGAGAGCGGGGCGCCCGAGATCCTGCCGAGCGGCATGCCGGCCTATCTCTGTTATTTCGTACCGAAGGACAAGGTCGAGATGAAGGGCGGTTGGGACGTGATGGGCCTGCGCGGGACGGGCAGCTTCGACTACCGCGTGCCCGATCAGATCGTCGATCCCCGCTGCACGTTCTGGCTCTTCGACGCGACGGTGCGCACGGGCGGTCCGATCTACGGACTCGGAGCCGCCGCGCTCGCGGGGCTCGGTCATGCGGGCTGGGGGCTCGGCGTGGCCCGCCGCTCCCTCCACGAGATCGTCCTGATCGCGCGCGGCGGCCGCACGCGGCTCGGCTCCTCGCGGCTGATCGATCAGCAGGTCTTCCAGCGGGATCTCGGCGAGCGGATCTTCGCGCTGAACGCGGTGCGGACCCTGGTCCACGAGGTCTTCGGACGCATGGAGCGGCGTCTGAACGTCGGCGAGAAGCTCGCGAAGATCGACAACGACGAGATGATGGGAGCGGTCGCCTACCTGACGCAGGTCTGCGAGGACATCGTGGTCTGGGCCTATCGCAACGCCGGAAGTCTGGGGCTGCGCAATCCGAGCCTGATCCAGCGCTGTTTCCGCGACATGATGACGGGTGGCCTCCACGTCTTCGTCGACCGGCGGAGCTACGAAGAGTTCGCGAAGGGCAAGCTCGGCGTCGCCTAGCGCGAAGCCGCCCCTCGAGATCGCCACCACGGGAGCGAGCATGGATTTCGGGCTGAGTGAAGAGCAGGAGATGCTCCGGGAGACGCTGCGCGGGTTCGCCGAGAAGGAGTGTCCGACGACGCGCGTGCGGGAGCTGTTCGACGTCGGAGCGGGCCATGATCCGGCGCTCTGGTCGGGACTGGTCGAGATGGGCCTCGCGGGGCTGGCCGTGCCCGAGGAACTCGGGGGGGCGGGGCTCGAGCTGCTCGACGTCGCGCTCGCCGCCGAGGTCCTCGGGTGGGCCGGCATGCCCGGTCCCTTCCTCGCCCATGCGATCGCGACCCAGGGCATCCTCGCGGCGGGCAGCGACGCGGACCGATCGGTCATCCTGCCGGCCTTCGCGAGCGAGGGGAAGATCGGGACCGTCGCGCTGCAGGAGGACGATCAGGCCTTCGCGCCCGCCGACTGGCAGACGCGCTTTGCCGACGGCCGGGTCCGGGGCGAGAAGGCGATCGTTCCGCATGCGGCGATCGCCGACGCCTTCCTCGTCGGCGTCGCGGGCGGACGGCTCGCATGGGTCGACGCGAAGGGCGGAGGGATCGCGGTCGAGGACATGGGCGGGGTCGACCGGGCACGACCGATCGCCCGGGTTCGATTCGACGGCGCGCCGGCGCGACTGCTCGCGGGCGATGCGGCGGCTTCGGAGCGGACGCTCGATGCCGCCTCGGTCCTGCTCGCCGCCGATGCCTTCGGCGCCGCGACGCGCCTGATCGAGCTCGACGTGGCCTACTCGCAGTCGCGTGAGCAGTTCGGCCAGCCGATCGCGCAGTTCCAGGCCATCAAGCACGCCGTGGCCCGCATGGGGACGGAGATCGAGCCCGCTCGTGCGCTCTGGTGGTATGCGGCCCACGCGATCGACCGCGATCACGCGGACGCCTCCCGGCAGGCCTCGCTCGCGAAGGCCCACCTCACCGATCGCGCCATGGACACGGCCCGCCAGTCGGTCGAACTCCACGGCGGCTACGGATTTACCTGGGAGTGCGAGGTCCAGATGTGGTTCAAGCGGATCATGTTCGATCGAGCGTTCCTCGGAACGCCCGAGCAGCACCGCGAGCGTTCTGCGCGTCTGGGGGGATGGTAGGCGATGGATCTGACGTACAGCGCGCAGCACGAGGCCTTTCGCGAGCGGGTCCGGACGTTCCTGAAGGGCTGGCCGCTTCGGGGCGAGGAGGCGAAGCGTCCGCCGCTCGAGCAGGAGCAGCTCTTCCGTCAGCGCGGGATCGAGGCGGGCTTCGTGTACCGCCACGTCCCGAAGCGCTACGGCGGCTCGGAGCAGCCTCGTGACGCGATCGAGGATCAGATCGTCCAGGAGGAGTTCTACAAGGCGGGGGCACCGCGGGATCTGACGACCCAGGGCGCCGGCATGCTGGTCCCGACGCTGCTCGAGTTCGGAACCGAGGTGCAGAAGGCGCGTTACATCCCGCCGGCCCTGCGCGGCGAGGAGAACTGGTGCCAGGGCTACAGCGAGCCCGGCTCGGGCAGCGATCTCGCGTCGCTGCAGTGCCAGGCGCGGCTCGAGGGCGACGAGTGGGTCCTCCGCGGCCAGAAGATCTGGACGAGCGGCGCGCAGCGCGCCGACATGATGTTCGGTCTGTTCCGGACGGAGCCCGACGCCAAGAAGCACGAGGGCATCTCGTATCTGCTCGTGCCCATGAAGACGAAGGGCATCGAGGTCCGCCCCCTGCGCGAGATGACCGGCGGCTACGAGTTCAACGAGGTCTTCTTCGACGACGCGCGGATCCCGGCGGGCAACGTCGTCGGCCAGCGCGGGCAGGGCTGGCAGGTCTCGCGCGCGACGCTGGTCCACGAGCGGAACCTGATCGGGAATCCCTTCTCGATGCGCGAGGCGTTCCAGGACCTGGTCGAGCTCGCGCGCACGCGTACGCGAGGCGGGCGGCCCGCGATCGAGGATCCCGGGGTGCGTCAGCGGCTCGCGGAGATCGAGGGCTTCGTCCGGACGAGCGAGACCTCGAACCTGCGTCAGTTCAGTGCGGCGCAGCGCGGCGAGATGAGCCAGGTCATGCGGCCCGTCATGATGAACAAGGTCTACTCGACCGACACGATGCAGAAGATCGCGCGCTGCGCGTACGACCTGATCGGCGGCGACGGCGTGCTCGCGCCGCGCGAGGAGGAGCTCCATACCTGGGGGCGACGGACGACGCCGTCGGGCTGGGTACTCCAGTACATCTTCTCGCTGGGGCCGGCGATCGCGGGCGGGGCGACCAACATCCAGCTGAACATCATCGGTGAGCGGGGCTACGGACTGCCGCGGGACGTCCTGCGCGGCAGGGCGGGCGGCGGTCGCTGAACGCCGCCCCGGCACGGGCTCAAGGCGCATCGGCGCCGGGCCGATCGGGCGAGCCATGGAGCCCTATCTCGAGCAGGCTTGTCGGCGCGCGGCGATCCGATTGGGCGTGGGGGGCGTCGCGTTGATCGCGATCGTCGGCCTGCGCATGGTCACGGCGACCCCGCGCGGGATCGAGGGCGAGATCGCGGAGCTCGAGCGCTTCGACGCGGAGGCGGAGGCCGAGCCGACGACGCGTCCGGACGGAGGCGACCGCGTCGGCCGGGATCGCATGGAAGGGGGCGGGCCGCGCGCCGCCGCCTCGACCGCCGCCGCGCAGCCCCTCGGCGCCGACGCGGATCCCGACCGCCTCGTGCGTTGCCACCTCGCCGGGCAGCGCGCATTCATGCGTGCGGCGGATTGCGAGACGCGCGGCGGCCTCGTCGAAGAGCGGCCGCCTCCGAACCCCGACCCCGCCGGGTCGGCCACCGCCGCCCGTTAGGCGCCTCCCGCAGCCGTCGCTGCGGCGTGATCCGCCACGCGACCGGACGTCGACGCATCGATCCGTGGTCGGGTCGGCCCCGCCCTGTCGGCCGGCGTCGCGATCCGTCGGGCCCGCCGCCCTCCGCCGCCGCTGGTCGCGCCCGCACGATCCTCCGGCGCCCATCGTCTCGCATCCGATCGTCTCGGCCTGCGCGCGGGTCCCCCTGGCGCCCGGCCGGCAATCCGTGCCGCCCTGGGCTTGCAGACTGCAAGCCCGAGCTTCAAGCGGAAACGAGCGGCGCTCGGCGGCGGGCTCCACGCCGCTGGTCCGCCGCCGCCAGGCGCGTTCCAGGGGCGCCGCAAGGCCGCTTCGGGAGCGGCAGGGGGCGCGCGGCAGGGTGGCACCGGGCTTGCAATCCATGGCCGTCGCAGGCGCAGGCCGGTGGCGGGCCCGGATCGGGGCGCGACCGGCCGAATTTCGCGAATCAGGAGAATCCAGCATGGGACTGCGGGTCAATTCGAACATCAGCTCGATCAACGCACAGCGCAACCTCGTCAACACGACGGATCGGTTGCAGAAGTCCCTCCAGCGGCTGTCGTCGGGTCTGCGCATCAGCCGGGCGGCCGACGATGCCGCCGGTCTCGGCATCTCCGAGTCGTTTCGCGCCGAGATCCGCAGCCTCCAGCAGGCGCAGCGCAACGCCAACGACGGCATCTCGCTCCTGCAGATCGCGGAGGGCGCCCTCAACGAGACGAGCTCGATCCTGATCCGCCTTCGCGAGCTCGCGATCCAGGCCGCCAACGGCACCCTCGGCGCCACGGAGCGCGGCACGGTCGACCTCGAGTTCCAGGGCCTGCTCTCGGAGGTCGATCGGATCGCCGCGGTCACCGAGTTCAACGGGTTGAAGATCCTGCAGTCGGGCGCGCCGATCACGTTCCAGATCGGCACCGGCAATACCACCGACGACCGCTTCACGGTCAGCTCCGTCAACGCGACGACCAGTGCCATCGGCATCAACGGACTCGCCGTCTCGACGGCGAGTGGCGCGCTCTCGGCGCTCGGGCTGCTCGACAGCGCGGTCGGCCAGGTCGCTGCGCTGCGCGCCCGCTTCGGGACGGCGCAGAACCGGCTCGAGTCGGCGATTCGCTCGATCGCGATCGCGGTCGAGAACACGTCGGCCGCCGACTCGCGAATCCGAGACGTGGACTTCGCCTCGGAGACGGCCGAGCTGACGCGCAATCAGGTCCTTCAGCAGGCCGGCATCTCCGTGCTCGCGCAAGCCAACGTCTCGACCCAGGCGGCGCTCAACCTGCTCCAGGGCTGATCGCGCGAGGCCCGATCGCGTGACCGGATCGGGGCGGTTCCGCCCGCGGATCCGGTCCGTCCCCGCGCAGCTTCGCGGCAGCGCGCCGGGCCCCGGAGCCGGTCTCGGCAGGGCGTTGGAAATTTCCGGTCCGCCGGCGCCACGCACGCCGCGAACCGGTCACTTCCCATGAGACGCGGGGCGACCCCGTCGAACCCTGGGAAACGGGACGCGGCAGCGCGCTCCGGCTCGCCGCGCACGTCTGCACATCGCGTGCAGCGCGTGCGCATCGCGGCGCCAGGCGCGGGGAGTTGTCCGTCTTGTCTCGTACGTCCGCTGCTGCTGCGGCGACCGTCCCGGGTGACGTGTACGCCGAAAATGCTGAAACCCCTCGTTCGAAGGCGCGCCGGTCGAGCGCATCGGCGGGCTCGACCGCCAGGACCTCGGCCGTCCGGCCAGCGGAGCCGTCGACCGTGGCGAGCCGCGGCGCCGACGCGACCGCTCCGCCCAGACCCAGACCGAGACCCGGAGGCCGCAAGCCCGCGAAGGCCCCCGGCGTGCGGACGGCGACGCTGACGGATCAGGAGCTGCTCGAGGGGCTCCGCGCCGGCAACGAGGTCCATTTCGGCGAGCTCTATCGGCGCTACTTCCAGCGCATCTACAACTTCGTCTTCGCACGCGTCCGCAACCATGTCGACTGCGAAGAGATCGTGCAGGAGACATTCATCGCGGTCTTCCGGTCCTTCGAGAACTACCGCGGCCAGTCGTCGCTGCTCTCCTGGATCTACGGCATCGCGAAGAACACCACGAACAACGCGCTGCGCCGCGCCCGGACCCAGAACGAGCGGATCGATCTGGTCGAGGAGGACGAGCTGCTTCCGACCACCGCGCTCGCCAGCCACTCGCCCGACGAGTTCCTCGACCTGCATCGCTTCGGCGCGCAGCTGAGCCAGCGGCTCGAGAACGTCGCAGATTGGCAGGCGGAGATCTTCGCCATGCGCCACTTCGAGAATCTGTCGATTCCCGAGATCTCGAAGCGGACGCGTCGTTCGAGCGACGCCGTTCGCTCGAGCCTCTATCGCGTGAAGCGGATCTTCTTCGAGACGGCGCTTCCCGGCGGCGGGCACGGCGCGGCCTCGACGGGGGATCCCGCGTCGTGAAGCGGGACGATCGGGACGCGCAGGGACGACGACGGTCGGGGGCGCGCGGCGGCGGGACCGCGGCGGCGCGCTCGGGCCGGGCGGTCTTCAAGGGGGCGTGCGCGCGGGATTTCGCGGACTTCGTCGACGGGGATGCCCAGTGGACCGCGTCGCCGCCGCATCCCGACCCCGATCCCGATTTCCGCGAGGGTCTGCGTCGCCGCCTCTGGCGAATGCAGGTGATGGCCCGGGGCGACCGGGGTCTGGTCCGACATTGACTACAGCGGTCGGTTCACGCGCGCGGGCGGTGCCCCGATCCGCGCGCCCGATCCGCGAGGAGGGACGTCGATGGCCTCTTCCGATCGCGAAGCCGAGCTCGATCTCGCGGATCCGCTGGTCCGGGACGACGCCTACCTCGATGCCCCCGTCGGGCCGACGCGGGCCTTCGATGCAGGGCTGCTGAAGGCGCCCCTGACGCTCGTGCCGACCCGGCCGCCGCTGGCTCTCGGTCCCGATCGCTCGGTCAAGGAAGGCATGCAGGCGATGCGTCAGCATCATCGTGGCTGCATCCTGGTCACGGCGGACGGCACGCTGCAATCGCCGCTGGTCGGCATCTTCACCGAGCGGGACGTGCTCCTGCGCGTGATCGACAGTGGACGCAATCCGGCGGACGTGCCGCTGCGCGACGTCATGACGGCCGAGCCCGAGACGCTTCCCTTCGACGCGCGCATCGCGTGGGCGCTGAACATGATGGCGGTCGGTGGCTATCGCCATCTGCCGGTCACGGATGCCCGGGGGTGGCCGACGGCGGTCATCGCCGTGCGCGACATCGTCGAGTTCCTGGTGGAGTCCTTCCCGGCGGAGATCCTCAACCTTCCGCCCGACTTCGGTCGCAGGAAGGGCTTCGCGCGCGACGGCGCCTAGCCACCTGCGCTCAGGTCACCTCGAGCGCGCGCGCCATCACGATCTTTCCGGATCGGACGAGGTCCACGATCTGCTCGTGGCTGAAGAGCGAGACCATCGCGTCGAGCTTCTCGCTGCTTCCGTAGACCCGCAGAATCACCGTCTCCGGGGCATAGTCGACGACCTTCGCGTTGAAGTGCTCGGCGATCTCGAGCACGTCGCGCCGCGACGGGCCGGAGCAGCGGATCTTGATCAACGCGATCTCCGTCTCGAATCGATCGCTCGTCGTGTGGTCGATGGCATGGACCACGTCCACGAGCTTCGACAGCTGCGGGATCATCTGCTGCAGCGTGGCGCCGTCGCCGGAGCAGGTCACGGTCATGCGGGAGAAGCCGGCCTCGGCGGACGGCGAGACGACGAGGCTCTCGATGTTGTAGCCGCGGCGCGAGAAGACCATCGCGACGCGGACGAGGACGCCCGGTGCGTCCCGGACGAGCAGCGAGATCGTATGGAGATCCGAGGTCGGCATGGCGGGGTTCGCCCGTCCGAGCAGTCGGCGGCGGGAAGGGGTTTCCATCGGGATCGGGCTGGCCATGGGCGGTTTCCTCGGGAAGGGAGCGGTAGAGCAGGGGAGGGCTTCGGTCGCGGGCACGGGACGTCCGTCGCCGCTCCGCCGTTCAGGTGCTGCCGGTCGGCTTCTCCATCCGCTCGCGCGGCTTCTCGATGATCATGCCGGAGAGCGGCGCGCCCGCCGGAATCATGGGGAAGACGTTGTCCTCCTTCACGACCTCCGCGACCACGACGCACGGGCCCTCGTCCCAGGCCTGGGCAGCGGCGAGAATGCGGTCGACGTCCGCTGGCCGCCGGATGCGCCACGCCTTCACGCCATAGGCCTCGGCGAGCTTCACGAAGTCGGGATTGCCGACCAGGTCGACGCCGGACAGGCGATTGTCGAAGAACAGCTCCTGCCACTGGCGCACCATGCCCAAATAGTTGTTGTTCACGATCAGGCATTTGACCGGGAGCTTGTGGATCGCCGCCGTCGCGAGCTCGGCCTGCGTCATCTGGAATCCGCCGTCGCCGACCACCGCCCAGATCTTCTTGTCGGGGCAGCCGAGCTGGGCGCCGATCGCGGCCGGGAAGCCGAAGCCCATCGTGCCGGCGCCGCCGGAGGAGATCCAGTGGCGGTTCGTCGTCGAGAGGCAGAACTGCGCCGCCCACATCTGATGCTGACCGACGTCGGTCGTGATGACCGCGTCGCCGCGCGTGATCGCGTGCAGGCGGTCGAGCACGTGTTGCGCGCGCAGGCCGCCCTGCTTCGCATAACGAAGCGGATAGCGCTGGCGCCAGACCTCGCATTGATCGAGCCACTCCTTCGTGTCGGCGGCGGAGACGAGCGGGATCAGCTCTTCGAGGACGAGGCGGGCGTCGCCGGCGATGGCGACGTCGGGGTTCACCATCTTCCCGAACTCGGCGGGGTCGATGTCGATGTGGATCTTCACGGCGTCGACGCAGAACTCGTCGAGCTTGCCCGTGATGCGGTCGTCCCAGCGCGCGCCGATCGCCATGATCAGGTCGCAGTTGTCGACCGCCTTGTTGGCGTAGGCCGTGCCGTGCATGCCGAGCATGCCGAGATGGAGCGGATGCGTCTCGTCCGCCGCGCCCTTGCCGAGCAGCGTGTTGACGATCGGCGCGCGCAGCTTCTCGGCCAGGCGGATCACCGCCTTGCCCGCACCCGAGATGACCGCGCCGTGCCCCACGTAGAGCACCGGGCGCCTCGCGTTCATCAGCAGCTCCGCCGCCCGGCGGATGGCTTCGGGCTCGCCGTGGGTCGGGACGGCGTAGCCGGGGAGATGGACCTCGTCGACGAAGGGCGCGTCGCAGGGCCCCTGCGTGACGTCCTTGGGCAGGTCGATCAGCACGGGGCCCGGGCGGCCGCTCGTCGCGATGTGGAAGGCCTCGCGGGTCGCCCGCGGAATGTCGCTCGCGCTCTTCAGCAGGTAGCTGTGCTTCACGACGGCGTAGGTGATGCCGGTGACGTCGGCTTCCTGGAATCCGTCCTTGCCGAGCATCGACGTGATCGTCTGCCCCGTGAGCACGATCATCGGGACGGAGTCCATGTGGGCGGTCAGCAGGCCGGTCACCGTATTCGTCGCGCCCGGCCCCGAGGTCACCAGCACGACCCCCGGCTTGCCGGTCGCGCGCGCATAGCCGTCCGCCATGTGGGCGGCACCCTGTTCGTGGCGCACCAGGATGAGCTCGATGTCCGAGTCGACGAGCGCGTCGAAGATCGGCATCGCAGCCCCGCCGGAGTAGCCGAAGATGTACTCGACGCCCTCGCGCTCGAGGCATTGGATCAGCTTCTCTGCTCCAGTCGGCAGCTTCCCTTCCATGACGTCCTCGCTCACAGCCGTCGCTCGGCGATCCTGCTGATCGCCTCGCACGGCACTCCGGAAAACCTGCGATACAGAGGGCAAACTCGACGCGCCGCCATGGGCATCGGCGTGATGCCGGCGAAATGTGGCATAGATCTTTCGTCGATACACGTCGTCTTGGATCTTAACGTCGAAAATATTCCGATCGAATGGCCGATCAGGCGCAGCCGGCCAATCTGAACTCTCCAAAACTCACCCTGACCGGCCATTTTTTGATTTCCAAGGAAGCAAGTTGGATGATCGATCGCAGGTGCTCGCCTCGTCCGCGCGCGGCACGGATCGACACGGCGATTGACCGGGGATGGCCGGTCGGCCCCCCGGGCGAAACGGGGGTGATCTCGGTAAGCTGCCGCGTCGGGTCGGCGCGCGGGGATGAGGAAACGGGGGACGCGGGGCCGGTCGCGCGTGCGGCCCGCCGAGGCCGATCCGGCTCCGACCCGGAGCGGCGTCGGCGAGGGATGGGATGCGCGGGATGGCATCGCGGCCCTCGCGTTCGTTCCGACGCCGAGCGCGCCGGGTCGTCACTTCGAGGCCGGTGGACCGCATGCTCCGCTGCGAAACCGCAGCGTCACCTCGGCCGCGGGCCGGGACCCGGCGTGTGAGCCGATCCGATCGGGATCGATCGGGTCGTGGCGGGGTCAACGAGGAGTGAACGCGTCGAGACGCCCGGCCGATAGGGGGCGGACACGCGGCGAGGAGACTTCGATGCAGCAAGACCGTGCGAATCGACCGGCCCGGGGACGCCCCCTCCTTTCATCCGCATCCGCGCGGAAGCGGCTGCTCCCTCTCGCGATCGCCTGGGTCGTGAGCATCGCGCTCCTGACCGCCCAGGCGGGACCGGCTGTGGCGGACGATTACGACGACAAGAGCGCGGGCCATCCCCTGCGGATCATCGCCTACGTCCTGCATCCGGTCGGCGTCGCGATCGACTACCTCGTGCTCCGACCGGCTCATTGGCTCGGAAGCCACGAGCCCCTGAAGACGATCTTCGGGCACGAGGATTGAGCGTGGCCCCTCGCCCGGTCCGGATGAGGCGCCGGCGCTGCGCCGGTCGGGTCCCGGCTCGGGCGATCGTGGGTCTTCTCGTCACGACGGCGACGATGGCGAGCGCGCGGGCCCCCGACTTCCACTGGCTCGATGGCGACCCTGGCCAGGTCGTCCACGTCCAGGGCATGACCTTCGTCGCGAGCGAGGGATCGGAGAACGAGATCGTCGTGCGGGCCGAGCGAGCGCGCTTCTACCCCGCGCGCCAGGTGGCGGACCTCGAGCGGGTCCGCGTCTCGGTCGCGCCGGGGGCCGGCCGGACCGGCTTCGAGATGGAGTGCGACGGCGGACGATTGAACCTGGCGACCCAGTCGTTCGTCGCCGAAGGCGACGTCTCGGGCACGATCGAAGGCGACCGCCGCTTCCAGGCGCAGTGGGTCGCGTATGATGAGGCGAAACGGGTTCTCTACACCGACGAGCCCGTCGTGATCGTCGACCGCGGCGGAAGCTATCGCGGGGGTGGCTTCCGCTATTTCGTCGACGAGCAGCGCTTTCGCCTCGAAGGCGGCGCCTCGATCGTGCGGGAACCATGACCGTCCACCAGCGACCGTGCACCGTCCTCCGGGTCGTCGGATGCTGCGACCTCCATGGGGGCGGCGGAAGGGCGAGATGGCTCGCGGCGTCGCTGCTCGGCTTCCTGCTGGCACTCCTGGGCGCTCCGGCCGAGCAGGCCGTCGGGGAGGGGGCCGCGCCCGCTTCAGCGCTGCGCATCGGCGTCGCGCCCTTCGAAGGCGAAGCATCCGGTGTCGGAGTCGCGCAGCGTCTGTCCGTTCGATTCGCGCGCCTGGGGATCGAGCGTCTGCTCGCGCCGGGCAGCTTCGAGGCCGACCCGGTCTTCGATCCCCGGGCGGGACAGGTTCGGGCCTGGGCTCGCGGATCCGCCCTCGACGCGATCGTCGTGGGGCGGGTCGAGCGCGACGCGGGAGACGATCCACGCGCGGTCGAGGCCGTCGTCCGCTCCGGCCATTCGGGCGCGGCGCTCTTCCGCCATTCGGTCCATGTCCCGCGGCGCGCCGCGCTCGACGGGGCGCTCGACCAGCTGGCCGACGCGATCGTGCAGGACCTCGCGGCGCACGCGGTCGGCGAGGTCCGCCCGCCGGATCGCTCGCCGCTGCCCTCCGTCGCCGCCAACGCCGCCAACGCCGCCAATGCCGCCAATGCCGCCAACACACGCGAGCGCGACCTGCCGGCCCGAGCGCCCGCAGCGGCCCCCGCGGCGCTTGCAGCCGGCGACCGGGCGCAAGCGACGGCGAGTCCCGATCCCGACGCGGGGGCCCCAGCGAAGACCGACGCGGCCGCGGCAGCGGAAGACGCTCGGAAGCCGGCCGCGGCCGCGGGCGCCGGGGCGGGCGTGCGGGCCGGGGGCGGCCTCGAGACGCGTCTCGGTGTCACGAAGTTCCGGAGCGACGCGCCCATCGAGATCCAGGCCGATGCGGCGGAGCTCACCGCGGTGGGCGACGATCGCAAGCTGATCTTCCAGGGGGGCGTCCGGGTCCGGCAGGACAACGTGACGTTGACGAGTGAGCGGCTCGAGGCGGAGTACGTCGACGGCGCGTCCGAGCCGAGTCGATTGCTGGCGGAGGGCGCCGTGTTCGTCCAGCAGAACGATCGGGCGGCGCGATGTGATCGCGCGGAGTATCGGCGCTCGACGCATCAGATCACGTGTCGGGGGCATGCCGAGCTGCTGCAGGGCTGCGATGTCGTGCGGGGCGAGCTGATCGTGCTGGATCTCGCCGGGGACCGGGCGCGCGTGGAGGGAGCGGCGTCGATCGTGATCAATCCGAAGCCCCAGGACGGGGGAGCCTGTGTCGCGCCCGGGAGACGGCCATGAGCGGTGAGACCCTGACGGCGCGGGGCCTCGTCAAGCGGTACGGCGAGAAGATCGCGGTTCGCGGCATCGACCTCGACGTCCGGTCGGCCGAGGTCGTCGGCCTGCTCGGACCGAACGGCGCCGGCAAGACGACGACGTTCAACATGATCGCCGGCAGCGTCAGGCCGACCGAAGGACGCGTGACGCTCGGCGAGCGGGACATCACGGATCTGCCGATGTATCGCCGCGCGCGGATGGGGATCACCTACCTCCCGCAGGAGGCCTCGGTCTTCCGCAAGCTCACGGTCGCGGACAACGTCGCGGCGATCCTGGAGACGGTCGAGCCCGATCGCGCGCGGCGTCGACAGCGACTGGCGGAGCTCCTCGCCGAGCTCGGGCTGACGGAGAAGGCGAATCGTCGGGGCGCGGATCTCTCGGGCGGCGAGCGACGTCGCGTCGAGATCACCCGCGCGCTCGTCCTCGATCCGCGCTTCATGCTGCTCGACGAGCCCTTCGCGGGCGTCGATCCGATCGCCGTGATCGACATCCAGAAGATCATCGAGCAGCTGCGTGCACGCGGCATCGGCGTCATCATTACCGATCACAGCGTCCGCGAGACCTTGTCGATCTGTGACCGGGCCTACATCATCAAGGATGGTGCGATTCTGCGTCAGGGCGCGCCCGCGGAGATCGCGGAGGATCCTGAGGTCCGCGAGGTCTATCTGGGCAGGAATTTCCGGCTCGGCTGACGGGCGGGCGGTGGTGCATCTCAAGATGGGAGCTCGCGCGGTCGTCAAGAACGGCGGCCGCGTCGAGGCTGGCTAGAAGGGTCCGATGGCGATCGAACTGAAACAGCAGCTCAAGCTCTCGCAGCAGCTGGTCATGACGCCCCAGCTGCAGCAGGCGATCAAGCTGCTTCAGCTCAATCAGCTCGAGCTCGTCAATCTCGTCCAGCAGGAGCTCCAGGAAAACCCGGTCCTCGAGGAGACCGAGGTCGAGGAGGAGACCCCGGCGGAGCGGGAGGACGCGACCTTCGAGTCGCTCACGGGCGAGGGCGACGAAGCGGGAGACGAGGGACGCGAGGAACGCGGCGAGACCGAGGTCCCGGAGAGCGGGACGACGGGCCAGCTCGACGCGGAAGACGCGGGGGAGCGGAGCGACATCGCCGATGCCGGCGATGCGCCGGAGCTCTCCTTCGACGACCTCGGACCCGCCGCGGAGGCCCCCGATGGCGGCGAGCTCGCCGGAAGCGATCCCGACGACGCCGCGCCTTCCGACGCGGACAAGATCGCGGACGTCGAATGGGAGTCGTATCTCGAGAGCCATCCGATGACGGGGCTCGAGACGCGCAATGCGGGCGAGGACGATCGCCCGTCGCTCGAAGCGACCTACACCCGGCGACCGAGCCTCGCCGAGCACCTCGAGTGGCAGCTCCAGGTCAGCGATCTCGATCCGGCAGAGCTCGAGGTCGCGCAATGGATCGTCGGCAACATCGACGAGCAGGGCTACCTGCGCGCGACGATCGAGGAGATCGCCTGCGAGGCCGAGGCGGAGGCGGAGACCGTCGAGAAGGTCTTGAAGGTCGTGCAGGGGCTCGATCCGGCGGGCGTCGCGGCCCGCGACCTGCGCGAGTGTCTGCTGCTCCAGCTCGATCGGGTGGGGGGCGGCGACTCGCTCGCGCGTCGCGTCGTCGATCTGCATCTCGACCAGCTGCAGAAGCGTGATTTTCGCGGCCTGACGAAGGTCCTGGGCGTGACCATCCAGGAGATCGCCGAGGCGACGCGCGTGATCGGCGCGCTCGAGCCGCGCCCCGGGCGCGGATTCGGAGGCGAGGATCCCGTCTACATCACGCCCGACATCTTCGTGTACAAGATCGGGGACGAGTTCCACGTCCTGCTCAACGAGGACGGACTGCCGAAGCTGCGCATCAGCTCGGTCTATCGCGACATGTTGAACTCGGGCAGCCGCGGCGACGGTCAGAAGGACACCCGCGCCTACGTCCACGACAAGGTCCGCTCGGCCATGTGGCTCATCAAGTCGATCCACCAGCGCCAGCGCACGATCTACAAGGTGATGCAGAGCATCATCCAGCATCAGCGCGACTTCTTCGAGCACGGCGTCGCCCACTTGAAGCCGCTGAATCTGCGCGACGTCGCCGACGACATCGAGATGCACGAGTCGACCGTCTCGCGCGTCACGACCAACAAATACGTCCACACGCCGCAGGGCATCTTCGAGCTGAAGTACTTCTTCAACTCCAGCATCAACCGCTTCGACGGCGAGGCGCTGGCCTCGGAGAGCGTGAAGGAGAAGATCCGCAAGATCATCGAGAGCGAGGATCCCGCCCGCCCGATGTCGGATCAGCGGATCGCGGAGATGCTGAAGGCCGCGAACATCGACATCGCCCGCCGGACGGTCACGAAATACCGCGAGGCGATGAACATCCTCTCCTCCACCCAGCGTCGCGAAGTCTGCTGAAGCCGGGCCCGCGCGGGCATCGGCCGGGCCGTGCCCGCGGCGCGTGCCCCGGAATGCGTGGGCGCTCGGGATAGCGGGTCATCGGACTGCGGGATAGAGTGCGCGCCGCAGCGGGGAGCCCCGATGAAGATCACCGACATTCTCGTGCGCGAGGCGTCGATCCTCGACGTGGTATCGACGGAGAAGTCCGCGCTGCTCGCGGAGCTCGCCGGGGCGCTCGCCGAGCACGAGAAGCAGCTGGATCGCGACGGCCTCCTGAAGGTGCTCCGCGAGCGCGAGGCCCTGCAGAGCACCGGAATCGGGGAGGGCGTCGCCATCCCCCACGGGAAGATGCGTGGCCTCGATCGCCTCGTGGCCACCTTCGCCCGCAGCCGGGCCGGGGTCGACTTCGACTCGATCGACGGGCGCCCGACGCAGCTCTTCTTCCTGCTCGTCGTTCCGGAGCAGTCCGGGGGCCAGCATCTCAAGGCGCTCGCGCGGATCTCGCGCTTCTTCCGCGATCCCTCCTTCCGCGCCCGGCTGCTCGCGGCCGGCGACCTCGGCGAGGTCTTCCGGGCGATCGAAGAGGAAGACGCCAAGTTCTGAGGGGGGGCAGGGTGGAGCCGGACCGAGGGCATTCGGATCTCGCGCAGGCACCCGACTCACTGGTCTCGGCTCCGACCCGGGCCCGCCAGATCCATGGCTCGCTCGTCGAGGTGCGGGGGCTCGGCGTCCTGATCCTCGGGCGATCCGGAGTCGGCAAGAGCGAGTGCGTGATCGAGCTGGTTCGGCGGGGCCAGCGCCTCGTCGCGGACGATGTCGTACGCCTGCGGACCTCCCCCGACGGTCGGACGCTGATCGGCTGGTCGCCCGAGCACATCCGCCACTACGTCGAGGTCCGGGGCCTCGGGCTGCTCTGCGTGGCGGATCTCTTCGGTCGCGAGGCGACCCTCGACGAATGCGAGGTCGCGTTCATCGTCCGACTCGCGGAGCCACGCCCGGGCGCGGCCTTCGACCGCATCGGACTCGAGCGTCGGCGCGAGACGCTCCTCGGGGTCGACGTGCCGATGGTCGAGCTGCCGGTCCAGCCGGGCAGCAATCTCGCGACGCTGGTCGACCTCGCGATCCGCGACTGGCAGCTGCGGCTGCGCGGGGTGAACGCCGCGCGCCGCCTCGACGAGCGCCTGCGTGCGGTCGGCGGGACGGTCGAGCAGAAGGCGGCGGCCATGGGGGAGGGCGAGTGAGCGCGGGCATCCGTCAGCGCATCGTGTTCGTGAGCGGTCTGTCCGGCTCGGGCAAGACGACGGCGATGGCGGCGCTCGAGGATCTCGCCTTCTACTGCGTCGACAACCTGCCGGTCCAACTGGTCCCGCAGTTCGTCACGCTCTGCGCCAAGGCGACCTCGCCGATCGAGCGGATCGCGCTCGCCCTCGACGCGCGGGAGCGCAAGTTCCTGGAGCGCTTGCCGGAGACCCTCGCGGACCTGCGGCGGCGCGGGGCGCAGGTCGACGTCATCTTCCTCGACTGCGCCGACGAGGTGCTCGAGCGGCGGTACCGGGAGACGCGTCGGGTCCATCCCCATTCGCCCGGCGGCTCGGTCAAGGACGGCATCGCCGTCGAACGGAGCGTCCTCGACGGGGTGGCACGGGTGGCGGATCTGACAGTCGACACGACGCTCCTCAACGTCCATCAGTTGAAGGAGACGATCGTCCGGCACGTGACCGGGACGACCCGGCCGACGGTCGTCAACATCGTCTCCTTCGGGTTCCGCCACGGCACGCCGGCCACGGTCGAGCTGCTCTTCGACGTGCGCTTCTTGCCGAATCCCTATTTCGACGAGATCCTGCGTCCCGGAACCGGTCTGGAGGGGCCCGTCGCCGATTACGTCCTGAAGAGCGAACGGGGGGCGGAGTTCTTCGAGCGGTTGCAGGGGTTCGTGTCCTATCTGTTGCCCTTCTACGACGCGGAGGGCAAGGCCTACGTGACGATCGGCGTCGGCTGCACGGGCGGGCGGCACCGCTCGGTCGCCATTGCCGAAGCGATCGGGGCGCATCTGCGCGCCGGCGGGCGGGACGTCACCGTCAGCCATCGCGATGTGGAGAAACCGTTGTGAAAGTCGGCGTGCTGATCGTGACCCACTACCGCCTCGGCGAGGAGTTCCTCCAGGCGCTCCGCCTGATCCTGCCCGATGCGCCGACCTTCGAGGCGGTCTCCGTCGAGCCGAAGATGTCGGTCGACGACGTCCGCGGCGCGATCGCCGCCGGTCTGCAGCGCGCGGACGCGGGGCACGGGGTGCTCATCCTGACCGACATGTTTGGCGGGACCCCCTCGAACATGAGCCTCTCCTTCCACGACGAGCATCAGGTCGAGGTCGTGACGGGCATGAACCTGCCGATGCTGATCAAGCTGGCGACCCTCCGCGATGAAAAGCCCCTCGACGAGCTGGCCCGCTTCATCAAGGCGTACGGCCAGCGCAACATCTCCGTCGCGAGCGAGCTGGTCCCGGAAGCGCAGTCATGAACGACGGCCAGACGGTCGAGAAGACCTTCGTCGTGCGCTCCGCGCTCGGACTGCACGCCCGACCGGCGGGTCGCCTCGCCTCGATCGCCGGCCGATTCGAGAGCGAGATCAGCCTCGGTCGGGGGGAGGAATGGGTCAGCGGATCGAGCGTGCTCTCGATCCTGTGTCTGGCCGCGACGCAGGGGACGGAGATCTCGGTGCGCGCGGTCGGAGCCGACGCCGAGCAGGCCGTACTGGAGCTCGGTGCGCTGATCGAGGCGCCGGACGAGGCGTAGGCGCCGCGCGATTCCTGCAGCGCGCCGGGATGGCCTCCCGAAGAGCCGATTCCGTTTGAACCGCCGGGGCGACTCGCCTACCCTGCGCCGCGCCTCGGCCGGCCCCGGGGTGAGGCGCGGCCACGCGCCCCGCGCGAACGCGCGAACGATCCGATGGGAATCGGTCGCTCGGCGGAGCAGGCCGTGGAAACGCCCGATCCGGGCGAGGAGATCAGGATGGGATCGCGTTCGTTGTTCACCTCCGAGTCGGTCTCGATGGGCCATCCGGACAAGATGTGCGATCAGATCTCCGACGCGATTCTCGACGCCATGCTCGCCCAGGATCCGCGGGCACGGGTCGCCTGCGAGACGGCGACGACGACCGGGCTCGTGCTCGTGCTCGGCGAGGTCACGACGACCGCCCAGGTCGACATCCCGACCATCGTCCGCAACGTCGTGCACGACATCGGCTACACGAGCTCCGACATGGGCTTCGACGCGACGACCTGCGCCGTCCAGGTCGCGCTCGGCAAGCAGAGCCCCGACATTTCGCAGGGCGTCACCGAAGGTGAAGGGCTCCACAAGGAGCAGGGGGCCGGCGACCAGGGCATGATGTTCGGCTACGCCTGCGACGAGACGCCCGAGCTGATGCCGGCGCCGATCCGTTTCGCCCACCGCCTGATCGAGACGCATCGGGAGCGCTTCGAGAGCGGGGAGCTCGACTATCTCCGCCCCGACGCGAAGAGCCAGGTCACGGTCGAGTACGACGACGACAACCGACCCGTCCGCATCGGCACGATCGTTCTCTCGACCCAGCACTCGCCCGACATCGCGCATGCCAAGCTGCGCGAAGAGGTGATCGAATCGATCGTCCGCTCGGCCCTGCCGGCGAACCTGCTCGACGCGAACACGGTCTTCCACGTCAATCCGACCGGTCGCTTCGTGGTCGGCGGTCCGATGGGCGACGCGGGTCTCACGGGCCGCAAGATCATCGTCGATACCTACGGCGGCATGGGGCGCCACGGCGGTGGCGCGTTCTCGGGCAAGGACCCCTCGAAGGTCGATCGCAGCGCGGCCTACGCCGCGCGCTATGTCGCGAAGAACCTCGTCGCCGCCGGGGCCGCGCGCCGCGCCGAGGTCCAGATCGCCTACGCGATCGGTGTCGCCGAGCCCGTCTCGATCCGCGTCGATGCCTTCGGCACGAGCCGCCTCGACGCGGCCCAGCTCGAGCGCCTCGTCCGCAAGCACTTCGACCTGACCCCCCGCGGCATCGACGAAACGCACGACCTGCGCCGGCCGATCTACCGCGTGACCTCCTACCATGGCCACTTCGGACGCGAGCACGTCGGCCTGCCCTGGGAGCGGACGGACAAGGCCGAGGCCATTCGCGCGGATCTGTAGGAAGTCCGCCGATGCGCGCCCGCCGATCGAGCCGCTTCCGATCGCGCCGACCGAGCGCGTTGCGCGGGCTCGTCGCAGCGGCGTTCGCACTCGCGCTCGCGCTCGGACTCGGGCCGCGGGCGGCGCGGGCGGCGTCCGATCCGGTCGTGCGGGTGCTGGTCGTCGAGTCGAGCGGAACCGTCGAGCTCCGAGGCCCGGCCGGTCGCCACCGGATCGAGCGCGCGCGCAGAGGCGATGGGCTCGTCGTCGATCGCCGGGTCGTGGGCTCGAGCTGGGCCGCGGCGGGCGAGGGGCCCTGGGAGGTCGCGGGCCGGCGCTATCGCGGTCGACTGCTCGTCCACGCCACGTCCGACGGGCTCCAGGTCGTCGACCACGTCGAGCTCGAGGACTACGTCGCCGCGACGGTCGGCGGCGAGATGCCCGCCAGCTGGCCCGCCGAGGCGCTGCGCGCGCAGGCGGTCGCGAGCCGGACCTACGCCCTCCACCAGCGCGAGCGACGGACGGCCGACCGCTGGGACCTGCGCGCCACCGAGCAGAGCCAGGTCTACCGCGGCCTCGAGGCGGAGACCGATCCGACCCGCCGCGCCGCCGAGGCGACCCGCGGCGAGATCCTGACCCATCATGGCCGCCCGATCCTCGCCGCTTTCCACTCGACCTCCGGCGGTCGAACCGCCAGCGCGTCCGAGGTCTGGGGCGAGCCGGTGCCCTACCTCGACAGCATCGAGGTCGAGCACGAGGAAGACGCGCCCTTCACCTACTGGCGCACGCTCTATCCGCCCGCGGACCTCGACCAGCTGCTCGACGCGATGGGCGCGGGGCTCGGATCGCTGCACGCTCTCGAGGTCGAGTCGCGCACGGAGAGCGGCCGCGTCGCACGGCTCGTGGCGAGCGGCAGCGCGCGGCGGATCGTCATCCGCGGCGACCCTCTGCGCACCTTCGCCGAGAGCCTCGGTCTGCGCAGCATGCTCTTCGACGTGCGCGAGACGCCGGAGGGATTTGCCTTCGTGGGCTCGGGATTCGGCCACGGCGTCGGCATGAGTCAATGGGGGGCCCGCGAGCTGGCGCGGCGGGGGGCCTCGTATCGACGTATCCTCGCGCGCTTCTATCCGGGGGCGCAGCTCGAGACGTGGGGCGCCGAGAGCATCGCGTCGCATGGCGGCGCCGAGGCGCAGGGGAGATAGGCGATGGATTCGAGTGGGGTCGCGCTGGCCCAGGCCGCACCGGGGGGTGCGGATTTCTCCTTCCTGCTCATGATGGGCGCGATCTTCCTGATCTTCTACTTCCTCGTGATCCGACCCCAGCAGCGACAGCAGCGCGAGCGCGAGGCATTCCTGCAGACGGCGGCGCGCGGGGACGACGTGGTGACCCAGGGCGGGATCCATGGGTATGTGTTGTCGGTCGAGGGCGACGTGCTCGAGGTCGAGGTCGCCCGCATTCGTGGCGAGAAGGTGAAGCTGCGCATCAGCCGCAATCGGATCGATCAGCTGACGAAGGCGAGCGCGAGCGAGAGCGGCGGCAAGGGAGACGAGGCGTGAGCAGTGGGATCGCATGGCGGGCGGTGCTGGTCGGAGGGCTCGTCGCGCTCTTCACCTTCCTGACGGCGGCGAACTTCGTGCCGAAGGAGGAGCGCGTCGCGAGCGCGATCTGGCCCGACGACGGCCTCCGCATGGGGCTCGACCTGCGCGGCG
Organism: Myxococcota bacterium; assembly: GCA_041389445.1. Lineage (GTDB taxonomy): Bacteria > Myxococcota_A > UBA9160 > UBA9160 > UBA4427 > UBA4427. Next base: position 289,405 of record JAWKRW010000001.1, read on the forward strand.
GGATCCATTGGGTCGTCGGCGTCGACCTCTCCGAGGCGGTCTCGCGCGAGCTCGAGTTCCTGCGCAAGAGCGTCCAGGAGCGGCTCTCGAAGGAGGGGATCGGCTTCGACACACGGGTCGAGGACCGCTCGCAGCTCGTCGTCTCGCTGCGGCGCCCGGAGGATCGGCGGGAGGTGGTCGACGCCTTCGACGACACGGGCGTGCTCGAGTCGGTCGGCGGCGAGGGGCTCGAGCTGCGCTATGCGCTGACGGAGCGGTGGACCGAGGAGATCCGCGAGCGGACGATGTCCCAGGTGCTCGAGGTCCTGCGGCGGCGCATCGACGATCCCCAGCGCGGCATCCCGGACTCGGTCGTGACGCGGCAGGGCGACGACCGCGTGCTGGTCCAGATCCCGGGCGAGGAGATCGACCGCGATCGCGCCCGCAACCTCCTGAAGAGCACGGGCTTCCTCGAGTTCAAGATCGTCGTCGACTCCGACGATTCCGAGGCGGAGCTTCGCAAGCGATATCCGGACGGGATCGCGCCCGATCAGATGATCGTGAAGCAGGTCGACGAGAAGACCAACACCGAGGTCCGCGCCTATCTGGTACCGCGGGTCGCGGACATCACGGGCGACTATCTCGAGGACGCGCGCGTCCAGTTCGACCAGCAGCAGCGCCCGATCGTCGAGTTCACCTTCAGTCCGGAGGGCGGCGCACTCTTCGAGGCACTGACCGAGAAGAACCGGGGGCGCCAGCTCGCCATCATCCTCGACGAGAACGTCTACAGCGCGCCGGTCATCCGGGCGCGGATCTCGACGCGCGGGATGATCGAGGGGCGGTTCACGGCGGAGGAGGCCGCGGATCTCGCAGTCATCCTGCGGGCCGGCTCGCTCTCGGTTCCGGTCGTGATCGAGGAGGAGCGTACGGTCGGTCCGGGCCTCGGTCAGGACTCGATCGAGAAGGGCGGGTTCGCGGCGCTGATCGGATTCCTCGCCGTCGTCGCGTTCTGCATGGTCTACTACCGCCTCTCGGGGGTGTTCGCGGGGATCGCGCTCGTCGCGAACATGTTCCTGCTGATCGGCCTGATGTCGCTCTTCGAGGCGACGCTGACGATGCCGGGCATCGCCGGCCTCGTCTTGACGATGGGCATGGCGGTCGACGCCAACGTGCTGATCTTCGAGCGCATCCGCGAGGAGCTGCGCGCGGGGCGGGCGGTGCGGACGGCGATCTCGATGGGCTTCGACAAGGCGCTCTGGACCGTGCTCGACGCCAACATCACGACCCTGATCACGGGCATCATCCTCTTCGAGTACGGAACCGGGCCGATCAAGGGCTTCGCGGTCACGCTCTCGGTCGGGATCGTGACGAGTGTCTTCACGGCGCTCGTGCTCACGCGCCTGCTCTACGACCTCTATCTCTCGAACCGGACCGTCACGAACCTCTCGATCTAGCGGGCGGGTCCGCCGCGGCCAGGCCGCGCCGGGCTCGTCGGGAGTCGCCCACCGTGCCGATGCAGATCATCTCGCCCGACCTCAACATCGACTTCCTGCGCTACCGGAAGATCACGATCGGGCTCTCGCTGATCGTGATCGCGCTCGGCATCGCGGCGGCGATCGCGCGCGGCGGCATTCCGACGGGGATCGACTTCGCCGGCGGAACGGAGTTCCAGCTTCGCTTCGATCCCGGCGTCACGGTCGACGAGGGCCGGCTGCGTGACGTGGTCCGCGGTGCGGGCTTCCTCGACGCGACGGTCGTGCGCTTCGGCGAAGTCGACGCGTCGGAGTTCCTGGTCAAGTTCAAGGAGCGCCCCGACGAGTCGGCCGGGGCCGAGCCCGAGGTCGAGGACGGCCTCGAGGCGAATACCCGGGTCGCGCGACTCGAAGCGACGATCCGCCAGGCCATCGGGCCCTTCGTCGAACAGCGCGTCGAGTACGTGGGGCCGAAGGTCGGCGCGGACCTGCGGCGCGACGGGGCGAACTCGATGCTGATGGCCGCGATCGCGATCCTGATCTACATCGCGTTCCGCTTCAACGCGCGCTACGCGCCGGGCGCGGTCGTCGCGACCTTCCACGACGTGTTCCTGACCGCGGGCATCCTGGTCATGGCGAACATCGAGTTCGACCTGCAGATCCTGGCGGCCCTGCTCGCGATCGTGGGCTACAGCCTGAACGACACGATCATCATCTACGATCGCATCCGCGAAAATCTCGAGCTGCATCCCGCGCAGGACCTCGAGGCGGTCCTGAACCTCAGCGTCAACCAGACGATGTCGCGCACGGTCCTGACCGCCGGAACGACGGTCCTCGCGGTCCTGGCACTGCTCTTCCTGGGCGGAGAGGTGATCTTCCCGTTCTCGTTCACGATGCTGATCGGCATCGTCGTCGGCACCTACTCCTCGATCTTCATCGCCTCGCCGCTGCTGCTCTTCCTCGAGCGGCGCTACGGCGACCGCAAGACGCGGGGCGGGACCGGCAAGCGCAGCGCGACGCGGGAGCGGACCGCGCGGGCCTAGCGAGCCGACGACGCGAGAGCGGACCGCGCGGGCCGAGCGCGCCGACGACGCGGAAGCGGACCGCGCGGGCCGAGCGCGCCGACGACGCGGAAGCGGACCGCGCGGGCCGAGCGCGCCGACGACGCGGGAGCGGACCGCGCGGGCCGAGCGCGCCGACGACGCGGACGCGGACCGCGCGGGCCGAGCGCGCCGACGACGCGGAAGCGGACCGCGCGGGCCGAGCGCGCCGACGACGCTGTAGCGGACCGCGCGGGCCGAGCGCGCCGACGACGCGGGAGCGGACCGCGCGGGCCGAGCGCGCCGACGACGCGGGAGCGGACCGCGTCCGTTCGGGATGCAGAGACAGAACGCCCGGGTCCCACACGCGATGGGCCCGGGCGTTTCGTCTTTCGATCCGACTCGACCCGGTTCGACTAGGGGCGGGCCACCTGCGCCGCGGGCTGGGCCGCGAGGGCCGGGCCGCTCTTGCGGGACTCGCCCGTCGCGGCTGCCGTCGTCGAAGCGCCCGTCTGAGCCGCGGCCGAGGCCGTCGCGGACATGTCGATGCCGCCGTTCAGGACGGCGCCCTCCTGGACGTTCAGACGCGGCGCCTTGACGTCGCCCTCGACGATGCCCGTCGCCTGGATCTCGATGCGCTCGGTCGCCGTCAGGTTGCCCTTGACGCGCCCGATCACGATGATCGACTTCGCCACCACCTGGGCGGTCAGGCGGCCGTTGGCCCCGATCGTCAGCTGGTTGTTCGGCAGCCGGACGTTGCCTTCGACCTGGCCCTCGATCTCGAGGTCCTCCTCGCCCGTCAGCTCGCCCTTGAAAACGATCGATTTGCCAATCGCCGCCATGCTCTCGATTCCCCCCTGGTTGCCGGCGCCGCGGCCGGTCGTCGAATCGTTCTCCCGCGGTCGCTCCGAAGACGCGGTCTGCGCCGTCGGCACCGTCGACCAGGACTGCGTCGGCTTCGCGGCCGAATCGGACGTCGTTCCGGCACTCTCGCGCGCGGGCTCGGAAGAGCTGCTGTCCCCACGCCCCCTGCTGCTGAAGAATCCCACGACGAACGTCCTCCCATCGACTCGAATCCCCGGCTGTTCCGGGACGAAGTCCGGGCAGGTTATCGCATCGGCGAAGGGTGCAAGCTGTGATCCCGGTCTCCATCGGGTTGCGATGGCCCGCGGTGGCCCCCATCATCGGGGCCGCGCCGGGTTCCGCTCCCCGGCCGGAGGATCTTCATGACGCGTTGGTTCGTTCCGGGGCTGGCCATGCTGGCCCTGATGGTGGCCCCGTTCTCGGAGCCGGCTGCGCAAGGTGCGGCCGCCGTTCCGGCGGGCGAGGCGGCGCCCTGGCAGGAGGAGCCTGCGGCGGGCGAGGGCGTGGGCCCGACCGATGGCGCGGCGCGCGAGCCGCGCCCGCCCAGGCCGGAGCCGTCCGCGACGGCGCAGCCGTCGCCCGTCGACGTCCTCTCCGTTCCCGGCTCGACGATGCCAGGCGCGGACGACCTCGCCCCGGGAGCGGTGATCGTCGGGGCCGGGCAGTCGCTGGGGATCGAGGAAGCGGTGGCGATGGCGATCCGGAACGGACTCGAGGTCGAGGTCGAGCGATACGGGCCGCTGATCGCGGAGGCCGAAGCCGCGAGCACATGGGGGGCGTACGATCCGACGGTTTCCGGATCGGCCCAGTACGACATCGCCAAGTCCCGCAACGTCAGCCCGTTCAGCATCGTGAAGCGGAATCGCGATCGGACCATCGGTGGCGACGTCGGGGTGACCCAGCTGATCCCCTACGTCGGCGCCTCGCTCGACGCACGGTTCAGCAGCAACTCGGTCATGACCCGCAACTCGGCTGCCGTGTACGAGCAGCAGTACACCACGAGCTTCTTCCTTTCGGCGACGGTCCCGCTCCTGCGCAACCTGGTCTGGAACCAGAATTGGACCAACGTGAAGCTGTCGGGCGCCCAGAGCGAGGCGGCCGAGCAGCAGTTCCGTCAGTCGCTGATGGACATCGTCCAGTCGACGGTCAATCGCTACTGGGGCCTCGTTGCGGCGCGGGATCGCGTGCGCGTGGCGCAGAAGAGTCTCGAGACGGCACGCGCGCTGCTCGATCAGACCCGGACCCAGTACGAAGTCGGTGTGGTCTCGCAAGTCGAGGTCGTCGAAGCCGAGGCCGGGGTGGCCAACCGTGAGTTCGAATTGATCCAGAGCGCCAACAGCTATCGCAACGCGCAAGACGTGCTGATCGATGCCGTCCTGGGAACGAGACTGAAGCCGTTGACCGATCTGCAGCTCGAGCCGACCTCGGAGCTCCGACCGCATGCGGTGGGGGCGGTCGATGTCGAGGGCGATGTGGCGAAGGCCTTCGATCAGCGCCCCGAGCTCAAGCTCGCCCAGAATGCGATCGAGCAGAGCGAGTTCAATCTTCAATTCGCGAAGAGCCAGCGCCTGCCGCAGTTCGACCTCGAGGGACGTTATGGCTACGTCGGGATCGCTGGACGCCCCAACTCGAACATCCAGATCGGCAGCTTTCCGATCAACCCGGGTGACATCCAACGCCGCGACTACAACGATTCGTTCTACAACTTCTTCGATTCCGACGGATTCAACAACTACCGGGTTCGGGGCGTCGTCTCGGTCCCGATCCCGAACACCCGCGGCCGCAAGCTGGTCGACCGCGGCGAGTTCGAGCTCCGGCGCAGCCAGTCGAGCCGCATCCGCCTCGAGCAGGAGATCATCCTCGAGGTCCGCGCGGCGACGCGGACGCTGCTCGCCGCGGCCCAGGGCATCGAGGCCGCCGAGCGGCGGCGGCTCGCCGCCGAGGAGCAGCTGCGGGCCGAGCGCATCCGGCTCGAGCACGGCGAATCGACGCCCTTCGAGGTGCTGCAGCGGGAGGAGGATCTCGTGGAGGCCGAGAGCCAGAAGATCAACGCCCTGCAGACCTTCTACGCGGCGGAGACCGCGCTCGAGCGGGCGCGCGGCACGATCCTCGAGGCCCATGCGATCGAGGTCGATGCGGTTCGCCAGCCGGTGAACTAGGCGTGGTCGGGGGGCCCGCCGTCGCGGCGCTGGTGCTCGCGGCGGGGCGGGGCGAGCGGCTCGGCGCCGGCGTGTCGAAGGCCTTCGTCGCGCTCGCGGGGGGCACCCTCCTCGAGCGTTCGATCCGGGCGCTCGCGGCCGCGAAGGGGATCGATCGGATCGTGCCGGTCGTGGCCGAGCGGGATCGGGCGGCGTTCGAGCGGATCGCGCGATCGCTGGCCGACGTCGCGGGGCTCGCGCCGCTCGTCGTCGGCGGCGCCGAGCGCCAGGACTCGATGCGGGCGGGTCTCGCGAGCCTGCCCGACGCAATCGGCCTCGTCGCCGTCCACGACGCGGCGCGCTGCCTGGTCGATCCTGGCGACGTCGAGCGGGTCGTCGAGGCGGCGCGGGCGACCGGGGCGGCGATCCTGGCCGCGCCGGTCAGCGATACGCTGAAGCGCGTCGAGGGGGACCGCATCGTCGAGACGCCGGATCGGGCGGCCTACTGGGCCGCACAGACGCCGCAGGTCTTTCGGCGCGACTGGCTCGTGGCAGCGACGGAAGCGGCGGCTCGCGCCGGTCGGCGCGCGACCGACGACGCGGCGCTCGTCGAGGCGGCCGGCCATGTCGTCCGGGTCGTCGAGGCCCGGGCGCCGAACCCGAAGATCACGCGGGCCGAGGATCTCGTCGCGGCGCAGGCGCTGCTCGCGGCGCGGCGACCGCGACGCGCGGCCGCGGGACAGGACGAAGCATGAGGATCGGACAGGCCATCGACGTCCATGCGCTCGCGGAGGGGCGCCCGCTCTGGCTCGGCGGCGTCGAGCTCCCGAGCGAGCGCGGCCTCGTCGGCCATTCCGACGGCGACGCGCTGCTCCACGCCATCGCGAGCGCGATCCTCGGCGCCCTCGGCGAGGGGGATCTCGGCCGCCACTTCCCTTCGAGCGACGCGCGCTGGCGCGGGGTCGCGAGCAGCGAGATCGTGACGCGGGTGGTGGCGCGCATGCGGGCGGCGCGCTTCCGGCTCGGCAACCTGGACGCGACGGTGATCGCGCAGGTCCCGCGGCTCGCGCCGCACCAGCCGGCCATGCAGGCGCGCGTCGCGGCGCTGCTCGATGCGGAGCCCGCGCGGGTCAACGTCAAGGTGACCAGCACGGACCGGCTCGGCGCGATCGGGCGGGGCGAGGGGATCGCGGCGATGGCGGTCGTGCTGCTCGAGGAAGAGTGACGCGGCGCGGGCGGCCGGGCCGCGCCAGCGCACGGATTCAGGCCGCACGTCGGCGGGGACGGGCCGGTACCGCACGCCGCGGCGAAGACGAGGCGACGAACGAAGGATGAGCAGAAGGTGATCCCGATCGAGTTCTACGACACGCGCACCCGCAGCCGACGCCCGTTCGTCCCGATCCGACCGGGCCAGGTCGGGCTCTACAGCTGCGGGCCCACGGTCTACGGCCCGCCCCACATCGGGAACCTGCGCTCGCGCCTCTTCTCCGACCTGCTGAAGCGCTTCCTCCTCTTCGAAGGGCTCGCGGTCACCCACGTCATCAACATCACCGACGTCGGCCACCTCGTCTCCGACGCCGACGAGGGCGAGGACAAGATCGAGGCCGCCGCGCGTCGCGCCGGCAAGACGGCGGAGGAGATCGCCGCCTACTACACGCAGGTCTGGCGCGACGACGGCGCCGCCGTGAACTGCCTGCCGCCCGAGCACAATCCCAAGGCCAGCGACCACATCGCCGAGCAGATCGACCTCGCACGTCGCCTCGAGGCGGGCGGGTTTCTCTACCGCATCCCCGACGGGCTCTACTTCGACACGAGCCTCTTCCCCCGCTACGCCGAGCTCGCGCATCTCGATCTCGCCGGTCAGGCCGAGGGCGCCCGCATCGGCATCACGGAGGGCAAGCGTCATCCCGCGGACTTCGCCGTCTGGAAGTTCGCCGAGCCCGGCGTCCGGCGGCTGCAGGAATGGGACTCGCCCTGGGGCCGCGGCTTCCCCGGCTGGCACCTCGAGTGCTCCGCCATGGCCCATCGCTACCTCGGCGATCACTTCGACATCCATACCGGGGGCATCGACCTCGCCAGCGTCCACCACACCAACGAGGTCGCCCAGAGCGAGTGCGGCTACCACGTCCATCCCTGGGTCGAGTTCTGGATGCACAACGAGTTCCTCGACATGGGCGCGGAGAAGATGTCGAAGTCGAAGGGCAACGTGCGGACGCTCTCGGACCTGGTCGCCCAGGGCATCGACCCGCTCGCCTTCCGCTACTTCTTCCTCCAGGCCCACTACCGCCAGCAGCAGAGCTACGGCGAGGAGGCGATCCAGGCCGCGGCGACGGGCTACCGGCGGCTCCAGGGCGTGGCGCGCGAGCTCGGGGTCGTTCCCGTCGAGCAGGTCGGGTCGAGGCCGGCGGACGCGGCCGTCCCGGCGGCGGGCGAGCCCTTTCTCGCGCGTTTCCGCGCGGCGCTGGCCGACGACCTGAACGCGCCGAAGGCGATGGCGGTCGTCTGGGAGGTGGCGCGCGGGGACGCGCTGCCGAAGGCGGTGCGGCGTGATCTCCTGCGGGCGTTCGATACGGTCCTGGGGCTGCGGCTCGGCGAGGCGCGGCCCGGCCAGGAAGAGGCCTGGGAGCAGGACCCGCGCGTCGACGGGCTCCTCGCGGAGCGCCAGGCGGCGAAGCAGGCGCGCCGCTTCGCGGAGGCGGATCGCATCCGGGACGCGCTCAAGGCCGAGGGCATCGAGATCGTCGACACGCCGCAGGGGCCCCGCTGGCGCCGGAGCAAGCCGAAATGAGCCAACCCTTCAAGCTCGTCTCCGATTTCAAGCCCGCCGGCGACCAGCCGCGGGCCATCGACGAGCTCTGCGAGGGCCTCCTGCGCGGCGACAAGCACCAGACGCTCCTCGGCGTCACCGGCAGCGGCAAGACCTTCACGATCGCCTGTGCGGTCGAGCGGCTCGATCGGCCGGCGCTCGTGATGTCGCCCAACAAGACGCTCGCGGCCCAGCTCTACGCCGAGTTCAAGCAGCTCTTTCCCGAGAACGCCGTCGAGTACTTCGTCTCCTACTACGACTACTATCAGCCCGAGGCGTACATCCCCTCGTCGGATACCTACATCGAGAAGGACTCGTCGATCAACGACGAGATCGACAAGCTGCGCCACTCGGCGACCCACTCGCTCTTGACGCGCGAGGACGTGCTGGTCGTCGCGAGCGTGTCCTGCATCTACGGCCTCGGCGCGCCGGAGAACTACGGCTCGATGCACGTCTACGTCGAGACCGGCATGAGCCTCGTCCGTGACGAGCTCTTGCGTCGCCTCGTCGACATCCAGTACACGCGCAACGATCACGACTTCCATCGCGGGACGTTCCGCGTCCGCGGCGACGTCGTCGAGATCTTTCCCCAGTACGAGGGGGAGATGGCGATTCGGGTCGAGTTCTTCGGCGACGAGATCGACTCGATCGCCGAGATCGATCCGCTCCGCGGCAAGGTCGTCTCGCGGCCCAAGCGCGCCATGATCTACCCTGCCAGCCACTACGTCGCGACCATGGATCGCATCCGTCACGCCTGCACCGGGATCCGCGACGAGCTGCAGGAGCGGCTCGCCGGCTTCCGCAGGGAGAACAAGCTGCTCGAGGCCCAGCGGCTCGAGCAGCGGACGCTCTACGACCTCGAGATGCTCGAGACCCTCGGGTTCTGTCATGGCGTCGAGAACTACTCGCGCTGGCTCGACGGTCGCAGCGCGGGCCAGACGCCCTACACGCTCTACGACTACCTGCCGAAGAACGCGCTCGTGGTGCTCGACGAGAGCCACGTCTCCGTCCCCCAGATCGGCGGCATGTACCGCGGCGATCGCGCGCGCAAGGAGACCCTCGTCGAGTACGGCTGGCGCCTGCCGTCGGCCCTCGACAACCGTCCGCTGCGATTCGACGAGTGGGAGGAGCGGGCGGGGCAGCGCGTCTACGTCTCGGCGACCCCGGCCGAATACGAGCTCGGTCGCTGCCAGGGCGTCGTCGTCGAGCAGATCATCCGCCCGACCGGACTGCTCGACCCGATGATCGAGCTGCGCCCGGCGAACGGCCAGGTCGACGACCTGCTGGCCGAGATCCAGGGCCACGTCGCGAAGGAGGAGCGCGTCCTCGTGACGACGCTGACCAAGCGCATGGCCGAAGAGCTGACGGACTACTACGCGGAGCTCGGCGTCCGCATCCGCTATCTCCACAGCGACGTCAAGACGATCGAGCGCATGGAGATCATCCGCGAGCTCCGCGAAGGCAAGTTCGACGTGCTCGTCGGCATCAACCTCCTGCGCGAGGGCCTCGACATTCCGGAGGTCGCGCTCGTCGCGATCCTCGACGCGGACAAGGAGGGCTTCCTGCGCTCGACGCGCTCGCTGATCCAGACGATCGGGCGCGCCGCGCGCAACGTGAAGGGTCGGGTCATCCTCTACGCCGACCAGCAGACGGACTCGATCCGCGCGACGCTCGAGGAGTCCGGCCGCCGCCGCGCCCGGCAGGAGGCGTACAACACCGAGCACGGCATCACGCCGAAGACCGTCCAGAAACGCATCACCAGCCTGCAGTCGTCGATCTGGGAGATGGACTACGTCACGGTCCCGAAGGCGGGCGAGCGCGAGATGGCGGATCTCCCCCGCCACGAGCTGCCGAAGCTGATCGAGGCGCTGCGCGTCGAGATGCGCGAGGCCGCGCGGGCGCTCGAGTTCGAGCGCGCGGCCGAGCTGCGCGACCGGATCAAGGCGCTCGAGGCGGAGCGCATCCAGCTGACCTAGCGCCGGTCCGGCGGGCGGCCCGGCCCGGTCCGCGCCCAATGAGGTCCCATGTCGACCCTCGAGGAACAGGTCGATCGGCTGCCGAGCGAGCCCGGCGTCTACCTCTTCAAGAGCGAGTCGGGGGCGGTGCTCTACGTCGGGAAGGCGCAGAGCCTGAAGGCGCGCGTGCGGCAGTACGTCTCCGGCGGCGACGGCCGGATCCGGATCCCGGCGCTGGTCCGGCGCGCGGTCTCGGTCGAGGTCCTCGTCACGGGCAACGTCAAGGAGGCGCTGCTGCTCGAGAACGAGCTGATCAAGCAGCACCGCCCGCCCTTCAACGTCCGCCTGCGCGACGACAAGCAGTACCTGGCGCTGCGGATCGACGAGAAGGAGGCCTGGCCGCGGGTCACGATGGTGCGCCGGTTCCGCAAGGACGGGGCGCAGTACTTCGGACCCTACACGTCGAGCGTCGCGCTCAAGGCCTCGCTGGCGAAGCTGCAGAAGCTCTTCCCGCTGCGCTCCTGCACGAACGCGAACTTCAACGACTACGCGCGGCGGGGCCGACCCTGCGTCGAGTACGAGATGAAGCGCTGCCTCGGACCCTGCTGCGGGCTGACGACGGCGGCGGCGTACGCGGAGCAGGTGCGCGGGACCGTGCTCTTCCTGCGCGGGCGGTCGCGGGAGCTGGTCGAGCGGCTCGAGCACGAGATGCAGGCGGCGGCGGCCGAAGAGCGCTTCGAGGACGCGGCGCGGCTGCGCGATCGCATCGCGGCCGTCGAGCGCACGATCGAGGGGCAGCAGATCGTGACGGAGGGTGGGGTCGACCGCGACGTCTTCGCGCTGGCGCGGGAGGCGGGAGAGGTCGACGTCCAGGTGCTCCATGTGCGGGAGGGACGGGTGATCGGGGCGCGGGGCTTCTCCTTCTCGAACGTCCAGCTCGACGACGGCGAGGTCATGGGCTCCTTCCTCGGCCAGTTCTACGGCTCGGACGGCGGGCAGGGGCCGCCGCGGGAGATCCTGACCTCGGTGCCCTACGACGACGAGGGCGCCCTCGTCGCGCTCTGGCGCGAGCGCTTCGATCAGCCGGTCGAGATCCGCTTCGCCCAGCGCGGGGCCGGGCGGCGGCTCGTCGAGATCGCCGAGCGCAACGCCCGGCTCGGGCTCGCCTCGCGTCTCGCCGCGCGCGAGAGCCTCGATGCCGCGATCGACGAGCTGATGGAGCGCTGCGGGCTCGCGGTGCGTCCGGTGCGCATCGAGTGCTACGACGTCTCGAACCTGCAGGGGACGCTCGCCGTCGGGAGCCGCGTCGTCTTCGAGCACGGCGAGCCCGTGACGGCCGACTATCGCCGCTATCGCATGCGCGAGGCGACGGCCGGCGACGACTACGCCTGTCTGCGCGAGATGCTCGACCGCCGGCTCGCGCGGGTCGAGGCCGAGCCGCTGCCGGATCTGCTGATGGTCGACGGCGGGCGCGGGCAGCTCGGCGTCGTGACGGCGGCCCTCGCCGACGCGGGGCTCGAGGTCGAGGTGCTCGGCATCTCGAAGGAGCGCGACGCGCACTCGCCCTCGCCACGGGTCAAGCGCTCGGGTGGGCTCAAGGCGGAGCGGATCTTCCGGCCGGGGCGGACCAATCCGCTCCAGCTTGCCCCGAGCAGCCGCGCGATGCTGCTGCTGCAGCGCGTGCGCGACGAGTCCCACCGCTTCGCCATCGAGTACCAGCGCGACCTGCGCTCGCGGCTCAACATGGTCTCGATCCTCGAGGAGCTGCCGGGGATCGGACCGGTCAAGCGACGCGCGCTGCTCAAGACCCTCGGCTCCTTGCGGGCGGTGCGGGCGGCGAGTCGGACGGTGCTCGAGTCGGTGCCGGGGATCTCGGTCCGGGATGCCCAGGCGATCCGGACCTTCTTCGACGGGCTCGCCGAGCCCGAACCCGAGCCCGGCGAGGCCGGGACAGCGCGGGCCGGCGCAGCGCCCGAGCAGGCGGGCGCGGCGGAAGAGGGCGGAGGGCCCGGCGGGCCGCGCGGCACCGGGGACGCCGGCGGAGGCGTCGCGGCCGAGGACGAAGGCGCGCCTTCGCCCCTGGTCGCCTCGACCGCCGAGGCCCCCGAGGCCGCCATCGAGGGCGACGATGCCGATCGCGGCCCCGCCTCCGGCTCGACCGCCTGACTCGGCGATCGCGCAGGATCCGCCGCCGATCAAGCGGCCCGGCGGTCGCTCCGATAGGCGAGCGAAACCCTCACGGGCGGATCCGACATGGATGGACGACGCGTGCTCTGGCTCGGTGCGCGACGCGCGGTCGGCGGACTGGGCCTCGTCTTGCTGCTCGCGCGACCGGCGCTCGCGCAGATCTACCAGTGGCGCGACGAGCAGGGCCAGCTCCACTTCGCGCAGGACCTCTACCAGGTCCCCGACGCCCACCGGGCCGAGGCCGAGGCCCATGCATCGCGCAAGGAGGGGCCCGGGCCGGAGATCCAACGCTACGACCCGGCGCCCGCTGCGGCCTCGCCGCGCGGCGCGCGTCCGTCGCGACTGCGCGATCCGAACGCGATGGCGCCTCGAGCTCGTCGCCAGGCGGGCGCGACCTACCGCGTTCCCGTCGAGCGCGCCGGCTCGGCGATGCTCGTCCAGGTCCGGCTCAACGACGAGGTCGTCGCGCCCTTCCACATCGATACCGGCGCGTCCGACGTCGTGATCCCCAAAGTCGTCGCCGACCAGCTCGGACTCGAGCTCGCCGACTCGCGCACGGGCATCTACAGCACGGCCAACGGACTGGTCCAACAGTCGCTCGTGACGCTTTCGAGTGTCGACCTCGGCGGGGCCCGCGCCGAGAACGTCCCGGCGACCGTGAGCCCGTCGATGTCGTTCGGTCTGCTCGGCCTCTCCTTCTTCAATCACTTCCGCTACGACGTCGATCCGGTCGCCGGCATCGTCACGCTGACGCCGAACGGCCTCGCCGAGGCCGGCATCATTCGCGGCGGCCGAACCGAGCAGCAGTGGCGCAATCAGTTCGCGCAGCTCGCCGCCCGCCGCGGGGCCATCGAGGCCGAACTCGACCGCATCAATCCGAACTGGTCCGTCCGCCGCTCGGAGCTCGAGGCCGCGCTCGAGGAGAACGACCGCCAGGTCGCGGTGCTCGAGGCCGAGGCCGACGACGCCCGCGTCCCGATGGCCTGGCGCGACTGAGCGGCGCCGCCGCGCCCGACGCCTTCGCGGCGAGGCCGACCCCGCGCCGTGCGATGCGCCCACGGCGCCGGAGCACCATCGGGGATCGCCCCCGCGCGGATCGAGCCCGGGCGGGAGGCCCCGATGCCCCGACTCCGAATGCCCAGAGAGGGCAATCGACTTCCCTCGGCGGGCGGCTCCGACCGGGCGGCGGCCGGCTCGCGTCGCGTTGAGGCGACTCGGGATGGGCTCCCGCGTGGCACCGAACTTGCTCCTGCCTCCCCTGCGGCCCGGCGCGACAGGTGCCGGCCGATGGCGGGTCCGTCGCCGCGAGCGGACCGGGGGACGATCGGGATCATGGCTCTTCGCGCGCTCTGGCAGCGCTGGTGGCAGGGAAGGCGGGGAAGGCGCGGGCTGCGGGGCGCGAGGCGGGTCGACGCGGCCCGGATGGGCGGCGCGTCCGTCCGGTCCGATCCGAAGCGGATCGAAGACTGGGAGGCGCGCATCGAGGCGGCGGGCATCGACGCCGACTGGGCCACACGGCTCGCACCGCGACTCGCCGAGTCGCAGCCGGCGCTCGGTCGCGGCTCCTCGTCGGCCCTGATCCGTGGGGCGGCCCTCGCCCTCGCACTCCAGAGCGAGACCCAGGCGCACGTCGAGCGCAGCCTCAAGGACGTACGCGAAGTCGAGCGCCTGCTCGGCGCCTTCACCGGCGAGCTGGCGAAGCTCGACGAGGTGCTCGAGGTCCTGGCGGCCTACGCGCAGCGCATGCGTCCCCAGAAGCCCAACGGATCGAGCGGCCGACTGCTTCACTGACCGCACGCTCCGCCGGCTTCACGCGCGCCGCGTTCCGCTGACCCCGCTCGCTACGAAGCGCCCGCCGGTGAGCCGTCGTTCTCGCGACGTGAACACCGGCGCCGCCGGTGCCCGACGCCGCCTGCGGCGTCACGCTCCGTCCCGGGCCGCCGTGCCCGCGTGATCGTCGGGCCAACGGTGGCCGCCAGGCGATCGCTCAAGACGGGTGGTCCCCGAACGAGGCGCACGCTGCCGAGGTGACCTGGATCGTCTGGCTTCTCGTCTGCTTTGCGACTGGGATCGTCTGGGCCGATGGCCGCGATGCGCCTGGAGGGGGCTTCGTCTGGCTCGGGCTCGGAGCAAGCCTCGCTGCGATCGCCATCGGGGCGCTGGCCGTTCGGGCCGGTCTGCCGCGGCGCAGCGGGTCGCGGGCGCCGAGACGTGCCTCGCGCGCGGCGGACCCGCTCGCGATCCGGATCGGCGGGCGCGGCAGGCTCGGCCGGGGGATGGCGCTCGGCTGGATCGGTCTGCTCGGGCTCGCGGCGGGTCATGATCGCCATGCGTCCATGCTCGAGCGCGCACGCCGGGGGGCTGCGAGCGCGGCGGAGCGGGCAGCGGTCGAGGTGGACCGGGTTCATCGCATCGATGCGCGGGTCGCGGCGCGTCGGACACGCGCTGGCGGCGACGAGATCGAGCTGTGGGCGGTCCGCGAGGCGGATGGCCATGCGGCCGGGGAGCCCGAGCGCGGGACCGAGCGTGTGCTCGAGCGCGGGCCCGAGGCTCGCCCTCGGCGCTTGCCCGAGCGACTGGTGCTCCGGCTGTCGCCGACCGCGGACGAGCGACGGGCGGCGCCGAATGATCGCCCATCGGCGTGCGACACGGCACTGGCATCGTGGGGCGGAGCGCCTGCGGCGAGGGAGGAAGCGGCTGCGGCGAAGGAGGAAGCGCCTGCGGCAAAAAAGGAGGAAGCGCCTGCGGCGAGGGCCGAGGCGCCCGAGGCGAAGCGGAAGGCGCGAGCGACCGCGAATCCGATGCGAGCGGTCGGGGATGACGGAGAGAACGGGGGGGACGGATACGCATGGTCGACGAACGAGTCGGCCCACTGCGGCGATGGGCGCGCGATCAGCGGTTGCGCCACGCGGGCGGACGCGCTGCTCTGGCCCGGAGCGCGGGTGCGGCTCGCCGTGCGGATCGCGCCTCTGCGGCCGACCCGCAATCCGGGCTCGCCCGATCGGGCCCATGCGTATGCACGCCGGGGAATCGGTGCCCGGGCCCGGCTGCTCGATCCCGACTGGGTCGTCGAGGTCGTTCCGGAGCGACCGGGGCTCGCCCGCATCGCGGCGGCGCTTGCGTCGATGCGGCGCGCGGGGCAGGCCGAGGCGCGCCGGCGGCTGCCGAGCTGTCGACCGGGCGCCGGGCTGGTCCGCGCGCTCGCGCTCGGCGATCGCGCCGGTCTCGACGCGGGGACCCGGCGGCGCTTCAGCGCGCTCGGCCTGGCGCATCTGCTCTCCGTCTCGGGGCTTCACGTCGGCTTCGTGGCCTGGCCGATCGGCGCGGGCGTCGCGCGCCTGCGCACCCGGCTCGGATCGAGGCGGCAGTCCCTGCTCGACTTTCGCGTGCCGCTGCTCGCGGCGGGGCTCGCGGGTGGTGCGTATGCCTGGCTGACGGGCGGCAACGTCCCCGCGCTGCGCGCGAGCGCCTGCTTCGCGCTCCTCGCCGCGGCGCGCGGCCTCCGGATCGCGCCGCGCCCCGGTGGCCTCCTCGCCCTCGTCGGGCTCGGGCTGCTGGTCGGCGAGCCCGACCGACTCTTCGCCCCGGGCGCACGCTTCTCGTTCGTCGCATGTACCGCGCTGATCGGAGCGGGCCTCTGGGCGGAGTCGGGCGCCTCGTCGCGCGCGGCGTCTCGGCCCGGCATGGCGCTCGACCGCGACGCGACGCCGGGATGGGCGAGGGGTCGACCGCTGCGGGTCGGCGAGAGCAGGTGGAGGCGCTTCGTACTCGCTCCGTTCTCCGCCTCGCTGGCCGTATCGCTCGCGTTGCTGCCCCTGACCGAGCTCGAAGGGCTGCCGCGGGCCTGGCCGTCGCCTTGGATCAACCTCTTCGCGATTCCCTGGACCGGCCTCGTCCTGCTGCCCTGCGCGCTCGGGGCGGTCGTCGGACTCGCCGTCGTGCCGGCATCGTGGGGCGACGCCTGGCTGGCGCCCCTGGTCGCGCCGGCGGCGCTGCTCGAGTGGGCGGTGGCAGGCGTCGACGCCGCGCTGGACGAGCACTTGCCGGCAACGCTGACCGAGCCGGATCGGGCGGGCGGGCTGCCGTGGAGCGTGGGCCTGGCATCGGTCGGCGTCGGTTTGATGGCGTTGCGCTGCGGGCGTTTGGTTCGTGCCGCGGCGATCTGGCTCGTCGTCGGGGGGCTCGGTCTCGCGCCGCTGCGCGAACGAAGCTTCGGCGAGACGCGGCCGCGCGTCGTCTTCTTCGATGTGGGGCAGGCGGATGCGGCCCTGATCGAAAGCGGGGACGCCGCCTGGCTGATCGACTCGGGCGGGGGGCCGGCGGATGGTTCGGGCGGCGGCACGGTGCTGCGCGCGTTGCGTGCGCTCGGGGTCGAGCGGCTCGACGGTCTCGTCATCAGCCATGGCGACCTCGACCATCGGGGCGGGGCCCTTCGCCTGCTCGGCGCGATGTCGGTCGGCGTCCTCTGGCTGCCCGCGCTGTCCACGCCCGATCCGGCGCTCGCGCCGCTCGTGCAGGCCGCGCGAAGGCGAGGCATCCCGGTCGAGTGGATGCATGCGGGCATGCAGCGCGCGTCCGGGGCGGCGCTCGAGCTCGAGGTGCTCTGGCCGCCCGCTCCGCCATGCGGGCGCGCAGCACGGGACGGGGCCGACCGCGGGCGATGCGCGGCGGGCGACGCGCGCAGCACGGGCGTCCTCGACGGCGGCCGCGACGCGCGGAGCACGGGCGTCCTCGACGGCGGCCGCAACGCGCGGAGCACGGGCGTCCTCGACGGCGGCCGCAACGCGCGGTCGCTCGTGTTGCAAGCGCGGATCGCCGGGCGCACCGTGCTGTTTCCCGCCGACGTCGGGGAGGGCGTCGAGCGCCACCTGATCCGGAGCGGCGCGCTGGCCCCCGTCGACCTGCTGAAGGTCGCGCACCATGGCAGCCGTTCGAGCTCGCATTCCGCCTGGCTTCGCGTGCTCGTGCCCACGCTCGCCGTCGTGAGCGCGCCGTGTGATGCGACGCGGGGATTGCCGAGTCCGGCCGTGCTCGCGCGGCTCCGAGCGGTCGGCAGCACGATCGCGTGGACGGGGCGGGACGGAGCGATCGCCGTCGGCTGGGACACGTCCGGCGAGCCACGCGCCTGGCCCTACGCCTCGACGCGGGACTGCGAGGTCAGCTCGGTCGTCGCTCGAGCCGGCGTTCGCGAACGGGAAGAGCGCCCCACGTCGGCGCGTGCGGCTTCGATCGGGCCGATGGGCAGCCGAGTCGACCCCCCGCCCGCCCGTTGAGAAGGGACGCGGACGATCGGTCGTGCTCGTTGCGACGGCGGATGGCGGGCGTGGCCAAGCGCTCGCCGACCGACCGCCGACCGCCTCGTGCGTCGACCCGGTGCCGCCCTGCGCGGCTGCGCATTGACATGTCGCGCCGACGGATGCGATCAACCCGGGCGATGGGCCGGCGGATCGACCGCCGATCGGCCGGACCGGGCTTCGAGCGGCGAGGAGAGCGGGATGGCGGACGACGTGGGCGGGGGGCAGGGCGGCGGGACGGCGGACGAGGCCGCGTCCGTGTTGGCCTCCCGCTGGCCCCGGACGCTCGCAGAGCGCGTCGATCCCGAGACCCTCGCCGAGTCCTGGATCCGCAGCCGGAGGGGCGCCGGCGCGGCCGGCTTGCCGGCCTACCCGCGCGCGCCGCTCTCGCCGGCGCTGGCCTCGGCGCTCTTCGAGGCGCGGCGGGCGCGGCGGGTGGTGCGCGGGCTCGAGCCGGCGTCGGCGGCCCTCGCGCAGGGGGCGGCCGGGCGGCGGGCGGCGGCCCACCGTCAGCGAGCCGGGGAAGTGGAGGGAGACGGGGCCGCGGGTCGGGCCGTGCGGATCGCGCGGCTCGTGGTCATCAGTGCCGATGCGTCGGCGCGTTTGTTTCGCAAGATCGAGCGGTTGTACGCGGACCATCGCGATGTCGTCGAGGTTCTGGTCGTGCTGACGGACGAGCTCGGTCTCGGCGCTGCGAGCTTCGGTCCCGGCGAACGGGCACGCGTCGTCCTGATCGATCACAAGGACGCGGTGGCGCGGATCCTGGCGGCGGTCGAGCTGGCCCTCGACCCCTCGGCGTCGGCCGGCTGAGGGGCGACGCGATGGCGCGGTCGGGATGCGGTCCGAAGCGGGTTGCGGGGTGGGCGTGCGGGCATTCCAGTTTGAAACGAATTTCTCGACCTACTCTTCAACCCCCTGATCTACAAGCGGATGTTCCACGAGGAACGCTGCCTCATCCGGTGCCTCGCCCGCGTCGCTTTGATCCAGGGCCGTGCGCACGCGAGCGAGCAGCGTGGCCGAGCTGAAGGGCTTCTCGAGCATTCGGAGCTCGTCCCGGGCGAGACCATGTTGCGCGAGGGTCTCGTCCGTGAAGCCCGACATGAAGAGCACCCGGACCCCCGGCCGCAGCTGGCGCACCCGCTCAGCGATCTCGGGGCCCGACATCCGCGGCAGGACCACGTCGGTCAGGAGCAGGTCGATCGGGCCCTCGTGGCGGCTGCACTGACGCAGGGCGGCGGTCGCCGACTCGGCGGGCAGGACGGTGTAGCCGCGTCGATGGAGCGTGCGCTCGATCAGCTTCAGGACCGGGCGCGAGTCCTCCACCAGCAGCACCGTCTCCCGGCCGCGCCCCGCGACCAGCGCCTCCTCGGGTTCGATCTCGGCCAGCTCCTCGTTCGCGGTCGGCAGGTAGAGCGTGAAGGTCGAGCCCCGACCGAGGCGACTCTCCACGGCGATCTGCCCGCGACTCTGGCTGACGATCCCGTACACCGAGGCCAGACCGAGCCCCGTGCCTCCGGCCGCGCTCTTCGTGGTGAAGAAGGGCTCGAAGATCTGGGCGCGAGTCTGTTCGTCCATGCCGATGCCGGAGTCCGAGACGCGCAGCGTGACGTAGCTGCCGGGCGCGAGCTGGCCGGACTCGACGCGCTGTGGCGAACGACAGACGAAGTTCGCGGTCTCGATCTCGAGCCGTCCGCCGCGCGGCATCGCGTCGCGGGCGTTGACGACGAGGTTGACGATGACCTGCTCGATCTGGCCCGGGTCCGCGAGGATCGCGTCGAGGCCGCCGTCGAGCTCGGTCACGAGCTCGACGTCCTCGCCGATCAGCCGGCGCAGCATCCGATCGATGTCGGCCACCACGGCGTTGAGGTCGACCCGCTCCGGGCGCAGGACCTGGCGTCGACTGAAGGCGAGCAGCTGACGCGTCAGCCCGCCGGCCCGCTCGGCCGCGCGCAGGATCTCCTCGATGTCCGGACGCGCCGCATGGTCGCCCGCCAGCTCCTGCAAGACGAGATCGCTGTAGCCGATGATCGCGGTCAGCAGATTGTTGAAGTCGTGGGCGATGCCTCCTGCCAGGCGTCCGACCGACTCCATCTTGCGGGCCTGGGCCAGGGACAGCTCGCTCTCCCGCAAGGCGATTTCGATGCGACGGCGGGCGCGGATGTCGCGGAGGGTCACCGCGAGGTGGGCCCGCGGTACACCGCGCCGATCGCCCGGCGCGCGATCGCGCACGAGCTGGACCGTGGCCTCGGTCGGCGTCGTCCTCTCCCCATCGCCGTCGGGCCCCCCCGCCGCGAGCTCGCGCTCGCCGCGCCAGGGGAGGCCGGGCGCGAGGTGCGGCAGGATTTCGCCGCGCAGCCTCGCCGCATCGGTCGGCGTCAGCAGATCGAGCAGCGACCGACCGACGAGTCGTTCGGTCGACGCGATGGCCAGCTGACGCCCGACCGTCTCGTTCGCGAAGAGGATCGTCGTGTCGAGGTCGCAGACGAACACGAGATCTGCACTCTGCTCGATCACGCGGTGGAGCAGCTCGCTCGCGACCTCGGGCAGCGCCGAGCGACACGCGTCGAGACCGATCAGCAGCCCTCGTCGCCTGCCGGCGCGTCCGGGGTCGAGCGGAACGAGATGGGCCTCGAGTCGGCGCACGATGCCCGCGGCCGGTCGCAGCGCGAGCTCGACGCGATGGCCGGCGAAGCCGTCGGGGCAGGGAGCGGTCAGCGCGGTCAGGCAGGTCTCGGTCGAGGCCGCCGTCGCGAGGTCGCCGAGCTTCGGGCTCGTCCGGGCGTCCGGCGACGCGGCGAGCAGGGCGTCGACCGCCGGCGAGCGGGCGAGGATGCGACCGGCCTCGTCGAGCTCGAGCACGAAGTCCTGCGTATGGCGAAGCAGGGTCGCATAACAGGATGCCGGCGAGGCGGCCTGGTCCGAGCGCCGAGCCGCACGCGCCAGCGCCTCGGCGAATGGTCGGGCCGCAGACGAGAGCAGCTCGCGCACGCGCTCCGGATCGGCGAGCGGCCGCCGCGCATAGCCGGCGAGGACGCCGAGCACGGGGTGCGCGGCCGCAGCGCCCTGTATCGCGTCGTCGCCCGCGGCCCCGATGGGCGCGTCGAGCGCCGCGCCGGCGGAGTCGGCGACGAGTCCGATGCCAGCGAAGGACTCGAAGGCGATGCCGAACCGATCGACCACGGCGGGCAGCAGCTGCGGGACGCCGGCGGGATGGATGCAGAGCGGGCCGCGCGAAGCCGTCGCCTCGGGTAGCCCGTCGAGGGCGATCGCTCCGGGCTCGATGCGCTCGCCCTCCTGCCAGCCGGCGAGGATCTCGGCCTGATCGACCCGCGCCGGATCGCAGCGGGCGAGGACCAGTCGATCGAGACCGAGCGCGCGCGCGAGGGCGGCCATCAGGCCGTCGACCGCGGCGGCATCTTCGAGGTCGACCCCGCGCGCGAGACGGGTGAAGGCGAGCTCGAGCTGCTTGCGCGATCCGCGCTCGCCGGCCTGCAGCGCGAAGAGGCGCTCGCCCCCCTCCGACTGGAAGCCGCTCCATTGCAGCGCGACCCAGACGCTCGACCGGGGCGTGCCGTTCGTTCCGGGCCGCTCGATCTCGACGTGGCCCGCGTTCGTTCCCTCCTCCCGGGTCGACTCGAACCAGGCATTCGCGAGGGCCTGCCGTTGCCCGAAGCGCACCGCCGGAACGAGCGCGTCGACGTGGGCGGCGTCGTCGAAGAGCGCGCGGAAGCGGCGGTTGGCGTAGACGATCGTGCCATCCGCGGTGGCGATCGCCGTCGCAGCGAGCCCCGACTCGACGAGCGAGCGGTACTGCGAGCGCCGCAGCTGATCGAGCACGTTCGCGGACTCGTGGTGGGTGACGTCGCGACAGACGGCGGTGATCGAACGCGCGCCGTCACGGCGGGTCGAGGGGCGCAGGGACGCCTCGAGCGCGATGCGGAGGCCATCGGGTCGGACGACCTGGAAGCGCGCCGTGCGCTCCTCGCCGGTCTCCACGACCTTGCGAAAGAGCGAGATCGTTCGCGCATGATCCTCGGAGGCGATGCCTTCGAGGAAGCTATGGCCCAGGATGCGGTCGAGCGGAATGCCGACGATGCGCTCGGCGGCGCGGTTCACGTAGGTGATCCGACCGTCGGTCTCGAGCGCGAGGACCATGTCGGCGAGCGCGTCCAGGATCGCCGCCGCGTCGTCCGGGGACCCGCTCTCAGGTCGCGCCATGACGTCGCCCCGCTCGTTCGTACACCGATCCCAACGCGAGCCCCCTCCCGTGGATCCCGTCCCCACTTTACTCAGGCCTGCCCGAAAGACCACGCGGGCAGCGAAAATCGGACCGACGCCGGTGCGCGCCGCGCACGCCCTCGGACGGCACGCCCGCGCGAGGCGGGCGTCTCCCGTGATGGCACACCGCGGCCGGCGCCGTCTCCCCGACCGCCCCATCTCGCAGGCCCGGCTCACCCGGCCCGCGACCCGTCCGCGGGTCGCTCAGTAGAGCCCGAGCATGCGTCCCGCCATCGCGAGCACGGCGATCGCGAGCACCGGCTTGATGACCCGCTCGCCGCCCCGGGTCGCGACCCGCGCGCCGAGCGACCCACCCAGGGCGAAGCCGAGGGCCGTCGCGATCGCATGGGGCCAGTCGACCTGGCCATGGAGGATGAAGACGGGCAGGGCGACCAGCGTCAGCGCCCCGATCAGCACGACCTTGATCGCGTTCGCGCGGACGAGATCGAGCCCGCTGCGCGCGAGCGCCGCGATCACGAAGATCCCGACACCCGCCTGGATCGAGCCCCCGTAGAAGCCGATGGCCCCGAAGAGCGCCGCGTTGGTCAGGGGCGAGCGCGTACCCGGCTGCGGGGACGCCGGCGCGTCCGACTCGACCGATCCCGCGGATCCCGCCGACGGCCCGCGCCTCGCCCTCGGCCCGCGCAGGATCGGAACGAGCAGCAGGACCATCGCCACGCCGAAGATCCGTTCGAAGAGCGCCGAAGGCAGGCGCGACGCGACCGCTGCCCCCGCGATCGATCCGACGAGGGCGGGCACGAGGATGGGCAGGCTCTCCGCGAGCGCATCGACGCCCCCCCGTCGGAAGCCGCGCATCGCGAAGTAGTTCTGGACCAGCACGCCGACGCGATTCGTCCCGTTCGCGACCGTCGCCGGCAGACCGAACGCGACGAGCACGGGCACCGTCAGCAAGGTTCCGCCCCCGGCGAGCGTGTTGATCACGCCGGCGACGAGGCCCGCTGCGGCGAGGGCGAGCGCTGTCAGCCACTGATCCATCGCATTTCCATCGCAGGGCAGGGCGCGGAGGGCGCGTCGCACCGATCCGCTCGGGGTCGCCGCGAGGCGCCCAAGCATGCACACTCCGCGCGACGACCGCCAGCATGAGGCCGGGCGGGAGGACGCCGCGGGTTCGGGCGCGAAGCGGGAGATCGGGTTGAAGCGCGAGGCGCCCTTCGGCAGCTGGCCGTCGCCGATCGACTCCGAGGCCCTGGTCTCCGGCGCGCGCGTGCTCTCGGCGCCTCGCATCGAGGCGGGGCGTCTGTTCTGGGTGGAGCGCCGGCCGGCCGAAGCCGGCCGACAGGTCGTGATGGCCTGCGCGCTCGCGCCGCTCGGCGAGGCGGCGGCACCGGATCCGTTCGCCGCGCTGCAGGAGGTGACGCCCGCCGGCGTCAACGTGCGCACACGGGTCCACGAGTACGGCGGCGGCGAGTACGCGGTCTGGCGCGATCGGATCTTCTACGTCGACGACGGCGAGGGGCGCATCGCGGGCGGGCGGATCGGGGGGGCGATGCGCCCGGTCTCGCCGACCGGCTCACGCTTCGCCGATCTCGTCGTCTCGCCGGACGGCCGCTGGCTCATCGCGGTCGAAGAGCGCGCCCGCGCGGGCGCGGAGCCCGAGAATCGGCTGATCGCGATCGCCCTCGGGCGCGAGGGCGCGGCCGCCGGCGCCGCCGAGCCGCCGCGCGTCATCGCGTCGGGACACGACTTCTACGCCTCGCCGGTCTTCGACGCGGCGGGTCGGCGGCTCGCCTTCCTGGCCTGGGATCATCCGCACATGCCCTGGCAGGAGACGGTGCTCGAGCAGATGGCGTGGGGTGCGTCGGGGCCGGCGGGATCGGTGCGCCGCATCGCGGGCGGAGGCGGCGAGTCCCTCTTCCAGCCGGGCTTCGCGCCCGACGGCTCGCTCCTCGTCGTCAGCGATCGCTCCGGGTGGTGGAATCTCGCGCGCGTCGGCGACATGGGCCTTCAGCCCGTACATACGGCGCCCTGCGAGCTCGGGCGGCCGCAATGGGTCTTCGGCCTCTCGACCTGGGCGTGTCTCGATGCGTCGCGCGTCCTGGCGAGCGCGACGCGCTCGGGGCGGGACGCGCTGGGCCTGCTCTCGCTCGGGAGCGGCGCGTGGCAGGAGGAGGCGACCGGATTCGTCGCCGTTTCGGGCATCGCGGCGGGAGATGGATTCGCCGCGTGCCTCGCCGGGACCCCGACCCGGCCGGTCGCGCTCTACGCCTGGTCGCTGGCAGGCGGGTCGCGGTGCGTCGTGCGCGACGCCGGTCTGCCCGACTTCGCCGGGGCGACGACCAGCGAGGCCGAGGCGCTCGAGCGGACCCTGCCCGACGGTCGGCCGACCCGCGCGTTCTTCTACCCGCCGTGCTCCCCGACCCACGCCGGCCCGAAGGGCGCGCGCCCGCCACTGCTCGTGAAGAGCCACGGCGGTCCGACCTCGGCGACCTCGGCGGCCTTCGATCCGCGCGTCCAGTTCTGGACGAGCCGCGGCTTCGCCGTCGCCGACGTGAACTACACCGGGTCCTCGGGCTACGGCCGCGCCTATCGCGATGGGCTCGAGCGGGCCTGGGGCGTGATCGACGTGGCCGACTGCGTCGGCGTCGCCCGCTGGCTGGCCGAGGCGAACCGCGTCGACGCGGGCCGCCTCGCGATCACCGGCGGCAGCGCCGGCGGCTTCACGACGCTCTGCGCGCTGACCTTCCACGACGTCTTCCATGCCGGCGCGAGCCACTACGGCATCGGCGATCTCGAGGCCCTCGTGCGCGACACGCACAAGTTCGAGTCGCACTACACGGACTGGCTCGTCGGCGTCTGGCCCGAGGAGAAGGCGCGCTATGTCGAGCGCTCGCCGATCCATCATGCGGATCGGCTGCGCTGTCCGGTGATCTTCTTCCAGGGGCTCGAGGATCGTGTGGTGCCGCCGAATCAGGCGGAGGCGATGGTGGCCGCGCTCGCGCGCCGCGGCATCGCGTACGCCTACGTGCCCTTCCCCGGCGAAGGCCACGGCTTCCGCCGCGCCGAGAACATCCGTACGGCGCTCGACGGGGAGCTCTTCTTCTACGGCTGCGTCTTCGGTTTCGAGGCCCCGCCGCCGCCGGGTGTCGACTGGGTGGGACCCAGCGCCCGATGAGCCGCCCGCTCCGCGCATCGTCGTCGATCGGAGCGGCCCTCGCGCTCGGCCTGCTCGTTCTTCCCACGACCGGCTGCGTACCCTCGCGTGGGGGCTGGGCGGGCGACGCGTTCGTGCGTGACCGCCCCGAGCTGGCGGCGATCGCGGGCCAGCGGCTCGCCGACATGGTGCCGGTCCCGGCCCTGGTGCTCGAAGCGCTCGACGAACGAGGCGGCGAACCGATCGACGGCGCGCGGGCCGGCGGGGCGGATGGCGGCCGCACCGTCTCGCCGCCGCGCGTGCGGCTCGTCGCCTGTCGCTTCGAGCCGGGCGCGTCGATCCGGGTGCGTGCTGGCGGCGCCGGTTGGGACGAGGCGATCGGCGCGGTCGTGCTCGATGCCTTCGGCCGCGAGGTCGAGCGGTTCGGTCTCGTCGCTGCCCGCGTCGACGCCGCGCCGGCGGAGATCGAGATCGAGGCCTTCGTCGGGCAGGGCGGGGGAGCGCCGGTCGGATTGGGCGACACGCTGATCGAGTGCGACGTCGAGTCGGACCGGCTCGGCGCGGGCCCGCGCGCCGTGCGCGGACGCATCCGGCGCGCGGAGATCCGCATGCGGCGCAGCGCGATCGATCCGGCGGGTCGGCTGCAGACGGCGAGCGACGCGGCCTGGGCGGGGGCACTGCTGCACGAGCTCGCCCATGCGCTCGGCTTCGCGGGGCATGCAGCGAGCGGGGCCTCGGTGCTCGTGCGCGACGAGTTCGTGCTCACGCAGATCGGGCGGCGCGTGCTGTCGGGCGAGGCGCTCACGGATCCGACGCTCGCAGCGCTCCACCGGCTCGCGCCCGGCGAGCTGCTCGCCACCCGTCCCCTCGACGAGTCGGCCGGCGTCTTCCTGGAAGCGATCCGTTCGCTCGATCGCGCCCGCCGGGCCGCGGGCCATGCGCGCGTCGCCGTCGTGGCGTCGGTCGGCGATCGCGAGGCGCGCTGGTCGATCCGGTATGCGGACGGACGTCGCCTCGGACTGCGCTTTCCGGGCTGGGGGGAGCGCCTGCGGACGGGACGGCCGCTCTTCGTCTGGCCCGATCGGGAGACGCTCGCGGCGATCGAGGAAGCCGGACTGCTCGAGCGCGGCTCCAAGACGTCGGCTTCGTCGCCCTGACAGCCGGCGGGAGCGTCGCCCGGGTCGCGGGATGGCTTGGCCCGCGTCGGGCCGGATCCGCTCCGTGTCACGGCAACGGCGTGGACCGATGAATGTGCCCGGCACGACCTCAACAGGATCGGGACGCAATCCGAGCTCTCCCATCCTCCGTCCGCTGGCCTCCGGTCCCGGCCCACGCCGAGATTCGTGCGCGGATCCAAGGAGATGCCGATCCCACGGCGAGCGCTCCCACCCGCGCCGTCGCCGGTCCCACCGATTCGAGTCCGACCGCCGTTCACGCCGCGACCGCGCCCTTGGATTCACGGGTCGTGGGGAGCAGCGGCTGGTTGGACGCGTTCCGCGCGCCTCGAGCGGGTCTCCTTCGCAGCGCTGCGGTTCCTGCACCGCCCGCGTCCGTTCACCCGTGACCAGGAGGTCTGGCAATCGTCCATCCGCATCCGGATCGACCGCGTCGCTCCTCCCAAGCGGTGCGTACGGGGCGCAGCCGTGGTTGGGTCCTCAGCTCCCCGATCGGATCCCGACGCGGGCATTCGTGGCCGCGGCAGCAGAGCGAGGGAGGCCGCGATTCAGCCGAGCACGCGGGCGGAGAGGCAGTTCGTCCCTTCGAGGGGTCGAGCGAGGCGCATTCTTCGGTCCACCTCTCAGTCGGCGAGGCCCGCATCGAGGGAGCGGGCGCGGGCAAGCAGCGCGGTCGCCGTCTCGTCGTCGCCGAGGGCGCGCATCACCATGCCGAGGCGGAACATCGTGACGGCGTCGCGCGGCGCCTGTTCCAGGGCGATCTCCAGGTGATGGCGGGCGCGCTCGACGTCGGACGAGGGCTGCTTGTAGAGCGCCCAGCCGAACGCCGATTGATAGGCGGGCTCGTCCGGCCAGAGCTCCACCGCCGGATGCAGGTACTCGAGGGCCCCCTGGAAATTGCCCATCTTGAGCAGGACCTCGCCCTTGCGGTACGACGTCTCGGCCTGGGCGAGCCGCGCGGTGTCGATCTCCGGCTCGCCGCTCGCACCCCGATCGTAGGCCGACTTCTTGGCGGGATCGGAGAGGATCTCGAAGGCCTCGGAGACCCGACCGAAGACCCGCGCGGCCTTCTCCTCGAGGCCGGCGAGGCCCTTGCGGGCGAGCGAATCGGGATGGAAGCGCTTGGCGGCCTTGAAGTAGGCCCGCTTGACGTCGGCCGGGCTGGCGGCGGTGTCGAGTCCGAGCACACCGTAGTGGTCGAAGCGGGCGAGGGCGTCGAAGAGCGACTCGATCTCGTCGCGCAGCGCCTCCGCCTCCGCATCGAGGGGCTTCTCGTGCGCCGCCGCCCGTGCATCCGTACGGCCGGTCTTGGCGCCGCCGCGCGCCGCCGCCTCGGCGCGGGGCCCGGCCGTCGTCGTCTCGTCCGCGTCGGCGCGGTCGGAAGCGCTCACCGGGGTCGCCGTGACCTCGACCTCGAACTCGACCCCCTCGAGCGTGTCCTGCCTGGCGCGTCCGTCGCCGAGCCGCAGGATGCCCGCGTGCCAGAGGGTCCAGAGCGTCGCGGCCGCGAGCGGATCGCCGGCCGCCTCGCCGAGGATGCGGCCGAGCGGCGCGCTCCCGTCGAGGCGGGCCACGACGCGTTCGGCCAGGGGGCCGGACTCGGCCAGCTGGAGCGCGACCCGGCGCAGGCGCGGCGCGATCTCGCAGCGGCGGTCGGCGATCGTCATCAAGGCCTCGAGCAGGCGCTGCGGACCCCAGTGCTTGCCGAGGCGAGTCTGGATCAGGCCGAGGATGTCGAAGGGCTTCGCGCTCGCGGCGGGCGGTGCGTCGAGGGGCTGCCATTGATAGGCGCCGGCGCGCCAGCCGAAGGTCTCGGCGATCTGGTCGCGGGCGAGCGCGCGGATCGCCTGATAGAGGTCGGCGGGCGCGAGGCGCTTCAGGGCCAGGACCGCGGAGGCTTGATTGCAGCCGCGCTCGCTCGCGAGCGTCTCGATCCGCCGGCGATCGGTGGCGTCGATCTGGCCCGAGGTCTCGAGCAGCCGGGCGAGGCCCTCGGCCTCGCCTCGGGCTTCGACCGCGATGGGCGAGCCGTCGATCAGGGTGATGAGCCGCTCGTGCTTCCCGGATGCGACGCGAAGCCGCCCGCTGCGCCGCGCCCGCCACGCCTCGGCGAGCAACCCGGCGGTACCCGATGCGTCGAACAGCCCCTCGTCGGGAGCGCTGCGCGTCGTCGATGCTCGCACGGCCTGGCTCATCGCGGGATCGATTCCTGATGCCCGACGACGGACGCGCCGGGGCGCGGGGCTTCAGAGGGGTTGGCGCTGTGCGTCGGCGATCTGGAAGGCGGTCGCGATCGCCTCGGAGAGGTCCTTGCGCAGGATCAGATGCGAGGCCTCGAGGCTCGCGATCGCGGCCTCCGAGCCGGTCGAGATGCCGGTGACGAGGCTCTGCGCGTTCCAGGACTCGATCGTCTCGAGCACCTGCTCGAGGGCGGCGGCCCCGAAGCCCTCGTCGAGGGGCTGCTCGCGCAGATCGACGACGACGCTGCGGATCTCGCCGATCCCGGGGTCGCGGCCGAGCATGTCGACGGTGCCGAGAGCCTCCTCGAGGGTCGTGAAGGGCAGGACCATCACGGGTCCCCAGATGTGGACCACGGGCTGGCTGCGATCGAAGCGACCCTCGCCGCCGAGCACCGCGCCGACCGGGGCGTCGCGGCGCTCGATCGGCGGTCGGATGGCGAGCTTGCGAAACGCGTCGAAGGGGACCTGCGCGAGCAGCCAGCCGAGCTCCGCGTCGTCGTGGGCCGCGGGGCTCGCGGTCTCGATCACCTCGAAGCGGCAGTGATGCCCGCCGGCCGCCGCGCACTCGGTCTCGCGCGCGACGAGCGAGCGGTCGAGGGTGCCCGAGAGCCAGCCCGTGGTGTATCCGGCGGAGAGCCAGCAGGCGGGCGCGTGCGCGAGGCCTTGGCGCGCAGTCCGGGCCGCGGCCTCGTGGCATTCGGGCCAGTGGCCGGTCAGGGCGTAGGCGCCGTCGCGCCCGCGCTGGATGCCGCTGTCCCAGCGCATCACGAGGGCCGTCGTGTCGGCCGCCGCGAAGCCGGTCGTCGGCTCGTCCTGGACGTGGCGCCGGCAGCAGCGGGCCGCGTCGCGCAGGCCGTGGAGCATGCCGATCTGGAAGAGCGCGACGCTCGCGGAGCGGGGGCCGAGCTCGTCCTCGAGCTCGACGAGCAGCGAGGCGAGGAAGCGCCCGTCGACGAAGAGCTTCGGGTCGTTCATCAGGACCGTGTCGGGTCCGAACCCGAGCGCGGTCAACATCGCGAGCGGATCGCTCGGCTGGTTCTCACGAGGCGGTCTGTCGGGGGTGCGCACGGTGGGGGGCCCTGATCAACCTTCGATGAAGGCGTAGATGTCGAACTTCTGGTCCTTGGAGATGAAGGATTCGCCTTCCTGATCGAGCAGCTTGAGGAAGGCCTGGACGACGACGGGATCGAATTGCGTGCCCGAGAAGCGATGGAGCTCGCGGACGACCGTCTCGAGGGGGAGCGCCTTGCGGTAGGGGCGGTCGGAGGTCATCGCCTCGACGGTGTCCGCGACGACGATCACGCGCGAGGGCAACGGGATCTGGTCCCCGACCAGCCGGTCCGGATAGCCCTTGCTGCAGCCGTCGAACCACTCGTGGTGGTGGCGCACGCAGGGCACGACGCTGCGCAGGAACTCGACGGGCTCGAGGATCTTCGCGCCGATCTCGGGATGGCGCATGATCTCGGCGTACTCGTCGTCGTCGAGTCGGTCCGGCTTGGTGATGATCGCGTCGCGCACGCCGATCTTGCCGACGTCGTGGAGCAGGCCCGCGAAGTAGACGCGCTCGATCATGTCGCGCCGCAGCATCATCTGGCGCGCGATGCGCGAGGAGTAGACGGCGACCCGCTCGGAGTGGCCGCGGGTGTAGGCGTCCTTGGCATCGATCGCCTCGGCGAGCGCCCGGATCGTCTGGATGTAGGCGGTCCGCAGCTCCTGGTGCTTGGCGTCGAGCTGCTTGGTCCGCTCGCGGACCTTCTCCTCCAGGTTCTTGTTCATGTCCTGGAGCTTGAAGTTCTGCTCGCGCGTGACCTGATTGAGGCGCTTGATCTCGGCCTTGAGGTCGTAGTGGTCGAAGGCCTGACGCAGCGTCGCCTTGAGCTCGTCGTCGTTCCAGGGCTTGGTGATCAGGCGGTAGATCTCGCCCTTGTTGATCGCCTCGACGGCGATCGTCATGTCCGTGTAGCCGGTGAGCATCATGCGGACGACGTCGCCGTGGCGATCGCGCACGGCGGAGAGGAAGTCGACGCCATTCATCTCGGGCATGCGCTGATCGGAGACGACGACCTGGGGCTCGTAGCGGTCGATCAGGTCGAAGGCGTCGGCGGGCGTCGAGGCGGCGAGGACCTGCACGGGCTCGTGCCGCAGCAGCCGTTGGAGCGCCTTCAAGATGTTGACTTCGTCGTCGACGAAGAGAACGGTGTGGTCCAGCACCGTGGCTCCTTGACGCGCTCGGCTCATACAGGGGACTGGGTCGCCCGTGGCCCGATCCCGGGCGGGTGAGCCCCCGCACATGCGGGGCCCTATCGGTCGATGCGCTGTCTCGCGTGAGGCATGTGCGACCGTTCGGTGGGGCGCGATGGACGCCCGCATGCAACCGAGCCGCAGCGACGCAGTCGGGCGGCACGCGCCGCGCAGCGACCGCGACGGCGCGCGGCACGTCGAGCGCAGTGGCTTCGGCCGTCGTCTTCCATCGGACTCGGCGCGTCGCATCGTCCGCGTGTCGGCGTACGACGGGGGCGGGCGGGTCGGCCCGTCCGCGGCTGGGCCGGGTCGGGGACGACCGGGTCCGCGTCGGCCGCGTCAGACGGCCGGGTCAGAGTCGGAGGGCCGGGTCAGAGATAGTTGCCGCCGTCCATGTGGATGCGGGTATGGGCCTGGCGGAAGCGGCTCATCTCGCGCGAGAAGTCCTCGCTCGTGACGCAATCGGTCTTCTCGCCGGCGGCCTCGAGCCGCGCCTTGCGGCGCAGCACGCCATGGAGCATGCGGACCCAGTCTCCGATC
The DNA here is from genome assembly GCA_041389445.1 of Myxococcota bacterium. GTDB lineage: Bacteria > Myxococcota_A > UBA9160 > UBA9160 > UBA4427 > UBA4427. Next base: position 320,726 of record JAWKRW010000001.1, read on the forward strand.
GAGGGCTCGCTCGCGGTGCCGACGATCGTGTTCCAGTCGATCTTCTCGAACAGGTCGCGTCCGGCGCGCGCCTCGGCCTGATTGGCGTGGATCTGGAGCGCGTGGACGACGTCCTCGGGAAACACGGGGTTGACCTCGATCACCCGCTCGAAGCGACCCGGCGCGACGAAGGCGTGGGGCAGGGTGTCGGGGTAGCTCGTCGAGCCGAGCACCAACGCCTTCGGCACGGCGAGCGTGCGATCGAGCAGCTCGAAGAGGAAGTCCATGATCGGGCCGGCCGGAAGCTGACCGTGGTGCTCCGAGAGATCGTGGGCCTGGGCGTACTGGAGCTCGTCGAAGAAGACCGTGACCGGCGGCATCTCCTCGAGCGCCGCCGACCAGCCCTGGATCAGCTCGCCGATCTTGCCGGCGCCATGGATGACGTCGAGCACGATGCGCGGCACGTCGACTCGGACGAACGCCGTCTCCGTTCGCGCCGCGAGCGCCTCGGCCAGCATCGACTTGCCCGAGCCGCGCCGGCCGATCATCAGCATCGCCGAGGGCGGGAAGGTGCCCCAATGGCTGTAGACCTCGGGGCTGGTCTGGGCATAGGCGTAGGTCAGGATCTCGTCCTTGGCCGCGGCGAGGCCCCCGATCTCCTCGAACGCGAGGTCCGGCGCCGGGATGATGGCGGCGCCCCGCGCGAGGGGATTCACGCTGCGCTGGAAGCTCGACCAGATGTTGAGGGCGCGTTCGGAGCGGATGGTTCGGTCCGGCATCCGCGCAGTCTAGCCCCAAGCGACCGCCACACCGCCCGCGGTCGCCGGCCCGTCACCGCGCGCGCCGCGCGCGGTTTGGCGACCCCGAGCGCCTCTGCCATACTGCCGCGCCAGCGCGTCCCCATCGTCTAGCGGTCAGGACGTCGGCCTTTCAAGCCGATAACACGGGTTCGATCCCCGTTGGGGACGCCACTTCGCGCATCGGATCGAGGATCGCTTCGATCGATCCCATCGGATGACGCATCGCGTGCGACGTCGAGTCGAGTCATCCGATCGAGTAGATTCGCGGCCATGCCGCGCCTGCCCGCCGTCGATGCCCACCACCATCTCTGGGACCTGAAGGCGAATCGCTATCCCTGGCTGACGCCCGGTGACGCCCCGCCGCCCTTCGCCGGATTCGAGCGGCTCTGCCGCGACTACCTGCTCGCCGACTTCCGGGCCGACGGCGCCCGGCAGGCGATCGTGAAGTCGGTCCACGTCCAGGCCGAGCACGACGAGGCCGACCCCGTGCGCGAGACGGCCTGGCTGCAATCCGTCGCCGACGCGCCCGGCTCGGATGGCTTCCCGCACGCGATCGTCGCCTTCGCCGACCTCTCCGAGCCCGACGTCGAGCGGATCCTCGAGGGCCATCGCGCCTTCGCGAACACGCGCGGCATCCGCCAGATGCTGAACTTCGATCCGCGCCCGTCCGCCGGCGCGGGCGGGCCGCTCGACAAGAAGAAGAACCTGCTCGAGGACGCGACCTTCCGCGCGCAGTTCGGCCTGCTGCGGCGCTACGACCTCTCCTTCGACATGCAGCTCTTCCCCTGGCAGGCCGCGGAGGCGGCGAAGCTCGTCGCGGCGCATCCCGACACGCAGTTCATCGTCAACCACACGCTGATGCCCTTCGACCGGTCCGAGGCGGGCCTCGCGATCTGGCGCGAGGCTCTCGCGACGCTCGCCCGTCTGCCTCACGTCGCGATCAAGCTCTCGGGACTCGGCCTGTCGCCGACCGGCTGGTCGGGCGAGACGAGCCGGCGCCTCCTGCGCGAGGCGATCGAGCGCTTCGGTCCGGCGCGCTGCCTCTTCGCGAGCAATTTTCCCGTCGATCGCCTGATGGTCGACTACGACACGCTCTGGAACACCGCTCGCGAAGCGATCGCCGAATTCTCGCTCGACGAGCAGGCGGCCATGCTCTGCAGCAACGCCGAGCGGCTCTACCGCATTTGACGGCGAGCGCGCGCCTCCTCGCTCAGCCGGTTTCTTCCTGCACGGCGACGCGCTTCGTCACCGACTCGATCACGCCCCCCATGCGCTCGACGAATCCCACGAGCGTCGCGCGGTCGGCGATCGCCTCCGCGCAGCCCGGGATCGCGCCGCTGCGCAGCACGACGAGAAACGAGTAGACCGACAGATCGGCCACGCTCGGCGCCTCGGCGTGGAAGAAGGGACGCGTTCCCAGAAAGCCCACGAGGTCCGACAGGCGATCTTCGATCTCGGCGATCACCTCGAGCTCCCGCTGGTCGGCGCGACTGCGCGCACCGCGGCCGAGGGTGCGGCCGACCCGATCGCGCAGGCGCCCGACCAGGGAGGCGTCGGGGGGCTGCTCGTCGCCCGGATGCGGATAGCGGGCGGCCCGCCAGCGGTTCCAGTACCAGAGGAAGGAATCCTCCGCCCAGGCGGCGAGGCGCTGCTGCGCCGCGGCGGTGCGCGGGTCGGTCGAGTAGAGCGTCGGCTCGGGATGGAGCGCGTCGAGCCAGGCGAGGATCGCCTTCGAATCGGCTCGCCTCCGCCCGTCGATCTCGAGCACGGGAAGCGTTCGCGCGACCGGGCTCCAGCGCGCGACGTCGTCGGGATCGTCGGAGACGACCCGCTCGAAGGGCAGGGCCTTGAGCGCGAGCGCCGCCGCGACCTTCTCCGAGAACGGGTTGACCGTCTGCGTGAAGAGCCGGATCACCGGCTCGCCATCCGTGCGTCGCCCCTCAGCCATGCGCATCCGACCCGACATCGGCCACGGGCGCGGGCCCCGGAAAGAGCGCGTCGATGCCGGCCAGACATTCGGGCGGAATCTCGACTCCGAGCGCCGCGGCATTCTCGTCGAGCTGCGCGGTCGAGGTCGCTCCGATCAGGACGCTCGCGATGCCCGGCGCGCGCAGACACCAGGTGATCGCGAGCTGGGCCATCGAGCAGCCGACCTCCTTCGCGATGGGCCGGAGCCCCTCGATCCGGGCCAGCACGTCGTCCTGCAGCACGTCCTGCATCCAGCGATTGCGCTTGGGATCGTTCGCGCGGCTCTCGGGGGGGCGGCGACCGGCGGCGTACTTGCCCGTGAGCGCGCCCTGCGCGAGCGGACTGAAGACGATCTGGCCGAGTCCCTCGCGCACGCTCGTCGGCAGGATCGCCGCCTCGATCGAGCGGTCGAGGATCGAGTAGCCGGGCTGGCTCGAGATCGGTCGATAGGCGCCATGGCGGTCCGCGACGCGGCAGCCCGCGGCGATCTGTCCCGCGTCCCAATGCGACACGCCCCAGTAGAGGAGCTTGCCCTGCCGGATCAGGTCCTCGTAGGCGCGGACCGTCTCTTCGAGCGGGGTCTCGGGATCGAAGCGATGGCATTGATGGAGGTCGAGGTAGTCGGTGCGCAGCCGGCGCAGCGAGCCCTCGACGCTCTCGACGACGTGCTTGCGCGAGAGCCCGCGGTCGTTCGGTCCGTCCGTCATCGCGAAGAAGCACTTCGTCGCCAGCACGAGCTGATCGCGCGGCAGGTCGGCGACGGCGTCGCCCAGCGCGCGCTCGGCCTCGCCCTGGGCGTAGACGTCCGCCGTGTCGAAGAGGTTGACGCCGAGGTCGAAGGCATGGCGCACGAGGCGCGTCGTCGCGCGGCCGTCGACCTTGGAGCCGAGCGTGAGCCACGAGCCGAGGGACAGCTCGCTGACACGCAGTCCGCTCCGGCCCAGTGCGCGCGTTCGCATGCGCGCGAATCTAGCAGGTAGAATCCGGCCCCGTGCTGCATCTCGCCTCCCAGACCGGACCCGACTGGCTGCCCCGGGCGTGGGCCTCGATCGACGAGGTCCTGCTCGATCACGCCCACTGCGAGAAGAAGGCAGCGGGCGCCGCGATCAAGCTGCTCTTCGCGTACCCCCATCATCGATTCCTGCAAGAGCCGCTCGCGGAGCTGGCCCGCGAAGAGCTCGAGCACTTCCAGCAGGTGCTCGCGTTGCTCGATGCGCGCCGGATCCGCTACGCGACGCTGCGACCGAGTCCCTACGGCATGGCGCTCCACGCATTGGTGCGCCGGGACGAGCCCGACCGACTGCTCGACGTCTTCCTGATCTCGGCGTTGATCGAGGCGCGCAGCTGCGAGCGCTTCCAGATCCTGGCCGAGGGCGTGTCGGACGGGGCGCTGGCGACGCTGTACCAGGGCCTGCTCGCCTGCGAGGCGCGGCATCACGGGGTCTACCTCGAGCTGGCGGGCCGGCTCGTGCCGCGCGCCGTGCGCGATGCGCGACTCGAGGCGCTCGCGGCCGCGGAGGCGGAGATCGTGGCTCGACCCTGCGAATGGGTCCGGCTGCACGCCGGATAGCCGACGCGGGCGCGCCCCGATCGCGTGCCGCGGGAGCGAGCCCGCTCTTCGGGGTTGTCAGAGCGGGCCTCGTTGGCGCAAGCTCGCAGGCCGCGAACGACGAACGCGAAAGGAGTCCCCATGAGCGTGCAGACCGAGAACATCCAGATCCGGACTTCCAAGGGCGAGACGATGGGCGCCTATCTCGCGCGACCCGATTCGCCCGGCCGGAAGCCCGCCGTGATCGTCTTCATGGAGATCTTCGGCGTCAACGACCACATCCGGGACGTGACCCGCCGGGTCGCCGCCGAGGGCTACGTCGCGATCGCCCCCGACTACTTCCATCGCACGGCCCCCGGCCTCGAGCTCGGCTACGACGAGCAGGGCATGAACACGGGCATCGGGAACCTGATGAAGCTCCGCGCCGACGAGATGATCTCGGACGCGAAGGACACGCTGGCGTACCTGCGCAGCCGGTCGGACGTCGAGCCCGGGAAGATCGGCGCGATGGGCTTCTGCATCGGCGGCCACATGACCTACCTGACCGCCTGCGAGACCGACATCGTCGCGGCCGCGTCCTACTACGGCGGCGGCATCGCTGCGCCCGAAGGCCCGGGCGGCGCGCCTTCGACGCTCTCCCGCACGCCGAAGATCCAGGGACGCATCCAATGCTATTTCGGGGCGAAGGACGCGATGATCCCGCTCGACCAGGTCGACGCGGTCCGCGACGCGCTGAAGCAGGCCGGGGTCGACCATGCGGTCGAGGTCTATGCCGATGCCGATCACGGATTCCACTGCGACCAGCGGGCGAGCTATCACGCCGCCTCCGCGAAGGATGCCTGGTCGAAGACGCTCGCGATGTTCGAGCGGAAGCTGAAGGGCGACGCCTGACGCGGGGTCTGGCCCGACGCGGGACCGCGCCTGACGCGAGGTCTGGCCCGACGCGGGACCGCGCCTGACGCGAGGTCTGGCCCGACGCGGGACCGCGCCTGACGCGAGGCCTGGCTCGACGCGGGACCGCGCCTGGCGCCGGCCGAGGCCTAACGCAGGACCTTCTGCAGCGCCTCGACCAGCCGATCGACGACCTCGGGTCGCGCGTTCTCGCCCATCAGGCCGATGCGCCAGATCTCGCCCGCGAGCGGGCCGAGCCCGCCGCCGACCTCGATGTCGAACTCCGCGAGCAGGCGGGCACGGACGGCCGCCTCGCCGAGCTCGCGCACGCGCTCGGGCAGCCGGACCGACGTCAGCATCGGGAGGCGGTCGGGCGCGGCGACCAGCGGCTCGAAGCCGAGGGGCTCGAGCGCGGCGACGAGCCGGCGGCCGGCTTCCGTGTGTCGCGTGAAGCGCGCGGGGAGCCCCTCCGCCAGGACGCGATCGAGGCCGGCGGCGAGGCCGTAGATCGCGCTGATCGGCGCGGTGTGGTGGTAGACGCGCTTGGCCCCCGCGAAGTAGCTCGCGAGCAGCGAGAGATCGAGATACCAGCTCTGGACGGGCTGGGTACGCCGGCCGACCCGCTCCATCGCGCGCTCCGAGAAGGAGACGGGCGAGAGACCGGGCGAGCACGAGAGGCACTTCTGCGTTCCGCTGTAGGCCGCGTCGATGCCCCATTCGTCGAGCAGCACCGGCCGACCCGCGAGCGACGTCACGCAGTCGAGCACGACGAACGCCCCCGCCGCGCGCGCGGCGCCCGCGATGTCGGCCACCGGCTGGCAGACGCCCGTCGAGGTCTCCGCGTGGACGAACGCCACGACCTGCGGCTCGACACGTCGGATCGCCTCCGCCATCGCGTTCGGGTCGAGCGTCGTGCCCCAGCGCGCCTCGACCGTCGTCACCTCGGCCCCCGCGCGGCGCGCGACCTCGGCCATGCGTCCGCCGAAGGCGCCGTTCGCGCCGACGACGATCCGGTCGCCGCGCTCGAGCAGATTGACGAGGGCAGCCTCCATGCCGGCGCTGCCGGTGGCCGAGAGCGGCAGCGTCATCGGGTTCGCCGTCGCGAAGACCGTGCGCAGGCCCTCCTTGACCCGGTCGACGAGGGCCAGGAAGTCGGGATCGAGATGGCCGAGGAGCGGTCGGCTCATGGCTTCGCGCACGCTCGCGGGCGCATTCGACGGGCCGGGACCGAGCAGCAGACGTTCGCGGAGGGGTTGCAGGATCGGCATGGGCGGCAGGCTAGCGCTCGGGGGCGGAAGGCGGGGCCCGCACGCGTCCCGAGCGTCCGATCGAAGGAGGGAGGGGCGGATTCGCGTCTCCGCCGGCGCGCGGGCCGCGGCGTGGATTGCAGGGCGCGAGTTGACAGCGTCCCCGGCCGGCGGGTAGCCTCCCGGGCTTCGATCCCCCAGGGCTTCACGGCCGTCGGCGTAGCCGACTGCACGCTGGCTCCGCCTCCGTAGGCCTTTTTCGAATCGACGTGAGCGGATGGCGTGTGCGGCCGAGGCGGTCGCGCGCGGCGGTCCGGGGGAGTGTGGATCCGGGATGCGCGCAGCACGCTGGGTCGTGGTCGGGGCCGCGCTCCTGGCCGCGGCCGTCGCCTTCTATCTCTTGCTGGGCCCCGGGCGGCTGCTGAACCCCGGGCGGCGGCTGGACCCCGGGCGCTTGCCGAGCCCCGGGCGGTCGACGGGCGCCGGGACATCGTCGCGGCCGGTGACGATTCCGAAGGGATCGGGGTCCCGGGGCGCGCCGCAGGAGGAGATCGACCCGGAGTCGCGGGATGCGATGCGGGACTTCCTGCGCCAGTCGCTGGGAGACGAGGGGAGCCGCGGCCCGGGCGGGCGGGACGAACGCGAGCGCCCGACGGCCCGCTAGGTCGATCGAGCGTCGTCGCGTCGTTGGCGGTCGGGCCGGGCGGCCGGGCGGCCGGGTGGACGGGTGGACGGGTGGACGCAGGAATCGCTCGCGAGAGCGATCGGAACGTGCAGTCGGAAGGGCAAGTGGAAGGCTTTCACCATCGCACCCGCGAGCAGTACGAGCAGGAGGAGCGCGAGCGACTCGCGCCCTGGGCTGCCCGCGCGGGCGACTCGGCCGGCCGGCTGGTGTCGGAGCCGGAGCATCCCTACCGCACGGCCTTCCAGCGGGACCGCGATCGCATCGTCCATGCGCGCGCGTTCCGCCGGCTCGAGTTCAAGACCCAGGTGTTCGTCTACGTCGAGAACGACCACTACCGCAATCGCCTGACGCATACGATCGAGGCCGCCCAGATGGCGCGTTCGATCGCCCGCGCGCTCTACCTGAACGAGGACCTCGCCGAGGCGATCGTGCTCGCCCACGACCTCGGCCATACGCCCTTCGGCCACGCCGGCGAGGCCGTGCTCGACGCGTGCATGGAGGCCGACGGCGGCTTCGACCACAACCGCCAGAGCCTGCGCGTCGTCGACCTGCTCGAGAGCCGCTACCCGGAATGGAGCGGCCTCAACCTGACCCAGGAGACCCGTGAAGGCATCCTGAAGCACGGCGCCCCCTGGCCCCATCCGCTTCCCCTGCCGCCGGCCTGGCCGCAGCGCACGCTCGAGGCCCAGGCCGCGGACCACGCCGACGAGATCGCCTACATCCATCACGACCTCGACGACGGTCTGCGCTCCGGCCTGCTCTCGGCCGCGCAGCTCGAGTCGACCTCGCTCTGGAAGGCTGCCCGGCGGCTGCGGGCCGATCGCGACGCCCACATGCCCGCTCCCGTGGGCCGCGCCCGGACCATCGGGGCCCTCGCGAACATCCTGATCAGCGACCTGATCGAGGAGACGAGCCGGCGCCTCGCTGCGAATCCACCGGCGTCGCTGGCCGATCTGCGCCAACGTAGGAGCGCTCCGGCGTCAATGGCCCCGGGGACGGGGAGCGAATCAGCGGAGTCGGGGGGCGAGCGCCGGCGCGGCGTCGAGCAGACGGTCGGGTTCTCAGCCGAGATCGAGCCGGGCAAGCGCGAGCTCAAGCGCTTCCTGTCCACCCACTTCTACCGCCATCCCGACGTCTTGCGCCGCGTGCGCAAGGCGGAGTGGATCGTGGGAGACTTGTTTCGAGCCTATCGGGACGATCCGTACCTGCTTCCCGTCGAGGTGCGCGAGCGCTTCGCACGAGAGGGTGAGGCGCGGGCCGTCGCGGACTACATCGCCGGCATGACCGATCGGTTCGCGATGGGTGAGCATCGAAAGCTGTTCGATCCCCACGCGCCGATCTGAGCGTGGCCCAGGCGCCGCGCGCGTCCGGACGGCGAGCGAGCGGCGAACGGCGAACGAGAAGGAAATCGAGAGGGAATGAGCCTACCGGAATGTCTGGAGAACGCGGCGAGCGCGCTGCCCGCCCTGGCCGATCAGATCCGCCCGGCCAACGGGGATCCGCGGCGGTTGCTCGACGGTCTCGCGCCGGGCGACGCGGCGCGGGTGCTGGCGTGGGTGCTCGATCACGACGCGGCGGCAGGCGAGGAGCTGCTCGAGGCCTGGAGCGGGTTCGACGGAGGCGCGAGCGTGATCGCCGGCGTCGCCGAGGACGCGGTCGAGAAGGCCGGACGCAAGCTGCTGCGCCGGGCGCGGCATCGCCTGCGCGCGCGCGGCATCGCCCTCGCCGAGCCGACCTCGGCGCCCGCGGCCGCACAGCCGGTCCGGCGCGGCGCCGTCGCGAGCGACCGCTGGCAGGCCGCCCACCTCTCGGCGCCCGACTTCCGCGGAACACGCATGGGCTATCTCGTCGACGATCATCCGGCAGGGGGGGCGCGGCTCTTCGAGACCCGCTTCGATCCGGCGCGCGGCATCCTCGACTTCAAGATCTACAACGCCGGCCGGAGCAAGGTTCGCGGGTTCCTGAAGAGCCTGATGCAGGGGACGAGGCAGCGTCTCTTCGAGATCGATCCGGCGGTGCTTCGCGGTCTCGTGCGGCGGGCGAGCCTGGCGCAACCGGCGGACCGCGCGCTGCCGACGATGTTCGTCGAATGGCGCGGTCGGCTCTTCTCCGACGCGCTCGAGGCGACGCCGACGCCCGGGGCGCTCGCGCGAGAAGCGCTCGGCGTCGCCGCCGACGCCGCCGCGAGCCTCGATCGAGTCGACGGGGCGATCCGGACGGGCCGCATCGGCCCCTGGCCGCCGGTCACCGCCTGGGTCGCGGAGCGGATGGAGCGTGCGCGGAAGGCCGTCGAGTCGCTCGCCGGCGAGGCGCGCGCGGGCGCGATCGCCGCCTGGCGGGAGCAGGTCACGGAAGAGCTCGGGCGCGAGACTGGCACCGGCGATCTCGCCGAGCTGCTCGCCGAATGGGCCTGGATCGATTGGCAGCGGGGTGAAGACGACGAGGCGCGGGCGCTGCTCGCGGTCTCGCACGCGCTCGCGAGCGCGTCGGGCGCGGATGCCCGGCGTCGGCTCGCCGATGCGCGGATCGAGGCCCTCTTCGGGCCCTTCCTCGCGGCCCTCAGCGTGGAGAGAGACGACCAATGATGCGGAGATTCTCGCGACGTCGACGCGGCCCGTCCGAAGGCCAGCGCAGCACCATCGACGCTGGACAATGGTGGCCGCGCCTGCAGGCGGAGGGCCTGCTGCCGCTGGCCGAGGGGACGAGCTTCGAGCCCTGGATCGACGTCGACGTCCCGGCGTCGGTCGCCGTCGTCGCCCGCGCGCGGCTGCAGGACGGAGGCGACGCGATCGTCGCTTTCTCGCCGAATGCCGCCTCGGAGGCGCTCGTCGGCGGTCTGGCTGCCGCGGCGCAGGCCTCGCTCGAGTCGCCCTTCACGGGCACGCTCTTCGTCGTCGCGCCGCATTGGTCGATGGCCACGCGCCAACTGCTCGACTGGCTCGGCCAGACGGCCTTCGGCGTAGAGCCGATCGCCTGGGCTTCGCTCGGCGAGGCCGGTGCGGCGGTCGAGAGCGAGCGCCAGCCGCGCCTGCTCGCGACGAGTCCGGCCCAGCTCGCCGCGCGCGTCGGCAGCGCCGAGGCGCGCGCGGCCTTCCTGCGTGCCGCCGCGTCACTCGAGGGGCTGGCGGCCAAGCACGGGGGCTGCGTCCGCATCGGGATCGACCGCCTCGAGCTCGTCGTGCTGGCGCGCCGCGTGGCCGAAATTCGCACGGACGGCGACCAGGCGGTGCTCGAGACGCAGGTGGGGGGACGCCATGCGACGCCGCTCTCGGCGACCGACCTCGCCGGTGTGCTCGATGGGCTCGAGGGGCAGCTGCGTCGACGGCTCAACGATCACAAGGTTCGCGAGGGCGAAGACGGATTGCGCGGCCGCGTCGTCGCCCAGCTGGCGGCGGGGACCGAGCTGCGTTGCGTGCACGCCTGGCCCTCGCCCGGGAGCGAGGTCGACCTGATCGATGCCGTCGGCGTCGATGCGACGGGCACGCCGGTCGTGGTGGCCGTGCGGCAGGAGGTCGAGTGGACGGCGCTCGTCGCCGTGCTCGAGTCGCTCTCGGCGCTCGCGCCCCTGATGCCCCTGCTGCTCGCTGACGCGGGCCCGCCGCTGCGACTCGGGCGTCCGCGCCTGCTGCTCGCCGCCGAGCGCTTCGCCGACGGGCTCGAGCGAGCGGTCGCCGCCTTTGCGCTCTCCTTCGAGTTCCGGGTCGTCGGGGGCCGGGCCGGAGCGGCGCTCGACTTCGTCCAGCGCGCCGCCGGCGCGGGCGCCGAGTCCCGTTTCGGTCGCCGGGGGCGGAGACGCGGCCGGGGACGCTTCGACGCGGGCGATGACGGCCGCGGCCGAGACCCGGACGGCGAGGACGAAGGACGCGATGGATCGCGCGAGCGCTTCCGGGCGGAGCGCGAGAGCGAGCACTCCGTGCGCAGCGCCGCGCCGCGGGGTGACGCCGAGGCCGGCTTCGATCTCGATGAGGCGGAGGACGACGAGGTCCTCGACGCCGGCGAGGGCGAACGCGGCGCCAACGGACGCGAAGGACGCGAAGAGCGCGAAGAGCGCGAGGGCCGGGAAGGAGGCCGCCGCGGACGCAGGCGGCGGCGGCCGCGCCGCGGCGGCGCGACGGGCGAGGGCGCGCGCGCCGAGCGCAGCGACGGGGACGGCGAGGTCGTCGATCCCGATCGCGCCGAACGCGGGGAGCGGGCGCCGCGGGACACGCGCGAGACGCGGGGCGGCGAGTCGGGCGAGTCGGAGGGCGAAGGCGGTGGTCGCCGCCGGCCGCGCTTCGAAGAGTTCTCGCTGATGGACCTGGACGATGCGCCGGGGCCGAGCCCGAGCGCCGAGCGAAGCGAGGGCGAGCGCGGCCGCGGCGATCGGCATCGCCGATCGCGACGGCGCGGACGCCGGGGCGGTCGGGGCGAGGAATCGAGCGAGCCACGCGAGACACGCGACGAGGCGGAAGACGACGGCGCCGCCGAGGCGCTCGAGGCGATCGCCCTGCCGGTCGGCGCCGAAGCGGCGATCGAGGACGATTTCGTCGACGCCGACGATCTCTCCGAGATCCTCTCGCGCCTGCCCGACGAGGTCCCTGAGTACGAGCCCGCGGCCGAGCCCCGCTACGAGGACGAGGAGGACGAGGAGCTCGAATCGGGCGGTCGGGGCCCGCGCGCCGAGACGCGCGGTCGGGCGCGGAACGAGGAGGAGGACGAGCCCGAGGACGCCATGCGGGCGGCGATGCGTCGGCGCTCGGCGATCCTGGTCCATGCCGATCCGGACTCGCTGATGGCCGCGATCCTGCTCGCGCGGGACGTGCGCCAGCTCGAGGGGCTCTGGGTCTATCCCCAATCGGAGCTGATGACCTTCTTCCGCAGCATCGCGACGGATCTACGCGACGACGTGCCGATCGTGGTGGTCGGCTTCAGCCCGTCTCCCGCGCGGGACGTGGTGCAGGCGGCGGCGCTCTACCGCGGTCGGCTCAGCTGGTTCGATCGGCACGCCTGGCCGCCCGAGGACCTGAGCGCGATGCGCAGCGCCCTCGGCGCGGACGCGGTGCTCGGCGGCGACGGGCTCGACAGCGTGTTGCCCCTCGTGCTCGAGGTCTGTACGCGGCGGAGCCGCTTCTCCGACAAGCTCGTCGATCTCGGCACGGGCCGTTTCAGTCAGCACGACTTCGAGCGCTGGGGCCGGCTCTGGCGGCATCGCATCGGCGAGATCGCCCGAAAGACGGGTGACGTCCGCGGCGACATCGCGGCCCTGCTCGCCGGTCGGCCGAGCGACCTCGCGAAGGAGGCGGCGCTGCTGCCGATTCCGCCGTTGCCCGCCGAGCTCGAGTGGGTCGCGGCGCGCGACTTCCGGCTGGTCCACTTCGGGGCCCACGTGATGGTCGTGCTCGAGGTCGAGCCGGGGCTCGATCCGACGCTCTGTGCCCGGATCGCGCGGGAGCGCTACGACGCGACGCTCTCGCTGAGCCGACGGGCCGGCGAAGAGGTCTTCACCTTCGCGGGGGACGAGGTCAGCGGTCGGCGCGCGCTCGACTATCAGGCGGTCGCCCAGCACCTGGTCGAGAAGCTCGAGTGGGTCGAGGCACGGCCGGACGCGGACCACGTCGCGCGCTTCCGGGTGCGCGATCTCGCGCGCGTGCCGGAGCGATTCGAGGAGGTCGTGACGGAGATCGCGATGGGGCGCTCCCAGCTCGAGCGTTAGGCAGCGACCCGGAACGGGCCGGCGGGGTGGCGGATGGGGCAGCGAGCGGCTCGGGAGAGGGCCCTGCCGACGAACGGCGAGGCGAGCCTCGTCGAGATCTTCGCCTCGATCCAGGGCGAGGGACCCGAGGTCGGGCGGGCGACGGTTTTCGTGCGCTTTGGCGGATGCGACCTGCGCTGCCGCTGGTGCGACTCGCCGGGGACGTGGCGGCCGACCGCCGGCGCCCGCATCGAGACGCGCGCGCGCTCGGGCGAGTTCGGGGAGCGGACGAATCCGATCCCCCTCGACGAGATCGTGGCGACGATCGAGCGCCTCGCGGGTCCGGCCTCGACCTGGATCAGCTTGACGGGCGGGGAGCCGCTGCTGCAGCCCGAGGCGACCGCCGCCCTGGCCCGCGCGCTCGCCGCGAGCGGTCGCCGCGTCTACCTCGAGACCCATGGGCTCCACGCCGCCGCGCTCGAGACCTGCGTCGACGCGATCGAGCTCGTCTCCATGGACTGGAAGCTCGCGAGCGACGTCGTCTATGGCCCGGGCGCCCCGCGGCTGCCGGGGCCCGACTTCCATGCGGCCCACGAGGCGTTCCTGCGCGTGGCCCGGCGCGCGCGCGGCGTCTACGTCAAGGCCGTGGTGACGGCGTCGACCACGGATTCGGAGTTCGACGCGATGATCGAGGCGATCGCGCGGGTCTCGCCCGCGACGCCGCTCGTGATCCAGCCGGTGACGGCGCGGGGCAAGGCGGTGACGATGCCGAGCGCCGCGCGCTGCCTCGCGCTGCTCGGACGGGCCGAGGCGCGCCTAACGGACGTGCGCGTCATCCCGCAGACGCATCCCCTCTACGGCGTGCCGTAGGGCCTCGAGCGCCTCGGCCTGCGCGCTCGCCGGTCGGTCGCCGAAGCGCTCGGCGAGATAGGCCTCCGTGATGGTTTCGAAGGCGCGCGCGCCGGGTTCGGGCAACGCGCGCGCGACGCGCCGGGCGAAGTCGTGGGCCGTCGCGTTGGGTGCCCGCTCGAGGCCGCGGCGCGCGAGGATGCGCTGGGCCCGACGGTAGGCCTCGGGCACCCGCGTGGCCCGATCCCGGCGCAGCCGGCGCTGGTGGAAGACGAGGGCCGCGAGGCCGGCCGCGAGGGCGACGAGGAGGACGAGGGTCGGGGTCCGCAGGGCCTGGCCGAGCGCGATCAGACCCGGAGCGACCGTCGGCGCGTCCGGTCGAGGCGCGTCTTGCCCCGTGGCGATGCCGCCCGGCGCGAGGCGTCGCCAGAGGCCACGCAGGGCGCTGATCTGGTCGGCACTGTCGTAGTCGACGACGCGCTGGAACCACCAGAGCTCGAGGGCGCTCGCGAGCTGCGCGATGCGCTGTGTGAAGGAGAGGGCGGCCTCGGCCCGCAGACGCAGGTCGGGCGGCGTGGGATCGAAGCGGACCCAGCCCGACTCCTCGAAGTGGATCTCGACCCAGGCGTGGGCGTCGGCCTGGGTGACCTCGAGGAAGCCGCCGACCTCGTTCGGCTGGCCCCCGGCGAAGCCGTTGACCAGCCGGGCCGGCAGCCCTTCGAATCGGGCGAGCACGACCATCGCACTGGCGAAGTACTCGCAGTGGCCCTCGAGTCCGCCGAGCAGGAAGGCCTCGATCGGCGACGTGTCCTCGTCGCCGAGCGGGGGCGGCGCGTCGGTGTAGCGGCCCTGCTCGCGGAGCGCGGCCTCGATGCGCAGCGCCCGATCGACGTCGGTCCGGGCACCGGCGACCATCACGTCGGCGCGCTCGCGCAGGCGGGCGTCGAGGGGCGGAAGCGCGAGGTAGCGGTGGGCGGGACGCGGACCGCCGGGACCCGGCTCCCGCGGCGGTCGCGCTCGCTCGCGGCGCAGGCGCTCGACGTCGCGCGTCCGCGCGTCGGTCCAGACCGTGTAGCGGAGACGTTCGTCGGCGTGGCCCGGAACATAGAGGCCGCCGTTCGGATCGCGCTCGAGTCGTTGGAACGGACCTTCGACGCGCAGCGGCTCGCCGGCGCTGAAGAGCACGTCCGCGTCGAGCGCCTCGCGCAGGATCCGCTGTGCCGAGACCGCGCCGGTCGTCGGCGGTCGCAGCTCGATGCCGAAGCGGCCGACACCGGCGAGCGGCGCGCGCGCGCCGTGGCGCTCGGAGATCGAGATCGACCAGCGCCGTCCATCGAACGCGTCGAAGGCGAGTCCGCGCCAGTAGGCGTCGATCGGGCGCGGCAGCTCGCCCTCCGCGGCCTCGACCCGCAGCACGACCGTCGGGTCGTGGCGGATCTTGCCGACGTCGCCGAGGGAGACCGAGTCCGAGAAGCCCGAGAGGCCCATCCCGGTCCGGAGGCTGCCCGAGAGGGCGCTGGTCTTGAGGCGCGGCAGCGCGACGAAGAGCGCGAGCGCGAGGAGCACGCAGGCGCTCGTCGCGACGAAGGTCAGGCGCCGGAGGTCGGGCGCGATCGCGCGCTCCGCGGCGGCCGGATCGCCCGCCTCGGACGCCTCGTGGGCGAGCGTGTGGACGAGCAGCGTCCAAGTCACCGCGAGGAGGAAGACCAGCACGAGCGGCGGGAAGAAGACGCTGTCGGTCAGGTTCGAGGCGAGCACGACCTGGAAGAGCGCGAGCGCGACGAGCACGAACTCGGACTTGCGCGGCCGCGCGTCGATCAGCTGGAGGCCCTGGGCGAGGGCCGTGAACCAGGCGAGCGAGACCGTCGCGGGATTGCCGGCGAGCGCGGAGCGGATCGTCACCGTCGTGACGCCCGCCATCAGGACGTTCAGCCAGATCGGATCACTGCGGAAGGCGGGCGGCCGCCGACGCGTCGTGAAGGAGAACGCGAAGGCCACGACCTGGATCGCGATCAGCCAGGTCGGCAGCTGCTCCGTCAGCCAGAGCGTCGCGGCCGCGACGAGCGACATGAGCCAGGCGGCGGGCGGTCGGGGTCCTTCGACGCGACCGCGGAACTCGGCGCGGGTCATGCCGAGTCCTCGCGCGCGCCGCCCGCCTCGGCCTCGCTCTCCGGTGTCACGCGCGCGAGGTAGGCGAGCAGCGCGCGGCGATGGGCCGGCCCGGCCGAGGGGGCGAAGCGCGTGCGGCGGGCGTGGAGGCCGACCGGATGGCCCGCGTCGAGATGGTGGACGACCTCCGAGGCCGCCGCCTCGATGCGCTGTTCGACGACAGCGGGCGAGAGGCCCGGCGCGAGGGCGAGCAGGACCTCGACGACGGCGCCCGCCTCGCCCTCCCGCTCCCCGACCACGAGCCGGCCCATCCGCAGGCTGCGACGCCAGTGGACGCGCGCGACCGAATCCCCGCGCACGAACTCGCGCACCGCGGCGACCGCGTCCCCCATCGCCGCGCGCCCGGGCCGGTGGGCCGCGTCGTTGCGACGTCGGGGATCGGGGCGGGCGCCGTCGGCCGCGGGATGGAGTGCGGGGTAGACGAGGGCCGGGGTCGGGGCGGCGAGCTCGAGTGACTTCACGAAGAGCCCGAAGGGGAAGCGAGTCGAGACGCGCAACGCCGCGAAGGCATGGTCGCCGCGCGCGTCCGGTGTCCAGTCGTAGCAGCGCTCGACGCTCGCCCCTGGACCGACGCGCAGCACGAAGGTCCGTCCCGCGGTCGTGCGCGGCTCGCCCGCCCGGTCGACGCGATCCTCGATCGAGAGCGCGAACGCGGGGACTCGCCGCTGCCGGTTGCGGATGCGCAGCCCGACGGGATTCGCCTGGCCGGCGAAGAGCTCGCGCGGGAGGCGGCGCTCGATCTCGATGCCGCGCAGCGCGGCCTCCGAGAGCAGGCCCGAGAGCACGAGGAAGGCGAGCATCAGCGCGAAGACGAGATAGAGGAGATTGTTGCCCGTGTTCAGGGCGGCGAAGCCGACCCCGAAGATGATGGCGACGAAGCACCAGCCCGGTCGCGTCGCGCGCAACGTCCGCGGCGGTCGCAGCGAGGCCCGGCGGCGCACTAGAGCGGGATCGCCACCCGATCGACGATCTCGGAGACGATCCATCGGGCCACCTCGACCTCGGGCTGTCCCGCGCCCCGCGATTCGACGCAGACGCGATGGGCCAGGACGTCGACGGCGAGATCGCGGACGTCCTCGGGAATGCAGTAGTCGCGGCCGGCGACGAGCGCTGCCGCCTGAGCCGCACGGCGCAGCGCGAGGGCGCCGCGGGTCGAGGCGCCGAGGGCGAGCGCCTCGTGCTCGCGGGTCGCATGGACCAGCTCGAGCAGATAGGCGAGCAGGCTCTGCTCGACCTTGATCGTCTCGACCGCCGCCTGCAGACCGCGCAGGGTCTCGAGGTCGAGCACGACGTCGAGCGCCGGCAGCACGTGGAGCGAGGGATCGCGCGAGAGCACGCGCAGCTCGTCCTCCCGGTCCGGGTAGCCCATCGATAGGCGCATCAGGAAGCGGTCGAGCTGGCTCTCGGGCAGGGGGAAGGTTCCGTAGTGCTCCTTGGGATTCTGGGTCGCGACCACGAAGAAGGGATCGGGCAGGGCGTGGCTCGTGCCGTCGACGCTGACGGTGTGCTCGCTCATGGCCTCGAGCAGGGCGGACTGGGCCTTGGGCGAGGCGCGGTTGATCTCGTCGGCCAGAACGAGATTCGCGAAGAGCGGTCCCGGCTGGAAGCGGAAGGCGATCGCCTCGCCGTTCTCGCCGCGCTCGGGAATCGCGCTGCCGGTGAGGTCGCCCGGAAGCAGGTCGCTCGTGAACTGGATCCGGCGGAACTCGGCGGCGAGGGTTCGCGCGAGGGCCTGGGCCAGGGTCGTCTTGCCGACGCCGGGCACGTCCTCGAGCAGCAGATGACCCCGGGCGAGCAGGCAGAGCAGCGTCCGGCGGATCACCTCGGGCTTGCCCTGCACCGCGCGCCCGATCTCCGCGAGCCAGCGGCCACAGAGCGAGGCGGCGTCGCGGGTCGGCAGGGCGCGGACGGGCGGGCGCGACATCGGCGACGGATCTCCAGGCGAGAGCGGACGAGCACGCGCCGCGCCGCTCCGCCGAAGACCGGCGCAGCGACGATCTCGCGCTGTTCCCGCGCCGTTTCGGCCGCGCGTCGGCGCGCCATGAGACGCCGCGTCCCGAAAACGCCCGCGCGATCGCCGATGCGCGCGCCATCGGCAGGACGGCGGCAGGCCGGGGACGACGCCGCGCCGGCGTGCGTGTCCGGCGTGGCGCGCGCTGCTCGCGATCCGGCGAGCGCCGGCCGCGGGCGCCTCCGCTCAGAAGCTCAGCTTGAGCTCGACGTAGAGGCGGTCGTTGGCGTCGTAGTTGCCGAGCCCCTTCTTGGGCCCGCCCTCGAAGACCAGCCATCCGCCCTCGACCTTCCAGCTCGCGTCGATCTCCCACTCGGCGGAGGCGCGGAAGAGTCCGCCGTCCTGGGCGCGCTCGCCGATGACGACGCCGAGCAGGGTGACGTCGAGCCGCTCGCGAAAGAACGAGCGTGAGACGCGAAGCCCGGTCTCGAAGGTGCTCTCCTCGTAGAACTCGGGGAGCACGGGGCTGCGCGGCAGGTCGATCCAGTGGCGGTGGACGATCTCGAGCGCGGCGGTCAGCGTATTGGGTCCGTACCACTCGACGCCGATCATGCCGTCGACGCGCTGCTTGTCGGCGGTCGTGAGCGGCAGGGGGCCCCCCGCCAGGGGGCGGACCAGGCGTAGATCGTTCAGCCAGGCGACCTCGATCTTCGCGAGCCAGGCGCCGCGCGTGACGTTGCCGGCGATGCCGACCAGCTCGAAGCGATTGCCCTCGAGGCGGACGCCGGCGACGGGATCCGCATCGAGCACGCGGCTCGTCTCGTCGACCCACGCGCCGAAGACGCCGAAGTCCCAGCCGCTGAAGTTGCCCTCGATCCGGGCGGCGAAGCCCGGATCGCGCGAAAAATTGCGCTCGCTCTCCATCGGGAAGATCACGATCAGGCCGGGCACCGCCGAGAATCGCGACAGGTTGGGATAGAAGTCGCTGCCGGGCGGCGGGTTGCGATCGAAGCGCGTCTCGAGGACGGCGATCGCCTCGGCCATCCACGGGCCGCGGCTGAAATCGAGCTTCGCCATCGTCCGCGGTCGGCGCAGATCCTCGATGTCGACGAGGCCCGGCTCCTTGTTGTCGAGCGGGTTGACCACGTCCACGATGCGGAAGGTGTCGGAGCGGCCCCAGTTGACGACCTTCCGGCCGAGGGTGAAGTCGACGTGTTCGTGGAGCGGCCCGGAGACGTAGACCTCACCCGTGTCGACCTGCCACTCGTATACGTCGAGCACCGGACCGCCGTAGTCGCCGCGCCCCTTGATGCGATAGGCGAAGTCGTACCAGCCGAGGGCCTCGGCGCGGAGCTGCCAGTCGCGCGGCAGCGCGACGTCGAGCTGGAGCATGCCGTCGAGGTCGAGACGCGAGAGGCCGCCGTAGTCCGAGTTGCGTCCGACGGGCCCGGGATCGCCGGGCGCCGTCGGTCGATCTCCGTGGGGGGACTCGTGGTCGATGTAGTTGACGACGAGTCCGCTCGCGAGCGAGCCGCCGAGGTCGACGTGGCGGCGGATCCAATGGCCGCCGGGCAATCGCTCGAGCCATTCGGGGCCGGCGGGCGCATCGGCGGAGGCCGCCTCGACCTCGAGCTCGGAGGCGTCGAAGTCCTCCTCGAAGCCGCCGAGCAGATCGTCGAGCGCGTCGTCCTGGGCCGCGGCCCGGCCGGCGAACGAGGTCGCGCCGAGGACGAGCGCCGTGGCGAGGAGCGCGGCCGCCGCGAGCGGGCGGGGCGTGGCGAGCACGCGGATCGCGACGAAGCGGGGCGCGCCACGCGGGGCGCGCGACGCGATCCGCTGCGCGGGTCGGAGCGGCTCGAGTCGCACGGCGGGGGGCGTCGGCGCGGGACTGGAGGTCAGGGGCCGGTCTCGAGGCCGCGAACGGTGAATTGATCGTACGAGAGGTCTTGACCGAATCGGACGTCGGAGGTCCGCATGACCGTCTTGTGGAGGGTCTGATCGCCCTTCTTCGTCGTCATGGTCATGACGGTCGGGACCCAGATGCCATCGATCTGCTGGAGCTTCTCGACCTCGAAGTACTTGTTGCGATTGCCCTTCTTGACCCAGATCTTCGACCGGATCATGACGTCGTTGTCCTTGCGGATGAACAGGATCGACTTCTCGTAGCCCGTCTCGTCCCGCTCCTCCTCGTTGTTGGGCACCGCCTCGATGATCCAGACCGGATGGCCGTCGATCTCGGCCTCCTTGAGCAGCGTGTAGTCGTAGTACTCGAGCGGACGTTCGGTCATGTCGGCGTAGGAGAAGTCCGAGCCCATGAAGGAGCCGCTCTTGTCCGACGACGCGATGCGCTTGGTCTTCTTGAGCGCGGGGAGATAGAGCCACTGGTCGTCGTCGCGGGCCGCTTCGTCGTAGTCGTAGGTCAGGAAGCCGGTGTCCTCGACGTCCGCGGGGGAGAGGAAGAACATCATCGACCAGGTGTCCTCGGCCTTGTCCTTCACGAAGGACTTGAGCTCGCGGACCCGCTGGTTGCCGTTCTTGTCGATCAGGATCATCTGCAGGGTCGACGTCTGGTTGTCGCCGTCGTCCCGATCGTCGACCCGCTGCATGATCGCGCGCGCCTTCGGATCGTCGGCCCGGGCATCGCCGGGCGAGAGCGCCGGCAGCACGCCGCCGAGCGCGATCGCGATGCCGAGCGGGACGGTGGCGAAAGCACGGGTCGTGGGCCTGCGAGGCAGGCGCGGTCGGGCGGTCGGTGACATGATCCCCTCGTGCACGCGCGGGACTCCGGCCGGCATCCAGGCATGCAGCGGCCGCCCCGGGCGCGGGCGTCAGTAAAGCCCAGATCGATGGGGGCGAAAAGGTGCGCAAGCGGACCGTCCGTGCGCGGGTGCCGACCCGCCACCCATCGTTGCTCCCCCTCCGTTCGAAGCACGCCGCCGACTATGGTGCAGCCGCGCCACCGACCGGTGCAGCGGGACTTCGTCCACCGGAGGACCGCTGCGCGAGGACGCCATGTCGAGTTCGACCGGGTCCGGATCCCCTGCGCGCGGCCGCTGGCAGCGTCGCCTCGAGACGCGCTTCGAAGCGTGGGGGCGCTTCGTCATCCGCCATCGACTGGCGGCAACGGTGCTCTCGCTCGTCGTGACGGCGGGGCTGCTGGCGCAGCTCCCGAAGCTCACGGTCGACAACTCGCCCGAAGCGATGCTGCTCGACGACGATCCGGCCGTCCTCGCCTACGAGGCGTTCCGCGAGCAGTTCGGTCGCGAGGATCGGCTGATCGTTCTCGTCGAGACGCCCGATCCCTTCGCGCCGGCGACGCTCGAGGCGATCGCGCGACTGCATCGCGCGATCGAGGAGGAGGTGCCCTGGGTCGACGAAGTCGACAGTCTGCTCGACGCACGGGTCGTGACGGGCAGCGCGGAGGGGCTCGAGGTCGGCGAGCTGCTGGATCCCTGGCCGCAGACGCCGGCGGAGCGCGACCGCGTCCGTGCGCGGGCCCGCGCGAATCCCCTCTACCGCGACACGCTGCTCTGCGCCGACGGGACCTGCACCGCGCTCGTGATCGAGCCGGCGACCTGGGGCGGGAAGGCGGAGTCGGACGATCCGCTCGCGGGCTTCGACGAGTCGGATCAGGGGGAAGCCACCGAGGAGGCGGCCGGCGTCGGGATCGGGAAGACCGATGCCGGTGCGGGCCAGTCCGGGCCCCCGGCCTTCCTCTCGGCCGCGCAGGGGGATGCATTGATGCGGGCACTGCGGGCGCTGCTCGCCCGGCATGCGACCCCGGATCGCCGGTTCCATGTCGCCGGCGAGCTCGCGCTGACCTACCGCATCAATACCGGAATGGCCGAGGATCTGGCCTTCTTCCTGCCCGCGACCCTCGCGGCCATCGCCGCGCTGCTCGCCTTCGTCTTCCGCCGCGGCGCCGCCGTCGCGCTGCCGCTGATGATCGTGGTCCTCTCGCTGGCGGCGACCCTCGGCACGATGATCCTGCTCGGGATCCCGGGCTCGACGGCCGTGCAGATCCTGCCCGTCTTCCTGCTGACCGTCGGGATCTGCGACGCGGTCCACATCCTCGCGATCGCCTATCAGCGGAGGCAGGAGGGCGCGTCGCGCGAGGACGCGATCGCCTGGGCGGTCGGGCATACGGGGCTCGCCGTGCTGATGACGAGCGTGACGACGGCGGCCGGGATGGCCTCGTTCCTGACGGCCGAGATGGGGGCGGTACGCGACCTCGGGCTGCTCGCGCCGATGGGCATCGGGCTCGCCTGGGTCTACACGATGGTGACGTTGCCGGCGCTGCTCGCCTGGCTGCCGATGCCGGTGCGGACGCGGGTCTCGGCCGACCCGGCGCAGCGCGGGGTCGACCGGTTCCTCGTCGCGGCGGGGCGATTCGCCGTGCGCCGTCCGGCGGTGGTGCTCGTGCCGACGGCCCTGCTGGCCCTGCTCGCGGTCGCGGGCGCGCTGCGCGTCGGCTTCAGCCACAACCCGCTGCGCTGGTTCGACGACGACGACTGGGCGCGGACCGACTTCGAGCTGGTCGATCGCCGGCTCGGCGGGTCGGTCAGTCTCGATCTCGTGTTCGAGGCGCCGGAGGCGGGCGGGCTCTACGAGCCTGCGCGCCTGCGCGCGATCGAGCGTTTCGTCGGCGAGGTGCGGGAGGCAGCGCGCGCGCCGGTCCGGGTGGGCAGCGCGCTCTCGCTGCTCGACATCGTCGAGGAGACGCACGAGGCGCTGAACGAGGGGCGGCCCGAGTCGCGGCGGATTCCCGATTCTCGCGAGGCGGTCGCCCAGGAGCTCCTGCTCTTCGAGTCGAGCGGCAGCGACGACACCAGCGAGTTCGTCGACACCGACTACCGTACGACCCGCGTCACGCTGCGCGTCCCCTTCGTCGACGCGCTGGCCTTCCCACCCTTCCTGCGTACCATCGACGCGCTCGGCGCGGAGCGGCTCGGCGGCGACCTGACGGTCCATGCGACCGGCATCATCACGCTGCTCTCGAAGGTCTTCGAGGCCGTCATCGCGAGCATGGCGCGCTCCTACCTCGCCGCGTTCGTGCTGATCACGCCGCTCATGATGCTGCTGCTCGGGAGCTTCCGACGCGGGCTGGTCGCGATGGTGCCCAATGCGCTGCCCATCCTCGCCGTGCTCGGCGCGATGGGCGCCGCCGGCGTGACCCTCGACTCGACGACGATGATGATCGGCGCCATGGTGATCGGCATCGCGGTCGACGACACGATCCACTTCATGCACAAGTTCCATCGCTACTTCGACGAGACCGCCGATCTCGAGTACGCCGCCTGCGAGACGCTCCGAACGACCGGCTCCGCGATGCTCTTCACGACGATCGCCCTCGCGCTCGGCTTCCTCGTGATGGGCGGGAGCAACATGAAGAACATCCGGATCTTCGGTCTCTTCTCCGCGCTCGCGACGGTCGTCGCCTTCGCCTCGGATCTCTGGGTCGGCCCGGCGCTGCTCGCGGTGATCGAGCGGACGCGGCGGCGCGCGGGGGCGGGCGGCGGGGCTGTGCTACCAACGCGGACGCCGGACGGGGCGGACCGACGAGGGGGCGCGGCGACGCGTTGAAGGCACTCATCTTCGATACCGAGACGACGGGCATGGTCGAGTTCCGGAAGCCACCGGAGGACGCGACCCAGCCCGATCTGATCCAGCTGGGTCTGCTGCTCGTCGACACGCTCGACTGGAAGGCCCGTGCGCGCAGCGCGCTGCTGGTGACCCTGGCGGACGGGGTCCGCATCGATCCGGCCGCGAAGGCGGCCCATGGCATCACGGAAGAGGACTGCGCGCGCTACGGCGTTCCGCCGATCGTCGCCTGCTCGCTCTTCAATCAGGCCTGCCTGCAGGCCGACGTCATCGTCGCCCACAACCTCGCCTTCGACGTCTCGATCATGAAGACGGCGCTGCATCGCCTGGGCGGCAAGCCGCATCGGCTCGACGGGCGCCAGCTCGTCTGTACGAAGGAGGCGTCGACGGACGTGCTGAAGCTGCCGGGCAAGTACGGCTACAAGTGGCCGACGCTCGCCGAGGCCTATCGGCACTACACGGGACTCGAGCTCGACGGTGCCCACGACGCGATGGTCGACACCGAGGCCTGCCTCGTCGTCTTCCGGGCCCTCGTCGAGACCGGGGTCGTCGACCTCGTCGGTCAGTGAGCGAGGCCGGCGGAAGGAGTCGCGCCCGACGCCGGTCTGGCGGCGAAGAAGGCGTCCGAGAAGAAGCGCGCCGGCGGCTCGTCCCGCTTCGCCCACTCGATCAGCCGCCCGATCCAGACCCGCAGATCGCCGCCCTCGGCCGCGAGCAGTGCCGCGTGGCGCGGGACGTCGCGGAAGTAGGTGCCTCGCAGCGCCAGGCAGGCATCGGACAGACGGGTCTCGGCGGCGATCGCCCCGGGATCGATCACCTCGAGCGGCAGCGCGGCGAGCTCGCCGCGCAGGACGCGCTCGGCGGCCGCCCGCTGGACCGCGGCATCGGGACGACCCGCGATCGCTTCGACGCGCTCCCGGAAGCGGAGCACCGTCGCCTCGATCCGCCGTCGATCCTCGACCCAGGCGCGCACGCGTTCGGCGCTCGGAAGCGGGGATGCCCCTTCCCGCGACCGGGCTTCCCCGGCCGCGCCCGCTTCGTCCGCGCGCGCGACCCGCTCGTCGTCGGCCGCCGTCTGAGCGGCACGCTCCCGCTCGATCGATTCGAAATAGCGGATGGCTGCCTCCTGGCCAACGAAGAGGGCGACGCCTTCGTTGAAATCCGCGTCGCCGTCGACGAAGACCGTCGCGTGGACCAGCTCGTGGAGCAGCGTCTCGACGAGGTTCGCGGCGCCGCGCCCGAGCATGGGCGAGGTCACCGGGTCGTCGAGCCAGCCGAGCGTGGAGTAGGCGGTCACGGCGGAGACGCAGACGTCGTAGCCCTGGCGCTCGCGCAGGCGCCGGGCCTCGCGCTCGGCGCGGACCTGATCGAAGTAGCCGCGATAGGGCAGACGCCCGAGGAAGGGATACCACCAGCCCACGGTCTCGAGCGAGCCGGGTCGCGTGCGCACCAGGGTGGTGACGATCCGGTCGCCCGGCCATTCGACGAAGCTCGTGTACTGATTGCCGACGCGCAGGCCGAGCGCGCGGGCGAAGGCGCGAACCGAGTCGACGCGGGCGAGCAGCGCCCGATCGTCGGGCGGGAGGCGCGGGTCCTGCACGGCCGCGGCGAGCGGGCGGCGATGCCAGAGGATCTTCAGCTGGCCGGCGGCGAGGTGGGCGTAGTCGCAGCCGCTCGCGACGAGACAGACGAGCAGCGAGAGGGCGAAGAGAGCGCGATGCATGGGCGATGAATATCGGCGTTTCTGGATCGCGTCGAGCACGGCACTGGCGCGGGAGCGTCTGCTGGCGGAGGCCTTCGAGGCGGGCGCGGCCGGGGCGGAGGAGCGCGACGAGCCGCTGGAGGCCGGCGGCGACGCCCGCTTCCGCGCTTGCGTCTATGCGCCGGCCGACGCGGTCGAGGCCCTGCGCAGCGCGCTGGTCGCGCTCGCCGAGGAGGGGGACGCGCGGGCGGCGCTCGAGCCGGATCCGCCGGCCGAACCCGGGGCGACCGCGCGGGGCCGGTCGGTCCGGATCGGTCCGGTCGAGCCGGTCGAGGCGGTCGACTGGAGCGAGGCCTGGAAGGCGGGGCTCGGGCCGATCGAGATCTCGCCGCGGCTGGTCGTGCGTCCGCCCTTCGCGGCGGTCGAACCGCGCGCCGGGCGGTGCGAGATCGTGATCGAGCCGGGTCAGGCCTTCGGGACCGGCACGCACGCGTCGACCCGGCTCTGTCTCGAGTGGATCGACCGGCTCGTCGGCGCGTCCGTCTCAGGCGCGCCGGTCGAGCGCGTGCTCGACGTCGGGACGGGCAGCGGGGTGCTCGCGCTCGCGGCGGTGGCGCTCGGCGCCCGCGCCGCGGTCGGGTTCGATCTCGACCCCGTCGCGATCGAGGCCGCGTCGGTCGCGGCCCGGGAGAACCGGCTCGAGGCGTCGGTCCGACTCGTCTGCGCGCCGATCGAGGCGATCGAGCGCGAGCCGGCCTTCGATCTGATCCTGGCGAACCTGTTGAAGCGGGAGCTGCTGCCGATCGCCGAGGCGATCGCCGCGCGGCTGGGCGACGCGGGCAGCCTCGTGCTGGCGGGACTCCTCGAGGAGGATGGCGGGGAGGTGGCCGCCCGGTTCGCGCCGCTGGGTCTCGTCGAGGTCGAGCGGCGCGTCCGCGACGATGCCGTGGGTCGGTGGATCGCGCCGCGTTATGCGTGGCGCGCGGCGCCGGGGCGCGCGCCGGGCTCGAGCGCGGCGGCCTCGCGGGCCCGCGCGTCGGAATAGACGTCCCCGAGCAGGGTCTCGAGCCCGATGCGCGGCTGCCACCCCGTCGCGCGTCGCAGTCGCGTCGCATCGCCGACCAGCCAGTCCGTCGGGCGGTAGCGGCTCGGGTCGACCTCGATGCGAGCCGAGACGCCCGCGATGCGCAGGAGCCCGTCGAGCAGCGTCCCGATCGAGACGCCCGACGCGCTCGCGACGTGGTAGACGGCGGCCGGGACGCACGGATCGAGCAGGCCGAGGTACGCCCGGACGACGTCGTCGACGTGAAGGAAGTCGCGCACGGAGGCGAGGTTGCCGACACGCAGCACGGGCTCGGCTCGGCCCGCCGCGATGGCGGCGACCTGGCGAGCGAACGCGGGGACGACGAAGGCCTCGGACTGGCCCGGGCCGGTGTGGTTGAAGGCGCGGACGCAGACGACGTCGAGGCCGTTGCGTCGGGCGAGTCGGCCGAGCAGCTCGGCGGCGGCCTTCGTGCGCGCGTAGGGGGAGCGTGGACGGAGCGGCGTCGACTCGTCGAAGGGCGCGACCTGCGGCGCCGTCGCGGCGTAGGCATCCGCCGAGCCGACCAGCAGGACGCGGGCCCGAGGTGCCACGGCCGCGATCGAAGCGAGCAGGGTTCGCGTCCCGAGGTAGTTGACGCGGTAGCAGGCTTCGGGCGCCTCGAACGAGCGCGCGACGCTCGAGAGCGCGGCGAGATGGATCACGGCATCGGGTCGGAAGCGGGCGAGGGTCGCGATCCAGGCCGGCCCGTCGGTCACGTCGAGCTCGCGGTCGGTCCCGAGCACCGCATGCCCCGCCCCCGTCAACCCGGGCAGCAGGCGTTGGCCGACGAAGCCCGACGCACCGGTAACGAGGACCCGCATGGCGGCGAGCCTCGCAGAGGGGGCGATGCCGGGCAAGGCAGAGGCGACCCTGGCCTTGACCGCGGATGGCGCGATCGGGGACCATGCGGCCCATGATCATCGGCGTCGCGGGTCGCAACGGGGCAGGCAAGGGAGAGCTCGTTCATTTCCTGGAGCGCAGGAGCTTCACGCCCCTCTCGCTCTCGGACGTGATCCGACAGGAGCTCGCGCGGCGCGGGCTTCCGGAGACGCGCGAGCGCATGATCGAGGTCGGGCAGGAGCTGCGCCGCCGCTTCGGTCCCGGCGCGCTCGCGCAACAGCTCCTGCTCCAGCTGCTGCCCGATCGCAACTACGCGATCGACTCGATCCGTCATCCCGTCGAGGTCGAGATCCTGCGCCACAGCGGGCAGCCCTTCCATCTCGTCTGGATCGACGCCAAGCTCGAGACGCGCTTCGAGCGGATGCGGGCGCGGGGGCGATCGGGGGATCCGACGACCGTGGCCGAGCTCGAGGCGCTCGAGGGGCGCGAGCGCGGGAGCGACGATCCGAACGCCCAGCAGCTCGACGCCGTCGAGGCGCTGGCCGACTTCCGCATCGCGAACGACGACACGCTCGAGGCGTTCCAGGCGCGCATCGAGGGCTGGGTCCGCGCGAACCTCGCCTTCGCGCGCCCGGCCTGGGACGCCTACTTCATGTCCATCGCCCGAGTGGTCGCCTCGCGCAGCAACTGCGTCAAGCGCAAGGTCGCGGCGGTCGTCACGATCGATCGCCGGATCATCTCGACGGGCTACAACGGGACGCCCCGCGGCACGCGCAACTGCAACGAGGGCGGCTGTCCGCGTTGCAACTCGCTGGCCGAGGGCGGGACGCGGCTCGACGAATGCCTCTGCTCCCACGCCGAGGAGAACGCGATCACGCAGGCCGCCTATCATGGCGTCTCGCTGAAGGGGGCGACGATCTACTCGACCTTCTCGCCCTGTCTGCAGTGCACGAAGATGATCATCAACTCGGGCATGGTCGAGGTCGTCTACCAGAGCGACTACCCGCTCGGGCAGGTCGCCCTCGATCTGCTGGCCGAGGCGGGCATCCAGCTGCGCCAGGTCGACTGAGAACGCCTGCGTCGGTCGCTGCGTTCGATCTGCCGGTCCCCTGCCGGTGCGGCCTGGGTCCTCGGGCGGGGCCGCGGTCGGACGGGGGAAGGCCGGAGGTTGCGCTCAATTCGGCGCGTCGACCCACCGAATCCTCGCTTCACGACGGGCGTTTCCACGCCGCCGCGCGGCCTTTCCGCCGCGGGGATCCGGGGATCCGATGCGACCGAAGCCGACGCGACTGCTCGACCATCGCGAATACCCGGTGCTCTACGTCGACGACGAGCGCGACAACCTGCGCGTCTTCCAGCTGACGTTCCGCCGCGACTTCACGCTGCTCACGGCCGAGAGCGCGAAGGACGGCCTCGAGCTGATCGCACAGCATCCCGTCGCGGTCGTGCTCTCCGACCAGAAGATGCCGGGCATCGAGGGCGTGGAATTCCTGCGCCAGGTCCGCGAGCTCGAGCCGCGCGCGATCCGAATCCTGGTCACCGCCTACGGCGACGCCCGCATCCTGGGCGACGCCATCAACGCGGGCAACATCTGGCGCTACATCCCCAAGCCCTGGGAGCCCGAGGACATGCGGCTCACGGTGCAGCGCGCGATCGAGGCCTATGCCCTCGAGGCCGAGCGCGCGACGCTGCTCGAAGAGCTGATGATCCTGAACCGCCTGTCGCGCACGATCCATCGCGAGATCGACCGGGGCCGGCTCTACGACACGCTGCTGACGGCGCTGCGCGAGGAGCTCGCCTTCGACGGCTGCAGCGTGCTGCTCTTCGACGAGGATTCGAGCCGCCTGCGCTTCGTCGCCCACGAGCCCGACGGCGACGTCGCGCGCCACCTGCGCGAGCTGGTCTTCGAGCCCGAGACGGCGCCCGTCTTCCTCGATCGGATCGGCAAGGGCGACTCACAGCTCATCCACGCCGACGAGCTGGCGGAGGTCGAGCCCCCGATTCGCGTCTGGATGACCGAGGTCGCGGCGGAGGAGCTCTACGTCGTGCCGCTCGTCGGCAAGGACCGGATCGTCGGCGCGCTCGCCGTGGACAACCGCCGAGGTGGTCAGCGCCTCGCCGCGGACGGACGCATGCTCGTCGAGGGGCTGGCGACGCAGGCGGTCATCGCGATCGAGAACGCCAAGCTCGTCGACGACCTGCGCCGATCCCGCGCCCAGATCCGCCGCGTCGATCGGCTCGGGACGCTGGGGACCCTCGCCGCCGGCCTCGCCCACGAGATCAACAATCCGCTCACCTCGATCAACACGTTCATGACGCTCGCGCCCGAGAAGCGCGCGACCGACGACGCGGCCTTCTGGGGGGAGTACCACGAGCTGGCGGTCGGCGAGCTCGAGCGCATCCGCGGGCTGGTCGAGACGATGAGCCGACTCGGCCGCGGCGGCCCGACGCCGTCGAACGAGAAGTCGGCGGTCGACGTCGGCGAGGTCGTCCGCCAGGTCGTCCGACTGCTGCACCGCGAGACCGAGCAGGCGAGCGTCACCATCCAGGTCCACGTGGCGAGCGACGTGCCCCGGGTCCATGCGGTGCGCGATCAGGTCCACCAGGTCGTGCTCAACCTGGCGCTCAATGCGATCCAGGCGAGCCGCAGCGGCGGATCGATCTCGATCGCCGTCGACCCCGACGGACCGATCGCGTCGCCGCGCGGCGCCCGGATCCGATTCCAGGACGCGGGCGAGGGCATCTCCGAGGAGCACCTCGAGAAGATCTTCGATCCCTTCTTCACCACCAAGGACCCCGACAAGGGAACCGGCCTCGGCCTGATGATCTCCCACCAGATCATCGCCGACCACGGCGGCTCGATCGAAGTCGAGAGCATGCCGGGCCACGGCGCGACGTTCTACGTGCGCCTGCCGGGCGTTCCGGCCGAGGAGGGCGCGGCCTCCGCAGGCGCTTGACGCTCGGGGGTGGATTCCAGAGAATCCGCGTCCCTGCACCGCCGCCAGGGCAGGAGGGGGAGCCCGCGATGCACGCCCGACACCCGACTCGCAGCCGGCGATCCCCGGCCCGCGTCGTGCCCGCACGTCGTCGCCCGCTCGACCGCCAGGCCCGAGCCTGCCGAATCCCTCGTCTCGGTCTCGCCCCCATCCTCGCCTTCGCGCTCGCGGGGACGATCGGCGGCCGGCAGGCCGCGGCGGCCGATGCGACCCCGAAGCTCCTGCTGCTCCCCATCGTGGTCCACAGCGCGGAGGACCCCGCCTATCTGCGCGAGGGCCTCTCGGACATGCTGAAGGCGCGACTCGATCGGATCGGTGCGATCGACATCGTGACGCCCGACGCGAACGCGCCCGGTACGACCCAGCTCGGTCGTGCCCGGGACGCCGCGCGAAAGGCCGGCGCCGACTACGTCCTCTTCGGCTCCTTCACCCGCTTCGGTCAGGGAGCGAGCCTCGACGTGCAGTGCGCGTCGGCGGATCCGTCCGGTCCGCGCGAGCCGTTGCGCGAGATCTTCGTCCACTCGGGCAGCATCGGGGACATCATTCCCGACCTCGACGAGCTGGCCGGCAAGGTCAGCCGCTTCGCCCATGGCGAGGCCATCGTCTCGTCGGCCCCTGCGGCGCCGGGCGTCGGCGTCTCGGTGCGCGACTATCAGGCGTTGCTGGCGCGCGTCGCGGCCCTCGAGAAGAGCCTGGCCGGATTGCGCGCCGAGGCCGCGACGGAGACGACGGCCGCCGCACCGTCGGAGCCGGAAGATCGCTAGCCGGTGGGCCGCGGCCGGCCGCACCGGGCGCCGCCCTTGCGTCGCCGGGACCTCTGCTAGATTGCCGGACCTGCGAGGGGGCCGGCGACTCCGATCCCGGCCTCGTGCGGCCACCATCGGGATCGAGTTGGGGCGGAGTAGCTCAGTCGGTTAGAGCGGCGGCTTCATAAGCCGTAGGTCCGCGGTTCAAGTCCGCGCTCCGCTACCACCACCGCTTCCCGGGCGGCCCTTGAAGATCCCCTAAGTCACTGAAATACGATGGGAATCCGGTCAATCCGCATACTGTGGAGTACCCGGGAGTACCTTGACATACCACCACCGACGGGGGTACTTCTGGGGGCACACGACGTCGCCCTCGATGGAGATACCCCCAGCGATGCCGCTGACCGACAAGGCCATCAAGGCGTTGAAGCCGGGGCCGAAGCCGCGGAAGGTCTTCGACGAGAAGGGGCTCTACCTCCTCGTTAGTCAGGACGGCGCCCGCTACTGGCGGATGAAGTACCGGGTCGCCGGCCGCGAGAAGACGTACGCGATCGGCGTCTACCCGGAGATCGGACTCGCTGCCGCGCGGCGTCGCCGCGACGAGGCCCGACTCCTGATCGCCGAGGGCGGCGACCCCAGCGCCGTGAAGCAAGCGGCGAAGGTCGCCCAGGCGGAGACCTTCGAGGGGGTCGCCCGCGAGTGGCTCGCCAAGGAATCCGGCGGCTGGGCGCCCGCCCACGCGAAGAAGGTCAAGCAGCGGTTCGAGCGCGACCTGTTCCCGCGGATCGGCTCGCGGCCGGTGAACCAGCTCCAGGCGCCCGAGATCTTGGAGGCGGTGCGACGCATCGCGTCCCGAGGCGCCATCGAGACCGCGCACCGTGCGCTCTGGGGCATCGGGCAGGTGATGCGCTTCGCCGTCCAGACGTCACGAGCCCCCGGCGACCCAACGCCAGCCCTGCGCGGCGCCCTCCCGCCCGCCGCACGCGACCACTTCGCGGCCATCACGGACCCCGACGACCTGGGCGACCTGCTCGTCAGCCTCGAAGCCTTCCAGGGGCAGCCGGCGACGATGGCCGCGCTCAAGCTCGCGCCCCGACTCTTCGTCCGGCCCGGAGAGCTGCGCCGGATGGAGTGGAGCGAGGTCGACCTCGATGCGGAGGAGGGCGCCCTCTGGTCGATCCCCGGCGACAAGATGAAGCGGGGCGAGCCCCACCTCGTGCCGCTCGCGAAGCAGTGCGTCGACATCCTCCGCGACCTGGCCCCCCTCACGCGCCGGTCGCCGTTCGCCTTCCCGAACCTCCGGTCCCCGAAGCGCCCGCTCTCCGACGTCGCCCTCACCGCGGCGCTCCGCCGGCTCGGGTACGAGGGCGACGAGGTGACCATCCACGGTTTCCGGGCCACCGCGCGGACGCTGCTCGACGAGGCCCTCCACGAACCCGTCCACCTGATCGAGCACCAGCTCGCGCACACGGTCCGCGATCCCCTCGGCCGGGCCTACAACCGGACCCAGCACCTCCCCGAGCGGCGGAAGATGATGCAGCGGTGGAGCGACTACCTGGACGAGCTGCGCGACGCGGCGCGGGGCAGGGCGCGCGACGCCCGACGCGATCGCGACGATGGCGGCGAGCGGTAGGCGATCCGAAGGAGGGGAGGGCGCCGTGGCCGAGAAGGATCCGGAGAAGGCGAGGCTCAAGGCCCAGTTGGATGCAGCGCTGGAGTACGCCGAAGCCCTCCGAGTGATGGCCGCGGAGTCTGGACAGCGAGCGATCGAGCTGGAGTGGCAGCGGGTCGCTCGGCTTCCCAAGCGTGAGCGCGACGCGATGCGGCGTCTCAAGGCGCTGAGGTTCTACGCCTTCCTGACCGCCGAGCGCGAGAAACCCATCGTGGTTCAGCACTACGATGGCGGCACGGACGACGGCAAGCCGTGGACCGGCGTCCTCTCGCTCCCGATGTCGCCGGACGACGCACTCGCCCTGGTCGCCGAGCGATTCGGCTCGAACTCTCCCGAGGCAGCTCGGAGAATGCTCCATCGAGAGCGTCGCGGGCTCCAGGCAGATCACGCGCTGCGATCTGTGCGACTGCCGAGCGGATGGAGCGACTAGCTCACCGAGCGTGCCCCACGCCGCCGGCAAATCGGCAGCGCGCTGCCGGTTTGCAAGCACCGGGTGCCCTGCAATCTGCATCAACGCGCGCGCCGTCCGCGGCTTGAACGGGCACGACTTCGAGACCATCTCCTCGAACTCGCCATGCGGCAGCTCGGCCTTCGCCTGGATCAGGAGGTTCCCCACCTCGATGATCGACTCGACGGACGCCTGCCACGCCTTCAAGGGACAGTTTGCGGCCGAAATTGTCCCCGGCATCGACAGGAACCGCTCGGTACTCAGTGGCGCCGGGAGGTGCCACTCATGGCCAGAGCGAAGAGGCGAGCGCGAGGCGTCGCCGCACCGAGACCGAAGCGGAAGCCCGTCCGACTCCAACCCGCGGACCCGCGCGATCTGACGCCGGACTCGCTGGTCCGACTCGAAGAGCTCCAAACCCAAGTCCCACTCAGTCGAACGAGCATCTACCGCGGCATGGCGGCCGGCTGGTTCCCGCGCCCGAAGCGGATCGGGATGCGCGCGATCGCCTGGCGCTGGGGCGACGTCCTGGAGTGGCAACGCGGACTCCAGGAGGGCGCCGTCGATGCCGGCTGACTTCATCACGGTCTCCGATCTCAAGCGCGCATGGGGCCGCTCGGAGCGCTGGATCCTCGACGCGATTCACCGCGGTCGGCTCCGCGCGGTGCGGCTCGGCAACCGGTGGACCGTCACGGACGCGGAGCGCGAGCGCTTCGAGAAGTCCGCGGACTTCCATCGGCCCGAGGAGCCGATCGATCACGAGGGCCGTGGCTGACCGGTCGGGCCGGTGTCCGTTGCGGGCACCGTGGCCACCTGGGCGCGAGCCGTTTCGGACCGGTGGTCGGATTGCGCTGAGCCGTTGCGGTGACTCGTGCATAGATTACTTGTGAAGGCCTCGACCGGAGGAACCATGACGTTAGTCGCCAAGTCGGACCAGAACGGAAGCGGGACGCGGAGCCTCCCGGACCGCATCGCAGACACGCTCGAACGTGATCCCGGCTTGTCGTACCGGCAGGTCGCGAAGGCGTACGACGTCGACGTGGCGACGGTCTATCGCGCCGCCGCACGTCGCCCCGGCGTCCTCGCAATTCGTCGTGGGCGGCAGTTCGCGGGCAAGGCCTCGGGCGACTGGGTCCTCGCGCGCGGCGGCGAAGGCTGAACGACGAACGCCCCGGCCATGGGGGACCGGGGCGTCCTGAACTTCGAACCGGTGGGTGGGGACCCGGGGCGATGGATACCGCGCAACAGTTCAGGACGGCAAGTCGTGCCGCGAAGTCCCACGACGAGGTCATTTCGAGACCAATCGGCGCCGCGCGATGAGCGTCCAGAGCTTCACCGCGACGAGCCCGTGCCCGATCTGCGAGGGCCACCCGGCGCTGCCTCAGGGCCGCGGAATCCGCTGCTACGGCTTCCTGTCGGATGGCTACGCCCATTGCACCCGCGAAGAGCACGCCGGTGCGCTGCCCCAGCACAAGGGCGGCAACACCTACGCGCACCGCCTGACCGGCCCCTGTCGGTGCGGATTGACGCACGGTGACCCCGCCCCGGTCGACTCGATCCGAACCCCTCGGCCGACGAAGCCGAGGACTCCCCGCCTGTGGAACGTCCCCGACGAGCACGTCGAGCTGGTCCACCCCTACTACGACTCCGACGGATCACTCGCGTGGGAGACGATCCGGTTCGCGAAGCCCTACCGCGAGCGCTACGGCGCCAAGACGAAGCCGCGCCACCGCGGAGACGACGGCCGCTGGTACTGGGGGCAAGGGCGCTGGGCGGGTCATCCTGCGAAGCCCTTGTACCGCGAGGCCGAGGCCCTGGCCGAGCTGCGACTCGGCGGTCATGTGTTCTTCGTCGAAGGCGAGCGCGACGCCGATGGGCTCTGGAACGAGGGAAACTTCGCGACGACGGCGGGTAGCGCCGGCTCGCTCACGACCGGCCAGGCCGCGCGCATCGCGGCTGCCGTCACCGATGGGTCCGACCATGATGACCCCGACGTCGCGGCGATCGCGCACGCCACGATCACGATCATCGGAGACGACGACGACGCCGGGATCAAGGGCGCCGCGAAGGTCCGACACACGCTCCTCGCCGCGTGCCCAAGCCTCCGCGGTCGCGTCCGCGCGCTCCTCCCGCCGGTAGGAATCCACGACGTTTCCGACTGGCTCGCATCAGCAGGGAGGTCGGCGGCGTGAAGCTCGACCTCGACGACGGCCGCGAGATTCCCGACGACGCTGAGCCGGTCCGGCTCCAGGTCGAGAACCTCACCGATCTTGGCAACGCCCGTCGCCTCGTCCGCCTACATGGATCGGATCTTCGGTTCGTCCACGCGTTCGGCCGCTGGTTCTGGTGGAACGGCGTCCTCTGGCGCGAGGACCAGAGCGGCGAGATTATGCGCCGGGCGAAGGACGTGCCTCGCGATCTCTACGCCTGCGCGGCTGTGGTGAAGGGTGACGAGGCACGAAGGGAACTAGCGGCGCACGCTCGATCGTCCGAATCCGAGCATCGCCTTCGCGCTATGTGCTCGCTCGCACAGTCCGAGCCCGGAATCCCCGCCGCACCCGACGAGTTCGACTCCGATCCGTGGACCCTGAACACGCCGAAGGGGCTCGCTGACCTGCGGACCGGCGAACTCGCTCCGCATTCCCGGGACGCCATGTGCTCGAAGGTCACCGGCGCCGGATTCGAGCCCGGCGCGCGCTCCGAGCTGTGGGAGCGATGCCTGGAGCGTTGGTTGCCGGACGCTGACGTCCGCGCCTTCGTGCAGCGTGCGGTCGGTCTCTCGTTGATCGGCGAGGTCCTGGAGTCGGTGCTCCTGATCCTCTTCGGAGCTGGCGCGAACGGGAAGAGCGTGTTCATGGAGACGGTTCGCTCTGCGCTCGGCGACTATGCCCTTCAGACCCCCGCGGAGACCCTGATCGCAAATCGGAGAAGCTCGATCCCGAACGACGTTGCTCGCCTTCGAGGCGCTCGACTGGTCAGCGCCTCCGAGTCCGAAGAGAACCGTCACCTGGCCGAAGCGAAGGTCAAGGCGCTGACCGGCGGCGACACTATCTCCGCGCGCTTCATGCGGGCGGAGTGGTTCGAGTTCCGGCCCACGTTCACCGTCTGGCTTCTCACGAACCACAAGCCCGTCGTTCGAGGCTCGGACGAGGGCATCTGGCGCCGAATCCGACTCGTCCCGTTCACGGTCACGATTCCCGAGAGCGAGCGCGACGGAACCCTCCTGGAGCGTCTCCGGGCCGAGCTTCCGGCCGTGCTCGCATGGGCCGTCGAAGGCTGTCTCGACTATCGGCGGATCGGCCTCACGCCGCCGTCGCCCGTCGTCCTCGCGACCGACGAGTACCGGCGCGAATCGGACCTCTTCGGTGAGTTCCTGGACGAGCGGTGCACGGTCGAACCCGGTCGGTTCGCCAGCTCACGGGCGCTCTACGACGCATTCCGGGAGTGGGCGAAGGCCGCCGGCGAGGAGTCCATGACGAGAACCGCGTTCGGAAAGAAGCTGACCGAGCGGGGCTTCGACAAGGCGCGCGCACCCGGCGGAGGTCGCGGATGGGGTGGAATCTCCGTCAATGGGAGCGAATCCGAGTGACACGTTTGGTCAAAGTGACGCGTTCGACGCGTTTTCTCACATGAACGAACTGAAATTCTCTCGTAGGGCATCAATGAAAAAACGCGACAAACGCGTCAACGCGTCATCGACCGTCCCCATGACCGTCCGCGCCTCGTCTCGGACCGTCCCGACCCGTCCCGGGACGAGGCCGAATCCCGATTCGTCATGGAACTCGGCCCTCGCTGGTAGTGGGTTAGCAGTGAGCCTCGCGGGGGGTACCCGATGAGCGTCGAACGCCCCGGCAGCTCAAACCTCAAGCCCTGGCGGCCCGGCCAAACCGGGAACCCGAGCGGCTCGTCTCAGCGCGCCCGCGCCCGTGCGGCGGCTCGCAAGGTCGGCGGACTTCGCTCCGCGCTCCGCTCGCTCCTCGACCAGTCGTGCCCGACCGAGTTGCTCGCGACCCTGACCGAGGAGCAGCGCGCCGCGATCGATGGGGACCCGACGCTCGGCAGATTCTTGGCGGCTCGGCTCCTGACCGTCGCCGCAACCGCGCGCTCGATCGACGACTTCCTCGCGGCCCTGAGCCTCGTCGCCTCCGTCGACGTCCGAGCCGAGGTTCCCGAGCCGGTGACCGAGCTGGACGTCCTGCTGCGCACGTTCCCTCGCTACCTGCGCGTGCCGCTCGAAGCCGCGGTCGAGGCTCACCGATCGGGAGAGGATCCGGTCTGGGCATTCGAGACGCGTCTTCACCGGGACCTCGATGAGGCCACCCGACGCCGTCTCCTCGATGCCGCCTTCGATGGGATCGAACTTCGCGAGCTGCCGCCGGAAGAGCTGGCGCGCCGCTTCGAGCGCATCGACCCCGCCGACGTGGAGACGTTCTCTCGGGTCGTCACGGAGCTTCGGGCGACCCCGATCAGCGAGCAGCTCGAACGATTCATGACCGGCGGCGAGCCGGAATGGGGGAGGTGAACGCATGGACCTGTTGAAGATCGCGAGACGGACGACGACGAACGGCGAGGCAGTGACCTCGGCCGATACGGAGGGACTCGGACCGATGGAACAGACCGATGAGAACGACCAGGGCGTGACGCTCGACCTGCGGACCCGCCCCGATCCGCTCGACGAGGCGGCGGCCGCCGCACTGAACGACGGACGGGCGGAGGACGTCGAGCGCATCGAGGCCCTCTTCCGCGACGTGCTCGCGGCGGAGGACTGGGAGACGGCCGCGCGCCGAGCCGCCGAGGACGCGGAGGCCGCGGTGATCTTGAAGGGGCAGCTCCTGGCCGACGCCCAGCTCGAACTCCGCAAGGCCATGTCGGACCGTCTCGTCGCCGAGCGGATCGGCGGTGCCGACATCGAGCAGGCGAAGCAGCGCGAGCACGAGGCAGCAGCGAAGGTCGTCGAGGCGAAGAAGGCGCACGAGGAGGAGGTCCAGGCCGCCGCTGCGCTGCGGGATCGGCTCGCGGGCGACCACCGCCTGGCCGACGCCCTGAACGCCGCGCAGACGGCTGTGGACGGCCTCCTGGGCCGGGAACGCGAAGCCGCCGCGAAGACGGTCATCGAGCAGCTTCGACTCGCCGCCGTCGCCGCCCGGAGCCCGATGGAGCAGCTCCATCGTCTGATCGGTCGCGGGTCCGTCGTCGTCGACGGAATCGAGCTGGACGGGGAGTTCCTGACGCGGCTCCTGCGCTTGGCCGGCGTCGCCTCGCCGACGCCCAGCACGTCGACCGCACGGCTGCTCGACATCGCGAGCTACGTCGGACGAGTCCCGGAACTCGTTCGCGACGAGGCGCTTCGCGTCCGCGGCCGGGAAGTGATCTACGAGTCGAGTCGAGGGCCGGGGGCTCCGGCGCCGAAGTGGAGACCTGGGCAGCCGCTCGTGCTCCGGAACCCGAGGAAGGGCTCGGTCGATCTTCGATTCGAGGGGAGCGACGAGGTCGTCACGCTCGAAGGTGGACAAGTCCGCGACTTCACGTGCTTCGGGGTCCTGGTGCCGTCGTCGCGGGAGTATGTCGACAGCGGGATGCTCGAACTCGTCGGGTGATCCGGTTCGGCGGCGCGAGGCTTCTCCCGATCACCGGAAAGCCCGGAGATCTCTTCATCGGGCCTCGCGTCGCCCTCCGGGATCTCGCGGCCTTGCTGCGAAAAATGATTGACTCTCAGATCCGCTCGCGAATAGGATCGGGGGCAAGCGCACTCCTACTGGGAAGGGGAGACGATGCCCAGAGTCTCGTATTGCGCCTTGATCATTCTCGCCACGGCTCAGGTGGTCGGGACGCTGCTGGCCGTCACAGCGCAGGCTGGCTCGGCGAATCTCACGCTCAGCTCTCAACCGTGCGGAACGGGTGGCGAGTGGCTCTGCTACCGGTTCTACCCCGCCGAAGATGATCAGGTCACGTGGACGACATTCGATGAGCCGATTTTCGACATCACGCTCTCTGCCGACCTCCCATCGAATCTGGAGGAATGGCGCCTAATTAATGCGTCAGCCGCTGTCGGCGGAAGCGCTGTGTATGCGTTCCTGTACCCGGACTCCTCCTATCTCGGCAGCGCGTCCATCAACGTTTCGTTCTTCGACTCGATCGGGACTTCATTCTTCAGCGCGAGCCGAGCCCTACTGCCGCTCTGCTTCGATGTTCCCGAGGGCTGGGCCTGTTCCGACGGAAACAGCGTGGCGCAGTATCAGCAATTTGGTGAAGTCGCGTTGGGTCCGGGCGCACTTAATCCGGAGCTTCCCGATCTCTCTGGTCCAGTGACGATCAGAATCGGGTGGGGAATTTTCGGCGACACTCCCATCGATTCGACGATGCGAGTCAATGGAGTCTCCTTCGGTTTCGTGCTGGCACCGATCCCGGAACCGTCCACGGCGCTTCTCATCGCCGGCGGGCTAGCGGCCCTCGCATTGAGCCGACGTCGTATCTGACTCGCTGATCCCGCGGCGCCGAAGTGAGTGATCGACGCGGGGTTTGCTCGACTCGAATCCGGCCCGATTGGTTTCGCAAACACTTCTTCCATCGCAGCAAGATGCCGTTGATCCACTCCGCCCCCTGGCGCCGACTCGTGCATACAGCACCCTCGACGGCGGGGGTGGGGGATGATTCTCGACGAGCTGACCCAGGTCCTCGGCTTCGAGGTCCGCGACAGCGGGCTGCGGCGCTTCCAGTCGAACCTCGTGGGCACCGTCGGCAAGATGGCCGCCCTGGCCGCTGGCGCGACCGTCGTCGTCGGGGCGATCCGCTCCGTCCTCGACGCAGCATCCGAGACGGCCGGCGTCTCCCGCTTCGCTCGGTCCATCGACCTCAGCTATCAGAGCCTCCAGCGTCTGGAGTTCGCGGCCGCCGACGTCGGCGTCTCCGTCGACTCTCTCCGGGGCGCTCTCGCCAACCTGCGCCAGACGTCGCTCGCGCTCTACTCCGGCCTGGGCGACAGCGGCGCGCTCGCGGCGTTCGCGCACCTCGGGATCGACATTCGCAACGCGCGCGGCGAGCTGAAGGGCGCCGACCAGCTCTTCCTGGAGATCGCGCGCGGTGTCGGCCGCTCGTCGAACCCCGAGCTCGCCAAGACGCTCGCCGAGCAGATCGGACTCGGAACCGAGTTGAATCTGCTTCTCCGGCTCGGCTCCGATGGCATCAACTCGCTCGGCGACGAGGCAGAGCGACTCGGGATCGTTCTCGGGAAGGATGCGGCCACGGCGAGCGAGCGGTTCGAGTCGCGCCTTTCGCGGCTCAAGCGGACCGGCAGCGCTCTGCTAGTCGACGTCGGTCTCCCGCTCGTCGAGTGGGTGACGGGCCTGGTGGAAGGCTTCCAGCGCTTCCAGAAATCGAAGGAGGGCCGGGTCGCACTCGACCTCATGCGGTCGACGGTCTCGGGCCTGCTCGAAGTGCTCAAGCTCTTCGCAGAGCCGTTCAAGGCCTTCTTCGCCCTGTGGGAGCGGTTCGGCCCCGTCGCCGTCGCCGCGCTCGCGCCGCTCTGGCCCCTGATCCGTCCGATCCTCAAGATCGTGAACCCTTTCGCGAAGGCGAAGCTCGCGGTGCTAGGCCTACTCGCGGCGCTCCAGGACCTCCGGGTCTTCATCACGAAGAGCGGCCGGAGCCTGATCGGAGACGTCTTGAACGACCTCGGGATCGGCGAGGACGTCGCCCGAGGCCGCGCCGCGCGCTTCCTGGAGGACTTCCGAGACCGCTTCCGACGCGCTCCGGGCGCCGCTGCCGATCTCTGGGATGGCCTGATCAACAGCGCCCCGGTCGGCTTCCTCTCTGGCTTCGCCGGGGGCGCCTTGAGCTTCCCCGGCGCGGCTCTGAGCGGAAATCTGCCGCAAGCCCTGTTCCCCGGTCTGGGGCGCGGCCCGGCGCCGGCGGCGGCGGGAGCCACGACGGTCAATGCGAACGCGAACATCTACGTCAGCGGCTCCGGTGACGCGGGCGCGGTCGCCGAGCGCATCCGCCGTCAGTTCCAGTCGATCGTCCGCGAGGCGATGGAGGAGACTCCGAAGGGGCGCAACCGATGACCCAGTTCGGTCGCAGCCTCCAGCTCATCCTCGCCTCGGACGACGGCGACGGGATCGACATCGGCGACCTCTCGGTCGACTTCACCGTCACGAAGACGGCCGGCCGGGCGCTCAACCGCGCGCGGATCAAGGTCTTCAACCTCTCGCGCGACACGATCGCGCGCATCGACCGCGAGCTGCGTCGGGTCGACCTCCTGGCCGGCTACGGGGATTCGCTCGGGATGGCCTTCTCCGGCCGGATCTCGAACTTCTTCGTGCGCCAAGAAGGACCGGACCGGATCTGCGAGATCTACGCGCAGGACGGACTCCGCGATGCCCAATACGCCCGCGTGAACGCGAGCCTGAGCGGCGGGACCCTCCGCGACGTCGTCTCGCTCATCGCATTGAGCTTCAGGGACGTCAGCGTCGACCTCGATGCCGTTCCGGACACCCCGCTCGGTCCGGGCGGCGGGATCTACTCGAAGCCTTCCTTCGACGTCCTGAACGACCTGGCCCGCACGCATGGCTTCGAGTGGTTCATCGTCGACGGGCAGCTTCGGATCTTCGGGCCGAACGACACCGACGGCTCCGACGCGATCGGCGTCAACTACGAGACGGGCCTGATCGGGAGTCCGATCTCGTCGCGCAACGCGCTGGAGTTCACCGCACTGCTCAACCCCGCCCTGCGCCCCCTCGGCCTCGTCGAGGTCACGAGCGCGACCGGCGTAGAGGTTCGGGAGAACGAGGAGGCCCTCGCGGCGCTCGACGTCTCGGGGGTGCTCTTCGGACTGAACGGCGGGCTCTTCCGGATCTCCGAAGTCACCCACCTCGGTGAGACCCGCGGCGAATCCTGGTACTCGAACGTGATCTGTCATCCGTTCGTGGGGATCCAGCCCAATGCGTAGCCTGCTGGAGCACGACCCCCAGCTCGAAACCGTCGCGATCCTCCAGTCGCTGAACGGCTCCGTCGCCGACGCGATCGTGGACCGGCGCGGCGTCGTCTACTTCGACGTCACGGATGCGAGCGACGAGTCGAAGCGGGCCATCCTCGCGAAGGCGCGGCCGACCGAGCGCTTCATGCACCGGAATCGGCGCGTCTACTGCGCGGCGCCCACGCTGCGCCGGCACCTGCCGGAGAGGGCGCGCGAGCGCTTCGATCTCATGGTGCGAGTCCGACGCGAGCAGGCCCTGAAGCTGACGGGCTGGAACTCGACGCGGCCGGGCGTGCTGGGGGCCGTGATCCGGTTCCTGGTTCGTCTCTGAAATAGGAGTTCCGAGTGGCTCTCCAGAACCCGCTCACGTTCATCAGCCCGAGGATCAGCCGCAGACTCGGCGAGATCACCGTCGACGCCGTGATCGAGGAGACGACCCGGCGCGCGGCCGCGATCACCGATCACCCGGTCGAGATTCCGAGCGGTTCGGTCGCTCCTCGCGGCTCGATCTCCGACCACGTCTTCCTCCTGCCCCGACACTACGTCATGCGGGGCGTGATCACGGACCAGCCGATCGGGCTCCAGAACGCCGTCGACTCGCTCGACGCCGTGAGTGGTAGCGGCCGGCGCTCGCAGGTCGCCTACCAGCTCCTGAACGAGCACTTCGAGAGGCGGGAGCCGTTCACCGTCGAGACGGCCTTCGAGACGCTGGAGAACATGGTTTTCGAGACGCTCACGTTCCCGCGCGACAGCGGGCAGGCGAACTCGATCATCTTCTCCGCCGAGCTGCGCGAGGTCCAGGTCGTGCGGTCCGCGCCGATCGTCCGCGGGAAGGGTGGAGGTGTCCCGGCGGAGCAGCTGAAGGGCGACCAGGCGAAGACCCAGGCGGTTTCCGAGAAGCGGCGGGGCGAGATGCCGGGCCGCGAAGTCTCCGTCGGGAGCAAGGCCTACAACGCCGCGAAGGACATGATCAAGCGATTCACCGGGATCGGGGGTGCACCGTGATCGAGATTCCC
The DNA here is from genome assembly GCA_041389445.1 of Myxococcota bacterium. Classification (GTDB taxonomy): domain Bacteria; phylum Myxococcota_A; class UBA9160; order UBA9160; family UBA4427; genus UBA4427. The sequence goes on from JAWKRW010000001.1 coordinate 363,558, forward strand.
TTCACCGGCGCTCCGAAGGAGAGCGTCGACGTCAAGATCGGCGGCCGGAAGATCGAGTTCAAGGCGCACTACGCGAACCTGATGAACTCCTGGACGGTCTCGCTCTTCGACCGCTCCACGACGCCACCGACGCCCCTCGTCCAGGGCGTGGCCGTCGTGATGGGCGTCGACCTGCTCCAGCCCTACCCGCTCGGTCTGGGCTCGCTCTTCGCGCTTCCGAGCGCAGACGACCGCCGAGACGCGGGAGCGGGCGAGCTGGGCGTGCGAATCAAGCTCGTCCACGTCTCGAAGGACGAGGTCGAGGCCATCCTCGCGGAGCAGGCATGAGCGTCTCGCTGACCCGACGACTCAAGCGCCGGACGGTGAACGGCGGGATGCCGGCGCTCATCCATCGGGTGAATCGGGCTCAGTCGGGTCCGACGCGAGTCAAGGTCGGGCTGCCGGCGGGCTCCGCTCCCTATCCGGACGGGACGTCCGTGATCCTCGTCGGGGCCGTGCACGAGTTCGGGTCCGACGACGGTCGCATCCCGGAGCGGTCGTTCATCCGCTCGACGACGCGGGCGAAGGGGGCCGAGCTGCACCGCATGGCGGAGACGATCGCGCGGCGCGTGATCCACCGAGGGGGCACGTTCGAGGAGGGCCTCCGCACGCTCGGCGCGTACCTCGCCGCGGAGATCCAGGACGCGATCGCCGAAGGGGTGCCGCCGCCCAACGCGCCGTCGACGATCGCGCGTAAGGGGTCTTCGAAGACCCTGATCGACACCGGGCACCTCCGGCAGTCGATCACGTACCAGGTCGAGCGGCCGACGCTGGCCGCGCGGGCTCGGTCGCTTCTCTCCGCGATCTACTCACGGATTCGCTGAGGCAACGCCATCACACGGAGGTCAAGAGAATGGGAAGGTATCGATTTCTGGACGGCCGTCATAGGCTCACGGACGACGAACAGGCGCGCCTGGAGCCCGACGCCGACGGTGTCGCCCGCTGCCCGAGCTGCGGGAAGGCGCTCAAGGTCGTGAAGCCCATGTCGGTGCCCGGGACGTCGGCCCAGGACGCCCAGGAGCGGGCGGAGGCGCGACGGGATGCGGCCCGGGACGACTACAAGCAGCGGACGCGGTCGGCCTGGCGGGCGGGCGCCTGACGCTTCCACGGTTCAGGCGCGCTCCTACCCCCGTCCCGCGCGCGCCGATCCTCGCCGCGGCGGGCTGGTCACCATCCCGGCTCGTCGCGGCGCTGGATTCCGTCCCCGTCTCGACGTGCTTGCGGGCGCGGCGGATCTCGTCGCGGGAGATTCCGGTTCGACGCGAGGCTTCTGAGTTCCCGCCAGCCGGCCTGCCCTCTCCGGCTCGCCCTCGCTTGCTGAGTTTCTGCGCATCTTGCGCAGAAACTTCGTCGGCCTCCGCATCAACATCCGCGACAATCTTCTTGGACAGTTCGAAGGGCGTGAAGTCCACTCGCTCGACGTTCTCGGAGAGTTCGATCTACTACCTCGAAAACTGATTCCGATCGGACTCGGACCCCAGAGGCACGAAGGGCCGCCAGGATCGTCTCCGGGCGGCCCCTCGGAGTCGTCGCGCCCCGCACCGTTCAGGCTTCGTGGCGCTCGATCTCCCTTCGGACACCCGCGATCAGTCCGTCGATGAGCGCGATTCGCTCCTGCCAGTGCTCCACGCTTCGAGCGGCCCGATCATAGTCCGCTTCCTTCCGTCGCCGGCGATCCGGCGTGAGCGGCTCGCCCTTGAACCGGCCTTGCAAGTACATCCCGGCGGCGAGGTCGGCCGCGTACTTCTCGGCGAGCTTCCGATCGTGCGCCGCGAGATTCTGGTGGAGCGCGCTCTCGCTCTGAAGATGCTCTAGGCGCTCTCTCAGTGCGGCAAGACGTGCCGGGTGCCCGCGGCGACGCGAGTCGAGGTCGATGACTTCGGCCGCCATCGCTAGTCCTCCTCCCGGGACCGCTCGTTCTCGTCAGCCTCTCGGCGTGCCCGTCCGATCGCCCGCTCGATCGAGGCGCGGCGATCCACCTCGCGGCAGCGCAGCTCTTCGAGACCCTCTTGGATACCCATGGCGAGCTCTTGAATGGCGCCGAGGTCATCGGCGGCGTAGTCCCACCCCTTATTGAACTCCAGCGCCGCGACGAGCGCGTCGGCGTGTTGGACGAGGTCTTTCAGGTTGGAACCGTGGAGGCTCTCGATTTCCTCACCCCGATCGGCAGCGTCCGCCGCCTTGAGCAGGTCCTCCGCGTCGGACATGAAGCTCGCCACGTCGATCGGATCGCCGCTCTGCGCAATGAGCCATCCGACCCGAAGACGGCTGAGCGCTAGGTCGCGGCAGGCTCGTGCCGTGAGGTTGGTTGAGTCTTCGATGTCGGCCGGGCGGCCGGGCCGGAAGTTGAGGTGGAGTGCGTGGGCCATGTTCTACTCCTTCGCATTCGGCGACGACTTGTTTGATCGAACCGCCGCCCGGTAGTGATCGAGCGTGTCCCGTGCGCTGACGACGGCCCCGAGCGCTAGCTCGGCGACGTCGACGTCGCGGAAGTCTCCATTGCATGTCGCCAGCACCCCGCTGACCGTCTCCGCTCCCATCACGCCGCAGTCGCAATCGAATTCGATCTCATCGCCCGCTTCGATGGCATCCGCAGCCTCCAGGAGGGTCCGAGCGTCGTGTATGAGATTGCTCATGCAGTCGTTAGCGCTACCGGGATTCGATTCGGGGACGAACGTCATCTCCAGCGCGATCCCCAGTCGCTTGTACGCTCGCGCCCGGAGCAGTGCCGCCGACCGCGCTTCCTCCGGATGGCCGAGCGGCGTCATGAGAGAGAGGCTCCGTCGCTCATCGTCGGCGTCCAACGTTTCGTGTTCTGCTGACTCGGACATGTCGTCTACCTCCAAGGAAAGTGCAGACGCTCCGCCGCCTGGCGCTTCCGGGCTTCGGGCCGTCTGTCGTATTTCTGGGTCGTCGAAACCGATGCGTGCCCGGCGAGCTGCTGGGCCACACTGATGTCGGCGCCCGCGTCGAGCAGGTCGCCGATGAAGGTCCGCCGCATGTCGTGCGGGCTGAAGGGCTTGATCCCAGCCTGAACCGCTCGGCGGCGGCAGGCCAGGAAGACGGCGTGATCGGTCATGCGCCGAAGCTGGACCGCGCCCCCCTTCCGAACGGGGCACAGGAGCGGCCCTGGTGCGTCTCCTCGCAACCTCATCCACTCGTCGAGGGCCGGCCGGCAGCCGGGTGAGACGTGGGCGATGCGCGCCTTGCGGCCCTTCCCGCGGCGGACCCGCAGCTCGCCTGTCTCGGACGTGAAGTCGCCGACCTCCAGATCGACCAGCTCGGCCCGGCGGAGACCGGCTCCGAAGGCGATGGCGAACAACGCGGCGTCCCGGGCGCCCTTCGGGCTCGTGTCGGCCTGGCAAGCAGCGGAGAGGGCCGCCTTCTCGCCGAGGGTGACGGACCGGCCGGCGGGCAGGGTCGAGCCGCGGACGGGCTGGAGGTCGCAGGCTCGCGCGCGCTGCTCCTCGGAGATCAAGCCCAGGCGCCAGGTCTCCTTCAGGACGGATCGGAGAGCAGCGAGGTGGGCGTTGACGTAGGCCGGGCTGAGCCGGTCGCCCGACTTCGTCGAGATCTCCTCGGAGAGGGCTGTCCGCACGAATTGGGCGACCTCGTAGGTCACCCGCTCCCATCTGAACTCGAAGGCGTCCTGGGTCCCGCCGGTGATGAGCTGGGCGATCCGGTGTAGGCGGCCGAGCTGGGTCTCGCGGCTGCGGTTCGAGCCGAGACTCGCGAGGTAGATCACGACGGGACTCGCGGGACCGGTGGGGTGGGCGGGGAGCCATTGGGATTCGTAGTCGGGGGTGATCGGTTCTGCCATGGGCGCCTCCGTTACGTTTATTCACTGTAACGGAATCGCGGCAGCCATGCAACAGTGTGGTACTGTAACGCTCCGTGGCAGCGAAGAAGAAGCGAGCGGGCCGCCGGAGGGTCACGATCGTCGTCGAGCGCGACGTCTACGAGGTTCCGTGCGCGCGCTGCGGGACGTACTTCGAGGCGACGAGTTCGCGCGCCCGCTTCTGCTCCGACGCGTGCCGGCAGGCCGACTATCGAGAGCGGCAGAAGAAGGGCGAGAAGTGACGGCGCTCGACCCGAACGACGACCGGCACATCACGGCGATCCATGAGGCGGGACACGCCGTCTCCGAGTACCACCACCGGGATTCTGCTCCGCGGCTCTCGATCGTCCCGAATGCCGCGCGGGGAACCGCCGGAGGGGCGCTCAGCGAAGAGCCAAACCCGCACGACAAAGAAGCGGTCGTCGCCCACGTCGTCGATCTCTTCGCAGGCTTCGCGGCGCACGTCCATTTCGCGCCTGATGACGCCGAGCGGGCTCGCGATGGCGCTGAGTCGGACGACGCGACAGCAGCGCGATGGCTAGAGCTGCTTCACGACGACGAACGCGAGCGAGCGGTCGCCGAGGAGGCTCTACGGCAGAGGGCAGGCCAGCTCATCGCAACGCGCTGGGCGGCCGTGCTTCGCGTGGCGACCGACCTCGTGCGTTTCGAGACCCTGGATCCGACTGAGGTCGAACTCTTGATCGAGATCGAGGATGGCTCAGCGACTGCGATCGACCTGGAACGGGTGCGGTGCATGATAGGGCGCCACGAAGGCCACCGGCACGAATCGCCGACACCCATCTGATCACACCTTTGCAGTAGCAATCGACCCGGTCGAGACCGACGCCACCGAGCCCGTCACGCTCAGGTGTTGCGCCCATCACGCCCTTGCGCTTCTATCCCGGCAGCGACACCGCTGCGGAGCCTGCGCTTCGGACCCCGCGTACAGTCGCCGCTCGCGAGCCCTCTCTGGGCAACCGCGAACCTGGGCACGGATTGGATTGGAATGGACGAAGCGGCGGGGCACAGGTGTGCCTCGTCTCGTCCATCCCGAAGCGGCCGAGAGGCCGCGGGAGACCAACCGTGAACGACTCACGACGACATTGCTTCATCTGCGCGCAAGCCTACAACGAGAGCGACTTCGACGACTTCGACCTCCGAGGCCTGAAGCAGCCTCCCGGCTGGGAGCTGGAGGAGGCTCGGGGCTCGTTCGGGCTCGGGAATCATGATCCCGTGTGCCCGGACTGCACCGAGGAGAAGCTCTTCGCGAAGGCGTGGGAGCTGGTCGAGGAGCAAGAGGCGGCCGATCGAGTTCGACTGGCTCGCCGCACGGCCTGAGACGGTCGCCCAGGGCCTCGCCTGGGGTCCTGGGCGCTGTCTGGCCAAGTAGGTCAACTCCGATGCGGCTCCGCCTCGTGGGCTAGCGTCGCCATCGGAGGACTGGCGCGATGAATTCGAGGACGATCAGCGCAGGAGTGGTCCTGGCGACGATTCTGGCGTGCACCCCGCCTGAGGCGGAGGATCCTGCCAGCTATCCGACCAGCGATGCCTCGTATTCAGAAGTCGACGCCGAGGTCGGGTGCGCGAGCAAGTTCTCCGACGACAAGAAGGACGATCTCTTCCGCACGAAGTACCGGAACCATTGGATGACCTGGACGGGCGAGGTTCTCCTAGCTGAAGCCGACAACGCATCGCTGAACCTTGATGGCGTCGGAACCCAAGACGTACAAATCGATTTCGCCGACGAACGTGCCGGCTACGAACTGCTCAAGGGGCAGCGGATCACCGTGAAGTTCGTGATGAAGACCGCTGGCGGCTGCTTCCTCCCGTTCTCCGGAGAATTCGGCACGATTCAGTAGCGGGTTCGTGCTCGGGAACCGTGGGCCAGGGGACGAGGTCGGTCGGCGATCCCTGCGCTTCCTCTCGGTTCTCCGCGCATCGCTCGCACAGGCCGGAGCGGTCGAGAACCCAGGTCTCTCCACACGATCGGCATTCATCGGCAGCAGACGCCCGCTTCGGCCGATCTGCGTTGATCGCCGCCGTCTTCATCGTCGCGACCGTGCCATGCTTCGTGGTGTAGGTGCGCTCACTGTCGCTAGGCGACAGTGACGTAGGCTGTGGGATCTCCGGCCGGAGTCGGCTGACGAACGAGTTGTGCACCCGGCACCGCTTCGCGATCTCCCGATCACTCCACTTCGTCCATTCGTCGTCTCGCAGCAGCGTCATGACTGCCTGGCGCTTGTCCTTGCTCGTTCTCCTCGCTCCATGCTCTGCGTTGACGCCGACGGAGTGGAGGACCGCAGCGCGCCGATCGCCCTGGGCTAGCGTCGCTCCGGGGCGCGGGAGAGTTGGACGAGGAGACCCCTCATGCTCGCCCGCGCGCTCCTGGTCCTGACCGTGCTCGTCGTTCCCTCGATCGCCTCCGCCGCCGATCCCTACCAGTGGGTCGGGGCGACGTCGGTCGCCTTCACCGGTGATGGGAACGGACTCGGCTTCGTCGGCATGACGACGCAGTGCCGGGCGGATTTCGGCGCGGGCGCCAGGATGTGCGCGTCGAAGGACATCCTAGAGAGCGACACTCTGAATCCGAACGAGATTCCGGCGCAGGGATGCTGGGTTCGTCCATCGTGGGCGCCGAACGGCCAGGGCTTTCTCGACGAATCCGGATCCGCGACCTCCGCGGCCAGCATGACCTGTTTCGGCTGGATGTCGAACAACCCTGGCGTCTACGGGCTTGCTCTATCGCCGACCGGTAGCCTCGGATGGTTTCCGCACCCGAACAGCGAGCCTAACGCCTGCAGTCAGGCGCGCCCGGTCGCCTGCTGCAAGCCGACACCCGTTCCGGCACCTTCGGCGTCTCTCTCGATTCCGGTCGGGACGATGGGGCTCGTCTGGCTCTCGATGCTCAAGGGGGCCGCGTAGGCGGGGCGGGCGGGGGTGACTCGGCGGTCACCTCGACGCGCTGGGGGCACCTATGGGGGCACATCCGCAAGCTGGGTGCCTGAAAACGACCGGGTGACGGACGCTTGCGAGCACGATCCGGTAGTGCGCTCCGCTACCAGCTTCCGATTCCAGCAAGGGGCGCAGCCCCTTTTCCTGTCTTCTGCCCCTGACTTCTGGCCCTGACTTCTGCGAAGGGCGCATTCGGGCGGCGGGTCTCGGCCCGCGACCGGCCGGCCGGAGCCGGTCCCCCGGACGGGGCCATTCCGGCGGACGGGCGGCGGGCCGCCGGCACCGGAGGACGGTCGCTCAAGGCGCCCGCGTGCGGGCCCGATCCAGCCCTGCGTGGAATGTCCCGACGATCGCGCGACGAGGCGGGGAGGAGCCGGCCGGCGGACCTATCGCCTGACGCTGGGGGTCCGCCTCGCCCTGGCCCTCGTCACGATGGCGACGCTGTCGACGCTCGCCGCGATCGTCGCCCAGGACCGCGCCCTGGCGAAGGACCTGCGCCAGGCCGCGGCCCAGCGGCTCGAGCGTTCCGCTCGGGTCGGCGAGCGGGTCGTCGCCGAGCACGTCCGTGCGGTCGGGGATCGCTACCGCGCGCTCGCCCGCATGCCCCAGCTCCGGGCGACGCTCGAGCTCGGCGACGCCGCGACCCTCGAATTTCTCGGCCAGCAGCTCGCCCGTCAGCATGGGGCCGAGGCGCTGGCCTTCCACAGCCCCGCCGGCGCGACGCTCGCCGACACCGGCGACGCCGCGTTGCTCGGTCTCGTGCCGACGGACCCGCCGGAAGGACTGCTCGCCCGACCGGCCGACCGGACGCTTCATGCCTATGCACGCGTCGCGGTCGAGTCGCGGGGGCAGCCGCTCGGCTCGCTGGTCGTGCTCGAGGCGATCGACGCCAGGCGAATCGCCAGCTGGTCCGAGCTCTGCGGCGCGGATCTCAGCGTCGGCTTCGGGGCGCCGGTCCCGACCGACGCCGACGATCGGCTGGTGCGAACGATTCTCCCCGTCGGCGACGGCGCGTTGATGGCGAGCTCCGGTCTCGAGGCTGAGCGGGCGGCCGTCGAGCATGCGCGGGTCCAGCTCCTCGGCGCGGGCGCGCTCGCGCTCGGCTGCTCGATCCTCGCCTGTCTCGCGCTCGCGCGCACGCTCGTCGGACCCATCCGCGAGGTCCAGCACGCGATCGAGCGGATCCGGACCGGTCAACTGACCCAGCCGCTTCGCAGTCGGCGCAGCGACGAGATCGGCGACGTCGCGCGCGGCGTCGATCGCATGGCGATCGATCTGATGGCCTCGCGCATCGAGCTCGATCTGCGGATCGAAGAGCTCGACCGGAGCGAGAAGCAGCTCGCGAACGCCCAGCGCCTCGCGCGGCTCGGCAGCTTCACGATCGAGCTGGAATCGGGCCAGCTCGCGGGATCCCGCGAGTTCTTCACCCTGATGGGCATCGATCCGCCCCCCGAACGGGGCAAGGCCGACCCGCGCATGCTCGAGGACCGGATCCATGCGGACGATCGCCCGGCGGTGCGCGAGACGTTCGAGGCCTGCATCGAGTACGGTCATCCGGCGCGACTCGATCATCGCGTGGTGGTCCACGATCAGGTTCACGTCATGCACACCCAGGTCCAGATCGCCCGCGACGAAGCGGGGCGGATGCGCCAGCTCGAGGGCACGATCCAGGACGTGACCGAGCGCCGTCGGGCGGAGGAGCAGGTCCGCTTCCTCGCCCACCACGACAGCCTGACGGGCCTCGGCAACCGACTGCAGTTCAAGGAGCGCCTCGAGATCGCGATCGCGCAAGCGGGTCGGCGATCGACCCGCATCGGCGTGCTCTTCCTGGACCTCGACCACTTCAAGCGCATCAACGACACGCTTGGGCCGAGCGTCGGAGATCGGCTGCTGCAACGCGTGGCCGATCGGATCGTCGCGTCGATCCGGCCCTTCGACGCGGTCGCGCGCGGGGGCGTCGGTTCGGGCGAGGACGTCTCGATCGCTCGTCTCGGCGGCGACGAGTTCACCCTCGTCCTCGATCGCATCGCGGACCCGAAGGATCTCGCCCCGATCGCGCGGCGCATCCTCGACGCGCTCGCGCGGCCCTTCGTGCTCGACGAGCAGGAGATCGTGATCGGCGCGAGCATCGGCATCGCGACCTGGCCCCAGGACGGACCGGACGTCGATACCCTGCTACGGAACGCCGACACCGCGATGTACCACGCGAAGTCCGCGGGTCGAAACAGCTATCAGTACTATCAAGAGTCGATGAATGCGGCGGCGCGCGATCGCCTCAAGCTCGAGACGGGCCTGCGACGCGCGATCGAGCGGGGCGGGATCGAGGTGCACTACCAGCCGCGAACGCGGATCGCGACGGGGCGGACCGTCGGATTCGAGGCGCTGACGCGCTGGCGCGACGCGGAGCTCGGTGCCGTATCGCCCTCGACGTTCATCCCGATCGCCGAGCAGACCGGCATGATCGTTCCGCTCGGACGCCAGGTGCTCCTCGCCGCCTGCCGGCAGGCCGCGGCATGGGAGCGGCGGCCGGGCGGATTCGAAGGGCGGATCTCGATCAACGTCTCGTCGACGCAGTTCAAGGTCGAGAACGTGGCGCGGGAGGTGGCCGACGCGCTGGCCTCCACGGGGGTGAACCCGCTCCGCGTCGAGCTCGAGATCACCGAGAGCCTGATCCTCCACGACACCGAGCGGGTGATCGAGACGCTCCACGCGATCCGGGCCATGGGCGTCCGCATCGCGCTCGACGACTTCGGAACGGGGTATTCGTCGCTGAGCTATCTGCGCCGGCTCCCGATCGACGTGCTGAAGATCGACATGGCGTTCGTGCGGGGCATCGTGCGCAGCCGCGAGGACGCCGCGCTGACCCAGGCGATCATCGCGATGGCGGGCGCCCTCGGACTCGAGGTGGTCGCGGAAGGCGTCGAGACGGTGGAGCAACGGGCGCTGCTGCGCGACTGGGGCTGCCAGGAGATGCAGGGCTTCCTCGTCAGCCCCGCGGTTCCGGCGCCCGACGCCGAGCGCTGGCTCGATCGTTGATCGGGGATCAGCGCGCCTGCGATCCCGGAAGCCCGATCTCGACGTCGAGCGACCGTCGTTCGCCCGCTCCGATCGCGATCGGGCGAACCTGCTCCGGCAGGCGCTCGCTCCAGACGTGGACCGCATAGCGCCCCGCAGCGACGCCGCCGATCGCCCAGGTTCCATCGGCCTCGGGTCGCGCGAAGAGGCGCGTGGGCGCGACGAAGATCAGCCCGTCCATGGACTCGTGGATCGAGCAGTAGATGCGGACGAGGCCGGCGTGTTCGAAGCGCAGGGCGCGCGACTGACCGGCCGGGTACGTCCCGAGATCGAAGGCATTCGGCTCCGAGTAGGAGAAGACGTTGTGGAAGATGACGTCGTCGTTCGGCATCTCGACGCGCTGCCCCCGCGCGACGACGAGGAAGGGCGGATCGAAGCGCGCCCGGTTCTGGCGGACGACGGCCGTCGGCAGATCCCGTCCTGTGGCTTCGGTCCGGTCGGGGTCGAGGGGCGCGAGGAAGACGACGATCGCCCCCGCATCGGAGAGGCGCAGCCCGTCGATCGAGATCACGACGCGCCCGGCGAGGGTCGCGCCCTGATCGGCCGATTCCGAGGCGTGCGCGATCAGGAGCAGCGGCAGGCCGAGGAACGGCAGGGCCGCGCCGATCGCCGCGAGCGAGCGGGCCCGTGCGCGGGATCCGCGCCCTGCACCGATTCGATTCGACGCCCTCGCGCTTCGCATCGGCCGTGCCTCAGAAGTGGAGTCCGAACTCGACGGAGTAGAGATCTTCGTTGCCCGTTCGGCCGGGCAGATCGGGCACGGCGCCGCGGACGAGATCGACGTCGCGATGGGAATACTCCATGCGGAACGTGACGTAGTCGCCGAGCCGCCAGCCGGCGACCGCGGTGTAGGCGAGCAGATGGACCATGTCGTAGCCGTAGTCGCCGGTGTAGCGGACGTCGAGCAGATAGCCTCGGCCGTCGTCGAAGGTGCCGACGCCATCGACGCGCAGCCCGACGAAGAGCGGCTTGAGCCCGGGCGAGACGAGCTGCCCGCCCAGCACGATCTCGCCGAGGCCGTACGCGAGGGCGCGGTCGTATCGACTCGCGCCCTGGGAGGGCAGGTCGACCCGCCCGCCCGCGAGCCAGATCCGGACGCCGTCGAGCGGCGTGATGACGACGTCGAGCGCGACGGCCCAGACGTGGCCGAGTCCATCCGGGTCGGCGGCAACGGGGGCGCCCTCGAAGTGGGCCGTGAGCGGGGTCCCGCTGCCGAAGGGGCGGGGCCAGCCCTCCCCGAGCCAGAGGGCGCCGTCGACCTGCTCGAGCGCGCTCGTGAACAGGCCGCTCGCGCTGACGTAGAGGAAGGCGAACGGCTGGGCCCAGAGCTTCGCCGTCAGCTGGTAGTCGCCTCCGACGTCGTTGAAATCGGTATCACCGTTCGTCAGCGACGCGACGTAGCCGAAGCGATCGCTCGGCGCCGTACCGTGGAGGAGGATGCCCTCGTCCCACCACCAGGGACCGCCGACGGGCTGGGTCACGAAGGAGCGACCGGCATAGCCCTTCGAATAGAGCTTGTAGGCCTCACCGAACGGGACCTGGAAGCGTCCGACGCGGAGATTGAGCCAGGGGCTTCGGCCGAGCCCTTCGAGGTCGAGATAGGCGAGCCCGACGTCGGTCGTCCGCGTGCCCAGGCGGGCGATGTTCCACTCGAAGGTGAACCCGAGATTGCGCAGCATCGGTCGTCCGCCGAGCTCGACGTCCTCGCCGAGATCGGCATCGACGAAGAGACGGGTATCCCAGACGTCGAAGCCGTCGTCCGACTCGACGCTCTGGCGGCCGCCGCCGAAGAAGCCGAGGTCGGCACTGCCCGAGATCCGGATGCGGTCGGTCCAGGCGCGGGCCTCCTCGGCGTGGCCGCGCACCGTCGGGAGCGCGAGCAGCGCGAACGCACAGGGTGCGAGCGCGAGGATGCTTCGCGCGGCGGTGGCGCGCCGAGGCGTCGCGGCGGGGCGCATCGCCTCGACGCGCTCGACCCTCGGCTTCACGGGCGGGCCTCCGCCGGCGGCATCGAAGAGACGTCGAGGCCGATCTCGAGGTCGTGTCGGACGACGCTGTCGCGCTCGAGCTCGAGTCGATGGGCCGGGGAGGGCGGCAGGCGCGGGTGCCAGGCGCGAAGCGTGTGGGGTCCGGGCGCGAGGCCTCGGAGTTCGTAGCGACCCGACCGGTCGGCGATGGCCGTCGCCCCCTCGGTGACCCAGACATGGGTCGGCTGGGGGGGGCGGGCGTCGTGGATGCCGAGCAGATGGACCGCGAGCTCGCCCGGCTGCAGCGTGTCGATCGTGCGCGACTCGCCCGGGGCGAGGCGCGCGATGCGGTCGGCCTCGGGAATCGACACGATCTGATCGGTGGCGCTCGCGTTGCGGACGCGCAGACCCGCGACGGGCGAGGTCGAGGCGAAGGGCGGATCGAGGCGAGGCCCTCCGCCGCCGTCCCGGATGACGAGCTCGACCGGCTCGGTCCGCTCGGAACGGACGTCCGGCGCGAAGACCACGGCGAACTTCATCTCGGAGTAGTCGATGCGCCGGACCTCGGCGAGCCGGCGGTCGCCGTACCCGCCCCCGCTCGCCTCGGTGCCCGCCTTCGGGACCAGGCGCACGTAGCCCCAGATCACCGTCGAGCCGGCTTCGGGCAGCGGCGGCTTCGCGCACGCGAGGACCAGCAGCGGGGCCGCCGCGAGGGCGCGGACCAGTCGATCGATTCGAGGCGGGACTCCGGGCATGCGCGGCCTCAGGCAGGGTCGCCCGAACGCGGACCTGCGCGGGCCCCGACGCAATCGGCCGGCCTCGCTGCCGGCTTGATGCCGGTGCCGGGGATTTCAGGGCGCGGGCGCAGCGAGGCGCGCGGCGCGGGCGCGCAGGGCCGCCGCGCCCGCGCGGTCGCCGGTCTCCTCGGTGCAGCGCGCGAAATGCTCGAGGTACGGCGCGAGGCTGGGATGGTCGCGGCCGACCCGACCTTGCTGGATCGCGACGATGCGCTCCCAGATCGCCACGGCGCGCGCATGGTCACCCCGGGCCTGATCGGCCAGCGCGAGGGGCGTCAGCTGCGGGGGAAGCAGTCGATTCTCCGGCCCGTGGGCGGTCTCGAGAATCACGATGGCCCGCTCGAGGAGCGCAATCGCGAGATCGGGTCGGCTCTGCTGGCGATCGAACGTCGCGGCGTTTCCGAGTCGCACGGCGACGACCGGATGTCCGGGACCCAGCGCGGCGACCTCGATTTCGACCGCACGCAGCAGGAGCGGCTCCACCTCCTCCCTGCGCCGAGGAGCATCGCGGCCGCGGCGTGGTGGGCCCGACGCATGCTCATTGCCCCATCGGAATCGCTCGCGGTCCCTCCCGCCCCGCCGCGATCAGCGCCGCCCGCCGCGACAGCAGATACTGCCGGATGTCGCCCACCGCCTCCGCGTCGAGCACGCCGTCGAGGCGCGGCATGCCGCGCGCCGCCCGCTCGCCTTCGAGCACGATGGCGGGCAGCCGGTCGTAGATCACCGGCGCACTGCGGCGCAGATCGGGAATCATGCCGCCCGAGATCGCGAAGGGGCCGTGACAGTGGCCGCAGAAGCGGATGTAGCGCGTGCGGCCGCGCTCGACGCGGGCCGGGTCGAGGGGCGCGTCGATCTCGGTCGGCGACTGCGCGAGCGCGGCCGCGATCGCGCTCGGCGGGGCGGGTAGCATCGCCTCGCCATCGAGCTCGAAGACGAGGACGCGCCCCGCGTTGCCGCTCGCGAGCACCGCGGCGGGCGGGCTTCCGCTCGCGAGGCCCATGCCGCCCCCCAGGCCCGCGACGACGGCGACGTACTGCACGCCGTCGAGGGCGTACGTGATCGGGGGCGCGATGACGCCGGTTCCCGTCGGCGCCTCCCAGAGCGGCTCGCCGTCCGTCGCACGATAGGCGCGCAGGCGGCCGTCTCCGGTGCCCTGGAAGACCAGGTTGCCGGCGGTGGCGAGGGTGCCGCCGTTCGCGAAGAACGGGAGATCGACACGCCAGGCTTCGCGGCCCGCGACCGGATCCCACGCGAGCAACGACGCGCGGATCGGACCCGCCGTCGTCATGGTCTCGCTCCCCTTCACGGGATCGGCGCCCGTATTGAAGAGACCGGGGAAGATCTCGAAGGGCTGGTCCTCGACATAGCCATAGGGCATGTCGATCGCGGGGAAGTACACGAGCCCGGTCGTGGGATGGAAGGACATCGGATGCCAGTTGTGGCCGCCCGCGGCGCCGGGTCGGATCAAGACCGGCGTGTCGGCATAACGCGCCTCGGGCCGTTCGACGGGACGGCCCGTCGCGGGATCGACGCGCTCCGCCCAGGTCGTCGGGACGAAGGGGTCGGCGCGCAGCAGCGCGCCGGTCTCGCGATCGAGGACGTAGAAGAAGCCGTTCTTCGGCGCCTGCATCAGGACCTTGCGCGTCCGGCCGTCGAATTCGAGCTCGGCCAGGATCATCGGCTGCGTCGCCCCGTAGTCCCAGATCTCGCCGGGCGTCGTCTGGTAGTGCCAGACGAGCTCGCCGGTATCGGGGCGCAGCGCGAGGATCGAGGCCAGGTAGAGGTTGTCGCCGCGGGCGCGCGCCGTCTGGGTCCAGGGCCCGCCGTTGCCCGTACCGACGTAGAGGAGATCGAGCTCCGGATCGTAGGCGAGGCCGTCCCAGACCGTTCCGCCGCCGCCGAGCTTCCACCACGGCCCGCCCTGCCAGGTCGGCAGCGCGCGCTCGAGAGCGGGCGATTCCTGAGGCCGCGCGGGATCGCCCGGCACGGTATGGAAGCGCCAGACGAGCGCGCCGGTGGCCGCATCGTAGGCCGAGACGTAGCCGCGCAGCCCGATGTCGGCGCCGCCGTTGCCGATCACGACCTTGCCCTTCACCACGCGCGGCGCGCCCGTGATGGTGTAGGCGAGCGCGGGGTCCGTCGTCTGCACCGACCAGACGGGCTCGCCGCTGCGGGCATCGAGGGCGATCAGGCGGCCGTCGAGGGTGCCGACGTAGACGCGTCCTTCCCAGAGCGCGACGCCTCGGTTGACGACGTCGCAGCAGGCGCGCGCCCCCGCCTCGCCCCGAACCTTCGGGTCGAAGCGCCAGAGGACGGCGCCGGTCCGCGCGTCGAGCGCCAGGACGATGCTCCATGCGCCCGAGACGTAGAGCACGCCGTCGTGCAGGATCGGCGTCGCCTCCATGCCGCGGGTCGTGCCGGTCTCGGTCGTCCAGGCGAGACCGAGTCGCGCCACGTTCGTCTCGTCGATCTGCGCGAGCGGGCTGTAGCGCTGCTCGGCGGGCGTCCTTCCATGGCTCGGCCATTCGTCGTCGAGTCCGACCGGCGCGGACTGCCCGACAGGCCCGACTCGATCGCAGCCGAAGACGAGAAGCATCGCGACAGCGAGGGCGCGTCCGATCATCGGAACCTCCACGGGTCAGGGCCTCCGCGCGAGCGCGGGCAGGACCCAGATCGACGACGTCACAGCCCGTTCCTGAATCGTCGCGGACAGCTCGGGCGGCGGCGCCTGGCCGAGACGCTGGGCATCGAAGCTGCTCCAACGGCAGGTCGGCACCTGCAGCACGCGCACGGCGTAGGCGGCGGGGCGCTTCGGATCGAAGTCCGGGTCGGTCCAGCGCACGCCGAGCTCGCGCGCCCCGACGCTGGGGTCGACCTCGCAGCGGGCGGGGTCCGGTGCAGGCGCTGCGTCCGCGCAACGGATCGCGCCAGCGGCCGGGGCGGCGCCGTCGCGACACACGAGATCGCGGATCGCCTCGTGTCGCGCGCCGTCGGGCCCGAGCCAGAGCTTGATCAGCTGGACGCGCTCGAGCGGGGCCTCGAACGGATCCTTCTGGGCTTCGACCTCGAGCGTGAGCCGGTCGGTCGCGGCGGGGGCCTCGATCCGGCCGCCCATCGGGACGACGATCGGCGCGGCCTCGGCGCGCTCGAGGCGAGCCGAGAGTCGGACACGCATCCGCGGGCCCGAGGTCGCGAAGGTCTCGCGACGGCGGATCGCGTCGAAGAGGGCTGCACGCGTATTCTCGCTGGCCCAGACGCCGGCGAGGCCCGCGGCGCTCCAGTAGGCCGACACCCCGAGCGTGGGCGCCGGTCGACCGGGCGCGCGGAACCGCGCGAGTCGGGTCTCCGGCGTGCCGTCGGCGAGGCCGAGCTTGCCGAAGTAGGTCGATTCGACGACGGGGCTCGCGGCGTTGTGGGTATCGGTCGACCCGACGTAGCCGAGCTCGAAGGGATTGACGCCGAGGCGCTCGCGCTCGGCGAGCCCCGCCAGCAGGGCGGGGCGGGTGTAGCTCCCTGCCTCGCGACTCGGACGCGAGGGGTCGAGCGTCCGCCAGGACACGACCTCGAAGTCGGCCCAGGGATCGTCGGGCGAGAGCCGCGGCGTCGTTTCCGACTGGCCCTTGATCTGGAACACCTCCGCGACGGGCTCGTTGCGCGCGCGCAGCGCCGCCCACTCGGCATCGATCGCGCTGCCGTCGAAGCGCTCGGTCGCGAACATCAGGCCATTGCTGCCGTTGGCGTTGTGGGGAATCGCGAGGACGTCGTCCCCGCTCGCGCGCGCGGCATCCATCCAGCGCCAGAGCGCCTCGGGATCCTCCGAGTCGAAGGTGGTGAAGGGGCGGTCGGGGACGTCATCGCCGCGGAAGATCAGGTTGCGATGGAGGTTCTGGCGGTCGGGGTTCGAGGTGTACTCGTAGCCGACGAAGGCGGTGAAGGTGCCGGGGCGATCGTGGGCATTGGCCGCGGCGATGACCTCCTGCCAGGCCGAGTGGACGATGTCGTCCGAGACGAGGGCGGTCAGCGGTCGGCGCGCGTTGAGCGTCTGCCGGATCCGAAATGCCGCCTTGCCGACGCGAGCGAGATCATCGCTCATCAAGCTTCTGATCAACGGCTGGCGGTGGAGCGGATGACTCGGGCGCAGCGTCGAGGCGGCGACGCCCAGGTACTCGGCATGGTCGGTGACGGCGAGGAAGTCGAGCGGCGGACCCACGAGCTGGATCGTGCCGCCGGCGGCGTGCGGGATGGGCTCGCCCCGGGCGAAGCGATAGGCGGCGTCGGGCTCGGTTCGCACGCCCCGCTCGTAGGCGTCGAAGGACCAGGCCGTGTGGACATGGAGGTCGCCGAAATAGAGATGGCGCGCGTCGGGATCGGGGGACGGCGCGGGGACGTCGGCGGGGGTGGCCTCCGGGCGCGTGCTCGACGTCTCGGTCGTTTCGTCCGCACGCGTGGAGGCCGCGGCGGCCGCGTTCGCTGAAGCGCGCTCGCCTTCGTCGCGACAGCCGGCGAGACCGACGACCAGGATGGATGCCGCCCCCAACGCGACGAGCGGCGACGCGGTCTTCATCGCGACGGCTCTTCGCCCTGCTCGCCGAGGCGATGCTTCTGGACCTTGCCGCTCGCCGTGCGCGGCAGCGCCCGCTCGATCACGAAGCTCCGCGGCTGCTTGTAGCGCGCCAGGCGTTCGGCCAGCCACGTGCCCAGCGCCGCGACGTCGAGCTCCGCCCCGGGCTTCGGGACGAGATGTGCGCGCCCGACCTCGCCCCAGGTCGCGTCGGCGACGGCGACGACGGCCGCCTCGGCGACGTCCGGATGCGATTCGAGCACGGCCTCCACCTCGGCGGGATAGACGTTCTCGCCGCCCGAGATGTACATCTCGCGCGCCCGGCCGACGAGCGTGAGGTCGAAGTCGGCGTCGCGCACCGCGAGGTCGCCCGTCCGGACCCAGCCCTCGCGCAGGGTCTCGCGCGTCGCCTCGGGCTTGCGCCAGTAGCCGAGCATCGCGATCGGGCCGCGCACGACGATCTCGCCGACGACGCCCGGACCGACGTCGCGCCAGCCCTCGACCGGGCCGTCGGCCGTCGCCGCCTCGACCAGGCGCAGCTCGCCGTAGGGCAGCGGATGGCCGACGCTGCCGGCCTTGACGAGCGCGCGGTCGGCGTCGAGGCAGGTCAGCATCGACGTCTCCGTCTGGCCATAGCCCTGGATCATCGCGATGCCGCGGCGGTGGTAGCTGCGGATGAGCTCGGTCGGGGCGGCGGCGCCGGCGGTGAAGAGGAAGCGCAGGCAGGGGGGCGGCGCGCCCTCGAGCGCGTCGAGCAGACGCTGGTGGGCGGTGGGGACGCCGCCGAGATAGGTGATGCCCTCCCGTGCGATCGTCTGCCAGACGCGGACGGGATCGAAGCCCTCCTGCACCACCACGCTCGCGCCGCAGGCGATCGCCGGGAGGGCGAGGATCTGCAGGCCGAGGGAGTGGAAGAGCGGCGCGACGACGAGCACGCGGTCGTCGGCTGTGATCGCAAAGGCGTTGCGCGCGTTCAGGCTGTTGAAGCGCGTCTTGCGGTGGGGGAGGAGCGCGCCCTTCGGCCGGCCGGTCGTCCCGGAGGTGTACATCAGGATCATCGGATCCTCGGGGTCGGCGTGGGCGCGGGGCGGAACGGGCGACGCCTCGCCGATCGCCCGCTCGTAGGCCTCGTCGACCTCGAGTCGACGGGGCGCTGCGCCCTCCGCCGCGGCGACCGCCTGATCGCAGCGCGCGCGCCAGCCGCGCTCGACGAGCAGGACGCGCGGCGTCGAGTCGCTCAGCTGGTAGGCGACCTCGGGCGGGGTCAGCCGCGCGTTGATGGGGATCGCGATCGCCCCGAGTCGTGCGCAGGCGAAGACCGCCTCGAGCACCGCCGTCCGGTTCGTCAGCCAGAGCGCGACGCGTTCGCCGGGCACCACGTCGTGGGCCGAGAGCCAGCCGGCGAGACGCGCCACGCGCTCGGCCGCCTCGCTCCAGGTCGCGCGCCGCGCGTCGTCGGCCCAGGCGAGGTCGTCGGGTCGGCGCTCGGCCTGGACATCGATCCAACGCCCGACGTCCGCGGGGATCGCCGCCGCGCCGTCCGGATCGGCTTGCGTCACGCGCGCGTCTACGGCTCGGGGCGGACCGGTCATGGCGCCGCGGACTGTACCCGATGCGCGTCTCCGCGAACGACCGGATCCGCACGGCCTGCCGACCCGATCGAGCCCGCCGACTATGCTCGGCCCAATGGGACGCTCCCGACAGGACACGCCGCGCGAACGGCGCCCGCTGCGCCGGATCGAACGGAGCTTCGACCGCGCGCTGCGCGAGCTCGTACCGGACGGCGGGCGGATCCTGGTCGCGGTCTCGGGCGGTCGCGATTCGTGTGTGCTGCTCGATCTCTTCCGCGCGCGGCAGGCGGTCCACGCGCTCGACCTCGTCGTGGCCCATGTCCACCACGGGCTGCGCGGCGCCGATGCCGATCGCGACGCCGAGCACGTCGCGTCCCTCGCCCGCGCGGCGGGGCTGCCCTTCGCGCTCGCGCGCATCGATCCCGAGTCGGCTCGCCGCAGCGGACCGAGCCGATCGCGCCCGACCCTCGAGGAGGCCGCGCGCGCGCTGCGCCGCGACGCGCTGGGCCGCATCGCCGACGAGCGGGGCTGCACCGCGATCGCGACGGCCCACCACGCAGGCGATCAGGCCGAGACGCTGCTGCTGCGGCTGCTGCGCGGGACCGGTCCCGACGGCCTCGCCGGGATGCGACCGCGCAGCGACGACGGGCGCTCCATCAAGCCCCTGCTCGCGCTCTCCCCCGCATCGCTCGAGCGTTGGGCGAAGGCGCGGGCGCTCGCTTGGCACGAGGATGCCTCGAATGCCGATGCGCGCTTCGAGCGCAATCGCGTCCGCTCGGAGCTGCTTCCGTTGCTCGCGGCGCGCTTCAATCCCCGGGTGCTCAGGGCGCTCGCCGATCTGGCCGAAGCGGCGCAGACGGATCGCGCGTGGATGGAGGCGGAAGTCGAGCGCGAGGCGAGGGGACGCTTCACGCGTCGAGGGGACGAGATCGAGCTCGCGATCGACGGCTGGAGCGCGCTGCCCGATGCGATCGCGCGAAGGGTCGTCCGACGCGCGCTCGTCGAGGTCGGGCTCGAGCGGGACGTGTCGCGAGCCGTGCTGCTGCGCCTGCTGGCGCATCTGCGAAGAGGGCGGCGCGTCGGCCGGGATCGCGTGCTGCAGCTACCCGGGGGGTTCGTGGTCGAACGGCGTGGGCATGCCTTCGTCCTGAGGTCGGCGACGGCGCGGGTCGCGGAGGCCGAGAAGGCCTCCGGGGAGCGGGGATGCTAGGGTCCGTGGATCGGGCCCCTGAGAGGGAGAAAGAAGGGAGCTCGAGGTCGCGCGGCGCCCGATCCGGGGGGTCGGTGGAGCGCGCGGCGATCACGCGGCCGTCGCGACGTCCGAACCGCGCCCGCAAGGCGAGGGTCACACGACCGTCGGCGCCGATCGTCGCCCAGCGAGCGATGCCGACCAGCGAGGAGCGCTCCGGAGCGAGGGAGCGCGAGGCCAGGCGCCGCCCGCAGGGTGGACCCGGCGGCCTCGGACGGATCCTCGGGATCCGCGACCAGGCCGTCGATCGGAGAGGCGAGTGAATCAGCAGTTCTACAAGAATCTGGCGCTCTGGGTCGTGATCCTGGTGGTGATGCTCCTGCTCTTCACGACCCTCAAGCAGAGCGAGGCCGCGCCGGACAAGCTCGCCTTCAGCGATTTCATGGAGAGCCTCGGTCGCAGCGAGATCGAGTCGGTCACGATCGAAGAGGGCCACATCGAGGGCAAGCTCGTCGACGGCCGCAAGTTCACCAGCTACGCCCCGCCGACCGTCATCACGAGCGACTTCCTCGCCGAGCTGAAGCGGCTCGACGTGCGGACCGAGGTCAAGCCGCCCGACGAGGGCTCGTTCTGGCGCCAGACCCTCGTGATGTGGTTCCCGCTCGTCCTGCTCGTCGGGCTCTGGATCTTCTTCATCCGCCAGATGCAGGGCGGGGGCGGCAAGGCGATGAGCTTCGGCAAGTCGCGCGCGCGGCTGCTGACCGAGAACCAGCAGGCCGTGACGTTCAAGGACGTGGCCGGCATCGAGGAGTCGAAGACCGAGCTCGAGGAGATCATCGAGTTCCTGCGCGAGCCGAAGAAGTTCACGCGCCTCGGCGGCCGGATTCCGAAGGGCGTGCTGCTCGTCGGTCCACCCGGAACCGGCAAGACGCTGCTCGCACGGGCGGTCGCCGGCGAGGCGGGCGTGCCCTTCTTCTCGATCTCGGGCAGCGACTTCGTCGAGATGTTCGTCGGCGTCGGCGCCTCGCGCGTGCGCGACCTCTTCCTCCAGGGCAAGAAGCAGGCGCCCTGCATCATCTTCATCGACGAGATCGACGCCGTCGGGCGCCATCGCGGGGCCGGCATGGGCGGCGGCCACGACGAACGCGAGCAGACGCTGAATCAGCTGCTCGTCGAGATGGACGGGTTCGAGAGCAACGAGGGCGTCATCCTGATCGCGGCGACGAACCGGCCCGACGTGCTCGATCCGGCGCTGCTGCGCCCCGGCCGCTTCGACCGCCGTGTGGTCGTCCCGCGCCCCGATCTCAAGGGGCGGCTCGAGATCCTGAAGATCCATACCCGCCGCGTCCCGCTCGCCGACGACGTCGACCTCGAGCTGCAGGCGCGCGGGACGCCGGGCTTCGTCGGGGCCGACCTGCAGAATCTCGTCAACGAGGCGGCGCTGCTCGCCGCGCGCCGCAACGCGACGCGCGTCGCCCACGAGGACTTCGAGAACGCGAAGGACAAGGTCCTGATGGGCGCCGAGCGCCGCAGCATGATCATGTCCGACGAGGACAAGCGCATCACCGCCTTCCACGAGGCGGGTCACGCGCTGGTCGCGCTGCTCACGCCCGAGGACTCGGATCCCGTCCACAAGGTCACGATCATCCCGCGCGGCATGGCGCTCGGCCTGACGCAGACCCTGCCCGAGGCGGACCGGCTCAACTACACCGAGCGCCAGATCCACGCCGTCATCCGGTACGCGATGGGCGGCCGGGCGGCGGAGGAGATCGTCTTCGACCAGCTCTCGACGGGGGCTGCGAACGATCTGCAGCAGGCGACGAGCTGGGCGCGGCGCATGGTGACCGAGTACGGCATGAGCCGCGGCCTCGGACCGGTCTCGTATGCCGACTCGGGGGCGGACGTCTTCCTCGGCCGCGACCTCGTCTCGCGCAAGGACTACAGCGAGCAGAAGGCCCGGGAGATCGACGAAGAGGTCACCCACATCCTCACCCACAAATACGCCGAGGCGAAGCAGCTGCTGCTCGACCACCGCACGACCCTCGATCGCATCGCCGAGGCCCTGCTCGAGCGGGAGACGCTCGAGGGGCCGCAGCTCGCGCTCCTGCTGCGCGGGGAGGCGCTGCCCGCGCTGCGGAGCGCCGGCTCGGGAGGCGATGCGCCGAGCCCGCGCGCGACGGCCGGCTCGCGAGCCGTGCGGGACGAGGAATCGAGTCGGGCGTCGGCCGGGCCCGGGTCGGCGATTCCCGATCCGGAGCCGCTGCCGAGCTGAGAGCGAACGAGGCGCTCGTCTCGCTCCGCGTCGGGGGGACGCGGGCGGACGGGTGTCGGCCCGCATCCGGTATCGGGGCGCGGGCCACGGGAGGGCCGGGGGCCCGTCCGGGAGTGGGACGTGATCGAGGTGCTGTGGAATCTCGGGGGTGACCTCGCGGAGTTCTTCCGAGCCCGCTTCGATCCGTTGCGCGACACGGTCGACATCCTGCTGGTCACGGCGGGGATCTACGGCCTGCTGCTCCTGATCCGTGGGACGCGGGCGGTCCAGATCCTGGTCGGGTTGATCGTGCTGATCGCGCTCTCGCTCGCCTCGGAGCTCTTCCAGCTCGCGGCGCTCGGCATGATCCTCGAGCGATTCCTCGACTTCGCCGTGCTGATCATCGTCATCCTGTTCCAGAACGACATCCGCCGCGCGCTCGCGCGGGTCGGTCGCGGCTTCTTCCCGTCCTTTGCGGAGGGGCGCGACATCGCGATCGTCGAGGAGATCGTCCGCGCGGCAGGAACCCTCGCGCAGCGACGCCAGGGCGCGCTCATCGTTCTCGAGCGGGAGACGAACCTCTCCGACATGATCGAGGCGGGCGTCGCCGTCGACGCGAAGCTCTCGAAGGAGCTCCTCCTCTCCATCTTCCATCCCTCCTCGCCGATGCACGACGGCGCCGTCGTGATCCAGGAGGGCCGCGTCATGTCGGCCGGCTGCATCCTGCCCCTCACGGTCCGGACCGATCTGCCCGAGGGCCTCGGGACGCGCCACCGGGCCGCCGTCGGCCTGACCGAGGAGACGGACGCCCTCGTGGTCGTCGTCTCCGAGGAGACGTCGAGCGTCTCCGTCGTGCTCGGAGGCGAGATGCTGCGCGGCCTCGATGCGCCGCGGCTGCGCGTCGTGCTGCGCGAGATCCTGGGCGGCGAGCGGACGGAGCTGCCCGAGCCGACCGAGACGACCGGGCGTCCGGACCTGGGCGACGGGCGGGATACGGGACAGGTCCGGGCTCGCTTCTAGCGGGGCGCGGCATCGAGGGGAGAGACGATGGCGTCCTCGCGATTCCGGAACATTCGACCGGGGCTGCTCTTCCTGGCCCTCGCGATCAGCATCTTCATCTGGGCCGTGGCCCAGGGGACGTCGAGCGTCCAGCAGTCCTTCGACGTCGATCTGGAGCTCGTCGGGGTCGAGGACGATCTCGTCGTCGTCGAGCAGAGCGCCGAGTCGATCAATGTCCGGCTGCGGGGCAGCCGGGCGGCGCTGCGCAACCTCTCTCCCGGCCAGCTGCAGTACCGGGTCGACGCGCGGGGGGGGAAACCCGGTGTCGCGGTCTACGAGATCGACGTCGAATCGATCCCCCACCCCACCGGAACGAGCTTCGTCGGGTACTCACCGTCGCGGCTGGAGGTCCGTTTCGAGAAACGGGGACGCAAGAACGTCCCCGTCCGAGCCGAAACGGAGGGCAGCCCGGCGCCGGGCTACCACCTGGCCGGCGTCGTGGTCGAGCCCGAGAAGGTCTGGCTCACCGGAGCGAGAAGCCAGGTCCTCCGCATGAAGGACGTCGCGACGGAGAAGATCGACATCACCGGTCTGACGGCCGATGCGACGCGCGAGGCACGCCTCGTGCTGGGCGTCGGTCCGGTCTGGCCGGAAGACGATCGCCCGGTGCGCGTGCTGGTCCGGATCGAGCCCGATCCGGCCGTCGATGCGCAGGCCGCGACCGTCGAGTCGGGCTTGCGCTTCGGCACCTGAGCCGGGCCTCCGACGCCGGATCCGGCGCGCAACCTGCGCGGGACGAGCGGCGAGGGGAGGTCGCTTCGGGCGGCGGGAAGTCGCAGGTGGAAGGACAGGGGAACGAAACGATGACGGCGCCGGTCAGGAAGCTCTTCGGGACGGACGGCATTCGCGGTACGGCCAACATCCATCCCATGACGCCCGAGATGGCGCTCGCGCTCGGCCGCGCGATCGCCCACGTCTTTCGCGAGCGCGAGGGCGAACGCAAGCAGATCCTGATCGGCAAGGACACGCGCCTGTCCGGCTACATGTTCGAGGACGCCCTCGCAGCGGGCATCTGCTCGATGGGCGTCGACGTGATCCAGGTCGGCCCGGTCCCGACCCCGGCGCTCGCCTTCCTGACCCGCGACATGCGCTGCAATGCCGGCGTCATGATCACCGCCAGCCACAACCCCTATCAGGACAACGGCATCAAGTTCTTCGCCGCCGACGGCTTCAAGCTGCCCGACGCCGAGGAGGCGCGGATCGAGGCGATGATCGCGTCGGGCGAGGCGACGAAATGGAAGGTCGCCCCCGACGAGATCGGTCAGGCGACCCGCATCGACGACGCCCGCGGCCGCTACATCGTCTACCTGAAGAACACCTTTCCCCGCGATCTCACGCTCGAGGGCATGCGCATCGTGATCGACTGCGCCAACGGCGCCGGCTACCGCGTCGGGCCGACGGTGCTCGAGGAGCTCGGGGCCGAGGTCTTCGAGATCGGCTGCGAGCCGAACGGGCGCAACATCAACGACGAGTGTGGATCGCTGCATCCCGAGCGCGCGGCGGCAAAGGTCCGAGAGCTCCGCGCCGACGTCGGCATCGCGCTCGACGGCGATGCGGATCGGGTCGTCCTGATCGACGAGCGCGGCGACATCCTCGACGGCGACGACCTGATGTGGGTCTGTGCCCGGGGCATGCATCAGCGCGGTGTCCTGTCGCAGGCGACCGTCGTCGCCACCGTGATGAGCAACCTCGGGCTCGAGCGCGCGCTCGAGTCGATCGGCTGCAAGATGGTCCGCGCCGCGGTCGGAGACCGCTACGTCGTGGAGGCGATGCGCGACGGGGGCTTCAACCTCGGCGGCGAGCAGTCGGGCCACATCCTCTTCCTCGACCATTCGACGACGGGCGACGGCCTGATGTCGGCCCTCCAGGTGCTCGCGTTGCGCGCACGCTGCGGCGGCAAGGTCTCCGCGCTCTTTCATGGCTTCGAGCGCTATCCGCAGGTCACGGTCAATGTCTCGGTCGCCGAGAAGCGACCGCTCGAGGAGCTGTCGACGCTGCAGGAAGCCCTCGCCGAGGTCGAGGAGGAGCTGGGCCACGACGGGCGCGTGCTGATCCGCTACTCGGGCACGGAGCTCAAGGCCCGGGTCATGGTCGAGGGCCGGGAGGCCGCCCGCGTTCACGAGATCGCGAATCTCCTGGCGGGCAAGCTCAAGCAGGCGCTCGCGGGAGCGGCCTAGCATGCGGGCCGACGTGCGCGTCGTCAGGCGTCCTGAGGTCGGGCATCCCGTGGGTTCCGGCAGGAAGGCATTCGCATGAAGATCGTCGTCTGTCTCGACAGCTGGCCCGCGCTGCGGGATTTCGCGGGCGACGAGCGCAGCGAGCTCGGGCTCGCGGCGAGCGTCGCCGAGCTCGCCGGGGTCGACAGCGTCCGCCTCGGCATCCAGGAAGATCTGTCGCCGGTCCGCGAGTCGGACGTCGTCGCCCTGCGCGCCGCCGCACGCAGCTTCGAGCTGCGCATGCCGCTGTCGCCCACGCTGGTCAAGCTCGCGCTCTCGGCCCGACCGGATCGGGTCGTGCTCGTCGGCGACCGCCATGCCGGCGCGGGCCCGATGCCGCCGGTCGATGCGCGCGTCGCCGGTGCGACGCTCGCGGCGCTGCTCCGAACGCTCGCCGAAGCGCGCATCCGAGCCAGCGTCCGGGTCGCGCCGGAGCTCGAGGCCGTGCGCGCGGCCCATGCCCAGGGCGTGGCGGACGTCGAGCTCTTCACGGGCTGGCTCGTCGACCTGCCGGATGCGGAGCGGCGCGCGGCGCTCGTCGCGCTCGGGGACGCAGCGCGGCTGGCGAGCAAGTTGCGGATGGGCATCGCGGTCGCCGGGGGCCTCGACGACCGCAATCTGCGTGAGGTCATCGACGCGGCCCCGGCCGCCGAGCGGATCGTGCTCGGACGGGGGGTCGCCCGCCGCGCCCTGCTGGTCGGTCTCGACCGCGCCGTGCGAGACCATCGCGACCGCATGCGTTGACGCGGGATCTCCGGCAGCGCATCGCTTCGGCCTTCGGCATGCTGGGCACCGACGACCGGGCGTGGACGGAGCCCGCGACGAGGCCAGCGAGATGACCAGCGACGCAACGAACGCAACGAGCGCACGGGTCCGCGAAGGCGCGGGCGAACGCGCCGGAAAACGAGCCGACGAGGGAGCTGACGGAGTTGAGGGAGCCGTCGGACCAGCCAGCGGCGATCGGGCGCGTGATGCGGCAGGCGCCGGCGCCAGCGATCGGGCTCCGGGCAGCCGGCGAGGCGTCTGGGCGCTCGTGCGCGCGGCCGAGATGCAGGCGCTCGATCGTCGGACGATCGAGGGGCAGGGCATCCCCGGCGAGCTCCTGATGGAGAGCGCGGGACGGGCGCTGGTCGGGCCGGCCGCGCGTCTGTGCCGGACGGGCGCGCGGCGGCATCGACCGATCCGCGCGTTCTGCGGCGCGGGGAACAACGGCGGGGACGGATTCGTCGCGGTCCGTCATCTCTGGCTCGAGGGCATCGCGGCCGAGGCGGTCCTGGTCGGCGACCCGACGCGCCTGCCGCCCGACGCGGCCGCGAACTGGCGCCGACTCGCCGATCTCGCGGGCGCAAGGCGGATCGTTTCGCAGGACGACGATGCCTTCGACTGGGCGGCTCTGCTCGATGGGACGAGCGTCGCGCTCGATGCGCTCTTTGGGACGGGGCTGACCCGCCCGATCGCCGGTGGATACGGACGGCTGATCGAGGCGATGAACGCGGCGCGGGGGCGGGGACTCGGGGTCCTCGCGGTCGATCTGCCATCGGGCATCGCCGCGGATTCGGGGCGGATCCTCGGCGTGGCGGTCGAGGCCGACGAGACCGTGACGATCTCGCTGCCGAAGCCCGCGCTCGCGCTCGAGCCGGGGCGAAGCCATGCCGGTCGGATCGTCGTCGCGCGAGTCGGCATCGCCGATCCCGATCCCGGCCGCGCGGAGCGCATCGAGCTCTGGAACGCGGTCGCGGCCGCGGTGCGGCTCCCGCCCCGGCCGCGTGCGGGCCATAAAGGGCGCTTCGGACATGTGCTGGTGGCCGCCGGCTCGTCGGGGAAGTGGGGCGCGGCCGCGCTCGCGACGCGCGCGGCGCTGCGGGCGGGGGCCGGTCTCGTGACGTTGGCGTCGCCCGACGTCGCCGGGGCCGTGGTGCCCGAGCTCGCGGCGGAGGTGATGACGGAACGCGTCGCGGCGACCGCGAGCGGCGGCTTCGCGACGGCGGCGGCGAAGGCGATCGGGGAGCTGGCCGCGGCGCGGACGGTGCTCGCGATCGGGCCGGGACTCGGGATGGATCCGGAGACCGTGCGCTGCGTGCAGGCGCTCGTCCTGTCGGTCGAGCGGCCGATGGTGGTCGATGCCGACGGGCTGAACGCGCTGCAGGGCGCGCTCGAGCGCGTGCGCACGCGCCGCGCGCCGACCGTGCTGACCCCGCATCCGGGCGAGGCGGCGCGGCTGCTCGATTCCGATGCCGCCGCGCTCAATGCGGATCGCGTCGGCTCAGCGCGCCGTCTGGCGGAGCGCAGCGGCGCGATCGTCGTGCTCAAGGGCGCCGGGACCGTCGTCGCGGCGCCCGGTGGGCGGGCGCTGATCGTGCCGACAGGGGGGCCCGTGCTCGCGACGGGGGGGACGGGGGACGTCCTGACGGGCATCGTCGCCGCGCTCCTCGCGACGGGCATGGAGCCCTTCGAGGCGGCCGGACTCGCGGCCTGGTGGCATGGTGCCGCGGCGGATCGCTCGCTGGCGGCGGGGGTCGGCTTCGGTCTGCTCGCGAGCGAGGTCGCCGATGCCTTGCCGGGCTGTGCCGAGGCCTTGCGCCGGTCCGTCGACGCGACGGGCGGCACGGATTCGCCGGCGGGCGGCTCGGGCCTCGGGCACGGTTCCGGCTTCGGGCGAGAGGGGGGACGGGGGGATGGAGGCGATCAGGCCGACGCCCTGGTGCATCGATTCCCCGGACCCTGACGCGACCTTCGCGCTCGGTGCGCTCCTCGGGCGGGCGATCGGCGCGCGCGGGCTCGCGATCGGGTTGATCGGGTCGCTGGGCTCCGGCAAGACCCTCTTCGTGAAGGGGCTCGCCGCCGGGCTCGGACTCGAGTCGAGCCAGGTGTCGAGTCCGACCTTCGTAATCGCCCAGCAGTATCCCTTGACCGAGGGCCCGGAGGCCCTCCACCACCTCGATCTCTACCGACTCGAGTCGGAGGACGAGCTCGAGGCGATCGGATTGCGCGATTGGCTCGCACCGGGGCAGGTGATCGCGGTCGAGTGGCTCGATCGCTTTCCCGCGGTGCTCGGCGACGAGCGGCTCGAAGTGGTCTTCCTGCCCTGGGTCGAGGAGGCGGGGCGGGGGAGCGCCGACGATGCGCGCTGCGTCGGACGACGCATTCGTGTTACGGCCTGGGGAGACGAGCCCGCGCGGGTCCTGCAGGACCTCGCGGAGCGCTGGACACGCCGGACGCGCCGAGCGCGGGGGGATGGGGCGGAACGAGCCGGGCCGGGCAGCGAGGCCGAGCCGGGGGCGGCTCGGGAGACGGGCTCGGTCGTCGATCCGAAGCGATTGCTGGCGTTGCTCCTCGCCGGCGCGATCGGCGTCGCGACCTGGGGCGGCGAAGCGTCCGCCCGGCTGCGACCGGGCGCGGCGACGGCGCGCGCGCGCGCCTGCCGCGCGCTGGCGCCGATGCCGCTCGCGCCCGGGGCGCCGCCGGAGCGCGACGCGCTCGGCCCGCTTCGGGTCGTCTGCCTGCGCGATCTGCCGGTCGACGACGAGGCGGGGCGCGTGAGCGGGCGCGATGGGATCGCGCATCTGCTCGATGGGGGGCGCGTCGACCCGAACGACGTATCGGTCCAGCTGCTCGAGCGTCTCCCCGGCATCGGCCCGAAGCGGGCCGCCGCGATCGACGCGACCCGCCGGCGACGACCCTTCCGCAGCCTGCGCGAGCTCGAGCGCGTGCCGGGCATCGGTCCCAGGACCCGTATGAAGCTCGAGGCCTGGCTGGCCGTCGATTCGGAGGGGGCCTCAGGCTAAGGTCGGCGCCCGTGAGGATCCATCTCGACCACAACGCGACGACGCCGGTCTGCCCCGAGGCGATCGAGGCGATGGAGCACGCGCTGCGCGCCTCCTTCGGCAATCCCTCGAGCGTCACGCTCGAGGGCAGTCGGGCCCGTGCGCTCGTCGAGCAGGCGAGGGAGCGGGTGGCCGGCCTCCTGGCCGCCACACCGGAGCAGGTCCGGTTCACGAGCGGGGCGACGGAGGCGAACAACACCCTGCTGTTCGGGCTGCTCGCGCCGGGCGACCACGTGGTCTCGACGCGGATCGAACACCCATCGGTGTCGGCTCCGCTCGAGCGGCTCGCGGCGCGCGGCGTCGCGGTGGATCGCGTCGCGCCCGACGCGATGGGCTGTGTCGCCGTCGATGCGATCGTCGAGGCGTTCCGCCCGCAGACGCGGCTCGTCTGCGTGATCTGGGCAAACAACGAGACCGGCGCGATCCAGCCGATCCCCGCGCTCGCGGAGCGCTGCGCCGAGCGGGGCATCTGGCTCCACGCCGACGCGACCCAGGCCATCGGCAAGCTCGAGCTCGATCTCGCCCGCACGCCGGTCGATTCGATCGCCTCTTCCGCCCACAAGCTGGGCGGGCCGAAGGGCATCGGCGCGCTGATCGCGCGCGATCAGAAGGCGATCCCCCCTCTGCTCGTCGGCGGGGGCCAGGAGCGCGGCCTTCGCGGGGGCACGGAGAACGTCGTCGGCATCGTCGGCTACGGCGCGGCCTGCGCCGTCGCCGCGGCCGAGGGGGTACGAAGGCCGCAGGCGCTGCGCGCGCTGCGCGATCGGCTGTGGCAGGGGATCGTCGAGCGCATCGACCAGGTCCGCTGGAACGGGGATCCGGCGCGGGTGCTGCCCAATACGCTCAATCTCGAGTTCCGGGGCGTCGCGGGGGAGGTCCTGCTGCAGGCGCTCGATCTCGAGGGCATCGCGGTATCGGCCGGCGCGGCGTGCCACTCCGGGGCCGTCGAGCCGTCGCCGATCCTGCTGGCGATGGGGCGCACGCCGGAGCAGGCCCGCTCGAGCCTGCGCTTCTCGGTCGGCTCCGGCGTGGAGCCCCAGCAGATCGACTTCGTCATCGACCGACTCGCCACGCTGGTGCCCCGCATTCGGGCGCTCGGCGCACCGTGATGGGCGGCGTCGAGACGGAAGGAGGCCGCAGCCTCGATCGCCGCACCGGGGCGGGGGCGGGCGAACGGGTGGTGGTGGCGATGTCGGGCGGTGTCGACTCGTCGCTCGCCGCCGCGCTGGTCGTGCGGTCGGGCGCGGAGGCGATCGGCATCACGATGAAGCTCTCGGCGAGCGGCTCGCGCTGCTGCTCGCTCGAGGACGCGGACGACGCGCGTCGCGTCGCCGAGCGGCTCGGCATCCGCTTCTTCGTCGCCAACTACGCCGAGGGCTTCACGCGCGAGGTCGTCGACGCGTTCGCGGACGCGTATCTCGCCGGTCGCACGCCGATTCCCTGCATTCCCTGCAACCAGCGCTTCAAGTTCGATCACCTGCTCGAGCGCGCGAAGGCCTTCGGCGCGGATCGGGTCGCGACGGGCCATTATGCGCGGCTCGAGCGGGAGCCGGCATCGGGGCGGGTACGTCTGTTCCGCGCGCGGCATCGCGAGAAGGACCAGACCTACTTCCTCTTCTCCCTGCGCCCGACCCAGCTCGAGCGGGCGGCGTTCCCGATCGGGGACATGAGCAAGGACGAGGTGCGCGAGCAGGCGCGGCTCCTCGGCCTGGTGACGGCGGACAAGGCGGAGAGCCAGGAGATCTGCTTCGTCCCGGACGGCGACTACGCGAAGGTCGTCGAGTCGATCCGGCCCGAGGCCGCGGAGGCGGAGGGGCCGATCGTCGACGAACGCGGTCGCGTGCTGGGTCGCCATCGCGGCATCCATCGCTTCACCGTCGGCCAGCGCCATGGCCTCGGCATCGCCTCCGATCGGCGTCTCTACGTCGTCCGGCTCGAGCCCGAGCGCCGTCGCGTCGTCGTCGGCGAGGCGAGCGATCTCGATTGCCGTGGCGCGCGCGTCGAGCACGTGAACTGGATCGGGGGCGAGGCCCCGCGCGCGCCGATCCGGGCGCGGGTGCAGGTCCGTCATCGGCATCGCTCGGTCCCGGCAGAGATCCGCGCCGATGGGACAGGGGGCGCGCGGGTGGAGTTCGACGAGCCGGTGCGCGCGGTGGCGCCCGGGCAGGCCGCGGTCTTCTACGACGAGGAGCGTGACGAGGAGGTGATCGGGGGCGGCTTCCTGGCGGCGGGCTGGCGATGAGCGGCGAGACGTCGGTGCGCGGCGAGGGACCGACCGCCGACGTGGAGGCGCGCGCAGCGGCACGCGCACGGATCGAGGCGGCGATCGGACATCGCTTCCGCCGGCCCGAGCTGCTGGCGACGGCGCTGCGCCACGCCTCGCATGCCCACGAGACGGGCGACGGCGAGAGCAACGAACGCCTCGAGTTCCTGGGCGATGCCGTGCTCGGGCTCGCGGTGGCCCATGCCCTCTTCGAGGCGCGACCGGAATGGCGGGAAGGCGATCTCACCCGCGCGACCCACGCGCTCGTCGATGCCCGCTCGCTCGCGCAGCTGGGACGCGCGCTCGATCTCGGCTCCGCGCTCGCGCTCGGGCGGACCGAACGCCTCTCCGGCGGCCGGGAGAAGGCCTCGATCCTCGCGGATGCCATGGAGGCCGTGCTCGGTGCGCTCTACCTCGACGGGGGCCTCGCCGCCGTCCAGGCCTTCGTCCGGTCGCGCTTTGCCGACGCGCTGACCGCCGGCGCGAGGCCGGTCGAGCGCGATCCGAAGACGGCGCTGCAAGAGCGGACGATGGCGTCGGTCGGCGTGTTCCCGAGCTACCGCGTCGTCGGCGACAGCGGGATCGAGGGGGACGACCGGCGCTTCACGATCGAGGTCGTGCTGCGCGGCGAGGCGCTCGCGCGGGCCACCGATCGGACGAAGCGGGCCGCGGAGCGGGAGGCGGCGCGGATCGCCCTCGGCGCGCTGTTCAAGCAGGACGCGGACGCGGCGCCACGCGCGTCCGCGGAAGCGGCCGAGGCCTCCCCGGAGCGCGAGGATGGCTGAGCCTCGAGCCGGGTTCGTGGCCCTGCTCGGGCCGCCGAACGTCGGCAAGTCCTCGCTCTTGAACGCGCTGCTCGGGGAGCGGCTCGCGATCGTCTCGCCCCGACCGCAGACCACACGCAGTCGGATCCTCGGCATCCTGCCGCGGGGCGACGCGCAGATCCTCTTTCTCGACACGCCGGGGCGTCACCGCGGTCGCCGTCCGCTGAACGTGGCGCTCAACGCCGTCGTCGACGAGGCGACCCGCCATTGCGACGTGGCCTGCCTGCTGGTCGATGCGACACGCGGCTGGAGCGAGACCCACGAGGAGCTGCTCGCCGCCCTCGGCGGACCGTCGGCGAAGCTCATCGTCGTACGAACCAAATGCGACCGGCTCGGGCGCTCGCGGCGTCGCCGCGGACGCATGGAGCGGGCGCCCGACGCGGCCAGCGAAACGATGCGGCGGCCCGAGCCGATCCCCGAGACGCTCGCCGCGCGGGCGGTCGACGTCTCGTCGCGGTCGGGCGCCGGACTCGAAGCCCTGCTCGACGCGATCGTGGCGCGCCTGCCCGTGTCGCCGCCGCTCTACGACGACGAGTCGCTGACCGATCGGCCGCTGCGCTGGCTCTGCGCCGAGCTGATCCGCGAGGCCGCGATGGGGCTCCTCGACGAGGAGCTCCCCCATTCGATCGCGGTGGAGATCCACGCCTTCGACGAGTCGGATCCGCGCCTCGTCCGCATCCGCGCTGACGTGCTGGTCGAGCGGGCGTCGCAGAAGGGGATCGTCGTCGGCCAGGGCGGACGGCAGATCAAGCAGATCGGCATGCGCGCGCGGCGGGCGATCGAGTCGCTGGTCGGGTCGAAGGTCCACCTCGAGCTCTTCGTGAAGGTCGATCCGCGCTGGTCGAAGAGCCCGGAGCGAATGGCCGAGCTCGGCTACCACTGAGCCGCGCAGGGGGCGGGGCGGCACGGCGCCGGGCATCGGGCATCGGGCCGGAGCCCCGGCGTCGGGGGCCCGCTCCCGATCCCAGTTGACGTGAGCTGGCAAAGAGCGCGATCCTCTGCCCCATGTGGGCCATCGCCGAGGTGTGCGCGCGGACGGGGCTCTCGCCCCGGACCGTCCGCTACTACGAGGAGATCGGGCTGCTCCCGGGCGTTCGCCGGCGAGCGGGCGGACGCCGCGTGTACGGGCCGGACGAGCTCGAGCGGCTCGGCTTCATCCATCGCCTGAAGGGTCTCGGCCTCTCGCTGGCCGAGATCCGCGACCTGAACGCGGTCTATGCGATCGGCGGCTCGACGGCCGCGATGCTCGCGCGGCTTCGCGACCTGCTCGACCTGCACGTCAAGGACGTCGACGGGCGGATCGAGGAGCTCGAAGCGCTCCGGACGGAGCTCGTGCGCTACCGCGACCATGTCGAGGCGCGGGTCGCGGGTCGGGCGCGAAGCGCCGTCGCCCCGGGCGGTGCGAACGCGAAGCCGGCGGCGGGGGCGCGGCGGATCACGCGGCGCGGACGGTCGAAGGGAGAGGGATCGCGATGACGGGAAGCGAGCAGCGCGAGCGCGCCGGCCAGGAGACGCCGATCCGGCTGGTCACCGCCGCCGCCCTCTTCGACGGCCACGACGCGGCGATCCACATCATGCGCCGCCTGCTCCAGGCGCAGGGCGCCGAGGTGATCCACCTCGGTCACGACCGCAGCGTCGAGGAACTCGTCGAGGCAGCCGTCGAAGAGTCGGCCGACGCGATCGCCGTCTCGTCCTATCAGGGCGGCCACATGGAGTTCTTCACCTACCTCGTCCGCCGGCTGGCCGAAGCCGGTGCGCCGCAGGTCCGCGTGTATGGCGGGGGCGGGGGGACGATCACGCCCGAAGAGAGCGAGGCGCTCGAGCGCGCGGGCGTCGCCCGCGTCTTCAGTCCCGAGGACGGTCGCCGGCTCGGACTCGAAGGCATGATCGCGACGATCCTGCGCGAGTGTCGCGAAGCGCGGGCCGCCAACGACGTCGACCCGGGGCAGGGCCTGCTCGAGGCGGTCGCACAGCTCACGCCGGCGCGACCGCTCGCGATCGCGCGCGCGATCCGCTTCTTCGAGGACCAGGGCGAGGCGCACAAGGACGAGGCGAGCGCGTTGCGCGAGGCGCTGCGAGAGCGGAGGACCCGACGCCCGCCGGTGATCGGCGTGACGGGCACGGGCGGCGCGGGCAAGTCGAGCGTCGTCGACGAGCTCGTGCTGCGGCTGCGCCGGGATGCGCCGGGGCTGCGGATCGCGTTGCTGCTCGTCGACCCGACGCGCCGCCGCAGCGGGGGGGCGCTCCTCGGCGATCGGATCCGCATGAACGCGATCGCGGGTCCCGCCGTGTTCGTCCGCTCGATGGCGACGCGGCGCGCGCATCTCTCGCTCTCGGCCGCGGTCGGCGACGCGCTGTCGGTGCTCTGCGCTTCGGGCTTCGACCTCGTGGTCGTCGAGACGGCGGGCATCGGTCAGAGCGACTCCGAGATCGTCGATCGCGTCGACCTCTCGCTCTACGTGATGACGCCCGACTACGGCGCGCCCTCGCAGCTCGAGAAGATCGACATGCTCGACTACGCGGATCTGATCGTGCTCAACAAATGCGACCGGCCGGGAGCGGCGGACGCCCTGCGCGACGTGCGCAAACAATGGCGTCGCAATCGAGCGCAGCTCGCGCTCGACGACGGGCGGATTCCGGTCTTTCCGACGGTCGCGCGCGCCTGGAACGATCCCGGGACGGAGCGCCTGGCACGCGCCCTCGAGGCGCGCCTCGCCTCGCTCGGGCTCGACGCGTTCTTCGCGTCCGATGCCGAGCGCGACGAGCCGATCGCGCTGCATGCGACGCCCGCGTTGCTCCCGCCCGCGCGGCAGCGCTACCTCGCGGAGATCGCGGAGACCGTCCGAGGCCACCACGCGCGCGCCGAGGACTCGGCGGAGCGCGCGGCCCTGGCCGACGCCCACGCGCGCATCCTGACCGCGTACGGCCTCGGTCCTGCCCGTCCCCTCGACCCGCTCCCGCTCCGCGACGCGCCTTCCCGGCGCGTCCCGCCGCCGGACGCGACGGCGCAGCCCGCGACGGTCGCCTACGAAGCCGTCGCGCCGACGCTCGCCGCGGGCTATGCCGCGGCCGCCGAAGCGGTCGATCCCGAGTGGGCCGAGGCGTTGCGGACCTGGCCGGACACCGTCGCTGCCTATGCGGCCCCGCGACAGCAGTACGTCGTTCGCGACCGGACCCTCGAGGTCGAGAATCGGACCGAGACGCTCGCGGACCTCGCGCTGCCGAAGGTCGCGCTGCCGCGGACGCGCGACTGGGGCGAGCTCGTCCGCTACCTCGCCCGCGAGAACCTGCCCGGTCGCTTCCCCTTCACCGCCGGCGTCTTCCCGTTCAAGCGCGCGGAGGAGGATCCGACGCGGATGTTCGCCGGCGAGGGCGGACCCGAACGGACCAATCGCCGCTTCCATCTGCTCGCTGCGGGACAGCCGGCCGTCCGGCTCTCGACGGCGTTCGACAGCGTTACGCTCTACGGACGCGATCCCGCCGAGGCACCCGACGTCTACGGCAAGGTCGGCAACGCCGGTGTCTCGATCTGCACCCTCGACGATGCGAAGAAGCTCTACTCGGGCTTCGATCTCGCGGACCCGCGGACGTCGGTCTCGTTGACGATCAACGGCCCCGCGCCGACGGTGCTGGCGTTCTTCCTGAACACGGCGATCGACCAGCGCATCGAGCGCCATCTGCGGGAGACCGGCGGATTCGAGCGCGCGCGGTCGCGCTTCGAGGCCGAGCTGCGACGCAAGGGGCAGGGGTTGCCCCGCTACGAGGGGGCGCTGCCGGCGGGCCACGACGGCGCGGGACTCGGCCTGCTCGGCATTCCCGGCGATCGCGTGGTCGACGCGGAGACCTATCGGCGGATCCGGAGCGAGGTGCTGCGGTCCGTGCGGGGGACGGTGCAGGCGGACATCCTGAAGGAGGACCAGGCCCAGAACACCTGCATCTTCTCGACCGAGTTCTCGCTCAAGGTCCAGGGCGACATCCAGGAGACGTTCTGTCGCGAGCGTGTCGGCAACTTCTATTCCGTCTCGATCTCGGGCTACCACATGGCCGAAGCCGGGGCGAACCCGATCTCGCAGCTCGCGTTCACGCTCGCCAACGGCTTCACCTTCTGCGAGTACTTCCTCGCCCGCGGCATCCCGGTCGACGCCTTCGCGCCCAACCTCTCGTTCTTCTTCAGCAACGGCCTCGACGCCGAGTACGCCGTCCTCGGGCGCGTCGCGCGGCGGATCTGGGCGATCGCCCTGCGCGATCGCTACGGCGCGAACGAGCGGAGCCAGAAGCTCAAGTACCACATCCAGACCTCCGGCCGGTCCCTCCACGCCCAGGAGATGGACTTCAACGACATCCGCACGACGCTGCAGGCGCTCACCGCGCTTCAGGACGGTTGCAACAGCCTGCATACCAACGCCTATGACGAGGCCGTCACGACGCCGACCGAAGCGTCGGTTCGCCGCGCGCTCGCGATCCAGCTGATCATCAACCGCGAAGCGGGACTCATGAAGAACGAGAATCCGACGCAAGGCGCCTACGTGATCGAGGCTCTGACGGACCTCGTCGAGGGGGCGGTCCTCGAGGAGTTCGAGCGGCTGTCGCAGCGTGGCGGCGTGCTCGGTGCAATGGAGACGCTCTATCAGCGCGGACGCATCCAGGAGGAGAGCTTGCGCTACGAGAGCCGCAAGCATTCGGGAGAGCTCGAGATCGTCGGGGTCAACACGTTCCTCTCGGCCGACCCGGCGCCGCCCGCGGTGGCGCCCGACGCGCTGATGCGTTCGAGCGAGTCGGAAAAGCGCGCACAGCTCGACGCCTTGCAGGCCTTCCATGCGCGTTGGGCGGACGAGGCGCCCGGCGCGCTGGCTCGCCTCAAGGAGGAGGCGCGCCGGGGCGGGAACGTCTTCGACGCGCTGCTCGACGCGGTCAAGGTCGCGAGCCTCGGTCAGACGAGCGACGCGCTCTTCGAGGTCGGGGGGCGCTATCGCCGGGCGATGTAGGCGATCGGCGGCCGGGGGCTGCTAGACTCGCGCGCCCTGAGTCCGCGGAAGGTCCGGGGCACGTTCGCGGCTCGATGAGGAAGGATCGATGGCAGAGTCAACAGGACGCAAGGCAGCCGGCATGAGGGCGGGCGAGCATCTGGCCGAGTGGCGCAAGGTCGCGGGCGCCGAGGTCAAGGGGCAGGGCATCGACGAGCTCGCCTGGACGAGTCCGGACGGCCTGCGCGTGAAGCCCGTCTACACCGCCGCCGACCTCGAGGGCCTCGAGTTCGCGGACACCCTGCCGGGTCTGTACCCCTTCCTGCGCGGCCCGCGCGCGACGATGTACGCGAACCGGCCGTGGACGCTTCGCCAGTACGCAGGCTTCTCGACGGCGGAGGAATCGAACGCCTTCTACAAGGCGAACCTCGCCGCCGGCCAGCAGGGCCTCAGCGTCGCGTTCGATCTCGCGACCCACCGCGGCTACGACTCGGACCATCCGCGCGTGTCGGGCGACGTCGGCAAGGCGGGTGTCGCGATCGACTCGGTCGAGGACATGAAGATCCTCTTCGACGGCATTCCGCTCGGCGAGGTCTCGGTCTCGATGACGATGAACGGCGCCGTGATCCCCGTGCTCGCCTCGTTCATCGTGGCGGGCGAGGAGCAGGGCGTCCCGCGCAAGAAGCTCGCCGGGACGATCCAGAACGACATCCTCAAGGAGTTCATGGTCCGCAACACGTACATCTATCCGCCGGCGCCCAGCATGCGCATCGTCGCCGACATCATCGAGTACACGGCGAAGGAGATGCCGAAGTTCAACTCGATCTCGATCTCCGGCTACCACATGCAGGAGGCTGGCGCGACGACGGTCCAGGAGCTGGCGTTCACGATCGCCGACGGGCTCGAGTACGTCCGCGCGGCGCTCTCGAAGGGCATGGACATCGACGCGTTCGCGGGGCGGCTGTCGTTCTTCTGGTGCATCGGCATGAACTTCTACCTCGAGATCGCCAAGATGCGCGCTGCGCGGCGCATCTGGGCCGAGCGACTCGATGCGGAGTTCGAGCCCAAGGACGCGCGTTCGCTGATGCTGCGGACCCATTGCCAGACCTCCGGCGCCTCGCTGACCGAGCAGGATCCGATGAACAACATCATCCGGACGACGGTCGAGGCGATGGCCGCGGTCTTCGGCGGGACGCAGTCGTTGCATACGAACGGCTACGACGAGGCCGTCTCGCTCCCGACCGACACGGCCGCCCGCGTCGCGCGCAATACCCAGCTCATCCTGCAGGAGGAATCGGGCATCCCCGCGGTGGTCGATCCGTGGGGCGGCTCGTACTTCATGGAGTCGCTGACCGAGTCGGTCTACCAGGCGGCCAACGCCCTGATCGACGAGGTCGAGGCGCTGGGCGGCATGACGAAGGCCATCGAGGCCGGCATGCCGAAGCTGCGGATCGAAGAGGCCGCGACCCGACGGCAGGCGCGCGTCGACAGTCGCGAGGACGTGATCGTCGGCGTCAACAAGTACCGGCTCGACAAGGAGACCCAGATCGAGGTCCGCGACATCGACAACACGGCCGTGCGCGAGGCGCAGATCCGACGGCTCGGGCGGATTCGCGAGACCCGCGACGCGAAGGCCGTCGAGCAGGCGCTCGGAAGGCTGACCGAGCTCGCGCAGAGCGGCCGCGGAAACCTGCTCGAGGCCGCGGTCGAGGCGGCGCGGGCGCGGGCGACGGTGGGCGAGATCTCGGACGCGATGGAGAAGGCATACGGGCGCCACCGCGCGGAGGTCCAGTCGGTCTCGGGGGTGTACCGCGCGATGTATCGGGACGAAGAGGCGTTCAATCGGGTTTCGAAGGCGGTCGAGGCCTTCGGCGAGACGCATGGCCGGCGGCCGCGCATGCTGGTCGTCAAGCTCGGTCAGGATGGTCACGACCGGGGCATGAAGGTGATCGCGACGTCCTTCGCCGATCTCGGCTTCGACATCGACGTCGGACCGCTCTTCCAGACGCCGGCCGAGGCGGCACGGCAGGCGATCGACAACGACGTCCATGCCATCGGCGTGTCGAGCCAGGCCGCGGGCCACAAGACGCTGGTCCCCGAGCTCGTGAAGGCGTTGCGGGATGCCGGGGCGCCTGACATCGCCGTGATCGTGGGCGGCATCATTCCGCCGCAGGACTACGCCTTCCTGCGCGAGCAGGGCGTCGCGGCGATCTTCGGCCCGGGGACGCCCGTGCCCGAAGCGGCGGCGGAGGTGCTCGAGGTGCTGCAGGCGCGCGTGGCGGCCTAGCGGTTGGCGGCGACTCCGGCGAGCTCGCCCGAAGTTGCGGAGGCAGTGCGCGGGATCCGCGCCGGCGACCGGCGCCTGCTCGCGCGCACCATCACGCGCATCGAGAGCACGCGCGCGGCGGACCGCGAGCTCGGTCAGACGATCCTCGACGCGCTCGTCGCCGAGAGCGGCCGCGCCATCCGCGTCGGGATCACGGGCCCGCCCGGCGTCGGCAAGAGCACCTTCGTCGAGGCACTGGGCCTTCGGCTCGTCGAGGCGGGCCAGCGCGTGGCGGTCCTGGCCGTCGATCCGACGAGCCCGGTGACGGGCGGCAGCATCCTCGGGGACAAGACGCGGATGGAGCGGCTCGCGGTTCGCCCCGAGGCCTTCATCCGTCCATCGCCCTCCGGCGGATCCCTGGGTGGCGTCGCCCATCGCACGCGCGAGGTGATGCTGCTCTGCGAGGCGGCGGGCTTCGACGTCGTCCTGATCGAGACCGTGGGCATCGGCCAGTCGGAGGTCGCCGTCGCCTCGATGGTGGACTTCTTCCTCGTGCTGCTGCTGCCGGCCGGGGGCGACGAGTTGCAGGGGATCAAGAAGGGCGTGATCGAGCTCGCCGATGCGCTCGTCGTGAACAAGGCCGACGGCGCGACGGCGGCGCTCGCGGAGCGGACGCGACAGGACTACGCCGGCGCGCTCGCCATCCTGCGTCGCGCGGCGGACGATTGGCAGCCGAAGGCCTTCTGCGCGAGCGCCGTCGAGGCGCGCGGGATCGCCGAGATCTGGCAGGGCGTGCTCGACCACCGCGCGATCATGGAGGCGTCGGGCCGGCTCGCCGCCCGGCGGCGGGAGCAGGCGCGGGCCTGGATGTGGAAGCTGGTGGAAGAGGGCATGACCCGGGCCTTCCGCGAGCGGCCGGGCATGCGGGAGGCGATCGCCGAAGAGGAGGCGGCGGTCGCGGCCCAGACCCGGACCGCCACCGCCGCCGCGCGGGCGCTGCTCGAACGGTTCTTCGCCCCGAACGCCCGCTGAGCTGACCGAGCCGCCCGCCTCCCCGATCGCCCCGGCCCACGGGGGGCCGGGGAAGTCGTCATGGCAGCGCGATCGGCGGCCGATACCGGATCGCCGAACCCGACGGGCCTTGGATCCGGCGCGCGATCGCGGCGCCCGTCCGCCCCATGGAGCCGCTCGACATGGTCCAGATCAACATGGGAAGCAAGGAGATCACCCTCAAGGTCGTGTACTACGGCCCGGCCCTCTCGGGCAAGACGAGCAATCTCCAGAAGCTCCACGAGATGATGGATCCCGCGCGGCGAAGCCACATGCTGACGCTGGATACCAAGGACGACCGAACGCTCTACTTCGACTTCCTGCCGGTCGAGTTCAACACGGCGGGTGGCTTCTCGATCAAGATGAAGCTCTTCACGGTCCCCGGTCAGGTAATGCACAAATCGACCCGCAAGGTCGTCCTGGCGGGCGCCGACGCGATCGCGTTCATCGCGGACTCGCAGCGCTCCGCCGCGAGCGCGAATGCCTACTCCTGGCGCGACATGGAGGCGAATCTGAAGGCCCATGGCCTCGACTTCGAGGCCCTCCCGAAGGTCGTCCAGTTCAACAAGCGCGACATGCCGGACGTGAAGCCGCTCTCCGAGATCAAGGAGCAGTGGGGCAAGACGCCGACCTTCCCGGCGGTCGCGACCCGGGGCGAGGGCGTGCTCGAGACGTTCCGGGAGCTGATGCGTGTGCTCTACCGAGGCCTCGAGGCCCGCCACGACTTCTCGGTCAAGTTCGGCCTCTCCGAGGAAGCCTTTCTCAAGGGCATCATGAGCAACTTCCGCGCAGCGGGTTGATCGCGCGGGGCCACGCGGCCGGCCGATCCCCCACGCTCCCGCATGGCGCGCCCCCGGCGCCGCAGCGGTCCGCCGCACCCGCGCCGGGCGACCGCCCGTCTCCCCGGTCTGATTGACACTGCCATCCCCGCACCTTATCGTGCGGCGAGCCACCCCCGGGTCACTCGTCCCGAACGCGTCCGCCGGAACCCGATCGTGGTCCGTACGGAAGGTCGACTCCCGCCCATGTCGTCAACGTCCTCGCCCCCCTCCATCCCGCGTCCGCCGCGAACGATCCACGAGTCGAAGCCGGCGCCCGGCCTCTCGACCATCTCCGAAGCCATCGCCGACATCGCCGCGGGCAGGATGGTGATCCTCGTCGACGACGAGGACCGGGAGAACGAGGGCGACCTCTGCATGGCCGCGGAGAAGGTCACGCCCGAGGCGATCAACTTCATGGCGAAGTACGGCCGGGGTCTGATCTGCCTGCCGCTCGAGGAGGAGCAGCTCGAGAAGCTCCACCTCGGCATGATGGTCCCCGACTTCGAGAACTCGACGCCCTTCGGTACGGCCTTCACCGTCTCGATCGAGGCGCGCGAAGGCGTCACGACCGGCATCTCCGCCGCCGACCGCGCACGCACGATCCAGGTCGCGATCCGCGACGACGCGAAGCCGACCGATATCGTGCGCCCCGGCCACATCTTCCCGCTCCGGGCGCGCCAGGGGGGCGTCCTGCGGCGCGTCGGGCAGACGGAGGGCGCGGTCGACCTCGCCCGGCGCGCGGGCTGCCGTCCGGCGGGTGTCATCTGCGAGATCATGAACGACGACGGGACGATGGCGCGCCTGCCCGACCTGATCGCGTTCGCGCGACAGCACGACCTGAAGATCGTCACGATCAAGGATCTCGTCGCCTATCGCCTGCGCAACGAGCAGCTCGTCCACCGCGCGGCGACGGCGAAGCTCCCCACCCGGTTCGGCGAGTTCAAGGCGATCGTCTTCGAGAACGACATCGACCACGTCGACCACATGGCCCTCGTCCTCGGCGAGATCGAACCGGACGAGCCGATCCTGATTCGCGTCCACAGCGAGTGCCTCACGGGCGATGCCTTCGGTTCGCTGCGTTGCGACTGCGGTGAGCAGCTCGAGGCGGCGATGCGCATGATCGCGGAGGAGGGGGCCGGCATCATCTCTACATGCGCCAGGAAGGCCGCGGCATCGATCTCAAGAACAAGATCCGCGCCTACGAGCTCCAAGGATCGGAGGGCCTCGACACCGTCGAGGCGAACCACCGGCTGGGCTTCGGGGCCGACCTGCGCGACTACGGCGTCGGAGCGCAGATCCTCGCCGACCTCGGCGTGTCGAAGATCCGCATCCTCACGAACAACCCGGGCAAACGGGCGGCGATCAGCGGCTACGGCGTAGAGATCGTCGAGCGGGTTCCCCTCGAGGTCGAGCCCAACGCGAACAACTTGAATTATCTCCGGACCAAGAAGGAGAAGCTCGGCCACGTGCTCCACCTGATGTCCTAGCCTGAACGGCGGACCGCGGCCGACGACGGCGCGGCGCACGGCAGGCAGCGAGCGCTCGGAGATCGAGGGGCGGAAGCGGGCGCGACACGAGCGGACGAGCGGACGACGGACGACGGACGACGGACGACGGACGAGAGGAAGCCATGTTCAAGTCGGTGCAAGACGTGATCGAGCAGCTCGGC
The DNA here is from genome assembly GCA_041389445.1 of Myxococcota bacterium. Classification (GTDB taxonomy): domain Bacteria; phylum Myxococcota_A; class UBA9160; order UBA9160; family UBA4427; genus UBA4427. The sequence goes on from JAWKRW010000001.1 coordinate 406,754, forward strand.
GACCAGGGCTACATCTGCGACAAGAAGATCGCGACGGTGGTCTTCCTGGCGCAGCAGCTGGGCAAGCCGGTCCTGGTGGAAGGGCCCGCTGGCGTCGGCAAGACGGAGCTGGCGAAGGTCGTCTCGAAGGCGCTCGGTCGGCCCATGATCCGACTGCAGTGCTACGAGGGACTCGACGAGGCGAAGGCGCTCTATGAGTGGGAGTACTCGAAGCAGCTCCTCTATACGCAGATCCTGAAGGACAAGGTCGCCGAGACCCTCGCCGGCGCGCAGTCCCTGGCCGATGCGGCGGAGCGGGTCGGGGCACAGGACTCGGTCTTCTTCTCGAGCCGCTTCATCGTACCGCGTCCGCTGATGACGGCGATCACGAGCGAGGCGCCGACGCTGCTCCTGATCGACGAAGTCGACAAATCCGATCCGGAGTTCGAAGCGTTCCTCCTCGAGGTGCTCTCGGACTTCCAGGTCACGATCCCCGAGATCGGCACGATCACGGCGCGGACCCAGCCGCTCGTCTTCCTGACCTCCAACGACGCGCGTGAGATGAGCGATGCGCTCAAGCGCCGCTGTCTCCATCTCTGGATCGATTACCCGAGCGAAGAGCTCGAGGTCCGGATCCTCGATCGCAAGGTGCCCGACATCGACAAGCGACTCGCCGAGGAGGTCGTCGGGTTGATGAATCGCATCCGTGCACTCGATCTCAAGAAGACGCCCTCGATTTCGGAGACCCTCGATTGGGCACGCGCGTTGCTCGCCCTCAACGCCGAGGAGATCGAGGATCAAATCGTCTCCGATACCCTGAACGTGATCCTCAAGTACGAGGGCGACGTCGAGAAGGCGCAGAACGAGCTCTCGAAGCTGATCAAGAAGAAGACGGCCGAGCAGGCCGCGGGCCAGCCGCAGGGCCAATCCGCGCCCGCCGCCGGCGCCGTCAAGAAGGGCATCCTCCACTGAGCGGGCCGTCTTCGCGGCCTCGGGTCTGACCCGGAAAGCCGATCATGCAGAAGAAGGTCATCGCGTTCACGAATCTCCTGCGCAAGAGCGGAATCCGCGTCTCGGTCGCGGAGGGGATCGACGCGTTCAACGCGCTCGACGAGCTCTCGCTCGACGATCGGGAGATCTTCCGCGACGCGCTGCGGACGGCGATGGTCAAGCGCGGCGACGACATTCCGGCGTACGACGAGCTCTTCGATCTCTTCTGGTCGGGCTTCTACGACAACCTGCGCCAGGCTTTCGACCAGATGGAGGGGGCGCTCGGCGAAGTCGGCATCGATCTCGACCAGGTCCTTCGCCAGCTCGCCGAGATGATGAAGGACATGGACGGCGAGCTCGACCTCTCCGAGCTCGCGAAGGCGCTCCTGACGCAGGACCTGTCGCAGCTCGAGAACCTGATCCGCCAGGCCGCCGAGGAGGCGGGGACGGGGCGCATCGAGAACATGCTCCAGGTCGGCTTCTTCAGCCGACGCACGGCCGAGCAAATGGGGCTCGAAGGGGCATCGCAGGAGCTCGAGAGCCTCGTCGAGCGCATGCGCGCGATGGGCATGGGCGACGAGCAGATCCAGCAGCTGCAGGAGCTGATGCGCAAGCTGATGGAGACGGTCCGGCGCGCGGTGCGGACCTTCACGGAGCGCGAGCTCCAACAGCAGAACCACAACTACATGGAGAAGTTCCGTCGCGAGATGCTGACGGAGAAGAGCTTCTACCATCTGACCGAGGACGAGATCGTACGCATGCGCGAGGTCGTCGCCCGGCTCGCGCAGCGCATCAAGAACATCCTCTCGATCCGCAAGAAGCGTCAGAGCGAGGCAAGCTCGATCTCCACCAGACGCTGCGCCGCAACATGGCACGCGGCGGAATTCCCTTCGAGGTGGTCTACAAGACGCGGCGCAAGGATCGGCCGAAGCTCGTCATCCTCTGCGATGTCTCATCCTCGGTGGCGAACGTGTCGCGCTTCATGCTGCAGTTCATGTACTCGCTGCAGGAGGCCTTCACGAAGATCCGCTGCTACGTCTTCGTGGCCGAGCTCGGCGAGGTCACCCAGGTCTTCCAGTGAGGAGGACATCAACTCTGCGATCGAGAAGGCGCTCGATGGCGGCGACGTCATCAACGTCTATACGCGAAGCAACTTCGGCTACGCCTTCCACGAGTTCTGGAAGAACCACCTCGCGTCGCTCGACAAGAAGACGACGGTCCTGATCCTGGGCGATGCACGCAACAACTCAACGACGCCAAGGCGTGGTGCATCCGGGACATCAGAACAAGGCCAAGAACGTCGTCTGTCAATCCGGAGGCCATCGGCCTGGGGCTTCGGTGATTCGGTCATGGACCGATACATGCACTGTGACATCGTCGAAGAGTGCCGGAACCTGCGGCAGCTTTCCCGCATCGTCGACCAGATCGTGTTGTAGCCTCCCGGCGCGGAGCGCAGGCACGACCGGCGCAGGCAGGCGGCACGGACGGTGGCGCAGGCGGGGAACGCGAAGGGCGGCGGCGAGGACGGGCCGAGGGGCGCGCGATGACCCGGGCGTGGCCGGCGAGGAGGAGCAGAGCATGACGTCAGCGCATCCCGAAGACCTCGAGCGGGGCGACGCCGGCGGCGAACGGCGAGCGGGGCGCGGCGGGGTCCGCGGCGGAGCATCGACGGGAGGCGACTCCGGGGCGACCTCGGCCTACGACTCCCTGCGAAAGGTCGCGTCCCGGGACGAGGCGCGGCTTGCGCTCGTGATCCTGCGGACGTCGCGGGTCGTGTCCGCGTTTCTCTCGCTCTTCGCCAGGCCGAGAGCTGGGCCACGATCTCCCGCCTCGTCCTCGCGAAGATCCTCTCGGTCGTCGATGGATTGCTCGCCGGGATCGCGGCCGGGGCACTCGCCCGACGAATGGGGCCACTTCGCAGGCGCACGGCTCGGCGGCGGACATGCGCCGCTCAAGCCGATCTCCCGATTCCTGCCCCTCTGACTTCGACTACGCGAACAACGATGCGCGCGCTTTTCTCTGGATGAGCTTACGGCGGCAACATCGCCCACTGGCTCGTCGCTGACGCTCTTGCTGCTCGTGCCGACGCGCAGCATGGGGCCGGCCGCGCTGTGGCCGGCACCTTCGGCTTCGCGGTTTTCTCGAGTCTCGTGGAGATTCCCGTGATCCAGCAGGCGCGGCGCGGCGTGCCGCCGCTCGAGGCCCCGCGGTCATCCCGAAGAACTTCGTCTCGCGCTATCTGTCCTGGTCGTTGGCGGCGGCCTTGCGGCCTACGCCGCGCTCGCTGGGCGTCCTGGCAGCGAAGGCGTCCTCGCTCCGCGCTCGAACGCTCGCTGGCCGCGGGCTGGAGAACGCCCCGGTCGGCGGGACCGACGGGGCGATTCGAGGGGAGGGGCGGGACTCATTCAATGGGGGTGAGAGGTTGGACATTTCCGGAAGAAATGGCCAATCCGCCGCCACTCCGAAACCCGAACAACTCGGCATATGGGTGCTCCGGGCTTTGTCAATCGCGTTTTCTCGCTCGGTTGCAACTTTTTCAGAGTGGCGCAAAAGCAGACATTTTTGTCGAACTCCCAGAATTCGCTCAGTCTCGGCGCCATCCCGCGTGCGGTGTCGACCGCAGCGCGACCGAGACGGCGTTCGATCGACGCTCGACCACCGCTCCGATACGTTCCGGCCCGCCCGCCCGAGCGCTCCGCCCGAGCATCGTCTTCCTGATCGGAATTCCCTGGATTCGCAGCGATTTAGCATCCGAACCTACGGCTGTCAGATGAACGTTCACGACGGCGAGAAGGTCCCCGGCGCTGCTCGAGCGGTCGGGTCTCGTGTCGAGCGCGTCGGAGCAGGACGCGGACGTCCTCGTCATCAATACCTGCTCGATCCGCGACAAGGCCGAGCATCAGCTCTACAGCGATCTCGGACGGCTGCGGGACTGGAAGGCCCAACGGCCCCGGTCGGATCGTCGCGGTCGGGGCCGTCGCCGAGCAGCTCGGAGCGCGCCTGCTCGATCGCTTCGCGCACGTCGACTTCGTCTACGGCACGCACCACCTGCGCAGCGTGCCCGAGCTGCTCGTCGCCGCGGGCCGGCGGAACGGCGGGCCGAGGTGGGCGAGGACCGCAGCGCCGCACGCCGCTTCGACCTGCCGATCGACCCGCGCCCAGCCGGGAGGCGTCCGGCGGAAGGCCTTCGTCACGGTGATGGAGGGCTGCGACATGTTCTGCAGCTTCTGCATCGTGCCGCTGACGCGCGGGCGCGAGGTCAGTCGGGCGGCCGCCGACATCGAGCACGAGGTCCGCGCGCTGGTCGACCGGGGCATCCGCGAGGTCACGCTGCTCGGTCAGACCGTCAACGCGTACGGGCGCCACGCGGTTCGTCGCGGCCAGACCGCGGCGACCGACACGATGCCCTTCGCCGACCTCCTGGCCCGTCTCGACGCCATCCCCGGCATCGAGCGGATCCGGTACACGAGCCCTCATCCGCTCTTCTTCGACGAGGCCCTGGTCCAGGCCCATGGCGCGCTCGAGCACCTCTGTCCCCACGTCCACCTTCCGCTCCAGAGCGGCTCCGATCGCATTCTCGATGCGATGCGCCGGCGCTATACGCGGGCCCGCTACGTCGAGCTCGCGGCGGCCCTCCACGCCGCCCGTCCCGGGCTCGTCCTGACGACGGATCTGATCGTGGGCTTTCCAGGCGAGACCGAGCACGACTTCGAAGCCACCCTCTCGATCCTGGACGAGGCGGACCTGGTCGACAGCTTCAGCTTCAAGTACTCGCCGCGGCCCGGCACCCGGGCGGCCGAGCTCGCCCCGACGGTCTCGCCGGAGCAGGCTCAGGAGCGGCTCGTTCGACTCCAGACGCGCCAGAGCGAGCGCACCCTCGCATACCATCGGAGCCGGGTCGGCGAGGTGACCCGGGTCCTGATCGACGGCCCGAGCCGCCTGGGCGATGGCCAGGTCTCGGGGCGCGATCCGCATCTGCGTGTGGTCAACCTCGCTGCGGAGGTCGACCCGGCGCCCGTGTCCGGGGACCTCGTGGCGGTTCGGATCACGGCGGCGACGCCCCACTCGCTCCGCGCGGTTCCGCTCGGGGCGGAGCAGGACCAGGCGGGGCCGAGCGAGGGCGCAGAGGCCCGGTCGGGCGGCGCGGGCGGGGCGCTCGCCGGGATGGGGTGATCCGGGGATCTCGGGTGAAGTCGAGCCCCGCGCCCGCCGAAGAGCCCCCGAGGCCGCGCGCGCCGAGGGCAGGGAGGGGCCTTTTCCCGTTCGCCCCATCGGATCCAGCACGCGCGTCGCTCGAGGGGTCATGGGCAAGGCACGCGTACTCGCCGTCGACGACCAGCGCTATTTCCGCGAGCTGATCGAGGGCCTCCTCTCGGACGCCGGCTATGACGTCGATACGGCCGCGTCCGGCGAGGAAGCGCTCCAGCTGCTCGAGTGCCACGACTACGAGATCGTCCTGACCGACCTCGTGATGCCGGAGATGGACGGCAGCGAGCTCGTCCGCCGCATCCGCGAGCGGCGGCCCCATCAGGACGTCGTCGTCGTGACCGGTGTCGTCGACGTCAAGACCGCCGTCGACGCGATGAAGCAGGGCGCCACCGACTACATCCTGAAGCCCTTCGACCGCGAATCGATCGTCGACGCCGTGTCCCGCATCGTCGAACGCCTCCGGCTGCGCAGCGAGCATGCGCGGTTGATCGAGGAGAACCTCGAGTACATGGGCATCGTCTCGCTCTTCGAGCGGGCGACGGCGCTGTTCTCGACGCTCGCGGTCGAGCCCCTGGCGGAGCGGCTGCTCGAGGGGCTGTGTCTCGAGACCCGTGCCCAGACGGGGGTGCTCTGGCTCGCCCCGGAGAACGGGAGCGATGCGCTCGCGCTCGTCGGCATGCGGGGGATGGTGCGCACGGAGAGCGAGCCCAAGTCGATCAGTCTCGAGGAGATCGAGGCGGCCTGGTGTCCCGGCCTCGCCGGGGCGCGCTCCGAGGTCGCCGTGCTGCCGGAGGATGCCGACGCGAGCGAGGCGCTCTTCGTGCCGATCCGCGCGGGAACGGACGGTATCGGTGTCGCCCGGCTCTCGGATCGACTGCACGGCGAGGGCTTCCCCGCCGCCGATCGGACGATGGCCGAGAAGTTCGCGGAGCTCGGCGGGATCGCGCTGGGCAATGCCATGCGCTTCCGCGCCCTCGAGCGGCGGACCCTGCGCGACGCCGACACCCGAGCCTACTCGCGGGCGTATCTCGACGACGCCATCCGCAACGAGATCCACAAGGCCAACCGCTTCGGCCATCGATTCTCGCTCCTGCGCCTCGACCTCGAGCCCCGGGACGCCGGGCGCCCGGCCCCCGCCGCCTGCTCGTCGGCCGAGGCGGGCGAACTCGCGCGCCAGATCGAGGTCGCGCTGCGCGGGACCGACCTGCTCGCATCGGAGGCATGGAGCACGTTCTTCGTCCTGCTCCCTCAGACCGATGCCCTCGGCGTCGGCGTCCTCCTGCGCCGCATCGAGCGCACGACCGGCGAGTGGCTCGCCCGCCATCCCGAGCTGATCCTGCGTTCCGCGAGCGCGACGTTCCCGTCGGACGCGACCCAGCTCGAAGCCCTGCACCGCGTCCTCGAGGACCGCCGCGAAGCCGCGCGTGCGAGCCTGCTCGTCGCGCATCCGGAGCTCGCACGGGATGCCGCCCTCGACACCGCGTTCGATCGGATGCTCGAGCTCGGCACGGTCGAGCCGCTCGAGACGGAGAGCGAGATTCTTCGCTTCGTGCTCGAGGACGTGTTCCGCCGCCCCGAGGACCGTGGGATCCTCTTCCTCTCGCCCGGTGGCCGCTGGTCGAGCGAGCTGATCGAGGTGCTCGACGAGGTGCGCGGGCGGCCGACCCGGACCGAGGTCGTCGTCCTGGCGGAGGGCATCGAGCAGGACGGGACGAGCGGCATCCACGTCGTCAAGAAGGCCGCGCTCGACGCCCGCCGTCCCTTCGCGATCTACTTCGGCGATGGACCGGCCTACGCCATGGTCGGTCAGGTCGGCGTGGTCGGGGCGCAGGCGCCGCTCTTCCAGAGCGCGGATCGCGCGCTCGTCGAACACCTGGCCTTCGCGCTCCAGCGCGAGCTCGGCATCCTGGTCTCGGTATAGGACGGTGGAGATGGAGCGCGCGAACGAATCGATTCTGATCGCGGATGCGGAGGCCGCTCGCGCGGAGCGCATCGCGCGTGCGTTCGAGGGCGTCGGCCGGGGCGTTCGCATCGCTTCGAACGGCGCGTCGGCGCTCGAGATCGCGCTCTCGGCGCCGCCGCGGCTGATCGTCGTCCATGCCGAGCTGCCCTTCGTCGACGCCGCGAAGCTGGCGGAGATCCTGCGCGCGAATCCGCGGACGCGCGGCGTCGGCCTGCTCGTGCTCGGCCGGGCGTCCCGGCGCGCCGCCCTCGCCGGCGTGGGCGACGAGTGGGTCGACGAGGCGAGCGCCGTCGACGCCATCCTGGGAGCGGCGGCACGGCTGCTCGAGCGACAGGCACGACTCGACCGGATCGCGCTCGGTGCACACGACGCGAGCGTGCTCGAAGGCAGCCTGGTCGATCTCCGCCCCGTCGACCTGCTCCATCGGCTCCATCAGTTCCGCGCCACCGGCCTGCTCCGGATCACGCCCGCGCAGGGCTCCGCCGCCGCGTCGGCCGAGGTGCGCATCGCGGCGGGGGAGATCCAGGGAGCCGAGCTGGGATCGGTCTGCGGCGAGAAGGCGCTCTACCGACTGCTGGCGTGGTCGGCGGGCTCCTTCCGCTTCGAGCCCGGCCCGGTCGACGGAGCGACCTCGATCAAGCTCCCGACGCGCTCGCTCCTCGCGGAAGGCCAGCGGCAGCTCGACGAGTGGCACCGGCTCGCGCCCCGACTTCCCTCGCTCGACGCACCGGTCCGCCTCCGCGTCGCGCGCGACGCGCTGCCGCCCGTGCTCCATCCGCTCACGCAGGAGGTACTCGGGCGGATCGAGCAGGCGGGCCGGGTCGCCGACGTGATCGAGCAGTGCAGCCAGCCCGACTACCAGGTCTTGCGCACGCTCCATACCCTCGCCGAGCGCGGCATCATCGAGTTCGGACGCACGCGGGTCCCCGCGCCGGACTCGATCGCCCACGCCCTCTTCAGCGAGGCGCAGGTCCGCAGGCTGCGCGGATTCGTGCAGGTCGAGCGGCGCTCCGGTGAGGTCCTTCCGAACGCGAAGCTGCTGGTCGTCGCGGAGAGCGGGGCCGCCGTCGGGCGATTCATGGGGCTCGTCGCCAAGGTGCCGGGGGCCGAGCTCGCACCGGGATCCCGGCGCGAAGGCGATCTGCCGACCCGGGGCGATCGGGCCCTCGCGACCCTCGGTCGCATCGCGGTCGACAAGGACCTCTCGATCGACCTGGTGCATCTGCCCGCCGATCCGGCCTTCGCCCCGCTGCGCGCCTTCGCCGCCCATCGGGCCCTCGGCGTGATCGTGCTCCACGACGCCCACGTCGACGCCGAGGCTTCGAAGCTCGCCGGCGGATCCGAGACCGGCGCTGGGCAGCCCCCCGGTCGCAGCTTCCACGTGGTCCTGCTCGATGCCCGGGATCGCATCTCGCCCGACGAGCTCCGCCAGAATCTCGCGCTGCTCGAGTCGGCGAGCCTCTTCCTGCTGCCCCTCGATCCCGCCAAGGACCCGGGCTCGCTGCTTCGAAGCCTGTTCGCGAGGATCGTGCCGTGAAGCCGGAGGCGTTGAAGCGCTTCTCCCTCTTCGCCGAGCTGACGGAGGAGGAGCGCGAGATCGTCGCATCGCTCCTCGAGCGACGGACGCTGCCGAAGGGCAAGAGCGTCTTCCGGGAGGGCGCCGAGAGCGACGGGCTCGTGCTGCTGGAGTCGGGTCGGCTCAAGCTGCGCAGCGGGCGGACGCAGGCCGTGGTCGGGACGCTCGCGGCCCCGGATCACCTCGGCGCCGCCTCGCTCTTCTCCCTCGGCAAGCGCGAGGTCACGGCGATGGCCGAGGGCCCCTGCACGATCTTCACGCTCTCCCGCTCCGCGCTGGCCCGCCTGGTCGACGACGCGCCTCGGGCGGGCTACCGGCTGGCCGCCGCCGTCGCCCTCGAGCTCGCGGGCCTGGCCCGCCAGAGCCTCGATCCGCTCGCCCGGGCCGACCCGGACGGCGCGTAGCCCCTGCTGGACGCAGCATTCGGTTGACCGTCCCCGGGCCCCCGATTATTCTCGCCGCTTCATTCTGGGGAGGCGTGCATCGCCGATGAGCCGATCGGAGATCCGCGAGGGACTGACGTTCGACGACGTTCTGCTCGTCCCTGCGGCCTCGGAGGTGCTCCCTGCCGACGTGAATCTCCGGACGCAGCTGACCGTCGAGATTCCCCTGAATACCCCGCTCGTCTCGGCCGCCATGGACACCGTCACCGAACACGAGACGGCGATCTGCATGGCACGCAACGGCGGCATCGGCATCGTCCACAAGAACCTGCCGATCGCCGAGCAGGCCGCCGAGGTCGACAAGGTCAAGCGCTCCGAGTCGGGCATGATCGTCGACCCGATCACGATGCGGCCCGAGCAGAAGATCCGCGAGGCGCTCGAGGTCATGAGCCGCTTCCGCATCTCGGGCGTGCCCGTGACCCGCGACGGCAAGGCCGTCGGCATCTTGACCAACCGCGACCTGCGCTTCGTCAAGGACGTCTCCGCCGAGATCTCGACCGTCATGACGAGCGAGGATCTCGTGACGGTTCCGCCCGGGACGACGATGGATCGCGCCCAGGAGCTGCTCCATCAGCATCGCATCGAGAAGCTCCTCGTGGTCGACGAGGACGGTCGGCTCTGCGGGCTCATCACGATCAAGGACATCGAGAAGGCCGAGCGCTATCCCGATTCCTGCAAGGACGAGTACGGGCGCCTGCGCTGCGGCGCAGCCGTCGGCGTCGGGGCAGATCGGCTCGAACGGACCCAGGCGCTCGTCGACGCCGGCGTCGACGTCGTCGTCGTCGATACGGCGCACGGCCATTCCGCCGGCGTGCTGCAGACGATCCGCGAGCTCAAGAGCCATTTCCCGAACCTGCCGCTGATCGGCGGCAATGTCGCGACCGGCGAGGGGACCGAAGCGCTGATCAAGGCCGGCGTGTCGGGCGTCAAGATCGGCGTCGGGCCGGGATCGATCTGTACGACGCGCGTCGTGGCGGGCGTCGGTGTTCCGCAGTTCACGGCCATCCGCGACGCCGCCGAGGTGGCGGATCGCGCGGGGATCCCCGTCGTCGGCGATGGCGGCATCAAGTACTCGGGCGACGTCGTGAAGGGCCTCGCGGCGGGTGCCTCGACGATCATGATCGGCTCGCTCTTCGCGGGCACGGACGAAGCCCCGGGCGAGGTCGTGCTCTTCCAGGGGCGCTCGTACAAGGTCTACCGCGGCATGGGCTCGCTCGGCGCGATGGCGGCGGGCAGTCGCGATCGCTACTTCCAGGCGGGCGTCGATTCCGAGAAGCTCGTGCCCGAAGGCATCGAGGGGCGGGTTCCCTACCGCGGGAGCCTGTCCCAGTCGCTCCACCAGCTCTACGGGGGCCTGCGCTCCGGCATGGGCTATTGCGGCGCGCCGGATCTGGATTCGCTGCGCCGCGGCGCGCGTTTCGTCCGCATCACCTCGTCCGGGCTGCAGGAGAGCCACGTCCACGACGTGATCATCACCAAAGAGGCGCCGAACTACCGGCTCGAGTGATCCATCCCCCATGTCTTCCCATCCCAAGGCGACGAGCTCCCGGATCCTGATCCTCGACTTCGGTGCCCAGTACTCCCAGCTGATCGCGCGCCGCGTCCGCGAAGCCCATGTCTACTGCGAGCTGCATCCGGCCCACATGGACCTCGCGGCGATCCGGGCCTTTGCGCCGACCGGCATCATCCTGTCGGGCGGCCCGAGCTCGGTCCTCGATGCCGACGCGCCCGTCATGGACGCGGGCGTGCTCTCGCTCGGCGTCCCGATCCTCGGCATCTGCTACGGGCTGCAGCTGCTCGTGAAGATGCTCGGCGGTCGCGTCGAATCGGCGGAGGATCGGGAGTACGGACGGGCCTCGCTCAAGCTCGAGGGGGAGGACCCGCTCTTCGAAGGGCTCTCCCGGGACGTCGAGCACGTCGTCTGGATGAGCCACGGCGATCGCGTGCTCGCGCTGCCGCCGGCGATGCGACGGATCGCGACATCGGGCGGCTCGCCCTTCGCGGCCGTGCGCTCGGATCGCGCCCCCATCTGGGGCGTGCAGTTCCATCCCGAGGTCGTCCATACCGAGGGCGGTCGCCAGATCCTCGAGAACTTCGTGCTGCGCATCTGCGGCTGCGAGCCGGCCTGGACCATGTCCTCCTTCGTCGACGACACGGTCGCGGGCATTCGCGCGCAGGTCGGCGACGCGCGCGCCGTCTGCGGTCTCTCCGGCGGCGTCGATTCCTCGGTCGCTGCCGCGCTCGTCCACCGCGCGATCGGCGATCAGCTGACCTGCATCTTCGTCGACCACGGGATGATGCGGAAGAACGAGCGCGCCGAGGTCGAGGCGCTCTTCCGCGAGAGCCTCGGCATCCGCCTGATCTCCGTCGACGCATCGGAGCGCTTCCTCTCGGCGCTCGCGGGCGTCACGGACCCGGAGAAGAAGCGCAAGATCATCGGGAACCTCTTCGTCGAGGTCTTCGAGGCGGAGGCGGCGAAGATCGGCGACGTGCGATTCCTCGTGCAGGGCACGCTCTACCCCGACGTGATCGAGAGCGTCTCGGTCAAGGGCAAGTCCGTCACGATCAAGACGCATCACAACGTCGGCGGCCTGCCCGAGGACATGACGCTCGAGCTCGTCGAGCCGCTGCGCGAGCTCTTCAAGGACGAAGTCCGCGCGGTAGGCCGGGAGCTCGGGCTGCCGGCGCGAGCGCTCGGACGGCACCCCTTTCCCGGGCCGGGTCTCGGCATCCGCATCCTCGGCGAGGTCACGCGCGCGCGACTCGAGCCGCTGCGCGAGGCCGACGCGATCCTGATCGAGGAGATCCGCGCCGCAGGCCTCTACGACCAGATCTGGCAGGCGCTGGTCGTCTTCCTCCCGGTCCAGAGCGTCGGCGTGATGGGCGACGGGCGGACGTACGAGCACGTCGTCGCGCTGCGCTGCGTCACCTCGACCGACGCGATGACGGCGGACGTGGCGCAGATCCCGTACGACGTGCTCGGCCGGATCGCGCGCCGGATCATCAACGAGGTCAAGGGAATCAATCGCGTCGTCTACGACGTCTCGAGCAAGCCGCCCGCGACGATCGAGTGGGAGTGAGCCGGGAACCCGATCAAGCCGCCTCGAGCGGGCCGATCGCAGACAGCCCCCGCTCGCCTCCCAGCGCCGATCGGTCCTGAGCCACCACCCGGCGCCACCCCTGCCGCTCGCGCGCCGCGACGCCGCCGGTCTCCGAGTCGATCTGGAACAGGAAGATCCATTCGTTCTCGACCAGCTGCCGGACCCGCTCGTGCTTGGCGATGATCCGGTCGATCGCGTCCTGCGGCGCCTCGATGAAGACGGAGAGGCGCAGCGGCGTATGGCGCCAGCGCGTTCCGTCGTGGAGCGACTGGAGCGAGAGGCCGATCCGCAGGTCGCCCCCGTTGCCCTCGAAGACACCGAGCCGCGCGCCGACCACGTTGTGGAGCGTCTTGTTGCCGCTGCCCCAGCGCCGGTTGTCGACGGTCGAGGCGTAGTACTGGAAGTTGATCCAGTGGGTCACGAGCATCGGCGCCGTCATGATCAGCTCGAGCACCGCGAAGCCCTCGTCCTGCTCCCAGCGGTACTCGTGGAGGAAGGACCGGCCCGCGAGGTCGATGTGGCGCGAGCGCTCGCGCGGCGCCACCACGAAGGCGGCGTTGTTCGCGAGGCCCCACTCCGGCCGAACCTCCGACCAGTCCCGCGCGCGCGCCTCGAGGGCTTCGGCCAGTTCTGCCGGGTCGTCGGCCAGCGGAGCGAGGCCGAGCGAGGCCGCGCGCTCGCGGCGCGCCGTGACGGCGGCGGCGTCGAGCCAGCCGCGCAGGCGCTCGACGTCGGGTGCGTGGGAGGCCGGGAGGGTATCGAGCTCGTAGAGCAGGATTCGATCCACGGTGGTGTCGTGGAGGGCCGCGACGAAGCGGGTGGTGTCCGGGATCGCGAGCCCCCGCGACGCGAGCTCGCTGCGCACGTCGGCGTCGTTCAGCAGGGCGGCGACGGCCCGGGCGTTGACCTCGCCGGTCTGGCCGCAGCAGGCACCGCAGTCGAGCGCCGCCGCGTGGGGGTTGTTCACGGTCTGGCTGCCGTGGCCCGCGAGAACCACGAGCCGAGCATGGCCCTGGGTCAGGCTCATCGCCCGCAGGATGTGGCCGGCGAGGTCCGCCCGGGCGGCGGTCGAGAGGGTCCCGCCCGAGACGGGACCGACGATCCGCGGCCGGCAGGCGGCCTTCTCCGCGGTCGCGAGCCCGACCCCATCGGGATGGGGGCCGGGGCGGCCGCGGCGCAGGCTTGCGCCGAGCAGGTCGAACGCCTGCAGCAGGCCCGTCGCCTCGACGAAGGAGAACGCGGAGACGGACGCGGAGCGCAGGCGCTTCCAGGCCGCGCGCCGCTCGAGCCGCGCTCGGCGTCGCGCGCCGAGACCCGCCGGCGCGCCCTCGTCCGCCGCGCGCAGCGCCGGCGCGAGCAGACCGGGCCGCTGCGGGCGGGCGCTGCAGGCGGCGAGCGCCCGATAGTCGATCGGGGCGCCGAAGAAGCCCGCGAAGCCGAGGGTCTCGACCTCCGGCGTCACGCCTTCGAGCGCGCGCCGGAAGACCTCGCTGCGTACGTCGATGCAGAAGGCGATCTGGACGGCCGGAGCGGTCGCGGCCTCCCGCTCCGCGGCGTCGGTCGCGGGCGCCGCCGCGAGGCGGCCGGCGAGCTGGGCTTGATAGGCGAGCTCGAGCGCGCGCTGGAGCAGCCAATCGAGCCGCTGCGCGCTCTCGGCCGCGCGGTCCGCCCAGGGCCAGGCCGCCATCGCGGCCGACCAGTGGGCGCCGATCGCGTCCGACCGGACGCCGCGGTAGAGCATCGATTCCCAGGCGAGGCGCAACGCGAGGAGGTGGACGATCTGGTCGTCGTCACCGCCCGCGAGTCGCGCCTGGAAGCGCCGATGCGCACACCACGCCGCCCAGCCGTTGACCCGCATCAGCACGGCCGTGAAGTAGGCCTCCCGCTGGATCGCGGGAACGCCGAGCAGCGCGACCGTCTCCGCGATCACCGTGTACGGATCTTCGGGCAGCCGGGCGAGCAGCCTCGCATAGTCCTGGAATCCCATCAGCAGTCGGGGGCTCCAGTCGTGGCGCGCGCCGTCGAGCCAGGCGGGGTAGAGCCCGCGTTCGCGATCGGGGCCGAGCTGGGCCTGACCCTCGTCGAAGAAGGCCGCGCAGTGCTGTGACAGGGTGTGCGCGACGAAGTCACACCAGGACAGGCCGTGGACCGTATCCCGGAAGGCGTCGGCCACGTCGGTCACGAGGGCGCGCCGCGCGGGCTCCGGGGCGGGCGCGAAGAGATGGGCCAGCAGCGTTTCGACCGAGCAGTCCGCCCCGTCCGCCGCGATCGCGGCGCGCAGATGCGGCTCCCGCAGATGGCCCGCATGCCACTGCTCGAGATACCACGCGCGCGGCATCAGGAGCCGGCTGCCGGTGAGCGCCTCGACGCGCATCGCCGCGGTCGGGAGCGCCTCGGCGGTCCAGCCCCAGAACGGATTGACCGCGATCAGCTGGTCGAGCGGCCAGGTCGGGGCGATCCGGGCGCAGGCCGCCTCGACTGCGGTCTCGATCGCCGGATCGGCGGCGTCGGTCCGGAACAGCGGAGCGAGCGACATCGAAGAATCCTCAGCGCGGCATGATCCCGACCGGCCGATCCACCGGCGCGCCCGGCATTCGGGCGGGCCAGAGGCGGAAGGTCAGGCGGGTGAAGAGATCGTCGAGATAGAGACCGGCGAACAGGCGCGGATAGAGCGCCCGGGCGAGCCGGCCATCGGGTCGGGCGGCGATCCACCCCTGGACGCCGAAGAGGAGGCCGAAGGCCGTCAGCGCAATCGCGATCCGCGCGGCGGAGACCGGGGACGCGGGCCAGTCGAGCAGCGCACCGAAGCCCGCATGACCCACCGCATAGAGCAGCGCCAGGCCGACGGATGCCGCCAGCGCGAAGGCGAGGCGGCCGGCCCCGCCCGCGAGTCCGCCGGCGACGAGCGGGGCGAGCGCCAGAACGAAGATCGGGCCCAGCACGGCGAGCGAGGGCTCGCGCCGCGGGTCGAGCCCGAAGAGCAGGGCGACCGGAAGCGTCGCGAGGAGCGCCAACGGCAGCGCGCCGAGCCAGCGTCGGAGGGGCATCGCGCCCTTCCGCGGGAGCAGCGCCTCGATCCGGTACTGCTCGACGACGCTTCCCGCGGCGAGGAAGGCATGGGCCTTGTAGAGCGAGTGGGCGACGAGGTGGAGCAGGGCGAGCGACCAGGCGCCGAGCCCGCACTCGAGCAGCATGAAGCCCATCTGCGCGCAGGTCGACCAGGCGAGGGCGACCTTGGTGCTCACACGGGTCGTCATCACGAGCGCGGCGACCACGGCGTTGAGGCTGCCCCAGACGACGAGCAGGAGCTGCGCCGCCTCGGCCCCGGCGAGCAGCGGCGCGAGGCGAAGCATCAGGAATCCGCCGATGTTGACGACGCCGGCGTGGAGCAGAGCGGAGACCGGGGTCGGCGCCTCCATGACCTGGATCAGCCAGCCATGAAAGGGCATCTGGGCACATTTGAGGGCCGCGGCGGCTGCGAGCAGGACGGCGGCCGCCTCGAGCCGGCGATCGGCCGGATGCGCTTCGAGCCAGGCCAGCAGCTGCGTGACCGAGAAGCTGCCGACGCGGCTGGCGATCAGGCCGATCGCGACCAGGGCGCAGACCTCCGCGACGCGGCTCGCGATGAACTTCTTGTGGGCGGCGATCAGGGCCGCTGGTCGATCCTCGAAGTGGGTCAGGAGCTGGTGGAGCGCGAGGCTGGTCGCGATCCAGGCACCGGCCAGGATCAGGAGGTGGTCGGTCACGACGAGCAGGGTCACCGCCGCGACCGTGGCCTGGAGCCAGCGCAGGTAGCGGCGGGCGGCGGGGTCGCCGTCGAGGGTGCGCCGGGAGAAGCGCACGATCAGCCAGGCGACCCCGGTCACGAGCAGGAGCATCGTGAGCGTCAGGGCATCGATGCGGACCAGGCCGAGCGGACTCACGGCCGGCGCGCCGACCACGACCGGCCATGCGCTCGGCACGGCGATCCATCCGATCGCCCGGCCGAGCTCGAGTCCGGCAGCGAGGCACGCCAGCGCGAAGACGCCGGCCGCGAGTCGCTCGGCCCGCTGCCAGGGCGCCTCGCCCGCCCGGCCGAGCTGCCCGTTCGCGGTGCGACCGCCGCCGAAGAGCGCAGAGCCCGTCAGGAGCAGCGGGATCGCGAGTGCGATCGCCGCCGCGACCCCCTGCTCGTCCCCCATGCCAGCGCCCACGGTTTCCTCCCTTCGCATTCGGTTCGCGAAGGAAGGTGCGGAAGATCGCATGTTCCGTAAAATAGAATTTATTGAATAATTGGTTCTCATTTGGAGAACGAAGTGGGATGCCCCATCTCAACTATCACCACCTGCAGTACTTCTGGGCCGTCGCGAAGGAAGGCAAGCTCACACGCGCGGCCGAACGACTTCACGTCTCGCAGTCCGCGCTCTCGGCCCAGATCCGTCTGCTCGAGGACCAGCTGGGCCAGCCGCTCTTCCTCCGCGTCGGGCGCTCGCTCCAGCTGACCGAGGCCGGTCACATCGCGCTGGCCTATGCCGAGCAGATCTTCGCGACGGGCAACGAGCTCGTCGCGACCCTGACCGAAGGCCATCGCGCCGATCGCCAGGTCCTGCGGATCGGCGCCGTCGCCACGCTCTCGCGCAACTTCCAGGAGTCCTTCGTCCGGCCGCTGCTCGAGCGGCGCGACATCGATCTCGTGCTGCAGTCGGGCAGCCTCGCCGAGCTGCTGACACGCTTGTCGAGCCACACCGTGGATCTCGTGCTCTCGAATCGGCCCGTGCTGGCCGACGCGCAAGCCGAGTGGCGCTGTCGCCGCATCGCACGCCAGCAGGTCAGTCTCGTGGGACCGCCCCGCGGCCGCCGCCCCGCGCCGTTCCGCTTTCCCGAGGATCTCGAGGGCCGCTACCTGTTGCTGCCGAGCGTCCAAAGCGAGATCCGAACGGCGTTCGACCTGCTCTGCGAGCAGCTCTCGGTCCGCCCCCAGGTCCTCGCCGAGGTCGACGACATGGCCATGCTCCGGCTGCTTGCCCGCGATACCGACGCCATCGCGCTGCTCCCGACCGTCGTCGTGCGCGACGAGCTGCGCGAGGGTGCGCTGCAGGAGTACTGCCCGGTGCCCCACCTCGTCGAGCGCTTCTACGCCATCACCGTGCGGCGCCATTTCCAGCCGCCGCTGCTCAAGGCCCTGCTCTCGCGCGAGCGTCTCGCGGCGCTCGAGGAGCAGCTACGGCATTGACGCGGGATCGATGCTAAAGCCTCGTCGCGACCGCTCGGGGGGCGCGCCGAAACGACGCGCGGCGACGCGCAGGGCGTGGGGGGATGAGCATGACGACGCGGACGACGCGGATGGAGAGCTCGGCTCATCGGTCGCGAGCGCGCGTCGCGGCGCGCCCGGCCGGAAGCGTCGGGGGCTGAGCCCGTGCCGGCGCCCTTCGTCCACCTCCATCTCCATACCCAGTACTCGCTGCTCGACGGCGCGATCAAGCACAACCCGCTCTTCGCGCGCGCGAAGGCCGCGAACATGCCGGCCGTCGCCCAGACCGATCACGGCAACCTCTTCGGCACGGTCGAGTTCTACGAGAAGGCGCGCGCGAACGGCGTCAAGCCGATCATCGGCTGCGAGGTCTACTTCGCCGGCCACTCGCGCTTCGACCGCGAGAAGAAGCCGCGCGAGGACACGGGGTTCGACGCGATCAACCATCTCCTCCTGCTGGCGATGGACGCGAACGGCTACCAGAACCTGATGAAGCTCGTCTCGAAGGCCTACCTCGAGGGCTTCTACTACAAGCCGCGCATCGACTGGTCGCTGCTCGAGCGCCATCACCAGGGATTGATCTGCACCTCGGGCTGTCTCTCGGCCCCGGTCCCGCGCGCCGTGCTGGCGAACGAGCCGGATCGCGCCTGGACCCTCGCGGAAGACTTCAAGCGCCTCTTCGGCGACCGCTACTACCTCGAGATCCAGCGTCACGGCATCCCCGCGCAGGAAGTCGTCAACCAAGAGCTGATCAAGATGCACCACGACCTGGGCGTTCCGCTGGTCGCGACCAACGACGCCCACTACCTCGAGTCGCATCACCACGAGGACCACGACCTCCTGCTCTGCGTCGGAACGGCGGCGAACGTCGCGGACGAGAAGCGGTTCCGCTTCGACGGCCACGGCTTCTACGTCAAGGACGGCGACGAGATGCGGTCCGTCTTCCACGACCTGCCGCAGGCGGTCGAGGCGACGCTCGAGATCGCCGAGCGCTGCGACGTCGAGATTCCCATGGGCGAGTACCACATGCCGGAGTACCAGGTTCCGGCCGGGAAGAGCCTCGACGACGTGATGGCCGAGCAGGCCTGGGTCGGACTGCGCGCGAAGCTCGGCATGGAGGCCGACGAGCCCTTCGAAGACCCTCGGAAGAAGTCCTACGCGGAGCGCCTCGACTACGAGCTCTCCGTCATCAAGCAGATGGGCTTCTCGGGCTACTTCCTGATCGTCGCCGACTTCATCAACTACGCGAAGAGGAGCGGCATCCCGGTCGGTCCGGGACGCGGCAGCTCGGCCGGCAGTCTCGTCGCATACGGGATGAACATCACGAACGTCGATCCGATCGAGTACGACATCATCTTCGAGCGATTCCTGAACCCCCAGCGCATCTCGATGCCCGACATCGACGTCGACTTCTGCATGCGCGGCCGGGAGCAGGTCATCCGCTACGTCGCGGACAAGTACGACGGGGAGGTGCCGGAAGGGGACACGCTCGAGGGGCGCTACGACAACATGAAGGTCGCGCAGATCGTGACCTTCGGGACGCTCCAGGCGAAGGCCGCGATCCGAGACGTCGGGCGCGTGCTCGGCATGTCCTTCGGCGACGTCGATCGGATCGCGAAGCTCGTGCCCGAGGTGCTCGGCATCAAGCTCGACGACGCGATCGAGCAGTCGCCCGAGCTCCGCTCCCTGATGGAGGTCGACGCCCAGGTCCGCCGACTGATCGGAACGGCGCGCAATCTGGAGGGGCTGACGCGCCACGCCTCGAAGCACGCCGCGGGCGTCGTGATCGGGACGAAGCCGCTGATCGAGATGGTCCCGCTCTACAAGGACCCGAAGTCCGGCGACGTCATGACGCAGTACAACATGGGCTGCGTCGAGAAGGTCGGCCTGATCAAGTTCGACTTCCTCGGTCTGAAGACGCTGACCCTGATGGCGGACGCCGAGCGCATGATCCGCCGCAAACCGGGCTTCGAGACGTTCGACGTCAACGCGATTCCGATCGACGACGAGGCGACGTACGACCTGCTCTGCGAAGGGGACACCGAGGGCGTGTTCCAGGTCGAGTCGTCGGGCATGACGGACCTCGTGCTGAAGCTGAAGCCGCGCTCCTTCCGCGAGATCATCCCGCTCGTCGCGCTGTACCGACCGGGACCGCTGCAGTCGGGGATGGTCGACGACTACGTCGCGCGCAAGAACGGCACCACGAAGACCGAGTACCTTCATCCGACGATCGTCGACCTGACGGAGGAGACGCTCGGCGTCATCGTCTACCAGGACCAGGTGCTCCAGATCGCGCAGAAGATGGCGGGCTACAGCCTCGGCGAGGCCGACCTGCTCCGGCGCGCGATGGGCAAGAAGAAGCCCGAGGTCATGCAGGAACAGCGCAAGCGCTTCGTCGACGGCTGCATCGCCAACGCGATCGACGGCACCGAGGCCGGGCGCGTCTTCGATCTGATCCTCGAGTTCGCGGGCTACGGCTTTCCGAAGGCCCACTCGACCGCCTACGCCTACATCACCTACCAGACGGCGTATCTCAAGGCGAACCATCCCGCCGAGTACCTCGCGTCGGTCCTCACGATCGAGTCGACGAACCACGATCGGCTCTCGCGCTACATCGCCCACGTCCGCGAGAAGGGAATCGAGATTCTGCCCCCCGACGTCAACGAGTCGGAGCAGGACTTCGGCGTCGTCGAGGGCGCGATCCGCTTCGGCTTCGCGGGCATCAAGAACGTCGGGGCGGGGGCGATCGAGGCGATCCTCGACGCGCGCGGGCAGGGCGGGCCGTTCCAGAGCCTCTTCGACTTCGCCGAGCGCGTCGACGCGCGGCGGGTCAATCGCCGAGTGGTCGAGGCGTTGGTGAAGTGTGGCGCCTTCGATGGCATCCACGCGAGTCGCGCGTCGGTCTGGGCCTCGATCGACGCCGCGCTCGAGCGGGCGGCGTCCCTGCAGCGCGATCGGGCCGTCGGCCAGACGAATCTCTTCGGCGGAGCGGATTCGAGCAGCGCGATGCCGGCGCCGAAGCTCGTCGAGGCCGCGGACTGGGGCGAGCGAGAGCGGCTCGCCCACGAGCGGGAGCTGCTCGGCTTCTACGTGACGGGCCACCCGCTCGGCGCCGTCGCTCCGCTGCTCGCCCGGTTCACGGACACGACGGCACTCGCGACGGCCGGTCGCGCCGGCCGCGAGGTCCGGGCCGGCGGGCTGCTGACGGGGCTGCGCGAGACCCGGACGAAGCGGGGGCAGCGAATGGCCTTCGGTCAGCTCGAAGATCTCGAGGGCTCCTTCGAGCTCGTGATCTTCTCCGACGTCTACGAGGAGTACGTCGGTGTCCTGCGCGAGGCGCGGGACGAGGGCGCGGGCGAGGGGGAGCGGGGGCCGGTGCCGCTCGTCATCCAGGGCACCCTCGAAGAGGGCGATCCGCCGAAGATCCTGGTGCGGAAGGTGACCCGGCTTTCCGAAGCGGAGGAGAAGCTGTCGGCGAGCGTCCGAGTCCGGGTCCGATCGCCGGAGGTCACGCGGGACCGACTGCTCGCCTTGAAGCGATTGCTGGGAAGTCATGCCGGCGACTGCGGCGTGTTCCTCCACATCACGATTCCGGGCGAGAGCGAGACGATTCTCGGAGTCGCGGGGATTCGGGGGGTGGCGGCGACCGCGGAGCTCTGTCGCGACGTCGACCGGCTCTTCGGGCGGCCGGTCGCCGAGCGCGCGCTCTGAAGGGGCGGGATGCGCAATCGAGCGTCGGGGTTGGAGATGGGCATGAAGCGGGTCGCACGAGGGGCGGGGGCGGAGTCGGCCGCCGGATCGGACGGGGAAGGGCAGACCGGAGCGCAGGGGGCCTGCTTCCGCGCGAGCCGATTCTCGACGCATGCGCGCAGGGCGCCGGATCGGGCGCGGGCCGGGCCCCGGGCGAAGCGGCTCGCCCGTCTCCTCGCCCTCGTGTCCGCGATCCTGCTCGGACTCGCGCAGAGCGCTCCGGTCTACGCCGGCGAGCCCCAGCGGGTCCAGGTGGTCGGCAATCATCCGATCCGCGAGTCCGAGCGGGCCCGGGTCAATCCGCGGGACGAGGCCATCGCCGGGGCGCTCTGGGAGGGGGTATCTCGGGTCGCGATGACGCTGCTCGAGGACGAGGGCGACGCCGAGTCGCTCGCGTCGGATTCCGACGACGGCGACGCGACCGCGCCCCCCGACCGGACGACGCGGTTCCGCGAGCTCTTCGGTTCGAACATCCTGCCCTATACGCGCGGCTTCCGGATCGTCGAAGATCGCGGCGAGCGCCCGGTCCTGTTCACGGAGGATCCCGGCGTGCGGTCCGAGTACCTGGTCGTGGTCGAGGTGGCCGTCGATGTCGACCGGGTCCGGGATGCGCTCGCGCGGACCGGGCTGCTGGCGCCGCGGGACGGCGCCCGGACGGACGGGCGGACGGTGGAGCTCGAGCTGGTCGGCATCCGACGCTATCCGGGGCTTCAACGGGTCCTCGAGACGCTCCGCCAGCGGCTCGGTGTGGTGCGGGTCGAGACGCTCGAGCTCTCGCCCGCCCGCCAGCTGCTCCGCCTCGAGGGGCCGCTCGGGCCCGACGAGCTCGCTGCCCGCCTCGAGCGCCTCGACTCCGCGGAGCTGATCCTCGAACCGGTCGAGATCGACCGGGAAGGAGGCCGGATCCGGGTCCTGGCCCAGTGGCGCGAGCCCCTGCCCGAGTCCGAGCAGGAGGGGGAGCCCGGCATCGCGCCCGCGACGATCGATCGCTGATTTGGTCCTCGCGCATACGGATCGCGCGGACCCGATTGACACCCCCATTCCAAAAGGCTAATCAAACCGGCGCCTTAGCTGGCTACAGGCACGTAGCTCAGGGGTTTAGAGCACCGCCTTGACATGGCGGGGGTCGGCGGTTCGATTCCGCCCGTGCCTACCAGCAGAGATCCCCCAGCTCCATCGCCGGGATTCGCGGCCTGCGGCACTCCGCCCGACGCCGATCTGCGTCGCGCGGAGCCGGGGACGCGATCCATCCGGGAGTCGAGCAGTGAAGCGTTCGAGCCGAATCGCAACGGACCTCGCGTGCCGCGTCCTCGAAGACGCTGCGCGGCGGCCGGCGTTCGGATCGCGCATCGACGATCGGACCCTGCGCCCGTCCATGACGGCGGCGCGGCCGCGCCCATGAGCGGCATCTCCGTCTTCCTCCCCGATGGCAAGCGCCTCGAATGCCCGTCGGGCATCACCGTGCTCGAGGTCGCGAAGCAGATCGGACCGGGTCTCGCCAAGGCAGCGGTCGCGGGGCGCATCGACGGCGAGCTCGTCGATCTGCGCAAGCCGCTCCTCGCGGACGCGAAGCTCGAGATCGTGACGACGAAGGACGTCGCCGGCGGCGAGGTCATCCGCCATTCGGCGGAGCACGTGATGGCCGACGCCGTCAAGCGTCTCTTCCCCAAGGCGCAGGTCGACGCCGGTCGCAGCGATCACTCGGAGAAGTTCCAGTACGACTTCCTCGTCGAGCAGACGTTCACCCCCGAGGACCTCGAGAAGATCGAGCAGGAGATGAACGCGATCCTCGGCGAGAAGAGCGCGTTCGAACGCCAGGTGGTGTCACGCGAAGAGGCGGAGTCGCTGTTCCGCTCCCTCGGCGAAGCGCTCAAGCTCTCGCGACTCGCGGACATTCCGGAAGGCGCCGAGATCACGGTCTTCCGCCACGGCCGCTTCGTCGACCTCTGCCGCGGCCCACACGTCCAGGACACCAGCCAGATCGGCGCAGTCAAGCTGCTCGAATCCTCGGGGACCTACTTCCGTGGCGACGAGACCGGCCCGAAGCTGCAGCGCATCTACGGCACGGCCTTCGCCTCCAAGAAGGAGCTCACCGAGCATCTCGAGCGCATCGAGGAGGCGAAGCGCCGCGACCATCGCCGCGTCGGCGCCGAGCTCGGGCTCTTCCATCTCGATCCACTCGCGCCGGGCTCGCCGTTCTACCTCCCGAAGGGCATGGCGCTCTACAACGAGCTCGTGCGCTTCATCCGCGACCTCTATCCGAAGTACGGCTACCGCGAGGTCATGACGCCGCAGCTCTTCCGCTCGGAGCTCTTCAAGACCTCGGGCCACTACGAGAAGTTCCACGACGACATGTACTGGTTCGCCGGCTCCGACGAGGGCGAGGAGCTCGGCGTCAAGGCGATGAACTGCCCCGGCCACTGCCATCTCTTCGGCACCGCCAAGCGCAGCTACCGCGAGCTCCCGATCCGCTGGGCCGAGTTCACGCGCCTCCATCGCAACGAACGCAGCGGAACGCTCAACGGCATCACCCGCGTCCGCACCTTCGCCCAGGACGACGCCCACATCTACTGCGAGCCCGAGCAGGTTCCCGAAGAGATCGACCGCTTCTTCCAGATGACGGCCGAGGTCTATCAGAAGCTCGGCGTGACGGGCATCGAGATGGCGGTCTCGACGCGACCGGAGAAGTTCCTGGGCGACCCGGTCGATTGGGACGTGGCGGAGAAGGCCCTGATCAGCGCCGTCGAGCGCGCGGGCTTCCAGTGCCGCATCAAGCCGGGCGAGGCCGCGTTCTACGCGCCGAAGGTCGAGGCGGACTTCCGCGACGTGCTGGGCCGGGCCTGGACCCTCGCGACGATCCAGATCGACATGGCCATGCCCGGTCGCTTCGGCCTGCGCTACGTCGGCCGCGACGGCGAGCTCCACCAGCCGGCGATGCTCCATCGCGCCGTCCTCGGGTCGCTCGAGCGCTTCATCGGCATCTACATCGAGCACACCGGGGGCGACTTTCCCTTCTGGCTCGCCCCGATCCAGGTCGTGCTGCTGCCGATCGCCGATCGCCATGCCGCGGGCGCGCATGCGATCCGCGCCGAGCTCGCCGCGGCCGGTCTGCGGGCCGAAGTCGACGACCGCAGCGAGACCCTCGGCTACCGCATCCGCGAGGCCGAGGGGCAGAAGATTCCGCTCACCCTGGTGATCGGAGACGACGAGCTGGCCCGGGGCACGGTCGCCCCGAGGCTGCGAAAATCGAAGAAGGCGCTTCCGCCGATGGCGGCTGGTACGCTGGTGGAGACACTGCACGTGGCCAATGCCGAGCGTCGAGCGGCCCCATTCGCCTGAGGAGGACGATCCATCCCTGCACGACCCAAGTTCCGACCCGTGGCCCCCGAGCGCGACACCGTTCGGGTCAACGAACGCATTCGAGTCCGCGAGGTCCGCGTCATCGGCGCGGACGGCGAGCAGCTCGGCGTGATGCCGCCGGAAGAGGCGTTGGCGATCGCCCGGGAAGGCGGGCTCGATCTCGTCGAGGTCGCCGCCAACTCCCGGCCGCCCGTCTGTCGGATCATGGACTACGGCAAGTACAAGTACGAGCAGAAGAAGAAGAGCGCGAGCAAGAAGTCCCACGCGGCGACCCTCAAGGAGGTCAAGCTGCGGCCCGGGACGGACCAGCACGACCTCAACTTCAAGCTCAACAACGCGCGCAAGTTCCTGATGGAAGGCGACAAGGTCAAGATCACCGTCATGTTCCGCGGCCGTGAGATGGTCCATACCTATCGCGGTCGGGACCAGCTCGACGAGGTCTTGAAGCAGCTCGGATCGATCGCGAAGGTCGAGAGCACGCCGCGGATGGAGGGGCGCTTCATGTCGATGATCGTGATCCCGGATCGGGACGCGATCGCCGAGTACCGCCGACAGCAGGGCATCACGGCCGCGGCCGAAGGCGAAGAGCGCGAAGCGGATCACTCCGACGAGGCCGACGACGAGATTGCGGCCGATGTGGAGGACGGAAGCGAGGAAGAGCAGGGCGAGGGCGCGGAGGCCTGAGTCCGCGGAGTTCGAGGGATCGACAGAGCAGTGCGCGCGGAGCGGAGCATGCGCCGCGCGGACGGAAACGGAGACGAGATGCCGAAGATCAAGAGCCATCGCGCGTCGGCGAAGCGTTTCAGCCTGACCGGAACCGGGAAGCTGAAGCGCAACAAGGCCGGCAAGCAGCACATCCTGACCAAGAAGCGCACGAAGCGGAAGCGCCCGATGCGCCAGCACGATCTGGTTTCGGACGCCGACGCGCCGCGCGTGCGACGGTCCCTGCCGTACCTCTGAGGAGAGCGACGGCAACGGAGGCTCGAACGGGCAGGGCACGCCTGCAGAGCCTCGAATGCAGCCATCGGTCATCGGGGCCGGGGCGCTGCCAGAACCGAGAGAAGGGGAGAGAAAGATGCCGAGAGTCAAGCGGGGCGTCGCCGGCGCCAAGGGTCGCAAACGAACCCTCGATCGAGCGAAGGGCTTCTACGGGAGCAGGAGCAAGCTCTACAGCGTCGCGATCGAAGCGGTCGAGAAGGCCGACAAGTACGCGTATCGCGATCGCAAGCAGCGAAAGCGGGATTTTCGTGGCCTCTGGATCGCGCGCATCAACGCCGCAGCGCGCCAGCACGGCCTCTCGTACAGCCGATTGATGGCGGGTCTGCGGACCGCGGGTGTCGAGATCGACCGCAAGGTCCTGGCCCAATTGGCGCTCGACGATCCGAAGGGCTTCGCGGCTCTGGCGGAGCGCGCCAAGGGAGGCGCGGCCTAGCGTCGCTGATCCCTGCGAGGGTGGGATCGATCGGGTCGGAGCCGTCGGCGCTCCGGCCGCGCAGGAGGCGGGCCATGACCAAGGCCGAGATCGTCGAGCAGATCTACGAGCGCGTGGGCTTCTCCAAGAAGGAGGCCGCGGAGCTCGTCGAGAAGGTCTTCGAGATCATCAAGGAGACGCTCGCCGAAGGCGAGAAGGTCAAGATCTCGGGCTTCGGCAACTTCGTCGTGCGCGAGAAGAACGCTCGCAAGGGGCGCAATCCGCAGACGGGCCAGGAGATCCTGCTCGATGCGCGTCGCGTCCTGACTTTCAAGCCGAGCCTCGTGCTCAAGAACGTGCTGAACGAGACCGAGGTGACCGAGGCAGATCGCGAGGCCGAGCGGAATCAGGCGCGCGAGGACGACGAGGACTAGTCGGTCGGCTCCGATCGGGAACGGGACGGCGGCGGCGGCTCCAGGCATATGGAGGCTTCGCCGCCGTCGGTTTTTCCGGTGCAGGCGTCCCGTCCATCTGCCATCCTGCGTGCGGGTCATTCGTCGGGAGGTGGGACGTGGAGCGCGAGCAGGGCGCGTCGACGACGCGGGCGGTGCGGGAAGCGAAGCGGCCGTCCGCCGCTCGCAGTGGGCGCAAGCGCGAGGCGCCGCTCGACGAAGCGGAGGCGCGGCGCCAGCTCGCCGCGTCGAAGAAGCTCTACTACCGCATCGGCGAGGTCTCCGAGCTGACGGGCGTCAAGGCGCACGTGCTCCGCTACTGGGAGACCGAGTTCCGCTGGATGGCGCCGCCGAAGTCGCGCTCGAAGCAGCGCCTCTACCGGAAACGCGACATCGAGTTCGTCTGGCTGTTGAAGCGCCTGCTCTGGGACCAGCGCTACACGATCGCGGGGGCGCGGCAGCGCATCCAGGAGCTCGGCCTCGACGAGGCCCTGAATCGCTGTGCCGAAGGGGAGAGCCTCGACGACGTGCTCGCGGCGACGCGCTCCGGAGCCGGCGAATCGCGTCCCGACGCGAGCGCGTCGTCGATCGCGCCCGGGTCGGCGGCCCCGACCACGGCGGGGGACGGCGCGGCGACGGACCTGCGAGAGCGGATCGACTGGGTCGGGCTGCGCGGAGCCCTCGAGAGCATGCAGTCCGAGCTCCATGCTCTGCGTGGAGCCTTGCAGCAGGGGCTCTGATCCGTGTCGAGCGAGAACGTGTTGCCCGCCGCGCTGCGTGAGGCTTTCGGCGAGACGGCGGATCCGACGCGCCATGTCCCGCGGTCGCGCACGGAGTCGATCCTCGACGCGCTGCTCGCGTGGTGCGACGAGGATGGAGCCGGCACGACGGTCGCCGCCCTCGTGGCGCCACCCGGATTCGGGAAGACGCATCTGCTGCGGGTCCTCGAATCGCGGCTCGGCGCCACGGGCGCGGCGGGGACGGCGAATCGCGACGAGCGGTCCGACGCGCGTCGACCGGGTCCCACCGTCTATCTGCCGTATGCGGCCGTCTCGCTCCCGGAGCTCGCCGCCTGGATTCGTGGCCTGATCGCGGGCTCGCCCGGCGCCGTACGGGACCGCGACGCCGTGCGACCCGGCCCGTCCGAACGTGCGGCGCTGGCCGAGATCCATGCCATCGCGGAATCCGGCGCCGGCCCGCTCCTGCTGCTGATCGACGACGCGGACTCCATGCCGGCCCCGACGCTGCGTTCGCTCGTCCAGGCGCTCCCGTCCGAGCGCTCTCCCGTCCGGCTCGTGCTCGCGCTCTCGGACGACTCGCGCGCGGCCCGCATGCTCGCGGCCTGCGATCGCCTGCATCCTTTCGAACAGACGCTGCGCGAGCCGCTCGACGAGCGCGAGACCGGGAACTACCTCCGAGCGCGTCTTGCCCAGGCGGGCCTCGGGACCGAGCGCCTGGACGGACTCGACGCCCCGACCGTTCGCCGCATCCACGCGCTCTCGGGCGGCGTCCCGCGCCGCATCCACCGCGTCGTGCTCGCCCTGCTCGAGCCCGATCGGACCGCGCTCGCCCGGGCCCTCGCGCCGCATCCTCCCACCGCAGACTGGCTCGGTCAGCCTCTGCTCGATCCGCCCTGAAGGCGGCACACGCCCCGGATGCGAGTCCGGGCGGTCGACAGCGGCCCCCGGACTGGGCTAAACGTTCGCGCCTCGTCGGGCCGTAGCGCAGTCTGGTAGCGCGCTTGACTGGGGGTCAAGAGGTCGCGGGTTCAAGTCCCGCCGGCCCGACCAGGAAGCTGCGATTCAGGCCCCCGTCGCAGCCGCTCCGAGCCGTCGTTGCTCGGAGGTGGCTTCCCAGCGGTTTCGCGCCCATCCGACACGCAGCGCCGCATGATATGCGCCCGTCGGTCCGGATGTCGTTGCTGGTCTCGATGCGATCTGGGTCGCGATCGGGCAGGGAGACCGATCGGATCGGGCCGACAGGTCCGACCCGCCCGGCGGGCCCCAAACGAATCGCGACGCCGCGCGATCGACGACCCGCGCGACACGATCCACGCGTTCAGCTCGCGCTCGCTCCGACAGGAGGCCCCACGCTCGGGGAGTGGTCGCGAGAACACGACCTCGATCCGGAGCGAGAGCGGCCGCCAGCGTCTTGGATCCCAGGTTCCATGGCCTCGGATCCGTCCCCGCGAGCGCAGGTCGGGCCCGGCGATCGCGGTCGGAGTCGATCGAGAAGCGAGGCAGACCCGATCGCACTTTCCGAGGCGATCAACCTACACGTCGTGGAGCGACGCGTGTCCCTCTCACAGGGGACATTTTGGCACGCACAACCGAAAAATTCGTATCTGATCGTCTACAATCCGTGCGGCAGAAGGCACACTGCGCCCACGCCTCTTCCATGACTGGAGGTCACCCATCGATGGATCCCTGGATCTTGGGGGCCTCCACCGAAGCCAAACGGAACGACGTCATCCACACCACCCACCCACGCTTCTTCATCGAGACCGTCCCCGATGCGGCGGGCTCGCGGAAGGCCGGCGCGCCCCGATGGCTCGACGATCCGGGCCCAGCCGACGCGAGGTGCTGGTCGACGACGGCGGCAGCGATCGACATCGACTCGGTCGCCAAACGACCGACGGACCAGGAAGGCGGCTGAATCCATGGCGCCTGAGAATCGAGAGATTCGGGACACGCTTCTGAATGCCGAGGACGCCCTGCGGAAGGTGATCGGGATCCTCGATCCTGATCGTCCGGGGGATCGCGGTGCCATGCGATTGCTCCAAGAGGCGTACGGTGCAGTCGCCGGGCTTCGACGCAATCTCGAATCCGGAACCTGGCCTGAACGGCCACCTGTGCCGCCGCGATAGGGACAGCGAAACCAACGGCTGCTTCGTCGGCGATCGCGCATCGGGTCGCATCCCCGTTCTGGCCTGGAGCCGGACTTCCCGGGCGCGGGGCGTGCGTTCGGTACAGACGGAGTGGCTCTGCCGATGACCCCTCATCTGAGCGCCATCCGCCCTCCGCTCGCGAGGCACGCTTCGAGCGTGCGCAAACGCGGCAATGCGCTGGGCCGAGCGTGGTCGGTCGAGCCCGGCGCGTGACAAATTCCGCTCCTGCTCATCTCGATTCCATGTGCGGTCGCAGCGCGCGCCGGAGGTACCACGGACCGCGTCGGCGGGCCTGACGCCGGCGGCGCGCGGTGGCCATGAACTTCGCCGATCGTTCGATCGGGGTCGCATCCGTGCGCGTCGAGTCCATCCCCGTGGCCGAACGCAGGGGCGGCCGTCGCGAGCAGGACCGCGATGCGCAGCCGAGCCCTCCGCCATGAGATCATCGAGTGTCCCCTCACACCTCGCTCTTCGGAGCGCCCGTTGGCGTGTGTGAGCGTGCACCGGGTCGAACCGGTGGTTGCGACGACGTGCGGTCTGCTCGAGGTCTCCGAGCGCGGGGATCAGGCGGGGCTCGAACGCGCGCCTTCGGCGTGCTCGGTCGCGGCGCAGGAGATGGGCCGGAGCGCCGCTCTTCGACTTCATGGAGGGCGGGTACAACCGACTTCGGCGTCACGCCGCCCTTGGGCGGCCGATCGGCGAGCGGCCGGGCGAGACCGAGTCTCGAATCGTCAGCGGGCCCAGGGTACGGACGCGCCACGACTGCGGCACGACGCCAGCCCCGCTGCGATCACCAATGCGATCGCGAGCAGCGATCGCCCCCAGCTTCCGCACGCCGGAACGGCGTCGGAAGGAAAGACCTTCGCCGAGGGCAGGCGAAAGAGCGCATCGGACTGCAGCGCGTAGAGGTCGCCCGAGGTCGGGTCGCGCCAGATCCCGAGCACGCCCCCCGGCACGTTCTCCGGATCGAAGCCGGTCGCGAAGCGCTGTGTCGCGCCCGTCGACGGGTCCATCGTTTCGATGCAACCGGGCTGGGCTCCGTTGGCCGTTCCGACGAAGAGCAGTCCGCTCAACGGATCGAAGAAGAGACCGCCGTTGATGGTTCCGCTCGCGGTTCCGATCGCCTCGTCGGAGGGACCGGAGGGGTCGAACCGGCGGACCGACGTCCCGTTCGGGCTGTAGTAGATCGAGCCCGTCGCCGGATCGAGGGTCATCGTCTCGGCGGTCGCGCCGAGGAAGGACTGGGCGACGAGGGTACCGCCCGCGTTGAACTCCTGGAGCAGGGGCGCCACCTCGCCGAAGCTCACGAAGAGATGGCCGTCCGCGGGGCGATGGACGAGCGGCGATCCGCCGCCGTTCAGCGCGACGAAGACCGCGAAATAGCTGGGCGAGCTCGGCGTCGCGACGGGGATCTGGCGTATGCCGCCCAGGTTGTCGGCGACGAAGATCTTGCCCGCCCCGTAGGCGATGCCGTCCGCATCGCCGACATCCGGCCCGAAGCGCTGCTGCGCGTCATCGAAGACGAGCGGCGTCCCGGCGTAGAGCGCCGGATCGAAGCGGCGCACGGGGGCGGGGCCGGTGAAGTTCGAGTTGTGGCCGGCGTAGACCCGTCCCTGGTCGTCGCCCGTGAGACCCCAGAGCTGCGGACCCGCGTCGAGGGTGGCCACCTTCGCGAAGCGGTACCCGGCCTCGGTCACGGGCAGCGGGGGCGGCTCCCCGATCCGGTAGCGGAGCTCGAGTGTCGGGCGGGAGAAGGCGACGCCCGCCGCGACCTCCCGGCTGTTGAAGATGCCCCGGATCTCGAACCCCTCGAGACTCTCGTCCTGGATGCGCAGGAACAGGGAGAGCGCACCATCCGCGACGTCCGCCGCCGGACTCCAGGCGGGCGTGAAGTCCCAGTAGGTCTCCTGCAGCGCGGCCACCGTCGTCGTCGCCCAGACGCCGCCGCTCGGACCCGGTTGGTTGTTCCAGGTGATGCCGGACTCGCTCCAGCCATCGTCCGCCACGCGGTAGAGCTCGACGACGGTCGCGGGGAGCGGGGTGTAGATCTCGGTGAAGAGCCGCAGCCGCGCCCGCTCGAGGGTGAAGGCCGCGGGCAGGGCGCTCAGGTCGAAGCGCAGGTAGCTCCGGTAGCGCTTGTCGGGCAGCGGCGTGTTCTCGGCCCCCACCTGCAGCTCGAGCTCGCTTCCGTAGTTCGTGTTGGCCCAGTCGAGGATCTCGTGCCACTGGACCTGGGCGTCCGCCTCGGGCTGGATCTCGACGTCGAAGACCTGGGCGAGCGCGCCCCGATCCGTGACGCCGGCGAGCACGCAGAACGTCAGCATCAGCTTGGGCAGAGGAATCCCACGAAGGCACCGCCTGCCCATGGGCCTCGACTTCACTTCGGCAGCGGGATTCGACACGACGACCTCCCTGGCCTCGGATCGAACGGCCGACCGGGCCGGTACCGGACACAGGATCCTTCGCCCGATGGCGCGCGATCGCGAGAATCCCGCTCGGCAAAGCAAGCGCCGTGCCCAGGCCGGCCTGCGGTCCCTGGGCTTCCCGCTCGCCGCGGCCGTGACGGGCCGCCACCGGATGTGTCTCGCGGGCTCGCGTCCGAGCGCGATGGGGTCGTCCGGGTGGACGCCGATCGCTGCGGGCGGATGGCGGGGCGCGGCGCGCTGGATTCGGGTCGCTCGTCGGCGAGGGTGGCCTCCGCCTCGAGCCTCGATCCGTCGTCGAACGTCGGGCTAGCATCCCGACCGGTCGCCTCGCCGCCCATCCCGGGCACTTCCCTCCTGTCGATCCCGACGCGCCGCCCCAGGCCGTGCCCCATGCCGTGAAGGAAGCCCTGTCGCCGTGCCCCGACTCTCCCGACTCTCCCGCTCCATCGCCGGCCGCGTCGCCCTCGTGACCGGAGCGGCGAGCGGCATGGGGCGGGCGACCGCCCGACTCTTCGCCGACGAGGGCGCGCGCGTCGCGGTCACGGATCTCGACCCCGAGGCGGTCGGTCGTGTCGTCGAGGAGATCCGCGCCGCGGGCAGCGACGCGATCGGGGTCCGGCTCGATGTCGCGGATCCGGCGCGCATCCACGCAGCGGTCGGCGAGATCATGGACGCGCTCGGTCCGATCGACATCCTCGTCAACAACGCGGGCATCGCGATCGGGGCCTCGCTCGAGCAGCCCGACGACGTCTACGAAGCCGTCTGGCAGCGCGCGCTCGACGTGATGTTGACGGCGCACGTGCGATTGGTGCGCGCCTGCCTGCCGCAGCTGCTGCGCCGGGGCGAGGGACGCATCGTCCACGTCGCCTCGACCGAGGGACTCGGGGCCACGGCCGGAACCGGGCCCTACACGGCCGCCAAGCACGGCGTGATCGGCCTGACCCGCTCGATGGCGGTCGAGCTCGGCCACCGCGGCGTGACCGTCAACTGCGTCTGTCCCGGCCCGATCCTGACGGCCATGACCGCCGGCATCCCGGAGGCAGCCCGTGAGAAGTTCGCCCGTCGGCGCGTGCCACTCCGGCGCTACGGCGATCCGGAAGAGGTGGCCCATGCGATCCTGTCGCTCGTCCTGCCGGCCGCCTCCTACCTCAATGGAGTCGTCCTGCCGGTCGATGGGGGCATGACGATCCAGAACGGCTGAGGCACGGCGGCGCGGGCGCTCGCGTGCCCGATGCGGGGGGGCAGTTGCCGAATCCGAAGATCATCGTGACGGGCGGCGCCGGATTCATCGGATCCCATACCGTCGTATCCCTCGTCGAGCACGGCTATGAGCCGCTCATCGTCGACGACTTCTCCAACTCGAAGCAGAGCGTCCTCGACGGGCTCGCGGCGATCTGCGGTCGGACGATCGAATGCCACGAGATCGACTGCGGCGACCGCGCGGCACTCGATCGCGTGTTCCGCGCCGCCGCACCGGTCGGAGGCGTGATCCACTTCGCGGCATCGAAGGCCGTGAACGAGTCGCTCGAGAAGCCGCTCCGCTACTACCGCAACAACCTCGGCGGGCTGCTCGCCGTCCTC
The DNA here is from genome assembly GCA_041389445.1 of Myxococcota bacterium. Lineage (GTDB taxonomy): Bacteria > Myxococcota_A > UBA9160 > UBA9160 > UBA4427 > UBA4427. The sequence continues at coordinate 440,112 of JAWKRW010000001.1, forward strand.
GAGACGATGCTCGCCTACGGCGTGGGCGACCTCGTCTTCTCCTCCTCGTGCACCGTCTACGGCCAGCCCGAGAAGCTCCCCGTGACCGAGTCGACCCCGCTCGCGAAGGCCTCCTCCGTCTACGGCGCGACGAAGCAGATCTGCGAGCAGATCATCCAGGACACCGCCGCGTCGGGCGCGGCGATCCGCGCGACGATGCTGCGCTACTTCAACCCGATCGGCGCGCATCCGAGCGCGCGCATCGGCGAGCTGCCGCTCGGCGATCCGCAGAACCTCGCCCCCGTCATCCTGCAGAGCGCGGCCGGCTGGCGAGGTCCCGTCCAGATCCATGGCGACGACTGGTCGACGCCCGACGGCACCTGCATCCGCGACTACATCCACGTCCTCGACCTGGCCGAGGCCCATGTGAAGAGCCTCGACTTCATGGCGGGCCGTCCGCGCGGGCCGATGGTCGAGGTCCTGAACGTCGGGACCGGTCGCGGCACGTCGGTCCGCGAAGCGCTCGACGCCTTCGAACGCGCCACGGGCCAGAAGGTGGCTTCGCACGTCGGGCCCCGTCGAGCGGGGGACATCGAGCAGATCTACGCGAGCGTCGACGCGTCGACGCGCGTGCTGGGCTGGCGGGCGACGCGCACGATCGACGACGCCATGCGCGACGCCTGGCGCTGGCAGCGGACCCTGGGCGAGGCGCGGTCGCGCTAGGCGTCCGACCGGCGCTCACGCGCCGTCCGCGAGCCGACGGAGGTAGTCCGCGTAGGGGTTGTGGCCGAGGGCATCGGCCGCGCGGCGCAGCGCATCGCGCCCGATCCACCCCTGGCGCCAGCCGATCTCCTCGGGACACGACACCTGCAGCCCCTGCCGCTCCTGGACGGCGTGGATGAAGTTCGCGGCCTGCAGCAGCGATTCATGCGTCCCCGTGTCGAGCCAGGCCACGCCCCGGCCGAGCCGTTCGACCTCGAGCTGGCCGCGCTCGAGGTAGGCCCGATTGACGTCCGTGATCTCGAGCTCACCGCGAGCGGAGGGGCGTACGTTCCGCGCGATCTCGACCACCTGGCGGTCGTAGAAGTAGAGGCCGGTGACCGCCCAGTTCGAACGCGGCTTGCGCGGCTTCTCTTCGATCGAGCGGATGCGATTGTCCGCATCGAGCTCGATCACGCCGTAGCGCTCGGGGTCATGGACGTGATGGGCGATCAGGCTCGCGCCGACCTCGCGGCGCGCGGCGCGCCGGATCGAGTCGGGAAAGCCGTGGCCGTAGAAGAGGTTGTCGCCGAGCGCGAGCGCGACGGGGGCCTCCGCGATCCAGTCTTCGGCGATCAGGAACGCTTCCGCGATTCCGCGCGGCTTCGGTTGGACGCGGTACTCGATCTCGATGCCGAACTGGCGCCCGTCGCGCAGGAGCCGCTCGAAGAGCGGCGTGTCGTGGGGGGTCGAGATGAGCAGGATCTGCCGGATGCCCGCCAGCATGAGCGTCGAGAGCGGGTAGTAGATCATCGGCTTGTCGTAGACGGGCAGGAGCTGCTTCGAGATCGATGCCGTCGCGGGGAGGAGCCGCGTCCCCGAGCCGCCCGCGAGGAGGATGCCCTTCATCGACGCGCCCCGCCCGCGGTCGCGCACCGCGTCTCGCTGGACGTTCCCGAGGCCCCCGCTTCGATCGCGTTCAGGCCCTGTCGTCCGCGCAGGTCGCCCGTCGACTCGATGGCCCGTCGCCAGGATTCGTGCTCGACGTACCAGGCGACGGTTCGCGCGAGCGCCTCTTCGAAGCCGAGCCTGGGTCGCCAGCCGAGCTCGCTGCGGGCCCGGCTCGCGTCGATGGCGTAACGATGGTCGTGTCCGGGTCGATCCCGGACGAAGCGCTTGAGCTCCGCATAGCGCGCGAGACCGCGCGCGCGCATCGCGGGGTTCTCTCGCGCGGGTCGGATCGCTTCGAGCGCATCGCAGACCGCGTCGACCAGCACGAGATTCGATCGCTCGCAATCGGCTCCGAAGGCGTACTGTTCGCCCGTCTGCCCGAGCTCGAGCGCCCGCAACAGGCCACGGCAATGATCCTCGACCCAGATCCAGTCACGGACGTTGCTACCGTCGCCATAGATCGGCAGATCGCGCCCTTCGAGCGCGTTGTAGATCGTGAGCGGGATCAGCTTCTCCGGCAGCTGACGGGGACCGAAGTTGTTCGAGCAGTTCGTGACGAGGGCAGGGAGGCCGTAGGTCCGGCAGTAGGCGCGGACGAGGAGGTCGCCGCCGGCTTTGGTCGCGGAGTAGGGCGAGCTCGGCGCGTAGGGGGTCGACTCCGTGAACCGGCCCTCCGCGCCCAGGCTTCCGTAGACCTCGTCGGTCGAGACGTGGAGCAGGCGGAACGCCGAGCGTTCGGCCTCGGAGAGGGACGCGAGATGGCGGCGGCTCGCTTCGAGCAACTCGAAGGTCCCGCGCAGGTTCGTCTCGAAGCAGGCGCGCGGGCCGTCGATCGAGCGGTCGACGTGGCTCTCGGCGGCGAGGTTGACGACCCGCAGCGGGCGGAACCGTTCGAAGACGGCGCGCAGGTCGGCAGCGGAGGCGATGTCGCCGCGGACGAACTCGAATCGATCGGGGGCCGGGAGCCCGGTCAGGTTCTCGAGCCGGCCCGCGTACGTCAGCTTGTCCAGCACGACGACGCGGATCGCGGGGCGCTCGTCGAGGACCTGGCGGACGAAGCTCGAGCCGATGAAGCCGGCACCGCCCGTGATCAGCCACGACTCCATCGCCGCCCCGTCTCCTCCGACGCCGACCTCAGCGTCTGGACCGCTTCCAGACCTGCCAGGGGGCGTCGTCGCGCTCCACCCGCTCTTCGAGCACCTGCTTGTCCTTGAACGTGTCCATGCACTGCCAGAAGCCGTCGTAGCGGTACGTGTGCAGCTTGCGCTCCGCGATCAGGCGCTGGAAGGGTTCGTGGACGAGCTCCTCGTCTTCGCCAAGGTAGTCGAAGATCGACTGGCGGAGTATGAAGAATCCCCCGTTCACGCGCTGGTCCGAGTCCTCGATCGGACGGATCGCCGAGACCGTGCCGTCGGCGTCCGACTGGACGAAGTGGAAGCTCGAGTTGGGCCTGACGCTGATGAAGGTCGCGACCTGGTCGCGCTTCTCGAAGTCCCGGATGTAGGCGTCGAGGGGGAGGTCCGTCAGGCCGTCGCTGTAGTTGGCCAGGAACATCTCCTCGCCGGCGAGGTGCGGTCGGACGGCGCGCAGACGCATGCCGATGTTGGCGTGGAGCCCGGTGTCGACGAAGCGGATCGTCCAGTCCTCGATGTCGCGCCGGGTCAGCTCGACCTCGCGTCCGCCGGACTTCAGGACGAAGTCGTTCGAGACCGTCTCGTTGTAGTTGAGGAAGTACTCCTTGAAGGCGTCGCCGCGGTAGCCGAGGCAGAGAATGAAGTCCTTGTGGCCGTAGTAGGCGTAGTAGGACATCAGATGCCAGATGATCGGCCGATTGCCGATCTCGACCATCGGCTTGGGCGTGTTCTGGGACTGGTCGCGCAGGCGGAGACCCAGGCCGCCGCAGAAGAGCACCACCTTCATGATTCCGAACCTCCCGTCGCGCGCGCCGGCCGGCGCAGATCGCCCGTCCGGACCGGCTTCGAAGGGGTGGGTGCCCGGCCCGGTACGAACGGTGTTGCCGCTCCGCGTCTTCGGCGGTCGGCCCCCGGCGGAGGAGCGCAGCGCGCGGGCAGTCGCAGTGCAGATCAGCTCGCGGCGCGGCCGCGTTCCTGGATCCGCCCGGCGAGCCCGGCGGTCGCCTGCTCGATCCGCCGGTAGACGGCCCGGAAGATCTCCGGCGGGCAGCCCCACGGATCCTCGAGAGCATACGGCGGCCGAAGCAGGAAATCGCCCAGGAGCCGCAGCCGATCGGTCCGGTCCGGCCAGCGGACGCGGAGCATGGCGTGGTGGCGCCCGGTCATCCCGATGATCAGGTCGGCCCAGTCGACGTCCTCGCGGCGCATCCGCCGGGCTCGATGGTCCGAGAGGTCGATGCCGAACTCGGCGGCGACCCGGATCGCGTCGGGCTGGGCCGGGTCGCCGTCGCCGGCCTCGAACCCGGCCGAGCGCACCACCAGGCCTGCGCACGCGCGGGCCAGCAGGCGCTCGGCAAAGGGGCTGCGACAGATGTTGCCGTAGCAGACCACGAGCACCCGCTCGATCCCTGGCCCCGGCAGGACCGGCTCGCCGCGCCCGCGGCGCCGCAGCTCCCAAATGAGGTCCTGGCGCTCGTCGGCGGATCGCAGGCAGCGAAGCGCCGTGCCGAGCGGCCGGCGGATCGATCGAACCAGGCTCATGCGCACGCGTCCCTCATGCGAGCACGAGCTTCCGGGCGTAGAACGCCTCGGCGAGCCGCGTCGGCGAGTCGCACTCCATGCCGCGGATCCGGGGCGCGGCGAGGAAGAGGTCCTCGGTGAACCACTGCTTGCCCGCCTGCGAGGGGAAGTGTTCGATCACGAGCGAAGCCTTCCGGCGGCATTGGTCCGGCGTGATCGGCACGAAGACGTTGGGCGAGCCGAAGTCGCCGTCGTACTTCGGAATCTCGTACTCGAGGATCAGATGGCTGCGGAAGGTGTTCCAGGCGAGGTCGGAGAGGACGCGATGGTCCTGATGACGATCCTCGCGGTAGTGGGTGAAGACGACGTCGGGGCGGAAGGGCTTCAGCGTCTCGAAGAAGTCCTTGATGGCCTCGCCCTGGTAGGGGAAGTAGGAGCCGCGAAAATCGCGCACGACGACGGTCGACTGGCCGGCGTTCGAAAGAAAGGCCGCGGCGCTGCGCTCGGCTTCCGGCCGTCGATCGCCCTCGGCGCTGAAGACGACCCAGAGGATCTCGAGCTCCGGGTTCTCCTCGACGAGCTTGAGGACGGTCGCGCCGCATCCGATCTCGATGTCGTCGGAATGCGCGCCCACGAAGAGCGCACGGCGGAGTCGGTCGAAGCGCAGCGTTTCCATCGTCCTCAGCGACTCAGGACCTTCTCGGCCGCGGCCTCGCCCGAGAGGAAGGATTCGTCGGTCCAGATGTACTTCCAATCCCCGTAGCGGCCGCACCAGGCGATCCCGATGTCCTCGAGATAGCCGTGGACGGTGGCCAACGCGTCGGCCCGCTCGAGATCGAAGATCACGTTGGCGTACTCGATGAACATCGCCTCGCGGTAGAGGATCCGATCGCTCTCGCGCAGGAGTCCGATCTTCTTCAGGTCCCGAATGGTGGGCTCGATGCACTCCTCCGGCGAGAGGTCCCGCGGCCGGTACTTCTTCGAGTAGTAGCACTCGGCCTGCAGGCTCCCGCAGCCCGGTGGCACGTTGTGGGGCGATTGCAGGTGCGGCGTCGAGAGCCGCGTGAAGAAGACGTCGCGGTCGTAGATGTAGGTCCAGTGGGCGTCGATCAGGTCGGGTCGGTCGACGACGAGGTTCACGATCACGACCTCGCTGCAGGCGAGCTTCGCGGCGGCCTCGACGACCTCGCGCGGCGCGCCCTGGATCGTCGGGACGAGATCCGGCAGCGGGACGGAGGAGATCAGCGCGTCGTAGCTCTCCGAGGCGCCGTTCTCGAAGCGCACGACCTTGTTCTTCGGGTCGATCGCAGCGAGGACGTGACCGAGCCGCAGGTCCGACGCGTCCATGAAGCGACGCAGATACGAGACGAAGCCGCCGTGGGAGGGATAGCGGAAGCCGCTGATGTAGTGGACGTCCGGCGTCGCGGGCAGCAAGGCGCCGCGGAGCACCTCTTCGAGCTTGCACTGGTAGAGCCGGGGCCCGATCCAATCGAGGCTCATGTTGCGAGCCTCGGTCGTGTGGTACTTGACCGTGTAGTCCATCGGGAACTGCTCGGCGAGAGTGTGGCCAGCTCGCTCGAAGCCACTGCTCGTAGTTGCGGATCTCCTGCGTGCTGCGTGTTCTGCGCGCTTCGACGAAGTCGCGGATGACGGCGATGATGGTCTCGGCGAAGTCCGTGGAGGTTGATCTGGGCCGGATGCTTGACCCAGTGGCCGCGCCAGTAGTTGTTGACCTTGGTGTGGAGCGTCTCGTACTTCTGATCGATCTGCTCTGCGAAGAGCTCTTGCAGACGCTCGTGGCTCGTGAAGGAGACGTGGGGTCCCTCGTCGAAGGTGAACTGGCCCTCGCGCAGGAAGGACGCGGTATGGCCGCCATGTGGGGCTTCTTGTCGAAGAGGATGGGGGACAGACCCGCCTCGCGCAGATGGTGCGCTGCTCCCCGTCCGGCCATGCCCGTACCCAGAACGCAGATCTTCTTCATGCCGTTCTCTTCCCGCCTTCTCTTTCGCCTTCTCGTCCGCCTTCTCTTCTACCTTCTTCTTCCGCCCCATGCATTTCCCACCCCATGCATCCCGCTGGCGGGCCGCCGCTCCGGCGTCCCCGATCGGGCGTTCCCGCTCTCTTCGGCGGGCTAGCGGCCTTGCCTTTGCCACCATTCGATCGTCTGGCGCAGGCCCGATTCGAGGTCGTGGGCGGGCTTCCAGCCGGTCTCGGCGACGATGCGGGCATTGTCGCCTACGACGAGCGCGGTGTCGTTGGCTCGGGCCGGGAGGGCGCCGAGCTGGATCAGGTCGCCCCGATCGAGGAGGCGGCCGATCGTGAGCACGATCTCGCGCAGCGTCGTCGCCTCGCCGGACGAGACGTTGACCGCGCCGCGGAGGTCCGAATCGAGCAGGGCGACGAGGCCGTCCGCCACGTCCTGGACGTGGAGGTAGTCGCGGATCTGGCGACCGTGGGAGCAGCGCGCGGGCTCGCCGCGCAGGAGCGAGCGGATCACCGAGGAGACCAGCCGGTCGGGATGCTCGCGCGGACCGTAGAGGAAGAAGACGCGGCCCCAGGCGGCGGAGAGCTGCGCCTGCTCGGCGAAGGCGTCGGTCATCAGATGGAGCGCCTGCTTGCAGGCGCCTGCAATGGTGAGTATCCGGGCACGGCCGGCGTCAGCCGCTCCGAGCAGTAGCCGTAGCGCCAGTCATGCTCGTAGCCCGAGCCGCAGATCGTGACGCGTTGGCCGCCGTGCTCGGCGAAGGCGCGCAAGAGCACGAGGCTCGCCGTCACCCAGGCGTAGTTCTCGGGCGAGGCGATCAGCTTGCCCGGAACGACGTACCAGGCCAGATGGAGCAGATGGGTCGGCTGGACGCGTGCGAGCAAGGCGTCGCAGCCCCCGCCGCGATCAGATCGCCTGATGCCAGACCGACAGGCGGGCGGGGCGTCGCGTCCGGCGCGCGGTGTCGGGCCGGCTCGAGAGGGCGTGGACCTCGTAGCCGCGGGCGACGAGGGGGGCGAGCGTGTGATGCCCGATGAAGCCGGTCGCGCCGGTCACGAGGACTCGCTGGGTCATGGCTCGACTCGTCTCCTTTCGGGGCACGCGGGATCGCGGCCGCGTCCGTTCGGGTTCCGTCCTCGCGTCTCGCCGCCCGCGGCGGGACGCGAGGAGGCCCGCCACGAAGGTCCGCTCCGCGACCGGAGGCGGCCGCCGGCGCTCAGCCCCGGTAGTCGGGCCAGGCGCGGTCGGCGTCCGAGACGACCGACACCGGCCGCGGCCAGACGATGCCGAGGGCGGGATCGTCGTATCGCACGCCTCGCGCGGCGCCCCCCGCGTACATCGCGGACGTCGTGTAGTACATCTCCGCGTCGTCGCACAGCGTCTGATAGCCGTGCGCGAAGCCCTCCGGCGCGTAGAGCATGTGGCCGTTCTCGGCCGTCAGCTCGTAGCCGACCCAGCGTCCGCGCGTCGGCGAGTCGGGACGCAGGTCGACGATCACGTCGTAGATCGCGCCGCGCGTGCAGCGGATGAACTTCGCCTCGGCGTGGGGCGCCTCCTGGAAGTGCATGCCGCGCAGGGTGCCGGCCTGGTGGCTCAGACCGGTATTGATCTGGACGATCGTGGGGTTCAGGCCGTGCTGCCGGAACTCGTCGGTACACCAGACGCGGGCGAAGAAGCCGCGGGCGTCGACGAGCTTCTTCTGGCGGACGAGGAACGCGCCGGCGAGCGGCGTCGGTTCGAATTCCATCTCAGAGACCGACTCCCTTCAGAGACCGATGCCTTCGTAGTTCGGGACGAGGCGCTTGTCGAAGGCCCGCCGGGCATCGACGAGGACCACCTGCTCGCCGAGTCGCGCAGGCACCTCCGAGAATTGCGGCCAGGGCGTCACGACGATCACCGCCTCGGTGCCCTCGAGCGCCCGATCGAGGCCCTCCGCATAGCGGAGCCCGTCGCGCGCCGGGAAGGCGGCCTCGGCCTCGCGCAGCGCGACCGGATCGAAGGCCGTGACGGCGGCCTTCTCGTCGAGGAGCGCCTGCAGGATCGGGAAGGCCGGGCTCTCGCGGACGTCGTTCGTCCCCGGCTTGAAGGCGAGCCCGAGGACGGCGACCCGCACGCCCGCGAGCGACGACCAGTGTCGCTTCAGCAGCTCGACCGTTCGGCGGGGCTGGGCCGCGTTGATCGCGAGCACGGCGTCGAGGATCGGCGTCGGCTGGCCGGCGGCGCGGCCGTGGGCGGCGAGCGCCTTCACGTCCTTCGGGAAGCAGGAGCCGCCGAAGCCGCAGCCGGCGCGGAGGAAGGAGACGATCGGCGGCAGGCCCTCGGCGTTGCGGCCGCGGAAGTACTGCGCGAGGTGGACGCCGCGCATGACGTCGACCGTGTCGATTCCGCCGAGCGCGGCGCCGAGGTTCGCGAGCTCGTTGGTGAAGGAGATCAGGGTCGCCTGCAGCGCGTTCGCGGCGTACTTGATCATCTCGGCCGTGCGCGTGTTCGTCCGCAGGCGGGGGATCGCCGGGTCGAAGGGGGCGTAGACGGCCTCGAGCACGTCCTGCGCGCGCGCGTCGAGCCCGCCGAGCACGATTCGATCGAGCTCGAGAAAGTCGCGCACCGCCTCCCCTCGGAGAACTCCGGGGTTCATGCCCACCCCGAAGTCGGGCCCGGCGCGCCGCCCGGACGCCTCCTCGAGGACCGGCAGCACGCGGTCGTCGGTCGTGCCGGGGACGACGGTGCTCTTGACGACGACGAGGTGGTAGTCGGGCTTGGCGCGCAGGGCTTCGCCGATCTGCCGGGCGGCGGTGAGGACGAAGCGCAGATCGATCTCGCGCCCGTCGAAGGGCGTCCCGACGGCGATCAGCGTGACCTCGGTGTCCCGGACGGCGGCGGCGAGGTCGGTCGTCGCGGAGAGGCGCTGACCGACGTGGCGGGCGAGCAGCTCGGGCAGCCCGGCCTCGAAGATCGGGGCCTGGCCCCGGTTGAGCGTCTCGACGCGCGCCGCGTCGACGTCGACGCAGACGACGCGATGACCCTTCTCCGCGAGACAGGCGCCCGTCACGAGGCCGACGTAGCCGGTGCCGACGATCGAGATCCGCATCAGAGGTCCGCGGCTTCCCGGTTGCCCGCGTACCAGACGAGCGCGCGCCGCAGGCCGTCGTCGAGCGTGACCTGGGGGTCGTAGCCGAGCTCGGTCCGCGCCTTGGTGATCACGGGGCAGCGGCGGTTCGGGTTGTCGACGAGGTAGTCCTTGTCCTCGCTCTCCTTGCGCACGAGGCGCCCCCGGTAGCCGAAGCGCTCCTGACCGAGGGCGACCATGCGGTCGGCGAGGTCACGCATCGAGATCTCGGGCGTCTCGACGCCGATGTTGTAGGCCTCGCCGGGGCGGCCGACGACCAGGGTCTTGTAGTAGCCGACGATCGCATCGGCCGAATAGCAGAAGGTCCGCATCGCGGCCCCGTCCGAGAGCATGACGATGTCGCGACCGTTCAGGATGTCGCGCGCGAAGTCGGGGATGACGCGCCGGTCGCTGATCTTGAGGCCCGGGCCGTAGTTGTTGAAGGGGCGGGCGACCTTGATGGGCAGGCCGTGCTGGCGCGTGAAGTTGACGCAGAGCGTCTCGCCGTAGCGCTTCGACTCGTCGTAGCAGGCGCGAGGGCCGGTACAGGAGACGTTGCCGCGATAGGTCTCCGGGGTCGGGATGAACTCGGGGTCGGGATCGCCGTAGATCTCGCTGCTCGAGTAGAAGAGGATCCCCTCGACCGGGCGCCCCTTCTCCTTCTGACGCATCGCGTAGTCGAGGAAGTGGCGCAGGCCGTTGACGTTCGCGTCCATGGTCTCGATCGGATGCTGGCGGTAGTAGATCGGCGAGGCGATCGAGGCAGCGTGGATCAGGTAGTCGAGGTCGCCGAGGTCGGCCGGGACGGGCCGGGTCACGTCGTGGCGGATCAGCTTCAGATGGGCGTCGCCCTCGAGCGCCGTCAACCAGGCCGGGACGCCGCGGACGAAGCTGTCGAGGACGATGACCTCGATCGGCGGCTCGCCCGCATGGGCGCGGTTCCAGTGGAGGGCGCTCTGGACCAGGTAGTAGCCGAGGAACCCCGCGCCGCCGGCGATCGTCAGCCGGCGGCCCGAGAGGCGGGCGAACTCGGCCGAGGCCTGCTGGATGATGGAGTCGAGATCCTGGGCGACGACGTCTTGGGCGGTCTTCATCGGGTCCTGATCGGGTCCTGCGGTGGCGATCGTTCGGGTCGGCGGCTCGTGGGTGCCCGCCGAGCGCGGATCGGGGTGGAGGATAGGGGACTCGTCGCTGCAGACGCCGGCCTCGTCGGTCGTCCGGTCGCGTCGCGCCGGCTCGACGCGCGACACGACGCGTGTTGTCGGACGGTCGGTGGACCGACTTGCTGGCGGGGTGTCGCGCTCGCGCGCGGGGGCGCCCCGAATTGCCGCGGCGCTGCGCAGCTAGCGCCGCTCCGGCTCGACGCGCTCGAGCCAGCACTCCCGCCAATAGGAGTAGATCGCCCGCGGACAGCCGATCCGCCGCTCGCTGTAGCAGGAGCGGCAGTAGACGTCCTTCAGGACGATGCATTCGTTCGGCAGCTCGACCATCCGGCCGGTCGGCTCGTCGAGGATCCGCGTGACGCGCGCCTGGACGACGTGCTCCTGCTCGCAGTAGGGCGCCTGCTCCTTGTCGAAGGCCATGCCGCGGTTCTTGTTGCGCACGTCGAGGGTCTTCACGATCTCGGCGAGGGGCTTCACCTTCACGCGCTCGCCCGGCTGCAGACCCAGCGTCTCGGACGGCGTCTTCTTGAGCTGGCCCTGGATGACGGGGAAGGGCGGCCGGCCGAGCTTCGCCTGGATTCGGTCGTAGAGACCGAGCCAGAGCCGGTAGCCCGGCAGACGCTGGATGACGTTGGCCGTGAAGCGGAAAAAGAGGCGGTTCAGCAGGTCGAACGCCCCGACGTTGCCCGAGGTCACGTCCTCGACGTACTGACGCACGTCCCACCAGGGCAGCGGCGAGGTCGCGCGGAAGAGCTCCGTGATCTGGCAGGCGTAGTGCAGCTCTTCCTCGCCCTTGGCATTGCGCATCGAGCCGGCGCAGGCTGCGGCGCGCAGGGTCGCCTCGCTGCAGGTATCCGCGCGGGCGGGGCCCGCATCGGGCGCAGGCGCGGCCTGCGCATCGGCGCCGCCCGCGTCGTCGGCGGGCGCGCCGTCCTCGACGCGCTCGAGCCAGGCATGCTTGAAGAAGAACAGACAGCCGGCCTGGCAGCCGCCGTGGGCGGAGCCGTCGCAGCGCAGCCCCTCGAGGTGGACGGCGTCCTGCATGCGGCGACCGCCCGTCTTGTGGATCGTGTCGCAGGTCTTGTGGGCTCGCGCCGCGACGCGGAAGACCCGACCGCAGGCGTCGAGCATCTCGGGCATGAAGGGCAGCCCGTCGATGCGGCCCTGCTCATCGAGGGTCGCGAGCACGGCCGCGCGGCTGCGGACCCGGACGAGCTCGCCGCGGCGAAGGGACTTCGGTGTCTGGCTGGCGGTCATGCGTGTTCCCGTTCGAGCTGGGCCATCCCTCTTCGGTCGGACGGCGGGAAGGAGGCCTTGAGTCGTGTTTCGAGCCACGCCACGGCGGGAAAGAACCCTCAGAGCCCTCAGCAGGATGAGAGAATCGAGACGACGGTCGCCGCCCGGCCGCGCAGGGCCGAATGGGTCGGCAGCGTGAGCAGCCGCGCGCAGAAGTCGCGCGCACCGGGACAGGCCTCGTCTCCGACCCGATGGGGTTCGAGTTCCCGGATCGCGTCCATCGGGGTCGGATACATCGCGGTCGCACCGTAGCGGGTCAGGGCGCCGAGGGCGCGATCGCGTCGCGAGGCGGACGGGGCCAGCAGGCCGAGCCGCGGGTAGACGCCGGTCGTACCCGGACGCTCGAGCAGCGGCTCGAAGGCCGTGGCCTCCGCGATGCGCGCTGCGAGCGCATGGGCCGTGGCGCGACGCGCCGTGCCGAGCACGTCGACCTCGGGGGCCAACGCCGCCGCGAGCGCCACCGCCGCACCGTCCATCGCGCCCTGGGCGAAGGCCGGGTCGTAGACCGTCCGGCCGATGCCGAGCGCGGGAATCCCGGCGAGCAGCCCGAGCACGAAGCGCTGGCGCGAGACGTCGTAGGCGAGCGCGCGCAGCCCGGCCGAAGCGGGCCGCGGCGTTTCGAGCCCGCTCGTCCGCTCATTCGGCGACCCGATCACCGCACGCCAGACCGCCGCCCCCCCGCCGAGCGCGGAGAGCGGCTTGCCACGACCGAAGCTCAGGATCCCGACGTCGCCGCGCGATCCGACCGGCGCTTCCGCGTCGCGCGAGCCCAGCGCCTGCGCCGCGTCGTCGACGACGGCGACCCCGGCCGCCCGCGCGCGGCGCGCGAGCGCATCGATCGGCTCGGCGAGCCCGAAGAGGTTGCCGACGACGATCGCCGCGATGCGCTCGAGCGGGAGCTTCTCGATCGCCCCGGCCGCGAGCTGGCCGCGCGCGTCGACGTCGACGAGCCGGACGCGCAGACCCGCCGCGACGACGGACGCGGGCATCGAGAAGCAGCCGTAGGCCGGAATCGCGATCTCGTCGCGCCCGCGCGCCTCGGCGAGGCGCACCAGCGCGACCCGCATCGCCTCGCGACCGGAGGCATGGAAGGAGAGCGCGCGGCCGGGGAAGCGTGCGCGGAGGGCGCGCTCGAGGTCGGTGCGCGCATCGGCCATCCGCAGCGCGCGAGCGATGGCGCGCAGCGGAATCGCGCTGCCGCCGGGCGCGAGCCGCGGGCCCGGTCGGGTTGCGGCCCGGTCCGTCACCGCCGGGTCGGCTCCCAGACGACCGCGCGCTCGCCGCGCCAGTGATGGAGCCAGGCGACCAGCATCGAAGCGTTGACCAGCATGAAGAAGCCTGCGAGCCGTGCAGGCAGGACCCGGGCCACCCGCGGCGACGCGAGCGCGGCTCCGCCGACGAGATAGGCCAGCGCCTGCAGGCCGACGAGCACGAGGGCCGCCCGATCGAAGGGCGCCGCCGCCAGGCTGGCGAGCGCGACGAGGATCAAGGCAAAAGGCGAGGTAAAGCGCGCAACCTTGTGTCCCCAAAGCGAAAAAGCGACTCGACCGTGCCTCGATCGCAGGACGTCGCGGTAGGCGGAGAGGACGGCGATGCCCCGGCGCACCGTGCGTACCTTGCGATGCCACTCCCGCGCCGGGTCCTCCATGGCCTTGAAGCGCGCGCGGGCGGTCGGCTCGCAGACGGCGCGGCGGCCCCGGCGCGCGGCCTCGAGCGCCGAGCGGAAGTCGCTCGCGAGATCCGTCGGCCAGGGCGTGCAGAGCTCGCGACGGACGGCGAAGAACGAGCCGGAGAGACCGACGAGGCTGCTCGCCTCGTTCTCGAAGCGTCGCAGCGTCATCTCGAAGCGCACGTAGGCGCCTTCGCCCCCGTCCGAGTCGACGCGATCCTCGCTCGAGACGCAGCCGACCGTCGGATCGGCGAAGGGGCGCACGATCGCCGCCAGCGCGCCGGGCTCGAGCTCGGCCGTCACGTCGGTGAAGACCAGGATCTCGCCGCGGGCCTTCGCGATCGCCGCGGCCTGGGCGGCCTCCTTGCCCCGGCGCGCGTCGAGCACGACGAGCACGACGCCCCGCCCAGCGAAGCGCTCGGCAATCGCGTTCGTCGCGTCCGTCGAGCCGTCCGACGCGACGAGGACCTCGACCGGGCCGGCGTAGTCGAGCGCCAGCGTCGACTCGAGCTTGGCGGCGAGGGCGTGCTCGCCGTTGTGCACCGCGATGATGACGGAGAGGGGCGGCGCGATGTCGGCGCGATGGACCGGGCGCGGGGACCAGCGCGCGAGCAGCCCCAGCAGGACCGGATAGCCGACGTAGGTGAAGCCGACCCAGGCCAGCGAGAGCACGATCAGCGTCCAGCAGGCGACGAGCATGGCCTAGCGCCCTCCGAGCTCGACCGAGGCGAAGCGCTCGCAGCCCGTCGATCGCCCGTCGCCGCAATCGAGCTCGACGGGCCAGTGGGCCGCGAGCAGCGGATCGACCAGGCTCGCGAAGGACTGGAGCCGGCTGCGCGCGCCGACGATGTCGCCGTCGAGGACGAGGGTGCTGAGGCGGACCAGCGCGCCGTCGGCGCGGCCATGGCGCAGGAGCCCGACGAGGCGGTCGAGGTTCTGATCGAGGCCGCCGAGGAGCCCCGTCCGTCGGTAGGAGCGATACCAGAAGACGACGAGCTGCCGCTCGCCGTCGCGCTCGACCAGGTACTCGTTCGCGCGGAGCGGCTCGTCCCCGGTCGCGATCGAGAGCGTGCGCGCGTCTTCGATGCCCCAGCCGGCGCCGGTATAGCAGCCCTGCGGCGTGTGCTCGGGGCGGCCGCCGCGGCGGGTGCCGTAGTAGCCGACGTAGAGGAGCAGGGGGATCTGCGTCGCGCTGCCGTAGGCACGTTGGAGATTGAAGTCCGCGCGCAGCTCGGTCTCGACCGCGGGCGGGAGCGGGACGTCCATCGCCTGCCAGGGCCCGATCCGCTCGGGCAGCTCGGCCAGAGGCGAGGGGTCGACGGCGAGCTCGGAGCGGGCCGAGAGCTTCCAGCCCGCGAGGCCCACGAGGAGCATCAGCGCGATCATCAGACCGATCTCGACGTCGGCGCGCCGGGCGCGGGGATCGCTGGAAGGCTGCGACACGAACGGCTCCGCCCTGCCGCCGCGGAAGGCGGCGCGGGTCGACGAGTGGGTGGCCCGGAAGCCGCCTCAGGGTACCTGAGCGATCCCTGCGCAGGATGCCAGCCGCCTCCGGTCGAGGCCGGCAGGGCAACGCTCGGCCGTCCTCTTCGGGCGCGCGCGGATCAAGACTGAGACGGCGACGCGTCGCCTGCCGCCCGCCTGCCGCCGGCCGGCGGGCGCGCCTCCGGTCCGAGGGCGCGGAAGTAGTCGATCGTCGCCCGGAGACCCTCCTCGAGGTCGACGCGCGGCTCCCAGCTGAGCAGTGCGCGCGCGAGGGCGATGTCGGGTCGGCGCCTCGCCGGATCGTCCGCGGGCAGCGGTCGATGGACGATCGCCGACGCGGAGCCCGTCATGGCGAGCACCCGCTCGGCCAGCTCCCGCATCGTGAACTCCTGCGGGCGGCCGAGATTGACGGGCCCGGTCACGTCGTCCGGCGTCTCCATCAAGCGCAGGAGCCCGTCGACCATGTCGTCGACGTAGCAGAAGGAGCGCGACTGCTCGCCGCTGCCGAAGAGCGTGAGCGGCTCGCCGGCGAGGGCCTGGCAGATGAAGCTCGAGACGACGCGGCCGTCGTCCGGTCGCATGCGGGGGCCGTAGGTGTTGAAGATGCGGGCGACCTTGATGACGACGCCGTGCTGGCGGTGGTAGTCGAAGAAGAGCGTCTCCGCGCAACGCTTGCCCTCGTCGTAGCAGGCCCGCAAGCCGATCGGGTTGACGCGTCCCCAATAGGTCTCCGGCTGGGGATGGATTTCGGGATCGCCGTAGACCTCGCTGGTCGACGCCTGGAGGACCTTCGCACCGCAGCGTTCGGCGAGGGCGAGGACGTTGATCGCGCCATGGACGTTGGTCTTGGTCGTCTGGACCGGGTCGAACTGGTAGTGGATCGGCGAGGCCGGACAGGCGAGGTTGTAGATCTCGTCGACCTCGATCGACATCGGGGACGTGACGTCGTGGCGGATGGCTTCGAACTGCGGGTGGCCGAGGAGGGCGGCGATGTTGTCGCGCGTCCCCGTGAAGTAGTTGTCGAGACTGACGACGCTCGCGCCCCGCTCGAGCAGCCGCTCGCAGAGATGCGAGCCGATGAAGCCGGCGCCCCCGGTCACGAGGACGCGCTTGCGCGGCGGTCCGCCCCAGCCGGTCGCATCGGCCGTCATCGGCTCGCCTCGTCGGTCGGCGGACGCGGCCCTTCGAACACGACGCGATCCCGGAGCAGGAAGTTCAGCGCCGGGAAGGGCAGCAGGGCGAGGAGCTTCGCCATCCCGGGGCCAAAGCCGCGCGCGAGCAGCGCAAGGGTCAGCGCGACGTCGAGCGCGCCGACGAGCGCCGCGACGAGCCCCTGTCGGAGCCCGTCCCCGCGGCCCAGATGGTCCCGATCGAGGGGGTAGAGCAGCGCCCGGCAGAGCGCGAAGGAAGCCGCCGTCGCGACCGCATAGGCGAGCCCCGCCGCGGGCACGGCGCCGAGGCCGGCGCCCAAGAGCAGCGCGAAGCCTGCGACGTCGATGCCGCCCGCGACGAGGCCGATCGCGAGATGGACGAGCAGGCGCAGCGGCCAGGGGGCGTGCCGCGCGTTGTAGCGGAGGATGCAGTAGAGCGCGCGCCAGCCGTCGCGGGCCCGGATCTTCTTGCCCTCGCCGTAGGTCCGCCCGTCGTAGCGGATGCCGACCTCGTAGATCCGCAGCTGCCGTCGGGCGAGCTTCGCGACGATCTCGGGCTCGAAGCCGAAGCGCTCCTCCTCGATCTCGATCGATTGGATGACCTCGCGGCGAAAGACCTTGTAGCAGGTCTCGATGTCGCTCAGGTTGAGGTCGGTGAAGACGTTGGAGACGAGGGTCAGGAAGGCGTTGCCGGCGGAGTGCCAGAAGTAGAGGACGCGATGGGCGCCGCCGGTCAGGAAGCGGCTCCCGAGCACGGCATCGGCGCGCCCGTCGACGAGGGGCTCGAGCAGGGCGAGCAGATCGCGGGGATCGTATTCGAGGTCGGCGTCCTGGACCGCGACGTAGTCGCCCGTCACCTCGGCAAAGCCGGTCCGGAGCGCGGCGCCCTTGCCCCGATTGCGGTCGTGGGCCAGCACCCGGATCTCGGCGTGGCGCTTCGCGAGGTCGCGTGCCCGCGCGAGGCTGTCGTCCTGCGAGGCATCGTCGACGATCACGATCTCGACCGCGAGCTTCGGCGAAGCGATGGCGAGCACGCGCGACACGCACGTCTCGAGCGTGGCGGTCTCGTTGAAGCAGGGGACGACGAGGCTCAGTTTCGGGGTCATCGCGACGAATCGCTCGGGCGCATCCAGGCCTGACTGGACCGTGGATCGGCTCGCGGAGTCAACACCACCAGGACGCCTTGGACAAGCCGGGCAGGTCGGATCGAGCGCCTCTGCGCCGGAAGAGCGCCCGGGCGACGCGCGCCGCGGCGACGCCGAGCGCGAGCCCGATCCAGTCGACGGCCGTCGGACCCGAGACCGGGCCGAAGCGGGGCAGGAGGAGCAGCAGGATCGCGAGACCGAGCGTCGGCGGCAGCAGCGACCGCGCGTAGTAGGCGCAGGGCAGGGCGAGCAGGGCGATCGTCGCGACCGCGAGTCCGTCGGCGGCCCAGGCCGGGAGGACGCGACCGGAGAGCAGCAGCGCGCCGACGTCGCCCGGACGCCAGCGCCGGACGCCGAGCGAGCGGCCGTCGATCCAGAGCTCGACCGCGCCCGGACGCCGCTCGAGGCGGATCTCGGCGAGGGCCGTCGAGGAGGCCGCCGAGGCGTCTGCGTCTGCGTCGGCGTCTGCGAGCACGCCGGACCAGCGATGGACGGGCGCGTCGAGCCCCAGATCGGCCGAGCGCAGGCGAATTGCGACGAAGAGGTCGTCGCCATCGGCGCCCAGCACGAAGAGCTCGTCCTGCTCGGCGTTCAGGATCGTGAGGAGCGCCGCCGGATCGCGCTCGCTCGGTCGCAGCTCCGCTGCCACGGCGATCGGCTCGTCCGCTTCCAGCGCCGCGATGAAGGCGGCGTCCCCGGCGATCGGGCCGGACGGGAGCGCCCTGGCCCCGATGCGCGCCGATACGACGCGGCCCGCGTAGGTCTCGTACTGACCGAGCTCGGGTCGAAGGCCCGCGAAGAACTCGGTGCCGCGCAGCGAGGGGCGAAGCGCCTGTACGCCGAGTCCGAGGACCGCCCAGGCCGCGGCCAGGGATCCGATGGCGAGCCGCCGCGCATTCAGTCCATCGGGCGGACGCCAGGCGAAGCGACTCGCATAGAGAAGGGCGCCGGCGGCTGCGCTCGCACTGTTGGCGACGACGTCCGACAGGGTGCTGTGGCGGCCCGGGATCGCCCGTTGTGCGAGCTCGATGCCGAGCGAGAGCGCGAGCCCGGCGACCACGGTCCGCGCGAACGAGACGCCCGAGGCCGCGAGCAGCCATCCGAGCGGGAGCATCAGCACGAGGTTGCGCACGAGATCGGCGACGAGGCCGACGATCGGCGCCTCCGGCGCGAGCGGGTCGGGCGGATGCGGGGGCGGCGTCGGCGTCAGGACGGCGACGGCGAGGAGGAGGAGGTAGGCGGCGAGGAGGAGGCGGGGGAGAAGGGGGGAGCGAGTCATGGGCGGCGCTCGCGCAATGCGTCGATCGACGCGACGAGGCCGAGCCCGATCGACGGCCCGAAGCTCAAGATGAAGCGGCCGACATTCGGAAAGCCGAGCGGAAGCGTCGAGACGCAGACCACGAGCAGCAGCGGCTGTGCGAGCCATCCCCCCAACGCCGACAGCGCCGCCTGCTGCACGATCACGGGAAACGATCGCCCGGCCCGCACGGCGCGATACCAGCCGTACTCCGCCGCGCAGAGCGCCGTCACGACGCCGACATCCACGGTGAAGAGCTCGAAGCGACGCCCCTGATCGAGGAGAAGCGGACCTCCGCCGCCCACCGACCGCCCCAGCGCCCCGAGGAGCGAGGCGAGGCGCTCGCCGATCCACGACTCGACGCCCGGGCTCCCGAGGGCGAGCACGAAGCCAGGGATCGGGACGAGGCCGAAGCTGAGCAGCAGGATCTCCGGACGCGGGCGACCGAGCACCAGCGCGACGCCGAGGATCGAGAGCGGAAGGCCCACGTTCGCGACGAAGGCCGAGGCGGAAGCCGCGCCGACGAGCTGGGCCGCGAAGCCGAGGGCCAGGCCCGTCCAACCGAATCCCCCGCCGAACCGGGGCGGTCGCTCGGGCTCGCGATGATCCCCCATGACCAGGAGCGCGACGAGGAGCACCGCGAGCAGGACGTAGCGATGCGGCGGGTCCAGTCGGATCTGGTTTGCCCAGCCCACGATCGCCGGCGAGCAGGCGAGGGTGAGCCCCAGCCAGGAGAGCCATGTACGATTGCGGGGCTTCACGCGTCGATCATCCGATCCGGTCCGCGCGGCGAGCGCCGGATGCGACCGTCGTGTCCCGATCGGCAGCCCATCGGTCGACTCAAGGTCCGACTCCGCTTCCGGCGCGTTGCCGACGCGCTGCGATGATCGGCGCCGATGACGGGGGCGCCATGAGGCGGATTCGGCACGCTTCGGGGCGTCGTCGGCGCCGGGTCCCCCCGATGGCCGATCGGAAACTCACGCGAGGCGATGGAAATTCCGAACGGAACCAGGTCGTGATCCCTCGAATGGGCGAGCGGAGTCGTGACGCGAATTCGGGCCGGGGCGCTGCGGGCGCGAATCCGGCGCATGCCGACGAGACGGAGGAGCTGACCCGGTGAAGGACGCGAACGCACGCTGGCTCCGTCGGCATCCGATCCTCGTGCTGCTCGGCGTGAATTGCCTGCTCTTCGCCGCGCTCGCCCTGGCAGCCGAGATCTTCCTGCGCTTCTACGTTCCCTACAACCCCGGCTACTACGTCGCCGTCCGCGGAACCTCCCAGGAGATCGAGTACCCCTACGGCACGATCAAGATCAACCGCGACGGATTCGCGGACATCGATTGGACGCTGGGCCGCGGTCGACACGTCGGCTATTTCGGCGACTCGGTCACGTACGGCGTCGGCGCGGGCTACGGCTTTCGCTTCACCGACCTGCTCCGCGAGGCCTACCCCGAGGACACGCATCTCAACTTCAGCGGGATCGGCCTCTCGGTCTCGCAAGAGACGATCGACTGGGCGATCGAGCTCGCCGAGCGCTACACGCTCGACACCGCGGTCTACTTCATGAACCTCAACGACATCGTTCCCGACGCGACGGTCCTTCCTCCGGATCCTCAGCACGCGGCGGAGGGCGTCCCCTGGACGCGAAAGGCCCTCGGATGGGTCTCGGGCCATGTCGATTGGCTGCGCGGCAAGAGCTACTTGTACACCTGGATGCGTACGGAGATCAAGAATCGTCTCGAGGCCAGCGGTGTCGGCTTCCACGGCTACAAGGCGTACGAGCTCGACCCGATGGCCGAGCGGGCGGTGTTCGTCGAGACCGCCGGACGCATTCGGGCCTTCCACGACCAGCTCGCCCGCCGCGGGGTCGAGCTGATCGTCGTGCTCCTGCCCTACGAGATGCAGATCTCGGACGAGGCGGCGCGCGTCTACCGCAGCCACGGCATCACCTGGGAGGCCGGCTTCCTCGAGGGCTCGGCTCAGCGGATCCTGAGCGAGCTGCTCTCGCCGAGCATGCGCGTCATCGATCTGATGCCGGCCTTCGTCGACCCAGGGAGTCGCGAGGGATCGCGCGCGGCGAACGGGGTCGGCGAGTACTTCGTCTACGACCGGGGCGACAAGCTCGATTGGAACCATCCGAACCGGGCCGGCCACGCGCGCATTGCCGCGTACCTGACACGGGTCGAGCTGCTGGGGCCCGCGGCGCATGCTCCGGCCGAAGGCGGCGTGGCGCGGTCGGCCCACGTCGAATGACCGCCACGGGCGATCGATCGGCGAGCGCGACCCTGCGCGCGTGGGTCGGTCCCACGCTCCGGCGCGGCCTCGCCTGGAGCCATGCGCTGAGCGGACGGAGCGCCCGGGCGCGGCGTCGCCTCGACGGCTCCTGCGCAGCGGTGCTCATGTACCACCGGGTCCTCCCCCGTAGCGAGGCGCGTCGCCTGCACGTCGAGCCCGGCATGTACGTCACGCCGGAGACCTTCGCCCGCCACCTCGGCTGGCTGGCCGACGCATTCGCCGTGCTGCCTCTTCCGGAGATCGTCGCGCGGCTCGAGACGGGCGATCCCCTCCCACCGCGTGCCTGCGCGATCAGCTTCGACGACGGCTGGCGGGACAACCTCGACCACGCGCTGCCGGCGCTCGTCGCCCGCCGCATGCCTGCGACGATCTTCGTCGTGACGGATCGAGTCGGAACGGACGGCGCGTTCTGGCCCGACGAGGTGGCTCGACGCCTCGCGCAGGAGACGACGGGCCGTCGGGTCGCGCTCCTGGATGCGGCCCGACTGACCGTCGAGGGCAGCTCGCTCGACGCGATCCTGGCGGCGCTGAAGACGATGCCGGCCGAGGACCGCGACGCGGCGCTCGAACGATTGCGGTACGAGACGCGGGACCCGATCGGGCCGGAGCGGGAGCTTCTCGACTGGACGGAGCTCGACCGACTGGCCGGTTCCGGCATCGCGATCGAGTCGCATTCCGCATCCCACGCGATCCTGACCGGCGTCTCGCGGGACGTCGTGCAAACGGAGCTCGCGCGTTCGCTCGCGACCTTGCAGGCCCACGGCCATGCGAGGCACGCGCTGCTCGCCTATCCGTCGGGGGCCTTCGACCGAGGAATCGTCGAGATCGCACGGTCGGTCGGATACCGCGCGGCCGTCACGACCGAGGTCGGCCTCGCGAGCGGGGCCGACGATCCGCTCGCGCTGCCGCGGGTCGCGGTGCACGAAGACATCGCACGCACGCGCGCGGAGTTCTTCCGCTGGATTCCGGGCTCGGCTCGAGCGCGGACGGCGAAGGGAGCGGATCGTCGATGACGCCGAAGGGCCTGCGGGTCGTCCTGGCGCTCGAGTCGAGCGGGCCGGGCGGAGCGGAGAACATGGTGGTCCAGCTCGCGACGGCCCTGCGCGCGCTCGGCCACGATCCGATCGTCGCCACGATGCGCCCCGGCTGGATGACCGACCGCGCCGAATCCGCGGGCCTTCCCGTCTGGATCGAGCCGCAGCGCCCGGGGCTCGACCTGCGCTGGATCGGCCGCCTCGCCGCCAAGCTCCGCCGGGAGCGGATCGACGTCTTCCACAGCCATGAGTTCGCCATGAACGTCTTCGGCGGCGCGGCCGCGGTGCTCGCCCGCGTGCGGGCCGTCTCGACGATCCATGGCAAGCACTGGATCGCCGACCGCCAGCGCCGGGCGATCGCCTACCGTGTCCTCGATCGGGTCGGCGTGGGCGTCGTCGCGGTCTCGCAGGATCTGGCGAGCTACCTGGCCGATGGCCTCGGCCTGGGTCGGTCGCGCATCGAGGTCATCCACAACGGGATTCCCATTCCCGATGCGTCGACGACCGATCGCGAAGCCGTCCGCCGCTCGCTGGGTCTGCCCGCCGAGGGCCCGCTGTTGCTCGCGGTCGGCAATCTCTACGCCGTCAAGGACCACGCGAATCTGCTCTGTGCGCTCGCGCGACTGCCGGGCGCCCGCGTCGCGATCGCGGGCCGCGGCGAGGAGGAGGCCAACCTGCGTCGGTTGATGAAGGACCTCGCGATCGAATCGCGCGTCCACCTCCTCGGCCTTCGCGACGACGTCGTGCGGCTGCTCGCCGCGGCGGACGTCTTCGTCCAGCCCTCCCGCTCGGAGGGATTGCCGCTCGCCGTGCTCGAGGCGATGGCGGCGGGACTGCCGGTCGTCGCGACCCGCGTCGGGGGCATGGCGGAGGCCATCGCCGAGGAAGAGACGGGGCTGCTCGTCCCGCCCGGCGATTCCGAACGGCTCGCCGACGCGCTCGGGCGCCTCCTCGAATCGACGGCGCTGCGCCGACGCATGGGCGATTCGGCGCGCCGACGCGCGGTCTCGGAATTCTCCGTCGAGACGATGGCGCGCCGGTACGCAGCGCTCTACGCGCGACCTTGAGGTGCTGTCGAACGGCCGGCGCGCCGAAGGCGCATTCGACGACCTCATCCCGATCGGACGTCGGAAGTCGGATCCGTTCAGCGACCGGGAACGACCTCGGTCGGCGGGCGCCCGTCGATGCAGATCCGACACCAGAGCTCGAGATTGAGGAGCCCCCAGAGCGCGTCCGTCCGATCGCGCTTCGCCTGGCGATGCTCTTCTAGGTACTGCTGGGCGAGATCGACGTCGTAGAGTCCGCGCGCGCGCGTGGCGCGATCGCTCAGGACCCGCGCGAGCATCCGCGCGAGCTCGCCTTCGCCGCGAAACCAGGCGTCGAGCGGAACGCCGAAGCCCGACTTCGGCGCATGGGCATAGGCATGGCCGAAGATCCGGCTCGACGCCCGTCGGAGCGGCATCTTCGAGTCTCGCAGGTCGACCATCTCCCCGGGGCTGAGGGCGAGCGAGAATTCGACCACCCGCTCGTCGAGGAGCGGCACGCGGCACTCCAGTCCGACCGCCATGCTGAATCGGTCCATGCGCTGCAGCAACGAGACCAGATAGGTCTGTCGTTCGAGGTCGAGGAGCGCTCCGATCTCGTCGTTCGATCGCCGCGCCAGCGCCTCGCGCGCGAGGTCGAGGCGCGGGGCGAGCAGGTCGTCCGCGTCTTCGAGCCCGGCCAGTCGTGCCGCCTCGTCCAGCGGAATGAACGCCGAATTGATCGAGATCGCATGGGCGGGGTCGTGCGCCGCGGCCTCGAGCATGCGAGCCCAACGGGGTCTCGTCGCCCGCAGCGAACGGGCGACGGTGCGGACGGCCGCGCGCGGCGCGGCGCGCAGGTAGCCCGCGGCCAGGAGCAACCGGTAGCGCGGATAGCCCGCGAAGAGCTCGTCGCCGCCCTCGCCGGTCAGGGCGACGGTCACGGTCTGCCGGGTGACGCGGGAGAGCTCGAGGATGTGGGGCGAGTGCGCGTGGTTCAGGGGCGAGTCGAGATGCCAGATCGCGCTCAGGACGCCGTCGGGGTAACGGCTCGGGTCGAGCAGGACCCGGTGTGGCCGGGTTCCGCAGCGCTCCTCCACGACCCGCGCGCGGGCGCTCTCGTCCCAGCCGGCCTCGTCGAATCCCACCGTGAAGGAGTCGATCGAGGCGTGCAAGCGCGCCGCCGCCGCCGTCACCAGCGAGGAGTCCACGCCGCCCGAGAGGAAGATGCCGACCGGAACGTCGCTCACGAGCTGCTTCTCGACGGACTCGCGGATCACCGCATCGACGGCATCGGGATCCGAGCTCGAGCCCACGGCCGGCGTCCAGTAGCGCTCGAGGCGGACGGTCCCGTCGGGCGCGAGCTCGAGCCAATGCCCCGGCGAGAGCGAGCGGACGTCGGGCTCGAGGGACTCCTCCCCGGCCAGATGACGGAAGGCGAGATACTCGGCGACGCGCGCCGCGCTCGGCAGCCGCGCCCGAGCCATTCGCGGCAGGGCCTTCGGCTCCGAGGCGAACGCGATCCCCTCGTCGGATCGAGACCAGAAGAG
This sequence comes from Myxococcota bacterium, assembly GCA_041389445.1. GTDB lineage: Bacteria > Myxococcota_A > UBA9160 > UBA9160 > UBA4427 > UBA4427. The sequence continues at coordinate 464,592 of JAWKRW010000001.1, forward strand.
CGGCTTGATCCCGAGGCGATCCCGGACGAGCAGCAGCGTCTCGCGGTCGCGATCCCAGAAGGCCAGCGCGAACATGCCCTCGAGTCGCGAGACGCCCTGCGTGCCGAGCTGGATCAGCGTCTGGAGCACCACCTCGGAATCGCTCTGGGAACGGAATTCCACGCCCTTCGCTTCGAGCTCTCGCCGCAGCGCGCGGTAGTTGTAGACCTCGCCGTTGTAGACGAGCGCGAAACGACCGTCGGGGCTCAGCATGGGCTGATGGCCGCCCGAGGACAGATCGATGACCGAGAGCCGTGCGTGGCCGAGGCCGACCGGCCCGTCGACGTGGACGCCGCGATCGTCCGGCCCCCGATGATCGAGCATGCGCACCATCCGGCGCACCTCGTCGAGGTCGACGGATCGGTCCCGGTTCGAGCTGAGCCGTCCTGCGATGCCGCACATGGCGCCTGGCCCCCGCCTGTATGTCCCCGAGCGCGCGGGCCGGTGACGTGTCCCACGGTCGAAGCCGCCTATCGGTGGGCGATCGGCTCGGATTGAGGAGCGAGGCCATCGTCCGCCCACTCCGCCCGGCTGGCAGCCGTCACGTCCGACGCGTGAGCAGCTCCGAGCCGAGCGAGCGGGAAGGCGGAGGATTCGCCCGGGTCGCCTCCGGCTCTCGCGCCTCGACCCGCACGGCCCCGGTCGACGCCTTCGCCGCGATCTTCTGCAGCTCGACATCGAGGCTCCAGGAGAGAGCGACGCCGAGGGCCGAGAAGTAGAACGCGTAGGGATGGTAGGCGACGGAGAGGAACACCCCGCTCCCCAGATAGCCGATGATCCCCCCGGCGAGCGCGCCGGAGTACATCTCGAACTCCGCACGCAGTCGCCGCGACAGCCCCTTCGCTCGCCGCGCAGTGCGGCGTACCCGACGCAGCGTCGAGAAGTGGTGGACGAACATGGCCGTGTAGAAGAACACGCCGACGGAGCCGAGCTCGGACAGGGCTTCGAAGACGCCCGAATGGATCGCGGTACCCGACCAGTCCCGCTCGCTGTACATCGGGGCCTCCCAATCGGGCTGGTATCGACCGGTGTGGTAGATCGAGTTGCCCGCCCCGACGCCGAGGATCGGATGCGCCTTCCACATGTTGAATGCGGCGGTCCAGAGGAAGAAGCGAGCGTCGGCCGTACCGTCCTCGATCTCGCCCGTGGCCTCCTGCTTGATGCTGACGATCTCCATCAGATAGGTCTTCGGGACCGCGATCACGAAGACGAGCGCAGCGATCGCGAGTCCAGCGAGCGCTCGGATCCGATGCTTCGAGATCAGGATGATGTACGCGACCGTGAGCGCCAGGCCCACGAAGCCTCCACGCGACTTGCTGATCACGATGGCGACGACCAGCACCAGGCCGATCCCGCCGTAGACCCAGCGCTGGGCGCCCCGAGCATGGACCACGCCGAAAAAGGCCATCGGAATCGCCGTGACGCAGGCGAGCGCCATCTCGTTCTCGTCGCCGATGTTGCCGCCCGGACCGAAGCCGCCCATCTGGATTCCGTAGAACCCGACGTAGGCCATGATCAGCGTCCATGCCCACATTGCCTTCCGAAAGAAATCGATCCTCGCGAGCAACCAGGCCATCGAGATGGAGAGCGCGATCGTCGTGAAGAGGATCCGCGTCGTGAAGTAGGCGGCGAAATAGTTGTAGGCGTAGAACACGCCGAGTGCTGAAATGCCGATGATCCCGAGCTGGCAGGTCAGCGTCCAGGACCATCGCTTGTCCTTGATCATGCTGATGCAGAGCAGCGGAAGCGCCAGCGAGATCAGCATCTGCAGCTTCAGCTTCACGATGAGCGGCGGCCGGGCGTACTCCAGCACGAGGAAGACGATCAGCATCCAGAGCAGCGCGGTCGTCCGACCCGCGGGTCCCGCGATCCGCCGGAGACGCGCGAGCGGGGTCGAGCCGGCAGGCGCCTCGGCAGCGGCGGTCATCGCGCCGGCTCCCGACCCGTCTCGGCGAGCAGCGGTGCGGGACCTCGGAGCGCGGCGGGCAGACCGCGCGCGTCTCGACCGCTTTGCAGCACGTGCTCCAGAGCGGACACGAGTCGGGCGCCGTCGACCCCCCAGTGGTAGAGCGTGCGGCTCGCGGCTCGCCCGGCTTCACCGCATCGCTTGCGCAGGGCGTCGTCTTCGCCGAGCCGCTCGATCGCTTCGGCGAGCGCCTCGGCGTCGTTCGGAGGGAATACGAGGCCGCTCCCGACGTCCTCTACGATCCGGGTCTGGACCGGAATGTCCGACGCGATGATGGGCAGCCCGAGGGCCATGTACTCGAAGAGCTTGTTGGCGAGACTCGCGCGGATGTGGTCACAGTCGTGGAAGGGGAGGATGCCCATGTCCGAATGGAGCACGACGTCGGGCAGCTTTCCGTAGTCCATCCAACCCGCGAGATGGACGTCGTCCTCGAGGCGAAGCGCGCGCACCCTTTCCGCGAGCTCGGCCCGCATCGGACCTTCTCCGACGACGAGCAGCGCGAATCGACCGGGCGATCGCTCGCGAAGCTTCGCCATGGCATCGATGGCGACCTCGAGGCCTCGGTCATGGGAGATCAGACCCGAAAAGAGCACGACCGTGCGGCCAGCGAAGCGTCGAATGGCTTCGGGCGTCTCGCCCGTCGGCGAGAAGCGCGAGAGGATCGCGGTATTGCGGACCTCGCTCCATGCTTCCGCCGCCAGGCCCTGACGCTCGAGCCGCCAACCCGCCTCCGGGCAGACCACGATCGACGCGGCGACGTTCCGGACGACGAAGCGCTCGACGAGATCCGCGAGATCGGGATTGCGAACCAGGTAGTCGAGTCTGCTCGGGTTGGCGAGCTGCAGGTTCGTCCGGAGCGAATCGGGATAGGGCTCGGCCAGGTCGGCGACGACGGGCGCCTTCGCAATGCGACCGGCGAGGATGCCAAGCGGTGCGATCGGCAGATCGCGAGCGAGGACGAGATCCGGAGCGAAACGTCTCGTCGCGCGGACGACGGTCACGATCCAGAGCGGGTTGAAGAAGAAAGGGAAGGAGAGGAAGTTCCAACGACCGGTCGTGGCGGGAAGGCGCTCGACCGCGACGCCGTCCTCGAGGATCTCGGACCGCGGGTGGCCAGCCTTGTTTCGGCAGACGACGAGGACCTCGTGCCCCGCGGCGTGCAGGGCGCGCGTGACTTTCTCGACGCGGACATCCCACGGATAGTCCCCGTCGAAGATCTTCAACACGCGCACGGTCGACTCCTCCCACCCGCCCCGGAGTCAGTCGCAGCAGGGGACGAAAAAGTGTCGCGTGCATGCTCATCGGCTGCCACCGCGCGAGCCCAAGCGGACCAGAGGCGACGCGTCGCGAAAGATCGCCTCCGCGCGTCGGGACGGACGGACGAGCCAGCACGCGGGGCGAGATGCAGATTGGCTGCGGCGAGCATGCGCGCCGACCCGATCGCTCCCGCGGGAAGAGCACCCTCAGTCGATCGTCGTGATGAAGTCGCGGAGCTTGCCGCCCGCGCGCTCGAACGTCCGGCCGAATGCGATCTCCCAGACGAGATCGCTTCCGAAGTAGCGCCGCATCTCCCGATCGATCTTGGAAGCGTGCTCCGGTCGATCCTGCTCGATCAGGAGGATCAGCTTGCCCTTCTCACGCTGGTGGGCCTGATAACTGAGCTCGACGTGGTCCGAATGCGCGATGTTCTTGAAGACGTAGTAGAGGGTCAGGCTGGGATAGGTGCCCTCGATCCCCCGGATGACCTTTCCGATGCGGCCCTCGACGTCGAGGATGACGGGATGACTTCGTCCGCACCCGCAGACGAAGTCGGAGGGCGCGAGCTTGACGCTGTCTCCCAGGCGATATCGGATCACGGGAAAGGAACGGCTGAGCAGGTTCGTCACCAGGATCTCGCCGTCCTCCTCGACCTCGACGACGACGTGCTCCGAGACGATGTGCATGCTTCCAGCCGGACATTCGAAGGCGATGAGTCCCGTTTCGGCGGCCCCGTACTCGCTGATGATCCGTCGCCCGAAGGCGGCCAGGACCTCGGCCTGGTACGACTCGTAGATCTTCTCCGAGGTGCCCATCACCATCTTCAGTTCGAGCCCACCCGCGAGCCCGAGCTGGTTCACCTTCCTCGCCACCTCGTAGATCATCGAGGAGTAGCCCTCGACGTACCGCGCGTGGCGGAGCCTTCGCGCGAAACGCGTGATCTCCTCCTCGTCGTAGCTGAAGAGGCGGAAGCGGTTCTGGAGCGCATCGAGGACTCGCGTCTGGACGCGCTTCCAGCCCTCGATCTGGAATCCCCAGAAGTAGCCGTTCCGCTCCCAGGGCTCGACCCCGTGCCACGCATAGCCCCGTCGCTCGGCGGCCCGCATCGCCGAATCCCACTCCTCGTCGCGCGGGAACTTGAGCACCGCTCCGCTCGTACCGGAGGTCGCGCATTCGTGGAGGCGGGGAAAGGAATGCCTCGAACGGATTCGAGCGTTCTCCCGGATCAGCACCTGCTTGTCGACGGGCGGGATCCGCCGGAGATCCTCGATGGAGGCGAGCGCGGTCGGCTCGAATCCGATCTCGGAGAAGAGGTCGCGGTAGTACGCCGAGTGCCGACCCGCGAACGTCAGGAAACCGCGACAGCGCTCGAGCTGGTGGGCATCGAGTCGCTCCCGCGTCCAGCGGTCCGTCTCGAGCAGGAAGCGGTAGCTCGACTCGAGATGCGGATTGCGCCATCGCGATCCGAGTCGATAGAGCAGCTCGAAGATCGCTGATCGGAGCTTCATCCGAAGACCCGTTCTGCGAGGCGTACGGGGGCGGAAAACATCCTAGGGAGCCTCCGATCCGGTCGATGGGGCTCGGTTCTCCCACCGGCGCCCGAGCACCGTCCAGACCCGAACCCGATAGCGAACGCTGGCGCCCGCCGCCTCGTGGGCGCGAATCGAGTTGCGATTGAGGCTGTCGACGATGATCCAGATCGATCGGACGCCTTCGTCGCCGAGCTGATGCGCGGCGCCCGAAAGAATGCGCGGATAGAGACCGCGCCCCCGGAGATCACGGTCCACCATCGCATCGTAGAGCCAGACCTCGTTCGCAGCGCGGGGAAAGACGACGCCCGATCCGGCGTCGTGATAATCGTGTTGCGTGAACCAACAGTATCCGAGAAGCTGGCCTGATTCGACGAGCGCCCACGCTCGGTCGCCTCGCGCGAGACGTCGATCGAGTTCGCTCCGAGCATGACCGAACGCCATCAGCGCGGCGACATCGCCGGCTCGGGCCCAGCGCCCCGCGGCTGATTCCGCAGCGGTCGCCCGATCGGTCGGAAGTCGGAGAACGACGAGGTCGCTGACCGAGAGAAGCCAGGCGGGAACGATCCGCCGGAGCGCGAGCGCTGCCGAATAGGCGAATCCGACCTCGCGCAGCTTGCGGATCGCGCGACGGAGGGTCTGGCTGTCCATCCGATTCGACGACATCGAGCGAAGTTCCCGGGATGCGAGTCAGTCCGTGTCGACGGCCGGTTCGAGACGAGGCCTGTACGTGCGCGCAATGCGCGATCGAAGCGATCGCATCCGGGGTGACGCGGCGAGCCGCCAGCGCGCTCGGGCGGCCAGCAGAGCAGGCCAGCCGAGCGGTCCTCGACCGGGCGCAACGACCTCGTGAACGGCCCGCTCGCCGGTAGCCCAGGTCATCTTGTAGGCCTCGTCCCCCTGCAGGAGATCCAGCTCCTCCAGCTCGGAATCGAAGGTGGCTTCGGCGATCCGTCCCATCAGGTAGGTTCCGACGTCCGAGTAGCGGCTCTTGAACGACGGAAGGTAGTAGTGGCGTGTCGTGCGATTGCGGAAGGTCACTGCAAATGCCGCGAGGTCGTCCTCGACGCGACAGGTCCAGATCTCCCCGCCGATCCCCGCGTGCCCGAGCACGGCCCTGAGAAACGCACGTCGCCCCGCATGAGAGAGGTAGGCCGTGCCCTCCGTCCACTTCCAGCTCTCACGCTCGACCGATTCGAGCTCCGCAAACACGCTTTCGTCGAAGGGCGTGCGACCAAAGCTGATCTTGCCATGCGACTCGGTTCGCCGGACCGTCCGCTTCCAGTTGGCGCGAAACTTCTTCTTCTGGCCTTCGAGATAGGTCGAGAAGGTCCCCTCGGTCCGAATGAAGGGGCAGCGTTCGTAGACGCGGTGGGTCGCGCCGCGGAGCTCCGCCAGCAGCGCGGCGAGCGCATCTGCCGGCAGCAGGAGGCTCTTGAGGTCGACATGGCCGAAGATCGATGGCGCCCGCTTCAGCGAGTCCATGGCATCGATGACGGCGCGCCGGGGGTCGGCGCAGAGCGGGCCGAGGTAATCCGAGACGCCCTCACCGAGCGACCGCAGAATGCGATAGGGTCCCACGCGCGTGACGACGAGGGGCCAGACGTAGGGCTCCGGGCCCTCCCGCACCAGGATCATCGGCTCCGCGTCGCGGCCCAGATGCTCGAGCCAGACGCGCGCCCACTGCGGCCCTTGAAAGACGGGGGCGTCGAGGCTCGACACGAGGTTGGCCCAGACGGGGACGCACTCTTCGAACCCACGCGAGCCGACGATCCAGTGCAGATTCGGGTCTCGAAGTCGGGTCACGCGTCCACGCTCATGACGATCCCGTCGCACGGTTGGAGAGGAAGGGAGCGGAATCGACCCGCGCAGGCCGGGCGCCCGAGCGCGCCGAGCGACGACTGCCCGCGCCGCACGTCGATCTGGCCGTTCACCCCGGCGAACCCCGCGATGCCGATGAGGCTCGGTTCGGCTGGCCGCAGAGTCCTTGATCGGTCGCACGGGTACAACATTGACCGGCAATGCGCCGGGCTACTCGATCGGGGCAGAGGGCGGAGCGTGCACGATCGCGCTCGTCGGGGCCGATTGGCCTCGACGCTTCCGGGCGAGCCTGCGATGCGCCCCGCGCGGCCGACTTCGCCGCTGAGACTCAATCGACGCGACCCGTCTGCCGATCCGAGTCGCCTTGTGTGGACCGGAAAACGCTCGCTGAAACGCCTCGACCGGCGGCCGTCATGAATCTTCGAGTCCTCCACTTCGCCTCCGGCGACGGCTGGGGCGGGGCCGAACGGGTCATCGAGACGCTCGTTCGCTCGACGCGCCATCACGTCGAGGTCGAGGCGCTCCTGCTCAATCACGGCGCGCTCGAGGAGGCGCTGCATGCCCTCGATGTGCCCGTCGCCATCCTTCCGGAGACGAACTGCTCGTTCCTCGCGCTCCGGCGGGCAGTCCGTCGCTTCCTCGCGCAGGAGCGCTTCGACGTCATCCACTGTCATCGCTACAAGGAGCTCCTCCTCGCGCTGCTCTGCACGCAGCCGGATCGGTCGCGGATCGTGCTCACCGTCCACGGCCTGCAGCCCTTTCGGCAGCTCTCGTGGCGGGATTTCGTCCCGCTCTGGGGGAGCCTTCTCGCCGCGCGATGGCGCGGGGTCGCATTCGTGGCGGTCTCCCAGGAGCTGGCCGAACGATTGGCGAGAGCGCCCCTCTGCGCCCGGGTCGACCTGATTCCGAACCCGATCCCGGCGATCGGACAGGGGGAGGCGCTGCCCGACCTGAGAGCGCGCTTCGGGTGGTCCGCCGATCGCCCGATCGTGGGCTTCTTCGGCCGGCTCGAGCACGTGAAGGGTCCGGATCTCTTCCTCGAGATCGCGCGCCATGGACCGCCCCAGGCCGGCTGGGTCGTCGTGGGTTGGGGATCGATGGGCGAGGCCATGAAGGCGCGGAGCGAGGCCCTGGGTCTGTCCGACCGGGTCGGCTTCCTGGGCATGGTCCCCGAGGCTGCGCCGCTGCTTCGCCAGCTCGACGTGCTCGCGATGACCTCGCGGCACGAGGGAACGCCGATGGCGCTCCTCGAATCCGCTGAATGTGCCGTACCGGTCGTCGCCTTCGATGTCGGCGGCATCCCCAAGCTGCTCGAGGACGCCCCTCGAACCTGGCGCGTGGAAGAGGCGAACGTCCACGCATTCGCTGCGGCGCTCGCTCACGTGCTGGGGGATCTTCCGGCGGCGCGCGCCGCGGCCCGAGTCTGGTCCGAATCGATTCGGGCGCATTACGCACAGGAGGTCGTGCGCGATCGCTATCTGGCGCTCTATCGAAGCGAAACGCGCACGGCCCCATCGGACGCAGAGCAGGGCGCTTCGATGACGACGCGGTCGAGGTCCGGAAATTGAGCGGATGGGTGGCAGCCGTCGCTCGAGTCGTGGCGCGGACCGGCGTCCATCGGGCGCTTCCCGCGCGGGGTCCGCTGATCGTCATGTACCACGGCATCGGTGGAGCAGACGGCGTCTCGGTCGAATCGTTCGGAGCCCAGCTCGAGGCGCTCGCGTGCCGTCGACGAATCGTACCGCTCGCAGAGCTCGCGGATCGGATTGGCCATCCGAGCGCGATCGACCTCGCCGCCATCACGTTCGACGACGGCTATGTCGACTTCGCGGAGCTCGCGCTGCCCCTTCTCGCTCGAGCCGGGCTTCATGCGACGCTCTTCGTACCGGCGGGCCTCGTCGGGCGCTCGAACGTCTGGGACGCGGGCGTCATGGAGCCGAGGCGCATCCTCGACGAACATGGACTTCGAGACCTCGACCCCGGCCATGTGGAGGTCGGCGCGCATGGATTCAGCCATCGGCGGATCGTCTCCCTCGACCGAGCGGCGCTCGAGACCGAGACCCTCGGGAGTCGACGGCGGCTGGAAGCGATCCTGCAGCGGTCCGTGCGGCTCTTCGCCTACCCGTACGGGCAGCGAGGCGATTTCGATCGGGCGGCCGAGCGGGCCGTCGAGGCGGCCGGCTTCGAACTGGCCTGCTCGACCTGCTTCGGCCGGGGCAGCGAACGGCGAGAACGCTACCGACTCCGTCGCGTCGGGATCGAGCCGCAGGACGACCTCGATGTCGTCGCGGCGAAGCTCGACGGCGCCTACGACTGGGTGGCCTGGAAGGAACGCGCCGGACACGGCCTGCGGACGCTTCGGGGGCGCTCCTCGGGCGGGTCAGGACGAAGCCTGAACGGGGTCGAGCGAGCGGGCGCGTCCGAAGCCGATCGTTTCCCGGGCGACGGCTGAGGAGATGGGTGAATTGAAATTCAAACTGCTTCTGCTCTCGGTCTCGGTTCTCGTCTCGTTCCTCATGCTCGAGGGCATGCTCCGACTCATCTACGACGTACCGCCGCGCTGGATCGAGCCGCAGACCGTACACCTCCTCGATCCCCGGCTGGGCTGGATCCTGCCCGCGAACGATCATTCCTTCACGATCGACGCCCCCGTCGACACCAATTCCCATGGTCTTCGCGACGACGAGATGCCGATGGCCAAGCCCGCGAGCGAGACCCGGATCCTTTCGCTGGGCGACTCGTTCACGTTCGCGCTCGGCGTCCGATTCGAGGATCTCTACGTTCAACAGCTCGAGCGCAAGCTTCGGGCGCTTCATCCCGAGCGGTCATTCCAGGTCATCAATGCCGGCGTGGCCGGATACAACACGACCCAGGAGCTCGTCTTCCTGCTCACGGATGGAGTCCGCTACGAACCCGACCTGATCACGCTGGGATTCTATTGGAACGACCTGCTCGGCAACGGGCAGCCGCTACCCGAGGTCGACGGACCGATCCGCCGGGACATCGCTCGCAAGGAGGAGTCGAACGATCCGGGGCATCTGCTTCCGGCCTGGATCCGCGATCGGCTCCGCCAGAGCCTGGTCCTCTATCTCGGGGTGACACGCGGCAAGAACCTCGTTGCGGCCCTCGGCGCGCCCGAGAGCGAGATCGTCGGGATCCAACGCGCGATCCTCGCGGGCGACGCGGAAGCGCTCGCTCCCTATTGGCGCGCGACAGGGGAGCGCCTCCGCGCCATCGCGCGAGCGGCCCGCGAACGGGGCATCCCGGTCGTGCTCGTCTCGTTCCCCATGGAGAATCACGTTCGTCAGCCGGATCCCTCGCCGGTCTACGGCGAAGCGCTGAGGCGCGAGTGGCAGGAGACCGGCTTTCCGATCGTCGATCTCGAAGGACCCTATCGCGCGTCGATCGCGGAGGGCGCCAATCCCTATCTTCCCTACGACCTGCACCCCGGGCCGCTCGGCATGGAGATCGCCTCGGACGAGATCTACCAGGAGCTCGTCCGTTCGGGATTCGTCGCAGAGGGGAGCGGCGCGGCGTCGCCGTCCCCCTCGGCCATCGATCGCTAGAGGACGGCGTGCCGCCGCCCCCGGAGCCGTGACTTCGAACGCGAGCGCCGCGCCTCCGCTCGGCGGAGACGCGGCGCTCGATCGAACACGTACAGCGACTACGGCAGGAGGACCGGGGCGGGCAAGGGAAGCGGGGGCGGAGGGTTGTTGTTCGAGCCCGACGTTCCGAAGCCGATCGCCGCACACGATACGGGCTCCACACCGTCGCTCACGACGACGTTGTCCTCGTACCGATACGCGACGCTGCTCCCAGGGTAACCATCGCCCGGAGATCCGGGGCCATTGTAGTAGTTGTTCCAGACGAAGCTGCCGACGCCGTTGGAGTCCCAGCCCTGGTACATCTGCGACGAATCGATCTGACCGTCCATGATCAACGTTCCGTTGAACCAGTACCGGAACCTCGTGTTGCTGGTTCCCCAGCCGTCCCAATGCATCTGGAAGCAGCCCCATTGATCGAGGTTGTTCGTCGTCCCCCAGCTGTAGCGGGATCGATCGGGTCCGAAGTAGGTGAAGCCAGGCAGGCCCGAGGGCACGTTCACACTCCCGAGCGTCATCGAGGGTCGCGGATTACCCGATGTGAAGATGCCGCCCGAAAACGGATGATTCTGCGGCGTCGACGACGAGCTCCACAGCGTGGCGCCGATCAACGGGCTGTTGCTCTCTCCGAACTCGTTCATCTTGTGGGCCGGCCCGGTCGAGCCACCCGGCGGCATGTAGTTCTTCGACCACTTGATCATCATGGTCATGCCGAAGCGCCGACTCGTCCGCTTGAAGCGCGCCTGCCCGAGGATGCCCTGCGTCTTGCCCGGCTGCATGCGGTGGCCGAACGAGTAGGACCCCTGGAAGACACAATCCGTCTGACCCGACACCTCGCAGGTGTTCTCGCGAACCTGGGCGGCGCAGGCTCGTCCCTGTGTGACCGCGGCGGGATCGGGATAGAAGCCGAGGCGCCATTTCTCCGCGCTCGCACCGTCCACGAGACACGTGTCGACCGACGGACCGTACTTGTCGGACCAATGCCCACGCGTCGAGGTATTCGCCAGCTGCGGATCCTCGAAATCCTCGCAGAAGATGACGCTCGCGTCGCTCTTCAAGCGATCGCAGAGGCAGTCGACGCCGTAGGTACACGATTCGTCCTTCGCGCTCGCCGCACCGGGGGCGAGCGTCAACCCGAAGGCAAGGACGACCAGGAGGCGTTTGATCGGCATGAGACTCCTTCAGTCGGGCCCGTGGGGACACGGGGCTCCCGGCAATCTTCCATCTGCGGCGGTCGCCGTAGTTCGCGGATCCTATCGGCCCCGTCGGCTCGTTGCCCCGTGAGCATGATCACCTCGGCTGGCCCGACGAAGGAGCTTCTCGACCTGATCCGCGACGATCGTGTTCGCTTCGGTCGCGTTGTGGCCATCCCAGGGAATGAACAGTCGCTCGCCGAGCGTCGGATACGCCTCGCTCATGGGGACGAGCAGATCTGCATGTTCGATCCCCACCGCATCGAGGATGCGGATCACACGGTCCTGATACCCTCGCTCGGGCGTCAGGCCGGCGACCTGGTCCTTTCGAGGCAGGATCGCGGCGAAGAGTTCGATTCCGCGCGCGCGGCAGAGCGCGCGCATCTGGTCGAGCGAGCGCGCCATCGTCTCCCAGCCCGCCTCGATCTGAGGCACCTCGGACTCGCCCTTCAGAATCTCCAACTCCATGTCCTGATGGCCCGATCGCAGGAACGCGCGCCGCGCGAGCGACAGAACGGCGCTCCGCTTGAGCAGGTAGCCGACCCGCTTCTGCATCGAGTTGGTGCGCTCGCTCGCGGGGCCCGGCATCCATCGCGCCGTGACGTCGTTGACGTAGATCGCGAGGACGACGACGTCGGCGTCGTACCAATTCAACACCCGGTCGAGGATGATCGCGTGCTGCCAGGTGTCGCTCGCGCTCAGGCCGGCGTTGACGACCTGCCACTGCGATCGACGCACGCGGTCGCGATTCAGCATCGCTTCGAGCTGCTTCGGCCAGGTGCCCTCCGACGGAAGTCCCTCCCCGTAGGTCTGGGAATCGCCGATGGCGATGACCCTCGAGACGCCCGGCGGTGGCTGCTTGGCGAACTCCGCATCCCTCAGGCCGTGCGAGTTCGTTCGAATCGGTACATGGTGCGTGAAGGCTTCCTGGTTCGGGACCAGCGCGTGCCCGATTTCGGGATCGTCCTGATAGTACTCCTGTGGATAGGTGAAGCGGGCGGGCGGTCCGAACTGCCAGCGGAGCAGGAGCTCGAAGAAGCCCAGCGTCATGGCGAAGGCGATCGCAGCGATCGCCAATCGGGCGATCAGGGAACCTTGCTGCCGTCGGCGGGTCGTGGGGATGGTCCCGTCCGGTCGAGATCCCTGTTCATTCATGGCCGGATAGTCGGCAACGCGCTCGGGCACCGCAATGGAATCGCTCTCCCGCTGCGCGCGCCGCTCGCCCGTCCGAACGACTGTGCCCGTCCCCTGATGGCGAAGCCATCGACGGACGGGCACAGCGAGCGTCACTCGACTCTGGCGACCGCGCGCCCTACGCAGCGGCGCGCGCCGCGAGCGGGCGGACCATGGCAGCACCGCCCCCAGTGCACCGACACCCCTAGTTGACCGGCACGATGTCGATCAACACCGGCGGCGCCAGCGGCCCGCTTCCGCTCGACGTCGGCGGGGCCGACAGCGAGCCGCTGAGCGGCTTCAGGTCGAAGTTGTCCCAGAACTTGGTCCCGGCGCCCGTCGCCCAGGTGCCGAACGTGCCGCTGGTCGGTCGCGAGGCGCTCGTATCGTCGCAGACGATCTGCGGCGTGCTGGGCTCCGATCCGCCGAGGGTCCAGACCTTGGCGTGGATGCGATTGCGATCGGCGAGCGTCTGGACCGCGATATCGAAGGCGTAGGAGCCGCCGGGCGAGGGCGTGTAGCCGGAGTCCGCGAGCGAGCAGCTCAGCCCGTGGCGCGCGCTCAGCACGAACGTGCCGTTCGGCGCGCTCCCGAGGCGGTAGTACGCATCCTTCGTCGGGTAGCCGCTGTAGACCGTGACGCCGATGCCGCCGCTCGCGCTGCCGAGGCTCATGCCGCCGCGCAGGCGATAGTTCTGGCTCGGGGTCGGCGCCGGGCTCGCCATGTGGGAATGGATGTCGTTGGCCGTCGACGAGGTCCAGAAGGAGCCGCCGAGCTGCGTGGTGGCGACGCCGAACAACGCGTCGTTCGCCGCCAGACTGAAGTTCGCCCCCGTGTCGATCCAGCCGGGAACGACGGAGCCCGACGCCAGGCCCTCGAAGTCGAAGCTCGGTGTCGTGCTCCCGGAGCCCGATCCCGAGCCGCCCGAGCCCGACCCGCCGGTGCTCCCACCCGTGCCGGTGCCCGAGCCCGCCGGCGCCGCGCGGAATCGCTCGGCCGAGTTCGCGCTGATCTCGCCGCTCGTTCCGACGGCGCGGACGACGACGTAGACGTCGGCGGTGTCGCCGACGGTGATCGAGCCCTGGTAGATGCCGGACGAATTCGGCGTGGGCTTGCCGAGATTGACGGTCGAGCCGTACGAGCCCGAGCTCGTGCCGTAGAGGGCCTCGAATCGCTGGACGGCCGCCGCATCCGAGTGGGTCCACTGCAGGACCTCCTGACGCGCCTCGGCCTGCGTCGCGCCGAGCGCGAGCCAGGCCAGCCCGAGCGCGATCCAGCGGCCCCGATTCTTCGTCGCTTCCGTCCCCGTCATGCCTCGGCTCCTCAACGCTCGCGAGTCGGTTCGTTGAACACGGCACGGCCGGGTGGCCGCATCCGCAGTCGATGATCGGGACCCTCTTCGGCGGGCCTGATGCGGGTGATCGTGACCGCACTCACCCGGGTTCTGAATTCGTGCATCGACGGATGACGTGGATCGATCCGACTCGGCTGCGCAGTCGAGCGGCAGCGACGAAGCAACGCCCCCTCCCGGCTACGAAGGCCAAGCCTACCGGGGCGGAAGGCCGTGATCGAGATCGGGGCGCCGGATGCGAGCGCGGTCGGGCCCCGGCCGAGGCCGGCGCGAGCGGGTCGACGCTTCGACCGGCCGGTTTCGGCTCGCCGGGAGCGCGCCCGTCCGGCTCAGCCGCCGAGTCGCTGCCGAAGCTCCCGGGCGAAGGGCCGCCAATCGTCGGCGCGCAGGACCTCGAGCCGCGACCCATCGAAGAAGCTTCGCAGGAAGTCGAGCACGACCCGGCCGCGGCTGCGGCCGGTCGCGCGGCGCATCTCGGCGCGTCGCAGCGCGATCAGCAGATGGTCGAGGTCGCCCAGCAGCCAGCGCGTCCGGACGCCGAGGCGCGGCGTGGCCGGCTCGACCGGGAGACCGGCATGCATCCGCCAGAGCAGGCGCGGGAAGTCGACGCCGGCATCGATCGCGAGCTGCAGCGAGCCCCAGAGCCGGGGATTGATCTCCATCAGCGCGGGGACCTCGCCGGGCGAGGCGCGGAACTCGACCATCGCGACCCCGTCGAGGCCGAGCGCGCCGACGAGCTCGACCGACGCCGCGAGCAGCGCGGGGTCGGGGGCGACCGACTCCGCGACGACGCTGACGCCTCCGCTCGGCGGCTTCTCGCGCACGCGGCGATGCGCGAACGCGGCGAGACAGCGGCCGCCCTGCGCGAGCACGAAGATCCCGGCGCCATGGCCCGGCAGGAACGCCTGCAGCAGCAGCCCCGGCGCGAAGTCCGGCAGCCGGACCGCGCGCGCGAGGCCCGCATCGTCGTCGACGCGCACGACCGACCCGGCACCCCAGCCCGTCGGAGTCCGGAAGCGCGAGCGGCGCGCCTTCAGGATCACGGGATAGGCGAAGTCCGCGGGCAGGCGCTCGAGCGTCGTCGGATCTTCGTAGAGCCGGCTTCGGGGGGTGCGCAGGCCGACGCGGCGAGCGACCTCGCGGATCGCGTGTTTGTCGGTCGCTGCCGCATAGGCCTGGGCCGTGGGACACAGGCAGGGCAGGCGCGCCTCGAGCCCGGCGGCGTAGAGCGCACCGAGCGACACCTCGGTCACGGGCAGGACGCGATCGACGTGGAGACGCCGCGCGAGGGCCTCGAGGCCCTCCGCCCAGGCCTCGGGCTCCCGGGCCGCATCGGGCAGCAGGTGCTCGGCCTCGACGAAACGCGAGGCGCTCGCGAGCGCGCGGGGCAGGCCGGAGACGGTATGGATCGCGTGCCCCGCGCGGCCGAGGGAGCGCACGGCGGCGAGGGCGGCGCGGGTCTCCGCGTCGGTCACGAGGATGCGCTCGCGTGGCTCGATGGGCGCGCCTTCCGGTCGGCCCGGGCGTCGACATGAGGTCCCGCTCGCTTCCGCGTCAGCCGACCCGGACGGGCGCGAGCTGCCGCGTCGCGTGGAGCCCATCGAGCACCTCGCGCAGCGTTCCGAATCGGAAGCGCTCGAGCAGCGACACCAGCCGACCCTCGGTCCGTCCGAGGTTGAAATAGTGGTTGATCCGGACGCGCAGCCCCGCGTCGAGCCGCGGCTGCTCGGGGTCGATCTCCCAGGGATGCACGTAGAGCACGATCGGCTCGCCGCGGCGGCTCAGATGGCGGAGCCCCCAGCGAAAGACGAGCGGTGGGAAGAAACGCAGATAGGCGCCACCGGCGAGCGGGAGGTTGACCCGGCCGAGGGGCAGCGTCGTCATCGGGAACTCGCGGATCGACCGATCTTCGGCGAGCTGGATCACGACGGGGATGCGCGAGAAGTCCGGAATGCCGTAGCGCGGATGGCGCGTCGGGAAGATCGAGGAGTCGTACTCGAAGCCCTCATCGACGAGGACGTCGAGGGCCCAGAGCGAGCGCCGCGTGATCGAATAGCTCGGCGCGCGGTAGCCGACGGGACGGACGCCGGCCGCGTCCTCGATGGCCTGCTTGGCGCGGACGAGGTCGGCGCGGAAGGCGTCGGGGGACAGCTCGTAGACGAGGCGATGGTCGTAGCCGTGGCAGGCGATCTCGTGGCCCCGCTCGGCGATGCGGCGGATCAGGCGGGGCTCGCGCTCCGCGACCCAGCCGAGCACGAAGAAGGTCGCGCGACTGCCGGTCTCGTCGAAGCGGTCGAGCAAGCGGTCTGCCTGCGCCTCGACCCGTCGCGGGAGGCCGTCCCAGTCCCCGCGCGAGAGGACGCGCTCGAAGTTCGAGACCTGGAAGTACTCCTCCAGATCCACCGAGAGCGCGTGCTTCGAGCCGTCCTGGGTTCCCGCGTTCACGCGATCCTCGTCGTTGTCCTCGTCGTGGGTCGGAGGCCCTGGCTCCCCACGCTACCAGGCATGGCGCGCGCGCGAGCCGCTCGCTCGCCGATCGAGCGCTGCGCCGGAGAAGGAAGATCCGAGCCGTGCATCGACCCGGTGGGTGGCCCGGTCGAGACCAAAAGAGACGGGCAGGCCGGGTCGGCTCTCCGGCATCGGCGACCCCGGCTGCGTCCGCTCGACGCCTGCGTGCAGTCGCCGGGCAGCGAGCCCGCATTTCGCCCGCAGAATTGGGCTAGTATGCCCACCGTTCCCACCGGGAACGTGATCCAGGTCGCATCGACACGACCCCTTCCTCGACGAGGGGCCACCCACTCGCGAGTCCGATTCTTGTGGGGAACGCGCCGGACCTGGCCGATCGGGGGTGATCGGCGCCGAGTCACGAGCCCGATTCGTGATGCTCGACCGAGCGCGGGCCAATCCATCCACGGATCGAGGGAGACCTATGGGCGAGCTGGCGGAGGCCATTCGGCGCGCGAATGAAGAGGAGGCCGCGCGGGAGGACCGCTCGTCCTCCTCGCCCCCCGAACGCGCCGCGGCCGGCCGTACGCTCTCGCTCGACGAGGTGCTCGGTCACGTCCGACGCGGCGAGGCCGCCGCGACCTCCGGCGACCCTGGCGACGAGTCCACCCGATCGGCGGGCCCCCGGAGCGCCGCCCCCGGTCCCCGGGAGCTGACCGCGAGCCCCGGCGTCCGCAAGGAGGCGCCGATCCAGCCCGTGGCGCGCGAGCCGGGCGCTGCCCGCGCCGAGCGCATCTCGATCCTCGACGGCACGACGCCGGGCGCAGCCGCCGCGCGGCGCATCGCGCAGAAGGTCAAGCGCCGCGCCGCCAGCCGCGACATCCATTCGATCGCCATCACGAGCTCGCTGCGCGGGGAGGGCAAGACCACGACGGCCTGCAATCTCGCGATCGCGCTGACCCAGCTCGACCGCAGCGAGTCCGTCGTCCTCGTCGACCTCGACTTGCGACGACCGAGCGTCGCGCGCAGCCTCGGCCTGACCCCCGTCCGCACGATCCGCGACGTCATCGAGCGGCGCGTCTCCCTCGACGAGGCCCTGCTCGTCACCGACATCCCGGGCCTGACGGTCCTCGCGACGGATCGCGGAACGTCCACGCCCGAGGCGCTCCTCGCCAGCCAGAACCTCCGCAGCCTGATCGATCAGCTCGAGCGTCGCTTCTCACGCGTCGTCATCGATACGCCGCCTGCGCTCGTCGTTTCCGACGCCGCGAGCGTCATCGACGCGGCCGACGCCTACGTCTTCGTCGCGAAGGCGGGCAGCACGCCGACGAAGTCCATTCGCGGCGCCCTCGATCATCTTCCGCGGGAGAAGGTCCTGGGCTGCGTCCTGAATCATGCCCGGGACGCAGGGTCGATCCCGACCGAGTACTACTACTACGGCGACGGCGACGCCCCGACCGAAGAGTCCGCTCCGGCCCGCGCGGACGCGGAGGAGCCGCGATGAGCGAGCCGATGGGACCGCTGGGGTTCGAGGACGAGGAAGAGGGCGGCGTCTCGATCCCGGCGCAGCTGCGTGACCCGGTCGGCGTCCTGCGCCGCGGCTATCGCTGGGGGCTCGTGGCTTTCGCGCTCCTGATCGTTCCGGTGGTCCTCGCGGCCCAGCTCGTCCCGCTGCGCTTCGAGTCCTCGTCGCTGCTCATGCTGACGGCGAAGGCCATCCCGGATCAATACGTTCCCTCCGTCATCGTCCAGACGCCGTCCCAGCAGTTCAAGGAGGTCCGCAACCGCGTCTTCACGCGCCGCCGCCTCCAGGCGATCGCCGAGGAGGAGGCGCAGGCGTTGGGGGGCGACGAGGACACGGTCTCGGAGATCGTGTCGGCGCTCCGCCAGGACCTCGAGATCGAGGAGACCTCGATCAAGGGCACCCCCGACAACGAATCCCTTTCGATTCGTCTCGTGCTGGCCGGAAACGACCCCGAGCGCGTCGCCGGGATCGTCAACCGCCTCGCCTCGGCGCTGATCGACGAATACCTCGAGTTCCGCGGAGCCCAGTCGCAGATCACGCTCGACTTCATGCGACGCGAGTTCGAGCGATCCGACGAGGCGCTGCGCGAGCATCAGCGCAAGCTCGCCCACTTCCGCGAGCAGTACCGCGGCTCGCTGCCCGAAGAGCAGAGCGCGACCCTGGGCCGCCTCGAGCGGCTCGAGACCCAGCGCGCCTCGCTCGTCCTGCAGATCAGCGACCTGCGCTCCCAGCTGAGCGAGACCGGGATCTCCGCGGGCGGCCTCGCCCACGAACCGAGCCTGCGCGAGCAGCTCGAGAGCGAGCTGGCCCGGCTGCTCGTCCTCTACACCGAAGACCATCCCCAGGTCCAATCCGTCCGCCGCCGCATCGCGTCGCTCGAGGAACAGGATCCGGGGACCGATCCCCTCCTGCAGGCGAAGCGCGAGACCGCGGCCCAGCGGCGCGCGCGGCTCGACCGCGAGATCGCCTCCCGCATCCAGCGGCTGAACGAGATCGATCTCGAGATGAAGCAGCTCGAGGGCAAGGTCGACCAGACGTCGGAGATCACCGAGGACCTGCGCGCCCTCGAGCGCGAGGAGGTGATCCTCCAGGAGTCCTACACCCAGAATCTCCGCAAGCTCAAGAACGTCGAGCTCTCGAAGAGCATGGAATCGGCGCAGAAGGGCGCGCAGCTGGTCCGGGTCGAGGCGGCCGCGCCGGCGGCCGGCCCGTTGATCCCCCGTTTCGTGTTCGTCGGCCTGGCGATCGTCGCGGCCCTGGCGCTGAGCGTCGTCGGCGTCGTGCTGCACGAGCTGATCCGACCCGTCGTGATCGACTCGAAACACCTCGAGGATCTGACGGGCGCGCCGCTGCTGGGCTCCCTGCCGACGATCCGGTAGCGATCGGCCGCCGTCCGTCCGCGCGCCGCTGGCCATGCGTCCCGCGGCGGGGGGGCGCCGGACGCGGGCCGGCTCGCGGGGGTTCCGGCCTGGATGGACCGGGCTCAGTTGGAGAAATACGGCCGCAACCGGGTCCCCATCGCCGTCGCCAGCCCGACCGGCAATCGCGTCCAGAGCGCCGAGAGCTTCCGTACGAGCGCGCTCTCGGTCCCCGCCTGGCGCGGCGTCTCCCGTCCGTCCGGCTCGAAGCGTCGCCAGACGAGCGGCTCTCCTCCGTCGCGCCTCAGCCCTTCTTGAAGCGAACGCCGTCCTGCGGCGAGCGACCGGTCGAATCTGACGCGCCGCCCGCGATCGCCCAGCGGATCGCCTCCCAGTAGATCTGGTTGTTGGGACATCGACTTCGCTCGCTGCGCAATGTCGAAGCCTGGGGGACACAGACGCGCCGCCCGAAGCGGATCGCGACGAGGCCGCCGACCGGCCGACCCGCATGCTCCGTCACGATGAACCGGCAGCGCTCGCCGAAGCGCCGGATGACGGCGGCGAAGAAGCGCTCGGCGTGAGGCGGTAACCGAGATCGCGCATGCTGACCTGGTAGGAAGCAGGAACGCGCACGGCGGAGCGCCTCGGAGTTCCGCTGCGCGGACCAGCCCTCCCGGTCGGCCTTCCGGCACTGGTTGCGGACCTTGGTCGAGAGCGCCGTCCACTGCGTCTCCTCGCTCGCCTTGAGGGCAGGGCGAGATTGACCCGGTCGAGTCCGCCTGACCGCGCCCGGGTCGCCGGCGGGCCTCGACTCGCGCAGCTCGAGCGGCCCGAAACGACGCTCGCTCAGATCTCCATCGCCCGGCGCGCAGCGCGGCGGCGTTTCGGTCGGCCGCGAGGATCCCGGCGGAGTCGAGAAAAGGGAGCGAGACCAGCGCGGGCCGGCCACCGGGCCACGACCGGAAGTGACGAGGGGCAACACCCCGAGCTCGCCGTCCGAGGCCCGGGCGGCCAGGAAGCAGGGCTCGAGGCCGCAGGGCGTCGGACAGATCCCGGACCAGGGTGGCTGCGTGTGGCCGAGTCGGCCCTCGGGATGGGCCTCGACGAAGCGTTCCACTCGGCTCCGGGGCCTCGATGCGTTCGATTCGCATGACTGGATCCTATCGGACGGAGGCGCTCGCCGGAGGGCCGAGATCGGCCTGACCGCGAACGACCGCCTCGCTTCGCGCCAGGGAGTGGGGTTCACCTCATGGTCGGCCGGGTTCACGCCGATCGGGGCCTGCAGCCATTCTTCGCATCGATTTTCATCGCAGCGGTGCGGGCCCGATTCGTGTGATTGGGACAAGAAAAGACCTGAGCTGCTAGGATGGCGGCCGAAGCGATCCGGCCTCGATGGGCTCAGTTCCGACGCCACCGATTCGTGTTCCGGAGGCCAGACATCGTCGAGGTCCGCTGTTCGAACGTCAGAAGTTCGACAGGCGCTGTTCTCGACGGAGCAGGCTCAAACGATGTACTACCTGAATGGCGTCTACTCGCCTCGCTCGATCTGCGCTGCGCCTCGACGGTGCCTGTGTGCTGGCTGGATTCGCCATCACGTGGTTCGTCAGTCATCTGCCGATCGCGCTCCCCCACTACCTCATCGCGGCGGGCGGTCACGACGATCGTGACCCGGTGCGCTCTTCTTCAACGAGGGCTACCGGCCTCGAGACCTCCTCGGCGACGGCCATGGACCCTGATCTGATCCTCGTCACGATGGGGATGGGCTTCTGCGGCAGGGATCGCGGGCTATTTCCGGTCTGGGTACCGGAGGGCGTCACGCCGACGATGGCGTCGATCGCTGCGATCGCCTTCCCGCCCTGGATCCTGACGCGGACCGCCCTCCGCTTCTTGGGGACACGCCTGCTGACGATCAACGTGCTCGTGATCGGCGCGACTGACCTCGGGCTACGCGTCGCGCGCATGCTCCAGGAACGCAGCGATACCGGCATCTGCATGCTCGGCTTCCTGACCGACGATCTGGCGCTCCATCAGCACGGCGCGAGCTTCGGGGGCTTCCGCGTTCCGGGCTGCCTGCACGAGCTCGAGGAAGATCCTGATCGACTGGAACATCGACCATATCGTCGTCGCCGAAGGATCGCCACGAACACTTTCCCGCCGACACGCTGATGCTCGCGAAGACTCCGGCGGCGTCGGGGTCGAGTCCGGCTCTCCTTCTCGAACGCCTCCTCGGGCCGGGTCCATGCGGATCTGCGCTCGAGCTACCTGATCTTCGGGCCGGGCTTCGCCTGTGGTCCCGCCTATCGGTGCCGCGGCGCGCGCTCGACGTCGTCGGCGCGGGCGCCTTGCTCGTCCTGACGGCGCCGATCCTCGCGCTGACGGCGATCGCGATCAAGCTCGACTCGCCCGGCCCCGTCCTCTACCGCCAGCGACGGCTCGGCCAGAACGACAAGCCGTTCATGATGAACAAGCTTCGCTCGATGCGACAAGGCCGAGTCGAGGTCGAAGGCCTGCATTCACGGCGGACAACGACGACCGCATCACGCGCGTCGGCTATTTCATCCGGCGGACGCGACTGGACGAGCTTCCAGCTGTGGAACGTGCTGGTCGCAGCGACATGAGCCTCGTCGGCCCCCGCCGAGCGACCCGAGTTCGCCGACCGCTGCGCGACATCTACCCCTACTACGCCCTGCGGACGACGGTTCGACCCGGCGTGACGGGCTGGGCGCAGCACGCGCTACGGCTACGTCAACAGCGTCGAGGGGTACGAGCAGAAGTCATGCGCTCGACCCTACCACCTATACCGTTCGCTGCTCGACCTCGTCATCCTCGCGCAGACCGTGACATCAGGTTCACTTCCGCGGCATGTAGCTCGAGGCGGAGCGCGGGCAACGCGGGCGACGCGCTCCCGATGGCGGGGCGCCGCGCCTGGATGATGGCCGCCCGATGACTCGCGATGCGCGCCTGCCCGCCGCGATGGACGCTTCTCCGTTCGACCGCCGCGCGTCGATGACCTGCTCGACGTGGCGACCGCGCCGGCCCGATCGCCGACCACTGCGCAGCCCTGATGCCGACTGAGCGCGCTCGCCATCGAAGGGGCCCGGCCGCGCGGCAGATCGAGTTCTCGACGGCACGTTGGTCATGCCGGCTGCTCGTCGATCGCTGGCCAGGCGCCCGTCGCCATCGCGCGCAACGTCGATCGGACGCTCGACCGGCCGACCGGCTGGGTCGGTTCGATCACGCATTCGCGCTTCGCGCCGCCGCTGTCGCGCCGTCCGGCCTCGCGCCTGTAGCGTGGCCTCGGCTGACCTCGAGCCGGACGAGCCCGTAGTCCGGCCTCGAGCGCATGATCTGCTTCGGCGACGAACGGGCCTGCCGACGCGGGCGGGCCGTGGGGAGGAGGTCGGCGGGTGCGGGCGGTGTTCTGCGCGAAGGAGGCCGTGTACAAGGCCTTCCATCCGACCACGAGGCGGGTCTGGCGCTTCGCCGAGTCGCCGTATCGATCGATCTTCGAGCGCGCGCTTCGAGGGCGCGTTCGCCCGGCGATGCGCCCGTGGCTGTGGTCGAGGGCCGCCTCCTGCGCCGATCGGGCTGGCTCATCGCGGGTGTCGAGTGGTACGCCGATCGACGCGCTGACCGGCGACCTGTCGGCGGGTGCCCCAGTTGCCTCGACGGGGCCGGCGAGGCGGGCGTTCGATGCCGGCCGCGACGGGCGGGGCTCACGCGCCGCTCGACGCCTCGGGTCCGGGGCCGGGGCTTGCGAGGACGTGGGCGACAGCCGCCTCGAGGTCGTCGAAGACGCCATCGGCCTGGTCGGCCGCGTCGGCCGGCGGTGCCCGTCCGCTGCGCACGACAGGCTGCCGCGGCATCCGGCGCGGCGCCCGGCGAGCGCGTCGCGAAGCTGATCGCCGATCATCCAGGAGCGGGCGAGGTCGAGCCTGTGCCGCGCGCGGCGCGCAGCAGCATGCCGGCGCCGGGCTTGGTGCATTGCATGCGGATCGTCCGCCGGAGGGGTCGGGGCGCTCCGGACTGAAGTAGATCGCGTCGAGCCGGCCGCCCTGCTCGGCGACCCGTCGCGCCAGCGCGCCGGACCTGCTGGAGCTCGGCTCGGCGAGCCAGCCGCGCCCCACGGCCGATTGGTTCGTCACGACCACGATGCGATAGCGCCGGTTCCCGCGAGCTGCCGAGCAAACGCCGCCGCCACCCCCGGCAAGCAGCACGACCTGCTCGGGTCGCTCGACCAGTTGGTCGCCCTCGCCGACGATCAGGGTCCCGTCTCGATCGAGGCAGCGACGGCGCGCACACCGTCCGCGCCCGCCCCGCGCTCCCCTCTGGCCCACCGCCATCTTCTCCCCGACCTCGCGCCGCGATGCCGGCGCGGCTCCCCCACGGCCGAGCCTGCAGGCCCGGCGCCCCGACACGATACGTTCCTCCGCCAGCCATGCCCGCCTGCGCCGAACGCCTGGCGTCAGCCGGAGAGACCGATGAGCGGATTCGATCGCTTCGTCCCTGACTACCGTGAGCGCCCCACCACGGCTCCCGGGCAGCTCGACCGCGGCGCTGCACGAGATCCTCGAGGTCCCGCTCGCGCTCTCCGGGCGAGGCGGGGACGCTCTGCATCGCGGGCAACGTGGGGCAGCGCCTCGCTCGACCACGCGGCCCGCGATCTCGCCAGCGGCACCTGACGCCGACGGTCATCCCCGCTGCGCGCCGTCTCGCTCGCCTCCAATTCCGCGATGATCACGGCGATCGCGAACGATCTCGCATACGACCAGATCTACCGCAAGCAGCTCGAGCATCAGCTGCGCGCGGGGGATGCGGTGCTCCTGATCAGCGCCAGCGGATCCTCGCCGAACGTGGTCGAGGCCTGCCATTATGCGCGGAAGCGGGGCGTGCCGACGATCGCCTTCGTCGGATTCGGGGGCGGAGAGCTCGCCGGGCTCGCGGACCACGTCCTGCACGTTCCGGTCGAGAACTACGGGCTCGCCGAGGACGTCCATCAGGCCGTCATGCACATGTTGAGTCAGTACGTCGCCCACATGCGACGCGGCTGATCCGCTCGCGCGTCCTCGGCGAGCGTCCGCGGTGGGGACACGCGAGGGAAGCCGCAGGCGACCGGCAAGGGTGTCCCGCGGATTGCCCATCGTGAGCATTCCGCTTCCACGGCGACGGCCTAGACGATGGCCCAGACGATGGCCTGGAGGCGGCCTCGACCGCGCTCTGCGACCGACTGGCCCTCGGTACCCCTCTTGCAGAACCATGCTCCGAGCTCGGCCCCCGCATGGGCCGACAGGGAGCGGTCCATGCAGACGGGCGCGACGAGCTTCCCCCCGGCGAGGGCGATCGCGACGATGCTCGGCCTCGTCGCGCTCGCGGTGGCGCCGGAGCCCGCTCGTGCGGATCCGCTCGAGCTCGAGAATCCGACGCCCCGCCGGATCGAGGTCCGCTTCGAGGTCTCGCCCGCCGATCAGCCCGGCCGGCTCGATGCGATCTGGAGTCCGCCGCGAAGCGCCCGCATCGAGGCGGGCGACAGCCCGGACCGGCTCCAGATCCGGATCCCGGCTTCGGAGATGGAGCAGCACCTCCGCTCGACGGGGACCGCCGTGATTCCGGGAACGTTCAGCGACTTCGTCTGGGTGCTCGATCGGGCGACGGGCGAGGTCCTCAGCTCGCGACTCGAGGGACGGATCCACGAGCGGATCGCCGTCGGCCCCTTCGCGACGCGGGTCGCCGTCGGAATCCGCGTCGACATGTCCACGAGCGCGCGCGCCGGCTTCCGAACGACCCGCGCGCCCTTCGGCGTCGAGACCCATGCCTACTGCGCGCCGAACGAGGGCAGCGAGCCGTGCGTCGCGGTCGCGTCACACCGCTTCGACCCGCGCGATGGCTACGTCAATGCCGTCGGCGTGATCCGCGCGGCGACGCCGGTCGCCGAGGTCCGCGCCTTCTCGCCCCTCGGCGAGGTCCGCTTCAGCGAGCAGCCCGTCCTCCCCCCGGTCGCCGCCCCGGGACCGCCCGAGCGCCCCGACGCGGTATTCTCGACCGACGTTCGGCCCGCGTCAGCGACGGGCAAGCAAGGGGGGTGGCATGGAGACGAAGCGATGCTTCCGGCATCGGAAGCGCGGGATCGACGCGGCTAGTCCGAATCGGGACGGCATGCGGAGCGGGACGCCCCGTCCCCGTCGCCGGGACGAGCCGACCGGCCCGTGCCGGGACTCCGGCTCGAGGACCGGCCGCTGGCTCGCGGCTTCCCGGATGACCCTGGCGCTCCTGGTCGCCTCGGCAGCCGGTGCGGAGCCCTCGAGCCACGAGATCATCTGGGCCCATCCGAACGGCTCCGCCGTCAAGCGCTTCATCGTCTTCGTCTCGTCGGCCAAGGACGATCCCCAAGGCGCACGGCGGATCGACGTCGGCAAGCCCGAAGGCCATCTGAGCGGCTCGGTCGAGTTCTTCTCCGCCCTCGTCACGCTCGACAGCGACGAGTTCGTCGCCATCGCAGCGGTCGGGTACGACGGGCAGATGGGGGCGCTCTCCGGATGGAGCGGCGTGCGGCCGTCCCGTCCCGGGCAACCGATCGTGATCACGCCCTGAGCCTGGCCGCATCCGGCATGGGGGAAGGCCGAGCGGAGCAGGGGCACGGCGCGCGCGGCCGCGCACGACGCGCACGGCCCTTGCTCGCGCTGGCGCTCGCGTCGGCGCTCTGCGCCGTCCTGGGGCCGACCGGATGTGCGACGCGATCCGCCGCGCCCGAGGCGCGGGCGCCGATCTACCACGTCGTCGGCCCGGGCGAGAACCTCTACCGCATCGGGCTGCGCTACGGCGTGCCCGCGGCGGAGATCGCGCGCGCGAACGGCATCCGAGACGTCACGCAGCTCCGAATCGGACAGCGACTGCTGATTCCCGGTCCGCCGGCCACATCGCTCTCGCCGCTCGCCCGGCGACGCCCGCCGAGCGATGCACCGCTTCACTTCGCCTGGCCCGTGCGGGGTCGACTGACGTCCCGCTTCGGCCTGCGCGGCAACCGCCCGCACGAGGGGATCGACGTCGGCGCGCCCCATGGCACACCCATCTTCGCCGCCGAGGCGGGGCGAGTCATCCATAGCGGCCGCTTCGGCGCCTACGGCAAGGTCGTGATCCTGAAGCATGCCGGCGCCTATCGTTCGGTCTACGCCCACGCGCGACGTCTCTATGTCGAAAAGGGCGACTTCGTCGAACGCGGTCAGAAGATCGCCGAGGTAGGGGCGACGGGTCGGGCGACCGGACCGCATCTCCACTTCGAGATCCGCCGCGGCGAGACCGCCCACGATCCCCTCGTCTACCTGCCGTGACAATGCGGGCCGTCATGGCGAAGGAAGGGGCCATGGCGGAGCGCATGGCCGCGAGGGCGCAGCGATCTCAGAGGCAACCGATGCGCGTGCGGAAGGCTTCGGCGTCGAGCGGGCCCGAGAAGAGATAGCCCTGCATCTCGTGGCAGCCGTGCTTCACCAGGAACTCGGCCTGATCGGCATGGCTGACGCCCTCCGCGATGGGATGGAGCGAGAGATCCTGAGCCATCCGGATCACGTTCGCGAGCAGCTGGCTGCCCTCGCCATCGGGCGCCACGGTCTCGATCAGCTTGCGGTCGAGCTTCAGCACGTCGATCGGCTGGCTCACGAGCACGGCCAGCGGCGAGTAGCCCTTGCCGAAGTCGTCGAGCACGATCCGCACGCCGATCCGCCGAAGCTCCTCGAGTGCCTGGGAGCCGAAGGCTTCGTCGCGGAGCAGGAGCGTCTCGGTGATCTCGAGATCGAGGCGGTCCGGCGGAAGGCCGGTCTGCTTGAGCGCGTCGACGACCGCCGAGAAGACATCGTCCTGCTGGAACTGCACGGGCGAGACGTTGACCGAGATCCGGCAGGGGGCCTGTCGACCGGCCGCCCAGTAGGCGGCCTCCCTGCACGCCTGCATCAGCGCCCAGCGTCCGAGCGTCGTGATGTAGCCCGTCTCCTCGGCGATCTGGGTCAGCTCCGCGGCGTGGACGCGCCCGACGCTCGAGGAGTTCCAGCGCAGCAGCGCCTCGGCGCCGATGGTCTCGCCGCTTCGACGGTCGATGCGCGGCTGGTAGAGCACGACGAGCTCGCCCCGATCGATCGCCATGCGCAGCTCGTGCTCCAGCGAGAGTCGGCGGACCTTGCCGTCCTCCATCGATTTGGCGAAGAAGCGGTAGCCGCCGCCTGCCCCCTTCGCGGCGTAGAGGGCGGCGTCGGCGCGCTTGCGCAGCTCGTCGCCCGTGCGGCCGTCGGCGGGGTAGACGGCGATGCCGAGGCTGGCGGACGGGGTCAGCGTCTGGCCCAGGATTTCGACCGGCTCACGGATGGCGGCGAGCATCCGGTTGGCGACGAGCTCGGCGTCGGCGGCGCCATGGATGCCGGAGAGCAGGACCGTGAACTCGTCGCCGCCGAGTCGCGAGACGCGCACGTTCTCGCTCGCTGGATCCTGGTCGACGCAGACGACGTCCTGGGCGCGGACCGCGTCGGAGAGGCGCGCGGCGATGATGCGCAGCAGCTGGTCGCCGGCGTCATGGCCGAGGGTGTCGTTGATCAGCTTGAAGCGATCGAGGTCGACGTAGATGAGGCCGAGCTGGTTGCGCTCACGCTTGGCGCGACCGAGCGCGGTCGCGAGACAATCGTCGAAGTAGCGGCGGTTGCCGAGGCCCGTCAGGTCGTCGACGCGGGAGCGCGCCTCGGCCTCGGCGAGGCGTTCCATGTGCTCGGTCGTGTCCTCGCAGACGCCGAAGACCCACGCGGTCTGGCCCTTCTCGGTCTCGCCGAAGGCGCGGCCCCGGGCGCGGAAATGGCGCTGGCGCCCCTCAGCGTCGGTCAGCCGGATCGGGAGACAGAAGGGCGTTCCCGAGCGGGCGGCCTCGAAGAGCGTGCCCGCGAACAGCGCCCGATCGTCGGAGTGGATGCGGTCGAGGAGCGAGCCGGGCGCGATCGTCGCGGCCGCATCGTCGAGGCCGAGGATGCGACGGAGCTGCGCGGAGGGGCGGAACGTCCCGGTCTCCGGTCTGAAGTCGAAATAGACGAGCTCGGTCGTCGACTCGAGGCGCTGCAGCGTCGCGGCGGCATGCTTCAGCTCTTCGAAGCGCTGCCAGCGGGCGAGCACGGCGCGCAGATGGTCCGCCAGGCGCGCCGGCTCGAGGCGCGCGGGCAGGAGCTCGAACACGTGGTGATCGATCGCCGGATGGCTTCGTTCGCTCTCGGCCGTGTGGTAGACGACGGCGGGGATCGAGGGATGCAGGCGCGCGATCTCGAGACAGGCCTTCGTCAGCGCGGGTCCGCCGTGGCCGGGCAGCAGCAGAATGACCTTCGTATCGGGCAGGACCTCACGGCGCAGATCGAAGCCCGCGCCGTCGAGCAGGCCGAAGACGTCCTCGCTGCGAGCGTCTTCCGTTGCGGCGCGAACCGCGATCGCGATCTTGCGTTCTTCTGCCATTCCGTCCCCACCGATCGGATGCGCCGGCAATCCGGCGTATCGGCGGAGCGGATTCGAGGCTGAGCGCCACGTTGCCTCCGGCACGCACTCCGCCACGACGCGGCGCGCGGACGGGCGCCTCCCGGCACGCGCCGCGTAGAGACTGCGCACGCGCTGCCGGCGCGCTGCGCGATCGAACGGCCGGGGAGAGCGGGACCCCGACCCGACGAGGCGGCGAAGCGCCGCCGCCTCTCGAGCGCCTCGCCGTCTCCGTGGATCGCGAGCGCAGGGCAGGGGGATCGGACGGGATCGGATCGTGCTGGCCCCATGGGGTTCGCTGCTAGACTGCGCCCGGGCCCCCGTAGCTCAGAGGATAGAGCGTCGGTTTCCTAAACCGTGCGTCGCAGGTTCGAGTCCTGCCGGGGGCGCCAGGCCTACGCGGATGCGTCGCGAACCGATCGCACCAGGCAATGTGGCCGTGCGCGTGGGCCCGTGGCTCGCGCAATCGAGACGCGAATCTCGCCGTGTTCGAGACCGTCCCACCCGGCGCCGAATCGGTTCGAGGACGGCGTCGAGCGGGCTCGTCGCCGATGCGCTTCCCGGCTCCGCTCTGGCCGATCCGTCCAGCCGAGCGCTGAATCCGGGCGACGAAGGCTGGCGGGAAGCGCGGCCGACGGCCCGATCTCGACACGACGTCATGACCGCGTCGACTCAGAGCGCCCGAACGCGGACCGGAAGCGCACTCATCCTGGGAATGCCCGAGTAGGGATCGAAGTCGACCTCGACGCTCATGAGCCGCCCGGTGTTGGCCCCCAGATGACCCGTCGGGTCGGCGATGTCCGGATTGTCGCCCCAGGCGTGGCTCATCGATACCAGGCCGCGTCGGAGCCCCGGATCCGGCCAGGCGACGCCTTCGATCTCTCCATGTCGCGAAGCGATCTCGACGCGCTGCCCCTTGACGAGCCCGAGCGCGTGCAGGTCGTCGGGGTGGAGGAAGGCAGGATTGCAGCCGTAGCGCGCGCGGAGCGCCTCGTGGTCGAGCCCGAAGGAGTTGTAGTGGTTCGGCATGCGCCGACTGATCAGCAGATGGTCGCGCTCGCCGGTCGGCGCGCTCGCCTCGCGCGCGACCGCCTCGAGCTCCGCGAGCATCGTCGGATCGCCGAGCGCGAGCCGCGTATGGCAATCGGCGCGTCGGGGCTCGACGAAGACGGGCGCCTCCTCGAAGAGTCCGCCCCCCGCCCGCGCACGCACGCGATCGAGCGGCACGCGGGCGCTCCGCGTGACGAGATCGAGCAGCTCCTCGCTCGTCGGCTTGTGCTCCATGTCGAGCGCCTCGACGGGAGGGTCGATTCCGACTGCCCGGAACATCTCGCAACGCACGTTCAGCTGGAAGCCCATCCGCCGGCCGAGTCCATAGAAGAACTCCCACTCCTCGAGCAGGTCGGATCCCGCCGGCGGGTCGACGATGGGCGGGGAGTACTGCGCGTAGGGAATCGGATAGCCCCAGCCGACGGATCGACTGCCGAGCTCCTCGAGCGGCAGCGTCACGCCCGGGACCTCGAGCGGGAGCTTCGGCGCGATGACGTAGTCGGCCAGGCGCGCGGTCGGCGTACACTTGGGATCGACCACGACGTGGAAGTCGAGGGCGCGCATCGCGTCGAAGGTCTTGCGCTGGTCGGGCCAGGCGAGCATCGGGTTGCCGCCGACGGTGATGAGTGCCTTGATCTGTCCCTCGCCCTCGAGCAGGATCTCGTCGGCGAGCGCCGCCGTCGGGAGTCCGCAGGCCGCCATGCCGAAGCCCCGTACGCGGAGCTTCGGTCCGAAGCCCCAGGCCGGTCGCGGCGGCGCCGGCTGTGCCACGAAGGTCTTGCGCGGCGCCAGCACGCCCGGATTCGACACGCGGTCGCCCGCGCGGCGCCAGCGCCCACAGACGCTGTTCAGGCAGAGACCGAGGTATTCGGTCAGGTTGCCCCGACCCGCCATGTTCGGCCCGGTTCCGACCATCGCGGAGCCCCGTGAAGCGCCCCCGAAGATGCGAGCGGCCTCGACGAGCTGCTGCGCGGAGACGTCGGCCCGACGCGCGACCCGTTCCGGCGTGAAGGGCTCGACCGCCCGCTTCAGCGCCTCGATGCCCTCGGTCTCGGCCTCCACGAACGCCGCGTCGTAGAGGCCCTCCGCAAGGATGACGTGGAGCAGGCAGGCCAGGATCGCGGGGTCCTGGCCGGGCCGCGGCTGCAGATGCAGGTCGGCATGCTGAGCCGTCTCCGTGCGACGCGGATCGATCACGACCAGACGCAGGCCGCGCTCCCGGGCACGTCGCAGGGCCCTCGCCGGATTCTGGTTCGGGATCCCGCCCGAGAGCGCGACGAGCGGATTCATGCCGATCAGCATCCAGACGTCGGACTCGTGGAAGGCATGCGGTCCCGCGAGCCAGACACCATGGAGCGCCTGGGAGATGGGCTTGCCGGGCTGGTCGATGGTGCCGCTCGAGAAGCGCATGCTCGACCCGAGCGCGTCCAGCCAGGCATTGACGACCGGCACCGCCGTCGGAATCTGGAAGAGCGCCGTCCCGCAGTACATCGCGATCGCATTCGGCCCGTGGCGAGCGACGATCGCGGTCAGCCGTTCGGCGATCTCGTCCATCGCGCGCTCGCTCGCGATCGGTGCGAGGCTTCCATCGGGCCCACGCTTCAGGGAGTGGAGCAGCCGCTGCGGATGGGTATGCGCCTTGGCGAACTCACGCCCCTTGACGCACAAGAAGCCTTCGTAGATCTCGTTCGATTTGTCGCCTCGCACGGCGACCGGCCGCCCGTCCTCGACGTCGACGAGCACCGCACAGTGTGCGGTGCAGATCCGACACATCGATCGATGCGTCTGCATGGCGAGCCCTCCCGTCGACGGTTCGACCCGACGCGCGCGTCGCGGTGCGAGTCCCGGCGATTCGTTCTCCCCCGCCGCCCATTCTGGAGCCCAGATTCAGATTCTTCAATCGCGGATCGGCGCCGCTCGTGTCGTTCGGGTCGGAAATCGGGCGTGCGCTCGCGGTCTCCGCCTCACGCGCGGGCGCCCGGTCGCCGTTTCAGTACGCTCGACGCCCGCCGCCGTCCTTCGCGCGAAGCGAGAGGAGGGAGATCGATGGTTCGATACGCCGATCCGCCCTTCCTGCTGAGAGACGCGATCGAAGACCCGAGCGCAGCCGTCGAGCTTCTCGTTCGGAATGCCCCGTACAGGCCGATCGGTGGCTGGTACCACCCGGGAGAGGATCTCGACGCGCCGATCAAGGCCATGTGGTTCCAGAAGGATTGGGTCCATGCGGGGCTCGTGGTCCCGGGATCGGAGGTCTTCCTTCGGAGCCCTCGCTACCTCGAAGCCGCGAGCCGTTTCTATGACGCGCGGAAGATCGTGCCCGGATGGACCGCTCGAGCGGTCGGCGTCGAATGCTCGGCCTCACCCTAGATGATGAGATCCAGCTTGTTGTAGCCGCGGATGGCTTCGCGCGCGCCATCGTCCCATACGTACGTCTCGCCCGCGTCGGCGTGCGGCGCATAGACGAAAGGCACCTCGTCGGGGCGGTGCTGGCGGCGGGCATCGATGGCATAGCCGATCAGGGCGCAGCGCTTACGGACCATGTCTTCGTCATACCGAAGGTCCTGCTCGCGCATCATGCCGGCACCCGAGGCGCCGACCACGGCCCTTCGGATCAGCGCGCCCATGTTGAAGGTCACGCGCCAATCGGGGCCGACGTTGGCGAAAGACCCGTGGACGACCTGGCGATTGCTCAGGCAGACGTCTCCGGGTGCGCAGACGAGCGGGACCGCGTCGGGCAGGCGCTCGGTACCGGCCCGTTGAACCATCCCCTGGATGTCCTGTCGACCGAGACGGTGG
This sequence comes from Myxococcota bacterium, assembly GCA_041389445.1. Classification (GTDB taxonomy): domain Bacteria; phylum Myxococcota_A; class UBA9160; order UBA9160; family UBA4427; genus UBA4427. The sequence goes on from JAWKRW010000001.1 coordinate 497,183, forward strand.
GTGCCGAGCAGGTACCAGACGCCGTTGGCGGCGGTCGAGCCATAGAGCTGCGGCATGAAGTTGAAGCCGTGGATGTCCGGATTCCAGTCGGGACTCTCCCAATGCGTCATCCCATCCTGATGCCATGCGACGCTGGGACCCTCGCCGGGCTTCTTGATCGCGACCGCTTCGACGAGCGGCGTGAAGTCATCGCCGTTGAGGGCGGCGGCGACCCGCAACAGGTCGGGATGGCCGTGGAGCCGCAACGCGGCATCCATGTACTGCAGCGTGCCGAGGACCCCCGCGACGATCTGCTCGGGCAGGCCCGCGGCGGATCGGGGCTCGCGCATCTTCACCGGATGCCGCCCCTTGGAGATCGCGGTGCCGCCGAAGGGATCGCCCAGAGGCTTCGACCATACGAGCGACGGGGCATCATGATCGGTACCGAGGGCGGGACGGCCCTTGTGATCGAGTCGCGCGCCCGGCTCCGTGGGAAACCGGTCGACCATGGCCAGGAAGTCGGCCTCCATCTCCGACAGCTCCTGCGCGGAGAGGACGCCTTCGAAGACGTAGAAGCCGCAGCGGCGATAGGCGTCCAGGATGACGGGATGGAGCTGGCCGTCGGCGGTGAAGCGGATCGGTCCCCGATTGCCGAGCGCCATGGCCTTCCGCGTGCCCTCGCGGCAGTACGCGGCCATCCCTTCGTCTTCGTGCATGCGTCCGGACGTCGCTGACATCGCCCAACTCCCTCTGCCTACGACGCCCCGTCTGCGCCGTTCCGATCATCCCACTCGAACATAGACCGCGAACCGAACGGCTGGCCCGTGGACGGGCGGTTCGGTACGGCCCCTTCGCAGGAGCCGCTCGACGCCTACCGCGGCGGGAGGGCCTCGACCGCCCGGATCCACTTCGAGTCCGTTCGCGGATCGTCGGTCGTCGGCAGCGCGAACCCGTGCTCGCGCGCATGCCGGGCAAAGACGGCCTCGATCCGCTCCGGCTCGAGATCGTCGCGCCCGCCGTCCAGGACGTTCGCAGCCTCGGCGTCGGCCAGCGCGTGGGCCTTCCACAGAATGGAGATGCGCAGCTGCTCGGCGGAATAACGCCAGAGGTCCGCGCCCCGGTCGCGAATCGTCCAGCCATCGGCGTCCGCCGCGTGGAGCTGCGCCGAGTCGCGCAGCAGGTCGTGCGGCAGATGCGCCTCGCTCGGGCCGATCTGCCCGACGCAGTGCAGCATGCGTTCGTTGTCCGCCAGCAGTCCCTCGTTCCAGAGGGGTGGGGCCGCGACGCGGGCGGGGCGCTCCGGACCGTCGGGCCAGTACTCGAAGGCACCGCCGATTCCCTGATGGAACCAGATCAGCGCGGACGCGATGCGAATCCTCCAGCGCTCGAAGAGTCCCGACCGACCCATGGCGTAGAGGAGGGCGGGGGCATGGGTCCGCGCCGGCGCGCCTCGGAAGTGGGGCATGTCCAGGTGGACCTCCGACGCCGGCATCGGCGCTTGCAGGTTCACCATCAGGGCCTGGGGCCGGATGATCTCGGCCCCGAAGCAGCGTGCGGCGGCCTCGAGCAGACTCGGCGACCGGAAGAGCGCCTCGGCCTCGGGGCGCAGGAGGTTTCCCGACGCCGCCCAGTAGGCCTTGAACCAGGGCGTGTACGCTTGCCCCCCATTGGTGCGATCCACGACGGACTGCAGCCGGTAGGGCGACGCCGACCGAACACCTTCGAGCACGGCCCCTGCGTCTTCGAAGACGGGATCGAGTCGAAGCGGCGTCGTCTCGTTTCTCATCCGGCCGCCTTCGCCGCCGAGATCAGCGTCCGCGTCGCCTCGGCGGCGCGGCGCGCGGCCTCGCGAGCGCCCAGGCGGTGGAGCGCGTCGGAGAATACCTCGACCCCGATCGGGGCCGGCGCCTCGAGCGACCGCAGCATGCGAAGCAGCTGGACGAGCGGCAGCTCGCCCTCTCCCGGAAGCACGCGCGCGTGCAGGGTGGCCGCCTCGAGGTCCGGCTCGGCCGCGGCCGGCGCGTCGGCGAGCTGCAGCGCGATGATCCGATCGCCCGGGAGCGTGCGCAGGGCCTCTGGGTCTCGCGTCGTGCGGATGAGATGCCAGGTGTCGATCACGACGCCGCCGTTCGGCCGGTCCGCACGGCGAACGATTTCGCTCGCCATCGCGAGGTCCGGCACGAGGGTCCACGGCAGGAACTCCAGCTGGACGAGCAGCCCGTGGCGCGCGGCGCGATCGCAGAGACCCGCATAACCCTCGGCCACGCGCTCGAGCGCGCGGTCCGAAGCCGTGCGGCGCGCATGGGGCGCCGACTTCGGGGCCCAGGGCGAGGCGGTGATCGAACGAGCCCCGACGGCATCGGCGAGGCGGAAGATCGCGTCCTCGCCGACCGAGAAGTAGCCGTCGGGATTCTCGTCGTCGGGCACCGCAGTTCCCGCCGTACCCGGAGCCCAGGTCCAGACCGAGTCGAGCTCGCCCACGCCGAGCCCCGCGTCGTCGAGCAAACGGCGCATCGCCCGGTCCGAGAGACCCTCGCGCCGAGCGCGTGCATGGTCCGGGCCCCAGAGCGTGATCGCGGAAAACCCGGCGGCGGCCGCGGCCTCGACCCGCTCCCGGAACGGGATGCCATACGGGAGCGTGCCCGCGCAGAGGACGAGATCGTCGGGACCCAGCATGCGGACAGCCTACCGGATCGAGTGCGGCTCGTAGCGGCGCACGATGCCGCGCGGGGCGTGACGCTCAATGGCGCCCAGGGCATCGAGGCCGGCATGGCCGACCCGGCCCTCGGCGATGCCGCGGTCGCGAACGACACCGGTCTGCTGCTCGGCGGTCGGAGCGCCTACCGCGAGAACGTGATCCGCAAGAACCCGTCCGGCTGCGTCACGCCCGCTGGGAGCGGGCCCGCGGTGGATCTCGGTGAGAGCGAGTGCGACGGAATCGCCTGTCCCTGACGCCGTGCCGCTTTGCCCGGAGGTGCCGCGTCTCCTAGGCTCCGGAGCGCTCGGGCCTGGGCGCGGATCGGCGCCCTCGGGAGAAGATTCGATGCTCAAGGTCACCGCGACGATGGGCGCCGACGTCAAGCTGCGGGACGTCGCCGACCACGCCCGGCGGGTCGAGGCGCTCGGCTACGACATGCTCTCGGTCCCCGAGGCGGTCCACGACGGGATGCTTTCCTCCCATGCCGCGCTCGCGGCGACCAGCCGGCTCGAGGTCGGGACCGGCGTGCTCGTCGCCTTCGCGCGCAGCCCGATGCTCGTCGCCCAGGGTGCGTGGGACCTCCAGGCCTTCTCGGGGGGTCGCTTCCAGCTCGGGCTGGGTACGCAGGTCAAGGGCAACGTCGTCGGCCGCTTCGGCATGCCCTGGAGCGCGCCAGCCCCGCGCCTGCGCGACTACGTCGGGGCGGTGCGCGCCTGCTTCGAGACGTTCCAGAACGGGACCCCCCTCGACTATCGCAGCGAGACCTACACCCTGAATCGCATGCAGCCCTTCTTCAATCCGGGTCCCCTCGACGTCCCGCCGCCCTCGATCCTGATGGGCGCCGTCGGTCCGATCATGACGCGCACGGTCGGCGAGGTCGGTGACGCGATCCAGACGCATCCGACCAACAGCGAGCCGCGCTATCTGCGCGACGTGACGCGGCCGGCCCTCGAGGAGGGGGCGAAGCGGAGCGGGCGCGACGTGCGCATCGAGCTCATCGCCGGCCCCCTCGTCGCGACCGGGGCGACCCGCGCCGAGGTCGACGCCGAGCTCCAGGCGGCGCGAACGACCCTCGTCTTCACGCTCTCGACCCCCGCCTACTGGCCCTGCCTCGAGTTCCACGGCTGGCGCGAGGTCGGCGAGAAGCTGCTGGCGTGTACGCGCGAGGGGCGATGGAAGGACATGGACGCGCTCGTGACGGACGAGATCCTGCGGACCTTCGTGCCCGCCGGAACCTACGACGAGATCGCCGACATCCTGCGCAAGGAGTACGACGGCATCGCGGAGCGGATCCTGTTCCCGGTGCCGAAGGATCCGAAGAACGACGCCGCCGCGCGACGTGCGATCGAAGCGCTGCGCGCGACGTGAGCGCTGGGCCTGGAAAACGATCGACGCGCCCGAGGACGAGGCGCCGAACCCCGAGCCAGTGAGCCGAATCCCGAAGGAGACCCCCGATGTCCACCGCCCCGCTCGACCCCGCGCTCTTCCTCCCCGAACCGGCCCCGCGGCAGGTGAAGTACACGATCGTCTCCGTCGACGACCACGTCGTCGAGCCGCCCCACGTCTTCGAGCGCTATCTGCCGAAGGCGCTGCGCGAGCGCGGGCCGCGCATCGTCGAAACGCCCGAAGGCCATCAGGTCTGGGCCTTCGACGGCGGCTACCACACCCAGGTCGGCATGAACGCCGTCGCGGGCCGACGGCCCGACACGGTCAAGCTCGAGCCCTTCCGCTTCGAGCAGATGCGCCCCGGCTGCTATGACGCGGACGCGCGCATCAAGGACATGGACATCGGCGGCATCTGGGCGCAGCTCAACTTCCCGTCCTCGATCACCGGCTTCTGCGGTCGCCACTTCGCGGCGGCGAAGGATCGCGAGGTCGGGCTCGCCTGCGTGAAAGCCTGGAACGACTGGATGCACGAGGAGTGGATCAAGCCCTACCCGGATCGGATCATCCCGAACGCCATCACCTACCTGACCGATCCCGCGCAGGCCGTCGCCGAGATCCATCGCAACGCCGAGCGCGGCTTCACTTCCGTCACCTTTCCGGAGCGCCCCCACGCGGTCGGCATGCCGAATCTCTGGGACCGCGGGCATTGGGATCCGATCATCCAGGCCTGCGTCGACACCGACACCGTGATCTCGCTCCACGTCGGCAGCTCCGGCATGTACCCGATTCCGGAGGGCGCCCCGCAGCTCCAGCTCGGCGCGACGATGTTCGGTCAGCTCTCGCTCGCGGCCTGCGCCGAATGGCTCTGGTCGGAGTACCCGCTGCGCCATCCGGGGCTCAAGATCGCGATGTCCGAGGGCGGGATCGGCTGGGTCGCGATGCTGCTCGATCGCCTCGACAACATCATCGACCGCTCCCGCTACGGCCTGGGCTGGGACATGCGCCCGGCCGACGTCCTGAAGCGCAACTTCTGGTTCTGTACCATCGACGATCCCTCGACGATCGAGACGCGCCACCGGATCGGCGTCGATCGCATCCTCTACGAGACGGACTATCCCCATGGCGACGGGACCTGGCCCGACAGCCAGCAGGTGATCGAGCAGTACTGGGGCCACATTCCGAATCGCGAGATCCGCATGATGTGCAGCGAGAATGCGGCGAAGCTCTACCGTCACGCCCTGCCGAAGGTCGTCCTGCCCCAGGACTGAGGGCGACCGGCACGTCATCCACCGGCGAGGATCGAAGCCCTCGACGCGATCCTCGACCGAGAGGCGATTCCGAACCGAGAAACCCTGAACCGAGAAATCCCAAACCGAGAAAGGGGAGCTCCCATGTCGTCCATCGTCATCCGCGGCGGTCAGGTCATCGACGGAACGGGTCAGCCGGCGCGAGCGGCCGATCTTCTCGTCCGGGACGGACGGATCGCCGAGATCGGCTCGCGGCTCTCGGGCGACGTCGAGCTCGACGCCTCGGGCGCCGTCGTGGCGCCCGGCTTCATCGACATCCATACCCATTACGATGCCCAGGTCTTCTGGGACCCGGCCCTGACGCCCTCCTGCTTCCACGGCGTCACCACGGTCGTCGCCGGCAACTGCGGCTTCACGATCGCACCGACCCGGGCGGCGGATCGCGAGACCATCGCGCTGACCCTCGAGAAGGTCGAGGACATGAATCCCGCGAGCCTGATGGCGGGCATTCCCTGGGACTTCGAGACGTTCCCGGAGTACCTGGCGTCGGTCGAGCGCCGCGGCACGCTGCTCAACTACGCGACCTACGTCGGCCATACGGCGCTGCGCCTCTTCCACATGGGCGCCGACGCGTACGAACGCGAGGCGACCGAGGCCGAGACCCGCGCGATGGCGCAGTCGGTCCGCGAGGCGATGGAGGCCGGAGCCGTCGGCCTCGCGACGAGCCGCGCGCCGACCCACGTCGGAATCGGCGGCAAACCGGTCTGCAGCCGGATCGCGGCGATCGACGAGTTCGAGACGATGGCGCGCGAGCTCGCCCAGCTCGGCCGCGGCGTGATCGCATCGACGCTCGGCGCGGGCATGGGCTACGACGACATCTACGCGTTCCAGCGACGCCTCGGCGTACCCGTGACCTATACGGCGCTGCTCGCGATCCCCGGCCTCTGGCAGCACGCCTCGAACGTCCATGCCGAGCAGCGCGAGCAGGGCACCGGCGTCTGGCCGCAGATCTCGGTTCGCAAGGTGACGCTGCAGATGCAGATGAAGGCGCCGTTCTCCTTCGATCAGGCGCCGTGCTTCGCGGCGCTCTACGCGGAGAAGCCGGAGATGCGCGTCGTGCGCTATCGCGATCCGGCCTGGCGGGCGATCGCCATCGAGGAGCTCAAGAAGACGCCGCTCCCGACGCGCTGGGAGAACTTCGATCTGGCCGAGAGCGAGGTCCACGCGAAGCTCGTCGATCGCAAGCTCGTCGACATCGCGCGAGAGCGGGGCGAGCACCCCTTCGACACGATGGTGGCGCTCTCGCTCGAGGAGAAGCTCGAGACGCGCTTCCGTTACGTCCAGGCGAACGACGACGAGGCGGGCATCACGCACCTGCTCCAGCAGGACCAGATGGCGCTCGGCCTGTCGGATGCCGGCGCCCATGTCGGCATGCTCTGCGACGCACCGCTGCCGACGGATCTGCTTGGGAACTGGGTGCGCGACCGCGGCGTGATCCCGCTCGAGAAGGCGGTCCACAAGCTGACCGGCGAGCCGGCCGGGATCTTCCGCTTCGAGGATCGCGGCGTGCTGCGGCCGGGCGCATTCGCCGACGTCTGCGTCTTCGAGCCGGATCGGGTCGGCCCGGGGAAGATCCGCCGCGTTCGGGACTTCCCGGCCGGCGCGGATCGCCTGACGGCCGACACGCCGACCGGCATCCGTCACGTCCTCGTCAACGGCACGCCGATCCAGCGGGACGGCCAGCCGAGCCAGGACGCCCTCGCGGCCCGCCCCGGACGCCGACCGACGCAGGGCTCGTTCCGCTAGGTCGAGCGGACGCCGCCCGACCCGATGCCGCCCGATCCGCGTGAGCCGAGAGGAGGAGTGCATGGACGCGCCCGTCATCATCGAGGTCGCCCTCAATGGCGCGACCCCGACCAGCCGCAATCCCCACGTCCCGCAGACGCAGGCCGCGCTCATCGAGGACGCGATCCGCTGCATCGAGGCGGGCGCGTCCATCGTCCATACCCACGCGCCGGACATCTCCGTCGGCGGCGAGGCGGGGGCCCGGCTCTACCTCGAGCACTTCGCTCCGATCCACGCGCGATGCCCGGAGGCCATCCTCTACCCGACCCTGGTCTTCGGCACGACGATCGAGGAGAAGACGAGCCACATCGAGCCGCTCGCGCGGCTCTATCCGCTGCGGATGGGCTTCGTCGATCCCGGGTCGGTCAACCTGACGGCGACCGGCGACGACGGCAAGCCCTTCGCGACGGAGTGGGTCTACGCGAATTCGCCATCGGACATCGCGTACAAATTCGAGCTCTGCAAACGCCTCGGCCTCGGGCCGGGCATGGCGATCTTCGAGCCGGGCTTCCTGCGCATGGCGCTCGCCTGGGCTCGCGCGGGCGCGATGCCGCAGGGCGCCTTCCTGCGCTTCTACTTCGGGGGCGAGTCGAGCTACCGCGGCGCGGGCCAGATCGATCTGCTCTTCGGCCTGACGCCGACGCGCCTCGCGCTCGACGTCTACCTCGAGATGCTGGGCGACGTCGACCTGCCGTGGTCGATCGCGGTCGTGTCGGGCGACCCCTTCGACGGCGACGTCGCGCGCCACGCCCTCGAGCGGGGAGGGCACCTCCGCGTCGGTCTCGAGGACTACGCCGGGTCGCGCCAGCCGTCGAATCGCGAGCTCGTCGAGCGGGCGGTCGAGCTGTGCCGCGCCGTCGGACGACCGGTGGCGACGCCGGACCAGACGGCCGAGATCCTTCGCCTCCCGCGCTGATCCGCGGCCGCGACGCTGACACCACCCGGCGTCTCGGGCGCACTCCCTCGGGAGCGATTTCATCCGGAGCAGCGAGCCATGCAGGTCGACGAGCGGGAAGGTCACGGCTGGTGGCCCTATGTCGTCCCCTATGTCGTCTTCATCCTGATGACCCAGTTCGGCGGACGTCTGCCGGACGGGGCGAAGCCATTCCTGCTCGCGGTCAAGCCGGCGATCGTCCTCGGGCTCGTCCTGTGGTTCCGGATCAGGGGCGCCTATCCCGAATGGCGCAATCCACCCCAGCGCATGACGGCCCTCGGATTCGGATCGGACGTACTGGTCGGGCTCGCATTGACCGCCGTCTGGTTCGTTCCCTATTGGCTGATCCCTGCGCTGCGACCCGAAGATCCCGGCTTCGATGCTGCGATGGCGGGTCCGCAATGGGTCCCCGTCTTGATCGGCCTCCGACTCTTCGGCTATGCCCTCGTGACCCCCATCTTCGAGGAGCTCTTCATTCGGAGCTTCGTCATGCGGGTCGGCGAGACCTGGGAGACGGAGCGCGACTTCCGCGACGAGCCGCTCGCCCGATACACGCTTCAGGGGCTGGTCGTCTCCACGGTCGTCTTCACGCTCGGCCATGCATTCTGGGAGTACTGGGTCTGTGTTCCCTGGGTCGTGCTCTCGAGTCTCTGGTTCTACTACCGACGGAACCTGACGGCCCTCATGGTCGTCCATGGCACGACCAACGGTGCGCTGCTCGCCCTCGCGGTCTTCGGCGAGGGCTGGCTGCGCGACGTGGACGGAACGCCGTTCTCCTTCTGGTTCTTCGTCTGACACCGACCCGACGGGGGTCGGGGGGAGGGCGGAGCCTCGGGTCTCGAACGGCTCGGAGACCCGCAGCCCGGGTGGGTCAGGCGGCGCCCCGATGACCCTGACGGACGCGCTGGGCGACCTCGGTGAGCTCCGCGACGGCCCCCTCGAGCGCGTCCCGCTTGCCGTCCGTCGCCGCCGAGCCGGCGTTGCGCGCGACCATCGCGAGGCTCGGGTAGCCCAGCCGATCCGCGTCGAGGGCCAGCTGGCCCGCCAGTCTTCCGAGCGCGTTCGGGTCCGATTGCAGCTCGGCATCCTGGATCGCGTCGACCCGCTCGGCCAGGCCGATCACGAATCGGTCGATGGCCTGGATCAGCTCGGGCACGTCTTCCTGGGTCGATCGGATCGGCGACTTGCGTTCGGACATGGCGCTGGGGGACATCGGACGCGGGCCGGCGAAACTAGAGAGTCGCTCGCCCCTCGCGCGCCGCGGCCACCTGACGCAGGCTCCCGGCATGCAATGCCACGCCTGCCGCCACGAAGTCGTGCTCGCCTCGGGCGAGTCCGTCGGCTATCGCGATGCCTGCGATCGTTGTTCCGCCGATCTTCACGTCTGTCGCAACTGCGCCCACCACGACCCGACGGCGTACAACGAGTGCCGGGAATCGAGCGCCGAGCGCGTCCTCGAGCGGGATCGCGCCAACCGATGCGACTACTTTCGTCCGCGAACCGGCAGCTCGCGTGTGTCCGACGAGCGGGAACGGGCGCAGGCCTCCCTCGAGGCGCTCTTCAAGAAGGATTGAGGCGCCGAGAAATCGGCGGATCGCTCCCCGTTGCTCGCGGGCACGTCACCTCGAACGCGGTCTCGGGCACGTTCCATCGACCTGTCATGTCCAGGGGCGGGTGACCGAGAAGGGGCGGGTTGGGTGGGCGACCCCTTTCCTATACCGTTGCCGGACCCGCCGCATGCCCAGAAGCCGATCGCTCGACTCCACGCCGGAGCGAGTCGGGTCGAGGAGAGCGAGCTCCAGTGAACATCCTCGGAATCTCCGCGTACTACCACGACAGCGCGGCCTGCCTCGTCCAGGACGGCCGGATCGTGGCCGCCGCCCAGGAAGAGCGTTTCACGCGCAAGAAGCACGACTACCGCTTCCCGACGAACGCCGTCGACTTCTGTCTCGCGCAGGGCGGAATCCGGATTGCCGATCTCGACCTCGTGACGTTCTACGACAAGCCGCTCCTCAAATTCGACCGCCTGCTCGAGACCTACATCGCCTACGCCCCCTCCGGCTTCAAGCTCTTCCTGATGGGCATGCCGCTCTGGCTCCGCGAGAAGCTCCATACGCCGCGCGAGCTCGACCGCGGCCTGCGCCGTGAATACAAGGGGCGCTACGTCTTCACCGAGCACCACGAGTCCCATGCCGCCTCCGCGTTCTATCCCTCGCCCTTCGACGAGGCGGCGGTCCTGACGCTCGACGGCGTCGGTGAGTGGGCGACGGGCTCGATCGCGATGGGCCGTGGCAACCGCCTCGAGATGTTGAAGGAGCTGCGCTTCCCCCATTCGCTGGGCCTGCTCTACTCGGCCTTCACCTACTTCACCGGCTTCAAGGTCAACAGCGGCGAATACAAGCTGATGGGCCTCGCGCCCTACGGCGAGCCCGTCTACAAAGATCTGATGATCGAGAAGCTCCTCGATCTGCGCGACGACGGGTCCTTCCGGATGGACATGTCGTACTTCGGCTACTGCGACTCCGACGTCATGACATCCCGCAAGATGGACGGCCTTTTCGGGGGGCCGCCGCGCAAGCCCGAGACGCCGATCACCCAGCGCGAGATGGACATCGCCGCCTCGATCCAGGCGGTCACCGAAGAGATCGTGATGCGCATCGCGCGCTACGCCCACGCGCTGACGGGCGCGCGCAACCTGACCATGGCGGGCGGCGTCGCGCTCAACTGCGTGGCGAACGGGAAGGTTCTCCGCGAGGGCCCGTTCGAGAACGTCTGGATCCAGCCCGCGGCCGGCGATGCGGGCGGCGCGCTCGGCGCCGCGCTCTTCACCTGGCACGAGCTGCTCGACAAGCCGCGTCAGGCCGTCGCGACGGACGCCCAGTTCGGCTCCCTGCTCGGCCCGAGCTTCACGAACGATCAGATCCGGGCGTACCTCGACTCCGTGGAGGCCGTCTACCACTACCACGAGCGTGACGAGGAGCTGATCGACCAGGTCGCCGATCTGATCGCGAGCGAGCAGGTCGTGGGCCATTTCTCGGATCGCGCCGAGTTCGGCCCGCGCGCGCTCGGCTCGCGCTCGATCATCGGCGACGCCCGCTCGCGCAAGATGCAGGCGACGATGAACCTGAAGATCAAGTTCCGGGAGTCCTTCCGTCCCTTCGCACCCGCCGTGCTCCGCGAGCACGTCGACGAGTACTTCGAGATGCGCCCGGACGAGAACAGCCCGTACATGCTGCTCGTCGCGCCGGTGCGCGACGCCAAGCGCCTTCCGATCGAGGAGGACGGGGCGAAGGGGCTCGACAAGCTGAAGCAGGTCCGATCGTGCGTCCCGGCCATCACCCACGTCGACTACTCGGCGCGAGTGCAGACGATCGACATGCAGCACCACCCGCGCTTCTACCGGATCATCGAGCGATTCAAGCACAAGACGGGGAGCCCGGTCGTCATCAATACGAGCTTCAACGTGCGCGGGGAGCCGATCGTGAACTCGCCCGAGGACGCGTTTCGCTGCTTCATGCATACGAACATGGACGCGCTCGTGCTCGAGAACTTCGTGATCCTGAAGCAGGACCAGCCGAATGCGAAGGAGATCGACGTCGAGGCCTATCTCAAGGAGTTCGCGCTCGACTGAGGTCGGGTCGCGAGAACGGGTGGAGACGCAATGAGCAAGATGGTCGAGATCAACTGGCAGCCCGACGAGCGGACGCTGCGCCAGTTCGGATGGATCGCGCTCGGGGGATTCGGGCTCGTCGCGCTGCTGGCGTGGAACGAATGGCTCGTCTTCTCGGGGGGTCTCGGGGCGGCACGCAAGCCGGTCGTCGGTGTCCTGGCGGGACTGGGGCTGCTGTCGGCGATCTTCTCGCTCGTCGCGCCCCGGGCGAACAAGCCCATCTTCCTGGGCTTGACGCTGCTCTCCTATCCGATCGGCTTCGTACTCTCGTACGTGATCATGGGCTTCCTGTTCTATGGCCTGATCACGCCCGTCGGCCTCGTCTTCCGCCTGATCGGGAAGGATCCGCTCCATCGGCGCTTCGACCCCCAGGCCGCCACCTACTGGACCGATCCTCGCCCGCGTCGCGGCAAGGACAGCTATTTCCGCCAGTTCTAGAACGGGAGATCCGTCACGATGTCCGAATCGAACCCCCGCAAAGACGACTTCGCCGCCCAGGCCAGCGGTGATCGCGAGAGCCTCGTGGGCGAGTTCTCCGCCTTCCTCAAGGAGAACAAGAAGTGGTGGCTCGCGCCGATCCTGATCGCGATCCTCGGTCTGGGTCTGCTCGTGCTCCTCGGCGGAACCGCCGCGGCGCCCTTCATCTACACGCTCTTCTGAGACGCCTCGAGGGGGAGGGGGCTCGGCGTCCTCTCCCCTTCGCGCCGCCCCGCCTCGTCGCGCGTGATCTGCGCGCTGCTCCCGCGATCGTCGGGGGCGCGCCGGCGAACGGATGAGACGCGCGCGCCGGAATCCGGGGCGCACACGGGCATGCGTGGGTGGCTCGCGGTCGGGCCCCGCGCTCAGGGGGCGTTGCCGAGATCCGTGGCGAGCCCGCTCGAGCGCGTCGCGCTCATCGACTTCGCCTTGAGCTCGACGAAGTCGGGCGTGATCGGGCAGAGCTGCTTCGAGTAGGCCGAGAGCAGGACGCGGTCGGCGAGCAGGCTGATGAGTCGCGGACAGCCCTGCGAGAACCAGTAGAAGACCCGCTCGACGCCCGGCGCGAAGATCTCCTCGTAGCGCCCGCCCGCGACGTCGATGCGGTGGGCGAGATAGGGCTTCACCTGCTCGGGCGTGAGCGGCTCCATGTGGTGCTCGATCGCGATGCGCTGGCGCAGCTGGCGCAGGGAGGGGCTCGAGAGCTTGCGGATCAGCTCGGGCTGCCCCGTCAGCACGATCTGCATGAGCTTCGCCGTATCCGTCTCGAGATTCGACAACAGGCGGATCTCCTCGAGCGTGGCCGCGTCGAGGTTCTGCGCCTCATCGATGATCAACACGGTATTGCGACCCGTCCGCAGCCGTTCGAGCAGCATGCGGTTGATCGCGATCAGGTAGTCCGCCGTCGTCTCGAAGCGCCCTTCGATGCCGAACTCAGCGGCGATCAGCTTGAGCAGGTCGAGCGGCGTGAGGCCGATCGTGTTGATGATGAGCGCCGTGTCCGTATCGCGCGGCAGCTCGCGCAGGGCGGCGCGCAAGAGCGTCGTCTTGCCCGTTCCGACCTCCCCGGTCAGCAGCAGGAAGCCCTTGTGGCGCGTGATCCCGTAGACCAGGGTCGCGAGGCCCTCTTCATGCGTGTCGGAAAGCCACAGGAAGCGGGGATCGGGCGTCAGGGAGAAGGGCAGCTCGCGCAGGCCGAAGAAGCTCTCGTACATCGGATTTGGCTTCCTCCCTGGACTTCCTGGAGCCTGCGGCGGCTTCTGGAACCGAGCGCGTCGCCGCAGCGGCCGGCCGGGTCCCGAGCCCTATCGGACACCCGGTGAGTGATCCTGACGGGAGCATAAGGGACGCGTCCCGATGAGCACAGGACCGGCAGGATCGGCCTCGAGCGCGAGACGAGCGGCCCATCGTCCAGGCCCTCGTCCCATCGAGTTGGCCTCAGACGACCGTCGGGACCGGCTTCATCGCAGCGTCTGGACTCCGGCGGCCGTACCGCCGACGGCGCCCGCCGTCGTGAGGACGGGCTGGAAGGGGAAGAAGACCATCTGCACCGCGTACCCGATCCGCGCGAGCACGGTCGGCGGCACGACGATCAGATCCCCTTCCTCGATCATGACGTTGCTGACGAGATCGCCCTTCGCGATGTCCTTCAGACGCACGCGGATGACCTCGGTCCGCTCGCCGTCCGTCCGAACGATGCGGATCTTGTTCTGGCTCGCGAAGGGACGCGTCCCGCCGACCCGGCCGATCGCCTCGGAGACGCGCATCTCGCTCGTGAGCGGGAAGGTACCGGGACTGCCGACCTCGCCGTAGACCGTGATGAACTGGCTCGGCGACTCGACGACCGAGACGTTGACGGCCGCATCGCGTTTGAAGCGCGCGATCTTCTCCTGGATCGACGCCGCGATCTGCCGCGGCGTGAGCCCGGCCGCCTGCACGTCCCCGATCAGATCGATCGAGATCATGCCGTCGGGACGAACCGTCACCGTCCGCTCGATCTCGGGATCCGGCAGGATGTGGACGTTGAGCTGATCGGGGGCGCCGACGATGTAGCTGGGAACCGGCGGCGCGGCCGGAGGCGGAGCCGGCTTCACGCCGCAACCCGTGGCGACGAAGCCCGCCCAGGAGACGATCGCAACGAGCAGGAGGCGCATCGCCGCGCATCGCTGCGCGCTCGATCGATCGGATCCCTCGCGTCGTCGCGCACCTGCGCTCGAGTCGTCGACTCCTCCGAAGACTTCCGTCACGTCGAATCCCCTCCGAACGAACGAATCCATCCCTGCCCGACGCTCCGATCAGGCGTGGCGTGACGCTATCGACCTCATGGGGGCGCGCGCAACCGAAGGCGCCCGGGAATGTCGAATCAGTCGCCGACCAACACGAAGCGGAAGAGGGTCTGTCCGACCTGGATCTCGTCGCCTGCGGCGAGCGGAGACGAGCGGATCCGCTTGCCGTTGACCTTCGTTCCGTTGGTCGATTGCAGATCCTCGATCACGTAGGCGCGGGCATCGGCGTCATAGAGGATCACGGCGTGCTCGCGACTGATGCCCTCGTCGAGCAGCGTGATGTCGGTCGTCGGATTGCGGCCGATGACCATCTCCTCGCCCGTGAGGTCGTAGCGCATGCCCGCGAAGCCCCCGTTGAGGATCTCGAGACGCGCGGTCTCGCCCGGTTCATCGAGGTCGGCCATCCGTGGATCGCCCTTCCAAATGCAGTGCTGGCCGAGCCCCTCGGTCCAGGCGACTCGGGGCGCGGGGGTGATCGCCTATCGGCCCGGTTCCGAGCTGCCTTGAGATCGCCCACGCGATGCCGTGCGGGCGAGAGAGGCCGATGCGGGGGAAACCCAACCTCAACGCAGTCGGCGGTGGAGCAGCGCCGGCACCGCTGCGCGGACCCGCTCGATGCGCGCCTCGGGACAGTCTGCGACGAGCACGGTGGGCTCGTCGCCCGCCTGGGCGACGATCAGGCCCCAGGGATCGATCACGAGCGAGCGCCCGTGGCTCGCCCGATCCGGCGCGTGCTGACCGCACTGGGCTGGCGCCAGCACGAAGCACTGATTCTCGATGGCGCGTGCCCGGAGCAGCACCTCCCAATGATCCTTGCCCGTCTCGCGGGTGAAGGCGGAGGGAACGACGATCCAGCGGGCATCGCGATCGACCATCGCCCGATAGAGCTCGGGGAAGCGCAGGTCGTAGCAGATCGACAGTCCGAGCCCGCCGAACGGCGTCGAGGCGACGACGACCTGGTCGCCGGGGGCACAGAACGTCGACTCGCGGTAGACGTCGCGTCCCGCGTCGCCGAGCGCCACGTCGAAGAGATGGATCTTGCGGTAGCGCGCGGCCTCGCGGCCGTCGGGCGCGAAGAGAATCGACGTATTGTGGACGCGTTCGTCGTCGGGGATGCGCTCCGGCAGGGTTCCGCCGAGGAGCCAGATCCCGAGATCGCTCGCCCAGCCGGAGAGCGCGCGCACGATTTCGCCGTCCGGTCCCTGGACACAGGGATAGCGCGCCCCCTCGCGCCGCATGCAGGCGAAGTTCTCGGGCAGGGCGATCAGCGTGGCGCCGCGCTTGGCGGCCTCTCGAACGCCGGCCAGCGCGCGCTCGAGGTTCCATGCCACGTCGTCGGTCGAGCAGAGCTGCACGATGCCGACTCGCATGGCGACACCTGGAATCGTCGGAATCGGCGGCTAGCCGCGGAACTGGCCGGGGTCGATGCCTGTCCGACGGATGACGTCGTAGAAGTCCTTGCGATCCTTCTTGGCCATGCGTGCCGCGCGGCTGATGTTTCCGCCGCACCGGCGCAGGAGGACCTCGACATAGCGGGTCTCGAACGCACGCTTCGCGTCCTTGAACGACGGGACCTCGTCGACGTCGGTCGCCAGCATCAGTGCCTCGGCCGAGATCGCCCCCCCGCCCGCCAATCGGACGGCCTGCCGGATCCGCTCGCGCAGCTCCCGTGCGTTGCCGGGCCAGGCTTCCTCGAGCAGCAGTCGACGCGCGTCGCCGTTGAAGCCGATCGCCTCGATCGATTCTTCGGCCGCGAACTCCGCCAGGAAGTGGGCCGCGAGGGGAAGGACGTCCTCACGACGATCGGTCAAGCTGGAGAGCTGGATCGATTGCGCGGAGAGGAGGTTCGGCGTCAGCTCTCGCGATGCGGTCGCGATGAGACGGGACTTGAAGGCGCCGCTGCGAAACCCTTCGGCGAGCTGCTGGAGCAGCGTCGGCGCCAGCTGATCGATGCTCGCCACGAGCAGCGTGCCGCCTTCTGCGCGCGCGATGGCCCCGCGCTGTGCACCGCCGTCCCCGAAGAGCTCACGCTGCTGCGTGGCTTCGCCGGTTCCTTCGAGCTGGATCTCGACGAGCGGTCCGCTGGCGCGGGCGCTCCATTGGTGGATCGCCCGGGCGAGATGCCTTCGTCCGCTCCCACTGGGACCAACGATCACGATCGACGTCTCGGAACGCGCGACCGCGCTCGCCTGGTCGACCGCCGCCTGCGTGATGGCACTCGCAGACACGACCCGATCGTTGCGACGCCGCCCGGTGGCTCTCAGCTGGGCCGATGCGGTCGCCGCATCCTGCTGCGCGACGCCATCGATCGCTTTCGCTTCAGAAGAGGCACGGTCGATCGTGGTCGTCTCGACGCGACGGATTCCGAGCGATGAGTGCTGTTCCGACATGGCACGATGCCCCCAGGTTGATCCTCGCGGGACGAGAAGTATTGGGAATTCGGATGTTTGTCAATGGTTTTTGCAGATTCTGCGCGACCGGGCCCCCCGAGTTGACGCCGACTCAGCTGCATGTTAACCCGCGGCGACGCGGCCAGGATGACAAAAAACGAGGGGCGAGGGCGGCCCCCGACGCGCTCCCGCGGGTGAAAAAATGCTCGAAACGACGCCGACTTCCGCGCGAGCGACGCGAATCCAGGTGCTCCCCGACGCCCTCGTCGACCAGATCGCGGCCGGCGAGGTGGTGGAGCGGCCCGCCTCGGTCGTCAAGGAACTGGTCGAGAACAGCCTGGATGCCGGTGCGCGGACGATCCGGGTCGATGTCCGAGACGGGGGACTCGCGCTGATCGCCGTCCAGGACGACGGCCTCGGCATGACGCCCGAGGAGCTACCGATCGCGCTCTCGCGCCATGCGACGAGCAAGCTGCGAACGGCGGCCGACCTCGAGCGGATCGCGAGCTTCGGCTTCCGCGGGGAGGCGCTTCCGGCCATCGCCTCGGTCTCGCGCTTCCGCATCGTCAGTCGGGCCCGGGGTGCCGCCGTCGGTCACGAGCTGCTGATCGACGCCGGGCGGCTCGTGCACAGCCGGACGGCGGGCGGCGCCGAAGGAACGCGGATCGAGGTCGCCGAGCTCTTCGCCGCGGTCCCCGCACGCCGCAAGTTCCTGAAGCGGGCCAGCACCGAGTGGGGACACATCGCCGACTGGCTGGCGCGGCTCGCCATGGCGCGCCCCGAGATCCATCTCGAGATCCGCCGCGACGAGCGCCCCCCGACGATCTGGCCCGCTTGTACGGACCGGCGCGACCGACTCGCGATCCTCCTGCCCGAGGCGGACGGCGCGAGCCTCGTCGCCGTCGATCACACCACCGCGGAGGTTCGCGTCCACGGCTTCGTCTCGTCCCCCGAGCACAGCCGCGCGAACGGGCAGGGCATCTCGCTCTTCGTCAACGGACGCCCCGTGCGCGATCGGATGCTGAGCCATGCGATCGGCGAGCCCTTCCGCGACCTGCTGCCGCGCGGCCGCTTCCCCGTGGCGGTCCTCTTCGTCGAGGTCCCGGCGCAGCGGGTCGACGTCAACGTCCATCCGGCGAAGTGGGAGGTGCGCTTCAGCGACGCCCAATCGGTCCACCGCGCGATCCGCCATGCCGTGCGGGCCGCGATCGGATCCCGACGCTGGCTGACGCCATCGATCCGGCCGGGCGCGGCGGCCGAGGCCCAGCGGGCCCTCGCGCCGGAGCAAGGCGAGGCCCATCCCATCGGCGTGGAGCAGCGGGCGCCGGCCCCCGCGATGCCGTCCCCGTCCCCTCCCTTCGAACGCGCCCGTCCGCTGCCCCTCGCGATGCGCGAGGGAACGGACGCGCGTTCGGCCTGGACGCGCCTGCCGCTCGCCGCGACCGGGAGCCCGCCGAGCGATTGGTCGCTCGCGCGCGACGCCGCATCGGCAGGAGCGGTCCCGGGAGGGGCCGTCGACGCGACCCGCGTTTCGCCCGAGTTATCGCCCGCGTTCGCGCCGGGCGAGCCCGGCCACGCGGTCGGAGCGGGCGCCGCCGAACGCCCGGCTCTCGCGTTCGGCGCGCTGCGGCTGCTCGGACAGCTGCAGGCGAGCTACCTGCTCGCCGAGGGCGCGCAGGGACTCATCGTCGTCGATCAGCACGCGGCCCACGAGCGCATCCTCTACGAGCGCCTGCGCGCCCGCTGGCTCGAGGCCGGCGCCGCACGGCAGGGGCTGCTGACACCGCTCGTCGTGCACGTCGCACCGGCGGCCGTCGCCGCCGTCGAGGCTTCGGCCGAGGCGATCGATCGGCTCGGCTTCGACCTCGAACCCTTCGGCGACGATGCGGTCGTGTTGCGGGCGCTTCCGGCCGAGCTGGTCGGGAGCGACCCCGAGGCGCTGGTGCGGGAGCTCGTGGCCGTGATCGCCGAGCTCGAACCCGGGCTCGAGGTCGAGGAGAGCGCCGTGCGCTGGCTCGCGCGCCTCGATCGCGTATTCGCCACCATGGCGTGTCATGCGGCGCGCCGCTTCGGGGACCGGCTGCCCGAAGCGGAGCAGCGCGCCATCCTGGCCGGCCTGGACACGATTCCGTGGGCGCCCACCTGCCCGCACGGGCGCCCCGTCGCGATCCTGGTCGAGACCGCCGACCTCGAGGCGCGCTTCCGGCGACGGTAGAGCGCGCTAAGCTCCCGCGTCCTCGCGTCGGTCGCGTGGCGTTCGCCGGGGCGTCCCCGGTCCACGCGGTTGCGAGGGCTCCCTGACCATGTCTGACCTTCCGGACCAGAATGCGCGCCCGCCCGTGGTCGTCGTGACGGGCCCGACCGCCTCGGGCAAGAGCGCCCTGGCGCTCGAGCTCGCGCGGCGATTCGATGGCGAGATCGTCAACGCCGACTCCATGCAGGTCTACCGCTTCATGGACATCGGCACCGCGAAGCCCTCACTCGCCGAGCGCCAGCAGGTCCCGCACCACCTCTTCGACGTCGTGAATCCCGACGAGCCCTACAGTGCGGGTCGTTATGCGCAGGACGCGCGGGCCGCTGCGGCGGCGATCCACGCGCGCGGTCGAATCGTCGTGCTGGTCGGTGGGACGGGGCTCTACATCCGCGCCTTCCTGGACGGCCTGATCGAGACCGGCGAGACACGACCGGGCCTGCGCACCCGTCTCGAGGCGGAACACGATCGCGCCGTCGCCGAGGGCGACCGCACGCGCCTCCACCGTCGCCTGTCGACCCTCGACGCCGATGCGGCCGACGAGATCCATCCCCACGACGTGCGGCGCACGATCCGCGCGCTCGAGATCCTCGAGCAATCGGGCAAGACGGCGACCCGCATGCGCGAAGCCCACGGCTTCCGCGACCGCCCGTTCCGCGTGCTCCACCTCAACATCGACCCCGGGCGCGAACGACTCCACGCGCACATCGACGCCCGCGCCGAGGCGATGGTCGCCGCCGGTCTGCTGCGCGAGGTGCGCGACTTGCGCGAGCGCGGCTACGGCCCCGAGCTCAAGCCCATGCAGGCCATCGGCTACCGCCACATCCAGCCCGTCGCCGACGGGTCGGACACGCTGGTCAATGCCGTCGAGGCCATGAAGCGCGATACGCGGCAGTTCGCGCGCCGACAGCGGACCTGGATCCGCGCCGTCGAAGGCGTCCACACCTACGATCCCGACGACCGCGACGCGATCTTCTCCCACGTCGAGCGCTTCCTGAAGGCGGGCGGCCGCGCCTCGGCGGCGGAGCCCGTCGAGGCCGATCGCTCGTCCGACGCTCGCTAGGGGAAGGGGAGCATGAACGGATCCCGCGCGCTCCCGGTGGTCGCGCTCGTCGGCCGGCCCAACGTCGGCAAATCGACCCTCTTCAATCGCTATGCGGGTTATCGCCGCGCACTCGTGGCGAACGAGCCGGGGCTGACGCGCGATCGCATCGTCGAGCGCATCGAGGTCGCGGGGCGGGCGCTCTGGCTCGTCGATACGGCCGGGCTCGACCCGGCGAAAGGCGAGGGCCTCGACGCCGCGGTGCAGGCCCAGGCACGCTCCGCCGTCGACGAGGCGGACGTCATCCTCTTCGTCGTCGACGGCAAGACCGGGCTCATCGCCCAGGACGAATCGATCGCCCAGACGCTGCGCCGCTCGGGCAAGCCGCTCGCGCTGCTCGTCAACAAGGTCGACCGGCCCGGCCAGCATGCCGACCGCGTCCACGAGTTCTTCCGGCTCGGCATCCCGCATACCTACGCCGTCTCGGCCGAGCACGGCAGCGGCGCCTTCGATGCGCTCGAAGCGATCCTCGAGACGCTGCCGCACCCGGAGGAGGGCGTACCGGGCGCGACGCCCCCGGAAGAGGACGCGCCGCTGCGCATCACGATCGTCGGCCGGCCGAACGTCGGCAAGAGCTCGATCGCAAATCGACTCGCCGGCGAGGAGCGCGTCGTCGTCGCGGCGACGCCGGGTACGACGCGCGACGCCGTCGACATCGAGATCCGCCGTGACGGCCGCGACTACGTGCTCGTCGACACGGCGGGTCTGCGAAAGGTCGGACGACGGCAGGGGCCGGGCGAGCATGGCGGCGCCTTGATGACGCTGCGGTCGCTCGAGCGGGCGGACGTGGCACTGCTCGTGATCGACGCCGCCGCCGGCATCACCGATCAGGATGCACGGGTGGCCTCGCTGGTCCGCGAGCACGGCTGCGCAGCGCTCGTGCTCGCCAACAAATGGGACCTCGTCGCGGGCGAGGCTCGGAGCGACGCGCTCGACGGGATCCGCCACGGCCTTCGCTTCATGACCGACGTCCCGATCCTGACCGTCTCCGCACAGAAGGGCACCGGCTTCGGACCGCTCTTCAAACGGATCCGCCAGGTCGTCGCCGCTGCGGGGATGCGGATTCCGACGTCCGACCTCAATCGCTGGCTCCACGACGTCGCCGAGAAGCATCCGCCGGCGATGGCGGCCCGCGGCAGCTCGCGGCGCCTGAACAAGCTCTTCTACGCCTCGCAGGTCGGCACGCGTCCACCGACCGTCGTCGTCTTCTGCACCGATCCCGATGCGATCCAGACCTCCTACGTCCGGTTCCTCGAAAACCAGCTCCGGGAGAGCTTCGGCTTCGAGGGAAGCCCGGTCCGCGTGCGGCTGCGCGCGCGGGGGCAGCGTCGGGGCGAGGGCGACTGAGACGGTCAGGCCGCGGAAGGCCACGCGGGCGGACGGGGCGTCGCGCCGCCACAGCCCGGCCCCTGGCCTCGAAGTCCCGATGTGCTCCGATACACTCCGACGCCCGAAACCCCTGGCCGAAGGCCGGCTGCCCGTACAGCCAGCCGGACGACCGACGAGAGCGGGCTCGAGCTGCCCCCCGAAACCGCGTTGCCCGCCTCGGGAACGCTGACGAGGACCGACCGGTGACGAGGAAACAGACGAACCCTGCAGCGCAGACGCTCGCCGAGCTGGAGGCCCAGGGCGACCGACTCGCCGAGTGGTCGTCGGAGCACGCCGCCCGAATTCTCACCGTGATCGCCGCCGTTCTCGTGGCCGCCGCGGCGATCGGCTTCTATCTGCAGCATCGCTCGGACGAGCAGCAGGCGGCGGCCAACGCGCTGGCGCTCGCGACGAGCGAATATCGACAGGCGATGGGGGCCGATCCGCTCGGCGGCGAGATCCCGGAACCCGCGAATCCGAGCGTCGCGGCCCAGACGCGGACCACGTTCAGCGAGCGTTTCACACAGGTCGCGACGACGTATCCGAAGACGACCTCCGGCGCGCTGGCCTGGCTCGAGGCCGGCCAGCTCTCGCTCGATCTCGGAGAGCGGGACGAGGCGAAGTCCCGCTTCGAGCGCGCCCGGGATGCGGCCGGGAGCTCGGCCATCGCGGCCCTGGCCTGGACCCGCCTGGCGCAGCTCGCCGAAGAAGCGGGAAGCTGGCCCGAGGCGGCCCAGGCGTACGAGTCGGCCGCCGGAATCGCTGCGTATCCGCTGCGCGGCAACGCGCTGGGCGACGCGGCGCGCTGCTGGGTCAGCGCCGGCGAGTCCGACAGGGCGCTGGCCGCATTCCAGCGTCTCGAATCCGAGTTCCCGGACCGCGCAGCACCGGCGCCGATCGAATCGCTCCTCGAAGAGACGCGCGCGCGCTCCTGACGCCCGCTGGAACGCAAGCGGCCGAGCGTTGGCCGCGTCGAGCTGAGCCGGCCCCCCCGAGCGAGACACGATCCGGGCCGGGACGGGGACCCGGGGTCGGCGTGAGGTCGGCGTGGGGTCGGGTGGCCCTCGGCCGTCGCAGACGCATCTTCCAGGGCCAATCTATACCACCGATAAGATAGATTATGTCAACTGAAAGATCGGAATCCGCCGAGGCCATCGAGCGGGCCCCGACGTTCGCCCGGGCCGCGCAGGCAGGACGCCCT
Organism: Myxococcota bacterium; assembly: GCA_041389445.1. GTDB lineage: Bacteria > Myxococcota_A > UBA9160 > UBA9160 > UBA4427 > UBA4427. Next base: position 520,016 of record JAWKRW010000001.1, read on the forward strand.
CGGTGAAGACCCGCTCACGGATTTCCCGGCGCGATCGCCCCCCGTTCGGTTTGCCATTTCGACATCGACCGCGACACGAGCGTGAAGCCCGGGATACCGGGCTGGCCGGAGCCGCCTCGAACCGCTAATAGCACGGGCGCCCGAGGTGCAGGTTCTCGGCGATTGCGGGCTTCGAAGTCCTCGCCGCGAATGCGCTCGCGGGACTCGAGCTTCCGCGGTCGACGCCGGCGGACCGGCTCACCGAGATCGTGCCCATCGCCTCCGCCCGTGCGACGGGCCCTTTCGACCGATCTTCTGCGACCCATTCCCGGAGAGACAGACGCGAATGAGCCCGACCAAGAAGAAGGCAGCCGCTCCCAAGAAGGCCCCGACGAAGAAGACGGCGAGCAAGCCTGCGACGAAGCCGGCCAAAACCGCCGCGAAGAAGGCGTCGAAGCCGGCCGCCGCGCCGAGGCCGGCTCGGAAGTCGACAGCGACCGCCAAGGCCAAGGAGTCCGCCGCCCGACCGGCGAAGGCCGCGAAGCCGTCGAAGAGCGCGGCGAAGACGGCGACCGAGACGTCGCCGGCCGCGACGGCGGCCGCGGCCGCGAAGACGCCCGCCAAGAAGAGCCGCAAGGCGACCTCCGACGCGACGGCGGCGAAGGCGAAGACGAAGAGCAAGACGGCGACCGCGGCGGACGCCGCGGCGCCGGCCGCAGGCACGAGCGCGAAGAAGTCCGGCGACGACTCGACGACGACGACCAAGCGCGCCAAGCCGAAGAAGCCCGTGACCCCGACCGGCCCCCGCCATCCGAAGCTCGGCTACCGCTGGACCTGCTACCAGTGCGACGCCAAGTTCTACGATCTCGGCAAGGACGAACCGCTCTGTCCGAAGTGCGGCGCCGACCAACGCGATCGGCCGGCGGACGAGCCGAAGCACTCGTCCTCGGAGGCCTCGAGACCCCGCGTCGTCCGCCCGATGGCCCAGCTGCTCGACGACGACGAGCCCGTAGCGCCGATGGCCGATGACGAGCTCGGTCTGGACGACGTCGTCGAGGCTGGCGACATGTTCGAGAGCGATGGCGACATCGCGCATCTCGACCTGGATTCCGCCGACCTCGAGGGCGACAACCTCGAAGCGGCCGAGAACGACGAGTTCTGAGCGCGCGGTGGGCCGGGGCGGGCCGTCGGCCCTCCCCGCCCGCCCTCGCCCGTCGATTTCAGAGCGTCGTCAGGCGCTTCAGGTGGAGCATCCAGCCGGTTCCGGCGTCGGCCCGCGATTCGAGCTCTCGATCGAGGGCCGCCTTCATGCCCTCGCGCTCGGCGACGTCGCCCGACGCGGCGCGGATCGCGTCGCTCGCGCGCGCCGTCCGATCGAACTGGCGGACGTTGCCGGCGACGGTGCCCTGATCGCGCACGGCTCGCGCCCGGCCCTTCTTCGCGCGCGACAGGCGCGCTCGCGCGACCTCGAGCTCGGCGACCACCGCGTCCCGCAGCAGCTCGACGTCACGCGCCGAGTAGCTCGAGTACGGGCGCGTCTTCGCGCTCGCGAGCTCATGCTGATAGTTGCGGTGGTAGTTCCAGCCCCCCGCTCCGAGCAGGAGCACGAGCAGGAGAGCCAGGGAGCCCGTCGTATTGCCGGCCACGCGTCGATCACCCATCGGAGCCTCCACCCGCCGCCGTGCGGCGGCGATGGAGGGGCGGATCGGCAGATCGGATGACGGGCTCAATCCCCGGCGCTCGAAATCCGACCCCCGGTCGACGGCTCGGCCCCGACCGTCGCGCGCTCTCCGCCGCCGCCCGCCGCTTCCTCCGACGGCGCGATGTCGTAGATCGAGCGATACGCCTCGACGCTGCGCAGGACCCGCTTCACGTAGCTCTGGGTCTCGGCATACGGAATGGACTCGACCCATTCGTCGTCGGGTCCCGACGCCTCGGCTCCCCACTCGCGGACGACATGGGGCCCGGCGTTGTAGCTGGCGATCGAGGCGGAGAGGCGGCGCGGGAAGAGCCGGCTCAGCTCGCCGAGATAGGACGAACCGAGCTCGATGTTGATCCGGGGTTCGAAGAGGTCGTCCGGGTCGAAGCTCGATCGCCCCAGCCGCTTGGCCAGCCGTGCCCCCGTCTCGCGCATGATCTGGAGCAGCCCGCGTGCACCGACGGGCGAGATCACGCGCGGCCGGTAGCCGCTCTCCTCGCGCATGATCGCGTAGACGAGCGCGGGATGGACGCTTCCCGGGGCCTGCGTCGAGGCCTCGACGAACTCGCCGTAGGCGTAGGGCCAGGCGAGTCGCCAGATCTCCTCGTGTCCGGGTATGGGACCGCGGGCGAGCGGAAGCTCGTAGGCCTCGACGATGATGCGCTGGGCAGTGTGGTAGTCCGACGCCGCCGTCAGCAGGCGCGCGAGCGCGAGGCGATCCTCGAGTCCCCCGGCGAGGCGAACCAGACGACCCGTCTCGCTCGCCCCGTACTCATGGAGACCCGCGTCGATCAGGATCCGCACCCGCGCGAGCGCGCTCGGCGTGAGTCGACTGCGCCCTCGCGCGAGCGCGACGGTTTTGCGCGTGGGCAGCTCGGAGCGGGCATGGGCCCGAGAGCGCCAGCCGTAGTAGGAGAGCGGCAACTCGGTCGCCAGCGCGTCGAAGCGCTCCGCCGCCTCGTCGGGCCTTCCGGCCGCCGCGAGGGCGCGAGCCTGCCAGTAGCGGGCCTTCGTCCGCGCGATGGGATCGGTCGTGACCGCGGCAAGCGCCTCCATGCGCTGGGCCGCCTCCGCATAGCGACCATGACGGAAGTCGCTCCAGCCGAGGCGCCAGAGCGCCGTCCGCGAGAGCTCGCCCTGGCGGGGCTCGTCGGCGAGCCAGGTCAGGTGGACGCGCGCCTCTTCCTCGCGCTTGCGCCCCTCGAGCAGACTCGCCGCGTAGAAACGGGCATTCGACTGGTTCGGACCCGGCTTGCGTGCGAGTGCCTCGAAGGCCGCGATCGCCTCGGGTACACGATCCGCTCGGGCCAGCGACCGGGCGCGCCAGATCGGGACGTCGCCCGTCTGTGGCAGGGCCTCGAAGGCCGCGAGGGCTTCGGGATAGCGGCGCAGCCGGAAGAGCGTATGGGCCCGCTGCGTGCGCGTCGTCGTCTGCAGCCCCCCGCTGAGACCGGCGCCGAGCGCCTGATCGTAGGCCTCGAGCGCCTCCTCGTTGTGCATCTCGGCGAAGAGCCGGTCGCCCCGCTGTCGGTAGTCGTCGGCCGTCCGCTTCACGCTGGCGGGATCCGCCTCGACCGCGTCGAGACGCGCCGCGGCCCGGTCCGCCTCGGGGCTCGCGGGATGGCGGGTCCACAGACGCAGCCAGCTCGTGCGCGCCGCGACCCGATCGCCCGCGCGATCCTGGCTCTCGGCGACCTGGGCGAGCAGCGAGGCGCGCGTCTCGTCGGCGTCGGACTCGGAATATGCGAGCGCCCACGCCGCGCGGGCGCCGGATTCGTCCCCCTGGCGATGACGCAGATCGCCCTGCAGCGCATGGAGCTCGGCGCGCAACGGCGAGGTCGGGAAGTCGGCGAGCGCCCGCTCGACCTGGTCCTGGGCCTCGACGACGCGATCCGCGTCGCGCATGGTCCGCGCGCGCAGCAGCGCCGCGTAGTCGCCGACGATCGAATGCCGCCGAGCGAGCTCGGCGTAGAGCCGATCGGCCCGGTCGAACGCCGAAGCCTGCGCGGCCGCCTGGGCCTCACGCAGCAGCGCCGCCGGGTCGCGCACCAGGGCCTCGTCGAGCGGCGCCTCCGCAGGCGGCGGAGGCACCGTGTCGGACGGCCTGGCGGCCGCGTCGATCTCACGGCTGGCGCTCGCCGCTTCGCCGCCCGAGGCCCGCGTCGGCTCGGCGGGTTCGGCGGCGCGGGCAAGTGGCGCCCCGGCGAGCACGAGCGCGAGCACGACGAAGGGCAGCGAGCCCATCAGCCGCCCGACACCGTCCGGCCCACGAAGCGTGTCGATCGCTCGCGCATCCATCGGCTCCGAAGCTCCCCCAGCCCTCGCGCCGCATGCCGCGGGCGCGCGCCCATCGCGAATGCGCGGGCATTCTGGCCCGAGGCCGAGCCCTGTCAATCGTTTCGCCTCGGTTCGCGCCGCCCGCCGCCTGCGTGCCCGGTCATTGAGTCGCCGCGGCCCGGCCGTTACCGTCTCGCCACCTTGCCCTGCCCGCTCCCGCCCGCGACGCGATTCCGACGCTCCAACCGGATTCCCGCCCGGCTCTTCACGAGCCGGATGGCGAGCCGGATCGCGCGCTGGACCCTCGTCGCGCTCCTGATCGCGCTTGGGACGGCGTGCAAGCCGGAACAGTTTCGCCGCGAGCGCGAGCCTCTGCCCTCCGCGACGACCGACGCCGCGGACCGAACGGGGGCGAGCGGGCCGGCGACCCCGGGCGATTCGGACGAGGCGGCCGACCTCGGCGTGGTCCCCGACACGAACGGCAAGAAGGCCGACCGCCCGTTGCCGCCTCCCGCGAAGCCCGGGCGACCGCCAGTCCGAGGCCTCTGGGTGCTCGCCGAAGGCAGCGTGCGCGTGCTCGACGACGCGGCGCGGGTCGCGCCCTTGATCGCGCGGGCGGTCCGCCTCGGCGCGACGGATCTCTTCGTCCAGGTCTACCGCGGGGGGCGAGCCTTCTACCCCGCCGATCCCGCTTTCGAGCGCGCGCCCGCCGCAGACCGCGACGACGTCGACGTGCTGGGACGGCTCCTCGACGCGGCCCACGCGCAGGGCCTGCGCGTGCACGCCTGGGTCAACGTCCTCTCGCTCTCCCAGCGCCGGGATGCGCGCATGATCGCAGATCTCGGGCGCGAGGCGATCCACGTCGATCGGGCGGGACGCTCGCTGCTCGACTACCCCGACTTCGATCTGCCGCAGCCCGACCGCCGCTTCTACCGCATGGGAACGCCCGGCCTGTATCTCGACCCGGCGGTGCCGAGCGTGCGCGCGCGTCTCGTCGCGACCTTCGCCGATCTCGTCGAGCGCTACCCCGCGCTCGACGGACTCCATCTCGACTACATCCGCCACCCCGACGTGCTGCCGTTCATCCCCGGCTCGCGCTTCGGCGTCGGTCTCGAGTTCGGCTACGGCGCGATCTCCCGTGCGCGCTACCGCGCGGAGACCGGTCAGCCCGATCCGATCGAAGGGGCCCCGCCCGGCGTCGTGCGGGGCGCGAACGCCTGGGACGACTGGCGCCGGACCCAGGTGACGACGCTCGTCGAAGCAATCGCGCAGACGGTGCGCGCGCGTCGACCGGGGCTGATGCTCTCGGCCGCCGTGATCCCCTATGTCGAGCGCTGCTACCTGAGCCTCGCCCAGGACTGGCCCCGCTGGCTCGAGACCGGCTCGATCGATCGCGCGATTCCCATGGTCTATACCCTCGACGACCAGCTGCTGCGCTATCAGCTCGAGGGCTACACGGGGCTCGCCGGCGCCGACCGCATCTGGCCGGGCCTCGGCGTCTGGCTCTTCGAATCGAATCCCGCCCACGCGCTCGCCCAGCTCGCGACGCTGCGCGGCCTCGGCTTCACCGGCGAAGTGCTCTTCTCGGACGATGCGATCGCCGCCGCGCCCGCCCTGCTCGAGGCCCTCTCGCCGGCCGACGACGATCCCGAGGACGAAGCGGGAGCCGAGCCCCACCCCGAGCCCGTGTCCGCCCGAAAGCCGCCGTCGAGGCCCGCCGGGCGCTCGGCCACGACGCACCCGTGATGACCTCGGTCGACGACGCCCGGCTCGCCACCGGCGAGCGCGGCGAACACGCAGAGGCCGAGCTCGAGACGGTCCTCGACGCGTATGATTTCGCGTTGCCCGAGCGCCTGGTCGCGCAGCATCCCCTCCCCGATCGCGAGGCGGCGCGCCTGCTCGTCGTCGCGCGCGAGACCGGGCGCCCGATCGCACCGGAGACGGCCCAGCACGTGCGCGATCTGCCGCGCTGGTTGCGCCCGGGCGACCTGCTCGTCGTCAATGCGACGCGGGTCCTGCCGGCACGTCTGGTCGGGCGCAAGGCGAGCGGCGGACTCGCCGAGGCGCTGCTGCTCGGGCGGGACGACGCCCCGGAGGCGCCGCCGGGCGCCTATCGGGCCCTGCTGCGCTGTACCGGCCGCGTCCGCACTGGCCTCCGGCTCGTCTTCGAGCGGCCCGGCGGATCGGCCGCAGCGCGCGCCCTCGAGGCCGAGGTCGTCGAACGACACGCGCGCGGCGAGGTCACGCTCGTCTTCGCGCACGCCGAGGCCGACCCCTACGCCATCGGCCTCGCGCCGCTTCCGCCCTACATCCGACGCATGCCCGACACGGCACCGGAGTCGGACCTCGAGCGCTACCAGACCGTCTTCGCACGCGCCGCGGGCGCGGTCGCCGCGCCGACCGCCGGCCTCCATCTGACGAAGCCCCTGCTCGCCGCCCTGACCGAGCGCGGCGTCGCTTCCGCGGAGGTCGTGCTCCACGTCGGGATCGGCACGTTCCGACCGCTCGACGTCGAAGCCTGGCGGAGCGGGCGGCTGCACCGCGAACGTTTCGAGCTGCCCGAGGAGACCGTGGACGCGATCGAGCGGACCCGGGCGCGCGGGGGGCGCGTCGTCGCGGTCGGGACGACGACGACGCGGGTGCTCGAGAGCCAGGCGCGCGAAGACGGGACCCTCGTCCCCGGTCGCGGCGAGACGGACCTGTTCCTGCGCCCCGGCGCGAAGCTCCGGATCGTCGACGGTCTGCTGACCAACTTCCACCTGCCGCGATCCTCGCTCCTCATGCTCGTCGCGACGATGATCGGCCGCGAGGCGGTGCTCGCCGCCTATCACGAGGCGATCGGGCGCGAATTTCGCTTCTTCTCCTACGGCGATGCGATGCTGATCCTGCCGGATGCGGGAGCGCCGCATGCGGGCTGAGGGCTTCGGGCTCGAGATCCTCGCCCGCGACGGACGCGCGCGAACGACGCGCATCACGACGGCCCACGGACCGATCGCGACGCCGATGTTCATGCCGGTCGCGACCTTCGGCGCCGTGCGCGGCATCGGCTTCGAAGAGCTCGCGGCTGCCGGCGCCGAGATCCTGCTCTCGAATACCTACCATCTCCACGAGCGTCCTGGCGAGGCCGTCGTCGACGCCCTCGGCGGGCTCCACGGCTTCACCGGTTGGCGCGGTCCCTGGCTGACCGACAGCGGCGGCTACCAGGTCACATCCCTCTCCGATCGCGCCCGCCTCGACGAGGACGGGGTCGTCTTCCAATCCCCCCTCGACGGCCGCAAGCGCAAGCTCACGCCCGAAGGCGCGATCGCGATCCAGGAAGCGCTCGGCGCCGACATCGCGATGGTCCTCGACGAATGCCTGCCGATCCGCGGCGAGGGCGAGACCCGCATCGACGGTCGCGCGCACGAGCGCGCGCTGCTGCGCACCCTGCGCTGGGCCGAGCGATCGCAGGCGGCGCGGCGGCGGCCGCAGCAGGCGGTGTTCGCCATCGTGCAGGGCGGCGCCGATGCGGCGCTGCGGCATCGCAGCGCCGAGGCGACGGCGGCGCTCGGCTTCGACGGCCATGCCCATGGCGGCCTCGGGCTCGGCGAGACGCGGGACGAGCGGCGCGCGGCGATCCGTGCCGCTCATGCCGTGCTGCCCGACGATCGACCCCGCTACCTGATGGGACTCGGACGCCCCCTCGACCTGCTCGACGGGATCGCGGAGGGCGTGGATCTCTTCGACTGCGTCGTGCCGACCCGCAACGGGCGCCATGGGCTCGTCTACACCTCGGAGGGCACGCTCCACCTGCGCAATGCCCGCTTCGAGCGCGACGGCGACCCGATCGATGCCGGGTGTACCTGTCCGGCCTGTCGCAAGCATGCGCGGGGCTACGTCCGGCATCTGCTGCGCGCCGGAGAGAGCCTCGGCGCACGGCTGGCCTCGCTCCACAACCTCACGTACTACTTGAACTTGATGAAGCGCGCGCAGGCCGCCATCGCCGCGGGGCGCTTCGCCGCGCTCCACGCCGAGGTGGAGGCGCTCGGCTAGCGCGCGCCGACGCTCAGACGCGCCGGTCGACCGGGTCGCGAGGCGGAGCCGGCACCCCTTCTCCGAGATCGATTCCCGCCCCCGCCACGGCGAGCGCCGCCTGCGCGGGCAGGCGATCGCCGAGCTGCGCTGGCACGATCGCAAGGCGCTCGGCCTGGTTCGCCCAGAGCCGGGCGGCGACCCGAGCGCGGAGCGGCTCGAAGCAGAGCGACTCGCCCGCTGCGACGGCGATCGTACCGAGCACGATGCGCGCGGGATCGAAGGCCATCACGATGGGCACGATCCCCCGCGCCAGCAAGTCGATCCAGCGCGCCCACTCGACCCGCGCGAACGCATCCCCCGCGCGCAAGGCCTCGAGCAGCAGCCGGCTGTCGATCCGCTTGCGATCCCCTTCGGCGAGCGCGAACACCCGGCTCGACTGGGGCGTGACCCGCCGCAATCGCCGCGCCCAGGCGCGACCGCCGACGTAGGCCTCGAGGCAGCCGCGCAGGCCACAATGGCAGCGCAGGCCCCCGGGCACGATCGGCACGTGTCCCAGCTCGGCCGCGAAGCCATTCGCGCCTTCGAGGAGCCGCCCCCCGCTGATCGCGCCGCCGCCGACGCCGGTGGACATCGTCAAGAAGACCAGATCGTCGCAGCCCCGCCCCGCCCCGAAGCGATGCTCGGCCAGGGTCGCGGCGTTCGCGTCGTTCTCGACCCGGACCGGGACGCCGAACGCCTGACCCATGACCTCGGCCAGCGGGACGTCCTGCCAACCGGGCAGGTTCGGCGGATTGCGCAGGATGCCGGCGGGCTGGTCGACGGGACCCGGGGCCGCGATGCCGATCGCCTCGAGCGGTCCGGCCTCGGCCTCCTCGGCCTCGCGGAGTAGCGCCCTCGCCTCAGCCTCGATCGCGGCGAGGTCCTGCCGCCAGTCGCCCGTGAAATGCATCTCGACCCGTCGGCTGGCCTGGACCCGGGCCGTGTGATCGCCGACCACGAGGACGCGCTTCGTCCCGCCGATGTCGATCCCCAGCAACGCCAAGGCGCCCCCTCGCTCGCGACCCACCGCTCGAGCCCTGCGGTTCGAGGTCGCCTCGCTCCGTGTCCGAGCCGGCGCGCGCGAGGCCCCGGCCCGCCGACCCTATCACAATCGCGCTTGAGTCCGAGGCGCCGCGGACCGATCGGGATTGACACGAATTGCCGCCGACCTGTGCCGACGTCTGCCGGTCGGCGGAGTCCACCCGGAGAAGCATCCATGCAAATGCCCCGTCCCGTCCGATCCCTGCGCTCCGTCCCGGGGATCGCTCTCGTCGTCGCCCTCCTCGCGCTCGTGGGCTGTGCCAACGGCGAGTTCCGACCGACGGACCCCTTCGATCGCGGCATCAGCTTCTCCGAGGCCCAACACCGCTACACCGTCCTGATCCGCTGGTCCGAGTTCCAGAAGGCGAAGGCCTTCGTCGTCGAGGCGGACCGCGAGACGTTCCTGAGCGACATGAAGGGCCTGAAGGACGCGCGCTTCACCGACTACGAATCCGAGGACGTCGAGCTCGACGAGGAGAAGCGCACGGCCACCGTCCGCGTCACCTACACCGCCTATCTCCCGTCGAGCCCCTACGAGGTCCAGATCGTCGAGGTCCAGGAATGGAGCCGCGACGGCGTCGGCAACGACTGGCGCGTCCATTCGCGCTTCGAAGGCATGCCGTCGGTGGCGGCCAACTGACGCCGGCGCCATGTCGGGAACGCGCCGAATCCTGCTCGCCGACGACGTCGCGATGTTTCGCGACCTGGGCAAGATCTTCCTCTCACGCAGTGGTCCGGTCGACCTCGCCTCGAGCGCCGCGGAGGCGCTCGCGATCGCGCGCGAGCGACGCCCGACGGTCGTGATCGCGGACATGCACCTGCCCGACATGGACGGACCGACCCTCTGTCGCCTGCTCAAGGACGATCCCGCCTACGGTCAGCCGCGCGTCGTCCTGCTGGCGCGCCGCGACGCCCCTCCCGATCACGCCGCGGCCGTTCGTGCCGGCGCCGACGAAGTCCTCTTCAAGCCGCTCGAGCGCGAGACGCTGATCGCGACCGTCCGCCGCATGACCGAGTACGACGCACCGCGCGGACTGCCGCGGGCGCAGGTAGAACGCACGATCGAGATCAACGCGCGCGGCCTCCGGATCACGGGCCGTTTGCGCAACCTGAGCCGGGGCGGCCTCTTCATCGACGCGCCGCTCCGTCTGCGTCGCACCGAGGAGATCGGCGTCCAGTTCAGCCTCGAGGACGACGAGCCGATCGTCTCGCCGACGGCCCAGGTCGTCTGGATCCAGCCGAACGAAGGCGGGCCCGACGGCGTCGGTCTGCGCTTCCTCGAGATCGACGCCCGCACCGTCGGACGGCTCGAACACTTCGTCAGCGATCACTTTCCGCGCTCGTCGAGCGCGCCGGTCTGAGGCCTGATGCCTGGGGCCTGAGCCAGAGAGAGAGAGAGGAGGCAGCATGATCCGGATCCGATCACGATGGGGGCGCCTGCTGGTGGCGTCGACACTGGTCCTCACGCTGGGCATCGCCAGCGCGACGGGGCTCACGCCCTCCCTGGCCCGCGCGGAGGAGGAGCAGGGTGATCTCGACCAGGAGAGCTTGAAGAAGGCGGAATGGCAGGACCGCTACCGGGCCCTGCGCAACAACGCCGTGCGGATGCGCGACAACGCGATCAAGCTCCGCCGCGCCTACTCCCTCTCGCAGCACTCGAACTATCCCCGTGGCGGGGCGCGCGAGCGATTCAAGCAGCAGGTCATCGAGACGGAGCAGAAGGCCGACCAGTACGAGGCGGACCTCGCCCGATTCCAGGACGAGGCGCGTCAGGAGCAGATTCCGCCCGGTTGGATCTACGAGGTCGAGGACGAGCCGGTCGACCCGGGCTCGCCCGCCAGCTTCGGTGAGGACGAGCCGACCCACGAGGCCGCGGCTCCGGCCGGCCGCAACCCCGCGTACTACGGCGACGAAGGCGAAGCCGACGAGTGGGACGAAGACGAGCAGGACGATCGAGGCGACGCGTTCGACGACTTCAACGACGACCGCGACGACCAGTACCGGGCGCATCCCGACTGGCGGGACCGCTGAGCCCGCACCGCATCCGGCTCTTCGATATCGGAAAGGCGACGGGCGGAGGACCGATCGGTCTTCCGCCCGTCGTTTCACTTCGGGATCCGCCCCGCCGCGAGCCTGCCGGCGGCGCCGCGACGGTCCGTCCGTCCCTCGATTGGCGATCGGGACGCGACGCCTCGGCGCCGGATCCCGCTCGATCAGAGGTCGAAATCGCTCTCGGAGTACTGCTCCGTGTCGCGGTCGCGGCGCTCGCCCTTGAACACGGAGATGATGCGATCGCCCTGCTTGACGATCGTCCAGTGGCGCGTCGCCGCCGAGCCCGTCGGCTTCACGCGCACGCTCTCCACCGTGATCGGCTCGTCGCTCCCGGCGGCGCCCGCGAGCGGCAGCTGCAGCCCGGGACCACGCTGCCCGCCTCCCGCCCGACCACCGTTGAACGGCAGGTTGTACACGATGCCCGAGCCCGTCGCGCCCGCCGCGCCGCCGCCGATCACGATCGGCTGCCCGACCTCGCGCTCCCGCAGCTCGCTGCGGCGAGCGTGCAAGCGCTCTTCGTAATCGCGACCCTTGCGGTCGACCGTGTAGCGGTCGTACCGCTTGAGGTCGCCCAGCGCCCGGGTCGAAGCCTCGGCCTTGTGCTTCTCGGGGATCCGCTTCGGGTCGTCCGTGAAGGCGTGGGTTCCATCTTCCGTCACCCAGGAGTAGACAGTGCCGGCAAAGGCGGGTCCGGCCAGGGCGATCAACAGACAGGCCCCCAGGACGATTCTTCCGACGTGCATCGTTCGCTTCCGCTTCAGCATGGGCAGGGTCTCCTCTACTGCAGCATTCGTGGAGGGGCCTGCTCGAAAATCGCGAAAGTTGCGTCCGCTTGCGGGCCAATTGCAGCCGGGATGCACCCACGCATCGGCGAGCCCGTCGGCGGGTCCGCCACTCGACCGACGGACCCGGCAGGCGGAACGCAGCCCGATTGACAAAACCCGGCCAACCCATAGTATCCGCCGTCCGGATTTGTTGCGGGGTAGAGCAGCCAGGTAGCTCGTCGGGCTCATAACCCGGAGGTCGAGGGTTCGAATCCCTCCCCCGCTACCACACCTTACGGGCGTCCCAGAATCAGTTCTGGGGCGCCCGTAGTCTCTTGGGCTGAGCCTTACGAGCAGGGTGCCCTCAACTCGGAATCCGCGGTCCTCGTCGGCAAAGATCGACAGCCTCTCGTCGTCCAGCAGGCCCTCCAAGACTCCGCGGGCGCCTTCCTTGGACTCACGGAGGCTCGCAGCTAGATCCGCAACTCGCGCTCCTACGGCGGCTCGAATCGAGTCGTCCGAAAAACTCGCCGATGACCATGCGGACTCCCTCTCCAGTGCGTCGCGTCGAGCCTTCAAGGGACGAAGCCGCTCCGTGATCTCCTCGACCTCGCCGACGCCAGCAGCCAGCTCCACGAGCTTCGCGATTCGGCGGTCCAGCTCCGCCCGCTCCGCGCTCGAATCGCTATCGCCGGATCGCGTCATCTCGGCGACGAACTCACACGCGCGAGCCGCGATTCGGTCTACGAGACCCTCGCTCAGCGCCTGCTCGACCATCGCCGTTAGGATCCGAGTCTCCACGTCTTCGGACCGCCACGACCCACCCACGTCGCAAAGCGCGACGCCTCGATCCCTGTTGACCGAACACCCGTAGCGGTCGTGTCGAAGCGCGTAGACGGCGCCGCCGCAATTGCCGCACCGGAGCAGCCCCGACAGCAGCCTGCGGCCCTTCCGCCCACCGATCGCACCCGACGACGTCGGATGGGACCGGGACTCCATCCGGGCGGCCACCGCGTACCACGTTTCGTCCGACACGATGCGAAGCGACTCGTCCTGTTGGCGCTGCCACTCCGACTCAGGACGCTCTCTCCGAGTCCGGCTTCCTTTCGGGCCGATCCATCGGGTCCGGTTGTAATTCCGCTCACCCCGATAGAGGGGATTTCTCAGGGTCGCTCGAATGCCCGAGATCGCCCATCCGCTGCCCCGCGGAGACGGAACTCCGTCGAGATTCAAGGAGTGGGCGATCGCTTTGTAACCGCTCCCCGACAGGTAGGACTCGAAGATTCGCCGCACAACGGCCGCCTGCCCCTCGATGACGACCGTGCGCGAGTTTCGTCGGCCGTCAGGCGAGTCGTTCCGCTCATTTCTATAGCCGAAAGGCACAGCCCCTGGCGCAAGCCCGCGCTCGAACTGTTGCGAGCACCCGCGATGGGTATTCGCGCCGATCTTGCGCCGTTCCTCGGCGTTGAGGATTCCACCAATCCTCCCGCCAAGTCCGAGCAAGTCCGACCCGGTCGAAACCTCGACGATGCGCTTCTCCGCGGCCTCGACACGATCCAAGATCGAAAAGTACAGAGCTTCGCTCCGCGCGAGACGAGATCCATCCCAAACCAAGAGAACGTCCCAGTCGTCGATCGCGTCCATGACCCGTGAGAGACCCGGACGCAACGCACTTGCGCCGCTCATGCCTTCGTCGGCATCGACGACGACCACGCTCCAAGCCTGCCGAGCTGCGAACTCCCGACAGCGAGCCTCCTGGTCTTGAGTTGAATCCTTGCTCTGAAGATCGGTGCTGACCCGAGTGTAGACCGCTGCTCGCATCCTATTCTCCCCTTGCAAAGCGCCGCAGCGAGTGGGCATCTCAGCGCCCGATCGACCGAACGCTGATCGTGCGACGGCCCCATCCAATGAAATGGCGTCATCGACCTCGACTCTGGCGCGCGAAGTCGGCCGCAAACCAGTGGGCCACCTCTGCGGAGTCGAGCTTGTGTGCCACACCCCGATCCCCACGTTCGAGAACAGGGCATCCCCTGCGGATCCACGCGTCGATCGTCGTCAACGCGACCCCGAAGAATTGCGCCGTCTCGGCTCGGTTGAGCGGAACGCCCGCTCGTCGAGACATAGTCGTATCCATAGTAAACGCCCCCTCCTGAGAGCTGAATCTAGGTTGGTGTAGCGCCTCCGCGTCACCCTCGAATTGATCCGCTAACAGGACCCGCGATATCACCTCAGCGTGCGATTCGTCGATCAGGACGCCTCCGCCAACTTCCTAGCCTCCGATAAAAGCTCATCGGGTGAAGCGTCCAACCCACATTTGAGCCTGGCGCGTGCGGCTTGCTCGACGTGCGCTTTGTCGATTCCGCTCGATTTCGCTTCTTGCATCGCCACGAGCTTCGCAGCTTCGAGTCGGTGGACGAGCGGTCGAGCGGGGCCGAAATTCTCCGTGTCCGTCTCCTCTCGCTCTAGTCTTTTTCTTTTTTCCGTCTCAGTCAGTGGTTCTCGGGCGGAGAGGACCGCCTGTTCCGTCGGAGTCAACTTGAGGAATTCCGCGGGGTTAGTGACCTCGATGATGATCATTTCCCCGTCATACCACGTCGATATCAGGCCGACGTCGCACAAGACACCCAGTCTTCGAGCTGTAGCGTCGGACCGCCCGCTTCCTAGAACGCCACCGACGTTCGATCGCGGCGTAGACCATCGATAATCGCGCACACCTGCCAGCCTCATAGCGGAGACCAGCGCGATAAAGTCCCAGCGAGCGGCAGGCTTGAGCGCCCAGATCTTCGGGTTGTGCCCGATGTCCTGGCGCCACATCACGAACTTCGGCCCGTCACTCGGGTATCGCGACCGCGGAGCTCCCATGGTCGTCGACCTCCCCCGTCTGCTTCGGCCGTCCCGAATCAGCCGACCTCCCAGTACGGGTTTCATCAGCATTCGATCGAGAAACCTCGGCACTTGCCGCTATGTCTTCGACGACCACCGACGCGACAAGACGCGCCACGGCCTCGATGAAACGGCGTTCACGGCCGCCGCCTATCGAAAGCGCAGGTTTTCCAGCCATTTTTCAACGTCTCGCGGCAAGAGCCTCCAGCCATTCCCGAGCTTGATCGCGCGCAGCTCGCCGGAACGGATTGCGGCGTAGATACGCTCTCGGCGGCAACGCAGCGCCGTCGCGAGGTCGCTGGGCCGGAAGGCAGGGAGGTCAGAATCGGAAGGTCCCATTGGCGGAGCAGGATGGGACCGGAGGGAGCCGACCGGTAGGTAACGAAACCCCGAAAGGCGTATTGGATCGTTACCTGTGGCGCCGAGCAGCCTTTCGGCGGTCACGCGCTCGCTGCGACTTGACGGCAGCGAGGATCGCATCGCTCGTTGTCTCTAAGCCGACAAGCTCGCGGAGAACTCCCGCACACAGGCGGGCACGGTCGGCGCTCGTCACGCCAAGGCCCTCGAACGGACCTTCAAGTCGCTCGAATAAGAGCTGCGGGAGCTCTGCCGGTCGACCCTTTCCTCGTCGCTCGGCGAGAAACTCCGTATCCGCGGCCAGTCGGTCGAGCATGATCGCGGTACCGAACAGGTCGCCGTGGGACGCAGGGAGACCAACCGGCCGGCGGCGCGATCGAAGAATTCTGGCGGCATGGCGAAGAGCCTCGATATCCCACGCCGCGTCGGTCGAACCGCGATAAAACCGTAAAGAGAACACTTCAACCACGGTCGCCCACATCACGCACCGCCATCGCGCGCGCACCGTGCGAAGCGCAGCGCGCGTGGACTCGCCGTACTGACAGACAGAAGCCAAGTCTAGGAGCGCGCGTTCAATCGTTCCTTCGTCAATCGCGCTACTGCGCTTCCAGTAGTCGCGCGCAAACGCCTCCACCCTGTTCCTCGCCTCGACGTATTCGAAAGCATCGAGTCCCTCCAACACGGTGCCGAGGAGATCATGCGGAAGGAGTCCGCTCTCTAGCGGTGCGAAATAGAACACTCCGCGCAACTCCGCGGCGCTCCTGGAGAACAGGGCGAAGGTCGGAGCGGCACGCTCATTCGGCTAGCAAGCCGAAGCCCTGGGGAAACCGTATAGAACCGCAGCCTGGAACCAAAGATCTATCGGCCCGCGATGTGATCCGATGTCTAGTCCGCACTCGATCCTATGCCTCGACGCCCAAGCGTAAGACCTAGAGCTGCCTCACGTTCTCGGAGCCGAACCAGCAATTCAGCGTCCCAACGGCTCTTGACGAGAGCTGCTGCGTAAACAGGATCGCGAGCCGCCGGCGGGCTCGCGAGCATGAGACGTAGAAGAGATTGCGATTGCGCGTGAAGGAGTCGAGTCCCGATACCAGTGGTTCGCCGTTTGCGACCGACGCCAGCATCTCTACAAAGTTGTATTGTGACCAGCCGCGCCCGACGACCACGAGGACGTTGTCGAACTCAAGTCCCTTCACGCCATGCTTCGTTTGAAACGGCGACGACCCATCTAGGAACATCGCCAATGCGGCAATCTCCCGATAGGGAACGTCTCTGAGCCTCTCATATTCGATCACTTGACGCCGCTTTTCGTCGCCGGCTGCGCCGGCGGCACCTGCCTCGTCTACCAGTCCCTGTAACGCCGACGAAAGGTGGGGTCGCCCAGTGGTCAGCAAGTGATCGATCACATCACCGATCATGCCTGAATCGCGCAGCTCGCACAGTCGATTCATAGAATTGGTCCATTTGGACTTATCCTCGATTCCGAACACCCTCCCTCGCCTGCCCCCAATCGCGTCCAGCATCTCCCCAAATCGGCGATTCTGGTATGCGGCGCACGCGGGCTCGAGCGTGTCTACCACGTACTCAACGAGCGGATGCTCCTTCTGCGTAAACGAATCGTTGTACCGGAAAGCCTTCGCCAAGTTCGGGTATCCCTGCTCCCTTGCAAGTACCCGATGCGTCAGCATTAGGATCTTTGTTCTCTCCGGAGAGAAATCCCAACCCTTGTCTGCCAACTGCTGCTTTGCGATTTCGAGAGCCTCATGCGCCGGCGAATCCTCTAGATCTCCCGTCCACGGAGCAGTCGACTTGCGATCTCTGGACCACATATTCGTGGAAATCACCTCTACCGATCCGTCACAATCCGCGTAATGCGGGTACTGAGGAAGTTCCGGCCTCATTCTGTTGAGGCACCCAATCAGAGACGGAGAGGCCCGAAAATTGGCGTTGACGCCAATCACCTGGGCAGCCGGATGCGACAGCTCCCCACAGCCCTTGCCGTAGATTTTTTGCCAGTGATCCCCAAAGAAGCCAAACGAAGGCGAGTCGTCGCTGCCAAGCATGTGCTCCTTGATGGCCTCGACCCACCTGAAGTCCGTATCTTGATATTCATCGATAAGGATCACAGGATACGATGCACGCATCAGGCGCCGAAATTTCCCATTCGCAGTTAGCGAGGCCATGAGACCAGGAACGTCATCGTGATCAAGCAAAGCTGTGCCTGGCTCGAGCTTTCGGTGCCCCAGTTCGTATCGCACCTCGATGCTCTCGAATGCATCGTCCGAGCCTGCGAGCTTTCGCCAGCTTTCCTCGCATGAAATCAGCCGCCGAAGCTGCGGCTGGAACTTCGACACAACTGACCAACAGAAACCGTGAATCGTCTCGCAAAAAAGAGCCGGGTGACTGCCTGTCCGTCTCAGGATCTCGTCTCGCGCGGCATTTGTGTAAGTGACGCACGCGATCCTCTGGCGATTTCTAAGGAGCTCGCGGCCCCTGTTCTCAATCAGGTACTGGAGTGCCAGGATCAGCAGGAATGTCTTCCCGGCGCCGGCTCCAGCCTCGACTAGGAAGCTATCGCCCGCATCCAGCCGATCCCGAACTGCGGCAAATGCCTGGTCGCTCGCAAGTTCTGCCTGCGTTTTCGTCGACGCCGCCACTTAGGAGCCGTCAGCTTCGGGGAAATCGGTCGGAAGGCCGCTGCCGGCGGCCGCCTGTGCGAATAGCCATCTCAGACCGTCCACCAAATACTTTGGCGTTGTCCATTCAGTCGCCTTGAGCGCATGCTTCAAGGCGAAGTCGCTCTTCTTGCCCAGGTTCTTGGCACTTTCACGAGCCGCGTCTTCAAGTTCATGCGGGGTGGTTCCTGCGAGTCCGAACAACCCTGGATTCGCGAGCATGAACGCGTCCTCGAATGTTCGCCCGCAAGGACCTCCGGAGGCCTCTGGCACTTGGTAAGCCAGGCGTTTGCATCCGCGCACCTTGCTCTCCGGATCAGCAGCCAACAGGGCCGTAGGGTCCGTACCCTTCCCGTCAAACCAGAATTGGATACAGGGGTTGGACGTCGCAGTTCCAACGTGGACGGCACAAGCCTTGCCTCCCCTCACATCCACAGCATCAATGTCCGTGACAATAAGAGAGGGAAGCTCGAGAAAATCCAGCAGATCAAAGAATAAATGTGCGAAGGTTCCGCCAACCTCGATGACGCTGACATAGGCGCTCTCCGCCGATCCCGAGGCAGCGTCATCCTCAGCGAGCTTCCGCCGAATGACTGGCAGGAGGATCCGCTCGGTCGTGCCTTCGACCAGCACCGCGGCGTCCGCAAAGAAGAGATCACAGCGCGTCAGCGTTAGGTATTGATGCAAAAACTCGACCGCATCCTCGGGCGCGGTATTTAAACCCTGTCTCAAATCCCGCACGACGGCATGCCGCGAGAGAGGGGCACCCACCGGGGCTCTGGCGAGAAAATACCTAATCGAATCGAACGAGGCTTCGTTCGCGACATGTGACGAATGGGTCGACACCACGAACTGTACAGGCCAATTGTCGCATTCACTATCCTGGTCCACTAGCAGCTTCGCAATCTTATCGAGCTGACGAATGAATACCTCCTGCATTTGTGGGTGCAGATGAGCCTCTGGCTCCTCGATGAATATCAGATGGCACGCAGGCGACGAGTCGGCCGACCTAAACGCCTTGAAGAAGCCGACGAGCTGCAAAATGATGAAGACCAGATTCCGGGAGCCGAGACCATTGTACGACTCCGGCAGCGCAACGTCGCTCGGGCTCGCGTAGTTTACTTTCGTGAAGTTCGCGAGGAGGCGTGAAGGTTCAAGCACCGTGCTTGTCTGGAGAGATGTTCCGCCCAGTCCCGGATACCCGAATGTCTTGAGGGCGGGCATCAGCCCATCCAACTTCTTGGCGAAGTCCTCGTCGATTTTTTCTTGGATCTCCGCGACGGCCCCCTTTATTGCGGCCGCGAGGAGCTGGTCGCTGGAACCAGCTCCGGGAGAATCCGCTGCGGCGAACAGATTCTCAAGAACTTTTGCCAACATGTCTGCAGCCTTGACCGTATCGTCGTCTAGACCACGCTGTGCGTTTACAAACTCCGTGCGGACGGCGCTTCGTACCGCCTCAAACGAAACCTCCTTGGTGTTTCCTTCGTCAGTTGGATCGATCGCTCGGGCCGTCATTGCGTACTGCCCGGGCACTCGTGGCGCCAAGTCGCGAAAGAACTGGCGCCTTGAGGCGTCAGACTGGTCCGGATCGACTAGATCAGCGAAGAGGTTGGCAATTGCACTCGGACGAAGCTCATATCGCAGCGAAATAATCGCCTCGCAACATTTCGGGTCGAGGTCAATGATGAACGGGGAGATCGCTCCGCCGGGGTCGTCGTCACCCTCATAGGAGATCCAAATGCGCGCCTCGATGACTGGCAGGAGGTTGCGTGCGGTATCGGGATCGTTGCTATCGGCTCGATACTTTGCATAGGAATCGGCGAAGCGGGAATGAGAGCCTGCGTGAAAGTCTTCGATTCTGAATTTCGGAGTCGAAGATCCGGTGAAGCGTCGAAGCAACTCGGCGACTGCGGTCTTGCCGCTGTTGTTGCGGCCGACGATCAGCGTGGTGCCGTCTTCCAGCAATAGATTCGTCTGCGAGTGCAGCCGAAAATTGGAGAGCACGAGACGCTGAACTTTCATTCGGAAGTCACTCGAAGGCTGACGTTAGACGAGCTGTCGCTACCGTGATCTAGCTACGCCCTCGCCGGATAAGAACAGATTTGGAGCGGAATTCAATCGTTGCAGGGATACCGTCGCAAGATGATATGCCCGGCTCCATGTCGACGCCTCGTGCGGCAGTCTCGGTGGCTATCGCGGTCAACTTACCGATTCCGTGCATCGACAGGCGGCGCCGTGCGAGGTACGACAGGAATTCAACGCAAGGACCTGCGACGACCGATCGGCGGGGAACGCATCTCGTCTCCACAGGGGTTATCGAAGGCGGCTTGACGAGTTTGAGGCGGCCTTGACCACGCCATCCCCATTTGTCATAGCAGACGAGGCTCCGCGCGTGTCAGCCGCATAGGGGACGACGGCATCGGTCGTGAAGCTGGCAGTCGAGTTATCGGCCTGAGGCATTTCACCACAAACTCAAGAGCCTGACCTGCGAACCGGTCGAGGGTTGGGATCCGCGGCGCCTCAATCCGTCGATGACAATCGATAAATGTCTGGAGCGGAGGATACTTCGCGACGTAGGCCGTGTTTCGTGACGCCTCCAGCGGCAGATGCCACCAGAGACCTTCGTCAGCCCCAAGATCGAAAATCTCGTGCGCCTTTTGTGCCGACCCATTCCCCAAGTCGAGCGCAGCCGGTGACGTCAACTCTGCAGATCGGCGAGCCTGCGGCGATGCCGGACCCACCGTCCCATGCCCGATCGAGTTCGAGACACTCACAGAACTCGCTTAACTCCCGTGTACACCAAACCGGGTCAATTCGACTTAAATGCCCGGGAACGATGCGGACGAGTTTTACAAGCGCCCCCGGAACTGCCGACTACGCTGCCCGAGCGCACGAGCTTCGGATCGCGTCAGGTGCAACGGTGCATGCGTTACTCGTTGGTGGGGTGCGGGAACGGGCCGGCGCTCGGGACTAAGGCACTTGACGACGAAACCGAGAATTTGATTGGCGAACTGATCGAATCCCTGGATCGATTGTTCCGGAGTTCTTCTATGAGACTCAATGAAGGTCGAACGGGGGGGAAACTCCGCTACAAACGCGCGTCCACTCGGCGCCGGCAGCGGAAGTAGCCACCACAGTCCGTGCTCCGTCCCAAAATCCAGGAACACATGAGCCTGGTCCCCGGTCCATTCTTCTAGGCGGGCGCATTCTTCGACGGACACGAGTCGGACGGGAGATCCGACGCCAATTGGCGTTCCGCCGTCCCAGGATTTCAGGAACTGCGCGAGATCTCGGGATCGGGTGGTCCCGTCAACTATCCAGACGAGTTTCTCGTAAAACGCCGTTCGGGCTCGCCGTTCCTGGGGCAAGATTGGCGACCTTTGGAACTCAAGGACCCAGCCATCATTCGTCTTTACGTCGGCAATGTGCTTCTCGCCATTGTCGGCGTAATGCAGAATCTCCTGCCAATCCTCCGGGAACTCCCCCTTCCACGCGCGATGCCATTCCGACTCGCTCTCTTTCCAGGGATCACAGGTGTGACCCCCTTTGTGAGCCCAATGCCAAATCCGCACCTCACCACATCTAGCGATCACCGGCTGCTCGCAGCCTGGACAAAGACCCTTGAGGCCGGGTTCGGGTCCGCGGCGCACTCCGTCGACACGAGCGAGTCTGAGCTTCATTCTGCCGGCCCTCTTGAGTCCGGGGCGCCGCAGGTGCCGGGTCCACCCACCGGCCCGCAGCGGTCACCATGAGACTGGCGCCGGATCCTCGCAAAATGATGTGACGAGATCGGTCACGAGGCTGTCGTAGGCTTGACCACGGAGGTCCTGACAGGTCCCGCGGTACGGCGGCAAGGGTAAGCTAGTCTGGAACTATTTGGCTGTGGCGGTCTGCCGCGAACATCCGGCGGCCTGGTGACCAGCGCTGGCGATAAGCAGCGGCGCCCCCCCCGAGGAAACGGAGCCTAGGCCGCGAATCGGATGGAAATGCCCGGAAGGGTCCAAAGCACCCCCCCGCTACCAAAAAGCAGAAGGCACCTCTCGAGGCGCTCGGGAGGTGCCTTTCTTGCCTGGCCCCCTCTAGCTTGCCTGGCCCCCTCCAGTCCTCCCCTTCCTGCCCGGATCGATCCTCGGCGGCCAGATCCGTCGGGCAGTCCGCGCGCACGATCCGCTCGAGCTCCGCGGTCGCGAGCAACGTCCGAAGCAGGCAGGCTTCCTGGCGATCCCCCGACGGATGACGACACCGCACCCGCGCCCGCCTCCGCGGCGCAGGACCTCAGTCGCGCCTCGACCAGCGTCCTCGTCGGGAGCGGTCGTCGCGTTCGGCATACGCGTACTGATCGTCATCGAAGCGGAAGAAGATCGACGTGACGAGCCCCGCGCGGATCTCGTCCCCGGCGAACACGCCGTCGCTGCCGGCCTCGTCGTAGAAGTCATGGAATCGCTGGACCTGCAGGCCGTACCGGAGATAGGCGCTCGTCGAGAACGTCAGGTTCGGACCGACGTTGAAGTTGACGCCGAGCTCGGGACCGAGTCCCACGGTGAACGACGTTCGATCGTAGTTGGCCCGGAAGCCCTCGACCCAGATGTGGTCGTCGACCCGGCCGACACCGAGGTGGAGCGATGGGCCGATGAAGACGCGGACGTCGGGGGTCCGCACGATGCCGAAGCCCAGGGTCTGATCGAAGTTGAAGCGGGCGCCCTGGACCTCGTTCTCGAGACCGGCCTGGCCGACCTCCTCGTTGAGGAACTCGACGCTGGTGGCGAGCCGGTAGTTCAGCAGGCGGTCACGGGCGAGATTCGTGTCGAAGACCAGGCCGAGGCCGACGGCACCGGTTTCGGTATCGAGGTCCGACCAGACGTCGTCCGTATCCTCGAGCCTCGAGGAGCCGGCGGCGAAGGAGAGACTGCCCCCGATCCCTCCAGCCTCCGCGGGCTCACCGCCGACGGCGGCGAAGAAGAGGATCAAGCCGGATAGAGCGGGGCCGCCGAATGCAAATCCGGAAGAAGGACGACGATGCGTTGGGACGAGACCGGTCATGGGGCGATCCTCCTCGACGGACGCGCCCGTCTGCGGGCGCCTAACGGCAGAAGAACTCCTCGATGACCTCGCCCATGTAGCTCATGCCCTCGTCGTCGATGCCGTGGTTGCACGGCAGGATCAGCCCCGTCTCCATGACTCGATCGCAGTTCGAGAGCCCCCCCGGCGCGATGCGATGGGGACGCTTTCGGAACGCGGGCTGCCGCGCGACGTTGCCGCTCCAGACCATGCGCGTGTCGACCCCGTGGCTCTCCATGTGCTTCTGGAACTCCCCGCGGACGACACCCGACTCCGGACGGATCAGGATGGGATACATGTGCCAGGCCGTATCGATCCCGGGCGTCACCTGCGGGAGCACGAAGACGTCCGGTCGTTTGCCGAGGACCCCGGACAGCAGATCGAAGTTCCGCTTCCGACGGGCGAGATTCTGCGGGAGCTTGCGCATCTGGACGCAGCCGAAGGCCGCCGAGATCTCGCTGGGCTCGAAGTTCCAGCCGACTTCGTCGAAGATGAAAAGATCGTCGTACTGGATTCCATCGAGTTCGCTGAAGAAAGAGCGCGTCCCCTTCTTCGAACCGAAGAACTTCGGCTCGCTGCGCCGCCCCCAGCGCCGCAGCGTCAATGCCCGATCGACGAGCTCGAGGTCGTCGATCAGGACCATGCCGCCGGTGCCGGCGGCCGTGATGATGTGGGAGAGCGCGAAGCTCGTCAGCGACATGTCCGAGCGGGTTCCGGTCGGCGTACCACGCAGCGTCGCCCCGAGGCAGTCGCAGGAATCCTCGATCAGCTTGAGCCGATGGCGGTCCGCGATCGCGCGGAGCACGTCCCAATCGGGGCAGTTGCCGATCAGGTTCGGCACCAGCATCGCCTTCGTCCTCGGCCCGATCGCCGCCTCGATCCGCTCGATGTCGACCTGATAGGTGTCGGGCGTCACGTCGAGCAGGACGGGAACGAGCCCTGCACGCAGGATCGAGGCGATGTCGGTCGAGAACGTGAGCGCCGGGGTCAGGACCTCGTCCCCCGGCTCGAGGGCGAGCAGCTCGACGGCGAGATAGAGCGCCGACGAGCCCGAGTTGACCATCACGCCCCGCTGCTTGCCGAATGCCCCCGCGACGAGCCGCTCCATCTCGCGCGTATGCGGGCCGATCCGAAGCGCCGTCGCGCCCCCGCGCAGGACGGAAAGGACCGCCTCGATCTCCGCCTCGTCGTGGACGCTGCCCGCGTACTCGATCCGCTTGATCGCCATGACTGGATCCCTTCGCCTAGCTCGTCGGTCGCCCTCGAACGGTCTCGACCGCCTTCTGTCCCATCGCGTCCGGACTCTCCGCCGCCTCGAGATCCGGATAGCTCGGCGTGATCGCGATGCGGCGGATCGTCTCCTTCGAGCAGAGCGCATGGACGACCTGTTCGGCGACCGCGGAAGCGTCCATCATGCGACCGTACATGTAGTCGAGCTCGCTCCATCGCTGCACGATCGGGATCAGCTTCTCCATCGACTCTCCGAAGCCGAACTCCGTCAGCGTGTCGCCGTTCGCGATCGAGGTGAAGGCGACGCACCGGTGCTCGCCCTGCCAGGCCTCGACGAGGCGCTCGAGGGCCGCCTTGCTGACGGGGTAGCTCGCCTGCTTCGGCCGCGGCGGGGAGTCGTCGATCGAGATCGACGAGATCACGACGACCCTGCCCCGGTTGCGCGAGAGCTCGGCGATCGCCGCGTTGAGCACGAGCGAGAGTCCGATCACGTTGGTCGAGAAGACCTCGAGCCAGGCCGTCGCGTCGATCTCCTCGATCGGTCCGAAAGGCGACATGCCGGGGCAATAGACGACGGCATCCAGCCCGCCCATGCGTGCGATCGCGTCGGCGACGACCGCGCGGCAGCTCGCCTCGTTCCGGACGTCGCAGGGCGACGCGAAGCTCGCGCCCCCGACCTCCCGGGCGGCCTCCTCGATCCGGTCGAGGCGTCGGGCGGAGAAGCAGACGCGCGCGCCTTCCTTCGCGATCGCGCGTCCCGATTCCCGGCCGATCCCCGAAGACGCGCCGAGGACGAGGACACGCCTGTCCTTGAGTCTCATTCCGCACTCCCGTCCATCCGACCGGCCTCCGAACCGGCCGGGCGGCCGAGCATAGTCCAGATCGGGCTAGCCCTGGCCGCCCCGATTCGGGACGAACATCGCGACCTCGCCGTCCTGAACGACGGTGTCCCGTTCGTCGAGCAGCTGCAGCGCGAAGTGGACCACGCTCATGCGCGGCTGGCTGCGCGAGGGCGTCACACGCAGCGGCCGGTGACGCGTCCGGAGCGTGTCGCCGATCCGGACCGGGGCATGGCAGCGGAAGCGATCGCCGACATGGCCCGCGAGGCCCGTCGCTGGCAGGGGCGCTGCGAGCAGATCGCGAAGGAAATCGCCGAAGGCGAGGCAGAAGGTCCAGATCGGGGGCACGATCGGGCTGCCGAAGCGCCCCCCGGCGGAGAAGATCCGATTGAGATAGAGCGGATTGCGCTCGGCCGTGAGGTTGGTGAAGCCGACCACGTCGGCCTCGCATACGGTCCGCCCGGGACTCTCGCCGCGCGGGCCGTACTCGAGCAGATCCTCCGCGTAGAGCGTTCCAGGACCCGTCCCGCGGTTCCCATCGGCGCGCGCCATCGCCGCGGGCGGAGTCCCGACGAAGCCCCGCCGCACGCTCACCGTCCCCCGCGCCGTCCGCTCGCCTCGCTGATTGAGCACCTCGAATGCGGTGTCCAGGTCGGAATCGGCGTCGAGGGCGGGGTCGGCCGACTGCGACGACGGCCGGTAGCGCAGCGCGAAGCGATCCCCGATTCGCATCGATCGCTCGAGCCGGACCTCGTACGCCGCGATCGAAGCATCGGGATCGCCGATCGCGAGCCGCTCCGCCGCCTGCGCCGTGAGCGCGCCCAGTACCCAGGACGCCGACAGCAGGCCGTGCACGATCGGCGCGGGACGACCCGGCTCGCCGGCGGCCAGACCATGGTCGAAATGCATGCGGGCGTAGTCGCCGGTCGAGCCGCCGAAGAGCACGACGTCCGCGACCGTGATCGTGCGATGACCGATCTCGCCCGAGAAGGCGACCGACGCCTCCGACAGCACGGACGCGGGAGGTCGGGACGAAGGAGACGACGGTCGGACGCGCACGGCGGGGCCTCTCGGACTCGGTGGCGGACATGGGAATGCGGCCGCCGAGGCTAACCCGGTGGCGCGGCGGGGTCATCCGTGCGAAAAGTCGACTCGCCGGCCGCACCGGCCGGAGGAGGTCTTCGCAGATGGATCACGAGGAGCCGACGCAGCCGGGCTTGAATCGCAGGCGCTTCCTGGGCAGCGCCGCGGGCGCCGTGGCGCTGGGCGCGGCCGGATGGGCGGGATGTCGGCCGAAGGCCGACGAGTCCGCCGCCGATCGTCCCTGGGATCACGAGGTGGACGTCGTCGTGATCGGGAGCGGGACGGGGCTCGTCGCCGCGCTCGCGGCGCGCGTCGCCGGCGCCGACGTCCTCGTCCTCGAGAAGCGCAAGATCGTCGGGGGAACGACAGGGCATTCCGGCGGAGTCGCCTGGGTCCCGAATAACAATGTGATGAAGGCCGAAGGGCTCGCCGACGACCCGGAGAAGGCGCGGCAGTACCTGGTCAAGCTCGCCGGCGGCCAGGCGACGGACGAACTGATCGATGCCTTCCTCGAGGCCGGTCCCGAGATGGCCGACTTCGTCCAGGCCCACTCGCCGATCCGGTGGCGCGTCTCGACCATCATGGGCAACAACGCCGACTATCACCCCGAGTGGCCCGGCGCGATGACACGGGGCCGGAGCATCGAGCCGACCGTCGACCGCGCCGGGTTGTTCGGCCCCGATCTGATCGCCGGCCTGCAGCGGGGCTTCGAAGACGCGGGCGGGACCCTCTGGACCGAGACGCCGGCCCGCCGCCTGATCGTGAAGCACCACGACGAGACCCGGCGCGAGGTGGTCGGCGTCGAGGCGTTGCGCGAGGGGCGGCCGATCCGGATCCGCGCCCGCCGCGGCGTCCACCTCTCGACCGGCGGGTTCGAGTGGGATCCCGAGCTCAAGCGCCACTTTCTGCGCCACCCGACGCTCTACACGCTCGGCGCCGGCGGGAACACCGGCGACGGGCTGCGCATGGCGATGGCCGTCGGCGCCGACCTGCGCAACCTGAACGAGGTCTACGCCCATACCGTGTACAAGGAGGAGGCGGAGGCGCTGCGGCCGCACTTCATGGGCGCGACGCTGAACGCCGAGATCGAGAAGCGCGTCGCCGGCTCGATCATCGTCAACGACCGGGGCGAGCGATTCCACGACGAGGCGGCCGACTACGACTCGACCTGGCGCAGCTTCTACACCTGGGAGAACTGGGGCGAGCTTCGCTATCGCAACCTGCCCGCCTACCTGATCTTCGACGGCCAGGTCCGCCAGAGGGGCCGGATCGCCGGCGCCAGCGCGACCGACCCGCTGCCGGATTGGTTCGTCGAGGCGCCGACGCTGCGCGCCCTCGCCGAGCGCCTCGGCATCGACCCGGACGGCCTCGAGGCGACGGTCGCTCGCTTCAACGCCAACGCCCGGCGCGGCGTCGATCCCGACTTCATGCGGGGCAAGAGCCATTACGACCGCTACGGCGAGCCCGACGTCGGGATCACCCTCGGCCCGATCGAGAATGCGCCCTTCTACGCCGCGGAGGTCGCCCCCGCCGATCTCGGGACCTGCGGCGGCGCCCGGGTCGACGGCCGGGCGCAGGTCCTCGACCCCTTCGGCGAGTCGATCCCGGGGCTCTCGGCCTCGGGCAACTGTGCGGGCATCGGCAGCCCGGGCGCGAGCTATGGCGGCGGCGGCGGAACCATCGGGCCCGCGCTGACCTTCGCCTACATCGCGGGCCGCGCGCTCGGCGCGCGGCGACCGGGAGGCGGCGAGCCTGCCTGACTCGCGTCCGCGCCTCGCGGTCGCGCGCCCCGCTCGGGGGGCGTCGCGCTAGTCGTGGCCGGGGAGATAGGTCTCGAAGAGCTCGCCCGCGACGGGATCGGACTGGTCCGGGACGTCGTAGTGGGTCCGGATCTCGACGGATCCGTCCTCGCCGAAGCGATAGACCTCGATGCTCTTCATCACGACCGACTTGCCGTCCTTCGTGAAGGTATTGGCCATGACCCAGGCCAGCTCGTTGCCGCAGACGAACATCGTCGAGGGGTCGACGTAGAAGCGCGTCATCGGCTGGAACAGGTCGAAGGGCTTCACGCAGCATCCCTCGAAGTCGAACTTCGGCGGTGTCCCGACGGGATCGAACATCCTGAACCCGCCGGGCGCGATCTTCTTCCAGTTGGCGACCCACTCGGCCTTCTTGCCCGCGTTCCAGAGCTCGACGTAGCCCCTGGCGAACTCGAGCATCTGCTCGCGCGTCGGTACGGCCATTTCGACACCTCCTCCCGCCCGCTTCCCGAGCGATTGCTGCCCCGACCCGCCTCGTGTCGCCGCTTCGCTTCGCTCGCGCGTCAAGCGATCGGCGTGAAGGCGATCAGGCCACCGCCATCGAGCGCCCAGGTCTGGCCCGTGACCCAGCGGCCAGTCTCGGCGGCCAGGAAGAGCGCGGCGCCCGCCACGTCCTCGGGCTCGCCGAGACGCCGGAGCGGATAGGCTCGCGCGATCGTCTCGCCCCGCCCCCCCTCCCAGAGCACCCGAGCGAACTCCGTCCGCACGAGTCCCGGGGCGAGACAGTTGACGCGCACCTTCGGCGCGAGCTCCGCCGCGAGCTGCTTCGTCATGTGGATCATGGCCGCCTTCGCGACGTCGTAGACGCCCAGGATCGGACTGGTCGCGAGCCCGCCCACGCTCGAGATGTTGACGACCGCGCCCCCGTGCTCCGACATCCAGCGCCGCCAGACCCTCTGCGTCCAGAACATCGGCGCCGTCAGGTTGATCTCGAACGTCTTGTCCCAGCGCGCCCGGTCGACGTCGATCGTCGGTCCGGCATAGGGATTCGTCGCCGCGTTGTTGACCAGCACGTCGATCCGGCCGAGGCGCGTGAGCGTCGCCTCGATCACGCGGTCGGCGTCCTCGTCGCGGCCGACATGACCCGGCTCGAAGTCGGCGGCCGTGCCCAGCTCGCGCGCGGTCTCCTCGCAGGCCGCGGCGCCGCGCGACGTGATCATGACCCGCGCGCCCGCCTCGACGAACGCACGCGCGATCGCGCGGCCGATGCCGCGGGAGCCGCCCGTCACGAGCGCGACCTTGCCGTCCATCCGGATCTGCATCGCCGCGCACGATAGCGATCCCACCCGGTCCCTGCCCTCGCCGGAGGCAACCCTCGGTCATGTCGCGCGGCCCCGCGGAGGCCACCTCGCCCGGCGACGGGCCGGGCCTCTCCTGGTATCGTCGGCGGCCGAAGCCGAGGACTCCGATGGAATTCGAATACAGCGACCGCTGCCAGCAGGCGCTTCATGCCCTGCGCCGCTTCATGGACGAGCACGTCTACCCGAACGAGGCGGCCTACTACGCAGAGCACGCGGCATTGCCCTCCCGCTGGCAGACGCCGCCCCTGATGGAGGAAATGAAGGCGCGCGCCCGCGCGGCGGGCCTCTGGAACCTCTTCCTGCCGGACAGCGATCGCGGGCCCGGCTTCTCGAACCTCGACTACGCCCCCCTCTGCGAAGAGATGGGCCGCGTCGGCTTCGCGCCCGAGATCTTCAACTGCGCGGCGCCGGACACGGGCAACATGGAGGTGCTCGAACGCTACGGTACGCCGGAGCAGAAGAAGCGCTGGCTCGAGCCCCTGCTCGACGGAAGGATCCGTTCGGCATTCGCCATGACCGAGCCGGCCGTGGCCTCCTCGGACGCGACCAACATCGCGACCGAGATCCGTCGCGACGGCGGGGACTACGTCATCAACGGTCGCAAGTGGTGGACCTCCGGCATCTGCGACGAGCGCTGCGAGATCCTGGTCGTGATGGGCAAGAGCGATCCCTCGGCGCCGATGCATGCCCAGCAGAGCATGATCCTCGTGCCGCGCGACGCGCAGGGCGTGCGGATCGAGCGCCCGCTGCCCGTGTTCGGCTACGACGATGCGCCCCACGGCCATGGCGAGGTCGTCTTCGAGGACGTCCGCGTCGCCGCGTCGAACCTCCTGCTCGGCGAGGGACGCGGCTTCGAGATCGCCCAGGGCCGCCTCGGTCCGGGCCGCATCCATCATTGCATGCGCGTGATCGGTGTCGCGGAGCGCGCGCTCGAGAAGATGTGCGACCGTCTGATGGCGCGAACCGCCTTCGGCAAGAAGCTCTACGAGCACTCCGTCTGGGAGGAGCGCATCGCACAGGCGCGGATCGAGATCGAGTGCGCACGCCTGCTGACGCTGAAGGCCGCCTACATGATGGACACGGTCGGCAACAAGGTCGCCCGCGCCGAGATCGCCATGATCAAGGTCAAGGCGCCGACCATGGCCCTCGCGATCCTCGACGACGCCATCCAGGCCCACGGCGGCGCGGGCGTCACGACGGACTTCGGTCTCGCCGCGGCGTGGGCCAACGTCCGGACGCTGCGCCTCGCCGACGGCCCAGACGAGGTCCACAGACGCACGATCGCGCGTCTCGAGCTCAAGCGGCAACGCGAGCGCACCGGCGCGGCGCGCTGACGCGGACCGATGCGCGCGGCGCCGACGCCCGCCGCTCACGCGGGCGGGCCCTCGCGCGAGCGATCGTCGCGCTACCGCGATGCCACATGACGAGGAGATGCGGGTTTGACCACGACGAGCAGCGATTCCGATCGAACCGCCGAGCCGGCGCCCGCGGCGTCCGTTGCTCCCAAGTCGCCGCGCCAGCGGCGCCGCGAGCAGGAGGCCGCCGCGAATCGCGAGGCCTGGGCGCCGCTGCAGGCCGAGCTCGCCGCGCGTCGCACGCGCATGCTGGCGATGGGCGGTCCGGAGCGCGTGCGCAAGTACATGCACGAGCGCGGCAAGCTCGACGCCCGCCAGCGTCTCGATGCGCTCTTCGACCCGGGCAGCTTCCGCGAGATCGGTCAGCTCGTCGGCACGATCAGCGACGTCCCGGCCGAAGGCTTCGTCTGCGGCGTCGGCCGGATCGACGGGCGGAGCGTCTTCGCCGGAGCCGAGGACTTCACCGTCCTGGGCGGCTCGATCGGATCCGGCGGCACGGCGAAGCGCTACCGCATCGCCGAGCTCGCCCGCCAGGAACGCCTGCCCCTGGTCATGATCCTCGAGGGCGCCGGCCACCGGCTGACCGAGACGGACGGGGGCATGGGCCGCTCGCCCAACGACCTGCTCGCGATGGCCGATCTCTCGGGCGAGGTCCCGATGGTCTGCCTCGTGCTCGGCGCCTCCGCGGGGCACGGCGCGCTGGCCGCGCCCCTCTCCGACTACGTCATCATGAGCGAGGGCGCGGCGATGTTCACCGGCGGGCCGCCGCTCGTGAAGGCCGCGACGGGCGAGGACGTGACGAAGGAGGAGCTCGGCGGCGCGCGCATGTGTGCCGAGATCGCCGGGACGGCGCATGCCGTCGTGCCCGACGACGGTTCGGCCCTCGCCCTCGCGCGCCAGTACCTCGCATACTTCCCCTCGCGGCGCGGCGACCCGCTCCCCGAGCGCTGGACGGCGGACTCCGGCCCACGTCGTCTCGACGATCTGGTCGAGGTCATGTCGCCCAACGATCGCAGGCCCTACGACATCCACGACGTGATCGAGCGACTGGTCGATCGCGACAGCTTTCTCGAGATCCAGCCCGGATTCGGCCGCGGGCTGGTCGTCGGGCTCGCCTTCGTCGGCGGCCGCTCGGTCGCCATCCTCGGCAACAACCCCGCCTACCAGAGCGGCGCCGTCGACAGCGACGCCGCGATCAAGGCGACCGACTTCCTCGAGCTCGCCGGCCACTTCGGCCAGCCGGTACTCTTCCTCGCCGACAACCCCGGCGTGATGGCCGGCACGAAGGCCGAGCGCAGCGGGATCCTCAAATGGGGCGGAAAGATGTTCCGCGCGGAGCGCCGCCTCACGAACCCCAAGATCCACGTCACGCTGCGCAAGTCGTTCGGGTTCGGCGCCGTCACGATGGCGCAGAACCCCTTCGACAAGCAGACGCTCACGCTCTCCTTCCCGGGCGTCACGATGGGCGCGATGCCGGCCTCGAGCGGCGGCCGTGCCGCCAAGCTCGACGCCGACGCGCAGGCGAAGGCCGAGGCCGCGCAGGCGTCGGGGCCGTACAAGATGGCCCACCACCTGGTCTACGACGACATCATCGATCCGGTCGAGCTGCGCAATCGCATCCTCGAAGGACTCGAGATGACGCGCCGTTCGGAGCGCGCGAGCGGCTGATCGGGCATGCGACCGGGCAAGCGCTCGGACGAGGTCGGCATCGGGCATCGCGGCATGCGGGCGCGACGGACGACCCGCAGCGCGGCACTGCGGCAGCACCACGACGTCATCGCGTCGTGGAGCCCCGCATCGCGTAGACCCACTCGAGAAACGCCGTCGCCGCGCGCACAGCGTGGGCCGAGCGCGGCGAGTGGAAGATCTCGAAGGCGTGCTGCGCGCCCGGCAGCTCGGCGTGCTGGACGGGACTCTGGCTCTTCGCGCGCAGCAGTGCGACGAAGCGCCGGGCCTCCTCGGCGAAGACGAGCGAGTCGTGGCTGCCCTGGACGACGAAAAAGGGCGGCGCATCCTCGTGGACGCGCACGACCGGGCAGACCGCGTCCCAGAGCTCCGGATCCTCCTCGGGCCGGCACTTGAAGACCATCGGACCGAGCGCGTCCGCCATCTTCGCGAAGCGCCGATCTCCCGCGCGGTCGAGGAAGTCGAACACGCCGTAGAACGGAACGCAGGCGGCGAGGTGCGTGTCGACGGACTCGAAGCCCGGCTGGAAGCGCGGATCGTTCGCCGTCAACGCGGCGAGCGACGAGAGATGCCCGCCGGCCGAGCCGCCCGTGATGCAGATGAATTCGGGATCCCCGCCGTATTCCGAGACGTGCGCGCGCAGCCAGGCGATCGCGCGCTTCACGTCGACGATCTGGTCCGGCATCGTCGCCGCCGGCGAGAGCCGATAGTTGGTCGCCGCACAGACCCAGCCGCGCGCCGCGAGGTGGCTCATCAGCGGCCGGCCCTGTTCGCGCTTGTCGCCGATGATCCAGGCGCCGCCGTGCACCTGCAGCAGCACGGGCCGTCGATCGCCGGCGGCCGCCGTGGTCGGGACGTAGAGGTCGAGCCGATTGCGCCCGCCCTTGTCGCCGGGCAGGGACACACCGTACTCGATGGGATGCGCCGCACGGACCTCGGGATGGGCGAAACGGAAGGGCCGCAGGAATCCGTGCCAGAAGGAGACGTCGGCGTCGGGTCGGATGCCGAGGGGCTCGAGCGCCTCGGCCAGGACCCGGCCGGCGCGGGTCCCCCGGACGTGGCTCGCCAGCAACAGCGCCCAGGAGATCAGCGTCAGCGCCAGCCCGATGCGGCCGGGGGTCTCGTGATGGGCCCCGAGCGCGAGGAAGACCGCGGTCGCGGCGAGCTCGACGGCGATCGTCTGCAGCGCGAGCTCGCCCGCAGCCAGCCGACGAAGAAGGTCGGGATCAGCAGAGGGCCGGCGATCCGGACCCGGAACCAGGTCGCGATGCTGAGCGCCAGCCCGAAGATCGAGAGCGCCAGGAACCCCGTCGAGACCGTCATCCCCCCTCCGATCGCTGCCCGGGCGCCGCTTGTATGCCACACTGCGCGAGCCATGACGACCGACGACGAAGCGCTGCGCGCCCCGTTCCGCGATTGGCTCGCCCATCGCTGGCCCGACGTGAAGGGCCTCGAGCTGGGCGAGCTGCGACTGCCCCGATCGGGCTTTTCCGCCCGGACGATCTTCGTGCCCATCCGCTACGAGCAGGCCGGCCGCGCGGTCGAGCGACAGATCGTCTTGCGGATCGAGAATCCGGAGCCCGCGATCTATCCCCAGCAGGCCCCGGGCCTCGATGTCGAGATCGAGATCCAGTACCGCGCGATGCAGGCCCTGATCGCCACGGGCAAGGTCCCGCTCGCCCCCCTGATCGGATACGAGTCCGATCCGGGCGTGCTCGGCCAGCCCTTCTTCGCGATGGATTTCGTGCAGGGCGACGTCATGACGGAGAGCCCGCCCTACACGGAGGCCGGCTTCTTCTTCGAGGCCAGCCCCGCCCTGCGCCGGCGCATCGTCGCGAGCGGCCTCTCGATGCTCGCCCGATTCCACACGATCGACTGGCGGGCCGCCGGCTTCGACTGGCTCGTCCATCCCGACGAGCCGCCGTCGCTCGAGCGCCAGATCGATGTCTGGGAGGCGTACATGCGTCGCGAGCTCGGCGACCGCGTCCACGACGACTTCGATCGCGCGGTGGCGTGGCTGCGCAAGAACGCGCCGACGGACCTCGCTCCGGCGCTCTCCTGGGGCGACGCCCGGCCGGGCAACATGCTCTTCGAGGGCGACCGTGTCCTCTGCATCACCGACTTCGAGAACATCGCCATCGCGCCCAGGGAGATCGACTTCGGCTGGTGGCTCCTCTTCGACCGCACGATGCACGAGGCGATCGGGCAGCCGCGACTCGAGGGCGAGCCCAGCCGTCAGGAGCAGCGCGAGCTCTACGCGGCCGCGGCGGGAATTCCGGTACCCGACACGTTCTACTACGAAGTCGTGGCGGGCATGCGCTATGCGGCGATCGTCGTACGCGTGATGAATCGCCTGGTCGGCCGCGGCATGCTGCCGGCGGACCAGGTCATCTGGCGCCAGAATCCAGCGGCCGATGCGCTCGCACAGCTGCTGGCCAAGGGCGGCATCGCCTGAACGGAGCCGGACCGTCCTCGGCGCGCGCGCGACCGCGTCGCCCCCATCGCCCCCGTCGCCGGCGGATCAGTCCGGCAGCTTGAACGCGACCAGCGCGTCGCCCGGCTTCGATCCGAGCAGCATGTGTCCGCCCGCGGCGACGACGACGAACTGCTTGCCCTCGGGATCGACTTGATAGGTCATCGGCGTCGCATGCGCGGCGGTCGGAAGATGGGCCTTCCAGAGCTCGCGCCCCGACTCGGTCGAGAACGCGCGCAAATAGCCATCGGTCGTCGCCCCGATGAAGGTCAGACCGCTCGCGGTCGTGATGGGTCCGCCGAGGTTCGGCACGCCGATGTCGCCCAGGAACCACCAGACCGGCCAGGGCGCGAGCCCGCGCGCGTTGCCGAGCGGCACCTCCCAGACGACCTCGCCCGTCGCGAGGTCGATGCCGGTGAGTGTGCCCCACGGCGGCGGATTGCAGGGCGCGCCCAGCCAGGGAGAGAGGAGCGGCCGTCGCTCGAGCGCGTAGGGCGTGCCCTCCTGCGGCTCGAAGCCGAACGCCGGGGCCCCGCCCTGCTCCTCGATCATCGCGTCGTACTCCGCACGCGGCACCATGCGGATGTAGGTCGCGATGCGCTGGTTGTTGACCACGACGATCTTGCGCTCCTCGTCGACCGAGACCGAGCCCCAGTTCATGCCGCCGACCATGCCCGGATACTGGATCGTGCCGTCCGTCGAAGGCGGCGTGAAGATGCCCTCGGAGCGGGCCGCCTCGATCTGCTTGCGGCAGGCGCTTCGATCCCAGGGCAGGAATCCGAAGGCCTCGTCCGCCGTGAGCGTCGCGGGATGAAGCGGGCGCGGGCGCGTGGGGAAGGGCTGCGTCGGCGAGATCGCCCCCTCCTCGGGGACGGCCCCCGCCTGGGGCACGGGCCGCTCCTCGACCGGAAAGAGCGGTCGCCCGGTGACGCGGTCGAGGAAGAAGAGATGCCCGAGCTTCGTCGGCGCGAGCACGCCCGGCCGGGGGCCGGCATCCGCGGGGAACTCGAAGGTCACGGGCTGGGCGCCGACGTCGTAGTCCCAGATGTCGTGGTGGACCGTCTGGAAGTGCCAGACCGGTCGGCCGCTCTCGCCATCGAGGGCGACGACGGAGCTCGAGTAGTAGTC
The DNA here is from genome assembly GCA_041389445.1 of Myxococcota bacterium. Classification (GTDB taxonomy): domain Bacteria; phylum Myxococcota_A; class UBA9160; order UBA9160; family UBA4427; genus UBA4427. The sequence goes on from JAWKRW010000001.1 coordinate 555,769, forward strand.
GAGCCCGTCGCGATGCCCGCCGAAGTAGTCGGGCGACGAGTTTCCGGTCGGGACGTAGACGAGGTCCCGAGCGCTGTCGGCCGAGAGCGCCGACCACGCATTCGACGTGCCCTGGCGGAAGGGCCCCGCCTGATTCGTCGGCTCGCCCGGCGGCAGCGCATTCCAGGCCCAGAGCCGCTCGCCCGTCCGCGCCGAGTAGGCGCGCACGACACCGGAGGGCGCGTCGACCCGCCGATTGTCGAGCACCATCGATCCCGTGATGATGCGATCGCGCAGGACGACCGGCGGCGAGGTCACGCCGTACTCGCCGGGCTTCGGCTCGCCCACGCCCTCGCGCAGGTCGACGACGCCGTCGCGGCCGAAGGCCGTACAGGGGCGCCCCGTCACCGCATCGAGCGCGATCAGGCGCGCGTCGACGGTGCCCGTGATGATCCGCTTCTGGCAGAAGGCCCCCTCGTCGGCGCGCGCGTCCTTCCAGTACGAGACGCCCCGGCAGTTGACCAGATAGAGCCCCTCGAGATCGACCTTCGGATCGTAGGTCCAGCGCTCTTCGCCCGTCTCGGGATCGAGCGCGATCACGCGATTGAAGGGCGTGCAGAGGTAGAGCGTCCGGTCCACGAGGATCGGCGTGTTCTGGAAGCTCGTCGAGGCATGGCTCGAGCCCGCCTTCGCGGATCCGCTCTTCGACGCGTCGATCAGATCGCCGGTATGGTAGGTCCAGGCCACCTCGAGACTCGCGACGTTGCCCGGCGTGATCTGCGTGAGCGGCGAATGCCGCCGCCCGCCCTCGTCGCCGCCGTAGTAGGGCCAGTCCGCCGTCCGGGTCTCCGACCCCGCCTCCTCCTCTCCGCCGCAGCCGGCGAAGCCGAGTCCCAGCACGCCGACCAGGGCCACCCCGCGGATCCAGCCCGAGCGCTTCCCTTCACTTCTCACTGAACGTTTCCCCTGTCGTCGCGATCGAGCGGCGAGGCCATGCCGGCCGGATCGAAGAGCTTGCGCTGGGCATAGAGCGAATCGACGTACTCGCGGACCTCGACGATCCGGCCGTCCCGGAGGTCGAAGGCCATCACGTAGTGGTTCTCGTAGGGCTCGCCGCGGCGGGTCGTCGCCCGGATCGTCATCTCGACGTAGACGCGCTCGTCACCGGCCAGGCTCGCGGTCCGCTCGATCTGCATCGGCTGGGTGGTGTCGTAGAGTCCGAGGCCGCTCGCCATCAGGGCGAGCACCGCGTCGAGGCCCTCATGGCGACGGCCCACGGGTGCCGACCGGGGCGCGAGCCAGCAGGCGTCGGGCGAGAAGAGCTCGGCGATGCCGGGGTCGCCCTTCTGGAGGAGCTCGAAATAGCGATCGACGAGGTCGAGGTTGCGCTCCGCGGGCGCCCGGGCCGGAGATCGATCCATCGGGCTACGATAGCCTTCCCTCGCCGATCGAAAGGGGCATTTCGTGCTGCGCGCTCCGCTCTTCCACTTCCTGGTCCTCGGTGGTCTGCTCTTCGCGCTGCAGACCGCGGTCGGGCGCGAGCCCGAAGTGCGGGTCGTCGATGTCTCTCGCAGCGAGCTCGCCGAGCGGATCGAGGCTTTCGCCCTCCAGGTCGGTCGATCGGCCGCCCCCGACGAGGTCGAGGCGCTCGAGCGACAGACGGTCGAGGACGCCGTCTGGCTCGACCAGGCCTTCGCCGTCGGCCTGCCCGAGATCGACGCGGTCGTGCATCAGCGACTCGTACAGAACATGCGCTTCCTCGACCCCGAGACGCAGGAGAGCGACGCGGCGCTCTACGCCCGCGCCGTCGAGCTCGGCATGGAGCGCAGCGACACGGTCGTGCGCCGTCGACTGATCGACCGGATCCAGGCCGTGGTCCGGGCGCGCGTTCGCGCCGCCCCCGTCGACGAGGCCGCCCTCCGCCGGTACTACGAAGAGAATGCCGAGCGGTGGCGCGAGCCGGTCCTGCTCGACTTCAGCCACGTCTACTTCTCCCGCGACAAGCGCGGCGCACGGGCGGATGGCGACGCGAGGGGCGTGCTGTCCCGGATCGAGCGCGAAGGGCTCTCGTCCGAAGCGGCCATCGCGCTCGGAGACCCCTTCCTCGGCGGCCACGCGCTCCGGGGCGCCACGCCGACGCGCATCGCTTCGCGCCTCGGTCCCGACTTCGCGGAGGCGATGGTCGACGCACGCCCCGAGCGCTGGCTCGGCCCGGTCGAGTCCGCCTTCGGACCGCATCTCGTCTGGGTCGACCGCCGGATCGAGAGCCGGATCCCGGACTACGTCGAGATCCGACAGCGCATCCTGGACGACTGGCTCGAGGAGCGGACGCGGGCATCGCTGCGGGAAGAGGTGGCGCGATTGCGGGCGGGGGTCGAGATCCGCTGGGTCGAGGACCTGGACGCCGGGCGGAAGCCGAGCGCCGGTTGAGCCGGTCGAGCTTCAGTCGCCCTCGGACTCGGAGCGTCGATGCTCCTCGGACCGACCCGCGACGCGCGCCGCGCGCAGGCGCTCGAGATCCGCGACGAGGAAGGGGCGCGCCACGCCGTTCTCGCCGTCGATCGCCACCCGTCTGCCGAGCGCCGTCACGCCGGGCTCGTCGACGTCGACGATCGTCCCGCGACAGCCCGTGTACTCGCTGTGCGGGTTGCGCACGCGAACGCGATCGCCCTGGCGAAAATGTCCGATCGGCTCGTCCACTCGTCTCTCCGTTCGTCTCCGATCTTCTCGGCTCTTCTCGGCTCTTCTCGGCGCTTCTCGGCGCTTCTCGGCGCTTCTCGGCGCTTCGCTCTTGTCTTCGCTCTCGTCTGCCTGCCCGCCGGTCGTACGGCGCGATGCGGATTCGCGACCGGCGGCGGGCCGTCGTGGCTGATTAGCGCGTATCGACCGTCTGCACGAGCGGCGAAGGCGTTCCCACGCTCATCATCCAGAGCTGGTGGACCGCCCGCGTCGCCGCGACGTGCAGGAGCCGACGGGCAGCCGGCGTGTCCGGAAAGTTCTGGGCATCCACGTCGAGCACGATCACGTAGTCGAACTCGAGTCCCTTGACCTGGGAGACCTCGGTGATCTCGATGCCCGGCTTGAAGGGAAACTCGCCGTCCCGGATCCGACGCAGCCGCGGCAGGTCGGCGCGCGCGAGACCGTCGTAGTAGACGTCGCTCGCAGCGGGGCTCGGGGTCAGGATCGCGACCGAGGCGAGCGGCTCATGGCTCATCAGGTCACGCAAGACGTCCGAGAGCAGTGCCACGCAGGCCCCTCGATCCGTCAGGCGGAAGAGCTCGACCGGCGGTCCATCGCGCGTCGCCCGGACCTCCTCGTCCTCCTGCAGCGTTCCGAGCAGCGAGACGGCGAAGCGCATGACCTGGATCGACGAGCGGTAGCTGACCTTGAGCGTCTCGACCTCGACCCCCTCGAGCCCCACGTCCCGGAAGAAGGTCCGCCAGGACGAGAAGCCGGAGTGCTCGACCAGCTGCTGCTGCGTGTCGCCGGCGAGCGTGATGCTGGCGCCCGCCTGCATGCACTCGAGCAGGACGCGCACCTCCATCGGCGCAAAGTCCTGGACCTCGTCGATCACGATGTGGCGGAGGCGATCCCCTCGTCGACCGGGAACCGGCACGCGCCCGACACGACGCTGCACGGCGCGCATCAAGAGCGCGTCGTCCTCGGGGTCGAGGAATCCGTCGTGGTCCTCCTGCCCGGCCAGGGCAGCGGCGAGTGCGTCGACCCGAGTCCGGTTCCACGCGACGAAGCGATCGAGATCCCGCGGCGAGAAGCGGCCGGGCGCCTCCACCTCGAAGACCTCGCCGAGCAGCCGTCGCTGGGTCAGAACGCTCGCCCAATCGTCGTACGCCTGCGCGAGCGTGGGCGGTCCGGCCACCCGCTCGACCTGACGCGCGAGGGCGACGTCGAGGGCCGAATGGAGCTTGATCGTCTGGACGAGGGCGGGCGTGTCGTCGCGGCGCGCGGCTGGCAGGTCCGGAAAGAGCTGGCGCCGCTGATCGTGGACCCAGTCGCGATAGGTCACGATGCGGACGCGGGCGAGCCCGAGGGAGGGCAGCACGTGCTCGACGTAGCGGGCGAGCGCGCGGGAGAACACGACGACGAGGGTCTCGGGCCCGTCGATCGAAGGATCGTCGAAGGCGAGATAGGCGATGCGATGGAGGGCGACCGTCGTCTTGCCCGAGCCCGCACTGCCACGGATGACGAGGTAGCCCGCTGCCGGGCGCGTGATCAGCTCGAACTGCGTGGGGTCGATCAGGCTCGTAATCTCGGGCAGGCGCTTGTCCGCGCGCTGTGGCGCGCCCGAGTCGTCCCGCCCCATGCGTCGCGCGAAGGCAGCGTCGTCCCGCTCGTCGTAGCGCAGCGCGGCCGCCTCGCCGCCGGCGAGTCGGGGCGCCTCGCTCGCCGTCCGGCGCCAGCCCGACGGCGCGCTCGCATCGAGATTGAAGTCGCCCTCCGGCGCCTGCACGCGTTCGAGCACGCCGTCGCGAATTCGAACCATCCGACGCGCGCGCACCGAGCCCTGCCGCTCGCGGCCGGAGATCTCCTCGTCGAACGACTCGCCCTGGCGGTAGCTGTAGAAGATCTTCGAGATGGGCGCGTCCCGCCAATCGACGATCCGCACGCCCTTCTGCAGACAGGTCGCGCGACCGAGGAAGAGGTCGCGCTCCCGACCCTGCTCTTCCAGTCGAAGATGCGCGAAGTAGGGCGAGGCCGGATCGACCTGCGTCGTCTGACCGGCGCTCCGCAGCTGGTGCAGGATCGCGGATTGATTGTGGTACTGCTCGGTCAGCGCCGAGTGGTCCTTGTTCTCGTCGCCGGAGAGCAGCCGCTCGCGCAACCGCTCGAGCTCCCGGATGATCGGCAGCTCGCTCGCCGTCCGCACGGGCGGCAGCTGCGCGAGCTGCGAGCGGACCCGGGCGAGCGCCTCGAGCTCTTCGACGACCACCCTGTCCGGCCGCTCGTCCATCCGCGCCCGCCCCCACCGCCGATTTCTCGGCGGCCTCTTTTTATACGAGTTTTCGCCGCGGCTGCAAAGCCCGATCAATCGACCTGGATCGGCCGAACGTCGGGCTCGGCTTCGCCGAAGGCGAGGCCGAGCGTGAGCTCCTCGTCGGCCTCGTGTCCGCGCCAGCCCGCCCGGAACCCGGCCGCCTCGACGATCGTGCGCGCCTCGAGGTACGTCTCGAAGCTGTCGGTCCAGACGTGGAACAAGATCGAGTCCTGGGCGGGGTCGCGCCGCGCCAGCCAGTCGTGCAGACGCGCGTCGGTCGGGAGGCGCGTACGGTCGATGCCGCCATCCTCGGTCCGCCATGCGAGCACCATGCGCAGGGCGGGCTCGGTCTGGAGCAGCCAGTGGTGACTGCCGAGTCCGATGTCCGCCTTGCGCAGATAGCGCGAGACCGTTTCGAACTCGTCGGGTCGCAGCCGTCGCTGCGCGCCGTCGGGCACGATCCGCCGCACCGCCTGGATGCCCCGATCGAAGAGCGCGGCCCGATCGACGGGATAGATCCGCCCGTGGCGGACCAGGATCCAGGACTCGCGCCCGACGACGATCTCCGGATCGGGCAGCCGCGCGACCAGTCGCTTCGGAACCTGCGCGAGCGCCTCGGCATACGCGGCGCGCTCCGCGCGATAGGCCTGCGCCGTCCCGAGCGATGCCCGCGCCTCGGCCACGGATCGGACCAACGCGTCGCCCGCGCGCCCGCCGGCGCGCGCGCCGAGCGTCGCCCGCTCCGAGCGCGGCCCCTCCGCCCCCGCCGCAGAAGCCGCGGCGCCGGGCCCGAGGTCGCGCAGCGCCGCGTCGAGCACGCGCTCGGCCCGCGCCGGATCGTCGACGCCCCGGGCCTCGAGCCGGCTGCGCAGGGTCGCGAGCGCCGCATCCGAATCGCGTGCGGCGTTCGGGTTCGGCGCCGGGTCGGGACGGGTCTCGACCGCGACCGTCGACGGCCCGGCCGCGATCTCGCGCGCGACTCGGGCGACGGCGTCACCGAGTTCGAGCCGCGTCAGCGCGATCACGATCACGAGAATGCCGACGACGTTCGAGAGCGTATCGACCAGCGGGTCGAGGTTGTCGGGCGGGGCGCGTCGCCGCAGACCGCTCACGATTCGCCCTCCCCCGCGTCCGCCGAGGACGTCGATCCCGCCCCCTCCGCGCGCCGCAGCAACGACCAATCGAGCTCGCCGCGACCGGGAAGCGGAAGCGCCGCCACGCGCACGCCCGCCTGCCGGGCCACTCGCTCGGCCACGTCCTTCGTCGCGAGCCCGTCCGGTCGTACGAGCAGCACGAGCAGCGCGCCAGGCTTCGCGCGCAGCCGTCTCAGATAGCGTCCGAAGTCGCCCGCCATCGAGAGCTCGTCCCGCGGCACGAAGATGCGCAGGTCGTCCTGCGCGCGGAGCAGCGTTCCGCCCCCCGCATCGCACTCGACGAACCAGGGCTCGAGGTGGCGCGCCAACCCCGTCGGATCGATCAGGATCGGGAGCGTCTCCCGTCGGCTCTCGAGCACCGCGATCTCCGCCTCGAGGGTGTCGCGCGCCTGCGCGAGCCCGCGGGCCTCGGCGGCGAGCGTTACGCGGTCGCGCTCGAGTCGACGCTCCCGGGCGAGCGCGGTCGAGCGCGTCTCGAGCTCCGCGAGGGAGGGCGCCGACGCCTCGCCGCGGGCCTCGAGCGCGCGATCGAGCTGCGCGAAGCGCGCCGCGATGCGCTCGAGCGCCGCTCGTTCGGCGGCGGCCGTCTCGGCCGCACCGCCATCGCGCCGATCGGCCGCCGAGGCCGCAGCATCGCCGGCAGGACCCGGGCGTGCACGGGACGCGGTCGCCGAATTCGCCGTGCTCGCGACGCCTGCGGATCCTGCGAGCCCCTCCGCATCCGGCGCGACGGCCGCGAGCGAGAGCGCGGTGAGCAGGAGGATCAGCCCGCCGATCGTGCAGGCGAGCACGCTCATGAAGGGAAAGAGCGAGACGCGGACCTCGTCGCGCGCCATCGCCTAGGCCCCGCTGGCTTCGCGACTCCGGAGCAGGATCAGCAGGCGCTCGGCCAGCCGATCGAGCGCGGCGTCGCTCGCCGCCGCGGGCGGCTCGTCGACCAGGCGGCGCACGAGATGCTCGGCACAGTAGTCGTCGACCTCGCCCAGGAATCCCTCCTCGAGCCGCTGCAACGCATTGCTCGGAAACATGATCAGAATGCTCATGACGAGGGCGAGCAGCGTCGTGTCGAAGGCGACGCCCAGCCCGCCCGTCACGGTCCCGATCGATTCGCGCATGCCCTCGAGCGACGAGGCGGTCTCGAGGGTGTTCGAGAAGCCGCCGACGGCGGCCCCGATGCCGATCACGGTCCCGATGAAGCCGAGCGTCGGAACGGCCCAGATGAAGACGCGGATCAATCCGTAGCTCGCATCGATCCGGCCCTCGTCGGCGCGCGACTCGTCCGACAGGAACTCGACGACCTCGACGACGCGGCGGCGTGCCTGGAAGTGGCGCAGCGCACGGACGAGGCGTCGGGCGAGCAGCGCGTCGAGGTCGAAGTCGGCCCGGCTCGCGAGCCCCGCGAGCGTGCGGTCGACGTCGCCCGGCTGGATGGAACCGCCGCCGTTCGGGCCGGCGAGCCAGTCCTGGGCCAGCAGGCGCCGCTCGCGCGCGAGCCTCAGCCGTTTGGCAGCGAGCAGCGCCAGCGCCCAGCTCGACACGAAAGCGATCGCATACGGGACCCAGCCGCGCGCCAGGAAGAGCTGTGCGATGCGCGCGTCGGGGACCAGGCGGAGCACGCCGTAGAAGACGAGCGTCGCGAGCAGCGCGACGCCGGCGACGGGCAGCATCGCGACCTCCCCTGGCCCCGCCCGACGACGACGCCCGCCCGAAGGCACGAGCGCGCCGACGAGACCGGATGCCGGGCCCGCTTCGACCCCGCCGCCCGGCGCATCGATCCGATCGACGGTCCTTTCGACCACCGCCTGCAGCGCCGAGCGACCACAGCCCCGACAACGCAGCACCCGCCCCTGGGCCGCGCCCTCGAGGTCGCTCCCCCCGCAATGCGGACAGCTCCGTTCCATCGCTGCGCTCCTCCCCGTCCCCGCCCGCCGACGCGCCGCCGGACATCGAGCCCCTGCGACACCGGTCGCGCGCTCGAAGGCCCGACCGGGTACCCGGTGCGAACGGTGCGGTTCCTGCGATCGGCGCCGAAGCCTAGTCGCTCGCCGTGCGACCTGCCCCGGCTGCTAGCCTCCCGGTCATGCCCGCGCCGTCGGCGCCCGCGTACGGGCGCGAAAAGCTCCTCCGCATCCTCGCGCTCCCGCAAGACGCCGATGAGGCCTCGATCCGCGTCGCGGCCGATCAGCTCCGCAGCTGGCTCGCCCGCCGGCTCGCCGAGCGCGTGGAGGACCCGAGCGCCCCGGGAGACGCCCTCGCCCGCGAGCTCGACGATCTCGATACGAGCCTCGCGTACTGGACGAACGGCCCCGGCGCTCCGGGCGCGCGCGCTTCGGCAGCCCGGACGTGGGGCGCAGCCGCGACGCTGGTCGCGGTCCTGACGACGCTCGTGGTCCTGATCGCCTGGTCGGCGGGCTTCCGTCTGACCCGCGGCGAGCAGGCGGAGCCGGCGCCGATCTACCGCGCACCGGCGCGGCTCGAGCTCGAAGGCCAGCTCGACGGGGCCACGCTGCGCGTGCTCGATGCCGATCGCGACGCGCTGCTCGACGAGCGTCCGGCCCAGGGCGCGCGCCTCGAGCTCGACGCCGGACGCTATGCGCTCGAGGTGCGACGGGCGGACTGCCCCGACGTCTGGACCCGATCCGTCTTCCTCGAGCCCGACCATGTCCACCGCTTCCGTCCGACCGTCTGTGCCGGCGAGGGCGCGGTCGTCGTCCGCTCGAATACCACGGAGGATCGGCTCCGCATCGACGACCTCGACGTCGGCCATACGGGCCCGCGTACGCATCGTCTCAGCGTGGGCGACCACACCATCCGCGTCGACAAGCCGGGCCATCGCCCCTTCGAGGCGCGCGTCCGGGTCGAGCCCGGCAAGACGACCGAGCTGCGCGCCGAGCTCGCGCCCCTCGGTCAGCCCGTCGAACCGGTCGCCCGGCCGCTCCCTGTCGCCCACGTCGTGCCGAGCGCGCCGCCAGTCGATCGAGAGGCGGTCGAGGCGTTCAAGAAGGAGGTGCTCTCGACCTCGATCGACCTGCCCCCCATCGATCCTGGCGGACTCGACCTCCCGAAGCGCGGCGCGTTCCTCTCGCGGGCGGGCCTGCCCGCCCTGCCCGACGGCGGCTCGACCGCCTGGCACGACCGGGTCGCCAAGCAGCTGCGCGACCGCTTCGACCGGGACGGCTCGGGCGAGATCGATCGGCTCGAGGAGAGCGAGGCGATCTCGTGCTCGGTCTGGTTGGAAATCGAACGCGACTTCGACCGGGGCGGCCTCGGCCTCTCCCTCGCCCACTACTACGGCTTCGACGGCAGCGAATGGCATCCCGGCGCCCTGGCCGTCGCCCGGGCCCATCGCAGCGCGGTCTATGCCAAGATGCGCGAGTGCGGGCTCGACCCCTGATCGCCGCGCCCGGAACCCCCGAGCTTCGGACATGAAAAATCGGGTTTCTCCCCGATTCGCCGGTTTTCCCTCCTGCGTACCCTCCGGCATCCGATTCGAGGAATCGTCCGGACCCGTCTCGGTGGATCCGGCGGCGGATCGGGAGTGGAATCAAGGGGGGATCCATGGTCAGTATCGTGGTGGCGGACGATCACAAGATCGTGCGTGAGGGGCTCATCCGACTGCTCGAGGCGCGAGACGACTTCACGGTGATCGGCGAGGCGTCGAACGGCGAAGAGGCCGTCGCGATGGTGCTCGAGCGCAAGCCCGACGTCGTCCTGATGGACATCAACATGCCGAAGCTCTCCGGGATCGACGCGACCCGCCAGCTCGGCAAGGCGGGCTGCACGAGCAAGATCCTGGTCCTCTCGATGCACGAGAGCCGAGCCTACGTCGAGGAGGTCCTCCGCGCGGGCGCTTCGGGCTACGTCGTCAAGAACTCCGCTTCGAAGGATGTCCACAACGCGATCGACGCGGTGCGGGCCGGCGCGTCCTACCTCTCCCCAGCCATCACGCAGCAGGTCGTGGACGCCATCGCGCGCCCCGGCGACGGCGGGCCGTCCGGCATCTCGATGCTGACCGACCGCGAGCGCGAGGTACTCAAGCTGATCGCCGAGGGGCTCTCGTCGAAGGAGATCGCCTCGGAGCTCGGCGTCTCGCTCAAGACCGTCGACTCCCATCGCTCGAACCTGATGGAGAAGCTCGACATCCACAAGGTCTCGGGGCTCGTGCGCTTCGCGATCCGGGCGGGCATGGTCGAGGCCTGAGTCGGCGCCGGCGACCGGCGCGCGTCGCGAAAACACGAAGGCCTCGGTGGCGCCCGACGGGCATCACCGAGGCCTTCGTGCATGCGGAACCCGCGCATCGGCCGCGCCGCCCGATGCGATCCGAACGGGGACCGCCGGGCGGGAGCGGGCGGGGCGGCTCAGATCGGCGGTGCCGGTCGCTCGAGGACCTGCGGACCGTGGACCAGGCGGTCGACGTGGTGGCCCTTCAGCTCGCGGCGATCGAGCAGCGCCTCGGCCAGCTCCTCGACCGTCGACCAGACGGGATCGAGCAGCCGCTCGGCCTCTTCGCAGTAGGCGGCATAGAACTCCTCGACCGGACGCGAGAGGCCGAGCAGCTTCGAGAGTCGCGCGAGATCCTCGCGCGCGCGCCGCGCCGACGCGAACCAGCGCTCCCAGACGAGCTCGGCCTCGACGTCGACGCCGATGATGCGACCGCGCCGGATGGCGCTGCGCTCGGCGGCGATGCCGGCGTAGGCGAACACGCCATGGGCATCGATCAGCTTCTCGGGGACGACCCCCACCTGCTCGCCCCGCCGCCGACCGGCCGGCGGTCGACAATCGATCGGAAGCGGCATGCCCGAGAAGGTCACCACCTCCCCGGTCCCCTCCACGGGATCGATCACCGCATGCTTCAAGACGTTCGGGCCGTACAGGATCTCACAGATCGTCGCACGACCGGCCTCCCGATAGGCCACCCGCGCGAGCGCATTCGTCGACATTCACCCCCCTCGAGCCGATCAGGTCCCTCTTCGGCACCGCGGTCGGGAAGTTGAGCGATTTCAGGCACTCGCACGCTTCTCTGCGCAATCCCGGCGGCGGTGTCCCGCGCGTCCGTGTGGCAAGCTCCGCCCCATGCCCGAGCGCGCGCCGCGACCGGATTGCCTCCACTGCGTCCACTACTTCGTGACCTGGGAGCCCGCGAAGCCGCGGGGCTGCCGCGCCTACGCGTTCAAGTCCGAGGACCTGCCCTCGGACGTGGTCTTCGAATCCTCCGGCGAGCCTTGCCGGCTCTTCGAGCGCAAGCCCGAGCGAAAGCCACCGGCGCGGCTCGTCCGCTGACGCGCAGCCCGCTCAGCCGCGTTCGGGCCGACGCGCGGCCGACGGCGGATGCGCACCCCGATCGAGCCCGCCCAGACAGCGCGACAGCACGACCTCGGGGTCCGTCTCGCCCGTCTCGTCCTCGATCTCCCGGCATCGACGCAGGAGCCGGCCGAGCTCGGGGCCCGGGGCGATGCCGCGCGCCATCAGATCGGGGGCGCTGACGACGTCGGGCCTCGGAGTAGCCTCGACCTGCGCCGCTTCGGCCGCGGCGAGGAAGGCGGCGCCGGCGTCGAAGCGGCCCGCGCGCGCCGCTTCGGTCGTGCGCCCCAGCTGATCGGCGCGGGCCAGACGCTCGAGCGCGATCAGCGTCTCGCCTCCGGCGTCGAGCTTGCGGGCGAGGCGACGATAGGCGCGCGCTCCCGCGCTCCCGGCGACGAGCTGGGCCGGAGCGCGATGGTGCTCGATCAGGACCTCGACCGCGCCGACCACGCGCTCGGGGAAGCGCAGCGCCGTGAGCCACGCGCGCGCGAGCCGCGCGCTCACCGCCTCGTGGCCCAGGGCGTGCACGCGCCCCGCCTCTTCCCGCGTCGTGGCCGACTTGCCGAGGTCATGGCAGAGCGCCGCGATCAGCAGGATCTCCCGCGCCGCGGGATCGAGCGCCTCGCCGAGCTCGCGCGCGCGGTCGATGACGAGCAGCGTATGGACGAAGACGTCGCCTTCCGGATGCCAGTCGGGATCCTGGGCGATCCCGACGAGGGCCGCGAGCGGCGGGAAGACGTCGAGCCGGCCGATCGACGCGAGCCAGGCGAACGCCCGCGACGGCCGAGGCAGGTCGAGCAGCATGCGGCGCAGCTCGCCGGCGATGCGCTCGACCGCGACGTCGGCCAGGTCGAGCCCGCGACAGAGCGCGACGAGCGAGGGCTCGACCGACGCCTCGAGCAGCGCCTGGAGCCGCGCGACCCGCAGCAGCCGCAGTGGATCGGCACCGAAGGTCGCGGCGTCGACCGCGCGAAGCCGCTGCGCCGCGAGGTCCGCCTCGCCCAGCCAGGGATCGAGGAGCCGCTCGTCGAGCGGATCCCAGCCGATCGCGTTGAGCGTGAGATCGCGGTGGCGCGACGCGGCGCGGAAGGCGCGCTCGAGCGAGCTCGGATCGCGGGCATCGAGCTCGAGCGCGCCCGCCCGGGGCCAGCCGAGGTCGAGCCCGTCGCGGACGCGGCGCCAGACGGGCTGCAGTCGACCCACGCGCGGCGAGAAGCCGAAGCCGACGAGCACCGCCTCCACCGCGTCCGGGGAGAGGCCGAAGACCTCGAGATCGACGTCGTGCGACGGCCGCCCGCGCAGGGCGTCGCGCACGAAGCCGCCGACGACGACCAGACGCCCACCGGCCCGTGCGAGGGCGCGGGCGAGCTGCATGACGTCCGAGGCCGCCGGCAGCGCGAGCCGGCGGCGATTCAAACGATCTCGTCCTCGTCGACCGGCTTCTTGCAGATCGGATGCGGCGCGAACTCGGGCCCGCCCTGCCAGCCGGGAATGCGCGCCGCTTCGGCGAGCCAGGAATCGGCGATCGACTCGTCGACGGCGACGTCGTTGTTGTCGAACCCCTCGGTGATCGACTCCCAGAGCTCGCGACCGCCGCTGTCCCACCACTCGCGGCCCGGGTTCTCGAAGTCGATGGCCAGCTTGATCATCATGAATGGCTTCCCCTGCTCTTCCTTCCGCCGCGCTCGGGCGTCGGCGCGGACCCGCGCGGCCGCCAGCCGAAACGGTCGAGATCGATCGTGTCGCCCCGCCCGAACGCGATGCCTTCGGCCTCGAGCCGCGCGCGCTGGAGCGGAACCGATTCCCGCGGCTCCCGCCCGCTGATGCATCCCTTCGCGTTGACCACGCGATGCCAGGGCACCGCCGACCCTGGCCCGAGCGCGTGCAACGCATAGCCGACCTGCCGCGCAGCCCGGGGCATGCCGGCATGCGCCGCGACCTGTCCGTAGGTCGCGACCCGGCCCGCCGGAATCCGTCGTACGACGCGGTACACCCGCTCCCAGCTGCGCTCCGGCGTCGGCTCCCCGGCCCGATCCGATCGCGTGCGCGACGGAGCGCGCATCATGCCGCGGCGCCCGTCAGCAGGCCCGAGTGGCGCAGCAGCGCCTCGGGGCTCGGGGCACGCCCGCGGAAGGCCTCGAAGACGCGCATCGGATCGGTCCCGCCGCCGAGGGCGAGCACCGTATCGCGGAAGCGACGGCCGGTCTGCGCGACCGCGCGCGGATCGTCGAGCCCCGCCTCCTCGAACGCGCCGAAGGCGTCGGCCGAGAGGACCTCGGCCCATTTGTAGCTGTAGTACCCGGCCGCATAGCCGCCGGCGAAGATGTGGCCGAAGCTGCAGAGAAAGCGGTCCTCCGCGAGCGACGGCATCACGGTCGTGCGCGCCGCGACCTCGGCCTGCACGGCGAAGATCCCCTCGCGTCCCCGGATGGCGGGATCGCGGTGGAGCGCGAGGTCGAGCATCGCGAAGTAGAGCTGACGCAGCATGAAGGAGCCCGCGCGGTAGGTCCGGGCGCGTTCGATCTTGTCGAAGAGCGCGTCGGGGAGCTTCTCGCCCGTCTCGACGTGGCCCGAGAGGCCGATCAGCGTCTCGCGGTGGTAGCACCAGTTCTCCATGAACTGGCTCGGCAGCTCGACCGCGTCCCACTCGATGTTGCGGATGCCCGAGGCGAGGCCGTGGTCGACGCGCGTCAGCATGTGCTGCAGGCCGTGGCCGAACTCGTGGAACAGGGTCAGGACCTCGTCGAAGGCCATCAGCGAAGGCTTGCCGTCGACGGCGGGCGCCTGATTGCAGACGAGGTAGGCGACCGGGTCCTGCGACACCCCGTCGACGCGCCGCCGCGTCCGGCCCAGGCAATCGTCCATCCAGGCGCCGCCCCGCTTGTCTCCGGGTCGGCTGTAGGGATCGAGGAAGAACGCGGCGATCGCCCGGCCCGAGGCGTCGTGAACGCGGAAGAAGCGCACGTCCGGATGCCAGACGGGCGTCTCGCCGTCGGCCGCCACGATCTCGACGTCGAAGAGCCGTCTCGCCAGCGCGAAGAGCCCATCGAGCACCCGCGGCAGCGGGAAGTACGGCCGCAGCGCCTCCTCCGAGTAGTCGAAGCGCGCCTCGCGCAGGCGCTCCGAGAAGAAGGCGACGTCCCAGAGCGCGAGCGGCTCGGCCTGTCCATGCGCCGCGGCGAAGGTCCGCAGCTCCGCGAGATCGCGGCGCGCGGCGGGCAGCGAGGCCTCCCGCAGCCGCTCGAGCAACGCGTCGACCGCCGCGAGGTCCGGCGCCATCTTCGCGTCGAGGGAGAGCGCGGCATAGCTCGCGAAGCCGAGCAGCCCGGCCATCTCCTGACGCAGTACGAGGATCCGCTCGAGGATCGGCGTATTGTCCAGCGCCCCGCTCGAGGCCCGCGTGATCGAGGCGCGGTAGAGCCGCTCGCGCAACGGGCGATGCGCGCCGTGCTCGAGGAAGGGGAAGAGCACGGGCGCGTCGAGCGAGAGCCGCCAGGGGCCGGACTCCGGCGTCGCCTCGGGCTCGCCGTGCTCGCGGGCATTTTGCGCCGCGAGCGCTCGCAGGCTCGGCGGCGTTCCGGCCATCTCCGCGGGCGTTCGGACGATCACGCCGAACTGCTTCGTCGCATCGAGGACGTGGTTGTTGAAGCGCGTCGCGAGCTCGGCCAGCTCGGCCTGGATCGCGTTGAAGCGATCGCGGGCCGCGCCGTCGAGGCCGACGCCGGCATGGCGCGCGTCGCGCAGCAGACAGTCGACGATCCGCTGCTGGGTCGGATCGAGCGCTGCGAACGAAGGTGCGCCGCGGAGCGCGAGCAGGCCGTCGTGGATGGCGCGGCTCTGCGCCTGCCGCAGGCCGAAGGCGACGACCTCCGGCTGGACCGTGGCATGCGCCTCGCGCAGCGCGTCGCTGTTGCGCACGGCCATCATGTGGCCGACGAAGCCCCAGGCGAAGGCGAGCCGCTCGCCCATCCGCTCGAGCGGCACGACGAGACCGTCCCAGGTCGGCTCGATCCGGGTCTCGAGCGCTTCGAGCGCCTGCGAAAGCTCGCCGATCAGCTGACGGATCCCCGGCACCACCCGCTCCGTCGAGAAGCGATCGAACCGGGGCAACGCGCCCGACTGCAGCAGCGGATTGTCCTGCGTCGCGTCGCCCAACGCCTCGCCCAAATCTTCGCCCCCTCCCGCGCGCGCCGCGCGAGCTTAGCGAAGCCGTCTGCGGCGCTCGGGCGCTAGCGGGCGTTTCGGAACGCCACGTCCTCGACGACGATCGGACGCCCCGCTTCGTCCCAGGCTGCGAGCGGCGCCCGCCGCGGACGCGGCGACCGATCCGCGCGCGCGCCGCGATGGGTCGCGTCCGGGCGCGGCCGCGACGGCGTCTCCCGCATGAGCCGGGCCAGCTCGAGCACCGTCCAGACGACACAGCCGATCCCGAGCAGGTCGATCATGTCGCGCCTCCGAGTGGCCGGCCGGTCGGGCCGGATGACGGGCCTGCCGCTGGGTGGTCGCAGGCTGCGGGAACGCGCGCAATCTGGAGGGGCGCGCGCGCCGCAGGTCCGGAATTGCCCGACGCCTGCCGACGATTGGAGCCCGGTCGCCGACGGGCTGCGACGGCCGCGCTCAACGCGCGCCCGGCTCGTCGTCGGGCGGATCGGCGCGGCGCGGCGCCGCAAGGGAGAGCGCGAGGGGGAGCGCGCGGGGCGGATCGAGGCAGCCCGGGTCGTCGTGGCGAGGATCGTTGACCCAGGGCGAGACGGGACGCGCCGTGAGGGTCCCGGCCGGCGAGGGCGCGAGCAGCGCCTGCAGCCCGTCGGGCGTCTGCGCGGGGTCGAGCCAGGCTTCGCCGGCCTCCCGGGAGAGGAGGACGGGCATGCGATGATGGAGCTCGGCGAGATCCGGGCCGGCCTCGGTCGTGATCACCGTGCAGGTCTCGAGCGGGTCGCGCCCTTCGCCCTGCCAGCGCTCGTGCAGCCCAGCGAAGGCCAGGAGACCGCCGTCGGGCGGATGGAGCCAGTACGCCCGATGCCCCCGCGCGCGGGGCGTCCACTCGTAGAAGCCGTCCGCGACGACCAGGCACCGGTGGCGGCGGAACGCGCCGCGGAAGGACGGCTTCGTCGCCACGGTCTCGGCCCGTGCGTTGAAGCGCTTCGCACCGACCGCGGGATCCTTCGACCAGGCCGGCACGAGCCCCCAGAGCTTCCAGACCGCGCGCCGCGCCCCCGACGCATCGCGCACCACGGTCAGGACCCGCGCGGACGGCGCGAGGTTGTAGCGCGGCGCCAGCCCGCGCCCGTCCGGCCCGGCGGCGATCGCCGCCGCCTCGAGCGCGAAGCAGCGGGCGATCTCCTCCGCCGAGCGGGTCAGCGTCATGCGTCCACACATCGTCGACTCCCGCCCCTCCCCCGGCCGATCCCGGTCGCGATCCCGCGCCGACCCGATCCCATCCGCCGACCACGATGCCGGCCTCGAGTCGAAGCCGGGTCGCCCGAGGCGGCGGCCGAAGGGATCGCGCAGCGGGAACGGGAACGCCCGGATTGGGCAATCTCCTTCTTCCGCGCGGGATCGGCGAGGATGGCCTGCGCCTCGCCGATCCGCTCGCGGCGCCGGCAGCTCCGCGGCGAACCCGGCCGGACGCGCTGGCTTTCCGGGCGGGCGACCGAAGGCGCCGCCTCGCCGCCGCACAACGCCGCACGATTCTTGCTCCGTCACGAGGCATGCCGCGCGACGAGATCCAGGGCCTCTTCTTCCTGCTCGGGCTCCTGCTCGCGTTCTACTTCCTGATGCCCTTCCTGGCGCTCGCGGGGCGTTGAGCGCGCGACCGGGGCCGCGCGGGCGAAGGGGCCGTGCGCTGCAGGCGGGCGACGTGGGCGAGCAGCCGATCGCGCTCCTCGGGCGTGAGCGGGCGCGCCTCGCCGACGGGCAGCCCCCCGAGCCGCAACGGCCCCATCCGCTCGCGCACGAGCCGGCGCACCGGAAAGCCCAGGAACAACAGGCTGCGCCGGATCTGGCGGTTGCGCCCTTCGATCAACGTCAGCGAGAAGCTCGACGTACCGGCCTTCGCATCGATGCGGACGTCCCGAACACGCCCGGGCGCCGTGCGTCCCTCCTCGAGCGGCACGCCCTTTTCGAGCCGCGCGATCGCGCGGTCGTCGATCTCGCCCTTCACGCTGACGCGGTACTCGCGCTCGTTGCCGAGCGAGGGATGCAGCATCGCATAGGCCGTCTCGCCGTCGTTCGTGAGCAGCAGGAGCCCCGTCGTCTCGACGTCGAGGCGACCGACGGGAAAGACGCGCCCGACCTTCCGCGGAAGCAGGTCGAGGACCGTGCGCCGGCCCGAGTCATCGCGCACGGTCGTCACGACGCCCCGCGGCTTGTTCACGATCCAGTAGGTCGCGCGCTCCGAGACCACCCGCTCGCCGTCGAGCCGGATGTCGTCCCGGCCCGGCCGAGCCCGCGCGCCGAGTCCGGCGACCTCACCGTTGACGGTGACTCGGCCATCCGCGATCAGGGCTTCGACCTCGCGGCGGGAGCCGAGCCCGGCGCTCGCGAGCAGGCGCTGCAGGCGCACCGGCTCCCCCGCCCGCTCGAGCGGCCGCTCGCGCGGCGTCTCGGGCGCACTCGCTGCGGGCCGAGACGGCGCCTTCGGCTTCGCCTTGCGGACGTGCCGGGGCGATCGACCGTGGGGCATCGGGTCAGTCCTCCCGATCGTCCCCGTCGAGCTCGGGGTCGAACGCCTCGTCGTCGGCGGCGCTCCAGTCCGCGTCGGCGTCCGACGCATCGTCGTCCGTCGCCCCGACCGCCTCGAAGTTCGTGTCGGCTTCGCGCGTGAGGCCCCCGTCCTCGAGCGCCCCGGGCTCGGGAAGATCCTCGTGGCGCAGGACGACCTCGCTCTCCTCGATCGCCGAGTCCGCATCGACGTCCGAAGACGCCGGGCCGTCCTCGAGGGCCGGCGCGGTCCGCTCGATCAAGCCCTGCTCCCGCGCCAGCTCGTCGAGCTCCCGCAGCGTCGGCAGGTCCTTCAGGCTCTCGAGCCCGAAGATCTCGAGGAAGCGCCGCGTCGTGCCGTAGAGCATCGGCCGCCCCGGGACCTCCCGCTGGCCGGCGATCCGGATCAGATGCCGTTCGAGCAGGCTCTTGACCGTGGCCCCGGCATCGACGCCGCGCACGTCCTCGATCTCGGCGCGCGTCACCGGCTGGCGATAGGCGATGATCGCGAGCGTCTCGAGCGCGGCCTGCGAGAGGCGCAGCGCCCGCTCCTTCTGGAGCTTCTGCAGATAGCCGGAGAACTCCGCGCGCGTGCGGATCTGGAAGCCGCCCGCGACCTCCCAGATCTCGAACGAGCGGTCCTGCTCGGCGTACTCGGTGTTGAGCTCGTTGACGAGGTCCTTGACCTGACCCGCGTCGCAGTAGGGAATGATCTCCGCCAGCTTCGCGGCGGGGATCGGCTCGGGCGAGGACAAGATCAGCGCCTCGACGATCCTTCGCTTCTCGCTCGCTTCCATTCGACTCACGCTCGCTCCCATGCCGGCGGCCGGCCCGTCCTCGTGCTCACATCGACTCCGTGATGCGCTCCCGCCACGGCGGCTCGTCGCCCGCGACGACCGCGCGCCGGACCCGGATCGTCCCCTCCGGCGTCCCGCGCTCGGACAGGCCCTGATAGATGCGCAGGGCGGCCAGCCGCGCGAGCTCGAGCATCGCGAGGAAGGTCGCGACGAGCACCGCACGCGTCGGTCGCACGCCCTCCCCGCCCGGCCCCGCCTGCCGGAAGATCTGCATGAACTCGATCGACTCGTGCTGCTCGAGCAGCTCCATCACGACCATCATCCGATCGCGCACCGTGACGTGCTCGGTCTCGACCTCGTGCTTCAGCTCCGCCGCGCTCTCGTTCTGGAGCACCGCCCGGAACGCCGCCAACAGCTCGAAGAGCCCGACCTCGATCTCGCGCTCGCCCTCCGGCGTCGGCTCCGGTCCCGGCCCGACCACGCTGAACACGTCGCGGCCGAGCAGTCGCCTTCGCGCGAGGGATTCGGCGACCTCCTTGTAGCGCTGGTACTCGAGCAGGCGCTGGACGAGCTCGGCGCGCGGATCGATCGCCTCGTCGTCTTCCTGCGCCTCCTGGGGCAGCAGCATGCGGCTCTTGATCAGCGCGAGCGTCGCCGCCATCACCAGATACTCGGCGGCGACGTCGAGATCGAGCTCCTGCATGAGCTCGATCGTCTGGAGGTACTGCTCGGCGATCCGCGCGATCGGGATGTCGGTGATGTCGACTTCGTTCTGCCGGATCAGATGGAGCAGCAGGTCGAGCGGGCCCTCGAAGACGGCGAGCTTGACGGCGTAGCCATCGAGCCCGTCGGTCCGCTCGTCCGGCTCCGCGCCGAGGTCCTCCAGCACGCCGGCCGAGGGCCGCCAGGCCGCATCGTCGGCCTGCGGGCCGAAGCCTTCGCCGAGCTCGCTCTGCGCATCGTCGGTTGCGCTCATCGCTTCGAATCCGTCCTGGGCGCCCGCCTGGCGGGCTGGTCGGGATCGGGGGCGGAGACGGGGGCCGCGTCGGCGATCGGGGCGTCGTCCGAGCGGATCTCCTGATCCTCTCTGCCCGCCTTGGGGCGCGGGCGCGAGCGAGTATCCAAGATCGATCCGTCCGCGGCAACCGGCTCGGGCCGGGCGCGCGACTTCGTTCCCGCCTTCGCGCGAGCCCGTCGCTTCGGTGCGCGCGCGCTGCGGCGTGCGATCTCCTGGGCGAGGATGAGCGCCTCCTCGCGATTGGCGAGCTCGCCGTCGAGGAAGGCCGCGCGGATGCGGGCGAGACCCCGTCCGACGTCCGGCCCCTGGATGCCGAGCGCCGTGAGATCGTTGCCGACGACCGGGGCCCGGCGACGCTTGTCCTCGCCGCCCCAGCGCACGATGCGCCGCCGGATCTGGACGTCGGCCAGCGCGAACACCGCCTGCAGCGCCTCCTCCGCCAGATCCGAGAGGATCGCATCCACCGCGCCCCGCCCGCGCGCCTTCGCCAGCGCGCGCAGGACCCGCTCGCCCTCCTTCGCGAAGCGCAGGATCCGCGTCGCCTGCTCGCCGCGCACGGCGAGGCGTTCGAGCGTCCGGCGGCGCGTGACCGCCGGGAGGGGCGCGAGCCAGATCGAGAGACCGCTGATCCAGGGGCGGAAGCGGCCCGACGGCCACTCGGGCGATTCGAGCGAGCGCGAGAGGCGCCGCAGCGGAGCCTGCCGATCGCGCGGCAGCGAGAGGCCGGGCTCGAGCGCGGCGAGCACGTGCATGTCCGAGAGCAGCTGCAGGATGCGGCCCGCGTCGACGCCCTGGCGCGGCTCCTCGAAGAGCAGCGCGACCTCGCGGCGGTAGCGCTCGCCCGAGACCGCGCCGAAGGCGCCGTCGCGCAGCGCGTCGCGCAGCGCCGTACGCGAGCGGCGCTCGAGCTTGAGGCCGAGTCGGACGGCGAGGCGCGCGCCGCGAAAGGCGCGCGTCGGATCGTCGTGGAAGCTGCGCGGATGGAGCACGCGCAGGCGACCCTCCGCGAGATCCGCCACGCCCTCGACGTGGTCGATCACGGCGAGCGGCTGCTCGCGCGCCTCGACGTCGAGCGGCAGCACCAGCGCGTTGACGGCGAAGTCGCGCCGCAACACGTCCTGCTCGAGGCTGCTCGGCTCGACCTCGGGCAGCGCCCCGGGATGCGCGTAGGTCTCGCGGCGCGTCCGCGCGAGGTCGGCCTCGGCCTCGCCCGTCCGGAGCGTCCACGTCCCGAAGCGCGCGTGGCTCTCGACCTCGACCGGCGCCCGCGGCTCCGCACGCACGACGGCCTCGGCCAGCGCGGCCGCGTCCGCCTCGACGAGCAGGTCGAGATCCCGCAGCGGCCGGCCCAGCAGCAAGTCGCGCACCGGCCCCCCGACGAGATGGAGCCGCACGCCCGCTCGCGCCGCCGCGCGGGCGACGCGCTCGAGCAGGCGCGCATGCGCGACGGGCAACGCGTCGAGCACCTCGTCGAATCGGAAGGCGAGCTTCACGGCGTCCGCCCGCTTCCGCGCGGGTGGAGCGCCTCGACCGTCTCGCGCAGCCGCGCGCGACTCACGTGCGTGTAGACTTCGGTCGTCGAGAGGTCGGCATGCCCCAGCATCGCCTGGATCGCGCGCAGGTCGGCCCCGCCCTCGAGCAGATCCGTCGCGAAGGCATGCCGCAGCACGTGGGGCGAGACGCGGTCGGCGGACAGACCCGCGGCGAGTGCGTGGGCCCGCAGTCGCTTCCAGAAATTCTGTCGCGTCATCGCCCGGCCGCGCCGCGTCAGGAAGACCGCCTGCTCCCGGGCCGCCGACCGAAGGGCCAGCTGCGGCCGGTCGCGCTCGAGATAGGCCGCGAGCGCGTCGCCCGCCCACTCGCCGAGGGGCACGACGCGCTCCTTGCTCCCCTTGCCGATCACCCGCAGCAGCCCCGCCCTGCGATCGATGCCCGAGAGCGGCAGCCCGACGAGCTCCGACACGCGCAGCCCGGCCCCGTAGAGGAGCTCGATCATCGCGACGTCGCGGCCCGCCTCTGGCGGCTCGCCCGCGCCCGCGGCTTCGACCAGTCGAACGACCTCGTCGAAGCGCACCGTCCGCGGAAGACGGCGCGGCCGCTTCGGCGCGCGCAGGCTGTCGAGCGGGTCGAGCTGCAGCCCGTCCTGCTCGCGCGCATGCCGCAGCAGCCGCCGCACCGAGACCAGCATCCGCGCGCGCGAGGTCGGCGCGAGGCCCCGCGCGGCGAGGGTATGGGCGAAGGCCGCGAGATCCGCGCGCGAGACGCGGGCGAGGTCGTCGACGCCACGGGTCGCGAGATGGCTCCGCAGATGCGCGAGGTCGGAAGCGTAGGCCTCGAGCGTGCGCGGCGAGAGGCCTTCGATGGCGGCCATCCGCGCGAGCAGGTCGTCACAGCTGCGCTCGAGGGCGCTCGGCGGACCCGCCCCGTCATCGGCCCCGGGCGCCGTCGCCGTCCCGCTCACCCCACCGATCCCCCGTCCCGGCTCAGCCACGGCCAGCCCCGGCCACACCGCCGCGAACCGCTTCGAGCAGTGCCTCGCGAAGACGCTCCAACCGAATGGAATCCTTGATCTTCTTGCCTTCCGCGTCCTTGATGTAGAAGGCGTCCGTGACCTGGTCCTTGATGGTCGCCGCCTTCGAGATGAAGATCTCCGTCCCCTGCTCCCCGAGCGTGCGCGTCACGTCGTAGAGCAGGCCGATCCGATCGTCGGCGATCACGTCGACCAGCGTGTAGAACTCGCTCTCCGTGTTCGAGATCAGGACGCGCGGTGCCTTGCGCGACGGCGGGCGCGTGAGGCCGACCGGGCGGCGGCGGCGGCGGACGAGGTCGCCCACGTCGACCGTCCCGGAGAGCACCGACTCGAGCAGCGACTCGACCTCCTGCCAGAGCATCGCCTGCTCGCTCTCCCCGCCCCGTGGCGTCGGCGTCTCGTAGATCTCGAGCGCGAGTCCGCCGCGGGTCGTGTAGACGTGGGAGGCGAGGATGTTGATGCCGCAGGCGGTGAGCACGCCGGCGACGCGGCTGTAGAGGCCATGGACGTCCTTCGTGCAGAGGATGAACTCGGTAAAGCCGTCCTTCATGCTGCGCCAGGCGGTGACGAGGCGCTTGCCCTCGCCGAGACGGAGCACGACCTGGGCGTGGCGCGCCATCTGGCGCGGCGTATGGGAGAGGAAGTAGCGGCGCGGCAGGGCCTCGAAGAAGGCCGCGATCTTCGAATCGCCGACGCCCATCCGGACGAGCTCTTCGCGGGCGCTCTGCTGGCGCCGCTCGACGCGGCGCTCGAGCAGCGCCACGGCCTGGTCGGCGCTCTCGGCGCCGGTCTCGAGCATCTCGGCCGTGCGCTCGAAGAGCTCACGCAGGAGCTGGCCCTTCCAGTCCGTCCAGCCCTCGACCGAGGAGGCACGGATGTCGGCGAAGGTCGCGAGGTAGAGATTGCGCAGGTTCGTGCGGTCGCCGCAGATCTGCGCGAGCTCGAGGATCAGCTTCGCGTCGGAGATGTCGCGGCTCTGGGCGAGGTGGGACATCAGCAGGTGGTGCTGGACGACGAAGAGGACGCGCTTCGCCCGCTCCTCCGAGAGACCGAGGCGATCGACGACGCGCTGCGCGCGCACGACGCCCTTGCTCGAATGGTCGCCGCCGAAGCCCTTGCCGATGTCGTGGAGCAGGCAGCCCAGGAAGAGCGCCGGCCGATCCTCGACCTCGCGCATCAACTCGGTCAGCTCCGGCATCGCGCGGGCGTACTTCCCCTGCCAGAGCCGGCGCAGCTCCTCGACCAGGAAGATCGAGTGCACGTCGACGGTGTAGGTGTGGTAGACGACGTGCTGCCAGCGACAGACGATGTGCTCCCACTCGGGGATCAGCTGGGCGAGCACGTCGGTCTCGTTCATGGCCGAGAGCGTCCGCGTCACGCGCACGTCGGCGTCGAGCATCCCCATGAACAGCGCCGACGCCTCCGCGCTCGACCGGATCGGCTCGTCGAGCAGATGACGGTTCTCGCGCACCAGCCGCTGCGCCATGCGCGAGAGCGGCACCTGGTGCTGCTGGGCGACGCGGAAGGCCTGGAGCACCCGCAGCGGATTCTCCCGCAGATGGGCGGCGTGGGGGATCATGAGCTGGTCGCCGACGATCCGGAACCCGTGCTCGACGGACTTGACGAGCAGGGCGTCGGAGGCCGCTGGATCGACGCGCCGCGTGCACTGGTCGATCACGAGCTCGGAGTAGGTCTTGATCGCGCGCGCATGGCGATAGTAGTCGCGCATGAAGCGCTCGACTGGCAGATCGGGGTCGTCCGGCTCGAAGCGCAGGTCGACGCGCATCGGATCGGGCTTCTCCTCGTCGGGCGCGGCGGCCGCCGCTGCGGCGCGGCGCGCGGCCGACTCCGCCAACGCGTCGTCCATCGAGCCGTAGTCGAGCGCCTCGGAGACGTCCTCCTGCAGCTCGAAGCTCATCCGGTCGTTGGAGCGATTCGCGCGCAGATGGAGCTCGTTGCGCACGCGCCAGAGGAAATCGAGGGCCGCCAGGTACTCCTCCATCTCGGGCTCGGTCAGGAGGCCGAAGTGGAGCAGATCGTCGACGTTGCGAACCGAGGGCTGCGTCCCGCGCGCGACCCAGTAGGCGGCGTGGTAGTCGCGCAGGCCGCCGGCCCCTTCCTTGATGTTGGGCTGGAGCAGGAAGAGCGAGTCACCGAACTCGTGCTGACGGGTCGACATCAAATCGCGCTGCTCGAGCGCGAAGGCCAGCGGATCGGGCAGCAGCTCGCCGCGGATGCGGTCCGCGAAGAGATGGAAGAACTCGCCGTCGCCGCAGAGGAAGCGCGCCGTCAGGACCGCCGTCCGGACCGTCACGTCCTCCAGCCCGAGCGCGACGGTCTGCTCGAGCGTGCGCGTCGCGCAGCCGATCCGCCGCCCCGCGTCCCAGAGCCAGTACTGAAGGCGCTCGGCCACGAAGGAGGCGAAGGGCGAGATCGGCTCGTGGTAGAGCACGAGCAGATCGACGTCGGAGTGGATCGACATCTCGCGCCGGGCGAAGCCCCCGACGGCGATCACGCAGGGGCTTCCGTCGAGCGAGCCGCCGCGCGCGATGTGGAGCCCCTCGGCGAGGTCGAAGAGCCGGCGGATGAGCCGATCGGTCAGATCCGAGTTGACCTCGTTGACGCGCCGGCCCGAGCCCGAGTCGCGGTGGAGGGCCGCCAGGTATGCGCGCACGTCGGCGAGGTAGCGCCGCACCGCGGGCACGACCGCGTTCTGCCGGGCATCGGGCTCCTCCGGCAGCGCCTCGAGGTAGGCGTCGATCGACGGCGCGCTCTTCACTCGCCGGGCCCCCGCGCTCCGGGCGCCCGCGCGGCGAGACCGAGCTCGACCTGCTGGCGGTAGCGATCGATGCCCTCCGCGATCCGCTCCGCGAGGAGCTTCTGGTAGGGCGCGCTGCGCAGCAGCGCCGCATCGCGCGGATTGGTGACGAAGCCCGTCTCGACGAGCGCCGACGACATGCTCGACATGAAGAGCACGTAGAAGGGGCCGCGCTTGACCCCGAGATCGGGCAGGTCCCGATCGCGTGAGCGGGCGCCCTTGATCACGTTGGCGTGGACGAAGCTCGCGAGCCGCTCGGAATGGGCGCCGACCTCGTCGACCTGCAAGCGCGCCAGCGCGCGCTGCAGCGGGTCGAGCTTGGCCGCGGGGATGCCGTTCTCGCGGGCGGCGACGTCGAGGCTGTGACGCTCGTGGTTGCGGTCGAGCGTGTAGGTCTCGATGCCGCGGGCGCCGACGCGATGCGAGGCGTTGGCGTGGACGGAGATGAAGACGTCGCCGCCGGAGGACTCGGCGATCGCCGTCCGATCCTCGAGGCTGCGCGTCTGGTCGCCGTGACGCGTCAGCACGACGTCGAAGCCGCGCGCCTCGAGCCGCTTCGCCAGCAACAGGGCGATCTTGAGGTTCACGTCCTTCTCGCGCAGGCCGCCGACCCCCATCGCGCCGGGATCGTTCCCGCCGTGACCCGGATCGACGACGATCGTCTGCACGCGCCGCAGCCCGGCCGGAAGACGCCCGTTCGGATCCTCCCGCGTCTCGGGCCGGCGATCGCCGAAGACGTCGATCACGATGCGGGCGGGGCTCGCGAGGGTGAAGAGTCGATGGCGTCCGTAGCGCTCGAGGTCGATCACGACGCGGGTATTGCGCAGCGTGTTCTGTCCGAGCCGTACGCCCCGCAGCAGCCCGTCGCCGACCGGCACGCCGCGGTCGTAGCGTACGCCGACCCAGATCCCCGGCACGTCGAGGAAGAGTCGCTCGGGCCGCCCCGCCGGCGTGTTCGCCGCGAGCCGGATCAGGCCGTCGCGCGGAACCTCCACGTCGCGCGAGAGCTCGACCACGACGCGCGTGAAGGTCGGATACGACCAGGTCCGGACCTCGCGCACGTCGCCGAGGCCCGGCGGACGCTCGACGCCCATCAGCAGGGGCAACGTGAGCAGCAGCAGGAGCAGCAGCGGCAACGGCCCGGTGCGTCGGCTTCGGGCGCTCAACCCGACACCTCCTCGCCCTCCGAACGGGCCGCCGCCGCGAGGGACTCCTTCGCGCGGGCGAGCCAGGTCAGGGCGTCGAGGGGGGTCATGAGATTGAAATCGAGATCGCGCAGCGCGTCGAGGGTCTTCTGCTCGAGCGCCCGCCCCGCCGAGCGCTTGGGCTCGAGTGCGAGCGAGAGCTGCCCGTCCCGCTTGCCGGCCCGGGGCGCCTCGAGACCGCCCGGCAGGGCCCCGGCCTCGAGCTCGTGGAGGATCTCCCGGGCGCGCTCGATGACCCGCGCCGGTAGCCCCGCGAGACGCGCGACCTGGATCCCGTACGAGCGGCTCGCCCCGCCGGCCACGAGCCGCCGCAGGAAGATCACCTCGTCGTTCCACTCCCGGACTTCGAAGTGGGCGTTCGCGATCCGGGCCCGCGTCTCGGCCAGCGCAACGAGCTCGTGGTAATGGGTCGCGAAGAGCGTGCGCGCCTCGGCGCCCCGGGTGTCGTGGAGGTGCTCGGCGACGGCCCAGGCGATCGAGAGCCCGTCGAACGTCGAGGTCCCCCGCCCGATCTCGTCGAGGATCACGAGACTGCGCCGCGTGACCTGCGAGAGGATCTCGGCCGTCTCCCGCATCTCGACCATGAAGGTCGACTCGCCCCGGGCGAGCCGATCCGATGCACCGACCCGGGTGAAGACCCGATCGACGACGCCGACCCGCGCCGACTCCGCCGGCACGAAGCTCCCGATCTGGGCGAGCAGGACGATCAGCGCGACCTGGCGCAGATAGGTGCTCTTGCCGGACATGTTGGGGCCCGTCAGCAGCAGGATCTGCGGCCCGGCCGGATCGAGGCGCGTGTCGTTGGGCACGAAGCCGTCGGCGCCCCGACGCCCGAGCACCGACTCGACGACCGGATGCCGGCCGCCCCGGATCTCGAGCGCCTCGCTCTCGTCGACGAACGGCCGCACCCAGCGCTTGCGACGTGCGACCTCCGCGAGGGAGGCCAGCGCGTCGAGCGTCGCCACGCGATCCGCCGCCGCGCGGATCGCCCCGCTCGATGCGGCGACCCGCTCGCGCAAGGACTCGAAGATCTCGCGCTCGAGCTTCGCGGCGCGCTCCGTCGCGCCCATCACCCGCGACTCGACCTCGCGCAGCCGCTCGGTCGAGAAGCGCTCGACGTTGGCCAGCGTCTGCTTGCGCTCGTAGTCGGCGGGCACGCGGGCGAGCTGGGACTTCGCGACCTCGAAGGCGTAGCCGTGGACCGGATGGAAGCGGACCTTGAGGTTGGCGATGCCGGTGCGCTCGCGCTCCTCCGCCTCGAGCCCCGCGATCCACTCCCGCCCCTTCGACGCGCTCTCGCGCAACGCGTCGAGATCGCTGCGGTAGCCCGCACGGACGTAGCCCGTCTCCTGCGCACCCCGCGAGCCCCGGGCGATCACGGGCGGATCGTCGACCAGCGCCTGCTCGAGCAGCGCGAAGAGCTCCGGCAGCGGCTCGGGCGCCTCGAGGGCGATGGGCGGCGTCGCCGAGCCGTCGAGCCATGCGCCGCCTTCCCCCGGATCCGCTTCGGTGAGGGCCGCCGCGACACGCGGCAGCGCCCCGAGCGACGTGCGCAGGGCGCCGAGATCCCGGGGCACCGCCCCGGGCCGGACCGCCTTCGCGAGCAGCCGCTCGAGATCGCGCACGCCGCCCAACGCCTCGCGCAGCCGGCCGCGCAGCCGGTCGCGCAACGCGAGCGCCTCGACCGCCGCCTGGCGTTCGCCGATCGCCTCGGGCGAGCGCAGGGGATAGGCGAGCCAGCGCGCGAGCCGGCGCGCGCCGAGGGGGCCGGTACAGAGATCGACCTCGGCGATCAGCGTCCCGACGCGCCCGCGGTCCTCGCCGTTCTCGAAGAGCTCGAGGTGCCGCCGCGTGGCAGCGTCGAGCACGACCGTATCGGCGAGCGCATACCGCACGAGGCGCGGCGGCTGCGCGATCGCGAAGGGCTGGTTCGCGGCCAGGTAGCCGGCAATCGCCCGCGCCGCGCGCGTCCCCTCGTCCCCGCCCGTCGTCTCCAGGCCCGGCCAGCTCCCATCGCTGCGGAAGGCGTCGAACGCAGCCGGGGACGTCGGCGTGACCACCGCGCTGCCGAGGGTCGCGTCGAGCGCCCGGCGCACGGTGTCGACCGCCCAGGGCGCGACCAGGATCTCCCGCGGTGCGACCCGGGCGAGCTCCTGCAGCAGCACCTCGGGCAGCGCATCGCGTCGCCCTGCCCGCCCCGCCTCGACGACGAGCTCCGTCGCGCGGAAGTCCCCGGTCGACGCGTCGAGCACCGCGAGCCCGAAGCGGTGCGACGCGCGAGCCGCCTCCGACGCCCCCCGACCGCGCAGCGTCGACTCCCCCTCCGCGCCGGGCGCGCCCTCCTTCGCGGGAGCGGCTCCCGGCTCCGGCTCCGGCTCCGGCTCCGGCTTCGGGAGAGTCACGGCCGCGAGCGCGACGACCACCCGCCCGTCGAGGCCCTCCGGATCGCCGACGAGCCCCGGCGTCACGACCTCCACGACCTCGCGCCGCACGAGCCGCCTTCCGGTCAGCGCCCGCGGATCCTCGACCTGCTCACAGATCGCCACGCGATGGCCGAGCTCGGCCAGCCGCTTGATGTGGCCGTCCGCCGCGTGGACCGGCACGCCGCACATCGGCACCGCGTCGGGCTTGC
Source organism: Myxococcota bacterium (assembly GCA_041389445.1). Taxonomy (GTDB): domain Bacteria; phylum Myxococcota_A; class UBA9160; order UBA9160; family UBA4427; genus UBA4427. The sequence continues at coordinate 584,898 of JAWKRW010000001.1, forward strand.
CCTTGTCCCGGGTCGTCAGCGCGATCTCGAGGAGCGGCGCCGCCTTCTCCGCATCCTCGAGGAACATCTCGTAGAAGTCGCCCATGCGATAGAAGACGATCGCGTCGGGATGCAGCGCCTTGACCTTGAGGTACTGCTGCATCATCGGCGTGGCGAGCGCGGAGGAGCTCACGAGTTCTTCCCCTGACGGCGCGCGCGCGCCGAGAACGCGTCGGGCGGCGGCGCGCCGACGTCGCGCTCGGATTCATCGGGCGCCGGATCCGCCGCGCCCGATCCGGCCAGCGCCCCGGCCGCTTCGTCACGACCGTCATGTGCATCGCGTGCATCGCGTGCATCGAGCGCATCGCGTGCATCGCGTGCATCGAGCGCATCGAGCAGTCCGCGGTAGGCCTCCACGCAGTCTCCGGCCGACGCGTCGCTCAAGACCAGTCGTCCGAGCGCGCGATGGAGCGCGAGGGCACGCGGCGCCTGCGCGAGGCCGCTCCGCAACAGCGCGCGCGCCGCTTCGCGCCGACCGCGCGCCTGCAGCAGGCGGGCGAGCTCGATCCGCGCCGGATGGTCGTCCGCCGCGCGCTCGAGCCGCAGGCGCAGCGCACGCTCCGCGCCGTCCGCGCGTCGACGGCCGCCGAGCCCGGCCACGAAGCGCGAGACGATCCCGCCGCTCCGCCGGTCCTGGCCGCGCTCGGGCCAGCGCGCACCGATGCGCTCCGCCAGATCGGCCGCCCGTTCGGCGTCGAGGCGCCGCAGGCGGGCCACGCTCGCCTCCGCGCCCTCGGCGTCCCCCTGCTCGATCTGCAGCGAAGCGAAGGCGGCCAGGACGTCGGGGTCGCGCGGCCGCTCGGCGAGCAGCGCCTCGTAACATGCGAGCGCCCGGTCGACGAAGCCGCCGGCCTCGAGATCGCGGGCGAGCTCGAGGCGCGCGCGCGAGCGCTCCTCGTAGACGAGATCCGTGCGCAGGAGGAGGTTCTGGTGCATCCGGATCGCGCGTCCGATCTCGCCGCGATCCCGGTAGACGCGCGCCAGCGCCTGGTAGGCGTCGAAGTCGGCACTGTCGAGCTCGACGGCCCGCTCGAGCCAGGTCTGCGCGCGCGCGGAGTCGCCCTCGACCGCCGCCCGCAGACTGCGTCGCAGCGCCTGCTGGAAATCGGAGACGTCCTTCCGTCTGCGTCCCCTGCCGAAGATCATCGGATCAGCCCCGTCCGGCGAGCGTTCCTGCCACGGTCCGGCCCGCGGCGGGCGCGGGGGCCTCGAGCGGCAGCGATCGCAGCTGATGCACTTCGCTCTCGAGGCGCTCGATCGTCTTGCGATAGCGCCGGTTGACGAGCCGCTGTCGGAGCCAGGCGAGTCCGCCCACGATGCCGCCCGCGAACGTACCGGCGAGCACGGCCAGCGAGAGCGCCCACCAGACCGGGACGTTCTGCATCCGGAACCAGACCAGGTCGAGGTCGACCGGCTCCGCGTTGCCGGAGCGGAACGACCAGCCCATCCAGATCAGCCCGAGCGCGATCGCCAGGACCAGCGCGGTACGCAGCCACTGCATCCGTCCGCCTTCCTTCCCGCCTCGCCTCGCCCCGCCGGCGCGGCGGAGCCGGCGCCTAGCCCATCGCCGAGGCCGGCGCGTCCTCGTCGTCGTCCTCGTCGTCGCCCGACACCTTGGGCGCGGCGTCGACCATCTCCTTCAATTCCTTGCCCACCTTGAAGAAGGGCGTCCGCTTGGCGGTGATGTGGACCGGATCGCCGGTCTTGGGATTCCGGCCGTCCCGCGCCTCGCGAATCTTCACCTGGAAGGATCCGAATCCGCGAATCTCGATCCGATCCCCGGCGCGCAGGGCCTCGATCATCGCGTCGAAGATCGTGTTGACGACGACCTCGGTGTCCTTCTTCGAAATGTGCGGCGTGCGTCGCGCCACCTCTTCGATCAAGCCGCTCTTCGTCATGCTGTTCCGTCCCCGGACGTCAGGCTCGGTGGAGTCCGGGGCGCCCGGCCGAGCCGGGCGCCCCGTCCCCATCAGCTTGCTAGTTCTCCCGCTTCTGGGCCGCCAGCTTCTCGGCCAGCAGGTCGCCGAGCGTGGTGGTCTGACTGGCGGACTGCTGGGCCGCCAGCTCCTTCAGCGCCGCCCGCTCGGCCTTGTCGTTGACCGCGCGGATGGACAGGGAGATCTTCTGCTCGTTGGGATCGACCTTGACGACGAGCGCCGTCACCGAGTCGCCGACCTTGAAATGCTCGGCCGGGTTCTCGATGCGCTGCGGAGCGAGCTCCGAGCTGTACACGAGGCCGTCGATGCCGTCCTCGAGCCGGACGAAGACGCCGAAGTCGGTCACGCTCGTGATCGGCCCCGTCACCTCGCTGCCCACCTTGAACTTGCGCTGGATGTCGTCCCAGGGATTCGGCAGCAGCTGCTTGATGCCGAGGGAGAACTTCTCGTTCTCCTTGTCAATCTTGAGCACGACGGCCTCGACCGTGTCGCCCTTCTCGAAGCGCTCGGACGGATGCTTGATCTGCTCCGTCCACGAGATGTCCGAGACGTGGACCAACCCGTCGATCCCCTCCTCGAGCCCGACGAAGATCCCGAAGTTGGTGATGTTGCGGACCTGGCCCGAGACGCGCGTCCCGACCGGATACCGCTCCTCGATCACCGTCCAGGGGTTCTCCTCGATCTGCTTCATGCCGAGCGAGATCTTGCGGTCGCGCTCGTCGACGTCGAGGACGACGGCCTCCACCTGATCGCCGATCGAGACGACCTTCGAGGGGTGCTTGACGCGCTTGGTCCAGGACATCTCGGAGACGTGGACCAGGCCTTCGATGCCCGGCTCGAGCTCGACGAAGGCGCCGTAGTCCGTCAGCGAGACGACCTTGCCGTTGATGCGCATGCCGATCGGGTACCGCATGCCCGCGTCGATCCACGGATCCGGCTGGATCTGCTTCAGACCGAGCGAGACGCGCTCCGCTTCCGGATCGAACTTGAGCACCTTGACCTTGATCTCGTCGCCGACCTGGAAGAGCTCCGACGGATGGTTGATCCGGCCCCACGACATGTCCGTGATGTGGAGCAGGCCGTCGATGCCGCCGAGATCGATGAACGCGCCGTAGTCCGTCAGGTTCTTGATGACGCCGTCGAGGATCTGGCCCTCGGAGAGCGAAGAGAGCGTCGTCTCGCGCATCTTCTTGCGCTCGGTCTCGAGCAGCGCGCGGCGCGAGAGCACGATGTTGCCGCGCCGCTTGTTGAACTTGATGATCTTGAAGCTGGCCTTCTCGCCGATCAACGCCTCGAGGTTGCGGACCGGCCGCAGGTCGACCTGCGAGCCGGGCAGGAACGCCTTGACGCCGATGTCGACCGAGAGGCCGCCCTTGACGCGGGCCACGATCGTGCCGTCGACGGGCTGCTCGTTGTCGAAGGCGTTGCTGATCTCGTCCCAGACCTGCAGGCGCTCGGCCTTCTCCTTGGAGAGGATGAGCTGCCCTTCCTCGTTCTCCACCTCTTCGACGAGGACTTCGACCTCGTCGCCGACGCCGACCGTGATCTCGCCGTCCTCGGTCATGAACTCCCAGGCCGCGATCATGCCCTCGGACTTGAAGCCGATGTCGACCTGGACCCACTCGTCGTCGATCGAGAGGACGCGGCCCTTGGCGATCTCGCCCTCCTTGAAGGTCCGCTCGCTGCTGCCGAACAAGGCCGCAAAGCTGCCGCTCGCCGCCGATTCCGTGTTGGTTTGTGTCATTTGGATTCTCGTTCTTCCCCGAGCGCACCACGCGCACCCTGCGCGCGCCCCGCTCCGGGAATGGTTCGGGTTGTGTGGGACACGCGCCCCTCGGCAGCGGCGCCGGACGCCACCTCCGCGAGGCGCTGTCGCGCGATCTGAAGCAATCGTTCGAGCGACTCGGCGTCGCCCTCCTCGAGCACCCGGGCGAGGCTCGCCAGGGATGCGGAGAAATGATTGAGCGGGCCCGAGAGCGCCTTCCCGTTCAGGGAGAGGATCTCGCCCCAGAGCTCGGCGTCGCTCTGCGCGATGCGCGTGAAGTCGCGGAAGCCGCCGCCGGCGAGCTCGCCGACGCGGGTCGGTGCGCCGCGCAGCGCGTCCGCGAAGGCGAAGGCGACGAGATGGGGCAGATGGCTGACCCAGGCGACCTCTTCGTCGTGGTCCGACGGCGAGCGGCGCAGCACCCGCGCGCCGAGCGCCCGCCAGAAGCCCTCGATCCGCTCGACCGCGCGGAGGTCCTGACCCGGCTGCGGCGTCACGACGCAGGTCGCGCCCTCGAAGAGATCCGCCCGCGCATGATCGGGCCCGCGCAGATGGCTCCCCGCCATCGGATGGGACCCCACGAACTCGACGCCCTCCGGCAGCAGGCCCGGCAGGGTCTCGACGACGCTGGCCTTGACGCTCCCGACGTCGGTCAGCAGCGCCCCGCGTCGCAGTCTCGGCGCGATGTCGGCGACGACCCGCGCCATCGAGCCGACCGGCGTGCCGATCACGACGAGGTCCGCGTCGACGACCGCCTCCGCCGGGCTCGCCACGGCATCGACGAGCCCCGCCGCGAGCGCCCGCTCGAGCGGCGCCGCCCGCCGCGCCGCGCCGACGACCTCGCGCACGATCCCGCGCGCCCGTGCCGCCGCGGCGACGGAGCCGCCGAGGAGCCCGAGGCCCACGATCGCGAGCTTGTCGAAGGCGGGCTCGCTCATCGCCTCCCCCCGCGCTTCGCGAGCACGTCCTCGAGGGCCTTGATGAAGCGCTCGTTCTCTTCCGGCAGGCCGATCGAGATGCGGACGTGATCCGCGAGCCCGAATCCCTTCATGGGCCGCACGATCACGCCGACCCGCAGCAGCGCCTCGTAGACGTCCGCCCCGGTTCGCGCGAGCAGGAAGTTCGCGTCCGTCGGCCAGGTCTCGATCCCGAGCCGCCCGAGCTCGCGCGCGAGGTACTCGGCGCCGGCCGCGTTGAGCGCGCGCGTGCCACGGAAGTGCTCGTCGTCGTCGAGCGCCGCCAGCGCCGCGACCTCGGCGAGGCGGTTGACGTTGAACGGATGCCGCGCCCGCTCGAGGTAGCCCGCGAGCTCGCGATCGCAGATGCCGTAGCCGATCCGGATTCCCGCGAGCCCGTAGATCTTCGAGAAGGTCCGCAGCACGACCGTGCCCGGGCGCCGCTTCGTCAGCGCGATCGCGTCCGGGAAGTCCGGCCGTCGGACGAACTCGTAGTAGGCCTCGTCGACCGCGAGCACGACGTCCTCGGGCAGCGCCGCCACGAAGCGATCGAACGCCTCGCGCCCGACGCTCGTCCCCGTCGGATTGTTCGGGTTGCAGACCATCACGACCCGCGTCCGCGGCCCGATCGCCGCGCGCATCGCGTCGAGGTCGTGGACGAGGTCGCCGTCGAGCGGGACCGGGACGCCGGTCGCCCCCATGCCCTGCACCACGATCGGGTACATCGCGAAGGAGGGCCAGGCGTAGACGACCTCGTCTCCCTCCCCCATCAGCGTCTTCGCGATCAGCTCCAAAATCTCGTCGGCGCCCGCCCCGAAGACGAGCTGATCACCGGCGACGCCGAGCCGCTTCGAGAGCGCCGCCCGCAACGCGAAGCTCGCCCCGTCCGGATAGCGATGGATCTCGGCCGCCGCCGCGCGCATCGCCTCGACGGCCCGCGGCGAGGGACCGAGGGGATTCTCGTTCGAGGCGAGCTTGATCGAGCCCGAGATGCCGAGCTCGCGCTCGAGCTCCTCGATCGGCTTGCCCGGCACGTAGGGCGCGAGGCTCCGGATGTACGGCTTGACCCGGTCGGCGAGACTCATCTGCGCTCCAGCGCCTCCGACTCCAGCGCCCCGGAAAGCGACGAGGGTGACAGCCCCGACACGACTTCGAGCGCGCGTGGGAACGAGCCCAGGATCTTGTACGACGCGGACACCCGCGCGGCCTCCTCGAGGGCCCGGCGGACCGGCGGATCCTGCTGATGGCCCTCCATGTCGACGATGAACACGTACTCCCAGGGCTTGCCCTTCATCGGCCGCGACTGAACGGCCGTCAGGTTGACGCCGTGGCGCGCGAACGGGCCGAGCAGCTCGTGGAGCGCGCCCGACTGGTCGCGGCGGACGGTGAAGACGGCGCTCGTCAGGTCCTGGCCCGAGGGCGCCGGCGTCTCGCGACCGATCACGAGGAAGCGCGTCGTGTTGCCGCGCTGGTCCTGGATGTTCGAGGCGATCGGGAGCAGGTCGTAGACCTCGGCCGTCACCTCGGAACCGATCGACGCGACCTTCGGGTCCGCATGGGCGAGCTGCGCGGCGGCGGCGGTGCTCGTCGTCTCGATCGCCTCGACGCCCGGCAGGTTGCGCTCGAGCCACCGGCGACACTGCGCGAGCGGCTGCGGATGGGAAGCGACCTTCTGCACGTCCTCGAGGCGGCCGCTGCGGGACATCAGGTGCTGTGCGATCTCGAGCTTGATCTCGCTGCAGATCGTGACTTCGGTCTCGATCAGCGCGTCGAACGTCACGGTGATCGGGCCTTCGATCGTGTTCTCGACGGGCACGACGCCGAAGTGGGTATCGCCGCGCTCGGTCAGGGTGAAGACGTCGCGCATGATCGGCACCGGGACGAGGTCGACCTGGGCACCGAACTGCCGGCTCGCCGCCTGGTGGCTGAACGTGCCGTCGGGACCGAGGAAGGCGACCCGGACGCGCTCCTCGAGCGAGCGGGTCGCCGAGATGATCTCGCGGAACACGTGCGGGATGGCGGCGCTCGGAAACGGTCCCGGATTGGCGGCGACGAGCGCCCGCACCAGATCGCGCTCCCGCGCCGCGACGTAGATCGGTCCGATCCGGCCGCCCCGCTTGAGCTCGCCGACGCGTTGGACCGCGCGGGCCCGACGATTGAGCTGCTCGAGGATGACGGCGTCGATCCCGTCGATCTCGGCGCGAAGCGCCGCGAGCTCGGCGGCCACGGCGGGACTCGCGGCCGGCGACCCGCTCGTCTCGCCCTCGCCGCTCGGGGCAACGCCCTCGGCGCTCCGCGTCGTGCGCTCGGCGCTCGACGTCGGGCCTTGGGCTGCCTTCGCCTGGAACTCGCTCTCCGATTGCGGACGCTGCGGCATTCAGAAGCGGTTCCGATCTTCACCCTCGCGCGCGTGCATCCCCGACGACCCCCGGACGCGTGCGTGCGCACCGCGGATCGCAACGATGAGGGAGCCGGTTCGGGTGGCTGGGTCCGGCGATCGACGCACTGCTCGGCCTTCGAGCGGGGCCCGCGACCGGCCACGTCGCTCGGCGAAGCGGCGCGGACCGGGCGCGATGGGGCGCGCGGACGTTCCTGGTCGGCTGAAAGCTGGCTAACCCCTTGAAAATGAAGCGGGAGCGTATCGGAGCGCTCCGGCCGTGGCAATCGAGACGCGCCGGATTCCCTACTGAAAGCAAGGGTTTAGTCACGATTCGGGGTCGGCTCGGAAGCGTCCGCCCGCACCCCGCCGGCCTTGACCCGCCAAGTCATTGAATTCCAAAGCGTTTTAGCTCTGTCCATTCAAGTCTCCGCCGCTCGGGGTCGATACGCGCCTGCGAACCCCTGCGCGCGAGGCCCGATGGCCCGATCCCTCCCTCAGAGCGACGCGGCCATCGATGCGAGGCGCACCCCGACCGGCGGCGCCTTCAACAGCATCTCGACGCGCATCATCGCCTCGGTCTTCCTCGCGACGGTGCTGACGGCCGTCCTCGTCAGCGGCCTCTCGATCCACGCGATCCAACGCGATCAGACAGCGCGCGTGAATCGCGGCTTCTCCGAGCTGCTCGCCGAGCGCGCGAACGGCTGGACCGAGCTCGGCCATGTCCTCGCGAAGCGCCTGCGCAGCGAGAGCGCGCCCGGAACGCCCTGGCACGCCGCGCTCCTGCGCAGCCTCGCCGAGCGCACGGGGCCCCCGTCGACTCCCATGCGCTGGGAGAGCGCCGAGCGTACCGCCGCGTCGGCTCCGCTCCCGACCGCGGCGCGCGTCGCCGACCCCCTTCCCGAGCCGCCTGCCGCCCTGGCCACCCGCTTCGACCGCATCGTCTTCACGCCCATCGACGCCCGCCCCGCTGCCGAGAGTCTGGACTGCCTCGCCGTCGAGGCGGACCTCGCGGCCCTCGACTCGAGCGGGCTCGGCCGCTTGACCGCCTGCGTGGCGCGCGAGGAGCTGGCGGCGCTGCTGTCCGCGGGGCCGCGCGAGCTGGCGACGCCGCGGCTGCTCCTCGCGAATCTCCGCGGCGACGTCCGGGCCGCGGGGGGACCGGGCGCGCCCGCGCGCATCGGGGCCCGCATCCCGATCACCGATGCGATCGTGCGCGGAAGCGCCTCGCTCTCGCGCTACTCCGACGCCGCCGGCCGGGCCCTCGTCGGTCTCGTCGTGCCGCTCGGCCGGAGCGGCTGGCTGCTCGCCGTCGAGACCGAGCGGGCCCGCGCCTTCGCGGCGGCGAACGAGATCGTGCGCATGATCTTCGTCGTCGACGTCTGCATCATCCTGCTCTTCAGCGTCCTCGCCTATCAGGTCACGGTCGCGATCATGGCGCCGATCCACGCGCTCTCGAGCGGCGCCCAGCGCATCCTCGACGGACACATCGACCACCAGATCCCGCCCCCCGCCATCCGCGACGACGAGCTCGGCCTCCTGACCCACACCTTCAACGAGATGATGCGCAAGCTGCGCGCCAATCAGATCGAGATCGAGCGCGATCGGGTCCGCCTCGCCGAGAAGAACGAAGAGCTGCAGAGCGCCAACGAAGTCCTCTCCCAGCTCTCGATCACCGACGGCCTGACGAAGCTCCACAACCACCGCTATTTCCAGGACCACCTGACGCGCGAGATCAAGCGCGTCTCCCGCACCCATGCGCCCCTCGCCCTGATCCTGATCGACATCGACGACTTCAAGCAGCTCAACGACACGCATGGCCACGCCGCGGGCGACGAGGTCCTGATCGCGCTGGCCGGGATCATGAACGAGACCGCACGCGAGTCGGATCTGATCGCGCGCTACGGGGGGGAGGAGTTCGTCATCCTGATGCCGAACACCGACCTGCCCGGCGCCGTGCACCTGGCGGAGAAGATCCGCATGGCGGTCGAGGCGACCCGTCTGATCATCGGCGATCGCATGAAGCCGACGGTCGTCACGATCTCGCTGGGCGTCGCCGTCTTCAAGGGCAACCGCCGGGAGTTCTTCGCCGAGGCCGACCGCGCGCTCTACCGCGCGAAGGCGGCGGGCAAGAACTGCGTCATCATCGCCGGATCGGACGTCCCGCCGCTCGCCTGAGGCGGCTCGCTCGAGCGGCGCGGGCTGCTCGCGCAAACTTGAGCCGCCCCCTCGCTTCCGCGATGCTCCCGCCATGACCTGCATCATGGGCCTCACGGGCGGCATCGGAACGGGCAAGAGCACGGTCACCCGCATCCTCGCCGAGCTCGGCGCGACGACGATCGACGCCGACGCGATCGTGCACGAGCTCCAGGCGCCGGGCCAGCCGATGCTGCGCGCGCTCGCCGCGGCGTTCGGCGCGTCGATCCTCACGGCGGAGGGCGCGCTCGACCGCAAGGGCCTCGGCGCCATCGTCTTCCGGGACGAGACGGCCCGCGCACGCCTCGGCGAGATCGTCCACGCGCCCGTGATCGGCGAGATGATGCGGCGCGCCCGGGCGGCGGTGGATCGCGGCGATCCGCTCGTGGTGCTCGACATCCCGCTGCTCTTCGAGGGTCGGGTCAGCGGCCGCGGATCGGGTGCCTTGATGCACTTCGACGTGACGGTCTGCGTCTGGGTCGACGAAGCGACGCAGCTCGCGCGGACGATGGCCCGCGATGATTGCGACGAGGGCGAGGCGCGCCGCCGGATGGCCGCCCAGCTGCCGATCGACCGCAAGCGCGAGCTCGCGGACTACGTGATCGACAACTCCGGCTCGCCGGAGGCGACACGCGCCCAGGTCGAGTCGCTGGTCCATCGGCTGACGGCGGGACGTCTCGGCCGACCCGCGGAGGAGGCCCCGGCACCGGACTGACGCGGCGGCGCGCGGGCGCGGCTGCCGGAGCGCGGTGGCGCGGTCGGCGCTCGCGGCCCCGGATCGCCGGCCGCCGCCCTCAGCGCGCGCGCAGCGGCGCCTTCAGCTCGGCCACGAAGCGCGCCACCTCGTCGATCGCCTCCGCCTTCGACGCCGCCCGCTCGATGCGGTCGACGAAGGCGCTGCCGACGACGACGCCGTCGGCGAAGCGCCCGATCTCGCCGGCCTGCTCGGGCGTCGAGACGCCGAAGCCGACGCAGACGGGGATGTCGGACATCGACTTCGCGAGCCTCACCTGCGCCTCGATGCCCTTCGCGAGCGTGGCCCGCGCACCGGTCACGCCCTGGAGCGAGACGGCGTAGAGGAAGCCGCGGGTCTCCCGCACGAGCAGGGCGAGGCGCTCGGGCGGCGTCGTCGGCGCAGCGAGCAGGATCGGATCGATGCCCAGCGCGCGACACGGATCGAGCCAGGGCTTGCCGTCCTCGGGCGGCAGGTCCGGGATGATGATGCCGTCGACTCCGACTTCGGCCGCCGCCTTCGCGAAGGCCTCCGCGCCCATCGCATGGATCGGATTCGCGTAGCCCATCAGGACGAGCGGCTGCTCGACGCGAGCGCGCAGGCGCGCGACGAGTCGCAGGATCGCGCGCAGACTCGTGCCCCGCGCGAGGGCGCGACTGCTCGAGCGCTGGATCGTCGGACCCTCCGCCGTCGGATCCGAGAAGGGCACGCCGAGCTCGATGACGTCGGCCCCGGCCTCCGCCATCGCGAGTACGAGCGCCTCGGTGGTCTCGAGATCGGGATCGCCCGCGGTGAGGAACGGGACCAGCGCGCGCTCGCCACGGGCGCGCAATGCGGCGAAACGCCGGCCGATGCGGCCCCCGGGCCGCGCGTCCGATCGGGCGGAGGCGGCCGACGCGGCGTCCGCGGTCGCGTTCGATGCGGTGTGCGGCGGCTTCCGCTTCGATGCGCCGCGCGTGTTCGATGCACCGCTCATGCCCGGCCTTCCCCTGCGCGCGCGGCGAGGATCTTCCGGACCTCGTCGACGTCCTTGTCCCCCCGCCCCGAAACGTTCACGACCAGTACCGCGTCCCGCGACAACATCGGCGCCAGCTTGAGCACGTGGGCGATCGCATGCGCGCTCTCGAGCGCCGGGATGATGCCCTCCGTCCGCGAGAGGCGCTGGAAGGCGTCGAGCGCCTCGTCGTCGGTGACGACGACGTACTCCGCCCGCCCCGTGTCCTTCAGGTAGGCGTGCTCGGGTCCGACGCCCGGATAGTCGAGTCCCGCCGAGACCGAGTGGGCGGGAAAGATCTGGCCGTCGTCGTCGGAGAGCACCAGCGTCCGCTTGCCGTGGAAGATCCCCGGCACGCCGGCGGTCAGCGTCGCGCCGTGCCGCCCCGACTGGAGCCCCTCGCCCCCGGGCTCGACCCCGATCAGGCGCACGCCCTCGTCCTCGACGAAGGGATGGAAGAGTCCGATCGCGTTCGAGCCGCCGCCGACGCAGGCGACCAGCACGTCGGGCAGACGCCCGACGGCGTGCAGGATCTGCGCCCGCGTCTCGACGCCGATCACGCGCTGGAAGTCGCGCACGAGCTTCGGATACGGATGCGGGCCCATGACCGATCCGATGCAGTAGTAGGTCGATTCGACGTTCGTCACCCAGTCGCGCATCGCCTCGTTGATGGCGTCCTTGAGCGTCTGGGAGCCGCTCGTGACGGGGATGCATCGCGCGCCGAGCAGCTCCATCCGGAAGACGTTGAGCGCCTGGCGCCGGACGTCCTCTGCCCCCATGTAGATGTCGCACTCGAGCCCGAGCAGCGCAGCGGCCGTCGCCGACGCGACGCCGTGCTGACCGGCACCGGTCTCCGCGATGATCCGCTTCTTGCCCATCCAGCGGGCCAGCAGGGCCTGCCCGAGCACGTTGTTGATCTTGTGGGCCCCGGTATGGGCCAGATCCTCGCGCTTGAGATAGATCTGCGCGCCGCCGAGCGTCTCGGTCAACCGCGCCGCATGGAAGAGCGGCGTCGGGCGTCCGGCGTAGTCGCGCAGCAGCGCGTCGAGCGCCGCCTGATAGGCGGGATCCGCGAGGATCCGCCCCGAGGCCTCGATCAGCTCGTCGAGTGCCGCCATCAGCATCTCGGGGACGAAACGTCCGCCGTAGGGGCCGAACATGCCCCGCGCATCCGGTTCACTCTTCACGATTCGCCACCCGATTCCTTCGCGGCCTCGATCTCCGCTTCCTTCTGCCGCACCGCCTCGACGAACGCGCGCATGCGCGCCGGATCCTTGCGGCGGTCGGGTCCCTCGACGCCGGTCGCGACGTCGACGCCCCAGGGCGGGATCTCGCCCACGTCGGCGAGGGCGGAAGCGACGTTCTCCGGCGTGAGCCCGCCCGCGATGATCACGTCGTAGCCCTGCGCGATCAGCGCCTCGGCCTCGCTCCAATCCCAGGCCTGGCCCTGTCCGCCCCCGGCATGGGGATGATCGAGCAGCAGGATCGAGCCCGGATAGGTGCGCGCGGCCTCCTCGTCGGCCCCCTGGATCGCCTTGATCGTCGGCAGGTCGACCGCTTCGACCTCGTCCTCGCTCTCGTCGCCATGGAACTGGACGCGCTCGACCGGGATGCGGCGGAGGATGCCGTCGATCTCGTCCCAGGGCGCGTCCTTGAAGAGCGCGACCCGCTCGACGTCCATGCCCTCGACGGCCTCGCAGATGGCGAGCGCCGTCTTGACGTCGACCTGACGCGGCGAGCCCGCGACGAAGTTGATCCCGATCAGATCCGCTCCCGCCTTCACGGCCTCGACCGCGTCCTCGGGATGCATCACGCCACAGATCTTGATCCGTACGATTCCGCTCACGATCGCCTCCGCAATGCTTCGAGCGCGCGCCCCGGATCGGGCGCGCGCATCAACGACTCTCCCACCAGGAAGCCCCGGGCACCGGCCCGCTCGAGCCGCGCGACGTCGGCTGGCCCCGTGATACCGCTCTCGGCGACGAGCACGACCTCCGGATCGACGAGCCGCTCCGCGACCCGCTCGGTCGTCGCGAGATCGACCGCGAAGGTCCGCAGGTCGCGATTGTTCACGCCGACGAGCCGCGCCCCGACGGCGAGCGCCCGTTCCAGCTCCCCCTCGTCGTGGACCTCCACGAGCACGTCGAGCCCGAGGCCGAGCGCGTGGGCATGCAGCGCCGCGAGGTCGGCGTCCGCGAGCGCGGCCACGATCAACAACACCGCGTCGGCACCCGCGACCCGCGCCTCGTCGATCTGATAGGCGTCGATCACGAAATCCTTGCGCAGGAGCGGCGTGTCGACCGCGGCGCGCACCTGCCGCAGCACGTCGAGGCTCCCGCCGAAGAACTGCTCGTCGGTCAGGACCGAGATGCCGGCGGCGCCGGCCGCGCGATAGGCGAGCGCGATCTTCTCCGCGTCGAAGTCCGCCCGGATCAGCCCCTTGCTCGGCGAGCGCCGCTTGATCTCGGCGATCACCGCCACGCCCTCGCAATCGAGCAGCGCTCGCCGCAGGCCGCGGACCGGCCGGCTCGCCTCGCGCGCGGCCCGCGCCAGCGCGTGCGGTGGCCGAAGTGCCTTCGCCGCCCGGACTTCGTCGGCCTTGTGGGCCAGGATGCGTTCGAGGACGTTCATGCGCCGACCGCCCGACGACCACCACCCGTCGCCGCCGGCGCGGCCTCGGCTTCGCGTTCGCGCTCGCGCGCCGCCAGCGACGCCTGACGCAACGACGTCAGTCGGGCCGCCGCCGCGCCGGAATCGATGCTCGCCTCGGCGCGCCCGATCCCCTCGGCGAGCGAGCCGACCGCCTCGACGACGAAGAGGGCCGCCGCCGCGTTGAGCAGGACGATGTCGCGGCGCGGACCGCGCTCGCCGGCGAGGATCGCGCGCGTCGTCGCCGCGTTCTCGGCCGGCGTGCCGCCCCGCAGATCGTCGAGCGAGGCGCGTGGCAGGCCGAGCGAGCGCGCGTCGATGCGCAGCCGCTCGACGCGGCCGCCGGACACGAGCGCCGCGTCGTTCTCCGCGGCGGTCGTCAGCTCGTCGAGCCCGTCGTCGCCGTGGACGACGAGCGCGCGTTCGGCGCCGAGGCCGACGAGCACCGCCGCCAGGGGCTCGACCCACGCCGCGCTCGAGACGCCGACGACCTGGTAGCGGGCGCCGACCGGCGAGAGCAGGGGCCCGAGCCAATTGAGGAACGTCCGTACCCCGAGCTCGGCCCGGACCGCCGCGACGTGGCGAAAGGCCGGATGCGCCGTGCGGGCGAAGAACGCGCCGATCCCGACCTCGTCGAGAATCGCGGCGCAGGTCCCGATCGGCAGGTCGATCGCGATGCCGAGCGCCTCGAGCAGGTCGAAGCTGCCCGAGCGGCTCGAGGCAGCGCGGTTGCCGTGCTTGGCGACGGGCACGCCGGCACCGGCGACGACGAACGCCGCGGTCGTCGAGATGTTGAACGTGTCGAGGCCGGAGCCGCCCGTGCCGCAGGTGTCCACGATGCGCGCCGCGCGCGGCGTCGCCGTCACCGCCCGCGCGCGCAGGGCCTTCGCCGCCGCGATCAGCTGGGGCACCGTCTCCCCGCGCAGCCGCAACGCGACGAGAAAGGCCGCCGTACGGGCGTCGCTGCTGCGCCCCTCCATGATCTCGTCGAGCGCTCGCGCGAGGCGGTCCGGCTCGAGGACACGCCCCTCGACCAGGTCCGCGATGGCCGCCTGGACCTCACTCGTCATGCGGCTGCCCGCGATCGGCAACGCGCCAGGAAGTTGCCGAGGATCGCCTTGCCCTGCCCGGTCATGATCGATTCGGGATGGAACTGGACGCCCGCGATCGGCAGCGCCCGATGGCGCACGCCCATGATCTCGCCGTCGGCGGTTCGCGCCGAGATCTCGAGACAGGCCGGCAGGCTCGCCTCCTCGATGACGAGCGAGTGGTAGCGCGTCGCCTCGAAGGGGGACGGAACGCCGGCGAAGAGACCGCGCCCGTCGTGCTCGATGCGCGAGACCTTGCCGTGCATGATGGAGCGGGCGCGCACGATGCGCGCGCCGTAGGCCGTGCCGATCGACTGGTGTCCCAGACAGACGCCGAGCACCGGCAGCCCGACCCCCGCGAAGCGCGGAATCGCCTCGACCGACACGCCCGCGTCGTCCGGATCGCCCGGCCCGGGCGAGATGACGAGCCCGTCGCTGCTCCGCGCGAGCAACCGGTCGACGCTCTCGGCGTCGTTGCGGACGACCTCGACCTCGGCCCCGAGCTCGCCCAGGTACTGGACGAGGTTGTACGTGAACGAGTCGTAGTTGTCGATCATGAGCAGACGGGTGGTCGACATCGTTCGTGCTAGTCCATGCCCTCGCGCGCGAGGTCGATCGCGGTCAGGACCGCGCGGGCCTTGTTGATCGTCTCCTCGAACTCGTACTCGGGCGTCGAATCGACGACGACGCCCGCCCCGGCCTGGAGCGTGATCTTCCCGTCCTTCGCCACCATGGTCCGGATGGTGATCGCCATGTCCATGTTGCCCGAGTAGTCGAGGTAGCCGGCGCAGCCGCCGAAGAACCCGCGACGCACCGTCTCGAGCTCGTCGATGATCTGCATCGCGCGCACCTTGGGCGCGCCGGAGAGCGTGCCGGCCGGAAAGGTCGCGCGCAGGACGTCCAGCCAGTCGAGACCCGGCCGAAGGCGGCCATGGACGTTCGAGACGATGTGCATCACGTGGGAGTAGCGCTCGACCACGGCGTACTCGTCGACCACGACGGACCCGATCTCCGCGACGCGGCCCACATCGTTGCGCCCGAGGTCGACGAGCATCAGGTGCTCCGCCCGCTCCTTCGGATCGGCGAGCAGATCGAGCTCGAGCTGCCGGTCCTCCTCCGGCGTCTTGCCGCGCCAGCGGGTCCCGGCGATGGGCCGCACGTCGATCCGATCCCCGTCGAGCCGGACCAGGATCTCCGGCGACGAGCCGACGAGGACCGCGTCCTCCATCCGGATGAAGAACATGTACGGGCTCGGGTTGACGACGCGCAGATGGCGGTAGATGGAGAAGGGATCGACCTGCAGCGGGAGCTGGAACTGCTGCGAGAGGACGACCTGGAAGATGTCGCCCGCTTCGATGTACTCCTTGGCCCGCTTCACGATCTCGTGGAAGCCGGACTCCGTGAAGCTGCGCTCGACCTCCATCGGCACGTGCACGGCGGGACGGCGCGGCTCGGCGACGAGCGGGGCGCGCAGGCGCTCGACCATCGCCTCGAGCCTGGCCTCGGCCTTGCCGAAGGCCGCGCGAACGTCCTCGCCGTCGTCGACCTCGGCGTGGATCACGATCAGCGCGGTATGGCGGACGTTGTCGTAGACGACGACGTACTCGGGCAGCACGAAGAACGCGTCCGGCAGACCGACCTTGTCCGGATTCGCATCCGGGATGGACTCGACGAAGCGGACCCAGTCGTAGGCGACCATCCCGACGGCGCCGCCGATGAAGCGGGGCAGACCGGAGGCCTCCGGCTGGACCGCGGCGAATGCGCGCAGGCGCTCCCGCAAGACCTCGAGCGGATCGCCCGCGGCAACGACCTGGTCCGTCCGGCCGCCCTCGCTCCATTCGACCGCGGAACCCCGGGCGCGGAAGGTCGCGCGCGCGCCGACCCCGAGGAAGCTGTAGCGCGCCCACTTCTCGCCCCCCTCGACGGACTCGAGCAGGAAGGCCGTCCGCCCGTCGTCGAGCTTGCGGAAGAGCGAGAGCGGCGTGTCGAGATCGGCGAGGATCTCGCGCAGGACGGGGACGTGACGACCCCGTCGGGCGAGCTCTTCGAATTGCTCGGGCGATGTGCGGAGCACGGATCTCTCTGGGGCCGCCCGGGGCGCGGGAGCGGCGGGTCGGGGCCGAAAAACCCTTTGACCTTAGGCGCTTGAGGCGAATCCGGCAAGCGCGGACCGCCGTTCTAGAAATTCAGGCCCGTCCCGAATCCGCCCTCGAAGAGGTCGGTCTCGTCGTCCCCCAGGCCCAGGAAACGGATCATGAAGCCCCCGCCGAGACCGACGCGACGCTCCTGGTAGAGCGCGACGCCGACGCCCCAGCAGCGGCACTTCGACACGTACTCGATCATGCCGCGGTTGCGCAGGAAGCCCGCCTTCGCCTCCGCGAGGGAGTAGACGCTGCGGTAGCTCAGCCGGATCCGGGTCGAGAGCTCGATCTGGGAGGTGATGTCGACCTGGTTCAGGACCGTGTCGCCCGTGCGCTGGGCGTTGACGTCGCCGCGGACCGTCTCGAAGAAGGCCGGCAGCCTTCGCAGATAGCGATAGCGCGTCCCGAGGCTGACGCGCCGGACGAACCCGTGATCGAAGGGCCAGCCGATCCCGACCTCCGCCTCGCCCTCCTTCAACGCCTGCGTCTCGGGGTTGAACGTCGCCTTCAGGCGGGACGCCACCGGTCCGAGGTGGAGCAGTCGGGCGTCCGCGAAGAGGTCGCCGATCGCGCCGTTGTCTCCGAAATCCCAGTCGACCGCGGTCGTGACGTCGCCGCTCAGCTGCGGCATCGCCCGCGGCCCCTTGCGCGTGAAGAACTTCTGATTGACGCCGAGCACGAGGGTCTGCGTGTCCTGGATCCGGTCGGAGGGATTGCGTGTCAGGTTCTCGAGCGCGAGCGAGCGGAAGCGGGACTGCTCGACCGTGCCGCGCGGAATGAAGAGGGGGTTGTGGTTCTGGGAGCGCCCGAAGACGTCCTCGGAGACCCAGGCCCAACCGAGCCGGGGCTCGATGACGTGGCGCAGGGCCCGACCGTCTTCCCAGGTGTAGTCGCGCGCGAGTCGGCTTCGCAGATCCGCCCGCGCGGTCACCAGGCTCCGCTCCGCGAAGTCCTGGGCGTTCGACTGGTAGAGGGTCTGGCTCCAGCCGAGCTCCGGCGTGAACTCGAAGAGATCGCCGATCGCCGTCGGTCTCGCGAGCCGCGGATGCAGGACCATCCGGGTCCCTCGCTCGAGCAGCGGCTCGCCCGGCTGGAACAGGCCGTCGCCCTCTCCGTTGCCGCCCGTGCCGTTCTGGAAGCGCGCGTCGACGCCGAAGTCGTAGAAGTGACCGTTGTTCCGGATGGTGGCCGCCCGGATGGCGGCCGGATCGACGGGCGGCGGCGCGATCGCGCCGAGCTCGGATTGGGGCGAATGAAGTCCCCTGAAGTGGATCAGCTCGCTGTCGAGTCGGGCGTCGAATCCGCCGGGCGACCGCAGCGTTCCCGGCTCGACGTCGCCGCGCAGCTCGCCGAAGCGCTGCAGGATGAACTTGTCGCGGTCCTGGAACGACGAGCCCTGGTAGTCGTCCGCATAGCGCGCGCCCACCATCGCGCCGATGCCGCCGCTCTCTCCGAAGCTGCGGGCGATGCTCGTCGTCGATTCGTTGAAGCGGAACGTCTTGTAGCGCTGGAGCTCCGGGAAGTCGTCCGCGTAGAGGTTGTCGGACGCGAGCTTGAGATCCGTCTGCCAGCGCCAATCGGCGGGCAGGGCGTGATCGTGCTCCCAGATCACGCCCCAGCGAGGCGGATTGAAGCTCTGCTGCGCCTGCTTGGTCTGGTCGTGGAGGCCCGCGACGAAGAGCCGCCCCCCGGAGCGCTCGCCGAAGACGTACTCGAGCTCCACGTCCTGCTTGAAGCCCCGGTTCACGAAGTAGCGGGGCGTCGCCGTCACGTTCAGCTGCGGGATGGGCGCGAGGAAGATCGGCAGACCGAAAGTCGCACCGCCGCGACCTCCGAACTGGAACTGCGGCAGCAGGAGCCCGCTCTCCCGCTCGCTCTTGATCGGGACGAGCATCCATGGAATCCAGAGCACCGGTACGCCGAGCACCTCGAAGGTCGAGTTGGTCAGCTGGCCGTAGCCCCCGAGCTCGACGTCCGCCCGGCCGGTCTCGATCTGCCACGGCAGCCGCTTGCCCGGCGCACAGCGACAGGTCGAGAAGACGGCGTCGTCGACGACGAACGTGTTCTTCCCGGTCCGGATCATCTCCTTCGCGCGCAGCCGGAATCCGTTGCCGCCCGAGTCGAATGCGACCTGGAAGAGCGTCCCCTGGAGCGTCTCGATGTCGAACACCATGAAGGCGGCGTTCAGACGGTCGGGCCCGTCGACGATCTCGACGTCCCCTTCGGCGACGCCGATGCCGGTCTTCTTGCTGTAGGCGACCCAGCGGGCGACGAGGCTGCGATCGGCCTGGACGACGTGGACGTCGCCCTCGGCGACGTAGAGCTCGCCCTCGGCCTCGTAGAGGATGCGGTCGGCCGTGATCTCGAAGGGATCCTTCAGGCGCGCGCGTTCGTCGGCGGACACGGCCGCAGCCGCGCCGCCGAGCAGGATGGACACGACGAGTGCGGCCAGGAAGAACGCCCGCGGCAAGGAGCCCCCGATGCTTGCGGCGGGACCCTACCTGAGTACGCGGGGGCTGGCCAAAACGGCGCGGGAACCGCGCAACGTCGCTCAGCTGGGGTGTGTGAACCGCGTCAGCGCGGTCGAGAGGGCGCTGCAGTCCGGGACGACCAGCTCGTCGGCGTTCACGCGCACGAGCTTCTGGTCCATCAGCTGATGGAGGGCCTGGTAGGTCTCGTGGAGCGAGAGCTGACAGCCGGTCGCGAGCTCGCGCAGCGAGGTCCGCAGGTGGAGCTCGTCCTCGCAGTCCTGCGCGTCGGCGACCGCCGCGAGGTAGCGGATCAGGGGCGCGACGAGCTCGTCGAGCCCGAGCGCCGCGAGCCGTCGCTCCGCGGCGATCAGCCGGACGGCGAGCCGCTGGATCATGCGGATCGCGATCTCCGGCTGCTCGATGCACATCCCCTCGAGCGTCTCCGCGTCGAGCTCGAGCAGCTCGGTCTCCCCGACGGCCACGGCCCGCGCCGACCGCGGCTCCCCGAGCACGACGCTCATCTCGCCGAAGAACTGCCCCGGTCCGAGCCGAGCGACCACGCGTCGGCCCGCCCGCCCCTGGCGACAGATCTCGATCTGGCCGGACTGGATGATGTAGAGGTGGCTGCCCTCGTCGCCCTCTTCGAAGACGATGGCTCCGTCGACGAAGTGCCGGGCGAAGGTGCGATGCACCTGGATCTGCGTCGATTCACCGGCTTCCAGAAGGGCGCTCCCCGACGGCCACCCCCCCCGAGCGCGGCGCGGCCTCGGCGGCATTTCGACGCGCCTCGCGGGCGACTTGAGCGGGCCGCGCCGAGGGCTCGCCCGCCCCTTCCGGCCCGGCACCCGCGACGGGCGTCGCGACCGGCGAGGCATCCGGCTCGGGAAGCGGCGCGCGACGGATCGCCTCGAGCTGGTCGTCGATCTCGTCGCGGGTCCAGACGCCCGTATGCCGCACCCGGATCCGGCCCGCCTCGTCGACCACGATCAGCGACGGGAAGCCGAGCAGCCCGTAGCGCATGGCGAGCTCCTGGTCGCCGAGGGCGATCGGATACCCGAAGCCCCGCTCCTCCACCCATTTCGCCACCGTCGCCGGCGGATCCGTATCGACGGAGATGCCGACGATCATCAGGCGTCCGCCGCCCCGCTCCTGCCAGAGTGCGTCGAGGATCGGCATCTGGACCTCGCACGGCGCGCACCAGGTCGCCCAGAAATCCAGGACCACCATCCGCCCCCGCAGCGCCGCGAGGTCGACCTCGCCGCCGCCGAGCAGCGGCAGCACGAACGCCGGCGCGGGCCCGAGCGGCGCCGCCGCCTCGCCCGCATCGCCGCCGCACGCCAGGGGCGCCAGCGCGAGGGCGATCCGGGCGAGCGCCGCCGCGAGCGCCCCGCTCCGCCTCATTGCAGCCAGTCCTCGAGGCGGACGACGACCTCGCCCAGAAAGACGAAATGACTGTTGAACCAGGCGAGCTGGTTCGTCACGAGCAGCACCCCCACACCGATCAGCAGGCAGCCCGCCGCGATCTCGAGCGCGCGGAAGTGTCGACGCAGGTGGCGCAAGGCGCGGAAGAAGAAGTCGAGGCTCCAGCCGGCGAGCAGGAAGGGCACGGCGAGCCCCGCCGAATAGACCGCGAGCAGCGTGATGCCCTCGAAGACCGTCTCGCGGCTGCCGGCCAGGGTCAGGACGGCGCCCAGGATCGGACCGATACAGGGGGACCAGCCGAAGCCGAACCCCGCCCCGACGATGAACGCGCCCACGAATCCGGGTGCGCCCTTCGGCTCGAAGCGCGTGTCGCGCAGGAGCCAGCCGATGCGCAGCACGCCGGCCATGTGGAGCCCGAAGACGATGATCGCGAGACCCGCCAGCTGCGCGATCCCGACCTCGAACCCCAGGATCTCGACGGACCAGCTGCGCAGCACCCGCCCGAGCGCGAAGGCGGTCGCGCCCAGGACGATGAAGACGAGCGAGAAGCCGCAGACGAAGCCGAGACAGGCCTCCATCACGCGCGTGCGCTGGACGCGCCGCGTCGCCGCGAAGGACTCGCCCGCGTCGGCGGCCGACGCCTCGCCCGCAGACGCGGCCAAGTCGGCGACCGGCGCGTCGGCGCGGCCGGCCTCGGTCATGTCCCGGATCGAGACGCCCGAGATCAGCGAGAGGTACGCCGGCATCAACGGCATCACGCAGGGCGAGAGGACCGAGATCAGCCCCGAGGCGAAGGCGATCGGGATCTGCGGCAGGAAGTCGGACATGGGGTGGGCCGAGGGTGCCGCTTCGGGTCGGCACCCGCCAGTGATCGGGCTCGGCACGCGCTCAGCGAACCGGGCGGCGCGATCGACGCCGCCCGGTCCACCGTGCAGCCGCTACCAGCCGACGTCGCCGTATGCGTCGGCCGAATAGCTCTCCGACGGAGCCGTCGACTCGAGGGGCCCCGAGGCGACGGGGCCGGTCGCAATCGCCTTGGGCTGCTCGACCGGCATCACGGACGGATCGCGACCGATGAAGACGAGCTCTTCCTCGCCACGCAGGATCTCGGGCGTGATCACGTACGTCCCGCGCAGGGAGCGCACGTAGACCTTGTCCGCCACGTTGGTGTCCCCCGCCGTGAAGACCCAGGCGAGCGAGCCGACCACGAGGCCGCCGAGCGCATACACGAGCTTGACCGGGCTGTAGACCAGCGAGGTCAGCGCCGCAGCCGCGCCCATGCCCGACTCCTTGCTGACCTCCGCCGTATGATCCCCTGCGAGCGCGATCGAGGGCGATGCCAGCAGGCAGACCGCCATGCCGATCGCCGCGAGCCGCCGCCCGGGACCCGCACCGAACCGCGCACGACCGAGCTGCGGACGTGCGCACGCCTCGTTCGGGCAGAAGCCCGAACCCGAATCCAGATTCTTCATGGTCTGTCCAACCTCTCTCTGCACCGCTCCCGGCCGTCGTGGCGATGAACGCCCCGTGCGCGAGCGGGCCATGCGGACGCCGGGCAGACCCCGGGTCCGACTCTCACGTTCCCCCGCGCGGGAGTGTGGCGGAATATTGAACGGCGGCAAGGGAGGACGGCCCCGTCGTCCCGGTCACAGACCCTCTTCTGTGTCGAGCCAGAGCGTGACCGGACCGTCGTTGACGAGCGCGACCTGCATCGCGGCCCCGAAGCGACCTGTGACGACGGGCACACCGAGCGCCCCGACGGCGGCGACGACCGCGTCGAAGAGCGGACGAGCGGATTCGGGCGGCGCCGCGTCGCCGAACGACGGCCGGCGTCCCTTGCGCGCGTCGCCGTAGAGGGTGAACTGCGACACGAGACCGATCGTGCCGCCGACGTCGAGCACCGAGCGGTCGAAACGCCCGGTCGCGTCGGCGAAGAGGCGCAGTCCGGCAAGCTTGCGCGCGAGCCGCTGCGCCTGCTCCGGACCGTCGGCTCGACCGACGCCGACCAGCACCAGGAGTCCGTGCCCCATCCGCGCGACGCACTCGCCCTCGACCTCGACCGAGGCCTCGCGCACGCGCTGCACGACGGCGCGCACGGACTAGATCTCCCGCTGATCCTGGAAGCGGCCCCGGTAGACCGCGCGTCCCTCGGTCCGCATCAGCACGATCTGACAGATCCGGACGCCGGGCACGATCTCGAGCGCGCGGCTCGAGACGTTGCTCATCTCGAGCACCTGGCGATTCGAGACGCCCGGCTGCACGAAGGCCGACGTCACGTGGATCATCAGCCCGAGACGCGCGAAGCGGCTGCGACCTTCGAGGAAGCCGCAGAGATCGTCGGGCAGCGTGATCAGCTCTTCGGTGATGCCGTGGATCGTGACGCCGGGATCGAGTCGGAAGGGTCGGTCGAGGGCGAGCACGCGGGTGTGCTCGCGATAGTCGATGCCGTCCTCGACGCGGATGGGAACCGGCCCGTTCTCGATCGTTCGGATCTCGCGCCCGAGCGTCAGGTCGATCGAGGCGACGCCGACCTGACTGCGGTCGAACGGATCGATGCGGATCCGGCCTTCGTCGAGCTCCCTCAGGATGCAGTCGCGGGTCAGCACGCTCATGGGGCGCGCATGATACCCTGCGCCCATGCTTCATCCATTCTTCGACGTCGCCCATCCGATCGTGATCGGCCATCGCGGCGCGGCCGGCGACCATCCGGAGAACACCCTCCCCTCCTTCGAGGCCGCCCTGGCCGACGGCGCCGCCATCCTCGAGAGCGACGTCCACGTCACGGCCGACGGCGTCCCGATCCTGCTCCACGATCCGACGCTCGAACGCGTCTGCGGCGTGCCCGAAGCCGCGCACGAAATCGCCTTCCCGGCGCTCCGACGCCACGACGCCGGCGCCGGCTTCCGCACGGCCGACGGCGCTCGTCCGTTTCTCGGTCGCCGAATCCGCGTGCCGAGCCTCGAAGAGGCCTTCGAGGCCTTTCCCGAAGCGCGCTTCAACCTCGAGATCAAATGCCCGGGCGACGCCGTGCTGCGCGAGACGCTGCGGCTGATCGAACGGTTCGAGCGCGCGGATCGGACCCTGCTCACCGCGGGCGAGGACGCGATCATGCGCGACCTGCGCCCGGCGGTCGCCGCGTCGGGCCTGCGCCCGGCGCTCGGTGCGAGTCCGGGCGAGGTCCTCGCGGTGATCGCGAACGCCCAGGGCCAGGGGCCGATGCCGGCGGACGTCATGGCGCTCCAGATCCCCGCCACGTTCGGCGGCCAGCCCCTCGTGACGCCGCGCCTCGTCGAACACGCCCATGCCCACGACATCGAGATCCACGTCTGGACCGTCAACGCGCTCGAGGAGATCGAGCGGCTGCTCGCCCTCGGCGTCGACGGCATCGTCACCGACCACCCCGGGCGGATGGCCCGCTGGCTGCGCGATGGCCGACGACGCTAGGCCCGGGCTCGACCCCGTCTCACGCTTCTTCGAAGAGGAGCGACCCGCCCTCTGCGAGGCCGCCGCGAACGGTCTCGTGCTGGACCTCGCCTGCGGTCGCGGGCGCCACAGCCTCGCCGCCGCGGCCCTCGGCCTCGACGTCGTCGCGGTCGACCGCCGCGCCGAGCCGCTCGCCGAGCTGACCGGGCGCGCCCGAGACCTGCCGGGCCGCGTCGAGACGTTCGCCGTCGACCTCGAGACCGAGACGCCGCCGACGCTCCCGCGCGGGCCCTTCGCGGCCATCCTGGTCTTCCGCTACCTCCATCGCCCGCTCGCGCCGAGCCTCGAACGCTGGCTCGCGCCGAACGGCGTGCTCCTCTACGAGACCTTCACGACCGGGCAGCGCGCGCTCGGCTGGGGCCCGACCCGCGACGCCTTCCTGCTCGCGCCCGGCGAGCTGCCGACGCTCTTCCCCGGGCTCGTCGTCGAGCGCTTCGACGAGGGCCCCACCGACGAGCCGGCGCCCGCCTGCACCGCCCGGCTGCGCGCGCGCAAGTCGCGCTAGTCGCGGCCACGGCCCTCGCGCGCCTCGGCCGGCGCCCCCGCATCGATCCGGTCGAGCGCCCAGCGCGCATGCGCCCGCAGCATCGGATCCTCGGCCTCGAGCTGGCGCGCGACCGCGGCGCGGAGCGCGGGATCGCGCGCGTTGCCGGCGGCGACGAGCGCGTTGCGGACGAGTCCCCGGTAGCGGGCGCGACGCAGGGCCGTGCCCCGCGTCGCCTCGGCGAATCCCGCCTCGTCGAGCGAGAGCAGCCAGGCGAGGCTCGGTGAGCGCCAAGCCGGAGGCTGCGCCAGCCGGGCACGCAGGCCGAGCGGATCTGGGAGCGGCGCGCGGGGCCGGCTGCGGTTCCAGGGACAGACGTCCTGACAGACGTCGCAGCCGAAGACGCGATCCGCCTGGCCGGGCCTCAGCGCCTCGGGGATGGCGTCCCGCAGCTCGATCGTCGTGTACGCCAGGCAGCGGCGGGCATCGAGCACGTAGGGCGACGGGAAGGCATCCGTCGGACACGCGTCGAGGCAGGCGCGGCAGCTGCCGCAGCGATCGGAGACGGAGGCATCCGCCTCGAGCGCGAGATCGCAGAGGATCACGCCGAGCATCAGATGGGAGCCGAGCTCGGGATGGATCAGGCAGGTGTTCTTCGCGATCCAGCCGAGTCCGGCCGCTTCGGCGGCCGCCTTCTCCGCGACCGGCCCCGTGTCCACGTAGCTCCGACTCGCGACCGCGCGGCCCGCGAGCAGCGGCAGCGCCGCCTCGAGCGCGCGGAGTCGATCGAGCAGCACCTCGTGGTAGTCGTCGCCGCCCGCATAGCGGGCGATGCGACCGACGGACGTCGACCGCGCGGGCGCCGACGGAGCCGATCCGACCCCGGGCGCCGAGTCCGTGGGGCTCGGCAGGGCCAGCGCGCCGACGACGATCGAGCGGGCATCGGGCAGGACCCGTCGCGGATCGATCCGCTCCTCCGCGCGACGCGCCAGGTAGGTCATCTCGCCCGCATGACCGCGATCGAGCCAGGCGCGCAGGAAGCGGGTGCGCTCGGTCGGCTCGGCTCGGGCGAACCCGACCGCGTCGAGTCCGAGGGCCCGTCCGAGGGCCCGGATGCGGTCTTCGAGACGCCCGTCCGGCGCCGGGCCGGCCGCGCGCTCCCCGTCCGTCGGGCGCGCGTCCGTCACGACGGCGAGGCAGCCGCGGGCTCGCGCCCGAAGCGACGCATCAACGCCCCGAGCCCGAGCAGGCAGAGACAACCGACGACGTAGGTCGAGACGCCCGCCCACTCGTGCAGCGGTCCCCTCGTCGCGTACTCGACGTCGACGCGCTGCGCGAGCAGGACCGTGACGATGACCCGGACGAGGTTGCCCACGAGCGCGATGGGCACGACCGCCGCGACGAGCACGCTGCGCCGCGACCAGGTCGCTTCGGTCAGGTAGGCGATGACGACCCCGATCGGAATCAGCGTGACCAGGGAGGTGATCCCGCTGCAGGCCTCGGCGACGAAGAGCGAGACGTCGCCCGGCAGCATGAGGACGTTGCCCTCGCGGTGGATCGCCACGCCGAAGGCCTGCAGCAGCCGCACCGCGAGCGTGCTGACCCAGAGCTGGAGCGACACGATCACCGGCGTCACCCACGCGATCGGCAGCGGAATCATGAACGCGAGATAGGCGAGCGGGAAGCGCAGCCACGAGACCCAGATCGGCCCGCGCAGCGCGAGCACCAGCACGACGACCGTCGCCACGAAGACGATTCCCAGCAGCGTCGGCTGTTCGAGCAGCAGCGCGGCCAGATAGGCCAGGACACAGAGCCCGAGCAGCCCGCGCGCGAGGGGCATCGGGCGGGCCGGCAGGGTCGCGAGGACGTCGCGATGGGCCGTCGCGGCCCAGAGGGCGACGAAGGGGACGAGATAGCCGTGGGTCGAGAAATCGTTGGCGCCCCAGGCCTCCGCCAGCACCCGCAGGCCGGGCAGCCAGGCGAGCCCGACCAACGCGACGACGACGATCTCGAATCGACTCACCCGCTCCTCCATCCGAATCCCGAGCCCCGCATCGAGCGAATCCCCCGGCAATATGCCCCGGGCCCGACACGACGCTCGATGCGCTGCGTCGGATCGGACGGCGTCGACCCGGAGCGGAGCGTTCAAGTCCCACTGGAACGCGACCGAAACGCCCCGCATCGAGGTCTTCAATCCATGACGTCACCGGACCATCGCTTCTCCGACGACGCCGCCGGTCGTCCGGGCCCCGTCGACCCCCTCGAAATCCGTTCGAACCCCCGCGTCGGCATCGACCTCCCGGTCGAGATCTACGCAGGCGATTTCGGCGGCGCGCTGCTCGGCCGCACGCGCGACCTCAGCATCGGCGGCGCCTGCATCGCGACGCCGTCGCCCTTCTCCTTCAAGTCCGTGCGACGCGTGGTCTTCCGCCTCCCGGACCGCATGCTGACCCTCGACGCCCTCGGCTGCTGGCAGCGCGACGAGCCGGTCGAGAAGCTCGTGCTGACCGGCGTCTCCTTCGATCGGCCCGCGGCCGACGACATCGAGGTCGTCTGGGATCTCGTCCTCGACGCGGGCAAGAGGCTCGCGCGTTTCCTCTACGAGCGCACGGCGCTGCGCGAGCTCGGCCTCGAAGAGGCGATGGGCCTCGCCCAGGTGACGCGGCTCCGATCGATGGAGCCCGGCGATACGATCTACCGCCAGGGCACCCGCCACGGCGAGAACGACTCGATCTTCCTGATCGCCGAGGGCAGCGTGACGCTGCAGATCCGGATCCGCGACGCGATCGAGCAGACGCTCTGCCAGCTCGGACCCGGCGACCTCTTCGGCGGGCTGCCCCTGCTGGCCGACCTGCCCCATGCCGAGTCCGCCGTCGCCAACACGTCCCTTCGCCTGCTCGAGGTCGATGCCGCCGCGTTCCGTCACCTGCGCTCGATGAAGCCCTGGCTCGGACACCGCCTCGGCGTCGCGCTCCTGCGCGTGCATGCCCAGCGCATGTCACAGGTCCTCGGCCTCGCCAGCCGCACGCTGTAGCCCCCGGACTGGTATGCTCGGGCGCCATGCCGTCGGGACTGGAGCCGACGAGCGAGGCCCGGAGCCCGACCGCGCGATGTCGTCCCCGAGCGTTTCCCAGGCCGAGGCCGCCCCGTCGTCGACGGAGGGCGCCGCCGCGGCTGGCCTGGACCGCCAGCTCGTCTTCCTGATCGGTGCGCCGCGCTCGGGCTCGACGCTGCTCGCCCGCATGCTCGGCGCCCACTCGGCCGTCGTCGCGCCCGAAGAGCCCCACCTGATCACGCCGATCGCCCACCTCGGCTACTACGCGAGCGTCCAGTCGGCGCCCTACGATCCGGTGATCACGCGCCAGGCCGCCCGCGCGCTGGTCGCGAACCTGCCGGGCGGCGAGCGCGCCTACCTCGCGGCGCTGCGCGCCTACTGCGACGCGATCTACCGCGGCCTGCTGAGCGCGGGATCGGGAAGCCCACGTCTGCTGCTCGACAAGACGCCGGCCTACGCCCTCTCCCTCGACTTCCTCGCCCGGCTCTACCCGACGGCGCGCTACGTCGTCCTGACGCGCCATCCGCTCGCGGTCTGGTCGTCCTACGTCGATTCGTTCTTCGACGGCGACGACCGCGTCGCCCACGCCCACAATCCGCTGCTCGAGCGCTACGTCCCCGCCATCGCGCGCTTCCTGCGCGCGGCGTCCGTCACGATCCATCACGTCGAATACGAGGCGCTCGTCCGGGATCCCGAGCGCCATGCCCGGGCGCTCGCCGCCTTCCTGGGCATCGACTTCGAGCCCGCGATGGTCGACTACGGCCACGATCCCGAGGCCCGGCGGAGCGCCGCGCGTGGACTCGGCGACCCCATGACCGTCGCGCGCGAGACGCGGGCGACGACGCGCAGCGTCGCCAAGTGGGCGCACGCGGCGGCCGGCCGACCCGAACGGGTCGCGCTGTACCGCGAGATCGTGGCCCGGCTGCTCGACGTCGACCTCGAGGCCTGGGGCCATCCGCGCGCCGCGATCGAGGCCGAACTCGCCGCCATCGACCTCGGCGGCCGGCCCGCCCCGCGCCCGGCCCTGACCCGCTATACCCTCGAGCGCAAGATCCTGATCGCCCTGCGCCGTCACATCCGCCCGGACAACGGGCCGGGTCGATGGATCCGCCGGATCCGCGAGCTCTGCGACGTCCTGCTGCGCTGACCGGGCCCCTCGCCCGGGGCCGCCCCCCGACGCGACCCGGCTGCCGCTTCGCTGCGGGCGGGTCGCGGAGCTCGAGCCCGGATCGGGCGGCGGGATGCGGCGGGTCCTCCAGCCCGTGCGCGAACCGGCCGATTGCTGCTATCCATGAGCGCCATGGAAAGACACATCACGCACGCGGCGACCTCCTTCAACGACTCGAACCGAATCGCCCGGGAAGAGGCGACCGGATTCGAGCGACCGTCCGCACTCGAGATCTCCCTGTGCTGCGAGATCTCGGCCTACGCGCCGGACGGGGACGATCGCCCGCTCTTCTAGCCTCCAGTCGATCGATCGACCGGAGCGAACGACGCGCCCGAAGCGAGTGCTTTGGGCTTTTCGTGTTGGCCCCGTCGGATGCAGGCCCGACGCATCGACCGGCCGCGGACGATCCGATCCCGACTCAGCGCGAGGAGACGCGATCGACGAGCTTCCGGATTTCCGGATGCGCGATCAGGGCCATCATGTCTCCGGCTTCGACGAGGGCGACGATCTCGGGATCGCGGGCCAGCGCGTTGAGCTCGGGATCATGCTGGAGGCGGTGGACCTTGGGCGCGACCTCGGCGAGCACCGCAGAGAGCGCGCCCCGGAACGCATCGCGATCCGCCCCGGCCACGGGCTCGACCAGGCCGAGGGCCACGAAGCGCTCGCGCATCGCCGCATCGTCGACGATCGATCGGATCGAAGCGCGATTCATCGCATAGTCGACCGAGCCGTTCGTGATCAGGGTCCAGAGAAGCCGATCCTCGAAGAGCTGTGTGAGCCGCGGATCCTCGAGCAGCGCCTGCGCGCTCGCGAGGGTCTCGCCGGGACGGGCCGTGATGCGCGCGGCCATCTGACCTGCCGGCCCGGCCTCCGCCAGGGCCGTCGAGACGACGGACTCGACGAGCTCGCCGCTGGCCGCGACGCCCGTCGAGGCCGTCGTGTCCGGGACGGCTTCGAGCCCCTCGACCACGCCGAGGTCGCGGGCCGCATCGAGCCAGCTCGTCAGCAGGGCGAGCAGGACCACCACGAGCCCGCCCCGCACCAGACCGACGAGGCCCCCGATCCCCCGATCGACGGGCCCACGCCCGTCGTCCTCGACGCGGTGCGCGTCCCAGGCGATCGCCAGGTCTCCGAGCGCGCCCATCACGAGCCAGGCGACCGCGAATCCGAGCGTCCCGGCGACGGCCGGTGCGACCAGCGCGGGGAGGACCAGGGATTCGGCGACCGCCCCGGAGAGGTGGCTCGCCGCCCAGATCGCGCCGGCATAGCCCGCGACCAGGGACGCCAGCCCGACCAGGCTCACGACGGCGCCGCGCCAGGCTCCGAGCCCGAGCATCAAGAGGAGGATCAGGGCGAAGATCAGATCGAGCGCCATGGCCCGTCATCGTCGGGCCACGTCGCCGACTGAATCATCCGCGCCCCTGCCGCAGCAGCGCATCGAGCGCGAAGACGTGGGGGTCGTCGGCGCCCATCCGCCGCAGCGAGGCGGCCAGCTCGAAGACGTACTCGGCGTTCGCGCCGCTCGGACCGCGGGCCACCGCGATCTGCGCGGCGATCGCCTCGAGCGGCGCGGGCCCCAGGTAGTGCGGATTGTCGGGACCGGCCACGTAGACGAGGCCCCCCACCGTCTGCTCGCCCCGCTCCTCCTCGCCGTCCGGGGCGAGACCGATCTCGATCTCGAGTCGCGCATAGCCCCCGCGCTCGCGGTGGTCGAGCGCCCGCAGCACGTCCGGGGCCCGCTCGGCACCGACGCGATAGGCGGTGCCCCAGCAGCGACGGTCGATCGGACCCGGCTCGGAGTCGCTCTCCGCGACGAGCGTCGCGACCCGGCCGGGCCGCTCGGGCAGACCGCGATGGTCCATCGATCCCTGCCAGAAGCGGCGGACGTGTCCGCGGATCCAGGCACGGCACGCGCGGTCGTGGACGAAGGCGGGACGCCAGACGAGCGAGCCGTAGCCGAAGATCCAGAGCGGCTCGCCGCGGCTCATGCCCGCGCGTCGGCGTCGTCGCCGTCCATCGCGCGGTAGTCGATCGAGCGGATCCGGAAGCAGACCTCGCCCCGCGGCCGCCGGACCACGGCCTCGTCCCCGCGCCGCTTGCCCATCAACGCGCGACCCACGGGAGACTCGACGCTGATGCGACCCTGCGACGCATCGAACTCGTCGGGCCCGACCAGCTGGTAGCGGACCCGCTCGCCCGCTTCGTCCTCGAGCTCGACCCAGGCCCCGAAGTAGACGCGCTCGGCGTCGACGCGCGGCCCGACGTCGACGACCTCGAGCTCGTCCATGCGTTTGGTCAGGAAGCGGATCCGACCGTCGATCTCACGCAGGCGCTTCTTGCCGTAGATGTAGTCGGCGTTCTCCGAGCGGTCGCCGAGGGCGGCCGCGACGGCGACCGCGTTCGTGACGCGCGGACGCTCTTCCCTCCAGAGCTGGTCGAGCTCGGCGCGCAGCCGCTCGAATCCCGCCCGCGTGATGTAGCTCTTGCGCGCGGCCAAACGTCCCCATCTCCGTCATGCCGCCCCGCCCGTGGACGAGGCGCGCCAAGCTTGGCATCCGCGTCGACGACGATCAACCGCGTCCGTCGCCGGGCGATGGCCGGTGCGGGCCCGGTGGGGCTCCGGCTATGCTCGGGCGCTCGCCGTTCCGCCATCCCGCCGTCCCACCGCCATCCACGGGACGCCCCATCCAAATCAGGGCCATCGCTACGATGAACGAAGACGCCAAGCCGACCCCCAACCCCTCGACGGGATCGACCGGCCAGCCGAGCGGGCCGCGCCGGGACCGCCGCGGTCCGCCGCCGAATCCGCTCTACCACCCGCTCTTCCTGCCCGTGCTGCTCGTCGGGTTCTGGCTCTGGTCGGGCTGGGACGGCTTCTTCCCGAGCGAAGACATGCAGGAGCACCAGCGCTTCAATCAGATCCTCTTCGCCATCGTGACGGTCGCGGGCCTCTGGGTCGTCCCGCGCGGCATCAAGGAGTATCTGGCCGAGCGCGCGGCGGCAGAGACGCGGAAGGCCGGCGGCAACTCGCGCTGAGCCCGCGCGCCTCGCGGCCGGTGCGGACTTCGTCTCGCCTCTTCTCGTACGCGATGCGCAACGCGATGCCCCTCGCGAAGCGATCGTGGCCGTCCGATAGGGACCCCACCTCGTCGTGGACGGCCGGTGCCGCCCAGCGAAGCCGTGCCTCCCGCACGCGACGGGGTCGGAGTCATGTGTGGGCGTCCCCAACCCGACCACCGGCAGCGCCGCATCCAGCACGATCCTGCTCGACCACACGACGGTCGGCGAGGACGTCACGCTCGACTGCACGGCCACCGCGGGCAGCCCGGGCGGCTCCCCGCCGACCCGTGCCCTGCAGCCGGGCGACGAGCTGCGCGCCCGCTTCCGCTACCGCGTGTTGCGCCGCCTCGGACGGGGCGGATTCGGCTCGGTCTTCCTGGCACGCTGCCTCGATGCGGTCGAAGGCGCGAACGCCGAGACGCCGCCCAAGCTCGTGGCGCTCAAGGTCATGGCGCGCCCGCACGACCCCCAGGCGCGCAACTCGCTGAAGCGCGAGCTCGCCGCGCTGCTCGCCGTACGCCACGACCGCATCCCGAAGCTCTACGACTGGAACATCGACGGCGAGACCGCCTTCGCCGCGATCCAGTACTTCCCGGCCGGCAGCCTGGCCGACGCGTGGCCCTTCCTCGGACGCCTCTCGGCCGAGCAGACCTGGCGCCTGCTCTCGGACCTGCTCCAGGCGCTCGGCGCGGCCCATCGCGCTTCGGTGCTCCACCTGGACGTCAAGCCCTCGAACGTGCTGCTCGACGGCAACGGCGGCTATGTCCTGACCGACTTCGGTGTCTCCCATTCCTCGCGCATGTCGAAGGGCCTGCTCCACCAGGGCCAGCTCTCGATCGGCCTCGGGACCCACGGCTATCGCGCGCCCGAGCAGGCCAGCGCGAACGTCCACTCGTTCGACCTGCGCACCGATCTCTGGGGCGTCGGCGCGACGGCCTGGGCGCTCTTCACGGGCATCGATCTCAACAAGCGCCACGACGTCCTGCGGACGCGCGAGCAGGGCAACATCTTCGGCCTGCAGACCCTCTCCGACGTCGCCCTCGACTGCCCGCCTCCGCTCGAAGAGATCGTGATGGGCCTGCTCTACATCGATCCCGCCCGCCGGCCCGGCGGAACGGGCGAGGTCCTCGCGCGCATCCGCGCGATCGCGAGCGGGTTCGGCCTCGACACCGCGACGATCGCCGCCGCGCGCCGCAGCCAGGCCGATCCCAGCGAGATCGCCCGCATCATCGACACCCTCGTCGACCCGCTCTGGGCGTCGATCTGTCGCGGCCCCGGCTTCGACCGCTACTTCGTCCGCTTCGAGGACGGCGAGATCATCTCGGGCATGGCGGATCCGGCGCAGCATACGGTGCTGCTCCTGCGTGGTCGGGTGGCGGTCGAGGCCGACGATCGCGTGGTCGCGATCGAGGCGCGGGAGGGCACGTTCCTCGGCGCCATCTCGACGCTGACCGGCGCGCGCCGGCATGCGACGCTGCGGGCCCACGGCGATACCTGGTGCTGTCTGTTCAACGAGGCCGAGCTCGAGCAGCTCGTCACCTGCAACCCGGCCGTCGCCGTGCGCATGGTGCGGAGCATGGCCGACCGCATCGCGAGCGGTCCCCCGCGCCGGCGCCCCTGAGGCTCCCCTCCGACACACACCCCGCCCCGGGTCGGGCAAACACCCGCTTTCGGATCCCCAAGTCCCGGTCCGTTCAAGCCCCCCGAAGCCGCAACCGATGCGCAGGCGCGGGCGGTCGACCCGCCCCCGAGGCGATCCATGAGCGGCGACGATACGAGCGAGAACCGGGACGGCGAGGGCGCGGCCCCCTACGACGCCTCCCTGCGCGTCGATACCCGCAGCCTCTCGTCCAACGAGCAGGACTTCGCCCGGCTGATGGGCTTCGGGGAAGACGGCCATGCCCCGGCCGACCCGGGCGCGCCCGCCGAGACGCCCCCCGAAACGTCCACCGCCGCTTCCGATCCGGCTCCCGGGCCGGTCGCGGAAGCGACGCGCTCCGAATCGATTCCCGTCCCGTCCCTGGCCTCGGCGACGGAGGCGGCCTCGACCGAGCCGCCCGCACCGCAAGCCGAAGTCGAGGCCGAGAACACGCCGCCCCTGCAAGCCGCCGGGCCGCCGCCCGACGCGCACGACGCGCACGACGCGCACGACGCGCACGACGCGCACGACGCTGCGAGCGAGGTCGCTCGGGATTGGGAAGAGATCCACCCTCGCGCCGCCGCGCTCGGGCGCCAGACTGCCCTCCTCGAGCGGGCCGATCGCGTCGTTTCGCTCGATGCCGACGCCTGGCCCGAAGCCGCGCGCGACGAGCGCGACGCACCCTGCCCCACCGAGGCGAACGACCCCGTGGACGCCGCGCCGACCG
The DNA here is from genome assembly GCA_041389445.1 of Myxococcota bacterium. Classification (GTDB taxonomy): domain Bacteria; phylum Myxococcota_A; class UBA9160; order UBA9160; family UBA4427; genus UBA4427. Next base: position 619,282 of record JAWKRW010000001.1, read on the forward strand.
ACACCGAATGGCGTCGCGAGACCGAAGCGCGGGAGGCGCGGATCGCGGAGCTCGAGGCCAGGGCGATCGCCCTCGAAGCGGCCCTGGCGGCCCGCGGCGCGGCGGACGCGACGGCGTCGGAGCCGCCCGGGCTCGCCGCGGACCCCGCCCGCCCGCAGTCGGAGCTCGAAAAGACGATCGAGCGGCTGCGGTTCGAACTCGATGCGGCGCTCGTCGAACGCGAGCAGCTCGGCGACGCGCTCGCCGTCGCGAATGCCGCGCGCGCCGAATCCGACGCACGCGCCGAGCGCCTCGCGTCCGCCTATCGCGCCGCGCGCCAGCCCGTCGGCCCCCTGCCCGAAGGCGAGCGAGCGCTGCGCGCGGAGGTGACCGGTCTGCGTCGCCGCCTGGACGAGGCGAGCGCCGAGGCGCGCCAGCTCCATGCGCGCATCGAAGAGGCCGCGACGAACCTCGCCATCGCCCGCGCGCAGACCGAGGATCGCCTGCAGGACCTCGACGCGCAGCGGGCCCGGATCGAATCGCTCGAGCGCGCGCTGGCCGCCGAGCGCGATCAGCTCGCCGAATTCGTCGCGCGCCACCGCGACCTGCTGAGTCTGGTGGCCCGGGTCCAGGCCGAGAACGTCGAGCTGCGCAGCACGCAGGCCGCGCTCGAGGAGACGCTCGAGGCCCGCGATCTCGAGATCAATGCGCGTGAGGAGCATCTCCAGGTCACGCGCCGCGGTCTGGCCGCACGCGATGCCCAGCTGCTCGAGGCCGAGGAGCGGCTCGAGGAAGCCCGGCACGCGAGCGAGGGCATCGAGAAGGCGCTCGAGCGGAGCCAGCAGACCCAGGCAGAGCTCGAGAAGCGACTCGAGCGCCGCGACGCCCGCATCGCGACCCTCTCGACGACGCTCGCGCGCATCGAGGAAGCCATGGGTCGCCCGACGCCGGCGGCGCGCACGGCCGAGCCCGACCTCGACCGGCCCGCGGCGGCCGCGGTCGCCGACCGCCTCGACGAGATCGACGTGGCCCCGGGGACCGAGTCGCCCGAGCCCGATGCCGTCGCGGGAACGATCGCGGAAGCGCATCCCTGCGCGCTCCAGCGCCCCGCGATTTTCGCGCGCTGGCGCGATGCGCAGATCCGCCTGCAGACGGGCGAGGCGGCCTGCACCGGACTCGCCGACTTCCTGGCAGACCGCCTGATCGCCGGCGGGCGGGCGACGGCCGATGCGCCGCTTCGCATCACCAGCCTCGGCGGCGCGAGCCTCGCGATCGAGGTCGAGCTCGTCCACGCCCTCTCGACCCGCGGCGCCGACGAGGTCGCGATCCGTGTGCTCGAAGAGGACGAGACGCAGGCCGAGGCCCGACGCCGGACCGTGGCGGAGGCAGCGCTCGAGGGCGCGATCGAGATCGTGACGGGATCGGCGCCCGCGGACCCGCCGAGCGGGAACGCGCCCCCCAGCGACGCGCTCCTCGTGGTCGATGCGCTCTGGGGTCACGACCGACCGGCGGCGCGGCTCGATCGCCTCCTCACCGACTCGGCCGAGGGGACGTGGGTGCTCTTCGCCGATCGCCTCGCCGGGGGACCGGTCACGCTCTCCGAGGCGACGCGCGAGCGGCTCGCCGAGCTCTGGACGGTGCTGCCCGAATCCTGGACGCAGCGGCCGCACTTCGGCTCGCCCCCCGAAGCGGGCGACGACGGCGGCACACCGGCCGCGGCCGACGATCCGGCAGCGCTCCTCGCCGCGCGGCTCGTCCCGCTCACGACGGTCGGCTTCGGACACGTCGCCGATCTCTTTCTCGGGAGGGCGCGAGGAGCTGCGCTCGACGAGGCAGGCCAGGCGACGGAAGCGCTGCTCGCCTCGATCGATGCGATCGACGAGAGCCGATCGATTCTCGAATCGCTTCCGCCGCGCCACGGTGCGGCCGTGCTCCGACGCCGGCGCGACACGGACGACGCCTCGCCGCCCGCGCCCGAGGTCCTCGGTCTGGCCTGGTCGGGTCTCTGAAGCGCGCGCGGCTCGCGCCGCAGGGGCGACGCGGTCTTCAAGCGCGGACGCGGTCGGAGCCACGATGCATGGCAACGGCCCCGGGCAGGGCTGCGCGAGGCCCCGCGCTCAGGCGAGGGCGCCTGGCAGGACGACGGCGAGTCGTCCGGCCCCGGATGACTCGAGCGAGGCCCCGAGCCGACGGGCCACCTGCCGCATGCCTTCGACCGCATCGAGCTCGGTCCCGCCCGCATCGAGCTCGAAGCGCAACGCGGCGTCGTCCCCCCGAACGACCTCGAGCGCGACGCGCGAGGCGCTCGTGGCGTCGAGCGCCTCGCGTCCGAGCGACACGATCAGCCCGCCGAGCCAGAGCGGATCCTGCTCGACCTCCCGCGGCAATGCGCGCTCGCAGCGCAGCACGAGGCTGAGCCCGCGCGAAGCGGCCTCCCGCTCGAGGCAGCCCCGCACGTCGGCGAGCCAGTCGCGCAGCACGAAACGTTCCGGCCGCACGGAACCGGGCGACTCGTCCGGGTCGCTCGCGAGCGGCTCGACCGATTCGGCGCGCGCCACGCGGCGCGCTTCGTGGGCGGCCTCGAGCGCCTCGTCCTGACCGATCGCCCCTGCGCCACGCATCCGACCCGCGGAAGTCCCGGCCGCCCGCGCCGTCCCCCCCACCGTCTCCGCGCGCCGTGCGCCCACCGATTGGCCGTCCGCCACCGCTTCCGCTTCGCCGCTGCGCCGCGCCGCAACGAACGCGCCGCCGAGCGCCACCAGCGCCGCGAGCAGCAGGGCGGCCGGCCCGGTGCGCAGCGCGGCCACGATCGACTCCGGTCGATCCGTCTCGATCCAGAAGCGCAGCCTGGGCCCCGCCTCGGTCGACCCGCCCGGAACCGGCTGGACCCAGCGCCGCACGTCGCCGACCTCGACGACGGCGGCCTCGGCGGTGGTGTCCGCGGCGTCCCCCTCGACGGCCGAGCCCGACCGCGCCGCGCGGACCGGCGAGTCGCCGATCGATCGACCGTCTGGCGTGACCAGCGCGAATCGCAGCGGGTCCGTCGAGAGCCCGGCCAGACGCGAGCCCAGAGGCCAGAGGTCGATCGTCGCGATCAGCACGCCCTGTACGACCTCGTCGACGTCGTGGAGCGCGATCACGACCTGGACCAGCGCCCGCCCGCGCTCCCCCTCGCGCTCGATCCCGATCGGCCCGCGGACGACACGCCGTCCGTTGGCCGCGACCGCCTCCTCGACGGCGTCGGCATACCAGAGGCTGCGGGCGCGGGCGGCCCGCTCGGCTGCGTCCTCGGCTTCGACCGGCGGTCCGGCCCCTGGCTCGATGCGGACGCTCGACAAGCCGCGTTGATCCGCCACGACGAGCTCGAGCGTCTCGAGCTCGGGCATCCCTTCGAACGCGCGCCGCAGGAGCGTATCGGTTCGACGTGTCGGCACCGGTCCGACCGAAGCGTCGCCGCCGCCGTTCGTCGGGCCCGCCCACAACGACTGCGTGCGGAGCTCGACGCGCAGCCGCGCGAGCAGCGCCTGGATGCGCGACGCGTCGGCCTCCCAGAGCGCCTCGGCGACCCGAGCCGTCCGCTGCAGCTCCGCGTCCCCGCTGGCGAGCGCACGCCCGTGGATGCGGACCGCGTCGATCGCCATCAGCGCGAGCGCGACGACCAGGAGTCCTCCGGTCGCGCCCGTGAGCCAGCGCGCGACGTCCCGCTCGCGCCATCCCGCGCCCCCGCCCGCCTTCCGCTCGAACAAGCTGCCCTCTCCTCTGCCGCCTCGGCCGGCGTCGCCGGGGCGCGCATCGCATCGGCCCGCCGCGAACGGCCGCCGGCCCGCCCGGTGCCGTGTCGACCACCGCCCTGCGCCGAGCCGGTCGGATCCCGGCCCGGCCGCACGCTTCCCGCCAGGCGATGGTGGTGCATCGGCGGCCTGCCGAGTTGCGCTTGAGCGGATCTCGAGTTGCACACCGACGAGCGAACGGGTTCCCCGCGAACGCAGCGGACGATCCGGGATCCCCAGGAGCACGCGACCAGGCGATCACCGGACGCACGGCCTCCGGCTGCTCGCTCGCGACGGCGCGGCGAGATAGCGTTGCCCGCGTGGAAGCACCCGGCGCGCTCGGCATCCTCGTCAACCCCCACTCCGGCCGCGACGCGCGCCGCCTGTTCGCCCGTGCGGGCACCTCGACGGTCGACGACAAACGCAACCAGGTGACACGGATCGTGGTCGGCGCCGCGGCCGCCGGCTGTCGGCGGATCCTCCTCGCCCGGGATGCCTTCCGCATCGCCTCCGCCGCGACCGAGGCGTTGGAGCTGCCGGTCGAGATCGAGCTGCTCGAGCTGCCGACGACGGGCGGCGCGCGCGACAGCGAGCGGGCGGCGATCGAAATGCGGGAGCGCGGCTGTGAGGTCCTCGTCGCACTCGGAGGCGACGGCACGAGCCGATCGATCGTGCGCGCCTGGCGCGACGTCGTGCTGATGCCGCTCTCGACCGGGACGAACAACGTCTTTCCCTTCCAGGTCGAAGCGACGGTCGCGGGCGCGGCCGCCGGACTCGTCGCCGCCGGTCGCCTCGCCCGGGAGACGGCCGCCGCGCGGGCGAAGATCATCGACGTCGCGGGACCGTCCGGACGCGAGAGCCTCGCCCTCGTCGACGCCGGCTTCCTGGTCGAGGATCACCCGGGCAGCCTCCTCCAGGCCGACCCCACGAAGCTCGCTCGCGTCCTGCTCGCGCGCGCCGAGCCGGCGAGCGTCGGCCTATCACCGATCGGGGGCCTGCTCATGCCCTGCTCCGGCGAGGACGACTTCGGCGTCTGCGTCCACACGCGCACCGGCGCCGGCGGCCGTGAAGGCGGCAAGACCCTGCGCGCTCCGATCTCCCCCGGCCTCTATGCGGAGGTCGGCATCGACGGCGTCGAGCGCGTCGAGCTCGGCGAGTCGCTGCTCTGGCGCGGCCCGGGGCTGCTCGCCTTCGACGGCGACCGCGAGCTCGTCCTCGCCGAAGGCGAGACGGCCCGCCTGACCCTCTCGCGCACCGGCCCCTGGGTCATCGATCCGGCCCAGGCCCTGCAGGCCGCCGCCGCCGCCGGACTCTTCCTCGACCTCGGCCATTGGCACGACCACCGCGGCGGCGCGGGCGGCGGCTGCTGTTAGTCCGATCCGCCGCGCCGCCGGAGAGCGACCCGATGAACGCGACGAACCCCGAGGCTCCGGCCACCGACGCGCAGATCGAACGCGTCCGCGGCTGGGTCCGAGATGCGCAGTGCATCGCCGTTCTGACCGGCGCCGGGATCTCGACCGACTCCGGCATCCCGGACTTCCGCGGGCCGAAGGGGCTCTGGACGCGCAACCCCGAGGCCGAGAAGCTCGCGACGCTCGACCACTACCTCGCCGACCCGGCCGTACGCGCGCGCTCCTGGCAGTGGCGCCTCGAGACCGACGCGGATCGACGCGAGCCGAACCCCGGCCACCAGGCGCTCGTCGCCCTCGAGCGCGCCCGGCGACTCGACACGCTCGTCACCCAGAACGTCGACGGCCTCCATCAGACCGCCGGCTCGAGTCCGGACCGCGTGGTCGAGATCCACGGCACGCTGCGGGAGGTCGAGTGCCTCGATTGCGGGGAGCGGGCGCCGGCCGAGCGCGCCCTCGCGCGCGTGCGGGCCGGCGAAGCCGATCCCGCGTGCCGCAGCTGCGGCGGCATCCTGAAGACCGCGACGATCTCCTTTGGCCAGGGCCTCGTCGCCGAGGACCTGCAGCGCGCCGAACGGGCCGCGCTGCGCTGCGACCTCTTGCTCGCGATCGGCACGACGCTCGCCGTCTATCCGATCGCGTCGATGGTGCCTGTCGCGAAGCAGGCGGGTGCGCGGATCGTGATCGTGAACGGCGGACCGACCGAGATGGACGCGCTCGCCGACGCCGTCCTGCGCGGGTCGATCAGCGCGATCCTGCCCCGGCTCGTCCCCGAGGACTGATCCGTCCGCACGCTCGCCTCAGCGCCACCCGAGCGTGCGTGCGCGCGCGAGGACCAGGTCCGCCGCGCCGTCGATTCCGAGCTGCTCCGTATTCAGCACGAAGTGGTAGCTGACGGGGTCCGCCCAGACCCGGCGGTAGAGCTCGCGGTGGTAGCGCGCGCGATTCGCGTCGCGCTCGGCGACGGTCGTCCGCGCGCGCCCTTCGGAGAGGCCGTAGCGCCGCATGGCCTCGCGCACGCGGAACTCGACCGACGCGACCAGCATGACGTGGATGGCCTCACGCTCCCGCGCCAGCACCGCCGCGGCCGCGCGGCCGACCAGCACGACGCGGTCGCGCCGACCGAGCTCCGTCACCAGGTCGCGTGTGATGTGGGCCAGCTTGATCGCCTCGGGCTCGTCGATCGCGCTCGGCGCCGAGAAGAGGAGCTCGGGTGTCGAGAGCGCCGAGGACTGTGCGAAGCGCTCCATGAACGTCGGCACCCGCTCGTCGAGCCCCTTCACGTCCTCCGGATCGAAGCCCGAGCGCTCGGCCAGGGCCTCGATGAAGGCGTCGTCGACCACCGTCCAGCCGAGCTCGCCCGCGACGCGCTCGGCGACCTTGTCGGCTCCGGCCAGGAACTGGCGAGAGAGCGTGATGATCATGCTGGGTGCTCGGATCCCGAGGTCGCCGTGCGAGCCGGGGGATCACTCCTCCTTCGAAGAGCGGTGGACGTGTTCGTCGAGCTCGCGCAGGTTGCGACTCGCGACGTAGAAGACGACGGCCGCGATCGACGCCATCAGCGAGGCCCCCGTGACCGCGATCGGCGCGCCGAGCTTCTCCGCCAGCGCGCCGATCGGGAGCACCCCGAGCAGCGGCAGCGAGACGGACATCATCAGAAAGGCCGAGATCCGGCCACGTACCGAATCCGGAATCACGAGCTGAATCGCGACGTTGTTGAGCGTCGTGAAGGTACTGGCGAAGATGTTCGCCAGGAACACGAGGGGCACAGCCACCCAGAACCAGGGGCTCGCCGCGAAGCCCGCCAGCAGGGTGCCGAAGGCGATGACGCTGAACATCATGGTCGAGAGGCGTCCCGCGTCGGGTCGGCGGGCGGCCACCAGAGCGGAGCCGGTGACGGCCCCCATCCCCGCCGAGGCCGAGAGGATCCCGAACCCGAACTCGCCCATGTTCCAGACGTTCTTCGCGAAGACCGGCAGCAGGTTCTGGAAGGGCATCGCCAGGAACTGTGGAACCAGGCCGTAGAGCAGCAGGATCAGGACGAGACGGTTCCGGCCCAGGTAGCGGAAGCCGTCGAGCATGTTGCGCCCGATCGATTCGTGATGGGCGCCGGCCGGCGGAGGCAGCTTCGGAATTCGAAGCAGCGCGACCAGCGCGAGCCCGTACAGGACGAGATCCGCGAGATAGACCCGCTCGATTCCGATGATGGGGATCGCCGCGCCCGCGAGGGCCGGCCCGACCACGCGCGTGACGTTCACCCCCGTCATGTTGAGGGCCATCGCCGAGGAGAGCCCCCGCTTGCCGACGAGGCTCGCGATGATCGCCGAACGCGCCGGCATGATCAGCGGGAACACGCATCCCATCAACGCCGACGTCGCGAGCATGTGCCAGTACTCGAGCCGCCCCAGGTGAAGGAGGACCAGGGGCATCATCTCGGCGAAGACGGCGAGGGACTGGGCGAGCAGGATGACGCGCCGCCGCTCCATGCGATCCGACAGGGCGCCGCCGAAGGGAGACAGCAGCAGCATCGGAACGGCGGTCGCCGCGCTCACGACCGCGAGCTTGAAGGCGCTGTCCGTGAGCTCGAAGACGATCCAGGGCCGGACGATCATCTGTCCGCCCATGGCGAGAAAGAACGCCATGTTGCTGGTGAAGACCCGCCTGAACGCGGGGATCTCCAGCGACTCCGTGGCGCGGCCGATCCCGCGTGAACGCGGCGGGGCGGCGACCGTCTTCGCTTCTTCCGGCTCCTGCAGGTTCATGGCGCGCCCATCGTCGCCGATCCGCGCGCCGAGCGCATCACGCCTGCTGGACCTCCCGATCACTCATGCCGAGCAGGTACAGGATTCCATCGAGCCCGAGCGTCGAGATCGCCTGCTCGGCCGAGGCGCGCACCCGCGGCTTGGCGTGGAACGCGATGCCGAGCCCCGCCGCGTCGAGCATGGGCAGGTCGTTCGCTCCGTCGCCGACGGCGATCGTCTGCTCGAGCCGCAGCCCCGCCTGCTCCGCCAGCGTCCGCAGCAGCGCGGCCTTGCGTGCGCCGTCGACGATCTCGCCCCGCAGTCGACCGGTCAGTCGGCCGTCCTCGACGTCGAGCTCGTTCGCGAACATGAAGTCGATTCCGAGTCGGCGCCGGATGACCTCGCCGAAGTAGGTGAATCCGCCGGAGAGGATCGCGGTCCGATAGCCGAGGGATCGCAGCGTCCCGATCAGGCGCTCGGCGCCGGGCGTGATCGGGAGGCGACCGGCGATCTCCTCGAGGACCTTCGCATCGAGCCCTTCGAGCAGCGCGACGCGCCGGCGCAGGCTCTGCACGAAGTCGAGCTCGCCGTTCATCGCCGCCTCGGTGATCGCGGAAACCTCGCGCCCGACGCCCGCGGCCTCGGCCAGCTCGTCGATGACCTCGGTCTCGATCAGGGTCGAGTCCATGTCGAAGGCGATCAGGCGGCGGTTGCGGCGGTAGACGTCGTCGACCTGGAAGGCGATGTCGACCTCGAGCGTCTGTGCGAGGTCGAGCAGCTCCCGTCGCAGGGCGGAGGCGTCGTCGGGGGTGCCGCGCAACGAGAGCTCGACGCAGGCGCGCAGCTCGGGATCGGGTCGCTCGAGCGAGACGCGACCGGAGAGGCGCGTGATGTTGTCGATGTTGAGACCGTGTCGCGTCGCGATCGTCCCGAGGCCCTCGAGATGCCGCGCCATCAGATCGCGCCCGATCAGGGTCATGATGTAGCGGGGCTGGCCATGGGCAGCGACCCAGCGCTCGTATTCGGCGGGCGCGATCGGCGTGAAGCGCGGATGGAGATCCCATTCGTGGGCTTTGAAGAGGACGTCCTTCACGACGGGCTGGGAGGCCGACTCGGCATTCAGACCGATCAGGATGCCGAGCGTCAGCGTGTCGTGGATGACCGCCTGGCCGATGTCCAGGATCCGCACGCCGTGGCGCGCGAGGATCGCGGACAGATCGCGGGTGATCCCCGGCCGATCACGGCCCGTCAGGTTGATCAGGATGATCTCGTCCATCAGCCGGGTACGGGCGTCCGCGGCTCGAGCCGAACGAACCTGCGCGGCGGGAAGCCCGTGACGAACTTGAACCAGCTCGGGACGGGATTGTCTTGCGCGACCCGCTCCTGCTCGGCGCTGCCCGCCTCCACCGCGACCGCACGATACTCGCCCGTCTGCCCGTCGAGGGTCACGCGGACGTCGGGCTGCGCGAGCAGCCGGTGATACCAGGCGCGCGGCCAGTGGTTCGCGGCGACGTAGAGCTGGCCGCCGCTCTCGAGCCGGGAGACGACGCGGTCGTGGGCGGTGCCGTCGTCGCCGAGGGTCGTGATCACGAGGGTCGAGCCCGACTGGGGCTGGAGCGTCCCGATCATCGACTCGAAGGCGACCACGATGGCGACGTAGACGAGCAACACGATGGCGAGGTAGCGCGCGATCTTCATCGGTCCGTCCCCCTGGATGAAGGGTCGGCTGCGCCGTCCGGGCGCCGACCGACCGCGGCCGCAGCGTACAGCGTCTTCGGACTCGACGGGATGGCACGACGGCCGGATCACGCGCCGCCCGATGGACGCCCTTGTCGACCCCGCCCGGCTTCCCTAACTCTCGGACATGCCCATCCGCTACCGAACGTTGCCCGTGCCTGCCTTCGAGGCCTACACGCTGCGGATTCCGGCCGGGGCGGTGACCCTCGGCGTCGAGTACCGGCATCTCGACGAAGCCGTGATCCTCGACCACTACGGGCCCGATGCGCGCGCGAAGTTCGACGGCGTCCTGCCCGCCGGGTTCGAAGGCACGGTCGAAGAGGACGGCCTCTGCCTGCACGTCTTCGGCACGGCCGACGGCGCGGAGTATCTCCGGTTCGACTGCTTCGACGAAGCGGCCCACTACCACCTGCTCGACCCGCATGCGCCCTGCAACACGGTGATCGAGCACGACGTCCGCCGGGACGGGCCGCTGCTCGAATGGGCCCTCGCCGCGCTGCGCGATCGGCTCCCGGCGCTCCTCGTCGAGGCGGGTGCCGCGGAGCTCGCCTCGGCGGTCGAGCCCGAACGCGTGGCGGCGGTGCTCGAGCGGGTCCGGCTCGAGAGCGAGCGGATGCGCGCGGCGGGTCGGCCGGTCAGCGTGGCGCCGCCGCCCGGAGCAACGCCAGCATCGCCGCGTTGAGCGGCGTGTCGAGGGCGTGGAGCCCGCCGAGCCGCACGACGGCCCCCGTGAGCGCCTCGTGCTCGGTCGCCCGGCCAGCGACCCGGTCGTAGAGCATCGACGAGCCGAAGGGCGGCCACTCCGCCGCGTTCTTCGCGATGCCCGCGACGAACTCGCCTGCCGCCTCGAGCGGAATCCGGGCCCCCTCGGCGCGGCCGACCGCGATGCACTCCCGGGCGAGCCCGACCGCGAGCGCGTGGACCGCGGGATCGGCCATGACCTCGATCCGCCGGCCCGTCAGCGCCGTGATCGGCGAGGCCGTCACGTTCGAGATCAACTTGCGCCAGACCGCGGAGCGGAAGTCGGCGACGCAGTCGACCGTCACGTCGGTTCCCCGGAACAGCGCCGCGAAGCTGCGTCCGAGCGGGCCCTCGGGCACCTCGATGCCGGCGTAGGCGTGATGCCGGATCCGACCCGGCGCGAGGACCTCGGCCCCGATCGACACCACCGCCGGCAGGATCGGCGTCGCGCCGACGAAGGGCCGGACGCGCTCCTCGTGCTCGACGCCGTTCTGCAGCACGACCACCGCGCGCGTCTTCGGTCCACAGGCCGCCGCGAGCCAGCCCGCCGCGGCCTCCGTCTGATGCGCCTTCGTCGCGAGCAGGACCCACTCCGCGGGCTCGATGGCGCGCGGATCGTCGTGCACCGCCGCTTCCACGGCGTGCGCGCCCGATTCGTCCTCGACCACGAGTCGCTCGAATCGCCGCCGCACGCAGAGCACGAGCGGATGGCCCGCGCGCGCGAGCTGCCAGGCGACGTAGCCGCCGATCGATCCCGGACCCACGATGGCAATCATGCCTGCTCCTCCATGCCCCACGCGGTTCCCGTCCGCCGTCGGCCGAGCCGCATGGGCTGACCGCCGCGTCCCGGCGCCGAGCCCGACGCGCGCGACGTCCCGCCGCCGGGATGCGCGGGCCTCCCCTCGCCCCATGGCTCGCCCCATGGATAGGAGGTTGCGATGCTCCGGGCTACCCGACTCGGAGGCCCGCCCCCATGCCCGACCCGCGCATCGCTCAAGAGACGATCGACTACATCGCGATCCGCCGACTCCAATCCGCCTACGCCGACGTCGTCACGCGACGGGCCTGGCCGGAGTTCGACGGCCTCTTCCGACCCGATGCGGAGGTCGTGATCGATCGCATGGACGGAGCCCCGCTCGTCCTGCGCGGCCCGGCCGCGGTCGCGGGCTTCATCTCGAAGGCCATCGACCGTTTCGACCTCTTCGAGTTCGTCGTGCTCAATACCGTCATCGACATCGCCGATGCGCGCGCCTCTTCGCGCCTCTACATGTGGGAGGCACGGCACGATCCCGTCTCCGGTCGCAGCGACGCCTTCGGTCTCTATCGCGACGAGCACGTCCGGATCGACGGGCGCTGGTGGTTCGCCGGACGCCGCTACCAGACGCTCGGCCGCAGCCTCGGCCCGCAGCTCGCGGTCTTCCCCCTGCCGGAGCTCTGAACGCGCGTTCGCCGCGCGCTCACGCGTCGAAGATTCGGAGCGTTGAAGATCCGGGGAAGAAAATTTCCCGCCGCACGCCCGTGTGCCGGGTTCGTGTGCAGGATCACCCAGCTTCGCACCGACCTGCCGATCGTCTTCCCACCGCGAAGCCGATCGCCCGTCGGAGCGCGCGACGCAATTGCGCTCCAGCGGGCACCCACATCGGAACTGCACGCTCGACGCGCGCGCCGTCGAGGATACAGTCCGCGCGAATCGCGCCATGGATCCGCGATGCCACGGCCGACGAAGCGACCGGCTCCCACGACGACACGATCTGACCGCCCCCGCCGCGCCGGAGCACCATGCGACTGAACGTGTACAAGGAGAAGAACGGGCGTCGCTCCGCGGGGTGGGCGACCGGTCGGGCCCTGGCGCTCGCGACGGCGCTGCTCGTCGGCTTCGTCGGATCGGCCGGACGCGCCCGCGCGCAGAGCTGTGCCCTGCCCGCGACGCCCCGATTCGCAGGCCACACGCTGCCCCTCGACTCCGATCCGGTTCCGCAGGCCATGCGCTTCGATCGGGCGTTTCCCGCGCTCTCGTTCGGCGGCCTCGTCGGGCTCTACGCCCCGCCGGACGGCTCGGGGCGGCTCTTCGTCCTCGAGCGAAGCGGTCGGATCTTCGTCTTCGAGAACCAGGACGACGTTGCCGCCGCGACCCTCTTCCTCGACCTCAGCCAGCAGGTCGCCTCCGGCGGCGACGAGCAGGGTCTGCTCGGTCTCGCCTTCGACCCCGACTACGCGACGAATCGACGCTTCTTCGTCGACTACACGGCGACGAGCGGCTGCTCGAATCCCGGCGCCGCCGGCTGCACGCGCATCGCGCGCTACGAAGCCGACCCGAGCGATCCCGACGCGGCCCTGCCCGGCAGCGCGACGACGCTGCTCGAGTTCGCGCAGCCCTTCGACAACCACAACGGAGGCGCCCTGGCATTCGGACCCGACGGTTTCCTCTACGTCGCGACCGGTGATGGCGGCGACGCCGGCGACCCGTTCCGGAACGCCCAGAACCGCTCGAGTCGCCTCGGCAAGATCCTCCGCCTCGACGTGAGCGCGGGCGCCCCGGCGCTCGCACCCGCCTCGAACCCCTTCGTCGGACAGCCGGGCGCCGATCCGCTCGTCTACCACTACGGTCTGCGCAATCCCTGGCGCATCACCTTCGATCGCGTGCTGGGTGACCTGATGATCGCCGACGTCGGCCAGAACCTGCGCGAGGAGGTCCATCGGACCCGTGCCGGATCGGCCGCCGGGCTCAACTTCGGCTGGGACTACTGCGAGGGGACGCTCGACTATCGGTCGGGGGCCCAGTGCGCCGACATCAGCTCGGAGCCGCCGGTGATCGAGTACGACCACTTCGTCTCGACGGGCGGCGAGGTCGTCATCGGCGGCCATGTCTATCGGGGCGATCTCCATCCCGAGCTCTACGGCGCCTATCTCTACGCCGATGCCGCGTCCGGCAATTTCTGGGCCTGGGACGGGCAGGATCCCGTCGATCCGAACAACCCCGGGAACCCGGGCGTCCGGATCGGAACGGCGCCGCCCGGGATCTCGAGCTTCGGCGAAGACGCGACGGGCGAGATCTTCGCGGTGAGCAGCTTCACCGGAGCGATCTATCGCCTCGTCCGCAACGGCTCCGGCGGATCGCCGGGCGATTTCCCGGCGACGCTCTCCGCGACGGGCCTCTTCACGGACGTCGTCACGCTCGCTCCCGCGCCGGGCCTGATCGAGTACGACGTGAGCGCCCCGCTCTGGTCCGATGGCGCCGTCAAGCGCCGCTGGATGGCGCTCCCCGACGAGGGACGGATCGCCTTCCACGCGCGCGACGCCTGGGACTTCCCGGTCGGCACGGTATTCGTGAAGCACTTCGAGCTGCCGCGTCCCGGCGGCGGAGTCCGGCGCGTCGAGACCCGCGTCTTCCTGCGGCAGGTCGAGCGCTGGATCGGATTGACCTATCGCTGGAACGCGAGCGAGACCGACGCGACGCTGCTGCTCGATGGACTCGACGAGGACGTCGATCTCGGCAGCGGCGCGAGCCAGAGCTGGCACTACCCCTCCACGACCGAGTGCCTCGGCTGCCATACCGCAGCCTCGGGTCGCGTGCTCGGCGTCCGGACGCGCAACTTCGAGGGCGTCCATGTCTACGCGAACGGCCCGCAGGTCCAGCTCGACGCCTGGAACTGCGCCGACCTCTTCGACTTCGACGTGCGCGAACGCAGCCGCTACGCGTTCGCGCGGGCCGTCTCCGACACGAGCGCCAGCCGGACGCTCCGGGCGCGCTCCTACGTCGCATCGAACTGCGAGATGTGCCATCAGCCCGGCGGCCCGGCGCCGGGCGGACTCGATCTGCGATTCACCCGCGCCGTGACCGATTGGAACGTCATCGGGGTCACCCCGAGCGAGGGCAATTTCGGTTTTCCGAACGCGAAGCGAATCCTGCCCGGCAATCGGTTCCAGTCGATCTTCTGGATCCGACAGGCGATCACCGACCCGCTCGTCCGCATGGCGCGGGGCACCCGCGTCGTCGATGGCGCCGCCGTCGGACTCCTCGGCGACTGGATCCAGATGGACGTCGCCACCGTCGATTCGGACGAGGACGGCGTTCCGGACGCGACCGACCGCTGTCCCGCCATCCCCGATCCGGCCCAGGCCGACGCCGACGCGGACGGACTCGGGGACGCCTGCGATCCCGACGCCCTGCCCGACCTGACGATCGCCGCCCAGACGACGCCGTCCGGTCTGGTCCTGCCCGGCGAGCCCCTCACCTTCGGCGCGACGATCGAGAACGTCGGCAGCGGAGACGCTGCATCCTTCCCCGTCACCTTCCATCTCTCCGCCAACGCGACGCTCGAGCCGGCGCTCGACGTCGCCGTCGGCCATTGCTGGATCGAGGCGTTGCCCGGGGGCGGAACCGCCGGATGCGGAACGTCGACGGCCCGGATTCCGCCGGGCTTCGAGACCGGCAGCAGCGAGCCGGTCGACTACCAGTGGATCACGTGCGTCAACCGGGCGGAGGTCGAGCGCGAGCGCGACTCGGCCAGCGACTGCAGCGTCTCGCCGCAGAAGGTCACGGTCCCGGAGCCCGCTGCCGCGTTCGGCGTCGCGTTCGGCGGACTCGCGCTCATGGCGCTCGCGCCCCCGCGAAGACGCCGGCGCTGGTCGCTCCGAGCCGCGTCGCCTCGTGCGGCGTTCACATCCTTCGATGCCGCCAACGAGCGCGCACACGCCGCCGCGGCGCTGGCGCGTCAGCGCGGAGCGATCCGGTAGAGCCGATCGCCCGGCTCGGCCCGCGCCGCACGCCCGGTCAGGACCTCTCCGACTTCGACCACGGCGCCATGCGCTGCCGTCTCGGCCGCGGCGTACGCGCCCCCTTCGCCCGAGTACTTCCGATCGCGACCTGCGCGCACGGCGGCGTACTCCGCCGTGTCGTGCGGGACGTGAACGAGGCGCCCTTCGGCGCGTCGCCCGTCGATGCGGACCACGACCCGATCGTCCACGTCGATCTGCTGCGGCCAGCGCGTGAGCAGGCCCCCGACGCAATCGAGGTCGCACGCAACGTAGGGCACGCCCTCGTACACGCTGAACCAGAGCGTCCGCGAGCTGCCCGCCCCGACGATCTCGAGCTCGAGCTCGTGGTGGGCATCGAGCGCATTCCAATCCAGCGCCTCGAGCGCGGCGCGCTCACCCGATCGCAAGGGCCCGCCGGCGAAGATCAGGAACGGACCGTCGGCCCGCGAGAGCAGGAAACGACCGAGGAGCGCAGCGGCCAGGGCGACGCCGACGACGCGGGCCACACGAACGAGCCCCCAATGCGACTTGGAACCCTCGGCCATGTCGGCCTCCCGTCTCGGGCCCGTCGACGCGGACCGATCGCGCGGCGCTGAACCACGGCGGGCCCATACGCCGAGATCGAAGACCCGAAGCTCGAATCGGAGGGGGAAAGAATTGGAGCGCGAGACGAGGCTCGAACTCGCGACCCTCAGCTTGGGAAGCTGATGCTCTACCAACTGAGCTACTCGCGCGCCGGGGCGCATGGTACGACGGCGTTCCGCGCTCGACAAGCGCGGGCGCGTCCCGGAGGCCAGCCCGCCCGGATTCCGAAGGAGACGCACGCCTCTCCGGGCGCAGGCCGGGGCGCTCCGCCGCGCGGCGTCCCGGAACGGGTGCGGGTGCGGGCGTGTGGGTTAGCGTCGACGCGCCGTCCCGCGACCCCTTCCCACCGCCGTTCGGCCCGGAGGACCCGTTGCCGCTTCGCCTCTACGCCTTCACCTGTGGCTGGCTGACCTTGCCCGAAGCGATGCTGATCGAGGGGGGCGATCCGGCCGAGATCCGGATTCCCGTGCCCGCGTATCTCGTCGTCCATCCGCGAGGCACCCTGCTCTTCGACAGCGGTCTGGCCGAGATCTGCGAGCGGGCATCGACCGAACGCGACGCCTATCTCGGCGAGCTGGGTCGGCAGGTTCGGGTCGAGCGTGCGGCCGGAGACGGAATCGATGCGCGACTCGCGGCGCTCGACGTCGATGCGGCGCGCGTCGACTGGCTCGTGAACTCCCATCTCCATCTCGACCATGCCGGCGGGAACGAGAAGATCGAGGGCGCCCGGCTGCTCGTGCAACGGCGCGAGTGGGAGGCGGCGCACGAGCCCGATCTGATCGAGGCGATGAGCTACAAGCCCTCCGACTACGATCACGGTCACGATCGTGTCCTGATCGACGGAGAGCACGACGTCTTCGGCGATGGGTCGGTGCGATGCATTCCCACGTACGGCCATACGCCGGGCCACCAGTCGCTCCAGCTGCGACTCGAGGGAGGCGAGGTCGTGCTGGCGGGGGATGCCTGTTACCTGAAGGCGATGCTCGAGTCGCTGCGGCTCCCGCCGGGCGCCGCCTGGAGTCGCGATGCCATGCGGGAGGCGCTGATCCGGCTGCGGACGCTCGAACAGCGGGGCGCACGCATCTTCTACGGCCACGACCCCGGGTTCTGGAAGACGCTGCCCATGGCGCCCGTTCCGATCGCGTGAGCGAGCGTGGAGGGGGCAGCGCGACCTACTCCTCGATCAGCTCGACGAAGAGGCCGTCGAGCTCGGGAGTGTCGTCTCCGCGGAGCGTCGCCTCGGCCATCGCGCTCGATCGAGCGCCCGGCGCCGGCTCCACTGCGCTCCGCGAAGGACGTCGATCGGCCGGTGACGCGGGCGTCGGGTCCGGCGCCAGCAGGTCGAGGTCGATCTCGTCGACCGCGTGCGCATCCCAATCACTCGTCGCCTCGCCGGCATCGAGCTCGATCTCGCCCTCGAGATCGAGCGACGCTTCGAAGTCGAGCCGATCCGCGTCCGGGACCTGAGGCTCGACCGAGCGAAGCGGTCCGGCCGGCGGGCGCGATCCACCGCCGCGGACCGCGCTCGTCGGAACAGGGCGCTCCGGCTCGCTCCGCATGGCGGCCGGCGCCTCTGCATTCCAGGCTTCGCCGAGGAGCCCGAGATCGCCCGCTGCCCGCTCGACGTCGCTCGGCTCCATCACGGACCGACCCGCGAGATAGGCCTCGAAGAGCGCGTTGTCGGCGAGCGTATTGAGGAGCCGCGGGCGGCCCCGGCCGAGCTTGAAGAGCGTCTCCACCGTCGCCGCCGGAATGAGCTCGGGGCGTCCGCGCGCGACCTGGAGGCGGTGCATCAGGTAGGCCGTCGCGCCCCGAAGATCGAGCGGCTGGACGCGCACCCGGACCTCCACCCGCGGCAACAGGCTCGGGTCGCCGTCGATCTGTCGATCGAGGGCCGGCGAGCCGACGAGCAGCATCGAGAGCAGGCGCCGGTCCTCGTATTCGAGCGAGAGCAGCCCGCCCAGTTCGGCGAAGACCTGCGGCGACATCACCTGGGCGTCGTCGACGATGAGGACCGCATGGCGCCCGTCCTCGCGGACGATCGCGAGCCGCTCATAGATCTGCGCGAGCACGCCGGCCCGATCCCGCGCGGGGTCCTCGGCGCCGAGCTGTCGTGCGAATCGCTGGAAGATGCCCATCGCATCCGCCGCTCCCGGCAGCATCACGAGCAGCGTCGCCTCGAAGAGCTCCTCCTCGAGACCGTCGAGGATGCGTCGGGCGAGCAGCGTCTTGCCCATCCCGCCCTCCCCGGTGAGAACCGTCAATCCCTTGTGCTGACGCAACCCCCGCTCGACCCGTCGCTGCGCGTCGCGATGGCTCGGGCTTTCGAAGTAGAGCCGCAGGTCCGACTCGTTGCTGAACGGGTCCTGCGCCAATCCGAAGTGCTGCAGATGTTCCAAGACGGATTCCTCGAGACGGCCCTGGCCGGGTCAGACGAACGAGATCTTCTTGCGCGGCCCCTTCCGACCCGACTGGCCGTTGGGGTCGGCTGGACCTTCGGACCTGGACGCACGTCCGGCCGACGCGTCTCCGGGTCCCTTCGACGCCACGTCGACGTCGCTCACCACGTCATCGAAGGACTCGAAGCTCTCGACGGGGGCCGCCGCGCCCTCCGCGCCCTCGCCCGCTTCATCGTCGAACAGGTCGTCGAAGGATTCGAAGCCACTCGAATCCGACGGCGAGCCCGTCGAAGCCGTCGCGCCCTCGGCCGACGATTCGAACGCGGCCAGCTTCTCGGCGGCACCCGGGAAGTCCGGGTCGAGCTCGATCACCCTTCTCAGGTTCGCGCGCGCCCGCTCGCGATCGCCCGCCAGCGACTGCGCGATCGAGAGCTCGAAGAACACGCCCGCGAGCCGGTCTTCGGGGAGATCGGGCAGCGCGAGCGCCTGCTCGAGGTGGTGGACCGCGTCGGCATGGCGCTCCAGATCGCGCGCGCAGAGCCCCATCAGGAAGAGGCTGTCGAAGCGACGTCGCGGCGACTCGAGGCAGATCTTGAACTCGCCGATCGCGTCCTCGAAGAGCCCCATCTCGCGATAGGCGATGCCGAGGTCGTAGCGGGTGTCGTAGTCGCCCTCGCCGAGCGTCTCGCTGACGCCCTTCTTGAAGTCGGAGAAGATCGACTCGAAGCCGTCCTCGACCGTCGAGAGGACCTCCGACGACGTCCGAGGTCGCGCCGCGTCGCCAGAGTCGTCGTCGAAGACGTCGGCGAGCGCCTCGCGCAGATCGAAGGTGTCCCCGGCGGCGGCGCTCGCGGCGAGTGCGGGCGCGGCGATCGGGGCCGGCGGATTCGCCGGCGGCGGTGGCGTGACCGGCGACGGGGCGGGTCGGGGCAGCACGACCGTGCCGATCGGCTCGCGATGCGTCTCCGGCGATGGCGATGGCGATGGCGATGGCGATGGCGCGACGGCGGATCGGCTCGCGTCGAGGCGCGCGGTCGCGCCGGTCGCATCGCCGTCGGCGTCCTGCTCGGAGTCCGGGTCCCCCGCGTCCGCCTCCATACCTGCGTCTGCGTCGATCGAGATCGAACCGGCCTCGGCGAGATCGAGGCCCGAAGCGCTCTCCGCGTCTTCGTCGAGGGCGAGCGCTTCAGGCGTCGTGACATCGCCGTCCACGTCGACGTCGATCTCGAATCCGCTCGACGCTTCGTCGACCTCGTCGGGCGCTCCGCCCTCGCCGTCCCCCTCCTCGAAGGGGCTCGAGAGATCGAGTCCGTCTTCGAATCGGGCGGTCGAGCCGAGGTCCCGCTCGCTCGTCCCGGCCACGCGACGGCCGGCCTTCGTCTTCACTTCGGCGGGTGCAGGTGTGGCTTCCGGCGCTGCCCCACGCGCGACCTGGATCTCGCCCATCCGGAGCATGGCGCTCGGATGGTTCGGCGCGATCTCGAGGATCCGCGCCAGGATCGACTCGGCCTCGTCGAACATCTGCTGCGCGACGTAGAACTCGGCCTCCTCGAGCTCCTCCTGGATTCGCGCCATCGTCGTCGTCGAGCCGGGAGGCGCGCTCTCCGCGCTCCGATCGTCGGCCAGCGCGGCCGGACCATCGAGATCCAGCTCGAGCGCGCCGAAGCCGCCGTCGGTGGCGTCCGCCGCGGATTCGACCCCCTCGCTGCTGATCTCATCGGGATCGATCTCGAATTCGAAGCTGCCGTCTTCGGAGAGCGATAGCGAGGCGTCCGAGGCATCGGCCGCCACGTCTTCCTCTTCCTCCTCGGCGACGTCGTGTTCGGCGAGGTCGAGCCCCGAGGCGTCGACCTCGAATTCGAAGCCCGCCTCCATGGCATCGGCGGGGGCATCGCCCGTCTTCGCCGGATCGTCGTCTCCTGCCGTCACCGCAGCGTCGAGCTCCATCTCGAGGTCGAGGTCGAGCTCCTCGGTCGCGTCGGAGGCGGCAGGACGGGGGGGCGCGCTCGAGCTGGGCGCGGACGGTGCGATGGGCTCCAGTCCCGCGGCGGCCTTGGGATCGATCGCCGCGATCCGATCACGCAACACGACCAGGGCCTTCGCATCACCGGCCTTTCGGATCAGGGCGCCGGCCCGCAGCCAGAGCTGGACGGCCTCCGCCGGCTGGCCGTCGTCGACGTAGGCCTCGCCCAGCTTCTCGAGCGCTGCGCGATGGTCGGGATCCTGGTCGAGGATCGCGCGAAGGCTCGCGATCGCCTGAGCGCGCTTTCCGTAGCGGAGGTAGACGCTCGCTTCCGCGAGCAGCTGATCGGCATCCCCTTCGAGCGGCGGCGGCGGGGTCGAGGTGGCTTTCGCCGGGGTATCGAGCTGGATCTCGTCCTCTTCTTCGAGCTCGAGCTCCTCGCCGCCCAGATCGAGGGACGGGGCGGCCTGCCGGCCCGGAACGGTCAGGAAGGGATCGCCCTCGAGCAGTTCCTCGTCCGCGATCTCGGGCTCGTCGACCTCGGAGACGTCGACGGCGAGCCGGGAGCGCGCGCCGACTTCGTCGACCGGGAGGCGCTGCATCAGCTCGCGCGCCTTGTCCTCGTCGCCCCGATCCCGATGGACCTTCGCGAGTCCGCGCGTCGCTTCGGCGAGCTTCGCGTCATTGCCCATCTGGGCGAAGAGCTCGATCAGGAGCTCGTACTGCGCGGGATCACCCGATGCCTCGACCGCTCGGAGCGCGAACGGCTCGGCCCGATCGAGCTGCCCCGCGACCATCAGGCTGCGAACCATCCCGCAGAGGGCGCCGACGTGGTCGGGCTTCAGCTCGAGGATGCGTTCGCGGACCGCGATCAGCTGCTCGCGCTCCTGCTGGTTCTCGAGCTCGCGCGCCGCCGCCTCGAATTCGGCGAGCGCCTCGGCCGTCATCTTCTCCTGGCGGAGCAGCTCGGCGACCTTGAGCCGACTCGTGACGTTCGTCGGGTCGAGCGCCGCCATCTGGCGAAGCAGCTCCAGGGCGTCGGTCTTGCGCCCCTCCCGGTGGTACCCGTCCGCGGCCGTCTGTAGCGCGCCGATGGCTTCGGCATCGAGCCCCATGCGCTGGTAGAGCTCGGAGAGCGAGACGTACGCCGAGTAATGCTTCGGATCGAGGTTCAGGATCTGCTTGTAGACCGCGACGGCCCGCGCATCGAAACCATCCTGGCGGTACTGCTGGGCGACCTTGGCGTACTGGGCGATCGCGTCCTCGACCTGCCCCCAGCGGCGATAGCAGTCCCCGACCTCGAGCAGCAGCTTCGCATCACGCGGGTCGGCCTGGAGGAGGAGCTGGTACTCCTTGAGCGCCTTGGCCTTCGCGCCTTTCTGCGCCAGCTTGCGCGCAGAATCGAGGACTTTTCGTTTGTTGAGCGCCAATGATCCCTCGACTTGGCGTGTGCGAGCGAGCCGGCTCCGCCGCCCGGCAGGGCGGTGCCTCAGGCGTTCCTATCGGCGAGCCCGTACGCCCCTTGAGGCGAGAGCGTGGGGCCGAAGGGACGGCGGATGCTCGACCCGCGGGGGTCAGCCATCGCCTCCCGACCCCGCTCGAGGGCCTGTGGCGTCTGCTGGGGCGGTCAGCAATGGGCGTCAGCGAGGTGCTGGACGAGCGCCTCGAGCCCGAATCGGTAGCCGGCGGCGCCGAGGCCCGAGACGACACCGACCGCGATGGGCGAGACGTACGAGTGCTGGCGGAAGGGCTCGCGGGCAAAGACGTTCGAGAGATGAACCTCGACGATCGGAAGCCGTGTGGCGACGAGCGCGTCGCGGAGCGCGACGCTCGTATGGGTCAGACCGGCCGGGTTGATCAGGATGCCCGCCGCCTCCCCGATCGCCGCCTGGATGCGGTCGATCAGGGCGCCTTCATGATTCGACTGGAAGCAGTCCAACTGGACCGAGAGCTTGCGCGCCGTCGCCTGCAGGGCCGCGTCGATGTCTGCGAGCGTCTCACGGCCGTAGATCTCGGGCTCGCGTTGCCCGAGCAGATTGAGATTCGGGCCGTGCAGCACCAGGATCCGCATTCGATCGCCTCCGCGCATCACCCGCCCCGTCGATTCCGCACGCACGCCTCAGAGCGCGGCGCGGATCACCGGGAGATGGCGGCGGATCAGGTAGCGCGCCTTGCCCAGGTTGCCATCGGGACGCAGCGCGAGCGCCAGGAAGAGCTCGTCATCGACGGAATGGAAGACGAGCTGGACGCGCGAAAGCGAGACCACGCTCTCGACGAGGCCACCGGCACCGAGGGCATCCGCCGCCTTGGTCGTCGCGGCGAGAATGCGTCCGAACTCGATTCCGGCCGCCACCACGTCACCGCCGAGCGGGTCGTCGCGATCGCGCCCCGTCCGCGCGGTCACCTGGGCGACCGCGATCCCATCGAGGCCCATGAGTGCTGCCGCGAGGCCCCCTCCACAGTCGTCGACGATCGTCTGGAGCACCGACTCGAAGCTCATCGTATCCTCTCCGATCTGGCCCGCTCGAGATTCTCGAGCCACCGCTCCAGGGTCGCCAACACGAACGCCCGTGAAGCGCCCCGGCGTCCGCCGATCTCTTTCCCCGACATCGCCGCCGATGCATCGGACGGCCGCTCCGGCACGCAGGCGGCATCCATCGACCGCGAACCCGTCTCCGCCATGCTCGCGCGCGCCGAGCGCTCGAGCGGGTCGAGATCGTCCTCTCCGACGTCCAGCGCATCGAACGCCCCGTCGAAGAGCACGCCCGCCGCGACTTCGTTGACGTCGTGCATCTCCTCGACCTGCGCTTCCGCCTCGGCGAACGCGCGCTCGAGTTCACCCGGCTCGATCGGGCGATCGAGCTCGATCTGGAAGCCGCCCCGGGTCACCCGTTCGGACGGCCCGATCGCGAGCGCGGCCATCGCGGGTTCGACCGATGCCACCGTCGCGGGGATCGACGCGGCGGCCGCGCCGGACCCGACGATCGACTCGTCGAGGGCCGGCAGGCCGGACTCCTGGGCCCATTGATCGAGGCCTTCTTCCAGGATGCGACGGGTGTGGGCACCCTCTGCCTCCGGCAGCAGCGCCAGTGCGAGAACGGCTCGGGCCGGCCATTCGACGGCCTCGCCGAGCGCGGCGATGGCCAACGCCGTCCGACCCGCACGCCGGTCCCGCTCGGCGGTGGCGATCCGCTCGAGTCGCTCGCGTCGGATCCATGCGGATCGCCCCAGCTCCATGCTCTTCCGCTCTCCTTCGCGCCCCGCGCCCCGCGCCCCGCTCTTCGCTTGCCGCACCCCGCGCCCTCGACGCGCCCGGCTCGCAGCGAGGCCGAGGTGTCGCGCTCAGCTTCGCCTCTTCGCACGCCATCCGGGAGGCAGGATCTCATCCGGTCGAAGCGGGACGGTGCCCGCTCGACCGATGGCTTTCAAGACGACGAAGTGGATGCCGCTTCCCTGCCGCTTCTTATCGACGCCGACCGCTGCGAGATAAGCCTGCCTCGGCTTGTCCGGGACCGACGTAGGCAATCCCGCCCGCTCGATCAGCGCGCGCAGACGATCCGCCGTTCCGGTCGGTGCGTGGCCCAGCGCTTCGGAACGCTCCGCGGCGAAGATCATCCCGATCGCGACCGCCTCGCCGTGCAGGATCCCGCGGTAGCGGGCGTGTTTCTCGATCGCGTGACCCAGCGTATGGCCGAAGTTGAGGAGCCGCCGCAGCCCCCCCTCGCGCTCGTCGCGCGCCACGACCTCGGCCTTGATCGCGCAGGCCCGTTCGAGCGCGTGGAGCACGACTTCGGGCTCGAGCGCGAGGAAGTCTTCGATGTGGTCCTCGAGCCAGGCGAAGAGGTCGGCGTCCCAGATCGCCGCCGCCTTGATCAGCTCGGCCGCGCCCGCGGCGCGCTGGCGCAGGGGAAGGCTCGCGAGCGTCGCCGTATCGATGAGCACGCCACGCGGTTGATGGAACGCACCGACCAGGTTCTTGCCACGCGGGAGATTGATGCCCGTCTTGCCGCCGATCGAAGCATCGACCATGGCCAGCACCGTCGTCGGCACCTGCACGAAGGGAATTCCGCGCAGGAACGTGGCGGCGGCGAAGCCGGCGAGATCGCCGACGACGCCACCACCGAGCGCGACGACCGCCGAATGGCGATCGAGCCCGAGATCCAGGAAGCGCTCGTAGAGCCGACCGAGCTCGCGCAGGTTCTTCGTCGAATCGCCGTCGGGGACCACGATCCTTCCGACCCGGACTCCGGCGCCGGTCAGCCCCCGCGCGAGTAGAGTCGCATAGCGTCGCGCGACCGGAGCGACGCTGACGATGGCCACCCGCTCGGCGCCCAGCAGATCGGCGATCCGTCGCCCCGCCGTCTCGAGCCAGTCGTGTCCGAGCTCGATGGCATAGCTCCGCTCGCCGAGATCGACGCCTACCCGCGCGCGACTCGCTCCGGTTCCCACGAGGCGCCGCGAACGGGCACCGCGCCCGCCACGCTTCCCCGTCCCCTGCCTTCCGCCCATGCTTCCGCCCCCTGCCCGACCTCGCTGGCCGCCGGCCCCCGCCGCATGCTCCAACCGCACCGGATCCGTCTCGAGCCATGCCGCGATCTGATCGACCACCGCCTCCGGCTCGAGCGAAGCGTCGACGCGATGATGGGCCGCGTCGTAGTGGACGCGCCGGGTCGCGATCAGGGCCTCGAGCTTGGCCTTCCGCGCAGCCGGTCCGAGGCCCGCGAGGAGCGGTCGGTCCGGCGCGTCCCCGATCCGCTCGAGCAGGCATTCCACCGGTGCATCGAGATGGACGATCCGTCCGCGCGCGCGCAGGCGCCGCGCGGCACCGGGCTGGGCGATCGCCCCTCCGCCGAGCGCCACCACCGCGGCCCGCCGCGCAGCCCGCTCGATCGCCTCGCGTTCGAGCGCCCGAAAGCGCGCCTCGCCGTCCTTCGCGAAGATCTCCGCGACCGACCGACCGACCGCGCGCTCCACCTCACGGTCCGAATCCAGGAAGGGGCGACCGAGACGCGCTGCCAGGCGCGGGCCGATCGTCGACTTGCCCGCGCCCATCATTCCGACCAGAAAAACGGGCCTGGGCTTCGACACGGCGCGCATTATAGAAGAAAACGGGGGGAGCAAGCTCCCCCCGTTCCCGTCACGACCCGGTCCGGAACCTCGCTGGATCCCGGTTCGCCGTTCGCGGCTAGTTCGCGGCCATCTCCGGGATCCGCACGATGCGCGGCGTCACGAAGACCAGCAGCTCCTTGCGCGAGTCCGTGATCTGGTTGTTCTTGAAGAGGTTCCCGATCACGGGGATCCGGTGCAGATACGGCACCCGGCTCTGGCGCTGGCTCTTCGAGATGGTGTAGATGCCGCCGAGCACGAGCGTCTGACCATCCTTCACGAGCGTGTTCGTCTCCGCCACGTTCTTCGAGATCGCCGGCGAGCCGGTCGGCGTCGGCACCGTGCTGTCCGGCGCGTTCCGCGTCACCTCGACCTGCATGATGATGCTCTGATCCGCCGTGATGTGCGGCGTCACGATCAGCGACAGCACCGCATCGATGAACTCGAGCTTGGCATCGCCACCTTCGAAGGTCTGGAAGGGAATCGAGACGCCCTGCTTGATCGTGGCCTCCTTGTTGTCGAGCGTCACGATCCGCGGGCTCGAGATCACCTTGCCGTCACCGGTCGCCTCGGCCGCCTGGATCTGGGCGTCGACCCGGAAGTCCTGGTCGAGGATCAGGGCGCCGAACGTGGCGAGCCCGGTCGGGACCGCCTTGATCGGATTCGCGAAGGCGAGGCCGTTCGTGTCGATGAAGGTCAGGTCCTCGCTTCCGAGGTCCGTGCGCAGCGTGTCGGGATCGAAGGGATCGACGAACTGGTTCGTCTGGATGCCCCAGACCGAGCCGAGCTCGCGCGAGAAGTCGAGATTCGCCTCGACGATCTTCGCCTCGATCATGACCTGCGGCGTCTGGGTGTCGATCGCGGCGATGAGCGCCGTGGCCTCGTCGATGACCGAGCTGATGTCCTTGATGATCAGCGTGTTGGTCCGCTTGTCGAGGTTCACCGTCCCGCGCGCCGACAGGAGCCGCCGCACGAGCTGCTCGATGTCCTTGACCGCCGCGTAGTTGACCGGGAGCAGCTTGACCTCGAGATCCTCGAGCTTCTCCTTGTTCCGGCGCTCCTGGAGGCGGACCTCCTCTTCGGCCTTGAGGACGTCGGAAGGGGCGATGCGCAGCACGTTGCCCACGCGCACGAATCCGAGCCCCTTGGTCATGAGGATGACGTCGAGGGCCTGATCCCAGGGCACGTCGACCAGGCGGATCGTCACGTTGCCCGACACCTCGTCCCCAGCGATGATGTTCAGGTCCGAGACCTCCGCGATCAGCCGGAGCACGTCCGCGATCGCGACGTCCTTGAAGTCGAGCGACACGCGTCGACCCCGGTACTCCTTCCCGTCGATCAGGCCGCCCTCTTCGAGCACCTCGATCGCGGCCGGGACCTCGACCGCCGCCGGAGGCGCTGCCGCCACCGGGACCGCGGGCTCGGGCTGGGCAAAGAGCGCCTCGGCCTGCTCGAGCGCCGCCGGCTGGACCGTCTGCGGCATCGAAGCGAGCTCGGCCTGCGTCGGCAGCGCGCTCGCCGCCGCATCGGCCGCCGCGGGCGCGCCGCTCTCCGGCGCGGCCGTCGACGCCGCCCCGGACGAAGCCATCGCCGCCGGGCTCTCACCCGGGAAGGCAGGCGGTGCCGCGGCCGCGACGCCCATCTCCTCGAAGTCCACGAAGAGCGTCGAGCCGTGGGTGCTCAGGACCGGCTTCTGGTTCGGAGCGCGCGTGAACACCACGCGAACCTCCGGGACCGTCACCTCGGGCTGCTGGAAGGCATGGATCATCGAGACCGGGCCACCCGGTTCGGGGAAGACCCGATCCGATGCGGCCTCGCTGATGTGCGCATTGGGAATTCGCACGACGAGCGTCGCAGCATCGGGCGCGTAGGTCGAGAACGTGATCGGCCCCTCCGCGAGGATCGCGGTCCGATCCATCGTCGAAAGACGCTCGAAGCTCAGGCCGTAGACCTCGACCGATCCCGCAGCCGCCGCCGTGGGCTTCGCGGCCTCGACCCGATCCGTCTCGACCCCTTCGGATGCCACCGCGCTCGGCGCTCCGCTCGCCTCGTCCGCCACCGTCGCCGCGATGCGCGGCTCGGAAGCCTTGGCTGCACCCCTCGCGAGGAAGGCGGCCTCCATCAAGGCCAGGGCATCGCTCATGGCCGCGGCGAGCGCGTCCCCCTCGCCGACGCCGATCCACATCCCCGTGGCACCGGGCATGACCTGGCGCGAGGCGAAGCCGCCCGCGGCGCTGCCCCCGTCCACGACCACGCGCACCTTGCCGTCATGGGCTCCGACGCGGACCCCGCTCACGATGGCCGACTCGACCTTCACGTTCCGCGCCGACGCGGCCGCCTGGACGCCAGGGATGTCGACCACCAGACGGGCGGGATTCTCGAGCGTGAAGACCTCGACGTTGTCGAGCGCCCCGTCCGCCATCAGCCCGACGAGCACGCCGCCGGCCGTCGCCTGAGCCGAGACGCGCTCGAGGACCTTGGCGGGCTCCGCCGTGGGGACTTCCGCGACCGGGGCCTCCATCGCATCGACCCGCTCTTCGACGTCCTCGAAGAGGCTCCCCGCTTCGGCGGGGGCCTCGTCCGTCGCCTCGACGACGAGCGCCTCCGAGGTCTCGACCATGTCCTCCCCGACCATGTCCTCCCCGACCAGGTCTTCCCCGGCAAGGGCCATCGCAGCGTCCTGCAGCGAGGCATCGGCCGCTTCCGCCGGCACGTCGTCGACGAGCCCGACCTCGGCCATGCCCGGCAGGATCGTGACCTCGAGGCCCGAAGCCCCCTGGTTCACGACCGCCTGGCCCTTCTCCGCGAGCTGGATCTCGACGCGGGTCGTCGCCACGCCGTCCTCGCCCTCGAAGGTCGAGAGCGTGACCAGATCGACGACGCCGTCGTAGGACGCGACCTGGCGAACGTCGCCGCCCATCGCGCCCATCAGGCTCGTCGCCTCGCCCTGACTGACGCCGACGAGATCCACGACGACCAGATTCTCGTCCGCGCGCTCCGCGACCGAGTAGATCGGATCCTCGAGCCCGTCGAGGAAGACGATGCTGCCTTCGCCGTCCCGCGTCACCGAGACATCTCCCAGCGTCTGGACCCCCTGGCCGCCGTCGGCGCTCGACGGCGCCTGCGGCGAGGCACAACCCAGCGCCACGATCACGGCACCGAAGGCCGCCACCGCGGTCTGGATCCAGAACCTCCGCCCTGCGTTTCTCGGACCGACCATCGAGCTCACCCTCCCTGGCTCAAACGAATCCGCAACTCCACGTCCTTCGTCGTCCGCTCACCCGCGAAGTTCTCGTAGGTTTCCTTGACGAGGACGAGGTTGTCGCCGATGTGAATCACTTCGCCGTTGTTCTTTCCGATCGGGGAACCCTCACGGACGATGTACGACCGGCCGCCCGGATCGAGGATGAGGGCGCGCGGGTTGTTGTGGTCCCAGATCACCGCCGAGAGCTCCAGCTGGCCGAGCTCGAAATCCGCGAGAGGCCCGAAGGACTTCGTCTTCTCGCGACCTTCGTCATCGAACTGGAACGAACGGAACGGATCCCGCTTGCCCGTCGGGTCGTAGTAGTAGTCGCGTCCGGCCACGGCGTACGAGGTCGATCCGGCCGACTGACCCTTCGCGCCCTTCTTGCCGCGACCCTTCGCGCCCTTGGCCGGGCCCGCCTTGCCGGGTTCGCCCTGACGCGCGGCGAGCGCCTCGCGCTCCTTGGTGAAGTCGGCGGTGGACGGCCCCTGGCCGACCTCCTCCGAACATCCCGTCGCCAGAGCCACGGCCACGACGAGGCCGAGACCGAGTCGCCAATTCTTCTGCATACACGCTCCCCGTTCGCCGGATCGCCCGCTCATGGATCAGGCCTCGTCCCCGCTCAGGAACCGATAGGTCCGCGCCTTGCCCGCCACCTTGAGCCGCGTCGAAGCCTGCGACTCCTTCGCGACCTGGATGTCGAGGCTGCCGATGTTCACGATGCGCGGCAGCGAGGCCACCATCTCGAAGAATCGAGCCAGATCGTGGTACGAGCCCTCGATCTCGAGCTGGAACGGCACCTCCGCGTAGAAGTCCCGGGGCACTTCCTTGTCCCGGTCGATCGACTTGATCGCGACGCCGACCTTCTTGCCCGCCGTGCTGATGTCCTGGAGCAGATCCTCGAACTGCTTGCGGTTCGGGAGCTGCTTGAGCGCGAGCTCGAGCTCGCGCTCCATGTCGGTGATCTCCGCCTCGACGCCCGGGATGTTCGACGCGACGGCGCGGGCGCTGTTGAGGCTGCGCTGGAGCTCCTGCGCCTTGAGCACGAGCTGGCTCGTCTCGCGTCGCACGGGCTTGTACGAGAGCTGCCAGTAGGCCGCCGCGATGGCGACGAGGACCGCTCCGACGACCGCGAGTCGAATCGACTTGGGGACCTTCCCGAGTCGCTCCATCTGGGCGTCGACGTCGACGTTCAGCTGAAAGGCCATCGTATCCTCCGCTTCAGGACGGCTCGACCGTCGACGGGTTGATCGGCGTGGCCTCGGCCGTCTTCGGCCCCCTCGCCTTCTTCTTGTTCTTCTCGTCCGACTTCGCGGGGCCGGGCGAGGTCATGTTGGCCCGGAGCTCGAAGTTGACGAGACGGACTCCCTTCACCAGCTCACCGCCCTCGGTCTTCTCGAGGTCGACGTTCTTGAAGTAGGGCGATCCGTTCAGCGCGCGCAGGAAGTCGGCGACGACACCGGTATCCAGGCTCTTGCCCTTGAGGCGAATCTCGTTTCCGCGCGTATTGATCTGCGTCAGCCAGAGCCGGTTGGGAACGCGCATGGAGATCTCGTCCAGGACGCGGACCGGGCCGTTGCGCGCGCGCTCGAGACTCGCGATGACGTCGAGCTTGTCCTGCAGGTTCTGCTTGCGCTTCTTGAACTTCGCGATCAGCTCCTGCTGCGGCTTGTAGCGCTCGATGTCGGCCTCGAGCTGCGCGATCGTGACCTTCGCCTGCTCGAGATCGCTCGAAGCGTTGGACCCGGCCAGGTAGATCCCGGCGCCGACGAGCACGAGTCCGAGGAAGAAGACCGCGATCGTCTCGCGAATGTCCGCGGCACGCTTCGCTTCTCGATGCGGCAGGAGGTTGATTTCGACCATCATCGCTGGACCCTCCGCGTCGCGAGCCCGATTCCGACGGCCAGGCTCGGGGCGATCTCCGCCAGATGGTCGGGATCGAAGCCCTTGCTCGAGATCATGTGGGCGAGCGGATTCATGATCTCCGTCTCGATCGCGGTCCGACCCTTGAACGCCGCGGCGAGCCCCGCGGTCCGCGCTGCGCCACCGGAGAGCAGCACGCGCGAGATGCGCGCGTCCGCCGCCGTGGCGGCGAAGAAGTCGAGCGAGCGCGAGATCTCGCCGATCACCGTGTCCGAGACGCTCCGCATCGCCTGTTCGACCTCCTGCGGAATGACGTCTCGAGCGGCCGCGCCCTCTTTCGGGTCGCCGAGCTTGATGCGCTCGGCCTCCTCGTAGGAGATCGACAGCGCCTTCTGGATCTCTTCGGTGTAGTGCGATCCTCCGGTCATGATGTCGCGGGTGAAGGCCGGGATTCCGTTGCGGATCACGTTGATGTTGACGACCTGGGCCCCGATGTTCACGAGCGCGACCACCCGCGTCGGATCCTGCTCGTAGTTCATCTCGTAGGCGTTCTGGACGGCGAAGGCCGCGACGTCGATCGCGACCGGATTGAGGCCCGCTTCGGTGATGACCTGGACGTAGTCGTCGATCAGATCCTTCTTCGCGGCGACGAGGAGGACGTCCATCTGTCCCTCCTCCGGGTTGGCCGTCAGGATCTGGAAGTCGAGGTTGACCTCGTTCACGTCGAACGGAATGTACTGCTCGGCCTCCCACTGGATCTGGCCCTCGAGCTCCTCGCGGCTCATCTGCGGCAGCGACACGCGCTTCACGATGACCGAGTGGCCCGACACGGAAGCGGCGACGTCCTTCGAGCGGATCCGACCGTTCTCGATCGCCTCGCGGATCGAGTCCACGATCGCGCTCGAGTTCAGGAACGCACCCTGCACGATCGCCTCCGGCTGGAGCGGAGCCTGTCCGAGCGAGCGCAGATCGAAGCCCTTGTCCCGGCTCTTCCGCGCGATCTCGACGGCCTTGACCGTGTGCGAGCCGATGTCGAGCCCGATCACGGTCGCCCTTCCGAAGCTCGGTAGAGAAATGTTCATTGCGAGGATCCCCTTCGCGTTCCTATTGCCGGTATCCCGAGTGGCCGACGCCCGCCGCCCGTCCCGAGGACGCAACGTCCTCGCCGATGCCGAAGACCCGATCCTTGTCGGAGACCTTCAGATCGAGGGCGAGGAGGATCTTGCGTTTGGTGTCGAGGCGACACGGTCGTCCGGCTTCCACGCGATCGATCGTGAGCGTCGAGAGGCCCGCCTTCCGGGCGAGCTCGGCCTTGCTCATCATGAGGCTCTCCCTGAACCTCTGGACTTGATTCGTGGCCACCGATCATCCTCCGCGACCCGAGCCGACGCCGACCGGGTCCGACCGACCGCGTATCGGAGCGGTGTTTCAGGGACTTGAGGTGGCCGGGCGCGACTTCTTGGTGCCGCGGATCACTTCGATCCGCCGGCAGGCGACCGGCGCGGGGCGGTTCGCGGCGCGGCAGTTCCCCAGCACGCAAACGGGTTCAGGGCGGAAGGCTCGCTGCCGATGGGATTCCGTGCGGCGCATCGGAACGGCAGGCAGCCGGACGAAGGCCGATCGCGCGAACGGGATTCCAGGCGCGGGAGCCGGGCCGATGTTCCAGAACGTTCTGATCGTGGACGACGACGAGGCGCTGCGGGACAGCCTCTCGCTCCTGCTCGCCGCCGAGGGCTACGGGGTCCGGACCGCGCCCGACGGCCGGACCGCGCTCGAGCTGCTCGAAGCCACGTCCGTCGACGCGGTGCTCTGCGATCTGCGCATGCCGGGGCTCGACGGATTCGACTTGATCCCCCAGATCACCCGCCAATGGCCGGGCGTCCCGGTCATCCTGATGTCGGCCCACGGCACCGACGACCTCGCCATCGAGGCGATCCAGCGCGGGGCTTACGATTACCTGGCCAAGCCCTTCCAGCCCTCCGAGATCCGCCTGACGCTGCGCAAGGCCGCCGAGCGCGAGAGCCTGCGGCGGCAGAACCAGCTGCTCCAACGCGACATGTCCCGCAGCGTCGGAGAGCGGGCGATCGTCGCCGCGTCCGACGAGATGATCCAGCTGCTCGAGCTGCTCGAGCGGACCGCTCCGTACAAGTCGACGGTCCTGATCACCGGCGAGAGCGGGACCGGCAAGGAGGTCATCGCACGAGCGATCCACGCGCAGTCACCGCGCCGCGACGCGCCCTTCGTGGCGGTCAACTGCGGCGCGATCCCCGAAAACCTGCTCGAAAGCGAGCTCTTCGGACACGTGAAGGGGGCCTTCACCGGCGCCGCCCGGTCGCATCGCGGCCTCTTCGCGGAGGCGCACCAGGGCACGCTCTTCCTCGACGAGATCGCGGAGCTGCCGCCCGCCCTGCAGGTCAAGCTCCTGCGCGCCATCCAAGAAGAGGAGATTCGTCCCGTCGGCGACACCAAGACCCATGCCGTCGACGTGCGCGTGATCGCAGCGACCGCACGCGACCTCGTGCAGGCGATGGCCGAGGGGCGCTTCCGCGAGGACCTCTTCTACCGGCTCAACGTCGTGCGCCTCGAGGTGCCGCCGCTCCGCGTCCGTCGCCAGGACGTGCCGCTGCTGGTCGACCACTTCCTCGCGCGCTTCCGTGACGTCCTGGCCAAGAACGTTCGACGCGTCTCCGACGAAGCCCTCGAGCTTCTCGTCGCCCATGACTGGCCGGGAAACGTCCGCGAGCTCGAGAACGTGATCGAACGGGCCGTGATCCTCACGGACGGCGACGTGATCGAGGCGGCGGCCCTGCCCGCCGCCCTCCGTGAGGCAGGGGCGAGCGGCGGGGCGTCCGTCGAATCGCCACTCGGCGACGGCCGCGCGGACTGGTCGCTGAAACGGGCCCGGGCGCGCTTCGAGGCGGATTGGATCCGGCGCGCCCTCGCCCGGACGGACGGGAACCGGACCCACGCCGCGCGGCTGCTCGAGATCAGCCATCGCGCGCTTCTCTACAAGCTCAAGGACTACGACATCCGCGACTGAGTCGCCGCCGCGCCCCGCACCTCGGTCGAGTCGACCCGCGGCGCGTCCTCGCGCGCGGATTCCGCTGGCAGCATGAAGCGGAAGGCCGCCCCCCCGAGCGCGCCGTGCGTCGCCTCGAGCTCGACCGTCCCGCCCATCTCCTCTGCCAGCCGGCGGGCATTCGCGAGGCCGAGTCCCGTCCCTTCGCCCGGCGGCTTCGTCGTGAAGAACGGATCGAAGATCCGCTCGGCTCGCTCCGGATCGACGCCCGTCCCCGAGTCGCTCACGCGACAGAAGATCGCGTCGGAGCGCGGCAGGCTCGCGCCCTCCGTCTCGCTTCCGTCGCCCCGCCGCCGACGACGCGGGCAAGGCTCGACCTCGAATCGGATCCGCCCTGGTCCGCCCCCTTCCCGCACCGCGGCCACGGCGTTGAGCGCGAGATTCAGCAGGATCTGGAGCGAGAGCGAGAGATCGCCACGCGCGAGCGGCGTGCCCTCCGCGACTCGCAGCTCGAGCTCGATGCCCTCGGAGACGTGCTGCGTCGAGACGAGCTCGATCACGCGCGACGCGACGTCCGCGAGGTCGAGCGGCCCATGCTCGATCCGCGGGGACCGCGAGAAGTCGAGCAGCTGCCGGAGGATGACCCGAACGCGCTCGCCCTGCTCCCCAGCCTTCGCGAGCGCGCGACGTCCTGCGTCACCGAGGCCGGGATCCCGGGAGGCGAGCTCGAGGTAGGTCAGCAATGCGCCCATCGGGTTGCCGACTTCGTGCGCGACCCCCGCCGCGAGGCTGCCGACCAGCGCGAGACGTTCGGCCCGATCGAGCCCCTCGCGCGCCTGCGTCAGGCTCGCGTTGGTCGTCCGCAGCTCGCGCACGGCCTTCTCGAGCGCGCCCGTGCGGGCCGCCAGCGCGAGCTGCATGTCGTTGAAGGCCCGCGCGAGCTCCTCGACCTCGGCCACGCCTTCGACCGGGACGCTGCCCGAGCGCTCGGATCCGGCCAGCGCCCGGACCGCGAAGACGAGACGTCGGAGCGGCCCGACGACCCGCCTGCGCAGGAGCGACCCACCGAACAACACGAAGACGAAGACGTTCGCCCCGACCACCGCCCCGAGACCGACGCCCGCGATCGGGGCATCGATCCGACCCGCCACCACGGCGCCGCGCGCGAGATCCGGCGCCGCGAAGCGGATCGGCGACCACGGCGCACCCGATTCGACGAGCGGCTCGCCCTTCGCGAGCGCCTCGAGCGCGAGCGCGTGCGTGCCGGCGTCGAGCGATCCCGCCGCCGCATTGACGCCGCGGACCAGGCCCCGAACATCGATCGTCCACCACTGACCCGCGTCCGCCTGGTCGAAGTCGACGATCCCATGGTGGGCCGATGCGACGAAGCCGCGACCGAGGAGCGCGTGGACCGACTCGATCCGGGCGCGATGGATCTCCGTGAGGACGGCGGCCAGCAGGCCCGTGCCCGTCGCCATGACCAGCGCAAGCGAGATCAGGATCTCCGCCTGCACGCCCTGACGCATCCGCACGCCTACTCTCCCGGAGCCCGTTCCTCGATCCCCAGCTTTTCGAGGCGGTACCGGAAGGACCGGAACGAGATGCCGAGCAGCCGGGCAGCGCGCTTCTTGACGCCCCCCGACGCCTGCAGCGCCTCGTGCAGGAGAGAGCGCTCGTAGTCCGCCACGCGCTTCTCGAGATCGATCCCCTCCGGCGGGAATCGCACGGCATCCCGTGGCGGACGCGCCTGAACGACCGTCGCCGGCAGCAGATCGCTTCCGATCGTCGTCCCACGCGACAGCGCGACCGCGCGCTCGACGAGGTTCTCGAGCTCCCGGACGTTGCCTGGGAAGGCATAGCGCGCGAGCACGTCGTACGCGTCGGCGTCCATGCCCTCGACCTGCTTGCCGAGTTCGTCCGCATAGCGGCGGATGAAATGCTGGACCAGCAGCGGGATGTCGTCGATGCGCTCGCGGAGCGGCGGCAGGGTCAGCTGGATCACGTTGAGGCGATAGTAGAGATCCTCGCGGAAGCGCCCGGAGGCCACCTCGTCTTCCAGTCGCCGGTTCGTAGCGGAGACGATCCGGACGTCGACCTTGCGGTCCACGGTGTCTCCGACCCGGCGGATCGTCTTCTCCTGCAGGGCTCGCAGGAGCTTGACCTGGAGCGCCGGCGAGAGCTCGGCGATCTCGTCGAGGAAGAGCGTGCCACCGGACGCGGCCTCGAACAGGCCCTCCTTGTTCTGGACGGCGCCCGTGAAGGATCCCTTCGCATGGCCGAAGAGCTCGCTCTCGAGCAGGTTCTCCGGGATCGCGCCGCAGTTGAGCGCGACGAAGGCCGCCCCGTGTCGCTCGCCCTGCTCATGGATCGCCCGGGCCACGAGTTCCTTGCCCGTTCCGCTCTCGCCGTAGATCAACACGTTGGTCTTGGTCTCGGCGACCTGGGCGATCAGATCGAAGACCTCCTGCATGGCGCGACTATGACCGATCAGGCTGCGATCGCGCGTCTGACTCCGGAGCTCCTTGCGCAGGCGGCGGTTCTCGACCGCGAGCACCTTCTTTTCGAGCGCCTTCTCGATCACGATTCGCAGCTCGTCGACCTTGAAGGGCTTGGTCAGGTAGTCGTAGGCGCCCTCCTTCATCGCCGCGATCGCGCTGTCCGTCGTTCCGAATGCGGTCACGACGATCGGAATCGATTCGGGCGAGACGTCGCGTGCGGCGAGGATCAGATCGAGCCCCGTCCTGCCCGGCATCTGCATGTCGGTGATGAATACGTCGACGTCGTCGCTCTCGAGGTGGGCGAGCGCCGTATCGACGTCGCCGGTCGTCGAGACGTCGTAGCCCTCGCGCCGCAGGAAGATCTCGAGGAACTCTTGCATGCTCTGCTCGTCGTCGACGACCAGGATTCGCGCCTTGTGCGGCGTCACGTGGCGTCCTCCTCGACCAACGGGAGCAGGAGTCGGAAGCGGGTCCCCCGTCCCACCCGACTCTCGATCTCGATCGAACCGCCGTGCTGCTCCACGATCCGCTGCACCGTTGCGAGTCCCAACCCCGTCCCGTCCTGCTTCGTCGTGAAGAAGGGCTCGAAGATCCGATCCAGGAGCTCGGCCGACATGCCCGGACCCGAATCCTCGATCTCCAACATCGCCGCGCCGATGGAGCCCGCGGCTGCCGATCCGGGCTTCCCCGGTGCATTACGGTTCGGCAGGCCCCCGTCTTGAGGCGCCTGCGTGAGTCCCGCCCTTGCGACCCGGACGGTCAGCCTCCCCTTCCCGTCCATCGCCTGGACCGCGTTGTTCCAGAGATTCCAGACGGCCGCCTTCAGCTGCGACGCGTCGGCGCGAGCGACCACGTTCGGGTCGCACTCGAGCGCGACGGACAGATCCGGCGCCCGCCCTTCGGCGATCTCCGTGATCTCCTCGACGAGCGGCGCGAGGGGGACGGCCGTCAGCTCGAGCGGCGCGGGCCGGGAATAACGAAGGAAATCTCCGATCAGATCGTTCAGCCGGTCGACCTCGCGAACGACGATCCCCATCAGCTTCTCGTGCGCCGGATCCGAAACGGCGCCCCGCTCGCCGCCCTGCAGAAGCTGGACGGAGCCCGAGATCGAGGCGAGGGGATTGCGGATCTCGTGGGCCATGCGGGCCGCCATCTCACCGACGGCCGCGAGTCGCTCCGAGCGGCGGAGGTCCTGCTCCATCGAGACCACGGCCGTCACGTCCTGGAAGATCACGACGTGGCCCAGCATCGAGCCGTCCGCCCCGAGCAGCCGGGACGCCGCGAGCCCCACGTGGAGCGCCTCCCCCCTGCGATTCTGATAGGGAATGCGATCCCGCCCCGGCGTCGCCTCGCGGCTGCGCTCGCCCTCGCGCAGCGCGATGACCGCGAGCGCCCCGGGAATCAGGTCATCGAGCGGCATCCCGTCCACTTCCCGAGCCGCGACGCCCGTGATGCGCTCCGCCTCGGGATTGAACGAGGTGATGCGACCCAGCTGGTCGATCGTCGCGATCCCGCTGCCGATGCTCTCCACGGTCAATCGATGCAGATCGCGAAGCCGCTCCAGGTCCGAGGTCTTGCGATCGAGGGCGGCACCCGTCCGGCGCAGCTCCGCCGCGAGCGTGTTCGCGAGCATCCCGAGCACGACGAGTCCGCCCGCGTAGAACGCCCAGTAGGCCCCGAGCAGGGCCAGCGGACGCGAACGCTCCTCCCCGGACACCGGCGGAAGCCAGCCCCGCTCGACCCCGAACAGGACGAATCCGTAGCCCAGCGCCGCGAGGACCACGCTGAACGCGACGCCCCCGCGATCGAGCAGCAGCGCGCCATAGAGCACGACCAGCGCGTACAGGAAGGTGAAGACCGACTCGCGGCCGCCTGAGAAATAGACGAGCGCCGTCACGATCGCGACGTCGAAGGCGACCTGCAGACGCGCGAAGCGCTCCGGATTCCGCGTCCGCCCGATCTGGAGGGCGGAGACGATCGTCGCGACGAACGCCGCCACGATCGTCCAGTAGACGCCCCAGATCTCGGGGTTCTGCCCCCCGTCGAGCCGGTCGAGCGTCACCGCCAGACCGAGACTCATGCCGGCCAGGAGCAGCCGAGCCCCCAGCAGCCAGCCGAGCCCCTCGCGCGATCGCGGCCCGCCCCTCTCTCCGTCGAGCGCGGACAAGCCCGCTCCGCCGATCCGATTAGCCGATGGTGTCTGCGATCGTGAAGATCGGCAGGTACATGGCGATGAGGATCGTACCGATCGACCCGCCCATGAAGACCATCATGATCGGCTCGAGCATCGAGGTCAGCGCGGCGACGGCCGAGTCGACCTCGTCGTCGTAGAAGTCGGCGATCTTGTTGAGCATGGCTTCCATCGAGCCCGTCTCCTCGCCGACCGAGACCATCTGCACCATCATGCCCGGGAAGATCTTGGACCCCTGGAGCGGCTCCGCGATCGTCTTCCCCTCGGAGATCGATTTGCGGGTCGACTGCAGCTCGGCCTCGATGACCATGTTGCCGGCCGTGCGCGCAACGATGTCGAGACCGTCCAGGATCGGGACGCCGCTCGAAATCATCGTTCCGAGCGTGCGCGTGAAGCGGGCCACCGCGACCTTCTTGATGATGTTGCCGAAGATCGGGAGCTGGAGGGCCAGCGCATCCGTCTTGAAGCGGAAGGACTGACTCCGTGCCCGCGCCTGGCCGAAGGCGGTGAAGGCGCCGGCGATGCCGACCATCAGGTAGACGATGTAGGCCTGAAGCCAGTTGGAAAGGTCGATCACCATCTGGGTCGGCCCCGGGAGCGTGCCGCCGAAGTCCGCGAACATCTGCTCGAAGACGGGGATGACCTTCACCAGCAGCAGCACGATACAAGCGATCGCGATGACCGTGACCGTGGCCGGATAGACCATCGCGCCCTTGAGCTGCTTTCGGAGCTTCTCCTGCTTTTCGAGCTGGATCGCCAGCCGGTTCAGGATCGTGTCCAGGATGCCGCCGATCTCGCCGGCGGCGATCAGGTTCACGAAGAGATCGTCGAAGACCTTCGGATGCTTGCGCAGCGCGTCGGCGAACGTCGAGCCCTGCTCCACGCTCTGCTTCACGCTCCGCAGAACGCTCTTGAAGGTGATGTTCGGCTGCTGCTCCGCCAGGATGCTGAGGCATTGGACCAGCGGGAGCCCGGCGTCGACCATCACGGCGAACTGTCGCGTGAACACGACGAGGTCCTTGATCGTGACCTTCGGCGCCAGGAACGGGAAGATCTCGGCGATGTCCTTGGGCTTCTCCTTCACCTTGCCCGGGACCAGCCCCATGTTCTTCAGATGGAGCGCGACGGCATCCGGCCCAGAGGCTTCGAGCTCCCCCGCCTTCTTCTCGCCCGAGCGCGTCTGCGCCGTCCAAACGTAAATCGCCATCCCGGCCACTCCCTGCGAGTCCCGGCGTCATCGCCCGGACTTCTCGCTTCTCCGCCCGCTCAAGCCTTCGTCGGGCGACGGCCGCCCGCCAGGCCGATCGCTTCCGGTCCCCTCGCGATCAACGCGTTCAGCTCGTCGATGTCGGGACTGCGCGAGCGCGCCGTCTCCGTATCGATGAGGCGCCGCGTGACCAGCATCGCGAGGCATTGATTGAGCGTCTGCATGCCCGACTTGCCCTGACCCATCTGCATCTGCGAGTAGATCTGATGGATCTTGTCGTCCCGCATCAGCGCGCGAATCGCCGAGTTGGGCACCATGATCTCGAGCGCGAGCGCTCGTCCCGGACCGTTCGCCTTGGGCAGCAGCGTCTGACACATCACGGCCTCCAGTACGAACGAGAGCTGCTGCCGGATCTGTGACTGCTGGTAGGGCGGAAAGACGTCCACGATGCGATTGATCGTCTGGACCGCCGAGTTCGTATGCAGCGTCGCGAACGCGAGATGGCCCGTCTCCGCCACGGTGAGGGCCGCCTCGATCGTCTCGAGGTCGCGCAGCTCACCGATCAGGACGACGTCCGGGTCCTGACGAAGGATGTACTTGAGAGCGGCCTTGAACGAGCTCGTGTCCGCGCCGATCTCGCGCTGGTTCACGATGCAGCCCTTGTGGGGATGAAGGTATTCGATCGGGTCCTCGATCGTGACGATGTGTTCGTTGCGTTCCTGGTTGATGCGGTCGATCATCGAAGCGAGCGTCGTCGACTTGCCCGAGCCCGTCGGGCCCGTGACGAGGATCAGGCCCCGCGGCTTCTGCACGAGGGACTCGACGACGGGCGGAAGGCCCAGCTCGTCGAACGACAGGATCTTGTAGGGAATCGCGCGGAATGCGCCCGCGACGTTGCCACGCTGCACGAAGACGTTTCCGCGAAAGCGCGACAGCTTCTGGACGCTGAAGGAGAGATCGAGCTCGTTGGTCTCCTCGAATTTGTGCTTCTGGGCGTCCGTGAGCACCGAGTAGCAGAGCTGCTTCGTCTCCTGCGGCGAGAGCGGCGGCATCTTCAAGGGAATCAGCTTCCCGTCGATGCGGAGCTGCGGCGGCGATCCGGTCGTGACGTGAAGGTCGGAAGCGCCCTTCTCGATCATCGCCTTCAGCAATTGATGCATGTTGGCCAAGTGTCGACCCCTTCTGATCGCTCGACTAGATCGAATCCGATGCGCTGACCCGGAAGACCTCCGAGAGCGTCGTGACGCCTTCCAGCATCTTGTTGAGCGCGCTCCGACGCAGCGTGCACATGCCGCCCCGGATCGCCTCGCGCTTGATCTCCGCCGCCGAGGCGCCGTTCAGGACGAACTCCTTCAGCTGGTCCGTCATGACCATGACCTCGTAGATCGCGACGCGACCCTTGAAGCCGGTTTCCGAGCAGTTCGAGCAGCCCCGACCGCGCTTCGCGACGTAGCCCCTCGCCTCCTCCTCGCTGAGGCCCGCATCGATGACCTGCTGGCGCTCGACCTCCGGATCCTCCGCGATGCACTGGGAGCAGATCCGGCGCGCGAGGCGCTGGGCGACGATGCAGTTGACGGCGGAGGCGACCAGGAACGGCTCGATGCCCATGTTGAGCAGACGGTTGATGGTCGACGGGGCGTCGTTGGTATGGAGCGTCGAGAGCACCATGTGGCCCGTGAGCGCGGCCTTGACCGCGATCTCCGCCGTCTCGAAATCGCGGATCTCGCCGACCATGATGATGTCGGGATCCTGGCGGAGAAAGGAGCGCAGACAGGCGGCGAAGTTGAGCCCGATGTCCTCGTGCATCTGGACCTGGTTGATGCCCGCGAGGTTGAACTCGACCGGATCCTCCGCCGTGGACAGGTTTTCGCTGGTCTTGTTGAGCTCGGACAGCGCGGAGTAGAGCGTCGTCGTCTTGCCGGAGCCCGTGGGACCGGTGACGAGGACCATGCCGAAGGGCTGGTGGATCGAATGCTTGAAGTCGTCGAGCTGCTTCTGCTCGAAGCCGAGCTTCGTCATGTCGAGCTGCAGGTTGCTCTTGTCGAGGAGACGGAGCACCACCTTCTCGCCGAAGAGCGTGGGCAGGACGGACACGCGGAAGTCCATCTCCTTGCCCCGACCGAGCTTCAGCTTGATGCGGCCGTCCTGCGGCAGGCGGCGCTCGGCGATGTCGAGCTCGGACATGATCTTGAGGCGCGAGGTGAGCGCGTTCTTGAGCTTGAGGGGGGGCTTCATCACCTCGTAGAGCAGGCCGTCGATCCGGTAGCGGACGCGAAACGACTTCTCGTAGGGCTCGATGTGGATGTCCGAGGCGTTCTTCTTGATCGCGTCCGTGAGGATCAGGTTGACCAGCTTGACGACCGGGGCGTCTTCCGCCTCCTTCGCCATCTTGCGGGCGTCCTCTTCCTCCTCGCCGGAGACGAAGTCGATGCCTTCGTCATCGAAGCCGGCCATCACGTCGTCGAGGATGTCCTCCTCGGGCTCGGCATAGTAGGTCTCGATCGCCGCGCGAATCGCATGCTCCGAGGCGACGACCGGCTGGATGTTGTAGCCGGTGAGGAACTTGATGTCGTCGAGCGCGAAGATGTTCGAGGGATCCGCCGTGGCGAGGATGAGGGTCGAACCGGCTCGATTGACCGGTACGACGTTGTGCTTGGTGGCCACGTCCTCCGGGATCAGGGCGATGACCTCGGGCTCGATCGTGAAGTCGGAGAGGTTGATCGACGGGACGCCGTACTGCTTGGCGACGAACTCCGAGAGCTCGTTCTCGTCCATGAAGCCGAGCGCGGTGATCTGCGCACCGAGGCGCTTGCCCTGGGCGGCGGCCTCCTCTCGCGCCTTGGTGAGCTGCTCCGCGGAGAGGAGATTCTCCTTGACCAGGAGTTCGCCAATGCGCTCGTTCAAGACCGACCCTCCCTCGTCCGACCCGATCCGCCCGTCGGCGTGCGGGGTTGGACGGGCCTTTCGCGCTTCCATTCACGCGGCAAAAGAAACGCAAACTCGCCGGGTTATCGGCGACGGTCGGAGCGAGCTTTACAGTCGTGAGGGCTTCGGCGGGCGGACCGATCGGCACGCGGCGCGGCCGGGCTCGCGACTCGGCCGCAGGCCCGCGCGCTACGGAGGGGCCGCACCGTTCGTTCGGACTGGAACGATTCCGCTGGCGCTATGAAGCGGGCTTCGCAGTCTGGCCCCCAGGAGGGAGACCGAGCTGCGCCCGCGCCTGCTCGACGTCGAGCGCGATCTGGTCGCGCAGCGCGTCGACGGATTCGAATCGGATTTCCCCCCGCAAACGCCCCTCGAAGCTGAGATCGACCTCGAGGTCGTAGAGATCGCCGCTGAAGTCGATCACGTGGGCCTCGGCGACGAGGTCGCGCCCGTCTCGGAAGGTCGGTCGAAAGCCGACGTTGGTCACGACGGGCAGCGGACGACGATCGGGGCCCCGCGCGACGGTCTGCAGGTGGCCCCAGTAGACCCCCGGCGCAGGCAGGATCTCGGTCTCCGGCGCGAGATTCGCCGTCGGAAAGCCGAGGGTCCGCCCGCGCCGATCCCCGACCGCCACCCGCCCCCGGGCCCGGAACGGCCGACCCAGCAGGAGGGCCGCCTCCTCGACCTCGCCCGCTGCCAGCAGCTGCCGGATCCGCGTCGAGTTGACGTCGCGCCCCTCGACGGAGACCTCCGGAACGACCGTCACGGAGAAGCCGAGATGCGGTCCGCGCTCGGTCAGCAGCCGCATCGAGCCCTCCCGGTCGCGTCCGAAATGGAAGTCGTACCCGACGTAGACCTCGACCGGCCGAACCCGCGCGTGGACGTACTCCTCGATGAAGCATTCGGGCGAAACCCGGGCGAACGCCCGATCGAAGGGCTCGGCGATCACGGCGTCGACCCCGAGGGCCTCCACGGTCTCCATCTTCTGCTCGAACGTCTCGAGCAGGCGCAGGGAGCGCTCGGACTGGAGCACGCGCCGAGGATGCGGCTCGAACGTATAGAGGACGGACTCGCCGCCGAGGGCCCGGGCGCGCGCGACGACCTGTCGCAGGATCGCCTGATGGCCGACGTGGACGCCGTCGAAGTTGCCGATGGTCAATACCGGCCGACGGAAGGGCCGGTCGAGCTCTGAGACGCCCCGGAAGATCTTCAAGCGATGCCCTCGTCCGCTAGACTGCCGACGTGCGGATTCTCTCGCACTACTTCGCGACGCGCTTCCTCGGCTTCGTCCTGACCGTCCTCGCATCGGGCCTCGCGATCCTCGCGACGATCGAGCTGGTCCTGAACCTGGAGGAGATGTCGGCCCTCTCGGATGCGCTCCGAAAGTCGGGGTCGAGCGCCGTCGCCGGAACGCTGCTCTCTTTTCTCTGGAATCGCCTCGCCACGCTCTACCTGCCCGATCTGATCCCCATCGCGAGCTTCGTCGCCGCCTTCCTGACGGTCGCCGTGGCCGGTCGGCGCCTGGAGTGGATCGCCATCGAAGCGAACGGAATCCGGCCGCTGCGCGTGCTCCTTCCGGTGATGGCCAGCGCGGGCCTGATCGCGATCGCCGCACACGTCGTCGACGAGACCATCGTGCTCCGCGCACGACGGGCGCACCTCGTCGAGGATCGCTTCGATCGCGAGGAGATCGCGCTCGACCGACGCGCGTTCTGGTACCACAGGGGGCCGATCATCACCAACATCGGACACGCTGATCCGACGACGCGGACGCTGCACGACGTCGAGCTCTTCGAACGCGGTCTGGGCGAGGCCAGCGGACGGATCGCGCGCATCGTGCGCGCGCCGGACGTCCGGATCCTGTCGGACGGTCGCTGGCACTTCGACGAGGCGTCGGTCTGGACGTTCGACCCGGCGGATCCCGTCGCCGAGCCTCGCTTCGAGACGCGTCGGAGTCTCGAGCTCGACCTCGAATCGGTCCCCCGCAACCCCCTCGCGG
The DNA here is from genome assembly GCA_041389445.1 of Myxococcota bacterium. Taxonomy (GTDB): domain Bacteria; phylum Myxococcota_A; class UBA9160; order UBA9160; family UBA4427; genus UBA4427. Next base: position 663,416 of record JAWKRW010000001.1, read on the forward strand.
AGGCCGATCCGGTCTACGCGCCCCTCGCGACCCTGGCGCGACACGTCGCCGCCGAGACACCGAAGGCCTCGCCGAACGCGCGCCGCCTGGCGCTCGCCTACTACGAGCGATTGAGCCGTCCGGTCCGGGTCGTCGTGCTGGGGTGGCTCGCGCTGCCCTTCGGGCTGCTCGTCGATCGCCGGGGTCGCATCGCGCCGGCTGCCCTGCTCGGACTCGTCGCGCTCGCGACCTACTTCGGCGCTTCGACGCTCGGAGCCGCCCTGACCCGGCTCTCCCTTCTCCCCATCGGCCTGTCGAGCTGGGCCGTCCCGCTGCTCTTCGCCATGGCCTCGGGCATCGGCCTGCTCCGCAGACGCGTCTGAGGCGACCTAACGCGACGCGGCATCGGGCTGGAGGTACCGGAAGAACTCGTGTTCCGGCGACAAGAAGAGCGACGTCTTCGTCTGGAGCGCCCGTCGATAGGCCTCGAGGCTACGAACGAAGGCGTAGAATTCGGGATCCTTCCCGTGCGCCGCGCCGTAGATCCGAGCCGCCTCGGCGTCGCCTTCGCCCCGCATCACCTGCGACGCCGCATTGGCCTCCGCGAGGATCTCGCGCGCCTCATGCTCCGCGCGGGCGCGGATCTCGCGCCCCTCTCGCTCGCCCTTCGCCCGCTTCTCGCGGGCGACGGCGCGTCGCTGCTCGCGCATCTGATCGAAGGTCGCCTTCTGGCTCGGCAGGGGCAGCTCGGTTCGGTTGATCCGGACCTCGATGACGCGCAGGCCGTCGCCCGAGAAGACCTCGGTCGCCCGGCGTGCGAGCGAATCGAGCCCCCCCGCGCGCGCCAGAACCTGCTGCATCGAGAGCGTTCCAACGGCGTCCCCGACGAGCGACCCCACGGTCTTCTGGATGCGTGCTCGCGCGTCGTCCATGCCGCCCGGAAAGCTGCGCCGGAAGTCGAGCGGCGACTCGATCTTCCAGAGCACGTAGTAGTCGAGGATGAGGCGATCGTTGTTGGCGATCTGGACCTCGCTCGCGGCCGCCGAGAGGTACTGGATCTTCCGGTCGAAGACGAGCACCGTATCGACGAAGGGCAGACGCGGGCCCCACATGCCGGCGAGCCCGGCCTCCTCGAGCTCGGCGATCGGCCGGCCGAGCCGCAAGACCAGCCGGTACTCGTCGATGCGATTGATGACGAGCGGGCCCCGATCGATCTGGGACGCCCAGAGCAGGGCGACGAGGGCCGCGCCGAGCACGAGCAATCCGAAGAGGAACCTCATCGCCCGACCTCCACCGGCGCCGCGCCCGGCTCCTTCGCGCCCTCGCCGCGCGCCGGCGGCCAGGTCGACCAGAGATGCACCGCATCGGGATCGACGATCGCCTTCTCCATCGAGGGGAGGATCGTCTCCATCGTCTCGAGGTAGAGACGGCGGCGCGTGACCTCCGGCGCCGCCTCGTACTCCGCGAGCAGGGCCTCGAATCGCGCCGCGTCGCCGCGAGCCTCGACGATCCGGGCATCCCGGTAGGCCCCGGCCTGCTCGCGGATCTCGGCCGCCTGCGAGCGCGCGCGCTCCACGATTTCGGCGGCGTCGCCCTGGGCCACGAGGGCCAGGCGCTTCTCGTCCTGCCCCGCGCTCACGACGTCTGCAAAGGCCTCTCGGACCTCCTCGGGCGCCTGCGGCTTCTCCAGATTGACCCGGTCGATCCGGAAGGCCGCCTCCTGCCCGACCGCCTTGGCGTAGCCGTCCAGCATGCCGCGCAGGACCTTCTCCGCCTCCCGCTCGATCTCGCTGCGGTCGGCGAAGAGCACGGCATCCAGATCCCGCCGACCGATGACGTCCCGCATCGCCGCCTCGGTCGCGTCGTGCAGGACCGCCGCCGGATCGGCCAGCGAGAAGGCCCACGCGTGCGGGTCCGCGATCCGATACTGGAGCTCGTAGGACACGTAGAGCACGTTGTGGTCCGCCGTCTGGATCGCCTCGCGCGGGAGGGCGGCAGCGACGCGCCCCTCCTCTGCGTCGGACGGCTCGCCGGGCGTCGAACGCGTCGGACGTTCGCCGAACGACTCCGTCCGCTTGGCGCTCGTGTTGACCACGACGTGGGACTCGAGCGGGGGCGGCAGGTGGGCCCACCAGCCTTCGAGCGACCGCGTCCGGTCGTAGGCGCCGAGTCGCAGGATCACCGCCGACTCGCCCGGCTCGAGGAAGTAGAGCCCCTGCAGGCCCCACCCCACCAGGATCGCGAGCGACACGATCACGAGCAGGCCATTGACGATCGAGCGCGTCGCGCCCCGACTCGCCTGGGCAGCGCTCCCGCGTGCGCCGGGTGAGGGGTCCTTCTCCATATCAGCGCGTTCCCTGGTCGGCGCCGCTCGAGGACGCCTGCCCCGTGATCGCGCCCGACCGGCCCGGCGAAGCCGTCCGGTCGCCCGCCGACATCTGATCGAAGAAGGGCCGGACCAGATCGAGGGGCAGCGGGAAGATCGTGGTCGAGTTCTTCCCGCCGCCGGCGATCTCCGCGAGGGTCTGCAGGTATCGCAGCTGCAGCCCGGACGGCTCCGCCGACAGGACGTTCGCCGCGTCCGCGATCCGCTGGGCCGCCTGGAACTCGCCTTCGGCCAGCGTGACCTTGGCGCGCTTCTCGCGCTCCGCCTCCGCCTGCTTGGCCATCACGCGCTGCATCTCCTGCGGCAGGTCGATCTGCTTGAGCTCGACCGCGCGGACCTTGACGCCCCAGGGCTCCGTCTGCAGATCGATGATCTCCTGGAGCTGCTGGTTGATCCGCTCGCGATCCGAGAGCAGATGATCGAGCTCCGCCTGCCCGCAGATGCTGCGGAGGGTGGTCTGCGCCAGCTGCGACGTGCCATAGAGATAGTTCTCGACCTGGATCACCGCCTTCTCCGGCTGGATCACGCGGAAGTAGAGCACCGCATTGACCTTGACGGACACGTTGTCGAGGGTGATGACCTCCTGGGCCGGCACGTCCATCACGATCTCACGCAGCCCGATGCGGACCATCCGATCGACGCCCGGGATGATCCAGCGAAGGCCCGCCATGCGCGTCCCCGCATAGCGCCCGAAGCGGAACACGACCCCTCGTTCGTACTCCGGGAGGATGCGAACCCCCGCCATCAGGAACACCAATGCGAACACCAGGAAGATCACGAACGGCAAAATCCCCTCCTTCCCCGCGCCGGGCCGCGAGCGCCGGCGCGCCTCAGGCGCCTCGAACGATTCGTCGTACGCGCAGCGTCAGTCCCTCGACCCGTTCGACCGCGACGGACTCCCCGGCCGGGATCGACTCGTCCGCGTCGGCATTCCAGTACTCGCCCCGCACGAAGATCCGACCGTGCCGTCCCGACGTCGGATCGATCGCGGTGGCCACGCGCCCGACGAGCCCGATCATCTCTTCCATGCCTGCGGTCTGCCGCGAGAGCAGGCTGCGACCGAGTCCGATCGCGATGATCGCACCGACGGCGGTGATCGCCGCCGCGATCGGTACGAGCACCTGCCAGAACGAGACCGTGAGGTCCGAGACCTCCGGCCGGTCGAAGACCATCGTGCCACCGATCAGGAAGCAGGTGATGCCCGCCGCGAAGAGCAGCCCGAACGACACGACGAAGATCTCGGCGACGAGCAGCGCGATGCCGAGCAGGACGAGCATCGCGCCGACCCAGGAGAAGGGGAGGATCTGCATCGAGAAGCCGAGCAGGACGAGCGCGATGACGCCGGCGGTTCCGGGCAGGATCAGTCCCGGACTCTGGAACTCCATGTAGAGGCCGAGTCCCGCGATCGCGAAGAGGATGAAGGCCAGGTTCGGATCGGTCAGGAAGTCGAAGACCCGCTGGACGACGGACATCTCGACCTCGACGATCCGCTGTCCGGCGACCGCGAGCGGACGCTCCGCGCCCGCGACCTCGACCTCGGTCCCATCGATCTTCGCGAGCAGGTCCGCACGGCTCTCGGCCACGAGATCGATCACGCCGAGCTCGAGCGCCTTCTCCGACGTCACCGCCTGCGAGTTCCGCACGGCCTCCTGGGCCCACTCGACGTTGCGGTGCCGCTGCTTGGCGATCGACTCGACGTAGGCGGCGAGGTAGTTCTCCATCTTCTGACCGACGACGTCCCGGGAGGTGCGCCCGTCGTTGCCCTCCTCCTGGGGAGAGGGCGGGGTGCTCCCGAAGAGACTGACCGGATGGGCAGCGCCGATGCTCGTGCCGGGCATCATCGCGGCGACGTTCGCGGCCAGCGTGATGAAGGTGCCCGCCGAGGTCGCCGTCGCGCCGCGGGGGCTCACGAAGACGATCGTGGGCACGCTCGCGTTCAGCATCGCCTGGATGATGTCCTGGGTCGAAGAGACGAGGCCGCCGGGCGTGTCGAGCTCGATCAGCACGGCCGCGGCGCCCGTCTGCTCCGCGCGCCGGATGGCGCCGATCAGGTAGTCCGCGCTCGCCGGATTGATCGAGCCGTCGATCTCCACCAGCAGGACGTCCCCTGCCCGCGCCGGCGCAGCCCCCGCCCAGCATGCGAGCACGACGATCGAGGCGAACCAGGCGCGAAGCGCGCCGGTCATCGCCGGGCTCGCAGCTTCTCGATGCGATCGAGGAGCTGGGCGGCGACGCCCGCCTTGTCGAGCAGCGGCAGCTCTTCGACCTGCCGGTCGGGCCAGACGAAGAGGACCGCGTTCTGATCGACGTCGAAGCCGGCGTCGCTCCGCGAGATGTCGTTCGCGACGATCAGGTCGCAGCCCTTGCGGGCGAGCTTGCGCTGCGCGGCAGCGACGACGTCGTGGCTCTCGGCGGCAAAGCCGACCACGATGCGATCGCCTTTGTTCCGACCGATCTCCGCGAGGATGTCCGGATTCTGGACCAGCTCGAGCGTGACCGTCCCGGACTCGGGCAGGTCCTCCTTCTTGATCTTGCGATCGGCCGTGACCGCCGGCCGGAAATCGGCCACGGCCGCCGCCTTGACGACGATCGACGCCCCCTCGAGCTCGGCGAGCACGGCCTCGCGCATCGAGAGCGCGCTCGTGACGTCGACGCGCCGCACGCCCCATGGCGTGGCCAGACGACTCGGCCCGGCCACGAGCACGACGTCGGCTCCTCGCCGCGCCGCCTCCGCCGCGATCGCGAAGCCCATCTTGCCGGAGGAGCGGTTCGTGAGGGTCCGGACGCTGTCGATGGCCTCCGAGGTCCCGCCGGCCGTGACCAGCACCCGTTCGCCGGCGAGGGATCGGGGCGTCAGGGCGTGCGTCGCCGCTTCGACGATCGTCGCCGGGTCGCTCATGCGCCCGAGCCCCTCCCAGCCGCAGGCGAGCTCCCCGGCCTCCGGACCGACGAACGCGACCCCGCGCGAGCGCAGGATCGCGCAGTTGGTCTGCGTCGCCGGATGGCTCCACATGTGGACGTTCATCGCCGGGGCGACGAGCACGGCCGCCCGCGTCGCGAGCAGCACGGTCGAGACCAGGTCGTCTGCGAGGCCATGGGCCATCTTCGCGAGCAGATTCGCCGTCGCCGGGGCGACCAGCACGAGCTCGGCCCAGTCGGCGAGCCCGATGTGATCGATCTCGCCCTCCTCGCCCGCGTCGAAGAGATCGCGGCGAACGCTGCGTCCGGAGAGGGACTGCAGGACCCGGGGCGAGACGAAGCGCTCGGCCTCGGGCGTCAGCGCGCAGCGCACCTCATGGCCCGCCTTCCTGAGCGCCCGGACGAGCTCCGGCGCCTTGTAGGCGGCGATCCCACCCGTGATCGCGAGCAGGACGCGACGCGGCTCCATGATTGGCGGTCCTCCGAAGGCGCCCCGGCCCCGTGGGCACGAGCGACTCGTACGGTAACGGCTGGACCGTGCCCGAGCCAATTCGAGGGCCAGGACGGGGGTGCCGGATCGCGCGGTCAGCGGGCCGCACGGGCCAGCAGGCGCTCGCCTTGGCGCAGGCGGAGCGCGAGGCGCTGCGGATCACCGGCCTCGGCGTACACGCGGACCAACGGCTCCGTCCCGGAGCGCCGGAACATCAGGAAGCCGCCGTCCGCGAGCGCGAATCGCAGACCGCAGGCCCGATCGACCCCGGCGAGGCCGACGCCGCCGAGGCGATCGGGGGGTCGCGAGGTCAGCCGCTCGAGCGCCATCTCGAACGAAGGCGTCCATGCCAGCGCGATCCGGCCGCAGGCCGAGGAGCCGAAGCGGGATTCGAGCTGCGCGAGATGGACCTCGAGGGGCTGGCCGGACGACGCGACGAGCTCGACCAGCAGCGCGCCCGCCAGGATGCCATCCTTGTCGGGTCCCATCGCAGCGAACGCGAAGCCCCCCGACTCTTCGCCCGCGACGTCCGCGCGCCCGGCGAGGATCGCGGCCGAGAGATGCTTGAACCCGATCGGGTGGCGCTCGACGGCGAGCCCGTGGTCCCGCGCGACCTTCTCGACGAGCGTCCCCGTCGCCGCGCCGATGGCGACGCCGCGCTCGATGCGGCCCCGGCGCGCGAGATGGTCGACCAGCAGCGCCAGGACCTGGGTCTCGCTCAGGACGCGACCCCTGCCGTCGACGACGCCGACCCGATCCCCGTCGCCGTCATTGGCGATCCCGAGCACGAGCCCGCTTCGGCACCGCGTCGCCTCGACGAGGTCGCCGAGCCGCGGGGCGACTGGATCCGGCGCGGCGCCGCCGAAGAGCGGATCGACCTCCGTCCGCATGGCCTCGACGGCGACGCCGAGCCGGCGCATCAAGGCATCCAGGAAGCCTCCGGCCGCGCCGTGCATGGCGTCGTAGACGAGGGTCGTCGAGGAGCGGCGCAGGGCGTCGGCGTCGAGGAGCGCTGCGAGGTCTTCCAGGTAGGCCGCATCGAAGTCGATCGAGCGCGCGCGCGGCACGCCCGCGGCCGTGCGAGCCGGCGCTGCCGTTTCGCCCATGCGCCGGGTCGCGATCGCCTCGATCCGGCGCGCCACGCGATCTTCGATGCACGCGCCGCTCGCAGCGAAGACCTTCAGGCCGTGGTCCGGCGCGGGGTTGTGGCTCGCGGTCAGCACGAGACCCGCGGCGTGACGGCCGCGTGCGAGGGCGTGCGTGATGACGGGCGTCGGCGTGACCCGCGCGGCCAGCTCGGGACGCAGACCGGCTTCGACCAGTACGGCGCTCGCCGCTTCCGCCATCGCCCGACTCGCGAAGCGCCGATCGTATCCGACCGCGACCCGACGCCCGCGCTGGGACGAACGCACCCATTCGGCCACGGCCCGCACCAGCACCCGCAATCGACCGAAGGTGACCTCCTCGCCGAGCACGCCCCGCCAGCCGCTGGTCCCGAACCGGATCGGCCCCTCGACCGGCCCACGCCGGGGGCTGCGCCGCGGGTTCGCGGCGCGTCTGGCTCCGCTCGGCCGGGCAGTCATGTCCGGACGCGAAGCTTGCGCTCGAGGGCGTCGGCGACGATCCGGGGCACGAACTCGTCGATGCTCGCGCCGAAGCGGACGAGCTCCTTCAGGCGGGACGAGCTCACGTAGAGGTATTCCTGGCTGGTCATGAAGAAGACGATCTCGACGTCCGGCGCGAGGTGTTTGTTCATCAGGGCCATCTCGAATTCGTACTCGAAGTCGGCGATGGCCCGCAGGCCCCGGATGATGGCCGTCGCGCCGATCTGCTGCGCGTAGTGGACGACCAGGCCGTCGAAGACCTGGACGGAAACGTCGTCCATCTCCTTGGTGACTTCCGTCAAGATCGCGAGACGTTCCTCGGTCGTGAACGTGGCCGTCTTCGAGACGTTGCGCGCGAGCGCCAGCACGACCTCGTCGAAGAGGGCGCGGCTGCGCTGGATCAGGTCGAGGTGGCCGTTGGTGATCGGGTCGAAGCTGGCCGGAAAGAGCGCCACCCTCCGTGTGCCGGATCGGCCGGTCATGACTCGAAGCGCCTCCTCATCGTGCGGGTTCATCGGGGCTCGTCGGGGGAGTCCCGCTCGTCCCGGCTCGCCCCCGCTGTCCCCGTGTGGCGGTCGACCGGCGCGAGCCAGCAGAGCACCGTGTCTCCATAGCGCCGCTCGTCGACGACGCGCGCCCCAGCGACGGCGGGCAGAGGATGGCGTCTCGCCCCCTCGACGACCACCGTGCCCGATGCCGCGACGAGACCCGACGCGAAAAGCGCCCGCAGCGTCTCGACGCGATCCTCCGCGGCGTACGGCGGGTCGTAGAACACGAGGTCGAAGGGCGCGCCTGCCCCGGCGAGACGGCGGATCGCGACGCCGGCGTCCGCGACGAGAAGCCGCAGGCCGGGTTCGTCCTCCAGTCCCAGGCGTGCGAGCCGCTCGCGCAGGGCCCTTGCCACGCCCCGCGAGCGCTCGACCCACACCACCTCTTCGGCCCCACGGGAATAGGCCTCCAGGCCCAGCGCCCCCGTCCCCGCACAGAGGTCGAGCACCCGCTGCCCGATCGCGGGCCCCAGCACCGAGAAGAGCGACTCGCGCACCCGATCCGTCGTCGGCCGGACGCCTTCCGGCACGCCACCGAGATCCCGACCGCGCAAGCGCCCAGCGATGATGCGCATCCGAAACGGCTCCCGTCGGCGATGCGGCGAAGCGCCGTACGCTACCCGGCCCACCCTGCCCCGGCGACGGCATCGATGCGTGCGCAGCTCAAGCTGCACCTCGGTCCGGCCGCACCGCTCGCGCGCGACCGCGCGCCCGGGTCGTGGCCGACGCCGTGCCCTTCCGTGTGCCGCTCCGTCATGCGCACGCGTTCGATCGATTCCGATGATCCGATTTCCGGAGCGGGCGACGTCGAGCAGAAGGACGAACGACGCTCCGACGCGGTGTCGACCGTCTTGCTGGCGTCCGGTCGGCTGCCTAGAATGCGCGCGACCTGGGATCCGAGGATTCGCTCAGGACACAATCGTGTGTCGATCGATCCTCTCCGGCGTCACACAGGGACGCCGCGTTCGAGCGAGTGGATCAACCCGACGACCCCGACGATGACGAATATCCCGGTCCAGACCACGACGGCTCCGCACGCCCGTGTCGCAGAGCCGCGGACGATCCGATGGCGAACGGGTCTTCCGATGAACACACCAATGCAGCCAAGAGAGGTTCCTGTTCGATGTCCAATACGGCGGTGGAGCGACTCAAGAAGAAGTTGCCTGAACGGCTGGCAGCGATCCGCGGCGATCGATCCCAGCGTCAGTTCGCTCGCGAGCTCGGTGTGTTCCAGCAGAACGTCAACCGCTACGAGAATGGCACGACGCCGCACACCGACTTCCTGATCACGCTCTCGACCAAAGAGAACGTGTCCCTCGACTGGCTGCTGCTCGGCAAGGGCCGCATGCGTCGCGGACGCTGATCCCTCCGGCCGATTTTCGCGTCGGCCCGCCTGGGTCGGGCGCCGCGCGCCAACGAGGCCGCGCGGCGCCCGCTGAGGGCTCTGCCGGCGCCCTGCTCCGCAATCCGCTGCGCGGGCGCACGCCGTTCCCACCCGCTCTGGGCAACCGACTTCCCGCGCGCATCCCGCCCCCGGGCGCCTTCGTGCGCAGGACATCCCGCAAGCCACCGTCTCGCGGACGAAACCCGACCGCGCCCGCTCCGCGGCACGGCTCTTGCTCCCCCAGACCGTGATCCGTGACACGACCCGCTGGGGCGTGCCGCGGAGAACGACTGCAACCGGAGTGGAGCAGAACAGCATGCTGCGGCTTCTCGTCCTCATGACCGTCGCGCTCACGTGCGCGGACCACTGGACGACCTGGCTGTGCCTGCACGCTCCGGTCGAGGGATGGGAAGTGGTGGAAGCCAATCCGGTCGCGAGCTGGCTGTTCGATCGCACGGGGCTCGGCCTGGGGCTCGCGATCGATACCCTGCTCACGCTCGGCGCCATCGCCTACCTCTCCCAGAGCGCCGCGCTCGCCCACGGAATCAAGGTCGCGCTCCTGACTGTGATCACGCTCACCACGGGATATGCGGTCTTGTGCAACCTTGGCGCAATCACCCAGATGGGGATCGCGCCCTGGTCGGGGAGTCTCTGAACATGAGTCGGATCCATCTCGCGCTGCTGGCGACCTGCGCCCTGCTGTCGACGACCCTCGAGCCGGACTTCTCCGCGTTCGACGCTTCGTCGCAGCGAGAGGCCCTGGGCCTCGCCGCGGCGGACGAATCGCCCCTCGCGACGGCCGACGACGAAGCGCTCGTCGCCCACATCACGAGCCGCCTCGCGCTGCGCCGCACCTCGCTCTCGGGGACGGAGCGCAGGACCCTCGCGGAGACGATCGTGCGGGAGGCGCACGCCCAGGGCCTCGCGCCCCACCTGGTCGCCGCTGTGATCGAAGTCGAGAGCGCGGGTCACCATCGCGCCGTCTCCCATGTCGGCGCGCTCGGCTTGATGCAGATCCTGCCGGCGACGGGCCGCGAGCTCGCCGCGAAGCACGGCGTGCCGTGGTCGGGGCCCGAGACGCTCTTCGACCCGCAGATCAACGTGAAGCTCGGCGTCGCCTACCTGCGCGAGCTCACGAATCGCTACGGCGACGTATCGCTCGCGCTGGCGGCCTACAACTGGGGACCGGCGGTGATCGATCGGCGTCTGCGCGACGGCGACAAGCTGCCCTCGGAGTACATCGACTCGGTGATGCGCGCCTTCGTCCGCGACCCGGCCCAGGCGACGCGCCCGTCCTGATCCGCGCCGATCCGCCGAGCCCCTAGTCGGCGCCGACGGCTCGAGCCCCGGCCGCCGGGGGCGCACCGGGAGCGCCGTTCGCCGGCGGGAGCTCGGCCTCGACCAGCGCCCGAGCGATGCGGTCGACGGCGTCCATGCCGGCCTCCGTCCCGCCCCCGGGACCGTTGACGAGGATCGAGAAGACGAGACGCTCGCCGTCCTCGCGCTCGGCGAAGCCCGAGAGCGCCGTGACCCTGGCGTCCGAGAGCAGCCCCGTCTTGGCCCGGATCCGTCCGGCGACCGCCTCGAGGCGACGCTCGAGCGTGCCGTCGCCGTGGGCGATCGGAAGCGCCGCCACGAACTCAGGCCCGGCGACGAACGAGTCGGCCCCGAGCCGGAGCGCGCGCACGAGCATGCGCGGGCTCAATCGGTTCTGGATCGAGAGCCCGGAACCGTCGACCAGCCGGGCGCGATCGAGATCGACACCGAGCCCGGCGAGGGTTCGGCGCAGGGCGGCGATGCCCTCCGGCCAGTCGCCGGCACGCGCAGGGCGATCCGTGGCGTCGACGCCGTCCCACGCGCCGAGATCCTTGACGAGCGTCTCGGCAATCGCGTTGCTGCTGTGCTTGAGGCACAGCCGCGCGATCTCGGCGAGGCTGCGGCCCGGCCGTTCGAGAACGATGGCGAGCGGCTCCTCCGCGCGGCGCGGTGCGCGGCGGACCTCGCCATCGACCTCGATCGCGTTGGCCCGGAGCTGGTGGAGCAGGAGCGAGCCTGCATACAGGCCGGGATCGATCACGCTGCGCGGGAAGTGGTCGCCCGCGTCGCCGCGCCGCACCGTGCCCTCGACCCGCACGATCTCCTCCGCCCGGCCCTCGGAGGCCCCGCCCTGCATCCGATCGATCAGGAGATCACCGCGTCGGCGCGTCACCGTGCGCGCCAGATTGCGCAGTCGCAGGTAGGACACGGGCGGATCGACGCTCACGCGCGGCGCGGAGCCCGTCGCATCCCGCGGCCAGACCGAGACGACGAACGCGCCGTAGTTGGCGGAGAGCGCGCCGACGGGGGCGTGATAGGCGCGGGCCGAGAGGGCGCCCCAGGACGGATGCCAGCTCGGACCGGCGAAGAGCGAGTCGTCGACCCGGATGTTTCCCGACACGTGGCGCAGCCCCTCTCGGCGGAGGTCGGCGGCGAGCCGCCACCAGTCCTCGGAGCCGAGCGCCGGATCGCCACCGCCCTCGACGAGGAGCTCGGCGACGGTGCCGTCACCGTCGATCGGCTGCGGTGCCCAGGTCCTCGTCGTGAAGCGATGGGTCGGCCCGAAGCGAACCAAGCTCGCCAGCACCGTCAGGATCTTCTGGTTCGACGCGGGAATGAAGAGCTGATCGGCCCCCCGCGCATAGAGCGTCGCCCCATCGCCCGCGCGCTCGACGAGGACACCCACCTTCGCCTGCGCGAGCGCCCCCTTCGAGACGAGCGCGTCGATCCGATCGGCGAGCGGCTCGGCAGCGACAGCGGCAGCGGCGAGAGCCACGGTCCAGACCAGCAGCAGGGCGGCGATCCGCTGCAATGGGCGCGTCTTGGGGCGCGTCGTCATGGGTCCTCGTCGCCCGGCGAGGAGCGGATTCAGTCGGGGGCAGGAAGCGCCGAAGCGCTTGACGCAGGCGAGGTTATCGAGGAGCCTGCGGCCGGGCAATCCGCAGAGCGGTCGTACGCGTGTGCGGGCTTCGGGTTCGGGGGGACCGATGCTCAATGCCATCTGGCTCGCGCTCGTCGCGACTTCGCTGCTCTATGCCGCCCGCTCCGGTCCCGAGACCCTCGCCGCCGTCACCCAGTCGATCTTCGACAGCGCGAAGGCCGCGGTCTCGCTGGTGATCGGACTCGTCGGCGTGATGGTCTTCTTCCTGGGCTTGATGCGCGTCGCCTTCGATGCGGGCCTGCGCGACGCGGTCGCGCGCTGGCTCGCGCCCGTGATGCGCCGTCTGTTTCCCGAGGTCCCGGCCCAGCATCCGGCGATGGGCGCGATGTTGATGAACTTCGCGTCGAACGTGCTCGGGATGGGCAACGCGGCGACGCCCTTCGGATTGAAGGCCATGCAGGAGCTGGCCCGACTCAACCGCCATCGACCGCAGGCCTCGAACTCGATGGTGCTCTTCCTCGCCATCAATGCCTCCGCGATCACGCTGCTGCCGCCGCTCGGGACGATCGCCGTGCGCGCCGCGGCCGACTCGGCGGATCCCTGGGCCATCTGGATGCCCACGCTCTTCGCGACGCTCTGCTCGACGGCCGCCGCGGTCACCACCTACTACGCGCTCGCCCCGCTCCCGATCTTCGCCGCGCGATCACCGGCGCGCGACCTGCGAGACGGCGGCGCGGCGCCCGGCGAACCGCAGCCGACGGGTCCGTCCGGTCCCGAGAGCGCAGCCCCCTCCCCGCACGACGCGAACCCATCCGATGCCGCGGATTCGGATGCGACGTCGGCCGCTCGCCCCGGATCCGATCCGCCCGAGTCGACCGTTCGTCGCCGGCTGCGACGGCTCGTGCTGGTGGCGGCCTGGCTCGGCTTCGCCGTATGGCTCGGCGCCGCCTTTCGCGCGGACTGGGCGAGCGCGGGCCTCCTCCCGGCCCTTCGCAACCTCCTCCAGCACTGGACGCTCCCGGCGCTGCTGCTCGGCGTGCTCGCCTACGGATTCTCGGCGCGGGTCGCGATCTACGACGCGATGGTCGCGGGCGGCCGCGAGGCGCTCGAGGTCGCGACGCGGATCGTCCCCTATCTCGTCGTGATCCTGGCGGCCGTCGCGATGCTGCGGGCCTCGGGCGCACTCGACGCCGTCATCGGTTGGATCGATCCGATCACCAGCCGGATCGGCGTGCCCGCCGAGGTGTTGCCGATGGCGCTGATCCGGCCGCTCTCGGGCAGCGGCGCGCTCGGCGTCATGAGCGAGATCGTCACGACCCACGGCCCCGACTCCTTCGTCGGCATGCTCACCTGCACGCTCATGGGCTCGACCGAGACCACCTTCTACGTGCTCGCCGTCTACCTGGGCGCCGCGGGCGTCGTCGACGGGCGTCACGCCCTTCTGTGTTGCCTGGTCGGCGATCTCGCCGGATTCTTCGGTGCGGTGGCGGCCTGCCACTTCTTCTTCGGTTGAGCGGCATGGACGCGGACCGACTGGCGCAGTGCGTGAGCGAACGCCTCGGACGGCACGTCGTCGCCGTCGAGCCGATCGCGGCGGGCCTGGGCGCGCGCCACTTCCATCGGCTGCGATTCGCGTCGGGATCGCCGCCGACGCTCGTCGCCCGCTGTGAGCCGGACGCGGCCGCCGAGCCCGCATGCGGCGTCGACGGCGATCGCAACCCGCTCCCCGCCGCCCCGGCCTGGCTGCCCGAGCCGCCGCTCGAGCCGCTCCGCAGCTTCCTCGAGGCCGCGGGCCTGCCGGTGCCGCGGAGCGCTGGTCACTTTCCCGAGCTCGGGCTCGAGCTGCTCGAGGACGTCGGCTCGACCAACCTCCTGCAGGCCGCTGCCGCCGATCGGGCGGCGCTCTACGCGGAGGCCTGCTCGCTCGTGCCCCGCCTGCAGCGGCTCGCCGCGTCGCCGGACCGGATCCCGGCCTTCGCACGGCGCTACGACGCCGCCCTCGTGGCCACCAAGGGCTGGAAGTGGCTCCACTGGACGATTCCGGGGCTGCTGCGTCGGACGGCCACGCCCGTCGAGGTCCGGGACACGACCCGGCTGTTCACGGCCATCGCCGAGGAGCTCGAGTCCGCCCCCCGCCGCCTCGCGCATCGCGACTTCAAGGCGGAGAACCTCCATCTCCGGCCGCCGATCGGGGGCGGGCGGCCGCACCTCGTGATGATCGACGTACAGGGCGCGTTCCTCGCGCCGCCTGAGTACGACCTCGTCTGTCTGCTCTACGACCTCCAGGCCGACGTCGCCGAGGCGGATGCCGAACGCTGGCTCGACCAGACGCGCGTCCTGCTTCCCGATGCCCCTCCCCCCGAGACGGCCCGACGCCGCTTCGACATCCTCGCGCTGACCCGTCTCTGCAAGGACGTCGCGCATGTCGTCCATGCCGGGGTCGCCCGGGGCGACCGGCGGCGCTGGCACGAGATCCCGCGCGGCCTCGGGCTGCTCGAGCGGGCCGCGGGCCGTCTCGAATCCGGATTTCCGGGGATCGAGACCCTCATTTCTGTGATCCACACACTTACAAGCAGCAGCACCGCGGCCGATATTGCCGCGGAGGGAACCGCTCGATGACGGGGCATCAGATGACCGCGAGGAGAAAGCGGCCGGGGAGGACTGTGTGCGCGGCGCACGGGCGATGATCCTCGCGGCCGGTCTCGGCACGCGGATGCGACCCCTGACCGACGAGCGCGCGAAGCCGGCTCTGCCCGTGCGCGGGCGACCGGTGATCAGCCTCCTGCTCGCGCTGCTCGAGCGCCACGGCTGCCGCGAGGTCCTGATCAACCTCCATCATCGGTCCGAGACGATCCGACGCGCCGTCGAAGCGGACCGTCCGGACGGGCTCGCGATCCAGTGGTCCGATGAGGAGGCCCCCCTCGGTACGGGCGGCGGCCTTCGGCGGGCCGCCGAGTTCCTCCGCGAGAGCGAGCGCTGCGTCGTCCTGGCCGGGGACATGCTGATCGACCTCGACCTGCCGGCCCTGCTCGAACGCCACCGTACGAGCGGCCGGGACGTCACGCTCGTGCTGCGCCGCGACCCGCGCGAGGCCGAGTTCGGAAGCGTCGGTCTCGATGCGAGCGGACGGGTCTGCCGCATCGGAAGACATCCCGTCGGCCGGCCGGCCACCGCGTCCCCCGCCGCCCGCGAGGCCGCATGCGGCCTGTTCACGAGCGTCCGCTTCTTCGAACGCCGGGCGCTCACCGGCTGGCCCGACGCGGCGGTGTTCGAGGATCTGCGCGACTGGCTGATGCCCCGCGCCGCGCGCGGCGAGATCGAGCTCGGAGCCGAGCTCGTCGCCGCGGACGCCAGTGTCTGGGAGCCCGTGGGCACACCGCAGGAATACCTCGAGATCAACCTCGCCCCGCCCGCGCTGCCGTCGCTCGGCGGGCCGGTCGAGGCGTGGCGGGGCGATGTCGACGTGCTCGGCGCGGCGAACGACGTGATCGCGGCCCGCGCGGCGGCGATTCCCGGTGACGCCCTGCTCGAGCGTTGCGTCGTCTGGGAAGACGCGGTGGTACCGCCCGGAGCGCGCCTGCGAGCGGGCGTGTTCGGCGCCCGTGGCTTTCATCCCGTGCGCGACGCGGCGCACGCCCATCAGCGGGGCGCGGCATGAGCGAGGTCGTCTTCGTCGGAACCAGCGATGCCTTCGGTGCCGGCGGTCGCCGTCAGTCGGCGGTCTTCGCCCGCGGCGAGCGCGGCGGCATGCTCTTCGACTGCGGTGCGACGACGAACACCGGCCTCGCGCAGCTCGGCATCGCCCGCGACGAGATCGACGTGATCCTCGTCTCGCACTTCCACGGCGACCACTTCGGCGGCATCCCCGCCTTCCTCTACGCCGCGCTCTACGCCGACCAGCGTCGCCACGCGCTCGAGATCGTCGGCCCTCCGGAGATCGAGGCGCGCGTTCGGGGTCTCGCCCACGCCATGGGCTACCACCTCGGGGATCGCGAGTGGACCTTTCCCGTCCGCTACCGCGAGGTCCATGCGGGCGAATCCCTCGAGGTCGGCCCCGCGAGCCTGCGCGCCTTCGCGACCGCCCATCAGCTCGAGTCGCATCCGCAGGGCTACCAGGTCCGTCTCGGCCGCGACGCGATCGCCTACTCCGGCGACACCGGCTGGTTCGACGCCCTTCCGCGCGCGATCGCGGGCAGCCATCTCTTCATCTGTGAGTGCACCTTCGAGTGCCGCGGGCTCGACTTCCATCTCTCGCTCGAGGAGCTGCGCGAGCATCGCGACGACCTCGACTGCGGCCGCCTCATCCTGACCCACCTCGGCGACGCGATGGCGGGTCGACGCGGCCAGATCGAGCTCGAGACCGCCGACGACGGCTTCGCCGTCAAGCTCTGAGCCACTCGACGCCGTGGACGACGCCGAGGACCCGACTCTCGGCGACACCGGTGACCTGCGGGAGCTGATTCGGAATGCGCAGCAGCGCGTTGCGGGCGAGCAGCGAGAAGGCCATCGCCTCCGCCGCGTCGGCAGGCACGCCCGCCCGGTCCATCGGCTCGATCGCGACGCCGGGCAGCGCGCGCGCGAGCGCCTCCATGCCGAAGCGATTGCGCACCCCACCGCCGCCGACGAGGATCCGTCCCGGACCGCGCCCGCGCCCGCCGCGCGCGAGCCCCGCCCAGGCGAGCGCGACCGCCCGCGCCGAAAACTCGGTCAGCGTCGCCAGCAGATCGTCGACCGACACGCCCTCTTCCCTCGCCCGCGCGAGCCAGCGACGCGCCTCGGACAGGCCGTAGCGCTCGCGACCCGTGGACTTCGGCGCCGGGCGCGCGAGGTAGGGATCGCCTAGCATCTCGGCCAGCCATGCCTCGACGACGCGTCCGCGCCGCGCTCGCGCCCCCTCGAGATCGCAGCGCATTCGCCCCTCGCTCTCGAGCGTGACGACTCCGTCGAGCAGGGAGTTGGCAGGCCCGACGTCGAAGGCCATGACGCCCGAGCCACGCTCGTCCCCCGCCGGCAGGAACGTCAGGTTCGCGATCCCGCCCAGATTCAGTACGCCGCGATCCTCGTCGGAATCGGTGAAGACCGCATGGTGGAAGAAAGGCGCGAGCGGCGCGCCCTCGCCGTCCATCGCCATGTCGCGGCGACGGAAGTCGGCCACGACCGGGCGCGCGAGGCGTTCGGCGAGACGAGCGGGACAGCCGATCTGGAGCGTGCCGCCGTGCTCGGGATGGTGCGCGATGGTCTGGCCGTGCGAGCCGACCGCGGCGACGCGGCGCGGATCGACGCCCGCTTCGCGCAGGAGCGCGAGCGTCGCGTCGGCGAAGCGATCGGCGATCACCCGGTCGAGACGGACCAGCTCCGCGAGCATCGCCTCGCCCGGCAGCTCGCCAGCAGCCAGCCGATGGATCTCCGTCTGCAGCACGGGATCGTGGGCCTGCTCGTGGTAGGCGAGCAGACGAAAGGGCCGCGCCCCGCGGTCCTCGGGCCACTCGACCAGCGCGGCATCGATCGCGTCCGCCGAGGTCCCCGACATCAATCCGACCACCCACATCATCGCGGCAAGCTACTCCATGCCCATCGCCGACAGAAGCGGGACAACCGGCGCCGCCCCGAAGCTCGACCGGAAACTCGGCGTCCCGACCCAATTCGTTGACAGAAAAGGCGAATCCACGATACTGCCGGGCCTGCGCGGACCCCTTCGACGCGACCACGAGGCGACCATGCAAGAGACGACACGCGCCCAGGGCTGGGCCATCTGCGGCGGTGCCGGATTCGCGGCGCTGCTCTTCGTGATCGGCGTCCTGCGGCAGAGCTGGTGGGCGATCGCGATCCCGGTCTCGGTCCTGACGCTCTTCGCGCTCGGCCTGGTCGCCTGGGTCGGGTACACGATCGCCACCATCCAGGTGGAGGCGGACCAGCCGCCCGAGGTCCTCTCGACCGAGGCTTCCGCGACCTCCAATGCTTCCGCTCCCTCCGGCACCTCCGTGGCGCCCGGCGCTTCCGTGAAAGGTGCGGCCGAAGGCGCGGCCTGATCCCCGGCCCCGACCCGGCTCGGCCTGCGCGCGACCGAGGATCCCGACCCGCATCCGCGCGCCTCGCAGGAGTCCCCCGTTGCGCATCGCCCTGCTGACCTATCGCGGCAACATGTTCTGCGGCGGCCAGGGCATCTACGCCGCCTACCTCGCCCGCGAGTGGAAGAAGGCCGGACATGACGTCCACGTCTTCGCCGGCCCCCCGCTGCCCGAGCTCGAGCCGGGCATCCCGCTCCATGCGATCCCGAACGACAACGTCTTCGGGCGCTCGCTCGAGGCGGCCTTCGACCCGCACCGCCCCTGGTCCATCCTGAAGCCGCTCTCGCTCTGGGAGCTCGGCGTGTCACGCTTCGGCGTCTTCCCCGAGATGCAGACCTTCGGCTTCCGACTGATGCGTCGCTTCCCCGAGCTGCAGCGTCGCCATCGATTCGACGTCGTGTTCGACAATCAATGCCTGTCGTGGGGTCTGCTCGGGATCCAGAAGATGGGCGTGCCCGTGGTGTCGGTGATCCACCATCCGCTCCACATCGATCGCGAGGCCGATTTCACGATCGAGCATTCGCTCAAGAAGCGCATCAGCCGGACGCTCTACTTCCCGCTCTTCATGCAACAACAGGTCGCACCGCGGCTCGCCAAGATCGTCACGGTGTCCGAGGCCTCGCGCTCGGCGATCGAGCGCTATTTCGGCCTCCCGCAGAAGGACGTCTCCGTCGTCTACAACGGAACCGACACCGAGATCTTCCGCCCCCTCCCCCATGTGGAGAAGGAGGCCGACCTGCTCTTCGTCGGCCGCACCGAGGACCGCAAGAAGGGCATCGGGACGATGTTCGAGGCGCTCTCCATGCTGCCGCCGCACATCAAGCTCAAGATCGTCGACGGTCGCATCCCGAGCCACGGCCTCGTCCCGCGCTTCACCAAGCAGTTCGGACTCGAGGGGCGAGTCCAGGTCGTCGACCGCCTGCTAACGGTGCCCGAACTCGTCGAGCAGTACTCGACGGCGAAGGTCGCGATCGTCCCCTCCTTCTTCGAGGGCTTCGGGTTCCCGGCCAGCGAGGCGATGGCCTGCGGCCTCTCGGTCATCGCGAACGCCGCCGGCGCCCTGCCCGAGGTCGTCGGGACCGACGGCCACAGCGGCCGCCTCGTCCCCCGCCGAAACGCGCGGGCGATGGCCGACGCGATGTGGGACTGTCTGCGGGATCCGGCAGAGACCGAGCGCATGGGCCGCGCCGCCCGCATGCGCGTCGAGCGGCTCTTCCAGTGGGACCAGGCCGCCGCGCAGCTCGTCGAGGTCTTCGAGGAGGTGATCCGTGCTGCTCACGGTCGATCTCGAGCGGCTTGACGTCCGTCCCGGGCATCTCCTGCTCGACGCCGGTTGCGGCGAAGGCCGTCACTGCTTCGGCAGCCAGAGCCGCGGAGCGAACGTCGTCGGGCTCGACCTCGACCTGCCCTCGATGCGCATGCCGGGCAAGGTCCTGCGCAAGCAGGCGCGCGCCGCCGGGCTCTTCGGGGCGATGCTGCAGGGCGACGCCTTCGCGCTCCCCTTCGCCGACGGGACCTTCGATCGCATCATCTGCTCGGAGGTGATGGAGCACGTCCACGACTACCGCGCCGCGGCCCGCGAGCTCGCCCGCGTCGCCAAGCCCGGCGCGCGGATCGCCGTCACGATTCCGACGGCGACGAGCGAGCATCTCTATCTGCGCCTCGGGGACGACTACTTCGAGAGCCCCGGCGGCCACATCCGGATCTTCCGGCCCCGCGACCTCGCCGAAGGTCTCGCTGCCGCTGGCCTCCGGACGACGGGCTGCGGCTTCGCCCACGGCTTCCACACGCCCTACTGGGTCCTGCGCTCCGTCATGCACCTGCCGAGCGCCGACCAGAGCCGACTCGTCCGCGCCTACCGCACGTTCCTGATCCGCTCGACCGCCTCGCCGCTGATGGCGCGCATCGAGTCGTGGCTCAACTACGTCTGTCCGAAGAGCGTGATCCTCTACGCCGAGAAGCCCGCCGTCGCCCGCTCGGGCGCGCGGCGACGGAGCTCGTCCTCCCGCCAGGCCGCGCCGGCTGCGGCCTAGCATGCCCCGCCCCCTCCGAATCGCGTTCGTCGCATACCGCGGCAACATGAATTCCGGCGGCCAGGGCATCTACCTCTGGTTCCTCGCCCGCGAGATGGCCCGACTCGGGCACGAGGTCGCGGTCTTCGTCGGACCGCCGTACCCCGACCCGATGCCCTTCGCGCACCGAGTCGTCTCGCTGCCGAACCAGCAGTTCTGGGCGAAGTGGGTGCTCGGCGAGACCGATCGCATCGTGCCGCGCGAGCGACCCCTTCAAGTCCTCTCGCCGCTCAACTTCTACGAGCTCGTGGCGAGTCGGATCGGATTCCTGCCCGAGCTCTTCGCCTTCAGCTTCCGCGCGTTCCGACGCATCGCGCAGGAGCTGCGGATCGGAGCCCGCTTCGATCTCGTCCACGACGTCCAGTGTCTCGGCTACGGCCTGCTCGGCCTGCGCGCGATGGGACTCCCCGTCGTCACCACGGTCCACCATCCGCTGACGGTCGACCGACGCGCCTCGTTCCGCCGCGACGAGACGCTCGCGCAGGCGATCGGAACGATGAAGTTCTATCCGATCGGCATGCAGTCCTTCGTCGCGCGCCGGCTCGACGCCGTGTTGACTTCATCGGAAGTCTGCAGGCGGCAGATCGTCCAGGACTTCGGCGTGCGTCCGGAGCGCCTCATCAACGTCCGCAACGGACTCGATACCGAGCTCTTCCGGCCCGACCCGGGCGTGCCGCGGAGACTCGACGAGATCCTCTGCGTCGGTCGTTCGTCGGACCCGAACAAGGGCATCCGGACCCTGATCGAGGCGCTCGCGCGGTTGCCGTCCTGGATCCGGCTCACGCTCGTCGACGACGACAACAGCGACAACAAGGTCCGCCGCTGGGCGCGCGACCTGGGCCTCCTCGACCGGATCACGCTGACGGGTCGCGTCGGGTCGGCCGAGCTGGTCGGGCTCTATCGACGCGCCGAGCTCGTGGTCGTCCCATCGCGCTTCGAGGGCTTCGGGCTCCCCGCCGTCGAGGCCCTCGCCTGCGGCACGCCCGTCGTCGCGACGCGCGCGGGCGCCCTCACCGAGGTCCTCGAGCGCACGGGCGGCGGGGAGCTGGTGCCATGCGACGATCCGGCCGCCCTGGCCGGCGCGATCGAGAAGCTGATGGCCGATCCGGCCCGGCGCGCGGAGCTCGCACGCCGCGGGCGCGAGCGGGTCGTCGAGGCCTACTCCTGGCCTCAGATCGCAAGGGCCACGCAGGACGCCTACCACGCGGTCCTGGCACGCCGCGGCGTCCGCATCGACTGATCCGGACGCGGACGGCCGACGAGGATCACGACGTCCGCGAAGGAAGGCAGTCGCCGGGCGAGGCGATCGGCGAGCGCGAGCGCGCCGCGGGCGATGCCGGCCGGCATCCTCGCCAGCCATCCCGACCAGCCGGGCATGCCCCAGCCCAGTGAAATCCCGATCTCGCGCTCGACCTCGATCGAGCGCGCCGCCTGCTCGCGCATCAGCGCGAGCTCGTAGCGGGTGAAGTGATCACTCGGCGTGTCGTATCCGCGCCGCCCTCGCAGCGGCGGCCATCCGAACCAGACCTCGCGGACGTGGTCGAGGGCGCGCGTCACGCGGCATGCGAGCGAATCGAAGTTCGCGATCGCGAGCACCACCCGGCCATCGCGGCGCGTCACCCGGGCCATCTCCGCGATCGCCGTGATCGGGTCGTCGAAATGGTCGAGCGCGCCCTTGCAGAAGCTCGCGTCGAAGGACTCGTCCGCGAACGGCAGCGCATCGGCCCAGCCGCGCACCCAGACGGGCGCCTTCGCCCCCCCCGGCAGGGGATCGGATTGGAACAGCTTCGCCATCGCGGTCATGCGTGCGGAGGGCTCGGCCCCGACGACCGACGCCCCCTCCCGCGCGAGCGCGACCGAGTCCTGGCCGACCCCGCTCCCCACGTCGAGCACGCGACGCCCCGGCTCGGGCAACGTGGAGCGCAGGGTCTGCACCGTCATCCGCTCGAACAGGTACGCGCTGTCCGGGGCCAGATTGGTCGGGATCACGTCGCTCATGTCCCGATCGAGGTCGACGACTCGCATGGCGCCGACGCTAGCAGCGCGGGGGGCCGCTGCATGGCTTCGAGGCGCGAACTCGTCTAGACTGGCCTGGCCCCTCTCCGCACCGCGGAGAAACACCCTGTCGCAGCCCCAATTTCTCGACGGCTTCGCCGCAGAGGACGCGGCGACACGATCTTCACGGCCCAAGCTCGACCAGATCGTCGGCCGCAGCGCCGCCCTCGCGAAGGCCCTCGCCCTCGTCGAGAGGATGGCGGATTCCGACGCAACCGTGTTGATCACGGGCGAGAGCGGGACGGGCAAGGAGCTCTTCGCCCGCGCGCTCCACGACGCGAGCCACCGCGCCGGGGGACCGTTCGTCGCCGTGCATTGCGGCGCGATCCCCGAGCCCCTGCTCGCGAGCGAGCTCTTCGGCCACGTCCGCGGCGCCTTCACCGACGCCTTCGCGCGACGGGAGGGCCGATTCGTCGCGGCGGACGGGGGCACGATCTTCCTCGACGAGATCGGTGAGGTCTCGCCGAGCGTCCAGGTCAAGCTCCTGCGCGTGCTCCAGACGCGGAGCTTCGAGCCCGTCGGCTCGTCGAGCGCCCAGCGCGTGGATGTCCGCGTGATCGCCGCGACGAACCGGGATCTCGCGCAGCGACGGAGCACGGGCCACTTCCGCGACGATCTCTTCTACCGCCTGAATGTGCTGCCGATCGCCGTACCGACGCTGCGCGAGCGCATCGAAGACGTGCCCCTCCTCGTCCACCACTTCCTCGACCGCGCGCGCCACGAACGCGGCGCGCGCGTGACGGGAATGAGCGACGCCGCGATGCAGCGCCTGATGGAGCACGACTGGCCCGGGAACGTGCGCGAGCTCGAGAACCTGATCGAGCGCCTGACGGTTCTCGTCGGGTCGGGCGAGATCGACGTCGAGGCGCTTCTGCCCGGCCTGGGCGCCCCCGCCGAGCCGCCCTGCACGGCGCCCCGTCTGCCGGCGACCGGGCTCGACTTCAACGCCGTCGTCACCCGGTTCGAGAACGACCTGATCGAGCAGGCCCTCGAACGAACGGGCTGGAACAAGAACCGCGCCGCCGGCCTGCTGCGTCTGAACCGGACGACGCTGCTCGAGAAGATCAAGAAGCGCGGCCTGCGCCCTCGATCGCCCCGGGCCTGAGGACACGCGGGACCTCGCGTCATGCCGATCCGATCCCGGTCGGCGCGGCGCGAAGCGTTCCCGGTCGGAACGACGTCGTTCCAATCCGAACGGCCCTTGCGGATCGAAACGCGCCGAACGATGGGGGCTCGCCCCGGCTCATCGCCCCGCACCGCCGTTCGCCCGCGCGGGCCCGGCTCGGACGCGAAGAATCCTGCGTAGTCGCGCCCGCGCCGACACCGCGGATTCCTCTTGCGTTCCGCCTACTTCTCGTCGGCGGCTGCGGCCGACGCATCGATTTCCGGTGAATTCCCTGTCAAGTCTCGCGACGCGCGCGCGGGCTTGGCACGCCCCCTGCTTTGGCGGCGCGTACGGCCGGCAATGCGATCGCAGCGCCGGCGAAGAAACCGGAACCCGACGCATCCGAGGCGCGCGTTCCACCACGACCTGGGCCGCACAGTCGAAACGAGCGGACACATGGCGAACCGACGAGAGGAACCGATGGAGATGGAGACCCTGCTGCGCGAGGCGAAGGAGCTGCACGACGAGATTCCGGCCGGCCTCAAGGAGGAGATCGTCCTCGAGCACACTCCGCTGATCCGCTACATCGTGAATCGGATCGCGGTCCGCCTCCCCTCCCACATCGATCTCGACGACCTCCACAACACGGGCGTCATCGGCCTGATGGATGCGATCGAGAAGTACGACCCCGAGAAGAACTGCAAGTTCAAGACCTACGCCGAGTTCCGGATCAAGGGCGCGATCCTCGACCAGCTGCGCTCGCTCGACTGGGTTCCGCGCAGCGTGCGCCAGAAGGGCCGCCGCCTCGAGCGTGCCTACGGCGAGGTCGAGCAGCGCCTCGGCCGCTCGGCGAACGAGGACGAGGTCGCGGACTCGCTCGGCCTCGAGCTCGACAAGTTCCATACCCTGATCAACCAGGTCAAGGGCATCTCGCTCGTCAACCTCGAGGAGATCCGGGGAACCAACTCCGACGGCGACCGTTCCGGCACCTTCGCCGACATCATCGAGGACGTGTCGTCCGAGAATCCGTTCGCTTCGCTCAAGCACATGGAGACGAAGCACGTCATCTCGGACACGATCGGATCGCTCCCCGAGAAGGAGCGCCTCGTGATCTCCCTCTACTACTACGAAGATCTCAACATGAAGGAGATCGGGACGATCCTCGGCATCACCGAGAGCCGCGTGTGCCAGATCCACACGAAAGCAGTTATGCGGCTGCGGTCCAAGCTGAAGGGCATGGTCGATCGTTAGTCCGGCCCCAAACCGGGCCGACCGTGTCAGTCTTCCTTCTCGACCCGCAGCAGCAGGACCGTCACGTTGTCCTGTCCGCCCGCTTCGTTCGCGGCTTCGACGAGTCGGCCCGCCGCCGTGTCGAGATCCGCGTCGCCGCCTACGAGCGCCGCGATCTCCTCGTCCCCGACGTGGGTCGTCAGGCCGTCCGAACAGAGCACGAAGACGTCCCCCGGCTGCGGGGTCATCTCCGCCAGGTCGGGCTCGATCCGGGGCCGCACGCCGAGCGCCCGCGTGAGCACATGCCGATGCGGATGGGCGCGGGCCGCCTCCTCGCTGATCGCCTGGCGGCGCAGCAGCTCGGCGACGATCGAGTGGTCGTCGGTCAGGCCCCGCAAGCGCCCCCGTCGCAACAGATAGGCCCGACTGTCCCCCACGTGGGCGAGCGCGAGGCGCTCCTCGCCGAAGAGCATCGCCACGAGCGTCGTCCCCATCCCCGCGAGCTCGGCATCGGATTGGCCCGCCAGGAAGATCTCGCGATTGGCACAGGCCACGGCGTGTCGGAGTCGCTCGGCCAACGACACCGTCGCCCCCTGGAGCGCCTCGATCGCGCGGATCGCTGCCTCCGCCGCGATCTGGCTCGCGACCTGCCCCGCCTTGTGACCGCCCATCCCGTCTGCGACGAGGAAGAGACCGAGCCCCGGCACGATCGCATAGCGATCCTCGTTGTCCTGGCGGCGCATGCCGACGTCGGTCCGGGCCGCAGATCGCAGAAGCATGCGCGACTCCCAGAGCACCACGCGCGTGGGGCAGATCGGATCCGCTATCGGAGGCCCCATCGGGCGGCTTGACGCAAGAGGCGGCAGACGGCTCACCAGCGCGCAAAAATGCCTTCAATCCCGCGGCGGACCGCGACGATACGGGCCGGGAGCGGTAGGCTCATCGGCTGTGCCGGGCTGCGCGTGCCCGGAATCGGGGGGGTGGATGTCCAAGACGCTATTGCTGGCCGATGACTCGGTGGTGATCCAGAAGCTGGTCGGGCTCTCCTTCGCCAACGAGGACGTGGAGATCGTCTCGACCGACAACGGCGACGACGCGCTGATCCGGGCGCGCGAGGTCCGACCCGACGTCGTCCTCGCGGACGTCGTGATGCCGGGCAAGAGCGGCTACGAGGTCTGCGAAGCGATCAAGCAGGATGCGACCCTCGCCCATGTCCCGGTCCTGCTGCTGACGGGGACCTTCGAGGCCTTCGACGAAGCGCGCGCGACCAGCGTCGGTGCCGACGGTCACATCACGAAGCCCTTCGAGGCCCAGGCCCTGGTCGAGCGGGTCAAGACCGTCATGCGGAGCGCCGCGCGGCCGGCCCCCGCTCCGCGCGCCGACGCTTCGACGGCGGCTCCGATCGAGGGCCTCTTCGACGACGACGCCCTCGTCGTCGAAGGGGACGAGGACCGCGACGGATTCCTGGGCCAGACCGATTCGCTCGACGTGACCCCTTCGATCTCGGAGGACGACCTCTCGGAGGCGCTCGACGACGACCTCTTCGGCCCCGCCGGCGACGACATCGGCGAGTCGAGCATGGCTTCGAAGCCCGCGCCGCTCGATCTCGAGACGGACTCGAACGCGTCCGCCGAAGTCGACGGGGTCGGCGAGTGCGACGACCAGACGATCGCCATCCCGCTCCCGACCGAGGCCGTTGCCCCCAGCCTGGCCCGCGTCGACGCCCCGTCCGATGCCGATACCCGCGTCCTCGGCGGCGACGCGCTCGACGAGGACCTCGGCTTCGACGAGCCGCTCGACCTCGGAGGCCTCGACTCGCGCCCCGTGCTCGACCTCGACTCCGCCTTCGACCCGGAGCCCGCGAGCCAGATCCAGGTTGCACGCGACGATGCCAATGCCGCGACGTCACGGAGCCTGCCGACCTCCGGCGTGACCGACCTCGATGCGCTGCTCGCCACCTCGGCGCCCTCGCTCGCACCGGCGTCCGCGCGGGGCTCCGCCCCGCCGAGCGCCGCCGCGCCGCGCGCGATGGTCCCCGACCCGGCGGCCAGGATGGAGCCCCCGCCCCCGCCGCTCCCCCATCGCGACTTCGGCGTCGGATCGGCGTCGTCCGCACGCGAGCCGGACTACGGGTTCGACGTCTCGGAGCAGGCGCCGGTCGCCAAGGTCGACCTGCTCGAGGAGTCGTTCTCCTCCCTGCTCGACGTATCCGAGTCGCAGGTCCTCGGCGATCCCTCCGTTTCGATCCCGTCGCCCGCGCCGGTCCCCTCGTCTGCTCGAGCCGTGCCCGAGCTCCCGGTCGACGACTTCGACGTCTCCTCGGGCGATCTGCTGGCCCGGGAGGAGTCGCCGTCGCCGACGGCCTCGCCCGTGGAGAGCGCGCTCCAACCGCCCCCGCTCCCGCCCCCGGCCGTGTCGGCGGGACCGGCGATCGAGGCGCTCCCGGTCGTCTCGCTCGACGCCGGCGAGCCCCCCGACGAGGACGTGCTGCCCGACTCGGGCGACTCGGGCGCATCCGGCGGATCGGCCGGGTTGACGACGCCCCCCTTCTCGATCCGCAGCGATTCCGATGCCGCCGCATCGCGCCAGGCCGTCGACGACCTCTCGCCGGTGCTGCAGCAGCGGGTCCATGAAACGCTCGAGAAGGTCGCCTGGGAGGCCTTCTCCGATCTCTCCGAGACGATCGTGAAGCAGGTCATCGAGCGGGTCGAACGGATCGCCTGGGAGGTGATTCCCCAGATGGCGGAGACGCTCGTCCGCGAGGAGATCCGCAAGCTGAAGGGCGAGTCCGACTGAACCCCGACCGGACCCGCCCCCGATCCGGGATCGAGCGACGCGTGCCGGGATCGAGGCCCGCCCGCATCGCACGCGGTGGAACGTCCCGGTTCGGCTCGATGGCCGGATGCGATACGCTCGTGCGCCACCCCTCGCTCCGGAGTCGTCGATGCTCGGTGTGCCGCCTCGGGCGGAATGGCAGTCCCTGCTCGACCTCGCGCTCGCGGAGGACGTCGGTCCCGGGGATCTGACGAGCCAGGTCGTCGTCGGGCGGGATCGCGAGGGCCGAGCCCGCATCGAGGCGCGGACCGCCCTGATCGCCTGCGGGCTCCCGATCGCCGAGGCGGTCTTCCGCCAGGTCGACCCGAGCCTCGCCATCGAGCGCGCCGACGGGGTCGCAGAAGGCCGACGCCTCGCG
This sequence comes from Myxococcota bacterium, assembly GCA_041389445.1. Taxonomy (GTDB): domain Bacteria; phylum Myxococcota_A; class UBA9160; order UBA9160; family UBA4427; genus UBA4427. The sequence continues at coordinate 691,366 of JAWKRW010000001.1, forward strand.
CCGGGCGAGATCCTCATGCGGATCCAGGGCCGTTATGCGTCGATCCTCACCGCCGAGCGCACCGCGCTCAACTTCCTCGGCCGACTGTGCGGCATCGCGACGCAGACGCGCCGTCTGGTCGACCTGCTCGAGGGACGCCCGACCTCGCTCGTCGACACGCGCAAGACCACGCCCGGATGGCGCTCGCTCGAGAAGTACGCGGTGGCGATCGGCGGCGGCGTGAACCATCGACGCGGGCTCTACGACGCGATCCTGGTGAAGGACAACCACATCGCGGCGGCCGGCGGTCTCGACGAGGCGGTTCGACGCGCCCTCACCGGTGCGCCGCAGGGCGTGGCCGTCCAGGTCGAGGTCGAATCGGAGGCGATGGCGGATCGGGCGATCGAGCTCGGCTGCCGCTTCCTGCTCCTCGACAACATGGAGCCCGACGCGATCCGTCGGATCGTCGAGCGCCACGGCGACCGCGTGCTCCTCGAGGCGTCGGGCGGCATCCACGCGGGCAACCTCCCCGCCTATGCCGAGACGGGCGTCGCGCGGATCTCGATGGGCGCCCTGACCCATTCGGTCCACGTCGCCGACGTCGCCCTCGAGATCGACCTGCTGCCGCACGGCGCAGGGCCGGGATCCGCAGCACGATGAGCGCGCCGGCGAGCGGTGCGGCCGCCGTGCTCGCCGCGCTGCGGGCCGAGCCGCGGGGAGCGGTCTCGGGCGCGCTGCTCTCCGAACGACTGGGCGTCACGCGGGCCCAGATCTGGAAGCACGTCGAGGCCCTCCGCAAGCGGGGGTATGCGATCGAGGGTGAGCCGGGGGGCGGCTATCGACTCGTCGCGGCGCCCGATCGGCTCTATGCCGAAGAGGTGCAGCGCGACCTGAAGACGCGCTGGGTGGGGCACGCCTACGACTATCACGAGACGACGGACTCGACCAACCGCGTCGCTTTCGAGCTGGGCCGACGCGGCGCCGAGCATGGCACCGCGGTGGTCGCCGAGGCGCAGACCGCCGGTCGGGGACGCCTCGGCCGCGCCTTCTTCTCGCCGCCCCATGCCAACCTCTACACGTCGATCGTGCTGCGTCCGACCTGCTCCATCGCCGACGCGCCGACGCTCATCCTCGGTGCGGCGATCGCCGTCGCCGACACGGTCGCGGCGTTCGTCGACGACCCCGAGGCCGTCGCGATCAAATGGCCGAACGACGTCCTGCTCCACGACCGCAAGACGTCGGGGATCCTGATGGAGAGCAGTACCGAGGGCGCGCGCATCGCCTTCGCGGTGCTCGGCATCGGCGTCAACCTGAACGTCGATCGGACGGCCTTCCCCGAGGACTTCCGGGACGGGGCGACCAGCCTCTCGAGCGAGCTCGGGCGGGCGATCGACCGGACGGCCTTCACGCGCGGCCTCTTCGCGGCCCTCGAGGCGCAGCTCGATGCCCATGCGCAGGGCGGGTTCGAGGCCCTGCGGCCGCGTTTCGAACGCTATTTCCGGATGGCCGGGTCGCGCGTCGCGGTCGACGCGCTCTCGGGCGGGCGGATCGAGGGCCGCGCCCGGGGCATCGCGGCGAACGGAGCCCTCGAGATCGAGGTCGAGTCGGACGCCCGTCCGGGCGAAATCGTCGAGGTGATGGCCGGGGACGTCACCCTGGCGAAGCGGCCCCGGGACGGGCGATGATCTCCGACCGCCGCGGGGGGCGGGCGACGGCGAGGACCGCGTTCGGGCGGGCCGCCTTCATGAGGATGCGAGTCAGTGGGTGATCCCGTTCTGCTGGTCATCGACGTCGGCAACACGAACGTCACCCTGGGCGTCTTCGACTACCAGGGCAGCGAGGCCACCCTCGCCCAACACTGGCGTCTCTCGACCCAGCGCGCCCAGACCTCCGACGAGGTCGTGATCTCGCTGTCGTCGCTCTTCGCGAGCGAGGAGCGGGCGCCGCGCGAGGTCACGCACGCGATCCTCTCGAGCGTGGTCCCCCCCGTCGTGCCGATCTGGGAACGGGTCTGTACCAAGCTCTTCGGCCATGCCCCGCAGATCGTCGGTCCGGGCATCCGCACGGGCATGCCCGTCCGCTACGAGAACCCGCACGAGGTCGGTGCCGATCGCATCGTCAACGCCGTGGCGACTTTCGACCTCTACGGCGGTCCGGCGATCGCCGTCGATTTCGGTACGGCGACGACCTTCGACTGCATCTCCGCCCGCGGTGAGTACCTGGGCGGCGTGATCTGCCCCGGCATCCAGATCTCGATGGAGGCCCTCTTCGAGCGCGCCTCGAAGCTCCACCGCGTCGAGATCGCGCGTCCGAAGTCCGTCATCGGCCGGACGACCACGGGGGCGCTGCAGTCGGGCCTGCTCTACGGCTACGCGGGCCTCGTCGACTCGATGAATACCCGAATCCGGGGCGAGCTCGGCGACGACGCACGCGTCGTGGCGACCGGCGGGCTCGCCCGCCTGATCGCCACCGAGTGCACGACGATCGACCACGTCGCCCCGTTCCTCACGCTCGACGGCCTGCGACTGCTGTTCGAGAAGAACCGACCCGACCGCGGCTGAGCGCCGCGCGCGACCCGACCCCGGTCGTCCCGCTGCCGCCGACCCCGCGCATCCTGTCTCCCCCTACCGGATCCCCGGCCCCGAGCCGCGGCCGACCCGGCGGTCCCGACCCTGCCGCACCGGCGTCCCGCCCCCCGCCACCGGGATCAAGTCGGGTCCGAGCGCGACCGATCCACCCCTGGACCCGGGCCGGCCGCGGGGCGGAGACGCCTGCGCCGGTCCCGCTCACGCTCCAGAGAGGGACTGCCCGTTGTCCGATTCCGCGCCGGCCCGTGAGAAGGTCCGCCTCCGCCTCTCGCGGGAGGCCGAGAAGTACGCGCGTCGGGACGCACCGGTCGAGATCCGGCGCATGGCCGCCCGGGGCGCCCTTCCCCTCGAGCCCCTCGAGCTCGCGACCGTGCTCCTCGTGCTCGCCAACGATCCCGAGCCGGACATCAAGGACACGGCGCGCAAGAGCCTCGAGCAGCTGCCGGAGCCGGTGCTCGCGTCGGTCCTGCGCGGACCCGCCCATCCCGCCCTGCTCTCGCTCCTGGCCCAGCTCCACAAACACGACGAGGCCCGCTGCGAGGCCATCGCCCTCAATCCGGCGACCGACGACGCGACGATCGCCTGGCTCGCGACCCTGCCGCACTCCCGGGTCGTGGATATCATCAGCCAGAACCAGGAACGCATGCTGCGCCACGAGGAGATCGTCGACGCGCTCGGAGCGAACCCGCTCACGGGCCGCTCGGTGATCGAACGGATCCTGTCCTTCCTCGGCCTCGAGGACCGTGCCGTCACACGCGAGGAGGACGCGGTCGATCAGGCGGAGGCCGAGGCCGCCGTGCTCGAGCTGCTCGGCGAGGACATGGGCGACATCGCCCGATTGCTCTCTGCGGAGGGCGGACCCGACCTCGACGACGAGGCCTTGCAGGGGAGCCTGCTCGCGGCGGTGCAGAAGATGACCGTGATGCAGAAGATCAAGCTGGCCCGCGTCGGCGGCAAGGAAGCGCGGGCCCTGCTCGTCAAGGACCGCAATCGGATCGTGGCCTCGTCGGTCCTCGCCAGCCCGAAGCTGTCGGAGACGGAAGTCGTCGCCTTCGCCCAGAGCCGTTCGATGTCGGACGAGCTGCTGCGCGTGATCGCGAACAACCGCGAGTGGACCAAGAACTACCAGATCAAGCTCGCCCTCGCCGCGAATCCCAAGACGCCGACGCCGCAAGCCGTCAAGTTCCTCAACTACCTCCAGGAGCGCGACCTGCGCCACCTGATGAAGAGCAAGGACGTGCCGAGCAACATCAGCACCCACGCCCGGCGAATCCTCACGAAGAAGGGAAAGGTCTGAGATGGCGGAGGCACAGGCCCGCATCCTGCTCTGGGGCATCGAGGGCGCGGGCAAGACCACGACGCTGCGAACCATCCACGCGCGCCTGCGCCCGGAGTCCCGCGGCGAGCTGCAGCGCGTCCCCTCGCTGCTCGATCCGACCGTCCATGCGGAGTCGCTCTCGATCTCGCTCGGCGAGGTCGGCGGGCGCCCCATGCAGATCGAGCTCGTGGCCGTCCCCGGCGGCGAGGACCAGGGCATGACGCGCAAGCAGCTGCTCGATCGGGTCGACGGCATCGTGCTCGTGCTGGACTGCTCGCCGGGCCGCATCGACGAGAACGCCGCCGGAATCGCCGAGCTGCGCAACTCGCTCGCCGCCTACGGCCAGCGCCTCGAATCGCTTCCGATCGTCCTGCAGTACAACAAGCGCGACGTCGCCGATCCCTTCGCGATCGAGTCGCTGCACCGCAAGATCGGGCTGCGGGAGGCCGCCGTCTTCGAGACGATCGCGACGACGGGCCACGGCATCCTGCCGACCCTCACGACGATCTCGAAGCACGTCGTCCGGCAACACCGCGACGGCAGCTCCCAGCGAGCAGGCGCGGCGACGCCGCCCGCAGCCGACGCGGCTCGGGCGCGGACCGACGTCGCTGCCGGCACGGCGGCGCCGATGCGACCGCACGAGGCACTCGAGGCGGGCATCCTCGCCGAGGCCGCGCTCGGCGACGACGCGCTCGGGGCGCTCGACTTCGACCGCACGACGCAGCCCGATTGGAGCGCGGTCCAGAGCGAGCTCGAGAAGGGCGAAGGCGAGCCGGGCACACCGCTCCGAATCGTCTCTGCCGGCCAGGCGATGGTCGGTGCCGATGGCGCCCTCGCCCTGCCCCTCGTCCTCGGAGACGCCTCGGGCCGGACCCGCTCGCTCGTCCTGCACCTCCGCCTCGACGATCCCCCGCGCCGCGGGGACGGATGATGCGCCGCCGGGTCGGGATCTGGGGAGCGAGCGACGAGTCGCTGCGGCTGCTGCGGCTGCTGCTCGCCAATCCCGGCATCGAGGTCCCGCGCATCTACGACGCCGACCTCCCCGCCGCGCTCGAACGCGCGCGGAGCCTGGGCTCCGCCCTCTCCCATCACGTCGCTCCGATCCTGGTCGACGATCCGGCCGCCTTCTTCGGCGAGCAGCGCTTCGACGCGATCGTCGACGCGACGGGCGACGTCGCAGGGCACGTCCGCGCGCGGCCGCAGCCCAGCCCCCAGATCGTGACGCCGCTGACGGCTCGCCTGCTCTGGGGCTACGGCGTGGCCCCCCGCGACCGCAAGGCCGAGCTGCTGCAGGCCCTGCACGAGGTCGTGGAATCCGTCGAGCTGACGATCGAGACGGACGAGCTCTTCGATCGCATGCTCGAGATCGCGGTCGGCGTGACGGGCGCCGAAGGCGGAAGCCTGATGCTGCTCGATCCCGAGGCCCATGCGCTGCGGATCCGCGTCGCGCGCGGCGTCGAGCCCGAGCTCTGGCCGAAGATCCGCGTCGCGCTCGGACAGGGGATCTCGGGCCGGGTCGCGGCCGAAGGCCGGCCGATCCATCTGCGGGGGCGCGCCGACCGACAGCAGTACGACCTGCTGCGCGACCGCGTCGACGTCGAGAGCGCGCTCTGCGTCCCGCTGATCCACGCCGGCAAGGTCCTCGGTGTCCTCAACGTCCACCACGCGACGCGCCCCGACGCCTTCGGCGACGAAGACCTCCGCTTCATGGAGCAGCTCGCGCACCTCGATGCGAAGATCATCGCCCGCGCCCAGGAGCACGAGGCGCTGCGCAGCCAGGCGGCCCGCTACGACGCCGTGCGCGAGGTCCAGCGCCTGTTACGCGGCCCGGCGATCCTCTCGGAACGGCTCGAATCGTTCTGCCGCTTCGTCGCCGAACGCGCGGGCGGCGGCATCGCCCAGCTCTACCTGCGCGAAGGCGACGGCCCGCTGCGCCTGTCCGCCACCTCGCTCGCGGGCACGGCCTTCGGCGCCGAATACCGCCTGCCCGCCGGCGCGGGCATCGACGGAGAAGCGGTTCGTCAGGGACGCGCCATCGTTCTGCGCCGCGAGGAAGGCGGGATCGGCTATGCGGCGCTGCCGCTGGCGGCAGGAGGCCAGACGGTCGGCCTGCTGACGATCCAGGCGGGCGCCGATCTCGCGGCCACGCGCAGTCCCCTCGCCGGCTGGCAGGAGATCGCCGCGGCCGCGGCCGAGACGATCGCGCGCAGCGATCGCGAAGCCCGCCTCGCCCAGCGCAGCGAGCGCATCAATGCGATCAACGAGACCTCGATTCGGATGCTTTCGTGCAACGAGCCGAACGAGGTCGCCCGGCTCGCCACGTCGTCCGTCGCCATGATCCTGGAGGCGGACCACGCGGTGCTCCGCCTCCAGGATCCGACGACGCGGCGCTACGTGATCCGCTCCTACTACGGCGGCGCCGACGGCGCCGCGCAGGAAGCGCTCTTCCGGCTCGACAAGGCCGTCACGGTCGGCTCGATTCGCCGGCGCACACCGCACCTCATCCAGGACGCGAGCCTCGACCCCCAGCTCGCGCCGCTCGTCGAGGACTTCCGCTCGATCCTGACGGCGCCGCTGAAGCGCGGGGGGGACGTCATCGGGACGCTCTCGATCTACGACAAGGTCGCGCTCGACCGCTTCTTCACGAGCCGCTTCGACGACGACGACCTGCAGGTCTTCGGCCGCTTCGTCTCCTACGTCGAGCGCAGCCTCGACCATGCCCTCGCCCACCGCGAGAACCTGCAACAGCGCAACTTCGACGAAGAGACGGGGCTGCCCTCCGCGGCCTACCTCGGCCAGCGCCTCCACGAGGAGATCGCGCGAGCCGCCGGTCGCGAGAACGCGCTCGTCGTGTGCGTCTGTCGGCTCGAGAACCGGGCGGAGATCGCGAGCGAGTCGAGCCCCGCCCAGGTGGCGAAGGTGATCGGCGTTCTCGCCGAGGCGCTGCGGGCCAGGCTGCGGGAGTTCGACGTGCTCGCCCGGATCGACGTCGACGAATTCGCGGTGCTCATGCCGGAGCCCGGCCGACTGCCGGGCGAGCGCGTCTTCGAGCTGGCGCGCGCGGTCGCCGACGCCGTATCGAAGCACGAGTCGGCGAACCAGCCCGTCCGGGTCGGTCTGGCCTTCGGCTATGCCGTCCATCCGGGCGACGGAGCCGAGCGCGAGGCATTGCTCGCCCACGCTCGGACCCCGCGCATCCGGATGGTCTGAAGCCGAACGCCCCGATCTACTTGCTCTTGCGATACGCCTCGATCAGCACGTCGGACGTCTCGGGGCGCATGATGCGGGGATCCGGTCGCTCGCCGGCCTGCAGCTGCTCGCGCACCTTGGTCCCGGAGATCGAGTACGGCTTCTCGCCCTCGTGGCGCTCGGTCAGGTCGACGCGACCGAGGCTCTCGTAGAAGGCGGCGAAGCCGACCTTGCAGGGCTTGATGTGGAGCTCGCCCGGCAGGTTTTCGAAGATCTCGTGCGCATCGAAGTCGCCCCAGATGGCGGAGCCATCCTCGTAGGGCGCGTCGGCGTGCTTGCGGCCGATCACGATGTCGGAGAAGCCGTAGTTCTGGCGGTAGATCGCGTGCATCACCGCCTCGGACGGACCGCCGTAGAACATCTTGATGTCGAGACCGATCAGCTCGAAGACGTCGGAGATGTCCCAGCCCGCCTTCTTCCAGATCGACTCGTCCTTGTCGCCCTGACCGAGCAGGCGCTCGCTGTGGAGCTTGCGGTAGCAGAGCATCCGGGTCGCGGCCGGCACGTCGTCGCCCTTGAGCTCGCCCATCAGCGGGTTGAGCACCGCACCGGCGAAGAAGCCCTGCGCCGTCAGGACCTCGACGCCGTAGACGAGCGCGTACTCGTGCGCGCGATGCAGCGGATTGCGCGTCTGGAACGCGAGCGCGCGCTCCCACTTCTTCTCGCGAATGAACGCCCGGGTGAGCCGGGGCGAGAGCATGAACTCCGCGTAGTCCTTCGGCAGCCGCTGGGGCAGCGCCTGGATCTCGCCGCCGATCAGCTTCGTGCGCGCGTCGTTGTCGACGATGCGACCGCCGGGATGGTCGACCCGCTCGGTACCGTAGACGCTCGAGAGGTAGGTCTTCTTGTCCCAGTCGAAGACCTCGACGTCGGAGAGGACCGCGGCGACGCCGCCGTCCTCGGTCTGGATCGCGCACGAGCCGCCCTTCTTGACGCGGGCCGCCTCGGCATCGGTCACGGGCAACGCGATCGGGATCGTCCAGGCGTACTTGCGACCGTTCGAGACGATCACCTTCTCCTGCAGCACGCGCTCGAAGGCGTCGCGCCGCATCGGTCCCGTCAGCGGCGAGAGCGCGCCGTCGGCCAGCCGGTGGACCGTCGACAGGTCGGCGGCCGTCACGCGGATCGCGGGCAGCGCGGCGGCCTCGGAGAGGAAGGCGGCCTTGTGCTTGTAGGAGACGATTCGATCGACGGGCTCGTCGAGACCACCGTGGACGGGGACGAGATCGCGCTGGTTCGCCGGGCTCATGGACGTGGGATCCTCTCTCTGAATCGACGCGGACGTCGGCTTGGGTTGGCGCGGGCAGCCGGGCGCGGCCGCCCTGCGCCGGACTCGGTCCGTCTACTACCAGACCGGAAATTCGCTCCAGCCCTCTTTCAGCAGGACGCGCTCGGCCTTGCCGTCGAAACGCCGGACGGCCAGATGGCGCTTTCCGTCCTCGACCTGAACGAAGGCGATGAATTCACCGTCGGGCGAGACGGTGGGCATGCGCTCCTCGTCGGTCCCCGGATGGATGGCCACCCGGGCGGTTCCATCGAGTCGCATGCGCCGCAGTCGATAGCCCGCGGTGGACGGCGATGCAAACACGATCCATTCGCCGTCGGGCGTGAGGGCCGGCTCCCGCCCCCGCAAGAGCTGCTGCGCCTCGGCCCCTGGCCGGACGGGGCGAACGGCGACGAACGAGTCGTACTGGGTCGGACCATCGCTCCGCAGCCGCGCGACCACCTGCTCGAACACGATCCGGTCCCCCGCCGGCGCGAGCCGGAGCGTGCCGGGCGGCACGTCGTGGGCGATCACGCGCCCGACGACGTCGCCCGGCTCGTGCAGGCGCACCGTGCTCTCGGCCGCGCCGGACGGCGCCGTATGGCGCAATCCCAGGATCGCGAGCCGATCGTCGTCGGCGTAGTCGCCCCGCGGATGCTCGTCGGGACCGACGGTGAGCGTGCGCAGGTCGCGGCGGTCGAGGTGGTACTCGTAGAGCTGCTCGCGGCCGCCCCGATGCGCCGAGGCGAAGAGCAGACGTCGATGGTCCTTCGACCAGGCCAGCGGGCGCGCGTCGGGCGGCGCGGCCTCGAGGCGCTCGACCTTGCCGGTGCGCGGCCAGTAGAGCATCAGCCGCCCGGGCTGTTTGGTCAGCTGACGTGCGAGCTGGAGCGACTCCTCGGCGCGCAGGTACGCCCGGATCTCGAGCTCCCGTCGGCCCTCCGGATCGTCCTTGTCCTCGGGCAGCGGCGGAACCTCGCCCGCCTTCGCGAAGACTTCGCTGCGCTTCTGGGCCGCCTTGTCGGTCCAGTGCATGAACGCGATCGGCGCCTCTGGCAGCGCGTCGATCGCGACCCGCGTCGAGGCGCAGCCGGTCAGCCAGGCGATGACCGCGACGAGCGACCCGCATGCGAGCAGGACGCGTCGATTCACGGCCGTGCCTCGAGCCGACGGCCGACGAAGCGCACGTTCCCGGCGCGCGGCGGCTCGAAGAGCCCGACCTCCTGCACTCGGTCGCCGAGCACGGAGACGACGATCTGGGCCGCGCCGGGGAATGGGAAGAGCGGATGCGCCGCGAAGGCGACGTCGTCCTGCGAGAGGTAGCAGCCCTGACCGAAGTGGGAGTGATAGACCGCCGTCACGCTCTCGCCTCGCCCCTCGGCCTCCTCGAGCGCGCGCAGGTACTCGACCTCGGCCATGTAGTAGGCGTGGCGTGCATCCTTGGGAAACGCGATGGGATCCTCCACGTGCATCTTGGTCATGACGTTGGTGATGCGAACCGCACGCAGGAAGCGCTCCGCGTCACTGCCGAGCACCAGGCCGCAGCACTCCTCGGGCGCCGCATCGAGCGCGTGGCCGCAGATCTCGAGCAGGATCTCGCTCGGGACGAATCGACTCTCCCGCTCCGGATCGAGATCGATGCGCTCGACTGCCACTTCCATCTCACGAAAGCCCGTCCGAGGGCTCTCCTCGCGGGGGGCGGGAGCCGCGCGGAGTCTAATCGACGGGGCCGACCGCCGCGATGGCCCAAACCCGGTTCGATTCGAGGCCCGGAGCGGCTCAGATCTCGAAATCGAAGCGGGTCGGCAGATCCCGCACGACCGACCGACGGATCGCCTCCCGGCAGACGTCCGCGACGCGGATCTCTCCGAGCACCGCCGCGAAGCGCGCGGCGAGCTCGTCCCAGAGAAAGTCCGGCCGGTGGACGGAGGGCTCGAGCGCCGTCTCCGCCCCGCCCTCGCCGCGCCCGCTTCCGGCCCCGCGGCCGGCGATCGGGCCCTCGATCGCCTCGACGACCTCCCGCAGGCTGATCTCCGTCGGCGGGCGCGTCAGCAGGAACCCGCCGCCCGGCCCCCGCTTGCCGGTCACCAGCCCGGCGCGGCGCAGGCGCTGGAAGATCTGCTCGAGGAAGGCGTGCGGAATCTGCTGGCGCTCACCGATCCGACGCACGTGGACCGGCTCGCCCGCGCCGTTGTAGGCGAGATCGAAGATGCCACACAGCGCGTACTGCACCTGCCGCGACAATCTCATTCCGAGCGCAGGATGCAGGACACACTCCCACGTCGCCAACCCGGCGACTTGCCCAGCCCGTTCGCCGCCGCCATTTTCTGCCGCCTCCCTGGCGATCCATCCCACCCGCAGGTCCCGCGTGCTGCTGCGACTCGATCAGCTCGAAAAGACCATCGGCGACCGCGTGCTCTTTCGCAGCGTGTCGCTCGTCGTGCGCGCCGGCGATCGCATCGGCATCGTCGGACCGAACGGAGCCGGCAAGACGACGCTGCTGCGGATGCTGCTCGGCGAGGAGGCGCTCGACGGCGGCGACGTCCAGCGTCCCCGCTCGACCCGCATCGCCATGCTGCGACAGGAGATCGATCCGCGCGCCGAACGCAGCGTGCGCGAGGAGGCGGGGCGGGCCTTCGCCGAGCTCGAGGCGCTCGAGGCCGAGCTGGTCGAGCTCGAAGGCCGGATCGCGCGACGGGGCGAGGCGGGCGAGGCCCTGCCCGCCGCGCTCAGCGAGCGTTACGACACGCTCTCGACGCGCCTGCGACTGGCGGGCGGCTTCGAGCGCGACGCGCGGGTCGCGGCGGTCCTCGCGGGCCTCGGCTTCGACGAAGAGGCCACGGCGCGCCCGCTCTCGACCTTCAGCGGCGGTTGGCTGATGCGCGTCGAGCTCGCGAAGCTCCTGCTGGCGCAGCCCGACGTCCTGCTTCTCGACGAGCCGACCAACCATCTCGACCTGCCCTCGATCTGCTTCTTCGAGCAGACCGTCGAACGTTTCCCCGGCGCGCTCGTCGTCGTCTCCCACGACCGGACCTTCCTGCGGCGTCAGGCCAATCGCATCGCCGAGCTCGACGGACGCGGCGGCTTCGCCCTCTACGAGGGCAACTACGATCGCTACCTGCGCGAGCGCGACGCCCGGCGCGAAGAGCTGCTCGCTCGCAAGGCGAACCAGGATCGGCAGATCGCCGAGATGGAGCGCTTCGTCGAGCGCTTCCGGGCGCAGGCCACGAAGGCCCGCCAGGCGCAGAGCCGACTCAAGGCGCTCGAGAAGATCGAACGGGTCGAGGCTCCGAGCGACGCGCGCAGGACGATCCGGCTGCGCCTCCCCGAGCCCGCGCGCGCGGGCGAGCGCGTGCTCAGCCTCGAGGGCATCCACAAGCGCTACGACGACGTGCCGATCTACGCAGGGGTCGATCTCGAGATCCTGCGCGGCGAGCGCGTCGCCCTCGTCGGCCCGAACGGCGCGGGCAAGTCGACCCTCCTGCGGATCGCCGCCGGGACCCTGTCCTTCGACGCCGGTCGCCGCACGCTCGGCCACAACGTCGAGCTCGCGTGGTTCGCCCAGCACCAGCTCGAGACGCTCGACCCCGCCGCGTCGATCCTCGAGGAGGTCGAGCGCGGTGCGCGCTTCGAAGACGTACCCCGGATTCGCGGGCTGCTCGGCGCGCTGCTCTTCAGTGGTGACGACGTCGACAAGAAGGTCGCCGTCCTCTCCGGCGGCGAGAAGGCGCGAGTCGCCCTTGCCAAGCTGCTGCTGCGACCCGCCAATCTGCTCGTCCTCGACGAGCCCACCAACCATCTCGACATCGAGGCGTGCGAGGTCCTGGAGGATGCCTTCCGTCATTTCGCGGGTACGGTCCTCTTCGTCTCGCACGATCGATCCTTCGTCAACGCGCTCGCGACCCGCGTCGTCGACGTCGACCACGGACGGCTCGAGAGCCACGTGGGCAACTACGACGCCTATCTCGAGCGACTCGAACGACGCGCGGCGGGTTCTCCCGCCGCGCGGGCGCGTCCGAGGTCGGGTCTGCCCGAGGCGGGGGCGATGGCCGCGGGACGGGCCGGCGCGGCCGCGTCGGCGGGCCCGGACGACGAGCACGACGAGAAGACGGCGCGGCAGCGGGAACGCGAGCGACGCAAGGCGCGCGACCGGGACGCGCGCCGGCTCGAGAAGCTCGAGGCCAAGATCGCCGAGGAGGAGACGCGTCTCGCCGCGCTGAAGGCCGCGTTCGCGGAGCCCGAGGTCTATCGGGATCACGAACGGCTGCAGGCCCTCCAGTCCGAGCAGCGCGGGCTCGAGACCGGCCTCGAGACGCTCTATGCAGAGTGGGAGGCGCTCTCGACCTCGGTCGACGACGCCTGACCTCGCCTCCGATCGCCGCGCGCGCCGCTCGACCGGATCAGCTCGAACGCGATGCGTCCGCGGTCGTCGTCGACCTCGACCAGTCGGACGCGCAGTCGGGTCCCGACCTCGATCGCGCGACCGCCGGCGCCGAGCGTCAGCGACTCGGCCTCCGGATCGAATTCGGAGCCCCTCGACAGGCTGCGCAGCGGGACGAGGCCGCTCGCAGCGGGTCGATCGAGTCGCACGAAGAGGCCGTACTCCGTCACGCCCGTGACGACCGCGTCGAAGACCTCTCCTTCGCGCCCGGCGAGCAGCGCACAACAGGCGAAGGCCGCGGCCTCGCGCTCCGCCTCGATCGCGACCCGCTCGCGACCCGAGAGCCAGATCGCGAGGCGTGCGAAACGCTCCGGCGTCACGGACGAATCCGAGTCCGGCCGCTCCGGCGCCTCGATCCGACCGCGCAGCCATTGCTTGAGCGCGCGGTGGGCGACGAGATCCGCATAACGACGGATCGGCGACGTGAAGTGGAGATAGTGACGGAACTGGAGGGCGAAGTGTCCGCGGGGGGCGGCCTCGTAGCGCGCCTGGCTCATCGCGCGAAGGGCCGCGAGATGCAGCCGCTCTTCGGCCGGAGCGCCGCGCAGCGCTTCGAGGGCGCTCGCGATCGCGCCGGGCTCGTCGAGGGGCGCGTCCGGCTCGACGCCCTGCTGCTCGAGCAGGCGACCGAGCGCCTCGAGGCGGCGGGGCTCGGGCGGCGGGTGGACGCGATGGATCGCATCGCGACGCGCCCGCTCGAGCGCGGCGGCGACCGCGCGATTGGCGGCCAGCATCGCCTCCTCGACGAGGCCGTGGGCGGGGTTGCGCGCGCGCAGGCGGGCGTCGACGGGGCGACCTTCGTCGTCGACCTCGATCTCGACCTCGGGCAGCGTGAGCTCGAGGGCGCCCGCGCGACGGCGGTGCGCGCCGAGTCGCTCGGCGATGCGCGCGAGACGCTCGAGGGAGGTCAGGAAGGGGGGCCGTACCGGCTCGGGGCGGGACGACGCGCCCGCGAGCCAGCGCGCCGCCTCCTCGTAGGACAGCCGCGCGTGACTCCGAATCACCGCCTCGTGGAAGAGCGCATCGACGACCAGGCCCGAGTCGGCGAGCCGCAGCTCCACCACGAGCGCGAGCCGATCCGCATCGGGACGCAGCGAGCAGAGATCGCTCGAGAGCCGCTCGGGCAGCATCGGCAGGGCGCGATCGGGAAAGTAGAAGCTGTTGCCGCGTCGCCGGGCCTCGGCATCGATGAAGCCTCCCTCGCTGACGAAGTGGCTGACGTCCGCGATCGCGACCCAGAGGCGCTCGGCCCAGCCCGAACGATCGACCTCGACCGCAGGCGCGACGCCCGACGGGCGGGAAGGCTCGCCGTCGCCGCGGTCGCTCGTCTCGTCCGCGATGGGGGTGAGTCGCGGACGCGTGCGCGCTTCGGCGAAGAGGGCATCGTCGTGGTCACGCGCCGAGACGGGATCGATGGTCACGAAGGGCAGATGGCGCAGGTCGAGTCGACGCGAGATCTCCGCGGCCGACGGATGCGCGTCGAGCGCCTCGGCCTCGAGCCGTGCTCGGCGGGAGAAGCTCCGCGGCAACCGGTAGCGCGTCGCGAGCGCGCGATGGTCGGCGTCGGGGTCACCGGCGGGACCGAGGACCTCCGCGATGCGAACGGTCAGCGCCTGCCCGTGGCGCGGATCCGTCGCCCGTCGACGCGCCGTCCGTCCGGGACCGGCACGACCGCCCGCACGCCCAGCCTCGGGGACCACGACGATGCGATCCCCGACCTGCGCACGCACGGCCTCGCGGAGGGAGAGTCGCATGGGCGGCGCCTCGATCCCAGCGAAGGGCACGAGGTCGGGCCGTCCGGTACGCCCGCGCACCGTACAGACCCAGCGCGGGACCTCGTCGTCGAGCAACCGGACGAGCACGCCTCGTCTCCCCTCGTTCGAAACGATGGGCTCGAAGCGGACCCGCGCGCCGATCGGAACCGGCTCCCCGAGACACTCGACCTGCCACCGCTGCCGCGTCGCGTCCTCGACCTCGACGCGCTGACCCGCCGCCCCCGTCGCCCCGATCGCCACGACCCGGCCGTCCCGGGCTCGACCCGCGAGCGACCGTTCGCCGCGTCGGGCTTCGGCGACGCGGCCCCTTCCACCTCGGGCCTCTGCGCCGCCGACCCTTCCACCGCGGACGTCGCCGCGTCGGGAATCGCCGCGTCGACCCTTGCCGCCGGAACCCGCGCGGCCCGAACCCGAGCCCCGTCCACGCCCGCCGGACCGCACTCCCCCGCCTCGACCACCGGCTCCCTTTCGCTTCACTCGCCCCCCTGTCCATGCCGTCCAACGGGTTTGACTCGCTCGCCTAGCCACCGTAACCTGCCGCCCGCTGCCCGGGTGGCGGAATTGGTAGACGCGCTGGACTCAGAATCCAGTGTTTGAAAAGACGTGCTGGTTCGACTCCAGTCCCGGGCACCAATTCCACTTTCTTCCCTCCCGCCATCGGTCCGGACGCCGATCGTCGATTGGAGTCCCGACATGCCGTCCAGCGACGAAGCGGTCCTCTTCGAGCTCGACGACGACGGCGTCGCGACCCTGACGCTCAACCGACCCGACAAGCTCAACGCCTGCTCCGGCGCGATGCTGACGCGGCTGGCGGCGCTCTATCGGCGTTGCGACGAGGATGACGCCGTCCGGGCGGTGGTCGTGACCGGAGCGGGCAAGGCCTTCTGCAGCGGTGCGGACATGAGCGATGCCGCCCGGACCTTCGACGTCTCGAAGAGCGGCGGCTTCGATCGGTTCAGCGCCGCCGGTGTCGAGTTTCCGGCGTTCCGTGTCCGCAAGCTCGTCGTCGCGGCGGTCAACGGCCATGCGATCGGGCTCGGCATGACGATCGCGATGCAATGCGACGTCCGGATCTTCGCGCGGGAGGGGAAGTACGGCATCGTCCAGGTCCGGCGCGGGGTCATGGGCGACGCCTACTCCCATTGGACGCTGGTGCGCCTGGTCGGTCTCGCCCGCGCAGCGGAGATCATGTTGACGGGACGGACGTTTCCAGGCGAGGCCCTCGAGCGGCTCGGCGTCGCGAGCGAGGTGGTCGCGGCGGCGGAGGTCCTGCCGACCGCGGTCGCCCTGGCGCGCGACACGGCGATCCACGCCGCGCCCCTCTCGGTCGCGGTCTCGAAGCGGCTCCTCTGGGATTCCCCCGAGCTGACGGCCGAGCAGGTCCTCCACTGCGAGACCGAGCTCCACAAGCACATCATGGCCGCCCCCGATGCGATCGAGGGGCCGATGGCGCACGTCGAGCGCCGCCGGCCCGAGTGGAAGCTCCGGGTCTCGCGCGACTGGCCGGACTGGCCCGCGTCCTGAGCACCCCCTGCCCGCCTCCGGGCCCTCGCCGCGGTTGACCCCCGACCCCTCGCGCCTATGGTTGGCGCCACCCCGACCCGAGGGCACCGAGCGGGGGCCCTCGTCGAGACGCGGCCGACCCGGCTCGGACGATTGCCTCGCGGGCAGCGGGACGAACGCCGATTGGCAAGCGAGGCTCGACACCCATCGTGGCAGAAGACGACTCCCGAGACGAGCGCGACGAGCGCGAGAAGCCCGACGAGCGGAAGACCGGCGGCGGGGCGGAGCCGAGCGATCGCGATGCGATCGCCTCGCTCGCAGTCCGCGTCGCCGGATCCGAGACGCTCGAGGTCCCCGCGATCCTGCCGGTCCTGCCCGTTCGCGACGTCGTCGTCTTTCCCGGCGTGACCATGCCGCTCGCGATCGGGCGACCACGCTCGCTCGCGGCCCTCGAGGAGGCCGGTCAGGACGGCTACATGCTGGTCGTCGCCCAGCGCGATCCCTCGACCGAGAATCCCGGCATCCACGAGCTCCACGAGGTCGGTACGATCGTCCGCGTCATGCGCATCATCGACGCGCGGCGCGAGGGCAAGCAGGCCCTCGTCGTCGGCCTCGCCCGCGCGCTCATGACGCGGACGGTCGCCTGGGAGCCGACCCTGCGCGTCCAGGTCCATCCCCTGGCGGAGCCCGAAACGTTGACGCCCTCGCTCGAGGCGGCCTGGCGCCGTGTCGTGATGCTGGCGCAGCGCGTGATCGAGCTGCGCGACGACATGCCCGACGAGTGGAAGACGTTCCTCCAGGGCATCCCCTCCCCGGGCCTGCTCGCCGATCTGATCGCGTCGAACATCGCGATGACGCCGCGCGATCGCATCAAGCTCCTCGCCGAGGAGGATCCCGAGACGCGCCTGCAGCTCGTCGAGCAGCACCTCGAGAAGGAGGTGACGATCGCGGAGACGCAGAGGACCCTGGCGGGCGAGTCGGGCGGCGAGACCGATCCCCGGCGACGCGAACGGATGCTGCGCCAGCGGATGCGCGAGATCCAGAAGGAGATCGGCGAGACCGACGCCGGCGCGCGCGAGGTCGACGAGCTGCGCGAGCGACTCGATGCAGCGGGTCTCCCTGCCGAGGCCGAGGCCCTCGCCCAGCGCGAGCTCAAACGGCTGTCTTCCCTGCCGCAGCATGCCCCCGATCGCCATCTGATCCGCACCTACCTCGACTGGCTGCTCGAGCTCCCCTGGAGCAAGCAGACCGACGATCACGTCGATCTCGAGGAGGCGCGCCGCATCCTCGATGCCGACCACCACGGGCTCGAGAAGATCAAGGACCGGATCCTCGAGTTCCTCGCCGTACGCAAGCTCGCCCCGGACGCGCAGGCGCCGATCCTCTGCTTCGTCGGTCCGCCCGGCGTCGGCAAGACCTCGCTCGGCCGCTCGATCGCGCGCTGCATGGGCCGCCAGTTCACGCGCGCCTCGCTCGGCGGCGTCCGCGACGAGGCCGAGATCCGGGGCCACCGCCGGACCTACGTCGGCTCGATGCCGGGACGCATCCTCCAGAGCCTGAAGCGCGCGGG
The DNA here is from genome assembly GCA_041389445.1 of Myxococcota bacterium. GTDB lineage: Bacteria > Myxococcota_A > UBA9160 > UBA9160 > UBA4427 > UBA4427. The sequence goes on from JAWKRW010000001.1 coordinate 709,053, forward strand.
CTCCCGCAATCCCGTCTTCCTCCTCGACGAGATCGACAAGGTCGGGTCGGACTTTCGCGGCGATCCCTCCTCGGCGCTGCTCGAGGTCCTCGACCCCGAGCAGAACAAGACCTTCTCCGACCACTACATCGAGGCGCCCTTCGACCTCTCGCGCGTGCTCTTCATCGCGACGGCGAACACGCTCTCGACGATCCCGCCGGCCCTCCTCGATCGCATGGAGGTGATCGAGCTCTCGGGCTACACGGAGCAGGAGAAGCTCGCGATCGCGGAGAAGTACCTCGTGCCGCGCCAGATCGAGGCCCACGGCCTGCGCGCCGACCAGGTGCGCGTCGAGCGCGCCGCGCTCGAGAAGGTGATCGGCGAGTACACGCGGGAAGCCGGCGTGCGCAATCTCGAGCGGAATGTCGCGACGCTGATGCGCAAGAGCGCGCGCAAGATCGCCGAGCACCGCGACCAGACGATCGTCGTCGGCCCCGAGTCCGTCGCCGAGGCGCTCGGCGCGCCGCCGCATCTGCCCGAGACCGCCGAGGCCTCGAGCATTCCGGGCGTCGCGGTCGGGCTCGCGGTGACCGCGCACGGCGGAGACATCCTCTTCATCGAGGCGGCCGACAATCCGGGGGGCCAGGGCATCCGCCTGCGCCTCACCGGTCAGCTCGGCGACGTCATGCGCGAGTCGGCCGAGGCGGCGCTCTCGTGGGTCCGGGCCCATGCGAAGGCGCTCGGCCTCGACGATGCGGCGCTCGCCCCGCGTGAGATCCATCTCCACGTGCCGGCCGGCGCCGTGCCCAAGGACGGTCCCTCGGCGGGCATCGCGCTCGTGACGGCGCTGGTCTCACTGTTGTCCGATCGCAGCGCCCGGAGCAACGTCGCCATGACCGGCGAGATCTCGCTGCGCGGGCGGGTGCTCCCGGTCGGGGGGATCAAGGGCAAGCTGCTCGCTGCGCGGCGCGCCGGGATCGACACCGTCGTGATTCCGCGTCGCAACGAGAAGGACCTGGCCGAGGTGCCGGAGGAGGTCCGCGAGACGCTCGGCATCCACCTCGTCGACACGATCGACGAGGCCCTGGCCCTCACCCTCTCGGAGGCGACGCTGCCCTCGCCCCCGACCGCCGCCTGAGCGTCGACCGCCGCGCGGGCTCGGTCCGACGGACGCCGGAGACAGGTCGGGGGGAGGCGGCTCGTCAGCCGCCCCCGAAGCCTGGACGGGCCGATGCCGGTCGCGCCTTCGCTAGACTGCGCGCCTTGCGCATCGCGTTGGTACACGACTGGCTGACCGGTCATCGCGGGGGCGAGCGCGTGCTCGCGCACCTCGCCGACCGCTTTCCGATGGCCGACGTCTTCACGCTCTTCCACGCGCCCGGCCGCGTCCCCGCCGTGATCGAGCGCCACCCGATCCACACCAGCGCCCTCGACCGCCTTCCCTTCGCGCACCGCCACTACCGCAAGCTGCTCCCGCTGCTTCCCTGGGCCATCCGCCGCTTCGACCTGCGCGGCTACGACCTCGTGCTCTCGACGAGCCATGCGTTCGCGAAGAGCGTCGCCGTGCCCGAGGGCGTCCCCCATCTCGACTACTGCTTCACGCCGATGCGTTATGTCTGGGATCACGCCGACACCTACCTCGGCCGCGGCCTGAGGCGCACGCTCGCTTCGCCCCTCGTCGGCGCCCTGCAACGCTTCGACCGCGCGACCGCGGGCCCCGAGGCGGTGACGCGATTCGTCGCGGTCTCCCGCGAGGTGGCCCATCGGATCCGCCGACATTACGACCGGGATGCGAACGTGGTCGCCCCACCGGTCGACGTCTCCTGGATACCGCTCGCCGATCGACCGCCCGAGGACTTCTTCCTGCTCGTCGGCGGCTTCGTCCCCTACAAGCGGGAAGACCTCGCGATCGAGTGCTTTCGGCGCTCGGGTCGACGACTGGTGGTGGTCGGCGACGGTCCGGCCCGCCGGCGCCTCGAACGGAGCCGGCCCGCGAACGTCGAATTCCTGGGTCGCGTCGACGAGCCGACCCTGGCCGATCTTTATCGGCGGTGTAGAGCGTTGATCTATCCCCAGCGCGAGGACTTCGGCCTCGTCCCGGTGGAGGTGCAGGCCGCCGGTCGCCCCGTGATCGCCTTCGGTGCGGGCGGCGTGCTCGACAGCGTGCGGCCGATTCCGCGCCACTGGGAGGACGATCCCGCCCTCCGCTTCGACGATCCCGAGCCGGCGACGGGGCTGTTCTTCCAAGCGCAGACGACCGAAGCCCTCGAGGCGGCGATCGAACGCTTCGAGAAGCACGCCCACCTCTTCTCCCCGCTGGCGCTGCGCGCCGCGGCGGAGCGCTTCTCTCCTGCCCGCTTCGACGCCGCCTTCGACCGCGAAGTCGCCGCCGCCCTCCGAGGGGACGTCACGTGAGCGCGGGCCCCGACGCGATCCCCATGCAGGATCTCCCGCGCCAGCACGAGGCCCTCGAGCCGGAGCTCCTCGCGGCCCTGTCGAAGCTCGTGACGAGCGGGCGCTTCATCCAGGGCGAAACGGTCCGTCGCTTCGAGGCCGAGCTCGCCGCGTTCTGCGAGCTGCCGCACGCGGTCGGCTGCAACTCGGGGACCGACGCGCTCTGGCTCGCGCTGCGCGCGCTCGACATCGGGCCCGGTGATGCCGTGCTCTGCCCCGCCTTCTCCTTCTTCGCCAGCGCCGCGACGATCGTACGGCTCGGCGCCCGCCCCGTCTTCTGCGACGTCGAGCCGGGAACGCTGAATCTCGACGCGCAGGACGCGCTCGAACGGATCGAGGGGCTCGACGCCTGCAAGGCGATCCTCAGCGTCGACCTCTTCGGCCGGCTCTGCACGCTCGACCCCTTGATCGAGGTCTGTGCAGCGCGCGGCATCGCCCTGGTCGAGGACGCCGCCCAGTCGATCGGCGCGCGGGATGCGGCGGGCCGCGGTGTCGGCGCGCAAGCGCGCATCGCCTGCCTCTCGTTCTATCCGACCAAGAACCTCGGCGCGCTCGGCGACGCCGGCGGCGTCGTGACGCGCGACGCCGGGCTGGCGGAGCGCATGCGACGGCTGGGCAATCACGGCGAGGCGGAGCCCGGGCTCTATACCGAGATCGGCCTCAACTCCCGCCTCGACGCATTCCAGGCCGCGGCGCTCTCGCTGAAGCTGCGCCACGTCGAGGCCTGGATCGGCGCGCGCCAGGCGCTCGCAGCCGAGTACGACGCGCTCTTCCTGGAGCGGGGCGCACTCGCCTGGGACGAGCCCTTCTCGACCGATCGCCTGGCCCTCAAGCTGATGGCCCCGACCGCTGCCCCGGCCCGTCACACCCATCATCGCTACGTCGTGCGCGTCGACGCCGAGCGCCGCGAGGCGGTGATCCGGGGCCTGCGCGCGGAAGGCATCGGCTGCGAGGTGTACTACGCCCGCGGCCTCCATCAGCAGCCGGCGCTGACCGCCTGGGCCCCCCACCGTCCCCTCTTCGAGGTCGAGCGGGCGACCCGCGAATGCCTCGCCCTGCCGCTCTATCCGGAGCTCGGGCGGGCGCGCGTCGAGCGTGTCGTCGAGGCGGTGGTGCGTCGGCTGCTCGACTGAGCGCGCGGTCTCGAGGCCGAGCCGAGTCGGCGGGCACGCCCGCCGCCCGCGCGCGCATCTCAATCCTCGCGAGCCGGCTCGAGCTCGACCGTCCGCTCGCACGCGCGCTCGCCCGCGTTCGCACCCATCGCTGCGACCCGCCGCAGCGGTCGCAGGATCGTCATCGCGAGAATGCGCAGATCGAGCCAGAACGACCAGCGCTGGATGTAGTAGAGGTCGTGCTCGAGCCGTTCCTGGATCGAGGTGTCGCCCCGCCAGCCGTGGACCTGCGCCCAGCCGGTCATGCCCGCGCGCACCTTGTGGCGCAGCATGTAGCCCGGCATCTCGCGGCGGAACGACTCGATGTAGGCGGGCCGCTCGGGACGCGGCCCGACCAGGCTCATGTCGCCGCGAACGACGTTGACGAGCTGCGGCAGCTCGTCGAGATCGAAGCGGCGCAGCCAGCGCCCGATGCGGGTCCGGCGCGGATCGCCGGCACGGGTCCAGCCGGGCCCCTCGGCCTCGGCGTCGCGGCGCATCGAACGGAACTTCAGCATCTCGAACACGCGACCGTCGTGGCCCATGCGAGTCTGGCGGTAGAAGATCGGTCGGCCCGAGGTCAGGCCGATCGCCGCCGCGATCCCCAGGAATACGGGCGCGAGCACGACGAGCGCGGCCGTCGCCCCGATCAGGTCGAAGCCCCGCTTCGCCAACGCGGGCCAGCCGACGAGCGCCGTCTCTTGCAGCCCGATCACCGGAAGACCGTCGAGGGTCTCGACCGTGCTGCGCAGGCCGTAGCCATGGAGGAGATCCGGCACGAGCTTGACGTTCACGACCTCGTCGGCGAGGGACGCCACCACCTTCTCGAAGCGCTCGGACTCGTGGCGCGAGAGCGCGACGATCAGCTGGTCGACGCGCTGGGCGCCCAGGATCGACTTGAGATCGCCGTATCCGCCGATCACCTTCGCGCCCGCGACCTGCCCGCCGAGCGCGCCGTCGGCCACGACGCCGAGGATGCGCAACCCGGCATCCGGACGCTTCGCGATGCGGCCGATCACGCTCTCCGCGAGCGGACCCGAGCCGACGACGACGACGTAGCGGAGGTTGAAGCCCCGCCGTCGCGCCTGGCGCAAGCCGAAGCGGACCGTCGACCGGAAGCCGACGACCAGGGTCGGAACGAGCAGGCTGAAGAGCCCGAGCAGCAGGCGCGAGTACGAGTGGCTGCGCGCGAAGAACGTCCCGGCCGCCATCACGAGGATCGCGATCGCCGTCGCGCGCACGACCGCCGCCGCCTCTCCGAGCGCCGAATCCATGCGCCGCGCCTGGTAGAGCCCCTGCGCCTGGAACACCGCCAGGAAGAGCAGCAGGATCAGCGGCAGCGGATAGAGATAGGTCGCGAGCGGCGGGACGCCGAGCGGGGCAGGCAGCCCCGCGTGGAAGCGCAGGCCATACGCCGCGAGCCAGGCCACCGCGACGAGCGCGAGATCGGCCGTGCCGATCAAGGTCCGAAAGACGTCGCTGTAGCGATGCAGCATGCGCTCGGACATCCCCCTGCAGCGGCGAGCGGAGGGAGGGTGCCAGATCCGGACTCAGTGTGCCGGCGCGGGCTCGATCGCGAGGACCAGGATCGCCTGTCGATCGGCCTGCTCGACGTGGATCGGGACGAGCCAGCGGCCCACGCCCTCGGCGAGACCGCGGTGGTCCGCCAGCTTCGCCCGGTCGATGATCACGTACCCGGCGTGGCGTCGCCGGAGCTGCTCCTCGATCCGGCCGTCGCGCCCGTCGGGCAGCGGAACGAAGGCAGCGTCGGCGTAGTATGCCGTCCGGCGCTTCTGGGCGGCGATCGGAGGCAGCGCCCGACCGCTCGCCCCGAGCCACTCGGCCGCGCGCCGCTCGGCCAGCCGGTCGACGCGCCGCGCCCGTCCATCGCGCGGTCCCCAGGCCAGGACCAGCAGCACCACCAGCCCGATTCGGATCGTCCGCATCGCGCGCCGACCGGCTCCGGCCCCGGCCCCCGCCCGCTCCGACCGCGCCCCATCCCCGATCGGCCGGCCGCAGAGCCACGGCCGCGCCCAGGCGCAGCCTCGCTCGAGACCGGCGAGCGCGGCCCAGGCGGCGAGCGGCACCAGCGCGAGACCGGGCGCCAGGGCGTGCCGCCGACTGACGTAGCCAGCCCCCCAGACGAGCAGCACCAACATCGCGACGTGCACGGCGAGCGAGACCGCCACGACCGCGTCGTACGCATTTCCCGGGCGCGGCGGCGCCCGGCCCCGGCGCACGAGCCAGCAGCCGATCAAGGCGAAGAGCACGACCTCGTGGCGGATCGCCGAGACGCCGGTGGCGAGGACGCGCGCGAGGGCCGCGACGAGGCCGAGGGGCGAGCGCGCCGGTCGCTCGCCGTCCGCATCGGGCTGGGCGCGGGCCGAGCTCTCCGGCAGCGGCAGCGCCGCCGGATCCTCGCGCCGCGCCCGCCGCGCGGCGCGATCGCGCGCCAGCGCCTCGGCGCTCGGCCCCCCCTCGAGCAGTGCGCGGACGGACTTCTTCTGCGAGAGCCCGACGTCCCCCCCCGCCCGCCACTCCGCGACGCGCAGCCCGAAGACGAGCAGCGCGACGACGGCGAGGGCCAGCACGCCCAGCCGGAGCAGCGCCCGCCCGTCGGTGCCCGCCCCGTCCCGCCGCAGGACGCGCGCGAACCCGACGAGCGCCGCGACCGCTCCGAGCGCGAGCCCCTCCGGTCGGGTCCAGTAGGCGAGGCCCGTGAAGCATCCGAAGGCGACGGCCGCCCCCGCGCGCGGGCGTTCGAGCAGCGCGACGAGCGCCGTGAGCCCGGCCAGGTAGAGCCCCATGTAGAGTCCGTCGCTCATCACGTCGGCGGAGAAGTCGACCGCCCAGGGATGCAGCGCGACGGTCCAGGCCGAGACCCAGGCGCAGTCCGGACCGAAGCGCGACCACGCGAGCCGGAAGACTGCCGCGACCGCCAGCAGCCCCCCGCCGATCGACACGCAGACCGCGGCCGTCTCGGGCGGAAGCGCCAGGGATTCGAGGGCCGCGATCAGTGCGGGATAGAGCGGATGCTGCGGATGGTCGAGCACCCGCTCGATCCCGCCCTCGCGCAGCGCCGCCGCCATCGCGAGGAAGATGGGACCGTCGTTGAAGAGCACGGCCGTCTTCGACCAGGCGAAGGCCCGCACGCCCGCCGCCACGGCGAGGCACGCCGCGAGCGCCAGGCCGTGGCATGCGCCCGGCGCGCCCGCTCGACGCGTGTCGGGCCCGCTGCGAATCAGCGCACCTCCTGCGCGTCCGCCTCGACGGCGGTCTGCAGGTCTCGGAGGAAATCGGGCATCGCCGACGCCACGCGGTTCCAGTTGGGGATCTGCGGCGAGCCCATCGGATCCCGCACGAACTCGAGACCCGCTGCGCGCAGCGCGCCCGAGAACGTCTCGACGGCGACCTCCTCCTCGTGGCGATCGAAGGCGAGGCCGTTGAGCTTCGCGTCGTCGCTGTAGCGCGCGATCGAGTCCTGGGCGGTCCGGACGTAGGCCGCGATCATGGTGTTCAGGAAGCCCGAGTCGAACTCGACGCCGTAGCTCGCGAGATTGCGGATCAGCGAGGCGGCGATGTCGCGCACCATGCGGTGGAGCCCGGCCGTCGGGTCGTTCTCGGAGAGCTCCTGATGTTTGTGGTCGTAGTTCTCGACGAGCTCGACCTGACAGACGCGCTTGAGCGAGCAGTTGCGGTAGACCTCGGCCAGCACCCCGACCTCGAGCCCCCAGTCCGCCGGGATCCGGTTGACGCGCAGCAGCTCGGTCGTCAGCGAGCACTCGCCCGCCAGCGGATAACGGAACGATTCGAGGTATTCGAGCAGCGGGACCGGACCGAGGACGGTCTTCATGGACCGGATGAGCGGCGTCATGAAGAGTCGCGTCACCCGTCCGTGCATGCGGTCGGAGACGCGACTGTAGTAGCCCTTCGCGAACTCGTAGCCGAGCGTCGGATTCGCGGTCGGATAGCAGAGCCGCGCGAGCAGGTCGCGGCGATAGTCGAGGATGTCGCAGTCGTGGGTCGCCACGACCCGCGCGCGGCGGGTCGCGAGCACGTAGCCGAAGGCGATCCAGTTCGCGCGGCCCTTGCCATCCGCGCCCGCCTCGAGCCCCTCGCCCTCGAGCCGCTCGAAGAGCGACGCGATCCGCGGCCCCTGGTTCCAGATCACCGTCGCCCCGCTGCCGTCCGCACACCGCACCCGCTCGAAGAGCGCGCGCATCTCCGCGAACTCCGCCCGCGTGGCCGCGCCGGAGAGGCTGACGACGCACTGGGCGAGGTACGGCACCCGCGTCAGCTCGTCGACGATGCGCTTGAGCGCCGGCCCCTGGATCTCGGCGAAGAGCGAGGGCAGCACGAGCGCGATGGGGCGCTCCCGGCTGCAGTCGAGCAGATCGCGCTCGAGGCGCGCGAGGTCGGGCTCGCCCAGACGGTGCAGGGTGCTGATCACGCCCGTCTGATGGAAGTCCGCCATGCGCGGGACCTTGGCATCGGGGCTTCGCGCGTGTCAAGCGCAGATCGGATGCGTCAGAAGGGACCGGCGAGATCGCTCGCGGGCTCGATCGCCTCCTCGATCAACGCGAGCGCCGCGTCGTCGATGTCGTCGAACGCGATGCCGACTTCCTGCGTGATCGGGTCGGTATCGACGGCCCAGACGACCCGGCCCGTCGCGACGATCGTCCGGCGTCCGACGTTGAAGGTCACCCGCAGCAGATCGCCGAGGTTGATCTCGCAGCCCACCGCCTCGAAGCGGATGCCGCCGAGCGAGACGTCGCGCGAAACGGCCAGCTGATCGGGCCGATCGAGCTCGGCAAAGGAGATCACCTGGTCCGTCGGGATGCGCAGGTACTTGCGCCGCTTGCCTGCCCGCCGTTCGGCCATCGATGGCTGCCCCCGACGCGGCCCGAACGGGGCCGCCAGGCCGGTTTCGGCCCTGTCCGGGGCTGCCTTGAGGGGCCGGCGCGGAAAGCCGGTCCCGCCCTCGGCGATGGCGCGCGGGAGCAAGGAAGCCGGCCGGGCGGCGGGTCCGGGGCGCAGCGGCTCGGCGCGGGAACCGCGGGCGATCCGGATCAGAACAGGTCGAGCTGCCGGTCCTCTGCGCCCGCGATCTCGAGCCCCTTCAGGACGAGACCGACCCGGCGGATCCCGCTCGGCCCGCCCTCCGTCCGCTCGAGCAGGTCGCGGGCGGCCGCGGCGATCCGCGCGGCGCTCGTCGCCGGGGGCCAGAGCGAGCGGCTCCGCGTCTGACTCCGGCCGTCGGCCTGGATGAGCCGGAGGGCGATCCGGCTCGCCCAGAGCCCGTCCCGGCGCAGCGCCTGCTCGAGGCGCGTCGCCAGACGGGCGATCACGGCCTCGAGCGCGGCGGGGATCGCCTCGCCGTCGGGGAGCTTCTCCTCGCGCGAGAGGCTCTTCGGATGGCGACGCACCCGCAGCGGCCGGGGATCCGCACCGCTCGCCAGCTGCCAGAGCGATCGACCGACCGGGCCGAGCAGCAGCTCGAGCCGCTCGCTCCCGAGCGCCCGCAGCCCCGCCACGGTCTCGACGCCCAGCGCCCGCAAGCGCAGCGCCGTCTTCGGCCCCACCGAAGGCAGCCGCTCGACCGGCAGCGCCGCGAGGAAGGCCTCGAACGCCTCCGCGGGGAGCAGTCCGACCTGCCCCACCCCGGCCTCCTCGGCGACCAGGGGCGCCGCGAACCGGGCCGGCGCGATGCCGACGCGCAGGCGCGCTCCGGTCTCGCGCTCCACGAGCCCGATCAGCCGCTCGCCCAGCCGCCGCGCCTCGGCGACGTCGCCCGGCGCGCGGAAGTAGAAGGCCGAGAGCCCCGAGGTCTCGACCGATCCGATCTCGCGGCGCACGGTGGCCCGCAGCTGCCCCGAGAGCTCGCGCGCGCGGGCCATGTCGGTGCGCAGCCAGCGCGCGGCCGGTGCGCGGGCCAGCGCCTCCGCGACCTCCATGCCCTCCTCGATGCCGAGCGATCGCAGATCCGGCGTCAGGGCGACGACGCGACCGTGTTTGGCGGGATCGCCGCCGATCACCAGCGGGACGTCCTCGAGCTCGGGCGCGCGGCGGCGCGCGGCCGTGACGTGGAACGCCGGAACGTCGGCATACCCGACCGGCACGCCCATCGTGGCGCGCGGACTCACGGCGTCGGCTCCAGCACGAGCCGTGCCGCGCTCTCCTCCTCGATCGCGAGTCGATCGGTCGCGAGCAGCGCGAGCCGCCCCGCCCGGAAGCGCGGGACGCCGTCGCCGAAGTGGGGATGTTCGGGCTCCTCGCTCTGCCCGGGCGCGAGGCAGGAGAGCATACGGTCCGTCGCCGAGAGGTCCATCGCGACGCGGTACAGGCTCGCGGTCTCGACCTCGAGCGAGACGCCGGGCCGGTGGCGCGTGGCCACCAGGCTCTCGGCGCTGCCCGCCGCGCGCAGGCCGCGGTACTCGAGATCGCCCTGCGCCCCGACCGGCGTGAAGGGGAGGAAGCGGATGCGGTGCAGCTCGCCCCACTCCCAGCGTTCCCGCGCCGGACCGAGTCGATGGCTGAGCGCGACCCAGGTCTCGCGCAGACTGCGCCGCGCGGCCGTGGCCACGCGCGCCTCGTCCGTCCAGCCGCCCGGGCGACGCAACGCCTCCGCGCGCAGCAGGAGCCGTTCGATCGCGTCCTGCGGTCGGACGTGGGGCGCCGCGACGTATCGTTCGAAGAGCGGCGAGCCGAAGGCGACGCGCAGCAGGTTGTCGAGCATGCGGTCGATCAGGAGGTGATAGGCGGCCGCACCGCCGCTGGCGACGTCGGTGCGCCCGTCCCAGCGCTCGAGGATCGCGGCGATCTCCTCCGCTTCGATCTCGAGCGCCCCGCCTTCTGCGCGCGCCAATGCGAGCAGGGCGCGCACGACGGCGGGGCCGCGCGCGGTCCCCGTATCCGCGAGCAGCTCGGCGGCGGCGCGCAGGTCGATCGGACCGCGCGCGAGCGCACGGGCGAGCAGCGCGTCGATCTGCGCGGCGCGAACGCCGGGGCGCCAGAGGAACTCGACCTCGCCCTGCCCCTCGACGCTCGGCCAGGGCCGATCGGCGACGACGAGCGGGCGGGCGCCGCTGCGCGCGAGCTTGCGGGCGGGCAGGTCCTCGAGCGGGACGGGGTGGCGCCAGTCGAAGCTCGCGAGGCGTCCTTCGACCGGAACGAGACCCGTCGGAAGCGGCCGCCGCGGCAGCCAGCCCGCGACCTGGACGCCGCCCTCCCCGCGCCGGTCCGCGTAGACGAGCGCGAGGACCGGCTCGTGGTGGTCGACGAGGGCCGCCGGAACGTCGGCGGCGCGCTCGGTGCGCAGCAGGCGGAGCATCGACGTGAGTCCATCGCCAGTCCGCGCACCGGTCCAGGCGAGCGCCCGCGCGGTCGTCTCGCGTCCCGTCGTCGCGAGCGAGGCATCGCTCGGCGCGTTCGCGAGCCAGTCGATCAGCGGACCGTGTCGCGTCGCGCGCAGCAGCCGTCGCTCCTCGCGCAGGCTGCCCGAGCCGTCGCGGTAGCGCAGGATCTCCTCGCGCTCTTCCAGCGCGGCTCGGCGACGACCGTTCTGGTAGAAGCCGGGCTGCTCGCTCAGCGTCTCGATGAAGAGGTCGGCTACGGGCGCGCCGGCGGGCAGCCCGGCCCAAGCGAGCGAGGGCGTGCGTCCGATCCAGAAGATCGGCGTCCCCGGGACCGTCGCGCCGACGACCTCGATGCCGCCGCCGGAGACCTGCATCTCGTGGAAGAGCGCCGGCGCGCTCGGAGCCAGCTGCCAATCCGCGACCAGCAGCGGCGCGCCGCTCGCGCTCGCGGGGCTCCCGATGATCCAGGCCCCGCCCGTCGGCTGGCCGATCCCCCGACACAACGTCGGCGTCGAGGCGAGCGAGAGCGCGCCCGCCTCGCCGCGTCCGCCCCCCGGCTCGAACGAACGCAGCATCGGCAGCGTCGGCGCGACGCCGAAGTCGACCGACGCTCGCCCCGGGAAGAACGGCCGGGCGGGGACACTGTCGAGGCGTTGGATCAGCTCGTCGAGGACGAGCGTGGTCTCGAGCGTCCCACCCATGCACCACGACACCAGCTTGACCACGGCGAGCGAGTCGGCCGGCTCCCATCGCGGCACGTCTTCGATCGCCTGACCGAGCTGCGCCGGCACCGGCGCGCGCGCCTCGCGCACCCGCGCCATCCGCGCCTCGACGCCCGCCGCATACGCCTCGAGCACCGCCCGCGACGCCGCCGGCAGCGCCGCCGCCGCCGCTCGCGCCGCGCGTTCGATCTCGAGCAGGCGCGCGAGCCGATCACCGGGAAGCGCCGCCTCGCCCTCGATCTCGGCCGACCGGCCGTAGGCGCGTCGCCGCAGCGCGATCATCTGTGCCAACCGATCCTCGGCGTGGGCGAAGCCGACCCCGAACCAGGCCTCCGCCTCGCGCTGGGCATAGACATGGGGAATGCCGCGACCATCCCGAAGGATCTCGACCGGGTCGCGCAGGCTCGCGATGCGGATCGTCCCGGACGACGCGGCGTACGGATGGCTGGTCTCGAGCCCCCGGTCGCGGTAGCGCTGGAACACGAAGAGCAACGCCACGACGACGACGGCCCCGCCCAGCAGGGCCAGACCCAGACCTGCGAGCCCCGGCGCACCGCGCCCGCCCTTCACTCCCGGCCGGACGGCCATCCTGATCCCACCCCCCATCCGACCCGACGCCCCGCTCGCGCTCCCCGCCCGTTCGCCGGGCGTCGCGTCGGACCGGCCCCACCCGGTCGGCACATGAAAAACGGAAGTCAAGTCGAATACTTGAGAGCATATCGGAGGGCGGGTACATTGCGCGGCCCTGCCCCCCTCCCGATGGAGTTCCCGCGGTGCCGATCCGGTCCCTCGATGCGCTGCTCGCGTCGACCGAGCTGCGCGGGAAGCGCGTCTTCGTGCGCGCCGACCTCAACGTTCCGCTGAGGGACGGCGTGATCGGCGACGACAGCCGCATCCGCGCCTCGTTGCCGACGCTGCGCCGGCTGCTCGCGGCCGGCGCGCGCGTCGTGCTGGCGTCCCATCTCGGGCGCCCGAAGGATGGCCCCGATCCGAAGCTCTCCCTCGCCCCCGTCGCGCAGGCGCTCCAGGCCGCGCTCGGCGTCCGCATCACCCTCGCCCCCGACTGCGTCGGCCCCGCCGTCCACGCCGCCGTCGAAGCGCTCGCCCCCGGCGAAGTCCTCCTGCTCGAGAACCTGCGGTTCCACAAGCAGGAGACGAAGAACGACCCCGGGTTCGGGAAGGCCCTCGCCGAGCTCGCCGACGTCTACGTGAACGACGCCTTCGGAACGGCCCATCGCGCCCATGCCTCGACGGCCGGGATGGTGGCCCACGTGCCGATCGTCGCCGCGGGCCTGCTCCTGATGGCGGAGGTCGAGGCGCTCGGGGCGGCGCTGCGACCCGAGCGCCCCTTCGTCTGCTTCCTCGGCGGCGCGAAGGTCTCCGACAAGCTCGGCGTGCTCGAGGCGTTGATCGAGCGCGCCGACACCGTCGCCGTCGGCGGCGCGATGGCGTACACGTTCCTCGCCGCGCGGGGAGAGGCCGTCGGTCGATCCCTGGTCGAGTCCGACCGCTTCGACGACGCGCGCCGGATGCTCGCGCGGGCCGAAGCGCGGGGCTGCCCGCTCCTTCTGCCGAACGACCACGTCGTGGCCGAGCGCCTCGAAGCGCCCGCCAGCGCAGGGGTCGTGACCACGATTCCCGCCGACCGCATGGGCGTCGACATCGGCCCCGAGACCGCCGCGCGTTATGCGGAGGCAGCCGCCTCCGCCCGCACGATCCTCTGGAACGGCCCGATGGGCGTCTTCGAGATCGAGGCCTTCGCGAAGGGCACCGAGCGCCTCGCCCGCGCGGTCGCCGCGTCGTCCGCGCGCAGCATCGTCGGCGGCGGGGACTCGCTCGCGGCCGTGGCAAAGGTCGGCGTCGGCGACCGCATCAGTCATCTGTCGACCGGGGGCGGCGCCTCCCTCGAGTTCGTCCAGGGGCTGACCCTGCCCGGCATCGCGGCCCTGGATCGCGACGGATGAACCGCGTGCCGCTCGTCGTCGCGAACTGGAAGATGAACCTGACGGCGAGCCAGGCAGCGGTCTTCGCGAACCGGCTCGCCCCGCTGCTCGCCCCCCACGCGACCGACATCGACGCCGGCCGACTCGACGTCGCGATCGCGCCGGCCTTCCCGGCGCTCGACCGCCTTCGCCATGCGCTCGGCGGCTCGCCCGTCGCGCTCGCGGCCCAGGACGTCCACGAAGCGGCCGAGGGCGCCTATACCGGCGAGGTCTCCCTCGCGATGCTCGAGGACCTCGGCTGCCGCTACGTCCTGGTCGGCCATAGCGAGCGCCGCCAGCTCTTCGGCGAGTCGGACGAGCGCGTCGCCGCCAAGCTCGCCGCCGTGCTGGAATCGTCGATCTGCCCGATCCTCTGCGTCGGCGAGACCCTCGCCGAACGGGAGGCGGGTCGGGTGGAGGCCGTGCTCGAACGCCAGCTCGCCGGGCCGATCGAGCGCTTCGCGCAGCGGACCGCCGCGCGCGCCACCGCGCCCCCGCCCGCCCTCGTCGTCGCCTACGAGCCCGTCTGGGCGATCGGCACGGGTCGTGTCGCGACGCCCGCGACGGCCCAGGCCGCGCATGCGACCATCCGCCACCGGCTCGAAGGCGCGCTCGGGCCGCGCGGCTCGGCGATCCGGATCCTCTACGGTGGCTCGGTGAAGCCCGACAACGCGCGCAGCCTGATCGAGCAGCCGGACATCGACGGCGCCCTCGTCGGCGGAGCGAGCCTCGACCCCGAACACTTCGCAAGCATCGTCTCGACCTGTCGCGAGACCCAACTGGAGCCCTGATCGATGCAGACCCTCCTCTACGTCCTCCACTTCATCGTCTGTTTCATCCTGATCGCCGTGGTCCTGCTCCAGCGCGGCAAGGGCCAGGATCTCGGCGCCTCGCTCGGCGGCGGCGGCGCGAACACCATCTTCGGCAGCCGCGGCGCCGGCAACTTCCTGACGCGGATCACGACGGCGAGCGCCATCATCTTCATGGGCACCTCGCTCTCGCTCTCCTACCTCGGCTACAAGTCGTCCGACGTCCGACTCTTCGACGAGTCCGAGCCCTTCGTCCCGGCCGGCGCCGCCCCGAAGCCGGCGGAGTCGACGCTCGAGGAGCTTCCGGCCGATTCGACCGACGCGGCGGAGGCGGCCGGCGGGCTCGTCGAGATCCCGGCCGCCGCGGACGAAGCCGGCACCGCCGCGGCCGACGCGCCCGCCGATGCGGTCGTTTCCCCGGATGCCGCCGACGCCGCTGGAGCACCGTCGACCGCCGCTCCTTCATCCACCGCCGCGGCGCCGGCGGAGGGCGCGTCCGCTGTCCCGGCGCCGGCCGAGAGCGGCGCCGAGAGCGCCGGAGCGGCGACCGGCCAGCCCTGAGCCACGCAGCGTCGCCTGCGGGCCCTCTGGGCGCGACGCTCGACGTTCGATATGCTGCGCGCCCCGTGCGGCGGTGGCGGAATTGGTAGACGCACCAGCTTGAGGGGCTGGCGGGAGCAATCCCGTGGAAGTTCGAGTCTTCTTCGCCGCACCATGCATCCGACGCCTCCCGCGTGCCAGACGTGCGGGAGGCGTTTCCGTTTTCGGGACCCGCACGACCCGCCCTCAGGCCCAGCGGCGGATGTCCGCGATCACGCGGGCCATGCGACCGCCCGGGTTCGGCGGGTCGCTGTTCCAGTTGCCCTCGATCAGGATCGGACCGTCGGGCCCGATGGCGACGTCCCAGCCGACCAGTCGAAGCGGCGCGAAGGCGCGCGCCGCTTCGAACGCCAGCGCGCGCGCCGCGGCCCAGTCCGGCAGCCGGATTCCGTCGATGCGCGCGCCGGTATCGGGATGCCGTCGGACCTCGACCAGACGGCCGCGGCGATCCGGCGCGAGCGCCGGCCCGAGCATCCCGTCCTCGAGATCCGGCAACGCGAGCAGGTTGCCCGTGTCTCCGGCGCGGAAGTTGTCGATGAAGTTGTCGCCGGCGATCAGCTTGAAGTAGGCGTGGAGCAGCCGCGGCGTCCCCGTGCGATCGAGCAAGGTGTAGAAGCGCACGGTCTGCAGGTAGCGCGAGCCGCTCAGCTGCTCGATCGCGGCGTGATTGTGGACCCGCTCCTGGATGACGCAGCCGTGCCTTCCTCCGACGTCGTCCATCCAGGCGAGCAGCGCGTCGCCATCGAGCCGCACGCCCCGCGCGTCACGGAATCGCGACGGCCCCACGCGTTCGCAGACGCGCACGTCCCGCCCATACCCGCTCACGGCGGGCTTGACCACGAAGGCGTCCGCCCCCAACCGATCGAGCCAGGACCGGCCGTCCCCCGCGCCTGCGGAGCGGGCGCCCGTCGTCGCTTCGTCCCGGACCGAGCCCGCCCGCGTCCCGCGATGGATCGCGAGCAGGCGCGGGACCGGCAGGCCGTGCCGCGCGCAGGCCGCCGCGAATCGATCCTTCCGCCCGACCTCCCCGCGCGCGTCCGCCGGATTGAGGGCCTCGCTGATCGCGCACATCTGGGCCCGCGTCAGCGCCGTGACGGCGCGACCGTCATGGCCCGCATCGAGCAGATTGAGACGCCGGATCTCGCGCGCCCCGAAGCCGTGCTCGCCGAGCAACACGCGTGCCCGACGAAAGGCCGGGACGATTCGATCGGGGCGGCCCTCGCCGGCCTCGAGGGCCAGCCGGATCGATCGCATCGCGAGACGCAAACCCCGGGCGCCGCGGCCACGCGGCCGCGCGCGGACGCGATCGACGGGCGGATGCGGCATCGGGACACCTCGCGCGAATCGAGAGGGGATCGGCGAGCGCTGCGGCCGCTCGACGTCCGCCACCCAAACGGACCGAAGCGAACCGGCGACGCCCGCCAGCGTCAGGCGCTCGGCGCCTCGACGCTCTGGAGATAACGCCAGATCGCCTCGATCTCCACCTCTTCGAGCCCGCTGAACGCGGGCCAGGGCATGAACGCCCGATCGAGGCGCCGCCCGTCGGGCGTGCGTCCCTCCCGCATCGCCCGGGCGAACTCCGCGAGCGACCACGCGGCGAGGCCGCCGCGCCGGGTCAGATCCGGCGGCACGGGCTCGCCGGGGAGAGACAGCGGGTGGAGCCCGCCCCCGAGATCCGCGCGATGGCAAGCGCGACACCCGCCGATCGAGACGAGGTACTTCCCATAGGCGTCGGTCGGCGCCGGCTCGATCGCTTCCCGATCCGCTTCGACCCGGACGGCCTGCTCGGCGGAGATCAGATCCGGCGCGAGCCCCGCGCTGACGACCAGTCGGGTCAGCCAGCCGACTCGGCGTGGCGGCAGGACGCGATCGACCGACGGCACCCGCCGAACGTAGGCGACCACCGCCGCCAGATCCCGATCGCCCAGCCGCGCGAGCCCCGCCGAAGGCATCAGCAGCAGCGATCGCCCGTCCGACGCCACGCCCCGCCGCAACGCCGCGATCCAGTCCGCGTCCGAGAGCCGTGCCCCCACCCCGCCCGACCCGCGCGTCAGATTCGAGGCGTGGAGCCGACCGATCCAGGGATCGTCCGCCAGCTCGCGTCCGGCGAGGTCCGGACCGTGACAGAAGGTGCACTGCGCGACTTCCGTGACCAGGTGGCGACCCCGCTCGAGCAGTCGCGCGTCGATCGGGACCTCGAAGACGGCCGCGGTCTCGCGCGCGGCCGCCGCGGTCGGCAGGCCGTACCGCCGCTCGAAGATCCGATCGCTCAGGCCGCGGACGACGACGAGCGCGAGGAGCGCGAGGACGAGCGCGGCGGCGAGCGCCTGCGCGACGCGCCGGCGGCAGGCGGCCGCGCGGGCCGGCGACGATCCCGGCGCCCGGCGCTCCACCGCGGCCGGGGCGCTCATCCCGCCTCGACCGCGATGTGGGCGAGCGCGTCGAAGGCGTAGTGATCGTCGGCCTCGAGGAACATCGTCGAGGCGTGGGGCCGCGCGCCGAAGCGCCGCTTCTCGAGGCCCGCGCCGAATCCGAAGTGGACCTGCCGGCGGCCGAGCGCGCGGGCGCGCAGCGTCCCGTGTCGCAGCATCTGCCGGTAGAGCCCGCGTTCGCGAACCAGCCTGTAGTCGAGGCCCGTGAGCAGCGGCGTGAAGACCTCTTCCCCGATGAAGCTCGCGAGGAAGCAGACCGGGTCGCTCTCCGGCCGCCCGCGCTCGCGGAAGATCAGCAGCTCCCAGCTCGGAGATTCCGCCATCTCGCGCAGGAACCGCCGCGGCAGCGGGAAGGTGTTCAGCTCGAGATTCTCGGCCCGGACGTTTTCGTAGAGGCGGTAGAGACGCTCGACCTCGTCGTCGGAGAGCAGACGGGAGCCCGGCTGGAGGACCTCGACGTCGTAGCACTCGTCGAAGGGCGCGACGTAGCGCGCCTGGTGGTAGCGATGCTTCCGGCCCAGGCTGGCCACGAGGGCCGCCTCGCTCTCGAGGACGTCGGGAACGATCAGGCTCTCCGGCGCCGCCATCGACATCATGCCGTCGGAGGCGAAGCGATGGGCGAGCGCGAGATCGTCGCTCGGCAGGTCGCGCAGCACCCGCACCGAGCATCCCAGCCGATCGGAGTCACTGCGCACCGCGCGGAGCAGCAGCGAGATCGCCGCCTGGCTCGTCGACGCCTCGACCGGGTCCCGCAGCCAGAGGTGATGGCCTTCCGAGAGCAGGCATCCCATCGCGAAGACCCGATGCGTGAGGAAGAGCGGCTCGCTCGCGCGCCGCGCCTCGACGCGCGCCGAGACCTCGGGCGGCGCCATCATGTCCGCCTTCCAGAGCGCCGCCGTGAAGCAGGTCGCGAGCACCGGTGCGCCCTTCCCGTCCCGGACGACGTAGTAGCGGAAGTCCCAGCGGTTCTCCGGCTCGGCGTCGGGGCCGAAGAGCCGCTCGAAGAGCGTCATCGCGGACGCGGTCAGGCAGCCGCGATCGCGCATCAGCGCGTCCCATTCGGCGTGTCGCAGCTTGTCGATCGAGTCCGCGGACTCGAGGTAGAGCTCGGTCGAGCGCGCCCGCGCGCGGGTCACGGGCGCCACCGGCGGCTCGAGGTCGAAGGCGCGCCAGATCTCGTACGGCTCGACGCCCGCCTCCCGGACCGCCGGCTCCCAATGCTCGGCGAGCGCGTCGGCGAGGCCCTCGAGGTCTTCGCGCGCATGGTGGCGCGAGATCAGGAAGCGGTTGCCGCTGCGGCGTGCCGGGGTCGCCGGGAACTGGGCCGGGTTCGTGAAGTAGCCGGCGTCCATCAGACGCGCGCAGAGGATCTGGCAGACCTGGGTCGGACCCGTACCGACGAACCCGACCGGCGTGTTGCCCGGCGAGACGACGGGCACCGGATGGCGACGGATGCGGTCCGCGAAGATCGCGAGGCGCTCCCGGAGCTCGGCCTGCATCGCTCCGATCTCGGGCGAGAGATGGATGCGCGCGGAGGCGATCGCCGCGCCGAGGATCGGGGGCTGGAGCGGCCCCGCGAAGATCAGGGTCGGCCCGAAGCGACGGACCTTCTTCTTGACCTCGGGCAGGCAGGAGACGATCAGACCGCCACCCGTCCCGAATCCCTTCGCCATGCCCGTCGCGAGGATCATGCGCGGATGCAGCTCGATCGCTTCGAGCACGCTGCCCGCGCCGTTCGGACCGCACCAGCTCATGCCGTGAGCATCATCGACGTAGAACCGCATCTGCTCGTGGCGATCGAGAATGCTCGCGATCTTCGCGACGGGCGCGAGATCGCCGAACATGCTGTAGACGCCGTCCGCCATGTACCAGACGTGCCGATGGGTCTTCGAGAGCGCGACGACGCGGTCCTCGAGCCGGTCGAGATGATTGTGCGGAAGGACCTCGAGCGTCGTTCCGCCCGCATGCAGGAGCTTGGCCGCCATCTGCACGCTCGAGTGGACCTGGTGGTCGAGGATGACGGCATCGTCGTCATCGATCAGCGCCGGCATGGCGGCGAGATGGCCGAGCGTCGTGGTCGGCGCGACGACGACATGGGCGCCACCGAAGACCTGCTCGATCAACGACTCGAACTCGGTGTAGAGCGGCGCGGAGAGGTAGGCGCGGGAGGAGCTCGTCTCGATGCCGAAGCGACGGGTCGCATCGATCGCCGCGTCGATCAGCCGGGGATCGAGCTCGAGTCCGAGATAGCTGCAGGAGGCGAAGTTCACGAGCGCTCGGCCGCGGATCCGGACGTGGCGACCATCGAACCCGTCGTCCTCGGCGTGGCAGTTCCCGATCCCGAGATCGACGCTGGAGTCGATCGCCCGCTCGAGCAGCTTCCTTCGATCGCGTTGCGTCTGCACGGCGCCTCCCCGACCGGTCGACGGACCGATCACCATCGAACGCGGGCGCTTTCGGCGGGAGTTGCCTGCTCCTTGAGCGGCAGGAATTTGAATTCGAGTATGCGAGTCAAAAACGACCCGCCGGCGGATCTCGGCGGTCGCCCGCTATCATGCGTCCCGCGCGCCGGTCCCCGACATCCATTCCGGAAAGACGATCCAGGTGAAAGATTGAGCGGCGTATCGGGTCGAGTCCTGACGTTGGTGATCGAAGCGGCGCGCCGCCGCGCGGTCCCGATCGCGCGCGTCGCAGCCGGTCTCGAAATCGACGTCGATTCGCTCCGTCCGTCGTCGACGCGGATTCCCTGGGAGGCGTTCGCCCGCTTCCTGGATCGCCTCGCCGACGAGATCGGCGGGCCGGCCGAGCTGCGACACCTGAGCGAAGACCAGCTGGCGCGCGACCCCCTCGGCATCTTCCGCGTGATCGGTCGCGTGCTCGCGAGCCCGCGCGACGTCTACGCGGTCGGCGCGCGCTGGATGGGGCCCAGCCTCTTTCCGATGATCCGCGCCGAGACCTGGGACGGGACGGACGGCGTCCTGATGCAGCGACTGACGCTGCTCCCAGGCCACCGCGACTGCCCCGGCCTCTTCCATCTCATGCATGGCGCGCTGATCGTCCTCCCGCGCGCGTGGGGCCATGGCGCATCCGAGGTCGAGATCGAGGTCGCCCCGGGACGCGCGACCTATACCATCCGGCCGAGCTCGATCCGCCCCGGCCCGATCACGCGCGCGCTGCGCGCGATGCGCTCGCGCCTCGCCTTCCCGACGATGCTGCGCGAGCTCGAGGAGCAACAGCGCGCCATCAACTCCTCGTACCAGGCCCTGCGCGACGCGCACGGCCGGATCTCGGCCCAGGCCGTCGATCTCGAGCGCGTCGACTCGATCGGGCGCGAGCTCTCGAAGGACGTGGATCTCGATCGCGTGCTCGACGCGCTGCTGCAGATCCTCGGAACCGATCTCGGATTCGCCGGCGCGGAGATCTGGCTCGCGGAGGGCGCCGACGGCGCCCTGGACGAGCGGTTGGAGATCGTCCCGTCCGACGCTGCCCTCGAGCGCGTCCGCTCGACCGGAGCGAGCGAGGACGCGTCGTCCCGCCGCTACCGCCTCGAAGCGGCAGGGCGACGGCTCGGCGAGCTGGTCGTGCACCACGCACGCGGCGACGGAAACGCCGATGCCTTGCGTCTGCTCTCGCTGCTGATGCCCTGGATCGCGCTGGCCGTCGACAACGCGCTCACCTACGCGCGGCTCGAGCGACATGCCGAGCGGCTCGAACAACGCGTTCAGGAGCGCACCGCCCGGCTGCTCGCCGCGAACCACCATCTCGTCCGCGAGATCGACGAACGCAAGCGCGCGACGGACGCCCTGGTCCAATCCGAGGCCCAGCTGCGGGCCTCCGAACGGCTCGCCTCGATCGGCACGCTCGCCGCCGGCATCGCCCACGAGATCAACAACCCGATCGGCGCGATCCTCGCCGCCGCCCAGCTCGCGCAGATCCTGCGGTCCGATCCGACGGCGACCGCCCAGATCGATTCCGCCCTCGACGACATCGTCGGCGAGGCGCGACGCTGCGGGGACATCGTCCGAAGCGTGCTCCAGTTCGCGCGCGAGGAGCGGACGGACAAATGGCCCTGCACGCTGCGGGACCTGCTGATCCGCTCGATCCGCATGACCTCGAGGTTCGCCGAGAAGAACGGGGCGCGCGTCGTCACCTCGCTCGAGGTCGATCCGATCCGGATCCTCGCCAACCCGACACAGATCGAGCAGGCGCTCGTCAATCTCATCCGCAACTCGGTCGAGTCGGGCAGCACGGAAATCCAGGTCGCGCTCGTCCCCGACGTCGGGCGGGGCCAGGTCGCGATCGAGGTCCGCGATGACGGCGCCGGCATCTCCGAAGCGGACCGGCTGCGCATCCTCGAGCCCTTCTACACGACGCGCCGCACCACTGGCGGCACCGGGCTCGGCCTGTCGGTGGTCCACGGCATCGCCCTCGAGCACGGCGGCACGCTCGAGATCGAATCGAGCCTCGGACGGGGCACGGCGATCCGCTTCTGCGTCCCGATGCTCGCCCCCGAAGCCGAAGCGCCAGCCGGCTCGGACGCCGGCGCTCGAAGCGCCGAAACCGAAACCGACACCGAAACCAGAGCGGAGTGCCGAGTCGGCGCCCGCGCGGCGATCGACCCGACGACCGCGACCCCGGTCTCCCAGCGGTCGCCCGCCTAGCGCGGTGCCGTGCCGACCGCCCGCAGCAGACGCGCGCGCGACCCGCTCGTCGCGCCGGGCTGCGCCAGCTCTGCGAGCTCGGCCGCCAGCGCGTCGCGGATCTGCGCCACGTCGATCCCCAGATCCGGATCGGCATTGAACATCACGAAGAGTCCGCCGGCGTAGCCGACCACGGTGATGTTCAGCCCGGAGGAGCCGCGCAGAGGCAGGATGCCGTAGCACTCCTCGAGCCTCGCCCCGTCGAGGTAGAGCGGCTGCTGCGGTCCGGGCGATTGCACGATCGCGATCTGCCCGCTCTCGAGCGTCCCGATCGCGCTCGCCCCGAGCGCGTAGCGCCGCGACGTCGTCCATTCGGAGCCCGCCACCAGCGCCTCGCCCGACGCGACGTCGGCCTGGGTCCGCAGCCGGCGGGTCTGCTCACAGACGCGCTCGTGACGCTCGTCCGGCGTCGCCTCCCAGATCGGGAGTTCGACGACCCAGGTCCGGGCGCCGAGCTCGTCCGCGTCGAGGACCGGTGCGACGGCCCGAAGATCGACCGTGACCGGGCTGATGAGCCGATCGGCGAGATGGCGGCGCAGGGCGCCAGTCAGGATCGTCAGCATGCAGTCGTGGATCGAGCCCCCGAGCGACTGCCGGACCTGCTTGACGGTCTCGAGGTCGAGCGCCTGGAGGGCGAAGGCGCGATGCGGTCCGATGTCGCCGTCGAAGGGCGAGCGCGACGGATGGCGCAGGCGATAGCCCAGCGCGCGCAGCACGCTCCGCGCCCGCTCGCCCGCTCGATCCGCCGCCTGCCGGGGATGGCGGACGATGCCGAGCGTCTGCCGGATCGCCCGACGCGTCGGATTCCATTCGCGCACGACCTCCCGGAAGAAGAGCTCGACCGGCGCCGGCGCGGGCCGCGCCATGAGTCGGATCGGCGCGACGTCCTCCCGGGCCGGATCCGGCGACAGGATCGCGCGCATCAGGTCGACGCCATCCAACCGGTCGAGGGCCTGGTGGATCTTGAAGACCAGCGCGAAGCGTCCCCCCTCGAGTCCTTCGAGCACCCAGCACTCCCACAAGGGACGCGAGCGATCGAGTCGCGAGGCGCCGATGCGGGAGATCGTCTTGCAGAGCTGCTCGCGGTTGCCGGGCCTCGGCAGGGCCGAATGGCGCAGGTGGTAGTCGAGCTCGAACTCCGGATCGTCGACCCAGACCGGATGGCCCTCGAGCGGAACCCGCCGCAGCTTCGAGCGCAATCGCGGCAGGTCGGGCAGATGGGAGGCGACCAGGTCCCGGATGCGGGCGAAGTCGACGCCCCCTTCGCGCGAGGCGAGGCTCCCCGGCTCGAAGATCAGGATCATGCCCGAATGACAGCGCCGCCTCGAGCTCTCGGTCGCGAGCTTGGCCGCGCTGTCGTCGTTCAGGGCCTCGTAGTAGACGCGTGCCATCGGCTAGCCCCCGTGCCCGCCTCGTCCGACACCGCTCATTCGCCGGCCGCCGTACCGGAAGGCACGTCCGCCGATTCCTCTTGCGTGAGATCGGTCGCGAACGGCGCCTGACCGCGCGCGAAGAGATGCTCGCCGGCGATCCGTCTCAGCAGCGGACGCAGGGCCGACTTCATCGAGCCCATCACGTGGCCCGAGGACATCCACTCGATCTCCGGACGACCCCAGTGGCGCCAGAGGGCGCGTGCCTGCTCCGGCCGCGCCACGCGATCCGCGACGCCGGCGAAGATGAATCGCTTCTCGCGCGGCAGCCGGGGCTCGAAGGTGAGCGGCGAGACCGGGTACATGACCTGGTTGACGAGCTCCCAGTCGGTCTGCAGGTCGTTGCCGTAGGCTTTGAAGACCCAGGGCTCGTTGTCGCGGGCCAGCGAGGCGAAGTCGACGGCGGGAATGCCCGCGACGAGACAGGCGAGATCGTCGACGAAGGCCGACGTCAGGGCGGCGACGTAGGCCCCGAGCGAGACGCCGTAGAGGCCGACCGGCGCGTCGGAGCGCCCCCGGATCCAACCGATCATCCGCCGGACGTCCCACACGGCCTGCGAGAACAGGTGGAGCACGCTCGCGAACTCGGGCTGCAGCAGGCCGCCGCCGCTCATCCGCGTGATCGAGCGCGGGCCGTGGAGCGGGAGGACCGGCATCAGGACGTTGAGTCCCAGCTCTTCGTGGACCCAGCGGGCCATCAGCCCGGTCAGGTTGACGCCCGCCTGTCCCATCCCGAAGCCGTGCACCGCGACGAGCCACGGACGCCGCCCCCCCGGATGCTCGAGCACCCAGCCGAAGGCCGTCGAATTCTCGTCCTGGGCGAGCCAGCGCTCACGCGCCGGCTCGCCCGGATGCGGCTCGTACTCGCTCTCGAAAGCGAGCTCCGCGAGCGCGACACGGCGCCCGAGATGACGGATCGACTGCGGGGTCAAGGTCGCGCCGCGCAGGCGCGGAGGCGTCTGGTGATAGCCGGCGGGGTTGGCGAACCAGTCGTTGCGCCGCAGGAAGTCGCGCATGGCGAGCAGCTCCTGGTGGCCACGCCGGACGTCCTGCGGATCCGGCACGCCGACCACCAGGCTCACGATCAGCGAGAAGAGGCCGTCGGCGATGGCCTCCGCCACGAGACCGGTCGTCGGCTCGACCGCCGGCACGTCGCGGTAGCGCTGCTCCCGACGGATGACGGAAGCCGTGTCGTTCACCATCGACGCGAGCTCGATCGCCGGCGCCGTCAGCCATCGCATCAGACTGGCCATCCTCCCCCCTGTCCCCTGCGCGATCGCGCGCGGCGCGACCCCCTGCCGTCGTCGCTCCACATCGACCGATCCCGTGGCCGGCTCGATGCCATCGTCACGCTCGGCCCGGAATGCGGGGGGCGGCACCCGGGCGATCGTGCGCGGCTCAGCCGTCCCTTCCGAAACGGCCGTAGGCGGACCGGAAGTACACGAGCGGCTCGCCGTCCCGGACGTGGGCCGCCTCGATCTCGCCCACGCAGAGCAGATGGTCGCCGGCTTCATGGACCGCGATCAGCCGGCAGTCGAGATTGACCAGCGCCTCGGCGAGCAGGGGCGCGCCCGTCTTGGCCGTGAACGTCTCGACTCCGTCGAATCGGCGCCACTCGTCCTTCTTCGACGCGAACTTGTTCGACAGGGCATGCTGGCCATGACGCAGGAAGTTGACGCCGAAGCAGCGTCCCTCCTGGATCAGGGCCGTCGTGTTCGAGGTCCGGGCCGCACAGACCAGCGCGAGCGGCGGTTCGAGGGAGGCGCCGCTGAAGTCGGAGACCGTCATGCCATGGATGCGGTCGCCTGCGCGCGCCGTGATGATCGTGACGCCGCTCGCCCACGAAGCCATCGCCTGCTTGAACTCGTCCGCCGTGATCGCCATCGATGCGTCCTGCCCCCGGGTCGAATGAGCGGCAAGGCTAACACGAAGAATCCCGGCCTGCGCCTCATCCGCCGCCCGGCCCGGTCGCCGCCCCGGCCGCCGCCGGACCGCGCGCGGGCTGCAAGAAGCCCAGCACGTACGGCCCCATGACCTCGAGCGGACGCAGGCCCGGCGCCAGCTCGAGCGCGAGGCCGTAGAGCAGCGAGAACGCGCGCCCGAAGGCCAGCAGGCCGTCGGGCATGCGCGCCCCCTCGACCAGCCAGAGGTGCTCGCGGATCCGCCCGAAGTAGTCTTCGAAGTCGAGCCCGACGAGCTCCTTCGGCGTCAGATTGAAGTAGGCGGGATCGAGGGAGAGGCTGGCCAGGGCGCGGGCCGCTTCGCGATCCGCGTCGCGCAGGACACCCATCTGCACGAGGCTGTCGATCCAGAGCGCTTCGTTGCGCGTCACGCCCGCGAGCACGTTCATGCGCACGCCCTCCATGATCTCGGGCGGGATCTCCTCGTGCATCCCGAAGTCGACGATGGCGACGCGCCCCGCCCGGTCGACGAGCAGATTGCCGGGGTGCGGATCGCAGTGGAAGAAGCGCTCGCGGAACATCTGATGGAGGAATGCGCGCGTCGCCCACGCGACACGGGCCGAGACGTCGATCCCGCGACGCGCGAGCGCCTCGCGATCGTTGATCTTGTCGCCCTCGATGAGCTCCATCGTGAGCACGCGCCGGGTCGTCGTCTCCCAGTGGATCGCGGGGACGCGGACCTCCGCCGCGAGCTTCGGGTCCCGCGCGATCGCCGTCGCGACGCGCTCGGCCGCGCGCCCCTCGCAGACGTAGTCCATCTCGCGTCGGAGCGAGCGCGCCAGCTGGGCATGGACCGAAGGCAGGTCCGGCGCGACGAAGGGATCGAAGAGTCGCATCGCCAGCTGCAGCATGCGCAGATCGACGGCCACCGATCGCTCGACGCCGGGATAGAGGACCTTGACGGCGACCGGGCGACCCGTCCGGTCCCGGGCGCGATGGACCTGGCCGAGGCTCGCGGCGGCGATCGGGATCGGATCGAACTGCGGGAAGACCTGCGCCAACGGCCGTCCGAGTTCGCGCTCCACCCCCGCCACGATCTCGCTCGGCGGACGGGGCGGAACGCGATCCTGGAGCTTCACCAGCTCGGCCGTGATCGTCTCGGGCATCACGTCGACCCGCAGGCTCGCCACCTGACCGAGCTTGATGAGGCCGCCGCGGAAGCGGGTCGCGATGCGGACGAATCGCGCGGCGAGGCGCGCGTCGCGCCGGGCCAGCCAGGCGCCGTCCCGGCGAAGGCGGCCCCGCCGAACGAGACGGTGCAGCCCGTAGACGCAGGCGGCCTGGCCGATCAGCGTCGCGAGGACCGCCCCGCGCCAGGCGAGGGACCAGAGCGAAGGTCCGCCCGCGCGTGCCATGGGGTCAAGCCTCCGGCTGCGGTTCCTTCGCGCGATTCGGGACGAGCAGGATCTCGATCCGCCGATTGCGAGCGCGATTCTCCGCGCTGTCATTGGGCGCGACCGGATCGAACTGACCGAGCGACACGGCCGAGAGTCGGTGGGGATCGACGCCCTGCTCCTCGAGCAGCCGGACGACGCGGGCCGCGCGGGCCGCCGCGAGCTCCCAGTTGGTCGGATAACGCTGGGCGAGCGCGCCGCCGATCTTGCGGTCGTCGGTATGGCCCCGGACGTGGACCGTGTCGCCCAGGGACTTCAGCTGGGTCGCCACCTTGAGGAGCACGCGGCGTCCCTTCTCGTCGAGCTCGGCCGAACCCGACGCGAAGAGCACCTCGTCGGAGACGTTGAGCCGCAGCCCGTCCCGCAAGCGCTGGATCTCGATCGCGCCCGCCGAGACCTCTGCCTCGAGATCGGCGACGAGCCCGTCGTAGGTCGACTGCATCTTGGCGATCTCGCTCTCACGCTTGGCGAGGGCGGCCGCCGCCTCCATCCGCGCGAGGCGCTCGGCGTCGAGGTTCTCGTCGAGCCGGCTCGCCTCCTTCTGGACCTTCCGCAGATCGTGCTCGAGCCCGGCGCGGGCCTCGCGCTCGTCCTCGAACGACTCCTGCGCCTCGACGTACTGCGCCTCGAGCCCGTCGCGCTCGAGCTCGAGTCGCTCGACCTGGCGCTTCAGCGCGTCCCGCTCCCGATCGAGTGCCTGGAAGCGCCCGTCGAGGTCGTCGTAGGCGCTGCGCGTGACACACCCCGCGCCGACGCCCGCCGCGACGACGGCGAGCGCGACGCCCATCCACCGCTCCACTCGGACCACTTCCCCCTCCCCGTCTCAGCTCGCCTGCGCCGGCGACAGCGTGTACCGCAGCGCCTCGTCGATCGTGCCGACGAAGCGCAGATCGAGCCCCTGGAGCAGCTCCGGTGTGATCTCCTCCACGTCGCGGCGATTCTTCTCCGGCAATACGACGCGCTCGATTCCCGCGCGCTTGGCCGCCAGGACCTTCTCCTTGATCCCGCCCACCGGCAGGACCTTGCCGCGCAGCGTGATCTCGCCCGTCATCGCGACCCGGGGGACGGTCGTCCGCCCCGTGAGCAGGGACGCCAGCGAGGAGACCATCCCGATCCCCGCCGAGGGACCGTCCTTCGGCACGGCCCCCTGCGGCACGTGGACGTGCAGATCGTGCGTATCGAAGCCCTTCGGATCGAGGCCATACTCGCCGGCGTGGCTGCGCAGCCAGGAGCGCGCCGCCTCGACCGACTCCCGCATCACCCCGCCGAGCGAGCCCGTCAGCTTGAGCTCGCCCTTCCCCGCCATCTGCGTGGACTCGATGAAGAGGATGTCGCCGCCGACCGGCGTCCAGGCGAGCCCGACGGCGACGCCGGGAACCGTGTCGTCCTCCGCCAGATCGGGCTCGGTCTTGATCGGTCCGAGCAGGGCCTGGACGCGCGCGTCGTCGACCCGCTTCTCGACCGCCGAGTGCCCCTCGGCGACCTCGCGCGCGAGCTTGCGACAGACGGAGCCGATCTCCCGTTCGAGGTTGCGCACGCCCGCTTCGCGGGTGTAGCTCTCGATGATCTTGCGCAGCGCGCCGTCGGTGAACTCGATCCCGACCTCGCCGATCCCGTTGCGCTCGATCTGACGGGGCACGAGGAACCGGCGAGCGATCTCGAGCTTCTCCTCGAGCGTGTAGCCCGGCAGCTCGATCACCTCCATCCGATCCCGCAGCGGCGCCGAGACCGCGTCGATCATGTTCGCGGTCGCGATGAAGAGCACCTGCGACAGGTCGAAGGGCACCTCGAGGTAGTGGTCGGAGAACTCGCTGTTCTGCTCGGGATCGAGGACCTCGAGCAGGGCCGACGAGGGATCGCCCCGTCCGTCCGCGCCGACCTTGTCGATCTCGTCGAGCAGCATGACCGGATTGCGCGTCCCGGCCTTGCGCAGGCCCTGCACGAAGCGGCCGGGCAGCGCGCCGACGTAGGTCCGCCGATGCCCGCGGATCTCGGCCTCGTCGCGCACACCGCCGAGCGAGATGCGGACGAACTGGCGACCGAGCGCGCGGGCGACGGAGCGACCGAGCGAGGTCTTGCCCGTACCGGGCGGTCCGACGAAGCAGAGGATCGGCCCCTTGAGATCGCGCTTCAGCGACAAGACGGCGATGTACTCGACGATCCGATCCTTGATCTTGTCGAGGCCGTAGTGGTCCTCGTCGAGGACCCGCCGCGCCGCAGTCACGTCGAGATGATCCTCCGAGACCCGGCTCCAGGGCACGGTCGTCATCCAGTCGAGGTAGTTGCGGATCACGGAATGCTCGGCCGCGGCCGAGGGCGTCTGCTCGAAGCGCTCGAGCTCGCGTACCGCCTGCTTGTACGCCTCCTCCGGCATGCCCGCGGCCTCGACGGCGGCGCGGAGCCGCTGGGCCTCCTCCTCGTCGTCCTCGCTCTCGCCGAGCTCGCGTCGGATCGCCTCGAGCTGCTGCCGCAGCATGTACTCGCGCTGCGTCCGACCCATCTCGGTCTGGACCTTCTGCTTGATCTCCGTCTCGATCTGGAGCGCTTCGGTCTGCTTCGAGAGCTGATCGAGGACGAGCCGCAGCCGGATGCCGACGTGCTCCGCTTCGAGGATCTGCTGCTTGCCCGCGACGTCGAGCTCGAGGTTCGACGCGACGAGATCCGCGAGCTTCGAGGGATCCGAGAGGTTCGCGACCAGGACCTGGAGCTCGTCCGAGAGCCGCGGGCTCTCGGCGACGAGCGCACTGAACTGCTGCGCGACGCTGCGGACGAGCGCCGTCATCTCGACCGATTCGGTCGCCTGGCCCACGTCTTCGATGCGTTGGATCACGGCCCGCAGATAGGGATCGGTGGCGGTGAAGCGTTCGATCCGGACGCGGGCGACGCCCTGGACGAGCAGGCGGTACGAGTCGTCCGGGAACTTCAGCATCTTCACGACGCGCAGGACGGTGCCCACGGTGTAGACGTCGTCGACGCCGGGCGGGCCTTCGACCTCGCGCTTCACGGCGGTGCAGACGAGCAGGCGGTCGGGCCGGACGAGCACCTCGTCGATCAGGCGCTGGGAGGCCGGCGTGTTGACCAGCAGGGGCGAGAGCAGGTACGGGAAGAGCACCGTGTTCTTGAGCGGCAGCACCGGCAGCTCGGCCGGCAGCTCGGCGAACGCCTCCCCTTCGTCGGCGAAGCCGCTCGCGACCGAGATCTCGGTCCCGCCGCGGCGCTCCTCGATCGGCGCCTTCTCTTCGTCGCGCTCTTCGTCGCGCTCTTCTTCCCGTTCTTCGTCTTCCATCACTTCTCGAGTCTGGCCTCGCGCCGCGACGAACCGCGGCCTCGTCCGATTCCGCTCACGCCTTCTCGATCGGCAGCGTCCGCCGCGCCGGAACCCGCTTCGGGATCCGGACCTCGAGGAATCCGTCTTCGAGCCGGGCCCGGACGGCCTCCGCGTCGAAGGGGGTCTGGATCACGATCTCCCGCTCGAAGGGACCGAAGCTGATCTCCATCTGCTGGAGTCGATCGATCGTCGACGTCGGCGGCACGCGGCGGAAGCCGCGCAGCCGCACGACCGAGCCGTCGACGTTGATCCGGAGGTCCTGACCGCGTACCCCGGCCACCTCGAAGCGGACGACCACCTCGTCTCGCGTCTCGAAGACGTCCGCGGCCGGCCGCCAGCGATCTCCGGCCCGCAGGCGGTCGGAGAACTCGCCGTACAGCTCGACGAGGGAACGCGGTCGATTCTTCTCCGGAATCCTAGTTCTCCTGCGTGAACTCGGCGTCGATCACGTCGTCACCGCCCTTCCCGTCTCCGGCCGCTCCGGCCGCCCCCCCCGCCTCGGCCGGCCCGGCGCCCGCGGCGCCGGCGTCACCGCTCTTGTAGAGCTTCTCCGCCAGCTGGTGGAGCTGCGCCTCGATCCGCTGCCGAGCGGCGTCGAGCTTCGCGACGTCGCCCGAGTCGAGGTCGCTCCGAGCCTCGGTCAGGGCGGACGATACGGCCTGCTTGTCCGCCTCGTCGAGCTTGGCCTCGTTGTCCTTGACCATCTTCTCTGCCTGGTAGATCAGGCTGTCGAGCTGGTTCTTCTTCTCGATCACCGCCCGCCGCTCGGAGTCCGCCGAGGCGTTGGCCTCGGCCTCCTTGACCATGCGATCGATCTCCGAGGAGGACAGGCCGCCCGAGCCCTCGATCCGGATGGTCTGGACCTTGCCCGAGGCCTTGTCCTTCGCCCCGACCGAGAGGATGCCGTTCGCGTCGATGTCGAAGGTGACCTCGACCTGCGGGACGCCCCGCGGCGCCGGCGGGATGCCGTCGAGAATGAAGCGGCCGATCTCGCGATTGTCCGCCGCCATCTCGCGCTCGCCCTGGAGGACCCGGATCTCGACCTGCGGCTGGTTGTCGGCCGCCGTCGAGAAGGTCTGCTGGGCCTTGGTCGGAATGGTCGTATTGCGCTCGATCAGCTTCGTCATGACCCCGCCCAGGGTCTCGATGCCCAGCGAGAGCGGCGTCACGTCGAGCAGCAGCACGTCCTTGACGTCGCCCGCGAGCACGCCGCCCTGGATCGCCGCGCCGATCGCGACCACCTCGTCGGGATTCACCGTCTGGTTCGGATCCTTGCCGAAGAGCTCCTTCACCTTCTTCTGCACGAGCGGCACGCGCGTCGTCCCGCCGACCAGGACGACCTCGTCGATCTGGCTCGGCTTGAGACCGGCGTCCGCGAGGGCCTTGCGGCAGGGCTCGAGGCTGCGGTCGACGAGGTCGTCGATCAGCTGCTCGAACTTCGCCCGCGAGAGCTTCAGCGTGAGGTGCTTCGGGCCGGACTGATCCGCCGTGATGTAGGGCAGGTTGATGTCGGTCGACTGGGCCGAGGACAGCTCGATCTTGGCCTTCTCCGCGGCCTCGCGCAGGCGCTGCGTCGCCATCGGATCCTTGCGCAGGTCGATGCCCTGATCCTTCTTGAACTCCTCGACCAGGTAGTCGATCAGGCGCTGATCGAGGTTGTCGCCGCCGAGGTGGGTGTCGCCGTTGGTGGCCTTGACCTCGACGACGTTGTCGCCGACCTCGAGGATCGAGATGTCGAACGTACCGCCGCCGAAGTCGAAGACGGCGATCTTCTCGTCGCCCTTCTTGTCGAGGCCGTAGGCGAGCGCGGCCGCGGTCGGCTCGTTGATGATGCGCTTGACGTCGAGCCCGGCGATCTTGCCCGCGTCCTTGGTCGCCTGCCGCTGCGCGTCGTTGAAGTAGGCCGGCACCGTGATGACGGCGCCCCCCACCGGCTGACCCAGGTAGGCCTCGGCCGCCGCCTTGAGCTTGCCGAGCACCATCGCCGAGATCTCGGGGGGCGTCAGCGTCTGGTCCCCGACCTTCACGGCCGCGCTGCCGTCCTTGCCCTCGACGACCTCGTAGGGAACCAGGCTGATCTCCTCGGGCACCTCCGAGCGCCGTCGCCCCATGAAGCGCTTGATCGAGTAGACGGTCCGAGTCGGGTTCGTCACGGCCTGACGCTTCGCGATCGCGCCGACCAGCCGCTCGCCGTCGTCGGTGAAGGCCACGACCGACGGCGTCGTGCGTCCGCCCTCTTCGTTCGCGATCACGGTCGGCTGGCCGCCCTCCATGACCGCCACCACGGAGTTGGTGGTGCCCAGGTCGATGCCGATGATCTTGCCCGTCGTTGCCATGGGATGTGTGCCTCTCTTCTTCTGGACTCTTCTGGACGCTGCTGGACCGGTCGAGTCGGGGCGTTCCCCCGCGGCCGGCAAAACGTGGCGGGGAACCTGGGGCCGACGCCCCGGGTGTCAATCGAGCCTCGGGAATTTGTCGTGACGCGCGCCACGGCGTTCCCGGACCCGGCCGGCCGACGAATCGGCCGAGGGCGGCCTCCGAATCGTCACGCGTCCGAGGCCGGGAAGGCGCGCGGAACCGCGATCGTCGGCTGGGGTCTGCGGAATGTTCACCGTGCGGCTCGGAGCAGACGGCGAATCGCGTGAAAATGCTCCAGTAACCGGTTGAAATTCCGATGGTTTGATTGGAGCGGGCCGGGGGGTACGGCTATATATTGCGCGCTCCCCACCTCTCGGCCCGAGCCGGCGCGGTCGCGGGCATCGGGGTGACGCTCGTCCGAGGAGCCAGAGCGCATGGGATCGTGGTTGATCATGGCCATCAATGCCGCCCTGTTCGCCGGCAGCTGCCTCGTCGTGGCCAACCTCATCACCCAGATCAGCGCCGAATCGCTCGAGCCCGTGACGACGGAGACCGGCGTGACCCGCATCGAGACGAGTCCGCAGGCCGTCGCGGCGGCGCCGTCGGTCATCCTCGACCGCAATCTCTTCGGGGCCCAGCTCGCGGGTGAGGCCCAGGCGCCCGCGCCGAGCGACGAGCCCGTCGCAGCGACGAAGCTCCCGCTCAAGCTGCTCGGAACGGCGGCGGCGACCGATGACCGGCGCTCGCGCGCAGCGATCCAGGACGAGAAGAGCCAGAAGCATCTCGTCGTCGGCGTCGGGGATCCGCTCGAGGGACATCCCCGGGTCTCCGTGCGGTCGATCGAACGCACGCGGGTCATCCTCGACAACGCGGGTCGGGCCGAGGAGCTCGTGCTGCGCGAGGGCGAGGCGCCGCAGCTCGCGCGTCGGCCGGCGCCGCGGCGGGGGGCGCGACGAGCCGTCTCGCCGTCGGATCGCCAGGCGTCCCTCAACCAGCGCCTTCAGACGCTCAACGGCGCCGACGGTCAGGGCATCTCGCAGCTGCTGTCCTCGGCGCGGATCGTGCCCCACTACGCCGACGGCGCGATGCAGGGCATGCGCGTCGACTCGATCAAGGCCGACAGCGTCTTCCAGAAGGTCGGACTCCAGAACGGCGACGTGATCACCGAGGTGAACGGCATCGTGATCGACCGCCCCGAGGCCACGAGCGCCGTCTTCGACGAGTTCGCCACGGCCGAGACCATCGACATCGCGGCCCTGCGCGGCGGCGCCCCCGTGAAGCTCTCGGCCTCGACGGCCGAGATCCTGGAGCAGCGATAGCGTGCGCGCCCTACCCGACCGCTCCCCCGCTTCCGGTCGCCCGCGACGCGCCCGCCGCGCTCCCGCGCTCGGCCCGGCTCTGGCGCGCCGGCGCGCCGTGCTGCTCGGTCTGGCCCTCGTGCTCGGCGTCGCCCTCGCCCAATGCCTCCCCTTCGCGCGCCCGGCGTCGGCTCAGGGCCGCCGGCCCGTTCCGACGGAGGCCCGCGAGCGGGTCTCGCTCGACTTCAACGACGTCGAGCTCCCGGTCGTGATCGACACGATCTCGCGCATGACCGGGTACAACTTCATCTACGACGACCGGGTCCGTGGCCGGGTCACGATCGTCTCGCCGACCGAGGTCACGGTCGACCAGGCCTTCGCCGTCTTCGAGTCGGTCCTCAAGGTCAAGGGCTTCTCGCTCGTGCTCGGGCCGGGCAATACCTACAAGGTGATCCCGATCCGCGACGTCAAGGAGTCGAGCATCGACACGATCCGCGGCGGCGGCAGCTCGCCGAATCGCGATCGCTTCGTGACGCGCCTGATCCCGCTCTCCTTCATCGACGCCGAGGCGATCACGAACACGATCAAGCCCCTGGTCTCGAAGGACGCCCTGATCGTCGCCTACCAGCCGACCAACACGATCATCGTCACCGACAGCGAGAGCAACATCCGGCGCCTGATGCAGATCCTCGACGCGATCGACGTCGAGAGCTACCGCCAGGAGCTGGCGGTGATCAAGATCGAGCACGCCGACGCCGGAACCCTCGGCGACCAGATCTCCGAGATCTACGGCGGCAACGTCTCCGTCCAGGCCGGCGGCGCGACCGCGAGCCAGCGCCGCGCCCGGGCGCGCCAGGCCGCCGGCGCCCCCCAGGCCCAGAACGCGGGCGGCGGACCGATCGGGCCCGACGTCACGATCCTCCCCGACGAGCGGACGAACTCCCTGCTGGTGCTCGCGTCGCGCCAGCAGCTCGCCGACATCCGGGGCCTGATCGAGAAGCTCGACATTCCCGTCGTCGGCCAGGGGCGCATCCAGGTCTACTACCTGCGCTTCGCCGATGCGGAGGAGCTGTCCGAGACGCTCAACTCGCTGCTCGGCAGCGGCGGCAGCTCGGGCAGCCGCTCGACCCTGCCCGGCGCGGCCTCGAACGTCGCCCAGAGCCTCCGCTCCGTCGTGACCCCGCTCGCCGATGGCGTCACGATCACGGCGGATCCCGCGACCAACTCGCTCGTCATCCAGGCGAGCAAGGAGGCCTACGAGACCCTCGCCCAGGTCATCGAGAAGCTCGACGTCTCGCGCCCGCAGGTCCTCGTCGAGGCCCTGATCGTCGAGGTCGACGTCACCGACGCGCTCGATCTCGGCTTCAACGCGGCCTACCGCATCATCAACGGCGATACCGACATCCTTTTCGCCACGGGCGCCGCCGGGCCGATCGCCCCGGGTGCCGGCCTCGTCTCGTCCGCGATCCGTTCGACCTCCTTCTCCGATCCGACCAAGGCCTTCGACCAGAACGCGCGACCGGACCGCGACGGCACGGGCAACCTCAGCCTCGGAATCACCGCCAATCAATCGAACAACGACGTCAACATCGTCTCCGCGCCCCACATCCTCACCTCGGACAACGAGGAGGCGGAGATCAAGATCGGGCAGAACATCCCGATCGTGACGGGTCGGACGCAGGCCCCTTCCGGAACCACCGGGAACAACCTCGCCCAGGCCGTCAGCGTCCAGCGCCAGGACGTCGGCGTGACCTTGCGCGTCACGCCCCAGATCAGCGAAGGCGACACGCTGCGCCTCGAGATCTTCCAGGAGCTGACGGAGGTCGCCGAGTCCGCGGCCGGCAACGTCGAGGACGTCGGCGTCACGCTCTCGAGCCGCAAGGTCGAGAACACGGTCGTCGTCAACGACGGCGAGACGGTCGCGATCGGCGGGCTGATCAGCGAGGTCTACAGCGACAACGTGAACGGCGTGCCCTGGCTCGCCGACATCCCCTTCCTCGGCTGGGCCTTCAAGACCAAGAACAAGGACCTGCGCAAGATCAACCTGCTCGTCTTCCTGACGCCCCATATCGTGCGCAACGCCGACGATCTCGAGCGCAACACCATCCGCAAGCGCATCGAGCTCGAAGACTCCGTCGATCCGGCCGACCGCAAGAAGTTCCCCGAGCTCGCCAAGGCCGGCATCAAGCGCAAGGGCACGTCGAGCGTCGCGAGCGAGCTCAACCGCCACGCCGATCGCTATCCGATCGAGCGCATGCAGGCCCTCGAGCAGGAGCAGCAGGCGTCGCGCGAGGAGCGCCGCGAGGCCGCCCGGCGCAAGGCCGAGGCGGGCGCCCAGCACTACGTCGTCGACGTCGCGACCTTCTTCGACGAGACCGAGGCGACCGAGCAGCTCATCACCCTGATCGACGCCGGCTACGACGGTTCCCTCGCCTCCCGCGAGTCCGGCGGTCGGGTCGTGTTCACGATCCAGGTCGGTCCCTTCGACGACGTCTGGGAGGCCGAGCAGGCGGCGCAGACCCTCGACGAGTCCTACGGCTTCGACTCGACGGTCGCGCTGCAGCGGAAGGAAGAGCCGTGATCGCTCAGGCCGAGGGCAGCCTCGAGCTCGGCGAGATCCTGCTGCGCCAGACGCGCCTCTCGCCCGAGCAGCTCGAGCGTATCCGCGCGCTCCAGGGCGAGAAGAACGAGCGCCTCGCGGACCTGCTCGTCGAAGAGGGTCTGCTGAACCCCGACGAGATCCTCGCCGCCCTCGGTCATCAGCAGGGCCTCCCGGTCGTCTCGACGATCGAGCCCGGCGACGTCGACGAGTCGATCCTCGCGAGCGTCCCGATCGGGTTCGCGAAGCAGCATCGGGTCCTGCCGCTCGGCTGGTCGCGCGACGGGGTGCTGCGCGTCGCCGTCGCGGATCCGCTGGCGGTGACGCCGCTCGACGATCTGCATCTGCTCTTCGAGGGGGCGGAGCTCGAGCTCGTGCTGGCGCGGGAGCCGGTGATCCTGAACGCGATCAACACGGCATACGACCGGGGCGTGACGTCGACGGACCAGCTCGCCGAGGAGGCCCACGAGGATCTCGACGCGCTGGCGACCGAGATCTCCCACGAGCCGAAGGACCTGCTCGAATCGACCGACGACGCGCCGATCATCCGGCTCGTCAACTCGCTGCTGCAGCACGCGGTCAAGGAGCGCGCGAGCGACATCCACATCGAGCCCTTCGAGACCATCCTCCGCGTCCGCTTCCGGATCGACGACGTGCTCTACGAGCCCATGAAGCCCCTGCCCCGCGCGCTGCAGGCCGCGATCGCGTCGCGCATCAAGATCATGGGCAACCTCGACATCGCCGAGAAGCGCCTGCCCCAGGACGGGCGCATCCGGCTCAAGATCGCGGGGCGCGACTACGACGTGCGCCTGTCGACCGTGCCCGTCGCGTTCGGCGAGCGCCTCGTGCTGCGATTGCTGCCGGATACGCAGGAGCTACTCGACCTCGAGAAGATCGGCTTCAACCCGACGCAGCTCGCGGCGCTCGACCGCATCATCAAGCGCCCGAACGGCATCTTCCTCGTGACCGGCCCGACCGGCAGCGGCAAGACGACGACGCTCCACGCCGCGCTCGCGAAGATCAACGGCCCCGAGAAGAACATCATCACGATCGAGGACCCGGTCGAGATCACCCAGGCCGGCGTCGGCCAGATCGAGGTCAACCCGAAGATCAACCTGACCTTCGCGACGGGGCTGCGCGCCGTGCTGCGCCAGGATCCGAACGTCGTGCTCGTCGGCGAGATCCGCGACAAGGAGACGGCCGAGATCGCGATCCAGGCGTCGCTGACGGGCCATCTCGTGCTCTCGACGCTGCATACGAACGACGCTGCCTCGGCCCTCACGCGCCTCGTCGACATGGGCGTCGAACCCTTCCTGGTCGGGTCGTCGCTCGTCGCCGTGCTCGCGCAGCGCCTCGTGCGCGTGCTCTGCAAGAGCTGCAAGGAGGCCTACACCGCGACCGACGACGAGCTGCGCGAGATCGGCGTCAAGCCGCCCGGCCGGCCCGTCACGCTCTACCGCGGCGTCGGCTGTCCGGCCTGCAGCCATACCGGCTACCGCGGCCGGCTCGGCATCTTCGAGCTGATGCAGATCGACGACGAGATCCGCGGGCTCCTGACCCAGAACACCGACGCCAAGACGATCAAGGCAGCCGCGATGCGCAAGGGCATGGGGACGCTGCGCGCAGACGGGGCGCGCAAGGTGCTGGCAGGCGTCACCTCCGTCGCCGAGGTCATCCGCGCGACGGAAGAAGAAGGCAGCGCCGCGCAGGTCTAGGCGCAGGTCTAGGCGCAGGTCCCGGCGCGCGTCCCGACGCCGGGCCGTGCCGAGCGACGAGACGAGGCGAACGGAGACTTCGCGTGCCGGTCTATGCCTACAAGGGCGTCAACCAGGCCGGTCGGCCCACCAAGGGCACGATCACCGCCGAGGGTCCGCGCGCCGCCCGCACCAAGATGCGCTCGACCGGCATCTACCTGACCGAGCTCGTCGAGGCGGAGGGCAGCGAGTCGGCGGCGGACGCCGTCGCGAAGCCGACCGGTCGCCGATTCAACGTCGAGCTCAGCCTGCCGACCCGCATTCCGCCCCTCGAACGCGCGATGGCCACGCGCCAGCTCGCGACCCTGGTCAATGCCGGCGTGCCCCTGGTCGAGGCGCTGGCCGCCCTCGTCGAGCAGACCGAGCACCGCGCCCTGAAATCGGTCTTCGCCCGCGTACGCGAGAAGGTCAACGAGGGCAGCTCGCTGGCGGATGCGCTCATCGCGACCCGCCGCTTCGACAACCTCTACATCTCGATGGTCCGCGCCGGGGAAGCCTCGGGCGCGCTCGACGCCGTGCTCGAGCGAATCGCGGACTACCTCGAGGATCAGGTGCGACTCAACAACAAGGTCGTCTCGGCACTGTCCTATCCGATGTTCATGCTGGTCTTCGCCGGGGTCGTGATCCTGGTGATGGCGACCGTCGTGCTGCCCCAGATCACGGAGCTGCTGATCGCCCAGAACCTCGAGCTGCCCTGGTACACGCGAGCGATCATCTTCTTCTCGAATGCGCTGCGCAGCGGTTGGTGGCTGCTGCTGCTGGCGATCGTCGGAGCCGTCCTCGGGTATCGCGCGGTCGCGAAGACGCAGCGCGGCCGTTCGTTCCTGGACCGCTTCTGGCTGCGGGTCCCGGTGGTCGGGCGGCTCATCCGACTGCTCGCCATCGCGCGATTCACGCGCACCCTCGGCTCCCTGCTCGCCTCGAGCGTCAACATCGTCCAGGCCCTCAACATCGCGCGCCACGTCGCGAACAACACGGTCTACGAGGAAGCGGCGGACTATGCGCGTGATACGATCCTCGAGGGCGCATCGCTGGCCAAGCCGCTACGCGCCTGCGGCCAGTTTCCGCCCCTGGTCACGACCATGGTCGAGGTCGGCGAGCGCTCCGGGACCCTCGAGAGCATGCTCGTCAAGGTCGCCGACACCTACGAGGAACAGGTCGAGACGAGCGTGACGCGTCTCACTTCGTTGCTCGAGCCCGTCCTGATCCTGCTCATGGCGGTGGTCGTCGGAGGCATCATCATGTCGGTCCTGATGCCGATGATGCAGCTCACGCAGAGCATCGGTCGCTAGTCTGGGGAGCGGACCCATTCCGCTGGAGAAAGCATGTCGAGACGAGACACGAAGTCGAAGCGAGACGCCCGTCGGTCGGGCTTCACCCTGATCGAGATCATGGCCGTCGTCATGATCATGGGCATGCTGATGGGCCTGCTGGCCTACGGCATCAACGATCGGATTCAAGTCGCTCGCAGGGAGATGGCGAAGGGGCAGGTCGCGCGGATCGAGCAGGCGCTCGACTTCTACCAGCTGGACAACGCCCGCTACCCGACGGCCGACCAGGGCCTGCAGGCGCTGGTCAGCCGCCCTTCCGCGCCGCCCGAGCCGCGCAACTACAATCCGGCCGGCTACATCAAGCCCGACGGCCTGGAGGATCCGTGGGGCGAGGCGTTCCGCTATCGGATCCCCGGCGAGCACAATCCCGGCGGTGTCGACATCTGGTCGCTCGGCCCGGACACCCAGGAAGGCACCGAGGACGACATCACGAACTGGTCGGCGGTCCGGAACGGCTGAGCCGACCGTTCCCTCCGCGCCCTTCGAGCTCCAAGCCATGCCCCCTGACGCTCGCCGCGCAAGACTGGGCTTCACGCTGATCGAGATGATGGCGGTCATCGTGATCATCGGCATGATCCTCGCCCTCGGCATCCCGCGCCTCTCGAGCGCGCGCTGGCGCGCGCTCGGCGACGCGGCCAACGACGTCGCGGCGAGCCTCGAGTTCGCGCGGCAGCGGGCGGTGATGACGGGGGTGCCCCATCGCGTGCTGATCGACCTCGAGGACGGCGGCTGGCGCGTCGAGTGGCTGGTCGACGAGGGGCGCGCGAACGGGCTCGCCGCGGGCGACGAAGGCGGCGGCTTCTCGCTCGCGGGCGCTCTCTCGGCCCTCGGCGGCGACGCGTCGACGGGCGAGATCGACGAACGGGCGCCGATCGATCTCCATCCCCCCGCGCAGGAAGAGGTCGACTACTACCCGATCCCGAGCAAGCTCGGGCAGTTCACCTGGCTCGACGAGTCGCTCTACTTCGTCGGCCTCGAGGGCGTTTCGGGCTGGATCGAGGGGGGCGACGTCCAGATCGTCTTCGACGCCGACGGGACGACCGACCTCGCTCTGCTCGAGCTCGCCGACGCCGACGACCGCCACATGACGCTCGAGGTCGAGCCCCTGCTCGACCGCATCCGGCGCCGCGAAGGCGCGGCGCGATCGTGACGCGACCCGCCCGATCGACGCGGGGCCTCACCCTGCTCGAGGTCCTGGCCGCGACGCTGATCTTCGCGCTCGTGATGAGCGTGCTGGTCGGCGCGAGCCAGATGGGGGTGCAGCGCGCGGGGGACGCGGCGCGTCGGCTCGAGGCGAGCCAGATGGCCGACGCGATCGTCGCAGATCTCGAGATCCAGATGCGATCCGGCGTCGCGCCGACGATCGAGCAGGAGGAGTGGACGAGCGAGGACGAGCGCTATCGCATCCGCGTGCTCGACCGCAGCCTGCAGCAGGCCCTCGCCGATTCGAACGCCGAGGGCGCCGGCGGCGTCGACGCCGCCGCGCCCGCGGCCGGGACCACGCAGATCGGGGGCGCCGGGAGCGGGATCGGGAGCCTGCTCGCCGGCGAGCTGCCCGAGGCGGCCAAGCATCTCCACCAGTACGACGTCGAGGTCACCTGGGACGAGCAGGCGGGCCCGGCGACGGTGACCCGCACGACCT
Source organism: Myxococcota bacterium (assembly GCA_041389445.1). GTDB lineage: Bacteria > Myxococcota_A > UBA9160 > UBA9160 > UBA4427 > UBA4427. The sequence continues at coordinate 750,332 of JAWKRW010000001.1, forward strand.
TCGCGTTCGACTGGGAGGCGGCGAAGGTCGAGTTCGCCGACCTCTTCCCTGCCGCGGGCGACGAAGCCGCGCCGGCGGACGGCGCGGGCGAAGCGAACGACCTCCCGGACCGCGACGACGCCGCGCGCCAATCGATTCCCGATCTCCGCTCGCCCGGCGCCGGCAGCAGGCTGCGGCCATGACGACGCGAGCCGCGGGCCGCGCGGGCTTCACCCTGATCGAGGTCGTCGCGGCCTTCCTGATGACGGTCCTGATCCTCTTCTTCGTGACGAACGTCTTCGTCGAGAACGGACGCCAACGGGACGCCGCGACCAGCTTGATGCGCGAGCGCCTCTCGGCCGCGGCGGCCCTCGACCAGCTCGCGAGCGATCTCGCGGGCGCCGTCTTCCTGCAGCGCGGACCGGAGGAGCAGCCCGACGACCACCCCTGGCGCTTCGTCGCCTCCTCCCCGAGCGATCTCGGCGCGACCGCCTTCCGCTTCGTGACCCAGGCCGGACCGCGCACGAACCCCGCCTCCGGCTCCTCCGCCTGGGTCGAGGTCGCCTACTTCCTCGCGGAGGGCGAGGACGGCTCGGCCGTGCTCTGGCGCTGGCGCTCGCCCCATCCGCCGAGCGAGGCGCCGAGCAGCGACCCCGACCCGGACGATCCTGGCTCGATGCGCGTGGTGCTCGACGTCGCGGCGTTCGGCGTGCGCTGGCTCGACGCCGAAGGCGCCTGGGTCGACGAGTGGGACTCGACCTTCACGCCGCCCGAGCAGGCCATGCCCGAGGCGGCCGAGATCTCGCTCCAGCTGATGAGGAAGGCGCGCCCCGGCGAGGCGACCGACGATCCCGAGGCGACCCTGATCCCCGGGCTGCTCCAGACGCGACGTGTCGCGATGGTGATGCGACCCCTCGACGCGGCCGCCTTGATCGCGCTCGCCAGCGAGGACGCGAACGCCCAGCCCGACTGCTTCACCGTCGATCAATGCCTCGCGGCGGGCGACTCGACCTGGTATCAGGAGCTCCTCGCCGACGGCTGCGGCGGCGACGATCGCCTCTGCGAGCTGCTGCGCGACTCGGGTCGGACCTGCTGGAGCGACATCGAGACGACCTATCCCGCCGTGGCCGCGCGCGCGCCACAGGGCTGTGCGCCATGATCGCGACCCCGACGCTCCGCACCGTGCGCCCCGCCGAGCGGCATCGCGCGGCCAAGAAACGCTGCCGGCCGCATGCCCGGTCGCATGCCCAACCGGACGGCGAGCCGATCCGCGGACCCGGGCCCGACCCCCGGCCCGCGCCCGGCCGCGGGCGGGAGCGCGGGATCGTCCTGGCCATCGTGCTGGTCCTGATCTTCGCGTTGATCACCGCCGTCTACGCCTTCCAGCGCCGCGCGATCATCGACACCACCGTGGCAAAGAACCGCCTCGCCGCCGCCGAGGCCGACGCGCTCGCGCGCGGGGGACTGCGCATCGCCGAGACCGTCGTCTACCTGGCGCGCCTGAAGAAGGACGCGGCGGCGGTCGGCGAAGACGCGCTCGCCGCAGCAGGGGCAGACCCGACCGCGTCGGCCGCCGGCCTCCTCGCCGGCGCGCTCCCCGGCGCCGATCTCTGGGAACGCATCGGCGAGTTCCCGCTCACGTTCCCGCGCGATCGGTCGCTGCGCATCGCGATCGAGGACGAGGGCGCGCTGCTCAACCTGAACGCCCTCGTCCCGCCGCCTGCACCCGAGGACGCCGCCGCTGCGGGCTCCGACGGCGGGATCGAGGCGACGAACGCGGAGTCGCTCGACGACGCCGAGCAATATCTGACGGAGGTGCTCGAGTACGTCGTCGAGGGAATGCCGGGGACGCGCGAGGAGAAGCGCTACGACGAGGTCGCGATCGCGCGCAACCTGATCGACTGGATGGATCCCGACTCGACGGCCCGGGACGGGCGCGAGGAGGACGCGTACTACCGCCAGCAGACGCCCCCCTATCGCGCCCGCAACGGCCCCTTCCTCTCCTTCGACGAGATCGGCCTCGTCGAGGGGATCGACGGCCGGCTGCTCGAGGCGATGCGCCGCTCGCTCACGGTCCATCCGATCGGTGCGACGACCGGCATCAATCTGAACCGGGCACAGCCCTGGGTCCTCGCTCTCGCCTACGCCGGCGTCGAGGGCGACCGCCGGCTGATCGGCGAGAAGATGGTGCGCGCGATCTGGAACCTGCGCGCGAAGGGCAAGATCCTCTGCGGCGACGCGGGCGGCGATCCGAAGCGATGCGTCCCGCTCGGGGAGGTCGGCGACGGGTCGCTGGCCGAGGGAACGATCTTTCCCGAGGTCGAGCTGCCGGCAGAGCCGACGGTCTTCCGCGTCGTGGCCGAGGCCCAGGTCGACGGCCTGGTCCGCCGCTTCGAGGGGATCGTCGACACCCGCTCGGACGACGGCCCCCTGCTGCTATCCTGGCGCCGCCTGCGGGGATCGGACTAGCGAAAAACGCGGCCGGGCCCACAGGCTCGCCCGCCCGACGGACGAAACGGACCGGCAGGCGGCGTGTCGGAGCGACCCGCGCGAGCTGGACCGGACGCGAACGCGAAGCGGGACGAGGAGAGCGACGAGGCATGGCCATCTTCGAGCGCAGCGTGCTCGGTCTCGACGTGGGCGCCCATACGCTCAAGGCCGTCGAGCTCCGCGTCTCGCCGCGCAGCCTCGAGCCCGGTCAGCTCCGCGTCCATCCGCGCGTCGACGCGACGGCGCCCCTCGCCGAGCATCTGCAGCGCTTCATCGCGATGCACAAGCTGCCGATCGGCCACGTCGCCGCCGCCCTGCCCGCCCGCCAGCTCTCGACCCGTCGCCTCGAGTTCCCGTTCAGCGATGCGCGCCGCCTCGGCCAGGCGATCCCCTTCGAGATCGAGGGCGAGACGCCCTTCCGGCTCGAGGAAATCGTGCTCGACTGGAACCTGCTGCTCGCGGAGAAGAGTCGCGGCGTCGTGACCTGCGCCCTCGCGAAGCGCGCCCACGTCGGCGAGCTGCTCGAGCGGATGCAGGAGGGCGGCTGTGATCCCCACGTGATCGAGGCCGAGGGACTCGTGCTCGCGAACCTCGCGCCGGTCTTCCGGCTCGAGGGGACCCAGCTGCTGATCGACATCGGCCACGACAAGACGACCTTCTGCGCCCTCTTCGAAGGCCGCCCCGTCCTCTCCCACAGCATCCCCTTCGCCGGCCGCGCGATGACCGAGGCGATCGCCGGCGAGACCGATCTCCCCCTCGACGCCGCCGAGCAGCGCAAATGCGAGGGCGGCGTCCTCGGTCGCGCAGGCTCCGCGGGCTCCCCGGGTGTCGTCGCGATCGTCGATCGCATCGCCCGCGAGGCCGTGCGCACGCTCGAGGCCGCCGAGGCGCGCCACGGCGCCGGCCCCGCCTTCCGCGAAGCGAAGCTGACGCTGATGGGCGGCAGCGCCCGCCTCGACCGGATCGACGAGTACCTGCAGAAGCGGACCGGCCTGCCGACCCACCGCCTGCGCATGCCCGCCGACTCGCCCCACGCGAAGCTCGTCGAGGGCGTCGATCCGCTGCTCTTCGCCCCCGCGCTCGCCCTCGCCCTCCGACTTTCGGGCGAGTCCGTCACGAAGATGAACTTCCGCAAGGGCGAGTTCGCCTTCCGACAGGATCTCGCCGCGATGTTCGGCCGCCAGCTTCGGCCGACGATGATCCTCGCCGCGTTGCTCGCGGGGCTGCTCTTCGTCGACACGGTGACGACGATCGTGCTGCAGCATCGCCGTGCGGGTCGCCGCGAGGCCGCGATGGGCGCGATCTTCGCCGAGGCCTTCCCGGACAAGCAGCCCGTGCCCGGCGAGCCGGCTCGAGCGATGACGGCCGAGCTGCGCTCCGCCCGGGAGCGCGCCGAGTTCCTCGGTCTCTACAGCAACGACCGCTCGGCGCTCCAGCTGCTGGCCGAGCTCTCGCGCACGATTCCGCAGGATCTCGAGGTCCGCATCAACGAGGTCAGCATCGACCGCAACCAGATCCGCCTCGACGTCGCCGCAGGCGGCTACGAGGCAGCGGACCGGCTGACATCGGTCCTGTCCGCCAACCAGGCGTTTCGCGGCGCCAAGGTCGCCGGTTCGATCAAGACCGACAGCAAGACGGGCGGCGTCAGCTTCGACGTCAGCATTCCCCTCGTCGTCGATGGTGACGAGGCCGCGGGGTCAGCATGAGCGAGCTCATCGGTCGCATCCGGGTCCTCTGGGACGGACTCGCGCCGCGGGAACGGGTGCTCGTCGGGGCGGCGGGCGCGGCGTTCGGCTTCGCGATCCTCGTGCTGGGCGTGATCCTGCCCGTGCGCGGCGCGGTCGACCACGCCCGTGAGGCCGCGGAAGGCGCCGATCAGGCGCTGGTCCAGATGCAGCGCATGAAGCGCGAGTGGGACGACCTGCACGGCCGGCTCGGCAGCGTCGAGACCCGCATCCAGAGCGGCGGCGAGGGCCAGAACCTCCTGACCCTGCTCGAGTCGCTGGCGGCGCGCGCCGGGGTCAAGCCCTCGTCGATGGAGAAGCGCCAGTCGGGCGAGAGCGCGCGCTACGAGGAGACCAAGGTCGAGGTCAGCCTCAAGAACGTGACGCTGCAGCAAGCCGTCAACTATCTCGCCTCGATCGAGACGGCGCCGCAGCCGCTCTCCGTCAAGAGCCTCCGCATCAAGCGGCGCTCGAGCGCGAGCGGCGCCGCCGGCGGGGCGGACCTGATCGACGTCACCTTCTCGGTCTCGGGCTTCAAGCCCCTGTCGGCCTAGCGCGGATCGGGAGTCGCGCGTGTCCGCCGCCCTCGCCTCGCTCCGCCCTGCCCGCTCGGGCGTGCTCCGGCTGCTGCTGCTCGCCGTCGTCGCGCTCGTGCTGATCCTCGTCTTCGTCGCGCTGCTCTTTCCCTGGGACGCGGTCGCCCGGCGGCTCGCCTACGAGATCGGCTCCGCGAGCGGGGCGCGCGTCAGCCTCGACGATCTCGCGCCGGCCTGGACCGCTCGCGGCCCGGTCCTGCGCGCGCGCAACGTGACGATCGAGCATCCGTCGGTGCGCGTGCTGCGGGTGGCGACGCTCGAGGTAGCGCCGCGCTTCTCGACCTCCTGGCTCGCGGGCGAGCCGCGCCTTCGCATCTTCGCGGACAGCGATCTCGGGCGCGTCGACGGGCGCCTGCGGCTCGGCGCAGCGCCCGCGTTCGACGGACGCGTCGAGCGCGTCACGATCGAGCGGCTGCCCCTGCGGCTCGACGCCGCCGGAATCCAGGTCGAGGGCGAGCTCGCTGCGGACGCCGACGTCGAGCTCGATCCGAACGGAACCCTGCGCGGCCGGGTCGAGTTCACTTCGCCGCGGCTGCGCCTCGAGGCGGCCATGCTCCCGCTCCCGCTCGACTTCTCCCGAGCGGAAGGCGCGCTGACCCTGCTCGACTCGGGCGCGACCCGGATCGACGCCGTCGAGCTCGACGGCGCGCAGCTGCGGGGAACGCTCTCGGGCGAGATCGGTCTCGTCCACCACAGCCAGCCCCCGCCGCTCGCCCTGCGCGCCGACATCGAGATCGTCGACCCGGACCTGCGCGCCCTCGCCCTCGCCGCGCGCGTGCCGATCGCATCCGACGGTCGGGGGGCGTTCGAGATCCGCGGCTCGGCCGCGGCCCCCGAGCTGCGACCCATCGCCGACGGTCGCGCGGGCCCCTCGCCGATCGGCGCCCGTGGCGGCCGCGGCGGGCCCGGTCCACGATGAGGCGTCGACCGAGGGAGCGAGCAGCGCGATGACGACGGGGGGACCCGAGGTCCTGCAGAAGGTGTTCAAGACGCTCTCGGATCCGACGCGCATCCGGATCCTGCGCCTGCTCGAGCAGCAGGAGCTGCTCGTCGGCGAGCTGATGACGATCCTCTCCATGGCCCAGTCCCGCGTCTCGCGCCATCTCGCGATCCTGCGCGAAGCGGGCCTGCTGACCGACCGCCGCAAGGGCACCTATGTCGCCTACCGCTCGACCCTGCCCGAGACGGGCCCCTGGCACGACGCCTGGCAGCTCGCCCGCGAAAGCCTCGCGGGCGACGCCACCGCCGAGCGCGACGATGCGCTCCTGCGCCGGACGCTCGCGGCGCGCAGCGCCCGCTCCGGTCGCGACTTCTTCGAGGAGGTGGGCCCCGACTGGGACGCGCTGCGCCGCGTCTTCGGCGACGATCTGCTGCGCGCCCGCGCGATCACGGCGCTCGTGACGCCGCCCCTGCGCGTCGCCGACGTCGGAACGGGGACGGGCGTGCTCGCGCTCGAGCTCGCGCGGATCGGCCTCGACGTGGTCGGGATCGACCGCTCCGAGGCGATGCTCGAGACGGCGCGCCAGAAGTGGGCGAACGAGGCCACGAACGGCGCTCGCGCCGCGACGGTCGGCGATCGGGGCACGCTCGAGCTGCTCGCCGGCGATGCCCACGCGCTCCCGCTCCCCGACGCCTCGGTCGACGCGGCCTTCGCCCACATGGTGCTCCACTCGCTCGAGTCGCCCGAGCGCGCGGTGTGCGAGATGGCGCGCGTCGTCCGGCCCGGCGGTCGCGTCGTGCTCGTCGACTTCCTGGTCCATGACCATGCGTGGATGGAGCAGGAGCTCGGTCTGCTCTGGCTCGGCTTCGAGCCGCAGCAGGTCCACGACTGGCTCGACGCCGCGGGGCTCGAGCCGACGCGGTTCGAGCGCGAGGCGCCGGACGCGAAGCGCGACCTGCCCGCCAGCTTCATCGCCGTCGGGCACAAGCCCGGAGCGCCGCGCGCGTGACGATTCGCGGCGTCTGCTTCGATGCGACGGGAACCCTGATCGAGCCGGCCGAGTCGATCGGCGAGACCTACAGCCGCGCGGCGCGCGAGGCCGGCGTCCGCCTGCCGGCGTGGCGTCTCGACGACGCGTTCCAGCGCGTCCTGCGCCAGGCCCCCCCGCTCGGCGAGGCGGGCGCGACCGGCGCGACGCAGAGCGAGCGCGAGACGGCGGAGATCGCGTGGTGGCGGGAGCGCGTCCGCCAGACCTTCCAGGCCGCCGACAGCACCGTCCGCTTCGCCGACGCCGAGGGCCTCTTCGGCGGCCTCTTCGCCCACTACCGACGCCCCGAAGCCTGGCGCCTTCGCCCGGGCGCACGCGAGGTCCTCGCCCGCCTGCAGCGAGAGGGCTGCGCCCTCGGCCTCGCGAGCAACTTCGACCACCGCCTGCCCGACATCCTCGAAGGCCTCGATCTCGCACGCTTTTTCTCCTTCGTGACGATCCCCAGCCGGAGCGGTGCCGCCAAGCCCGATCCGCGCGTCATCGAGGCGGTCGGACGGGCGCTCGGCCTTCCGCTCGCCTCGCTCGCCTACGTCGGCGACGACGCGCCGGAGGTGCTCGCATCGATCGCCCGGCAAGGTCTTCTCGTGGTCGACGTCGCCGATTGCCCCGACCTCGCGGCGCTGCCGGCGCGGCTCCGTCCGGACGCCGGGGACGGGGCCGCTAAGCTCGCCTCGAACGTCGACCCGCTCGAGAACGGCGCCCGCCGCGAGGTGATTCCCGAATCATGAGCCAGAAAAGCGCGCAGGACGGGGGCGCCGACGCCCGCGGCCTCGCCTTCTTCCACGATCGCTACGACCTGTCGGACCCCGCGCTCGAGCGGATCCTCGAGACCGCCCTCGCCCGGCGGGTCGACGCCGCCGACCTCTACTTCGAGCACACGACGACCGACTCGGTCTCCCTCGAAGAGGGCATCGTCAAGTCGGGCGACCGCCACGTCGAGCAGGGCGTCGGCGTCCGCGCGATCCGCGGCGAGCGCCAGGGCTATGCCCACTCCGACGACATCACCCTCGACAGCGCCCGGCTCGCGGCCTCGACCGCGGGCGCGATCGCCGACGCGTCGCGGCCCCATGCGCCGGTCGCCCTCGCCTCGCGCGCCGGCGCGCGAGACCTCTACCCGGTCGCGCTCGCGCCGACGGAGATCCCGGTGACGCAGAAGGTGGCGTGGCTGGGCGAGGTCGATCGCTATGCGCGCGCGCGCGATCCGCGCATCCAGCAGGTCATGGCGAGCGTCGTCTGCCAGTACAAGCGCATGCTCGTCGCCGCGAGCGACGGCACGCGGGTCGCCGACGTGCTGCCGCTCGTGCGCCTCAACGTCCAGGTCATCGCGGCGGACGGCAAGCGGCGGGAGGTCGGCTACCAGGGCGCCGGCGGGCGCTTCGACCTGGCGCAGATGCAGGATCCGGCCCGCTGGCAGTCGCTGGTCGACGAGGCCGTGCGCATCGCGCTGCTCAATCTCGAGGCGCGCCCCTGCCCGGCCGGGACGATGGACGTCGTGCTCGGCCCCGGCTGGCCCGGCATCCTGCTCCATGAAGCGATCGGCCACGGCCTCGAAGGCGACTTCAACCGCAAGCGGACCTCGGCCTTCTCCGACAAGCTCGGCCAGCGCGTCGCCGCACCCGGCGTCACCGTCGTCGACGACGGCACGCTCCCCGCCCGACGCGGATCGCTCAACGTCGACGACGAGGGGACGCCGACGCGGCGCAACGTCCTGATCGAGAACGGGGTCCTGACGGGCTACATGCAGGATCGCCTCAACGCGAAGCTGATGGGCATGGAGCCGACGGGCAACGGGCGGCGGGAGAGCTACGCCCATCTGCCCCTGCCCCGCATGACGAATACGTTCATGCTCGCCGGCCAGGACGATCCGGAGGAGATCCTTCGCTCGGTCCGGAACGGCCTCTACGCCGTCTCCTTCGGCGGGGGCCAGGTCGACATCACGAGCGGGAAGTTCGTCTTCAGCGCCTCGGAGGCCTACCGCATCGAAGACGGCCGCATCGGCACGCCGGTCAAGGGCGCGACGCTGATCGGCAACGGGCCCGACGTGCTGATGCGCGTCAGCCGGATCGGTCACGACCTCGCCCTCGACGAGGGGGTCGGGACCTGCGGCAAGGACGGCCAGGGCGTGCCCGTCGGCGTCGGCCTGCCGACGATCCGCGTCGACGCGCTGACGGTGGGAGGCACGGAGGGATGAACGACGACGCACGCGGCCAGGCGCTCGAGGCGATCGCGCTGCAGGCGCTCGAGGCGGTCTGCAAGGCCGGCGCATCGCAGGCCGATGTGCTGCTCGTCGAGGGCGACGACCGCGAGGTCCGGGTCCGCGGCGAAGAGATCGACTTCGTGAAGCAGGCGCAGGGGCGCGGGCTCGGCATCCGCGCGCTCGTGGCCGCGCAGGGCGGCTTCCAGACGGCGATCGTCTCGACCAGCGATCTCGCGCCGCAGGCGATCGAGCGCATGGCCCACGAGGCCGTCGCCCTCGCCCGCGAGACCGCGCCGGACCCCCAGGCCGGCCTGCCCGAGTCGGGTCTCGCCACGGATCGACCCGATCTCGCGCTCTTCGATCCCGCCGACCAGGACGTCCCCATCGCGGCGCGCATCGAGGACGCGCGCCGCGCCGAGCAGGCCGCACGCGCGACCGATCCCCGCATCACCAACTCCGAGGGCAGCCAGGCGAGCTCGGGCTTCGCCCGCATCGTCTACGCCAGCTCGCAGGACTTTCTCGGCCGCTATGCCTCCGCCTCCCACGGCCTGTTCAGCGAGCCGATCGCCCAGGACACGGGCGGCATGCAGCGCGACCACTGGTCGACGACGGGCCGGCGGCTGCGCGATCTCGAGGACGCGGCGGCGGTCGGGCGCGAGGCGGCCCGGCGGGCGCTCCGCCGGCTCGGGGCGCGGCGCGTCGCGACGGGCGAGGTGCCGGTGCTCTTCGATTCGCGCACGGCGCCGAGCCTGATCGGACAGCTCGCCGCCTGCGCGAACGGCTACTCGATCTACCGCCAGTCGAGCTTCCTGCACGAGTCGATGGGCGAACGGATCGCGAGCGCGTCCGTCACGATCATCGACGACGGTCGGCTCCCGGGCGGTCTCGGGAGCAAGCCCTTCGACGGCGAAGGCCTGCCGACGCGGCGAAACGTCCTGGTCCGCGAGGGTCGGCTCGAGAGCTGGCTGCTCGACTGTTATTCAGCCCGCAAGCTCGGCCTCGCCTCGACGGGCAGCGCGGCCCGCGGCACCGGCTCGGCGCCCCGCGTCGGAACGACGAACCTCTGGCTCGAACCCGGCGAGAAGACGCTCGCCGAGCTGATCGCGGAGCTCGACCGCGGCCTGCTCGTGACGGAGCTGATCGGCATGGGCTTCAATCCGACGACCGGCGACTACTCGCGCGGCGCCGCGGGACTCTGGATCGAGGGCGGCGAGATCGCCCATGCCGTCGAGGAGATCACGATCGCGGGGCGCATGCAGGACATGCTGCTCGGAATCGACCGGATCGGCAGCGAGCTCGTCTGGCACGGCCGGACCGCCTCGCCCCCGATCCGCATCGCCTCGATGACGGTGGCCGGCGAGTGAGACCCGACGGTCGACCGCGGCCGGCCTGCCCTGGCCTCGACCGCCGACTTCGGCGTCCCGGTCGATCCGCGCCCCGCGCGCGCCGGCGCGCACGACGAGAAAAAGGATGAAGATGGCCGAGACGAAGCCCCCGATCCTGGGCGGGACCCAGCTGCCGAACGTGATGACGCTCTCGACGCTCGTCGCGGTCGCCCTCGGCCAGAATCCGTCGATGTTCACCGGCCCCGGAACCAACACCTATCTCGTCGGCCGCGGCCGCAAGCGCCTGCTCGTCGACACGGGCTCCGGTCTCGACGCCTACCTCCCCGTCCTCGAAGAGGCGCTCGCCCGTGTCGGCTGCGACGGCCTCGAAGGCCTCGTCCTGACCCATGCGCATCCCGACCACATCGGCGGCGTCGACTCGATCCACGCGCGCTTCGGGGCGATGCCCGTCTACAAGAAGCCCTGGCCGAAGGATCGGGACCTCGCCGGCCCGGGCGGGGGCGTCAGCCCGATCGCCCTCGCCGATCCCGACGCGCAGGCCCACTGCCCGCTCGAGTCGATCGACGACGGCGACGTCGTCGAGACCGAGGGCGCCCGGCTGCGCGCGATCTTCACCCCCGGCCACGCCCCCGACCATCTCTGCTTCCTGCTCGAGGAGGAGCGAAACCTCTTCAGCGGCGACAACGTGCTCGGCGTCGGGACCACCGTGATCCCGGGCGGCTCCGGCGACCTCGGCGACTACATGGCCTCGCTCGATCGCCTGCGCGCCGAGGCGCCGAATCAGATCTATCCCGCCCATGGACCGCGCATCGAGCAGGGCGTCGACAAGCTCGACGCGTACATCGCCCATCGCCGTGACCGGGAGCGCCAGATCCTCGCCGCCCTCGCCGCCGGTCTCGTCGACGTGCCGGCCATGGTCCGCCGCATCTACGTCGGCTACCCGGAGAGCCTCTTCGCCGCGGCCGGCCAGTCGGTGACGGCGCATCTGGTCAAGCTCGAGCGCGAGGGGCGGGTCCGCCGGGACGAGGCCGCCGACGGGACCCCGCGCTGGCATCCCGCCGGCTGACCGGACGAGGGCAGCCCCGCCGCGACCGAAGAACGCGCTCCCCTCGAGCCCAGTCGGTCCGTTCGGGCATCTGGTCGCCCAGCCGACTTCGCCCTATCCGTCTCACCGACCCTCCGGTCGACGCGACCGGGGCAGGTGGAGGGCGCGATGCGCTGGAGGCGGGGCGAGCGGAGCGAGCACCTCGAGGATCGACGCGGAGAGCACGACGGGGGCGGGCCGACCGGATTCCCGGGCGGCCTCTCGGGCTCGCGCGTCGGGCTGCCGATTCCGCGCGGACGCGGCGGCCGATTCAGCCTGACCGGCCTGCTCGTGATGCTCGTCGTGATGTGGTTTCTCGGAATCGATCCCCTCTCGCTCCTTGGCGGCGCGGGCGGCGGCCTCGCGCCGACGGGCGGCGTCGAGCCCGGCGCGGGCTGGCCCGATGCCTTCGATCCCGACGCCGCCGCGCGCGCGCCGGGCGGAGCGGGCGAGGACGCCCGGCCCCTCGACACGAGCGCCGCCGAGGAGGAGCAGGTCGACTTCGTCTCCTTCGTCCTCGACGACCTCCAATCGACGTGGTCGCGTCTGCTGCCGGGCTACCGGGACGCGACGCTCGTGCTCTTTCGCGAGGCGACCCGCTCGGGCTGCGGCGTCGGTCAGCGCGAGATGGGCCCCTTCTACTGCCCCGCCGATCAGAAGGTCTACGTCGACCTCGCGTTCTACGACGACCTCCGCCAGCGCTTCGGCGCGCCGGGCGACTTCGCCCAGGCCTACGTCCTCGCCCACGAGATCGGCCACCACGTTCAGTCGCTGACCGGCATCGAACGCCAGATCCGCGGCGAGCAGCGCGCGCGGCCGAGCGCGGCCAATGCGCTCTCCGTCCGGATGGAGCTCCAGGCCGATTGCCTCGCGGGCGTCTGGGGCCACACGGCTGGCCAGCGCGGCATCCTCGAGCCCGGCGACATCGAGGAGGGCCTGCGCGCGGCGGCGGCGATCGGGGACGACCGCATCCAAAGGATGAGCGGTCGCGGTGTCCACCCCGAGTCCTTCACCCACGGATCCTCCGCGGAGCGCCGGAAATGGCTCGAACGCGGGCTCGAGCGCGGTAACGTCGAGGACTGCGACACCTTCGGGTCCTGACCCCACGGGCACCGGAGAACGGGGCGTGCAGTGGCCTCGACACGCGGGCGGCCCGTGGCCGCCCCAGCAAGAGGAGAGGATGACGTGGCCGATCTCGCCGAGGTCTTCCGCCGCTATGCGGCCTTCGTGAGTGCGAACGACGTCGACGGCATCGTCTCGCTCTACGCGCCGAACGCGTCCATCCAGATTCCGGTCGGCGGACCGGTCCACGCCGGCATCGACCAGGTCCGATCCTTCTATCGCGACAACGAGCTCGCCCGCAAGCTCGAGATCACCGGCCCCGCCTGCATCGCCGGCCGGGAGGGCGCCGTGCCCATGCGTGCGACGATCGCACGCGACGGGCAGCTGATGGAGGTCGACGTCATCGACGTCGCCGAGATCGACGAGGCCGGACGCTTCCTGAAGCTGCGTGCCTTCTTCGACCTCGGCGGGGCGCGGCAGCTCGGCCCCGCGGAGCCGAAGCGATGAGCGCGACGTCGGATCCGACCGCGCCCGCCGCCCCCGCCCCCCCCACGTCCTCCGGCGCGCCGCCCTCGGCGTCCCCCGCCGCAACGAGCGCGGCCCCGTTCATCGACACGCTCTCCGCCGACTACGACTTCGACATCCACACCGCCCATCGCCGAGCCCGCGCCGAGTCCTTCTACGCGACGACGCCGCTCGGCCTCGTCTTCCTCGACTACGAAGCCGTCCACTGGCTGCTCCACGAGCGCCGCTTCCGACTCCAGGGCAACGACGCCCTCGACCTCGCTGGCATCCCGGACGGGCCGCTCCGCAGCTGGTTCGGACAGATCCTCTCGAACAGGGAAGGCGAGCCCCACGCGCGGCTGCGCCGCCTCGTCTCGCGTGCCTTCACGCCCCGACAGGTGGATCGGCTCCGGCCGATGATGCGCGCCACGGCCCAGGAGTTCATCGACTCGCTCGCCGGCCGCTCGACCTGCGAGTTCGTCGAGGACTTCGCGGCGCCCTACCCCGTCCGCGTGATCGGGAGCCTGCTCGGGGTTCCGGCCGCGGACTTCGCCCGCTTCCACGCCTGGTCGCGCGACCTCTCGCTCGCCTTCGGCTCCCGCATCGCGACGGAGCGGCCGCGCATCGAGGCGGCGCTCGGCAATCTCTGCGACTACGTCGACGGTCTCGTCGCGCGCCTGCGCCGCTCGCCGGGCGAGGACCTGACCTCGGCGCTGATCGCGCTCGAGTCCGCCGGCGGCGACCACCTCGACGCCGACGAGCTGCGGGCGATGGTGACGGTGTTGATCTTCGGGGGGCAGGACACGACCCAGTGTCAGCTCGCCTGCGCGATCGCGACCTTCGCCCGCCATCCCGACGCGTGGCGCTTCCTCGCCGAGCACCCCGAGCACGCGAGCGATGCCGCCGAGGAGGTGCTCCGCTTCGAGCCCGCCGGCTCCGGCAACCCCCGTACCGCGCTCGAGGACATCGAGTACCGCGGCCTCTCGATCCCGGCCGGCAGCGTCGTGCTCCCGTCGGCTCCCGCCGCGAACCGCGATCCGAAGGTCTATCCCGACCCCGATCGCTTCGATGTGCTCCGCGAGCACGACGAGCCCCAGCTCACCTTCGGCGGCGGGGTCCACTTCTGCCTGGGCGCTTCGCTCGCACGCTTCGAGATCGCCGAGGTGCTGCCGCTGCTCGCGCGACGTATGCCGGACCTCGCGCTCGACGGCGCGATCGAATGGCGGCGCGGGTCGCTGATCCGCGGGCCGGAGCGCCTGCCGATCCGGTTCTGAGCCCGCGCGGGCCTCAGAGCCAGTCGGGCGCCGGCAATCCCTTCTCCTTCAGGAAGGCGGGATTCCACATCTTGCTCTGGTAGCGCGTGCCCGAGTCGCAGAGCACGGTCACGATCACGTGGCCCGGCCCGAGCTGCCGCGCGAGGCGCAGCGCGCCCGCGACGTTGACCCCGGACGAGCCGCCGAGACAGAGCCCCTCGTGCTTCAGCAGGTCGAAAGCGATCGGCAGCCACTCCTCGTCCGGGATCTGATAGGCGACGTCGATCGGCGCGCCCTCGAGGTTCGCGGTGATGCGGCCCTGGCCGATGCCCTCGGAGATCGAGCTGCCCTCGGCCTTGAGCTCGCCGTGGGTGTAGTAGTGGTAGAGCGCGGCGCCCATCGGATCGGCGAGCGCGATCGTGACCGCGGGGTTCCGCTCCTTCAGCGCGAGCCCGACGCCGGCGAGGGTGCCCCCGGTCCCGGCGGCGGAGACGAAGCCGTCGATCCGGCCACCGGTCTGCGCCCAGATCTCGGGCCCCGTCGTCCGATGGTGGCCCTCGCGGTTCGCGACGTTGTCGAACTGGTTCGCCCAGACGGCGCCTTCGGGCCGGGTCTGCGCCAGCTCCTCGGCGAGACGGCGCGAGACGTGGACGTAGTTGCCGGGATCCTTGTAGGGCTTCGCGGGGACCTCGCGCAGGTCCGCGCCGCAGAGCCGGAGCATGTCCTTCTTCTCCTGGCTCTGGGTCTCGGGAATCACGATGACGGTCTTGTAGCCCCGCGCGTTACCGACGAGGGCGAGGCCGATGCCGGTGTTGCCCGCGGTGCCCTCGACGATCGTGCCGCCGGGCGCGAGCAGCCCCTTCGCCTCCGCGTCCTCGACGATCGCGATCGCGGCGCGGTCCTTGACGGAGCCGCCGGGATTCAGGAACTCGGCCTTGCCCAGGATCTCGCAGCCCGTCTCGCGGGAGGCGCGTTCGAGCCGGATCAGCGGGGTTCGACCGATGGATCCGAGAAAACCGTCGCGAACGTCCATGGCGGGCGCATCCCTTGGGCGATCCGGCCTAACGACGATCGAGGCGTCGATCGAGCGCGGTCGCCAGCCCGTCTCCCGTCGGCTGGTAGACCACGCGCACCTCGCCGACGACGGCCCGGAACTCCTCGAGCGCGCGATCGCTCTTCATGTCGAACGTGTCGAAGCCGCTGCGGACCATGAAGGGCAGCTGCTCGCAGAGCACGTCGCCGATCGCGCGAAGCTCGCCCTTGTAGCCGTATCGCTCGCGCAGGAGCCGCGCCGAGGAGAAGGCACGTCCGTCCGAGAAGACGGGAAAGTCGAGCGCCACGAGCGCGAGCCGATCGAGGTCCTGCGCGAGCGCGGCCGGCGTCTCGTTCGACGCGAGCCAGACGCCGAGCGCTTCGCCCCGTGCGAGGAGCGCGTCGCGGTCCCGCTGGAAGCGCGCCAGCGAGACGAGCACCGGCCCGTCGGCCGGGACCGCTGCCTCGTCGTCGAGCCGCCGGAAGCGGTCCGGAATGATCACCGGGCCGTCCGCCCGTCGTTCAAGCAGCGCCATAGACCCGCTCCTTGAAGGGCTCCTGCCCGATGCGTCCGTAGGTCTCGATGAAGGTCTCGCCTTCATTTCGATGCGCGAGGTAGGTCTCGACGATCTTCTCGACGACGTCGACCACCTCGGCGGCGGAGAAGCCGCGGCCGAGGATCTTGCCGAGGGCCGCGTTCTCCGAGGCCGAGCCGCCGATCTGGATCTGGTAGTGCTCCTCGCCCTTGCGGTCGACGCCGAGGATCCCGATGTGGCCGACGTGGTGGTGGCCGCAGGCGTTGATGCAGCCCGAGATCTTGATCTGCAGATCGCCGATCAGCTCGAGCCGCTCGCGATCGGCGAAGCGCTCCGTGATCCGCTCGGCGATCGGGATCGAGCGGGCGTTCGCGAGCGAGCAGTAGTCGAGCCCGGGACAGGCGATGATGTCCGAGAGCAGACCGACGTTGGCCGCCCCGAGGTCCGCGGAAGCCAGCCGGTCGTAGAGCTCCGGCAGCCGGTCCCGCTCGACGTGGGGGAGCACGAGGTTCTGCGAGTGCGTCACGCGGATCTCGCCGAAGCTGAAGTCGTCCGCCAGGTCGGCGACGACGTCCATCTGCTCCGCCGAGGCGTCGCCGGGCGGCTTGCCGATCGGCTTGAGCGAGACGTTCGCGATCGCGTAGCCAGCGATCTTGTGGTCGGCGACGTTGTGGCGGACCCAGGCGGCGAAGTCGCGATCGCGCGCCATCCGCGCCTCGGTCGCCGGGGCGTCCTTCGACAGCGCTCGGAAGGCAGGCGGCTCGAAATAGCGGGCGATCCGGTCGACCTCGTGCTTCGGAAGCTTCAGCGACGAGTCCTTGATCTGCGCCCACTCCTCCTCGACCAGGCGGGTGAACTCCTCCGCGCCGGTCTCGTGGAGCGTGACCTTGATGCGGGCCTTGAACTTGTTGTCGCGCCGGCCGAGCTGGTTGTAGATGCGCAGGATCGCCTCGAGGTACGAGAGCAGGTCCTCCTTCGGAAGGAACGCGCGGATCGTCTTGCCGATGAAGGGCGTCCGGCCGAGCCCCCCGCCGACGATCACCTCGAATCCCGCCTGCCCCGCGTCGTCGCGACGCATGACGAGGCCGATGTCGTGGACCTTGACCGCCGCGCGGTCGTGCTCGGCGCCGGTCACGGCGATCTTGAACTTGCGCGGCAGGAAGGAGAACTCCGGATGCAGCGTCGACCACTGACGAATGATCTCGCACCAGATGCGCGGATCCTCGATCTCGCCGGCCGCCGCGCCCGCGTACTGATCCGAGGTGACGTTGCGGATGCAATTGCCGCTCGTCTGGATCGCGTGCATCTCGACCTCGGCGAGCTCGGCGAGGATGTCCGGCGTCTCCTCGAGCTTCGGCCAGTTGTACTGGATGTTCTGGCGGGTCGTGAAGTGGCCGTAGCCCTTGTCATAGCGCCGCGCGATGAACGCGAGCTTGCGCAGCTGGCGCGCGTCGAGCGTTCCGTAGGGAATCGCGACGCGCAGCATGTAGGCGTGGAGCTGGAGGTAGAGCCCGTTCATCAGGCGCAGGGGCCGGAACTGCTCCTCCGTGAGCTCGCCGGACAGTCGGCGCGCGACCTGGCGCCGGAACTGCGCGACGCGATCCTGGACGAGCGCCCGGTCGTATTCGTCGTAGCGGTACATGCCTAGACCTCCCCGGCCTCGGTCGCCTGCTTGCCGAGATCCGATCGCACCGTCGGTCCGAGACACCGGATGCGTTCGCGGTAGACGACGGGCCGCAGGCCCGACGCCGTCCGTTCGACCTCGATCAGATAGGGCTCGACCACGCGATGCTGCTCGCGCGCGGCCGCCTCGCCGAGCGCGAGCAGCGCCTGCGCCCGCGCGTCGTCGGGGGCCACGCTCGCCTCGTCCAGCGAGAGCCTCCACGCCCCACGCGCGCCATCCGGCTCCGCCGCGAGGAAGACGACGCGCCCATCCGAGAGCCGACTGGCGATCACCACCTGATCCGTGATGTCTGCGAAATCCACTCCGACCCGATCTCCGGATCCCTGCCCCGAGGCGAGGTCGGCCGCCCGCCGGCCCACCGCCGCGCGAAGCCGCACAGGCGCCGCCCTGCCCGGCACGCCCGCGCCCGCCGCGAGGACACGCGCGAGCGCCGGCGCGCGATCGCTCGCTGCGTCGAAATCCTGTGGAATTCCAGAGCGTTGTACTCAGGAACCGGGCGTGATGCGGAGCCTAGTCAAAGGCCCTGCGCTTGGCAACGAAGCCGCGGGGACGCGGCGCCGCCGCGCCGCGCCGATCGCGAATGCACCCTCCGCGACCGTGGGCCCGCCCGCCAATCGCTTCAACGTCCTCGCTTGACGACGCCGGCCTGCCCTGTTACTCCGCTCGTGTGAGCGATCCCGTCCCGCCTTCTCCCGACCGGCCGAACCTGATCGCCCGTGCGAGGACGATCTGGCCCTCGTGCTCGCCAGCGCCCGCCGCGGCGCCGCGAGATCCTCGCCGCCGGTCTGCGCTTCGTCGTCCGACCGTCGGAGATCGACGAGTCCCCCCCATCCCGGCGAGCGCCCTGCCGCCCTCGTCGAGCGCCTCGCCCGTGAGAAGGCACTCGATGTCGCGCGCACGTTCGCCGCGCGGCCGGCCCGACCGGTCCTCGGCGCGGATACGATCGTGGTCCTCGACGAAGCGATCCTCGGCGCAAGCCGCGCGACCTGGACCACGCGGTCGCCATGCTCGCGGCTGGTCGACGCGCGCACGAGGTCATGACCGGCGTCGCGCTCGCCTGGAGCGACGGCCGTCCCATCACGTCGGCCGTGGTCGTCAGCCGGGCCGAGATGCGCCCCGCCTCCCCGACCGAGATCCGCGCATACGTCGCGCTCGGCGAGTCGCTCGACAAGGCGGGCGGCTACGCACTGCAGGCGCGGCCGCCCGCTTCGTGACGCGCGTCGTCGGGAGCCGGACCAACGATCGGGCTACCCGAAGCGGAGACCGTCGCCCTGCTGGAGCGGGACTGGGGCGCGCCTGTTCGCCGCGCCGAGCGAGGCGGCCGCTGCGGTCGCCCGAGGGCCCGGACGGATCGAGCCCGCCGTCCTGACGGACGCGGCATGCAGGAAGCTTCGATGGCCGTGTCTCCTCCCCTGCTCCTCTCCGAGACCGTTGCGCGACGCCGCCGACCGTGTCGCCGCCGCGCGATCGCATGGCGAAGGCGGCCCGCCGCGTCGGGCGTGATCCGGAGGCGGTCACGCTCGTCGGCGTCGCGAAGCGCCAGCCGCTCGAGCGCACGTGGCGGTCGTGCGCGCGGGCGTGCGGGTCCTCGGCGAGAGCTTCGTGCAGGAGGCACGGACGATCCGACCGCGGGTCGAGGCGGCGCTCGCGGGCTCGAACGAGTAGGCGCGCTGCGCGCGACGCGGCCGAGCGATGTGCTGAGCGCGCCCTTCGGACGGGCGCCTGCACTGGCGGATGGTCGGCCGACTCCAGCGCAACAAGGTCGCGCCGCGGTCCGCCTGACGCCATCGAGAGCGTGGATCGGCTCGAGCCGTGGCGCCTCGCCCGCCATGCGGCCGCGGCGGCCGGCGCGTCGCGGTGCTCGTCCAGGTCAACCTCGGCGACGAGCCGCAGAAGGGCGGCTGTCGCTGACGACGCGCCCGAGCTGGCGCGCGCGGTCGCCCGGGAGCCGGCGCTGCGCTGATGGCTCATGGGCGTCCCGCCCGCGTCCGGACGATCCCGAGGCCTCGCGGCCTCGGTTCCGACGCGTCTGCGGAGGCGCGACGTCTGGTGCGGGACGGTGCCGGAGCTCGCGGACTGCGCCCTCTCGATGGGGATAGACGACGACCTCGAGGTGGCCATCGAGGAGGGCGCTACGCTCGCAAGGTGGGAACGGCGCTCTTCGGGCCCCGCTCCCGTCCTCGCGCTGGGGCCGACCCGACGATCCATGCCGGGACGGAGGCGCGTGAACGCGATGACGCGAAGAAGCCGCAGGAAGAGACCGGAAGTCAGGAAGAGACCGCAAGACCCGAGCAGACCGAGGAGCGAGCCCGAGCGATGGCGAAGACGAGCTGGAACGAGTGCCGAATCGTTTCATCGGCTGCGGGGCGATGGCGCGCGCACTCGCCGGAGGCCTGATCGAGGCTGGTGTCGCGTGGCCGGGCAGCGCATCCGCGCCTCGATCCTTCCCCGAGGCGCGCAAGGGCTTCGAGTCGGCTCTCTCTCGGCCCGGGTCTTCGAGGACAACGACGCGGTCGTCGCGGAGTCGGATCTGGTCGTGCTGGCAGTGAAGCCGGGGCGGTCCCGACGGTGCTCGGCGCGCTCGATCCCGCGGCGGCGGCGCGACCGGTCTGGATCTCGATCGCGGCGGGCGCGCTCCGCTCGATGCGCTGACCGGCGCGCTCCCGCGTGGGGCGCGGATCGTCCGCATCGATGCCCAACACGCCCGTCTTTCCTCGTCCGCGCCGGAGCCACCGCCTACTTCCCGGGCCCCGGCGTCGCCGCCGACGAGCTCGCCCTGGTCGAGCAGGTCCTCGGCGCGGCGGGCTGGGTCTGGCGCGCGCCGAACGAAGACCTGCTCGACGCCGTCACGGGGCTCTCGGGCAGCGGGCCGGCCTACGTCTTCCTTCTCGAGGCGCTGGCCGACGCGTGGGCGTCCGTCAGGGGCTGCCGCGGGACGCCGCCCAGGCGCTGGCCATCCGAACGGTGCTCGGATCCGCCCAGCTGGCCCTCGAGACGGGCCACCATCCGGGGGTCCTGAAGGACCAGGTGACCTCGCCGGGCGGACGACATCGCCGGCCTCGAACGGCTCGAGGCCGGGGGGTCCGAGCCGCCGTCTACGAGGCGGTCCGGGCCGCCACCGGTAGCGTTCGCGGCGCTGCGCGCTGGGTCTTAGGCGCGCCTGGCGCGACCGCCGGCGGGGCGAGCGGCCGATTCCTCAAGCCGATCGGCCCATTGGCCGAATAATCGCCGCAGCGAGAGCCGCCCAAGGAGATCCTGCAGCCCATGCGCATGACGCTCCTCGATATCCAGAACGCTCACGCCTTCGCCCGGCGCTGGCGCGGCTACGACCTGGACGAGGTGGACGCCTTCCTGCGGATCGTCGCCGAGGACTATGAGAACCCGGTCCGAGAGAACGAGGGCATGCGGATCGGCTCTGGCGCCTGAGCGCCGGATCAAGAGCTCTCGGCCCAGGAGCAGCTGCTGAAGCAAACGCTCACCGCCCAGCCATGTGCGAGGACCTCCGGCGCGGCGCCGAGCGGGACGCGGAGCTGCGCCTCGCTTCGAGGTCGAGGTCCGGGCAGAGAAGATCCTCGACGCGTCCCATCGACGCGCCGCCCAGCTCGCCCAGGACATCCGTGGAGATGCGCGCCCTGCGCACCTGCCTCGGCGAGTCGATCCGGCAGCGCGGCCGAGACCCACATCGCTCTGCTCGCGACGCCGAGCCGATCCGGCCGAGGACCCGCTGATCAAGGGTCCGCCGAGGGCACGGTCGCTCACCTCAAGGCGGACCGCCGACGGCCGGCGAGCGAAGGCGCCTCGCCACCTGCCGCGCTCGCGCCTCCTCGGACGCCTCGAGCGCCGCGCCGCGAGCCGCAGGCGCCGATCTCGCCGGCGCCCTGCCCGACCACGGCAAGGGGATTCCCGCCGAGGCTAGATTTCGGCGGCCGCACTGCGACGCGCGGCGACGTCGCGCGGGCCTTGTCATCCGGTCGCATGCGCCCATCGCTGGCAGCCCGAGGCCGATGGGATACATAGAGCCCCCGATCGAGCCCGAGCGAGGACGCCCTAACTGCTGACCTACGACTATCAATGTGGAAATGCGCAGCGAGTTCTCCCGAGAGCAGCGCATCACCGAGCCGCCGGTGAAGACCTGTCCCGCCTGCAAGAGCCGCCAGGTGAAGCGCCTTCTCCGCGCCCGGCTTCATTCTGAAGGGGGGCGGCTGGTACTCGGATCTCTACAGCAGCAGCAAGAAATCCTCGGGCGGCAGCGAGGGCGGCGGCAGCGACGCGTCGTCGGGGGGCGGCTCCCCCTCGTCGGGCGGCGCATCGAGCTCGTCGTCGGGATCGGGGTCGGGGTCGGGGTCGGGATCGGGGTCGGGATCGGGATCGGGATCGGGATCGGGGTCTTCGAGCTCGGGCGACGGCGGCAAGTCCGCGAGCGCAGCCTAGCCGTGGCCGAGGCGATCGAGACGGTGGTGGTCGACGGGCTCGGGCTCGCCGAGACCCTGCGTGCGGAGATGGCCTCGGAGATCGCGACGATCGTCGCCGCGGGAAGACGGCCGCCGCAGCTGACCGTGGTGCTGGTCGGCGATGATCCGGCGAGCCGGTCGTACATCAAGGGCAAGCAGCGGGCCTGTGCGCGGATCGGGGCGGCGGCGGCGGAGTACCTGCTGCCCGAATCGACCAGCGAGAAGGAGCTGCTCGACCTGATCGGCCGCCTCAACGCCGACGACGCGGTCGATGGCATCCTGGTCCAGCTTCCTCTTCCGAAGCAGATCTCGCCCGAGGCGATCGCCGAGGCGATCGACCCGGCGAAGGACGTCGACGCGCTCCATCCGCTCAACTTCGGACGCCTGCTCCTCGGCAACGCGCACCTCGTCTCGTGCACGCCCCTCGGCGTGCTCGAGGTGCTCGACCGACATGGCATCGCCCTCGCGGGCGCGCATGCGGTCGTGATCGGACGGAGCAACATCGTCGGCAAGCCCGTCTCGATCCTGCTCCAACAGCGCAACGCGACCGTCACGATGTGTCACTCGAAGACGCGCAACCTGCCCGAGCTCTGCCGCATGGCCGACGTGCTCGTCGCCGCCGCCGGCAGTCCGCGCATGGTCCAGGCCGATTGGATCCGTCCGGGCGCCGCCGTGATGGACGTCGGCGTGACCGAGGTCGAGGGCAAGCTCGTCGGCGACGTCGACTTCGACGCGGCGATCGGCCGGGCCGGAATCATCACGCCTTCGCGCCGCGGCATCGGCCCGATGACGATCACGATGCTGCTGCGCAACACGCTGACCGCCTACTCGCTCCGCCATCCTGCCGGTTCCCGCGCTTGAGCGCGCTCGCGCGGACGCCCCTCTACGAGACCCATCGGCGACTGGGCGCGCGGCTGGTGGACTTTGCCGGCTGGGAGATGCCGGTCCAGTACGCCTCGATCCTCGAGGAACATGCGGCCGTCCGCGAGCGGGCGGGCCTCTTCGACGTGTCCCACATGGGCCAGATCCACTTCCTGGGCGACGGCGCCGCCGCAGCCGTCGATGCCCTCGTCTCCTGCGACGTCGCCTCGCTGCGCCCGGGACGCGCGCGCTACGGCCTGCTGCTCAACGACGCGGGCGGCTGCGTCGACGACGTGATCGTGACGCGCCTCGCGGAGACGGAGCTGCTCGTCTGCGTGAACGCCTCGAACGTCGACAAGGATCGCGCCTGGATGCTGTCCCACCGTCCCGCCGACGTCGTCATCGAGGACCGCAGCCGCGACACGGCGCTCCTCGCGCTGCAGGGCCCGGCCTCGCCCCGCGTGCTCGAGCGCTTCGCAGGCGAGACGATCGTCCTGCCGAAGCGCTTCTGCGCCGCCGCGATGAAGCTCGCCGGCCTCGACGTGCTCGTCTCCGCGACGGGCTACACCGGCTCGCCCGGATTCGAGCTCGCCTGCGCCGCACGCGACGCCGAGGTCCTCTTCACGGGCCTGCTCGCGGCCGGCGAGCCGGTGGGGATCCGACCGGCCGGACTCGGCGCGCGCGACACCCTCCGCCTCGAAGCGGGCATGCCCCTCTACGGTCACGAGCTCGACGATTCGACGACGCCTTTCGAGGCCGGGCTCGAGCGATTCGTGAAGGATCTCGCGCGCGAGTTCGTGGGCGCACGGGCCCTGCGGCGCCTGGTCGCCACGCCGCCGGCGCGTCGCCTCGTCGGCTTCGAGCTCGTCGAACGGGGCATCGCCCGGGCCGACTACGAGATCGTCCACGCCGACGCGGTCGTCGGACGCGTCACCTCCGGCGCCCCCTCGCCGACGCTCGGAAAGTCGATCGGCCTCGGCTACGTTCCGCCCGCGCTCTCGGCCGTCGGCCAGACGCTCGGTATCCGCATCCGCGGCAAGGACGTGGCGGCTCGCGTGGTCGCCCTGCCCTTTCTCGGCGCGAAGGCCTGAGCGGCGAGTCCCAACCTGCAGCCCCGGGCGCGACGAAGAGCAACGCGGCCTCGCGTGAGCGCGATCGATCGCGGCGCGCGGCGGACGACGGAAATCGGGGGGGGAGCGGCGGCCGTGAGCGAGTACGAGATTCCGGGCGGACTGCGATTCACGAAGGAAGACGAGTGGGTGCGCGCCGACGGCGACGAGGTCGTCGTCGGCGTCACGGACTTCGCGCAGAGCCAGCTCGGCGACATCGTCTTCGTCGAGCTCCCGAGCGTCGGCGCATCGATCGAGGCCGGCGCTCCCTTCGGCACGATCGAGTCGGTCAAGGCCGTGTCGGATCTCTTCGCGCCGATCTCCGGCGAGGTCGTCGCGATCAACGAAGCCCTCGCCGACAAGCCCGAGCTCGTCAACGAGTCCTGCTATGCGGAGGGCTGGCTGATTCGCGTCCGACCCGGCGACCGATCGCAGCTCGAGCGGCTCCTCGACGGCGCGGCCTACCAGGGCTCGATCGACGCGCGCAACGCCTAGCAAGCCGGTTCGGATCCGTCAGGCCTGTTCGGATTCCCGCGCGAGGCGCTGCCGGGCGACGTTCGCCCAGGAGCCCTGCGGATCGATCTGCAGGTAGCGACGCCAATGTCGACAGGCCGCGCGCATGCGGTCGAGCTTCTCGTAGAGCAGCGCCAGATTGATGTGCAGGTCCGGGTAGATCGGATCGACCGCCAGCGCCCGCCGGTAGAGCACGAGCGCCTGCTCGTCCTCGCCGAGCTCCTCGAGGACGTTCGCGAGATTGAAGTTCGCCTCGACGTGGTCGGGGACGAGCCCGAGACAGGCCTCGAACGCGCGCCGGGCCGCGACCCGCTGGCCCTGGTTGTATCGGACTGCGCCGAGGTTGCAGAAGGCGTCCGCGTACT
The DNA here is from genome assembly GCA_041389445.1 of Myxococcota bacterium. Classification (GTDB taxonomy): domain Bacteria; phylum Myxococcota_A; class UBA9160; order UBA9160; family UBA4427; genus UBA4427. Next base: position 775,106 of record JAWKRW010000001.1, read on the forward strand.
CGCCATCGAGCGCGATCGCCTTCTCGTAGGCCGCCGCCGCCTCGGTCCAGGTCCGCGCGTCCGCATCGAGCTCGCAGCCCCGCTCGAACCAGCCGACCGCGTCGTCCGGTCCCGGGCGTCGGGCTCCACCCGTCGCGGGCTCGGCGCCGGCGAGCGGCATCACCCGGCTCGCCTCCGCCTCGGCCGCGCGACCGAACTCGAGCAGCAGCTGCCCGCCGACCTCCTCCCAGCGGCCGTCGCGCCGCAACACGACGTGGCCCCCGTCTTCCGAGGCGAGACGGAGGGCGGCGATCGGATCGACGAGGTCGGGTAGGCGGTGGCGGAGGACGTCGAGATGGCGGCGGATGCGCTGGAGCGGAACGCCCCGATCGATCATCGAGACGACCGCGCGGAGCACCACGAGGTCGCGAAACCCGTAGCCCTCTTCCGCGCCCGCCTCGCGCGAGGCCGCCCCGACCAGCTGCGTCTTCTTCCAGTACCGCAGCCGACGCGGGGAAACCTTGAGGATCCGAGCGACGTCGCCGAGCGAGTAGTCCGTCACGCCGTCAGCATGACACGTCGCACGCGCGCTGTGAACGAGTCGAGCTCCGAAACCGATCGATCGCTCCGCGACGCGGCGGGCGAGCGACGGAGTATGCTCCGACGCGGCGAGGTTTCCGCAGCTGGTGCTCGGCCTCGACTTCAAATCGAGTGTGGATCGCGTCGCCGCGGTCCGGGCGGGTTCGATTCCCGTCCCTCGCCGCCATCGCGCGCCCATCGCGCGCGCAGCAGCCGCCCGGTGAGCGATGCTTCGCAGCGCGCCACCTCCGCGGGCGGGCCCTGCGCTACCAGTCGACCGCCCTCCGGCCCGCCCCCCGGACCGAGATCGACCACCCAGTCGGCCCGCGCGATCACGTCGAGATCGTGCTCGACGACCAGGACGCTCGCCCCCGCATCGATCACCTCGTCGAAGCAGTCGAGCAGCACGCCGACGTCGCTCGCATGCAGCCCCGTCGTCGGCTCGTCGAAGACGTAGAGCGTGCGGCCGGCCCCTTCGACCAGCGCCTGCCCCAGCCGCAGACGCTGCAGCTCGCCGCCGGAGAGCGTGGCCAGCGGCTGACCCAACGCGAGATAGCCGAGGCCGACGCGCGCGAGCGGGCGCAGACGCTCGACGATCTTGCGATCCCCGGCGAAGACGTCGCAGGCCTCGTCGATCCCGAGCGCGAGCACGTCGACGATCGAGCGGCCCTCGACCCGCACGTCGAGCACCTCCTTGCGGAAGCGCCGTCCGCCGCAGGCCTCGCAGGGCACCCGGAGATCGTCGAGGAACTGCATCTCGATCTCGACCTCGCCCACCCCCTCGCACTCCTCGCAGCGCCCGCCCGGCACGTTGAAGGAGAAGAAGCCCGGCCGATAGCCCCGCGCGCGCGCCTCCCGGGTTTGCGCGAAGCGCTGACGGATCGCGTCCCAGGCCTTCGTCACGGTCGCCGGATTCGACCGGCTCGACCGCGCCCCCGGCGACTGGTCGACCAGGACGACGCCGTCGAGCCGCTGCGCCCCGTCGATCGGATGCCGGGCGCGGTTCGGATCGAGGCCCCCCCTGCCGCGCAGCGCGAGCCCCGGGACCAGGACCTCGCGGACGAGCGTCGACTTACCGGCGCCCGACACGCCGGTCAGCGCGACGAGTCCGCCGAGCGGAAGCTCGACGCGAAGATCCTGCAGATTGTGGATGCGCCCCGTCGCGAAGCGGAGACGCGGCGCGTTCGCCAGATCCCGCCGGCGCGCCTCCCGGTCCCCGACCGCGCCCTGCAGCGCGGCCGCCGTCTTCGACGCCGCGACCGCTCGGATCGCTTCGACGGAGCCCGCCGCGACGATCGTCCCGCCCTGCCGACCCGCGCCCGGCCCGAGATCGATGACGTGATCCGCGGCCTCGATCAGCGGCAGCGCGTGCTCGACGACCACGACCGTGTTGCCCTGGTCGCGGATCGCTTCGAGGACCCGCAGCAACCGGATCAGATCCGCCGCGTGCAGCCCGACGGAGGGCTCGTCGAGCACGTAGAGCGAGGCCGTGAGACTCCCCGAGAGCGCGGTGGCCAGCTGAATGCGCTGGGCCTCCCCGCCCGAGAGCGTCCTGACCGTCCGGTCGAGCGAGACGTAGCCGAGGCCGACGGCATGGATCGTCCGCAGCCGGGCCGCGATCAAGGCCAGCAATCGCTCGGCCGCCGCTCCGCCGACCTGCCGCGCGCTCAGGTCGTCGAGCCAGCCCTGCAGCGCCTCGAACGTGACTCCGCCGAGATCGGCGAGCGAGCGCCCCTCGATCTTCACGGCGCGGGCCGCCTCCGAGAGCCGGGTCCCCTCACAATCCGGGCAGGGGTCGTAGCGGCGATGTCGGGCGAGCTGGACGCGTGCCTGGACCTTGTAGCGCCGCCCTTCGAGCCACTCGAAGTAGGAACGAACGCCCTCGAATGCGTCGTCCCCCTCGAGCACGCGGCGCCGCTCGTCCTCGGTCAGCGCGTCGAAGGGCTTCGCGACATCGATCCCCGTCGCACAACACGCGTCGAGCAGCCACTTCTTCCAGCCGCGCGTCGAGCGGGTCGAGAAGAGCGCGATCGCGTCCCGCGCCAGGCTCTTCGACGGATCGGGCACGACCCGGTCCCAATCGATCTCCGCGATCCGACCGAATCCCTCGCAACGCGGACAGGCGCCGAGGGCGTTGTTGAAGGAGAAGAGGCCCGGCGTCGGCTCGGGGAAACGCCGGCCGCAGCGGTTGCAGGTCCGTCCTTCCCGATACGGATGCGCCGTCTCGATCCCGCCCGCCGCCGCCCGCACGGCGAGCTCGCCATGCCCCTGCGCGAACGCCTGGGAGACGGCTTCCATCAGCCGGGGTCGCGCCGCCTCCGCCGCTGCGTCGCCCCGCAGATCGATTCGGTCGATCAGCAGCCACCAGGGCGAATCCGGGCTCGGCTTGCGGCGCGGGGCCTGCTCGAGCAGGTCGACGACCTCGCCCTCGTCCGAGAGCAGACGCGCGAAACCCTCCTGAACGAGCGCCTCCCGGATCTCGCCGGCCCTTCCCTGCCCCCCGCGCAGGGGCGCCACGATCTGGATGCGCTCGCCCCGCCGCTCGCGCCCGATCCGATCCGCCGTCGAGACGACCCCGCCCGCATCGACGACTTCGTCGCAATCGGGACAGACCGTGGCGCCGATGCGGGCGAACAGGAGCCGCAGCAGGTCGAGCAGCTCGGTCGCACTGCCGACCGTCGCACGCGCGTGGGTGACGGCGTTGCGCTGCTCGATCGCGATCGCCGGCGGAAGGTTCGAGACGTGGTCGACCTCGGGCCGCGGGAGCCGCTCGAGGAACTGCCGTGCGTAGGCCGAGAGGGAGCTGACATAGCGCCGCTGACCCTCGGCGTAGAGCGTGTCGAAGGCGAGCGTGGTCTTGCCGGAGCCGGAGGGTCCCGTGATCACGGTCAGCCGGCCGAGCGGGATCTCACAGTCGATGCCGCGCAGGTTGTGCGAGCGGGCGTTCTCGATCCGGATCACGCGCTGCAAAGCACGCCTCGATCGGATCCCGGAGGCGGGTCGAACCGCCCCGGGAGCGCACGCCGGACGCGGCGCCTGCGATCAGGCATCGACGGTGGCGAGGCGCGCGGCCGTCTCGGCGTCGCGCGCGCGACCCGCTCGCGTGGCGGCGTCGGAGAGCGCGCGCCAACGTTCGGGCGACGGGTCGCGGCCGAACGCCAGGGCGACCTTCTTCATCAGGAAGACGTCGCCGCGCTCGAGCGCTGCCTGCTCGAGCGCTTCGATCGCTTCGGTCGCGCCCGCCTGCACCAGGAAGTCGATCGCCTCGATCTCGCGGCCGAGGGCCAGATATTCGTCCGCGAGCGCGCGCGCCTTGCCGGCGTCGAGCCTCGCCTCGAGCAGATGACGCTTCGCGAGCGGGTCAGGAAGCTTCGATCGGGCCACGCAGGGTCCTCCCCGGTTTTGGCGCCAGACGGAACCAAACGAGATCCCCGCGTCAAGGGCGCGCGCTGCGGCGTCCTCTCCCCCCCGTCGACCCTAGTAGCGAGGAACCCGCGGATCGACCGTCAGGGACCAGGCCTCGATCCCGCCCTCGAGATTCTCGACGCGCTCGAAGCCGCGCTCGAGCAGGAGCCGGGCGGCGCGCTCGCTCCGGCCGCCGTGATGACAGTGGATCACGATCGGCGCGGAGCGCATCGCAGCGAGCTCCCCGAGCCGGGCCTCGAGCTCGCCGAGCGGAATCCAGAGCGTCCCCTCGATGCACGCACGGGCGCGCTCGTCGGCCTCGCGCACGTCGATCAGGCAGAGCGACTCGCCCGCCTCGCGCCGGCGCGCGACCTCGCTGGCGGAGCAGACGGGGACCTCGCCGGGCGCGGAGCTCTCCCGCGCCGGCATGCCGCAGAAGCCCTCGTAGTCGATCAGCTCGCGGATCTTCGGCGAGGCTCCGCAGACCGGGCAGTCCGGATCCTTCTGGAGCCGGAACTCGCGATAGGCGAGCTCGAGGGCGTCGTAGTGGAGCAGCCGGCCCGCCAGCGAGGTCCCGATGCCCGTCAGGAGCTTGACCGTCTCGGTCGCCTGGACGAGGGCGATCGTGCCCGGCAGGATCCCGAGCACACCGCCCTCGGCACAGGACGGGACCGAGCCCGGCGGCGGCGGCTCCGGGTAGAGGCAGCGATAGCAGGGGCCGACGCGTGCATCGAAGACGCTCGCCTGTCCCTCGAAGCGGAAGATCGAGCCGTAGACGTTGGGCTTGCCGAGCAGCACGCAGGCGTCGTTGGTCAGGTAGCGCGTCGGGAAGTTGTCGGTGCCATCGACGATGACGTCGTAGTCGGCGAAGAGCGCGAGCGCATTGCTCGAGTCGAGTCGAGTCGCATGGACGTCGACGCGCACGTCCGGGTTGAGGGCCGAGAGCCGCTCGCGCGCGACCTCGACCTTCGGCCGGCCGAGGTCGCGGGTGGCGAAGAGGACCTGGCGCTGGAGGTTCGAGGCCGAGACGACGTCGTCGTCGACGATCCCGAGTCGCCCGACACCCGCCGCGGCCAGGTAGAGCGCCGCCGGACAGCCGAGCCCGCCCGCGCCGATCAGGAGCACCGAGCCGTCGAGCAGCCGCCGCTGCCCCTCGAGTCCCACCTCGGGCAGCGTCAGATGGCGGCGATAGCGCGCGTACTGGTCGGGCGAGAGCGGCGGAACGTCGGATCGCATCGCACCCTCCATGCAGGCCGTGCGGAAGGCTCCGCGGCCCATGCGGAAGCCTCGGCCGGCGGCGACGCGGAAGCTTCCGCGGCCTGCGCGGAGGACTCCGCGGCTCGCCCGCGGATCGGGCCGGGGTTGGTGCCGGAGGCGGGACTCGAACCCGCAAGACCTCGCGATCGGGGGATTTTGAGTCCCCTGCGTATACCAGTTTCGCCACTCCGGCGGCGCGCGGCAGCATACCACGCGCAGGCCCGACGCAGCGTCGGACGGCCGGTCGATCGGGCTCGCTCGAATGCTTTGACAGGCCGAGCGGCCGTCGTTAGGATCCGCGCTCCTGTGGGGCCGTAGCTCAGTTGGGAGAGTGCTTGAATGGCATTCAAGAGGTCGCGGGTTCGATTCCCGCCGGCTCCACCACCCTCCGCTCTTCCTCCCATCCTGTCCGCCGGCCGACCCGAAGTCGTTCTCGACCCCGAACCACCGGGCGTCAGTTCGAAGTCGAGACGAGCACGAACGTGCGGAAGAAGTAGTCGTCGGTGTTGTTCGTGAACGCGACGCCGAGCGCGCCGGTCGCGCCATTGCCGCCGGCGTACGTCCCGGTCAGCCGACCGAGCACGCGCACGATCGCGTCGTTGTCGACGCTGGTCGCGCGACTCACGAACTCGACCACGAGCGCCAGCTGATCGCCGACCAGGACGTCGCGGCCCGGCTCGTCGCCGATGTCGAAGGTCGTGAACTCCTCGACCAGGACCGCGGGCAGTGTGCTCGTGTCGACCAGGATCGGGTCGATCAGGGAGGCGTTCGGATCGGGATCGATGACGCCGCCGGGCGCGGGCTGCACCGTGATGCGGACGACGCCATCGTCGGCGGACTCGCCATCGGTGATCACGAGCTGGAACTCTTCGAGGCGACCGTCGAAGCCGACCGTGAAGATCTGGGCGACGGCGGGATTCAGCTCGTCGATGGGCAGAAACGCGTTCGCCGCGGTGGCCGGATTGAACTCGGCATCGGCCCGTTTGACCGCGCCCTCCGCGCCGCCGCCGCATCCGACCCAGCTCGCGACCGCGACCATCGCCCAGCCGACCTTCGAGATCCGCCCCCGATTCCGCATCCGGCCCCCCTGCCGCCGGCAGGCCGCCGGCAATCTCGGGGAACGGTCGGAAAACCGGACGCTTGGCTTGAGGCCCTGCGCGAGGAATTCCGGCCCGGGAGGCCGACGACGTGGACGCGGGGCCCCGCGCCTTCGCGCCCCGCGTGGCCCGGACCGACTCAGGGCTTCTGGGCGCCCACGATCCAGGTCGAGAAGTACTGGGAGCCGCCGCCGTAGGCATGGCCGAGGGCCTTCCTGGCTCCGTCGACCTGGTGCTGGTCGGCCATGCCCCGTACCTGACGGGCCGCTTCCGCGAAACGGATCAGGCCCGAAGCGCCGATCGGATTCGACGAGAGCACGCCGCCGGACATGTTGACCGGGAAGTCCCCGTCGAAGGCCGTGGCGCCTTCGTAGGTCATCTTCCAACCCTGGTTGCGCTCGGTGATCAACATGCCCTCCATCCACATCGGCTCGAACCAGGAGAAGGGCACGTAGATCTCGGCGCAGTCGAGCTCCTGGCGCGGATTCGTGATGCCGGCCTTCTTGTAGAGAGCGGCCGCGTTGTCGAGCGTCGCGCGGGGCATGACCTGGTCACGGCCCGAGAACATGGTCGGCTCGCTGCGCATCTCCGTCGCATGGATCCAGGCGACCTTGCCCGAGCGCCGGCTCGCCAACGACTCCTTCTCCATCACCATCGCGCAGGCCCCGTCGGACGAGGGGCAGGTCTCGAGGTACCGGATCGGATCCCAGAGCATCGGCGAATTGGCCACCATCTCGAAGGAGATGTCGGGCAGCTTGAGATGGGCGAGCGGATTGCGCAGCGCGTTCTGACGATCCTTCACCGCGACGCGGATGCCCGTGTCCTCCGGCGCGCCCGAGCGGCGGATGTAGCCGCGCACGAGCGGCGCGAAATAACCGCCGGCCCCCGCCACGGTCGCGAGCGAGAACGGCAGGGAGATCGAGAGCGCCCAGGTCGCGTTCGACTCGCTCTGCTTCTCGAACGCGACGCAGAGCACGCGGTCATGAATCCCCGACTGGACCATGCTCGCCGCGACGATGCCCGTCGAGCCGCCGACCGAGCCCGCCGTATGGACGCGCAGCATCGGCTTGTAGGCTCCGCCGATCGCGTCGTTCAGGAAGAGCTCGGGCATCATCACGCCCTCGAAGAGATCGGGCGCCTTGCCGATGATGACCGCGTCGATGTCCCGCCAGCTGCAGTCCGCGTCGGCGAGCGCGCGTTCGGCCGCCTCGCGGATCAGACCCGCCATCGAGACGTCGAGTCGCTTGGCCTCGTACTTCGTCTGACCGATCCCCACGACCGCCGTCAAGACCGCCATCGCTAGTTGCCCTCCAGGACGCAGACGAGATTCTGCTGCAGGCACGGACCCGAGGTCGCGTGCGCGACCGCGCGATCCGCCTCGCCGGACCAGACCCGGGAAGCGCACTCGCCGATGCGCGCGAGCCCGACGGCCATCAGGGGATTGCCGGCGAGCGCTCCGCCGGACGGATTGACCTTCGTCTTCGGACCGAGGCCGAGCGCCCGCTCGACCAGGATCTCCTGATGGGTGAAGGGCGCCGAGAGCTCGGCGACGTCGAGCTTGTCGGCGAGGGCGCCCGCCTTCTTCGCCGCGATCTCCGTCGAACGCGATCGCAGCAGGTCGCGCACGCCGAGGTCCATCGGCTCGCAGACGTGCTCGATCCCGCGAATCCACGCGGGCCGCTCCCGCAGCTTGCGCGCGCGATCCCCGGCCGCGAGCACGATCGCGGACGCGCCATCCGAGATCGGCGCGCAGTCCGACCGGCGCAGCGGGTCGACGAGGAAGGGCTCGGCGAGGATGCCCTTCACGCTGAAGTCGCCCTTCACCTGGGCATAGGGGTTGCTCTTCGCGTTTCCCCGGTCGCGCACCGCCGCCGCCGCCATGTCCTCCGCCGAGAGCACGCCCGCGTCGAGGCAGAGCCGCGCCTGCAGCCCGGCGACCGAGATCGCGTCGGGCCAGAGCGGCATCATCACGTAGGGGTCGAGCTGGAGCGCCATCGTGATGGGCAGGTCGCCCATCGAGGGCTTGCCGAAGCCGTAGACGAGCGCCGTGTCCGCATAGCCCATCTGGATCTTGACCCACGCCTCGTAGAGCGCCCAGGCGCCGTCCATCTCGACGTGGCTCTCGCAGACCGGCGGCCAGGCGCCGACCGCGTCGAGGCCCGAGACGAAGGCGAAGGACTGGCCGGCGAGATAGTCGCTCGAGCCCGAGCAGATGAAGTCGAAGTCCTTCGACTCGAGCCCGGTCTGCTTGCGCAGCTCGTCGATGACCGGGATCAGGATCTCGATCTCGTTGCGATTCGGCTCGCGGCGCAGCGAGGGGCTCTGCGTGAATCCGACGACGGCGACTTCCCGCATCAGATGTGCTCCTTGTAGGTCTCGTACTTCGCGTCGGGCTCGTCGATCGGTCGGAAGTAGAGGATGTTCGCCGTCGAGGTCGTCCACTCCTCCCTCGGCTTCCAGACCGCCTGCACGCGCATGCCCATGTGGACGTCCTCGAGCTTCGCGTCGAGCACGTGGATCAGGATCGTGTCCGCGCCGTCGAGCAGCACGTTGACCGTGATGTAGGGCAGCGGCAGCTGGATGTTGGGCGACGGCACGCGCACGATCGAGAACGTCACGATCGTGCCCTTGTCCGAGAGCTCGACCGCATCGTCGCCGAAGGTCACGCCGTGGGACGGACAGGAGCCGCGGCTCGGGAAGTAGACGCGTCCGTCGACCGGACAGCGCTGACCGAGCAGCTTGCCCTCCGCGATCGCCCGGAGGAAGCGCGACGCCGACTGGCCAGCGCTGTAGGCGTAGTCGAGCTCGACGGGGCAGGACAGCACCGTGACCGGCTGATCGCCGGCCTCTTCCTTCTGCTGCTGTTTGGAACGCACGATCCTCCTCCCCGCGCAGGCCATCGCGCCCGCGCGCATGCATCGCGTCGGAGCGGGGCCGGCCGCGCGAAGGCCCGCCCTGCCCGCCCGCGGATCAGACCGGCTCGAAGACGAAGTCCGTGATCGCCCCCTTCGTCTCGGCGACCCAGCGCGCGCGCACCCGCATTCCGCTCGCCATCTTCGCCGCGCTCCCCGCGTCGACGACGTGGAGAAAGGCCGTATCGGCCCCGTCGAGCTTCACGAGCGCGTAGGCGAAGGGATGCGCGAGGGGCTGCTGACGGCGCGGCTGCGCGACCCAGACCCAGCTGGTGACGACGCCCGTCGGCTCGACCGGCACGAGCTCCGAGAGGCTCTCGCTGGTATCCGGGTCGTACTCCTTCGCGGGAAACAGCACGCTCCCGTCGGCGCGCCGCACCCCGAGCAGCCGGCGATCACGCAGACCCGTGAAGAAGGCCGAGAGCACGCTTCCGAGCGAGCGCTTGTAGGTGTACGAGAGGTGATGGGGCGCGGTCAGCGCCTCCGGGACGGTGCTCGTCATCGGGGGGTCTCCTCGAGGTCGGCGAAGTCAAGCAGAGAAGAGAACATGTTTCAATCGAGCCGGATCATCCGGCGGGCGCGGTTCGGGCCGGGGTCGGGCTTGTCGGCGGCAGGCCACTCCGTAGACTGGCGGGCCGCGCCGCGCTCGCGCGCCCGGACGCGCCGGCGGTTGCGGCGCCGAGCAGGAGGCCTTCGCCATGAGCCAGACCGGGGCCGAGCGGGATGGACCGATCCGCGTCACGCGCGACGCCGGCATCGCCTGGGTCACGCTCGACGCCCCGCCCATGAACCTGCTGGGCGGTCCGTTGATGGGCGCGCTCGCGGGGCTCGTCGAGTCGCTCGAGCGGGACGCGACGACGCGCGTCGTCGTCCTGCGCAGCGCCGATCCCGACTTCTTCGTCGCCCACGGTGACGTCGAGACCATCGTCTCCGTCCCCGTCGCGCCGGTCCCCGAGGCGACCGAGCTCAACTTCGTCCACCAGCTCTTCGAGCGGATCCGGCGCCTTCCCCAGGTCACAATCGCGCAGATCGAAGGCTTCGCGCGCGGCGGCGGCAGCGAGCTCGCCCTCGCCTGCGACATGCGATTCGCCGCCCGCGGCAGGGCCGTGTTCGGCCAGCCCGAGATCGCCCTCGGCATCCTGCCCGGCGCCGGCGGCACCGCCCGCCTCGCCCGCCTCGTCGGTCGCGCGCGCGCCAGCGAGATCATCCTCGGCGGCGACGACTTCACGGCCGAGCAGGCGGAGCGCTACGGCTGGATCAACCGCGCCCTCCCGCCCGCGGAGCTGGCCGGGTTCGTCGCGCGCCTGGCTCGCCGGATCGCGCACCACCCCGCCCTCGCCCTGCAGGAGGCGAAGCGCGCGATCCAGTCCGTCAGCGACGCCACGACCGGACAGGATCTGCTGGTCGAGCAACGGGCCTTCGACCGCCTGATGCACGACCCGCGCGCCGAGCGCGTCCCGCGCATGCAGCGCTTCCTCGACCGCGGCGTCCAGACGCGCGCAGGCGAGCGCACGCTCGCGGCCGCCTGCGAGACGCTCGATCAGGACTGATCGCGCCGCCGCGCGCGCGTCCCGGGCGTCAGTCCTCGAGCTCGATGCCGAAGGTCGAGACGTACGGCGCCAGGTTCGCCCGCAGCTCGTCGCGCGTGAAGCCCCACTCCTCGGGCGTGTACTTGTGGATCCCGAACTTCCCGCGCGGCTTCTGCGCCAGATACGTGCGGATGCGGTCGGCGTGCTCGCTCGTGAACGGTCGGCCCATGCCGGCGTAGGCGGCGCGGATCGTCGCGACCGGATCGCGCATCAGGCTCTGGAAGTGGACGTCGACGAATCGCTTCGGCAGCTCGCCCTCCGTCCGACGCTCGGCGAGCGCGTTGAGGCCGAAGGAGAAGGCGGCGTGGATCATGCGCGCCGTCGTCTGCAGGTCGACCTCGTCGCAGCGCAGCCACTGGACCATCGCGGTCGTGCTGACCGTCGACGGCATCGTCTTGACGGGGTCGCGATGCGTCTGGACGACCCAGGCGTCGGGGAAGGTCGCGAAGACGAGGTCGATCGTCATGACGTGGCCGGGGGTCTTGAGCAGCCAGGTCGCGGGGGGCCGGCCGTGCTGCAGGACCTTCAGGAAGCGCTTCTCGAAGGCGTAGTTCTCGACCGGGTCCATCTCCATCCCGGCGGCGCCGACCATCGCCCAGTGCCCCCCGCAGAAGGACGGCGTCGTCAGCGTCACGCATTCGACCGGGAGGTCCGAGCGCAGCTCGTGGATCGCCGCGAACTCCGGCTGCACGTCCGACCAGAGCTCCTGCTCGCACTCGCTCATCGCCAGCCGCGCCGCGAGGTCAGGGTCGCCGCGCGTCGGCCCGCGCGAGGACGCCGGGCATACGCCGCTGTCGCCTTCCGAGAGCACCGGATGGAACGCGTCGGCGGCCGTCGGGCCGCGCAGCGCGGGATCGAGCCAGAACAGCTCGAAGGTGATCGTCGTGCCCGAACGCGCGGGGCCCGTCACGATGATCGGGGCCTCGATTCGCTCCTCCGCGATCCGCGGATCGGCCTCCCAGGCCCGGGCGAGGCGAAGCCGCGTGCGCAGGCTGCGCAGGATCTCCTGCCGCGTCATCAGCCGACCGACGACGTGCAGCGGCCGCGCCTCGCAGGCCGCGACGAGCGCGCGGTAGCGGCGTGTCCAATGCGGATCGCCGAAATCGCCGAAGGATCCGCCCCCGAGACTCCGCTGTGCCGTCTCGAGCAGCTCGTCGGGATCGAGCGAGACCATCCGGCGTGCGCCTTCGAGGCCCCCGCCGACGGATTCGCCCATCGCGTTGATCCGCCGAACCCAGTCCGGACGCGCGTAGCGCGCCGCCATCGGGGCCATCCGCTCGATCTCCCGCTCACCCATCGCCGCTGCTCCCGAAATCCGCGATCTCCAGTCGCGGGGTCCCGGCGACCCTGTGGCCGAAGCCCGTGATCCCGACGCCCTTCCACGCCGCGCCCCGGCCGCCACCGCCCTTCCACGCCGCGCCCCGATCGCGACCGCCCGACCGCGCCCGCCCCGGATCCGCCGTCCCGACATCGGGCGCCCCCGACGCGAAGCCAATCCGGCGCGAGCACTCTACACTGGCCGGCCGGCAGCGAAAACGACGGCGCGCGCTCGCCACAAGAAGCGTTCGGCGCGCGAGCCCCTCGACCCGAACGGGATCGCCCGATCGAGTCGCGGCGGGTCGGCGGGAGCGCATCACAGCCAGGGCACGACGGAGCGAGTGCATGAGCTCGAGCGAACACGGGCTCGAGGAGGAGTGGGACATGGGCATGCTGGACGGCAAGGTCGCGTTGGTCACGGGCGCGGGCCAGGGAGTGGGACAGGGCATCGCGTTCGCGTTGGCGGCGGAAGGCGCCGCCGTCGCGGTCACGGGCCGGGCCCTCTCGAAGGTGGAGCACACGTGCAAGACGATCACCGAGCGCGGCGGCCGCGCGATCGCGCTGGCCTGCGACGTCAAGTCCGAGACGGCGCTCGCGAAGACGGTCGAGGAGACCGTGCGCCAGCTCGGCGGCATCCAGATCCTCGTCAACAACGCGCAGGAGGTCCCGCTCGGCCCGTTGATGGGCGTTTCGGACGCCGTCTTCACGGCCGGCTGGGAGTCCGGACCGCTCGCGACGTTCCGGTTGATGAAGCTCTGCCAACCCCATCTGAAGGGCGACGGCTCGATCGTGAACCTCGCGAGCACCTCGGCGATGCGCTGGGACATGTCGAACTACGGCTGCTATGCGGCCGTCAAGGAGGCGATCCGCTCGCTCACGCGCGCGGCGGCCTGCGAGTGGGGAGCCGACGGCATCCGGACCAACGCCATCCTGCCGCTCGCGACCTCGCCGGGACTCGCGGGCTGGATCGACGAGCGGCCGGAGGAGTCGGCGGCATTCCTGGCGACGGTGCCCATGCGCTACGCGGGCGACTGCGAGCAGGACATCGGTCGTTTCGTCGCGCTGCTGTGCTCCGAGGGCTCGCGCTACGTCAACGGCCAGTTCATCGCCCTCGACGGCGGCCAGGCGCATCTCGGCTGAGTCGGCCGAAGGGTCGCGGGTCGACTAGCGTTCGTTCGGCGGCCGTCCGGGCTCGGGCGGCTGCCAGCCGGCCTTCTTCCAGTCGGGGGTGAACTTGACGAAGACGGCTTCGGCCTCGGTGACGATCTCGGCGCCGACCCGGCAGTGGCCCTTCGCGTAGACCTTGCGCTCGTCGGTCCGATCCACCCAGGCCTCGAAGCGGAGCCACGTATAGAGCGGGGTCGGACGCCGGTAGCGGATCGTCAGCGTTCCCGTCGGCCCGCCCGACTTGATCATCAGATTCGCCGCGGCCAGCAACTCGTCGTAGATGCCCGAGATCACGCCGCCGTGGACCAGCCCGCCGGCGCCCTCGGCGACCTCGTCGAGGCGGATCTCGCTGACGACCCGATCGTCCTGCTGGCGGATCTCGATCCCGATCGACGCGGGATTGAGCGCCCCCATGATCGGACTGAAGGGCAGGTAGGCCATCGTGCCCTGCTCGTTCTCCCAGGCCGAGTCGACGAGGGCGATGCGCTTGCCCGGCGCCCGCTGTTCGAGCTCGGCCGCGAGCGCCTCGGCGCGTTCGGCCAGGCGCGTCAACGCGGCGCGATCCGCATCGAGCTCGACCACGGCGGCGATCTGCCGACGGATGGCCTGCGACAATCGGCGCCACTCGGGCTGCTCCGCCACGCGCAGCGGCTCGGTCCGCCTCGCCGCACGCTCGGCGCGCCGCACCTCCCCTTCCTTCACGCTTGCCTGCCCCGTTCGATCCATGTCGCGCCACTGCTCCGATCCGTCTCCAGACGACCGATCCTCGATCGATCTCGAGACGATCGATTTCCAAACGAGACGGGGGCGCAGGGTCGATCCCCTGCGCCCCCGTGCGATTCTCGCGATGAGCGATGCGTCTCAGCCGATGACGCGGATCGCCTGTCGCGGACAGAGTCGTTCGGCGTCCAGGAGCTTCTTGCGCAGCGACTCCGGCACCTCGTCCATCAGGACCGTGAGCGTGTCGTCTTCCTCGACACGAAAGACTTCCGGACAGGCCTCCATGCAGAGCGCGTTGGCTTCGCAGAGGTCGTAGTCCACCACCACCTTCATCGCCTTCTCCTTGTTTCCTTCTCTGCCCGCCGATCCAAGAGGGGCACGCCGACGCTAACAGAAATCCCATGGCGCCGCCCGGCCCCTGGGCCGCGACCGTTGCCGCGCCCGCGGCGAATGGCCATGCTCGCCGCGAACCCGATGCGCCCCTTCGTCCCGCCTTCGACCGGGCGCGGGGCGCTTCGCCTCGTGCACCGCGCGGTCCCCGCCGCCCGATGTCGGCGGGCGAGCCCGCCACGGAAGGAACGAACGTGGAGCAGCTCGCGAACGAAACGGCCGTCGTGATCGGCGGCGGCCAGGGGATCGGACGGGGCGTCGCCCTCGCCCTGGCCGACGAACGGATGCACGTCGCCGTGCTCGACATCGAGGCCGACGCCGCCGCCCGCACCGCGAAGGAGCTCGAGGCGCGCGGCGTGCGCGCCCTCGCCCTCCCCGTCGACGTCACCGACGAGCACGCCCTCGCGGCCGCCGCGTCCGAGGTCACCGCCCGCCTCGGTCCCGTCCGCCTCCTCTCGAACCACGCCGGCGTCTCGGCGCCCCAGGGCCCGATCACGGACAAGTCCGACGCCGACTGGCAGTGGGTCTTCTCCGTGAACCTCTTCGGCATCGTGAAGGCCGTGCAGGCCTTCCTCCCCGGCATGCGGGCCCACGGCCGGGGCGGCCACATCGTCAACACGTCTTCGATGGCCGGCCTCGTCTCGGTCCCCGCGCTCCAGGTCGGCGTCTACACCGCCTCGAAGTACGCCTGCACCGCCTACTGCGAGATCCTGCGCGCCGAGCTCGCGCCGGAGAACATCGGCGTCTCGGTCCTCTGCCCTGGCCTGATCGACACCGAGCTCTCCTTCACCTCCGCGCGCAATCGGCCGGCGCGATTCGGCGGTCCGCTCCCGACGCCTGCGCCGATGCCCGCGGCGATGCGGCAGACGGCGATGCAGCCCGAGGACGTCGGTCCGATCGTCGTGCGTGGCATCAAGGCGAACCGGCTCCACATCCTGACCCACCCCGAGATGTCGGTGCCGCTGGCGGAGGCCCGCTTCGCCGCGATCCGCGCGGACGCCGAGGGCGAGGTCCGGGACCGCGCCAGCGCGATCGCGACGCATCCCGCCTAGCAGGCCGTCGAAGACATCGTAGGCGGGCCGGCTCAGACCTCGAAGCGGCAGGACGAGCCGACCTTGACGATCCGGCCGGCCGTCGGGCCCGAGAAGTGCGTGCCGATCACGAGCACGGGTCGATCCCCGTAGCGCGCGACGAAGGCGCGACGGGTCTCGACGGCGCGCTCGGGCAGGACGTCGGGATGCGAGCCCCAATGCGGCTCCGCCAGCTGGACCGGGTGGTGGACCAGGTCTCCGGTGATCACGGCGGATTGCCCCCGCGACTCGATCCGAACGGCGACGTGGCCCGGCGTATGGCCCGGCGTCGGCTCGAGAAAGACCTCGTCCGTCAGCATGTGGCGGGACGGAACGAGGTCGTGCAGTCCGGCCTCGACGATCGGGCGGATCGAATAGCCGAGATCGACCGCCGAGTCCTCGCGCTTCGACTCGCCCTGCTCCGTCGCCCAGTGGTCGAACTCCTCCCGCGCGAAGAGGTACCGGGCGTTCGGAAAGGTCGGGACGAAGCGGTCACCGACCTTCATCGTGTTCCAGCCGACGTGGTCGAAGTGGAGGTGCGTGCACATCACGAAGTCGACCTGGTCGCGCTTGACGACGCGCTCGAGCTTCTCGAGGAAGTCGGTCTGGAGCGACGCCAACCCGATCGGCAGCGGTCGGTCGTTCCCCATGCAGGTATCGACCACGATCGTGCGGCCCGCCGACTCGACCACGAGCGCGTGGATCGAGAGGCGGATCTCGCCCGCCTCGGTCAGGAAGTGCGGGAAGAGCCATTCCCGGTGGCCCGCGAGACGGTCGGGCTCGACGACGTGGATCAGGCCTTCGAGCGGCAGCAGCGCCTCCTGCTCGCGAACCCGCGTGATCCGCACGTCGCCGATCTGCCAGGAAAGCATCGCCTCCATCGTCGCCTCCTCGGTATGCGTCCTCAGAAGTCGTTGGCCGTGATGAAGCTGTCCCGGATCGGCGTCTTGCCGGCGAAGAAGTCGCCGAGCTGCTTGCCGACCTCGTCGACGCTCCAGGCGTCGGCGGCATGGAACTCGCCCGCCTTCGCCGGACCGGAGAGCACCGCGATCTCCTTGCCCCAGACGATGAACACGTTGCCCGAGACGTTGGCGGCCGCGGGCGAGGCGAGCCAGCAGACGAGCGGCGTGACATGGACCGGATCGAAGGCGTCGAAGCCGGACTCGGGCTTCTGGAAGAACTGCGCCGTCGGGCCCGTCAGCGTCATCGCCGTGCGCGCGCGCGGCATGAAGGTATTGGCCGTGACGCCGTAGCGGACCAGCGCCTGGGCCGCGCTGTTCGTGACGGCGATGATGCCGGCCTTGGCCGCCGAGTAGTTGGGCTGCCCGGGGTCGAAGAAGAGCGCCGCCTCCGAAGCCGTCGACAGGATGCGCCCGTAGACCGGCTCGCCCGCCTTGGCCCTGTTTCGGAAGTACTCCGCCGCGTGCCGGATGCCGCAGAAATGGCCCTTCAGATGGACGCGGACGACGCTGTCGAAGTCGGCCTCGCTCATCGAGAAGAGCATCTTGTCCCGACAGAAGCCCGCGTTCGAGATCAGGATGTTGAGCTCGCCGAAGGTCTCGATGGCGGTTTCGATCATCGCCTTCGAGTCGTTCCAGTCCGCGACGTCGCCGAAATGGGCGACCGCCTCTCCGCCCATCGCCTTGATCTCGTCGACCACGGCGCGCCCCGCCGACTCGTCCCGTCCGCTCCCGTCCGCGGCGACGCCGAAGTCGTTGACGACGACCCGCGCCCCCTGCCCCGCCAGCGCCAGCGCATGCGCGCGGCCGAGCCCGCGCCCGGCCCCCGTGACGACCGCGACCTTCCCTTCCAGGACACCCATCTCGCTACTCCCGATTCCCGTTTCGATTGGAGGTTCGAGCTAGAGCCGCTCGATGATCGTTCCCGTTCCGACCGCCGCGCCGCAGCACATCGTGATGAACGCCGTCCCGAGCCCACGCCGCTCGAGCTCGTGGAGCGCCGTCACGATCAGCCGCGATCCCGTGGCCCCGACCGGATGGCCGAGCGCGATCGCGCCGCCGTTGACGTTGACCTTCGCCATGTCGATGTCGAAGACGCCGGCCCACGAGAGCACGACCGAGGCGAAGGCCTCGTTGATCTCGTAGAGGTCGATGTCGTTGCGGATGCTCATCCCCGACTTCCGCTCGATCGTCTTCGTCGCGTCGATCGGACCGTCGAGCAGGTAGTACGGGTCGGTCCCGACGAGGCAGTCGAAGAGGATGCGGGCCCGCGGCTTGAGACCGAGGCTCTGCGCCCTCTCCTTCGACATGTAGAGCACGGCCGCCGCGCCATCCGAGATCTGCGACGAGTTGCCCGCCGTGTGGATCCCGTTCGGGAGGATCGGCTTCAGCTCGGCGAGCCCCTCCTTCGTCGACGGGCGGATGCCCTGATCCGTGTCGACGACGCGCGTCGCGCCGGTCGGCTTGCCGTCGTCGCCGAGGATCGGGACCTCGATCGGCAGGATCTCGCGCTTGAAGTGGCCCGCAGCCTGGGCCGCGGCGGCCTTGCGCTGGGACTCGAGGCCGAGGGCGTCGGCCTGCTCGCGCGTGATCTTGCGGTTGGTCGCGATGCGCTCGGCCATCGTGAACTGGTCCGGCGCGGTGTCCCAGGGCCAGTCCGGCGGGATGAAGTAGCCGGGGCCGTTGATCACGTTGGCGCCGAGGCCGACGTGGCTCATCATCTCGAGCCCGCAGGCCATGCCGACGTCGATCGTCCCGCCCTTGACCAGCGCGTTGATCAGGCTGTTGGCCTGCTGGCCCGAGCCGCACTGGGTATCGATGGTCGTGCCACCGCAGGTCCAGTCGTCTCCCTTCGAGAGCCAGGCCTGCCGCGTGATGTTGTTCGACTGCTCGCCGGCCTGGGTGACGCAGCCGCCGATCACCTGCTCCACGTCGCCGGCCCGGATGCCGTTGCGCTCGAGCAGCGCCGTCTGGACGCGGCGCAGCAGGTGGGCCGCATGCAGACCCGACAGATCCCCCTTGATCGCCTTGCCCCGACCGATGGGGCTGCGAATCGCGTCGACGATGACGGCTTCTCTCATCTCTCCTGCCCTTTCATTTCATTGACCCGTCGTCCCGCTCGCGCGGTGGGTCTCTCGTGCATGGTTGCCGGGACCGAGGACCAGATCGACCGACGAGCGCATCTGCTCGCCGATCGAGCCGTGCGACTGCACGCCGCCGGCCCAGCTCATCATCAGGGCGAACCAGACCCGATTGAGCAGGTCGCCCACCAACCGCTCCTCGTCCGTGATCGCGGGCCGCACCGGGTCGACCGGCTCGCCGCGCAGCGCCGAGACGACCATGCGTCGCATCAGGTCGTGGAAGATCTCGACCTTCTGCGCGAGCACCGGCTCGCCCGCCGCCGTCGCCCGCAGCATCGCCCGCGACAGGTTCGGCCGGCGCAACATGCCCCGCGTCGCGAGGGCGAAGAACCCGACGACCCGCTCGCTCGCTTCGGCGCCCTTCGGCGGCCGCTGCCGGACCCGCTGCGCGAGCGCCCGCGTCTCCTGCTCGAGCGCCGCGACCAGCAGGTCCTCCTTGCTCCGGAAGCGCCGGTAGAGCGTGCCGAGGGCGACGCCGGCATGCGCCGCGACGTCGCGCAGCCGCACGGCCTCGAAGCCGCCCCGCTCGGCCAGCTCGATGCTGGTCTCGACGATACGACGCGCTCGCTCCTCGAGGACCGGATCCAGGGGCTCGGCCGACATCGCGCCGATTGAATCACGTTCCGCGCCGGATTGAAACACGTTCCAACCCGCTCCCCGCCGCCGATCGTCTATCGTGCCACGCCATGACGAGCCCGCCCGCGGACCTGCATGCGCTCTGTCTCCAGATCCTCGCGTGCGGCGATCTCGAATCGAAGCTCGCCCCGCCCGTCGACGCGGCCGGCCGCCCGCTGCCCGTGGGCCCTTCGGGGCCACCGGTCCGGATCGATCGACCGGCCCGCGATCCGGGACTCCGCATGCGGGGCGGTCGCGAGAAGCTGCCGCGCCCGGGCGAGCTCGCGGACGCCGGCCACCGGCGACGCTGCCTCGCCCGCTTCGCCCATCACGAGCTGATGGCCGTCGAGTACTTCGCCTGGGCCTGGCTGCGCTGGCCTGCGGCCCCGGCGGGTCTGCGCCGCGGCTGGATTGCCGCGATGGCGGACGAGCAGCGTCATTGCCGCCTCT
Source organism: Myxococcota bacterium (assembly GCA_041389445.1). GTDB lineage: Bacteria > Myxococcota_A > UBA9160 > UBA9160 > UBA4427 > UBA4427. The sequence goes on from JAWKRW010000001.1 coordinate 794,753, forward strand.
ATCTGGCGCGGCTCGCCGCACTCGGAGGCGACTTCGCACGCGACGACCACTCCGACTACTTCTGGCGCCACGCCCCGGCGATCGCCGCCTCGCGCGCCGGTCCCGCCGCGTTCCTCGCCGCGATGGGCCTGACGCTCGAGCAGGCGAACCTCGACTTCACGTTGACCTACCGCGATGGCTTCGCGGCCGCCGGCGATCCCGAGAGCGCGGGCCTCTGCCAGCAGGTCCACGACGACGAGATCGCCCACGTCGCCCTCGCCGCCCGCTGGCTCCCGCGCATCCTCGCCGCGCCGTCGATGCCGTCGTCCGCGTCACCCGACGAGACCGAGGCCGACGCGCACGCGACCGAGCCGAGCGATCTCAGCCGCTACCTCGCCGCCGTGCCCTTCCCGCTCGGCCCCGCGCGGGCCAAGGGTCGACGCTTCGAGGCGGCGCCGCGCCGAAGGGCCGGCCTGAGCGACCGCTTCATCGAGCACGTCCGCCGGGCCCGCTCGTCCCAGCCGCGGCCGCGCATCGCTCCGCCCTCCGGAGCCTGATCGTGATCGAGGCTGCGGCGGATGCGCCCTGGATCCTGCCGAACCTCGGCGCCGAGGAGGGCCGCGACTGGGCCGCGTACCCCTCGCAGTCCCACGCGCGCGTCTGCGCCCGCCTCTTCGCCCTGCTCCTGCCCGCGCAGGCACGGCTCCTTCATCGCGGCCCCGGCGGCCGTTGGTTCGGCGAGCCCGCCGCGGCGCACTGGCCCGCGTGTCTCGGCGAGCCCGACGAGATGGCGGTGGCGCCCTGGCTCGCGCCGCAGCCGCCCGAAGCGATCGCCTGGCTCAATACGCGCGCCCTCGCCAATGCGCTCGCCGCGGGCGGCCCCGACGGACGGCCAGCACGCCTCGCCGGCCCTGCCCCCGCGCTCGTCGAGACCCTCCACGACAAGGGCTTCGCCCTGGCGGCCGCGCGCGCGCTCGCGCTGCATCCGGCCGCGCTCGATCCCCTGATCCACTGCCTCGAGCCCGAGGCGCTCGCCGACACCGATCGCACGATCGCCCGGCTCGAGGCCGCCCTCGCCGCCTGGCCCGCCTGGACGCAGGGACGCTTCACGCTCAAGCCCCGCCACGGAAGCAGCGGCCGCGGACGCGTCGGCGGTCAGGGTCGCGTCGACACGCCGGCGCTCCGCGGCGCGCTTGCGCGCCTCGCCCGCTGCGGCGGGGCCCTCTTCGAGCCCTGGCTCGAGCGCACCCGCGATCTCTCGGTCGCCCTCCATGTCGCGAAGGCGCCGGGCACGCCCGCAGTGCTCGCCTCGTTCGAGCTGATCGCGACGCCGAGCGGTGTCTACCGGGGCCACCTCGGTCGCCTCTCCGCGAAGGGCGAAGCCGCCTCGGGCGATCCCGAGGACGACCGGCTGCGTGCGGGCGCCGCTGCCGTCGCCGCGCGCGCCCGCGACGCGGGCTACTTCGGTCCCTGCGGCGTCGATGCCTTCCGTTATCGCGCGGCGGGCGGCGAAGAAGCCTGGCGCGGGGCGGTCGAGCTCAATGCGCGACCGACGATGGGCCTCGTCGTCTGGGGGCTGCTCGAGCGCGTGCGGGCACGCGGCGCCGCGCGACCCGCCCGCGGCGCGCCCCTCGACGGCAAGGGCTTCCTCTTCGCCCTCTTCGACGCGCAGGCCGAGGCGCGTGCCCGGGCCGTGCTCGCGCGGGCAGGCGACGCGCTCGACGTGTTCGACCTCGGCTCGCCCCGAGCGCGGGCGGACGACCCGTTGCCGCGACTCTGCTTCTCGGACGACGCGGCGCTGCTGCGCGCGCTCGCGCGGGCGGCGACGGACGGACGCGTGGGGCGCGGACGGGGACGCGCGGCGGGCCGCGGCTCGCGACGAGCCGGTACCGTGCGGGGCCTGCAGCGGGAGGACGCGAAGGTGGAGCGGACGGCGGTCTTGTTCGATCTCGGGGGCGTGGTGCTCGGGTCGCCGCTCCAGGCGATCCGGGCGTACGGGGCATCCCTCGGATACGCGCCCGACGCGATCAATCGGGTCGTGGCGCGGACGGCGCCGACCGGTGCCTGGTCGCGGCTCGAGCGCGGCGAGCTCGCGCTCGAGCCGTTCTACGCCGAGTTCGAGGCCGACTGCCGGATCGCCGGCCTCGTGATCGACGCGCGCCACATGATGGCCCGCATGGCCGACGCGTCGGCGCCTTGTCCCGCCATGCTCGAGGCGATTCGCCGGCTGCGCGCGGCCGGCTTCCGCGCCGGGGCGCTCACGAACAACTGGGCCCAGGCCGAGCCCACCGGGACGCGCGACGGCACCCGCGCGCTGCGCGGGCATTTCGATCTCTTCATCGAGTCGAGCGTCGAGGGGCTGCGCAAGCCCGATCCCGCCCTCTATCGGCTCGCCTGCGAGCGACTCGGCGTGACACCGCAGGCGGTGATCTTCCTCGACGACATCGGCGCCAACTTGAAGCCCGCTCGCACGCTCGGCATGGCGACGATCAAGGTCGAGGAGCCGATGGCCGCCCTCGCGGAGCTCTCGCAGCTCGTCGGGCTCGATCTCATCGCGGCTCCCAGCCCGACCTGATCGCGCGCCCCCGCGGCTCAAGTCGGGCCGCGCGCGACCCGACCCTTCGGAGGGTCTGGCCCGCCCACGCGGGTTCGGGCCCGGCGTCCTGCGCCGCAGCGGCGGTTTCCCGCGCCCTCCTGCCGCGACACCCGGAGGTGACATGATCGGAGCATTCGACGTCCTCGACCCGCCGACCCCGCGCCCGCGGCGTGCACGCCGGCGCCTCGCCTCGCTCCTCGTGGCGGGCGCGCTCGCGCCCGCCGCGGCCCCGGCCGAGGAGTGGTCCTTCGTCGGAGCCCGCTACCAGGGCATGGGCGGTGCCGGCGTCGCGGTGGTCGACGACGAGCACGCCTCGTACTGGAACCCCGGCGCCCTCGCCTTCACGCCGTCGGGCTACGGCGTGTCGATTCCGGTCGGCGGCTACGCGGGGGCGCAGGGCTCGGCCCTCTCGAACATCGACCGCGTCGCCGACTACGTCGACGAGATCGACGGGGGCGAGCTCGATCAGCTGCTCTCCGACCTCGACGCCGGCAATCCCATCACCCCCGCGCTCGCGGGGACCGCCCTGCGCCTCGGCGCCCAGGAGCTGCCGGGGCTCGACACCCGGGGCGAGGGTCTCGCCGTCGGTCTCGACGCCTCGCTGCTGCTGCGCTGGCGCCGCTTCGCCGTCACCGGCATCGGCCAGAGCCACGTCGCCGCGGATCCCGTCTTCGATCGCGCGAATCTCTCGATGTCGGCGCAGACGGGCGCGAACGCCGTCGATTCGCTGATCGATCCCGGCCTCTCGATGGATCGCTACGCGCCGACCGAGGCGCCGGACGTCGTCGCCCGGCTCGAAGCGCTCTTCGTGACCGCGGGCTCGACCGCGCCGAACGCGCAGGCCGAGGAGCTCGTGCACCAGGCAGAGCAGGCCGGCGTCCGCGTCCGCGATCCCCGGGTCGCACAGAACATCGTCGACGTCGTCGAGCAGACGATCGCGACCCCCCACGCGACCTTCGCCGACAACCAGTCGGGCACCTTCGTCCGCGGCCTCGCCGTCGAGCAGATCGGCTTCGGCTACGGCCATCCCTTCCTCGGCGAGCGGATCGGCATCGGAGGCAACGTCAAGTACATCATCGGCACGACCTTCAACCGCTACCTGCGCTACGACTCGATCGACGGCCCCGGCGACATCACGGACGCCATCACCGACAGCGATCGCCGCGAGGTGACCCACACCGCCTCCCTCGATCTCGGCGTGATGCTGCGTCCCTGGAAGTGGCTGCGCTTCGGCGTGACCGCGCGCGACGTCACGAAGCCCGAGTTCGACCTCGCCCGCGACCCCTCGCGCCCGGGCGGACGCAACAAGCTCGCGCTCGACCCCCAGGTGCGGGCCGGAGCGGCGCTCTGGATCCTGCCCAACTGGGTCGTCGCCTTCGACGCCGACCTGACCGAGAACGAGTCGAACCTGATCGACGGCTATGCGAGCCGGATCGTCTCGCTCGGCACGGAGTGGAAGCTCCCACTCGCGATGGTCGGGCTCGCGTTCCGCGGGGGCGCCTACTGGAACGCCGCCGAAGACGACGTCGCCGACGTCGCGCTGACGGCCGGGATCGGTCTGCGCGTCGCCGACTTCAATCTCGACCTGGCGGTCGGCGCGTCGCCGAAGACCGAGCGGGTCGCGGCCGCCGACGACCAGCGCATCCCGTCGCGCGCGAACGCGTCCCTGACACTGGGCTTCCGGCGCACCTTCTGAGCGGCCGCGGCAGGCCTGCTAGTCAGGCCACTCGACGCGGGCGTCGCCCTCCGGAATGCCCTGGCAGGTCAGGACGTACCCCTCGTCGATCTGGCGCTGATCGATGCCGCCGTCGTTCAGGCGCATCGCGACGCGACCCGCGACGACCTTCGCCATGCAGCAGCCGCAGTAGGCCTCCTCGCAGGCGAAGGGCGGCTCGAGCCCGGCGCGGCGGGCCGCCGCGAGGATCGTCTCCCCCTCGCCCATCTCGATCACGGTCTCCTTGCCGTCGAGCTTGACCGTGACCCGCGGCCCCTTGCTCGTGTCCACGTCCTCCGCCGGCGGCGCGATCTCCGCGGGGGAGGTGAACCGCTCGATGAAGACCTGGTCGCGCGGGATCGCGAGCCGCTCGAGCCCCTGCTCGACGACGTCCATGAACGGGCCCGGGCCGCAGATGTAGAAGTCGGCGTCGCTCCGCCGCCCGACGGCCGCGACGACGCCCTCGACGTCGAGGAAGCCGTCGACGACGTCGAGGCGATGGACGAGCTCGAAGCGATCGGGATGCGCCGCGCGGATCGACTCGAGCTCCCGGGCGAAGATGATCGAATCGCGGTCGCGGTTCGCGTAGACGAGCTTGATCGGACGACGCGTGGTCGCGAGCGCGGTCTTCAGGATGGAGATGACGGGCGTGATGCCCGATCCGCCGCCGAAGAGCACGATCGGCGTCACGCGCTCGCGCAGGCAGAAGACGCCCGCCGGATGCATCACCTCGAGCACGTCGCCCGCGCGAATCCGGTCGTTCATCCAGTTCGAGACGCGACCCTCGGCGACGCGCTTGACCGTCACCTTGTGCTCGGCGTCGAGTCCGGGCGCGCTCGCGAGCGAATAGCAGCGCACGAGTCGGTGGCCGTCGACCTCGACGCGAAAGGTCAGGAACTGGCCCGCCCGGTAGACGAAGCGCTCGCGGAGGTTCTCCGGCACCTCGAGCACGAGCGAGCGGGCATCGGCCGTCTCGTCGATGACGCGGGCGACACGGAGGTGGAAGTAGGGTCCGGACTCGTCCGGGCCGGAGGCGGCCGGGCCGGTGGCAGTCATGGGGGATTCCTCGTTCGATGGACGCACGCGGTCGAGCCGGCGCGCGGCGGGCGGGACTCTACCAGATCCCGAAGCGGCATCCGCCGCTACGGCGCGGCCCAGTCGCGGGGGCGGAGGAAGTCGGTGTAGAGCGCGGCCTCCGGCGTGCCGGGCTCGGGCCGCCAGTCGTAGCGCCAGGCCACGAGCGGCGGCAGCGAGGCGAGGACCGACTCCGTCCGGGCGCCCGTCTCGAGACCGAAGCGCGTGCCCCGATCCTGAAGCAGGTTGAACTCGACGTAGCGGCCGCGTCGGTAGAGCTGGAACGCGCGCTCGCGCTCGCCCCAGGCCATCTCCCGGCGCCGCTCGACGATCGGGACGTAGGCCTCGAGAAACGCGTCCGCCGTGCTCCGCCAGAGCGCGAAGGCCGCCGCGAAACCGCCCTCGTCGAAATCGTCGAAGAAGAGTCCGCCGATCCCGCGCGGCTCGTCTCGATGCGGCAGGAAGAAGTACGCGTCGCACTGCGCCTTGAAGCGCGCGTAGGGCTTCGACGGATGGACGTCGCAGGCGGCGCGGGCGACGCGATGCCAGTGTCGGGCGTCCTCCTCGAAGCCGTAGTAGGGCGTGCAGTCGAAGCCCCCGCCGAACCACCAGGCGACGTCGCCCGAGCGCTCGTCCTCCGCCTGGAAGAAGCGGTAGTTCGCATGACAGGTCGGCACGTAGGGGTTGAGCGGATGGACGATCAGCGACACCGAGAGGGCCGCATAACGTCGGCCCTCGAGCTCCGGACGGCGGGCGGTCGCTGCGGCCGGCAGGCGCTGGCCCTCGGTCTGCGTGAAGTGGACGGCGGCCTTCTCGAAGACCGGACCGGCCTCGAGCACGCGGGGGCGCGAGACACCGCCGCCGGGCCGCACCCGATCGTCGCCGCGGAAGCCCTCGCCCCCGTCGAGGCGCGCGAGGGTCGCGCAGATCCGCTCCTGCAGCCCGTCGAGGAACGCGCGAACGGCGGCCGCGTCGGGACGCTCGTGTCCGGTCTCCATCGCGTTGCGCTCCCTCCCCTGTCGTGGCCGAGACCGATGGCGAGGCCGGTGCCGACCCCGCGCCCGAAGCGGCACGCCCCGCTGCGAGGCGGCCGCAGGCTAGCAAGCCCGTGGCGGCATCCGCGTTCGTCGCGCGCTCCTCCCGTCGTCGCGAGCCATGGCTCGCCCGGGGACCGCCGGATAGAATGCGCCGCCTCATCGACGAGGATCCCGTGACCACCCGCCCCACGAAGCGCCCCGCCTGCCCGAACTTTTCCTCCGGCCCCTGCGCCAAGCGGCCCGGCTGGGACGTCGGCGCGCTGGCGGCGGCGATGGTCGGGCGCTCGCATCGCGCCGAACCGGCGCGCGCGCGGATCCAGGCGGTCTCGGATCGCAGTCGGGCGATCCTGGGCATCCCCGCCGACTGGCGGATCGGCCTCGTTCCGGCCTCCGACACGGGCGCCGTCGAGCTCGCGCTCTGGTCGCTGCTCGGCGCGCGCGGCGTCGACCTGCTCGCCTGGGAGAGCTTCGGCTCGGGCTGGGTCTCCGATGCCATGAAGCAGCTGAAGCTTCCCGACGCGCGTGTCCTCTCGGCCGAGTACGGCCAGCTTCCCGACCTCGGAGCCGTCGACTTCGATCGCGACGTCGTCTTCACCTGGAACGGCACGACCTCGGGCGTGCGCGTCCCCGACGCCGACTGGATTCCGGCCGATCGCCGGGGCCTCGTGATCTGCGACGCGACCTCGGCGGTCTTCGCGATGGACGTGCGCTTCGAGAAGCTCGACGTGGTGACCTGGTCCTGGCAGAAGGTGCTCGGCGGCGAAGCGGCCCACGGCATGCTCGCGCTCTCGCCGCGCGCGGTGGAGCGGCTCGAGGCCTACACGCCGCCGTGGCCTCTCCCGAAGCTCTTCCGGCTGACGTCGGGCGGCAGGCTCGACGAGTCGATCTTCGCGGGGTCGACGATCAACACGCCTTCGATGCTCTGCGTCGAGGACGCCCTCGACGGTCTGCGCTGGGCCGAGTCGATCGGCGGCCTGCGCGGTCTGATCACCCGCTCGGAGGCGAATCTCGCGGCCGTCGCGCGCTGGGTCGAAGCGAGCGGATGGGCGGCGTTCCTCGCGGCCGATCCCGCGACCCGCAGCTGCACCTCGATGTGCCTGCGCCTCGACGGCCCCTGGACCCGCGCGCACGACGCGAAGACCGTGGCGAGCGCCGTCAAGGCGATCGTCAAGCGGCTCGAGACGGAAGGCGTCGCCTACGACATCGGCTCGTACCGCGACGCGCCGCCCGGCCTGCGACTCTGGGGCGGCGCAACGGTCGAGACGTCGGATCTCGAGGCGGTCCTGCCCTGGCTCGACTGGGCCTTCGCCGAGGCGACGGGCGCGTCCTGAAGCGTCGGCCCCCGCGCGTCACTCCGCGACGACGACGCGCAGGGCCTCGAGGCGCCGGATCTGCTCCTCCTGCGTGCGCAGGCGATCCTTCTTGACCTCGAGCTCCGCTCGCAGCGAGGCGTAGAGCTGTTCCTGGTTGTCCATCCGCTTGCGCATGCGCGCCTCGTTCTGGCCGGCGAGCGACAGCGCTTCTTCCTGCTTGGCGAGCTGCTCGCGGGTGGCGGAGAGCTCGGACTGCGCGTTCTCGAGCGCCGCTCGGGTCGCGTCGGCGAGCGCGTTGGCCGGTCCGCTCGCGTCCGCGAGCCGCGCCTCCAGCGCCGCGCACGCGCGCTCGAGCCCCTCGGCGCGCCGCGCCTGCTGCTCGCGCTCCGACTCGCTGCGACGCAGACCCGCCTGGGCGCGCTCGAGCTCGAGCTCGAGGTCCCGCACGCGCGCGGCCGTCCCGAGCGGGAGCTCCGGCCCCTTCTCGGCGCGTCGTTTCGCCTTGTCCGAGCGCTTTCGGTACTCGGCGAGCGCCTCGGCCTGCTTGCGGCGCGCCTGCCCCTCCTGCTCGAGCCGCTTCTCGAGCTCGCGGCGCTCGCCCTCGAGCGACGCGACGCGCTCTGCGAGGGCGCCGGTGCGCCCCTCGGCGCCCCGCCAAGCCTGGAAGAGCCAGCCCGCCCCGATCAGGGCGAGCAGAAGGAGGAAGGACAAGGCCATCGACATCGATCATTCTCCGCGCGCCGCACTCCGCGCGACCGGGCCCCAACGACTCGGGCGCCGGCGGCGCGCTGCGACGAGCGGCGCGAGTCTACCCCCGCTCGCAGCGTCCCACCGCCCATGCAGGGAGGAACCCCGTGTCCCGTGCCGATCGCCTGGTCGAGGCCGCCCGTCAGCTCAGCCGCGCGGTGGCGAAGCTGCGCTTCGGCGGGCCCGTGACCCACGTCTACGACCCGCTCGTGTACGCGGGTCGCGGCTACCGCGAGTACGTCCGCCGCTTCGGCGACGGCCGCAAGCGCGTCGTCTTCCTCGGCATGAATCCGGGGCCCTTCGGCATGGCCCAGACGGGGGTGCCCTTCGGCGAAGTCGCGAGCGTGCGCGATTGGATGGGGATCGAGACGCGGATCGACCGCCCCCGCCCCGAGCACCCGGCGCGACCGGTCGAGGGCTTCCGCTGTACGCGCAGCGAGGTCAGCGGCGCGCGGGTCTGGGGCACCGTCGCCCGCCACTACGGCACGCCCGCGGCCTTCTTCCGCCATCACTTCGTCGCCAACTACTGTCCACTCGTCTTCATGGAGGCCTCGGGACGCAACCGCACGCCCGACAAGCTCGCGCCGGCGGAGCGCGCCCCGCTCTACGCGGCGTGCGACCGCCATCTGCAGCGACTCGTCGAGGCGCTCGAGCCCGATTGGGTCGTCGGAATCGGCGGCTTCGCCGAGTCGCGCGCGCGCGAGGCACTCGCGGGCCGCGACCTCCAGATCGGGCGGATCCTCCATCCGAGCCCGGCCAGCCCGCTGGCGAATCGCGACTGGGGCGGGGCGGCGCAGCGCGCGCTGCACGCGCTCGGCGTATGCACCGACCGCGGCGCGGATGGCGCGCGACGCTGAGGCGCGCGGCGGAGCCGGGGTCGAGCGGTCGCAGAGGTGCCCACCGCTCCCGATCAGCGGTATGTTCCGCGCCCGCTCGGGCCGACCGCCCGGGTACCGGACCGCGCCGACGCGGTCTCGAGACGGAGGAAGACCGATGTCACGCAGCCTCGCGACCGCAGTCGAAACCGCAGGGACCGCCGTGGACGCAGCCGCTTTCGTGGCGCCCGCGCTCGAGGACGACGCTCCGCGCCGATCGCGCCGACGCCTGCTCCGCCTCGGATGGCTCGCGCTCGTGGTCGCGCTCTTCGTCGGCTGCAGCGACGAAGGCGCGCACGCCGACGAGAAGTCCGGGGCGCCCGACCCCTTGATCGCGGCCATCGACAAGGCGATCGAGGCCCAGAAGATCGACAAGACGAAGCCCCAGTGGCGGACCCGGCTGAACCAGCCGCCGGCCTTCCCGTTCGATCCGAAGAAGAAGTACGCCTGGAAGCTCGCCACCAACCAGGGCGACATCGTGATCCGCATGTTCCCGGACGTCGCGCCGCGCCACGTCGGCGCGACCTTCTACCTGACCCGCCTCGGCTTCTACGACGGGCTCGGCTTCCACCGCGTGATCAAGGGCTTCATGGCCCAGGGCGGTGATCCGCTCGGCAACGGACGCGGGGGGCCCGGCTTCCAGTACGCGGGCGAGTTCGACTCCAAGGTGACCCACGACGGACCCGGTGTGCTCTCGATGGCGAACGCCGGCCCCGGGACCGATGGCAGCCAGTTCTTCATCACGTTCAGCGCGACCCCCGCCCTGAACGGCCGCCATACCGTCTTCGGCAAGGCCGAGTCGCCGGACAGCCTCGCGACGCTCCGCAAGATCGAAGCGCTCGGCAAGCCGCGCGACCCCGCCCCGCCCGCGAGCCCGATCGTGATCGAGAAGGCGACGATCCTGATCGAGTAGGCGCGCCCATCGCGGGTCCGCGGCGATCAGGCGTGTTCGGACGCGCCCAGCCGTTCGAGCAAGCCGTGTCGGCCGACCGAGAAGCGCTCGGCCTCGCCGCTCCCGCCGTAGAGCGCCCGTCGCAAGGCGGCTTCGACGGCCTCCTGCTCGACGTCGGGCAGGACGAGCTCCCGGATCACGAGCGTGGGATGGAACCGATCGCCGTCGGGAGCGCCCGCCTCGATCGGGTCGAGGTCGCGCGCCTCGACGGGGCCGAGCGGATGGAGCGCATCGACGATCGCGACCGCCTTGGCGCGGGCGGCATCGTTCGAGCGATCGACGACGAAGAGGAAGCGGACCCCGCTTCGGACCCCCTGAACGGGACCGATCGCGAGCACGCCCTCGCGCAGCAGCGCGAACAGCTCGCGCGCCGAACGCGGCAGCGGCGGGTCGTCGCCCTCGCCTTGCAGGGTGGACAAGTCGTCCTTCCAGAGCGCCGTGAACAACCGACCCTGGGTCGTCGCGAACGACTCGCTGCGACCGCGCGCGAGATCCACGAGCTCGAGCTCGACCTCGCTCTGCCAGTTGGCCTGCCGCCGATCGCCCTCGAAGTCGCTCGGGACGACCCGCGCGCTGCGCGGCGGCGCGAGCAGCTGGATCGCCGTTAGGTCGTCGGGGAGCGGTGTCCCGAGCGGGCCCTGGCCCCTTCGGTCGCGGTAGATCACGTCCCCCTGCTCGAAGCGATAGGCGGCGACCGCTGGAGCGAAGGCCTCGGTCACCGCCCAGACGAACCCCGGCAGGAGCCCGAATGCGTCCTCGTCAGCCAATCCGGGCTCCTCTCCACGCGCCAACCGGCGCTTTCCGGGGCACCGACCGCGGGTCCCCCTGCAACAATTCGTGTGTTCCACGCCGATCCCACGGGACATCCAGCTGTGATTTACCGATCAACATCCCTGAGGGAAGATGGTCGGCTCCACGCGAAGTCTCCGGAATTCCAGCCATTTTTTCCGCCTCCCCCGGAGCGAATTGACAATGAGTTGACATCGCGCCCGATCTCTGACCAAATGCGGACCGAGTCGAATTTCCAGACCGATCGGGAGGAATCGCCTTGGCCGCCGAAGTCACCCCTGCCCCGCCCAGCAGACCGACCGCGCGAACCCATGCCAAGGGCGGCCCCGCCTCGAAACGTCGACGCCCGGTCGATACCCGGATCGCCCGCCCCCGCGCTCCCATCGCGCGTGACCTCGAAGCCGACCCGTCCTCCCGAGCGCCCGATTCCCCCGACACCCTCGCCAGCGACACGACCTCCAGCGCGGCGCAGACCCCGGCGCCGCGGATCTCGCCCCAGGACTCGGTCGACTTCCTCCTGCATCCGGCCGAGCTCGCCAAGGGTCGCCGTGCCGCCGAAAACTACCTCAGCACCTTCCGGACGGAGGAGAGCCGACGCGCGGCCGAGGAGATGCTCGAGACGCTCGCCACGGTCATCAGCGGCGGCAAGTGCGACAGCGTCGAGTTCCCCTGGCAGCAGGTCCGGCCCTATCACGGTGCGGCCGCGCTGACGATCCTGAAGGAGCGCGGCGCGCCCGCGCGGATCGAGACCCTGCGCTGCCGCAAGAACTCGACCCGCAGCTTCCGCGCGGTGCCCGCGAGCTACCCGCCGCGCGAGGTCCAGAAGATCCGCAGCATGCTCACGCGTGTCATCCAGGAGTGCGATCACCTGGGCTTCCTCGTCGGCGAGACCGTGAGCCAGACGGTTCGGCGGCCGGCGAAGGCACCGCGGCGTGCCCGGACGGCGCCGCGCCATCGCGTGCTCGGCGACGGCGAGCTGCGCGCCTTGATCGCGGCGAGCGCGAGCGACGGGACGCCCCAGGGCTGTCGAGACGCGGTCTTCTTCGCGCTGGTCTATCGCGGGCTGCGCATCGCAGAGATCGTCGGCCTGACGATCGAGAGCGTCCGCTTCAGCAACAAGTCGGGCGCCTGCACGATCACGGCGCGGGCGAGCGGCTCGGGTGCGCGTGGACGTCGCGTCGAGCTGACCAACGACGAGCTGATCTGCCTCGAGGACTGGCTCGACCATCGGGGCAACGGCGCGGGTCCCCTGCTCGGCTCGATCGGCAAGAACGGCAAGGTCGAGGGCAAGCGCCTGACGACGGCGATGATGGTCCAGATCTGCGAGGAGCGCGGACGCCAGGCCGAGGTCGTCGCCTTCACGCCGACCGACCTCTCGCGCAGCGCCGACGCGCTCACGGACCACCGCAAGCACGCGCGACGCAGCGCCGTGCGGGAGTCCGACGAGTTCCATGCCGCGGCGGAGCGGATCCTGTTCGAGAACGAGCCCGCCGAGTGCGAGGAGAGCGAGGCGATCCGCTTTCCCTTCCTCGGCCTCGGGATCTGAGCGCGGCCTCCGGATCGGAGACACGAAGCGCTCGACCGCGACGCGCGGTGGCGCGGGCCACAAATGGGGTGATCTTCCCCGCACCGAGCCGGGCTCGGAGCGATCCGCCCGCGTTCCCCGAAATCGAATGCGCCCGCCGAGGCCGACCGCCTCAAGCCCCCCCGCCGACCGCCGATGGAGGCGCGAGGGGGTGAGAGCCATGAGCGGATGGCGTCGCGCGAGGCCGACGACCCAGCAATTTCCTCGGCGTCCAGTGCGCGTGTCCGTCCGGATCTCGACCGTCGATGCCGAGACGGATCCCGACAGCGGCGCCCCCTTCTTCCGCAGCGCCGAGGCGACCACCGCCAACCTCTCGCGAGGCGGCGCCTTCGTGCATTCCTGGGAGCCCCTCGCCGCCGGGCGCCGCGTGATCGTCGCCCTCGACCTGCCCGCCGGTGGCGAGCTGCAGCTCGTCGGTCGCGTCGTCTGGACGAGGCGCCGACTCGAGGGGGACGCGAGCGGTTCGTTCGAGACGCCCGGCTACGGCATCGAGTTCATCGAGCGGACGCGCTCCGACCAGGCGGCCCTGCAGCAGATCCTCGACGCGTCCAGCGCGATCACCGCCCCGGCTTCGGCGTCGAATGCGTCGGCCTCCTCGAGCGCTCCGTCGACGTCGGCCCCGTCCGTCGTCCGCCCGCTGACGGGTCCGCCGGCCTGATTCGGACCGTCGTCTTCGGCGCGCTCGGTCCTCAGCCCTCGATCCCGTACTCCTGCATCTTGCGTCGAAGCGTCGAGCGATCGATGTCGAGCAGCTTGGCGGCATGGCTGCGATTGCCCTTGCAGTCCTCGAGCGCCTGGACGATCGCACGCCGCTCGATCTCGCGGAGCGTGAGCCCGCGCGGAACGCCCTCGGTCACCGGGATCGGGGCCGGCCCGCGCGCCGACTCGATCGCGAGATGACGCACCCCGACGACGGCCTCGCCCGCCGCCGCCCGCGCCCCCTGCACGAGGTTGCGCAGCTGCCGCACGTTGCCCGGCAGCTCCGCCCGACACAGCGCCTCGATCGCCTCCGGCGTGAAGCCGGCGCTGTCGGGCTTGTCGAAGTGGGCGATCAGCAGCGGAATGTCCTCTCGGCGATCGGCGAGGGTCGGAAGGCGGATCTCGATGCCGCGCAGGCGGTAGTACAGGTCCTCGCGCAGGCTCCCCTCTTCGATCATGACCCGGGCTTCGCGGTTGGTCGCCGCCACGAAGCGCACCGACACCCGCTCCGCCTTCTCCGCGCCGACCGGCCGGACCTCCCCGTCGTCGATGACCCGCAGCAGCTTCGCCTGGAAGCCGAGATCGAGCGTCTCGAGCTCGTCGAGGAAGAGCACCCCCTCGTGCGCCTCGCGCAGCAATCCCTTGCGGTCGCGATCGGCGCCGGTGAACGAGCCGCGCCGATGGCCGAAGAACTCGCTCTCGAAGAGGTCCGGCGGCGAGAGCGCGCAGTTGTGGGCGACGAAGGGCCCCTTCGCGAGCCCCGAATGACGATGGATCGCACGGGAGACGAGCTCCTTGCCCGTCCCGGTCGCGCCGGTCACGAGCACGTGGACGTCGCTGCGGGCCGCCATCAACACGCGGTGTCGGACCTCGACCATCGCGCGACTGGTCCCGATCAGCTCGGGCACGGTCGAGCTCGCCGGCGCCGCCCGCTTGCGGGTCAGGAGGGCACGATCGATCGCGGTGCCGACGCTCGCGGGTGTCGCTGGCTTCAGCAGGTAGTTGACGGCACCGAGGCGCACCGCCTCGACGACGTCCTCGACGTCCTCGTTGGCCGTGAGCACGATCGCCGGCAGATCGGGCCAGCGTTGGGCGAGGTGGGCGAGCAGCTCGAATCCGTCCATCGAAGGCATGCGCAGATCGGTGATCACGAGGTCGAAGGGCTGCGACTCGAGCGCCAGCAACGCCTCGATGCCGTTGGCCGCGAGGCGCACCGCATGACCGCGCCCCTCGAGCAGCAGGCGCAGATACTCCGCCGAGCCCGGCTCATCCTCCGCGACCAGGATCGAATCGCTCATGCCCCGCTCCCGTTCCCGGCGCTCGCGCCTTCCGCCGCGGCGCTCGCGCCGACGCCGGCCCCCTGCTCCGCGATCGGCAGCGCGAGCACCGCGATCGCCCCCTTCTCGGGGCCCGACTCGAGCGAGAGCGAGCCGCCGTGGTCTTCGGCAATCCGCCGGGCGAGGAACAGGCCGAAGCCGCTTCCACCCGTCTTCGTCGTGAAGCCCGGGGTGAAGAGACGGCCCGACGCATCCGGCGCGAGCCCCTCGCCTTCGTCGCCGATCTCGATCCGGCAGTCGTCCGCGCGCCGCGAGACATCGATCGTGCACCGCCCCGCGCCATGCATTGCCTCGGCGGCGTTGCGCAACAGGATCGTCAGCACCTCTCGAAACGGCGTCGGCGCGATCGGGACGGCGAGCGATCGCATCGCCGCGGTCGCGCGCAGATCGAAGGCCACCTCCGGATGGGACGGACCCAGCTCGCGGCAGACCGCCTCCACGCTCGCGACGACCGGCGCCGCCTCCGCACGGACCCGACGCGCGGCCTTCCCCGACGTCGCGGACGCCGCGATCGATCCTTCGACCGATGCGGATGCGAGCGCCGACGCCGACCTGGAGTTCGAGGTCGCCGTCGACTCGCCCGGCGCATCCGCCAGGGTCATCCGGGCGAGCCGCTCGAGATCGTCGATCACGGCGCGCAGCCCGGCGAGGGCTTCGCGCGACCGCCCACCGCGCTCGACCTCCGGCTCGATCAGGGTGACGAAGCCCCGCAGGCTGTGGACGGCGTTCTTGAGCCCGTGGGCGAGGCGCGCGACGTTCTCCCCGACCCGGGCCACCACACGCTCGTCATCGAGCTGGCGCTGGAGCGCTTCGAGTCGGCGCCCGAGCGCCTGACGCTGATCGCGCAGCGCCGCCTCACCGGCGACCCGACGGCGGGCCATCGCCAAGCCGAGCCCGCCCATGACCGCCAGGAAAGCGGCCTCGAGCAGCAGCAGCTGCCATCCCGACGCCAGGCCGAACAGGGATTGAACGAGGGTGAGGACGGCGATCGCCGCTGCGGTGACGGCCGCGACACCGCGCGGCCCCAGCGAGACCGAGGCGAGGCCGATCTCGAAGAAGAAGCCGGCCAGGATCGGCGACTTCAGGCCGAGCGTGAAGGTCGCGAGGGTGCCCCAGCCCAGGAGCGAGACGGTCGGGGAGAAGACCGGCGCGATGCGCCGCACGAAGGCGCGTCGACGGGTCAGCCAGAGCAAGACGTTCGGCCCGCCGAACATCACCGCAAGCCACAGGAACATCGTGTCCTGTCGCAGCAGGGGGTTCAGCCAGACCACGCCGAGCGCCCCGAGGCCGATCGCCAGGGGTCGGGCGAGCAGTGCACGTTCCGCGGTCTCGTTCATGCTGCGGGAAAATCACACGACCCGACCGATCGGGCCAGACCCCGAGCCACGCCCGCGAGCGAAACATGCGAAGGCCCCGATCCGGAGATCGGGGCCTTCGTTTCAGCGACTACCAGCGGCCGCCGCGGTCGCCGCGATCGCCGCGGTGATCCCGGTCGCCGCCGCCACCACCGCGGCGCTTGTCGAGCGCCTCGTTGACGCGCAGGGCACGACCGCCGTAATCACGACCGTCCAGCTCGCTGATCGCCTTGTCGGCATCGGCCGGAGCCATCTCCACGAAACCGAATCCGCGCGAACGGCCGGTCTCGCGGTCGTTCACGACCGACGAGGACTGCACCGGGCCATAGGTTGCAAACAGCTCACGCAGATCTTCGTCCGTCGTGCTCCAGGGAAGGTTGCCAACATAAATCTTCTTCACGAACGCATACTCCGTGCCCGAATGAAGGGAGAAGGCCTTCGTCGGGCCATGCTCGATCCGCTTGCCGACGAGCAGGCCAAGAGCCTGCCCCCAACGACCCGCCTTGCTCCGACGTCCTCGAGACGAACGGAGGTCAAGGAAGGCACGGACCTGTCGATTCCCGCCCCCCTTCCCTCGAGCTCCCTCGAGCTCCCGGAGAAGGCGGCCGTACCTTGGAAACCAACTCTGATCCGATTTGGACGCGACGACTCGACTGCGACTCGGTAGGACTCGGTAGGACTCGAACTGAGGCGGGAGAGATCTCGGTGGGCAAATCGGGCAGGGCCTGTTTCGCGCGGCTAGCGCAGAGTAAACGATCGGCAAAAGACTTGCCATCGTGTTTTTCGCGCCGCCCTTCGATCACCCCCCAGGATCGCCCGTCCGCCGACCGCGAGGGGGTCAGGGGGATGCCCGATCCGGCCGGCTCGTCGCCCCCTCGCCCCTCCTCGCCGCCCGCCTCCGCTTCCGCATGGAACCGACCGGTCCGCAGGAAGGCATCGACCTGCTCCGCCACGCGCGGCCGGTCGGCGGTCGGAGCCGGGAGGTCGGGCGTCGAGGCCGCGGACGCGGACGCGACGGCGTCCGATGGAACGCTCGCCGGCCGTGCGCACACCGTCTGCCCGAACGCGCACGTCCCGAACGGCCCGACGATGCCCGCTGCAGGCCGGCTCGTCTGCCCCGTTCGAATCCGGGCCGCCCCCATCCGAGTCGCTCCCCGAGCACGGCGCTCGCCCGTCCGCCGCGAGCGGACCCGCTGCCGATCGCCCTCAGGACTTGCGGCGCTTGCCGGACGACTTGCGCGCGGAGGGCGCGCGGGCGGCCGCCCGCTTCCGCGTCGCCGTACCCGCACGCGCCGCAGCGCGGCCCGGTGCGACACGCTCGGGCGTACCCGACTGCTCCTGGACCCAGCGCCCGTCGACGTAGTGGGCGCGCCAGCCGGTCGCCTTGCCGTCCTCCTCCGAGGTCACGTACTGCTCGCGCGTCTTGCGGGCGAAACGCACGACGGCCGGGCGGCCTTGCGGATCGGTCCTGGGCGCGTCGGCGAGGTAGCGGTACTTCGGATCCAGCTTGTCCTTGACCTCGACGAGCTCCGCCACGGTCGGCGCGCGGGTCTCGCGGTGCTTCGGAAACTGGCTCGCCGCGAGGAAGATCCCGGCCGCGCCGTCCCGCAGCAGATAGAAGTCGTCGCAACGCTCGCAGCGCAGATGGGGCATCGGAATCGGGTCGACCTTCGGCGGCGCCGCCTCGCCGCTGCGCAGGAGCTTGCGCGTGTTCTTGCAGACGTCCGAGGTGCAGGCGAAGTACTTGCCGAAGCGACCCGAGCGCAGCTGCATCTCCTCGCCGCATTTATCGCACTCGAGCACCGGCCCGTCGTAGCCCTTGATCTGGAAGCTGCCCGTCTCGACCTGGTAGCCCGGGCAGTCGGGGTTGTTGCCGCAGACGTGGAGCTTGCGCGTCTCGTCGACGAGGTAGCTGTTCATCGCCGTGCCGCAGATCGGGCAGTGGCGCTTCTTGAGCAGCAGACGCGCCTCGACCTCGTCGCCCGACTCCTCGTCCTCGGCGGCGTCGTCGCGGACCGAGACCGCCTCCTCGCCCGGAATCAGGTTGATCGTGCTCTTGCAGCGCTCCTTCGGCGGCAGCGCGTAGCCGGAGCAGCCGAGGAAGACGCCCGTCGACGCCGTACGGATCTGCATCGGCCGGCCGCACTGGGGACACGGAATGTCCGTCTCGGTCGGCTGGTTCGCGCGCATCCCCTTCTTCGGATGCTCGGCCGCCGTGAGCTGCTGTCGGAAGTCGTCGTAGAAGTCGCCGAGCACCTTCTTCCACTGCTTGTGGCCGACGGCGACCTCGTCGAGCGCCTCCTCGAGGCCAGCGGTGAAGCCGTA
Source organism: Myxococcota bacterium (assembly GCA_041389445.1). GTDB lineage: Bacteria > Myxococcota_A > UBA9160 > UBA9160 > UBA4427 > UBA4427. The sequence goes on from JAWKRW010000001.1 coordinate 813,130, forward strand.
GTCCATCAGCTCGCCGAAGTTCTCGATCAATCGCTCGGTGACGATCTCGCCCATCTTCTCCGCGTAGAAGCGACGGTTTTCGAGCCGCACGTAGCCGCGGTCCTGGATCGTCGAGATGATCGAGGCATAGGTCGACGGACGGCCGATGCCGCGCTTCTCGAGCTCCTTGACGAGGCTCGCCTCGCCGTAGCGGGCGGGCGGCTTCGTGAAGTGCTGGACCGGGTCCAGCTTCACGAGCTCGAGCCGCTCGCCGACCTGCACGTCGGGGAGCGCCGTCTCGCCCTCCCCCGTCCGGACCGAGGTCGGCTGCGCGCGCGTATGGCCGTCGAAGAGGACGATGCGACCCCGGGTGCGCAGCTCGAACTCGCCGGCCCTGACCGAGAGGTTCGTCGAGAGGTACTCGGCCGGGGTCATCTGGCAGGCCACGAACTGGCGCCAGATCAGCTCGTAGAGCCGCTCCTGATCCCGCTCGACGCCCTGCAGCTGGCCCGGCTGGATCGACACGTCCGAGGGTCGGATCGCCTCGTGGGCCTCCTGGGCGCCCTCCTTGCTCGAGTAGACGTTCGGCGCCTCGGGCAGGTAACGCGCGCCGTACTCACGCTCGATCGTCATGCGACAGGCCTCGACGGCCTCGCGAGAGAGGTTCGTCGAATCGGTCCGCATGTAGGTGATGTGGCCGGCTTCGTAGAGGCGCTGGGCCAGCATCATCGTCTTCTTGACGGAGAAGCCGAGGCGCGTGCTCGCGGCCTGCTGCAGCGTCGACGTGATGTACGGCGCGCCGGGCTTCGTCTTCGTCGGCTTGTCCTTGCGCTCGACGACCTCGAAGTCCGCGCGCTCGAGCGCGCGAACGGCCTCGCTCGTCTGCGCCTCGGCGGTCGGTCGGAAGGGCTCGCCGGCCTGCTTCGCGACCTGCAGGCGCAGCGCGTCCCCGCCCCGGGTCCGGGTGTCCGCATGGACCTCCCAGTACTCCTCGGGCACGAAGGCGCGGATCTCCTTCTCGCGCTCGACGATCAGGCGCACCGCGACCGACTGGACGCGACCCGCCGAGAGCCCGCGCGCCACCTTCGCCCAGAGCAGCGGCGAGAGCATGTAGCCCACGACGCGATCGAGGAAGCGGCGCGCCTGCTGCGCGTTGACCCGCGACAGGTCGAGCTCGCCCGGATCTTCGAAGGCCTGCCGGATCGCGCTCTGCGTGATCTCGTTGAAGACGACGCGCTTGAACCGCTTCGGATTGCCGCCGATCACCTCCCGCAGATGCCAGGCGATGGCCTCGCCCTCGCGGTCGAGATCGGTGGCGAGATAGATCGAGTCGGCCTGACTCGCGAGCTTGCGCAGCTCGGCGACGACCTTCTCCTTGCCGGGCAGGATCTCGTAGTGGGCCTTCCAGTCGTGCTCGGGGTCGATGCCCATCCGCGCGAAGAGCGCCTTCTTCGACTGCTCCTTGCGATGGGCCTCGCGCTTGGCGCCGGCGAGCTTGCGGGTCTTGGCCGCCGCGCGGGCGCGCGCCTTCGCGTCGACCTGCTTGCCCGATCCCGAGACCGGCAGGTCGCGAATATGGCCGACGCTCGACTTCACGACGTAGTCGCGGCCCAGGTACTTGTTGATGGTCCGCGCCTTGGCGGGCGACTCGACGATGACCAGCGACTTGCCCATGCTGCCTCGTACTTCGAAGGGACCGTCCATGCCGGGCAGGGAGCCGGCACCGCTCATGCACCGAAATGGCAGCGGGATCGGAGACGCCTCCGTCTAGCTTGAGGCGCAGACTTCCACCCCCACACGGCGGGCTACCCGGTTAGCACAGCTCCCCCGGTCGCTGGCAAGGCCCGGATTTTCCCGCAGGTGAGTCCGAATCCCCCCGGTCAGGTCTGAAATCGACGCGGTTCCGGCGGGATAGCCGAGCCCTGATCCGGCCAGGCCCGAGCCCAACGCCTACCCTGCGCGCCGATGTCCCGACGCCTTCCCATCGTCTCCGACGTCGCCGCCCGACCGATCGGTCTCGGCCAGGAGCTGCTGCTGATCGGGTCGGGCGGGGCATGCGGCGCCCTGGCCCGGGCGTCCGCCTCGGGTCTGCTCGCCGGGGGCGCAGGAGCGGCGCTCGCAGCGACCCAGGTCGTGAACCTGGCGGGGGCATTCGCCCTGGGACTGCTCCTCGCCCGGCTCGAGACGACGGGGCCGCGACCCCGCCTGCGCGCCTTCCTCGCCGTCGGCGCGCTCGGCTCCTTCACGACCTACTCGACGCTCGTCGCCGACGCTCAGCGCTGGGCGGGCAGCGCGGGCGTGACCGGAAGGAGCCTCCTCTTCGTCGGCCTCTCCCTCGCACTCGGCGTCGCCGCCTTCTCGCTCGCCGGCGTCGCCCATCGCGCCCATCGCGCCCGGGCAGCCGATCGGACGGGTCCAGCGAACGGGGAGGCGAGATGAACGCCGCGATCGCGGAGGCGCTGGTGCGCTGGGTCGTGCTGGGCGGGGCGATCGCCGCGGGCGGCGCCCTCGGCGCCGTCGTCCGGGGCGGGCTCCTGATCGCCGCCACCACCCTCGACGGGGCGCGCGCCCGCAGTCGGGCGACGGCGCTCGCCGTCCTGCTCGCCAATCTCGGCGCGTGCGCCCTGCTCGGCCTGCTCCTCGCCCGCACGGCGGACCGGTCCGGGGCCACGCGCGGCGCGCTCGCGCAGGCTTCGATCGCCTTTGCGACGACGGGGCTCTGCGGCTCGCTCTCCACGTTCTCGACGATCTGCGCCGACCTCGTCCAGGTCGCGCAGGCCCGTCGCTTCCGGCTCGGGACGCTCTATCTGCTGGCCCACCTCGTCGGCGGTCCCCTGGCGCTCGGGGTCGGGCTGTCCTGGAGGTCCTGAGGAGGAGACCGTTCCCCGCCGTCCGAATCGACGCTCCCGACGCCGCCTCCCTCTCCGACACCGGCGCCGGCCGCCGAGGGGCAGCCCGCCTCGATCGGGCGGTTTCGAGCCGTTACACTCGCGCGGTTTCGACGGTCGACGGCGCCGACCCGAAGGGTTCGACCGCCGCGTTCCCGCAAGACCCGAACGCCCGCTCCACCCCGCCGCGAATCCGGATCGCCGGCGGAGGGACGGGCGGCCCTGCGCGAATCGAACGCGCACCACGTACGAGAGCCATGCCCGACACCGAATACTCCCTCCGCAATCCCCTGGCTCGCCCGACGACCGCCGTCGCGCCGGTCGCGGACGGCAGCCCGGCGCCCGCCGCCACATCCCCGGCGACGGGCATCTACGACGCCGCCCTCGCGATGGGTGCCGAGCTCCAGGCCCGCCCCCTCGCCGGCGGCGGGCCGGCGCGCGTCCGCGTCCAGCATGCGAAGAACCGCATGACGGTGTGGGAGCGGATCCAGGTCCTGACGGACCAGGAGCCGACGATCCTCTGGCGCAACTGGGGTCCCGAGCTCGACGGCGCGTCGATCGTGACGGGCATCCTCGACCTCGACGGCCGCGACGTCGCCGTCTACGGCCACGACTTCACCGTCCGCGCCGGCTCGATGGACGCCACCAACGGCGCCAAGCTCGCTCGCCTCATCTACATGGCCGGCGAGAAGGGCCTGCCGCTGATCGGCATGAACGACTCGGCGGGCGCGTTCGTGCCGGCCGGCGTCGGCGGCCTCGACGGCTACTCGGAGGCGTTCACCGCCCTGCGCAAGATCAGTGGCCTCGTGCCCTCGATCAGCCTGATGTTCGGCTACAACGCCGGCGGCGGCGCCTATCTCCCGCGCCAGGGCTCGTTCATGATCCAGTGCGACGAGACCTTCATCGGTTTGACCGGACCCGGCGTCGTCAAGAGCGTGCTCGGCGAGGACGTGACCGCCGACGAGCTCGGTGGCCCCCGCGTCCACGGCGCCTCCGGCGTCTGCGACCTGATCACCCACGACGAGCTCGGCAGTCTGCGCACCGCACTCCGCCTGCTCAGCTACCTCCCCGACCACAACCGCTCCCACGCCCCGTTCCACACGACCTCGGATCCGATCGAGCGCTGGACCGAGGACGAGGACCGGCTCTTCCGCCGCACGTTCGACTCGCCCGCCGGCATGAACGCGCCGATGGACATCACGCTCTACATCCAGCAGATCGTCGACCATGGCGAGTTCTTCGAGATCCAGCCCCAGCGCGCTCGCAACCTGATCACCGCCTTCGGTCGCCTCGGCGGATGGGTCACGGGCTTCGTCGCCAACAACTCGGCCGTCGCCTCGGGCCAGATCGACATCGACGCGGCGCTGAAGGCGACCCGCTTCATCCGCTTCTGCAACCTCTACAACATCCCGCTGCTGTTCATCGAGGACACGACGGGCTTCCTCCCCGGCACGGAGCAGGAGCGCCGGGGCATCATCCAGGCGGGCCGCAAGCTGCTCGACGCGATCATCGACGTTCGCACGCCGCGCATGACGATGATCATCCGCAACGCCTTCGGCGGCGCCTACGCCGCCTACAACTCGCACTTCACGGGGGCCGATCTCGTCTTCGCCATGCCGATGGCGCGCGTGGCCGTGATGGGCGCCGCCGGCAAGGACTTCGTCTTCAAGGACGAGCTCCGCGCCGTCGCCGACGCCCACAAGAAGGCGCTCGCGAACGGCGTGCCGGCGGCGGACGCGAACCGCGAGCGCGATCAGGCGCTGGCCGCGCTCAACGCGCGCTACGAAGAGCAGCTCATGAATCCCAAGGAGGCGCTGTCGCTCGGCAGCGTCAGCCGGATCGTGATGCCGGGCGAGAGCCGCCGGATCCTCGCCAAGAACCTCGACTTCCTGATGCGCCGGTACCAGCCCTGTCCGATGGGCGGACCGCAGCGCGAGCACGAGTAGAGCCATGCTGAATCGAAAAGGTGAGCGGATCCAGGCCCACGAATCCGAGTCCGCCTGGGTGCGGAGCTTCGACGTCCGGGACGTGAAGTGCCTGGTGGTCTGCCGGGGGCCCGTGCGCAAGGAGGCCTTCGACGTCTTCGACGAGATCGGGGTGCGCGAGTACGGCATGCTGCTCTCGGAGAAGGACTCGGTCGTCTACCCGCGCTGCCTCGCGCCGGAGCTGCGCAGCCTGCGCTTCCCGAACAACGTCCACCGCGTCGCGGACTACATGGGCGTCGGCCAGGAGGAGAAGCTCGCGCGCATCCGCGAGATCCTCGAGATCGCGGAGCAGGGCGGCTACACGCACGTCTTCGCCGGTTACGGCTTCATGGCCGAGGACGCTGACTTCATCTCGGCGATCGAGGCCTCGAGCGTGCGCTTCATCGGCCCGTCGGCCCACGTCTTGAAGAGCGCCGGCGCGAAGGACGAGGCCAAGAAGCTCGCGCGCTCCCTCGGCAACGCCGTCGTGCCGGGCGTCGACAATCCCTCCGCCCTCGCCCTGCTCGAGCGGACGGGCGATCGCGCCGGGCTCGAGAAGCTCGCCGCGGAGCATCGCCTCGCGTTCCGTTGGAACGACGCCGTCGACCTCGGCGAGAACGCCGAGCAGCTCCTGCAGGCGGGCTATGCGAAATCGGTCGAGCTCGTGACGATCCCCGAGCTGCAGAAGATCGCCGAGCGCGAGACCGTCGCGATCTGGAAGCAGTACCCGGGGCGGCGCATCCGCTTCAAGTGCATCGGCGGCGGCGGCGGCAAGGGGCAGCGCGTCGTGTCGCAGCCGGGGGAGATCGCGGCGGCGGTGATGGACATCCTGGCCGAGCAGAAGGTGCTCGAGCCCGGCTCGAACCGGAACTTCCTGATCGAGCTCAATCTCGAGACGACCCGCCACAACGAGATCCAGGTCGTCGGCAACGGCGACTGGTGCATCACGATGGGCGGGCGCGACTGCTCGATCCAGATGCGCGAGCAGAAGCAGCTCGAGTTCTCCCTGACCGACGAGCTGCTCGAGGTCGCGGCCGCGGAAGCGAAGAGCGAGGCCCACCGCGAGAACCTCCTGCGCGAGCGCAAGACCCTCGCCGCGATGGAGGAGGACGGCGTCCGCTTCGGCCAGGGCGTCCAGCTCGACAACGTCTCGACCTTCGAGTGCATCGTCGAGGGCTTCGACCACTTCTTCATGGAGATGAACACGCGCATCCAGGTCGAGCACGGCTGCTCCGAGCTGGTCTACAAGCTGCGCTTCACGAACCCCGACGACCCGACGGACTACTTCGAGGTCGAGCGCCTGATCGAGACGATGGTGCTGCTCGCGCTCCACGGTCCTCGGCTGCCGAAGCCCCGCCGGATCGTGCGCGCGATCTCGGCGTCCGAGGTCCGCGTCAACGCCGTCAACGCCGCGCTCCAGCCCCATGCGGGCGGCCTGATCCGCGGCTGGTCGAAGCCCCTGCCCTTCGAGCATCGCGACGACCAGGGCATCGGCACGCGCAACCCCGACACCGGCAGCTTCCCCTACTACAACCTCGCCGGCGCCTACGACTCGAACATCGCCCTCGTGCTCTGCACCGGCGACAGCCGCCGCCACAACCTCGAGCGCCTCGCCGAGATCCTGCGGCGCATGGAGCTGCGCGGCGACGATCTCGAGACGAGCGTCCCGCTCCACTACGGACTGGTGAACTGGACGCTCGGCGTCGAGCCCATGATGAAGCCCAACACGCGCTTCATGGGCCCCTACCTCGCCGCCGTCGGCTCGCTCCAGACGATCGCCCGGGACATCGATCTCGAGCTCGCGGCGACGGAGCTCGGCAAGCGGCTCGGCGGCCGCAGCGCGCGCGAGGCCTACGCCGCGCAGGAGACGCTCTACCTGCGGCCCCTCGCCCGCCTGCTCGGCGACCCCCATGCGCTCGCCGGGTTCCTCGGCCTGCACGACCGTCGCCTCTGGAAGCGCACCGGGACCAAGGTCGAGCTGGCCGTCAATCCGATCGCCTTCCTGCGCGAGCTCTACCACTACCTGAACATGGAGAGCACGCCCGGCAAGTCGCCCTCCGAGACCATCTGGTCCCACGACGATGCCCTGCTGGCCGACGCGGAGGCGTTCTACGGGGCGCTGTCCGAGCGACTCGGCACCGCCGAATGGCCCGAGATCGCAACGCGCCTCGAGAGCGCCGCGGCCGCCGAGCGCCTCGGCGGCAACGACGTCGCCGACGCCTGCCGCGCGAGCCACCGCGGCTTCCAGGTCGCGGCGCCGCTCCTGCTGCTGATCCCGCGGATCGGAATCGACTCCGAGTTCCTCGACATCCGGGTGAACGGAGCGCTCGAGCCCGTCTTTCCCCAGGCCTTCCTCGACGAGGCGAACGCCGCGACGCTTCGCCGTGCCCTCGCCCCACCGCCCAAGGCCAGCGCCAACGAGATCGTGGCGCCCTCCGGCGGCTCGTACTACTCGCGCGAGGCGCCGCACCTGCCGCCGCTCGTCGCCGAGGGGGACCACTTCGAGGCCGGGCAGCCGCTCTTCGTCATCGAGGTGATGAAGATGTTCAACAAGGTCCTGGCCCCGTTCGCGGGCACGGTCACGAAGAATCTGATGCGCGATGCAGACGGCGCCGTCGTCCGAGCCGGCCAGCCGATCCTCGAGATCGACCCCGACGAGGTCGTCGTCGAGGAGACCGAGGCCGATCGACAAGCGCGGCGCAAGCGCGTGACGCTCTCGGCGCTGGGGGCTTAGTCGCGCGCCGGCTGCCGGTCGGCTGCTCGATGGAATCCTGCATTTCATCTCGAAAGGCGGGATTCCCCTCCATTTTTTCAATCTGAACGCCGAAGTCCCAGGCCACGGTAGGCGTGGTCTTGGGAGGGGTCGGACTGCGCTGGCACTTCGGGGGCCAGCATGTCCATGCGCATCGGTTCGATCGGCATCTCCTACGCCGTCATCCGCTCGCTCCACGATGCGGAGAACGACTTCGCCCGGGCGAGCGCGCGACTCGCCTCGGGCCGGCGGATCAACCGCGCCGCCGACGACGCCGCAGGTCTCGCCCTCGCCGACCGTTTCCGTGCCGAGGTCGCGAGCCTCTCACGCGCCCAGATGAACACCCTCGACGGCATCGGCCTCGCCCAGGTCGCACAGGGCGGGCTCTCGGAGATCGCGTCGCTGCTCTCCGAGGCGCGGGCACTCGCGGTCCAGTCCTCCTCGGGCGCGCTCGGCGGACAGACGCGCGCCCAGCTCGACGACCAGTTCCAATCGATCCTGAGCGACATCGACGCGATCGCCGCCAACACGAACTTCAACTCGTTCAACCCGCTCGCGAACGACGCGCTGCAGGTCGCGCTCGCCGTCGGAACCGAAGCCGGCGACACGATCACCGTCTCCGGCGTCGACGCCGGCTCCGATGCGATCGGCCTCTCCGCCGCGGGCATCGCGACCGCGAGCGCTGCGGGCTCGGCGATCGACTCGCTCGACGACGCCATCTCGACGATCAGCGCGCTCGCGGCGCGCTTCGGCACGGCGGAGAATCGGCTCGAGTCGCGCTCGCGTCTGCTCGGTGCGCAGATCGAGGCGCACGCCGCCGCCGAGTCCCGCATCCGCGACGCGGACTTCGCCCTCGAGAGCGCCCGCATGACGCGCGCCCAGATCCTGCGGGAGTCGGCGATCGCGGTGCTCGGCCAGAGCAACACGAGCATGCGCACCATCCTGCGGCTGCTCGAGTAGCGGGACGGCACGGGACGGACGGGAGCGGGCGGCGGCCATTGCGGGCCAGGCCACGCGCGCCGGACGCGCGCCGCCCTGGACGGCGAGCGCACTTCGCTGGCCACCCTCCGCCACACGCCGTACCATGCGCGCCATCCCGGACCCCGCGCGCGCCTCCCCCGGCGTGCGACCAGAATGGGCGGCCGACGCCGTCCCGAGAGTGCGATGTTCTCCCTGCGCGGCGCGCCCGCCCATTCGGACGCACGGCGAAGACGCCTCCTGCGAAGCCTGCAAGAGCGCGTTCCCTCGCTGCGCGGACTCGAGAGCGACTCCGTCTACTTCTACACGGCCGCGCGCGCGCTCACCTCCGACGAGACTGCGATCCTGGCGGACCTGCTCGAATCCCGCGGCGCGCTCGCGCCGCCGCGTCCGGGCGCGCGCCGCCTGGTCGTCGTCCCTCGGCTCGGCACGATCTCGCCCTGGTCCTCGAAGGCGACGGACGTGGTCCACGGCGCCGGCCTCGCCCTCGTCCATCGCGTCGAGCGCGGTCTGCTCTACGACCTCGAAGGCGCCCTCTCCCCCGACGACGTCGCCCGCCTCGCCGAGCCGCTGCACGATCGCATGACGGAGAGCGTCCTCGCCGATCCGGCCGCGGCCGCCGCGCTCTTCGACCACGCCCGGCCGGCCCCCTTCGCGACAGTCGACGTCCTCGCCCACCGCCACGACGCCATCCGCGAAGCCGATCGCAGCCTCGGCCTCGCCCTCGCCGCCGACGAGATCGACTACCTCGTCGACGCCTTCGTCGCGCTCGGCCGCAATCCGACGGACGTCGAGCTCATGATGTTCGCCCAGGCGAACTCGGAGCATTGCCGACACAAGATCTTCAACGCCGACTGGACGATCGACGGCGAGAGTCGCCCCCACTCGCTCTTCGGCATGATCCGCAACACGACGAAGCGCGCCCCCGACGGCGTCCTTTCCGCCTACTCCGACAACGCCGCGGTCATCGTCGGCGGCGAAGGAGGTCGCTTCTTCCCCGACCCCGAGACCGGTCGTTATGCGCGGGTCGCCGAGTCGACTCCGATCCTGCTCAAGGTCGAGACCCACAACCATCCCACCGCGATCTCGCCCTTCCCCGGCGCCGCCACCGGGTCCGGCGGCGAGATCCGCGACGAGGGCGCGACGGGCCGCGGCGGCAAGCCGAAGGCCGGCCTCGCCGGATTCAGCGTCTCGAACCTGCTGCTTCCGGACGCGCGCCGCGCCTGGGAGATCGATCCGGGCAAGCCCGGTCGCATCACCTCCGCCCTCGACATCATGATCGAGGGCCCGATCGGGGCCGCCGCCTTCAACAACGAGTTCGGGCGTCCGAACGTCGCCGGCTACTTCCGCAGCTACTGCCAGGAGATCGAGGGCGAGAACGGCCGCGAGATCCGCGGCTACCACAAGCCCATCATGCTCGCGGGCGGCATCGGCCAGGTCCGACCGATGCACGTCGAGAAGCAGACGGCCCGCGCCGGCGACAAGATCGTCGTACTCGGCGGGCCCGCCATGCTGATCGGACTCGGCGGCGGCGCGGCCTCCTCGATGGCCACGGGCCAGAGTCACGAGGACCTGGACTTCGCCTCCGTCCAGCGCGGCAATCCCGAGATGGAGCGCCGCTGCCAGGAGGTGATCGATCGCTGCGTCGCCCTCGGCGACGCGAACCCGATCCGCTCGATCCACGACGTCGGCGCGGGCGGCCTGTCGAATGCGATCCCCGAAATCCTCGACCAGAGCGGGCTCGGCGGCGTCGTCGATCTGCGCGCGATCCCGAACGACGAGCCCGGCATGAGTCCGCTCGCAATCTGGTGCAACGAGGCACAGGAGCGCTACGTGATCACGCTCGGCGCCCGCGACGTCGAGCGCTTCGCCGCGATCTGTGCCCGCGAGCGCTGCCCCTTCGCGATCGTCGGCGAGGCGACCGCCGAGCGGCGGCTCCGGGTCGTCGATGGCCTGCGCCCCGGACGCGGCGAGGGCGACGTCCCGGGCGAGCCGATCGACATGCCGCTCGAGGTCCTGCTCGGCAAGCCGCCGCGCATGCAACGCGACGTGAAGCGGCGCGCGAAGCGGACCGCCCCCTTCGACTTCGAGGCGCTCGACGTCACGGAGGCGGCGCGGCGGGTGCTCGAGCTGCCGACGGTGGGCGACAAGACGTTCCTGATCTCGATCGGCGACCGGACGGTCACGGGTCTCGTCGCCCGCGATCAATGCGTCGGCCCCTGGCAGGTCCCCGTCGCCGACGCGGCAGTGACCCTCGCCGGCCACCACACGACCGCCGGCGAGGCGATGGCCCTCGGCGAGCGCACGCCCCTCGCCCTGCTCGACGCCGCCGCCTCGGCCCGCATGGCCGTCGGCGAGGCGCTGACGAACCTCGCCTGCGCGCCCGTGGTCTCGCTGGGCAGCGTGCGACTCTCGGCCAACTGGATGGCGGCGGCCGGCTACGGCGCCGAGGACGCGGCCCTCTACGATGCCGTCGAGGCTGTCGGCCTCGGGCTCTGCCCGGCCCTCGGCCTCGCGATCCCCGTCGGCAAGGACTCGATGTCGATGCGCACCGTCTGGCGCGACGATGCCGACGGCGCGGAGGAGAAGAGCGTCACCGCGCCGATCTCGCTCATCGTCACCGCCGTCGCGCCGGTCGACGACGTGCGCCTCGCGCGCACGCCCGAGCTGGCGCGCGACCCCGAGAGCGTGCTGCTGCTCGTCGATCTGGGCTTCGGCCGCAATCGTCTGGGCGCCTCGGCCCTGGCCCAGGTCCATGGCGCCCTGGGTGACGAGCCGCCCGACGTCGACGATCCCGGCCCGCTGCGCGCCTTCTTCGGCGTCGTCCAGTCGCTGCTGCGCGCGAAGGCCGTGCTCGCCTATCACGACCGGTCCGACGGCGGCCTCGTCGCCTGTCTTGCCGAGATGGCCTTCGCCGGGGGCTGCGGGCTCGAGGTCGATCTCGGATCGCTCCCCGGTAGCGCGGTGGGCAAGCTCTTCAACGAGGAGCTCGGCGCGGTCCTCCAGGTCCGTCGCGCCGATCTCGCGCGGGTCCGGAGCGCGTTCGCCGCCGAGGGGCTCGGGACGGCGCTCTTCGAGCTCGGCGGTCTCCGCTCCGACGATCGTCTGCGGATCCGCGACGGCGACCGGCTCCTGCTCGACGCCGATCGCGTCTCGCTGCGACGCGTGTGGTCGGACACGACCTGGCGCATCCAGCGCCTGCGCGACGATCCGGACTGCGCGGACGAGGAGCACGCCGCGCGCCTCGACGCGAACGATCCGGGGCTGAGCGCCGCCTTCGACTTCGCGCTCGAGCCCGCGGCGGCGCCCCTCGCCCACCTGCCCCGCCGCCGCCCGGCGATCGCGATCCTGCGCGAGCAGGGCGTCAACGGACACACGGAAATGGCCGCTGCCTTCGATCGCGCCGGATTCGACGCCTACGACGTCCACATGAGCGACCTGCTCGAAGGCCGGCGATCGATCCTCGACTTCCAGGGCCTCGTCACCTGCGGCGGCTTCTCCTTCGGCGACGTGCTCGGCGCCGGCGGCGGATGGGCCAAGTCGATCCTCCACCACGACGGCCTGCGCGATGCCTTCACGCGCTTCTTCGGCGACCCGGGCCGCTTCGCGCTCGGCGTCTGCAACGGCTGCCAGATGCTCTCGCATCTCGCGTCGCTGATCCCCGGCGCGCAGGACTGGCCGCGCTTCCTGCGCAATCGCTCGGAGCAGTTCGAGGCGCGGCTTTCGCTGGTGCGCATCGAGCCCTCGCCCTCGATCCTCTTCGCGGGGATGGCCGGCGCACGCCTCCCGATCGCCGTCGCCCACGGCGAAGGGCGCGTCGCCTTCCGCGACGAGGCCGCGCGCGCGCGGCTCGAGGGCGCGGGGCTCGTCGCCGCGCGCTTCGTCGACGGGCGCGGCGGGATCGCGACGCGCTACCCGGCGAACCCGAACGGCTCGCCCGACGGCCTCACCGCGCTCACGACCCCCGATGGCCGCGTCACGATCATGATGCCCCACCCCGAGCGCGTCGTGCGCAGCGTCCAGCTCTCCTGGCATCCTTCTGTGTGGGGCGAGGAGAGTCCCTGGATCCGGTTCTTCCGCAACGCGCGCGCCTGGCTCGCCGGCCTCGAACGAGGAGACGCATGACCGCCGATTCGGAAACCGCCCGGCTGCTTTCCCTCTCGCCCCTCGACGGACGCTATGCGGGCAAGCTCGACGATCTGCGACCGTGGCTCTCCGAGTTCGGTCTGATCCGCCAGCGCGTCGTCGTCGAGCTGCGCTGGTTCGCCGCCCTCGCCGACGCGCCCGCGATCGGCGAGGTCCCGGCGCTCTCGCCCGCCGCGCGAGACCGGATCGAGACGACCTTGCGCGACTTCTCGCCCGCGGATGCCGCGGCGATCCGGGCGATCGAGGCGCGCACGAACCACGACGTGAAGGCGGTCGAGTACTGGCTCAAGGAGCGCTTCGCGCCGCTCCCCGAGCTCGCGTCGAAGAGCGAGTTCCTCCACTTCGCCTGCACCTCCGAGGACATCAACAACCTGGCCTATGCCTTGATGCTGGCCGAGGCGCGGGAGCGTTGCCTGCTGCCCGAGATGGATCGCCTGATCGGCGCGCTGCGTCGCTTCGCCGGCGACGAGGCGGAGCAGCCGATGCTCTCCCGGACCCACGGCCAGCCTGCGACCCCGACGACCCTCGGCAAGGAGCTCGCGAACGTCGGCCAGCGCCTGCTGCTCGCGCGCCGCGCCCTCGCCGCGGTCGAGATCCGCGGCAAGGCCAACGGCGCCGTCGGCAACTTCGCGGCCCATGTGGTCGCCTATCCCGACGTCGACTGGGAGGCGCATGCGCGCGCGTTCGTCGAATCGCTGGGCCTGGCCTGGAATCCCCTGACCACCCAGATCGAGCCCCACGACTGGATGGCCGACTACGCCCACGCGCTGCAGCGCTTCGACGCGGTGCTGCTCGACTTCGTGCGCGACGTCTGGAGCTACGTCTCGATCGGGTACTTCCGACAGCGGGCCGTCGCGGGCGAGGTCGGCTCGTCGACCATGCCCCACAAGGTCAATCCGATCGACTTCGAGAACGCCGAGGGCAACCTCGGCCTCGCGAACGCCGTGCTCGGCCACCTGGCGGAGAAGCTGCCGGTCTCGCGCTGGCAGCGGGACCTCTCGGACTCGACCGCGCTGCGCAACTTCGGCTCGGCCCTCGGCCATGCCCTGCTCGCGATCCGCGCGACGCTGCGCGGGCTCGGCAAGCTCGCCGTCGATCGAGACCGCATGGCGGCCGACCTCGCCGCCAACCCGGCGGTGCTGGCGGAGGCGGTGCAGACGGTCATGCGGCGCTACGGCATCCCCGAGCCCTACGAGAAGCTGAAGGCCGCGACGCGCGGCCATGAGATCACGCTCGAGGACCTCCATCGCCTGGTCGAGGGCCTCGCCCTCCCCGAGACGGAGAAGAAGCGCCTGCTCGAGCTCACGCCCGCGCGCTACGTCGGCCTCGCCGCCCGACAGGCCCGCCGCTTCGCCGACGGGCGCTGAGCCCGGGACCGCAGGGCGCTTCCGCGCGGGCCCGGGGCGCGGGGGTGGAGCGAGACGGTGCGTCTCGTTATGATGGGCGGTCTGCCGGGCAGCGCAGCGGACCGAACGGTCCGGGGCGCACTGCCGGTCCGGTGGATCCACGCGCCGATGCGTCGAATTCGAGCGCCGCTCCTCGGAGCGGACCGTGCCCCGGCGCGGGTCCCGGGGGCCGGCGCAACGGGCGAAAGCGGCCGGACCGAAGCGGTCCGGATGGCGCGGGGCACGGGCACGACGGCGCGGGCCCGGCCGAATCGACCTCACGATGGAGCGGACATGGACAAACGGACGACGGAGCGGGAGGCGGTCTCGGAGCTCCGCGATGGCATGACGATCGGCATCGGCGGCTGGGGCTCGCGCCGAAAGCCGATGTCGATCGTGCGCGAGATCCTGCGCTCGAGCGTGAAGGATCTCACGGTCGTGACCTACGGCGGCCCGGACGTGGGGCTCCTCTGCAAGGCCGGCAAGATCAAGCGGCTCGTCTACGGCTTCGTCTCCCTCGACTCGATCCCGCTCGAGCCGCACTTCCGCCAGGCTCGCCAGGCCGGCGCGATCGAGGCCGCCGAGCTCGACGAGGGCATGCTGCAATGGGGCCTGCTCGCCGCCTCGCATCGGCTCCCCTTCCTGCCGACGCGGGCGGGACTCGGCTCCGACGTGCTCGCCATCAATCCGGACATCAAGCTGGTCCGCTCGCCCTACCCCGCCCCGGGATGTGCCGATGGCGAGGAGCTCGTCGCGATGCCCGCGCTCGAGCTCGACGTGGCCTTCATCCACATGAATCGCGGCGACCGGCGCGGCAACGGCCAGTACCTCGGCCCCGATCCCTACTTCGACGACATGTTCTGCCGCGCCGCGAAGCGCCGCTTCATGACGGTCGAACGCCTCGTCGAGACGACGGACATGGCGAAGGAGGGCCCCCTCCAGACGCGCATCATCAACCGAACGATGATCGACGGCGTGATCGAGGCGCCCGGCGGCGCCCATTTCACCGAGTGTCCGCCGGACTACGGCCGCGACGAGAAGTTCCAGAGCGCCTACGCCGCGACGGCCAAGGACGCGGCGGCGTGGGACGAGTTCAAGAAGACCTACCTCGACCTCGAGAGCGAGGCCGAGTACCAGAAGGCGGTGGGCAGGCGATGACCCAGACGGCGAATTCCGGAGGCGGCGCGACGCGCGGCGAGATCTGCGCGGTGGCGGCGGCGGAGGCCTTCCGCGGCAACGGCGAGATCCTCGCCTCCTGCTTCGGCACGGCGCCGGCCGTCGGCGCCCGCCTCGCCAAGCTCACCTTCGAGCCCGATCTGCTCATGACCGACGGCGTCTGCACGGTCGTCGACAACCCCGCCCCCGTCTCCGGTCCGGGCGACGAGCCGATCGTCGAGGCCTGGCTGCCCTTCCGCACCATCTTCGACCACCTCTGGAACGGCAAGCGCCACGTCATCATGGCCGCGAGCCAGATCGACCGCTTCGGCAACCACAACTTCGCCTGCATCGGCCCCCACGCGAAGCCGAAGGCCCAGCTGCTCGGCATGCGCGGCGCGCCGGGCAACTCGATCTCGCACATCACGAGCTATTGGGTCGCCGCCCAGACGAAGAACGTGTTCGTCGAGCAGGTCGACGTCGTCTCGGGCGTCGGATACGACCGGGCGGCGAAGCTGCCCAAGGCCTCGACGCAGGGCCACGACGTCCGCTTCGTGATCTCGAACCTCGCGGTCTACGACTTCGAGACGCCCGACCACCGCATGCGCCTGCGCTCCGTCCATCCCGGCGTCACGGTCGACGAGATCGTCGCGAACACCGGCTTCGAGCTCGTCCTCCCGGACCGCGTCCCGACGACGCGCACGCCGACCGACGAAGAGCTGCGCCTGATCCGCGAACGGATCGATCCGAAGGGCGTCGTCAACAAGGAAGTCCCGAACCCCGCCTAGCGGCGCGCCGCCGGGCGACGCATGCGGCACGCCGTGCCGACCGGAGCGACCCCCCCCTTGCCCCACCCGCTCTCGACGCGCGTGACCGAGCTCCTGGGCTGCGACTGGCCGATCCTGCAGACCGGCATGGGCTGGGTCGCGACGCCGGCGCTCGTCGCCGGCGCATGCAACGCCGGCGCCTTCGGCTTCCTCGCCGCCGCGACGATCCCGCCCGAGCGGGTCGCCGACGCGATCCGCGAGATCAAGCGCCTCACCGACCGCCCCTTCGGCGTCAACTTCCTGATGGACGCCCCCGGCGCCGACGTCATCAGCGAGGCGATCGTCCGCGAGGGCGTGCGCGCGGCCGGCTACAACCGCGCGCCCAACGCCGAGCTGATCAAGCAGCTGAAGGCCGGCGGGGTCGTCTGCGTGCCGACCTGCGGCGCGGTCAAGCACGCGGTGAAGGCCGAGCAGCTCGGGGCCGACATCGTGATCGTCCAGGGCGGCGAAGGCGGCGGCCATACGGGCTCGGTCCCGACGACGCTGCTCGCCTCCGCCGCGGCCGACGCGGTCCACGTCCCGGTCGTCGCGGCCGGCGGGTTCAAGGACGGTCGCGGCCTGGTCGCGGCGCTCGCCTTCGGCGCGGAGGGCGTCGCGATGGGCACGCGCTTCCTGATGACGAGGGAGAGCCCCGTCCCCGACGTCACCCTCGCCCGCTACCTCGAGGCCGAGGTGACGGACGTCGTCGTCTCCGACGCCCTCGACGGCCTGCCCCAGCGCATGATCCACAACGCGCTCTCCCGCCGACTCGAGCAGGCCGGCACGCTCGAGCGGCTCGCGCTCGCGATCCGCAACGCGCTGGCGCTCCGACGCGAGACGGGAGCGACGATCTCCGAGCTCCTGCGCAGCGCGCTGGCGATGCGCCGCAACCAGAAGCTGACGAACGCCCAGATGATCCTCGCGGCCAACGCGCCGATCCTGGCCCGGATCGCCATGAACGACGGCGATCCGGATCGCGGCTACCTGCCCTCGGGCTCGGTGGCGGGCGTGATCGACGACCGACCGAGCTGCGCGGAGCTCGTCCAGCGGATCGTCGCCGAGGCGGAGAAGACGCTCGAGCGGCTCTGCCGTTAGGCGGATCGCGGCGGGATGCGGATCGGAACGCGCGGGCCCGGGGGCGCGCGGAGCGAAGGACGAGGAGCGAAGAAGATGGCGATCGACGTCGTGGTGGAAGGCGGTGTGGGCGAGCTGATCATCAACTCGCCGCCGGTGAACGCGCTCTCCAATGCGGGCTGGCGAGAGTTCGCGACGAAGATGGAGGCGCTCGGGCGGCGCGACGACGTCCATTGCGTCGTGATCCGCGCCGAGGGACGGGGCTTCCAGGCCGGCGTCGACGTCAAGGAGCTCGCCGCGAACGGCGATCTCATCATCGAGGTCAACCGCGGCTGCTACGACAGCTTCGCCGCAGTCTACGACTGCCCCGTCCCGACGATCGCCGCGGTCCACGGCTTCTGCATCGGCGGCGGGATCGGCATCTCGGGCTCGGCCGACTTCGTGATCGCGTCGGAGGACGCGACGTTCCAGCTGCCGGAGATCGACCGCGGCGCGCTCGGCGCCGCGACCCATCTGACCCGCCTCGTCGGCGTCCAAAAGGCGCGCCGCATGCTCTACACCTGCGAGGCGATCACGGCGGCCGAGCTCTACCGCCTCGGCGGCTGCGAGTCGGTCGTGCCGCGGGAGAAGCTGCGGGACGAGGCGATGTCGGTCGCGCGCACGATCGCCGGCAAGAGCCCGAAGGCGCTGCGCCTCGGCAAGCAGTCGCTCAACGGCATCGAGGTCGTCGACGTCAAGAAGAGCTACCGCTTCGAGCAGGGCTTCACGCTCGAGCTCTACACCAGCAAGGACTCGCAGGAGGCCCGCGACGCCTTCACCGAGAAGCGCGAAGCGCGCTTCGACCGCTAGAGGATTCCCCATGCAGCTCGTCTACACGCCCGAACAGCAGGCCTTCCGCAAGGAGGCCCGCGCCTGGCTCGAGGCCAACGTCCCCCAGGAGAGGCTCCCCTCCTTCGACACGAAGGAGGGCTTCGAGGCCCATCGCGCCTGGGAGAAGAAGCTCCACGCCGGCGGCTTCGCGATGGTCCCCTGGCCCGTCGAGTACGGCGGCCGCGGCGCGAACCTGCTCGAGTGGCTGATCTTCGAGGAGGAGTACTACCGCGCCGGCGCGCCCGGCCGCGTCAACCAGAACGGGATCTTCCTGCTCGGCCCGACGATCATGGAGGTCGGCACGCCCGAGCAGAAGGCGCGCTTCCTGCCGAAGATGGCTTCCTCCGAAGAGGTCTGGGCGCAGGGCTGGTCCGAGCCGAACGCGGGCTCCGACATGGCGAACATCCAGGCGACCGCCTTCAAGGACGGTGACGACTTCGTCATCAACGGCCAGAAGACCTGGGCCAGCCGCGGCGCCTTCGCCCACTGGCTCTTCGGCATGTTCCGCTCGGACCCGAACTCCGAGCGTCACAAGGGCCTGACCTTCATCCTCGTCCCGCTCGACACGCCGGGCGTGACGGTCCGCCCGATCGAGAAGCTGAACCACAAGAAGGCCTTCGCCGAGGTCTTCTTCGACAACGCGCGTGTCCCGGTCGCCTATCAGCTCGGCCAGGAGGGCAAGGGCTGGGAGGTCGCGATGGCGACCGCCGGCTTCGAGCGCGGCCTCATGCTGCGCAGCCCCGCCCGCTTCCAGGACACGGCGCGCAAGCTCGTGCTGCTCTACAAGAAGACCGTGGCCTCGAGCGCCTACGTCGCGCCCGAGCTGCGGGATGCCGTCGCCCGCTGCTGGCAGGACGCCGAGGCCTACACGCTCAACACCTACCAGACGGTCTCGCGGCTGCTCGCGGGCGGAAAGATCGGCGCCGAGGCCTCGCTCAACAAGATCTTCTGGTCCGAGCTCGACCTGAAGATGCACGAGACGGCGCTCCAGCTGCTGGGCCACCGGGCCGAGCTGCTCCCCGGCTCGCCCGCCGCGGGCGACGTCGGCGAGTGGCTCGACGGCTATATCTTCGCGCTGGCGGGGCCCATCTACGCCGGCACCAACGAGATCCAGAAGAACATCATCGCCGAGCGCATCCTCGGCATGCCGCGTTAGCCCGCCCCGACGGACGCGAGGACAGGAAGCGAGCCATGCAATTCGAGTTCACCGAAGACCAGCGCCTGCTCCAGCAGACGGTCCGCGACTTCCTCGCCGGAGAGTGCCCCGTCTCCTTCGTGCGCGGGCAGTGGGAGACGCCGACCGGCCGCTCGCCGGCGTTCTGGGAGAAGCTCGCCGAGATCGGCGTGCCCGGGCTGCTCGTGCCCGAGGAGCAGGGCGGGCTCGGCCTGAACGAGATCGACTTCGTACTGGTGCTGGTCGAGGTCGGGCGTGCGGCGCTGGCGGAGCCGGTCGTGCCGACCGCCGTCGTCGGGGTGCCCCTGCTGCGCGAGGCGGCGGCGCTCGGCGCCGAGGCCGCGAAGCTCGCGGACGAGTGGCTGCCGAAGATCGCAGCGGGCGAGGCGCTCCTCGCGGTGGCCCAGCCGAGCTCGCCGCTCGTGCCCGAGGCCCACGTCGCCGATCTGCTGATCCTGCGCCAGGGCGACGCGCTCTACGCCGTCCCGCGCGGACGTGCGCAGCTCGTGGAGCAGAAGTCGAACGATCCGTCGCAGAAGCTCTCGACCGTGACGTTCGCCCCGGAGGACGCGACGAAGCTCGCGGCGGGCGCCGATGCGGATCGCCTCGAGGCGGCGGCGCTCGACCGGGGCGCCCTCGCCTGCGCGGCACAGCAGCTCGGCGCCTGCGAGCAGCTGATCCGGATGTCGGTCGACTACACGAGCCAGCGCAAGCAGTTCGGCGTCCCGATCGGGAGCTTCCAGGCCGTGAAGCACCATCTCGCGACGGTCAAGGTCGCGCTCGAGTACGCGCGCAGCCACGTCGAGCGGGCGGCCCATTCGGTCGCCCACGGCGCGGCGACCCGATCGACGGACGTCTCGATGGCGAAGATCGCCGCCGGCCAGGCCGCCCTCGACGCCGCGAAGATCTCGCTCCAGGTCCACGGCGCCCTCGGCTACACCTGGGAGCAGGATCTCCACGTCTGGATGCGGCGCGCCTGGACGCTCGACCTCGCCTGGGGCGAGACGGCCTGGCACCGCAAGCGGTTGTCCGACGCCCTCTTCGACGACACCCTGCCCGTCGAGAGCTTCGGCTTCTCGCCCGCCGCCTGACGCCGGCGGCCCCGCTCGGAGGGGGCGGGTATCCTCGGACGGACGGACGGACGAACGAATGCGCGCCCGACAGCAACGAACCCGATTGACGCGAACCCGATTGACGCAAACCCGATTGAAAAGCAGAGCGAACCCGATCGAGGACTCCCCATGAGCACGAGCGCCGGCAAGCAGAAGAAGCGCGTCCCCGCCATCGAGGGCTGGATCGACATCGATCCCGCCAACCCTCGCCTGGTCGGCTACAAGGACGACGCCTCGGGCACCTACTTCTTCCCCAAGGACGTCGCCGTCTCCCGCGCCCCGGGCTTCGCCGACGCGCCGCTGCGCGAGGTCCGGCTCTCGAACCGCGGCAAGCTCTGGTCCTACACGACCAACTACTACAAGCCGCCGGAGCCCGCGATCGCGAAGGATCCCTTCGAGCCCTACACCGTCGCGGCGGTCGAGCTGACGGAGGAGCGCATGATCGTGCTCGGCCAGCTCGCCGACGGCGTCGACCCGAAGTCGATCGAGGTCGGCCAGGAGATGGAGCTGACCCTGGCGACGTTGTACGAGGACGACGAAAACGAGTACGTCGTCTGGAAGTGGAAGCCGGTCGCGGCCTGAAGACGCCCGAGGAGGACGACATGAGCAAGAACGAGGTGGCCATCCTGGGCGCAGGCATGCATCCCTGGGGCAAGTGGGGCAGGAACTTCGTCGAGTACGGCGTCGTCGCGCTCAAGGCGGCGATCGCGGACGCCGGCATCGAGTGGCAGGACGTCGACTTCGTGGTGGGCGGCGACACGATGCGCAACGGCTATCCCGGCTACGTCGCCGGCGCGACCTTCGCGAAGGCGATGGGCTGGACCGGCGTACCGATCGCGAGCTGCTATGCGGCCTGCGCGACCGGCGCGCAGGCGATCGAGATCGCGCGCACGCGCATCCTCGCCGGCATGGCCGAGGTCGCCGTCGTCGTCGGCGCCGACACCACGCCGAAGGGCTTCCTCGCGCCGAACAAGGGCGAGCGGACGCTCGACCCCGACTGGCTGCGCTTCCGGCTGCTCGGCGCCACGAACCCGACCTACTTCGGGCTCTACGCCCAGCGCCGGATCGACCTCTACGGCGCGACCGAGCAGGACTTCGCGCGGGTCAAGGTCAAGAACAGCAAGCACGGCTTCACCAACCCCAACGCCCGCTACCGCCAGATCTACACCGAGCAGGAGGTCCTCGCCTCGCCGCTCGTGGCCTCGCCGCTGCGGCTCTTCGAGATCTGCGCGACGAGCGACGGCGCCGCGGCGCTCGTGCTCTGCTCGATGAAGTACGCCAAGAAGAAGGGCATCAAGAAGCCGGTGCGCATCTCGGCCGTCTCGACGGTCTCGCCGACCTTCCCGAACACGGTCATCGACATGCCCGACTTCTCGACCGACTCGGCGGCGGGCATCCCGGCGCCGGACCGGACGTTCAAGAACTCGATCGCCTTCGGGGCCTATCAGGAGGCGGGCGTCGATCCCTCGGACGTCGACGTCGCCGAGGTCTACGACCTCTCGTCGGCGCTCGAGCTCGATTGGTACGAGGACATCGGCCTGTGCAAGCCGGGCGAGGCCGAGGGCATGCTGCGCAGCGGCGCGACCGAGCTCGGGGGGCGCGTGCCCGTCAATCCCTCGGGCGGCCTGTCCTGCTTCGGCGAAGCCGTACCCGCCCAGGCGATCGCGCAGGTCTGCGAGCTGGCCTGGCAGCTGCGGGGCACCGCCGGCGAGCGGCAGGTCGAGGGCGCGAAGGTCGGCATCACGGCGAACCAGGGCCTCTTCGGCCACGGCTCGTCGGTGCTCTGCACGCGTTAGGCTGGGCGCGCCCGCCCGGATCGGATCGATCCACACGACGGCGCAGCGACTCCGGGCGAGCCGGAGGCGAAGAAAGGAACGACGACATGGCCGAGGCATACATCATCGACGGCGTCCGCACTCCGGTCGGCAAGAAGGGCGGCGGCCTCGCCGGCGTCCACTCGGCGGATCTCGGCGCCCACGTGATCGGCGGCCTGATGACGCGCACGGGCGTCGACCCGAACGCCGTCGAGGACGTGATCTTCGGCTGCTGCGACACGATCGGCTCCCAGGCGGGCGACATCGCCCGGACCTGCTGGCTCGCGGCCGGGCTTCCGATGCACGTCCCCGGCGTCACGATCGACCGCCAGTGCGGCTCCTCCCAGCAGGCGGTCCACTTCGCGGCACAGGCCGTGATGAGCGGAACCGCCGACCTGATCGTGGCGGGCGGCGTCCAGAACATGAGCCAGATCCCGATCTCCTCGGCCATGACCTGCGCGGCCCATCTCGGCTTCGAGAACCCCTTCTCGGGCTCGAAGGGCTGGACCGAGCGCTTCGGGACGCAGGAGGTCTCGCAGTTCCGCGGCGCCGAGATGATCGCCGAGAAGTGGGACATCACGCGGGACGACATGGAGTCACTGGCGCTCGAGAGCCACGCCCGCGCCTTCCAGGCGATCCGGGAAGGCCGCTTCAAGAACGAGATCCTGCCGATCGCCGGCGTCGAGCACGACGAGGGCCCGCGCAACTCGACCCGCGAGAAGCTGCAGAGCCTGCAGACGCTGCTCCCGGGCGGGCGATTGACCGCGGCCCTCGCGAGCCAGATCTCCGACGGCGCGTCGGCCATGCTCGTCGCCTCGGAGCGCGCCGTGAAGACCCACGGTCTCAAGCCGCGCGCGCGGATCCACCACCTCTCGGTGCTCGCCGACGACCCGATCTTCATGCTCTCGGCGCCGATCCCGGCGACCCGGCGGGCGCTCGCGAAGGCCGGCATGAAGAAGGAGCAGATCGACCTCGTCGAGATCAACGAGGCCTTCGCCCCCGTCGTGCTCGCCTGGCAGAAGGAGTTCGACTGGGACATGGCGAAGGTCAACGTCAACGGCGGCGCCATGGCCCTCGGCCATCCGATCGGAGCGACCGGGACGCGGCTGATGACGACGCTGCTCAACGAGATGGAGCGGACCGGCGCGCGCTATGGCCTGCAGACCATGTGCGAGGGCGGCGGCCAGGCGAACGTGACGATTCTCGAGCGGCTCTGAGCGCCGGGAAAGGAAGGGACAACGATGGGCATCTGTGATGGACGCGTCGTGATCGTGACCGGCGCCGGGAGCGGCCTCGGCCGCGAGCACGCACTCCTCTTCGCGGCCGAAGGCGCAGCGGTCGTCGTCAATGACCTCGGGGTGTCGAACAGCGGCGAGGGCGGCTCGAAGGGCCCCGCCCAGCAGGTCGTCGACGAGATCGTCGCGAAGGGCGGGAAGGCCATCGCGAACACCGAGAGCGTCTCGGACTTCGCCGCCGGCAAGCGCATGGTCGAGCAGGTGGTCGACACCTTCGGCCGGCTCGACGTCGTCGTGAACAACGCGGGCTTCCTGCGCGACCGCATGTTCTTCTCGACCTCCGAGGCCGAGTGGGACGCCGTCATCAACGTCCACCTGAAGGGCCACTTCTGCATCGCGCGCCACGCCGCCGAGTACTGGCGCAATCAGTCGAAGGCCGGCCAGGCGGTCGACGCCCGCATCATCAACACGAGCTCGGGCGCCGGCCTCCAGGGCAGCGTCGGTCAGTCGACCTACTCCGCCGCGAAGGGCGGCATCGCGACGCTGACCCTCGTCCAGGCCGCGGAGCTCGGGCGCTACGGCGTGACGGCGAACGCGATCGCGCCGTCCGCGCGCACGCGCATGACCGAGGCGATCTTCACCGACATGAAGGCGCCCGAGGACGGCGCCTTCGACGCCGCCCATCCGGGCAACGTCTCGCCGCTCGTCGTCTGGCTCGGCAGCCCCGAGTCCCGCAGCGTGACGGGCCGCGTCTTCGAGGTGAAGGGCGGGCTCGTCGGCGTCTCCGACGGCTGGCGCGACGGCCCGACCTACGACAAGGGCGCGCGCTGGGCGCCGGACGAGATCGGGTCGAAGGTGCTCGAGCTCGTGGGCAAGGCGGTGCCGCCGCAGAAGGTGTACGGAAGCTGACGATGGATTTCCGATTCAGCGAGGAGCAGCAGGCGCTCGCCGAGAGCGCGCGCGAATTCCTGAAGGGCGAGTCCGGCCCCGAGGCGATCCGGACCGCGATGACGAGTGAGGCGGGCTTCGACCCGGCCGTCTGGCAGCAGATCTCGACCGAGCTCGGCTGGAACTCGATCCACATCCCCGAGGCCTACGGCGGGCTCGGGCTCGGCTTCGTCGACCTGATCGTGCTGCTCGAGACGATGGGTGAGGCGCTCCTCTGCGCGCCCTACTTCTCGACCGTCGTGCTCGGCGCGGAGACGATCCTCTGCGTCGCGAACGAGGACCAGAAGAAGAGCCTGCTGCCCGCGATCGCGGAGGGCGCCGCGACCGCCACCCTCGCCTACTGCGAGGCGGCGGGCCGCTGGACCCCGGACGCCATCGAGGCCACGGCCCGCCCGGACGGCGACGGCTTCGTGCTCGACGGGACGAAGACCTGGGTCGTCGACGGCCACACCGCCGACCACCTCCTCGTCGTCGCGCGCCAGCCGGGCACCCGCGGCGAGCAGGGTCTCGGCGTATTCCTGGTTGCCGGCGACGCCCCGGGCCTCGAGCGCAAGGTCCTGCCGACGATGGACCAGACGCGCCGCCTCGCCGAGCTGCGGCTGACGGGCGTGCGCGTGGGGCGCGCGGCCTGCCTCGGCGAGCCCGGCTCGGCCGCGCCGGGTCTGGCCCGGGCCCTCGACCTCGCCGCGATCGCGCTCGCCGCCGAGCAGGTCGGCGGGGCGCAGCGCTGCCTCGACATGGCGGTGGCCTACGCGAAGGAACGCCATCAGTTCGGGCGCCCGATCGGCTCGTTCCAGGCGATCAAGCACAAATGCGCGGACATGCTCGTTGCCGTCGAGTCCGCGCGCTCGGCGCTCTACTACGCGGCCTGCATCGTCGACGACGAGAGCGACGTCCTCGCGACGAACGCCTCGCTCGCGAAGGCCTGGTGCTCCGAGGCCTACTTCCGGTGCGCCGCGGACAACATCCAGATCCACGGTGGCGTCGGCTTCACCTGGGAGTACGACCCCCATCTCCACTTCAAGCGCGCCCGCGCCAGCGAGAGCTGGCTCGGCACGCCCGCCGATCATCGAGAGCGCGTCGCCAAGGCCCTCGGCCTCTGAGCGCAGCGCTGCACAGCACGGAGCGCGAGCGGATCGGTCCGGGCGCGTCCCGAGGAGTCACGCATGCAGGTTTTCAAGACCCCCTTCGAGCTCGAGGAGAAGGTCGGCCTCGATCTCGGCAAGACCGACTGGCTCGAGATGAAGCAGGAGCGCGTCAACCTCTTCGCCGACGCGACGGGGGACCACCAGTGGATCCACGTCGACGTCGAGAAGGCGAAGCAGGGCCCCTTCGGCGGACCGATCGCCCACGGCTACCTGACCGCCTCGCTCGCGAACTTCTTCCTGCCGCAGCTGATGGAGGTCCAGGGCACCTCGATGGGCGTGAACTACGGCTGCGACAAGATCCGCTTCCCCTCCCCCGTCAAGGTCGGCTCGCGGATCCGCGGCGCCGGCCAGCTGACGGCGGTCGAGCGGACGAAGGACGGCGGCATCCAGGCCAAGGTCACGATCACGATCGAGATCGAAGGCAGCGAGCGCCCCGCCTGCATCATCGAGACGATCAGCCGCTTCTATGCGGCCTGATCACGGTCTCGGCCTGATCACGGCCTGCTAGCCGAGCCGCTCCTGCACGAGGCGCCGCGCGAGGTCCCCGTCGAGCTCGCTCTTGTGGGCCTTCATCAGCGCGCCCATGACCTTGCCGACGTCCTTGCCCCCGGTCGCGCCGGTCTGCGCGATCGCCTCGTCGATCCAGCCCCGGGTCTGCGCCTCGTCCGCGAGCTGCGGCAGGAACTCCTGGATCACCGCGAGCTCTGCGCGCTCCGCCGCCGCGAGTTCCTCGCGCCCGGCGTTCGAGAAGGCCTCGATGCTCTCCTTGCGCTGCTTCTCGAGCTTTCGCAGCAGCCCTTCGCAGACGGCATCGGAGACCTGCGTCGAGCCGTCCTTCTTCATCTCGTTCAGGAAGGCGGTCCGCATCGAGCGCAGGGCCGCGAGGCGCCGCTCGTCCTTCGCCTTCATGGCCTGCTTCATCTGCTCCGCGACCTGGTCCGCGATCGGCATCCCTGCTCCTCCCGCGCGGCAGCATAGCGGCGAGGGGGCGCCGTCGGGGCGGCGTACGGTGCCGGGGCGCTCGGCGCGGTGCGCGGCTTGGCGCGACCGTCGCCGCCGCAAGAACCCCCGCGATCGACGCGTTCACCCGCCGGGCCTCAGAACTGCACGACGACCTTGGCGTAGCCCGAGCGCGGGACCTGCGTCGATTCGTTGAGCTGGATGTCGTAGAACTCGGCGTGGCGGGCGTCGGCGAGGTTCTGGCCGACGAGCGAGAGCTCGAGCCAGTCGAGCGGCTTCCAGCCGAGCCGGAGATCGAGACGGGCGTACTGGCGGACGTTGTCGCTGCGCAGGACCGGCGTGATGCCGCCGAGTCCGTCGACGAAGTAGACGGCCGCGTCGAGCTCGAGGTTCGAGGGCAGGTCGAAGAGCGACCGGATCACGAACTGATGGCGGGGGTCGCTCTTCTCGAGTGGAACGCTGCCGATCAGGACGTTGCTCGGGTTGCGCTCGTACTGGTCGAGGATCGAGTAGCTGGTCGTCAGGCGCAGCCACGAGACGGGCAGGAAGGTCAGCTCGATCTCGCCGCCGCGGATGCTCGCCTGGCCGGCGTTCCGGAAGGTGAAGCCCGTGATGAACGATCCCGTCAGGACCGCGATGTCTTCGTACTCCGACCAGAAGAGCGAGACTTCGCCCGTCATCCACTCGAGGGAATAGAAGCGGTAGCCGAGCTCGTAGGAGAGGACCTCCTCCTGCTCGACGCCACGATCGCCGTTCAGCGTGAGGCCTCCGAGCGTCCCGGTCACGTCGCGGTCGGTGAAGCTCGGAATGCGGACGGCGCGGGAGACGGCCCCCCAGAGCGTGTGGCCGTCGACGGGCGTGAACGCGATCCGGCCCGAGGGCTGGTAGGTGAAGCCGGACCAGCTGTTGCCGCCGAGCTTGGTGCCCCCGATCAGCTTGAGGCGGTCGTCGAAGAGCGGGAGCTCGAGATGGACGAAGGCGTCGCCGAGGTGGAAGTCGTCGTCGTTGGGGGAGTACTGGAGGCTCCCGCTCGGGTGCTCGGTCCGGGTGTTCCAGTAGCGGTACTCGAGGCCGTATACGACGGCGAGGCGGTCGGCGACCGTGAGCTCGTGCTGGGCCTGGAAGTCCGCGGTCTGGCTCCGCTCGTCGAGGGTCGTCCGCCGCGAGACGATGTCGTAGTAGGCGGCCAGCGAGACCCGGGAGCCGCCTTCGAGGCGGTGACGGAGCTGGGCGACGACGTCGCCGCCCCGGCTCCCCGCGTCGCGACGCGCGAAGGCCGTCGGCGGGACGCCGCCCACGCCCTGCCCCCATTGGTAGTCGTTGTCGAAGTAGTCGAGCAGCAGCGTCGTCTCGGTCCGTTCGGAGAGCCGGGAATCGACGCGGCTGCCGAGTCGGATCTGGTTCCACTCGTCGTCGCCGTCGTAGTTCTGGTGGAAGTCGTAGTCGTACGTCTTCTCGCCGCGCACGGAGACGCGATAGTCGGTCTGTTCGCCCGCCGTCCCGCCGTAGCGCAGCGCGAGGCCCGACTCCTGGGTCCCGCCGAACACATGGGCCCGTGTCCCCTGCGTGTCGCTCGCCTTCTTCGAGATGATGTTGATGACGCCGTTGACGGCGTTCGGACCCCAGAGCGTCCCGCCGGGTCCGCGGATGACCTCGATGCGATCGACGTCCTCGATCGCGAAGGTCTGCTCGGCCCAGACGACGCCTCCGAAGAGCGGCGTGTAGATGCTGCGCCCGTCGATCAGGACGAGCAGCTTGTTCGAGAACTCCTGGCGGTAGCCGCGGATCGAGATCGCCCAGCGGCTCGCATCGATGCGGGCGACCTGGAGACCGGGGACGATGCGCAGCGCCTCGGGAATGCTCGTGAATCCGCCTCGGCGGATGTCCTCGGCGGTGATGACGGTGATCGCCGCGGCGGCGCGCTGCTTGCTCTCGGCCTTCTTCGAGACCGAGGTGACCTCGACGTTCATCAGATCTTCGAGGGAGAGATCGAGCAGGTCGTCGCTCGCGCGGGTGGATCCGGCGAAGGTCGCGGCCAGGAGCAGCGGCAACCATCCTCGCCGTCGACGCCGACCGGCTCGCTCTCGACCCCCTCGATCCATCGGTCTCCCTCGCTGCGTCGAAGCCAGCCCGCGTCCGCGCGCAGGACGGTGGCAAGCAGGTCGCTCTTCGGTGTGCGGATCGAGTGACCTGAGGCAGCCGGGACGATGGCGTTCGACAGGCGGACGGGCATCGTCCAATCGGGTCGAACCAAGGGGGGGAAGGGGCCCGCCCAGCGGAGGGGCGGGATCGGGCGAACGCCCCACGGACGGGCTGCGCGCGATCGCCCCGGTCGGCTCAGGCCCGTTGGCTCGAGACCGAGACGACCTCGCCCGTCATGTAGGAGGAATAGTCGCTCGCGAGGAAGACCATCACGTTCGCGACCTCCCAGGGCGCGGCGCCCCGGCCGAAGGCCTCCTTCGCCTCGAGCTCGTCGAGCAGCGCCTGCGGGGTCGTCTTGACCAGGAAGGGATGGATCGCGATCGATGGCGCGACGGCGTTGATCCGAACGCCGTAGTCGGCCGCCTCGAGCGCCGAGCAGCGGGTCAGGGCCATCACGCCGGCCTTCGCCGCCGCGTAGTGGGCCTGGCCCTTCTGGGCGCGCCAGCCGAGGACCGAGGCATTGTTGACGATGACGCCGCCGCGCCGGGCCATCATGTGGGGCAGGACCGCGCGCGTCATGCGAAAGACGCTGTTGAGCGTGATGTCGAGCACGGCCGTCCACTGCTCGTCCGTCATGTCGACGATGGGCACCTCGCCGCCGAGCCCGGCGTTGTTGATGACGACGTCGACATGGCCCATGTCCTCGATCGCGGCCGCGACGAGCGCGCGCACGTCGGCATCGTCGCGCACGTTGCAGAGCCGGTGGCCCACCGGCTGACCCGAGATCTGGGCGAGCGTCTCGGCCGCCTCGGCCGTCCGCTTCGGATGGATGTCGCTGATGAAGAGCCGCGCCCCCTCCTCGGCGCAGCGCTGCGCCGTCGCGAAGCCGATGCCGGCCCCGGCGGCCGCGGTCATGAGCACGGTCTTGCCGCGCAGCAGGTCGTGGGGCGGAACGTAGGCCGGGGGCTGCGGCTTCTCGGGGCGGTCGGACATGATGGCTGGCCTCGTGCGATGGGGGCTCGACGCGCGCGAGCGCGCGCCGAGCGGTGGCGAGCGACTAGCGCGGCTCGCGCGGCAGGCCCAGGACGCGCTCGGACATGATGTTGCGCTGGATCTGGTTCGAACCGGCGTAGATCGTGTCGGAGCGGGTGAACAGGAACATGCGCTGGAGTCCGGACAGGCCGTAGGGCGCCGACTCGGCGAGCTCGGCCTCGGGGCCCATCACGTCCATCGCGAGCTTGCCCAGATCGCGATGCCAGCTCGCCCAGAAGATCTTCGAGATGCTCGCCGCCGGCGGGAGGTCGGCCGACTCGTCGGCGCCGGAGAGCGTTCGCAGCGCGTGGTAGCGCTGGATCCGCAGGCCCATCCAGGCATGGGCGATACGCTGTCGGACGATCGGATCGGAGGCCGTCCCGTTGCGCTTCGCGATCGCGATGATGCGGTCGAGCTCGTTCTGGAAGAGCATCTGCTGGCCGAGCGTCGAGGCGCCGCGCTCGAAGGCGAGCGTCCCCATCGCGACGGCCCAGCCGCCGTTGACCTTCCCCACGACGTCGTCCTTCGCCGCCTTCGCATTGCTGAAGAAGACCTCGCTGAACTCCGAGTCGCCGGTCATCTGGATGATCGGGCGGACCTCGACGCCCGGCTGGTCCATCCGCACGAGCAGGTACGAGATGCCCTTGTGTTTGGGCTGGGCCTGCGGATCCGTGCGACAGACCACGAAGCACCAGTCCGACCACTCCGCCCCCGAGGTCCAGACCTTCTGCCCGTTGACGATCCACGCGTCGCCCTGGCGCTCGGCGCGGGTCTGCACGTTCGCGAGATCCGAGCCCGCGCCCGGCTCGGAGTAGCCCTGACACCAGACCTCGTCGCCCGAGAGGATCTTCGGCAGGAAGCGCGCCTTCTGCTCGGCCGAGCCGAAGTGGATCAGCGTCGGGCCGAGGAGCCCCTCGCCGATGTGGCCGACGCGGCCAGGTCCGCCGGCCCGGGCGTACTCCTCGTGGAAGATCATCTGCTGCGAGAGCGGGAGCCCGCGCCCCCCGACGGACTTCGGCCAGCCGACGCCGATCCAGCCCGCGCGGCCCATCAACCGCTCCCAGGCGTGGCGCTCCTCGAAGAGCGCATGCTCGTCGCCCGGTCCGCCACGCCCCTTCACCTGCTCGAAATCGCCGCGCAGGTTCTCTTCGAGCCAGCGCGCGATCTCGGTCCGGAAGGCTTCGTCTTGCGGGCTGAACCGCGCGTCCATCGGAATCCTCTCGAGGGGAATTTCGCGCCCGGACATTACGATACGATGCGTACCGTTGCCAACGATCGCGCGCGGCCGGAAGGCGGCTCGGGAGCGCGTCGCCCGCGCGCGGCACGGACCCGCGCGAGCGCCATGCGGGCGGAACCGATGCTCGAAGAAGCGACCCTCTGGCGTCTGATCGAGGCCCGGGCGGCGGCGACGCCCGCGGCCTGCATGGCCGTCGACGAGCATGGCCGCCGCCTCGACTTCGCGGGCTACCGCGACGCCTGCCTCGCCGTCGCCGGCGCCCTGGCCGGGCGCGGGCTGCAGCCCGGCCAGCTCGTCTCCTGGGTGCTCCCGACGCGACTCGAGGCCGCGGTCCTGATCGGGGCCCTCGCCCGCCTGGGCGCCGTCCAGAATCCGATCCTGCCGATCTATCGCGGCC
Organism: Myxococcota bacterium; assembly: GCA_041389445.1. GTDB lineage: Bacteria > Myxococcota_A > UBA9160 > UBA9160 > UBA4427 > UBA4427. The sequence goes on from JAWKRW010000001.1 coordinate 844,326, forward strand.
GGGAGCTCGACTTCATCATCGCGCAGGCGCGCCCCAGCCTGCTCGTGACGCCGGGCTGCTGGCGCGGCTTCGACTACGCCGCCGAGGCGCACCGCCTGGCCGGGGCCCATCCCGGCCTCGCCCCGCTCGTCGTCGAGCGCGGCCTCCCCGGCGCGCCGGACCTCGGTCGGGTCGAGGCCCCGCCCGGTCGGATGCACCCGGCTCCCGACCGGGCTCCGGCGCCCGCCTCGCCCGACGCCCGGGGCCGCTCGTCCGCTTCCGCCCGCCCGTCGACCGCCCCGCCGCCGCTCCCGCCTCCGCCCGAATCGATCGAGCCCCGCGCGCAGCCCGTCCGCTGGGTCTTCTACAGCTCGGGAACGACCGGCGACCCGAAGGGCGCGCTCCATACCGACGCGAGCCTCTGGTCCGCCGCCCTCGGCATGGCGCGCGGGCTCGCGCTCGACGCGGACGACCGCATCGCCTTCGTCTTTCCGATCACCCACGTCGGCGGCCTCGGCTGGCTGATGGGCGGCCTCGCGACCGGTGCCCGCCAGATCCTGATCGAGCACTTCGCGGCGGAGGACACCCTCGCCGTGTTGCGCCGCGAAGGCGTCACCCTCGGCACCGCCGGCACGGTCTTCCACGAGACCTATCTGCGCGCGGCGCGGGCCTGTCCGGATCCGCCGCTCTTCCCGCACCTGCGCGCGTTCCCGGGCGGCGGCGCCCCGAAGCCGCCGCGGCTCCACGACGAGCTCGTCGAGACCTTCGGCGGCGCCGGCATCTGCTCCGGCTGGGGCCTCACCGAAGCGCCCAACCTGACCATGACCCGCATCGACGACCCGCCCGAGAAGCGCGCACGGACCGAAGGCCGGGCGGCCCTGCCCGAGGTGGAGCTCCGCGCGGTGACGCCCGAGGGTCGCCTCGCGGCGCCGGGCGAGACCGGCGAGCTGCGCGCACGAGGCCCCCACCTCTTCCGCGGCTATCTCGACGCACGCCTCGACGCCGCCGCCTTCGACGCCGACGGGTTCTTCCGCACGGGCGACCTCGGCTTCATCGATCACGAGGGCTACGTCGTGATCACCGGCCGCCTCAAGGACGTGATCATCCGCAAGGGCGAGAACATCGCGGCGAAGGAGATCGAGGACCTCCTCTCGGCCCACCCGCTGGTCGACGACGTCGCCGTCGTCGGGCTCCCGGACGCCGCGACGGGCGAGCGCTGCTGCGCGGTCGTCGTCTGCCGCGATCCCGCCCGGCCGCTCGCCTTCGACGAGATGCAGCGCTTCCTGCGCGACGCGCGCCTGATGACGCAGAAGATTCCCGAGCAGCTCGAGCTCGTCGACGCGCTGCCCCGCAATCCGACCGGGAAGATCCTGAAGCACGTGCTGCGGGCGCGCTTCGCGCGGTCCGCCGAGAACGCGCACCGTTAGTCGCGCTTCTCGATGCCCGACAGGGCGAGGTCGACGATCGGACCGACCATCTTCGGCGAGAGCGCCTGCCGCGGAAGAAGAGCGTGACGGAGATCGGACTGAGGACGAGATCCGCGGCGAGGCCGAGGTCGACAGCCAAGTTCGAGATCTCGCGCGCCCGCCCGATCGAAGATCCGCACGAAGGTCTCCCCGACGCGCACGCGCGACGGGCCTGATCATCTTCGAGAGCTCGATTGTGGGCCGCTCGCCGGCGAGACTCGGGAAGACTCCGTTCCGAGCGCCGTCGCGCTGAAGGTTCCCCGATGTAGCGGCGCAGCGTCTCCTTGAGACCGCGCTGCAGGCTCCCGAGTCGACGTCCTCGAAGCCCGGAGCGCGCTGAATGCCTCGACGACTAACGGCAGCTTGACGACCAGCGACGGTAGATCGTCGCCTTGCCGACCCCGGCTCGCTGGGCGACGCCCTCGACGGTCAGCGCCGAGTACCCGACCTCGCCGAGCAGGGGCGAGCGTCGCCGAGGATCGCCTGATGCGCAGCTCTTCGCTGCGGGTCGGCTCCGTGCTGCTCGTCATGCGTCGGCGCTCCGGCTTCGGGCGCTCCGCCGCGACCTTCGCTTCCGCTTCCTTGCCCGCGCGCATGCCACCACGATTCACGCTTCGCGCTCCCGGCGCGCGCCGCCGGCAGCCGCGTTGGACAGTACGTTCCGTAATCGGAATTCGCGTCCCGCCCGCGGCGCCGTCCAGTGCCGAGATCCGGCTGACCTCGGCATCGCGCGCCCCTGCTCGGAGCCCACCTCATCATGGTCGATTACGATCCCTTCGCCGACGCGATCGTCCACGGCGACCCGCTGCCGATCTGCTGAAGCGCCTGCGGGACGAGGCGCCCGCCTACTACCTCGACCGGTACGACACCTGGGCGCTCTCCCGCTTCGAGGACGTCTGGAAGGCCTCGGCCGACACGAAGCATCTGACCGCCGAGCACGGCACGACCGGCCCACCCTGACGAAGGTCCAGCCCGTCACGCCCATGATCAACATGGACGCCCCCGATCACACCGCCTGCGCGCCGCCTTCCGCTCCGCCTTCGCGGCGCCCGAGGTCGCGAAGCTCGAACCCATGATCCGCCACATCGCACGAGCTGTCTCGAGGCCGGCCTCGAACGCGGCCGCATGGACGTGATCCACGCGTTCTCGGCCCACGTCGCCGTCGCCGCCGTCGCCTGCACGATCAGCGGGACTCCCGCCCGAGGACGGGCCCTATCTGAACGAGCTGGTCTGGCGCTTCTTCGCCCGCGAGGAAGGCGTGCGCGGCATGACCCCCGGCGGTCTCGCGGCGCTCGAGGAGATACCCGCTACTTCCACGACTAGATCGCGCGCCGTCGACACGCACGGGGCCGGTGAACGACGTCTTCGCAGAAACTGCTGGAATCGAGCAGGACGGTCGGCGACTCGATGACGACGCGCTCGCCTCCCACCTCTCGATGCTGATCATCGGCGGCTCCGAGACCTTCCCGAAGACCTGGCCAACACTGTCCGGCGTCTCGCCGAGCACCTGGACCAGCGACGCCCTGCGTCGAGGACCTGACGTTGATCCCCGACGCTCTCTTAACGAGGGCTGCGCTACGACATGCTGACCCAGTTCCTGATGCGGCAGGTCGAGCGTCCCTTCGAGATCGCGGGCGCACGCATGGAGCCGGGGCAGAACCTGATGTTCCTCTACCACTCGGCCAACCACGACGAAGCGCGAGTTCCCCGACCCGGACCGCTTCGACATCTGACGCCGCCCCCCGCGGATCCCGTCTTTCTCGGCTACGGCCCCCACTCCCGTCTCGGCGTCAACGTCGCCCGGCTCGAAGGTCGCGTCTGTCTCGAGGAGCTGCTCGCCTGCGCACCGCGCCATGCGGTCGACGAGGCCGGTGCGGAGCGCCCTCGCCACCGAGTACGTCCAGGGCTGGCCGGAAGCTCCCCCATCGTCTTCGGAAGCTGAGATGGAATTCCCCGAATCCTCGTCGCCCACGTCCGAACCCGCGCAGCCGACCGCGCGACCCGGCCTTCGTCGTCGACGAGCGGGTGCTGACTGGGCCGGCTACGACGCGGCCGCCGACCTCGGGCTGGCGCGCGCCTTCCTCGCGCTGGACCCGCCCCGGTGAACGGGTCGCCGTCTGGTCCCGGACGGAACCGCCTTCCATGTGGCCTATCAAGCTGCCGAGCGCTGTGGGCTGGTTCGCCTGGGCCTCGCGCCCTGCTGTGGAGAGCGCGAGTACCGCCCACCTGCTGACACTCGCCCGGCGCGACCTCGTCTCCGCCCTCCGCATGGCGGATGGCCTGCTGCCGACCGCGTCGCGCGCCTGCGCGAGCGCGGGATCCGGGATCGACTTCCATCTGACCCTCGCCGGCGACGCCTTCCCCGACGACGCGATCGGTTCCTCGACGGCCGCCCGGTGCCCCTCGCCGGCCCCGAATCTGAAGCGCTCGCCCGCCAGCTCGCCCCGCGCGCCTTCCGGGCGCGACGACGTCCGCTGCTCATCACGACGTCCGGCACCACGGGCCTGCCGAAGATCGTCGTGCACGATCAGCTCCGCTGGTTCCACTTCCATCGCCCGCGCTCGACGTCGGGCATCTGAGCGAGGGCGACGTCTTCATGAGCGCCCTGCCCGCCCCGGTCGGCTTCGGTCTCTGACGGGCCACTACTCCCGAGTTGCTCGGCGCGCCCACCGTCCTGACCTGCAAGTTCGACGCGCCACGATCGACGCGCTCGAACGCCGCCGTCAGCGTGCTCGCCGCCGTGTCGACGCAGTTCATCATGCTGCTCGAGTCGGGCGGATTCGACGGCGGGCGGATCTCGCGCCGCGGGCGCTCTTCACCGGGGGGCGAGGCGGTGCCTGAGCGCCAGGCGCGCAATCTCGAGCTGCGCACCGGGGCGTCGGTCCTCCAGTTCTACGGCTCCAACGACGGGGCGCGGTCAGCGCGACGTCCGAGTGATCCGCTGACCAAGCGCCTCTACGACCGCGGGACGGCCGATCGCGGAGATGCGGTGCCGGTGCCTTCGACGCGGAGGGGCGCGACGTGACGGTGCGAGCGGGCGCGCGGGCAGCCCGCGGTGAAGGCTGGTGGTCTCGCGCGGCTACCTCGGCGCCGAGGCGAACGCCGCCCTGATCACGGCCGACGGCTGGGCGCCTGGCGACCTCGTCGGCCTCGATGCGAGGGCTACCCTGCGCGTGATCGGGCGGACCGACGACATCATCATCCGCGGCGGCAAGAACCTCCTCGGCGGGCCGCCATCGAGGAGGGCGTCGCTCCATCTCGAGCGTCGCGCCGGGTCGCGGCGATCGGGATGCCCGATCGCATTCTCGGCGAGCGGGCCGCCGCCTACGTCGAGCTGCGGCCCGGGACCGCGCTCGACTCGAAGCGCTGCGCGCCCACCTGCAGGCCGAAGGCGTCGCGCGCGGCTCTGGCCCGAGGCGCTGGTCGTCCTGCCCGAGTTGCCGCGGGGCGTCGGCAGCAAGGTCGCGAAGGGCAGCTGCGCGAAGACGCGAAGCGCCGCTTCGGCGACGCGCTCGACGAGGACCTCCTCGCCCGCACGCGGGCCGTCGACCGCGCGGACGACCGCCACTGGAAGCTTCCTCCCGCGATGGGCGGCTCGCCGGCGAGCCGCATGTGGACGGCGCGCGAGCTCTGGATCGTGCTCGGCTGCCTGATCTGCCAGATGGGGCTCGGGCTGACCTACGTGACGCGCGGGCTCTCGGCGGACCTGATCGAAGCGCTCGACCTCACGCGTGCCCAGTTCTCGGGCGCGAACGTCCCCCAGCTGACCTTCCAGGCCCTGGCGAGTCCGGTCGCGGGCTGGCTGACCGTTCGATACGGCGCCTCCCGCGTCCTCGCGGCCTCCTCGCTGCTCTTCGCCGGGGTCTTCTTCGTCTATGCCCGGGCGGAGTCGATCGTCGGGTTCTACTGCGCGATGGCCGGGGTCGGGCTCGGCGCAGCGGGCATGGGCGACATCACGGTCGGCCACGTCGTCGCGCGCTGGGTCCGGCGCCATCGCGGGCTCGCCCTCGGCATCGCCTACGCCGGATCGAACGTCGGCGGCTGGGCGATGGTCCGGCTGACGGGGGCGGTCGCCGAGCGCTGGGACTTCCGGGCGGGCCTGTTGGCGGTCGTCGCGTTCTCGCTGCTGGTGCTGCTGCCGGCCTCGCTCTTTCTCATCCGCGATCGCGACGATGCGGGCGACGCACGCGCGACGAACGATGCAGCCGCGGATGCCCGGCTCGACCGCCCGGCCGACGCGCAGGCCGATCGGCCGCCCGACGATCCGCGCGATGCGCCGGGAGGCCAGGAAGGCGACGCGCTCGATCTCGACCTGGCCGCCGCCCTGCGAACCCCGACCTTCTGGATCCTGACCTCGACCCTCTTCAGCTTCTTCTTCTATTTCACCGGCGCCCTCGACCACCTCGTGCTCTTCCTGACCGACGCGGGCCTGTCGCGCGAGGAGGCGCGCGGCCACCTGAGTCTCGCGATCGCGCTGGGCATCGTCTCGAAGCTGGCCGGCGGCTGGATCGCGGATCGCATCCCCCACGAGCGCTCGATCCTCTACGACTATGCGCTGCTCGCCTTCAGCTCCTTCGTGCTGCTCGCGCTGCCCAACCCCGTCCTGCTCCCGGTCTTCGTCTACACCTTCGGCTTCAGCCAGGCGGCGCGGGACGTGGTCTATCCGCTCGTGATCGAGCGCTGCTTCGGGACGCGTCACCTCGGCTCGATCTACGGAATGATGACGCTGACGCTGCTGCCTGGGGCGGTGCTCGGGCCGCTCCTCGCGGCGACGCTGCGCGACACGCTGGGCGATTATCGCATCGCGTTCATGATCTTCGCGGCGATGAATACCGCGTCGGTCGCGGCACTCTTCTTCGTCCGCGACGAGCGCGCGCGGCGGATCGCGCGGACCCGCTGATCCGACTACTTCGCCTGGCTGATCGCGTCGGCGATCGAGATCCCCTCGGCGATCCAGCGGCGCGCGGCGTTCAGCTGGCGCGGCCGCTTGCAGCCGACCGCGCCGACGAGGCGACCCGCTCGGCCGAAGAGCACGAGGAACTTGTCCTGCTCGAGCGCGCCGAGACAGACGTGCATCTCGTCCTCGGGCCCGAACTCGCCCGCGATCGCGAGGCGCAGGTCGAATTGATCGGTCCAGACGTAGGGCACGGCCGCATGGGGCTCCGCCTCGCCCTTCAGGATGCGTCGCGCGACGACGTCGGCCTGCTCGACGGCGCTCGTCCAATGTTCGAAGCGGGGTCGGGCCGGATAGCGTGGATGGAGCCAGCGCGCGCAGTCGCCGAGGGCGTAGATTCCCGGGCGGGAGGTCGCGCCGGTCGCGTCGCAGAGGATGCCGTTGTCGATCTCGAGTCCCGCGCCCTCGAGCCATCCGACGCAGGGCGCGGCCCCGATGCCGACCACGACGAGATCCGCAGGAACCACCCGTCCGTCCGCGAGGCGCACGCCCGTGACCCGGCCCTCGCCTTCGAAGCCCGAGACGCCGACACCGAGATGGAACTCGACGCCGGCCTCGCGATGGCGCCGCGCGACCCGCTCTCCGAGGATCGGCCCGAGCCCGCGAATCAACGGCGCCGGCAACGGCTCGACGACGGTCACCGCGCAGCCCTTCGCGCGGCAGCTCGCCGCGACCTCCATGCCGATGAAGCCGGCGCCGATCACGACGACCCGCGGCATCGCCGCGAGGGCGTCGCGCAGGCGTCGGGCATCGTCGAGGGTCCGCAGCGCCAGGATGCCGTCGAGGCCCCGCTCGAACGGAAGCCGTCGCGCGGCCGCCCCCGTCGCGAGCACGACGGCGTCGGCCGCGACCTCGCTGTCATCGTCCAGCGTCACGGCCAGACGCTTCGGATCGAGCGCCATCGCGCGTCGCCCCAGTCGCCACTCGGCGCCGAGCGGGGCGACCCCCGAGCGGGCCAGCGCGAGCTTTTCGTCCTCCCAGGCATCGACCAGGAACTGCTTCGAGAGCGGCGGACGATCATAGGGGAGCTCGGGCTCCGCCCCGATCATCGTGACGCGCCCCGTATGGCCTTCGCGGCGGAGCGCCTCGAGCAGACGCAGCCCTGCGAGGGACGCGCCGACGACCGCGACGTGCTCGACCACCATCCCGAAACCTCCTCCGTTGCCGCTCGATGGGGGCGAGAGCATAGGCGATCAGGGGCCGATCTCCCTGGCCCGGCCCTGCCCCGTCTGCAAGACTCGGGCGCGCCCATCCGCGAGGAGCCCGTCATGCAGTTCTGGCAGTCCCTCCCCTTCACCCATCCCGACGAAATGCTCGAGCTCGTGCCGGTGATCGAGGAGGCGGGCTTCGAGGGCATCATGGTCGCGGATCATCTCTTCGCGCCCGAGTCCTACGACTCGCGTTACCCCTACGACAGCTCGGGCGAGCCGCCCTTCGACGCCCAGACCCAGTTTCCGGAGGTCTTCGCGACGATCAGCGCGCTCGCGATGGTGACGACGCGGCTGCGCTTCATGCCCAACGTCTACGTGCTCCCGATGCGCCATCCGATCGAGGTGGCGAAAGGTCTCAGTACGGCCGCCGTCTTCTCGAAGAATCGGGTCGTGTTCGGGATCGGCGCCGGCTGGCTCCAGGAGGAGTTCGAGATCCTCGGGCGGCCCTTCGACGCGCGCGGAAGGCGGATGGACGAGCAGATCCCGATCGTCCAGCGCCTGCTCGCCGGGGAGGTCGTCTCGGCGGACGGCGAGTTCTACCGCTTCGAGCCGATTCGCATCAATCCGATCCCGAGCGGGAAGGTGCCCTTCTGGATCGGCGGCATGAACGCCGCGGCGCTGCGCCGCGCCGGCCAGTACGGTGACGGCTGGACGGGCGCGGGCACGACCTTCGAGGAGACGATCGCGATCCTGACCGAGCTCCAGCGCCAGCGGAAGAAGTTCGGCCGCGACCGCGAGCCCTTCGACTGCATGATCCCCCTGACCGAGCAGCTCCCGCCCGACAAGATGAAGCGACTCTTCGATCTCGGCCTGACGGCGACCGTCTCCTGGCCCCTCTCCTTCCAGATGGCGCCCGGCGCGACGATGCAGCAGAAGAAGGACAAGCTCCGGGAGCTCGGCGAGACGATGATCGCGCCGGTCAACGGGCCGCGATAGGTCTGGCGGGCCCCGCGCGACCTCCCGCGATCCCCTGCGCTCTCGTCGTTCGTCCCCCGCCGATCCCGTCCCGATCGGATCCGCGCGTCAGCCTCCGCCTGGCCGAGTCGCCGGCGTCGCCCAGCCCCGGTCGTGGGGCGCCATCAGCTGGGCGTCGAGCTGCATCCGCGTGTGGAGCCAGTGGCCGTCGACCCGCGCGTACTCGTCGTGCTCGACGCCGATCATCCACATCGCCCGTCCCTCGAGCGTCGTCACCAGCGCGAGCACGTCCCAGGTCCCGCTCGCCCGTTCGCCCTCGACCCGGATCTCGGGCTTCACGAAGAAGTGCCAGGCGTAGTGGAGCGTCGGCAGACGGAACCGTTCGCGGATCGCCGCCCGCCCTTCGCAGCGCCCGAGCGCGCCGCCGCCCTCCCAGACGGCATCCTCGGTGAAGAGCGCCGCGAGCTGCTCGGCGACGCGATCGATCTCCGGCTGCGGCCTCGGCCCCCGACGCGAATAGCGCGCGTCGGCGAGCGCGCCGTAGCGGCTCTTCAGGGCGAGGATCTCGCCCTGGGCCTCGGCCCGCGCGACCCGCGCCTCGAGGGCCGCGAGGCGTTCGACCAGCGCCTGCTGCGACGATGCATCCGACACGAGAATCCTCCCTCCGCGATTTCGGCTAGGCTCGCCCACCGCGACGCCGCCCCGCAACGCCCGTCGCCCGCTCTGGAGTCGCCTCATGCCCGGCCCGCTCGACGGAATCCGCATCGTCGACCTCACCACCATGGCCTCGGGACCGCTCGCGACCTCGATCCTCGCCGACCAGGGCGCCGACGTGATCAAGGTCGAGGCGCCCGGCAAGGGCGACGCGCTGCGCACGATCGGCCCGAGCCGCGGCGGCCTCTCCGCGCTCTTCACCAGCCTGAACCGCAACAAGCGCTCGATCGCGCTCGACCTGCGCCAGCCCGCCGGCATCGCGCTGCTCGATCGTCTCGTCGCGCGGGCCGACGTCTTCGTCCAGAACTTCCGACCCGGTGCGGTCGATCGGATGGGGATCGGCGCCGAGCGCTATCGCGCGCGGCATCCCGAGCTCGTCTACGTCTCGATCAGCGGCTACGGCGAGCGCGGCCCGATGGTGAAGCGCGGCGTCTACGACTCGCTGATGCAGGCCTACGTCGGCGTCGCGACGCATCAGGCGAACCTCGAGACCGGCGAGCCCGAATTCGTCCGCAGCGTCGTCTGCGACAAGGGCACCGCGATCCAGACTGGCCAACTGATCACCGCCGCCCTGCTCGCCCGCGCGCGCGGCGCCGGCGGCCAGCACCTCAGGATCTCGATGCTCCACGCGAGCCTCGCCTTCCTCTGGCCCGACGGCATGCAGAACCACACCCTGCTCGGCGAAGGCGTCTCGGCGCCGCTGCTGAAGTCGGCGCTGCCGATGATCCGGCCGACGGCCGACGGGCGGATCGCGATCAGCTACATCCAGGACCGCGAGTTCGCGGCCCTCTGCGGCGCGCTCGGCCGCGACGATCTCGCCCTCGACCCCCGCTTCGAGAAGGCGGACCCGCGCGCGCGCCACGGCCGCGAGCTGCAGGCCCTGCTCGACCAAACGCTCCGCCGCTTCACGACGGCGGAGCTGCTCGCGCTGCTCGCCGACGCGGACGTGCCCCACGCGACGGTCGGCGATCCGGCGACGATCCACCTCGATCCGCAGGTCGTCGCGAACGAGCTCGTCTTCGAGATGGACCACCCGGCGGCGGGACGCCTGCGCCAGCCGCGCCCGCTCGGCGACTTCGAGAAGACGCCCGTCTCCGTCCGCCGCGGCGCGCCCCGCCACGGCGAGCACGGCCGCGAGATCGCCCGGGAAGCGGGCCTCGAGCCCGCCGAGATCGAGCGCCTCGTGCGGGAAACCGTCCTGCTCGAGCCCGCCTGAAGAATCCGCCGCCAACGCCGTAGCCGCGAAGAACGAAGCCGTCCCGCCGCTCAGCCCCCGACCACCGCCGGATGCCGGTCGAGGACCTCGCCCGCCACCAGCTCGGAGAGCCGGCGCTCGTCCCACCACGCCATCTGCAGCTGCTTCGCGCGGCGGAAGTAGAGCTGGATGTCGTACTCGATCGTGAAGCCGACGCCGCCCCAGACCTGCTGACACATCGCCGTCACGTCGCGATAGGCGTGGCCCATGAAGAGCTTGGCGAGGGGTGCCTGGCGCGCGATGTCCTTGCCGACCGAGCGCATCCAGGCCGCCTCGTAGACGAGGGTCGAGCCGCCCTCGATCTGCGTCGCGCCATCCGCGAGATAGTGGGAGATCGCCTGGAAGGCGCCGAGCGGCTTGCCGAACTGCTGCCGCGTCTTCGCGTACTCCGTCGTGATCTCGAGCGCGCGGCGCGCGCCCCCGGCGGCCTGGGCCGCGGCCAGCACGCACGCGTCGAGCATGGCGTCGTGCCAGGTCGCCCAGCCGCTGCCGGCGCCTCCGATCCGATCCGCGGCCTCGACGCGGACCTGCTCGAAGTCGATCCGGTAGATCGTCTGCGAGCCGAGGTTGTGGCGCTGGTCGAGCGTGACGCCCGGCGCCTGCGGATCGACCAGGAACAGATCGACCTCCGTCTCGCCCGGGCCGACCCGGGCAAGCACGACGAGTCGCGCGGCGTTGCGGGCGAAGGTCACGTGGACCTTCGTGCCGCTCAGGCGGAAGCCGTCGCCGTCGGGCGTGGCCCGCAGCTGGACGCCCTGGGCCGCGAAGGAGCCGCGCGGCTCGAGCCAGGCCGGCGTCAGCAGCGCATCGCCCGAAGCGATCCGCGGCAGCCACGCGCGCTTCTGCGTCTCGCTGCCGGCCCGGACGAGCGCACCTGCCGCCAGCACGGCGGACTCGAGATGCGGCGTCGGCGCGAGCGCGCGGCCGAGCTCCTCGTGGAGGATCGCCGCCTCGAGGAGCGTCTGGCCGCCGCCGCCGAAGGCCTCGGGAATCAGGATCCCGACGAGCCCCTGCTCGGCGAGCTGCTTCCACAGCCCCTCCGGATAGCCGCGCGCGTCGTCCTCGAACGCGCGCACGACCTCGAGCGGCGCGTGCTCCGCGACGACGCCGCGCACCATCTCGCGCAGGATGTCGTGCTCTTCGGTGAAGTCGAGATCCATCTCCGTCTCTCCGGCCCGCTCAGGGCTTCCAGTCGTCGCCCTTGAGCTTCCAGGGATTCGCGTCCGGAGTCTCGGGCACGCAAATGCGCGCCTCGCAGGAGACGCAGCCCTTCGGACCGGCCGTGAGCTCGATCTTGACGTCGACCCAGCCGGTGCTCTTCGCGCCGCGCGCCACGCCCGTGACCTTGCCTGCGAACTGCATCGTGTCGCCCGGGTAGACCGAGTCCTTCATGCGGAACTTGATGCGACCGAGGCGGCCCTTCGGCCCCGTCCAGTCCGTCAGGTAGCGCTCGAACCAGGCGGCCAGGTTCGGCGTGTTCATGATGATGTCCTGCAGGCCGTTGTTGTTGACGGCGAACTGGTAGTCGTGGTGCTGCGGTCGCCAGTCGCGGCTCGCCATCGCACCCAACACGACCGTCACCGGCTTCACGAGCTTCTCGAGGACCGGCAGATCCTGCCCTTCCTTCACGTCGCCCAGCATCAGATTGGCTGCCATGATGATCCCTCCCTGCCTTCGCTAGTCGCGGTTGTAGCCGAAGCCCGTGTAGCGCTCTTCGGCGCAGAGCTCGCCCTTCTGGTTGACGACTCGGACGCCGAAGTCCCAGAAGCGTCCGGTACCGAGCTTGGTCTTCTTGAGCGGCGAGACCGAGTAGAGGATCTGGGTCGTCGTCAGCCGATCGCCCGGTCGGATCGGCTCGCCGAAGACGATCGTGTTGTCGCTCATCACGGCCTCGGGCAGGCCGAGCTTCGCCTTCAGGTCGAAGTGGAGCTGAAGCGGCACCGCGGGTTCCGTCCGACCCGGCGACCAGTCGTGCGGGCGGAACCAGACCGAGACCATCGTCGGGGGCGTGATCCAGCCGCCGGTGATCTCCTTCGCGGCCTTCTCCTCCCAGTAGATCGGATTGCCGTTCTGGGTCGCCGACATCGTGGTCAGCACGTAGCCCATCTCGATCGGGAAGCTGGTCTGCTCCGTGTAGCGCTCCTGGCCGATCCAGGACTGCACTTCTGCCGGAAGGTCGGTGGCGGACTCGTTGGCCATCTCTCTCTCCTTGAGCTCGTGAACGGAAGTCTCGAGAAAAAATCCCTACTCGACGGCGCCTTCGCTCAGCGCCTTCGCGATCGCGTCGGACGGCAGCCCGGCGGCGGCCAGCAGGGCCTCGCTGTCGGTCTCGTCCCCGCAGCGCACCGCATGCCGCGGATGCGCCCGGACCGCGCCGGCGAGCACGGGCGAGAGCTGCTCGAAGACGCCTCGCTCCGCGTGCTCGGCCTCCATGAAGAGACCGCGCGCCCGCCAGTGCGCGTTCGTCGTGACCTCGGGGATCGAGAGCACGGGCGCGACGCAGGTGTCGTTCGCCGAGAGCTCCGCCGTCCACTCGTCCCGGGTCCGCGTCAGGAACGCCGCTCGGAAGGCCGCGCGAATCTCGTCCTGCCTGTCCTCGGCGTACTGCTCGTCCTTGTACTGCGGGAGGCCGAGGCGCTCGCAGAGGTTGCGGTAGAAGTGGGGCTCGATCGCGCCGACCGACATCCACTGACCGTCCCGGGTCGGATAGAGGTCGTAGAACGCATAGCGACCGGTCAGCAGGACCTGACGCGGGCCCGCGACCTCGCCCTCGGCCAGATACTGGTCGACCGAGAGCGACATGAGCGCGAGGATCCCCTCGGCGGCGGAGCAGTCGAGGTAGGCCCCCTCGCCCGTCGCGTCGCGCTTGACGAGCGCGGCAAGGATCGCGATCACGGCGTGCATGCCTCCGCCGGCGCTGTCCGCGACGGTGGCGCCGGGGATCGGGGGACCGCCGTCGGCGCGGGGCTCGGTACAGGCGAGGAATCCCGACATGGCGAGGTAGTTGATGTCGTGGCCCGCCCAGCCCACCGCCGGACCGTCCTGGCCGTAGCCGGAGGTCGAGCAGTAGACGATGCGCGGATTGCGCGCGCGCATCGCCGCGTAGCCGATGCCGAGCCGGTCGACCACGCCCGGGCGGTAGGACTCGATCACGACGTCGGAGACCTGCGCGAGCGCGAGCAGCGCCTCGCGTCCCGCCTCGGCCTTGAGGTCGATGCGCATGCGCTTGAAGTCGCGGCCGGCGCCGTAGGTGTGGTAGACGGGCTTGGTCTGGAGTCCGCCCTGCTTCGAGACGGGCGCGATCTGGACGACCTCCGCACCGTAGTCGGCGAGCATGCGCCCGGCGCGGGCGGCGGGCCCGACGGCGCCGAGGTTGAGGACGCGAATGCCTTCGAGCAGATGCGGGGAGGAAGACCGGGGGGTCGACACGCGAAGAGCTCCGATTCCGGGGGCCGGTCGGCGGCCTAATAACACTTGGGCAGGCCGAGGCCCCGACCCGCGATGATGTTGCGCTGGACCTCGCTCGTCCCGCCGCCGATCGTGTCGACCACGGTGTAGCGATAGGAGCGCTCGTAGCGGCCGTTCACCGGCGCCTCCGGCTCCTCCGGCTTGAGCGCCGCGTCGGGACCGATCAGGTCGAGCGCGGCGTTCGCGATGCGCTGGCCGAGCTGCGACTGCCACATCTTGTACATCGCGGCCTCGACCGTCGGAACCCGGTCCTTCAGCGCCTCGCTGATCACCTTGCGCTGCAGCTTGCGCGCGACCTCGAGGTCGGCGCAGAGCTTCGCGATCCGATCGCGCACGACCGGATCCTCGCGCAACGGCTTCCCGTCGAGGGTCGCCGTCGCGACGTAGTCGACGAGGCCCTTGAGCTTCATCTCGACGGGACCGACGGGCAGCATCGCGAAGCGCTCGAGGTCGAGCGCCTCGCAGATGTAGGTCCAGCCCGCGCCGACCTGGCCGACGACGTGGGAGTCGGGGACGAAGACGGAGTTGAAGAAGACCTCGTTCGTCCGCTCGTCGCCGATCGTATGGGTCGGATGGATCTCGAATCCCGCGTGGTTCATGGGGACGAGGAAGAGCGTGATGCCCTTGTGCTTGTGCTCGGAGGTCCGGGCGCCGACCCAGTACCAGTCGGCGAAGTGGGCCGAGGTCGTCCAGATCTTGTGGCCGTCGAGGACCCAGCCGCCGCGGGCCTCGTCGCGAACGGCCTTGAGCTGCATCGAGGCCGCGTCACTGCCCGCCTGCGGCTCGGAGTAGCCGATCGCGAACTCGATCTCGCCGCGGATGATGCGCGGCAGGAAGTAGGCCTTCAGCTCCTCGTTGCCGTGGCGGATGATCGTCTTGCCGACGATGCCGACGCCCTTGCCCGGCTGCGGCGCGCCGAAGCGCGAGAGCGCCTCGGTCAGGACGAAGTCGTAGATGCCCGAGCGTTCCTGGCCGCCGTACTTCTTGGGCCAGGACATCCCGAGCCAGCCCTGCTCCGCGAGCTTGCGCATGAAGGCGCGCTTCGCCGGCGTCTCGACGGTCTGCGAGAGATGCTCGGGGTTGCGGTCCATGACGTCGTCGGACCGGTTGGCCTCGAGAAAGGCCACGACCTCGCGCTCGAACGCCAGGACCTCTTCGGGCAGCTCGAAATCCATCGCTGGACACCTCACGTGGAGACGGGCGGGCAGCCTCCGCCCGCGCGCCCGACCGCCCGCTCCCCGGGCCGCCAGGCCGCCAGGCCGTCGGGCGGGCATTACGATACGCCCCGTCTTGAAATTTGGCCAGCCCCGGGGCCCGATCCGGCTCCTAGCCGACCTGTCCGCTGAACTGCGCGTGGAGTCGCCGCATGCCCGCGAGCCAGCGCTCGAGGTCCTGCCCCTTGCGCTCGTAGTAGGTCCGCACGACGGGGTGCGGCAGGATCAGGAACCGCTCCGCCCGCAGGCCCTCCACGGTGACGCGCGCGAGCTCGGCGGGCTCGATCATGCCGTCGATCCCGGCGACGCCGCCGTCGCCGTCGCCGAAGGCGATCGCCATGTCGGTCCGGACCGCCTGCGGACAGAGCGCCGAGACCCGGATGCCGCGGTCGCCGTAGGTGATCGAGAGCCATTCGCAGAAGGCGACGGCCGCATGCTTCGTCACGGCGTAGGGCGCCGATCCGATCTGGGTCAGCAGGCCCGCCGCCGAGCAGGTGTTGAGCAGGTAGCCGCGGCCGCGCGCCAGCATCGAAGGGAGCACCGCGTTCGCGGCATGGACGTGGGCCATCACGTTCACGTCCCAGAGCCGCTGCCACGCGGCGACCGCGACCTCCGGCCCGCCCACGACGAGCAGCCCGGCGTTCGACACGAAGAGATCGATCGGCCCCGTGTCCGCCTCGACCTCGCGAACGAGCGCGTCGACGGCCTCGCGCGAGCCGACGTCGACGCGATGGGCCCGCCCGCCGACCGCTGCTGCGACCTCGCTCGCCCGTTCGAGATCGACGTCGACGACGGCGATCCGTCCGGCCCCCTCGGCGGCGAAGGCTTCGCACAATGCGCGCCCGATTCCGTTCGCGCCCCCCGTGACGACGACGTTGGCCCCCGCGATGTCCATCTCGATCTCCCCGACGGCGACGGCCGCCTCTCGATCCTATCACCTCGCACGACGCGCCCTGTGATAGCGTCCGCGCCATGAGCTGGAAGCCCGAAGTCGACGAGATCGAACGCCGCCGCGCCCGCGCCCTCGAGATGGGCGGACGGGACGTCCTCGACAAGCGCCGCGAGCGCGGCCTGCTGAACGCCCGCGAGCGCATCGCGCGGCTCGTCGATCGCGACTCCTTCCTCGAGCGCGGCCGGATCACGGGCGCGAGCAGCGACGCAGACGGCCGCGACTTCACGCCGACCGGCGTCATCGTCGGCACGGCGCGCGTCGGCGGCCGCCCCGTCGTCGTCTGCGGCGACGACTTCACGATCCGTGGCGGCGCCTACACCCCGGCGACCATCAAGAAGGGCCTGTACGCCGAGGAGCTCGCGACCCAGCGCGGCATCCCCCTGGTCCGCATGCTCGAAGCCGGCGGCGCCTCGATCGCGGGGGGCACCGCCGGCGGCGCGCGCGGACGCACCGGCTACGACTGGACCTCGCCGCCGATCATGAACGTGCATTCGATGCGCACGATGTCGACGGTCCCGGTGGTCTGCATCGCGCTCGGCGCCGTCGCCGGCTTTCCCGCCGGCCGCCTCGTCGCCTCCCATCTCTCGATCATGACCCGCGACGGCGCGCAGGTCCTGACCGGCGGCCCCGCCGTCGTGGCCCATGCGATGAAGGAATCCGTCTCGAAGGAGGAGCTGGGCTCCGCCGCTGTCCACGCGCGCAACGGCATGGTCGACAACGTCGCCGAGGACGAGGTCGACGCCCTGCGCCAGGCGCAGCAGTTCCTCTCGTACCTGCCGAGCCACTGCGGCGAGGCTCCGCCCTGGTTCGACCTCGGCGACGAGCGCCAGCGCCGCGACGAATCGCTCCTCTCGCTCGTCCCGCGCGAGCGACGGCGCGCCTTCAAGATGCGCAAGCTGATCGAGTCCGTCGTCGACGGCCGGAGCTTCTTCGAGATCGGGAAGCTCTGGGGCCGCAGCCAGATCACCGGCCTCGCCCGCGTGAACGGCCATGCCGTCGGCGTCCTCGCCAACGACTGCCATCACGACGGGGGGTCCATGACCCGCGACGGCGCGGACAAGATCCGCCGCTTCGTCGAGCTCTGCGACCTCTTCCACCTGCCGATCGTCTCCTTCGTCGACGAGCCGGGCTTCGCGGTCGGCACGAGGGCCGAGCAGGAGGGAACGATCCGCGCGGGCATGCGCGCCATGTTCGCGGTGCTGCAGTCGACCGTGCCCTGGTTCGCCTGCGTGGTGCGGCGCTCGTACGGCGTCGCCCAGGGCATTCATCTCGGGTCGAATCCGATGGTGGTCGCCTGGCCCTCCGCGATGAGCGGCGCACTGCCCGTCGAGAGCGGCGTCGCCCTCGCCTTCCGGCGCGAGATCGAGTCCGCCCCCGATCCCGAGCAGCGACGCGCCGAGCTCGAGGAAGAGATGGCGAAGGCGCAGTCCGTCCTGCCGCGGAGCGAGGAGTTCGGCGTGCACGAGCTGATCGACCCGCGCGACACCCGGCCGGTCCTCTGCGACTGGCTCGACGAGATCCAGGGCCAGCTCGCGCGCCACGCCGTCTCCGGCGCGCCGCGCTACACGCTGCGCCCCTGAGCGTTCGCGGCCGCCTAACGCCCCCTGAACCGCGGCGCTCGCCGCTCCGCGAAGGCCGCGACCGCCTCCGTGTAGTCGTCGGTCAGCGCGCCCCGCACCATCCGGTCGGCCTCGTAGCGCAGACACGTCTCGAGATCCGCCTCGAGCGCACGATTGAGGTTCGCCTTCATCCAGCGCAGGGCGATGGGAGGGCCGGCCGCGATCCGCGCCGCCAGCTCGAACGTCTCCTCGGCGAGCGCCTCATCCGGCACCACGCGATTGAACAGACCGAGCTCGAGGGCGGCCTTCGCATCGACGCGCTCCGCCGTGAAGTAGATCTCGCGCGCCTTCGCGGGACCGACGAGCCGGGTCAAGAACCAGGTCCCGCCGTAGTCGCCGGACAGGCCGAGCTTCGCGAAGGACGTGACGAGGAACGCCGACTCGGCGGCGATGCGGAGGTCGCAGGCCAGCGCGATCGAGCAGGCCGCGCCCGCCGCGGGCCCGGGCAGCGAGGCGATCGTCGGCTTGCTGCCGCGATGGAGCATCCGCGGGAGCTCGTGCTCCCAACGCAGCTGGCGCTGGCGATCCTCCATCACCGGAGGCTTCCCCTCCTTCTGCATCCGCTTCGTATCGCCGCCCGAGGAGAAGGCCCCCCCTGCCCCGGTCAACACGATGCAGCCGACCTCGGGGTCGCGCTCGAGATCGCGGACGAGGACGTAGAGCGCCTCCTTCATGTCCATCGTGAGCGCGTTCTTCGCCTCTGGCCGATTGAAGGTCAGCGTGGCGACGCGGTCGCGCACCCGACAGAGGATCTCGGGCGTGCCCGTCTCGCGCGCGACGCCGGCTGCTGCCTGCTCCATCATGTCTCCCGATCCCGATTCGATCTCGATTCGCGTCGCGGGAGGCTATCATGCGCCGCCCCGACCAAGGAGAGCCATGATGGGCCTGCCCGATCCCCCCGCGCTCGGCGCGAACGCCGTTCCCCTCGGCACCTTCGACGGTCAGACGGTCCTCGTCACCGGCGGCGGCACCGGCCTCGGCAAGGCCATCGCCGTCGAGTTCGCCCGCGTCGGCGCGAAGGTCGCGATCGTCTCCCGCGGCGAGGCGCACCGACAGGCCGGTCTCGAGGCCATCGCCGCGGTCGGCGGGAACGCCATCGCCGTCGCCTGCGACATCCGCGATCCCGAGGCCGTCGCGCGCGCCTTCGATCAGGTCACGAGCGAATTCGGCCTGCCCGACCACGTCGTGAACAACGCCGCGGGCAACTTCCCGGTCCCCGCCGAGGACATGAGCCCGAACGCCTGGCGCACGGTCACGGACATCGTCCTCAACGGTACGTTCTACTGCTCCCGCGAGTTCGGCCGACGCCACATCGTCTCGGGCACACCCGGCTCGATCATCAACGTCGGGGCGAGCTACGCCTGGACCGGCGGCCCGGGCTTCGCCCACTCGGCCGCAGCCAAGGCCGGGGTCAAGAACATGACCGAGACGCTCGCCGTCGAGTGGGGGCCCTACGGCGTCCGCGTCAACGGACTCGTCCCCGGCCTCTTCCCGCATGACGACGAGACCGCGAACATCCGCTCCGTCCCCGAGCGGCGACAGAGCGACGGACTGCGCTGTCCGGCGCATCGGGTCGGCTACCCCTACGAGCTCGGTTGGGCCGCGACCTTCCTCGCGTCCCCCTACGCGAGCTTCATCTCGGGTCATACGCTGGTCGTCGACGGCGCCAATTGGCAGCGCCGCGCCATGTTGATGCCCGAGTTCGTGCCGATCCGCGAGCAGATGGGCAAGGGTCCGTTCGACCCGAACCCGCCGAAGCGCGGCTAGGCGGACGCGCGATGCGCGTCGGCCCGCTCGCGTTCGCCGCGCGCCAGCACCAGGGGGCGGCGCGCCGCGTCGCTGCCACGCCGCCCGCCCGCCCGACGCTTCGCGCCCTCCCGTCGGGCCCCGCCGTTGCGACGCTCCTCGCCTTCGCGACGCTCCTCGCCGGAGCGACGCCGGCCGCGCGGGCCGAGCTCGCGGCCGGTCGGCTCAGCGCCGCGACCTTCGCGGAGCATGCCGTCGGTGGCCCCGATGCCGACGCCGGCATCGGCGACTGGTTTCTCGGCAACGGCACGCTCTGCGCCGCGCTCTCCGACCCGGACCACGAGAGCCCGTTGACGCCCCGTGGCGGGGTCTTGATCGACCTCGGCCATTGCGGCCGGACGGACGACCAATGGTCCGTGCTGCAGCCGCTCTTGAACCTCGCCCAGGGCGAGGTCGTCCCCGTCGAGTCGATCGCGGCGGGCCGCGATGCCGAACGGGCCTGGCTCCAGACCTACGCCGTCTACAACGGCGTCGAGCTCGTCACGACCTACGCCCTCGACGAAGCGACGCCGACCGCCCTCTCCATCGCGCTGCGCGCGCGGCGGATCGCCCCCGGCGCGCGCGTCTTCGGACTCGGCGCGATCGCGATGCACGCGGGCGGCCAGCTCGCCCCCTTCTCCCTCTCCCGTCGTGAACCCGACCAGTCCCGCGGCTTCGTCCACCCGGCGAACGACCGCAGCTCGACGCGCCGCCTGCTCGCCTCCCTGGCCGACGCTGACGTCACCGTCCTGGTCGCTCGCGAAGGCATGCCGCCCATCAGCTACGGCATCGAGCGCGTCGCCGCGACGGTCGAATCCGACGGCCGCCGCCGCCCGCTCTCGTCCTTCTCGATCACCGGCGGCCACTACTCCCTCGAGAACGTGCTCGTCGCGCCCCCCTGGATCGGCCCGGCGAGCGGCCGTCCGGGCCTGCTCCAGATGGCACAGATCCCCTTCATGGACGTCGATGCGGGCGAGGCGCTCGCCGTCGACTACCGCATCTGGGTCGGCGAGCGGGCCGACGTCGCGTCGGTGACGGACGCGCTCTTCGCGCGGGCGCCCCGGGTCCGCGGTCGCATCGACGATCCCCGGGCCCGGATCCACTTCGAGCGGGCGTCCGGCGCTCCGATCTCGGAGCGCGTCCCCGACCCGGATGGTCGTTATGCGCTGCAGCTGCCGCCGGGCGCCTATCGCGCCGTCGCCCGGGCGCCGGCGGGCCGCGAGGTCGCGCTCGACTTCGAAGTCCCGGCGCCGCCCGCCGAGGCCGGCGATCCGGGCGTCGACCTGCCGCTCCTCGCGCTCGGGGCACCGGCGTCCGTCGAGCTGCCGGAGGATTTCATCGGCCGTCTCGTCTTCGTGCGAGCCGACGGCTCGAGCCGGCTGCGCTTCGACGTCTCGCTGCTCGGTGCGCGGGTCGGAGACGATCCCCTGCCGAGCGGGATCGAGGCCGACGCGTTGAACGTCGCGCGACCGCCGGCCGAACGGCGACGCGTCCCGATCGAGCCGGGCGCCTATCGCGTCCTCGCCGTCCGCGGGCCCGAGTACGCCGCGCGCGAGCTCTCGCTCGAGCTCGGCCCCGGCGAGACGCGCCCGCTCGCGCTCGCGCCGCTCGAGCGCATCGCCCCGGCGCGCGGATGGATCGCCGCCGACCTCCACGTCCACAGCGGACGGAGCTTCGACTCGAGCCTGCCGACCGATCGGCAGATCGAGGCCTTCGCGGCGAGCGGGGCGGAAGTCCTGGTCTCGACCGAGCACGACACCCTCTTCGACCCGCGCGCAGCGATCGCCAGGGCCGGCCTCGCCGGGGAGCTCGTCGGCATCGCGGGCAGCGAGATGACGAGCACCTTCCACGGCGGCGACTCCCCCCATACGACGGGCCATCTCAACGCGTTTCCGCTCGAGCCGTCGCCGACGGCCTACCGACGCGGCGCGCTGCGGCTCGAGGGACGCCGGCTGCGCGACGTGCTGGCCGAGCTCGCCGGCCGAGATCGGCCGCCCTTCGTCCAGCTGAACCATCCGCGTCCCGATCCGCGGGGCGGCGACGACGACGCCTACCTCGACCATCTCGCCGTCGCGGGGGCGCCCTTCGATCCGACGCAGTCGCTGGACGTCTGGCCGAATTCCGTGCTGCTCGAACGCGCCCCGGACCACGGGTGGCGCGATCTCGACTTCGATGCGCTCGAGCTCCTGAACGCGGACAGCCTTCCGCGCTATCGCCGCGCGCGGGCCGACTGGCTCGCGCTGCTGCTCCAGGGCGTGCGGCTCGTCGCGACCGCGAACAGCGACTCCCATCGCCTCGGCCACGTCGTCGGCCTGCCGCGTACCTACGTCCGCCTCGAGGACGATCGGGTCGAGGCCTTCGACGAGGAGGCCTTCCTGACCGCCCTGCGTGCCGGTCGCGCCTACGGCACGACGGGCCCGCTCCTCGACGTGCGGATCGAGCCCGTCTCGGGGGCGGAGGCCCGGGGTCGCGGGATCGAGCCCGGATCCGAAGGCGATCGCGGCGCCGGGATCGGGGAACGCTACGCGGGGCGTACCGGGGTGCTGCGGGTCGCGGTATCGGGGGCGGACTGGGTTCCGGTGAGCGAGTGGCGCGTCTACGTCGACGGCGCCCTGGTCCATCGCGCGCCGCTCGCGCTCGGCGAGACGGCCGAGCTGCCGCTGGTCTTCGCGCGGGACGCCTTCGTCACGGTCGAGGTCGAGGGGCCCGCCGAAGGGCGCTTCGCCGAGGCGTGGCCCGGGCTCGTCCCCTTCGCCTTCACCAATCCGATCTTCGTCGATGCCGACGCGGACGCGCGCTGGGTCGCGCCGGGACTCCCGGCCCGCGCCGACCTGCCCGAGACGATCACACGGCCGGAAGCGACGGACTGAGGCCCGGCCCGACTCGGGCCGCGGCCACGCGCGGAGGCTGTCCATCGAGCCGGTGCGGCGTCCGCTTCGTCGACCTCGCGGCGTCGCGGCCGCCTCAGTCGACGCCGATCACGAAGGAGACGCTCGTGGTCCCCGACCCGCCGATGTTGAGCGTCTGGAAGTTCTTCGCGCCCTCGACTTGATAGGCGCCGGCCTGGCCGGTCACCTGCAGCGCCGAGTCGAGCACCTGCCGACATCCCGTAGCGCCGACGGGATGACCCGCGCCGATCAGCCCGCCGCTCGGGTTGATCGGATGGCGGCCGTCGATCTCGAGCCAGCCCTCCTCGACCGCCTTCCAGGACTCGCCCGGCGCGGTGATCCCGAAGTGGTCGATCGCCATGTACTCGGAGGTCGTGAAGCAATCGTGGGTCTCGATGCCGTCGATGCCGTTCACGTCGGCGATCCCGGCGCGCTTCATCGCGGACTGGATCGTCGAACGGACGTGGGGCAGGACGTAGGGCGATGCAGCGCTCTCCGCGATCTTGTCGGCGAACTTGAGGCGTGCCGTGTTGTGGCCCCAGCCCTTGATGCGCGGAATCTCGGAGAGCTTCCTGCCCAGGCCGCGCGCCCAGCGCTCGGCGTACTGGCGCGAGGCGAGGAAGATCGTGACCGCGCCGTCCGTCACCTGGGAGCAGTCCGCGATGCGGATCCGGCCGCCGACCGCCGGATTGTCCTCCGTGCGGCAGAGCGCGTGCTCCTTGTTCATGTACCAGCTGCGGGTCTGGGCGTTCGGGTTGAGCTTCGCGTTCGCGTAGTTGATGCGCGAGATCTCCGCGAGATGCTCGTCCTTGAGGCCGAAGCGGCGATCGTACTCGTCGCCGAGCCGGCCGAAGAGCTTCGGGAACGGGAAGTCGACGCCCTTCGCCTCGACCTCGTACCAGGCGGCGGTCCCCAGGTAGCTGCCGCCGACGTCGGCGGAGACGGTCTTCATCTGCTCGATGCCCACGACCGCCTGGAGGTCGTAGCGACCGGCCTCGATCTCGGCCGCGGCCGCCAGGATCGCGATCGAGCCCGAGGCGCAGGCCGCCTCGTGACGGCCCGTCGGCAGCCCGCTGAAGGCCGGGTCGACCTCGGTGAAGAACGCGCCGAGATGGCCCTGCATGCAGTAGAGCTCCGCGGCGAAGTTGCCGACGTGGGCGCTCTCGATCTCCTCCGGCGCGATCTGGCAGGCCTCGAGGGCGCCGCGCACGCTCTCGCGCATCAGCGCGGAGAAGTGCTTGTTCTCCTTCGTCCAGTTCCGCGCGAAGTCGGTCTGGTAGCCGCCCAACACGAAGACTTCCGAGCCCAATGCCATCGTTTCGACCCCCGAATCCATCGAGCCGGCCGCGCAGGGCGTGCCGGCCGAGCGACCGCCTACTCCGCGACGAAGAAGCGACCGATGTTGATGCGCGTGTGGCGGAAGAAGCGCTCGGGCTTGCCCGTCCGCGCCGCGTCCGCGAGCGCCGCCGGCACCGCGAGGCCCGCCTCCTCGATCATCCGAACGACCCCCGCCGCGCCGATCGTGTCGACCAGTACCGAGGGCGGCGCCACGTTGAAGCCGAGGCCCATGATGCGATCGATGGCATCGATCGTCTCGGCCACCTCGCCGACCCGGTTGAACGCGTACGCGACGTAGCCGGCGATGACCCTGCGCGCGCGCTTCGCGTGCTCGCCCTGCGCGTTCAGGAAGACCTGCATGCCCTCGCGGTAGCGGCCGTCGCGATGGAGCGCCGCGACCTCCGCGATGTACGCGAGGTCCGGCAGCACGACCTCCGCCTCGGGCCTGTAGTCGCCCGTCGCGGGATCGAGCACGAGCCGCGTCTTGCCGTCCTTCTTGAAGAAGCCGCGCTTGCTCTTGTTGCCGAGCACGCCCTTCTCCATGAGCGTCGCCATGTAGTCGGGCAGCCGGTTCGTCTCGTGGGCCTCGTCGTTCGTATGGGCGTAGACGTTGTCGACGATCGCGCGATGGATGTCCCACCCGACGAGATCGATCGTCGCGAGCGGGGTCATGGCGCGACCGGTATACGGGCCGACCAGCTTGTCGGCCAGCAGCGGGCCGATCTCCCCGGCGAGCTGCGCGACCTCGTTCATGACCTTGAACCCGACGCGATTGCCCGCGAAGGCCGGCGTGTCGAACGCGCGCACCATCTCGCGCCCCAGCCGGAACGTCGAGAACGCGTCGATGAAGTCGACGACCGCCGGATCCGTGTCCTTCCCGGCGATCAGCTCGGTCCCGACGATCACGTTGGGCGGGTTGAAGAAGTGGAGCCCGAGGAAGTTCCTCCGGAACGACTCGCTCCGTCCCGCGCAGAGGGCGTTGATGGAGAGGCCCGACGTCACCGTCGCGACGATCGATTCCGGGCGGCGGGCCGCCTCGACGCGATCGAAGATGTCCTGCTTGATCGCGAGGTCCTCGGTCAGGGCCTCGAAGATCAGATCGGCTCCGGCAACGGCCTTCGCCAGATCGTGCTCGTAGTCGCCGGTCGTGACCCGGTTCGCCACGGTGGGCGAGCGGACCTGCTTGACGGCCGCCGCGAGCCCCTCGTCGGCCTTCGCCTTCGTGCGCGCCAGCATCACGACCTCGGGCACGGCCGTCGTGAAGAGCGCCGCGCTGCCGTAGCCCATCGTGCCGTTGGCGCCGAGCACGACCACGCGCTCGAGCTTCCGACTGGCGAGAATGCGCCGCAGTTCCGCGGCCGATCGGGGGGAAGTCGTCATCGTCCTTGTTTCCGTCCTGCTCGCTTTCGGTCCTGGTCCGCGTTCCGACCCTCGCGCGGCGCGTCGCCCGGCTCGTGATCCTGATCCGGGGTTCGGCCTTCGTGCGGGCGTCCGTCCGGATCCATTCGGGCTCCGGAAGACGACGGCCGACGGTCGGGTCCCGACAGCGATCCGGAACCGGAGCCCGTCCGCCAGGACGCGGGATCATTCCAGAATGAGGGCGACATCGCTGCCCCGGCCGCGCCGGAACCGCAGCGGGGCCGCTCACCGTCGATCGAGAAGTGGCCCGGTCGACCGGAAACGGGTCGCCCGCGAGGCCCTGGCGACCCACCCTCGAATGCGTCGGCCGCATGATGCACCGGATCTGCCGCTCGCGGGAGACGTCCTGCCGTCGAATCCCGCGCCCTCCGCCCTGACCCGAGGTCAGGCCGAGCGCACGGACTTGCGGAAGGCGTCGAGCAGCTGCGCCTCCTTCTCCTTGGCCGCCGCGAGCTGGGCGTCCTTCACGGTGTCGAAGCCGCGGATGTGCTCCGGGATCTCGGCGAGCTGGACCGCGAGGTCGAGGTTCGCCTGCGAGAGACCGTGCACGACCTCGCCCATCACGCGCTCGTACTCGTCGACGAGGGCCCACTCGCGCTTGCGGTGGGCCGTCTTGTTGAAGAGGTCGAGCGGCGTATGGCGCAGGAACTTGAGCCGGCGGAGCTGGGTCAGCAGCTTGAACGCGAACCGGTGGATCGTGAGCTTCTTGACCCGGCCGGTCGAGGGATCACGGGGGAAGAAGAGCTGGGGCGCGAGATGGAACTGCAGCTTGTAGTTCCCCTCGAACTCCGTCTCGAGCTGGCGCTGGAAGGCTTCGCCCGCCCAGAGCCGCATGACCTCGTACTCGTCCTTGACCGCCAGCAGCTTGAAGTAGTACCGGGCCACCGCCTTCGCGAGCCGCCCCTCCGTCGCCCCGATCGCCCGCTCGGCACCAGCGATCTTCGCGACGAAGTCCGCGTAGCGCCGCGCGTAGGCGAGATTCTGGTACTCGGTCAGGAAGCGGACGCGGCGATCGACCAACGCCTCGAGCGAATCGGCCTTCGAGTCGGCCTTCGACTCGCGGATGCGCGGCTTCGCGACGGCGAGCACGCGCTCGAGATCGTGCGCCGCGAGCCGGCCCCAGGCGAGGGCGCGCTTGTTCATCTCGATCGCGCGGCCGTTGAGCTCGATCGCGCGCTCGAGGGCCGGCAGCCCGACCGGGATCAGGCCGCGCTGCAGCGCAAAGCCGACCAGGAAGAGATTCGCCCCGATGGCGTCGCCGAGCAGCGCCGTCGCGAGCCGCGTCGCGTCGACCAGCTCGAGCCGGTCCGCGCCGAGGGCGGCCTCGAGGCGGGCCTCCATGCCCGCCGACGACATGTCGAGATCGGGATGCGACGCGAAGTCCGCGGTGGGCGCGACGTGGGTATTCACGATCGCCCGGGTCCGGCTCGGCGAGAGCTTCGCGAGGCCGTCGGCGCCGGTCGTGACGACGATGTCGCAGCCGAGCACGAGGTCGGCGCCGCCGGCCGGAATGCGCGTCGAGTGGAGGTCCTCGGGCCGCTTCGCGACCCGGACGTGGCTCGCCACGGCGCCGTTCTTCTGGGCGAGGCCCGTCACGTCGAGCAGCGAGACCCCCTTGCCCTCGAGATGGGCCGCCATGCCGATCAGGGCGCCGATCGTGATCACGCCCGTCCCGCCGATGCCCGCCACGAAGACGTTGAAGGGCTGGTCGAGGGGCGCGATCGGCGCGTCGGGTAGCGCGGCGAAATCATCCTCGCCCGAGTCGAGCCCCTGCTTCTCGACCTTGCGGATCCGCCCGCCGAGCACGGTCGCGAAGCTCGGGCAGTAGCCCTCGAGACAGGAGTAGTCCTTGTTGCAGGACGACTGGTTGATGACGCGCTTGCGGCCGAACTCGGTGTCGATCGGCTCGACCGAGATGCAGTTCGACTGGACGGAGCAGTCGCCGCAGCCCTCGCAGACGAGCTCGTTGATGACGACCCGCTTGTCGGGATCGGGGAACTTGCCCTGTCGGCGCAGGCGGCGCGCCTCGGCGGCGCAGGTCTGGTCGTAGAGGATCGCGGTCACGCCCGGAATCTCGCGCAGCTCCTTCTGGACGCGGTCGATCTCGCTGCGATCGAGCACGCGCACGCCGGAGGGGAAGGTTCCGGGCACGTACTTCTCGATGTCGTTGGAGAGCACGACGATGTGCTCGATGCCCTCGCCGCGCAGCTGATGGGCGATCTCGGGCGTCGTGATCTCGCCCGCCATCTCCTCGCCCTCGATCGGCTGGCCGCCGGTCATCGCGACGGCCCCATTGACGAGGATCTTGTACGTGATGTTGACGTTCGCGGCGACGGCGGCGCGGATCGCGAGCAGCCCCGAGTGGAAGTAGGTCCCGTCGCCCATGTTCTGGAAGATGTGGGGGATGTTCACGAACGGCGCCTGGCCGATCCAGTTCACGCCCTCGGCGCCCATCTGATTGACCGCGAGCGTGCGTCGCTCGGGCAGCCAGACGGCCATGCCGTGACAGCCGATGCCGCCGAGGGCGACGCTGCCCTCCGGCACCACGGTCGAGCGGTTGTGCGGACAGCCCGAGCAGAACGACGGCAGCCGGGCGAGCCCACCGGGCTGGACCGAGAGCGCGGGCGCCGCGGGCAGCGGCATCAGCGCGCTCTTCCATTCCGGCGCCCAGACATCGATCCAGCGCCGCAAGACGCCGGCCACGACGCCCGGATTGAGCTCGCCGATCTGCGGCACGAGCGGTCGACCGGAAGGGTCCTGCTTGCCCGAGAGCCGCGGTCGCGGCGAGAGGTTGTAGAGGATCGAGGCCATCTGCTCCTCGATCACGGGCCGCTTCTCCTCGACGACGAGCAGATCGTCGTGGCCGGCCGCGAAGGCGCGCAGACGCTCGGGCTCGAGGGGCCAGACGAGCGCGACCTTGTAGATGGAGATGCCGAGCTCGCGCAGACGCGCCTCGGAGAGGCCGAGATCCTCGAAGGCCTGACGCAGGTCGCCGTAGGCCTTGCCGGTGGTCACGATGCCGAGTCGACGCCGCGGCGCCTCGACGACGACGCGGTCGAGGGGATTCGCTCGAGCGAAGGCGCGCACCGCGACGAGACGGTGCTCGAAGAGCCGCTCCTCGACCTGCAGCGGGAGATTGGCCCAGCCGATGTGGAGGCCGGACGCGGGCGGCTCGAAGTCCGTCGGCGTCACGATCTTCACGCGATCGGGCGAGACCGCGACGGAGCCCGAACTCTCGATCGTGTCCGTCAGGCACTTGAAGCCGATCCAGCAGCCCGAGTAGCGCGAGAGCGCCCAGCCGTAGAGCCCGAGATCGACGTAGTCCTGCACGCTCGAGGGGTTCAGCACGGGGATCCCGCAGTGGATCATCGCGTGCTCGCTCTGATGGGCGATCGAGGAGCTCTTCGCGCCCGGATCGTCGCCCATCAAGGCGAGCACGCCGCCGTGCTTCGAGGTCCCGGCGTAGTTCGCGTGCTTGAGCGCGTCGCAGGAGCGGTCGACGCCCGGGCCCTTGCCGTACCACATGGCGAAGACGCCATCGACCCGGGCCCCGGCGTGCAGCGGCGCCTGCTGCGTCCCGAACACCGCCGTGGCGGCGAGATCCTCGTTGAGCCCGGGCTCGAAGCGGACGTGGTTCGCGTCGAGGAAGGACTTCGCCTCCCAGAGATTCATGTCGAAGATGCCGAGCGGCGAGCCGCGATAGCCCGAGATGAAGCCCGCCGTCGAGAGACCGGCGGCGAGATCCCGCTGGCGTTGCATGAGCGGCAGCCGGACGAGCGCCTGGTTCCCGGTCAGGAAGACACGGCCCGACTCGATGCGGTAGCGGTCTTCGAGGGCGTAGTCGGCGTCGAAGGCGGGGGTCGGCTGGGCGGCGGTCACTTCGAGTCGGCTCCTCGCAGCCGGCGACGGCTGCAGCGAGCGCGCGGCGAGCGCGCTCGGCGGACGATCGGTCGGGGCACGGTAGCGTAGTGGCGTCCAGCCACGACACCGCGCCGCCGAGCCCGAGGCTAGCCGCTGCGCGCCGGGCGCGGTGCCGCACGGGCCCGACGCAGGGCCGCGCGGGGCGACAAGGCGTCCCGCGTGCCGGGCGCGGTGGCGGGGATTCGACGCCTCTCGCGGAACGCCCTATACGATGCGCGTCCCGCGAAGGCAGCAAGGAAATCGACGATGAAGATCGGCGTCACGATCCACGCCACCGACAAGGCCATGCACCCCGTCGAGCTCGCCCGCGAGGCCGAGGCCCGTGGCTACCACTCCTTCTACATCCCCGAGCACACCCACATCCCGACGAGCCGCCGCACCCCCGCCCCGACCGGCACGCCGACCCTCGGCGAGGAGTACCTGCGCAGCCCCGACCCCTACGTCGCGCTCGCCGCTGCCGCGTCCGTCACGTCGAAGATCCTGCTCGGCACCGGGATCGGCCTGCCCGCCCAACACGATCCGATCACCTTCGCCAAGCAGATCTCGACCCTCGACTGGATGGCGAGCGGCCGCTTCGTGTTCGGCATCGGCTTCGGCTGGAACCACGAGGAGATGGAGAACCACGGCATCGACGTGAAGCGGCGGCGCGAGATCGTGCGCGAGAAGATGCTGGCGATGCAGGCGCTCTGGGCGAACGAGGTCGCCTCCTTCCAGGGCGAGTTCGTCCGCTTCGAGCCCGCCTGGCAGTGGCCGAAGCCGATCCAGCGCCCCCGCCCCCGCGTGCTGATCGGCGGCGCCGCGGGCCCGAAGATGTTCGCGCACATCGCCGAGTACGCCGACGGCTGGATGCCGATCGGCGGCGCCGGCCTCGCCGCCGAGCTCGCGAAGCTGCGCGAGGCGGTCGCCGCCCGCGGCCGCGATCCCATGACGCTCCACGTCGTGCCCTTCGGCGTCCATCCGACGGACGAGAAGCTCGCCTACTACGCCGAGACGGGCGTCACGGAGGCGGTACTGCGGATCCCCTCGGCGTCGCGCGACGACGTGATGCCGGTGCTCGACGCGTACGCGCGGTTCGTCGATCGGTTCTGAGCCGGGCGTGCGTCGGCGACCCGCGCCGCGCCGCGCGCGGGTCGGCGGCGTCCGAGGGTGCGTCCCCTTCGTCGGCCTGGAGCCTTTGACGCCTCCGGGCCCTTTCGATACGCTGCGGATCGTATCTAGGACGGGCGCCGGATCGGGCGCTCCTCCGATCGAAAGGCCCTCGAATCGTCCGATTCGACTCGGCTTTCGCGACGCGCGGCGGCGGGTGGACCGGCATCGCCCGGGAGCGGGAGGCGGTGCACCCTCCGCGGCGCGGCGCGCGTCGAGACGAGCTCGCGACGCGGCCATCCGGCTCGAGGGCCCGTGCGTCAGAGGTGAACGAGAGCGGGCCGAGACAGGCCCGAACAACCAGGGCGGACCGTCGCGTCCGCCGACCCGGGAGCAGCGCTTGGACCTCCGGTACACCCCCGAAGAGCAGAAGTTCCGCAGCGAGCTCGCGAGCTGGCTCGCGAGCGAAGTGCCCGCCTACGGCCCGCCGCCGTCCGTCCACGACTGGCCGGCGCGCCGCGCCTACGACACGGGCTGGCAGAAGAAGCTCTTCGACGCGGGGTACGCCGGCATCAACTGGCCCAAGGAATTCGGCGGCCGCGACGCGACGCTGATCGAGCAGCTGATCTACTTCGAGGAGATCGCGAAGGCCAACGCGCCCTACGTCGGCGCGAACTTCGTCGGGCTCCTGCACGGCGGCCCGACCATCATGGCCGAAGGCACGCCCGAGCAGAAGAAGAAGCACATCCGCAACATCATCTCGGGGGCCGAGGTCTGGTGTCAGGGCTTCTCGGAGCCGGTGGCCGGCTCGGATCTCGCGGGGCTCCAGACGAAGGCCGTGCGCGACGGAGACCACTACGTCGTCACCGGTCACAAGATCTGGACGACCTTCGCGCAGATCGCCGACTACTGCGAGCTGCTCGTGCGGACCGACCCGACGGCGCCGAAGCACAAGGGCATCAGCTGGCTCATCATGCCGATGAACCTGCCAGGCATCGACATCCGACCGCTACCGACCCTCGAAGGCGAGAGCGAGTTCTCGGAGGTCTTCCTCGAGAACGTCCGCATTCCGGTCGAGAACCTCGTCGGGAAGGAGAACGACGGCTGGCGCGTCACGAACGTGACGCTGCGCTTCGAACGCGGGACGGCCTTCGCCAGCGAGATGATCAACCTGCAGGCCTTCGTCCGCGGACTCGTCAAGGTCGCGCAGAAGGTCACGAGCGACGGCGCGACGGCCTGGGAGGACAAGGCGCTGCGACGCGAGCTCGGCCATCTCTCGGGCGAGCTCGAGAGCCTCTGGGCGATGGTCAAGCTCTCGGTCTGCGAGGCGAAGGAGTCGGGCGTGCCGGGCCTCGGCGCGTCGGCGGTCAAGCTCTACTACTCCGAGCTCTACCAGAAGATCACGGAGCTCGGCCTCAGGCTGCTCGGTCGCGCGGGACTCTCGCGCACCGACGTCGCCGGCCTGCCGGCGGCGCATCTGCTGAACCGCCACCTGAACTCGCTCTCGATCTCGATCGCGGCCGGTACGAGCCAGATCCAGAAGAACATCATCGGCGAGCGCATCCTGGGCCAGGCGAAGGATCCGGCCCCGGCCAAGGCCTGAAGCGAGGACCCACCGTGGATTTCCAACCGACCGAAGATCAGAAGGCGCTCCGCGACGGCATCCGGAGCTTCTGCGAGGGCCAGGTTCCGAGCGAGCGCTATGCGGAGCTCGAACGGACCAAGGGGTTCGACCGCGGCCTCTGGGGCGAGCTCGCCGAGATGGGCGTGTTCGCGCTGCGACTGCCCGAGAGCGAAGGCGGCGTCGGGCTCGGATTCGCCGACAGCGTGCTCGTCTTCGAAGAGCTCGGGCGCCGCCTCGTGCCCGGACCGCTGGTCTGGAGCCAGCTCGCCGCCGGGCTGGTCGACGGCGCGGCCGATGGCTCGCGCGTCGTGGGCGGGCTCGACCTGATCGGGCCCAACCGGGAGCCCGTCCTCGTCGAGCATCTCGAGAGCATCGATGCGCTGCTCGTCCTGCGCGGCGACGGCGTGTACCGCGTCGATTCCCGCGAGCTCAAGGGCGAACCGATGACGGTTCCGCTCGATCCGCTGACGCCGGTCCACCACGTGAAGGACCTGCCGGAGGGCGAGAAGATCGCCGATGCCGCGACCGCGAAGCGGCTCCGACTCGAGGGGGCAGCGCTCGCGTCGGCGCTCCAGCTCGGCCTCGCCGAGGGCGCGCTCGACCTCGCCAACGAGTACGCGAAGGGGCGCCAGCAGTTCGGCCGCACCATCGGCTCGTTCCAGGCCGTGAAGCACATGCTGGCCGAGATGTTCGTCCGCCAGGAGGCGGCGCGCGCCGGCGCCTACAACGCGGGCGCGACCCTCGATGCGCCCGAGGTCGCCGACGTCGAACGCGCGGTCGCCGCCGCGAAGCTCACGGCCGGCGAGGCGGCGATCCGCAACGGTCGCGCCTGCATCCAGGTCCACGGCGGCATGGGCTTCACCTGGGAGGTTCTCGCCCACTACTACTTCAAGCGAGCCTGGGTCCTCGAGAACCTGTTCGGGACCCAGGACGAGCACGCGGAGAAGATCTCCGAGCTGCTCGACCGGCAGGTGAACGCCTAGCGACGCTCCGCCCCCCGACGCCGGCGCTCGACGCCGTGCCGCCCGGGCGCGGCGTCGGACGGACGGACGCCCTCTCCGCACCACAAGGAAGCCCCGCATGATCGGCATCCTCTCCTACGGCGCCTACATCCCGCGCACCCGCCTTCCGCTCTCCGCCCTCGGCGGCCGCCCCGCCAAGGACGGCGGCCCGGAGAAGGCGGTCGCCTGGAACGACGAGGACGCGATCACCCTCGGCGTCACCGCGGCACGCCACTGCCTCCAGGGCTTCGACCGCGGTCAGGTCGACCTCGTCGTCTTCGCCTCGACGACCCTGCCCTTCCAGGAGAAGCAGGCTGCCGCGCTCGTCGCCCGGGTGCTCGACCTGCCGCGCGCGGTCCAGACGAGCGATCAGACGGGCACCACCCGCGCCGGCACCATCGCGCTGCGCAGCGCCTTCGACGCGGTCAAGGCCGGCAGTGCCCGCTGCGCCCTCGTGATCGCGAGCGACGTGCGCCTCGCGGCCCCGGGCTCCGGCCTCGAGGCCAACTTCGGCGACGGCGCCGCCGCGTTCCTCGTCGGGGACGGCGACGCGATCGCGACCCTCGACGGCTTCGCCGCCGTCGCCGACGAGATCACGGACGTCTGGCGTCCGACCGGACACGACTACGTCCACAGCTGGGAGGACCGCTTCGTCGTCCAGGAGGGCTACGCGCCGAACGTCGCCACCGCCTTCGGCGCCTTCTTCGAGGCCAGCGGGACGACGCTCGCGAACTACGACCGCATCGCCCTCTACGGCCCCGACGCCCGCGCCCACGGCGACGCCGCCCGCAAGGCCGGCGTCGGCAAGGAGCAGCTCGTCCCCGCCCTCTTCGGCCAGCTCGGCAATGCCGGCACGGCCTTCGCCCCGCTGCTGCTCGTCTCCGCGCTCGAGAGCGCCAAGGCGGGCGAGCGGATCCTCGTCGTCAACTTCGGCAACGGCGCCGACGCGACGGCCTTCCGCACGACGGCGCAGATCGAGAAGCTCGGACCCCGGCGCGGCGTCCAGTGGAACCTCGCCCGCCGCCGCGTCGTGGGCCGCTACGACGATTTCCTCGGCGCGCGCGGCCTCCAGGCGAAGGAGTGGGACGCGGGGACGAGCCCCGGCCTCTCGGCGACGATCCTCTTTCGCGAGCGCGACGACGACCTCTCGTTCCTGGGTCAGCAGTGTCGCCAATGCGGCGGGATCCAGTTCCCGGCCCAGCGCGTCTGCGAGCGCTGCTTCACGAAGGACCGGTTCGACCCGGTCCGGCTCGCCGATCGGATCGGGAAGGTGGTGACCTACACCTTCGACTTCTTCTACCCGACGCCCAACCCGCCGACCGTTGTCACGATCGTCGACGTCGACGGGGCCCGCATCCACATGCAGATCATCGAGATCAAGCCCGAGGACATGAAGATCGGCCAGGAGGTCGAGTTCGTCTTCCGCCGCATCCACGAGTCCGGCGGGCGGCCGAACTACTACTGGAAGGGCATTCCGAAGCCGGAGTGAGTCACCGCGTTCCGGAGCGGGCAGCCCGATCCGAAGCACGAGCGCGACAGAGAGAGCGGGAGAGAACGCATCCATGGCCAACAAGCAAGCGCTCCGCGACAAGGTCTCGATCGTCGGCGTCGGCTGCTGCCAGTTCGGCGAGAACTGGGACCAGTCCCCGGCCGACATGATCGTCGATGCCGCCTACGAGGCCTACGCCGACGCGGGCATCGAGAATCCGCAGCAGGAGATCGACGCCGTCTTCACGGGCTCGATCTACACGAACAAGGGCCCGCACGAGTGCGCCGACGCCCTCAAGCTCTTCGACAAGCCGATCTCCTTCGCGACGAACTACTGCGCGACGGGGACGGACCTGATCCGGCTCGCGGCCCATTCGATCGCGGCGGGCGTCTACGACACGGTCCTCGTCGTCGGTTACGACAAGCCGAAGGACCGCGGCGTCTCGGGCCCCTCGGTCGTGACGGACCGCGTCCGAGACCTGCCCCAGACCCCGGCCGGCTGGTTCTCCTTCGCCGCGGCGACCTATTTCGACAAATTCGGCGCCTCGCGCGCCGACCTCGCGAAGATCGCGATCAAGAACCACGCGAACGGCTGCCTCGCGCCGAAGTCCTTCCTGAAGCGCAAGATCACCGAGGACGACTACTTCAAGGCCCGCATCATCTCCTGGCCCTTCGGCCTCTACGACTCGGCCGCCCAGACCGACGGCGCCGCCGCCGCGATCCTGACGCGGAGCGACCTCGCGAGCCGCTACTCCAAGGAACCCGTCAAGATCAAGGGCGTCACCGTCCGCGCGGGACCGAACCCGCAGAAGGACCCTGGCCACGACTTCCTCTGCTGGAAGCCGACCGTCTGGGCCCGCCGCGACGTCTACGAGATGGCCGGGATCACGAGCCCGCGCGACCAGATCGGCGTCGCCCAGGTCCACGACTGCTTCTCGCTGACCGAGCTGCTGACCTACGAAGACCTCGGCTTCTGCGAGAAGGGAAGCGCGAAGGACCACATCGCGAGCGGCGACTTCGAGCTCTCGGGGGCGCTTCCGGTCAATACCGACGGCGGGCTCAAGACCTTCGGCCATCCGACCGGGGCGACGGGCGTGCGGATGATCTACGAGAACCTGACCCAGCTCCGGGGCAAGGCGGGCGAGCGGCAGGTGAAGGGCGTCGAGGGCAAGCTCGCCCTCTCGCACAACATCGGCGGTCATCCGACGGCCTGCGGCATCGCGATCCTGGGTCGCGACTAGCGCAGCGCCGACCGACACGCCGCGCCGAGACCGGCCCGATCCGCGCGTCGACGACGAAGGAGCCCGTGATGACGACGACCGGCAACCTCGATTGGTCGCAGATGACGTTCCCGAAGACGCTCGCCCGCGCGGCCGAGGCGTGGCCGGACGTCTCGGCGATCGAGGAGGACGGCGAGCGAATCACCTTCGCCGGCCTCGCCGAGGCCGTCGAGGAGGCGGCGCGGGCCTTCATGGCCGCCGGCATCGAGCGCGGCGACCGCGTCGGCATCTGGGCGCCGAACTGTGCGCGCTGGATCGTGGCGGCGCTCGGGCTTCAGTCGGCGGGCGCCGTGCTCGTCACCTTGAACACGCGCTTCAAGGGGGCCGAGGCCGCCTACGTCCTGCGCAAGAGCGAGGCGAAGCTCGTCTGCACCGTCGGCGACTTCCTCGGCACGAACTACGCCGACGTGATCGCGGCACAGGATCTCCCGGCCCTCGAGGGCATCCTGCTGCTCGACGGCGAGAGCGAGCGCGGCACGTCCTGGTCCCGATTCCTCGCCCGCGCCTCCGCCGTCACGCCCGCCGCCGCGAAGGCCCGCGCGGCGGAGGTCTTGCCCGACGACCTCTCCGACTTCCTCTTCACCTCGGGCACGACCGGCAACCCCAAGGCCGTCATGACCGCGCACGGTCAGAACCTGAAGGTGTTCGAGGTCTGGGGCCGCACGGTCGGTCTGCGCGCCGGCGACCGCTACCTGATCATCAACCCCTTCTTCCACTCCTTCGGCTACAAGGGCGGCTGGCTCGCCTGCCTGATCCACGGCGCCACCGCCCTGCCCCACGGCGTCTTCGACGTCGCCGAGGTCCTCGGCCGCATCGAGCGCGAGAAGATCACGGTGATGCCCGGCCCGCCGGCGATCTACCAGTCGATGCTCGCATTCCCCGATCGCGCGAAGTACGACACGTCCTCGCTGCGCCTCGCCGTGACCGGCGCCGCTCCGACCCCCGTCGAGCTCGTCCATCGCATGCGCAGCGAGCTCGGCTTCGAGTCCGTCATCAAGGCCTACGGCCTGACCGAGAGCTGCGGGACGGTCTCGATCTGCCTCCCCGGCGACCCGCCCGAGACGATCGCCAACAGCGACGGCGCCGCGATCCCCGACACCGAGGTGAAGCTCGTCGACGGCGAAGGCAAGGAGGTCCCGCGCGGCACGCCCGGCGAGGTCTGGGTCCGCGGCTACAACGTGATGCGCGGCTACTTCAAGGACGAGGCCGAGACGAAGAAGGCGATCGACGCCGCGGGCTGGCTCCATACGGGCGACATCGCCGTCATGGACGAGCGCGGGTACATCAAGATCACCGACCGGATCAAGGACCTCTACATCATGGGCGGGTTCAACGTGTACCCGGCCGAGGTGGAGAACCTGCTCTTCCAGCATCCCGGGGTCGCCGCCTCCGCCGTGATCGGCGTGCCCGACGAGCGGATGGGCGAGGTCGGCATGGCCTTCGTCGTGCCGCGGCCGGGGACGAAGCTCGAGGCCGACGAGGTGATCGCCTGGAGTCGGGCCAACATGGCCAACTACAAGGTGCCCCGCTACGTCGAGGTCGTGGACGACCTGCCGCGCAATGCGTCGGGGAAGGTCCTCAAGTACGAGCTGCGCGAGCGGGTGAAGGGGCGCTTCGGCGGCTGAGCGGTCGCAAGGCGCGGCTCGTCCTCCGGCCCGCTCGGCGCGATGCGAACGCGCGCTGGCCCGCCCCCGGTCCATCAATCGCGGCCGCGGCGGGCCCCTGCCCCCCGACCGGCGCCTCGCCCCCCGCCGCCTCCGCGGCCGGCACCCGTTCCACAGCCCCGCCCTCGTCCCCCGCCGGACGCCGGCCCCCGTCCCGATCCCGGACCACCGCCGGGCCCCGACCGCGTGCCGCGGCCCGGCCCCTGCCCGCGCCCCTGCCCGCTGGCGCGACTGCCCCCGCGAACGTCCGACCGCGACTCGCGCTCGACTCCGCGTTCGAACGCCGGCAGGTGCCGATTCTGCGACGCGTCCTGCAGCCGCCGGAACACGCGCTGGATCTCGGGATGGCCTTCGGCCGCCGCGATCAACCGGTCGTACATCGCAGCGTTCTCGATCTCGGCGGCGACGCCCGTGCGACAGGCCTCGAGCAGGCTGGCGGGCGCCCCGGCCTTCGCGCGATCGGGCGGCAGCGCGAGGCCATGGCGCTCGAAGAGCCGCGCGAGCGCGTCGATGTGGCGCTGCTCCGAGGCGAGGATGTTCACGAAGGGCCGCACGCGACCGAACGCCGCGATCACCGCGCGATAGGTCGCCCTCGCCTTGTACTCGTCCTCGAGCGCTTCGACGAGCGCGGCCCTCGTTCGTGCTGCGATCGACATCCCGATCCTCCTGCCCGGCCCGCTGACCGGATCGGCGCGCGGCGCGTCCTCATGGCGCTCAGCCGCGAAGTGCCTCCTCGACGAAATCGAGCCGATCCTGCCCCCAGAACATCTCCTCGTCGACGAAGAAGGTGGGCACACCGAACACGCCCCGGTCGTCCGCCTCGCCCGTCGCCTGCTCGAGCGCCGCGGCCGTCTCCGGGGCCTCGATGTCCGCGCGGAACGCCTCACGGTCGGCGCCGATCTCCCCGAGGATCTCGTCGAGCGTAGCCGCCGCCGCGGGATCCTCGCCGCGGCCCCAGACGGCCTCCATCGACGCCCGGAGGTAACGCTCGAAGACGGCATGCCCCTTCGTCTTCGCGACCGTCGCGGCCCGCAGCAACCGCTCGGTGTCCATCGGATGGTCCCGCCCGAGCACGGGTCGCGGCGGCGTCGGGCTCGAGGCGAGCAGGACCTGCGGCGGTCGCACCGTCACGCCCCGCCGCCTCGCCCAGCGCTGCATGTCGAGCGCGACGTAGGCGTTGCGCTTCGGGAGGTTGTGTCCCATCGGGCGCAGGGCGTAGGTACCGAGTTCCGGTAGTCGGATCGGAATCCATTCCGGCACCACGCCGTAGCGGCGTCCGAGCTCGGCGACCGGCCCGAGCGCGAGATACGGAAACGGACTCCGGTAGTCGAAGTAGCAGTCCAATCGCTTCGGCATGCGGGTCTCCCTGGGCGAGGCGCACTTCTCGGAACGACCCGCGCCGCGGAGCGGGCGCGCGCGAGACGCGAGCGGGCCGCCTGCGAGGATCCCACCGACGCCATCCGCCCGAAACCCCTCCGGACCCCCTTTTTCTACCTCGACGTAGATTTTCTACGCAGACGTAGATAATCTGCTCGCATGCCCCGCCCGCCTGCCCGAGCCACCGACCGCTGGTCCCGGCGTCGTGCCGAGATCCTCGCCGCCGCCGAGACGGTCTTCGGCGAGAAGGGGCTCCTCGCGGCGCGACTCGAGGACGTGGCCGCGCGGCTCGGCATGAGGCGGCCCTCGCTCGTCTACTACTTCGGGGACAAGGACGCGCTCTACGATGCCGTCTTCGCCGGCATCCTCGACGCGTTGCGGGCGCGGATCGAAGCGGCGCGTGAGGGCGACGATGCACTGCTGCGCATGGAGGCGATCGCCGGCGCCTGGGTCGACTACCTGCACGAGCGACCGCACGCCGCGCGGATCCTGCTGCATCAGATCGTCGACGATCTTCCCCCGCGTGGTCGCGAAGTGAGAGGGCGCGCGGCAGCGCTGCTCGCCGCGATCGGGGAGGAGATCGACGAGGGGGTCGCGACGGGCCGCATCAAGCCGATCGACGCGCGCAGCTGGGCGACGGCGATCGCCGGGGCCTCGATGTTCTGGGTCTCGGCCCAGCCCGCGGTGCAGCGCTCCCTCGGCTTCGACACGCTCGCCCCCGAGCCGCTCGAGCGATTCCGCGAGATGCTGGTCGTGCTGACCCGCCAGCTGCTCGCTGGCCGGGCCGACGGACCCGCCAGCGCCCGCGCGCCTGTGGCCGCAACCTCCGCGACCTCCGCGCACCGCTCTCCTTCGAAGGGGACGACCCCGGGCACGACGGGTGGCGGTCGCGGGACCGGTCGTGGGCCTCGCCAGGCCGAGCCCCGCAAGCCTCGACGGGCTGCCTCGGCAGACCGCTCGTCCAACCCGAACAGGAGCCGATCATGAGCCTTTCGTTCTCGCCCCTCTCCCCCGCCCTCGGCGCGCGGATCCACGGTCTCGACCCGCACCGCCTCGACGAGACCGACCGCAAGACGCTTCGCGAGGCATTCCTCGAGTACGGCGTGCTGCTCGCGTCGGGGCTCGACCTCTCGCCCGACGAACACGTCTCGCTGACCCGCGTCTTCGGCGAGCCCGACATCCATCCGATCGAGGCGATCCGGCTCGCGGGCCATCCCGAGATCATCGTGCTCGCGGCGGGGCAGCTCGATCAGGTGCGCCCCGGCGATCCCGGCGCCGAGGACCTGATCGGGAAGATCGCCTGGCACTCGGACCTGACCTACACGCCCCTGCCGAGCCGGGGCGCTCTGCTCCTCGCGCGCACGGTTCCGCCCGAGGGCGGACAGACCGGCTGGATCGACCTCGCCGCCGTCTACGACGCGCTCTCCGACGCGATGAAGCGCCGCATCGAGGGGCTCGAGGTCGTCCACGGCCTGGGGCCCCTGCAGCAGGCGATCAACCGCGCCGCCGAGACCGACTACGCCGGCGACACCGCGAGCGTTCCCCAGTTCGAGGCCGTGACGCACCCGCTCGTGCATCGCCATCCGGAGACCGGCCGCCGCGTGCTCGACATCAGCCCCGCCTTCACGCAGTCGATCGTCGGATGGTCCGAGGACCGCGGCCGCGCGCTGCTCGACGAGCTGCGCGTTTTCGCGACGCAGCGCCGCTTTACATACTTCCACACCTGGCAGCCTGGCGACCTCGTCGTCTGGGACAACTGGCGCACCATGCACGTCGCGACCGGCCACGCCCGCCGCTACCGGCGCGTCATGCACCGGACGACGCTGCGTGGCGGGGTCGCACTCGCCGCCTGAGCCGCTCGCGCGCCCCCTGTGCATCGCGCGCCGTGCTCCGAAAAGGGACGGCGCGCGGCGCGACCGGGCCCTACCCCTTCTCCGGCAGCGCGTACGCCACCAGCACGTCCCCCATCTCCGAGATCGGGTTCGCCCCCGCCGCGATCACGACGAACTGCCTGCCGTCCTGACGCAGCCGATACGTCATCGGCACCGCGTTGCCCGCGAAGGGCAACTCGTCCTCGAAGAGGATCTCCCCCGTCTCGAGATCGAACGCGCGGAACCCGCGATCCATCGAGGCGCCGACGAAGTAGAGCCCCGAGTCCGTGGAGAGCCCGCCGCCGAACGAGGGCGAGCCGTACTCGCCGCGATAGAGCATCGCGACGGGCCAGGGGGCGACGTGTCGGAGCGTGCCGAGCCCGCGCTTCCAGCGGACCTCGCCCGACACGAGGTCGACCGCCGTGACGCTGCCCCAGGGCGGCGGGTTGCAGGGCGCGCCGAACCGGGAGGAGAGGAGGCGGCGGTGGACCGCGTAGGGCGTGCCCTTCATCTCGTAGAACTCGTTCGGGAAGACGAAGTCCTCGTCGTCGATCCCCTCGGCCTCGGCGCGTG
The DNA here is from genome assembly GCA_041389445.1 of Myxococcota bacterium. GTDB lineage: Bacteria > Myxococcota_A > UBA9160 > UBA9160 > UBA4427 > UBA4427. Next base: position 885,388 of record JAWKRW010000001.1, read on the forward strand.
GGATCAGGCGGTTGACCACCGCCAGATGCGTCTGGACCACGACCATGATCCCGCGCTTCTCGTCGATCGTGACGCCGCCCCAGTTCATGCCGCCCGACGTATGCGGCGTCTGCAGCGTGCCCTTCGTGTCGTGGGGCGTGAAGATGCCCTCGTAGCGGTTCGCCTCGATCAGCTTCCGGCAGTCGCCGCGATCGAGGAAGGTGAAGCCGAAGGCGTCGTCCGGCGAGAGGTTCAGCGGATGCAGCGGCTTCGGATGGGTCGGGAAGGGCTGGGTCGGCGACAGCGGCTCCTCGGGCACTCCGCCCTGCGGTACCGCTCGCTCCTCGACCGGGTAGAGCGGCTCGCCCGTCTCGCGATCGAGCAGGAAGACGTGGCCCATCTTCGTCGTCTGCAGCAGCGCCGGCCGCCCGCCGCCGACGCCCGGGATCTGGAAGAGCGTCGGCGGGCTCGCCGTGTCGTAGTCCCAGATGTCGTGGTGGACGTACTGGCGATGCCAGACGACCCTGCCCGTGTCGGCGTCGAGCGCGACGGTCGAGCTGCCGTAGTAGTCGATGCCGTTGCGCATCCCGCCGAAGAGATCGGGGGAGGGATTGCCGGTCGGAACGAAGACGAGCCCCCGCTCGGGATCGCCGGTCATGATCGACCAGACGTTGGGCGTTCCCGAGGCGTAGTGGCGTCCGCTCGCGGCATCGGGCTTCACCTCCCAGCCCGGCGGCACGGGATCCCAGGCCCAGACGCGCTCGCCCGTGCGCGCATCGAACGCGCGGACGACGCCGCCGGGCGCGTCGACGCGGACGTTGTCGGCGATCAGCGCGCCGATGATCACCTTGTCGTGGATCACCTGCGGCGGCGAGGTCGGGTGGTACTCCCAGGGCGGCGCCTCGCCGATGCCCTCGCGCAGCTCGACGCGCCCGTTCTCGCCGAAGCCCTCGCAGGGTTTGCCCGTGTCGGCGTCGAGCGCCCAGAGGTCGGAGTCGGCGGTGCCATAGAAGAGTCGCTTGGCGCAGGCGGCGCCGGGCTCGGCCGCGTCGTCCTCCCAGTAGGAGACGCCGCGGCAGATCAGCGGGTAGGGTCCTTCGCCATGGCGCTCCTGCAGCTTGGGATCGAACTGCCAGATCTCGTCGCCGGTCTCGGGGTCGAGCGCGAAGACGCGCATGTAGGGCGTGCAGTAGTAGAGCTTCTCGTTGACGACGAGCGGGGTCACCTGCAGCGACGTCACCTTCGAGTAGCCGGAGCCGTCGTAGTAGTCCCCGCTCCGATGCGTCCAGGCGACCTTCAGCGCGCCGACGTTCTGCCGGTCGATCTGCGTGAGCGGAGAGTGATGGATCGCGCCGGAGGTCCGCCCCCAGATCGGCCACTCGTCCGTCGGTCCGTCGTAGGAGACCTCGTAGTCGGGCTGGGGGCAACCGAGAGCGAGCAGACAGACGGCCGAAGCGAAGACGAGCAGGCGACGAAACGACACGGGCGGCGATCCTCCGGACGACATCGCTGCGTCGTCCGCGCGCGACGATATCGCAATGGATCCGCCGCGGGAGCGACGCGGATCGAGCGGACGGGGCGCCTTTGCGAGGGTCCGCCGATCGTGTGAGAATGCGCCCGTCCTGGCATCGAACGCCCATCCCCGCGCGACGCCGCGGGCCCCGGAACAGAGAGCGCAGCATGTCCACTGACTCGAACATCCTCCTCGACGTCGAGGAGGGAATCGGAACGATCACCTTGAACCGCCCCGAGAAGCTCAACGCCTATACGACCGAGCTCGGTGAGGCGTTCTGCCGGGCCTTCCGCGACTTCGAGCGGGATCCGCAGGTCCGGGCGATCGTCATGACGGGCGCCGGCCGGGCCTTCTGTGCCGGCGTGGACCTCGAGCATCTCGCCGCCCATGCGAAGGGGCAGAACGTCTCGAAGGGGCCGCGCCTCGGCGAGGAGGACTTCCTGCGCAAGCTCCCGCTCGAGATGCGCGCGGCGAGCAAGCCCGTGCTCGCGGCCATCAACGGCCACGCCGTCGGCGTCGGCATGACGATGGCGATGCCCGCGGACGTCCGCATCGCGGCCGAGGACGCGAAGCTCGGCTTCGTCTTCGGTCGCCTCGGCATCCTGCCCGGCCTCGGCTCGACCCACCTCCTGCCCCAGCTCGTCGGCATGGCCCGCGCCCAGGAGCTCGTGCTGACCGCGAAGAAGATCTCCGGTCGGGAGGCCGCGGAGATCGGCCTCGTCAATCGGGCCGTGCCCGCCGACCAGGTCCTCGCGACGACTCGCGCGATGGCGAAGGAGATGGCCGAGGTCGAGCCCGTCGTGCTCGCGTTCGCGAAGCAGGCCCTGCAGTTCGGGTCGGCGCATACGATGGCGCAGGCCATGAAGAACGAGCAGAGCGAGAGCGCCCGCCTGAAAGCCGCTCGTGACGCGCTCAAGACGAGCGGGGGCGCCTGAGCGCGCCGGGGAGTCAATCGGGATCGGCCCAGGGCATGAAGGGGATCGGGCGACCGATGCGCTGCATGAATTCGTCCATGAACTTGTACGTGATGCCCCAGAGCACCGGCGCGCGCGGATCGTCGAGCAGACGGATCGTCGGCATCGGCAGCGAGCGCTCGAGATAGGTGAAGTGGCGAGCGGCCTGGCGCGCCGGATCGTTCAGCTGGCGGAGCGGCGACCAGAACGCCTCGCGGATCTCGTGGTTGGGACGCAGCGACGGGTCGCCGACGATCGCGTAGACGAAGGCCGAGACGCAGATCGACTCGGCGTGGCCCGGGACGTCGGAGAGCTGGCCGAGCAGCGGCGCGTCCGCGAGGTCGAGCTCGAGCTCCTCGAGCGTCTCACGCTCGGCCGCGTGGCGCGGGCCCGTGTCCTCGGGATCGATCCGCCCGCCCGGAAAGGCGAGATGCCCGGACCAGGGATCGCCCTCGAACTCCGCGCGCCGGATGAAGAGCGCCTCGAGGTCGCCGCCCCGCTCGCGCAGGCAGAGCGCCACGGCCGCCCGCAGCGCGTAGTCGGCCGTGAGCAGGACCGGCTTCGATCGGGCGAGGGCCCCGGCCACCTCCTCGATCGTCCGCGCCACACGCCCTCCCCATCCGGCTCCGGTCGTCAGATCTTCCGATCGCGCCCGGCCCAGTAGGGATCGCGGAGCTTGCGCACGTAGAGCTTTCCGCTCGGATGGCGCGGAAGCGACGCCTCGAAATCGATCGACCGGGGGACTTTGTAGCCCGCCAGATGCGATCGCGCGTGGGCCAGGATCGAGGCCTCGAGCGCGGCCGAAGGCGCCTCGCCCGGGCGCAGCTCGACCGCCGCCTTGACCGACTCGCCCCACTCCTCGTCCGGTATGCCGAACACCGCGGCGTCGGCGACCGCCGGATGCTCGATCAGGACCTGCTCGATTTCGGCCGGATAGACGTTGACGCCGCCCGAGATGATCATGTGCGAGCGTCGGTCCGCGAGATGGACGTAGCCCGCGTCGTCGACGAAGCCGACGTCGCCGATCGTGAACACCCCGGGCTCGAGGTAGGCCGCCGCGGTCTTCTCGGGATCGCCGTGGTAGGCGAAGGGCCGATCCGACGCGGCGCACCGGCAGTAGAGATCGCCGATCTCGCCCGGGCCGAGCCGACGCCCCGCCTCGTCGACGGCAAAGACCTCGAACCCGGCGAGCGCGCGACCGACCGAGCCCGGATGGGCGAGCCAGTCCCGCGCGTCGATCAGCGTGTTGACACCGCCCTCGGTCCCGCCCCAGTACTCGACCAGGATCGGCCCCCACCACTCGATCATCCGCCGCTTGACCGCCGGCGAGATCGGTGCGGCGCCGTGGAGCGCGAGCGTGAGGGCGGGGGCGCGGAACGCGGCGCGCTCGGCGTCGGGCAGACGCAGCAGACGCACGAACATGGTCGGAACGAAGTGGGCGTGCGCCACGCCGCGTCGCGCGATCAGCTCGAGCGCTTCGCGCTCGTCCCAGCGCGGCATGATCAGGATGGGGGCGCCGCTGCCATTGTCGTAGACGGCGAACATCAGCGGCGCCGCGTGGTACATCGGACCGGTCAGGAGATGGGGCCCCCCGCCGTCGAGGCCGATCGAGCGGCCGTAGCGGACGAAGCCCTCGAGCGCGGCGCCGAGGGACGGGGGACGCGCGCGCTGGACGCCCTTCGGCCTTCCGGTGGTCCCGCTCGTGTAGATCATGTTGCCGCCGGCGGGTCCGTCGAGCGCGAGCGGCCCGGGTCGCACGTCGGCGAGCAGCCGGTCGAGCTCCCTGCCCGCCTCGATCACCGACACGCCGGCTCGACGCGCGGCGATCCGGCGCGCGATCGGCGCGAAGCGCTCGTCCGTCACGAGCACCCGCGCACCCGAGTCGCCGACGACGTAGTCGATCTCCTCCTCGGCGAGGTGCCAGTTGATGGGCGTCACCCAGAGTCCGGCGAAGATGCCGCCGAGCAGCAGCTCCACGCCTTCGACGCGATTGCCCATCAGGAGGGCCACGTGCGCGTCCGGCGCGAGCCCGGCCTCGTGACGCAGGAGCCAGGCGAAGCGAAGGGTCCGATCGACGAGCTCGGCGAACGTCCGGGTTCGCGTCCCGTCGTCGACCGCGAGGTCGCGCGGCCGTTCCCTGGCGAGGTCGAGCAGCATCCCGCCTAACGCTCGGCCAGGATCTTCTTGCAGTCCGGCCCCGTCAGATTGGTGAGCAGGCCCTTCTGGAAATAGCGCTTGACGAGATCGCCCTCGAGAATCTCCGTCTTGACGTCGTCGAGGTTGACGGCGACCCAGGTGGTGTCCGGCGTGATCTGCGTCGTCGCGACGCCCGTCGCGATCACGCGCTCGCGCCGCAGCTGCGTCCCGTCGGACTGATCGAAGCGCTCGACGCGACGGAACTCGAGGGGTTCCTCGGGGTCGACGCCGTGCTCGAGGCCGAGCGAGACCTTGTAGATGTGGGACTCGCCCTCCTTCGACTTGCGATGGGCGAGGACGAATCCGCGCGGCGAGATGCGCGTCCCGAGCGGGATCTCGAGGCAGGAGAGCGCCTCCGCCGTCGCCGTCTCGATCAGCGTGTCGATCGTGACGGGCGAGATCGTGCAGGCGCGGTCGAGGTCCTTGTTCTCCTGTACCGCCTTGTGATTCAGCAGGTAGATCCGCTCGATCTGGTCCTCCCAGCCCTTGCGAACGAGCTCGACGTCGAAGGTGACCTCGGCCGTGTGGGTACAGGTCCCGGGCTTCTTCGCGACGTCCTCCTCGGATTGCCAGGGAAGCTTCGTCGGGGGCGTCCAGACCGCGGCGTGGCGCAGCGTCGTAAAGCGCGCCGAGAGCGCGAAATCGCCGCTCGGCACGACCTCGGCGTCGACGCCCTCGAACTCGGAGCGCGGCCGGTCGCTGCGCAGCGTGTCGAAGCCGGGCCGCGAGCGATCGATCACCGCCGCGCCGAAGGCAGCCGCGATCTTCTCGAGCCCGAGCCGCACCTGCTCGCGCGGCTTGCGCAGCGTCGCCTCGTCGAGGCCCGGAGACGGCCGCTCGACGACCGCGACCTCGAAGACGTGCTTCGCCCGCTCCTCTTCGGAGGGGAAGGGATCGACCCGGTTCATGGGCACGACGCGATAGGCGTCGAGGTCCGACACGGCCGGCGTCCTGCACGCCGAGGCCGAGAGGACGAGCCCGACCGCGACCCCCGCCGCAGCGCGCGCTCGATGACCCGTCCGACCGAACGATGCGTCCATGATTTCCCCCCGATCGACCGGCCGAGCCGGCCCCTCCGAAACGGGGGGAGAGTACAGCCCGCGGGGCCGGGTGCCATCGCAATCGGGTGCTGCCGGCGCTCTCGAGCGGCCAGGCGCCTCGAGGCGGCCTCGGGAGTTCCCCCATCTGCCTGATTCTGCTACCGAATGGCCCCCATGGCGATCCAAGACGTCGGAATCGTGGGCTGGCGAGGCATGGTGGGCTCCGTGCTGCTCGAGCGCATGCGCGCCGAGGGCGACTTCAAGGGCCTGACGACGACGTTCTACTCGACCAGCCAGGTCGGCCAGCCGGGCCCGGACGTCGGGGACGGCGCCCGCGCCCTCGGAGACGCCTACGACATCGCCGCCCTCTCGGGGCACGATTGCATCGTGACCTGCCAGGGCGGCGACTACACCAAGCAGGTGCTTCCCGCGCTGCGCGCGCGGGGCTGGGCCGGCTACTGGATCGACGCGGCGAGCGCCAAGCGGATGGACGACGATTCGGTCATCGTGCTCGATCCGGTCAACCGGAGCGTGATCGATCGCGGCATCGAGACCGGCGTCAAGAACTACGTCGGCGGCAACTGCACCGTCAGCCTGATGCTGCTCGCGCTCGGCGGCCTCTTCGCCGAGGACCTGATCGAGTGGATGACGTGCATGACCTATCAGGCGGCCTCGGGTGGCGGCGCGAAGCACATGCGCGAGCTCGTGGCCCAGATGGGTCTGCTCGGCGAGAAGAGCCGGGATCTGATGGGGGCCGGCGACGCCGGCATCCTCGCGCTCGATCGCCGCATCAGCGACGTGCTTCGGAGCGACGCGCTGCCGACCGAGCATTTCGGCGTGCCGCTCGCGGCGAGCCTGATCCCCTGGATCGATCGCGCGATGGACGCCGGCGACACGCGCGAGGAGTGGAAGGCCTTCGCCGAGGGCAACAAGATCCTCGGGCGGAGCGATCGACCGATCCCGATCGACTCGATCTGCGTCCGCGTCGGCGCGATGCGCTGCCACAGCCAGGCCTTCACGATCAAGCTGCGGCGCGACGTGCCGCTCGCGGACGTCGAGGCCCTGATCGCGGGCCACAACGACTGGGTCCGCCTCGTGCGCAACGACAAGGAGTCGACCCTCGCCGAGCTCTCGCCCGTCGCCGTATCGGGCACGCTCGACGTCCCCGTCGGCCGCGTGCGCAAGCTGCGCCTCGGCCCCGACTACGTCGGCGCCTTCACGGTCGGCGATCAGCTGCTCTGGGGCGCCGCCGAGCCGCTGCGTCGCACGCTCGCCATCCTGCGCGGCGCGGGCGCGTAGGACCGGAAACGCCGCAGCGGCCTCCGGCCGCCCCGACTCCGACCCGACGACCGGGAATCGCCTCAGGCTCCTCGCCGAGGGCTCCGAAGAGCCCCCGACGAGGAGTGAGCCTTTGCGCATGCGTCGGCGATCGACCGCGATCCGCCTGGGCCTGCCGGCCGTGGCGATCGCTGCCCTGTTCGCCTGGAACCGGATCGACACGGTGCCCGGCGCGACCGCGCGCGGCGAGACCACGCCCGGGGCGGGGACGAGGAGCCCCGGAACGGTCCGCCCCGCATCGCCTCCCCTGCCTGCGCCACGCGCCGACGCCCCGCCGCCGGCGCGACCCGCGCCGCTCGTCGCCTTGATCGTGCTCGACGACGTGCGCGCGGATCGCACGAGCCTCTGCGGGCATGCTCGACCGACGACGCCGTTCCTGGTCGAGACCTGCGAGGAACCGGGCAGCCAATGCCGATGCCGCGCCTACGCGCCCGGAAGCTGGACGATCCCGAGCCATGCGAGCTTCTTCACGGGGCTCGAAGTCCAGGAGCACGGCGTCGGGTCGCCGTCCCGACCGGACGAGCGGACGCCCGTCTTCTATCGGACGCTGCCCGCCTCGATCCCGACCCTCGCCGAGACGATGGCCGAGCGGGGGTTTCGAACGGTCGCGATCTCGGGCAATCCGGTGCTGGACGAGCGCTCCGGGCTGCTGCGCGGATTCGAGGCGCGCACGGTGGCCGATTCGTTCTCGGCCCTGCAGGGCGAAGCACTCGTCGAGGTCGTTCGCGCGTCGCTCCAGACGCCCGATCCGCAGGCGCGCCCGCTCTTCCTCTTCGTCAACGTCTCGGACGCCCACGAGCCCTGGCAGCCCGTACCGGAGGGCCTCGACTGGCTCCCGCGTCGACGCCACCTGCGCTTCGAGGACACGCTCGACGCCTATCGGGCCCGCTTCATGCGCGGCGAGCTCTCGCCGCAGGAAGCGGAAGCGCTGATGCGCCACGTCGCCGACGTCTACGACTTCGGGATCTTCCGCGCCGATCGGACACTGCGCCGCCTCGTCGAGACGCTCCGCGAGACCGGCTGGCTCGCCGGGCCGCATCGCATCGTGATCACCTCGGATCACGGCGAGTTGCTCGGCGAAGCCGGCGCCCTCGGCCACGGCGCCGCGCTCCTCTACGAGGGGTTGAGCCGCGTGCCGCTGGTCGTGCTCTCGAGCGGAGAGGCGCCCGCGTCGCTCCCCGATCCGGCCCCGGCCCTCTCGGTCTACGATCTGCTCCGCGACGACGGGACGCCGCGGCCACGCCCCGTGCGGGCGGCCGCCTTTCGCGCGCCCGGCTGGCAGAAGCGATACGGCACCCGCTGGGGACGGCACGACGGGGCCGCGCTCTGGCATGCGGGCGCACGCGCGATGCTGGTCGACGGCGCATTCCTTCGCTTCGTCCTGCCTCTGGCCGACGACGACCCGAAGCGGGGATCACCCCTCGCCGACGGCCTCGACCGCACCGAGCTCGAAGCGATCGCGCAGGCGCTCGAAGCGCGCGTCGACGCCCCGCTGCCGGACGGCAGCGAGGCGATCAGCGCGCATCTCCGGGCGCTCGGCTATGTCGAATAGCGTCGAATAGCGCCGAACTGCGCCGAACTGCGTCGAACTGCGTCCAATCGCATCGGCTCGCGGCCGTCCGATCCGCGCGGCCTGTCGCCCGACTGCCGCCTAGCAGGCCTCGAAGAGCGACGCGAAGCCCTGGCCACCGCCGACGCACATCGTGACGATGCCGTAGCGCTTCCCCGAGCGGCGCAGCTGGCGAATCAGCAGACCCGTCATGCGCGAGCCCGTCATGCCGAAGGGATGGCCGATCGAGATCGAGCCGCCCGTCGGGTTGAGCTTCTCGTTGTCGATCCCGAGCTTGCGCTGGCAGTAGAGGAGCTGCGACGCGAAGGCCTCGTTGAGCTCGATGATGTCGATGTCGTCGAGCTTGAGTCCATGCCGCTTCAAGAGCTTCGGCACGGCGAAGACCGGACCGATCCCCATCTCCTCGGGCGCACAGCCCGCGACGGCCGAGCCCCGGTAGATCGCGAGCGGCTGGATGCCCAGCTGCTTCGCCCGCTCCATCGACATCAGCAGCGTCGCCGAGGCGCCGTCCGAGAGCTGGGAGGCGTTGCCGGCCGTGACGGTGCCGCCCTCTTCCGGCTTCTTGAAGACCGGCTTCAGCTTCGCGAGGCCCTCGAGGGTCGTATCGGCGCGATTGCACTCGTCCTGGTCGACGGTGAAGGGCTCCTCGTAGGGCTCGCCGTCCTTGGGCGTGACCTTGCGGGTCACCTTCATCGGGGCGATCTCCTCCGCGATCCAGCCCGCGGCGACCGCCTTCGCATAACGCTGCTGGCTCTGCAGGGCGTACTTGTCCTGGTCCTCGCGCGAGATCTTGTAGCGCTCGGCGACGATCTCGGCCGTGATGCCCATCGGGTAGTAGAGGCCCGGGAAGCGCTCGGCCGCGGTCTTGTTCGCGAGCCGGGTCCGGTTCTGGGTCCCGTCCTGCATCATCGTGATCGTCTCGACGCCCGCGCCGATCGCGACCTCGGCCCCCTCCTGGAGGATCTGGTTCGCCGCCATCATGATCGCCTGCGAGCCCGACGAGCAGAACCGATTGACCGTCGTCGCAGCCGCCGTCTGCGGAATGCCGGCGACCATCGATGCGATTCGGCCCATGTTCATGCCCATGCAGCCCTCGGGATGGCCGCAGCCGAGCGCGACGTCCTCGACCTCGGCGGGATCGAGATTCGGCTGCTGCGCCAGGACCTCGCGCATGACGTGGGCCGTGTAGTCGACGGGCTCCGTCAGATTGAAGGACCCGCGGTGGGCCTTGGTCAGACCGGTCCGGAGGCTGCCGACGATCACTGCTTCACGTGCCATGGATCTCTCCTTCTCTCAACGCGGGCGGCGCGAAAGCCGGCAGCCTATGACAGCTCCCGGACCAGAACAACCAGGCCGCGCGCGACCCGAGGTCCCCCTCATTCGAGCGTCATGACGTAGGCGACGAGGTCCCGCAGCGCGCTCGGCTCGAGCACGCGCCCGACCGGCGGCATGCCCGACGGGCTGGGAAAGCCCTTCGCGATCCGCGCATTCGGGACGAGCATCGACTCGAGCACGTAGTCCGCCCCCCGACGCGCCACGCCCGCGAGATCGGGCCCGACGCGACCGCCGTGACCGGTCGCCCCGGCGACCGCCCGCGGATCGCCGTGGCAGCGTTGACAGTCTCCTACCGTCTGGAAGACCTGCCGTCCGGCGACCGCATCCCCCCCGGCGAGCGCCCAGCGACGCGGCCCGACCGGGTCCTCTCCGGTCGGCTCGAGCAGCCTCCGCGCCCGCCCGGCGAGCGTCGCCTCGCCCTGCGCGATGCCGGCCTCGAGCAGATCGAGCCCGACCGCGTCGTCGACCGTCCCCGCCAGCCACGCGTCGATTCCCGCCGCGATCGCCTCGCGCGCCCGCGCGTCCTGCGCCGCGCCCAGCCACCGCCAGGCATGCTGCCGCTCGGTCACCGTTTCGCCCTCGCGTGCCGCGACGAGCTGCGTCACGAGCCCGGCCTCGGGATCGAGCGTCGCCAGCAGCGCACGCCCCGCGATCCGGACCTCGGCGTCCGGATCCGCGATGCCCCGCTCCGCGACACGGCGCGCCGCCGGGTCGCCGAGGGCATGCGCGCCCGCGCGCGCTCCGTCCCGCCGCGCCCGGTCCGACGTCCCCGCGACGCGAGACCGTGCGGAGCGCGTGCGCAACGCCTCGAGCGCCGCGACGCGCTCGCGCGGGGCCGCCTCGCCTGCCTCGACGAGGGCGACGAGCTCCTCGTCGGCGAGGGGCGACACCCCGAACGCGCTCGCGATCTCGAGCGCGCGCGCGCCGAGCGAGGAGTCGACGAGTGCACGCCCCTCCGCATAGAGAACGCCGGCGACCGACTCGACATCGATCGGGGGCAGCGGACGGTGGAAGCCCATCGTCAGGTCGCGCGGCGGAGGCGCCGCGTACTGCGCGAGCTGCTCGAGGGCGAGCTTCCGGAGTGCCTCGTTCTGACGCGCGTCCGCCGCGTAGCGCGCCAGCGCCGTCGCACCGACCGCGTTCCGGAGACGGACGTTCGCGCCGATCGCGCGCCGGTGGAGGGCCTCCCCGACCTCGCGATCGCCGGCCGCCACGGGCTCGAGGCGCGGCAGGCGAGCGGCGAGGGCCGGCATGGCCGCGTCGATCGGCCCGTCGTAGATCGCGCGCGCGGCCTCGACGACGAGCCCCGGATCCGGATCGCCGAGCAAGGCCGCGACGCGCGCGTCGCCGGCCCGCCGCAGCACGAGCAGGACGCCGAGGCGAACGGCCCGATCGGCGTCGTCCGCATGGCGCCAGACCGTGTCGAGCGCGCCGATCCGGTCGAGCGCGCGGACGGCGGCGTGGCGCAGGTAGGGGTCCCGGTCGGCGTTCTCGCGCAGGAGCGCGATCAAGGGCTCGACGCTCTCGCGATCGCCGAGCTGGCCGAGGGACTGCGCCGCGAAGAAGCGCACGCGCGGCGCCGGATCGCCGAGCCATGCGCGCAGGCGCTCCGCCCAGTCCCCGACGCCCGCCTCCCCCGCGACCCGCGCGAGCTGCGCGCGGATCTCGTCGGGGGCCGCATCGATCCAATCGGCCGGAGCGGCGAGCGCGGCGAGGCCGACTTCGCCGAGCTGACCGAGCGCCCAGATCGCATGCTGGCGAGCGATGCGCGCCGCCCCGGCGTCACGGGCGAGCCCCGCGAGCGAGGCGACCTCGCCGCGGCGCGCGAGCTCGAACTGAGCGCGCAGGCGGAGCCGCTGGTCCGGAAAATCGAGGCGTTCGATCAGCGACGCCGTCGTCGCTCGGGCGACCGGCTCGCGCGCCAGGCGCTCGAGCGTCGCGACGCGGACGTCGCGTCGCGAGGCCGCGTGCTCGAAGGCCGCGACGCCGCGACTGTCGCCGAACTGATCGAAGAGCGCGGCGAACATGCGCCCGTCCCAGGCGAAGTCGAAGTCCGGGGCGAGCACCGACCAGATGAAGCGATCGCGATCGACGAGCGCGAAGCCTGCCCCGCGCGGCTCGAGCGCGAAGGACCAGATCCCGCTCTGCCCGTAGACGTAGGCGTAGTCGCAGAGGAAGAAGTGATTCGCATAGCGTTCCGGAAGGCCCAGGCCGGGGTAGTGGACGAAGCCCGCGGGACCGTTCGCGATGTGGGCGACGGGCGGGACGATCCACGCGGGCTGCGTCGGATGCGGCAGGTCGTACAGTCGCTCGGCCATCCAGGGGCCGCGGACGTAGGGGTCGGCGAGCGATTGATAGGGCATCGCCCAACCGCTGTCGCCGCCCTCGACGACGTAGACGATGCGCGCCGGATCGCCGCCATCGCCGTTGTTGTCGCCGGTGAAGAGGTTGCCGTCGTCGTCGAAGGCGAGCTCCTGCGGATTGCGCAGGCCGGTGGCGAAGACCTCGAATCCGGAGCCGTCGGGCTGCATGCGGAAGACCGCGCCGCGCCCCTGACCGAGGGGCGGCACGAGCGACCGGCCGTCCGGCAGACGGACGTCGTAGCCGCGATCGCCGATGGCGACGTAGAGCCTTCCGTCCGGGCCCCAGGCGAAGCCGTGCAGGTCGTGGCCGCCGAGCGAGGTCTTGACGCCGAAGCCGCGGACGAGCTCCCGCTCCTCTTCGGCGGCTCCGTCGTAGTCACGATCGAGGATGCGCAGGATCGACGGAATGTTCGCGACCCAGATGGTTCCCTCCCGCGCCTCGACCCCCGCGATCAGGCCGCCGAGGGGCTCGTTCCAGCGCCCGAGCTCCGATCGGCGATCCGCGCGCCCATCGCCGTCGTCGTCCGTGAGGACGACGAGTCGATCGGCCTCCCGCGTGAAGTGGTCCGGGTCCGCCACCGCGCCCCGCGCGATCGCGTCGGCTTGATAGGCCAGGCGATCGTCGAGCGTCTGCGCAGCGAGGTCCGCCGCGAGCCAGTCGTGGCGTCGATTGTCCTCGGCGCCCGCGTCTCGTCGATGGGACTCGGCGAGCAGCACGCGCCCGTGCTCGTCGACGTCGAGGGAGACGAGCGTGCCCTCCGTCAGGCGGTCGTCGAAGGTCGAGACCGTCATGCCGTCGATCAGATCGGCGTCACATCCTCCGAACGCGCAACCGAGGCTGCCGAAGAGGCCGCGTCCGACCAACGGAAGCAGCGTCGCGACCGGGACCTCGCGCGCGAGCGTCAGCTTGACCCAGACCGTGATGCCGACCCAGGCGGCGAGCGGCAACGCCACGACGATTCCCGCGAGCCAGAGGCCCCATCGCCGAGCGCGAGGGCGCGGCAGCGACTCCTGCGTCGAACCCCGATGCGTCTCCATGGTCCTCCGATCCGCGGACGATCTCCGCGCGGCCGGGTCGACCGACCCGGCCGCGCGACTCGGGCGACCCGCGAGCGCGCGCACGGGAACCTACCGGCCAGCGCCGACACCCGCTGCCGCCCGCCTGCGCAGCGGTTGCCGATCGCGATCCGCGCTGCCGAACACGCGCGCGCCCCCGTATACTGGACGTCCCTGGAGCGCCCATGCCGATGCAACCCCTGATCCGCGCGTTCGTACTGGCGCTCGGCCTGACACTGCCTCTCGTCGCGCCTTCCGCGCAGGCGGCCGCGGCCCCGCCGATCGACGTCGTGTTCGTGCTCGACAACTCGGGCAGCATGCGCGCGCACGACCCCGACTTTCTCACCCGCCGTGCCGTCCTGGAGTTCGCCCACGACCTCGCGGACCGCAGCCGTGCGCAGGACTTCGTGGCGCGCATCGGCGTCGTCCTCTTCGACGAGGAGACGACGCTCGCCCTGCCGCTGACGCCGCTCGTGCCGGAAACGGTCGAGACCGCGCTCGCGCCCGCCCTCGCCCGGCTCGATTACGAGGGCCAGCGAACGCGCAGCGCCGACGCGATCGAACGCGCCCTCTACGCGCTGCGCACGCCCTCGGAGACGGCCGCCGCGCCCCATCAGGCGATCGTCCTGCTGACCGACGGCAAGCTCGACACCGGCGACCCGGGCCGAGACCTCGAGGCCGCGACCTGGCTCCGCGAAGACCTTGCCGCCGAGAGCCTCGATCGGGGCATCCGGATCTTCGGTCTCGCCTTCACCGAGCGCGCCGACTACCAGCTGCTCCAGGCCCTCGCTCGCAAGACCGGAGCCGCCTACTACCGCGCCGAGCACGCCGACGAGCTCGCCCCGATCGCGCGCCAGGTCCTCGGCCAGCTCGGGCGCCACGACGCAGCGCAGTCCGGGGCGGCGCCGGAGCCCGGGCGCGACGGACCGCCGGCCGTCGCAGCGGCCCCCCTCGCGGACGCGCCCGCGGCGAGGGCCCGAGAGCGGCTCGGCTGGATTCCCGTCGCCGTCGTGCTGGCCGCGGCTGGCGGGTTCGTGCTCGTGCATCGACGCGCCCGGACGCGGGCGTCCGACGCCCGTCGGACGATCCGGCCGGCGCGCGACGAGGCCGCGGCCCGACTGCTCGACGTCGGGGGCGTGCTCGGCGAGACCGGCCGCACGCTCGTACTCCATCCGGGTCGGACCCGCATCGGTCGCGACGACCACAACGACATCGTGATCGCGGACGACACCATCTCGAGCGAGCACGCCGTGATCGAACGCGTCGAGGGGCGCTACTGGCTCGAGGACCTGCGCAGCACGAACGGGACCCGCCATGCCGATCGCCGCCTCGCTCCCGGCGAGCGCGTCCTGCTCAAGGGCGGCGACCACGTGCGCTTCGCCGAGATCGACCTGATGTTCGTCTATCCCGGACACGTCCCGGGCGGGGCCACGGTGGTCCTGCCCTCGACGAGCGCGCCGGCGTCGGCTCGCCCCGGCGCGCGCGGCGCGATACCGGACGGAGCCGGACGCGTCGGCGCGATCGGCGCTGGCGGAGCCCTCGCGACCGGCGGCGGGACCGGTGGCGTCGTCGCATCCGTGACACCGCTCTTCGACGACCGGTCGGGCGAGGCGTTCCGCGCCTGCCTCGACGAACATCTCTCCGGCGTCGCGGCGCTCTCGCGCGACTTCGCGGATTTCGTCGCCCGGGCATTCGACGACGACATGCGCGACGCCGTCCGCGTCGCCGCGAGCGAGCTCGTCCGGACGGCGGGGCGCGAGGGCCGCCTCGTCCGGCGGACGTACATGCGTGATCGCGTCCGCTTCGTCCTCTGCGGCGTGGCGGGCGACGTCGCCGCCGCCGCGCGCGCGTATCGAGCGGGGCACGGCGGCTTCTCGCGCTTCCTGAGCGAAGAGATGGACGACGAGCGCTTCCGCGACGGCCGCTGCCGGATCCTCGCCGTGCTGACCTGCGGTCGCGCGTCGGGGACGCCCTGGGTCAGCCTCTCCGTCGTCCCCGACCTCGCCCACCACCGGCCGATCGACCTGATGTCCTACGAGCTGCTGAGCGACGACGAGCGCCGTGCGCTCGCGCCCCGAACGCAAGGCGAAGCCAGTCGATCCGGCCACGCCTGATCGGGCGCTCCGCCATCCCCGCGAAGGACGCGGGTCGAGCGGGGAGCCGCACGACCATCCCTCGTCCCGACCGCCGCGCCGGAGGCCTTCAAGCGCCGACGTCGCGGGGCTCGAGGGCGTCTCGATGAGCGAGGATCGCCTCTCGCACCAGCGGCGCGAGCTCCGTCGCCTCTCCGCGATCGATCTGGACGAAGAGCTGTCGTCGCATGCGCGGCGCCCAGAACTTGCGGACGTGGGTCGCGATCCCGTCGAGCGCCTCCCGGCGATCGGGCATCGCGGCGAAGAACTCGCCGATGCGATTGACCATCTCGATCAGGTTCGTGGGATCCACCCTGGCTCCGCCTCAGTCCGTCTCGCCGCCTCGGTCCGTCACGCGCGCCGCTCCGGCGTAGATCGTCGCCCGCCCCTCGCGCACGAAGCCCGCGAGCAGCAGCCCCGCATCGCGCGCCACCTGGATCGCGAGCTGCGTCGGCGCCGAGACCGCAGCCAGGATCGAGACGCCGGCGAGCGCCGTCTTCTGGACCATCTCGACGCTCGCCCGGCTCGTCACCGCGACGAAGGACGCCGTCGGATCGAGCCCCGCGCGCAGCATCGCCCCGATCAGCTTGTCGAGCGCGTTGTGTCGCCCGACGTCCTCCCGGACGAGCCGCACGCGCCCGTCGAGATCGCAGAGCGCCGCCGCATGGGTCGCGCCGGTCGCGCGGCCGAGGGGCTGGCGGTGGGCGAGCTCCGCCATCGCCCGAGCGAAGGCTCCCGAATCGACGCGCGTCGAGGGAAGACCTTCTGCCGGCAGCCGGACGACCCCCGCGAGATCGTCGGTCCCACACAGCCCGCAGCCCGTCCGACCGACCAGGTTCCGCCGCGGCGCGTCGCGCGACGCGCCCGCCGCCGGAGCGAGCGTGAGCGCCAGCACGATGCCGCGCTCCCGCAGTCGGATCTCGCAGACGAGCAGTTCCTCGGGCCGCGCGATCCATCCCTCGGTCAGACAGAAGCCGAGGGCGAAGTCGTCGAGGTCGGTCGGCGTCGCCAACATGACGACCTGGGACGCGCCGTCGAGCTCGAAGGCGACCGCGACCTCCTGAGCGACACACTCGCGCGTCTCGCCCCCCGCTTCCGACCGCAGCGCCCGAGCGCCTACGACGACGCCCCCCGGCGGCGGAGTCGCGACGACCTCCC
The DNA here is from genome assembly GCA_041389445.1 of Myxococcota bacterium. GTDB lineage: Bacteria > Myxococcota_A > UBA9160 > UBA9160 > UBA4427 > UBA4427. The sequence continues at coordinate 902,021 of JAWKRW010000001.1, forward strand.
GCGCGACCGGCCCCGCTGCCGGATCGGAGGCCGGCGGGACCTCGCCCCTGCTCGCGCACGCGCTGCCGCCCGGCACGCCCCTCACGGCCGCCGCCCCCGACGCCCATCCGACGCCGGCGACGCGGTGCCGACCGTACCCGATGGCGCCGCATCCGCGCTTCCATCGCGCCGGATCCGTTCGCGCAGGAGCGCCGCCTGCGCTCGGCTCTGCCGCGCGTGCTCGACCTGCCAGGCGGATGGCCCGCCGGCACGGCGCACCTCGACGGCCGTCACCTTGTACTCGGGACAGTTGGTCGCCCAATCCGACGAGTCGGTCGTGACGACGTTCGCCCCGGTCTCCGGAAAGTGGAACGTCGTGTAGACGACGCCGGGCTGGACGCGCTCGGTCACCTCCGCCGCCAGCACCGTGCGACCGGCGCGACTCTCGAGCGAGACGGCGTCGCCGTCCGCGATGCCGCGCTCGCTCGCGTCGTGCGGATGGATCTCGAGCCGGTCGGCGTCGTACCAGGCGCGGTTCGCCGTGCGCCGCGTCTGCGCCCCGACGTTGTACTGCGAGAGCACGCGTCCCGTCGTCAGCAGGAGCGGGAAGCGCCGGGTCACCTTCTCCCGCGACGCCACGTACTGCGTGACGAGGAAGCGACCGCGGCCTCGCACGAAGCGGTCGACGTGCATGATCGGCGTCCCGATCTCCGCCGTCTGCTCGTTGCACGGCCATTGGACGCTGCCGAGGCGGTCGAGCTTCTCGTACGTCACGCCCGCGAAGGTCGGCGTCAGTCGCGCGATCTCGGCCATGATCTCCGCGGGATGGGCGTAGTCCATCGGGTAGCCGAGCGCATTCGAGAGCGCGCAGGTCACCTCCCAGTCCGCCTTGCCCGACAGCGGTGCCATGACCTTCCGCACGCGGGAGATGCGCCGCTCGGCGTTCGTGAACGTCCCGTCCTTCTCGAGGAAGGACGCGCCGGGCAGGAAGACGTGGGCGTAGTGGGCCGTCTCGTTGAGGAAGATGTCCTGGACGACGACGTGCTCCATCGCCGCCATCGCCGCCGTGACGTGCTGCGTGTTCGGGTCCGACTGGACGAAGTCCTCGCCCTGGCAGTAGAGGGCCTTGAAGCTCCCGTCGAGCGCCGCGTCGAACATGTTCGGGATGCGCAGCCCCGGCTCGGCCTGGAGCGTCACGCCCCACTCCGCCTCGAAGCTGCCGCGGACGGAGGCGTCCGAGACGTGTCGATAGCCGGGGAGCTCGTGCGGGAACGAGCCCATGTCGCACGAGCCCTGGACGTTGTTCTGCCCCCGCATCGGGTTGACCCCGACGCCGGGCCGCCCGATGTTGCCCGTCGCCATGGCGAGGTTCGCGATCGCCATCACGGCGGTCGAGCCCTGGGCGTGCTCGGTCACGCCGAGGCCGTAGTAGATCGCCGAGTTGCCGGGTCGGGCGTAGAGACGCGCGGCCTCGCGCAGGTCCTCGGCCGGGACGCCGGTCTCCGCCGCGAGCGCCTCGGGCGAATTCGACGGGCGCGCGACCCACTCCCGCCAGACGCGGAAGCTCTCCTCGTCGCAGCGCGCGGCGACGAAGGCCTCGTCGACGAGCCCCTCGGTCACGATCACGTGGGCCATCGCGGAGAGCACCGCGACGTTCGTGCCAGGGCGCAGGGCGAGATGGCAGTCCGCCCGGACGTGCGGGCTGCCGACGAGCTCGATCCGCCGCGGGTCGATCACGATCAGCCGCGCGCCCTCGCGGATCCGGCGCTTGAGACGCGAGCCGAAGACCGGATGCGCCTCGGTGGGGTTGGCGCCGATCACGACGATGACGTCGGACGCCTCGACCGACTCGAAGGTCTGCGTGCCCGCCGACGTCCCGTAGGTCTGCCCCAGGCCGTAGCCCGTCGGCGCGTGACAGACGCGCGCGCAGGTATCGACGTTGTTGTTGCCGAAGGCCGCGCGCACGAGCTTCTGCACGAGGTAGGTCTCCTCGTTCGTACAGCGCGACGACGTGATGCCGCCCACCGCGTCGCGACCGTACTTCGCCTGGACGCGCCGGAAGCCTGCCGCCGCGAAGGCGATCGCCTCGTCCCAGTCGACCTCGCGCCAGGGATCCGAGGTCCGCTCGCGGATCATCGGGCGCACGATCCGATCCGGATGGGTCGCATAGCCCCAGGCGAAGCGCCCCTTCACGCAGGCATGGCCCTCGTTCGCCTTGCCGTCCTTCCAGGGCACCATGTTGACGACCTGACTGCCCTTGAGCTCCGCCTTGAAGCCGCAGCCGACGCCGCAGTAGGCGCAGGTCGTGACGACGTAGTGATCCGGCTGCCCGAGCGCGATCACGCTCTTCTCCTGCAGCGTCGCCGTCGGACAGGCGGCGACGCAGGCGCCGCACGACACGCACTCGCTCGCGAGGAAGGGCTCCGCCTGCCCCGGCGAGACGCGCGCGTCGAAGCCCCGTCCCTGGATCGTGAGCGCGAAGGTGCCCTGCGTCTCCTCGCAGGCGCGCACGCAGCGGCTGCAGACGATGCATTTGCTCGAGTCGAAGCTGAAGTAGGGATTCGAATCGTCCTTCCGCTCTTCGAGGTGACTCGCGCCGGCGAACCCGTACCGGACCTCACGCAATCCGACGGCGCCGGCCATGTCCTGCAGCTCGCAGGCGCCGTTCGCCGGGCAGGTCAGGCAATCGAGCGGATGGTCGCTGATGTAGAGCTCCATCACGCCGCGCCGCAGCGCCTGCAGTCGGGGCGACTGCGTGCGGACCGTCATGCCAGTCTCGACGGGCGTCGTGCAGGAGGCGGGCGTGCCCTTGCGCCCTTCGATCTCGACCAGGCAGAGCCTGCAGGAGCCGAAGGGCTCGAGGCTCTCGGTCGCGCAGAGCTTCGGAATCCGGATGCCCGCGAGGACGGCGGCGCGCAGGATCGACGTGCCCTCGGGCACGCGGACCGAAACGCCGTCGATGGTCAGCGTCGCGAGCGCGCTCGAGGCGCGGAGGGGGGTACCGTGGTCGATCTCCAGGGTCTTGAACATCGCGCCTGTCCACCCGCTGCTGCGCGCTCGCTGCCCACCCGCGCCCGAACCGCTTTCGACCCGCTTTCGACCCGCGTCCGAACCGCGTCCGAACCGCGCTTCAGGCCTCGCCGAGGCCGAAGTCCTCGGGGTAGTGATCGAGTGCGGAGAGTACCGGCAGCGGCGTCATCCCGCCCATCGCACAGAGCGAGGCGTCGATCATCGTCGTGCAGAGATCGCGCAGGACGGCGACATGGCCGGCCTTCCTCGCCGGCTCGTCCTCGAGCCGGATCCGGTCGATCAGCTCGACGCCGCGCGTCGAGCCGATGCGGCAGGGCGTGCACTTGCCACAGGACTCGCGCACGCAGAAGGCCATCGCATGGCGCGCGAGGCGCGCGAGATCCGACGTGTCGTCATGGACGACGATTCCCCCGTGGCCGATGCCCGCGCCGAAGGCGGCATAGGTCTCGTAGTCGAGCGGCTCGTCCCATCGCGCACGCGGCACGTAGCAGCCGAGGGGACCGCCGACCTGGATCGCCTTCACGGGCCGCCCGCTCGCCGTCCCGCCGCCGAGCTCGAAGACGAGGGTCCGCAGCGTCAGGCCGAAGGGCAGCTCGAACAATCCGCCGAAGCGGACGTTGCCGGCGAGCTGGAAGGGCATCGTCCCCGTCGACCGCCCGACGCCGAGCGCCCGGTAGGCGTCCGCTCCTTCGGCGAGGATCGTCGGCACCGCCGCCAGCGTGAGCACGTTCTGGATCAGCGTCGGTCGCCCGAAGAGGCCCCCCACCGCCGGCAGCGGCGGCTTCGCCCGTACGATGCCGCGCCGCCCCTCGAGGCTCTCGAGCATCGCCGTCTCCTCGCCGCAGACGTAGGAGCCGGCGCCGACGCGGACCTCGAGCGAGAACGCGTGCGCGCTCCCGAGCACGCTCGCGCCGAGCAGGCCCTGCGCCTCCGCCTGCGCGATCGCCGCGCGCAGCGTCGCGACGGCATCCGGATACTCCGAACGGACGTAGACGAAGCCGCGCGTCGCGCCGACCGCGATGCCCGCGATCGCCATCCCCTCGATCAGCGCGTACGGATCGCCCTCGAGCAGCATCCGGTCGGCGTAGGTACCCGAGTCGCCCTCGTCGGCGTTGCACACGACGAAGCGCTGCTCGGCCGGCGACTCGGCGACCGTGCGCCACTTGATGCCGGCGGGAAAGGCGGCCCCGCCACGTCCGCGCAGGCCCGACTCGAGGATCGCGCGCCGGATCGCCGCCGGCTCGAGCGCGAGCGCTGCCTCGAGTCCCCGCAGCCCGCCCTCCGCGCGATAGTCGTCGAACGCGAGCGGCCGCGTCCGACCGGCGCGCCGGAAGATCGAGCGCCGCTGTCGGGCGAGGCCGGGCAGCGCCTCGACCTCGCCCAACGCGAGCGGATGGACGCGCCCCGACGCGTCGGCGTCGAGCGCGTCGAGCAGGGAGGCCACGTCGGCGGGCGACACCGGCCCGAAGCCGATCCGCCCGCGCTCCGTCTCGACCTCGACGAGCGGCTCGAGCCAGAAGAGGCCCCGCGTGCTGGTTCGGACGAGCTCGAGAGCGAGCCCGCGCGCCGAAGCCTCCGAACGGATCGCATCGGCCACCGCCTCGCCCCCGACCGCTCGCGTCGCACTGTCGGCCGAAAGGAACAGCCGCAGCGCGCACGTGGGGCGGACGGAGATCGGCCCCCCCGTGCCCGCCACGCCGCTCGGCGCCGCGCTCTTCTCCGACTCCGCCCGCGCCTCCGCGATCAGGCCATCGAGGCGCTCGGCCGTGAGGCGGGCGTGCAGCACGCCGGCGAGCCGGCCCGCCGGCGCCGTCGCGCAGAGGCCGAGGCAATACACGGGTCGGACGCGCGTCGACTCGGATTCGACTTCACCGCGCGCCGCGGGCGCGCTCGACCGACCGGCCCCGTCCGGATCGAGGGCCCGCTGTGCCCGTCGCAGCAGCGCCTCGCCGCCCCGCGCCTGACACGCCTCGCCCTGACAGAGCTCGACGACCGGATCGGGCGATGAGCCGGTTCGGAAGTCGTCGTAGTAGGTCACGACGCCATGGACCTCGGCCCGCGAGAGTCCGAGCGCCCGCGCGATCACGGGAACCGACTCGGCGGGAATCCGCCCGAGCCGCTCCATCAGACGATGCAGGATCGGCAGCAGGGCGCCGTCGAGTGCGCCGAGCTCTGCCAGGGCCGCTGCCGTCTCGGCGGCGATCCGCCCGCGCTCTTCCGGCTGGCTGCAGATCGGATCCATGGTCTCCCGCGTGCGGTGGTCGACGCGCCCGGCGTGACGGGGCGGCCTCGACGAGTCCGACTCGGCGAAGACCGCAGTCTGTCAGATCCGGGACGTCCGATCGAGCCCGTCCGGGGCGGCGGGCGGGCAGGCCGTCGCCCGGCTGAGCGGGACCGAGGCGCCGCGACGTGTCGACGCCGGGGATCGGGCCAACGATCCGAGGGGGCGCGGGCTCAAGCCCGGACCGCGGCGGCCGAAGACGGGGCGACCCCGGCCGGACCGCGCCGTCGACCGCTCGCAGGTCGGGCATGCGCGTCGAGGAACCCCGCATCCGGATCGGTGTCCGAGTTGCTGGTCCGAGGTCCGAGGAGTAGCGTTCGCGCCGTGCAACATCCGGACCCGTCGCAGCGAGCGGTGCTGGGCTGGCCGATCCGATGGATCGCGTCGTTGCTGCTCTTTCTGCTCTTCGCAGCCGGCGGCGTTCCGACCAACGCCTGTGAGGCGAGCGACTCCGGGCTCGATCGCCCGAGCGATGCGCTCTTCGCCTGGGACGACGATCGCGGCGCGAAGGACGATCTGCGCGCAGCGACCCACGAGATGCTCGGATCGAAGTCCCCTTCGGACTCGGAGGTCGAAGAGGAAGAGTCGGACTCGTCGCCCGGGTGGGCCGCCGCCTTCCTCCTCCCGATCGTCGCGCAGGATCTCGATCGGGCCCGCGACGCGCATCCCCTCCGGTCCGTCGAGGCCTCCGGCCGCCGCTCGGGTCGTGCTCCGCCCCGCGTCTGACCTCCGCTCCGCATCCCCGTGATCGAGCCATGACGGCCCCGGTGCGTCCAGCGCACCCGCGGCCGTCCTACCCGTCAGCGCGCGAGGTTCATCCGTGTCCACCCCCGTCGCGGGCACCGCCCAGCCCGGCTTCCCCACCGAAGATCTCAAGTCCGGCTTCCTCGTCTTCCTGATCGCGCTGCCCCTCTGCCTCGGCATCGCCCTCGCCTCGGGCTTTCCACCCGTCGGCGGCGTGATCACCGCCATCGTCGGCGGCATCCTCGTCAGCCACCTCGGCATGTCCCGCCTGACGATCAAGGGCCCGGCGGCCGGCCTGATCGTGATCGCCATCGGCGCCGTCACGGAGCTCGGCCAGGGCGACGCGATGGCGGGCTACAAGCGCGCGCTCGCGGTCGGGGTGGCGGCCGCCGTGATCCAGATCGTGTTCTCCGTCTTCCGCGTCGCGACGCTCGGCATCGCGATGTCGCCCTCGGTCGTCCACGGCATGCTCGCCGCGATCGGCGTCATCATCATCGCGAAGCAGTCTCACGTCCTGCTCGGCGCGATCCCGACGGCCAAGGAGCCGCTCGACCTGCTCGCCGAGATCCCCGAGAGCGTCCTGCATGCCAATCCCGAGGTCGCGCTGATCGGCGTATCGTCGCTGGTGCTGCTCTTCGGGATGCCCTTCCTCCCGTTCCGATCGCTGAAGAAGATCCCCGCGCAGCTCGTCGTCCTGGCCTTCGCCGTGCCGCTCGGGCTCTACTTCGACGTGCAGCACGACCACGACTACGCCTTCATGGGCCACATCCACCACCTCGGCCCCAGCGCCCTCGTGACCCTCCCCGGCTCGCTGCTCGACGCGATCGCCTTTCCGGACTTCTCGCAGCTCTTCTCGGCGACCTCGATCAAGTACATCGTGATGTTCGCGCTGGTCGGCACGATCGAATCGACGTTGACGGTGATCGCGGTCGACTCGATCGATCCCGAGCGGCGCTCCTCGGACCTGAACCGCGACCTCTTCGCGCTCGGCCTGGGCAACCTCGTCTCGGCGCTGCTCGGCGGTCTGCCGATGATCTCCGAGGTCGTGCGCTCGAAGGCGAACATCGACGCCGGCGCGCGATCGCGCTGGTCGAACTTCTTCCACGGCGGCTTCCTGCTGATCTCGGTCGCCCTCTTCCCCGCCCTGCTCCACCACATCCCGCTGGCCGCGCTGGCCGCCATGCTCGTCTACACGGGCACGCGCCTGGCCTCGCCGAACGAGTTCGTACGTGCGTTCCACGTCGGCGCCGATCAGCTGCTCTTTTTCGCGACGACCCTCGTCGTCACGCTGGCGACGGATCTCCTCGTCGGCGTCGGCGCGGGCCTGGCCCTGAAGATCCTGCTCCACTGGGCGCGGGGCGTGCCGCCCTGGCAGCTGATCCGCAGCCGCATCGACCGAGACGACGACGGGCGGGAGCTGCGACTGCGGCTCCGGGGCGCCGCGGGATTTCCGAGCCTGCTCAAGCTCCGCGATCAGCTCGCGGGCGTGGGGACGGGCGTCGAACGCGTGGTGATCGACCTCTCCGAGGTCCGACTGGTCGACCACACCTTCCTCCGCGGCGTCGACACGCTGGCGACGGAGATCGGATCGTCGCGCCTGGTCGTCGAGGGGCTCGAACGTCTGCGTCCCGCCTCGGAACACCCGCACGCGACGCGGCGTCGTTAGGCCGGATGCGGGACGCCGATGGAAGCGCGATCCGGACGGCGCCCCCGAAAAGGAGACCCGAACATGATGCCGACCGCCGAAGCCCTGCAGGACGCCAATCGGGACCTGGTCCGCCGCTACTTCGCGGCCATCGCGACGGGGGACCTCGAGGCGCTCGAGACCCTGCTCGCCCCGGATCTCCACATGCGTTGTGCGGGCGGAAAGGGAACGGCGGGTGTCGTCGAGTTCGACTCCTTCGCCGAGGTCGCCGCCGATCTCCGCCACAACGAAGGAGAGCTCTACGATCCGACGATCGGGATCCAGCCCGAGATCCTCAATCTGACCGCGGAGGGCGACCGCGTCGCGGCCGAGGTCCGCATCTGCGGGCTGTCCGCCCATACCCGCGCCTACTACGACAACCTCTACGCCTTCTTCTTCTGGATCCGCGACGGCATGATCACGGAGATCCACGAGCACCTCGATACGCTCTACGTCGGCGCGACGCTGCTCCAGCCGGCCGGCATCGCCGCGGCGGTCGACCTGCCCTGGCTGCGCGAGCGGAAGGCCCGCTGAGCCGCGCCCGGACCGAGCCAGCCGACCGATCCGGCGGAGCGACGGAGCCGAGCGCGTCGGAGGGCGGAGGCCGAAGACACGAATGCCCCCGGAAGCGCTTCCGGGGGCATTCGCTCGTCTGGAGCACGAGACCAGATTCGAACTGGCGACCCTCACGTTGGCAACAGACGAGGAACCGGAGGAAGGACAGTAGGTTGCAGATCGAGCTACGGCACTCAGCGGAATTGCGCGGAATCTAGAAGTACCAAAGACGGCGGCCGGCACCCCCGCGGCACAAGTACCCCGCAAACCCGCGAAGTCGATTCGACCCGGATCCGCCTCCACGACCCGTCATCCACATTCCAGATACCATGCACGAAAAGACGGTGATCTACTCCGCCGGATCAACCGCCGGCATGAACTCAGCCATCATGTCGGCAAAGGCGTCGAGCCGCTCGCTTTGGATCATCTCCCGAGAAATGCGCCGCTGATCGTGATTTAGCATGTCGTAGATCTCGCGCGCATTCTGATAAGAAATCCGCGGACCAAACGACTCGGAGACGATGCAAATCTCTTGAATCACGCGTTCCAGGAGATCAAGCTGCCTAGATTTATTCAATGCTTCACCCGGCCTTCGCTTCGATCACGGGTTCGCACGCACCTTGGTGCCTACAATGAGACACCCTGACGTCGGTGTCCGGTCCACGCCCCTGCCCGCATACGTAAGGCCAGACGATTAGCTGAACTCCTTCCGCGCATAGGATGAGTTCCCCGAAAGCTGGACATTCGCAACATGGCTCGTGAGGAGTAACAACTAGAAAACTCACTGCTCATCACGCCGATGCAAGCTCCAAGAGCGGATTGGCTCTTCCAGAGAACTTTCCCAAATAGTCTCGTCCTACGATCTTCCCGTCCTTGCGCAGCGCACTGACGACCTTGTTAATCTGCGTCGGCCTCCAAATCTCGGGCAGAGCTTCCCGATGCAAGTCTTGATACCGGATAGGACCCGCCGAGATCTTTGCTAGGACCCACTCTCGCAGTGGTCCAAGATTGGGCTCGGGTTTGATCAAGAGCTGCTGGTTTCCCTTTCGCGCGTAGAACCCTCCCTCCGGGCAAACCCTCCACATGCAATCCTTCATCAGGGCGCGCCCTTCATCGTGGTTCGTAAGGTGTAGCAGGACGTATCGCGTCTTGTGATTGTCAGCGAGCATCCTTAACGGTGTGGCCCACCTAGCAGAGACCATCTCGGCGATAAGATCAATCGCCTGATCCGCTCGCTCATCGAAATCCTCAGACGCAACACGCTCCTTCCATCCCGCCCCTCCGAAGATTTCGTCCAACGTCGCGGCGAACCCCGGAGCCATGCCCCTTCGCGCCTGCGCAATGGCCATATCCAGCTCACGCCAGATTACGTTGATGAACAGCTCGACGCTGCCAGACTGCATTAAATCCCGGAGAAGCGCGCCGGGCACCTTAAACCCGTAGGGGTCCACAAACACAAACGCCGGGGCCATCCGGCTTCCGGCCTCACGCAAGTCTCTCACGAGTCCCGCCAAGTGATCGAAGCAGTCGGCAGCAATGCTCTCGATGATGACGTTACGGGGCAGCGAGCCCAGTGCCAAAACTTCGCTATCCAACGCCCGCTTATTCTCTTCGTCTCGTTCGATAAAATGGAAGCGGAACTCACAGTTTCGCAGAAGTCGATCACGATGACTGTGAGTAAGGAGCGTATTCAAGGCGACCAGCGGCGACCCTAGCTGCCCGGAAGCATGCGCGCCCCGACCCGCATGCGTATCAAAATACAGCACGCGACCGGCCCAGCTTCCTAGCTTTGCAAACCAACCCCCGAGGTACTGGCGGATCAAGTCGTGCTTCGTGCGCTGGAGGTTGGAGTATTCCCGCCAGTACCTCGGATTTTCATCGACTGCTCTGGACGGCAAGCAGGGAAGCCTCCCTCAATTGTGGTGGAGACTGGGACGGGTACTGCAACCACTGTTCTCCATCCAAAAGATTGCCACCGGACTTTGGACGAACACCGCCCCACTGCTTGAAAAAGAAGGGAACGCACTGGTCGACACACTGGTCTCGAACTTCCCGGACCCAGGTGGGGTCCATCGCCCGAAACCCTGGCCCGCTCTCGCCACCGACGATCACCCAGTGTATGCCTGTCAGGTCGATCTCCCCAAGGCTTTCGAGGAGCGGTTCGACGGATAGAAACCGAATTGAGGCGTTCGCTCGCTGGAGATGCTCGATGCGGCGCAGAGCCCTTCGATCTTCTACGGATACGCCCAGCCAGATGTGATCTGGGCAGGAAAGGCTTGGAAAGCGAGAGTTGACAAAGCATCGCAGTAAACTGCTCCGCTTCGTTAAGACTTGGTACTGATGCCAATTCGCATATTCCATCACGTCGAACACATCGGAGACGAACTTGCGCGGGATGTTCTTGTGGAAAAGGTCGCCCATGGAGTTCACGAATACGCGGCGGGACCGCTTCCACCGCGTGGGTTGCATCAATCGCTGCGGCCACAACCTTAGGTCGAAACCCTGCTCGAACGCGTGCCCGGACACTCCCCGAAAGCGCTCGGAGAAGCGCTCGGCGTAGCATCGGTCGCAGCCCCGACTCACTTTGGAGCATCCTGAAACTGGGTTCCAGGTGGCATCGGTCCATTCGATCGCTGTCGCGTCGGCCATTCGCCACCCCCGAGATTCCCAGTTAAATCGGTCAGTTGGAAGTGTAGCTGCAGATGCGGTTCGCTTCCTTACTATCTCCCCGATTGAGCGACGCAATCGGAGGATCGATGCGAAGCGTCGACGACTGCTTGCTCACTCGGGGTCGACGCGATCGACCAACTTGATTTCTCGTCATGGGCCGGGCGGAACCTCTTGAACATCCGCGATCAACCGATCGCGCCTGAGATTCTTACCCAAAGGACAGGAGTTGCGATTGCGAAAAGGCGCGGTCTCAATGGCCTAGCGAGACACATTCTCCTGTTGCTTCCGTAGCGACTTCGAACCACGCACAACCCGACAAGCACGCCTTGGAGATGAGGTACGAGCGCAGTGAGTGGAAACGGACTGGCCGGCTCGCCTACAAGGAAGTCCCATGACAGTCAGGATTTTCCCCCTAGGTTCCTTAGGAGCGCGGTTTGCACGCTTCTGGCGTCTATCGAACAATCTGACAGCCGAAACTTAGTCGATCAAGGATCTGAACTCGGCCACAGAGCCGCACAACGACGCGATGGACGATGCGCTACCATCGGGCGACTGAGCGTGACGATACCAATGGCTCAGATGAGAAGATCTCGGCAGGAAAGTTCGTATGTGACAGAGAGAGGCGAAGAAGGCCCGCACCCCGCTAGTGATACGCAGCGCCGCTGGAAACAATCGATCAACAGGAACCATACGCCGCCGAGACGATTAGAGCCGGCCATGGGAAGAGTCAGAAGTCGTCGCTCCCGACGACTTCGTACTCCTCCCTCCTCACAGAAATACACTCCGATTGAATATGGACGCCCAGTACACGATGGACCGCAATCGATGCAGCATCCACACGAAGTGATGCGGAACGAGAATCCGAAGGCGTCAGCGCCTTCGGGCGAGACCAATCCCAATGTGAGCGTTCTTCGGCCTCTCTTTTGATCTTCGCACCCTTTGGCCACGTAACGTCGACCAGATATTCGGGTTCCATCGGATCGTCGGGATTACCCGATGCTCTGTACGCGCGAAACTCTGCCCCTTCCGGGTATTCAAGCTTCTCAACCCGCGATGCCTTATAGAAGAGCGCCACGTTAGCTCCTGGCCCTGAGTACTGAACTGATGAAAAGATGATCCCATCTAGCGTGGGATCGCATTTGTCGGAGAGATAATCGGCAATCACCTGGGTCGGCAGGTAGTTGAGCGTCTCGTCCGACGGTGCAACCACACGGGAAAGCCGCGCACTCAGCGATCGCAAGAACTCCGCTCGCTCAACCTGATCGATATGCGCCGGGTCGAACACGCTCCCGTGAACTTGAACACTGGCAAGTGCAGCAAGATCAAGGAGCTGCAACGGCCGAATAATGTCAAATTGCGCAACCGCGCACCAAGTTCCGACGGGTGGCCGAGTCTCGGCTAGTGCGACCTCGGGAGACGTCGCCCCGTAGAATGTCGAGATTCCAGACGCGTTCATCCTCCCCGCCCGCGCAATCTCCGACGGAGGCGGGCCAAGGAGCAGGTCGGGCCTCATAAGGGCCTTCCGAAGGTCGGATTCCGACTCGAAGAAGCGTGCTCGAAAGATTCGAGATACGGCGCCGTGCGGTCCAGCAGTAACGATCGGGGACGCTCCGTCGCCCGTAAGAAGCTCGTCGAGCGCTCCAAAAACGGAGCGAAGCATATCCAGGGCTTGATCGTTGAAGAATCGGTTCTCCTTCTTCAGGGACTCCTCGAAGTCGCGCCACTTCGCAGACCAGCCCCCATCGCTTGCTCGTCTCCGCTGGTAATATGAATCCTCACCAAACTCGCATTCTTCGCCGATTCTTGCAGCATCGATATCGTCGTGACGATCGGTCAAGATGCCTAGAACCCTTGCCGCTACGAGATCAGATACTTCTGCCACTTCTTGGATTACATCTAAGACGTGTTCACCCGGGCGATCCCAACCTTCGAACAAGTCCCAGATGATGTCGTCGGGCGCGTCGCGCGGCGTTCGATCGTAGTAGTCGCGAAACACCCGCTCAATCCGATCCGCCAGCTCTGAGATCGCCATGCAGGGTGCCGTCACGCCGCAGAATGAGCATTCACCTTCTCGCGCCGAGGCAAGAATTGTTTCTTGGAGATAATCCTCGCCTACGCACTGCCAGCAAACGAAGTCGACCTCGCATTCCTCGTCTGTGGTCATCACTCTTCCGCCTCACAGATTCTTTGGATCGCTTCGGGTACTGCAGACGGGTCACCGCCGTACAATAGAAAACGAACTGACCTACCAGACTATAGACCGCCCCGCTCGTCGCAGTTTTTCACGCCGAGACTCGTAATCCCCCATCACCGTCCCCAGCAGGGACCAGAAGTCCTGTGTGTGGTCATTGTGGATTAGATGGACCAGCTCATGAACGACGACGTAGTCCACTTGACCCATCGAAGCTTGGATGATCCGCCAGTTCAAGCGAATATTCCCGCCAGTATCGACCGATCCCCACCGCTTTCGCTGGTCGCGGATCAGAACGTCCCGCGGCTCAACCCCGATCTTCGCCGCCCAGATCGCCACACGCTCGGGGAGGCGCTGGGCGGCCTTCTCTCGGTACCACCCGACGAGCGCGGCGCGTACCTCGTCCGTCTGCCGCTCGCCGTTTCTGACCGGGACATAGATCCGCCCGGCCGCCAGCCGCACCGCGCGTTCGCGAAGCCCCCTCTCCCTCTCCAGCCTTAGTCGGTACTGCCGGCCGAGGTACATGAAGGTCTCCCCGCTCACGAACTCCCGCTGAATCGGCGCCGGGGGCAGATCCTCGACGCGTCGCCGGCGATCGAGAATCCAGCGCGACTTCCCCCGGACGATATGATCGAGCCGCTCGACCGGGGTCTCCCGGGGCGCCCGCACGCTCACGCCCTCAACGGGATCGACACGAACCGCGACGGTCTTCTGGCGCGGGCTTCGATGGATTACGAAGGGGATCGTGCTGTGGCCGAATTGGACCTCGGAGCGTTCAACGGCCACGGCCTATCTGCCCTTCCGCACCCGGAGCAGGTCGATCAGCGCCGCCGCGATCCGATCCTGCTCCTCCTTGCCGTATCGCTCCGCAGGTAGCCGCCTCTTGATCTGCCGTCGCATCTCGCGCTGGACGTCGCTCTTCCGGCTCCAGTCGACGATCTCGATGTGGGGTGCGAGGGAGTGCTCGATCGCCATCGCGATCTCGCGGACCCGCTCCTCGCCGTACCCGGGCGCGTCCTCCGCCACCACGTGCGCCTGAGCGCCCCTCAGGAGGCCGTAGATTGCGAACCCGGTCTCGGACATGCCCTCGCCCGCCGCGGCCCGCTCGTGCCCTCTCACCTCGTCTACGACGGCCTGGAGGAGCGAAAGCTGCTCGGCCGCTGAGATCCGCCGGGCCTTGCGGTCCTCGATGATCTTCTGAAGCCGCTCGCGGAGGGACTCGAAGTACGCCGGATCCTCTTCGACCTTCACGTGGATCTCGTGCCGGATCGCGTGCTCCATCTCGCTCGCTTTCGCCTCGTCGGTCTTCAGCGCGTCGAGCTTCTCCTCCAGCTCGCGCCCGAACAGGCTCACTTCCTTGATCAGGACCTGCACGCCCTCCGCGGCGATCGCCTCCTCGATCAGCTTGCGGACCTTCTCGCCACAGTCGGAGATGTCGAGGGTCTCGTCGTGATACCGGGCCTTCGCGGCCTGACGGATCTTCCCGAGCCACCCGAGATCGGCCGCGTAGTCGAGGGCCGCGGGATCGGGGTAGAGCATGTCCATCGACTGGCTGAAGGCCCGGAAGGCCGTCTGAAACTCGGACCGGACGTCCTCGGGCTCCAGGACGGCGACGCACTGCTCCAGGTCGCCCTTGTCCTTTACGGCCGCGAAGAAGCGCATGGCCACCGCGTGGCGCGCCTGGAGCCGCGGCAGCTCGTCCGTCTTCGGCTCCATCGCCCCCTTGATGTCGGACGGCGAGAAGATCGCGAGCGCCTCCTGGAGAGCCTCGCTCACCCCCCAATAGTCGATGATCAGCCCGTAATCCTTGTGGTCGGCGGTCCGGTTCACCCGGGCGATCGCCTGGAGGAGCGTGTGCTCCTTCAGCGGGCTGTCGAGGTACATCACCTGCTCGATCGGGGCGTCGAACCCCGTCAGCAGCATGTCGCAGACGATCAGGATCTTCAGCGGGTCGGCCGGGTCAAGGAACCGATCCACGAGCTGCTTGCGGTCCTCGGCCGAGGTGTGGTGGGCGACCAGACCCGCGTCGTCCTTGTTGCTCCCCGACATCACGACGGCCGACATGGGGCCGTTCAGATCGTCGAGCTTTGCCTTGTACGCGACGGCCGCCTTCCGGCTCGGGGTGACAACCTGGGCCTTGAAGCCGCCGGGCTCGATGTACTTCCTGAAGTGGTCAATCAGGTCGAGGCAGATCGCCTCGATCCGCCTGGGCGCCTCGGCGATCGCCTGCTCGGTCGCGTACTTCCGCTTGATTGCGGCCCGCTCGTCGTCGCTCCGGTCTGAGAAGACGCGGTCGAAGAGCTTATCGAGGCTCTGGCCAATGATGTGGAGGTCAACCATCCGGCTCTCGTAGAAGATCGGGACGGTCGCCTCGTCCTTCACGGCCTGCTCGATCGTGTACTGGTCGATGTACGGCCCGAAGGTCGAGAGGGTGCTCCGGTCCTTCCTATCGATCGGCGTGCCGGTGAACCCGAAGAAGACAGCGTTCGGGAGGGCGGCGCGCATGTTCGCGCCGAGCGAGCCGTACTGGGTGCGATGAGCCTCGTCGGTCAAGACGAAGATGTTCGACGCCTCGGAGAGGACCGGGTGCCGGACCTTCTTGATCCGCTTGCCGCCCGCGCTGATGCCGCCGACCCCCTGGAACTTCTGGACGGTCGTCAACACGGTCTTGCCGCCAGCGCCCGAGAGCAACCGGCGGAGGTCCTTCACGCTCTCCGCCCGCTCGGGATTCGGGAATCCGCAGTTCTGGAATACCCCCGTGATCTGCCGATCGAGGTCGCGGCGATCGGTGACGAGCACGAGGGTAGGGTTCTCGTGAATCGGATCGCGGCGGAGCTTCAGGGCGAGCCAAAGCATCGTGAGGCTCTTCCCGCTGCCCTGGGTGTGCCAGACGACGCCGCCGCGCTCTTCGGCGGGCTTACCCACTGCCTTCCCCTTCGACGCACGCCGGAGAGCCTTATTGACCGCCCCGAACTGTTGGTAGCGCGGGACCTTCTTGATCGTCCGGCCCGTGGTCACGTCGCGCTCGAAGACGATGAAGTTTCGGACGATGTCGAGGAGATTCGCGGGCGAGAGCAGGCCCGCGATCGTCACGTCCTGCGGACTCGGGTCGTCCTTTCCGACGAGCTGGCCCACCTCAGCGATCGTCATCGGATACGGCTTCTTCCACCGGAGATAGAAGCGCGCGGGAGTCGCGACCGTGCCGTAGACGGCGTCCTGCCCGCAGGTCGCGATGTTGAGCTGGACGCTCTGGAAGAGCCGCGGCGCACCCAGCTCCTTGTACTTCTCTCTCGCCTCCTGGTACCGGTCGAGCTGGTCAATCGCCTCGGCCTTCCAGCCGTCGCCGAGGCTCGGGCTCTTGCACTCGATCACAGCAAGCGGGATGCCATTCACGAAGCAGACCACGTCGAGGATGATGTGCTTCTTCGCGCCCTTCACCTTGTACTGCCGGGTGACGAAAAACTCGTTCCGGGCCGGGTCGTCGAAGTCGAAGAAGCGGACCTGCTGGTTCTTGCGGCCCTCGCCCAGGTCTTGCTCCAGCGCAATCCCATAGGTGAGCGCCGTGTAGAGCTTCTCGTTGGCCTCGATCAGACTCGCAGCCGCCACGTCAGTCACGGCACGCACCGACTTATGGAGATTGTCGTCACTGATCCAGGGATTCAGCTTCTTGATGGCGGATTCGAGGCGGCCGCCTAGCACGACGTCTCGCAGGGTCTCGCGTTCGCTTTCGAGAGTCTCGGGCGCCGCGTAGTCGTAACCACGCTGTTCGAGGAGCGCGACGACGGGAGCTTCCGACTGGCCCGCCTCATTCCACGCGCCGCTCGACTTAGTCATGTCGCGGCCTCGCGCTGGGAGACTCGGACCTCGCCGGTGAGGAGAACGGACACAAGGGCGGCTTTGCTCCGGCCCAGAGCATCCACAACCATGACCTCGGCTGCGAGGCGGGAGTCGATGGTCGCCAGCCCAGTTGCGATCGCCTCCTGTTCGTCGAAAGACGGTACGGGCATCGGGATCCGCCGCATGTCAGCTTGATTCAGCTTCGTGCGCGTGCCCGAGTTGATATACGGCCGAACGTCCCTGTGAACGAGCACGTAGTACAGCCACTCGCGGCAGAATCCCGGCTTGGCTGACAGTACGTGGGCATGGTTGTTGACCCACGATTTTCCGTCCACGAGGTACGCGATGTGACGGGATTCGTACTCGTCGAAATAGCCGCCATCCTCTGCCATCAAGACCAATGGCTGATCGAAGAGCCACTTGTCGACGTGGTCGACGACCCCGTTTGCTCCGTAGTAGGGAATGACGCCCTGCATCTTGCTCCGTTCAGCCTTGTTGAGCGGTTTGCGATGCTTGTCGAGGATGTCGAACGTCTCGTCGAGCCTGAGCACCTCCCATTCAGCCGGGATCTCCCCGATCTCGGTCTGCTTATAGCGCGTGTGGCGACCGGGGAGCCCGCGAGTCAGCAGCTCCTGCATCATCGCCATCTTGACGACCTGGAGGTGCTCGATCACGGCTTCGGTCTTCTCGATGACCTCGTCCACCGAGGAGAGGATCGCCGCGATCTTGCGCTGTTCGGGGAGGGGCGGGCAGAGAACCTTAAGGTCTGCAAATCGATTCACACCCAGGTGTGCAATGGAAGTAGTCTTCGTCGCGATCCGCGCAAAAACGCCAGACCCCTGACACCAGCGAAAGAGCTGCTCAAAAAATGATGGATCACTTCCGGCTCCAGCTCGAAATCGCACGAGGGCGTTCTGGATCGCACATCGGCCTGGGTACTCGCCGCGATACATGCTGCACCGGCCAACCAGTTTCAGACTCTGCCCTTCGTTAAGAAGAATGTCTCCGGATTTGATCTCGTAACGCGCAAACTCCTCTTCCGAGAAGGGCATTTCGAGTACATCCGAGAGGTCGATTCGGCCGTCGAATACATTTGCTACGCGGAGATACGGACGACTCGGCTCGTCAGAAGTCGCGTTCTTCGCCTTGCCGGCCGTAACCTCGCCGAGTTCGCGAATCGATCGACGCTGCCAGCCCTCAGGCGTCATAGCCCAGGTCCGCTAGGAATCGATCCATCGCCGTCTTCGCCTCATCGCGGGCCATTTCGGCTTCACGCAGGTTTGCCACGGCCGACGCGACATCCGGATTCTCCTCCGCCTCGGAAGTTTCGACGTAGCGGTTGATGTTTAGGTTGAAGTCGTTCTTCTCGATCTCGTCGACCGGCACGACCCGCGCGTACCGATCCACGTCCTTGAAGGCGTGAACGGTCGCGGCGATCTTCGAGACGTCTTCGGGTCGGAGGTAGCTTTGGTTGGTCCCCTCTCGATATTCACGCGACGCCTCGACGAAGAGAATCTTGCCCTTGCGGGCCTTCGGCTTGTCACGGTTCACGATGAGGATCGCGGCGGGGATACCGGTGCCGTAGAAGAGGTTTGTGGGCAGCCCCACCACCGTCTCGATCAGATCCTCCTCAATCAGCCCCTTGCGGATCTTCCCCTCGGCGCTGCGCCGGAATAGAACCCCGTGAGGCATCACGATGCCCATCTTCCCCTTCATGTTGAGCGTCGCGACCATGTGCTGGAAGAAGGCGAGGTCGCCCTTGGTCTTCGGCGGGATGCCGAACCGGAAGCGTCCATGCGGGTCGTTCTCGGCGACCTCCCGCCCCCAGGCGTCAAGCGAGAACGGCGGATTCGCGATCACTCGGTCGAAGAGCATCAGCTCGCCGTTCTGAAGCAGCTTCGGGTCCCGGATCGTGTCGCCCTTCTCGATCCGGGCGTCCGGGAACCCGTGGAGCAGCATGTTCATTTTGCAGATCGCCCAGGTCCCGAGGTTCTTCTCCTGGCCGAAGAGGCTGAAGTTCTTGGCCTTCCCGCCGTGCTCGGTGATGTACTGCGCCGACTGGATCAACATGCCGCCCGAGCCGCAGGTGGGGTCGCAGATCCGCATTCCCTCCTTCGGCTCCAGTAGCTCGACGATCAGCCTGACGACCATATGGGGCGTGTAGAACTCGCCGCCCTTTTTCCCCGCGTCGTCGGCGAACTTCTCAATGAGGTACTCGTAGGCCCGCCCGAGCATGTCGGGTTCGGAAAGGTGGTCGTTCCGCAGGTTCAACCCGGCGAAGTGCTGGACGAGCTGGTTCAGGATGTTGTCGCGCTGCTTCGCGTCGCCGAGCTTTCGCTCGTCGTTGTAGTCGATCCCGGCGAGCACCCCTTCGAGGGTCGGGTTCGCCTCTTCCAGCGCGGCCGACGCCTTGTTGAGCGCCTCGCCGAGCCCGGTCGCCGTCTTCTGGATCTCGGACCAGCGGGCACGCTTCGGCACGAAGAACTGATGCTCGTCCGGGTCCTCGGGGTCGGCGCCCTCGGCTCGAAGCTCCTCGCATTCCTCCTCGAAGCGGTCCGAGAGCCGCTTCAGGAAGAGCAGACCGAAGATGAAGTTCTTGTAGTCGGAGCTGTCGATCGAGCCGCGGAGGATGTCGGCGGCGGCCCATAGATATGCTTCGAGGTGTTGGCGCGTCAGCGACGAGGGCGGGGCCGGGGCCTTGGTCTCGGCCTTCGGATTGGCCTTTCTGGTCTTCTTCGGCATTTGGGGTCACATTCCCTCGGCACGTAGAGCGCGATCGCGGGTTCGGGATCGACCCACCCCTGCGCTCGCAGGCGATATCGCCACGTTAACCACCCGAGGGGGGCTGGGGTAGTGGACGTCGAAAAACTGGCGAACAACAGGGGTTCGGGTGCGGGCCGCGGCGGCGTCGTTCCCCCGGTCGAGTCGCGATGGCGGCCGGGCGAGTCGGGCAATCCCAAGGGCCGACCCAAGGGCGCCAAGACCTCCTTCGAGGCCATCTTCGAGAGGGAGCTTTCACGGCGGGTCGCGGGTGATCCCAAGCTCGACGGAAATCGGCGCATCAGCCGCCGTACACGGATCGTTCGCGAGATCTTAGACCGGGTGGAGGCAGGCGACGCCCGTATGGTGAAGATCGTGGTGGACCGGCTCTGGCCCGTCGCTGAAGCCGAGGCGGGTCAAACTCAGCAGCCGATCGTCATCGTTTTCGACGATCAGGACCGCGAAGAGTTCGAGACCCTGCAGCGCGATTAGACCGGAACTGCCGTCCAAGAACGACGTTGGCGACCCACCCGCCCTCGGCGGTCTACCGCCAAGAGTTGAAAGAACACGTCTGGGCAACCTTGGCAGCTGCCCTCGTCGAATGTCTGGATAAGACCTTCATTCAATTCTGAGCCAACGAATCATTACCCGCCTGAAGAGAGTTTCCTGGCCGCTCCACTGCGATACCAGAATTTCCCGTACGCAGCCAAATTGCGGAGGCACTCGATGAACCGTGAGTACGAAGACTGGGAGAAATGGATACTGGCTGAAATTAGGCGCCTTGGCGGAAGTACAGGACAACTCTACAACGCACAGACCGGATTGATTGACATTCAGGTTGCCACGGAACGATTGGCCAGCCTGAAAGGGATGAGGGACTCGGAACGGGCACTGATGCTATCCAAGCTGGCCTTAGGGGTATCGATTGCTTCGTTATTCCTGGGCCCCGCTATCTCGATCTTAATCGGCTAGCTCCGCATGCCCATCGTCGCGCTAAGAGCCTTAATCAATCAGCCTCCCTGCAGGTCCGCATTCGACCCCAACAGATACCGACGAAGCGCGTCGGGGGAATGCCGTCGGTTCTCGTCATTAGGGACAGGCACCGCTGACCGATTACGCATCGCGAACTACGTCGTTGTCGGGACAGCCAGAGCGGCGGCAATCAATGGCGACCAGCAATGGTCCAATTGATGATTCGCCCTTCGTATATTCTCGGCCGGCGATGATCCCTAGTCGCCTCGATCGCTCCGGCGATCTTGCTACCAACGATTATTCTACTCGCCTGACTCAAGCCTCAAACAAGTCACTAGTCCATCTTCATCCTGCGGTCGGTCAATGCACTATTCAGTTCGCCGTCTCAAGGGCCCTGGGCGGACACGTGAACACGACCATTGTCGAGGAGAACGTAAGGCGGAGAATATTTAGAGCGCGCCTTTTTTCTCGATCGACGTGATTCCCGAGCAGGTCATCTCATCGAACTTGGGCGTTCAGCTGATCCTGTGGCGATCTCGCGGTCCATACACGACATTTACGCGAGAGGGATAGGGAATCGCGACCTGACAAGGTCGGTTACTCCACCGACCTTCCCTCTGTCTAGCATTGGAGCGTCGCGCGGAGTCGCGTCGTGGGAATATCTCGCCCGAACCTTCTCCGAGAACCTGCACGCGACCGATTCCT
This sequence comes from Myxococcota bacterium, assembly GCA_041389445.1. Classification (GTDB taxonomy): domain Bacteria; phylum Myxococcota_A; class UBA9160; order UBA9160; family UBA4427; genus UBA4427. The sequence goes on from JAWKRW010000001.1 coordinate 923,429, forward strand.
GGAGTTCTTGAGAGCACGCTACTGGCCGCGTGACGAGAACGAAAGGCAGGCCACGACCCGACAGGGCGTTATCCAGGCCAGCGACGTAGTCGACGAGTTGGCAGAAGACCTATTTCCCTCGTACAAGCAGATTTCGGACGACGACTATGCGCACCTACGTGATCGCACGCTCGACCCTGTTATTCCATTCTTTCCCAAGGCAGCACTTTCTGGAGCGCGCATTCAGACGGACGATCCGCGAATCGAGACATTACACCGCGATCTCATCCAGTGGCTCGATCGCTGGCAAATTCGATCAGATTGGCTCCTTCACCGCGCCTTCAAGACCCTTGATCAGTGGTGCCGACAGCCGGCACGAATGGAGCGCCGGGCATGGGCAGTCACGGAGTACGCCCATTTGACTGGTCCTCTGACTTTCGAAGTGACCGATTGGAACGGATCGATACCACTTTCGCAGTATCAAAGTCGCGGCAGGGAGGAACTTCGACGGGCGTTCGATGCCTATTGTGCAAAGCTGAAGACGGATCTCGCGACTGGCGGAAAACCGAACGGATTCGATCGTCACCGCGACAACGCGTACGGGTGGGCCGTTCGGATTCAAGTTCTCGGCCAGCCGGCCGTGCAGGTTGCCCTCGACGAAGGTTTCGCCCAATCCACTGTCGAGGTGGCCGTCAAGGCCCTCCTGAACCACATCCAGCTCAAGGCGCGACCGCGGCCCCCTGGACGCCGGAAGGGGTCGAAAGATCGAATGCCGCGCAAGCGGCAGCCGAAAAAACCCGCCGTCTGACCGTCCGCTTAACCCCTGTAGTTGTAGACGATTGGAACTCGCATGGTCTCCGCGGTCGCGCGCGGAGAGCCAATGCCCCCGGCACGCGCGGCATTCAGTTGCAGACCGGGGGGAGCGTCCATATGCAACAGCGTAGTGCGAAAGTGGGAGACGCGGACGCGGGCCCGGGCATAGGGTCCTAAGCAGTCCACGACCTGCGGGCCATGCTCGGCGCCGCAGGGCCCGACGCGACGGACGGCTCCGGCCGGGCGATCGCAGGGCGGGCGCGCACCGTCCCGGCAGGTCATGTGCCAGCGGGGGATGGTCGTGCTCTGCCCTCTTCTCAGGACTCTCCAACCGAGCAAGGTAAAGAGGGGAAGAGGGGAAGAGGAAGGGGAGAGGGTGATGGAGGACGGGGAAGAGGAAGCCCGATCCAACTTCCGAGGTCGCCTCGCGCTGAGACCTCATGAGGCCGCGGCAGCTCTCGGAATATCGACCCGAACGCTTCGAAATTGGATGCGCGACGAAGAGCTTCCGTTTGCCAGAATCGGTCGAGGGATCTTGATTCCCGTCGCCGGTCTGATCGAATGGCTTCGCGCGCGTCAATCTTGCACTTCGAGGGCAAACGATCTTGCCAACGACATTCTGGAGCAATTCTAGAAATCTGGTTGAACATTCAAGTTGTTGGGGTGATACTCAATTTTGCATGAAGATATCCACCCACGGCGGGGCGAGACGAGGAGCAGGGAGAAAGCGCGTGGTGCAGGATCCCGAACGCATTGGAATCGACTTCGAGACCGCAGACCTGAAAGCGCTCAGAACGATCGCACGCGAGCGCAATACCTCTGTCGCCAACCTGATCCGAAAGGCCGTGAGACAATTTCTCCGGCGAAGGGGTAATTCCTAGATGTCGGCGAAGCTTCGTCAACGGGATGGCGCGTATTGGGTCGTGATCCATCACGCGGGTCGCCGCAAGTGGAAGAAGATCGGAGCCGACAGGCGTGAGGCTCAAAAGGTCGTCGACAAGATCAACGCGCAGCTTGCTCTCGGCGCGTTCTCGATGGAACCGAAGCGCCCTCCCCTCACGGTCGCCTCGGCGCTCAACCAGTGGTACGCCGATTACCTCCCGACGTTCTCGACCTCGTACGCGGAGGTAGCGCGGTTGAATATTGACCGACATCTGATTCCGGTCCTGGGTGATAGACCGCTCAGCGCGGTCGAGGAACGCGACATCCTGCGGTTCGTCGCGATGCGCACAACCGAGACAACGAAGCCACTTCGGGCCAGTACGATCCGAACGATCCTTGGCATCTTGCGCCGCGTGATCGCCCTCGCCGTCACAAGAGGAGATCTCCCACGGAATCCGCTTCAGAACATGAATCGGCTGCTGGGCAAGGTGGAGCGGCACGAGGCCGCCGAAGTGAAGCGGGTCGACTCCTGGACCCGCAACGAGATCTCGACGCTCCTGGCGATCGCGCGCGAGAGCGAGCCGCGGTTCTATCCCCTCCTCACGCTCTTGCTTTCAACGGGTTGCCGCAAGGGCGAGGCTCTCGGTCTGAAGTGGGAGGACGTGAACTTCTCCGATTCCCGGATCCACATCCGGAGGTCCTACGTGCGGGGCGAGCTAGGAACGCCCAAGAGCGGCAGGGCGCGTCACGTCGTCATGTCCGACCAGCTCAGGCAGGTACTCACCGACCTCGCCACGGAACGCCAGAGGGCCGTCCTCAAGGGGCATTGGCCCGAGGTTCCGGATTTCGTCTTCTGCTCGGAGGCGGGCGGTCCGCTCGATGAGCGCAACGTCACCCGATCGTGGGACAGGTTACGGCGGAAGGCCCAAAGGTCAGGCGTTCGCCCGCTCCGACTTCACGACGCTCGCCATACCTTCGCCAGCCTCGCGCTGGCTGCCGGAAAGAGCATTCCGTGGGTCTCGGGTCAGCTCGGCCACGCGAACCCGGAGATTACGCTCCGCGTCTACGCCCATGCGATCAAGGACGAGGAAACGGACCTGACCTTCCTCGATTTCGGCCGCACCAAACGGCACCCAGACGGCACCCGCGCCGTTACGGCGTTCGGAAGAACGAAGCCCCCTCGCGCAAGTACGCGAAGGGGCTTGTCTTTTCTGGAGCACGAGACCAGATTCGAACTGGCGACCCTCACGTTGGCAACGTGATGCTCTACCAACTGAGCTACTCGTGCACGGAACCTGTCGTCTGCGGTCGACCCGAGCTCGCCCGGGCGGCGGCCGCGTCCCGCCGGTTGGTGCAGCGGTGCGGGCCCCAGTTTTTACGCGACCGATGGGGCGACGTCAAGAATGGCCGCGAGCGCCCGGCGCCCATCCGAATCCTCGCGCCTCGATCGCCTCGCGGCCAAGGGGTAGGACTGCCCCCCGACCCGTACTCGCCGGCCCGACCGACCGCTCGACCCGCCGGCGGAGGGGGCGGCGCCGAGGCCGGGGCGGAGCCCCCGACCGGCGGCCCGCCTCAGAGCCGTCGGATCTTCTCCCGATCCGTCCGCACGCCCCGGGTCGCGTTGCGGGTATCGAACACGCGCGGTCCGACCCGGACGATCCGCTCGTAATCGACGTTCGGATGATCCGTGAGGACGACGACCAGGTCCGAGCTTCGGAGCGCGTCGTCCGTCAGGTCGACGGACTTCATGCGCTCGCCGGCGATCTCGCACTCCGCGACGAAGGGGTCGTGGTAGCGGACCTCGGCCCCCCGAGCGCGCAGCTCGCTGATCACGTCGAGCGCGGGCGACTCGCGCATGTCGTCGACGCTCGCCTTGTAGGCGACGCCGAGCACGAGGATCTGCGAGCCGTTCACGGCGAGCCGATCCTCGTTGAGCATCTGCGCGATGCGGTCGACGACGTGCTCCGGCATCGCCGAGTTGACCTCGGTCGCGAGCTCGATGAAGCGTGCGGGGAAATTCAGCGACTTCATCTTCCACGACAGATACGCGGGATCGACGGGAATGCAGTGGCCGCCCAGGCCGGGGCCGGGGGTGAACTTCATGAAGCCGTAGGGCTTCGTCGCCGCGGCATCGATCACTTCCCAGACGTCGAGACCGAGCTTCTCGCACATCAACGCGACCTCGTTGACGAGGCCGATGTTGATCATGCGAAAGGTGTTCTCGAGGAGCTTCACCATCTCCGCCGCCTGCGTCGACGAGACGGGCACGATCGTGTCGAAGACCGTCGCGAAGACCTGGCAGGCGAGCTCGGTACACAGCGGTGTCTCGCCGCCGACGACCTTCGGCACGTTTCGGACCTTGAACTTGGCGTTCGCCGGATCGATTCGCTCGGGCGCGAAGGCGAGCGAGAAGTCCTTGCCGATCGTGAGGCCCGCGTCCTCGAGCAGCGGGATGACGAACTCATGGGTGGTTCCGGGATAGGTCGTGCTGCCGAGAATGACGAGCTGCCCCTCGCGCAGATGCTTGCGGATCTCGTCGACCGCCGATGCGATGAAGGAGACGTCGGGGTCGCGGGTCTTGCGCAGCGGCGTCGGGACGCAGATGTTGATCACGTCCATCTCGGCCAGGCGGTCGAACGCGTTCGTGGCCGCGAAGCGCCCGGTCTCGACCAGAGCCTGCACGGCCGTCGCGTCGACGTCACCGATGTAGGACCGACCCTGGGCGAGCGTGCGGACCTTCTGCACGTCGACGTCGAAGCCGGTGACCCGGAAGCCCGCATTCGCCAGCTCCACGGCGAGCGGCAGACCGACGTAGCCGAGCCCGATGACGCCGATACGCGCCTCGCGCGCATCGATGCGGCGACGCAGGTCCTGCAGCTTGCTCATGACGCGAATCCCTCTAGGAGCCGGCCGGCGAACGCCAGCCGAAGTAGTCCGAGAAATAGAGATAGCCCGACCACAGCGTGAGTACCGTCGCGATCGCGAGAAGTGTCAGCCCGATCTCGTGGGCGGGCAGACCGAGGGTCTCGAAATGGAAGAGGAGCGCCGCCGTGGCCACGGTCTGGGCGATGGTCTTGAGCTTGCCCGCCCCCGTCGCCGCCACGACGTGGCCATGGGAGGAGGCGATGCCCCGCAGTCCCGTCACGGCGAGCTCGCGCCCCACGATGACCACGACCATGCCCGAGGCCCACAGGGGGATGCGCCCGATCGCGAGCAGCATGACGAGCGCCGTCGACACGATCAGCTTGTCCGCCAGCGGGTCGAGGAGCTTGCCGATCCGCGTGATGTCCTTGCCGCCTTTGCGGCGCGCGAGCCAGCCGTCGAGGATGTCCGTCACCGCGGCCAGGATGAACGCCCAGGCCATGAAGCGACTGCCCGCGACCGACGTCGCCATCGGCAGGAAGAGCAGGACCGGCACGACGCCGATCCGCAGCATGGTCACGCTGTTCGGCAGGTTCCAGAATCGCTCGCGCGGCGGCCCGTCGGAGGCCGGCGCATCCGAGCCCGGCCCATCCGAGCCCGGCCCATCCGAGCCCGGCACAGGCGGGACCTCGCGAACCGGCATGGCGAGCGCATCTCGATCCACGACTCCCTCGCTGCGCCTCCGTCCGAGGACGTGCCCGCCGAGCTGCCCGCCGAGCCGCGCCCGCGCGGACATCGTCAGGGACCGACGCGCGAGGCGAGCGGAACCCCGGCCGGCGCATCGGTGGCCCCGCCTTCGACCACCTGCAGGTCCGCCCCGCGCGACGGGGCGGGACGGCGTTCGAGCCGCTCGAAATCGGCCTGGTAGCGCCGATGGTACTCGAGCACCCGCTTGATGTAAGCCCGCGTCTCGGCGTAGGGCGGCACCCCGCGATAGCGGTCGACCGCGCCGGGCCCGGCGTTGTAGGCCGCGAGCGCGCGGGCGACGTCCCCGTACCGGTCGAGCATCGCGCGGAGGTAGCGGACGCCGCCATCGATGTTCTCGACGACGCCGAAGGGACGGTCGACGCCGAGATCGGCGGCGGTCGCCGGCATCAGCTGCATCAGGCCCTGGGCTCCGACCCGCGAGACCGCGTGGGGCTTGAAGTTCGATTCCGCCGCGATGACGCCCTTCACGAGCCCGGGCTCGACGGCGTAGCGCTCGGCGACGTCGAGGATCAGATGGTCGTAGTCACGCTCGGTCGGGACCTTCACCCGTCGCGGCGGCGCGATCGCCAGCCCCTCGATGCGCTCGGGATCCTGACGCTCGAAGCGGGGGTCGACCGGGGCGTCGGTGAAGTGCGTCGTACCCTGGGCATCGACGTAGCGGTAGACGGCACCGCCTGCGCTGGCCGGATGCGATGAAGCGATCAGCAGCCCGATCAGGACGCCCGTCATGCCCGCCGTGCGAGACCGCCCGCTCGCTCGACCGCCCTCGAATGCGCGAGAAGCCATCCGCACTCCCACCCGCGTCCCGTCCGTCCCCGGACCGGCGAACGCCCGTCGAGGCATCGCGGACCCCATGGGGTCCGCCAAAAACTTCGACCCCGACCTTGGAAGCCCCGTCGAGAGGCCGATAGACTCCCCGGTTCCCGAGCATCGGAGGCTCCCGGGTCGGACCTGAGGCAGGCCCAGCGAGCCAGAGCGAGAAAGCCGTCTGCGACGCAGCCTCCGCGCAGTCGGCACGCGCCCGGCCCGGCGCCGAGGCGGTCGATCGGCAGGAGCACGGCATGAGCCAGTCCCCGCGTCCTGCCCACCGGAGGAGCCGGGCCGCCTGGCGGTGCCCGACGGAGCGATGACGACCACGCGGCGATACGACTTCCTCGTGCTCGGCTCCGGCCTGGCCGGCCTGCACTACGCGCTGCGCGTCGCCGACGTCGGCGACGTCGCGATCGTCACGAAGCGCAAGGCGACCGACTCCGCGACGGACTGGGCCCAGGGCGGGATCGCGGCCGTGATGGATCCGGCGGACTCCTTCGACGCCCACGTGCGCGACACGCTCAATGCCGGCGCCGGCCTCTGCAACGTCGACACGGTCCGCTTCGTCGTGGAGCGCGGCCCCGACGCGATCCACGCCCTGCGCAAGAACGGGGTCGAGTTCGACGCCTCCCGCAAGCCCGACAGCCCGATCCCCTTCGACCTGACGCGCGAAGGCGGGCATACGCGCCGGCGCATCCTCCATCGACGCGACGCGACCGGACGCGAGATCGAGCGCTCGATCCTGGCCCGCGTACGCGCCCATCCCCGCATCAGCCTGTTCGAGGACCACTGCGCGATCGACCTGATCACGACGACGAAGATCGGCCGCACGGAGTCGAACCGGGTGCTCGGCGCCTACGTGCTCGAGGCCTCGAGCGGCGAGGTCCATGCCTTCACCGCCCCGATCACCCTCCTGGCCACCGGCGGCGCCGGCAAGGTCTACCTCTATACCAGCAACCCCGACGTCGCATCGGGCGACGGCATCGCGATGGCGTACCGGGCCGGCGCGACCCTGGCCAACATGGAGTTCATGCAATTCCATCCGACCTGCCTCTTCCATCCGCAGGCGAAGTCCTTCCTGATCTCCGAGGCGGTGCGGGGCGAGGGGGCGATCCTGCGCCGGCGCGACGGTCATGCCTTCATGGTCGACTATCACGAGATGCGCGACCTCGCGCCGCGCGACGTCGTCGCCCGCGCGATCGACACGGAGCTGAAGCGGACCGGTGAGGACTACGTGGTGCTCGACCTCTCGAGCAAGGACCCCGCCTACATCCGTGGCCGCTTTCCGACCATCTTCGAGCGCTGTCTCAAGTACGGTCTCGACATCACGCGCGAGCCCATCCCCGTCGTGCCGGCGGCGCACTACACCTGCGGCGGAGTGCGCACGAACCTCTCCGGCGAGACCGATCTCGCCAACCTCTTCGCCGCCGGCGAGGTCACCTGCACGGGTCTCCACGGCGCGAATCGACTGGCGTCGAACTCGCTGCTCGAGGCGCTGGTCTTCGCCGAGGCGGCGGCGCGGGAGTCGATCGCGCGCCTGCCGCAGGTTTCCGCGCCGGGCGACGTCCCGGCCTGGCGCCACGGCCATGCCACGCAGATCGACGAGGCCGTCGTGATCACCCAGAACTGGGACGAGATCCGGCGATTCATGTGGAACTACGTCGGCATCGTGCGCAGCGATCGCCGCCTGCTGCGCGCGCAGCACCGGATCGAGAACCTGCGCGAAGAGATCAACGAGTACTACTGGGATTTCCGCGTCACGCCCGAGCTGCTCGAGCTGCGCAACCTGGCGACCGTCGCGGAGCTGGTCATCCGGTCGGCGCTGCTGCGCAAGGAGAGCCGCGGTCTCCACTACAACCTCGATCATCCCGATCGCGACGACGTCGGCTACGGCCGGGACACGCTGATCCAACGGGGAGAGCCGCCCTGGATCAGCCCCGCCTAGCTCCGCGTCCGCGATCGGATCGCCCCCCGCAGCCCGCTTCCTCCGCTCCGTCGTCTCGCGCCCATCGCGCCCGGACGAAGGGGGCGGGCCTCGCCCTCGGCCTCCTGCTGACGAACGCCCTGCTCGGTCCGGCCGGACCGGCCGGCGCGCTCGTCTTCGGCAGCCCCGAGACCGAGCCCCACGAGACGATTCCGCCCGACTTCCCCTACTGGGAACACGTCACCCAGCGGCGCTACGAGAGCCCCTCCGTCGTCTACCTGGGCAACGGCCACGCCCTGACGGCGCGCCACGTCGGCATGGGCGAGATCTACCTCCGCGGTCGGATCGTCGCGCCGGTCGCGGGCTCGAAGCGCACGCTCCTGAACGCCAACGGCACCCCTGCCGACGCGATGCTCTTCCAGGTCGCGCTGCCCCCGGACTTCGAAGACCTTCCGCTGCTGCCGATCGCCGCCGAGCCGCCGCGAGTCGGCGAGGAGGTGATCCTGATCGGCTTCGGCCGGATTCGCGAGAAGGTCGTCACCGTCGCGACGGACGGCCCCAATGCCTTCGGATTCTCCTGGAGCGAGAAGGGCGAGAAGCGCTGGGGAACCAACCGGATCGCCACGATCGGCGAGACCCTCCACCAGTCGAGCTGGACGACGCGCTCCTTCGCGACCGTATTCGACCCGCCGGACGCGCCCGCGACGACGCCCTTCGAGGCGCAGGCGACGGTCGGGGATTCGGGCGGCGGCGTGTTCGTGCGGCGCGACGGGCGATGGATGCTCGTCGGATTGATGACCTCGGTGACGGGCTATACGCGACTGCCCGAGCGGACCTCGATCTACGGCGACACGACCTACGTCGCGGACCTGACCCGCTACCGCGAGGACATCCTCCGCTTCGCCCGCCCCGCCTGCGCCAACGAGCGCGACGACGACGGCGACGAGCTCATCGACTTCGAAGCGGATCCCGGCTGCGATTCGCCGCTCGACCCCAGCGAGCGGGACGACCCGCTCGACCCCGCGACCTGGCCCTGGCTCGCCTTCGCCGGCTCGATCGCGCTCGCCGGCTTCTTCAACGCCTGGCGACGTCGGCGACGGCCGAGCGCCCCGCTCGGCACCGACGCGTCGAGCCCGCCCGCTCGCAGCGAAGGGAACGGTCGGATCTAGCTCGGAACCAGCACGCCCATCTCGACCAGGGAGGTGATCGCGGCCGCGACCCGCGCCGGCGGCTCCGGAATGATTGCCTCGATCCGGGCGCGACTCATGCCCGCCCGCGCGAGATCGAGCACGGCCTGCTCCGTCTTGTCGAGCTGACCCGACGCGAGATCGGCCTGCTCGACGTCGACTTCGAACGTCTCATCGGGCGCGGACGCCGCCCCGCCCTGCCCCCGCTCGTCCCGAGCACAGACGGCCTCGAGCACGACCGCCGCGAGCGGCTCCCGCCCGCTCCGCTCGAGCAGGCTCGGCTCGACGCGCGCGTCGAACTCGAATCGGCCTTCCTGCCAGCCGAGCATCTCCTCGACCGCATCGCGGCCGACGAGCCCACCGAGCTCCGCACCGAGGAATCCGTTCTGGGCGAACGCGATCCAACCCTGCTCACCGTCGTGCTCGACGACCAGGGTGCCCTGGGGCGCGGAGGTGCCCAGCATCTGCAGCAGGTTCGCGAGCCCGAGCTCGACGATCGAGCCGCTGATGCCGCCGAGGCGACCCTGATGGCTCGCCTCGCGCAGCGCGGCGATCAGGTCGCGCGTCACGGGCTCGCCGGCCTGCCGACGATCGAAGGCGACGGCGACGGCCGCGACCCGACCGCGTTTGTTCCGGACCTCCCGCACGACCCGTCCCGCGATCTCGACCGACGTGCCGTCGCTGGGATGGGACAACCCGACCCGGACGATCTCGCCGACCGCGAGGACCTCCTCGTGGATGGAGAGCAGGACGCCGGTCGAAGAGAGATCCCGGGACGTCGCCAGGAAGGCGGGGCGCTTCGCCGCGCGCACGCGCACCGGAACCCGAACCGCCTCCCGCCGCGCGCTCCGACGCTTCTCGCCCCCCTGGTCCGCCTCCGGATCCGGAAGCGGCTCCTCGCCCATCAGGGGCTCGAAGCGCTCGCGCAACGTCGCGACCGAATCTTCGAGCTGGACGGCGATCCCGGCGCGACCCGCGCCGCGCACCATCTCGGGCGAGACGCGATGCACGACCTCGCCTCGCATCACGACCGGGGCGGAGCCGGGCGGCTCGTACGCCAGCACGACCTCGATCTCGACCGTCTGGCGCACCTCGAGCTCGGCATGGGTCGCCACGAAGAGACCGCGATTCGCGATGTTCTTCTCGAACTCCGCACGCAGCGCAGCCTGCGTCTCGAAGCGCATCTGCAGTTTCGGCGTCGCCAAGTCGAAGCACCCTCGTGGGCTGGAGCTCGCCGCGCACGTCCATGTGCGGGCGCGGCCGCCGGCGCGGTGCCGGCGCGCGATCCCCCTCTTCGACCGACCCGCGACGACACCCAAGCGTTTCCCATCGTCGCATCGATCTCGGCGGCTGCGGTGCGCCTGCCGATCCCGCGCGAGCGCGCTGCGGGACGCGCGAATCGATCGCGGGCCCCAGCGGGATCGAATGGCGTGGAGCGGGACGGCGTCAGCGCGCCGGATCTTCGTCCGAGGCGGTCCGGAAGAGCGTGAGCTGCGGGACGCTCTCGCCCGGCTCGATCGGAACCGGGTAATCATCCGAGAAGCAGGCGTCGCAGATGCCGCGCTTCAGGTCCTTCGCGGCCGTCCCGCGCAGGCCCGAGACCGAGAGATAACCGAGCGAATCGGCACCGAGATCCTGGCGGATCTCCTCGATCGAGTGGTCGTGGGCGATCAGCTCGTCACGATGCGGGGTGTCGATGCCGTAGTGACAGGGGCCGATCGTCGGGGGCGAGGAGATCCGCACGTGGACCTCGCGCGCGCCTGCCGCCCGCAGCATGCCGACGATCTTGCGCAACGTGGTCCCGCGCACGATCGAGTCGTCGACCAGCACGATCCGCTTGCCCTCGAGGAACCCGCGGATCGCGTTGTGCTTCACGCGTACCTTGAAGTCGCGGATGGTCTGGGTCGGCTCGATGAAGCTGCGACTGACGTAGTGGTTGCGGATCAGCGCCGTCTCGTACGGGATGCCCGACTCTTCCGCGTAGCCGAGCGCGGCCGCGCTGCCGGAGTCGAGCACGGGCGTCACCATGTCCGCCGCGACCGGATGCTCGCGGGCGAGCACGCGACCGAGCTCCTTGCGATAGGCGTAGACGTTGTGGCCGACGAGGTTCGAGTCAGGGCGGGCGAAGTAGATCTGCTCGAAGATGCAGAAATGCTCGCGGGCGTCGCGCGCGAGCAGGCGGATGCTGCGCAGCCTGCCCCGGCGGATGACGACGACCTCGCCCGGCTCGACGTCGCGCTCGTGGACGGCGCCGATCAGATCGAGCGCACAGGTCTCGCTCGAGAGCACGTAGGCCCCGTCCTTGCGGCCGATCGAGAGCGGCCGGAAGCCGTGGGGATCGCGCGCCGCGATCAGCGCGTCGTCCGTCAGGAGCAGGATGCTGTACGCCCCCTTCACGCGGGAGATCGCGTCGATGAAGCGATCCTCCATGTGGCGCTCGCGGGAGCGGGCGAGCAGATGGAGGATGACCTCGCTGTCCGAGGTCGAGCCGAAGATCGCGCCCCGACCCTCGAGCTCGCGGCGGATGGCGTGGAAGTTGACGAGGTTGCCGTTGTGGGCGATCGAGACGGGGCCGCCGTCGGTATTGGCGCAGATCGGCTGGGCGTTGCGGAGCAGGCTCTCGCCCGAGGTCGAATAGCGCACGTGACCGATCGCATGGCGGCCCTTCAGGCGATCGAGGATCGGCGCGCCGAAGGTATCCGCGACGAGGCCCATCGCGCGGTGGGCGATGTGCTCCTTGCCGGTCGAGGAGACGATCCCGCAGGACTCCTGTCCCCGATGCTGGAGGGCGTAGAGGCCGAGGTAGGTCAGATGGGAGGCCTCGTCGTCGCCGTGGACGCCGAAGACGCCGCAGGCGTCGTGGAAGCGATCGGCGTGATGGGCGCGCTCGAGGTCCTCGCGCTCCGAGTCCGACAGCCGATCGATCGGCCGGTCGTCGGGCGGCAGGCGGTAGTCGCTCATCGGATCTCCGCGATCGGGGCCCGGGGGCGGGCGGCGCGTAGCGTAGACATCGGCTCCCGCATGGTCAAACGCGAGACGGCGCGGACGCCGCAACCCGCGCCGCGTCCACGCGGGCCGGCGACGCGGCTGCGCCCTCGCCGTGCGCCCCCCCGGCGGCTTGCCCGCGCTCGGGGCCTCCGCTTGAATCGCGCCGCGCGCCGCCCGCGCCGAGGAGCAGCAAGTGGCCGTCGACCGCAAGGACCTGCAGGCGCTCTGCGCTCGAACGCTCTTCGAGACGGATTTCCCCGAGCTCGGCGAGCGCGTCGCCGGCAAGGTGCGCGACAGCTATCTGCGCCCCGGCCGGCGCACGCTCGTCGTCACCGACCGCGTCAGCTGCTTCGACCGCGTGGTGGGAACGATCCCGCTCAAGGGCCAGCTCCTCAATCAGATGGCCGCGTACTGGTTCGAGCAGACGCGCCCCGTCGCGAAGAACCACCTGATCGCGGTCCCCGACCCGAGCGTCTCGATCGTGAAGGAGTGCAAGTCCCTGCCCGTCGAGTTCGTGATGCGGGGCTACCTGACGGGGACGACCTCGACGTCGATCTGGACGGCCTACGAGCGCGGCGAGCGGATCTACTGTGGCCACCGTCTGCCCGACGGCCTGCGGCGCCACGAGCGGCTCCCCGCGCCCCTGCTGACGCCCACCACCAAGGCGCTCCACGGCGAACACGACGAGCTGACCTCCCGCGAAGCGCTGCTGGCCCGCGGGACGCTCTCGGAGGCGCTCTTCGATGCCGCCCATGCGCTGGTGCAGCGCCTCTTCGCCGAGGGGACGCGGCTGGCGGCGGCGCGAGGCCTGATCCTGGTCGACACGAAGTACGAGCTCGGCCTCGACGAGACCGGGGCGCTCGTCGTGATCGACGAGATCCACACGCCGGATTCCTCCCGCTACTGGCGCAGCGACGGCTATGAGAAGGCGCTGGCCGAGGGCGGATCGCCGGCGGCGATCGACAAGGAATACGTCCGGTTGTGGCTCGCCGAGCAGGGCTACCGCGGCGAGGGGACGCCGCCGCCGCTTCCGATCGAGGTCCGCGTCGAGGCCGCGACGCGCTACATCAGCGCCTACGAGCAGCTGACGGGGCGCCCCTTCGCGGGCGACTTCGAGGAGCCCGTGGCCCGGATCCGACGCAATCTCGGGATCGCCTGAAGGCCTCGACCGCAGCGGGCCGTCGGAACTCACGGCAGTCGGAAGTAGACGAATCCCAGCATCATGTAGTACAGGACCGGAAGCCCGAGCAGCGGCGCATCGATCCGGTCGAGCACGCCCCCCATGCCCGGCAGCAGCGCGCCCGTGTCCTTGACCGCGGCATCGCGCTTGAGCAGCGACTCGACGAGATCGCCCGTGATGCCCACGATGCAGAGCACGATCCCGAAGAGGATCGCGAAGGTCCAGGGCAGCGCGGCCGAGGCGTCGGGCAGGACCAGCTCGAAGCCGATCTTGGTCGCCAGCCCCGCCAGCGCGCCTGCGACGATGCCGCCGAGCGCCCCTTCGACGCTCTTGTTCGGGCTGATCGCGGGCGCGAGCTTGCGACGGCCCCAGGCGCGACCGGCGAAGTAGGCCCCGGCGTCACAGGCCACGATCGTGACGAGCCCGTAGTACATCAGGAACACGCCGGTCTCGGGCGTGAAGCCCAGCGTGCGCAGGCTCGCGGCGTCGTAGTGGGCGGCGGCGGCGGCCGTGAACTTGCGCAGCAGCACGGCATGGGAGAGGAGCCAGGCGACGTAGAAGACGCCGAAGAAGGTGCCCGAGATGCTGGCCATGGCCTCCTGGATCTCGGCCTTGCGCAGCTGGGCGCCCATCATGACGAGCAGCGACAGCGTCATCAGCAGCATCGCGTGATACTCGCTGCCGACGTGGGCGACGAGGATCACGGCCGCACCGAAGACGAGACCGACCGCCTGCAGCGGCTTCGCGCCCTTGTCGACGATCAGCCCGTAGAACTCCTTCTGCGCGAGCAGGCCGATCAGGATGACGGTCGCGAGATAGGCGAGTCCGCCGTGCGCGATCACCCAGAGGACGTAGGGGATCAGGACGGCCGCCGTGCCGAGGCGAGTCAGGAGATCGGCGCGCCGCGCGGCCGACCGCGCCGATGCGGGGTCCTGGGAATCGCTGGCGCCGCCCGGCTCGGCGGGATCGGCGATCGGATCGGCATCGCCTTCGGCCGCACTGCGGGCCGCCGCCTGCGCGGCGGTCGCGCGGGGAGGCCCGCATGCCGGCTCGTCGGCGCCGAAGGCCACCCCGGCCCGCTCCGCGTCGCGTTGCTCCACGCTTCCCCCCCTGGCGGATGCCACGCCTCGTCCCCCCTCGAGATCCCGCGTCGGCCGCGCGGCCGGCGGCGCCTCGGCGGGCCACCGGCCGGCATCGGCCGGTTCAGCGCAGGCCCGTATGTCCGAATCCGCCGTCCCCCCGCCCACTCGCGGGGAGCGCCGCGACCAGCTGCCAGCGCGGCCGAACGACCGGTGCGACGACCAGCTGGGCGATCCGGTCGCCCCGGGCGACCTCGAATGCATCGGCACCCGCATTCCAGAGGATCACCTGGATCTCCCCACGGTAGTCCGCGTCGATGGTTCCGGGCGCATTGGGGATGACGACGCCGTGCCGCAGGGCCAGGCCGCTGCGAGCGCGGATCTGGGCCTCGAAGCCCGCTGGGAGCGCGATCCGGAAGCCGGTGGGAATGAGTCGGCGCTCGCCGGGCGCGAGCCGGACGGTCGCTTCGACGGCCGCGCGGAGGTCGACCCCGGCGGCGGTCGCGGTGGCGGGTTCGGGCAGGGGCAGATCGCGGGCGTGGGGCTCGCACGTGATCGCGATGGCGAGGTCGGTCCCGCCCGCCGGAGCGGCGGACGGGACCGGCTCGTGGTCGCTCGCTGCGGGATCGGGCGGGCCCTCGGCGGCTCGGCCGCCCTCCACGCCACCGAACCCGCCGCCCGCCTGCCCGCTCAATCCGCCGACGCCTCCTCGCGCGCCTGCGCGGCCTGATCCGCCAGGGCCTCCTTGCGCGAGAGCCGGATGCGGCCCGTCGGATCGATGTCGATGCACTTGGCGAGGACCTCGTCCCCTTCCTCGACGACGTCCGTCACCTTGTCGACGCGGCCCTCGGCGAGGTGGCTGATGTGGATCAGGCCGTCGGTGCCCGGGAAGATCTCGGCGAACGCGCCGAAGTCGGCGATGCGCTTGATCTTCGCGAGGTAGATCCGGCCGATCTCGGCCTCCTGGGTCAGCTCGTTGACCATCGCCATCGCCTGGGTCACCGACGCGCTGTCGGGACCGAAGACCGTGACCCGACCGGAGTCCTCGACGTCGATCTTCGCGCCCGTCGTCTCCTGGATCGCCCGGATCACCTTGCCGCCGGGCCCGATGATGTCGCGGATGCGATCGGGCTTGATCTGCAGCGTCTCCATGCGCGGCGCGAAGGAGTGCAGCTCGGTGCGCGGCTGCAGACCGCGCAGGTCGGGCGTGTCCTTGTCCATGCAGTCGAGGATGTGGAGCCGGCCGGCGCGTGCCTGCTCGAGCGCCCGCGAGAGCACGTCCCAGTCGATCTCCTGGACCTTGATGTCCATCTGGAGCGCCGTCACGCCGCTGCGGGTGCCGGCGACCTTGAAGTCCATGTCGCCGAGGTGGTCCTCGTCGCCGAGGATGTCGGAGAGCACGACCGTCCGGCGCCCGTCCGTGATGAGGCCCATCGCGATGCCCGCGACCGGCGCCTGGATCGGCACGCCCGCATCGAGCAGCGAGAGCGTCCCGCCGCAGATCGTCGCCATCGACGACGAGCCGTTCGACTCGAGCGTCTCGGAGACGACGCGGATCGTGTACGGGAACGTCTCGTGGTCCGGGAGCACCGGCACGAGCGCGCGCTCCGCGAGGGCGCCATGTCCCACCTCGCGCCGACCCGGTCCGCGCAGCGGCCGCGCCTCGCCGACCGAGAAGGGCGGGAAGTTGTAGTGGAGCATGAAGGTCTTCTTCCAGCGCCCCTCCATTCCGTCGATCGTCTGCTCGTCGAAGCCGCTGCCGAGAGTCGCCGTGACCAGCGCCTGGGTCTCGCCGCGCGTGAAGAGCGCCGCGCCATGGGGCCGCGGGAACGGCCGCACCTCGCAGGCGATCGGCCGGATCTGATCGCTCTTGCGACCGTCGATGCGCTCGCCCGTGGCGAGCACGCGCTCGCGCATGATGGCGCCGCCGAGGTCGTGGAGGATGTGGCCCGCCTGGGCCGAGAGCGCGGCGAGGCCCGCCTGGCGCTGCTCGAAGTCGGCGAGGCTCTTCGGGCTCCACTCGGCCGTGCGGTACTCGGCGAGCAGCTGCTCCTTGATCTCCTTCTCGATCGCCTTGACCGCGCTGCCGCGCGCCTTCTTGTCCTTGATCTGGAACGCCTCGCCGAGCCGATCGCCGGCGAGCTGCTGGATGCGAGCCTCGAGCGCCGCGACGTCCGCCGACGGCGCGACGGCGACCTTGGGCTTGCCGGCCCGCGCCGCGAAGTCCTCGATCGCCGCGATGATGCGCCGGATCTCGCCGTGCGCGTGGCGCAGCGCGTCGAGCACCTCGCTCTCGGGCAGCTGCTTCGCCCCGCCCTCGACCATCACGATCGAGCCACGGCTGCCGGCGACGATCAGCTCGAGGTCGTTGCCCTCGCCATCCGTCGGAGACGGATTGATGCGGTACTCGCCGCCGACCCGCACGATGCGCACCGCGCCGATCGGACCGAGAAACGGGATGTCCGAGACCGAGAGCGCGGCCGACGCGCCGATGAAGGCGCAGAGGTCGGCCGGATGATCGGGATCGGAGGAGAGCACGGTGGCCGTGATCTGGGTGTCGTCGTTGTAGCCGTCCGCGAAGAGCGGGCGGATCGAACGATCGATGAAGCGCGAGACCAGGACCTCGCGATCCGAGAGCCGCCCCTCGCGCTTGAAGAAGCCGCCGGGGATCTTGCCCGAGGCGGCGAACTTCTCGACGTAATCGACGGTCAGCGGAAAGAAGTCGATCCCGGGACGGGGCGACGAGTGGACCGCCGTGACGAGGACGACGGTGTCACCGAAGGTCACGACGGCCGCACCGGCGGCCTGCTTCGCGATCTTGCCGGTCTCGATCTTGAGCGTCCGGCCGCCGATCTCGACGGACATGGACGTGGGTTCGAACCAATAAGGCATTGCCTACTCCTCACCGGCCCGCTCGAAGGCGGCCTCGAGCTCGAGGCCACGTCGAATCCGAAGCGGGTCCGATGCATGCAGAGCCTGTCCGGTGGGCGCCCGACCTGGGCACCGGATCCGGCCAGCGGTCTCCGCGAGCGATGCAGGATCACCCATGCGCGAACGAGCGCGATCGGTCTGGGGGGGAGGTTCGCGTATGGCCGATGCCCGCATGCCACGGGGTACCACCGGGGGTACAGGCCAATCAACAATCATTCATTCCGGACGCGATCGAGCCGGCTGCCGAGCCGACCCCGAAAACCGTCCGTCGGACCGGCCCGGTATGCGCGAGCGCCTGCCCACGCCCGATACCGGCCCGAACGCGCTCGGAAGGCGACGTCGTGTCGCCGTCCGAGCGAGATGCGTCAGCGCCGGATGCCGAGCTGATCGATCAGGGCGCGGTAGCGATCCACGTCCTTCCGCTTCAGGTAGTCGAGCAGCCGGCGACGCTGGCTCACGATCTTCAACAGACCGCGGCGCGAGTGGTGGTCCTTCTCGTTGACCTTGAAATGGTCCTGGAGCCCGGCGATGCGCTCGGTCAGGATCGAGATCTGGACCTCGGGCGAGCCCGTGTCGGCGGGACTGCGCCGATGGCTGGCGACGATTTCGGCCTTCTTCTCTGCGGAGATCAAGTCTTCCCTCTCTCTCTCGATTGTCTCTCTCGATTGTCTCTCTCGATCATCTCTCGCGATCATCTCTCTCTATGATCTCTCTCGATGATCTCGTTCTCGTTGATCTCGTTCGTTCTCGTTCGTTTCGCGGCTCTCTGCTTCCCGGTGCCGTCCGGCTCGAGCCGGACCGGACCCGGATGCGCGTCCGGCGTCTCGATGAGAACGCTTCGTCTTCCATTCGTTTTTGGAACCGCGGCAGTTTGGCGTAGTCGATCCCCGCTGGCAACCGGCTGAAGACCGCCTCAACCGCCCTCGCCCGCCAGGACACGGAGGGGCCAGAGCCGCCGGTCGGCCCCGAGCTCGGCCACCGCGAGGATCTGTCCCTGGGCGTCCACGACCGTCGCGCGGGCCCCGACGGGCTCACGGACGAGCGGGCCGCAGGCGATGTCCCCCCCGTGGCGCAGTCGCCGCTCCTGCTCGGCCGTCGCGACGACGGTCGAGAACCCGAGGGCGATCGCCGGCGGGATCAGGACCTCCTCGAGCGTGCCCGCCGCCGCCGCCGCGGCGCAGGCTTCGACGGGGAGCGCCTGCTCGATGCCGAACGGCCCGCTGCGCGTGCGTCGGAGGGCCGCGAGGTGGGCCCCGCAGCCGAGCGCACGCCCGAGATCGGAGGCGAGCACGCGCACGTAGGTCCCCGCACTGCAGCGCACACGGAGATCGAGCGCCGGCGGCTCGAAGCGCGTGACCTCCAGCAGGTCGATCGTGACCCATTTCGGCTCGCGCTCGACGTCGATGCCCTGGCGCGCGAGCCGGTGGAGCGGCACGCCGTCCTTCTTGACGGCGCTGTACATCGGAGGCACCTGCTGGACGTCGCCCTTGAAGCGGGAGAGCGCGGCCTCGATCTCGTCCCGGCTGGGCAAGGCGCCCTCGAATCGCGCCGTGACCTCGCCCTCCGCATCGAGCGTGTCGGTCTCGATCCCGAGCACGATCGTGCCGTCGTAGGCCTTGTCGCGCGCCTCGATGAAGGGAATCAGCTTCGTCGCCTGCCGGATCGCGAGCGGCAGGACGCCCGTCGCCTGCGGATCGAGCGTCCCGAGATGGCCGACGCGACGGGTGCCCAGCCAGCGTCGCGCCTCGTCGACGATGTCGTGGGACGTTCGGCCCGGCGGCTTGTCGACGACGAGGAACCCCGACGCGCCCGGTGCCTCCGGACGGCTACGACTCCGACCGCGGCGAGACATCGACTTCATCCTCCTCGTCGTCGGGCGCCGGCGGCGCCGGTTGGATGTCGAGCGAGCGGATCAGGCCGAGCATCTCGCTGCCCGCGGCAATCGATTCGTCGAGCACGAAGCGCAGCTCCGGCGTCCGGCGCAACGCGAGCCGACGCGAGAGCTGGCGTCGCAGGAAGCCCGCCACGGATTTCATCGCCGCCGCGAGCTCGGCGCGGCGAGGCGCGTCCGGATCCTCGCCGAGCGGGCTGTAGAAGATCGTGGCGGCCCCGAGGTCCACGGCCAGCTTGACCCGGGTCACCGTCATCAATCGGATCCGCGGATCCCGGACCTCGTCGCGGAGGATCTGCGACAGCTCCGCGCGGATCTGCTCCGCCACGCGCTGCACCCGCACCGAATCCGCCACCTCGGCTCACCCTCTCCCCGGCTCGCGCCGACTTCCCGTCCGGCGCGCGCCGGCTTCGTCCGGACCTTCCGCCGCGTCGGCCTCGTCCGACTCGTCGGCGAGCGCCCGCGCCCACGGCAGGTCGAGCGCCTCGTCCCCCGCCCCGTCGAAGGCACCCGAGGCCGACTCGGCGAGCGGCATGCGCGAGAGCTCGAGGTCGCTCCCGAGCACCTCGGCGAGATGCATCTCCTCGACGAAGCCGATCGCGCGGCCGAGCGTCCGTCGGACGACGCCCTCGTCGCTACCCGCCATCGCCAGACCGATCACGGCGCGCTGCCAGGTCTCCTGACCGCCCACCTCCGCGACCGAGACGTTGAAGCGGTGACGCAGGCGTCCGGCGATCCGGCGCACGACGCCCCGCTTCTCCTTGAGCGACTGCGATTCGTGGATCCGCAGCTCGACGACGGCCACGCCGACGATCATCTGCCGCCTCCGCAGGCGGCGGCCCGGTTCGGACCGCACGCCTAGAGCGTCGCGGGCCGCTCCACGCGCTCGAAGGTCTCGATCACGTCGCCGACCTTGACGTCGTTGTAGTTCGCGACGCCGATGCCGCACTCCATGCCGTTCGTGACTTCGCGGACGTCGTCCTTGAAACGGCGCAACGAGCCGATCGTCCCCTGATACACCTGGATCCCGTCGCGCACGATCCGGCAATGGGCGTTGCGCACGACCTTGCCCTCGAGCACGTAGGAGCCTGCGATCGTGCCGACCTTCGGGATCGCAAACGTCTCGCGGATCTCCGCGCGACCGAGCAGGTTCTCGCTGACGATCGGCGGCAACAGCCCGGCCATCGCCGCCCGCACGTCGTCGAGCATCGCCATGATGATCGAGTAGGTCCGGATCTCGACGCCGCGGTCGTCCGCCTCGCGCCGCGCCGTGGGATCGGGTCGGACGTTGAACCCGATCACGATCGCGCCGCTCGCGGCCGCGAGATTGACGTCGTTACCGGTGATCGCGCCGACGCCGGACGACAGGACCTTGAGCGAGACCGCCTCGGTCGAGAGCTTCTCGAGCGCGTCGCGCGTCGCCTCGCAGGTCCCCTGCACGTCGGCCTTGAGCACGACGGCGAGCTCCTTCGGCCCCTCCCCCGTCGACTGCGCGAGGAACTCCTCGAGCGTGAGCTTCGGACGCGGCGTGACCGATGCGACGCGCTCGCGATCCTCGCGGTGGTCGACGATCTGGCGCGCCACCCGCTCGCTCTCGACGACGTGGAACTTGGCGCCCGCCGCCGGCACACCCGATAGACCCGCGATCTGCACCGGCGTCGAGGGACCCGCCTGCTTGAGACTGCGTCCGGTGTCGTCGCGCATCTGGCGCACCCGGCCCCACTCGGTGCCGACCACGATCGTGTCGCCCTGCTCGAGCGTGCCGTCCTGGACCAGCAGCGTCGCCACCGGCCCCCGCCCACGATCGAGCTCCGCCTCGAGCACGACGCCCGCGGCACGGCGCGTCGGATCGGCGCGCAGCTCGAGCAGCTCCGCCTGAAGACCGAGCATCTCGAGCAGGTGGTCGATGCCCTGGCCGGTCTTCGCCGACACGTCGCAGCAGACGACGTCGCCGCCGAAGTCCTCGGGCACCAGATTGTGCTCCATCAGGCGCTGGCGCGTGCGCTGCGGATCGGCCTCCGGGAGATCGGATTTGTTGATGGCGACGACGATCGGGCAACCGGCCGCCTGCGCGTGCTGGATCGCCTCGACGGTCTGCGGCATCACGCCTTCGGTGGCGGCGACGACGAGGACGACGAGATCCGTCACGGCGGCGCCCCGGGCGCGCATCGCGGTGAAGGCGGCGTGGCCCGGCGTGTCGATGAAGGTCAGCTTGTGGCCGCCGGACTCGACCTGATACGCGCCGACGTGCTGGGTGATGCCGCCGGCCTCGCCCTCGACGACCTTGGTCTTGCGGATGGCGTCGAGCAGGGACGTCTTGCCGTGGTCGACGTGGCCCATCACCGTGATCACCGGCGGTCGCACGATCCCCTCGACCGGCTCCGCGACCTCGCCCTCGGCCGCCGTCGGCTCGAGGTACTGCGATTCGTTGAAGCCGACGTCGACCGCCTCGAAGCCCATGCCCGAGGCGAGCTTCGAGACCGTCTCGAAGTCGATGCGCTGGTTGATGCCGACCATGATGCCGAGCGCCATCAGGCGGCCCTGGATGACCGGCGCCTTGAGGCCCGCCTGCTTGGCGAGATCACCGACGGTGATGTCGCCCGAGACGCGGACCTGCTTGGTCTGGCTCGCGGCCGCGGCCGGCGAGGGGCGCGGCGAGAGCTTGTCCCGACGCCGGGCCCGGGGATTGATGAGCGGGCGGGCGGGCGAGTTGGGCAGACGGCGCTGGCCCGCGCCGCGGCTCGTGATCTGCCGCGCGAACTGCTCCTGCTCCTGGAGATTGACGACCTCGCGCACGCGCTTGCGCTGCTTGCCCTTGCGATCCGCGGCTGCGGCGGGGTCGCTGGCAGGGGTCCCGACCCGTACCTCGCGCAAGCCCGCCGGTCCCGTCGGCGGCGCCGAGGGGCCGGACGGCGGCACGGCGGGCCCGGGCCGCCCGCTCGACGCCGGCGAAGCGACCTGGGGCTCCGGCTCGGAAGCGGCGATCTCCTCGCCCGCCTCGGCCGCGATCTCGTCGTCGAAGTCGGGCTCCGGCTCGACGATCGTCTCCGGCTCCGCGTCGGACGCGGGCAGCGCCTCGGACTCCTCGGCGACGATCGGCGTCGGTTCGGGCTCCGGCTCGGGCTCCGGCTCCTTGCGCTTGCGGCGACGGACGACGGTCGTACCGCTCTTGCCCTCGAGCCGCTGCTCGTCGACCGAGCCCCGCGACTTCGACCCGCCGCCGAGCTTCTCGCGCAGCAGCTCCACCTCGGCGTCTTCGAGCGACGCCATGGCGCTCTTCAGGTCGACGCCGTGCTGGCGAGCCTGCTCGACGAACTCGTTGCGTTCGATGCCGAGCTCTTCTGCGAGTTTGTATGCCCTGATTGCCATCGATTCCCGTATCCGTCCCCGAACTCGCGCGATCCGCTTCCGCCCGGTCGACTGTCGATCCCGTTCTTCCCGTCCCGCTCGCCGCTCTCTGCGGCCGGCGAGCCACGCGCCGCGTCGCCGCCCGCGCTACTCCACCCGCTCCGCCGCGGGACCCGACGGCGGCTCGGGCGGCAGGCCGCTCTCGCTGCGCTCGGCCCGCATTGCGGCCGAGGCGGCCTCCGCCTCCGCGCGCCGCTGTGCCTCGCGCTCGGCCTCCTCCTGCGCCTTGAGCTCCTCGTCGGCCGCCTTGACGGCGACGAGCTCCCGCGCCCGCTGCTTGATTCGCCCCGCGCCCGCCTCGTCGATGCCGGGCAGCGCCGTCAGGATCTCGGGCTGGCAGTTCGCGAGATCCTCGAGTGAGGTGATGCCCTGCTGGAGCAGCAGATCCGCCTCGGGATCGCCGCAGCCGTCGACCGCCGAGACGGCCTTCGACAGCCAGTCCGCGATCTCGCGCATCTTCGTCTCGCTCTTGATGTCGATCCGCCAGCCCGTCAGCTGCACCGCGAGTCGCACGTTCTGTCCGCGTCGCCCGATCGCGAGCGAGAGCTGGTCGTCCGGCACGATCACGTCGATCGACTTCTCCTGCTCGTCGATGATGACCTTCGAGACCTGCGCGGGCGAGAGCGCGCTGCAGACATAGCGCGCGGTATCCGGACTCCAGGGCACGATGTCGATCCGCTCGCCGCGCAGCTCCTGGACGACGGCCTGGACGCGGCTGCCCTTCATGCCGACGCAGGCGCCGACCGGATCGACGTCGCTGTCGCGCGAGACGACCGCGATCTTCGAGCGCCCGCCCGGCTCCCGCGCCGCCGACTCGATCGAGACGATCTTCTCGTACATCTCGGGCACTTCTTGCTCGAAGAGCTTGACCAGGAAGTTGATCGAGGCGCGCGACAACACGATCTGCGGGCCCTTCGCGTTCTTGTTGACCTCGAGCACGTAGGCGCGGATCCGGTCGCCGGGCCGATAGCTCTCGCGCGGGACCTGCTCCTTCGGCGGGATGATCGCCTCGGCGCGGCCGAGATCGACGATGATCGAGCCCTTCTCGAAGCGGCGGACGATGCCGTTGACGACCTCGCCCTGGCGGTCGCGATACTCGTCGAACGTGTTGTCGCGCTCCGCATCGCGCAGGCGCTGGATGATCACCTGCTTGGCGGCCTGGGCGAGGATGCGGCCGAAGTCCGAGGTGTCGAGCTTGACGCCGATCTCATCGCCGGCCTCGACCTCCGGATCGTAGTCGCGGCGCGCGTCGGTGATCAGGATCTGGGTCGTGGGGTCGCTGATCTCCTCGACGACCTCGCGGAACTCGAAGAGCTCGACCTCGCCGATCTCTTCGTTGTACCGGGCCTCGATCTCCTTGTCCTGGCCGTAGCGCCGACGCGCGGCCTGGCGCATCGCCTCTTCGAGGGCGCCGGCGATCTCCTTGGAGTCGATCCCCTTGTCCTTCGCGATCTGATCGATTTCTCGCTTGAGATTTCCCAGCATCACATTCCGCCCGACTGGCTCGAGTCACGCGCCTTCGACGACTTCGCGAAGTCGGCGCTGGTGAACTCGTAGATCGTGTTGGCCTTCTCGATGTCCTCGAACGGGATCTCGGTCAGCTCCCCGTCCACTTCCACTCTGACGACGCCCGACTCGAACGCGACGAGACGACCGCGATAGCGCTTCCTTCCGTCGAGCGGACGTCGGGTCTGCGCCCGGATCTCCCGGCCCACGGCCGCCTCGAAATCCTTTTCCCGGGCCAGCACCCGATCCAGTCCCGGCGACGAGACCTCGAGCCGATACGCGCCCGGCATGAAGTCCGTCGCGTCGAGCAGCGTCGAGAGCTCGCGCGAGATCGCGGCACATCGCTCGATCGGCACGCGCCCGTCTCCCGCGCGGCTGTCCACGACGATCCGCAGCAATCCCGGCCCACGCGGACGCGTCACCTCGACGTCCACCAGCTCGCAGTCGTGCTCGTCGACGACCGGCTCGATCAGCGCCCGAAGCGACTCCGGGATGTCCCGATAGATCTCACGCTCTCCTCGTCTTCCGTTCCGGCTCTCTTCCGGCCCCGTTTCCGGACTCTTCCGGCCTCGCTGCCGATCAGTCGTCGCGTCGCTTCCGGACTCCACCCTCGCGTCCGCTCGTTCCCGACCGACCGGAATCGCGGCCCCAAAACAAAAAAAAGCGGACGAATCGCCCACTTTCCCGGCGGCTTCGAACCGGTACGGCGCATCCCTTCGCGGGAGCGGGGACTTCGTCGGATCCCCCTCCGCGCGATGTCCTCGCGATCCCCTCGCGATGCGTCGAACCGATCGACCCGAAAAGCTGTACCCGCTCGACCCGGAGCGGGCCCTGCGAGCCCGCGCAAATTAAATGAAAGCCGGCAAGATGGCAAGGAAGCTGCGTTTTTCGCCCGCGGCGGGGGGGGCGCACGCCCGTTCAGCGCCCGCGGCGGGTCACGAGTGCCCCGGTCAGGTCGGCCACCCGAGCGAACCCATGGCGGCGCGCATAGTCCGCGATACCCCGGGCGATCTCGGCCGCGGCCGTCGGGTCGAGATAGTTCTGCGTCCCGACCTGGACTGCGGTCGCCCCGCAGAGCAGGAACTTCACGGCATCCTCGGCGCTGGTGATTCCCCCGACCCCGCAGATCGGAATCGAGACGGCCTGGGCCGCCTGCCAGACCATGCGCAGGGCGATCGGTCGGATCGCCGGGCCCGAGAGACCACCGAGGACGTTCGACAGCACGGGCCGGCGCCGCTCGACGTCGACCTCCATCGCCTGGACCGCATTGATCAGGGTGATCCCGTCCGCGCCCTCGGCCTCGCAGACCCGGGCCATGTCCGCGATGCGCGTCACGTTGGGCGAGAGCTTGACGAGCAGTGGGCGATCCGTCGCCCGCCGGACCGTCGCGACCAGCTCGGCGAGGAGCTTCGGGTCCTGGCCGAACTCGATCCCGCCGGCCTTCACGTGCGGACAGGAGGCGTTGATCTCGAGCCCCGCGACGCGCGGATGACCGGAGACTCGGGCCGCCAGCTCCGCATAGAGGCGCGGCTCCGTACCGAAGGCGCTCGCGAAGACGACGACCCCCTCCGGCAGGGCGGGCAGCTTCTCCTCGAGGAACTTCTCCACACCGACGTTCTCGATGCTGATCGCGTTCAGCATGCCCGCCGGCGCCTCGGCGATGCGCGGCGGCGGATTGCCGTGGCGAGGCTCGAGCGTCAGGCTCTTCGCGACGAATCCGCCGATCGAGCGCAGGTCGAGGAAGGGGGCGAATTCGCTGCCGTAGCCGAAGGTGCCCGAGGCCGTGAGCACGGCGTTGCGCAGGGCGACGCCCGCGAGCACGACGCGTTCGTCGACCGCCGCCGCCGGCTCGCCCGACCCGACCCCGGATGCGCCCGCCCTGCCCTGGGAGGCGCTCACGGCAGCCCCGCCCAGTCGATCTCGCCGGCGTCGAAGACCGGCCCCGCGCGACAGACGAGCGCGAAGCCGCCCGCACGGAGGGGCGCCGCACAGCCCAGACACACGCCGAAGCCGCAGGCCATCGGATTCTCGAGCGACACGAAGCACGGCACGCCCCGCTCGTTCGCGAGCGCCGCACAGGCGCGCATCATCGGCGTCGGGCCGCAGGCGTGGACGGTGGCGTTCGCGCTGGTCTCGAGCCGCGCGGCGAGCGGCTCCGTGACGAGACCGCGCAGGCCCTGCGAGCCGTCTTCGGTCGTCGCGACGAGCTCGACGCCGAGCGCCTCGAAGTCGGACCAGCCGAGCAGGTCGTCGCGGCTGCGCGCGCCGAGCAGGACCACCACGGTGCGTCCCGCGCGCGCGAGCGCGCGGGCCCATGCGTAGAGCGACGCGATGCCGGACCCGCCACCGACCAGATAGACCGGTCCGGCGGCCGACTGCGGCTGCGGCGCGTCGGCCAGCGCCTCGGCAAAGCCGCGCCCGAGCGGCCCCACGACCGAGACCCGCTCGCCCTCCCGCAGATCGGCGATCAGCGCCGTACCGCGTCCCACCACCCGGTAGAGCACCTCGACGACGCCATCCGCCTCCGCGTCGCCGAGCTCCCGGTAGACGGCCATCGGACGCGGGAGCAGCGGATCCCGTCGGACCGCGCCTCCTTCGGCCCCGGGTCCCAGCATGAGGAATTGCCCCGGCCGCGATCCCGACCAGCCGGGTACTGCGAGCCGCAGCCGACGACCGCTGCGCTCCGGCCGGTTCGCCAACACCCGCGCTCGACTCCGCGTCGGAGGACGCGGTCCGGCAGCGCCGTGGGAAGTGCTCGACAACGATCTCTCCCGATTCGGAGCGGGCGCCGCTAGGCGAGCGCGCGCGAGAGCAGCAGGGCGTCGCTGCCGTCGGGGTAATAGCGTGGCCGCCGTCCGACGACCACGAATCCGAGCGCGGCGTAGAGCTTCGCGGCCGCCTCGTTGCGGGCGGAGAGCTCGAGTCTCGCCTCGACGCAGCCCTCCCGGGCGGCCCCCGCGAGCGCCGTCCGCAGCAACGCGCCCGCCACCCCGCCGCGGCGCGCCGCCGGGACGACGCCGACCAGGTCGATCTCGATTCCGTCGACGATCTTTCGCGCGAGCACGAAGCCGACGGACCCGGCGCCCCCGCCCGGGCCCGACGCCGCCCGCTCGGCGATCCACGCCCGAGCCCCGGGCGCCGCGAGCGCCGAGCGCAGGGCCGCCTCGCTCCAGGCCGGCTCGAAGCAGGCGCCGACGAGCGCAACGAGCTGCCCGAGGTCCCCGCCCTCCACCCGTCGGATCCGGCCTGCCACAAGGATTCTCCCACCCGCGTCTCCCGACCCGATCTCCGCGGAAGCGAAAGCGAAAACGTCGGTCAAGCGGGCGCGCTCGCCGGTCGATACGCCGTCGGGCGAACGCCCGAATCCCCAGCGATGCCCCGCCCCGAGGAAGTCTTGAACAAGGGTCTCGAAGCGCAGCAGCAGATCTTCGCAGCCCATCCCGACGATCGCCGCGCCTTCGAGGCGCTCGAGGAGCACTTCTTCCTCGAAGGCGACTGGCCGGCGCTGGTCCGCGTCTACCGCGATCGCCTCGAGGCGCCGACGATCCGACAGGATCCCGCGCAGCAGGGGGCGCTGCTCTTCCGGCTCGGCCAGATCCTCGAGGACCGAATCCTCGACCTCGACGGCGCCGCCGAGACCTACTGGACGCTCGCCCGCCTCGATCGGACGCATCGACCCGCGCTGCGCCAGCTGCGCGGCATCCACGCGCGCCGCGGCCAGTGGGACATGGTGCTGCAGCTCGCGGAGCTCGAGGGGGCGACCGCGATGCCCCCCTACGAGCGGGCGCAGTTCGAGGCCGACCTCGGGCGCATCTGGCATCGCGAGCTCGGCGATCGGAGCGAAGCCGAGCGCGCCTATCAGCGCGCGCTCGACGCCAGCGCGGACTTCCCGCCCGCGCTCGAGGGGCTGGCCGGCCTGCTGCTCGAAGCCGGCCGCCCCGATGAGGCGAGCCGGGTCCTCGAGCGATTGACCCGCTGCCTGCGCGGGCCCGAGCGCGCGCCCTTCTGGCTCGCCCTCGGCCGGCTCTGCACGAACGCCCTCGACGACCGCGAGCGGGCGCGCCAATGCTTCGCCGCCGCGCTCGAGGACGACCCGCTGCTGACCGCGGCCGTCGAATGGGCGCTGCTGCTGGCCACCGAGGCCGAGGACTGGTCGAGCGTCGCCGGACTGCTCGAGCACCGCTTCGACCTCGCCTCCGGCGCGCGCCACCGCGCCTCGATCGCCGTGGAGGCCAGCCAGATCCATCTCCACCACTGCCGCTCCGCGGCCGGGGCACGCGCCTGGGTCGACCGCGCCATCGAGCTCGCCGAAGACGACGGCGCGGTCCTGCGCGCGCGCGCAGACGTCGAACGCGCGGAGGGCAACGACGGCGCGCTCGCGAAGGTGCTCGAACGACTGGTCCAGAAGGCGGGCCGGCGCGCGCCGCGCAGTCTGTTCGTCGAGCTCGCCGAGGCCCTCGCGCGCGGGGGCCGGCCCGAGGCCGCGCTCGCGGCCCTCGACCGGACCGAGCGCATCGCCACCCCCGGCGACCTCCCCCTGCTCGCCCTGCGCACTCGCCTGCTGCGCGAGACCGACGCGAAGCGCGAGCTCGCCGAGGCCCTCGAGCTGCAGTGCGACCTCGACCCCGACGCGCCGCCCGCCACGCGCATCGCCCGGGTGCACGAGCTCGCCCGGCTCTACGAAGACGATCTCGCCGACGCGGGCGCCGCCGAAGAGCATTGGCAGGCGGCCTTCGCGCTCGACCCGCGCGACCCGGACGCGCTCTCCGGCCTCGATCGCCTGCAGCGCAAGCGCGAGGACTGGAACGGCCTTCGACACACCTACGAGTCGGCCCTCTCCGCGGCCGGCCCTGAGCCCGATGCGACGCTCTGCTGCCGCCTCGGATCGCTCCTGCTCGAGCGCTTCGACGACCCCGACACCGCTCGGCGTCGGTTCGAACAAGCCCTCGGGCGCGATGCCCATCATGCCGAGGCGCTCGCCGGCCTGCGCCGCGTGGCCGAGCGCCGCGACGATTCCGAGCTGCTGCTCGCCGTCTGCGAGCGCGAGGCGGAGACCTGCGAGGACGCGCAGCGGTTCGGCGAGATCGCACAGCGCGCGCTCTCGACCCTCGTCGAGGGCGGCGCCCTCGACCGCGCGCTCGTCTGGGCCGTCCGTGCCGGCGAGCGATTGCCCGACTCGCGGACCTTCCTCGAGGCCCGTGCCGACCTCGAGCAGCGCCTCGAGCGACCGGAAGACGAGATCGCGACGCTCGCGCGCCTCGCACCGCTGCTCCAGGGCACCGAGCGGGCGAAGCGCCTGCTGCGACGCGCGACGTTGCTGCTCGACCAGGACGACGCACCGGCCGCCGCAGCCTGTCTCGAGGCGGCCCACGCGAGCGCGCCGAGCCGGGTCGACGTGCTCGAAGCCCTCGTCGACTGTCGACGACGGCTCGGGGAGCCGCGCGACGAGGCCGACGCGCTGCGCCGACTCTGCGATCGGCTGCCGGAGGCGGAGCGCACCGCCCCGTTCGTGCGGCTCGCGGCGCTGCTCGAGGATCCGATCGGCGACCTCGACGCGGCGATCACCGCCCGCCGAGCGCTCACGGAGCTCGAGCGCCCGCCGGAGGACGCGGCCGATGCGCTCGCACGCCTGCTCGAGCTCGCGGGGCGCCATGCCGAGCTGGCGACGGTCCTCGAGCGCGAGCGCGCACGCTTCGGCGACGGCTCGCGCGAGGCGCGGGATCTCGACCTGCGCCGCGGTCGGCTTCTGCTCGACGCGCTCGGCGATTGCGACGGGGCGGCGGTCCTCTTCGCGGCGCTGCACGAGCGCGATCCCGAGAACGACGAGGTACTCGAACTGCTCGAGCGCGCCTTGCGCGCCGGTCACGACGCTGCGGGCCTCTGCGACCTGCTCGCACGGCGCGCGGGCTGGGAGAACGATCCGGTGGCCCGCTCCGCGCTCGCGCTCGAACGCGCGCAGCTGCTCGAAGAAGTGCTCGGACGCCCGGAGGAGGCGTGCGACGTCTACGCCTCCATGGTCGCCGAGTCGGCCGACGCCGAGACAGCGGATCGGGCCCGCGATCGCCTCGAGGCGCTCTGCGAATCGACGGGCCAGTGGGTGCGCCTGCGCGAGCTGCTCGAGGGACGCCTGGCCGCCACCCCGGAGCCCGAGCGCACGGCGATCCGCCTGCGACTCGCCTCGATCTGCCGCGATCGCCTGCAGGATCCCGCCGGCTGCGCGGGCCAGCTCGAGGCGGTCGTCGCAACCCGGCCCGAGCGGGTCGAGATCTGGCAGCAGATCCAGGATCTCCATCTGCGGGTGCTCGACCGACCGGCGGATTGGCTGCGGGTCGCTCAGGCCGAGCTCTCGAGCGTGCCCACCCCGCGGCGCGAGCTCGTGCTGCGGATCGCCATGGGCCGATTGCTCCTCGACGCGAGCCGGCGCCCGCAGCACGCCGATCTCGACGACGCGATCGAACACTACGAGCGCGCCTTCCAGCTCGATCCGAGCCACGCCGAGGCGGCCGAGGTCCTCGCGCGCCACTACGACCGTACGCATCGTCCGGAAGAGCTCGTCCGCGTGCTCGAAGCCCACCTCGCCCAGCTCGACGAGGCCCGCATCGCCGATCGCGACGACCTGCGGCTGCGCCTCGCCCGCGTGCATCTCGACGCGCTCGGCGATGCGCGCCGCGCGCGTCCGTTGCTCGAATCCGTGTACGCGGTTCGGGGCGCGCTGCCCGAGGTCGCGGAGCCGTTGGCCGGCCTCCTCGAGCATTCGCCCGAACTCGCCGACGCCGAGCTGCTCGCGAGGCTCTGCCGCGAGCGGATCGCCCGATGCGGCAACGAACGCGACCGATCGCCCTGGGAGATCCGGCTCGCGCGCGCCTGCGTGCGCCTCGACGCGCTCGACGAGGCGGTGGTCGCCTATCGATCGATCCTCTCACGGCAGCCGTCGGAGCCCGCGCTCGAGGACGAGCTGATCGCGCTCTACGAACGTCGACGCGAGCACGCGCCGCTGATCGACCTGCTCGAACGGCGACTCCCCTACGCCTCGGCCGATGCCGCCCTCGCGCTGCGGCTCCGACTCGCCGCCCTCCACGAGACGGAAGCGGACGGCGCCCCCGTCGCGCTCGGTCATCTCGAGGCGATCCTCGACGAGGTCCCCCACCACGCCGACGCGCTCGAGCGCGCGCTCGCGCTCGCGGCGCGCATCGACGATCCGCTGCGGACCCGCGCCCTGCTCGATCACGCGCTGCGCCTGCCGCTCGCGCCGAGCCTGCGCGCGACCTGCCTGGAGAATCGGGCGGCGCTCGCGGGGGAGACGGCCGAGGAGGTCGAGCGCGCGATCGAAGACCTGCGCGCGGCGCTCGCGCTCGAGCCGGATCGACTCGCCGCGCGCCGCGCCCTGCGCACGCGGCTCGCGGCCCTGGAGCGCTGGCCGGCGGTGCTCGAGACGCTCGGCTTCGAGGCGGGCTGCGCGACGGGCGAGGGACGCACGGCGCTGCTCGAGGAGGCGGCGGATCTGGCGGAGAGCCGGCTGGGCCCCGACGCCGCGATCCCCTGGCTCGCCCGCCTGCGCGCCGAGCGGCCGGACGACGCGGAACTCTGGGCCCGACTCGCCACCCTGCACACGCGTGCCGGCCGATACGAGGCGGCCCTCCGCGCACGCGACGCCGAGGCCGGGCTCCGCTCGGATCCGGCAGGACGCCTCGCCGTCCACCTCGAGCGGGCCCGCCTGCTCGAGCAGGCGCTCGATGCGCCCGGGCGGGCCGTGCTCGCGTATCAGGCGGCCCTGCCGCTCGCGGCCGAGCGGGCGCCGGTGCTCGCCGAGCTCGATCGGTTGCTCGCACGACTCGGCCGGCCGCTCGAACGCGCGGCCGTGCTCGAAGAGCGGGTCGCGGCGCTGGCCGGGCGCGAGGGGATCGCGCTGCGGCGGACCCTCGCCGAGCTCTACTGCAATGCCCTCGCCCGTCCCGAGAGCGCCCTGCCCCACCTGCGCGCCAACGTGGCGGCGACGACCGATCGCCCCGAGGAAGAGCTCCATCATCTCGGCGTCCTCGGCACGGCGCTGCGGGCGAGCAACCTCGAGACCGAGTGGTCGCCCGTCGCGGAGCGCGAGCTCGAGCTGCTCTCGCAGCACGCGGCCCTGCGCCAGAGCACGCCGCTCGACTACCAGCGATTCCTGCGCGAGGAGACGGCGCGCATCCTCGACCAGCGACTGGGCGATCCCGAGCGCGCGCTCGAGCGGATCCGCGCGCTCTGCGACGACCCCGCGCTCGCTGGGGAGGAGGTCCCCGATCGGATTCGCGAGGCCCTCTTCGACCTGCTTCGTCGGCTGGGCGCGACGGCCGAGCTCGCCGATCGGCTGACGCGCTTCGCCGAGACCGGACGCGCCAGCGGCCGCGCGTGGCTCGAGCTCGCCACCCTCCGCGAGGAGCTGAACGACTTCCCGGCCGCTTTCGCCGCCTATCGAGCGGCGTGCGGCGACGTCGAGACCCGCCTCGCCGCGCTCGAGGGCCGGACGCGCTGTGCCGAGCGGCTCCAGGACGCGCCGGCCCTGGCCCTCGCGATGCGCGAGGCGCTCGAGCTCGAGCCCGCACTGTCCCGCGCCGAGCGCGCGGACCTCGCCCGGCGCCTCGGCGCGCTCTGCTGGCCCCGGCTCGGGCGAGCCGACGAGGCGCGCGACGCCTATCGAACGGCGCTCGAGCTCGATGCGAACGACGCGGCGACGCTCCAGGCCTGGATCGAGCTCGAGGAGGCATGCGGCGCGCGCGAGGACCGGCTCGGGCTCTACCGGCGCGCGCTCGAGATCGATGCACGCGTGGGCGACGACCGGGCACGACGCGCGGCGCTCTACCGACGGCTCGCCGCGGCGCAGGGCGAGCAGCCCGACGAGGCGCGCGCGGCGATCGAGACCTGGCTCGAAGCGGAGCGGTTCGAGGCGCTGACGGCGGCCGACGATCATCGTCTGGCGCGGCTCCATGCGCAGGTGGGCGACTGGGCGGCGTTCGCCGAGCGCTTCGGGCGCTGGTGTGATCGCAGCGATGGCGACGCCGGCGTCGCCGACCATCTCGACCTGGCACGGCACCTCGCGGAGGCGGGCGATGCAGGCGCCGCATTCGCCCGCGCCGAGCGGGCCGTCGCCGCGGATCCCGAGCACGCCGGGGCCTGGGTCACCCTCGCCGAGCTCGCGCGCGCGACGGGTCGACCCGAGCGCGCGCTCGAGGCCCACGAACGCGCGGCGCGGCATGCCTCCGGGCTCGAAGCGGCGGCCCAGCTCGTCTCCGCCGGCCACCTGGCCGAAGCCATCGACCGGCCCCGCGCCCGCGCGCTCTTCGCCCGCGCCGTCGAAGCCGATCCGGCCTGCTTCGAGGCCCATGCCGCGCTGGCGCGCTCGGCCGACCAGCTCGACGCGCCCCGTGACGTCGTCCGACATGCCGAGCGGGCCCTCGATCTCGCGGCCGCCCACGATCCCGAGCCCGCGAGCCGCCTCGCGCTGGCGCTCCTCGGCGGGCGGGCGGCACGGCGGATCGACGAACGCGACGCGGCCCTCCGCTGCTACCGCACGGCGTACGAGCTCGATGCCGACTGCATCGAGGCCCTCGACGGCTTCGCCGAGGCCAGCTTCGAGGCCGGTGACCTCGGGACGGCGAAGGCGCTGCTCGAGCGACGCCTGTCGCAGCCCGGCGAGGGCCCCGCGCGTGCGCGACAGCTCTGGATGGCCGGCTGCGCCCTCGAAGCCGAGGGCGCGCTCGATCGAGCGGCAGAGCGACAGCGCGAAGCCCTCGCGCTCGATCCGGCCCTCGACCCGGCGCACGAGCGCCTCGTCGCGCTCGAGGAGCGCGCAGCGCGCCCCGCGCAGGCGCGCGCTGCGCTCGCGGTCTGGGCCCGCGCCTCGAACGATCCCCACCTTCGGGCCCGCGCCGCCCTGCGCGCGGGCGAGCACGCCTGGGCCGAGGGCGACCTCGACGCGGCCCGCTCCGAGCTCGAGTGGGCGACGCAGCAGGATTCCGAGCTCGGCGAGGCCTGGGTGCTGCTCTGCGAGGTCGCATCGCGTTCGCTCGATGCGACTGCGCTCCGCCCGCTCTGCCGACGGGCACTCGCGTCGATGCCCCCCGGCGTCCACTCCGCGCGCGTCGCGCTGCGTCTCGCGCGTCTCGAGGAGATCGCCGGCGATCACGAGCAGGCCATCACGCACTACGCCGAGGCCTGGCGCTGGGATCCCCGCTGCAGCGAGGCCGCGCTCTGCGAATCACGGCTGGCGCGCATGGCGGGGGACTGGATCGAGGCCGACGGCCTGCTCGCCCGCTACCTCGATGCCCATCCCGACCCGGAGAGCCCGAGCCTCGCCCAGGTCCATCTCGAGCGCGGGCGCCTGCTCTCGGGCCCGCTCGAGGCGTTCGAAGACGCGATCCTCGCCTACCGTCGGGCGCTCGCGCTCCAGCCCGGTCTGGCCGTCGCGAAGAGCGCGCTGGCGGCGCTGCTGCTGCATGCGCCCGATCGCTGGCGGGAGGCGCTCGCGCTCCACCGCGAGATCCTCGCGGTCGCGCCGACGACCACCGCCTCGCTGCGCGCGCTCGCCACGCTCGCCGAGGGACGCGGCCAGACGGAGGTCCTCTCTGCGACGCGGACCGTGCTCGCGGCACTCGGGCAGTCGCCGCGAGACGAGGTCGACCTGGCCTCGCCCACCCTCGGACTCGTCCTCCAGGCCGGTCCGCCGCTCTCGACCCCGGAGCACGAACGCCTGCGACGCATCGCGCATCTGCTGCGCGACGAGCTCCCGCGGATCCTGCCCGATGCGAGCGCCTCGTCGTCGGGGTGCGCGGCTACGGCGGATCCCACCCGCGACACGGCGATCGCGCGGGAGCGCCTGCTGGCCATCGAAGGCGAGCTGGCGGCGCCCTCGCTCTCGGCCCTTCCGGCCGAGGACGGCCGCACGCTCTTCCTCGCGATCGGCGGCGTCTTCCTCGACCCGGGCGGCAACGGGGGCGATGCGCGCCTGCGCGACGCCCTCGACGCGAACCTCGGCCTCTGGACCCGGCGCAAGCTGCGGCGGCTCGTCGAGGAGACCGACATGGAGGCCCTCGGTCGCGTCGACTACGCCGCCTTCGGGCATGCCCTGCGCGCGCTCGCCGCGGCGATGCTGCTCGATCGCGAGCCCGTCGCCCTGCGCGCCGTGATCCTCGCGTTGCTGGCGCTCGATCCCGAGACGCGGAACGCGGACGAGCCGCTCGCGACCGAACTGGGTGGGCGGGTCGCCCTTTGCGAAGCCGCGAAGCGACTGCTGGTCCGCATCACGACGGCCCTCGCCGAGCGGCTCGAACGCGGGCGCTAGGCCGCCGCGATCAGGAGACGACATCGATGTCGCAACGACGCACGCCGAAGAACACCCGCAAGTACCGCCGCATGACCGTCCGCATCCTGGTCGACTACCAGGCGAAGGGCGGGATCCACTGCGACTACGCGACGACCCTGGGCGCGGGCGGCATGTTCCTGCAGACCGAGCTCGACCTGCAGCGCGGGGAGCTGGTCAAGGTCCGATTCCGGGTTCCGGGCAACGAGACGCTGCACGAGATGCAGTCTCGCGTCACGTGGCATCACGACGCGCGCCCCGACGAGAGCGGTCGGATCCGGACGCCAGGCGTCGGGCTCCAGTTCCTCGACGTCAAGGCGACCCAGGAGCTCGCCCGCGAGCTCGAGGACTACGCGGGCTGAGCCGTCGCGCGGCGCAGCGCGGGCGGCGCGCCGACGCCGCGCGCGCGATCCCGCTCGAAGCGCTCGACGAGCGCGCTCACCATCGCATGGTGCAGGACGTGTCCGCCGCGCTCGACCGTGATGCGGGCGGCGAGATCGCCGCCCAGCAGGGCGAGATCCCCGAGCAGATCGACGATCTTGTGACGGACGAATTCGTCCACGAAGCGCAGCGGCTCGCGGTTGAGGAGCCCGTCCCCGTCGAGCACGAGCGTGTTCGCGAGATCGCCGCCCCGGGCCAGTCCCTGGGCGCGCAGACGGTCGACCTCGGCGGCGAAGCCGAAGGTCCGGGCCGGAGCGAGCGTCGACCCGAAGACGTCTCGGTCGAGCCGGGCGACGACGTGGCGTTGTCGACCGATGGCCGGATGGGGGAAGTCGATCGTGTAGTCGATCGAGAGCGCCGCGGCGGGCTCGACCCGGATCCAGCGATCGTCCAGGGCGATCTCGAGCGGATCCTCGATCGCGAGCGAGCGACGCGAAGCCGCGAGGCGCCGCCGACCCGCGCGCCGCAATCGGACCGCGAAGGGCGCCGCGCTTCCGTCGAGCGCCGGGACCTCGCCCCCTTCGACGTCGATCCAGGCGTTGTGGATGCCGAGGGCGAAGAGCGCCGCGAGCAGATGCTCGACCGTCGCGACGCTCGCCTGCCCGCCCGCCGCGGCCAGGGTCGTCGCGCGGGTCGACGAATGGACGTGATCGGCCTTCGCGGGGATCGCGATTGGCGGCCGACCCGCCGCCTGCGCGACGCGGAAGACGAGGCCGGTGTCCGGATCCGCAGGCCGAACCGCCACGAGCGCGGGCCGGCCGCTGTGGAGGCCGGTGCCGCGCCACTCGACGCTCCGCGCGACGGTCGTCTGCTCCACCCCGCCTCCTCGCGGCCCTCGCCCCGGCCGCGCGGGGCGCAGCGTAGCGTGGGGCCTCGGTCGGACAATCGCGCCGGAGCGCGTCAGGCGCGGGGCGTGCCCTCGCCACGCGGCGAGGCGGCGGTCTCGGCGAGCGCCCCCCGGACCTCGGCGAGGATCTCGCGGGCCGACTGGAAGCGACGGGCCGGATCCTTCTCGAGGCAGCGCTCGACGATCGCCGAAAGGGTCTCGGGCAGGTCGGGCCGCAGATCGCGCAGGCGGGGCGGGGCCGTATGGACGTGGTGGTAGGGAATGTTGCCCTCCTTGAAGGGCACGGTCCCCGTCGCCATCTCGAAGAGCGTGACGCCGAGCGAGTAGATGTCGGTCCGGTGGTCGACGTTCTTGCCGAGAGTCTGCTCGGGGCTCATGTAGTAGGGCGTACCCGCGACCACGGTCGTATGGTTGCGCGCCTCCTCGACGACCTTCGCGAGACCGAAGTCCATCAGCTTGACCTTCTTGTCCCGGGTCCACATCGCGTTGGCGGGCTTGATGTCGCGATGCACGACCTTCTTCTCGTGGGCGTAGGCGAGCGCCTCGGTGATCTGCATCAACACGTGCAGGATGCCGGAGGCCGAGATCGGACCGCGCTTGCGCAGGATCTCCTTGATCGTCGTGCCCTCGACGTATTCCATCGCGATGTAGTAGCGGCCGTTCTGCTCCCCGGTGTCGTAGACCGTCACGATGTTGGGATGGTTGAGCTTCGCCGCAGCCTGCGCCTCGCGGACGAAGTTCGTGACCGCCTGCTCGTTCTCGGTGAGCGCCTGCGGCAGGACCTTGAACGCGACGATGCGATCGAGCGCCGTGTCCTGGACCTTGTAGACGATGCCCATCCCGCCGCGGCCGAGCTCGCCGACGATCTGGTAACGACCGGAGGCATTGGGCGTCGCGAGGTTGCGGGCCGCGGCCTCCGCCGGATCGAGCGGCGCCCCGGCCACCCCGCCCGTCGCGGGCAGGGCCTCGACCGCGGCGCGCACGGCGGCGAGCCGGTCCGCGACGTCGCGGTAGTGATAGTCGAAGGCCATGACCTTTTCGTAGATCTCGAGGGCCTCGCGCGGCTTGCCGTCCTGCTCGTAGATCGAACCCAGCCGGAAGTAGCCGTCGACCGAGTCGCGGGTCAGCTCGGTGTCGCCGATCGCCTGCTGGAGCTTGGTGATCGCGAGCGCGAGCTGGCCGCGGGTCGAGAAGATCTCGCCGAGCAGGGCCGCGGCGCGACCGAAGTCCTCGTCCTCGGCCGGGACCTTCTGCAGGGCGGAGATCGCCTCGTCGTCCATGCCCTCGCGATGGAAGGCCTCGCCTGCGCGCAGGAAGTCCCCGGCGCGCTCGAGCAGCTCCGCCTCGCGGCGGGGCAGATTCGCGAGCGCGAAGCATTCCGCCGCCTCCGTGAAGCGCCCGGCCTTCTCGTAGGCCTCGCCCGCCTCGGCCCGCTGACCGGCGAGCTGGTACATCTCGGCGGCCTGCGCCCAGCCGTGGTGCTTCGCATAGCAGGCGGCGGCCTTGGCGTATTGCTCGAGGCTGCGATACAGGTCGCCGGCCTCCATGAAGTCACCTGCCTCCTCGAGCCGCCCCGCCGCGCCCTCGCGGTCGCCCTGGTCGCGCATGAACTGCCCGAGCATCCGGGCCGCGTCGACCTCCTGACCGCAGCGCCGGAGCGCTTCGGCTGCACGCTCGACGTCGCCCGCCTGCCGGAAGTGCTGGGCCGCCTCCTCGTGGCGTCCGAGCAGGGTCGCGACCTCGCCCGCTTCGGCGGCGCACGCGCCACGCTCGAACATCTTGTAGGCGCGGTCGGGCAGCTCCGCCTTGAGGAAGAGCTTGCCGGCCTGGCGCACGAGCTTCGCCATCTCGCCCGACTTGCGCGGGTCCTTCATCGCCTTCGGCCCTTCGTCGACGAAGACCGATTCGAGCGCCTCGGCCGCGAGCTGCCAGTCCTTCGACTTGACGTACATCGCCGCGGCGTGGCGCAGGAACTCGCTCTCGCGGTAGCAACGCGCCGCCTCGCGCCACTGGCCCGCCTTCTCGAACATCTCCGCCGCGACGCTCTTGAGATCGGCCTTGAGGTAGCAGTCGGCCGCCTTCTCCCAGAGCTCCTGCTGGGCGTAGATCGAGGCCGCCGTCTCCCAGTTCTCGCCCTGGACGTGGAGATCGGCCGACTCCTCGAAGCGATTCTGGTCGTGTCGGATCTCCGCCGCGCGGACGAATTCGCCCGCCTCGAGGAAGTACTGCGCGGCGGTATCGAGCTGCTCGTGGCTCCAGAGGAGCTCGGCGGCGGCGACGAGGTCCCCCTCCTTCCGCAAGGCCTGGGCCTCCTTCAGGACCTTCTTCGCCTGCTTCTTATCGAGCTGGATCGGGATGTCGTCTTCTT
The DNA here is from genome assembly GCA_041389445.1 of Myxococcota bacterium. Lineage (GTDB taxonomy): Bacteria > Myxococcota_A > UBA9160 > UBA9160 > UBA4427 > UBA4427. The sequence continues at coordinate 962,625 of JAWKRW010000001.1, forward strand.
TTTCCTGCGCGGCCTGGCGGCTGCGCGGGGCAGCGGCGGAACCGACGACACCGAGGCAGAACGCGAGCGCGACCGCGCCGAGACCGAGCAGCGCGTAGCCGAGGGGCGTCTCGCCAGTCCAGTGCTCGACGGCGCGCGCGAGCGCGCGACCGGGGCCCAGGCCCGACTCGCCGAGCACGCGGGCGCCCTGCTCGAGGAGTCTCCGCGCGAGCGCCGTCGCGCCGCTCTCCGGGAGATGCATCACCAGGACGCCGAAGGCGCCCAGCAGCAGGCCGCCGAGGGCGATCGGAAGCAGCAGGACTCTCGCCAGTGTGCGCACGCCTCGATTCCACCCGAATGCGCGCGCCGACGCGCGCGGTCGATGTCGAGTCGAGACGGCCGCCGGGCCGCATGACCCGGCGGGCGGAATCGACTCGCCAGGCTATCGGCGGGGCGGAGGGTCGATTTGAGCCCGGATGCGCTCGGGCGGCCGACGCGATCCTGCGTCGATTATGCTGGTCGCTTGTCTCCGAAGGCCGCGAGCTCGACTCCCGCTGCCCGCGCCGGACGGTCCCGGACGCGCCCGCGCCGCTGCGCCTGCCTGCGCCGGGCCGCCGCGATCGCCCTGCTCGCCTCGCTCGCCGTCGCCGGTCCGGAGACCCGCGCGGCGGACGAGGACGACGACCCGCCCTTCCGCGTCCATCGCCATGCGATCCGGGGTCGGATCGTCCAGGTCTGGTCCCTCGCGGTCGGCCCCTGCACCGGCGCTGCCGTCGACCTGCTCGTGCTCTCGAGCGAGGGCGGGCCCCCCGACGAGCGGCGCTTCGCGACCCTCATGCCCTGCGGAGCGGCGCTGCAGCCGGGGTCGGCCGCGATCCGCGTCCGGGCGTTGCCCTCGGCGGCGGTATTCGTCGACGTGGCGCGGGTTCCGGGGCGCCGCGGCCCGCAGCTGCTCTCCGTCTCGGCCGCAGGGCTGCGCATCGAGGCCCTCGACGGCCCGGCCGATCCCGTCGAGATCGCCGTACCGGGCGGGCTCGCCCTCCCCCCGCGTCCGTGGGCGATCGCCCGACTGCCGCTCGTCGAGCGGTGGAACGGCGACGCGCGGGTCGGGGCGTTGGTCCCGGCCCCGTTCGGCGCCTGGCTCGTCGATCTCGACGGCGAACCGCCGCGACGAATCGAGATGCCGATGTACGCCGACTACCAGACCTGGCAGCCCGACCTGCCGGAGACGTTCTCGAAATGGATGACCCAGGAGATCCACTGGCCGACCCTCGCGCGCGCGGACGACGACGGCGACGGACGGCTCGATCTCTTCGCGCTCTCGCGCTGGTCGATCGGGATCTACCGCCTCGGCCCGAAGGGCCTCCCCTCGACGCCCAGCCGTCGACTCGCCTTCGTCCCCTTCGACGAGGCGGCGGAGCGCCGCCACGGCGCCAGCGTCCACAGCTACGCTGCCCGCGACCTCGACGGGGACGGGCGGGCGGACCTCGTCCTCAACACGATCGAGGGGGGGCTGATGAAGGGACACTCCACGACCCGCATCCATCTGGGCCGCGGTCGAGGCGTCTCGCTCGAGGGCCCGCCCGACGTGTTGCGCGAGTCGCGCGGCGGTCTCGCCGGCGTCGACTTCATCGATCTCGAGGGCGACGGCCGCCTCGAGCTGCTCGAGACGGACGTCGAGTTCGGCGTGCTGCAGCTCGTGCGGCTGCTGGTGACGCGGCGGCTCGAGACGACGGTGCGGATCCTCGCCCTCGATCCGGACCGCCCGGAAGGCGTCCGAACGCTCTTCGAGGATCGGATGGCGCTCGCGCTCGACTTCGAGGCGGGTCGGCTCGCGGGCATCGTCCCCGGTCTGGGCGACTGGAATGGAGACGGGCGGCTCGACCTGCTCGTCCCGCGCGGCGAGCGCGCGATCGGCTTCCGGATGGGTCGGCCCGAGTCCGGATCCGCGCGCTTCGGATCGGTCGCCGGAGAGCAGCGCGTCCCGCTCGCGACGGCTTCGACGCGCGCCGTCGACGTCGACGCCGATGGCCTCGACGACATCGTGCTCTTCACCACGGCGGAGCCCGGGGTCCCGCTGGTCGTGCTCGAGAACCGCGGCCGGTTGCCGGGCAGCCCGAGCAGCGTTCGACCGCGCTGAGCCGCGGCGTTCAGGCGCCCGGCGCCGCGAGGCCGAGGTGGGCCCAGGCGTGGGGCGTCGCGACGCGGCCGCGCGGGGTCCGCGCGAGGAAGCCGCAGTGGATCAGGTAGGGCTCGACGACGTCCTCGAGGGTGCCCTTGTCCTCGCCGACCGCTGCCGCGAGGGTCTCGAGGCCGACCGGGCCGCCGCCGAACTTCACGACGAGACACTGCAGGAAGGCGCGATCGAGACCGTCGAAGCCCGCGTCGTCGACGTCGAGACGCGCGAGTGCGAAGCGAGCGATGTCGAGCCCGACGCGTTCCGTCGCCCCCTCGCGCACGGCCGCGAAGTCTCGCACGCGCCGCAGCAGACGATTCGCGATGCGCGGCGTGCCCCGCGCGCGGCGCGCGATCTCGAAGGCCGCCTTGGCCTCGATCGCGAGGCCGAGCAGCCCGCCCGAGCGGATCACGATCCGTTCGAGGTCCTCGACCGGGTAGTACTCGAGCCGCGCCGACCAGCCGAAGCGATCGCGCAGGGGCGAGGTCAGCAGTCCGGCCCGCGTCGTCGCACCGACCAGCGTGAAGCGCGGCAGGTCGAGGCGGATCGAGCGCGCGGTCGGCCCCTCGCCGATCAGGAGGTCGAGCTGGAAGTCCTCCATCGCGGGGTAGAGGATCTCCTCGACCGAAGGCGACAGGCGATGGATCTCGTCGATGAAGAGGACGTCGCCGGCCTCGAGATTCGAGAGCAGCGCCGCGAGATCGCCGGGGCGCTCGATCGCCGGACCGCTGGTCGCCCGGAACTGGGCGCCGAGCTCCGCCGCGACGATGCGGGCGAGCGAGGTCTTGCCGAGACCGGGCGGACCGTGGAAGAGGACGTGATCGAGCGGCTCGCCCCGCTCGCGCGCGGCCCGCACGAAGACCTGCAGGTTCTCGCGCAACCGCTCCTGGCCGACCATCTCGTCGAGCGAGCGGGGACGGAGCGACTCCTCGGCGCTGCGCTCTTCGGGCTGCCGCGCGAGCGTCAGCTCGCCCCGCTCCATGCCCCCCATGCCCCCCTCCCTTTCCAAGCTCGCTGCGCCCGCTTTCCGACTCGCTGCGTCCGCCGCACGGCGCCGCGACCGATCAGAGTGCGAGCCGGCGCAAGGCGATCCGGATCAGGGTCTCGATGCGCGCATCGTCCGGGACCTCGGCGAGCGTCGCCGCGACGACCCTTTCGGCCTGGGCGCGGGGATAGCCGAGGTTCACCAGCGCCGACAAGAGCTCGTCCCCGGGCGCCACCTCGCCGAGCGCTGGACGCGACGCCGCCGCGGCCACGCCGGAAGGGTCGCCGTCGATCCGCTTCGCGAGCTTCGCGGCCTCGTCGCGCAGCTCGACCGCGATCCGCTCGGCGAGCTTCGGTCCGACGCCGGGAACGCGGCGCAGCCCCTTCGCGTCGGCATCGCGCAGGACCGCGAGCAGCCGGCCCGGCTCGAGCCCGGAGAGGATCGTCTGCGCCAGCTTCGGGCCGACCCGATTCGCCTTCAGCAGGAGGTGGAAGAGCTCGCGCTCGAGCGGCGTCGCGAAGCCGAAGAGCCGGACCGCGTCCGCGCTGACCGAGGTGTGGACCAGCATCGATACGGTCTTGCCGAGCTCCGGCAGCGTCTCGAAGGTCGAGAGCGGCACGAAGAGCTCGTAACCCACCCCGTGCACGTCGAGCACGATCCGCGTCGGCGCCTTCTCCCGCAGCACCCCTTCGAGCCACGCGATCACGAGAGCCGCTCCAGCACGAGGCGTGTCATCGCCTGGCGCGTCCCCCGCCGCCGCGTTCTCAAGGGCAGCTCGGCGAGCGGCCCGGCCTGCGCGTAGGTCAGAGCGAGCGCGAGGGCGTCGGAGGCATCGATCGCCGGCAGCGTCGAAAGACCGAGCAGACGCGAGACCATCGTCTGGACCTGCGCCTTGTCGGCCGCCCCGGTGCCGGCGACCGACTTCTTGACCTGCCGCGCCGAGAGCTCGACGACGCGGACCCCGGCCCCGCCGAGACAGGCGAGCACGGCCCCACGCGCCTGCCCGAGCACCAGCGCCGAGCGCGGGTTGGAGGCGATGAAGACCCGCTCGACGACGACGGCCTCGGGCGCCTCGGCGCGCACGACGTCGAGCAGCCGGGAATGGAGGAAGGCGAGCCGCTCCGCGAGCGCCGCGCCGGCGGGCGGACGCAGCACGCCGTGTCGGCGGTGCACGAAGCGGCCGGACAGACGCTCGATCGAGCCGTAGCCCGTCGCCACGGAACCGGGATCCACCCCCAGGATCCGCATTCCGCCCCCCATCGAACGATCGCGCCCCGCGCGCCGACGGCGCGCCCGGCGCTACGCGAGCTTCTCCATCTCCTCCTCGGAGATGTCGAAGTTGGCGTAGAAATTCTGGACATCATCGAGGTCTTCGAGGGATTCCGCCAGCTTGAGCATCTGCTCCGCGTCCTTCCCCGAGAGCTTCACCGTCGTGGTCGGCTCCTGGACCAGCTCGGCCGAGAGCCCTGCGAAGCCCGTCTCGGCCAGCGCGTCGCGCACCGCGTGCAGCTCGTTCGGCGCGGTCACCACCTCGCAACGATCGCCCTGGTCGACCACGTCCGCCGCTCCGGCCTCGAGGGCGGCCTCGAGCAGCGCGTCGCCGTCGACCGCCGACCGCTCGAAGGCGATGACGCCCCGCTTCTCGAACAGGAAGGCGACGCAGCCCGAGGCGCCGAGGTTGCCCCCGTGCTTCGAGAGGACGTGGCGCAGGTCGCCCACCGTGCGGTTCTTGTTGTCCGAGAGCGTCTCGATCAGGATCGCCGCCCCGCCCGGGCCGTAGCCCTCGTAGACGATCTCCTCGAAGTTCTCGCTGTCGCCGCCCCCGACGCCCTTCTGGATCGCCCGCTGGATGTTGTCCTTGGGCATGTTGGCGGTCTTGGCCTTCTCGACGACCAGCCGCAGTCGGGGATTGGAATCCGGATCCCCGCCGCCGATGCGGGCCGCCGTCTGGAGCTCCCGGATCAGCTTCGTGAAGATCTTGCCCCGCTTCGCGTCCGCAGCGCCCTTCTTGCGCTTGATCGTCGACCATTTCGAATGTCCGGACATCGGATCTCCTGCCTCCCGCACCGCGCCCTGGCCCGGGGCGGATCGAGCTCCGGTCCGAGTAGCACAGGCCCGGATCGGCGAGCCATCGGACCCGCACCGGAGCGCGCCGCCCACCCGAGGCCCCCGCGACCGAGGCCGCGATCCCGCGTTCAGTCGGGCCCCGGGCCGACCGATAGGCGGTGGGTCCTGCCGGAGCGCTGCGAGACCCCCGTGGGTCCGACCCGCGCCACCGGCGGTGATCCGCATGCGCACGCGAGTGCTTGCCCGGCGCCGAACCGGACGGGGGGACGCGCGTCGTCGAGGAGGGATCGACATGGCGGAGATCGCCATCGGCATCGACCTGGGCACCAGTAACAGCTGCGTCGCGATGATGCAGGGCGGCGAGCTGCAGGTGATCCCGAACGCGTTCGGCGAGCGCACGTCCGCCTCGGTCGTGCACTTCCGGGACGATGGCACGGTCGAGGTCGGCAACTCTGCGAAGGCCAAGCTGATCCATGCCCCCGCGACCACCGTCGCCTCCGCCAAGCGCCTGATCGGTCGCTACTACTTCTCCGAGGAGGTCAAGAAGGCGCAGGCGATCTGCTCCTACGAGATCGTCGAGGCCCCCAACCACGGCGTGCGAATCCAGATCCGCGAGGAAGAGTTCTCGCTGCCCGAGATCTCCGCGATGGTGCTGCGCGAGATGAAGCAGATCGCCGAGCGCCATCTCGGCGACAAGGTCACCAAGGCGGTCATCACCGTCCCCGCCTACTTCAACGACAACCAGCGCCAGGCGACCAAGGACGCCGGTCGCATCGCCGGCCTCGAGGTGCTGCGCATCCTCAACGAGCCGACGGCCGCCGCCCTCGCCTACGGCTTCGGCATGGGCCTGTCGCAGCGCGTCGCCGTCTACGATCTCGGCGGCGGCACCTTCGACATCTCGATCCTCGAGATCGGCAAGGACGTGTTCGAGGTGCTCGCCACCTGCGGCGACACCTTCCTGGGCGGCGACGACTTCGACGATCGCATCCTCGACCTGCTCGCCGACGAGTTCGTCGGCCGCTACAAGATCAACCCGCGCAACGACCCGTACGCCTTCGAGAAGCTCAAGGCCGCCGCCGAGTACGCCAAGAAGCAGCTCTCCGAGGAGGAGGAGATCCAGATCGACATCCCCGAGGTCCTGAAGGGTCAGGACGGGGCGCCGCTCGGTCTCTCCCGCAAGCTGACGCGTGTCGAGTTCGCCGCCCTCGTCCAGGACCTGATCCTGCGTACGTTCAAGGTCTGCGACGAGGCGCTCCAGCAATCCGATCTCACCGTGCGCGACCTCGACGGCGTGATCCTCGTCGGCGGTCCCACCCGGCTCCCGATGATCCGCGAAGCGGTGACCCACTACTTCCAGCGCGAGCCGCGCATCGACGTGGATCCGGACGAGGTCGTCGCGATGGGCGCCGCGATCCATGCGGCCTCCCTCGTCGGCGAGGTCCAGGACTCGATGCTGCTCGACGTGACGCCCCTCGATCTGCGGATCGGTGTCGCGGGCGGACTCGCCGAGCCGGTCATCGAGCGCAATACGCCGGTTCCGATCGAGCAGACGCGGACGTTCACGACCGTCGCCGACTACCAGGAGACGGTGCAGATCCGCGTCTACCAGGGCGACCACCGACTCGCCGAGGACAACACGCTGCTCGGCGAGTTCGAGTTCTCGGGCTTCCAGAAGGGGCCGCGCTCCGACGTGCGCATCGACGTCACGTTCGAGATCGACGCCGACGGCATCGTCAGCGTGACGGCCTCGGATCAGGCGACGGGCGAGAAGGCGTCGACGACGATCACTCTCTCCTCGGGGCTCGGCGCCGACCAGCTCGAGGCGATCATCGAGCAGGACGTCGCCGGCCGCGTCGTCACGGCCGACGCGCCGCCCGCGCCCGTCGTTCCCCAGCCGACCAACGGCCTCGAGCTCGCGCCGAACGACGAGTCCGGAATCGCCGCCCCGCCGAAGACGGCACCCTCGGCTCCGACGCCGATCGGCCGCCTGCAGACGCGCCCGGTCCTGGCCCGCGCGGGCGCAGCGGCGGGCGACACACCGGCCGGCAAGCCGAGCGTGGCGGGTGCCGCGCGTCCGGTCGCCTCGTCGGCGACGCCCCCCCCGCCCGCGCCGCTGGCCGACCTCGACGCCCTCGACGACCTCGAGCTCGACGAGGGCGATCTCGAGTCCCTCGACGAGGACCTCGACCTGCTCGATCCGACGCCGCCGACCCGCGAGCCCGCGCGCAAGCCCTCCGCTCCGACTTCTTCCACGGCGGCGCTCGAGCCCGACGGCGCCGTCGAGATCGAGCTCGACACGGAGGCGACCGGGGCCGCGGACGAGGACGGGTTCTTCGATCGATCGGGTCGGGATCTGACGACGCCCGACGCCGACGATCGGCTGGACTAGCCGTCGATGGCGACCCTCGACCCGATGGAGATCGTCGCGCTCGCGCGCATCATGGACGAGCTCGACTACTACCAGCTCCTCCACGTCGAACCGCAGGCGACCGCCTCTCAGATCCGCAAGGCCTTCCACGACTCGTCCCGTCACTTCCATCCCGACGCGAACCGGCTCCTCCCGCCGGAGCTGCGCGAGCATTGTGGTCGGATCTCGAAGCGCATCACCGAGGCCTACTGCGTTCTGCGCGATCCGCGCCGCCGGAGGACCTACGACGCGAAGCGCGCGGAGGGAACCTCGCTTCGGATCCAGCTCGCCGAAGCCCGCCAGACCCACACCACCCAGCAGAAAGCCGAACGCCGCGGAGCGACGCCCCAGGGCCGCCAGTACCACGCGAAGGCCGAGGCCGAGCTCAAGAACGGCAACGTCGCGGCGGCGATCCGCCATCTGCAGATGGCCCTGACCTTCGAGGGCGGCAACGTCGGGTTCAAGGCGATGCTCGAGGAGCTGCGTGCCCGCGAGAAGGCCGGGCGCTAGCGCCCGCGCGTCCCCGCGACCCGTCGCCGCGCCCTGCTAACCTGCCGCCCATGCCGAAGCCCATCCGCGCGCGATCGCGCCTCTCGTGCCTCTCGACCGCCTCGTGCACGTTCCTGCTCTCGACCCTGCTCCTGTCGGTCGCCTGCGACGACGGCCCGTCGTCCTCGGACGGCTCGCCGGCCGCGCGCGCCGCCGACGGTCCGACCGCCTCTGCCACGACGACGTCGGCCGGGGACGACTCGATTCGCAAGGCGAGTCGCGAGACGCCGAAGACCGCGCCGCGCCATCCGAGCGAGCGCCCGGTTCCGGCGTTCACGGGCGTGACCCTCGATGGCCAGACGCTCGACGTCCGTTCGCTGCTCGGCGCGCGCAGCGTCCTCTTCTTCTTCAACCCCGAGATCGCCGAGGCGGCGCCGGTGGCGCGCGCCGTCGAGCGCGTGGGCGCCCTCGGCGCCGACCACAACTTCAAGGTCGTCGGCGTCGGCATCGGCTCGACGAGCGCGAAGCTCGCCGGGTTCGTCGCCGACAACGGCTTGACCTTCCCCGTGATCGACGACTCCGGCGGTTCGATCACGCAGAAGCTCCAGCTGCGCGCCCCGCTCGGCATCCTCGGCGTCGATGCCGAGGGCTACATGAGCTTCGTACTCGGTCATTTTCCGAAGGGCAGCGAGCTCGAGAAGCAGGTCGCGGCCGATCTGCGCGAGTCCCTGCGGATCGCGGACGCCTCGGCGACGGCGAACGACGGCGCCCTCTTCCACTGGACAAAGGCCCCCTCGCTCGGCGTCGTGGCCATGTCGAACGGCGAGGTGCTCGAGACGAAGGCGCTCGCCGGCAGGCCGGCGATCGTGATCTTCTTCCTCCATACCTGCCCGCATTGCCACAAGGCGCTGCAATCGATCAAGGAGACGCTCGCCGCCCTGCCCGAGACCGAGCGACCGCGGCTCGTCGCGATCTCGATCCAGAACGATCCGAGCGCGGTGCGCAGCGCGATGAAGGAGCACGGCCTCGACTTCTTCGACCCCTACCTCGATCCCGGCGGCAAGGCGGCGGACGCCTGGGGCATCACGGGCGGGGTCCCCGTGGTCCACGTGCTCGACGCCGAGGGACGCATCCGGCATCGCGGCGAGGGTTGGAACGGCGCGCGCGACGCGGGCATCCTGCGCATGAAGGTCGCGAAGCTCGCCGGCGCGCGTGTGCCGATGCTGCTCGACCCGACCGGCTACAGCGGCAACGACGTCTGCGGCGTCTGCCACGAGCTCGAGCAGGCGACCTGGCACTACACGAAGCACGCGAGCGCCTACGACACGCTCGTCGCCCACGGCGCCGACCGGCGGACCGACTGCGTCGGCTGCCACGTGGTCGGGTTCGAGCAGCCGGGCGGCTTCGATCTGCTCCGCCGTCCGCCCCACCTCGAGGGCGTGGGTTGCGAGTCCTGCCACGGCCGCGGTGGCCCGCATCTCTCGCCCGACTTCGTGAAGGGCGACGACTACGCCAGGGTCTGCTCGAGCTGCCACAACCCGACCCACTCGCTCGGCTTCGACTACGCGACGTTCCATCCGCGCATCGCCCACGCGAAGCTGGCCTCGCTCTCGAACGAGGAGCGCGCCGCGCTCGGGACCGACGGCGGTGCGGAGCGCGAGCTGCTGCCGACGCGCGCGGCGTACGTCGGGTCCGAGGCCTGTCGGAGCTGTCATGCGAAGGAGTTCGAGACCTGGGCGGCGAGCCCGCACGCGCGCGCGGTGGCGACGCTCGAGCGGGCCGGCCAGCAGACCGAGGCGGACTGCCTGAGCTGCCATACCACCGCATGGGACAAGCCCGGCGGGTTCGCGCCCGGCACGCCGGTCGCGTCGGCGCCCGACCTGGCCCGCGTCGGCTGCGAGTCGTGCCACGGTCCCGGCGGCGACCACGTCGGCGCGCGGGCGCCGCGCGTCGGCACGATCCTCTCCCTCGGTGACAAATGCGATTCCTGCGTGATCCAGAAGGTCTGCGGCACCTGCCACGACAAGGCGAACGACCCCGGGTTCGAGTTCGCCGTCGAGCAGCGGATCGACGCACAACGCCATGGCACGATCGAATCCGCCGCCACGCGGGCCGAGCGCGCTGCCGAGACCGAGCCGGTCGCCGGTCAGGGCGAGCGCCCGGACGCCGGCTGATTCGAGATGGTGGACGGGGAGCACGAGGCGCGGGACTGGACCGACGAGGCGCGCGCGCTGGTCGCGTCGGCCGCCGCGCTCGTGCGGGAGCTCGCCGAGGAAGGCGTCGACGCCTTCACGCCGATCGCGAATCGCGCGCCCTTGCCCGAGCGCCGGGCGCGGCCCGAGGCGCCGCCCCGGCTCGCCCCGCCCACGCCGCCCACGCCGGTCACGGCGACCGCGCCCGTCACCCCGCCCACGCCCGTCGCCGCCCCCGCTCACGCCCCGGGCGGGCCGGCAGGCGCGCCCGGGCTCGCCGGACCGGCGGGCCGATCCGCGCGTCCGACGCTCGAGTCCGTGCGCGCCGAGCTCGGTGACTGCCGCCGCTGCGGTCTGTGCGAGGGGCGGCGGACGATCGTCTTCGGCGACGGCCATCCGGATGCGGACATCCTCTTCGTCGGCGAGGGCCCCGGCGAGCAGGAGGATCGAACCGGACTGCCCTTCGTCGGCCGCGCGGGCGAGCTGCTCACGCAGATGATCGAGAAGGGCATGGGCATCGCGCGCAGCGACGTGTACATCTGCAACATCGTGAAGTGCCGGCCGCCGGGCAACCGCAACCCGCTTCCGCCCGAGGTCTCGGCCTGCCGCCCCTTCCTCGACGGACAGATCGAGGCGGTCGCGCCGAAGGTGATCGTGACGCTCGGCAAGCCCGCCGCGAGCCTGCTGCTCGACCGCGAGATCGCGATCACCCGGGTGCGCGGGACCTGGCAGTCCTACCGCGGCATCCCGCTGATGCCGACGCTCCATCCCGCCTTCGTCCTCAGGCAGTACACGCCCGAGAATCGCCGCGCCGTCTGGCAGGATCTCCAGGCCGCCCTCGAACGGAGCCGCGCATGAGCGCAGGCGACGCCGGCGACGCGCGCGAGCGTCCCCCGAGCGCGGGCGCCGCGCGCGTCGGCCGCCCGATCGAATGCGGGGTGATCCTCCATCCCGCCGGCCACACGCGCTCCCCCGCGATGCACAACGCGGCCTATCGCGCGCTCCGCCTCGACGCCGTCTACCACGCCTGGGACGTGCCACCTTCCGGGCTCGCAGCCGCCGTCGCCGGGTTCCGTCGGCGGGAAGTGCGTCAGATCTCCGTCTCGATCCCGCACAAGGAGGCGATGCTCGCGCTGGTCGACGAGCTCGAGCCTGTCGTACAGGCCATCGGCGCCCTCAATACGGTCCTGCACGAGGGCGATCGGCTGATCGGGACCAACACGGATTGGATCGGCGCCCTCGCCGCCCTCGAGCGGATCGAGCCCGTGAAGGGCCAGCGCGCCGCGGTGCTCGGCGCCGGCGGAACGGCGCGCGCGGTGGTCCACGCCCTGCGACAGCGGGGCTGCGAGGTCTTCGTGCTGAACCGCACGCGCGAGCGGGCGCAGGCGCTCGTGCGCGCGCTCGGCGGCGCGGGTGCCTGCGCGCTCGACGCGCTCGCCGGGCTCGCGCCGTCGATCGTCGTGAACACGACCAGCGTCGGGATGAACGAATGGCGCTCTCCGGTCGCGCCCGAGGCGTTCCGCGACGGCATGGTCGTGCTCGACGCGGTGTACGCGCCCGAGCGGACGCGGCTGCTCGCAGAGGCCGAGGCCCGCGGCGCGCGCGTCGTCGGGGGAAAGTGGATGCTCGTGCATCAGGCGGTCGAGCAGCTCCGGCGCTGGACGGCGCGTCTGCCCTCGCCCCCGTCGGCCGAAGCGATGGCAGGCGTCGTCGACGTCATGGCCGAGGCCTTCGACGCCGTCGGCCGGGACACGGCCTGAATCGCGCGCATCGTGTCACCCGGCCGCAGGGCGCGGGCGTCGAACCGGGCCGCAGCCCCGGCCCGGGGACCGATGCGTCGACCCGAGCGTCGACGCAAAGACGACGGGCCCGGAGCCGCACTCCAGGCCCGATCGATCAAGCTCCGTGGCCCGACCCGGGCCGGACGGACTCCGTCGGCCCGGTCGGTTCCCGGTCGGGACTCAGCCCGTGTAGCCCCACTTCGTCTTGTTCGCGGCGATCTTGTCGGCGCTCGGGACCTCGACCTCGACGCGCTCCGGCACCTCGAAGTCGTCGCGCTCGTCGACGATCTTGGCGTTCAGCGCGACGTCCTCCTGGAAGACCGCCGGGACCTGCTCGTCCTCGAAGATCGCCTCCCAGGGACACTCGGGCTCGCACACGCCGCAGTTGATGCACTCTTCGGGATCGATGAAGAGCTGGTTCGGATAGCCGGCGGCGTCGCCCTTGTCCTTGTGCTGGACGATGCAGTCGACGGGGCAGACCTCGACGCAAGCCATATCCAGACAGTCTCGACACAAGCGGGTGATCACCCAGGCCATTCGAACTTCCTCTCTTCCTTGGTTCGGTCCGAGGAGTCTCGACTCCCTCGGGCGCGTGCGCATGCGGACGACCGGCTCGTTCGCCTCCGGCTCGCAACGCAACCACGCGGCGAACGGACCGCCGATCCGGCGACCGCGGCGCGCTTCGAGCCGGACTTCTACTTGAGCTTGGTCTCTTTGTAGACCACGTGCTTGCGCACGACGGGATCGTACTTCTTGAGCTCGAGCTTGTTCGGCGTGTTCGTCCGGTTCTTCGAGGTCGTATAGAAGTGACCGGTCCCTGCCGAGGACTCGAGCTTGATCTTCTCTCGCTTGCTCTTGGCCATTGTCCTGCCGTGTCGTCTTTCGCGGGTGTCGCCGGGATCGCCGGCGGACCGGCATCACGGGCTTCGTTGGATGCGCGCCCTCGTCCCGGCGCGCCTCAGCGGTTGAGTCTGTCGAACCCCGACCGCTCGTTCAAGCGCTCGCGGGCTCCGGCACGAGTCCGCCGCCGCGGACGAACACGCGCACGCGCCTGCCGTCGCGCGTCTCGAATCGGACCCGCGAGGGCTTGTTGTCCGCCGGATTCACGAGCATCACGTTCGACGCATCGACGAAGCCTTCGCTCGACACGATGCCGCCTTCGCGCGCCGCGCTGCGCCCCGGCTTCAGGTGGCGAGTCTGGACGCGCACGCCCTCGACGCGAACGCGACCCTTCTGGAGGTCGACGGCGATCACGCGCCCCTGGACGCCCTTGGCCGAGCCGGCCCCGCTCACGACCTGCACCAGGTCGCCCTTGCGAATCTTCTGCATTGGATCCTGCCTCCGGCCGGGCCGGTGTGGGGAGGGCGTATGTATCCGCTAGACAAGGGCTTTCGTCAAGGACCCGACCCGCGAAACTGACCCGCTCGGCGGGCGCGCCGATCGAAGCGGCGCGCCCGCCGAGATCGATCGGCCGTCCCGGGCGGCGGGGACGCCTGCGGTAAGCTCGCGCCCCGCTCGCGCCGGCCGCTCCGGGTCGACCGGTCGGCGATCCCGCCGTCCGAGCGGCGCGCACACGCAGGCGGACCGATCACGCCACCGGCCACCAGGGGGGAGGATCCATGCGCAGGATCGTGATCGGACTCGTCGCGCTGGGACTCGCATTCGCCGCCGCCTGCCACTGGCTGCTGCCGGAGGGCCTCGTGGTGCGGGGGCCGGTGCTCAACTCGATCACGGGGCGCAGCATCGACGCCCCCGCACCCGAGACCGTCGAGCGGCGCTTCGCCGTCGCCGCAGGGCATCGCGTCGCGCTCTTCGCCGAGGGCATCCAGAATGCGCGCGTCCTGCGTTTCAGCCCGGGCGGCAGCCTGGTCGTGAGCCAGCCCCGGCTCGGGCGGCTGCTGCGGATCGACGCCGATCGGGACGGCGATGGTCGCGCCGACGGCCGTCAGGTGCTGCTCGAGGGACTCGACCGTCCCCATGGCTTCGACTTCGCCGGAGGCATGCTCTACGTCGCGGAAGGGGGCGCGATCGCGCGCGTCGCCTTCGAGGAGACCGGCCCTGGGACGCTCCGCACCCGCGGCGAGCCGACGCGCATCGTGCGCGGGCTGCCCGAAGGCGAGAACCACTGGACGCGGACGCTGCGGATCGGACCCGACGAGCGGATCTATCTGACGGTCGGCTCCTCGTGCAACGTCTGCATCGAGAAGGATCCGCGGCGGGCCGCGATGCTGCGCTACGCGCTCGACGGCTCCGGCGAGGAGATCTACGCCTCGGGCCTGCGCAATGCCGTCGGCTTCGACTGGCGACCCGGAACGGACGAGCTCTACGCCACCGACAACGGGCGCGACCTGCTGGGCGACGACATCCCGCCCTGCGAGCTCGACCGAATCGAGCGGGGCGGCTTCTACGGCTGGCCCTACGCCTGGGGGATGAATCAGCCCGACCCGACCTACGGCGCGGGTCAGCCGGCCCGCATCCGCGGCTCGCTGCCGCCGGTCCACGCCTTCGGCGCTCATCAGGCTCCGCTCGGTCTCACCTTCCTGCGCCATCCGAGCCAGCCGGCCGCGCTGCGCGGTGCGGCGCTCGTCGCGCTGCACGGCTCCTGGAATCGCTCCGCGCTCTCGGGCTACAAGGTCGTCTCGCTCCATTGGGACGAGGCGGGCGCGATCACGCAACGGGACTTCCTGACGGGCTTCCTCGAGGGCGACGACGTCATCGGCCGCCCGGTCGACGTCGCCGAGGGGCCGGACGGGACGCTCTACGTCAGCGACGACTACGCGGGCGCCGTATACCGCGTCACGCGCGCCGACGCGGCGGACGTCACCCGCCCCCGCGCCGGCTCGACCGCCGCGAAGCAACCGATGCCGCGCGCCGTCGATGATCCGCTCGCCGGACTCGACGTCGACGCGCGGGCGGCGCTGGTGGCACGGGGCGCGACGCTCTTCGCCGAGGGCGACTGCGGCGGCTGTCATGTCGCGGCGCGGGCGCTGCCGGGCGTCGTCGTCAAGCCGATCTCGGATCTCGTGCCGCGCTACACGCTGGCGAGCCTCACCGCCTTCCTCGCCGCCCCACAGCCGCCGATGCCCGTCGTCGACCGGCCCGAGGCGGACCGGCGGGCCCTCGCGGCCTTCCTGCTCGAGCGCGATGCGCGGGCGCGACGCGAGGCCGCACCGCCGCGCTGATTCCGCCGCGCGCCCGGCGTCAGCGGTGGCGGTGGGTCAGGACGCCGTCGGCGCGGCGGCGCGTCACGACGAGACCGTCCTCCTCCAGGCAGTCGAGCGCACCGATCACGAGCGAGAGCTGCGATCGGATGCGTTCCAGCGACTCGTCGGGCGGGAAGAGCGCCGTGCGGAGCTCGAAGGCGGTGACCTCCTGATTCAGCGCGACCAGGCTTCGGAGGCTCCGCTCGATCCGCTGCAGTCGGACGTCGTAATAGAGGAGCGTGTCGCGGATCGTGCGATCGGCGCGTCGGACGAGACCGCCGAATCCGGGCAGCAGCCAGCGATCGCTGCGGTTGCGCAGACGGCGCAGACTGCGGCGCAGCTCGACCAGTCCCTTGAAGCGCGGTCGCCGACGGGCGGGATCGGCGGGATCGGGGATCGGAGAGGAATGGAAGGTCTCGGCGCGCGGCACGACCTGCGCCATCACCTGGTCGCCCGTAAACAGGAGGCCCGCCTCCTCGTCCTCGAGCAGCAGATGGCCCGGCGTATGACCGGGGCTGTGGATCACCCTGAACGCGAAGCCCTTCCACTCGACGCGGTCGTCCTCGCGCAGCGCGCGATCGACCCGCGTCGCACGCGCCTCGGCCAGATTCTGATCCAGATCGTGGAAGCGATCGCGCTCGATGCGCGCGAGGACCGCAGACGAGGCGCCCGCCTCCCGGAACAGCTCGAACACGTCCTCGAGCCGCGACCGCACGACCTGCTCGAAGTCCTCGACCATCGGGGCATCCGCCTCGTGCACCCAGCACTCGAGGCGCGCCCCGCGCTCGCGCAGCGTCTGGACGAGACCGAAGTGGTCCCGGTGGCCGTGCGTCAGCACGACGCGCTCGATGTCGACCACGCCGTAGCCGAGCTCGTCGAGCGCCGATTCGAGCGCGGCCTGGCTCGCCCGCGTCTGCACGCCGGTATCGATCAACGTCAACGGGTCGCCCTCGACGAGATAGACCTGCATCGAGTCGAGCTCCCAACCGAGCGGAAGGGAGATGAGATGGATCTGCGGTCGTTCCGGAATCGGGCTGCGGAGGAGCGCACGACCTGCGGAGGGACCGGTTCCGGCTCGCTGTCGAGTCCAGACCTGCGGCATGGTGCGAGCATAGCGACGACCGACCGCGAGCGTCGACGCGGGTCGCCCGCCTCCGACTCGCGGCGCCACCCGGGGCGACGGCGCCAGGGCTGCCTTCCGGTTGCATGTCGCCGATCCCATGCCAGTCTCTCTCGCGATGACGCCCCGCCTCCCCCGCCGAAGCGTCCCCCGCCGATCCGACGCCGCCCCGAAGCCGATCGGCCGCGCGCGCACGCACGCAGGATCGCGCGCGGCCCCGTCGTGGCCCGGGCTCCGATTCGCGGGTCGAATGTTATGCAGCAGCCTGATCCTCCTGGCCGGGGCGGCCCAAGCGGAGTCCGAGATCCAGCTGCCCTCCCTCGTCGGTCCGCCGGAGCTCGCGGCGACGACCTACGACCCCGATGGCCACGCCGTCGGTCGATCGCGGTTCGCGATCGAGAACCTGGCACAAGGGCTGCGCCGCCTGACGGTCGAGATGGGCATCGCGTCGGGTGGCCTCAACCACTCCGAGGTCACCCTCGCCCCCGTCTCGTCGGGCCCGCCCGGCGACGCGGGCGCGGATCGCGCGAAGGGAACCGTCGGCGAACGGCTTCGGATCCTCGAGGAGCGGTCGCAGTCGACGGCCGCCGACGGCCGGCGGCTCGACCTGCTGGTGGTCGACCACGTCGCTGGCCGCGCGAGCTGCATTCCCGACGAGGGCGGACTGGCCCGGGCGCGGCACGTCGACCTGCCCGATCAGGATCGGGTCGTGAACGTGCCGATGCAGCTGCTCTTCCAGCCCCTGGTCACCGGGGAGGTCGACGAGGTCCGCTTCCAGATCGTGCTCTGTACCGGCGGGCCGCGGCTGCAGAACATGATCGCCGTGCGCGGCCCGCGCTTCAGCCGGGACGGCCGAGAGATCCAGGAAATCCGCTACGGACCGGACTTCGGCAAGACCGTTGCGTTCTTCGCCAGCCGGCTGCTGCCCTCCCTCTCGTTCTGGTTCGACGCCCGGGACGGCGCCTACCTCGGTCATCGCATGCCGCTGCACGGCAATGGCCCCGACGTGGTGCTCGTTCGCTCGGGCCTCTCGATGGAAGACCTGGGATTCGAATCGCGCGCCGAGCGTCAGCGTCCCTCGCCCGACCGGGGCCGGTGAATGAAACCCCGCCGACCGTGAACCATTTCTTCGCTCGCGTGTCGATGATCACAGAACGGCGAAACGAAGCCGACGAAGCTCCGCGCAGCGAAGCTCTCGGCGCTCGTCGGTCGGCCCACCGCCCGATCGGCCTTTTCGACCCGCACGGGCGAAGGGGCCAACGAGCGAGCGACGCGCGCGAACGACGCAGGAATGAGACGTCGGGAAAAGACGTCCGAAAAGGACGCGCGAGAAAGACGCGCGAAACATGGGGGAAAAGATGCGAAAGACGATCTCTGCTCTGGCCCTGCTCGGCATCGTCGCCGGAACGGGCTGCGCCTCGACGGCCGACATGACCCAGCTCAAGAGCGACGTGGCGGCGGCCCGCGAGGAAGCGGCTGAGGCGCGACGGATCGCGGACGAGGCGCGCGACGCGGCGATGGCGGCCCAGGCAGACGCGAGCGCGGCGCGGGCAGCGGCAGACACGGCGGCGGCCCAGGCGCAGACGGCGAGCGAGAAGGCCGACCGCATCTTTCAGCGATCTCTGCATAAATAGCGGCGCATTCCAGAGCGAGACCCCGGCGCGCACGGCGCTCCTCCGGGAGACGTGCGCCCGGGACCTGGCGTCCGGTCGCATCCGACCGCGGATCGACCGCGTGCTCGTCGAGAAGGGCGCGCGTCGGCTGTCGCTCTGGTACGCGGGATTTCCGGTGCGCACGTTCCGCGTGGCCCTCGGCAACGTCCCCGTCGGACCGAAGCAGCAGGCGGGCGACGGTCGCACGCCCGAAGGCCACTACTGGATCTCGGGACGCAACGCGCGGAGTCGCTACTACCGCGCGCTCCAGATCTCGTACCCTTCGACGGCCGATCGGATCGCCGCGGAGCGGGCCGGTCGCGAGACGGGCGGGGACATCATGATCCACGGCCTGCCGAGGGGCGCCGGCTGGATCGGCAAGCACCACGCCGGATTCGATTGGACCCGCGGCTGCATCGCCGTCACGAACGAGGAAATCGATGAGATCTGGGAGCTCGTCTCCGACGGAACGCCCATTGAGATCCGGCCCTAGGCGGCCGCCTCGAAGGCCGCGGCGCGCGGTCCTTCCGATCGCGATCGTTGCGCTCGGCCTGGGCGCATCGGCCTGCGCGTTCCTGCCCACGGCGGGACCGACCGCCGACGAGGACGACAAGCACCACCTGCTCGAGCATCCCCCCCCCTCCCCCGACCTCGTCGGCCGCCTCTCGTTCCGGCGCGCCCGCGCCGAGGACACCTTCGTGGACCTCGCGCCCGAGCTCGGCGTCGGCTACGTCGAACTCGCGCTCGCCAATCAACATCTCGATCCCTGGGTCCCGACGGCGGGCGAGCGCATCGTCGTTCCGCGCGTCCATCTGCTTCCGGGGGGACCGCGCGACGGGATCGTCATCAATACCGGCGACATGCGGCTCTACTACTTCGCGAAGGGCGAGCGTGCGCGCAGCTATCCGATCGGCATCGCCAAGGAAGGCTATGCCACGCCGCAAGGCACGACGAAGGTCGTCCGCAAGAAGGAGAACCCGGTCTGGTATCCGACGGCGTCCGCGCGCCGGGACGAGCCCTCGCTGCCGGCGGCCGTCCCGCCGGGCCCCGACAATCGCCTCGGCGCCTTCGCGCTCTATCTCGGCTGGCCGACCTACCTGATCCACGGCACGAACGATCCCCGCGGTGTCGGCCGTCATTCGAGCCGCGGCTGCATCCGGCTCTATCCGAAGCACATCGAGGACTTGTTCCAGCGCGTGCCGATCGGGACGAAGGTCCGTGTCGTCCACGAGCCGGTGAAGACGGGCTGGGTCGCGGGCGAGCTCTACCTCGAGGTGCATCCCGACCAGGATCGGGCGCTCGCCGTCGACGAGACCGGGAAGCTCGAACAGGAGCCGGCGCGCGACCTGCGCGCGATCGTGACGAAGGCCGCGGGCAAGCACGCCGATCGCGTCGACTGGGGCCGCGTCGCGCGCGTCTCGATGCTCTCGGCCGGCATCCCGGTCCGGGTCACCGGCCGGATCGGGCGCTGATCCGCCGCACCGCGGCCCATCGTCATTCGTCCGCGGCCGCCAGCCGCTCGAAGCGCGCCTGCGCCAGGCGCACCTTCGCCAGGTAGCGATGCACGTCGTGCGAGCCGCACCGCAGGCCCCTCGCCAGCTGCAGCCCGCGCCGGGCGTGGGCGCGACCCGCCCCCGCACCGCAGAGATGGATCAACGCAGCCAGGTCCTGCTTCGAGCGCAGGGATGCGCTCCGCACGGGATGCCGGAGCAGCGCCCGCTCGACGTGGCGATGGAGATAGGCCGAGGTCAGCTCGATCGCATGCGAAGGCACGACGCGGAAATAGAGACCGTTGAACCAGCAGGCATGCCAGTCGTGCCAGGGCCCCGCCTCGACGACCCGATGGTCGTGGATGCAGAGCCGCCGTGCCTCGTCGAAGGTGCCGTCGATGATCTGGAAGAGCCCGACCGCGCTCGAAGCGGGGCGGTAGATCGCGAAGGGATCGGTCGACCAGGCGAAGCGCCAGTAGGTCCGGACGACCGGATTCCCGGCGCTCTCGGTCTGGGCCAGGGCCGCGAGGAACGCGGGCGTCATGATGGCGGTCGAGTGGCGGCGGAAGAGATGGCCGTAGGCGCGCCAGGTCTGCTCGTGGCTCTTGTGGAAGCGGTCCTCGATCGGGTAGTAGAGCTCGGTCGGCTTGCGCGCGACCTGGTAGACCAGGTTCAGGCCGATCAGCAGCAGCACCGCGGCGGCGATCCCGACCGGCCACTGGATCGCGTCGGGGAGCCGCCGCCAGGCGCGGCGGGCGCGGCGGATTCCCTCGCGACGAGCCCTTCGACTCGGCCAGAGACCGGCGAGCTTGCGCAGCCATGCAGCGACGCCGCGCGAACGGCGAGCCCGACGGCGCCGACGGCGCGCACGGTTCTTCGGGCTCGATCGGCGCGACATGGCCGCAATCTATCAAACGCGGCAAGCCCCCCGAGACCGGAGCCCGGCTCCGAGCGGGTCGATCAGGGCGCGACCGCGGCCGGCGCAACGTGGCCCGACCAGGGCGACCCGTCGACGACCTGAAGCCCGCGCTCGTCCGCCGTCACGAGATGGCGGCGCATCGCGGCGACCCGCCTGCGGACGCCGACGTCGACGGTCTCTTCGACGCCGTCGAAGCCGGGCGTCAGTACGAGCAGCCCGCGCTGGCCCACCAGGTAGACGCGGCCGTCGATCTCGGTCGCGTCGTGGACCTCGCCGGTCTCGCGCGCGAAGAGCTTTCCGACGACGCGGGGGCGCTCGCCGACCGACACGTCGATCACCAGCGTGCCGCCGGGACCGGTGACGAGCGCGGTATGGCCGACGATGCGGACCTGGCTCGGACCGAACGTGCGTCCGAGCTTCATCTGGGCGATCACCCGCTGCTCCTCGAGCAGCGAGAGATTCGAGACGAAGACCGACTCGCCGTCGGCGAGGACGAGGACGTCCCCCGCTGCCCCGACGCCCTGGAGCACCCGCCGCATCGCCCGTCGGATCGTCCCCTTCGCCGGATCGATCACCTGCATGCCCTTGGCTCCGACGACGACCAGCTCGCCGCCGACCGGCGCGATCCCGAGCACGCGTCCGATCTCGCCGCGCGTCCAGGAGTGCTCCCGCTGCGGACGTCCGTCGTCGAGGCGGACGATCTCGAGGCCCTCCTCGCCGAAGATCGCGACGCGAGCGCCGAGGACGCGGACGCCGCTCCATTTCTTGTAGTTCTCGCCGCGGTCGTAGCGCGCGAGCTTCGCGGGTCGCTGCGGGTCGGCGAGGTCGAACACGTCGAGGTCCCCGTCCTCGTAGAGCACGATCGTCCGGTCCCCCGCCGCTGCGACATCGACGACCGGGCGCGCCAAGTCCATCGCCGGTCGCACGGCGCGATCGTTGTTCCAGCGGGCGAAGGGCACGAAGAACTCGGCCCAGTAGCGCGGCGCCGCTGCGGAGAAGAGCACCGAGGAGCCGGGAACGTGGGCCTTGTCCTCGAGTCGGATCTCGAACGTCCGCTCGAGGATCGCGTTGCCGGTCTCCGCGTCCCGCAGCACGAGACGCGTCTGCCCGAGCACGCCCGGCCGCGCGAGGCGCGCCCCTTCATCGACCTTGGCGACCGCCTCCTCGTGGTGGGCGACCTCGAGCACCATCGCGGGGCCGCCCCGCTTCGAGCCCGCCGGCAGCATCACGAGCGCGATGCCGGCCCGCAGCGCGAGCTCGCGGATGCGCTCCTCGAGCTTGACCCGGACCCGGCGCGCCTCGGGCGTCGCCGGGTCGATTTCGAAGTGCAGGCCCAGTCGATTCGAGCCGCTGGTGCGGCGCGCCGCGACGGTCTCGGCGGTGCGCGCGGCCTCGGCGGCGAAGTCGCTCGCGGGATGGATCCGCGCGAACTCCGCGAGTCGGGCGGGGTCGCTGCCGAAGCCCCGCGCCTCGAGGTAGGTCGCGTTGCCGATCGCCCGGGCCGCGTGCGCACCGTCCGGGAACTCGCTCAGGAACGCACGATAGGACTCCGACGTGCCGAGCGCGCGGGCGAGATCGAAGGCGGGGGCTTCGAGGGCCGGTTTGAGGCGAGCGAGCAGCCCGCTCGCGGGATACTTCTTGCGGTACTCCTCGAAGCCCGCGAGCGAGGGGCTGGCGAGGAGCTTGTGATAGTCGAGGCGCTCCTTCGCTTCGGCGGCGTGCTTCGAGTCGCCGTGCTCGCGCAGGAAGCGGTAGTAGGCGGACGGCGTGTCCTCGGCGAGCGTCTGCTTCCAGGCGCTGCCGAGACAGCCGCTCAGGGCGGCCAGCGCGGTCAGGACGAGGACGGCGGTGGTCCGGCCTCCGCATCGGGCCAGGCGCGATTCGATGCGCATCGTCATGGCAGAGCTCCCCCCATCGGCGCGCGTCCGGGCGGGTCGCGCCGCGCAACCTCCGCGGGATCGGCCCGGTCCGGGATCCACTTGAGACGGCCCGCGGGGTTCGGCCGGAGTTGCCCATTCCTGATAGGATCGGGCGGCCGCTGGGCTCCGATCGCCGGCCCGGGCTGATCCCGACGGATCGGCCTCGATCGCGTGGATGGGCCCGATCGTGCGGAACCCGATCGAGTGGATCTCGATTGGACGATGAAGGAGGGAGTGATGGCGCATCCGGAGTCCCCCGTGATCCTCGAGGTCGCGATCAACGGGATGACGTCGAAGGAGAAGAATCCCAACGCCCCGCGCTCCCCCGCCGAGATCGAGCGCGAGTCGCTGCGCGCCTTCGCCCTCGGCGCGAGCATCGTCCACGCCCACAACGGCGACATCGCGCTGACCGGCCAGGCCGCCGCCGACGACTACCTCGCCGCCTGGCGTCCGATCGTGCAGGCGGTTCCCGATGCGCTCTGGTATCCGACGCTGACCTCCGGTGACGGCATGGCGGCGAAGCTCGACCACATCGAGCGCATCGCGCGGGAGGTCCCGGTCCCGATCTGCGCCTTCGACCCGGGCTCGACCAACATCGGTGCCCCCGGCCCGGGCGGGCTGCCCGTCGGCGGCGTCTACGCGGTCTCGTACGAGGACGTCCGCGTCGCCTTCGAGTTCTGCGCACGCCTGCAGATGGGCCCGGCGCTCGGCATCTACGAGCCCAACGCGCTCCGCACCACCCTCGCCTGGCATCGCGCCGGCCGCCTCCCGGCGGGCTCGATGGTGAAGCTCTACTTCGGAGGCGAATACGGGCTGCTCTCGACGACGCCCGGCGTCAGCTTCGGATTGATGCCGACCGAATCGGGCCTGCTCGCCTACCTCGACATGCTCGAAGGATCCGGCCTTCCCTGGTCGGTCTCGGTCTGGGGCGGCGACCTGATGCAGACCCCGATCGCACGCCTGGCGCTCGAGCGCGGCGGTCATTTGCACATCGGCGTCGAGGAGTTCTACTCCGCCGATCGCAGTCCATCGAACGAGGAATTGATCCGGGAGGCGAAGGCCCTGTGCGAGAAGGTGGGTCGACCGTTGGCGGGGTTCGACGAGACGCGGCGCATCCTGGCCCTGCCGAGCGCCGAGCGACAGGCGGCGGCGTGCAGGCGGAGCGCCTGATCGCGAAGACCGCGCCGGAGGATCCACGCGCCAAGGCCGCCGCGAAGCGCCCGACCGCGGCTCGCCGACGGGCGCGCGCCCCCGCCTCGAAGCCCGCGACGGCGCCCGTCGAGGCGCAGGCGCCGCTCGGGGCCAACGCGCTCGTGGCCCAGCTGACCGAGTGGGCAGCGCTCGGCTACCACGGCCTGCGCAGCACGCTCTTCTTCGCCGAGAGCCTGCCGCTGCTCTGGCCGCAGCGGCCCGGCGTGCGACGCCGGCCGACCCGCGCGAAGCATGACGACGCGGAAGCGGCCACGGGCCGCCGGCCGCGCAGAGCGACCGCGCCCCGCGCGCCTTCCCGCGCCGAAGTGGAGACCGTGCTCGCCCGACTGCGCGCGCTCTTCGAGCACGACGCGAGACAGATCGCCCGGGGCGTGATCCCGCTCGCGACGCTCGCACCGCGGGATCCGCTCGGACACGGGCGCAGCTTCCTGCGCATTCTCGGCGACACGCCCTCGGTCGCCTCGCGACGCAAGCGGCGCGACGCGCGCGACTTCGGTCGCGAGGCGCGGGGCTGGCTCGACGAGCTCCCGGCCTACTATCGCCGCAACTTCCACTACCAGACGGACGGCTATCTCTCCCCGCGCTCGGCCGAGCTCTACGAGCACCAGGTCGAGCTGCTCTTTCGCGGCGGGGCCGACGCGATGCGACGCCTCGTGGTGCCGCCGCTGCGTCGCCACTTCGGATCGGATCACGACGGCCGCGGCTTGCGACTGCTCGAGCTCGGCTCCGGCACGGGCAGCGCGACGCATGCCGTCGCCCGCGCGCTGCCCCGAGCGAAGCTGACCTGCGTCGACCTGAGCTTCCCCTACACGCGCCATGCGCGGCGCGCCCTCGCGGCCTACGAGCGCGTCGAGTGCATCCAGGGCGATGCCGCGAACCTCGACTTCGGCGCGGCGCGATTCGACGCGGTGTACTCGGTCTTCCTCTTCCACGAGCTGCCGCTTCCGGTCCGCGAGCAGGTCCTGGCGGAGGCCTGGCGGGTGCTCCGCCCGGGCGGCTTCTTCGGCCTCGTCGACTCGCTGCAGCGCGGCGACGATCCAGCGCTCGACTGGGCGCTCGGATTCTTTCCGCGCGAGTTCCACGAGCCCTACTACGCCCACTACGCGACGCACGCGATGGAGCCACTCGTCCGGGCCGCCGGCTTCGAGCGGCTCGAACGCGGGACCGGCTACCTCGCGAAATGGATCAGCGCGGTCCGCGGCGCCCTCAATCCGCCCGATACCCCGGGTTGAACTTGATGCGGCGCCCCGCCGTCCAGCCCGCGTCGACGGGGTAGTCGGCGCCGCTGCAGGAGAGGCTCTCGTCGGAGGCGAGGAACAGGACCATCCGCGCGATGTCGCGGACGAGCTCGATGCCTGGACGCGTCCGGTTGTGCGGAATCACGTCGTGCGTGAAGGCGAGGGTCTGGAGCGGATCGATGCCTTCCGGCGTATACGCGCGTCGCATGCCCGGGCCGCCGGCCTCGGGACAGACGGCATTCACGCGGATGCCCATCTGCCCGAGCTCGAGCGCCGCGACGCGGGTCAGCCCGCGCAGCGCCCACTTGCTCGGGACGTAGGCGGCGAGTCCGTTCTTCGCGGAGAGCCCGTCCACCGACGACACGTTGACGATCGAGCCCCCCCCGGCGGCCTGCATCGCGCGGGCGACGGCCTTCATGCCGAGGAACGGACCGAGGGTGTTGACCCGCCAGAGACGCTCGACGACCGCGGCGGGCGTCTCGACGAACGCCTGGATGTGGAGCAGGCCCGCGTTGTTGACGAGGACGGTCGGCGGTCCGAAGCGCCGGATCGTCTCGTCGACGGCGGCGGCCCAGCTCGCCTCGTCCGTCACGTCGAGTCGGACGAACGCGGCCGCCGAGCCGATTTCGGCGGCGGTCTTCGCGCCCTCCGCCTCGAGCACGTCGGCGACGACGACCCGGGCGCCCTCTTCCGCGAAGAGGCGCGCGGTCTGCTCGCCGGTCCCACGCGCGGCGCCGGTCACGATGGCGATCTTTCCCTCGAGTCGGGGCATGACTCCTCCAGGCTGGCGGGCGACGCGGCCGGACGGTAGGGATTCGCCGCCTGCCTCGAAAGCGCCCGGCTAGACTGGGTCGCCGAGTCTGCAGACGCCGAGACGACCGTGATGCGATCGCGACGCGCCGACGACACGAAGCGGCCGGGCGCTGCCGGAGGATTCGATGCCGTTCCGCCCTTCCACGCGCGCGTGGTTGTTCTGCCTGCCGCTGCTCCTGTCGAACGGCGCCGGCCTGGTCATGACGTCCGGAAACGCATGGGCTCAGGCGCCGGCCGTCGCCCGGGTCGCGGAGACGCTCTGGCGCCTCGACCGGGATCGCGACGGCATCACCGTGCAGACCCGTCCGGTCCCGGGCTCCGGCATCCGCGAATTTCGCGGCACCGCGGAGGTCGCCGCCTCCGTCGAAGCGATCCGCGCCCTGCTGCGCGACGCCGACCGCTTCCACACGTGGTTTCCCGACACCAGCGAGTCGCGTCTGCTCGAACGCACGGGCGACGTCTCCTATCAATACTCGGTGCTCGACACGCCCTGGCCGATCACGGATCGGGACAACGTCTTTCGGGCGGAGACGACCCGGGACGAGACGACGGGGGTCGTCGCGATCTCGGTCCAGGCCGCCCCGGACCGCCATCCCGAGCGGCCCGACCGCGTGCGCGTGCGCCACGCGCGCGGCGAGTGGCGACTCGAGCCGATCGCGGTCGAGCGGACGCGGGTCGTCTTCACGATGCACCTCGATCCGGGCGGCGGGGTACCGCAGTGGCTGATCAATGCGCGGGTCGTCGAGACGCCCTTCGAGGCGCTGCGCAACCTGCGCGCGACGCTCGCAGCGGCGGAGGGTTAGGCCGTGTCCGCCGGACTGAAGCGAGGGGCGAAGCGGGCAGCGGGCGCCGGGTCCTCGCCCCCGGATGCGCGGGCGCCGGATCCCCGGGGCGGCGCGGCCGACGACACGCCGCAGTGGCTCGTGGTCTACGGCTCGTTGATGCGCGGGCTGCCCGCGCGCGCGACCGCGTTCGCCCAGGGCGAAGCAGCGGGCGGGTCGACGCCGCCGGACCTGCTCGACCGGCTCGGCGCCGGAGCGGGGCTTCGGCGGGTCGGACCGTGTCGCGTGGCGGGCCGACTCTTCGATCTCGGGGCCTATCCGGCGCTGCGGCCCGCGGCCGAGGACGCGGACGTGGTCCGCGGGGAGCTCCACGCGATCGTCGATTCCGCGGTGCTCGAGCGGCTCGACCGGTTCGAGGGCTACGACCCGGGCGATCGCGCCGGGTCCGACTATCTGCGCGAGCGGATCGAGCTGCTCGAGCCGGCCGGCGTGGTCGCCTGGATCTACTTCGACAACCATCCGACCGCCCCGGCGGCGCGCGTCGCGTCCGGAGATTGGCGGCGCCATCTGGCGGAGCGAGACGATTCCGCGCACGCTTGCGCGGTCGACGAGCCCGCCACGGGACGGGACGCGACCGGTGGAGCGACCGGCGGCGGATCCGAAGGATCGCGACGACGAGGGAAGGAGGCGGCGAGATGGGATTCCTGATCCGCATGGCGATCACGGCCCTCGGGCTCTGGCTGGCGACGCGTCTGGTGCCCGGCGTCGTGATCGACGGCGCGCTGACCTTCGTGTGGGCGGCGCTCTGGCTCGGCATCGTGAACGCCGTCGTGCGTCCGATCGCGTTCATCCTGACGCTGCCGGTGACCCTGCTCTCGCTCGGCGCGTTCCTCCTCGTCATCAACGCGGGCATGGTCGCGCTGGTCGCCTGGCTGCTCGAGGGCTTCCGCATCGCGGGATTCTGGTCCGCCCTGCTCACGTCGATCGTCGTCGGACTGACCGGCTGGATCGGCAATGCGTTCGTCGGCGAGAGGGGACGCTACGAGCTCGTCGTCGTGAAGCGCCGGGTCGAGTAGGATCGCAGCCATGCTCGACAAGCTGGTTTCGTGGCTGTTCTTTCCCGTGGTGCTCGTGACCTCGCTGGTGGCCGGCAACAATCTGCTCGAAGCGGGCCGCCCCACGGTGGCCGTGCTGCTGGGATCGGCCTCCGTGATCTTCCTGGCCGAGCGGCTCTTTCCGAACTGGGAGAGCTGGAACCGCTCGCATGCCGACGTCCTCGTCGATGCGAGCCACGCCGTTACCGTCTCCCTCGCCTCCTTCGCGACCGCCGCCCTCGTCCCGGCGCTGCTCGCGCCCCTCGCAGCCAGGCTCGCCCCGTTCGGAACCGCACGCCTCTGGCCGGCCGACGCCTCCCTGCTCGTCCAGCTGCCGCTCGCGATGGTCGTCGCCGAACTCTTCCAGTACTGGAGCCACCGCCTCGCCCATACCTGGGAGCCTCTCTGGCGACTCCATGCCACGCACCACAGCGCTCCCCGGCTCTACTTCTTCAACGCCGCGCGCTTCCATCCCCTCGACATCATCATCGACACGACGGTGGGGCTGATCCCGCTGACCCTGCTCGGCGCGCCGCCGAAGGTCCTCCTCTTCTTCGCGCTGGCGACCTCGGTCCTCGGCTACCTGCAGCATTCGAACGTCCGCATCGCGCTGGGCCCGCTCAACTACGTCTTCTCGATGGCGGAGCTCCATCGCTGGCATCACGCGAAGAATCTCGACGAGGCCAACACCAACTACGGCTCGAACCTCATCCTCTGGGATCTCGTCTTCGGGAGCTTCTTCTGGCCGCGGGATCGGCGACCGCCCGAGGACATCGGCATTCCCGATCTCGAGGCATTCCCGCAGACCTATTGGGGACAGCTCGCCTCGCCCTTCCGTTGGCGGAAGATCCAGGCCGCGAGCCGGACGGCCGCCGAGTGCGCCTGACCCCGCGGGCCAGCCCGTCGACCATTGACGCTCACCGGCCGCCCGGCGATGCTGCGAGCCCTTCATGAGCGCGCCCGCTGCTGCATCGAACCTGCGAACGATCGCCTGGCTCGTCGCCTCGCTGGCCCTGCCGCTCCCGTGGCTGCTCGCGAGCGACGGCGCCTTCGGCCATGGCGCGACGGCGACGGCGACGGGCGTCGCGATCGTCGGCGCGGCCTTCCTGCTCTCCTGGTCGGTCGAGCTCGGCGAGCAGGACATGCCGCAGTCCTTCGCGCTGCTCATCCTCGCGCTCGTCTCGGTCCTGCCGGAGTACGCCGTCGATCTGACCTTCGCGATCAAGGCCGCGGAGGATCCGAGCTACGCCCATTACGCGGTCGCCAACATGACGGGCGCGAACCGCCTGCTGATCGGTCTCGGCTGGACCTCCGTCGTCCTGCTCGCGTGCTTCCGCGCGCGAACCGCTTCGCTCCAGATCCCCGTCCATCACCGCCTCGAGATGCGCTTCCTGCTCTACTCGACGCTCTATGCCTTCACGATTCCGCTCAAGGGCGAGCTCAACCTGCTCGACGCCGTCGTGCTCCTCTCGCTCTTCCTCGCCTATGTCTACGCCGCGACGAAGGGCCATCGCTCCGACAACGAGCTCGTCGGCCCCGCCGCCTGGATCGATGCGCGGACCCACGCCACGGGTCGGCGCCTGATCGCGCTCGGGCTGCTGGTCTACGCCGCGGTCACCATCTTCCTCTCGGCCGAGCCCTTCGCCGAGAGCCTGGTCGAGCTCGGCCACGGGCTTCCGATCGACGAGTTCCTGCTGGTGCAGTGGGTCGCGCCACTCGCGTCGGAGTCGCCGGAGTTCCTGGTCGCGCTGATGTTCGCCTGGCGCATGCGCGGCGATCTCGGGATCGGCGCGCTGATCTCTTCGAAGGTCAACCAGTGGACGCTGCTGGTCGGCGCCCTGCCCGTCGCGTACATGGTCGCCTCGGGCGCGTGGAACGGGCTCCCCCTCGACGCGCGCCAGTCCGAGGAGCTCTTCCTGACCTCGGCCCAGTCGCTGCTCGCGACGCTCCTGATCGCGGATCTCGACTTCTCGCGGACCGAGGCCGTACTGCTGACGGTCGTATTCGCCGTCCAGCTCGTCTTTCCCGATGCCGAGGTCCGCCTGGCCTTCGGCGCGCTCTACGTCGTGATGTTCCTCGGGCTGATCGCCCAGTCGCCGACCCGGCGACGCGCCTTCGTGGCGTTGCTGCGAAGTCGCGAGTGAGCGGCGCGCGCGCGATGCCGGCGCCGAGCGCGCCGATCCGGCCGCTGCGCGTCGTGGTCGGCATCCTGCTCTTCCTCGCGATCTGGCAGCTCGACTCGCCCCTGCAGACCGCGGGCGCGGGCGGCGGGCGCGCCGCGCTGGCGGCGGCGCTGACCGTGTGGATGGCGTTCTGGTGGATCAGCGAGGCGGTGCCGATGTACTGGACCGCCTGTCTGCCGCTGCTCGTCCTCCCGCTCTCGCGCGTCCACGGCCCGGGCTTCGTCGCCAACGCGGGCGGCGCGCTGCTGCCCTTCCTCGACCCCTACGTATTCCTCTTCCTGGGCGGCATGGGCATCGCGGCCGCCATGCAGCAGTGGAACCTCCATCGCCGCATCGCGCTCGCGATCATGCGCGCGGTCGGCACCGAGCCCCGCCGCCTGCTGCTCGGCCTGCTGCTCGCCACGGGATTCGTCTCGCTCTGGATCTCGAACACCGCCACCGCGGCGATGATGTTCCCGATCGGCCTCGCCATCATCGCCGAGTTCGAGCATCGCGCCGGCCGCCGCCTCACCGGCTACGGCGCCGCGCTGATGCTCTCGATCGCCTACGCCGCGAACCTGGGCGGCGTCGGGACCAAGATCGGCACCGTCCCCTCGGCCCAGCTCTCGGGCTTCCTCGCCGGCCGCGGCGAGGACGTCGACTTCCTCGACTACATGCTGCTCGGCGTGCCCTTCGCGGCGGTCTTCCTCTTCGTCGCCTGGGCGGCGCTCTGGCGCATCGGTCGCGTCGACGCGCCCGACGCCGCGGCCGCCCGCGACACGCTCGAGAGCGAGCGCGCGCGCCTCGGACCGATGCAGCGCGCGGAGTGGCTCGTCCTCGGCGTCTTTCTCGCGACGGCGCTCGTCTGGACCGCCGGTCATCCGATCACGGCGGCCCTGCGCGCGGCCGGCCTGCCCGCGACGACGGCGCTCGTCGAGTCCAGCGCGGCGATCGGCGCGAGCCTTCTCCTCATGGCGCTCCGCTCGTCGGGCCAGGCCGTGCTCGAGCCGCGCTCGCTGCGCACGATCCAGTGGCAGACGCTGCTCCTGATCGGCGGCGGCTTCTCGATGGCGGAGGCGATCTCGGCCTCCGGCCTCTCCGACTGGCTCGGTACCCAGATCGTCCTGCTCCGCTCGCTCCCGTCCGCCCCGCAGCTCGTGCTCGTCAGCCTGACGACCGTCGCGCTCTCGGCCTTCGCCTCGAACGCCGCGACGGTCGCCGTCCTGCTGCCGATCCTCGCGACCAGTGTCGCGCCCGCGCAGGTCGAGCCCGTCCTCTTCGCCGCGACCTTCGCCGCGTCCTGCGACTTCGCGCTGCCGGCCGGGACCCCGCCCAACGCGATCGTCTTCGGCTCGGGCTATGTCTCGATCCCGCAGATGGCGCGGAACGGCGTCGTGCTCGACGTGCTGGCCGCGCTCTGGGCGGCGCTCTGGTGTGGCTGGATGGTGCCGCTGATCCGCTGAGTGTCCGGGCGACCGTGGGACCGCGGCCGCCTCGTCACGCGCCCCTTCTCGGGTCTTGCTCCGCTCTGTCTGGCTGGCAACAATGCGAGGCGGCGCGTTTCGATCCGGTCCTCGAGACGGCCGGGCGGGTGGAGGGCTCGGATGCGAGGGTGGCGGGGCCTGGTCTGGTTGGGGGTCTCGCTGCTCGGGGCCTGGGCGCTCGGGCTGATCGCCGTCTCCCGGGGCGAGGCGGTCTCGAGCGCGTGGTTCCTGGTCGCGGCGCTCTGTCTCTACGCCCTCGGCTACCGCTTCTACTCCCGCTTCCTCGCCGAGCGCGTCTTCGCCCTCGACGCCGCGCGCCCGACGCCGGCGACCCGCCTCGCCGACGGCAAGGACTTCATCCCGACGAATCGCTGGGTCGTCTTCGGCCACCACTTCGCCGCGATCGCCGGCCCCGGTCCGCTGGTCGGGCCGATCCTCGCGGCGCAGTTCGGCTACCTGCCCGGGACGCTCTACATCCTGATCGGCGTCGTGCTCGGCGGCGCGGTGCAGGACATGACGATTCTCGTCGGGTCGCTGCGGCGGAACGGCAAGAGCCTCGGACAGATGGTGCGCGAGGAGATCGGGCCGATCGGGGGAGCGGCGGCGCTCGTCGGCGTGCTCGCGATCATGATCATCCTGATCGGCGTGCTCGGACTCGTCGTCGTCAACGCGATGTTCGGCAGCCCCTGGGCGACGTCGACGGTCGGCGCGACGATTCCGATCGCCCTGCTGATGGGCGTCTACATGACCCACGTGCGACCCGGTCGCGTGCTCGAGGCGACCGGGTTGGGGCTCGCGCTCGTCTTCCTCTCGGTCTTTTCCGGTCGCTGGATCGACGAGAGCGAGGCTTTGCGGGTCTTCTTCGACCTCGACAAGCGGACGCTCGCCCTCTCGATCATCGCCTACGGCTTCGTCGCGAGCGTGCTCCCGGTCTGGCTGCTGCTCGCGCCCCGCGACTACCTCTCGGCCTTCATCAAGCTCGGGACGGTAGGCCTGCTCGCCGCGGGGCTGCTCGTCGTCCACCCGCCGGTCCAGCTGCCGGCGATCACGCCCTTCATCGACGGAACCGGGCCGGTCTTCGCCGGGAAGCTCTTCCCCTTCTGCTTCATCACGATCGCCTGCGGCGCGATCTCGGGCTTCCACGCGCTGATCTCGTCGGGCACGACGCCGAAGCTCCTCGCGAGCGAGCCCGACGCGCGGATGATCGGCTACGGCGCGATGCTGATGGAGTCCTTCGTCGCGATCATGGCGCTGCTCTCGGCGGCGGTCATGGAGCCGGGGGTCTACTTCGCCATCAACTCGCCGGCCGCGCTGATCGGGACGAGCGTGAACGAGGCGGCCGCGGCGATCTCGAGCTGGGGCTTTCCGCTCGACCCCCTCGCCCTCGAGCGTCTGACGCGCGAGATCGGGGAGCACTCGCTGCTCTCGCGGACCGGCGGCGCGCCCTCGCTCGCGGTCGGCATGGCCGAGATCTTCTCGCAGGCGCTCGGCGGTCCCGCGGTCAAGGCCCTCTGGTACCACTTCGCGATCATGTTCGAGGCGCTCTTCATCCTGACGACGCTCGACGCCGGGACCCGCGTCGGTCGCTTCATGGTCCAGGACCTGCTGGGTCATCTCTACGCGCCCCTCGGCCGGACCTCCTCGCTCTTCTCGAACGTGCTCGCCTCGGCGCTGATCGTCGCGGGCTGGGGCTACTTCCTCTACCAGGGCGTCGTCGACCCGCTCGGCGGAATCAACACCCTCTGGCCCCTCTTCGGCATCGCGAACCAGCTGCTCGCCGCGACGGCGCTCGCCCTCGCGACGACGATCGTCCTGAAGCGGGCCGCGCGACCGAGCCATGCGCTCGCCCCCGCGCTGCCGCTCTTCTGGCTGCTCGCCGTCACGATGTCCGCGGGCTTCGAGAAGATCTGGAATCCGGACCGGCGCATCGGATTCCTCGCCCAGGCGGACCACCTCGCGCGTCAGCTCGCGAACGGGGCGATCGAGGCGGGGAAGCTCGCCGAGACCCAGGTGCTCATCTTCAACAACCGACTCGACGCGGCGGTGACGGGTCTGTTCATGCTGCTCGTCGCGGTCGTCGTGCTCGACGCCGCCCGGGTCTGGCGACGGACGCTGCGCGCAGGGGGCGACGGAGGGCGCGCGCCGACCGGGTTCGGCGACGCCGCGGCGGGAGCAGGATCGTGATGCGCGCCGACCTCCGTCGCTTCGGTCTCGCCCTGCGCGCCTTTCTCCAGGGCTTCGTCGGCGCCACCCCGCTCCCGACGGACCGGAAGAAGGCGAAGGCCGAGATCGAGCACCGCTGCGAGACCCGCGGCCGCTGCTGCTAGGCCGGTCCGCATCCCGCACAGGAAGGCTCCTGCGGTCGGCCGCGCGATCGGCCATGCGATGCGCTGCGCACGCGATGGCGCGAAGACCTCCGAATCGCCGCATCGATCTCGCCGTTCGACTCCCCGCCCCGCCGCGGCTCTGCTACGGTCGCGCCATCCCCCGACGAGCGCGCGCCGGATCGGTCGCTGCGCGGGGGCCCCCTCATGGCAGGTCGACGTGGCGACCTCTTCTACCTGATCGTGATCCTGGCGGTGGCCGCAGCGGGCTGGGTCGGGCTGCGTGTCTTCGGGACCGGACCGGGGCGCCCCTTCCAGGACGGCCAGCTCGCCGCGATCTTTCGCGAGATCGAGCTCCCGACGATCGACATGACCGAGCTGCCCTTCGGCTTCTTCAAGCCGGACCGCGAGCACCAGCCGATCCCCGCCCAGGTCCGTTACGCCGACGAGATGGAGCTCGTGCTGGTCCAGAACCGCAATCAGCTCCTGCGCACGGCGACGCCGGGCCATGAATAGAGCCGGACGAGGCATCCGCGCTGGATCGGGATGAGGGGCGTTCGGAAGAGCCCGCTCGGACTCGCGCGCGCCGAAGCGGAGCGCGGCAAGCGGCCGGCAGGTTGCCCACGTGCCGACGGGACCCGATCGGGTTTCGCTTGACCCGGCGGCCTCGCCGACGGGACAATGCGAAGGGCTCGCTCTGCCTGCAGCCGGGGCCCGACGACGAACCCGACTCACGAGGATCCGACCCGTGCGCTGCCTTCGCCGATGCCCGATGCGCCGTCGCGCCCGGATGCTGCCCCTGATCCTGCTGGGCGTCCCCCTGCTGCTCGCCCCCGTTGGTCGTCCCGCATCGGCGCAGCCCGCGTACCCGCTCTTCGAGGCGGGCCCCGTCCGACCGATCGCCCTCTCGCCGAACGGGCAGAAGCTCTTCGTCGCGAACACGCCCGACGGACAGCTCGAGATCTTCCGCGTCGACACGATCGGGCGCCTGACGCCCATCGCGTCGGTGCCCGTCGGGCTCGAGCCGGTCGCCGTCGCGGCCCGCAGCGACGACGAGGTCTGGGTCGTGAACCAGCTCTCGGACAGCATCAGCATCGTCGACGTCGCGGCGAAGACGCCGCAGGTCGTCCGGACGCTGCTCGTCGGCGACGAGCCGAGCGACATCGTCTTCGCCGGGCCCGACGGCCAGCGGGCCTTCGTGACCGCCGCGCACCGCGGCCAGAACGCGCCCGTCGTCGACGGCGACTACGACCTGCCCGGCGTCGGCCGCGCCGACGTCTACGTCTTCGACGCCGGGCACCTCGGGCGCTCGCTCGAGGGCGACCGCCTGACCGTGGTGACCCTCTTCGGCGACAAGCCTCGCGCCCTCGCCCGCAGCACGTCGGGCGATCGGGTCTACGCCGCGATCTACCGCTCCGGCAACCGCACGACGACCGTCGCCGAAGCGGCGGTCTGCGACACCTCGGCCGCGAACCGGACCAACGAGGTCGTGCAGGCGGCCTGCCTCTTCGGGAGCGGCGCGAACCTCGAGGCCTCTCCCGGCGGCCTGCCGACGCCGCTCCAGAATCACGCGGGCGTCCCCGGTCAGGAGACGGGCCTGATCGTGAAGCAGGATCGCGACGGCGGAAGCACCGGCGCGTGGCAGGACGAGCTGGGCCGCGACTGGAGCGGTGTCGTCCGCTTCGACCTGCCCGACCACGACGTCTTCACGATCGACGCCAACGCGGTCGTCCCGGCGGAGATGGGACCTCCCTGGTCGGGCGTCGGAACGACGCTCTTCAACATGGCCGTGCATCCGGTCTCGGGCCGTCTCTTCGTGTCGAATACCGAGGCGATGAACCACGTCCGCTTCGAAGGCCCGGGCGACCACGTCGCGCTCTCCGGGACGAAGCCCCCGGGCGAGCCCGCCAGCGTCCGCGGCCGGCTCGCCCTGTCCCGCCTGACCCTGATCGACCCGGCGACCGGCAGCGTGTTGGCGCGCCACCTGAACAAACACATCCCCTACGGCGTCGTGCCGGTTCCGGCGGGCGTGAAGGCGAAGAGCCTCTCGACGCCGCTCGGCATGGCCTTCTCGGCCGACGCGTCGCAGGTCTACGTCGCCGGCTTCGGCTCCGGTCGGATCGGGGTCTACGACGTGGCGGGACTGGAGGACGGCAGCTTCGTCGTGCAGGCGGGCGACGCGATCCCCGTCGGCGGCGGCGGCCCGTCGGGACTGGTGCGCGCGGGCGAGCGACTCTACGTGACGACGCGCTTCGACAACGCCGTGCGTGTCATCGATCTCGCGACGAAGACCGAGCTGCAGCGCGTCCCGCTCGCGAATCCCGAGCCACCCCACGTGATCGCCGGCCGGCCCTTCCTCTACGACGCCGACCGGACGAGCAGCAACGGCGAGGCTTCCTGCGCCGCCTGTCATCTCTTCGGCGACATGGACGACCTCGCCTGGGACCTCGGCGACCCGGACGGCGACGTCGCGGTCAACGCCAATCCCTTCAATCCCGTCACGCCGGCCTTCGTCATCCTGCCGGAGATCCGCGACTTCCATCCCCACAAGGGCCCGATGACGACCCAGAGCCTGCGCGGCCTCGCCAACATGGGCCCCCAGCACTGGCGCGGCGATCGACAGGGCGACGAGATCGCGGCGTTCGAGGCGTTCAACGTCGCGTTTCCGGGGTTGATCGGTCGCGACGAGGGCGCGCTCTCCCCAACCGACATGACGGCGTTCCGCCGCTTCGCGCTCGAGCTGCGCTACCCGCCGAATCCCGTCCGCTCGCTCGACAACGCGCTGCGCGATCCGACGAGCGGCCCCAATGAGCGGGCCGGTGCCGCGCTCTACGGCGCCCTCGGCCCCGCCCCGATCACCGACGGCATCGCGACCTGCGTCGGTTGCCACGCGCTCGATCCCGCCGCGGGCCACTTCGGCGGCGACGGTCGGACGACCTTCGATGCCGAGCCCCAGGTCTTCAAGGTCCCCCACCTGCGCAACGTCTACCAGAAGATCGGCATGTTCGGCCTGCCGAACCTGGGCGGGATCGACCCGCCCTTCACCCATCAGGGCCCCCAGATCCGGGGCACCGGCTTCAACCACGACGGCAGCATCGACACCCTCGACCGCTTCTTCAGCAACGGCGTCTTCACGCTCTCCCCGACCGAGCAGGCGGACCTCGAGGCGTTCATGCTCGTCTTCCCGAGCGATCTCGCGCCGATCGTCGGACAGCAGCTGACGCTCACGCCCGCGCTGCTCGCCGGGGACGACGCCGCCGCCCTGAATCGCCGCGTCGACCTGCTGATCGCCCGCTCTGCCGCGCCCTTCACGTCGCAGATCCTCGGCGGCGCGACCCGCGAGTGCGACCTCGTGGCATCGCTCGTCGAGCCGGGCGCGCTCGGCCGCGAGCGCACGACGGGCTACCTCCGCCAGAGCGATGGCACGTTCCTGCCCGACGACGGCGGCGCGCCGATCGCCGCGGACGCCCTGCGCACGAAGGCGACCCTCGCCGGTCGGGCGCTCACCCTGTCCTGCGTCCCCCCCGGCAGCGGTGAGCGGATCGCCCGCGACCGCGATCTCGATCTCGTGATCAACGGCCTCGACAACTGCCCCGCCGCGCCGAACGCGGCGGGCGGCGGGACCTGCATCGCCGGCGACCCCGCGCGGCTGGGCTTCGATTGCGGCTCGAGCGTAGACTGCGGAGCGGGTGGCGCCTGCTCGCTCGCGCAGGAGGACACGGATCGCAATGGCGTCGGCGATGCCTGCGAGCCGGCCCTCGTCCCCGAGCCGGGCCTGTCCGCCTCCCTCATCGTGGGAGGCGCCGCGCTGGGACTCGTTGCGCGGCGCCGAGACCGCGGGCAATCGATCGGCCCATCGCGGCGGTCCGGGCGAAGCGCGACCGTCAGCGGCGGATCGCCGCCAGCCGCTCGGCCGTGAACGCCCACGTCGACTCGCCGAACGCGAGCGGCGCGGCGAGGAAGTCCGTCATGCCCGCGTCGGCATAGGCACGCAGCCGCTTCGCGACCGCCTCCTCGTCCCCGATCACGCAGACGTCACCGATCCGCGTCGCATCGCCCGCCTCGAGCATCCGGCGGTAGGGCATCGCGCCCTCGTAGAAGCCGAACGCCTCCTGCGCGTACGCCCGCGCCTCCTCGGCGCGATGGGTGATGCAGACCGCGACGACGCCGGCGACGGTCGGCGCCGCGCGACCCGCCTCCCGCGCGGCGCGCGTGACGCCCGGAACGATGCCCCGCCCGATCGCGCCGGGATCCGCCCAGGTCGCGATCGTCCCGTCGGCGAACGCGCCGGCCACCCGCAGCATCTGCGGTCCCAACGCGCCGACCAGCACACGCCGCGGTCGCGCCGTCGCCGGCGCGCCGTAGATCGAGCCGAGCGCGAAGACCTCGCCCTCGTGTCGCACGAAGCCCGCCTGCTCGCGCTCGCCGAGCGGCTTCTCGCCCGTCGAGAACGCGGCCGCGAGGACCTCGAGATACTCCCGCACGTGGCGGGCGGGCCGCTCGTAGGGCAGCCCGTGCATCATGATGACGGCGACGTTCGAGCAGCCGATGCCGAGCTCGATCGGCCGTCCGATCGCGGCCTGCGCCGTCACCGCTTGACGCGCCATCGCGAGCGGATGGAAGAAGTACGTCGGGACGACGGCGGTCCCGAGCGGGAGGCGCTCCGTGCACTCGCCCGCCGCCTGGATCGCCGCGAAGGCGTCGAGCGACCAGGGCAGATAGGGCACCCACCCGCCCGCATAACCCAGCGCCTCCGCTCGCTGCGCGCGCTCGCGCACCTCGTCGATCGTCGAGGCCGGCCCCCAGGTCTCCGAGACGAAGATTCCGATCCGCATGCAGTCTCCGCGCGGCACCGCGTGTCCGCCCGCGCAGTGTCGAACGGACGACGCGCCACCGCCAGTCGGGCGCGCGGAGCACGGCGACCGGACGCGCGCTCCGACCCGAGAACGGGGCAGCACCGGCGCCGGTCCGATACGTTCCCCGCGGCCCGGGCGGCCCGCCCGGCTCCGCACGACCCGGCCCGAGGAGGAGTTCTTGCCCGTCTCCGGAAAGCGCCCCCTCGGCATCGGCTTCGTCGGCGCCGGCTTCATCAATCGCTTCCACGTCCAGAGCCTGGTCGGCGTCCGCGACTGCGAGGTCCGAGGCGTCACGAGCCCGAATCGCGGCCGTGCGGAATCGCTCGCGAGCCTGGCCCGCACGCTGCGCGTCGGCGATCCGCGCGTGCATGGCTCCGTCGCCGAGCTCGCGGCCGATCCCGAGGTCGATGCGCTCTGGCTCGGCATCCCGAACGATCGCCGCG
This sequence comes from Myxococcota bacterium, assembly GCA_041389445.1. Taxonomy (GTDB): domain Bacteria; phylum Myxococcota_A; class UBA9160; order UBA9160; family UBA4427; genus UBA4427. Next base: position 1,001,412 of record JAWKRW010000001.1, read on the forward strand.
TCGAGGTCGTCGAGGAGATCGTCGACGCCATGACCCGTGGCCGGGCGCGCCTGGTGGGACTCGCCTGCGAGAAGCCCCTCGCCCGCAATCTCGCCGAGGCGAAGCGCGTGCTCGCGCTCGTCGAATCGACGCCGCTCCTCCACGGCTATCTCGAGAACCAGGTCTTCGAGCCCGCGATCGTCCGGGGCAAGGAGATCCTCTACCGCCGCGCCGTCCCCATCGCGGGACGACCCTACCTCGCCCGCGCCGCCGAGGAGCACAGCGGTCCGCACATGCCCTGGTTCTGGGACGGCACGCGCCAGGGCGGGGGCGTGCTCTCCGATATGTTATGCCACAGCTACGAGGTCGCGCGCTTCCTGCTGACCGCCCCGGGCGAGGCGCGGGAGGCGCTGCGCGTCGAGTCGGTGAACGCGCAGATCGCCTCGCTCAAATGGACGCGGAGGGAATACGTCGAGCTGCTGCGCGAGCGGACCGGAGGCGCGGTCGACTTCGCGCGGACGCCGGTCGAGGACTTCGCCCGCGCGACGGTCCGGCTGCGGGCGCCGGCGGGCGAGCCCCTCGTCGTCGAGGCGACGACGTCCTGGAGCTTCGTCGGGCCGGCCCTGCGGCTGCGCGCCGAGCTGCTCGGCCCCGAGTACGCGCTCGAGGCGGACAGCCTGAAGACCGACCTGTCGCTCTTCCTCTCGCGCCGGATCGGCGGAAGCGAGGGCGAGGACCTCGTGGAGAAGCAGAACGCCGAGCAGGGCCTCATGCCCGTCGTCTCCGACGAAGCCGGCCTCTACGGCTACACCGACGAGAACCGACACATGGTCCAGGCCTTCCTCGACGGGCGGATGCCCGACGAGAGCTTCCGCGACGGCGTCGCCGTCACCGAGGTCCTGATGGCCTGCTACCGCTCGGCGGAGGAGGGACGAACGATCGAGATGCCCTGTGCGCTCGAGGACTTCGTGCCCGCAGTCGCGCGCGGGGCCTGGCGGGGGTAGCGTCCGTTCGACGGCCCGCGCCCCGTCCCGTCGTTCCCCATCGTCGACGACCAACGTGCGCGGGTCGCTTCGATCGGAGGAGCCGCCATGCGCGTCATCGACGTCGACAGCCACTTCCTCGAGCCGCCCGACTGGCTCCAGACGATCGACCCGAAGCTCGCGAGCCAGATTCCACCGGGCGATCCGATCGAGCGGATCGTGATCGGCGTCGTCGGCGACCTGCTCGAAGTCGTGCCCCGCAGCCAGCGTCCCGAGAACCTGATCGACCTGCTCGCGCCCTCCGGCCGCCGCGCGCTCGAAGCGATGCTCGCGGACAACGCCGAAGTCCGCGAAGCGAAGCTCGCCGGTCCGCCGGGAAGCTACGCGCCGAGCGAGCGCATCCCCCTGCTCGACGCCCACGGCATCGACAAGCAGTTCCTGAACTCGACGCTCGGGACCGGGCCCTACGCCGCGGCGATGAAGATCGGCCGCCCCGACCTCGCGCAGCGCGCGCTCACCGCCTACAACCGCTGGTCCGCCCAGATGCTGGCCGGCCATACCGACCGGTTGATCCCGATCACGCTGCTCGATCTCGCCGACGTCGACTGGGCGGTCGCCGAGATGGAGCGGATGCGCGAGGCCGGCAGCCGCGCCATCCAGATCCGGGCGGAGCCGGTCTCGGCGACGAAGTCGATCGCGCATCCGGACAACGATCGCATCTGGGCCGCGGCCGAAGATCTCGGCATGGCCGTCGTGTTCCACATCGCCGCCGGACGCGCCGAGATCAAACGCGGGTACTTCTTCAACGGCGGCGATCCGGGCCACTTCGCCCTGCTCCACCTGATCAACACGCCGGTCGTGCCCCAGCTCGCGCTGGCGGCCCTGCTCTTCGAGGGGGTGTTCCAGCGCCATCCGAAGCTGGTCGTGATGGTCCAGGAGCTCGGCATCAGCTGGCTGCCGCATTTCCTCGAGCTGGTCGATCAGGTGACGGTCGGGCGCTACGGACAGCAGTTCGGGATGGGGCCCGGCGATTGGAAGCATCCGGATCCGCCCTCGGAGTACCTGCGGCGACAGCTGCGGGTCTCGGTCCTCGCGGCGGGCGATCTGCTGCGACCGACGCTCGACCTCGTCCCGCCGGAGATGCTCGTCTACTCGAGCGACTTCCCGCATCAGGAGGGACGCTGGAACGCGCAGGCGATCTTCGAGTCCCAGATGGACGGGATCGCGGACTCGGCGCGCGAGCAGTTCTTCGGCGGCTCGATCGCGGCGCTGATGGATCTCTGATCAGATCCCCGCCTGGATCTTCTGCACCTCGTCGAAGTTCGGGATGTTCCCCTCCCCGTACCCCGGCATCATCTGGTTGTAGCCGGCGTGCCAGCCGATGATCTCCGGCGTGCGCGGGCTGTAGTGCTGGATGTAGATCGTCCGGCGGCGCTGCGGTCCCGTCGGGCCGGGACCGGCATGGAGACCGCAGCCGAAGTGGACGGTCGCGTCTCCGGGCTCCGTCACGAGCGGGATGATCGGGAGCTTCTTTCGCATCGCTTCGTCGGGGAAGGGATGGAAGGACTTGCCCCAGCTGCCGGCCATCATGTGGAGCTGCGAGCTGCCCGCGTTCGCCGCGTCGAGCTGGACGCCGACGAGAACGCAGGGGCAGGTGATGTGGCACCCCCCGAAGCCGCAGTCGTTGTGGAACGGGAGGTTCGCGAAGGCCGAGACCTCCTCCCCGACCGTGAACTCCTTGAGCACGGCGAGGATCCCCTCGATCCGATCGGGCGTCGGGACCACGTTCGCGCGGGAGAGGTCGCGCAGCTCGACCACCCGCGGATGCTCGTAGAGCGCCGCGAATTCGGGCGAGCGCTCCGAGAGATACGTCAGGCGATAGGGGAAACGGCCGCCGCGCCCGTCGTCGGCCCACCAGGAGCTGAGCTCGCCCTCGACCGCCTCGTCGCGGACCCGGTCGAGCGCGCGCGAGAGCCGCGTGATCCGTTCCGGATCGAAGACCTGCTTCACGACCAGGTAGCCCGTCTGGCGCAGGAAGTTCGACATCTCCTCGCGGTCGTCGCTCCAGGCGAAGCGCCGATGCAGGTCGAGCGGTCGACCTGCGAGATCGCGGAAGTCGAGGTTGCGCCAGTCGTAGAGCGGTCGACCGGAGTAGAGCGTCCGGATCGCCGGCGCCCAGCGGTCCCCGGTCTCGAAGCCGCCGCGTCGGAACGAGAGCGCGTTCGAGTAGAGCAGCCCGATCCAGGTCCGCATCTCGTAGCGGAAGTCGATCCACGCCTCCTCGCTCATCTCGACGACGGTTTCGGCCTCGGCGGCGACGCCCGGCACGACCTCGACCCGATCGGGCTGCGCGACGAAGCTGTAGGCCCGCTCGCCCGGGAGCACGATCGCGAAGGGACGCGCGCCGGCGACGTCCCAATGCACCGCGTCGGAGCCGCCCTCGCGCAGCTTCCTCGGCAGCTCGACCCGATGGAACGAGTCGAAGTCCACCGGCGGGAAGCCCGCCCGGCGGTACATCCCCAGCTGGACCTCGCGTCCGATGTCGTCGAGCTCGGCGGCGGCCACGGCGTTCCTCCTGTCTTCCCGTTTCGGAAGCTTCCTTTCTCGGACGCTTCCCTGTTTCCGAAGTTCCCTGTTCGGACGCTTCCAGGTTCGAGCGCTTCGACGGTTCCGGGCTGCTTCGATTCTCGAACGCTTCGAGCCTCGAAGCCAGCCCGGGCTAGCGATCGAAGTGCGGAATCAGGTACTTGCCGACATTGCGCATCCCCTCGAGGACCGTCGCGTGCGGAAGGGTCCCGATCTGCAGGAAGCACATCAGCTGATCGACACCGAGATCCGCATAGCCCTCCGCCTTGCGACGGCAGGTCTCCGGATCCCCGACGATGACCGACTGGACCTCGGAGAGCGTCTCGTACGCCTCCTCGTTGCCGATCTTCTCGCCGGCGGCGTAGCGCTTCACCAGGTCGACGATCGGATGCTCGTTTTCGCCACGCGCCATCTGCGCCGGATCGATCGCGGTGACGGCGCGATAGGCGTTCGGATCGCTCGGTAGCAGCCCGCCCCGGATCAGCTCCCAGACGTTCTCGGGCGGCGCGTGGAAGACCTCGGGCATGCGCGCCATGTACCAGAGCGCCGCGTTGCAGGCGCCGCTCGCGACGGCCGCCTTCTCGGTCTCGGCGACGTGCACGAACGTGAAGATCGCACGCCGCTCGTTGCGGAACGCGCCGGCCGGCGTCTCGCACTCGGCGAGCCCGGCGCGGTATTCCGCGAGCAGCGACTCGATCGCGTCCATCCGGGTCAGCAGCGTGTTGCCGATCGCGCCGACGCCGAGCTGCCCGGCCAGGCGGAAGGCGGCGGGACTGCCCGTGGTCGACCAGAGCGGCGGATGCGGCTTCTGGACCGGCTTCGGAATGATGTTGCGCTCCGGTACCCGCAGCAGCGGCGAGTCCCAGGAAAAGACCTCCCGCGTCCACATCTGCGGGATCATCCGCAGCGCCTCGACCAGCTGATCGCGCGACGTCTCGACGTCGACGCCGAAGGCGTCCCACTCGCCGGCCAGCGAGCGCGCCATGCCGAACTCGACCCGGCCCTCGCTGATGTGGTCGAGCATGGCGCCGCGCTCGGCCGCGCGGACGGGATGGTTGATCTTGAAGGGCGCGAGCACGCCCGAGTGGCCGAGCCGGATGCGGTCGGTCTGGGTCGCGATCCAGGAGAGGATCAGCTCGGGCGCCGAGCTGTAGCTGTACTCGCCTGCCCCGTGGTGCTCGACCATCCACCAGGTCTGGAACCCGAGCGCATCGGCGAGCCGCGCCTGCTCGAGCACGTCGCGATAGAGCCCCCGCTCGTCGCGCGGCCCGACGCGCTGGGCCTCACAGAAGACATCGAACTTCACGATCCCGCTCCCCTTCCCATGCCATGCCATGCCATGCCATGCCATGCCCTGCCCTGCCCTGTTCCACGCCGGCGCCCCGCGCCCGGCCGTGGGTCGTCGAGCGCCGAGCGTTCAGCGACCGAGGTCGTCGATCACCGCCCGCCCGAGATACTTCGCGGCCTCGAGCTCGTCGAAGATCGACGGCAGGTCCGAGAGCGGTCCGCGCCGCGACACGTGGCTCTTGACCCGACCGGCCGCGGCGAGATCGACGAGCTCGCGCATGTCCTGGACCGTCCCGACCGCGGAGTAGATCACGGTCGGGTCCTTCATGAAGAACTCGAAGGGATTGAGCTCGATGTTGCCCTCGCGCGTCGCGGGCAGGCCGACCGCGACGAAGAGACCCGCCTTGCGCAGCAGCTGGAAGCCGAGCCGGAAGCCCGCCATGCGCGCCGAGAAGACGAGCACCGCGTCGACGCCTCCGTACGCCTTCTCGACGACTTCGACCGCCTCGTCCGCCGACACCGCGCGGTCGGCCCCGAGCGACGAGACGAACGCGAGGCGCTCGGGGCCGATGTCGACGCCGACCACCTTGTAGCCGAAGGCGCTCGCGATCTGGACCGCGTAGTGGCCCAGGCCGCCCGCGGCGCCGATGACGGCGATCGGGCGTCCGGGAAGGACGCGATGCTTCGAGAGCTTCTTGACGGCGCCATAGGCCGTCAGCCCGCCGCAGGCGAGCGGCGCCTCGTGGTCGCCGATCGAGGGCGGGATCTTCACGAGCGAGCGGGCGTAGACCGGGAAGTATTCGCTGAACGTCCCGATGATGCCCTTCGATTCGGCGCAGTGGCGCGGCTGACCCGAGAGGCAGTACTCGCAGGCGCCGCACCAGTAGCCGCCCCCGGTCCCGCCGAGCCCCAGGATGACCCGATCCCCGACCTGCGCGAAGCGTTCGGCGCCGGGCCCGAGCGCCGTCACGACGCCGATCGCCTCGTGCCCGATGCCGCCCGACATCGGTCCGAACCAGTCGCCCCGCGCCAGATGGAGATCCGAGTGGCAGACGCCCGACGCGCTGATGCGCACGAGCGCCTCCTCGGTTCCCGGTACGGGGATCGGCTCGTCGCGGATCACGAGCCTGCCCTCTTCGAGTCGTGCGGCCTTCATCGAGTCCTCCTCGTCGGATGCGCCATCGTTCGTCCCGGGCGCATCGCGCTCGGGACGGGCGTCCCTCAGCTTCCGGTGGCGACGGGCTCGTTCTCGACGCGCGGCCCGATCTCGTACGCCTCCGGTCCGACCGCGGCGAGCGCCTGCTTGAAGGTCGACATCGAATGCGGGTACTGGGTCACGATGCGACCGGAGTCGCTCGCATAGTAGTGGTTGCAGCTCGCCTGCCAGACGGTGACGTTCGCGATCGCCTTCTGGATGGCCTCGTTGTACTCGGCCATCACGTCCGCTCGAACGTCGAGCCAAGCGAGACGCTCGTCTGCGATGCGCCGGACGAGCTCGACGACGTGGTCGACCTGGAACTCGATCATCGTGATGATCGAGCCGTTGTTGGTGTTCGGGCCGTAGAGCTGGAAGAGGTTCGGGAAGCCAGTGGTCGAGACGCCGAGGAAGGCCTGCGCGCCCTCCTTCCAGGCGTCGGCGATCGCGAGCCCGCCCCGCCCCCGGACGTCGATCGCCGAGAGGTAGCGATTCGCCTTGAAGCCGGTGGCGAGGACGAGCGTGTCGACGGGCCGCAGGCGACTGCCCGCGACGACGCCCGACTTCGTGACGCGCTCGATCGGGTCGGTGACGAGCTCGAGGTTCGGCCGGTTGAAGGAGGGGTAGTAGTCATTCGAGAAGAGCGGCCGCTTGCAGCCCCAGGGATGGGTCGGCAGCAGCTTCTCGCGCAGGACCGGGTCCTCGACGACCTCGATCGCCTTGCGACCGACCGCCTCGAGCTCCGCCCGGCGCGTCTCGTCGAGGAACGCGGTGCCCGTGTCGATCGTTTCGTAGATCTCGTCGCGTCGCGCGAGCACGAGGCTCGGGTCGACCGCGCGCCGACGGAGCGTCTCCTCCGAGTAGGGATCGTCCTCCTTCGGCAGGACCCAGTTCGCGGTGCGCTGGTAGTAGTCGACATGGCCCGCGATCTTCACGATCTCGGGCACCATCTGGATCGCGGAAGCCGCGCTCCCGATGACGGCGACGCGGCGACCGGCGAGGTCGTGGCCCCAGTCGTACTTCGCGGTATGGAAACAGGCCCCCGAGAAGTCCTCGAGACCCGGAATGTCCGGATGGGCGAGGTCGTTGAACATGCCGAGCGCGCTGACGACGACGTCGGCGGCATGGGTCGAGCCGTCGCCCAGAGCGAGCGTCCATTCGGCGCAGGCATCGCTCCAGACCGCGCGCTCGACCTCGAGGCCGAAGCGACAGCGCGCAAGCACACCGTGTCGTTCGGCCACGCGGTCGAGATAGGCGAGGATCTCGGGCTGGGGGGCATACGGTCGCGACCAGCTCGTGTTGACGTCGAACGAGAAGGAGTAGAGCTCGCTCTGGACGTCGCAGGCGCAGCCGGGGTAGCGGTTGTGATTCCACGTGCCGCCGATGCGATCCGACTTCTCGAAGAGCACGACGTCTTCGAAGCCCGCCTCGGCGAGCTTGATGGCCATGCAGAGGCCCCCGGGTCCTGCACCGATGATCGCGATCCGAAGCGGTCTGCGTTTCGACATGGCCCTAGACTCCACCGCTCTTTACAGTTCGTCAATCGCGATCTATCCCCCTCCCCATCGCCCGGATGCAACTTCCTCCGGGCTGCCGGCGACGTGCGGCACGCCGCACCGGCACCAGGAGATGCGCCATGTTCCCGACCATCGACGCCGACGGCCACGTCCAGGAGCCGACCGAGGCCATCGCCGAGCGCCTCCCTGCGGCGCTGCGTGACGCGGCGCCCCGCTCGCTGCGCGACGCGAGCGGTCGAATCCGCCAGAGCGTGGGCGGCGAGCTGATGCCCTACATCCCGGTGCCCGACTCCGGAAGCTGGGACATTCCGGCGGGCGGCCACGATCCGAAGCAGCGGCTGGCGGACATGGATCGCCAGCGCATCGGTCGCTCGATCCTCTTTCCGACCTTCGGTCTGACCTTCGCCGGTCTCTCGCGGCTCGACGTCCAGATCGCCCTCTGCCGCGCCTACAACGACTGGCTCGCCGAGTTCTGCGGCGCCGATCCGAAGCGCCTCGTCGGCATCAGCGTCCCCGCGCAAGCCGATCCGCGCGCCGCCCTCGACGAGGTCAAGCGGACGGTTCGCGAGTACGGCTACAAGGGCGTCATGTTGCGCCCGAACCCGATCAACGGCCGGACGCTGATCCATCGCGACTGGACGCCGCTCTGGGAGTTCCTCGAGGCCGAGGGGGTCCCGCTCTGCGTCCATGAAGGCACGACCCAGAACGTTCCCCAGTCCGGCAACGACCGCTTCGAGGACTTCGCCCTGAGACACGTCGCCTCGCATCCCCACGAAGAGCAGCTCGCCTGTCTCGGGCTCGTGATGGGCGGCGTCCTCGAGCGCCATCCCGGACTGCGTGTCGTCTTCCTCGAGAGCGGCTGCGGCTGGCTGCCCCACTGGCTCGAGCGGATGGACGACCACGCCGAGAGCTGGGGCTGGGCGATGCCCAAGCTCCCGCTCAAGCCCTCGGAGTACTTCGCGCGCCAGTGCGTGATTTCCTGCGACCCCGGCGAGCGGACGATCGCGAGCGTCGTCTCGCTCTGCGGAGAGGAGTCGATCGTCTTCGCGACGGACTATCCGCATCCCGATGCCGTCGCCGGCGACCTCGTCGGGCGGATCGAGGAGCGCGGCGAGCTCTCGGCCGAGGCGAAGCGCAAGATCCTCGTCGACAACGCGCGCCGGGCGTTCGGGTTCTCGGACTAGCAGGACACGGAAGGACGCCTCAGAGCAGGATGCGGCCGGCTCTGGTCCGGCCCTCGCGGAGATGACTACCGGCGGCGCCGACTCGCCGTCGGCCTCGCCTTCGCCCTTCCCTTTGCCTTCGCCCCGACGGTCGCCTTCGCTCTGGCCTTCGCCTGCTTCTTCGCGCTCCGCCCGGCCTCGGATTTCGGCTTGGCCCTGGCCTTCGCCCCGGCCCGGGGCCTGGTCCCATTTCCGGCCCTGGCCTCGACCTTCGCCGGCCGGCGGGGCTTCGCGGGCCCGCGCGCCGCGGCCCGCTCACCCTTCCAGACGATCGGCCGGATCGGGGCGTCGATGCCGCCCGAGACCTGCTGGAGGTTCGGCAGCAGCTCGGCGTGGGAGCGGCCGGCGAGGAAGCCGTCGATCACGCGATGGTAGTTGCTGATCAGGCCCTCGACCTCGCCCGAGAGGCGCATGAACTCGAATCCCGGGCTCCGCAGGCCCGCCTGCTGTCGCGGCAGGTTCGCGAAATCCTGTCGCACGACGTCGGGCCAGCGCGGATCGTCCCAGGCCATGCGGGTCGGCGCGCGGGGCGGTACGTGGTCGACGTCCTCCGGCATCAGCGTGGTGGTCCAGATCTCGAAGAGCGTCTCCTCCGGACCGAGCGGTCGGACGCGGTAGGCCGCGGCGTTGCCGTAGACGGGCAGCAGGAAGAAATGGGGGAAGCAGTAGTTGACCGAGGAGACGTGGCCCGTCGCGACGAGCTGATTCAAGTCGGGCATCGGGATGCCCTCGGCCAGCGCGCGGCGGACGATCTCGTCGTTGAGCCGCGTGTTCCACTCGACGATCGCCTGCATCGGGTCGGCGGGCAGGCGCATCGCCTTCAGGTCCTCGGCGACGGCGATGTCCCGCGCGTGGATCATGCCGCCGCCCATGCCCTCGGAGAGGACCTGCATGAAGTAGATCGAGCTCCCGACGACGTCGTCCGGGTCGGTGAAGCCGACGGTATCGGTCCCGGCGCCGTAGCCGCGCTTGATCGAACGCGCGAGCAGCTGGGGATGGGTCTGGGTCGCGTGGTAGCCCTCCATGAAGGCCTCGCAGGCGAGCTTCCAGTTGACGGGCAGGATGCAGGAGAGCCACGCCTCGGCCCGCATCTTCTCGACGCGGTGCGCGTCGTGATAGGTCGCGAAGGGCTCGAGACAATCGCGCAACGGCGGCGCCGCATCGTCGAAATTGATGAAGGCGCATCCGCCCCAGGTGTCGACCCGGCAGCGGCGCAGCCGCAGATCCTCGCTCCGGAGCTGATCCGCCCGAAAGAGATTCTCCGCGAAGACGAATCTGTTCGACCCGTCGGGATTCCAGCACCAGCCATGGAACGGGCAGACGAAGCCGCTTCGGGCGTTGCCGCGGCCCTGGACGAGTCGCATGCCGCGATGACGGCAGGCGTTGTGGAAGGCCTCGATCCGCTCGGGGCCCGTGCGGACGACGATCACGCTCTGCCCGAGGATTTCGTACTCGACGTAGTCGCCGAGCTCCGGGATCTCCTCGAGGCGACAGGCCATCTGCCAGACCCGCGGCCAGAGCCGCTCGGCCTCGAGCGCGAAGAACGCGGGGTCGGCGTAGCGCGCGGCGGGAATCGCCTCGGGGCGCTCGACGGCGTGGGGAACCGACGCGAGGCCGGTCGTGCGGGAGCGGGATCGGGTGGGGCTCAAGCGGATCGACCTCCGGAGTCGCCCTCGCCTGCGAGGATCGCGTCGATGCGGCGCGCCTCGCCGAAGGCGTGGTGGGCGGCGATGTAGGCGAAGGTGAAGGCGGCGGCGATGCTGGCGCCGGCGCCGGGATAGGTCCGGCCCATGACCGAGGCCGTCGTGTTGCCCGTCGCGTAGAGCCCTTCGATCGGGCGCCCGTCTTCGCGCAGCACGCGGGACCACGCGTCGGTGACGAGCCCGCCCGCCGTGCCGACGTCGGAGGGCACCATCGGGACGGCGTAGAACGGCGGCGTCGAGATCGGCCCGAGATTCGGATTCGGCCTCACGGTCACGTCGCCGTGGGCCCGATCGAAGCAGCGGCCGCCGCGCTGGAAGTCGGCGTCGACGCCCGTTCGGCAGAAGCCGTTCCAGCGCTCGACCGTCTTCGCGAGACCGTCGGGGTCGATGCCGCATTGGCGCGCGAGCTCCGCGAGCGTATCGGCCTTCTTCATGTAGCCGCTCTCGAGCCAGGCCTTCGGCGTCACGCCGGGCAGCGCCGTGCCCCATGGATACCACTTGCGATGGAGGCCATCGAAGACGACGAAGCTCGGGATCGCCGAGCCGTGGGTCCGGTGGCGCTCGTGCATGCGCTCGCCGACCTCCATGTAGGAGGCGGACTCGTTCAGGTACCGCTCGCCGCGCCGGTCGACGACGATCGAATACGGGAGGCTCAGGTCGAGATGATGAGTCCAGGGCGCGAGCGTGCCGTCGGGCATCGTCGTGCCCTCCGGCCAGCGGCCGTCGAGACCCTGCGTCGTCGGGACCCACCAGAACGCATCCATCGCGTCGATCGCGGCGCCGAGGCGCATCGCCGACTCGACGATCTCCCCCGTGTCGCCGGGATTGGCCGCCGTCCATTGCGCCGCGGTCGGCGCGGGACCGAAGCGCTCGCGCAGCGCCTGGCTGCGCGAGAACCCGCCCGCGTTGAGCAGCACGGCGCCGCGCGCCCGCACGATCCGCTCGTCGCCGCCGCACGCCACGCGTACGCCCACGACCCGACCGCCCTCGACCACGAGATCGCGGACCGGCGCCTCGGGCACGATCGGGATGCCCTCGCGCAGCGCGATCTCGAGCATCCGCCCCTGGATCGCCGCACCGTTCGAGACGAGGTCCGCGCCAGTGAGCTTCATGCGCGCGATGCGACCCGCGAGGCGCAGGGCCATCCAGCGGCCCTTCCAGGTCCGCTTCGCCAGATAGAGGAGCGGGAGCTCGTGGCTGTGGACCGGCATGCCGGCGCCGACCGGCGAGCGCGCGAGCTTGTTCGCCCAGGGCCCGAGCGCGCGGGCATCGTAGAGCGGCGCCATCAGACAGCGACTGCGCGGCTCGCCCCCCGGTCGATCGTCGTAGTAGTCACACCAGCCCTCCGGCCGGAAGAACTGCATCCCGTGCGCGCGCAGGAACTCGATCATCGGCGGACCGACCTTGAGGAACGCCTCGCGCCGCTCGGGCGAGGTCCCCGGCCCTTCGTAGGTCACGACCGCGTCGAAATAACGTCGAGCGCGCGTGTAGGAGTCGGGAATCCCCTCTTCCGCCATCAGGGGGTTGACGGGCGTCCAGAGCACGCCGCCCGAAATCGCCGTCGAGCCCCCGACCTTCGCCTGCTTCTCGAGCACGACGCAGCTGCGCCCGAACGTCTTCGCGACGAGCGCGGCGCAGATCGACCCCGCCCCGCTGCCGACGACGACGAGATCGAACTCCGATCCCAGCCGATCGAGCGTACGGGCGGCGTCGTTCGTGGATCCTTGACTCGCATGCATGGCCGTCTCTCCCGCGCCGCTCGCGAGCATCGCGCATTCGATCGGGGCCCGAAACCGGCGCACCGGCTCGCCCACGCGCATCCCCTTGCCCCCGACGATGCGACTCTGACAGAATGCCCCGCACGCACGACCGGCGTCGCGCCGCGCGGCGACGACGACGGCGCCCCGCCACGCCCGTTCGGGCCGGAGGTGACCATGGCCGCCCGCGTCTTCCTCGCGATCTTCGGACTCTTCTCGCTTCCGTACGGGATCTACTGCTTTCTCGACCCGGGCTTCCTCGCGGGCTTCGCGGGCGTCGCCGCCACGACGACGACGGGGACGGTCGAGCTCCAGGCGATGTACGGCGGTCTGCAAACGGGCTTCGGGGCCCTCGCCCTCTTCGGCGCGGCTCGACCGGGCCATGCGCCGACGATCCTGCTCGCGACCGTCTTCCAATGCGCGGGGCTCGGGACGTTCCGACTGCTCGGCGCGCTGCGGGCCGGCGAGTTCTCGGCCTACACGAGTCAGGGCATCGCCTTCGAGCTCGGCTCGACCCTGATCGCCTTCCTGCTCTGGCGCGCCGTCGTGCGGACCGAGTCGATGCGGGTGACGGTCCCGGCGCAGGCCCGCTGAGCGCGGGTCGAAGCGGAGAGCCTGCGGGAGGGTCGCCCGTCGGGACGCCCGCGATGCGGCGGGTGCGCGCGCCGGCCCCGATTCAGCCGAAGATCGCGCGGGCCCCCACCAGCGCGTCGCGGGCGAAGTCGGCCAGCGACCGCGTCCGCTGCTCGGCCGAGAGGACCTCGAGCACGATGGCGCCATCGAAGCCCCGCTCGCCCAGATGGCGCGCCAGGCGACCGAGGTCGAACGTGCCCTCGCCCGGCAATCGGCGCCGATTCATCGTCGCCTCCCAGAACTCGCCCTCTCCGTGGCCCACGCCGTCGGAGAGCTGGAGGTTCGCGAGCAGCGCCTCCGGCAGCGCCTCGAGCGCCGCCCAATCCGGACCGTCGGCGTGGTTGAAGAAATGCCAGGTGTCGATCGTGACGCCGACGCCCGGTTCGCCGGCCGCCTCGATCAGAGCCCGCGTCTCCCTGACGCCGCGCAGACGCGACCCGCTCGAGAACTCGAGCGCGATCTGCGTGCCCGTGTCCGCCGCGCCCCGGGTCCGCAGCGCGATCGCGCATGCCTTCAGGCGGCGGGCCACCGCCTCGTCGACCGGAACGACGATCCGCGTGTTCACGAGCTCGGCGTCGAATGCCCGCGCATAGCGCAGGTTCTCCTCGAGCTCGGCCGCCGTCCGCTCGTCGTCCCCGATCGCGAGGCCGGAGATCTCCATGCAGGCGAGCCCCCGATCGCGCATCGCGTCGGCGACCCGTTCCAGCGCGACGCCCTCCGCTTCGAGCGCGCGCAGCCAGAACACGTCCGGCGCGATCGCGTCGTATCCGGCCGACGCCGCGGCTTCGAGATGAGCCTCCCACTGCGTCGGGAGGTCGTGGAAGGGCGAGTGGTTCAGCGTCGCGTAGCCATAGCGGGGCATGCGGGAAGGCTATCCCCGGGCGCCGCGAATGGGTAGCCTTCGCCGGAGGCCGGCGTCGCGTCGGCCGGACGCGGGCACCGCGTCTGCGACCGTCGCCCTCCATCCCGAGGAGTCCGCCGATGTCCCGTTCCGTTCGCATTCGCCTGGCTGTCGCCTGCTCCGCGACCGCGACCCTGCTCGCCTGCGCCCACGGCGACGTCGAATCGAGACTCCAGGCGCTCGAGCGCGAGGCCGACCGCCAGGCCGTCGTGCGGCTGATCCATCAATACGCCCAGGGCATCGATGGCGGCGACCAGGCGCTGCTCCGGCGGACCTTCCTGCCGGACGCCGTGGCCGAGTACCGGGGCGTCAACTTCCCGATGGACGTCCGGCTCGAGGGCATCGCGGCGATCTGGGACTGGCTGAACGCCCAGCTCGCCGACCGCGAGGGCGCGATGCCCTGGCACTACATGGATACCGAGCTCGTCGACGTCGAGGGCGACCGCGCCCACATGACCGTCTACCAGCACAACCGCCTGCTCTCGGGCGTCGGCGTCTACACCGTCGACGCGGTCCGGACCGAAGCGGGCTGGCGGATCGAGAAGCTCCACCTCGACGAGCGCATCCTCGACCCGAAGCTCCTCGAAGACGTCCACACGCCCGAGACCCGCGAGCGCATCCAGCGGTGAGCGCCATGAGCGAATCCCAGCAGGCCGAGTCCTCGTCCATCCCGAGTCGCGATGCGCTCCGCGACTTCCTCGCCCTCGTCGCGCAGGTCGACCGGGAGTTCCTCGGCCCCGATCGCAACGTGACGACGCCGGCGGACGTCGCGGCCGGCGAGCACATGCTCCTGCATCTGATCAAATGCGGACTCGACACCTGGGTCGACAACGACGCCTCGCGCCCGCGCTTCGCGCCGCTCGCGAGCGCCGTGCTGAAATGGGGCGGCGAAGGCGCGGACAACCCCGCGCATTGCGCGCCCCTCGACCCGTCTCGCCGCTACCGCATCACCGGACGCATCCACGACGCGGTCTACGTCAGCTTCACCGTCTACACGGGCAAGCAGGAGGGCGACTTCAACGACGGCGTCGTCTCGGCGCTGAACCACACCCAGTTCCCGCGCGACGTCGCCGGCCGCTTCACGATCGATCTGCTGCCCTCGCCCCGCGCCGGCGCGCTCCACATGCAACCGGGCAAGCCCAACGTCGTGATCGCGCGCCACTACTTCGAGGGCGAGACCTGCGCGATGGCGGACCCGCGGCTCGTCTGTGAGATCGACATCGAGTGCCTCGACGAGCCCGGCTATCCGCGCCCCCTCCCGCCCGGGGCGCTCGCCGACAAGCTGCGCGCCGCGATGACCTTCATCCACTCGCAGACCCTCGCGCGCGGGCCGCAGGATCCGACCCGGACCCCGTCCTGGTTCTCGCTCGTGCCGAACCAGCTGCCGAAGCCCGAGAAGTGGGTCCCGAGCGAGGGCGGCGGCGCGGGCGCCGTCGACAACGCCTACTGCGCGGGGCTCGTCGTCCTCCCCCCCGACCATGCCCTCGTCGTCGACGCGCGCTGGCCCGCGTGCGTGTACGCGAACGTGATGTTCTGGAACCGCTTCCAGCAGGCGGGCGACTACCGCTATCGGAGCTGCTCGCTCAACCGCAAGCAGATGAAGGCCGACGCCCAGGGCCGTTTCCGCTTCGCCGTCTCGCCGAAGCGGCCGGGCGCGAAGATCGCCAACTGGCTCGACACCGAGGGGCAGACGTTCGGGACGCTCTACTGGCGCTTCCTGCTCCCGGAGGGCGAGATCGAGCAGCCGGTGACGCGGGTCGTGCCGCTGACGGAGCTCGACTGAGCGGGCGTCGGCGCGCCGACGCGCGGCGTCCGGAGCGCCAGGCCGGCGGTCGGGGGCGCGGGTGGACTCGAATGCGGGCGGAAGCCGAATCGCTACAGGAGGAACGACCATGAGCTACGACCTCGTGATCCGGAACGGCAACGTCGTCGACGGTTCGGGACTGGGCGCCTATCACGCGGACGTGGGCCTCGTCGGCGATCGCATCGCGACGATCGGACGCATCCGCGAGCGCGGGAAGCGGGAGATCGACGCCGAGGGACTCGCCGTGACTCCCGGCTTCATCGACGGCCATACCCACATGGACGCCCAGATCTTCTGGGATCCGACCGGGGCCAACTCCTGCTGGCATGGCGTGACGACCGTCGTCATGGGCAACTGCGGCTTCACCCTCGCCCCCTCCGCCGAGAAGGACGCGATGCTCGTCGTACGCAGCCTCGAGCGCGCCGAGGACATCTCGGGCAAGGCGATGGCCGCGGGCATCCGATGGACCTGGACGACCTTCGCCGAGTACCTCGACGCCATCGATCGACTGGAGAAGGGCATCCACTACGCCGCCCAGATCGGCCACTCGGCGCTGCGTACCTACGCGATGGGCGAGCGCGCCTTCGAAGAGACCGCGAACGACGACGATCTGCACGCCATGCAGGCCGAGCTCCGCTCGGCGCTCGCCGCGGGCGCGATCGGCTTCTCCACCTCCCGCACCCACCAGCACCGCACCTCCGACGACCGTCCCGTCGCCTCGCGCCTCGCCGCCTGGAGCGAGGTCGAGACGCTCGTGCGCACGATGGGCGAGACGGGCCTCGGCGTCTTCCAATACGTCGAGGATCCCGCGCCGCCCGACCGCGCCGAGTCGCGTCGCGACGAGCTGATCGCGCTCGCGGTCGAGACCGGCGTGCCCTTCGCCGCGCCGGCGCTGCTCGACGCCCAGGCCGTGCTCCCGATGCTCGATCTCTGCGCCGCGCGCGGGGGACGCATGTTCGGCCTCGCGCATTGCCGCGGCATCGGGACGATGTCCTCGTTCCGGACGCAGCTGCCCTTCGACCGCCTGCCGGTCTGGCGCGAGCTGCGCGCGCTCCCGATCGAGGAGCAGCGGCGACAGCTCGCGGATCCGTCGCTCGTCGAGCGGCTCGTGAAGAGCGCGAGGGAGAGCCGCTATGGCGAGGCCGTGGGCGGCGAGGCCCGCCCGCCGGAGTTCGAGCGCATGCGCGTCCTGGACAAGCCCGTGCCCCCCAATCCCTCCGTCGCCGAGGCGGCGCGCGCGCGGGGGCTCGATCCGGTCGCGCTGATGATCCGGCTCGCGCTCGAGACGGACATGAAGCAGTTCTTCGTCCAGACGCTCTCGCCCTACGATCCCGACGACATCGACGCGATCCTGCGCCACCCGCGCACGGTGCTCTCGTTCTCCGACTCGGGCGCCCACGTCAGCCAGATGAGCGACGCGTCGCTGCAGACCCATCTGCTGGCGCATTGGGTCCGCGACCGTCAGGCCTTCTCCTTCGAGGAGGCGATCCGGATGATCACCCTCGCCCCCGCGCGCGCCTGGGGCTTCCACGACCGCGGACTCGTACGCGAGGGTCTCGTCGCCGATCTCAACGTCGTCGACCCCGGGACCGTCGCGCCCGCGATGCCGACCGTCGCCCACGATCTGCCGGCCGGGGAGAAGCGCATCGAGCAGCGCTCGGTCGGCATCGCGGCGACGATCGTCGCCGGCGAGATCGTCGTGCGAGACGGCGAGCACACGGGGGCGATGCCGGGGCGGCTGCTCCGAAAGCGCGCGCGGGCCGTCTGAGCGCCGCGCGGCGGCGGATCGCGACCGCTCCGTCGCATCGGGCTAGAGCCTGCGCAGCAGCGCCCCCTGCGAGTTGAAGAAGAATCCGCCGCAGCCGATCAGCGCCGTCCGCGCGTTCTCGACCTGCCTTGGCCCCGCCTCGCCGCGCAGCTGGGTCACCGCCTCGCGCAGATGCCCCGTTCCGCGCGACGCCCCCTCGGAGAGCGAGCCGCCATGGGGGTTCATCGGGACGCGCCCGTCGATCAGCACGCGGCCCGACTTCGCGTCCCAATGCTCCTGCATGAAACGGCCCGCGCCGCCCGGCTTGCAGTAGCCCACGTTCTCGATCCATCCGAGCGTGATGATCGAGAAGCCGTCGTAGGGGAAGAAGACGTCGACGTCCTCGATCCAGAAATCGCCTCGGGCCTTGAGCGACTCGACCACGACGTGCTGACCGTGCCGCGCGAGCGACGCCAGCTGGTCCTCGTCGTTCCGTCCGACCATCCCGGCCGTCGCGGCGTGGACCACGATCGGGTTCTTCGTGATCCGCTTCGCGCGCTCGACGGTCGTCAGCACGAACGCGTCGGCACCGTCGACCGGGACGTCCATGTCGAGCATGCAGAGCGGATCGCGAATCATGCGCGCCTGCAGGTAGCCCTCCATGGTGAGCGGGGTCTTCATGACGGCCTTCGGGTTCTGCCTCGCGTTCGCGCGCATGTTGAGCGCGATGCGGCCGAAGTCCTCGCGCGTCGCGCCGAACTCGTGGATGTAGCGGCTCGCCCAGGCCGTGTAGGCGGCCGACGGGTCGATCGACTCGGGCATCGGCGGCTTCGCCGTCCCTCCGCCCAGGTGGACGTAGCGCCGGAACGGATCCTGGGCCGCGGAGCGGGAGTTCCAGGGCAGGCGCGTGAAGGCGTAGTAGACCAGCACGCTCTCGCACTGACCCGAGAAGATCGCCGTCATCGCGTCGATCAGGCCGAACATCGCGACGGGCATCGGACCCGAGTGGTGGGTCACGTTCGGCAGCTCGAGCAGTGCGGTCATCTGGTTCGCGCGCGGCGCTCCCGGCTCGAGCACGCCGACGACGCCGTCGATGTCGGCCTTCGTCATGCCCGCGTCGTGGATCGCCTGGATCGCCGCCTCGCAGGCGAGCGAAGCAGGCGAACGGCCACCGGCATCGCGACTGAACGCCGTCGAGCCGAGCCCCACGATCGCGATCTGGTCCTTGATCGGATACCGGACCCGCCCACGCGCCCCAGGCTCCTGACGCGCACCGCCGGTCGCGTCGATGCTCGCGGTCACGCCCGCCCCTCGGCGCGCAGCCGGAAGACCGGGAACGGCGCTCCGTAGCGGTCGATCCAGGCGAGCTCGACCGGCGCGCCGATCCGGATCGCCTCCTGCGGCGCGTCGACGACGGTGCTCGTGAAGCGCAGCCCGGGCTGCTCCTCGAGCTCGACGGTCACGACCGGATGGGGCGCCTTCGCGTAGTCGACGCCCGGCGCCGGCGCGCCCTGGCGCAGGAACATCGCGAGGTGGATCACGCCCCGTCCCGAGACCGGCGTCGGCTCGACGCGCCACGACCAGCACTCGGGGCAGATCGGCTTGGGCGGATGGTGGAAGCGTCCGCAATCCCGACAGCGGTTCAGCAGCAGCGTCCGGTCGAGCCAGCCCCGGAAGAGATGCTTGTTGTCGTGGCTGATCTGGACCCAGGGAAAGCGCTCGACCAGCGCACCTTCGCTCACCGTCTCGGCCATCGGACCCCTTTCTCTCGGCTCCCGGCGTTCGCGCGACGCGGCCGCTGGACACGCGACGCGACTCGCGCTCATGCCCGCGGCGTTTCGGTGATGTCCTTGTCGAGGTCGAGCCCGTAGTAGCGCGCGGGATTCTCGAGCAGCATCTGACGCCGGTAGCGCTCCGGAACCCCCTCGAAGCAACCGTCGAGGAACCGCATGGTGTTCGGATACGAGCCGACCGAATGCGGGAAGTCGCTGCCGAACATCAAGCGATCGAAGGGCAGATGCTCGCGCATCTCGATCGACTTCGGATCGCGGATGATGCCGAACCAGAAGTGGTCGAGGATGTACTCGGAGGGCTTGCGCTCGAGCTTGCGGTTGTAGGGACCGCGGAAGATCTCGTAGTTGTCGTCGATCACGAAGAGCGCCCAGGGCAGCCAGCTCGCGTTGACCTCCGCGAAGTAGAACTGCAGCTTCGGGAAGCGGTCGAGGGCGCCCGAGACGATCAGCTGGCTCATCGTGTACATCGGCGGCTGGCCCGAGACGCGCTGGGTCAGCGTCGCGGCGAAGGGATCGCCCGTCGTGCCGAGGCCGACGTGGTCGAGACCCGGCGCCATCTGGCCGAAGCCGAAATGGGGCGAGAGTCGGACGCCGAGCTCGAGCGTCCGCTTCCAGAAGGCGTCGTCCTCGGGTCGCGCGAAGCCCGAGCCGTTGGGGAAGGCATGCAGCGAGATCGAACGGATGCCCTCGCGATGCAGGAACTCGACTTCCGCGATCGCGTCGTCGACGCCCGTCGACGGGATCACGCCGTTGCCGATCAGGCGGTCGGGCGCGACCGCGCAGTAGTCGCGCGCGAGGAACGTGTTGTAGGCCCGGATCAGCGCGCGGTAGACGTCCTTGTCCGCGATGTTCTCGATCGCGCGGGAGGCGAAGATCGGCGGAAAGAGCACCTCGGCGTCGATGCCGTCGAGGTCCTGCTCGCGCAGCCGCTGCTTCGCGTCGCCCGCGCCCTCGGCCGGGCTGCCGTCCGCATTGAAGTAGCTTCCGCCCGCGATCTTCACGGGCCCGCGACCGGTGATGTTCTGACCGTTGGGAATGAGGGGCTGGCCCTCGATCAGCCACGCCTCGCCGCCCTTCGGCAGTCGGATCAGGCGCGGCGCGCGCTCGCGATGCTCTTCGGGCATGTACTTGACCCAGGAGTCGGGCGGCGTCTCGACGTGACCATCGCCCGAGATGACCTTGTACTTGCGTCCCATGGCGGCTCTCCTCGCGGATGCGGGCCCGCGCGGCCCGATGCCACTCTACACGAATTGCCGCCCCCCGCGTCCAGCGCGCGCGACGGCAGGCGATCGACGCCCGTCTCCGGCCCCGCCCGCGTCGCGGACCCTGCGGCGGCCTTGCCCGTGGCGCCTCGCCTTTGACAGAATGACCGACAATGACCGACACGGGGCCTCCGCCCGGGCGCGCGGGAAAAACGAAGCGAGAAGGAGAGGCGGCGAGCGATGGACGCGATCGAAGCGATGGAGACCTGCCGGGCGATCCGGTACCTGAAGCCGGACCCCGTCCCCCAGGCGCTGATCGAGCGCGTCATCCATGCGGCGACCCGCGCGTCGAGTCCCGGCAACTCGCAGGGCTGGGACTTCGTGGTCGTGCGCGATCCGGCGATCAAGGGGAGGCTCGGTCCGGCGGTCCGCGAACGCCTGATGCCGCTCGTCGAACGGGTGCCGAACACGCCAGGGAGCATCTCGCGAACGGTCGAAGGCGCCAAACATCTCCTGCGCGAGTTCGAGAACGTTCCGGTCTGGATCGTCGTCTGCGGCCGCAAGGTCTATCCGCCTGGCGCGGCGACCGACCAGATGGTCGACGCCGCGCTCTACCCGGCGGCGCAGAACCTGATCGTCGCCGCCCGCTCGCTCGGCCTCGGCTCGACGTTTACGACGCTCCAGCTCGGGAGCGAGGACCTGATGCGCGAGGTCCTGGGCATTCCGAAGGCGGTCTCGATCGCCGTCTGCATCGCGCTCGGCTACCCGGACCGACCCTTCGGTCCGGTCAAGCGAAAGCCCATCACCGACGTGATCCACTGGGATCGCTGGTGAGCGGGCCGGCGCTTCGGGCCGCGGGGCGATCGGCGGCGTGAGCGAAGGCGGGGGATCCGGGGGGGAAGACTTGGCCGACGGCGTCCCGAAGCGGTATGCGGAGTTCGAGCCCGCGCTCCATGCGGCGGCGAGCCGTGGGACCGGGCTCGCCGACTTCGGGCGCGACGACTACCGCGAGGGGCTGGCTCGCGTGCTCGCGGCGTGCGAGGCGGATCTCCCCGACGACGAAGCGACCCGCGCGAAGGTCTTCGCGTTCATGCTGCCGGGCCTCGTCGGGCGGCTCCACTCCGAGGCCGGCTGGCGGCGCCATCCCGATTGCCTCGCGGACCCGATCGTCCGGCCGCTCGTCATCGCCGGCATCCCGCGGACGGGCACGACCGCGCTCCACCAGCTCCTCGCCCTCGACCCCCGCTTCCAGGGGCTCGAGTCCTGGCTCATCCCGAACCCGATCCTCCGGCCGCCGCGCGGCGAATGGCTCGACCATCCGCTCTACCGCGCCGCCGCCGCCGCCGCCCGCGCGCTCGAGGCGGCCGCGCCCCGCGCCGTCGCGCTCCACCGCATCGGGCCCGACGACGTCGACGAATGCCTCGCGCTGATGATGCAGACCTTCGTCACGAACCAGCTGCCCTCGCTGCTCGAGCTGCCGACCTACGACGACTGGTATCTCGCGCAGGACGAGCTCGGGAGCTATCGGCGCCTGGCGGACAACCTGCGCCTGATCGGCCATGCCGAGCGCGAGAAGACCTGGCTGCTCAAGAACCCGACCCATTTCCTGCGCACCGGCTCGCTGCTCGAGGTCTTCCCGGACGCCTGCGTGATCCTGACCCATCGCGACCCCGTCGCGACCCTCGTCTCCCTCTCGAGCCTGCTCGCGGCCTATCGCGGCGACCCGGCGCCCGGAAGCCCCGAGGCGCGCCGCATCGGCCCCCGCCAGCTGCGCGTCTACGCCCAGGCGACGGCGCATACCCGCGCCGTCCGGGCGCGCCGACCCGACGCCTTCCATGACGTCCAGCAGGAAGAGCTCGCGCGGGATCCGCTCGGCGTGGTCCGCGGCGTCTACGCGCGCTTCGACCTCGAGCTCGGTCCGGAGACCGAGACACGCATGCAGACCTGGATCGCCGCGCAGTCGAAGCGCGACGCCCTGCTCGCCCATGGCCGACGGGGCGAGACCCCTGCCGACTACGGCCTCGACCCCGAAGAGGTCCGGGAGAAGCTCGCATGACGCATCGCGACCCGAACGCTGCTCCGCTTCCCGAGTGGAGCGACTACCTCGCGCGCTGGGCACCGGTCGCAGACCGGCTGGCCGCGCGCCTGCGCGATCCGAACGACGCGTACGACCGGCAGGCGCTCTGCGCGATGATGCTCTCCGCGCTGGCGGGAGGGCATTTCGGGCTCGTCTCGAACGACCCCGACTACCCCGAGTTCGTCCCGATGCTCTCGCAGACGCTCAACTTCGCCGCCCCGGTCCCCGACTTCGTCTATACCTACGCGCCGATCCGCGGCGGCGGCACGTACCGCCTCGCCGGCCACCGCGGCAGCTCGCTCTTCGTCTTCGTCACCGTCTCCGAGACCTACTTCACGCGCACCGACAAGCCGAAGCCCGGCCTCGCCAACTACGACCTCGACGCGCTCACGATCGGGGCGGACGGCCGCTTCGAGGTCCTGCTCTCGGCAGAGCGCCCGAAGGATTGGCGGGGCGATTGGTGGTACCTGGATCCGAAGGCGACGAACCTCGGCGTGCGCCACGCCATGGTCGACTGGGTCGGCGAGGTCGACGCGCGCATGACGCTCGAACGGCTCGACGTGCCGGCCGCGCGACCGAAGGTCACGGCGGAACAGCTCGCAGAGCGCATGGAGGAAACCGGCCGTTGGATGGAGTACAGCATCCAGCACTGGCTGATCCACATGAACGCGATCCGCGCCCAGGGGCGCGTCAACCGCTTCGAGGTCCAGGACTACAGCGGTTTCACCGGCTCTTCCTGGCCGCAGGTCTACCTCGAGACGCCCTTCGAGATCGAGGAGGACGAGGCGCTCGTGATCGAGACCGAGATTCCCGAGCGCGTGCGGTACTGGTCGTTCATGCTCGCCGACGAGCTCTTCGCGACGATCGACTGGACGCACCGCCAGTCGAGCTTGAACGCCCATCAGGCCCGCCTCGATGCCGACGGCCGCTTCCGCGGCGTCGTCGCGCTGCGCGATCCGGGCGTGCCCAACTGGCTCGATCCGGGCGGCTTCCATCGCGGCGTGATCCAGAATCGCTGGAACCAGGCGAGCTCGGCCCCCTGCCCCACGATCCGGCGCGTGAAGCTCGCGGCGCTCCGCGATCACCTGCCCGCCGACACGCCCGTGGTGACGCCCGAGGCGCGCGACCGGGCGCTGCGCCAGCGGCGGATGGGCGCGCAGATGCGCCGGAAGTGGTAGGTCCACGATGCGTGACGGACCCCCGATGAAGGTCGCCGTCTATGCCGGCCCCCGCGCGCCCTTCCGGATCGAGGAACGGCCGCGCCCGGATCCGGGACCCGACGAGATCCTGGTCCGCATCGAGCGCTGCGGCATCTGCGCGACGGACGTCAGTACCTGGACCGGCGACGCGGGCATGGAGACGGACAAGGTCTACGGCCACGAGTTCGCGGGCGAGGTCGTGGCGCGCGGCGCCCGGGTCCGCCGCATCCCGCTGGGCGCCCGCGTCACGGCGCAATGCGTCACGGCCTGCGGCGAATGCGAGGCCTGTCGGGAAGGCCATCTCGTCTTCTGCCCCGCCTGGCGCCAGCATCCGACGGGCGGCTTCGGGCAGTTCATGACGCTTCCCGAGCGCGAGGCCTACGTCCTGCCGGCGTCGCTCTCGGCCGAGGACGGCGCCCTCGTCGAGCCGCTCGCCGTGGGACTCCACGGCGTGCGCATGGCCGACGTCGGCCCGGGCGCGCGCGTGCTCGTGCTCGGCGCGGGACCGATCGGCCTCTGCGCGACCTGGTGGGCGCGGCGACGCGGCGCCGAGCGGGTCGTCGTGGCGGCGCCCTCGACCCGACGACGACGCTTCGCGCTCGCCATGGGCGCGACGGACTTCGTCGTGACGGCGTCCGAACCGGTGCCCGCCGGGCCCGCCGATCCGGATTCGGCGAGCGCGACGTCCGCGCACGGTCAGTCGCCGGCAGACGCGACGGCCGCCTTCCGCGACGCCCTCGGCGGCCAGCCCGACGTCGTGCTCGAGTGTGCGGGATTTCCCGGGGCGGTGATGCAGGCGATGGAGGCGGTGCGCGCCAAGGGGACGATCGTCTGCATGGGTTATGGCCTGCATCCCGAGACGATCCGGACGGCGATTCCGCTCTTCAAGGAGCTGCGGCTCTTCTTCTCGATGACCTACGACCGGTCCGACTATCAAGAGGTCATCGATGCCCTCGCGGCGGGCCATCTCGAGCCGCGCTGCATGATCACGCGCACCATCCCGCTCGAGGCGATGACGCGCACCGTCGAGGAGCTGCTCGCTCGGGCACCGGATTGCAAGGTGATGGTGGATCCCTGGGCCTGAGGCTCAGGCGCCGTCGGCCGGCGGGGCGGCGTCGGGGGCCGGCGCCAGGAGCAGCGGGGCGAGGACGACGTCCACCGCGCGGTCGAGCACCGCCGCGTCCTGCAGCATCTCCGCCTCGGGTCGCACGGCGCGCGTCTGCGCGTCCCAGGTCTCGACCCCCTCGAGCCCCGATTGCCGGGCGAAGAGCTGCTCGCCCCCCGGCACGACGAGGAACCCGACGAGACAGCTGATCCGCACGAGCAACGCCCCATCGCCCTGGGGCTGCCAGCCTCCTGGCCACCAGGGCTGGATCCGCTGACCACAGGCCTCCGGCGCGCGGCGACTGCCAAAGGTCTCGTGGACCCGGATCTCGAGCAGCAGGATCGCGTCGACGTTCCGGGCCTCGGCGAGCTCCCGGTGGACCGCATCGCGCACGAGCGCATGCCGCTCTTCGTCCGGCTTGCCCGTCGACGCGTCGAAGATCGGTCCGACGTCCTCGACATAACGCCGCCAGGTCGCGTCCCAGACCTCCGAACCGACGACGTCGAATCCCGCGTCGACGAGGCGCTTCGTCACGCGCGCCTCGAAGGCCCCGGCCGCCTGTGCCCGCGCGACCCGCGAGGTGGTGGAGAACAGGGGCGCGATCGCGATGGTCCGGACCCCGTCGCGCCAGGCCGGTATCTCCGGGACCGGCGGCGGCGGCGGCGGCGGAGTCGAACAGGCGAGCGACGCGAGCAGGCCGACGGCGATCCAAACCGTCCTGGAGATGCCTCGACGATTCGCCGCACCGGCTCGCATGGCGCCATGTTAACGTGGCCCGATGCGGACCCGTCGGATTTTTCTTCGCACGCGTACGCCTGGGAAGGGCCCAGGACGGGACGGCGGGTCGATCCGTGCCGCCCTCGGCATCGCGGCCGCGAGCCTGATGCTCGCGCCTGCCGCGAACGCCCTCCGACTCTGCCTGCATCCGGCCCGTGTCCCCTTCGAGGCGGACGACGAACGGACCGTGAGGATCGAGCGGACCCTGGCGGAGCACTTCGAGCGCGCGGGGATCGCGGTCGTGCCGAGCGACGAGGTCGAGGCCCTGATCGAGACCGTCGATGCGCGCTCGGGCGCGATCTTCGATCCCGCGACGGGCCGGATCGACGCCGAGAAGCGCGCCGCCTTCGAGGCCGACGTCGAGCAGAGCGTCCGCACGTCCTTCGGCTGCACGGGCTGGATCGAGGTCGGCTTGCAGGAGGCAGCCGCCTGGTATGACGGAACGAGCGCATCCTGGGACGGGCAGCGCGCCCAGATCAACTCGACGGCCCGCATCGCGAGCCAGATCCTCATTGGCGCCCTCGTCGGCGTCTATCAGTACGAGACGGGCTGGATTCCGGTCACGTCGCTCTTCGTGCGCGTCGCGGACCTGCAGAACCAGGACGTGGCGTTCCGGAGCGCGGGCGTCGAGGCGCTCTTCGACATCAGTCTCTCGCGCGGCCAGGATCGACTCCCGCTCGACCGCTGGCTGCGCGACGAAGACGCGGTCGAAGAAGCCATGACTTCGGCGCTGGGCAAGGCGATCGAGCGGCTCCGCTCGAGCGGCCGCCCAGCAGGCTCGCCCGCGCCGGACTTCGCGTGGGAATGAGCCCGTCCGACGTCCCGCGCCGTCCGCTGTCGACGGCGACCCGATGCGCCCGTCCGCTCCGCGCCGCGCTCGGCGCCCTGCACGTCACCCTGTTCACCGCCGCCCTCACCGCCTGCGCGCCGCCCTTTCCGGACATCACGAACTGGGACACCCCGCTCGCCGCCGGCCCCGAGGCCGACGAGCGGCTCCTCTGGCAGAAGGCCGAGGAGGACGTCGACGCGGCCGAGAAGGAGGGCGAGCTCTACGAGAGCGAGCCGCTCGTCGCCTACCTCGAGGCGATCGTCGCGCTCCTCGCCCCGCCCCTGCCCTCGACGGGACCGAAGCTCCGCGTGCGGGTGGTCCGCGACGTCGACCTCTCGGCCGCGGCGCTGGCGGACGGCACGATCCTGATCGCACTTCCGCTCGTGGTGCGATTCGCGAACGAGGACCAGCTCGCGAGCGTGCTGGCCCACGAGCTGGTCCACGTCCTCCGCCGCCACGGCCTGCGCTCCCAGCGCTACGAGACGTTGACGGGTTCGCACGTCGAGCGGATGAAGCTGAGCCGGGCGCTCGAGCAGGAGGCGGACCGTGAGGCGATCGCGCTCGTCGCGGCTGCGGGCTATGCGCCGGGCGAGTGCGTTCCCGCGCTCTCGATCACGGCCCAGCGCATGCCGGGAACGCACGCGCGGACGATCCGAACCTGGGAGAGCCACGACGACCTCTGGGTGCGCGTCGCCGCGATGAAGACCGCGCTCCGCGCCCTTCCGGCGCGGTCGACGGCGCAGCCGTTGCGGATCGAGCCCTTCCGACGGGCGATGGATCCGCATCGGCTCGCGGCCGCGAAGCTCGAGCTCGACGCCGAGCAATTCGAATCGGCCCGCGCGCTGATCCAGGAGCACCTCGAGCGCCATCCCGACTCGGGTCCGGCCTACGCGCTGCGCGCCCTGGTCGCGGCGCGCGAGAAGCCCGAGCAACGGCTCTCCGACCCGGTCGGCGCGGACCTCGAACGCGCCGTCGAGTACGGCCCCCAGGATCCCGAAGCCCTGCGCGCGCTCGGCCTCTACCTGCGCGATACCGGCGCGCCCGAGCGGTCGAACGAGATGCTCCGTCGCTACCTCGCATCCCGCCCCGACGCCGTCGACCGCAAGCTGATCGAGGGCTACCTCGCCCGGCCCGCGCTCCCCGCGCCGCCCCACGAGTCCCTGGGCGCCCCTGATCCTTCGCGGTAGTCTCGCGAGGCGCCCGGGCGGCCCCGATCGATCGTCACCGTCCCCGCCGCATGCCCGGCGAGCCGAACGCGCCCGCCGCCGCGAGCCCGCGAATCGAGTCAGCCGATTCGGGTCAGCCGATTCGGGTCAGTCAAGGAGCCAGCCTTCCCATGCACGGAAAAGCCGTCGTCGCCGGCGTCGGAGAGTCGACCTACTACAAGCACGGACAGTCCCCCGATACCGAGTTCCAGCTCGCCTGCACGGCGATCGAACGCGCCTGCGCCGACGCGGGGCTCGACCTCGCCGAGGTCGACGGCCTGATCTCCTACATGGACACGCGCAACAGCCCGCTGCGCATCGCGGCCGCCCTCGGCATGAAGGAGCTGCGCTGGTCGTCGACGCCCTGGGCCGGGGGCGGCAACAACTCGGCCTCCTGCGTCATGCAGGCCGACGCCGCCGTCTCCGCCGGCTACGCGAACTACGTCGTCTCCTTCCGCGCGCTGGCGCAGGGCCAGTTCTACCGCCTGGGCTCGGGCTCGACGCTCGCCGCGGGCGCCGCACCGGAAGGCCTCTCCTGGGGTCTCCCCTACGGCGAGATGACGCCCGCCCAGGAGTGCGCGCTCCACACGAAGCGCTGGATGCACGACCATGGCGTCTCGCAGGAGGCGCTCGCCGCGATCGCCCTCGCCTCCTACGCCAACGCCCAGCGCAATCCGCGCGCCGTGCGCCACGGCCAGCCGCTGACGCGCGAGGCCTATCACGCCTCGCGCTGGATCGTCGAGCCCTTCCATCTCTTCGACTGCTGCCAGGAGAACGACGGCGCCGCGGCGCTCGTCGTCACGACGCCCGAGCGCGCCCGCGATCTCAAGCAGAAGGCCGTGCCGATCCTCGCCTCCGCCCAGGGTCTGGGACCGGACATCGGACTCACGGCGTTCCAGAAGCGCTGGTTCCCGGGCATGTACTACGAGAACGTCGGTCGGATGATCTGGGAGCGGGCCGGCATCCGGCCGACCGACGTCGACGTGCTCCAGCTCTACGAGAACTTCACGGGTCCCGTCGTGATGGCCCTCTGCGAGCTCGGCTACTGCAAGCCCGAGGAGGTCGACGCCTTCGTCGCCGACGGTGCCCTCGAAGGGCCGGACGCGAAGCTCCCGTTCAACACGAGCGGCGGCAACCTCGCCGAGGCCTACATCCACGGGCTCGAGATGACCATCGAGGCCGTGCGACAGGCGCGCGGCGATTCGACCTGTCAGGTCAAGGACGTCGACTACTCGCTCGCGATCGCCGGGCCGGGCTACGCGCCGGGTAGCGCGATCCTCTTCGGCGGAGCCCGCTAGCCCGAAAGCCCGCGCGGGCGGCCCCGCGCAGCCCCTCGACGCGCGTCGCGGCCAGCCCGCGCGCGCACGGAGAATCCCGATGCCCCGACTCCTCGGCGACGACTTCCTGCTCCCGAACCTCGGCCCCCACAACACGCCCTATTTCACGGCCGGCACGATCCAGATCCAGTTCTGCAAGGCCTGCGGCCACGCACAGCATCCGCCGGACGACGTCTGCTATGCCTGCCGCAGCCGCGACCTCGAGTTTCGTGCGATGCCCGGCACGGGTCGCGTCGAGAGCGTCGTGCTGGTCCACCATCCGGTGCATCCCGCGCTCAAGACGAAGGTGCCCTACCCCATCGCCGTCATCTCGGTCGACGGCGCGCCGGGCTGCAACGTGCTGGGCAACGTCGTGGGCTGCGCGCCCGAGGACGCGAAGATCGGCGATCGCGTCCGCGCGATCTTCGACGAGGTGAAGCATCCGCAGACGGGCCAGACGCTCAAGATCCCCAACTGGCAGCGCGTGTGAGCCCTTGATCCGCCCCGCGACGGCCGACGACGCGGCCGCCCTCGCCCGGATCTACGACCACTACGTCCGCAACACCGTCGCCACCTTCGAGGAGGATCCGGTCCCGGTCGCGGAGATGGCGTCGCGCATCGACCGGATCGGACGCCTCGGCCTCCCCTACCTCGTCGTGACGGCGGAGGACGCGGACGGGGCCGCCGGCGCCCCGGTCGGCTATGCCTACGCCAACCGCTGGCGCGAGCGCTCGGCCTACCGCCATACCGTCGAGACGTCGATCTACCTCGACCCCGAATCCGTGGGTCAGGGCCTCGGGACGCGCCTGTACGCGACGCTGCTCGAAGCGTTGCGCGCGCGCGGCCTCCACGTCGCGATCGGCGGCATCACGCTGCCGAACCCCGGCAGCGTCGCACTGCACGAGAAGCTGGGCTTCCGCATCGCCGCGCGGTTCCACGAGGTCGGCTTCAAGTTCGGCGAGTGGCTCGACGTCGGCTACTGGCAGCTGGCGCTCTGAGACCCCGCGCCGGCGCGACCGCGCGACCGGACACACCCGTCGACCGCGACGCGACCGACCGCACGGCCGCCTAGCCCTTGATCCCGTACCGCAGGAGCGCGAACAGGTTCCATCCCACGATCTCGTCGTGCTGGTTGTAGTAGGTGTCGAGGTTCGTCTGGAAGTAGCCTGGACCGAGGCGCGTCTGCTTGAGGGGGGAGCAGTTGACGACCTCGGTCGTCGAGTAGACGCGATCGCCGGGCCGCAGCAGCTTGCCGTACTGCTGGGTCGAGCCCTGCGCGATCGTCTCGCGCGCGCCGGGGGGCGTGGGGATCTGCTTCGGCGTGCCCTCGACCGGCGGCCAGGGCTTCCGAGCGGGCCAGTTGCTGTCGGGCGCGGCGGGATCGACGCCCTGCTGGCCGCCGCGGCGCATCGCCCAGGTGATGAGGCCCATCGGCGGCGCGACGACGCCAGCGTGGCGGCTCTTGCGGGCGTAGTCGCCGTCGACGTAGAGCGGATTCGCGTCCTCGACCATGTCGCACCAGTAGAGGATCTGGACCTCGGAGACCGGGTAGCCGCCGTAGGAGCGGGGCCCGACCTTGCCGAGCCACGCCTTCGCGAAGTCCGGCATCTCGGGATGCGGCGTGATGACGGGCTTGCCGAGCTTCGTCACGGGCTGGACCGGCCCCGCCGTGCGCGACGGCATCGCGATCGTGGCGCTCGAGGTCGCGGCGAGCCCGTGATCCTGGCTCGACACGCCCATCTCGACCTTGACGAGGCGGTCCGCGCCGGATTCGCGCTTCTCCGTGACCCGGCCCTCGACGATCGCCAGGTCGCCCGGACAGAGCGAGCCGACCATGTTGAGCGTCGTCTCCCGGAAGTCGCTCTCGGGCCCGCACCAGTCCGTGACGTAACGCCCGAAGAGCGCCTGGTCGAACATCGTGTTGACGAACATGTCGCGATTGCCGACCGACTTCGAGTAGGCGGGATCGTGGTGGTAGGGCATGAGGTCGCGCGTGCCGCAGACGGCGAGGATCAGGGTCTTGACCGTGATCGGGAACTCGAGTCGAGGGAGCGCCTGACCGACCTCGACGTCCTCCCAGTACAGAAACGGCGGCATGGCTGCGAGCATCGTCGACTCCTTTCGTTGTGAGGGCGCGCTTCCGATCGACCCGGGGTCGACGATAGATCGCGACCGATCCGACCGCACGACGCGCGTCGCCCGACCCGTGGACGCCTCCGCCTAGCGACTCTTCGGCAGCCCGAGCTCGATCTCCGCGACGAGGCTCCGCAGGATCTCGACACTGCCGCCGTAGATCGTGTTGACCGGCGTCTGGCGGAAGACCTCCTCGAAGAGCCCGCCCGCGACCGCCAGTCGCTCGGCATGGCCGACCAGCGCGAGCGGCCCCGCGAGCTCCGCCCAGGCCTGGGCGTCGTCGAGATAGGTCACGGCCGAGAAGGACTTCGTCATCGCGCCCTTGCCGCCGAGCGGACGCCCCTCCGCAGCGAGCCAGGTCGAGCGCAGGCGGAGCAGGCGCGAGACCTCGGCGTGGATCGCGGACTGCGCGAGCTGCTCGCGCACCCGCGGATCGTCGCCCGGGCGCGCGCCGTCCGGCCCGGGCCGCCCGGCCCAGTCGAGCAGCTGCTCGAGGAAGCGCTCCTGCAGGTCCGCATAGCCCATCGCCTGTTCGAGGCCGAGCGCGAAGCGGACGACCGCCCAGCCCTGGTCGACCTCGCCGACCCGGGCGCTGTCCGGTACGCGCACGCCGCGCAGCGAGAAGGAGTTCGTGCGCTCGCCGCCGAGCGTGTGGACCGGTCCGATCTCGACGCCGGGGGCGTCGGTCGGGACGAGGAACATCGTGAGGCCGCGGTGCGGTCGATCCTGCCGGCTCGTGCGCGTCAGCGTGAAGACGTACTGCGCGACGTGGGCCGTCGTCGTCCACATCTTCTCGCCGTCGATGATCCAGCCGTCGCCGTCCCGCCGCGCCTGGGTCCGCGCGGCGGCGACGTCCGAGCCCGCGCCGGGCTCGCTGTAGCCGAGGGCCACGAGGATCTCGCCCTGCGCGATGCGCGGGACGAGGTCGCGCTTCTGCGCGTCGGTCCCGAGCGCCATCAGGGTATGGCCGATGAAACCGTTGTTGAGCAGGCCGAACCACGGAAAGCCCGCCTTCGAGAGCTCCCAGTAGAGCATGTGGATCTCGTAGGGATCCCGGCCGCCGCCGCCCATCTCCTTCGGCCAGCCGGCCGAGACCCAGCCATGGGCGGCCAGCTTGCGGTAGAGCGGCCAGTCGTGGCCGCCGCCCTCGTGGCGCTCGCGCAGCGCGTCCTCTTCGCTGAACGCGCGCGCGAGAAACGCGCGGATCTCTTCGCGGACGCGTTCCGCGCGCTCGCCGAGACCGAAGTCGAGGGAGCTCGACTCGCCGGCGGCCGGCTCGATGACGACGGATCGGGCGTCGCCGAGCGCGAGCGCGGCGACGTGCATCCGCTCCTCGCGCGTCCCGCCGGCGAGCAGCCCCCAGGCGAAGGCGCGGCGGTAGTAGAGCTGGATGTCGTACTCGAGCGAGAAGCCGTAGCCGCCGTGGGTATGCAGCGACGCGCTCGCCGTGCGCTGCGCGGTCTGCCCCGCCCAGACGAGGGCCATCGACGCGAGCGACTCGAAGCGCGCCGGGTCCGCGGACCGCGCCCAGGCCGCCTCGCGACAGAGGAGCTCGGCGCCGTCGACCCGCGTCGCGCAATCGGCCAGCGGATGCGCGATCGCCTGGAAGCTCCCGATCGGGACCCCGAACTGGATGCGCTCCTTCGCATAACGCGACCCGATCGCGAGCGCCTGCTGGGCGAGACCCGTCAGCGCGAACGCGATCAGACACTTCCACTCGGCGAGGCCCGCCGCGTACGCCGCGCGCGCCGCGGAGCCCGAGGCGAGGACCCGCCGCGCGAGCGGCCCGGCCGGCGAGAGCGACCAGAGCGCGTGGGCGCCGGATCCGACCTCGCGCACCGGCTCGACACCCGCACGCGCGCCGCCCGCCACCGCACCGGCCTCGTAGAGCACGAGCGAATCGCCTTCGAACGCGAGGACCGCCTCGGCGATCGCACCCGACGCCACGAGCGTCGCCCCCTCGGCCCGTGCCCGCGTACCGCTCGTGGCCGCCGTCCGCTCGGGCGCGAGGCCGACGATCGCCGCGCCGGCCACGACTCGCGCGAGCAGCTCGCCCTCCGGCTCGACCGCCGCGAGCACCCGCGCCGCCACCGCCCCCTCGAGGAAGGGCACGGGCGCGAGCGTCCGCCCGCCGCACGCCGCCACGATTCCGAGCTCGAGCAGCCCGAGCCCGAGCCCGCCCGCCGCCTCCGGCACGCCCATGGCTGTCGCGCCGAGCTCGACATAACGTGCCCACAGCCTCTCCGAGTGGCCGGTCGCCTCGTGCTCCCGGACGTGGGTCGTCGGACATTCGCGCGCGAGCAGGTCGCCGAAGGTCTGCTCGAGGATCTGCTGCGACTCGTCGAGATCGAGCTTCATCGCGCCGACTCCACGAGGCGGAAGCGCGGCATCGTCCCCTGCCCCGGCAGATCCTCGAAGAAGACTTCGACGCGGGCACCGATCCGGACCCGTTCGATCGGCGTGCCGAGCAGATCGCAGACCATGCGCACGCCTTCCTCGAGCTCGATCGTGGCGATCGCGTAGGGAACGTGGGACTGCCAGGCGGGATGGAACGCGCGGTGAGCGATGGTATAGGAGTAGATCTCGCCGCGACCGGAGACGGGGGCCCAGTCGAAACCGAGCGCGCGACAGGCGGGACACATCGGCTGCGGGTAGTGGCGCAGCGTGCCGCAGGTCGTGCAGCGCTGGATCACGAGCCGCCCTTCGCGCACGCCCTGCCAGAACCCCTCGGACAGCTCCGTCACCGGCGGCGCCGGCCGCACGACCGCTCCTGTGCCGCCCTCGGCCGGCGCCCCCGTCGCGCCGCCCTTCCCGGCTCCGCTCGCCGCGCCCGCCCCGCTCATCGCTCGACTCCCAGGATCACCGCCGCCCCTTCGTGGAAATCGCCCTCGGCCGTGACGAGCACGACCTCGCAGTCGGGCACCTGCCGCGCCGCCTCGACCTCGCGCCGCAGCTGACGCACCGCCTCCGAGACCAGGTTCGCGCCCGAGCAGTGGCCCTCGGAGAGCAGACCGCCCGAGGTATTGACGGGCAGTGCGCCCCCGAGCTCGATGCGGCCGTCGCGCACGAACGCGCCGCCCTCGCCCCGCTTGCAGAACCCGACCGCCTCGAGCGACGCGAGCACGACCCACGTGAAGCCGTCGTAGATCTGCGCGCAGTCGACGTCCTGCGGTCCGATCCCGGCGCGTCCGAAGGCGCGGCGCGCGGCGATCTCGAGCCCCTCGATGCGGGTCATGTCCCGCTTCTGCGTGATCGAGGTCGGGGGCCAGCCATGGCCTTCGCCGTAGCCGAGCAGCGAGACCGGACGGCGCCGCAGGTCGCGGGCGCGCTCGAGCGAGGTCATCACGACCGCCGTCGCCCCGTCGGTCTCGAGCGAGCAGTCGAGCAGGCGGAGCGGGTCGGCGATCAGCGGCGAGGCCTGGTGCTGCTCGAGGGTCATCGTCTTCTCGAACATCAGCGCGCGGGGGTTGCGGTTCGCGTGCTGGCGACAGGCGACGGCGATCCGACCGAAGTCCTCGCTGGTCGTCCCGAACGCGTGCATGTGGCGTCGCGCCGCATGGGCGAACCACTGGGCGGCCACCGTGTTGCCGAACGGGCGCTCGAACTCGTCGACGTGGCGCATCACCGGATGCGGCGCGATCGCGCCCTCGCTCGACCGCGATACGCGCTGGGACGAATAGCCCCGCCGCCCCGCGACGAGCAGCACGGTCGTGGCGACGCCGCCTTCGATCGCGAGCGCCGCCGATTGCATCGCGCTCGCGAACGAGGCGCCGCCGGTCCGCAACGTCGAGCTGAAGGCGAGCCCCGAGATCCCCAGGTTGAGGATGAAGTCCTCGGCCACCGTCCCGGCCAGCTCGTTCGGCATGACGCCGTCGACGTCCTCGGGCACGAGCCCGGCGTCGACGAGCGCCTCCCGGGCGGCCAGCAGGTGGAGCTCGAGGGTCGAGTGCGGCGTGCCGCGTGTGAAGGGCGTCTGACCGACTCCCACGATCGCCGCCCGTCTCGCCGCCGACATGCGCTCGCTCCTTGCCTGCCGCCCGCCGACGGTCCTCGATGCATCCGTTGGGGGGCGCGAAGTCGGTTATCTATAGATTCACCGGCGGCCGCGTGCCAGCCGGGCGGGCCTCGGCGCTCCGACGCGACGCCGCTTCGAGGCGGTCCGGCGAGCCGGACGCGCTGCGGCGCGGGTCGCGATCGAGCATGATGCGGTTCGGCGAGGAACGAGTCGCCTTCGAGCCGTGAACGGGGGACGGGCGACGGCGGGTGGACGGCGGCGCCGGTCATCCGAGCGACCGGATCGGGTCGATCCAGAGAATGGAGAATGCATGATGGGATCTCGCATGGCGAAGCCTGCCCTCGACGTGGGCCTCGTATCGAACGACGCGGAGCGGCTGATCCGCTTCTACGAGGCGGTGGTCGGGATGGAGCGTCAGCCGCCGATCGAGCTGCCCCACATCGGGACGATCCATCGACTCGCGTGCGGCCAGAGCATCCTGCGCGTGATGGTCCCGACGAAGGCGGCTGAAGCGGACGACGCCGCGAGCTTCTCGGCCCGTTCGGGCATCCGCTATCTCACGCTCGAGGTCGAAGACATCGACGCCGCGGTCGAGGCCGTCCGCACCAACGGCGGCGCCGTCACGCTCGCCCCCTTCGAGCTGCGCCCGGGGCGGCGCGTGTCCCAGGTCGCCGATCCCGACGGCAACATGATCGAGATGGGTCAGGGCTGACGCCGCGCGGCGGTGGAGGGGACGCCATGATCGACTACGACCCGTTCTCCGACGCGGTGATGCGCGACCCCTGGCCCCACTACGCGCAGCTCCGGCGCGAGGCCCCGGTGTACTACCACGAGCGGTACGACACCTGGTTCCTCTCGAGATTCGAGGACATCCGCGCGAGCACGATCAACGACGTCTTCACGGCGGAGCGCGGCGTGACGCCCGAGATGGTGCTGCTCAAGTCCCCGCCGCCGCCCGACCCGGTCTTCTCGATGCTCGACCTGCCACGCCAGCGTGACTACCGACGGATGTTCGTTCCCCGGTACACGAAGAATGCGGTCGCCCGCCTGGAGGACGGCGTGCGAACGAAGGTCCGGCAGCTGCTCGCGCCGCTCGTCGCCCGCGGCCGCTTCGACGTCTACCGCGATCTCGCCGATCCGCTGGCCGTCTCCGTCATCGCCGACCTGATCGGCATCCCCTTCGAAGAGGCGACGACCCTGCGCGGGCAGGTCGCGCGCTATTTCGAGCGACGACCCGGCCAGATCGGCACGCGGCCCGAGAACGAGCAGGAACGCCTCGCCGCGCTGACCCGCATCGCCCAACTGATCCAGGGTCGCGTCGAGCGGGGCGAGACCGACGGGAACGACCACATCGCGGTCATGCTCCGAACGCCCGCCGAGGGCCAGCCGCTCTCCTTCGCCTCGATGGTCGCGACGGTGTACACCTGGCTCGTGACCGGCGTCGAGGTCGTCCCGCTCTCGGTCGCCAACACGATTCTCTATCTCGGGCGCCATCCGGACCAGCGTCGAAGCCTCGTCGAAGACCCGTCCCGGATCCCCTTCGCCTACGACGAGTCGCTCCGCTACGACCAGCCGACGAACCTGCTCGGGCGCTTCGTGAAGGAGCCGGTCGAGGTCCGCGGCCGCACGCTCGAGCCGGGCCAGGGCGTGATGTTCCTCTGGGCCTCGGGCAACCGCGACGAGGCGGAGTTCCCGAACGCCGACGTCTTCGACGTCACGCGGCGGCCGCCCCGCTCGCTCTCCTTCGGCCACGGCGCCCACAAATGCATCGGCGAACACCTCGGCCGCCTCGAGGGCCGCGTCCTGCTCGAGGAGATCCTCGCCGCGGCGCCGGAGTACGAAGTCGAGGCGTCGGGCGTCGAGCGGACCTACAGCGAGTTCCTCCACGGCTATCACGCCATGCCGATCGAGTTCCGGGCGCGGACGCTGTAGCATCCCGCCTCGACCGGTTTCGACGTCGGCGGCTCGACGGGCGCGCAGGCATGCGCCCGGTCTCGCCGTCGACCCACCCGCCATCCGCCACCGGAGGTCCCCCCGATGAGTGAATCCCTCTACGACATTCCGCTCCAGAAGATCGACGGCACGCCCGCCACCCTCGCCGAGCACCGCGGCGACGTGCTCCTCGTCGTCAACGTCGCCTCGAAATGCGGGCTCACCCCCCAGTACACCGGCCTCGAGAAGCTGCACGAGACCTACCGCGATCGCGGCTTCAAGGTCCTGGGCTTTCCGGCCAACGACTTCGGTGCCCAGGAGCCGGGGACGAACGCCGAGATCCAGCAGTTCTGCACGACGAACTACGGGGTCGAGTTCCCGATGTACGCCAAGATCCAGGTCACGGGCGACGACAAGCATCCGCTCTACCGCGCCCTGACCAAGGCCCAGCCGAAGACCGCCAACCGTGACGCGATGGAGAAGCAGCTCGCGGGCCACGGCATGACGCCGACCCGGGCGCCGGAGGTGCTCTGGAACTTCGAGAAGTTCCTGGTCGACCGCGAAGGTCGCGTGGTCGGTCGCTTCGCGCCGGATACGACGCCGGACGCCGCACCGCTGCTCGGCGCGATCGAGCACGAGCTCGCCGGGGCCTAGACGAGGCCCGGATCCGAGCCGCCGTCGACCGACAGCGCGACGCCCGTCAGGTAGTTGGCCGGCTCGGAGCAGAGAAAGGCGGCGATCCGTCCGAAGTCGGCCGGGTCGCCGCCTCGCTTCGCCGGAAGCGCCGCGAGGTAGCGGTCCATGCCCTCGCCGATCAGCGACTCGAGCCGTTTCGTGACCTGATTGCTCGGCAGGATCGAGTTCACCGTGATGCCCTCGGCGATCACCTCCCGCGCGAGCGTCTTCAGGTACGCGGTCAGCCCGGCGCGCGAGGTGTTCGAGTAGACCATGTTCGCGAGCGGCATGCGCACGCCGCCCGAGGTGATGGCGAGGATCCGACCCCAGCGCCGCTCACGCATCCCCGGCAGGAACCCACGGCACATCTCGATCATGGCCAGCAGGCAGCGGTCGAGCGCGCTCTGGAGCGTCTCCATGTCCGTCGCGTGGGCCGGACCGGGCGGCGGCCCCCCGACGCTGGCGATCACGATGTCGACCGCGTCCAGGCGGCCGGCAGCGGCGTCGATGAAGGCCCGCGCGCCCTCCAGCGTGCTGAGATCGGCCGCGATCGCCTCGACGCGCGCGCCGTGGACGGCCTTGCGGATCTTCTCCGCGGCCGCGTCGACGCGCGCCTGCTCCCGACCGCTCAGGCAGACGCGGACGCCCTCCTGCGCGAGCGCGTGCGCGGTCGCGAAGCCGAGGCCTTCCGTCGATGCGCCGATGACCGCCGTGCGGCCGGCAATGCCGAGATCCATGTCGCGCGCTCCTCTCGATCGATCGATCGATCGTCTGATCCGGGCGTCCGGCGTCGCCGCTCCGGTCCGCCCGGCCGACGTCCGCGTGTCCCGCGCCGCATTGCCCGCGCCGAACTCCCCGCGCCGCATTGCCCGCGCCGCATGACGCACGCCGCGGCTCACCCGTCCCCGCCGTGTGCCGTCGGCACGGCGCCGGGCGGCGCGCGCGTCAGGCGCTCGGGTCGAGCGATTCCGGCGTGAGCCCGTGATGGCCCCAGTCGTCCCCGCCCGCGAACTCCCGCTCGACCCAGTCCGCGCCGCAGAGGACGCCGTCGTAGCCGATCTCGACGTCGAAGCCCGACGGCCCCCGCATGTAGAACGAGACGATGCCGTCGTTGCGGTGGCGCCCGAGGTCCGACGCGATCGGGATGCGCCGTGCGCGAGCGCGGTCGAGGGCGCGTCCGACGTGGTCGAGACCGGTCGTCTCGAACATCAGGTGTTGCAGGCCGGAGGGGGGGCCGATCTGGAGGAGCGCCAGGCTGTGGTGGCGAGGCGTGCAGCGCAGGAAGTGGATGCCGAGGCCGCCGGGGCCGAAGATCATGTAGTCGCTGCGCTGGAAGCCGAGCACGTCGCGATAGAACGCGAGCGCGCGCTCGGCATCGGGCACGAAGAGCACGGCATGGCCCATCCCGAGGTCGCCCGTGCGAAACGCGATGCCGGTCGGGGAATGGAACGCCGAATCGATGATCGCGCCCTGGAACAGCTCGAGGCGATGGCCGAAGGGGTCCACGCAGACGGCAAGGCGCGCGACGCCCCGGGCGTGGCATTCCTCGGCCGTCCCGGGACGCACTGCCACCTTCTCTTCTCCGAGCCGCGCGACGATGTGTTCGAAGTCGTGCTCGCTGCGGAGCTCCCAGCCGAGATAGGCCAGTCCGGCCTCGGGACGGGGATGCACGGCGAGCCGCCACTGCCGACGGTCGAGCTTGAGGAAGCAGGTCCCATCGGCCGCGATGCCGCCGGCCTCGGGCGCGGGCACCGCCCGTCCGAGCGGGCGCGGCCCCGGCAGGATCTCGCTCGGGACGAAGCCGCAGACGCTCGTCGCGAAGTCGCGCCAGGCGACGGGATCCGGCGCGAACACGCCCGCGTAGCCCAGCCCGTTCCACTCGATCCGCTCGTCGCTCATCCCGGCCGCTCCTCGCGCGTGTTCGCGAGGTCCAGCGTAGACCGCTCGCGGCCCGGCCGGGAGGCCCTTGCTTCTCCCGACCAGCGCTTCATCCTCTCGCGATTCCGGTCCCCGGCGGCGCAAGGCGCGTCGCGCCGTGCCGGAAGCCGCGAAGGCCGACGCGCGACGACCCGACGAGCGGGCGGGCACGAGGACGAGGGGACCAGCGCGTCGATGGACCAGCCGAGCGACTTCGAAGCCGGGCGAGGGCGCAACGCGCGGACCGCACTCGTCATCCTCGTCATCGTCAACGTGATGAGCCAGCTCGACCGACAGGTCATGAACGTGCTGCTCCCGCCGGTCCAGACCGACCTCGGCCTGTCGGACAAGCAGGCGGGCCTGCTCGTCGGTCTCGCCTTCGCCGTCTGTTATTCGTTCGCGGGCCTCCCGCTCGCCCGCTTCGCCGACCGAAGCAGTCGGACGACCCTCATCAGCGTGGCCCTCGCCGTCTGGAGCGCGATGACCGCCGCCTGCGGAATCGCGCGCAACTTCCTCGAGCTCTTCGTCGCCCGCATCGGCGTCGGCTTCGGCGAGGCCGGCTGCTCCCCCGCGGCCCACTCGCTCCTCTCGGACCATTTCCCGCCGAGCCATCGCGGGCGCGCGCTCTCGACCTACCAGCTCGGCGTCCCGATCGGCATCCTGATCGGCTCGATCCTGGGCGGGACGCTCTCCGACCATCTCTCGTGGCGCGCGGTCTTCTTCACCTTCGGCGCTCCCGGCCTCGCTCTCGCGATCTGGACCCGCTTCGTCCTCGAGGAGCCGCCCCGGAGCCACGCCGGGCAGGCGGACGCGGTCGAGCCCCTCGCCGCGGTCCTCGCGTTCTTCGCGCGTTGTCCCGCGATGCGGCAGAACCTGATCGCCGCGACGCTCCATACCCTCGCCGTCGGCGCACAGGTCGCCTTCAACTTCACCTTCCTGACCCGGGTCCACCATCTCTCGGGGACCGAGGCCGGCATCGTGACGGGCCTGCTGACCGGCATCTTCGGCGGCATCGGGACCTATCTCGGCGGCTGGCTCGGCGATCGCTTCGGGGCGCGCGACCCGCGCTGGTACCTCTGGTGGCTCGCCATCGGAGGCCTCGTCTCCATCCCGTTCTCGGTCCTGGCGTATCTCGTCCCTTCGACGCCGGCCTCGATCGTCGCGCTCTCGATCAGCGTCGTGGGCAGCTATCTCTACACGGGCGCCTGTCACGTCATCGCGCAGTCGCTCGCGCGCCCCCGCATGCGCGCGCTCACGGCCGCGATCATGCTCTTCTCGATGAACCTGCTGGGCTACGGACTCGGCGCACCGATCGCCGGCGTCATCAGCGACGCATTCGGGGGCGACCAGGCCATCCGGTACGCGCTCGCGCTGATGAACGTGATCCTCGCCTGGGCCTGCCTCCACTACTGGCTCGCGTCTCGGACCTATCGCGAGGACCTGCGCAGCGAGACGCACGTCTACGCCGCGCAGGCCGAGGCAACCATGCCCGCTCAGGACCTCGCCTGATCCAGTCGAAATCGGATCGTCGTCCGGATGCCCGGCTGCGAGACCGCCCGCCCATGGACGATCCGCGGGCTGTACCGCCATTGGGACACGGCCGTGAGCGCCGCGTCTTCGAAGGCGCCGGCCGGCTCCGCCCGGATCACGCGCGGATGCAGGACCGCTCCGGTCGGTCCGATCGTGAACTCGACGAGCACGCGGCCCTCGCGTCGCTGCTGCAGCGCGCGCGGCGGATACCGCGGCTCGACGCGGATCAGCACGATCGCGTCGCTGTCTGCCGCGAGGCCCGCGATCCCGTGCTCCCGGGTCCCGCGCGCCGCGAGCGCGTCCTGTCCTCTCGGGACCGCGAAGACGACGCCGGATCCGTCCTGCCCCTCGCCGATGGGCGGACTCGGCGAAGACGGCGGCGGCGCGGGCGGCACGATCCGGCGCGGGACGGGCGGCGTCGTCCTGCGCGGGGGCGGCAGCACGAGCCGCACGCGGTCGAGCCCTTCGGAGGGCGCCGGGACGGGCGGGGGGAACCACTCGACGTGGATCAGACTGTGCATCAGGTGGAAGAGCGCGAGGGTGACGAGCCAGGCCGGGACGGCCGCGATCAACAGGCGAGTGGCTTCCATGACGGGAGGGACCTCCGATGGCGCGACGCGCGCGTCTCCCGCTCGCCCGAGCGGGAGCCCATCGGTCAGTCGATCGCGAGGGCTCGCCGGTTCCGACCTCGACGACGAAAATAACATCTGACGGATCGGAAGGATTCCGTCCGACGGAGCGTCAGCCCTTCGCCGCTTCGCCGGGGCCGGCCGCGTGCCGCGCGAGGATCGGCCGCGCGACGTTCGAGGCGTCGATCGCGCGCGGGAAGCCGCCGTAGACGACGAGCGTCAGCAGCATCTCCTCGATCTCCGCCGGCGTGACGCCATGATGCAGCGCGCCCTGGAGATGGATCTCGAGCTCGTGCCGCATGTTGGTCGCCGCGAGCACCGAGATCACGACGAGGCTCCGGTCGCGCCGCGAGAGCTGCGGTCGCGACCAGACGTCGCCGAAGGCGTAGTCCATGACCAGCTCCCCCATCGCACCCTGGGACGCGAGGATCTGCGCCTCGGTCCGGCGCGGGTCGAGGTCCGGCTGGCCGAGCAGCGTCCGGAGCACGTCGAGGCCGTCGGCGCGACGCCGCGCGGGGTCCTTCTCCTCGAGCGGCGCCGGCCGCTGTGGGCGCGCCCCGCCCCCGGCCCGCTCCGAGAGGACCTCGTTCGCGATTCCTGCGCCGGTCAGCGCGACGGGGAGACCGGCATAGGCGCCGATCTGGAGGAAGATCTCGTCGATCTCGCTCGCCGTGAGTCCGTGATGGAGTCCACCCGAGACGTGGGCGCGGAGCTCGACCTCGCGACCGAGGGCGGTCAGCTGGGAGATCACGACGAGGCTCCGGTCTCGCCGCGAGAGCCCCGGCCGCGCCCAGACCTCCCCCGCCCCGACGAGCAGCGCGATCTGTCCGATCGCGCCGCGCCCCGCGAAGAATTCGGCCATGCCGCTCGCGGCCTCGCTCGATCCGCCGAGGGTGCGCAGGACGTCGAGGCCCCGCTCCGTTCGCGCCTTCACGTCTCCGCCCATCTCGCGACCCTCCTGCCG
Source organism: Myxococcota bacterium (assembly GCA_041389445.1). GTDB lineage: Bacteria > Myxococcota_A > UBA9160 > UBA9160 > UBA4427 > UBA4427. The sequence goes on from JAWKRW010000001.1 coordinate 1,044,025, forward strand.
CGCCCGTAGCGGGCGCATCGTCGGTGCGTGGTCCCCTGACCACCCGCCTTCGCGTCGGTTCCTGCTAGGCCGCCGCCCGGACCGGCAGGCGGTGGATCGCCGCGACGTGCAGGTTCGGGACCCGCTCGGCCGCGCCGGCCAGCGCCATCTTCGGCAGGACCGGGATCAGCGCGCGCAGCGCCGCCCGCAGCTCCCAGCGGGCGAGATTCGCGCCGAGGCAGAAGTGGGCGCCGTAGCCGCCGAAGGCGAGGTGGCGATTCGGGTCGCGCGTGATGTCGAAGCGATAGGGATCGTCGAAGACCGCCTCGTCCCGATTCGCGGAGGGGTACCACATCCCGACGTCCTGCCCGGCGGCGATCTTCACCCCGGCGAGCTCGAAGTCGGAGACCGCCGTGCGGGCGAACTGCACGACCGGCGAGGTCCAGCGCAGGATCTCCTCCGCCGCGGAGACGACGAGCCGGGGCTCGCGACACAGCAGCGCACACTGCTCCGGATGCGAGAGCAACGCGTGGACCCCGCCCGAGATCGCGTTCTGCGTCGTCTCGTTGCCCGCGGCGAGGACGACGAAGAGGTAGCCCTGGAGCTGTTGTTCGGTGAGGCGCCGGCCATGGAGCGTCGCATGGACGAGCTGCGTCGAGAGATCGTCGCCCGCCCTTCCCGCCGCCTCGCGGTCCTGGACGAGGCGGACCATGTAATCGGTCATCTCCTCGACGGCGCGGGCGACGCCTGCATTGCGGTCTTCGCCCGGCAGGAAGAAGGCGGGCTCGGGCGCGCCGATCATGACATTCGTCAGCTGCTTCAGACGACGCCAGTCGTCGGGCGGCAGCCCCATCATCTCTCCGATGGCCGCGAGCGGCAGCTTCTCGGCGAAGCCCTTCACGAAGTCGACGACCTCGCCCCGCCCCGCCGCGGCCCGGAGCTCCGAATCGAGCTCGCTGGCGAACTGGCGGGAGAGCGTCGCGAAGTGGCCCTCGAGCTCGCGCAGCGCCGCCGGCGTGAACCGCTTCGCGATCAGGAGGCGGAAGTCGCGATGACGCGGATCGTCCATGTAGATGAAGTCCGGCGGTTCCTCCGGATCCCAGCCGCGCGCGGCGATGCGCGCCTGGGTCGAGCGCCGCTGCCGCTCGTCGTCGGCGCGGTCGAAGAGGCGCAGTCGTCGGCTGTTGACGAAGACCTCCGAATGCTTCGAGACGGTCAGGACGTCCGCATGTCGGGTGACGGCGAAGAAGGGATCGATGTCGTCGCGCGCGTACCAGAAGACCGGCGCCTCCCGACGCAGGAGGTCCCACTCCTTCCAGGGATAGCCCCGGGTGGCGTAGAGGTCCGTCGAATGGAGGTCAATCGAATCCAGGCTCAGCGCGGTCATGACGGGGCCCTCGGATCGCATCGGGTCCGACCGGCACGAACGCCAGGACGCCCGAGGCGGCGCATCGAAACCTCTCAGACGGCGTTGAAGCCCGGCATGAAGCGTCCGTTCCAGGCGCCGCCATCGACCGGCAGGTCGATCCCGGTCACGTTGTCGCTGGCATCGGAGAGGAGATAGGCGACCGCGTTGGCGATCGACTCGAAGGGCGTATCGCCGGGGATGGCGCGATTGCTCAGGTACTCCTCGACGTTCTCGGGCATCTTCGCGAGCACGCCGGCCCAGGGCGCGAACATCTCGCCGTTGCCCCCGGCCGGGCAGACGGTGTTGACCCGGATTCCGGCACGTCCGAGCTCCAGGGCGTTGGATTTGGCCAGTCCGCGCAGCCCCCACTTGGCGGCGGCGTAGGCGCAGATCCCGTTCATCCCGAGCATGCCGTCGATCGAGCCGATGTGGACGATCGCGCCACGGCCCTGCTTCTTCATGGGCGGCACGACCGCGCGCGTGCCCAGGAAGGGGCCGATCAGATTGACCTCGTGGATGCGCCGGAAGACGTCGGGCGGCGTGTTCTCGATCGTGCCGACGTGGAGGATCGCGGCGTTGTTGACGAGGCCGTCGATGCGGCCTTCCCGCGCGAGGATCCCGTCGACGACCCGCGTCCAATCCGCTTCGCGGGCGACGTCGAGCGACTCGAAGCGCGCCGCGCCGCCGATGCCCTTCGCGACCGCCTCCCCCGCTTCGACGAGGACGTCTCCGATCGTCACGCGGGCGCCCTGCGCCGCGAGTCCCTCGGCGATCGCGCGGCCGACGCCCCGCGAGCCCCCCGTCACCAGCACCACGCGATCTCGCAGCTCGATCATCCGTGCACCCTCCGAACGAATCCGCGCGTCGCGATCCGTCCGGATCACGCTAGCAATCCGGCGAGCCGCCGGAAGGCTCCGCCGCGGTCGCCGGCGGCCCGGATCGGGTTACCATGCCGCGACCCGCCGCGACGTCCCGCAACGACGCCGAACGAGGTCGCCGATGGCCCGCTTCCCCTTTGGTCTGCCGAACGGCTGGTTCCTGGTCGCCTGGGCCGACGAGCTCGCGCCCGGACACCTGCAGCCGCTCCACGTGCTCGACCGGGACTTCGTCCTCTTCCGCGGCGAGTCCGGCGAGGCGCGCGTCTTCGACGCCCACTGCCCCCACCTCGGCGCGCATCTCGGCATCGGCGGACGCGTCGTCGGCGACACGATTCAGTGTCCATTCCATGGCTGGCGCTTCGCGGGCGACGGACGCTGCGTCGACATCTCCTACGCGAAGCGCATTCCGCCCGGCGCCCGCGCGCGATCGCATCCCGTCGTCGAACGAAACGGCATGATCTTCCTGTGGTTCCACGCCGCCGACCAGCCGCCCGACTTCGAGGTCCCCGTCCTGCCCGAATGGGGCGATGGCGAGTGGCTCGATGCCTGGGTCCGCTGGGACTGGACCCTCGCGACGCAGCCCCAGGAGATGGCCGAGAACGGCATCGACTGGCCCCACTTCGAGACGATCCATCGGATCCCCGCCCCCGAGCAGCGGCGCTGGGAATTCCGCGAGCGATCCTTCTTCTGGCAGGTCGGCGGGACCAAGCCGGTCGACGCGCTCGAGAGCGGACGCGACGAGATCCTGATGTTCGGTGAGAACTGGGGCCTCTCCTACAGCTGGCTCAAGCAGCACGGTCATTACGACACCGTCGTCGTGACGGGCATGACCCCGATCGACGGCGAGACGACGCGGGTCCGGATGGGCGTGATCGCGCGAATCGGCGCGTCTCCCTCGCCCGCGGTCCGCGCCGCCTTCGAGGCCTACATGAAGGAGCACGCCGCCTTCGCCGAGGCGGACTTCCCCATCTGGGCGAACAAGCGCTACAGGGCGCGCCCTGCGCTCTGCGACGGCGACGGACCGATCGCCGACTACCGCCGTTGGGCCGCCCGCTTCTACTCGGCCGAGAGCGACCTCGCGGCGGCCCCGACGCCCGCGATCCCTCGATCGACGAGCGCCTCGACCGCGTCCGCCACGATCGCGTCCGGCGCCCCGAATCCCCATCGAGCCTGAAGGAGGCCATTCCGCGTCATGTCGAATCCGTTGTCCGCGGCCGAAGAGGCCCTCGCCCACTGCCACATCCAATCGCTCCTCTCCCTCTACTATCAGGCCCTCGACGTGGGTGACTTCGACCGGCTGGAACGCGAGGTCATGGCGGAGGACGCGACCTGGCACGTGGTCCAGCTCGCGACGACCGGACGCGTCGAGGCCTCGGCCTCCGGTCGCACGGAGGTCATCGCGTGGTTCAAGAAGATGCTCTCCGGCGACGTCACCATGAGCGAAGGGACCGTGCGCCACTTCCTCAATACCCACGTGATCCGCGTCGAGGGCGACCGCGCCTTCACGACCTCGCACCTGCTCGCCGCCTCGACGACGACGATGCAGACCCTCGCCAACGGTTTCGCCGAAGCGGAGCACGTCCGCACGAAGCACGGCTGGCGGATCCGCTCGTACAAGGTGACGGAGCAGATCACCGACGCCGACATGGAAGCCTTCAAGGCCACCTTCGGACTCGAATTCCAATAGGAGACTTCGATGCCCCTCTTCGACCGGGCCGAGATCGAACGCGCCTGGGCCCATTACCAGAAGGTCGCCCGCCGCTGCGGGCCGGCCGGCGATTGGACGGAGCTCTGCGATCTCTATACCGAGGACGCCACGATGATCGTGTCCGGCGGCGTCAAGGTCGGGGGTCGCGCGGCGATGAAGCGCTGGTACCGCGAGGCGCTGGGCGAAGAGCCGATGCGGTCGCTCCACTACTACCCCGTCGAGTGGTACATGATCGACGAGCATCGCGGCTGGCTCGCCTGTCAGTTCTGGAACCGCATGGCCGATCCCGGTGACGGGTCGGTCCACGAGTTCGCCTGCTTCAGCCTGCTCAAGTACGCGGGCGACGGGCTCTGGTCCTTCGAGGAGGACAAATTCGACCCCGCCGAGATGGGGGCATGCCTCGAGGGGTGGAAGGCGGCGAAGCAGCGTTGCGGCGGCCGAGCCTGATTCGCGCCGGACCGGCGCGACGCGTCACGCCAGCAATCGCTCCGCCGCCCGCTCGAGGGCGCCGCGTCGGTCGGCCGCGGACCATCCACCCGCGTCCGCCGGCCACGGCGCCGGATGCAGGAGCACGCTGACGCCGGCATCCTCGAGCCTGCGCCGCGCGTCGCGGTCCGGCGCCGCGCGCAGCGCGAGCGCCACGTCGAAGGGCTCGCCGGCCCGATCGGAGGCGCGTCGCAGGCGGACGACGGCGCGAGTCCGTTCGAGCGCCTCCTCGAGCGCGTAATGGACCCCGATCCAGCCGTCGTGCGCCACCGCGCGTCGCACCGCGGCGGGACTCTCCCCACCGATCCAGAAGGGCGGGCGGCGCGACGGGACGGGCTGCATCTGGACCGGCGGGAAGGCGTAGTGCTCGCCCTGGTGCTCGACCATCTCGCCCGCGAAGAGCTTGTCGATGACCACCAACATCTCGTCGGCTCGGCGGCCCCGACCGGCATGGCGCTGGCCCGTCAGCGCGAACTCCTCGGCCATCCATCCGACCCCGACGCCGAGGATCACACGCTCGTCCGAGAGGACGGCGGCCGTCGAGAGCGCCTTCGCGACGGTAAACGGGTCGCGTAGGGGCAGGACGTAGACGCTCGAGAGAAAGCGCACGCGCCGGGTCGCCTGGGCGAGCGCCGCGACCGTGACCCAGACGTCGGGATAGGGCGTCGCCGGCCCCGCCTCCATGCGGCCGTCGGCCGAGTAGGGGTAGCGCGAGTCGACGACGCGCGGACGCACGAGATGATCGCTCAGCGCGATGCCGTCGAATCCGAGTCGTTCGACCAGCGGAGCGAGCTCGAGCAGCTCCCGCGTCGGCGTCCGCGAGAGGGTCTGGAAGACCTGCATGTCAGCCTCTTCCCGACCAGGGCGGAACGCGGTCGAAGGGAACGACGCGCTGCTCGATCACGGGCTGCTCCCGTCCCTTCACGATCCGAAGCCCCATCGTCCCGTGCGCGTGACCGGCGGTCTCGATCCAGTTGGGATGGCCGGGATCGCGATGGGCGACGACGATCCGGATGCGGCCGTCCGCTTCGCGCTTCGCAGCCGCGCCGTTCACGTCGATGCGATGGTCGCGATGCTCGAGGGATTCGAGCCAGTAGTTGTTGAGCTGGAAGTTCCAGTAGTCGCAAGCCGGGGGACGGAACTCGAGCAGCCAGGCCTCCTCCGGTCCGAGCGACCAATAGCCCTGGAGATAGAAGAGGCTGGGATCGCCCTGCGCCCGCGAGACGTCGAGGGGGCGCAGGGCGTTCGGATGCGCCTGGAAGTCCCGCGCCCAATCGGCGAAGAGCGCCGTGTTGCTCCGGACGTAGGCCGCGGCAGCCAGCAGACGGTCGTGGAAGGCTGCGGCGTCGAGCGGCGGCGCGCCCCCCGGCCCGTCGATCCGCTCGAGGTCGAGCTCGGCGACCCGCTGACGACGCCGATCGGAGAAGGTCTGCCGGACGACGAGCTGATGCGGACCGGCCTCGGCGTCGAGGGGCAGCCAGTTCCCGGCCTGCCGCTCCGCGGCGATCCCGATCTCGAATCGCCCGTCGCCCCCGACCACGAGCTGCGATCCCTCGAGCGAGCCGCTGCAACCCGAACGCGCGCTGCCCATCCCGCCGAAATAGGCGCCGATGCTGAGGAAGGGCACGCTGCCGAGCCGGCCCCGAAGTCGGTACGTGCAGCCGCCGTCGAGCAGCGCCGTCAGGTAGTGGGAGTCCGGGTTGTCGCAGCCGAGCTTGACGTCCGGTCGACAGCCGAGCGCGAGGCGCGGCGAGCGCGGCTCCGCATTCTCGACGTTCGTCTCGAGCGCGAGCCGCAGGATGCGGGTCAGGTAGCGGAATCCCTCCGCGCGATCGAGCGGGTCCGTCGGGACCTCGGGGCGCAGGATCGTCTCGCCCGCGCGCTTCAGCTCGTCGCAGAAGTCGTTCCAGAGCGCGCCCGAAATCGTCCTCGCGACCTTGTCCATCCCCCGCCCCTCATGCCGCGCGACGCCCCGACCCCGTCCGGTCCGACACGGCCCGACGCGGCCCGACGCGGCCCGACGCGATCATCGCGGAGCGCGAACGCGGTCGCTACGGTCGCGAGACGTCCAATCGAAGGAACAGGAAGACCGACCGATGACCGACCTGGCCGCGCTCGAAGCCCGCATCCGCATCATCGAGGACACCGAGGCCGTGAAGAAGGCGATGGCCCGCTATTGGCGCTGTCTCGACGACAAGCTCTGGGACGAGCTGCCCGACTGCTTCACCGAGGACGTGATCGGCGACTACGGCCAGCCGGCATGGCGGCGGGAGGGACGCGGCGCGCTCGTCGCGTTCCTCCGGGACAACGAAGGCGCGCCCGAGATCCGCATCAGCCACGGCGGCATGAATCCGGAGGTCGAGATCGAGAGCGAGCGCGAAGCCAGCGGCATCTTCAAGCTCCACGACTGGGTCGTGATCGGGAGCCATACCCGGATGCGCGGCTTCGCGCAGTATCGGATGCGGTTCCGCAAGGACGGCGGTCGCTGGCGGATCCACCGGATGGACCTGCGCTACCGCTATCGCGAAGACCACGCGGTCTTCATCGACGGCAAGCCCGCCTGGACGACGCCGGCGCTCGAGAACCAGACCTGAGCGGGATCCGAGACCGGGCGCGACCCGGATCGCCTCAGCGTTTGGCCGTGACGATCGAGAGCTTGCCCGCGCCGAAGCCTTCGATCTCGACCGTCACGTCGAGGCGCGACGCGGGCTTTGCGAGGAGCGCCTTGTCGTCGGCGGAGAGTTCGGCCTGCGACTGGGCGACGGTGGTCCACCGGACATGGAGCGCCCCGTCGACGCAGAGCACGCCCGCCAGGATGTTCGCGACCTCGCTGAACGCGTCGAGCAGGTTGTCCGGCAGCTTTCCCGCCTTCGCGGCGTCCTCCGCCGCGCCGGCGGGCAGCAGGGCCAGCGCTGCACCGAGCGCGGCCGCGAGGCCCACGTCGACCTGACAGAGGGCGGCGAGCTTGTCGTCACGCGTGACGTATCGCGCCGTCTGGCAGCTCGCCTCGAGCTTGTTGGGCCCGCTCGCGGCCGTCACCTTCGTCGCGCGCCCCATCAGCGGCTCGAGCTGCTGCGCGACCTCGTTGAGCTTCGGGGTATGGATGACGGGCATCGACTTCTCTCCGCGAAGGACACGCGGTCACGCCATCGGCGCAGACCGCGCGATTGCGTTATTCGAGGACCTTGGCGAGGGCGGACTGCATCGTATCCGCGGTGAAGGGCTTGGTCAGGAACGCGACGGCGCCCGAGGCGTTCGCCTGGTCGCGCATCTCCGCCGTGCACTCCGAGGTGATGAACGCGAAGGGGACGTCGAGACCCTTCTCCTTGATCGCCTTGACCAGCTCGATCCCGTTCATCTCCGGCATGTTCCAGTCGGTCAGGACCAGGTCCGGCGCATCCGCCTCGATCTTCGAGAGCGCCTCCCTGCCGTTTTCAGCCTCCTCGATCGCATGACCGCCGAAGCCGGCCTGCCGGAGCGTGCGGACCACGATCTTCCGCATGATACCGCTGTCGTCGACGACGAGAATCTTCATGAGGGACTCCTCGGATGATGGACGCGACCGCGCACCGGACGACGGGCACGCGATCGACGCGATGCCCGCCGGCGCGGAGCAGGATGCCTTCATCTTCGGAGACGAGCCGTCCGGACTGGAGAGGAAATCCGGAACAGACATACACTTTACTTTGTATCTTCGAGCGCGCGGAGCTGCGCCGACCCACCACCGGCCGAACGGAACCCATTGCCCCGTTCCGTCCCGGCGAGCCCCGACGTTCACTCGGCAACCGGCTGAAGCGCTCGGCTTTCAAACTGGAATCCAGTCGTCCCCCGCGGCGTCCCGATTCCGATCGCTCCCGGCTGGCACGCCGATTGCTGACGCAGCACGCGCGCACTTCCCGGCGATGCACGGGGGCGGGAGACTTTCATGCTCGAGTCGGACGAAGAGCAGAACGAGCTCATCCAAGAGTTCCTCGTCGAATGCTACGAGGGACTGGACAAGCTCGACCAGGACCTCTTGACCCTCGAAGAGGACCCCGGAAACGTCGAGATCCTCTCCGGCATCTTCCGGACCTTCCATACGATCAAGGGCACCGCGGGCTTCCTCGCCTATCACAAGCTCGAATCCGTCGCCCACGCGGCCGAGAACCTCCTCTCCAAGCTCCGCGACGGCGAGCTCTCGATGAACACGGGCCGTGCCGACGCGCTGCTCAAGACCGTGGACACGCTGCGAGCGATCCTGGGCTCGATCGAGAGCCACCGGCTGGAGGGCGACGAGGACTGCACGGAGCTGCTCGACAATCTGAAGCGCCTCCAGCAGGCCGACCAGGACGGATTCCTCTCCTCCGGGACGACCGCCGCGCCGACCGCCGAGGCGCGTCCGATCGCGCCGGCCGGGCAGGCGCCCGAAGCCGCAATGGTCGATGGATCGGTCGAAGCGGTGGAGACGGCGGGCGGGTTCGGCCCGATCGGCGACGAGCCGGTCGCGATCGGGCCGCTCGACGCCCCGGCCCCATGCCCGGCCGACGCGCCGCTCGCCGACTCGGCCGAAGCGGAGGCCGCGCCGACCCTCGCGCAGGCGCCCGAGGCCATCGCGGCCGCCGCAGCGGCCCGGCGCAGTTCGCTGCCCCCCTCCGTCGCCGCCGCTCGCGCCCAGACCGCCGCGGTTCCGCCCCCCGACGCGACTCCGGCCGCGCAGACCGCGCCCCCGACCCAGACGGCGCCCGCCCCGATCCCGGCGGCGAGCGCCGCCGAGGCGACGGGCGGCGCGAACGCGGCGACGCCGGCCGCCGCCCGAGCCAACAAGCCGAACGCCGTCGACACCTCGATTCGCGTCGACGTCCACCTGCTCGACTCGATCATGAACCTGGTGGGCGAGCTCGTGCTGACCCGCAACCAGATCATGCAGCACACCGCGAGCGATCCGACCTCCGCCCTGTCGACGACCTCACAGCGGCTCAACCTGATCACGAGCGACCTGCAGGAAGGCGTCATGAAGACGCGGATGCAGCCCATCCGCAACGTCTGGAACAAATTCCCCCGCGTCGTCCGCGACCTGACCGCCTCCTGCGGCAAGCGCGCGACCCTCGTCATGGAGGGCGAGGACACGGAGCTCGACCGGACCATCCTCGAGGCGATCAAGGACCCGCTGACCCACATGGTCCGCAACTCCGTCGACCACGGTCTCGAGTCCGTCGAGGACCGCGTCGCCGCCGGCAAGCCCGCCGAGGGCACACTCAAGCTCCGCGCCTATCACGAAGGCGGCCAGGTCAATCTCGAGCTGACCGACGACGGGCGCGGCATCGACATCGATCGGGTCAAGGAGAAGGCCATCGAACGCGGCCTGCTGACCCGCGAGAAGGCGGCGCGCCTGGGCGAGCGCGAGGCGCTCCAGCTGATCTTCCTGCCCGGCTTCTCGACCGCGGAGAAGGTCACGAACGTCTCGGGGCGCGGCGTCGGCATGGACGTCGTTCGGACGAACATCGAGAAGATCGGCGGCCAGGTCGACATCCAGAGCGTGCGGGGCGCGGGCACGACCCTGCGGATCAAGATCCCGCTCACGCTCGCGATCATCCCGGCGCTCCTCGTCTCGGTCGACGGATGTCGCTTCGCGATCCCCCAGGTCAACCTGATCGAGCTCGTCCGGATCGAGGGATCGCGCGCCGCCGACGCCATCGAGGACGTCCACGGGGCCCCCGTCTACCGCCTCCGCGGCAACCTGCTTCCGCTGGTCGATCTCCGTTCCGAGCTCGAGCTGCCCCAGCGCCTCGACGCCGAGGGCGTCGAGGAGCGATCGATCAACATCGTCGTGCTCCAGGCCGAGGACCGGCAGTACGGCCTCGTCGTCGACGCCGTGAACGACACCGAGGAGATCGTCGTCAAGCCGCTCTCCCAGCAGATCCGCGACATCCCGGTCTACGCGGGCGCGACGATCCTCGGCGACGGCCGCGTCGCGCTGATCCTCGACGCGATCGGAATCGCGAAGCGGGGGCGGGTCCTCGGCGAGCACGCGGCGACGCGCGCCGTCGCCGAGAGCGAGTCGACGGTCGCCCGCCGGTCGGACGTCGAGACGCTCCTGCTGCTCGACCTCGACGACAAGCGGGCGGCGATCCCGCTCTCCTCGGTATCGCGCCTCGAGGAGATTCGCGTCGATCGGATCGAGGCGAGCGGCGACTTCCTGGTCACGCAGTACCGCGACCGCATCATGCCGCTGATCTGGCTCGACGCGACGCGCGGTCATCCCCGACTCGACGAAGACGATCCCGAGGCGCGCCTGCAGGTCGTCGTCCATGTCGCCGGCGAGCAGTGCGTCGGGCTCGTCGTCGATCGCATCCACGACATCGTCGACGCCCAGGTCCTGGTCGAGCGACAGACGAAGCGCCGGGACACCCTGGGCTCCGCCGTGGTCCAGGGCCGCGTCACGGACCTGCTCGACGTGTCCGGCATCGTGGGTCGCGCCCTGCCCGGCCTCGCCGAGATCCCGCGGCGGGGCACGGAGGTCCATGCGTCATGAAGCACACCACCCAGATCTGCACCTTCGGCGTCTGCGGCCACCTCTTCGGCCTCGAGGTCGAGCACGTCCAGGAAGTGATCCGCTTCCACGAGATGGCGCGCGTTCCCCTTGCCTGCGACCAGATCGAGGGGCTCATCAACCTGCGCGGCCAGATCGTGACGGCGATCGACCTGAGGCGACGTTTCGGCCTGCCGCCGCGCGACCCGGGCGACCTGCCGATGAACGTCGTGCTGACGCCCCACCACGGCTCGGTCAGTCTGCTGGTCGACGACATCGGCGACGTACTCGAGCTCGACGCGCAGCAGCTCGAGCGTCCGCCCGCGACCCTCGACCCGGCGTTCCAGGACCTGATCCGCGGCGTCTACAAGCTCGATGGACGACTGCTGCTCGTCCTCGACTCGATGCGCACGATCGACCTCAGCCTCTCGGACGCGGCCTGAAGCGAAACATGGAACGCCTCCGGCCAATTCCCGATGGAGCCGTCTCGAAGATCGCCGAAACGACCCGGGAAAGCTTCCAACGAAGCGCGCACCGATGACTCTCGTCGCGCCCGCACGGCGGCACGGGCGACCTGACACTCGAACGCACGACCACCATCAATCGAAGCAACCAATCGAAGGAAGAGGCGAATGACGAAGTCGAAGAACCACGCTCGGCAGTCCAACGAAGGCCGCGACCGCGGCGTCGCGGCGGCCGAGCTGCAGGACTTGCGCGGCCAGGTCGCGGCGATCGGGAAGTCCCAGGCCGTGATCGAGTTCGAGCTCGACGGCACGGTCCGGACGGCGAACGACAACTTCCTCGACGCCCTCGGCTACACCCTCGACGAGATCCAGGGCAAACACCACCGCATCTTCGTCGACTCCGAGTACGCGAAGAGCCCCGAGTACGCTGCCTTCTGGACGGCCCTCGCCCGCGGCGACTTCCAGGCCGGGGAGTACAAGCGGATCGCGAAGGACGGCAGCGCGGTCTGGATCCAGGCCTCCTACAACCCCATCCTCGACGCGGCCGGAAAGCCCATCAAGGTCGTCAAGTACGCGACGGACGTCACCACGCAGGTCGAGGCCCGGGAAGAGGCCATCCGGCTCCGACGCATCGTCGAGGAGTCGAACTCGGCCTTCATGATGGTCGATCGCGACTTCCGGATCACCTACTTCAACGACTCCACGCGAAAGCTGCTCGAGACCCACGCGGGCGCCTTCCGCCAGATCTGGCCCGGCTTCGACCCGTCGACGCTGATGGGGACGTGCATCGACCAGTTCCACAAGAATCCGGCGCATCAACGGAAGCTCCTGGCGGATCCCAAGAACCTTCCGCTCCGCGCCGACATCCGCGTCGGGCCGCTCACGATCCAGCTCAACGTCACCGGCGTCTACGACGCCGCCGGGCACTACGTCGGCAACACGCTCGAGTGGAAGGACGTCACGGAGGAGCGCGCCCGGGCGAAGCAGGATGCCGACTACCGCGGACAGATCGCGGCCATCGCGAAGTCCCAGGCCGTCATCGAGTTCGAGCTCGACGGAACGATCCGGACGGCCAACGACAACTTCCTGGGCGCCCTCGGCTACGGCCTGGACGAGGTCCAGGGCAGACACCATCGCATGTTCGTCGAGGCCGAGTACGCCAAGAGCGCCGACTACGCAGCATTCTGGAAGGCGCTCGCGGAAGGCCACTACCAGGCCGCGGAGTACAAGCGGATCGCGAAGGGCGGCCGCGAGATCTGGATCCAGGCGTCCTACAACCCGATCCTCGACGAGACCGGCAAGCCGTTCAAGGTCGTCAAGTACGCGACGGACATCACGGACCAGGTCGAGGCGAAGAAGCGCCTCGAAGAGGGCGTCGACCATCTGCTCGAGGTCATCTCGCATGCGGCGGACGGCGATCTGACGGCCGAGGTCGGCCTCGCGGGGAGCGATCCGATCGGAAGGATGGGCACCAGCATCGCCCACATGCTCTCGAACCTGCGCGACAGCATGAGCACGATCGGCGGCCATACCGAGGCCCTCGCGAGCGCCTCCGAGGAGCTCTCCGCCGTGTCGCAGCAGATGGCCGCGAACGCCGAGGAGACCTCGACCCAGGCGAACACCGTCTCGGCGGCCTCGGTCCAGGTCAACCAGAACATCCAGTCCGTCGCCGCCGGCACGGAGGAGATGAACGTCAGCATCCGCGAGATCGCGTCGAATGCCTCCGAAGCCTCGAAGGTCGCGACCTCGGCGGTCGAGGTCGCCGCGAATACGTCGGCGACGATCCGCAAGCTCGGCGAGAGCAGCGCGGAGATCGGTCAGGTCATCAAGGTCATCACGTCGATCGCGCAACAGACCAACCTGCTGGCGCTCAACGCGACGATCGAGGCTGCCCGCGCCGGCGAGGCCGGCAAGGGGTTCGCGGTCGTGGCGAACGAGGTCAAGGAGCTCGCCAAGGAGACGGCGAAGGCGACGGAGAACATCTCTCAGCGCATCGAGACGATCCAGGGCGACACGAAGGCCGCGGTCGAAGCGACCGCCGAGATCGCCGCGATCATCGGCCGCATCAACGAGATCCAGACCACCATCGCGGCCGCCGTCGAGGAGCAGACCGCAACGACGAACGAGATCGGACGCACGATCGCGGAAGCCGCCAAGGGCACCGATGAGATCACGTCCAACATCACGGGCGTCGCCACCGCCTCGGAGGACACCACCCGCGGCGCGTCCGACATCAACAAGGCCTCGGCCGAGCTCGCGAACATGGCGGCGGAGCTCCGCTCGGCGGTCACCCGCTACCAGTACCAGCAGAACGGCAGGTCCCGCGCGTGAAGGCGATCACCGTAGACGACTCGAAGACGATCCGGGCGATCGTGAAGCGGACGCTGAAGGGCGTCGGCTTCGAGGTCGAGGAGGCGGAGGACGGCGTCCAGGCGCTCGAACGGATCAAGGACGCCTGGCCGATCGACCTCGCGGTGGTCGACTGGAACATGCCGAACATGAACGGCCTCGAGCTGATCCGCGAGATCCGACGACGGCCCGAGTGGAACGACATGCGGATCATGATGGCGACGACCGAGAGCGAGATCTCGCAGATGCAGCTCGCCCTCGACGCGGGCGCGGACGAGTACCTGATGAAGCCCTTCGACCGCGAGGCCCTGGAGCAGAAGCTCGTCCTCCTCGGCCTCGTGGTCTGACCGGGGCCCGACCCGCGGCGAAGCGCGCAGAAAGAACCGAATGGAACGCATCCGTGTCCTCGTCGTCGACGACTCGACCGTCGTCCGGCGGATCGTCGCCAAGGTCCTCGGCGACGACCCGCGCCTCGAGGTCGTCGATACCGCGCTGAACGGAAAGGCCGCGCTCGACAAGATCGAGAAGCTGCGACCCGACCTCGTGACGCTCGACCTCGAGATGCCGGTCATGAACGGGCTCGAAACGCTCGCCGAGCTGCGCACGCGGCGGATCGACGTGCCCGTGATCGTGTTCAGCGCCGCCGACCAGGCGGGCGCCGTCGGCGCCCTCGAGGCGCTGCAGGCGGGCGCCGCGGACTACGTGACGAAGCCTTCGCAGCTCGCGCGGATCGCCGACGCGGTCTCGATGCTGCAGGCCGAGCTGATCCCGAAGATCATCGCGATCATGCAGTCGATCGAGCACCGCGAGAGCGTACGCGTCGAGACGAAGCCCCGGCCCGTGATCGAGCTCGCGTCCAGCCCGCCCCCCCGTCGGGTGGTCTCGTCGTCGGGCTCCGCGCCGCAGCTCGTCGTGATCGGAACCTCGACCGGCGGGCCGAAGGCCTTGCAGGCGATCCTGCCCAACCTCTCCGCCTCCTTCCCGGTCCCGGTCCTGATCGTCCAGCACATGCCTCCGACCTTCACGACGACCCTCGCGCGCAGCCTCGACCAGCGCTGCCGACTGCGCGTCGCCGAGGCGTTCGAGGGCGCGGAGGCCCGCCCGGGCGAGGTCTGGATCGCACCCGGAGACTTCCACATGACGGTCGAGCGCACCGCCCGCGGCTGCCGCCTGCACCTCGACCAGGGACCGAAGGAGAACTCCTGCCGCCCGGCCGTCGACCCGCTCTTCCGCTCCGCCGCGAAGGCCTTCGGCGCGCGCACGCTCGCGATCGTGTTGACCGGCATGGGGAGCGACGGCCTCGACGGCGCCCGGGCCCTGCGCCAGACGGGCGCGCGCGTGGCCGTCCAGGACGAGGGAACGTCCGTCGTCTGGGGGATGCCGGGCGCGGTGGCCTCGGCCGGGCTCGCGGACCAGGTCCTGCCCCAGGACGAGGTGGCCCTCTATCTCGAGCGAAGCGTCGTGACGCGTCCGTTCCGCGAGGGAGCGACGTCGCGATGACCGAGGCGGACTTCAAGTACTTCGTCGAGTTCCTGAAGCAGCGCTCGGGCATCGCCCTGGAGGCGAACAAGCAGTACCTGATCGACACGCGGATGGCGCCGATCCTCAAGGAGCGGAAGCTCGCCGACCTCGCCGCGCTGGTCGGCGCGCTCAAGGGCGGCGATCGGCTGCTGGCGGACATGGTGGTCGAGGCCATGACGACGAACGAGACGTCCTTCTTCCGCGACGTCGCGCCCTTCGATGCGCTGCGCAACGAGATCCTGCCCCGCGTGATCGAGAAGAATGCGGGATCGCGCAAGCTGCAGATCTGGTCCGCGGCGAGCTCGTCGGGCCAGGAGCCCTACTCGATCGCGATCCTGATCCGGGAGCACTTTCCCCAACTCTCGAGCTGGAACGTCAACATCCTCGCGACCGACCTCTCGAAGGAGATGGTCGAGAAGACCTCGAAAGGCGAGTACAGCCAGCTCGAAGTGAACCGCGGCATGCCCGCGACGCTCCTGCCCAAGTACTTCCAGCGCAAGGCGTCCGCTGGCAGGTCAACGACGAGGTTCGCAAGCTCGTCACGACCCGCATGCTCAACCTGCTCGAGCCCTGGGTCGGCATTCCGACCGCCGACGTCGTCTTCATCCGCAACGTGTTGATCTACTTCGAGCCGGAGCTCAAGCGGGAGATCCTGGGCAAGATCCGGAAGGTTCTGCAGCCGGGCGGATACCTCTTCCTGGGCGGCGCGGAGAGCACGCTGAATCTCGATTCCCATTACAAGCGCCTGGACATCGCGCGGTCCGGCTGCTTCCAGCTCGAGGGGGCATGATCGTGGACATCGCTCGCGAAGACCTGATGGCGCTCGTCGATCAGACCTGGCAGACCCTCTTCGGGGACGGCGTCGTCGAAACGCCGACGGCGACGCCGATCGAATGGGACCTCTGCTCGGAGGTGCGGATCCAGGGCGCGTGGAACGGGTCCGTCTCGCTGGCCTTCCCCCGTGAGACCGCAGAACGCATCGCCGCGGGGATGCTCGACGCGAAGCCCGGAGAACTCGCCGACGAGGAGGTTCGCGATGCGGTCGGCGAGATGGCGAACATCCTGGCCGGGAATCTCAAGGCGATGCTGCCCCAGCCGTCCTCGCTGGGACTCCCCGCGATCCATGACCGGAGACCCGGGTCAAACCCTGAATCTCGACGAAACGAACCCTCGCCCCTTTGCTGCGCATGGGGCGAGTGCCGATTTTCGGTGATGATCGACGGCTCCGCGGGCGCCGACGGGGACTGATCCGATGAAGTCCCCGCAGCGAAAGATCCGTTCGACAGCGCCCGCGGCGAGAAAGGAGGGGCCCCGTCTCGTGATCGACCACGACGCGCTCGCACTCGCCGCCCAGGCACTCCAGCCGCTGTCGCAGACCGCCGTCCGCCTGAGCCAGCTCTTCGCCAACGAGGAGTGGGACGTCGACGACGTGATCGAGGCCGTCTCCTTCGACGCGCCGCTGACGGGGCGAATCCTGCGCGCGGCCAACTCGGCGAAGCTCGGCGGCGCGAGCCGCGTCGGCACGATCGAGCAGGCGATCGTGCGCATGGGATCCGGAGTCGTCGTCCGACTCGCGGTCGGCGTGTCGGTGCGCGGCGCGATGATGGCGGAGATCCCGCAGCTCGGTGCGCGGGAGGGCGAGCTCTGGCGACACGACGTGGCGACGGCGGTCGCGACGGAGGTGATTCCCCTGGTCTCGAAGCGGCGCGTTCCGCCGGAGGCGTTCACGACCTCGCTACTTCACGACGTCGGTCGCATCATCATGTACCAGCAGGTCGAAGAGGGCCTGATGCGCCAGATCGAAGCGGCCCGCGCCGCGGGCGAGACCGCCGTCGCGGCCGAACGCGCGATCCTCGGCGCGGACCACGGCGAGATCGGCGCGCTCGTCGCCCAGGCCTGGAACCTGCCCGAACCATTGGTCCAGGCGATCCGCCTGCACGAGGAGCCCGCCGAGGCCGCCGACCACAAGGCCCGCGAGATCTGCGACATCGTCAAGGTCTCGGACGCGGTGGCGCGGAAGATCGGCTTCCAGTGCGGCGAGAAGCTCGAGGACGTGATCGACCTTCCCGGCTCGCTCGCCCGTCTCGGCCTCGACCGCAGCAAGCTCGACGAGCTGGGCGAGCTCGCGCTCGAGCGCTTCGAAGAGGTCCTCGCCCAGTTCGAGTGACGCGCGCGACGGGAACGCGGGACGGGCGCGCGCGACGGCCTCGTCCGATCGGGGACGCGCCGGCGCTCTGGCCCCCCGCGCGACGACATGCGACGCTCGCGCCGATGCCGCCCGCTCCGCCCGCGCTCGAGCCCTATCGCCGGACGCCCGAGTTCGACGCGTCTTCGATCCCGAAAGGTCTGCTCCGCCGACACACGACGAAGGCCGGGGTCTGGGCACGCCTCCACGTCCTCGAAGGCACCCTGCTCTTCCGTTGGCTCGAGCCGAGCGTGCGGGAAGAGCGGCTCGCCGCGGGAACGGAACGGCTCGTCGAGCCCGAGATTCCGCACGAGGTCGAGGTCTGCGGACCGGTCCGCTTCTACATCACGTTCCTGCGCGCGAAAGGCGGCGCCCCCCCGTCGGCTTGAGTTGCCCCGGCGGCGCGCCCGCGCGGCGCCTCCACCCTTGCTCGACGGGCTCGACCGAGTAGGCTCGCGACTCCGACGAGCCCGACCGATGGCGGTCGGAATCGGCCCACCGCGCGGTCGCGCGCCTCGCGCGCCGTGCCGATTCCGTTCGATCGGAGCCGGACCGGGCCGGCAACGGGATGGGATCCGGAGGACGCACGATGGCGCAGGGCTCGCAGCCGACGATGAAGGCCGACGCCGCGCTCCGCGCCCGCGTCGGCGACGTCCCGCCCGGAATCGACTTTCCCCCTGTTGCCCTCGTGGCGGCCCCGCCGCTCGCCCGCGCGACCGTCGCGATCGTGACGACCGCGGCCCTGGCCCGTCCGGGCGAGCCCTGGGCAGACCAGACCCACGACTATCGCCTCTTCGATCGGGACGACGACGCACTCCTGATCGCCCACAACAGCACGAACTTCGATCGCTCCGGCTTCGCCCTGGATCGCAACGTCGTCTACCCGATCGACCGGCTCGCGGAGCTCGAGCGCACGGGCCGGATCGGCCGGGTCGCGCCGCGGCATGCCTCGTTCATCGGCTCGACCTTCGAGCTCGGCACGTTCCTGATCGACACCGGCCCGCGACTCGCCTCCGAGCTCCGCCGCGACGGCGTCGACGTCGCCCTGCTGACGCCCGTCTGACCCATGTGCACGCGTACCGTGAGTACGCTCGCGCGCGCCCTCGAAGGGGCTGGCATCGCCACCGTGGCCCTGCTCTCGAATCGCAGGCAGGCCGAGCGCATCGGTCCGCCGCGCGGGCTCTACTGCGAGTTCCCGCTCGGCCGACCGCTGGGCCGACCGCTCGATCCCGACTACCAGCACCGCGTGCTCGAAGCCGCCTTCGCCCTGCTGCCGCGGCGCGACGGTCCCTTCATCGCAGACTTCGGCGAAGCGATCGAGGACGAGGCCGACGCGCCGCTCGCCTGTCCGATCCCGCCGCGTCTCGACCCCGACGTCCCGCCGGCCGTCGCCGAAGCGCGCGCGCTGCGCCCCGCCTACGAACGCGGCATGGCTCGCGTCGGGGGACCGCAGGTCGGACGCGTCGTCGACGCCGACGCGATTCCCGACGCCATCCGTCCCTTCGTCGCCGTCGCCGAGGGCGCGCCGTGGAACGCCGTCGACTACCCGGGCGGCGAGCCGACGCGCGTGCTGCTCGACATCCGCGCCTACTACGAGACCGCGGCCCTCGGCCTCGCCGACCACGTCCCCGCCGCTCGCGCCTCCGAGAGCTGGTACCACCGCAAGACGCGCATGGGCGAGCTGCTCGCGCGCTACTACGCCGCTGTGAAGGCGGCCGAACCGCCCTTCCCCGGCCTCTTCTACGTCATGCCGATCTCGCAGACGACCGACGAGCTCTTCTAGGACTCGACCCTATCGCTTGACCTCGACGCCCTCGATCGCCGCGATGTGGCGCTCGTCGCGCGGATCGCGTCCCGTCGCCGCGAGCTTCTCGCAGCGCTCCTTGACCGCCTGCCAGCCCGCGATCATGCGCGACATGTTCTGCCAGTCGTAGGCGTCCTCCTCGTACCACCAGAGCCCGTCGCCCCAGTAGCGCAGGATCGTGATGTTCGGCTCCTCGTGGAGCGACCCGTCGCCCGGGTCCTTCATCCGATTCATCAGCTCGCAGATGACCCAGCCGCGCTCCTCGTCGATCACGTGCCAGGTCCACGGGAAGTAGATCATGTGGTTCATCGGATAGGGCTTCGTGATGGCCGAGATCCAGCGGTAGATCGCCTCCCGGCCGCAGAAGCGCCCGAAGTGGTGCTCGACGTAGGTCGCGTCCTCGGTGAAGAGGTTCGCCCAATGGCTCCAGTCGCCGGTCGTCGCGGACTTGCGCGCGGTCAGGCGGTAGTGGTGTGCGGCGTCTTCGAGCTCCTGGCGGGTCCAGCGGCCCATCGTGGTCTCCTCTCGTCGGATTCGTCGTCGTTCGGTTCGTTCATCGCGTCGGGCCGCGCGCCACGGTCCGTCCGTCGCGCGCGACGCGGCGATCGCTCCAGGGCTCGCGGCCGTCGGACCGCTCGACCGGAAGGCGTGCTCAACGCGGCCTGCCGCGCTCGCGCCAGTCGAGGATCGCCGTCGTCGACCAGCGTTCGTTCATGCGGAGCGTCGTCTCCCAGGGCGGGTACAAGCCCCGCGCGCGCACGAACGCCTGGGCCATGAAATGCTGACCGTTGTAGCGCGCGGCCTCGGGATCGGTCGCGAGCCAGCGGACGACCCGAGCCGGAACCTCGATCGGACGGAAGATCGACCTCGGATAGCCGATCCGCTCGTGCTGACGCTCGCCGCGCTCCGTCCAGACGGGACCCGGGTCGAGATCGAAGGCGAGCACGCCGTCGCGTCCGTGCTCCGCGGCGAGACCGTCCGCGAGCTTGCCGAGGGCCGCCTTCGAGCCGTTGTACGACACGCCCGCGCCGCCGCGTCCGGGCGGACCGGCCTGGCGGGTGTAGTTGTGGCGCGTCGACAGGTCGATGACGACGCCCCGACCGGCCTCGACCATGCCGGGGAGGAAGGCCTTCACGAGCGCGAGCGGCAGCGCCTGGCCGCCCGCCGCGTCGACGAGCGCGCGCGTGGTCTCGAGGCTGCCGGGGAGCGGTGTCGGTCGACCGAAGTCGTCCTCCTCGGCGCCCTCGCCCTCGCGGCGCGTCCGACCCGTGAAGGCGACGTCGAAGCCGGCGGAAGCGAGCTCGCAGGCGATCGCCTTGCCGATGCCTCGGGTCGCCCCCGTCACCAGCGCGCGGCGTCTCGACTTCCGCTCCTCCACCATGCCTCGCCCATCCTCTTCCACCGGGGCGTCCGGACCTCGCTTCCGAGCCGGTCGCGCGATCACGGGACCCGACGCTAGCCGATCGACGAACGCGCGGAATCGCGGCGGCTCGACCCCCGCCGGATCGATCCCGGTTATGCTCCGCGCTCATGACCGAGAGCGAGACCCCGACCGATCGCGGATGGCTCGCGCGGCTGACGGCTTCTCGGCGGTGGCGTGTGCTGCTGGCGGTCGGCGTCATCCTGCTCGCCGTCCGCGCGATCCTGCCGAGCGTGCTCCGGCCATTGCTGATCGCCCGGGCGGACGAGGCGCTGGTGGGCTTCGTCGAGATCGGGGATCTCGACCTCTCGATCCTTCGCGGGGGCGTCACGCTCCACGACGTCTCGGTCCATGTCGACGAACGGCCCGGCGAGGCTCCCCCCCTCTTCACCGCCCGACGCCTCTGGACCCAGATCAGCTGGCTCGCCCTGCTCGCGCGCACGATCGAGGTCGAGGCGCTCGCGATCGACGACTTCGCGGTGCATCTCGACCGGTTCGAGGACGGCCTGCGACTGCCCCGCCTCGTTCCTGCGAGCGATCCCGCGCCCGAGCCGCCGCCGCCCGATGCATCGACGCCGCGCTGGTCGCTCGCCGCCGATTCCATCGCCTTGCGGGACGGACGGATCGAGCTCGTCGACCACACGCTGAGCCGCGCGCCGCAGATCTTCGCCCTCGCGCTCGAGGATCTGACGGCGCGGGAGCTCAACGTCCATTCCGAGCAGGAGGACCGGCACGACGAGGAGCCGGGTCGGATCGCGATCGAAGCGAAGCTCGAGCAGGGCACGCTCTCGCTCTCCGCCTGGGTCGAGCCCTACGACGACGGGCTCGACGTCCGGTCGACGCTCGTGCTCGACGAGATCCCGATCGACAAGCTGCGCGCCTACGTGACGGCGTTCGGCTGGTCGACGCTGACAGGACGACTCGATGCGCGCATCGACCATCACTATGCGTCCCGCGGCATCCACGAGCTCTCCGGCGAGGCGAACCTGGCCGACCTGCGGATCGACGTGGCTGGCCAGCCGGATCCCGCCCTCGCCTGGAAGGGCCTCGAGGTCGTCGTCGATCGGGTCGATCTCGCGGAGCGTCACGCCGAGGTCGCGCGCATCACCTCGACCGGCGTCGCGCTGATCGTCGATCCCCGCGCCGATCCGCCGCTTCCCCTGCTGCGCCCGGCGGCCCCGGGCGCCGCGCCCGCGCCCGAAGCCGCGACCGCATCGGGGTCGATCGTCCGCACCGAGGATTCCGAGGCGAGCCCGCCCCCGTCGCCGCGCGAGAATGACGACGCCCTCCCCCCCGACGACGCGCCCGGCTGGACCTGGCGGGTCGGGAAGACCGAGATCCGGGACGCGGTGATCGATCTGCGCGGCGGTCGCGAGCCGGTCCGACTCGCGGTCGACGGCGAGCTCGGCCGCCTGGCCGGCGAACGCGCGAGCCGCGCTCCGCTCGCGCTGCGCCTCACGACGGACGCAGGCGGCGTGACGCTCGAAGGCGAGCTCGCACCGATGCCCCTCGCCTTCGACGGCCGCCTCGTCGTGCGCGCGCTCGCGCTCCCGCCGCTGCTCGCGCAGGTCGACCTCCCGGGCGGACATTGGCTCCGGAGCGGCGCCCTGCGCGCCGATCTCCAGCTCGCGCTCGCCGAGGACCTGCGCGCGGCCGGGACGCTCGGGCTCGCCGTCGTCGCACTCGAGGAGCCCTCGACGAAGGACCGCTTCCGCGTCGCCTGGCAGGACCTCGACGTGCGCCTCCGCCGCCTCGACCTCCGCCACCTGCGCGCGCCGTCGGATCCCGTCCCGACGCGGCCTCCCGCACGCGCCCTCGACGTCGCGCTCGCGCATCTCGCCCTCGCCTCGCCCCGCGTCGTGCTGACGCGCGACGCCGAGGGCCTCGTCCTGCCGCCGCTCGACGCGCCTTCGCCGGACGCTTCGGTGGGCGAGCCTGCGCGCGCCGTCGCATCGGCGAGCGGTGGGAACGAAACGGAGTCGAGTGCCGAGGACCAGACGGGGGCGAGCGCCCTGCCGCTCGCGATCTCGGTCGGCGACGCGCGCATCCGCGACGGACGGGTCCAACTCGTCGATCGCGCGCTCGAGCCCGAGTACCGCGGCCGCATCCGCGCGATCGAGCTGCACGCGCAGGGCGCGCGCTGGCCGGGCAACGCGGTCGACGCGCTCGCGCTGACCGCCGAGGGCCTGCGCGGCGCGCGACTCGAGCTGAACGGCGCGCTCGAGCCCGACGAGAAGACGCGGCTCGACTTCCGCCTGGTCGAGCTCCCGCTCGAGCAGTTCAAGGCCTACGTCGCTTCGACGGGCTATGCGCTCTCGGGTGGCGCGCTCTCGCTCGATTCGAAGATCGAGCTCGGGCCGGAGAAGCTGACGAGTCGCAATCGCATCGTCGTCGCCTCGCTCGGGATCGCCGGAGTCGAGGGCGAGGCCGCCTTCCTGCGCAACTTCGGCATGCCCCTCTCCGTCGCGCTCGCCCTGCTCGAGGACCTCGACGGGAAGATCACGCTCGCCGTCCCGATCGCGGGCGAACCCGAAAACATGAAGGTCGGCCTCGGCGGCCTGATCGCCCAGGCGCTGCGCAAGGCGCTGATCGGGGCGCTCTCGGCGCCCCTCAAGCTGCTCGGGGCCGTGACCCGCAAGGGCGAGATCGCGGACCCGAGCCCGGCGCCGGTCGACTTCATCGTCGGCGAAGACCGCCTCGCCGACGACGAGGACGACCACGTCGGCGAGATCGCCGCCCTGCTCGCGTCGAGCCCCGCGATCGCGCTGCGCCTCGCCGGACAGACGGCGGCGTCCGACGATCGGATGCTCTGCGAGCGCGCGCTGCTCGACCAGCTCGAGGCGAGCCGCGGCGTCCGGGCCCTCTCGGCGTTCGGCGAGATGGCGCGGCGGCGCGCCGTGCGCGAGTTCCTGGCGGAGCGGCTCGCCGGCGGTCGACCCGAGCCCCTCGCCGGGGACGACGCGCGCTGGCTCGAGGCCCAGCTCGCCCGTGCCCGCGCCCCGATCGAGGCCCTCGAGGCCCTGGCGACGGCGCGCGCCGAGCGGCTGCGCGATCGGCTCGTCGAGACGTACGAGATCGACGCCACGCGCCTGATCCTCGACGTGCCGCGGATCGATCCGCCGGCCCCCGCCCCGAGCGTCGCGATCGAGATCGAGGCGGACTTCGAGCCTGAAAGCGCAGGCTGAACGACCTACCGTCGGATCGCGGGCGGAGCGAGCCCGGGAGGAGACGCACGATGGGACGGATGAACGGCAAGGTGGCCTTGATCAGCGGCGGCGCGCGCGGTCAGGGGGAGGCCGAGGCACGACTCTTCTGCGCCGAGGGCGCACGGGTCGTCATCGGCGACGTGCTCGACGAAGCGGGCGCCAAGGTCGTCGCCGAGCTCGGGGAAGCGGCGCGCTATGTCCGCCTCGACGTGACGCGTGAAGCGGATTGGGCGGAGGCCGTGGGCGCGACGCTCGCCGCCTTCGGTCGACTCGACGTGCTGATCAACAACGCCGGCATCGTCCGTACGGGCTACCTCGAGGACCACAGCCTCGCCGACTACATGGCGGTCTTGAACGTCAACCAGGTCGGCGTCTTCCTCGGCATGCGCGCGGTGATCCCGGCCATGAAGGCGGCCGGCGGGGGATCGATCGTCAACATCTCGTCGAACGCGGGGCTCGAGGGCGTCGAGGGCGTGATCGGCTACGCGGCGAGCAAGTGGGCGGTGCGCGGCATGACGAAGTCCGCGGCGCTCGAGCTCGGTCGGTACGGGATCCGGGTCAACTCCGTCCATCCCGGCGGCGTCGACACGCCGATGCTCGGCGGCGAGGAGCTCGGCCACATGGCCGCGACGAATCCCTTCGCCGGTCAGCCGATCCCGCGCATCGGGCGGCCGGAGGAGATCGCGCGGCTCGTCCTCTTCCTGGCGTCCGACGAGAGCAGCTATTCGACGGGCGGCGAGTTCACTGCCGACGGCGGCCGCATGGCCGGCCATCGCGATCCCGGCATCGTCCGCGATTGAGGCGCGCGAGCGCAGACCATCGCCCGATCCGACGCCGCGCTGCGCCCGGGCCTCACGGACGGATCGCGACGGGCGTTCCGATCGGCGCGTGGCTCGCGAGCCAGTGGATCGTCTCGTCGGCGACGGCGATGCAGCCCTCGGTCCAGTCGAGGTCGAGATCCCCGCGCCACCGGGCGCCCTCGCCGTGGAAGCCGATGCCGCCGCCGAGGCCCGTGTCCTGG
Organism: Myxococcota bacterium; assembly: GCA_041389445.1. GTDB lineage: Bacteria > Myxococcota_A > UBA9160 > UBA9160 > UBA4427 > UBA4427. Next base: position 1,068,962 of record JAWKRW010000001.1, read on the forward strand.
GGCGGCATGCGACCGGCTTCATGGGCCGCGACGATCTGCCGGTAGTCGGCGCGCGGGATCACGCCCGCCGCGAAGCCCCGATCGGCGTCGGCGAGCGAGGGGTAGTCGATCGGAATGAAGAGGTGGAAACGGCTCGCACGCGGTCCGCCGGCGATCCGGTAGTCGCCCTCCGGAATCCGCTGGTCGCCGCGCCGGGCCTTCCCGCCGACCGGTGCCCGCGAGAGCGCGATGCCGAACACACGACGGCCCCCCTCCTCGCAGAAGGCCTCGATGACCCGGTCCCGCTTGCGGACCTCGAGCCGCGCGACCCGCAGGCAGGGAAGCGTCGTCGGATCGGGCGCGGGCGTCTCGGCCGGGATCCCGGGCGCTTCGCCCGCGGAGGTCGACTCGACCGGCGCATCTCGGGCAGAATCGATCGGTCCGGCCGCGTCCGGCGTCCCAAGACAGGCACAGGCGATGAGCGGAGTCAGGATGAGCAGCCCGAAGATCGTTTCCCGCCCACGGATCCGCCGCGCCGGCCCAAGCCGACCGCCGGTCGCGTACCGCGCCCGCCGACGCCTGCTCGCGTTGGGCAGGCTCGCCCCGTGCGCCAGCCCTCCGCGCCTGCACGCCACGCGCCCACTCGCTCCGCTCGTCCGGATCACGCTCGCCCTCGTCCCCCTCGCCCTGCTCGTGCGCTCGACCCCCGCCCGCGCGGCGCCGCGTGACGAGGCGGTCCCGACCCTGCCGGACACGACCGTCGCCGTCGGCCTGGCGCCGGTCGTGGGCCGGGCGCAGGTCGAGATCATCGCCCCCGGCGATACGCTGCTCGACGTCGCCGAGCGCCATCGCCTGGGATTCGAGCGGGTGGCCCGCCTCAATCCCGAGGTCGATCCATGGATCCCGAAGCCTGGCACGCGCGTCCGTCTGCCGACCCGCAGCGTGCTGCCCGACGCGCCCCACGACGGCCTCGTCGTGAATCTGCCCGAGCTCCAGCTCTACGACTACGGCGTCGATCGCGAGGACCCGGCGGTCCTCGCCCTCGCGATCGGCGACGAGCTCGACCCGTCCCTGATCGGCCGCTTCCGCATCGGACGCAAGCGCGCGGACCCGGTCTGGCACGTACCGACATCGATCCGCGAAGAACGCCCCGACCTGCCGGCCGAGGTCCCGGCTGGCCCCGACAATCCCCTTGGCCCCTACTGGCTGACGATCGGCGAGACGAGCTACGGCCTCCATGGCACCAACAACCGCTGGTCGATCGGCCGCGAAGCGACCCATGGCTGCCTGCGCATGTACAACGACGTCGTCGGCCGGCTCTTCGAGCGGACCCCGACCGGGACGCCGATCCGTCTCGTCTACCAGACCGTGAAGTTCGGACTCGAGACCGGCATCGTCTACGTCGAGGCCCACCCCGACCGCTATCGCCGCGACCCCGATCGCCTCGAGCGCGCGCACGCGCAGCTCCGTCTTCTCGGCCTGGACGACGACGAGAGCCTCGCGCGGCTCGACGCCGTGATCGAAGCCGCCCGGGGCGAGCCGGTCGCGATCGGCGTCCTGCCCGAGGACGGGACGCCGATCGACGAGCTCACTTCGAGACCGACTTCTTGAACATCGCGTCCGCGCGGCGCGCGGCCTCGTCGGCGCTCTGCGCCGCCCGATTCGCCTCGGCCTGTGCCTCCGAGGCGCGCTCGATGGCTTGAGCCGCCTCGCCCCGGACCTCCGCGACCGATTGCTCGAGGCTGCCGATCCGCCCCTCCATCGCGCGATGCTCGGCCTCGAGATCGCTCACCCGCGCCTGCAGCCCGTCGACGTCCCCCGTCGACGCGCAACCGGCCATGGTCAGCACGCCCGTCGCGCCCGCGACGAACGCGACCCATCCCTTCGAAATCGATCGCTTCATGGCTCCCTCCTGATTCGCGCGGCGGCCGCGCGGCCCGAGGCCGCCGACGGCCCGCCGACCGTTCCACGAGGCGTGCAAGATAGGCGCCACGTCGACCGCCCGCGCGCGATGCGCGCCGATCGAGGCCGCACGCATCGAGCGGCGACGCCCGGCCGCTTCCCGCGACGATCGCGTTGTCGCCCGAGGACCCGACCTGGGACAGGGAGCCTCGGCCCGCGACCGCCCGACCGGCGGCCGAGGGAGAAGCGGCCGACGGCCCGGGCCCGTGCGACCCCCGATCGGGTCCGTCCGGGCCCGACGGTCGGTTCGCAGGCCGCCCGGATCCCGACCGTCGCCCGGCCATCCGCCGCCCAAAATCCGGTCTTCTGCCGAGCAAGTGCCGGTCGACCGCGCCGATCAGTCGGGAAATCCGCGCTTTCTACGACCGGCGATGCGATTTCCGCGTCCCCGCAGCCACTCAGCACAAGCCCCCGGTGCAGCCCGACGCCCAGCGCGGCCCGGAGACGATCGGTCGGACCGCGGACCGCGAAAAGCGCAGAACGCGGAAATTGCGGAAAACGCGGAAAGCGCAGAACGCGGAAAGAACGAAGAAACGGAGGCTCCCATGCGACGAATCCAGATGCACGGTCGAATCTGGGCCCTGGCCCTCGGTGTGCTGCTCGCCACGACGACTGCCCAGGCCAACGACGTCGACAACACGATCACGCTGAGCGGCGGAACGAACTTCTTCGGCGCCCTGCATACGGACGGCAACGACTTCGTCGACACCTTCACGTTCGTCATCGACGACGCGCTCAACGCCAGCGTCAGCCTGATCACGATCGGATCGGGCGCGAACAACATCGACTTCATCAGTGCCGACCTCAACGGCATCGCGCTGACGCTCTCGCCGACGGGCTTCCTCGAGACCGGCTCGCTCGGGACCACGGCCGTCTCCTCGCCGCTCGTCCTGACGGTGCGCGGGTCGAGCGACGCCGCGGGCGGCACCTTCGCCTCGTACTCGGGCACGATCAACGTCGCCGTGATCCCGGAGCCCTCGACCGCCCTGCTGATGGGTCTCGGTCTGTCGGGCCTCGCGTACGCCTCGCGGCGCAAGCTGGCCTGAGCGAACGCTCGCCCGCGACGGCGAATCCGCGCTATCCCTCCGGCATCCCGTCCGTGCCTCCTCCCCGCGATGCGGCGGGGAGGGGGAGCGGAGGAGATGCGAATCGCGCGTCGACGACGGGCGAAGTCGCGGAGGACGCGTCACCGTGGAGTTCGATCCCCAGGCTCTCTCCGAGCGGCCCGACCCCTATCCGACCTTCGCGGCGCTCCGCGAACATCACCCGATCCACTACAGCCCCGAGCGCGATCTCTGGGTCGTCTCCCGCTACGACGACGTCCGCCGCGTGCTGCTCGACGCCGAGACCTTCGCCTCCGGCCGCGGCACCGTCCCGACCGGCTTCGTCGCCGCGAAGCCGATGCTGATCACCCAGGACCCGCCCTACCACACCCATCTGCGCAGCGCCGTCCACCTCGCCTTCACGCCGCGACGCATGGCGAAGCTCGACGCCTTCATCCGCCGCGTGACGCGCGAGCTGCTCGACGCGATCGAGCCCGAGGCCGAGACGGACCTCTTCGACGCGCTGACGGATCCCCTGCCCGTCGCCGTGATCACGGAGCTCCTCGGTATCGGCTTCGAGGACCGCAAGACCTTCAGCCACTACGCGGGCGCCATCATCCACGCCGACGAGGGCAAGGGACCCTCCGCCGCCGAGGCGATCGAGTGGATCTACGCCTACCTCGAGCGCGTGCTGCCCGAGCGCGAGGCGAATCCGGGCGAGGATCTCGTCAGCCGCCTGCTCCATCCCGGTCCCGACGAGCCGCGCCTGACCCATGACGAGGTGATCGGCTTCTCCGCCCTGCTCCTGATGGCGGGGACGGAGACGACGACGAACGCGCTGGGCAACGCGCTCGCCGTGCTCCACGACCGGCCGGAGATCCGCGCGCGGCTCGTCGCGAAGCCCGAGGGCATCGTGCGCGCCGTCGAGGAGTGCCTGCGCTTCGAATCGCCGGTTCCCGGGCTCTCGCGCGTCACGACCCGCGACGTCGAGCTCCACGGCCGCAAGATCCCGGAAGGCGCGCGCGTCCACATGGCCTTCGCCGCGGCGAATCGCGACGAGCGCCAGTTCCCGAACGGCGAGACCTTCGATCCCGACCGCCACCCCAACGCCCATCTCGCCTTCAGCCTCGGCATCCACTTCTGCCTCGGCGCCTCGCTCGCTCGGACGGAGCTCAAGATCGCGCTCGAGGAGCTGCTCGCGCGCTTCCCGCGCTACCGGATCGTCCCGGAGCGCGCGGTGCGCCTGCGAAGCGATGCGGCTCGGGGCTTCTCGTTCCTGCCGGCGATGATGGCGGGTTAGGCGGCGCGACGCGGCGCCGGGGCTGTCAGCGGGGCGATCGCTCTCCGCGCTCGCGCGCGTCGCCCGGGCCCTCGCAGCCCTTCGCCGGTCTAATCCCCGCCGCCCACCACGGACGCGAGGCCGGAAGAGACGAGCGTGAAGAGCACGAACCCGCCGAGGAACGCGAGGATCGACGCCTGCGGATCGCGCTCGGCCGCGTGCGCCTCGTCGAGCATGTCCTCTACCGCCGCGACGATGAGGAGACCCGCGGGGAAGGCGAGCGCCGCGGCCTTGGCGCCCGCCCCCAGGTCGCGCAGGATTCGATGGGCGAAGAGCGCCGAGGCCACGCCATAGAGCACGAACGAGGCCGACAGCAGGATCCGCCGTCGTCGGTCGAGCCCGTGCTCCCGGAAGCTCGCGTTCGCCGCGTAGCCCTCGGGCAGATCCGCTCAGCCACGGGCGGGTCCCGCCCGGCGCATCGCCCGGCCGCAGCCGACGGATGCCCCGCTCGACGGCGAGATAGACCAGCCTGCCGCTCCCGAAGGCCGCAGCGACCCAGGCCCCGGCGAGCCATTCCGAAGCCCTGGGAACCAGCTCGACGACGACGATCGCGACGACGACCCCCGACGCCGCATGGAGCGCGCGGTTCAGGATCCGGTCGGAGCGCGCGGCACGCTCGGCGAGCACCGCGCCCGCGAGGTTCCCGAGGCCCGGCAGGAGCGCCAGGAGCGTGCGTTCCCATCCGCTCATTCCGCGCTTCCCGTCGCGTTCGGGCGCGCCGCCTCCCCTCGCCGCGGCCGAGCCGAGACCCCGATCGCCGTCCGACGCGAGCGGATCAGGCGGCCGACCCGCCCGGCACCCCCACCGTCACCGTGTCCCGCCCCGAGCGCACGACACGACCGGGACGCGCCTCGGTCAGCTTCCCGCCGCGCACGACGTCGACGCCGGCCACGACGACGGCCTCGACGCCCACGGCCTCGGCGTAGAGCCGCGCTGCTCCCCCCGGCAGATCGGCCCGGCTCTCGACCGGCCCGCGATCGACGCGATCGGCATCGAACACGACGAGATCGGCCGCCATCCCCTCGCGCAGCTCGCCCCGATCCTGGAAGCCGTAGAGCCGCGCCGGGACCTGCGCGAGCTGTTGCACCGCCTGCTCGAGCGTCATGATCCGACGCTCGCGCACGCCCTCGGCGAGCAGCTTCGTCGAGTAGGCGAAGGCCGTCCCGATGTCGAGATGCGCGCCCGCGTCGGAGGCCCCGACCACGACTCGCGGGTCGAGCAGGATCTCGCCGCGCGCCTTCCAGCTCGCGTCGTCCGCCCCGACCCGGACCGGCACGAAGAGCGTCTTCAGATCGTCGGCCAGCGAGACGTCGATCAGCGCGTCGACCGGGTCGAGACCGCGCTCCCGCGCGACGTCGCCGAGCTTGCGACCCGCGAGCCCTTCGTTCGCCGGCGACCACGTCCGCGCGATGTCCATCCGCGCGAAGTCGGAGTAGTCCGCGAGCGGTCCGCGCAGCGCCTCCGCCGTCGCCTGCTTGATCGGCAGGCGCTCGGCCGGATCCGCGAGCGCGCGCTTGCGCGCCTCGAGCGGCAACGCCATGACCTGGCCGAAGCCGGGCAGCCCGCCGAAGAAGAAGGGGCTCGCCATGTCGACGAAGAACTCCATCGGATGCGGGACCGAGAGGGGCACCACCCGCGCTCCGCGCGCCGCCGCCTTGTCCGACAGCGCGAGCTGTCGGAGGTAGTCGTCGGGCTTCTCGGCGTTCACGATCAGGACGTTCCAGTTGACCGGCCGTCCGGCCTCGAGCGACATGCGGATCATGGTCTCGCCCGTCGCCTCGAAGTCGGCGAGCGACGGCGCGAACTCGAGCGTCGTCCCCGGATGCGCCCGGACCACGCGACAGAGCGCGAGCAGCTCGTCGTCGTCCGCATGGAAGGAGGGCACGCGCGCCCCTTCGTAGTCCTGATGGACGGGCGTCCGGCCCGAGGAGAGGCCGAGCCCGCCGGCCCGCAGGCTCTCGGCGAGCAGCGCCGACATCGCGTCGATCTGCGCCGGCGTCGCCCGATCGCGCGTCGCAGCGTCGCCCATCACGACGCGGCGGATCGCCGAGTGGCCGACGAGGAACCCCGCATTGATGGCGAGCCCGGCATCGAGCCCGTCGAGGTATTCGCCGAAGGTCCGCCAGCTCCAGTCGCCCCCGGCCTCGAGGGACTCGAGCGGCATGCCCTCGACGCGCGAGAGCATGCGACGGATGTAGCGCCCGCCGTCGTCGGCGAGCGGCGCGATCGTGAAGCCGCAGTTGCCGCCGACCACGGTCGTGACGCCATGGAAGCAGGACGGCGTCGCCGCACGATCCCACAGCAGCTGCGCGTCGTAGTGGGTATGGATGTCGACGAAGCCCGGCGCGACGATCGCGCCGTCCGCGTCGAGCGTCTCGCGCGCCGGCTCGTCGATCCGGCCGAGCGCGACGATGCGACCGTCGCGGATGCCCACGTCCGCGGTCCGCCTCGGCGCCCCGGTTCCATCGATCACGACACCGCCCCGGATCAATCGGTCGAGCATGGGCCACCTCCATTCGCTGCCCCATTCTCGATCGCGCGCGCGGTGGCCGCAAGCGTCGGGCCTCGCCGGCGCAGGTCCACGGACCCGCGCCGCTCACGGCTCCGGCGTATCCGTATCCTCGGCGCCTCGCTCGAGATTCGTGCGCGCCACGTCGGCAAGGGCCGCGTAGCGATGCTTGAAGGCGTCGAGCTGCTCCTCCTCGAGCTCCTCGAGGTCGAGCAGCGCGTTGTGGGCGCCCCGGGTCGCCCGGATCAGCTCGTCGAGCTTGAGCTGGATGGCCTCGGTATCGCGATTCTGGGTGTTCTGGATCAGGAAGACCATCAGGAACGTGACGATGGTCGTGCCGGTGTTGATGACGAGCTGCCAGGTATCGCTCCACGCGAAGATCGGACCGGTGACGATCCAGAGTCCGATCAGCGCCACCGCGAGCACGAAGACCCGCGGCCGGCCGCAGAAGCGGGCGGCCGTCTTCGCGAAGCGGGAGTACCAGGCGACCTGAGCCATGCGCGCTCCTCTCGAGGGGGCTCTCGCGGGGGCGGAGCCGTCCGCCCCGTCCGGGCCACTCGCCGGAAGAGGGAAGCGCGTGGCGGCATCCGGGACCACTCCTTACCCTGCCATCCTACCTTGCCATCGGATCCTCCGAGGACGAGCCCAGCATGACGAATCAACGCCCGCGCCTGCCCTACCGCCTGGTCGACGCCGACAACCACTACTACGAGCCCGACGACGCATTCACGCGATTCATCGACCCCGCGTTCGCGAGCCGCGCCGTCCACATCGAGCGCGACGCGAGCGGCCGCGGACGACCCTTCGTCGGCGGCAAGCCCGCCTACTATCTCGAGATGACGCCGGTCGATCGCATCGGACGGCCCGGCGCCGTCGTCGCCGACAAGGACGCGCGCTACCGCCCGCTCGCCGACGACGACATGGTCGAGCCTGGCAAGGTGCCCCGCTTCTACGACCGGGAGGCACGGCTCGAGTGGATGGACGAGGAGGAGATCGAGGCGGTCGTGATGTGGCCGAGCCTCGGCCTCGGCATGGAATGGCAGCTGCGCGACGACCCCGCGGCCTGCATCGCGAACCTGCGCTCGTTCAATCGCTGGGTGAACGACGCCTGGGGCTTCGACTACCGGCATCGGATCTTCGCCGTGCCGACGGTGACGCTCGTCGATCTCGACGAAGCGGTCCGCGAGGTCGAGGCCGTGCTGCGACTCGGCGCGCGCGTCGTCCACGTGCTCTTCACGCCGGTCGCCGGGCGTACGATCGCGCATCCCGACTTCGATCCCTTCTGGGCGCGGCTGGCGGAGGCGGGCGTCCCCGTCGCGTTCCACGGGGCGGAGGCCGGCTACTGCGATCTCTTCTCGGACGCCTTCGGCGAGAAGCGCCGGCCGCCGGCCCACCAGCAGTCCGCCTTCCAGCGCGCGATCCTCTGGGAGCGCCCGATCATGGACACCCTGGCTGCCCTCGTCCTCCACAACCTCTTCGGGCGCTTCCCCTCGCTCCAGGCGATGAGTGTCGAGAACGGCTCGGCCTGGGTGCCCTACCTGCTGCGCGTGATGGACAAGGCCGAGAAGACCGGCCACTACGGCCAGTGGCTCGGCGGGCGGATCGAAGACCGCCCGAGCGCGATCTTCAAGCGCCACGTCTCGGTCGCGCCCTTCGACGACGACGACCTCCGCGGCCTGATCGAGACGATCGGCGCCGATCGCGTCCTCTTCGGCTCCGACTACCCGCATCCGGAAGGCGTCGCGAATCCCTGGGACTTCCTGACCGGTCGCGACCTGCGCGAGGACGAGCTTCGCCGGATCGCCCGCGAGAACACGGCGAAGCTGCTCGCCCTCTGAGGAGTCCGCACCATGACGAAGCACGCGCGGCCGGGCCGCGTCGAAGGCCGGGTCGCGATCGTGACCGGCGCCGCCTCGGGCATCGGCCGCGCGACGGCCGAGACGCTGGCGCGCGAGGGAGCTCGGGTCGCGATCGTCGACCTCGATCTCGAAGGCGGCCGTGCCGTCGCGGAGGCGATCGGCGCCGCGGGCGGCGAGGCGGTCGCGCTGCGCGCCGACGTGAGCCTCGAGGCGGAGATCCGCGAGGCGATCGAGACCGTCGCGCGGACCTTCGGCGGGCTCCACATCCTCCACAACAACGCGGCCATCACGAGCGTGGAGCATCAGCGTCGGGACGCGAGCCTGCTCGACCTCGAGGTGGAGATCTGGGATCGGACGATGGCGGTCGACCTGCGCGGCGCCATGCTCGGCTGCAAGCACGCCGTGCCCCGGATGATCGAGAGCGGCGGCGGCTCGATCATCAACACCACCTCGAACGCGGCGCTCGCCGGCGACCTCTCGCTCAACGCCTACGCGGCAGCGAAGGCGGGGCTCAACGCGCTGACGCTCTCCGTCGCGACCGCCTTCGGCAAGCAGGGCGTCCGCTGCAACGCGGTCTCGCCGGCCCACATCGCCTCGCCCTCCCTCGCCCGGGTCGTCCCGCCGGAGGTCCAGCAGATGCTGCTCGACGAATGCCTGATGCCGCGGCTCGGGACGCCCCAGGACGTCGCGAACCTCGTGCTGTTCCTCGCCTCGGACGAGTCGGCCCACATCACGGGTCAGATCCTGCGCTGCGACGGCGGCGCGCTCTCCCATCTCGCCCACGTCTCGAAGCTGCGCCGCTCGGGCCAGACGACGAATCGGACCTGAGCGACCCGTCTCGCGTCTCGGCTTCGACGCGCGGTCGACGGACTAGGCGATCCCGCCGTTCGCGGGCGCCAGCGCCTCGATCGCCTCCCAGTGGTGGCCCGCGTCCCGGCCCGCCGGGTTGACCACCTGCAGGCAGACCTGGTTCGCGCCCGCGTCGAGATGCGCCCGCACGAAGCGCTCGATCCGATCGGCGGTGCCCCAGCCGACCAGACCGTCGATCAGGCGATCGGAGCCGCCGTTCGCGAAGTCCTCGTCCCGGAAGCCGTAGCGCCGCCAGGTCTTGCGGTAGTTCTCGAGGGCGATGTTGACGGCCCCGCTCTCCCGCGCGGCGTCCCGCGCCCGCCGCGGATCGGTCTCGAGCACGACCTTGACCTCGGGACAGAGCCACGCGTCGGGCCCGAGGATCGCGCGCGCGTCGCGGGTATGCTCCGCGGGCATGAAGTAGGGATGCGCGCCCTGGGCCCGCTCGGCCGCGAGCCGCAGCATCTTCGGTCCGAGCGCCGCGAGCACCCGCGGCGGGCCCGACTGGACGACGGGCGCCGCCGCGGCGGCCGCGTCCCGCGGCGCGCCCATCAACGCGCCGAAGTCCGGCCCACGATCCATCGCGTCGAGATAGCGTCGCATCGAGGCGAGCGGAGGACCGTATTCGAGCCCGTGCATCCCCTCGACGATCGGCGGATGGGAGACGCCGAGGCCGAGCAGGAAGCGACCGCCCGAGAGCTCGTCGAGGGTCCGCTGTCCGGCCGCCATCACGGCGGGGACCCGCTCGAAGATCGGCACGATGCCCGTCGCGAGGATCAGCTTCTGCGTATGGGCGAGGAGCGTCCCGGCGATCACGAAGAGATCGCGCCGCATCGCCATCGGATGCCAGAACGCCGAATAGCCGAGCCGCTCGATCCGCTGCACCGTCTCGATCGCGCCCGCGAGATCCTGATCCTCGACCGATCCCCAGATCGCCAGCTTGCCGAGCTGCATGCGCATCCTCCTCGTGGCTCGCCGGTCGTATAGCCCAGGCACCCGCCGGATACCCGGCGCGTCTCGCGCTCCAGCGACCTAGACTGCCGGGTGATGCCCTTCTCCATCTCGATCGATACCGGCGGCACCTTCACCGACCTCGTCCTCTCCGACGAGATCCGGATCCGCGGCCTCCACAAGGCGCCAACCACGCCGGCCGAGCCCTTCGAGGGCATCCGCGCCGCGCTCGAAGAGGCCGCCCGCGCCGAGGGCCGCGCCGTCGAGTCGCTGCTCGCCGAGACGGCGACGATCGTCTATGCGACGACCCATGCGACCAACGCGATCCTCGAAGGCCGCACCGCGCGCACCGCCTTCCTGACGACCGAAGGCCATCGCGACATCCTCCTCTACCGCGAGGGCGGCAAGCAGGAGCCCTTCAATCTCGCCCGTCCCTACCCGGATCCGCTGGTTCCCCGTTCGCTCTGCTTCGAGCTGCCCGAGCGCGTGCTCGCCGATGGCACGATCGCGCGACCGCTCGACGAGGCCGCGACGTGCGCCGTGCTCGAACGCCTGCGCGCGCTCGAGATCGAGGCCGTCGGCGTCTGCCTGCTCTGGTCGATCGCGAATCCCGAGCACGAGCGCCGCGTCGGAGCGCTCCTCGACGCATCTCTTCCGAGCGTCCCGTACACCCTCTCCCACCGCGTCAACCCGAAGCTCCGCGAATACCGTCGCGCCTCCTCCACCGTGCTCGACGCCTCGCTCAAGCCCCTGATGCGGACGCATCTCCGGACGATCGACGCACGCCTGCGCGCGCTCGGCTTTCGGGGCGAGCCGCTGATGGTGACCCACCTCTCCGGCGGCGTGCTCGGACTCGGCGAGATGTGCGAGGCGCCGATCCACTGCGTCGACTCCGGCCCGGCGCTCGCGCCCGTCGCCGGCCTCGTCTATGCGAGCGCCGAGGCGGCGTTCGAGGCGACCGCGCCCGCCGCGCCCGCCGCGTCGGACGAGCGGCGCGCGACGCTGCCCGCGTCGAAGCTCGATGTGCTCGTCGTCGATGCCGGGGGCACCTCGGTCGACATCAGCCCGACCCGGGACGGCCGCGTCGTCTCGAGCCGCGAGAAGTGGCTCGGGCCGCGCTGGATCGGCCACATGACGGGCCTGCCCGCGGTCGAGACGCGCTCGATCGGGGCCGGCGGCGGCTCGATCGCGAGCGTCGACGCCGAGGGCCTGCTCACGGTCGGCCCCCGCAGCGCCGGCGCGGTGCCCGGACCGGCCTGCTATGCGCGCGGCGGCGAGCACGCCACGGTGACCGACGCGGCCCTCCTGCTCGGGCGCCTCGATCCCGACTACTTTCTCGCGGGCCGCATGCCGCTGTCGATCGAGCAGGCCCGAGCGGCCGTGACCCGGCGCGTCGCCGAACCGCTCGGAGTCGACGTCGAGGAGGCCGCCGCCGCGATCCTCGCCGTCTTCGGCGAGCACCTGCGCAGCTTCCTCTCCGAGATGACGATCGTCCAGGGGCTCGATCCGCGGGAGTGCCTCATCGTCGCGGGAGGCGGAGCGGCGGGACTCGACGTCGTCTCGGTCGCGCGGGAGCTCGGCGTGCCCCGCGTCGTGATCCCGAGCTTCGCGGCGGGCATGAGCGCCGTCGGCGGCCAGTACGCGGACCTCTTCACCTCGACCGCGCGCAGCCTCCAGACCACCTCGACCCGCCCCGACCGGGCCGCGATCGAGGCGGCCCTCGAGGCGATCGACGGGGCGGCGGAGCAGTTCTTCTCGCAGGTCGCGGCCGACGGGACCCGGCGACGCGAGCTCCTGTGCGAGGCGCGTTATGCGAACCAGCTCTGGGAGCTCGACGTGGCGCTGCCTGCCGACTGGCGGGGGCGGGACGAAGCCGACTGGCGCGAGCTCGCCCTGCGCTTCGACCGGCTCCACAGCGCCCTCTTCTCCGTCGCGGAGCCCGGCGCGCCGCTCGAGCTGCTCGGCCTGCGCGGTGAGGCGCGCGTGACGCGCCCCCATCCGACCCTCGCCGCCCATCGCGCGGAAACGGGCTCGCACTCGCCGCCGCCGTCACCGGCCGCCCCGAGGCCCGCGAGCCATCGCGGGGTCCGCTTCGCGGGCGAGGCCCGCGCCCGGGCGTCCGTCCCGGTCTACCGCGGGCGTGCGCTCCCCGTCGGCGCGCGGATCGTCGGTCCGGCGATCATCGAGGAGGAGACGACGACGATCGTCCTCGATCCCGGCGCCGTCGCGGAGGCGGCACCGGCCCACTACTCGATCCGATTCAGCGAGGACACCGTCCCGGGAGGCCCGCGATGACGGCCGATACGGGCGCGAACGCGCCCCCTTCCGGCGAGGCGCTGCGCGCCGTCGACCTCGCGGTGTTCTCGAATCGGCTCGACGGCATCGTGCGCGAGATGGAGAACACCTTGCTCCGCACGGCGCGCTCGAGCGTGATCGGTCTCGCGCGCGACTTCTCCTGCTCGATCGTCACCGGCGACGCGCTGCTCGCGAGCGCCGAGGGGCTCCCGGTCCACGTCTACGGCTCCGGACTGCTCGCCCGCTCGCTGCGCCGCCACCACCCGAATCCCCGCCCCGGCGACGCCTACCTCCACAACGATCCCTACGACGGCAATACCCACGCCGCCGACCACTCGCTGCTCGTCCCCGTCTTCATCGACGGCGAGCACCTCTTCACGGCGATCGCCAAGGCCCATCAGGCCGACATCGGCAACGCCCAGCCGACGACCTACATGCCGACCGCGAGCGACGTCTATGCCGAAGGCGCGCTGATCTTCCCCTGCGTCCAGATCCAGCGCGACCATCGCGACGTCGACGACATCGTGCGGATGTGCCGGCGGCGGATCCGCGTGCCCGAGGTCTGGTACGGCGACTACCTCGCGATGCTCGCCGCCGGCCGCATCGCCGAGCGGCGCCTCGTCGAGCTCTGCGGTCGCTTCGGCAGCGAGCGCGTCCGGAGCTTCATCCGCGATTGGTTCGACTACACCGAACGCCGCGCCCGCCGCGCGATCCGCGCCCTGCCCGCCGGCACGACGCGGGTCGAGACCCGGCTCGACCCCTATCCGGGGCTCGAGGACGGCCTCGCGCTCCGTGCCACGATCGAGGTCGACCACGAGGCGGGTCGGATCCGCGCCGACCTCCGCGACAACCCGGACTGCGTCCCGATCGGACTCAATCTGACGGAGGCGACCGCGAAGAACGCGGTCGTCGCCGCGATGCTGATGGTGATGAACTCCCGGTCGGACGGTGTCGACGCGCGCGTGCCGCTCAACGGGGGGAGCTTCCGCTGCTTCGAAGTCGCCGTGCGCGAGAACTGCGTCGCCGGCATCCCGCGCCACCCGGCATCGTGCTCGCTCGCGACGGGCGAAGTCGGCGTCCGGCTCTGGGCCGCGATCACCGCCGCATTCGCCGAGGCGAGCGAGGGGCTCGGCGCCGCCGAGGCCGGCTTCGGGGCACCGCCCTATCTCGCCGTCGTGTCGGGCGAGGACCCGGCGCGCGGCCCCTACGTCACCCAGCTCCTGCTCGGTACGACGGGCGGCCCCGCGACCGCGGCGTGCGACGGCTGGCTCTCGTTCCTCGGCATGCCGGCGGCGGGCCTCCTCTATCGCGATTCGGTCGAGGTCGACGAGCAGAAGTATCCGATGATCGTCTACCGCTCGATGCTGCGCCCCGATTCGGAGGGCGCCGGTCGGCGGCGCGGCGCGCCAGGCAACGTCTGCGAGTACGGGCCCCGGGCCGGCGAAATGCAGGTCTTCTGGTCGCTCGAGGGCGTCGAGAATCCGCCGAAGGGCGTGCGCGGCGGCCAGTCGCCGACCGTCGGCTCCGCCTATCACGTCGAGGCGATCCCCTTCGGCGCGCCCTCGGTCGTTCGCGAGCATCCCGACGCGGTCGGCGCCCTCCGACTCCTTCCGGGCGAACGCGTCGGCTCCCGCTCGCCGGGCGGAGGGGGCTACGGCGATCCCCTCGCGCGGGAGCCCGAGCGCGTGCTCTGGGACGTCCGGGAGGGATACGTCTCGCTCGAGCGCGCGGCGGCGACCTACGGCGTGGTGATCACGGGCGATCCGACCCGGATCGAGACGCTCGCGATCGACGCGGCCGCGACCCGCGCGGTCAGAGCCCGATCGGCTTCGGCGAGGGGTAGCTGAGCACCTTCGCGGGATCGGGCAGCTCACCGTCGATGTAGAGATGGGCGAGACGCCGATGGGTGATCCGCCAGCCCTCGGCGCGCTTGATCCACTCGTCGTGGTAGATCGTGTGGTGGCGCATCGGGGCGATCTCGCCGTCCTTCTTCTCGAAGAAGTGGATCAGGTGGCCGTAGGTCCGGGAGCGGGCCCGGTCGCCGTCGAGCTCGATCATCGGATTGGACATGTTGTGCTGCGTCACGCGGAACTGCGCGAGGCCGCCCGGCAGCCAGCCCTTCATCTCCGACCAGGGCTTCTTCGTCCCCATCGGCACGTCGTAGTGGATGATCGTTTCGGGCAGGAAGAGCGCCTCGAGCTCGTCGAAGAGCCGATGGTCGACGCACCAGCCGTAGAAGTAGATCTTCTGCTGGATCTCCATCAGGTCGGCCGCCTGGGCGGGCGTCAGGGGGCCGGTCATGCGCGGAATCGCTTCGCTCATCGCTCTTCCTTTCTTCCTTCCTTTCCACGGTCGCATCGCCGGAGTCGGGTCGGCGGGGTCGGGTCGACGGGGTCGGGTCGACGGTCGCGAACTGCGGCGAGCATACTCACTCGGCGCGCCCTCGCCCGCCCTCGACCCGTCTGTGCGAGACTGACCCGTCGATCGCGCCGATCACGCTCCGGGCGCGCCCGTCAGCCCGCCCGCGTCGGTCACCCCGACGCGATGCGCGAGGCGCGCGCGGGGAGGCGCGAGGCGTGAGCGACGAGGGCCGCCGCGAACGCGCGGCGGAGCGATCGCGAAGAGGAGGATGCATGGCGCTCGAGTTCGGTGTCGTCGTTCCGACCTGGGGCGCCTACGGCGATGCGGAGAAGATCCGACGCTTGATCGAGCGGGCCGAGGCGCTCGACTACGCGAGCGTCTGGGTCGGAGACCACCTCCTGCTGCCCGACTACGCCGTCCACCTCTCGCCCGGGAACTGGTACGAGGCCGTCGCCTGCTGCCTGATCGGGCTCGGCTGGACGACGCGGCTTCGCTTCGGAACCGACGTGCTCGTCGCGCCCTACCGCGATCCGCGCCTGCTCGCGAAGATGGCCGCGACGGCGGACCGCCTCTCCGGCGGGCGCCTGACGCTCGGCCTGGGCGTCGGCTTCCTCGAGGGCGAGCTGCGGGCGCTCGGCCAGGATCCTGCGCAGCGCGGCGCCGTCACCGACGAGGTCCTCTGCGTGATGCGCCGCCTCTTCGAGAGCGACGGCCCAGTCGGCTTCGAGGGCCGCCACTTCCGCTTCGACCCCGTCCACTTCGCGCCGAAGCCTCTGCAGCGCCCCTTTCCTCTCTGGGTCGGGGGCAACGGGCGGCGCGGCCAGCGCCGTGCGGCGCTCCTCGGCGACGGCTGGCATCCGCTCTTCCCGACGCCCGAGCAGTATGCGGCGGGGCGGCGGTCCATCCTGCAGATGCGCGCAGAGAACGGACGCGAGGGGCCCTTCCGCTTTTCCTACTCCTGTCCGGAGACGCGCATCGTCGACACGCCCGACGCGATCCCGGCCGGCACGGGCTATGCCGGTCGGGACAGCCTGCCGCCCGACTACGCCTACGCGCCTCCGCCGCCGGTCGATGCGAGCGGTCGGCCCCTCTTCATCGGAACGAGCGAGCAGGTCATCGGCGACCTGCGCCGAATCGAGGAGGCCGGCGTCGAGCACGTCGTGCTGCGCTTCTGGGCCGGCGATCCCGCCGCCGGCATCGACGACTCGCTCGACCAGATGGAGCGCTTCGCGACCCGGATCGCACCCCGGTTCCTGGCGGGTCAGTCGCGCTGAACGGACCGGTCCCGCGGCGCGCTCGCCCCGCCGAGCAGACGCGCGGCCATCGCTTCGAGCGTCGCGCGGTGGGGACGGGTCGGATGCTCGGGATCGAGCGCCTGGATGCAGACGTGGGTCGCGCCCGCGGCGTGATGCGCCTCGACGGCGCGAGCGAGCGCCTCGACGTCGCCCCAGGCGACGGTGGCGTCGACGAGACGATCGCTGCCGCCCTGCTCGAAGTCTTCGGCGCCGAAGCCCACGCGCTCGAGGTTCTTGCGGTAGTTCGGCAGCGCGAGGGAGCCCGCGATCGCCGCGCGCGCCCGCTTTCGCGCACGCGTCGGTTCCGCTTCGAGCAGGCATTTCTGCTCCGGACAGAGCCAGGCCGCGGGGCCGAGGAGCGCGCGCGAACGCGCCGTGTTCTCGGGCGGCGCGAAGTA
Organism: Myxococcota bacterium; assembly: GCA_041389445.1. Taxonomy (GTDB): domain Bacteria; phylum Myxococcota_A; class UBA9160; order UBA9160; family UBA4427; genus UBA4427. The sequence goes on from JAWKRW010000001.1 coordinate 1,085,802, forward strand.
GGGGTGGGCGCCTCGCGTCCGCTCGCCCGCCAGCGCGAGCATGCGGGGACCGAGGGCCGCGAGCACGATCGGCGGCTCGCCCGCGAGCGCCGGTCCGGTCCAGGGCGCGGCCGCGAGGGCGTCGAGGTAGGCGCGCATCGCAGCGAGGGGCTTCGGATAGGGCCGTCCGAGGATGGCCGTCATGGCCGGCTCGTGGGAGACGCCGAGACCGAGCAGGAAGCGACCGCCCGACTGCTCGTGGAGCGTTCGCGCCGCGCCCGCGGTCGCGATCGCATCCCGCAGATGGATGTTGACGATGCCCGTCGCCACGACGAGGCGCCGGGTCTGCGCGAGCAGCCAGCCCGCGTGGACGAGGGGGTCGCGGCCGAACGCGTCGGGAATCCAGAGTGCGCCGAAGCCGAGCGCCTCGATCCCCCGCGCGAACTCGGCGGCCTCGTCGAGGGAGAGCCCGTCCGTCCGTGCCCAGACGCCGACCCGACCGATGTCCACGCTCGCCCTCCCCGCCTCGGCGTCGACGCCTGCGAAATGCCGACCGAAGGTCGCGCCAGACTAGCGGAGCGCGGGGCATCGCGACCCGTCCGTCGCTGCGCCGAGCCGCGAGTCGGCGCCCGGACGGACCCGGTTCGCCTCCCGCGCGGGGGCGGTCCGTTCTCCTCCGACGCGGTACAGTCCGCCGCCGCATGGCCACCACCCTTCCCCTCCTCGAGTTCGTCGCCGGAAACTTCCGCAACTTCAACGCGCGCGCGACCCGCGACGCGCTCTACGCCTACTGGGACCACGTCCGGGGCGGCGGCAAGATGTACTGGGCCGTGGCCGGCGCGATGTCCTCGGCCCAGCTCGGAATCAGCCTCGCCCCGGCGATCCGCCAGGGCCTGATCCACGGTCTCTCCGTCACGGGGGCGAACCTCGAGGAGAGCCTCTTCCGCCTCGTCGCCCACGCCCGCTACAAGGACTTCCCCGACTATCGCTACTTCCGCAAGTCCGACGACACGCAGATCCTCGAGGACCGCATGCGCCGCGTCACGGACACGAGCATTCCGGAGGACGAGGCCTTCCGCGCGGTCGAGAAGATCCTCGTCCCGATGTGGCTCGAGGCGACGAAGCGGGGCGAGCGGCGCTTCTGGCACGAGTACTTCTACGACCTCGTGCTGCGCCTCCCGAAGAAGCTGATGGAGGGCGATCCCGACGCGTGCTGGCTGCTCGCCGCCGCCGAGGCGAAGCTCCCGCTCGTCGTTCCTGGCCACGAGGACTCGACCTTCGGCAACATCTTCGCGTCCCACGTCAAGACCGGCGAGTGCGACGCGCGCATCGTCAAGTCGGGCATCGAGTACATGGCCCGCCTCTACGACGACTACGCCCTGCTCTCGCAGACCGGATCGAAGGGCAAGGGCGTCGGCTTCTTCCAGATCGGCGGCGGCATCGCCGGGGATTTCCCGATCTGCGTCGTGCCCTCGATCAAGTACGACCTGCAGCAGCCGGTCCGCCCCTGGGCCTACTTCTGCCAGATCTCCGACTCGACGACGTCCTATGGCTCCTACTCGGGGGCGACGCCGAACGAGAAGATCACCTGGGACAAGCTGACCGAGGACACGCCGATGTTCGTGATCGAGTCGGATGCCACGATCGTGGCGCCGCTGATGCTGCAGGCGCTGCTCGAGGCGAAATCCGATCCCAAGGGCGCCGACGCGATCATCAAGCGCTCGCGGGCGCTGACCCAGAAGTCGCGCGCGCGCTAGCGGCTCGCCGAACGACGCAGCGGAGCGCCTTGCCCTCGGGTCCGGTCGAGCCGTGCCGTTCGAGCCTCGTCGCCGTCCGGAAAATCGAACGGGACCCCGGACGCGCGTCCGAGGTCCCGTTCGGGTGATCGAAGACGGCGATCAGTTGCCGTAGACGATCGTGCAGAACTTGCCGACGATGCCGAGCAGGTTCGTCGTGTGGCTGTCGACGGTGGTGACGTTCTTGATGCCACCGTTGGCGGCCGCGGTCGCGATGCTCGCGTCGCCGGTGCCGATCAGCGCGAAGTAGGACGTCGCGCAGGCCTCGCCGCGCTTGCCGCCGACGGCGCCCTCGGCGTCGCCCGGGTTGTGGACGTCGGCGAAGAGCGCACCCGCCGCGACGCTCGGCACGCCCTGGCAGCCGGAGAGACCGGCGATCAGGCCCAGAGCCAGAATCGAGAGAACGACCTTCTTCACGAAACACTCCCTTCGAATTGGATCCGACGGACCGGATCCGAGTCGGTGGACATCGTGATCGCGCCGACAGTCGACGCGCTCGACCCCACCCCCCATTCGCGGGCGCATGGTACGGCATGCATCCCGATCGACCCAGGCTTCGGGGGGAATTTCGTGATCGGCTTCACGCCCTCGCGACGAACGAGGACGCGCGCCATCGCCCGCATGCAGGCGCGAGGATCCACCGGTCGCCTCGCCCGAATCGGATGCGATCGGCGAGCCGGCGCTGCGAGGGGTCTCCTGACCGATCCCTCTCCCCTGTCTCGCTTGGCCCCTGTCTCGCTCGGCCCCTGTCCCGCTCGGCCGCCACACCTAACGCATCACTCCACCGATCCGGCTCCCCGCGCCCCCTCGACGCGCGGTTGACAAGCTCGACCACTTCGTGGAGCGTCCTTCGCAACTTCGCGAATCGAGGGGCGTTTCGGCTCGACCAGGCGACCGAAATCCGGTCGCCCGAGCGAGGCCGCCCGACGACGCCGTGGGTCATGCGACCACACCCCGACATCCCCCCGCCGACGCTCGAGGAGCTCGATCGGCCCGATTCATCGTGGAATCGCGCGGCCGTCGGATCGCGTCAGGGAGACCCCTTCAGCTGCCGCACGGAGTGGCAGCTCTCGCTCCAATCGGCCTACTTCCCGCGCCGACGCCTCCACCTGCGCCGCAACGACACGAGCCTGCTCGCCCTCGCCGAGCGCCGCTATCCGGACCTCGGCCCGACGCTCGAGCCGCTCGATCCGCTCTGGCTCTTCGGGAGCCCCCTGCTCGGCCCCGACGCCCTCGAGCTGCTCGAAGCCTTCCTCGCCGAGCGATCGGCCGCGGCGGAACCGACGACCACGCTCGTCTCGGGCGTGCTGCCCGGCGAGACCCTGCGCGAGCGACTGCTCCGCCGACTCGGGTCGCGCTTCGAGGTCTACCGGGTCAAGACCGTCACCGTCTGCCGGGCGGATCTCGCGAACGGACTCGATGGATTCCTCGCGCGGCGATCGCGCGCGCTGCGCAAGGGCCTGCGCCAGGCCGCACGCCGCGCCGGCGATCGCGGCATCCGGTTCGAGCGCGTCGTGGCGCGCTCGCCGCGCGAGGCCGACGCCGCGTTTCGCCGCATCCTCGCCGTCGAGCGCCGGAGCTGGAAGGGGATCGCAGGCCGCGGCATCGAGTCGCCCGCCTCGAACGCCTTCTACGCCGCGATGGCGCGGCGCCTCGCGGCCTCCGCCTCCGGCCGCATCATCTTCGCCCGGATCGACGAACGGGACGTCGGCTATGTCTTCGGAGGCCTCGCCGACGATCACTACCGGGGCCAGCAGTTCAGCTACGACGAGGCCTTCGCCGACTGCTCGATCGGCAACCTGCTCCAGCAGGAACAGGTCCGCTGGCTCGCCGAGGAGGGCATCCGCCACTACGACATGGGGCCGCTGATGGCGTACAAGCGTCACTGGACCGAGCAGCGGATCTCGATGGAGGTACTCCTGCTGCGCGAGCGGGCGCACGGCGGCGGGCGGGATAGAATCGAGCGCTGACGGCCGACCGTCCGACCCGCCCGGACGCGCAACCCGCAGCGAGCCCGGACCCAACCGACGGGAGTCCCGAGATGGAGCGCGAGCAGCTGAGCGAGGCCGCCTCGGCCCGGATCGTCGACTGGCTCGAACGACACGTCGGGGGGCGCGTCGTCCGCATCGAGCGGCAGGCGCGCTGGCGCCCCGTCTGGTTCGCCGACCTCGAGCGTGACGGCGAGACGCTGCCGCTCTGCGTGCGCGGCGATCGCACGGACATGCCGCTCGTCTTCCCGCTCGAGCACGAGATGAACCTCCAGCGCACGATGCACGAGCACGGCATCCCGACGCCCCGCGTCTACGGCCTGATCGAGTCGCCGCTCGCCTACGTGATGGACCGCGTCGGCGGACGCAACGACTTCGCGGAGTCGACCGACGACGAGCGCCGTTCGGCCGTCGACGAATACCTGCAGATCCTCGCGCGACTGCATGCCCTGCCGATCGAGCCCTTCGTCAAGGCGGGCGTCATGCGCGCCGCGACCCCGGCCGAGTCCGGGACGTTCGGCATCAGCCGCTACGAGCGCCTCTATCGCTCGGTCAAGAAGCATCCGAATCCCTTCCTCGAGTTCTCGCTCGCCTGGCTGAAGCGCAACCCGCCGCTCTCGCACGGCCGCGAGTCCGCGATCGTCTGGGACTCCGGACAGTTCCATACCGAGAAGGGCCGCATCCTCGCGGTGCTCGACGTCGAGATCGGCCATATCGGCGACCCGATGATGGACCTCGCGGCCTGGCGTCAGCGCGACACGATCATCGGCTACGGCGACTTCAAGGCGCTCTACGCGCGCTACGAGGAGCTGACCGGCAAGCCCGTCGACCTCGACGCGCTGATGCGCCACCACTTCGCCTTCACGCTCAGCAACGAGCTCGCCTTCAGCGCCGCGCTGCGCGAGCCTGCGCCGGACTCCGACCTGATGACGAACATGCAGTGGTGCTGCGAGACCAATCTCTTCGCGACCGAGGCGCTCGCCGAGATCTACGACATCGCGCTGCCCGCGGTCGAGATGCCGCCGCCGCGGACGAGCCGCGGTCGCGTCGCGATCGACCATCTGGTCCACAAGCTCCGCGCGCTGCCGGTCGAGGACGAGTACCTCCAGTACCAGCTGCGCACGATGTTCCGGATGGCCCGCCACGTCGCCCGCGCCGACGAGATCGGCGAAGCGCTGTCCGAGGCCGACCTCGACGATCTCCATCGTCTGCTCGGCCATCGCCCCGCCTCGTGGCTCGAGGGCGAGGCCGAGCTCGAGCGCTTCGTCCTCGCCGACGCGCGCGAAGGTCGCCACGACGTCGCGCTGATCGGGCTCTTCCACAAACGCCATCTGCGCGCGCAGAGCCTGCTCGGCCCGCCGGGCTCGGCGATGACCCGCCACATGAAGATCCAGTCGTTCCGCGGCTGAGCCCGTCGCGCCTCAGGCGTCGCGCGGCCCCGTCTCTTTCCGCAGGGGCGGCGCCCCTTTCCGCCCGGGCGGGGCCTCGTTTGGCCAGGGCTCTGCCGCTTTCGGCCAGGGCTGAACCCGCTCGAGCCAGCGCGCGACGCGCAACAGCAGATCCTCGCGGCCCCAGCCCGCCACGAGCTGGATGCCGACGGGCAGGCCCTCGGGCGTCCGGCCCGCCGGCACGCTGATCGCGGGCTGCCCCGTCACGTTCCAGGCCCCCGGCAGCCAGCCGAGCCTTCGCCGCATCGCATCGAGCTCGTCGGCGGTCGGTTCGACCGGCAGCTCGCCCAGCCGGATCGAAGGCTGCGTCAGCACGGGCGTCAGCAGCAGATCCCAGTCGCCGAACCAGCCGACGATTCGACGCGACCAGGCCGCGAGCCATTCGCGGGCCTCGATGACCTGGGCGCCGGTGATCGATCGCGCGCCCTCGATCGTCATGCGGTTGCGCGGCTCGAGCTCGGCCGATCCGATCGGCCGCCCGAGGCGCCGCGACCAGTCGGCGAGCTCCGCCGCGAGGCAGGCCGCGACGACGAGGCCCTGGCGCGCCACGCCCTCTTCTTCGTCGAGCGCCGCAGGCGAAGACCATTCGACGACGTGACCGGCCGCCTCGAAGCGGCGCGCGGTCTCGCGCGCGATCGCATCGACGACGGGATGGGCCGCGTCGCCGCCGCAGGCCCCGTGCGTGCGCAGTCCGACGCGAAGACGCGGCAGCGGCGCGTCGAGCTCGCGGAGCGTCGGCACGAGCAGCGGCGTCTGCACGGGATCGCTCGGATGCGGCCCGGCGACCGCATCGAAGACGGCGGCCAGGTCGCGCACGCTGCGGGCGAGGAATCCGTCGGTCGAGAGCCCGGCCCAGTGCTCGCCGAACTCGGGTCCCGCGCTCAGGCGTCCGCACGTCGGCTTGAGCCCGACGACGCCGCAGAGCGAAGCCGGCACACGCACCGAGCCGCCCCCGTCCGACCCGTGCGCGATCGGCACGAACCCCGCCGCGACCGCCGCCCCCGACCCGCCGCTCGAGCCGCCGGCGCTGTAGTCGGGGTGCCAGGGGTTGCGGGTCGGGCCGTAGGCGAGCGGCTCGGTCGTGACGTAGCTGCAGAGCTCGGGGACGTTGGTGCGGCCGAGGACGATGCAGCCCGCGGCGATCAGGCGCTCGACCAGGAACGAGGTCGTGCGCGCGACGTGGCCCGCGCGCTTCGCGACCGCGAGCCCTTCGTGCCAGGGCTCGCCGGCCTGGGTGACGGAGGCGTCCTTCAACAGGATCGGCACGCCGGCGAGCGGTCCCGCCGGTCGCGCGCGCGCCTCCGCGAGCGCGCGCTCGAAGCGGCGGTGGATCACGGCGTTGATCCGGGGGTCGGACTGCTCGATCCGCCCGATCGCGTCCGCGACGACTTCCTCGGCGGAGCAGGCGCCACGTCGGATGCGATCGACGAGCTCGAGCGCGTCCATCGTGCTAGGCGACGGACCAGGGCGCGAGCGGCAGGCCCGGTGTCGGCAGCCCCTCGATCGCACAAACGCGGCCGGGCGCGAGCTCCGTCGTGAAGAGCGTGCGGCGGTCGGCGCCGCCGAAGCAGCAGTTGGTCGGCAGCGCGTCCGGGCCGAGATCGATCTGGTCGATCGGCTTTCCCTCCGCATCGAGGACCCGGATGCAATGGTCCATCGGACAGGCGACGTAGAGCCGACCGGCCTCGTCGAAGGCGAAGCCGTCGCCGGGCGAGGTCCCGGGCAGCTGCTCGACCCACCACTCGGTTCCCCCCGTCTCCGGATCGATCCACTGCAGTCCGCGCGCCTCGACGATCAGGAGCCGACCCTCGCGCGAGCGCGCGACGCCGTTGCAGTACGCGAAGCCGCGCGCGATGCAGCGCAGGCCACGCGCCGGATGCCAGGACCAGAAACGGCCTTCCTTCTGGCCCTGGTGCTGCGTGCCGCCGTGGGGCGGCGGATCCGTGAAGAAGACGGTTCCGTCGGGCGAGACGGCGAGATCGTTCGGCGCCTGCAGGCCCTCGCTCGCCAGCGTCGTCACCCGCCCCTGCACATCGACGCGCTGCAGCGCGGGCGGACCCGGGCGGTACGGAATCTTCGCGGGATCGAGCTTCAGATGAACGGCGAAGACCGTGAAGTCGATGCCGCCGTTGTTGGTCACGACGAAGCCGCCGTCGCTCGCGAGATGAGCGCTGTTGGCGCCGCCCGCGACCGCAGCGACCTCGCTCGTCCGGCCATTCGCCGGATCGAGGCGCAGCAGGCGACCGGGAGAGATCGTGGTGACGACGAGCGATCCGTCCGGACACCAGACGGGGCCTTCGCCGAGCGGAACGTCCGCGCTGACGACTTCGTATCGCATGCCGAGCAGCATGGCAGACGCTCCGGAGGGCGGCCAGCCGGTGTCCGCCGGGCGTCGGACCGGACCGATCCGTCGGGGAAGCGGACCGCGGAAGCGCGCGGACCGGCGAGTCCCATGCGAGCCGCGAGGCCGCACCGGGGACGCGGAGCGTGGTAGCGTCAGCTCCGTGCCGAACGAGCTCGCCCGGCCGATCGATCGCGAAGGCCTCTACCGCGGAGGGGGGGGCCTCGCGGCGACGTTCGTCTGCGCGATGCGCGTGATCGGCTCGACGAACGACGCCTTCCAGCGCTTCGTCGTGCCGCTCGAGCGGGCGCTCGGGCTCTCGCGGACCGCAGTGAACCAGGGCATGCGCCTCTTCCTGGTCGGCTGCGCGCTCCGGTCCCCGCTCGCCGGGCGCGCCCTCGATCGCCTGCCTGCGCCGCGGGTGATGGCAGGGGGGGACTGCTGATGGCGAGCGACGGGGCGCTGCTCGGCTCGAAGGGGCCCTACCGGCTCGCGATCGGGATCGACCTGCCGCGCGCGTCGTTCGGGGTCGGATGCATGACCGCCTCCTCCGTCGTAGGCAAGCTCGGCATCGACCTCGCCGCGGACCGCGTCGGAATCCGCGGCGTCGATCCGATGCGTGCGACGCTGACGGGCTCGGCCGCCTCCGGGTCGGTCTCGGGCGCGATGCAGCTCGGCCTGCATCCGATCTCGATCGCGCTGCTGACCATCATCGACGCGACCCATGACCGGACCGGGTCGTACCGCCTCGCCTCCCAGGCCCTCATCGGCCTCGTCTGCGTCGCCACCACGCTCGTCTTCCCGATCGCGCTGCCCGCGCGCCGCGCCCGCGGCGCGCGCGAGGTCCCCGCATGAGCCGCCCCGAAGCCCTCGTCCGCGCCCTGATGCAGCCGCCCCACGTCGACGACCCCTACCCCGTCTACGCCGAGCTGCGCGAGACCGCACCGATCTTTCGGGCCGAGGACGGGTTCTGGTACGCGAGCTCCTACGCCGCCGCCGAGGCCGTCTTCCGCCATCCCGCCCTCGGCCAGGGGCGCGGCCGCGAGTCGCGCATCCGCAGCGATCCGCGTTATGCGCGCAGCGAGTCGCTCCAGACCCTGGGCCACATGCTCCCTTTCATGGATCCGCCGGACCATACGCGCCTGCGCCAGCTGATCGCCCGCGCCTTCACCCCGCGCGCCGTGGAGAAGATGCGCGGCTTCCTCGAGCGCCGCGTCGACGCGCTCTGCGACGCGATCGAGTCGAATGGCCGCGCCGAGCTGATGGCCGACCTCGCGGACCACGTCCCCGTCGCCGTCATCTGCGAGATGCTCGGCGCCCCCGGCGATCGCCACCGCGACCTCGTCGCCTGGGCCGATCGCCTCGTCGCCTCGGTCCATCCGACCGTCTCGGACGAGGATCTCGCCTGGGCCGACGAGGGCGCGCGGCTGTTCCGCGAGTACGTGAGCGGGCTGATCGAGGAGCGACGGCGCGCGCCGCAGGACGATCTGCTGACGGCCCTCGTCCAGGCCGAGAGCCAGGGCGACGCGCTCGACGCACAGGAGCTGCTCGCGACCGCCTGCGTCTTCATCGGGGCGGGAATCGAGAACACGAAGCACTACATCGGGGCCTGCCTCGCCTCGCTGCTCGCGCGTCCCGAAGAGCTCGCGCAGATCCGCCGCGAGCCCGGGCGTCTCGCCCAGGCGCTCGATGAGGTCTTGCGGCTCGAACCGCCGGTCCAGATCGCGATTCCACGGGTCGCCCTCGCCGACGCCGAGGTCGCAGGCGCGCGCGTCGCCCAGGGCGACCGACTGCTCGCGGTCATCGCCGCCGCCAATCGCGACCCCGCGGTCTACCCGGAGCCCGATGCCTTCCTGCCCGGTCGCGAGGGACCGCCCCACCTCTCGCTCGCGACCGGGACCCACTTCTGTACCGGCGCGGGCCTCGCCCGCCTCGAAGCCCTCGTCGCCGTCGAGCGCTTCCTGACGCGCTTTCCCGCCGCCCGGCTCGTCGGCGGGCCCCTGTCGATCCGCCGGGACATCCGCCCGAGCCTGCGCGGGCTCGCCGCGCTCGAGGTCGAGGTCGGTTAGGCTTCCCGACGCCGTCCGGTTCCAGGCGGCATGCGAGGCGCTCCCATGTCGATCGAGATCATCCGCCGCTCCTGCCCCACCTGCGAGGCCTGCTGTGGCCTGCGGGTCCATGTCGACCGCGACGCGCAGGCGATCGTCCGCATCGACGGCGATCCCGACGACTTCCGCAGCCGGGGCTACCTCTGCCCGAAGGCCTACGCCATGAAGGCGGTCTACGAGGATCCCGATCGGGTCCGCACGCCGCTGCGCAAGCGCGAAGACGGAAGCTTCGAGCCGATCTCCTGGGACGAGGCCTTCGCCTACGCCACCGAGCGGCTGCGTGCGATCCGCGAGCAGTACGGACCCGAGTCGATCGGCGTCTTCATCGGCGAGCCGACGGGCCACAACCTCGGCGCGCTCCTCTACACGACGCTCTTCATGCGCGCGCTGCAGACGCCGCGCGCCTTCTCCTCGGCGACGATGGACCAGTTCCCGAAGAACGTGACGCTCAAGCAGATGTACGGCGACGGCTGGATGTTCGTCATCCCCGACGTGAAGCGCACGGACCTCTTCCTCTGCATGGGCGGCAACCCGGTCGTCTCGCAGGGCAGCCTGATGGGGACGCCCGACGTGGGGGGCGCGATCAAGGCGATCCGCCGCCGCGGCGGCCGCGTCATCGTGATCGATCCGCGCCGGACGGAGACCGCCGAGCTCGCCGACGAGCACCACTTCATCCGCCCCGGCACGGACGCCTACTTCCTGGCCGCCATGATCCAGGTCTTCTTCGAGGAGGACCTCGTCGACCTCGGTCGCTTCGCCGCCTTCACCGACGGGGTCGAGGAGGTCCGCACGATCTGCCGCGACTTCACGCCCGAAGCCGTCGCCGGCATCACGGGCATCGACGCCGAAACGATCCGCCGCCTCGCCCGCGAGTACGCGCGCACGAAGAAGGCCGCCCTCTACGGCCGCATCGGAACCTGCACCCAGGAGTTCGGCACCCTCGCCTCCTGGCTCCTCGACGTCGCCGCGATCCTGACCGGCCACTTCGACGAAGAGGGCTGCATGATGTTCCCGCGCCCGGCGGCCGGCCAGACCGAGCCCGGACCGCCGAACGCGCCCATGTCGGTCGGCGCCTATCGCACGATCGCCCGCGGCCTGCCCGAGGTCGACGGCCAGCTGCCGGCGGGCGCGATGGCCGAGGAGATCGAGGCGGCCAGCGCCGGCGAGAAGCGCATGCGTGCCCTGATCACGGCCGCCGCGAACCCCGTCCTGTCCGCGCCGAACGGCAACCGGCTCGCCGTCGCGATGAACGAGCTCGACTTCATGGTCGCCGTCGACATCTACGTCAACGAGACGACGAGCCATGCCGACCTGATCCTCCCGACCCAGGTCGCCGTCGAGGAGGAGAACTTCGACTTCACCTACACGACGACCTGCTCCCACAACTACGCCCGCTGGTCGCCGGCGATCTTCGCCCCCGCACCCGACGCGAAGCCCCATTGGGAGGTGCTGATGCGCCTCGTCGAGGCGGCGACCGGCGTCGCGCTCGAGCAGCTCGACGACATGATGGTCGGCGGCATCGCGGCGAGCGTCACGCGACCCGGCGGGCGCTGCGCGGGCCGCACGACCGAGGCGATCCTCGCAGAGATCGGCTCCGAGCGCGGCCCGCTGCGCATCCTCGACCTGATGCTGCGCGCCGGCCCCTACGGCGATCGCTTCGAGCCGGGCCGCTCGGGCCTCTCCCTCGCGGCGCTGCGCGAAGGGGGCGGCCTCGTCGACCTCGGTCCGCTCGAGCCGCGACTGCCCGAGGCCCTCAAGACCGCCGATGGGCGCATTCCGCTCGCGCCGGCCTACGTGGCGGCCGACGTTCCTCGCCTTCGCGCCGCGCTCGCGGACCGCGCGCGACGGGACCGGATGCTCCTCGTCGGCCGACGGCAGGTGCGCAACATGAACTCCTGGCTCCACAACGCGCAGGTCCTGGCGCGCGGCCGCAACCGCTGCACGCTGCTGATCCATCCCGACGACGCTTCGCGCATCGGGATCACGACGGGCGACAAGGCGCGAATCCGCTCGCGCAGCGGCGAGATCGTGACCGAGGTCGAGGTCAGCGACGAGATGATGCGCGGCGTCGTCAGCCTGCCCCACGGCTTCGGCCATACCCGACCGGGCCAGCGGACGCGGGTCGCGACGCGGCTGCAGCCCGGGGCAAACGCGAATCAGCTGACCGACGAGCTGCCCCTCGACGTGCCGAGCGGGACCCACATCGCGAACGGGATTCCCGTGGAGATCGCGCGCGCATGAAGCGCGGGCGCTCGAAGCGCGCGGCCGATGCGAGCGCTCGGGTCGCGCTTCTCTGCCTGTTCGTCCTCGGCTGCTCGAACGGATCCGGGCCGCCGAACTGGATCGAGCATCCCCACCGGCAGTTCTCCGAGAAGCGCTATGTCACCGGAGTCGGGCAGGGCCCCGATCGCCCCGCGGCCGACGAGGCGGCGCGCGCCGAGATCGCGCGTCGGACCGCAGGCGAGACCGAGGGCATCGAGATCGCGCGCCGGTGGCGGGCCAAGGCGCCGCGGGTCCACTGGGCGCTCGCCGTGCTCGATCGTCCCGCGCTCGTCGCGCGCCTGACCGAGCGGATCGCGCAGACGGACCAGCAGCTCGCGACCGTCTCCACCGAGCCGACGGACGCACGGCCCCCGCAGCGCATCGCCAACGCGCTCTCCGCCATCGCGCTGATCCAGCAGCGCGACGCGCTGCGCGACCGGATCGCGCATCTGGAGGGCGACCCGCCCTCCCCCGAGACGAGCCCGAGCCGGAACGAGCTCGAGGCGCGGCTGTCTGCGGCCAAGCAGGCGTTCGCGATCGCGGTCGAGGCCTACGAGATGGATCCGATCTCGGGCGCGCCCGGCGAGACGCTCGACAGCGCGCGCCGCGCCCTCGCCCAGCAGGTCCTGGCCCGGGGATTCGCGCTGCCGCCCGAGAGCGAGTGGGGCGATGCGCCGGCCGTCTCGCTCCGCGTGCGCGCGCGGATCGCGTTCGATCCGCTCGATCTCGGCCATCGCCAGGACTTCAGGTCGATCCAGTGGGAGGCCAGCCTCGAAATCGAGGATCCGGCGGCGGGGGGCCCGGTGATCGCCCTGCTCTCCGACCGGGCACGCGCCACCCACCTCAATGCCCACTCCACCCGCCGCCTCGCCCAGGAGCAGGCGATCGAGTTCCTCGCCCAGGCGCTCTCGACCTGGCTCGACGCGCACTACGCCCCCCGGCCGTGAGCGCCGGCGCGCCGCCCGAAGCCACGCACCGGCGCAGCGCGCCGCGGGAAAGGTCCGCATGGCCACGCCCTACTGCGTCATCGACGCGTTCACGGCCGAGCCCTTCGGCGGCAATCCCGCCGCCGTCTGCTGGCTCGAGCAGCCGCGCGAACCCGCCTGGATGCAGGCCGTCGCCGCCGAGATGAATCTGTCGGAGACGGCCTTCGTCGGACCGGGCGAAGGCGCCTGCTGGCTCCGCTGGTTCACGCCGACGGTCGAGGTCCCGCTCTGCGGTCACGCGACCCTCGCGAGCGCGCACTTCCTCTACACGAGCGGTCGGCTCGAGCGGAGCGAGCCCGCGCGCTTCGACACGAAGAGCGGCCGCCTGCTCGCGCGGGCCGAGGGCGACCGGATCGTGCTCGACTTTCCAGCCTTCGATGCCGTCGCCGCGACGCCGGCCGCGGCGCTCGTCGCGGCGGTCGGCGTACAACCCATCGAATGCGCCCGCGTCGACCGTCCCGGAACCGACGCCTGCTGGATCTTCGCCCTCGAGAACGAGGGGGCAGTCCGCGCCGCCCGGCCCGACTTCGCCCGGATGGTCGCCGTCTCCCCCGAGCCCGTGGTCCTGACGGCGCGCGCGACGAGCGCGGGATTCGACTTCGTGTCGCGCTTCTTCGCCCCCGGCCATGGCATCGGCGAGGATCCGGTGACGGGCTCCGCGCACTGCATGCTGGGCCCGTGGTGGCAGGCGAAGCTCGGGCGGGAGTCCTTCGTCGCGCTGCAGGCCTCCGCGCGCCAGGGCGTCGTCCATGTCCGATCGTGCGACGGGAGGATCGAGCTCGCTGGCCAGGCCGTCACGGTCGCCGAGGGAAGGCTCCTGGCCTGAGGCCCGCGCCCCGACGCGAAACCCGGTCCGACGCCCTCGACCGCGAACGGCGCGCCCCGATCGCGAGCGACGCAGCGCCCCACGCCAGCGCGAGCGCCCTCCCCGGCTCCGGCAGCGGGCGGACCCAGATCGGCGAGCTGGTGGCGCGCTCCTGGATCGCGTCGGGCACGCTCCCGTCGCAGCAGCCCGCGTAGCCCGCAGGGGGCGCCGTCGAGCAGTCGACCCCTGCGGCGCGACATTGCAGCGCCGACCAGCGGCAGGTCGGGCTCTCGAGCAGGCGCGCATAATAGAAGGCGTGCTCTTCGGGATCGAAGTCGGGATCCTGCCATTCGCCGCAGAGGACGGCGGCTCCGCTTCCGTCCGTCGTGCACGTGGCGGGATCGAGCGCATCCGGTCCGGGCGGCGTGCCCGCGACCGGGACGACCGTCTCGTGGACGACACCCCCGGCGTCGACCCAGCCCTTCACGATCTCGATCTCCGAGAGCGGCGTCCCCGGAAAGCCGGGCGAGCCCGGATCCATCAGCGCCGAGACGACGAAGCGCGGCGCCGGATCGATCCCCTGGGCGACGAGCTCCCCGCCCATCGGAACCCCGTTCGCGTAGCCCTGCGCGACGAGATCGGCCGCCGAACACAGCCCCGCCGGCAGGTCGAAGCCGCCGAAGAAGCGCAGGGTCGGTCGCGTCCCGGAGGTCGCGTAGGCCTCACGCCGCTGCATCGCCTCGAAGAGGGATGCGCGCGCGTTCTCCTCCGCCCAGAGCACCATCAGACCGCCCGGCGAGAAGGCGATGCGGCCGGGGCTCAGCCGATCGACGGCAGTCGCGTCGTCGGCTCCGGTATGGCCCGGAAAGTCGTCCTCGAGAACCGAGCCCGGAATCGCGTTGTGCGTGTCGCTCGAGCCGATCAGGCCGAGCCGGAAGGGATTCGCGCCGAGCCGCGCGTCCTGCGCGACGCCCGCGATCAGGACGTTGCGCACGTAGCTCAGCGGCGCGTCGAGGCCGGGCGGGACGAGCGCCTGCTTCTCGAAGTCGCAGCGGGGATCGGTCGCCGTTCCGACGCCGGGGCGACACTCGGAGTCGCCCTTGTGCTGGACGAGCTCGACGAGGGGCTCCCGGGCGTCGCGGCGCAGCGCCTCGGCGAGCGTGATCGGCCCGCCCGTCGGACCGATCGGCTGGAGCGAGCGGCCGCCGGAGAGGTTCGAGTTGTGGGGGATCGTGATCGCCGCGCAGTCGCCACCGACGCCCGCACACTGCGCATCGAGCGCGTCCCAGAGCGCGTAGGGATCCTGCGCTTCGACGTAGCTGGTCGGCAGCGCGGGCACGTCGCTGCCGCGGAAGAGCACGTTGCGATGGGTCGTGTCGCCGTCGGGACTGGCGGTCCACTCGTAGCCGACGAAGGTGGTGAAGCCGCAGCTCGGCGCCGGATCGTCGAACTCGGCCGCGGCCGCGCGCACGACGTCGAAGGCCGGCTCCGCCGCGGCCAGGCAGTACTCGCCGTCCGGGCCGCAGAAGGCGCGCCGCTGCGGATCGGCGTCGCTGAACTGCGCGCCGAAGAGCGCGGCCGCGAGCGCGAAGCTCCCGTCTCGGATCGCGTCGCAGGCGGCGAGCTGCAGCCCGTCGACGGTGCAGAGCCGCGTCTCGCCGAGCATCTCCGCGTGGTCGGTCACGGCGGCGAAATCGAGCGGGACCCGCAGGCGATGCTCGCGCGTGGGCTCGCCGAAGGCGTCGAGCGGCGGCAGCCGGACGGTCTCGCCCCGGGCGAAACGATAGGCATCGCGAGGCTGATTGCGCGTATCGAACACGTAGGCGTCGAAGGAGAGCGCCGTGTGCACGTGGACGTCGCCGAAGAAGGGCTGCCGCAGCGGACTCGCGTCGGCACACGACTGGGCCGTCGCCGGCGCGATCGGCGCGAAGAGTCCAGCCACGACGACGAGGAGCGTCGCGAGCCGGATCCAACCCGTCCCCGAGCCCGCGACCGGCCCCGCTCCGACCCGTCCGCGCCCTGCCGCCGCCGTCCGTCCCGCCCGCATCGCACGTCCTCGCATGGCCCCGCCATCGCCCCGCCTGTGCATCCACCCCGGATCCAACCGCGCAGCCGGGCCGCGGTTGCGCGCGACGCACGGCGACGTGGCCCGCCTCGCGCGGGCAGCCCGCGCTGCCCGTCCATCCTTCGCGTTGCGCCGGGCATCGTTGCGCCGGGCATTCAGCACCCGCGCCGCGCGACGCCGAAGCGGCCCGGCAGCGCCGCGATCCGGCGGGTCGAAAGGAAGGCGGTCCACTCCGGCCGGTCGATCCGGGGCTCGAGCGTGAAGCCCCGCTCGAGCAGGGCCGAGAGGGCCTCCTGGATCTCGGCCCGCGCGATCGCGGCGCCGACGCAGTGGTGGACGCCGTGGCCGAAGGTGAAGTGGCGGGGGTCGTTGCGCGCGACGTCGAACCGGTCGGGCTCCGCGAAGCGGCGCGGGTCGCGATTGGCGGAGGGGACCGAGAGCGCGAGGTAGGTCCCGGCCGGGATCGAAACGCCGCCGACCACGAGCGGCTCCGTCGCGATGCGCGGAATGCTCGGGGTCGGCGTCTCGTAGCGGGCGACCTCCTCGACGGCGCTCGCGACGAGCTCGGGAGCCGCGCGCAGCCGCGCGAGCTCGTCGGGATGGGACGCGAGGGTCCAGAGGAGATTCGCGAGGAGGGATTTCGTCGTGTCATGGCCCGCGAAGAGCAGATTCAGGATCAACGCCCGGAGCTCGACGTTCGAGAGCCGCTCGCCCGCCTCCTCGACCGCGATCAGCTCGTCGAGCAGCGTCTCATCGGAGCGAGCGCGGCGCCGTCGCTCGACGAGATCGGTCGCCGCCGCGTCGAACTCGACGATGGCCCGCTCGATCGTCGCGCGCGACTCCGGCGGGATGACGGCGCTGAACGCGTTCGAGACGATGTCCGTCCAGCGCTCGAAGAGCGCGCGGTCCTCGGACTCGATCCCCACCATCGCGCAGAGGACCTCGAGCGGCAGCCCATGACAGAAGGTCGCGACGAGGTCGACCTCGCCCGCGTCGGCCGCCTCGTCGATCAGGCGGTGGGCGATGGCACGAATGCGCGGTCGCAGGCGCGCGACCTGACGCGGCGTGAACGCGCGTCCGACGAGGCCACGGAGTCGCGAGTGGCGCGGGGGATCGAGCGCGTTCATCAGGTTCTGCCACCAGTCGAAGAGCGGCCCGCTTCCGATGCCCTGATGCTCGAGCATCGCGTAGAGCGCCTGCTTCGTGCGCGCGTCGCGCAGGACCGCCTCGACGTCGTCGTAGCGGAGCACCTCGTAGTCGCCGGCGGTCGAGCGCGCGAGCGGCGCCCGCTCCCGCAGCGGCGCGAGGATGCGATGCGTGTCCTGCCAGTAGGCCCGTGCCGTCGGATCGACGAGACCCGCGACGCCGCTCGGCGACGCCGCCTCGCCTCGGGCGGCCGCCCCGGCCACGTGCGCTTCCCGCGCCGACGCGGCCCCGCTCGTCCGCTCCATCGACCGTCTCCCGTCGCGCGCCGGTCGCGCGCCCCTCGCGAACGGACGGGCGCGCGCGCACTCCGCGCATCGCATCCCGTCCGGGCTGACCGGACCCGACGATCGCTCGCCGGGATGGCGACCGTCAATCGGCGCCGGGGGCTGGGCGCCCGCCAGGCGGTGCCCGGACCCGCGTGCGATCCAGGACCGCGAGCCCGGGCCCGCCTCGCGAATGGGATCCGCCTCGATCGCGCATCGCCCGTCGACCGCGAGAGTCGACACGCCCGTGCCTGCGAATTCCGGCTGAGGTACCGAGAGGCACGGCGAGACGAGAAGAAAAGCGAAGGAGAGAACGCGAACGAGCGAGAACGACGAGTGAAGAAGGAGAGAAGACGCGGCGCGCGAAGCGAATCGCCAGGAACCACTCTTGGCGCGGGTCGTTACGCCCATCGACGCGCGCCATTCCCCGCCGCGTCTTCCTCTCCCGCTTCAGGACGTCCATGAAGCAACCGCCGTGCCCACTTCCGACGAGACGGGCAACATGCGCCGCCCGTCCCGTCGAGGCCGCTGAGGGGAGCGGCGAGCGTCGGCGCGACGAAGCGCGATGCGTCGGGAGGCCGATCGGACCGGGGAAGTTTGTTCAATCCGACGCCCCGGCCGGCCATCGGACCGGGCGATCCAGCCCGCCCACCGGCGCGCCTCGGACGCGGGTCCGACGCGGACGACCAACACCCTCGTCCGACCCACACCCTCGTATCCCCCGCGCCGGCCGGCGCGCGGGGCACGCGGCGCGTGCGGCGTGGCCGTGTCTCCGGGGCCGTGGCCGCTGCGGGTCGAACCGGCGTCCCGCCCCGCGCCGATGGCACGGATTCTGCTTTCTCGCCGATCGAACGACATCGTCCGGCGTCGTCGCCCTCGGACCAGCCGGACCACCCGACCGGGAGACAAGCCGATGAACCAGGCCCCGACCGACAGCGACTCCATCCTGCTCGTCGTCGACGGCGACCCCGCCGCCCGACGGCGCCTCGTCGCGCTCTTCACCGGCGACGGCTACCGCGTCGAGACCGCCGAAGACCCCGATGAGCGATTCCGACAGCATGACGGTCACGCCGTGGACGTCGCATTGATCGCGCTTGCGAATCCCGACGAGCCCGATGGAGCCCACCTGCTGGCCCGGTGGCGCGAGCGGCATCCCGACACGCCGATCGTCCTGACCACGGCGGAGGGCGGACGGGGTGGCGCCGCCGTCGCGGCGCTGCGCGCCGGGGCGTTCGACTGCCTTTCGGGACCGATCCCGGACGAAGCGCTCCGCGTCACGGTCGAGCGCGCCCTCGCCCAGCGTCGGCTCGAAGCGGAGAATCGCCGGCTGCGACGTGCGCTCGACGGCGACGAGCAGCGCTTCGGCGAGCTCGTCGGCAAGAGTGCCGCCATGAACGAGATCCAGGCGTTGATCCGCAAGGTGGCGAGCAGCCGGAGCAACGTCCTGATCACGGGCGAGAGCGGAACGGGCAAGGAGGTCGTCGCCCGCACGATCCATCGCGCCGGCCCGCGACGGCACGCGCCCTTCGTGCCCGTACGCTGCGCCGGCCTGTCCGAGGATCGCCTCGCCCATGCGCTCTTCGGCGGCGGGGGCGGCGCCCGCGAGGGTCGGGCGGAGTCGCGGATCGACGACGGAAGCGCCGTGGCGTTGGCCGCCGGGGGCACCCTCTTCCTGGACGAGATCGGCGACCTGTCGCCCGCGCTGCAGGCTCGGCTCCTGGCCCTGTTGCAGGAGCGGGCGAGCCGACCGCTCGACGCGACGGCGCCCCATCCCTTGGACGAAGTCCGCCTCGTCGCCGCGACCCACCGCGATCTGCAGCCGGAGGTCGCCGCCGGTCGCTTCCGACGCGATCTCTACTACCGGCTGGCGGTCATTCCCATCGCGATCCCGCCGCTGCGCGAGCGACGCGAGGACATCCCCGTCCTCGCCACCCACTTCCTGCGCGAGCGAACCGACGACGATCGCTTCCGCTTCTCGGAGCATGCCCTGCGCAAGCTGGCGCGCGCGCCCTGGCTCGGCAACGCCCGCGAGCTCGAGAACTGCATCGAGCGCGCCCTCTCCCTCGCCGAATCGCCCGAGATCCGCGCACGCGACATCCTGCTGTCGAGCGACGACGGACGCGGCGGCGCCGACGCCTCGTTGCGCGACGAGCTGATCCGCCTCGCGCTCGACGGACGCGTGCCCCTCAAGGAGCTTTCCGAGGCCTACATCGACGCCGCGCTCGAGGCGGCCCAGGGCCGCAAATCCCTCGCCGCGCGAATCCTCGACGTCAACCGCAGGACGCTCTACCGCAGGGAGGAGCGGATCGAGCGACGGCGAGCGCTCGAAGCCTCCGACGACTTCGACGCCGAGCCCCTCGCCGCCGCCGCATCACGCGAACGCAGCCCGGCCTTCCAGTAGCGCGCGACCGCCGATCGGCCGAGCCCGACCGCGCAGCCCGCCCGTCGGATCCGCCGCCCGAACGCCCGTTCCGCTCGAGCGCTCCTGGTCGAGCGTGCTAGCAAATCGGGACGCGCGCGATCGTGCCGGACCAGCACGAAGGTGCGTCGGGGCCGCCGCGCGGGCGCATCGCCCGGGCGGAGCCGGGCGGAGAAGGCGGATTGGCTGCAAGCGCACCGACGAACGCGGAGATCGGCGACATGCTCGAACGCGTCGCGGACCTGCTCGAGGTCCAGGACGCGGGCCGACATCGCATCGCCGCCTATCGTCGGGGCGCGGCGACGGTGCGTCATCATCCGGAACCCGTTGCGACGCTCTACCACGAGGGTGGAACGGCGGCCGTCGACGCCCTCCCGACCATCGGCCCGACGCTCGCCGCCCACGTCGCCGAGCTCGTCCAGACCGGTCGCCTCTCCCTGCTCGACCGCCTCGAGGGCGAGGTCTCGCCGGAACGCCTCTTCGCGAGCCTCCCGGGCATCGGTCCGGAGCTCGGCCGACGCATCCATGAGAAGCTCGACGTCGAAACGCTCGAGGATCTCGAGCTGGCGGCCCACGACGGGCGGCTCGCCACGGTCGCGGGGTTCGGCGAGCGCCGCGTTCGCGCGTTGCGCGACCAGCTCGCCGCGCTGCTCGCCCGCAAGGCGCGGCTGCGCCGGCGTCGCCTCCCGTCCGGAACGACCTCGACCGGATCGCCCGCGCCCGCGGCCGCCGCGCCCGACCGGCCGTCGGTCGCGACCCTCCTCGCACTCGACGCCGAGTACCGCGAGAAGGCCGAGCGCGGTCAGCTGCGCCGCATCACGCCCCGCCGCTTCAACCCGCGCCACGAGGCCTGGCTGCCCGTGCTCCACGCCGAGCGCGAGGGCTGGCACTTCACGCTGCTCTTCTCGAATACGGCCCGCGCCCATGACCTCGGCCGAACCCACGACTGGATCGTCGCCTACTACGAGCGCGACGGCGACGACGGCCAGTGCACGATCGTCACCGAGACGAGCGGCCCGCTGCGCGGGCGACGCGTCGTCCGCGGCCGGGAGGCGGAGTGTCGGGAACCCCCGGTCGGCTCCCGGGGCGTCGAGGCGAGCACCGAAACCCGCTAGGCATCTTCCGGATGCAGGCCCGAGAGCTCCGGCGGCGGATCCCAGACGTCCCGATCGGCCCGATACGCCCCGCCCCGCTCGATCGCACACCGCGCACACAGCTCGGCCCGCGGCCCGAAGACGAAGCTCCGCTCCATCGTCGACCCGATCACGCCGCCGCAGGCGGCGCAAGTCCCCTCTTCTTCTCGCTGCGCTTCGTCCGACATGATCCCTCCTCTCCCGCCCGCGCAGGCATCTCTGCGGGCGCATGCATTCGCTGCGATCCGATCCAACCCGGCGGCCACAGCGCCGTCGCCAGCATCACCTCGTTGATGTCGAGACGCGCGCGCACGCATCGAGCGGTCGAGCGGCGGCGAGCGCGGCGAAGTCGGCGAGCGTCTCGTGGACGCGCGAGCGTCTCGTGGACGCACGAGCGTCTCGTGGACGCGATCGACCAGCGTGCGCGCCATGCGTTCGAAGCGGGCATCGCCGGTCGCGTCGGCGAGACGCGCTCCTGCAGCGCGGTCAGGGTCTCAACCTGTGCTGGTCGCGCAGGGTCCACGACTCGTTCGCGCCGTAGTACATCGCGCGGTCGTAGCGCTCGGCGCCCGCGACCATCAGCGCGACGATGCAGGGCTGGGAGATCGTCTGGCCCTCTTCGATCGGAAGCGCCGAGTCGGCGTAGGCGAACTCGGCGAGCGCCTCGGGCACGAACGCTTCGCGCGGCACCGCGCGGAACGCCTCGAGCACCCGCTCGTCGCGGATCCCCCGCGCCGCGCGCCGGGTACGGACCATGTCGTCGCGATCCGCGGCATTCGTCGTCATGGTCGAGGCCGAGTGCCGATTCGATGCCCGCGTGCGGCAGGCGCCCCATCGCGCCGGTTCTCGCCCGACCGAGGGATCGACGCGCTCGGCGATCCGCCCATACGGACGGCCGCCCGCTCGACGCGCCTCGCAGCCCGCCGCACACCGGGCGATCGCGGGACCAAAGGACACAACGGCGAGATCGAACGCCGCGGATGCCGCATCCGCCGAAGCGCGGGAGCGATCTGGATCGCGCGCGCACTGGTATGGTCATTGCTTCCCAAGCACGCGTCGACCGACCGCCCGTCGAGCGAGGGCGCTCGAACCGGACGAAGCGAAGAAGGGAGGCACTGCATGATCGATCGAAGTACGAGACCCGACTTGAAAGCGAGGACAGGAAGGAAGCTGGGTCCCGGCGCCGTGCTGATCGCGCTGGCCCTGGCGACTCCGACCGGAGCGCTCGCACAGCAGCCCGATCGCGACCGCGATCGGGATCGCATCCATCAGGAGGAGACCAGCCCCGATCAGGCTCGGGATCGTGACCGCGATCGCCTCCATGTCGACGACGGTCTGCCCGACCCGGATCGCGACCAGCTGCGCGACCAGGTCCGCGACCGCTTGAAGCGCGACGCGGGCCTCGACGACCCGACGCTCGCGCAGCTCGATCCCGAGATCCGCGAGTACGCACGCCGCTCCGGCGAGCCGGGCGAGGTGGCCCGCGTCGTGCGCGAGGCGAAGCGGCAGGGCTGCACCGGGGCCTGCCTCGGCGAGACGCTTCGGACGATGAACCGCGCGATGAGCCAGGGCATGGACAGTCCTGCGGCCGGGGAGATGACGCGGTCGCTCGTGCGCGAGCGGACGCGCACCCACAAGGGCGAGAGCCCGGAGGCGATGGCCAAGGGCCTGCGCGAGCAGGCCAGCCAACGACTGCGCGCGCGGGATCAGGGCCCGCCCGGGCAGGACCGTGAGCGCATGCGAGACGTCCAGCGCGAGCAGCGCGGCGGCGGATCGGGCGGCGCTGCGGGAGGCGGCCCAGGCGGTGGCGGACGGCGGTGAGCCGAGCCGTGGGCCGAAGGCTGATCCTGCGCCTCGGCGGACTGTCCGTCGCCGCGCGTGTCGCGGCGGCGGGCCGTCCGTTCGCAGACGCCGAGGCAGGCGACGGATACGACGCCAACCTCAACGCGGCGGCGACATCGAGCGATGCGCGCGGCGACGGGTTCGGCTTCGTGCGCGCCGCGCTCGGCTGGATCGGCGACGGCGAGCGCATCTCGCCGCCAGCGCAGGCGATGGACGGGCCTGGACGGATCCCGACGATTTCGACCTCTACTTCGGCAGCGCCTCGCTGGGCATCCGCTGGCCTTGACGGGGTCGAACCGTGCGGGACCGGGTCGGCCACAGATCGATGCTAGGCTCGGGCCTCGCCCGACGCGCGCGCGAAGCGGGATCCGTCCGAAGCGCGCCGTGAGGAGATCGCGATCCAACGTCCGGTCCCGCCCGACCGCCTCTCCCTGATCGATTGGCCCGCCGAACGGGCGCTCGGCGAGGCCGATGCCCTGGCCTCGCTCGAACGCCATGGACCCAACCGGATCCTCGCGTCGAGCGAGTCGGCCTGGTGGGCCCTCGCGCGCGAGACCGTCCGGGATCCGATGCTCTGGTTCCTCGGCGCGACGGGCGGCCTCTATGCGCTGCTCGGTCAGCAGGCGGAGGCGGTGACGCTGCTCGTGGCGCTGATCCCGCTGCTGGTCATGGACGGCGTGCTCCACCGGCGGACGCAGGCCTCGATCGAAGGGCTCCGCGGACGACTCGTCGCCCGCGCGACGGTGATGCGCGATGGGCAGTGGAGCGAGCGCGCGAGCGAAGCGCTGGTGCCGGGGGATCGGGTGCGCGTGCACGCCGGCGAGGCCTTTCCCGCCGACGGGCTGATCCTGTCCGGAAGCGACCTGCAGGTCGACGAATCGGCGCTCACCGGCGAGTCGGCGCCCGTCCGCAAGCGTGCCTTCTCCGCCCGGCCCGATCGGCCCGATGTGTCGACGAGCGCCCTCGTCGACCTGCATCACTGGGGTCAGGCCGGAACGCGCCTGCTGACGGGCGAGGCCGAGCTGCGCGTCCTGCTGACCGGCGCCGAGACGCTCTACGGCGAGATCGTCCGATCGAGCCGCGCCGGCCTGCATGCGCGCACGCCGCTCCAGCGCGCGATCACCGACCTCGTCCGTCTGCTCGTCGTCGGCGCCGTCGCGCTCTGCGCGGCCCTCGCCGCCGTCCGTCTGCAACAGGGATTCGGCTGGGCCGACGCCCTCGTGAGCGCGTTGACGCTCGCCGTCGCCGCGCTGCCCGAGGAGTTCCCCGTCCTGCTCGCCGTCTTCCTCGGCGTCGGCGTCCATCGCCTCGCGCGGCGCAAGGCCCTGGTTCGTCGCGCCGCCTCGGTCGAGAACATCGGACGCGTGACCTGCATCTGCTCCGACAAGACGGGCACGATCACCCGCGGCGAGCTCGTCCTGACCCACCGGCTCGCCGCACCGTCGTCCTCGCCGTCCCGGCTGCTCGCCTGCGCGGGAATGGCCAGTCGGACGGAGAGCGGCGATCCCCTCGATGAGGCGATCCTGCGTGCACAGGACGCCGAGCGCGCCGGGCTGCCCGCCGATGCGCGCGCCCGCGCGCGCCTCGCCGCGCCCCCCGTTCGCTCGACACCCCTCGATCCCGATGCGCGGTGCGCTCCGTCTCCACCCGATCGAAGCGATGGCGTCGAGCGCCTCGCGACCTTTCCCTTCACGGAGGATCGGCGGCGGGAGACGGCGCTGCTCAGGCTGCCGGACGCGACGATGATCGCGGTGACGAAGGGAGCGCCCGAGCTCATCCTCTCGCTCTGCGCGCTCGAGCCGTCGGCCGTCCGCGATTGGGAGGATCGCGTCGCGGAATGGGCCCGCGCGGGCCACAAGGTCATCGCCTGCGCGTCGCAGACCCTGGGGCCCGACGCCCGCCCGGAGAACGAGCCCGCATCGGAGCTGGTCTTCGAAGGTCTGCTCGCGTTCGAAGACCCCGTCCGCGCGGGCGTCGCGGACGCCGTCGCCCAATGCGTCGAGGCGGGCATCCAGGTCGTGATGGTGACGGGTGATCATCGCGCGACGGCCGAGGCCGTCGCCCGCGAGATCGGCCTCGGCGGCGACGCGCCGCGGACCGTCTCCGGCGAGGCGCTCGCCCCGCTGCTCGATCGGGACGACGAGGACGCGCTCGCGCGGCTGGATCTCGTCGTGCGCGCCCTGCCTGCCCAGAAGCTCGCCCTCGTGAAGGCGCTGCAGGCGAAGGGCCGCATCGTCGCCGTGACGGGCGACGGCGTGAACGACGTACCGGCCCTGCAGGCCGCGGACGTCGGCATCGCGATGAGCGAGCGGGCCAGTCGCAGCGCGCGGGAGGCCGCGGCCATCGTGCTGCTCGACGACTGCTTCGCGACCATCGTGGCCGCGATCGCGGAGGGGCGTCAGCTCTTCTGGAACCTCGAGCTCGCGTTCCGCTACCTGCTGCTGATCCATGTCCCCCTCGTCCTGAGCGCGGCGCTCATCCCGCTGCTCGGCTACCCCCTCCTCTTCCAGCCGGTCCACATCGTCTGGCTCGAGCTCGTGATCCATCCGAGCGCGCTGCTGGCCTTCCAGGCGCTGCCGGCTCCGGGCCGCCTCGCCGCGACCCGGCCGCGCCCCGGGCCCGGCCTGTTCCCGCCTCGCGCGACGCTGGCCCTCCTCGCCATCGGCTCGTCGCTCGCCCTCGTCGTCTCCATCGGCTTCCTGAACAGCATCGACACGGGGGACCCCGTCGAGCACGCGCGATCGCGCGCGATGGCGACCCTCTGCCTGACGAGCGCCGGCATCGTCGCCGCGCTGTCGGGGCTCCGAACCGTGGCCGCACGCTGGATCACCGTCGCGACCCTCGGCTCGAGCCTCCTGCTGATCCAGACGCCCGCCCTCGCCGAACGCCTGCACGGGACGCCCCTGCATCCCCGCGACTGGTCCCTCGCGGCCCTGGTCGGCGCGTTCGCCGCGGCCCTCGGCCGGATCGGCGCCCGGTCGGGCACGCCCGGATCGCGACCCGATCGGGTCGCCGCCTAGCAGACCGGCTTTTCCCGTGCGGCGCCTGCGCGCCATCGCAGGCTCGTCCCGCGTCAGCTCCGCCCGATCGAGCACGCGTAGAGCGCGCGAGCCCGCCGGACAATCCCCCGCGACGGCACTATGCTGGACACGCGCTTGCGCCGCGGAGGACTCGATGCCTGCCTATACCCTGACCGTCAACGGTGAGTCCCGAAGCGTCGAGGCCGACGACGACATGCCGCTCCTGTGGGTCCTGCGCGACCTGCTCGGCCTGACGGGAACGAAGTACGGCTGCGGCATCGGCCTCTGCCGCGCCTGCACGGTCCACGTCGACGGCGAGGCGACCTTCTCCTGCCGTACGCCGATCGCGTCCGTCGCGGGCAAGCGCGTCACGACGATCGAGGGCCTCTCGCCCGATCGCAGCCATCCGCTCCAGCAGGCCTGGATCGAGCAGGACGTCCCGCAATGCGGCTACTGCCAGCCCGGCCAGATCATGCGCGCCGCGGCCCTCCTCGACCGCACGCCCGGGCCGAGCGAAGCGGAGATCGACGCTTGGATGGCCGCGAACCTCTGCCGCTGCGGCACCTACAACCGGATCCGCAGCGCCATCCGCGCCGCGGCGGAGGCGAAGCGCCATGCATGATCGACCCCCGTCGACGACGGGATCCGGGCCGACCGCGGCGAAGGGAATGGACGACGCGACCGCGCCGGAACGCGACGCGATCGCGCTCTCGCGCCGGCGCTTCCTCGAGGTCTCGGGCGGCCTCGGGATCGGACTCGTGGTCTCGTTCAGCTTTCCCTTCGTCCATCCGCGCGCGGCCGCGGCCGGGACCCCCGACAGCGGCGGGGGCGAGATCGGCGCCTACGTCCGGATCGAGCCCGACGGCAGCGTCGTCTTCTCGATCGCGGAGTCGGAGATGGGCCAGGGCGTGCTGACCTCGCTCGCGATGCTGCTCGCCGAAGAGCTCGAGGTCGATTGGGCGAAGGTCCGGTCGGAGCACGCGATCGGGGACGAGCAGCGCTATGGCCGCTGGCAGACCGGAGGCAGCTCGAGCGTGCGCCAGGGCTTCGACGCCTATCGCAAGGCGGGTGCCACGGCGCGTGCGCTGCTCGTCGCCGAGGCGAGCGCGCGCTGGGGCGTCGAGGCGAAGCGCTGCCGCGCCGAGAACGGCGAGGTCGTCCACGACGCCTCGAAGCAACGCCTTGCCTATGCGGCCCTCGCCGAGGCCGCCGCGAAACGACCGGCGCCGAACGAGCCGGCGCTCAAATCCGAAGACGCGTTCCGGATCATCGGGCGCGACGTGCGGCGGCTCGACACGCCCGCCAAGGTCGACGGCTCGGCCGTCTTCGGCCTCGACGTCCGGATCCCCGGCATGCTCGTCGCCCAGGTCGAGCGCCCGCCGACGCTCGGCGGCGCGGTCGGATCGATCGATGCGAAGGCCGCGCGCGCCGTCCCCGGCGTGAAGGCCGTGCTCGAGATCCCGCATGGCGTGGCCGTCGTCGCGGAGCATTTCTGGGCGGCGACGAAGGGGCGGCGCGCGCTGCGCGTCGAGTGGAAGCCGGGGCCCTGGGGCGAGCTGGATCTCGCCGCGATCGAGCAGCGCTGCCTCGACCGCGTCGAGGCCGGAACGACGGCCCGCGACGACGGCGACGCGGCGCGCGCGATCGAAGGCGCGGCGAAGGCACGCGTCCTCGAGGCCCTCTACGCCTTCCCCTACCTCGCCCACGCGACCCTCGAGCCGATGAACTGTACGGCTCAGGTCGCCGACGGTCGCTGCGCGATCTGGGCCCCGACCCAGTCGCCGACCGCTTCTGCCGAGACCGCGGCGAAGATCCTCGGCATCGACCCGGCGGCGGTGCGGGTCCATACGACGATGCTCGGCGGCGGCTTCGGGCGGCGCGGCGCAGACGACTTCGTCGCCGATGCCGTCCATCTCGCGAAGCAGATGAAGCGCCCCGTCCAGGTCGTCTACACGCGCGAAGACGACATGCGCGCGGAGCTCTATCGGCCGACCGGCGTCAATCGCCTGCGCGGCGCGATCGACGCGGAGGGCTGGCCGATCGCCTGGGAGCAGCGCATCGCGAGCCCGTCGATCCTGCGCGACAAGGGCTGGCCGCTGAAGGACGGTATCGACTTCACCGCGGTCGAGGGCGTGCGCAACCTGCCCTACGCGATCCCGAACGTCTTCGTCAGCTGGGCCGACGTCGAGCTGCCGATCGCGACGCATTGGTGGCGCTCGGTCGGGAGCTCGCAGAACGCCTGGGTGACGGAGTGCTTCCTCGACGAGCTCTGCCGGCTCGGCGGCAAGGATCCCGTCGAGGCGCGGCGCCGGCTGCTGAAGGACCATCCGCGCCATCGCCGCGTGCTCGATCGCGCCGCGAGCGAGGCCGGATGGGGCAAGCCGCTGCCCGAGGGCCATGCCCTCGGCATCGCCGTCCACGAATCCTTCGGCAGCATCGTCGCCGAGACGGCCGAGGTCTCGCTCGCCGCCGACGGCCAGCCCCGGGTCCATCGCGTCGTCTGCGTCGTCGACTGCGGCCAGGTCGTGCATCCCATCGGCGTCCGCCACCAGATGGAGAGCGGCATCACGATGGGCCTCTCGGCCGCGCTCTGGGGACGGATCGACATCGAGAAGGGCCGCATTCTCACCACCAACTACGATCGCTACCCGATCGCGCGCATCGACCAGACGCCGCGGATCGAGACGATCGTGATCGCCGAGGGCGACGCGATGGGCGGGATCGGCGAGCCCGGAACGCCGCCGATCGCGCCCGCGATCTGCAACGCCCTGCTCGCGCTGACGGGCCGGCCGATCCGTCGGCTGCCGATCGGAAGGGTCGAAGCGGCCTAGCGGACTCACGGCAGGTAGCGTAGCCGCCGCATCGCCTCGAGGTGGTCGATCACGCATCGCTCGGTATCGATGCAGTCGGCGAAGCCGAGCCGACGCGCCTTGATCGTCGAGACCAGGGCCGGAACCGGCTGAGGTTGCGGGTTCGCCCAGAGCACGTCCGCATACTGCCAGGAGAGCCCGATCAACGCGTCGAGATCGGCGATGCGAAGCCCCTCGCGCTGCGCGATCGTGCGCCAGCGCTCGGCCTGGCCGGCCATCGCGGCGGCGACGGAGCCGGGCTCGTCGACGAGCGGCATCCCGAAATGGTCGGCCAGCCGCCGGAAGAGCGTTCGCCAGACGACGACGTCCCCGTTGGCGAGATTGAAGGCCTCGCCGGCGGCGCGCGGCTCGTCCGCGCTCCACTCGATCGCGGAGGCGACGATCCGCGCGTCGACGCATTCGGCCAGCGCGTGCGGATGCCCGGGAAAGACGAGGGGGCGACCGAGCGCGCGCAGGATGGCCGCCCAGGCGCCGAAGGTCGCCACGGGGTTCATCGCGCTCCCGACGGCGACGCCGAGCACGATCTGTGGTCGGAGCAACGTGAAGCGGAAGCCCGCGCGTCCGGCCGCCCGCTCGAGGCTGTCCTGCTGCGCGAAGTAGAACGTGCGGTCGTCGCGGATCGCGTCCTGCTCGCGCGCGGGGACGCGCATCGCGTGGCCGGCGTGGCCGCCGTAGGCCTTCGTCCCCTGCAGCAGCGCGACGTGCTCGAGGGAAGCGCCCTCGAGCGCGGCGAGCACGTGGTCGAGCATCGCGCGGTTGACCGCGACGTGATCCGGATCGAGCCAGCCCCGGGCCAGGTCCGGCTTCTCGTGGAGCGCCGCGAAGACGAGCCTTGCCGCGTCGCGATGTGGCGCGAGCGCCGAGCGCGTCGCCGCGGCATCGCGCAGATCGCACCCGATCCATTCGATCCGCGCCGGGGCGCCTTCGAGCGAAGCCCGAAGGCCGGCGTCGGGCGCGCGCCGGGCGAGGCCGACGATCGTCCAGCCCGCGCGCTGGGCGAGCCGCTCGACGACGGCGCGACCGACGACGCCGAGGGCCCCCGTGACGATCACCTTCTTCCGCGTCATGGTCCCGACGCTACCGGGACGCGCGACCCGCGTCAGCGCGGACCGGAGCGCCCCGCCGACGCGCGGGAAGCGAACGGGAAGCAAGGGCGCCGAGGCGGCATCGGGAGACGGAGGAACGCATGGGCTTCGAGCTGACGGGGCTGGCGGGCCGGACGGCGATCGTGACCGGGGCCGGTCGGCGGCGAGGGATCGGTCGCGCGATCGCGCTGGCCTTCGCGCGCGCGGGCTGCGACGTGGTGGTCACCGGCAGCGGCCGGGATCCGGCCGCGTATCCGGCGGACGAGCGGGCGATCGGCTGGTGCGACGCCGAGTCCGTCGCGGAGGAGATCCGGGCCCTCGGCCGCCGGTCGCTCGCGACCGTCTGCGACATCACCTCCCTCGAGGCCGTCGAGGCGACCGCCGCGCAGGTACGCGCCGCGTTCGGCGGCATCGATTTCGTCGTCAACAACGCCGCGCGCGTCCCCGGCGCGCGCGAGCGCGTGCCGGTCCACGAAGCCGATCCGGCGCGCTTCGCGCAGACCCTCGACGTCAACGTCAAGGGCACGTTCCACGTGTGCCACGTCTTCGGCCGCATGCTGGTCGAGCAAGGTCGCGGGGGCGCCATCGTCAACGTCTCCTCGATCGCGGGCAAGCGCATGGCCCCGCGCAACGCCGCCTACGGGACGAGCAAGGCCGCCCTCCACGCGCTGACCGCGGCGATGTCCGGCGAGGTCGCGGAGCACGCCGTCCGCGTCAACGCCGTCTGTCCCGGCATCACGGCGACCGCCGCCATGGACGAGGTCCCGGCCGGCGCCTGGGACGCGATGGTCAAGGCGAACATCCCACTCGGTCGCGCGGGCCAGCCGGAGGACACGGCCGCCCTGGTGGTCTTCCTCTGCAGCGATCAGGGCGCCTGGATCACGGGCCAGATCTACAGCGTCGACGGCGGCCAGGTCGCGGGACGCTAGGCGGGACGCGGCGCCCCCGCGCCCGCCGGCGCCGTCCGGCCGGCCCGTCGCGACGCGACGCGCCGCGATTGACTCGCCGCCGCGCGTCTGGGAAGCTGCGCGGACGGCTTCGAGCCGAGGCGGACTTGCACGCCGCGTACCCGCCACCCGCCGATCCGAACCGGAGGCCCCGCCATGCACGACCTGACGATCACCGGCGGTACCGTCGTCGACGGCACCGGCGCCCCCGCCCGCACGGCCGACGTCGCCATCACCGACGGCCGCATCGCTGCCGTCGGCCACGACCTCGGTCCCTCGCGCCGCCGGCTCGCCGCCGACGGCCTGCTCGTCACCCCCGGCTGGGTCGACATCCACAGCCACTACGACGGCCAGGCGCTCTGGGATCCGCTGCTCGAGACCTCCTCGGCCCACGGCGTGACGACCGTCGTGATGGGCAACTGCGGCGTCGGCTTCGCCCCGGTCCGTGCGAGCGAGCGCGACTTCACGATCGCCTTGATGGAGGGCGTCGAGGACATCCCGGGCGCGGTGCTCGCGCAGGGCCTGCGCTGGGACTGGCAGACGTTTCCCGAGTACCTCGACGCGCTCGAGGCGGCGCCCCATGCGATCGGCGTCGTCGCGCAGGTCCCCCATGCATCGCTGCGCGTCTTCGTGATGGGCGAGCGCGGCATCGACCATGCGGCCGTCGCGACCGAAGACGAGATCGAGCGGATGGGTCGCCTCGCCGTCGAGGCGATCGAGGCCGGGGCCGTCGGCTTCACGACCTCGCGCTCGAAGAACCACGTCGCCTCCGACGGCCGCCTGACGCCTTCGTTCAGCGCAGGCCTGCCCGAGCTGCTCGGCATCGCCCGGGCGATCGGGCGGCTCGGGCAGGGCGTGTTCGAGATCAATCTCGACAACGAGGACGTCGAGGGCGACCTCGCGCTGATGCGCGCCCTCGCCCAGACGTCGCAGCGGCCGGTCTCGCTGACCTTGCTCCAGCGTCCCGGTCATCCACCCGATCGCTACCGACGCCTGCTCGAGGGCTTCGCCGCAGCCGCACGCGACGGCCTCGATCTGCGCGGTCAGGTCGCGCCGCGGCCGACGGGGCTCCTCCTCTCGCTCGGCGGCCGCGTCAATCCGCTGCGTTCCTCCCCGACCTATCAGAAGCTCGAGCAGGAAGCCTCGGGCGACGGCGGCGAGGCGCGTCTTCGCCGCGCCCTCGCGGATCCGGCCCTCCGCGCGCGGATCCTCGCCGAGCTCGTCGGGGACGCGGACCCGATGGCCCGCTTCGCGCCGGCATTCGAGCTGCTGGCAGACGGCACCCGCGACCTCGACCCCAGCCGGGCACTCGCCGAACGCGCCCGCGCGGCGAGCGTCGAGCCGAAGGCGCTCGCCTACGACGCGCTCGCCGCCGGCCACATGCTCTACGTCCCCGTCGCGAACTTCGTCGAAGGCGATCTGCGGGCGACGCGCGAGATGCTGATCGATCCGCATACCGTCCCCGGCCTCTCCGACGGCGGCGCGCACTGCACGATGATCGGCGACTTCGACTACCCGACCCATCTGCTGCGCTACTGGGGCCACGACGCGCCCGAGTCGATGCGGATTCCGATCGAACGCCTCGTGCAGCGCCAATGCGCCGACACGGCCGAGCTCGTCGGGCTCCACGATCGCGGCCGCCTCGTCCCCGGACGGAGGGCCGACGTCAATCTCGTCGAGCTCGAAGCGCTCGGCTCGACGCTCCCTGCGCTGACCCACGACCTGCCCGGCGGCGGCGCGCGACTCGTCGGCCGCGGAACGGGCTACGTCGCGACGCTCGTCGGCGGCGAGGTCGCCTTCGAGCACGGCCGCCATACGGGGCTGCTCGCCGGGGGCCTCGTGCGCGGCGGCGACGCATCGCGCACGGCGAATCGGAGCGGCCGATGAGCGATGGCATCCGCGCGATGGTCCAGACGGCGCCCGGCACGCTCGCGCTGCGGCGCTTCCCGCGTCCGCGCATCGGCGAGGACGACGCGCTCCTGCGCGTCGAGGCCTGCGGCATCTGCGGGACCGATGCCGAAGTCTTCGACGGGAGCATCCCGCTCGACGCGCCCGTGATCCCGGGCCACGAGCCCGTCGGCCGGATCGAGGCGATCGGCCCGCGCATGGCCGAGCGCTGGCAGATCGCCGTCGGCGATCGCGTCGTCGTCCAATCGGACTTCGGCTGTGGTCGCTGTTCGAACTGCTTCGAGCAGCGCCGTTGCCGCGTCGCCCCCGGCGTCTACGGCTTCATGCCGATCGACGCTTCGCCCTCGCTCTGGGGGGGCTATGCGGAGATGCTGTACCTCGCGCCCGGCGCGGTGGTCCACAAGATCGATCGGCGGATTCCCGCGCGGATCGCCGCGCTCTACAACCCGCTCGGCGCGGGCTTCGCCTGGGCGGTCGAGGCGCCGAACCTGCGGCTCGGCCAATCGATCGCGATCTTCGGCCCCGGCCAGCGCGGGCTCGCCTGCGTGCTCGCGGCGAAGCGCGCAGGGGCGGCGAAGATCTTCGTGACGGGGCTCGGCTCGAAGGACGGCGCGAAGCTCGGGCTCGCGAAGACGCTCGGCGCGGACGTCGTGATCGACGTCGAGCAGGAGGATGCGGTCCGGCGGATCGAGGCCGAGACGAACGGCGATGGCGTCGACGTCACGGTCGACACGACGCCCCACGCGACCAAGCCCGTCGTCGACGCCGTCTGGTCGACGCGGCCCGGCGGCACGATCGTGTTGGCCGGGATCAAGGGCCGCGGGCGCGGGGTGCCCGACTTTCCGAGCGACGAGGTCGCGATGCGCTTCCAGACGATCCGCGGCGTCCGCGCGGTCGACTACCGCAGCTTCCGCCAGGCGATCCGCCTGCTCGAATCGGAAGACCCGCTGGTCCCGCAGCTCCATACCCACCACTTCCCGCTCGAAGCCGCGGCCGACGCCGTCCGCGCGCTCACGGGCGCGAGCGACCGACCCGCGATCTCGATCACGATCGAGCCCTGACCCGCGCGGACGCGATCCGGCGCGTTCGAGAGGACCTGGCATGAAGTTCGGCATCCGCATCCCCCCGCCCCAGATGGGTCCGATCGGCGACCCGGACTTCGTGACGCGCTATGCGGAGCTGGTCGAGCGGATGGGCTTCGAGTCGATCTGGGTCATCGACCATGCGCTGATGTGCATCGAGTACGACTCGACCTATCCCTACAAGACGACGGGCCGGACGCCGATCCCGGCCGACGCGAACATGCCCGATCCCCTCGTCCTCATGACCTGGATCGCGGCGGCGACCGAGCGTCTGCGCATCGGGACCTCGATGCTGATCCTGCCCCAGCGCCATCCGATCATCCTGGCCAAGGCGGTCGCGACCCTCGACCGCTACTCGAAGGGCCGCATCACCCTCGGCGTCGGCGTCGGCTGGGTCCAGGAGGAGGTCGCGATCCTGAAGCAGGACTTCGCCGACCGGGGACGGCGGGCGAACGAGTGGATCGAGATCCTGCGCGCGCTCTGGGCCGACGGCGTCTCGGCCTACCAGGGGAAGTACTTCCAGTTCGAGAACGTCGCGAGCTATCCCAAGCCCGTCCAGCCGGGCGGCGTCCCGATCATGATCGGCGGCCACAGCGCGGCCGCTGCGGTCCGCGCCGGCCGCTACGGCGACGCGTTCTATCCCCACTGGTCGACCCGCGGTCCGAACGAGGCGGCGCTGGCGGAGCTGCGGTCGGTGATCGCGCTCGCGGCCGAGGAGGCCGGGCGGAAGGCCTCCGACGTGCGCCTGACCCTGACGAGCACGAGCGATGCGAAGACCGCCTACGAGACCGCCGCGCTCTGTCAACGACTCGGGGCGGAGCGCGTCGTCGTGCTCCCGCCGAAGGGCGAGCTCGACGGAGCGCTGCCCGACGAGCTCGCGCGCTTCAAGGAGACCGTGATCGATCGTTTTCCGGACTGAGCGGCCAGGCAGGCAGGGAGCGGGCACCCCGCACCGGGGCGTCCCGGCGGCGGAACGGAGCGCGGCCGGCCGGTTCAGGCAGCGGCCGGCCGGACCACGACGAGCGGCAGCCGCCGCGGCGCGCACATGCGCTGATAGGCCGCGGTCGAAGGCGTCTGGCCGCAGAGATCGGCGTAGAGCCGATCCCATTCCTCGCCCTCGGCGACGTGGGCGCACGCCGGTCGCGTGCGACGATCGACGCGGATCCGGATCTCGGGATGGGCGCGGACGTTGTGGACCCAATGCGGGTCGGTCGGCCCACCGCCGTTGCTCCCCCGGATGACGAGGTCTTCGCCGACCCGGAAGTACGGCAGACAGCACGAACGCGAGCGCCCCGTGCGCGCGCCCTTCGTCCACATCATCAGCGTCGGGAAGTACGGCGTCTGCGTCGCCCAGGCGTACTGCGCCGTCACGAGCGACCACCCGGTCGTCCAGACGATCGCCTTGTCGACGGCGAGCCCCCATCGTCCGCGCAGGAGCAGCAGATGGGCGCGACCGCCCGAGGAGAAGCGCTCCTTCTCGAGCGCGCTCCGGGGCCTTCGATCGGCGACCGGCTCTCGCTGATCCGATCCGGACATGGGCGTCCCTCCCGCTGGCGACGGGACGCGCTCGCCGGAACGGCCGTCGACCGCCGTCGTCTCCTTGCCGGCCGTCGCTTCGACCCGCGCCGCTTCCCCGTTCGCGGGTCGCTCTTCACCGCACCCCGGTCTCCGCTTCACCCGCCGTAGAAGGTCGTCTCGCCGAGGTCCTTCAGGATCAGCGTCGCGTCGTCCGCTCGGCCCGCCGGAGCCTGCTGGACGCGCGCGTCGACGACCTCGCCCAGGAAGACCGAGTGATCGCCCCGCTCGATCGTCTCGACGAGCCGGCACTCGATCGCCGCGATCGTGCTCGCGAGGATCGGCGCGCCGGTCGTGCCCGGGGTGAACTTCTCGCCGCCGATCGTGTCGCCCTCGCGCTCGAGCGACTTGAAGAACTTGAAGGCGAGCCCCTGCTGGCCCTTGCCGAGGACGTTGAGCGCGAAGTGCTTCGCCTCCTTGATCGTCGCGTGGGCACCGGAGTCCTGCTTGACCCCGACGACGACGAGCGGCGGCTCGAAGGCGGTCTGGGTCACCCAGTTGACCGTCGCGGCGGCGACGTCGCCCTTCGGCGATTCGCTCGTCAGCACGTAGAGGCCGTAGGGAATCATGCGAAGGGCGGTCTTCTTGGCCTGGGCGTCCATCGGTTCTCCTTGCTGCGTCGAAGGCATCGCTTCGATTCGAAGCGCAAGCGATAGCACCGCGCGCCCCGCCGCGACCAGCCCGCCGGCCACGGGTCTCAGCGCCGGAAGAGCCAGGCCAGCAGGCTCAGGACGAGACTCAGGACGAGCATCGTCGTCAGCGGGAAGAAGACCTTGAGCCCCGGGCGGTCGAGCACGAGATCGCCCGGCAGCCGACCGAGCGGCCATCGGGCGAGCCAGGGCCAGAGGAGGCCCGCGACCACGAGCAGGAGCCCGACGACGATCAGGAGGCGTCGCACGCCAGCGAGCTTAGCGGCACGCCCTTCACCGGCCGAGCCGATCGAAGCGCCGTCGCGGCGCGGGCGCGGGCGCGGGCGCGGGCGCGGGGAGGAATCGACTTCGCGCGGCCATCGCAGAAGCCGATTCGGCCGCTCCGCACGCCGACTTCGACCGACCTCAGCGCTCCGGCCGGGCGGGGCCGCTCTGCGCCCGGAGCGACGGTCCACCGGCCCGCGTCCGGCCGCGAGGCGGCGCGACGCGGACGGGATCGATCAGGAAACCCGCGGCGACCAGTGCGAAGCCGACGAGCACGACCATCGCGACGAAGGTCTCGGAGAGCGCCGCCGAGTACGCCGCCACCACGGCCGAGCGGACCGGCTGGGCCAGCGCGCGGATCGCCTCGGGGCTCTCGGCCAGGCCTTCGAGCGCGGTCCCGGGCCCGACCAGCGGCCGGACCTCGGCCTCGAGATGGCGCGCGAAGCGGAGCGCGAGCAGCGCGCCGAGGGCGGAGCTGCCCATCGTCTGGGCGACCGTGCGCGCGAAGCCGGGCATCGAGCTCGCGACGCCGAGATGCCGCTCGTCGACGGCGTTCTGGAGCGACGCGATCAGCACGGGATTGAGGGGGCCGCTGCCCAGGCCGAGGATCGCGGTGCAGCCCCAGAGATGGAGTCGCGACGCGTCCGGTCCCGCCATCGCCAGCAGCACGAGGCCCGCGCCGTAGACGCAGAGCCCGCCCATCGCATAGCGCCGGAAGCGCGCGGTCGACGCGGCGAGTCGGCCCATCACGATGCTCGAGAAGAGCAGGCCGAACGTGAGCGGCATCAGCCCGAGACCGGCTTCGACCGCGCTCGTTCCCCGCACCACGAGACCGAAGAGCGGAATCAGGAAGGTCAGCGCGAAGTTCGAGAGACCGTAGAGGAAGGTCGTGAGCAGCGGCGCCCAGACCGCCCGCTGGCGGAAGAGCGCGATCGGCACGATCGGCTCGGCCGCGCGCCGCTCGCGCCAGACGAAGGCGCCGCCGAAGACGAAGCTCGCGGCGAGCAAAGCGAGCGCACGGGGCGCGCTGAAGCCGTACGCCTCCCCGGCCCAGGACGTATAGAGGATGAACGACCCGACCGAGAGGAAGAGCAGGAGCGCCCCCGCGAAGTCGACCTCGTGGTCATGCCGCTCGACGGGGACGCGGTAGGCCCATCGCAGCAGGAAGAAGGCCGTCAGCGCTCCCGGCAGGTTCATGTAGAACATCCAGCGCCAGCCGGGCCCCTCGACGATGAAGCCCCCGAGCGGCGGCCCGACGACGCCGGCGACGGTCCAGACCGCCGTCACGAGCGCGATGTACGCCGGTCGATCCCGGGCCGGTACGACGTCGGCGAGAATGCCGTAGGGCATCGTGAGCAGCGCACCGCCGCCCAGCCCCTGGAGCGCACGGCAGACGATCAGCCAGGCCATCGACTCGCTCTGCGCCGCCAGCAGCGAGGCCACGATGAAGAGCGCGATCGCCGAGAGGAAGACGCGCCGCCGGCCGTAGAGATCGCCGAGCTTGCCCCAGATCGGCATGCCCGACGCGCTCGCGAGCAGGTTCGCCGTGAAGATCCAGGGCGCCTGGCGCAGGTCGCCGAGCTCGCCGGCGATCGTGCCGACGGCGGTCGCGAGCACCATCTGGTCGATCGCCGCCAGCGAGGCGCCGAACATCATGCCGATCAGCACGACCCGACGCGCCGACGGAGCGATCGGAAGGCTCGAGTCGGGCGCCGCAGTCGACATGGGCGCGGACGATAGACGAGCGACTCGACCGGATCGACCGGCCGCCGCCATCGGCGGTACACTGCGCCCGTCCCACGCCAAGGGGGAGGACACCCTTCGATGCGCCCGTCTCCGCTCTCGACCGCTCTCGCCGGGCTCCTGCTGCTCGCCGCCGCCGGCTGCCAGAGAGCCAGCGAGCCCGACCTCGGCGCGCGCGAGGTCTTCCTGCGTTACTGCGCCTCGTGCCACGGCGAGGACGGCCGCGGCGACGGCCCCCTCGCCGCCTCGCTGACGCGACCGCCGACCGACCTGACCCGGCTCGCCCTCGACCACGGCGGCGACTTCGACGAGCGCGCCGTCATGGCCGCGATCGACGGTCGGCGCGCGATCGCGGCCCACGGCCCGCGCGACATGCCGGTCTGGGGCGCGGTGTTCCAGGAGGAGGGGTCCGAGGAGCGTTATCCGGCCTATCAATCGCTCTTGAAGAGCCGCCTGCTCGTCGACTACCTGCGCTCGATCCAGCAGGAGGCGCCGCGGATCCGGTGATGTCGAACGAAGCGGTCTCCGTCTACTTCAATCCCCGCTGCTCGAAGTGTCGCAGCGCCCGCGAGCTGCTCGAGGCGCGCGGCGAGCCGGCGACCTACCTCCACTACCTCGAGACTCCGCCGACCCGCGTCGAGCTCGAACGGCTGATGAAGCGGCTCGGCATCGCTTCGCCGCGGGACATGATGCGCACGGGCGAGTCGATCTACGCCGAGCTCGGCCTGGCCGAAGCGGACGACGCCGGGCTGCTCGACGCGATCGTCGCGCATCCGATCCTGCTCGAACGGCCGATCGGGGTGCGCGGCGAGCGGGCGGTCATCGCTCGGCCGCCGGAGCGGCTCCTCGAGCTCTGGGCGGATCGGACCTGAATGATCCGGCTTCGAACGGGTCGCGACCACGCGCCCGCTCGCCTCGAACCTCGCGCGCGCTAGTCGAGCAGCCATACGTCCGCCGTCGGCGCATCGCTCGGCCGACAGATCTCCGCATCGAGGACCGCTCCGCAGCCCGGACAGAGATAGCGGCGCAGGACCAGCGGCTCCCCCACCTCCTGGGCCGGCGGGAGGAACGCGGGCGAGATCGACTCGAGCGGCCGATCGAGCTCGCAGCAGCCCCGGCGATAGCCGCGCGCGCCGACGCCGAGCGGATGGTCGCAGAAGGCGCAGGCGAGCAGGCATCGGGGCGCGCGCCCGAGGATCGAGACGCCTTCGACGACCCGCGGCCGATCGGACGCGCCGCGCGCGTCGACCGACGAGCGTACCCGCGTCGTCGGCGCGGCCGACGGGATCGGGGCGACCGACGTCGGTTCCGGCCCCGCCTCCGACGCCGTCAGCGACTCCGACCCTCTCCCCGAGGACGGCCCCGACGCCGCCTCGCATGCCCGCTCCTTTGCGGGATCCCTCGGTCGCCGCGCCCCTTCGAGCCGTTCGACGCGCAGCCGCGCCCGGCGCTGCGCCGTCGCGTCGAAGTCGACCCGCCCATCGTCGCCGAACGCGACGCCGTAGACCGTCTCGGCCTGCTCGCGCGAGAGACGCCCCCGCTCGAGATCGTTCGCGACGCGCTCGGGATCGCGATCGAGGGTGTCACCCCAGCCGGCCCCGGGATTGGGCATCAGCTCGAAGACGTCGTCCGGCGTGATGCGGTTGTCCTGCTTGAGGCCCAGGAAGACGCCGTCCGGCGCGAGGGCGCGCAGCGACTGCGGATCGCCCGGAAGCCGGCCCTCGGCGAAGTCGCGCTGGATGGCCGTGTCCGTCGCGTGCCAGTGGTAGCCGCCGGTGCCGGGGAAGCCGCCGGCGACCCCGAGCCCCATCGTGACGCTCTTCGCATAGCCCGTCGCGTGCATCGCGGCATGCTCGGCGAGCGGACCATGACCGACCCAGGCGCAGGAATAGGTCACCCCGCCGCGATATCGCCCGTGCCCCCCGCTGTCGGCGACCTCGCGCCGGAAGAGATAGAGGAGCGGGACGTGCTGCTCGGCCTTCTCGACGTCCGAGATGTGGTTGGCCACCGCGAAGGTACAGCCGCCGTAGTCGATGCCGTCGCGGTGGGCGAACGCGCCGGTCCCGCCGGCCAGCATGTCGAGGATCGCGTCGCCGACCAGGTTGCCGCGGGCGTCGCGCCAGGAGGGCGCCGTCGTCGACATCGTGTGCATCGCCGAGGAGGCGAACGCGTGGCGAGCCAGCTCGGGATGGCCCGAGACCATCTTGCTGGCGAGCGCGTGGGCATGGCTCACGGTCGCGACCGAGCCCATCGACGTGCCCACGGCCGCGGGATGGGAGGCGGTCGTGATCGAGCCGCGCACGAAGTCGAAGTCGACCTGCCGGAGCAGGCCCGCCACGCAGAGGACCTGGTCCCAGGCGAGCACCGGCAGCAATCCGTTCACGACCGCCGCGCGGAAGACGCCGGGCGTGATGTTGAACGAGCCCGTCGCCGGATCGGTTCCGGCGTTCGAGACGCGCAGCCGCTCGCCCCGCTTCTCGAAGGCGAGCGCGAGCTTGAAGAGCCGGCGATCGCCCGGGTTGGCGCCGGCGACGTAGCGTTCGTCGCGCCAGACGGCGTCGGGCAGGCTCGCGAGCCGCTCGCCGACGACGCGCGCCGTGTCGTCGATCATCTTGTTCATCGCCGCCTTGATCGCCCGGGCGCCGTAGCGCTCGACCAGGGCGAGGAGCCGGTCGCGGGCCATCCGGAAGCCGGCGACCTGGCTCGCGAGCTCGAGGGCCATCAGCTCCGGCAGGCGCGAGCGCCGCGTCCAGGCATCGGCGACGTCCTCGCGGACGACGTCGTTCTCGACGAGCTTGATCGGCGGCATGAAGGTCGGCTCGAGATGGCAGTCGCCGGCCTCCTGGACGTCGCCGCCCGGGCGCGCGCCGCCGAGCTCGCGCTGATGGACGCAGTTGAAGAGCCAGGCGAAGAGCTTCCCGTCGACGAAGACCGGACCGAAGACGGCCGTGTCCATGGCGTGGTTCGACCCGATCCAGGGGTCGTCCTGGAGGAAGACGTCGCCCGCACGGATGCCGACGTTCATCGAGCGATGCTCGAGGGTCCACTTGATGACCTCGTCGGCGAAGCCCGCGAAGAACATCGAGTAGGGGCAGAGCGTGACGGCGTCGCCGAGCTCCGTCGTGACGGCGCAGTTGAAGTCGTAGCCCTCGACCACGATGTGGGAGCCGGAGATGCGGCGGATCGTGTCGCCATGGTCGAGGTTCAGGTTCCAGAGCTTCGAGCGGATGACCTCGAACTCGACGGGATCGATCGGCTCGACGTCGCGATGGAAGACGAGGCCGGGGTCGACGACGGGATCGCGCGGCGGGATGTAGCCATGGAGGAAGCTCTCCCGACGACGCGCGCGTTCGTTGGCGAGGCTCGGGGCTTCGGGTCGGGATGCGCTCACGTCGCGGCTCCTCGTCCGGTCGCGCCGACGCTCGCTCCGTCGCGGCGCGGCCCGCCATGGACAGACCGCTCGGCGCGGGCAGCGGTGGCCCCGTCGACCGGGCGCTCGGCGAGACGCAGGATCAGATTGCCGAATCCGTCGCAGCGCAGCCCCTGGCCGGGTCGGACGGCGATCGTGGTATGCGGGAACTCGACGATGCCCGGACCGTCGAGCGCGGCGCCGGGCGCGAGCGCGGCGCCTTCGTAGAGGGGGGTCTCGACCCGTGCGGCGAGCTCACGCCAGTAGACGCCACGCTGGCCGACGGGCTCCGCCCGGTGGTCGACGGCGGGCGCGGGCGCGAGCGGACGCCGCTCGGTCCGGGACCGCATGACGACGCGCAGCGACGTGATCTCGGCGCCGGCATCAGCGTAGGCCGCGCCGGCGCCGTAGCGCCCCTCGTAGGCGCGATGGAAGCGCTCGACCAGACG
Source organism: Myxococcota bacterium (assembly GCA_041389445.1). Classification (GTDB taxonomy): domain Bacteria; phylum Myxococcota_A; class UBA9160; order UBA9160; family UBA4427; genus UBA4427. Next base: position 1,127,445 of record JAWKRW010000001.1, read on the forward strand.
CTCGCCGAAGCGCGCGTCGACCGGGCCTTCGGGACAATCGATCTCGACCTCGTGGACCTGGAGCGGGTAGCGCATGCCGACCCGGCGCAGCACCACCGGCGACTCGAAGCGCGCGATCTTCGCATGCGCGCGCGCCCGGGCCTCGAGCGTCGCGAAGCCTCCAGCGAGCGCCGTCGCGTCGAGCGGCGTCCGCAGCGCGACGCTCGCCTCGTAGGTACACGCCGGGTCGAGCCGCGTGAGCCCGTAGGCGGACCAGACCGACGCGGCGTCGCCCATCGGAAAGACGATCTCGCGCACCCCGATCCCGCGCCCGTAGAGCCCCGCATGGGCCCCGCTCGCTCCGCCGAAGGCCCAGAGCACGAAGTCGCGTGGATCCGCCCCGCGCTGCACCGTCATGCGCCGCACGAGATCCTCCATCCGGCTGTCGACGATCTCGACGATGCCCGCCGCACACGCCTCGGCCGAGAGGCCGAGCCGCGCGCCGAGCTCATCGAGCGCCTTCTCCGCCGCCGCGAGGTCGAGCCGCAGGCCGTCGGCCAGCGGCCGCTCGGGCGAGAGGATGCCGAGCATCAGATCCGCGTCGGTGACCGTCGGCTCGCGCCCGCCGCGCCCGTAGCAGATCGGTCCGGGCCGCGCCCCGGCGCTGCGCGGGCCGACCCGCAACGAGCCCGACTGCGCGTGGATCCAGGCGATGCTGCCGCCGCCGGCGCCGACCGACTCGACGTCGACCTTGCGCAGATAGGCGAGCTGGCGGACGACCTCGTTCTCATAGCGATAGGCGACGCGGCCCGCCTCGATCGTCGCGACGTCGAGCGTCGTCCCGCCCATGTCGGTCACGACGACGTTCGGCTGCCCCATCTCGCGCCCCGCTCGCGCGGAGCCGACGACCCCCGCGACCGGCCCGCTCTGCAGCGTCGTCAGCGGGAAGCGCGAGGCCTGCTCGGCCGTCGAAAGCCCGCCCTCGCTCTGGCCGAAGAGCACCTCGCCCGCGAAGCCCCGCTCGCGGGCGCCGCGCACGATCTCCTCGATGTAGCCGCGCATCAGCGGTCCGATCTGCGCGTTGAGCACGGTCGAGACCATCCGCGGGTACTCGCCGATGCGGGGGGCGACCTCATGGCTCGCGCAGACGAAGAGGCCGGGACAGCGCGCGCGGATGCGCGCCAGCGTCCGCTCTTCGTGGGTCGGATTCGCGAAGCTGAAGAGGAGCGCGACCGCGACCGACTCGACGCCCGCCGCGATCAGCCGATCGACCGCCCGATCGATCGCCGCGTCCGAGAGCGCGACGACGACGCGGCCGTCGCGATCGATGCGCTCGTCGAGCTCGAAGACGCGCTCGCGCGGGACGACCGGATCGGCGCGACTCGAGCGCTGATAGTCGAGCAGCTCCTCGAGCGACGCGCCGAGGACGCGCCCTCCCCCGCCCATGATCCGGATCGCGTCGCCATGGCCCTTCGTCGCGAGGAGTCCGACCCGCGCGACGTCGCCCGTCACGAGCGCGTTGATGCCGACCGTCGTGCCGTGGGCGAGCGATCGCGTGGCGGAGAGGAGCCCCCGCGCGTCGAGGCCGAGCCGGGCGGCCGCCGCGTCGATCGCGCCGAAGAAGCCCGTCGCGAAGTCGGGCGGCGTCGTCGAGACCTTGCCGATCGCGAGCCGGCCGTCCGGCGCGACGACGACGGCGTCCGTGAAGGTGCCGCCGATGTCGACGCCGATGCGATGGCCCGGGGTCCGCATGCCGACGAGCATCGCCCGCCGCTTCGGCCCGGTAAAGGGCGGCCGCGCGGCGCCGGCTCTGGCCGGATGCCCTCAGTCGCGGACCTCGCCCGTCATCGGCACGAAGCGTACGCCCGTCACGCTCTCGCGCTCGAAGCCCCGCTCGGTCCGCCGGTGGACCTCGAGCGTCTGCCAGGCGCCGCCGACGGGGATCACGAGCCGGCCCCCGACGCGCAGCTGCTCGCGGAGCGGCTCGGGAATCCGGGGCGCGGCCGCCGTGACGAGCACGGCGTCGAAGGGCGCGGCCTCGGGCCAGCCGCGATAGCCGTCGCCGACGCGCAGCTGGACCCGATCCGCGTAGCCGGTCGCCGCGAGGACGCGCTCGGCGCGCTTCGAGAGGGGCTCGACGATCTCGATCGAGTAGACCGTGCAGCCGAGCTCGGCGAGGACGGCGGTCTGGTAGCCCGACCCCGTCCCGACTTCGAGCACGCGACACGGCGGCTCGAGTCGCGCGCACTGCGTCATCAGGGCGACGATGTAGGGCTGGCTGATCGTCTGCCCTTCACCGATCGGATGCGGACCGTCGTCGTACGCCTCGTCCGGCGCCGCCTCCGGCACGAAGCGATGACGCGGGACCCGTCCCATCGCCGCGAGCACCCGCTCGTCGTCGATGTCGCGCCCGCGCAGCTGACGCTCGACCATCTGCGCGCGCGCACGGACGACGCGCGGCTCTTCCGCCCTCCCGGCCTCGCGCGTACGCGTGTCGTCCACTGCTTCGTCTCCTGCGCTCCCGTCCTTCGCGGCGGGAACGCACGCCGCCGCGAGACCCACGAGGCTCGCCGCCACGCCGACGACGAGACCGCGCCCGGGTCGTCCCCGGCGCCGCAGCCTGCGCCGCCTCCGCTCCCTCGTCCGTCGTCGGAAGCGGTCGGATCCCGTCGCGGCCCGTCGCATCCGGACCCGCGCCGAGCGCGAGCCACGACGCGCGGGCCGGCCGCATCCACTATGCTGCCCGCCTGCGCCACCCCAGCCGGAGTCGATCGATCATGAAGCCCCAGCTCACCGTCCTCACCCTCGGCGTCGACGATCTCGAGCGCTCGCTGCGCTTCTACCGCGACGGACTCGGCCTCCCCACGCGGGGCCTCGTCGGACAGGAGTTCGAGCACGGCGCCGTCGCCTTCTTCGAGCTCCACGGCGGGCTTCGCCTCGCGATCTGGCCGCGCAAGAGCATCGCCGCCGACAGCGGGCTTGGCGAGGGGCCACGCAGCTCGACCGAGGTGACACTCGGCCACAACGTGGCGACGCGCACCGAGGTCGACATCCTGATGGGCCAGGCCGAGCGCGCGGGCGCGACGATCGTCAAGCACGCGCGCGAGACCTTCTGGGGCGGCTACGCCGGCTACTTCGCCGATCCCGACGGCCACCTCTGGGAGGTGGTCTGGAACCCGCAGCTCATCCTGGCCGACTGAGCCCGCGGCGCACGGGCGCGCAGCCGGACCGCCGCAGGTCCGTTCCGAACGAAGCCGATCTCCCGCGATTCCGGCTCTCCGTTGGGGCGGGCGGGGGCGGCCTCGTCATGACGGGCGCGATCTTCCATCTCTTCCAAGGAGCGAGCGACTCGAGAAGAAGCGCGCGCCCGGTGATCAGCCCCCGCTCCCCCGACCGACGGCCCGCATCAGCTTCTCCGCCTCGAGCCAGCTCTCGAACATCACGCGCTCGAGCGACTCCTCCTCGAGGCCGAGCCACTCGACCACGCCTCGCTCGAAGCGATGGGCGAGCGCGTCGACGGCGTCGTCGCCGCCGATCATCGCGCGGATCGCGTCGGCGAGGTGGACGATCGCGACCAGCGGGCGGTGCTCGGCCGACGCGCCGGACGGGGCGTGATGGAACTCGATCGCGGCGCGGAGGCTCTCCGGCAGCTCGAACCGGATCGCGACGCGGGCGCCCAGAGCGCAATGGTCCAGTCCGATCAGGCGCGTCTCGACGGCCAGGCCGTCGATCTCGGGCTCCGCGAGCCAGGCCGCGCGCGCCTCGGCGCCGAGCGGAGCCAGGAGCGTCGAGCCGACGATCCGGCCGACGTCATGCAGCAGGCCGGCCGTGAAGGCCGTCGAGGCCAGGTCGCCGAAACCGGTGGATCGCGCGAGCTGCGACGACGCGGTCGCGGTGCGCAGACCTTCCTCGAAGAGGGCCGAGCGGGCGCCGTACCCTTCGAGGGGCGCGTGGAGCCAATCGGCGGCGCGCTCGAGGGCCGCCGCGACCACCCCTCGCTCGCCCATGAACCCGACGGCCCGGTCCACGCTCTCGATCGGCGAGGCGGGCGCGAAGACCGGCGAGTTCGCGATCTCGAGCAGTCGGATCGTGAGACCCGGGTCCCGCTCGATCACGGCGACGACGTCCGCGACGGCGTGGCTCGGATCGGCGGTCACGCGAAGCAGGTCCCGGGCGACGCCCGAGAACGGCCGCAGCGCCGAGACCGCGCGCTCGATCTCCGTCTCCGATACCCGCGCCATCGCTCCTCCCCGATCCCGTCTCGCCTAACGCCGTCGACCGATCCGGATCGGATCGCGGTCGTCGGCGACGTAGACCACCCAGTCGAGCGCGTCCTCCCCCGACCACGCGCCGACGCCCACCTTCGGGAGGCCCAGCACGATGCGTTCGCCCCGCGGATCGATGCGGCGCGCGAGCCGACCCGCGAGGGCGTTCGCCAGCTCTCCGAGCGCGTCGAGCCGGCCTCCTTCGTCGCCATGCTCGGCGCCCGTGATCGTCTCCTCGAGCCGCGCCGCGAACGCGCGACCGACGACGACGACGAGCGGACCGAAGGGAGGCTCGACCACGTCGACGCAGGCCCAGACCTGCGCATCGGGCTCCGCGGACGCCGTCGCCGCGACGCCGCGCGCCACCTCGGCGAAGGCCATGCCTTCGAACGTCTCCGACATGGCCGAGTCGAGCGCGTCAACCCATCGAAGACCAGCCACCGCTCTCCCTCCTGCGGCCCATGCGCTCGAGCGCCGCGACCAGCGCCGCCGGCCCGATCGGCTTCTCGATGACCGCGTCGACGCCGACCTCCTCGAGCCGCCGCCGGGTCGCGTCGTTGATGAGACTGCTCGCGACGATGATCGCGAGGCCCTTCGTCGCCTTCATCGAGCGCAGCGCCGTGATCAAGGCGAGACCGTCCATCGTCGGCATGTTCAGATCGATCATCGCCAGCTCGAGATCGCCCCGATCCCGGACCCGCTCGATCGCCTCGCGTCCGTCCGCGGCCTCGAGGAACTCGGCCTCCGCGTAGCCCGCGATCTTGAGACAGCGCACGAAGATCATTCGCGCCGAGCGCGAATCGTCCACGACCAGGATCGTCGTCATGTCAGAGCCCCCATCGCTCGCCGCTGCTCGCGAAGATCGTGACGCAGCCCGTGTCGACGTCGATCTCGACCGTCCGACTGCGGGTCCCGCCGAGGTCCTCCGCGACCGGGCCGAGCCCCATGGACCAGAGGTGCTTGCGCACGGCGAGCGCGTTCTTGTGACCGATGTCGAAGGTCGCGTCCATGTCGAGCACCCTCGCCCCGCCGGCCAGCTTCACGACCATGCCGCGACCCTTCGGATCGCAGCCGATCCGGGCCATCTCCTCCACGAGGGCGTCGATGCCCGTGTCCGCGAAGTAGCCGGGCTTCTCCCGGGCGCGGGCGCGGTTCGTGTCGGATCGCGGCAGCGCCACGTGGACCATGCCGACCGCCTTGCACTTCGGATCGAGGAGGATCACCGCCACGCACGAGCCGAGCGCGAAGGTCTTGAGCGATCCGCCCGACTCGTTCGTCGCCGCGAAGTCTCCGACCCCGAGGATCTGCTGCTTCTCCATCGCCTAGCCCAGCGCCTCGACGATCGAGACGGCGACCCGGTCGAGCGGTACCACGCGTTCCACCGCGCCGAGCTCGATCGCCACCTTCGGCATGCCGAAGACGATCGACGAGTCGTGATCCTGCGCGAGGGTCCGCGCGCCCGCGCGACGCATCGCGAGCAGGCCCTTCGCGCCGTCCCGTCCCATCCCGGTCAGGATCGCGCCGACCGCCTTCGCGCCGGCTTCCGCCGCGACGGATGCGAAGAGCGCGTCGACCGAGGGACGGTGGCCCGTCACGCGTTCGTCGTGATCGACCGTCACTTCGAGGCCCAGCGCCCCGCGACGGACACGGAGATGCCGATCGCCCGGAGCGAGCAGGACCCGACCCGATTCGACACGATCGCCTTCGGCCGCCTCCTTGACCCGCATCGCGCAGCGCTCGTCGAGGCTCTCGGCGAACTGGGTCGTGTAGCCCGCCGGCATGTGCTGGACGACGACGACGCCCGGCGTGTCGGCCGGGAGTCGAGGCAGGACCGAGAGCAGCGCCTCCGGCCCGCCCGTCGACGCGCCGATCGCGACGATGCGTACGCGCGCACGCGCCGGGACCCGCAGCGCGGCACGCTCTGCCTCCGCGACCGCGTCGTGTCCCCGTCGCGCCTGACGCCAGGCCGACATGTTCACGCGCGCCGCGCCGCGAATCCTGGCGCGGAGCTCCGCGAGCATCGCCGGCAGGCTCTCGGCGATCTCCGACGTCGGCTTCGGAACGAAATCGACCGCGCCGGCCGCGATCGCCTCGAAGGCGAGTCGCGAGCCGGCCTGCGTCAGCGCGCTCAACATCACGACGGGCACCGGATGGACCGGCAGCAGCGTGCGCAGGAGCTCGATCCCGTTCATGCCCGGCATGTCGACGTCGAGGGTGACGACGTCCGGCTCGAGCCGGGCGATCAGGTCCATCGCATGACGCGCGTCGGGCGCCATGCCCACGACCTCGATCTCGCCTTCGAGCTCGCCCTCGAGCTCGAGGCCCCACTTCAGGATCTTGCGGACGGCAGCCGAGTCGTCGACCACGACGACCCTCAGTCGATCGCCCATCTCAGCTCCACTTCGGGCCCCAGCCCGAGCCGCGCCGGTAGACCCCCGGACGCACGAAGCGGAAGCGGCACGTCGCGCGATCGAGCGCCTCCGAGTGTCCCACGAAGAGCCAGCCCCCTTCCGTCGTCACGTCGAAGAGCCGATCACAGACCTCCCGCCGCGTCTTCGCGTCGAAGTAGATCATCACGTTGCGGCAGAAGATCACGTGGAAGGGGCGCTTGAACGGGTAGCGGTCCCGGATCAGGTTCAGCCGGCGGAAGACGACTTCGTTGCGCACCCGCGCGACGACCCGATAGCGCCCGTCCGGAAGGCGCTCGAAATGGGCGTCACGCAGGTGTCTCGGAAGCCGATCGACGTTCTCCGCGCTGAAGATCCCCGCCTTCGCCTTGCGCAGCGCGTCGGAGGAGAGATCCGTCGCCAGCAGACCCGCCTTCCAGCGGTCGTACTCGCTTCCGAGGGCGTCGAGCAGGATCATCATCAACGTGTACGGCTCCTCGCCGGACGACGAGGCGGCGCACCAGACGCGGAGATCCTTCTCGTCCGGCGCGCGGGGTCGCCCGACGATGTCGGGCAGGACGTCGTCGCGCAGGAAGTCGAAGTGGGCCGCCTCGCGCTGGAAGTAGGTGTGGTTGGTCGAGATGCGGTCGATCAGCTCGGAGATCGCCTCCGTTCCGCTGCTCTGCTCGAGGAACTCGAGATAGGCAGCGAAGTCGACGAGCCCCCTCCGCTTCAGTACCGACTGCAGACGCGTGACGACCAGCTCCTTCTTGTCGGGACCGAGATCGATCCCGAAGCGTCGATGGATGAGATCGCGCAGACGTCGGAACTCGCCCTCTCCGAGGGACCCATGGGCCATGCCTGATCTCCGGGCCGCTTAGTACCGGCCGAACTCTTCGTCGTCGAGACCGCGTCCGTCGGCTTCGGACGATCCGGCCCCCGCGACGCGCGAGCGTTCGACCTGCTCCGCGATCTCCTCCCATCCCCCGCTGAGCGCCGGCATCGAACGCCGCCGGACGGACCCGCCGCCGGGCCGCACCTCGCCCCGACGCGCCTCCCGCCCGGCCGATCCGTGCAGACGGAACCGCGCGAGATTGCGCTGCACCTCCTGCGCCCGACTGCGGAGCGTCTCGGCCGCCGCAGCGAGCTCCTCCGCGCTCGCCGTGTTCTCCTGCGTCACGCGGTCGACCTGCGACAGACCGATGTTGACCTGCGAGATGCCCTCGGCCTGCTCTTGACTCGCGACCGCGATCTCGGAGACGAGGTCGGTCGCGTTGCCGATGGCCTCGACGATCTGGACGAGCGACTCGGCCGTCTTCTCGGCGACCGATCGCCCCTGGGCGACCTTGCGGCTCGATCCCTCGATCAGCTCCGTCGTCTCCTTCGCCGCGTTGGCGCTGCGTTCGGCGAGGTTGCGTACCTCCTCCGCGACCACGGCGAAGCCCTTGCCGTGGACGCCCGCGCGGGCCGCCTCGACGGCGGCGTTCAGCGCCAGCAGGTTCGTCTGGAAGGCGATCTCGTCGATCACCTTGATGATCTTCGAGATGTCACGACTCGATTCGTCGATCTCGCGCATCGCAGACACCATCGCCTTCATCTGCTCGTCCCCGCTCTCGGCCGAGGCACGCGCCGCGGAGGCGATCGAGACGGCCTTGTGGGCGTTCTCTGCGTTCTGGCGGGTCTGCCCCGCCATCTGCTCCATGGTCGAGCTGATCTGCTCGAGCGAGGCGGCGGAGTGGGAGGCGTTTTCCGAGAGCTTCTGGCCCGTGGACGACACCTGGGCGGTGCCCATCGCGACCTCGGCGACGGATTCCTGGATCTCGTCGAGCGCGCTGCCGAGGCGCTCGACCATCTTCTTGATCTCCGCGAGGAGGAGGTCCTCGGCGGAACGCACCTCGATGTCGATCGTGAAGTCGCCATCACCGAGCGCCCCGGCCGTCCGGGCGATGCCCTCCATCGAGCCGATCAGCATGTTCAGGTTCTGGCGCATCGGAACGAGGTCCTGGACGACCTCGCACTCGATCGGCGCCGGAACGGAGCCGGCCGCGACCCGGGAAAGGACCTCGGCGAGCATGTCCGCGCTCTCCTGGCGCTTCGTCTGCTCGGTCACGACCGCCCACGCGGCGGTCGCACCGATGAACGCGCCGTCTTCGTCGAAGGCGGCGGTGGCCGTCAGCTCGATCTTCTCCGGACCGAGCTCGAACTTCGCGAGGTAGGGCAGTCGAGTACGGTCCTGCAGGACCCGCCGCTGGAGCGCCGGATCCTTGTGAAAGACGTCGATGCAGGTCCCGATCAGGTCGTCGACGCGGACCGGCAGGAAGGCCTGGAGCTTGCGCAGTCCCGCTTCGGCGGCGGGATTCATGTAGACGAGCTCGAGGTTCTCGTTGACGGTCATGACGTTGTAGGGCAGCCCGGCCACGCAAGCGCGCAGGCGCGCGCTCTGGCGGACCTCGGTCCCGAGCTCGTTCCAATCGGCCCGATCCGTCCCGAGGCTCTCCCGGATGCGTCGCGCGGCATCGCGGAGCGAGACCATCAGCTCGCCGAGCTCGTCGTGTCGGCCGGGGTCGACCTCGATGGCGAGATCGCCCTCCGCCAGGCGTTGGGTGATGGCCTTCAGCTCGACGATCGGCCGGGAGACCGAGCGCGCGAAGTAGATCGCGATCGTGCCGACCACCAGCGCGAAGAAGCCGACCATCGCGGCGAGCGAGACGGGAAAGGCGGCGAGCGCGTCGTCGAGGCCATCGCGCATCGAGGCGACGGCCGCGCCGGCCTCATCCCGACCGATCTCGGCGATCAGCGCCCATCGGAGCCCGTCGAAGGCGAAGGGCTCCCAGGCCGCGAGCACCTCGCGCCCCATGAAGTTGTGCGCCACGCCGCTCCCGCTGCCACCGGCGACCGCCGCCTCGATCTCGGGCGTCTTCGCCCGTCCGCGTTCCGGATCGGCGAAGGACGCCGCGACGCCGTGGCTGGCGGGGTCCTGGGGCGCGTCGGAGCGCATCAATCCATCGGGCCCCACGAGATAGATCTGACCGGTCGCGCCGAGACCCGCCTGCTCGGCCATCATGCTCGAGATCCGCTCGATCGGGATCTGGAGGGCGAGCACGCCGAGCTTCTCGCCCCGCTCGTCCACGATCGGCGAGGCGATGAAGCCGGCCGGCTCGCCGTACGAGGGGCCGTAACGCTCGAAGTCGACGAGCATGACCGCGGCGGGATCCGCTGCGCGGCTGGCTTCGCCGAACGCGCGCGCCAGATTGCTCTGCGCCCAGGGACCGTCGACCAGCGACGTACCGAAGTCGGTCTCCTTGGCGACGGTGTAGACGATGCGACCCGTTCGGGCATCGATCAGGAAGACGTCGTAGTAGCCGAAGCGGTCGCGGTAGCTCCTCAGGGTCGGATGGATGCCCGCATGGACGCGCGCGTAGCGCGAACCGTCCGCGGGCGCGTCCATCATCTGCTTCGAGCCGACCGGATACGGATTCGCGACGACGAAGTCGTGTTGGAGGGAGAGCGCGGTCTCGTCGAGGCTTCCCAGTCGGGCTTCGGCGCCGTCCGTCGCCCCGCCGTTGCGCCGGCGGTACTCGCTCGCGAAGGGCCCCTGCCAGAATCCGGCCACGCTCTGGCGGAGCCGCGCGATCTCGGACGGATCGCGCCGCTCGCCTCGCTGAGAATCGTCGCCGAGCGCCCGGCGGAAGCCGCGCATGGCATCGAGCACGGCCGGGTCCTCCGAGAGCGTGACGACCTGATCGTGCATGGTCTCGAAGAGCTGCGTCAGCTGCAGTCGCTTCTGGGTCCGGAGCGCCTCCATGTCGCGAAGGGCCTCCTCCTCGACGGCGGCCGCGAGCGTGGCCGTTCCGGCATGGATCGAGGACCGTCCCTGCAGATTCGCGATCACCGACGCGATGCACACCGGTACGAGACCGACGGCGAGGAAGAGCCACAAGAGCTTCCGCTCGATCCCGATCCCATCGAATTTCGCGCTCATTCGTTCCATCTCCGCCCGCTTTCCTCTCCCCGTGTTCCGTACTCCGTACGGACCGCGTCCGATGGGCCCGACGCTTCCGTCAGGCCCGTGCCCCTTCCAGCCTCGCCGACGTGCCGCACGCTCGCTCTGCGTCCGTCAACAGGCGCTCCGGATCGACGAGGATCCGAACGCCCTCGTCGCCGTGAACGAATCCGGTCACGATCGCGTCCCCGATCGTCGACGCGCGCCGGCGTGGTGCCGCCTCGATCTCGCCCGCCATCACGTCGATCACGCCCGCGATCGTGTCCACGAGCATCCCGACGAGCATGCGATCGAGCTGCACGACCACGATGCAGGTCCGGTCGCCGATCTCGATCGGCGCCATGCCCATGCGCAACCGGACGTCGATCACCGGGATCACCGTCCCGCGCAGGTTGATCACGCCCTTCACGTGGCTCCGCGGATCCGGAACGTGCGTGATGCGCTGGACGCCGATGATCTCGGCGACGCTCCCGATCGGAATGCCGTAGGTCTCCCGCGCGACCTCGAAGGTCAGGTACTGCAGGAGCGACTCGACCCCGGAGCCCGCCACGGACGTCCCGGACCGCGTCTCGATCGCGACCGCCTGGCTCACGACTTCCCTCCCCCGAACCACTCGCCGTGCAAGGCCTTGACGTCGAGGATCAGGCTGATGTCGCCGTTGGCGAGAATCGAGCAGCCGGAGATGCCGGGCAGCTGCCCGAGGTACTCCGGCAGGGCCTTGATCACGGTCTGCCGCTGCCCGACCAGCGCGTCGACGAAGATCGCGAAGCCCGCGCTGTGGTCCTCGACGACGACCAGGATCCCCTTCTCGAGATCCTCCTGCGCGCCTTCGATTCCGTGGAAGGCGTGCACGCGCAGCACCGGGAGCAGCTGGCCCCGGATGTCCACCATCTCCTGGCCACCGCCCGGTCGCGTGATCCGGTCCGCCGAGATCGTGACGGACTCGCGAATCGCGAGCAGCGGAATCGTGTAGACGGAGCCGCCGACGCGGACGAGCATCCCTTCGACGATCGCGAGGGTCAGCGGGAGCCGGATCTGGATCGTCGTCCCGAGCCCCTTCGTGCTGGCGACGTCGACGCGGCCACCGAGCCGGTCGATGTTTCGCCGCACGACGTCCATTCCGACGCCGCGACCCGAGACGTCGGAGACCTGCTTCGCCGTCGAGAACCCCGGCGCGAAGATGAAGCGGAAGATCTCCGACTCCCCGAGCTCGCCGCGCGCGGGGTCGATCAGTCCGCGCGAGCGGGCCTTCTCGAGGATCGCGTCCCGATCGAGCCCTCTTCCGTCGTCTTCGATCGTGATCCGGATCTCGCCGCCCTCGTGCGTCGCCTCCATCCGGATCCGTCCCGTCGCGGGCTTGCCGGCCGCCGTCCGCTCGGACGGTGCCTCGAGCCCGTGGTCGACCGAGTTGCGCACGATGTGGACGAGGGGATCGGCGATCGCCTCGACGACGGTCTTGTCGATCTCCGTGCTCTCGCCAGCGAGCTCGAGCTCGACCAGCTTGCCCTGCTTCTGCGCGAGGTCGCGCACGAGCCGCAGCATCTTCCGGAAGGTGCCGGAGATGGGCACCATGCGGACGCTCATCGCGACGTCCTGGATCGAGCGTGTGATGCGGTTGAGCTGGAGGCTCGCGCGCTGGAAGTCGGCGAAGTCGTGCCCCTCGAGATCGGGATTGTGGGTCACCATCGTCCCGGCGAGGATCAGCTCGCCGACGAGGTCCATCAGGGTGTCGAGCTTCTCGAGATCGACGCGGATGCTGCCGGCCTCCGTTCGCTGCCTGCGCTCGCCCCCCTCGCCTTCGGACGGAACGGCTTCGGAACGCCCGGCTCCGGGCCCGTCCGCCTCGACCGCTCTGGGCGCTTCGCCGCCGCACGACGCCCCGAGCGTTCGCGCGGGAGCGGGCGTCGGGCCTGGGCACGGAACCGGAGATGCAGCGGGAGCCGCAGCGGCGGCGGGCCCGCCGCCCGGCTGCTCGGCTTCGACGCGAGCCGCGTCCGGGCCGTGCCCGTCCCATCGGGACGGCGATCTCTCCCCGAAGCGCCTCCACCAACGCCAGCGACTCGTCCTCGCTGCCTCGATCGTGGAATTCACGCTCGATCTGGTCGAGCAGGCCGAGCATGTAGTCGACGACCCGGCAGAGCAGCGTGACGTGGCGGGCATCGAGCGAGGCCCTGCCCTTCCGGAAGAGGTCGAGCAGCGACTCCGCTTCGTGCGCCACCGCCACCAGGTTCGACAGGTCGAGGAAGCTCCCGCTCCCCTTGACGGAGTGGATCGCGCGAAAGATCGCATCGACCCGAGCGGAGTCGATCGTTCCCGAGCTCGTCGCCTCGCGTTCGAGCTCGAGCAGCATCGGCTCGACGTGGGCGAGCGCTTCGCGCGTCTCGACGACGAAGTCGCCACAGAGCTCCCGATGATCCTCGCCGACGTCCGCCATGCATCCTCGTGTCGCGAGAGACGTCCCATCCATCGCAACGTCTCGAACGTCGCCAAATCTCGACACGAACGCGCGTCGACTTTCGAGGCCTAGAACAAAATGTTCGCGCAGTCCGCGGTACACCCCATTCGATGCGCGCCGCACATTCCGACAAGCCGACGGCCGCCGCGATGCACGCGGACGAGGAGGGAGAGTCAGCCACCATGAGTCATCCGACCCCGACTGTGACAGAAGGCGACAGCTCGAAGCGGCAGCTCGTCACGTTCCGCATCCAGACCCGACGTTATGCGGTCCCCATCGAATCGGTCGCGGAGATGACCCAACTGCACGATTGCCACCGCCTGGCGGGGTCTCCTTCGTGGATTCTCGGGATGATGCAGCTGCGAAGCTCCGTACTCCCCGTGCTGGATCTCCGGACGCGACTCGGCCTGACGCCGCTCGGGGACGCGATCGACGGACTCGCGGGCGAGTTGTCCCGTCGCAGACGGGAGCGCACCGAGATGACGCATGCGATCGCCCGCGCGTGGGAGGGACCGAACGGGATCGACGGCGAGAACGGCATGTTCCAGTGTAGTCTCGACGAAGAGCGAGCGGAAAAGATCGCTGCTTCGAGCGATTGGCGAACGATCGCCACCCGGATCGAACCCGAGGAGCGCAGACTGCTGGCGGCGATCGACGGCGCCCGAGCCGCTCGCGCCAGCGGGGGGCGCGAAGCGGGGCTCCGCGCGATCCGGCGCGTTCTCGACGGGGAGCTGCGGGATTATTCGGAGACGGTCGATCGCGCGCTTCGGGAGCTCCGCTCTTGGGAGCGCCCGATGATCATCGTCCTCTCGGGCCGGGACGAGCGTCTGGGCATCGCGGTCGACCACATCGACGCGGTGACCGATGTCCGCGCGGACGAGATCGCGGCCCGGCCCCTTCAGGCCCTCGAGCATGTCGAGTCCAGCGCCGACCTGATCGTCGCTTCGGTCGTCCGCCAGAGCGACCCGTCGGAGCTGATCCAGATCCTCGACGTCGAGCGGGTCTTCCTGAGCGCCGGCGTCACGCCCCCGACGGCGGCCTCCGAGCAGACTGCCGCGTCGGCCTAGCGAAGGGCCCCGCTCACGCGAAGACCTTGAAGCGCTCGTAGCACGCGCGATGCAGCGCGGCGCGATCGTCGGGATGCGCGATCTCGATCAGGCTCCTCGCCCGCTGGCGCAGGTTGCGACCGAACATCTCGGCGCAGCCCCACTCGGTCACGATCGAATGCACGTGGCCCCGGGTCGTGACGACGCCCGCGCCGGGACGCAGGGTCGGGACGATGCGCGGGATGCCCGTCCTGGTCCGGCTCGTCAGGACCGTGATCGGCCGGCCGCCCTCCGAGAGGACCGCGCCCCGCATGAAGTCCATCTGACCACCGATGCCGCTGTACTGGCGGGTCCCGATGCTGTCGGCGCAGACCTGCCCCGTCAGGTCGACCTCGATCGCGCCGTCGACCGCGACGACCCGGGGATTGCGGCCGATGATCGCGGGCTCGTTGACGTAGTCGATGTCGAGGAAGGCGAAGGCCGGATTGTCGTCGACGTAGTCGTAGAGGCGTCTCGAGCCGAGGGCGAAGCCGGTGACGCTGCGACCGCGGTGGACGGACTTGAAGCGGTTGGTGATCACGCCCTGCTCGCAGAGCTCGATGATGCCATCGGAGAACATCTCCGTATGGACGCCGAGGTCCCGATGGCCCCCGAGCTTGCGCAGGACGGCGTCGGGGATCGATCCGATGCCGATCTGGAGCGTCGAGCGGTCGTCGACCAGGCCGGCGACGATCGCGCCGATCCGCTCCTCGTCCGGGTCGAGCGTCGCCTCCGGGCGCAGCGCGTGCAGGGGCGCCTCGTGCCAGGCCATCGCGGCGAAGCGGCTGACGTGGATCATGCCGTCGCCGTGGGTCCGCGGCACGAGCGGGTTGACCTGCGCGACGACGTAGCGGGCGTTGTCGACCGCCGAGCGCGCGACGTCGACCGAGACGCCGAGCGAGCAGTAGCCGTGGCGATCGGGCGGCGAGACCTGGACGAGGGCGCCGTCGAGGGGGAGCACGCCGCGACGGAAGAGCTCCGGGATCTCCGACAGGAAGACGGGGACGAAGTCCGCCCGGCCGTCGGCGACGGCCTCCCGGGTCGAAGCGCTCACGAAGAGCGTGTCGAGGTGGAAGGCGTCCTGCATGCCGGGCTGCTCGACGAAGATCGGGCCGTAGACGCTGATGAAGACCAGCTCGACGCTCCGCAGTCGGTCCTTCTGCGCCGCGAGCGCCTGCAGCATCGCCGTCGGCGTCATGGCGGAGCCGTGGACGAAGAGCCGATGGCCGGACTCGACGATCCGCAGGGCCTCCTCGCAGGAGACGTAGCTCGGTCGGCTCGACATCGGATCGACTCCCGCCTCGGCTCGGGCGCTCGGCCCTCGGCTCCTCAACCCGTGCAGGATACGAGTCCCGGATGCGCGGATGCCAGCCGGGCAGGCGGGAATTCGGGCCGGACTGACCTACCCTCCCGCGTCATGGCAGCGCGGCGAAGCGTCGAGGGAAGCCCGGCGAAGGCGAAGACCAGTACGGCCAGGAAGAACGGCGGGCGGAGTGCTCCGCGCAAGACGTCCGGGACGAAGCCCCGCGCGACGGCTGCGCGCAAGCGTCTCACGCCGGCGCGCGAGCAGCGCGGACTCGCGGCGGCCGAGGTCGCGCTGCCGCTCGACGCGAGCGAGGTCTCGGTCTTGGCGGAGACGGTGCGCGCGGCGGGCGGCGCGGTCCTCGCCGCCTATCGCGAGCCGCTCGCCGGGCGGCCGCTGCTGCTCGCCTCGCTTCCCCGCGACGCCGTCGCGCCGACGCCCTATCAACGCGACCTGTCGCCGACCCATGCGAAGAAGCTGGCGCAGAAGATCGACGAGGCCGGCGCCTATCTCGACCCGATCATCGTCGTGCGCGGACGCGACGGCGGCTTCTGGACGCCCAATGGCCGCCACCGACTCGCCGCCGCCAAAGTGCTCGGCCTGCGCCTCGTGACGGCGCTCGTCTCGCCCGACGAGGCGCTCGCCTACCGCATCCTCGCCCTCAATACGGAGAAGGCCCACAACCTGCGCGACCGCGCGCTCGAGGTCGTCCGCATGGCGACCGCCCTCGCCCGCCAGTCCCCGCGCGCGAAGGAGAGCGACTTCGCCGCCCAGTTCGAGAGCCCCGAGCTGATCACCCTGGGCCTGATCTACGAGGACGAGGGCCGCTTCGCCGGCGCGGCCTACGCCCCCTTCCTGCGCCGCCTCGACCGCTTCGGCGACGAGACGCTCCCGGCTGCGCTGCGCCGCCGCAAGGGCCAAGCGGCGCGCCTCCTCGCGATCGACCGCGAGGTCAAGCGCATCGTCGAGGGCCTCGCGAAGCGCGGCTTCAAATCGCCCTACCTGCGCAACTACGTCGTGGCGCGCATCAACCCCGTCCGCTTCGCCCGCATGAAGAAGGGCGACACGAAGCCGCCCATGCCGATCGAGGAAGGCCTGACCCGCATGCTCGCCGCCGCGAAGAAATTCGACCTCGGCAGCGTCCGCGAGCAGGATCTCGCGCTCGTGGCCGCCGTGTCGGGCGGCGGCGACTGAGTGGCTCACGTCGAGGCGCCCACCGCCCCCGTCACGGCGCGTGCGCGGTCGCGACCGGCCGCGGCGCTCGGACCCGCCGCACGTCGCGCGCCGCCTCCCGCCGCCGCAGCCAGGCGAAGACCGTCGGCACGAACGCGAGCGCGACCACCGTCGCCCCGAGCACCCCGCCCCCGATCGCAACCGCCATCGGCGGCCAGAAGCGCCCCCCGAAGAGGATCAGCGGCAGGAAGCCGCCGACCGTCGTGAAGGTCGTCGCGAGCACGTGGCGCGTCGCGTCGAGCACGACGTCCGCGGTGCCCTCCGGATCGCCCCCGGCCGCGCGCGGATCGAGTCGCAGCGCATTGAGCACGACGATCGCGTCGTTGATCGCGACGCCGACGAGCCCCATCGTCCCGACGATCGCGACGAATCCGAAGGGATGGCCCGAGAGCCAGACCGCGAGCAGCGCGAGCCCGACGCTCAGGATCGCCACGGCGAAGATGAGCGTGGCGAGGCGGAAGGAATTGAACGTGAGCACGATCGCCCCCGCCATCAGGACGAAGAGCGGGAGCGCCATGGCCGCGAGGTTGCCCTGGGTCTCGGACTTCTGCTCGAAGTCGCCGCCGATCTCGACGCGGTAGCCCGCCGGCAGCTCGATCGCGGCCGCTTCGAAGCGCTCCAGGAAGTCGTCGAGCGAGCTCTGGATCAGCTGGTACGGAACGAGGAACGCCTGCACGGTATTGACCCGCGAGCCATTGCGCCGTGCGATCCCGGCGAGCTCGGGTCGCAGCGCGAAGTCCGCCACCGCCTCGATCGGCACGCCGCCGAGCGCGCCGTCCGACGGCGGCGCCGCCGCGGCCCCGCCGATCAGCCGCGTCGAGGCCAGCCGTGCGATCGAACGGCGATCCTCGCCCGCGACGCGCACGCGGATCGGGAGGTCCTGGGTGCCGTCGAGGATCCGACCCGCGTGGGCGCCCTCGAAGGCGGCGTCGAGCTGGCGCGCGACGTCCCCCAGCCGCAGCCCCGCCAGCTCGGCCGCATCTTCGTTCGCCGTCAGCACGAGCTTCGGCCGCCCGCCGAGAAGCTTCGCCCGGGTGTAGGTCACGCCCTCGGTCTCGGCGAGCACGGCGCGCACACGGTCGCCGAGGGCGCGCAGCACGTCGAGATCCGGCCCGACGAGGCGAACCTCGATCGGCGCATCGAAGGGCGGCCCCTGCTCGAAGGGCAAGGCGATCGCCAGCATCTCCGGCAACGCCTCGAGCAGCTCGGCCTGGAGCGTCGGGAGGAGGCGGGCCGTCGCCTCGGGCGAGCGCGTGACGACGAAGCCGCCCGCGTAGTTCGGGACGCTGTAGTTTCCGATCATGTTGTAGAAGACACGCGGCGCGACCTCGCCGGCGAACCAATGCGACTCGACGACCTCGTCGTGCGCCTCGATCACGGTCCGCGCCCGCGCGATCGCGGCGAGGGTTGCCTCGAGCGGCGTATGGGCCGGCAGATCGAGCTGGACCTGGAACTGATCGCGATCGTTCGCCGGGAAGAACTGCGAGGGCAGGCTCGGCGCGACGATGAAGCCGAGGAGCGGCAGGACGATCGCGACGCCGATGCCGAGCGCGGGGCGACGCAGGGCCGCGACGATCGCGCGCCGGTACCGCGTGCGCAGCCGCGGGTCCGAATAGCCGTGCCGCCACCAGGCGTCGTCGCCTTGCGCCGCGGGCTCCCCCGCACGCCCGCCGTCCGCTCCGCCGCCCCCCGCGTCCGAGCCCGCACTCACGCGCATGGCCCCGACCGAGCCCGCCCCCCGACCGCCCGGGATCGTCCAGCCCGCGAAGGCGAGGATCAGCGTCAGGGAGATCGCGAGACTGGTGACGACCGAGAGCGCGACGCCGATCGCGATCGGTCCGACGAACTCCCCGCCCGGCCCCGGCATGAGCGCGATCGGCAGGAACGCGAGCACCGTCGTCAGCGTCGAAGCCGCGAGGGGACCGGCGAGCTCGCCGACCACCTGCCGGATCGCCGTCGCGGCCCCCGCGCCGCGCCGTAGCCGCTGCTCGTACTCGTCGACGACGACGATCGCGTTGTCGATGAGCAGCCCCAGCGCGAGGATCAGCCCGGTCACGGACGTCTGGTGGAGCGGTATGCCCGCCCAGTGGAGCTCGGCGATGACGGCCGCCAGCGTGAGCGGCAGCGCCGTCGCGACGACGAAGGCCGCCCGCGCCCCCATCATCACCAAGAGCACGGCGACGACGATCCCCGCGCCGAGCAGGAGGTTGCCGCCGAGCGTCGCGAGACGCTCCGTCGTGTAGCGGCTCTGATCGAAGAGCACGTCGTAGCCGATGCCGGGCGGCACCTCGCTGCGGAACGCCTCGACGACGCCGCGCGCGCGCGCCGACCAGACGTCGACGCGGCCGCTGTTCGGCAGCATGGTCGCAGCGACGGCGACCCCGCGATGGCCGCCGAGGAGGGCGACCGTGCTCGGCGGGTCGGTCCGCGTCTTCTCGACGCGCGCGACGTCGCCGATCCGCAGCGTGCGCCCGGAGCCGTCGGCTCGGAGCGGGATGCGGCGGACGCGCTCGACGCTCGCGAGGGAGCCCTCGATCTCGAGCGGCATCGCGCTCGTCGACTCGCGGAGCTGACCGGCCGAGCGACGGGTGTCGGCGGAGGCGATCGCGCGCGCGATCTCCGCAGCGTCGAGTCCGATCTCGGCGAGCCGGAGGGCGTCGACCGTGACGCGCAGCTCCTCCTCGGCCTCGCCGTAGCGCTTCGTCTCCTTCGTCCCGGGCAGAACGCGCAGGCGGTTCTCGAGCTCCTCCGCGAGGCGTGACATCAGCGCGAGCTGGGGCGGGCCGCCCTGCTGCCAGGTGAATCCGACGAGGAGCGTCACGGCGGTCGAGGTCCGGTCGGTGAACTCGGGCTCGCTCGCGCCTTCGGGCAGCTCGCGCGCGACGTCCGCGAGCTCGTCGCGCAGGCGGGACCAGATCTCGTCGACGTCCTCCTCGTCGTAGGCGTCCTCGAGCTCGACGAAGACGACCGACTGTCCCGTGCGCGAGATCGATTCGACTTCGTCGACCTCGTGGAGCTGCTGGACGGCGTTCTCGATCTTCTCGGTGACGAGGGCCTCGACGCGATCGGCCGTCGCGCCGGGATAGGTCACGACGATGTCGCCGAAGCGACGCGAGAGCGCCGGGTCCTCCTGGCGTGGAATCGCGCGGAACGACGCGATCCCGGCGACCGCGACCAGCCCGACCGCGAGCACCGCCGCGCGAACCTCGCGATGAAGGAAGGAGGCGACCACGGCGCGATCTCAGCGCGGCGCCGGCGCGGCGGCCGACGGCGATGCCGATGACCCGGATGATGTCGATGACCCGGACGATGCCGTGGGTGTCGCGATAGGCCCATCCCGGCCGTCGCTGCGCCGCACGCGGAGTCCCGGCGCCAGTCGATGCAGGCCGTCGGCGACGAGCAGGTCGCCGTCGCGCAGCGTCCCGCGGACGTAGGCCCGATCGCTCTCGGCGTGGAGCACCTCGACCTGTCGCCGCTCGACCCGCTCGCCCCCGGCTTCGTCGGGCACGACGGCGAAGGCCGCCCAGGTCCCCCGCTGCGCCTCGGCGAGCGCCCCGATCGGCACCCACGCCCCCGGCGCGGCGACCTCCCGCGCGAACCGCACCCGCGCGAGTGCCCCGTCCGCGATCGGGACCCGCTCCCCCTCCGCGCCCCGGGTCGACTCCTCGGCGTCGTCGAGCGCGAGGACCGCCGTCTGCGTCCGCGTCGCGGCGTCGATCGTCGCGATCACCCGGCGCAGGCTCGCCGCGGTTCGGAGCGAGCGGCCCTCTCCGCCCCCGTCGATCTCGACCGCATAACGTCGACCGATCTCCAGCTCGTCCGCGAGCTCGGGCGGGACGCCGATGCGCAGCTCGCGGACCCCGGTCTCGACGATCGACAGCACGACCAGCCCGGGCGAGGCGACCGTCCCTTCGTCGACATGGCGCGCCGTGATCTCCGCGGCGTAGGGGGCGCGCAGCCGCGAGAGCTCGAGCGCGACGTCGACCCGCTCGAGCGAGGCGCGATCCGCCGCGACCTGCGCCTCGAGCGCCTTCTCGTTGGCGACGACCTCGTCGAGACGCTGCTGCGAGGCGTAGTCGGCGCGCCGCAGCTCGCGCTGTCGCCCGCTCGTCGCGCGCGCGAGGTCGAGCTGCGCCGAGCGGGCCGCGACGCGGGCGGCCAGCTCGCGCCGCTGCGCCTCGAGCTCGCGCGTATCGAGCCGCGCGAGCTCGGCGCCCGCGGCGACCCGCTCCCCATCGTCGACGAGGATCGCCGCGATGCGCCCCGCGCGTTCGAAGCCGAGCGCGCTGCGACGGGGACTGACGACGCGCCCCGCGAGCCGCTCGTCGACCTCGAACCCCGCACGCAGCTCGACGCGCACCGTCGCGACCGGCAGCACGCCACCCGCCTCGCCCCCGGCGCCCGCGGCCCCGCGCTCGTCGCCGGGACCGGCGGTGCGCGCGAGCCCGTCCCCGGGACCGGATCGCCCGCTCACCGGGGAGAAGAAGAAGAAGAAGAGAAAGAGGCCGCCGAGGGCGAGCGCGACGAGGCCGAGGCCCGATCGCTGCCAGCGCTCCGTTTCGACACCGCCTCCGCCGCTCATCTACCCGCTCGCTTTCGTCGGCCCCGACCCACCGTCGCATCCTTCGGGCCACCGACCGCCGCGCCTCGCGCCGTTCGAGCCGTCCGACGCGGCGACGCGCCGCGCGCCGCCCGACCCGCTGCCTTCTTCTTCGTCGCAGCGCCGTGCGGCTCGCCGACGGGCGCCATGGCAACGGGGACACCGAAGCCGCGCCGCAAGCGCGCGATCATCGGCTCGATCACGTCGTCGATCTCGAGGCCCAGCACGTACTTCCCGCTGAGGTCGAGCATCACGAGCCCGTGCAGGCTCGCGAAGGCCAGATGGGCGAGAACGAGGGGATCGCCCTCGACCTCCCCCCGCTCCGCCAGGCACGCTAGGTTCGCCACGAGCGGCAGCCAGCCGCGCAGCAGGACCGCCCGTCGCGCGGGATCGTCCCCCATCTCCGCCCCGAGCGCGGCCGGGCGCGCGACCTCGAACATGATCCGATAGGCGCTGGGCTCGCTGCGCGCGAACGCGACGAAGGCCCGCGCGAGATGGTCGAGTCGATCCGCCGGCTCGGCCGGGATCGCGGCCGCCCGCTCGATCCGCGCGCCGAAGCGATCGAAGGCCGCGAGCCGGACGGCGTCGAAGATCGCCTCCTTGTTCGCGAAATAGCGGTAGGGCGTCATCGGACTGCAGCCGAGCTCGGCGGCGAGGGTCCGCATCGTGACGCCGTCGTAGCCGCGGGTCGCGAAGAGCCGCTCGGCCGCGCTGCAGAGGGCGGCCCGGAAGGCGTCGATCTCGTCGGGACGGCGGAAGCGCGCCATGGGGCGGAGCTTACGCCGTAAATTTACGTTGTAAACCGAGCCGGCCCCGGCTCACCCCAGACTCCCCCGCGTTCCCCGCGCCGCACCGCCCCGGCCCGCAGGTCGGCGGCGAGGCCCCGGATCCCGAGCGCGAACGAACGGGGTCGCGCGGGCCTCAGCCCGCCAGGGCGCCCCCCGGCAGCTCGTAGAAGCGCGCCGGGATCTCCTCGGGCGCGAGCTTGCGGAGGTTCTCCGGCGCGTACATCGAGCCGTTCATGTAGCTGTCCTCGCCGACGAGCTTCGCGTCCGCGTCGAAGGGCCAGAGGATCAGCAGCCGGACCCGCAGCGCGTAGACGGCGTCCTCGTCGTCGACGCGTGCACCGCGCGACGCGAGCACCTTGCCGGGGAAGAGCTGCTCGAACCAGCCTTCGGTCACGACCGTGTCCTCATCGACGACGATCCGGTCGATGTCCCAGTCGCAGACATGGCGTCGCTCGCGGAACAGGCCCTCGTAATGCGCCTGCACCGCGCTGCGCCCCTTCGGGCCGTTGCCGAAGCCGTTGCCCTCGACCCAGAAGTGATAGTCCGGGTCGGACGAGAGCGTGCCGAGCATCCCGGGAAAATCGCCCTCGGCCTCCGCCTTCAGATGGTCGCGTACGCATTCGAGCAGCGCGCGCCGCCGCGGGTCGCGGACCTTCGCGAGGTGGCGCTCGAGACACTGCCAGCCGTGGTCGGGATTGATCGTGGGCAAGGGGTCTTCCTCCCGGATTCGTTCGGACGACATGGTAGAGTCGTTTCGCGCAGGATCGAGCACGGCCATCCGCCCGGCCGCGTCCCGATCCGACCCCTTCGCGATCGGGAGGACCCCATGACGAAGCGAGACGAGCGGCTGCTGGTCGCCTCTGCCGACGGCCACGTCGGACCGCCGACGCCGGATTACCGGCCCTTCCTCGACCCCGCGGACCGCGACCGCTTCGACGACTTCCTCGCCGAGCACGTCCATCGCTGGTCCGCGGCCGAGCCGAGGTCGGTGCTCGATCCCGAGGCCTGGGCCTGGTGGCGCGGTCATCCCCGCTACGAGAAGACCGGGGTCACGAGCCTCTGGGATCCTGCGGTCCGCCTCGCCGAGCTCGATCGGGATGGCGTCGCGGTCGAGGTCCTCTTTCCCGACGACCAGAACGAGAACACGGCCCCCTGGCTCGGCGGCGGCATCATCCAGCCGGGCCTGACCGAGCGCTACCCCGCCGCGCTGCGCCTCGCCGGCGCGCGCGCCTACAACCGCTGGCTCGCGGCGTTCTGCCAGGCGGATCCGACGCGGCTGATCGGCACGATCGCGATCCCGACCCTCGAGGACGTCGACGGCGCGGTGGCCGAGATGCGGCGCGCCCATGCGGAGGGTCTGCGCCACGCCGTGATGCTCGCGCTCGAATACCACCAGCCCCTGCTCCACCACCCGCGCTACGCGCCCTTCTGGGCCGCGTGCAGCGAGCTCGACCTGACGGTCGCCGTGCACCTCGGCGACGGCTCCCCCCATTGGCTCGGCGACGGGCCCTGGGACTTCGCCGTGGCCGTGATGGAGACGTTCTTCCTGTCCCACCGGCCGCTCTGGTGTCTCGTCTTCGGCGGCGTGCTCGAGCGCCATCCCGATCTGCGGATCGTCTTCACGGAGCAGGGCGCCGACTGGGTCCCCGGGACGCTCGAAGCGATGGACGGCCTCGCGACGGGCGCGATGTGGCGCGCCGCGCGCGAGCATCCGCTGCCGCGGCTGCCGAGCGAGTACTGGCATCGTCAATGCTTCGTCGCCAACTCGCTGATGCGCCGCCCCGACGTCGAGCAGCGCGCGGCGATCGGCGTCGATCAGATGGTCTTCGGCTCGGACTTCGGCCACCACGAAGGCATGTGGCCCGAGATCCCGCGGATCATGCGGGAGATGTTCGAGGGCTGCCCGCATGAGGACGTCGCGAAGATCGTCGGCGAGAACTTCCTGCGCGCGTACAAGGTCGACGAGAACGCGCTGCGGAAGATCGCCGGGCGCATCGGGCCGACGGCGGCGGCGCTGGGCGCAGCCTAGCAGAGCGAGCGGCCGCCGAGCGAGCCGACTCCGCTTGGACGCGCGCCGAGCGCCCCGGCTTCAGCCCGCGAGCGCCTTCTCGACCGCCTCGAAGACGTCGGCGGCGAGATCGCTGCGCGTCGCCGCGACGTTGCGCGCGACCTGCTCCGGCCGCGTCGCGCCCGCGATCACGGACGCGACGATCGGCCGACTCGCGAGCGAGGAGAGCGCGAGCTCGAGCAGCGTGCGGCCCGACGCCCGGGCGACCTGCTCGAGCCGCTCCACCCGCTCGAGCGCCGCGGTCGAGACGAAGCGACCGAACGGCCCCTCGCGCGCCTCGGTCTTGCCGAAGCGGCTCGTCGCATCGAACGCCTCGCCGCGGCGGTATTTGCCCGAGAGCGCGCCGCCCGCCAATGGGAAGTACGGCAGGACGCCCAGCCCGAACCGCTGGCAAGCGGGCACGACGTCGCGTTCGATGCCCCGTTCGAGCAGGCTCCACTCGTTCTGCGCCGCGACGAACCCGTGACGTCGGCCTGCTCGCGCGATCCCCGCCGCGTCGGCGATCTGCCAGCCGGCGAGGTTCGAGCAGCCGAGGTACCGGACCTTGCCCTGCTCGACGAGCCGACTCATCGCGTCGAGCGTCTCGTCGAGGGGCGTCTGGGGATCGGGGACGTGGAGCAGGTAGAGATCGATGTAGTCCGTCCCGAGGCGGCGCAGGCTCGCCTCGCACGAGGCGACCACGTTGCGCCGCGAACCGCCGCCCTGGTTCGGATCCTGTCCGAGGCGGTAGCCGAACTTCGTCGCGATCACGACCTCCTGGCGGCGCCTCCCCAGCCCGCGGCCCAGCAGCGTCTCCGAGCGGCCGCCCCCGTAGACGTCGGCCGTATCGAAGAAGCCGATGCCCGCGTCGAGCGCCGCATGCACGACGGCGACGCTCTCGGCATCGCCGATGCGCTGCCCGAAGTTGTTGCAGCCGAGGCCCGCGAGCGAAGTGCGAAGCCCCGAGTCACCCAGATTCCTGTGCTCCACCTCGCCCTCCCGAACGCGCCGCTTCGGAGCGCGGCACGGCGCGGCGCACCGCCGGGCGGCGCCGCGCGCTCGCGTCGAGCGCATCGTTCGATGCGCGCCCTCCGCCGGCCTTCGTACGTTACGCTCTCCCGCGCACGCCATCCATCCAGCGCTGTCGAGCCCGAGCCGAGCGACCCGAGCGGGCCGGATCGAGCCGACGACGAGGAGCACGAGGACCGCGATGAAGCCGATCCGACGCGTCGTGACCGGGCATGCGCCCGATGGTCGCTCCACCTTCCTCTTCGACTCCACCATCGAGCCGAAGCCGACGCCGACGGGCGTCGCGATCGCCGAGCTCTGGGCGACCGCCGAGGCGCCCGCCTCGAACGCCGCGAGCGAAGACGCCGCCCGACAGGGACACAGCCTGCTTCCCGACCCGAGCGGCACGCTTCTGCGCATCTTCGACGTCGAACCGCAGGATCCGAATACGGACCTCGGCTTCCACACGACCCACTCCGTCGACTACATCTACGTGATCCGCGGCGAGATCCATGCGCTGGTCGACGACGGCGAGCGGCTGCTGCGCGAGGGCGACGTGCTCGTCCAGCGCGGGACGCATCATGCGTGGAGCAATCGGAGCGGGAAGCCGTGTCGGTTGCTGGCGGTTATGATCGATGCGGAGGCGGTGGCGGGGGCGAATCGCTGAGCCCGATCGCAGTCGTGTCGGAGTCCGGACGCGCCACGCGCGAGGGATTCGCGGGGACGTGGACACGCCGGCCCCCGGGCTCGAGTCGAGTCCGGGGGCCGGTCGTTCGAACGGGTCCCGCTGCATGATCCGACGCCGAAGGGCGGCGACCCTCGCCGAAGCGGAATTCAGAATCGCTGCAGCGTCGTGCTCGGGTCGATCCGGGTCGGGTCGATCGTGGGGCCCGTTCCTCCGAAGGCCTCGCATTCGAAATGGATTCCGGCATCGGCGTCGACGCGGGCGACCGGGAGCGTGCAGCCAGCGGGCATGGAGATCACGGTCGACGTGGCGGGATCGTCGAAGCTGACGTCGAGACTGCTCGCGATGTAGTCCTGGAGCTCCTCGATGCATCGATCGTGCTGGCTCGGCGGCCAGCTCCCGGCGGCGACGTTCTCGACGGCGATGCAGACGGGATCGAGAATCGACGCGAGTCGCGCCACGAGCCAGCCGTACTCCGTCGTGGTCGACAGTCCCTGGGTCGCGAGGTGGAAGTTCCAGACGTTCGGCACGTCGGTGGGCGTGAACGAGGGCTTCAGGGTGAAGCGCACGAGCAGGTCGGGATTCGGACCTTCGACCTCGGCCTCGAGGTCGACCTCGACCTCCAGCGAGTCGCCCGATGCCTCGATCGCGACCGGCTCGCTCTCGTGGCTGCCCCAGAAGACGTCGAAGCGCTGGAAGAGCATGGTTCCGAAGAGCGCCTCGAGGCGCGCCTGGACCTCTGACCTGCCGATCGCCGTGATCGCCGCCCCGCCGTCGAACGCATTGAACCCGGGCGCTGCGCGCAGCTCGCCGTGGGCGATGACGAGGGGACCGTGGATGCCGCCGACCCAGCGGCAGCGGCTCGCCGCGGCGCCGAAGAAGCGATCGAAGACGACCGTGCCGCTGGCCGGGGTGAGTCCGTCGTTCTCGTTGTCGTTCAGGATGAGCTGCATCCGTTCGACGCAGAACTCATCGGTCGAGCCCGACGCGAGCGAAATGCGGGTGACGTCCCGGAGCGTGTCGACCCCGCGGACGTTCAGCTCGTAGACGACGTCGCTACCGCGCTCGAGGTCGTCTCGCGGCGTGTCGAGGCTCGTGAAGTTGCCCGTCGGCAGGTTCGGGAAGGGATCGGTCAGGGCGAGGGAGACGAAGCCGTCCGTGCCGGCGTCGGCCACGTCGGCGATCACCACGCGGAGCTGCGCCCGGGTCACCGCGAGGTCGTCGACCTGCTGGGTCACGACGCAGGTGGGGATCGACACGAGCCTCGTGCCGGTGCGGCCGACCACCGTGACCCGATAGCAGTAGCGCGTGTCGGGCAGCAGCCCGGTGTCGGTCAGGCTCATCTGATAGGCGATCGGCGCGTCGACCCGCTGCCGCAGCTCCCACGCGCCGTCGGGCTCGCGTCGCCGCTCGAGGAAGGACGACACGTCGTCGGTCGAAACGTCGTACCAGCCGATCTCCACGACGCTCGAGCCGTCGTGCGCGTTGCATGCCGCGGGCAGCCGCGCGCCGGCGCAGAGCGCCCGCGACAGGGTGCGGACATGGGCGGGGGTCGCCAGGGCCGGCGCCGTCCCGCCACCGCCGGGAACGGTCACGACGCCGGTCTGGGAAACCGTCCTGCTGGCGGTGGCCAAGGATCGGATCAGCGCCTGGGCCGAACCGGCCGACAGGCCGAGCAGGCCGGCCAGGAGCAGCGCGCCGAACGGGCCGAGGAGCCGGCGGCCGACGAGCCCGAGTCGATCGAGATGGGACATGGGAATCTCCTCTGCCAGGGGGGACCGTGGGGGCCCGTTCTGCAGAGGGAGTCCTCGGACGTCCCGGAATCTGTCCAAGCCGGTCGGATTCGGGCGTGGAACCGGAAGCGGCAGCGCTAGGCCCCGCCGCTCCCGGCCGATGGGTCGACGCCGACCAGCAACCCGGGCAGCCACGACACATCGTCGCAGGACTCGAGATCCTGGATCGCGGCGAGCGCCTTCGCGGTCGCGCGGGGCGCGAGCGGAAGCGCGGCCAGGCGGGCGCAATCTTCGAGCTTGTCCATCAGGTCCGACCAGCGAAGCGGCCGCTCCGGGCCGCCCGATGCGTGATCCAAGCGCTCGACGAGGACCGTACCGTCCCGCAGGATCACCTCGATCACCCGCGGCCCGAGTCCGCGACAGACCTCGTCGAGCGCCTCGTCCGCCACGCCCTCGACCCGTCTCGCGATCGGCGCGACGCGGTCGCGGAGGCCGTCGACGCCGGCCTCGCTGAAGTCCTCGATCCGCACGATCCCGCCGTTGCAGAGCGCGACGCCGACGGCCCAGGGATTGCTGAAATGCGGCTCGACCGGACCGCGTGGGCTCGCCCGCTCCGGACGAAAGGCCCCGATGCGTTCATGGCCCTCGCGAAAGCGTGCCGGGTACCGCACCACGATCCGCCGCACGTCCTCCACGACGAAGGAAGGGCGACGTGCGATCCGGCAGGCCACCTCGATGTCGAGGATCGCGCCGCGGTGGACCGGGTAGCGTTTGAGTGCCGTCGTGGTGCCGTGAAAGGTCGAACCCAGACCGCCCAGAAGCACGTCGCGATCGTAACGACCCCCTTCGTGCACCGTGAAATAACCCGCGTCCCCTTCGAGGCTCCCCCGAATGCCCCCGATGCCCCGCGCCGCGAGCAGACCCGCCAGCACGCCGTCGCTCGCCGAGAGACCCTGGAGAACGCGCTGGGCGAGCGCGCCGTCGTGGTAGCCGAGCGTCGTGCCGGCGGAGCGCGTATACGCATTGCCCAACGCGTCGAGGACCCCGCGCACGTCGAGTCGCAGCAGTCGCGCCGTCACCGCCGCCGTCGCGAAGGTCCCGAAGACGTAGGTTCCCGGTCGACCGCGAAGGATCGGCGGCGACGCGCACGCCAGCGACAGGCGCGCCATGAGATCCTGCCCGAGTGCGATGGCGGTGATCAGCTCGCGGCCGGAAATCGATCCCGAGCGCTCCGCGATCGCCAGCGCGGCCGGCACGACGTGGACGCCCGTGTGGACGATCGCCGCTTCGTGCGCGTCGTCGAGATCGAGCGCCCGCGCCATCCCGCTGTTCAGGGCCACGGCATGGCGGGCCGGCAGCTTCAGCCCGTGGACCATCACCGTCGCCTCCGGCGCTCCGCCTTCCTCTCGATAGAAGCGGAGCAGCTCCGGAAAGGGCGGCTCGCCCGATCCCCCGACCAGCGTCGCGAGCGTGTCCAGGACGAGCCGCTTCGTCGCGAGGACGTCCTCCGGCGACAGGTCCTCGAAGCGACAGCCGACGATGTGGCGCGCGAAGATCTCCGAGGCGTCCGGACGAGGGGTCTCCGTCATGGGAGCCGATCGTGGCATCGATCGACGGCTTCGCGCCAGCACCCGGCCGGAATGCACCGCTCTCGCGATGCCCGTCCAAACGAGCAGATGTCTCGACTTCGGACCGACCCGCCATGATAGATTGGCGAAGGGAAGGGGCGGCGGACTCCGTCGGCACCGCGGCGTCCCTTCGATCGGCCAGAGACCCCGAACCCATGCCCCCGACATCGACGTCGGCGGCGTGCGATCAGGCGTTTGGAGGATCGACCTCGTCATGCGGATCCTGCTCCTGCCGCCCTTCATCATTACAGTCGCCCTGGTCCCGACGATCGCTCAGGCGGCATCGTTCACGCCGTTAGGCGACCTGCCGGGTGGCGTATTCGAAAGTCGCGCGCGATTCGTCTCGGGAGATGGTTCGACCGTCGTGGGCGTGGGGCACGGACCGGCGCTGGGAGGCGTGGGATTCATCTGGGATGCCGACCACGGTCTACGAACGATCGAGCAGATCGACCCTGCGCTGGCCGACGCCGGGGTCGGAGCGATCTCGGCGGACGGCGCGCGACTGGGCGGGAGCCTGCCGATCTCCTCGCCGACCAAGCCCAGCGACTTCGAGGCCTTTCTCTGGGATGCGACCTCCGGTCTGCGCCTGATCGGCGACTTGCCCGGCGGCTCGATCGACTCGCGCGTGATCGACATGTCGGCGGACGGATCCGTCGCGACGGGTCGGGGAGAATCTTCGACGGGCTTCGAGGCGTTCGTCTGGGACGCGGTAAATGGGCTGCGGGGCCTCGGCGATCTGCCGGGCGGGCAGACGCTCAGCGAGCCATACGCCATCTCGACCGATGGATCGACGGTCGTCGGCTATGGCTACTCCGATCTCGGCCCCGAGGCCTTCGTCTGGAACGAGGCCGGGGGCCTGCTTGGATTGGGCGACCTCGAAGGCGGTGAGTTCGCGAGCATCGCCACCGCCGTCTCCGCCGACGGCTCGATCGTCGTCGGCTTCTCCGCGACCGGTTTCGGCTCCGAACCCTTCATCTGGGACCCGGTCCGCGGAATGCAGCGGCTCGGCGAGAGACCCGGTCGCCTGACCTCTCGTCGACCCACAGCCATATCCGACGACGGCTCCATCGTGGTCGGCGTCGACTACACGGCTCGCACAGGCGATCAGGCGGTCATCTGGGACGCAACCGGCCAGATGCAATCGCTCGACATCCTGTTGCGCTCGCTGGGCGTCGACATGACCGGTTGGAAGCTCTCCCAAGCCGTGGACGTCTCGGCCGACGGCCGGACGATCGTCGGCTATGGAATCAATCCGAGCGGGGCCCAGGAAGCCTGGATCGCGATCATCCCCGAGCCCGCGACTTCCTCTCTGCTCGGGATCGGTCTGACCCTGCTGGGCGCTCGCCGCGTTTCCATCCGGCCCAACCGAGCGCCACGGACGTAGTCACGCCGCCTGGGCGCGATCGAAGCGTCGACCAAAACCCCGTCGCTGCACCCTCCTCGACGCGATCACGCTCGATCGCGACGGGTACGCGACGAAGCTCCGTCCATCGCACGAAGTGCTCGGACCTCGAGCCGCGTCGGCCGGCCCCGCGGTGGCGGATCCAACATCCGAGTCGGCTTCGGACGATCGCCGTGATCGAAGACACGACGCCTTCTCGGCGATTCTCCGGCGAGCGGACCATCGGGATCCTGGGCGAGACCGCGCGGCCGGGAAACGTCCGAGAGACCTGCGAGCGCGACGTCATCGCGAAGACGACCTTCGACCACCGGCGGACCCGGTTCGCCGGGATGGAGGTCATGGACCCGCGGCGGCTCCGCGCGCTCGAACGTGACAGCACGGCGAGCCATTCTGGTTCGCAGTGTCCATGCGCTCTCGGAGCGCCAACCGCCGTTCGGTGGCCGCAAGATCCATTGGGCCTCGCTCGCCGGGGAAGTCCACCCGGCGGGCGAGCTCCCCCGATCGACGATCGAATTCCGTCGAAGGCGCCGCATAACGCGATCCGACCCGGAAGACTTCGACGTCCCGCGATCGGATGCGGATCGAGGCCGTCGGACGAAGATTGAGGACAGACATCCGATCGGGCACCGTCGAGAAGAAGGAACTCCACCATTCACGTCGCGCCTCTCGGCCCTGGCCCTCTCGCTCCTGATCGCCGGCTGCGCGTCCCATGGTGTCGTGCGGAACGAGCCCCTCGCGAGGGAGAAGGACCGCGAGGAATACTCGATCGAGAGCTGGAGCCACGGCGACCGCAGCAACCAGCTCACTCTCGTTGGCCATTTCGGGAGGCGGAACGCGGGCGGCCGCCCCTGCCTACGGCGTTCTCGAGCAGCCTCGAAGAACGCCCGTCGAGGTCGGCGGTCCCGACGAGACGATGCGCAAGGAGGTCGACGCCATCACCGCCGTGTCAGGA
The DNA here is from genome assembly GCA_041389445.1 of Myxococcota bacterium. Classification (GTDB taxonomy): domain Bacteria; phylum Myxococcota_A; class UBA9160; order UBA9160; family UBA4427; genus UBA4427. Next base: position 1,158,998 of record JAWKRW010000001.1, read on the forward strand.
GGGAGCTTCACATCGGCCTACTATGGACTGCGGGGAGAGAAGATCTTCGACGAGTTCGATCAGGTCTTCCTGCGGAGGCACATCGAAGGGTCTCTGATCCACCTGGTGATGAATCCCTTCCACTGGTTCTCTTCGATCAGCCGCGCCGGGCGGCGCGGTGCATCTCTACGAGGATCGGATCTTCCGCGGCGCGACGTTCGCCGACAGGATTCAGGCCGATCGGCCGCTCATCATGATCAACGCGTCGGACCTGGGGACGGACGTGCGCGTCTCGTTCGTTCAGGAGTATTTCGATCTGCTCTGATCGGACCTGAGCTCGTTTCTCGTCGCGCGCGCGGTCGCGGCATCCTCAGCGGTTCACGTGCTCTTCGACCCGATCGTCGTCGAGAACCATCCGGGCTGCCCGCGAGGCGACTTCGTCGAGAGGGCCAGGAAGCGCGCCGCGAGCGATCCGCGAATGACCGAGGCGGTGAGGGGTCTCGAGACCTACGAGGATAAGGAGAAGCGCAACCACCCCCAGTTCGTGGACGGCGGGATCACCGACAACCTCGGCCTGCTCGCAGCTCGATGACATTGTGGAGCTGGCCGGCGGGGCGAAGGCGTTCCTGTCGCAGGTCGAGCGCGAGCCGGCGCGATTCATGGTGGTGGTCACGGCGAATGCGTCGACCGACGCGATCTCGGAGATCGACGCGACCACGCGGCAGCCCCCGATCAAGGACACCGTCGGCGCGATCAGCGACGTCCAGCTCCACCGCTACAACGTCGCGACGATCGAGCTGACCGAGCGGATGCTGGAGAGATGGGCCGCGGAGGATTCGACCCCGGAGCGGCCGGTCGAGAGCTACTTCTTCCGCCTTTCCTTTGCGGACCTTCCCGAGGACCAGCAGCCGTACTTCAACGCGATCCGCACGAGCTTCGCGCTGACCGACGAGCAGGTGACGCGCCTCATCGAAGCCGGCCGCTGGCTGCTGCGCAACAACGCCGAGTTTCAGCTTCTGATGAAGGATCTCGGACGCCAGGACGGTCATCCGCGGGGTGGATGAGCGGTTCAGCGGCCGTTCTTGGCAGAGCCGATCCGTCCAGTTCCGACGACGAGTGCCCACTGGATCGTCGAGCGGGATGCTCGGTGAGGCCTCAAGCGTGCCATCGGGCCTCCCACACACCGGCATACCACCGATCGACCACCAGCTTCTCTGCGTATTCAGCCGTCCGCGACGGTGCGTCGGCCAGCTCGCGAACGGCCGCGATGAGCCTGAGCTTCAGGTGGCGATCGACTCGCGGCAGCCACGTCTTCCGCCCCGCATTGGACAGGAGCGCGACCTTCCGCCCGGCGGCGTCGACGATCGAGCCGTCGGGCCGTATCCCGAACGGATCGCCGTACTCCGCTCCTTGCAGCGCCAGGTGTCCGGGATCGTCTCGCCCCTGGCGCCCCAGCCAGTCGATCCAGATCGCATCCAGTCCGAGATAGCCGTACTCGTAGTCCAGAGACGGATCCGCCTCGGCCACGATCAGCGGCTCCTCTCGGATCTCGAGCTTGGGATGACGCAGGGCCGCGAATACGGGGCTCGGCTGATTCGACGAGAAGATCTGCAGCGATCGCCGCGCGCGGGTCAGCGCGACGTAAAGAAGGCGGCGCTCCTCGGGCGTGTCGGCGAGCGTACCGTCGTCCAGCAGCATGACGTGATCGAACTCGAGGCCCTTGGCGCTGTGCATCGTGCCGAGATGCACGCCCCTTCCGAGCACACGGGCGCGGCGCTCGAGCTGGGCCCAGACCATCAGCTCGTATTGCCATTGCTGACTGGTCCAGCCGCGACCGGCGAAGGGCTCGAGCCAGGCCTGGAGGCCGTCCCGCCAGGGCCCGTCGGCGAGGTGATCGATCTGTTCCAGCAACGCCCCCGAGCGGATTCGTTCATCGCGATCGTCGTGGGTGCGCAGCCAGTCCAATAGCGTCGCCACCTCGCGTACGCGGCTCATCGGGATCGAGCTCTCGCCCGGGAGCGTCCACGCGAAGGGAACACGCGCCGCCTCGGCCGCGCTGCGCAACCGGTGCAGACCCGTCGGGCGGCTGCGGGCCAGCACGCCGATCGATTCGGGAGCGATCCCCCTGCCGACCCAGCGTTGAACGAGCTCCATCAAGCGCCGGGCCGCAATCGGTACCGAAGCCGAGCGATGCCAGACGTACCGACCCCGCAGCTCCGCATGCCCCGCCGTCCACGGGCCCACCTCCGGGTCGTCCGAGCGTGCGGGGTCGACGGTCAACCGGGTCCCCGCCTTCAGACGATCCGGCAAGGGCTCGACCAGGGCCTGCGCCATGTCGAGGATCGCCTTCGGGTTGCGGTAGCTGTGCGGCACGATCAGGCGTGTCGCGTGATAGTCCTGCTCGAAGCTGCGGATGAAGTCGCTGCTTGCGCCGTCCCAGGCATAGATCGCCTGGTCGTCGTCGCCGACGGCGAATACGCGCAGCTTGCGCTGATCCCCTTCCATGGCTCGGCCCGCGATGGCCGACAGGAGCTCATACTTGCCGGCGTCGATGTCCTGGTATTCGTCGACGAAGAGATAGTTGAAGCCGTGGAGCAAGGCGTCGCGCTGGCGCGTCTGCTCCGCTTCCTCCATGGCTTCGCCACGCAGCATCGCCGCCGCGACGGGCAGGCTCGACTCGAGGGTCAGGTCGCCACCGCTTCCGATCCGGTGGAATCCGACCATGCTGATCGCGACGGCGTGGATCGTCTGGATCGTGACGAAGCGGGCGTCGCGGCCGACCAGATCGGCGAGTCGCCTGCGCAGCTCGAGCGCGTTGGCGCGCGTGTAGCAGACGACGAGGATCTCCCGCGGCCGGACTCGCTGGACGCGCAGGAGCCAGGCGACGCGATGGACGAGGATCCGCGTCTTGCCACTCCCCGGACCGGCGAGGACGAGGTGGCTTCGGCGGATGTCGCGCGTGACGATCTTTTCCTGCGTCTCGTCGCCCAGGGACGTGACGATGGCGTCGTAGCTCTCGGGGGTCGTCGGTCGCGTGATCTGGAGCTTGCGGCCGGGGAACCACTTGCGCGTGAAGTCCGCGATCGACGAGGCGAACCAGTCTGCCCGAAAGGTCTCGCCCTCCTCGGGGTCTTCCAGCATGCGGCGAGCCCAGGCGTCCATGACGTGGACCCGGAGGACCTTCTGCTCCTGGTGGGCCGCCAGCGCTGCGGTCGCTTGCTGCGCCTCCTGGTCTCCGAGCTTCGGCCAGCTCGGGTCCCGGTCGATCTGCATGGCCATTCGGAAGACGGCGAGTCCGTTCTGGACCGAGATGATCCGAAGCGCGTGAAGCCATCCGACGGCCGAGAGCACGGCATCCTGCGCGCTCAGCAGAGCCGCCTTCAGCAGCATGTCCTGCTCGACGGCGTCGACGAGATGCTCGAGGTCGGTCGCGACGAAGAGCTGGCTTCCCGTCCCTTCGGCGAGGTCGACGAGGGCTTTCAGGCAGTTCGCGGCGACGCTCTGCCGCGTGCGAAGCCACTTCCGGACGTCGGCGATCGGGGCGTCGAAGGTCAGACGCCCCGTCTCGCCACGGCGACTTCGGAACTCGACCGCGACGTGCTCCCGGGTCTGGCCGTTCCCGACGGTTCGCCAGGTCTGCAGGAGACGGGCAACGTCGTTCGGCGTGCAGGCGGCCTCGATCGTCGTCAGCCGTTCGGCGATCGGCCGGAGGTGGACCCATTCCGTGTCATCGCCCTGGTCCTCGAGCGCGTCCAGAACCTGATCTTCCCAGGCACGCCACCGTTCCAGGCGGCGAACGCTGCTGTCGACGACGCGATGACTCACGATGGCCGAGAACGTCTGGCCGGCCGTCAACAGCCGCCGCTCGACCATTTGAGCGAGGATCCGGAGGACTCGGACGCCGCCCTCGAGCGGGTCCTTGTAGGACATTTCCTGGCACAAGACGGCGATGTCGTCGGCGGAGAGGCCCTCATCGCCGGCGTCGTAGATATGGGCCAAGACGGCTTTCCACTGCTCGACTCGCGGCGGGGCGAGGTCGAGCGACGCGATCGCGGCGAAGGCCTCCTCGAGCGTCGGAAGGCGCGGGCGACCCGTGAAGACGAGGGTCTGATTCTCCGTGCGCTGCAGGACCCCTGCCCGCTCGAGCCAGCTGACGGCGGCCCTGACGCGATTTTCCTCGTGCTCGCTCAACGGATCGAACCGCCCAGCGAGCGCCTCCTGGAACAAGAGCTCGCGCGGGGTCACGACGCGGCGCTCGAGCTGATCGATCCGCGCGGAAGGCAGCTGCTGAATCGCGCGCCAGATCGCACGCAGATCGTCCCCGCTCAGGTCGGCCATCGCCGCCATCGCGAAGCAGGGCTCGGCGTCGCCGGGGGCCCAGAGGAGAACCGCCGTCGCCGGCTTCCCGTCGCGTCCCGCGCGCCCGGCCTCCTGCAAGTAGGCCTCGAGGCTGCTCGGCATGTCGAGATGGACGACCAGCCGAACGTCGTCCTTGTCGACCCCCATGCCGAAGGCGTTCGTGGCCGTGACGATGCGGATGTCACCCCGGATGAACTCGTCCTGCCGTTGACGGCGTTCGTCGGCGTCGAGCCCCGCGTGATAGTGCTGCGCGGCGTAGCCCATGGCCGTCAGCTGGTCGGCGATCTCTTCGGTGCGACTCCGGCTGTTGCAGAAGACGATGGCCGAGCCGTCTTGAAGGCGCTCCCGCAATAGTTCGACGGCGGTCTCGACGCGATCCGCGGGCGGGACCTGGCGTACTTCGTAGGCGAGGTTCACCCGAGCGGAGCCGCCGTCCAGGAGCTCGACGTCGTGGCCGCTGAACTGCCGCGCATAGTCGAGGATCTCTTCGGTTGCGTCCGGCTGGGTCGTCGCCGTGAACAGGAAGACGGGCGGCATGGGACCCGTCTGGGTGATCCGGCGGATCGCCTGGAGGACGTAGGGGTAATCCGTCCGGAAGTCGTGGCCCCATTGCGACAGACAATGGGCCTCGTCGAAGACGACGGCGCCGATCTCGCGGCTCTTCAACAGGTTCATGGTTCCGCGATTGCGAAGCTGCTCCGGGGACAGGTAGAGGAGTCCGCAGGCCCCGGTCCGGATCTCTTCGAAGATCTGCGGCCGAAGGAGGCTCGGCAGGCCGCCGTAGATCGCGCGGGCGTGCGGAATGCGGTCCTTGAGCCCGTCGACCTGGTCCTTCATCAGGGACTGCAAGGGCGAGATGACGACCGTCAGCTGCCCGAGCAGCCGATAGCGCGCCTCCGCCGGGACCTGGAAGCAGAGCGACTTGCCGCCGCCCGTCGGCAGGATTCCGAACGTCGACTGCTCGCGCAGGCCGCGGGCGACGAGGTCGCGCTGGAGCGAAGTCCCGTCGGGCAGCGCCGGCTCTCGGCGGAAGGCGCCGAACCCGAAGACCTCGTGCAGCCAATGATCCGGGCTCAGGTTCGTCGTACACCAGGCGCAGGATGCGTCATGACACGGCGTCGCCCGCAGGTCGCGGGCCATCGTTCGGATCTCGGGCCAGTTCTCGCGCACCCAGCGCGGGAGCACCGAGCCGGCCTCGTCCTGCACGCCGAGCCACGCGTCGAGCATGACGAAGGCCATGTCGAATCGGGACGGCGATAGGCGCGGACTGTGGGCGCAGACCCGGCCCTGCCAGCGCATTCGCAGGTCGAGCTGGGCGTTCCTGTCCCACGGCCATCGGTTCTGCTCGAAGAGACGACGCCAACCGGCTCGGGCATGGTCTGGCAGCTCGGCATGCGGGATCAGGGGTGAAGGCGTCCACGCGGCGATCGCGTCCTCGAGCACGCGCTCGGAGGCGCGGACGTCGGAGACCGGGTTCGGGCGCGCGTCCCGGACGAGGCGGTCGTCCTTGACCAGGCGGTGGTAGGGGCGGCGGGGGAAGGCGAGGACCGACAGCTCGAGGGTGTCGAGGGTCGGGAGGCGGAGGAGCGGGGAGTCGGGGAAGCGCCCGGCGATGGCCGGGCGATCGAAGCGGTGGAGGTTGTGGCCGACCAGGATGTCGTCGGGGCGAAGCCAGGCGGCGAGGTCGCGGTGGGCTTGCTCGAAGGTCGCGCCCCGGTCGCGTTCCCAGAGGCGCTCATCGCCGTTTCGACGGGCGGCCAGGGCGTGGAAGGCGCCGTCATGGCCGAGCTCGATGTCGAGGAAGAGGAAGGACAGGACGGGGCCTCGCGAATTGGCGACTAGCGTTTCAGACGAGGATGGTAACGGGCCTAAGGAATTTGTGTGAATTTTCATCGACGGGTCATTTGTGAGGATCCCGGCGGAGTGATCTGGGCGGACTCATGAGCACGCCCAGATCCGGATTCTTGCCGCCCAGTTTCCGGGCCCGCGCATGTAGAACGCGTGACCAGCACACCATTGGCGAGGCGCCGAAGCTTTAAGACGTTGGCCCCATCGTCTTCGACCTGACGCTGGACGCCACCAGGCTGGCAGCGTCACGTCACCACGGCGGTTGAGAGAGCCTCAGCTCTTCGGGGCGCCGAAGATGGCGTCCATCGAATGGATGGCCGCCGGGAGCGCGTGGAGGTCGAGTCCGAGCTCGCGCGCGAACGCGTGCGCGGCCTGGATGTCCTTGCGGCCGATCTTCGCGCTGAACGCGGCAGATCGGGTGTTCTCTTCGTCGCTGGCATCTTGCGGACGCATAGTGGTCGAGCGGCGCTCGAGGTATGCGTTCATCGCGACGGATCGAAGCCCCGTATGCTCGAGAATCCGATCCATGTCCTGGCGCCGGATGCCCGCCTCCTCGGCGATCGCGAGCCCCTCGTAGAGGGCGAGATAGCTCAGGTAGCAGATTGCGTTGCGGGCGAGCTTGGCCCGAAGCCCCGCGCCGATGGGTCCCAAGTGCAGCACCAGTCCGCCGTAGATCTCGAGCACCGGGCGCGCGCGGGCCACGGCCTCCGCGGGCCCGCCCACCATCACGCACAGATCGCCCACGCTCCGTTGACCCTCTCGCCCGCTGACTCCCGCATCCAGCAGCGGGACGCCGGCCTCGCTGGCGAGTGCTGCGAGCCGCCGGAGCCCGTCGATCGACAACGTCGAGTGTATGAGCACGACGTGTTCCGCTCCCGCATTCGCGAGAATCCCATCGTCACCAACGAGAACGCTCTCTGCCTGGGCGTCGTCCTGCACTACAATGGCGACCATGCGACTCCGCCTGGCGACCTCTCCCGCGGTCGCAGCGGGCTCGACGCCCGCCTCGGTCACGAGAGCTTCGAGGGTCGCCTTCGAGGCGTCGGTCGCCACCACTCGATGGCCCGCATTGCGAACGCAGCGCGCCATCGCGCCGCCCATCCTCCCAACGCCGACGAAACCGACCGTGGTGTCAATTGAACTCGTCATCGAGGATCCTCCTGTGCTCCCATCTCGGGGCGACCACGCCTCGAGGGCCGGCTCCCGGTCGAACGCGTCGCACGTCGAGAACGCGGGTTGGTCCGCGAAGGACGACCGCGAGATCCGGTGGTGTCGCGAACGTCTCCGCAAGATTCGGGTTCACCCCAACGGGACAGACCTCGCTGAAATACATGCCCTCGGGCCCGAGTCGTGACCTGAGGCAGTGGCCCATGGACGGGACGGCATGGTTCACCGACGACAGTCGTGCTCCGGGAGCTTTTCATCGATCGTCGACGGGCGGTCGCGGCGCGATCGATGGGGAGGTGCACCCGGGTCATTTCGATGAGTCAGCCGATCGCGCACGCTCTCCTCGCCCTGACTTCTGCCTTGGAGGAGCTAGCATTTTCGCCTACGGGAATGCGATTCTGCTTTTCAGACTCTCGATCTCGCGGCAGTGCCGGGATCTCCGCAGGCGACGGATCGTCGGCGCTCACCAACGAGATCGGCGGCCATCCCCCAGCCCCCGGCGGCATCGCTCGAGGATTGAAAACGACATGAGCTACGACTGGCTGGCTGCGATCGTCTACATCGTCCTCACCATCGGCGTCATGCGCTTCGGCCCGTGGCTGGTCTTCAAGGTTCCCGCCTTCGAGCAGATGCGCCAGCTGAACCGGGAAGTGGATCAGACCAAGATGTCCCGGAATTCCTTCCGCGAAGCGGTCGAGGCCCACAAGAAGGCCGGGACGTGGACGAGGTACGCGTTCTACGCCCTCTTGCTCCCCTTCTGCGTGTGTCTCGAGCGGCGTCCAATCGGACACTGCATCCTGGAGATCGTCGCGGTGCTCGCGCTCTTCGATCTCATGTACTACCTGACCCATCGCTTCCTCTTCCACGGCCCATTGCTGCGCGAGGTGCACGCATTGCATCACCAGGCTCGTAAGCCAACCTTCATCGATGCCGTGTACGTCCACCCGGTCGAGACGATCATCGGAGTCAGCCTCTTTTTGCTCTCGATCCCGATCGTCGCGTGGATCCAGGGGAGGCCGCTGAACGTCGTCTCGGCTGCAATCGCAGCGATCGTCTTCATGACGATCGCCACGGTCAACCACACCTATGTGAACCTGCCCCGCTTCCCTTTCAAGTGGCTCGACAACCTGACCGGAATCCACGCAGCGCATCACCTCGACATGAAGCATGGCAACTACGCGACCCTGACGACGGTCTACGATCGCCTCTTCGGCACCTACGAGAAGCCCGTCAAGCGACCGACGGCAGCGTAGGCATCATTCGCCAATCAGCGAGTCGGGCGCCAAGCCCTTCGGGAGTCTGAAAGGGACATGGATGGAGCAGTACGTCGTGGACCTGCCCTCGGACGATTTCGCGAAAGCCTCTGCTCTAGAGCAACCCATGACATCGAGCTCCGGGCGCTGTAGTCGGGCGGCGACGCCGTAACGCTACGTCCATTCCCCGGCCGGGCGAACGATGATCTCGTTCACGTCGACTCGTCGGGGCTGGCTGATCGCAAAAGCGAAAGCTCGGGCAATGTCGATCGGCTCCAGCAGATCGATTCCTTCGTATTTCGCCTTGATGATCTCTGCAGCCTCGGGATCGCTGTCGGTAGGAGACTCTCTGAGGACTCCGCCCGGTGCGATCTCGCTCACTCGAATCCCGTGCTTCGTGACTTCCCGTCGCAGACCTTCGCAGAGGGCCCGCACGGCATGCTTGGTGGCACTGTAGATCGTCATATAGGGCAAGACCGACGATGCAACGATGGAAGAGGTCGTCACGATGTGACCTTGCTTCCGCTCGATCATCTCGGGAAGCACGGCCGCGATGCCGTATAGCGTGCCCTTGATGTTCACATCGATCATGCGGTCCCAGTCGTCGACCCTGAGCTTGTCCAGGGTCGTCATCGGAGAGTATCCAGCGTTGTTGATCAGGACTTCCACCGGCCCGAGCGTCTTGCGCGCATGAACGACCAGTTGCTGGACGCTCTCCCGGTCGACCACATCCGTGGCCTTCCAACTGGCCGATCCTCCGGCCTCGGTGATCTCCGCCGCGAGATCTTCGAGTCGATCTTCCCGGCGTGCGCCCAGGGCAACCTTGGCACCGAGGGAGGCGAGGTGCAGGGCGGTTGCACGACCAATGCCGCTCGAGGCGCCCGTGATGACGATGACCTTGCCTTCGATGTTTGAAGAATTCATTGTGTGCCTTCGAGGGGTATCGAATCATCAATGGGCAGATTCTATGGGATACGATCGATGGACAGAGGATGGATTCCGAGGCAACCGAGCGATCTCGGTATGGCCAGTTCGCAATGCGACTGGACGGCCCCGCGAAAATGGAACCAGTCTCTGAGTTCGCCTCGCGTGAGCGAGGCGATTTGAGACGAAGGAGCAGCGGTTTTCGGTAGTGCAGATCATCGAAATGCGCGAATCGGCCGGACAAGCGCTGGGATGCACGGCACCAGACGTCAAACGTCCGTGGCATTCGGACGTCTCCGTCGATGACGCCCAATCTGGTCACTGTCCATTCATACACGAATGGTCGGTGCCAAATGGGCCGTCGAAAGGGATGCTCGGTGAGACCTGATGAGGTCGTTTGAGTTCGCCGTGTCCGAGTTCAGCGTTCCTTCGACCTGTTCTACAGCCTCGCGGAGCTGAGGGTCGCAGTGTAGAGCGCTGTCGCCGTGTCGCCTCGCGTAACGCCTGCAGAGCCTCGGCGAGTCCGAACACTCGAGGGGACCACGTTCAAATGGATCATGCAGTCGCGCCCGGCGCCCAAATGACTCGCACTGGAATTGCAAACCGTCCGTTGGCAACCAGCCACGCGGGGCGACCTCGATCGTTGCCCAGTCGGGGCAACGAGACACACCGACGGTCTTCTTCCTGGGGGTCTTCTGAACGGTCGATGGACAGGCGTGGCGCCCCCTGAATGATGCATATCCGATTGAAATTGAGACGAGTAGATGGTGAGCCCGCAGGGACTCGAACCCTGGACCGAGAGATTAAAAGTCTCCTGCTCTACCGACTGAGCTACGGGCCCGGCCGGTGGATACCACCCTGCCCCGGCGCCGTCGACCCGACCCGACACGGGCCCCCGACGACACGACCGCCCCTCGGTCCTGCCTCTGGCCCCGACCCCGCCCTCGAGCCGCTAGGCGAGTTGCACCCGTCGAGGCCGCAATCTCCGATCCAGCCTCCTCGCGCTCGCGCGTGATCTCGTCCGCACCCACGGCCCCAACGCGCGAGCCTCGATCGCCCTGGCCCCTAGGGACATCCTCCTATCTATAGGGTCCATCCATGCGGTCGATGGGAGTCGGCCGGCTTGATGTTCGCTTTTTGTTCGCCTACGGTCCGTTCCGCTGATCGACCCCACCGACCGCGCCCCAGCCCCTTTCGCCTCCGTCAGCCCCGTCCAACCCGAATCACCCAAGGAGCAACCCCATGGACCTGGACCTGGACCTGGACCAGCACTTCCGCGACCTGGCCCCCGAAGCCGACCTCGCCAACGACCTCGAGCGGGCTCCCGCCCCTCCCCCGGCCCGCCCGACCTCGACGCTGACGAACTCCCCCGGCTGCTCGCCCGCGCCAAACGCCTTCGCCCGGCTGACGGATCGAGCCCCCCTCCGCCGTGTCCGATCCGTCGCCTCGTCCGTCCCCGCCTCCGCGTGCTGGGCCCGTCCGTCCCGAACGCTGCGCAAGGTCGCCCGGCGCGCCGTCGATCACGACAGGCTCGAGCCGGCGTGAATCCTCGACCAACGATTTGCGTGGAATCCCGCTCGAGTCGATGGGCACGAGCCGGAGGGAGGTGTGCTCGAGTCGCGCGCGCTCGTCAGACGGAAGTCCGCTCGAACTCGTCAGAGCGACCTCGACCGAGGGCCTGAAGCAGCCTGGAGAAGCGAGACGCGTCGAGCCCAGAAGATGGACGATCGACGGATCCGGTCGACCTGCGATCCACGGGTCGCCCGAGGAACGCCGTGGAGTTGCAGAGGCTCCGAGACAGCGATTCACGCTCGTGCCGCCCCACCGCGGGAACCCGGAACGGTCCGAACACGGTCGCTCGGATCGCGAATGGCATGAATGGCATGAATGGCATGAACGGCGCGACTAACGCGACACCGCGTCGCGTGCCGACGTCGGCGCGGATGTCGACCGTGCCGCCGACGCGGCCCCGAGCATCGATTCCGTTCCGGATCCTGGCTCCACCCGACACGCCATCAAGATCCCCGAGTGATCGCTCCCCGGAATCGGCAACACCTGAAACCGTTCGACCTCGAGCCCAGCCACGAACGCATGGTCGATGCGCAGCAGCCGTGCGCTCTCGGGCTTCGGTCCCCAGGTCGCCTCGGGTCGCCGCCCATCGCGGCGGGCGACGTCGAGCGCGCCGTCGCGAAGCTGACGAGCCAGACGGCGATAGAGCGGCCAGATCGGCGAGGCATTGCAGTCGCCGACGATCGCCCGCGCGCCAGCGGGATTCTCGGCGAGAAACGCCTCGAGCCCCCGGATCTGGCGCCAGCGGACCCAGGGTGGCGGGAACGGGCGCATCGAATGCGGCGCCTGGAAGTGGACATTGACGAGGTCGATGGCCCGGTCGAGCCCGGGCCATTCGGTCGGATGCAGCTCGGCGCGCCGCGCGTCGCGGTAGTGGAGCGGGATGCGCTCGTACTTGCCCGGATGGCGGAGCGCGATCCCCATGCCGTGGTAGGTCGGGTCCGGCTCGAGGCAGCCGTACGGCAGCTCGGACGCAATCGCCTCGGCATTTTCGAAGCCGAGCTCCTGCGCCGCGAAGACGTCGATCGCGTGATCCCGGATCAACGCGACGAGCCCGTCCGGATCCGCCTGGCCCCACCACAGATTGCCCGAGAAGACCCGGATCGTCCGCGCCACCTGCCCCGCTCGCCTCCGCCCGCCGAGCCCGGCCCCCTGGCCTCGAAGCGGTCCCGCCGTCTATCGACCGCAGCCGCCGAGCCATGAACCCCGGATTCCGAGCCTGAGTTCCCGAAGCAGCGAATCAGGGGACGCGCCCGGCCAACGGCGACGGCGCAGGCCGCGCGGCGACCCGCCCCCCGCGATCCCGGGTCGGGGAACGCGGCACGTCCTGCGCTCCGAAGAGCGGACGAGCGCGAACGACTAGGCGAAGAGCTCCTGGACGATGATCGTCTCTTCCCGCCCCGGTCCAACCGAGAGCAGCGCCGCACGGACCTCGGTCAGCGCCTCGATCCGCTCGATGTAGCGGCGGGCGTTTTCCGGCAGCTGCTCGACGCGGGTCATGCCGCGCAGATCCTCCTGCCAGCCGGGCAGCGTCTCGTAGACCGGCTTCGCGCGCTCGGTCTCGGCGAGGGTCATCGGGAAATCTTCCGTGACCTTGCCGTCGATCTCGTACGCGGTGCAGATCTTGAGCTCCGGCAGACCGGACAAGACGTCGAGCTTGTTGATCGCGAAGTCGGTGAGTCCGTTGACGGTCACGGCCTCGCGCAGCAGCACGGCGTCGAGCCAGCCGCAGCGCCGTGGCCGCCCGGTCGTCGCGCCGAACTCGGCGCCCTTCTTGCGCAGCGCTTCACCGAGCGCGTCGTCGAGCTCCGTCGGAAACGGACCGCCGCCGACCCGGGTCGTATAGGCCTTCGTGATGCCGATGACGCGGTCGATCTTCGTCGGGCCGATGCCCGAGCCCGTGCAGACGGCACCGGCGACGCAGTTCGACGACGTCACGAAGGGATACGTCCCGTGATCGATGTCGAGAAAGGTCCCCTGCGCGCCTTCGAAGAGCACGTTCTTGCCGGCGCGCAGCGCCTTGTCGAGGAGGCGGCCGGTGTGGTCGACATAGGGCTCGAGCTGCTTGCCCCACTCGACGCACTGCGCGAAGAGCGCGTCGACGTCGATCGCCTCGCTCTGATGCAGCCGCGTCAACTCGAAGTTCTTCTGCTCGGCGATCGACTCGAGCTTCGCGCGCAGCGTATCGACCTGGCGCAGGTCGGCGACGCGGATGCCGCGGCGGGCGACCTTGTCCTCGTAGGCGGGGCCGATGCCGCGACCGGTCGTGCCGATCTTGCCCTCGCCGCGCGCGGTCTCGCGCGCCTTGTCGAGGGCGGTATGCCAGGGGAGGATGACGTGGGCGCGGCCCGAGACGCGGATGCGCGCGGGGTCCTTCAGGATGCCGCGGTCCTTCAGCTTCGAGAGCTCGGTCAAGAGGATCGCCGGATCGACGACGACGCCCGGGCCGATCAGGTTGACCGAGCCGTCGTGGAGGATGCCGGAGGGGACGACGTGGAGGATCGTCGTCTCGCCGCCGACGACGAGCGTATGGCCGGCGTTGTTGCCGCCCTGGAAGCGGGCGACGAGATCGGCCCGCGGACCGAGCCAGTCGACGATCTTGCCCTTGCCTTCGTCTCCCCACTGCGCGCCGACGGCGACGACGGTCGTCATGGCTAGAGCTCCAACAGCTGGACGGCGATCATGCTCGGATCGTCGCGCAGCGCGGCGAGGACCCGATCGCTCGGGAGCTGATCGACGTTGACGAGCATGCAGGCCTCGCGGCGTCCCTCGTGGAGCGCGAGCTGCATGCGCGAGATGTTGATGTTCGCGTTGCCCAGGATCGAGCCGACGCGGCCGACGACGCCGCTCTGATCGTGGTTGTGGATCAGGAGGGTGTAGCCCTCCGGAATCGCCTCGAGCATGAAGTCGTCGACGCGGACGATGCGCGGCTGGCGCCCGTGGAACACGGCGCCCGCGATCAGACGATCGACGACGCCGCGGACCTTGACCGTCACGGCCGAGGTGAAGTCGGTCGTCCGCGTCGTCTTCGACTCGATGACCTTGATCCCGAGCTGCTGCGCGACATGCGACGCGTTCACGAGGTTCACGTTCTCGCGCACGCTCGAGAGCAGCCCCTTCAGGACCGCGATCGTGATCGGCGCGACCTTGAGCTCCGCGACCTCGCCCGCGTACTCGACCTCGACGACGTCGACCCGCCCGCTCGTCAGCTGGCCCTGGAAGCGGCCGAGCTTCTCGCCGAGCTCGAGGTAGGGCGCGACCTCCGCCATCTGCTCCGGCGACACGCTCGGGAAGTTGATCGAGTTGCGGACCTCGCCCTTGCAGAGGAAGTCGCGGATCTGCTCGGCGACCGCGATGGCGACGTTGATCTGCGCCTGCTCGGTCGAGGCGCCGAGATGCGGCGTGCAGATCACGTTCGGATGCGAGACCAGCGGATGCCCGGCGGGCGTCGGCTCCTCGACGAAGACGTCGAGCCCCGCGCCCCCGACCTGGCCCGAGTCGAGGGCCTCGAGGAGCGCCTCCTCGTCGACGATCCCGCCGCGAGCCGCGTTGATGACGAGCAGACCCGCCCGCGCCTTCGCGAACTGGGCGCGGCCGAGGATGCCGGTCGTCTCCTTGGTCTTGGGGACGTGGACCGTGACGGCGTCGGAGCGCTCCATCATCTCGTCGAGGGAGACGCGCTCGACCTCGAGCCTCGCGGCGGCCTCGGCCGTCAGATAGGGATCGTGGACGATCACCTTCATGCCGAGCCCCTTGGCGCGCGACACGACATAACGCCCGATGTTGCCCGCCCCGAGGACGCCGAGGGTCCGGTTGTAGAGCTCCATCCCCTCGAACCTCTTCTTCTCCCACTTGCCGGCCTTCATCGAGGCGGTCGCCTGGGGAATGTGGCGCGCGAGGGAGACCAGCAGCGCGATCGCGTGCTCGGCCGTCGTGATGTTGTTGCCTTCGGGCGTGTTGACGACGACGACGCCGTGCTGGGTCGCCGCCGCGACGTCGACGTTGTCGACGCCGATGCCCGCACGGCCGACGATGCGGAGCTTCTTCGCGGCCGCGAGGACCTCCTTCGTCACCTTCGTGTTCGAGCGGACGACGAGACCGTCCGCGTCGGCGATCAGCTCGAGCAGCTCTGCCGGAGAGGCGCCGGGTCGGTTGACCAGCTCGATTCCGGGCGACTGCTCGAGGATCTTGACGCCCTGCTCGGAGAGGGAATCGGAGATGAGGACCTTCGGCACTGGACGATCTCTCCACGCGCGACCGCACGCGCTCTGGCATCCACGCCCACCCAGGGGCGAACGCGAGCGGAGATACGACCCGCTCGAAATGCTTCCGACACCGACGCACGGGCGCGGGCGGCCATCCCGGCCCCGGCCGTCCTCGCGCCATCCGGCCCAAGCCGACCGCGACCCGCCGTGCGGGCGGACCCCGCCGCGCGCATCCGCCCTCGACGACGCCGGGTCCGCACAGCGCACGTCCGGGCAGGCGCAGCCGTCGCGCGCATCCCCGCGTCGCATCCGGATGCGCTCGGGAGCGGCGCATCCCGCGGCCGCCGAACGGCCCGGGAGGGGCTGCGCGACGAGTGGCTAACCCGCCGACTTGACTACGGAATCGAACCGGGCGCGGAGTGTGCACGAGGGGTCCGGGCATGTCAACGGGAACCCGCCCGCGTGCTACGGTCGGGCGCCCTGCCCCCGCAGCTCCGACCGAGGTCTGCCTGTCCATGTCGCGCTCCCCGTCGCGCTCGAACCCGCCCGTGCGCCTCGCGCTTTCGCCGCGCGGCCCCCTCGCGGCCGAGGTCGCCGTGCCGGGCAGCAAGAGCATCACGAACCGGGTCCTGCTGCTCGCCGCCCTGGCCGACGGCGAGAGCGCGCTCTCGGGCGGGCTCGAGTCTGACGACACCGTCGTCATGCGCGCCGCCCTCGGCGCCCTCGGCATCCCCGTCGACGTCGCGGGACCGACCTGGCGCGTCGGCGGCCGGGGAGGCCGCTTCGCCCTCCCCGCCCATCCCCTCGACTGCGGCAACTCCGGCACGACCGCGCGCTTCCTCACCGCCGCCCTGACCCTCGCGCCCGGTCCGGTCGTCGTCGACGGCAACGCCCGCATGCGCGAGCGGCCGATCCGCGACCTCGTCGAGGCCTTGCGCGGCCTCGGAGCCCGGCTCGAGTTCGAGCGCGGAACCGACTGCCCGCCCGTGCGGGTCCTCGGGGGCGGCCTGCCCGGCGGCTTCGCGCGCATCGACGGCCGCAAGTCGAGCCAGTACGTCTCGGCGGTCCTGCAGGCCGCGCCCTACGCGGCGCGCGACGTCGAGCTCGCCTTCGTCGAGGGCGCGATCGTCTCGCGGCCCTACATCGACCTGACCCTCGACCTGATGCGGACCTTCGGCGCGGCGGCCGAGTGGGCCGGTGAGCCCGGCGACGAGCGCATCCGCGTCACAGCCGGTCGACGCTACGTCGCGCGGCGCCACACGATCGAGCCCGACGCGTCCTCGGCGGCCTACCCGTTCTGCGCGGCGGCGATCGCCGGCGGACACGTCACGGTGTCGGGCGTACCGGAGCGCTCACTGCAGGCCGACTTCCAGATCCTGGGCCTGCTCGAGCGGATGGGCTGCCGCATCGAGCGCAGCGGCGACCGGGTCACCGTCGTCGGCCCGGCGCCGGGCGACCCGCTGCGGACGCTCGGCGAGATCGACATGAACGCCTTTCCGGACGCCGTGCTCGCCTATGCGGTCGTCTGCCTCTTCGCGGACGGCCCGACCACGATCCGCAACGTCGCCAACCTCCGCATCAAGGAGACGGATCGGCTGGCCGCCCTCGAGGCGGAGCTGCGCAAGCTCGGCGCCGGCGCCGAGGCCGGGCCCGATTGGCTGCGAATCGAGCCTCGCCCCCTGCACGGCGCCGAGATCGCGACCTACGACGACCACCGCATGGCGATGTCCTTCGCGCTGGCCGGGCTGCGCGTGTCCGGCGTCGTGATCCTCGACCCGGGCTGCGTCTCGAAGACCTGGCCCGATTACTTCGAGACCTTCGCCCGCCTCTGACACCCGGCCCCGGGCCCCCTGCCTTCGACACCCGGCCTCGCAATCCCCGCCTCGCAAACCCGGCCTCGGACAGCCTGCCTCGGACGTCGGCCGCGGACACCCGCGACGCACCGACGCGGCCGACCCGCAGCGGCCGAGCAGGCGTGCGCAGACGCCCTGCCGCCCCCGTCCGCCGCGTCGGTCGGCGGCGCCCGGATCTGGCCGACGCCGACGCCGAGCGCGTCCTCACGCCGCGCACACGCCGTCCCGCCCCGGTTTTTTCGCGGCCCGGTTGACAGCCCCGGGCGGCGTGAAGATCGATGGCGCCGGAGCCGGAGCCGGGTCCAGGAGGGCGAGCGAGAGAGCCGCCCGCACGCGCGATCCGGTGCCCATGGCGAGGAGGACCGAGCATTGGCGACCTACACACTGACGCGACCTACGGCCCTGAATCCCTGGCTGGGCCTCATGAACGAGCTGCGACGCGATCTGAACGCGGCGTTTCGCGCGCAGGATGCCGTGTTCCAGGGAACGCGCGGCGTCTACCCGCTGGTCAACCTGAGCGAGAACGAAGAGGGCTACGTGCTCTCGGCCGAGCTGCCGGGCGTCTCCCCCGACGCCATCACGGTCTCGATCGAGGGGTCGACCGTGACGCTCTCCGGCGAGCGCAAGATCGAGTACCCCGTCGGCCAGGGCGCCGCGGTCCATCGTCGCGAGCGCCAATCGGGGAGCTTCCGGCGCGCCTTCGAGCTGCCGTCGGAGATCGACCTCGACCGGGCCCGCGCGAGCCACAAGAACGGAATCCTGACGCTGACCCTTCCGAAGTCGGCGGCGGCGAAGCCCCGACAGATCGCGATCGAGACGCGCTGAGCGGAACGCGGTCGCACCCGAGAAAGCGGAACGCGGTCGCACCCGAGAAAAAGGAGGAGTCCATGGCGAACGAGACCAACGAGACCCGTGAGATCCAGCCGCGCGAGAAAGAGGTCCTCATGACCGAGGATGCGAGCGCCGGCCCGGTCTTCCGACCGGACGTCGACATCCTCGAGGAGCCCGAGGCCTTCGTCATTCATGCCGACATGCCCGGCGCTTCGGAGGAGTCGGTCGAGATCCAGCTCGAGCGGGGCGTGCTGACGCTCCACGCGCGCCTCGCGCAGACGCCGACGAACGGTCGTCCGCTCTACGCGGAGTACCGTGAAGGCGGCTACTTCCGCGAGTTCCGCCTCTCGGAGGACATCGATGCCAACGCGGTCTCCGCGCGCATGAAGGACGGTGTCCTCGAGCTGCGTCTGCCCAAGACCGCCGAGAAGAAGCCGCGCCGGATCGCCGTGGCGGCCGCATGAGCCGGCGCCCGCACGGCCGCTCCGGCCTTTGGATCCGACGATGACGATGGAGGGCCCGGCGACGCGAGTTCCCGGGCCCTCCGGCTTCTCGCGCGAGCTCCCTCTGCCCACCACGATCCCAACCCGTATACTGCGCGGCGCGTCGCGCCCCCCATCCCGCGCATCAGAGAGGACCGCGTCCCATGTCGTCCGCGAAGGCCGCTGCTTCGTCGAATTCCCCGATTGACCAGGCCCATGCGCTGGGCCAATCGATCTGGCTCGACAACATCAGCCGCGAGCTGATCCTGTCGGGTGAGCTGCGTCGCTGGGTCGCGTCCGAAGGGATCCGCGGCGTCACGTCCAATCCCGCGATCTTCGAGAAGGCGATCGCCAAGACCCGCGACTACGACCCGGCCGCGCGCACGCTCGTCCACCAGGGCGCGAAGGACGCGCTCGACGTCTTCGAACGACTCGCGGTCGTCGACATCCAGCTCGGCTGCGATCTGCTCCGACCGGTCTTCGAGGAGAGCGATGGTCGCGATGGCTTCGTCTCGCTCGAGGTCTCGCCGCATCTCGCCCACGACACCCGCGGCACCATCGCCGAGGCCCATCGCCTCGCCGAAGCCGTCGGGCGCGAGAACCTGATGATCAAGGTCCCCGCGACACCGGCCGGCATCCCGGCCATCCGACAGCTGATCGAAGACGGGCTCAACATCAACGTGACGCTGCTCTTCTCGGTCGCCGCCTACCAGGCGGTCCACGACGCCTACATGGGCGGGCTCGAGGCGCGCCTCGAGAAGGGCGCGCCGATCTCGGGCATCGCGAGCGTCGCCAGCTTCTTCGTGTCCCGCATCGACGCGAACGTCGCCCAGCGCGTCCAGCAGGCCATCGCGGGCGGCGTCTCGGACGACCGGCGCAAGCGCCTCGAGGCGCTCGACGCGAAGGTCGCGATCGCCAACGCGAAGGTCGCCTACGCGCGCTTCCTCGAGGCGCTCGCCGGGGCGCGCTGGAAGCGACTCGCCGAAGCCGGCGCCGATCCGCAGCGCGTCCTCTGGGCGAGCACGGGGACCAAGGACCCCGCGCTGCCGAAGACCCTCTACGTCGATGCCCTGATCGGGAACCACACGGTCAATACCCTCCCCGACGCGACCCTCGCGGCGTTCCGCCTCGAGGGCCGCGTCGAGGACGCCCTCGGCGACGATCCGAAGCGGCTCGATCGCGAGGCCAGCGCGGTCCTCGACGAGCTCGCGGCGCTCGGCATCTCGCTCGACGCGGTGACGGAGGAGCTGCTCGCGAAGGGCTGCGATCTCTTCAGCGAGGCTTTCGACTCGCTTCTCCAATCGGTCGAGACGAAGCGCAAGCAGGTCCTGGGCGAGCGGCGCTAGGCGATGCGATTCGAGCTCGGCGAGCACGCGGGCGCGATCGGGGCGGCGCAGCGCGCCTGGGAGGCCGCCGACACGACGCGACGACTCTGGTCACGCGACGCATCGATCTTCTCGAACGCAGACGAGGCCGACTGGCTCGGCTGGCTCACGCTGCCCGACGCCCCGCTCGACGAGGCGATCGGCCCGACCGCACTGCGCGAGGCGATCGCGCGGCATCCCGCGCGCTTCGTCGTCGTGCTCGGCATGGGCGGCTCCTCGCTCTGGCCCGACGTGCTGGGCCGGACCTGGAACGCGCGAAGCGGGGCGGATCGCGCGAACGGCGCGACCCCGGCGCGTCCGCTCCATGTCGTCGACACGACGGTCCCGGCCGGGATCGAGGCGCTGCTCGCCGGACTCGAGCTCGAGGCGGGGCTCTACTTCGTCTCCTCGAAATCCGGCTCGACCATCGAGCCCAACGCGCTCTACGCCCTGATCCGCGCCCGACTCGACGAGAAGCTCGGGCGCGAGGCCGCGGGTCGCCACTTCGTCGCGATCACCGACCCTGGCAGCGCGCTCGAGCGGGTCGCGCGGGCGGAGGGCTTCCTCGGCGCCGCCCTCGGCCGCCCCGACGTCGGCGGACGCTTCTCGGCGCTCTCGGTCTTCGGCAACCTGCCCGCCCTCGCGATGGGCCTCGCGCCCGAGAAGCTGCTCGAGCGCGCGCGGCGCATGGCGACGGCCTGCGGACCCGAACGAAGCGCCGACGAGAATCCGGGCATCGCGCTCGGCCTCGCCCTCGGCACCCTCGCCCGCGCGGGGCGCGACAAGCTCTCGCTCTCGCTCTCGCCCGCCCTCGCGAGTTTCGGCGCCTGGATCGAGCAGCTCATCGCCGAGTCGACGGGCAAGGCGGGCCGCGGCCTGCTGCCGATCCCGGACGAGGGCCTCTTCGAGCCCGGGCGTTATGCGGACGACCGGATCTTCGTCGACATCGCGCTCGCGCCGACCGACGCGCATGCCGACGCCGACGCGGCGGAGCGCACCCGAAGGCTCGACGCGCTCGCCCGCGCGGGTCATCCCGTCATCCGGGTCGAGCTCGCGGACGCGCTCGAGCTCGGTGCCGCGGTCTTCCAATGGGAGATGGCGACGGCCGTCATCGGCAGCGTCCTCGGCCTCAACCCCTTCGACCAGCCCGACGTCGAGGCGGCCAAGCAGGCCGCGCGCGAGCGCATGGCCTCGGCCGCGCGCGGCGCGGGCGCGGGCAACGACGCACGCGCCGCGGTCGCCCGCGACGACATCGAGATCTTCGCGGCCCGCGCGCTCGCGGCGGAGGCGGGCGCGGCCGGCGGGGACCCGATCCGGCTGCTGCGATCGCTCGTCGCGACGCTGCGCGGCGGCGACGGATTCCTGATCAACGCCTTCCTCGCGGATACGCCGGCGATCCGCGCACGACTCGATCGGATCCGCCGCGCGGTCGGCCGCACGAAGCCCGTCGCGACGACGCTCTCCTTCGGTCCGCGCTACCTCCACTCGACCGGTCAGCTCCAGAAGGGCGGCTCCGACCGACTCGCCGGGCTGCAGATCTGGCAGGCCGCGCAGCGATCGGGGGTCTCGCCGTTCGTCATCCCCGGCCTCGGCGGCAGCTTCGACGGGCTCGCCGAGGCCCAGGCCGCCGGCGACTTCCGCATCCTCTCCGAACGCGGGCGGCGCATGCTGGGCATCGCGCTCGGCGACGATCCCGAGCCCGCCCTCGACCGTCTGATCCGCTGGCTCGAAGGAGCGCTCGCCTGACATGGCTTCGAAACCCGCTGCCCCGCCCGCCGCCGTCTCGGCCCCCTCCGCCGCCGCCCATGCCGCCCTCGATTTCGTCGAGGAAGGCATGACGATCGGGCTCGGGACGGGTCGCGCCGCGACGGCCTTCGTCGAGGCGCTCGGCACACGCGTCGCCGACGGCCTCCACGTCACCGGCGTGCCGACCAGCGAAGCGACGGCCGACCTCGCCCGCCGGCTCGGCATCCCCCTCGCCCGCCTCGACGAGGTCGCCCGACTCGACGTGACCTTCGATGGCGCCGACGAGGTCGACCCGAATCTGGACGTGATCAAGGGCTACGGCGCGGCGATGGTGCGCGAGAAGATCGTCGCGCTCTCCTCGCAACGGCTCGTCATCCTCGTCGGGCCGGAGAAGCTCGTGAAGCGGCTCGGCGAGCGGGGACGGCTCCCGATCGAGGTGCTGCCCTTCGCCCTGCCCCTCGTGCAGCGCACGCTCGCGGACCGCGGCCTCGAGAGCGGGCTGCGACTCGACGCCGCCGGCAAGCCCGTCGGGACCGACAATGGCAATCTCGTGCTCGACGCCCGGCTCGCGCCGCCGCTCGACGCGGCCGCGCTCGAGCGGGCGATCGTCGCGCTGCCGGGCGTGCTCGGAACCGGCTTCTTCCTCGGTCTGGCCGACGCGGTCATCGTCGGCGAGGGGGAAGCGGTCGAGATCCGGCGACGCCCTCCGACACGCTGAATTCCCCCGGCGCCGAGCCCGGGCCGTCCGATCGCCGTCCCGTTCGGACACGCCCCTCCGATTTCCGAATCCGCTTCCCCGCCGGCCGCTTCGCGCCCGCCGTCTCCGCTCCCCTGCACGCGCCTTGCCGCCCGCGCGCGCGCCGTCCCTGCCCGCGTCTGTTAGGCTGGCCCGGGGAGCACCCCATGCACCGACGTCCCTTCCTCGTCCTGCCCGGCGGCGACTGCATCCCGCTCGAAGGCGACTGGCGGATCGAGCCCCTGCGCGGAGAGTGGTACGTCCTCGGCCATCACGCGGTCTTCCGATTCGACACGGAAGACGAAGCCCGCACCCGCCTCGCCCATCTCCGCGGGAACGCCGACCCCGACACCCTCGCCGCGCTCACCCTCGAGCTGACCGACGACCCCGGCGAGGCGACCGAGGCCGCGAGCGCCCGCGAGCGGGGCAGCGTCGCCGAGGTCGCCGAGCGCTTCCTGCGCGAGACGGATCTGCATTAGGCGTCGGGTCGAGCCGCGGCCCGTCGCCAGCCGCGACGCCCCTTCGCCTCGGGCTGCCCCGCTCCTTCGACGAGAATCGAAGAATCTCTTGAGCCCCTCCGAAGCGCGCGAAGTCCGTCGGCGCGCGAGCCTCCCCTCGCGTCCCGGCCGCTCGGATCCCGCGCGGCCGACGCGAAGCAGGAGGTGAGGATGGCGACGATTCGATCGCTTCTCTGGATCGGCAGCGGCTCGGGCCTCGCCGCGAGCGGGGTCACGGAGGCGCCCGAGCTCGACGTGACCTGGGTACCCGACCTGGCCGAAGCGGCGCGGCTGCCGCGAGTTCCCTTCGACGGCGCGCTGCTCGAGATCCCCGGGCGCGACGACGGCTCGGCGCGCGCGGCGAGCGACGCGGGATGCGCCGAAGGCGCGACGGACGTGGGGGCCGCCATCGCTCGGGTCCGCGCGCTCGTGCAGGCCGCGCCCGTCCTCGTCGCCCTCGACGAGGGCCATCTGGCCTTCGCCGACCTGGCGATCGCCGCCGGTGCGGATCGCGTTCTCGTCCTCGACGCAGAGGCGGATCGACCGGGCTTGGTCGAGGCGGTGGGCGAGGCGCTCGACGCGGCGGCGCCCGCGCCGGCAGCGGTTCGCGGCGCAGCGCAGGCGCCCCGCGACGCCACGCTCGAGACGCGGCTCGTCGCGCGCAGCGGGGCCATGCGCGAGGTGGCGGGCCTCGTATCGATCGCGGCGCGCAGCCCCTCGACCGTCCTGCTGACGGGGGAGACGGGAGCGGGCAAGGAGGTGATCGCGCGCGCGCTGCATCAGCAGAGCGAGCGCGCCGAACGGCCCTTCGTCGCGATCAACTGCGCGGCCTTTCCAGAGACGCTCCTCGAGAGCGAGCTCTTCGGCCATGTGAAAGGGGCCTTCACCGGCGCCGATCGGACGAAGCCGGGCCTCTTCGAGGCCGCGGGCCGCGGGACGCTCTTCCTCGACGAGATCGCCGAGATGGAGCTGCCGCTGCAGGCGAAGCTCCTGCGGGTCCTGCAGGAGCGCGAGATCCGACCCGTCGGCGGAACGCGAACGGTCCCCGTCGACTGCCGGATCGTGGCGGCGACGAACCGCGACCTCGCCGACGCGGTCCGCGCGGGCGCCTTCCGCGAAGACCTCTACTACCGCCTCAACGTCTTTCCCATCCGCGTGCCGCCGCTGCGAGAGCGACGCAAGGACATCCTGCCCCTCGCCCGCCACTTCCTCGCGCTCCATGGCCCGCGCGAGGGCAAGCAGGCCTGCCACCTCTCGCTCGCCGCCGCTCAGCTGCTCGAGAGCTACGACTGGCCCGGCAACGTCCGGGAGCTCGAGAACGAGATGCTGCGCGTGCTGATGCTCGTTCCGTCGAACGCGCTCGTGACGCCGAAGGCGCTCTCCCAGAAGCTCGTCGAGCTGCTCGAGCCCGTCGCCTCGGGCGCGCAGCCCGACGAGACCCTGCGGCAGGCGGTGGAGCGCGTCGAGGCCTGGCTGATCCGCCGCGCGCTCGCGAACAACGGGGGCCGCAAGGCGCGCACGGCGCGGAAGCTCGGAATCACGCGCGAGGGCTTGTACAAGAAGCTGAAGCGTCTCGGCATCGAATGATCGACGTCCTGACGTCGATCCGGCAGCCGCCCGATCCGCTCACCAGAAGCGCGGATGGAGCTGGTGCTTCGGGATCCGGTCGACGATCTCCGCGTGGAGGGCGGGCAGGAGCGACCAGTGGAGACCGGGTCGGTAGTGGTGGGCCGTATGCAGGCCGAGGTTGCAAGTCAGGTAGTTGTAGAGCGGATTGACGTTGTTGAAGCTCGCGTCGAAATGACTCGTCGGATGGTGGCCCGCGTGGTGCTCGTAGGTCGACCAGGCGGTATGGACGAGCGTCAGGAAGCCGGGGATCAGGAAGGCGAGCAACGCGCGAGCGGGGTCGTACCAGAGCGCCGCGCCGAGGATCGCCCAGAGCGGAAGCTTCATCCAGAGAAACGGACGCAGGTAGCGCCGATGACGTCGGCCGAGCCGCACGATGTCGATCTGATGCCGCAGCAGCAGGTCGAGCGTGTACTCGACCCGGCCCATCGGGCTGCCGTCCGCGCGAGTCCATCGCGATTCGTCGGGACGCGCGTGGGGACGCTGGTTCATGTAGTTGACGTGGTGACCGACGTTGTGATGCAGGACCCATGCGAAGGGCGCAACGCCGGTCTGCAGCGCGAGCGCGAGGTCGAAGAGGCGGTTCAGGAGCGGCGAGCGGAATGTGTTGAGGTGCTGGTGGTGGTGATTGATCGGCGCGACGAACATGCTCGCGATCGTGAGCGGCACGACGCAGAGCACAGCGAGGCCGATGGGGGCGAAGAGATAGACGAGCGCGTGCAGCAGCAGCGTCGCGCAGACGTAGGCCACCGGGCGTCGATCGGCTCGGTACTTGAGGAAGCGACCGCTCGTCTCCCGCGGATCGAGCGCCGATGCCGCTGTCATGCCGCCCCCGATCCGGCCCGGACCGACCGCCGACGCGCCGGGTAGCGCGGAGGCCGTCGCGGGAACGGCGACGTTCCGCCCCATGGGCATGCGCACGACCGCGGGCACGCCCGAGGCGGTCGGCGCCTGTGGCCGGGGACCCGCCGCGGATGCGGACGAGGCGGCAGGGGAAGAAGCAGGGGCAGAGCGGGAAGCCGACGCAGCCGAGGGCGAGGCCTCGGTCGGCTCGAGATCGATCGCGGCCGTCATGAGGGAATCCGGGTCTCCGATGGCGCATCCGAGCGGGGGCGGTCGGAGGCTTCGTCCCGGTCACGACCGGACGCGGCGCGAGGTTTAGCGGAAAGCAGCGCGCGAGCAAGACGAGGGCGCCCCGCGTCGCGCTCGGGTCCGAAAACGGTGTGGGACGACACGCGGGTCCAGGCGAGCGCCTCCGATGGATCGATGGAGCCCTCGGGAGGACGACCCATGCCCCACGCTCGCCTCGCCCTCTCGATCGGGCTCGCGCTCGCCGTCCTGGCGTCGACGGCGGAGGCGGAACGCCGCGACCGCGACTCGCGCTCCATCGACGTCTCGCCCTTCTACCGAGTCGAGCCGCTGCTGCGGACCGACCATCCCGATCATGCCGCCCCGTCGCCGCGCGAGGGACGCAGCATCGATGGCAGCGGCAACCATGCCGAGGATCCCGAACGCAACGCCGCGGGGACGCGGCTGATCCGAACCGTCGAGGCCGGCTACGCCGATGGCGTCGCCGCGCTCGCTGGCCGTCTGCGTCGCAGCCCGCGCGAGATCAGCAATCTCGTCGTGGCGCAGAGCGAGCCCATGCCCAATCCGCTCGGGACCAGCGACTTCCTCTGGCAGTGGGGTCAGTTCCTCGACCACGACCTCGACCTGACCGAGGGGACCGACCCGCCCGAGGCCGCGCCGATCGCCGTCCCGACCGGCGACGCCTGGTTCGACCCGACCGCGACCGGGACGGCGACGATCCCCTTCAACCGCTCGCTCTACGACGCGGGCTCCGGAACCGACCCCGCCAATTCGCGTGAGCAGATCAACGAGATCACGGGCTGGATCGACGCCTCGAACGTCTACGGCTCGGACCAGGAGCGCGCGTCCGTCCTGCGCGCCAACGACGGCTCCGGCCGGCTCGCGATCGGAGCGGGGGGCCTCCTGCCGGACAGCGACGGCACGCTCCCCAACGCCACGGGCGGGTCGCCGCAGCCGATGTTCCTCGCCGGCGACGTGCGGGCCAACGAGCAGCTCGGCCTGATCGCGCTCCATACCCTCTTCCTCCGCGAGCACAATCGCCTCGCCGACGAGATCCGCGGACGCCATCCGGACCTCGGCGACGACGCCGTCTACGAGCGCGCCCGTCGCATCGTCGGCGCGCTCATGCAACGCATCACCTTCGAGGAGTTCCTCCCCGCCCTGCTCGGCCGCGACGCCATCGCGCCCTACGCCGGCTACGACCCCGAGGTCGATGCACGCATCGCCAACGAGTTCTCGACCGCGGCCTTCCGATTCGGCCACAGCGCGCTGCCGACCCGCCTCGAACGCCTCGACGCGCGGATGCGCGAGACCGCCGATGGCCACGTTCCGCTTCGCGACGCGTTCTTCTCCCCCGATCGCATCCGCCACGAGGGCGGCATCGAGCCGCTCCTGCGCGGTCTCGCGCACCAGGCGCATCAGCGCATCGACGTCTTCGTCGTCGACGACGTCCGCAACTTCCTCTTCGGCCCGCCCGGCGCCGGCGGCTTCGACCTGCCCGCGCTCAACATCCAGCGCGGGCGCGACCACGGAATCGGCGCCTACAACGACGCGCGCGAGGCCTACGGCCTGCCGCGCCTCACGCGCTTCGAGGAGATCAACGCCGATCCGACGGTCCAGGCGCGCCTCGCCGCGGCCTACGATCGCGTCGACGACGTCGACCTCTGGGTCGGCGGCCTCGCCGAGGATCCGGTCCCCGGCGCCCATGTCGGGCCGCTCGTCCATGCGATCCTGGTCGAGCAGTTCACCGCGCTGCGCGACGGCGATCGCTTCTGGTACGAGCGGACCCTCACGCGCCGCGAGCTCGACGCCGTCCGCGGCACGCGCCTCGCCGACGTCATCCGCCGCAACACGACGATCGGCCGCGAGCTCCAGGACGACGTCTTTCGCGTCGCGGGCAACCGCGATCGCCCCCGCCCCCGCGGCGGCCGACGCTAGGCGCCGCTGGACATTGCCGCCCTTCGCGCTAGTCGAGCGCGTCGGGAAGCGTCCGCCGGAGCGTCGCCCGATCCGGCACGCGTTCGAGCCAGTCGACGATCCGGCGGGCCGGGCGCTTGTAGACGAAGGGCAGGAGCGACTCCCCGCGCTCGGGATCCGGGATCCACGCGAGGGAGAAGGGCTCGACGAAGCGACAGCTCGTCTCGATCGGGGGCCTCGCCTGCGGTCGATCGCCACGCGGATCGAGCAGGAGCCAGCGCCGGCTCGGCGACCAGAAGGCGGCGACGAAGCCGTGGAGCACGAAGCGCCGCGGCCGCTCGTCGTCGACGAGCCGCGCATAGCAGAATCCGGCCGGATGGCCGGCGATGCGGAGCAGCGCCGCGAGCAGATGGCTCTTCGCGAAGCAGAGGCCATGACCGAGGGCGAGGACCTCGCTCGCGCGACATGCGATGCCTCGGCGGTCGCTCTGCGAGGCGTGCGCGGCGCTCGATCGGTCGGCCCGACGCGCGAGCGCCTCCTCGTCGAGGTCGAAGCTGTGGTCGATCTCGTCGCGCACGAATCGGAAGAGCCGCTCGACGCGCGCCCCGGCCTCGTCGAGCCCGGCCAGCAATCGCCGACCCGCCTCCATGACCGAGGGCGTCTGCCAGTCGATCGTGATCGTGTCCTCGAGGTATCGACCGAGGTCGTCGGTCTCCGGAACGGGGAGCGCGATGTCGGGGGGAAGGTCGGCCACGGATGAGACGCCTCGCGTCGGACGGAAGCCGTTCGGGGCCGCTACCCGCGCGCGGCCCGCTCCTCGCGCCGCCGCTCGAGCAGATCGCGCACGATCACGCGCGGCACGCCGAGCGCGCGCAGCGAGGTCGAGACGACGTTCTCGATCGAGCGGGCGAGGTCGAAGACGCGCTCGCCGTCGCGCTCGACGAAGGCGGGCTGGTGGGCGTCGATCAACGCGATCGCGTCGCCGCCGAGCTCCGTCTTGAGGTAGTCGACCGAGGGCTGGACGTTCTCGAGGTAGAAGTCGAAACGGCTGCGCAGCGCCTGGGCGTCGTCGTCGGCGCGCCCTCGCTTGCCGGCGCGCGCGAGCATCTCGGCGCGACTGATCGAGAGATGCAGCACCTTGAGTACCGGCACGTCGACGCTGCGCAGGAAGCCCAGCAGATGCCGCGCAGCGGCCACCGTCCGCGGGTAGCCGTCGAGGATGAAGGGCTGCTCGTGGCCGTCGGGCAAGATCGCGAGGACCCGCTCGATCTCCGCCGAGATCAGGTCCTGCGTCCAGCGGTTCGGGATCAGCAGGCCGCGCGCCGTGCAGAACTCGAGCCACTCCATCTGCGAGACCCGCGGCGGACCCGAGAGCTGCTCGGAGATGAAGCGCGAAGGCGTCCGACCGAAATAACGCTCGAGGTCCGGCAGGTGGCGGCGCACCTTCTGGGCGAGCTCGTCGTTGGTGTCGATGCAGTCGAAGATGCTGGTCCGCGAGGAGAGCGCGTATTTGTGGTCGAGCGCGTCGGCGTACTCGGGATCGGCCTTCGCCCGGGCGGCGGTCCCGCGCAGGATCGCGCCCATCGAGAGGTGGCGGGTCGGGTCGATCGAGAGGACGTCGCAGAGCGCGTTCGCGACCTCGCCCTTGCCGCAGCTCGACGGTCCCGTCAGGATCACGACGCCCGGTCCGTGCAGCGCGATCTGCTCGACCCGGATGAGGGCACGGCTCGTCGGGCGGGAATGAGGCATCCGGATTCCTTCTGGCGGTCGCGACGCGACGCCGGGGCTCATCGGTCGCGGGCGGCGCGAACGTTACCATCGAAGCCAGCCATGGAGACCGACGAGCCCCTCGAAGATGCCAGGCCCTCCGACCGACCGATGGATCGCCCGCCGTCCGGGGTCGGGTCCACGCGCGGCGCGGCGAGCGGTGCGACGCCGACGGACGAGCCGCCGCTTCCGACGACCCCGCGCAAGCGCGAGGCCGAGGAGTGGGCCCTCGTGCTCCAGGCCGAGGGCGTCCCCGTCCGCGTCGTCCGTCGCGAAGCGACTTGGAGCGTCGACGTCCCGCCCGGCGAGTTCGAGCGCGCCGCGGCGAGCCTCGCCGCCTGGCGCCTCGAGCGCGCCACACCGCCCCCGCCTCCCGACCCCACCGCGATCTTCCGGACCCCCTCGCCCGCCGAGACCCTGCTCGCCGTCGCCTGCGCGTCGACCCTCGTCGCGTTCCACCTCGGACTCGAACGCGCTGGCCGCCTCGCGGCCTTCATCGACCGCGGCGCCAACCAGGCAGCCCTCGTCCTCGCCGGCGAGCTCCATCGTTGCATGGCCGCCCTGACGCTCCACGCCGATCTCGGTCACGCCGCCGGCAACGCGCTCTTCGGCGCCTTCTTCCTGGCCATGCTGACGGCGCGCATCGGGCTCGGCCTCGCGGTCGCCTGCTTCGTCGCGACGGGCGCGGTCGGCAATCTGGCCGACGCGCTCTACTACCGCGCCGCCCACAGTACGATCGGCGCCTCGACCGGCGTCTTCGGGCTGGTCGGCGTCCTGACCGGTCTCGCCGCGTGGCGCCGCCATCGACGCGGGGTGCGGCGCCGCGGCGCCTGGGTCGCGCTCGGTGCGGGACTCGCCCTCGTCGCCATGCTCGGCGGCGCGGGGCCCGAGGTCGCGCTGGCGGCCCATCTCTTCGGGCTCGTCGTCGGGGCCCTCGCCGGTCTCGCCCTCGCGTTACCGCTCGCCCGCCGACCGCGCCCGGGTCGCGCGGTGCAGCTCGTGGCGTTCGCCTCGAGCCTGGGCGCGATCGCGCTCGCCTGGATGCGCGCGGGACCGTGAGCCGCAACCGCGTCGGGACGCGCGCGCGTCGAGCGCGTCGCGGCCCCTCGTCCTGCCCCGTGCCCGCGCGTCGCCCGCTATGCTGCGCCCGCCCTCGCCCCGCGCCGCAGGCGGCGCCCGCAGCAGGAGAACGCCGTGCACCACAACGCCCTCTTCGGGATCGCCAAGGCCATCGTCGGGTCGATCTGGCTCTTCGCGACGGCCTGCTTCTTCGCGCCCCTGCGCGAGAGCGCCGCCGGCGAGTTCGGCCGGACGCTCTTCGGCGTACTTGCCGTCGTCCACATCGTCGAGTGCCTCTTCTATCTCGGCCTCCTGCGCAAGAGCCCGCGCCCCCTCGCCGAGGAGATCTGGAAGACCTTCCTCTTCGGGATCGTCCATGTCTCGATGCTGCGCCGGGAGCTCGAGTCAGGCGGCGGACGCGCCTGACGCGGACCAGAGCCGCGCCGCCGCATAGGCGCGGTAGGGCCGACAGACCGCGAGCCGTCGCTCGACCTCGGCCGCGGCCGGCAGCGCCCCGTCGATCGCCAGCGCGCGACGAAGTCCGAGATCGCCGGCCGGCAGCGCGTCGGGCTCCCGCAGGACGCGCATCGCCACGAGCTGGGCCGTCCAGGGACCGACCCCGCGCAGCGTCTGCCAGCGCGCGAGCGCGCGCTCGAGATCCGCGCCCGGCTCGACCAGCGTCGGATCGGCGACGACCGCCGCCGCCAGGCCCCGAATCGCCTCCGCCCGCGACCCGATCACGCCGAGCGGCTCGAGCGGCGCCGCGACGAGCCGCTCCGGCCGCGGAAAGAGCCGCACGAGTCCGTCGTCGTCCCCGCGCAGCGCCTCCGGCAGCGGCTCGCCCAAATGCGAGGCGATGCGACCCGCGATCGTCGTCGCGCCCGCCACCGAGATCTGCTGCCCCAGGATCCCGCGCACGGCGGTCTCGAATCCGTCACAGCTCCCGGGTACCCGGATCCCGGGCCGCTGTCGCACGTCCTGACGCAGCGCCGGCAGTCGCGCCACGACCGCGTCGATCGCCCGCGGATCCGCATCGAGATCGAAGAGTCGCCGCACGCGGGCGCGGACCTCGAGCAGGCCGGCCGGGCTCGCCATCCGGACCTCGACCGAGAGCCGTGCGCGAGCCGGATCGTCGACGACGGCGATCACGGCGGGACCGGACGCCGTCGCGAGCGTCCGGACATAACGACCCGCCTCGACCCGCTCGACGCCCGGCAGCGCGCGGCGGGCGAGGAACGCGAGCGCGGCTGCCCAGTCGAACGGCGGCCGATAGGGGAGCGAGAGCGCGAGCCCCGCCGTCTTCGTCGACGCGGCGCGGGCGCGCAGCGCGCTCGGGGGCCGACCGTAGACGGCGCGCATGCAGGCGTTGAAGCGGCGCACGCTGCCGAACCCCGCCGACTCCGCGATCGCGCCCATCGAGAGCCGCGTCTCGTCGAGGAGCTGCTTGGCGAAGAGCACGCGGCGCAGCTGGGCGACGTCGCGGGGCGTCGCGCCGAGATGCGCCTCGAAGAGGCGCCGCAGATGCCGCGCACCGATGCCGAGGCGCATCGCGAGGGCCTCGACGTCGCCCGCCCCGTCGAGCGCGCCGCTCTCGATCAATCGAAGGGCCCGGGAGACGGTGGCGGCGCTGCCCCGCCAGGCCGCCGTGCCCGGCGCCGCCTCCGGGCGGCATCGCAGACATGGCCGGAAGCCCGCCGCCTGCGCCGCCGCCGCGCTCGGGAAGAAGCGGCAGTGGACGAGCTTCGGGGTCGGAGCCGGACAGACGGGACGGCAGAAGATGCCGGTCGTCGTGACGCCGGTGAAGAAGCGGCCGTCGTAGCGGCCGTCGCGGCGCTGCACGAAGGCGTGCAGCGTCGCGGGATCGAGGGCGCGCAGGCCATCCGACGCCAGGGATCGTTCCTCCTCGACGGGCCAGCCTAGCGGGATCAGCGATCGCGACTGGTCGGATTCGGACGTGGATCCCCGTCGCTGCCGCGCCGCCCGCCGCGCTCGCGCGAGGGGCGGCGGTAGCCGCGCGCCGGCTTCCCGCCCCGGCCCGGCCGCGGCCCCGCGTCGGAGCGGGGGGCGGGCCGCGTACGGGCGCCGCCGGCAGCCCCCGGATCCGCCGCTCCGCCGCCCCGCCGCGGCGGTCGCGCCGGGATCAGGCAATCCGGTCCGCTTCCGATCAGGTCCGTGCGGCCCGCGCGCACGAGCGCATCGCGAACGGTCTGCCAGTTGTCGGGCAGGAAGAACTGAAGCAGCGCGCGCTGCACCTGCCGATCCGTCAGCCGTCGCGCGCTCTCGACGGGCTCGAGCGTGAAGGGATCGAGTCCCGTCCAGTACATGCAGGTCGCGATGTCCATCGGCGCGGGGATGAAGTCCTGGACCTGGCGCGGCCGATAACCATGACGCTTCAGGTACACGGCGAGCTCGATCATCTCCTCGATCCCCGACCCGGGATGGCTCGAGATGAAGTAGGGCACGAGGTACTGCTCCTTGCCCGCGCGCGCCGACGCCGCGGCGAAGCGTTCGGCGAAGATCTCGAAGCTCGCCCGCCCGGGCTTCTTCATGCGCTCGAGGACGCGGTCGCTCACGTGCTCGGGCGCGACCTTGAGATGCCCGCCGACGTGATGGCGCGCGAGCGCCTCGAGGTACTCGGGCGACTCGGCGGCGAGATCCATGCGAATGCCCGAGGCGATATGGACGCGCGCGACGCCGGGCACGGCGCGGGCGTGGCGCATCAGGTCGATCGTGGGCCGGTGGTCGGTACCGAGGAGCTTGCAGATCTTCGGATGCACGCAGGAGAGGCGGCGACAGGTCCGCTCGACCTCGGGCTTCGTGCACGCCATGCGGTACATGTTCGCCGTCGGTCCGCCGAGGTCGGAGATCGTCCCCTTCCAGTCGGGACTCGCGGCCAGCGCCTCGACCTCGCGCAGGATCGACGATTCGCTCCGGCTCTGGATCGCGCGCCCCTGATGCATCGTGATCGAGCAGAAGGTGCAGCCGCCGAAGCAACCGCGCATGATCTGGACCGAGTGCTTGATCGTCTCCCAGGCCGGCGGCGGCTCGGCGGCGTCGGGATGGGGCCGGCGCGTGTAGGGGAGCTCGTGGAGCCGGTCGAGCATGGCCTCGCGCTCGGGATGGGCGGGGGGATTCACGACGAGCAGTCGGTCGCCATGGCGCTGCACGAGGCGGCGCGCGTTGTACGGATTCGTCTCGTGGTGGAGCTTGCGGGTCATCTCGGCGAACGCGCGCGCGTCGGCCACGACCCGCTCGAAGGTCGGCAGCTCGACCGTCCGCTCGGCTGTCCGCTCGGTCCGGGCCGCTCCGTCCGCGCCGAAGGGCGCGGGCGGAATCGACTCGTTCTTGCCGAGCAGGTAGGCGACCCCCCGCAGATCACGCAGATCCTCGATCGCTTCGCCGGCGTCGAGGCGACGGGCGATCTCGAGCAGCAGCGTCTCGCCCATGCCGTATCCCAGCAGGTCGGCCTTCGACGTGACGAGCATCGAGGGCCAGACGCGGTCGCTCCAGTAGTCGTAGTGGGCGATGCGCCGGAGCGACGCCTCGACGCCGCCGATCACGACGGGCACGCCCTTCCAGGCCTCCCGACACCGTTGCGCGTAGACCGCCGTCGCGCGATCCGGCCGCCGGCCGATCGCGCCGCCCGGCGAGTACGCGTCGGCGTTGCGGCGCTTCCGATTCGCCGTGTAGTGGTTGATCATCGAGTCCATGTTGCCGGCCGAGACGGCGTAGAAGAGCCGCGGCCGCCCCATCGCCCGCCAGTCGTCGGCGCTGCGCCAGTCGGGCTGCGCGAGGATCGCGACGCGGAAGCCGTGCGCCTCGAGCCAACGGCCGAGGATCGCCATCGCGAAGGAGGGATGATCGACGTAGGCGTCGCCCGTGACGAAGACGACGTCGGGCGCGTCCCAGCCGCGCGCGGCGACGTCGGCCGGCGTCGTCGGCAGGAAGGCTTCGCGCGCCGGCGGACGGGGAGACATCGGCGCAGGGTAGCAGTCGGCTTCGATCGCCCCGGCGGCGCCCTGCGTTACCCTGCCGGTCCGACGGGTCCGCCCGCTCGCCAGGACGTCCGGCGGCGCGCCCGCAGCCCACGAGGCCCCGCTTGTCTCCGCCCTTGCCTGCGTCCCCGCCCGAGCCCGCCTCGTCTTCGCTCGCGACGCCCGCCTGTCCGCACCGCCCGCCCTGCCCCGGCTGTCCCCGCTTCGGCGCGCCATCGATCCCGCCCGACGCGCGGGAATGGCTCCGGACCTTCGCCCGCGAGCACGCGCTGCCGCCACCGGTGATCCATGACGCCCCGGCCCGGGGCCATCGCCACCGCGCGCGCCTCGCCATCCGGGGCCGGGCGGCGAACCCGCGCATCGGCCTGTTCCAGGCCGGCTCCCATCGCATCGTCGCGACCCCCGACTGCGCGGTCCACCACCCCGCGCTCAATGCGGCGGCGGCGGCCCTGCGGGAGGCGATCCGCGAGACCGGCGTCGTGCCCTACGTCGATGCCAGCCATCTCGGCACGCTCCGCTACGTGCAGCTCGTCGTCGAGCGGAGAAGCGGTGGCGTGCAGGTCGTCCTCGTCGGGCGCGGCGAGTCGCCCGAATGCCTCGGCGCCCTGCCCGAGGCCCTCGCCGCGCGCCTCGGCGACGGACTGCAGGGACTCTTCTTCAATGCCCAGCCCGAGCGGACCAACGCCATCCTCGGCGCGGAGACCGTCCTGCTCGCCGGCCGCCCGGCCGTCCGCGAACGCCTCGGCGGCGTCGACGTCTTCTTTCCGCCGACCGCCTTCGGCCAGAACCATCTGCCGCTCTTCGAGCGCGCGCTGGGCCGCATCCAGCAGCTGGTCCCGGAACACGCGCGCGTCGCCGAACTCTACTGCGGCGTCGGCGCGATCGGGCTCGGCCTGCTCGCACGGGGAGCGACGCTCGCCTTCAACGAGCGCGCCCCCGGTGGGCTCGAGGGCCTCGCCCTCGGCCTGGCCGCGCGCCCCGCCTCCGAGCGCGCACGGGCGACGCGGTTCGACGGCGCCGCCGGCGAGCGGGCCGAGATCGTGGCCGACGCGGAGGTCGTCGTCGTCGACCCTCCGCGGCGGGGACTCGACGCGCGGCTGCTCGACGCCCTCGTCGCGACGCCGCCGGCGCGGCTCGTCTACCTCGCCTGCGACCGCACGAGCCTCGCGCGCGACCTCGAGCGCCTGCTCGCCGCCGGGCGTCTCGCGCCGCGCGGGGTCGAGGCCTTCGACTTCTTCCCCTTCACGGAGCACGTCGAGACCCTGGTCTGGCTGGACCGCACCGCCTAGCGCCGGTCGGCCTGCGCGAGCCCTTGGCCGGCGCTCCCGCTTTCTGGAAGAATCACGCGGCGGCCGGCCCGTCCGGCCTCGACCCGAGCGAACGATGGAATTCGAAGAGCGACAGCCCGACCTCGACTTCGGCCAACCCCGCGTCCACGTCCGCGCGGCCCGTCTCGACGAGCGCCGCAGCGTCTGCGACCTGCTCGGTCGCGCGTTCTTCGACGACCCGGTCGCCGCCTATCTCTTCCCCGATCCCGCTTCCCGCGCCAGCCGGTATGCCCGCTTCGCCTCGATCGCGATCGAGGCCTTCGGCGATGCCGGCGTCGTGCTAACCGAGTCGAGTCTGCGCTCGGCCGCGATCTGGCAGGCGCCCTCGCCGGCGCCGACGAGCGCAATGCGTCAACTCCGCCTGCTCGCCTCGCTCCTCGGCCTGACCCGAACGGGGTTCGCCCGCATCGCCCGCATGAGCGACCTCATGAGCCGCCACCATCCGCGCGAGCCCCACTGGTACCTCGCCGTCCTCGGCACCGAC
This sequence comes from Myxococcota bacterium, assembly GCA_041389445.1. Lineage (GTDB taxonomy): Bacteria > Myxococcota_A > UBA9160 > UBA9160 > UBA4427 > UBA4427. Next base: position 1,195,076 of record JAWKRW010000001.1, read on the forward strand.
CCGAGCGCACAGCGAACCGGCCTCGCCTCGGCCGTCCTCAAGCCCCAGCTCGATCGCTGCGATCGCGAGCGCCTGCCCGCCTACCTCGAATCGTCCAAGGCGACCAACATCCCCTTCTACAACAAGCACGGCTTCGAGGTCGTCGACGAGCTCGTCATTCCGGGCGGTCCGTCGCTCTGGCCGATGATCCGACGAACCGGGTAGCGCGCGCGTCCACGCGGATCGGATCGCTCCCGATCGCCCGCCCCACGCGCTCGGGCCGGCGGTAGCGTTCGAAGACCCAGGCACCGCTCGGCCCCTCGAACCGCTGGCGCGATGCGGGCTGGGCGGCCCCGGCGTCGGATCGCCCGACCTCGGCCCCCCCGAGATCCGCTCGACGACCGGCGTCGGCGTCACCGCCGGAGTCCCTGCTCCACCCGAGCGCGAAATGCGCCGCGAGCGTCGCGGGATCGGGGAATCGCGGCGCGTCGACGATCGGAGCCCCGGGGCCCTCGAAGACCGAGAGCAGGAGCTCGTCGATCGGGGACTCCGGCGCGCTGTACAGGCCGAGCGTCGATCGCGGTCCGCTCTCGAGCACGACCGTCTCGCATCCGCGCTCGCGCCGCAGCCAGTCGATCGCCCGCGCGAGCGGGTCGACGAGGCTCGCCTTCGGGCCGGGGTCGAGCGCGACGACCTCGATCGGCCGCTCCACGCCGTTCGGCCGACCGACGACGCCCGAATCGCGAAGGAGGCGAATGCCGGCCCGCGCTGCGCCCGCCCCGACGAGGCGTGCGCGCCCTGCCTCCGTCGTGAGCACGATCGCGCGCGACGCTTCGCGCAGGGCGGGATGCGCGGGCGGCCAGTCGCCGCCGGCGGTGAGGACGACGAGCATCGGCGGCCCGGCCCGACCGAGCGCCTCGGCCCGGAACCGTCGCCAGCCCGTCTCGGCTCGGGGCTCGTCGGCGAAGCGGTGGACGAGCGTCGACTCGGCGCGCAGGATCGCGCCGGTGGTGACGATCGCGTCGGCCCGGGCGCGCGCGAAGCCGAGCACGAAGCGATCCATCGAGCTGGCGGGGGCGCCCGGTCCGACGGCGATCGCCGCGCGCGAGACGCCGTCGATCGCGGCGACGTGGATCACGCCCGTCGCGCGCGCCCAGTCGATGCCACCGCCGTAGAGGGCCTCGATCCGAGCCTCGAGCCGCGCCCGGTCGTCCACGAGTCCGGTCTCCGCGGTCGACGCGTCCGATCGACCGATCCGCGCCGCCGCCCGCGCCTACTGCTTCGTGCCCGGCGGTGGGAAGTGCTTCAGGATGGCCGCGATCCCCTCGTCGAGACGCTCCTGTCCGCGGTCGCGATCGCGCGTCTGCAGCATCTCGCTGCCCCAGCCGCGCCAGACGAGGGCTTCGTCGCTCGGCCGCAGGAAGTCGATGATCAGGACGGCCTCCTGGTACGAGCGCACATCGGCGCTTCCGATGCCCGTCCCGATGCCGATGGGCCAGCGTCCCCACCCCGGGTAGCCGTAGTACCCGCCGTAGGAGCCACTCGTCCCCGTGATGCGCGTCTTGGTATCGAGCTGGACGCCATAGGTCACCAGGAAGTCGGCGTCGGCCGGGTTCGAGACCGCCTGGTAGCCACGCTCGGCCAGCTGCGCCTCGATGGCCGTGCGGACGCGCTTGCGAAGCAGGCTGTTGTCCGCGAACGGATCGGCGTTCTCCGCGACCCGCGGCTCGACCCAGGCGTAGTGCCTGAAATTCTGGAAGGAGACCGAGTCGTCCCAATCGGTATGGACGTTGAAGGAGCGACAGGCAGCGAGCACCAGCAACAGGGCGAGCAGCGGCGCGAAGCGCGGGACGAACGGGGAACGACGGCGTCTGGCCAGCATGGGTGGACCCCTCCCTCTCGGACCGACGAGGCGGACGCCAAGCCTGCCGACGCCGGCCCTCGCACGAGCATAGCGGCGATCGGCGGCGGGCCTCGATGCAGGTCGCGGTGCTAGCGTCCGCGCTCAGGCGAACCCCCTCACCGGCCGACGCGCTGTGGCGGCCGACCCCAGGAGCTCCACCATGCCGCTCGATCCCGAAGCGAAGGCCCTGCTCGACGCCATGACGGCGGGCCCCAAGATCGACTTCTTCGCGGTCCCGCATACCGTGATCCGTCAGTCCTTCGGTCCGACGCCCGGCACGCCGCCGGGACCCGAGATGGCCCGGGTCGAGGATCGCGACGTCGACGGCCCTCAAGGCAAGGTCCCGATCCGCATCTACACGCCGAAGGGCGAAGCCGACCGCCGGCCCGCGATCGTCTACTTCCATGGCGGCGGCTTCGTCCTCTGCTCCCTCGACACCCACGACGCGACCTGCCGCGAGCTCGCCCAGGGCACCGGGGCGATCGTCCTCTCGGTCGACTACCGCCTCGCGCCCGAGGCCAAGTTCCCGGCCGCGCCGGAGGATTGTTATGCGGTGACGCAGTGGGCCGCGCTGCGCGCGCGGGACCTCGGCATCGACCCGCGGCGGATCGCCGTCGCGGGCGACAGCGCGGGGGGCAATCTCGCGGCGGTCGTCTCGCTGATGTGCCGGGACCGCGGCGGCCACATGCCCGTCCATCAGCTCCTGATCTACCCCGTCACGGACTACGCCTGCGCGACCGAGTCGTACCGGACCAACGGCGAGGGCTACTTCCTGACCCACGAGATGATGCGGTGGTTCTGGCACCATTATCTCGAGACCGACGCCGACGGCCAGAACCCGCTCGCCTCGCCCCTGCGCGCGACCAGCCTCGCCGGGCTGCCGCCCGCGACGGTCCTCACCGCCGAGTACGACCCGCTTCGCGACGAGGGCCGCGCCTACGCCGAGCGGCTCACGGCCGCCGGCGTGCCGACCGCCTACACGAACTACGACGGAGTCTTTCACGGCTTCTTCGGCATGACGGCCCAGCTGCCGCGCGCGCGAAGGGCCGTCGACGAGGCCTGTGCGGCGCTGCGGAAGGCGTTCGGTGGCTGAGACGGGGGGATGGCTGCGGGTCCCATTCCAGCTGGCGCCCGGCGAGAAGCGCGTCGCGGAGCTGGGCGATCGCGAGGTCCTCGTCTGCCGGACGCGTGACGGGTACTTCGCGCTGGCGAGCCGCTGCTCTCATGCGGCCTGGCCGCTCGCCGATGAGCCCGTCGTGGGCGCGCAGATCGTCTGTACGCTCCACGGCGCGCGCTTCGATCTCCGGGACGGCTGCCCCGTCACGGGCCCGGCGCGCAAGCCCATCGCGACGTATCCGATCGAGCTCCGTGACGGCGAGCTCTACGTGAGTCTGCAACGATGACGCGGCTGCGACGACCGTGCGCGACCTGGATCCCGCTGACCCTGATGCTCGGCGCCGCGTCGGGCTGCATTTCGCTCCGCTACGACGAGCCGGCCCCGGGATCGCAGGCCCACGCGGCGAGCGACGTCACCGCCGAGCCCGCATGGCCCGCGATGGCGGAGGCCGGGGAGGCGGCCGCGTCGGACGGCGCCTCCGCGGCGACCGGCCCGCGCGCCGACGCGCAGGCCGACGCGGAGAGCGCGCCGCCGGACACGCCGGCGCGGCGCGCGACGCCGATGCGCGCACGGCTCGAGGCGCAGCGATCCGGAGCGGACGACGCGACGTCCGGCGGCCCGCCGAGCTGGCGGACGCTGACCCGCCTCGCCCGGGAGCACGCCCAGGCGGGGCAGCTCGATCAGGCGCGCGCGCTGCTCGAGGAGGCAGCTCGCTCGCTCGCCGACCGCCGGGCCACCAGCACCCGCCGCCGGACCGTGTTCGGTCTGCGCGCGCGGCTGGCGCAGGACTTCGCCGCGCACGGCCAGCCGGATGCAGCCGACCAGCTGGCCGACCAGCTCTTCGAGGAGGCGCGGCTGGAGCCGGAGCTCGGCGATGCGGCGCTGGTCTCGCTCGCCTACTCGACGGCCCAGCGCCGACGGGAGGCCGCGCGGGCGGCAGGGCGGACCGATCCGCAGCTCCCGCTGCTCGCCCTCGCCTTCGACACCGCCGCCCGCGGCACCGCCAGCCGGGAGCGCCTCGGCCTCGCCTTCGAGGTCTCGGGCATCGCGCTGCGAAGCGGCGACCTCGAGCTCGCGCGACGCGCGATCGATCAGGCCGTGCTCGACGCGCGGCTGATCGCCCCGGGCGATCGCGTCCAGGCCGCCTCGCTCAAGGTCTACAAGGCGCGCATCGCGCTGGCCCAGCGCGACTTCGCAGCGGCCGAGTCCTCGGCCCATGCCGCCCTCCAGCTCTTCGAGGAGATCGGCGCCGATCCCGCGAGCCGCGGCGTCACGGAGATCACCCTCGCCCGCGTGCTCGGCGAGCAGGGCGAGCGCGATCGCGCCCTCGAGCTCGCGCGCACGGCCTATGCCCGCCTCGCCGAAACGAAGCCCCTGCCGCCCCATGCCCGCCGGCAGATCGCCGCAGGACTCGCGCGCGTCGAGTCCCTGGCCGGCGACCCGCGCACGGCCGAGATCCACTACCGCGAGGCCCTCGTCGCTCCCTCGGACGGCAGCGCGATCGACGACGACCTGATCCGCAGCGTGAAGGACGCCCTCGCCCAGCTCGAATCCGGCCCGCCCACGACCGGGGCGCCGGGGGCGCCGACCGAGCCCGCCGAGCCCGTGGCCCCCACCGAGGCCGAAGCGGCCGAAACGACGCCCGCGTCCTGACGAGCAGCCCGCTCCGCGATCGCGCACGCCGGGACACGCTCGGCCACGATCGTGACGAAGGCCGGATCGCTTCCGAGCAGCACGGGGAAGCGGTGCTCGCGGACGATCCGGAGACCGGCCTCGGCGGCCAAGGCATGGTAGTCGAGGATCGGGTGGAGCTCACAGAGCCCGAGGGCCCAGGCGATCCAGTCGACGGCGCGATAGTAGGCCTCGGCGATCGCGCGGCAGACGCGTCCGCCCCGCGGACGGGCGAAGTCCGCCAGCACGATCCGCCCGCCCGGCCGGACCAGGCTCGCCAGATGGACCAGCATGGCCCGCGCGCGGGGCGCATCCCAGAGATTCAGGAAGTAGCTCGCGTCGACACCGTCGTAGGCGGTGGCCGGTCGATGCAGCGCCACGTCGCCGAGGATCGTCTCCGCCGCCAGCCCCGCGCCGGCCAGGCGCCGCTCGAAGCGGGCCAGCATCGCGGGCGCCAGATCGATCGCGGTCACGCGGATCCCGCGCCTCGCCGCCTCGACCGCGTCCGCCCCCCCGCCGACGCCGGCGAAGAGGACCCGCTCGCCCGGCGCGAACGCATCGATCCCGGCGGCCTTCGAGCGCGCGATCCGACCGAGCGAGTAGAACGCCGCGATCTCGTCGTAGACCGACGCGACCGCGGCGTAGGAGTAGGCATCGAAGCGCGGCCGCTCCCCGCTCACGGACTCGGAACTTGGGGCGGACGCGTTCCGGGCACGATCGGCGGGACACCGACCTGCGTCGAGGCCGGCTGCACGTTCTGACAGCCCGATCCGGGCGTGTCGCAGGGCCGAAGCACGGCGCCGCGCGTGAGCGCGACGGGCACCGGATTGCGCAGCCCGTCGATCGGCGCCGCGACGGGCGGCGCGAAGCGCTCGACGACCCGACCGGCGACGCCGATCTTCGAGTCGCCCTCGCCTCGGCGCTCCGGAGAGAACCGGGCGTCGAAGGCCGGCGCCGCCGCCGGCGCGGGGATCGCCTCCGGCGCGGGGGCCGCGGGCTCTTCGGCCGAGGCCAGCGCCGCGAGCATCGGGATCACCACGAGGATCGAACGTGTCGCGACGGCGACGCGCCGCCGCCTTCGCGCTCGGACCGCGCCGGGACGCCCCCGCCGATCGCGCCCCCCCTGGCTTCGCTGCTCCTGGCTCCGCATGACTCCGCCCCCCTTCCTGCCTCGGATCATCCTCGAAGCGGCCCTCGAATCGCCTGTCGCGTCGCCCGTCGTGTGGTCACTCGAAGCGCAGATTCACGTAGGCACCGACCACGTGTCGCGTGTAGTCGTAGACGCGGCGGTTGCTCTCGTTGTCGGTGTACCACCAACGCGTGCTGACGGAAAGCAGCGGCGTGATCCGCTTCTCGAGCTCGGCGACGACGTCGATCTGGTGCTCGCGGCGATCCTGGCTCGAGAGGGCGTACTGCACCCCGTCCGGCTGGAAGTCCGGAAAGGTCGAGGGATTCGCGAAGTCGCGCAGCTCGTAGCTGGCCCGCGTCGTGAGCCCGACGTCGAGGGGCAGATCGAGTTCGAGCGACGCCGAGAAGACGTGGCTCATGTGCTTCCACTCGCGCCCCTGGGAGACGTAGTAGCGATAGCGGTAGCCCCCGCCGATCCGCAGCGCCTCGATCGTCCGCATCAGGCCCTCGGGCAGGCCCACGTCGTAGCGGTGCTCGACGGCGCCGCCGACGCCGACGCCGTCGCGATCGCGGGCATTGCGCTCGTCGAGGCCGGCCGGGCCGCAGGTGGGCCCGACCAGACAGGCCCCGCCCGGCGTGCCCGGACCGTCCTCGACGTCCTGCAGCGGGAAGCGCAGGTCGTTCCAGAGGAAGTCCGCGAGCAGGATCGTCGTGCCCGCACGCTCCCAGGCATGCGAGAGGGCGGCCTCGGCCAGCTGCGTCCGCAGGAAGGAGTGGCCATCGACCCAGGCGGCCCCGAACTCGTAGCGCAGCTGGGCCGTCGTCTCGGGATCGACGCGGTCGAAGACGTAGGCGCCGATGCGGGGGTAGTGGGTATCGAACGTGTCGAGATCGAATTGGGCGGTACCCGAGTAGCCCGCGGTGACGCCGGCCGAGACGTCGCCATGCTCGAGGAGCTGGAGCCCGCCGTCGATCGACCAGATCCCGCGCCCGTCCTTCTCGCCGGCGGTGGCCGGCGCGTCCGGCGAGGCGAACTGGGTGACGCCGCCGCGCAGGATCACGTTGTCGTCGTACTCGAGGCCGGCGCTCGCGCGGATCGACCAGGCGTTCGGATTGGTCGCGCCGAGCAGGGTCTTGGCCTGGCGGCCCCAGGCGCCGTCCTCTCCGTCGATGTCGATCACCCGCTGGAACGCGGCCCGCGCATGATCCCGCCGGCCGACGCCCTGCCAGGCGAGGCCGGCATAATACGACGCGACCGGCTCGGTCAACGCCGGGGCGAGGCGGGCGGCGGCCTCGAGATCCGGAGCCGCCGCGTCGTCGTCGCCCCGGCGCAGGGCGATCAGGCCGCGGTAGAGCGCGAGCTCCGCCGGCTCGGAGGTCAGGCCCTCGGCGGCGTCGAAGGCCGCGGAGGCCTCCGAATAGCGTTCGAGGTGGTAGAGCGCGACGCCGCGGTAGAGCTCGATGTCGCCGAGCTGCGCCGCGGTGAGATCCCGTGCACCGCGCGCCCGGTCGAAGTTCGCGAGCGCCTCGGAATAATGACCGCGGCGGATCAGGCAGAGCCCGCCGAGCAGGCGCGCACGATTCTGCAGCCCTTCGAGCGGAGCCAGGCGCGCCTGCGCCTGCTCGCATCGCCCGGCCTCGGCATCGGCGCGCGCCGCCTCGAGCAGGCGTTCGAGCGACTCGTCCGCGGCCCGTCCGACGGTGGCCCCGAACAGCAAGAGACCCGCCGCGCACACGATGCGCCCTCCGATCCGAGCCCGCCATCCTCTCCGCACGCTACCCCCCAAAGCTTCCCGATCTCCGTTCCGAAAGGACCGCACCGAACTCGCCCGTCCAGCCCGACTGCGGCGGACGCCACCGCGCGCGGCCGGCCTTGCACCGGCCGAGCCGCGCCGACGGCCGCCGTCGGCGCCTAACGCCGTGCTTCCCGGAGGTCCCGAGTGCCCGTCGCGAGTCCGGCGAGTCCGAGGCCCAGCAGGAGCGCCGCGCCCGGCTCGGGCACCACGAGCGGCACGGCATTCGCCGTGAACTGCGGATACCCGTTGCCGACGAGGCCCGCCGGCACGTCGTAGCGGAACGTCACGGTCGCCCCGTCCTCGACCGTCCACCCGATGTAGTCGTAGACGTCGCGGGGCGCCGCCGAGACGTCGCGCACGCGGACGAAGGGCGTGAGCTCGCCGGTCCAGTCGAAGCCCGGGACGGCGGTGGTGTCGAGGCTCGCCGGCGCGAGCGCGTCGAGCGGGATCGCGACGTCGTCGGGTCCGTAGCCGCGCCCCGCGACGAGGCTCGTCAGCATCAACGTGAAGGGTCCCGAGACGGCGGCTTCGGGAACGCCGACCGTGAACGACACGAGGACCGAGAAGGACCCGCTCGGCGGCGGACTCGCCGCGCGACAGGCCTCGCCCGCCGCGTCGAGCACGCAGAGCACGGTCGAGCCCTGGAGCTCGACGTCGAGACCGGCGACCGCACCGGCCTCCCCTGCCGTGAGGAAGGGCGTCGAGGCATCGATCGTCGAGCGGGGCAGACCGGCGAGCGTCGTCTCGTCGAAGCCCCAGCCCCCGGCGGCGAAGCGCGCCGAGGCGGCGGCCGCGGGTTGCGCGACCAGCACGAGGCCGACGATCCAGGCGAGCATGCGGGCGCAGGGCCGGGGGCCGCGCTCGATTCCACCGCCGATCCGCTCCCGCCCTCCGAACCCCTTCACGCCCTGGCTTCCGATCCCGCTTCCGACGCCAACCGCGACTCCGCCCGACCGCCGTGCTGCCTTCACTGCTGCATCTCCTCCGCGCGATGCCTGCGTGTCGGCTGCCGGTGCTCCGCACTCGAGCGAAATCTTCATCGCCATGGGAACCGGTCGGCGCGCCGGCGGGGCATCCGGGGATCGCCCGGATCCGCGCCTGGGCGGAAGGCCCGGACGGACAAGCGGGCGGGCCGACGCGATGCGGTCTAGTCGTCCGTGCGCTCGAGGCGACAGAACACGGGCGGGAGGCTCACGCAGCCGAGCCGGCGGGCACGGCGGCGCGTGCGCAGCAGCAGGTCGGGCAGGTCGACCTGCTCGAGCGGACGGCGCAGGCCGGGGTCGGCGGCCGGGTCGAGGCCGAGCGAGGGCTCGGTGCCCGAGAGGGCCACGACGGGCAGGCGGGTCGCGAGGTCGCTGGCGACGTCGACCAGCGCGCTGCGATGGATGTCGGCCAGGCCGAGGTCGAGCAGCAGCAGATCGAATCGATCCTGCGCGACGCTCGCCGCGGCGCGCGGCAGGTCGGCGCCGTGGACGAGCTCGAAGCGGCAACGCGTCGACTTGTCGAGCACGGCGCGGATCTCGGCCACGAGCCAAGAGCGGTCCGCGACCAGCAGGACGCGCATGCCCGACTCGTCGAGAAAGACGAAGTCGGGCGAGCGCGACGAGCGAAGGACCATGACGTCTCCGGGCATCGCGCAATCAGCGCGCGCAGGCCATCAGTCGGAGCCGATCGCCGCAGGCTTGAGCGCCGGTCGCGTCCCGGCGGCGACGCCCCGCCCGGACGCGGGTACACTCGGCCGCTCATGCCGACCCCCTGCTCCGCGATCGCCCCCCCGAACCTGCTTCGCGCCCTGCCCGCGCCCGTCCGCGCGCTCTGTCATCGGCTCGAATGCGCGGGGCTTGCCGCCTGGGTGCAGGGCGAGACGCTCCTCGACGCCTGGCTCGGCCCGACGCGATCGCGCCGCCCCGCGCACGCGATCCTCTGCCGCGGGACGCGAGCGGCGCTGCTGGCCGCGATGCCCGCTGCCGTGGTGACGGCGGAGGAGGCGCAGCGTTCGACGCAGGCCACCGCGGCGGGCCCCGTCGATCTGATCGCCACCGAATCCCGCACGGTCGACGAGACGCTGCTCGCCTTCGGGCTCGCGCCGCTCGCCGTCGCGGTGCGTCCGAGCGATGGGCGCTGGGCCGATCCCGGCGGCGTCCGCGAAGCGCTCGCCAAACGCGAGCTGACCCGACTCGACCCGGGCTCCGGTCGGCCCGATCCCTTCGCCCTGGCGCCGCGCCGCTACTGGCTCGCGGCGCTCCTGATCGCCGAGTACGGCCTCGAGCCTTCGGCCGCGTTGATCGCGTCGGCGCGCGCCGCGCTGCCGGAGGTCGCGCTGCGGCTGCCCGAAGGGGCGCCGGCGCGCCGGGTGCTCGAGCGCATCCTCGCATGTCCGACGCCCGCGCGCGCGCTCGCCTTCCTGCGCGAGACGGGGGCCAGCGAAGTGATCCTGCCCGACCTCGATCCGAACATGGAGCGCCGCATCGACGCGCTCGCGTGCCTGCCCGCGCTGCGCTGGGCCGCCTACCTGCGCGGGACCTCTACCGCGCGCGCGCTCGCGCGCCTCCGCATGCCCCACGCCCTCGCCCGACGCATCGGCCGTCTCCAGGAGCTCCACCCCCTCGACCGCAACCTCAGCGCCGATCGCGACGGACCGCTGCGGCGAACGCTCAATCGCCTCACGCGCGAAGAGCTCGACGGCCTGATCGCCTGGCGCCGGCTCGAGCTCGCCCCCGCGCGTGCGCCGGACGCGGAGACGCGAACGGACGAAGCGATCGCCCGGGAGCGCCTCGCCCGCATCGAGCGCGCGATCGAGCGCCTGCGCGAGCAGGAGCGCGCGAGCGGGTCGGTCCGCCAGCTCGCGCTGAGCGGTGGCGACGTGATGCGCATCCTCGCCACCGGCGCCGGCCCCCACGTCGGCCGTGCGCTCGCGCACCTCGCGCACTGGGTCGCCGAAGCCCCCTCGCGCAACACGGCCCCTGCGCTCGAGGCGGCGCTGCGCGCGTGGCAGGCGGACGCGGGCGAGCGGAGCGCGTGAGTCCGGTGCAGCCCCTCGCCGCGCTCTTCGAGGCCGTCCAGGCCGACTGCGACCGCGCCGTCTGGTCGCGGGGCGTCGAGCTCGCGCGCGGCGACGCCGTACAGCTCGAGTCCCGCGAGCGCCGCGAGATCGTGCTGCGAATCGTCGGGCGCGCGGGGCGCGTCGCGCCCCAGGTCACGCTCCACCTCGAGGACGAGGCCTGGGAGTGCAGCTGCGCCTCCGCCGACGACCCCTGCGAGCACGTCGCGGCGGCGGTCATCGCGCTGCGGCGCGAGAAGAAGACCGGCGAGGCGCTGCAGGCGCGAAGCGATCGCATGGGACGCCTCGCCTATCGACTGCGCGAGCAGGGCGGCGCGCTCCTCCTCGAGCGCGCGATCGAGTTCGAGGGTCGCTTCACCCCCCTCAAGACCGGGCTCACCGCCGTCGCCGCCGGCCACCGCGCCGGGCCCGCCTTCGTGACGACGCCCGCCGACCTCGCGATCGAGAAGGCCCTCGCCTCCCGCCCCGCCGAAGCCACGGCGTCCCCCGCGCTCGTCTCGCTGCTCTCCCGCCTCGAGAAGACCGAGGCCGTCTATCTCGACGACCGTCCGATCCGGATCGACAGCGAGCCGATCGGACTCGTCGCCCGCGTCGTCGACGCGCCCGGCGGCGCACGCCTCTTCGTCGAGCAGGACCGCCGCATCGAGCGCCTCTACCGAAACGGCGTCGCGCTGGCCGCCGGCGCCCTGCATCCCGTCGCCGAGAACCGGCTGACGGGGCGCGAGCTCGCCGACCTCCCGCGCGGGCGCTTCTTCTCGGACGGCGACCTCGCCGTGCTCGTGACGGAGGTGCTGCCGGGCCTCGAGGGCCGCATCCCGATCTCGATCGAGACGACTCGCCTGCCGACGGCGACCCGCGCCGAGAAGCCGCGGCTCGAGGTCGCGCTCGCGCGCGAGGGCGACACGCTCGTCGTGACGCCGCGCATCGCCTACGGCGATCCCGCGATCGCGCGCATCGAGGGCGGACGGCTCGTGATGCAGGGAGGCGGCGCGGTACCGATCCGCAACGAGCGCGCGGAGACCGAGCTCGCCGATCGCGCGACGCGGCAGCTCGGGCTGCGCGTCGACGCGACGGTCCGACTGCCGCCCGGCGAGGCGATCGCCTTCGCGGGGCGACTCGAAGCGGCGGGCGCGCGCGGGCTCGTGACGCTCGCCGGCCGGGCGCATCGCGAGTTCGTCCTGCGCGGTCCGCTCGCGCCCCGGCTGCGGATCGACGACGACCGACTCGAGCTCGACTTCCCGCTCGCGGACGCGACGGCGGAGACCGGGACGGAGGCATCGACGGGTGCAGGCGACGAGACCCGCGCGCTCCAGCGAACGAGGGGAGCGACGCCCGCCGCCGTGCTGCGCGCCTGGTCCGAAGGCGAGTCGGTCGTCGCGCTGGCGGGCGGGGGATTCGCCGAGCTGCCCGCCGACTGGCTCGCCCGCCACGGCCAGCGACTCGCGGATCTGCTCGGCGCGCGCGACGCCGCCGGTCGCGTCGTGCGCCATGCCCTGCCCGACCTCGCGCGGCTCTGCGAGGAGCTCGATCTCCCGCCCCCGCCCGCCTTCGCGGCGCTGCGCCCCCTCGTCGAGGACTTCGACGGCATCCCCCCCGCGCCGCTCGACGCCGGCCTCGCCGAGACGCTGCGTCCCTACCAACGGCAGGGCGTCGACTGGCTGGTCTTCCTGCGGCGCGCCGGGCTCGGCGGCCTGCTCGCCGACGACATGGGCCTCGGCAAGACGCTCCAGACGATCGCCTCGCTCGCGGGCCGCGCGCTCGTCGTCGCCCCGACGAGCGTGCTCCACAACTGGCTGCGCGAGATCGAGCGGTTCCGACCGGCCCTCGCTGTCGTGCTCTACCACGGCCCGGGCCGGGCGCTCGACGCGGCGGCGGACGTCACGGTGACGAGCTACGCGATCCTGCGTCAGGACGCCGACGCGCTCGCGCGCATCGCCTGGGACGTCGTCGTGCTCGACGAGGCGCAGGCGATCAAGAACCCTGACAGCCAGGTCGCCGGCGCGGCGCTCGCGCTGCAGGCGAAGGCGCGCATCGCCCTGACCGGCACGCCGGTCGAGAATCGCCTCGAAGAGCTCTGGAGCCAGATGCACTTCCTGAACCGGGGCCTGCTCGGCGGCCGCAGCGAGTTCCGCGAGCGGTATGCGCGTCCGATCGCCGAGGGCGACGGCGAGGTCGCGGCCCATCTGCGCCAGCGCATCCGCCCCTTCCTGCTGCGCCGCCTGAAGGTCGACGTCGCGCGCGACCTGCCGCCGCTGTCGGAGGTCGTGCTCGACTGCGATCTCACGAGCGAGGAGCGGGCGGTCTACGACAGCGTCCGCGCGGCGTCGGTCCGCGAAATCGTCGAGCGCCTGCGCGCGGGGGGCAGCGTGATGGCGGCGCTCGAGGTCCTGCTCAGGCTGCGTCAGGCCGCCTGTCATGCGCGGCTCGTTCCGGGCCAGGAGGATGCGGCCGCCTCGTCGTCGAAGCTCGAGACCCTCTTCGAGCGCCTCGAGGAAGCCGTCGCCGATGGCCACAAGGCCCTCGTGTTCTCGCAGTGGACGAGCCTGCTCGACCTCGTCGAGCCGGGTCTGCGCGAGCGGGCGATCGACTTCAGCCGCCTCGACGGCTCGACCCGTGACCGCGGGGTCGTCGTCGAGACGTTCCAGTCGGCGGGGGGCCCGCCGGTCATGCTGCTCTCGCTGCGCGCCGGCGGGACGGGTCTCAATCTGACCGCCGCCGACCACGTCTTCCTGCTCGACCCCTGGTGGAATCCGGCCGTGGAGGCCCAGGCCGCCGACCGCGCCCATCGCATCGGGCAGGATCGACCGGTCGTGGTCCATCGCCTGATCGCCCGCCAGACCGTCGAGGAGGGCATCCTGCTGCTCCACGCGCGCAAGCGCGCCCTCGCCGACGCGGCGCTCGAAGACGCCGACGGCAGCTCGCGCCTCTCGCGCGACGATCTGATCGAGCTGCTCGAGGGCGCCTGAGGTCCGGCACGCCGCCCCCCTGCCCCGGCCCTGCGCACGCCCTGCCACCGCTTCACCAAAGAGGGTCTTTTAACACCCGATTTCCTCAAGCGGCTCCGGTCGACCACCGATCGCTCGGCCATGATGGGTGGTTTTCAATCCATATCGGCACCGATGCAACGGTCCCGACTGCTCCGGGCCGGGCAGCCGACTCGCCGTACCCGACCGCCCCGGACATCCCGGCCGCTGGCCGCCGGCCGTGCGCTCGCGGCCTTCGTCGTCGGCGCGACGGTGTTGGCGATCGCCGCCCTGCTCAGCCTGACCAGCACGGCGTCCGCCGAGCCGCCCGCGTCCGCGAGCGCGCAGCACGCCGAGCCGCCGCCCGCGAAGCCGCGCGTCTCGACGAGCCCCGAGACCCTGCCCGGCGCACCGAACCGCACGCGCACCCGCCCCGATCGCCGAGCCTCCGCCGCCGAGGATCAGCCGCCGCTCACGCGGGCCGCCGAACGCGCGCGCATCGATCGCATGTCGCCGTCGCGCTGGCTCGCCCACTTCGGCGACGTCTCGATCGAGCGACGCGACTAGGCGCCCGCCCCACCCGCAGACACGCCCCGCCACTCGGCGCGGCCCATCGCCGCGACGGCCGTGTAAACTCCGCGCGCCATGCCCGCCGACCAAGCGACCATCCTGACGATCGTCCGCCACGGCCAGACCGCGGCCAACATCGAGGGCGTCTGGCACGGCTCGACGAACACGCCGCTGACCGAGCACGGCCGTCGCCAGGCCGAGGCCACCGCCGCCTGGCTCGCCGAGCATCGCAAGGACGTCACGCGCGTCTACGCGAGCCCCCTCGACCGCGCCCACCACACCGCCCGCCCCATCGCCGAGCGCTATGGCGCGCGCCTCGTGCTCGAGCCCGGCCTCGTCGAGTTCGACCTCGGCCGCTGGGAAGGCACGAGCTTCCACGTCCTCTTCGAGGAGCGCCGCCTCTTCCACCACATGAAGCAGGATCCGCATTTCGCGCCCCACGGCGGCGAGTCGCCGATGCAGGTCGGCCACCGCCTCTCGGGCACGCTGCGCCGCCTGGCGAGCGACCATCCCGGCGAGCGCATCGTCGTCGTGACCCACGGCGGCGCGCTCTCGATCGCGCTCGGGCTGCTGCTCGACGACGACTACAGCAGCTGGAACCGGATGGTGCGCAACTGCGCCGTCTCCGAGCTCGTCCTCGAGCCGCGACCCGAGCTGCTCAGCTTCAACCTGATCGACCACCTGCCCGCCGACCCCGACGTGCCGGCCGGACACTGAGCGGCGGTCGCGCGAGGCCGGAGGAGGAACGCATGCGCATCGCAGTGATCGGAGCCGGAGTCATGGGCAGCGGCATGGCCCAGGTCCTCGCCCAGGCGGGCCACGAGGTCCATGGCACGGACGTCGCCGAGGCGGCGATCGCGAAGGCGCGCGATCGGGTGACGACCGGCCGCTACGGCTTCGACCGCGCGGTCGAGCGCGGCAAGCTCTCCCGGGCCGACGCCGATGCCGCGCTCGCGCGCCTGCGCTTCTCGACGGACTTCGAAGGGGCCGTCGGCGCGGCGGACCTCGTGGTCGAGGCGGTGCCCGAGCAGCTGGATCTGAAGATCCGCGTCTTCCGACGGCTCGACGGGCTGGCGAAGCCCGATTGCATCCTCGCGTCGAACAGCTCGGGCTTCCCGCTGGCCGCGCTGGCCTCGGCGACGGACCGGCCGTCGCGGGTGATCGTCTGGCACTGGGCCTCGCCGCCGGCCGTCATGAAGTTCGCCGAGATCGTCGTGCGTCCGGAGACCGACGCGGGCGTGGTCGAGACGGTGAAGCGGCTCGCGACTGAATGCGGCAAGCGCCCGGTCGTCGTGAAGGACAATCCCATGGCCTGGGGCTACGTCGCGAACCGCGTCTACGCGGCGATGCTGCAGGAGGCGAGCCGCGTCGTCGCCGAGGGCACCGCGAGCCACGCCGAGGTCAACCAGCTGATGGTCGACTGCTTCGGCTGGCCGGTCGGCCCCTTCGCGATGGTCGAGGGCGCGTCGAAGGGCTTCAGCGAGGGCGGAGGCGGGAGCCCGTCGTGACGCGCGCCCGCCCCCGATCCGCGACCGCGCGCGCGGTCGTCCTCGCCACGCTCGCGGGCTCCGCGCGCGCGCTCGCCTCGACCCTCGCGCCGGCGCGCGCCGGGGCCCAGATCGTGCTCGCCGACGACGTGACGCAAGGCGACGGCGTGCGGGGCCATCTCGAGGCGAGCTTCCTCAACGAGTTCGATACCCAGACCCGCGGCGGCGACGAGTGGAACGCCTGGCGGGTCGGACTCGACGGCGGGGTCGAGGGCGCCGTCGACGAGGGCATCCGCGTCGGGCTGCGCGCCGCCTATCAGCATGCGGACTACGCCTTCCACTTCGATCACGCCGTCCGGCCCGCGGACTATGGCGGCCGCGAGCTGCCGCGGGCGCCGTGGGGCGGGGTGAATACGATCGACCTCGCGCCGACGGCGACGGCGGCGTTCGGCGAACGCTTCGCGGCGGAGCTGGCGGTGCCGATCCGGTGGTCGGGCGAGACCGGCGCGCGACGCAACGCATTCGCCGCGGGCGTGACGGGCCTCGCGCGCGTCCGGATCCTCGACGGGCTCTCGCTCGGGGCGGGCGCGGGCATCACCAGCCAGCTCGAAGGTCCGGCCCAGATCTTCCCCGTCGTCGCGCTCGATTGGCGCATCCTGCCGGGGCTCGCGCTGCGGACGCAGGGCAGCTTCGTCCAGGGCGGGCGCGCGATGCTGCTCTGGGGCGCGTCCGACGCCGTCCGCCTGGTCCTCTCCGCCGCCTACGAGCGCAACCGCTTCCGGCTCGACGACAACGGCATCGCCGACGATCGCCATGGCATCGGCGAGGTGGAGGCCGTCCCCGTCGAGATCGGCTTCCGGATCGGGCTCTTCGAGCGCGGCTACCTCGACTTCCGGGCGGGCTTCGGCTTCGCCGGCAGCCTGCGCGTCGAGAACGCGAACGGGCGGCGACTCTACGCGGATCGCTACGACCCCGCCCCGCGCCTGGGCCTCGCGCTCTCGATCCCGCTCGGCGGCGCGCGCCAGCGGGCCGCCGACGCGTCGGCGAGCGGAGCGGCGACGTACGACGACGTTCCCCCGAGCGTGATCGACCCCGACGCGCCGCCCGCGCGGCCCTGACGTCGGACCGAGCAGGGGCACGGTCACGACGCCCCGAGCGCCGATCAGCCGACGGACGCGTCGAGCCCGAGCAGGTCTGCCAGCGGCTCCATCGAGTCGAGCACCCGCAGCGCGCGTCCGAAGTCGCTGCCGCGCGACAGCGCGTGCGGGATGACGATGCAATGCATGCCGGCGGCATGCGCCGACGCGAGCCCGCGCTCCGTGTCCTCGACGACGAGGCAGCGCGCGGGATCGACGTCGAAGCGGCGGGCGGCGGCGAGATAGGCGTCCGGATGGGGCTTTGGACGGGAGTAGTCGCCGTCCGCCAGGACGAACTCGAAGTGGCGCAACAGGTCCGTCTGGACATGGATGTCGTCGAAGTGCGATCGACCGGAGCTCGTGACGATCGCCATCGGGCGGCGGCCCTGGAGCCGCGCGAGCGTCGTCCGGACGCCGGGCAGGACCGCGACGCCGGCCCGGATCAGCTCGGCATAGCGCGCGTCGCGTCGGGTCCGCAGCGCGACGATCTCGCCCTCGCCGAGCCCGTTCGCCGCCGCCAGGTCGAAGACGCTGGCGCCGCGGACGAGGGAGATCGCGCGGTAGGTCTCGGCATCGACCTCGACCCCGACCGTCGCGAGCAGCTCCTGCGTCGCGCGCAGGAACAGGGGCTCCGTATCGACGAGCACGCCGTCGTTGTCGAAGAGCACGACGTCGAACGCGTCGATCACGGCGCACCCCCTCGCGGCGCCAGGCCGCCGATGTCCTGCAGGGCTTCGAATCCGCGAGCGCCCCGGTCGAGGCCGTGTTGCAGGTCGCCACCACGGCGTCGGACGTCCAGGCATCGACGATGCCCCGCGAGGAGCCTCGGGACACGCGCCCGCAGCGCATCCTCGGACTCGAGTCCGTACGGCAGCCAGGCGGTGTCGGCGGCGGCGTAGTCGAGCTCGATCGCGCGACCCTCCGCGGCGATCGGATCGAGCACGGAGAGCCCGCCGACGCCCGAGTCGAAGACGAGCACGCGCCGGACGTCCGCGGCCATCCGGGGATGCCTCCGCGGCGCATCGACGACGAGACGTCCCTCCGGCGGGCCGGCGAAGCGCGGCGCGCGCTAGGCCGTGCTCGCCCGCTTCGGGAAGTTCGGCATCACGACGCCCGCGAGCTCCTCGAGGCAGCGCACGACCTGGCGGCTGTAGCCGAACTCGTTGTCGTACCAGACGTAGAGCACGATCTGGTTGCCCTGGGCCTGGGTCGCCTGGGCGTCGACGATGCCCGCGAAGCGGTTGCCGACGAAATCCGACGAGGCGGCCTCCGTCGAGTTGACGAAGTCGATCTGATTCTGCAGATCGCCCTCGATCGACGTCTTCAGCAGGAACTCGTTGAGCTCCTCCTTCGTGACGGCGCGCTCGACGAAGAGGCTCATGACGGCGAGCGAGACGTTCGGCGTCGGAACCCGGATCGCGTTGCCCGTCAGCTTGCCCTTGAGCTCGGGCAGGCACTTCGCCACGGCGCTCGCGGCCCCGGTCTCGGTCACGACCATGTTGAGCGGCGCGGCCCGGCCGCGACGCGCCTTCTTGTGGTAGTTGTCGATGAGGTTCTGGTCGTTCGTGTAGGAGTGGATCGACTCGACGTGGCCGGCACGGATGCCGTACTCGTCGTTGACGACCTTGAGCACGGGCGCGATCGCGTTCGTCGTGCAGGACGCCGCCGAGAGGACCGGCCCCGCCTCGCGCATCCCATGGTGGTTCACGCCGTAGACCACGTTCGGCACGTCGCCCTTGCCCGGCGCCGTCAGGATCACCTTCGACGCGCCGGCCACCGCGACGTGCTTCTGCAGGTCCTCGCGCGTGCGCCACTTGCCCGTGTTGTCCACGACGATCGCGTCGCGGATGCCGTACTTCGCGTAGTCGACCTCGCTCGGGCTGTTGGCATGGATCAGATGGACGAGGTTGCCATTGATGACGAGCGCGTTCTCCTCCTCGTCGATCAGGACCTCGCCGGAGAAGGAGCCGTGGATCGAGTCCCGGCGCAGCAGGTCGGCGCGCTTCTGCAGGTCGTCGGGGCCGCCGGGGCGGACGACGATCGCCCGCAGCCGCAGGGTGTCGCCCCCGCCGGTCTTGCCGGCCAGGATGCGCGCGACGAGTCGGCCAATGCGGCCGAAGCCGTAGAGCACGACGTCCTGCGGGCTCGGCCGGATCGAGGCCTTCCCCGTCGCGACGCCGGCGAGCTCGTCGCGGACGAAGTCGGCGACGGAGACGCTGCGCGAGCGACCGCGCCAATGCGTCACGAGGTTGCCGACGTCGATGCGCGACGGCCCCAGATCGAGCACCGCCATCTCCGCGAGGATCGGATAGACCTCGGTGATGTGGATCTCGGGGTCGACGGTGACCCGGGCGATGCGATGGAGCTCCTGGATCTCGAGCGGGGATTTGTTGACCAGCGAGTTGCCGAAGAGCGTCACGATCACGCCGTGCTCGCGATACAGCTCGCCGATGATCGGGATCATCGCCTCGGCGTAGCGTTGCTGTTGCGTCCAGATCTGAAGCGTGCGCTGGGATTTTTCGCTCGTATTGCTCGACAAGAGAGTGCTCTCCTCGTGGTCTCCGCGTAGAGTCCCGGCCCGGGCAGGATGGTGACCGAGCGTGACTCCCGGCGGAGCGCATCGGATTGAGGCAGTCCGTCGGGATCGCTCCGATTTTCCCGACGGCTTCGGCTCGACGTCCGATCGGCAACCCGCCGGCATCCCGGCGGCTCCGGATCCGGTCGGAACCGGGCCCGGGGCGGCTCGGTCCCGGATCGCGGGACGCCTCGCGCCCCCGCCCAAACGGGCGACGGCGGCGGACGCCGGTGGGTTGCGACGGAACGGATGGACGTGACGAGTTTTAGCAAAACCGACCCGGACGAGGCGCGAGCGGGCGAGCGGCGGCCGAGCCTCGCCGTGCTCTTCTCGGTCATCGTCGTCGACCTGATCGGCTTCGGGATCGTGGTCCCGATCCTGCCCTTCTGGGCCGAGCGCTTCGGCGCGGACGGCACGACCCTGGGCCTGCTGCTCGCGAGCCACGCCGGCATGCAGCTCGTCGGCGCACCGATCTGGGGCCGGCTCTCCGACCGCATCGGGCGCCGACCGGTCATGCTGATCACGATCGCCGGAACCGCCGTCGCCCTCCTGCTGCTCGGCTTCGCGACCTCGCTCTACCAGCTCTTCCTGGCGCGCCTGCTCTCGGGACTCTTCGCCGCGAACATCTCGGTCGCGACGGCCTATCTGACCGACGTGACCGACGAGGAGGACCGCACGCGCTGGATGGGCATGATCGGCGCGAGCTTCGCCGTCGGCTTCACGCTCGGTCCGCCCCTCGGCGGTCTGCTGACCCGCGTCGGCGACAGCACGCCCATGACCTTCGCCGCCGGCCTCGCCGGCTTGAACTTCGTCTGGGCCTGGCTCCGCCTGCGCGAGCCGGCGCAGCGTGCGAGCGCGCGACCGGGCGACTACACGAGCCGCTTCGACGTGCTCCGTCAGCCCGACATCGCGCGCCTCTGCCTCGTGTACTTCCTCTTCACGCTCGCCGTGACCCAGCTCGAGACGACCTTCGCCTTCTACATGTCCCACCGCTTCGGCTTCGACGAGCTCGGCGTCGCGATGGTCATGCTCGCGATGGCGATCGTGATGGGCGGCATCCAGGGCGGTGGCATGAAGCGGCTGGCGGCGAAGTTCCAGGAGCGACGGCTCGTCCTCTCCGGCCTCGCGGGCATGACCGTCGCGTTCGCCGCGGTCCCCCTGGCCGACTCGGTCGCCTGGCTGATGCTGCCTCTCGCCCTCGCCGCCATCGGCCGCGCGCTCGCGCAGCCGCCGATGATGAGCCTCGTCTCGCTCTTCGCCGACGAGCGCTCGCGCGGCATCGTGATGGGCGTCTTCCAGTCGTCGGCTTCGGCGGCGCGGGTCGTCGGACCGATCGCGGCGGGCCTGCTCTACGACGTCGATGCGGCCTGGCCCTACCACGCGGCGGCGGGGCTGACGGCGTTCGGCTTCGTGCTCGCGCTCGCGGTCCGGGAGCGCGGCGACGCGGGGGAAGGCGTTGCCCGCGACGATGACGGGGGCCAGGGGAGCGGCGACGGCCGCGCCTGAGGCCTCGCCGACGCGCCTTTCGCCGGCCTCGTGCCCGCCGGCCCTCCTCCTCGGTCGGGCTGTTAGGGCAGCTCGACGGCGATGCCGACCTGGGCGAGCAGATCACGCCGGTCCGCGCGCAGCGCGGCTTCGTCCCCCTGCGCATCGCGAGCGGCGGCGAGCGCGTCGAAGGCGTCGTACCAGAGCCCCTGCGACGCGGCGACCCGGGCGCGCTGCGCCGCGTCGTCGGGCGACGATCGCTCGGCGGCCTGCTCGGCCGGTCGGATCCGTCGGATCGGGCGCTCGACGAGGACGTCGCGGTCTCGGTGGGCGAGGTCGTGGACCAGCACGACGAGCCAGCGGTAGTCGATGTCGGGGGCGAGCGTGACGCCGAGCGACGCGAGCGACGCCGCGTGCAGACCGGCGCGAACGGGCGCCGGGAGCGCATGCTTCGCGACGGGCAGCGGCTCGTCCCCCTCGAAGAGCCAGAGCTCGACGCGGGACGTCGTCGGCGCCGAGAGATGCCAGTAGAGGGTCGGCGACGCGCGGGTCGTCAGGCCGACGTGATCCGTCGGTGCGAGCGGCGTGATGCGAGGCGGGGCTCCATCCGCGGTGGAGGCGACGATCGTCGGCGCGGCGCTGCGGGTCCCGGCGCCGGCGGTCTGCCGCGCGCGGCCGCGATTCGGCGGGACGTAGACGAGCGGCGGGCGGCTGGGCAGCCGGGCCGCCCGCTCGGCTGCGGGCTCGCTCTGCGCTGGCCTGTCCGCGCCCCCGTCCGGCTCGACGCGCGTGCCCACCGCCCGATCGGTGGCCGTCGCGTCCGGATGCGGGCGCGCCCCGTCCGCCGGCGAGTCCGCCGCCCAGCCCGGCCGATGCGCGGCGAGGAGCACGACGGCGAGCCAGAGCGCGATGGACCCGATGCTGCGCGTCCAGGACGCGCGCAGTGAATCCGACGAGGCCCGATTCCTCATGACGTCTCTCCCTTCCTGGTATCGCCCCGGCCGCCTTCGCCCGAATTCGACCGTGTCCCGTCCGGACACGCGGCCGCGTCCCGCGATGCGACCACCCGATGGACGTGGACCGGCTCCGTCCGCCCCTTCACGGCATGGATCCCGAGGTCTTCGAGCAGGAAGTCCTCCGCGACCCGTCGCCGGGTCGCCTCGCCGATCAGGATGCGGGCGACGCGGGCGGCGTCGCTCGGCACATCGGATTCCGCGAGCGCCTCGAGGCGCGCGGCGCGATTGATGGTGTCGCCGATCGAGGTGTACTTCATGCGCGTCTCGCTTCCGATCGCACCGACGACGGCGGGCCCCGTCTCGATCCCGATCCGCTGCCGCGCCTCGGGCCATCCCCGAGCGACCCAGCGGCGATTGCAGGCCTCGAGCGCGCGCTCCATCGCCAGCGCGCAGGCCACCGCGGCGCACGCGTCCTGCGCGATCGCCTCCTCGCTCTCGCTCGGGATCGGGACGCCGAAGTTCGCCTTGATGCCGTCGCCGACGTAGTCGTCGACGTGGCCCCCGTACGCCTCGATCAGCCGCGTCATCGCCGCCATGTAGTCGTCGATCCAGGCGAGCAGGCGTTCGGGCTCGAGCTTCTCGGCCGCCGTCGTGAAGCCGACGAGGTCCGACATCAAGACCGTCAACACGACGCGCCGCGGCCGCGGCCGGCCGCCCTCCATGATCACGGCGCGCTCACGCCAGAGCGCATCGGCCACCTTCGTCGAGGAGAAGCGCCGGAAGAGCGAGACGAGCTGGCGCTGGGCCCGCGCCTCTCCGCGCACGCGCCCGCCGAGCGCCGCCCCACCCGCCGCGAGCCAGGCGAGCGCGGGCCAGACGCTCGGGATCCAGACGCCCCGCCCGAAGAGCGCTGCCGCCAGCACGAAGGGCACGACCCCGCCGGCGAGCAGTCCCGGCGCGACCCACGCGGTCGCCGGCGCGAAGCGCGCGACCGCGATCGCGGCCGCGCCGAAGGCGCCGACGCCGAGCAGCTCGAAGCCGTCGGAGAGGCTTCGCAGGGGTCGATCGCCCTGGAGGCCGGCTCGGATCAGCTGATCGACGAGCTGGGCGTGGAGGCGGTGGCCCTTGATCCCGCGCGCCGGCGCGAGCGGCGTGTCGAACTCGTCCTGCACGCTCGGCGCGTCGGTTCCGATCACGACGACGCGACCGGCGATGCGCTCCGGCGCGATGCGCCCCTCGAGCAGCGGCGCGAGCGCGATGCGCTCGAAGGCGTCGAGCGGGCGACGGAAGTCGAGGGCGATCTGGTAGCCGCCCGCGTCGAGGTCGACGTAGGCGCCATGGCCCGCGTCGAGCGGAGGGAGCGGGGTCGCACCGACGCGCACCCGATCGGCGTCGAGCGGGTCGGGGCCGAACGCGACGCCGCGGGTCGCGAGGTGGAGCGCCGCGAGGCGCAGAGCGAGGGAGACGCGGGCCTGTCCGTCTTCGTCCCAGGCGTAGAGATAGCCGCGCCGGACGACGCGCCCGGCATCGATCGGGACGTCGTTGAACCCGACCTGCTCTTCGGGCACGAAATCGGGCGCAGGCAGGCCGAGCGCGGCCGACGGGGGGGAAGCCGCCGGCACGTCCGGCGAGGGAAGCAGCTCCGCCATCACGATCCGCGGATCGCGCACGACCACCTCGGCGAGCGCCGCCCAGCCCGCCGAACCTGCAGCCGCGGCATCGATGGACGGCGCAGCCGGCGAAACGGCTGGCGGCGGCCGGTAGAGATCGACGCCGATCGCGCTCGCCCCGGCCTCGCCGAGCCGCTCGAGCACCGCGGCGAGCAGCGCGTCGGGAATCGGATGGCCGTGGCGCGCGAAGTCCGCCTCCCCGAGCGAGAGCAGCAGGACGGGCGGCCCACCGACGGCGTCGGCGCTTCGCGCGGATTCCTCGCGGCGCGGCGGATCGGCGGGCGCCAGACGCGGCGGATCGGCGGCGATGCGGCGGGCGAAGGCGTCGAAGACGGCGAGCTCCGCGGCCTCGAGCCAGCCGACCCGCGCGGCGAGCACGACGAGCGCGAGCGCGACGCCGCCGGCCAGGACGGTGATCCCGTGCTCGCTGCGCCCGCATCCGCTCGCCCGCCCCGCGGCCATCCGTCGCCTCCCGCGCCACTCTAGCCATCGCTCGAGCCGGTCCGATCGGATCAGCCTCGGCGCCGCGGGCCCGGACCCGCCGTCGACCCATCGGGGACGCGGGCCGGATCCGGGCGATTCGGTAAGCTCGGCCGACTTTTCGCCCCGAGGATTCCGCATGACCGCCGAAGACACCCTCCAACAAGCGCGCGAGCGCATCGGAGCGTGTGCGGATGCGGAGGGCCTGAAGGCCCTCGAACGCGAATACCTGGGCAAGAAGGGCGCCGTCGCGGCGATGCTGGCCGAGATCCCGAAGCTCGCGCCCGAGGCGCGCAGGGCCCATGGCCAGCGCGCCAACGAGCTCAAGCAGGCGCTGCAGGCGCTCTTCGACGAGCGCGCCGCCACGCTCGCCTCGACCCGCCTCGCCTCCGCCCGCGAGGCCGTCGGCTTCGATCCGACCCTGCCCCCGCCGCGGCCCCAGCGCGGCGGTCTGCATCCGATCACGCAGGTGACCCGCGAGCTCGAGGATCTCTTCACCTCGATGGGCTACGAGGTGCTCGACGGGCCCGAGGTCGAGCTCGACCACTACAACTTCGAGGCGCTCAACATCTCGAAGGACCATCCGGCGCGCGACGCGCAGGACACCTTCTACTGCGACGAGGCCGGGCGACTGGTCCTGCGCACGCATACCTCGCCCGTGCAGGTCCGGGCGATGGAGAAGCGCGAGCCGCCGTTCCGCGTGATCGCGCCGGGCCGCGTCTTCCGCCAGGAGACGACCGACGCCTCCCACGACCACACCTTCTACCAGATGGAGGGCCTCGTCGTCGGCCAGGACGTCTCCGTCGCGCATCTGATCGGCGCCATGAAGACGCTCCTGCGCGGGATGTTCGGCCGCGACCTCGAGGTCCGGCTGCGCCCCGGCCACTTCCCCTTCGTCGAGCCGGGCTTCGAGCTCGACGCGCGCTGCCCGTTCTGCCGCGAGGGCTGCAGCGTCTGCAAGCGCACGACCTGGATCGAGCTGCTGCCCTGCGGGCTCGTGCATCCCAACGTGCTGCGCGCGGGCGGCATCGATCCCGAGCGCTGGAGCGGCTTCGCCTTCGGTCTCGGCCTGTCGCGGCTCGTGATGCTGCGCCACGGCATCGACGACGTGCGCCACCTGCTCTCCGGCGACCTGCGCTTCCTGGAGCAGTTCCGATGAAGGCCTCGCTTCGCTGGCTCTCGCGCCACGTCGACCTCTCGGGCCTCGCGCCCGAACGGATCGCCGACGACCTGACGCTCTCGACCGCCGAGGTCGAGGGCGTCGAGCGCTTCGCGCCGGCCCTCGCGGACGTCGTCGTCGGCCACGTCTTGGCCCGCGATCGGCATCCCGATGCGGAGAAGCTCTCGCTCTGCCGCGTCGACGTCGGCGGGGGCGAGCCCCTCTCGATCGTCTGCGGCGCGCCCAACGTCGCCGCCGGTCAGAACGTCGCGGTCGCGAAGATCGGCACGAAGCTCCCGGGCGACCTCACGATCAAGAAGTCGAAGATCCGCGGCGTCGAGTCCTTCGGCATGATCTGCTCCGCGCGCGAGCTCGGCGTCGGCGACGACCACGACGGCATCTGGGTGCTTCCCGCCGGCGTGACGCCGGGCGCCTCCGTCGAGCGCGCACTCGACCTCGAGGACTGGGTCATCGAGATCGACAACAAGAGCCTGACCCACCGCCCCGATCTCTGGGGCCACCGCGGTCTCGCCCGCGAGCTCGCGGCCATCTACGGCCTCGGTCTCCACGCGATCGAGCTCTCCCTGCCCGAGCCGGGCATCGGCCCCGCCTACCCCGTCACGCTCGATTCGCCGGTCTGCTCGCGTTATGTCGCGCTCCCGATCGACGGCGTGCGCGCGCGGCGTTCCCCCGACTGGCTGCGCCACCTGCTGCTCGCGGTCGGCCAGCGGCCGATCGACCTCTTCGTCGACCTCTCGAACTTCGTGATGCTCGACCTCGGCCAGCCGAACCACGTCTTCGACCGCCGCCGGCTCGACGCCCTCGCCGCCGGCCGCGGGGTCGTCGTCCGGGGCGCGCGGCCCGGCGAGTCGATCCGGACGCTCGACGGGGTCGAGCGCAAGACGGTCCCGAGCGACCTGCTGATCTGCGCGGGCGAGGTCCCCGTCGCGCTGGCCGGCGTGATGGGCGGCGACGAGTCGAAGGTGGGGGAGGGCAGCGATGCCCTGCTGCTCGAGGTCGCGACGTTCGACGCCACCCCGATCCGCCGGACCTCGAGCCGCCTCGCGCTGCGCACCGACTCCTCGGCCCGCTTCGAGAAGAGCCTCGATCCCCACCTGCCGCTCGCCGCGGCCGGCCACTTCGCCCGACTGCTGCAGTCGATCGAGCCCGAGGCGCGCTTCCCCGCGAAGCCGACCGACGTCGGCGCCTGGCAGGATCCGTCGCGCACGATCCGGCTGCGCTGCGGACGGGTCCGTCGCGCCCTCGGCAAGGCGCTCGACGCGGCGGAGATCCGCGACATCCTCGAGCGCCTCGACTTCGTCGTCACGCCGGTCGCGGACGCGACGCCGGACGAAGGCGAGACGTTCGACGTGCGCGTTCCGAGCTTCCGGGCGACGAAGGACGTCACGATGGAGCAGGACCTCGTCGAGGAGATCGGCCGAATCCATCGCTACGGCCACATCGACGAGGCGCCGCTCACGTTCGCGATCGCGCCGCCCCCGCGTGACGAGCGGCGGCGGCTGGTGCGCCATCTGCAGGATCGGCTCGCGGGCGGTGCGCGATTCCGCGAGAACCTGTCGTATTCCTTCGTCGCCGATGCGCTGCTCGAGCGCCTCGGCGAGGCGGAGCTCCCCCACGTCCGCGTCGTCAATCCCGTCCATCAGGGCGAGTCGCGCATCCGCCGCAACGTCGCGCCGAGCCTACTGCCCGCGCTCGAGGCGAACCGCCGCCACCACGCGGACGTCCGGCTCTTCGAGATCGGCAAGGCCTACGAGCCCGAGCATGCGAACGCGCGCGGCGAGCCGCGCGAACGCCACTACCTCGCCCTCGCCTGGGCCGGGACGCGACCGAACGCGAAGAGCGCGCGCTGGGACGAGGCGCGGCTCGGTCGCCTGCAGGCGGTGGTCGAGGAGCTGGCGGCGGGCTTCGGGCGCGCGCCCGGGAGCTGGTCGGACGCGGGCGCGCGACCGCGCTGGGCGCATCCGGGCAAGTGTCTGTTCCTGGCGCTGCCCGGCGCGCCGCATGCGGCCGCCGTGGTCGCCGAGCTCGAGCCGGGACTCGCGCCCGGGCTCGGCCTCACGGGCGATCTCGACAGCGAGGTCGCGCTCGCCGAGATCTGCCTCGACGCCTGGCTCGCTGCCGAGCGGGCCGCGAGCGCCTATCGGCCGCTGCCGCGCTTTCCGGGCATCAAGGTCGACGTCGCGGTCGCGGTCCCGGAATCGACCCGAGCCGGCGATTGGATCGCGCTCGTGCACGCGGCCGGCAGGGCCCAGGTCGCGGACGTCGAGCTCTTCGACCTCTACCGGGGCAAGTCGATCGGCGAAGGGCGCAAGAGCCTGGCCTTCCACGTCTTGCTGCAGGCGGAGACGCGGACGCTGACCGACCAGGACGAGCAGAAGTTCCTGCAGCGTTTCGAACGGCTCGTCGCCGAGGCGGGCGGCGAGCTGCGCAAGGCCTAGCAGGGCGCGTGACGAGGCGTGCGAACGCGACCCGTCAGGCGGCGTTGGCGTTCATGCGTGCGCGGAAGTGCTTGCCCTTGACCGCATAGTCGGCGACATGGGAGGCACACCAGGCGTTGGGCTTCACGAGCACGGGGAAGCCCGAGCCCGCGACCATGCCGGCCAGCTGCTTCACGTAGTCCGACGAGTCGAAGCGCTCGTCGGGATTCGCATCGACGTGGACCCAGATCTGCTTCTGATCGGGGGAGAGCTTGAACGCGTCGACCATGCGCAGCGCGAGATCGAGCGACAGCCAGGTCTCGGTCGAGAGCTTCTCGAAGAGCGTCGCGTCCTTGCGATCGTGGCGGCGGGTGTAGTAGACGCGACCGCCCTTGCCGGGGTTGAGCACGCACGCGACCGTGACGAACTCCATGCGCGTCGCGGTCTTCTGGGCGTCGGTCCCGATGTGGACCGTCTGACCGGACCGCACCAGCGCCCCGACCGTGCTCATCATGTCGAGCACCTCCGCGCCCCCCAGCGTCCACCACCGGCTCTCGAGCTCGAGCGACATCCTGCTGCGCATCTGTTCCTCTCTCTTCGTTCTCTCGCTTCTTCTCTCGTTCTCTCTCTCGCTCTCGTTCTCTCTCGTTCCGGCCGTTTCGCTCCGGCCTTCCCTCTGCCTGCTTCCGTCCGCGTCCTTCCGTCCGCGTCCCGCCCGCGACATTCGGCTTCGACCGACCCCCTGAACGACGAAACCCCCGCGCGGGTGCGCAGGGGTTTCAGCAGAGACGAGGGCTGGCCGGGTCGTCGAGGCTCGGCGCGGGCTCCGCGCGGCGGACCCGCCCGACTGGGGTCACACTCCGCCGCGGCCCCCTCGTCCTCACGAGATCGAGCCGCGCCTGGGTTCTTCCGCCCGTCGGTTTCGTCGCTCTGCCCAACCCTCTCCCCTCGATGAACGCCCGGGCCCTCGACCTCATCGTCCGCGACCCGCCGCTGCTCGAGGGTCGACGCATTGTCCTCGGCAGACTGTGTCGAGTCAACCCCAGTCGGGTGAAGGCAGGCTCCGCCTTCGCGCCGTCACGCGATCTTCGCAGACGTGCGCGCTTCGGCGGGTCGGCCGGCGTTCGCCGGGGCCAGGACCATCGCCCGCCGGGTTGCGCCGCTAGGCGAAACGGAACTCGCCCTGATCGAGGACGATGTCGCCCTTCTGGTTGCGCGTCACGAAGAGCGCGGCCTGGCCGTCGACCCACATCTGGATCGTCAGCGCATCGCCCGGCATGACCGGCTTCGAAAACCGCCCGTCCATGGCCTTGAAGCGCGACGGATCGCCCCCGCAGAGCGTATGGAGCAGCGCTCGACCGCTGAACCCGTAGGTGCAGAGGCCGTGGAGGATCGGACGGTCGAAGCCGCCCATCTTGGCGAACGCGGGATCCGAGTGGAGCGGGTTGCGATCGCCGGAGAGCCGGTAGATCAGCGCCTGGTCCTCGCGCGTGTCGTAGGTGATCTCGTGATCGGGCTTGCGCGTCGGCAGCTCGAAGGTCGGCGACGGACCGCGGTCGCCTCCGAAGTCGCCGGCGCCGCGGCAGAAGATCGACATCTTGACCTTGAAGAGGGGCTTGCCCGTCGAGACGAGGGTCGAGGTCGACTCGAATTCGGCGACGGCCGCCTTGCCCTTGTCCCAGATGCCCGTGACCTCGCCGACCGACTCGATCTCGCCGTCGGGCGGGATCTCGCCGTAGAGCTCGATGCCCTCCGTCCCATGGACCATGAGCGCGGGATTGAAGGAGCCGATCTTGTCGAAGGGAATGCCGCCACCGCCGAGGATCACGGCCATGGTCGGCAGCACGCGCTGCGGGACGTCCTTCGTGTTCTCCGTCGTGAACGGCAGCTCCTGCGTCCCGGCACCGACGCCCAGCGCGTAGAGCAGCGCGTCCTTCGACGACCAGGCGCGCCGCGCGGGCGTGCCCTTCGCGCCGACGGCTTTGGGATCGAGCGTCATGGGAAGTCTCCTCGTGTCGATTCGTCGCCCGAGCGCCCTCGCCGCGCGCGTCGCGGGCTCGGCTGCCGCCGACCTGCAGCCTTCGCGCGCACGCCGCTCCGGCTGCATCGGGACCGTCCACCGACTGCGTCACCCGGGGTTTCGGCGAGGCGACTAGAGGTACACTAGGCGACCGCCATTGTCGATCCACCGGGCGCCCGCCCCGCCACCAGGACCCCGCATGCCCGAGCCGATCCGTCGCCCCGACGCGAGCCTTCGCGCCCTCGCCCATGGTCTGCTCGCGATCGCGCTCGGCAGCCTCGTGCTGAGCCTGCCGATCGCGCAGGCCCGCGCGGCCTGCACGCCCGATCCGCCGGCCGACGACGACGACGTGACCTGCGACGGCACCGACTCGACCGGCTACGACGCGAGCGGCGCGACCGGGGTCACGATCACGACGACCGCCGACGCGATCCTCGACGACAGCAGCGCGACCCTCGACAGCGCGATCCTGCTCGGCGACGAGAGCACGGTCACGATCAGCGACGGCGCGACCGTCCGCGTGACCGAGCAGAACGGCTACGGCATCCGCGGCGACGACGACAACTTCGTCGACAACCATGGCCTGATCGAGGTGCTGGCCGACGACGCGCGCGGCATCTCGATCGATCAGAACACGAACGACATCCTCCCGAACGGGGCCGTCAACTCCGCCTCGGGCACGATCCAGGTCGATGGGGCGCGCGGCTACGCGATCGAGTCCGGCGACAACGTCGGCGTCGCGAACCTCGGCGCGATCGCGCTCGATGGGGACGAGACCCGCGGCCTCTCGGGCGGCAGCCGCATCGACTACACGAAGCAGGCCAACGTGACGAACCTCGGGACGATCACCGTCACGGGCGACGACGCGTTCGGCATGAAGTTCGGCGACGGCTGGCTCGACGGCGCCGATCCCGCCACGTCGGACGCCTTCGATCCGACCTCGGGCGGAATCCGGAACCTCGTCTCCGGCGGGACGGGGGGCACGATCGACGTCCTGGGCGACCGCTCGTTCGGCATCTTCGTCGGGGACGAGGCCAACACGAACGGCGACCACGACAGCTTCGTCGTGAACACCGGCACGATCGACGCGACCGGCGTCGATTCGATCGCCGTCTCCCTGGGCGGCAACGATCGACTCGGACGCTTCGACCTCTCGACGCTCGACCTCATCGACTTCCAGTTCCTCCAGAACGGGTCGTTCGACCTGTTCTCCCTCGACAACGGCGGCACGATCAGCGGCGGCGCCGATGCAGGGCCCCTCGTCGAGTTTCGCGACTTCGTCGCCGACAACGAGAACCTGCTGCTGAACCGCGGGAGCCTGATCGCGGATCTCACGAACCAGGGCACGCCCGACCGGGGCGTCGCGATCCGAGGCTCGGACGGAGAAGAGTTCGTCGTCAACCTCGGCGAGATCGTGGGCGACGTCGAGCTCCTCGGCGGCGACGATCGCTACCTGCTCGCGGGCGGCGGCGGCAGCCAGCAGGGCAGCCTGCGCGGCGGCAGCGGCCAGGACGAGCTGATCCTCGTCGGCATCACGAACGGCACGGAGACCTTCGACGTCTCGACCCTCGAAGACTTCGAGACCATCCGGATCCAGCGGGGCGGCGACTTCTCGATCCTCTCGACCGGTACGACGTTCTGGCAGCTCGAGAATGCCGGGGGCTTCACGGGCCTGGTCGAGGTCAGCGCCGACGGCTTCCTCGACGTGACGAGCGCGTTGACCCTCGGCGGCGACCTCTCGACCTTCGGAGGCGGTGGCGTCCGCGTCACCGGCGGAGTCGCCTTCGACGTCCTGGGCGACGTGGCCGTCGGTGGCGGCGGTGTCCTCGGCGTGCTCGAGGGCAGCACGATGCAGGTCGGCGGCGACTTCGACGTCGCCGCGGACGGCACGGTCGCCCTGACCGTCGACGGCGCGACCCCCCCCCTCCACGTCGACGGGGCCGCGACGCTCGCCGGCAACCTCGTCGTGCGCCAGGGCGACAATCTGACGCCGAGCGACACGCCCTATCGCGTCCTCCTCGCCGACGGCGGTCGGACCGGGCAGTTCGCCAACGTCGTCTTCCCGGACGCCTCCGGCACGCGCCTCTTCACGGCGAGCTACGACGCCCTCGGCGTCCTCGCGCTGTTCCAGGAAGTCGGTCTCGTCGGCATCGCACGCAATTCGAACCAGCGCTCGATCGCGCAGTACCTCGTCGATCTCTCGGCCGCCGCGCCCGGCAACCAGGGCGACGTGCAGGATCTGCTCGACGAGATCGAGGACATCCAGAACATCCCCGCCGTCTACGACGCGCTCTCGCCCGAGGGCTACGACGCGCAGACGACGGTCTCGATCGAGGCGGGTCGCAAGCTCGCCGCGCTCCTCTTCGACCGACCGCGCGAGTGCAAGACGGGCGAGTTCGACCCCTGGAAGGGGAATCGACGCGTGCTGCCCTGCCATGCCCGCCGCCTCGCACCCTGGGCCTCGATCCTCGGCTCGTTCCGCTCCCGCGACGCCTTCTCGGGCCATGAGCGCTACGACGCGCAGATGGGCGGCCTGGTCGCGGGCGTCGACTTCGCCCCGATCGGCGGGCTCGACCTCAGCCTCGCCGTCTCGGGCCAGCGCGGCACGGTCAACGTCGCGGGCGGCGGCGAGAGCACGTTGACCCTCGCCGAGCTGACCGGCGCCGCCGCCTGGAACCTCGGCGGGCTGCGGGTCCAGGGCGCCGTCACCTGGGGCCATGGCTTCCATCAGGATCGGCGCCAGATCAAGTTCGCGGGCGCCGCCCCGGAAACGAGCGTCAACGTGCGCGGCACCGACGATCACGAGAGCGACCGGACCCTCGTCGCCAGCGAGATCGGCTACCGCATCCCGGCCGGCCGGATCGGCGTCGAGCCGCTCGTCGGCTTCGACTGGGCCTGGATCAGCCAGGACGCCGTGCGCGAGCAGGACGCCGGGGGCTTCTCGCTTCTCGTCGACGACCGCGACGACGAGGTCGGGTCCGTGCGCGCTGGCGTCCGCCTCTCGACCCTCTACGAGCACGAGGCCTATCTCGGGCCCTGGCTCGAGTGGATGACGGGCACCTGGCGTCCGACCTTCGACGTCGCCTGGCGCCAGTTCGTCGCGGGCAACGAGCGCGACCTGACGGCGCGCCTCGCGGGCGGGGTCGACACGGTGGACCGCTTCCGGATCCGAGCCGAGGAGGACGCGGGCGGCGCCGAGATCGGCTTCGGCCTCCGGCTGATCCCGAAGGAGACGAACCGCTTGCGCTTCGACGTCCGCTACCAGGCGTGGGTCGCCGAGCACACCCTGGACCAGGACCTCGTCGGTCAGGTCACGCTGGCGTTCTGACCCGTCCGCGGACGACCCGGCCGGCTCGTCCGACCGCGTCGCACGGCCTGCTAGTCCTCGAGCCCCATCATCTTCGCGACGCCGAAGCGCACGCCCGCCGTGAAGCCACCATCGACGGCGAGGCTCTGACCGGAGACGAAGGACGCCTCGTCGGAGGCGAGGAAGAGCGCCGCGTGGGCGATCTCGCGCGGGCGGCCGAACCGGTTCATCTGGTGTTGATAGGCGATCCGCGCGCCGACGTCCTTCATGGCGCCCGAGCTGAACACGTCGCGGAAGAGCGGCGTGTCGATGAAGCCCGGGCAGATGACGTTGACGCGGATGCCGCGCCCGCCGTAGTCGAGCGCCATGTTCTTCGTGAGCAGCACGACGCCGCCCTTCGAGGCGTTGTACGCGCTGCCTCCCTCGCAGCCCTGGATCCCCTCGATCGACGCGACGTTGACGATGCTGCCGCGTCGGCGCGCGAGCATGCCCGGCAGGACCGCCTTGCAGGCGAGGAAGGTCCCCTTCAGGTTCACGTCGACGGTGAAGTCCCAGGCCGCCTCGTCGAGCATGTGGACGGCGCCGCCGCCCGCGACGCCCGCCGAATTCATCAGCACGTCGATCGGACCGAGCGAGGCCTCGACCTCGCGCACGCAGGCCTCGAGCGCGGCCAGGTCCCGCACGTCTCCCTGGAAGCTGCGCGTGCCGACGCCGAGCGCATTGGCCGCCTTCCAATCGGCCCCCTCCTCCGTCCCGAGATCGAAGCTCGCGACCCGCGCGCCCTCCTCCGCGAAACGCAGCGCCGTCGCCGCGCCGAGCCCCGAGAGCCCGCCCGTGATCAATGCCACCTTGCCTTCCAGTCGCTTCATCGCCCCTCTCCTTCGGCCGTCCGATCGACGTCCCGGTTCGCCGCACGCGACGCCGACGCCTCGCCCTCGTGGTCCGCTCCGCCGAACCAGCGGATCCGAAGCATCGCGTCCTCCTCCGACGACGCGTCGGCCTGCGCGCCGCGCGGCCGCGAGGCCTCGGACGAGGCCCCCTCGTCGAAGCCCGCCCGGAACGCGACCGCGTCGACGCCGCACGCCTCGAGCTCCGCGAGCCAGGCGCGCTGTGCCGGTCCGGCGCGCCCCGCACGCGCCTCGCAGGCGAGCTCGGAGCCCTCGACCAGCTCGACGGCGACGGCGAAGCAGCCGGGACCGGCGGCGTCGGCTTCGCCGAGCTCCGCGCGCGCCCCGACATAGCAGGCGTGATGCGCCTGCCAGAGCGATGGGCCTCCGCCCGACACGTCGAGCAGCCCGAGCCCGGCGCGCCCGGCCGCGCGCGCGTGATCGACCGACCAGCCGGCGAGCCAGAGCGGCGGATGCGGGCGTTGCAGCGGCTTCGGCACGACGTCGATCGGCGGCACGGCGAAGCGCGCCGAGGTCCACGAGAAGGTCTCGCTCGCCCACATCGCGACCAGCATGCGCGCCCCCTCGTCGAGGTTCCCCGCGGCGACGTTCGGCGGGGCGGGCGCCGTCGCGTCGGCCGGCACCGCTCCGATCGACGACGGGTCGCGCGTCGCCGCGCCCGGCCCCGGCAGGAGCGCGAGGTCGAGCCGCCCCGCCGATGCGACGTCGAGAGCCGCCGCCTGCTCGGCCTCGCGGACCGGCGGCAGGCCCGGTGGCCAGAGCCCCGCCATCCCCCAGCCGAGTCGGATGCGATCCGTGGCCCCGGCCAGCGCGGCAAGCCAGATCTCGGGCGCCCCCTCCGCCCAGTCGCCGTCGCCCGCGCTGCCCGGCAGACACCAGAAGCGCGCGATCCCGAGCGACTCCGCGAGCCGAACCCGCCGCTGCAGGGCCCCGAAGCGCGCCGGCGTCGGCGTCTCGAGCTGATGGAAGATCCAGCGCTCCACGCCGCGGCGACTCAGTTGCCGCTCGTGACGACGCCGAGGGTCGGATTGCGTCGGAGTCGGATGTCCTCGAGTCGCGCGAGGCAGGCGCGATCCCAGCTCGTGCCCTCGTCCGCGAGCAGGTAGAAGCGATCCTCGCGGATGCCCTGGTAGACGCGCTCGGCCATGACGGCGGGATCGAGTCCGCCTTCGGTGCTCGTCTTGATCGCCTGTTCGACCAGCGTCTGCTCCGGCGTCGCGGAGCCCTCGGGCCGCTTGAGATGCGGCGGCCGATTGCGCTCCGAGGAGCCGATGCGCGTTCGGATCAGCTCCGGACAGAGCGCCGATGCGCCGACCGGCGACTGCTTGATGCGCAGCTCGTGGTAGAGCGTCTCGGTCAGGGAGAGCGCGGCGTGCTTGCTGACGCTGTAGGCGCCCGAGAGCGGCATGTTGATGAGGCCCGCCATCGAGCAGGTATTCACGACGTGGCCCGGCTGGTTCTGTTCGAGCATGGTGGGCACGAAGGCGCGGATGCCGTGGAGGATCCCGAAGAGGTTCACGCCGAGCACCCACTCCCAGTCCGTCCCGACCGTGTCCCATGTGAGGCCGCCCGCGAAGACGCCGGCGTTGTTGCAGAGGACGTGGACCCCGCCGAATCGCTCGACCGTCGTCTCGCGCAGGCGGACGAGGTCGTCCGCGATCGAGACGTCCGTGCGCACCGCGATCACGTCCGCACCGCCGGCCTCGAGCTCGGCCTTCGCCTGCGCGAGCCGGGTCGCTTCGACGTCGGCGAGCACGAGCTTCATGCCCGCGCGGGCGAAGCGCTCCGCGAGCGCGCGCCCGATGCCGCTCGCCGCCCCGGTCACCACCGCCACCCTGTCCCGGAACTCCGTCAGCACGTGCATCTCCCCGTTCGGCCGTTCTTCGACGAGCCGACGATGGTAGAGTCGCGGCGGAGGTTCTGATAGCCCATGGCGACCGCCCCGCCCCGCCCGTTCCAGGGTCTTCGGATCGTCGAGCTCGCGAGCCAGATCGCAGGACCTTATGCGACGAAGCTCTTCGTCGACGCCGGCGCGGAGGTGATCAAGGTGGAGGCGCCGGCCGGCGATCCGATGCGCCGCTGGACCGCCTCGTTCCAGACTCTGGGCCGCGGCGAGTCGAGCCCGCTCTACCAGTTCCTGAACGCCGGCAAGCGCTCGATCGCCCTCGATCCCGGCGACGCCGGGGATCGCGAGATCCTCGCCGACCTGGCCGCCTGGGCGGACATCGTCATCGAGGACCAGGGGCCCGACGGCCTCGAGGCGCTGGGACTCGATCCCGAGGCGTGGCTCGAGGCGAACCCGCGACTCGCGCTGGTGCGGATCTCGCCCTGGGGCCAGGAAGGGCCCTGGGCCCAGCGTCCCGCCACCGACTTCACGCTGCAGGCCGCCTCCGGATCGCTCGAGTACCGCGGCTTTCCCTGGCGCGAGCCGGTCGCGGCGGGCGGACGGATCGTCGACTGGGTCGCGGGGAGCTTCGCGGCGGTCTGCGCGCTCGCGGCCTGGCGCTCGGCGCGACAGTCGGGGACGGGTCAGATCGTCGATCTCTCGAGCTTCGAATGCGCGCTGCAATGCCTGACGATCTTCGGCGACCTCGGCAGCCAGTTCCTCGGCGGCCTGCTGCCGCGCGCGATCGAAATTCCGTCGATCGAGCCGACGAAGGACGGCCACGTCGGCATCTGCACGCAGACCGGACAGCAGTGGACGGACTTCTGCGCGATGCTCGGCCGCCAGGACATCGCCCAGGATCCCCGCTTCCTCGAAGGCCGCGAGCGCATGGAGCAGATCGACTTCATGCAGGAATTCATCCACGGCTGGATGAAGGAGCGGACGACGGCCGAGGTCATCGAGCTCTGCGAGCTGATCCGAATCCCGGTCGCGCCGATCGGCAACGGCCGAGACCTCCCGCAGTTCGACCATCTCCAGGCCCGCGAGGTCTATGCCCGCGCACCCGGCGGCTTTCTGCAGCCGCGGCCGCCCTATCGGATCGACACGGTCGAGCGCCCGGCGATCGGGGCAACCTCGCGGATCGACGGCGATCGGGGCGCGGTGCTCGAGCGGCTGGCCCGCGACCGCGAGGCGCGCGAGGCGACCCGGAAGAAGAGCGGGACGAGCGACGTCTTCTCGCGCGGCTACCCGGACCTGCCCTTCAGCGGGCTGCGCGTCGTCGACCTGACGGCGTTCTGGGCGGGCCCCTACGCGACTTCGATCCTCTCGGATCTCGGCGCCGACGTCGTCAAGATCGAGTCGATCCAACGCCCCGACGGCATGCGCTTCGCCGGCGCCGCGCGCCACCGCACGCCGCTCTACGAATGGGGCAACGTCTTCCATGGCGCCAACCCCGGC
Source organism: Myxococcota bacterium (assembly GCA_041389445.1). Classification (GTDB taxonomy): domain Bacteria; phylum Myxococcota_A; class UBA9160; order UBA9160; family UBA4427; genus UBA4427. The sequence goes on from JAWKRW010000001.1 coordinate 1,232,228, forward strand.
AAGCGCGACGTCACGATCCGGCTCGACCATCCCGACGGCGTCGTGCTCGTGAAGCGGCTGCTCGCGGACGCGGACATCGTCATCGAGAACTTCTCCGCCCGCGTGATGCCCTCCTTCGGTCTCGACTGGGAGACGATGCGGAAGATCAACCCGCGCCTGATCAGCGTGCGCATGCCCGCGTTCGGACTCGACGGTCCCTGGCGCGATCGCCTCGGCTTCGCGATGACGATCGAGCAGGTCTCCGGGCTCGCCTGGCTGACGGGCTACGACGACCTGCCCCTCGTCGTGCGCGGCGTCTGCGATCCGCTGGGCAGCGTCCATGCCGTCTTCGCCATCGGCCTCGCGCTCGCCGAGCGCGAGCGGACCGGGCGCGGACGGCAGGTCGAGGTCCCGCTCGTCGAGCCGGCGCTCAACATCGCCGCGGAGCAGGTGATCGAGTACTCGGCCTTCGGCACGCTGCTGACCCGCCACGCCAACGTGATGCCGCACGCCGCGCCCCAGGGCGTGTTCGAGACCGCGAACGCCGACGAACGCGTCGCCGTCTCCGTCACGACGGAGTCGGCCTGGGCGGGGCTCTGCCGCGCGCTGGGCGCCGAGGATTGGGCCGCCGATCCGGCGCTCTCGACCCACGCGGACCGCTTCGCCGCGCACGCGACCCTCGCCACGCGCCTCGCCGAATGGATCCGTCCGCAGACCCGGGAGGCCGTCCTCGAACGCCTGCTCGCCGAAGGCGTGCCCGCCGCGGCGTCGATCAACAACCATCGGCTCTTCCCGAATCCCCAGCTCGACGCCCGCGGCTTCTTCCAGACGATGAAGCATCCGGTCACGGGCGAGACCCGCTACCCCTCGTTCCCCGCGACCTTCTCGGCCTTCGAGCGCGACCTCCATCGCAGCCCCCCGCCGACGCTCGGCCAGCACAACCGCGAGATCCTGCAGGGCGACCTCGGTCTCTCGGACGCCGACATGACCCGCCTCGAGGCGGAGCAGATCGTCGGGACGAAGCCGTCGTTCATGTGAGTCGAGCGCGCGTGGGTCCCGCATGCGGAGGACCCGGGCGCTGCGGCGCGTCCCCTCGCTGGACCCCATCCGATCGCGGCGCTTCCGGCCGACGCAGATAGAACGCCGCCTGATCGCCGCGCGCGGCCCGGCGCAGCGCCCGAGCCCGCCATCGCGCGACGAGCGCCCGCAGCGGCCCCCACGCGGCGAGGCCCGCATGGCGTGCACGCCCGCTCCCCAGGAGCTGGAACGGACCGGAGTCGTCGACGATGCGAGCGACGACGAGGCCCTGCTCGCGCGCCAGCCGCTCGACCGCGCGACGGGTCGGAATCTGGAGATGGCGCGGCGCATCGAGCTGCGCCCACTCGGCGCCATCGCGCTCGAAGGCCTCGCCCTCGGCGAGCGGCACCCGCAACAGCAGCCAGCCCCCCGGCGCGACCCGCGCCGCCATCGCGGCGAACGCCCGCTGCGGCGCGAGCATGTGCTCGAAGCTGTGGTGGGCCATCACGAGGTGATAGGTGCCGGCATGGCCCTCCGGTCCGGCTCGCTCGAAGCGCAGGCCAGGCCGCCCGGCGACGCGCGCGAGGGTCTCTTCGGACAGCGCGGGATCAATGCCGACGAGGCAACGGAACCCGTCTCCAGCCATCCGCAGCAACAGCCGCCCCGAGCCGCAGCCGACGTCGAGGATGGGGTCGTCGAGGCGCGTCGCCGTCTGGACGAACCATTCGAAGCGCCCATAGCGTCGCCCCGCGACCGCGCGCGCGAACGGACGCAGCGAGGGCCGGCGAGCCGCCCAGAGCACGAACCGCGCGCGGACGCGCCGCCACCCGAGCCATCCGCCGACGCGGGTCGCGGGCAGACGCTGCTGCCGCGTGTAGTACGTCGGACCGTAGGCCCGCTCGGGGTCCGCGGGCAGGCGCTCGAGCTGCAGCGATCCGCACGCGACGCACGCGACGTAGTCATGGAGCGCCGTGTTCGACCGGGTCCGGTCGCGGGCACGAAGCGCGAACGCCACCTCGCCGCCGCACAGGCGACAGCCCGGCGGCTCGACCGCTTCGAAGCGCGCGTCCCGCGTCGCGATCGGGTGCCGATTCTGCTCGCTCGTCACGGCTCCGCTCGATCGTCCCCGCCCGCCGCGGCGCGGACGACGCCCTCGACGCCCCGCTTCGAGGTCGGGGACCACGCAAGCTTGCCCGACGCGCCTCGCCCGTGCGAATCGTGGACCCGACGATCTGCGTCACGGCTTGCGCAGTCGTGGCCGACTGCGGAATCATCGGCGCGCCCCGACGGCGCGCGCCCCCCGATTCCGATCGAACAGGCCCGATCGAACAGGAGCCCGATCGACCCGATCGAACAGGAGAGAGCCATGTCCCGCTCGACCGCACCGAAGCGAACGCTGACGCGCTCGCGCCATCGTCTCGCCCCCTGCCTGACCGTCGCGATCGCCTGCCTGCTCGCCGCGCCGCTCGCGAACGCCCAGGACTGGGGCGACTCCGAGGACGACTGGAGCGCGAGCCCGGCGCCAGCTCCCGCCTCGACCACGACGAGCCGGAGCTCGAGCTACGGCCGCTCCGCCGCCGCCGGCTGGTCGCTGCAGGCGGGCGTCGGCTTCACCGCCGATCCCGATACGTTCCTGATGAACTTCGAGGCACCCTACTCCTTCAACCCGTGGATCTCCGCCGGTCCCGCGATGCAGGTCGGCGTCGAGGACCACCACACGATCGTCGCGCCGAGCGGCAACGTCCGGATCACGATCCCGGATCTGCCGGGCCGCAGCCTCGACCGCCTCCATCCCTACGCGTTCACGGGCATCGGCTTCGCCTACATCGAGAAGGATCGCGGCCGCAACGACGGGGACGGCGTCGGCCTGCTGATCCCCTTCGGCGTCGGCGTCGAGTACCAGGTCAGCGAGAAGGTCTTCCTCGGCTCGCAGATGATGTTCAACTTCCTGCCCAAGGAGACCAAGAACGAGGGCTTCTTCTTCTCCTGGCAGATGGCGGGCTTGCGCTTCGCCTTCTGAGCGCGCGCCCCGCGTCAGGCGACGACGCCCTCCTCCCGCAGTCGCGCGATCTCGCTCGGGCTGCGGCCGAGCTCCGTCAGGATCGCGTCGGTATGCTGCCCGAGCTCCGGAGCCATCGCACGCGGGGACCAGGGCGTGCCGCTGAAGTCGACGGGCGTGGCCGGCAGCAGGGTCGTCGAGTCGCCGTCCGGGACCTCGACGAACGCGCCGGCGGCCGCCGCCTGCGGATCCGCGAGGACCTCCTCGACGGTCTGGACGGGCGCCCACCACAGGTCCTCTTCGGCGTCGAAGATCCTCGCCCACGCCTCGCGCGTCTTCGTCGCGAAGATCGCATCGAGCTCGGCGATCAGCCCCGCCGCGTTGATCGCGCGGTCGCGCGGGCTCGCATAGCGCGGATCCTCGATCCACTCGGGATGGCCGACGGCCCGGGCCAGCGGCGGCCAGTGGCGCTCGCCCTCGAGCCCCACGATCCAGAAATACCTTCCCTCCGAGTCCGCATAACAGTTGATGGCGGGGTTGCCCATCGTCTTGCGGTTGCCGACCTGGATCGGGATGCCGTAGCGCATGGCCACCGCGAGATCGAACGAGAGCGTGTAGGTCCCCTCGCGCAGGAGCGAGGTCGAGACGACCTGGCCCCGTCCGCTCTTCTCGCGGGCGAAGAGCGCCGCCGCGATGCCGGCGGCCGCGGCGAGACCGGCATTGTGGTCGCCCATGCCGCCGCGCTGATGGGGCGGCGGAGCGCCCTGCTGGCGCAGCGAGGCGGCGATGCCCGAGCGCGCCCAGAACGCGGCGATGTCGTAGGCGGCGCGATCGGCCTCGGGTCCCGCGAGGCCGTAGCCGGTCACGATCGCATAGACGAGCCGCGGGAAGCGGGCGCAGAGCGTGTCCGGGTCGAGGCCCAGACGGGCGAGACCGGCGGGGCGGATGTTCGACACGAAGACGTCGGCGCCGCGAATCAGATCGAGCGCGATCCGGCGCCCCGCCTCGGTCCGCAGATCCGCCGCGATGCTGCGCTTGCTGCGGTTGTCGTTCTCGAAGACGGGATTGAAGGGAAGATCCCCGCCCAGCATGGAGCGGAACAGGCGCGCGGGATCGCCGACGCCCGGCGGCTCGAGCTTGACCACGTCCGCGCCCCAGTCGGCGAGGATGCCGCCCGCCGCCGGCCCCGCGACCCAGACGCCCATCTCCACGACCTTGATGCCCGCGAGCGGTCCCGCCATCGACCTCATCCTCCCGTTCGAGGCGGCCCATGCTGCCGGAGGCGCACCTCGTCGACCAGCCCCCAATCGAGCGCGGTGCGCGCGTCGACGGGACGGCCCGAGAGGCCGAGCCAGGCGGTGCGCTGGCGACCGATCCGACGGGTGATCGAGACGGTTCCGCCGGCGCCGGGGACGAGACCGAGACGGACCTCGGGCAGCTCGATGCGGGTGTCCTCGTCGGCGACGACGTGGTCGGTGAAGGCGGGCAGCTCGATGCCGGCCCCGATGCAGGCGCCGTGGATCTCGCTGCGGACGCGGCCGGCGAGGCGGGCGAGCAGGAGGGCGGGGCTGCGCGTCGTGCGGATCGCGTGGGCCGTCGCCGGGTCGGGAAACGAGCCGAACTCATCGAGGTCGCCGCCGCTGCAGAACGACTCGCCCTCGCCGCGCAGCACGACCCGCTCGATCGACGGATCCGCGAGGGCGACGCCGAGGCCCTCGCAGAGGGCGTCACGCAAGGCGCGGGAGAAGGCGTTGTGGCGCGAAGGGCGGTTGAGGCGCAGCTCGAGTCGGCCCCCTTCCCGCGCGAGCAGGCAGACCGGCTCGCGATCCGCGGGGACCCGGCGACGCCGGCTGCGGCGCCCGGCCAGCCAGGCCGCGAACTCGGGGCCGGCCTGGAGCGTGGAGTAGACGAAGGACTCGGCGGCGAGACCGGCGGCGACCGACGTCCGTCCCGCCTGGGCCCGGAGCAGCTGGACGAAGGCGAGCGCGGCGAGCGGCGTCTTCTCGAAACCCATCTGGAAGGGCTCGAGCTCCGCGCGGGATGCGAGCCGGACGTCGCACGCCGCGGCGAGCGCCTCGAGCGCGGCGCCCTGGCGCCCGCCCCCCCCTGGCGCGGCCATGGACCGGGAGCGGGATACGCCTTCCGCCGCTGGCTCGGGGCCGATCGCGATCGTGACGCAGGGCAGCTCCGCCAGGCGCGGCAGCAGCTCTCCGACCCAGGGCTCGACCGGATCCGCGGCGCTGGCCTCGAGATCGATGGCGAGAAACCCGGGGCCGATCGCGGGCGAGAACGACTCCGCGGCATCCGGCAGGCGCAGCGCCCGAGCGAGCTCGGCCAGCGCGAGGACCGGCGCGTCCCGCCTCGCGCTCAACCGTCGTCCCGCAGCGCCTCGCGGACCTTGCGCCGCAGCAGCTTGCCCGTCTCGTTGTACGGGAGCTCCGGCCAGAACTCGATCCGCTCGGGAGTCCGGGAGGATCGGAGGCGATCCTTCACCCACTGCTGGAGCTCCGCGACGGTCGCCTGCCCCTTCGGCGAGAGCACCACCACGGCCGCCACCGCCTCGCCCCACTGCTCGTCCGGCACGCCGACGACGCAGGCGTCGAGGACCGCCTCGTGGGTCAGGAGCACGTCCTCGATCTCACCCGGCGACATGTTCTCGGCGCCGCGGACGATCACGTCATCCATGCGCCCCTCGAGGAAGAGGAACCCGCCCTCGTCGAGGTAGCCGCCGTCGCGGGTGTTGAACCAGCCCTCGGCGTCGAGCTGGCTGCCCTTGCCCCGGTACTCGCCCGAGACCTGCTCGCCGCGGACGAAGATGAGCCCGTGCTCGCCCGCCGACAGCGCCCGACCCGACTCCCCGTCGCGGACCTCGAGCTCGATCGTCGGCAGCGGCTGGCCGACCGAGACGAGCCGCTTTCGGATCTTCTCGTCGCTGCTCGCGAAGGCGTCGCGATGGTCCTGGGGGCCGAGCAGCGCGATGGTCGAGCTGGTCTCGGTCAGGCCGTAGGCGTTGGTGAAGTCGGTGTTCGGGAAGAGCCGCATCGCCTTCTCGATGACGGACAGCGGCATCTTGCCGCCGCCGTAGGAGATCGCGCGCAGGCTCGGGAGGCCCGCGTCCTTCGCGTCGCCGAGCGCGTCGACGATCCGCGACATCATCGTCGGTACGACGAAGGCATGGGTCACCTGCTCGCGCCGCGCCGTCTCGAGCCAGGTCTCGGGGGAGAAGCTCGGGAGCTGGACCACGCGTCGACCCGAGTAGACGGAGCTCGCGATCGCCGCCATGCCCGCCACGTGGTAGGGCGGCACGCAGGTCAGGGAGGCGTCGCGCTCGTCGGCGCTCATGAACTCGACCGTCCCGAGGACGTAGGAGACGAGATGCTTCTGCCGCAGCACCGCCGCCTTCGGCGCGCCGGTCGTGCCGCTCGTGAAGAGCAGGATCGCCGTGTCGTCGGGGTCCATGGACCAGGGCGCCTCGCGCGGCTTCGCGTCGGCCGCGCGGGTCGTCGCGAGCAGCGCCTCGCGCGTGTCGACCGCGACGAAGTCTCCGCCGTCGCTCGTCGCGAGGCGCGCGCCGAGCCGCGCCGCCCGCTCGCCGTCGGTCACGAGCCGACCCGGGTTCAGCTGGGCGATCAGCGCATCGAGCTCGGGATCCGTCAGCCGATAGTTCAGGGGCGCGAAGGGCACCCCCGCCCACGACGCGCCGAACACGCCGATCGGCAGCGCCAGGGTCGAGATGTCGAGCATCGCGAGGTGCTTCGTGCGGCCATCGTCGAGCGACGCCGCCAGCGCGCCCGCCGCGTCGTAGAGCTGCTGATAGGTCAGCCGATCATCGCCGTTCTGGAACGCGACGCGGTCGCCCATCGCGGACACCGCCATCTCGAGGATCATCATCAGGTTCATGACGGACTAGTCCGACGACGGCAGCGGCTTCGCACCCTTCACGCTCAGGATCTCTCCGTCGACGGCGAGCCCGCCCTCGCCCGGCTTGGTGCAGAGGATCTCGATGTCGCCGGCCTCGTTCGTGTAGCGCTTGCCCATCTGCGTGCCCTGCTTGTGGGCGGGATCGATCGCGCCCCCGCTCGCATCGGGCGCGGAGAGCTCGACCACCGCGGCGCCGCCGCACGTCAGCTGCACGTCGCGCGCCGGGGCCACGACCAGCATGATCTGCGACGAGCACACCGCGCTCTTCAGTCGCATTCCCGCCTTGTACACTGCCATCTCGCTTCTCTCCTCCCCGTCGGCAGGATCTCCGCGTCGCCGAGATCTCCGCGTCCCCAGAATCGCCGCGTCGCCTGCATCGCGCGCCGCACGCGGCGCACGGCCTCTGCGCGCGTCTCGCGCGGCCCGGTCGAGCGGACGGCCCGACGACGTCGGGATCGGCCCCCGGGCTTCGGGCCGGCCGAGAATACGGATTCCACTGGTCGAATGCTAACGTCCGTCGCTCGCGAGAAACGACCATGACGAGCCCCTTCGAAGGCGCCGGAAGCGGCGACCCCGCCGCCGAGCACGCGCGGCAGCTCCTGCACGCGCTCGCGTGCGAGCGGCCGATCGACGACCGTCCGGACGCCGCCGGCCCCGCGCTCGAGTGGGCGCGTTCGGGGGCGATGATACTGACGGGCGAGGCCGACGGGCCGCCCCGTTTCGCCGCGGGCGCGCTCGCGACGGCGGCACGCGGAGCAGGTCTCGCACTGGCTGCCCTCGCCCCCGGCTGCGACCTCGTCCCGCTCGATGCGCCTGCCCTCCTCGGGGAGCGCGCCGCCGCCTTCGGCCTCGCGCGACGCGGGCGGACGGCCTGTGGCGGCAGCGCGCGCCTGCTGCCCCTCGCCGATGGCGAGATCGCTCTGAACCTGCCCCGCGCCGACGATTGGCGGCTGCTTCCGGCGTGGCTCGAGCACGACCTGCCGGCGATCGAGACCGAGCGGGACTGGGCGGCGGTCGAGCGGGCGCTCTGCGGCCGGTCGATGGTGCCGCTCGTCGAGCGCGGCCGGGAGATCGGTCTCGCGGTGGCCCCTGCGATCGCGCTCCCCGGCTCGGACGCGCACGCGACCGGCGCGACGACCCCGCCCTGCTTCCGGCTGAGCGCCGCGACGCACGGGCGAACCGGCGATGCGACCGGAGCGGGCGGCGGCGGGTCGATCACGGCTTCGCGCCCCCGCGCGCCGCGCGTGCTCGATCTCTCGACGCTCTGGGCCGGCCCGCTCGCCGGCTCGCTGCTCGTCGCCGCGGGCTGTGACGTGCTGAAGGTCGAGAGTCCCCGCCGGCCGGACGGCGCGCGCGCCGGCGACGCGGACTTCTTCGCCCTGCTGAATGCAGGCAAGCGCAGCGCGGCGCTCGACCTCGCGGCGAGTCGCGATCGCGAGGTCTTCGCCGCGCTCCTCGCCGAGGCCGACGTGGTGCTCGAGAGCGCGCGACCCCGGGCGCTGGCGCAGCTCGGCTTCGATGCGCGCGGCTGGGTCGCCGCGAGACCGGGTCGCATCTGGGCCTCGATCACGGGCTACGGCCGCGAGCACGAGTGGATCGCCTTCGGCGACGACGCCGCCGTCGCAGCGGGGCTCGCCTACGATCCGGCGGGCTCGGCCCACGGCCGGGTGGCGCGCCGCGGTGATCGCCCGCTCGGAGCCGGATCGGCGATCGCATCGCCGCGCTTCGGCGGCGATGCGATCGCCGATCCGCTGACCGGGCTGCACGCCGCCGTCGCGATCCTCGCGCTCCTCGCCACCGGCCGGGGCGGCCTGCTCGCGCTCTCGCTCGCCGACGTGGCCGCCCATGCCGCGTACGTCCCCGACGCGGCCCCCGCCGCCTGCGCCGCGCCGGACGGCGCTCGGGGCCGCGACGCGCACGCGGCGCCGATCGCGCAGGCCGGCGCGCGGACGGCGGATGCGCTCACGCTTCCGCTCACACAGCGCGACGGACGCTGGACGGTGTGGAACGGATCGGGTTGGGAGGAGGTCGCGCCGGCGCGCGCACGGACGGCCCGCGCGCCGGGGCCTCCGCTCGTGCCGCCCGAGCCGGCGACGCTCGCGCGCTGGCGGCGCGGATGCTGATCCGCGACGCCGAGGTCGCGGGACGACGGGTCGATCTGCGCTGTACGGGCGGGCAGATCGCGGCGATCGCGACGGGGCTCGCGCCGACGCGGGACGAGCCGGTGATCGATGCCGCGGGGGGCGCCCTGCTGGCCGGCCTCCACGACCACCACCTCCATCTCTTCTCCCTCGCCGCCGCGCTCGTCTCCGTCGACTGCGGTCCGCCCGCCGTCCGGAACGCGACGGCGCTCGCCCGCGCGCTCGCCGAGGCACCGCGCAGCGACGGCTGGCGCCGCGGCGTCGCCTACCACGAGTCCGTCGCCGGCCCGCTCGACCGCATCCGACTCGACGCACTCGCGCCCGACGGCCCCGTCCGGATCCAGCACCGCAGCGGCATCGCCTGGCATCTCAACTCCGCCGCCCTCGCCGCGCTCGGCCTCGACGGCCCGCTCGCCGAGCCCGATCGGGACGGCGATCTGCCCCGGATCGAGCGCGACGCCGCGGGCCATGCGACCGGCCGACTCTTCCGCGCCGACGCCTGGCTGCGACGCCGGCTGCCGATGGCGGCGGCGCCGGACCTCGGCGCCGCCGCGAGCCGGCTCGCCCGCTTCGGCATCACCGGCTTCACCGACGCGACCCCGACCAACGACCTCGCTCAGGCCGAGCGCTTCCGCGCCGCACAGCGAGACGGAAGTCTGCCCCAGCGCGTCGTGCTGATGGGCGACGCGAGCCTCGCTGCGCTCGAGCCCGATGCGCGGCTCTCGGTCGGTGCGCGCAAGTTCCTGCTCGACGAGCCCGCGCTGCCCGACCTCGACGCGCTCGTCGACGCGATCCGCGTCGCCCACGACCAGGGCCGCGGCGCCGCCTTCCACTGCGTCACCCGCGTCGAGATCCAGTTCGCGCTCGCCGCCCTCGCGACGACGGGGACGAACGGACGCGATCGGATCGAGCACGCCTCCGTCGCCCCGCCCGAGGCGATCGACCGGGCGCGGCGCCTCGGCGCGCGGGTCGTGACCCAGCCCGCCTTCGTCCTCGAGCGGGGCGACGACTATCTGCGCGACGTCGAGCCCCGCGATCGCCCCCACCTCTACCGACTCCGCAGCTGGCTCGAAGCCGGCGTCCCGCTCGCCGCGGGAACCGACGCGCCCTACGGCCAGCCCGATCCCTGGCGCGCGCTCGCCGCGGCGACGCGGCGCCGGACGCGAGCCGGCCGGCCGCTCGGCCCCAACGAGGCGATCGAGCCGGAGACCGCGCTCGGCCTCTTCTCGAGCGATCGCGCCACCCCCTGCGATCCCCTCGCCCTCCGCGTCGGCATGCCCGCGGATCTCTGCCTGCTCGACCGGCCGTGGCGGGCGGCGCGCGACGCACCGAGTGCGGACTCCGTCGCCGCGACGCTCTGTGCGGGACGCGTCGTCCATGCCCGGAACGACGCCCCAGGCGCTCGCGTCCCTGCCTGATCCCGACACGGTGGGCCCGCTCGACCGGGCGGGCGGACGCGCCTCAGGGTCTGCGCGTCGGCTGCCGATGAGCCGCAACAATGCGAATGGCCAAGCATCGGATGGGGCGTCCCCGGCGCCCGGGGCGCGCCCTCGTCGCCCGCGTCACCGCCGTCGTGCTGATCGTCGGTGGCTGCCGACCCGCGCCCGCTCCGGATCCGCTCGACCGGATCCCGGCGCTCCTGATCGAGGGGCCCGCCCTGATGCGTCTGCTCGAACGCCTGGCGTCGCTGACCGATACGCCGGCCGCCCGCGTCTCGGCCCGCCTGCATACACGCCTCGCCGGCTGTCCCGAGGTCGTCGCCCGCTTCCCCGATCCGCTCGACGCGCGCGCACCATTCGACGCGCTCGACGCCCTCCAATGCCGCGCCACACCGTCCTCCGTCGTCACCAGCCACCCGGACGACGCCGCCCGCTCGATCGATCCGACCGTCCCGCGCGAACCCGCCCCTGCGACCCGGCCCGAGCCCGTCCTCCTCGCGCGTCTCGACGATGCGCGCAGCGGACACGCCGGCGCGCTCCAATGGCCGATCGGTCGTGCCGGCCGCCTCGCGCTCACACTCGATGTCGACGCCAACGGCGGACTCGCGCTCGCCGGTCGCCTCGTGCCCGACGACGCGATGGGCCCCGCCGGCTTCCTCGTGCCCTCGCCGACCGCGCCTCGTCCGGCCGTCGTCGACGCCGGGTCGGCCCTGCTCCATCTCCACCTGCGATCCGCCACGGGCACGGGGCTCGCCCGCCTGATCCCGAAGGAGGGCCAGGGCGATCGGCTCTTCGCGCTGAAGAGTCGGCTGCTCGAAGGCGCGCTGCTCGAAGGCACGCTCGAGCTCGCCCTGCTCGAGCCCGCCCCCGCGAACGCGGTCCCCCTCGCCGCGATCGTGCTCCACCATCGTGGCGCCGCCGCGATCGCCGCCGCCCTCGCGGAGGCGCTCGCACAGCTTCGCCACACGTGGTCGCTCGAGCCGAGCCCGCGCGTCTTCGCGACGCGGTCCGGCTCGACCCGCACCGGCGGATGCTATGCGAACCTCCCGCTCCTGCCCGAGCTCGCGCCCTGCTGGGTCGTCACGGACGAGGCACTCGTGCTCGGCTACCGCGCGGAGGCCGTCGCAGCGGTGCTCGGCTCGTCGACCCCTGCGTCGCCGCCCCCGCAACGCGCCGGCGAGTCCCTGCCCCGCGTCTCCGCCGCCGCCCCCTCCGACGCGCACGTCCCCGCCCGCGACACGGACGTCCCGGCCGCGGCGCCCGCGACGCGACTCGTCGTCGACCTCGATCGCATGCGCACGCTCGACACGCGCCTGACGGCGCGGCCCGTGGCGGGCGAGGCGACCCGGGCCGCCCGCCCGACGATCGGCGCCCGGGCGACGCGGCTCGGCGATCTCTACGACCGGCTCGAGCTCTCGGCCACGGCGGGAGCCGACGGCATCGCGCTCTCGGGCCTGCTGAGGGCGAGACGATGAGGCCGCGGTCCGGCGCACGCGTCCGCACGATCCCGCTCGCGCTCGTCCCGGCGCTCGTCCTCGCCCTCGCGACCGGCTGTCGCGACACGGCGCTCGAGTCCCAGGCCGACGCGGTCTGTGCGGCCGTCGATGCCGAGCGCTTCGACGAGGCGCTCGCGCGCTCGGAGACGGGCAGCGGTGCCGTGGGCGCGGGGCGGCGGATCGCGGAGTGTCGCTGCATCGCCTCGCTCTCGCTCGGCGATCGCGCGGGCTGCACGGCCCTGCTCGATCCGTTGCTCCGGGCTCCCGGGGCGGGCGACTGGGTCCCGCATCCGGTGCTGACGAAGCTGATGCTGCGGACCTGGCAGGCCGCGGGCGCGCTCGAACCGGCGGCCGCGCTCGCCACCCGCGCGGCGCTGCGACATCGCGACGATCTCGACCTGCTCCAGCTCGAGCTGATGCTGCGCAGCACGCAGCAGGACGAAGGCGCGCTGCTCTCCGAGCTCGAGGCGCGGGCCGGCGACGGGCTCGACGCCCTGCCCCAGCGACTCGTTCTCGCCGTCGCCTACGGTCGTCGCGGCCAGCATGCCGAGGCGATCCGCGCCCTCGGCGAGCGGGCCCCGGCGCTCGACCAGCCCCTCGCCACCGCCTGGTACGAGTCGCGCATCCAGGCTCAGGCCGCGACCGGGGACCTCGACGCGGTCCAGCGCACCTTCGCCACGTGGCAGGCCGCGGGCGCCGACCCGATCGATCTCGCGGCGCGTTACGCGCTGCGTCTCTCGACCGATCAGCTCGACGATCCGCAGCACCCGAAGCTCGACCTGCTGCGCGCCGCGATCGCGACCCAGGACCGGCTCACCGACCGCAACATCGTCTGGGGCCTCCATCGCCGCCTGATCGCCGAGCTGCTCGCCGCCGGCCGGCCCGAGGAGGCGCTCGCGGCCTACGACGCCGCCGTCGACGTGGTCGATCTCTCCGGCGTCTCGCGCGAGGAGCTCGTCCGCGCCGTGCGCCGCACGGACGATCCGCCCGCCCCCGACGCCCGCGCGACGATCGTCTTCGCGCTGCCCGAGGCCCTGCGCGGCGGCCAGCTCGCGCTCTCGCCCGACGCCGATGCGGCCCCCGACTCCGCCTATCGACGCCTGTCGATCGCCGACCGGCGAGAGCTCGTCGTCGCGTCGCGGCGCGGCCCGCACCCGCGACGCTGGGTCGTGCGGGACGCCGAAGGCCGGGTCCGCGCATCGGGCAGCTTCTGGCCCGAGCCCGGCGAGACCCGGACGATCACGCCCAGCCTCCGCCCTTCGGCCCCGGCCTCTCCCCGCGCAGCCGATGTCCTCGCGACGCGTGGCGCCACCACGCCGGCCCGCCGCCCGGGCGACGGGCGTCGCCGCGTGATCGCGATCCTGCCCGACTGCGGCGACTGGCGCCTCGTGCAGTACCTGCGCGCGCGCGGCGAGCTGCCCTTTCACGACCACCTGCTCGAGCAGGGTCGACGCGCCGTGCTCGAGAGCCGCCCCGCGTTCACCGCCGCGGCGCTCCAGAGTCTCGTCTGGCCCGCGCGGCCCCGCGCCCGGGCGACGCTCGACTGGGTCCACGACCTCGGCCTCGAGCTCGCGGGCCTCGAGACCGTCGGAAGCAATCCCTTCGCGTTCCTCGGCTTCGTCCTGCCCGAGCGCCCGAACCTCTTCGAGACCCTCGGCGCACGCTCGCTCGTGACGGCGAACATGCTACTCGCCCATGGCCGCATCGACGCCGGTCGTCACGCGGAGATCGTCGGCCCCGACGGCCACCACCGCACGCTCGAGACCCAGGCCGCCTATCGCCCCCTCAGCCCGCGCGAGCTCGAGCGCTTCCCCGCTCTCGCCCACGATCGCGACGCCCGCCGCTTCGCCGAAACGATCGCCGCCGAGCTCGACGCCGCGCTGCGCATCATCGGCGCGGGCGAGATCGACTTCCTCTTCCTGCGCCTCGAAGCCCTGGACCTCGTGACCCATGCCCACTTCGGTGCGCTCGACGGCGCCGGCCAGGACGACGGAGCCGGACCACTGCTCGACACCTATCGCTACATCGATGCCCGGCTCGCCGAGCTCGATCGCGCCCTCGATCGCGACGACTGGCTCGTCTACCTGTCGGACCACGGCATCCGCTCCTCGATGCAGCACGAAGAGGACGCGATCTTCGCCGTGCTCGGCGACGGCGTGCCGGCAGGCCGCGTGCCGGGCCAGCCGGCGCTACGCGGGGTACCCCGGACGCTGGCGGCGATGTTCGGGATCGAGACCGACTGGCCCGAGACGGGGGCCGCGCCCTGGCTCGAGAGGCGGCGGGAGTCGGCGCGCTTCGCCGAGGTGCCCCGATAGACGTGGACCGAAGAATGCACCTCCGTTAGTCGAACGAAGCGGCCCGCGGTCGCTCGGCCCGCAACTTGGCCTACACCGCATACCTCGCCCGATGCACCCCGCACCCCTCGATCGCCCGCGTCCGGATCCGACCGAAATAGCAAACCCACAACCAGCTCGACCGCGTGAGGATCCGCTCCGAAAAGAGCCGCCGCGCAAGGATCCTCCCCGCCGTGAGCGCCTCCCGGATCAGCCCCAGCCCCACCGCCGGCGGCCCCAGCTTCCGGTTCTCCGACCGCGCCTTCATGTAGTTGCGCCACACCACCCACACCGCCATCCGGTACAACGCCGACTGCCGCCGCTTCGAGAACGCGATCGTCTCCCGCTTGTGGTTCGCACTGCTGTGCCGGATCAGCATGTCCAGGTTCACCGGAAACAGCGGATTGCGCGGCGTCCGCGCCGCCCTCAGCTCGTCCGCTCGTGCAGGATCCTGCGGTCCCGAAGCCGACGGATCGCCCGCGGATACGCCCGATGCTTGTCGCTGCGGAGCTCGGCCACGCCCCCGGCGGCACGACCCGCCGCAGCAGCTCCTCCACCCGCTTGCGCGTCGCCTCCGGTCCGGCGCCCGAACCGCTTCTCGAGCAGGCCCGCTTCACCTGCTGCGGGGTCGCATCGTCCCGCTCCGCCGCAGCTCCACGTCGTTGAAGCCGTAGACGAAGGCGAGGGGCCGACCAGGAGGTTCAGGTCCATCGGCCAGTACTGGCTGTGCTCGAACGTGCGGAAGCCGTCGAGGACCAGGGGGCCTGGTCGGGCTCGCTTCGGCGGAGCCTCGTGGAAGAGCAGGCAGTGGCGGGCGAGGCGGTCGCTCAGGCTCCGGATGGTCGAGTGGGAGACCTGGTATTCGCGGGCGATCTGACGGAGGCGGAGCAGGCGACGAGGCGGTGGAAGACGGGCTCGAGGAGGTCGGGTCGCCGAGCCAGTAGGTGGTGGCGAAGCTCTGTGAACTGAAGGAGCGGCGGCAGCGTGAACAGCAGTAGCGCTGGACGCGGTGGGGTGGGCGGCCGCGCAGGTAGAAGCCCTTGCGTTGGAAGCGCCAAGGGCCGGATTCGTTCGGGAATCGCAGCGGGGGTTGGGGCAGAAGGGGCGTGAAGCGAGGCTGTGTGTTCGGCATGCGCCCCGGCTACGCAGGGTTCGTGCCGGGTGCATTTTGCGGTCCACGTCAGAGGCTATGCTGCGCGCCCCATGTCCGGACGCATCCGCATCGAACGCCAGGGCCCGCGGGCCGACCTCGTCTTCGACCATCCCGAACGTCGCAACGCCGTGACGGCCGACATGTGGAGAGCGCTCGCCGGCGCGGCGCGCGAGCTCGATGCCGATGGCGAGGTCCGCGTCGTCGTGCTGCGCGGGGAAGGCGAGCAGGCGTTCGTGTCGGGCGCGGACATCTCGCAGTTCGAGGCCGAGCGGACGGGTCGGAGCGCATTCGCGTACAACGCCGAGAACGACGTCGCATTCGATGCACTCGCCACCATCGGCAAGCCGGTCGTCGCCGCGATCCACGGGTTCTGCATCGGCGGTGGCTGCGCGATCGCCTTGCAGGCGGACCTGCGGTACTGCGCCGACGATGCCGTCTTCGCGATTCCGGCCGGACGTCTCGGCGTCGGCTATGCGGCCTCCGGACTCGCGGCGCTCGAACGCGTCGTCGGCCTGCCGAACGCCAAGGAGATCTTCCTGACCGCGCGGCGCTTCGATGCGCTGGAGGCCCGGTCGATGGGTCTCGTGAACCGGGTGCTGCCGAAGGGCGAACTCGACGCCTGGGTCGCGCAGGTCGTCCAGCAGATCGCAGACAACGCGCCGCTCACACTGCGCGCCGCCAAGCTGGCGTTCCGCGACCGGGGTCGCCCCGCGGCGACGCGGAGGCCGGAGGCGGTCGACGCCGCGGTGCGGGCGTGCTTCGAGAGCGAGGACTACGCCGAGGGCGTGCGCGCGTTCATGGAGAAGCGCCGACCCACGTTCCGCGGACGTTAGTTCACGCGCCAGCGGCCGGTCGGATCCCTCGGCGCCGGCGGACATTGCCGGCCGATTGCGTGCGGGCTGCGCCCGGCCCGGAGGCGCGGACGCGTCGCCTCGCCGTCGTCGCTTCGAACGGGATGGCCTCGCCGCGAGGCGGCCAGGCGGCGCCTCAAGCTGCCCGTCGGGCCGGCCGATCGGCCCTCCTCGATGAGGCCTTTCGCCGCGTTCCGCCGCCGGGCAGGCCCGCTGCTGCCGACGCTCGCCGTCTTCGGGCTCGCGCTCTGCGCCCAGCTCGCCGGCGTCGGCGACGCCCTCGATCGCCGCCTCCACGACGCCTCGCTGCGCCTCCCTCCTCCGAGCGGGGGCCCCACGCCGACGGCCCTGCTGCCGGACGTCGCGATCGTGACCCTCGACCCGCGCAGCCTGCGCGCGCTCGACGACTGGCCCTGGCCCCGACGACGCCATGGCGAAGCGATCGCGCGGCTCGAGGCGGCGGGCGCCGCGGCGATCGCCTTCGACGTCGACTTCTCGAGCGACTCCGACCCCGAGGACGACCGCCTCTTCGCCGAGCGCGTCGCGCGCAACGGCCGGGTCGTTCTCGCGACCTTCTCGCAGACGGAATCGCTCGACGGCGGGCTCTCGATCGAGATCGTGAACCGGCCGATCGCGGCCCTCAGCGGAGCCGCCGGTGCGCTGGGCCACGTCCTCGTCCCGATCGAGCCGGACGGCGTCGTCCGTCGGGTCCCGCGAACGCAACGAATCGCGGACACCCCCCTGCCCTCCCTCGCGCGCGCGGCCCTGCGGCTCGCGGCGCCCGCGCGCCTGCACCCCCTGCTCGACGACGCGTCCCGCGCCGCCGCCGCCGAGGAGCGCGTCGACTTCCGCCGGTTCCGCCCACCGATCCCGACCCTCGCCTACGTCGACCTGATCGAGGGCCGCTTCGATCCCCAGCGCATCGCCGGCCGCACCGTGTTCGTCGGCGCCACCGCCGCCGAGTTCCAGGACCTCTGGGCGACGCCGGTCGATCCCGCGCTTCCGGGCGTGCTCATCCAGGCGATCGCCTACCGCACGGCCGCCGCCGCACTCGCCGGAGACGCGACACTCCGGCCCGCTTCGACGCGCTCCGTCGCCCTGGGACTCCTCCTGATCGCGCTCCTGCTCCGGCCCCGACGCCGGCGCTCGCGCCCCCGCCGCGCCCTGCTCTTCGGCGGCGTCGCCGCGGCGATCGTCGGGCTCGGCTGGCTCTCGCTCTGGACCTGGGGCATCGCCTGGCCCGCCAGCGTGGTCCTCGGCGTGGTCGCGGCCCAGTACGCGCTCGGCATCGAAGGGCTCGAACGACATGTCCGCGGCATTGCCGAAGCACACGCCTCTTCGCTCGACGCGCTGGCCCGCGTCGGCGACCTGACGACGGACGTCACCCGGGTCGCCGATGCGGCGACGCGACCCGAGGCGGGTCTCGAGATCGCGCTCCAGCTGCTCGGCGACGTCGTGGGGGCGCGCGGGGTGGTGCTGCTGCGCGTCGACGCGCGGGGCCTCCTCGCGGAGACACGCCTCGAGTGGCGCCCCGAGCGCGGGGACGGGCGTGCGCTCGCGCTCGATCGCCCCGCGGCCGAGCGTGCGCTCGCCGAACGTCGGACGGTCGAGACGTCGGACCCCGAGGTCGCCGACGCGCGCATCGTCCATGCGCCGCTCGTCGCGGGCGCGGTCGTCGTGGGCGTGCTCGTCGTCTACTGCCGTCCCGAGCAGCGACTCGAATCCCTCGAGCGGCGCACGATCGCGACCGTCGGCGCCCAGCTCGCGCTGACGGCCCAGAACCTGCAGCTGATCGAACGCCTGCGCGAGACCTTCGAGTCCTCGATCGCCGCGGTGGCGAGCGCCGTCGAGGCGCGCGACGGCTACACCGACCAGCACTGTCGACGCCTGGCCGCGTTCTCCTCCCTGATGGGCTCGCGGCTCGGGATGCCCGCGGCGGAGATCCGGGCGATGGAGCTCGGCGCCCTGCTCCACGACGTCGGCAAGATCGGGATTCGCGACGCGATCCTCAACAAGCCCGAGCGACTGACCGAGCCCGAGCGGCGCGAGATGCAGCGCCATCCCGAGATCGGCGCGGGAATCGTGACCCCGGTCGTTGGCCTCGAGCCGACCACGCTCCACTGCATCCTCCACCATCACGAGAGCTGGGACGGCTCGGGCTACCCCCACGGACTGGCCGGCCAGGACATCCCCCTCGCCGCGCGCATCGTCACGATCGTCGACGTCTGGGACGCGCTCTCGACGAGCCGGCCCTACAAGGCGGCCTTTCCCCAGGAGCGCGTGCGCGACCTGATCCGCAAGGGCGCGGGAAACCAGTTCGATCCGCAGCTCGTAGAGCTCTTCTTCACGATTCTCGACGAGCAGGGCGAGGAGATGCTCGATCTGATCGCGCGCTCGACCGGCGAGGCGAGCCCGGACTGAGCGCCCGCCGATCTGCTATTCCGACGGCGGCGGCCGCCGACGAAGATCGGGCTGCGGTGGGACGGGTGATGCCGGATCGGATCGGGACCGATGGCGTCGAGGCGGGCTGGATCGAGACGGAGCTCAAGCTGCTCCTGCGCGACGAGACGGCCTACGGCCGCGTGGCGCAGGCGCTCGGGCATCCGGCCGCCGTGCGCCAGACCAATTCCTTCTTCGAGGACGACGCGGGAATGCTGCGCGCCGCGCGCATCGGCGTCCGGCTCCGCGCCGAGGGCGAAGCGCGACGCCTCACGCTGAAGGGCGACGTCCCGGCGGCGTCCGAGGCCGGATCGCTCGCCCGCCGGATCGAGCTCGAGGCGGCGATGTCGCAGCCCGAGTTCGACGCGGCCCTCGACTCGGGACTCGACCTCGCGCCCTGGCTCGAGCGCTTCGCTCGGGCGGCGGGGGCCGATCCGCTGCCGCCCCCGCTCGCCCGCTTCCTGGCCACGATCCGCACCGCCACGCTCGGCCGTCGACTCGCCTGCCGGGCGCGCTTCGACAACGATCGGGCGATCGCCCGACTCACGCTCTCGGACACGGAGGGCGACCTGCCGATCGAGCTGGCCCTCGACCGCACGCGGTTCCCGGGCGGCCGGGTCGATCAGGAGATCGAGGTCGAGCTCGGCCCCGCGACGCCGCCCGGGACGGCCGGGGATCCGCGCCTCGCGCCACGCATCGAGCAGGCGCTCCGACGCTGGCTCGAGCAGATCGGGGCCGGCGAGGTGACGCCCGCGCCGAGCAAGCTCGCACGCCTGCACCGCGCGCTCGCGGCCGACGAGAGCGCCCCCGCCCCGAGCGCCCCGAACGATCCCGCCCGCCCGGAACGCGACGGAGCCGGCGACGAGCACCGTCGTGCCGCGGCATCGAAGCGCGGCCCGCGCTGAGCCCGGGCGCCCGACCGGCCGGGACGAGCCGGGCGGGCGCGGGTCGGGCGGTCAGGCCTGCTTCGTCGAGGACCGCGACGCGACGCGCGCGTACCAGGCCTGCAGACGCTCGCACTTCGGATCGAGCGGCTGACCGACGGCGTTCCCGAACTCGATGAACGCGAAGAGCAGGATGTCGGCCAGGCTGAAGCGCTCGCCGCAGATGAACTCACGCCCCTCCATCAGCCCGTCGAGCCAGGCGAGGCGCTCCTGGGCGATCGCCTTCAGGTCGGCGGCGGCCGCGGGGATGCATCGCAGCCGATCCTTGAAGAGCGGGAGCCCTTCCGCATAACGAAAGCCGTTGGCCATGTTCTCGACGATGTTCAGGTCGATCCGCCTCACCCACATGCGCGTCTCGGCGCGATCCTCGGGCGTCGTCCCCATCAGCTTGCCGCCGGTCTTCTCGTCGAGGTACTCGGCGATCGCGGTGATCTCCGAGATGAAGCGGCCGTCATCGAGCTCGAGGGTCGGCAGCTGGCCGGCGGGATTGCGCTTCAGATGGTCGGCCTGGCGGTTCTCGCCCTTCATCAGGTCGACGGGAACGAGCTCGACCTTCGCGCCGGTCTCGGCGACGGCGATCGTGACGACTCGGGGATTGGGGCCCATTCCGGTATAGAGCTT
Source organism: Myxococcota bacterium (assembly GCA_041389445.1). Taxonomy (GTDB): domain Bacteria; phylum Myxococcota_A; class UBA9160; order UBA9160; family UBA4427; genus UBA4427. The sequence continues at coordinate 1,252,561 of JAWKRW010000001.1, forward strand.
CATCGTGGGGGTTCCTCGGCGGGGTCGGGCACGGGCCGGGTCGCCTCGACGTCGACCGCACCGGACGCGCTTGCTTGTCATCGAAACGTCCCGACTGTCGCCCAGCCCGGGCGCGCCGGCAAAGTCGCCGCGTCCCGCGCGCCTCGGCCGGGACGATCTCGGCCCGCGCGCTCAGCTGCGGTAGCGCTCGACGTCGAGCTTGCCTTCGCTCTTCGCGACGACGCAGGAGACGACGGCGTCGCCGGTGACGTTGACGGCGGTGCGCAGCATGTCGAGCAGGCGATCGACGCCGAGCACGAGGCCGATGCCCTCGACCGGTAGATCCATCTGCCGCAAGACCATGGCCAGCATCACCATCCCGACCCCCGGCACGCCGGCGGTCCCCACCGAGGCGAGCGTCGCCGTCACGACGACGGTCAGGAAGCCGCCCGGCCCGATCTCGAGCCCGTAGACCTGGGCGATGAAGACGGTGGCGACCCCCTGCATCACCGCCGTGCCATCCATGTTGATGGTGGCGCCGAGCGGGATCGTGAAAGACGCGACCGAGGGATCGACGCCGAGCCGATGTTCGACGGTGCGGAGGTTCACGGGGAGCGTCGCGTTGCTGCTCGCCGTGCCGAAGGCGACGCTCATCGGTGCGCGGAACTGACGGAAGAAGTGGAAGGGCGAGAGGCCGGAGAGGACGAGCAGGATCGGATAGGTCAGCAGCGCGTGCGCGGCGAGAACGAGGGTCACCGTCGCGAAGTACCAGGCGAGCCGACCGAAGGCGTCGGACCCCTGCTCGCTCACGACCTTCGCGATCAGGCAGAAGACGCCGTAGGGCGCGATCTCCATCAGGAGGAAGACGAGCTTCATCACGACGACGTTCGCGCTCTCGAAGAGCCGCAGCAGCGGACCGGCCGGCTCGCCCGAGAGCGTGATGGCGATGCCGAGCAGGATCGCGAAGACGATGATCTGAAGCGTCTGGCCCTCGGCGAGCGCCTTGAATGGATTGGTCGGGATCAGCTCCGTCAGGGTCTGGACGAGGTCCGGTGCCGAGCCGACGCCCGAGGCCGTCGCGTCCGTCGCGAGCGGGCTGCCGACGCCGGGCTCGATCAGCAGCGCGGCGACGACGGCCAGGCTGATGGCGATGGCCGTCGTCAGCATGTAGAGCAGGAAGGTCTTGCCGCCGATGCGGCCGAGCTTCGCGACGTCGTCGAGGGCGGCCGTGCCGCAGGTCAGCGAGACGAGGATGAGCGGGACCACGAGCAGCTGAAGGCTCGCCAGAAAGATCTTGCCGCCGACCGTGAAGACGCCGCCGACGAGGAACTCGGTCGCGGGATGACCGCGCGCCAGCCAGTTCAGCAGCAGGCCCGCGAGCGCCCCCAGCACGAGGCCGATCAGGATCCGACGCGTCAGCCGGCCCGAATCCTCCTCCTCGGTCTCGGAGGTCGCTCCGCGCGCCGCGTCTTCCGTAGGCAACCTCCCCTCCGCGGACGCGCAGCATACCGGATCGATGGCATGCGGGCCGCGTTGGCACGGTCCCGCGCTCTGCTAGGATCGGCCAGCCATACGAACACGGGGATCGGACCGGGTCCCCGTCGCAACCGACGCCGGATCGACGGGGCTTCGACGGCAAGAACGAGTCGAGATCGGATGACGTTCGGATCGGGATCCGATCGAAGACCGATCGAGCGTGGACCCACAAACCAGCGAGAGCCCATCCAGGGCCCGTCAAGAGCGGACATCGAACGAGAGGTCTCCAAGCGATGCGCATGCGCCCGAATCGACCTGGCTTCTGCAATCGGATCCGACGGGTGATCGGGCTGGCGGCCCTGGTCGCGCTCGCGACCGTCGCCCTGGCGAGCCCGTCGGCCGCCTGGACGTGGGATGGCTCGGTGCCGCAGCGGGTCTTCTCTTCCGGCATCGACGTCGTGCTGGTTCGACCCCTTGCCGCCATTCGCGCCGGCATCGGCGCGGCGCTGCTCGTCCCCGCATCGATCCTGGCGTCGCCGGCCTGCGTGGTCAACGTGGTCACCGGCGCCGACTGCCGCTCGGTCTTCGAGGCGCCCTACGACGTCCTGGTCGGCGAGCCGGCGGACTACGCCTTCAATCGCGAGATCGGCGAGCTCTGATCGGTCGCTTCGCGCCGACGCGAAGCCGATCCGGATCGAAGCAACGTCGGCCAGCGCGTCCCGGCCCGCTCGGCCGGCGCCGCATCGGGCTCGTTCGAGCAGGTCGCTTCGTCGGTCAGCATGCCGAAGCGCCGCAGGTGGTAGCGGATCGTCGATCGATCCTTGCCCATCCGCCTTCCGACCTCCGCGAGATTCCCGTGACAGGCCTGGAGCTGTCGCTCGAGCTCTCGCCGGAGATCCTCCCGCGCGCGCAGGCGCGCCCGGGCGACGGTCATGGGCGTCGCGCGCGGCGCGACCGACGACGCTCCTGCGGCCGAAGCCCGCTCCGCGAGCAGCCCCTTGGCGACGATCCCGATCGCGTCGCGCGCCCGCTCCGCCGCGAGGCAGCGATCGACTCCGAGCGCGCGGGCTCGAGCGACCAGCGGATCGGCGAGCTCGCCCTCTCCCTCGTCGCCATCGCCGTCTCCCTCGCAGACCAGGATCAGCGGCACATCCGAGATCGCCCGCACGCCCTCGACGAGCTCGATCGCCGCCGCAGCCTCACCGCCGGCCTCGACCACGATCAGGTCGGGCAGGACACGCACAAAGGCCGTCAGCCCGGCACGCACGTCGGGGCATGCGCAGATCGCCAGCCCGGCTGCCCGCAACGCGACGCGGAGCCCGAGCCCACTCGCTCCCCCGAGGTCGACGAGCAGGATCCGCCCCCGCATGCCACACGCTTCCGCATCCATCGCGACGCCCTCCCCGCCGCCCCCGCTCGGATCCGCCCGCGGCCCATGGCCGGCTCGGCCCGCCTTCGGAAGACGCGTCCAGATTACGCTGACGCGCTTTCAGACGTCGATCAGAGGTCGACTGAGACCGCCTGACGATCGCCGAGCGCGACGCCGTCGCGTACGCTTGGCCTCCCCCACGCGCTCGGGGCGGCGACCGGAAGGCTCCGCGCCCGACGCAGTCGGCGGAAACCGCAATCGCCGGAAACGATGGAGAGGCCTGCCCTCCGATGACGAACGCTGTGGAAATCCGTGGTCTGTCCGGGGCGCTCGGCGCCGAGGTCCGCGGTCTCGACCTGTCCCGACCGCTCTCGACCCCCGAGCGCAAGACGTTCGAGGAGGCGCTCGCCCGCTACGGCGTGCTCTGCATTCGTGGCCAGCGCCTCGCCCTGCCGCAGCTGCGCGCCCTCGCGCAGGGCTTCGGACGGCCCGACGTGCATCCGATCGCCCGGGGCATGACCGACTACCCGGAGATCATCCGCGTGCTCAAGCCCGCCGGCGAGCAGGCGTTCTTCGGCACGTCCTGGCACTCCGACAACAGCTTCTTCGAGCGACCCAGCTCGCTCACCTTCCTCTACGCCGAGCGGGTCCCGCCGGTCGGCGGCGACACGCTCTACGCCTCGATGGAGCGAGCGTGGGCCTCGCTCTCCGAGCCGCTGCAACGTTTCCTCGAGCCGCTCCAGGCGATCCACAGCGCCCGCACCGCCTACGATCCGAAGACGACGGGCGAGGCCAAGTACCGCGGCGAGACCGCGATCGCGTACAGCTACAGCGACAGCATCTACGAGGAGGTCGTCCATCCGGTGGTTCGGACGCATCCGGAGACCGGACGCAAGAGCCTCTACGTCAATCCGATGTTCACCCAGCAGATCGTCGGCCTCTCGAAGCCCGAGAGCGCAGCACTGCTCGCGATGCTCTACGACCTGTCGACGCGGCCGGAGAACACCTGTCGGGTCCACTGGGAGGACGGCACGCTCACGGTCTGGGACAACCGCTGGCTGCAGCACTACGCGATCGACGACTACGCCGACTTCGAGCGCCTGATGTACCGCATCACCCTGCAGGGCGAACGCCCGGTCTGACGCGGTCGGTGCCGGGCTGAGCGGCGTTCGTCGCGCCGCGCCCGCATTCGTCACACGGATCCGGGGCCCTTCGCGCAGCCATGGACCGCTTCGCGCGGCGCTAGAGGCTCTCTGCCGAGATCGCGATCTGCGTGACGCCCGCGGCCTGTGCGGCGTCCATGACCTGGACGAGCAGGCTGTTCTGCGAGTTCTTGTCGGCCTGGACGACGATCGAGCCCTGCGGATTCTCGCCGTGGAGGCGCTCGATGTGGGCCTGCAGCGAGTTGCCGTCGACCTGGCGGCGGTCGATCCAGATCTGACCCGACTCCGTGAGCGCGATCAGGATGTTGCCCTTGTCCTTCGCCTCGGCGGTCTCGGCCGGCGGACGCGTGACGTCGACGCCGGCTTCCTTCACGAACGACGCGGTCACGATGAAGAAGATCAGCATGATGAAGACGACATCGAGCATCGGCGTCAGATCGACCTCGGCCGAGGTGGAGGATGCACTGCTTCGTCGACGCGCCATCGAAATCGCCTCCTGAAATCACATCCAGCCGACCGCCGGGCCGCGACGCGGCACGGCCCGCGTTCCGACGCGATCGGTCATCCGCTTCGACCCGCTGCCGCGCAGCCCGGTTCGCACGGGACCGAGAAGCTACGCGGCGGCCCTCGCCCGGGCAAGCGCCCCGCCCACCATCGCCCGGGCGCGCCGGGTCAGACCGCCACGGCACCGCGGAACGGGACTCACGGGGTGTACCAGATCGGCGAGGTCCAGGCGCGCTCCTGGATGACGGGAACGTGGTCCTGCCGGCAGCATCCTTCGTAGCCTGCCGTCACGGTCTCCGGCTTCGCGCAATCGACGCCCGCCTCGATGCACAGCCGCTGGCTCCAGCGGCAGGTCGGATTCTCGAGCACGCGCGCGTAGTAGAAGGCATTCTGCTGCGGATCGAAGTCGTCGTCGCGCCAGACGCTGCAGAGCTGACCCGCGCCCCGACCGCTCGTCTCACACGTCTTCAGATCGACGCTCGCCTGGCCCGGCGCGGTCGCCACGTCGATGACCTGCTCGCGCGTCTCGCCGTCCTCGAGCCAGCCCTTGACGATCTGGATCTGGCGCAGGGGCGTGCCGGGAAGCGACGCCGTACCGGGATCCTGGAGCGCCCAGACGGCGAAGGTCGGCGCGCCCTCCGCCGGGCCCGCGGCCAGGTCTCCGCCCATCGAGACGCCCCGCGCGTAGCCCTGGGCGGCGAAGTCCTGCGCCTTGCAGAGCGACGCGTCGAAGTCCCAGCCGCCGAAGAAGCGCACCACCGGTCGCGTGCCGCTCGTGCCGTAGGCCTCGCGCCGCTGCATCGCGTCGAAGAGCGCGTCGCGGCTGTTCTCCTCCGCCCAGAGCACGGCGAGCCCGCCCGGGCTGAACTCGAGGTCGTCGGGCAGACCGCGCGCCGCGCGCATGCCGGCGCCGCCGTGCCCCTTGGCGTTCGCCTCTTCGACGAGACCGGGGGCGCCGAGGTGGGTGTCTGTGCTCGCGACGATGCCGTACTTGAGCGGGTTCACGCCGAGCTCGGCCTGGGCGGCGAGGCCGGTCTTGAGCGCCTCGCGCACCATCGATTGCCGGTTCGGCCGCAGGTCGAGGTCCCGCTGGCCGGGGATCGCCGAGTCGACGCCGGAGGCCGCGATGCGGCCGACGCCGGCGAAGCTGTTGTAGGGGAGCTTCTCGAAGCCGCAGGCCTCGTCGGTCGTGTCGCCGCCGAGCAGGCACTCCGAGTCGCCCTTGTGTTGCATGATCTCGACGAGCGGCTCCCAGCGCTGGCGCAGCGCCGCCTCCTTCGCGTCGACCGCCGGCGCCGGTCCGCCGTCGAGGGGCAGCTTCGCGGACTGGAAGATCAGACCCGGGCCCGAGAGGTTCGAGTTGTGGGGAATCGTGAGCGCGTCGCAGCCCTTCACGCCCTCGATGCACTTCTTCTGGAGCTTCTGCCAGAGCTCGAAGGCGGACTCCGTCTCGACCGAGCTCACCGGCAGCTCGGGCACGTTCGCGTTGCGGAAGATCACGTTGCGATGGAGGTTCTCGCCGTGGCCGCCGGAAGCCGTCCACTCGTAGCCGACGAAGCTCGAGAAGCGGCACCGCTCCGTCCGATCGTAGGCCTCCTCGGCGGCCGCCTGGATGTCCTTCCAGACCCGCCGCGCCTGATCCAAGCAGAGCTTGCCGTCCTTCCCGCAGAAGCCGAAGCGCCTGCGCTCGATCATCGTCCGGACGGCGAAGAGGGCGAAGGTCGACGGCCGGAACCGCTGGTAGACCCAGCAGAGGTCGGCGTCGTAGGCCGGCGTGCCCGGCGTCGAGCACATCTCGATTTCGCCGAGGAGCTCCGAGTGGTCCGTGACGACCGTGAAGTCGAGCGGACGCGAGAGCCGCGCCGTGCGGGTCGGATTGCCGTCCGCGTCGTAGGGCTGGAGGCCGATCTCCTCGCCTCGGGCGAGGCGATAGGCGTCGCGCGGCGTGTTGCGCGTGTCCTGGCCGTTCGCGTCGAAGGAGTAGACGGTGTGGACATGGGTGTCGCCGAAGAAGGGCTGCCGCAGGGGATCGTGCTGGCTGCAGTCCGCGCGCTTCTCGCTGTAGTCTCGGGCGAGGACCGGCGGCGCGAGCAGCAGGATCGACGCGATCGCCATCCCGATTCCGATACGAAGACCGGCCTTCATGATCCCCTCCTCAACCCTGGTAGTACTCGGAAACGAAGGTCACCTCGATGGGCCCGTGGTCGAGGAAGCGCCCGCAGCTGTCCATCATGCGCTTGAAGTTGGCCTGGTACTCGGCCTCGTCCTTCGCGTCGTAGAAGGCGTGCGGATCGTCGAGCGCCTCGATCGGAAAGGACTCCTCGACGATCGCCGTCCACTGCGTCGGCGCCCCGGGCGTCAGCGCGCGGAAGATCTCGTTGCGGACGTAGCCGAAGGTCGACTGGGTCTCGATCGCGACCTGGCGATGATCCTCGTGCCAGATGCGGATGAAATCCTCCTGGGAGAGGTCCGGGCGCTTGGTCACGCACGAGATCTGCTTCATGCCCCGGGTCCGCTCGCCCTTCGGCATGGCATGGACCACGGGCCGCGACTCGACGACGAGATAGCCGTCGAGCGCCTTCACCAGCGACCGCATCGCCGCCTCCGCCGGAAACCGGTCCGCGGCATCCTCGAGCCAGAAGGAGACGAAGGCCCGGATCGGCGGATCGATCTGACGCACTGGCCGGCCCGCCGCCACGTCCGCGTCCGCCGTGGACACCGTCAGCTCGCGCCCGCCGCAGGCGCGGATCGCGGGCACCGCCCGCTCGAGGATCGCCCGCCGCAGGGCGTCACCGTCCGCCGATGCGGAATCGCGCAGGAGATAGAAGAGCTTCTGCATCGTGCCTCCCGTCCCGAGCCCGACTCGGGCTCCTAGCACATCACGAGCCCGCCGTTCGGAGAGATCCACTGGCCCGTGATGAAGCTGCTCTCGTCGCTCGCCAGGAAGAGCGCCGTCTGCGCGATGTCGACGGGCGTCCCGACGCGCCCGAGCGGCGTCGCCTGCTTCAGCGGCTTGAGCGCCGCCTCGGGCACGCCGGCCGTCATCGGCGTGTCGATCACGCCGGGGCAGATCGCGTTGACGCGGATGCCGAAGCGGCCGAGCTCCCGGGCGGTCGCCCGCGTGATCCCGAGGACCGCGTGCTTCGACGCCGCATAGGAGACCGTCCCGTTCGACGAGATCCCGGCGATGCTCGACATGTTGATGATCACGCCCGGCCGCTGCTCGCGCTGCATCAGCTTGACCGCCTCGCGCAGGCAGAAGAAGACGCCGTTCACGTTGATCGCCATCAGGCGCGTGAAGCCCTCGTCGCTCATGTGGATCGTCTGCTGACCGGTCTTCATGACCCTGTCGCGCCCGTCGCCCGGGACGTGGTCGACACCGGCGTTGTTGACGAGCCCGTCGACCCGCCCGAAGTGGCGATCGACCGCGCCGAACATCTCGACGACGGACGGACCGCTCGAGACGTCGACGGCGCACGAGAAATGCCCCGTCCCCGCCAGCAGGCCCACCGTCTCCGCTGCCGTCTCCGGACGCAGATCGACGGCGGCGATCTTCGCGCCCTCCGCCGCGAAGCGCAGACTGATCTCGCGACCGATGCCCGAGCCCGCCCCCGTCACCACGAACACCCGATCCGCGAGTCGCATCGCTCCACCTGTCTCCACGACCATGGCCGCTTCCCGTCGACTCGACCTCGAGCCGAGGCCGAGTCTGCGCAAGCGCTCTGCCTGACGCAACGGGCCTCGCGCTGTACCGTACGCCGCGCCTACGAACCCGACCCGACTCCGAAGCGAGGACGCCCGCCATGTCCGCATCCGCCCCCGTGGCCTTCGTGACCGGTGCCAGCCGCGGCATCGGCAAGGCCGGCTCGATCGCCCTCGCCGAGGCCGGCTACGACGTCGTCGTCACCGCGCGGACGCTCCACCCCGGCGAGACCCACGACTACGGCTCGTCCGTCGCGACGGCTGGCCGGCAGACCGCCCTGCCCGGCTCGGTCGAGGAGACCGCCCACGCGGTCGAGCAGCGCGGCCGGCGCGCGCTCGCGCTGCGACTCGACCTGCTCGACCGCGCCTCGATCGACGCGGCCGTCGAGCGCGCGCTCGCCGAATGGGGCCGCATCGACGTGCTCTTCAACAACGGGATCTACCAGGGCCCCGGCGTGATGGATCCGATGCGGACGCTGCCCGAGGACAAGCTGCGCCTCGTGCTCGAGGGCAACTTCTTCGCCCAGTTCCATCTGACGCGCCGCGTCCTCGCCCACATGCTCCCGCGTCGCGCGGGCACGATCGTCAACATGACCTCGAACGCGGGCCAGTACGACCCGCCCAACAAGACCGGCGACGGCGGCTGGGGCTTCGCGTATGGCGCGTCGAAGAGCGCGTTCCACCGCATGGCGGGCTTCCTCCACGTCGAGCACCACGAGGACGGCATCCGCGCCTACAACATCGATCCCGGCTACGTCCCGACCGAATCCCAGCTCGCGCTGCGCGGCAAGGACGACCCGATCTACCAGCAGCACATCGCCTTCGGCGCGCCGCCGGAAGTTCCCGCCGCGACGCTCGTCTGGATCCTCACGACCGAGGAGGGCCGCGCGAGGAGCGGTCAGACGTTCCACGCCCCGCGCCACGCGAAGGAGCACGGGCTCGTCCCCGGCTGGCCGCCGCCTCGCCCGGGGAAGGGCGCGCGGTGACGCGACTGCTGGAGGGCAAGGTCGGACTCGTCACCGGCGCGGGGAGCGGTATCGGTCGCGCGACGGCGCAGACCTTCGCGCGCGAGGGCGCGCGGGTCGCCGTCGTCGACTGGCGGCTCGAGACCGCCGAGGAGACCGTCGCGCAGATCCGCGCCGAAGGCTTCGAGGCCGAGGCCTTCCATGCGGACGTCTCCGACGAACCCTCGGTCGAGGCGACGATCCGGGGCATCGTCGCGCGCTTCGGTCGCCTCGACTGCGCGTCGAACAACGCGGCGCTCGGCGCGGGCTTCCATCCGACCACCGAGCTCGACCGGGGGCGCTGGGACCGCTGCCTCGCCGTGACGCTGACCGGCGTCTGGCTGTGCCTGAAGTACGAGATTCCGGCGATGCGCGCGAACGGGGGCGGCGCGATCGTCAACATCGCGTCCCAGTCCGGACTCAAGGGCCAGGTCCGCCAGGCGGCCTACGCCGCGGCCAAGGGCGGCGTCATCGCGCTGACGAAGACGGCCGCGGCCGAGTTCGCGACCCGCGGCATCCGCGTCAACTCGGTCGCCCCGGGCGGCATCGAGACGCCGGGCCTCGCCGCCTACTTCGACGCGAACCCCGGCATCCGGGAGGCGACCGCCTCGGTCCATGCGATGCGACGCCTGGGCGAGCCGCGGGAGATCGCCGACGCGGTCGCGTGGCTCTGTTCGGACCGCTCGTCCTTCGTGACGGGCGAGGTGATGATCGTCGACGGCGGCATCGGCGTGAATGCCCACGACGCGTAGATCGCGGACGGCGCGCCTCGCCCGGCGGCCTCGCCGCGCGCCAGCGGGCGGAGTGCGGCGGCTCCCGAAGCGAGGTATCGGTGCGCACCGGCGGCGGCGGTCCCGCCCAACGAACGGCCACGAGGAGTTCGAGCCATGTCCGACGCCCCCGTCCTGCTGATCGAACGCGACGAGCCGCTGGCCGTCGTCACGCTCAATCGGCCCGAACAGATGAACGCGCTGAACGCGCCGCTGCGTCTCGCGATCGGCGCCGCCTTCGCGGAGCTCGAGGCCGATCCGAAGATTCGCGCCGTGATCCTGACCGGGGCCGGTCGCGCCTTCTGCGCCGGCATGGACCTGAAGGAGATCGGCGGCGGCGGCGACGGGGTCACGGGCTACGACCTCTCGGTCCAGGGCCAGGACGAGATGCGCCATGGCATCGAAGGCTTCTCGGGACCGGTGATCGCCGCGGTCAACGGCGCCGCCGCGACGGCGGGCTTCGAGCTCGCCCTCGCCTGCGACGTCCTCTTCGCGGCCCGCGGCGCGAAGTTCCTCGATACCCACGCGCGGGTCGGCATCGTCCCGGGCTGGGGCCTCTCGCAGCGCCTGCCGCGCCTGATCGGCATCAACCGCGCGAAGGAGCTCTCGCTCTCGGGCAATGCCCTCGACGCCGAGCGCGCCTACGAATGGGGCCTCGCCAACCGCGTCTGCGAGCCGGACCGCCTGCTCGACGAGGCGAAGGCGCTCGCGCGCGACATGTGCAGCTGCGTTCCCGGCGTGATGGAGCAGGTCAAGCAGATGATCGACACGGGCTATTCGATGCCCTTCGACGAGGCGATGGCCTGGGAGCTCCGCGTCGGCATCGAGTCCGCGCGCGCCATCGACAGCGCCGCGATCGGCCGCCGCCGCGCAGACGTGATGGCCCGCGGACGCGAGCAGTAGGCGCGCGCGCACGCCGCGTAGGGCGCCGCGCCCGCGCGAGCCCCGATGCCCGATCGCCTCCGGAGGAAGGCGGCACGACAGGGAGAAACGATGGCCCTCGATCTGCTGAGCGTCGCCCACGTCAACGTCAACTGCTCGGATCTCGAGCGCTCGCTGCGCTTCTACCGGGACCTCGTCGGCCTGACCCCGACCTCGCATACGCGCCCCGCGCCCCAGGACGGCCGCGGCTTCGGCCTGCCCGGCCGCATCGCCTGGGACGCCTGGATGCTCCAGGACCACCGCGCGCCCCTCGGCCCCTCGCTCGACCTGCTCGAGTGGAAGTCGCCGAAGCCGATCGGGCGCCCGCATCCCGAGGCGAACCACCTGGGCTTCATGCGCGTCTGCCTCGCCCATGCGGACCTCGACGCGCTCCACGCGCGGCTGGTCGCCGCCGGCATCGAGACCCGCAGCGCGCCCGTCTCGGTCCCCGTCCTGCCGGGTCAGTCCGTGCGCTTCTTCTGCTGTGCCGATCCGGACGGGACCTGCATCGAGTTCATCGAGCGGGACGGTCCGGTCATGCTCTCCCACATCAACATCAACTGCAGCGACCTCGACCGCAGCAGCGACTGGTATCGGCGCGTGCTCGGGGTGGCTCCGATCGCGGGGCGCGCGGAGCCACCCGCGGCCTCGGGCGCGGGGTTCGGCTTCGCGGGCGACTGTGACTACCGCGCGGACTTCCTCGCCGTCGGCGGGCGCGCGGAGGGCATGATCCTCGACCTGCTCGAATGGAAGACGCCGCGGCCCGTCGGCCGACCCCTCGCCGAGGCGAACCACCTCGGCGCGTTCCGCATGGCCTTCATGGTCGACGACGCGGCGGCGAGCTGCGCCGCGCTCGACCGGCTCGGCGTCGCCCACTCCGGCCCCTGCCATCTCGACATGGGCCCCGACGTCCCGATCGAAGGCGGGCTCTACGCCGTCTTCTTCCGCGACCCCGACGGCACCTGCCTCGAACTGATCCAGACTCCGCGCGTTCGCCCTGCCTGAGCCTGCACCCGGCGGGCCACGCACGTCCGGCACAGGATGCGAGACGCCGATGCCGACGCGCGCGGCGCTCCGCTAGACCAGCCGTTCGAAGCCGTAGAGCCGAGCCGCGGTGCGATGGAGGATCTGGGCCACCTTCTCCTCGTCGAGCCCGCCCATCACGCGGTTCACGTAGTCGCGCGGATGCGTCGCGAGTCCGCCTTCGGGCCCGCCCGGATGCTGGCAGGTCGGATGCGGGAAGTCGGTCTCCCACATCAGGTTGTCCCCGATCAGCTCGACCGCGCCCGGCAGACACCGGCTCTCGAACCAGAAGCAGCCATAGATCTGCCGCTTGAAGTACTCGCTCGGAAGCAGGTCGTACTCGGGATGCTCCTTGCGGACCTGCCCGTTCGACCACTGCCAGTCGCAGCCCTCGAGGAAGGACGGCAGCCAGGCCACACCGCTCTCGACCGAGACCATGTTCAGGTTCGGGTAGCGATGGCAGACCCCGCCGAAGATCAGGTCGGCGATGCAGTTCATGTTCATCATGAACACGCCCGACGAGACCCGCGCGAAGGAGGCCTTCGGGCCGATCTTCGCCGGATCCTGGACGATGTCCGAGAGATCGCCCGAGCCGATGTGGAAGCTGATCGGCAGACCGGTCTCCGCGACCGCGGCCCAGAAGGGATCCCAGTGCTTGTCCGCGAGGCGCGGATGGCCGAAGGCCTGGGGCTCCGAGCAGGCGAGGATCGACTTGTGTCCCGTCGCCGCCGCGCGCTGCACCTCCTTCACGCATGCCTCGACGTCCCAGAACGGCATGGCCGCCACCGGCGCGAGGCGACGCGGATCCGCGCTGCACCAATCGACCAGGAAGTCGTTGTAGGCGCGCACGCACTCGAGCATCAGGCGGGGGTCCTTCAGCTTGAGGAATCCGCCCGAGCCGAAGCCGCCGACGTTCGGGTAGAGGATCGCGCCCCAGATCCCCTCCTCGTCCATGTAGTCGAGGCGGGCCCTCGCGTCGTAGGACGCCTCGGGAATGTCGTCGTAGCCGTTGCGGAACTCGGGATAGGAGCCCTTGAAGCCCGCGGCGGTCGTGAAGCCGGGACCGCCGATCATCTGGTCGCCGACGAGCCAGAGGTCCCGACCGTCGATCCGCTCGACGTGGGGCACCTGATCGCCCCACTTCTTCGACACGCGCGCCGTCCACACGTCGCGCGGCTCGGTCACGTGGGTATCGACGTCGATCGGCTTCATGCGATCGAAGAGGCTCTCGGAGAGGCGAAGGTCCGGCGCGGCAGCCATGGCAATTGCTCCGTTCGGTTTGGGCGCCGCATCGGGCGCGAAGTCGGCGCGGGAGGCTACCGGCGCAGTCTAGCCAGGACCACTCCGAAGCGTGAGCCCGGGGACGACGGCCGTCCCCCGCCTCGAACGCGCCCCCGACCGGACGCAACGCCGGAGCGGATCTGCGTATACTCGGCTCCGCGCCGGATGCCGGCCGTCGATCCGACGAGGCGAGCGCCCCGAGCGACCGCGGGATCGTGGGACCCTACGAGCGGAGCGCGCGAACGACCCCTGCGCAAAGGAGAAGGAAACGTGGCGAGCGAGGCCTATCAGAAGCTGATGAGCGTCCTGCCGGGCGGCAACGTCGATCACATGGATCCCGTGGAGGTCGTCCGCGCGAAGATGCACGCGATCCATCCGTCGAGCGCGAGCCCGGGCACCTGGCTCGAGCAGGTCGATCTCGACGGGCTCGAGGCGACCTGGATCGCGACACCGGAGAACCGCGACAGCGATCGCGTGGTGGTCCACGTCCATGGCGGCGCCTTCGTCTCGACCGTCGTCGAGCACTACCTCGACTACGGCGAGCATCTCTCCCGCCATCTCGGCGCGCGGGTCGTCTGCTTCCAATACCGCTGGGCGCCGGAGCATCCCTACCCCGCGGCCCTCGACGACACGCTGACGGCCTGGCGCGCGCTCCAGGCCCGCGGCGTCCGACCGGAGCGCACGGCATTCCTCGGCGACTCCTGCGGTGGGGGTATCGCCCTCGCCGCGGCCTGTCGCCTGCGCGACCTCGGCGAGCCGCTGCCGGCCTGCATCGTCGGCCTGACGCCGTGGCTCGACGGCGAGCAGTCGGGCGACGCGGCGCGCGAGTCGCGGGGACGAGATCCCTTCGTCTCCCCGCTCTGGATCCGCGCCCGCTTCCGCGACTATGCGGGCGAGCGGGGCGACCTGCGCGATCCGCTGATCTCGCCGCTCTACGCGAACCTCGCGGGCCTGCCGCCGATCTATCTCTCGGTCGGCCAGATCGATACGACGGCCGATGACTCGACTCGCCTGCTGCTGCGCGCGGGTCGCGACGGTGCGAGCGTCACCGTCGATCTCGCGAACGAGATGGTCCATGGCTACGTCGGGCTCTGCGGCCAGTTCCCGGAAGCGACCGAAGCGATGCAGCGCGTCGGCGATTGGGTGAAGCGACGCATTCCCTGATCCGCGCCGCCGTCGGGACGCGGACCGAGCGGCTCCTGAAAGACGAAGACGCCCGACCTCCGAAGAGGTCGGGCGTCCAGGGCTCGTCCCGGCGATCCGCAGCGCGCCGCGATGCCGCGCGCGTCCGGATCGGTTGCGTCTCGATCAGACCGTCCTGCGGCGCGTCCCGACCGCGACGACGGCCGTCCCCAGACCGAAGACCAGCGCCGCCGTCGGCTCCGGCACCGCGTGACCGCCGCGAATGATCTGATCCTGGTAGCCGCGCAGATCGACGACCAGCGGACCGTCGCCGACGAGCGGATCGTTCGCGTGAGCCATGATCTTCTCGAAGATCGAGCGCGCATTGGCGGACAGACTGCTGACGTCCACCCGGCCGCCGCCGTAGATCCCTTCCCAGATGGCGGCCTGCAGGCCGGTGATCGCCTGGGTCTTCGTGATGCCTCCGACGGCGAGCCCATCGACCTCACCGAAGTTCTGCATGACGAAGCCCGCCCAGGCCAGGTTGCGCGGCGTCTCACCGGCCGGCGAGGGCGAGCTGAAGGCGTCGAGGACCTGCGCCGCCGTGTACTGGCCGGGCGCGATCATGTTGTCGAGATCCACGCAGAAGGCATCCACGTGGCTCGCGATGCCTTCGAGGCTGACGTCGAGCTGCGCCGTCCAGACGCGGGTGCCGTTGGTGAGCGAGATGCGCTCGCCGAGGGTGTAGCCGTGGACCGTGAAGGACGTGGCCAGGGACGGGGTCGCCGCCAGCAGGGCCATCGCCATCCCGAAGAAGACGAGGGAGAGACGGGAGGTGCGCTTTTCCATGGCAGCCCCCGTTGCAGGGTGCGTGCCAAAAGACCCGACCCCCTTCTCGCAACGTTCGAATGGCATGCACCCACGGGCACTTGAAGCGTGTCTTGCCGCTCAACCGCGGGCTCCCGCCGGACCCGACCCGCCCGCGGGAACGAAGCGGATTGCCCAATCACGCCACTCGACGCGCCACGCACGCGTCCGCGAACCCGGGACGCGGCGCTGCCTCGCCGGACGGGCGTCGCCGCGCCGCGCCCCTCAGCCCCCCTCGCGTGCGAGCAATCGAGCGAGGGCATGGGTCGTGCCGTTCTCGCGCCAGAGCTCGACCGTCGCCGGCACGATGCCGGCCCGCACCATGCGATCGCCGAGCTTGATCATGATCGCGCAGAAGCGCATGGTCCCGAAGATCTCCCAGTAGTCGATCGTCTCGCGCACCCTGCGACCGCTCGCGCGCTCCCAGATCGCGACCATCTCCTCCCGCGTCGGGAAGCCCTCGAGGCGCGGCGCATCGAGGTCGTCGAACGATTGCCGATCGAACATCACCCACCAGCCGATGTCCGCCTCCGGCGGGCAGAGCGAGACGGCCTCCCAGTCGCAGACCGCTGCCGGTCGGTAGTCCTGCCAGATCACGTTGCCGAGCCGGCTATCACCCCAGGAGAGGCCGGTCGGGGCGTCCGGCGCGTTGCGATCGAGCCAGTCGAGGCTGCGCTCCAGGACCGGGTGCTCGCGCCCCGCGAGCTCGCGCGCGACATAGCGCCGGTACAGCTCGAGCTGGTCCGCCAGCCGCGGCTCGCCCCGACCCTTGCCGTCGAGCCACTCGAGGCCGAGCTTCCGCCAGTCCGCTCGCGCGAGCCGCGCCATCACCTCGACCCCCTCGCGCACCATCCGCTCGCGCTCGGCCGGCGTCGCCTGGTCGACCAGGAAGCCCGCCTGCGAATAGCGCGGCACGTCCGCCGGAATCACGCCCTCGACGAACTCCATCACGAAGAAGGGCCGCCCGAGCACGGCCGCCTCGCCTTCGTACGCGACGAGCCGGGGCATCGGAACGAGGCCCGCGTCGGCGACGGCCTTCATGACGCGGTACTGGACCTCGACCGAGACGGCACACGCCGCCGTCTGCTCCGGGAAGAGCCCGCCATCCGGCGGCTCGATCCGTGCCACGAAGCGCTGCGAGCGTTCGACGCCCGCCTCCCGCCAGCTCGCGCGGAAGAAGACCGTCTCGTTCGAGAAGCCCGTCGCGCGGGGCATGTCGACGTCGTGGACGCGCAGGCCCTCGGCGCGGGCCATCCGGCCCTGCATCCACAGGTCGAGCGCCTCGCGGTAGGTCTCGGGGTCGGCGACGGCCTTGGCCGGCGGTGCGTCGGCGGACATGCTCTTCGCGCTCCTCGCTCGGATCGATGCGGGCGGCGCCCGCTCGAAAGCGGTCGACGCTAGCACTCGCAGGGGGCTAGCATGCGCAGCCCAGGAGGCGCCCATCCATGGATCTCGAGCTCGGCGGCAGGAGCACGATCATCACCGGCGGGTCCGGCGGCATCGGCCGCGGACTCGTGCTGGGCTTCGCGGCGGAGGGCGCGAACGTCACGGTCGCGACGCGCGACCGCGCGAAGGGCGAGGAGGTCGCGGCGGCGGCGAAGGACCTGCCCGGGAAGGTGATCGTCGTCCCGACCGACGTGACCCGGGAGGACGCGGTCGTCGCGATGGTCGCCGCGGCAGAGAACGCCTTCGGTCCCGTCGAGGTGCTCGTGAACAACGCGGGCGGCGTCTTCCATCCCCGACCCTTCCTCGAGAAGCCGCGCGAGGAGGCGGAGTGGGAGGTCGACCTCAACGTCTGGGGCGTCTACAACTGCACGCGCGCGGTCGGTCACGGCATGGTCGCGCGCGGCGCCGGCAGCATCGTCAACATCACGTCGAACTCCGCCCTCGAGCCCGAAGCGGCCAACATGGTCTCGACCTACGCCGGGACGAAGGGCTTCGTGATGTCCTTCTCGAAGGGGCTCGCCTACGAGTGGGGGCCCCTCGGCATCCGCATCAACTGCATCGCGCCGGGCTGGATCGTGCCCCACAAGGCCGAGGACGTCGGCGAGGGCAGCTTCTGGCGCAAGTACGGCTACGACCTCTTCGGGACGCCCGAGCAGATGGCCGAGGCGGCCGCGAAGGGCGAAGCGCTCTTCAACGTCGCGAGCCAGCCGATCCGGCGCATCGGCCGCCCCGAGGACATCGCGGACCTCGCCCTCTTCTTCGCCTCCCGCCGCTCGGCGCACCTCACGGGCCAGCTCGTGAGCGTCTCCGGCGGCGCCTACATGCCCTGAGTGGGCGGCCCGCGCGCTCCACGCGCCGTCGCGCGTCGCGGCGGTCGCGGGCGCCCGGCGCCGACCATCCGACGAGGAGTCCCGTGTCGATCTGGCAGCCCGGCCCGCGCCCCGCCTGGGTGCAGGCCCTGAACGAGAACAGCGACCCGACCTGGATCGAGCTCGACGCCGACGCGCTGATGGCCGAGGCTCGCGCGAAGACGGGGCTCGACGACTTCGGCAGCGACGACTTCCGCGCGCCCTACCGCATCTTCGTCGACTCGCTGCGCGACGAGGCGAAGCTCCATACCGTCGGCCGGATCATCGCCCGGGACGATCTGATCAACTCGCTCTCGGTCCGGCTCCAGCTGACCGACTGGCACAAGCGCCATCCCGAGATCGGCCGCCAGGCGATCGATCGCCCGATCTTCATCACCGGCCTCCCGCGCACCGGCACCTCGATCACCCACGAGCTGCTCGCGGCCGACCCGCGCCATCGCGCCCCGCGCCACTGGGAGGTGCGCAACCCCTGCCCGCCCCCCGAACGCGCGACGTACCGGAGCGACCCGCGCATCGGGCGGGCCGATCGCCAGATCCGCCTGTGGTGCGAGATCGTTCCCGAGTACGACACGATGCACGAACTCGGCGGCGACATCCCCGTCGAGGACGTGCAGCTGATGGCCCATTCCTTCGTGTCCGACGAATGGATGGGGCGCCACGTCGTCCCGAGCTATGCGGCCTGGTACAACGCCTGCGACCGCGTGCCCGCCTTCCGCTTCCACAAGCAGATGCTGCAGGTCCTGCAGTGGCGCTGCCCGGGCGATCGCTGGGTCCTCAAGTCGCCCTCCCACATGTCGCAGCTCGACGCGCTCCTCGCCGTCTACCCCGACGCCCGCATCGTCTTCACCCACCGCGACCCGATCAAGGTCCTCCCCTCCGTCGTCTCGATCCTCTACTCGACGGCCTATGTCCGCTCCGACGAGGTCGACGCCGACGCGATGGCGAGCTGGTTCACGGGCGAGACCTGCAAGCAGCTGATCGACGGCATGAACGCGCTGCGCGACTCCGGCAGGCTGTCGACCGACCAGTGCTACGACCTGCGCTACGCGCAGCTGATGAAGGATCCGATCGAGGCGCTGGCCGGAATGTACGACCACTTCGGAATCGACTACCCCGAATCCGCGCGACAGGCGCAGCGCGACTACATCGCGAACAAGCCGAAGGGACGCCACGGCGGCCACAAATACGAGTTCAGCGCGACCGGCGCCGACCTCTCGACGGAGCGGGCGCGCTTCGCCGACTACTATGAACGCTACGGCGTGAAGATCGAGGCCTGAAGATCGAGCATCGAAGCCACGGATCGACGATCGAGGACGGACGCACGACCCGGCGTGTCCGGCTGCCCGCGCGGCGCCGGCATGCCCCGCCCGACGGGCGACGAGGAGGCAGACATGAGCAAGGAGCCGGCGGTCGGAGGAACGGGCAAGTTCGGAGCGGCGCTGCGGGAGGAGCTGCGCTTCCCCTCGCGTACGGAGGAGGAGAACGCGACGCGGCTGCTCGACGGCAGCGCCTGGAGCGAGTTCTGCCGCTCCCTCGACCAGGCGGGTCGCCACCTGCTCGCCTATCCCGCGAAGTCGACGCCCGTGCCGGGCGAGGTCGAGAGCGAGGGCGCGCGCTATGCGCTCGGCCTGATCACGTCGGGCGTGCTCCAGGCGCTCCAGCTCGCGGACCCCGCGACGCCGAAGATCGTGCGCAACCCGGACTCCGAGGCGAAGTGGGGCGCCGAGAACGTCGACAATCAATACCTCTGGGCGCGGGTCTCGCCCGAGTTCCAGTACCGCGTCTCCGGCCATCGCAGCAACGTCTTCGAGGCGCTGCTCGAGACCAAGGACGGCTACATGCAGCTCGGCGACGACCGGGTATTCGACACGCAGTTCCTGACCGAGCTCGAGGTCGCGCCCGACGGGACGTTCGAGATCCTGCTCGCGGCGGAGCGGCCGGCCGGCCATCGCGGCAACTTCATGCCAATGCCGTCCGGGACGCAGTATTTCTGCGTCCGCCAGTACTTCGTCGACTGGGAGAACGAGCGGCCTGCGCGCTTCGACATCGAGCGGATCGGCGGCGTCGGAGAGCGCCCCGCGCCGTACACGCCCCACCACACGGCACGGCTCCTCGACGAGGCCGGGCGCTGGGTGCTCCAGTCGGCGCGCTTCTGGACGGAGTGGGTCGACCAGCTGCGGCGCGACTTCGTCAAGGGCGAGATCAAGCCCGCCGCGCCCTTCGTCGGCGGCGCGCGCGACATCGTGTACGGCAACGACTGGTGGGCGATCGAGCCCGACGAGGCGATGGTGATCGAGTTCGAGCCGCCCGACGCGCGCTACTGGCAGATCCAGCTCTGCGACGTCTGGTTCCGCACGATGGACTGGGCGACGCGCCAGACGGGGCTCAATCATTTCCAGGCCCGCGCCGACCGCGACGGCCGCGTCCGCGTCGTGCTCGCCCATCGCGACCCCGGCGTCCAGAACTGGCTCGATACCGGCGGTCATGCCGAGGGCATGCTGCAGTACCGCTGGATCTTCACGAAGAACAACCCGGCGCCGACGGCGAAGATCGTGCCCTTCGAGAAGATCCGGAGCGCGCTGCCCGCGGACACGCCCGCCTATGCGGCCGACGCCCGCCGCGCCGCGCTCGCGATCCGCCACCGACACCTCGCGCGCCGCGAGCCGGTCACCTGAGCCGCGCCGCGCCCCGCGCCCCGCGCGAGCCCGAGCCCGAGCCCGAAGATAAAGGAGCCTCCCCCCATGCGAGCCTGGCAGACGACGCAGGCCGGTCGACCGCGCGACGTCCTGGCGCTGAATCCCGCCGCTCCCTCGCCGACCCCGCGCGAAGGCACGGTCCGCCTCCACGTGCTCAGCGCGGGCATCGGGCTGCCCGACGCGTTGATGTGTCTCTCGAACTACCCCCTGACGCCGACGCTGCCCTTCACCCAGGGCCAGGAGGTCTGCGGCCGCGTGCTCGACTGGGGCCACGACGTGCGCGGGCGGCGGACGGGCGATCGCGTGATGGCCGTGACGAGCTTCTTCACGGGCGACGGCAGCTTCGCGGAGGAATGCCTCGCGCTCGACGACTTCTGCCTGCCCGTCCCCGACGGCATGAGCGACGCCGAGGCCGCCTGCTTCCTGATCCCGTTCCATACCGCGTACATCGCCCTCGTCGCCCGCGCGAAGCTCGAGCCGGGCGAGACGCTCCTCGTGCTCGCCGGCGCGAGCGGGACCGGCGTCGCCGCGATCCAGGTCGGCCGCGCGCTCGGCGCGCGCGTGATCGCCTCGGTCGGCCATCCGGCGAAGGCGGCGCTCTGTCGCGCGCTCGGCGCCGAGACCGTGCTGGACCACCATGCCCCCGACTTCCCCAAGCAGGTCCTCGACGCCACGGGTGGCCGCGGCGCGAACGCGATCTTCGACCCCGTCGGCGGCGACCTCTTCACGAAGGCGACCCAGTGCATCGCCCAGGAGGGAAGACTGCTCGCGATCGGCTTCGCGAGCGGCCGCTGGGGCACGGTCGACATGCCCCATCTCGTCCAGCGCAACTACTCGGTCGTCGGCGTGATTCCCTCCGGCTACGACCGCGCGTACAAGGAGCGCGCCCAGGAGCGGATGCTCGGCTGGTGGCGCGAGGGAAGGCTGCGCATTCCGGTCGACGAGGTCGTGCCCTTCGACGCCCTGCCCGACGCGCTCGAGCGCCTCGCCGACAGCCGCGTGCAGGGCAAGCTCGCGCTCACCGTCGATGCGGAGTCCGCACACGATGGCCGCTGAGCGCCTGCCCGGCGATCCGGGTTTCGTCTTCGACCCGCTCTCGCCCGAGTACGACCGCGACCCCTACCCGATCCTCGCCCGCCTGCGCGAACACGCACCCGTCTTCCCGATCCCCGGGATCGGCGCGCTCTTCCTGTCGCGTCATCGCGACGTCAACGCCGTGCTCGCCGACGAGACCCGCTTCTCCGCCGACCGCACCGTCTGGGAGCATTGGACGCCCCCGCCGGCCGAGCACGCGGACCATCCGATCATCCGCATGCAGCGCGCGAACCTGCTCGCCTACGACGGCGCCGAGCACACCCGGCTGCGCAAGCTCGCCTCGGCCGCGCTGACGCGCCGCGCGGTGCGCCACCTCGACGCGTTGATGCACGGCCTCGCGGACGAGCTGATCGACGCCTTCCTCCCGCGCGGCCGCTGCGACTTCGTCGCGGAGTTCGCCGCGCTCTTCCCCGTCGCCGTGATCAGCCGGCTGATGGGCATAACGGCCAACAGCACGCGCGAACGCGAGTTCAAGGCCCTGGCCGACTCCGTCGTCGTCGCGTTCAACCCGCTCTGCAGCGAGGCGGACAAGCTGCGCTCGATCCAGAGCATGACGATCCACATGGAGAACGTCCGCCTCTTGATGGAAGAGAAGCGCGCGCATCCCGGTAACGACCTGCTGACGGACATGGTGCAGGCCGAGGACGAGGGCACCCGCTTCAGCTCCGACGAGATCCTGGGCACGGTCATGACCCTGCTGGTCGCCGGCTCCGAAACCACGGCGAACTCGCTCTCCTTCGGCCTGATCGAGCTCCTGCGCCACCCCGACCAGCTCGCCCGCTTCCGCGACGACCCGGCCATCCGGACGAACGCCTCGCTCGAGATCGTCCGCTACCAGCACCCGGGCCGCTTCCTGCTGCGGTACGCGCGCGCCGCGACGGAGGTCGCGGGCTTCCCCGTCCGCCAGGGACAGGCGCTCTTCTGCTCCGTCCCGAGCGCGCAGCGCGATCCCGAAGCGATCGACGACCCGGATCGCTTCGACATCGCCCGCGAGCCGGTCGACCTCTCGGCATTCGGCGTCGGGCGGCATTTCTGCATCGGGGCGCAGCTCGCGCGGCTCGAGCTCGAGATCGCGCTGGGCCACGTCGTCGAGCGGCTCGCGGAGATCGAGGTCGAGGGGGGATTCGACGCGATTCCGTATCGCTCGAACCCCGCCGTGCGGGGGCCGTCGGCGCTGCCGATCCGGTTCCGCGCCGGCGGCCGCATCCGCTGAGCCCCGCCGAGTCGGCCGCGCTCGAGCGAGTCTGCCGCGCCTCGACGCGCCCGCCGAGCCGCGCGGGGCGTCAGCCCTCGAACGTCGCCTGGCTCCGCGCCCTGCCCCCCGGCCCGCTGTAGGCGAGCCCGAACCCCGGCGCCTCGCCCGCCCACGCGGGCTCCTGAACGCCCCCGATCGCGGCGCGGTACTGCGCGACGAGCGCATCCTCCGCCGCATAGTCGAAGGGATCCTGAAGCACCGTCTCCTCCATCCCGCCCTTCGCCGGCGGGTGGTCGACGAGCCAGCGCGCCGTGCGCGCGAGCGCCTCGCGCGGCGGAACGACGTCGCGGTAGCCGAGCTCCTGCTCGAGCTTCGCGAGGCTGACGATGCGATGCGTCGTCCAGGGCTGACCGACCAGCGGCCGCGCCGGCCAGGCGATCGCCCAGGGCATCGAGACGAGCTCCCAATCGTGATGCATCGCCTGCGCGATGACCTGGGCCACCTGCGCGAGCGAGAGCACCTCCTGATCGCCGCAGTTGTAGACCTGGCCCGCCGCGACCTTCGGCTGGTCGACGGCGAGGAGCACCGCATGCGCCACGTTCTCGACGTAGCCGAAGTGCGAGAGCGAGAGCCCGCCGTCGGGCAGGATGAGAACGGGACGGCGGTCGAGGATGCGGCGGACGATCGACCACTCGCGCGGCGCGGGCTGGCGCGGGCCATAGATCCAGGGGTAGCGGAAGTGCGTCGCCTCGGGCTGTGCCTCGAACACCCGCTCCTCCGTCGCGCGGATGCGGTAGCCCTTCTCGTCCTCCGCCGGCTCCGTCACCTTCGGCGCGTCCTCGCGCGTCGGGACCGGGAAGCCCGGCGGATCGAAGAGCGGCGCGTTCATGTAGCCGCGGTAGCCCGGGAAGCCGCCGACGGAGATGAACTGGCCGACGCGACCGGCGAGGATCTCGGCGTTCCGGCGCAGCCGTCCGTAGGTCACGATCGCGACGTCGAAGGTCCGTCCCGCGAGCGCCGCCTCGACCTTCGCGGGGTCGAAGGCGTCGGTGTGGACGTGCTCGAGCGCGGGCGAGAGCTCCGGGGGCTCGTGTCGGCCGGAGTGGAGGATCGTCGTCGCGAAGCCCCGCGCGACGAGCCCGTTCACGATGAAGGGTCCCGTCGGACCCGCCCCGCCGATCACCAATGCCTTCATCGTCCGCTCCCGACCGAAAGCGCCTGCCCCCGACCCCCGCCACCCCCGACGCCGCGTGGCCCCCGGATCCGCACGGTCTCCGGCCCTGCCGTGCCCTCCGCCCTGCGGCGACCGGGGCGAGCGGCGCCGACACGCCCGCGGAGGCGCGGGCGCGCGGGGCTGCGATACCGTTCGCGGTCCGAACTGCCGTGGGACGGTCGATGCCGCGCAAAGACGATATCGCAATGACCGAGCAGGAGATCCGGGACTACCTGCGCGAGGGACACAACATGACCCTCGTGACGAACGGGCCGCGCGGCTTCCCCCATGCCGTC
This sequence comes from Myxococcota bacterium, assembly GCA_041389445.1. Classification (GTDB taxonomy): domain Bacteria; phylum Myxococcota_A; class UBA9160; order UBA9160; family UBA4427; genus UBA4427. The sequence goes on from JAWKRW010000001.1 coordinate 1,276,552, forward strand.
GCCATGTTCTACGGCCTCGACGACGACGGCATCGTCCGCTTCGCGACGTACGCCTCGAGCCAGAAGGTGAAGAACATCGAGCGCGACCCGAAGGTGACGCTGCTCGTCGAGACGGGTCGCGCCTACAGCGATCTGCGCGGCGTCATGATCGAGGGCCTCGCGCGACTCGAGACCGATCTCGACCGCACGGTCGCGACCATGATCGAGGCGAACGCCGGAACGGGGAGCCCGCTCCCCGACATCGAGCAGATCCCCGAGGACGTGAAACGACGCATGGCGGGCAAGCGGGTGCTGGTCTGCGTCGAGCCCATCCGCTTCGTCTCCTGGGACCATGGCAAGCTGCCGAGCGGCAAGACCCCCGCCGCCCTCTCGAGACGCGCGGCGGGCCGGACGCCGGCGACGGAGGTGTCGTGACCGATCTCGAGCGCCTGCTCGCCTACGAGGCGATCCGCCAGCTCGCCGCTCGCTACTCCGTCCATGCCGACGCGCGCGATCTCGACGCGCTCGTCGCGCTCTTCGTGCCCGACGTCCGCGTTGGCCGGGATCGCAGCGGCCATGAAGCGCTCAAGGCCGACTTCGACCGCTCCTTCCGCCAGGTCGGGATCACCTTCCTGAACGTCGGGACCCACCTGATCGACCTCGTCGACGCCGACAACGCGACCGGCATCGTCTACGCCCGCGGCGAGATCCAGGACGGTGGCCCCGACAGCGACCGCTTCATCGTCCACGCGATCCAGTACCACGACACCTACGCCCGCCGCGACGGCCGCTGGCTCTTCGTGCGTCGCAAGCACTTCCTGGTGTATGGCGCGGAGCTCGGCGTCAACCCGCTCTCGCTCCCGCCCGCTCACTGGCCGCAGAGCCAGACCGGGCTCGGCAGCCATCCGCATGCGCTCGAATCGTGGCAGCGCTTCTGGGGATCGAAGCCGGACTGAAGCCCTCTGCGCGCAGTGCGGGGGTCGGCGACCGTCCCCGGCGCCTGCGCACGGTCAGGACGAGGAGACCGACATGAAGCTCGCTCGCATCCACGGTCCGAACGACGTCCGACTCGACGAGGTCCCGGAGCCCGTCTGCGGACCGGATGATGCGATCCTCGCGGTCAAGGCCTGCGGCATCTGCGGCAGCGACGTGGGCTATGCGAAGCTCGGCGGCATCCAGACGCGCGCGACCGAGCCGGTCCCGATCGGTCATGAGCTCGCGGGCGTGGTGGCCGAGCTCGGGCAGAACGTGCGCGGCGTCCAGGTCGGCGACCGCGTGGTGCTCCATCCGGGCGCCGCCGGCTTCGGCCTCGGCAGCGGCGGACCCGAGGGCGGCTTCACGCCGCGCCTGCTCGTGCGCGGGGCCGCGAAGGGTCTCAGCCTCTTCCCCATCCCCGACGCGATGGCCTTCGAGCAGGCGGCGCTCGCCGAGCCGCTCGGCGTCGGCATGCACGCCGTCGACCAGGCGGGCGTGGGACCCGGCGACAAGGTCGCCGTGCTCGGCGCGGGAGCGATCGGTCTCTCGGCGGCGCTGACGCTGCTCGACCGGGGGATCGAGGACTTCTGCGTGGTCGACCGCTCGTCGTCGCGACTCGAGGTCGCGCGCAAGCTCGGCGTGGGCCAGGTCGTCGATGCGAAGCACGAAGATCTCTGGGAGCGGCTCGGCGCGCTCCATGGCCGCAGCGAGCTCTACGGGATGCCGCTCGTCGGGACGAACGTCTTCATCGAGGCGACCGGCGCGGGGCCGCTGCTGGAGCAGGTCGTGGCCCGCTGCGCGCCGAAGGCGCGGGTCTCGGTCGTCGCGCTCCACCGCCGAGCGGTCCCGATCGACTTCATGACCGTCCTGATGAAGGAGATGTCGCTCGTCGGCTCGATCGAGTACCCGGCGCGCTACGAAACGATGCTCGAGCTGATCGCGCGACGGGACCCGACGCCGATGATCACCCACCGCTTCGCCCTCGACGACTTCGTCGCGGCCTTCGCCGTCGCGTCGTCGCCCGACGCCGGCGCGAAGGTCATGATCCACATGGATTAGGCCCGGACGGATACCCGATCGCGATGCCCCTCGGCCGGATCCTGCGTACGCCGCTGCTCCACTTCCTGGCGATCGGCACGCTGCTCGCGGGCGGACGCGCCTGGCTCGGCTCGGATCCGCGGGCGCCTGCGGCGCGGAACGAGAACGAGACGGACGCGCGTGCGGGCCCGGGAACGGCCACGGCGCTGGCGGGGCACGCGGCGACGCGGCGGCCCGTGGTCGTCCTCGACGCCGAGCGGATCGGGGAGCTCGCGGCGGAGCTCGAGCGTCGCAGCGGCCGCCCGCCCGCGCGCACGGAGCTCGCGCCCCTGGTCGGCGATGCATTCGACGAGGAGATCCTCTTTCGCGAGGCGATGGCCCGTGGGCTCGACGCGAATGACGCCGCCATCGAGGCGCGCCTGGTCGAGAAGATGCTCTTCCTCGACGACGCGGCGACGGTCGACGACGCGCCGAACCTGCTCGCCCGCGCCCGGGCGCTCGAGCTCGAGCGCGAGGACCTGGTGGTGCGACGACTGCTCGTCGAGAAGCTCGAGCGGCTCGCGACGATGCTGGCGCCTGACGAGCGGCCCGACGATCGCGCCCTCGAAGATGCCTATCAGACGCGGCGTGAGCGGCTGCGCGCGCCCGATCGGCTCGACCTCAGCCACGTCTTCGTCAGCCGGGACCGCCATGGCGACCGGACGGAGGCCGAGGCGCAGGCCCTTCTCCGAGCGCTCGAGCGGGACGGCCTGGCGGGGGCTTCCGACGCGCGGCGGGGCGACCCCTTCCCCTTCGGCGCCGTCCTCGCGCGGCGCAGCGTCGACGAGCTCGATCGCCTCTTCGGCGCGGGCTTCGGAGCGCGGGTCGGGACGCTCGAGCCGGGCCGCTGGTCCGGACCGATCCCCTCCGCGTACGGCCTCCATCTCGTGCGGGTCGACGGACGCGAGCCGGGGACCGTTCCACCTTTCGAGACCGTGCGCCCGCGGCTGCGGCTCGAGCTCGAGGCGGAGCGCCGCGCGGCGAAGCGCGAGGCCCTACTCGCCTCGCTGCGAACACGCTACGAACTGGCGGTCGAATGGCCCGGGGAGGTGTCGCGGTGAGGGGCGGAGACGAGCGCGGGCAGCAGCGTCGGACGCGCAGACCCGATCGAAGCGGCGTCCGGGTGGCGCGCGGACGCCGGCGCGCGATCGGTCCCTTCGGCGCCGTCGTCGCGCTCGGCCTCCTCGGCCTCTTCACGCTCGTCGGCCCCCTCGCCCCGACGGCCTCCGCCCATCCGCTCGCCCCGGCGCTGCTCGAGCTCCACGAGCACGCAGGCGGACGCGTCGAGGTCGTCTGGAAGCGCTCGGCGCTGCGGGTGCCGGGGAGCAATCTCGAGCCGATCCTCCCGCCGGAGTGTCCCGTCGTCGTACCGATGCGCGTCGAGGACCAGGGCGCGGCGGTGCTCGCACGCTGGGAGATCGACTGCGGCGAGGAGGGCCTCGTCGGCCGGACGCTCCGCATCGCCGATCTCGGCCCCGCGAAGATCGACACGCTGGTGCGCATCGAGCTCGCCGACGGCCGCCAGCTCCAGCGCGTGCTGAGGCGCGGCGAGCCCGCGATGGAGGTACCCGCGCGGCAGACGCGCGCGGGCGTCTTCCACGAATACCTCCGCTTCGGCTTCGATCACATCCTGACTGGCGCGGACCACCTGCTCTTCGTCTTCGGCCTCTTCCTGCTCTGCTCCGGCTTCGCCCCGCTCGCGAAGACCGTCACCGCCTTCACCGCCGGCCACTCGATCACCCTCTCCGTCGCCGCTCTCGGCTACGCGAAGCTGCCCTCTGGCCCGATCGAGGTCCTGATCGCCGCGAGCGTGCTCGCCCTCGCCGTCGATCTCGCGCGCGACCAGACGACGCCGACCTGGATGCACCGCTTCCCCTGGCCGATGGCGCTGCTCTTCGGCCTGCTCCACGGCCTCGGCTTCGCCGGCGCGCTGCGCGAGGTCGGCTTGCCGCAGGGCGAGATCCCGATGGCCCTCTTCTCCTTCAACGTCGGCATCGAGATCGGCCAGCTCGCCTTCGTCGCGCTGCTGATCGTCGCGTCCGCGCTCGTCGCGCGCGTACCCGTCACGCTGCCGCGCCGACTCGCGGTCTATGCCATGGGCTCGCTCGCCGCGTTCTGGATGATCCAGCGCAGCGCCGCGCTGCTCTGAGCGAGCGACCTGCGGCTCGCCGCTCAGGCGAATTCGACCCGATCGCCCGGACCGACCGCGACCGCCCGCCCGCAGAGCTCTTCGCGCATCGCCGTCTCGGCGAGGCTCGGATCGGCGACGACGCGAAGCCGGCGCCGCCCGTCCTCGAGATCGAGGAAGAGCGCGACCGCCATCGGCGCGTCGCCGATCGTGCCGACGGTGTAGCTCGCGACGCGCGCGTGGCCCGTCGCCGCGGGATCGACCGGGACCGTCGTCTGCGACCGGCGGGCCGCGTCGGTGACCTGCTCGTGGGCGAAGGCGAGGCTCGGCTCGGGGCCGAAGAGGCAGGCGCCCTGCTTCGTGATGAGGCCGCTGATGGCGGAGACGAGCCCGTGCGCCCCGGGCGACGCGCGCATCCGCTCGACCATGCGGACGATGGCCTGGAGGACGAAGTTGTTGAGCGGTCCGCCGCCGAAGGTCATGCCGCCGGTCTGGGTCACGCGCCGCGCGGAGTCGATCCCGAGTGCCCGCTGCTGGACGCGCACGGCCGCGGGGAAGCAGCTGTAGAGCTCGACGAGCTCGATCGCCTCGGGGCCCGCCCCGAAGCGCTCGAGCAGCCGCGCGAAGACGAGCTCGAAGCCCGGCGAGCGGTGGAGGTCGCGCCGCTCGGAGAGCGTGACCATGTGCTCGGCGTCGACGATCGCGAGCGGATGGACGAGGCGTCCTTCGTCGAGGCCGAGCTGGCGCGCCTTCGCGAGCGAGCAGACGAAGAGCGCCCCGGCCTGATTCACGTGCCACTGCGAGACGAGATGCTTGGTGTACGGGAACGCGAGCAGACGATTGCCCTCGCCGGGGGTCGCGATCGCCTCCGGCGCCAACGGCTTGCGATTCCAGGCCATCGGATTGCCGACGGCGACGCGATTCATGTCGCCCCAGAGCGCCCCGAGCTCGGCGCGCTGCTCGGCGAGGGTACGCCCCTCGGCGAAGCGCAGGGCGTTGTCGATGACGGCGTACTGGATCGTCGGCGTGACGAGACCGAGCGCGATCTCATGGGGCCCCATGATCTCGGCGGCGGGCATGAGATGGAGGTCGGGCGCGACGCCCCGCTGCTCCGTCACGGGGACCGGCCGTCCCGCCCGACCCAGCCGCGTCGCGCGATCGTGGGCCTCGCCGCCGACCAGCAGCGCGACGTCGCTGCGACCGGCGGCGATCTCGCCCGCTGCGTGGCCGAGCAGCGTCGACTGCAGGATGCCGATCTCGGCGAGGGTCGTCCGCGCGCCCGCGGCCCCGAGCCGTTCGGCGAGCAGACGGCCCGGATCCGAGTAGGTCCAGAAGCCCCGCGGTACGACGATCCGATCGGTCTGCGCGAGCAGCGCCCGCGCTCCCGCATCGTCGGCCGCGAGCCGGACGGCCTCCTCCATCAAGGCGATCGGCTCGCCGATCGCCCCGGGATCCTCCGCCTGACGATTGACGGCCCCGACGCCGACGATGACCGGGATCCGCTCCGCCCGCATGCCCCGCCTCCTGCGTTCGCCCCGGCTGCACTCGCTCGCCGGACGGCCCGTCCCCGCGACGCGCGCCCCCGACGAGCCGCTCAGTCTAGCCGTCGCGTCGGGCGCACCGCCTCCGATCTGGCCTACAGTCGGCCGTCATGAGCGAAGCCGCGACGAAGCCCAGACGACAGGAGCAGGAAGACGCGAGCGACCAGATCAGCGAGGTCGCCAAGGACATCCTGCGCATGCAGCTCCCGATCCGCATCCCCGGCCTCGGCCACGTCAACATGTACGCGATGATCGACAAGGAGGGCGTCGCCGTCGTCGATCCCGGGCTCCCCGACGCCGGGACCTGGGACGCGATCGCCCATCGCCTGAAGCAGGCCGGACTCGCCCCGCGCCACGTCCACACCGTCTTCATCACCCACTCGCATCCCGATCACTTCGGGGGGGCCGTGCGCATCCACAAGGCGTCGGGCGCGAAGATCGTGGCCCATCGCGCTTTCCATTTCGGCGGCCCCTCCGTGCGCAAGCGCCATACCGCCGCGCACCTGCCGAAGCTCGACCCGGCCGAGCGCCCGAGCCACGCCTCCTCCGACGCGCATCAGGAGTGGAGCGTCGACGACCTGACGGCGCATATGGAGCTGCTCGAGCGCGACCGCCGCCGCGCGCAGAATCCGATCTTCAACTTCTTCGGTGCGCTCAAGCGGCTGACCTCGCCGGCGCCCTGGAAGGGACCCGGGGACCAGCCGCCGATCCGCGAGCGCATGCGCTGGCTCGCAGCCGCGACGATCCGTCGCAGCTCGTTCCTGCCGCCCGTGACCCATCACGTCGAGCACGGCGACGTCCTGCGCCTCGCAGGGCGCGAGTGGTTCGTGCTGCATACGCCGGGGCATACGGCGGACCACATCTGCCTCCACGATCCCGAGACGGGCGCGTTCCTGTCGGGCGACCATGTCCTGCCCTCGATCACGCCCCACATCGGCGGCGTGTCCTACCTGCCCGATCCGCTGAAGTCGTTCTTCTACTCCCTCGATCGCGTCGGCGAGATCCAGAACGTGAAGCTCGCGCTCCCCGCCCACGGCCATCCCTTCACGAACCTGAAGGAGCGGGCCGAGTCGATCAAGGCGCATCACCACGAACGGCTCGAGGAAATCGACCGGATTGCCCGCGCGCTCGGCCGCGCCGACGTCAACGCCTTCATGAAGCGCCTCTTCCGCGAGCGCAGCTGGGGCGACATGGCCGAGAGCGAGACCTACGCCCATCTCGAGCATCTGCGCATCGCGGGCAAGGCGGCCGCGTTCCGGGACGATCGGGGCCGGCTCGTCTACGAGCTCTAGCGCCCCGGCCCCGCGCCGGCCGTCGGCCGGTTCTGGCCAGCGCAGCGATGCCGGTTCTGGCCAGCGCAGCGATGTGAGGTAGCGTCAGGGCTTGGCCGTCCTCACCTCCCTCCTCGAGCTGCAGGACCTCGACCTCGCGAGCGACGGGCTCGTCGAGCGGCGCCGGACGCTGCCCGAACGCGCGGCGCTGCTCGAGCTGGAGGCGGCCGCGGGGCCCCTCGCGGAGGCCCATGCCAAGCTCTGCACGGAGCGATCGACCCTCGAGCGGGGCGAGCGCGACCTCGAGCACGAGGTCGAGGCCCTCGTCGCGCGCACGAAGGAGGTCGAGACGACGCTCTACTCGGGCACCGTCCGCGCGTCGAAGGAGCTCGCGAACCTCCAGCTCGAGATCGAATCGTTCCGCCATCGCCAGGCGGACGTCGAAGGGCGCGAGCTCGCGCTGCTCGAGGAGATCGAGCAGGTCGAAGGCGAGATCGCCGGGAACCTCGCGGCGCAGGAACGCCGCGCGCGCGACATCGAACGCTGTACCCGGGCCCTGCTCGCCGCCGAGCGGTCGATCGACACCGAGCTCGCCGAGCTCGCGGCGGCCCGCGCGTCGAAGCGCGAGGCGCTCCCCGCCGCGATCGTCTCTGCCTACGAGAAGCTCCGGGGGCGGGCCACTCGCCTCGCGGGCCGCGTCGTCGCCCGCCTCGAGAGCGGCGGCTGCAGCGGCTGCCACCTGCGCCTCCCGGTCCTCGACCACCATCGCATGCAGGCCGAGCCCGCGGACGCGCTGCTGACCTGCGCCCACTGCGGCCGGATCCTGGTGCGCGACGCGGAGCGATCGGGCTGAAGGGTCTCGGCGACGCCGTGGATCCGGGCCGCAGCAGGAGGGCCCCGCCCCGTCGCCTGCGGACGCGTTCGGCGAGCCGGATCCCTCACTCCTGATGCAGGATCTCGAGGTAGCGGCGGCGGATCGACTCGATCTCGACGTCGAGGCGCTCGGGCGTCCAGGCGTCGGTCGGAATCGGCGGCAGCACGACGGCCTCGATCGTCGCGGGACGCACGATCGTCGCGTCCTTCGGAAACGCGTCGAGCACGTTGCGGAAGACGACGGGCACGATCGGCACCCCCGCCTGCATCGCCATGTGGAACGCGCCCTTCTTGAAGCGGCCGAGGCGCGGCGTCGGCGAGCGCGTACCCTCCGGCGCGATCACGAGCGAGCGCCCCTGCCGCAGCGCCGTCACCGCCGGCGCCAGCGCGTCGATCGCCGCCTTCGAATCGCTGCGGTCGATGAAGACGACGCCCGCCGCGGCGAAGAGCGGTCCGAACACGGGATGCCGGCGCAGCTCGATCTTGCCCACCGCGGTCATGTCACGTCGGATGAGCTTGAGCATCAGGACCGTGTCGAGCGCGCTCTGATGGTTGAAGATGAAGACGGCGGGGCGCCGGGACCAGAGGTTCGCCTCGCCCTCGACGCGCAGGTCGATGCCGGCCAGCGAGGTCGCAAGGTCGCCCCAGATCGCGCCCGCGACGTTGACGGCCTCGCGGAACGAGCCCGTCGTGAGGCCCGCCGTCGCGCCCGCCCAGAGCGAGGGGCCGACGCTCGCCCAGGTCAGGCCCGTGCGGACGACGTCGCCGAGCGTCGGTCGTCCGCGGCTGCGGAAGCGGCGGACGGGCCAGAGCCGCTCCTTCGCGATCTGCGCGAGCCGCCGGTCCGGGTTGGTCGGGCGCGGCCTTCCGACGGCCTCGAGCAGCGGGAGATCATCGGCGCTGTCGGTGTAGAAGTAGCTCTGCTCGAGATCGATGCCCTCGCGCTCGGCCAGGGTGCTCGCGGCGACGAGCTTGCCCACGCCATAACAGGTCGGCCGCACGACGCCGCCCGTGAAGACGCCGTCCTCGACTTCGAGGCGCGTGCAGAGCACGTGCTCGATCCCGAGATCGCGCGCGAGGGGCTCGACCTGGTAGGGGGTGGCGGCGGAGACGATCGCGACGGTATGGCCCGCCGCGCGATGCGCCTCGACCAGCGCCCGGGACTCGGGGTAGATCTGACGCGCCAAATGCTTGACGAAGGTCTCCTCGCCAATCGCCTGGAGCACCGCCTCCTCGAGCCCGCGATAGGCGGCGGTCGTCGCCGCCATGAAGCCCGAGAAGCCCGTGCGGCCGAGCCCGAAGGCGAGCGTTCCGTAGAACGTGTCGGCGAGCTCGCGCGGGCTCACGCCGCCCGCCGCGATGCGCTCCCGCAGGAAGGAGGTCGCGGAGAAGCCCGCCAGCAGCGTCTGATCGAGGTCGAAGAAGGCGCCGACCTTCGACCCGCTCGGGCCGTTGCGGATCTCCTTCGTCAGCCGGCCGTGCAGCGCCATGGTCGGGCGAGGATGCACCGACCGCTCCCTTCTGCCAAGGGCGCGTCAGTGCGGGTGGGTTGGCATGGGGTCGGCGTTCGCCGAGACCGCTTGGGCATCACCGTGTCCCGCGTGATGCACGTGCTGCATTGCCCAGGGACCGAGGATGGACCAGAGGCCGAAGACGACGAGCAGCGCGCCCGCCGTACGCCGGACCGAGAGGCCGCCGCCAAGCCGCCCGAGCAGACGCCCGAAGCCCGCCGTCGCGAGCACGGCCGGCAGCGTCCCGAGCCCGAACGCCGCCAGCGCGAGCGCGCCCGAGCGCGGACCGCCGGAGGCGGCCGCGAGCAGCAACGCCGAGTAGACGAGACCGCAGGGCAGCCAGCCCCAGACCGCCCCGAGCGCGAGCTGCTGCCAGGCATGCTCCGGTCGACCGATCCGGCGCAGCAACGGCGTCGCGCGGCGCCAGACGACCTGCCCCAGCCGCTCGAGCGCCGGAACCGCTCGACCGGAGCGCGCGATCTGGATCCCGAGCAGCACGATGGCGAGGCCGACGGCGAGGCGCAGCCAGGGTCCGCTCGCGCGGCCGATCGGCAGCAGCGCCTCGCCGAACGCGCCCGCGAGGGCACCCGCGACCGCATAGCTCGCGATCCGGCCGCTCGACTGCAGCAGCGACCGGGCGAAGTCCGCGACCGGGCGCGACGCGGGCGAGAGCTGGGAGAGCGCGGCCGCGATGCCACCGCACATTCCGACGCAGTGGACGCTGCCGGCGAGACCGAGGACGAATGCGCTGCCGACGAGCGGGACGCCGTCCATCACGAGCGCGGGTCCTCGAAGAGGATGCGCGCGCCCTCGCTCTCGAGATCGTCGAACTGGCCGTCGCGGACGGCCCAGACGAAGAAGGCGATGGCGATGCCGAGCAACACCACGCCGAGCGGAATCAACACGAGCAGAATCGTCATCGCACCTCCTCCTCCGCCCCGGGCAGACGGCTCGCCCGCAACGCATTGCCGACGACGACGAGCGAGCTCGTCGACATGCCGAGCGCCGCGAGCCAGGGCGGCAGGCTCCCCGTGACCGCCAGCGGCAAGACCGCCAGGTTGTACGCGACCGCCCAGACCACGTTCTGGATCGCGATGCGCCGCATCCGCCGGACCGCCCGCACCGCCGTCGGCAGGACGGCGAGGTCGTCGCGCAGCAGGACTGCGCTCGCGCCGAGCCGCGACAGATCGCAACCGCTTCCCATCGCGATCGAGACGTCCCCCGCGCGCAGGACCGGACCGTCGTTGACGCCGTCGCCGACGACGGCGACGCGGGCCCCCTCGCGCTGCAGCTGCTCGACCCGTTCGACCTTGTCCTCGGGCCGAGCCGCCCGCCGCGCCACCTCGAGCCCGAGCACGCGGGCGACCTCGGCGGCGCCGGGGCTCGGATCGCCGCTCAACATCTCGAGCGCGAACCCGTCGGCGCGCAGCGCGGCCGTCGCCGCCGCCGCCTCCGGTCGCAGCGGATCGTCGAAGCCGAACCAGGCGAGCGGGACCGCATCCCGCGCGAGCAGGACGACGACGGGCGTCGTGCGCAGGCCGATCGGCGGGACGACCCGCTCGAGCGTCTCTGCGCGGGGCGCGGCGTCCGAGGCCGCCGACCGGGTGGACGCGACGACCCAGTCCGGTCGACCGATGCGATAGCGCCGCCCCCCGAAACGCCCTTCGACGCCCTCGCCGGGGACGACGCGCAGGTCATCGAAGGCGATCGCGAGGGGCCGGATCCGCTCGCCCGGCCGGAGGCGCCGCAGCGCCCGGGCGACGGGATGCTCGGCATCGCGCTCGAGCGCCCGGGCCAGCTCGAGCGCGAGCGCCGCATCGACGTCGGCGACGGGGTCGATGGCGACGAGTCTCGGCTCGCCCGCCGAGAGCGTGCCCGTCTTGTCGAACACGAAGCGATCGACCCGCGCGAGATCCTCGAGCACCCCCGCCCGCGTGACGAGCAGACCGGCCCGCGCGAGCGCATGGGTCGTCGCGGCCGTCACCGCCGGCAGCGCCAGACCCAGCGCGCAGGGACAGGTCGCGACCAGCACGGCGAGCGTCGTCCAGATCGCCCGCGCGGGATCGAGCCAGCTCCAGACGAGCGCATTGGCGATCGCCACGACGAGCACCAGCCCGACGAAGATCGAGCCGACGCGATCGCCGAGCCGCATCGCGGGCGAGCGCTCCGACTGCGCGCGGTCGACCAGCCGCAGGATCGAGGCGAGCGTCGTCCGATCCCCGACCCGGGTCGCCTCGACCAGCAACGGCGAGGTCATGTTGACGCTCCCCGCGACGACCGTCGCGTCGCTTCCCACCGACCGCGGCCAGGGCTCCCCGGTCAACAGCGCCTCCTGGACCTCGCTCGCGCCCTCGAGGACGACGCCGTCCGCCGGCACCGTCTCCCCGGCGCGCACGCGGAAGCGATCGCCGACCTCGAGCCGCTCGGCCGGAACGACCCGCTCGCCCGTCGGCTCCTGCAGTCGGGCGATCACGGGTCGCGAGTCGGCGAGGCTGCGCGAGAGCGATGCGGAGCGCTGGCGGATCCGGCTCTCGAGATGGCGCCCGAGGAGCAGGAAGAAGACGAACATGCAGATCGACTCGAAATAGACCTCGCCCTCGCCGGTCAGTGCGGCCCAGACCGAGACGAGATACGCCCCCCCGATCGCGAGCGCGACCGGTACGTCCATCCCCGGTCGCCCGACGCGCAGCTCGCGCCAGGCCGCCTCGAAGAAGGGACGCCCGGCGATCGCGACGACGGGCGTCGCGACCAGGAAACCCATCCAGCGCATCAGGGCGACGGAGCCCGCCTCGATCCCCTCGAAGGCGCCCGCGTAGAGCGCCACCGCGTAGGACATGACGTTCATCGCGCCGAGCCCCGATACGCCGAGCCGGATCAGGGCCGAGCGATGCTCGGCGCGCTCGAGCAGGGCGGCCTCGCTCGGCCGGTCCGGGCGCGCCGCGAAGCCGATCTCCGCGAGTCGCAACACGACGTCGCGGAGCGAGACGCGCGCGGGATCGAAATCGACGAAGATCCGGCGCTCCGTCAGCGAGACCCGCACGGCGTGTACGCCCTCGAGTCGACCGAGGTGCGCTTCGATGACCCAGATGCAGGCGGCACACGCGAGTCCCTCGACCAGCAGGCTCGCGCTGCGCCGACCCGCGTCGGAATCGCCGAGGAAGGACTCCGCGATCTCGGCCGTCTCGAACACGCCGCTCTCGTCCCGCGCGCGCGAGAGGGTTCGCGCGGGCGCGCCCGGCGGCGCCGCGCGGCGCCGGTACCAGTCCGACAGGCCCTGTGCCTCGATCATCTCGGCCGCCGCGCGACAGCCGATGCAGCACATCGCGCGCGGCGCCGAGAGGACCTTCGCGTACAGCCGGATCCCCTCCGGAATCTCGAGCCCGCAGTGGAAGCAGGTCTCCGGAAGGGGGGCGACGGCGACGCTCATGGCGACGACTCGTCCGCCTCCGCGCCGCCGCGGGCCGTCGGTGCGCGCCCGACCGACGCCTCGGCCCTCGCGCCGCCGTGTCCCGGTCGGACGTCGACGTCGGCGTGGCGATAGGCGATCACGACCGTCGCGAGGCTCGCGGCGATCGACGCCGCCATCAGGCAGGCGATGAAGACCGGCCAGAACTGGACGAACCACGGCGCGCTCCCCGCGGTCACGGCGATCCTCGCCCCCCGATCCGCATGGCCCGGGACCATCGCTTCGATCCGCTCGTTCATCACGGCGCACTCCTCGTCGGCAAATAGAAGCGACTGGCCTCGTCGATCACGCGACCGTCGCCGTCGGCGGTCTCGAGCCGGAAGTGGACGTCGCTCGTCGTCGCCCCCGCGGCCCGTTCGCCGTCGAGGGTCAGTCGGACCGGCACGGCCTGCAGCGCACCGGCGGCGACCGCGATCTCCGCCGGACCGTCGTAGGCGACCGGCAGCGCGCTCTCGACGCTCACGCGATAGGTCCGTTTCTCGGCCTCGCGGTTCTGGATCCGCAGGGAGTAGACGTTCTCCACCTCGCCGTCCCAGCGCTCGCGATAGAGCCGGTTGCGATCGCGGATGACGGTCAGGTGCGCCGGGGCGCGGTGGTCGAGCACGAAGGTGAAGAGCCCGAGCAGCACGACGATCAGCGCCGAGTACCCGACGAGACGCGGGCGCAGGACGTGGACGCGCTTGCCCGCCTGGCGGTTCTGCGACGTGTAGCGGATCAGGCTCTTGCCGTAGCCGAGCGAGGCCATGACGTCGGTGCAGGCGTCGATGCAGGCCGCGCAGCCGATGCACTGGTACTGGAGACCGTTGCGGATGTCGATTCCCGTCGGACAGACCTGGACGCATTTGTGGCAGTCGACGCAGGCGCCGAGCCCCTCGGCCTTGTAGTCGGCGTCGCGCTTGCGATGCCCCCGCGGCTCGCCGCGCGCCTCGTCGTAGCTGATGATCAGCGTGTCGTGGTCGAACATCACGCTCTGGAAGCGCGCGTACGGACACATGTGGAAGCAGACCTGCTCGCGCAGGACGCCCGAGCCGACGAAGCTGCCGAGCGCCGGCAGCAGGATCACGACCTTCTCCCACTTCGAGAGGTCGAACCGCAGGATCCGCGGCAGCAGCTCGTGGAGGTCCTCGAAGTAGCCGATGAACGTGATCGAGATCGAGAGCGCGAGCGCGACCCAGATCGAGACCTTGAGCGCCTTCTTCGCGATGCGCTCCGCCGTCCAGCCCCCGCGCTCGAGCCGCAGCCGGGCCGTCCGATCGCCCTCGATGAAGCGCTCGATCGTGAAGTAGACGTTCGCCCAGACCGTCTGCGGACAGGCCCAGCCGCAGAAGATGCGACCCGCCGCGACCGTGATCGTGAAGAGCGTGAGCGCCGCCAGCAGCAGCGTCCACGCGAGGAGCACGAACTCCTCCGGCACGAAGGTCGTCCAGAAGACCGTGAACTTGCGGTTGACGAGGTCGAAGCGGACGCCCGGCGCCCCGTCCCAGCGCAGCCACGGATTGACGTAGAAGACGACGACCAGGATGGCCAGCACGATCCGCCGCCACGTCTGCCAGCCGCCGCTCACCCAGAGCGGATGGATCCGCTTCCAGCGCTCGTAGAGGCTGACCGTCCGCACCGCGCCACCCGGCGCGGTGCCATTCGCGGTCGTGGGGCCGGTCGGGGCGCTCATTCGACGCGCGTGCCTCCCGCGGATCCGCCCTTCGCCGAGAGCGACAGGACGTAGGTCGCGACGAGATGGATCTGCTCGGGCGAGAGGATCGACTCGTGCGCCGGCATCTGGTTCGCGAGACCGGCCACCATGGCGCGGCGGATGTCCTCCGGTCGCCCGCCGTGGAGCCAGACGTCGTCGGTCAGGTCGGGTGCGCCGATCATCTGATTGCCCGTTCCGTCCGCGCCATGACAGGCGCTGCAGATCGCCGCGAAGTTCGCCTGACCGCGGGCGGCCGCGGCGGCGTCGTGGTCGCGTCCGGAGAGCGAGAGGACGTACTGGACGACGTCCTCGACCCCGGCGTCGCCGCCGAGGACCGGGGCGAGTGCCGGCATCACGCCGTTGCGGCCGTGCGTGATGGTGTAGACGACGTTCTCGGGCGCGCCGCCGTGGATCCAGTCGTCGTCGGTCAGGTCGGGATAGCCTCGGTTGCCGCGCGCGTCCGAGCCATGACACGCGGCGCAGTTGTTGGCGAAGATCCGGCTGCCCATGGCGACCGCCTGCGGCTCGTCGATCAGATCCGGGATCGCGACCGCGAAGTACTTCTCGAAGAGGGGTCCGAAGCGTGCGTTCGCCTCCTGGACCTCTCCCGCGTGTTGGCCCGCCGAGGTCCACCCGAGCACGCCGGCATAGGATCCGAAGCCCGGGTAGAGCACGAAGTAGCCGATCGAGAAGACGATCGTCCCGATGAAGAGCCAGGTCCACCAGGCGGGCAGCGGGTTGTTCAGCTCCTCGATCCCGTCGAAGTCGTGGCCCATCGTCTGACCCTTCGAACGGGGATCGATCTTGACGCTGCGATTCGCGAACAGCAGCCAGGCGCAGCCCACGACGTTCACCAGGATCAGGACGATGACGTAGAAACTCCATCCGCTGCTCATGCCGATGCCCCCCTCTCCTCTCGCCGCGCCCGCATCGGCGCGCCGCGGCCCGCGCCCCTTCCGCGCGCGCCCTCGACCTCGTCCCCCTCCTCGAAGACGAGCCACGCATCCGCCTCGAAGCGCGCGCGGCTCTGCGGCCGATAGGCCCACCAGCAGATACCCAGGAAGGTTCCGAGGCTCACGATCGCGATGAATCCACGCACGATGCCTTCGTCGATCATTTCAGGATCTCCCGCCCTCGCACGGTCCCGAGCTGCTGGAGGTAGGCGATCACGGCGGTCATCTCCGTCTGATCGGCGACGGCCGCCTGCGCGCCCTCGATATCCGCGTCGCTGTAGGGCACGCCGAGCGCCTTCAGCGCGCGAAGCTTCGCCGCGGTGTGCTTCCCGTCGAGCACGTTCTTCTCGAGCCAGGAGAAGGCCGGCATGTTCGACTGGGGCACGACCGAGCGCGGGTCGACGAGGTGGGCCCGATGCCACTCGTCGCTGTAGCGCTTGCCGACCCGGGCCAGGTCCGGACCGGTCCGCTTCGAGCCGAAGAGGAACGGATGATCCCAGACCGACTCCCCCGCGACCGAGTAGGGCCCGTAGCGTTCCGTCTCCGCACGCAGCGGTCGGATCATCTGCGAGTGGCAGCCGACGCAGCCCTCGCGGATGTAGATGTCGCGCCCCTCGAGCTCGAGCGCGGTCAACGGCCGCAGCCCCTCGATCGGCTTCACGACGGCGTCCTCGTAGAAGAGCGGAACGATCTCCGCCAGACCGCCCAGGCTGATCACGGCGATGATCAGCACGAGCATGATTCCGATGTTGCGCTCGACGACGTCGTGGTTCATGCCCGACCCCCTGCCGGCATCGCGGCGACGCTCGCGGAGGCCCCCTGCCCCGACGCGGAGATCGTCCGCCAGGTGTTGTACGCCATCACGAGCATGCCGAGCAGGAAGACCGCCCCGCCGGCCAGCCGGCCCAGGTAGAAGGGTCGGGTCGCCTCGAGCGACTGCACGAAGCTGTTCGTCAGCGTCCCGTCCTCGTTCACCGCCCGCCACATCAGGCCCTGCATGACGCCCGCGATCCACATGTTCACGACGTAGAAGATCACGCCGACCGTCGAGAGCCAGAAATGGAGGTTGATCAGCGAGGTGCTGTACATCGTGGTCCGGCCGAAGAGCCGCGGGATCAGGTAGTAGAGCGACCCGATGGTCATCATCGCGACCCAGCCGAGCGCGCCCGAGTGGACGTGGCCGATCGTCCAATCCGTGAAGTGGGAGAGGGAGTTGACCGTCTTGATGGACATCATCGGCCCCTCGAAGGTCGACATGCCGTAGAACGAGAGCGAGACGATCATGAAGCGGATGATCGGATCGTCGCGCAGCTTCTCCCACGCGCCGGAGAGCGTCATGATGCCGTTGATCATGCCGCCCCAGGACGGGGCGAGCAGGATCAGCGAGAAGACCATTCCGATCGACTGGACCCAGTCGGGCAGCGACGAGTAGTGGAGATGGTGCGGACCGGCCCACATGTAGACCGAGATCAGGGCCCAGAAGTGGACGACCGACAGCCGATAGGAGTAGATCGGGCGCTCGGCCTGCTTCGGCACGAAGTAGTACATCATCCCGAGGAATCCGGCGGTCAGGAAGAAGCCGACCGCGTTGTGCCCATACCACCACTGGACCATGGCGTCGATCGTGCCGGCGTAGACGGAGTAGGACTTCCAGCCCGAGACCGGCAGCTCCATGCTGTTCACGATGTGGAGCACCGCCACCGTCGCGATGAAGGCGCCGTAGAACCAGTTCGCGACGTAGATGTGGTGGGTCTTGCGCTTCATGATCGTGCCGAAGAACACGACCGCGTAGGCGACCCAGACGAGGGTGATGAGCAGGTCGATCGGCCACTCGAGCTCGGCGTACTCCTTCGAGGTCGTGATGCCGAGCGGGAGCGTGATCGCGGCGGCCAGGATGACGGCCTGCCAGCCCCAGAAGGTGAAGCTCGCCAGCGTCGGCGCGAAGAGCGTCGTCCGCGAGGTCCGCTGGACGACGTAGTAGGACGTCGCGAAGAGCGCGCTGCCTCCGAACGCGAAGATGACCGCGTTCGTATGCAGCGGTCGCAGCCGCCCGTAGCTCAGGAACGGCAGATCGAAGTTCAGCGCCGGCCAGACGAGCTGCGCCGCGATCAGCACGCCGACCAGCATGCCGACGATGCCCCACACGACCGTCATCACGGCGAACTGCCGGACGACGCGGTCGTCGTAGGCCGGCACCGCCGCCGGTCCCGTTTGACTCGAATCCTTGGCCATCCCCCCTCCGATCGGGTCTGCCGCGCGTCCTCGACGGGTCGCGCGGGCGGTGGTCCACGGCCGCATCGACGCGGACCGCGGCGTGCGTCGGCGCACGCGCCCGGCGGATTCGCAACTGACGTGCCACAGGGCCCCCGGGAGGGGTGCAACGAATTGCTCGGCCTTCGCAGCGCGATCACGGCGGACGAGGCGGGGGCGCGGAAACGAATCGCTGCACCCCTCGGCCGAGCGCGTCCGGAGAAACCCCGAACCGCGCGGCGACTCCGCTCGCGCCCGACTGTCCCGCGATGTCCCACCACGCGCCCGACTCGGGACATCGCGTCCCATCACAGGCCGTGAGCCCGCAGCGAATCCGCCCATTCGCGCGGCACGCCTCATGCAGATGCAGGGATGCAGCAGGGATCCAGAGGAATCGACTGCACAAGACGCGGCGGGCGTTCTCGCGACGGCGCCGTCCGCGAAGGAGAAGGCAGCATGTCCACTCGAGCAGACGACGGGGCGTCCCCGGACGGGCGTCTGGTCTTTCGCAATGCGCAGCTCTTCGACGGCGATGCGAAGGTCGGGCCCGGTACGACGGTCGTCGTCCGCGGCGACACGATCGAGTCGGTCGGCCCCGACGCCGCCCATTCGGCCCGGCCCGGCGACCGGGTCTTCGATCTGGCCGGGCGGACGCTGATGCCCGGCATGGTGCAGTGTCATTTCCATTCCCACTTCGGCGCCTTCGGCGACGGGGTGCGGGCTCCGGCGCTCGGCCTCGAGGCCGCCCCGCCCTACCTGAGCATGCTGGCCGCCCACAACGCCGAGCTCGCCGTGCGATGCGGCTTCACGGGGGCGATCGGCTCGAGCAACGCCCATACGATCGACGTCAGCCTCAAGGAAGCGATCCAGGCGGGCTTCGTGAAGGGCCCCCGCTACCTGGCCGGCTCCCGCGAGGTCGTGACGACCGGCGAGTACTCGGACTACGCCAACAACCGCAACTGGTTCATGGAGCTCGGCTGCACGGGCCTGACCTTCGAGGCCAACGGCGTCGACGGCTGGCGGCTCGCCGGTCGAATCGAGTCGGGCCGCGGCTGCGACGTGGTCAAGATCTCGGCCTCGCCGGGCCACGGCTCGATGCCGGTGCGCGACATCCTCTGTCCGACGCGCGACGAGCTGCGCGCGCTGGTCGAGGCGGTCCACAAGAACGGCAAGCGGGTCCGGGCCCACGCGCCGTCGAAGACCTCGATTCTCGAGTGCGCGCGGGCCGGCGTCGACATCATCGACCATGCGGACCGCATCGACGACGAGTGCATCGAGGCCCTGCTCGACCACAACTGCAGCGTGGTGCCGAGCATGCTCTGGAGCGAGCGATTCCTCGGCATCGCCGAGCCCTGGGATCACGACAAGACGCCGCTCCCGATCAGCGAGGGCTTCCCGGAGACGCCGGCCGAGGCGCGCGCGAAGATCCGCGCGGTCCGCGAGGACTACGAGTACACCTGCCGCGCCATGCCCGAGGCGGCGCGCGCGGGGGTCCGCATGGTGATCGGAGACGACTACGGAACGCCGATCATGCCGCATGGCGACTACATCCCCGAGTTCGAGCTCTACGTGAAGAAGCTCGGCATGGCGCCGATCGAGGTCTTGCGCTGGGCCACGAAGAACGGCGCCGAGGCCATGGGACTGGGGGACCGGACCGGAACGATCGCCGCGGGCAAGCTCGCGGACCTGATCGTCGTCGACGGCGACCCGCTGATCGACGTCGGCTGCCTCGCCGACCGCAGCAACCTGCGCGTGATCCTGCTCGACGGCCGCGTCGTCCAGGACTCGCTCTCGCAGCCGGGCGCGAGGGAGCGGGCATGAGCCGGGCTCGCGAGCTCGCCGCGGACGCCTTCGACCGGCTGCTCGGCGACGCCCGGGCAGAGGGAATCCCGACCGACGTGATCGGTCGGGCGCTCCTCGCCCGCGTCGTCGAGGGCTGGCTCGCCGAGCGCCCATGGCGGGACGTCGCGAACGAGCTCGCCTTCGTCGCCGAATCCCTCGACCCCGAAACGGAATTCCATTTCATGCGGCCCTAGCAGTCGAGTCTGCGCGGCCCCCTCATGCGACCCAGCGTCGCGTCAAGCCGGAGAAAGAAGATGGTCCACTACAACCCGCTGATGCCCGAGATCCTCGAGGATCCCTACCCGATCTACAAGCAGCTCCGGGCGGAGGCGCCGGCCTATTATGTGAAGGAGTTCGACTGCTGGGCGCTCTCGCGCTTCGACGACATCTGGGAGCAGAGCGGCGACAGCGAGTCCTACTCGGCGGCGCTGCGCGGAACGACGCCCTGCCATCTCATCACCCGGCAGCAGACGGTCTTCCCGAGCGTCAACATGATGGACCCGCCCGAGCACGTGCAGAATCGCGCGTTGATCTCCGGCGCCTTCAAGCCGCGCCGCGTCGCGGCGCTCGCGCCGGGCATCGAGAAGATCGTCCTGCGCCACGCGAAGAACCTCGAGTCCGGCGCGCGAGTCGACCTGGTCCGCGACTACATCGCGAAGATCGCGATGGAGTCGGCCTGCGTCCTGCTCGGGCTCCCCGTCGAGGATGCGGACCACATCTACAGCTACGTCGTCCGCTACTTCGACCGCGCTCCGGGCAAGGCCGGGCTCACGGAAGACGGACTCGCGGCGGCGGCCGAGCTGAACGACTACCTCGGCGCGATCATCCGCCACCGGCGCCAGCATCCGACCGAGGACGACGTGCTGTTGAACGCGTACCTCAACGCGCGCTTCGAGGGGAAGGGCCTGCCCGACGACAACATCGCGTCGCAGATGGCGACGCTCGTCATCGGAAGCACCGACACCATGCCGAAGATCTTCGCCTCGTTCGTCCACGCGCTCTACCGCGCGCCCGATCAGCGCCGCGAGCTGGTGAACGACCCGACGCTGATCCCGAACGCCTTCCGGGAAGGGCTGCGCTACGGGATGCCGACCCAGTTCCTGGGCCGGACCGTGGTGAAGCCGGTCAAGCTCCACGGCGAGACCTTCGAGCCGGGTCAGGCGGTGATCTTCCTCTTCCCCTCCGCCAATCGGGACGAGCGCGAGTTCGCCGATCCGGACCGCTTCGACATCCATCGCGTGTCGAAGCGCATCCTGACCTTCGGACACGGCAACCACTCCTGCCTCGGCATCCACATCGCCGCGCTCGAGGGCGAGCTGGCGACCCGTCACCTGCTGGCGCGGATGCCGGAGTACCAGATCGTCGAGCCCGAGATCGAGCGGCTCAAGAGCGAGTTCGTCGCGGGCATCGTGGGCCTCCCGGCGATCGCCGGATGAACGAGCCGTCCCCGCGCCGAGCGGCGGCCTGCCTCGACGCTTCGACCAGCGCCCGGCTGGTCGAGGCGCTCGAGGCGCTCGCCGCCTGCGAGAAGAAGCTCACGGAGGATCTCTACCCCCGCTTCTTCGCGCGCCGCCCCGACGCGGTGCCGCTCTTCGGCGTACACGCGATCGCCGAGCGCGAGGAGATGGTGCGCGAGACGCTGCGCTCGCTCTACGCGCTGGCGGAGGGCGAGCCCTGGCTGGCGGCGAACCTCGAAGCGCTCGGCCGCAGCCATGCGGAGTACGGCGTCACGGGCGACATGTACGCCGACTTCGTCGACGTGTTCGTCGAGGTCGCGCCCGGCGAGCTCGCGCCGCCGGAACGGTCCGCCCTGCGCAACGGGCTCGCTCGCATCACCGACGTCATGCGCGACGCCGGCGAGACCGTCGCGCGCCCCGCCTGAGCCCGTACCCGGATCGACAGGGCGGCCCGATCCCGGCCGGACCCCGCGCGCCCCTCGAAGACCCGAGGCCGCCCGCTCAGCGATCGCGGTGATCGCGCGGCCGTCCGGGCTCGGTCGGATGCGGATACGGATGATGCCCGACCGCGCGGCTCGCGGGGTCGAGCTTCGCGAGCTCGCCGACCGCGGCCCGGAAGCGGCGGATCAGCTCGTCCTCGACGGCGTAGTCGAAGCGATCGTTCAGCTGCCGCTCGATCGCCCCGCCCGGCTCGGGTCGATGCTCGACCAGCCAGCGGGTCGTACGCGCGAGCGCCTCCTCGACGGGAACGACGTCGCGGTAGCCGAGCTGGGCGCGGACCTTCGTCAGGTCGAGGAGCGTGTGGTGCGTCCCGCCGAGCACGAGCGCGCGCGCGGGGAAGCCCAGTGCGGCGGGGACGCCGACGATCTCGAGCGGCTGGCCCAGCGCATGCGCGATCCGCTCGATGATCTGCGCGACCGTGAGCTGGCGATCGTCACCGCAGTTGTAGATCTGGCCAGCCGAGGCCTCGGGCTGGTCGACGGCGAGCAGCACGGCGTGCGCGAGATTCGCCGCGTAGCCATGGGTCACGAGCGCGAGCCCCCCGTCCGGCACCACGATCTCTCGGCGACCGTCGAGAATGCGCCGGATCACGCACCACTCCCTCGGCACGAGCTGATGCGGTCCGTACACGTACGGGTAGCGGAACATCGCGGCGGTCGGGTGCGCGTCCATGACGGCCTGCTCGGTCGTCGCCATCAGCCAGGAGAAGCGCTGCTCCGCCTCCGTCGCGACGAGCGCCGCGTCTTCGGCGACGGGGATCGGAAGCCCGGCGGGAAAGAGATCGCCCGGGCGGACGAAGCCGCGATAGGTCGCGAATCCGCCGACCGCGACGAAGCGCCCGGTCTTGCCGACCAGCGCCTCGGCGACGTGACGGATCCGTCCGTAGGTCGCCACCACGAGATCGAAGGTCCGACGCCCGATGGCCGCATCGATCGTCTCGCGAAAGTGCGGATCGCCGTGGAGATGGACGACGTCGTCGGGAATCTCGGGGATCTCGTGCGTGCCGCGATGGAAGACCGTGACGTCGTAGCCGCGATCCCGGAGACCCTGCACGATGAAGGGGCCGGTCGGCCCGGTCCCGCCGACGACGAGGGCCCTCGCCGCTCCGCGCGGGCTCAACGCTTCGCGACCGCGAAGTCTTCGCGGCGGATCCGAGCGCTGCGGTCGCGGAACTCGGCCATCGAGAAGGGCCATTGCGTCACGATGCGCCCGCTCGGCGTCCGGTAGTACCCGTTGCAGCCGACGTTCCAGACCGGGATGCCGGCAATGGCCCTCTGGACCTCCTCGTTGTAGCGCGCCATCGGCTCCGGCTTGACGTCGATCCAGGCGAGGTCTTCGCTCACGAGGCGCCCGAGATGACCGAGGACGTGCTCGACCTGGTACTCGATCATCGTCAGGATCGACCCGTTGTTGGTATTCGGGCCGTAGAGCATGAAGAGGTTGGGGAAACCGGTCGTCGTGATCCCCAGATAGGCGGCGGCGCCGTCGCTCCAGGCGTCTTCGATGTGCAGGCCGCCGCGCCCGACGACGTCGATCGCGGAGAGGTACTTCGTGGCGGCGAAGCCCGTCGCGAGGATGATCGTATCGACCTCACGGGATCGACCGTCGGCGGTCAGGACCGCGCCGGCCGTGATCTCGCGGATCGGGTCGGTCACGAGCTCGAGGTTCGGCTCGTTGAAGGCGGGGTAGTAGACGTTCGACATCAGCGGCCGCTTGCAGCCGAAGGGATGGTCGGGCGTCAGCCTGGCGCGGACCTCGGGATCCCGGACCTGCTCGAGGGATGCCAGCGCGGCCGCGACGGAGGCCGCCTGCATGTCCGGCTGGTTGAACGTCATGCCCTTGTTCATGCGCGCTTCGATCTCGGCGCGGAACTCGAGAATCGGCGTCGGGTCGGCACGGAACGCGGCGAGCTCCTCCTCCGTATGGGGCGTGTCGACCTTCGGCGTGACCCAGTTCGCCGTCCGCTGGTAGAGGTAGACCTGCCGCGCGACCTTCCGGATCTCCGGGACGAACTGGACCGCACTGGCGGCGCTGCCGATGACGGCGACGCGCTCGCCGGCGAGGTCGTGATCCCCGTTCCACAGGGCGGAGTGGAAGAGCGTCCCCTCGAAGCGGTCGAGGCCCGCGATCTCGGGCCAGGCCAGATCGTTGAACATCCCGATCGCGCTGACCACGACGTCGGCTTCCAGCGTCTCGCCGGACTCGAGCGTGAGCGTCCAGCTCGACGTGGCTTCGGACCAGACGGCGCGCTCGACACCGCTTCGCAGCCGCACGTGGGGCATCAGGCCGTATTTCCGCGCGACGCCCCGCATGTACTCGAGGATTTCGGGCTGGCGGCCGTAGGGCTTCGACCAGTCGGGCTTGATCTCGAAGGAGAATGAATACATCGCGGACTGCACGTCGCACTCGCAGCCCGGGTAGCGGTTCAGGTTCCAGGTTCCGCCGACGTCGCCGCTCTTCTCGAGCAGGACGAAATCCTCGTAGCCGAGATCGCGCAGGCGCTTGCCCATGCACAGACCGCCAGGGCCGGCGCCGAGGATCGCGATTCGCAGGCGTCGCTCCGGACTCGTCGTCGAAACCATGATCCGCTCCTCGAGCTGCTCGCCCCGCTGGTCGAAGGGACCGGCTCCGCACGCGGCAATTGGTAAACCAGATCATCTCAACTGGGTAGTACTGATTGACCATTCCCGGTCGGATTCCTACGCTCGCCGACATGCGAGTCGAGACCCGACCGACCGGAAGCTCGAGGCGTCGCTCCGGAGCGCTGGCGGTCCTGCGCCATCGAAACGATCCGGTACGCCATCTGACGGTGGTCGCGCGGGATCTGCAGGCGCGGATGACCGCGGGGCTGGTCGGGACGCAGGGATTCGATTCCCTGCGCTCGAGCCTGGGACCGTTTCTGTCCCTGGTCTGGACCGAAGATCGCCCGATCACGCTCCTCGCTCGGCAGCTGGGCATCACGAAGCAGGCGTGCAGTCAGCTCGCGAATCTGGCGGAGGAGGCGGGCTACGTCGAGCGCCTTCCCGATCCGGTCGATCGCCGCTCCAAGATCCTTCGCCTGTCTCCGCGCGGCCGGCTGTTGATCCAGCGATCGATCGACATCGTCCGCCAGGCCGATCGGGACTACTCAGGCATCGTCGGCCCCACGGCCTACGCCCGATTCACCACCGCGATCGCCCGGCTCTACGAAGCGATCCACGTCCCCACGAAGAACGATCTCGCGTACCTGCGGAAGGCGACGCGGACCGTCGGAGCCCTCCCGCTGATCACGCTCAAGGCCCAGCAGGACCTGATGCGGGCGACCGCCGCCCACGGACATCCCGGTCTGAAGATGTCCCACTCGCAGATCCTCTCGTTCGTGGGTGCGTCCGGAGTACGCATCGGCGATCTCGCGCGCATCCATGCGGTCGGCCGACAGACCATCAGCGCGACGGCGCGCGACCTCGTCGCGCTGGGTCATCTCCGACGAGAGCCCGACCCGACGGATCGGCGCGGCGCATTGCTGTTCCTGACCGATCGTGGCGTTCGGCTCGTGCGGGACGCGATCGTCGAGCTGCGCAGGCTCGAGAGACGCGTCGAGCAGACCCTCGGACCGCGTCTGCTCGGGCAGTTCCTCGCGGTCGCGAGAGACCTGCATGCGACGCTCGCGGCGGGCGACGACATCTTCGATCTCCCCTCGGCGCGTCCGCCCGCCCGTGCACCGGAGCGATCGATCGCGAGCGACGACGATCTCGTGCGTCTCGCCGCGAGGCTGCAACGCGAGCTCGGATCCCGGAAGTGCCTTCGGCTCGCCGAATTGCTCCGGGACTTCCGGGCCGAGGCCGCGCATTGATTCGACCGGCCCCGTCTGGAGGCTCCGTATGTCCCGACGAATCTTCGACCGGTTTCGCCCCATCGACACCGCTACCCGCATCACGGAGCCGCCCGACCTCTGGACGTCGCGCGTCTCGACGCGGAAGGGGGACGATGCCGTGCCCCATGTCGAGAAGGTCGCCGGACGCGACGTCTGGCTCATTCGGGATCGGGTCGTCGGCTCGCCCGGCTTCACGACGATGGCGGGGTTCGATGGATCACCGCCCGACGGCCCGATGGGCTGCGGCGACATTCCCGCGCGCTCGTTCGATGCCCGACAGCGGCTCGCGTGCGTGCGGGCCTACAACGACTTCCTGACCGACTGGTGCGCGCCGGCCCGCGAACGGTTCATCATCGACTCGGGCGAGTTCACGCGCTCCGACTGGACGCCGGAACGCCTGGCGCTCTACGGGCCGGGCGGCATCAACGCCCAGACCTCGATCGGGCTCTTCCTCGAGAATCGCCGTCAGATCGCCGATCTGCTCTTCCCGGGGATCCTCCCGCGCTACCCGAAGCTCCAGTTCGTCTCGGTGGAGAGCGGCATCTGCCTCTACGGAGACGTGCGCGAGCGGATCGACGCGGGGCTCTCGGACGCGCCGACCGCGCTTCGACGAAAGCTGCTCTTCGACAATGCCGCCCGGCTCTACCAGGTGGGCGCGCCGAAGGACTGAAACGGGACACCGCGCGCGCGAACGCGACGGGCCCGACGAGGAGGACTGGCATGGGCAGGCTCGAGAGCAAGGTGGCGCTGATCAGCGGCGGTGCTCGGGGGCTCGGACGCGCGATGGCCGAAGAGTTCGTGGCCGAGGGCGCTCGCGTCGTGATCGGCGACGTGCTCGAGCAGGCGGCTGCGGAGGCGGCCTCCGCGCTCGGAGATCGCGTGCGCGCCATCCGACTCGACGTGACCCAGGAGAAGAGCTGGGAGGAGGCGATCGCGGCGACCGTGGCCGCATTCGGATCGTTGAACGTGCTGGTCAACAACGCCGGCACCGCCGAGGGCGCGCGCATCTGGGAGACCTCGCTCGAAAGCTATCGCCGGGTCACGGAGGTGAACCAGACGGGCGTCTTCCTCGGCATGCGCGCGGCGGTCGAGCCGATGACGCGCGCGGGCGGGGGATCGATCCTCAACGTCTCGTCGATCGACGGAATGGTCGGATCCCCGGGCATCATCTCCTACATCGCGAGCAAGTGGGCGGTCCGCGGGATGACCAAGGCGGTGGCGATGGAGCTCGCGCCGCGGGGCATCCGCGTGAACTCGATCCATCCGGGCCACGTCCACACGCTGCTCGCCTCGCAGCCGGGCCAGGACCGGAAGCCCATCGAGGACATGATCGAGGCGCATACCCGGCGATTCGCGCCCATGGGCCGGACCGGCAAGCCCTCGGAGATCGCCAAGCTCGCGGCCTTCCTCGCCTCGGACGACAGCTCCTACTGCACGGGCTCCGAGTTCGTGGCCGACGGCGGATTCACGGCCGGCTACGCTTCGCCCGCGTCGCCGAACCCCTTCTGACCGCCAGCCGCGGAACGGGATTCCATGAAGCTCGAAGTCGCCGGAGAGCCGATCCACACGCGCTGCCTCGGGATCGCCTTGAAGCAGGCGGCGGGCGGTCTCGTCGACTTCCGCGCCGACATCCTCGATCTGCGCAAGGGCGGCCTGATGGAGCTGGCTGGCCGCGTCACGATGGCGGGGATCATCCACAAGATGGAGCTCACGGGCGCCTTCGAGGCCGACTCCGGTCGGCTCGAGCGGATCGAGTGGGCCCAGTCCCACGTCATGCAGGAGCCCCATGCGAGCTCGCGGGGGGAGTCGTGTCGAGATCCGATGCCGCGCTTGAACGGCGTTCTCGGCGCGCGCTTCGGGTCCGACTTCGCGGCGGCGCTGAAGGGATGCTTCGGTGGGCCGCTCGGGTGTACGCACGTCAACACGCTGCTCCAGGAGGTCGACGCGTTCGTCTCGCTCCATCTCGCTCGACGACGTGACGACCGCGCGTACGCGAAGCCCCGCGACACGGGGGAACGGATCGGCGCCCGAAGCCTCTCCTTCGATGCGTTCTTCCGCGAAGGCGGCGCGACCACCGACCTCGGCGTTCGGCTGGCCGACCTGCACTACGCGCCCTGCGGCGCGAACGGACGCGAGGTCGTCTCGCTCCACGCGGAGGTCCGACTCCTCGCCGAAGCGGACCTCGCCGGCTGGCAGCTGCGTGCGCTGGCGGCCAAGGAGCGCGAGCGCCGCGGACCGACCTGCGGCGACGCCGCCTGGACGCCGCGGACGACCGATCTCGAGGACTTCGTCGGGCGATCGCTCTACGGTGGCATGAATCGATTCTGCCTCGAGCGGTTCGGCGGACGGAAGGCGGATGCGCGACTCCTCTCGGCGCTCATGAGCCTCGCCCCCGGCATGACGCAGGTCGGGGCCGCCGTCTCGGATCGGTTGACGCCTTCGACCTCCGCCCGCCCGCTGGCCAGCGGGCTCAGCGGCCCGGGGCCCTGCTTCATGCTCCGGGCCGACGGACCGCTGATGGAATCCATCCGCATGCGGACGCCCGAGCCGGAGGGCGCGGCGTCCCCATCCGCCATCGCATCCCCTTCCGCTTCCCCTTCCGCTTCCCCATCCCCGTCCCCGTCCCCGTCCGCGTCCAAACGCAGCTGATCCCGACGTCGCTCGACGCCAAGGAGAACCGCCCATGGACCTCGACTCGATCGATCTGACCCGCTCGTCGCTCTATCGACGCGGCTTCCCCCACGCGACCTTCGCCGCGCTCCGCGCGCAAGCGCCGGTCTGGCGCCATCCCGAGACCTCCGGCTTCGAGCAGACGCTGGGCCAGGGCTTCTGGGTCCTGTCCCGCCATGCGGAGATCCGCGACGTCAATCGCAACCCCGAGCTCTTCCTCTCGTGCAAGGGGCCGGGGCTCGGCTACGAGGGCATGGGACTCATGCTGACCGACATGGACGGCGCGCCGCACATCCGCCAGCGCAAGCTGATCAGCGCCGGCTTCACGCCGCGGATGACGCGCCGTCTCGAGGACCTCGCCCGGCAATGGGCCATCTCGATCATCGAGGAGGCGCTCGCGCGCGAGACCGTCGAGTTCGTCCAGGACGTCGCGTACAAGCTCCCGATGCACATGATCGCGGACATTCTCGGGATCCCGCGAGCGGATCGCGACTGGCTCTTCAGCCGCACGAACGACATGCTCCTCTGCATCGATCCCGAGCATCCGGTCCCCGAATCGCAGCGCGAGTCGCTCGCGACCGAGATCTTCGCCTATGGCCACGAGATCTCGGCCCGCAAGCGCGCGAAGCCCGAGGACGACGTGCTCTCGCTCCTCGTCACGGTCGAGGACGAGCAGGGTCGGCTGAACGATCTCGAGCTCGACGCCTTCTTCATGCTGCTCACCGTCGCGGGCAGCGAGACGACGCGCAACGCCATCTCGGCGGGACTGAAGCAGCTCCTCGCCGTTCCGGACCAGCTCGAGGCGCTCCGCCGCGACCGCAGCCTGATGAAGGGCGCGACGGAGGAGATCCTGCGCTGGACCTCGCCCGTGTCCTACTTCAAGCGGGTCGTCGCCGAGGATACGACGATCTCGGGAGTCCCGGTGGCCCAGGGCGATCACGTGACGCTCTGGTATCCGTCGGGCAATCGGGACGAGGCCTTCTTCGAGGACGCCGACCGCTTCGACGTCCGCCGCAGGAACAACGAGCACGTGGCGTTCGGCGGCGGCGGCCCGCATTTCTGTCTCGGCGCGCATCTCGCCCGTCGCGAGATCACGATCTTCTTCGAGGAGCTGCTCGCGCGGACGAGTCGGATCGAGCTGACCGACGAGCCCGCCTACAGCGTGCTGGGGATCGGCAATCCGATCCTCGTCTCGATCGGGAGGATGCCGGTCCGGCACACGCCGGCTTGACCCCCGACAGGCCGACGCCCCGCGCCCCCGAGACCGACGCGTCAGATGGGCTCGTCGAACGCCTTCGCGATCGAGCCCGCCAGTCGTTCGAGCGAGTAGCATCGAAGGGCGAGATCGCGCACGCGCGCGACCGGGGCCGACTTCACGAACATGAATCGAGCGAGCCGGCGGGACGCGTCCTGGATGCGCTCGACCCGGCGGCGTCTGCGCGCGACGTAGAGAGACAACGCGTGCGGATGGAACGGGCGTCGCAACGCGACAGCTCGTCCGCCAGGACGGCGGCCGACTCCATCGCCATCGACGCGCCGATGCCCGCGGTCGGCAACGACGCGGCCGCGGCATCGCCGAGCAGCGCGACCCGCCCGCGCGTCCAATCCGCCGCGCGCACGTCCGTCAGTCGCCAGAAGAAGAGCGCCGCGTCGTCGTCCGGCACCGCCCCGAGCCACGCGTCGACCCGCCTGCCCATGCCCTGGAACCGTTCGATCAGCCGGCGCCGGCGCCCCGGCCCCGGCGCTTCGAAGCCGCCAGCGAGCGGTGCGCCGGCGAAGATCCCGGCTCCTTCGCGCGTCGGATAGGCACCGACGAAGCGCCCCGCGCCCCAATGCTCGACGAAGGTCTCCTCGGGAACGCTCGCGCGATCCGACCACCAGACCCAGCCGCCCCAGCCCGTATCGAAGCCAGGCTGCTCGCCGAAGACGAGCGCTCGCACCCGGGAGTGCAACCCGTCCGCGCCGACGACGAGATCGAAGCGGTCGCGCGAGCCGTCGCTGAACCTGGCCTCGATCGCTTCCCCGTCCGGCACGAGGGACTCGAGCTCGGTCCCGAACCGCAGGTCGGTCGCGTCGAGCGCGTCCCGAAGCAGCTCGACGAGCTGCGGTCGGGAACAGCTCAGGTTCGGCCCGAACCGGGCGGCGATCGACTGCATGGACCAGCGCTGGACGAGCCGGCCGCGGTCGTCGCGGACCTCGTAGTGGTTGCCGGGAATCGCCCCGGCGGCGAAGCGCTCGTAGAGCGAGAGACCGTGCAGCACGCGGTAGCCCAGGGACCAGAGGCCGAGCATGTACCCCGCGTGCGCGAGGTTCGGCGCACGCTCGATCAGGGTCGGTCGGATCGGAAGACGCTCGAGCAGCGCGGCCAGCGTCATGCCACCGATTCCCGCGCCCACGATCAGGACGCGCATGGCATCGCCCTCCCCCTCTGCCTCGAGCGGCCCCGTCGAGGGCTCCCCGGCGGCTAGAGCAGCGCGATCGGATTGACCGGCGAGCCCGTGCCCCCCTCGATGCGCAGGGGCGCGATCGTCAGATGGAAGTCGTACTGAGAGAGCTCGGCGCAGGCCTTCATCAGATCCCCGAGGAAGAGGTTGTCGAGCAGGTGGACCCCCATCGCGACGAGGGTCACCTGGTGGATCGGCATGCCCCAGGACCCGACCGCCGCGAAGGGCACGACGTCCGAGATGCAATCGCTCCCCAGCACGGCGATGCCCCGCTCGTGCAGCCAGGGCAGGCACTCCGGATGGAGCCCTGCGAGCCCCTGCTCGAGCGGATGCCAACGCCCGAGCGCCTCGCGCCGCGCGTCGCGCCCGGTCGCGACGAGCAGGACGTCGCCCTCGCGCACGCGCACGTTCTGCATCGCCTCCGCCTTCTCGAGCTCGTCGGGCGTGATCGCCCGACCCGGATCGAGCCAGTCGACGCCGAGCGTCCGCGGCATGTCGAGCAGCACGCCACGCGACACGATCCCGTCGCGTGCGCACATGACGCTGTTGCGCCTGGCACCCGTGCTCTTCACGTCGGTCCCCGGAAAGCCGTTGTACATCTTCCCGTTCACATGGACGTGACAGAGCGCGTCGAGATGGGAGGTCGCCATGCCGTGGAAGGCGAGACCGACGAAGTCCGACGTCGTCTCGAGCCCGATCTCGGGAAAGAGACAGTCGTCGCCCGCCGCGATCATCATGTGGAGAGCGGGATGCGGATTGTCGATCGCCGGCTGGACGGCGACCTCGTAGGCGCAGGACACGGCCCGGCCATGACGGATGCAGGCCGCGGCGCGCTTGCGCACCTCGTCGGTGATCAGGTTGAGGGCGCCCGCCTCGTCGTCCTTGCCCCAGCGGCCCCAGTTCTTGACCTGCTCGAAGATCTCGTTCATCCGCGCCTCGGTCATGGGCGCCCCCGACTTTGCCGCCACCACCATTCTCCTTCACGCCTTCTTCGCGCTTGTTGGCCACTCTTCGCGCTTCTTCGCGGTTTCGAGCCTTCGCGGTTTCGAGCCTTCGCGGTTTCGAGCCTTCGCGCTTCCGCTTCGTCGCGTCCCCGCGCGGCCGCGACGTCGCGCGCTCCACCGACCCGCGCCGGATGATGCCCCCGCCCGACGACGATGACCACCCGGAATCCAATCCCTGATCGCCCCCTTTCCATCATCCCGCCGTCCGCGATACTCGCCCCCGTCGCCACGCGCCCGCTGACGGACGACGGACGACGGCGGCGCGCCTCGATGTCGAACGCATCGCCGTCGAACGCATGGCTCGACGCGGGACGGGGTCCCCTGCCGGAAAGGAAGGTCGACGATGAGAGTCCTCGTGATGGGCGGGACGCAATTCAATGGCCT
Source organism: Myxococcota bacterium (assembly GCA_041389445.1). Classification (GTDB taxonomy): domain Bacteria; phylum Myxococcota_A; class UBA9160; order UBA9160; family UBA4427; genus UBA4427. Next base: position 1,308,421 of record JAWKRW010000001.1, read on the forward strand.
CGCGCTGGTCCACGACCTCGCGAATACCGGACATCAGGTGGTGATCCTGAACCGCGGCAAGAGCGAGGCGCGACTGCCCCTCGGCATCGAGCGGGTCTACGCGGACCGGACCAAGCCCGACCAGATGCGCGAGGTCCTGCGCTCGGTCGACGTCGACGCCGTGATCGACGTGACCGCGTATCGTCCCGAAGAAGTCGAGCTGATGGTCGAGATCTTCCGCGGCCGGATCGAGCACTACGTCTTCATCAGCTCGACCGTGATCTACGCCGCGAGCGACCTGCTCCCGATCAGCGAGGACCATCCGGTCGAGCGCGGCCCCGCGCAGCAGGAGTACGGCCGCAACAAGCTCCTCTGCGAGGACGTGCTCGTGCGCGAGTGGCGACAGAATCGCTTTCCCGCCTCGACGGTCTGCTTCTCGATGGTGATGGGCGCCGGCAACATCCTGCCGGATCGCGAGTACCGGATGTTCCAGCGATTCCTGCGCGGGCGGCCGATCCTGATCCCCGGCAACGGTCGCCTGCTGCAGCAGATCGGCCATGCCGACGACCAGGCCCGCGCGCTGCGCACGATGCTCTGCAACCCGCGCACCTACGGCCAGCGCTACAACCTGACGGGCGGCGACTACTTCACGCAGGAGGGCTACGTCGACACCTTCGCCCGCATCCTCGACCGCCCGGCGCGCAAGGTCTTCATCCCCCCCGCGCTGATGAACGACCTCTGGGAGGGGCGCGTCGAGATCGAGCTCCCGCGGACCCAGACGAAGGTCGACATCCGCGGCAAGGACAAGGCGACGCGCGTGATGAACAACCGCTTCATGCTGACCATGCTCGTCCAGCAGATCGCCCCGAACATCCACGACTGGGATCGCAGCGCGATCTTCTCCGTCGACAAGCTGCGACGCCACACCGGCTGGGAGCCCGAGCTCGACTTCGCCCGCTCGGTCGAACGCACCTGGCGCTGGTACCAGGGCGAAGGGCTCGACCGGAGCCAGGAGTTCGACTTCGGCTTCGAAGACGAGCTCGTCAAGCTCGTCGAGAAGCACTCGGGCTGAGGCGAGCGCGCGACGCGGCCCGGGCCGCGCACGGGACGCGACCGATTCGGCGCCCCCGGCGCGTGCCGCCCGCGACGCGTGCGCGCAGGCGTGGCCTAACGGCGGAAGGCGTTGGTGTGCGCGCCTTCCGGGAACTCCGCGTCGGCGAGGGGCTTGCCGAGGATCTCGGCCGGCCGGATGCCGATCCGGTCGACGATCGGGGCCAGCTTCTCGACGTCGAATCCGTAGAGCTTCGCCGCGTTCAGGCCGAGCATGTCGCGAACCTCTTCGCCGGGGACGGCGTTGAAGGTATGGCGCAGCGCGAGTCGGGTATGCGGGTAGGTCCCCTCATAATGCGGGTAGTCCGAGCCCCAGAGCACGCGCTGGGAGCCGATGACGTCGCGGTCCCGCAGCTCGACCGGCGAGGCCGAGCTCGCGCCGTAGTAGCAGTTGCGCTTCGCGTAGTACGAGGGCTTCTCCGGCGTCACGCTCTCGGTGTTGAACTGGAACTCGCCCGCGACGCCGGTCCGGACGCGCTCCCAGAGGGCGTCGAGCCGATCGAGCACCTCGGGTACCCACGCGCAGCCCGCCTCCGTCACGATGTAGCGGAGCTTCGGGAAGCGGTGGAACACGCCGGCGAGGATCAGGTGCTGGTAGCTGCGGATCGACCACCAGGGCGTCTCGTGCAGTCGGATGGGCAGCGAGATCGGATACGGGCCGTAGTCGGGCGAGCCGGTCCCGCCGTGGTGGTTGATGACGACTTCGTAGTCCTGGCAGACGGCCCAGAGCCGGTCGTACTCGGGGGCGTAGAGCGGCAGGATGTGCGTGCAGTCCGGCGGAACGTGGGGCAGCAGGATGCCGCCGCGCAGACCGTGCTCGGCGATCCACTTCACGTCCTCGATCGCCGCATCGATGTCGTTGAGATAGACGAGGCCGATGCCCGCGCGGCGCTCGGGGAACTCGGCGCAGAAGTCGACGAGCCAGCGGTTGTGGGCACGGATGCCCTCGAGACGCAGCGCATAGTCCTCGGGCTTCGGGTTGCCGCAGATGAGGACGCTCGTCCGGAAGAAGGGCGGCACCGTATTCGGGTAGATCACCTCGCCCGCCACGCCCTCGACGTCCATGTCGTGGATGCGCTCGCTGGCGTCCCAGTTCTTGTGCTTCTTCGAGCCGATGTGCTTCTTCTGCGGATTGCGGTAGGTCCCGCGCCAGTCGTCGAAGAGCGCCTGGTGCTTCGCGTCCAGGTAGGTCTTGTAGGTATCGATGCTGGCCCCGGCGTGGGAGTCGGAGGTGATGATGGTGTAGGGCGTCTGATCGAGCATGGCGCTCTCCTGTGGCTGTCGTTCGTGTGGCTCTCGTTCGGGTTCGGCGCGCGGAGAATAACCGAAGAGACGCGCTCGCGGCGCGCGGCCCCGCTCACGCGACGAAGCGGCGGGTCGAAGCGGGGGCTGCGCGCGCTACTTGCGCAGCGCCTGCGGATGGCGCGCCGCGAGCATCCGGTCGACGCCGGTCTTCCAGTCGACCTTGCAGGGACCGGCGAGCCTGGTCCGGAGCGTCGCGTCGAGCCAGTACTGATGGATGCCGTCGGGACTTTCGACGACGCGCGCCTCGCGCCCGAGCCGACCGGCGATGTAGTGGGCCATCTCCGGAACGGGCACGGGCTCGTCGCCGCCCCAGTTGACGATCGTGGCCGGCACGGAGGCCGCCGCGAGCAGCCCCGACGTCTGGTCGAAGATGTCGTCCTCGTGGATCGGCGACGCGATCTGACCTTCGCCCTTCGGCAGGACGTGGATCGGCACGTCGTTCAGGATCATGTCCGCAACCATCGCCGGAAATCCGCCGTTGTCGCCGTAGGCGGCGTTCATGCGCGCGAGCGTCGTCGGCAGGCCGAACTCCTCCGCGCAGGAGCTCGCGACCGCCTCCTGCGAGATCTTCGAGACGCAGTAGGTCGGCGCATAGGGCTGGAACGAGCCGCCCAGCGGATCGGACTCGGCGACGGGCCGCTCGTAACTCGCGGGCGGCGCGTAGACGCCGCAGGTCGACATCACGAGACACGCCTTCGCCCGGCGGAAGCGCGACATCACGCGCCCGGTCCCCAGCGCGTTGATGCGGATCGAGGCCTGGTAGTCGAGGCCGGGAACGATCGCCGCGGCGAGATGCAGGACGTAATCGAAATTCTCGGGCGTCTTCGACCAGTCGGGCTTCACGAGGTCCACGACGGCCGTCCGGATGCCCGCGGCCTCGCAGCGCGCCTGCGAGCCGCCATCCGAGAAACGCGCGACGCCCCAGACTTCGTTCTTCTGCGCGAGTCGCGACGCGAGCGGAAAGGCGATCTGTCCGGCCGGGCCCGTGACCAGGATGCGTTTGCCTTCGATCGCCGCCATCGTTCGCTCCTCCTCTTCGGTGTCGGCGAACGATCGCGCATCGCGAGCGCGGGCGACAGGCCGCACGCCCCGAGCAGGCTGCCGGCGCGACCCGCCGAACGAAGCAGACTCGGCCGGCGCGCCCGTTCCGTCGCTCAGCCCGCGGCGGGCCCCTCCTCCTCGGTTCGCACGGTCAGGACCGGACAGGGCGCGTGCTGGACGACGCGCTGGGCCGTCCGGCCCATCAGCAGGTTGATCACCGCGGAATGGCCGTGGGTCCCGAGCGCGACGAGATCCGCGCCCTCTTCTCGCGCCACGTCGCAGACGACCGAGACCGGCGTTCCGGACGTCACGCGCACGCCGACCTCGAAGCCCGCCTGGCGGAGCCGCGCCGCGACCGCCTCGAGGTCGCGTTCGAGCTCCGCGCGCCGGCCCTCGAACTCGAAGTAGGCGGGGATCACCTCCTCGCCGTAGGGCTCGAAGTAGCGCGCCACCTCGTCGACATGGACCAGCACGAGGCGCGTCCGAGCGGACGCATCCGGGGTCGCTCCGTCGGCCCCGGCCCCCGACAGCGCGGGATGGAATCGGATCGCGGCGGCGAGCGCCTCCTCGGCGCCCCGCGAAAGATCCGTCGGGAGCACGATCGTCTGCGGTCGTGCCTGGGGGCGCGCATCGTGGGGATGGACCGTGAGGACGGGAATCGTCGAGCGGCGGACGATGTACTCGGCGGTGCTGCCGTAGACGAGGTGGGCGATCCCGGTCCGGCCGTGGGTTCCGACGACGATCAGGTCGGATCCGAGCGAGTCGGCGAGCTCGATCGTCTCGTGACCCGGGCCGCCGACGACGACGCGACAGGTCACGTCGAGGCCCGCGCGGGCGAGGGGTGCGCAGACCGCCTCGAGCCGCTTCGTCGCGGCCTCGCGCAACGTCCGCTCGGCCTCGTCCGCGACCGCGATCGGCGGATAGGGCGTCGTCGGCCAGGGCTCGATCACATGGGCGAGCACGAGCTTCGCGCCGTGGCGCCGGGCGAGCGCCTCGGCATGGGCGAGCGCGAGCTCCGCCGTCGGCGAGAAATCCGTCGCACACAGCACCCCGCGGACCGGCCCCTTCACCCCGCGGACCGGCCCCTTCGTCCCGCTCGTCATGACTCGCCTCCCGTCGCGGCCCACCTCGAGCCGGTCCCGCCCCGTTCCTCGCCGTCGCCCGCCTCGCTCGCCGGGGTTCGGGCGGCGCCCCACCCCCCGCTCCGACGACCGGGGCCGCGCGCCCCATGCCCGGCCGAGCGGAACGATGAGGGCCCGGAGGACATCCGACGGAGCGACCCCGGAGCGGTGCAAGATACGTTCCTCGGACAGCGCGCACAGGGGTCGGAGCGCGCGGACCGACACAGGCACGGGAGAGCCGCTAATCTCGCCGCCGCGAACATCCGGGACGGGCCGGTCCAGCCCGTCGACGATGGCCCGCAACGATGGCCCCCCACGACAGCCCCACGACGCCCCAACGACGCAAGGAGAATGGGATGAGCTTCTCGAAACCGCTCACGGAACGCGAAAAGGCCCTCGAGGATGCCTTCTTCCGCGAGCAGAATGCCCGACTGGTCGAGGCGCTGCGTGCCCGGCAGGCGCAGACCGAGCAGAAGAACGCCCTCTCGGGCGTTCTCGGCGTTCGAGACGACTCCATCCTCGCGCCCCTCGTCGAGCTCGGGGTCCGGGCCGAGAGCGTGACGGCCCTCGTCCTCGCGCCCCTCGTCGCCGTCGCCTGGGCGGACCATCGCCTCGAGGACCACGAGCGTCAGGCGATCCTCGCGGCCGAGCAGCACTACGGCATCGCGCCGGACAGCGAGGCGGGCAAGCTGCTCGCGAGCTGGCTCGAGGCGCGCCCCCACGAGTCGCTGCTCGAGGCCTGGTCGACCTACGTCGGGGCGCTCTGCAAGGTCTTGAAGCCGGCCGAGCGGGACCGCCTGCGCGAGGAGATCGTGGGGCGCTCCGAGCGCATCGCCGAGGCCTTCAAGAAGACCTTCCTGCGCGCCGGCGCGCCGAATCCCGCGGAGGAGGAGGTGCTCGCCACCATTCGCGCCGCGTTCGCCTCGAAGGGCGCCTAGCAGCCGGCGGCCGGGCCCCGCGCCCGGCCGCTCTGCCCGCTCGGCTTCGCCGCGCGGCCGTCGCCCTGGATCGGAGCGCTGTCCGAGGCGTCGGCGTTCGGCAGGACGATCGTGAAGCGCGTTCCGCGCCCGACGTCGGTCTGGACGCGCAGCGTGCCGCCGTGCTCGTGCACGATCCGCTGGCTCACGAGCAGACCGAGGCCTGTGCCCTTGCCGCGCTCCTTCGTGGTGTAGAACGCGTCGAAGATCCGCTCGAGGTCGCGCGGCTCGATGCCGACACCCGTGTCCTCGACGGCGATCTCGACGACCTCGGCGCTCGGCGACTGGATCAGAACGGAGAGCGTGCCCCCCTGCGGCATCGCGTCGGCCGCGTTGACGATCAGGTTCAGGAAGACCTGCTCGAGTCGATCGCGATCGGCGATCACGACCGGTCGCGTCCGATAGTGGCGCTCGACGACGATGCCCCTGCCCTTCAGCTTCTCCCGGAAGAAGTCGACGCTGTGGTCCAGCACGTCGGCCACCGAGACGACTTCGGGCTCCGCCCTGCGCGGCCGCGCGATGTTGAGGAGCGTCTGGAGCAGGTCCGTCACGCGCCGGACCTGGTCGACGATCAGGCGCGCGCGATCTCGCGACTTCTCGTCCGTGGCCGACCGCTCGAGCATCTCGGCGTAGCCGAGGATGGTCGTCATGGGCGTCCCGACGTCGTGGGCGATCCCGGCCGTGATCGTCGAGAGGGCCGCGAGCTGCTCCATCTGGCGCGCCCGCTCTTCGGCGTCGCGCAGACGGCCGAGATCGCGAACGATGCCCGTGAAGACGCGTCGGCCGCCGACGGTGCCTTCGGCGACGACGAGCAGATGGGGAAAGATCGAGCCGTCCTTGCGGCGGCCGCGGACTTCGCGACCGATGCCGATGATGCGGCGCTCGCCGGTTCGCAGATAGCGCTCGACGTAGTCGTCGTGCTCGTCGCGGAACGGCGGCGGCATGAGCACCTTGACGTTCTGCCCGAGCACCTCGTCCGCCCGGTAGCCGAAGATCGCCTCGGCCGCGGGGTTGACCTCGAGGATCGTGCCCGCTTCGTCGATCGCGATGATCCCGTCCGCGGCCGCGTCGACGATCGCCCGCAAGCGGTCCCGCTCGTCGCGCACGACGTCGGCCGACGCCGATGCGGCGGGCGCCCGGCGCGACCGCCCCGTGCCCTTCCTCCCCTCGGATCCGCGCCGCGCCGCCATGGCCCTCCTTCTCGATCCGCGCTGCGTCCGACCGGGTTCGGAGTCGGCGGCTCGTCGCCCGGCGGGCGACCGGCCGGAAGGCAGATGAATAGCGTGAAGCGGCTCGCCGGTGCCGCTCCGCGTGCACCGCCCAAGATGTGACATAATTACTCGATCTGAGCATTTTATTCTCGATCGGCTGAGCGGCTCCCGCCCGGCGACGCCCTGGATCGCTCGGGAGCGGAGCGGCGGTTGGCACGTCCGCTGCACCGGACCTGCCAGGGGGCGATCGTGCGTCGCCCCCGGATCCGCGGCCAGCCAGGGGAGACCCGCCCATGAACGCCCTCCGCAAGCCCGAGCCCCGACGCGTGCTCGTCGTCGATGACGATCCCGCCATCCTGGTGATGACCGAGGACCTGCTCAGCGACGCCGGCTTCGAGGTCGGCCGCTGCGGATCGGGCAAGGAGGCGCTCGAACGCCTGGCAGAGCGGGAGTGGGACGTCGTGCTGAGCGACCTCCAGATGCCGGGCATCGATGGCCTCGAGCTGCTCGCGAGCGTGCGGGAGCAGTGCCCGGACACGCCGGTGATCATCATGACGGCCTTCGGGACGATCCAGGCGGCGGTCGACGCCATGCGCGCGGGTGCGCTCGACTTCGTGACGAAGCCCTTCCGCTCGGGCGAGCTGCTGCTCTCGCTCGAGCGGGCCTTCGAGCGCCGCGCGCTCGAGCAGGAGAATCGCACGCTGCGGCGCGCGGTGGCGCGGGCGAGCGCCTTCGGCGAGCTCGTCGGCAAGAGTCCCGCGATGAACGAGATCTACGCCCTGATCCGCAAGATCGGGGCGAGCCGCAGTCACGTCCTGATCACGGGCGAGAGCGGCACGGGCAAGGAGGTCGTCGCCCGCACGATCCACTTCAGCGGCGCCCGCGCCGACAAGCCCTTCATCCCGATCAACTGTACGGCGATGCCGGAAGGACTGCTCGAGAGCGAGCTCTTCGGCCACGTCCGCGGCGCGTTCACGGGCGCGCATGCGAACAAGAAGGGCCTCTTCGAGGCCGCCGCGGGCGGCACCCTCTTCCTCGACGAGATCGGGGACATGCCGATCAGCCTGCAGGGCAAGCTGCTGCGCGTCCTCCAGGACAAGGAGGTCCGCCCCGTCGGCGGCAATCAGAGCGTGAAGGTCGACGTGCGCATCATCGCCGCGACCCACCAGGACATGGCCCGGGCGATCGCGGAAGGGCGATTCCGGCAGGATCTCTACTACCGGCTCAACGTGATTCCGATCCGCATCCCGCCGTTGCGGGAACGGGCCGAGGACATTCCCGTGCTGGCCGAGGCCTTCCTCCGCAAGCACGCCAGCGACGAGCGGATCCACTTCAGCAACGCCGCGATCCGCAAGCTGATGCACGGCGCCTGGCCGGGCAACGCCCGCGAGCTCGAGAACTGCATCGAGCGGGCGCTCGCCCTGACCGAAGGGCCCGAGATCGCAGGGGCCGACATCCTGATTCCCAGTGACGGTCCGGAGGGCGCGACGGAGGACCTGCGCGAGATCCTGCTGCGCCTCGCGCTCGAGCGTCGGATGACGGCGCGCGAGCTGACCGACGCCTACGTCGCCGCCGCGCTCGAGACGGCGGGCGGTCGCAAGTCCGAGGCGGCCCGGATCCTCGGCATGAATCGACGCACGCTCTACCGCCGCGAGGAGCGGGGGGACGAGGGCGAGGACGAAGGCGCCGACGACGCGTGATCCGCGGGACGGCCCGACGCCCCGATCGTTCTGCTCGGCGAATCGGGCGATCGCATCAGCCGGAGACGGGCCAGAGCTCGATCCGATCGTCCTCCGGCGCGACGAGCACCGAGCACTTCGCGTGCCGGATCACGCGTTCCGTGACGCTCCCATAGCCCCCCGCGGAGCCCGCCGCCCGATCGCGCAGCCCCATCACGACCAGATCGGCCCGCGCGCGCGCCGCGTGCTTGACGATTTCGACCGACGGGGAGCCGTAGGTCAGATCGGCGACGGCGCGAACGCCCGCCGCCGCGCTCCGGGAGAGGATCGACCGCAGCCCCTCGAGCGCGTTCGCGCGCTGGCGCGCCGAACGACTCGCGCTGTCGCGCGGTCGCCGGTAGCGCGGCTCTTCCTCGGGATCCTGGATCGCGTGCAGGACCTCGACGTCCGCCTCGAGGCGCCGCGCCCAGTGGATCGCGAGACAGAGCGCATGCTCCGAGGCCCGCGAGAAATCCGTCGCCAACAGGATGCGGCGGATCCGCGTCGAGGCGTCGCGCTCGTTCTCCTTGACGAGCATCATCGGGACCCGCGTCGTGCGCAGCGCCCGATCCGCCACGCTGCCGAAGAACATCCGGCTGACGTCGTGGAAGCCGTGCATGCCCATCACGACCAGCATGACGTCCTCCGCCTGGACGTGACGCGCGATCAACGCGACCGGATCCTCCTGCTCGACGCTCGCGGAGATCCGCGGCGCACGACCGGCGAGCTCCGCACACCAGGCCTCGAGTGTCCGTGTCGGCCGATCCTCGCGCGCGGACGCAGGCTCGCCCGGACGACCGGCGGGGCGATCGTCGGCGGCGGCCCCGGCCGCCGGCGCCTTCGCCTCCGGACCCGGCGCAGCGCGATCCGGCGCATCGACGCCGTGGATGAGACGGACGCGCGCTTCGCAGGCGCGCGCGAGCTCGCATGCCCGGACAGCGGCCGCCCGGGCATGCGGCGAGAAGTCGACGGGAACGAGGACGAGCCCGCCCACACTCACCAGGCCGACATCGGCGGGACACGCCTCAGCCGGCATGACGCCCTCCCGTCCCCGGCGTCAGGGCGCCTTGGGGCCCGGCGGCGACCAGGCATCGCGCGCCCGCCGCAGCAGACGGCGGGCCCACTCGAACTCGAGCGCGAGCACGGCGAGACCGACCGGAATCACCACGAACGCCGGCCCCGGCAGGAAGATCAGGGCAAAGCCCGCCAGGAGGATCGTGAGCCCCACCACGGTGACGATCAGACGTCGCACCGCCCGCACGCCGCGAACCAGGATTCGATCCACGAAGGACAAACGCGGACTCCCCGTCTCGTAGACGCAGGTCGAACGCGCAGCGTAACCGAGTCGATCCACGCGATCGCATCCGCTCTCGTCCCACGCCGTCCCCCTCCTACGCCGACACCCTGCGACCGATCACGACCTCGGCCGCCGGCTCCGGTCCGCGCCGCGCGACGCGCTCCGGATTTCGAAGCGGCCCGGGTCGAAGGCAGAGGCCCGGTACCGGATCGACTCGCAAGCTGTCGTGCTACGCTGCGCGCGCATTCCGGCTCGCCTCTCGCGGACGGCGATCGCAAGCGACGTGCCACGAAACGTGGCGTTCTCGTCGCCGACGATCGGCTCCGCTGGCCCGCGCGCGGGACAATGGGGCGCGGGTCGTGCAGGAATGTCCCAGCCGACCGCGGGCGCAGCCGCGCGGCGGACGAGATCGGATGGCACGTGCGTTGCAGCCCGATCCAGGCGTCCTCCGTACGCGTCGAGGGGCGACATCCATGGAGAACGAATCGGTCGGGCGGAGCCCGTGAGCTGGCCAGGGCGGAGGAGCCCGGCCAGGCCGCGCCGAGGAAGCCGGCCCTCCGGCAGCGCACCATCCAGCACCGGGCGAGGATCGGACGGGACGCCAGCCGAGCGACCGAAGCGGCGCGCACGGTCCCGCGAGCGATCGATCGACGGCCGTTGCGACGGGGATGCCCGACGAACGAGCGACCGAACGGAAAAATGAGGGGGAAATCCGTTGCAATCGAATCCGAGCACGCATCACCTGGACCGATCCCGTGGCCGCCGATCAAGCGGACGCCGATCCGATTCCGCGCGCCGTCCGGGGCCGACCGGGCGCGGAAGACGGGCGGGACTCGCGCTCGTCGCGGCTGCCGGGCTGCTGGGAGCCGGCGCCGCGGGCGCGCAGTCGGCGGCGCCCGACGATCCGCGTCCGACGATGCATCAGGTCTTCCAGGAGATGAAGGTCCTGATCCCTCTCTCCCTCGACGAGGCGACCTGGTCCGATCCCGACGCCCAACCCCGGATCCGCGCCGCCCTCGATCGGCTCGAGCAGGCTGCCACCGTGCTCGAGCAGCATGGACGTCGACGCGAGGCCGGCTTCAACGAGCTCGCGCTCAATCTCGAGCGGGACCTGCGGGAGGTCGGCGAGCACTACCGGATCGGCGCCTTCGAGGAGGCACGCTTCTTCCTGACGGGCAGCCTGCAGTCCTGCGTCGCCTGTCACGTTCGGCTTCCGTCGGACCGGACGTTCCCTTTCGCCGACCAGCTGATCGACCAGGTCGAGGTCAAGGCGCTCGACCCGCGCGAGCGCGCCTGGCTCTACGTCACGGTCCGCAAGTTCGACGCGGCGCTCGCCGCCTGGGAAGGCCTGATGGCGGACCCGAAGATCTCGCCGGCCGAGCTCGACGCGGGCGGCGCCCTGGTCGACTACCTGAACGTGGTGCTGCGCGTGCGCACCGACATCCCCCGCGCGCGCAAGGCCCTCGCGAAGCTCGCGGCGCGCAAGGACGTCCCCGTGTATCTCGCGGAGCGCCTGCAGAGCTGGCGCTCGGCCCTCGACGCGCTCGATCCCGCGAGCTTCCGCCCCGGCGCGCCCGACGCACTCGAGCAGGGTACGGCGCTCGCGATCGAGGCCGGCCAGGTCGCACAGGGCCCCTTCGGTCGCGACGGGCTCATCCAGGACCTCGCCTCGGCGAGCCTCCTGGTGCGCTGGCTCGAGGAGGACCGCGCCCGGCGTGAGACGGTGACCCGCAATCCGACGGCGAAGGAGCGCAACGACACGGCGCAGGCCTACTACTGGCTCGGGGTCGTCGAAGCCCGCAGCCTCGACGGCTTCTGGGTCAATCTCTCCGAGCGCCACCTCGAGTCGGCGATCCGGGCCGATCCGAAGGGTCCGTACGCGAAGAAGGCCTATGCCCGACTCGAGGAGACCCAGTTCCTGGGATACGGCGGCGCCTCCGGCAACGAGCTGCCCGCCGACGTGGTCACGAACCTGCGCGAGCTGCGCGAGCTGATCCGGGCGGACTGACGGGTCCGACGCGCACGCACGATCGAGCAGCCAAGGAGCGCCCGCGGCAGCGGGCGTCGAGGAGGAAGGGACGATGAAGATCGCGAACATCCTGGTGGCGACCGACTTCTCGCCGAGCGCCGCGCGCGCGGTCGAAGTGGCCGCCGACTACGCCCGCCACTTCCAGGCGCAGCTGATCGTGCTCCACGCCTACCGGGTGGACATCCCGGTCGCGTCGCCCCTGACCGGCGGCGGCTACGTCCTGCCCGACGACTTCTTCGAGCATCTCGCCAAGGAGGCGCGCCTGCGCGTCGAGCGCCTCGCCGAAGAGCTCGCGGGCCGCGGCATCTCCGCCGTCGGGATCGCGATCGATCGGCATCCCGCCACGGCGATCATCGACGAGGCGAAGGCGCGCCACGCCGACCTGATCGTGATGGGGACCCGCGGCTTGACCGGCCTCAAGCACCTCGCGCTCGGCAGCGTCGCGGATCGCGTGGTCCGAACGGCGCCCTGCCCGGTCCTGACGGTCGGGCACGAGGAGTGAGCCGGCCCCCGATTCAGCGCGATCCGCGCTGGCAGCGGGCGTCCCGGCGGCGGGCGATCGCGACGAGCCCTCCGACGGCGGCGGTGAGACCGAGCCCGACGGCGGGCTCGGGCACCGCCGTATGACGCGACCAGGCGGAGACCTGATTGCCGACCACGGCACGGATCCGGACGCTCGCGGGCTCCGAGGTCGGGACGTCGAGGGCCCAACAGCTCGGATCCGCAAAAGCGCGGGCGGTCGTCACGTAGACGCCTCTCGGATAGCGCTGCGGCGTGACCTCGATCTCCCAATCGGCGATCGGAACCGCGTTGTGCGGCTGATACCACCGGATCGCATAGTCGCCCCTGGGCGGAAGCGGAACCGCTTCGTCGTGCGCCTGCGCCGTCCCGGCGACGATCAGTCCGGCAAGCGCGAGTCCCGCGCGCGCCCGACCGCCGCGCTCCCCACAAGAGCCCGCGCCCGCGTCCTTCCCGTACCGCGCCTTCGCGCCCGGCACGCGGCGCAATCCGACCGTCTCCAGATCGCCCCCCTCCAGATCGCCCCCGGCCATGGTTCCCTCTCCGATCGCCGCGATGCGTCCGGATCCGCCCGGAACCGATCGCGCTCGAATCGCCGAAGAGAGTCGAGGGCCCGCAGATTTTCAACGTGCGCTGGCTCACGCTTCCGCGCGACGCCCGATTCGTGTCGGTCGGGGGCCGCCGCCCGCCCGGACCGATCGGGCGATTTCGAGCCCGCCCCCGCTGGCGACGGCGCGGACGAGTCCCGACACTCGATCGGCGGCCGATGCCGCGAACGACCGTGCTTCGCGGCGAAGCGCCACGCGATGCATCGGCGCGCCCCGAATGGCCGCGCCAGGATGGGAAAGGCGGGAGACGATGGCCTGGGACTTCGAGACCGAACCGGAATTCCAACGCGCGCTCGACTGGATGGACGCCTTCGTTCATGAGGAGATCGAACCGCTCGACCACGTTCTGACGGAGGGTTATGAAGTCACGACGCCCCGTGCGAAACGACTGCTGGACCCCCTCAAGCAGCAGGTCAAGGAACGCGGGCTATGGGCCTGTCATCTCGGGCCCGAGCTCGGTGGCGAGGGCTACGGCCAGCTGAAGCTCGCCCTGATGAACGAGATCCTCGGCCGCGCCCGCTACGCACCGCTCGTCTTCGGCTGCCAGGCGCCCGACACCGGCAACGCCGAGATCCTGGCCCACTACGGATCCCCGTCCCAGAAGAAGCGCTACCTCGAGCCGCTCCTGAACGGCGACATCCTCTCCTGCTACTCGATGACGGAGCCCCACGCGGGCGCCGATCCGACGCTCTTCACCACGCGGGCCGTGCGGGACGGCGACGCGTGGGTCATCAACGGGGAGAAGTGGTTCTCGTCGAACGCGCGTCTCGCCTCGTTCCTGATCGTGATGTGCGTGACCGACCCGGAGGTCAGCCCGTACCAGGGCATGTCGATGCTGATCGTCCCGACCGACACCCCCGGCGTCGAGATCGTCCGCAACGTCGGCGTCGGCCTGGAGAGCGAGGCGCACTGGAGCCACGCCCACATCCGCTACCGCGACGTCCGCGTCCCCCTCGACCACATGCTGGGCGCCCCCGGGAGCGCCTTCGTGATCGCCCAGACGCGACTCGGCGGCGGCCGCATCCATCACGCGATGCGGACCGTGGCCCAGGTCCGCAAGGCCTTCGACATGCTCTGCGAGCGGGCCCTCTCGCGGCGCGTTCGGCAGGGACTCCTGTCCGAGTTCCAGATGACGCAGGAGAAGATCGCCGACAGCTGGATCGACCTCGAACAGTTCCGCCTGCTCGTGCTGCAGACCGCCTGGAAGATCGACCGCTATCAGGACTACAAGAAGGTCCGCGGCGACATCGCGGCGATCAAGATCCTGACGCCGCGCGTGTACCACGACGTGACGCAGCGCGCGATCCAGATCCACGGTGCGCTCGGCGTCTCGAACGACCTGCCGCTCGTCGGGATGCTGATCAGCGCCTACTCGCTCGGCATCGCCGACGGTCCGACGGAGGTCCACAAGATCACGCTCGCCAAACAGATCCTGCGAGACCATCGCGGCGTCGAGGGGCTCTATCCGAGCGAGCACCTGCCGACGTTGCGAGAGACGGCCCGGGAGCGATTCGCGGCGCTCCTGGAGGCGGAGATCGGCAATCTCTAGCGGCTCGCCGAGAAGGACCTGCCCGCGGCTTGCGTTCAGGGCACTCCTCGTGCGAACACCCGCTCGACGACCACCGGTGTGCCCGACACGTCCCAGGCGGACGTCAGGGTCTGGCCCGTCGCCCGCTCGAGCAGGAGCTCGACGACCGCCCCGCCCACCGTGGCGACCGCCCGCGCCCGCTCGGCGTCGACGAGGGCCGTGATGCGGAGCGTGGCGTCGCTGATCGCGAGCGGCGACGCGTCGGACCAGATTCGGCTCGCGAGGGCCTCCTCCAGCGGATCGGGCGCGGCGAGCGCCGCACGCGTCCGTGCGATCGCGGCGAGATTGCTCTCGACCGTCGGCCCGGCCGGCAACACCACCTCGACCGGCTCGCCCGCCCGATGGCCCCGGATCAAGAGCGACCCGCCGTCGTCGGCCTGCTCGAGCGCCAGGCTCGAGACCTCCTCGCCATCCCGGAGCGACGTCATGCCGGCGTTGAGCAGACGCAGGTCCCGGCCGTCGACCCACTCGTAGCGATGGCTGGTGATCGCCGTCGTCCGGTCGGGCCCGACGGGCGTCAGCACGTGGAGCAGGACCTCGTCCTGCAGGTCGCCCTCGTCGTCGCGGCGGACGATCCGCCGCCCCACCCCCAGGCGCTGCCCGGCGAAGGAGGCGACGACGACCTCCTCGAAGACCGGCTGGGGCGGGGGATCGGTGCGCGTGAAGCCCTCGACCAGCTGCTCGAAGATCGCTCGCAGCGTCTCGGCGTAGCCGAGGCCGAGCTTCATGCAGAGGATTCCGGCCTCGTCCTTCACCGCATAGCGCAGCGCCAGACCGTCCGTGACGTCGCCCTCGTCCGTACTCGCGACGAAGAGCCAGTCGATCCCCAGATAGGGCGCCGCCCCGATCGCACCCGCGGTGACCGCCTCGATCCGGCGCGTCGCGATCGGACCGACCGCGCGGCCGACGCTCTCGAGGAGCGCCGTCGAGGTCGACCGGAGCAGCTCCGGGGGACTGCTCGCGGTCCGCTGGACCCGGCAGGTGATCGACACGTCGTCGACCGCGTCGACGTCGACGTCGAAGGCGTAGTCGGCCTCCTCCTCGAAGGGCACGGATGCGGGCTCGGGTCTCGCGGGCAGGTGCGAGGCGAACCAGCCGTCCTCTGCAGCCACGACGAAGCGCCCATCGAATCGCGCCTCCCGCGCGCGCGCCTCGACGAGCCATTCCGGAATCGACGCCTCCGGCGCCGACGCGGTCCCGGTCGGCGCATCGGCCGGAGACGACGACGCGCCGTGCGCGTCGGACGATGCCGGCCCGCGTCCCGAGAACGCTGGCTTCGCTCCACAGCCCAGCCAGGCCGAGGCGAGCGGCCCGATCAGCAGCAGCGACGACACGAAGGCGAACACGCCGCGCATGGCCCCCCCTTCCGCGCGCTTCCCGACCCGCGCGTTCGACTGCGCCCGCCGATGGACGATCCATCGGCCGGGCCGCGCGACCGTTCAGCCCGCGGGCTCGAGCACGACCTTGATCGCCCCCGCCCCCCGGTCCGCGGCGACCCGAAAGGCCTCGGCCGCATCGGCGAGCGGGAAGCGATGCGTGATCAACGTCGCGGCGATCTCCGGTTGCGCGGCCAGGAGGCGCGCGGCGGTATCGACGTCGCGCTCGCGCTCGCCGAGGCCGTGCGCGGCCGCCGGGACGAGCGAGAGCTCCTTCATCGCGAATGCATGGGGTGGAAGCGCGAGTCCATCCGAATAGCTCGCGAGCAGGAGCAGCGTCGCGCCCGGGCGACCGAGCTCGACGGCGCGCGCCAGCGCCGCGGGCGTCCCCGCCGCATCGACGACGAGGTCGTATTCGCCGGCCGTCCCGAGGCGTGCGCCGAGCGCCTCGCCCGCCCGTCGCTGATGCGCATGGCGTGCCTCGAGATCGACCGCGATGCCGGCCGCACGCGCGACCGCGCAGAAGCCGAGGCCGATGGTCCCCCCGCCGATGACGGCGACGCGCTGGCCCGCGGCGAGGCCCCCGCGACGCGCGCCGTGAACCGAGCAGGCGAGCGGCTCGACCAGACAGGCATCGCGGACGTCGAGCGCGGGCGGAAGCGGAACCAGCGTCGAGCGGGCCACCACGAGCGCGTCCGCCATGCCACCGTCGCGGCCGAATCCATAGGTCGCCCAGAGCGCGCCGCGACACTGCTGCGGCTCCCGCGCCGTGCAGCGATCGCATTCGCCGCACGGCGTCACCGGCCAGATCGCGACCGCCCGGCCGTCCTCGAGCACGCCGGCCAGCTCGTGACCGAGCGTATGGGCGAGCGGCGGATGGGCGATCGCATGGAGATCCGACCCGCAGATGCCGGCGGCGCGGACCTCGACCCGGACCTCGTCGGGTCCAGTCGCCCGCAAGACCACGTCCTCGAGCGTGAGTCCTTCGCTCCGACAGCGCAGGGCGCGCATGCGATCGGCTCCTCGTCCTCCGCGCTCAGCGGCGGAAGTGGGGAATCACGTAGCGACCGAAGAGCCGGATCATCTCGGCCTGGACCTCGAAGTCGCCGAGCGTCGAGTACTCGGTGTCGTGGGCCGGCATGCCGGCTCCGAAGGCGGCGTGGACGTGCTCGCAGCCCGTCTCGCGTCGATAGCGTTCGATCTGCGCGATCACGTCGTCGGGATCGCCGAAGAGCAGCCGATCCGCGGCGATCTCCTCCGGCGTCACGCTCTCGCCCGCGTCGATGCGGCCGAAGAGGGCCTTCTCCTCGGGATCCTCGGCCGACTCGCGCCAGTGGATCATCAGCCCGTCGACGTAGCGGGGAAGGACCTCCTCCATGACCTTGCGCCGATCCGCTCCGATCCAGGTGTAGCGGCGCAGGATCCAGTCGGGCTTGCGGCCGAGCCGCGAACACGTCGCGTGATAGGTCTCGAGGCAGCGCTTGGCGCGGGAGAGCGACTGCACGGGCCCGCAGAGCCATGCGTCGCCGAGGCGCGCCGCCCGGTCGACCGCGGCGTCGACGACGCCGGCGACCCAGAGCGGCGGACTCGGCTGCTGCACCGGGCGCGGATAGACCGTGAGCTTCGGGAAATTCCAGAATCGACCGTCGTAGGGCTCGTCGACCTTCGTCCAGGCATGGCGCAGGATCCGCAGCGCCTCCTCCATGCGCGCGCCCCGCTCCCGGTAGTCCGAGCCGTGGACGGCGTACTCGAGGGGCCACCAGCCCGTACCGACGCCGAGCGAGACGCGTCCACCCGAGATCTGATCGATCGTGGCGACCTGCTCGGCGACGCGGACCGGGTTGTGGACCGGAAGCAGGAAGATGCCGGTCCCGACCCGGAGCGTCGTCGTGCGCGCGGCGACGGTCGCCATGAAGGTCAGCGGATCGCTCTGGTTGCCGGGCAGGAAATGATGGTGGCCGATCGTCGCCGTATCGAAGCCCTGCTCCTCGGCGAGGCGCGCGAGGGCGTAGGTCTCCTCGAAGGGATCCCGGCGCTCGGGATGGCGGATCGTGGGCAGCGAGAACGAGAACTTCATGTCTTCACTCCAGGACGTGGGTCAGAGCCAGGCCGGGCGCGTACCGATCACCTTCTTCTCGGCGAGCTTCGCGATCTCGGCCTCGTCGAGGCCGAGGATCTCGGAGAGGACCGCATGGTTGTGCTGTCCGAGCGTCGGGGCCGGGCGCGCGAAGGGCAGGAACGACCCGTTCCAGGTGAACGGGAAGCTCGGATAGGGCACCCATCCGGCGACCGGGTGCTGCATCCACTGGTGGAACGCTCGGACCTGGTGGTGGGGCGTCAGGTGGACCTGGGCGGCGTTGCGCACGCTCGCCGCCGGTACGCCGGCCGCGACGAGCGTCTCGGCCGCGAGGTCGCGGGGCTGCTCCGCCAGCCAGACGCGGAGCCGGGCGTCGATCGCGTCGTGATGCGTGTGACGCCCCGCGGCCGTCGCATAACGCGGATCGCGCGCCCACTCGGGATCGCCGAGCGCCTGGCGAAGCGCCTCCCATTCCGCGTCGCGCTCGACCGAGAGCGCGACCCACTCATCGTCCCCCCGCGCGCGATACAGGCCCTGGGGCGCCGCATGCGGCGAGCGATTGCCCTGCCGCTCGAGCAGCACGCCGTGGGCGGTCCACTCGATCGCCTGCTCGGCGGCGGCGTTCAGCGCCGGCTCGATCAGGGGCACCTCGACCCGCTGCCCCTCCCCCGTCCGCTTCGCATGCTCGAGCGCGAGCATCATCGCGAAGGCGGCGTGCATGCCGCCGAGGGGGTCGCAGATGCCGCGGGGCACCATCGGCGGGTCGCTCGCATGGCCGGTGATCCAGGCCATGCCCGAGGCCTGCTCGATCGTCATCGCGAAGCCGGTCCGCTCGCGCCAGGGACCGGAGAGGCCGAACGCGGGCATGCGCGCCATCACCGCGCGGGGGTTGAGCCGACGGACCTCGTCCCAGCCGAGGCCGAAGTTCTCCATCACGCGCGGCGCGAAGTTTTCGACGACGAGATCGGCCCACTCGATCATCCGCTTCGCGAGGGCGAGGCCCTCGGGCTGGTTGACGTCGAGCGTGACGTCGCGCTTGCCGACGATGACCGCATGGGTCACGGGCGAGAACTCCCAGACCTCCGGCCGGCGGATGCCGCCGGCGAAACGCATCCCGTCGGGTCGTTGGATCGACTCGATCTTGACCACGTCCGCACCGAGCGCGCCGAGCACGCTGGTCGCGACGGGCCCTGCCCAGAAGGCCGAGAAGTCGGCGACCTTGACGCCTTCGAGCGGAAGCTTCCGCTTGTCGCGCCTGGCCCGCGGCAGCGGATGCGGCTTCGCGGCAGAGCCCGTGGCGGGATCGCCGAGCATCGCGTCGTGCTCGCCGAGGCGCGGGGCGCGTTCGAAGGGCCGCTGCGGGATCGCCGAGAGCGTGTACGGAACGCGGGGCACCATGCCGCCGTGGGGCGCGTCGACGAAGACGCCCCGCTCGGCGAACTGGTCCGTCTCGACCACGGTCCGCCCGTTGCCGACGGGCGCCACCGGGATCCGCATCGCGCTGGCGAGCTCGAGGATCTCGGCCGCGGTGTGCTCGCGCGTATAGGCGTGGATCTTCGACCAGATCGTTTCGCGGTTCGCCATGCGGGCTTCCGCGAACATCAGCTCGGGGGCGGCGAGCTCGGGGGCGCCGATCAGGCTGCAGAAGTCCTTGTACTGCTGGCTGGTGATGGTGCAGAAGCCGACCCAGCCGTCCTTCGCCGGCTCGATCGACGGGATCTCGAAGCTGCGCCCGAGCGCGCGCCCGGGATCGAACGCGGCGTAGATCTGCCGGAAGGTCTGGAAGGAGAGGATCATCGCCTCGTGTTGCGAGGCGTCGACGTGGACGCCGCGGCCGGAGGCGCGCGCCTGCAGGATCGCCGCGAGGCCCCCGACGGCGGCGAACGCCGCGACCACGTACTCGCCGAAGCGACCGCCCGCCGTCACGGGCTCTTCGCCCGGAATCCCGCGCGCATCGGTCGAGCCGATCTGCGCCTGCAGCGTGAACTCGTTGGCCGCGCGCCGGCTCCAGGGCCCGCCGCGACCGAAGCGCGAGAGCGAGAGCAGCGAGAGCCGCGGATGGACCGCGTGGAGCCCCGCGAGATCGAGCCCCCACGACTCGATCGTCCCGGGCTCGAAGTCCTCGACGAGGAGCTCGGCCCCGACGAGCAGCGAGCGCAGGCGCGCGCGGCCGCGCTCGCTCGCAAGGTCGGCGACGACGCTGCGCTTGCCGGCGTTCAGGAAGGCGAAGTGGAGCCCGCAGCCGTCGGCCGGCACGGGGCGTCCGCTCGCCGACCAGGCCCGGTAGGGATCGCCGCTCGAGGGCTCGACCTTCACGACCTCGGCGCCGGCATCCACGAAGAGCTTGGTGCAGTACGGACCGGCGATCCCGCGCGTGAGATCCACGACCCGAAGCCCCTCGAGCAAACGTCGCACCGCCACTGCGCCCTCCCCGTCCGGCCGGGACGTGTCGGGGCAGCATACTCCCCGACGAGGCGGAATGGCACGACCCGCGACCCGACGCGTCCGGCCCGGTCGCCGGGCCGGGCGACGTCGTCGCCTTCGCTCAGCCCCGCGCGGGCGCGAGTCGGTAGCGGATCGGCAGGTGCTTCAGGCCGGGGACGAGATTCGAAGCGGTCCGCTCCGACGGCCCGCTCCGCTCGACCGACTCGATCCGACCGCAGAGCTCTCGAAAGAGCGTCCCGCTCGTCATGCGAGCGAGGTTCGCTCCGAGGCAGTAGTGCTCGCCGATGCCGAAGCCGAGATGGCGATTGGGATGGCGGTCGAGACGCAGCGCGTGGGGCGCCTCGAACACCTCCTCGTCGCGGTTGGCCGAGGCGTAGAAGAGCACGAGATGATCGCCCTTGCGGATCGTGCGACCGCCGAGCGTGTAGTCCTGCGCCGCGGTCCGCATCATGTGGTTCACGGGCGTGACGAAGCGGACGATCTCGTCGATCGCGCGCGGCGTGAGGCCCGGCTCGCGGCCCCAGCGCGCCAGCTGGTCCGGGGCGTCCATCAAGACGTCGAGACCGCCGCCGATCGAGCCGCGGGTCGTCTCGTGACCTGCGGTGAAGGTGATCAGGCAGTAGCCCATGGTCTCGAGCTCGCCCATCGGCCGCCCGTCGATCTTCGCCGTCGCGATCACCGTCGCGAAGTCGTCGCGGGGCTGCTTGCGTCGATCGTTCACGATCGTCGAGAAGTAGCCCCAGAAGTCCATGAAGAGCGACTTCGTATGCTCGAAGTGGTCCGGGCCGCGCTGGAATTCGGGATCCTCGCTCCCGAAGAGCTCGTTGGTCAGCTTGAGGATGAAGGGCTCGTCCGACTCGGGAACGCCGAGGATGCGCGCGATCACCTTGAGCGGATGGATCGACGCGATGCGCTGGATGAAGTCGCATTCGCCTTCGCTGCCGAGGTCGTCGATCAGCTGGCGCGCGGTCTTCTCGACCAGGGGCTGGAGCTTCTGGATCGCACGCGGCGTGAAGTAGGCGCTCGCGATCTGGCGATACTTGCGGTGGTCGGGCGGATCCATGTTGATGATCGTGCGGATCGGCGGCGCGGCCTGCGCCTCGAGCGCCGCCTTCCGGGCGATCGTCATGCCCGGCGCGTTCAGGAAGACCTCGGGGAGCTTCGAGATCTCGACGATGTCGGCATGTCGGGTGATGGCCCAGAAGGGCGGGAAGCCCTCCGCCTCGAAGGACTCGACCGGCGCCTCCCGTCGCAGTCGGGTCCACTCCGCGTGGGGAAGGCCGTTCCGGCCGTAGGAGAGGGGATCGACGAGCTTCAGGGGATCGATGATGGACACGGCAGCTCCTTGAACGATGGCGACCGACGCGCCGGTCATCCGACGGGCCGGGTTCGGGTCTGCGGGCAGCGCGACGGCCTGCCCCGTCGGTCCGCCCCCCGCGTCGCGGGCCGACGGCGAACCGACGACCCGCACGGCGCTCTGCAGGCCTCTTGAGCAGGCCTCCTGAGCAGGTCTCTTGAGCAGGTTTCGTGCCGAGTCCGAACGATCGTTCGGAACCTTCTGGACCCCGAGCGAGGTGGCTGGATGCCCCATCGGAGCGAGGCGGAGGGGCGCAATGTCCCATCCCGCGCGGCCCTCCTCCGCGCGTCTGCTCGCCCGTTCGCGATCGGCGCTTGCTCCGCCAATCCGCGTCCCGCTACCGTCCGGCGCCTCGGGAGGTCTCATGGTCGATACCTGGGTCGTGGTCGCGGATGGAAGTCGTTGTCGGATCTTCGCGAGCGATGCGTCGCTCGCCGAGCTCCAACCGGTCAAGGAGATCCAGAACAAACATCACGTCGGCGACCACCGCGGGCATCCCAACCGCGGACACGACTCGGCCCACCACGGGATCGAGTCGAAGTTCGCCGCGGACATCGGCGCCGAGCTGACCCAGGCCGTCCAGTCCCACGCCGTGCGCGACCTCCTGCTCGTCGCGCCGAGCCGCTTCCTCGGCGATCTGCTCGCCGCGCTGCCGAAGGCGACCGCCGGCCACGTCACCGGTCGCCTCGCCAAGGACTACACCGCGTTCGAGGTCCACGACCTGGCCCGGCGCCTGCGCGACGCCCTCGCCGACAATCACGACCTCCACTGAACGACCGCTCGATGCGCGCGGCGCGACCGGCGCGGCGGAATCCTCCGGCGCCGTCCGCCGCGCGACGCGCCTCCGCGACGTCGATGCGGTCGCGCTGGCACGGCACTTGCTCGTCGCTCTCCCAGGCGACTCGACACCCCCCGATCGCCGCCGTTCCGCGCGCACGCAGGACACGGCGCCACTGTGTCCGGGCCGACGACGCGCGACGCGCGCCTGCGTCGGCCCCGATTACGGGGCGGGACCGAAGCGGGCCCGTCGCCAGGAGGGATCCATGACCGAGATCGACCCGACCCTGATCCAGGAACGACCGAGCGGCGACAAGCCCTGCGTCTTCATCCACACCAACCACAAGCAGATCCTCGGCGCGCTCGTCGGAGCCCATTCGATCCGGCGCCAGAGCCGCCACAACGAGAAGTTCGACGTCTGCCTGATCCGACACGGCGACTACCCGTTCTTGCGCGAGAAGGAAGGCGAGCTCTTCCTGCGCGACGGCGTGATGCGCCCCTGGCGCAACGAAGACCTCCAATCCTTCACGCCGCTGCGCTTCATGCCGCCGGAGCGGATGGGCTATCGCGGCCGCGCCGTCGTGACCGATCCGGACGTCTTCGCGGTCGGCGACGTCTGGGATCTGCTCTCCCGCGACATGCAGGGCAAGGCGATCTTCTGCCGACCGCGCGACCGCCGCAGTCGGAGCGTCGAGGGACGGATGGCGACGAGCGTGATGCTGCTCGACTGCGCGCAGCTGACGCATTGGCGGGTTCGCGAGCAATTCGAATCGCTCTTCCGCCGCGAGCTCGACTACAAGGACTGGATCACCCTCGTCCACGAGCCCCGCGAGTCGATCGGGCTGTTCGAGACCGGCTGGAACGACCTCGACCGCTTCAGCCGCAAGACGCGCATGCTCCATACGACCAGGCGCTGGACCCAGCCCTGGAAGACCGGCCTGCCCGTCGACTTCACGCCCGCCGACAAGTTCCGGAGGTTCCCGCCCCTCGGCTGGCTGCTCCACGCGCGACGCGCGCTCTTCGGCGACCACGCGCTGCTGGGCCGCTATCGACGCCATCCCGATGCGAACCAGGAGGGCTACTTCTTCGGCCTGCTCCGCGAGTGCGTCGAATCGGGTCTCGTCGCGCGCGACTTCATCGCCGAGCAGATCGCCCGGCAGCACGTACGGCCCGATGCCGTGTCCGTGATGGAACGGTCGCCCGCACCCGACACCATCCTGGCGGGCCTGCCCGCCACGGCGTGAGCACGGGCGCACGGATTGCGCGCGGTCGGTCCCGGGACCGCTGATCCCCGGATCGACCGCCGCGCCTTCGCGCCCCGCCGATGCGGGCCTCAGACGGTCTGGCTGAACGTGCCGGGCTGCTTCGCGGTTCGATCGTCGAGGTCGAGATAGGCGTCGAAGACCATCGCGATCGAGCGCAGGAAGAGCCGGCCGAGCGCGGTCACGCGCAGGTTGCCCGCGCCGTCGAGCTCGACGAGCCCGTCCTGCGCGAAGGGGCGGAGCCGCTCGAGCGCGGCCTTGAAGTCCCGGCGGAAGTCCCCGCCGAAGCGCGTGTCGATCGAGCGCGCCGAGACCTCGCCCTGGCACATCACGTCACGGATGATCGCCCGACGCCTCTCGTCCTCCGGCGTGAGGACATGGCCGCGCGTCGTCGCGAGGCGACCGCCCTCGACGCAGCGCTGCCAGGCATCGAGCGCCTTCTCGACCTGCACGTAGGTCCCCGCGAGCTCGGAGATCGCGCTCGGCCCGAAGGCGACGACGTCGACGCCCTCCTTCGTCGTGTAGCCCATGAAGTTGCGCCGCAACGTCCCCTCGTCGAGGGCGAGACAGAGCTCGTCGTCCTGCCTCGCGAAATGGTCCATGCCGACGCTGCGATAACCCGCCGCGACGAGCCGCGCGATCGCCGTGGCCAGGATCCGCACGCGCTGCTCGGGCCCGGGCAGATCGCCCCGCTCGAACCCGCGCTGCTGCTTGGCGACCCAGGTCACGTGGGCGTAGGCGTAGAGCGCGATGCGATCGGGCTCGAGCGAGAGCACGGCGTCGAGCGTGCGCGCGATCGAGGCCTCCGTCTGGAAGGGCAGCCCGTAGATCAGATCGAAGGAGACCCGCTCGATCCCCCGCGCGCGCACCTGCTCCGTCAGCGCGCGGGTCTGCTCGAAGGGCTGGATGCGGTGGATCGCCGCCTGGGTTCGGGCCTCGGTGTCCTGGACGCCGAGGGAGATGCGATTGAATCCGCAGTCGGCGAGGACCGCGACGTGATCGGGCCGCGTGACGCGCGGATCGACCTCGATCGAGACCTCGGCCTCCTCGACGAGCGGGAAGCGGTCGGTCGTCATCCGGAAGAGGCGCTCGATCTGGGTCGGCTCGAGATGCGTCGGCGTGCCGCCGCCCCAATGGAGCTGCACGCAGCGCAGGTCGCGCGCCATCGCCTCGCGCGTCGCCTCGAGCTCGCGCTCGATCGCCCCGAGGTAGCGCTCGGGCACCGCGGGGTCGCGCGTGATGAAGCGATTGCAGGCGCAGAAATGACAGAGGCTGCGGCAGAAGGGGACGTGGGTATAGACGGAGATCGCCCCGTCGGCGCCGGAGCGCGCGAGGGCACGGCGGTGGTCGGCCTCCGCGAAGGCATCCTGCCAGACCGGGACCGTCGGATAGCTCGTGTAGCGGGGCCCCGCCCCGACATAACGCGGCAGCATCCGCAGCGCCGCTTCGAGCTCCGCGGCCGTCAGGGCGCCCTGCATGCATCCTCCTCTCGAACGGTCGAGCGCTCGTCGGCCGCCGACTGCGGCCGCCGGATCGCCGCTCCGACTTCCGGGTCGATCGCCGGCTGCAACCCGTGTGCCCGCGCGAACCCCGCGCGCCGCGTGAGCGCGAAAGCGACGCGCGACATGCTGCCACGCGCCCCCCGAGCTGGACGACATTCCGCCCCACCCGGCCCCGCCCTTCGACGCACCGCCGCTCCCGCGGACGCGTCGCCACGGTACGTCCCTTGCACGCGTCTCGCCGCATCGGAACGAACCGACGTGCGGAGGACAAGCCCATGGCCGATGCGAAGAGCGCCTACTCGATCCAGCGCTGGCTCGAATCCTGCCCACAGGGCTATCTGATGGACACGGAGTACGGCCACGATCCGGGGGCGCGCGAGCCCTCGATCTTCCTCGAGAGCCCCGTCCTGCGCGAGGAGGCGATCGGGACGACCGTCCAGCTCGTCGTCGGCGAGCGGGCCGCGCTGGCCGCCTCCTCCGGCCTGATCAACGCCGCGCCCGATGCGGCGAGCAAGGCCTTCCTCGCGACCCAGACCCTCGACGAAGCGCGCCACGTCGAGATCTTCACGCAGCGACTCTTCGACCTCGGCGTCCGCCCCGACGAGCTCGAGTCGACGATCGCCCGCCATGCGAATCCCCACCTCGTCCGCTTCGCCGAGGTCCTGCTCGAGAAGGTCGACGAGAAGGATTTCGTGGCGGGCGTCGTCGGTCAGAACATCGTGCTCGAGGGCCTCGCGTTCAGCACCTTCGAGATGATGCAGGCCGCCCATCGCGAGTCGAATCCGAAGTTCGCGAAGACCCTCGCCGGCACGATCGCCGACGAGCGCCGCCACGTCGGGTTCGGCGAGAATCGGATCGGCACCCTGATCCGCGAAGAGCCGATGCGGCGACCGGAGATCGAACGCATGCAGAAGGAGATGGCCTACCACATGCTGGCGACGCTCGCGGATCGCTTCCGGGGCCAGGCCGCCGCGATGCAGGAGGCGCGGCGTCTGCTCCAGGAGCAGGCAAGCCGCGAAGGCGCCGTCCGGACCCGCCAGGAGTGGCACGGAACCGATCTCTCGAGCGCGGATCCGGGCGAGCTCGAGGCGGTGCTGGCCGAGACGGTGCTCGCCGAATTCAAGACGCGGCTCACGCGGATCGGCCTCGAATATCAGAGCCCGCAGCGGCCCTAGCGCGGCGGAGCCGTCGTCGTGAGCGCCGAGCGCATCGAGCTGCACGCCCGGGAGCACGGGAGCTTCCTGGACGAGGTTCATTCGTTCGAGTTCTGGTTCCAGTCCGTCGAGGGGTATCTCCATGGCCGTCCCCATGGACTCGGACCCGACGCGCCCCGCCCCGCGCTCGAGCCCGAGCGCCACGCGGCGCTGGTCGAGACGCTCTCGACGTACTGCGTCGGAGAGGTCGCGGCGCTCGAGGGGTCGGGCGCGCTGATCGCACTCGCGCCGGATCGCCGCGCCAAGATCTTCCTCGCGACCCAGGCCGTCGACGAAGCGCGCCATCTCGAGGTCCTGCTCGAGCGCCTGCGGGAGCTCGGCATCGCCGATCCCGACGCCGTCTTCGAAGCGCGCGCCCACCCGAGCCTGCTGCGCTTCCGCGCTCGCCTCGCCGAGCTGGTGGCGGCCAAGGATTGGATCGCCGCGGTCTTCGCGCAGAACGTCGTGCTCGAGTCGATGGAGTTCGCCGCGTTCCACGCCCATCTGCGGACGGCCGATCCGCGGACGGCGGAGCTGCTCGCTGGCGTGTTGAAGGACGAGCGGCGCCACATCGGCTTCGGCGAGAACCTCCTCGGCCGCCACTTCGCCGCCGATCCGGGCGGGCGCGTGCGGCTGCGCCCGCTTCGGCAGGAGCTCGACGCGCTCGTGCTCGCGAGCTTCGACGAGACGCTCCTGCGCCTCGGGACGCCGGCGTCGGAGCGGCCGGCGGTCGGTCGTCTCTACCTCGAGACGATCGCGCGCCTGGGGCTCGCCGCATGAGCCGGCAGCCGGGCGAGGAGCGCGCGTTCGATCCCCTCGAGAGCGAGTGGACTCCCGGCGAATCGCCGGACGTGACCGCTTGCGACGGAAGCGCCGCCGCGCGAGACCGCGTGGCGCCCCGCCGACGCTTCGTGCTCGAGGACGACACCGGCTTCGACGAGGTCCCGCGCCGATACCGTCGCTTCTACCGACGCTGGGGCGGCCCGACGGACGCGCTCGGCCCGAACGAAGTGCTCTGCCCCGTGTGCCGGGTCGTGATCCGCTCCGCCCGCGAGCTGCGGCCGGGCGATCGCGTCTACTGCATGCCCTGCATGTCGCGGCTCGAGGTCGTGCGCGACGTCTCGGGTCGCCTCGAAGCGATCGTCCGGTACTGATCCGTCGCGCGGAAATCCCCCGCTCGCGACGGCCGCACGGGAACCGCTCGCGACGGCCGCGCCGCCGTGGATCGCGCCGCCTAGCGGGCGAACTCCGGCAGGACGGAGCGGCCGAGGTGCTCGCTCGCGTCCATGTTCTGCTCGTTGGACATGCCGTACGGATCGAGCGGACAGAAGAGCAGATCGCAGCCCGCCGCCTCGTAGCGCTTCGCGATCTCGATCCAGCGGTCCGGGTCCCCGACCATCGCCGCCCCCGAGTCCTTCAGGTCGTCGAAGCTGGGACCGTCGAGCGCGCCGCTCGCCGCGACCTGCTTCGATTGCGCCGGTTCGTGATCCGTCCCGAGATCGCCCCCTTGGCTCCACCGCGCGACGTAGTCGGCCGCGCAGCCCCCCGCTGCGACGCCAGCCCTCCCTCGACGAGGCAGGGCCCGGTATCGACATCGTCTGCCTCCCTCCGGTAGCGTCCTGCCGATCGCAGATCGCCGAATCAGGCGGCCGTCTCGGTCGACCGGCGGCGGCAGGCCGGAGCCCGGCCCGACCGAGCGCGCGACGAAGACCCGGCCGACGACGCAGCGCCGGCCCATGAAGCCGGCTCGGCCCACGAAGCGGGCCTGCTCGCGAGGCCAGCCCGGCCCACGACGGCCCCGCGAAGGAAGGACCATGTTCGACCTGAAGATCACCGGCGGCACGCTCATCGACGGCACCGGCCGCCCCCGCATCATCGGCGACGTCGCGATCACGAACGGGCGCATCGCCGCGCTCGGCCCGAAGGTCGAAGGCGAGGCCCGCGAGACGATCGACGCCCGCGGCCTGCTCGTCACCCCCGGCTTCGTCGACATCCATACGCATTACGACGGTCAGGCGACCTGGGATCCGGTCCTCGAGCCCTCGGCGAGCCACGGCGTCACGACGATCGTCGCCGGCAACTGCGGCGTCGGCTTCGCCCCGGTCCGGCCGGGCGACGAGAAGCGGCTCGTCGAGCTGATGGAGGGCGTCGAGGACATCCCGGGCACGGCGCTCCACGAGGGCATCGAGTGGGAGTGGGAGACCTTCCCCGAGTACATGGACGCGCTCGCGCGGCGGCAGTACGCCCTCGACGTCGCCGCCTTCGTTCCCCATGCGCCGATCCGGCTCTACGTGATGGGCGAGCGGGGCGAGCGCAACGAGGACGCGACCCCCGACGACATCGCCGCGATGGCCGAGCACGTGAAGGCCGGCATCCGCGCGGGCGCCGTCGGCTTCTCGACCTCGCGCTCGCTGAACCACAAGACCCTCGACGGCGAGTACGTTCCCGGGACCTTCGCGGCGCAGGCCGAGCTGACGGGCCTCGCGCAAGCGATGGTCGAGGCCGGCGGCGGGCTCTTCGAGGTCGTGCCCTCCGGCGAGACCGGCATCGACGAGGCGATGATCCTCGGCGAGATCGAGCTGCTGGCGGCCGTCTCGCGGGCGACGGGCGTCCCGACTTCGTTCCTCCTGATCCAGGCGCTCGGAGCGCCCGGCCTCTGGAAGAAGCAGCTCGACGCGGTCGCGCGCGCGAACGCGTCGGGCGCGAAGCTGATCCCGCAGGTCGGGGGACGACCGGGCGGCATGCTGATCGGCCTCGCCAGCTACCACGGCTTCATGCGGCGCCCGACCTATCGCCGACTCGAGGACACGCTCCCGCTCGCCGAGCTCGCGGCCGCGATGCGTCGCCCTGAGATCAAGGCCGCGATCCTCGCCGAGCGCGACCTGCCCGAGGATCCGAGCCGGCAGTTCCAGGTCATCACCGAGCGCATGGGTCTGCTCTTCCCCATGATGTACCCGCTCGGTGATCCGCCGGACTACGAGCCGACGCCGGACCGCTCGATCACGGGTCTCGCGGCCGCGAGCGGGAAGGAGCCCTGGGAGGTCCATTACGACGTGCTCGCCTCGGGCGCCTGGACCCTCGGCGCCTTCACGAACTACGCCGAGGCCTCGCAGGAGCCGCTGCGCGCGATGATCGCGCATCCCGAGACCGTGCTCGGCCTCTCGGATGGCGGGGCCCATGTCCGCATGATCTGCGACGCGTCGCTGCCGACCTATCTCCTGACCCATTGGTCCCGCGACCGCGCCCGCGGCGAGCGCCTGCCCCTCGAGCAGCTGATCCACAAGCAGACGGCGGCCACCGCGCGCGCCGTCGGCCTCGTCGATCGCGGCACGCTCGAAGTCGGCCAGAAGGCCGATCTCAACGTGATCGACTACGACAGGCTCGCGCTCCACGCGCCGCGCGCCGTCGACGATCTGCCCGCCGGCGGCCGCCGCATCCTGCAGGACGCGACGGGCTACGTCGCGACGATCGTCTCCGGCGTCGTGACCCGGCGCAACGACCGCGACACGGGCGCGCGTCCGGGTCGGCTCGTGCGCGTGGCGCACGGAGGCGCGCGGACCGCCTGATCCGAACGAGCCCGGCGAAGGGCACGCCGACGACGCATGCGTCGCGCGCGCGAGGGAGCGACGAGATGGGAGAGCTCGAGGGACGCGTGGCGCTGGTGACGGGGGCCTCGCGTGGCATCGGTGCCGCGATCGCGAAGCGCTTCGCGATGGAGGGCGCGCGGGTCGCCGTCACGGCGCGGACCCTCGACCAGCACGACCACCTGCCGGGCAGCCTGCGCGAGACGGTCGCCTGGATCGAGCGGCGGGGCGGCAAGGCGGTGCCGATCGTCGGCGATCTCGCCGACTCGAAGGACTACGACCGGATCGTCGCCGAGGCGCAGGCCGCGCTCGGCCCGATCGAGGTCCTCGTCAACAACGCCGCGGCCGCCTTCTACCTCCCGTTCGACAAGATGAGCGAGAACCGCTTCCGGGTCGCCTTCGAGATCAACGTGCACGCGCCGTGGCGACTCGCGCAGCTCGTCGTGCCCGGCATGCGCGCGCGGGGCGAGGGCTGGATCCTCAACATCTCGTCGGCGACCTCCGTCCTGCCGCCGAAGCCCTGGCGCGACTTCGACGGTCTCTCCTTCCTCTATGGCTCGACCAAGGCGGCGCTCGAGCGCTTCACGGTCGGCCTCGCCGCCTCCGAGTCCCGGCACGGCGTGTGGGTCAACTCGATGGCGCCGGTCGGGGCCGTGCCGACCGAGGGCACCGAGGCGCTCGGCGTCGTCCCCGACGAGGCGCTCGCCGTCGCCGAGTCGCGCGAGGCGATGGCCGAGGCCGCGCTCGCGCTCTGCGTGACCCGGGATCCCGACCTGACCGGGCGCATCACCCTCTGCAAGCCGATCCTCGACGAGCTCCACCGCCCGGTCCGCGCGCTCGACGGGAAGACGAAGCTCGAGGGGCCGTTCGAGCGGCAGGCGGTCGCGTCTCGGGATTGAGCCGAAGCGGGCCGGCTTCTCGCGCGCCCCCGGACGGCATGGCCTCCTCTCACGCCTGCCCGAAGATCACCGCCCCCGTCGGCACGCCGACGCCGCTCGTCACGAGCACGTGGTCGACACCGTCCGGCTGGTTGCACGACGTCCCCCGGATCAGCCGCACGCCCTCGGCGAGGTTGTTCACGCCATGGAGGTAGGCCTCCGAGAGGAGTCCGCCGTGGGTGTTGTTGGGCAGCGCGCCGCCCAGCGTCAACGACTCGGCCGTCACGAAGTCCTTCGCCTCGCCCCGGCCGCAGAAGCCGTAGGCCTCGAGCTGCATCAGGATCTCGGGCGTGAAGGCGTCGTAGAGGCAGGCCGCGTCGATGTCCTTCGGCCCGAGGCCGCTCTGCGCGTAGACGATCTTCGCCGCGAGCTCCATCTCGGGGAGCCAGGCGAGGTCGTCGCGGTAGAAGCTCGTCATCTGCTCCTGCCCCTCGAACGACGCCTGCGTCACGCCGCGGATCACCGCGGGCTTCTGCTTCATGTCCTTCGCGCGCTCGGCCGAGGTGATCAGCAGCGCACAGCCGCCGTCGTCCTCCTGGCAGCAGTCGAAGAGCCGCAGCGGCTCGCAGATCATGCGCGAACTCATGTAGTCGTCCATCGTCATCGGCTTGCCGCGCATCGCCGCGTTCGGGTTGTTCTGGGCGTGCATGCGCTGGGTGATCGCGACGTGCGCCAGGTGCTCGGAGGTCGCGCCGTATTTGTGCATGTAGAGCTTCGCCTGGAGCGCGATCCAGGAGGCGGGCGTCAGCAGGCCGAAGGGCATGTACCAGGACCAGTGGATCAGGTCGCTCGAGATGACCTGGCCCGAGACGCCCTGCCCCATGCGCTGGCCCGAGCGGCCGTTGAGCGCGCGGTACACGACGACGTTCTTCGCCATGCCGGAAGCGACCGCCATCGCCGCATGAGCGACGAGGCCGACGGCGGCGCCGCCGCCGTAGTTGACCTGGCTCCAGAACGTCATGTCGCCGATGCCGACCGTGCGCGCGACCTCGACCTCGTCGCTCGAGTCCATCGTGTAGGTCACGAGGCCGTCGACGTCGGAGGGCCGGAGCCCCGCGTCGTCGATCGCCTTCTTGACGGCCTCGCAGGCGAGCGCGAGCTCGGAGACGCCGGACTTCTTCGTGTAGGCGGTCTGACCGATGCCGGCGACGGCGGTCTGGTTCTTGATCAAGAAGGACATGCGGATCGTCTCGCTTCGTTGGATCGGCTTCGCGCCCTGGTCGGGTCGGCTTCGCGCGTCGCGGGTTGCGGTGGGCCTGGCGCGAGCGACGTGCTAGGCCGGCAGCTTCAACGTGAAGGTCGCCGTCACGTGATTGCCCCAGCCGTTGTTGCCCGCGACCTCGACGTCGACGGCCTGGCCGTCCTTCGCCACGATCTTGCCGCGGAGCTTCAGCACGTCGCCCGGCATGTTCGGTCCGCCGAGCTTCGTCCGGACGCGCGTGACGATCGCGTCGACGCCGGCCCAGTCGGTCACGTAGCGACTGCAGAGCCCCTGGGTCGTCAGGATGTTCATGAACATGTCGGGCAGGCCCTGGGCGACGGCCGCGTCGCGGTCGTGGTGGACCGGGGTGTAGTCGCGGGAGGCCATGGCGCCTCCGGCGACGAGCGTCGCGGTCGTCTTCAGGTCGAGGGGCGGCAGCTCCTGGCCGACCGCCAGCTCGCTGGCTCGATGGGTCTTGCTCATTGGATTCACTTCCCCTTCGCCGGTCGGAAGAACGGGATCTTGAAGCCGTCCTCGTCCTGGTGGATCACGAGCTCGACGGGCATCCCGATCCGGACCGCATCGGGCTTGCAGTCGACCAGCGTCGAGGCCATCCGTTCGCCCTCCTCGAGGTCGACGATGATCGACACGATCGGATACTCGTAGCCCGGGAACTGCGGATAGTGGATGACGGTGAAGGTATGGACCGTCCCGCGCCCCGAGGCCGCGATCGAATCCCACTCCTGCGAGCCGCATGCGTCGCACATCGGGCGCGGCGGATGGCGCAGCTTGCCGCAACCCGAGCAGCGCTGGATCGGGAGCACCCCCTCCTTCGCGACCTTCTCCCACCACCAGCCGTTGTCCTGGCCGAGCGGCGGCTTGATGCGCGTCGGCTTCGCGGCGACCGCGGCGCTCTTGCCGTCCTTGCCCGTCGCCGCGCTCGGCGCCGCGGCGTCCGCCGGCGGCTTGAAGCGCAGCACGCGGAAGCTCATGTCGCCCAGGGATTCGCCCTGCTCGTTCGTGAAGCGCGTGCGGGTCGTGATGAAGTAGCCGACGCCGCGGCCGGTGGCCTTCTCGTCGGAGATCTCGGCGATCACGGTCTCGGCCGTGACCCGCTCGCCGAGGCGCAGGTAGCGCGTGTAGTTCTCCTCGGTGTTCGTGCCGAGGACGCCGGTATAGCCGTGGTCGGAGAGGAATTTGTGGAGGCGATGCTGCTCGTTGCGGGGCTCGTCGTAGCCCTCGTGCATCGACCAGCCTTCCATGACCCAGGCCTGCAGCATGGTCGGCGGCGCCTTGAGCTCGCCATGGGCCGTCGCCTTCGCGGCGCCGGGATCGAGGTAGACGGGGCTCGACTCGCCCATCGCGTCGCACCATTGGCGGATCATCGGCTCGTTGACCGGATCGCGCCCCGTCACGGGCGGGCCGATCGGACGCCCGACGAACCTGCGCAGCTCCGCCTCGAACCCCTTCTTCTCGCTCTCGTTCATCGCCCTTCCTCTTTCGAACGCGTCCATGCGACGCGCATCGGCCGCTCCCCGACGGCTCCGTCGCGCCAGGCCTCGCCCCGCGCTCCGCTCGGCCGAGGCGTCCGCGCGGCTCCTGAAGCCGTGCCCGGGCGAGACGATCGCCCTGACAGCCGGGGCCGTCGGGTCGACCGCTCGTCGCTTCGAGCGGACGGAACGCGCTGGATCTTCGCTAGGCCGCGGCGCCTCCCGGAACCGCCACGGTCTTCGTATGGCGACCGCTGCGCAGGACCGTGCCAGGGCGGGCCCCCGTGTCCTTGCCGTGCGCGACGATCTCGACGCCGTTGGCGAAGACGTGCTCGATGCCCTCCGCCTCGGCGTAGAGGCGGCCAGCGCCGCCCGGGAGATCGTACTTCGTGTAGGTGTCACCGAGTCCGACCGTCGACGGGTCGAAGACCACGACGTCGGCGTGCCAGCCGACCTCGAGCCGTCCGCGTTCCTTGAGGCCGTAGAACCTCGCGGGCACCTCCGTCAGCTGGTGGATCGCCGCCTCGAGCCCGATCAGCTTCCGCTTGCGGACGCCCTCGCCCAGGACCTGCGAGGAGAAGGCGAAGGTATCGATCATGTCGAGATGCGCGCCCGCGTCGGAGGCGCCGATCAACGTGCGGTCGTCCTGCCAGAGTCGCGCCCGCATCGCCCACGTCTCGTCGTCGGTCCCCATGACCGGCGGCATGAAGTAGGTCTGCAGCTCGTCCTCGATCGCGATGTCGAGCAGCGTGTCGAAGGGCGTCTTCCCGAGCGCCTGCGCGACCTCGCCGATGCTGCGCCCCTTCCATTTCTTCAGCTTGGGCGACTGGACCTGGTCGATCGTGAAGAGCTCCCAGCGCGCGAGCATCGCCATCGGCGTGCCGGGCGTCCGGGCGTCCTCGTCGAGCTTGCGGCGGTTCGCGGGGTCCTTGAGGAAGGCGATCCGTTCGTCGATCGGCAGCTGGAACATCGGCGCCCAGTTGTGGAGCGCGTCGAAGACGAAGCCCGCCTGGAGGTTGATCCGGATCGTCATCGGCTGGGGCACCGTCAGCGCCACCACCTCCGCGCCCCGCGCCCGCGCGATGTCCGTCGCCCGCAGCTGCGCCTCCGCCTGAGCCGGGTTCTGCGCGTTCGGGACCAGCACGTTCCAGTTGACCGGCCGGCTCGCCGCCAGCGAGAGGTCGGCCATGTAGTCGGCCTCCGCCTCGCCCCAGCCCACGCCGGGCAGGAACTCGACGCACGTCCCGTCGAAGTCGCGACACTGCCCCGCGAGCGTCAGCATCTCGTCCTTGGTGGCATGGCGGGAGGGAACGGGGTTGCCCTCCGCGTCGTTGTGGGTCGGGGAGATCGTCGACGAGAAGCCGAGGCCGCCCGAGGCGAGCGACTCGCGCAGGACCTCGACCATCTTCGCGAGCTCCGCTGGCGTCGCCGCGTGGCCGATCGCGCGCTCGCCCATCACGGTCCGGCGGATCGCCGAATGGCCGACCATGAAGCCCGCGTTGACCGAGAGCTTGTGCTCGAGGCGGTCGAGGTACTCGCCGAAGGTCTGCCAGTCCCAGGGCACGCCCTTCTCGAGGCTCTCGAGCGGCATGCCCTCGACGCGCGCGAGCATCCGCATCAGGTAGGGCCCGGCCTCCTTCGAGAGCGGCGCGATCGAGAAGCCGCAGTTGCCGGCGATCACGGTCGTGACGCCATGATAGGGCGAGGGCGAGAGCGTCCCGTCCCAGAAGACCTGTGCATCGTAATGGGTATGGACGTCGACGAAGCCGGGGCAGACGACCTTGCCCTTCGCATCGATCGTCTCGCGGGCCTGCTCGGTGATGTCACCGATCGCCGCGATGCGGCCGTCGCGAATGCCGAGGTCCGCCTGGCGTGCCGGTCGCCCGGAGCCATCGACGATCGTCCCGCCCTTGATCAGTACGTCCAGCATCGTTCGCTCCTCCGCGGCCTCGCGCGCCGCCTCTCCGGTTGGTCCGTTCTCCGCCCGTCCCGCGCGCCCGGCGCTCAGACGAACTGCCACGCCCGCTCGGGCTTCGAGCCGTCCGTCCGCTCCTGGCATTGGACGTCGAACCAGATCGGAAGCAGATGCTTCACGTAGAACGCGTGGGTCACGTGAGCGCCCGTCACGAGGTCCTCGTACTCCTTGATTTGCACGCGCGCGTCGCGCGCCTGCCACTTCTTCGCCTTCTCGAGCAGCAGGTCGACCTCGGCGCGGCTGTCGTAGAGCAGGCCGAGATGGTCGTAGCCCGGGCTCTCGAGATGCTTCTTCTGCTCGGTGACGAGGATGAACTGGCTGGTGTCGGGATCGGTCCGCAGCAGGAGCCCCGTCTGGCCGAGGATCGGGACGTCGAGGGCGTCCCAGCCGAACAGGTCCCCGTAGAAGTCCGCGATCTCGCGTCGGCGCTCGGACAGGCGACCGACCGGGAGCGTCAGCTCCATGTGGTTGAAGCGTGCGGGCATGGGCTCCTCCCGGAAGCGGCCGGATCGGCGGACCCGGGATCGGGCGTCGACGCGCCGTCCGGGACGCGCGCGATGCTAGCATGCGCGTTCGACACGGCCGCCCGTTGGCCGTCCCCGTCCCCGTCCCCGTCGCCTACTCCGCCCGGAGCGCCTCGACCGGCTCGAGTCGGGCCGCCCGCCGGGCGGGACCGACCCCCGAGAGCAGCCCCGCGACGACGCTGACCCCGAACGAGGCGGCGACATAGCCGAGCGGCGCGGCGGCCGGGAACTCCGGCAGGATGAGCCGCACGGCGAGCACGACCAGGCCGCCGAAGACGAGCCCCGCGACCCCGCCCACCGTCGTCAGCAGGATCGCCTCGACCAGGAATAGGCCCCGGATCTGCTCCGCCGTCGCACCGAGCGCGCGCATCAGCCCGACCTCCGCGACGCGCTCGCCGACCGAGATCCACATCATCGTGAAGATCCCGACCGAGCCGACGAGCAGCGAGATGCCCGCGATGACGGCGATCCCGAGCGTGATCACGTCCATCACGCGCCCGAAGACCGAGAGCATCTCGGTCTGGGTCACGATCGTGAAGTCCTCCTCGCCCCGATGACGCTCGAGCAGGATCGCGCGCGTCGCCTCGACGGCGGCATCCGTCAGGCCGTCGTGGGCGAACAGGACATGGATCTCCTGCAGCTCCTCCAGGTTGAAGATGCGCATCGCCGTCGCGACGGGGATGTAGGCCGTATCGTCGAGGTCCATGCCGAGGACCTGTCCCTTCGGCGCCATGACCCCGATCACGCGCAGCCGCGCCCCCGCGATGCGCACGGTCTCGCCGAGCACGCCGCGACCGCCGAAGAGCTCCTCCGCGAGCTTCGGCCCGAGCACGGCGACCGAGCCGCCGCGCCGCGGATCGCCTGCGGGCAGGAATTCGCCCTGGCCGATCTGCGCGCGAATCGTCTCCGGGAAACGATCCGTCGTGCCGTAGACGACGACGCTGCGACCGCGTCCATTGCCCTCGACGCGCGCCTGACCGATCGCGATCGGAACGATCGCCTCGAGCATCGGCGATCGGGTCAGCGCCTCCGCGTCGTCGATCGTGAGCTTCTGCGTCGAGCCGAAGAGCGCCGACGGCATGCCATGGGTCTCGGTCTTGCCGGGCTGGACCGAAAGCACGTTGGTTCCGAACTGGGAGAATTCGCCGACCATGTAGCGCCGCGCGCCTTCGCCGAGCGACGTCAGCAGGATGACCGCCGCGACGCCGATGGCGATGCCGAGCATCGAGAGCGCCGTGCGCAGCCGGTGACCCTCGAAGGTCCCGAGCGCGAGACGCAGCAGGTCGGCGGGATCGATGCGCGACACGGACGCGTTGGACCTCCGGCGGGGCCTCGGCCGCGCTTCACCCTGCGACGAAGCGAGGCGGCTCGATGCTACGCCATGCGGACCCCGCGCGGGCGGGCCGAACCGCTCAGAACTGCGCCCGCAGCTGGATCAGCTGCCAGGTGAAGATCAGGTCCTCGCCGAGCGCCCCCGTCGGCAGGATGTTGAAGTCGATCACGGTGGCCACGGCGAAGCCGTCGGTCAGTGGATACTCGACCCCCGTGCTCAGATCGACGAGGAAGGTCACGTCGTCGTTGTCGCCCCGCCGATCCTCCTTCTCGAGCCAGGCGAAGCCGAGCCCCGCGCCGATGAGCGGCCGGAGCCGGCCGAGCGGACCGCGCACGACGGACCTGAGATCGTGGGCGTACTCGAGATTCGCGCTCGGCGCGAGGTAGGTGCGCCTCGACGCGGCTCCGATCTGGAGCCGCGGTCCGACGCTGACACCGGTGCCGAGATCGTAGGGCGCCGAGACGTCGACCAGGAACATCGTCGGATCGGCGACGAAGCCGAGACCGAGGCGCGCCCCCCAGCCGCGGTGTGCGCCATAGGGGATCCGTCCGTCGCCAGCGGCCCAGGCTTCGGTGTCGCCGTAGGCGTCCTGGTCCTGGTAGGCGTAGAGCGTCGCCTCCGCCGGGCTCGCATCGACCGCCGTGGTCGTCGCGCGCGGGCGCGGGGTCGTCGAGACGCCCGCTCCCTCCTCCTCCGCGCGCGCCGCCCGCGCCTGCGCGGACCCCATCGCGGGCCACCCCATCGATGACGTGACCGTCAAGAGCAACGCGCCGATCAGGAGCCGCGCCCGCGCGCTCCCTCTTCTTCCACCCTGTCCACCCTGTCCACCCTGTCCAGCCTGGATCTGCCGCAATGGTCCGCTCCTTCCTGCTCGTCTTCCTGCCCGTCTTCCTGCCCGCTTCATCGGGCGCCCACGCCGCCCGCACCCGTCATCGGCATGCTCCGCTCGACCTCGCGCCCGCCGCCGTGCCGCGCGCGCTCGGCGGCGCCCCCGCATCGCCCATCCGCAGGGGCAGACGGGTGGCATCGATCAAGATCGACCACTCGCCGCGTCGTACACCGTGA
Organism: Myxococcota bacterium; assembly: GCA_041389445.1. Classification (GTDB taxonomy): domain Bacteria; phylum Myxococcota_A; class UBA9160; order UBA9160; family UBA4427; genus UBA4427. The sequence continues at coordinate 1,347,023 of JAWKRW010000001.1, forward strand.
CTTCGATGCGGCGATTCCGTTCGCGACCGGCCTTCGTGCGGTTCGGCGCGATCGGCTCCGCCTCGCCGGCCCCCGCGCTCTCGAGTCGAGCGGCGGCGACGCCGGCCTGCTCGAGCTGGTCGCGAACCGCTCGGGCACGCGCCTCGGACAGCCGCTGATTGAAGCCCGCGGCGCCCGTCGCGTCGGTATGACCTTCGATGCGGACCTTCCGATCGCCCATGTCCATGAGCAGCGAGGCGAGTCGAGCCACCTCGGCGCGGCCCCGCGCGTTGGGCTCGACATCGCCCGGATCGAAGAGATCCGAGAGCACGACGACGACGCCGCCGGGAACGAGCTGCGCATGCCAGGCCTCGAGGCGCGCTCGCTCCCGTTCGAGCGTTCCGAGCCGCTCGACGGCCGCCTGTGGCTGCGCCCCGCCTTCTGCGGCGGTCGACGCTCCGGCGTGCCTCGATCCGTTCTCGTCGTCCGAGGCCCGCGTCGCGGCCGCCCGATCGCCGTCGCCGGGCTCGCTCGCGCCCCGCGGCTGCGGCGAAGCGTCCTCGGATCGGGGCGCGACACGATCCGCCGACCCAGCGGGCCGCTGCGTCGGCCGGGACGAGGCTTGTCGCTTCGCCGCGTCCGCCTCGGCAGGGGGAGCGGCGGAGACGGGCGGGGGGGCCGCGCGCGCATCGGCGACGGCGGCGAGCAGCCGATCGTTCGAGGCGCGCAGCCGCTCGTTCTCCGCCACCAGACCTTCGATCCGGTCCTGCCGGTCGCGCAGGCTGTCCGCCAGCTCTCGCGTCGAGGCCGAGGCGCTCGAGTCCGACGACGGAGCGGGGGCCAGGGTCGGCGCCGGGGCGGCCGAGGAGGGCGTCGAATCGCGCCGCGCCTGCGCGAGGGTCTCGAGCGTGCGGCGCGCCTCCTGCTCTTCGCGCAGGAGCACCTCGTTCGTCTGGCGCTCGGCCGCCTCGGCGAGATGCTGTCGCTCGAGCGAGACGCGCGCGGCGCGGACCGCATCCGCCTGGTCCGATGTCTCCGAAGTGTCGGCCGCCGACGCGTGCTCGGTTTCGGTCGCGCGGGCGCGCGTCGCTGCGGTCGCTGCGACTGCAACCGGCGGGCCCGCCAGTCCGTCGATCCGCCGCTCGGACGCCTGTCGGACGAGATCCGATCGCAGCGACCGTGCCTCGTCGAGCACGTCCCGGGTCGCCGCGAGGCGCGCCTGCTCGCTCGCGTGCGCGTCTTCGAGCGCGCCGGCGACCTCGTCCAACCGCTCGCCGAGCGCCCGCTGGCTCGCATCGATCGCATCGCGCCGGCGCTCGAGGCGCTCTCCGAGATCGGCGATCTCTTCGGTCTTCCTGCGCGCCGCCTCCGCGGCCGTTCGCAGCCCCTCGAGCTGCTCCAGCGCGCGTTCCTCGGCGCGCACCGCCTCGCGTCGCTCGAACGACCCGCGCTCCCCACGCCGCGACGTCGCCTCGGAATACGCCGGCCCGCCCCATTCCGCGGCGGCTCGATCGTCGAGATCGTCGCGCACGCGCTCCACGTAGGCGCGATGCGCTTCGATCGCCAGCAGCGCCTCGACCAGCCGATCCGTCGAGGACGAGCTGCCCGATGCCGCGCGGGTCGGGCTCCGATCGAGGCGCGTGCGCCCCGTCGAGTCGCGGGGGGGCGTGTTCGACACCAGGGCTTCGACGGCTCGCTCACGGGAATCGGAGACGGCGGCGCTCAATCGCTCGGACTGCATTCGAGCCGCGTTCGCCTCGGCTCCCGCGACGGCGACCTGGGTTCGGTGGTCCGCGACGCGCGCGAGATGGCGCACCTCGTCGGCATCGTCGTCGGATCGCCAGACCGCCTCCGCATGCTCCACGGCCCGGCGCGCCCGGAGGAACTCGACGGGTGCATTCGCGACGCGCGATGGATCGAGCGTCGCCGCCTCGTAGCGGGCGCGCGTCTCCAGCAGCTCGCGGGGCGCCGGCGATCGGGCACAGGCCGGCGCAAGGAGGAGCGGCAAGATCCCCGCGATCGCCAGCCAGATGAACGATCCGCGCATCGCTTCGATGCCCCCCCGCGCCATCCTGCCCTTCGACTCCATCGCCTCCATCGCCATCGCCTCCTCCCCCGCTGCGCACGTTCGCGTCCTGCCCGTCGTCGACGATGCGCGCCGTCGTTCCGTCCGTCCCGCGGAGCGCGCCCGCCTCGATCCCGACCTCGCATCGCGGCTGTGGCTCACGACTCGGCCCGATCTCGGCCGAGGATCCGGTCGAAGGTGCGCTGCCAGCGCGAGGGCTCGGACGATCCGTCGACCGCGTCGTCGTCCTCCGCCTCTCCCGCCCCCTGGCCCGACGCGTCCCCGCGACGCGCCTCGGTGTGCGTCTCCGACGGTGACCGGTCCGTGCTCGTCGGCGCTGCGCGGTCCGTGCTCGTCGGCGCTGCGCGGATTGCGTCCGATCGCGGCGTCGCTGCGGTCGTCCGGGTCGTCGCCGCGGTCGTCGATGCATCGCTGCGAGCGGATGGCCTCTCCGTCTCCGTCGTCTCCGTCGACGCGCCCGCCAGGCGCGCCGTCTGCGCTCGCACGTCGGCGATCCGTCGCTCCGTCCGACTCCGGTCGGAACGCAGCGAACGGACGCGCGCCTCCGAGGCCCGCGTCTCCTCGACGATCGGCTCGATCTCCGCGGACGCGTCGCGTGCACGTGCGTCCCCCGTGGCGCTCCCCGCCCGATCGGTCATGTCTGAGGAACCTGAGGAACCTGAGGAAGAAGAAGGCTGAGCCGACGCCGAGCCGCCCGCCGAACGCGGCACCGAGTCCTCGATCCGCCGGCCACTCGCGCCGACCGGCTCGGCCGACGACGGCGCGCTCGCCCAGGCGTCCCGAAGCCGATCGAGCGTCCGCAGCTGTCGCTCGGTCTCGCGGTTGGCCTGCTCGATCGCACGCGCTCGCGTGGTGAGGTCGCGCTCGAGCGCCTCGATCGCACGCACGCGCTGATCGAATTCCCGGTCGACGGATCGCATCGACTCGCCCGAGCGGTCGAGCTCGTCCCGCAGCGCTTCGAGTCGCCGCCTCGCCTCCTCCGCCTCCCGTTCGGTCGCGCGCAAGGCCCGCGTGCGCGACTCGATGCGCGCAACGAGCGCGGATTGCGCGTCGAGTCCCGCGCGGGCGGGGCCCTGGCCGCCCGCGCCGGAATCGAGCGAGTCGGTCGGTCCTCCGTCACGCCAGACGTCCCGTCGCGCGTGGCGCCAGGCGCGGTCGCTCGCCTCCCGATCGGCGACGTCCCGCGCCGACAGCAGCTCGAGCAGCGTGCGCGTCGCACGCGTGATCGGATCCGATCCCGAGGCAGCGTCCGACCCGGACCGCGCATTCCGGGTCGCGGTCCGGCGGTCCCCCCAAGCGCCTTCCCCGCCCGATCCGTCCGAGGAACCGGCTCTGCCATCTCCGGCTCTGCCATCCGAAGCGGCCGCCTCCGAAGCCCGTCGACGATCCACGCCGTTTCGGCCTGCGCGCTCGGCCTGTTCGAGCAGCTGTTCGAGGTCGCCCTCGATCCGCTCGCGCTCGGCACCGGTCATCTCCGAGGCAGCGGTCGCCTCGGCGATCTCGACTCGGACCGCGGCGAGCCGGGCGAGGTGCCGCACCTCGTCCACGTCGTCCTCGTCCTCCCGCGCCGCCTCGGCGCGATCGAGAACGCGGCCCGCGGCCAACAGCTCGACGGGCGCGTGCGCGCGGACCGATGGGTCGGAGGCGGCCGATTCGTAATGGGCGAGCGCGTCGGTGAACTCCGGCGGCGTGGGCGGCGCCGAGGCGCAGCCCATGGATCCCAGCCCGACACCCATCCCCGCGAACAGCCCCGCTGCGAGCGCGCCGTCCCGGATCCGCCACGATCCCCGACCTTCGCCGATCTTGATTGCGTTCATCGCCGCCCTCTCCCTCTTCCTTCTTCCGCTTCTTCCACTTCTCTTCTTCCGCTTCTTCTTCCGCTCGCATTCGCCTCGATCCGCTCTTCGATCTTCGCGACGCGCGCACCCGCCGCGGGGCCACCCGCCGGCCCGCGCGACGGCATCATCATCGACACCCACGCGCGTCGACGCGTCGCGCGTGCGAGGCGGTGGAGAAGCTTCGACACGATCCCGGGTCGACCACCGGCACGACGCCCGCCGCGTCGAGATCGGCACGCAGCGTGTCGAGCTCGCCCATCAAAGACTCGGTCGCCTCGAGGTTCTCGACGGTCTCCGCCTTGGCTCGTGCCAACTCGGCGTTCACCACCGCCAGATCCGCGTGACGGCGGGCCTTCGTGAAGTGCTCCTCGAACAGCGCTTCCTTCGCCTTGCCGAGGTGCTCCCGCGCCAGGAAGAGCTCGAGCGGCGCGCCCTCCAGCGCGCCCTGCCGCTCGGCTTCCTGGATCGACAGGCGCGCCGCCTCCATCTGGGCATCCGGCGGCTCCACGCTCGCGCAGCCGAGGAGCCCCGCGAGGGCCACCGAAGCCAGACCCCCTGTCGAGCCCGACCAACATCCCGACATCCATTGCGACCATCCCGCCATCGTGCTCTCTCCCTTGCTTGCTTCGCTCGCATTGCGTTCGTTCGCTTCGCTCGACTCGCTCGATCTCGGCTCTCGATCTCGGCTCTCGACCGACCTCGGCTCCGCTCCCGACCTCGGCTCCGCTCGGACCTCGTTGCGCGGGACGCGACCGGACCCGACCGCGATCAGATCGCGTCGAGGCTCTTCGCCGACGCCGCGTCCGCGCGCGATCCGCCCCGCTCGCCGGTGTCGTCCCGGCTCGCCGCCGTCGTCGATCGGGCCTGCTCGCCCGCGGCGGCGGACGCCTCGCCCGCATCCGCCCCTCCGTCTTCGACCTCTCCTCCGCCTTCGACGCCGGCCTCCGCGTGCTTCGCCTCCGCAGCCCCGAGTTCGGCCGACGCCAGGCCCCCGCCCTCGGAACCGCCCGCGAGTCGATCCTTCGCGACGGCCGCCGTCGACTCACCACCCGCCTCGACGAGCGCGCGCGACGTCAGGCGATCGAGCGTCTCGATCTGCGCGATCACCGACTTCGAGACGACCCGGATCTCCGCGACCAGCGACTCGATCGCGGCGACGCGCTCGACCTCGCTCCGCAGGGCGCTCCCGACCGCCTCGCGATCGTGTCGGACCGCGGCCAGCTCGCCCTCGAGCGCCTCGATCCGAGACACCATTCGGTGTCTCTCGATCCAGACGGCGCCGATCGCGAACAGGAAGAAGAGCACGCCGATCCCGAGACCGATCCAGGGCCCGCGCGAAGAGACGTGTCGCTTCACGGACGCGAGCTTCAGTCGCCCACCGGTCGGACGAGCCGAGCGCTCCGCCTTCCCCTCGGCCCCCTCGGCGGTGCGCTCCCGCCCTTCGCCCGCGCGCTCCCGATCACCCGCTGATTCCGCGCCCTGCTCCATGCCTCTCCATGCCTCCGGTCCTCGCTTCCCGCCGTCCCCTGGCTCGCCGATGGCGATGCGGCGACGATTGGGATGCGGCGACGATTGGATGGAACGACCCCGTGCTCCGCGCCGGCGTCACATTTTTTTCGGGCGCGAGCGGCGCGCCGGCGTCACGCTTCTTTCTGAGGGTGCGAGGCGCGGGCGCGAGGAGACGGACGGGGCCGAGACCCCGGACGTCCGCGCGGGTCCCCGAGCGCTTCTAATGCGCCTGCTTGCGAGGACGCTCGAAGCGCATCGCGATGAGCTCGGCATTCGGAACGCTGAAGCTTCCCTCGTCCGAGACGAAGACCGAGTGGACGGGGCCGATCCGATCCAGGCGCCCGCGCCGCCCATCGATCAGGACGTCGTCGCGCTCGCGGAGACTCCGCCGGAGGTAGTACCCGGCGAGGATCCCCCGCACGACCTCACGCGATCCGAGGGCGAAGGCGAGCGCCAGCGCGAACGAGACGGCCCCGGCGAGCGTGATGAGGCCCCACAGCAGGATCGTCGTGTCGATCCCGATCTGTCCCATCGCCACGACGGCGACGGCGACGAGGAGCACGCCTCGCACGCTCCGACCCAGCGGACGCGCGAAGGCCATCCCCGCCGTCGCCGCCCGAGCTCCCAGGCCATCGCCGGCCATCCTCGCGAGCAGCGATCCCAGCACGACGATCACGCCGGCGGTCATCAGGTCGGGCAGGAATGCGACCAGGCGATCGATCGTCGCGGTGACGCCGGCCAGTCCCAGGATCTCCGCCGCCGCGAGCGCGGAAGTCAGGCCGACGATCCAGAACGCGAGCGCACCGACGAGCCACGATCCCTCGCCGGGAAGGCCCGCTCCCCGAAGCGTCTCGTCGATGCCCAGGCGGGCCGTCGCCCGATCGAGCCCCGCTCGCGCCGCGACACGCGCAGCCAGTCCGCCGACGAGCCGCGCGACGCCCCAACCGAGACCCAGCGCGGCGAGCGCGCCGAGCAGACGCGGCAGGAAGCGCGTGACCTCCGCCCCGACGACGGAGAGCGCCTCGCTGGCCGTCCGCTGTAGCGCCTCGACGCCGAGCGTTTCCATCCACGCCTCCTCCTGCGTCGACCCTCCGCCTGCATCGACCGCGCCGGCTCGTCGGGCCGTACCGCCGCGAGCCCGCGCGGACCGGGCGAATCCCGCCGCGCTCGGTGTCAGCGCTCGAAGTCGGGCCGTCTCGCCCGCGCCAGCGGCGGCCCCTCGCCCGCCTCGGGCCACGCCCCCGCCTCGAGATCGAGGGCGGCGGCGAGGAGGTCGAGCACGGGAACGACGAACTGTCCGAACAGGACCTGCGTCGCGAACTCGCCGGCGTCGGAGAGCATGACCGCATCGTCGACACGGTCGAGCGTCCGCTCGACGAGGCAATGGAGCTCGCGCTCGCCGACCAGGCGTTCGAGCACCCGCAGATGGCTCAACATCTCGAGCGCGCCGCGCTCCCATTCCTCGCGGCCGAGCGCGTTGCGCCCCGACTCGTCGCGGCCGTCGTGCGCTCCTGCGCGGCCTTCTTGCCTCCGCCCCTCATCCGACCCCATGCCTTCCACCCAGCTCGGCCCGCAGCCGGTCCAGCCCGCGGCGGACGCGCATCTTCACGGCGGACTCGCGCAGATCGACCTCGCGGGCGATCTCCGGGAAGGTCAACTCCTCGACGTAGCGCAGGACGATCGAGAGGCGCGTCGTCGCGTCGAGCCGATCCAGGCAACGCAGGAGGGGCTCGCGAATCGACGGCGCACCCCGATGGTCGGCTTCGCCCGCGACGAGGCGGTGCTTCGAATAACGCTCTCGGCGCCGACCTTCCCGGATGCGGGCCCGCAGCAGATTGCGCGCGGAGTTCGACGTGATCGTATAGAGCCAGTTGCGCAGCGGGCGTTCGAACCGGAAGCCGTCGATCGAGCGGAAGACGCGCAGGAAGACGTCCTGGACGATCTCCTCCGCGTCACACTCGTTGCCCACCATCCGGACCGCGCGCCGTCGGATCATCGGCGAATAGATCCGCACCATCTCGCGAAACGAGCCCGTGCCCCGCGGAAGCTCCGCCTGCACGCGGCGCACGAGCGCATGCCCGTCGTCCGGCGCGATCGACCGACGAGGGCGGCGCGCCTCGCGGGACTCCCGCTCGGATCCCGCCGCGCGCCGTTCGAGCGCGTTCCTCGCGGTCGCCCCGCCCGCGAACGGGACACGCAGCGCGCGTCGACCGTCCGCTCGCTCCGTGCGGAGCCGCATGCCGTGCATCGGAACCTCCCCTCGCGATCCGCCGAACGCACGAGGACCGCACGTCCGATCCCATGCAAGACAGAGACCCTAGGCCGTCGCGATTCGTCATTCGTCGATGACATCGAAGCGAGGCGCGCGCGCTCGCGACCGCGACGGCCGCGCCATGGATCGCGCGCGCATTCGTCGCGGGACTTGTAGATCGTGCTCGGAGCAGTGAACAATCGACCGACCCCACGACGACGTGCGATCAGCGACCCCGCAAGGATTCGACCGGATCGAGACGCGCTGCGCGCCAGGCCGGCAGGACGCCGAAGACGAGGCCAGTCGCGAGCGAGAGGCCGAGCACCGCGCCGATCGCCCACGTCGGCGTGACCAGCTCGACCGCCGGATAGAGCGCGCGACCGAAGGCGACGAGGGCGGTGCCGAGCGCGAGGCCGACGGCCCCACCGGCGACCGAGAGCAACGCCGACTCGACGAGAAACAGCGCGAGGATCTGCCGCCGGCTGGCGCCGACGGCCTTCATGAGGCCGACCTCGTCGGTCCGCTCGGAGACGGCGACCAGCATGACGTTCATGATCCCGATGCCGGCGACCGCGAGGCTGATCGCCGCGATGCCCGCGACCGAGAGGGTCAGGATGCGGAGGATCGAGGAGAGCGACGACATGACCGCGTCCTGGCTGATGCAGGTGAAGTCCTCCTCGTCGTGGCGCTCGATCAGGATCGACTTGACCTGCTCGATCACCCGCCTCTGGTCCGCACGCGGTCGCAGATCGAGCATCACGCGGGTGAGCGAGCTCTTGTTGGCGAGCTGCATGACGGTCGCAACGGGCGAGAAGACCGTCTCGTCGACCTGGAGTCCGAGCTGCGTGCCGCGTTCGGCGAGCACGCCGATGACCCGCATCCGCCAGCCGCCGATGCGCACCGTCTCGCCGAGCGGATTCGCCTGGTCGAAGAGCTCGCGCGCCACGGTCTGACCGAGCACCACGACGGCCGATCCGCGACTGGGGTCGCCGGGCGGCAGGAAGCTGCCCGTGGCGAGCTCGAGGCGCTGCAGCCCCTCGAACTCGGCGGTCGTTCCGATGATGGGAACCTGACGGTTGCGACCGCCGTGGCGGATGCGACCGGAGCTCGCCGCGATCGGGATCGCGTGGCGCACGCTCGGGATGCGGCGCGCGAGGTGGCGCGCGTCGTCGAGCGTCAGATCGTTCGGCATGCCGCCGACGCCCATCGGCATGCCGCCCGTCGTCTCGTTGCGCCCCGGTGCGATCACGACCAGCGAGCTGCCGAGGCTCGCGAACTGGTCGTCGACGTAGCGCAGCGCGCCCTCGCCGATCGCCGTCAGGCTCGTGACCGCGACGACGCCGATCACGACGCCGAGCAGCGAGAGCAGGCTCCGCCGCCGATTCGTGGCGAGCGACCGGGCGGCGAGTCGGACGACGTCGGAGGGGTTCACGCCGGCCCGTTTCCGAAGTCGAAGAGCCGCACGAGGTCCGTCACGTCGGCGCCCGCCACGCGCTTCGCGATCGCCCCGTCGCGCAGGACGATCACGCGGTCGGCCCGGCGCGCGACCGCCGGATCGTGGGTGACGACGACGAGCGTCCGCCCCTCGCGGTGGAGGCTCGCGAGCACGTCGAGCACCTGGGCGCCGGAGCGCGAGTCGAGGTTGCCCGTCGGCTCGTCGGCGAGCAGCAGGCGCGGGCCCATGATCGTCGCGCGTGCGATCGCGACCCGCTGCTTCTGGCCCCCGGAGAGCTCGCTCGGACGATGGGTCGCGCGGTCGGCGAGGCCCACGGCCTCGAGCGCCGCGGCGGCACGCGTCCGGCGCTCCGCCGGCGGCACGCCGCCGAACACGAGCGGCAGCGCGACGTTCTCGAGCGCCGACAGCCGCGCGATCAGATGGAACGACTGGAAGATGAAGCCGATGCGGCGCAGCCGGATCTCGGCGAGGGCGGCGTCGGAGAGCTGCGCCACGTCGTCGCCGTCCAGGAAGTAGCGACCGCGAGTCGGCGAGTCGAGGCAGCCCAGGATGTTGAGCAGCGTGCTCTTGCCGGAGCCGGAGGGCCCCATGATCGCGACGTGCTCGCCGTCGGCGATCTCCTCGTCGATCGCGCGGAGCGCATGGAGCTCATGATCGCCCATGCGATAGGTCCGCCAGACGTCCTCGACGCGGATCAACGCGTCGACTCCGCGTCGTCCTCGTCGATCGCGACGGCCCGCGCGCCGGCGACGATGTCCTTGTCGTCGAGCGACGCCACGATCGTCTCGCCGCCCGAGAGCCCGCTCTTCACCTCGGCCCACTGCCAGTTGCGCAGCCCCAGCTCGACCGGCCGCTCGACGAGCTTCCCCTCCTCGAGCACGAGCACCTTCTCCGCCCGCAGCAGAGCCGAGGTCGGGACGCGGACGACGTCGTCGCGCGCCTCGAGCACGACCTCCGCGTCCGCCGACGTCCCCGGCAGCAGCGACTCGGCGACCGCCCGGTCGTCGAGGGAGACCTCGATCTCGAGCGTGCGGTTCTCGGCCTCGACGTCGAGCACGTAGGGCGCCACGCGCGCGACGTGGCCGGCGAAGATCTGACCCGGATGCGAGTCGACGCTGACTTTCACGGGCAGCCCCGTCCGGATCGCGCCGGCGTCGACCTCGTCCATCGGCGCGCTGACGTAGATCGAGCTCGGATCGATCAGATCGATCACCGCCGGCGCCGTCAGCAGCGGCGGCGACGGCGTCACCCACTCCCCGACCTCGACGTTGACCTCGGCCACGACCCCGTCGAACGGCGCCTCGATCACGGTCTTCTCGAGCTCCGCCCGCGCGGCCGCGAGATTCGCGCGCGCCTGCGCGAGCTCGGCTCCGGCCGCCTCGCAAGCGACCCGCGCCGAGTCGAAGGCGTACTGCAGCGCGTCGAGCCGATCCTCGGAGACCACGTTCTCCTCGGCGAGGCGCCGGATCCGCGCGAGCTCCCGCTGCGAGCGGTCGCGCCGGAGACACGCGTCCTCGAGGCGGGACGCCGCGACCGGAACGCCCTCCTTCGCCTGGTCGACCCGTGCTCGCAGACTCTCCTGCGCGAGCAGCACGAGGGGCTCCCCCGCCTTCACGTGCGCGCCCTCGCGATGCCGGATCTCGACGACCCGCCCGCCGATCTCGGCCGCGATGCGCGAGCGTCGTCGAGCCTCGACCGTGCCCGCCTTCGAGTTCGTCACGGTCGACTCGACCCGCCCCCGCGCCACCTCGACCACCCGGACCTCGACGAGGTCGGGGGCGAAGACGGTCAGCCGCAACAGGATTCCGAGGAGGATCAGGCCGGCCAGGACGAGGAGGCGGAGGGACCATCGAGAGCGGCCGGACTCGGCGGACATTGCGCGATTCCCATCTCGACTCCGATGCGACTCGGTCGGAGCGCGATGGAGCGAACGGCTTGGCGTGCTCTGGGCGGGCGGTCGCGATTCTATAACATCGTCGCATGACGACCCAACTCCGCCCGTGTCCGTCCCTCAAGCGATCGACCCCTGCCTCCGCGTCGACCCCTGGCTCGACGCAGTCGGCCCTCGCGGCATCGAGCCGATGGCCGCGCTCGCATGGGCGTCGAGCCGTCGTCCTCGTGCTGTGCAGCCTGCTCGCATCGATCGCGGCCCTGCCGGCCGCCGCGGCCGGCGAGCGCTGCTACGACTACAACCCCGAGAGGAACGTCTACTGGGGCGATCTCCACGTCCATACCGCCTACTCCATGGACGCCTACATGTTCGACACGCGACTCACGCCGCGCGACGCCTACCGCTTCGCGAAGGGTCGCGAGGTCAAGCTGCCGCCCCTCGACGAGAAGGGTCGCGGGACGGTGCCCTTCCGCATCGATCGGCCGCTCGACTTCGCGGCGGTCACCGACCACTCCGAGGCGCTCGGCGGCGTGCGCGTCTGCACGGATCCGAAGCATCCGGCCTACGACAGCCCGACCTGCCTCCGCTTTCGCAGCCCGCTCGCCCGCGGCAGTGTCGGCGAGACCGCTACGGACATCACGGAGCGGCTCGCCAGCCTGCGCTCGAAGGCCCTCTGCGGGGACGACTGGGCCGTCTGTCGCGAAGGCCTCGCGAGCGGCTGGGAAGACATCCAGGAAACGGCCGCGAAGTTCGACGGCAGGACGCCCGAATGCAGCTTCACGACCTTCGTCGCCTACGAGCACACCAACACGCCGAACCTGACGAAGATCCACCGCAACGTGATCTTCCGGAACGACAAGGTCCCGGCCTTCCCGATCACGGCCGCCGACGAGCCGGATCCGCTGCGACTCTGGCAACGACTCGAGCAGGAGTGCAAGCAGGACGTCCCCGGCTGCGACGTCCTCGCCATCCCGCACAACCCCAACCTGAGCAACGGCCACGTCTTCACGATCGAGTATCCCGACGGCTCGACGCTCGAGGACCAGCGCCGCTATGCGGCGCTGCGCGCCCGCATGGAGCCGGTGACCGAGATGGTCCAGATCAAGGGCGAGTCCGAATGCCGCGCGGGCGCCTGGAAGGTGATGGGCGCCGACGAGGACTGCGACTTCGAGAAGATCCGCGGCCACGAGAAGACCGTGGCTTGCCAGGGCGAGACCGGCGAAGGCGCGCTCGGGGGCAAGGGCTGCGAGTCGCGGCTCGACTTCGCCCGCTATGCGCTGATCGAAGGGCTGCGCGAGGCCGAGCGGATCGGCGTCAATCCCTACGCGTTCGGCCAGATCGGCTCGACCGACATCCATACCGGGACGCCCGGCGCCGTCGCCGAGTGGCAGACGGAGACCTTCGACGGCCGCATGAAGAGCCCCGGCTACAACCTCGGCGGTCTCGCGGCGGTCTGGGCCGAGGAAAACACCCGCGAGGCGCTCTTCCAGGCGCTGCGTCGACGCGAGGTCTACGCGACGAGCGGGCCGCGCATGGAGGTGCGCTTCTTCGGCGGCTGGAACCTGCCGTCGGACCTCTGCAGCTCGGGTCGGGTCGTCCAGACGGGCTATGCGCAGGGCGTTCCGATGGGCAGCGACCTGCCGAGCCGACCCGCGGCCGTGGCGACCGAGGCGACGGAAGCCGCGACGGGGCCGACCTTCGTCGTCAGCGCCATGCGCGATGCCGGGACGCGTGCGCATCCCGGCAACCGTCTCCAGCGCATCCAGATCGTGAAGGGCTGGGCCGACCCGGACGGGACCTTCCACCAGGAGGTGGTCGACGTCGTCGGTCGGCGCGACAACGGAGCGACGGTCGACCCGCAGACCTGCGAGCCGAAGGGCCCGGGCGAGAACCAGCTCTGCGCGGTCTGGACCGATCCGGGCTTCGATCCGAAGCGGCACGCCGTCTACTATGCGCGCGTCTTCGAGAATCCGAGCTGTCGCTTCTCGACGCGCGCGTGCAACGCGTTCGAGCAGGACGCGCGGCCTGCGATGTGCGACGACCCGATGTTCCCGAAGACGATCCAGGAGCGCGCCTGGACCTCGCCGATCTGGTATGCGCCGGGGGGCTGACGGCGCGCCGTGCGGGGCCGGCCGGTCCCGACGGCGCCCGGTGCTCAGCCCATCTTCATGCCGCAGAACTTGTTGCCGTCGAGGTCTCGGAAGTAGGCGCCGTAGAAGCCCTGGCCGCGCGGTCCCGGCTTGCCCTCGTCCGTCGCCCCGAGCGCGATCGCGCGAGCGTAGAGCTTGTCGACGTTCTCCTGGCTTCCCATGTCGAGGGCGATCATCACGCCGTTGCCGGGGGTCGCCTTCTCCTTGTCGAAGGGCGTGCAGATCGCGAACATGCCGTTCCCGAACTCGCGGCCGTAGATCACCATGCGATCGCCCTTCATCAGCGCCTTGATGCCGAACTCCTCGAAGAGCGAGTCGAAGAAGGCCGTGGCCCGGGGCAGGTCGTTCGTTCCGAGGGTCGTGTATCCCACCATGTCTGGACTCTCCACTGGACGCGGCGGATGCGCGTCGTCGTACGTCGAAGGGAAGCGGCGCGGGTCCGGATCGACCGGGGCCTGCCCGCCCGCGCGGGGGGCAATCTAGCGGATCGCACGCCGCGCGCGGACGCGCGGGACGCGTTCGGGTCGCGCGGCTACGCTGCTGCGTCGTGCGATCGAGATCGGGAACGACCGGCCGGGGCATCGACTTCTCACGCATCGGATGGGCGTGGGCGCTGGCGTCGCTCGCGCTGATCGCCTGCGCGGCGGGCCCCGAGGGCCCCCCGCCGCCCCCCGAGCCGGTGCCCCTCGCCGTCGGGCCGGCGGGATCGAATGCGGTGGTCTTCCAGAAGGTGATCTTCCGCATTCCGGCCGGAACGCCGCTCTCGGTCTCGCGCCTGCGCGGCCGGATCATCGACGAGAAGAACTGGGACGCGCCGACCCGGGACACGACGGCCTTCAACGTGACCGCGACCGACGAGCTCCGCCGACTCGGCTACGACGTGCGCGACGCCGCGGACGCGCTCTTCAACCCGGCGACCACCAACGAGGCGCGCTACCAGATGGCGGCCATCGTCCACGCCCTGCGGCTCGAGAACGACGTGGTACCCGATCCCGGCCGGCGCGAGGGCGGCTGGGTCGCGCGCTCGAGCGAAGCGACGATGGACGTCGAGCTCCAGCTCTACGACGCGGTCGCCCGGGAGCGGGTGTCGACGGCCCGCGTCGTCGGCTTCGCCGTGGATCGGACGCATCCCGGGGCGCCGATGCCGAAGGCGTTCCTCGTGGCCCTCCGGCGCGCGCTCGCCGATCCCGCGTTCGTCGCGCCCCTGCGCCGCGATGCCCCGCGCACGCAGAACGGATTCCCGGAGAAGAGCCTCGCGATCCCGCGCTGCACGACCGGCGAGCTCGCGCTCCCCGACGACCTCGCCCGCGCCCAGGAGGCGGTCGTCGTCGTCGTCGTCGGATCCGGCAGCGGGACGGGGACGATCGTCTCCGCGGACGGATGGGTCCTGACCGCCGCCCACGTGGTCGGCAGCCAGGCGCAGGCGGTGCTGCGCTTCGACTCCGGGTTCGAGCTGCCCGCCGAAGTCGCGCGCGTCGAGCCGACGCGGGATGCCGCGCTGCTGAAGGTCCCGGGTCGGGGCCATCCTTGCCTGGGAACGGAGGACGCACCGGTCGAAGTCGGGACCGAGATCTGGGCGATCGGCAACCCCGTCGCGGAGGAGCTGGCCCGCTCCGTGACCCGCGGCGTCGCGAGCGGCAATCGGACGATCCGCGACCGGGCGTTCCTCCAGACCGACGCTGCCGTCAACCCGGGCAACAGCGGCGGACCGCTGCTCGATGGACGGGGCCGGCTGCGCGGGATCGTCGTGGAGAAGATCAAGGAGACCGGCATCGAGGGGCTCGGATTCGCCGTCCCGGTCGCCGACGCGGAGCGCGCGCTCGGGATCGCGTGGTCCGAGCCGACCTCGCCCGAGCCGCCTTCGCCCGCCCGGCACGTCGCCGGCCGGAAGACCCGCGAGGGCGGGACGGAGGCCGAGGTCGGATCCGACGCGCCTAACGCGCCAGGCGGGGCGCCGCCCGGCCCGCGATGAGGGGCAGATCGAGATAGGTCTTGATGCCGGCCCCGGCGGCACAGACGTAGGGAATCGCCGAGACGCAGTGGAGCGCCGTCGCGACGATGCCGTCGTTGCGCTCGAGCCCGGCGGCGATCGACTCGGGATGCCAGCCGTGAAAGGTCACCCGCGTCGTCGGATCGCCGGTGATCTCGACCTCGAAGCGCTCGCCCTCGGGCCCGAAGCTCCACCGCACGGCCGGATCGCCGTCGGGCAGAGGCGCGAGATCCCGGTCGCCCATGAACCAGTTGACCGCGGCCGTGACGACGGGCTCGCCGCGGACGAGCCCCTGCCAGGCGAAGCGCTGGGCGGCGACGAGCCCGGGACGGATGGGGCCGATCGGCGAGTCGATCGGCGCGGTCGCCACCGCGATCTCGTGGATCGCGCGCTTCTCGGGGTCGAGGGCGAAGCCGAGCGTGTCGGCCACCATGTCGATCGACTGCATGAAGCCACCGCCGAGGAACTTCAGCATCGGACTCCTGCGCGCGACCTCGGGCTCCTTGCCGAAGAGCATGATCTCGTGGACGACCTGCGGCGCGGAGTAGGTCCGGATGTCGGAGAACTCCTCCGCGCGAACGTGGGTGATCGCGCGGGAGAGGCCCGAGACCATCAGCGGGAAGCGCTCGGTGATGCCGCCCGGATGGATGCCCGTTCCGTGCAGGGTCGAGCGCCCCGCCGCGCAGGCCTCCTCGATCGCGCGGGCGTCGATGCGCTTCGGATAGATCCAGCCGAGCGGCGTCACGACATTCGCCCCGGAGCGCAGGATGCGGATCAGGATCGCCGGATCCGCCATCAACGGGCTGTAGACGACGCAGTCCGCCCCGAGCCCGAGCAGCGCGTCGACGTCCCGCGTGGCGCGCACGCCGGTCGCGGCGCGACCCACGAGCTCGCCCACGTCGCGGCCCTCCTTCTCGGCGGAGTGGACCCAGCAGCCCACGAGCTCGAGCTCCGGATGGTCGAGCACCGCCTCGATCGCGGCTCGCCCGACGCCGCCCGTCGCCCACTGGATCACGCGCCAGGTCATCAGCGGCCCCGGAACACGGGCTTGCGCTTCTCGACGAAGGCCTTGCCGGCCTCGCGGAAGTCCTCCGTATTGCAAGAGAGCAGCTCGATCGCGATGCCCGAGTCCATCACGAGGTTCATGCTCTGCCGCACGTGCTGGTTGAGGATCATCTTCGTCCAGCGCAGGGCGATCGGCGGCGCGGCGGCGAGCTTCTTCGCGTGGGCGATCGCACGGTCCATCAGCTCGGCGGCGGGAACGCAGTGGTTGACGAGTCCCATCTCGGCCGCGCGCGGACCGGGGACGAGCTCGCTGCCCATCAGCATCTCCTTCGCGCGATGGGGCCCGACGAGCAGCGGCCAGATGACCGCGCCACCGTCCCCCGCCACCATGCCCATCCCGACGTGGGTATCGCCGATGCGAGCGTCGTCCGCCGCGTAGATGATGTCGCAGAGCAGCGCCAGCGTGGCGCCGAGCCCGGCCGCGACGCCCTGGACCGCCGCCACCACCGGCGCCTCGCAGTTGATCATCTCGATCACGAGGCGGCGCGAAGGCCGGATCATGTCGAAGGGCGTCGGATTGGCGGGGTAGAAATCGACGAGGTCGCCCCCGGCGCAGAAGCCCTTCCCCTCCCCGGCCAGCACGATGGCCCCGACATCGGGGTCGGTCCCGAGCGGATGCCAGATCTCCTCGAGGCCGCGGTGCATCGCGAGATTGACGGCGTTGCGCTTCTCGGGTCGGTTCATGCGCACGACCGCGATTCGATCCTGGATCTCGATCGCGAGGTGGTGCTGGGCGGCGAATTTCTGGTAGTCCAATCCGGTCTTTCCCTTCCTTCTTTTCTCTTCTCTTCGTCTCGTTCTTCTTCTCGTCTCGCCCGGTCTCTTCGCGTCGCTTCGCGCGTCTACTGGTCCCCTGGACTCGTCCGTTCGACGCCCCGCGCCGACGCCCCTCCGTCCGGACGCGCGTCAGCTCGCTCTGTCGGAACGCCTCTCCATCCCCTCGATGCGCTCGGCGCGCAGCGCCGCCCGCCGGACCTTGCCCGCGTCGTCCTTGAGCGGCTCGCGGACGAATTCGAAGCTCCGGGGAACCTTGTAGCGCACGAGGCGCCCTTCGACGTGGCGCCGGAGCGACGCCTCGTCGACGGACTCCGCGATCTGCACGATCGCGTGGACGCTCGCGCCGAGATCGTCGTCCGGCAGCCCGATGACGGCACATGCGAGGACCGAAGGATGCGACTCGATCGCGCCCTCGACCTCCGCCGGATAGACGTTCGCGCCGCCGGTCACGACGAGGTCCGTCCGACGGTCGACCAGGTAGAGGAATCCGTCGGCGTCGAGCCAGCCCATGTCCCCGAGCGTCTCCCAGCCGTCCGCCAGACGACGCGGCTCGGCACCGAGATAGTGATAGGTCGACCCCGGCCCGCCGGGCGGCATGCCGTAGACGTCACCGATCTCGCCGGGCGGGAGCGTCGCCCCGTCGGGACCGACGATCTTGAGCTTGCGCCCCTCGCTGACGCGACCGACCGACCCCGGACGCGCGAGCCACTCCCGACCCGAGATCAGGGTGCCGACGATCCGCTCGCTCCCGCCGTAGGCCTCCCAGACCCGATCGGGCCCGATCCACTCGATCCACTCGCGCCGCAGCCACTCGGGCAGGAAGGCGCTGCTCGAGACGACGCGGCGCAGCGAGGAGAGGTCGAAGCGCTCCCGCGTTTCGCGCGGGAGCTTCCAGATCCGGACCATCATCGTCGGAACGAAGATCGCGAGCGCGAGCCGATGTCGCTCGATCAGGGCGAGGGCCTCCTCGGCCTCGAAGCGCGACATCAGGACGACCCGCCCACCGCCCAGCAGGACCATCAGCGCATTGATCAGCGGCGCGGAGTGATAGAGCGGGCCGGGGATCAGGATGCTCGTCCCGGGCGACTCGTCGTGGTAGCGCGCCTCGGGATCGCACTCGCCGCGGATGTGGTCGACGACGACCTTCGGGCGGCCGGTCGAGCCCCCGGAGCAGATCGCCATGCGCCAGGTCGAGACGCGATCCGGCAGCGGGGCGTCCGACTCGTCGAGCGCCTCGAGCTCGCCGTCGAGCACCGTCCATGCCCGCGGCGCCTCCGCCGCCGGGATACCGACCACGAGCCGGGGCCGGACCAGCGCGAGGATCGCGTCGCGTTCGTGGCGCGGGAGCCGGGGCGAGACGGGCTGCGGCGTCGCGCCGAGCTTCCAGCAGGCGAAGAGCAGCTCGACGAACGCGCGGCCGTTCGGGAGGCCGATCGTGACGAAGTCGCCCTCGCCGACGCCGCGCTTCGCGAGGTGGCGCGCGAGCCGGTTGGCGCCCGCCTCGAGCTCCGCATAGCGGGTGACGCGGCCTTCGTGGACCAGCGCGACGGCGTCGGGCTGGCGCTCGGCGTGCAGCGTGAGCGCGCGACCGTAGGAGACGAGGGACATCGGGGCTCCGGTGGGGCGGGATCGTGCCCGTCGCGAGGGACCGCGGGCGGGTCGGGGCGGGTCGCCGGGGATTCAGGCCGTCACGATCGTGCGGGCGAGGAGATCCTTCTCGACGACGCCGTCCTTCATCACGAGGGGCAGCTGGTCGGGATCGCGGAAGAGCGAGACGTCGGCGGTCGGATCGCCCGAGACGACGACGAGATCCGCGAGCTTGCCCTTCGCGATCCGACCGAGGTCCCGCCCCCGCTCGCGCAGGGCCTCGGCGCCGTTCGCCGTGGCCCAGCGCAGGATCTCGATCGCTGGTACGCCGTGCTTGACGTAGACCTCCATCTCCGCGGCGTAGTCGCCGTGGGGCATCATCGCGAAGCCGTAGTCGTCGCCGAGCAGCATGCGCACGCCCGCGGCGCGCAGCTTCGGCATCATCGACGCCGTGTGCTCGAAGTCGCGCCGGACCGCCGCGAGGCGCTCGGCGGTCCGGGCGCGCGACTCGGGGAAGCCGTTGCCGATCGGGAACGGGCCGAGCTCGTCGTTCCAGCGCTCGGCGAAGCCGAGGAAGCGCTCGCTCCAGAGGTAGGAGGGCGTGATCGAGGCGTCGGCCTCGAGCACGGCTTCGATGCCCTCGTCGTCGATCATGTCGGCGTGGTCGATGATGTCGACGCCGGCGCGAGCGGCCTCGATGATCCCGGTCCGCGACGGACAGTGGGCGCGGATCAGTGCGTTGCGGGAGTGCGCCGCGTCGACGGCCGCGCGGATCTCGGCGGGGCTGTAGTAGTCGTAGTTCGGGATCGGCTGGCTGCCGTGGCCGTCCGAGATCGAGATCTTCACGATCTCGCAGCCGCGCCCGACCTCCTCGCGGATCGCCTGGCGCAGCTGCTCGACGCCGTCGGCCCGCCGGATCAGACCGTGGTTCGCGATGCCCATGAACCAGGCGCGGTTGTCGCCGTCGGCGGAGTCGCCCGAGGCGACGAGCTCGCGGGTACAGGGCGTGACGCGCGGCCCCTTCGTCAGTCCGAGCAGGATCGCCTCCTTGAGGCAGACGTCGAGCAGGTCGCCATTGGAGGAGCCGATGATGCTCGTCACGCCGACGTCGAGGGCTAGCTGCGCGTTCTTCGCCGCGACCATGCCGAGGTAGGCGGGCGGCATGTTCAGGCCCAGGTAGGGCGAGGGATTGCCCGCGTCGGGCCCGAAGCCCGTATGGAAATGGCATTGGAACAGGCCCGGCATCAGGGTCTTGCCGGTCAGGTCGTAGAGGCGATCGCCGGGCTTCTGCTTGAACCGGCCCGCGTCGACGTGGACGATGCGATTGCCCTCGACCGCGACGACCGTGCCCTCGGGCAGCCGATCCCGGCCGTCGAAGACGCTGGCGTTGCGAAAGATCGTGCGATGCATGGGCGGACGCTCCTTCGACGTCGGGTCGGATCGAAGCCGGGATGGGCGCACGGGCTGCGGGCCGGACCGGCTCCGGGCGGCCCCACTCTATCACGCGCGTGTCGAGGGCATCACGGGGCCAGCGTCGGACCGGGAGTGGTGCGGCGTCTTGGCCCGGCCCGTGCGTGCGCCGTATCATCGGCGCTTCGACCGGAAGCCGCGCAGGAACGCCGCGGTCTGCCGCCCACGGCGCGCGACCGACGATCCGCGCGCGGCGCCGCCCCCGCGCGAGGGAGACCCCAGCATGGCGATCCGACCCGAAGATCTCATCCTGATCAGCGTCGACGACCACATCTGCGAGCCCGCCGACCTCTTCGAGGGCCGCCTGCCCGCGAAGTACGCGAACGACGCGCCCTTCGTCGCGGAGGACGAGAGGGGGCGCCAGCAGTGGTGGTACCAGGGCCGACCGGGCCGCAATCTCGGCCTCAACGCCGCCGCCGGCAAGCCGCGCGAGTACTACAACACCGACGCCCATCGCTACGACGAGATGCGACGCGGCTGCTGGGACGTCGAGGAGCGCGTCCGCGACATGTCTGCCGGCGGCATCCTCGCCGGCCTCAACTTCCCGAACTTCACGGGCTTCGCCGGCCAGGTACTCAATCAGGGCCCCGACCCCGACATGAACGTCGCGATGATCCAGGCCTACAACGACTGGCATGTCGACGGCTGGTGCGCTGCCCATCCCGACCGTTTCATTCCCTGCGGCATCCTCCCGCTCTTCGACCCCAAGCGCGCCGCCGACGAGATCCGCCGCCTCGCGAAGAAGGGCTGCCACGCCGTCACCTTCTCGGAGAACCCCGAGGCGCTGAACATGCCCTCGATCCATTCGGGCGAGTGGGACGCGCTCTTCGCCGCCTGCAGCGACGAGGGCACCGTCCTCTGCTGCCACATCGGCTCGTCCTCGAAGAGCTCGGCGACCTCGACCGACGCCCCGCCCTCGGTCCCGATGACGCTCTCCTCGGCGATGGCGATCTTCACCCTCGGCGACCTGATCTGGAACGACATCTGGTGGCGCTTCCCCGACCTCCGCTTCTCCCTGACCGAAGGGGACGTCGGCTGGATCCCCTATTTCCTCTGGCGCGCCGAGCACGTGCAGCGGCGCCACTCGGGCTGGACCCGTCACCCGTTCCCGGACGGCATGAGCCCGACCCGGGTCTTCCTGAAGCACGTGCTCTGCTGCTTCATCTCCGACCCGATCGGCATCGAGCTGATCGACCACTTCAACGTCGACAACCTCTGCTGGGAGTCCGACTTCCCGCATAGCGACACCAACTGGCCGAACGGTCCCGAGGAGCTCGCCCAGCTGCTGGGCCACCTCCCCGACGCGACGATCGCCAGGATCACCCACGAGAACGCGATGCGGCACTTCCGGTTCGACCCGTTCCAGTACCGGGCGAAGGAGAAGTGCCGCGTCGGGGCGCTGCGGGCCGAGGCGCCGGACGTCGACGTCGTGACCCGCGTCGGTCGCAAGGCCGACCAGCGCGACGTCGACCACTTCAAGATGCTGGCGCGCGGGGCGGGGACGGTGTCGGGGAAGCGGTAGCGGGCGGGCGATCGCGACGCGGTCGATCAGCGGGCCGCGCGGTAGCGCCCCTCGAAGATCACGCCCTCCACGCGGACCTCGCGCAGCCGTTTCGCGCCGCCCCGCGTCGGATCGCGATCGAGCACGACGAAGTCCGCCTTCTTGCCGCTCGCGATCGAGCCGACGAGCGCGTCCATGCCGATCACCTGGGCCGCCTCGATCGTGATGGCGCGCAGCGCCTTGTCGAGGCTGAGCCGTTCGGCCGGCGCGCGTTCATGGCCTCCGACGGTGATGCGGTTGGCGGCGATCCACGCCAGCTGGAACGGGTCGATCGGCGCCATGTTGAAGTCGCTGTGGAGGCCGAGGGGAACGCCCTTGCGCTCGAGCGAGCCCAGCCGATTGATCAGCGCGGCGCGGTCGGGCCCGAGACCCCGCTCGGCATAGGCGTCGCCGAGGACGCGGAGGTAGTTGGGCTGGGCCGAGACCATCAGGCCGAGACGCGCGATGCGCCGGTTCTGCGCCTCGGTCGAATAGCCGAGATGCTCGAGCGTCACCGTCTGACCGGGACGACGCGGGAGCGCCTCGACGCCCGCCAGGACCACGTCGAGTCCCTCGTCGCCGTTGACGTGGACGTGGAGGTCGAAGCCGGCCGCCCAGAAGCGGAGGAGCTGGGCTCGGAGGACTGCAGGCTCGGTGATCCACTTGCCGACGTGGCCGTCGCTGTAGCCGGGCGGGTTCATCCGCATGTTCTGCGCGAAGAAGGCGCCGTCGGCGAGCAGCTTGACCCGCCGATCGACGCGAACGCGCGCCGCCGCATGGCGTCGCTCGACGTCCGCCCACATCGCCACGGGATCGACTTCGGGCGCCACGTTCATCGCGAGCGGCATCAGCATGATGCGCGCCGGCGTCTCGGGATCGCCGAAGGCCCGCGCGATCAGGCCCGCCTCGACCGCGAAGGGCGCGAAGATCCCGGTTCCCATGTCGGAGACCGTCGTGACGCCGCTCGTCAGCAGGTTGCGCACGAGCGCGGCGAATCCCTTCGCCATGCGATCCGGCGCCAGCAGGACCGGGCGAAGGCGATCGATCGCGACGGGCAACGCCGTCTCCGAGAAGACGCCCTGCGCGAAGCGCGCATGGGCCGGATCGGCCTGCGCGGCCGCGATCGCGGCGTCGAAGGCCGCCTCGGTCGCGAGCCCCCAATCCGCGAGCGCGGCCGTGTTCGCGATGATCTCGTGGAAGCTGCGCTGCCAGACGACGACGGGCCGGTCGGGCGCGAGCGCGTCGAGGGCGGCGCGGTCGAGCTCGCCATGGAAGAGCGCGTGATGGCCCCAGACGACGAAGGGCTGCGCGTCGCTCGCCGCGAGCATCGCGCGCAGGCGCTCTCGATAGGCTTCGGGCGTCCGGGCCCCGGGGTAGCGACCCGTCGGCAGATCCCAGTCGTCGGGCGCCAGGAACGGGACGTTGTACATCACCGCCGCCTGCATCGGATGGACGTGGGGATCGATCAGGCCCGGCATCAGGACCTTGCCCGCGAAGCGACGGTCGAGTTCGACCGGTCGATCCCGCGTCCACGCTCCGAGCGACGCGAGATCGTCGGCGACGCCCAGGATCGTCCCCTGCGAGACGGCGACGAAGCGCGCCGTCGGGAGCGAGGGCTCCATCGTGAGGATCTTCGCGGCCTCGAAGACGACGACGGGCGCCGTCGGGCGGGGATTCGGGTCCGCTCCCTCCGCGGCCGCCCCGAACGCCGAGGCGCAGGCCAGCACGAGTCCGAGGCGCAGACGCCGCCTCGCCGCACGCGCACCCGTCCGGCTCAAGCGGAGCGGCTCCCGACCCCGATCGAACGGCGGATCCGAGCTCCGCGGCGACCGGTCACGCCCTCAGCCCTCGATCGAGAGCGAGCGGTTCGGACAGTACTTCACCGCGGCTTCGACCTTCGTGCGCAGCGCCTCGTCCGGCTCGGCGACGATCAGCTCCGCATGGTCGTATCGGCCGGGCGCCGCGACCACCCGAAAAACCTCGGGCGCCTCCTCGGCACACACGCCGTGGCCCTGGCAGAGCTGCAGATCGATCTTGATGCGCATCGAAGCCCCTCTTGCGGCCGCGCAGGGCCGGACGGCCGCCTAGCGCCGCCGCCGGTAGCGGACGCGCGCGCCCTCCGTCGGGCGCAGGATCAGCGACGGCATCACGTCCTGCACGTCCTCGGGTCGACCGACGAGCTCGAAGTCGTAGCGCGAGAGCATGGCGCACATCACCGACTTGACCTGCAGGATGCCGAAGGCGTTGCCGACGCATTTGCGCATGCCGGCCCCGAACGGGATGTAGGCGAAGGGGTTGTCGGGCAGCCTTCGGTGGGGATCGAAGCGCTCCGGATCCGGATAGACCTCGGGCACGCGATGCGCCACGTAGGGCGAGCAGACGAGCGTATCGCCCACGCGGAACGTGTACTCCCCGAACGAGAAGGGCTGCATCACCTGACGGGCCAGCACGCAGAGCGGCGGATGCAGGCGCAGCGTCTCGTAGATGAAGCCCTCGAGCAGCGGGATGGCGCGCAGCGAGGCATACGACAGGTCGCCACCGCTCTGGTAGATCCCGTCGACCTCCGCCATCAGCTCGGCCATGTACTGCCGATTGCGCGCGAACTCGAGCAGCGTCCAGGCGGAGGTATTCGAGCTCGTATGGAACCCGCCGAACATGATCCAGACGACCATGCCGGGGATCAGATGCTCCGGGAGGTGGCGTCCGTCGTCGAGCTTGGCATGCATGAACGTGTCGATCATGTCGTCGTATTGACGACCCGAGGACTTGCGTTCCTCGACCTCGGCGAGAACGAGCTCCTGGAGCCGTGCGCGCGCGCGATCCCGCCGCTTGAGCGCCTCGCCCGCCCCGTACGGATCGAGCATCGCCTCGGGCGCGACGGCGCTCTCGAGCTCGTGGTAGAGCCCGCCGAACTCGTCGGTCAGCTTCCGCCGGAAGTCGCTCCCCATCAGGGAATGGGTCGACGTCCGCAAGACCAGCGCCTGGAACACCTCGAGGACGTCGATCTCCCCCTCGTCGCCCCAGCCCGCGATCCACTCCTCGACCTCCTTGGCGATGATGTCCGCGTAGGTCTTCATCTTGCCGGCGCGCATCGCCGTCGCCATCAGCTTCGTCTGCTGACGCTCCATCTCGAAGGTCGCGCCGTACTGGATCCCCTCGCCGAAGACCGGGACCATGTACTGGTAGGCCGCGGCGGCCGAGAGCACCGTTGGATCCGGCGCCCGGAAGACCGCCTCCTGCGCCTCCGGCCCGGTCATCAGGACGTTGCGCTGCCCCGCGAGATCGAACGCCGCGACCTCGCCGCACTCCCGCCACGCACGCAGCAGGAAGAACGCGGGATGCGCCATGAACTCCTCGAAATGACCCGTCTCGGGCTTGGCACCGGAAACCATCCTCGGCTCGGCTTTCGACTCGGTGTTCGGCTCGGCGTTCGCCATGGGACACTCCTCCGCGAAGGATCGCGACCGAATCGAGCTTGACCGATTTAGTTGACCACGTCAATCTTTTCGCATGGCACGCCAGAAGGACCTGCTCCGGATCGAGGCCGCGATGGTCGAGCTCGGCCGCATGACCCGCAGCGGTCGCGCCGACCGCCTGCGCTGCGAGCGCGCGGGCGTCGACGTGACGGGCGCGGCGCAACGCCTCATCTACGACCTGATGGAGAACGGTCCGATGCGACTCTCCGAGCTCGCCCGCCGGACCGAGACCGACCCCGGAATCCTGACCCGGCAGGTCAACGCGATCGAGCGGCAGGGCATCGTCGCCCGCCGCCCGGATCCGACGGACCGCCGCGCGACGCTCGTCTCGATGACCGCCCGTGGACGTCGGATCGCCCAGCGCCTGCGCGCGGTCCAGGACGAGGTGCTCGGCGGTCAGCTCGCGGCCTGGACGGCGGGCGAGCTCGAGCGCGCGGCGGACCTGATGGAGCGCCTGATTCGCGACGTGCGACCGCAGTGGGAGGGCGAGTCGGGCGAATCAGCCTGACGCCGCCCGCCCGCGCTCAGGCCGCCGCGAAGTCGAGCACCGACCGCGCCACCGTCCCCGACTTCATCAGCGCGAAGGCCTCGTTCACGTCCTCGAGGCGCATGCGCTGGGAGACGAGATTCGAGAGGTCGAGCCGGCCGGCCAGGAAGAGGTCGACGAGCTTCGGCATGTGCTCGCGGAAGTTGGTGCTGCCGTACATGCAGCCGATCAGCTTCTTCTCGCCGAGGAAGGCCGGGCCCGGCACGCTGATCTCGGAGCCCATCGGCATCATGCCGACGATGACCGCCGTCCCCCCGGCGCGCACCATGTCGAAGGCCTGGCGGGCGGCCTGGGTGTTGCCGATCGCCTCGAAGGCGTACTCGACGCCGAGGCCGCCCGTCAGCTCGACGACCGCGGCGACCGGATCGACGTCCTTCGCGTTGATCGTGTCGGTCGCGCCGAAGCGGCGCGCCATGTCGAGCTTCCCCGGCACGACGTCGATCGCGATGATGCGCGAGGCGCCCGCGAGCCGGCAGCCCTGGATCACGTTGAGCCCGATGCCGCCGCAGCCGATCACGGCCGTGATCGATCCGCCCGGGAGCTTCGCCGTGTAGAGCGCGGCGCCGACGCCGGTCATGACGCCGCAGCCGACGAGGGCCGCCTCCGCCATCGGCATCTCGTCGGGGACCTTCACGAGACCGGACTCCTGGGTCAGCATCAACTCGGCGTAGGACCCGACGTTCGCCATCTGCAGCACGGGCTTGCCGCGCCGCGTGATGCGCGTCGCCGCCGCGGCCATGATGCCCGAGTCGTTGCAGAGATGCGCCTGGCCGCGCAGGCAGAAATAACACTTCCCGCAGAACGGCTTGAACGACAGGATGACCTTGTCGCCCGGCTTCACGTAGGCGACGCCCTCCCCCACCCGCTCGACGATGCCCGAGGCCTCGTGGCCCAGGATCGTGTCCATCGGGAGCGGCCAGAGACCGTCGACGAAGTGGAGGTCCGAGTGGCAGACCCCGCTGCAGACCGTCCGGACGAGGACCTCGCCCGCGCGGGGATCGACGATGTCGACCTCGTCGATGACGAGGGGCTGACCGGCATTCTCGAAGATGGCGGCTTTCATGGCGGCTCCTGTTGTCGCCGGCGGGGCTGCGCCGGAGCGCGCCCCGCGGCGATGCGAAGGTTCACGGGGTCGATTCGTCCGCGGGCGCGGTGGCCCGCCGGAGGACGGCGAATCCTATCGCGCCGGCGAGCAGGGACGCGACCAGGATGGCGAGCTTGGCCTGGTTGCGGAGCGATTCGGATTCGAGCGCGAGCTCGCCCACGAAGAGCGACATCGTGAATCCGATGCCGCCGAGGAAGGCGGCGCCCACGAGGTGCCGCCACCCGAACGCCTCGCCGACCCGCGCGAGGCCGAGCCGGACCGTCAGCCAGCAGACGAAGAGGATCCCGACGGGCTTGCCGACCAGCAGTCCGAGCAGGACACCGAGCGCGACCGGACTGAGCAGGGCGCCCCCCACGTCCGCCGGGAGCTCGACGCCCGCGTTCGCGAGCGCGAAGAGCGGCATCACGACGTAGACGACGAAGGGGCCGAGCCGATGCTCGAGGAGCTGGACGGGGGTCGTCGCGTGATGGGCCAGCCGGATCGCGCGATCGATCGTATGCAGCTGCGCCTCCGTCAGCGTCTGGACCTGGTTCGGGTCGAGCCGCGCGAACTCGTCCATGTGCTCCCGCATGCGGCGGACGAAGCCCTGCTCGTCGACCTTGACCGACGCCGGGATCGTCATCGCCGCGAGCACGCCGGCGACGGTCGCATGGACTCCGCTCATCAGGAAGGCGAGCCAGACGCCGCCGATCCCGAAGAGGCCGTAGAAGAGTGGCGAGCGGACGCCGAGCCAGTTGCCTCCCATCAGGATGGCGAGGAAGAGCATCCCGATGGCGAGGTTCACGAGCGAGACGTCCGAGCTGTAGAAGAAGGCGATGACCAGCACGGCGCCGAGGTCGTCGGCGATCGCGAGCGTCGTCAGGAAGACCTTGAGCGCGACCGGAACCCGCTTGCCGAGGAGAGAGAGCACGCCCACCGCGAAGGCGATGTCCGTCGCCATCGGGATGCCCCAGCCGCCCGCGGCCTCGCCGCCGCCCGCGTTGAGCGACGCGTAGAGCAGCCCCGGCACGACCATTCCGCCGAGACCGGCCGCGACGGGCAGGATCGCGGCGGTGGGACGCGAGAGCTCCCCGCCCACGATCTCCCGCTTCAGCTCGAGGCCGACGACGAAGAAGAACATCGCCATCAGGCCGTCGTTGATCCAGTGGTGGATCGTGCGGTCGAGGGCGTGGTCGTCGAGGCGGAGACTGATCACGTGGTGCCACAGATCGTGGTAGGCGTCGCGCCACGGCGAGTTCGCCCAGACCATCGCGACGACGGCGGCCGCGACGAGCAGGATGCCGCCCGATGTCTGCGCCTGCATGAAGCGATCGATCGGCCGCAGCAGGCGATCGACCGGATCGACGCGAACGGCCGTCATGGGCGTCCCCCCTCCTCGCTGCCCGGGCCTTCGTCCCGGGCGCGGGACATCGCATCCCCGGCATCCGCGGCCGAGATGTGGCCGGCGGCGGCCAGCCAGCGGATCAGATCGCCGAACGACGCCTCGGCCGAGATCGGAGGCCGGCCGAGCGCCTGCCGGGCGACGGCATCGTCGAGCGGCACGCTGCGCGTCAACACCTCCGCCGCCTCGTAGGTCAGCTGGACGTCGCGCCCGAGCCGCTGCGCGACGTCGCCCATCCGACCGAGCCAGCGCATCGCCCAGCCCGGCATCCGCCGCGCCGCGATCGCGTTGCCCGTGAGTCGCTCGAGCAGGCGACGATAGGCCTCGTGCTCGACGAAGAACGACGGCGCCATCACGCGCGCGGCCTCGACCCGCTCGTCGAAGACCGCGACGACCAGCGCCGCGAGATCCCGTACGTCGGTGTAGGCCAGCCCGCCCTCGGTCACCAGCGTCCAGCGCTGGCGGAGCGCCGTCGCGACGTTCTGGGGGC
This sequence comes from Myxococcota bacterium, assembly GCA_041389445.1. GTDB lineage: Bacteria > Myxococcota_A > UBA9160 > UBA9160 > UBA4427 > UBA4427. The sequence goes on from JAWKRW010000001.1 coordinate 1,375,611, forward strand.
CGATCGAGAAGGTGGGATCGTCGGGGCCCTGGACCGCCGCGGGATGGACGATCGTGAGCGGTGCACGCCGCTGGATCGCCCGCGCGATCGCCTCCGCACGGGCCTTCGTCGTGGCGTACATCGAGCGCGGGCGCGCCACCGGATCGTCCGCGCGCTGCACCGGTCCCGGCGGCGGGAACAGCGCCAGGATGCTCGACACGTGCACGATCCGATGGAGTCGCCCCGCCGCCGCGGCCGCCGCACCGGCCTCCAGCACGGCGCGCGTCCCGTCGACGTTCGTCCGCTCGAGCAGCGCCGCGTCGGCCCGCGCGGGCGAGAAGAGACCGGCGCCATGCAGGAGCCCGTCGCAGCCCTCGAGCGCCCGCCGGATCGACTCGGGCGTCGCGAGGTCCCCGACCACGACGTCGACGTCGCCGGGGCCGAAGCCGAGCGGCGCGAGCGCCGCCGCGACGCGGTCCGGCGCGCGCGCCAGGGCGGTCACGACGTGGCCGGCGCGTAGCAGCGCCGCCGCCGCATGACAGCCGATCAGGCCCGACGCGCCCGTGACGAGGATCTTCATCGAAGGCTTCCCGGGCGGCTCAGACGATCGGCCCGAACCAAGCGGTCCAGAGATCGATGAGCACGAGGCTGATCGCCCCGACCGCGCTCGCCTCGATCAGACAGCGGGGCAGCGTCCAGCGCGGCTCGCTGATGTCCTCGTCCATCCGGTAGAGGACGGGGAAGCTCACGACGAAGTAGAGCGCGTAGAGGGTCGAGCCGTACTTGAGCATGCGGTCGAGGTCCTCGTACCAGACGTTGCCCGACGCCGCGCTCGTGATGTAGAGCCGCGTCTCGGCCCAGGCGAAGAAGAGCGCCGTCACGCCGACGATCACGGCCCAGGCGGAGCGCCGCGCCGGGAGCGACCAGCCGGTCGTCATCGTCCGCACGCGGCGCATGCAGACGATCGCGAGGGCGTGGTAGACGACGAAGAAGGCGACGGCATTGAGGTACATCCCGGGCGGCACCTTCTTGAACTCCGCGAGCGCCGTCGCCTCGTCCGGACCGACGAGGGCCGAGTCGAAGTAGAGCGTCACCTGGTCGAAGCGGTAGCGCATGCCGAGCACCTCGAAGAAGTACTCGCTGTGGAAGTAGGTCGCGTAGAAGACCCAGATGAACATGAAGAAGTTGAACTTGAACCAGTAGCTCTCGTACCAGCGGATGCCGGAGTGACGGCGCAGCCACGCGGGCAGCAGCACGCAGTAGGGAATCCACATGCCGACGTTCTGGGCGACGTGCCAGAAGTCGCCGACGTCGAGCCATCCCATCGCCTGGACGACCGCGTTGTAGGCGAAGAAGACCGGGACGAAGGTCAGGAAGAACTTCTCGCCCCAGGCCTTGTCGGGGTTGGTCGAGAACCAGTGGGGCTGCGTCCGGTTCATGGGCGATTCTGCCTCCTCGTCCGATTCATCCGCTGCGTCCGTCCCGGACGATCCGCGCTGGCGCGCGATCGTATCGGGCGGACCCACCGAAGTCATCACCGAACGCACGCTCGGAGTCGATCCCGGAGCCGCGACCGCCGCCCGCTAGGCATCGGCGAATGGCCGACGACCGCCCTGACCCGCGTCGGCCCCTTCGTCTCAGCCGACGACTTCCTCCGCATCGGGTTCGACCCACGGACGCCCCGGCTGCCACCGCCCGGCGGCATGCGCCTTGACCTTTCGTCCATCGAAGCTGATCCACTTCTGCGGCACGAGCTCGATGATGACCCGATCGTCGCTCTCGAGCCGGGCGACGAAGCCCTCCACGCCCTCGCGGCGGACCGCCTCGGGCTGCTCGTCGAGGACCTGCCGCGCGAGCGCGGGATAGAACCAGCGGGCGTGCTCGGTCGGCGCGGCGTGGACCGTCGCGAGCGTGCGCGCGCTCAGCGTCCGTTCGTCCTCGAAGGCGACGACGACGCAGCTGCGCGGTCGCGCGCGCAGGGCGGCGACCCGCTTGCGGCGCGCCGTGCAGGTCACCCAGAAGCGTCCAGCATGCCAGAGATAGATGTGCATGACCCCGACCGGCCAGCCGTCTCGCGTCGTCCAGACGACCGCGGCCTCGCGATGGGACCGGAGCAGGGCGTCGCGGCTCCCCTCATCGATCGGATAGTGGGAGACGTCTTCGAAATCCTGCAGGCGCTCGTCCACGCAGCGGCCTCCCCGTCAATCGATAGGCGATCCGATTGGAATGCGCCGCTCGATCCCCGCGATCGAATGGTCGGCCGCGAGCCGGATCGTCCAGTCGGCGGTGGCCGACGCCGCCCGGCGCATCGCGAGGGTGATGCGTTCGAAGTGCTCGACGAAGCGTGCGATGGCCGCCGCGTCCTTGCGCTGCGCCGCCGGCAGCGCCTGCTCCTGCTCGAGCCGCCAGCGCCGGACGGCGGCGAGGTCCGGCGCGACGAGGTCGACCTGCTCCGAGAGCGTGCGGAAGAGCGCCGCATAATCGGTCGCGAGCCGTTCGTTCGCGAAGCGCCGCCACGTTCCGTCGGCATCGTCTTCCCGCTCGAGGGCGTTGCAGGGCTCCGCCAGCGACGCTTCGTCCTCGGGCCGCGCCCCGACGCACCAGCCCTCGAGCACGACGACGTCGAAGGGCCCGTCGAGCGTGCGCGTCCCGCGCGGCTCGTCGAGCCCCTTGTCGAAGACGGGGACCTCGACCCGGACCGCGCCCGCGAGCGCGAGCAGGTCGCGGTGGAGGCGCGCCACGTCGTGGGTGCCCGGCGGGCCGCGGGTCTCGAAGAGCGGGTGGACGCGCCGGGCGAGCGCCGCCCGCTCGGCGCGCGAGAGATAGTAGTCGTCGAGGGCCAGCACGGCGGCCCTGCGTCCGCAGCGCGCGAGCGCCGCCACCACGAGCCGGGCGAGCGTCGTCTTGCCCGTGCCCTGCCCGCCCGCGAGGCCGACCCGCGCCGGAGGCGAAGGCGACCAGCTCCGCGCGAGTACGGCGGCGAGCGCGCGATCGTCGGCGGGGGCGGCGGGATCGAGGGCCTCGGCGAGCGCGAGCGACGCCGCCTCGGGCACGTCCCGGGCCCAACCCGTGACGCGTCGAACCGCGTCCTGCAACGCCTCCGAGGCTCCTTCGGCCTTCGCGCCGGCGCCCCCGTCCGGTTGTCCGCCTCCGACCGAGCGCCCGCGCGCGTCCCGTCCGTCCACTGCTCCGCTCCGGTCCGACTCGGCCGCCAATGCTAGCGTCGCCCGATCTGCCATCGGGGAGCCGCCATGACGATTCGCGCCGGATTCATCGGTCTCGGCAATCAGGGCAAGCCCATCGCCGCCCATCTCGCGCCCCGCGGCCTCGCGACGACGGTCTATGACGTCGCGAAGGCGCCGGTCGAGGCGCTCGCCGCGGCGGGCGCCAAGGCGGCGAGCTCGCCGAGGCAGGTCGGCCAGGCGGCCGACGTGGTCGGCATCTGCGTGCCCGAGGACGAGCACGTGCGCGCCGTCGTGTTCGGCGAGGACGGTCTGCTCGCCGGCATGCGGAAGGGCGGCGTGATCCTGATCCACAGCACCGTCCTGCCCGACACGATCGAGGCGGTCCACGCCGCGGCCGCGGAGCAGGGCGTCGACGTCCTCGACGCCTGCGTGACGGGCGGCGCCGAGCGCACCGCCGCCCGGCGGCTCGTCTACATGATCGGCGGCGAGGCGGCGACGATCGAGAAGGTGCGGCCCTATCTCGAGGCGACGACCGACGTGCCCTGGATCCACGCCGGCCCCCTCGGCTGCGGCGCGAAGCTCAAGCTCTGCAACAACCTGAACACCTACATCCTCTTCGCCTCCGCGATGGAGGCGGTCCGCCTGGCGCAGGCCTCGGGCCTCTCCGTCGAGGTACTCGAGCAGGTCGCCCGCGCGAACGGCCAGTTCACGGACATGACGCTCGCCTTCCTGCAGACCAAGAAGCTCTCGAACGACGTGCTGGGGAGCCCCGCCTATCAACAGCTGATGCGCAACCATACGAACATCGCCGAGAAGGATCTGGCCTGGGCCCTCCAGCTCGCGAAGAAATCCGACGTCTCGCTCCCGGTCGGGGCGCTCGTCTCGCAGCTGATGGCCGGCGTCTATGGCGTTCGGGACACGCAGAAGCGCTGACCTGGCCTCGGCCCGTCGGCACGGGCCGGGCGGCAGGCCGGCGCGCCCGATCGGACGCGGTTCGCGAGCGCGCGGGGCCGGGCTCGCGATCCTGCTCGCCGTTGCATCCGCCTGCGGCGGGGGCGGAGGCGACGACGCAAGCCCGCTGCTGGCCGGCTTCTCCGCGATCCCGCCCCGCCCCGATCCCGCGCTGCAGATCGCGACCCTCGAGCTCGCCGTCGCGCACTCGACGGCGGCGCTCATCCAGCTCGAGATTCCCTGGGCGACGCTGCTCGCCGGGACGAGCCCCGAGGACGAGGTCCGCCAGGAGCGGCTCCCCCTCGTCGACTACTACCGGGACCGCGGGCTTCCGATCGTCGTCGCGCTCGACGTCACCGACGGCCTCGACCGGACGGCCGAGGCCCCGGCGCTCGTCGACGCCGGCCGCAGCATCACGGAGCCGGAGATCCAGGACCTGTATCGCGCGTACGTCGAGGCGGTCGCACGCCTGCTGCGCCCCGCCTACCTGAGCCTCGCCGCCGAGACCAACCTGATCCGGTTCGCAGCCGACCCCGACGTCTACGCGGCGGTCGTCGCCATGACGAACGCCGCGGCCGCCGACCTCCACGCGGCGCGCAGCCGCGCCCGGCGCATGATCAGCGTGCAGGTCGAGACGGCCTGGGGCCTGCTGCAGGGGACGGGCGTCTACGTCGGCGTCGCGCAGGACCGCGCGGATTTTCCCTTCATCGAGGTCCTCGCCCTCTCGTCCTATCCCTTCGTCGGGGGGGTCGGGACGCCGGCGGCACTGCCCGACGACTACTACGCGCGGATCGTCGAGCCGCCATCGCTCCCGACCCTGGTCCTCGAGGGCGGCTGGCCCTCGGCCGACGTCGGCCCCATCGCGAGCTCGCCCACGCTCCAGGCCGACTACGTCCGGCGCCAGGCCGAGCTGCTCGAGCGCGCCGCGGGCATCGGCGTCTTCCAGATCACCTTCACCGACCTCGACCTCGGCGTCTTCCCACCCGCCCTCGGCCCCTTCGCCCATCTCGGGCTCGTCGACGTCGACCTGAGGCCCAAGCCCGCACTCGAGGCATGGGATGCGGCCTACCTCCCCTGAGCGGATCGGATACCCTGCGCGCCCAACCCGGGCAGCGTCGCGAGCGGGACCGGATCCGCACGGCCCATCGGCCGCTTCGATCGCGCCTTCATGATGAAGCCGGAACTCGCCATGTCCTGCCGCAGCCTGCTCTTCTCGGCCGTTTCGCTCGCCCTGGTCGTCGACGCTCTGGCGGTCACCGCTCGACCCAGCTCTGCCGCCGAGCCGCCGCCCTTCGAGCGAACCGAGGAGCGTGCCGCCTGCGCGGATCACGATCCGCTCCGGCGCCCCTTCTTCGGCGACCTCCACGTCCATACCGCCTACTCCTTCGACTCCTACATCTCGAGCCAGCGCAACGATCCCGACGCCGCCTACCGCTTCGCGCGGGGCGACGCGATCACGCTCCCCGCGGCCGACGGCCGCCAGACCGTCACGGCCCGGCTGCAGCGCCCCCTCGACTTCACGGCCGTCACCGACCACTCGGAGTACCTCGGACAGATCAACGTCTGTACCCGCGACCCCTGGAAGCTCGGCTATTGGTGGCCCCATTGCGTGATGACCCGCGCGAGCCACTTCTGGACGCAGCTGATGGCGGCCTCGTGGTGGACGAGCCTGGGCGGAATGACGACCGACGGCCATCCGGAGCGCTCCTTCGCCTGCTGGCTCTCGGACTGCGACGCGGCGGGACGCGAGACCTGGCAGGACATCCAGCGCGCGGCGGAGACGGCCTACGACCGCTCGGCCGCCTGCCGCTTCACGACCTTCGTCGGCTACGAGTACACGGCCGGACCCGACGGCCGGAACATGCATCGCAACGTGATCTTCCGGAACGAGCGCGTGACCCCGATGCCGATCTCGCTCTACGAGACGGGCTCGAGTCCGGACGACGTGCCGAGGCTCTGGCAGCTCCTGCGCGCGCAGTGTCTCGAGGCGGGGACGGGCTGTGACGTGCTCGCCATCCCCCACAACACCAACCTCGCCGGCGGGCTCATGTTCCGCGATCCACGCTCGCCCGAGGAGGCCGCCGATCGACTCGCGCTCGAGCCCCTCGTCGAGCTGGTCCAGCACAAGGGCGCCTCGGAGTGCCGCTTCGACCGGCTCGCGGGACGGGGCGTCGAGACGGCCGACGAGCTCTGCAGCTTCGAGCAGATCCAGACCGACAACCTGACGATGCTCGGCTCCGTCGACGGCGAGGTCCGCACCGAGCGCGCGGATCCCGTCCCCGTCGATGCCTTCGCGCCGCGCAACCTGGTCCGCAACGTCCTGAAGGACGGCCTCGCCCTCGGCCGCCGGACCGGCATGAATCCCTTCCAGCCCGGCTTCATCGGCTCGACCGATACCCACAGCGCGACCCCCGGCGCCGCCGAAGAGGACAACTACACGGGCCACCTCGGGCGCCGCGACGCCGGCCATCGCAACGTCGAGGACCATTTCTTCTCGAATGCCGGCGGCCACGCCGTCGTCTGGGCCGAGGAGAACAGCCGCGACGCCCTCTTCGCCGCGATGCGCCGCAAGGAGACCTACGCCACCAGCGGCACGCGCCCGATCGTGCGCTTCTTCGCGGGCGAGGCGCTCGCGACCGATCTCTGCGACGCGCCCGACATGATCGCGCGCGCCTACGCCGAGGGCGTCCCGATGGGCGGCCATCTGCCGGCGCCCGCCGCGCGCTCGCCGCGCTTCCTCGTCTCCGCCCAGAAGGATCCGGGCGTCGACGGGCATCCGGGGACCGATCTCGAGCGGATCCAGATCGTGAAGGGCTGGGTCGACCGGGACGGCGCGACCCACGAACGGGTCTTCGACGTCGCGGGCCACGCGAACGACGCGGCGAGCGTCGATCCCGAGACGTGTCGACCGACCGGTCGAGGCGCCGCCAGCCTCTGCCGCGTCTGGCAGGATCCCGACTTCGACCCGACGCAGTCCGCCTTCTACTACGTCCGCGTGCTCGAGAATCCGAGCTGTCGGTGGAGCACGCTGCAGTGTCAGGCGGCCGGGGTCAATCCGCTCTCGCCGGATTGTCACGCGCAGGCCGAGGCCGCGACGGCGGTCGCTCGGACCGCGGGCGCGAAGGGCGACGTCTACGGCAAGTGTTGCATCGATCCCGCGCAGGACGCCTTCTATTCGCCGATCATCCAGGAGCGCGCCTGGACCTCGCCCGTCTGGTACGAGCCCGGTCTCGGCCCGAAGTCAGACTGACGCGCCGCGGGGGCACCGACGGATGCCGACGGGCGCCGACGCTCCTGCCTAACGTGGTCGCCGCGCCACCAGCGTCGCCGTCGTCGTCTCGTAGACGACCTCGCCATCCTGGTTCACGAGCGTCGAGCGCATCGAGACGACCCCCGCTTCGGGCCGACTCCGCGAGGGGCGGGCCTCGACGACCTCGGCTCGGAACGCGAGCACGTCGCCCGCGTGGACCGGCTTCGGCAGGGCCATCGTCGCCCCGAGCCCCGCGATCACGGCGTGGCCGCCGTCGGCCTCGCGGGCCGCGAGCGTGAGACGCGTGAAGATCGCGGTGGTATAGGCGCCCGAGGCGATCGCCGAGCCGAAGCCCGCCGCCCGGCCGGCCTCGTCGTCGAGATGGATCGGTCGGGGATCCCATTTACGGGCGAACGCGAGCATCTCCTCGCGCGGGACCGCATACCGCTCGCCTTCGAAGGTCATGCCGGGCTTCAGGTCCTCGAGGTAGCGCGCGGGCAAGGCTCGGCTCCTCGGCGACGGGTCGCCCGTGCGGTGAAGAGCGGCGGGGACCGCTTCCGGGAGGCCCGCTGCATCGACTACTTCTTCCGGCCCTTGCCGGTCGCGCCCTTGCCCTTCGCATGGCTCGTGCGGTAGTCGCCGAACTTCGAGTCGCGCTTCTGGAGCGCGGCCGTGAGCTTGCCCTTGCCGGCGCCCGTCTGGTCGATGAAGTCGCCGAAGCTCGTCTGATGGATCGCCATGGCGCAGAGCTCCGTCCCCTGGCGGATGCCCTGGCGCAGCCCCATCACCTCCATCTGGCGATGCACGGCGCGCTTGTTGAGCGCCACGATGTCGGGCGGGAGCGCGGCGATGCGCTGCGCCATCTCGAGCGTCTTGGCCTCGAGCTGGTCGGCGGGATAGGCGCGCGTCGCCCAGCCGCGCTGCGCCGCCTCGATGCCGCTGATCGAGTCGCCCGTCAGCATCATCTCCATCCCGCGGCGCATGCCGACGAGCCAGGCGTGGAACTGCATGTCGGGCACGCCGAAGCGGACCGCCGGGTAGCCCATCTGCGCGTCTTCGGCCATGTAGACGACGTCGCAGCCCGTCGCGAGCTCGCTGCCGCCGGCGAGGCAGTAGCCGTGGACCTGCGCGATCACGGGCTTCGAGAGCTCCCAGATGCTCATCCAGGTCTCGGTCACGTGGCGCGGATACTGCCCCTCGCCGCCCGGCGTGAAGAACGGGTACTCGACCCCCTCGTTGCCGCCGCCCAGGTCGTAGCCGGCGGAGAAGGAGGGACCGGCGCCGCGCACGATCATCACGTGGACCTGCGGATCCTGGTCGGCGGCACGCAACGCATGCAGGATCTGCGCGCGCAGATCGTGGTTGAGCGCGTTGCGCTTCTCGGGGCGGTTCATCGTGATGCGACGGACATGGGGCGCCGGATCGTCGACGAGGATCAGGCTGTAGTCGGCAGGCGACTTCGGCCAGCTCGGACGCAGCTTCGCGGCAGCCGCGCTCTCCACGGCATGCTTGCCGGACTGCTTCCGGGAACCGGACTTCTTCGAGGCACGCGCAGCGGAATAGGGATTGGCGTTGCTCATGGGACGGGGCGACTCCTGGCGGTTGGAGGGCGGAGCATAGACCGTTCCGAATCAGTCGCAGGCCCGACGCATCCGGCCGGCATGCGGGGGCGAGATTGCTTGACCGGCGGTCGGCGTCCCGGTGATAATCGGCGCATGTCGCGGACAGCGCCCCAGCCCGGCGGCCATCGGATCGAAGACGCGGCCGTCGCGCTCCTCGTCGGCGCGCTCTTCGGCTGGTCGCCCGTCACGACGGCCCACCGTCTTCCGGTCTCGATCGCCGGCGGCGTCGCGGCCGCGCTCGCGCTCTTCGCCTACCGACGCTGGGCCCGTCGCCATCCGATCGTCGGCTCGGCGGTCAGCGCGCAGGCCCGCCCGGTCGCAGCCGCCACGCCCGCCGTCGACGCATCCAGGCCGGACCGCGTCGCGCGGTCCCTGGCCTGGCTGAGCCTCGCCCTGGCCCTGCTCGTCACGCTGCCGACCTGGACGGCGTTGCTCCCCTGGTACCTGGAGAGCGTCTGGCGCAACGGTCACGGGCTCTTCCTCCCGCTGATGATCGGAGCCGTCTGCCTCTCGATTCGCGCTCGGACGGGCCCCCTCGCCGATCGCCCGGCCTGGCTCGGTTTGCCGGTCCTCGGCGCGGGCCTCTCGCTCGTCCTGCTCGACGTGGGTGTCCGCACGCTCCATCTCGCCATCTTCGGCTGGCTCGCCGTCGCGATCGGCTCGGTCCTCGCGCTCTTCGGGCCGCGCACGCTCCGCGCCTACGCCCCCGCGATCGCCCTCGGCGTCTTCTTCCTGCCGCTGCCTTCGGGCGTGGGATCGTCGCTCGCGCTCGCCAACGCCAGCGCCATGACCACGACCGGCCTGCTCGCCGCGATCGGCCATCCCGTCTATCGGGAGGGCGCGCTCCTCTATCTGCCGGACGAGAACTACGGCATCTCCGTCCGCTGCAGCGGATTCGCCGCGCTCTACGCCGGCGCCGCGCTGGCCTTCGCGCTGGGAGCAGCCAGTGGGCGCTGGTGGCGCACGCTCTGGATGCTGGTCGCGCTCTGGCCGCTCACGGTCCTCGCGAATGGCTTGCGTCTCGCGGTGCTGATCGCCTTCTGCCAATGGCGCGGCGTGCTCGCGAGCACGACACCGCTCCACGGCCTCTCGGGCATCGCCGCCTTCCTGATGGTCGTGGGTCTCGTCTTCCTCGCCGCGCCGTCCCGTGCGCGGCGGGATCTGCTGGTCCTTCCATGACCCCGTCGGCCGGAACGCGCTTCGCCGTCGTCTCGCTCCTCGCGCTCGCCCTGATGATCATGGGCCTGCTGCTTCGCACGTCCCGATCGGTCGACCCCTGTCGGACGCCCGAGCGCCTCGCCGACCTCACGCCCCTGCCCGAGGCGACTCGCGTCCACACGTTCGATCCGGAGGAAGGCAGCGAGCTCACGTTGCGAATCGCCGGCGACCTGAAGCGCGATCCCGAGCACGTCTCGTTCGTGATCGCCCGCGGCCATGCCGTCTCGACGATGACCGGGAACTGGACCCGACTGCTCCGGCATCCGCTCGATGCTCGGGAAACCTGGACGGAACGACTCGAGGTCGACGGCGAGCCCGTCGACGTGACCTGGGCGAGCGAGCGCGTGGGCGCCGCGCTCCACTTCGCGGGGCGGATCCAGTTCGTCGGCCTGAGGTCGGTCCGATCGCCCGTATGGACCCAGATCCGCTCGTCACTGCATCAGCTGATGCATGGCATCGAGCCCCTGACGCTCTACGTCGTCGAGGTGATCACGGCAGAGGAGGACGTGCCGCTGCGCCAGGCCCGGTCGACCGAGTGGCTCACGGCCGCCGCTCGACACTTCCGCTCCACCTGCGGAAGCGACCGATGAGCGATGTCCGGATCGCGCGCCATCCTTTCTGGCGCCGTCTGCTGGTCGTCGCGGTCTGCTCGACCGTGGCCATCGATGCCGTGCTCCTCGCGATGGGGACGGGACTCGTCACGGGCGGGTTTCGTGGCGCCATCGACCGCGACCCCCTCGACCTTCCCTTCTACCTGCTCGGCGCGGCGACCCTCGATACCGCCCTGATCCTGCTCGTCTGGCTCCTCGCGTACCCGCTCTTCTGGCGATTCGGCGGCGGCCCGATCCGCTGCGCCTCCCTCGCGCTCATCCTCGCGGTCGCGCCCTCGGCCCTCTTCGCGATCGCCAGCTACCGCGTCCACGCCATCCTGGGCAGCATGGTGCGCGCCCGCCTCCTGACCCATGCCACATCCGACCTGTCCACCGCATCGACCACCTTCGTCGAGGAGTGGCTGCCGATTCTCGACGGACTGATCCTGATCGCCGTCGGCGGCATCTTGTTCGTCACGCCCCTCCTCGCCCGACGCCTGGAAGCGCGACCCGAGATCCGACCGATCGGGCCACCGTCGCTGCCGGGACTCGCGGTGATGACCCTGGCGACGATCGGCCTCGGAGCAGCCGTCCTCGCGATCGACCAGTCGCGGGGCGCCCTCCCGCGCGACGGCCATGCACGCAAGGCGAGCGGACAGCTCCTGCTCGCCGCGATCCAGCTCGTCACGGACTGGGACCGGGACGGTCACGGCTGGCTCGCGCGTCCGCCGGATCCCGATCCCTTCGATGCGGCCATCCATCCCTACGCGACCGAGATCGCCGGCAACGGCATCGATGAAAATGGTCTCGCGGGCGACCTGCCCGGGGACTTCGTCGTCGAAACCGGCCCGGAGCCGGCGCCGATCCGCGATGGACGCCGCCCCGACGTCCTGATGATCTTTCTCGAGGGATTCCGTCCCGAGCTGATCGACATGGAGATCGACGGCGCACCGGTCGCACCGACCCTCGCGGCCCTCGCTCGCGAAGGGACCCGCTTCGCCCACGCCTACGTGCACACGCCCTGGACGCTGCAGTCGCGCGACCAGCTCTTTCGCGGACGCCTCGACGAAGATCACGCCGGTCACAGCCTCGTCGACGACCTGATCGAACGGGGCTATTTCGTCGCCCATTTCTCCGGACAGGACGACAGCTACGGGAATTCCTTCGCGGATCTGGGATTCGATCGGGCCCGCGTCTTCTACGACGCCCGACAGGATCTGGCGCGCCGCACCTCGCGTTCGACGATGCCCGCGAGCCTGCAGGTCTCGTGGAAGACGCTGCTCGAGCGGACCCTCGCCTTCCTCGACGATTACGCCGACGAGACCGCCCCGCTCTTCCTCTTCGTCAACCTCGTCGACACGCACTTCCCGTACACCCACACGGAGCTCGATGCGCTCGTCGCCCCCATCGACCTCCCGCGAAGCGAGATCCGCGTGGAGAACGCGGAACGGATGTTCCGGACGTACGCGAATACGGCCGCCAACGTGGACCATGCGATCGGCCGGCTGCTGGACGCCTGGCGCGCGCGCTTCGACGGGGAAGAGTCCGTCTTCGTGGTGCTCTCCGACCACGGCGAGTCCTTCTACGAGGGCGGAACGCTCGGGCATGGCCAGAGCGTCGAGGGGCGCGAGTCCCGCATCCCGTTGATCGTGAAGGGCCTCGGCGGGACCTGGCACGAGCCGATCGCGATCTCCGAGCTCCGGAGTCTCATGCTCGATCGACTGGTCGACGAGGCGCGCCCGAGCGGGCCCGAAGCCCGGATCGACCCCGACAAGCAGATCTTCCAGTACCTCGGCAAGCTCGCGTCGCCGGAGCGCATCGCCCTGCGCGGCATCGAGGGAACGGTCGTCTTCGACCTGCTCCGGGGCGAGGGCTGGAAGCTCGGCCCCGACGACGAGCGCCTCGCCGAGGCGCCGACGCAGGCCGAGCTCGACCGCGTCGTCTGGACCTGGGAGATCATCCAGCAGCGCCAGCGCGCATCGACGGCCACGCCGTGAGACGGCCGAACCCGGAGAAGAGAACCATGTCCGATCCCGCCCCGTTGACCCGACGCGACTTCGTCCGCGGTGCCACGCTGCTTGCCGGCGCCGCCCTGCTGCCCGCCGGCGTCGCCGCGGCGGGCACGTCGGCGATGGCGATGCGCGACTACCTGCGACACGACGCAACCGGCCTCGCGCGACTCGTCCGGCGCGGCGAGGTCTCGCCGGCGGAGCTGCTCGCGCTCGCCATCGCGCGAACGGAGGCCGTGAACGGGGAGATCCACGCGGTCTGCCTGCGACACGACGAGCTGGCCCGGGCCGCCCTCGGGTCGATCGACCGGAAGGCGCCGCTCGCCGGCGTGCCCTTCCTGCTCAAGGACCTGGGCATCCAGCTCGAGGGCACGGTGACGACGAACGGCTCCCGCTTCTTCGCCGACCGCGTCGCGACGCGGACGAGTACCGTCGTCGAGCGCTACCGCGCCGCGGGACTCAACGTCTTCGGCAAGACCGCGAGCCCCGAGTTCGGCATGATCCCGAACACCGTCTCGCGACTCTGGGGCCGGACGCGCAACCCGTGGAACCTCGACTACTCGGCGGGCGGCAGCTCGGGGGGCTCCGCCGCGGCGGTCGCTGCCGGCATCGTGCCCGCGGCCCATGCCACCGACGGCGGCGGTTCGATCCGCTTTCCGGCCGCGCTCTGCGGGCTGGTCGGCCTGAAGCCGACGCGGTCGCGCACGCCGCTCGGCCCCGACAAGAGCGAGGGATGGTCGGGCCTCTCCTGCGGCCACGTCGTCACACGCACGCTGCGCGACTCGGCGCTGCTGCTCGATCGGACCCAGGGACCGGAGCCCGGCGCCGCCTACTGGCCGCCGGCACCCGACGGCGCCTTCGTCGACGAGCTCGGACGCGACCCCGGCCCGCTGCGCATCGGTCTGGTCACGAAGTCGCCGCTCGGCGCGCCCGTCCATGCGGACAACCTCGCGGCCATCGGCAAGGCCGCGGCGCTCTGCCGCGCCCTCGGCCATGCGGTCCGCGAGGTCGAGCTGCCCGACGCCTGCGGCGAGGTCATGACGTCCTTCGGCTACCTCAGCACCGTCGGCGTCGCATCGCTGATTCGCGAGCGCGCGCGGGAGCTCGGGCGGGAGCCGGGCGCGGAGGACCTCGAGCCGGTGGTGCTCGGTTTCTACCGTCAGGCGCCCGCGATCTCGGCCCTCGACTACGAGGCCGCGCGTCAGGCCGTCCAGCGGCTCGGCTTCACGATCGACGCGTGCATGCGCGACCTCGACGTGCTGCTCCTGCCGATCGCGCCTCGGGCCCCCTGGCAGGTCGACGACGTGACGCTCGACATGACCACCGAGGACTTCTACGCCCGGGCGACCGGCTACAGCGACTTCACGGCGATCTTCAACGTGACCGGCCAGCCGGCGTTGACGTTGCCCCTCCACGAGAACGAAGCCGGCGTCCCCGTCGGACTCCAGCTCGCCGCGCGCTACGGCGACGAACGGACGCTCTTCCGCCTCGCGGCCCAGCTCGAAGGCGAGGCCCCGTGGAAGGGCCGCGTCAGCCCGATGCTCGCCCGGGGACTCGGGTAGCGGGAAGGCGGGGCGCGGGACAAACGCGGCCGCGCGGGTCTCGACGGCCTTCACGCTCGAGCCCGGCGACGTCCTGCTGCGCTTCGGCCGCGAGCGGGAGTCACGGTCGGGTCGGCCCGACGCCAACACGACCCATCCGCCGCGCCTCGAGGCGACGGACGCCTCGCGCTCCCATCCGACCGGGTCGATCCGACACGGGACCTCGACGCGAAGCAGCGCGACTGGCTCGCGTCGATCGGCGGGCTCTGCGCCCATGTCGCCCCGGGCGCCGCCTTCGTCGACGTCGACGGGACCTACGCGCGCGGGTTCGTGCAGAAAGACTGCCGCGTGGCGCTCCAGCGCCCGGATTTCGCGCTCTTCGGCACGGCCCGGGCAGCCATTTCGCGTGACGGGAACGCCTCGTCCGGCTTAAGATGGGACATGGTGCCGCGCTGCTCGCCGCCCGCGCTCGCTCTGCTCGTCCTCGTGATGGCGGGATCCCCTGCGCATGCCGACTCGGTCGGCGGTCAATTCCTCGCCCGGATCTCGCTGGCGACCACGGGCAGCTTCGCCCTCGTCCATGGCATCTCGAATCTCACGCGCACGGAGTTCGACGCCCAGCTGATCCTGCCAACCAACTGTACGGCGACCGACCTGATCGCCGACTTCGGCGGGACGACCACGGCGCGGACGATCGGCCTGCGCGTCAACGGCTCGGCGACGTCGCTCTCCTGCTCGCTCACGTCGGGATCGCCGACCTGCTCCAACACGACCTCGACCGTGACGCTCGTCCGCGGCGACTACGCGAGCCTCGCGGTCAGCGGGGGCACCCAGAGCGGTCTGATCGGGCGGGCCTCGTTCGTCTGCGTGCCGGAGCCGGATGCGGCGAGCGGGCGCCTGGCCGGCTTCGGCGCGCTCCTGCTGGCCTCGCGCCGTCGAGGGCGCACGCCCCGCATGCCCGGTCGCGCCCCGCCCGCGCGCGCGATACCGCCCGTGTCCCTCGCCAACGACCGAAGGGAGGTCGACGCATGCTGACCGGTCGACGAAGCCCCGTTGCGCTCTGCCTGGTCGCGCTCGCAGTGCTGATGCCCGGCGCGCCGAGCATCGCCGCCGAGGGTCTGTTCCTCGCCCGCATCCTGATGACGACAGCGGGCTCGTTCGGGGCGGTCCTCGGCAGTGCGACCAACGCCACGACGGAGTCCACCGTCCGCTACCTCGCGCCGACCGCGTGCACCGCGCGCGATCTGATCGTCGACTTCACCGGCACGACCACGGCGCGCACCGTCAACCTGCGGGTGAACGGAGCCGCGACGTCCCTGAGCTGCTCGGTCACCGCCGGGTCGCCGACGTGCTCGAATACGTTCTCGTCCGTGAACGTCTCACGCGGCGATCATCTGAGTCTCTCGCTCAGCGGCGGTGCGCAAACCGGCCTCGCAGCGCTCGTCAGCTTCGTCTGCCGACCGTGATGCCGGGCGGGCGCGTCAATGCCCCCGCCCGAGATCGCGCGACACGATCGCCGCCGTCCGGGCGAGCTCTTCGAGCAGCGCGAGGGCGGCGGCGCCCGTCATCGAGAAGGGATCGAGCAGGGGGCGCTCCGAGAAGCGCAGGATCGTGCTCAGGTTGACCTTCTTCAGATCGACGCAGCCCATGCGCCAGGCGGAGAAGCGCCGCTCCTCGATCTCCTCGTAGCGCAGCAACGTCACCTCCCGATGCCGATCGTCGCGCACGATGTTCTGATAGAGCGAGTTCACCGCGACCCGCGAGCCCTCGATCGCCTGGAGGAACACGCCGCCGTCGGGGTAGACGCAGAGCAGGCCCGTGATCCCCTTCTCGAGATTGGCGGCGCGGGAGCGTTCGAGGATCGCCTCCATCAGCGTCTCGTCGAGCGCGCCGATCGAGCGGCTGGCGTAGAGCAGTCGGACGAGCATGGCCTACTTCCTCCGACCGGAGAGCAGCGAGAGGAACTCGCGGCGTAGATGGGGATCCTTCAGGAACGAGCCGCGCATGACGCTGTTGGTCATCTTCGAGTCCATGTCCTTCACGCCGCGCCACTGCATGCAGTAGTGGTCGGCCTCCATCACGATCGCGAGCCCGTCGGGCTGCATCTTGTCCTGCAGCAGCTCCGCGAGCTGCATGATCGCCTCTTCCTGGATCTGCGGCCGGGTCATCAGCCACTCGACCAGCCGCGCGAACTTCGAGAGCCCGATCAGGTTCGAGTGTTCGTTCGGCATCACGCCGATCCAGACGCGGCCGATGATCGGGCAGAGATGATGGGAGCAGGCGCTCCGGACCGTCACGGGGCCGACGATCATCAGCTCGTTGAGCTGCGCCGCGTTCGGGAACTCCGTCACCGGCGGCGCGGCGACGTAGCGCCCCCCGAAGACCTCGCGCAGGTACATCTTGGCGACGCGCCGCGCCGTCTCCTGGGTGTTGTGGTCGCTCTCGACGTCGATCACCAGCGCCCGCAGCAGGTCCGCGACCCGCGCCTCGACCTCGACCTGCAGCAGCTCGAGCTCGCCCTCGTGGATGTGCTCGTGGATGTTGTCGTTCGCATGGAATCGGTCGCCCGCCGCGCGGATCCGTTCGCGGATCCGATCGGCGACCGGCGTCCCGACCTCGGCGGTCGCGGCCGCCTCCTTGGCCCGCCCGATCTGGGGCATCGCTTCGCTCGCCATCCCGGCCTCCTTCGACCGACGAACCCTAGGACATCGAAGCAGGCCGTGCAGAACCGCGCGCGCAGGGGTGCCCCGTCCCCTTGACAGAACCTGCGACAAACCGAGAGTGCGTCGCGGCGCGCCTCGGATCCCGGCCGGATGGCGCGGAAGGCGCGGACGGGTCGCAGGCGGTGCGCGGCTCGGAGTCGGCTCCGAGGAGCGGGCTTCGGGGCATGCGGGGACGGGAGGAGCCATGGCCGACGAGCGGCGCTTGCGCATCGCGATCGCCGGGGCGACCGGCTTCGTCGGCTCCGCCCTCGCCGCGCGGCTCGCGCGGCATGCGGTCGTGTACGCCCTCGGCCGACGGCACGGGCGGGCGCGGCTCGCGGACGACGACGACCGACCGCGCATCGTCCCGCGCCGATGCGACCTCTTCTCGGTCGGGCAGACCGCCGGCGCCCTCGCCGGCGCCGAGATCGCCGTCTACCTCGTCCATTCGATGAGCCCGAACGAGCGGCTCACCCAGGGTCGCTTCGAGGATCTCGACCTGCTGCTCGCGGACAACTTCGCGCGGGCGGCCGCCCGCGCGGGCGTGCGCCGGATCGTGTATCTCGGCGGGCTGCTGCCGCGGGATCCGGCGCGCAGCCTCTCCGCCCATCTCGCGAGCCGACTCGAGGTCGAGAAGGCGCTCGGTGCGCACGGGTTGCCCGTGACCGCGGTGCGCGCGGGGCTGGTCGTCGGGGCCGAGGGCTCGTCGCTCAAGCTGCTCGTTCGGCTCGTCGAACGTCTGCCGGTCATGATCTGCCCGGCCTGGACGACCTCGCCGACCCAGCCGATCGCGCTGGCCGACGTGGTCGAGATCCTCGAACGCTGCTGTCTCGACGAGGCGACGAGCGGGCGCGTCTGCGAGATCGGCGGTCCGGACGTCATGACCTATCGCGAGATGATGAAGACGACGGCGCGGGTCCTCGGAAGACGGCGACCGATGTGGAGCGTGCCCTTCGTGACGCCGGCGCTCTCGGAGCTCTGGGTCTCGCTCGTCACGGGCACCTCGCGCAGCCTCGTGCGTCCGCTGATCGAGAGCCTGCGCCATCCGATGGTCGTCGAGGACGGCTGGCTGCAAGCGCGCATGGGGCTGCCCGGGACGCCCTTCGCGCGGGCGCTGGAGGAGTCGCTGCGGCGCTCGAAGATTTGGAAGCGACCGATCGCGCGCTCCGTCCAGCGCGTCACGCTGCCCGCCGGACGCGACGTGGGCTGGCTCGCCGACGACTATCCGCGCTGGCTCGAGCGCCTGCTTCCGCGGCTGCTCCGCGTCGAGCGGGCGGTCGATCGGATGGCGATCTCGCTCTGGCCGCTGCGGCGTGCGCTGCTCGTGCTCGATCGCCGCCGCGACGCGGAGCCCGACGATCGCCAGATCTGGCAGGTCACGGGCGGCGATCTCGCGCGACCCGCCGCCGAGGGCGAGCCACGGCTCGAGTTCCGCGCGACGCCCGACGGCCATTCGGCGTTGATCGCGCTCCAGGACTTCGAGCCGCGACTTCCGTGGTGGCTCTACGCCATCAGCCAGGCCCCGCTCCACCACGCCATCATGCAGGCCTATCGACGCTCGCTCGCCCGGCGCGCGCGTTCGGCGTGCGGGACCGCAGCCGAAGCTTGACGCCTCCGCGCGATGGGACGAGGCTCGCGGCGATGCCGCATCCGCTCGAGCTCATCCAGCTCCGCAACCTGAAGCATCTGACGCGCTACGTCGACCGCCTCGTCGCGGGCCGGCTCTGGGCGAAGGTCCTGCTCGGCATGGTGCTCGGCATCGCGACCGGGATCCTGCTCGGCCCGACGGTCGGCTGGCTGCCCGCGGACTGGGCGCGGCCGCTCGGGGAATGGCTCGCGCTGCCGGGGCTGCTCTTCCTGGCCGTGATCCAGATGATCGTCGTGCCGCTCGTCGTCGCGGCGGTCGTCCGCGGCATCGCCGCGAGCACGGACCTCGAGCAGCTGAAGCGCGGCGGCATCCTGCTCGCGGTCTACTTCCTGACGACGACGATCCTGGCGACGGCGATGGGGATCGGGCTCGGCCTGCTGCTGCGCCCCGGCGATCTGGTCGCGGCGCCCGCGGCGCTCGCGCTCGACGCAGGCGAGCAGGCCGACCTCCCGCTGCCCGACCCCCGGGACGGGCTCGATCTCGAACGCCTGCCCCGGGAGCTCATCTCGATGCTGCCGGCGAATCCGCTCGGCGCGATGGTCGAAGGCCAGATGCTCCAGGTCGTGATCTTCGCGCTGCTGCTCGGCGTCGCGCTGATCAGCCTCGAGCCGAGCGCATCCCGGCCGCTGCTCGATCTGATGGGCTCGCTCCAGGCGGTCTGCATGGCGATCGTCGCCGGCATGATGCGCCTCGCGCCCTTCGCCGTCTTCGGACTGCTCGCGCGCGTCATGATGAATACCGGCATCGGCGTGCTCGTCGGCGTCGGAGCGTACGTGGGCTCGGTGCTCCTCGGGCTGCTCGCGCTGCAGCTCGTGTTCGTCGCGATCGCGCTCGCGCTCGGCCGGCAGCGACCGTTGCGCTTCCTCGCCGCCATCCGCGACGCGCAGCTGCTCGCCTTCTCGACCGACAGCTCGGCGGCGACGCTCCCGCTCTCGATCCGCACGGCGGAGGAGAAGCTCGGTGTCCGCCCCTCGATCGCCCAGCTCGTCATGCCCATCGGCGCCAGCGTGAACATGGGCGGCACGGCGCTCTACCAGGGGCTGGCGACCCTGTTCATGGCGCAGCTCTTCGACGTGCCGCTTCCGCTCGCCTCGCTCGTCGCCCTCGTGATCACCGCCCTCGGCGCCTCGATCGGCGCCCCGGCGACGCCCGGCGTCGGCATCGTCGTGCTCGCGACCGTGCTGCAATCGACCGGCATTCCCCTCGGTGGTCTGGCGCTGATCCTCGGCGTCGACCAGATCCTCGAACGGGTCCGTTGCGTGCTCAACGTGACCGGGGATCTCGTCGCCGCCACCGTGATGGAGCGCTTCCTGCCCGAGACGACTTCGGGCGATGCGGAGCGACGATCCGAGGCGGGGCTCGATGCGGAGCGGCGCCGGACCGGCGCCGACGTCATCACCCGCGCGATCGACGATTGAGCGGCGGGCCGGAGCGCGTGCGGGGGATGGCGATCGCGGCGGACCTCAGGTCGACTCCGCCAGCTGCTCGAGCTCGCGGCGCGCGCGGTGAGCGACGAGATGGCGCGCGCGCAGGTCGAGACCGAGGATCGCGCAGGCGCGTTCGAGCACGGGCTCGGGCGTGCGGTCGAACGCTGCGAGCCCGTCCTTGCCGCCCGAGTCGGAGCGGACGCGGCCCGGCGGTTCGGCGACCGATGCGTCCTCGCGCTCAGCCAGACCGAATCCCTCGTGATGGGCCAACGCATTGGCGATCGCGACGGCGGCGGCGAGCGGGCGGGCGGCGTCCGCGTCCCGACAGGCGTCGTGCCCGGCGACGGCGAGCGCGAGCTCTTCGGGAAGGCCCCAGCGGCGCGTCATCAGGGCGGTCGCGCGCGCGTGGATCCGCTCGAGGGCCGGCCAGATCGACTCGACGTCGGGCGGGGGTACGAGACGGCCGTCGCCTTCGGCGAGCAATCGCAGCGAGCCGGCGATCCCGACGTCGTGCAGGAGCCCGGCGACGAAGGCGAGTCCGCCTTCGATCGGAGCCCACTCGGCGAGCGAACGGGCCAGGTGGGCGGTCGCCACGGCATGTCGCCTCAGCCTCCCCATCTCCGGCGCGTAGGCGCCGCAGCGGAACACGCAGGTCTCGAGCGCGTGGTCGATCACCCGGTCGTGGACCTGGACGAGGCCGAGGAAGAGGATCGCCTGTCGCAACGACGTGACCTTGACCCCGGCGGCCATCCCCTCCCGCTCGGCGAGGGTCTGGACGTGGGCGGCGACGTATGCGTCGCGCTCGATCAGCGCGACGCTCTCTTCGAGCGTGGCATCCGGACGTCGAACCAGCGCGACCAGCGCCCGCACGGCGGCTGGAAGCGCGGGGGGCTGATACGCCGGCGATTCGAAGCGGGCGAGCAGCCGATCGGCGATCGCATCGAGGTCGGGCCCGACCGGATTCGCCCCATCGGCCCGGGCCGAAACCGGTGCCCCGCCGCGTCCCCGCCACCCGATGTCGCGCGCTTGGCGCCATGCCATGTCGGACGTCCCGCTGGTTACGCACGATCGAGTATCGATCGTCCGCTCGCCATCGGTCGCGCCCGCGACGGCTTGAGCCGACGCGCCCGCGCCGGGCGGAGCGGATTCCCGCTTCGAGCTTCCGACGTGACCGCGTCCAGCATTCCACCGGGCAATTCTCCACCGCGGGCCGGGCCGTACGGTTCTCGCTCGTTTCCGTGCACCCGTCCCGACGCCTGGCGGCCCGACCGGCCGAGTCGACTCCCCCCGCCCGGCCACGCTAGCGTCGGGCGCGCGGAGGCCGACCCATGAAGAGAAGAGCCCTGATCACTGGCGCCTCGGCGGGTCTCGGCATCGAGTTCGCCGAGGAGCTGGCCGCGAAGGGCAACGACCTCCTGTTGGTCGCGCGTCGGAAGGAGAAGCTCGAGGCGGTCGCCCAGCGGATCCATGCACGCCACGGCGTCGACGTGGCGCTCTACGCCGCCGACCTCTCCCGGCCCGACGCGCCGCGCCGGATCTTCGACTTCACGCAGGACCGCGGCCTCGAGATCGACTACCTGATCAACAACGCCGGCAGCGCCGGACCGAACCTGCTCGAAGAGCCCGACTGGGCGCCGCAGGCCGCCTTCCTCGAGCTGATGATGATCTCGGTCGCCCATCTCTGTCACTACTTCATCCCGCCCATGAAGACCCGCAACTTCGGGCGCGTCGTGAACGTCGCTTCCTTCGCCGGTCGCCTCGCCCGCCCGGCCGGCGCCCACTACGGTCCGGCCAAGGCCTATCTGATCGCGCTCTCGGAGGAGCTCTCGCTCATGCTGCGCGGCACGAACGTCCATGTCTCCGCGCTGTGTCCCGGCTTCACGCATACCGACTTCCACGCCGTGGCCGGCCTCGACGAGATGAAGAGTCGGCTGCCGAGCTTCCTCTGGTACGACGCGGGCACCGTCGTGCGCGAGGGGCTCGAAGCCGTCGAGCAGAACAAGCCGATCAGGGTGTCGGGCCGGCTCTACCGCTGGCTCGACCCCCTCGTCCAGTCCGTCTTCACCCGTCCCCTCGTCAAGGCCTTCGCCCCGGGCCGTTGACCCGGACTCGCGACGGGCCGGGACGCGACGCTCGACCCACCCCCGCACCCCACCGCCGGAAACCCAAGCATGACGCTCCCGCCCTTCCATCCCTTCTCGCTCGAGTACACCGCGAACCCCCGGCCCTGGTTCGCCGCCTTCCATCGCGACGGGCGCTTCGCGTTCGTGCCCGAGATGAACGCGGTCGCCGTCCATGCCTACGACGCGGTGCGCGCCTTCTGTGACCATCCGCAGATGTCCCGCAATCCGGCGGACGCCGGCATCGAGAACCCCGAGCAGGACGCGGCGCGGATGGCGCGCTGGCCGACGCTCGAGAGTCAGATGAAGCGCACGGTGGCAGGCGATCCGCAGGGCCTCGCGCGCATGCGGGAGCTGCTCGCGCCCGACTTCAAGCCGGCGATGATCCGGAAGATGGCCGCGACCGTGAAGGACGTGGTCGAGAAGGTCTGCGCGCCGCTCGCCTGGGAGCGCGAGGTCGACATGGTGTCGCTCGTGCAGGCCGTGCCGCTGATGATCATCTCGAAGCTGCTCGGGATCGAGGAGGCGACGGCGGACGCGGAGCTCTTCCTGCGCGCCGCGCCCGACTACTTCCGCGGCGTCAACCCGCTCGCCGACGACGTCTGTCGCGACCAGGCGGAGCTCGCCGCGCAGCAGATGTTCGACATCCTCGGCCGAACGGTCGAGGACCGCCGCCGCGAGCCCCGCCTCGACATGGTGACCCAGGTCCTCGAGATCGCGGCGGGCATGGGAAACGTCTCGACCGAGGACGTCGTTCGCGCGCTCGTCATCCTGGTCGCCGCCGGAACGGACACGACGCGCCTCACGACCTCCCTCGCCGCCCGGACCCTGCTCGCGCATCCGCGCGAGTTCGACCGCCTGCGCGCGAACCGCGACGATGTCAAGAACGCCGTGATGGAGCTCCTGCGCTACGAGAGCCCGACCAAGTTCCTCGTCCGCGTCGCCGTCGAGGACGTCCAGTGGCAGGACCAGACAATCCCCCGCGGCACGATCGTGCTGCTCTCGATCATGGGCGCGGGCTGGGATCCCGAGGTCTTCCCGGAGCCCGAGCGCTTCGACGTCACGCGCGACCTGCGCGGCAGCCTCAACTTCGGCTTCGGCTCGGGCTACTGCCTCGGCGTCCATCTCGCCCGCCTGCAGGTCGGGACGCTGCTCCACTTCATGCTCGACCACCTGCCCTCGACCGCCACCGTCGACGAGGCCGGAATGCGCTGGGACCCCCGCAACCTCTTCCTGCGCGAGATCACCGCGCTTCCCGTCCACGTTCGCTAGTCGGCTCAACGGCCGGAGGATCATCATGGGACAGCTCGAGGGCCGCGTGGCCATCGTGACGGGCGCCGGCCTCGGCATCGGCCAGGCCATCGCCCAGCGCTACGTCGAAGAAGGCGCCCGCGTCGTCGTCGCCGAGCTCGACGAGAAGCAGGGCCGCGCGACGGCCGAGAAGCTCGGACCGAACGCCCTCTTCGTCCGGACAGACGCCTCGAAGAAGGAGAGCGTCGAGGCGATGGTGGAGTCCGCGGTCGAGAAATGGGGCACGCTCGACGTCCTGGTCAACAACGCCTGGGGCGGCGGTCGCATCGGCCGCATCGAGAAGAAGACGCCCGAGCTGATGGCCCACGGTCTCGCGATCGGCTTCCTCGGCCCCTTCTGGGCGATGGTCGCGGCGCATCCGATCATGAAGGCCAGGGGGTACGGCCGCATCGTCAACATCTGCTCGCTCAACGGCGTCAACGCCCACATGGGAACCGCCGAGTACAACACCAGCAAGGAGGCGCTGCGCGCCGCCACCCGGACGGCGGCCCGTGAATGGGCGCCCTTCGGCATCACGGCCAACGTGATCTGCCCGGCCGCGAAGTCCGCCTCGTTCGCGGCGACGATGGGCGCCCACCCCGAGCTCGTCGCTGCCGCCGACGCCTCGAATCCGATGGGAAGGATCGGCGACTGCTACGAGGACATCTCGCCCGTCGCGCTCTTTCTCGCGACCGAAGGATCGCGCTATTTGACGGGCAACACGCTCTTCGTCGACGGTGGGTCCCACATCAACGGCTCGGCCTGGGCGCCGAACCTCGACGACTGACGACCGGACGCGCCAACGCGCCGGACGGGGAGGACGGATCATGGGCCAGCTCGATGGACGCATCGCGATCGTGACGGGGGCGGCGCGCGGGGTCGGGGAGACGATCGCGGCGACGTTCGCCCGGGAGGGCGCCCACGTCGTCCTGACCGACATTCTCGAAGAGCCGGGCCGCAAGGCCGCGGCGCGCCTCGGCGAGCGCGCGTCCTTCGCGCCCCTCGACGTGACCCGTGAAGCCGACTGGGCCCGCGTCGTCGAGGAGACGCTGCGCGCCCACGGCCGTATCGACGTGCTGGTCCACAACGCCGCGATCCTGCATCTCGGCACGATCGAGCACACGCCCCCCGAGACCTTCCGCCGCGTCCTCGAGGTCAATACCGTCGGCCCCTTCCTCGGGACCCGCGCGGTCGTCCCGACCATGAAGGCGCAACAGAAGGGCTCGATCGTCTACGTCAGCTCGATCGACGGGCTCGTCGGCATGAACGGGGTCACGGCCTACTCCGCCTCGAAGTTCGGCGTACGCGGCCTCGCCAAGTCCGCGGCGCTCGAGCTCGGCCGCAGCGGCATCCGCGCCAACAGCGTCTGCCCGGCCGGCGGGAACACCGAGATGTACGGCCCCTGGCTCCCCCAGCTCGCGGCCATCGCCGAACAGACCGCCGCCTACACCGAGAACCGCGGCATCCCCGGCACGTCGCCCTACGAAGCGGTCGCCGCGGCCGTGCTCTTCCTCGCCTCCGATGCCGCCTCCCACGTGACGGGCGCCGACCTGCCGGTCGACGGCGGCGCGACGGCGGGCAAGTTCATCGCCGGCTTCAACGCGCTCTGATCCACGCCCTGGCCGACGTTCCGACCCACGCTCCGCAATCCCGTCCCGAGGCCCGCTCCATGCATCCGAAGCTCGACGCCCTCTTCGACCTCAGCGGTCAGGTCGCCATCGTGACCGGCGCGACCAAAGGCCTCGGCCGGTCGATCGCCTTCGGTCTCTCGCGCGCCGGCGCCTCGGTCGTCGTCGCGAGCCGCGACCAGGGGCGCTGCGAGGAGGCGGCCCTCGCGATCTCGAACGAGACCCGCCGCCCGACCCTCGCCCACGCCTGCCACATGGGCGACTGGGACGCGCTGCCCCGCCTCGTCGCGAAGGCCGTCGAGCACTTCGGACGCATCGACGTGCTCGTGAACAACGCCGGCATCCATCCCGCCTCGATGCCGATCATGGAGCTCACGAGCGAGTACTTCGACAAGCTCTGCCAGGTGAACCTGAAGGGCCCCGTGCGGCTCGCCGCGCTCGTCGCGCAGCAGATGCAGCGTCAGGGTCCGGGCGGGCGGATCGTGAACGTCGCGACCGTCGGCGCCTACGCGGGCGGCGTCGGGGTCGGGACCTACACCGGCCTCAAGGCCGCGCTGATCAACTTCACGAAGACGATGGCCCGGGAGTGGGCGCCGCTCGGCATCCGCGTCAACGCCCTCTGCCCCGGTCCCTTCGACTCGGAGATGATGCGCGGCACGGCGAAGTTCGACCCGAAGTTCGTCGAGCGCTCGGGCGAGGCGACGATGTTGAAGCGCGTCGCCGACTGCGACGAGGTGATCGGCGCCGTGCTCTACCTCGCCTCGCGCGCGTCGTCCTTCACGACGGGCGAGGACCACGTCGTCGCGGGGGGCATGCTGCGCTGTTAGGCTGTCAGCCGGGCGGACGGGGAGACGCCGTCGGGACCCGCCCGGCCGCCCGCAGGATCCGCGCGAGCCACGGCAGCTCGTCTCGGCCGACTTCGACGACGACGGGCGGCCGGACTTCGCGGCGATCCTGGAGGGGGCGACGGAGGTCGCGGTCGTGCTCCAGCCGGTGCCGGAGCCGGCCTGGACCGCGGCTCTCGCGCTGGCGACGGCAGCGCTCGGCGCCGCGGGGCGACGTCGCCCGTGCCCGTGTCCGCGCCCGAAGCCCGGACGCGAGCGCCTCGCCTAACGCCACTCCCCGTTCGGCACGATCGCGGGATGCGAGGCTTCGGGCGCCACGGCCGGCGGCAGCGCCGTCTTGCCGTCGAGGGCGTAGACCGTGAAGCCCATCGCCGCGGGGAAGTGCATGCTGTGCGTCACGAGGCCGGTCCGCTCGGCGGCGGGCAGGTACGCGAGCTGGAGCGCCGACTCGGCCAGGTACTCGACGCGCTCGGTCGGGTATTCGCTCGGGATGTAGCGGACCGCGCCGGGCGTCGCGATCGCGGTCGAGGGCGCGATCAGGTTGACCGCGATCCCGCTCTCGAGGCCCTCCGCGGCGAGGCCCTGGGTGAAGCGGTTGAGGGCGGCCTTGACCGCGGCGTAGAGCGTCGCGCCGCCGTTCATCTCGAACCAGCCATAGGGCCTGATCGGCGGCTGCGCCGTCACCGAGCCGACGTTGACGATCCAGCCCGCGCCGCGCGCCTTCATCAGCGGGATCGCCGCGCGCGAGAGCACGAAGGGCGCGCGCAGGTAGTGGTCCATGGTCCGGTCGTAGGTCTCGTTCGACATGTCGGCGACCGTCGCGTACTCGGCATAGCCCGCGTTGTTGACGAGGATGTCGAGCCCGCCCGCGAGCTCGGCCGCGCGCGCGACCAGGGTCTCGCGATCCGAAGCCTTCTCGAGGTCGGCGGCGAGCGCGAAGGCGCGGCCCCCCGCCCGCTCGATCAGCTCGACCGTCTCGCGCAGCGTGCCCGGCTCCGCCCTGGCCGCGTCGAGGCTCCTCGCCGTCACGACGACCGTCGCGCCGGCGGAGGCGAAGCGCTGGGCGATGGCGCGCCCGATGCCGCGGCTTCCCCCCGTCACGAGGGCGACCTTTCCGTCCAGTCGGGGGGCATCCACTTGGGACATGATCTCCTCCGGGTCTCTTGTCGACCTGCGCGACGCCCGGCTCGGCCCGGGACGCTTTGCGGTCGGCGGGATCGCGCAGGCCCCGCCGTCGGCGCGGCAGAGGGATAGCCGAAAATTTCGCGATTGAATCGCGTCGCGAAGTGAGTGTAGACTTACTTCCACTCCACATGGCCACCCGACGTCTCGCACACGCGGACCGCCGCACCTCGATCCTCGAGGCCGCCACCACGGCCTTCGCGGCGAAGGGCTACGACGGGGCCCGGACGCTCGAGATCGCGGCGACGGCGGGGGTCTCGGAGGCGCTGCTCTACCGCCACTTCCCCTCGAAGCAGGTCCTGTACGAGACGGTGCTCGAGCGACTGGCGGAGCAGCAGGACCGCAACATGGCGATCCTGCAGCTGCCGGAGCCCTCGACGCGCGGCCTCGTCGAATGTCTCTGGCGCTACCTCGAGGCCTGCGTCCACGATCCGCCGGGCTCTCCGGGCGCGGGCGGCCAACGCCTGCTGCTGCTCTCGCTCGCGGGCGACGGTCGCCACGCGCGCATGCTCTACGAGCGCGCGCAGAAGATCGGCGTCGAGGCCTTCGCCCGGGCGATCGAGGCCGCGGAGCGCGAGGGCAATCTCGAGCGGGTCGGCATCGCGCCGCGCAACGCCTGGAACTTCCTCGAGCACGTGGGCTCGATGATCGCGTCGAGCCGGCTCTCCGGCTCGCCCGCCATTCCCTACGCGGGGTCGAAGCGGCAGCTGCTGCGCGAGGCCGTGCGCTTCTGCGGCCGCGGGCTCGGCCTGAAGGACGCCGCGATCACCGCCCATGCCCCGCGCGTCTCGACCCGCGGATCGAGGCGCGCCTCCACGCGCATCGCGCCGCGACCGCCGCAACGCCCATCGACGACGCCGACCCGACGTCGGCGTCCCGCTCGAGACGACAGGAGACGAACGTGACCTCGAACCCGAATGCCGACGCCCTGCTCGATCGCGAGGCGCTCCGCAGCGCCCTCGAGGCGGCCAACCTCGAGACGCTGCTGATGGTCCATACGCATCTGACCCGCGACGAGGCTCTCCTCGAGCAGTTCGCGCCCCACATCAAGCCGCTCTACGGACCGGTTCCCTCCGACGTCCCGACATCGCTCGCGAACGAGCTCCGGGAGCGGCTCGAGAAGCTGCTGTCCCAGGGGACGCCCGACGAGATTCCGAGCCTGTCGCGTCCGCTGATGCAGAAGATGATGTCGATCGGCGCCGGCGAGCCCGTCGAGGACGAGTTCATTCCGCTGCTGCTCGACCAGATGGCGTTCGAGAAGCCGGCGCCCCGCAGCGCCCGGCCCGGTCGCCTCGCGCCGCCCCCGGACTTCCACGTCGTCGTGATCGGCGCCGGGCTCTCGGGCATCTGCGCGGGCGTGAAGCTCGGCGAGGCGGGCTACGCCTACACGATCTTCGAGAAGAACGAGAACGCCGGCGGGACGTGGTGGGAGAACGTCTATCCCGGCGTCGGCGTCGACACGCCGAGCCATTTCTACTCCTTCTCCTTCGCCCAGAGCCCCGACTGGAACGAGTTCCATCCGCGCGGCGCCGACATGCGCGCCTACTTTCTCTCGGTCTTCGATCGCTTCGGGCTGCGGGACCACACCGAGTTCGGAACCCGCGTGCTCGGCTGCGAGTGGGACGAGGCAAAGCAGCGCTGGCGCGTCCGTGCGCAGAAGGGCGACGAGCCGGTCCGGGCCGTCGAGGCGGATGCCGTGCTGCTCGCCCATGGCATCGTCAACCGCCCGTCGATCCCGAAGCTGCCCGGCCTCGAGACGTTTCGCGGCCCCGTGATGCACACGACGCGCTGGGATCCCTCGGTCCCGCTCGCCGGCAAGCGCATCGCCCAGATCGGGACCGGCGCCTCCGGCGCGCAGCTCGCCGTCGCGATCGCGCCCGAAGCGGAGCATCTCGTCGTGTTCCAGCGCTCGCGCCACTGGCTGCTCAACAACCCCGCCGCCGGCCAGCCGGTGCCCGAGGGCGTCAAATGGGCGCTGCGCCACATCCCGACCTACGCCGAGTGGTACCGTTTCCGCGCCTACTGGTTCGCGGCGGACGGCCTCTTCCAGAACGTGCTGCGCGACCCGGCCTGGCCCCATCCCGATCGTTCGGTCTCGGCCCACAACGACGCCATGCGCGAGTTCACCCTCGCCTACTACCGCCAGAAGCTGGCCGACCGGCCCGACCTGCTCGAGAAGCTCGTCCCCGACATGCCGATCTTCTGCAAACGGATCGTGATGGACACGGGCTACCTCGACACGCTGAAGCGCCCGAACGTCGAGCTCGAGACGGATCCGATCGACCACGTGACCGAGACCTCGATCGTGACGAAGAGCGGCCGGGCGTACCCCGTCGACGTGATCGCGCTCGCGACGGGCTTCGAGATCGCGAAGATGCTGGGCAACCTGCGCGTGATCGGCCGCGGCGGGCGGGACCTCGGCGCCGAGTGGGGCGAGGAGGAGCCGCGCGCGTACATCGGCTGTCAGGTGCCCGGCTATCCCAACTTCTTCATGACCGGCGGGCCGAACTCGGCGCCGAACCACGCCGCGGGCCAGAACATCGTCTCCGAGCGCCAGGTCCACTACATGATCGAATGCCTGGACTACGCGCGCTCGCGAGGCCGCAAGACGATCGAGCCGACCCCGGCGGCCTACGAGGCGTTCAATCGGCAGATCGACGAGCGCATGCCCCAGATGATCTGGTCCCACCCGAAGGCGAAGAGCTACTACCGCAACAGCAAGGGGCGCGTGTACCTGTCCTGGCCCTATCGGCTGGTCGACTACTGGAACGTCACCCGCGGCCCGAAGCCCGAGGACGTCGTGCTCGGCTGACGAACCCGAAACGCCTCGAAGGAGCCCCGCGATGCCCCTCGACCCGCAAGTGGAAGCCCTGCTCGCCCCCGCGCCGGAAGGCTTCGAGATGACGAGCCTGCCGATCGACGTCATGCGCAAATACGTGCGCGAGGCGTCGACGGCCTATCCGAAGCTCGACGTGCCGCTCGCCGGCGTCGTCGACCGGACGATCCCGGGGCCGGGCGGGCCGCTTCCCGTTCGCGTCTATACCCCGATCGGCGACGGCCCCTTCGCCCTCGTCGTCTACTTCCACGGCGGCGGCTGGGTCGTCGGGGATCTCGACACGCAGGACATGATCTGCCGCGCGCTCTGCCACGGCTCGGCGGCGGTCGTCGTCTCGGTCGACTACCGCCTGGCCCCGGAGCACCGCTTCCCGGCCGCCGTCGAGGACGCCTTCTCCGCCACGGTCTGGGCCGCCGACCAGGCCGCCGAGCTCCGCGCCGACGCGGCTCGCCTCGTCGTCGCGGGCGACTCCGCCGGGGCGAATCTCTCCGCCGCGGTCGCCCTGCGCGCGCGGGACGAGGGGGGACCTCCGCTGCGCGCGCAGATCCTGATCTACGGCTCCTGCAACTATCCCTCGAAACCGACGCCCTCGGCCGAGGCGTACGCGAAAGGCCCGATCATCACCGAGGCGGCGATCCGCTTCTACTGGAACCAGTTCCTCGCCGATCCCGACCGCGAGCAGGACCATCCCTGGGCCTCGCCCGCCCGCGCGAAGAGCCATCGCGACCTCGCGCCCGCCTTCGTGGCGACCGCCGAGCTCGACCCCTCGCGCGACGACGGCGAGCGCTATGCAGAGATCCTGGCGCGGGCAGCGGTTCCGACCGAGAGCCGTCGCTACCCCGGCATGCCCCACGGCTTCGTCTCCTGGGTCGGTCTCGTCGATCAGGCGGGGCGTTGCCTCGACGACGCCTGCGCTTTTCTCCGGCGATACACCGCCTAGCACGGACCATCGCCCTTCACGACGACCGGGGCACGCCCCATCACGACGGAGCCCGAAGCGGGGTCCAATCAGGAGGAATCGAGCATGAGCAACCCGACGGACGTCTTCCGCGGCGGCGTCGCCGTCGTCACGGGCGCCGGCAGCGGCATCGGCGAGGGCCTCGCCCGGACCGCGGCCGAGCTCGGCATGCAGGTCGCGCTCGCCGACATCAACGTCGAGCGCATGGAGCGCGTCGCCGAGGACGTCCGGAAGACGGGCGCCCGCGCGATCACGGTCCAGACCGACACCAGCGACCCCGCCTCGATCGACCGCCTCGCCGCGACCGTCCATGCCGAGCTCGGCGACGTTCGCCTGCTGATGAACAACGCCGGCATCGAGATGCTGGGCCTGACCTGGGAGCTGCCGACGGAGGCCTGGGAGCGCATCATCCGCATCAACGTCCTCGGCGTGATCCACGGCGTGCGCGCCTTCGCGCCGCGCATGCTCGCCGCCGGCCAGCCCGCCTTCATCGGCAACCTCTCGTCGATCGGCGGGCTCGGCATGATGGCGATCCAGACCGGGTACATCCTGTCGAAGCACGCGGTGCTCTCCTTCAGCGAGTGCCTCCGGATGGAGATGGACCTCGTCGGGGCGCCGATCTCGGTCTCCGCCGTGCTGCCGGGGCCGATCGCGACGCGGATCTTCGAGGACGCGACGACGGGCCGGGATCGGGCGAAGGTCGAGTTCCATCGCCGCGCCATGCAGGACATGACCCATGGCGCCGGTAGCCTGACCGGCAAGCAGGCGGCGGAGGTGATCCTCGCCGGCATCGCCCGGAAAGACTTCTTCGTCTCGACCCATCCCGAGGTCACGGCGCAGATGGCCAAGCAGCGCGCCGAACACCTCGCGACGCTCTCGACGCCGACGCTCGGCGAGGAAGCGAAGAAGATGCTGCTCGGCTGAGACGCCATTCGCATCCGCCGGCGCCACGCGCCGAACGCATCGCCCACTTCGCCGCGCGCCAGGACGCGCGCGACGACCGAAGCCGGAGAAGCCTGCCATGACCGCCATCATCGACATCGACGCCCATTTCGAGCCGGGTCAGGAATGGCTCGATCCCTACCCCGAGCTCCGCATCCGTCTGCCCCAGCTCCATCCCGGCCGGCTCGCCGTCGACGCGATCGTCGGCGATCTGCTGCGCGGCGTGCCGAAGGAGCAGTGGCCTCCGTTCGCGGACCTCGTGCCGCCGGGCGCGGCGACGCTCTTCGGGCAGGAAAAGGAGGGGGAGAAGGCGCGGCGGTCCGAGTTCGAGGGGAAGAGCCAGTTCCAGGTCGCGAACGCGGCGGCCCGTGTGAAGTGGCTCGACGATCAGGGCATCGCACAGCAGCACGTGATCTGCCTCGCCGGCGTCTCCTACAACCTCTTCCTCGACGACCTCGGACTCAAGCGGGAGATCATCGCCACCTGCAATACCTGGCTCGCGACGACCTGCGCGGAGAGCGGTGGGCGGCTCCGCCCGGTGACGGCGCTCGACTACCACGACCTCGACTGGGCGGTCGCCGAGCTGACTCGGATGCGTGCGCAGGGAAGCCGGATCTTCCTGATCCCGGCCTATCCCGTGAACGGCGTGCCGCCGAGCCATCCGCAGTGGGACCGGGTCTGGGCGGCGGCCTGCGATCTCGGCATGATGCCGATGCTCCACACGGGCTTCGAGCGGATGCACTTCGACCCGGGCTGGGCCAACCTCGGCGCCGACACGACGACGCTGCGCATGGTCTGCAGTGCCCATCGACACGTCGCTCCGACGACGCTGATCAACGCGCTGATCTACTCGGGGGTGTTCGCGCGCTTCCCGAACCTCACGCTGATGCTCGCCGAGGTCGGCACGGGCTGGCTGCCCTTCCTCTACCGGGAGATCGACGACCGGGTCTCGCCCGTGGCCGAGCTCTTTCTCGGCCGGTCGAAGCTCGCTGCGAAGCCCTCCGAGTATCTCGCCCGCCAG
The DNA here is from genome assembly GCA_041389445.1 of Myxococcota bacterium. Lineage (GTDB taxonomy): Bacteria > Myxococcota_A > UBA9160 > UBA9160 > UBA4427 > UBA4427. The sequence goes on from JAWKRW010000001.1 coordinate 1,408,555, forward strand.
GTCAAGGCGACGCCGCTGGCGGGCGGCAACGACTCGCCGCTGCGCAAGATCATGGAGGAGCTGCCGGAGGAGATGCTCGTCTTCTCGTCCGACTTCCCCCACTTCGAGGGCTTCACGGAGCCGATCGAGCACTACCGCGGGGTGCTGGGCGAGCTGCCGAGGGCGCGCTTCGACGCGTTCATGGGCGGGACGATCGCCGAGACGTTCGCGCGCATGGGCGATCCGCTGCTCTAGCAGGGCGCCTCCCCGCGGCGGTGGGCGACTGGCGCCGCGGACCCCCGATCCGCCACCTTGTGTCGATCCGCCACGCGATCCGGGAGGGCCAGGCATGCGAACGATCGTGATCACGGGCTCGGCATCCGGCATCGGAGCCGCTACGCGCAGACGCCTCGAAAGCCAGGGCGAGCGGGTGATCGGCATCGACCTCCGCGACGCCGAGATCACGTCGGACCTCTCGACCCCGGCTGGTCGACGGGACGCGATCGCGCGAATCGAAGCGGTCTGCGGCGGACGCCTCGACGGGATCGTCACCTGCGCCGGCCTGATGGGACTGCCGGGGCGGGAGGGCCGGATCCTCGCCGAGCTCAACTACTACGGCACGGTCGAGCTGCTCGAGGCCGCTCGTCCCTGGCTCGCGCGGGGCGAGCGGCCGGCCGCGGTCGCGATCAGCTCGAACTCGGCGACGACGATGCCGGGCCTTCCGATCGAGCTGACGCGCCTCCTGCTCGACGGCGAGCCGGGCGAAGCGATCGCGCGGGCCGACAAGCTCGGCTCGATCCTGACCTATGGCGCATCGAAGCTGGCCGTGGCGCGCTGGGTCCGTCGCCATGCGCCGAAGCCCGAGTGGATCGGCGCCGGCATCACGCTCAACGCGATCGCACCGGGCAAGACCCAGACCGCGATGGTCGCCGAAGGTCGCGCCGATCCGGCCGTCGGCCCGCTGCTCGACGCGTTCCCGATGCCGATCGGGCGCGACGGCGACCCGAACGAGGTCGCCGCGCTGATCGGATTCCTGCTCTCCGCCGACGCCCGCTTCATCTGCGGCTCGGTCGTCTTCTGCGACGGGGGAACCGACGCCCAGTTGCGACCGGACGATCAGCCGACGCCCTTCCCGAGCGGACGTTGAGCGCGCGCCCGACGTCCGGCGCGCAGGCCGGCCGAAGCGACGCGCGGACGGCGCCCCCGAACGATCGGACGCGACGCCAGTTCCTGGGCGATTCCCTCGTCGGTCTCGGCGCCCTCGGCGCCGGGCTCGCGGCGCGCGGCGGCACGGCGGAATCCGGCTCGGTTGGGACGCGAGCCGCCTCGGGTACGACCGGTCCGATCGGCGCGCCGCGGATCCGCAGCCGTCGGCCCCTCGGCCGGACCGGCCTCGAGATCCCCGACATCGCGATGGGCACGTTCAGCCTCGACCAGGGCGAAGCCCTCGTCCATCACGCCCTCGAGCGCGGCATCACCCACTTCGACACGGCGGAGAGCTATGCCGACGGTCGGGCCGAGGAAGTGCTCGGCCGCGCGCTGCGCGGGAGGCGCGACGGCGTCACGCTCACGAGCAAGTACAGCGCCGCCCCGAACGACTCGGCCGAGCGCCAGATGGCCGTGCTCGAGCGGAGCCTGCGCCGGCTCGGGACGGAGACCATCGATGTCTACCTGAACCACGCGGTCAACGACGTCGAGCGGCTCGACAGCCCCGCGTGGCAGTCCTTCGTCGAGCGCGCCAAGCGCCAGGGCAAGATCCGCTTCGCCGGCCTCTCCGGTCATGCCGGTCGCCTGACCGAATGCCTCGCCCACGGCCTCGACACCGGGCTCCTCGACGTCGTCCTCGTCGCCTACCACTTCGCGCAGACGCCCTCCTACCAGCAGGACGTGAAGCGGTATCTCGCGGGCCTCTCCGCCTCCTTCGACTTCGTCTCGCCGCAGCCGGGCCTGCCGGCCCTGCTCGAGCGCGCCCATGCGGCGGGTGTCGGCGTGATGGTCATGAAGACGCTGCGCGGCGCGCGCCTGAACGACATGCGGCCCTTCGAGTCGCCCGGCCGGACGTTCGCGCAGGCGGCGTTCCGCTGGGTCCTCTCCGAGCGCGCCGTCGACGGGCTCGTCGTGTCGATGACGAGCCGCGCGATGATCGACGAGTACGTCGAGGCCTCCGGCAGCGGCCCGCCCGACCGCGAAGATCTCGCGCTGCTCGCCCGCTACGAGTCCCGCCACGCTCGAACGACCTGCACGATCGGCTGCGGCGATTGCCTCGCCGCCTGCCCGGCCGGCGTGCCCATCCCGGACGTGATGCGCACGCGGATGTACGCCGAGGACTACGGTCTGCCGCGAACGGCCGCGCGCGAGTACGCGCGCCTGCCCGTCGATGCGACGGCCTGCCTCGCCTGCAGCGGCGAGCCGTGTCACGACGCCTGTCCCGTCGGTCTCCCCATCGACCGCTTGAATCGGGCCACCCATCGGCGGCTCGCGTGAGGACGCCATGACCCCGACCCGACCCGCCCCCCGCCGGCTCGCCACCCCGATCCGCGTCGCCCTGCTCGTCGGCGGGCTCGCGACGTGCGCGCTCGCGCCCCGGGCCCTCGCCGAGGCTGCCGGCGCCGCGACGAACGCGACGCCCCCTGCAGTGACGACACCCGCCAACGTGGCCTGGGCCGCGTTCCTCGCTCGTCTCGAGGAGACCGGTCGGGCGATCCTGCGCGAGGACCTCCCGGGCTCCCCGCTCGATCGCGCCGAAGCTCAGCGCTACCTCCTGCAACGCCTCGCGGCGACGATCGATGCGGCCCTCGACGCGGAGTCGGGCCCGCCGGTCGTCTCGCTCTACTCCCACAAGCTGCGCAAATACGGCATGGACAGCGCGGACGCGAAGTACATGACCGTGCGCGTCTCGGGCGACGGGACCTATCGCCTCTACGGCGTCCTGGGCACGGCCCACCACATCGCCTTCCAGCTGACGTCGAGCCGAGACGGCTACCGGGCGTTCGATTCGATCGAACGCGAAGGGCTCGACGCCGACGCATCGGGCGAGTTCGAGCTCCTGGTCAGCGCGACGAAGCCTGCTGGCTGGACGAAGCCCTGGCTGCGGCTCGACCCCGAGGCGACGGAGCTCCTGCTGCGCGAGTACTTCTACGACTGGGCGAAGGAGCGGCCGTCGACGTTCCGGGTCGAGCGCCTCGATCGACCGGGAGAGGCGGTACCGACCGAGCCCGCGGCGACGCGCGCGCTCTTCGACGCGATCGCCGACCAGTTCGCGGCGACGGTGCCCAAGTGGTTCGCGCCCGCCCTCGACGATCGCCTCCATCGCCGCAACCAGCTCCGCCCGCCGGCGCGGTCGGCGAGCGAGGGGTTGCGCGAGAACGCGTACGGCAGCGGCTGGTTCGCGCTCGCGGACGACGAGGCGCTGCTGATCGAGCTCGACGAGCCCGAAGCGCATCTCTGGAGCTTCGAGCTCGGCAGCGCCTGGTGGCAGTCGCTCGACTACGTCGACCACAGCTCGAGTCTGAACGGATTCCAGGCCGTGAAGAGCAGCGACGGGCGCTACCGGCTCGTGATCGCCCTCGAGGATCCGGCGGTACCGAACTGGCTCGACCCCGTCGGACATCACGAAGGCGTCATCATCTACCGCTATCAACACGCCGAGCCGGGCGCGGTGCCGCCGACCGCCCGCGTCGTCCCGCTGAAGACCCTGCGCGACCACCTCCCCGCCGACACGCCGACCGTCTCGGCCGAGGCCCGCGCCGCCGAGATCCGCATGCGCCGGCGCCACGCGGCGACGCGCTGGGCGCCCTGAGCCCGCGAACGCGCGGCGACGCGCTGGGCACCCTGAGCCCGGGTCGGCGGGCGGGCCGCGGTGCGACGGGATCCCGGATCACGGCACGCCACCCGCGACTTGCGCCGCCGCGCCGCCTCGGGCTCAGGCCGGCCGTCGCCGCGCCGAAGAAGCGGCATGGCCCCCGACGAGCGCGCCGATCGACTGGCCCGCAAGCTCGCTGCGCTGCCCGAGCGGGCGATGCATTGGCGGGTCCTGCTCGATGCGCTCGCGGCCGGCTCCATCGACGAGGCGGCCGAGCTCGTCGAAGCGATCCTCGCGCGACCGCCGACCGGTGGTCGGCGACCCGACGTGCTGCGGCTCCGGATGCTCGAGGTGCTGGCCGGCGGGGCTCCCGTCGCCGAAGACGGACTCGACTACGCCTTCCGCCGCGATCTCTACGCGGCGGCCCACGCCCGCGGCGCGGCGTCGATCACGCGCCATCTCCGTTCGCTGCCCGAGCTCGCCGATCCCGACGTCCTCGCCCGCCGGTTGCCCAAGGACGTGGCCGCCATTCCGCTCGGTCGCCGGCGCAGCCTCGCGAAGGGCGACGACCCGCGGCTGCTCGAGAAGCTGGCCCTCGATCCGGACCCGATCGTGCTCGCGAACCTGCTGCGCAACCCGCGCACGCGCGAGGGCGACGTCGTCCGGATCGCCGCCCTGCGACCGATCGGGGGCGAGTCGCTCCGCTGCATCGATGCGGAGTCCCGCTGGCAGGCGAGCCCGCGGATCCGCTCCACGATCGCCCGCAATCCCTACTGCCCGATCGATCTCGCGATGAAGCTCGTCGCGACGCTCGGCACGCCCATCCTGCGCGAGATCGCCGAGGACGGCGGGCTCGCCTGGCCGGTCCGCGAGGCAATCGCGATCGAGCTCGAATCCCGCGATGGAATCCGGGCCGAGGACGACGCGGCGCCGAGTCCGCCGCGCCACCCCGCGTCGGCGCCACGCCCATCGCCGATCGAGCCGGCCGACCGCCGCTGCCCCGTCGACGGAGACGCCGCCTAGCCGCGCAAGCGCGCGGGGCGGGGGCGAGCGAGCGGAGACCGCGACGATCCCGCGCGGATCCGTCGACGCGGGGCCCCGCCGGATCGACGTCGCGTCTCGCGCCCGTGATCCGTCCCTCGTCCGGGGGTTGCTCGACGCCCTTCGGATTCGAGAGAATCGCGCTGCGGCGAAGACTCCGATGGCCGCGGCGAAAGGCATTCCTCGATGGCCCGCGCTTCCCTCGCGCTCTTCCTCCTGCTCCTCGCCCTGCTCCCGCTGCCCCTCGGCTGCCGACGGGAAGCGGGGACGAGCACCAATGGGACCGCCGACGACGGCGCCCGCGACGCGTCGCCGAACGCGACGGACCCGCCGCTCGACATGTTGGAGATGCTCGACGCGCTCCCGCCCCTTCCGACCCACTGGATCGCGGACCCGCCGATCGCCACCGACGTCCCGCCGGTCGACGAGACCATGCTCGACGCCCCCTTCGCCGACCGCTCGCGCTGGCTCCACTACGGCGGCGATCACCGCGGCCACCGCCACAGCCCGATCGCGAGTCTCGACAAGCGCAACGTCGGAAGGCTGCAAGTCGCCTGGGCGATGGCGACCGGGACCCAGCAGCAGTTCGAGGTCTCGCCCATCGTCTACGGCGGCATCCTCTACGCGAGCACCTCCTACGACCGCGTCCTCGCCCTCGACGCGCGGACGGGCGAGATCCTCTGGCGCTACGACCATCCGCTCCCGCCCGACATGAAGCCCTGCTGCGGGCCCGTCAATCGCGGCGTCTCGATCGCGGGCGATGCGATCCTGCTCGCGACCCTCGACGCGCGGCTCGTCGCCCTCGACCGCCGGAGCGGCGCGATCCTCTGGAACAGCGAGATCATCGACTATCGCAAGGGTTACAGCGCGACCGCCGCGCCGCTGGTCGTCGGGCGCAGGGCGATCATCGGCGTGGCCGGCGGCGAATACGGCATCCGCGGCTTCTTCGACGCCTACGACGTCGCGACGGGCCGCCGCCTCTGGCGCCACTACACGGTTCCCACCGCCGGCGAGCCCGGCGTCGAAACCTGGGCCGGCACCTCCTACGAGACGGGCGGCGCCCCGGCCTGGACCCAGGGCGCCTACGATGCCGAGACCGACACGCTCTTCTGGACGACCGGCAATCCATCGCCCGACTTCAACGGCGACGCGCGCGCCGGCGACAATCTCTTCTCGAACGCGCTGCTGGCGGTCGACCCGGAGACGGGCGAGCGGAAGTGGCACTTCCAGTTCACGCCCCACGACGTCTGGGACTACGACGGCAATACGCAGATCTATCTCGTCGATGTCGAGCGGGACGGCGAGCGGATTCCCGCGATCGCCCAGGCGAACCGCAACGGCTACTTCTACCTGCTCGACCGACGCGACGGCCGGTTCCTGCGCGCGACGCAATACGTCGAGCAGATGAACTGGGCGACGATCGGACCCGACGGCCGACCCGTCGTCTCGCCCGAGGTCTATCCCGACGAGGAGCCGACCCATCGCGTCTGTCCCGGCAACATGGGCGGCATGAACGGCGCCTGGTCGGGAAGCTTCGACCCGAAGAGGGGGCTCGCCTTCATTCCGACCGTCGAGGCCTGCCAGCTCTTCGTGAAGGGGATCTCCGTCTACAGCGAGGGAGCGCCCTTCATGGCGGGGACGCCGGACACGATCGACGCCGCTGCGCGCAAGGCCTACGGCCACGTCTCGGCGGTCGACGTCGCGACGGGCGAGATCCGCTGGCGGGCGAGACAGCGCTACCCGATGATGGGCGGCGTCGTCAGCACGGCGAGCGGCCTCGTCTTCACGGGCAATCTCGAGGGCGAGGCCCTCGCTCTCGACGCCGACACGGGCGAGGTCCTCTGGCGGTTCCGCATGGGCGGCGGGGTCCGCAGCCAGCCCGTCGTCTTCGAGCTCGATGGCCGTCCCCATCTCGCGATCGGCTCGGGCAGCTGGGCGACGACGGACGCCTTCCTCGCCGGCCTCGACCGGATTCCGGAGGGCGGCCACCTCTTCGTCTTCACGCTCCCCGACCCCTGAGCGGGCGATGGACGTCGCGATGCGTTGCCGACCCTTCCCTTCGTCGAGGCCCGTGCGGTCGCCCGACGCATCCGCTGCGCGCGCCGCCCGGCGCGCCGACGCCGGGCCGCGTCGGGCGCATGGCCCTCGGACCGCGATCGGACTCCTCCTGAGCGCGAGCCTCGGGCTCGCGCTGTCGGGCTGTGGCGCATCCGAGTCGCCCGCCGCGCGCTTCGCGCGGGACCCCGATTCGCTGAAGCGCGGCCGGAGCCTCTTCGTGGGGACCTGCGCCGCCTACTGTCACGGACTGCAGCCCGGTGTCCGCGACGCCCCCTATCTCTTCGACTGCGATTGGAAGCACGGGGGGAGCGACGAGGAGATCTTCGCGACGATCCGCGCGGGCGTGCCCGAAACGCGCATGCAGGGCTTCGCGGATCGGATGCCGGAGGGCGACGACGACGTCTGGCGGATCGTCGCGTTCATCCGCTCGAAGAGCGAATGCCGCTGAACGGGGCGTCGTCTCAGGCCCAGCCCCGCGCGAGCGGGACGCGGTGGTAGAAGACGAGCTTGCGGTGGGCGAACTTCCAGACGCCGTTCTCGCGCTCGAACACGTCGTCGTAGTAGCCCGCCGCGGTCACCGCCTCGCCGTTCTCGACCATGCGCAGCTCGAGACTGCAGAACCCGGTCGCGCGATCGCCGTCGAGGCTGACGACGTGGTTCTGGACGAAGGGGATCGGGCGCAGGGTCGAGAGCGACTCACGATAGAGCACGAGCAGCCTCGGGTGGCCCTGCTCCCGGATGTCGCCCGACTCCATGATGCCTTCGCGCGCGAAGAGCTCGACGATGTCCTCGGCCTTGCCCGACACGGCGAGCTGGCAGTAGCGCGCCGTCAGTTCGATGATGGCGGCCCGGTCCTCGACGGCGCGAATGCGTTCCTCGAGCGTCGGCATGCTTCCTCCTCTTCTTCCTCGGGATCTTCTTCCGGGTCTTCCCGGTCCCGGTTCGATTCCGGCCCCGGACTCGGCCGGGCTCGCTCAGGGGTCCAGCCGCAGCAGCCGGGCCGGGTTGGCGCAGGCCATCTCGCGCAGCTGCACCTCCTTCGCGCCCGCCTGCCAGAGCGCGTCGACGTAGTCATGGAGGCCGATCGCGGGACGCGGCAGCTCCTCGGTCCAGCCGTAGTCCGTCGCGAGCACGATCTGCCGCGCGCCGATCGCGTCCACCGCGCGCACCATCTCGGGCACGCCGGGACCATGACCCGCCATGCAGGTCGCCGCGGCGAGCTCGATGAAGCAGCCGAGCTCGGCGAGCGCGATGCAGTCGGCGACCGAGAGGTTCGGGCCCGCACCGGCGTTCATCGCATGGGTGACGACGACGCGACCGCGACGCGCGTAGGCCCGGGCGATCGCGAAGTGCTCGGCGCGCGAGGTATGGCCGGTCGCGAGGATGGCGTCGTGCTCGGCCACCAGGGCGAGGATCTCCTCGACCTCGGGCCGCAGCCGCCCCGCGTCGTCGAGCAGGACCAGGCCTTCGCCCGGGACGTTCAGCATCGCCGCGACACCGTTGTCGAAGTCCTGCTGGCTCGAGATCGTCGGGAGCCAGACGATCGCCGCGCCGTCCCGCAGCGCGATCTCGACGGCGCCCGGGTTCAGTCCGCCGATGCAGAAGTCGCAGCAGACCGAGCCGTAGACCCGGACCCCCGGCACGGTCTGCCCCACCGCATAGGCGAAGCCGTTGCTCGGAAAGTCGTGCGACTTGAGCACGAGGGCCTTGAAGTCGAGGGCGAGCGCATCGCGCGCCGCATCGAAGGGGTCGACCGCGTGCTGGCGGCCGACGACGGATTCGGGACCGAAATGACAGTGGAGATCGACGGCGCCACCGAGCACGATGCGCGACATGCTGCCTCCCCGGCCGCCGCGGGCCGGATCGATGGGACTCAGCCCGAGAGCCGCCGGATGCCCGCCATCGCCGTGTGATGGGCGAGCAGGCCGCCGTCGACCGAGAGGATCTGGCCCGTGACGAACGCCGAGGCGTCCGACGCGAGGAAGACGACGACCGCGGCGATGTCCTCGGGGCGGCCGAGCCGGGGCGTCAGCGTGTTGTCGACGTAGACGTCGACGGCGGCCTTGGGGACGTTCGCCTCGAGGGCCGGCGTCGCGATCACGCCCGGCGCGATCGCGTTGCAGCGGATGCCCTGCTTGCCGTACTGGGCCGCCACGTTCTGGGTCAGCGAGCCGAGACCGGCCTTCGACGCCGCGTAGGCGGCGCGCACGCTGTCGCCCGTCAGACCCGAGGCCGAGGAGGTGTTGATGATCGAGCCGCCGCCGCGGCGGATCATGTGGGGGATCGCGTGCTTGCAGCCGAGCATCGGCGCCCGCAGGTTGATCCGCATGTTGCGGTCCCAGACCTCGCTCGTGAGCGCCGTGATCGCGCCGTCCGCGGCCATCAGCGCGGGATCGGAGTCGGCGGCGTTGTTGTGGAGCACGTCGAGCCCGCCGAAGCTCCGGACCGCGGCCTCGACCATCGCGACGATCGAGTCCTCCTCGCCGAGATCGACGGCCTGGGCCAGCGCGCGGCCCTTTCGCGCCTCGATCTCGCCCGCGACCTTGCGCGCGCCGTCCGCATTGAGATCGGCGACGACCACGGCCGCGCCCGATGCGGCGAGCGCGAGACAGGTCGCGCGACCGATGCCGGACGCGCCGCCCGTCACGATCGCGACGCGCCCTTCGAGGGAGAAGGCTTCGGGTCCGAGCTCGCTCGTCGTTCGGGCCATCTTCGTCCTCAGCGGACCACGCGAACCGGGAGGTTCTCGGGTCCGTACTCCTGCAGGTGGTTCACGCAGCGCCAGACGTAGCCCGGCGCGAGCGCGAGCTTCGTCCGCTCCATCAGCGCGAGCATCTCCTCGATCACCACGCGTCCGATCAACCGCGTCAGGTGGTTGCCCAGACAGAGGTGCGGGCCCGCGCCGAACGCGAGGTGCTCGGGGGGATCGACGCGGTCGAGCCGGAAGGTCTCGCCGTCCGGATAGGCGGCATCGTCGCGGTTGCCGGCGGTGATGTGGCACATGACGTGCTCGCCTTGGTAGACCGGCGTGCCGCCGATCTCGGCGTCCCCGCGCGCCGTCCGCCAGAGGAACGCGACCGGCGCCTCGAAGCGCAACGACTCCTCGACCGCGCGATCGACGAGGACGTCGTTCCCCCGCAGTGCCGCGACGAAGCCCGCATCCGTCAGCAACCGGTACAGCAGGTTGCCGACCATGTAGGTCGCCGAGAGCGAGCCGGCGAGCATGTTGACGACGAGGGTGCGGGTGTGGTGATGGCCGATCGACCAGCCGTCGTCGCCGCGCGAACGGACCATCGAGGCGAGCAGGTCATCGCAATCCGCGTCCTTCTCCCGGCGTTCGATCTGCTCGTCGATGCAGCCGGCGAGCTCGGGAAAGCCGGCGGCGATGCCCTCGCCCTTCTCGGTCCGACCCGTCGGCGGCCAGCTGCTGTGGAGCAGCTCGTCGCACCAGGTCATCAGCTGGTCGTGCTGCTCCTCGGGAAAGCCGAGCACGTCGGCCGAGACCGAGCCCGGGATCGGCGTCGCGAACCCGCTCATCAGGTCGCCGCCGCCGGCCGCGACGATCCGCTCGAGCCGCTTCCGAACGGCCTGGCGCGTGAAGGGCTCGGACTCCTTGGCCTTCGCGATCGTGAAGGTCCGGTGGAGCACGCGCCGGATCTTCGGATGCAGCGGCGCGTCGAGCTCGCCGAGGAAGCTCTCCTCGGCCGGCACGACGATGCCCGGCGCGCGCATGTCGCCGACGGAGGAAAAGCCCTTCGAGTCGCGGAAGACCGCCGTCACGTCCGCATAACGCGTGACGAGCACGATGTTCTCGGCCGGCCGGCAGACGGGCTTCCGGCGCCGGATCTCCGCCATGCGCCCGAAGTCCTTCGCCCGCTCGGCGTCGTTGGGATCGAAGGCGAACTCGCGGTCGATGCCCGGTCGCTTGCTCATCTCAAGCCTTCCCCCTGGAAGCGGCGGCGTCGCCGCGCCCCTGACCCAACGCGACCGGCAGATGGGCGACGCCGCGCGTCGGCACCAGCTGGTTGCGGACGATCCCCCGCTCGTCGATCGCGTATTCGGGCGCGACCTCGAGCAGGCACTCGAGGGCGATGCGCGTCTCGAGCCGCGCGACGGCGTTGCCCAGGCAGAAGTGGATGCCGTGCCCGAAGGTCCAATGGTTCTTGAACGATCGATCGAGGTCGAGGACGTCGGGGTTCGGAAAGACCGTCTCGTCGTGGTTCGCCGAGCCGTAGAGGAGCAGGACCTGGTCGCCGGCGGGGATCCGGACCCCGCCGACCTCGACGTCGCGGGTCGTCGCGCGGGCGAGCCCCTGGACCGGCGACACGTAGCGCAAGACCTCTTCGACGGCCTCGGGCCAGCGCCCCGGCGCGCGCACCAGCTTGCGCCGCTCGTCCGGATGGCGCGCGAGGGCGATGATGCCGTTCGCGATCATGTTCATCGTCGTGTTCTGCGACGCGTCGTGGAGCAGCGAGCAGAAGCCGCCGATCTCCTCGTCCGAGAGCTCCTTGCCCTCGCTCTGGTTGTGGAGGATCTGCGAGATCAGGTCGTCCGAGCGATGCGCGCGACGCTCGGCGACGAGGTCGGTCCAGTACTGCCCCATCTCCGCGTAGGCCGTGAGGGCCTCGGGGCTCGTGAAGTCCGAGCTGCCCAGCGTCGCGAAGTTCCACTTCAGGAACTGGTCGCGATCCGCGAGCGGCAGATCGAGCAGCTCGCACATCGTCATCATCGGGATCTGATGCGAGAACTCGGGCGACGCGTCGGCCTCGCCCCGCTCGACGAGGGGCGCGAGCAGCTGGCGCGCCGTCGCGCGGATGTGGGGCTCGAGGCGCGCGACCCGGCCCGGCGTCAGCACGCGCGCGAGGATCGCGCGCAGCTCGTCGTGGCGCGGCGGATCCATGTTGAACATGTTCGGCGGGATCAACGAGATGTCGGTGTCGATCAGCGTGCCGCGAGCGGAGGAGAAGGTCCGCCAGTCGAGCAGCGCGTCGTCGACGTCCTTCGCGCGGGAAAGCATCCAGTAGTGGGGCCAGACGCGCCCCTCGCGCGTCGGCCGGCGGTAGGCCGGCGCGTGATCGCGCATCTGCTTGTAGGACGGGTACGGATTCTCGAAGAATCGCTCGTCGAAGGGGTCGAAATCGAAGTCCGCCGGTAATCCACTCATGCCACTCATCTCCGTGTCACTCGCTCGGGGTCCAGATCGCGCGCATGGCGTCGACATGCGTCAGGCCGTCGCGATGGCGCGCTCCGCGCGCGCCGGAACGCGCAGCAGCAGCAGGACGAGCGCCGAGAAACCGAGCAGGACGATGAAGATCTGGAACGGGAAGACGAAGCCGCCCGTCCGATCGTGCAGCCGACCCGCGACCCAGAGCGCGCTCGCCGCACCCAACGCGATCAACGGCGCCTGCAGTCCCATGGCCCGTCCGAAATTCGCGACGCCGAAGAGCTGCGCCATGAGCGCGCCCCAGACCGGCAGGATCCCGCCCGCGGCCAGCCCCATCACGGCGACGCTCGCCCAGAGCAACGGCAGCTCTGGCTCGGTCGTCATGATCGCGAGGCTCGTCGCCGTCAGCCCGATGGCGATCCAAAGCCCGAGACGGAGCGGCAAGCTGTCCGCCAGCCAGCCGAACGCCAACTTTCCCACGATACCCGAGACGCAGATGATGACCATCATCATCGATCGCGCGTTGGCGTCGGCGCCCTGCTCGTGGGCGAACATCGGGACGTTGTGGAGCATGACGTTGTAGATGCCGAGGAAGATCGCGAGCGAGATGCTGACGGCCCAGAAGGGGACCTGTCGCAGGAACGTCCGGGCCGGGACCAGCTGAAGCGGCGTCGCCGAGTCGACCGCAACGGGCCCGGACGCCCCGTCCGGCCGGAGTCCCAGATCGCGCGGATGATCGCGGAACAGGAAGACGAGGAGCGGGAACCCCACGACCGCCACCCCGAGAGCCATGACGCGAAGGCTGCTGCGCCAGCCGATCGACTCGAAGCCGACGGCGAACAGGTTGGCCATGAGGATGCCGCCCACCGACGTTCCCAGCGCGGCGATGCCGAGCGCGCGGCCCCGCGCGGCGGTGAACCAACGTGCGACGGCAGCCTGACCGACGATCGGACCGAGCAGCGTCATGGCGGCCGCGATGAGGACCGCCATCACGATCGCCCAGACGAGCCAATCGGTCGCGAGCGAGAGTGCCACGAGGCCCGCGACCAGGGCCGCGACGCCGATCAGCATGAGGCCGCGGACGCTCCAACGATCGACCAGCTGGCCGACGGCGAGCGGCAGGATCATGCCCATCAAGGACATCGCGATCGCCCCCGCGTTCATCCTCTCCATTCCGCACTGGAACTCCGCTTCGACCGGAACGAGGAGCAGCCCGTAGCCGTAGCTCATGAAGCCCACCATACAGAGCTGCACCGTGAAGACGGTGAGGACGATCCACCAGCCGTGGAACATGACGAGCCCCTTCCTCTCCGGCGCGCGGCCGGGTCGCCATGACGGGAGATGCCCGGATCGGGAGCCGGTGGCGCCGCCGGACCCGCCGGCGATGGTACAAATCCGGGCGCGCTTCGCTCGCCTCGGGCACGCGCATTCGGGTAGGCTCGCGCTCGGCTCGATCCGACCCGATCGCCTCGCCGGACGGGCGGTCGCGATCGCGGACAGGGGAGGCGGCGGAAGGGAACGGACGGCAGCGGAAGGCAACGCAGGCCGGAGGAGGATGCAGCATGGAGCTCACGGGTCACTGCTACTGCGGACAGGTCCGCTACCGGGCGGAGGGCGAGCCCTCGATGCGGATGCAATGCCATTGTCGCGAGTGCCAATACATTTCGGGCGGCGCGGCGGTCCTCATCCTGGGCATGCCCGTCGACGGCTTCCGCTACACCGCGGGCGAGGCGAAGGCGTTCACGCGCGACGACATTCCCCGCCCCGTGACGCGGGCGTTCTGCCCGAACTGCGGGACGCATCTGCTCACGCGCGTGCCCGACGTGCCGCTCGTCTTCCTCAAGGTCGGGACGCTCGACGATCCCTCCGTCTTCCGCGGCCCCGACGCCGTGCTCTACACGATCGACCAGCAGCCGTGGCACCACGTGCCGGAGGGCGTTCCGAGCTTCCCGCGCATGCCGGGCTGAGACGGAGTCCGGGCGCGTCGCGCGCCTCACCCGTAGCGCGTGACGAGCTCCCGCTTCATGACCTTGCCGACGGCATTGCGCGGCAGCCGATCGACGACCTCGAGCCGCTCGGGAATCTTCTGGCGTGCGAGCCCACGCGCGACGCAGTGGGCGCGGATCGCCTCGAGATCGGGCGCCGCGCTGCCCGCGGCCGCGACGACGACGGCGCAGCAGAGCTCGCCCCGCTCGCGGTCCGGCAGCGCGATGGCGGCGACGTCGACGATCGCGGGATGGTAGAAGAGCACGTCCTCGACCTCTTTCGCGCTGATGTTCTCGCCCTTGCGGATGATGATGTCCTTGAGACGGCCCGTGACGTGGAGCCGGCCGCGCGCGTCGAGCGCGCCGAGGTCACCGGTATGGAACCAGCCCGCCGCGTCGAGCGCGGCCGCGTCGTCGCGGGGATCGAGGTAGCCGAGGAAGCGCATCGGCCCGCGCGCCACGATCTCGCCCTCTTCCCCCGGGCCGCGGGCGGCACCGTCGGGCCCGACGATGCGGAGCTCGGCGTCGGCCAGCGCATGGCCGTCGCTGCGCAGCGTCTCGGCGTCGTCGGCGACCCCGTTGTGGGCGACGCCGGGACACTCCGTCGAGCCATAGCCCGTCACGAGCGGAACGCCGAGCACGGCGCGCACCTGCGCCTCGAGCGTCGGCGGCTTCGCCGCGCCGCCGCCGACGAGGGCGCGCAGGCGCGCAAAGAGCCGCGTCCCGCCCCGGCGCTGCTGCGCGGCGACGTAGGCCATCCAGAAGGCCGGCCCCGAGCCCGCGATCGTGACGCCGTGGCGGGCGAGGACGGCGCAGGCCTCGTCGGGCTCGAAGCGCTCGACCAGGATCTGGGCGTAGCCCGCCATCAAGCCGCCCATCAGCCAGCTGATGCCGCCGATGTGGGTCACGGGGAAGACCAGGGCGTTGCGGTCGGCGGGCGTCATGGCGAAGCGGTCGTTCAGTCGTCGCGCCGCCGCGGCGACCGTACGGTCCGCATGGCGGACCCCCTTCGGATCGGCCGTCGTCCCGGACGTGAAGAAGATCCAGCGACAGGGCACGTCGTCGTCGATCCGCTCGTCGCGATCGCAACCGCCGTCCGGGCGCGGGGCCGGCCGCGTCGGAGGCGAAGCGGTCTCCGCGCGCGGCGCCCGTCGCAGCGACGCGAGCAGCGCGGAGGCCGTCGGCGCGCGCTCGACGATCGTCGGCGACACGAGCCCCGTCCGCTCGCAGATCCCGCGCGCGAAGGCCGGATAGTCGAACGCGCGCCACGCCCCGGGGACGATCAGCCGCACGGCGCCCGCCCGCCGCAGGATGAACTCGACCTCGCGCTCGCGCAGGATCGGCACAAGCGGGACCTGGACGGCCCCGATGCGCGCGAGCGCGCCCGCCACGACGTAGGCCTCGAGCCAGGTCGGGAGCATCCAGGCGACCGCGTCCCCCGCCACGACGCCCTGCGCCGCGAACGCCTCCGCGACCTCGCCGCAGAGCGCGTGATAGGTCGAGAAGCTCAGCGCCCGGTCGAGCTCGTCGACCGCGAAGAGGGCGTCGGGCGTCGCCTCTGCACGCCAGGCGATCAGGTCCGGGAGTCGAAGCCGGTCGACGCCGCTCATTCCTCGTCGCGCTTCGGCTTCGAGCGCTTGAAGCGCTGCATGCTCTGCTCGAACTGGTCGTAGGTCAGGGTCACGGCGAGGCGATCGATGTGGCGCTGGGCCGTGCGGTCGGGGATGTCGGTGTAGAGGTCGACGGCGAGCTTCGCGATGCCGAGCACCTCGGGCTGGATCTCCATCAGCTGTCGACAGAAGGCGTGGACGTCGTCGAGGAAGGTCTCCTGGGGCAGGACCTCCTGCACGAGCCCGATCGCGAGCGCGCGCTGCGCGTCGATCCGACGGCCCGCCATCGCCATCCACTTGGCCCAGGCCGGACCGACGAGCTTCGTCAATCGGCTGGTCCCGCCGCTGCCCGCGATGGCGCCGAGCTGGACCTCGGGCAGCCCGAACTCGACCGTCGGCGTGCAGAAGCGGAAGTCGCAGGACATGCCCATCTCGACGCCGGCGCCGAGACAGGTCCCCTGGATCGCCATCACGATCGGCTTCTCGATCGCCTCGAACTCGTCGTAGAGCAGGTGATGGCTGCGGTAGTTGCGGCGGAAGTTCCAGCCGGGATGCTGGTGCATCGTCTCGGGGTTGCCCGGGCGGTTGCCGCCGCCGGTCGCGAGGTCGAGACCCGCCGTGAAGTAGGGCCCCTCCGCGGTGATCACCATGCAGCGCAGGTCGTCCCGGTCGGCGAGCGCGTTCGCGGCGGTCCAGAGCGCGCCGGTCATCTCGCGGCTGATCGCGTTGCGCTTCTCGGGGCGGTCGAAGGTGACGGTGATGATCCCGTCGGACTCGCTGATGCGAGCCTGCGGCTTCGCGGCATCCACGTTCTCGTTCGACCTCCTCGCGTTCGTCCTCTCGCTCGTCCGCCGCTTCCCGGTCGACGCATCGCCGACGGCACGTCCCGTCCGCTATCGAGCCCCGAACGACGCGCGCTCGATCCAGTCGGCGGGCGGCAGCGGATGATCGTAGAGGCGGCAGGCGTTCTCGAAGCAGACCTTGCGGATCGTATTCTCCGGCAGCCGAGCGAGCTGACCGCGGATCATCGACTGGCAGGCGGGCCAGGTGCTGTCCATGTGCGGGAAGTCCGTCTCGACGAGCACGTGGTCCTCGCCGATGCGGTCGAGCATCGTGAAGCCCGAGGGATCCTCGAGCGACGCGAACCAGAAGTTGCGCTGGAGCAGCTCGACCGGATGCGGATCGGAGGCGCTCCAGCATTCGGACGCCGGCAGATGGCGATACGCGCGGTTCAGCCGCTCCATCACCATCGGTACCCAGGAGAGCCCGCCCTCGGAGAGCACGATGCGGAGCGTCGGATGCCGGATCGGCACGCGCGCGTAGATCCAGTCGACCAGCGTCTCGATCCCGCTGACCGGAAAGAGCGCCGCGATCACCTCGGGCGGCGAGTCGACCGAGGGGTTCGAGGTCCGACCCGACGAGCCGACGTGCAGGTTGACGACGGTCCCCGTCTCCGCGCACGCCTCGAAGAAGGGATCCCAGGCGCCGCCGTAGAGGCCGGGAAAGCCGAGCGCCTCGGGATTCTCGCAGAAGCTGACGGCGCGGAACCCGCGCGCCGCATTGCGCCGGATCTCCTCCGCCGCGACCTCGGGCTCGAGCAGCCAGGGCAGCTGACAGGGAATGAAGCGCGCGCGATCCGTTCCGCACCACGCCTCGAGCATCCAGTCGTTGTAGGCCTGGAGGCAGGCGAGCCCGGCCGCGGGATCCCGGAAGACCGAGAATCGCCGCCCGGCGAAGCCCCAGAGCGTCGAGCCGAAGCAGAGCGAGGCCCAGATCCCCGCGACGTCCATGTCGGCGAGGCGCGCCTTCGCGTCGCTGACCGAGGGACGGAACTCGTCGTAGCGGCAGCGCGACGCGCCCTTCCACTCCTCGAGCACGCGTCCCGCCGCGCCGTTCGCGAAGAGGATCGGCAGACGCCGCCCCTCGACGAGCCACCACTGCCCGCCCTGCTCGTCCGTCTCGACGCGCGGCGCGTCCGCCGCGAAGCGGTCCGGCAGGCGCCCCGCGAAGAGATCCGGCGGCTCGAGCACGTGATCGTCCGCGGACACGATCGGCGCGAAGAGGGGCTCGGGCACGGGCTCGGGGATGAACGTGACCGATCCGGTCCGCCCCTGGTAATCCGCCAGCCGGGACAGATTGCTGACCCGCTTGCTCACACCGCCCTCCTCCCGCTGCGCCCCGGGCAGGCGCGCTCGCGCCCGCCCCTCGGCCCGTCTCCGCGCGAGCCCGATCAGCGCTCCTCGAGCACCCGCGGATCGAGCTGCACCTCCTGCCGCGCCATCGCCTCCCAGAGCCCCGGGTAGCCGCGGCGATCGATGCCGCGCGCCAGCGCCTGCGAGGCCGCCGACGGCATCGGCGAAGCGCCACCGAGGGCCTCGACGTGCCACGCCATGCGACAGCGCCACTCGAGGCTCATGCAACGGGCGTAGGCCTGACTGGCGTCGCGCGCCACGACGAGCACGCCATGATGACCCAGCAGCGCCGCCTTGCCCGCCCCGAGCGACTCGACCGCCGCGCGCGCCTCGTCCGCGTCGGCGACCGGCTGGCCGTACTCGTCATGGAGCGCGATGTCGTCGTCGACGAGCGCAGACGTCTGGTCGTGGACCGGCGGGACGCGCCGGGCCGCGGCCCAGATCGTGCCCCAGCGCGGGTGGTTGTGGACCGCGACGCCGACGTCGTCGCGCAGGCGGTGGAGCTCGAGGTGGAGCTGGATCGCGGTGCTCACGAACCATTCGCCCTCGAGGACCTTGCCGTCGCGGTCGATGCGGCAGACGTGACGGGCGCGCAGCTCGTCCCAGCGCAGATGGAAGGGATTCACGAGCAGCGAGCCGTCGGGCTGCTTGATGCTGATGTGACCGGCGATGTGCTCGTCGTAACCCTCGCGACGGAGGGCGCGCGCGAGGACCGCCAGCTCGGCCCGCGGGCTCAGGCTCGGCATCAGCTGCTGCGGCGTCGGCTCGAAGGTCGCTCGTCGGGGCTCGTCGCGGGCCATCGGCATGCCCTCCCTGCTCCGCACGCCCGAGGCGCGCCCGGCCGAGCATCGCGCATCCCGGCAAGCGGGGCATGCGCCGGCCGCTCGAGCCCCGGCCCGACCGGGCACCCCGCGCGACCGCGCCGCGCGCTACCGGCCGTCGTCGCCGCGCGCCGCGCGGCCGCCCCGGACCTTGCGCATGCCCGGTCGCGGACGGACGACCAGCGGATCGAAGCGCGCCGAACGGCGGCGCTCGCGGCCCGCGGCCATGTCGAGCAGGCCGGTGACGATCGCCCCGTCGTGGAGGATGACGCGCGGCGCGTGGACGTCGCCGCGCACGAACGCGCCCGGCTTGATCTCGACCCAGTCCTCGGCCGTCACCGAGCCGCGGACGGTGCCCGAGATGCGGACGGCGCGCGCCTCGATCTTCGACTTGACGAAGCCCTCGCGACCGACCGTGACCCGCGACCGGCGCGCGCAGACGCGGCCCTCGACGAGCCCCTGGATCTCGACGTCCTCGTCGGCGAGCAGCTCGCCGTCGAACTTGGTCGCCGCCCCGACCCGGGAGCGCGGGCGCTTCGCGATGCGTCCGAGCGAGAACTGCGGATCGATGAACGGCTCGGCGCCGCCGATCGGGACCGCGTCCGACGCGCCGGGCGACGGCGGCGTCGCGGCCGGGCTGGCGCGGAGCGGCGCGATCGGCTGCGCGCGCGGCGGGGCGGCCGACGGCTCCGGGGTGACGCGCTCGGGACCGAAGACGCGATCGACGATGCCCGAATGACGGCCGCGCTCGGCCGCCTCGCCGTCCATCGCCGCGACCGTCGAGACCACGCCGCGCAGCGAGGACGCCCGCCCTTCGCTCGCGCTCGCGCCCCCGCCCCCGATGCCGCCCGCTCGCGGAACGATCGCCAACCCTCGCGCCTCCGGATCGCGAAGCGGAACCGACGCCCGGGCTCGGGCGCGCGTCCGCTCCGTCATGGGCTTGAGTGGTTCCGCGAGCCCGGGGATCGCAAGGCCGGACGGCCCACCGCGAGCGTCGCCCGGCCTTCCCGCCGCATCTGCACGCCCGCTGCCGCCGCGCGACGGCCGACCGCGCACGCGATGCACGAGCCCGATCGCGCGATCGCCCTCGGCTCCCAGCCCTCCGCTCGCGGCCCTCCGCCCTCGCCTCCGCAGAAGGCGCTCAGCGCGAGGCCACCTCCGCGAACTTCACGACCTTCGTCTCCCAGGTCTTCGGCCAGCCGCCGTCGGCGCCGACGATGCGTCCGAGCATGCCGCCCTGGTCGTGGCCCAGGGTGTTGAGCCAGTTCGGATGGGCGGGACCGGGATCCTGGTGGGCGATCAGGATCTTCACCGATCCGTCCGGCTCGTAACGGGCCGTGAACTGGTTGACGCTGATGTCGAAGAAGCGGTGCTCGAGCGACTCCATCCAGAAGTTCGAGAGCTGGAGGTTCCACGTCTGGCACTCGGGCAGGAACGGGATGCGCACGGCCAGCGCCTCGTCGGGCGCGAGCTGCCAATGACTCTGGTAGTAGTGGATCGTCGGATCGCCGCCCGCCGCGTAGAGCATCGGCTGGTCGTGCTCCGGCAGCTGGTTCAGCGTCGTCTCCTGATACATCTTCGTCCACATCAGCCCGAGCCCGATCGTGCTCTCGAGGAATCCGAGCGCGCCCATCAGCTGCTCCTCGAGCTTCTCGGGCACGAGGTTGTTGGTCGGCCGCTCCGGATTCAGGCACTCGATGCGCAGCTCGGCGCGCTTCTCCTGCTTGCGATTGCCGAAGGTCTGACGCACGACGATGTTCGTCGAATCGGGGGTCAGCGGGAGCCAGTTGCCCTTCTGGGGCTTCTGGCTCATCAGGATCTCGAACGTCCCGTCGGGCTCGATGTGGATCTTCGACGAGTCGATCTCGGAGAGGCTCGCCATGCCGTCGACGCCGCGTCCGGCCTTGACGCCGATGCTGAACCACTTGACGGTGCCGCGGGTACCCGTGATCCGGTAGTCGAAGCGGCCGTCGATGTTGCAGTTCTCGTAGTAGTTGTCGGGGTTGTCGTTGAGGATCTTCTTCGTATCGTCGGCGAGGCGATAGAGTGCGGGGTACTGCGGATCCGCGTAGTCGACGACCCGCTCGAGTCCCGCGCGCAGGATGCGCGTCAGGAAGCGATAGCCGAGCGCCTGGTTCATCAGGTCCTTCGGGACGTTGGGCTCGTCCTTCACGAAGCGACCCGCCGCCTTCAGGCGATCGCAGAAGTCCTCCCAGAGCTTGCCGTTCTGGATGCGCTCTTTGGCCTGGCGTGCGTCCATGTCGTGTCTCCTTCTCTCCCGTTTCCTCGCCGCGGGCCATCATCCCTTGCGTCGCCGCTGCGTCGCCGCGGGCGATGTCCGCCGGTCGCCTCGCGGCGTCGCGACCGACCTCTGCCCCGTCACGGCGCGTTCGCTTCGCCTGGGACCGTCCTACGCTAGCGTCCTGCGGGTCGAAGTCATGGGCCGAGAGCCGCCCGACCAGGAGCACGCGATGAGCCAGTCCCCTTCCCCGCAGCGAAGCGCTTCGACACGCCCCCGACCGATCGCGGACGTCGCGCGGTGGGACGCGGAGTGCGACGTCGTCGTCGTCGGCTTCGGCGCGGCCGGCGCTTCGGCGGCGATCGAGGCGGCCGACGCCGGGGCGCAGGTCATCCTCGTCGAGGTCGCGTCGGGCAGCGGCGGAACCTCCGCGATGGCGGGCGGCGACATCTACCTCGGCGGCAACGGCGGGACGGAGGCCCAGCGCGCCAACGGCTTCTCGGACACGACCGAGGACTTCTTCCGCTACATGATGATGGCCGGCGGTCCCGACGCCGACGAGGAGCGCGTGCGTCTCTACGCGGAAGGCGCGCAGACCCACTTCGGATGGCTGAAGGACCAGGGCGTCCCCTATCGCAACACCTACATCCCGGGCAAGCCCGTCATGCCCGGCACGGGCGACTGCCTGATCCTCTCGGGCAGCGAGTACGCCTGGCCCTTCAAGGAGCAGGCGAAGCCGTGTCCGCGTGGCCATCTGCCGGAGGCGATCGGCGAGACCGGTGGATTCATGCTGCTCGACAAGCTCGCGCAGCGGGTCCACGCCCTCGGCGTCGACGTGCGCTTCCAGACCCGCGCGCGCGCGCTCGTGACGGACGAGCGGGGGCGCGTCCGCGGGCTCGTCGTCTTCGCCGACGGCGAGGAGAAGACGATCCGCGCCCGGAACGGCGTCATCCTCTGCGCGGGCGGCTTCGCGCTCAACGAGGAGATGCTCCGCCAGTACGTCCCGCTGCGGAAGCGCCTCGCCGACGACGGCCTCTCGGGCGGCTACGACGACGGCTCGGGCATCCGTCTCGGCATGAGCGTCGGCGGCGCGGCGATCCACATGGACGAGATCTTCCTGACGCTGCCCTTCTATCCGCCCGAGTCCCACGTCAAGGGCATCCTCGTCAACGACAAGGGCGGGCGCTTCATCAACGAGGACGCCTACGGCGGGCGCGTCGCCCACTTCATCGCCAGCCAGATCGGCGATCGTTTCTTCCTGCTCGTGGACGACGCGATCTTCCAGCAGCCGTCCCCGTACTCGAAGATCGAGATCGCCGCCGTCGGCTCGACCTGGGACGAGGTCGAACGCGAGCTCGACCTGCCGTCGGGCAGCCTCGTGTCGACCGTCGAGCTCTACAACCGCCACGCCGCGAAGGGCGAGGATCCGCTCTTCCACAAGGACGCGGCCTGGCTCAAGCCACTCGACGAGCCGCCCTTCGCCGCCCTCGCCTGCCATCTCAAGCAGGCCTACTACCCGTTCTTCACGCTCGGCGGGCTTCGCGTCCGGCCGACGGGCGAGGTCCTGACGATCGACGGCGACGCGATCCCCGGTCTCTACGCCGCGGGCCGCACGGCCTGCGGCCTGCCGCGCTGGGGCAAGGGCTACAGCTCGGGCATGTCGCTGGGCGACTGCACCTTCTTCGGCCGCAAGGCGGGGCGGCAGGCGGCGACCACCCGACTCGACTAGACGACCCGATTCGGCGACGACTCCCCGCGCTGCCAGGCTCGGATCGCGTCGATCAGGATCTGCCCCATGCCCATGCGCGCCTCGAGCGTGGCGCTCCCGACGTGTGGGAGCATGAAGACGTTGGGCAGGTCGAAGTAGTCGGGATGGACGGCCGGCTCGCCCGCGAATACGTCGAGCCCCGCGGCATAGACCTGGCCCGACTGGAGCGCGTCGATCAGCGCGCGGTCGACGACGAGGTCGCCGCGCGCGATGTTGACCACGACGATTCCCGGCTTCGCCGCGCCGAGCAGCGCCGCGTTCACGAGCCCGCGCGTCTCCTCCGTCGCCGGGCACGCCAGGACAAGCACGTCGACGTCCCGCACGAGGGCTTCGGGCGTCGCGCGATATTCGGCCCCCGCCTCGAGCTCGGGCGGAAGCGGCCGCCGATTGCAGTAGCTGATCGGCATGTCGAAGGCGCGGGCGCGGCGGGCGATGCGTCGGCCGATGTCGCCCATGCCGAGGATGCCCAGGGTCCGGCCCGAGAGCTGGCGACCGACGAGCTGACCCGGCTGCCAACCGTGCCAGGCGCGCTCGCGCAGGAGCGCGATCGCCTCGGTCCCGCGGCGCGCGGCGCCGAGCATCAGGAAGATCGCGTTCTCGGCCACCGAGTCGGCGAGCACCCCCGGCGTGTTGAACACGACGAGCCCCCGCTCACGCGCGGCCTCGAGATCGATGTGGTCGGTCCCGACCGAGTAGGTCGCGAGCACGCGCACGCTCGGCGGCAGGGACTCGATCGCGGGCCCCCGCATCGGGACGTCGAGCGAGAAGACGACCGCGTCGGCGTCGGCGGCCTCGGCGGCGAGCTCGGCGAGCGGATCGCGCGTCTCGGCGAAACGCGCGGCGAAGGCCTCGGCGAGCGCCTGCTCGACGGGCTCGATGAATCGGGACGCGACGAAGAGTCTGAGCCCGCCGGACGACCCCAAACCCGCTCCCCTCCCGCGACGAACGCCCCCGAGCTTGCCCCCGCCTTCGCCCCTAGGCCAGCCCCTGCTGCGCCTGGACCGGCGATGCCCGGCGCCGCGCCGCGAAGCGCCCGCGAACCCGCTCGAGCCCCAGGTAGAAGACGGGCACGATGAGCAGCGTCAGCAGCATCGACGTGAACATGCCCGCCGCCGTCGCGACGCCCATCGGCGCGCGCGTCTCGGCCCCGGGCCCGATCCCGAGCGCCGATGGCAGCACGCCGAAGATCATCGAGAGCGCCGTCATCAGGACCGGCCGCATCCGAACCGGGGCCGCCTGACGCATCGCTTCGGTCGCCGAGGCGCCCTCGGCCTGGAGCTGGTTCGCGTAGTCGACGAGCAGGATCGAGTTCTTCGTGACGAGCCCGATCAGCAGCACGATGCCGATCATGCTGAAGAGGTTGAGCGACATGCCGCAGAGCCAGAGTCCGCCGAGCGCACCGACCATCGAGAAGGGCAGCGCCGCCATCACGATCACCGGCTGGACGAAGCTCTCGAACTGCGCCGCGAGCACCATGTAGATCACGAGCACCGCGAGCACCATCATGACCATGAACTGCTGGCCCGACTCGCGCATCGCCTCGGCGTCACCCGTGAGCCGCAGCGCCATCGTCGGGGGCAGGATCTCCTTCGCGACGCGCTGCGCGCGCGCCACGGCCTCGCCGAGCGCGATGCCCTCGAGGCTCGCCATGACCTTGACGCTCCGTTCGCGATCCGTCCGCGTGATCGAAGCGGCGGTCGCGCCGCGTTCGATCGTGACGAGGTTGCGCAGATCGACGAGCTCGTCGTTGCGGGCGCGGACCCAGAGCCCGCCGATCGCCGAGAGCTCGTCGCGATCGCTCTTCTCCATCCGGATGCGGACGTCGTGCCGCTCCTCGCCGTCGCGGTACTTCGCGACGTCGAGCCCCCCGATCATCGCCTGCACCGTCTCCGCGACGGTCGCCGCGTCGATGCCGAGCGCGGCCGCCTTGTCCCGGTCGGGGACGACGCGCGCCTCGGGCAGGCCGATGCGGAGGCTCTTCTCCATGTCGACCATGCCGCCCTCGCCCTCGAGTCGGGCGATCATCTCGTCCGCGTACCGCTCGAACTCCTCGAGCGAGCCGCTGCCGACGATCTCGACCTCGAACTCGCGATCCGAGGAGCCCATCGGGTCGACGACGGAGAACTCCTGGCCGGGAATGTGCATCAGGGCCTCGCGCGCCTCGGCCATGATGTCCTGGGCGCTGCGCTCCCGCTGGTCGGCCGGGTAGAGCCGCGCGTTGAGCATGCCGTCGGTCGGCCCGCCGATGCTGATCGAGGTCGACCCGATCGCCGCGAAGATCGAAGCGACCTCGGGCTGCTCGAGGAACCACGCCTCGTTGCGCGTCAGGATGTCGACGGTGTTCTCCAGGGAGCTGCCGGGAGGCGTCTTGAAGCGCACGGCGACGAAGCCCGAGTCGGCGGGCGGGAAGAACTCGCCCTTGAGCCGGCTGCCCGCGACGATCGCCAGCGCGATCGCCGCGACCGCGATGGCGGTCGTCTTCCAGGGGCTCGCGATCGACCAGTCGAGCACCCGTCGGTACGTCGATTCGAGTCCGCGGAAGCCGTCTTCCAGGCGGTGGTAGATGCTTCCGTGCGAGCGCTCCTTGGGCGGCGGCATGCGGGCGGCGAGCATCGGCGTGATGGTCAGGGCGACGAGCAGCGAGATCACGACGGCGACGGAGACCGTGACGCCGAACTCGGTCAGGAAGCTCCCCATCTGGCCCGTGGCGAAGGCGACGGGCAGGAAGACGGCGGCGACCGAGAAGGTCGCGGCGGCCGCGGCGAGGGTGATTTCGCGGGTCCCGCTCCGCGCCGCCTCGAAGGCGGATTTCCCGCCCTCGCGATGCCGTTCGATGTTCTCGAGCACGATGATCGCGTCGTCGATCACGACGCCGATCGCGAGGGTCAGGGCGAGCAGCGTCATCGTGTTGAGCGTGTAGTCGAAGAGCCAGATCATTCCGAAGGTCGTCACGATGGACATGGGAATCGCCATCGCGACGATCAGCGTCGGGCGCGTCCTGCGGATGAAGACGAAGACGACGAAGACCGCGAGCAGGCCGCCGAAGACGAGCGAGAAGAGCGTCTCCTCGAAGGACTCGCGGATCAGCTCGGAGTTGTCGATGAAGCCCGCGTTCTCGACGATGTGGATGCCGTCCGGCGCGCGCTCGCGCAGGATGTCCATCCGGCGATAGAACTCGTCGACGATGGCGACGGTGTTCCCGTCGGACTGCTTCTTGACGGCGATCGCGATGCCGGGCTTGCCGTTCATGTGGGACGCGCGGCGGATGTCCTCCGCGCCGTCCTCGATCCGGGCGACGTCGCCCAGACGGATCGGGGCGTCCCCCTCCCAGGAGATCACCATGCGGGCGAGCTCGTCGAGGGAGCGGAACTCGGCGGCGGTCTTGAGCGCCCACTCGACCTGGCTGCCCTCGACGAAGCCTCCGGGCCGTTCGAGATGCTCGCGCCGGATCGCGGAGAGCACGTCCGAAACGGCGAGGCCGCGCGCGCGCAGGGCGTCCGGCTCGACCCAGATGCGGATGTTGCGCTCGACGGCGCCGTAGACCTCGGTGCCCGCCGCGCCCGGGATGCTCTCGATCATGGGCTTCATGTGGCGATCGATGTACTCGGTCGCCTCGGTCGCGGGCATCGTCGTCGTGATCGGAGCGAAGATGATCGGGAACATCGAGAAGTCGGCCTTGCCGAGGACGGGCGGCTCGATCTCCTCGGGCAGGCGGTTCATGCTCGAGTTGAGCTTGTCGCGCACGTCCTGGGCGGCGACGTCGAGGTCGTGCTCGAGCTCGAACTCCATCATCACGCGCGCGACGCCCTGGGCGGACTCCGAGTAGATGTGGCGGACGCCTTCGATCGTCGCGAAGGCCTCCTCGAGCGGATCGACGACCTCGTCCTCCATCACGGTCGGCGAGGCGCCCTCGAGCTGGATCACGACCCCCACGAAGGGAAACGTCATGTCCGGATAGCGATCGATGCCCAGGCGCGAGAAGCCCAGCACGCCGAAGGTCGCCAGCGCGAGCATCAGCATCCAGGTCAGGACCGGGCGGTCGATCGAGACGTCGGAGAGGCTCAAGACTGCGCTCCGGTCCGCGGCGAGCCGGCCGTCTCGAGGGCCGTCGACTCGGTCCCGCGCACGACGACCTCCATCCCGTCCGCAAGCCCGCCATGACCGCGGCGGACGACGCGATCGCCCGCGGTGACGGCGCCGCGGACCTCGATGCGGCCCTTGCTCTGGGCTCCGGTCTCGACCGCGACGCGGCGGACCCGGTTGCCCGCTTCGACGCGGAAGATCCAGGCACCCCCCTCACGCTGGACGACGGCCTCCTCGGGCACCATGAGGACGCTGCGCCGCTCCTCGGTCCCGACCATCACGCGCGCGAACAGACCGGGTCGCAACGCGCCGTCCGAATTGTCGATCTCGGCCTTGATGCGCAGCGTCCGCGTGTCGGGATCGACCGTCGGCGCGATGAACGTCACGACGGCATCGAAGCGTCGATCCGCCGGCGCTGCGACGGCGACCGCGACGTGCTGACCGAGGCTCACGCGCTGCGAATCGAGCTCGGGCAGGTTGAAGACGACGTCGAGCGGCGTCATCGAGACGAGCTCGAAGAGCGGCGTGCCGGGTTGGACGAACTCGCCGAGCTCGACCGAGCGGCGGGCGACGAGCCCCGCGAACGGCGCCGCCACGCTCGCGTCCTCGAGCGCCCGGCGCGCGACGCCGACCGCGGCCTCCTCGGCGCGCACGGCGGACTGCGCGAGCAGGACCGCCGTCTCGGCCTCCTCGAGCCGCTCGACCGACGAGATGTTCTCGCTGCGCAGCTTCCGCACCCGCTCGACCTTGTTCGTCTCCTGCCGCAGGTTCGCGCGCGCCTGGCTCAGCCGGGCCTGGGCCGCCGCGAGATCCAGTCGCCGCCGCTCCGGGTCGATCCGGATCACGACGTCGCCCTGCGCGACCGAAGCGCCCTCCTCGACCGACAGCTCGGTCACGCGCCCGGCCACCTCGGCCGCGATCATGGTCTGGTAGCGCGCCCGCAGATCGCCGCTCGCGCGGAGGTCCTGGTCGAAGTCGACCGCCTCGATCTCGACCACCGCGACCGACGGCAGGATCTCCTCCGCGGCCGTCTGCTCCTCGCGGCAGCCCGCGAGCGAGCCCAGCATGGCCACGCACGCCAACGAGCACAGCCCGAATCGAAAATGCCGGCGGGTCATCGCGGATCTTTCTCCAGCTCGGCCATGCCGAGGAACAGGGCGTCGAGGGCTCGCTCCGCGAGATCCTCGTCGTGGGTGAGTTCGGGCTGTGTCAGTTGCAGCGAGACGAGGCCGTAGACGAGCGCCCAGAGGACCCGGCCCGCGGCGTCGGTATCGAACCGAGTCGCCGTCCGGCTCTCCCCGAACCGGTCGAGGCTCTCCTCGACGCAGCGCCGGACCCGCTCCATCGCGGGCGGCATGCGGCTCTCGCCCTTCCTCGACACCGTCCACATGAGCCGGGTGAAGGTCGGGTTCGTCACGCTGAATTCGAAGTACGCGAGCAGGATCGAGCGGAGGCGCTCGCGTGGATCCGCGTTCGGATCGACCTGCTCGAGCTCGTCGGCCAGGCGACCGACGCGATCGTCGAGCAGCGCGTCGATCAGCCCGTCCTTGTCGCCGAAGTAGTGGTAGACGGTCGGCGCCGAGTAGCCCGAACGGTCCCCGAGCTTGCGGATCGAGAAGTTCGATCCGTTCGCCTCGATCATCAGCGACTCGGTCGCGTCGAGGATCGTGCGCCGCGCCTCCTGACGCTGGCGCTCGCGCCGCTCTTCGATGCGCGGGCCGGATTCCGACGGGTCACCGATTCCGACTACCCCATGGGAAGCCGTCGTCATGGATCATACGCCTCGTTACTTGAGTTGGATTCGGTCGGTTGACCAGCGTTATAGCTTGAGCGTGGGGTAAGCGCCAGCCTGCCCCCTTCCGCGGGCAACAAGGGGACCCTAACGGCCGGCGGGACGCTGTGAAGGCTGTCGATCGGTTCGAAAGAGACCCGGATCATCCACCGCCAGGCATCCGACCCGCGCCGGAGCCCGCGACGCCCTCGTCGACCCGACCGCTCAGCGGACGCAGGTGGGATTTCCCGCCCGCCCGCTCGCCCGCGCCGCTCAGGGCATCCCGTTCCACCCGATGACCTCGGTCGTCGGCTTGCGATGGGCCGGCTTGAAGTCGGTCCCGAGCGTGTAGGCGATCGGGAAGAGTCCGACCTGGGTGTACCGCTTCGGGATCGACAGCAGCGTGGCCATGGCGTCGGCCCGCATCAGGTGGCCGGTCGTCCAGGCGCTGCCGAGACCGCGCGCGCGGAGCGCCAGCATGAAGCTCCAGACGGCCTGGATGATCGAGCCCCAGGTGCTGCCCTGATTGAAGAGATCCGCCCCCTCGGTCCGCCCGAAGGCGAGGGGCAGCAGCAGCGCCGGACAGCGATGGAAGTGCTCGCGCAGGTAAGCCACCGACGTGCCGATCGCGTCGGCCCGATGGACCTGGGCGCCGGGGTAGCCGCCGATCTTCGCGAGGCCCGCGATGTAGTCGTCGAGGCCGCCGTTGTAGATGGCCGCCGCCTTCGCGATCAGCGCCGGATCGTCGATCACGATCCAGCGCCAGCTGTTCATGTTGCCGCCATTGGGCGCCTGGAAGGCGATCTGCAGGCATTCCTCGATGATCGGACGCGGCACCTTGCGGTCGAAGTCGAGCCGCTTGCGCACGGCGCGGGTCGTCGTCAGCAGGGTATCCGGATCGAGATCCAACGTCGCGCCCATGCCCGCTCCCTCGCTCGAATGCTAGTTCTGCGCGCCCCGCACGAGTCGCCCGGGCAGCGCGCCCGTATGGACGCCGTCGCGGAACGTCACCTCGCCCGAGACGATCGTCGCCTCGTAGCCCCTCGCCCGCTGGACGAAGCGCGCGGCGCCGGCCGGCAGGTCGCAGGCGATCTCGGGCAGCTCGTTCTCGAGCCGTTCGAGATCGATCACGTTGAGGTCGCCCTTCTTGCCGACGGCGACGACCCCGCGATCGTCGAGGCCGTAGAGCGACGCGCTGTCCGAGGTCATCTTGCGGACCGCGACCTCGACCGGCAGCTTCGGCCCGCGCGTCCGGCCCTTGACCCAGTGGGCGAGCAGCGACGTCGGCATGCTCGCGTCGCAGATCGCCCCGCAGTGGGCCCCGCCGTCGCCGAGGCCGAACGCCGTGCGCGGGTTGAGCAGCATCGTTCGGACGGGCTCGAGGTCGTAGTCGCTGTAGTTGAGCAGCGTCAGCATCAGGAGCTGCTTGCCGTCGAGCTCGAGCAGCCAGTCGTAGAGCAGATCGAAGGGATCGCGGCCGGCCGTCTCCGCCATCGCCTTCAGGCTCTGCTCGGGCGGCGGCTCGTAGTCGGGCGGCGATCCGAGGCGGAAGATCTTGTCGATCCCCTTCGCGATCATGTCGATCACGACCTTCATTTGCGGCACCGCGTAGACCGAATCCTCCGCCAGGATCCGCCGCCGGATCTCCGGGTCGCGCAGCTTCACGACCCGCGCCTCGAGCGGCAGCGCGGCGAGCTGCATGTAGGTCGGCTTGAAGCTGAAGGGATGGAAGGAGGGATGGCCGATCAGCAGGGTGTTCGGTCGCGCCGAGACCTGCGGGCGCAGGATCGCGCCGTCCTTCGCCGCCGCGTCGCAGAGGTCGAGCAGCCGCTTCCAGTCCTTCGGCGCGACGTCGTGCTGGACGAGCGCGAAGGAGATGGGGCGATGGATCTCCGCCGAGAGCCGGCGCATCCAGTCGATCTCCTTGTCGGGGGCCGACATGTCCTCGCCCTGGATGCCGGCGGGCGCGAGCTCGACGATGCCCTGGCCGAGCTCGCCGAGCACCCGGGCGATGCCGAAGATCTCGTCCTCCGCGGAATGCGTGCCGGGAACGACCTCGCCGTCGACCGCGCGGTGGACGATGGTGCGGGACATGGAGAAGCCGAGCGCGCCGGCGCCGATCGCCTCCTTCACGATCGCGGCCTGCCGCGCGATGTCCTCCGGCGTCGCCGGCTCGTTCTTCGCGCCGCGCTCGCCCATCACGTAGGCGCGCACCGCGCCGTGGGGCACCTGCGTGCCGACGTCCATCGCGAAGCGCTTCTTCTCGAGCGCGTCGAGGTACTGCGGGAACGTCTCCCACTGCCAGTCGATGCCCTCGTGGAGCGCCGTGCCCGGGATGTCCTCGACGCCCTCCATCAGGCCGATCAGGAAGCCCTGCTTGCCCGGCGCGACCGGGGCGAAGCCGACGCCGCAGTTGCCCATCACGAGGGTCGTGACGCCGTGCCAGGCCGAGGGCGTCAGCAGCGCGTCCCAGGTCGCCTGGCCGTCGTAGTGGGTATGGATGTCGACGAAGCCCGGGGTCACGAGTCGGCCGCGGGCGTCGATCTCCTCGCGCCCGGGCTCGGCGACGCGGCCGACGGCCACGATCTTCCCGCCCGTGATGGCGACGTCGCCCTCGAAGGGGGCGGCCCCGGTGCCGTCGACGATGGTACCTCCGCGAACGACGAGATCGTGCATGACATCCTCCTCGAGCTCCTCGAGCTTCGTGAATTCACGGACGCCTCGACCGGACGCCCCCGGCTCGATCCGGCCGATCGCCGGCGTCAGATCGCCGGCAGTCCGATCTCCAGGCGCCCGCCGACGCTCCGAACGGGATAGCACTTCGTCGGGCGCCGGATGGGCTTCGCGACCGGTTCACCGTTCCGCAGATCGAGTCGCCCGCCATGGATCGGACACTCGAGGATCGTCCCCTCGATGAGCCCTCCCTGCAACGAGATCTTCGCGTGCGGACACTCGTCCGGTACGACGTAGGGCGTCCCGCCCGCGTTGCAGAGCAGGAGCTCGCGCCCATCCAGTACGAACGTCTCGTTCTTTCCGTCCGGCGGCAGCGGGATCGGGATCTCGACCCAGCGAAGGTCGTTCTCAGTCACGTTGGCCCACCCGCTTCTCCGCGCCGCCGGACGCGTCCGCTTCCGAGACCGCCCTCCCCCGCTCCGCCCGACCGCGCTCGAGATAGTCCTCGAGGGTCTTGTGGAAGTGGAGGATGCGGACCTCCTGCGTGCAGAGATGCAGGTTCTCGAAGGCCGCCGAGTTCATGCCCGCCTGGATGCGCGGCAGGTTGTAGAGGTCCTCG
Organism: Myxococcota bacterium; assembly: GCA_041389445.1. Classification (GTDB taxonomy): domain Bacteria; phylum Myxococcota_A; class UBA9160; order UBA9160; family UBA4427; genus UBA4427. Next base: position 1,440,360 of record JAWKRW010000001.1, read on the forward strand.
TCGATCAGGTCGCCGCCGTTGCACTTGCCGGCGAGCGTGTCGCCGGCGGCCGTGCTGAAGCGCTGCTTCTCGGGCCGGGGGATCTCGACCGAGGGCGCGTTCACGAGCTCGATGAAGTCGAAGCTCATCTTGTTCGGATCGGTCGGATGCGGGCGGTGCCAGAAGACCCAGGTGAAGAGCGCATGGGTGTTGAAGGTCATGTTCGGGAAGACCGTGTAGTGGAAGTCGTCGCAGAGCTGGGACTCGTTGAGGTCCGAGAGGTCGGCGCCCATGTTGGCGGCGAGCTTCTTCTGCTGCTCGGCGAAGACCTTGCGCGCGTCCTGCCAGTCGCCCTCGAAGCGGTCAACGTCGACGCCGACCCGCTTCAGGAACATCTCCTTGATGCCGGGCGTGACGGTATTCGCGCCCGGATGGCGGAGGCTCGCCTGGACCTCGGGGAAGAGCATGCGCGTATGGCGGTCGTAGCAGTCGTAGAGCGTCCGCGTGTCGTCGCTGAACTCGAGCGTCCAGGTATGCGTCGCGGCCAGATGGTAGGCCTCGTTGAACGCGTCGACGCAGGTCTTCCAGTTGCAATCGATCTCGATCGTCGCGTCGAAGGAGATCTTCCACGTCTCGAACCGATAGGGGTCGAGATGTTCCGGGATGACGCCCAGGTATTCGCGCAGGGAGCCCGCGTTCGGATCGAGATTGACGAAGACGAAGCCCGCCCAGGTGTCGACCTGGACGGGCCGGAGATCGAGCTTGCTGCGGTCGAGGCCCTGCTTGAAGCAGTGGGGGTCGAGCGCCTTCTCGAGCGCGCCGTCGAGGCCGTACTCCCAGCCGTGGAAGAGGCAGGCGAACTTCGAGGCGTGGCCGCGGCCGGGCTCGCGCAGGCGGTTGCCGCGGTGCATGCAGACGTTGTAGCGGGCGGCGAGGGATCCGTCCTTCTGGCACACGACGAGGATCGACTCGCGCCCGAGCTCGAGCGTGAAGTAGTCGCCGGGCCGCGCGAGGTCCGACGCGCGGCCGGCGCAGACCCAGGTCTTCGTCCACATGGAGTCCCACTCCTCGCGGGCGTACTCGGCGCTCGTGTAGCGGGTCTTCGGGATCGGGACGTACTCGAGCCCGGGCTCGGGGGCGCGCTCCATGGGGGTCGGCATCGGGGGTCTCCCTGGTCTCGTCGAAGAGCGCGCCGGATTCGCGCCAAGGCCCTCGCCGCTCGCGAACGCGCACTCGCTCCGAGCAGGCCGTCCAGCCCGTCGGGCGGGGCCAGTGTAGACGAACGCGCCCGATCGAAAAGCGGCCGCGGCGCGGCGCGCGGGTCGGAGCCGGCCGCTTCGGTCAGGCCGCTCGCAGCGAACGCACGACCCGGCCGAGCGCCGCGTCGTCCCGATCCGTCATCGGCAGGATCAGTGTGTATGCGTCCGCCACCTCGGCGTAGCGCTCGCGCAGCGCCGCGGCGAGCTCGTCGTGGCGCGCCGCGACCATCAGCGTATCGACCAGCTCGTCTGAAAGTTCGCGGCCGAGCTCGTCCCACCGCCCCGCCCGCACCATCCCGTTCAGCTTCTCGCCCACCGCGTGCCAGCCGTGGAGGTCGACGCAGGGCCAGTAGGCCGGCGTCGAGAGGAGCGTCGCGAGCAGCCCGCGCTGGCGCTCTCGCTCGGCGGCGACCGTCGAGGCGTCGGGCCCCGTCGCGACCAGCGGATTGACGAAGAGGCGCGTGCGCTTCGGATCGCGCCCGACCCGTCCGGCGCCGCGCGCGAGCCAGAGCCGCGTCCGTTCGCGCAGGAACCGCGCCGAGACGTTCGAGGGATGCGTGATCAACGCGTCGGCGAGCTCGCCCGCGACCGCCGTCATGTTCGGGCCGATGCCCGCCATGTGGATCGGGATCTCGGGATGCTCGATCGGGGGCGGCGCGACGAAGGCCTGCATGCGCGTGAACCGGTAGTGCTCGCCGCGGTAGTCGAGCTTCGTGCCGTTCTGCCAGCAGTCGAAGAGCGCCCGCAGCGACTCGACGTACTCGCGCATGCGCGGCGCCGGCGGGCTCCAGGGCATGCCGTACTTCTCGACGATGTTGGTCCGGATCAGCGGGCCGACCCCGAGATGGAAGCGCCCGCCGGAGAGCGCCTGCAGGTTCCACGCGGCGACGGCGACGACCATCGGCGAGCGCGCGAAGGCCACGACGGCGCTCGTCGCGACGCGGATCGTCCGCGTCGCTCCGATCGCGGCCTGCGCCGCGAGGAATCCGTCGGTCATCACGTCGGGGACCATCACCCCGTCGAAGCCGAGCGCCTCGGCCCGGCGCGCGTTCTCGCCGACCTGCGCGAGCGGCAACGCGAGATCGATGGATGCCCAGACCTCCGCCATGTCGATCCCCTCCCCTGCGCGCCGCGCCTAGTCGATGACCTTCTGCGCCACGAGCTCGCGGTAGCGCGCCTCCGTCAGCCCGAGAAGCTCGCGAAACACGAAGTCGTTCGCCTCCCCCACCGCGGGCCCCGGCCGGATCGGCGGCCGCATCCGGCGCGTCTTCACGACCGCGCCGTAGATCGTCTCGCGGAAGCCGAGCGGATGCTCGACCTCGACGAAGGTCCCGCGCGCGCGGTAGTGCGGATGGTCGAGCAGGTCCGAGACGTCGCAGACCGGCGTCGCCGCGACACCGAACGACTGGAGCCGCAGGGCGAGCGCGTCCCGCTCGAACCCGCGCGTCCAAGCGGCCAGCGCCGCATCGATCGCGTCGATGCGTGCGCGCCTTCCGGCGCCCGTGGCGAGCGCCGGGTCCCGCGCCCAGGCGGGCTCGCCGAGCGCGCGGACGAGCGCCTGCCAGGCGTCGTCTGCGAGCACGGTGATCGCGACCCAGCGATCCTCGCCGCGACAGGGGTAGACGCCGTGCGGCGCGCCCGCGCCGAAGGGATGGCGGTTGCCGACTGGCCCGGCGACGCGCCCGTTCTGGACGAAGTCGAGCAGATGCGGCCCGACGAGCTGGAGCGTGCCCTCCATCTGCGAGAAGTCGACGTGCTGCCCCTGCCCGGTCTGCGCCCGCCAGGCGAGCGCGAGCAGGACGGAGAGCGCCCCGATCACGCCGCCGAGCGGATCCGCATAGGCGTTCTCCATCGCCTGGAGCCGCCCGTCCGCATAGCCCGTGATCGAGTCGAGGCCGGCGAGGCCGGTCAGGCTGTTGCCGTAGGTCCGCAGCCCGGCGAGCGAGCCGAACTGGCCCGTCGAGCTCAGCGAGGCGTAGACGAGCTCGGGCCGATCCCGAGCGAGCGCGTCGTAGCCGAGGCCGAAGCGCTCCATCACGCCGAGCCCGAAGTTCTCCATCACGACGTCGCAGCGCGCGGCGAGGGCGCGGGCGAGGGCGCGCCCTTCGTCGGTCTTGAGATTGAGCGTGACGCTGCGATTACCGCCCCAGAAGGCGTGGTTCTGGATGCTGCGATCCGGGTCGGGGATGCCCTGCCAGAAGGGCGGGATCGTGCGCTGGATGTCGGGCCGGGCGCGCGACTCGACCTTGTAGACCTCGGCCCCGAGACGCGCGAGCAGCTGGCCCGCCGTCGGTCCGACGACGCCCCAGCCGAAGTTCGCGACGCGCAGCCCGGCGAGCGGCAGCGCGTCCGCGGCCGTCCCGCCGCCGAGCTGCGGCGCGCCGCGCGTGCGCGGCGCGAAGCCCGCTTCGCCATGCTCGCCGAGGAGCGGCGCCCCGCGCTGCGGGCCGCCGCCCGGACAGGCGGGCAGGCGGATCGGCGCGCCGAGCGTGCGGACGCGACCGAGCTTCGGATGCTCGACCTCGATGAGCGTCCCGCGCGCGAGCAGATGGGGATGGCTCGCCAGGTCCTCCATCGTATAGCTGGCGGTCGCCGGGCAGCCGTTCGCCTGGCAGATCGCCATGATCTCTTCCTTGTCGTGCGCACTCGCCCACGCCTCGATCAACGCGTAGATCAGGTCGGCGTTGCGCCCCCGCTCCCACATGTCGTCGAAGAGCGCGGGCCGCGCCCACTCGGGATCGCCCATCGCGCGCCGCAAGCCGTGCCACTGCGCCTTCTCGAGCGCGATCACCAGCACGTGGCCATCGCGACAGCGCACGAGCCCCGCCGGCGCGGCGAGCCCCATGCCGCGCCCGCCGCGCCGATCGAAGCGGCCGTCCTGCGCATAGCCCCCGACCGTGAGCGCGCCGACGTAGAGCGCGCCCAGGGCCTCGGCGGAGGCGACGTCGAGCTGGTCGCCGCCGCCGGCGCGGTCGCGTCCGAGCAGGCAGCCGAGGCCCCAGGCCGCGGCGACGTAGCCGGCGAAGAAGTCGGCGGAGAAGGTGCCGTGCTCGAGCGGGGCCTCGTCGGGCAGCCCGCAGTAGCGCGTTCCGCAGGCGGAGAAGTGGTAGGCGTTGAGGTCGTGGCCCCGCCATTCCGCCAGCGGTCCGGTCAGGCCGAAGGGCGTCAGCGCGATCGCGACGAGCCGGGGGTGGCGCCGCGCGAGCGACTCGGCGTCGAGTCCGAGCGCGGCCAGTCGGCTCGCGGGATCGCTCGTCACGAGCACGTCGGCCTCGGCGAGGAGCGCCTCGAGCCGGGCGCGTCCCGGCTCCGAATCGGGATCGAGAACGACGCTTCGCTTGTTCGTATTGAGAAAGAAGAACGTCCCGCTCTTCTCGTCGTCGACGACGTCGTCGGGGAACGGTCCCCACCCACGGGTCGTGTCCCCGCCGCCGGGTCGTTCGATCTTCAGGACCTCCGCCCCGTAGTCGGCGAAGAGTCGCCCGCAGAAGGGCCCGGCCACACCCGAGGCGAGCTCGAGCACCCGGACGCCGTCGAGCGCTCCCACGCCCGGCTCAGCCGCCCGCGAGCGGCGCGAGGAAGTGGACCTCGCTCGTCGGGCGCAGTCGCTGGAAGCGCGCGTCGTTGTAGAGCGTCCCGTCGATGGCGACGGTCGCGTTCTCGAGTCGGCCCTGCAGGACCGGGTAGCGGGCGTAGAGCGCCTCGACGAGATCGACGACACGCGCGGCCTCGAGCTCGACCGCGTCCTCGCCCGTCATCGCGCGCAATCCGCCCGAGAAGACCACCTTCGCCATCGCCCTTCCCTTCCGCTGACCGGCCCGCTCTCATGCCGCGGCCCATCCGCGGACTGGCCTGCTGCCCTTCCGCGGACCATCCGCACAGCTCGTCTCCCCGTGCCGCGAAACGAAACGAAACGGGCCGGGGATCGCTCCCCGGCCCGCGTTCGCCTGCCGTTCGGCGCGCGACGCGTGGCCGACTAGCCCTTCTTCGTCTCGATCGCGTCGAGCACGCGGGGGGGCGTCATCGGCAGCTGGTGCATGCGCACGCCGATCGCCCGCGACATCGCGTTGCCGACGGTCGCGAGCGGCGGGCAGATCGGCGTCTCGCCGACGCCGCGCACGCCGTAGGGATGGAGCGGGTTGGGGACCTCGACGATGACCGTGTCGATCATCGGGAGGTCCGACGCGACGGGCATCCGGTAGTCGAGGAAGCCTGGGTTCTCCATCTTGCCGTTCTGGTCGAAGAGGTACTCCTCCCAGAGCGCCCAGCCGATGCCCTGGGCCGCACCGCCCTGGAACTGGCCCTCGACGTAGCTCGGATGCACGGCCTTGCCGGCGTCCTGGACGACCGTGTAGCGCTTGACCTCGGTCCGGCCGGTCTCGGGGTCGACCTCGAGGTCGCAGATGTGGACCCCGAAGCCCGGCCCCGCCGCGGGCGGGTTGACCGAGGCGCTCGCGATGATCGGACCGCCGGTCTGGCCCATCTGCTTCGCGATGTCGGCGAGCGAGAGGGGCTTGTTGTCGGAGGCCCCGTTCGTTCCGATCGCCTGGCCGTCGCGCCACTCGACCGAGTCGACCTCGCAGCCCCAGATCGTCGCCGCGCGGGCGCGCAGATGCTCGATCACCTGCTTCGAGGCCTCGATCGCGGCCATGCCCGTGGCGTAGGTGACGCGGCTGCCGCCGGTCAGATCGCAGTAGCCGACCGTGTCGGTATCGCCGACCAGCGGGCGGACGCGCTCGACCGGAATCCCCAGCTCCTCGGCGACGGTGATCGCCATCGACGCGCGCGAGCCGCCGATGTCGGGATTGCCGGTCCGGACGATCGCCGAGCCGTCCTCGTTGATCGAGACCGTCGCGCTCGACTGCAGGCCGACGTTGAACCAGAACCCCGCGCCGACGCCGCGGCCCTGGTTCTCGCCGAGCGGAGCCTTGTAGTGGGGATGGTTGCGCGCCGCCTCGAGACACTCGACGAAGCCGATGCGGTCGTACTTCGGGCCGTACGACGCGACGTCGCCCTCCTTGACGGCGTTCCTGAGGCGCAGCTCGATCGGATCGAGGCCGAGCTTCTGCGAGGCCTCGTCGATCAGCGATTCGAGCGGATAGGCCGCGTTCGGCGCGCCCGGCGCGCGATAGGCCGCGACCTTCGGCTTGTTCGTGACGATGTCGAGGCCCTCGAGGCGGAAGTTCGGGAAGTTGTAGGGCGCGTAGACCGTCATCGTCGCGGCGCCCATCGGCGAGCCCGCGAAGCCGCCCGCATCGAACTCCAGGCGGGAATCGACCGCGACGAACGACCCGTCCTTCTTCAGGCCGAGCTTCATCCAGATGCGCGACGCCGACGTCGGACCCGTCGCCCGGAAGACCTCCTCGCGGCTCATGACGAGCTTGACCGGGCGCCGCGCCTTCTGCGAGAGCAGGACGGCCACGGGCTCGAGATAGATCGTCGTCTTGCCGCCGAAGCCGCCACCGATCTCGGACGGGATCACCCGGATCCGCGAGGGCTCCACCTGCAGCGTGACCGAGACCATGCTCCGCACGGCGAAGGGCCCCTGGGTCGTGCACCAGATGTCGGCCTGGCCATTCTCCCGCGCGGTCGCGACGCAGGCGTGGGGCTCGATGTAGCCCTGGTGCGCCATCGAGGCCTCGAAGGTCCCCTCGACGACCAGGTCCGCCGCCTGGAAGCCCGCGTCGACGTCGCCCTTGGCGTTCGCGAGCCGCATCATGACGTTGGTATCGCCCTCCGGCAGCGGCGGAACGCCGACGGCCGGCCGACCGGGATGCAGGATCGGCGCGTCCTTCGCGAGCGCACGATCGAGGGTCATGACGGGCTCGAGCACCTCGTAGTCGACCTGGATCGCCTTGCAGGCCTCGCGCGCCTGATCGAGGGTCGAGGCCGCGACGGCGGCGATCGCATGGCCGTGATAGAGGACCTTGCCGCGGGCCATGATGTTGGCCTGCAGGTCCTTCGGGTCGATGTGGCTCTCGCCGGCGGCCATGCCGCCGCTGCCGATCTCGGGGAAGTCGGCGCTCGTCACGATCGCCTTCACCCCCGGCATCTTCGCCGCGGCCGAGACGTCGATCTTCTTGATCTTTGCGTGGGCGTGGGGGCTTCGCAGGATCGCGCCCCAGAGCATGCCCGGCACCGCGTAGTCGGCCCCGTAGTTCGCGCGCCCGGTCACCTTGTCGACGCCGTCGTGCCGGATCGGCCGCGTGCCGACGACCTTGTACTTGCGCTCGCCTCGATCGCTCATGCCGATTCTCCTCGCACCGCCGCCGCGGCGTCGAGCACCGCGCGGATGATCTTGTCGTAGCCCGTGCAGCGACAGAGGTTCCCCGCCAGGTAGTAGCGGGCCTCGGCCTCGGTCGGGTTCGGGTTCTGGAGCAGCAGCGCGCGGGTCGCGACGATCAGACCCGGCGTGCAGACGCCGCACTGGAGCGCGGCATGCTCGAGGAACTTCTGCTGGATCGGATGCAGGCCGCTCGCGGTCGCGACGCCCTCGACCGTCCCGATCTCGCGCCCTTCGGCCTCGGGCGCGAGCACGAGGCAGGCCGGGACGAGCTGGCCGTCGAGGGTGATCGAGCAGGCGCCGCAGTCGCCCGTCGAGCAGCCCTCCTTGGTTCCCGTCAGCCCGAGCTCGTCGCGCAGCGCCGACAGCAGGGATTGATGGCCGTCGCAGAGGAACTCCGCGGCCTCGCCGTTGATGGTCGTCTGGACCTGGATCTTCGACACGCGTTCTCTCCTGTCTCTTTCCGTTCCCGCCGCGACCCGGACCGGACACGCCCCCTTCCGTGCGCGCTGCGGTCCTGCCGCGTTCCGTTCCAGCCGTGCTGCGCCCTAGCGCGCGCGCGCCCGCTCGTAGGCGATCTTCGCGACGCGCTTCGTCAGGACCGCCGCGATCTTCTTGCGATACGCGACCGTGCCGCGCCGATCGTCGATCGGCTTCGCGGCCGCCATCGCCGCCGCGCCGGCCCGCTCGAGCGCCGCGTCGTCACACTTCGATCCGACGAGGGCCGCCGCCGCCTCGGGCACGAGGACCGCGGTCGGCGCGACCGCGCCGAGGACGACCCGCGCCGTCTTCACGACGCCCGCGTCGTCGAGCGCGAGCGCGACCGCCGCCCCCACGACCGCGATGTCCATCTCGCTGCGCGGGATCAGCCGTTGATAGGCGTCCGCCGCGTGCGGCGCGGGCGCGGGCACCTCGAACTCGACGACGAACTCGCCCGGCGCGAGGCTCGTCTTGCCGGGACCGACGTTGATCTGCTCGACCGGAACCCGCCGCTCGCCCTTCGGGCCCGCGACGACCGCCGTCGCGCCGCAGGCGATCAGCGCCGGAACGGAGTCCGCCGCCGGCGACGCGTTGCAGAGGTTGCCGGCCCAGGTCGCGCGGCCCTGGATCTGCGAGGAGCCGATCAGGTCCGTCGCCTCGGCGAGGCCGGGCCAGAGCTGGCGGATCGTCTCGTTCGCGTAGAGCTTCGCGGCCGGGACCGCCGCCCCCGCGCGCAGCCCCTTCGCATCGAGCGACAGGGCAGACAGCCGAGGGATCCGCTTGACGTCGACGAACACGGTCGGCACGCGGTTCATCAGCCGCATCTGCACGATCAGGTCCGTCCCTCCCGAGAGCACCTTCGCGCCCGGCTCGCCGGCGAGCAGGCGGACCGCCGCCTCGACGTTGTTCGGTGACTCGAATCGAACCGCTTCCACCTGCGACCTCCCCGACGACGCGCTGATTCCCCGCGTCCGAACCTCATCCCGTTCGGCGCCCGCCCGGCCGGCCCGGGCAGGGGCCCAGCATAAGTCTCACGATGGCATCTGGAAATACGCGTCCACCGCCGCCGGCGGATCGTAGTAGCCCCGGACGTGGACGAACTTGCCGTTCTCGCCGAGGGTCCAGACCTCGATCGTCTCGAATTCGAAGACCTCGTCGCCGATCCGTCCCGAGTTCTGCACGACGCAGGCGATGTCGGAACCGCGGTAGTAGATGAGGCGATGGTGCAGCTGCCAGCGCTGGTCCCCGACGAAGGACGCGTCCCACTGCCGCGCCGCCGCTTCGAGGCCGTGCTTCGTCGGTACGCCGACCGGGTCGTCGAAGCGCACGCCGGGATCGAAGAGCGCGATCCAGCCCTCGCGATCGAGCGCGTTCCAGCACGCGAGATGGCGCTCGAAGGCTTCGCGCAGCGCGTCAGGGGTCGGGGGCATCGCCGGGGCTCCTCCTCTTGCTCGCCGAGGCCGGCCGGGACGAGCCGCTCAACGCTAGAGAGGATGCCCCCCGGCGTCGATCGCCCGCCCCCCGGCCGGCCCCGCCGTTGATCCGGAACCCGACCTGCCGACGATCTTCCCCCTGTGCGCCCGGGGCGCGAAGGCTCGAGGACGGGTACGCCGGACGGCCGGGGGCGGGGCGAGCCGGGCGCGGGCGAGCGGCTCGTTCCGGATCCCGGCGTCACCCGGGCCCGGCGGCCGGTCACCCGACAGAGACGATCCACCCGCTTCTGCCTTCGGGGCGGCCACGGGCGAGACGGCCGGGCTCGAACGGGTCCGGGAATGCCGCCTCGCGATCGCCCGTGCGCTGGAAACGACTGGACCGGAGCCCTACGACATGAGACGCTGGGGCTGATCCGAGGAGGCCGACGGATGCGCTCGATGACCACGACGCTCGGGACCGGAGCCGAACCGCACGAATCTCCCCCGGCGCGTCGACGCTTTCGCGGCGCGCTGACGTCGAGCCTGCTCGTCTCGATCCCGCTGCTCGCCCCGCTCGCCGCCTCGGCCCAGGCCGTCGTCTCCGCCTCCCCCGACGTCACGATCGCCCTCGGCCCCGGCAACGTCGTCACGAGCGACGAGGCCGTCGCCGCCGACAACCAGCTCGGCATCGTCGCGCTGCAGGGCCTCGGCGCGATCCCGAGCTCCGCCGACGTCACGGGCTACGCCGATGCCGGCGGCGGCCAGTTCTACTTCTCGCTCGACACGACCGTCTCGCTGCCCGGCGGCGTCGTCGCCCGACCGGCGGACGTCGTTTCCTGGAACGGTGCGAGCCACGGGCTCGTCTTCGAATCCGCGCTCCATGGCATCCCGAGCGGCGTCCAGGTCGACGCGATCGGCGTGACCGCGACGAACGGCCTGCTGCTCTCCTTCGACACGGACGTCGCCCTCCCGGGCGGCCTGACGGTCGCCGACGAAGACCTCGTGAAGTTCGACGGCGCGAGCTTCACGCTCGCCCTCGACGGCTCCGCCGCCGGCATCGACCGTGCGCTCGACGTCGACGGCGCCCAGGACGTCGGCGGCGGGTATCTCGTCTCCTTCGATACCGCGGGCACCGTCGGCGGCGTGACGTTCCAGGACGAGGACATCCTGCGCGTCGTCGGCGGATCCTGGACGATGGCGTTCGACGCATCGAGCGCCGATGCCGACTGGAGCGCCGCCGATCTCGATGCGCTCCAGGTCCCCGAGCCCGGCGCGATCGCGAGCGCGGCCCTCGGCGCGATCGGTCTCGCCGGCCTGGCCCGACGCCGCCGTCGCTGAGCCCTGGCCCGGCGCCGCCGTCGCTGAGCGACGTCGTCCCCCCGCCCGCGCGGACCCGGCCCGGAAGGCGTAGGGTCCGGGCCGGGAGGATCCGACCGTGACCGAACCGCTCGATCCCTATTCGCCGGCATCCCTCGCCGATCCCGTCCCCTTCTGGGCGCGCCTTCGCGCCGAGGCGCCGATCTTCGAGGTCCCCGGCTCACCGGGCCTCTTCCTGGTCAGCCGCTACGAAGACGTCCGCCGGGTGTGCAACGCGCCGGAGCTCTACTCGAGCGAGGTCGGCGTGATCGCCCAGCTCGGCCCCGACGGCCGACCCCGCCTCGAGCGGGCGGTCTCGAGCGGGACGCCCCACGGCCGCGTGCTCGGCGCCGCCGACGGCGAGATCCACGATCGCCACCGCCGTCTGCTCGCACGGACGCTGGGCGCGCGGGAGATGAAGCGCTTCGAGCACTGGGTCCGCGCGCGGGCCGAGACGCTCGTCCGCGCGGCGCCCTCCGCCTGCGATGCGATGGAGGCGCTCGCCGGGCCCCTCCCCGTCCAGGCGATGCTCCATCTGCTCGGTCTGCCGGCCGAGGACTGGCGCCGGCTCTGGGCCTGGTCGGGCCCGGTCATGCTGTTGATGGGCGGTCGCCTCGACGCCGAGACGACGGCGCGTTATGTCGCGGAGTCCGAGGCGCTGCAGGCCTACCTCGCTCCCTTCGTCGACCCGAAGAGCGAGCAGGCCGCAGCACTCGCCGACGAGGGCATCGCGGCGCGTCTGCGCGACGCCGCCGCCTCGGGCGAGATCGCGGACTGGGAGGCGCGCGGACTCCTGCTGCAGCTCGTCGTCGGCGGGAGCGAGACGACGGTCGGCCTGATCGGCGCCGCGATCCGGCGCCTCGCCGAGGATCCCGAGCTCTTCGCCCGCCTGCGGACGGATCCGGATCGCGTCGGTCCCTTCGTCGAGGAGACGAACCGCCTCGATGGCCCCGCCGTCGCGAGCTACCGCCATACGACGCGGGCGACCGGGCTCGGCGGCGTCGCGCTGCCGGCCGACGCGACGGTCGCGATCCTCTGGGGCTCCGCGAATCGCGACGAGCGGGCTTTCGGCGATCCGGACCGCTTCGACCTCGACCGCCCGAACCTGAAGGCCCACATCGCCTTCGGCCACGGCGCCCACTTCTGCCTCGGCGCCGCCCTCGCGCGCATCGAGGCGAAGGCGATGGTCGACGCGCTGCTCGCCGACGGTCGCTCGATCGCGCGGGCGCGGCCGGAAGAGCCGATCGAGCTCGCGCCGAGCCTCACGATCCGGCGGATCGAGCGGTTGCCGATCCGGCTGGCGCCCTGATCCCAGCAGGCAGCGGCCCGGATCGACGGCCGATCCGATGGGCGATGCGAGCGGCTCAGGCTCGAGCGAACGCGGCGCGAATGCGCTCGGGCGTGAGCCCGTAGTCCTCCGCGGCATAGCTGTGGTCGCCGTGGCGCCCCTTCCGGTTGGCCGCGAGCCAGCTGCGCATGGCGGTCTCCGCGGGCTCGGAGAGCGCGATGCCGAAGCGTTCGTAGATGCGCCGGACCTCGGCGACGGGATCGCGCTGGAACGCGTCGAACTCCATCCGGTAGAAGCGCTCGCGCGGCAGCCCGGCCGTGACCTCCTCGATCTTCCGCAGGCCGCGAACCCAGAGCGCGAGCTGCGCCGCGCCGTGGGCGGCGGGGTCGAAGTCGGCGACGGCGGGCTTCATGACGGAGGTCGTCAGGCTCGCGACCGAGGGGATCATCTTCGCGGGGTCGCGCATGGTCGTGACGACGCAGGCGTCGGGGAAGACCTCGAGGAAGCGGTCGAGATGGAACATGTGGGTGGCGTCCTTGACGAGCCAGCGCCGCGCCGGCTCCCCGCCCCCGATCAGCTGCAGGTTCCGCTTGTAGCGCCGGTACATCGGGCCCATGTCGCAGCCGGCCCACCAGCGCGAATAGCTCGGGATGCGGAAGCTGCACTCGAGGTTGACCGTCGCGAAGCTCTGCCGCAGCAGATGCCAGCACTCGTCGACCTCGTCGGCGTCCATGTCGTGGATCGCGCGCAGCTCGGGCGCCGCCGCAAAGAGCGCCTTCGTCCGCCGATCGCATTCGACGAAGGCCGGGATCTCCGACCAGCGTGCGCGCGGCGGGCGTCGCATCGGCGCGTCCGCGAGCCACATTTCGAGGCCCTGGAGCGCGGGATCGCGGACGAGCAGGCGATGGAGCGTCGTCGAGGCGGTGCGCGGCATGCCGACCACGAGGATCGGCGCCCGGATCGCCAAGCCGTCGACGTCGGGATGCGCGCGGAACCCGGCCTCGGCATGCAGTCGGCCGGCGAGGCCGGTCACGACCTGCTCCTCGAGCATCGCCCGACCGGCCGGCGTCAGGTTCGACTCGCGCTCGGCCGATTCGAGCAGGCATTCGGCACCCGCGCGCCACTCGTCGGGCCCGAGGTCGTCGAGTCCGGTGGCCCGGCGCGCCGCCTCGATCAGGCGGGGCAGACACTGCGTCAGCGGCGTGCCCTCCGCGGGGTCCATCACGTCCGCCACGAGCGCCCCGTCCCCGACCGTCGACTCCGAGACGACACGCGCATTCCGATCGAAGCCCGCCCGACTAACGCCAATTCCCCTTCCCGGTCTCGCGATCCCAGCGCAGCATCTCCTGGACGACCGGGTCGTCGAGGTTTCGCCAGATCGGCTCGAGGCCCGCGATCGTCGCGTGGATCTCGATCAGCTCGGCGCCTTCGGGCCCGGCCAGCAGCGGGCCGTACCAGATGTTGGGCTCGATCAGCGCGACCGCGCCGGGCTCGTACCAGGTGTCGCCGATCTTGAGTCGGCCCTTGATGACGACGTTCGCCGTCCAGGACTTGTGGCGATGCTCGGGGGCGCCCTCGTTGGGGCCCCAGCGGACGTGCATGAACCCGGGTCGCGCCGGGTCCTCGTCGTAGCCGAGCCGCCAGGACGCCGCCTCGCCCGCCGCCGTCGCGAGCCGCTCGGCGCGGTCCCAATGGGAGAATTCGATTCCGGAGTTGTCCTTCGTGCTCGCCGCGCTCTTCGTGCTCATCGCTCTCCTGTCTGGTCGCGACCCGTCCGGCCGCCCCTCCGTCCCGCCGCCGACGCCGGCGGATAGAACTGCCGGCACCAGCTTCGATACGCCGCGATCGGTCCGTCGCCGTCGCAGAGCACCGGCCGATCCCGATGGATCTTGTTCTCCCAGATCGGGACGTCCTCGTCGGTCTGCTTGACGATGTCGCGGATGATCGCCGCGGCGACGCCGCCCTTCGGATCCCCGCCGTCGACCCGGGGCTGCGTGAACGCGTAGCGCACGTGCGTCGTCGCCGCGTCGATCGGCGTCGAGGTCGCGAGCTCGAGCGTCTCGCAGATGCCCGTGAAGCGCGTCGCGGCGAAGCCCATGCCCGCCGAGCGCGAGTCGATCGCCCCCGATACGTCGCCCCGCGGCGTCCGCATCTCGACGGGCTGATGCGCGGTCCGGTAGGCGCCGTCTTCCATCGCCTCCATCACGGGGACGTTGAGCGTGCCGTGGACGAAGCGGAAATGCGCCGGGTCGACGTCGTTCTCGCCGAGCTCCTGGCCATGGGCCCGGATCGTCCACTCGTACCGCTGATGCGTCGACCAGTCGGGACAGGTCGCTTCGGGCACGTCGGGCAGCTCGAACCAGGGCGCTGCGCCGTCCGCATCCCGCCAGACGAAGACGAAGCCGTAGCGCTCCTGCACGGGCCAGCGTCTCGTCCGCGCGCCCGGCGGAATGCGCTTCGCGTAGGGGATCTCGCGGCACGTTCCGTCGAGATCGAAGGCCCAGCCGTGGAAGGGACAGCGGATCCGCTCGCCCTCGACGCGACCGCCGTGGCCGAGATGGGCCCCGAGATGGGGGCAATGCGGATCGAAGACGGTCGCGACGCCCGACTCGGAGCGGAAGACGACGAGGTCCTGGCCGAAGTAGTGGCGCACCGCGACGCGTCCCGGCGCGATCTCGTCGCCGACCGCCACGGCGAACCAGCCGTTCGGGATCGGGAGCGCGCTCCCCGCTGCGCCGATGCGTTCGCCCAAGGCCGCTCTCCCCTCCATCCGATCGTCCGCGCGACGGGGACGTTGCACCATCGGAGCGCGGCGCGAAAGCGGCGCGCCGCTTCGTGCCGCGCTCGCACCGTACGCGCCGCCCGCCCCGGTCGCACCGCGAAGCCGCCGACGCAGCCCGAAGCGCGACCATCGCGACCCGCGCGCGGATCTCCTAGATTGGCGGGGCACGCCGCTCCGACTCCTCCCTCCCTGCGCCCCCAGCGAGAGACTTCGAGCGTGAACGATCCTTCGGCGAATGCCTTCCGCCTCGACGACCGCGTCGCCCTGATCACCGGCGCGACCCGCGGCATCGGACTCGCGATCGCGCGCGAGCTCGCCGCGGCCGGCGCGCGCGTGATCCTCACGGGTCGCGACCTCGAGCGCGCCGCCGCCGCGGCAGCGGACATCACCGCCGCCGGCGGCGACGCGCTGGCCTTCGCCTACGAGGCACGCCACCCCGGCGAGGCCCATCGACTCGCCGACGCGATCCAGACCGACGTCGGGCGCCTCGACGTGCTCGTCAACAACGCGGCGGTGTTGCGGCCGCACAGGATCGCGAAGCTCACGGAAGAGGAGTTCGACGAGCTCTTCCAGGTCAACGTCAAGGCGGCGCTCTTCCTGACGAAGGCGCTGCGTCCGCTGCTGCAGGCCTCGCGCCACGCGACGATCCTCAACCTGACGGCCGCCGGGGCGCAGGTCCCGATGGCGGGGATCGGCGCCTACTGCGCGAGCAAGGCCGCGCTCGTCAACCTGACCCGGACGCTCGCGAAGGAGTGGACGCCGGTCGGCATCCGGGTCAACGCGCTGACGCCGGGTTCGACGGCGACCGACATGATCCTGCCGGTCGATGCGGAACGGCGCGAGACGTTCGTACGCGAGATGGCCGCGCAGAACCTGATGAACCGGCTGGCCGAGCCCGAGGAGATCGCGCGCGCGGCGCGCTTCCTCGTCAGCGATGCGGCCTCGTACGTGACGGGCCACGTGCTCGTCGTCGACGGCGGCCTGCTGGCGTGAGCGCCGCGCCCGCCTCGTTGCCGCGCGCCCGGCTCGCGTCCAGCCCGAAACGGCCCAGGGGCCACGCGCTGCTCGCCGGTCGTAGCGTCCTCGTGACCGCCGCCGCAGGAACGGGCATCGGGTTCGCCGCGGCGGAGCGCTGCGGCCTCGAGGGGGCGCGCGTGATGCTCTCCGACCTGCACGCGAGCCGGCTCGCGCGCTGTGCCGATGCGCTCGAGGACACTCTCGGGCGTCCGGTCGAGCGGCAGGTCTGCGACGTGCGGGAAGACGGGGAGGTGCGCGCGCTCGTCGCGGCGGCGGAGGAGCGCTTCGACGGGCTCGACGTGCTCGTGAACAACGCCGGACTCGGCGATACGCGCGCCGTGCTCGAGACCGACGAGGCCCAGTGGAGCCGGATCGTCGACACCAATCTGACGGGAACCTTCCGCTGTCTGCGTGCGGCCCTGCCCGGCATGCTGGCCCGTCGTCGCGGCTCGATCGTCAACCTCGGCAGCGTCGTCGCGTGGCGGGCCGAGCGCGGACAATCCGCCTACGCCGCCGCGAAGGCAGGGATCCTCGCGCTCACGCGCTGCGCGGCGCTCGAGGCGGCCGCTTCGGGCGTGCGGATCAATGCCGTCGTCCCGAGCCTCGCCCTGCATCCCCACCTCGAGAAGGTCTCCGACGCCGACTTCCTGCAGCGGATGGTCCGGGAGAACGAGGTCTTCGGGCGCGCGGCGGAGCCGTGGGAGATCGGCAATGCCGTCGTCTTCCTGGCCTCGGACTATTCGAGCTACATGACGGGCGAGGCGCTGTCGGTCAGCTGCCGGCGCGCCTAGCCTCCCGCGGCGCGGCGCGGCGCCACGGCGAGCCCGTCCGCGATGCGGCCGACCGCGCCGCACGCGAGGCGGGCACGACGGCCAGGAGGGCGTTGGACGGTGGGGAAGGTGGGGAAGAAGCTGAGCGAAGACATGAGACGCCTGATCGACGCGGCCGGCTTCGCGCATCTCGCGACCCTCCAGCCCGACGGCGCGCCGAAGGTCGAGCCTGTCTGGCTCGGCCGCGAGGGCGATCGGCTGCTGGTCGCGACCGACCGCAAGTCGTTGAAGGCGCGCAACATCGAAGGCGATCCCCGCGTCGCGATCTCGCTCGTCGCGCTCGACAACCCCTACGAGCAGCTCCTGATCCGGGGGCGCGTCGTCGAGACCCGGAACGACGACGACCTCGTCGGGCTCGACGCGCTCTCGCAGGCCTACCTCGGCAAGCCCTTCCCTCGCCGCAAATGGTCGAGCCGGGTCCTCTACGTGGTCGAGCCGACCGTCGTGCGCCACTCCGTCTCGCCGCTCCGGGATCCGCGCGCGTGACGCCCGCGGCCGGATCCGCCCGGCCATGCCCACGCGTCGGCGATATCCTCCGCCCGGCCCATTGCCCCGCCCGTCCCGACCGGACGTGCCACGAGGACGCCCCATGACGATCCGCTGCCGCATCGAGAACCAGATCGCCGAAGTCGTGATGCACCATCCGCCGGTCAACGCGATCACGGTCGGCGACACGTGGAAGATCCACGACACGTTCAAGGAGATCGCCGAGCGCTGCGAGCGCGACGACATCCGCGCCGTCATCCTGACCGCCGAGGGCAAGGGCTTCAACGCCGGGATCGACATCAAGGAGATGCAGAGCGTGGCGGGCTGGGAGCATCTGCTGGGATCCGGCGAGGCCTGCTATGCGACCTTCCACCAGATCTACCAGACGCCGATCCCCGTGATCGCCGCGGTCAACGACTTCTGCATGGGGCTGGGCATCGGCCTGGTCGGAAGCTGCGACCTGATCGTCGCTTCGACGAAGGCGCGCTTCGGCCTGCCGGAGGTCGACAACGGCGCGCTCGGTTGCGCGTCCCACCTCGCGAAGCTCGTCCCGCCGATGAAGCTGCGCGAGATGTCCCTGACCTGCCGACCGGCGACGGCCCAGGAGCTGCATGCCTGGGGCTCCGTCGCCTTCCTCGTCGAGCCCGAGCAGCTGATGGAGAAGGCCCGGGAGGTCGCCCGCGGCATCGCGAAGAAGCAGCCCGCCGTCGTCAAGTTCGCGAAGGCTGCCCTCAACCACATCGACGTCCACGACATGCACTCGAACTACCGCCTCGAGCAGGGCTACACCTACCAGCTCAACATCATGGGCGACGGGGACGCGGCGCGGGACGCGTTCGTCGCGGGAACGCGGATCGTGACGCGGTGAGCGGGCGACGGCGCGAAGGGACGACCGGGTGATGGGCGAGCTCGACGGCAAGGCCGTGTTCGTGACGGGCGCGGCGCGGGGCATCGGCGCCGCCTGCGCACGGGCCTGCGTCGAGGCGGGCGCGCGGGTCGCGCTCGCGGATCGACGCGTCGAGGACCTCGCCGCGGTCGCGGACGAGCTGAACGCCCGGCGCGCGGGCGCGGCGCGAAGCTTCGCCCTCGACGTGGCGGACGGGGACGCCTGGTCGCGTACGATGGCCGGGGCCGAGGCGGCCTTCGGGCGCATCGACGGACTCGTCGGCTGCGCGGGCATCCTCCGCGTCGTCCCGCTCGAGCAGTCCGACGAGGCGACGTTTCGCAAGCTGATCGACGTGAACCTCGTCGGGAGCTACCTGGGCCTGCGGAGCGCGATCGAGCCGATGAAGCGCGCCGGCGGCGGGTCGATCGTGAACTTCTCCTCGGTCCAGGGGCTCGAGGGTCGCGCGGGCTTCGCGCTCTACTCGGCGACGAAGTTCGGCATCCGCGGCCTGACGCGGACGGCCGCGCTCGAGCTCGGCCGCCATGGCATCCGTGTCAACTCGGTGGTCCCCGGTCCGACGCGCACGAAGATGACGGAGCGCCCCGGCTGGACCGAGGCCGACTACGAGCAGGCGTACGCCGGCACCCCGATCGGACGCATGGCCCAGCCGGGCGAGATCGCCGAGATGGTCGTCTTTCTCCTGTCGGCCCGCGCGGCCTACTGCACGGGCGCGGACTTCGTCGTCGACGGCGGTGTCCTCGCCGGCAAGACCTGAAGCGCGGGATGACGGTTCGGCCGCGTCGACTCGCGCTTTCGCGCGGGTCTGGCCGGGCGACTCGCTGTACGTTTCGTGGACGCCGCGCGGTGCGGACGGGATCGACGTGCGCACGCGCGATCGATGGAACGAGACCGTGCTCGAGACGCGCGCCCGCGCGAGCGGCGCGATGGGCGACGCGTCGTCCGATCCCTGAATGCGAAGGCGGCGCGCCCGCCGCCCGGGAGGTCCGGCATGGCGATGAGCGACGAGCGGCTGCTCCTGATCTCCGCCGACGGTCACGTCGGGCCGCCGACCGGGACCTACCGCGCCTACCTCGAGCCCGCCGAACGGACGGACTTCGACGACTTCCTCGCGGTCCACCGTTTCCGCTGGACCCCCGAGGAGCCCGACTCGATGTTCAGCGCGCGGACGCGCGACCGCGCCCGCGCGCATCCGCGCTTCGCGGAGACGGGGTACGCGAGCCTCGTCGACCCTGCACGCCGACTCCGCGAGCTCGACCGCGACGGCGTCGCCGCCGAGATCCTGTTTCCCGACGACCAGAACCGCAACACGCCACCCTGGCTCGCCGGCGTCGCGCCCCAGGCCTTCGACCGCAGCTACGACCCGAGGCTGCGGCTCGCCGGCGCCCGCGCCCACAACCGCTGGCTCACCGAGTTCTGCTCCGCCGCTCCGGATCGCTTCCTCGGACAGATCCTGCTCGGCTCCCTCGACGACGTCGACGCCGCCGTGGCGGAGGTGCGCCGCGCCCATGCCTCGGGCCTGACGAGCGGTCTCTTCCTGCCCCTCGACTACTACCTCCCGCTCTATCACCACCCGCGCTATGAGCCGCTCTGGAACGTCTGCGACGACCTCGGCCTCGCCGTGACGATCCACGCGAGCGATGGCGGGCCGGGCTGGTACGGCGACGGCTGGCGGGGCGCGGCCGTCTATCTGTCGGAGATCGGCTTCTACGCCCAGCGCCCGCTCTGGTGCCTCCTCTTCGGCGGCGTCTTCGACCGCCATCCCGATCTGAAGCTCGTGTTCACGGAGGGCGGCTCGGCCTGGGTCCCCGAGCTGCTGGCGCGACTCGACGGCATGGCCGGCTCGGCGATGATGCGATGGACCGAGCTCGAGCCCCTCGCCGGAACGCCCGCCGACTACTTCGTCCGCCACTGCGTGGTCGGCAACTCGCTGATGAGCCGCGCCGACGTCGACGCCCGCGCCGACGTCGGTCTCGGAGTGCTCGCCTGGGGCAGCGACTTCCCGCACCTCGAGGGCAGCTGGCCGACGGTCCGCGAGTCGCTGCAATCGCTCTTCGCGGGCATTCCCCTCGACGAGGCGCGCCTTATCCTGGGCACCAACCTCGCGCGCGCCTACCGCCTCGACCCGGAGCGGCTCTCCGCCCTGGCCGCGCGGATCGGACCGACGCCCGGCGAGCTCGGATTGACCGCGTAGCGCGCGGCAGCGTCAGCGTCCCGCCGGCTTCAGCGAGTAGCGCACCGGGAGGTGTTTGATGCCGCCGACGAGGTTCGAGCGCAGCCGCTCGACCGGGCCGGTCAGCTCGATCTCGTCGATGCGGGGCAGCAGGTATTTGAAGGCGTACTCGAGCTCGAGGCGTGCGAGGTGGGCGCCAGCGCAGAAGTGCTCGCCGATGCCGAAGGCGATGTGGCGGTTCGGGCTGCGGGCGACGTCGAAGACGTCGGGTCGGTCGAAGACGTCCTCGTCGCGGTTCGCCGAGGGGTAGAAGAGCGCGAGGTGGTCGCCCTCGCGGATCTTCCGGCCGCGCAGGACGGTATCGCGCGAGGCGGTCCGGGCGAAGTGGATGATCGGGCTGACCCAGCGCAGGATCTCCTCGATCGCGGAGCCGAGCAGCGCCGGGTCCTGCTGGACCTTGCGCAGCTCCGCCTGGTGCTCGATCAGGGCGAGCATGCCGCCGGTCGTGGCATTGCGCGTCGTCTCGTTGCCCGCCACGACGATGATCTGGCAGTAGGCGAGCACGTCGATCGGATCGAGCTTCTGGCCGTCGACCTCGGCATGGGCGAAGAGCGAGACGAGGTCGTCCTTCGGGTCCTTCTTGCGCTCCTCGACCAGCTTCGCGAAGTACTGAAAGGTCTCGAAGATCGCCTTCTGCGCCGCCTCGACTCCCGGCACGCCGTCGACGTTGTACTCGGGATCGTCGGCGCCGATCGTTCGATTGGTCCACTCGAAGAGGAGCTTCCAATCCGACTCCGGGACGCCGAGCAGCCAGGCGATGACGGCGATCGGCAGCGGCGCCGAGACCTGCTCGACGAAATCGACCTCGCGGCCGCCATGGGCCAGCATGTCGTCGACGATCTTCTTGGCGATCCGGTCGATGTCCGCGTGGATCTTCTTGAGCGCCCGCGGCGTGAAGCGCGAGCTGATGATGCGACGGTAGGCGCGGTGCTTCTCGCCGTCCATCTCGATCAGGGTCGGCGGCGGGCGGAAGTCGCCGCGATCGTTGGGCGTGATCACGAGGCGGGGCGCCGAGAGGAAGGTCTCCGGATTCTTGCCCACCTCCATGATGTCGGCGTGCTTCGTCAACGCCCAGAACGGAACCGGTCCGTCCTCGAAGCGGCGGACGGGGTCGGTCGCGCGGAGCGTCCGCCAGGCGTCGTGCGGATAGCCCGCGCTCGCGATGCGGGCGGGGTGGATGATCGGCGGAAGCTCGGACGCGAGCGACGAGGCGGCGGTCATGCGGTCCTCCCGGTGGCGATGCGGCTCCGATCGGGCGTTCGGGCCGACGGACTCTAACCCGGGCGGGACGTTTTGACTCGCGCGCGCCGATGCCGGCGCGCCGACGCGCGACTACGATCCCGCCCGATGGCGCGCGAACCGCTCCGACTTCGTTTCCTCGGCGGCGCGGGGACCGTGACCGGATCGCGGACCGTCGTCGAGACCGACGGCTTCCGACTGCTCGTCGACTGCGGTCTGTTCCAGGGCTGGAAGACGCTGCGCCTGCGCAACTGGGCGCCCTTCCCCGTGCCCCCCGAAACGATCGACGCCGTGGTCCTGACCCACGCCCACATCGACCACTCCGGCTGGCTCCCGCTCTTGATCCGGGGCGGGTTCGCGGGTCCCGTCCACGCGACCGCCGCGACCCGCGACCTCTGCGCCGTCCTGCTCCCCGACAGCGGTCGCATCCACGAACGCGACGCCGAGTACGCCAACCGCAAGGGCTTCTCGAAGCACCGCCCCGCCCTGCCCCTCTTCACGGCCGAGGAAGGCGAGCGCGCCCTCGACGCCTTCGAGACCGCGCCCTTCGATCGGCCGATCGCGCTCGCCGACGACGTCGAGCTCCGCTTCCATCGCGCCGGCCACATCCTCGGCGCCGCCTGGCTCTCCCTTCGCGTGCGGGACACGCGGATCGTCTTCTCGGGCGATCTCGGGCGACCGGGCTGTCCGGTCATGGTTCCGCCCGACCCCGTCCGCGAGGCCGACGTCGTGGTCGTCGAGTCGACCTACGGCGACCGCCGCCACGAACGCACGGACCCCGCCGAGGCCCTCGCCGAGGTCGTGCGCCGCACGGTCGCGCGCGGGGGCACCGTCGTGATCCCGGCCTTCGCCGTGGGCCGCACCCAGATCCTCCTCTACCACCTCGAGCATCTGCGCCGCGAGGGGCGCATCCCCGCCGTCCCGATCTACCTCGACAGCCCGATGGCGATCGACGCGACGGAGATCTTCCGACGCCACGTCGGCGAACATCGCCTCGGAGCCGAGCGCTGCGCCGACGTCTGCGGAACGGCGCGTCTCGTCCATGCCGCCGAGCAGTCGATGCGCCTCGACGAGTCGACCGCCCCCATGATCCTGATCTCGGCGAGCGGCATGGCGACGGGCGGCCGCGTCCTCCACCACCTCGCCCGCTTCGCCCCCGAACCCGCCAACACGCTCCTCTTCGCCGGCTTCCAGGCCCCCGGCACCCGCGGCGAACGCATCGTCCGCGGCGAGCCCGCGGTCCGGATCCACGGCGAGCTCGTGCCGATCCGCGCCGAGGTCCAGAACCTCGACATGCTCTCGGCCCATGCGGACGCGGACGAGATCCTCGCCTGGCTGGACGGGATCGAGCGCCCGCCGCGCATGGCCTTCGTGAACCACGGCGAGCCCGCCGCCGCCGACTGCCTCCGCCTGCGCATCCGCGACGCGCTCGGCTGGCGGGTCCACGTCGCCGATCAGGGCGAGACCTGGAGCGCGTCGTGAGCCAGCGCTTCTCGGTCCGCGACGCGCTCGCAGCGATCGGCTTCGGGCCGGACGACGCGCTCGTCGACGGCGCCGCTGCGGACGACGGCGAGCGCCTCGCTCGGATCCAGCGCGAGCTGCGCAACGGCTTTCGCGCGCTGCAGGACGTCGAGCCCGCCGTCTCCGTCTTCGGCTCGGCGCGCCTCGACGAGTCGACACCCGACTACCAATCGACGCGCTCGGTCCTGCGCGCCATCGCCCGTGCGGGCTACAACGTCATCACCGGCGGCGGTCCCGGCCTGATGGAAGCCGCGAACCGCGGCGCACGCGAGGGCGGCGGGCTCTCGGTCGGGGTCAACATCGAGCTGATCACGGAGCAGCGGCCGAACGACCACCTCGATCGCGTCTTCACCTGCCGCTACTTCTTCGTCCGCAAGCTGCTCTTCGTCCGCTATGCCTGCGCCTTCCTGATCTTCCCTGGCGGCTTCGGCACCCTCGACGAGGCGTTCGAGGCGCTGACGCTCGTCCAGACCCAGAAGATTCCCCACTTCCCCGTGCTCTTCTTCGGCGGCGACTTCTGGCGCGACCTCGAGGCCCATCTCGATCGCCTCCAGGCTCGCGGCATGATCGACGACGCGGACCGCGCGATGGTGCGCATGGTCGACGGGGCGGACGACGCGCTCGCGATCTTGCGCCAATGCCACGAGCGGCTGTGCAACGAGCTCGGGCGGCGGCCGCTCGTACCGCGCGACTAGTCGGTGCCGGCGCGGCTGGCGCGTGACCGACGGCCACGGCGGATGGCGACGACCCGCGCGCCGGGGACGGCTCGACCCACCCGTGTCCGCTCAGGCCGTCTCGCGGAAGAGCTCGCGTCCGATCAGCATGCGACGGATCTCCGACGTCCCCGCCCCGATCTCGTAGAGCTTCGCGTCGCGCCAGAGGCGTCCCGTCGCGTACTCGTTGATGTAGCCGTTGCCGCCGAGGGCCTGGATCGCCTGCCCGGCCATCCAGGTCGCCTTCTCCGCGGCGTAGAGGATCGCGCCGGCGCAGTCGCGGCGGGACACGCGGCCGAGATCGCACGCGCGCGCGACGGCGTAGACGTAGGCACGGCAGGCCGAGAGCCCGACGTACATGTCGGCGAGCTTGCCCTGCATCAGCTGGAACTCGCCGATCGGCTGGCCGAACTGTTCGCGGTCGTGGAGATACGGCACGACGACGTCGAGGCAGGCCGCCATGATCCCGAGCGGCCCGCCCGCGAGCACGAGCCGTTCGTAGTCGAGCCCCGACATCAGGACGCGCACCCCGCCCCCGATCTCGCCGAGCACGTTCTCGAGCGGGACCTCGCAATCGGTGAAGACGAGCTCGCAGGTATTCGAGCCGCGCATGCCGAGCTTGTCGAGCTTCGGCGAGGTCGAGAATCCCGTGAAGCCCCGCTCGATCAAGAAGGCCGTGATGCCGCGGGCGCCGCCGGCGGGATCGGTCTTCGCGTAGACGATCAGCGTATGGGCGTCCGGACCGTTCGTGATCCACATCTTCGTACCGTTCAGCACGAAGCGATCGCGCCGCCGCTCGGCGCGCAGCTTCATCGACACGACGTCGCTGCCCGCTTCCGACTCGGACATCGCGAGCGCGCCCACGTGCTCGCCGCGCACGAGGGGCGGCAGGTAGCGCGCCTTCTGCGCGTCGCTGCCGTTGCGGAAGATCTGGTTGACGCAGAGATTCGAGTGGGCGCCGTAGGAGAGCCCGATCGAGGCCGACGCGCGCGAGATCTCCTCCATGGCGACGACGTGGGCCAGGTATCCGAGGTCGGCCCCGCCGTACTGCTCGGAGATCGTCGGGCCGAGCACGCCGAGGTCGCCGAGCGCGCGCCACAGCGCGTTGGGAAAGGCGTTCTCGCGATCGACCCGATCCGCGATGGGCGCAATCTCCGCCGCCGCGAAGCGCGCCACCGATTCGCGCAACAGGTCCACCGTCTCGCCGAGCGCGTACTCGAGCGTCGGAATCGCCATGCCTAACCGAGCCCCATCCGCCGCGCGATGATCACCTTCATGATCTCGTTGCTGCCGGCATAGATCGACTGGACCGCCGCGTCCTGGTAGTCCTGCGAGATCGGGTACTCGGCCATGAAGCCGTACCCCCCGAAGAGCTGGAGACACTCCGCGGCGACCCGCTTCTGCAGGTCCGAAGTCCACCACTTCGCCATCGAGACCTCCTTGACGAGGTCCTCGCCCCGGACGTGCGCGGCGAGCAGGCGGTCGGTGAAGGCCTGGCCGAGCTCGTACTCCGTCTCGAGCTCGGCGAGCTTGAACTGGGTGTTCTGGAACGCGGCGATCGGCTTGCCGAAGGCCTGCCGCTCCTTCACGTAGGCGATCGTGTCGTCGAGCGAGCGGCGGACCGAGGCCATGCAGGAGACCGCGATGCAGAGCCGCTCCTGCTGGAGCTTCTCCATCAGCATCCGGAACCCCTGCCCCTCGCGCCCGAGCAGGTTCGCCGCCGGAACGCGGCAGTCGCGGAAGAAGAGCTCGCTCGTGTCCTGGCCCTTGAGTCCGATCTTCTCGAGGTTGCGCCCCCGCTCGAACCCGGGCGTCCCCTCCTCGACCAGGATCAGGCTGATCCCGTCGTGGCGCTTCGTCGGGTCGGTCTTCGCGACGACGATGACGAGATGGCTGTTCTGACCGTTCGAGATGAAGGTCTTGGCGCCGTTGACGACGTAGTGGTCGCCGTCGCGGATCGCCGTCGTCCGCACGGCCGCGAGGTCCGAGCCGGCCGAGGGCTCGGTCATGGCGATGGCGACGAGGCATTCGCCGGCGATCGCGGGGACGAGGAACTTCTTCTTCTGCTCGTCGGTCCCGTACGAGAGCAGGTAGGGGAGGCAGATGTCGGTATGGAGCGAGGCCTGCAGGCAGTGGGCGCGGGCGTAGGCGAGCTCCTCCATCACGATCGCGTCGAAGAGGAAGTCGCCGCCGGCCCCGCCCCAGGCCTCGGGCATGTTGGCGCCGAGGTAGCCCTCCTCGCCCATCCGCTTCCAGATCGCGCGTGGGACGATGCCGGCCTCGTTCCAGGCCGGCACGTCGGGCTCGACTTCGGTCTGGACGAAGCGGCGGAACTGCTCGCGGAAGAGCTGGTGTTCCTCGCTGAAGATCTCTCGCTGCATCCGCGATCTCCGTTCTCCGGATCCGGCCGGCCCGCCGTCCCAGGGCGGACGGGTTGGAGGCGGACGGGCTCGACGCGCCGACGCCGACGCTAGCATGGGCGGGACTCGAACCCGGAGACTCTTCGTCATGATCGACGCGACCCTGGAGCGGAAGCTGCGCGAGCTCGTGGACCGACAGGAGATCCACGACGTGATCATCCGGTATTGCCGCGGGGTCGACCGGATGGACCGCGAGCTCATCCTCTCCGCCTATCATCCCGACGCCATCGACGACCACGGCCTCTTCGTCGGCGGCCCCGAGGCCTTCGCCGATCACTTCATGGCCTTCCACGGGACGATGCAGAGCGCGACGCAGCACGTCATCACGAACCACCACTGCGCGCTCGACGGCGACACGGCCCATACCGAGACCTACTGGCTCTTCGCGGCCATGAACCGCAGCGGACCCGCGCTCTCCCTGGGCGGCGGCCGCTACATCGACCGCATGGAGCGCCGCGACGGCCGTTGGGCGATCGCCCAGCGCAAATGCCTCTACGACTGGCAGGGCCAGCCTGGCGAGTACGACCTCACGCCCGCGCAGCTCGAGGCGATGCTGGGCGCCGGCCCGGCGACCCGGGACCGCAGCGACCCCTCGTACGAGCGGCCGCTGCGGGTCGATCCCGAGCGCATCCGCAAGCCGCCTCAGGGCTGAGCGGGCCCCCGCGGAGAACGGGGCGCTGCAGACCGGGGTCCGTGGGCGACCGGGCCGCTCACGTCAGTCCGCCGGCAGCGCGAAGGCCATCAGGGCGTCGCCCGATTCGGACCAGACGTGACCGCCCGAGGCGATCACGACGAACTGCCGCCCGTTCGGAAGGCGATAGGTCATGGGCGTCGCGTTGCCCGTGTACGGCAGGCGATGGCGAAAGACCTCGTCGCCCGTCTCCGTGTCGAAGGCGCGCAGATAGCGGTCCGTCGTCGCCGCGATGAAGACGAGCCCGCTCGCGGTCGCGACGGGGCCGCCGAGATTGGGCGCGCCGAGGCCGTCGAAGCCGGGCCAGAGCCAGATTGGAAACGGCGCCTGATCGCGGATCGTCCCGAGCGGCTTCTCCCACGCGATCTTCCCCGTCTCGAGGTCGACCGCGACGATCGTGCCCCAGGGCGGCGGCGAGCAGGGGGCGCCGAAGGGGGAGAGGATCGGGAAGTTGCGCATGGCGTAGGGCGTGCCGTGCATCGGCTGGATCTGGAAGGGCCAGTGGGAGGTCTTGTCGGCCATCGCGTCGTACTCCGCGCGCGGGATCAGCTGGATCACGTTCGCCATCCGCATCAGGTTCGTCACGAGGCGCTTCCGCTCGGGATCGATCGCGAGGCTGCCCCAGTTCATGCCGCCGGGATTCTGCGGGTACTGGATCGAGCCTTCGACGGTCGGCGGCGTGAACATGCCGTCGTAGCGGTACTTCGCGATCTCGTCGCGACACTTGCCGCGATCCCAGAACGTGAAGCCGAAGGCGTCGTCGGGCGTGAGCTTCGTCGGATGGAGCGGCTCGACGAAGGAGGGTACGGGCTGGGTCGGCGCGAGGACCTCGCCGGGCACGCCGTCGGTCGGCACCGGAACCTCCCGGTGGCCGTGGATCGGCACGCCGGTCATCCGGTCGAGGATGAAGACGTGGCCCATCTTCGTGCCCTGTGCGACGGCGGGAACGAGCCGGCCGTCGGGCATCTCGAAGTCGAAGAGCACGGGCTGAGACGCCGTGTCGAAGTCCCAGACGTCCTTGTTCACCATGCGGTACTGCCAGACGAGCTCGCCGGTCGCGCCGCGGAGTGCGAGGACGGAGCTCGAGAACGCGTCGAGGCCGTGGCGCGACGCCGCGAAGTAGTCCGTCGCGGCGTTGCCCGTCGGCACGAAGACGAGGTCGAGAGCCTCGTCGGCGGAGAGGATCGACCAGGCGTTGGCCGTGCCCGGAACCCAGTCGCTTCCGGGCACGGGCGGCGGACCCGCGTAGCCGGGGGGGACCGGATCGAAGGCCCAGCGAAGCCGGCCCGTCCGTGCGTCGAAGCCGCGGATCACCCCGGGCGGCGCGTCCCGCCGCAGGTTGTCGTAGACCATGCCGCCGACCACGACGGTGTCGTTCACGGTGGCGGGCGGCGAGGTCAGGTAGTAGGCCCAGGGCTCGAGGTCGTCGCCCATGCGCGCGCGCAGATCGACACGGCCCCGCTCGCCGAAGTCGTCGCAGGGGCTTCCCGTCCGCGCGTCGATCGCGATCAGCTCGGCGTCGACGGTGCCCATGAAGATGCGCGAGCCGCAGGCTCCGGCACGCTCGGCTTCGTGGTCGGCCTCCCAGTAGGCGACACCCCGGCAGACGCGGCTGTGGGGATCGGGGAGCTTCGTCTGCCGCTGGACGGGGTCGTAGGCCCAGCGCTGCTCGCCCGTCTCCGCGTCGACCGCGATGACGCGATTCATCGGCGTGCAGAACACGAGGGCATCGTCGACCAGCAGCGGCGTCGCGTTGAAGGAGGTCTTGCTCGTCCCGTCGGAGCCGTCGGAGACGTCGCCGCTGTGGAAGGTCCAGGCGACCTCCAGCCGATCGACGTTGTCCTTCGTGATCTGGATCGCGGGCGAATAGCGCATGCCGCCGCGATCGCCGGCGTAGTGCGGCCAGCCGGCTTCGGGACCCGGATCGCCGTCTCCTCCGCCGTCGCAGGCGGAGAAGGCGACGACGAGCAACGCGCCCGTCACGAAGCGGGCGACGGAGTCGACGGGCGAACGGCGGGTCATCTGCGCTCCTCCCGGCCTCGTGCACGCCCCGACGAGCGGAGGACGCGGCGCGGGCCGTGGGCGAGTCTACGACGCGCGCCGTGAAATGAAAGCGGCGCGTGGGCCCGTTCGTCCCGCCCCACGCGCCGCCATCGATCCGGGATGGATGCTCAACTGGTAGTCGACCATCCAGGTCGCGCGCTGC
>JAWKRW010000002.1:0-807682 GCA_041389445.1 Myxococcota bacterium
GCCTCGAGGAGGTCGACATGCCGAACGTGGCGCCGCTGCCGCGGTCCGAGCTCTCCGAGTTCGAGCCGATCTTCCAGTCGATCGAGTCGTTGATGGGCTTCGTGCCGAACAGCCTGCTCACGCTGGGCCGTTCGCCCGAGATCCTGCGCGGCTTCGGCGCGCTCTCCGGCGCGGTCCTCGGCCACTGCTCGATCGAGCCTGCGCTGCGTCAGCTCGTCGCCTTCGTCGCGAGCTCGGCCGCCGGCTGCAGCTATTGCCAGGCCCATACGTCGCACGGCGCCGCGAAGATCGGCGTCGCGCCCGAGAAGCTCGAGTCGGCCTTCTCGTTCGAGACGAGCCCGCTCTTCGACGAGCGGGAGCGTGCGGCGCTCCGTCTCGCCCGGGACGCCGCGCTCCAACCGAACGCGACGACGCCGGCCCATTTCGCGGCCCTTCGCCGCCACTTCGACGAGCGGCAGATCGTCGACCTCGTCGCGATCGTCTCGCTCTTCGGCTGGCTCAACCGGTGGAACGACACCATGGCGACCGCGCTCGAAGCCCCGGCGCTCCGATTCGGCGAGCGCCACCTCGCGGCCGCGGGCTGGTCGTCCGGGAAGCACGGGGACGGGTCGAAGGCGTGACGGCCGGCCATCGGCGCGCCGTGGACGACGTCCGCTCGAGCGGTCGCCCGGGATCGCTCCCGATCGCTCAGCGCGTCGGATCCGTCGGTACCTGGACGAGCTCGAGGCGCGTCCCGTCGGGATCCGTCACGTAGCAGATACGCGCCTCGAAGGCCGGATTCTCGATCCGGCTGACCGGAATGACGGCGCCGCCGAGGGCCGTGAGCTTCGCGATCATCGCCTCGCGATCGTCGACGCGCACCGCGAAATGCGTGAGGCCCGGTTGGTTCATCGGCCGGGCCGTCGCCGGACCGACGGTTCCGTTCTTCGGGTAGGCGAGCAGCTCGATGCGGACGCCATCGCGTTCGAGGTAGACCGCGTCGAGGACGAGATCCGCAATCTCCATCATCTGCGCCGTCGGCGCGTCCTCGATGTGGAGACGCCCCTTCTCGACGAAGCCCAGACCGTCGCGATAGAAGCGGATCGACCGCTCGAGATCGCGCACGCAGATCCCGAAATGCATCACGTAGTCGACGCCCATTCGCCCCTCCTCCATCGTGCTCCGGCCGCTTCCCGCTCCGGCCGCGTCCCGCGCGGCGCCGGGACCGGCCCGTCGCCGACGCCCGCGCACGCACGCGTTCGACGCTACCGGACCGGCCCCCGACGCGCCCGCCCTCCGGGCCCGGATCCGCCTTCCCAGCCCCGGCCCTCGGCCGTAGAATCGAAGGCGGTCTCCGGTCCGGAGATGCTCGCAGGAGGACGCCATGGAACCGCTCTTCTCCGCCGACTCGCACGTGGTCGAAATCGAAGCGTGTTATGCAGACATCGATCCGAAGTGGAGATCGCAGCGGCCGCGCGCGGCGGAGGACCCGAAGATCGGCGCGATCATGGTCGTGCCGGGCATGGACTTCACGATCCCCTCCGGCATGCTCTCGCGCGCCGGCCTCCGCTTCGAGGACTGGTCGAAGCCCCAGCCCTGGAGCGCGATCCACCCCGCGGCCTGGGACCCGAAGGCCCGGCTCGCGATCCAGGACGAGGAGAACGTCGCCGGCGAGATCATCTATCCCTCGGCCGGCATGGTGCTCTGCCTGCATCCGGACGTCGCCTATCGCAAGGCCTGCTTCGAGGCGTACAACCGCTGGCTCGAGGGATTCTGCGCGTTGGACCCGAAGCGGCTCGTCGGAATCGGCATGGCCGCGATCCCGACGCCCGAAGAAGGCGTCCGCGAGCTCGAGGCAATCGCGCGGCAGGGGTTCAAGGGCGTGATGCTCTGTGGAGATCCGGCCTTCGAGGACTACGACCATCCGAGCTACGCCCCGGTCTGGGAGGCGGCGATCGATCTCGGCCTGCCCGTCGAGTTCCACATCCTGACCGGCCGCGAGAGCTATGGGATGAAGGTCCGCGGGCCGAAGGTGATCCAGCAGATCGTGACCGTCCGCGGCAACCAGAACATCATCATGATGATGGTGCTCGGCGGCGTCTTCGAAAGGCATCCCGCGCTCCGGGTCGTCATGGTCGAGAACGACGCCGGCTGGCTCCCGCATTTCTGCTTCCGGCTCGACCATGCCTGGGAGCGTCATCGCTGGTCGATGGAAGTCGGCGCGCTCTCGCGCAAGCCCTCGGAGTACGTGCTCGAGAACGTCTGGACGACCTTCCAGGACGACACGAGCGTTCGCTGGGTCGTCGGAGCGCTCAACATGGAGCGCGTCATGTGGGCCACCGACTTCCCGCATGGCGACGGGACCTATCCGAATTCGCGCCGGATCGCGGACGAGGTCACGGAGGGCATGACGCCCGCGCAGCGGCGGGGCGTCGTCCACGACAACGTACGCGCGCTCTATCGCATCTGACCCGGCAGACGCACGCGGGACGCGGACTCCTCGAGCACCGCCGTCCGGAACGCCTCGAGCTCGGCGTCGTCGACGCCGAGCCCCTGACGACGGTAGGTATCGAAGTCCCCCCACTGGTCGTCGATCGCCTGGAAGGCCGCCTCGAGGTATTCGCGCTCGACGCCGAAGAGCGGACGGAGCAGCTCGGGGTCGGTACGGAAGAGCGAGAAGAGCCTGATCATCAACAGCTGTCGATCGGTCGCGCGCTGCGTGTAGTGGTTCGTCAGGAGGAAGTCCTCCATCACCGTCTCCCGCGGTACGCCGAGGACGGAGAGGATCATCGCCGAGGCGAAGCCCGCGCGGTCCTTGCCCGCCGTGCAGTGGACGAGGGCGGGACGATTCGCGGGCGCCAGGATGCGCTCGAACATCGCCGCGTACTGGGGCGTGTAGGTCGTCGCGAACTGGCGATTGCCCTCGATCATCATGCCGCGCAGATCGAGCCCCTCGAGCTCGCCGCTCGAGATGCGCTCGCGGAGATCCTTGACCATGAAGGACTCGGCGCCGATCGCGAGCGCGGCGACGGCCGGGGGGTTCTCGGCGGGCAGTCGATCGGGCTCGGCTTCCTTCTCGTACGGCGCGCGGAAATCACAGACCAGCCGGAGTCCGAGCGCCCCGACCTTCTCGAGATCCTCGTCGGTGAGCGCGGCGAGGTCGTCGGAGCGGTAGAACTGGCCCCATCGGACGTGGCGCCCGTCGGCGGTCGCATAACCGCCGAGGTCACGGAAGTTCGGGGCGCCCTCGAGCAGGACGTGACGCTGCCGAACGTGCTCCGGCATGCCGGCGTCCGGATCGCCCCCGCATCCGACGAGTCCGACGAGGACGGCCGACCCGAAGAAGACGGCGATCGAAACGCTCGCTCCCCGAAGCCCGGCCGGAACGATCGCCCGACCCATCGCTGCGCACGCTGCCGCCCTCGCTTCCCCCACCAAGTCCATGCCCTCCGCCTCCGATCGCGACCGATCCCGCATCCTCGCCCTGCCGCTTCCCGACCGAACCGCCACCCGCTCCATCCGCTCAGCGCGCCTCGTACCAGATCGGCGACGTATAGGCCCGCTCCTGCGTCGTCCCCGGATACGCCTCCGGCAGGGGCGTCCCGAAACGCACGGCATCGTAGGTCGTCCAACGAGGCGTGGGAATCTCGAGCACGCGGACGTAGTAGACGGCCGATCGCGCGGGATCGAAGTCCGGATCGCGCCAGACCGCGGAGAGCAGGCTCGCACCGATGGTATTCGAGTAGGTCGCCGTCGCGAGGTCGACGGTGTCGCCGACTGGCTCGCGCGAGCGGCCCCGCGCGTCGACGCGTCGATCGCCGGCGAGCGCCACGTCGAAGATCCGCTCCCGGCGCGTCCCCGCGTCGTCGAGCCATTGCTTGACGACCTGGATCCGATCGAGGTTCGCGCCCTCCGGATCGCGCATCGCCGAGACGAGGAATCCGGGCGCCCGGTTCGCCCCCGCGTCGGGGCTCGGAAGCACGCCGCCCATCGGCACGCCCTTGGCGTACCCGATGGCCGCCAGATCCGGCGCGTCCGCGTCGGCCGGTCCGAAGTCCCAGCCGCCGAAGAAGCGGACGACCATGCGCGGGCCGGTCGTCGCATAGGTCTCCCGTCGACGCATCGCGTCGAAGAGCGCCGCGCGCGTGTTCTCGGTCGCCCAGACGGCCGCGAAGCCCGAGGCCACGAGGCGCCAGGTCATCGACTGGCTCGACGGCGCGCGATCGGCGAAGCCCGCCGCCTGGAACTGGCGATAGGCCTCGCTGTCGGGCGGCGGGAGGAAGTTCTTCGCCCAGGGCTCGGAGGCCCGACCCGGATGGGGCTCGTTGCTGCCGAACTTCCCCCAGAAATCCGCGTCGTCGGCGG
Organism: Myxococcota bacterium; assembly: GCA_041389445.1. GTDB lineage: Bacteria > Myxococcota_A > UBA9160 > UBA9160 > UBA4427 > UBA4427. The sequence continues at coordinate 4,345 of JAWKRW010000002.1, forward strand.
TGGCGAGGCCCGTATGGGAATCGGTGCTCCCGATCAGGCCGAAGGCGAAGGGGTTGACGCCGAGGCGCTGCGCCTCGCCCAGACCGCGGGCGAGGGCTGCACGGACGTACTCGGCCTCGTACATCCGATCCTCGTGCGGACGCGGCGTCATGCCCGCCTCCGCGTCCCAGGTGCCGTAGTCGGCGAACTCGTCCTCGGGCGAGAGATGGGGCGCGGTCTCGCTGTCGCCCTTGATCTGGGTCGCCTCGACGAGCGGCTCCCAGCGCGCCCGCTCGCTGGCGTATGCCTTCGAGAAGGGCCTCCCGCCCATGTCGACGAGCTCGAACATCCGACCCGCCGACAGGTTGCTGTTGTGGGGGATCGCGAGCACGCGGCCGCCGGTGGTGCGTTCGTAGTCGGCGAGGTAGCGCCAGAGCGCTTCGGGGTCGTCGGAGTCGATCGATCGGAACGGCACGACCTGCGAGGCGCGCTGTGCGCCGTCCGCGAAGAGCACGATGCGGTGGAGATTCGCGCCGCGGGGCATCGAGCTCCACTCGTAGCCGACGAAGGCCGTGAAGCGGCCGGGATCGTCGTGGCGCTCCGCGTTCTCGATCACGCGGCGCCAGACGGACCGCTGGAAGGCGGGGCTCCGGATCAGATCCTGGCCCGACGGCAGACCCATGGCGAACTCGGCGCCGACCTGTGCCCGCTTGCCCTCCTCGATCAGCCCGGCCCAGCGGGCGCCCGTCTCGTTCGCGAGCAGGTCGGGATCGTGCGCTTCGAGCATGGGGTAGAGGCCCATGTACTCGCTGTGGTCCGCGACGACGAGGAAGTCGAGCGGCCGGCTCAACCGCACGGGCTGACCGGCGTGTCCGCGAACCGTCTCCCCCTTCGCGAAGCGGTAGGCCGTATCCGGATCGATCCGGGTATTGCCCCCGGCGTTGGCGTCGGGCGACCAGCTCGTATGCAGATGCGTATCGCCCCAGAACACGCGGGTCGGGAACGTCCGCTCGACGTAGGGCGAGTACGGTCTGGACGGCGAGGCCGGCGCGGCGCCTTCCGCGGGCGCGCCGGGGGGCGCCGCGGGCGTTGCCGCGGGCCAGGCGCACGCGAGCCCGAGCAGGGCCGCTCCCCGGAGACGCGCGAGTCGCCCCGTGCGGGTCGAGCGGAATCGATCGAGCGGTCTGGGCATGGCTTCCTCGCAAGGCTTCACGAGCGATGGGACGTCGCAAGGGGAGGCGCCGCCGCGTACGCCGGCGTCGAGTGGAGCAGCGAATGCTAGCTCCCCGATCGACCGCCACATCCGGTCCGACGGGAACGATCGCGGACGGCTTCCGATGGCCTCGATTCCTCTATAGTGGCGCCGTTCGTCCGCGTCGACGTCGAGCGGCCGGCCCGTCGCGCGCGGCCCCCCCCGGCGCTCGGGCGGGCGCCCCGCGACGACCGATCGGGAGGATGCGATGACCTGGTCCCTCGAACGCCTGCGATCCCCGGACGCGTGCGAGCGTCTGATCCGCGAGATCAACGCGTTCATCTCCGGCGCCTACGACCGTGCGAATACCATCGCGCGTCGCAACTACGTCTACGAGTTCACGTCGATGGAGACCTTCGCCTTCGCCCTCCATTGCCCGGGCTCGCCCGAGACGCGACATCTCCCCGGCTTCGCCGACGAGGAGCTCCCGCAGCCGATCGCCGAACTCGCCCACGAGGTGGCGGACCGGCTCGGCTTGAAGCGCGGACGCGTGCTCTTCAACGTAGGACGTTATTTCGAGCGATGCGGGCCGATCGTGCCCCATTACGACGGCGAACTCTTCGACCATACGGTCGTGCCCCGTGTCCGCCATCGGGTCCACAGCGGCATCCGCCCTCGCCAGGTCGCCATCCTGACGCTACGCGACGACACGACGACCGGCGGAACGCGGCTCCACGACGCGGCCGAGAATGAGATCACACCGCCGATGCGGGTCGGCGACCTGCTCGTCTTCGACAACACCCTCTACCGCCACAGCGTGCCCGACCCCGTCGGCCCCTCCGCGCGCCCGTCTTCCGCCGAAGAGGCAACGCCGTTCCAGGACGGGAGCGCGCGCGGACGACAGCCGACGTCGAAGCCCCGCTGGCTCCGCTACACGCTCGGATGGCGCTCCCTCGACGAGGCCTGCTTCGACTGGCGCGAGGACGAGCCCCTGCGACCGCTCTCCCTCGCGGACGCCGTGGTCCTCCATGAGCGGTTCCTCTCCGAACGCTGGCCGGATCAGATCGAGTCGGACCTCGCGCGGGCGACCTTCCCCTTTCCGGAGCGCTACGCGTGAGCCGGCTCGAGATCCTGGAGCGCGCCTTCGCGGCGATGGCCCGCGGCGATGCCGACGGGGCCGTGGCCCACTACACGGAGGACTACGTCATCGAGTTCCCGTATCCCGTCTCGCGCGGCCCCTTCCGGGTCGAGGGGCGGGAGACCGTGCGCGCCTACCTCGCGGCGGCCTTTCGGGTCTTCCGCTTCGAGCTCTCGATCGACGTCGTCCATCCCGCGACCGACCCGAATCTGTTGATCGCCGAGTACCACGGCCGGGGCCGCGCGCTCGCGACCGGCAGGCCCTACGACAACCGCTACGTCGGCTTCTGGTGGTTCCGGGGCGACGCGATCTGCCGAACGCGGGAGTACTATGATCAGGGCGTCGCCGACGCCGCGCTCGCGCCCTGAGGCTCCGACGCGCCAGGCGACCGCCCGCGGCTTCCGACGAACCCGCCGGACGAGACGCGGGCGGGACGCGGGCGCGCCGAGGACGAGGCCCGGGCGAGGAGGGAGTCGTGGAGAACGGACGCGCCAGCACGACCGCCCAGCTCGTCGCCGGGCTGCGCGCCGCGCATCATCAGTCGGGCGAGCGCCCGCTCGTCTTCGACGATCCCTTCGCCGCCCGGTTCACCGGCGGCCTCTTCGCCGAGCCGCTCGAGCGGGGCGAGCTCCAGGCCTACCTCGACCGGCTGCATCTCCAGCCGATCCAGGGCGGCGTGCTCGCCCGCGCCCGCTATGCCGAGGACGCGCTCGAGCGCGGCCTCGACGCGCTCGGCGTGACCCAGCTCGTCCTGCTCGGCGCCGGCAACGATTCGTTCCTGCTGCGGCGCCCCGACCTCGCGAAGCGGCTGCGCGTCTTCGAGCTGGACCATCCCGACTCCCAGGCCGAGAAGCGCGCGAAGCTGCGCTCGCTCGGCTTCGAGGACCACCCCGAAGCGCGCTTCGTCCCCGTCGACTTCGAACGGGAGACCGCCGGCGCGGCCCTCGCCGGGAGCGGCCTCGACCCCGAACGACCGACGTTCTTCACCTGGCTCGGGGTCGTCACCTACCTGACGCGAGCGGCCTTCGAGTCGACGCTCGCTTCCCTCCGCGCGGTCTCGGCGCTCGGGAGTCGAATCGTCTTCGACTATCCGATCGCCATCGAGCTGCTCACGGCCGAGGCCGATCGCGCTCGTTCGGCCGAGGTGAATCGCAGCACCGCGGCGGTCGGCGAGCCGCGCCAGCTGCGACACGATCCCGCGCAGCTGGCGCGGGATGCCGCGCGGCTCGGCTATGCGGTGGTGGAGGACCTCGCGCCGGCGGACCTCTTCGAACGTTATTTCGCCCGGCGCCGGGACGGCCTGCGTCCGAACCCGGAGAACCGCCTGATCCAGCTCCGAATGGCGTGAAACGGGTCGCGCTGGCCATCCGCGAGACCGAGGAGGATCCCCCGATGAAGTCGCTCGATTTCGTACCGATCGACGCCGACAACCACTTCTACGAGCCCCACGACTGCTGTACCCGACACCTCGAAGCGAAGTTCCGGAGCGGCCGTGCCTGTCACGTCGCGAAGGGCTCCGACGGCGTCGACGAGTGGCGCTTCGGCGATCGACCGATCGGATTCCACCGCGCGACGCGCGACTGGGTCCTGCCCCCCGGCGCCTATCGACCCTTCATGTCGGGCAAGGGCGACACGGCGAAGATCCCGCGCGCGATCAGCTCCGAGACGCCCGCGTTCCGCGACCGCGAGGCGCGCCTCGCGACGCTCGACAAGCAGGGCCTGCAGGCGACGATCATGCTTCCCTCGTTCGGCGTCGCGTTCGAGGCCGAGATCCTCGACGACCGCGATGCCCTGATCGCGAACGTCCGCGCCTTCAATCGCTTCATCGAAGACGACTGGGGCTATGCGTACCGGGACCGCATCTTCGCCCTCCCCCTGATCACGCTCGCGGACCGCGACGGGGCGATCGCCGAGCTCGAGCGAGTGGCCGCGCTGGGCGCGAGGGGCTTCATCCTCCGGCCGGGCCCGATCTACGGGCGTTCGCCCGCGGATCCCTGGTTCGACCCCTTCTGGGCCCGGGCCGAGGAGGCCGGCCTGCTCGTCGCCCTCCACATCGGCGTCAGCGGCTACACCGACTTCTTCGGGCGCGCCTGGGGCGAGGACCCGAACGTCACCGAGCAGACGATGACGCCCTTCCAGTTCCTCACCTGCTTCGGGGCGCGTCCGGCCCAGGACACCTTCGCAGCGCTCGTGCTCCACGGCCTCTTCGATCGCTTCCCGAGGCTCCGGGCGGCCTCGATCGAGAACGGCAGCGACTGGGTCCCGGGCCTCGTCAAGAGCCTCGAGAAGGTCGGTCGGGTCGCGATCACGTCGCAGGGCGGCGCGAAGGCGTCGCTCGTCCGGCGCCCGCCCGACGAGGTCTTCAAGGAGCACGTCTACGTCGCGCCCTTCTTCGAAGACGACGTCTACGCACTCGTCGACACGATCGGCGCGGAGCGCGTCCTCTTCGGCTCGGACTGGCCCCACCCGGAAGGCGTCGCCGCGCCCCTCGACTTCCTCGAGGAGGTCGAAGCGCTCCCGGCCGCGGCGCTGCGACGCGTCATGCGGGACAATACCGCCGGCATCCTTCGGATCGGATGAGCGAGCGCGAGCCCGCGGCCGCTCGAAGCCGTCCATCGACGAGGCTCGAAGCGTGGACGGGCGGCCCGCAAGGGTCGCCCGTCCGCGTGAACGCCATCGTGCGAGTCGGGATGGGAACGTGAATGCGATCGTGGAGCGCCCATGAAGCGCACACGAAGCGGGAACCTCGAACGCGAAGGTGAGGAGACGGAATCGATGGGGTCGAACCTGCCGCGAGCGCTGCTCGCGGGCGTCGTCGGCGTGGTGGTCGGTCTCCTGATCGGACGCTCGACCGGACCCGCTCCGGTCTCATTTCCCGAGCCGGATCAGGGCCGCAGCGCCGAGGAAATGGAGCAGCGCGTGGCCGAGGCCCTGGCGGAGCCCCGCGCGTTCGTCCGAACGGTGACGCTCACCCGTCTCTACGAGGGCCTGACGGCCTCGAACGCCGCCGGTGCCGCGCGCGCCGTGTCCCAGCGCGCGGGACGAGCCGATCCGGTCGACCTCCAGACGTTTCTCGGGGCCTGGGCCCTGATCGATCCCGTCGCCGCGATGCAGGAGGTCCGCAGCTGGCCCGTGCGTTCGCGGCGCAACTCGGGCATCGCGACGGTGATGCGGGAGTGGGCGGCCGGCGGCGATCGGATCGCGGCGGCCAACTACTACCAGACGATCACCGACAAGGAGACGTTCGAGACCGCTGCAGCCCCTCTGGTGCGCGGCTGGGCAACGGCCGGCGACGTCGATGGCGCGCTCGACCTCGCGCGGCGGTTCTGGACCCAGTCGAAGCGGCTCGACGTCGCGGACGGCCTGGTCCGCGGCGTGCTGAACACGCAGGGACCGACGGCCCTCTTCGCGATCGTGCGCGGTCTCGACGCGCCAGACGACGATGCGCTCCATCAGCGTCTGGTCCGCGTCAGCCTCAATCTGGGCGGCCGCGAGGATCCCATCGCGGCCGCGAAGCTCTACGAAGACGTCACGCGGAACGGGACGCCCGAGTGGCTCGCCGGGGCGCTCGATCGGCTCGCGGGAGACTGGCGGAACGACGATCCCCGCGCGGCCCTCGAATGGCTCCTGACCCGGCCCGAGAGCGTGGAGCGTCGCGAGGCGCTGACCGAGACGATGGCGACCTGGGCGATCCGCGACGACGACGCAGCCTGGAAGTGGCTCACCGCCCGGGGACTCGAGGCCGATTCGAGCGAGCCGCTCGACGCGACGAACGCGACGCTGCTGGCCGCGATCCTGAAGCGGCAGGCACGCATCGCGCCCGAGGCGGCGGCCGCCTGGCTCGCGCGGCTGGGTGACGCCCACCCAGCGCGGCTCCCCCTGGCGCGTCGCATCGCCTACTTCTGGTCCATGCGCGATCGCGCCGGGGCGACGCGCTGGATCGACTCCCTCGGCCTCGAGTCGCTCGACCGCGCAGCGGTCGAGCAGTCCGCATCCTGGGGACGGGACGCGGCCGCGCGGGCGCTCGAGGAGGGCCGACCGCCGGAGGACGAGCACGAAGACTGATCGGGCCGCCCCGCCGAACGATGGGACGCGGCGTCAGCCGCGCTGCCGCCAGGCCAGCAGGCCGAGCAGCCCGAGGCCGCTCGCCAGCGCCAGGCTCGCGCCCGGCTCCGGCGTGAACTTCAGGTTCACGCCGAGCAGCTGGAAGTTCAGCTGCGTCGTCGGAACCTGGTCCGTCCGAATCGTGTACGACCCCGCCACCATGCCGACCAGACGCTCCGGGCCGTTCGGGCCCGACACGACGGTGTCGTAGCCCATGCCCGTGTTCGTCTCCGTCTGCTGGATGCCGTTGCGGATCGCCGTGCGCACGATCGAGACCGTGCCCGTCGTCAGCGGGTACATGAACTTCACCGACGTGGCCGTGCCGAAGTTCGCCAGGAAGATGCCCTGGTCGATCGCCTCCTTGACCATGTGGTTGCAGTCCGGCGGGTTGATCTCGGCCGGCGGGCAGATCGGCGGTAGCAGCGCGCCGAGGGGCCCGGGGTAGCCGCGGAAGGCGCCGGGCAGCTGGCCGTTGAGCGAGGTGTACGCCCAGCCCGCCGCATCGTAGGTCCGGAACCCGACGATGCCGTCGCCGAGCGGCAGCGTCGCGATGATCGGCCGCACGCTGGTCGGGAAGTTCTGCGAGAGCGCCGGGTCGCGCAGGAAGAGCGTGCCGTCGCCGTCGAGCAGCGTGGTCATCGTCCCGCCGAACTGCCGCGGCCCGAGCGTGTACGTCATGTTCAGCGTCTCGTTGCCGATGTTCTGCGTGATGACGTTCTGGCCCGCGATCGGCGCCGGACGCACGACCTCCCAGCCGCCCATCGTCGTCAGGATGCCGTTGTTCTGGCCATTGCCGGCCTTCGTCCAGTTCATCGCCGAGAAGTGGCGCTCGAGCGGCGCCGTCGCCTTCGTCCCGTTCATGCCCGTCGCTTCGCGGGTGAAGGTCAGGCGGTTCGTGCCCGGCATCGCAGCGGTGACCGTCGTATCGAGCCAGTCGACCACGTTGTTCAGCACGACGCCCCCCTGGCGACCGAGCTGCTGGTCGAAGGCGAAGGGCGGAATGATGAAGGGATCGCCGACGTCGAGGCCATCGCCGTCGGCATCGGTCGGATCGACCGGGATGTTGCGCGCGGCGCGGTTGCCGACCTGGGGCTGGAAGTAGCCGTCCTGCGCCGCGACGCCGAAGAACTTCTGGACCCGGTGGTGGCAGCGGGCGTCCGGGGGATTGCCCGGGAGGTTCGGATTCGGACAGTCCACGATCGGCGGGTTCTGCGGAATGTTGACGATGATTCCGTTCGACTCGTGGTACTCGCCGTACATCGCGACCGTCTGGGCCTGCGAAACGGCAGTCGCCCCCGACAGGACCGCGACCAGCATGAACCACTGCAGACGCTTCGACATGGACTCCCCCTCCGCTGCTTCGTTTCGTTCCGTGTCGCCCTGTAGCGCACGGCCGGCCACGCGATTCACGCCGAAAGGACCACGGCCCCATCGGCATCGCAGCGCGACCCCGATCTCCGCGATCGCGACCGCTTCGACGGGATCGCCGGCGCGCACCGCGGCGCACCCGCCGACGCGCAGGCCCTGATCGCGAAGCCCGCGGATTCCAGCCGCGCCGGACCGAGCAGGCCGAAGGCCGACACGCCGTCGTTTCGAACGATCGCCCCCCGAGCGGACCGCGCTCAGCGCCGCCGCCAGGCCAGCAGCCCGAGCAGGCCGAGGCCGCTCGCCAGCGCCAGGCTCGCGCCCGGCTCGGGCGTGAACTTCAGGTTGATGCCGAGCAGCTGGAAGTTCAGCTGCGTCGTCGGGACCTGGTCCGTCCGGATCGTGTACGAGCCCGCCACCATGCCGACCAGACGCTCCGGGCCGTTCGGGCCCGTCACGACCGTGTCGTAGCCCATGCCCGTGTTCGTCTCCGTCTGCTGGATGCCGTTGCGGATCGCCGTGCGCACGATCGAGACCGTGCCCGTCGTCAGCGGGTACATGAACTTGACCGACGTCGCCGTGCCGAAGTTCGCCAGGAAGATGCCCTGGTCGATCTCCTCCTTGACCATCTGGTTGCAGTCCGGCGGGTTGATCTCGGCCGGCGGGCAGATCGGCGGCAGGAACGCGCCGAGCGGGCCCGGGAAGCCGCGGAACGCACCGGGCAGCTGACCGCCCTGCGTCGTGTACGCCCAGCCCGCCGCATTGCGGGTCCGGAACCCGACGACGCCGTCACCGAGGGGCAGCGTCGCGATGATCGGCCGCACGCTGGTCGGGAAGTTCTGCGAGAGCGCCGGATCGCGCAGGAAGAGCGTGCCTCCGCCGTCGAGCAGCGTCGTCATCGTCCCGCCGAACTGCCGCGGCCCGAGCGTGTACGTCATGTTCAGCGTCTCGTTGCCGATGTTGTCCGTGATGACGTTCAGGCCCGCGATCGGCGCCGGACGCACGACCTCCCAGCCGCCCATCGTCGTCAGGATGCCGTTGTTCTGGCCATTGCCGGCCTTCGTCCAGTTCATCGCCGAGAAGTGGCGCTCGAGCGCGGCCGTGGCCTTCGTCCCGTTCATGCCCGTCGCCTGTCGCGTGTAGGTCAGGCGGTTCGTGCCTGGCATCGCGGCCGTGAACGTCGTGTCGAGCCAGTCGACGACCGCGTTCAGGACGACGGCGCCCTGGCGGCCGAGCTGTTGCTCGAAGGCGAAGGGCGGGATGATGAAGGGATCGCCGACGTCGAGGCCGTCGCCATCGGTGTCCGTCGGATCGACCGGGATGTTGCGCGCGCCGTGATTGCCGACCTGGGGCTGGAAGAAGGCGTCCTGCTGCGCGACGCCGAAGAACTTCTGGACGCGCCGATGGCAACGCGCATCGAGTGGGTTGCCCGGGAGGCTCGGATCCGGGCAGGGCACGATCGGCGGGTTCTGCGGAATGTTGACGATGATTCCGTTCGACTCGTGGTACTCGCCGTACATGGCGACCGTCTGGGCCTGCGCCGATGCGACCACGCCGACGGCGATCGCGCTCGTGACGACGAACGGCAGGAACTTCGACATCTCGACCTCCCTTCCTTCCTTCCCCGGCCTTCCCTGGCTTCCCCGGGCTTCGCCGGTTTTCCAGACTCGATGGTCTCGCTTCGACGGACTTCCTCTCGGACTCCTCTCTCACCCTTCTCTGACTCTGATCTCTGACCGGTCTCTCACTCGTCTCGAATTCGACTCGAGCTCTCAGCGCTTCGAACCCGCCTCCCGGCGTCGGCCCGCGATCGAGGAGCGTGCGATAACGGTGCAGCAGGCCGCTTCTCATCGAAGGTCGTCGAAGGGGACACGTCGTCGAAGGGGCCACGGTCGCGAGGACCGTGGCCCGCATCTCGACGCGATGCCCTGGCCGTCCGCCCCCGCATCGTGCCGCCTCTCCCGAACGGGCTCGGACAGCGAGCGGAGAGCGTCCTGCACAGGCGAGGTTCAGGCCCGACGGCGCCAGGCCAGCAGGCCGAGCAGGCCGAGGCCGCTCGCCAGCGCCAGGCTCGCACCCGGCTCCGGCGTGAACTTCAGGTTGATGCCGAGCAGCTGGAAGTTCAGCTGCGTCGTCGGAACCTGGTCCGTCCGGATCGTGTACGACCCCGCCACCATGCCGACCAGACGCTCCGGGCCGTTCGGGCCCGTCACGACCGTGTCGTAGCCCATGCCCGTGTTCGTCTCCGTCTGCTGCACGCCGTTGCGGATCGCCGTGCGCACGATCGAGACCGTGCCCGTCGTCAGCGGGAACATGAACTTGACCGAGGTCGCCGCACCGAAGTTCGCCAGGAAGATGCCCTGCTGGATCTCCTCGAGCACCATCTCGTTGCAGTCCGGCGGATTGACTTCCGCCGGCGGGCAGATCGGCGGCAGGAACGCGCCGAGCGGGCCTGGAAGCCGCGGAACGCGCCGGGCAGCTGACCGCCCTGCGTCGTGAACTCCCAGCCCGCCGCGTTGCGGGTCCGGAAGCCGACCTTGCCATCGCCGAGCGGCAGCGTCGCGATGATCGGCCGCACGCTGGTCGGGAAGTTCTGCGAGAGTGCCGGGTCGCGCAGGAAGAGATGGCCGTCGCCGTCGAGCAGCGTCGTCATCGTCCCGCCGAACTGCCGCGGCCCGAGCGTGTACGTCATGTTCAGCGTCTCGTTGCCGATGTTCTGCGTGATGACGTTCTGGCCCGCGATCGGCGCCGGACGCACGACCTCCCAGCCGCCCATCGTCGTCAGGATGCCGTTGTTCTGGCCATTGCCGGCCTTCGTCCAGTTCATCGCCGAGAAGTGGCGCTCGAGCGGCGCCGTCGCCTTCGTCCCGTTCATGCCCGTCGCTTCGCGGGTGAAGGTCAGGCGGTTCGTGCCCGGCATCGCGGCCGTGAACGTCGTGTCGAGCCAGTCGACCACGTTGTTCAAGACCACATTGCCCTGGCGGCCCAGCTGCTGCTCGAAGGCGAAGGGCGGGATGATGAAGGGATCGCCGACGTCGAGGCCGTCGCCGTCGGTGTCGGTCGGATCGACCGGGATGTTCCGCGCGCCGCGGTTGCCGACCTGGGGCCCGAAGTAGGCGTCCTGCTGCGCGACGCCGAAGAACTTCTGGACCCGGTGGTGACAGCGGGCGTCGGGCGGGTTGCCGGGGAGGTTCGGATTCGGACAGGTCACGATCGGCGGGTTCTGCGGAATGTTGACGATGATTCCGTTCGACTCGTGGTACTCGCCGTACATCGCGACCGTCTGGGCCTGCGCCGACGCGCCCACCCCCACGGCCGCGATGGCGACTACGAACAGCTGCAGGAACTTCGACATCTCGACCTCCCTTGGCATCTCGGTAGTTTGCTCTGATCGGCTCCGTTCGAGCTCGAGACGAACCTCCCGCGCACCCCCCGTCGGAAGGGCCCCGAGCAGGTCCACCCTATCACCCGCGCTCGGCGGACCGACCGATTTTCTTGCCTCTGCGTCGCAAATCCGCGTCGTCGGAATCGGCGAGCCGCTGGGATCGGGCGAATTCGTAGCCATACCACCCCGAGCGCCCGACGTGATTCGGGGTCACGCAATCGCGCGTAGGGGCGGCCGCCCGGGGGATCGGGGCGGGCGAGGCGATCCCGATGCCCGGGATCTCGGTGAGCCAAGCCAAAACGAAGAGGGCCACGGTCTTGCGACCGTGACCCTCTCGTTTCCTACGACTGCATCGGCCCTTGGCCTCTGCAGCCTGGGTCTGCTCCGCACCCGTGTCGTCGAAGTCTCCCTCTTCGACGCGGGAGGGACTCAGCTTCGGCGGCGGTAGGCCAGCAGGCCGAGCAGGCCGAGGCCGCTCGCCAGCGCCAGGCTCGCACCCGGCTCCGGCGTGAACTTCAGGTTGATGCCGAGCAGCTGGAAGTTCAGCTGCGTCGTCGGAACCTGGTCCGTCCGGATCGTGTACGACCCCGCCACCATGCCGACCAGACGCTCCGGGCCGTTCGGGCCCGTCACGACCGTGTCGTAGCCCATGCCCGTGTTCGTCTCCGTCTGCTGGATGCCGTTGCGGATCGCCGTGCGCACGATCGAGACCGTGCCCGTCGTCAGCGGGAACATGAACTTGACCGACGTCGCCTGACCGAAGTTCGCCAGGAAGATGCCCTGCTGGATCTCCTCGAGCACCATCTCGTTGCAGTCCGGCGGATTGACTTCCGCCGGCGGGCAGATCGGCGGCAGGAACGCGCCGAGCGGGCCCGGGAAGCCGCGGAACGCGCCGGGCAGCTGACCGCCCTGCGTCGTGAACTCCCAGCCCGCCGCGTTGCGGGTCCGGAAGCCGACCTTGCCATCGCCGAGCGGCAGCGTCGCGATGATCGGCCGCACGCTGGTCGGGAAGTTCTGCGAGAGTGCCGGGTCGCGCAGGAAGAGATGGCCGTCGCCGTCGAGCAGCGTCGTCATCGTCCCGCCGAACTGCCGCGGCCCGAGCGTGTACGTCATGTTCAGCGTCTCGTTGCCGATGTTCTGCGTGATGACGTTCTGGCCCGCGATCGGCGCCGGTCGCACGACCTCCCAGCCGCCCATCGACGTCAGGATGCCGTTGTTCTGAGCGTTGCCCGGCTTCGTCCAGTTCATCGCCGAGAAGTGGCGCTCGAGCGGCGCCGTCGCCTTCGTCCCGTTCATGCCCGTCGCTTCGCGGGTATAGGTCAGGCGGTTCGTACCCGGCATCGCGGCCGTGAACGTCGTGTCGAGCCAGTCGACCACGTTGTTCAGCACCACGGCGCCCTGGCGGCCGAGCTGCTGCTCGAAGGCGAACGGCGGGATGATGAAGGGATCGCCGACGTCGAGGCCGTCGCCGTCGGTATCCGTCGGATCGACCGGGATGTTGCGCGCACCGCGGTTGCCGACCTGGGGCGCGAAGTAGGCGTCCTGCTGCGCGACGCCGAAGAACTTCTGGACCCGGTGGTGGCAGCGGGCGTCGGGCGGGTTGCCGGGGAGGTTCGGATTGGGGCACGGCAGAATCGGCGGGTTCTGCGGAATGTTGACGATGATTCCGTTCGACTCGTGGTACTCGCCGTACATCGCGACCGTCTGGGCCTGCGCCGAAGCGCTCACCCCCACGACCGTTGCCGCCACGACGGCCAGCTGAAAGAACTTGGACATCAAGAGCTCCTTTGGATTCGAAATTCTGCCGCGATCGGCACGATCGAGGTTCCGAGGCCCCACTTGTCCCCACAACAGACCGGTGGGCCCGAAACCCGCGCACTCTATCATGGTGGCCATTTCACCTGTTGAGGTTTTTTGCGAATTCGGGGGTTTCTCGCCATCAGATTCCCGTGGGCGAGCTGATTGACTGATTGAGAATCCCCACGGGTGTCCAGACGTACCGAGGCCATCGAACCGAGCAGGGATGCCCTATCGTCCGGCCGCCTCGCGCCTCCCTCCGCTCGCGATCCGGGCGCCCCACCCGGGTCGGAAGGGGGCCCGCGGCGAACTCAATCCCGTCCTTCCGCCCGCCGTAAGGGCAGCACGGACTTCAGGAGGTTTGCCCACCATGTTCTCGCATCGAACCGCATCGACCGATCGACGGCGCGGGCGCGCGATCATCGCGCGGATGGCGGCCGTGGCGATGATCGGCCTGCTGCTCGGCCTCGCCGGCTGTCGGGATGCCGGATCCGGCAGCCAGGCGGCGGGACCGTTGGCGTTCGGAGCGCCCCTGCCTCGCGATGCGAGCCTGCGCGACGCCCTCCACCATCCTGACGTGCTCCAACGCGTCCAGCGCGTGGGCGAGATCCTCGACGCCTCGGGGCCCGAGGCGCTCGATGCCGTGCGCGACGAGTTCGAGCAGGCGCCGCTCGATCAGGGCGACCTCGAGTACGCCCTCTTCATGAACTGGTGGGCGCGCTTCGATCCCACGGCCGCGTACAACTACTACGACAATCAGCTCCGATTCGACCACCCGCGCGTGGTCCTCGAGATCATGCGCGTGTGGGGACGGACCGACCCGATGGCCGCGGTCCGGGCCGCCACCCTCTCCCGCCTCGAGAGCGCGATGCCCGAGCTCCGCTCGGAGTTCGTCGACCTGATCGTGGTCGGCTGGTTCGAATCCGGCAATCCGGACCTCGAGGAATGGATCATCTCGAAGGGCACGTCGAATGCCGCTGTGGCGGGCTGGCGCGCCTATGCGCGCATGCGCCTGCTGCGCGACGGGGTCGACAAGACCTTCGAATGGATCCGAAACGAGCCGCTGCCGGACGACCACCGGCGCCTCGTCTGGGCCGGTGCCCTGACCGTGCTCGCTCGCAACCAGCCCGAGGAGGCCGTCCAGTGGCTCGCCGTCGCGCAACAGGAGGGCATCGACGTCGGCTCGTTCACGGCCCGCATCGCCCGCAGCTGGGCCATCAACGACCCGAAGAAGGCCATGGAATGGCTGCGCGACCAGCCCGAGAACGAGGAGCGCTACCGCGCCACGTGGGACGTCGCCAAGCGATGGATGAAGCGCCAGCCCGAGGAGTTCGACCGGTGGATCGACTCGCTCGAAGGCGAGCTCTGGAGCGACGGACTGCGCGCCGTCTCGTTCACGAATCGGATCGAGCGGGCGCGCTACCAGGTCGATTGGCCGGCCCTCATGCAGGAGGCCAAGCGTTCGTCGACGGTGTCGACGGAGGACGGGCTCCAGGTCTGGCTGCTCCAGCGCTGGCTGGTCATCGATCCCAAGGCCGCAGAGGCCTGGCTCGCGGCGAATCCCGACGAGCTCAGCGCGGACTACGTGATGCGCAGCCGCGCCATCCGCCGAAGGATCGGAAGAAGATCGAAGAGACGCTGGCGACGCCGGTCTCGAAGGTCGAATCGGAGCTGACCGAGCGCGACGCGAGCTAGCCGAGACCGCGAGACCCGCGGCGCCCCATCCGACCTCGAAGCAACGCCGCGAGCCGACGCTCCGGGGTACGCCCTAGGAGGCGGATTCCTCCGATGGCTTCCCGTCGGAGGATCCGCCTTCTTCTCTTTCCGCGTCCTGTTTCGCCCCGTCCGCCGCGCCATCTTCCGCGCGGGCCCGCTCGGCGGGCGGCGCAGGACCCGCCCCCGGGCCCGCGCCCGCCGACGCGGGCAGCAGCCGCGCCAGCGCCTCGGGATCGACGCGCGCGAGGACGTCGATGGCCTCGGCGCCGGCGCCGAATCGGATCGCGCGACGCGCGAGGTCGGCCGTCTTGGCCCGGGACTTCGCGTCCTCGGGCTGCAGCTTCGCGAGCGCCAGCAGGGCCTCGCCCGAGTAGGGGGCCTCCCGCGCGACGAAGCCCGTCAGTCGTTCGCGCGCCTCGTCCGCACGACCGCTCGCCAGCAGGAGCGCCACCCTTGCCCGCATGGCCGGCCACGCGTCGGGCGCGAGTCGAAGCGCCTGGTCGAGCGATTCGACCGCCGCGTCCGATCGTCCCATCGCGGCGAGCGTCTCGCCGAGCGCCGTCCAGACCTCCGCATCCTTCGGCCTCGCCTCGGCCACCCGCCGCAGGACCGCCTCGGCCTCGTCCCGTGTCTCGGCCTCGAGCGCCAGCACGCGGCCCCGCGCGAGCTGGACGTGGAGGTCGTTCGGCAACGCAGCGACCGCGCGCGTCGCGACCTCCGTCGCGGCCTCGGTCTGCCCCGCCTCGAGCAGGCGCGCGACGCGTTCGCGCACGAGCAGACCCCGCGAATCGCGCGGCGATCCCTCCTCGATGGAGGCGAGCAGGGCATCGGCGCTCCGCGTACCCATGCGCAGGACGAGCCCGCGCCCGAGCGCGCGCACCGTATCGAGCCGCACCGTCTCGACGTCCGCCCCGGCCTCGACCGGGATGTCGAGCTGCGGCTCGACGCCCATCCGGGAGCGCACCTCGACGGCCAGGATCCGCATCGCCATCGAAGGCGCCGAGCTCTTCTTGGGCGATCGGAAGTTCAGGATCGTCGACGCCTCGCGCACCTTGCCTTCCGCGAGATGCAGCCGGATGAGCCGCTCCCGGGCCGCCGAGAGGTTCGTGTCCGAGCGCATCGCCTGGCGGTACTCCTCGACCGCACGATCGATGTCGCCCAGCCCCTCGGACGCACGCGCGAGGTAGTAGTGGACCGGCGCGTTGTCAGGCCAGTGGAGCGCTGCTTCGTCGAGCGACGCGATCGCGTCGGCATAGCGTCCCTGCTCGAACGCGATCCGTCCCCGCAGCATCGTACGATGGATTTCGACCGGGGTGCGCTCGGCGATCGCGAGCGCCTCGTCGTAGCGGCCGGCGACGATCAAGGCGTCCGCGAATCGGAGCTGCAGCTCCGGCGGGGTCGCCTCGCCGAGCAAGGCGTCGGCGGCACGAAACGCCTCGAGCGCCTCGTCGATGCGATCGCGGGAGATCAGGAATCCGGCGAGATCGACCTGGAGCGAGGCGAGACGAGCCGTCGGCGATTCGGACTCGGCCCCGACGGCCTCGATCCGCTTGCGGAGCACGGCCTCTGCGTCGTCGAACCGACCGAGCGCCTCGTCGGTCCGGACCAGCGCCCGCCGGATGTCCGGGTCGTCGGGCTCGGCGGCGTGAGCGGCCTCGAGGATCTCGAGGATCCGTTCGGGCTGGCGTTCGGAGTAGATCTTCGTCGCCTCGTTGATCAACGAGACGGAGGCGGGATGGGCCGCGAGGCAGGCGTCGATCGTCGCCTTCGCCTCGTCGAGCTTGCTCGACTCGCGTTGGAACGACGCGCGGATCGTGCACCAGTAGGCCTCGCGGTCGCTCGGCGCCTCGTCCTCGGCTGCGACGACGTCCTCGACCGCGTCGAGCGCATCGGAGGCGGACGCGTCCGTCGGGATCGCCGTCGCCTCCTTCGAGCCCCCCTCCCCGTCCGAAACCTCGGCCACGTCGGTCGGGGTCGATCCCCCCGCTTCCGCCACGCGGGTCGCCTCGCGAATGACCTCGTAGGCATCGTCCGGCCGCTCGAGGCCGAGGAGCGCCGCCGCCTTCAGTCGCAGCGCTTCGTCCTCCCCCGGCGATCGATCGAGGAAGGCGTCGAGGATCTCGAGCGCCTCTTCGTACCGGCGGTTCGTCTCGATCAGCATGCGCGCGTGGAGCAGCCGCTCGCGGTCCTCGGCCTCCTCGCCCTCCGGACGCTCACGCTCGAGGCGTTCGAGAATCTCGAGGCCGAAGTCGAAGTTGCCCGAGCGCTGCGCGTCGAGCGCGAGCTGCTGGCCCGCCGGGACCAGCCACTTCGGATCCTCCATGGCGGCGTCGAGCGCCCAGATCGAGCGCTCGGGATGCCCCGTCATCGCGAGCGCGCGGCCATAGCGATAGAAGACTTCGCCGTCGCGACTTCCGGACTCGATCAGATCGATCAGCTCCGGAATCGACTCTTCGATCCTGCCCGTGCGATGCATCTCCCGGATTTCGGCGAGCCGATCCTCGGGCGACCGGGCACAGGCCGCCAGCATCACGACGGCGACGGGGAAGGCGGCGCCGATCAGTCTTCGGGACGTTCGACCGCGCATCCTCTCCCCTCGATGCTCCTCTCGTTTCCCACTCGCTTCGTACTCGCTTCCTGCTCGCGTTCGGGTGCGTTCCCGTCGGCATCCCGTCGGGCTTCCGCTGGAGCACGAATCGGGCCCACGCCCCGCGACCGAGCGCCGACCGGCCACCCGCCCCGCGCGTGCCGATGCCGCGGCCGCGTATGTCTAGCAGCAAGGTGCATCCCACGCATTTCGCCGTGACACGTCGCGCCTCGGGAAGCCGCCTCCAAGCCGCCTTCCCCGTCGCAAGCCCATACGGTAACGTCCGCCGGCCTATGAGCATCGAGTCGAAACGACGGCGCTGGCTCATCCCCCTGCTCGCCGCCCTCGCGATCGGCGCCTACGTCGTCTCGACCGTGGAGGTCGGCAGCGACCCGACCCAGCGACGACCGATGGGCAACGCCGCCGACATCGAGGCGCTGGCCGACCGCGACGACACGAATCTCCTCTTCATCCTCGTCGACACGCTGCGCGCCGAGCGCATGAGCGCCTACGGCTACGAGCGGGAGACGACGCCCTTCCTCGACGAGCTCGCCCGTTCGGGCGTCCGCTTCGGGCGCCACATCGCGCAGTCCTCCTGGACCAAGTCGTCGATGGCGTCGCTCTGGTCGAGCCTCCATCCCCAGCACGTCGGGGTCACGAAGTTCAACCATACGATCCCGTCCGAGATCCGGATGCCGGCCGAGATCCTCGCCGACGCGGGCTTCAAGACCGTGGGCCTCTACCGAAACGGCTGGGTCAGCGGCTACTTCGGCTTCGACCAGGGGTTCGAGAAGTACTACCGCCCCCTCGGCAGCATGGCCGTCGCCCAGGCCCGACGCCTGCGCCCGAACGCCGAAGCGCGGAGCACCGACGAGCAGGTCGTGGCCGACGCCATCGAGTTCCTGCGGATCCATGGTCACCGCAAGCGCTGGTTCCTCTACCTCCACCTGATGGACCTCCACGAGTACACCTACGACGCCGAGTCCGCCCTCTTCGGCAACTCGATCTCGGACCTCTACGACAACTCCCTGCGGCGGACCGATTGGGTGCTGTCGACGCTCTACGACTACCTCGCGCATGCGAACCTGACGCAGAACACGCTCGTCGTGCTCGCCTCGGATCATGGCGAGGCCTTCGGCGAACGCGGCTTCGAAGGTCACGCGCGCGAGGTCTTCCCGGAGACGACCGAGACGCCCGTCCTCCTCTCCCTGCCCTTCCGCCTGCCGGAGCCCGTGGTCGTCGAGCGGCGGACGAACAACGTCGACGTCTGGCCCACGCTCCTCGATCTGCTCGGTCTCCCCGACCAGGGGGAGATCGACGGGCAGTCGCGACGGGCGGAGGTCCTCGCCGCGGCGAACGGCTCCGCCGAGGGCACGTCGGATGACTCTGCGGAGGAACGCCTCTCCATCTCGTTTCTCGATGAGAGCTGGGGCTCGATCGACAAGGGCGAGCTCGCCGTGTCCATCGTCGACGGCCCGTATCGCTACGTCCGCGGGAGCAATACCGGCGGGCGGCGATTCGAGATGCTGCTCTCGACCGAGGACGACCAGCAGGCGGACCGGCTGGCGGCGGAGCCCGACGTCACGGCGCGCCTGAGAGAAGAGGCCGAGCGACAGATCAGCGAGAAGCCGCGCTTCCGCTCGGACGTGATCGAGCTCGACGAAATGCAGCTCGACCAGCTCCGCGCGCTCGGGTACGAGCTGCCCTGACGACCCGCTCGATCCGGCGGTCGGGCGTCTCGCACGACGGCCGCTACCAGGTGAAGCGGAAGTCGGCGCCGCAGGTCCGAGGATCCCCCACGAAGATCAGCTGCTGGCTGCTGAACGTCGAGAGATCGACCGCGAACGTCTTGTATCGCTGGTCGGTCAGGTTGCGACACCAGCCCGCCACCTCGATCCCCGAATCCGTCGGCGCCCACGTCAATCGCACGTTGTGGAGCATGTAGGCGCGGTTGCCGATCAGGTAGGGCGGAAACTGGCTCTCCCCGAAGATGTTGATCTCGCCCCGGCCGTTGTTGGGGTCGAACGGGACGTCGTCCGTCCAGGTGAAGTCGTACTGGGGCGTGAATGTGCCGACGGGCGTTTCGAAGGGCCATGTGATCGTGCCGCTCGCCTGCAGATTGGGCGAGCTGATCAGCGAATTGCCCGAGTAGTCGATCGAGACGCCGACCGGGTTGTTGCCGACCCGCCGCTCCTCCGCGACGGTGAACTCGACGTAGCTCGCCTCGAGCCAGCCGCCGCGGAGAACGACGTTGAGGCGCTCGAAGGCCTCGGGCACGAAGCCCTCGAGCGGTCGGAAGTTGAGCTCGAGCTCTGCGCCGTAGACCCGGGCCTGGCTGGCGTTCTGGACCTCGCGGAAGAGACCACCGGGGTTCTGGGTCAGACGGAATACCTGATAGTTGTCGTAATTGTAGAAGAAGAAGGTCGAAGTCCCGGAGAGGCGATTCGCGAATCCGGCGAACTCGAGTCCCCACTCGAAGGCGTCGATCGACTCGGGATCCGCGTAGCCGCGGCCCGCGACATCGGCGAGATCGGGGCGACTCGGATTGAACTGGCCGGACTTCCAGCCCCGGCTGTAGCGGACATAGGTCGCGAATTCCTCGGTGAACTCGTAGCGGATGGAGGCGAATCCCGTGAAGGCGTCCCAATCGACGCTGTTCGAGGAGGCCTGCTCTCCCGCATTCGCGTTCAGCGTGATCGCCCGGATATCGAACTCCTTCCGCTCCCAGTTGTACCGGATGCCGCCGGAGAACGTGAACGCCTCGAAGAGTTCGTAGGCGCCCTCGGCGAAGACGCCGGTGCTGTAGGTCTCCTCGGTGAACTCGGTATCCCGATAGAAGCCGCCCGCGAACTGGAGCTGGTTGCCCTCTACCTTCTGGGCCATGCCGTACATGCCCGTGCTCCAGTCGAGCGGGATGGACCCGATCGATTCGCCCCGGAAGGTGAAGTCGCCGTAGGCCTCCCAGGCCTGGTCGTCGCTGTTGGTGGGGAATCGGATGTTGGGCGAGAGGTCCGTGTCCTGTCGCTGGGACTTGCGGTAGTCGAGGTAGCCGAAGTTGATCTCGACATCGAAAGGCTCGAGATCGATCAGGCCGTTCGCGGAGCCGACGTGGGTCTCGAGCAGCAGGCGACCGGGGCTGTCGAGGTCGCCGCGGTAGGGACGATGATCGAGGGGATCCTTGTAGAGATCCTTGCCGACGAAGGGCAGCGCGAGCTCGGTCAGGGCGGCGTCGGAGAGCCCGGGGTTGTCCGGGCGGAGCCGATCCTTCACGAGCTCGACCTGGCCCGTGATGTCCCGATCGCGGTAGTTGGATTCGTCGGTCGAGCCGAGGAGACCGCGCCGGGTCCCGAAGGTCTGACCCGCGACGGCGTCGCGGTTCAGGTTCGAGATCTCGCCGCGGAAGGTCCAGTCCATCGGGAGGTCGGGCGGCTGGATCCGGATCTGGCCGCGAAAGGCGTAGTCGTCGACTTCGCCGATGTAGCGGGGCAGGAAGGGCAGGACGTGACTCCGCTCGCCCCGTCGGATCGTCTCCCCGCAGATCGCCGTCGTGGGGCGGTTCGGGGCGGGCTGGACGGGACGCAGCTCGATCGGCGTGCGATTCGCGCAGCCATTCTCCCAGAAGGGATTCTCGTGGCTGTAGCGCGCGGAGAGCCTCGCGCTGACGATGTCCTCGTAGACGGGCACGTTCAGCGCCGTCTCGTAGCTGTACCGGTTCGCGTCGCGCGCGTCGACGCTCGTGATGCGACCGACCGAGGCCTTCGCATAGCCCGTCCATTCGTTCGTCGGCTTCTGGGTCTGGATCACGAACGCACCCGCCGACGAGTTGCGGAAGAGGCCGGAGCCCTGGGGCCCTTTGAGCACCGAGATGCCGCCGATGTCGAAGAGGCCGACGAGCTGGGTCGCCGAGGGATTGCGCGGGACGCCGTCCTGGAAGATGGGAACCGAGCTCGAGGCGTTCGCGCCGAAGTCCTGGAGGCCGACGCCCCGGATGAAGAAGGCGGCATTGGTCGCGTTCGGGTTCCGGATCTCGAGGTTGGGCACGTAGTCGGCGACGTCGGACAGGTCCTCGATCTTGTACGACGCGAGGTCGGCGGTATCGAATCCGATCGCGGCGGTGTTGGTCGGAGCCAGCAGGTCCGAGGTCGTCGACCCGGTGACGACCATCTCCTCGACGCCTGCAAAGGGATCGGCCGACGACGCCGGCTGGGCGGAGACGGCCGGCGCGATCGCGAGGAATCCGACGGCCGACACGACGGCGCGGACGACGGCGCGAGGCGATCCGATGCGAAACGCGTCCCCCCCGATCGCCCGCATTCGATCCCCGGCGCCCTGCGGAAATCCGACCCACCAGCTCATACCGACTTCGCTCGTTCCTCTGGTCGCGAAGCTCACGTGCGGAACCCACGGATCCGTCGCGGCTCGGTTCGACGCGGGCGCCGTGTGGAGGAATCGGGCTCTCGCGACCCGCCTTCTCCATGTCCATGGAGGGCGGGCCCGAGGCAGCGCGAGCGGTCCCTCGGGCGCGAACGAGCCGGACCACTTCGTATCAGGCGGCCAAGCCTAGTGGGCATCGATGGGCGGATCAATGGCCCGCGACCCGGTCGGCGGGCGATGCCGTCTGACGAGGCGACAGGAAGACTCGATCCGCCAAACGGCGCGGCATTGGGCGCCGGCCAACGGACGTGATCTCACTTCTTGTACGGTCGCGCGCGACGTCTGGCGCATCAGCATCAATCCCCTAATGTGCCGGCGCCGAGGATCGACTTTCGGTCGAACCTGGTCTACTCCGTACGGGTGCGACGTTGCGGGTCGCGACGCCGAACGGACGAAGGTGTCCGGCCACGCGCGACCGGACGAGGTCGGGCAAGATCGGACGCGCCAAGGCCACAAGGCCACAAGGCCACAAGGCCATAAGATCACAAAGCCAAGGCCAAGGCCGAGCGAGGCGAGCAAGGCAAGGCACGGCAAGCCAAGGCAAGCCAAGGCAAGGCAAGGCAAGCCAAGGCAAGGCAAGGCAAGGCAAGGCAAGGCAAGACAAGACAACGAAGGTCGCGACAGCGCCCCGGATCAGTCGTCAGTCGAAAGCACCGCCCCGGACGAGACCCCCGAGAAGATCGACCCATGCTCTCCACGACCGCACTCGACAGCATCGAAGCTTCCGCACGCTTCGGGCGAGTCCGCCCCGGCTCGCATGGCCCCGACGCTCGACGGCCGACACGCGCCTTGTGTCGGCTCGCCGTCGCGACGTTTGGCGGCGCGATCCTGCTGGGATCGCCGGCGACGGCCAGCGCGGAGCCGAGCGCGCTCGAGGATCCGACACATTGGGTCTTCTCGACGGCACTCGAGGCCGGCATCTACGGTCATACGGGCAAGGGCAACACGCACGGCTCGCTGATCACCGGCCCACGCATCGCCAACCCGTCCGTCCAGGAAGATCTGGGCCCCACCGTCGTCCCCGATCTCCGATCACGAGAAGAGGTCCTCTCCGCGCTCCTCGGCGGCACCTTCGAAGTCATGACGCCGCAGCTCTTCGAGGTGGCGAGTCGGCCCCGCCTCTTCATGGACGTCAACATCAGCGCCGCACTGGCCTCGGAAGTCGGCCTCGCTCGCCAGTTCGACCCCGGGAAGATGGGATTGCCCGACAACATCACGGCGGGAACCGGAGTCGGCGAAGCGGCCATCGTCGGACGCGGAACGGCGATCACCGTGCAACCTCAGGGTCCACAGATCCATGCCGGCCTCGGCGTGGCCCTCGCGATCGAGCTCCCCGACGAGGTCATCCGGATCAAGCCCTCGATCGTCTACAGCCGGACGATCCTCGACGTCAAGGCCGTCGCCAATCGCGCGGTCCGCCTCCGTGCGCAGAGCGGCGCGCCTTCGCTCGAGAACGACTTCCGTCTGATCCAGCTGGCCGACGACTTCACCGAGGTCTACCACGGCCTGGGTCCTGCCCTCGAGCTCGAATACGAGCCCGGGACGCGGCTCGGTCCGCTCGCGATGACGCTCTATATCAAGGGGCATGCCTCCTACCTGTTCGGCGACCTGAAGACCCGGATGATCGGCATCAATCCGGATTATCCCGACGAGACCGTCCGCTGGAAGTACACCCAGGATCGCTGGGCCTTTCGCGCCGCTACCGGCATCCGCCTGCGCTGGGACCCGCTCTGGGATCGCTGAGCGAGCCCGCCCGCGCGATCGCGCCGACGATCGAGCCCGCCCGCTGCACGGACCACGGACGATCGCGCCTGCAGAGCGCCGCTTGCTCGAGCGATCGCGCAGCGCGCGCGACCGGCAACATCCTCGTCCAATTCCGCGAACGGCAAGCGGGCTTCGCGCCGCCCCCCGGTCGACGGCCAACGCTCCGCGATCCCGGCGTTTCGGCGACGCGGTGGATGCTCCGCGCGTTGGGCGTTTTTTTTCGAGCCGTCCTGATTTTTCCCCACACTTTTTCGGCGACCATTGTAGGATGGCCCCGATCTGGGAAGGTCGCGCGCAATCGGTGCATGCCGGGAGCGCGCGAAGGGATATTCGGCTGGACGGGCGCTCGACAGGGACGAGTGCCGATATCGATCCGAACACGGCCCGAGCGCGGCGTGCTGGGAAACACACCGCAACAGGCTCGGCCCCAGTCCGCATGATCGCGGTTCTCCGCGACGCGCGGGTCTGAGACTCGGCTCGACGTCTTTTCCTCCTCCTCCAGATCACGACATCGCGGGAACGGACTCGCCGCATGGTGCGGCGGCCTGCTCCTGCTGCGTTCCCGCTCGTTCGGGGACGTCTCGCTATCGGCGTTCGCGCTGTGGCACGGAGAGAGAGGGAGAAGAGAATGATTCGAATTACCAGGGCAATCGCGGCTGCCGGACTCCTGTTCGTCATGCCGACGATGGCGAGCGCGCTCGGCATCTCGATCGTCAACGTCTCGAGCACGGGTGGCAGCACCTCGTACCTCGAGAACGGAGACGAGATCACCTTCGACCTCCGCCTGGAGAACCCGACCAACACCCCGGTCAACGGGCTCGACATCGTCGTCAGCGGCTTCGACACGCCCGGCATCTCGCCGGAGATCAGCAGCGGTCTGCAGCTGGTCGGCGGCGCCGTGACGACGTCGGCGCTCAACTCGGTGTTCATCCCGAACGTCCCGCACGTCGACGGACTCGAGAACGTGCGATCGGCACCGGTCAACCAGTGGTCCCTCGACCAGCTCAACCCGCAGCCGGTCGCGACCTTCCTCTTCAGCGGCATCTCCCTCTCCTCGGTCACGGGTACCGGCAACGAGGATCCCGGTATCGGCGGCCTGCGCACCGGCGACGGCGACGTCCACTTCCGTGTCACCTACCGCCTGGTCGTGGCGAACGGCGGTCCGTCCCAGAACCTGCTGCTCAACTTCGGCACCGACCTCTCGGTCTTCGCCGGCGCCGTCGGCCCGACGGGCAACGTCATCCCGTTCGAGAACGCGACCTGGGCGCTCACCGTCGTTCCCGAGCCGGGCACGGCGCTGCTCCTCGGCCTCGGTCTCGCGGGCCTCGCGGCGCGACGACGCTAGTCGAGCTCGAAGCCGCCGACGGGACCCCATCCCGTCGATCGATGCGACGGCCGCCCTTCCGGAGGATTCCGGGGGGGCGGCCGTTTCATTTCATCGAAGTGTGATGCGACGCGACCGGCCGCGCGGCGCCCGATCATCACGATCGCGACCACCGGCGTCCGCGCCCCAACACGTGCCCGACCACACGCGGCGACCGCGCGTCCGCGTCACCCGCGCTCGCGTCGCAGATGGACCGCCCCGACGTCGTCGACCTCGGCAGCCCAGCCCGGCGGCACGACGACGGTATCGACGTCGGACTCGACGAGCAGCGGCCCGGCGAGAACCCCCGCCGCGGTGAGCTGCTCACGCGAGAGCACGCGGGTTCGCGACGCCTTCTCGGGCCCGAAGTAGACGTCCCGCCATTCGGCCGGCGGCGCTTCGCCATCGCTGCGGTGCCCGCGCGCGAGCGGCGGCCGCGCGACCGGAATCCGCAGACGGACGCGGAACGCCGCGTACTCGACCGATCCCTTCGACTCGATGCCGTAGAGGGCCCGGTAGTGATCGCGGAATCGCTCCGGAATTGCCGCGAGCTCGGCCGCCTCCCGGCCCGGCGACGGCGCGTACGGGATCGAGAGCTCGTGCGACTGGCCGACGAATCGGGCGTCGACGAAGCGCTCGATCTCGAGCGAATCGACGAGGCCCGCCTCCCGGCCGTCGAGCCCCATCTTCTCGCGCGCGACGGAGATCGCGCGCTCGAACTGCCGGTCGAGCGCCGCGACGTCGAGCTCCGACGCGGCGATCCAATGCGTGTGGCCGTGCTCCGCGGTCAGGTCCGTCGCCTGCATGCCGATCGCCGAGGCGACGCCGGCCTCCGGCGGGGCAATCACGTGGTCGATGCCGAAGCGGGTCGCCAGGCCGACGGCGTGCATCGGACCCGCGCCGCCGAAGCAGACCAGCACGTGGTCCCGCGGATCGATGCCCTGCTGGACGGTCACGACGTGGACGGCCGAGGCCATGTTCGCGTTCGCCATCTCGTGGATCGACCACGCGGCCCGTACCACGCTCGTCCCGAGCGGCTCGGCGATCTCGCGCGCGACCGCCTCGTGCGCACGCGCCGGATCGAGGGCCATCGTCCCCCCGGCAAAGCGCTCCGGCGTCAGATAGCCCAGCACGAGATTCGCGTCGGTCACCGTCGGCGCCGTCCCGCCCCGCGCATAACACGCCGGCCCGGGATCCGCCCCTGCCGACCGCGGCCCGACCTGGAGGACGCCCTCCGGATCGAGCCACGCGATCGACCCGCCCCCGGCGCCGACCTCCGCGAGGTCGATCGTCGGCGTCTTGATCGGCATGCCCGTCCCGGCGCGGCGCCCGCCGTAGCTGCCCCGCCCCCCGACGTGCAGCTCGCGCACGACCCGCGGCCGGCCCTCGTGGACGACGCCCGCCTTCGCGGTCGTGCCGCCCATGTCGAAGGAGATCACGCGCCGCGCCGCGTAGTGGTTCGCGAAGCGCGCGGCGGCCATCACGCCCGCGGCCCCACCGGACTCGAGGGTCGCGACGGCCCGCTCGGCGGCGACGGCGGCCGACATCACGCCGCCCGAGGACTCCATGATGTGGAGCGGGACGCGAATGCCCAGCTCCGCGAGCCCGTCCTGCAGCCGCGCGAGGTAGCGCGCCATCAAGGGGGCGACCTGGGCCGTATGGAAGGTCGTGCTCGCGCGATCGAACTCGCGCATCTCGGCGTGGACGCGCGACGAGAGCACGACGCGGACGTCCGGCGCGACCTCGCGCAGGATCCGCTCCATCGCCTGCTCGTGCTCGGGGTGCGCGTAGGCATGCAGGAAGCAGACGGCCACCGCCTCGGGCGCGTACGCCGCGATCCGCTCGGCGACGCCGCGCGCCTGCGACGCATCGAAGGGCACGAGGACCCCACCGCGGGCGTCGCAGCGCTCGTCGATCTCGAACACGGCCTCGCGCGCCACGACCGGCGGCGAGGGCTCGAAGAAGAGGTCGTAGCGATCGTCCTCGACTCGGGCCTCGCGACCGATGCGCAGCAGGTCGCCGAAGCCGCGCGTCGTCACGAACGCGACGCGGGCGCCCTTGTGCTCGATCACGGCGTTCGTCGCGAGCGTGGTCCCGTGGACCACCCGCTCGATCGAGGCGGGCGCGACGCCGGTCGTCGCGAGGAGCCGCTCGATGCCGGCGAGCACGCTGCGCTCGGGCTCCGCGGGCGTCGTGAGCTGCTTCACGACGTGGAGCCGGCCGTCGCCGCGCGTCAGCACGATGTCGGTGAAGGTACCGCCGATGTCGGCTCCGAGAACGCAGCGCTCGCTCATCGTCTTCCCTCTCCCTGCGCGGCCTTCGCCGCGGTCACGCCGGCATCGCGGGGGTAGTCGCGCGCCGCGCCTTCGACGCTGACCCAGCCCTCGGCGAGATCCGCCTCGATCCGCGCCCGCTCTCGCTCCGCGGGCGGGCCGAGCCCCCCGCCGCCCGAGGTGCGCAGGACGAAGGTCTCGCCCGCGACCATCGGCTGGTTGGCCGCCTTCGGCCGCAGCGGTCGCGTCGTTCCGTCGCTCCGCACGGCGAACTGTTCCCCCGCGCGACCGGGCCGGCCGCCGTCGCGCCCGCGCGGCGCGAACCGGACGCGTTCGCTGCGGATCGCGACCTCGCAGTCCGAGAGCACGCGCACGCGCGTCTCGACGCCCAGACCGCCGCGGAAGCGACCGGCCCCGCCCGAGTCCGGGATCAGCCCCTGCGACTCGAAGATCAGCGGCAACCGTGCCTCGAGCGGCTCGACCTGGGGGACGACGTTGCGACCCCCCAGGAAGAAGGAGCCCGTCGCCGAGGGGCCGTCGGAGCCCGCACGGGCGCCGATGCCGCCGTACTCGTACGAGAGCAGGAGCCAGGGATTGCCGCCCGTCGCCGCGGAGAGCGTGAAGGGATGGATGACCGCCGACGCCGCCGTCGCATGATCCGGCCGCGCCCCGGAGAGCGCGTCGACCACCGCCTCGCAGACCGCCGTCACCGAGACCACGCGACCGCCGCAAGCCGCCGGCCACTTCGGGTCGAGCAGCGAGCCCTTCCGGAAGACGACGTCGATCGGCACATAGCATCCCTCGTTCATGGGGATGGTCGGGTCGACGAAGCAGCGCACGGCGTAGATGGCGCCGGTCAGCGCCTGAGAGAAGCCCGCGTTGATGGCGGCGCGGGCCTGGTCGTCGGTCGCCGAGAAGTCGAGGCGGACGGGCGCGCCGTCGCCCCCGACCGTGACCTCGACGCGGACGACCGGCGAGCGGTCGAGGTCGAGCCCGTCGTCGTCGATCTGGTACTCGCCGCGATAGACGCCGGGCGCGAGCGCGGACAGCTCGTCGCGCATCCGGCGCTCCGTTCCCTCGAGATAGGTCGCGACGCCGCGATCGAGGGCCTCGGGGCCGTACTCGGCGGCGAGGGCCTCGAGGCGACGCGCGGCGACGTGGGCGCCGGCGACGAGGGCCTTGAGATCGCCCATCACGCGGTCGGGGGTTCGGCTGTTGAGCGCGATCAGCCGGTGGAGATCGTCGACCTCGCGACCCGCGTCGTAGATCCGGACGGGCGGCAGCTGCAGGCCCTCGGCGAAGACGTCCGTCGCGCCGGGGACGATGCCGCCCGCGGAGGATCCGCCGAGGTCGGAGACGTGGATCAGCGTCCCGGTGAAGTAGCGGACGCGGCCGGCGATCAGGACGGGGCGAAAGACGAGCAGATCGTTCGCGTGGATGCCGCCGCGAAAGCAGTCGTTCATGACGAACACGTCGCCATCGCGCATCGTCGCGACCGGATGATCCGCGAGCACCGCCGGCAGCGAGCAGCGCAGGCTCGACGCATGCATCAGGTTCGTCGCCGTCGAGAGCGAGACGAGCCGGCCCTCGGCGTCGAGGATCCCGGCGCAGGCGTCCGCCCCCTCGACGATCATCGCCGAATGCGCCGACTTGACGACCACGATGCTGGCTTCCTCCGCGGCGATGCGCAGCGCGTGGCGCAGCACCTCCGCCTCGAGTCGCGAGGCGGCGTCCGACTGTCTCTCGTCCATGGCTGGGTACTCCTGCTGCAATCGCGCGTGGTCCGGTCCCGCGCGATTCTAACGCGCCGACGGGCGCGCGAACCCCGCCTCGCCGGCGGCGGACTTGCGCACCGTCTCGAGATCCGCACGGACGCTGCGGGACGCGAGCAGCGAGTGGGCGACGGCCCAGAGCGAGGTCGCCCCCGTCATCAGCAGCGAGTAGCGGATGGCCTCTTCGCCGAAGCGCGCGGCGAGGGCGTCGTTGAGCATGCCGACGACCAGCGGCGCGATGCCGAGGCCGATCAGGTTGATCGCGAAGAGGAGGAGCGCGGCGGCCTGGGCGCGCATGCGCACGCGCGCGAGCGATTGTGCGAGGGCGTAGGAGGGCCCGACGAAGAAGACGGAGAAGACCATCGCGATCGAGTACGCCGCGAGCGCCGGCCCCCGGCCCGGCAGCATCAGGAAGAGCCCGAGGAAGGGCAACGCCAGCGCGCCCCCGAACGCCGCCACCCGCAGCGGCGCCCGCGCGTCCCGCCCGGCGCGCGCGTCGCTGGCACGCCCCCCGAGATACGTCCCGAGGCCGCCGCCGATGCCCTGGACGAGTCCCATCGCGATGCCCGTGTCGGAGAGCGACATGTGGTGGACCCGGATGAGGAACGTCGAGCCCCAGATCGTGAAGCCGTAGGCCGCGAAGGCGTAGAGGGCGCTCGCGACGCAGAGATGGCGGAACGTCCGCTGGCCGACCATGAAGGCGACGACCTCGCGCGTCGTCGCGACCTCCGCCTCGACCGCAGCGCCGGCGACGCCGCTCCGCGGCGGCTCCTCGAGGACGAAGCGGGTCGCGATCGCCGCGAGCAGACCGGGCAGC
This sequence comes from Myxococcota bacterium, assembly GCA_041389445.1. Lineage (GTDB taxonomy): Bacteria > Myxococcota_A > UBA9160 > UBA9160 > UBA4427 > UBA4427. Next base: position 34,031 of record JAWKRW010000002.1, read on the forward strand.
CCGACGACCAGGAAGGCGCTCCGCCAGCCGAGTCGCTCGCCGATCAGGCCACCGAGCATGAAGCCGGCCATGATGCCGAGATTGCCGCCGACGTTGTAGAGCGCGAGGGCCGTCGCGCGCTTCGAGGCCGGAAAGTAGTCCGAGAGCAGCGAGTGGGCCGCCGGATTCAGCGTCGCCTCGCCGGCCCCGACGCCGACGCGGGCGAGCGCGAGCTCGACGAAGCTGCGGGCGAAGCCGCAACTCGCCGTCATCACGCTCCAGATCGCGACGCCCCATACGATGACGGTCTTGCGGACCCCGCCGTCGGCGAGGCGCGCGATGGGAATCGCCGCGAAGGTATAGAAGAGCGCGAAGGCGAGGCCGGTCAGCAGGCCCATCTGCGTGTCCGACGCGCCGAGATCCTGCTGGATCGGCACGAGCAGGACGGAGAGGATCTGCCGATCGACGTAGTTGATCACGTAGAGGAGCACGAGGAAGGCGAGCATGCCGTAGGCCCGCGGATGCTCGACCGAAGTCGCCCCCCCGGTCGCGACGGCCTCCGGCGTGACCTCGCTCAATCCGCCCCCTCCTCTCTCCGTGCGGCCGCCCGGACGCTAGCGCGCTCCGACCGCGCGCTCGCCGAGGCCCGATTGCGGTGCGCATCCCTGCCGGTAACGTTGGCGCCAACCGATGAACGAGCCCGCCCCGCCCGCAGCGAACCGATCGACCGCGCCGATCTCCGTCGTCGAGACGAGCTCTTCGACGGGGCCGGCGATCGTGACGACCCCGCCGTCGCCCTCGCTCCCGCCGACCGCGACGGTCCCCCGGTACGCCTGGTACGTGCTGCTCGTGCTGGCGCTCGTCAACATGGTGAACTTCGTCGATCGCAACATCCTCGCGGTCCTGCTCGAGCCGATCAAGCTCGAGTTCGGGCTGAGCGACAAACAGCTCGGCCTGCTCACGGGCTTCGCCTTCATCGTCGTCCACTCGGCCTTCGGACTCCCGCTGGCCCGGCTCGCCGATCGCACGGCGAGGCGGAGCGTGATCGCCTGGGGCGTCGCGATCTGGAGCGCGATGACGGCGGCGATGGGCGTCGCGACGAGCTACGGGCAGCTGCTCTTCCTCCGCATGGGCGTCGGCATCGGCGAGGCCGCCGGCGCGCCGCCTTCCCACTCGCTGCTCTCGGACTACTTTCCGGCCTCGAAGCGCGCGACCGCGCTCTCGCTCTTCGGGATGGGCGTCTACGCCGGGACGATGTTCGGCTACCTCGCCGCGGGCTGGATGGGCGATCAGTTCGGCTGGCGGCTCACCTTCGTCGCGGTGGGCATCCCCGGCCTGCTGCTCGCGCTGCTGGTCGGCACGACCGTCCGCGAGCCGACGCGGCCGGCCCCCGCCGCCGACGAATCGATCCTCTTCGTCCTCCAGTACCTGGCCTCGAAGCCGTCCTTCGTCTTCCTGATGCTGGCCGCGTCGTGTCACGCGATCGCCGCCTACGCCGCGATCATGTGGACGCCGACCTTCTACCAGCGCGTCCATGGCCTCTCGCTCCAGCAGGTGGGATTCTGGCTCGGGCCGGTCTCGGGCGTCGGAGGCGCCCTCGGCGCGCTCGGCGGCGGCCTCGTCGCAGACCGGCTCGGGCGTCGCGATCAACGCTGGTACGCCTGGGTCGCCACGATCGTCGCGTTCTCGGCCGTGCCGACCGGGATCGCGGCCTATCTCTTCGCCGGAGATTCGAAGAGCTCGCTCTTCGCCTACTTCGGGTTCATCCTGATGATCGGGGCGTACAACGGTCCGCTCCACGCGATGAACCAGTTCCTCGCCCGGCCTCGCATGCGTTCCGTCTCCGTCGCGATCCAGCTCTTCATCGTCAACTTGATCGGCGGGGTCGTCGGGCCGTGGGTCGTCGGCGCGATCTCGGATGCGCTGCGACCGGAGGTCGGCGAGCTCGGAATCCGCCACGCGATGTGGACGACCGTCGCCGTGGGGGCGAGCCTCGCCTCGGTCTTCTACTTCCTGACGAGCCTGCAGCTGCGCCGGAACATCGCCGAGGCGAACGAGCCCTGAGCCGTCGCGGCGCAACGAACGGAGGCGAGATGGCGACCAAGCGACCCTCGGCGACGGAACGCGTGCAAACCGGCTCGGTCTGGTCTGATTTCTGCGACGCGCTCAAGCAGGCCGGCGAGATCGTCCTGCGCGAGAAGTCGCCGAAGGACGTACTCGATCGCGCGGAGGGCTGGCGCTACCTCTCGCGCCTGACGCGCGCGGCGCTCGAGCAGTCCGTCGAGTCGGGCGATCCCGCGGTGCCCCGGCTCTACCGCCTCTCCCACGAGACGGTGAAGATCGGCGCCGACAATCCGGACGCCTTCTACCAGAACGCGATCGTCGACGGTCGCTACGACTACGAGCTCGTCGGCACGCGCGGCACGGTCGCCTACATCGGCATCGGGAGCTACAGCGGCGTCTACGGCCTCGACGAGAAGATCGAGCAGACGGGCTTCCTCGACCTCCATGGCGTCGAAGGCGACGAGCACGGCCGCATCACCATCCATGTCTCGCGGGAGCGCAAGCCCGGTCTGTGGCTCCCGATGCGCGACGACACGCGCCTGCTCATCATCCGGCAGTTCCGCATGGACTGGGCGAACGACGAGGTCGCGAAGCTCCAGATCCGCTGCGTGAACGCGCCGGGGCGCGCGCTTCCGCCGCAGGTCCCCGACGTGCTCCGCGCGGAGCGGATCGCGCAGGGTCTCGACGACGCCGCGCGGTTCGTCCACGCGACGGCCGAGATCTTCGTCGGCTGGTGCGACGATTTCGAGCGGAACCCGAACGACGTCCAGCAGAAGTTCACGGGCCTGGGCGACCCCAACAACCAGTTCTGGCACGGCTACTGGACGCTCGAGCCCGGACAGGCGCTCCTGATCGAGGCGATGCCGCCGGTCTGCGACGCCTGGAACTTCCAGCTCAACAACTACTGGGAGGAGTCGCTCGACTACCGCTACTTCCCGTGCCACGTCAACAAGCACACGGCGAAGTACGAGCCGGACGGCTCGATCCGGATCGTGATCTCGGCCGAGGATCCCGGCATCGGCAACTGGATGAACACCTGCGGCCATCGGCACGGCACGCTCGGCCTGCGCTGGACGCGCGCGATCGATCCGCAGAAGCCGAAGCTGAGGGTCGTCGCGCTCGCCGAGCTCCGGGCCGAGGCGGCTCGACGGGCGCGGGCCTAGCGAGCGCAGGCCGGAGCCGGGGGCCGAGTCCGGCGACGACGCGCCGCGCAGACGTCGTCCTTCATTATTCCTTCGCCGACTCCGGCAAGGCGAAGGCGACGTACTGCGTGCCGGGGGGGCGACCGAGCTTGCCGCCGCCGGCGGCGACGACGACGAACTGGCGCCCGCCGATCGAGTAGGTCGCCGGCGTCGCGAAGCCCGCGGCCGGCAGGTCCGCCTCCCAGAGCCGCTCGCCCGTCGCCTTGTCGAAGGCGCGGATCTTCGCGTCGGGCGTCGCGGCGATGAAGAGCAGACCGCCGTCCGTGACGACGGGGCCGCCGTAGTTCTCGCTGCCCTTGCCGCGACCGGCCCCTTCGAGCTGCGGATACTCGCCGAAGGGGATCCGCCAGCGGATCGTGCCGGCGGCGAGATCGAGGGCCGTGAGCGTGCCCCACGGCGGCTCGTTGATCGGAATGCCCTGCTCGTCGCGCAGGTACACGTAGCCGGCAGTCACGTACTTCGAATCGCTCCCGGGCTGGGCATCGAGCTCGGCCATCGCCTTCTCGGGATCGTCCGGCGAGAGCAGATAGGCCGTGAGGCGCTCGATCAACGGCATCGGCAGATCGACGAACGACGGCATGCGACCGCCGCCGAGCGCGATCATCGTGTAGATCTCGACGACGTTGCGGCGGTCGGCGAGTCCGCGAAGCGACGGGCCCACGCCCGTCCCCTCGAGATCGGGTCCGTGGCAGACGCCGCACTTCTCGACGTAGAGCGAGCGCGGATTCACGCCCTTCGGTCGCTCCATCAGCCTCAGCAGCGCCGGGAGCTCGTTCGCGTTGACGTAGAGCAGGCCCGTCTCCGGATCGAAGGCCGCCCCGCCCCACTCCGCGCCGCCGTCGAAGGCCGGGAACATGATCGAGCCCTCGAGCGAGGGCGGGATGAAGTCCTGCCCCATGCGCGCGCCTTCGAGACGCGCGAGCTGGCGGGCCCGCCACTCGGGGCCGCGGTCGTCGAGCCAGGAGCGATCGAAGCGCTGTCGGGTATACGGGGGCGGCGCCGTCGGGAAGGGCTGGGTCGGCGAGACGAATTGACCTTCCACGAGCGCGCCGGGCACGGGTCGCTCCTCGATCGGAAAGATCGGCTTCCCCGTCGCCCGCTCGAACAGATAGACGTAGCCCGCCTTCGTCGTCTGGGCGACGGCGTCGATCCGCTCGCCGTCGCGCACGAGGCTCACGAGGTTGGGCGGCGCGGGCAGATCGCGATCCCAGAGGTCGTGATGGACGGTCTGGAAATGCCAGACCCGACGACCGGTCTTCGCATCGAGGGCCAGGACGCTGTTCGCGAAGAGGTTCGCCCCCGCGCGATCGCCGCCCCAGAAGTCGGGGGTCGCCGATCCCGTCCCGAGAAAGACGAGTCCGCGCTCGCGATCGAGCGACACGCCCGACCAGGAGTTCGCGCCGCCGCGCGTCTTCCACGCCTCCGCCGGCCAGGTCTCGGCGCCGAGCTCGCCGTCGCGCGGGATCGTATGGAAGATCCAGCGCATGGCGCCCGTCCGCAGGTCGTAGGCGCGGATGTCGCCCGGCGCCGCGCCGTCCGTCTCGCCGACCTTCGTCCCGAGGATCAGCAGGTCCTCGTAGACCGCGCCCGGCGTCGGCGAGGTCACGTCGCCGCCAGTCTGGCCATGGGCGAGCCCCGCGCGCAAATCCGTTCGCCCCCCGCGCCCGAAGCTCGGAATCGGAAGGCCGCTCTTCGCGTCGAGCGCCCAGAGGTCCTGGCCGCAGGCGGCCAGGATCCGGCCCCCTTCCGGCCCCGCCCAGTAGACGACGCCGCGGTTGTGGCCCTGGGAAGCGCTGCCGTGGGCCATCGGGTCGAAGCGCCAGCGCTCCTCGCCGGTCGCCGCGTCGAGGGCGAAGACCTGGGAGCGGGCCGTCGTGGCGTAGAGCAGGCCGTCGACGACGATCGGGTTCGTCTGGATCTGCGAGAGCGCGCTCTCGAGCGGTCCCGTGTCGTAGGTCCAGGCGACCTCGAGACGGGCCACGTTGGTCCGATCGATCTGCGCGAGCGGGGAGTGATGGGTCCGGCCGACGTCGCCGAGGTAGTCGCGCCACTCGCGGTCGACGCTGCGGTCCGAGGGCGTGTCCTGCGATCGGGAGGTCGCATCCCGCCCCAGACACGCGGCCGATCCGAGCACGGCGACGAGCGAGACGAGAGCGAGGGCGGACGCGGGCCGCGGATCGAAACGCAAGGTGGAGCTCCTCTTCGCGGACTGGCTCGCGGATCGGCGAGGCGCGCCGCGGTCGACTAACGAGGGGGCGAATCCGACGACGGCCCGGGCGGCGGGCTCGGCGCGGCCCAGGCGCGGTCGGCGAGATAGAGCGAGAGGGCCGCGAGATCCCGGGGCGCGAGCTGACCCGAGAATCCCGGCATGCCCTTCGCCGCCAGCTCGCCCGCGAGCACGATCCGCGCGAGGTGCTCGCGCACCGGCGGCGCGCTGAAGCGCAGATCCGGCGTGACGCCCCCGCCGACGGCCCCGACGCCGTGGCATGCGGCGCAGTATTCGGAGAAGAGCGCGGCCCCCCGCTCGATCTCGCTCGCGTCCTCGGGCCTCGGTCGCGGCGGCAGGTGGCGCGGCGGGGCGGGGCGCGGAGCGGACGGCGGCGGCGCCTGGCCGCCGAGTCGGAAGACGAGCAGGCGTCCCCCGCCGCGCACGCCGGCTGCGGCGGCGGCCTCGCCGCCGTTGAGGGCGAAGCCGCCGCCCCAGCCGGCCGCGATCGCGACGTACTGCGTCCCGCCCTGCTCGTAGGTGATCGGTGCGGCGATGATGCCGGTCCCCGCATCGTAGTCCCAGAGGCGCTTCCCGGTTCGGGCGTGATGCGCCGCGAAGCGACCCGTCGCCGTTCCCTGGAACACGAGCAGGCCGGCGGTCGAGAGGATGCCCCCGTTTCCGATCGTCTCGCGCGGCACGCCCCAGACCTTGCGCTGCGCGATGGGATCCCAGGCGATGAGCTCGCCCGCCGCCGCGTCGACCGGGAATTGACGCGCCTGCGTCAGGTCGATTCCCGTGTTGCGCGGCGACCCGGGGACGAAGCGGAACGCACCGCGGACGGGCGCGTAGTACCCCGCGACGTGCTGGGCGGGGATGTAGGCGAGGCGGGTCTTGGGGCTGTACGCCATCGGATGCCAGGTATGCGCGCCGATCGGTCCCGGCCGGATCGTCGCCGGACGCTCCGCGTAGTCGCCGCGCCCCGTCTCGATCGGGCGGCCCGTCTCGCGATCGACGTGACTCGCCCAGTCGACCTCGACGAAGGGCTCGGCCGAGAGCAGCTCGCCCGTCGCCGCGTCGAGGACGTAGAAGAAGCCGTTCTTCGGCGCCTGGAGCACGACGCGTCGCTTCGTGCCGGGCGTCAGCTCGAGATCGGCGACGATCAGACTCTGGGTCGCGGTGAAGTCCCAGCTGTCACCCGGAGTCGTCTGGTAGTGCCAGACGAGCTCTCCGGTGTCGGGCCGGAGGGCCAGGATCGAGGAGAGATAGAGGTTGTCGCCGCCGCCGGGGCTGCGCAGATGACGCGCCCAGGGCGAGCCGTTGCCCGTCCCTATATAAAGAAGCTCGAGCTCGTCGTCGTAGGCCATCGCGTCCCAGACCGTTCCGCCGCCTCCGACCTGCCACCAGAGGTCGCCCTTCCAGGTCGACAGGGCCCGCACGAGCGCGTCGGATTCCTGCGGTCGATCGGGGGGACCCGGAACGGTGTAGAAGCGCCAGACGAGCTCGCCGGCCTCGACGTCGTAGGCCGACACGTAGCCGCGTACCCCGAGGTCCGCCCCCGCGTTGCCGATCACGACCTTGTCCCGGACGACGCGCGGCGCGCCCGTGATCGAGTACGGCTTCTCGGGATCGACGGTCATCGTCTCCCAGAGTCGTCGACCCGTCTTCGCGTCGAGCGCGATCAGGCGGCCGTCGAGGGTGCCGAAGAAGATGCGACCGCGATGATGGGCGACGCCCCGATTGACGACGCCACAGCAGAAGAGCTTCGCGCGCGCCCGCGGCACCTCCGGGTCGTAGCGCCAGAGCGGCTCGCCCGTCGCGGCATCGAAGGCCAGGACCACGCTCCACGCCGACGAGAGGTAGAGCACGCCGTTCGCGACGATCGGCGTCGCCTCGATGCCCCGGTCGGTGCCGAGATCGGCGGACCAGGCGAGACCCAGCTCCGCCACGTTCAGCGAGTTGATCCGGTCGAGCGGGCTGTAGCGCTGCTCCCAGGCGTCGCGGCCGTGCATCGGCCAGGCGAGTCGACGGTCCGAGGTCCCGCTCGCATCCCGCTCCGCCGCCGGCGCGTGCGAGCCCGGACCGGCCGCGACGTCGGTCCCTCGCCGCGCGTCTCCCGTGCCGCTCGCCGCGCAGCCGAGCGCGAGGACCACGGCGAGACCGACCCCGACGCCGCGCGGTCGCCTCACTCTTCGGGGGACCAGAGGATGCGCAGGCCCACACCGAAGCGATAGTGCCACGGCTCGCGCTCGTAGCGCGTGCGGAAGATCGTGTCCTGGCGCGTGCTCGGCTGGCCGTTGTCGAGGCGCGTCCACTCGCCGCGGCTCTCGATGTTCGCCTTCCGATCGCTGACGACGTAGAACGCGCGGAACGCGCCGTAGGCGCCGACCACGAAATCGCCCATGCGACCGACGTCCGCCTCGAGCTCGACGCCCGGTCCCAGACTGTGGAAGCCCTTCTCGGTCTCGTTCTTGATGTAGGTCACGCGACAGGTCGGCGTGCAGCGCGTGCCCGTCCCTTCGACCTCGCCGGCGCCGAGGGTGTTCTTGATCGTGTCGCGGCGGTACATCCACTCGAGGGTCGGGCGGACGCGAAAGCCCCGATCGAAGGCCTGGAAGGAGAAGACCGTACCGAGGCCGCCGGAGAGCACGAGCGGCTTCGCCTCCGCGCGGACGGAGCCGCCGACGCCCGTGATCGCGACGGCGACCGTCTGATTGGGGGGCAGCGTCGGCTGCTCGCCCGGATCGCCGCGCGTCACGACGGGATCCTCCTGGTCGTAGGTCCAGCCGACGTCGGCATGGGTGAACAAACGCGGCTTGCCCGGCACGTCGAGGACGACCGGCGAGGCGAGATCGAACGTGCCCCCGATGGACCAGGGGAGTCCGAGCGTCTGACCGTCCTGATCCAGCAGCGGATCGGTCGCGCGGATGCGGATGTCGGCCGACATCTGCGCCGTGCGCTGGTCGGCGCTCCCGAGAGAGAAGAAGGAAGCGCTCGGAATCCAGCGACGATCCGCGGCCGATGCGTCTCCGGCCGGCTCGGCGGCCGAAGGCAGCGAAAGGATCGTCAGAAATGCGGCGCCCGCGGATCCCGCGAGCCAGACCGAGCGTGCCCATCTTCGTGCAGTCATGGGCGATCTGGGTAGCACGCGGATTTTCGTTTCCCAAGCGGGCGCGCGATGGCCTTCAAAAGGGTTGTTGACTCGCGATCTCGGATCATGAACGATGCCGGCATGAATCTTCCGCCCGTGCCTTCTCCCCGAGCGTGCCGCGCCGCGTTCGGCCTCCGTTTCCTGCGTGCGCAGACTCGCGCGCGCCTGCTCGCCTCGAGCGCGAACGCGACCCGCCTCGCCCTGATCGGCCTGCTCGCCGTGCTGGCCCCGAGCGCCGTGGACGCGCAGGGTGCTGATGGATCATCAGGTGGCCATTCGAGCGACCCGTTCGCCGGCGTCGAGGAGATGGTGGTGACGGGCTCGGCCCAGGTCGGCGCGCTGACCGAGACCAGCACCTCCGTCACGGCTTTCGACGCGCTGAAGCTCGAGCAGCTGGGCGTCACGAGCGTCTCCGACGTGGCCGCGTACACGCCGAATCTCGAGATCCGGACCGCGAGCGCCACGACCGCGACGTTCTTCATCCGCGGCGTCGGCCTCAACGACTTCACGTCCAACGCGGCGAGCGCGGTCGCCGTCTACATCGACGATGCCCCGCGCAACCTCCCCGCCGTCCAGCAGGTCAGCCTCCTCTACGACCTGAAGGGGCTGACCGTCGAGAAGGGACCGCAGGGCTCGGGCCCTGGACGCAACGCTTCCGCGGGCGCGATCCGCATCTACACCAAGAAGCCGACCGGCGAGTACGACGCCTACCTCAACGTCGACTACGGCAACTACAACCTGATCGACGTCGAAGGCGCGCTCGAGGTCCCGGTCATCGAGGACATGCTCGGCATCCGGTCGGCGTTCCGCGTCCGGACCCGCGACGGCATCATCACGAACCGCTGCGGCGGCAAGTCCCTCGCCGAGGTGACCGCGGGCGGCAGCGTCTGCGGTGAGACGCGCCTGCCCGGCCAGCTCGTCATCAAGCCGAACCTCGAGAAGAACCTGAACAACACGGACACCTGGGCGACGCGGACCAGCATCCGCTTCGTCCCTCCGATCGACGACATGGAGTGGAACCTCGTGGGCCACTACGACCGCGTCGATCAGCTCGGCCCGGTCGGCCAGCACCTCGGCACGAACCAGCCCGCGCTCGGCGGCGGCGACGTCCAGTCCTACCAGGCGCGGGAGGTGGTCCGCGAGCTGTCCCAGATCCGGGCCGGCCTCAACATCCCCACCCCTGCCGAATGCCGTCGCGCGCCGAATCCGACGGTCTGCAACCAGCAGCGCCAACAGCTCCTCGGCCAGGCCGACGCCAAGCTCGCGAAGAACCTCGCGACGCGCCCGCTCGACAAGCTTCCCTTCGAGGGCGACTACAACAATCCCGGCTACGAGCGGCAGTCGACCTTCGGCTTCACGCTGACCGGCGACTGGCAGATCGGCTCGCTGACCCTCAAGAACATCACGGGATTCGAGCGCTACGACCGCGAGCGCCTGATCGACGCCGACTACTCGCCGAACGAGCTCTTCGAGTTCCACATCGAGGACGACGCCTGGCAGGTCACCGAGGACGTCCGCGTCGGCGCCGAGCTCGAATCCCTCCCGATCACCTGGGGTACCGGCGCCTTCTTCCTCGCGGAGGAGCTCGACTACATCCAGGACACCCTGTCCGGAAGCGCCTTCATCGACCCGGTCCAACAGCTCTACAACCAGGAGACGATGAGCTTCGGCGTGTTCGCCGACTTCTCCTGGGACATCCTCGACGACCTGACCCTCGATGCGGGCGTCCGGTACAACTGGGAGGCGAAGACCTTCGACGCGCTGATCGTCCGCGGCGGGACCTCCGCCTGCCAGCCGACCGCGCAGGGCATCCCCCCCTGCAACCGGACCGATACCGTCGACCACCCGACGGGCGGCATCAAGTTCACCTACCGCTTCGACGAGGAGCGCGACTTCTACCTCAAGTACAGCCACGGCTGGAAGGGACTCCAGTACAACGCGCGGGACGGCTCCGTCGCGAGCGAGGTGACCGACGTCGCCGACCCCGAGGTCATCGACGCCTTCGAGTTCGGGTTCGACGGGACCTTCTTCGACGACCGCCTCGACCTGAACGGCGCGCTCTTCTGGTACGCGTACCAGAACTACCAGGTCTTCACCTTCACCAACAACCCGCGGTCCGCGCCCGTTCGCGTCGTGATCAACGCCGACGACGCCGTCAACTTCGGCGCCGAGTTCGAGGCGCAGATCCGACCGATCGAGCGGCTGATGGGCGAGGTACGCTTCGGCTGGCTCGAGACGAAGTTCCTCAACTTCACGTCGAGCGCCAACCGCGCCGCGCCGGGCAGCACGGAGCAGTTCCGCCTGGTCTTCGACTACAACAACAACCAGCTGCCGAACGCGCCGCGCTTCAAGGTCTCCGGCGGTATCCAGTACGAGTTCGAGCTCGACCGCGCCGGGCGCATCACCCCGCGCTACGACGTCGTCTTCACGGACGACGTCAACTTCGACCCGTCGAACGGACGCGGCGCCCCCGACGCCTCGGGCAACCTCAACAAGCCCGACTACACGATCGGCCAGAAGGCCTTCGTATTGCACAACGTCCGGCTGAGCTACGTCTCACCGACCGAGCAGCTCGAGGTCTCCGTCTGGGCGCGCAACATCACGAACGAGGTCTACAAGACGCTCTCGTTCGACGCGTCGGGCGGTCCGGGCTTCATCGGCAATCTGGTGGGCGACCCGCGGACCTACGGGATCACGTTCAAGGTCTCGTACTAGGCACGCCGCGATCGGTCGACGACGCCACGCAGGGGGCGGCCCTCAAGGCACCGCGTAGCCGAGCGCCCGGAGCTCCGCCGCCTCCTTCTCGTCGAGCTCGACGTTGCGGGGCGCGCCGGCCCAGTCGGGCGGCTTCTGCTCGAGATACGCCTCGGCGACCTGTCGCAGCTCCGAGGCGACCTCGGGATTCTCCTCGATCACGTTCTCGCGCTCGGCGGGATCGTTCGACGCGTCGTAGAGGCTCTCGACGCGCTGGTTGACCGAGGCGTCGGGCGCGAGCTGGAGGATGAAGCGGAACGGCCCCTTCGTGACGGCCACGGTCGGGCGCGACGGATATTCGGGCCGTCCCCAGCCTCGATCGAGATGCGCGATGCCCAGGGTCTCGTCGGACATCGGCAGGCCCCGCGCCGCCGCCTTGATCGTCCCGACCAGCGAGTGGCCGTCCGCGTCGGGCAGCTTCGGCAGCCCGAGCAGGTCGAGCACCGTCGGCCAGACGTCGACGTTGCGCGTGCGCACCGGCACGACGACGCCCGGCTCGAGCCGGAACGGGAACCCGAGGATGAACGGGATCTCCGTCTCCTCGAGGTCGACCTCGCGCGCATGCCCCTCGAAGCCGCGCTCCCCGAACGCCTCGCCGTGGTCCGCCGCCAGGACGACGAGCGTCTTCTCGAGCAGACCCTGTTCCGCGAAGATCGTGAGCAGGCGCCCGATGACCGCGTCGGTATGCAGCACGGAATTGTCGTAGATGTCCGAGTAGGTCGAGCCGAAGACCGCCGTGCTCGTGTCGTAGAGGTACTGATGGACGTCCATCAGATGGACGTAGAGGAAGAAGCGCTCACGGCCGTGGACGCGGAGGAACTCCTCGGCGGCGTCGACGACGTCGTTGTCGGTGCCGTCGAGGGTGATGTTCGGATTCTCGGCGCGCATCTGACGCGACATGGGCTTCGCGGTCGGGCGTTCGTAGACCTCGAAGCCCTGGCCGAAGCCGAAGTTCGGGGCGACCCAGCCGTTGCGCCAGATGCCGGCGGTCCGGAAGCCGGCCTCGCGCAGGATCTCCGCCGGCATCCGCGCCCCCTCTGGCGTCGCATGGGGCGAGCGCAGGACGCCGGTGCGCTGCGGGTACATGCCGGTCCAGAGCGAGGCCATCGAGCACTTCGTCCAGGACGACTGCGCCAGATGACGCGCGAAGCGTACCCCCGTCTCGGCGACGTAGTCGAAGGTCGGGCTCGTCTCGCGCTCGTATCCGTAGACGTGCAGGCGCGATGCACGCAGCGTGTCGGTCAGGATGAAGAGGACGTTCAGGTCGGTCTGCTCGCGGAGGCGATCGATCTGGTCGATCGTCCCCTTCGGCCGCGCGTCCTGGTTCGTCACCTCGATGACGAGGACGCCACTCAGATACAACGCCAGCGCCCCGGCGAGGATCACGCCGACGGCGATCGCGAAGCCACGTAGGACCTTCATGCCGCAGGGTCTAGCGCAGCCCCCCCGGCGATTCTAGGCGCCGCGTCTCGGCGACGACGACGGAGTGATACGATCGACCCATGACGCAGCGCCCCTCGACCCATGGCTTCCCCGGTTCCTGCCCCGTCCCTGCACGGCCGTTGCCGCTCCGCGCGACGTGCGCGGCCGCGCGCGAAGGCCGCGCCCCGCTCGCCCTCGTCGCACGGATCGTGCCGCTCGTGCTGCTGCTCTGCGCGGCCGTCACGGGCTGCGAGCGAACGATGCCGCTCGACAAGATCAAGGCGCTCCAGACGGGCGGCCGGTATGCAGAGACGATCGAGCCGCTCCGCGCGCATCTCGAGCAGACCCCCGACGACGCCGAGATCCACCTGCTCTACGGGACCGCGCTCGCCCGCACCGGCGCCGCCCGCGTCGCCATCTGGTCCCTGCGCAAGGCCGCCGAGACCCCTGCCTTCGCGATCCCGGCCAACCTCGAGCTCGCCCTGACGCAGGCCCGCTCGAGCAACTGGGGCGAGGCGATCGAGGCAGCGGACAAGGTCATCGCCGTCGATCCGGCGAATGCCGCGGCCCATCTGCTTCGCGGGGACGCGCTGCTGAGCCAGGGCAAGCAGACGGAGCGCGCGCTCGAAGAGTTCGAGCTCGTGCTGGACGAGGACCCGACCCACTTCTCCGCGCTGACCTCGCGGACCGCGGCTCTCCTCGTGCTCGGGCGGATCGACGAGGCAGCCGAGACGATCGACGAGCTCGAGTCGCTGGCGACGCAGAACCGGGCGAACGTGGACACGCAGGCGCAGCTCTGCGCCGTGCAGGCCGTGCTGCGCCAGGAGAGGGGGCAGATCGAGGAGGCCGAGACGCAGTTCGAGGACTGCCTCGAACGCTATCCCGCCCACGCGGTCGTGATCGACCCGGCCATCACCTTCTTCGATGCCCTCGGTCGCCGTGAGCGCAGCGACGCGCTGCTCGAGAAGGCCCTCGAGCTGGCGCCCTACTCGATCTCCTACCGGCGGACGCTCGCGCTGCGCAAGGAGGCGGAGGGTGATCCCGAACGCGCGCTGGCGATCTTCCGCGAGGGTCTCGAGACGGACGACGACGAGCTCAAGATCGCCGTCCTGACCGACCTCGCGAACTACCACGTCGACCGCGAGGAGCTCGACCAGGCGATCGAGGCCTACCAGCAGGCGATCGATCTCGTCGACGAGCCGACCGAGGTCGCGATCCTGACCCATGCGGACCTGCTCGCGCAGGCCGGCCGCCACGAAGAGGCCCGTCGCGTCGCGACGAAGCTCGAGAACAAGACCTTCGTCAACCTGATCGAGGCGCGGATCGCGCTGGACGAGGACGATCCCCAGCGCGCCCTCTCCCTGCTCGAGCAGGTCTTTCCCTCCTGGCCGAACAACGCCGGCGCCCGCTACTACGCCGCGCGCGCCGCGGAACGGATGGGCGACTTCAAGCGCGCGGTCGAGGAGTACCGCCAGTCCGTGCGCTCGGCGGCGGACCAGACGGAGGCGGCTCTGCGCCTCGCGAAGCTCTTCCTCGCCGCCGGCTCGCGCGAGGACGCCTGGACCAACGCGTGGCAGTACGTCACGGCGCACAACGACGATCCCGAAGGCGCCCGGGTCCTGGTCGCCTCCGCTTCCGGTGACCAGAAGGCGACGCTCCACGGCGTGCTCGCCCAGATGTGGGGCACGCCGCTCTGGCCGGCGGCCGTCGCCGAGCGGGCGCGCGACCTCGCCGACCGGCAGGACGCGGCCGCGGCGCTCGCCTGGATCGACGCGATTCCCGGGCCGAAGCCGGACTGGACCAACCCCGCCTTCGCCGAGGCGACCCGCCAGCGCGCGCTGCTGCTCGACGCCGCCGGGCGCGCCGGGGAGGCCGACACCCTCGTCGACGCCGCGCTCGCGGCCCATCCCGGGAACGGAGCCCTGCTCGAGATGCGCGCCGCCCTGCTCGAGGCACGCGAGGCCGATCCGGAGACGCTCGCGCAGGCCTACACGGCGGCGATCGAGCACGACGGCAAGGCGTGGCGGGCGCTCGACGGCCTCGCGCGCGTCCGGGCGCGGACCGGCGACCTCGCGGGCGCGATCGAGGCATACGACCGCTCGACGAAGGTTCATCCCGAGTCGCCGATCGCCGCGCGCGAGGCCGCGCGCCTCGCCGTGCAGGACGGTGCGCCCGCGAAGGCGGTCGAGCAGCGCTGGTTCGACCTGCTGAAGGAGCACCCCTGGGATTCCGTCGCCGCCGAGCAGCTCGCGGCGCTGCGAAGGGCGCGCGGCAACACGGACGACGCGACGCTCGACTACGCCGAGCGGGCCGTCATGTTCGGCGGCGGAGACGAGGCGAAGGCGCAGCTCGTCGCTCTCCACGAGGCGCGAGGCGAGACCGAGCGCGCGAAGGAGGTCGCTGCGGCCTTCGCCGAGGGCAAGTCGATTCCGCCGCGACGACCGCAGGGCGCCCTGAGCCCCGCGGCGGCGGCCACGCCGGCTGCCCCACCGAAGGCCACGTCGAAGGCCACGCCGAGCGCCGAGGCCTCGAGCTCCTGAGCCTCGCCTAACAGCTCGACCTTCGGCCCCGACCCGGGGCCGAAGGTCGCCCGCGCATCGCTCCGCGGACGCCGGATCACGCGCTCCCCGAGGTCGCGGGCCACGCGCGCGAACGCCGTTCGCAATTCCACGCTCGTCGAAGGATCCGCTGCGCGCGCCAAGGGGAGTGCGGCGCCCTCGCGTCCGCGAGCCGGCCGCGCGAGGGTGGCCCCCGTCCGCGTGCGCGGTAGGCTCGCGAGGTCCGACCAACCCGATCGAGCCCCTCGCGCCTCGCTGGAGGGTCGCCCTCGCGCGGCCATCACGCGCTCGCGGTGAACCGCTCGATCCCCCCACCGAGGAGATCCTGAAGACATGCAGCAGCAGTATCGACATCCAATGCTAGGCGTGGCTCTCTGCGCCGGCGCGTTCGCGATCGCATCGCTCGCGACGCCGGCGGGCGCCGCGACCCGCAACATGGTGGGCTCACTGGGCGTCTACGCCCCGTCCGTCGCAGCGCCCTACGCCTTCGACGACGACCCGGCGATCCTGGGCAAGAAGCAGGGCATCTATCCGCCGACGACCGGCTTCAAGACGATCTCGGTCGCCGGCGCGACCCCCGGGACCTTCGTCGGCCGCGCCATCACGCTCGCCGCGAACAAGATGGACTTCGGGGGCGGTAACTTCCGCGACTTCCCGAGCTTTCCGAACGTCGCGCAGGTGACGCGGACCGCGTCCGACATCCAGCAGGCGGCGACCTTCATGAACGACGCGGGCGCGCTCGCCTTCTGTCCCGGGCCCGGCTGCTTCTCCGACGGAACCGGGACTGCCATCAGCTGGTGCCCGCCGCTCAACCACAATCCGGCCGACCCCGCGCCCGGGACCGTCGGCAATCCGGTCGGCAACTGGAACTGCACCAGCTACGGTGCGCCCGGCGCCAACAACCGCCGCGGCATCATCCGCATCAGCAACGCCCCGGGCGCTCCGCACTTCGGCGGGACGTTGAGCCTGCTGCGCAACTTCGGGACCACCGTCTGGCGCGCGCCGGTCGCGCCCTCGACGCCGATGGCCAACGACGCCCAGGTCGTCCGCGACTACGAGACGGAGATGGACCTCCCCTGGACCGCCGGTCTCGAGAACTTCGAGTTCAAGTCGCTGCCCGGGCGGCCCGGACCGCGGCTCTTCGCGCGGCTCAACGCGAACGGCGCGGTCGAGGCGACCTTCGGCTGTGCGAACGGCGTCGGGACCGTCGGCCAGGCCTATGGCGGACTGCCGCCGGCCGGCGGCCCCTACGACCCGATCGTCGTCGCCGGCAACAACTGCGGGACCGACTCGCAGGGCGCCCCGCCCGGACAGGGCTGGGGCTTCCGCATGACGACGGGCACGATCTCGGGCTCGGACGACTTTCCGTTCTCCGACGAGACCACCGCCCTGGGCACGCCCTTCAACCCGAACCGCGTCGTCCTGACCGCTGCGCAGGGCTTCTTCTTCACGCGCATGGGCGGCGATTCGGTCACGGGCACGGTCCGCAACGTCGTGCTCCTCGGCGGGGCGATCGCGGTCGATCCCGCGAGCGGCAACGTCTATGACCGGATCTCGAGCCTGCGCATGCGCCTCCAGGTCCCCGAGCCGGTCGGCGCGCTCGGCCTGCTCGCGGGCGTCTTCGGCCTCACGGCCGTCGCCCGGCGGCGACGCTAGGTCGCGCGACCGGACGCCGGTCGGCCGGGGCGGAGCCTAATCCCCCCGGCCGACCCTCGCGCCGCTTCGTCGCGGCCCCGCCAGATTCCGATAGAACTCCGATCCGCATGGGTGTAGGGTGCTCGTATGGGAACGCCGCGCGTCGTCCCCCAGGACGAGGGTGCGTGCGTGCCCGGCGCCGCGCGAGCTTCGAACGGCGCCCGGAATGGGTCTTTGGCAAAACGCGAAGAACGAGAAGAACGAGAGGAACCAACATGCATCGGAACAGCCCGTGGATCGGCGGCTCGATGATGTCCAGCCTGCTCCTGCTCCTGCTCGGCGCCGGCGATGCCGCTGCGGCGACGCGCGGCATGGTCGGCTCGCTGGGTGTGTCGAACCCCTCCGTCGCACCGCCCTTCCTTTTCGAATCGGATCCCGCCGTCCTCGGCAAGAAGCAGGGCATCTATCCGCCGACGGCCGGATTCACGACGGTCGACGTGACCGGCGCGACCGGCAGCACGTCAGTCGGGCGCCAGGTCACCCTCGGCGCCAACAAGATGAACTTCCAGGGCGGCCGCTTCCGCGACTTCACCGCCTTCCCCAACGTCGGTCAGACCATCAAGACGTTCATGTCGGTCCAGGAAGCGGCGACGTTCATGGCCGGGGGTGGCGCCCTCGCCGCCTGCCCGGGCGATGGCTGCTTCGGCAACGGGACGGGCACGGCGATCAGCTGGTGTCCGCCCAACGCGCACAACACCGCGAGCCCCGCGCCGGGCACGGTCGGCGCACAGATCGGCAACTGGAACTGCACCAGCTACGGCGCCCCCGGATCGGGCAACCGTCGCGGCATCGTCCGCATCAGCAACGCGCCGGGCGCCCAGCACTTCGGCGGGACCCTGCTCATCCTGCGCAACTTCAACTCGAACGTCTGGCGCGTCCCCGTCCAGCCGTCGACGCCGATGGCGAACGACGCCCAGGTCGAACGCTCGTGGATGAACCCGGCAGGCCTCGCGTGGACGCCGGGTCGCCCGAACTTCGAGTACGCCGGCCTGCCGGGCAACAACGGCCCCCGCATCTTCGCCCGCCTGAATTCGCGCGGCGCCATCGAGGCGACCTTCGGCTGCGCCAACGGCGTGGGCACCGTCGGTGTCGCCTACACGGGCATCCCGCCGGAGAACGGCCCGTTCAATCCGATCGTCGGACCGGGCAGCAACTGCGGAACGGCGGTGCCCAACCGCCCGCCCGGCCAGGGCTGGGGCTTCAAGATGACGACCGGGACGATCTCGGGCTCGGACGACTTCCCCTTCTCCGACGAGACGACCGCCCTCGGCACGCCCTTCAACCCCAATCGCGTCATCCTGACCGCCATGGACGGATTCTTCTTCACCCGCATGGGCGGGGACTCGGTCTCGGGCACCGTCCGCAACCTCGTGCTCCTCGGCGGCTCGATCACGGTCGATCCCGCGAGCGGCAACGTCTTCAATCGCATCTCGCGGCTCGAGATGCGCTTGCAGGTTCCGGAGCCCGCGGGCGCGCTCGCACTGATGGCCGGCATCGGGGCCCTCGCGGCCCTCGCCCGACGGCGTCGCTGAGCGACCTGCGAACGACGTTCACGGCCACGGCCACGCCACGGCCACGCCACGGCAACGCCACAGCAACGCCACAGCAACGGCCGACCCAGGGCGGGCGATCCTCCGATCGCCCGCCCTTTCTCGTCCGGGTCCCTCGTCGGGATCCCGGCGCGCCTCCGTCGCCGAGACACCGTTTTTCTCGTAGACAGGCTCGAGCCGCGGATGTAGGGTGGCCCCCGGCGGCAATCGGGTCGGGCTCGACCCTGCCCGGACGACCGCGCGGCCCGAACCCAATTCCGAATCCGTTGCTTCGAGAAACGCAAACAGGGGTAGGAACATGCAGCAGTACAAGAATCGGATCCGCACCGCGATCGGCGTCGGTGCCATCGCGCTCCTGATCGGCGCGACCGCCGCCGACGCCGCGACGCGCGGCATGGTGGGCTCGCTCGGCGTGCAGAACCCGTCGGTCGCGGCGCCCTTCCTCTTCGAGGGCGGGCCGGTCATGGCCGGCCGGAAGCAGGGCGTCTACCCGCCGACGACCGGCTTCAAGACGGTGCAGGTCACGGGCGCGACGGCCAACACCTCGGTGGGTCGCCAGGTCACGCTCGCGGCCAACAAGCTGAACTTCCAGGGCGGCCAGTTCCGCGACTTCACCGCCTTCCCGAACGTCGGTCAGACGACCAAGACGCTCACGACCGTCCAACAGGGCGCGACCTTCATGAACGGCGGCGGCGCGCTGGCGGCCTGCCCCGGCCCCGGCTGCTTCGGCAATGGAACGGGAACGGCGATCAGCTGGTGCCCGCCGCTCAACCACAATGCGGCGGATCCCGCGCCCGGTACGGTCGGCCACCAGATCGGCAATTGGAACTGCACGAGCTATGGCAACCCCGGCGCGAGCAATCGCCGCGGCATCGTCCGCATCAGCAACGCGCCGGGCGCGCCGCATTTCGGCGGCACGCTCGAGCTGCTGCGCACCTGGAACCACACGATCTGGTACGTGCCGGTGCAGCCGTCGACCCCGATGGCGAACGACGCCCAGGCGATCCGCAACTGGCAGACCCAGAACGCCGATCGCTGGACGCCGGGCATCCCGAACTTCGAGTTCGCCGCGCTCCAGCAGAACAATGGCCCCCGCATCCTCGCCCGCCTGAACGCCCGGGGCGCGATCGAGGCGACCTTCGGCTGCGCCAACGGCGTCGGGACCGTCGGCCAGGCCTTCGCCGGCATCCCGGGCGACAACGGCCCGTACAACCCGATCATCGGCGCCGGCAACAACTGCGGGACCGACACGGGTCCGGCGCCGGCCGGTCAGGGCTGGGGCTTCAAGATGACGACGGGCACGATCTCGGGCTCGGACGACTTCCCCTTCTCCGACGAGACGACCGCCCTCGGCACGCCCTTCAATCCGCACCGCGAGTTCCTGACCGCCGCCCAGGGCTTCTTCTTCACCCGCATGGGCGAGGACTCGGTCTCGGGCACGGTCCGCAATCTCGTGCTCCTCGGCGGCTCGATCACGGTCGATCCGGGCTCGGGCAACGTCTACAACCGCATCTCGAGCCTGCGGATGCGGCTGCAGGTTCCGGAGCCGGCGACGGCCCTCGGGCTGCTGGCCGGGGCGGGCGCCCTGGTCGCCCTGGCCCGGCGCCGACGCTAGGGCCGAAGCGCCGAACGACCTGCCGACCGACCGGGGACCTCGACGTCCCCGGTCGGTCGCATGCGGCAGGCAGCCCGGTCCGACGGGCAGCGCGGACGCAGATCGGGCCCGGCATCGCTCGATGCGCGCTGCCCCGAACGGGGCCGATCCCCTCCCCTCGCGGGGGATCGACGGTCCATCCCCACAATTCTGATAGACATTCCGGCCCGCAGGGTGTAGGGTGCTTCCGCCGACACTCGGGGTGAGCCTTTTTCGGCCTTCCTGGTCACTCAGGCTCGGGGGCTTCGGGCGGCGAGCCGGGGCTCCGGGCGAGTCATCGTCCGCGGCCCCCGGCGTGACGGATCGGCTCCGAATGGAGTCGATCGAGGTCGCTTCGACCTCGTCGACGCGGTCGCGCGTACGGCGGGGAACGATCCAGGAACGAATCAAAGGGAACTAACATGCAGCAGAAGATGAATTGGATCCGGATCTCGATCGCGTCCGGCGCGGTCGCGCTCCTGCTCGGGACGGGCATGGCCCAGGCCGCGACGCGCGGCATGGTCGGCTCGCTCGGCATTCAGAACCCCTCCGTCGCTCCGCCCTTCCTCTTCGAAGAGGGGCCCGCGATGCTGGGCCGGAAGCAGGGCGTCTATCCCCCGACGGCGGGCTATGCGACGGTTCAGGTCACCGGCGCGACGGCCAGCACGGCGCCCGGTCGCCAGGTGACCCTCGCGGGCAACAAGATGAACTTCCAGGGCGGCCGCTTCCGCGACTTCACGCCCTTCCCGAACGTCGCCCAGACGATCAAGACCGTGATGTCGGTCCAGGAAGCCGCGACCTTCATGGCCGGCGGCGGCGCGCTCGCGGCGTGTCCCGGCCCCGGCTGCTTCGGCGACGGGACGGGTACCGCGATCAGCTGGTGCCCCCCGCTGAACCACAACCCGGCCAATCCCGCGCCGGGCACGGTCGCCAACCAGGCCGGCAACTGGAACTGCACCAGCTACGGTGCGCCGGGCGCCAACAACCGCCGCGGCATCCTGCGCATCAGCAACGCCCCGGGCGCCCCGCACTACGGCGGCACCCTGAGCCTGCTGCGCAACTTCCAGACGAACGTCTGGCGCGTGCCGGTCCAGCCCTCGACGCCGATGGCGAACGACGCCCAGGTCGAGCGCTCCTGGATGGACATCCAGAGCCTCGCCTGGACCCCGGGCCACCCGAACTTCGAGTACGTGACGCTGCCGGGCAACAACGGCCCGCGTCTCTTCGGCCGGCTCAACGACCGCGGCCAGGTCGAGGCGACCTTCGGCTGCGCCAACGGCGTCGGCACGGTCGGCCAGCCCTACGCCGGCCTTCCCGGCCCGAACGGCCCCTACAACCCGATCGTCGGCCCCGGCAGCAACTGCGGAACCGATCCGGTCAACCGCGCCCCCGGCCAGGGCTGGGGCTTCAAGCTGACGACCGGCACGCTCTCGGGCTCGGACGACTTCCCGTTCTCCGACGAGACGACCGCCCTCGGCACGCCCTTCAACCCGAACCGCGTCGTCCTGACCGCCGCCCAGGGCTTCTTCTTCACCCGCATGGGTGAGGACTCGGTCTCGGGCACGGTCCGCAACCTCGTGCTCCTCGGCGGCTCGGTCGCCGTCGATCCGGGCTCGGGCAACGTGTACAACCGCATCACGGACCTGCGCCTGCGCCTGCAGGTTCCGGAGCCGGCGAGCGCCCTCGGCCTGCTGGCGGGTGCGGGCGCCCTGGTGGCCTTCGCGCGCCGCCGACGCTAGGGCGCCGAGCGAACGCCGTTCACCAGGACGGACGAATGAAGGGGCGGGCGATCTTCGGATCGTCCGCCCCGTTCTTTTTCGGCGTGCGCGATCGCCTCCGCGTCCGGGCGGTCGCCGGCCCGCTCGAGCGCGGCGGCTTTTTGGATCGACATCTCCAGACGCCGGAGGTAGCGTGGAAACGTCGCTCGTCGGCACGGCCTCGGCATCGCCTCGGCATCGCGTGCGATCCGAGCGGCGCTCTCCTCCAATCCTCCTCGAGCTCGATCGGTCCTGAAATCCCAACGGGAGACCTAACATGCTGCAGAGACACCATCGGATCCGGCTGTCGATCACCTCGGGCGCCTGCGCCCTCCTGCTCGCCGCGGGCGCGGCGGGCGCCGCGACGCGAACCATGTGGGGCTCGCTCGGCGTCCAGAACCCCTCGGTCGCCGCGCCCTTCCTCTTCGAAGCCGGCCCGGCTGTCCTCGCCAAGAAGCAGGGCGTCTATCCGCCGACCCAGGGCGTGACGATGGTGGACGTGACGGGCGCCGTCGGAACGACGTCGGTCGGCCGCCAGGTCACGCTCGGCGCCAACAAGATGAACTTCCAGGGGGGTCGCTTCCGCGACTTCACGGCCTTCCCGAACGTCGCGCAGACGGTCAAGACCTTCATGTCGGTCCAGCAGGCGGCGACGTTCATGAACGGCGGCGGCGCGCTGGCGGGCTGCCCGGGTCCGGGCTGCTTCGGCAGCGGAACCGGAACCGCGATCAGCTGGTGTCCGCCGCTGGTCCACAACCCGGCCGACCCCGCGCCCGGGACCGTCGGCAATCCCGTCGGCAACTGGAACTGCACCAGCTACGGCGCCCCGGGCGCCGGCAATCGCCGCGGCATCCTGCGCATCAGCAACGCGCCGGGCGCCCCGCATTACGGCGGCACCCTGACGCTCCTGCGCAACGTCCGGTCGAACACCTGGCGCGTCCAGGTCCAGCCCTCGACGCCGATGGCGAACGACGCGCAGGTCCAGCGCGACTGGCTCGACAACGTCGCGATCCCCTGGACCGGCGGCCTCGACAACTTCGACTACACCGACTGGCCCGCGAACAACGGTCCGCGCCTCTTCGGCCGTCTCAATGCGCGCGGCGCCGTCGAGGCGACCTTCGGCTGCGCCAACGGCGCCGGTACCGTCGGCGAGGCCTTCGGCGGCATCCCGCCGGCCGGTGGCCCCTTCAACCCGATCGTCGTCGGCGGAAGCAACTGCGGCACCGACACGGGGCCCCGCGCCGCCGGTCAGGGCTGGGGCTTCCGGTTGACGACGGGCACGCTCTCGGGCTCGGACGACTTCCCGTTCTCCGACGAGACGACCGCCCTCGGCACGCCCTTCAACCCGAACCGCGTCTTCCTGACCGCCGCCCAGGGCTTCTTCTTCACGCGCATGGGCGGCGACTCGGTGACGGGCTTCAACCGCAACCTGGTCCTGCTCGGCGGATCGGTCTCGGTCGACCCGGGCTCGGGCAACGTCTTCAACCGCATCACCAGCCTGCGCATGACCCTGACCGTGCCCGAGCCGGCCGGCGCCTTCGGGCTGCTGGCGGGCGTGGGTGCGCTCTTCGCCCTGGCCCACCGCCGGCGCTAGCGATTCGCGCTATCGTCCCCGGCCATGAAGTCCGAAACAGGGACGGATGATCTTCGGATCGTCCGTCCCGTTTCATTCCAGGCCCCACTCGAGGAATCCGACCGATGAACGCACGCCAGATCGTCAGCCACATCGTGGTGGCCGCGCTCGCCTTCGCCCTCGGCTATGCCGTCTTCTCGCCGCGCGCCGGAACGCGATCGCCGGTCGGGACGACCGAAGACCCCGTCGCCGCCTTCAGCGAGATCGTCCACATCCAGGACGCTCATGCGCGGACCCAGGCGATGCTCGACTTCTTCGCCGCCGCCGATCCGGCCTGGGCCGAGCGCCTGCGCGAGGAGATCGATCCCGCCGCCTCGAAGCTCGTGCTCGACGAGATCGGCGAGACGCTCTTCGCCTCCTGGTGGGCGCGCTCGAATCCGGAGCTCGCCTTCGAGCGGCGACTCGACCCGGCCTGGGCGAACCGCAATCCCTGGATTCGCGAGACGATGCTCGCCTGGGCGGCGACGGATCCCAGCGCCGCGGCGGCCGCCGCCAATGCCCTGCCCCCGAACCCCGACCGCGGCATCGTCGAGGCGACGCGCGTGCTCGTCGACCATTGGTGGGACAGCCCGACCGCGCCGGATCCGCAGCCGATGATCGAGCTCATCCAGAAGCTCGAGGTCGTCCCGCGGACGGGCGCCGTCCAACGTCTGATCGAGCTCTCGATCGACCATCGCGGCATCGACGCGACGGAGAAGTTCGTCGAGTCATTGCCACAGGGGGACGCGATGGGCGTGAGCGTGCAGAACGAGCTGCTCGCGCGCTTCGGCCAGGCGCTGCTCGAGCGCGACGTCGATCGCGCTCGCCAGTGGGCCGAGAAGCATGGCGAGGGCCGCGACGGCGCCGGGATCCTCCGCCATCTCGCCTACTCCTGGGGCCAGAAGAACGGACCGGAGGCGATGCAATGGGCGATGAGCCTGCCCGACACGGAGCATCGCCCCGGCATCATCTACCGCGTCTGGCTGAGCTTCCGGCAGACCAAGCCCGAGGAGGCCGTGCAATGGCTGCTGGCGCAGGAGCCGAGCCCGGCGCTGATGGGCGTCTACTCCCGCTATCTGAACGGGCTCGCCCTCGAGAAGAAGACGGACGAGGCGCTCGAGATCGCCGGTCGGACGCAGGATCCCGCGCTGCGCGATCAGCTCCTGACGGCCGTCGGCATGGGCTGGGCGCAATCGGATCCCGATGCGGCGCGAGGCTGGCTCGATACCGTCGAGCTCCCCGACGAGTCGGAGTCGCGCATCCGACAGGCGACGGAGCGGCGGCGAGGCAATCCGCTGGTGCAGCAGCCGACGCGCGGCTGATCGCTCGATGCTGACGCCCGGCGCGCTCGCGGGGCTCCGCGTCCTCGATCTGACGACGCTGCTCGCCGCACCGCAGGTCGCGGCGATGCTCGCGGACTTCGGTGCCGACGTGGTCAAGCTCGAGCCGCGCGGCGGCGATCCGCTTCGCCAGATCGGCGTGCACCGCGGCGCGGGCTCGCCGGCCTGGGCCTGGGTCGCGCGCAACAAGCGGACGCTGACCCTCGACCTCGACCATCCCGAAGGTCAGCGCGTGTTCCAGGACCTGGCCGCGCGCGCCGACGTGCTGGTCGAGAACCTGACGTCCGCGCTCCGCGCGCGCTGGCAATGCGACTGGGCGACGCTCTCGGCGCGCCATCCCCGACTCGTCGTCGTCAGCGTCAGCTGCTTCGGCCAGGACGGGCCCCTCGCGGCCGAGCCCGGCGCGGGCGCCCTCGCCGAGGCGTTCGCCGGCTTCGCCCACATGAACGGCGACGCCGAAGGCCCGCCGCTCCTGCCCTCGCTTCCGCTCGGCGACGCGATGACGGGATTCTCGGGCGCGATCGGCGCGCTGGTCGCCTGCTATGCACGCGATCGGAGCGACGGCGGAACCGGCCGCGGACAACACGTCGACGTCAGCATGTTCGAGCCGATCCTCCAGCTGCTCGGCCTGCCGATCGCCACCTGGGACGGCGCGGGCGCGGGGCCGCGGCGAAACGGCAGCCGCGTCGAAGGCGGCGTACCGCGCAATCTCTACCGCTGCCGGGACGGCCGCTTCCTCGCGCTCTCGGGCACGACGGATCCGCAGGTCGCGCGGGTGCTGCGCGTGATCGGAAGGAACCGGCCCGAGGATCACGCCCGCTACGGCCGCTCGGCGGCCCGACTCGCCGTCGCCGACGAGCTCGACGGGCTCGTCGCCGCCTGGATCGCGGGCCAGGATCGCGAGACCGCCCTCGCGGCCTTTCGCGCCGAGCGCGTCCCCGTCGCGCCGGTCCACGACGTCGCGGATCTCGCGGCCGACGCCCACGTCCGCGCCCGCGCGAGCCTGACGCGCCTCGAGGACCCCGACCTGGGATCCGTCACCCTCGTCTCGCCGACGCCGAAGCTCGACGCGACGCCCGGCCGCCACGTCCGGCCCGGCGCGCCCCGCTCCGCCCATACGGACGAGGTCCTGCGCGAGTGGCTCGGCCTCGACGAAGCGGCGCTCCGCTCGCTGCGCGACGTCGGTGCGACCTAGCGCCAGCCCGCGCGACTAGCACATGACCATGCCGCCGTTCACGTCGAGCGACTGCCCCGTGATGCACGAGGCGAGATCCGAGGCGAAGAAGACGACCGCGCCCGAGATCTCGTGGGAGTCGGGAATCCGGCCGATCGGGATCTGGCGCACCACGTCGGCGTGCACCTCCTCGTAGCTTCGCCCCTCCCGCTTCGCCCGCGCCTCGAGGAAGCCCTTCACCGAATCGCCCCAGATGTAGCCCGGCATGACCGAGTTCACGCGGATGCCGTAGGGGCCGACCTCCTTCGCGATCCCGCGCGTCGCGGCCTCGAGCGCGCCCTTCGAGCTCGCGTAGGCCGAAAAACCCGGATTGACGACGCGAATCGTCATCGTGTTGATCATGACGATCGAGCCGCTCTGCTGGCGCTTCATGACCGGCAGGACGGCCTGCGTCATGCGCAGCGTGCCCCAGAGATTGACCTCGTGGGTCTCGCGCCAGCCGGTCTCGAGGTCGTCGGACTCGAAGGGCGTCATCGTGCCGGTATGGAAGGCGTTGTTGACGAGGACGTCGACCCGGCCGAGCTCGGCGACGGCGCGGTCGACCAGCCGCTTCGGCGCGTCCACGTCGGTCAGGTCCGTCTCGAGCCAGACGGCCCGGCGGCCGACCGCCTCGACCTCCTTCGCGAGGGACTCGAGATTCGCCCGGCTGCGCGCGCCCATGACGATGTCGGCCCCCTCCCGGGCGAGACGCAGCGAGATGTCGCGCCCCATCCCGGGTCCGATACCGGAGACGATGGCGGTGCGGCCTGCGAGCAGCATGAGAACCTCCTCTCGATGGATGACGCGCCGATCGAAGACGCCTGATCCGATGAAGACGCGCCGTCGGTGCGAAAAGCCCGTTCGTGCGCGAACGCGTGGGGTACGATAGACCGCGCTCGCCGCGGCGGCCTCTGGCCATCCCCGGTCGATCGGCGATCGGACCGAGCCCGCCGGGTCGCGCGCCATCCGACCGTGCGCATCGACGACGACCGGGGACGCGCGGACGGGCGAGACGAGGCCGACGAAAGACGAGGAAGCGCCCATCCATGCCGAAGGAATCCGCGCGCGCGATCCGCGCGCAGCTCGATCATCCCGTGCTCGACGCCGACGGGCATACCGTCGAGTACCTCCCCGCGCTGATCCCGTTCTTCCGCAAGGCGGGCGTCGCGGACGATCTCGACGCGTTCTTCCGTCGGGTCTTCGATCCCGGCTCGGGGATGTGGGGCGCGCTCCCGCCCGCCGAACGGATGGCGCGACGGACGGTGCGACCGTCGTGGTGGGCCGTGCCGGCGCGCAACACCCTCGACTTCGCGACGGCGACGATGCCCGCGCTGATGGCGGAGCGGATGGAGGAGCTCGGCCTCGACTTCAGCGTCGTCTATACCTCGCTCGGGCTTCCGATCTTCGAGATCCCCGACGCGCGGCTGCGGCGGACCTGCTGCCGCGCGCTGAACCAGTTCCAGGCGGAGGCCTTCGCGGGGACCGAGCGGCGCCTCGCGCCCGTCGCCGTGATCCCGATGACGACGCCGGACGAGGCGATCGAGGAGCTCGAGTACGCGGTCGGCCAGCTCGGCTTCAAGGCGGCGCTGATCGCGAGCTTCGTGCGCCGACCGATTCCCGCGCTCGAGGGGCTCGGCGGCGCGGTCCCGCTGCAGGCGACCTGGGTCGACCATTACGGCCTCGACTCGGCCTACGACTACGACCCCTTCTGGCAGCGCTGCCTCGACCTCGGCATCGCGCCGGCCGCCCATTCCGGCGCCGTCGGCTGGGATGGCCACCGCTCGCCCACGAACTACATGTTCAACCACCTCGGCCATTTCGCGACGCCCGCCGAGACGCTCTGTCGCTCGCTCTTCCTGGGCGGCGTCACGAAGCGCTTCCCGCGGCTGCGCATCGCGCTGCTCGAAGGCGGCGTCGCCTGGGCGGTCCGCCTGCTCCACGACCTCGTCGGCCACTTCGAAAAGCGCAACCCCGATGCGATCCGCCACTACGACCCCGCGACCTTCGACCGCGCGACCTTCGGCGAGCTCCTCGCGCGCCACGGCCAGCGGCTCGCCGCGATGGCCTCGGCCGGGCCCGACATCCAGACGCTCGCCTTCGGCTCGAACGACGCGAGCCGCGGATTCGTCGACGAGTTCGCCGCCTGCGGCCTCGCGTCGGTCGATGACATCCCGGACCGCTTCGTCCCCAACTTCGGCTTCGGCTGCGAGGCCGACGATCCCCTCGTCCACCACGCCTTCGAGACGAAGGCGCTCCCGGGCGGGCGGGCGCTGCATGCGATCTTCGGCTCCGACGTCGGCCACTGGGACGTGCCCGACATGCGCGACGTGCTCCACGAGGCGTGGGAGCTCGTCGAGGCGGAGCGGCTCGACCGCGCGCAGTTCCGCGCCTTCGCCTTCGAGAACGCCGCCCGCTTCTATACCGACGCGAACCCGCGGTTCTTCGACGGCACCGCGATCGAAGCCCCCGTCCGCGCGCTGCTCGCCCGCGACGCCGCGCCGGAGGCGAGGCCGCGCGCATGAGCCCGAACGCCGCAGCAGACCGCCTCCCCGTCCTCGACGTCCATCACCACGTGGGCTCCGCCTTCCTCGCGCTCGGCGGCGAGATCGACGCGAAGCCGCCGGCGTCGGGCTCGGGCTCCGCCTCCCGGGCGGTGCCCTCCCCGGCCGACCTCGAGCTCGCGAGCCGGCTCGAGATCATGGACGGCGCCGGCGTCGACCGGGCGATCGTCATCCCGGGCCACGGCTACCTGCGCCCCCGCGGCCTGCCCGATACGATGGCCGAGAACGACCTCATCGCGCGCTACCGCGACCGCCTGTCGGCGCGCTTCCCGGCCGCGGTCGGCATCGTCGAGCCCGCCTACGGCGACGCCTGCTTCGCCGAGCTCGAGCGCTGCAAGCACGAGCTCGGGCTCGCCGGCATCAGCTTCCATACCCGCTTCCAGGGCGTGTCGCTCGACAGCCGCTACGTGCTCGCGTACGTCGCGAAGATGGCCGAGCTCGGGCTGCTGCCCGTCGTCCATGCGATGAACGAGACGCCCGAGGAGGCGCTCTGGAAGCTCGCCGTGCTGGCGCGCTCGATTCCCGATACGCCGGTCCTCGCGCTCGACGCGTTCGGCTCCTACGAGGCGACGCGCGAGTGCTTCTTCATCGCCGAGGTCGCGCCGAACCTCTGCTTCGACACGAGCCTCTCCTACAACTTCGACTTCATCGAAGACTTCGCGCGCCAGTTCGGCGCCGAGCGGGTCGTCTTCGGGACCGACCTCTATTCGCATCCCGTCGGGCGGCGGATCAGCCATCTGCTGCCGCAGATCCGCGCGTCGGCGCTCTCCGACGAGCAGAAGCGGCTGATCCTGGCAGACAACGCGCGCCGCCTCTTCGGCGTCGACTGATCCCGCCGCCGCTCCGCGCGCCCGCCCCGCACCCGCGGCGCGCGACCGCGGGCGGGCCTCATTCGTCCTTCGCCGCGAGCGCCTCCGCATAGGGATTCGCCGTCACCCGGCCAGCCTCCGTGTAGGAGGCGAGGCCCTGGCGGATGTTCAGGAACCGCACGCCCTCGTCCCAGACCTGGAAGCCGTACTGCGTCCCGGCCTCGATGTAGAGGACCGTGCCGGGACCGCACCGCCGACGCCCCATCGAGAGCCCGCCCTCGACGATGTACATGACCTGATCGTGGTCGTGGCTGTGGGGTGGCGCGACCTTGCCGCCCGGCAGCCAGTTGACGTGGACCCAGGGGCCCTTCTCGAGATCCCCGACGAGCTGTCCCCCGCCGTCCGGGAAATCGCCCGCCCCGCGCGGACCACCACGAACCCACGGCGCGTCGTCGATGTGCATGATCACCGCTCGCCCCATCTCACACCTCCACGCCGCCCCGGCGCCGCCTCCGAGCCGCCGGCGGCCCGTCGCCGGCCGCCACCGCCAGGCCGGGCGCCCGGCGACGCACCCGCGACCGCGCCGGCGCCCGCATGGCCCGCGCCGGCTCCGCCTAACGCTTCGCCAGCGTGACCGTCGCCGTATCCCGACCGGATCGGATCAGCCTGCCGGGGCGCGCGTCCGTCGGCTTGCCGTCCCGCACGATCGTCTGACCCGCGACGCAGACGCGGACCACGCCCGTCGATTCGGCGAAGAGCCGCGACGTCCCGCCCGGCAGGTCGGCGCGCTCGTGGATCTCCGCCGAGCCGACGGTCTTCGGATCGAAGAGCACGAGGTCCGCGTGCATGCCAGGCGCGATGCGTCCCCGATCGCGCAGTCCGAAGAGCCGCGCCGGCGCGTCGGAGAGGGCCTGCACCGCCCGCTCCACCGGCCAGAGCTTCTTCCCGCGCAGGCAGTCGGCGATGAAATCCGTCGTGTACGGCGCGCCGCACATCCGGTCGAGGTGCGCCCCGGCGTCCGACCCGCCGAGCAGCGTGTGCGGGCTCTCCCAGGCGGCCTTGCGCATCTGCCAGCTCTCGGCGTCGCCGTCCGGCGGCTCGGGCCAGAGCACCGTCCGCAGCTCGTCCGCGAGCACGACGTCGATCAGCGTGTCGAAGTCGGGCTTGCCGCGCTCCTTCGCGACGTCCTTCACGAAGCGACCCGAGAGCCCGCGATTCGCGTCCGAGAAGGTCTGGCCGATCTTGAAGTTCGCGAAGTCCGCGACGCGCGCGAAGACGCCCGCCTCGGGCGACCGCGCGCCCGCGAGCAGCTTCGCGCGGACCTCGGGCTTCGCGAGCTCGGCCATCCGCTCGGGCAGCGGGAGGGCGAGGACCGATTTCCAGCCCGGGAGCTGATGGATCGGCGAGTAGGTCAGGAAGCTCATGGTCATGCCGACCAGGGTCGGCATCGTCAGCGCGACGACGCGGGCGCCCTTTTCCGCGGCGCGGGTCGAGGCGGCCAGCTGGTTCGCATACCGATCCTTCTCCTTCGAATCGATCGTGAAGACGTTCCAGTTGATCGGGCGGTTCGCCGTCAGCGACATGCGCGCCATCAGGTCCATCTCGTCGTCGGTGAAGCCGCGCAGGCAGCCGTCGGTGATGAACTCGAGCGCGGTGCCTTCGTTCTCGCCGGCGACGCGACAGAGGTCGAGGAGCTCCTCGACGGAGGCGGAGCGGGAGGGGACGGGCTTGCCGTCGCCGTCGCTGTGGGTGAACGAGCGCGTCGTCGAGAGGCCGAGGCCGCCGGCCGCCAGGCAGCGGCGCAGCAGCGTCTTCATCTGCTCGACCTCTTCGCGATTCGCCTGATGGCCGACCGCGCGCTCGCCCATCACGGTCCGGCGCAGCGCGCAGTGGCCGACGAGGAAGCCCGCGTTGACCGCCGTCCCGCCCTCGAAACGACCGAGCCACTCGTCGAAGCCGTGCCAGCCCCAGTCGAGGCCGTTCTCGAGCGCCTCGAGCGGCATGCCCTCGACGACCGCCATCATGCGCCGGATGTAGTCGCCGTCGTTGTCGCCGAGCGGCGCGATCGTGAAGCCGCAATTGCCGCCGATGACGGTCGTGACGCCGTGGAGGTTGGACGGCGACGCGGTGCCGTCCCAGACGAGCTGCGCATCGTAATGCGTGTGGGGATCGACGAAGCCCGGCGTCAGCATCAAGCCGTCGGCGTCGAGGACCTCCGCCGCGCTCGTCCCCTTCGCGGCGGCCCCGCTCTCGCGCACGAACGCGATGCGCCCGTCGCGCACGCCGACGTCCGCGCGAATCGCCGGGCTCCCGGTCCCATCGACGACCTCCGCCCCGCGAATCAGCAATGACAGATCGCTCATCGTCCCCTCCGTTCGACGCCCGCGACGTCGTGCTCGAGTCGCTCGACCAGGCGTCCCAGCGTCGTCATCGTCGCGCGGATCTCGCCCTCCGCAAGCTGGGACAGGATCCGTTCGCGGCGTGCGTTGTACGCGCGGCTGGCCGCGTTGGCGAGGCGGCTCCCGGCTGCCGTCAGCTGGACCTGCACCGCCCGCCCGTCGCGCTCATCCGGTCGCCGCTCGACCAGGCCCGCGGCCTCCAGCCGGTCGACGAGCTTCGAGACCGCCCCCGTCGTCCGAACGATCCGCTCGGCGAGCCGCGAGGGCGAGAGACGTCTGCGCGGCTCGCTCTGCAGCAGCCGGAGGACCGAGTACTCCGCGAAGACGAGGCCGAAGGGCTCGAAGCAGGCCTGCTGGATCGCGTCGAGCAGGAGCCCCGCGCGCGCGAGCCTCGTGAAGAGGTCGTTCGGGCGCGCTTCCGGCGCCTCGTCCTCGGCGGCGAGGGCGCGAACGACGCGCTCGACGCCCGGGGAAGGCGTCGAATCGGCGGCCTTGCGTGCGGGTCTCGGACCGATCGCCATCGGAGCGTCTCCTGCGGGTCGATTGCGGAGCGGCGGAGGTCGGGCGGCGACGACCGGGGTCGGGCCTGCGTCGAGGCCCGTCTGCGGACCTCGACCGACGGGGACTGGCATGTATCTTACCAGGAAGCGATCGGAGCGCCCCCCAGCATGACGACTCCCGGCATCATCGACGCGGACGGCCACGTGGTCGAGCCCGATACGGTCTTCGGCGAACGCCTGCCCGCGCGCTTCCGTGCGCTCGCGCCCCGCGTCGTCGTCGAGGGCGACCGCTTCCACTTCGCGAGCGGCGACCAGACGAGCTTCGCGCTGCACGCGAAGCCCGAGAGCCTGGCCGCCCCGCGCCAGCCCGGGGAGCGCAGCGGCGCGGGCCGCGCGCGCGACGGCGCGCACGATCCCGCGAGCCGCCTCGCGGACATGGATCTCGATCGCATCGCGCAGGCGGTCGTCTATCCGACCTACGGCCTGATGATCCAGCAGGTCCGGGATCCCGAGGCGTCCGTCGCGCTCTGCCGCGCCATCAATGACTGGCTCGCCGACTACTGTCGCGCCGCGCCCGAGCGACTGATCGGGGTCGGCGTGCTGCCGCAGTCGAGCGCCGAGCTCGCGCTCGCCGAGGCGAAGCGCTGCCTCGAAGCGCTCGACCTGCGCGGGGTCTGGCGTCGCCCCGAGCGGATCGAGGGCACGCCGGCGCTCCACGATCCGAGCTACGAGCCGCTCTGGTCGTATCTCGAGGAGGCCGATCGCCCGCTCGCGCTGCATCCCGGCCTGAACGGCCTCGTCCCCTGTCGCGAGCTGCGCCACCGCTTCGCCGACGACTACTCGTCGATGCACGCGGTCCACTTCCCGATGGAGCAGATGATGGGCCTGACCGAGCTCGTCGCGTTCGGCGTGCTCGACCGCCATCCCCGCCTGCGTGTCGCCTTCCTCGAGTCGGGCGCCGTCTGGGCCCTGGCGCATCTCCATCGCCTCGACGAGCATCTCGAGCTCTTCGGCTTTCCGCATCGACCGAAGGAGAAGCCCTCGGACCAGTTCCGGCGCCAGGGCTTCGTCAGCGTCGAAGAGGTCGAGCCCGGACTCGCCGCGATGCTCGAGGCCTATCCGGAGAGCGTGACCTTCGCCTCGGACTACCCGCATGGCGACGGGGTCTTTCCGGGCTCGACGAGCGAGCTGCTCGAGACCGACGCGCTCGGGGAGCGCCAACGCAGCGCCGTCCTGTGGGACACCGCGCGGCGGCTCTACGCGCTGTAGTCGGGTCTGGCGCGCGGGCGCGGACGAGGCAGGCCCGCGACCGGCCCGACGAAGGCGTCGGGCGCCGCGCCGAACGACGCAGCGCCCGCAACGACGAGGGACGAGGGACGAGGAGAGAGGAACCGAATGGCCGACATGTCCGTCTTCGATGCGATCTACGGCCTGCGTGCGACGCGGATCTTCGAAGATCGTCCGGTGCCGCCGGCGATCCTCGACGACGTGCTCGAGGCGGCGACGATGGCCTGCAGCTCGGGCAATACCCAGCCCTGGGAGTTCATCGTCGTCACCGATCCCGAGGTCCGGAAGCGGATCCAGGCGGAGATGATCGAGGCCTTCCGGGTCATCGATCTCGAACGCGCCCAGACGAAGGCGCAGCTGACCGACGGGGCCGGGCGCTCGGTGACCGGGCGCGCGGCGGTCGAGCACCTCGACAAGGTGCCCGCGATCGTCGTCGTCTGCTGGAATCCGGACCGCGGGATCCGCATGAAGAACGAGTACGCGGAGAACCCGGACGGGTCCCTGCGCGAGACGCGCGAGATCCCCGGAGGCCGCGGGGTCAGTCTCTTCCAGGCGACGCAGAACATGATGCTGGCGGCGCGCGCCCACGGCCTCTCGTCCCTCTTCACGACGTTCTTCTTCCTGCGCCGCGAGGCCATCCGCGCGATCCTCGGCATCCCGCCGCGCATCTTCATGGAGTGCGCCGTCTTCCTGGGCTACGCGGACGAGAAGCTCGGGCCGCCGCGGCGCCTTCCGATCGAACGCGTCAGCCATGCGAACCGCTGGGGCGAGCCGTACCTGCGCGCGACGAAGAGCCGCGCGGCCGGCGCATGATGCGCGGCGACGGCGGCGCTTCGTCCCGTCCGGTCGCGGGCGATCCGGTCACGCGAGGTCCGGACGCGCGAAGCGCGAGCGAAAGGAGAGCCTGAATGGGATTCCAGGTCCAACGCCTCACGGCGGCGATCGGCGGCCTCGTCACGGGGCTCGATCTCCGCAAGCCGCTCTCGAAGGACGAGTTCGACGCGCTCTACCGCGCGCTCGTCGAATACCACGTGCTCTTCTTTCGCGATCAGGAGATCTCGCCCGAGGATCAGGTCGCGCTCGCCAAGCGCTTCGGCCCGATCGACATCCATCCCTTCGGCCGCCACCTGACCGAGCTGCCGGAGATCGGGCTGCTCGACCAGACCGAGCCGAAGCGCGACGGCGCGAACCGCTGGCATGCCGACTCGACCTTCATGCGCAAGCCGCCGAAGCTCGCGATCCTGCGCGCCGTGCAGCTGCCCGGATGCGGCGGCGATACCAGCTGGGCCTCGATGGTCCGGGCCTGGGAGCTCCTCTCGCCGCCCTGGAAGCGCCTGCTCGAAGGCCTCGAGGCCGCCCACGACATCACGGGCCCGCTCCGGCGCGCCGTGGCCGCAGGGCAGTCGATCGGCGACCTCGACGCCGTCCGCGCGGCCTGGCCCGACGAGATCCATCCCGTCGTCTGCACCCATCCCGACAGCGGCCGGAAGTTCCTCTACGTCAACTCGAACTTCACGACCTACTTCCTCGGGATGAGCGAAGCGGAGAGCGACGCCCTGCTGCGCTTCCTGCTCGACTGGGTCCGCTCGCCCGAGATCCAGGTCCGATTCC
The DNA here is from genome assembly GCA_041389445.1 of Myxococcota bacterium. Classification (GTDB taxonomy): domain Bacteria; phylum Myxococcota_A; class UBA9160; order UBA9160; family UBA4427; genus UBA4427. Next base: position 69,334 of record JAWKRW010000002.1, read on the forward strand.
GCTGGGAGGAGGGCTCGATCGCGATCTGGGACAACCGCTGCACGCAGCACTACGCGACGAGCGACTACGCCGAGCGCCGCATCATGCACCGCGTCTCCGTCGCGGGCGATTGGATCCCGAGCTGACGCGGCGCGCGCCGTCGCCGCGGATCCGCCACCGGCCGCCGGCGCGCCGTCCGCGCGCGCGGGACGGCTCAGAGCTCGATCACCGTGCGCGCGCCCTCCCCGCGCTCGAGCGCCGCGAAGGCCTCGTTGACGCGGTCGAGCGGCAAGCGCTGGGAGACGAGCCGCTCGAGGTCGAGCCGCCCCTGCTGGTAGAGCTTCATCAGCCGAGGGATGTCGCGCGCGGGGACGTTGCCGCCGCCCGTCGTGCCGAGGAGCTTGCGATCGGAGAAGAGCATGCGGCCGTCGACGGTGATCTCGCTGCCGGGCGGCGGCGAGCCGACCATGACCGTGGTCCCGCCGATGCGGGTCGACAGGAAGGCCGTGCGCACGCTCTCCGGCCGACCGATCACCTCGAAGGCGTAGTCGACGCCGCCCGGGATCCGCTGCTGGATCGCCGCCGCGAGCTCCTCGCCCTCGCGCACGAGCAGACCGTCGGTCGCGCCCAGATCGGACGCGAGGTCGAGCTTCTCGCCCTGGGTATCGCAGGCGAGGATCCGCGAGGCGCCGGCGATCCGCGCCCCCTGGATCACGTTGAGCCCGACGCCGCCGCAGCCGATGACGACGACGCTCGAGCCGATCGCGACCTGGGCGACGTTGAGCACCGCGCCGACCCCTGTCGTGACGCCGCAGCCCGCGAGACAGGCCAGCTCGAGCGGGATGCCCTCGTCGATCCGGACGAGCTGCGCCTCACGGACGACGGCGAGCTCCGCGAGGGTGCCCGCGCCGACCATCGGCGTCAGTGCCCGATCGCCGAGCCGAAGCCGCGTCGTCCCGTCGGGCATGCGGCCGTGCATGTTCTGGACGCGCGTCTCGCTCCAGCAGCGCATCACGTCCCCGACGCGACACTCCGCACACTGTCCGCACGGGCCGTAGAGCGCGATCACGACCGGATCCCCCGGCGCGACGCTCGTGACGCCCGGGCCGACCTCGACGACGCGCCCCGCGCCTTCGTGCCCGAGCACCATCGGCGGGCGGATGAAGGCCGTGCGGCCGTGCCACGCGTGCAGATCCGAGCGGCATACGCCCGACGCCGCGAGGCGGACGACGACCTCGCCCGCCCGCGGGCGCTCGACCTCGACCTCCTCGATCGCGAGGGGCTGGTTGGCTTCGTGCATCACGGCGGCGCGCATGGTCGATTCCTCGTCGGCGCGCGATCGTCGGGAGCGCGCGCATCGGGTTCGGGTCGATCGGGCCGGCTCGACCTCCGGGTCGAGCGCGGCATCGGGACGGGTCGCACGGTGTACGATCGCGAGCGTCGCGATCGCCCCGAGCGAAGGGGACGGAACAGGAGGAAGCGATGAGCACGCTACTGCCGAAGGGCCGCATCGACAATTGGATCGACGGACGCCGCGTGCCGCCGGTCGCGGGTCGCTTCCTCGCGAGCATCGATCCGTCGCTGGGAACGCCCTGGCTCGAGGTTCCGGCCGGCGACGCCGACGACGTCGCGCTCGCGGTCGAGGCGGCGAAGCGCGCCTTCGCGGGCCCCTGGCGCGCGCTGCCCGCGATGGCGAGAGCGGGCCTCCTGCGCGCCGCGGGCCGCAAGATCGCCGAGCATGCCGAGGCGCTCGCGCAGATCGAGTGTCGCGACAACGGCAAGCCGATCGCCGAGGCGCGCGCCGGCGACCTGCCCTCGGTCGCCGAGATGATGAACTACTGGGCGGGCGCGGCGGACAAGATCCATGGCGAGACGATCGAAGTCTCGCGCACGAGCTTCAACTTCACGCTCCACGAGCCCCTCGGCGTCGTCGGCATCATCGTCCCCTGGAACTCGCCGCTCGCGATCCTCGCGGCGAAGGTCGGCGCGGCGCTCGCGGCGGGCAACACGGTCGTGCTCAAGCCGGCGGAGCAGGCGGCGGCCTCGATCCTGACCATCGCCGAGCTCTTCGATGCCGCGGGCTTTCCGAAGGGCGTCGTCAACGTGGTCTGCGGCACGGGCGAGGTCGCCGGCGACGCCCTCGTCCGCCACCCCGACGTCCGCAAGATCGCCTTCACCGGCTCGACCGCGACCGCGCGCCGCATCACCGAGGCCTCGGCGAGCGGGCTCAAGCCCCTGGCGTTCGAGCTCGGCGGCAAGAGCCCGAACATCGTCTTCGCCGATGCCGACCTCGACAAGGCGACGATCGGCGCCAGTACCGCCGCGATCTTCACGGGCGGCGCGGGCCAGACCTGCGTCGCCGGCTCGCGCCTGCTGATCCAGGACACGATCTACGACGAGCTGATCGAGCGGATCGAGCGCCACGTGAAGCAGTCCGTCCGCCTCGGCAACGCGCTCGACGCGACGACGACGATGGGCCCGATCGCCTTCGCGGAGCAGTACGAGAAGGTGAAGCGCTACGTCGAGCTCGGCCGCAAGGAGGGCGCGGAGATCGTCTTCGGCGGCCGCTTCGGCCCCGAGAACTTCCCCGCCGACTCGCCCCTCGGCAGCGGCTACTTCGTCGCGCCCACGCTCTTTCGCGGAGCGCGCAACGACATGCGCGTCTGCCAGGAGGAGATCTTCGGCCCGGTGACCTGCGCGATCCCCTTCCATGACGACGACGAGGCGCTGGCGATCGCGAACGCGACGACCTACGGCCTCGCCTCGGGCGTCTGGACGACGAATCTGAACCGGGCCCACCGCTTCGTCCGCGACATCCAGGCCGGCGCCGTCTGGGTCAACGCCTACCGCCGCATCCATTGGGCCGTGCCCTTCGGCGGCTACAAGGACTCGGGCTACGGACGCGACTCGGGCCTCGAGAGCCTGCGCGGCTACCAACAGACGAAGAGCGCCTGGGTGGAGCTCGCGTGAGCATGGACTTCGATCCGCTGCGCGAGACGACGAGCGACGACCCGCATCCGGTCTACGCCTGGCTCCGCGACGAGGACCCGGTCCACTGGTGCGAGGCGCGGGACATGTTCGTGCTCTCGCGCCACGCGGACGTGCTCGCCGCCGTCCGGGATCCGGAGACCTTCGCCTCGGGCGACGGCATCGTGCCCTCGGGCTTCAAGCCCGAGGAGCCGACGATCATCGTGATGGATCCGCCGGCCCATACGGCGATGCGGCGCCACGTGATGCGCGCCTTCACGCCGAGGCGCATGGACGCGATGGTGCCGCGCGTGCGCGCGATCGCGCGCGCGCTGCTCGACGATTGGCCGGACTCGGGCGAGATCGACGCCTTCGCCCGCTTCACGGACCCGCTCCCGATCGCGGTCATGGCCGAGCTGCTCGGCGTCGACGCTTCGGAGCGACCGCTCTTCAAGCGCTGCGGCGACGCGATCGTCTACTCGAGCGGCGCCGATCCCGAGACGATCCGGGCCGCGCAGGCCGAGCTCGAGGCCTACCTCGAGACGGTCTTCGAGCGACGGCGAAACCGGCCCGGCAACGACCTGATCAGCGTGCTGCTCTCGCCTTCCGACGAGGACGGGGCGCTCTCGCATCGCGCGCTCCTCGGCCTCTGCTTCACGCTGCTGGTGGCGGGCACCGAGACGACGACGAGCGCGCTCGGCAACGCGATGTGGCTGCTCGACCGCCATCCCGACGTGAAGCGGGACCTGGCCCGGAATCCGGCGCGGATTCCGATCGCGGTCGAGGAGATCCTGCGCGTCGAGTCGCCCGTCCAGGGCCTCTCCCGGGTCGCCCGCCGCGACGTCACGCTCCATGGTCGCCGGATTCCGGCGGGCGCGCGCGTGCATCTGCTCTGGGCCGCCGCGAACCGCGACCCGCGCGCGTTTCCGGAGCCCGACCGTTTCGATCCCGCCCGATCGCCGAACAATCATCTCGCCTTCGGCTTCGGCATCCACTTCTGTCTGGGCGCGAGTCTCGCCCGGACGGAGCTGCGGGTCGGGCTCGAGACGCTGCTGGCGCGGGCGCCCGACTTCACGCTCGACACGGCGGGGCTCCGCCGCCTGCCCTCCGACACGAATCGCGGATTCGGGCGTCTCCCCGTCCGGATCGAGCTCGGCGGCGATGCCCGCCTGAGGAGAAGCGCATGACGATCGAGATCGCTCCCGTGACGCCCACGATCGGCGCCGAGATCCGCGGCGTCGACCTCTCGAAGCCCCTCGGAAGCGACGCGGTCGAGCGCATTCGCGAAGCGCTCCACGCCCACCTCGTGCTCTTCTTTCGCGACCAGCATTTGAGCGAAGCCGACCACATCGCCTTCGCGCGCCACTTCGGCGAGATCCAGCCGCCGCCCCTCAAGACGCGCTACCACGCGAATCCCGAGCTCCACGTGCTCGACCAGATCTCGCCCCGCGGCGACGGCGCCGACAACTGGCACGCCGACCACACCTACACGAAGCGCCCCGCCCTCGGCTCGATCCTGCGCGCCGTGAAGGTCCCGCGCTTCGGGGGCGACACCGCCTTCGCCAACATGTACGCCGCCTACGACGCCCTCTCGACCCCGATGAAGACGATGCTCGAGGGCCTGCGCGCCGAGCATTCGATCACGCTCTCGGCGACGCGCGGCATCCGCGCAGGCCACGTGAAGGAGTCGCTCGCCGAGATCCAGAAGCGCCTGCCGCCGGTCGTCCATCCCGTCATCCGGACCCACCCCGTCACGAAGAAGAAGCTCGTCTTCGTGAACAGCAACTCGACGACGCGCATCCTCGACCTGCCGGACGCGGAGAGTGAGGCGATCCTCCACTTCCTCTACGAACACGTGAAGTCGCCCGAGTTCCAGGTACGCCTGCGCTGGGACGAGTCGTCGCTCGCCTTCCTCGACAATCGCTGTACGCAACACTACGCGGTTCCGGACTATGACGAGCGCCGCGTGCTCCACCGGGTGACGATCGCCGGCGACGAGCCCTTCTAGTCCGCCGGGACGAAGGCGGTCGACACCCGATCATCTCGGGAGGAGTCTGGACCGCCACCATCGAGAGAAGGCTCCTCTCCGAGGTCGCGAACGCGAGCGGGCGATTGGAGGAATCGACCGTGGCGGCGCCATGCCGCCGATTCCATGCTGGGCGCCGCGTTGCCGAGCGCGCTTCGGACGCCCGGCCCGCCCCGGGCGGTCCTCCGTTCGCCATCACGATCGCGGCCGATCAGCAGAAGCGGGAGACGAGCGATGAACAAGCAGAGTGCGGAGGTGCGCGACAAACTGCGGGCGGCCGAGACGGCGGTCCGCGCGGCACGCGATGCGATCAACGGCGCGTCCTCTCTCGACGATGCCGCGATCACCGATCTCGACGTAGCCGAGCTGACGATCCGACGATGGCGGCTCGCGCTCGAGACCGGCAAGTGGTCGGGCCGCAAGGTCGACCGAAAGGCCGACGAGCCGCGCTGACCGCCGCCCATGCCGCAGCGCGCGGGATTTCGATCGCCCCGAATCGATGGAAGCCTCGATGGCGCGCGCGCCGCGCTGGTCCATCGTGTCGCGACGCGATCCAGGCCCGGCCGGGCATCCCCGGCCGAGCCGCGAACCGTCGGAGCGCGCGCGATGGATTCGGAAGGTCTCGCCCAGGCCAGTGACGCCGAGCTCCTCGGGTCCCATCGACGGTCCTGGCATCCCTCGAACGCCAGCAAGCCGATCCAGGACTGGAGCCTCGCCGAGCTCGACGCCGCCGCAGCCTTCTGCGAACGGCTGGTCGAAGAGCTGACGCGGCGCGGCCTGCTGTCGACGGGGACGACCGGGCCGACAGGCGAGGCGGCCGCGCCTTCCGCGCCGGCGCCTCGCATTCCCTTCAATCCCTTCCTTCGGCGGCGCGCGACCGACCGCCCCCGGACCGCGGAGCAGGCTGCCCGGGCCGCCCCGATCCCTCCGCCGGGGTCCCCTGCTCGGGAGCCGTGATCGGAGCCGCCGGGCTCGACCGAGACGTCGCCCGGCGGCTCCGATGGCCCCATCCTGGCGGTCTCGACCCGGGTTGGGTCCCGGAGAGCCGCGGCCAGGGGAGCCGTTGGCACCGTACCATCCGAAGCCTCGTCGGATCGGAAACTCTCTTGAGACGATCCGACTCAATCCTCGGTCGAGTCCGACGGTTTCTGCCCGCAGCGTCCCTTGCTCCGAGCACGCTTTCGCGCGGCGCTGCGCTCGACCGAGGCGGGCCTTCGGGATGCCATCCAGCCGCTCGATCCGACGCGGGACGAGGACCGCCCGGCGCCTCCAGCCAGGCCTGGGCGCGCCCGCCGCGCGCGGACGGCCTCGCTCAGGGATCGCGCGGCGACCAGTCGAGCACGACCGTGCCGCTCTCGCGGGCGGTGTAGCGCGGGACGACGGACTCGCCGACGACCGGATCCCGGTCGGCCTGCCAGCCGCCGATCAGCCGGATGTCGGGCTGGGCGTCGAGGGCGATCTGGACGACGACGTAGGGCACGCGCTCGCGGAACGCCGGCGCGAAGACCTGATGGGTCTTGATCCAGCTCGCGACCTGCCCCGCCTCCGGAACCGCAGCCCACTCGCTCTCGAACGACGCGCAGCGATTGCAGATCGCCCGCGCCGGCCAGCGCAGCCGCCCGCAGTCGCGACAGCGCTGGAGCCGCAGCGTCTTCGCCTTCAGCCCTTCCCAGAAGGGCTGCGAATCGAGATCGGGCGTCGGCTCGGGCAGGGCGTCGATCATGGCTACGCCCCTCGCCGCAGCACGAGCGCCGCCGTCGAGCCCGCGACGTAGCCGGGCTGCGCCGTGCTGAGGGCGAGCTCGGCGTCGGGGACCTGGCGCGGACCGGCGGCGTGGCGCAGCTGGGAGACCACCTCGGCGACGTGGTTGAGGCCGTGGACATAGCCCTCGGAGAGGAAGCCGCCATGGGTGTTCACGGGGATCGTGCCGCCGCGGGCCGTCGCCCCGGTCGCGACGAAGGGGCCGCCCTCGCCCTTCGGACAGAAGCCGTAGTCCTCGAGCTGGACGAGCACGCTGTAGGTGAAGCAGTCGTAGAGCGCCGCGAGGTCGAAGTCCGACGGCGCGGCGTCGGCCATCGCGTAGAGGCGCGGCGCCATGTCGGCGGCCGCGGTTCGGGTCGTGTCGACGATGTCGTTCGAGTAGAGCGTCTGACCGCCCCCCCAAGCCGCCCCACGCAGCAGGACGGGCGTCTGTCGGAGATCTCGCGCCCGCTCCGCCCGGGTCAGCACGAGCGCGACGGCGCCGTCGGTCTCGAGACAGCAGTCGAAGAGCCGGAAGGGCTCGACGACGGAGCGCGAGGCGAGGTAGTCCTCCAGCGTCATCGGGTCGCGCATCATCGCGCGCGCGTTGTCGCGCGCGAAGGCACGCTGCGCGACGGCGATCTGGCCCAGGTGCTCGGCCTTCGTGCCGTAGCGCGCCATGTGGGCCCGGGCGGCCATCGCGAACTGCTGGGGCGGCGTGAAGTAGCCGTAGGGCGCCTGATACTGGGTCTCGACGGCGTCGACGAGCGGACGGCCGGTGCCGCCCATGCGGAAGCCGGAGCGCGCGTTGAGGGCGCGGTAGACGACGATCGTGTCGGCGACGCCGGCGTGGAGCGCGAGCGCGGCCTGGCCCACGATCGCATGGGAGACGCTCCCGCCCCCGAACTGATCGAGATGGAAGCGCAGGTCCCGGATCCCGAGGCTCTGCGCGACGACCATCGGCAGGACCGAGTCGCCGACGCGGAACGTCGCGATGCCGTCGACGTCCCTGGGCGCGAGCCCCGCATCCTCGAGGGCCGCGGCGATCGCGCGCAGCGCAAGGGTCAGCGTCGTGACGCCCGAGTTCTTCGAGAACGGCGTGTAGCCCACGCCGACGATCGCGACCCGGTCGCGCAGACCGCTGCTCATCTCGCATTCCCTCGCGCACGGCTCATATCGCGCCCTCCGCGCGGAGCGCGCCGATGCGATCCCAGTCATAGCCGAGCTCGAGCAGGATCTCCTCGGTGTGCTCGCCCGCTTCCGGGGCCCGCGTCGTCCGGCCGGGGGCCGCGTCGAACTGGACCGGGTTGGCGACGAGTCGGAACGTCGAGCCGTCGCCCGCCTCGATCTCGGACACGAAGCCGTTGGCGACGACCTGCGGATCCCGGGTGACCTCGAGCGTATCCTGCACGACCTCCCAGACGCCACTGAAGTCCGCGAGCACCCGCTGCCAATGCGCGAGCGGCCGACTCGCGAAGAGGCCGTCGAGCAGCGCCGTACAGGCGGCGCTGTTCGCCTGGAGCAGCTCCGCCGTCGCGAAGCGCGGATCCGCCTCCCATTCGGGCTGATCGAGGACACGGCAGAGCTCGGGCCAGTAGCGGAAGGCCTGGAGGCAGACGAGCGCGATCCAGCGTCCGTCCTGTGTCCGGTACGTGCCGGCGAGCGCGTTGGTGTCGGGCACCCGGGGCAAGGGGGACCAGACCGTGCCCTGCGCCAACGAGCCGGCGATCGCCATGCCCATCGCCCACATGCCCATGCCGAGCAGCGAGAGATCGACGACGGGCGCCTCGCCCGTCCGCTCCCGCGCGAAGAGCGCCGCCGAGATCGCGCCGGCGAGCGTCAATCCGGCCAGCGAGTCGCCGTAGGAGCCGCCCGGCATCGGGGAGGGCCGCGCCGCGCCCGGCGGCGTCGCGCCGAAGGCGCTGCCCCCGCGCGCCCAGAACGTCGCGTAGTCGAACCCGCCGCGGTTGCGCTCCGCTCCGCGCTCGCCCATGCCGGTCCCGCGCGCGTAGACCACCTTCGGATTCCAGGCGCGGACGTCCTCCAGCTCGATCGCGAGCCGCGCCCGCGACTCGGGCAGCAGATTCGTCAGGAAGACGTCCGCCGAGCGCACGAGCGCAGCGAGCGCCTCGCGCCCCGCCGGCTTCGCCAGATCGAGGCCGATGCTGCGCTTGCCGCGATTCGCATGCTCGATCGCGAAGTTGACCGGCCCCTCGACGGCGAGCGCACCGGTCCGGCGCAGCCCGCGATAGGCATCGCCGGCCCCGGGCGGCTCGACCTTGATCGTCTCCGCGCCCCACTCCGCCAGCACGCTGCCCGTCACCGGCACGAAGACGTATTGCGCGACCTCGACCACCCGGACGCCTTCGAGCACGCGTTTCACGCTCCCGGTCCTCCCGCCGCCGGCGCGGTCACCACCGGTCCCCGCGCCGTCTCGAGCCGCAGCCGCACCGCCACCCCCTGCCCCACCAGCGCGACGACGAGCACCGCGAGACAGGCGACGAAGCCCGACGCATAGCTCCCCGAAACGTCGTGGGCACGCGCGAGCACCAGCGGCCCGAGCCCGCCGCCCGGGAAGTACGCGAGCATCATCATCCCGTAGATCTCGGCGAAGTAGCGCGAGCCGAAGAACTCCGCCGTCGCCAGGGGGATCAGCACGTCCCGGGCCGAGGTCGCGATGCCGAAGGCGACCCCCGCCAGGGCGAGGATGCGCGGATCGGCGGCGAAGGGCAGCAGCGCGACGGCGACGGCGAGCAGCGCCGTGTTCGCGACGAGCAGATGCCGCGTCCGGAAGCGGAGCGCCACCACGCCCGAGCCGAGCTTCGCCAGGATGCCCGCGCCGACGGTCAGCTCGAAGGCGTTCGCGGCCTCGCGCCGGTCGTAGCCGAGGTCGACGAGGTAGAGGATCAGATGGTCGATCATCCCGAGCTGGGCGACCGCATAGCAGAAGACCGTGAAGAAGAGGATCCAGAAGGCGGGGCTCCGCAGCGCGGGCCCGAGACTCACCGACCCGCGCTCGTCCTCGACGGTCGCCGCGTCGGCCTGCGAAGACGCCGAGGGCGCCCGTCGTCCCGAGTCGGCTCCGGCGCCCGCCCCGGAATCGAGCGCCCGGCGGTCGCCCGCGGAGCGGCTCGCCGCCTCGCCCTCCCCCGGATGAGGGTCGCGCACGACGAAGACGGCGAAGGGCAGGATCGCGGCGATCGACGCGAGACCGAGAGCGACCGACGCGCCGCGCCAGCCGAAGAGACCGGTCCAGTCGGTGATCGCGTGGACGAAGACGACGGCGCCGATGTTCGACCCCGCGAACGCGAAGCCGAGGGCGAGGCCGCGGGAGCGATCGAACCAGCGCGTGACGACGGCGCCGACCGAAACGTCGCCGATGCCGGCGTTGCCGACCGCGAGCAGCAACGTCGCCAGGTAGAAGACCGCGAGCGAGTGCATCCCGGCCAGCACGAAGTACGTCCCGCCGAGGCAGAGGACGGAGACCACCAGCACGGGCCGGATGCCGTAGCGGACGCAGGCCGCGCCGATCACGGCCTGGCAGACCGAAGTGACGAAGATCATCGGCGCCATGGCCGAGGACCACATCGTCCGCGTCCAGCCGAGCTCCGTGATGACGTCGGGCTGGATGGCCCGACTCGCGTAGAAGAGCCCCGCGCCCGCCTGACACACGAGGCAGCCGAGCACGATCAGCAGCGCGCGACGCGAGAAGAAGAACGCGTGGGACACCGGCGGCGCGTCCGATCAATGCGCCGAAGCCGGGCCGCTCGCACGCGCCGCGCCCGGCGTCGGCAGCGGGTCGTGCCCCGACTCGAGCTCGACGCCCGTCATGTTGGCCACCATCGAGAGCATCGTGTACTGGCCGACGACGAAGGGCAGCTCGACGAGCTGGGCCTCGTCGAAGCGCGCCGCGAGGCGCTGCCAGAGATCGTCGTCGACCTGCTGGCGCGCATGGAGCTGGTCGGCCATGCGCAACAGATCGCGGTCCGCCTCGCTCCAGCCCCGCGCGTCGGGCCCCTCGGCGATGCGCGCGATCTCGCCGTCCGAGAGACCGGCGACCCGGGCGAAGACGACGTGGTGGCCCCACTCGAAGTCGCTGCGGCAGTTCCAGGCGGCGCGCAGCGCGAGCAGCTCCGAGTCCCGTCGCGACAGCGCGCCCTCCTGCGCGACGGCGGTGGCGAAGCCGAGGAAGGGCTTCATCAGCCGCGGGTGGTAGGCCAGCGTACGCAGGATCGCGAGGACCTGCGTCGGCTCGCGCTTCGACCCGCCCTCGAGACCGGCGACGCGCTCCTGGGTTCCGAGCAGGAGCGCACGGACCTCGGGGCTCCAATCCGCCACCGGCATCGGCGGCAGCCGCCGCGGGGCATCCTCCGCCCGCGCCGGGAGGGAGACGCCCGCGAGCAGAAGCGTCCATGCGGCGACGAATGCGCGACGCGCGACCCGGCGCGGGGCACGCCCGGGGACAGGGCTTCGAAAGACGTTCATGTCGGATCTCCTGCGCCGCCGCGCGGCGGCCTGAAACGAGGGGAGGCCGGAATCGACCCGTGGACCGGATTCAGATGAAGACGCCCATGCCGGCACCGCCGCTCGCCGCGATCACCTCGCCCGAGATGCTGCCGGCCCGCGGCGAAGCGACGAACGTCACGACGTCCGCGACCTCGCCGGCGTCGACCCAGCGCCCGATCGCGTTCATGCTCGAAGTCTCCTCGCGCAGCCCGTCGAGGGTCTTGCCGAGGCTCCGTGCGCGCCGCGCCAGCATGGCGTCGAGATCCTCGGTCCGCGTCGCGCCGGGCAGCACCGCGTTGGCGGTGATCCCGTCGCGGCCGAGCTCGTGGGACAGGGTCCGCATCAGATGGATCACCGAGATGTTGCGCGGGCCGCCGGAGTAGTTGTGGGCCCCGTTCGGATTGCGCTCGCTCGCGTAGGCGCTCGCATAGCGCGCCGAGAGCCCGACGATGCCGATGATCCGCCCCCAGCCCCGGCGCCGCATGTGGGGCACGACCGCGCGGACCGCCCGCAACGTGCCCAGGAACTTCGTCTCGAGATCCCGCATCACGTCCGCGTCCTCGACACGGTCGATCGGACCGAAGCCGACGCCGCCCGGCACGCCCGCGTTGGAGACGAGGATGTCGACGCCGCCGAATCGACCGGCGACCGACTCGACCGCCGCTTCGATCTCGTCGCGCCGCGTCACGTCCGCGGCCATGCCCACGACCTCGGCGCCCGTCGCCGCGGAGATCGCCTTCGCCGTCCGCTCGACCTCCACCGCGTTGCGCGCGCAGAACCCGACACGCACGCCCTCCTGCGCGAGCGAGGTCACGATCGCCGCCCCGATCCCCTTGCTGCCGCCGGTCACGAAGGCCGCCTTGCCCGCCAGTCCGAGATCCATCGCCCGCTCCTCCCCGCTCCCCGCGTTCGTCTTCTACTCCGCCACGGACCCGAGCGACGCCGCGGCACCGGGCGGGGCCGCGCACGCGTCCGCTGCCGGGCCGTCCCGGGCGACCTGCTCGCGCTCCGCGATGCGCGCGCGCAGCGCGTCGGCCGGGATCGGCCCCGCCCCCGGCCGGGCGGCGAGCGCGTTCGCGACCCCAACGATGGCCTCGTTCACCGGCGTCGCCACCCCATGGGTCCGACCCAGCCAGACGATCTCGCCATTGATGTAGTCGGTCTCGATCGAGCCGAGGCCGCGGGCGAGGCTCTGGCTGCTCGAGCCCCCGCCCCGCGGCCGGCCCTCGATCTCGCCCATGGCCGCCTTCGCGAGCGCGACCCGCGCTTCGTACGTCCCGGCGGAGACCGTCGCGATCCCGGCCGCGCGGTAGCCTTCCATTCCCTCGCGCTTGATCGCGGCGGCGACGTCGTCGAGCCCGACCCGCGTCCCGCAGATCGCATCGAGGGTCGAGACCGCGTTGGTCAGGAGCTTCGCGTGCTTCCAGGCGAGCACGTCTTCGCGCGCCTCCGCCGCGAACCCGGCCCGAACCAGGTCCGCGCAGACCTGCCGCACGAGCGCGTCCGTGCCCGACGGATGGAGGCCGATCTCGATCGGCGCGTGCGGAGCGTGATTCGCGACGACGCCCGGCTCGAGGAAGCTCGCGGGAATCCAGACCGCGAGCCCCACGACCGTGCGGAAGCGGCGCAGCGCCAGCCGCTCGTTCTCGACCCCGTTCTGGGCGCATAACACGGGAAGGTCCGGCCCGGCGGCGCGCGCGAGCGCCTCGAGCGCGGCCAGCGTGTCCTGCGTCTTCATGGCGAGGACGACGACGTCGCCCGGTCGGAAGTCGAGAGCGTCCGGATGGGGGAAGACGTCGACCGCGAGGCGCGAGCGGCCTTCGGACGTCGCGTATTCGAGGCCGCGCGAACGCAGGGCCTCGAGCTGGGCTCCCCGGGCGAGGTAGGCCACGCGACACCCCGCGCGCTGGAGCTGGGCCCCGAGGCTCGCCCCGATCCCGCCGGCGCCGTAGACGATGTAGCGCGCGACCTGCATGCCGTCCGTTCGCCGCTCCGCCTTCGAGCGAGCCGGCCCGCGCAGCTATAGTGCGTCGGGTCCGGCCGGGCAAGGGCGAGCCGGGGAGGCGCGATCGTGGACGAAGACCGGGACGGGTTCACGCTCGAATCCGAGGAGCCCGATGATGTTAGGCGCGTGCTCGCGGAGCGGGGCTGGGGCGACGGGCTGCCGATCGTCGTCCCGACGAAGGCGCGGCTCGAGGCCTTCCTCGTGGCGAGCGGGGCGAGACCGGAGGCGCTGATCGGCGTCGTTCCGCCGCGGCTCGGCCGCGCGACCGAGCGGGTCGTCGCCATCAACGCGCTGATGGCGGGCTGCCCGCCCGAGCTGTTCCCGGTCGTCCGGACGGCGGTGCAGGCGATGTGCCGGCCGGAGGCGAACCTCGCCGGCGTCCAGTCGACGACCGGGCCCGTCGCTCCGCTCGTCATCGTCCACGGCGAAGCCGTCGAACGCCTCGGCTTCAACGCCGGTCAGGGCACCTTCGGCCCCGGCTGGGTCGCGAACGCGACGGTCGGCCGCGCCCTGCGGCTCGTACTGATGCACGTCGGCGGCGCGCGGGCCGGCCGCTCGTCGATGACGACGCAGGGGCAGCCCGGGCAGTACGGCCTGTGCATCGCCGAGAACCTGCCCGCGACGCCCTGGGAGAGCTACCCGACCTCGCTCGGTGTCGACGCGGCGAGCGCCGTGACGCTCTTCTTCTGCGAGAGCCTCCACAACGCCCAGGACCATACGAGCACCGTCCCCCGCGGCGTCCTGCGCACGCTCGCCTCGATGGCCGCCGCGCCGGGCAGCAACGCGACCTATGCCTGCGAGGCGGAGTGCTTCGTCGTGATGTGTCCCGAGCACGCGCGACTGGTCGCGGACCATGGCTTCAGCCGCCGCGACGTCCAGCTCTACCTCTACGAGCATGCCCGGCTGCCCCGGGCGCGACTCGCCTTCGGCGGCTGTGCCGGCATGGACAGCTGGCGTCCCTGGATGCACACGGACGACGACCCCGACCAGCGCCTGCCCGTGGTCGACCATCCCGACGACTTCCGCATCCTCGTCGCGGGTGGCGCGGGGAAGCACTCGGCCATCGTCACGAGCTGGGGGCCGACGCGCAGCGTGACGTTGCCGCTCGAGGGCGCATGATGGACGCAAGCACGACGAAAGGAGCCACCATGATCTGGGCCCACTCACCCGAAGGCGCGACGGCCAAGGCCGCGCCGCGCCGCGCGGACATGCCCGACGTCCGCGGCGCATCCCTCGCCATCGGCCTCTTCGACAATCGCAAGGCCAACGCCGCCCGCCTGCTCGAGGACATCGGCGCGATGCTCGTCGAGCGGCTGGGCGTCCGATTGCTGCGCTACTCGAAGCCGAACGCCTCGCATCCGGCCGAGACGGAGCTGCTCGACCGCATGGCGCAGGAGGTCGGCCTGGTCCTGGCCGCCTCGAGCGATTGAGGCTCCTGCACGTCGTGGAGTCTCCACGACCAGATGGCTCTCGAGGCCCGCGGCGTCCCCTGTGTCGTCGTGGCGACCGCTGACTTCGAAGATCTCGCGCGTCGGCTCGCGGCGCTCGAGGGGTTCGATCCGCGCCTGCTCGTGGTCGAGCACCCGCTCGGCGGCGTCGCGCCAGAGGGCGTCGCGCGCCGGGCGCGGCGCGCGATCGAGCCGCTGCTAGGCCTGATCCGCTAGTCGGCGCAGACGAAGCGAGTTGCCGATGACCGACACCGAGCTCAGGCTCATGGCCGCAGCGGCGATCATGGGACTCAGGAGGAGACCGAGCGCCGGGTAGAGCGCGCCCGCCGCGACGGGGATGCCGAGCGCGTTGTAGCCGAACGCGAAGACGAGGTTTTCGCGGATGTTCCGCATCGCGGCCCGACTGACGTGCCGCGCGCGCAGGATGCCGCGGAGATCGCCCTTCACGAGCGTGACGCCCGCGCTCTGGATGGCGACGTCGGTCCCCGTTCCCATGGCGATGCCGACCTCGGCGACCGCCAGCGCCGGCGCGTCGTTGACGCCGTCGCCGGCCATCGCGACGACCGCGCCCTCGTCCTGGAGGCGGGCGACGACGTCGGCCTTCTGGTCCGGCAGCACGTTGGCGATCACCTCGTCGAGCCCGAGCCGGGCGGCGACCGCCTCGGCGGTCCTGCGATCGTCGCCGGTCAGGACGACGATCCGAAGCCCCTCCGCGCGCAGCCCCTGGATCGCCGCTTCCGTCGATTCCTTGATCGGATCGGCGACGCCGACGATCCCGGCGAGCCGCCCCTGCGCGCCGACGAACATGACCGTCTGCGCCTCTCCGCGCAGGGCCTCGGCCTGCGAGGCGAGCGGGCCGACGTCGATCGCGAGCTCCTCCATCAGCGTGCGATTGCCGATCGCGACGGCGCGCCCCTCGACCTCGCCGACGACGCCGCGACCGGTCCGTGACTCGAAGCGATCCGCGGCCGCCGACGAGACGCGCCGCGCCTCCGCGCCCGCCACGATCGCCTGCGCGAGCGGATGCTCGCTCGCGCGCTCGAGCGCGGCCGCCATCCGCAGCACGTCGCTCTCCTCGAAGCCCTCGGCCGCGACGACGCCCATCAGACGCGGCTTGCCCTCGGTGAGGGTTCCGGTCTTGTCGACGACGAGCGTGTCGACGTCGCGCAGGCGCTCGATCGCCGCGGCGTCGCGGAAGAGCACACCCATCGTCGCCGCCTTGCCGGTCGCGACCATGATCGACATCGGGGTGGCCAGCCCGAGGGCACAGGGACAGGCGATGATGAGCACGGCTACCGCGTTGATCAGCGCATAGGCGAGCCTCGGCTCGGGCCCGATCCATGCCCAGCCGAGGAAGGTCAGGATCGCCGCGCCGATCACCGCCGGCACGAAGTAGCCCGAGACCGTGTCGGCGAGCCGCTGGATCGGCGCGCGGCTGCGCTGGGCCGCCGCGACCATCTCGACGATCCGCGCGAGCAGCGTGTCGGACCCGACGCGCTCCGCCTCGATCACCAGCCCGCCCGTCCCGTTCAGCGTCGCGCCGGTGACGCGATCGCCCGCCGTCTTCTCGACCGGGATCGGCTCGCCCGTGATCATCGACTCGTCGACGGCGCTCCGACCGTCGCGGACGCGTCCGTCGACGGGCACCTTCTCGCCGGGCCGCACGCGCAGGCGATCCCCGACGCGGACGTGCTCGAGCGGGACGTCGCGCTCCTCGCCGTCGGACTCGATGCGGCGCGCCGTCTTCGGTGCGAGCCCGAGCAGCGCCCGGATCGCGGCGCCCGTCGCACTGCGCGCCCGCAGCTCGAGCACCTGCCCGAGCAGCACCAGCGTGACGATCACCGCCGCCGCCTCGAAGTAGACCGCGATCCCGCCGTGATGGCCGCGGAAGGAGTCCGGGAACGCGCCGGGAAGGAGCAGGGCCGTGGCGCTGAAGAGCCAGGCGACACCGGTGCCGAGCGCGATCAGCGTGAACATGTTGAGGTGGCCGGTGCGCAGCGAGCGAGCGCCCCGAACGAAGAAGGGCCAGCCGCCCCAGAGCACGACGGGCGTGGCGAGCAGGAGCTGGATCCAGGCGAGCGAGCTCGACGGAAGGCGCGCCGAGAGCGGATTGCCCGGGACCATCTCGGTCATCGCGATCACGAAGACCGGCAGCGTCAGGGCGAGGCTCCAGAGGAAGCGCCGCGTCATGTCGGCGAGCTCCCCGTCCTGCTCGGGCTCCGCCGCCGCGACCCGTCGCTCGAGCGCCATGCCGCAGATCGGGCAGTCGCCCGGGCGATCGCTCTCGACCTCCGGATGCATCGGGCAGATCCAGTCGCCGGCCCCCGCGGCGGATTCGCGCGCGCCCTCCGTCTGGCCGGAGCCCGCGCCCGCCGACGCGCCGGCCGCGTGCGGGCGCTCGGGCGCCGAGGCGTGCCGCGCGAGATGACGCTGCGGATCGGCGGCGAACTTCGTCCGGCATCCGGCGCTGCAGAAGAAGGAGGTCGTCCCGGCGTGGTCGAACGCGCCGCCGCGCGCCGTGCGCGGGTCGACCTGCATGCCGCAGACCGGGTCGACGGCGGTCGGCGCCGATGCGTGGTCCTCGCCGGTTCGATCACTCGGGCTTTCGGGATGGCAGCCGCCTCGTGATCCGGCCATGGGATCTCCTCCTCCGGATGACCTGCAGACGCAGACCCGCCTGCTCCGGACCACCCTGCGACGCAAACGGACGCCGCCGCGGGAACGCCCGACCCGGCCGCCGTCGCTCGGCCCCAGGCTCGTGCACCGCGAGCCCCGAGAGCATGCCCCCATCTCGATCGATGCGCCGGGCGCGCGGAGCGGATCCGGCCTCGATGCAGCCGTGCCTCGCCGGCGCGGGCCGGCCCGAGCACGGCCCCGAGCCGACGGGGAGCCCGCGGCCGACGTCGGAGGGCCGAACGCGATGGAGGCCGATCCCGCCCGATGCCCGGAGCGCGTCGCGACGCGGGAGGACTAGGCGCTCGCGAGCCGGTTCTCCGCCTGGATCGCGCGCGCCCGCTTCTCGAGGGCGTCGACGACGGGCGCGATGCGCCCCCGGTCGAGCTCGGCCGCGACCGCGCCGCCGCCGGCGTGGGTCAGCATCGGCGCGAGGCGCTCGCGCAGACAGCTCATCGCGAACGCGAACATGTCGCCCCCCGCGACCGGATCGAAGGGCACCCAGTGGTTGCGGTCGCCGCTCGGATGGACGTAGTGGTAATGGGGATCGTCCTGGAAGACGTCGAAGCGGAGGTACTCGTGCCGGTCCTGCGTACCGAGGACGTGGATGGAGAGGCCGGTATCCGAGAAGCCGCCCTCGGGCGAGAACCTGAGGATCTCGGCGAGGTCCTCCGGACGATCGGCGTAGACGCGCGCGAGGCGCTCGGGGTCGATGCTCCGATACTCGAGCACGAAGGTGACGGCCCCCGCCTCGAAGGGCGTACAGGCCTCGGGCTCCATCGGCTCGGGCTGGACCTTGTAGACGACGCCGTACTTGGGCTGCTCCACTTCGCTCCTCCTGTGTCCGTCCGCCGCAGTCGCCTGGACGCCTATACGCCGTAGACGCGGGCCGCGTTGCCGCAGGCGATCTTCTCGATCTGATCCGGGGAGAGCCCGCGGCCGAGCTCGCCGAGGAACTGACGCGACTTCGGCCAGAGCGTCACGCTGTGCGGGTAGTCCGAGGACCACATCGCGCAGTCCGCGAGCCAGGGATAGCGCCCCACGAGCTCGAAGCCGACCTCGTCGTTGAGCACCGTGACGAAGAGGTTCGTCCCCATGTGGTCGACCGGACGCCGCGCCGTGGCGATCGTCGCGTCCTTCAGCTCCGATCGGATGACGTAGTTCTGCTCCATCGTCTGGACCCAGAACGGCAGCCAGCCCATGTTGACCTCGGCGGCCACGATCTGGAGGTTCGGATGGCGGTCGAAGACGCCGCCGTAGACGAGGTAGGTGAAGATCCGGGTCGCCGAGAAGAAGCGCCAGACCGTGCCGCCCGCGCTGATCTTGAGGTCGGCGATCCCGTCCCAGTCCGCTTCCTGGGGCTTGCCGCCGAAGGTGCGATGGAAGCTCAGCGGGACGCGGGCCTCCGCGGCACGCGCGAAGAGCCGGTCGTAGTAGGGATCGTGATAAGGTCGCTCGGGCAGGCCGGGAATGAAGAGCGCTCGCGCGCCGGCCTTCAGGCAGCGATCGACCTCGGCGAGGCAGACCTCCATGCCGTCATCGACGGGGAGCATCGGCAGTCCGACGATCCGCGAAGGCTTCGCGCCCTGGAACTCGCCCAGGATCCAGTCGTTGTAGGAGCGCATGCAGGCGACGCCGAGCTCGCGGTCCGCCATGACGTAGGCCTGCGCGGCGTAGGCGGGGTAGACGACCGAGACGTCGACGCCGTCCTTGTCCATGTCCTCGAGATGGGCCTTGCCCTGGTAGTTGCCGGGCAGGATCTCGTCGAAGCGCAGGCCCGTCATCTTCTTCTCGGCGCTCGCCCGACCCGCCGTCGACTCGATGCCGAAGGTCCGCTTGGGCGGACCGCCGTCGAAGCTCCAGCCGTCGCCCCCGTCTGCGCCGCGCAGCATCTTCGGCGCGCGCGCCTTGAGCTTCGCGGGAACGTTGTCGAACACGTGGGGCGGCTCGTTGATGTGGCAGTCGGCGGAGATGATCCGCTCGGGCAGCGCGGTGGCCATGGACGTTCTCCTCGGAGACCGGCCGGCGATTCGCGGGACGCGGGCCGGCGGGCCTCCCCACTTTATCAGGCGCGAGGTGGGCGGCCAGCGCGGGGGCGCGGGGGGCGCGGGGGTCTCCGGGTGGTTGCCCTCCAGCCGGTCACCGGCTCACTCGCGCGAGAAGCGGGCGAGCGCGTCGTCCCGCCCGGCCAGCACGAGCGAGTCCGACGGCTTCATCGGCGCCGCCGGATCGGGCGGCAGCGTGAAGCGGCCCGTCAGCGCATCGCGAACGGCGATCACCTGAATGCCGTGATTGATGCGGGGGTCGATCTGCAGGATCGAGCGACCGACCCACTCGTCGGGACACGCCATCTCCTGGACCGAGTAGCCCTTCGCGATCGGCGTGTACTGCAGCACCGCGGAGCTCGCGATGCGGTGGGCGAGTCGGAAGGCGGCCTCGCGCTCGGGAAAGATCGTCTCCGTGATGTCGAGACCCCGCAGCGCACGCGCCTCGTTCTCGCTGTGGACCTTCGCGTAGATGTGCTCGACGCCGAGATCGCGCAGGGCCACCGTCGCGAGGATCGTCGTCGAGAGCGCCTCCGCCGTTCCGATCACCGCCGCGTCGACGTCGCGCGCCCCTGCCCGCTCGAGCACGATCGGATCCGTCGCGTCCCCGACGATCACGCGCGAGGCCCAGTCCGCGTAGCGATCGACGAGGTCGCCGTCGCGCTCGATCGCGACCACCTCGTGACCGAGCTCGCGCATCGACCGCGCGAACCAGAGACCGAACGCCCCGAAGCCGACCAGCAGGACCCGCATGCTCCCTCCTCATCCGATCAGGACGTCTTCGTGCGGATAGCGGAAATGCGTGTGATGGGCGCGCTGCACCATCGCGCCCAGCACGGCCAGGGGCCCGACGCGCCCGAGCAGCATCACGAGCACGAGCACGAGCTTGCTCCCCACGCCGAGCGTGCCCGTCAGGTCGATCGAGAGCCCGACGGTCGAGAGCGCGCTCTGGACCTCGAAGGCGAGGCGCACCATCTGTCCCCATTCCTCCGCCGGCTGCCCGCTCGACGGCTCGAGCTGCAGCAGGACCAGCGTGAACGCGAACAGGAGCAGGACCATGCCGACCGCCAGACCCGTCGCCCGATTGACGGTCTCGTCGGGCACCGTCCTGCCGGCGATCGAAACGTGCCGATCGCCCCGCAGCCGCGCCGCCATCAACAGCGCGAGCAGCGCGATCGTCGTGACCTTGGCGCCGCCGGCGACCGAGCCCGAGCCGCCCCCGATCCACATCAGCGCGAGCGTGAGCAGGATCGAGTCGTTCGAGACCTGGCCGTAGTCGACCGAGTTGAAGCCCGCCGTTCGCGGCGTGATCGCCATGAAGATCGCGTTGACGACGCGGTCGAGCGGATCGAGGGCGAAGAGCGTCCGGTCCCACTCGAAGGTCAGGAAGGCCGCGCTGCCGGCGACGATGAGCAGCAGGGTCACGACGAGGACGATGCGTGTATGCGTCGTGAGCCGCCGCCGTCCGCGCCAGCGCGCCCGCAGGTCGTGGAGCACGGGAAAGCCGATCCCTCCCAGCAGGATCAGCCCCATCAGGACGATCAGGACCGGGGCGTTGCGCTGCTGTCCGACCATGCTGTCGGAGAAGAGCGAGAATCCGGCATTGCAGAACGCCGAGACCGCATGGAAGACGGCGAGCCAGAGCGCCCCGAGCCAGCCCTCGCCCGCGTTCCACCAGCAGCCGAAGAGCACGATCGCGCCGACCCCCTCGCAGGCGAGCGTCACGCCGATGACCGTGCGCAGCATCTGTCGCGGCGTCCCGATCGGCAGGATCGCCGAGATGCTGCCCGCCGCCTCCTCGACGTCGAGGCCCGCCCGCCGGCCGGCCGCCGCCGCGACGACGGCGGCGAAGGTGAGGATCCCGAGTCCGCCCGCCTGGATCAGCGCGAGCAGCCAGAGCTCGCCCCCGAACGAGAGCACGACGGGCAGATCGACGGTCGAGAGCCCCGTCACGCAGACGGCGCTCGCCGCGATGAAGAGCGCGTCGACGGCGCTCATCGGGGCTTCTTCGTAGAGACCCGGCAGGAACATGAAGCCGAGCCAACCGATCGTGGTCAGGACGGCGAACGACAGCACCAGGAGCTGGGGCGCCCTGAGATCGAAGGGCGGCCCCCCCCGATCGGCGTTGCGGGAACGACTGGCGTCGGGCTTCACGGCGACGCAGGATAACGCCGGCCGGTCGCCGCCGCCGAACGCTCGCGCCGTCGAGCGAGGCGCCCGGGCGAGCCCATCGCGCCGTCGGGCGAAGGCGAAGGCGAAGGCGAAAAAAAAGAGAGAGACCGGAAGGAAGGAGATCCCGCATGGCCCGCATCCAGCCGCTCGCCTACGAGGACGCACCGGAGTCGGTGCGGCAGCTGCTGGCGCCGGACCGCCCCAACGAGATCGCCCTGCTCTTCGGCCATGCCGCCACCAACTGGCCGCGGCTGGCGGACCTGCTCCTCTCGATCCTCGCCCAGCAGCAGCTCGACCCGAAGCTGCGGGAGCTCGCGATCCTGCGCGTCGCGAGCCTGCGGCGGGCGGCCTACGAGTGGGATCAGCACGTCGGCATCTCGGACGCGGCCGGGGTCTCGGCGGAGCAACGGCGGGCGATCGAGGCGGGGCGGCTCGATGCCGACTGCTTCGACCCGCTCGCGCGTCTCGTGCTCGAGGCCACGACCGAGCTCGCCGAGACGAGCACGCTCTCGCGCTCGACCTTCGATCGCCTCGCCGCCCGACTCTCGCCGCGCGAGACCGTCGAGCTGCTGCTCGCCGCGGGCGTCTACGAAGCGCTGGCGAAGCTGATGAATGCCCTCGACCTCGAGTCGAAGGGGCCGATCGACCCGGCCTTCGCGGCGGCGGTCAACCGCGGAACGGTCGAGCGGAAGGCGTAGCCGCGGGCGCACGACGTCCCGCCTGTCCGACGCCTGGCGACGACACGCCGGCGGAATCGCGTGCAGCGCCCGCCGGCGCGCGTCGATATGTTTCCGGACCTCTGGAGCCCAGCGTGTCCACGCCCCGTCCCGCCCTCGAATCGAAGAACGCCGCCCCTGGACCGGCACTCCCGCCGAATCCGCTGCGGCGACTCTACGCCTGGGTGCTCCACTGGGCCGACACGCGCTGGGGAACGCAGGCGCTGGCGGCCATCGCCTTCGCGGAGAGCAGCTTCTTCCCGATTCCGCCCGACGTGCTGCAGATCGCGCTCTCCGTCGGCCGTCCGCGTCGGGCCTACTTCTACGCGGGCGTGAGCCTCGCGGCCTCGCTGGCCGGCGGCTGCCTCGGCTGGCTGATCGGCGCCCAGGCCTGGGACCACGTCGGCCATGCGTTCCTGACGTGGATCCCGGGCGTCACGCCCGAGCGCTTCGAGCAGGTGCGTGCGCTCTACCTCGAGAACGCCTTCCTCGCGATCCTCGCGGCCGCCTTCACCCCGATCCCCTACAAGATCTTCACGGTCGCCTCGGGCGTGTTCGGCGTCGCGCTCCCCGTGCTCCTCGCGGCCAGCCTCTTCGGGCGCGGCGGCCGCTTCTTCCTCGTGGCCACCGTCTTCCACTTCGCAGGCCCCGCCGCCAAGCGAATCCTCGATCGGTACCTCGAGCTCGCGACGATCCTGCTCTTCGTGATCTTCGTCCTGGGCATCGCGGCCTTCTCCTATCTCCATTAGGCGGGAGGCACGTTCGTTGCTCGCCGTCTACCTCGACGCCCGCCTGCTCGCGATCTTCGGCCAGGGATTCTCGAGCGGCCTCCCGATGCCGCTGACGACGACGACCCTCGCCTACTGGCTCGCTCGCGATGGCGTCGACCTGACGTCGATCGGCCTCTTCTCGATGCTCGGCCTGCCCTACTCGCTGAAGTTCCTCTGGGCCCCCGTGCTCGACCGCTTCCCGCTTCCGCTCCTCGGACGACTCGGCCTCCGACGCGGCTGGATGATCGGCCTGCAGGCGGGGCTCGTCGCGGCGATCGCCGGCCTCGGCTTCGTCGACCCGGCCGCGACGCCCCTCGCGACGGCGATCGTCGTCTTCGTCGTCGCGCTCTGCTCTGCGAGCCAGGACGTCGCCGTCGACGCCTACCGCATCGAGATCCTCGCGCCCCACGAGCAGGGCGCCGGCGCCGCGATGACGCAGGCGGGCTACCGGGCGGGGATGCTCGCCTCGGGCGCCGGCGCGCTCGCGCTGGCCGACTACGCGGATTGGCGGACGGTCTATGCGGTGCTCGCGGGACTGCTCGCGCTCGCGATGCTCGCGGTCGTCTTCGCCCGGGAGCCGCGCCACGAAGCGGCGGGCGCAGGAGACGCGGCGGGCGAGCGGGCGGCGCGCGCGGCCGAGCGCGTTCCGACCGCGCCGTCCCGGCCGCCGTCGGGCGCGCTCGGCCGCGCGCTGATCGCGCCGCTCCAGGGCCTCGTACGCTGGGATCGCTGGCCCCTCGTCCTCGTCTTCGCGCTCCTCTACAAGGTCGGCGACGCGGTCGCGGGCGCGATGACGAGCCCCTTCTTCGTCGCCCTCGGCTTCAGCGGCGTCGAGATCGCGACCGTCACGAAGGTCGTCGGCCTCGCTGCGTCGGTGGTGGGGATCCTGGCCGGGGGCGTGCTCGTCGCGCGCACGTCGATCCGGCCCGCGCTCGTCCTCGGCGGCATCCTCCAGGCCGTCACGAACCTGCTCTACGTCTGGCTCGCCGCCGCCGGCCACGACGTGCGCGTGCTCTCGATCGCGATCGTCGCGGACCAGTTCACCGGCGGCGTCGCCTCGGCGGCCTTCGTCGCCTACTTCTCGACGCTCTGTCGCGGCGCGTGGAGCGGCTCGCAGTACGCGCTGCTGACCTCGTTGATGGCGGCGGGCCGGACGCTGATCGCCGGCGGCTCGGGCTGGCTCGCGGCGAAGCTCGGGTGGGGCGCCTTCTTCGCGGGGACGGCGGCCTTCGCGTTGCCGGGTCTGCTGCTGCTGGCGGCGCTTCCGGATCCATCGCGCGCGCCGGATCGGGAAGCGCGCTGATGCGTGCGGCGCAGGCGGGTCGATGTCATCCTCGGCGGCGTACGTCCCGCGCGCGAGGAGGCCCGAACGTCCGATGAGCCCGACCGACTTCCGCCAACGACGACCGTTCGAGCGCGGGCGGCTGGCCCGGCTGGGCCGCGCCATCGCCTTGCTGGCCGGCGTCCTCACGGCCTCGGCCTGCGCCGACCGCGGCCTCGCCCCCGTCCGCGCGATGACCTATCCCCCGGACTTCCACTACATCACCCGCGCCGAGCTCCAGGGGACGATGGCCGAGTTCGCCCGGGACGTGGATGCCCTCGACGCGCTCCTGACCCGCGAAGGCGGGGCGGGGGCCGCCGATCCCGCCGCCGTGATCGGCATCCTCGAGCATCTGCGCGCGCAGGCCGCCGGCCTCGAGCGCGGCAGCGATTCCAACCATCCCTACCTGCAGCACGGCGCCGAGCGCATGCGCCGGGACATCCAGCGCGCGCTCGACGGCGCCCGCCGCGATCCGCCCGACTACACCTGGACCGCCCGCCTGACCGGCGGCTGCACCGCCTGCCACGCCCCCCGGCAGCCCGCCGCGGTCTGAGGACGAGGTCCGCAAGGATTCGGTGGCGCGGCCGACGCGATCCGGCTGCGACGAGGCGATCCGTACGTCACCTGACACGTCCTCCCGGCTGCGCATCCCGCGCGAACGCGCCCCGCCCGCGGCCATGAAATCGCGCTGGCGCCCGCGCCCGACCGGCTAACCTACCGCCCGCATGGGATTCGAAGCCTGGTTCACGCTCGCCGTCGTCATCGCGATGTTCGCCTTCATGGCGCGCGGCAATGCCTCGCCGGCGGCGGCGATCCTGTCGGCCGTCGTCGCCCTGCTGGTCGCGGGCGTGATCGAGCCCGCCCAGGCCTTCTCCGGCTTCTCGAACTCGGCCCCGATCACCGTCGCCGCGCTCTACGTCGTCGCCCGCGCGGTCGAGGACTCCGGCGCGCTGCGCCCGCTCGTGCGCGGCGCGCTCGGCGGCGGCTCGAACGACACCATGCGTCTGTTGCGGCTCTGCGTCCCTTCGGCCGCCGCCTCGGCGTTCCTCAACAACACGCCGATCGTCGCCATGCTGATCCGCCCCGTCAGCGAATGGGCCGAGCGCAACGGCCTTCCGGCCTCCCGCTACCTGATGCCGCTGTCGTTCGCGGTCATTCTCGGCGGCGTCGTCACGACGATCGGCACGTCGACGAACCTCGTCATCTCCGGTCTGCTCGAGGCCTCGGGCGAGCGACCGCTCGGCCTCTTCGAGATCTCCCACGTCGGCCTGCCGGTCGCGATCTTCGGCATCCTCGTCGTCTCGCTGACCGCGAGCCGTGTCCTGCCCGAACGCAAGCCGCCCCGCGGCGGGCTCGAGGATCCGGGCCGCGACTTCGTCGTGCGCATGGTCGTCGAGACCGGGGGACGGCTCGACGGGCGGACGGTCGAGGAGGCCGGGCTGCGCCATCTCGAGGGCGTGTTCCTGGTCGAGATCGAGCGCGACGGCGAGCCGATCGCGCCGGTCGCTCCGACGACGATCCTGCGCGAGGGCGACCACCTGCTCTTCGTCGGGCAGGCGCGCCTGATCCTCGACCTGCAGAACATCGAGGGGCTCGACTCCGCCGAGCGGGTCCACATGGCCGAGGTCGAGGCGCCGACGCGCCACGTCGTCGAGGTCGTGATCGGCCGCGAGTCGCCGCTGCTCGGCCACACGCCGAAGGAGGCGGACTTCCGCGAGCGCTACCAGGCGGCGATCATCGCGATCCATCGCGAGGGCCAGCCGCTCGTCGCGAAGCTCGGGCAGGTCAAGCTCCGCACGGGCGACACCCTGCTCCTGCTGACCGACCCGGGCTTCCGCCGCCGCTGGCGCGGGCGGCCGGACTTCCTCGTGATCAGCGCGCTCGACGGCGAGGAGGAGGCGCCGATCCGGCGCGGGCGGGCCGCCTGGGTCGGGCTCGTCACGTTCTCGGTCGTGGCCATCGCCGGCAGCGGCGTCCTGCCGATCCTGGAGGCGTCGCTGATCGGCGCGGTCGTGCTCGTCGCGACGCGCGTCCTCTCCGCGCAGGCCGCGCGCGACGCCGTCGAGATCGACGTCTTGATCGTGATCGCGGCCTCGTTCGGCATCGGCGCCGCGATCGAGGCATCGGGACTGGCCGCCGCGCTGGGCCAGGGCATCGTCGAGGGCTTCTCGTCGTTCGGCAATCGCGTCGTGCTGCTCGGGATCGTGCTCGCGACGGTGATGCTGACCGAGTTCATCAGCAACAACGCGGCGGCCGCGCTGATGTTCCCCATCGCGATGGCGACCGCCGAGCAGCTCGGCGTCGAGCCGCGCTCCTTCGCGATCGCCGTCGCCGTCGCCGCCTCGAACTCCTTCCTGACGCCGATCGGCTACCAGACCAACACGATGGTCTACGGCCCGGGCGGGTACCGCTTCGGCGACTACATCCGACTCGGCCTGCCGCTCACGCTCGCCGCCATCACGGCCTGCGTGTTCTCCGTCTAGCAGGGCCTCGCGGGCCCCCGGGTCCGACCGGGGAACCGGGTGCTCGCATCACGAAGCGTGCACGACTCGGCGATCGATCAGCGCGAGCAGGCCATGCAGCGGTCGGCCTCGGGCTCGGCGCGCAGGCGCCCCTCCTCGATCGGTGCGCCGCAGCCGACGCACCAGCCGTAGTTGCCCGACTCGATCCGCGAGAGCGCCGCACGGATCGCCGCGAGCGCCGACCGCCCGCGGCCGTCGAGCGCGTCGAGGGTCGGATCGTTCTCGCGCTGGACCGCCTGCTCCGAGAAGTCGGGATCGAGCGCGCCCCCCGCCCGTCGCCGATCGCGCTTGATCGCATCGAGCCGGCGATTCCATTCGGATTGGGCCTCGAGCAGCCGCGTCCGATTCTCCTCATAGAGCGCGGCGAGCTCGGGCGACGGGTCCGACCTCTTCTTCATCGACGTCCATCCTTTCCCTGAAGTGTCTGCTCCCTGATGTGTCGGCTGCCCCGGACGGCGCTTCCGTTCAGGACGTCAGCGTGGCCTCGGAGATCCCGGACCGGATGCCCCCGCTTCCGAGATGCCCGAACGGGGGCGGATCCGATCCGACGGCCCGACTCGCGCGCCCAGGCCGCGTCGGCCGGGCCCCCGTTCCGGCGCGGCCTCGAGCCGTCGACCGCCTCCGACGGCGGGAGGATTAGCACGGGCCGCGAGGGCCGACCGCTCGCCCGTCTCCCCTTGCGCCGCTCAAGCAGGTCCTTCGCGCGACCGCTGTATCATCGATCGACGCTGCTCGGAGGGGTCCGCGATGCGCATCGGTGTCCCGACGGAGATCAAGACCCATGAGTACCGGGTCGCGATGACGCCGAGCGGCGTCCGCGAGCTGACTCGTTCGGGTCATTCGGTGCTGGTCCAGGCCGGCGCGGGGACCGGGGCGGGCATCGCAGACGCCGACTACGCGGCGGCCGGCGCCAAGCTCGAGCCCGACGTCGAGGCGCTCTTCGCCGACGTCGACCTCGTCGTGAAGGTCAAGGAGCCGCAACCCATCGAATGCGCCCGGCTGCGCGAGGGCCAGATCCTCTTCACCTTCCTCCATCTCGCGGCCGACCCCGATCAGGCGCGCGGCCTGCTCGCCTCCGGCGCGACCGCGATCGCCTACGAGACCGTGACGGCCCCCGACGGCTCGCTCCCGCTGCTGACGCCGATGAGCGAGGTCGCCGGCCGCATGGCGATCCAGGTCGGCGCCCACTGTCTCGAGCGCGAGGCCGGTGGCCGCGGAATGCTGCTCGGCGGCGTCCCCGGCGCGCCGCCGTCGCGCGTCGTCATCATCGGCGGCGGGATCGCCGGCTCGCATGCCGCCGAGATGGCGGTTGGCTGCGCGGCCGACGTCACGATCGTCGACCGCTCGCTGCCCCGGCTGCGCGCCCTCGACTGGCGCTTCAACAACCGCGCCCGAACGATCTACTCGACCCGCGACGCGATCGGCGAGCTCGTCATCGGCGCCGATCTCGTCGTCGGTACCGTCCTGGTCCCCGGCGCGGCGACGCCAAAGCTCGTCGATCGGTCGATGGTCCGCGAGATGCCGACGGGCTCGGTCGTCGTCGACGTCGCGATCGATCAGGGCGGCTGCTTCGAGACGAGCCGACCGACGACCCACGCGAACCCCACCTTCGTCGAGGAGAACGTCGTCCACTACTGCGTGACCAACATGCCGGGCGCGGTCCCGCGGACGTCGACCTTCGCGCTGACCAACGCGACGCTCCCCTACGTCCGCCGGATCGCCTCCCTCGGCCTCGACGGCGCGCTCGAGCGGGAGCCGGGGCTCGCCGACGGGCTCACGGTCCGCCGCGGCGAGATCGTCCATCCGGTCGTCGCCGAGGCCCTCGGCTTCTCGCGCTAGGCCGGAGGCCGCGCGCCCGGGCGGAGAATCGCACGCGCCACGCCGGTACGACCGCCGTCAGGCCGCTTCGCGCAGGGAGACGCCGGGCGCCTCGAGCCTTCGATCGCGCTCCGGACCGAAGGGCTTCAGCCAGAGGACGAGCGGAGGCAGCAGGAAGAGGTCGGCGAGCAGGGCCGTCGCGAGCGCGGACGCCAGCAGGACGCCGCGATAGGCCTCGGAGCGCAGATCCGAGAACCAGAGGACGAGGAAGCCCAGCACCAGCGCGGTCGAGGTCGTCACGATCGCGCGGCCGACGTCCTGCAGCGCCGCGCGCAGCGCGAGCGCGTAGTCGCGATGGATGCCGAACTCGAGGCGGAAGCGGGCCATCAGGTGGACGGTATCGTCGACCGCGATGCCGAGGGCGATCGAGGCGATGGTGGCCTTGTTGTAGTCGAGGGGGATGTCGAACCAGCCCATCGCGCCGATCGCGAGGAGCACGGGCACGACGTTGGGAACCATCGCGATCAATCCGACCGGGACCGAGCGCAAGAGCGCCACCATCACGACCGTCACCGCCAGCAGCGCGAGCCCGAACCCCTGCAGCTGGCTCGTCACGATGTAGTTCGTCAGCTTGAGCCAGAGCGCGCCGATGCCCGTCAGCGTCAGGCTCGTGTGTTCGAGCGGCTCGGCGAGCAGCGCCGCGTCGAGCCGGTCGACCAGCTTCGCCATGTGGACGGTCCGGCCGATCCGGATGCGGAGCTCGAGGCTCGCGACCCGGTAGTCGGGCGACACGAGCTCCGTCGCCTCTTCGCCGCCCGACGACTCGTAGAGCAGGAGGTACTGCGCGACCTCCTCGCGCGTGTCCGGGATGCGATGGTAGGCGGGATCGTCGGCATGGAACGACTGGTTCAGGTCCTTCACGATGTCGACGATCGAGTAGGTCTTGCGGACGAGATACGGCTCCTCGAGGGCGAGCGCCTCCATGCGCTCGATCTCGCGCAGGACCGCCGGCTCCTTGATCGCGTCCTCCTCGCCGGCGTCGAAGAGGTAGATGATGTTGCTCATCCCGCCCATCTCGTCGTCGACCTTGACGATGTCGAGCCGGATCGGCGACTGCTCCCAGAAGTCCGCGAGCCAGTTCGAGTCGACGGCGACGCGGGTCGCACCGACGACGCAACCGACGGTGAAGAGCGCGAAGGCGACGAGCAGGCCGAAGCGATGCTCGAGATTGAACGTCGCGACGCGGTCGAGCGCCCGCGTGACGGCCGGAGACCGGACGGCGTCTTCCGCGTGCTCCGTCCCGGCCGCCGTCTTCGCGGAGCGCTGCGCCCAGGCCGGCCGCCGGGCGCCGAACGAGAGTGCCGAGAGCAGGACGGTGACGGAGAAGAAGTAGGCCGCGAGGACGCCGAACGACTGGTAGATCGCGCCCTCGGCCATCGTCCGGATCGGGACGAAGGACATGCAGGCGAAGCCGACGGCCGTCGTGACGGCGGTGAGCAGCGAAGGCAGTCCGACGAGCGACATGGTCGCGACGAGCGCCTCGCGCCGGTCGCCCGTCTTCGCGATCTGGACGCGGAACTCCGACAGGACGTGGACGCAGTAGGCGACGCCGATGGCGGCGAGCAGGGTCGGGGTCGCCGTGAACGAGAGGCCGATCTGGTAGCCGAGGACGACCATGAAGGCGACGGTCATGAAGGCCGTCAGCAGCAGGACGAAGATCGGCGCCGCGACGCCGACGAAGCTCCGGAAGACGATCGCCTGCAGCACGCTGATCACGAGCAGGGTCACGCCGAGCAGGGTCAGCCACTCGGAGTCGAGCACGCGGTTGAAGAAGGCGTTGATCGGGACGTCGCCCGATGGATAGAAGCGGAAGAGGTCGAACTGCGGGCGCGCGAGGATCTCCATGATCTTCGTGTCGGAGACCTGCGGGTATTTGTTCTCGAGGTCGCCCGGCTTCGCGGGATCCCAGATGATCTCCTCGTCGGGATCCGTGCTCGTCCGATCCATCTCGATCAGGATCGCCGCGAAGGAGGCGTCCTGATTGACGATGCCGCCGACGAGGAGCGGCTTCTTCAGGTAGCCGTCCCGCCGCGCGAGGAGCTCCTCCTGGCTGAGGGGCCACTCGTCGCGGATCTTCGTGATCTCGAGGCCTTCCTCGGTTCCGACGGTGTACTCGGCGTTCGCGAGGCTCGTCACCTCGTAGACGAAGGGAACCTCGTCCTCGAGCGCCTCGGTCAGCTCGATCAGCGCCGCCATCGCCTCCACGTTCCAGACGCCGTGGGGCAGGTCGGGTACCGCGTAGCCGATGTAGCCGACCTCGTCCGAGCCGAAATCGTCGAGGTACTGCTGGTAGGCCTCGTAGGTATCGTCGCCCTCGTCGAAGTAGGACTCGTAGGAGGCGTCGGTCTGGATCCGCGTCGCGAGCAGGAAGCTGCCCGCGAAGAGCGACAGACACACGAGCACGACGACCCATCGATGATCGAAGCACCAGCCCGCGAGCCGCCCGAAGCGCGCGTTCCAGCGCTCGGTGGCCGCGTGGACGTCGTTCTCCCGCTCGCTCATGACGCGCCGCGCCCTCCCCGGCCCATCGCGGGCCCCGGCGGACGGTAGGTCAGTCGAACCGGGCCCTGCCATCGATTGGCGGGATGCGAAGGCGACCGGAGGCCCGCTCTCCTCGCGCGCTCAGAGCGCCCCGAGCTCGCGCCTCGCGCGCTCAGAGGCCCCCGAGATAGTCGCCCTTCCCGAGCTCGACGCCGCCATGGCGCAGGATGGCGTAGACCATCGTGACGTGGAAGAAGAAGTTGGGGATCGAGAAGCCCTGCAGGAAGGCCTCGCCCGTCATGCGCATCGTGCGGTCGGGACCGATCGGCATGACGACGTCGCGCTTCTCGGCGCCCTCGAGCCGATGCGGCGGGATCGATTCGACGAACTCGATCGTCTTGCGGATGCGGCCGCGCAGCGCCTCGATCGTCTTCTCGTCGTCGGCCCACTTCGGCGGCTCGTCGCCCGCGAGCCGCGCGACGCAGTTCTTGGCGGCGTCGCTCGCGATCTGGATCTGGCGCGAGAAGGGCAGCATGTCGGGCGCCAGCCGCATCGAGACGAAGTTGTCGACGTCGAACTTCCTCGCCTTCGCATGGGCCTCGGCCTTGTCGAGCCAGGCGAGCATGTTCTTCGAGAGCTTGACGAAGTAGGGAACGGTCGATTCGTGAACCGAGAAGCTCATCGGGACTCCTTCAGGAAATTCCAGAGCGGAAGGTCGCGCCAGCTCCCCGCCGAGAACGCGTCGCGGAACGGCGACCAGCGCGAGGGCACCGCCGCCTTCGGCTGGTCGCCCATGACGGTGACCCGCTGGATCACGCGCTCGCCCTCGAAGTCGTCGAGGACGTGATGCTGCGTGCAGCGGTTGTCCCACATCGCGACCGTGCCGGGGCTCCAGCGGTAGCGGACGGTGAAGCGCGGGCTCGCGACCCAGTGGCGCAGATGGCCCAGCAGCATGTCGCTCTCGTCCTGCGAGAGCTCGACGATCCGGCGCGTGAAGTGGTGGTTCACGAAGAGGGATTTGCGACCGGATTCGGGATGGACGCGCACGACGGGATGGATCGCCTTGCGCTCCGGATGGCCGTGGGAGCTCGCGTCGTGAAGCGCCGTCAGCCCCTCGCAGAGGGCCTGCAGCGGCGGCGAGAGCGCGGCGAAGGCCTTGTACATGTTGGCCCACATCGTGTCGCCGCCGAAGGCGGGACACTGCTTCATCTGCAGGATCGCGAACTGCGAGGGCGATGCCTGGCAGGTCAGGTCGCTATGCCACTCGTCGGCGATCCCGCCGGCGCCGTTCGTCGCGCGCAGCTCGAAGAATTCCGGGCGCTCGGCGTCGAGGGCGAGATTCGGATGGGATTCGAGGGGGCCGAAGAGGCGACCGAAGGCGATGTGCTCGTCGGGCGCGAGATGCTGGTCCGGGAAGAAGAGCACGAGGTGCTCGAGGAGCAGCGCCTTCAAGCGGTCGGCATCGCCGGGCCCGGCCTGAGCGAGCCGGACGCCGCGGACCTCGGCGCCGAGGGAGCCCGACAGACGACGCACGTCGAGTCCGTCCCCGCTGCGGGACGAACGCTGCGAAGCGGGATCCTGCGACATGACGCTCTCCCGGGCGCTCGCCGACGAAGGTCGACCGCCCGATCCGAGCGGACCGGGCCTGGCCCGCTCCCCAGCATGGCGCGACCCGCGGCGCGCCACCAGTCGGCCCCGCACCGCGCGCCGCCCACCGGCGCCGGGCACGCGCCGTCCGGCAGTCGGGCTCGCGCGGCCGCTCCGTCGCGGCCGCGCGAGCGGATCGATCAGCCGAGGGCGCCCGCCTTGTGGAGCTTCTCGAGCTCCGCGGCGCTCTTGCCGAGCACGCGGCCGAGCACCTCGTCCGTATGCTGGCCGACCTCGGGCGCCATCGTCGGACACGGCGGCTTCGCGCCATCGACGTAGACGGGCAGCGGCAGCTGCTCGCAGCCGACCTGCTCGCTCGGGTAGAAGCCCAGGCGCGCCTTGAACTGCGGATCGTCGGCGAGCGAAGCCTGCGTGTTGCAGGGGGCGATGGTCGTGTTGTGCTCGTTGGCGAAGGCGAGCCACTCCGAGACGGTCCGGGTCTTGAAGATGTCGCGCAGGATGGCCTGCAGCTCGAGGTTGTTGCGCGCATGGTCGGCGTACTTCGACCCCGGCCACTTCTCGAAGAGATCCTTGCGGCCGATTCCCTCGCAGAAGTTCTTCCAGAACGCCTGCTCGCTGGCCATGAAGAGGACGTGGCCGTCCTTCGCCTCGTAGATCTGGTAGCGGACGCCGCCCCACATGCCGCCGAGACCCGGGGGCCGGCGCTCGTAGTTGTCGGACGCGTTGCCCGTCACCTCGCTCTCGGGCCGCAGGTACGCGCGCTCGGTCTCGATCCGGTACCAGTCCATGTAGGCCGAGGCGTCGGACTGCGCGAGCTCGATCTCGCAACCCTCGCCCGTCTCGCGCGCCTTGATGACCCCAGCGAGCACCGCGATCGCGCCCACCATGGGACCCACGTTGATGCCGACGTTGGGCAGCATCGGCGGAATGCGCTTGAACCCCTGATCGTCCTCCATCGGCTGGACGATGCCCGACCAGGTGTCGTAGGCGATGCCGTGGCTCGGCAGGTCCTTGTAGGGACCGGTCGCGCCGTAGCCCGAGATCGTGCAGAAGACGATCTTCGGATTGACCTTCTTCAGGTCCGCATAGCCGATCCCGAGCTTCGCGAGCGAGCCGGGTCGCATCGCCTCGATGACGACGTCGGCCGTCGCGACGAGATCCTTGTAGAGCTGGATGCCCTCGGGCGTCTTCAGATTGAGACAGACGCTCTTCTTGCCGCGATGGGTATGGAGATGGAGGAGCGAGACGCCCTTCACGATGGGCCAGGTCATCTGTCGGATGTAGTCGCCCGAGGGCGGCTCCACCTTGATCACGTCGGCGCCGAGATCGGAGAAGAACGTCGCGACGAAGCCGGGCCCGAGAAGGCTCGATTCGATCACGCGGACGCCGGAGAGGAGGCCGGATTGCTTCGACATGCTGTGGATTCCTGTCTTGCTGGTCGGGCGGCAGGGGTCTGCCGCGATCGAGGGTCGGTGTCGGAGGCCGGGCGGGCGCGTGGATACCCGGGTCCAGGGACGGGGTTCGAGACCGATCGGAACCGGTCCCCGAACCACCGCGGCGGTGGACTCTAACGGCTCCCGCGAGCCTTGGCACGACTGGCCCGGAGCGGCCCGTCGGCCTTTCAGTCGAGCTCGACGGTCCCGTCGACCGAGACCGAGAGCTCGCTCT
Organism: Myxococcota bacterium; assembly: GCA_041389445.1. Classification (GTDB taxonomy): domain Bacteria; phylum Myxococcota_A; class UBA9160; order UBA9160; family UBA4427; genus UBA4427. Next base: position 103,859 of record JAWKRW010000002.1, read on the forward strand.
TCCCGGCCTCGAAAGAAGGGGCCGCGGCGGTCTTCATCGCCATGTCGGACTCGGCGCGCATGGCATAGAAATGGGGCTGGCCCCCGCCCTGGCCGACCGAGAGCGAGACCAGCGACCAGCCCGCGCTCCCCATCCCCTTCGCGACGAGGTCGGCGCGCGCGCGGAACTTGCGCAGGGCCTCGAGCGTGAGCTCCGATTCGAGCGCCTCGCGCGTCTCGCGCTTGACGGAGAAGCCGATCCCGGACAGCAGGAGCTGCTCCTGCTGCAGCGAACCGATCAGCTTCGCGAGGCGCGTCGTGTCGGCCGACTCGAGCTGGATCTCCTGACGCGCCTGCCAGCGCACGATCCGGCTCGACTCGTAGATCGGATGGGTCGAGTACGCGCCGCTCTCGACGTCGACGCCCTTCTCCCTCCCGACGCGCGCGAGCGCCTGCTCGATCCGGGCGTTCACCTCCGCGGCGACTCGCGCCGGATCCTGCCCCTCGGCGACCGCCGCCAGGCGCGCGGTCGCCCAGTCGTTCCCGACCTCCCGCGTCACCACGACCTGGAAGGTCGCCCGATCGCGCGGATCCGCCGGCGGATCGGCCCGACCGATGGCGGCCCATCCCACGACGAGCGCCAGCGTCGTCATCGCCGAGACGACTGCCTGTTCGACCCCCCGACTCGCGCACATCCGAAGTCGCATCGCCTTGCTGCCTCCCCGTTCCTGCCGATGACCGCGCTCCTGCCCACGATCGCGTTCCCGCCCGTGGCCGCGGCACGCGCCTGCCTGCGCCGCCCGACCGCCCGACGATCGGTCTCGATCCGCCGCCGCCGAGCTCAGCTCGCTACCGCGACGAGCAACGCGACGGTCTCCTCGTCGACGCCGGCCTCGCGCAGCACCGCTGCCGTGTCCGCCGACAGGAGCGGCGCCGTCGCCGTCCCCGGCATCGGGTGCGCCGAGAGCCGGACCGGCGGCGTGACGGTTCGAAAGCGCCCGTACTGAGGATGTTCCACGGTCGCGAAGCAGCCGGTCGCCTCGGCGTTCTCGTCCCGGATCGCCTCGTCGAGGGTTCGCATCGGCCCCCAGATCAGGCGTTCCCGCGCGAGCGCCGCGCTCCATTCGTCGGCGGAGCGCTTCGCAAAGAGCGCGTCGAGGATCTCCACCAGCTCGCGGGCGTTGCGGAAGCGCGCCTGGGCGTCGACGAAGCGCGGATCCGTCGTCAGATCCGCCCGCTCGATCGCGCGACACAACGCGGGCCAGTAGCGATCGGAATCGATCATCACCAGGAAGAGCCAGCCCTCGTCCCGACACGCATAATGGTTCCAGAGCGGGTTGCGGGGCGCGCGGCGGTCGTGGCGCGGAGGCCGTTCGCCCGTGGCGAGGGCGTAGGCCGTGTCGTTCCCGTTGACGTAGTAGCCGACGTGCTGGAGCGTGACGTCGACGACCTGGCCCTCGCCCGTCCGGTCGCGCGTCCGCAGCGCGGCCAGGATCCCGGTGACGAGCGCGAGCGCCGCCGAATGGTCGCCGACGCCGGGCCGCATCCAGGCGGGCGGCGCCTCCGGATCGCGCATGCTGTCCATCAGACCGGAGAGCGCCCAGAAGGCCGTGTAGTCGAAGGCCGGATCGTCCGCGCGCGGCCCCTCGGCGCCGAAGCCGGAGATGCGGCCGACGATCAGCTCGGGACGCGTCGCGCGCAGCGCGTCGGGCGAGAGCCGGTAGCGCGCCAGGCGCTCCGGCAGGACGTTCGTCAGGACGACGTCGGCGCGGGCGATCACCATCATCAGCGCTTCGCGCGCCTCGCGCAGCGCGAGGTCGATCGCGAGCGAACGCTTGCCGCGATTGTCCATCTGGAAGGGCGGGCCGGCCGGGAAGTCGCTCGCGTAGCCCGCGAGCTTCGGCCGCGCATGCCGGAAGATCTCGCCCCAGGGCACCTCGACCTTGATCACCTCTGCACCGAGGTCCGCGAGCAGCGTACCCGCCGCCGGAACCGCGACGAAGCTCGCGATCTCGACCACCCGGATCCCGGACAGGGGCAGCGACATGAAAGGACCTCCCATCACGCTGGCCGACGACCGCGCAGACTAGCAGCCCGCCGACGAACGCCCGTCGTCGCCGTTCCGCGGGCCGCGGGCGCTCGACGGGCTGCTGGCGCCCCCGCTCGCGCGGGGGATAGAATCGCGCGATGCATCGAACGCCCCGGCTCCGGTCCGGTCTCGCCGTCGCCCTGCTGCTCGGCCTCGCCGGCTGCGAGGCCGAGCCCCCCGACCCCCGCGCCTTCTCCCTCGCGCGCGCCTCCGTCCAGGTCCCGGGCCTGTCTCCCGCCCGCAACGGCCACGCGGAGACGCGCGAGGCCTGCATCGACCGGGCACCGCTGCGGCGCGCCTGGTTCGGCGACCTCCACGTCCATACGACGCTCTCGAGCGACGCCTGGAACTACGACGTCGAGGTCCGCCCGAGCGACGCCTACGCCTACGCCTTCGGCGATCCGATCCGGCTGCCGCCCAAGGACGCCGAGGGGCGCGGGACGCGCGAAGTCCGCATCGACCGCCCGCTCGACTTCGCCGCCGTGACGGACCACTCCGAGTTCCTCGGCGAGCTGGCCCTGTGTCGCGACCCGGAGTCGGACGTCTACGCGAGCGAATCGTGCGCTGCCCTGCGCGCCTCGACGACGCCGACCGACAACCCGCAGAGCCTCACGATCATGACGCCCTGGCCGTCGCGGGACGCGGAGGTCTGCGGCGAGGACGGGGCGCGCTGTGCGACGGCGCAGCGCTCGGCCTGGCAGGAGATCCTCGAGGCCGCGGAGCGCTGGAACGATCCGAGCTCCGCGTGTCGGCGGACGACCTTCATCGGCTGGGAGTACTCGAGCCATCGCCTCGGCTCGAACCTCCACCGCAACGTGATCTTCCGGACCGATCTCGTCCCGACGCGCCCGATCAGCTACATCGACGCGCCGCGGGAGTGGGTGCTCTGGGAGCTCTTGCGGAAGATCTGCCTCGACGGGGACGACGACTGCGACGTGCTCGCGATCCCCCACAATTCGAACATCAGCAACGGCCGCATGTTCGCGGTCGACTACCCCGGCGCGAACGGCCGCGCGGCGGAGCGCGAGCGCGCGAAGCTGCGCGCCCGGCTCGAGCGCGTCGTCGAGGTCATGCAGCACAAGGGCGACTCGGAATGCCGCGTCGAGATGGACGGCGTGCTGGGGCGCGCCGACGAGCTCTGCGGGTTCGAGAAGTTCGAGGATCGGACCTGGGACGGCGACGAGGCGCCCGGAACCTGCATCGACGCGTTCGCCGACTGGATTCCGCACCTCGGCCCGAGCTGCCTCAGCCATCGGAGCTACGTCCGCTATGCGCTCGCCGAAGGCCTCGCCGAGGAGCGGCGACTCGGCGTGAACCCCTTCCGCTTCGGGCTGATCGCGAGCACCGACACCCACAACGGCCTCGCCGGCGGCGTCGAGGAGCGCAGCTGGCCCGGCCATCTCGGCATCGCCGACGCCGACCCGAATCGCCGCTTCTCCGTCGAGCGCGGCCTGATGGGCAACATGGCGAACGGCCCGGGCGGGCTCGCCGGCGTCTGGGCCGAGGAGAACGCGCGCGAGGCGATCTTCGACGCCCTCGCGCGCCGCGAGACCTTCGGCACGAGCGGTCCCCGCATCGAGCCGCGCTTCTTCGCCGCGGCCGACCTCCCGGACGACCTCTGCGCGCGCGCGGACCGACTCGAGCTCGCCGATCGCGAAGGCGTGCCGATGGGCGCCGAGCTCGAGCTCGGAGCGGGCGCGAAGGGCCCCGCGTTCGTCGCCTTCGCCAGCGCCGACCCGGGGACGGCGGCGGCGCCGGGGGGCGACCTCGAGCGCATCCAGATCGTGAAGGGCTGGGTCGACGGCGAGGGCCGGATCCACGAGGCGGTCGTCGACGTGGCCGGCGGACCGAACGGCGCCTCGGTCGATCCCGGGACCTGCGCGCCGATCGGCGCGGGCGCGCGCGAGCTCTGCGGCGTCTGGCGGGATCCCGACTTCGATCCCGCGCTGGGAGCCGTCTACTATGCGCGGGTGCTCGAGAATCCGAGCTGTCGCTATTCGGCCTGGCAGTGCCTGGCGATGCCCGAAAGCGAGCGGCCGTCGGGCTGCCGCCATGAGAAGATCCCGGCGATCCAGCAGGAGCGGGCCTGGACCTCGCCGATCTGGATCCGCGGAGGCAAGCCGTCATGAGCGTCGAGACCCGCATCACCTTCTGCCGCATCTGCGAGGCGACCTGCGGCCTCGAGGTCGACGTCGAGGACAACCGCGTCGTCGCCATCCGACCGGATCCGAAGCACGTCGTCTCGAAGGGCTACGCCTGCGTGAAGGGCACGCGCTGGGGCGCGACGCAACACAGTCCGGATCGCGTCCTGCATCCGCAGAAGCGCGTCGGCGACCGCTTCGTCGACGTCTCGTGGGACCAGGCGATCGGCGAGATCGGCGAGAAGCTGCGCGCGTTGATCGATCGCCACGGCCCGCAGGTCCTCGCCCACTTCGTCGGCTCGGCCGGCGGCGCGATCGTGCTCTCGCCGATGTTCCGCACGGCCCTCTACCAGGCGATCGGCAGCCGCCGCATGTACGGCACCGGCACCTGCGACACGATGAACAAGTTCCGCGTCAACGGCGAGATGTACGGCGCCGCCATGCGCCTCATGCATCCCGACGTCGACCATACCCACTTCATGATGATCCTCGGCGCGAACCCCGCCGTCTCGGGCAACACCCTCTACCACCTGCCCCGGCCCCAGGAGCGCTTCGCCGCCATCACGAAGCGCGGCGGCCGCGTCGTCTTCGTCAACCCGCGCCGCATCGAGACGGCCGCCGCCGGCGAGCACGTCTTCATCCGACCCGACACCGACGTCTTCCTCCTCGCCGCCTTCCTGAACGAGACGATCCGCCATGGCCACGTCGACCACGCGCGCGTCGAGCGCCACATGGTCGGGTTCGACCGCCTGGCGAAGTCGGTCGAGGCCTGGACGCCCGAGCGGCAAGAGCGCGTGACCGGGGTCCCCGCCGCGACGCTGCGCGAGCTCGTCCGCGCCCACTCCGCAGCGAGCGCCTCGCGCCGCGGCGCCGCGCTCTCGATGGCGACCGGCGTCAACCAGGGCCGGAGCGGCTCGACCTGCTTCTGGCTGCTCGAGGCGATCAACGCCGTCTCCGGCAACCTCGATCGCAAGGGCGGCACGCTGCTCGGCTCGGGTCTGATCGACATGGGCGCGGCGATGAAGGAGCTGGCGCTGCGCTACGACCGGGAGGACGGCTTCCCGACGGTGTCGGGCCTCCAGCCCTCGGGCATGCTGGCCGACGACATCCTGGGCGACCCCGACCGGCCCGAGGATCCGAAGCGCATCCGCGCCATGATCGTCGAGGCGAGCAATCCGCTGCTCGCCTGCAGCAATCCCGACGGCCGGCTCGACGAGGCCTTCCGCCAGCTCGATCTGCTCGTCACGATCGACCTCTTCCGCAACGAGGTCGGCTCCCTCGCCCACTACGTGCTGCCGGCGACGACCTGGATGGAGCGCCCCGAGATCCCGTACGCGCTCCAGACCTTCGTCGGGGCCTGCGCGACGCCCTACATGATCTACGCCGATCCGGTGCTCGAGGCGCCGCCGGACGTGCGGCCCGAGTGGTGGATCTACCTGCGGCTCGCCGACGCGCTCGGCGTCACGCTCTTCGACAATCGGCTGCTCTCGCTGGCGGCCAAGTCCTATGCGCGGGTCCACCCCGGTCCGATCGGTCGTCTGCTCCCCGGGCCGGAGAAGCTGATCGACGGCATGTTCAAGAAGGCCGGCCTGCCCGGCATCCGCGAGATGGCGGCGAAGCATCCCCACGGCCTGCTCCTGCCCGAGAACGCGGGCGACAACTTCCTCGGCACCGACCGCGTCCTCACGCCCCACGGCCAGGTCGACCTCGCCCCGGAGCCGATCGTCGCCGCGTTCGAGGCGACGGCCGAGCGCTTCTACGCCGAGGAGCTCGCGAATCGCGATCGCCTCAAGCTGATCGGCATGCGCCAGATCAAGCGCATGAACACGGCCTCCTCGAACAGCGCCCCGCTCGTCCGCGAGACGACCAACTACGCCTATCTCCATCCCGAGGACGCGAGCCGCATCGGCGTCTCGAACGGCGATCCCGTCGAGGTCGAGTCGGCCCACGGGCGCATCCGGATCCCGGTGCGCCTGTCGGACGAGATGATGCCGCGCACGGTCGCGATCCCGCAGTGCTGGGGCCATGCGAAGGCGGAGGGCCTGCAGCACGCGAAGACGCATCCAGGCGTCAACTCGAACTTCCTGGCCGGGGACGGGCCGGAGAGCATCGAGCGGCTCTCCGGCATGTCGCATCTCTCCGGGATCCTGATCGACGTGCGACGGGCGGCCGGCGAGGCCTAGCTCAGTCGTCGAGGGATTCGAGCAGCGCCCGCGCCGCCTCGCGCTCGAGCGCGTCGGGCGAGCGCGTGATGACGTGGCGCGCGCGGATCCGGGCCGAGCGCACGGCGCCGGTTCGGGACTCGACGACGGCGAGCGCGCGGTCGAGGGCGAGCGATCCGCCCCGCTTGCTCCGCGCGACGTCGATCCATCGCTCGGCCTCCGCGACGTCCTCGCCCGGAACCTCGAGCGCGAGCTGCGCGAGGCCGAAGGCGGCGCGCGCCCCGAGCGCCGGATCCGCGAGCGCCCGCTCGTAGAGCCCGCGCGCTCGAGCGACCTCCGAACGGCGCCGCGACGCCGAGTCGGTCGCCGCCGCGAGCGCGCGGTGGGCATCCGCGGCCTCGCAGGCGAGCCCCGCATCGGGCTCCCTCGGCAGCGGGAGCGCGCCGAGCGTCTGCTCGGCCTCTGCCGGCTCGCCCATCCGCGCCTGCGTCTCGGCCAGACCGAGGCGGGCCGAGACGTGGCCGGCATCGTCGTGCAACGCGCGGACGAAGTACTCGTGGGCGAGCTTCCAGCGCGCGAGTCGCAGGGCGAGCCGCGCCAGACGCGCGCGGCCTTCTGCGGCCGGGAGGGACGTCGGCGCGACCTTCTCCTCGACGTACCCACGCGCCCGGAGCAGGCGCGAGCGCGCTCGCGCCAGCTCGAGATGGGCGTAGACCTGCTTCGAGAGCGCCTCCGGCGACAGACCGATCGCCGAGAAGGCGCGATCCCGCGTCCCGGGATCCGGCGAGTCGAGGGCCTGCTGGTAGGCGACGAGTCGCGTGCTGGCACCGCCGGGCGGGCGGCGGCCGAACTCGAGCGTGTGCACGATCGCCCAGGCGCGGGCGGCGAACCGCTCGCGCTCGGGCTTCGAGGCGTCCGCGAGGTCGTCGCGGCCCAGCGCCGACTGGATCGAGTCGCCCCGCCAATCGAGCACGGACCGACGGTACTCGGGGATGAAGCGTCCGACCTCGACGCCCTCCGGCGTCTCCAGCATCGAGCTCGCCATCTGCGCCATCCCCTCCTCGTACCAGAGCGGACGCTCGGACCGTGCGGCATCGCGCAGGATCCGCCGGGCATAGCTCGCACGGAGCTCGGGCGTCGCCCGCGCGGCGAAGTCGCGGCCGCCGCGGAAGACGAGGATCGGCGCCTCGACCGCATCGACCAGGTAGGCGGCCTGGTTCTGCACGGCGAAGGGTCGGCCGAGGCTGCGATCGTCGAAGAAGTAGACCGGGGTCGGCGCGGCCTCGCCTTCCCGGTCCAGCTGGAGCAGCGAGCGTACGCCCGCGTCGAAGAACTCGAGGCTCCGCGCGAGCTCCCCCGTGTCCTCGGCGTCGAGGCTGCTCGTCACGAGGAAGTGCTCGGTCCGGACCTCGACGAAATCCTGCGCGTGCGGACTGCGCGACGCGCAGCCGACGACGCCCCCGAGACCGAGAACGACGCCGAGACCCAGGCCGAGACCGATGCGGATCCGACGCGCGAGCGGGCGGGGGCATCGCCCGACGTCCGTCTCCCGCCGCGTCGTCGTCCCGGTCCGCCGCTCCTCTTCCGTCATCCGCCTCCCTCCGCGCCGGCTGCATCCGACCGCCGCGCGGCCCGATCCTCCGGTCGTCGATGCCGGCCATGATGAACGAGCCGCCCGGCGCCGTCGAGGGAGCGTCCGACCTCTGCTACAGCAGGGGACGAGGAGCCGAATCGTGGAGCGCGCCGCCGAGCTCGCCTTGATCCGTCGCATGCTCGCCCACCTCGCCGCCGGCACGACCGACGCCGCCGACCGCCCGCTCCTGCTCCCGGCCTTCCATCATGCGAGCGCGGCCCACCTCGAGCGCGAGCGCCAGCTCTTCCGCGGCGAGCCCGTCGCCGCCGCGCTCTCGTCCGATCTGCCGACGCCCGGCCACACGCTCGCCCGCGAGATCGACGGCATCCCGCTGCTCCTCGTGCGCGGGCGCGACGGCGTCGTGCGTGCCTTCGCGAACGCCTGCCGCCATCGCGGCGCACCGATCGCGACCGGAGCGGGCGAGGCCGCGGGCGGACGGCTCCGCTGCCCCTTTCATGCCTGGACCTACGACCTCGAAGGCGCGCTGGTCGCGATTCCCATGGGCGAGGCGGGCTATGCGAGCTGTGATCGCGCGCGGCTCGGACTGCGGCCGCGGCCGTGCGGCGAGGCGGGCGGCGTCGTGCTCGTACGCGCCGAGGGCGACGAACCGATCGATGCGCGCGCCTGGCTCGGTCCCGTCGCCGACGACCTCGACGCGCTCGGGCTCGCGTCGTTCCATCTCCACGCGAGCCATCGCGGAAGCTGGCAGGCCAACTGGAAGCTCCTGCTCGAGACCTTCCTCGAGTCGTACCACGTCTTCTCGCTCCATCGGGAGACGGTGCATCCGCATTATTTCTCGCTGCCGATGGTCGCGGATCCGCTCGGGCTCCATCTGCGCTTTCCCGTCGCGCGCCGGACGCTCGCGGCGCTGCGCGACCGGCCCGAGTCCGACTGGCAGCTCCTCGCCCATGCGACGGTCCAGTGGTACCTCGCGCCGAACGCCCTGCTCTCGGCGACCCGGGACTACGCGCTCCTCTGGCGCTTCGAGTCGCCGGCGCCGAACGCGTGTTCGGTCGAGACGCGCTTCTATACGCGCAGCCCCGTCGCGGACGACGCCGCGCGCAAGCGCTTCGACGACGCCTTCGCCCTGCAGCTGCGCGTCACCGGCGAGGAGGACTTCCCGATGCAGGAGGGGATCCAGCGCGGGCTCGATGCCGGCGCTGCCCGCGAGCTCGTGATCGGGACCCACGAGGTCGGCGTCGTCCATCTCCACCAGACCCTCGCCCGCATGCTCGGCGGTACGCCGCTCGACGGTGCCGGCGCGGAAGCGAACGGATGCGCGGATGCGTCGACGCGCGCCCGCGACTTCGCCACGCGGGAGCCGAGGCGATGAACGAAGCGAGGACCGGAGAGGCGAGCGATGCAGCGCCCCGGGCCGCGACCGCGCCGGGGGATGCGCCCCCTTCCCTCTCGGTCACGCTGACGAGCTACGGCCCCGCCCTCGCCGAGGCCGCCGGCATCGAGCAGCTGCTCGAGCAGGCGCGCCAGGCGGAGGCCGCGGGCGTCGATCGGCTGCTGCTGACGGATCACGTCGTGATGGGCGAGCACACGGACCGCTATCCCTGGGGCCCCTTCCCGTTCGCGCCCGAGACGCCCTGGCTCGAGCCCCTCACGCTGATCGCCGCGCTCGCGACGGTGACGCGGCGCGTGCGCTTCTCGACCAAGATCCTGATCGCCCCGCTGCGGCCGGCGCCCCTGCTCGCGAAGACCCTCGCGACCCTCGACGTGCTCTCGAACGGACGCCTGGAGATCGGGGTCGCGACCGGCTGGCAGCGCGAGGAGCTCGACGCCGCCGGCATCGCCTGGTCGAAGCGGGGTCGCATCCTGACCGACACGATGGCGGCCTGTCGCGCGCTCTGGCGCGATGGCCCGGCGTCCTTCACCTCGCCGACGGTCTCCTTCGAGCGGATCTGGTGTCGACCGCGACCGGTCCAGCCGGAGGGCATCCCGATCTGGTTCGCGGGCGGGCTGCACCCGCGCAACCTCGATCGCATCGTCCGGCTCGGCGACGGTTGGATTCCCGCCCCCTACACGCCGGTCGAGCCCTTCCGCCGCGACGCGACGCGCGTGCGCGAGGCCTTCGCACGGGCCGGCCGCGATCCGCGACGCCTCGGCCTCCAGGGCGATCTCGAGGCCGTCGCGGGTCGCGACGGCCGACCGGACCTCGCGGCGAGCCTCGCGGCCGTTCCGGACTGGGCGCGGGCGGGCGCGACGACGATCAACGTCGTGCTCTCGTTGTTCGGCGGACCGCGCCGGGCGGCGCGATGCTTCGAGATCCTGGCCGAGGAATGGCCGCGCCAGCGCGCACGCATCTGAGCACCCACCGCGCCGGGCGGGCCGCACGCGGAATCGAGGAGAGAGCATGAACGTCGAAGGTCTCGGCACCCGGCTCGAGGATCGCATCCTCGTCGTCACGATCGACCGCGCCGAGCGGAAGAACGCCCTGACCGTCGCGATGCGGCTCGCGATCGAGGAGATCGGCCGGCGCGTCGACGCCGATCCAGAGGTCGACGTCGTGCTCCTGACGGCGACCGATCCCGTCTTCTCCGCCGGCGTCGACATTCGCGAGGTCGGCGAGCTCGGGACGCGCATGCCGGCGACCGACCCGGGTCGCGCCCTGCGCGCGATCGGCAAGCCGGTGATCGCCGCCGTCAACGGGGCCTGCGTCAGCGGCGCGCTCGAGCTCGCGCTCTCCTGCGACTTCATCGTGGCGTCGGAGCGGGCGCGCTTCGCCGACACGCACGCGCGACTCGGCGCGCTGCCGCGCTGGGGCCTCTCCGCGCTGCTGCCCCGGGCCGTCGGCCTCGCGAAGGCGAAGGAGATGACGATCACGGGCAACTTCGTCGGCGCCGACGAGGCACTGCGCATCGGGCTCGTGAATCGCGTCGTCGCCCACGAGCGCCTCGAGGCCGAGGCCCTCGCCCTCGCGGCCGACGTGGTCTCGAGCGACGCGCGCGCCGTCCGCGCATCCCTCGACCTCTACGACCGGGGCGCCGGGCTGTCCCGCGCCGACGCCCTCGTCCTCGAAGCCGAGATCTCCCTCGCCTGGCAGGTCGACACGGACGACTTCGCGGCGCGGCGCGGCGCGGTCACGGCGCGGGGCAGGTCGAGCGGCTGAGGCGGGGTCGGGCGCGGCCAACCGATCCGTCCGGATCGGATTCGTCCCGCGTCGACGGGTCTCCGATCGACATGCAGGCGGGATGAGAGCGGGCAGAGCGGCCCCCTGGCCCGCTAGAACGTGTACTTGACGTCCACTCCGACCGTCCTCGGCTGACCCAGGGTATTGATCACCAGATTCGAGAACTGAGATGCGTCGAAAGCGAAGAGCTTGAAGCGCTCGTCGCGGATGTTTCGAACCCACCCGGCGATCTCGATCCCGCTATCCGGTGGTCGATAGGTCAGACGAACGTTGTGAAGGACGTATCCGTGCTGGCCCGTCGTGAAATCGGGCAGGTTGTGCTGTCCCGAAGCATTGACGTTGCCGCGACCTTCCTCCGCGTCGAAGAAGAAATCGTCCACGAAGGTGAAGTCGTACCGGGGCATGATCTCGCCGAACCGCCCCAGATCCAACGTCCAATCGATGCTGCCGGAAACGCTGAATCGTGGCGAGTTCGGGAGGCGATTTCCAGAGAAGTCGACCGTCACCGGAATCGTGATTCCTGCGGGATTGCGGAAGATCCGCTGATTCGTGAAGTCGATGAACTGGCTCTCGAGCCAGCCGAACCGCATCTCGATCTTCATGTCTTCGAAACGCTCGTCGACCAGGTCATCGAGCGGTTTGAGGATGAGCTGGACGTCAGCACCGTAGTTCTCGACCGAGTCCGCGTTCTGCACCTCGAGAACCGGCGGACCCGTCGGCTGATCGCTGAACAGAAACACCTGGTAATTCTCGTACAAGTAATAGAAGAACTCGGACCTCAGCGAGATCTTCCCGTTCAGCACCGCTGCGCTCAGGATCCCTTCGAACGCGTCCAGAAACTCCGGATCGACGGTGTCGGTTTGCTGCTGCGCGTTGACGCCGCTGTTGAAGGTGCCGGGTTTGAATCCACGGCTGTATCGAACGGCGAACGAAATGTCTTCCGTGACGTCGTAGGTGAGCGACACCTCGCCAGTGGGGACGCTCCAGACCTCGTCCTGATCGAGTCCTTGCCTGACCCCGCCCTGGACGCGGTCGAAAGCGAAGGTCTTCCGCTCCCAGTTGTATCGGATGCCGCCATCGAGCGTGAAGTTGTCCGCGAACTCCCAGCTCAGCTTGGTCCAGATCCCCGTCGAGTTCGTTCGCTGGTCGTACAGACGACGAATGCCGAAGAAATTCGCATCGAAGGTCGCGAAGGGAGACACGGGAAGGAAGAGGAACAGATTGGCGCCCAGCTTCTCCCAGAAATAGAAGCCACCGACCTCCCAATCCAGGAGCATCGAATCGATCCTTCCGCTCAGGGAAATCTCTTGCCAGACCTGCTCGGATCGATCGGCGTCACTGCCCTCGAAAATGGTTTCCGGCGTGTAGTCGAGATCCCGCTCCTCGAAACGCTTGTATCGATCGAAGGCGGTCAGGGTCTCGAGATCGAGTGTGGAAAAACCGCTCTCGACCAGGGGAATGATCGCATTGAGGTTCACGCCGAAGGATTCGAGGCGCGTCACACCCTCTCGATTGACGTCGCCACGGTAGGGCCGGTCGTCGAGGTGACGTGCGAGACTCTTCGCGAGCTGGGCTCCGGCCTGGGGATTCGCACAGCTGTTGGAGGGCGGCTGAGGCCGGCAGAGAGCGAGAAACTGTCGGCGCTGGTCGGGCTCGGTGTAGTTCGTCGCGAACGTTCCCTGACCGTTGACGATCCCACCGAGAAACGCGGGTGGCGTACCGTTCGGATAACGGCCGGTTCCCATCGCCTGACCGACGACGGGCTGCTGATTGATTCGTGCGCCATGGAAATTCAGCAGAAACTCGTAGTCCGTGCCGGGCGGCTGGATCAGCAGGATTCCGCGCGCCGCCCAGTTGTTCTCCTCGCCGAATCGCTGAGAGAGTCCCTCCGGAATCGGCGAGAGTCCATCCACCCCCAGCGCGAGGTTCTGTGACGGGAAGGTGATCACCTCCTTCTCGCCGCATTGGCTTGCCGGTCCCGGATCCGAGTTCGGACCAATCCTCGGCACCCGCTCGGAGAAGGGCAGCGCAAAACCGCATCCGTTCACCTTGAAGGGCTCTGCCTTGTGGACACGAAAGGCGAGTCGCGCGGCGATCACGTCCTCGACCAGCGGCATGTTGAAGACGCCCTCGTAATCCTGGATCAACCCCTGGTGCGCGCCATGGACACTGGGAGCCCAGGTTCCGAGCTGGGCTCGCAGGCTCGCCTGATAGTCGAACTCGGGCTTGCGCGACGAGATCACGATGGCGCCCGCCGATCCATTTCGGTAGCCGCCCGTTCCCCGCGGCCCCCGCAGCACGTCGACGGAAGACGAGTCGAAGATCTGTCCGAGCTGGAGGGGCGACGTGTTCATTCCCACGCCGTCCTGCGAAACCGCGACGGCACTCGTCGAGTTGGGACTGAAATCCTGGAGCCCCACACCCCGGATGAAGAACGTCGCTTGCGTGGCGGAACTCCGCGCGATCGCGAGATTCGGAGTCGCAGCCGCGAGATCCCCCACGTCCTTCACGCCCTGCGCCTCGAGCTCCAACGCGTCGAAGCTCGTGATCGAAGTCGGCGAGCCGAGCAGGAGATCGGACACGTTGGACCCGGTCACGATCATCTCTTCGACACCCGCCCAGGGGTCGCCCTGCACCCGAGGCTCGGCCGACCCTCCGGCACGCTCGCTGTCTGCCGCGGCCGCGAGGGTCGATGCGGCGAAAATCGACGTGGAGATCGCGAACGCCAACCGACCGGGCTGGCGGCAGGATCGACGGCCGAACGGGCGAACCCATCGACTGGGAGGACCGCCGACACGGGCCGAACCGTCCACAAACACGATCACACGAACACCTCGAAGAAGACGCGTCGGACGGCGGCGTGCGGGGAGGCCATTCTGCAGTTCGCGCCTGTTCGCTTCAATACGGCCCCCGATGTTCCGGGCGCGGCGATCGAGCGACCGCCGCCGCGTCTAGACTCCTCATTGGGCAAACTACGCTCGACCCGATCCGGATCTCCGAGCACGCGGAATTTCCGGATGGCGCTCGCTTCACTCGCCGGGGCGACGTCGAAGTTTGAGTCATTCTTTCAGGCAGGTCAATTGTGTTATACAGCCCGAATGCGCCGCTCGCGTGCCCCTCGATTCGAGTCGCCGTCCCATCCGATCCCGAACCCCACGTCTTCGCGCCGGCGAGGGACCAACATTCATTCTTTGGGCCGAATGCTCGTGCTCGGACTGAGCATCGTATCGATCGGGTTCACTCCCGACCCATCATCGGCCGATGCGCCTCCCCAGGCTCCCGACGAGCTCGATCGATGGGTTCCTTCGATCGGTTTCTACGGAGGCGTACAGGAGCAGAACGCGGAGGCCACGGCCGACACCAGCCTGCTCAATCCGAGCGCTCCGCGTTGCACCCCGCAGCGAGTCAACTGCGAGATCGACGACGAGATTCAGCCATCTTCCGACGGCGAAGACGCGCTGCGGGCGTTTCGCGGAGGGCTGAGCGTCGAGCTGATGTCCCGTCGACTCGTCGAGGGATTCGGACATCCCCGCGTCTTCGTCCACGTCGATCCCATCCTGTCAGAGGGATTCGAGCGGAGCATCACCGGGGTCGGAAACCCCGGGCCGATGGTCGAAGGGGAATTGGCCGTAGACGCCCAGCGGAGCGACGCTCAGGCCTTCTCCGGCCAGGGGACGCGCGTCCTCGCCAAGTCCTCTCCTTTCGTCCTGAACGTCGGTGCCGGCATCGCGTTCACGGTCGACTTTTCCGACCAGCGAGTTCGGATCAAACCCTCCATCGAATACGTACGCGAGATCCTGTCCGTGACCGGCAAGGCGAATCGCGTCGTTCAAGTCGCGCAGATTCCCAAGCCCAATACCCCATCGGACTTCCGCTTCATCGAACTCCGCTCCTCGGACAGCCAGACCTATCATGGCCTCGGACCGGGCCTGGACGTCGAGGTGGACGGAAGCCGGATCGGCCCCTTCACCCTCAGTCCGTTCGCGGGCGCGCATGCCTACTATTATTTCGGAAATCTCGACGTAGACCTTTCCGCGACGAACGAATTCGACGAATCGGCCAACTGGCGCTTCCAACGTGACCGCTGGCAATGGACCGCGCGATTCGGCGTTCGACTCCGCTGGAACCCGATCTGACCCGCTCGCCCGACACGCCGCGAACGCGAGGCGAAACCCGTTCGTCCTCCGGGCTCGTCCCATCCGGCCTTCGACCGATGCTCCGACGCGCGGGTCATCCCATCCGCACGATCGAATCCTCGAAAGGGGCCCGGGCGCACGGACTCGCCCGTCAAGGAACGTCGTAGCCCAGAGCTCGAAGCTGCTTGAGCTGGATCTCCTCGATCTCCAACGGAGTCTCGATCGCGAAAGGCGGACTCGCGTCGAGCGGGTAGGCCTGGGCCAACGATCGCATCCGCTCGAGCGCCTCGGGCTGCTCGGCCCGCTGATCGTCGAGCTCTGCGGGATCGGACGATCGGTCGTACAGATGCTCCTCGATTCGACGTCCCTCGCCGTCGACGTACTGGACGTATCGCAGCGAACCGTCGACGACGGCCAGCGTGGAGGTCTCTTGACGGTCGGGTCGCCCCCAGTTCTGGGCGAGGAACGCATAACCCGGCGGGGCGACGTCCGTACCCTTTCCTTCCGCCGCCGCGACGATCGCCGGCACCAGGGATCGCCCGTCCGTTTCGGCCAGGGGTTCGAGCCCGAGGATGTCGAGCACCGTCGGCCAGACGTCGACGTTTCGCGTCCGTTCACGGACGACGATCGGCTCTTCGAGACGGAAGGGGAAGCTCAGGATCAGCGGAATCTCGGTCGACTCCTTGTAGACGTGCCGGGCATGCCCCTCGAAGCCTCGCTCGCCGAACGCCTCGCCGTGGTCCGAGGTGATGACGATCAAGGTCTTCTCGAGATGTCCCTCTCGCGCGAGATCCTCCACCAGGGGATTGAGAACCGAGTTGACCCAGAGAATCGAATTGTCATAGACGTCGGAGTACGCGGTCCCGAAGGCCGCCGTCTCCTCGCTGTAGAGGTACTCGTGGACGTCCATGAGGTGGAGGTAGAGCAGCCAGCGCTCGTGCCCGTGAATGCGCAGGAACTCCTTCGCAGCCGCCACTGCATCGCGGTCGCTTCCTCCGGCCTCGATCGTCGGATTCTCGACTCGAACGTTGGGAGCGACGGGCTCAGGGAATGGGCGTGTGTAGACTTCGAATCCCTGGCTGAACCCGAAGTAGTCCATCACCCATCCGTTGCGGAAGATTCCGGCCGTCCGGAACCCCGCATCGCGGAAGATCTCGGCCGGAAGGCGGGCGGAGGAGGACAGGACCTGATCGAACCGGGTGACACCGGTCCGGTTCGGGTAGAGCCCCGTCCAGAGCGAAGCCATCGAGCACTTGGTCCACGAGGACTGGGCCAGGTGACGATCGAAGCGGACGCCGCGCTCCGCGATCGCATCGACGATCGGGCTGGTATCGCGATCGTAGCCGTAGCTGCCGAGCCGATCGGCACGGAGCGTGTCGATGACGACGAACAGGACATTGACATCGTCCCGCGCCGCGAGCTCACGGATGTCGGCGACCGTGCCGATCGGACGGCGGTCTCGCCCCGCCTGCATCTCGACGAAATACGGGGCGACGAGCGTGTAGGCCGCCACCGCGCACGCGGCCGCGATCCACGGCCACCTGGAATCGAGCGACCGGCGCCAGCCCCGGCCAGCGGCGTTCGTCGTCGAATCGTTCGGAGCGCTGCTCGTCGTCGCGTCCGGCGGTGCCTCGCCTGAAGTCGAACGGTCGGTGCCCATTGCGTTGCATCCCCTGGCGCAACCGACCCGGCGGGTCGAGGTCGGCGGGCCCTTCCTTGCCCCGCCCGCGACCGGCCCGATCAGGGCATCTCGTGACGGGCAGTTGTCTAGATTCGGATTCCGCCTATTTTGAGCGGCCCGATCGGCGGACGCAAGCTCGCCCCCGCTCCGACCCTGCTCCCATTCCGCTCCCATCCTGCTCGCATCCCGTCGAGTCATCCGAAGCGACCTTGAATAACATGGATGAACGCAGCGCAACCGAAGCTTCCCTGGTCCGAAGGCTCGCGATACCGAGGCGCGCGCTGGGGATCGCGATCTCGATCGCGCTGGGCCTTTCCACCGCTTGCCGCGAGCGCGGACCCCGCCTCGAGGAGGTCGAGCGGCTTCAAGACTCGGGGCATTTCGAGGAAACGATCGAGCCGCTCCGGCAGCTCCTCGCGGTGGAACGGGGAAGCCCGCGCCTCCAATTCCTCTATGGCCGAGCCCTCTGGGCCACGAGCCGACCCGGGCTCGCCATCTGGGCGCTGAAGGGTGCGATGCGGGATCCGGAGCAACTCGTTCCGGCCGGCAAGCTCCTCGTCAACGCGTTCATCACGGCGGAGGCCTGGGCGGATGCGGAGTCCGTCTGCGACGCCATGCTGGACGAGGTGGGCGACGACCCGGAGATCCTGACGTTGCGCGCGTTCGCCCGACAGGGCTCGCGACGCAACTACCAAGGGGCGATCGACGACGCCGACCGCGCGTTGGAGCTGGATCCGAATCGGCGCGATGCCCTCATTCCGCGAACCGTCGCCCTGCTCGCCCTCGAGCGAGTGGAGGAAGCCGGAGAGGCGCTCCGTCAGCTCGACGAGATCTATCGGGACGAGAAGCTCGGATTCAAGGGATCGGCCAAGTTCTGCACGGCGGGCGCGACGTTCGCGTTGGAGAAGGGCGAACCGGATCTCGCACTCGAACGGTTCGACCGCTGCCTCGAGGAGTTCCCGAGCAATCCCCTTCTCCTCTCGAAGGCGCTCGAGTTCTTCGACGGGCGAGGCGAGAGCGATCGATCGATCGAAATCATCCGCAAGGCCCTCGATCTCGAGCCGACCGCCGTGCAGATGCGAGAGAACCTCGCGCTACGACTCGAGGCCGCCGGCCGGCACGACGAAGCCGTCGCGGTGCTCGAGGAGGCGACTCAGCAGCCATCCACGGTGGGTCAGGCGCAGGCCTGGGCCGCGCTCGCCGGCTTCCACGCGGCCACCGGCGGCATCGAGGCCGCGATCGAAGCATACGATGAGGCGCGCAAGCGACTCACGAGCCGCTCGCCTGAGCTCGACTTCCGGTATGCCGACGCGCTGATCCACGCCGGCCGTCACGAGGAGGCGCTCGATTTCGCCGCCGAGCTGACCGTCCTGCCCCATCGGCTGCTGATCGAGGGGCGCGCACTCCTCGAGCTCGATCGTCCGGCCGAGGCGCTCGAGAAGCTCGGCGAAGGCAACCGGCTATGGCCGAACAACGCCGTCGCCCGCTACTACACCGCCGTCGCCGCCGAACAGACGGGGGACTTGAACCGCGCCATCGAAGACTACCGCTACTCCGTTCGCGTCGATCCGGCAGCCACGGACGCCCCACTCCGACTCGCTCACTACTATGTCGCGATCGGCTCGGATGCCCACGCGCTGAACGCGCTCTCGGTGGGCCAGACCGACAACCCCCAGGCCATCCAGATGCAGGTCATGGCCGCGCGCATCATGGCCTATCATGGTCAGGGGCCGGAGGTGCAAAGGCGCTTCGCGGCTTCGTTCCGGTATCCCCAGCTCCGTTCGCTCATGGTGGCAGCGATCGCCGACGGGATACGCGACCGCAACGGCGCGACGATCGCGCTCGATTTCCTGGAGCACGTCGAGAGCCTCGACCTCACCCACCCTCTGAACGGACCTTTGCTGACGCGCCTGGTCGAGTGGCGGATCGAGGCGGGTCGCGCTGCCGACGCCCTGGAGCTCGCGCAGGACGCCAGCGAATCGCATCCGGATACGCCCCTCTTCGAGGCCCTCGTCGGCGCGGCGCTCGGAGCGCTCGCAGATGGTCCGGAGAAGGGCGCCCAGGAGCGCTTCGAGCGCGCGCTCGAGCTCGAGCCGGACCAGCCGATCGCGCTTCGCGGCCTGGCCTCGCAGCGGGCGCGTCTGGGCGACATCGACGGAGCGGTCGCGCTGTACCGCCGGGCGATCGCCGCCGAGCCGGAGGACGCGCGCGCATCGATCGCGTTGGCGGAGCTGCTCGAACGGTCCCACCGGCCAAAGGAGGCGATCGACGTATTCGCCGACCTGTTCAAGCGACGCCCGTGGGACCCCGAGGCATCCCTTCGCCTCGCGCAAGCGCTGCTGAACGATGACGACGACGCGACGCGACGCGCGCGCGCGCGAACGCTGGTCGGCTGGGCCGACGCATTGCGGCGAGGACCGAGCAATCCGGCGGGCGAGCTCGACGCGCTGCGCGCGCGTTTGGACGGGCGGTCTTGATCCCGGACTTCGTCTGCTCCCCCAGCTCACGCGAGCCGTAGGGGAGCACCGCGTGCGGATCCGCGCGCGCGACGCTTCAGCGCTCGCTCCATCCGTGACGTGCGCGGCGGCGGAGATCCGGGGAAAGGTCATGGGCCTCCATCCACCGTTCGGCCGCCTGCGGATCGTCGTGGCCCCAGCTACGGAGGAGTACGGTCGTGGCGTAGTCGCGGCGATGTTCGTCGTGCAGCCGACTCGCCGTCGCGAGCCCCTCCTCGGGGCGCCCCTCTCGACCGAGCGCCCGCGCGTAGAGCTCCAGTGCGGGCTCGAGCCAGAGCGGGATGGTCTCGACCTGCGCCCGCATCGCGCCCATGAATCCGACCCGGTCGGTGGACAGCCAGGTCCGGGCGGTCTCGAGGACCGCATCCCGTCGCACGTTGCCCTCGGGCAACCCGGACAGCCACCGCAGCGCGCTGGCCGGGTCGCGGCGAGCCCACCGCGTGGCGATTCGACCCGGCAGGTCCGGGAACGCCCTCCGCTCGATCATCGGCGTCGCCAGTCGAACGGCGGTCTCGGGATCGCGAGACGCGACCGCGCTGGCGACGCGAGGGACCATGTCCTTCGCGATGGACGCCGGGAGATCGAGCGCCCAACGCCACACGGCTTCGGCATCGCGCATGGCCACACGCTGCCGCGCCAGATGCGCCATCAATCCCTGTCGCTCCAACGGATCGGCGGTTTCGAAGATCCACTGCTCGAGCCCCGGTCTGCCGGACTCGTCCCAACCCACGATGACCGCCTGAACCCCGGGATCCTGCCAGGTTCCGGCCTGCGCGAGCCGAGGGTCGCGTGCGGTGATCGTGGCGAGCGCGGCTGCGAGGGCCGCGTCGGGATCGGCTCGGGCCCAGGCACGGAACACACCCATCGAGATCGGGAGACCGGTGTCGCGCTCGACTCGCTGGGCCCAGGTCAGCGCCGAGCGCGGATCGTGACGAGCCCACCAATCCGCGAAGAGAATCAGCTCCGCCTCCTGGGGACCCGGCGTGAAGGCTTCGACGAGCGTCCGAAGCGCGTCGAGATCCGACGGCGCAGCCGACGCCAACACCGGTGCGAGTCGGGCCAACCGCTCGATCAGGTCGGGGCCCTCGAGCAGGGAAGGATCCAGCGGCCGCCCGGACGTCTCGAGACGACGCCCCCAGTAGCCGCCCGACAAGCCGGCGGCGAACACGGCCAAGGCCACCACGACCGTCGCGACGGCCCGCCCGTCGCTGCGCCGCTGTCGTCCTTCCGGACCTGCCCGGAACCTCACGATCCTTCCCCCGACCCCGTGGCGGGTCGACCGACGACGAGCGGCTGCCGCGCCGGGATCGCGCGCAGCGCCTGCTTGCGAAGCTCGGGAAGATCGGCCTGCTCGATCCAATCGGCGGCGGCCTGCGGATCGTGGCCCTTCCAGTTCGCGAGAATCCCCTGGACCTTGAGCGCCCGCTCGCGCTCGATCGGAAGCATGAAGAGCAGCCGCAGGCCCGCCTCGGGATCGTCCTGCCCGAGCAGGAGCGCGTAGGCCGCTCGCACCGGATCCAGCCAGCGATCCGGTTGCTCCGCCCGCTCGGCCCCCCAGGCGAGCGCCGCCTCTCGATCCCGTCCGAGCCAACGCTCATAGGCCAGGCGGACGGCAGCCGAGCGCGGCGCGCCCGCCTCGAGCGACGACAGCCAATCGAACGTGGCTTCGGGATCGCGCTCGACCCATACCTGTGCGATCCGCTCGACCACATCGGCAGGCAGTCCCGACTCGGCAGCCTCGTCGCGATCGCCCGACCGCCTGCCTGCCGCGTGGGTCGCCAGCACGCCCACGGCGGCGACCGGATCCCGGTCGACGATGGCCATGGCGACGGCTCCGACGAGGTCGTGTCTCACCGCCGGGTCGGGCGATCGAGCAGCCTCGGCCCAGGCCAGCAGGGAGGCGACACCGTCACGGTCGAGCCGACGGACGAGCATCGGCAGCAGGGCCGCGCGCAGCTCGGCGCGATCCGAAACCGTCGCCGCGACCTCCGCCCATGCACGCGCGTCCGACAGCGCTCGCTCCGCTCCGAGGAACGCGGCCTGGAGAGCCGCCGTCCGTCGAATCGCCAGCGTCTCCTGCTGCGCGACCCGAACGGCATCCGAGGGCGCCCGCTCCCCCCAGGCCTGCAACACCTCGACCAGTACGCTGGTCGCACCCGCTTCCGGCGCGACCCGGGTCCAGCCGTGGGCCGCGTCGGGATCGGACCGCGCCCACCACCCCCCGAACAGGGCGAACTCGGGATCGCCGTCGGCGAGGGGAGCCCGATCGAGCGCCGCGAGCAACCCAGGGGCGACATCCCGCGCCATCGCGTCATTCCCCCGGGCCAACGTGCTCAGCAGTCGAGCGAAGCCCGCGGCCCTTTCGAGGCCGTCGCGCTGTTCGAGCGCCTTCTCCGCAAGGTCCACGACATCGGATCGCGCCCAGCTCTCCGAGCCTGTCGCTGGCCCGCCCGGTGCGCCGAGTAGCCAGCCGATCAGCAGCCCTGCCCCGAGGGCCCCGCCCACGACGAGTGTCGCGAGGCCAGGGGAGCTGGTTCGCTGGATTCGAGGCTCGTGCTGTCCGTCCATGGCTTCAACCGCGTCCCACGCTGCGTATCCCTTGCCGATCGGCCGAGCCGTCGGCGGCGCCGTCCATCGGAGTCCCGCCGGTCCTGCCGCCTCGACGACCGCGCGAGAACACGAGAGAACAAAGTGCGGACCGGGTCGAATATTCGATTGAGTCGGGCCGCCTTTCCATGATAAAAGCGGGAAGCCTCCACGTCAGCGCGTCGGGCACCCTTGGCTCGTGCGGGCGTCCGTTCAGGCGTCCATTTGCGAGGATCGTTCTCGCGAGGATCGTTCCGTCCTTCACCAGCGGAGACCGAATCAATGAAGCGTTCGCTCAGTATCTCAATTCGCATCGTCGCGTCGACAGGCATCCTGGTCACGGCGATGGTCTGGAGCGGCCTCGCGTCCGCGCAGACTCAGTCCTACCTCCTGGCGGGTGCGTTCGGTCGCGGCGAGGGCGTCGTCGTCCGCCTGCCCGTGATCGGCAACTCGCAGGGCGCGCTCTGCTCTTCCCTGGTCGGCGTGGCGCGGCTCGGAGCGGGTACGCAGGCGACGACGCCGCCGTTTACGACCGCGCCGACGCCCCAGCTGCCCGGCGGCTGCATCCCCGGAAAGGGCGGACAGATCGTCTCGGTCAACACCGGCGGCGCGCGCGCGTCCTTCATGCTGCCCGAAAACTTCTTCTCGCAGCCGGAGGACGACGTTCCGAATCGGGTCCTGGTTCCGATTCCGGGCATCGTGTCGCTGACGACGGATGCCAACTTCTTCGGTCCGCTCGCAGCGGGGCCGCAGCAGCCGCTCCTGCAGTTCACGGGACCCAATCAGACCGGTCCGAACCTGACGGCGGTGACCAATCCCGCCGTCTGGAACCGTTTCCGGGAGGGTGCCTGGACGACGCAGACCGGCCGTGCGGGCCTCAGCTTCACCTGGTGCAATGGCAACTCCAACTGCACCAACGTGAATGGTGGCCAGGGCGCCATCATCAAGTACTCGGGCAACACGGCGAATGGATTCGGCGGTACGGCGAGCGTCGTGCTCGCGCCGGGCGACCAGGCGGGCTCGCTCCCGATCATCGGCGCCGCCGGTGGGGCGGGCGGTCCCAACTCGATCCTGGTGGTGCCGGTCCAGGCGCCCGTCAGCCAGGGTGGCGGCGGGGCCGGCGACCTCGGCGGCAAGGGCTACGCGGCGATCGCCCGCAATCAGGCGGGCAACGCGGCCGTCTACCAGAGCTACATGATCGGCACGGACGGATTCCTGAGCGGGCTCGGCCCGCTGCTCTTCACGATCCCGGGCACCGTCAACACCTCGCACCAGATGCCGTGGACGACCGGCATGGTCGTGGGTCGCGCGGTGCTCCCGACCGGCATGGGCGCCCCGAACACGTTCACCTTCGCCCAGTCCGGTGCGGACAATCGAACGGCGATGGGGGAGGGGAACATCCAGCTCGTCGCAGGCAGCATTCGCCGAGCCAGCGGCTCCGACACGGTCACGCCGCACTTCAACGGCATGGCGCTGGCGTTCGTGCCGGAGCCCGGCGCGTTGGGCATGGCGCTCGCGGGCGGACTGCTGATCATCGGCATGACGCGACGGCGGAACGCCTAGAAGCGAGCTTCGATCGATGGATGCGAGCGCGTCGAGCGGCTGGACCGCTCGGCGCGCTCGTCTTTCGAAGGGCGGGCGACCGCCCGTCCGGAGCCAACCCCTCCGTCGGAAGGAGCGTCGCCCGAACGGCGACGGCAGCGCGCTTCGCCTCCATCGAGAATCGGCAGCGCTCCCGGGTCTCTCCGGCCCGCTCTTCGAGACGATCCTGGCAGCGGGCATCGCTCGCGAGGGCGCTCAGGAGGAGCGAGCTGTCCGGCCCCATCCCGGCGGCGCAGGCGCCTTCGATCGGACACCGATACGGCACGCTCCCCCGCTGGCCGCCAGTCCTGCGCTCAACGCAGGACCCCGCCCCCGTCGACGATGATCCCCTGCCCGTTCACGCGCCGCGCCAGGTCCGAGCAGAGCCAGACCGCCGTCTCGCCCTGCTCCTCGGGCTGGCAGAGCTCGCCGCCGGGCACGGTCGCCTCGAGCTGCTTGCGGTACTCGGGGCCGTTCTCGGCGAAGGAGGCGGCGATCATCGCCGTGTCGGTGATCCCGGGCAGGATCGAGTTGCAGCGGATCCGCTGCCCGGCGTACTCCGCGGCGACGTTCTTCATCAGGCCGAGCACGCCGTGCTTGGCGGCGGTGTAGTGGGGCTGGCCCGGGGCGGGGACGACGCCGGCGCCGGAGGAGGTGTTCACGATCGCGCCCCGCCCCCAGCCCAGGATCGGCTGCTTCACCATCTGCGCCAGCTCGTGCTTGATGCAGAGGAAGACGCCGGTCAGGTTGACCGCGATCATCTGGTTCCAGGCGTCGAGCGTCAGCGCGTGGAACGGGACCGGACGGTGGGAGATGCCGGCGTTGTTCATGGCCGCGTCGATCCGCCCGAAGCGCTCGACCGCGCGGCGGACCATCTCGGCGACCTGCGCCTCGTTCGTCACGTCGACCTCGAGCGCCAGGGCCTCGCTGCCCGCCGCCTCGATGCGCTCGGCCGTCGCCTTGGCGGCGGAAGCGTCGCGATCGGCGACGACGACCTTCGCGCCTTCGCGCGCGAAGATGAGCGCCGACGCGCGACCGATGCCGCTGCCCGCGCCCGTGACGAGCGCGACGCGTCCCTCGTGCATGCCCATGACGATCCTCCGCGCGGCCATCCGACGACCGGCTCGATCCGTTGCTCATCCGACGTCCGAAACCCGCCGTGCGGCCCGCCGCGCCGCGCGGGCGAGCGCCCGCCGTCCGTCGCCCGCTCAGCCGGCGGCGAGGGCCTTCTCGACGGCCTGCACGACCTCGGCCGCCAGCGATCCCTTCGTCGACTTCGCGTTCGCGACGACCTGCTCGGGCTTCGTCGCGCCGGCGATGACCGACGAGACGACGGCGTTGCGCGCGAGCCAGGAGAGCGCGAGCTCGACCAGCGAGATGCCCGCCTGGGACGCGACCTTCTCGAGCGCCTCGACCCGCGCCAGCGTCGCGTCGGCGACGAAATGACCGTAGTAGTTCTTGAACATGTCGCCCGAGGCGCTGCCGTAGCGGGTGTCTCCGGAGGGCTTCTGCCCGCGCTTGTACTTGCCCGTCAACGCGCCCGAGGCGAGCGGGAAGTAGGGCATGATCCCGAGCCCGAACTGCTGGCAGGCCGGCACGACCTCGGTCTCGACGCCGCGCTGCAGCAGGCTCCACTCGTTCTGCGCCGTGACGAAGCCGCGCAGACCGCGGGTTCGGGCGGTCCAGGCGGCGTCGGCGATCTGCCAGCCCGAGAAGTTCGAGCAGCCGACGTACCGGACCTTGCCGTGGTCGACGAGCGAATCGAGCGCGTCGAGCGTCTCCTCGATCGGCGTCTCGGGATCCGGGACGTGGACGATGTAGACGTCGATGTAGTCGGTCCCCAGGCGCTTCAGGCTCGCCTCCGCGGCGGAGAGGACATAACGCCGCGAGGCGCCCTTCTGGTTCGCGCCGGGCCCGGTCGGCACGCCGAACTTCGTCGAGATGATCGCGTCGTGTCGGCGCTTGCCGAGCGCGCGGCCGAGGAAGACCTCGGAGTTGCCGTCACCGTAGATGTCGGCCGTGTCGAAGAAATTGATGCCGGACTCGAGCGCCGTGTCGACGACCTTCTGCGTCTGGCCCTCGTCGATCGTCATGCCGAAGTTGTTGCAGCCGAGCCCCGCGAGCGAGACCTTCAGCCCCGACCGCCCCAGGTTCCTCATCTCCATCTCGCATCCTCCTTCGTCTTCGTCGGCGCGCCTTCCCCCGTCCCGTCGAAGCCCGGGTGATAGCAAATCGGCGCGCGGTAACATCCGCGCCACCCGCAACCGTCCCCGCGCGGCGGCGCGCCCCGCCCTCCGCCGCCCGGCGACCCCCAGGAGACCGAGATGCTCGACCGCAACGCGACCTCCCTCGAATCGAAGATCGCCCTCGTGACCGGGGCCGGCGGCGGCATCGGCCGCTCGATCGCCGAGACCTTCGCCGCCCACGGCGCGGCGGTCGTCGTGGTCGACCAGCGCGAGCCCGCCGCCAAGGAGGTCGCCGCCGGGATCGAGCAGCGGGGCGGCCAGGCCCTCGCCGTCGGCGTCGACGTCACGCAGGCGGAGGGCATCGCGGCGATGAAGCAGGCCGCGGAGTCCCGCTTCGGTCGCGTCGACGTCCTCGTCAACAACGTCGGCCACTTCATGCCCGGCGCCGGCCCCTTCCTGGACACGACCGAGGCCGATTGGGAAGGTCTCTACGACGTCAACTTGAAGCACATCCTGCGCGCGACCCACGCCCTCGCGCCCGGCATGGTCGAGCGCCGGAGCGGCTGCATCATCAACGTCTCGACGATCGAGACGCTGCGCGGCATCCCCGGCAACGCGGTCTACTCGACCTTCAAGACGGGCATCACGGCCTTCACCCGCAGCTTCGCCCTCGAGGTCGCGCCCCATGGCGTCCGCGTCAACGCGATCGCACCCGAGACCACCGACACGGATCAGGTCCCGGTCGGGCGTTGGATCCCGGACGAGCTGAAATCGAAGATCCCCCTCATGATCCCGCTCGGCCGCTTCGGCTGCCCGGACGACCACGCCGGCGTCGCGCTCTTCCTCGCCTCCGATCTCTCCGCCTGGGTCACGGGCATCACCGTTCCCGTCGACGGCGGCGCGATCGCCGCCGCCGGCTTCTACCGCCTGGCGGACGGCAGCTGGACCAACGCCCCGATCGTCGCCGAAGCCGGGATCAAGCCGCGATGAGGCGTCGCATCCGCTCGCGGGGCGCCGCGCTCGCCCTCGTCCTGGGGCTCGCCTTCGCGCTCGCCGAGGCCGTCTGCCATGTACCCGGGGCGAACGCGGCCGTGCTCTCCCTCGAGATCGAGCGGCGGGTCCCGATCCTCGACGGCCGGGCGTTCGGCGAGGCCGGCGCCTACGAGCTGATCGAAGGCGAGGTCCGCTTCGGCTTCGATCCCCAGAGCGAGGCCAACGCGCGCGTGACGGACATCGGGCTCGCGCCGCGCGACGCCGAGGGACGCGTCGAGGCGCGCGCCGACTTCGTCGTGCTCCAGCCGATCGATCCCGCGAAGCGCCGGGGCACCGGCCTGTTCGACGTCCCGAATCGCGGACGTCGCCTCAGCCTCGCCGCGATGAATCGCGTGCCGCTCTCCTTCGCGCCGCCCGCCCCCCTCGATCCCGCGAATCCCGCCGACTGGGGCGACGGCTTCCTGATGGAGCAGGGCCTGACGATCGCGTGGGTCGGCTGGCAGGCCGACGTACCCGAGGTGGCGGGCCTGCTCGGGCTGCGCGTACCCGTCGCGCGGCAGGCGGACGGGACGAAGATCCGCGGCCTGGCGCGCTCGGACTGGGTCGTCGACGCCCCCGCCGAGCAGCTCGACCTCGCGGCCGACGGCCATGTCGCGATCCCCGCCGCCGATCCCGGCTCGAGGCAGAACGTGCTGACGCGGCGGCGCGCCCGCGACGGCGAGCGCGAGGTGGTCCCGAGCGCGCAGTGGCGATTCGACGCGACGCGGACGGCGATCGTCCCGCGCGGCCCCTTCTGGCGGAAGGCGCGCTTCGAGGCGGGCTTCATCTACGAGCTGGTCTACGTCGCCGAGGATCCGCCGCTCGTCGGTCTCGGCTTCG
Organism: Myxococcota bacterium; assembly: GCA_041389445.1. Classification (GTDB taxonomy): domain Bacteria; phylum Myxococcota_A; class UBA9160; order UBA9160; family UBA4427; genus UBA4427. Next base: position 131,559 of record JAWKRW010000002.1, read on the forward strand.
CTGCCTATCGCGACTTCGCCGCCTTCGCGCGCTTCGACGAGCGCTGCCCCTTCCGCGTCGCGCATGCGATCGCGGACGGCTCGTCCCAGTCGGGACGCTTCCTCCGCCATCTCCTCTACGAGGGCTTCCACGTCGACGAGTCCGGTCGCTCGGTCTTCGACGGCGTCATCGTCCGCATCGGCGGCGGCGGACGCGGCAGCTTCAACCATCGCTTCGCCCAGCCGGGCCGCGTCGGAAACCCCTTCGCGAACTTCTTCTATCCCGGCGACGAGCTTCCCTTCACGAGCCGACCGACGACCTGGGCGGGCCAGCGCGCGGGTCTCCTCGATCGGGCGCGCGCCTCGGGCGCCCTCCCGCGCCTCTTTCAGATCAACACCGGCTACGAGTACTGGGGCCGCGTCGCCGCCCTGGTCCACATGAGCCCCGACGGCGAGACCGACGTCGAGCCCATGGAGAACGAGCGCCTCTACCACATCGCCGGTGCCCCCCACTATCCGCTGCCCTTCCCGCCGGCGGCCGAGGCCGAGATCGCCCCCGGCCTCTACCGCGGCAGCGCCCTCGATCCGGGCGACATCCAGCGCGCCCTGCTCGTCCGCATGCTCGGCTGGGTCGAGCGCGACGAGCCGCCGCCGCCGACCCTCGTCCCGACGATCGCCGCGGGAACGCTGGTCGAGCCCGCGAAGATCGTCTTCCCCTTCGCGGAGCTCGTCCCGCCCCGCAGCCCCCACGTCGCCTATCCGCTCGACTTCGGTCCCAACGCCGCGCGGGGCATCATCGACTATCAACCGCCGAAGCCCGCGCCGCCCTTCGCCGTCCGCGTACCGGGTATCGATCGCTTCGGCAACGAGGCGACCGGCATCCGACCGCTCGAACTGCGCGTGCCGGTCGGGACCTTCGCCCCCTTCGCCCTGCGGACCGGCTTCCCCTTCGCGACCGACGAGATGATCGGTTACATCGGCTCCTTCGCCCCGCTCGCCCGGAGCGACGCGGCCCGCCGCCCGGGCGATCGACGCCCCTCCCTCGCGAGCCTCTACCCGACGCCCGAGGTCTACCGGGCGGCGGTGACGCAGGCGATCGACGAGCTGGTCGAGGAGGGGTTCCTGCTGCCGCGCGACCGCGGCCATGCGCTCGAGGCCGCGCTCGCCCGCTGGCGCTGGGCAACGGGAGGCGATTGAGGCTTCCCGCCCCGCCCGGGCCGGCTAGAGTGCGGCGCGGCCCGCGCGGACCGCGGGCCGCCGACCCCGACCCGCGGTTCCCTTTCGGGGGCCGAGCGGGCATCGCCCAGGAGTGGACGTGTCCCCTGAAATCGAGCGACGACCGGCGATCGCGGGCGTCGCACAGATCACGCAGAAGCTCGACGACCCCCGCCTCGCGCGCTCCCCGCTCGAGCTGATGGAGCAGGCGGTCCGCGACGCCGCCGAGGACGCGGGCGCCCCGAAGCTGGTCGAGTCGCTCGACGCGATCCTCATGCCCCAGGGCATCTGGCGCCATGCCGATCCGGGTCGCCTGCTCGCCGAACGCCTCGGCTCGCCCGCGGCGAAGACCGCCCTCGGCGCGCTCTCGGGCCACATCGTCCAGGTCCTGATCGACCATGCCTGTCGCGAGATCGCGGCCGGGCGCGCCGACGTCATCGCGATCGCCGGCGGCGAGAGCGAGCACAGCCGGCGCCGACTCGCGCGCCTCGGCGTGCCGCTCCACTGGGAAGACCGGACCGCCGGCGAGCCCGACCTCCGCTTCGGCTCGTTCGGACACGCGCGCGCGCCGGAGGAGGAGCGCGCCGGGCTCGTGAACGCGACCACCCTCTTCGCCCTCTGCGACACCGCGCTGCGTCATGCCCGCGGCGAGTCGCCGTCGGCCCATCGCGACCGCCTCGCCCGGATCCAATGCGAGATGAGCCGCATCGCGCGCGATCATCCCCGCGCCTGGATCCGGGAAGCGCCGAGCGCCGAGCGCATCCGCGAGCCCGGCCCGGGCAATCGCATGGTGAACTACCCGTACACCAAGCTGATGACCTCGAACATCGCCGTCGACCAGGCCGCCGCCCTCCTCGTCTGCTCGGAGCGCGCGATGCGCCGCTTCGGCGTCGCCGACGAGAAGCGCGTCTTCCTGCGCGCCGCGACGGAGATGAGCCATGGCACGGGCCTGCGCGAGCGCGACGCGCTCCACCATCATCCGGGCCAGGCGCTCGCCGCGCGCCGCGCCCTCGAGCTCGCGCGCCTCGAACCCGACGCGATCGACCACGTCGATCTCTACTCCTGCTTTCCCTTCGCCGTCCAGGCGGGGGCGACCGCGCTCGGTGTCGGTCTCGATCCGCTCCCGAGCCTGACGGGCGGAATGACCTTCTTCGGCGGACCGCTCGGGAGCTACGTTTTGCACAGCAAGGCGTCGCTCGTCGAGCGCCTTCGCTCGGATCCGGGCTCGATCGGCGCCATCGGCTCCCTCGGCGGCCACTTTGCCCACTTCGGCTGGGGCATCTACTCGACCGACCCCGGCGACGCGCCCGGTCCGATCGTCGAGGACGTGAGTGCAGCGTTTGCCGCCCTGCCGCGGCGGCCGCTTCGCGACGGCCATGCGGGACCGGTCGTCGTCGAGTCCTACACCGTGGCCGTCGACCCGACCGGCCCGCAGCACGCGACCTTCACGGCACTCGCCCCGGAAGGCCACCGCGTCTTCGCCCGCTCGGAGGACCCGTCGCTGATGCAGGCCCTGCTCGCCGACGAAGACGCCTGCGGCCGGGCGGCGCGGGTCGCGGGCGGCCTCATCGAGCTCGCCTAGCACACCCGGCGAGGCTGGCGCGGCTGGCACGGCTGGCGCTGCCGGCTCATCGCGACCGACCGCCCCGTCGCATGCGCCGCCCCGGCCGAAGCCCGAGCTCGCCTCCTGGATTCTCCGCCCCATCGATCGGGTGTTCGTCGCGAACGCGTTCGCCGATCGGTCCACGCATTGCCCGCGCGACTCAATCGCGCTGCCCCGCCGGACGAATCACCGACGACGATGTCCTCCACCGAGCGGCTCGCCCTGCGCATCGAAGACGACGGACTCGCGGCCTTCATCCGCGTCGAGGCGGGCCCGCGCGCCGGCGCCGACGCGCTCGCAGCGCTGCTCGCCGAGACGGGCATCACGACCGGGATCGACGCGGAGGCCGCGCACCGCATCGCGTCCGCGCTCGCGGAAGAGGTCGCGCTCGACGACGCGCTCTGCATCGCGCGGGGGCAGGCCCCCCGCCACGCGACGCCCGACCGCCTCGAGCTCCTCGACCCGATCGGCCCGATCGCCGGTCGCCTCCGCGCCGACGAGAGCATCGACTACCGCGAGCGCCGGCTGATCGTCCCCGTTCGGGAAGGCGCGCTGCTCGGACGCATCGTTCCGGGCGATCCGCCCGTGCCCGGCGTCGACGTCCACGGTGCGGCGCTCCCCGCCGCCGAGGCCCCGCCCCTCGCGTTCGCCTGCGGCGACGGCGTCGCGCGCGAAGCCTCCGGCGAGCTGCGCGCGACCCGGACCGGCGCGCGCACGATCGACCCGCAAGGCCGCATGGACGTCGTCTCGCTGCACGTCCATGCGGGCATCGTCGACCTCGACAGCGGCAACCTCGAGACCGCGGGCAGCCTCCAGGTCCAACGCGACGTCGCCTCGGGCATGAGCGTCCGGGCCGGCGCCGACCTCGCGATCAAGGGCACCGTCGACGCGGCGCGGATCGAGGCCGGCGGCTCGATCGTGATCGGGGGGGGCGTGATCGGGGGCGAGACGGGCGTGGTCCGCGCGGGCGGCGACCTCCACCTGCGCCATGCCCTCGGCGCGCGACTCTTCGCGCGGGGCATCCTCGGCGTCGCGCGCAGCGTGTCGACCTCGCTGCTGCAGGCGCGCGAGATCGAGATCGCCGGTCGGATGCTCGGGGATCAGGCCCTCGCGGAGATCCGCATCGCCGTCCGCGACGCGGGCAGTCCCGCCGGCGGCCCGTGTCATCTGCGGGCCGCGCATCCGCTCGACGTCGTCGAAGGCGAGCGCACCGAGCCGAGCGTCGCGCGCGAGCAGGCCCGCGCACGGCTGCGCGGCGGCGACCGTCTCGCCGCGCGCAAGCGCCGCAACGATCGCATCGGACGGGGCGAGCGCCCCGAGTCGCCGCGCTCGCTCGAGCTGCAGCGCCAGCGGGCCTGGCGGAAGCGACAGCGCGCGCTGCAGCCCCTCGCGCGCATCGTCGTCGAGGGGACCGCCCACGCGGGCTGCCGCATCGACTTCGGCGGGCGGCCGCTCGTGCTCGAGAAGACCGTGAAGGGGCGAACGTACCGCTTCGACGTCGGCAGCGGCGAGATCCTGTGGGAGGAGATCTGACGTGGACCTCGACCTGGTGTGCGCGCGGGACTGGATGACGAAGAAGGTGGTCATGGCCGAGCCGCACGAGACGCTGCGCGTCGCGATCGCCCGCATGAGCGAGCATCGCATCCACGGCCTGCTCGTCCGCCCCGAGTCCCCCGCCCGCGGCCTCTCGATCCTGACCGGCAAGGACTGCATCCGCGTGATCTGCGACGCGGGCGAAGCCGCCCTCGACGACCTCTGCGTCGAGGACGCGATGACGCGACCGGCCGTGACCGTGCCCGCGGAGCTCTGCATCACGGACTGCCTGCGCCTGATGCGCATGGCCGGGGTTCGAACGGCGCCGGTCCTCGACCGCGGCGCGCTCGTCGGCATCCTCTCCTTCACCGACGTCCTGAACCGCCTCGCCTCGCCGGCCTAGCACGGATCCCCCGTTCACCCGCGTCCCACCGGGCCCGACGAAGGCGTCGCGCGTTCCCAGAGAAGAAGGCCCGCCGGGTCTGGACGGATCGAGGCGCACGGACGCCACGCACGACCTCGTCGGAGCGGGCCGAACGCGGCCTGCCGACTAGCGGTCGAACTCCCAGCTGAGCGACGGGAAGGGCGTGCGCGATTCGAGCGGATGCTCGCGGCAGGCGCCGCCGAGGATCTCCGCGTAGGCCTCGGGCGTCAGGGACTCGCTCCACTGGACGAAGTTGCGGAAGACGCGACAGCGCTGCGCGTCGTTCGCGATGCGCGGATCCCGCTCGGCGCGCAGGAGCACCGTCGCCTGATCGATGCGATCGCGACCGCGTTCGATCCCGCCGTCGCGATCGGAGTCGAGGATCAGGTATTTCGCTCCGTCGGGCTCCGGGCTCCAGGGCTCCCAGTCCGGCAGGTCCTCGTTGCGCCCGCGATCGGGGTCGTGGACGTAGGCGAAGTTGGCCCAGTACGAACGCATCGCTCGCGAGAGGCGCTCGGCCGACTCGGGATCGTCGAAGAGGAATCGGTTCGCGAAGCCGAGATCGGTCTGGCCGAAGACGAAGAGCAGGTCGAGCGCATGGGCCGCCCCGAGCAACCGCGAGAGGTCGACGCCGAGCAGCGTCGGCTCCTCGTCCCAGTCGAAGCGATAGGCGAAGACCGGTGGCCCGGAGCGCGCCGCGAGCAGCGAGATCGGCTCGTCGGCGCCCATCGCGCGCCACATCGCGCCGCCGTACTCGCCCTCGAGGTCGTAGAGCCGTCGGTTCTTGAGCCCCGTCGGCATGCCGAAGGTGCGCTCGACGTGGGGCGAGCTCATCAGGAAGAAGAGCTTGTGCTCGTCGCGGTTCGTCCCGGCGATGAAGGGAACGCGCTCGTGGCCGCCGAGTGATGCCAGCACGTCGAGCGGCTTCTCGTCCGGAATGACGACGCCGTCGCGGACGATCGCCGGCGCCATGTAGAGCGGCATCGGCTCGTCGCGCATCACGTCGACGAAGGGCTGGAGCAGCGCCTCGGCCGTCTGCTCGCGCAGGAACGACTCGATCTCCGCCGCGCCGAGGTTCGCGAGCAGGGCCTTCGCGCTCGCCCGATCCGATGCACGATCCGCCTGACGCAGCAACGCGATCAGCAGCTCGCCCGAGCTGCCCGGCAGTCCGACCCGGGAGGTCCCGATCGCCCCGGCCGGCTCGTCCGTGAAGCCCTCGGCCTGGGCACGCGTCACGGTCGCCGGCATCCCGCTCTGACTGATCGCGGCATGGAAGAGGCCCTCGGCCGCGGGGGAGATCAGCAGCGAGTAGACGTTCACGCCCCCCGCCGACTCGCCGAAGATCGTGACGTTGCCCGGATCGCCGCCGAAGGCGGCGACGTTCTCGCGGACCCAGCGGAGCGCGCGGATCATGTCGAGCGTGCCGAAGTTGCCCGACGCGTCGAGCGCGTCGCGCGCGCTGGCGCGCAGGGCAGGATGCGAGAGCCAGCCGAAGATCCCGAGGCGGTAGTTGATCGTCACGACGACGACCTCGTGGTCGCGGACCAGCGCGGTCGGCGGAAGCTGATCGCCCCATCCCATGCTGTTGCCCCCGCCGTGGATCCAGAAGAGGACCGGCCAGCGGTCCTCGCCCTCGGGCACGGCGTCCGGCGCGACCGCTGGCGCGAACACGTCGAGGTAGAGGCAGTCCTCGCTGCCCTGGACGGGGTCGCCGCCGAGCTGCACGCAGTGCGGACCGGACTCGAGCGCCGCGCGCACGCCCTCCCATCCCGCCGGCGGATCCGGCGCGCGCCAGCGCGACGGGCCGACGGGGGGCGCGGCATAGGGCAGACCGCGCCAGGCATGGACGCGCCCCGCCTCCGTCGCATGCCCCACGACCTCGCCCTGCGTCGATCGACGCAGCGATGCCGGATCGGCCTCGGGCAGGCCGCCGCCGCAGCCCGCGACGCCGAGCGCGACCAGGAGCGCGAGCCATCGCAGGCCGGGGCGCACGCGCCGGACGGGCTGGCGCGGCGGGCAGAGCGAGGCGTCGGGGCGGACGGGCGAGCGGGTCAATCGGAATCCTCCAGCGGGCGAGACGGCGGACTGAAACGCCGAATGCGGTCGCGGTCAAGCGCGCGGGCTGCGCGGCGCCCGCGGCTCGTTACCCTCCGCGCTCCGGTCGACGCGGCCCGGCGACGGACCGGCCGTGGCCTTCGCCCCGTCGCCGCCGCCCGCGCGTCCGATCGCCGAGGAGCCCGCATGGCCTGGGATTTCTCCACCGCCCCCGAGTTCGAGCAGACGCTCGCCTGGATCCGCGAGTTCGTCGACGAGACGATCATCCCGCTCGACCTGTTATGCGAGGGGCTCGACCAGCGACAGCTCGACGCGCTCTGGGCGCCGCTCAAGGAGGAGGTCAAGAAGCGCGGCCTCTGGGCCCCCCACCTCGGCCCGGAGCACGGCGGCCAGGGCATGGGCCAGGTCAAGCTCGCCCTGATCCACGAGATCCTCGGCCGCCACTCGCTCGCCCCCGAGATCTTCGGCTGCCAGGGCCCCGACTCGGGCAACGCCGAGCTGCTCGCGGTCGGCGCCAACGCAGCGCAGCGCGAGCGCTGGCTCCATCCGCTGATGCGCGGCGAGCTGCGCAGCACCTTCTCGATGACCGAGCCCTTCACCGCGAGCTCCGACCCGACCGAGATGACGACCCGCGCCGTCCGCGACGGCGACGACTGGGTCATCGACGGCCACAAATGGTTCGCGTCGAATGCCTCCGTCTCCGACTTCACCCTGCTCTTCGCCGTCACGGATCCCGACGCGCCGCCCCACCAGCGCGCCTCGATGTTCGTGGTCGAGCGCGGTACGCCGGGCATGACGGTCGTGCGCGACGTGGGCAGCATGGCCCATCCCCATTTCTCGGAGCCGGGGCGGCTCTACGATCGCATCGGAGGCCACTCGGAGGTCGTCTTCGAGCGCTGTCGCGTCCCCGGCGAGAACCTGATCGGCCAGCCCGGTGAGGGCTTCGTCCTCTCGCAGAAACGCCTCGGCGGCGGCCGCATCCATCACGCGATGCGCTGCATCGGCCAGGCCCAGCGCGCGTTCGAGATGATGCTCGAGCGCGCCGCATCCCGGACGACGAAGGGCCGACCGCTCGGGCATCAACAGATGGTTCAGGACATGATCGCCGAGTCCTTCGCCGATCTCGAGGCGGCTCGCCTGATCGTGCTGAAGGCCGCCTGGACGATGGACACGCGCGGCGAGCACGGCTCGAATTCCCGCGCCGAGATCGCGCTCATCAAGTTCGCCGTGCCGCGCGTGGCGCTCGAGATCATCGATCGCGCCATCCAGATCCATGGCGCCCTCGGCTACACGACCGACATGCCGCTCGAAGAGATGTACCGGACGAGTCGCGCGCTGCGGATCGCCGACGGCGCCGACGAGGTCCACAAGCAGACGCTCGCGAAGCAGCTGCTCAAGGCCGTGACGCCGGTCTCCCCCTGGCCTTCCGAGCACGTCCCGACGCGTCGCAAGGAGGCGTGGAAGCGCTTCGGCGATCGCATCGAGGCCGTCCGTCGGATGCGCGCCGGAGCGGATCAGTAGACGACGGCGAGCCGCGCACCGACGGCGCCGCCCTGCGCGAAAGGCAGCACGAGGCCCGTCGCCTCGATGCGCCCGCCTCCATCGCGCTTCTCGAAGCGGAGCCAGTCGAAGGGTCCCCAGACGTCGAGGCTGCCGACGAGCGCCCCGACGCCGAAGCCGACCAGCACGTCGCTGCCCCAGTGACGGTCCGACGCGACGCGCAGCGTTCCGGCGAGGAACGCGCTCGCGGCGCCGAGCACGCAGGGCGCGACGCGCGCGGCCCGACTCGAGCCGAAGGCCTCGCGTTCGAGCGCGAAGCGACACGTCACCCCTGCGCCGGCCGCGGCCAGCGTCGCATGGCCGCTGACGAACGAGAGGTTCCGATCGTCCCCCCCGCAGCGCGCGTCCCGCGGCGCATCGACGCCGCAGCGTCGGCCGAAGGGGCGCTCCCGACCCGCGGCGACCTTGATCGACTCCGTGACGAAGAGGGCGAGCGTGGTCGCCTCGAACGCCTGGCCGACCATGTCCCAGACCTCGATGCAGTCGCCCGTCCGCGCGAGCTCGCTGCCCATCGCGGCGAGCGGCAGGCCGCCGACGGACAGGGCCAGGAAGACGTCGCTCGCCGCGTCGGCATCGCGCCGCGCTCCGAATCGGTCCAGTCGCAGCCCCGAGCGGATGCCCGCGTCGAAGCCGTTCTCGTGGGTCCAGCGCCGGGACGGATCCGTCCCGAAGTGGATCGCGGCACCGGCCCCCGCCCAGAAGAGCCCGTTGTAGACGTCGAAGCTGCCGGCCGAGCGCAGGAAGGCCGCGCGGGATGCGTGGCGCCGCTTGCAGGCGACGGCCGGACGCGCCTCGTCCGCGCCGGCCGCCCCGACGACCGCCGCGAGCAGCGTCGCCGCCATGCAGCCGGCGAGGACGATCGATCGTGCGCGCGCTCCCGGGATGGCCCCCCCCTTCGACGCCGCGATCTTCCGCCGCTCCGGAGCGCGGATCGCCCGGGACACGCGCGCCTTCGCGCTCCGGCACCCCCGGCAGGTCCCTGCAGCCGCGCCCCGTCCTCGCCGCCCCGCGTACGATGAATACCGCCGATCGCGTCTCCGGTACACTGCGACCTGCTCGCGCGTCCCTCTCCGGTGGTGTCCAGCCGTGAACTCCACTCGCCCGCCTGCCTGGCCGACCCGTTCGGCCCCCGTCCCCGATCGCCTGCGCTGGATCGCAGCGGCGACGCTCGCCGCGGTCATGGCGGCACACGTGCTGCTCGAGACGGCCTGCGACGCGCTCTTCCTGGCGAACGTCTCCGTCGACCGACTGCCGTGGGTCACGATCGCCGTCGCGGGGCTCGCCGTCGTCGCGGCCCGGGGTCGGACCGACGACGGGCATCGCGCCGCCTTGCTCGTCATCCAGCTCGCGGCCGCCGCCGGCACCCTCGGCTTCGCGATCCTCGTCGGCGAAACGAATCGCTGGACCTACTACGCCCTGCCGATGTGGGCCGGGATCGTGACGAGCCTGATCGTCGTCCGGTTCTGGCTGGTCCTGGGCGATCTCTTCACGATCATCGAGGGCAAACGTCTCTTCGCCTCGATCGCGATGGGCGGATCGCTGGGCGCGCTCTTCGGCTCCGCCATCGCCGCGACCCTCGCGCCGATGACGGGGGGACGCGGGCTGCTCTTCGCGGCCGCCCTCGCCTATGCGGTATCGAGCCTCGGGCCGCTGCTCGCGCTCGGTCCGGACCGCCGCGCCGGGCGCGCGCGGCCGCGACTCGACGCGACGGGCGCGCCCCCCTCGCTGCGGACGAGCCTCGATGCGCTCGTGTCGGATCCCTACGCCTCGCGCATCGCGCTGCTCGTGATGCTCGGAAGCATGACCCTCACCCTCGGCGACTTCCTCTTCAAGAGCGTGTTGACGGCGGAGGTCGCGAGCATCGACCTCGCGACCTGGCTCGCCCGGATCTACCTCGGCCTGAACCTGCTCTCGGTCGGGATGCTCGCCATCGGCGTCACGCCGATCGTGCGGGGGCTCGGGGTCGATCGCTCGCTCTCGGTCCTGCCCGTGACGATCGCCCTCGCCGCGATCGGAACGCTGGCCGGCGGGGCGCTGGCGCCGGTCGTCTTCCTCAAGGTCTGCGACGGGACGCTGCGCTATTCGCTCCACAAGACGGCGTCCGAGCTCCTCTATCTGCCGATGTCCTCGGCGTTGCGAAGCGCGATCAAGGGCGCGGTCGACATCCTGGGCCAGACCCTCGCGAAGGCGCTCGCATCGTTCCTGCTGCTGGGGCTCGTGTTGCTGCCGGCGCCACGGAGCGCGGTCGCGGTCGCCGTGCTCGTGGCGGCGCTGCTCTGGACGCTCTCGAGCCTCCTGCTGCGCCGCTCCTATCTCGAGGTCTTCCGGCGAACGCTGCGCGAGGGGACGCTGGAGACCGCGATCGAGCATCCCGAGCTCGACCTCGATTCGATCGGGTCGTTGATCCGCGCCCTCTCCGATCCCGACGAGCGCCACGTGATCGCCGCCATGCGCATCCTCTCCGAGCGCGGCCATGCCGACCTGATCCCGAGCCTGATCCTCTACCACCCCTCGCCCCGGGTCGTGACCCACGCGCTCGACGTCTTCGCCGCCGCCGAGCGGGAGGATCTCGACCTCTTCCTCGACCGCATGATCGAGCACGAGGAGGCGATGGTGCGCGCGGCCGCCGTGCGCGCGACCTGGATGATCCGGCCGGACCGCGAGCGGCTCGATCGGATGCGCGAGAGCCATTGCGCCGTCGTCCGCGTCAGCGCGACGGCCGGACTCTTCTCGCTCGGGGCGATCGACGCGCGGGAGTACGCGCATTCGCTCGAGGAGGCCCTCGCCTATCCGACCTACGAGCCGCGCCTCGCCGCGTCGATCGCCGCGCGGCTCCGCTACCACCCCGTCAATCGCGAGGCCCTCCTGCGGATGACCGGCGATCCCGACCCCGAGGTCGCGGAGGAGGCGGTCCGCGCGATCGCCGCGAGCGGCGACGACTGGTTCACCCGTCCCCTCGTCGACCGGCTCGCCGATCGACGCATCCGAGACGGCGTCCGCCGCGCGCTGATCGCGCGGGGCGAGGCCGCGCTCGAGGTGCTCGCCCACGCGCTCGTCTCGCCCGACACGCCCGCCGACGTCACGCGCCACATCCCGCGCACGATCGCCCGCTTCGATTCGCCGGCGGCCGCGCGCGTCCTCGTCGAGAGCCTTCCCCTCGTCGAGAACGGGATGGTCCGCTTCAAGCTCCTGCGCGGACTCGAGACCTGGCTGCGCGAGCGAAGGCGGATCCACGGTCTGCGCGGGGCGGCCCTCGCGAGCCTGCTCGACCAGCGCGGCATCCGCGTCGAGTTCGCGCGGACGCTGGCGCGCTGCCTCGAGCTCTTCGAGGTCGAGCGGCTCTTCGTCGCGACCCAGCACGAACGGCGGCGACTCTCGACGGTGGGCGGCGAGCTCGTCGTCGAGCTGCTGCGCGACAAGCGGACGCTCGCGACGGGGCGGCTGGTCGTGCTGCTCGGCCTGATGCATCCCGACGAGGACTTCCGCGCGATCGCGGCCGCCCTCGCCGGCGACGACGCCCAGGAGCGCGCCCATGCCCAGGAGCTGATCGAGACGGTGCTCTCGCGCGAGCACGCGGAGCAGGTACTCCGGCTGCTGGCGGAGGAGCGACGGCGGGGCCCGGGGGTCCTCCCCGACCGCGCGCCCGAGGCGCTCGAGCGCGCCTACGAGGACGTCGTGAAGTCGCTCCTCCGCGACGACAGCCTCTCGGTGCGGGCCGTCGCGATGTACCACGCGGGCGAGATGGGCTTCTCGATCGACGACGTGCTCGAGCAGGAGGGGATGGACGGCGAGGCGCGCGATGCGGCGCGCGGGGTCGCCGATCTGCGCGAGCGCGGGCTCGCCGTGCTCCGCGGGACGCGCTCCCGCGGCCGGCGCCGCCTCGAAGCGATCGGAGCGAACTGAAATGGCGCGCCTTCCGCTGATCTCGCCCCTCGATCGCGCGCTCTTCCTGAAGGCGCAGCCCTACCTCGACGGCCTGCCGCCGAACCTCCTCGCGCTGCTCGCCGCGACGACCGAGGAGGTCTTCTTCCCGGCCGGCGCCCACGTACTGCGCGCGCGCGACCCGATCGACACGGTCTACTTCTTCGGCTCGGGCGCGTTCGAGATCATCCACGGAGACGGCGACCGGAGCGCCATCTTCGAGCTGACGGCCCCCGGCGTCGTCGGCCTGACGGACCACCTCGCGCAGACGATCGTCCCGCCCGCCGTGCGCGCCGCGGTCGACACGTTCTGCCTCGCGATCACGACCGAGGATCTCGATCAGATCCTCGAGGACTTCTTCCCGCTGGTGCATCAGATCGCGCGGGCGAGCTGCGACTCGGTCATCCGCGCGCGGATCGCGCAGCCCGAGCTGCGCAGCGACGAGCCCGGCTTCCCCCCCGACGTGCAGCCGGCCGGTGACGCGGATCCGGATCTCGTCCAATGCCTCGCCCTGGCCCGACGCGCACCCTTCCTGAGCGGCACCAACCTGACCCTGCTCGCCGAGCTGATCAAGTCCGACGAGCCCGAGCGGATCGCGCCCGGGGAGCCCCTCTGGCGGGCCGATGATCCGATCGATCGGATGGCGCTCGTCCTCGACGGCGCCTTCGTCAACGACGGTCGCCATGGCCTGGCGCGCGCCGGCGCGGGCGCGACGCTCGGCGCGTGGGAGATCGCGGCGACGCGGACGCGCTTCGAGGGCTGGGTCGCCGAGATGCCCTCGCGCATCCTGTCGATCGAGCGCGAGCTCTTCATCGACCTGCTCGAGGACCACTTCGAGTTCGCCCAGGCCTACCTGGCCCGCGTCTCGGAGGAGATCACGACCGCGATCCGCGCGCGGGCCTGGCGGCTGCGCGACGCCGGCGCGACGGACCGCGCGCCGCGCCCGAACCGGGCGCGCGATGCCGGCTTCGCGAGGCCCACGCGCTCATGAGCCCCACCCCGACCGAACGACGCCTCTTCGACGTCCGCCCCCATGAGCGATTCCTCGCGGCGGCGATGTCTCTCTACTTCTTCCTCGTCATCACGAGCTTCTGGATCCTGAAGCCCCTGAAGAAGACGCTCTTCATCGGCCATTACGCAGATTCGGGCTTCGCCCTGCCCGGACGGACGTTCACGGCGGCGGAGGCGGAGCTCTTCGCGAAGGTCACGAACATGGTCGTCGCCGCCGGCGCGGCGGTCGTCTTCGCGCTGCTGGCGCGCCGTCTCCGCCGCGAGCGGCTGAGCATCGCGTTCACCCTCTTCTTCCTCGTCGCCTACGGCGGCTTCGCCCTCGCGCTCGAGACGCCGTCGGGGGGCGCCGTCTGGAGCTTCTACCTCTTCGGCGACCTCTTCAGCACGCTCATGGTCGCCGCCTTCTTCGCCTTCCTGAACGACAGCGTGTCGTCCGACGCGGCAAAGCGGCTCTACGGGATCATCGGCTTCGGCGGCGTCGCGGGCGGGGTCTTCGGCTCGACCGCCGTCGCGACGCTGATCGGCGCGCTCTCCCTGAAGAGCTGGCTCGGCGTCACGGCTGGTCTCGCGCTCCTGATCATGGCCGTCGCCTGGGCCGCGGCGCGGGAGCTCGAGCGCGGCGAGCGGGCACGCGGCGATGCCGCGCGCGTCGCCCGCGGCCGGCCCGACCCCGGCGCGAACGAAGACGCGGCCGCTCCGAACGACGGGGAGATCTCGGACCTCGAGGGTTTCGGGCTCGTCTTCCGGTCGCGCTACCTCCTCTCGATCGCGGCGATCGTCGGCGCGTACGAGATCGTCTCGACGCTCGTCGACTTCCAGTTCACGACGGCGGTCTCCGAGCTCGCGCCGGGCCCCGAGGCGCGCGATCGGGCCTTCGCGACCGTGTACGCGACGACGAACTGGCTCTCGAGCTTCGTGCAGCTCTTCCTGACGAGCCTCGTCCTGCGCCGTGCCGGGGTCCTCGTCGCGCTGCTCGTGCTGCCCTGCTCGATCGGCCTGGCCTCGCTGGGCTTCCTCGCACGGCCGACGCTCTGGCTCGGCGGCGCGCTTTCGGTCGCGGACAACGCCTTCAGCTATTCGATCCATCAATCGGCGAAGGAGACGCTCTACGTCCCGACGACGGCGTCGGAGAAGTACCAGGCCAAGGCCTTCATCGACATGTTCGTCCAGCGCCTCGCGAAGGCGATCGGCGTGGGGCTCGCGCTCGCCGCCTCGATCGGACTCGGCGGCGCGGAGCACGTCCACTGGCTCTCGCTCTTCGTGCTGCCGGCGCTGGTCGCCTGGGGGCTGGCGGCGCGTCATGCGGGACGCCACTTCGCCCTGCTCGAAGCGCGAAATGAAGGGGGCCGGGACGCACGTGATTAGGCGGAGCCGTCCCCGTCACTTCGCCCCGGTCCTCGCCGCCCTGCTCCTCGGGTCGGAGTCGCCCGTGTCGACGGCGGCGACGGGTACGTCCCGGGCGAGGGATGCGCGTTCCGCCCCGTCGAGCCCGCCGCGCGGCGACGACCGCGACCACCCGGCCCCCGACACCGCGACCCTCGTCGTCGTCGCGGCCAGCGAGCGCTACCGCGCGAACCGGATCCATCGCTTCGTGCTCGGCGGCGGCTACCGCGATCTCTGGCAGGCGCCGATCGCGCTACCGCTCCTCGACCTCGAGCGCGAAGCCGGCGGACTCGTCCCGACGCGGCGCTTCGGCGGGCTCCAGACGCCCGTGCTCGGGTTCCGGGGCGCCGACGGCCGCCTCTACTCGTTCCGCGGGACCGACAAGGACCCCTCCGCCGTCCTCGACCCCCTGCTCCGGGACACCATCGTGCAGGCCGCGATCCAGGACCAGATGTCGGCGCAGCATCCCGGCGGGCCGCCCGTCGCCAACGTGTTGACCGAGGCGGCGGGCGTCCTGACCGTGCACGAGCGCATGGTCGTCATGCCGGACGATCCGCGCCTCGGCGACTTCCGAACGGACTTCGCCGGCATGGTCGGCACCTTCTTCGAGTACCCGCAGCCGCGCCACGACGACACGCCCGGCTTCCACGACGCGATCGAGATCCTCGACCACGAAGCGCTCTACGAGGCGCTCTCGCGCGGCGACGACGTCCGCGTCGACGTCCGCGCGTTCCTGCGCGCCCGCCTGATGGATCTCCTGCTCGGCGACTTCGATCGCCACCGCAAGCAGTGGCGCTGGGCCCGGCTGCCCGGCGAGGCGGATCTCCAGCCGATCCCGGAAGACCGCGACATGGCCTTCGTCCGCTACGAGGGCGTCGGCCTCGCGATCGCGCGGGTCTACGTCCCGATCCTGCAGCGCTACGGCCCGAAGTACCCGCGCATGCAGGGCCTGACGCTCCATGGCTGGGAGCAGGACCGCTGGCTGCTGCCCGCCCTGGCCTGGTCCGACTGGGAGCCGATCGTCGCCGACCTCATGGCGCGCCTCGACGACGCGACCATCGACCGCGCCGTCGCCGCGCTGCCACCCGCGTATCGGGCGCTCGACGGCGAGCGCCTGCGTCACGACGTCCGCGGGCGACGCGATCGCCTGGGAGAGGGCGCGCGCGCCTACTACGAGCATCTCGCGCGCCAGGTCGACGTCCAGACCTCGGATGCCTCCGACGCGATCGAGGTCGCGCGGACGCCCGACGGCGCGACCCGCGTCGTCGTTCGCACCGCGGACGGCCGCCTGCTCTTCGAGCGCCGCTTCCTGCCCGACGAGACGAAGGCCATCCGCCTGTACCTGCGCGACGGGGACGATCGCGTCGTCGTGACGGGGGGACGCAGCCCGATCGCGCTCGACGTGGTCGTCGGCGGCGGGGCGAAGCGGATCGACGATCGCAGGGGCGGCGGGACCCGCATCCACGACGAGCACCGGGCCGCGACCGTGCTGCCTGGGCCCGGGACGCGCATCGATCACGCGCCCTACGTCCCGCCCCCCTCCGACGCGGGCTTCGTCGACGTCGAGGACGTGCCGCCGCGCGACTGGGGCTCCGACACGATCCCCGTCCCCGAGGTCGGCTACGAGCCCGACGTCGGCGGCTACCTCGGCGGCGCCGTCGCCCACACGCGCTACGGCTTCCGTCGACACCCCTGGAGCAGCAAGCACAGCCTCGCCTTCGGCTGGGCCACGGAGGCCAACGAGCCCCGCATCCGCTACGAGGGCCGCTTCCGACCGGAGAACGCCCGCCGGCTCTACGGCCTCGACCTCCACTACTCCGGCATCGACGTCCTGCGCTTCTACGGCGAAGGCAACGAGACCCACGACCGCGGCAACGACCGCTTCTTCCGCGTGCGCAACGAGCAGTACCGGATGATGCCGAGCGTCTCGATCCCGCTGGTCGACGACCGGGTCCAGGTCTCGGGTGGCGCGTTCGTCCGCTTCTCGCGCACGTTCAACGGGACGCGCCTCATCGACGCGCTCGATCCCTACGGCAACCACCACTTCGGCTCGATCGGTGCGGAGGGCCGCTTCCAGATCGACACGCGCCGGTCGATCACCGCGCCGCGGGCCGGACTCGAGCTGCCCTTCCACGAGAATCCGGCTGCGGGCTACCCGACGCGCGGCCTCCATCTCGACGTGACCGCCCGCATCCTCCCGCCCGTCTGGGACGTCTCGAAGACCTACGGCTCGGTCGACGCGTCGCTCGCAGGCTACGTCTCGTTCTTCGAGCAGGCGCGATTGACGCTCGGGATGAGACTCGGCGGACAGCAGACCTTCGGGCGGGTCCCGTTCTACGACCTCGCCTACGTCGGAGGCGGTCGCTTCTTCACGGGCGCGTCGACCGACCGCGGCTTCCGGACGCGTCGCTTCGCGGGCGATGGCTCGATCTACGCGAACGGCGACCTGCGGCTCTTCCTCTTCCGCCCGAAGATCGTCGTCCCCGGCGATCTCGGGCTCCAGGCCTTCGCCGACGTCGGCCGCGTCTTCGTCGAGCACGAGAATTCGGACGAATGGCATCCGAGCGCCGGAGCCGGGATCTGGTTCTCCCCCCTCGTGCGAACGAACACGATCAGCCTCTCGGTCGCCCACAGCACCGAGGACACCCTGGCCTACCTGCGACTCGGGTTCCACTACTGACGCCGCGGCTCAGGGCCGCGGTCACGCCGGAGCTTCCGGCTCCCCGGAGCGCGCCCGTGCATTCGAAGCGCCGCTTGCCCAGTGCCCGATCGACGCGGCGCTCGACCGCTCGATCGGAGCGCGCGAGCGCTTCGTCGATGCCCACGAGGCCGAAGGTCGGGAGGTTCAGCAGCGTGAGTCCGCCCGACTGCCGGTACACCGTCTCGACCGGCGGCTCGTAGTCGGGGGGATCGAATCGCAATCGATGGACGGCGTTCCGCTCGACGCGTCCGCAGCCGGGGGGGACGAGCTCGAGGCCGCCGGGCTCGACCGTGACGCGCATCCGGTCGGGCGTCGAGTCGACCTCGAGGCTCCGATGCGTCCCGTCGATCAGCGTCGCGCGGCCGCTCGTCGCGAGCACGAAGGTCGCGGCGGCCGGCCCCCGCGCGACGGATCGTCCGAGCCGATCGCGCTCGAGCTCGACGAAGCTCGACGTCACCCC
This sequence comes from Myxococcota bacterium, assembly GCA_041389445.1. Classification (GTDB taxonomy): domain Bacteria; phylum Myxococcota_A; class UBA9160; order UBA9160; family UBA4427; genus UBA4427. The sequence continues at coordinate 149,403 of JAWKRW010000002.1, forward strand.
GCCGGCTCGATCCGGACCGGCGGCACGCCGCGCCCCCTAGCGCTTCACCAGCCAGTCCGGATGCCGCGCCTCGACCATGCGGCGGATGCCGTCCTTCCAGGTGACCTTCGCGGGGCCGACGAGCTCGCGCATCTTCGTGTTGTCGGTCATCACGCTCTCGAGGGTCTTGTCGGTGTAGTCGAACTTCGGCTCGATGCCGATCAGCTCTCCGATGTAGCCGCACCACTCCTCGATCGCGACGTGCTCCTGGCCGCTCCAGTTGATGATGCGCGCGGGAACGGTCGCGGACTCGACGATCCCGGCGACCGTGCGGTTGATGTCGTCCTGGTGGAGCAGCGTGTACTGCGAAGGCGCGTCGGTATGCACCGGGATCGGCGCGCCATTCTTGATCATGAGCAGGTGGTAGTAGGGCCAGCCGCCGTTGTCGCCATAGGGCGTGTTCAAGCGCGTGATGACGGTCGGGAGGCCGAACTCGCGGCAGGCGTAGCGCGCGACGACCTCGCCGGCGATCTTCGAGATGCTGTAGGTCGGCATCATCACGCGGTGGTTGTCGCCGAGGGGGCTCTCCTCGGTGAAGGGCGTATGGCCGTTGGGCTGGTAGACGCCGGTCGTCGAGCAGTGGAGGAAGCCCTTGGCGGCGCGGCAGTGGCTCATCAGGAGCCCGACGCCTTCGCCGTTCGCGCGCAGGTCGGTCTCGAAGTCGGGGGTGCGGGCCACCGCGAAGTTCAGCACGTAGTCGAAGTCGCGGGGGATCTGCGAGAAGTCGCCCGTCTCGAGGTCCGAGGGGACGCAGCGGATGCCCGCCTGCTCGAACGGCGCCTTCTTCGACGGGTCGCTGAAGCGGGCGGTCGCCCAGACCTCGTTGTCCTTCGCGAGAGTGAGGGCGACGGGGCCGGCGACCTGGCCGGTCGGGCCGGTGACGAGGATCTTCTTGCCCTGCATGGCGGGGGTACTCCTGGCTTCGAAGGCGAGTCGGTCGCGCACCGTCCACGGGAAGGCGCGCTCGCGACGGTCGCCCGCCGCTCGGCGCCGAGGCCGGGGCGAGGACGTCGGGACCCGCCGAAGGTCCCCCACGCGCTCGCGAGCGTCAACTCGCGCCCGGTCCGCCGGAGCCGCTCGCGGCGCTGGCCCGCGCCCGCCCGCCCCGCCAGGCGAGCCATCCCGTCCAGCCGGCGCAGAGCAGCAGACCGATCGCCTCGCGCGGCTCCTCGTGGCTGGCAGCGCGCATGTGGAACGAGGTGAAGGCCTCGCTCGGCGCGCCCGGCAGCGAGCCGGCGAGCGACGCGAACCAGAGCGTGAAGCCGAGCGCCGCGAGCGCGTTCGGAAGGACGGGCGTCCGACCCCGCCAGGCCAGCGCGCTGAGGAGCGCCGCGAGTCCGTAGCCGGCCATCCAGGGGAGCGGATCCGGGTCGTTCCACTGCACGGCCACCGCGAGCCCGAACAACGCGGTGAACACGGCCGAAAGCGTCCGCATCGACAGGCTCTCCTCCCGGATCCGGATTCTCGCGAGCGAAGCAATGGTCGCCAAGCGGCGGCCGCCCGCCGCGCATGGCGGTGCGCGCGCGGTCGCGGCCCGCGTACCGCAACGCGCGTGACCGACCGCCGGACGGCGTTCGAGCCGCGGGCCCGGAAGCCCGCGACGACCCGCTCATGCCATTCGACGTAGCACCGCCGTCACGACGAGCGCCACGGCCGCGTACAGCCCGATGCGCGAACGAAGCGCCCAGCGCTCGCGGCGCCGCGCCGCGCTTCCCCCGGCCCCGGTCGCGTCGCCCGCCGACGCTTCCGCCGCGGCGCGTCGCACGCGAACGCGAGCGCCTGCGTCGAGTCCGGCGAGCACGAGCCAGAGCGCGGGCCAGGCCACCAGCCAGACGAGCCCCGCTCCGTATCCGGTCGCGCCTCCGGCCATCAGGGCCGCGATCGCCGCCACGCAGCCGAGCGTCACGCCCGCACGCACGCCGGGTCGATCGTCGAACGGCAGCAAGGCCGAGTCCGGCCGTCGGAAGACCTCCGCCAGCGCGAGCTTCGCGACCCATGCGACGGGGACGAGCAGCACGACCGCGAGCCCGGGCGCATGCAGCGGCGCGAAGGCCGCGAGCCCCGTCGTCCGCAGCCAGGCCGACGCCGCGATCGCGGCCGCGGCGACTCCGAATCCGAGGATGCGCGCGTATTCGCCGCCGCGCGCCAGCGCCGGGTTGCCGAAGCGGAAGCGACCGACCGCCTCCGCTCGGGCCAGCACGCGGCCGCTCGGCAGCAGCCGCGGCACGCGCGCGAAATAGCGCTCGACCTCTGCCGGAAAGAGCGCCGCGAGCCGCGCCTCCTCCCGCCCGATCGTGTCGCGATAGGCGAGCCACCAGAACGCGAGATACGGGCCCCCGACCCATCCGCGACCGATCAGCGCGCAGAGCCCGAGATCGACGAGCCCGTTCGCCAGATAGAAGGGATTGCGCGTGAAGCGGTAGGGACCGGCCGTCACGAGGCGCCGGTTCTGCTCGAGGCATCCCTTCGACCAGACGTGGAGGGCCGAGCCGGCGGCGATCAGGACGAGCGCGACACCGAGACGCGTCGCCGCCATGACGGCGGCCCCGCCCCCGGGATGGCCGACGAAGGGCACGTCGCCGACGAGACAGCCCACGAGGACGAGCGCGCTGCGCAGGCGCCGCCGTCGGATCCGCAAGCGACTACTTCGGGGGGATCCGGATGCCGCCGTCGACCCGGATGACCTCGGCGTTCATGTACGGATTCGTGATCAGCTCGGCGGCCATGCTCGCGATCTCCTCTGCATGCCCGAGTCGCTTCGGGAAGAGCACGTCCTTCGCGAGATGGGCCTTGAACTTCTCGGATCCCTCGCCCGTACCGTAGATCGGCGTGTCGATCAGTCCCGGCGCGATCGTGTTGACGCGGACGCCGATCGCCGCGAGGTCGCGCGCGACGGGCAGGGTCAATCCGACGACGCCGCCCTTCGAGGCCGAGTAGGCGGCCTGACCGATCTGGCCGTCGAAGGCCGCGACCGAGGCGAGGTTGACGATCGCGCCCCGCTGGCCGTCGGCGTCGACCGCCTCGGTCTTCGCCATCGCCGCGGCGGCGAGGCGGATGCAGTTGAACGTGCCGACGAGGTTGATGCGCAGCACGCGCTCGAAGGCCTTGAGATCGAAGGGCTTGCCCTCGCGATCGACGGTGCGCATCGCGTGGCCGATCCCGGCGGCGTTGACCAGGCTGCGCAGCGGGCCGAGCGAGGCGGCCGCGTCGACGGCCGCCTGGACCTGCGCCTCGTCGGCGACGTCGGCCTTCGCGAAGCGGCCGCCGAGCTGCCTCGCGATCGCCGCCCCCTTCTCCTCGTTCATGTCGAGGACGACGACACGAGCGCCGAGCGATGCGAGACGCGTCGCGCAAGCGAGTCCGATGCCGGACGCCCCCCCTGTCACGATCGAGGACGTGCCATTCAGGTCCATCGCCATGCGCGCCTCCGGTTCGCCTAGCTCAGCGCCTGCCGCTCGGCGCAAGGCGCTTGCCACTCAGCGCAGCGCCCGCCGCTCAGCGCAGCGCTTGCCACTCAGCGCAGCGCCCGCCGCTCAGCGCAGCGCTTGCCACTCAGCGCAGCGCTTGCCGCTCAGCGCAGCGCTTGCCGCTCAGCGCAGCGCAATGAGCGGCGCGATCAGCAACGACACGACGCTCATCACCTTGATGAGGATCGCCACACCGGGGCCCGAGGTGTCCTTGAAGGGATCGCCGACGGTGTCGCCGATGACGGCGGCCTTGTGGGCGTCGGAGCCCTTCTTGTGGCCGTCGAGGCGACCGGCTTCGATGTACTTCTTGGCGTTGTCCCAGGCCCCGCCCGCGTTCGCCATGAAGAGCGAGAGCGACGCGCCGACGGCCACCGCGCCCGCGAGCATGCCCGCCAGCGCCGCCGGCCCGAGCACGAATCCGATCGTCACGGGCGCGAGGATCGCGACACAGCCCGGCAGCACCATCTGCCGCAGGGCCGCCAGCGTCGCGATGTCGACGATCGCGGCGCTCTGGGGCTCGGCCTTGCCCTCGCGCAGGCCCGGGATCTCGTCGAACTGGCGCTTGATCTCCTCGATGATCGCCTGGGCCGCCTTGCCGACCGCGATCATGGTCGAGGCGCCGACCGCGAAGGGCAGACAGGCGCCGATCAGGAGGCCGATCAGGATCGGCGCGTCGTCGAGCTTGAGGACGAGCTCGCCCAAGCCCGCGGCAGCGCGGCCGTGATTGACCTCGAGGATGAAGGCCGAGAAGAGCGAGAGCACGGTCAGGGTCGCCGAGCCGATCGCGAAGCCCTTGCCGATGGCGGCGGTCGTGTTGCCGACGGCGTCGAGCTCGTCGGTGATCGCGCGGACCTCGGGGCCGAGCTCGCTCATCTCCGAGATGCCGCCCGCGTTGTCCGAGATCGGACCGTAGGCGTCGACCGTCATCACGATCGCGGTGCCGGCGAGCATGCCGACGGCCCCCATGGCGATGCCGTAGAGGCCCATGCCCTCCGGCATGACGGCGTTCGCGATGAAGCCGACGACGGCGATGATGAAGAGCGAGACGACCGTGCTCTCCATGCCGACGGCGAGACCCGAGATGACGCCCGTGCCGGCGCCGGTCTTCGACGCCTCGGCGACGCGCTCGATGGGCGACCAGGCCGTGTAGAACTCGGTGACGAGACCGATCAGGGCGCCGCCGATCGCGCCGGCGGCGAGGGCGCCCGTCACGGACTGGGAGACGCCGAGCATCGGCATCAGCACGAAGGAGGCGGCCGTGATGATGAGCGACGGAACGACCAGCGCGGCCCGCAGGACCACGGCCGGCGCGTTGCCGCGCAGCATGCGGGCGATGAAGATGCAGACCATCGAGACGATCAGGCCGACGCCCGAGAGGAAGAGCGGCAGCGTCACGGCGAGGAACTTGGCGGCGCTCTCCGACTGGACGCCCGTGAAGAGCCCGGCGAGATACTCGGGGTGGGCGGTCAGACCGATCGCCATCGCCGCGACGACGGCCGCGACGAGCGACTCGTAGATGTCCGCGCCCATGCCGGCGACGTCGCCGACGTTGTCGCCGACGTTGTCGGCGATGCCGCCCGGGTTGCGCGGGTCGTCCTCGGGAATGCCCTCGACGACCTTGCCGGCGATGTCCGCGCCGACGTCGGCGGCCTTCGTGTAGATGCCGCCGCCGATACGCGCGAAGAGCGCGATCGAGGAGGCGCCGACGGCGAAGCTGTGGATCACCGTGCCGAGATGGGGATCGTTCGCGAAGGTGTAGTAGAGGATGCCGAGACCCAGGATCGCGGTCGCCGCGACCGAGAGGCCCATGACGGCGCCACCGTCGAGCGCGGTCAGCAGCGCGTTCGGCTTCGAGCCCTCGCGCGCGGCCTGGCTGGTTCGCACGTTGGCGTAGGTCGCGGCCTTCATGCCGATGAAGCCGGAGAAGAGCGAGAGGAAGGCGCCGAAGACGAAGCAGCTTCCGGCCAGCAGGCCCGTCCCCTCGCCGCGGAAGGCGAAGAAGAGGAACGCGAACACGGCGACGGCATAGACCGCCAGGACCTTGTACTCCCGGACGAGGAACGCCATCGCGCCCTCGCGGATGTACCGCGCGATCATGTTCATCGTCTCCGTGCCCTCGGGCAGGGACTTGACCCGGAAGTAGAAGATCGCCGCGAGCACGAGGCCGGCGACGCTGGCGGCCAGCGAGACCTGGGTCAACAGCGCAATCAGGTCGGTCATCGTCGATTCCATCCCGTCGAATTGAAGGAGAACTGTCGATCGCTCGCGCGGCCCGAGCCGCGCGCAAGGATCCATCGCAGAGGGGTCGAGACCGTCGCGCGCGTCCGCGGCGACCCGCCTCCTGCCAGCCACGATTCGAGGCTCCGGCCTGGATCAGCGCCGGAATCGGGCCCCGTCCCGGCTCCCGGAATGGAGCGGCCCGGCCGGGTGATTAGCGACTCCCGGGGGCTCGGGCAAGCAAATCCCGTACGCAAAACACGATGTTGCAGGCCCGTCCCTCGGGCGGAAACGACCGCAGGATCCGAAGCCCGGCGAGTCCGCCCGCACGTCCGGATCGCGGGGGCCGCGGCAGCGACGCCGAGACGGTCGATCCTTGCCCAGGCGTCGCCGGCGTCCCGTGGCGTCCGGATCGCGGGGCCGCCCGCCCGGGCCGGGCCGGGCCGGCCGGAGGCGATCGTTAGTCCCGGCGCGCGTCGTCCACGGACGCCGCGGCCGTCGCCCGGGCGTAGTCGAGGCTGCAGGTCGCGCCGCCCGGGAACTGCGCGAGCTCGATCGTCCGCCCGTCGGGATCGCGCAGGAAGAGCATGAAGAGCCCGGGCACCATCTCCGTCGGCGGCATCACCGGCGTCACGCCGACCTCGAGCAGCCGGCGGTGGGCGTCATGGATGTCGGCGACCGAGAGCGCCAGGATCGGCGCGCTCGAGCCGTCGACCCGCCGCGGGCGCTCCGGGTCCGCTCCCATCTCGAGCACGACCGCCTCCCCGACCACGACCCCGACGACCAGCTGGGTCCGGCCGGTGCGCGGGTCCGTGAAGCTGCGCTCGAAGAGCTTCGGCAGACCGAGCAGGCCGTGGTAGAAGTCGACGGACCGCGCGAGGTCCGAGACCGGCATCACGACGTGGGAGAACTTCTGGATCTCGAGCGACACGGGCACCTCCGACGCGGATCGGGCGGCCGGGTGCGGGGCCCGACACGCGTCGCCCATCGCGGAGAGAGAAGCCTATCCTCGCCGGCGATGCCCGTCCCGATCCACCTCCTCCGCAACGCCGACGCCCTCGCCTCCGCCGCCCGCTTCGCTCGCGCGCTCGACGCGGCGGGCGTGCCGACGCGGGGCGCCGTCGCCGTGCTCCTCGCGAACACGCCGGAGTTCATCGCCGCCTACCGCGGCACGACCTGGTCGGGCCGGCGCTACACGCCGATGTCGAGCCGCTGGACCGCCGACGACGTCGCCTACGTCGTCGAGAACTGCGAAGCGGACGCCGTCGTCGTCGACGCCCGCTTCGCCGACGTCGTTCGCGACGCGACGCGCCCGCTCGATCCGTCGCGACGCTTCGCCGTGCGCGGCACGATCGGAGGCTTCCGTTCCTGGTCCGAGGTCGAGGCGCTCTCGAGCGCGCCCTACGAGAAGCCGCTCTGCGGCGAGACGATGCTCTACACGTCGGGCACGACCGGCCGGCCCAAGGGCGTGCTGCGCCACGGTGTGCCGGAGGGTCCGCCGCCGACGATCACGGCCCGGGCCGGGGCCGCGATGATGAGCGCCTTCCTGCCCGAGGGCGCCCGCGACGGCGTCCACCTCGTCTCGTCGCCCCTCTACCACTCGGGCCCCAACGCCTACTGCGACGGCGCGCTGCTGCTCGGCGCCGATCTCGTCCTCATGGAGAAGTTCGAGCCCGAGGCCTTCCTCGCCGCCGTCGAAGAGCACCGCGCGACCTCGACCTTCCTCGTGCCGACCCATTTCGTGCGGCTGCTGCGACTCCCGCCCGAGGTCCGCCATCGCTACGACCTCTCGTCGCTCTCGCTCGTGTGTCACGGCTCGGCGCCCGTCTCGGTCGAGGTCAAGCGCGCGATGATCGACTGGTGGGGGCCCATCCTCTACGAGTTCTACGGCGGCACCGAGGGCGGCGGCGTCCAGATCAGCTCGCAGGAATGGCTGCGCAAGCCCGGCTCGGTCGGCCGACCACGACCGGGGCTCGAGCTCGCGATCCTCGACGACGCGGGCCGTCCCGTCCCGCCGAACACCGAGGGACGCGTCTGCTTCAAGCTCGACGCGACGCCCTTCGAGTACAAGGGCGACCCCGAAAAGACGGCGGAGAGTCGCCACGGCGACGGTTATTTCAGCCTCGGCGACGTCGGCTCCGTCGACGAGGACGGCTACCTCTTCCTCTGCGACCGGCGCTCGGACGTGATCATCTCGGGCGGCGTCAATCTCTACCCGGCGAAGATCGAGTCGGTGATCCTGGGCCTGCCGTTCGTCGCGGACTGTTGCGTCGTCGGCGCGCCGAACGACGAGTGGGGCGAGGAGGTCCGCGCCGTCGTGCAGCTCTGCGACGCCGGCGCGGACGACGCGGCGCGGAGCGACGCCGCCGAGGCGATCCGCGCGGCGTGTCGTGCGAAGCTGGCCGGACCGGAGGTTCCCCGTCGGGTCGACTTCGATCCGGCCCTCCCGCGCACCGAGACGGGCAAGCTCGCCCGCCGCGCGATCCGCGCGCGCTACTGGACGGACACCGGGCGGCGGATCTGAAGGGGCGGCGCCTCGCCGAACGTGAGCCCTAGCGCGACCGATCGAGCTCCCGGAAGCGCAAGGCGGCCTCCGTCCTGTTGTTCACCTGGAGCTCCTCGTAGATCCGCATGACGTGGCTCTTGACCGTCCCGGGCGCGATCGCGAGGGCGTTCCCGATTTCCCCGTTCGAGCGGCCCTCGGCGAGCAGCGCGAGCACCTCCCACTGGCGCGGCGAGAGCCGCGGCGCCACGCCCGCATCCACCCTCGACCGCAGCGCGCGCGGCGCGCCCGCTTCGGTATCCGCGCCATCGAGCAGTTGGGGCGGCACGTAGACGCCGCCGGAGAGGACCAATCGGATCGCGGCGAGCAGGATCGAAGCCGTCGAGGACTTCGGAATGAAGCCGACGGCGCCCATGTCGAGGGCCGAGCGGACGTCCCGCGTCGCCTCGGAGCCCGAGAGGACCGCGACCGGAACCGCTGGATGGTCGGCGCGCAGACGGGCGAGGACTTCGAGCCCCGAGGCGTCCGGCAGCGCGAGATCGAGCAGGACCAGATCGAGGTCGTCGTTCGCCGCGACCTCGCGCAGCGCGCCCGCCGCATCGGCCGCGCCGACGAGTTCGACCTCCTCCTCGAGCTCCGCGAGCACGAGCCGCAGCCCGTCGCGAAAGAGCGCATGATCGTCGCAGAGCAGGATCCGAAGCATGGGCCAAAGCTAGTCGAAACGATCGGGAACGCACACGACTGCCTCCCCTCTGCGCATCCGGCCGCCCGACGGACACCGCTGCCAATCCGTCGCTGATTCGCCTAGCCTCGACCCATGCCGCACCGCCTCGACCGACGCGATGGCTGGCTGCTCGCCGTGACGATTCCGCTCTTCGTCCTGTCGATCGGCCTCCACGCGAGGGAGAACTTGCGCACGGGACTCGCCCAGCTGCCGGTCTTCGCCGAGTGGCGACCGGGCGACCATCCGCGTGTCGGCGGATTCCGTCTCGAGACCGACAGCAGCGGCTCGGGACTGGCACTCGGCGACCGGCTCATCCGCATCGCCGAGCATGACCTGCGCGGCGTGGGCTACATCGGCTTCCAGGCGATCGGTCTCGCGCATACGACGCCGGGCCATCCGACCGAGCTCGAGATCGAGCGCGACGGCGTGCGTCGGGTCCTCCCGCTCGAATCGCGACCGCATCCTGCGCCATGGTCTCGCGTGCCGACGCTGCTGCTGACGGCGGGCGTCGCCCTGCTGCTCCTGCTCCGCGCCCCGAATCGCGCGGATGCGCGACGTTTCTACGTCTGCTTCATGACCTACGCCATCGCGCAGGCGCATTTCTACGGTGGGCCGGAGTGGCAGACCTGGGCCGCGCAGATCGCCTGGTCGATCGGCTCGGTCCTGATGATCTTCTTCCTGATGGAGTGGGTGAGGAACTTCCCGCCGGAGCTGCCGAGCCCGCAGCGGCTGGGCCCCGGCGTCTCCTTCGCCGCCGCGGGCCTCTACGCGGTCTTCGTCCGCGCCAACTATCTGCTCGCCTGGCCGCTGCCGATCGCGTGGGTTCCGCCGGTCTCCTTCGCCTCTCACGGTCTCGCGACCGTCCTCGCGCTCGGCATCCTGACCTGGAACTACCGACGCGCGCCCGACGTCGGTCGCCGCCGGCTGCGTTGGATCCTGCTCGGCACCTCGATCGGCTCCCTGCCCGTCATCTTCGCCTCCCTGGCGCCCACCCTCCTTCCCGACTGGCAGGGGTTCCGAGCGGCCTTCGCGATCGGCTTCGTCTCGAGCCTGATCTGGATGGTCGGCGCCCTGCTCGCCGTGATCCGCGACAAGGCCTTCGACATCGATCGGCTGATCGGAACGACGGCGGCCGTGACCGTCGCGATCGGCGTCGGGGGCGCGGGTCTCGTCGTGGGCGCGCCCATGCTCTCGGACTTCCTCGCGGAGACCTACGGCATCGAGGCGACGACGACGCGACTCGGTCTCGGCGTCTTCGTCGGGGCGGCGATCATCGTCGCGACCCATCGGCTCCGGCCCCGCATCGACCGACTGCTCTTCCCCGAGCAGATCCAGCAGCGGGCGGCCCTGCAGCGGCTCGCCGCCGCCCTGCGCGACGCGCACGGTCTCGACGCCCTGCTCGACGCGACCACGGCCGGGACCGCCGACCTGCTCGACGCGGAGGCCGGCGTTCGATACGCGCAGGTCGAGGGGGGATTCGTCCGGCGTACGGCGCGGGCCGTCGCCTGGCCCGCCGTGCTCGAGGGCGAGCTGCCGGCGGCGTCGACGGTCGATCGCAGGGGGATCCCGGCGGCGGTTCGCGAGCTCGCCGCGATCGTCTGTCCGGTCTCGCCGGGCGGGCCCTCGTCCATGGCCGCCCTGCTCTGCTTCGGCGCGCGTCGCTCGGGCGAGCCCTACACCGACCGCGACCTGCAGCTCCTCGACGAGATCGCGACGATCTGCGAGCGCGAATGGCTCCGCATCCTGCGTTATGCGGCCGAGGCCGAGGTCGCGGCGCGCACCAACCGACTGGCCGAAGCGAGCCACGACCTCCGTCAGCCGCTCCACGCCGTCGCGCTGCTCGCCGAGACGCTGCGCGGCCGCCTCTCGGATCCCGAGGTCCGATCGCTCGTCGAACGGATCGGCGACTCGACCCACGAGCTCGACGAGATGCTCTCGCTCCTGCTCGACCGCTCGAGCCTCGACGCCGGCGGGATCGAGCCGAAGATCGAGCCCGTCCGCTGGGAACGCCTGCGCGAAACCCTCGAGCGCGACTTCGAGGGACCCGCCGCCGAGTCCGGAACGCGATTGCGATTCGTGCGGTCGAGCGTCGTCCTGCGAACCGACCGCCTGCTCATGCTCCGCATCCTGCGCAATCTCGTCTCGAACGCGCTGCGGCATGCGCAGGGCGCCTCCATCGTCGTCGGCGTCCGGCGCGTCGAAATGGGGCGCCGCGCGCGGATCGAGGTCCGCGACGACGGCCCCGGCATCGCGGAAGCGGACCAGGACGCGGTCTTCCGATCCTTCGTCCAGCTTCCGGGGAGCCGCCGACGGGGACGGGGCCTCGGCCTCGGGCTCTCGATCGTCGACGACCTCGCGCGCCTGCTCGGCGCGGAGGTGACCCTGCGGTCGAAGGAGGGCGTCGGCTCGTGCTTCGCGATCGAGGTCGATCGCACGACGGCGCCGGCCGAGCACGGGACGCCCGTCGACGCGCTCGGCCAGACACTGGCCGACTCGCCCCGCGTGACGCCCGTCGACGAGTCGGCTGCGACGCGATCGCGCGTCCTGGTGCTCGACGACGACGAGGCCGTACGCGCCTCGACGGCGGACCTCGTGGGCGGCTGGGGGCGGGACGTTCGGGTCGCGGACACGCTCGACGCTGCGCTCGCCCTCGTCGGCGATGGCTGGTGGCCCCTCGTCGTCCTCTCCGACCATCACCTCGAGTCCGGGATCACCGGGCTCGAGGCGGTCGCCGTTCTGCGCCGGAAGGCCGCCGAGGCGGGGGCGCCCCGTCCGTTCGCGGTGTATCTGATGGCGGAGAAATCCGCCGCGGAGCTCGCGATCGTCGAAGGGACCGGCGACCACGCGCTGCGAAAGCCCGTCCGTCCCGCCCGATTGCGGAGCCTGCTCGAGCGACTCGACCACGAGGCGGCCGCCCCGCGACCGCTCCGAACGGATGGGACCGGTCGCGCAGCGACCGACGGAAACGGAGACGAAAGGCCATGAGCATTCGCGGCATCCACCACATCGCGCTCTCGGTCCCCGATCTCGACCGCGCCCGCGCGTTCTACGTCGAGCTGCTCGGCTTCGAGGAGATCTTCCAGGACGGCTGGCGCGATGCCCCGCTCGTCGATCGCGTCATGGGCGTCCGCGACGGGGCCGGCCGCGCGATGCTCGTCGCGGCCGGCAACCTCTACGTCGAGCTCTTCGAGTTCGAGCGCCCCGCCCCGCCGCCCCAGGATCCCGCCCCGCCCGTCCACCGCTACGGCTATACCCACATCGCGCTCGACGTGAGCGACATCGACGCGCTTCATCGCCGCCTCTGCGAGGCGGGCATGTCCTTCACCTGCCCACCCCAGACGAGCTACGGCGTCCGGACGACCTACGGCCGGGATCCCTTCGGCAACTGGATCGAGCTGCAGCAGATCGACGACGACGGACTGATGCCGCGGCTCTGAGCCGCATCGACGCCGCGCTCGCTGCGCTCAGCACGTCCGCCCCGTCACGAAGATCGGAGCCACGCAGGTGCGCTTGAAGTAGGACCGGTCGTAGACGAGCAGACTCGGCGTCTCGGCGCCCCAGTACAGTCGGGCACCGACGACGAAGCTGTGATGCTCGTAGTCCGTGTCGTCGTCGACCAGCGTGGCATCCCAGCGCGCGAAGAGCGAGAGCGGATCGAGCAGGAGGAGCTCGCCCCCCGCGCCGATCAGGCCCCAGGGCTCGCTCTCCTCGATGTCCGCGACGCCGCCGCCGAGATGGACGCGCGCGCGCTCGGTCGGATAGAAGGCGATGCCGAAGTCGACGTAGCCGGTCGTGTCGTCCTGGAGCTGGAGCAGGCCCGCGTTCGCCGCCAGACTGACGGGACCGAGAAAGAGCTCGCCCTCGACGCCCCCGCGCCAGACCTCCGAGTCGGAGCTGCCCGACAGGAAGCCCGCGCCGCGGGTCTCGAACTCGAGGTGCTCGTACAGTCCCGCGATGCCGAGCGCGCCGCGCTCGGGATTCCGCCACCCCAGGTGGAGCGCCGCGACGACGCTGTCGGAATCGAGATCGGCGTCGAACGGGCCGATGTCGTCGTACTGGATGGAGTCGCCGAGCACGTCGCCCTGGAGATAGAAGCGATCCCCGGTCAGCGCGGCGCTGATCCCCCCGCCCCCCTCGAACGCGTCCTCGTCGACCGGTCCGAAATCGACGTGGTCGTAGCCGACGAACCCCTCGCCGCGGACGGCGACGCGCGGCTCGGACCAGGCGGACGTCGAAGCGAACAGAATCCAGATCGTGATCGTCGCGACGGAAAGCCACGAACGCATGCGATTCCTCCCTCCTGCATCGCCGGGCGATGACTTAACAAGGGAGGGTGACCCGCATGGGACACGGGCGCAATCCGGCTCAGTCGGCCCCGGAGGGTCGACGCAGCGAGAACTCGCCGAGCAGGACCGGGATGGCGCCGATCTCGCCGACGATGGCCTCCCGCGTCACGGCATAACGACGAACGGCGCCGGCCGGTGGCGTCGCCGCGAGGGGCACGGCGTTTCCCCCGCCCTCCTCGACGCGCTTCATCGCCGCGGGCAGGTCTTCGACGCCGAAGACCATCGAGAAGAAGCCTTCCCCGTGGCGGGCGAGATGCTCGTCCGCGAAGGAGCCCGGCCCGGTCGGACAGATGAGCTCGAGCCCCGCCTGCCACGAGATCCAGATCGCGAGCTTGACCTCCTCGATCTCGCCGAGGTCTTCCCAGTCGTCGACGCCGAGCAGACGACTGAACTCGTCCCGCGCCCGCGCCTGGCTCGCCCGGTCGCGGTAGGCGAGCACGATATGGTCGATGCGTCCCACGTTCAGCCGGGGCGTACGGAGAGCGGCCGAGCGATCGCCCCCGTCCCGGTCCGGCTCGTCGGTCGCCGTGCGATCCCGCTCTTCCCCCCGGCGATCCTCGTTCGACATGCAGCGCTCCTCGGTTGGCCCGCCCAACCGGGACGCTACCGCGCTCGCGCCGCCCCGCTCGCCGACGGACCGACCGGATCGGCCCGGCCGGATCGCGGGCCCGAAGCCCGGCCCGGTCCCGCCCTCGCACGCCGGCTCGACCGCCCGGCCCGATCGCCTACTCCGCGACGAACACCGCGACCGCCTCGTTGGTATGACCCGTCTCGGCATCGAAGGACTGCTCCTCCTGCGTCTGCAACTCGACCTGATCGGGGCCGAGGTTCATGAAGCGCATCGCGACGGGATCGCCGCCCAGCAGGGTCGCGACCTGAGCGAGCAGCGTCGGAAAGCGTCCCCGGAGTCCGGTGCCCAGCGGGACGGAAGTCATGCCGCCGCCCACGCTGGTCTCGAAGACGCGCAGCGTCCGACCGTCGGGCGTGACGCCCTCGCCGGGTTGGATCGCGATCCAGTCGATCCGCTCGACGCCGTGGCGGACGCTGCTTGCCTCCTCGGCCTGCAGGCCGAGGCGGAAGCCGCTCGTCGAACGACCGGTCATGCGCACGACGACCGGCGCCGGATCATTCACCGTCGAGACCGAGGCGAAGACGCCGGGGACCTCCGGGAAGGGCAGCGTCAGCGCGACGTCGTCGAGCCCATCGCGAACGTTCGTCCCGCTCTCGAGCGAGCTCGCCTCGAGCATCAGCCCGCCGAGCGCCTGGACACCGCGCTCCGCGACCAGATAGAAGACGCGCTCGCCGCTGGCATGGAACCCGTCGAGATAGGCCCACTCCTGAAAGCGCAGGGAGAACGCGTCTGCGCCGACGTCGCGCACGCGCGCGAAGCCCGCGTGGCCGCCGTTGCGGGACGCCGGCCCGACGACGACGATGGGGTCGACGTAGCGCCGGGCGAGCGGGACGGTATGCCAGTTGTCGTCGATGCCGCTGACGGTGCCCCACTCGAGATCGGCGCCGTGCTCGGGCATCCGGCGCCGCAGCGCGATCGGGTCGAGCTCGGCGTCGCTCATCACCTGGGCGAAGACGAGCGGGCCGAGCGCGAGGAACGCCACCGTCTCGTCGACGTGCGTCGTCTCGTCGTCGAGCGACGTTTCTTCTTCGAGCGCGAGGGCGCCGGAGAGGATCGGGACGAAGGCATCGCCGACGGCCGCCTCGGTCATCCAGTAGGGAAGCGAATCACTCGCGGCGGCGAGGACCCCCGAGCCCGTCGGCGACGCGATGGCGAGGTAGCCGACGCGCTCGGCGCCGTGCACACCGTCGGCGCCCTCGGCCTCCTGGAGCGCGGCCTGGAAGCCGGAAGGCGTCACCTGACGCGCCCGCACGACGACGGGATCGTCGTCGGTGCGCCCCTGGACCGTGAGGAAGAGGGCGGGCGATCGAGCGAAGGCCGAGGTGAAGGCCTGCGCGACGAAGGCGTTCGTCCCGTCCACGTCGAGCGCGCCGACCTCCCATTCGCTGCCGTCCGCCATCAGGTACCGACCGGGCGCGAGCATCAGATACGACACGGTCTCGTCGCCGTGCAGACCGTCGAGACCGCCCCACTCCTCGAATCGGACCTGGAAGCCGCCGGCGTCGATCGCCTCGATCCGCGCGACGCCGGCATCCGGCTCGCGCTGGGTCGCCGGGCCGAGGATGACGATCGGGTCCGGGAAGCCACTCGCCGCCGGAACCTCGATCAGGAGGTCGTCGACGTCGACGTGGCCCACGTCGGCGAAGGGCACGCCCGATCCGTCGACGAGGGTCGCCATCGGCGGGCCCGCGACCTCGATCGTCGGCTCGGGGTCCGGCTGCGGATCGGGATCCGATCCGGGGTCGGGGTCGACATCGGGCGGCGGGCAGCCGAAGACGAGGCGGAGTCGATCGAGCTCCCGGCCGAAGGCGCCCTGGGTCTCCTCGTCACGGCGCGTGATCAGCTCGCACCAGGCGTCGTGATCGTGATGCCGGGGATGACCGCCGTGCCAGCCGAAGCGCGGGGCGCGTCGACCGTGCCAGGGAGCCTGCCACGCGAGCGGCCGGAGGCCGACGCCGAATCCGGAGCGACCGGACGCGTCGCGGTCTCCGCCATGGCCATGGAAGGACTTTGCGACGGGTCCCGCGGCGCGCGTCGCCGAGCGCGCTGCGCCTGCGCGGTCGCGGCCGCGATCGGAATGGGCCGCGGCCGGGAACGTCGCGCCGAGCGCGAGTCCGAGCGCGAGCAGAAGCGAAAGACCCGGTCGATGCGCCCGGGACGCCTCGTCCCGGGTGGTGAAAGTGGCTCGATGCCCCATCGGTGCCGCCTCATCGAAACGGCGAACCCCTCCGACCGCGCCAACCCACGAGAAACCGATCTGCCTTCGGAAGAATCCCCGGCCGCTTGAGCGGTCTCGTCCGATCGGCATGGCTTCTTCCCGACGGCTTCCCCGCCTTCGCCGGACGCGCGCGCGCGGGCTGCATGCCCGGGTGCGGGAGTGGTAGGCGCCCGAACCGGCGCGTTACCGTCGAGCGCGACGCCCCGAATGGAGCCCGATCGTGCAGCCCGTCGTTCCCCGCCTGCGTACCGAGCTCACCCGTTTCGCGCGCCGCCTGCCGGCCTGGACCCGGGCAGGCCCGCCGCTCGTCGTCGCCGCGGCCCGCGGCGACGCGGCGCGGGTCGCCACCCTGCTCGAGGCCGGCCATGCCCTCGACGCGCGGAACGGGCACGGCCAGACGGCGCTCCACGTCGCGGCCCGCTGCAGCCGGGCCGAGATCGCGGCGCTGCTGCTGGCACGCGGCGCGAGCCACGTCCCGCGCGATGCGCTGGGGCGCCGGCCGCTCGACCCCGCGAACGTCGACCCCGAGACGCTGCACGCGATCCGCCAGCTCCACCGCCGCACGCCGCTCCTCCCCGACGACCCGCGCGCCGACGCGCTCACGGCCGCGGACGGGATGCCCGCCCTCGAAGGGCTCCGCCGCGACGGGCTGGTCAAGCTGCCGGGCCTCGTCCCACCGGCGCTCCTCGAGGCGATGCAGCGCGAGTTCGCCGCGTTCGTCGCGACGATCGATCGGCGCCGCGCCGGCGGCGGAGGCGAGAAGCGCGGGTACGACGAGGAGGAGCATTGGTGGGCGCAGGACCTCGCCTACGTCAGCAACAACGCCTTCAAGCATTCGCCGGCCCTGACCCGCTTCTTCTGCGACCCGCGCCTGACGGCCCTCGCCCGCAGCTACTACGGCCGCCATGCCTTCATCACGCGCGGCGTCGCCATGCGCTACCTGCCCCTCGAAGCCCGCGATACCGACATGTTCCGCTGGCACCACGACCTCGAGGATCGCCGACTGAAGGCGCTCGTCCTGCTGACCGACGTGCCGCCGGAAGGTCAGGCCATGCGCTACGCGCTGGGCTCCCACGGCCTGCGACATCCCCATCGCGCCTTCTTCCGCAACGCGGCCGACCTGGCGGCGTACGAACGCCGGCGCGGCCGCGTCTCGATCGTCGAGACGACGGGTCGCGCCGGCGACGTCTTCTTCTTCGATTCGAACGGGATCCACCGGGGCCAGCGGCGACCCGACGCGCCCGTGCGCGACACGTTCTTCGTCGAGTATGGCATCGACACGAGCAACATCTGGGGCGGCGATCCCGCCCGCGAGGTGCTCGACCGGTTCGCGGCACCGGACGGCGCGCCCTTCGCGGAGCTCTGTGCGGCGGAACGGAAATGGCTGCGGCCGATGACGCGCCGCCATCCGAGCTGGATCGAGAACCTCTACGACGTCGACGCGTGGCGACCGGCCGGCGAAGCGCGCTGCGCGGGCGACGGCCCGGAACCGGCGTGACCGCCGATTCAGGAGCCTACGCGGCCAGCGTGCTCATCGCGACGCGCGATCGGTCCGAGAGCCTCGCCCGGACGCTCGCCTCGCTGGCCGAGCAGAAGCTTCCGCGCGACGCCTGGGAGCTGATCATCGTCGACAACGGCAGTCGCGACGCGACGGCACAGGTCCTCGCGGACTGGAAGGGCGCGCTTCCCCTGCGCGTCCTGACGGAGCCCCGCCCCGGCAAGAGCCGCGCGCTCAATGCCGCCCTCCCCGCGGCGCGCGGCGCGCTCGTCGCGTTCACCGACGACGACGTCCTCGTCTCGCCGGGATGGCTCGCCGACCTGCTCGAGGCGAGCCGCCGCTGGCCCGAGGCCTCGATCTTCGGCGGCCCGATCGAGCCGGTCTTCCCCGACCCGACGCCGGCCTGGATCCGCTCGCCCGACTTCGTCCTGGCGAGCGAGGCGTTCGGTCGATGGCCGGCCGCCGCCGAGGGCCTCGGCGAGCGTCTGCCCTACGGCGCGAACATGGCGCTGCGCGACCGGCTCGTCGCCCGGCATCGCTTCGACGAGTCGATCGGGCCGGACGGCGCGGCGAGCTATGCGCAGGGAAGCGAGTACGAGCTGCTGCGACGACTCCGAGACGCGGGCGAGCGCGCGGCCCACGTTCCGAGCGCCGGTGTCCGCCACGTGATCCTGCCCCACCAGATCGAGCGGGCGTGGCTGCTCGCGCGCGCCGAGCGCGTCGGACGCGGCTCGGCGCGCATCAAGCGCAAGCGGGTCCCGCGCAGCGCGCTCGGTTGGCCGCCGCTCCTCCTGCGCCTGCTCGCCGCGACCTGGCGAGCGCGTCACGCGCGCAGGCTCGCCGATCCCGCGCGCTTCGAGCTCGAGCGGCGAGCGCACCACTGGCGCGGGTACGTCGCCGAGTCCCGACGGCTGCGTCGGGAACGCCGTGCGCGCTGAGCGCGGATGACGGCAGCGGTCCGGCCGGATGCGCGGACCGGTCCTCGTCGCGGTCGGATCCGTGCCTCTGTCTGCTCGGGATCCCGACCGGTAAGCTCCCGCGTCGTGATGCCGATCTCGCGAAGAGCCGAGCGCTTGCAGGACCGGTGGCGAACGCGGCTGCGTCTCGCGCTCGACGCGACGCCCTGGGGCGGCCGGAACGACCAGGCCCGACGCGCGCGGCGCGCCCGCGCCCGACGAGGACCCGGCGGCCCCTTCTACATCGACCTGCCCGATCTGACGGGCCGCGCCCTGCGACCGGTCTACCTCGAGCGCAACAGTCGCTATGCGACGGTGACCTCCGTCAAGCTGCTGGATCGCGAGACCCTCGTCTGCGCGTCGTTCCTCGAGAGGACGCTCTACCTCGTCCGCTTCGACGCGGTGCGTCGGACCCATCGGATCCTCGACGCGATCCCGACGACCTGGCGCGGCACGCCCGTCGAGACCGATCTCGCAGATGCCGACCCGACTGGAACCGACATCGTCCTCAGCAACTTCCATCACGGCTCGTTCACCCACTACCGACGCGAAGGCGATCGCCTTCGCCTCGCGAGCGAGCTCGACACGGGCGTCGGCGCGAAGGTCCACGGCGTCCGCTTCCTCGACCGCCGCGTCTTCGTCGGTACGCTCGGCAGCGCGCCGACGGGCGTCTGCTTCTTCGATCTCGAGCGCGGCGTGCCGACGCTCCGCCTCGATCTGCCTCTCAAGGCGCAGGACGCGGCCTTCCTTCCCGGCTCCTTCCCGTCCAGCTCCGCCCCGTCCGCTCGGGAGATGCTCGTCCTCGCCGTCCATGGCGCACCCCGCCGCCAGCGACAGGCGCCTTACGCCTCTTCGATCTTCCGCGTCCGGTTCGACCTCGCCGCGGGCAAGACGGAGGTCCGGGAGTCGCGTCGCTGGGAGGACACCCACTTCGACGCGTGCGTGACGCATGCGAACCGGCTCTATCTGACCGACCAGCGCAACGACTGCGTGCGCGTCCTCGACCCGTCGACGCTCGCGGAGGTCGATCACATCGACGGCTACGACTTCCCGCACGGCCTCGACATCGGCTTCGGCCTGCTCGCCGTCTCGAACTACGGCTCGAACGCCCTCGACCTCCGACCGCTCGACTCCGAAGCGCAGTCCGAGCCATCGCGCGTCGGATCCTCCGGCGTCGAGCCGCCGCGCACCTGACACCGCGGCGTCGAGTCGTCCCACGCCCGACACGGCGGCGTCGGGTCCTCCCGCACCAGCGACCCGAGACGAATCGCTCAGGTACGGAGCGGAAGATGCGGCCGCAGCCGCTCGAGCGTCCCGGGCGCCATCTCGGTCAGCTGGACGCGATCGACCCCGAAGGCCTCGAGGTCGCAGAGCGCCTGGGCGACCGAGCGCGCGTCGCCCATGAAGCGCGAGACGAAGCCGTCGCCGAAGCCCTTGCGAAAGGCCTTCGCCTCGTCGTCGGGCACGACGCCGACCAGCGCGAACATTCCGATCGGTACGTCCTCGCGGACGCGACGGACCCGCGCGACGGCGTCGCGAACGTGGTCCTCCGTGATCCCGGCCTGCACCACCGGATCGACCGCCCCGCCGCGGGTCGCCGGCGCGTTGGGCTGGATCTCGATCCGATCGACGAAGCGCGGGATCTCGCGGAGCGTGCGCGGGCCGCCGGCGGAGCCGACCAGCGGCGGCGGCTTCGAGGCCAGACCCGCGAATCCCGGCGGTTCGATCGCGACCTGGTAGTGCTTGCCCGCGAATCGACACGCGCCCGTGTCGAAGAGCGAGCGGACGATCTGCATCGCCTCGATGTACATGCCCGCCCGCTCTGGACCTGTCGGGAACCGCCAGCCGACGTTCGTGATCTCCTCCTCGATCCAGCCCGCGCCGAGCCCCGCCTCGAAGCGTCCGTTCGAGACGCGCGCGAGCGTGAGCGCCGCCTGTGCGAACTCGACGGGCGAGCGGAAGAGGTTGTTCGCGAAGGAGGAGGTCAGTGGGATCGACTTCGTCGCGAAGGCCATCTCGGTCAGCACGACCCAGAGATGGGGGAAGACCAGGCTCATGGTCGTGAAGTGGTCGCTCGCCGCGAGCCCGTGCCAGCCCTCCGCCTCCCGCGCGCGGGCCCACTCGCCGGGCGTCTCGAGACGGCCGGCGTTGTAGTTGGGGAAGAAGGACAGGTTGCAGTGGGTCATGGGGGGCGTTCGTCCGCGGTCTCGGGGCCGACGTCCATCGGCAACGCGAGCACGTCGCCTGGATCCATCAAGGGGTCGTCTCATCGCATTGGGTCTCGTCCGGGATCGCCACCGATACGGTCTCCGGGGAGAGCGCGTACGCGCCAGGCGCGAACAGCCCGATGAAGGGGATCAGGATGATGACCCCGCCGATGATGTCGAGAATACCTGTCGTGGAAAGCTCACGATAGATCGTCGCGACACCCGAGCTGCCCTTGCATTTCGCGAGCACGCTGTGGGCGTTCTTGCGACTCAGGTCGACGCTCTGAACGCCTTTCCCACGCGGAACGCCGTCGACGAGGATCTGGGCGTTCGGGTTCGATGGCACGATGGTGATCGGCTGCGTCGAAGGGCCGGCGAGCGAACAGCTGACCGTCGCCAGGGCGACGGCTGGAATGAGCACGAGGGCGACGAGTCGATCCATGGCGTCGATCGGTCCTCCTTTGGCCTCGCGCGAGCGAAGCGCTATGGGCGCGAGCGGCTGAACGCCTGCGATCGAAGACCCTACCATGCTCGATCGATCCCGCAGCCACGAGCACTCGACGGGATCAGGACGGGCACGTACGGGGCCGGTCTACGCTCCATCCGACCAGGCCGCCGTGTCCGGCCGTCCCCCAGCGAATGCCAGCCTCCCGCGCGCCACCCCGCCTCAGCCCGGCTGCAACGCCTGCAGCCGCTCGGTCGCCTCGACGTAGCCCTCGACGATCTCGTAGATGACGTCGCGGACGGCCTTGCGCTGGCCGATCATGCCGACGACCTGGCCAACGGGATTGAAGGCGACCCTCTGCGTCTCGGCGACGCCCGCATAACGGCTCGTCCGCGAGATCGCATCGGCCGTGACCATGCCCTGGAGCGGCATGCCGAGGGGCTTCGGGTTCTCGGGCTTCTCCCAGGCCTCGGTCCAGTCGTTGCGCAGCATGCGGCAGGGCTTGCCCGTGTACGAGCGCGAGCGCACCGCGTCCTCACTGGTCGCCGAGAGGTAGGAGCCGATCTGCGCGGGCTCGGACTCGGCCTCGTCGACCGTCAGCCAGAGCGAGCCCGTCCAGACGCCCTGCGCGCCGAGGGCGAGCGCGGCCGCGACCTGCGCGCCCGTCGCGATGCCGCCCGCCGCGAGCACGGGCGTCGGCGCCACGGCGGCGACGACCTGGGGCCAGAGCACGATGCTGCCGATGTCGCCGGTATGGCCGCCGCCCTCGGTTCCCTGCGCGATGATGATGTCGACGCCGGCCTCCTTGTGGCGCTTCGCCTGATGCAGACGGCCGCAGAGGGCGGCGACGAGCCGACCGCCGTCGTGGACGCGCTGGATGACGTCGGGGGGCGGCGTGCCGAGCGCGTTCGCGATCAGGGTCACCTTCGGATGGGCGAGCGCGACGTCGAGCAGGGGATTCGCCGTCGTCGCGGTCCAGCCGAGGAGCTCCCGCGCCTTGCGATCGGCGGGCAGCTCGGGCACGCCGTGGTCGGCGAGGAGCTTCGACGCGAACGCGCGGTGCTCCTGCGGAATCAGCTTGCGCAGCTGCTCCTCGAGGGCCTTCGGATCGAGATCGGACCCCTTGCCCTCGTACTTCTCGGGGATCACGAGGTCGACCCCGTAGCGCGCGCCGTCGACGAGATGCTCGTCGATCCAGCGACACTCGACCTCGAGCTGCTCCGGCGAGAAGCCGACCGCGCCGAGCACGCCGAAGCCGCCCGCGTTCGAGACGGCGACGACGACGTCGCGACAATGGGTGAACGCGAAGATCGGGAACTCGATGTCGAGCAGATCGCAGAGCGGGGTATGCATGGTGGGGGCTCCTCTCGCGCCGGACGCGCCGGCGATTCGTCAACTCGTTCGTCGTCGGCGGCTCGGCCCGGCGAGGACACGGCCGTCGAGCAGCTCGCGCACGGCCTCGAGCGCGACCTTCAGATCCTTCTGCGGCGAGCGCTTCGCGCCGTCCGCGAGCCAGCGATCGTTGGCGGCGCGCACGGCGGAGACGACCGTCGCCGCGAGCAGCCGGGCATGGAGATCGCGATGCGCGCTCGATGGCAGCCGCGGCTCGATCGCCCGGGCGAGGGACGATTCCCAGGCGACCTGCTGGCCCAGCGACCGGACCTTCACCTGCGCCGAGACCGCCCGGATGTCTGCCTCGAGCCGCATCAGGTCGCGTTGCTCGCGCCAATCCGCATAGACCTCGAGGAACGCGTTCGCGAGGGCGGCGAGGGCGTCTTCGCCGTCCGGTCGGCGAAGCGTCGCGTCGACGACCGCGTCCAGGCGGCCCTGATGGATGCCGGCGACGAAGGCCGCCTCCTTCGATTCGAAGTAGCGGAAGAAGGTCGAGCGACCGACCTCGGCCCGGGCGCAGACGTCTTCGACGCGGACGGCGTCGAAGCCGCGCTCGACGACGAGCTCGATGGTCGCCGTCGCGATCGCCTCCCAGGTCCTCTGCTTCTTGCGCTCGCGCAGCGAGGCGCGCCCCCCGGCGCGCCCGACACCGGCCGCGGCCCGGGCGACCCGGCGGCGGGAGGCTGCCGCGATCGAGCCCGTGGTCCGGCGCGCCCGGACGCCCGACCCCGACCCCGACCCCGACCCGTTCGCCTCGCGTTCCATGCCGCCTCCACGGCGAAAAACTGGCACACCGTCCCATTTGGGGCAATGGTCCGAACAAAGCGAACGGCCGCCCGGTGCGGCATGCGACGCCGTCGCTCCGGGCGCGTGGGCGGGAGACGCCCACGGGCCGCGGCCCCAGCGTGGTCAACGGCCGGGTCTACGACTCTTCGGACGTCCGGACCGGGGGGAGCCGATTCTCGGGGATGACCTCCGGATGGAACGAGAAGACGTCGCGATCCCGCGGATCGACGCCGATCCGGACCCAGTGGATGTAGGGCGAGCCGAAGGCCTCGACCCGCGTGAGGTTCTCGAGCGTGCGCGGATCCTCGTCGCCGAGCGTGCGCGTGACGAGCACGGGCTGGTCGACGCGGAAGAAGTGGAGGTCGCCCGTCGCGACGACGACGGGCCTGCCGAAGCGAGTGGCCTCGCGCTCGAGCGCGGCCTGGACCGGCTCGACGCCGGGACGGGGCGCCAGACAGGGCGACTCCGCGCCGGGCGCCCCGCGACAGAGGAGCCGCGTCGCCTTCGGCGGTCCCGTCACCATCCACGGATCCGCCTGCATCGCGAGGAAGACCCCCGGACTCCCGATCCGCTCCGCGCGCTCGAAGATCGCCTCGATCCAGGCGACCGCGGCGGCGTTGCGGTCGCGCGTGAGCTCGGGCCGGGGGTCCGGAAGCCGATCGACCCCGAGCGCGTGGACGGTGGCGAACACCACCCCGCCCTTCGTCCACATCACGTTCTCGACGAACGCCTCGTATCCGGCCCGCGCGCTCTGGGACTCTACGGTCATCGGCCAGCCTCCGGTCGTCCGGTCGGGCCGCGGGAAGAAGAGTCGCCGGAGATGCGCCAGCCGCTCCACGGGATCGAAGTCGCGACAATCGAGATAGTCGTTGTCCCCCGGCGTGAAGACGAAGGCGGTCTCGAATCGCTGCATCAGCGCATAGCGACGACCGAGGATCTGATCGGTACACGGACTGTCTCCGCCGCCCCGCACGTCGCCGACGTGGACCACCCACTCGACACGCGGTCGCGACTCGTTGACGTCGCGCACGAGCCGGTCGAATGCGAGCAGGTCGTCGGGCGTGTACGGCATGTCGCCGATCAAGGCGAAGTCGAAGGGTGCGCGGGGACCGACCGTCGGGATCCCGGCGCAGGCGATCCCCAGGCAGGCGATCCCGGCGATACGGAGCGACGACACGAGCAGGCAGCGCGGCTGGGGCATGGGGACGCCTCCGATCAGCGAGTGAAGCGGCGGGCGATGCTGCGCTGTCGCATCGCGATCTGGTCGCGACGCGTCGCGGGATCGACCCGCGGCGTCGTCGGCGGCAGTCGACTCCCGATCGCGTCGAAAGGCAGCGTCTCGATCCGGGGCTCCGGCGCGTCCCGCGTCCAGACGTAGCGGTACTGGATCATCCCACTCTTCCTCCCCCCCGTATCGAGCCAGTTGGGCACCCCCGGATCGGCGTGGGCGATCACGATCCGGACCCGCCCGTCGGGATCGACCGCGAGCTGCGCGCCGTTCAGGCTGTTCATCGCGTTCGCGTAGTCGAGCGTGACGAACCAGTCGCTGCCGAGCTGGAAGTGCCAGAAGCGCGCATCGGGCAGCCCGGTCTCGATCAGGATCGCCTCGTCCTCGGCGAGGGTGAAGACGTCGTTGCCGTACCGGATGTCGTCGGCGCCGCCGACGAAGGGCAGCGCCGGTTGGAGCCGCCCGGCGACGTGCTCCCGCCGCATCTCGGGCATCCACTCGGCCCAGAATCGGAAGGTGTTCTCGACGAAGTGGCCGAGCGCATCCAGCGTCCGGCCGACCTGCGCGGCGGTCACGGGTGGCGCCGGAACTCCCGCCGACTCGAGACACTCGATCGTGAAGCGGGCGGGTCGCTCGGCCTCCCAATCGTAGAAGTACTGGCGAATCACGATCTGGGTCGCGTCCGGATGCAGGGGCAGCCAGTTGCCGGTCTGCGGCGAGGCGCTCGCCAGGATCTCGAAGCGTCCGTCGGACCCGATCTCGAGGTCGGGCGCCGAGCACACGGCGAAGTTGCGCACGTCGCCGAGGTGCATGTAGCCCTCCTTGACCTCGATCAGGAAGTCGAGACTCGTGCCGCGCTCGCCGCGGATGCGATAGGTCCGGTCGCCCCGCACGCTCGCCTGCAGGTAGAGGTTGTCCGCGTTCTCGGCGCCCCACTTCACGAAGGGATCCTGGACATGGACGAAGACCGGCCGCTCGGGATCGCCGAGATCGACGACCTCGCGAAGACCCAGCGTCGTCAGGCCGAGCAGGTAGCGGAAGCCTTCCGCGAGGGTTCGCTCGTCCCGGGGATTGTCCGCCTCGAGCAGGCGCTCGCCCGTCCGTTCGAGCGCGCGACAGAGATCGCGCCAGGCCTCGCCCCGCAGCAGCCGCGCCGCGTGATCCTCCGCGCGCCGCCCAGGCGGCCGCAGCTTCTCCCCGCGCTGCACCCGAGCCGAGAATTCGCCGCCGCCGAGCTTCGCCGTCGCCTCGCCCCGTCGCCGTTCACCCGCCATGCTTCCGCCCTCCCCTTCGCGAACCCGCCTGATATCCTCGCTCCGTCTCCGGCGTCTCGCGATCCTCCGATCGCGCCCGGGCGCCGTGCTGCCGACCGGAGGTCCCCCGATGCCCGCCGCCGAACGCCTGATCTCCTCCGACGACCATGTCGACCTCGCCCATCCCGACATCAAGCAGAACCTCGCGACGAAGTTCCATGCCGCCTACGACGCGGCGCTCGGCGAGTTCGGCGCGGCGATGGCCAGGAGCATGAGCAGCGAGGCCAACGGCCGTTGGCGCGAGCAGCAGGGCTACGAGGGCGAGGACTTTCCGGACATGATGAGCCTGGCGCGTCGCCGTTTCCCCGCCGCCGGCCGCATCGGCCACTCGAACGCGCAGGCGAGGCTCGAGGATCTCGACGCCGACGGCATCGACGCCTCCGTGCTCTACTGCGAGGTCAGCGCCTTCCGCTACCTCTATCTGCTGAAGGAGGGCAATCGCGAGGCGACGCGCGCGTTCAACCAGACGATGCACGACTTCGCCTCCCTCGCGCCCCGGCGCCTCGTCGCCTCCTACCAGATCCCGATCCATGACATCGAGGGCGCGGTCGCCGAGGTCAAGTGGGTCGCGGAGAAGGGCGGCAAGTCGCTTCAACTTCCGGTCTTTCCCGCCGAGCTCGGTCTGCCCGACTACTGGGACGAGCGCTACGACCCGCTCTGGCAGGCGATCCAGGCGGTCGACCTCCCGATCTGCCTCCACATCGGTCTCAATA
The DNA here is from genome assembly GCA_041389445.1 of Myxococcota bacterium. Taxonomy (GTDB): domain Bacteria; phylum Myxococcota_A; class UBA9160; order UBA9160; family UBA4427; genus UBA4427. The sequence goes on from JAWKRW010000002.1 coordinate 176,086, forward strand.
CCCAGCTCGAGGGTCTCGCCCGCCGCGACCCGACGCCGCAGAAGGGCATCTTCGTCGGTGCGGTCGCGCTCTCGACGGCCGAGCCCCTCGGCATGTTCATCATGGGGGGCGTCTTCGAGCGCTTCCCGAAGCTCAAGGTCGTCTTCGTCGAGCCGGGACTCGGCTGGATCAGCTGGTGGCTCTTCATCGTCGACGACTTGAAGGCGCGCCAGGGCTACGACTTCCCCGCCATCCCGCATCCGCCGAGCCACTACTTCCATCGCAACGTCTTCCTGACCTTCATCGACGAGCCCGACGCCTACCGTCACGCCGTCGACCGGCTCGGCGTCGACAACATCATGTGGTCCTCCGACTACCCGCACCCGGTCTCGTCCTGGCCGAACTCGCGCGCGGTCGTCGAGAAGATGTTCGCCGAGATTCCGACCGCGGACCGGACGAAGATCGTCTCGGGCAACGCGGCTCGGGTCTGGAACCTCTGACGTCGCAGGAGCGCACGGGGACTCGGGAGTTCGATCCAATGATTCGTGTTACCCACGCCGGCGCGACGGCGCCGTGCGGGCCGATCGTCCTGCAGCTCGGGACCGAGGTCGACGACGCGATCGCGCTCGACTTCGAGCGCTGGTGCGAAGATCACTTGCGCGACAACCTGCGCCTGCCGGGCTTCCTCTCGGGTCGGCGCCTGCGACGGTCGACGACCTCCCCTCCGAACGCCACGAGCCCTGCCTCGCTCACGCTCTACCAGCTCGAGGCCGCCTCGGCGCTCGAGACGCCCGAGTACGCCGGCCGGCGGGTCTCGATGCCCGCCCACTTCGCGAACCGGCTTCGCTTCGAGCGCGCGCTCTACCGCGCGCTCGATGAGCCGGACGGCGTCGCTGCGCTCCCCGTCGGACGGGCCATCCTCCACGTCGCGATCGACGTCGAGCCGCAGTGGCGCGACCGCTTCGTCGAGTGGTACGCGACCGTCCACGTGCCGGCCGTCCTGGAGGCTCCGGGCATGCTCGCGGCGCGACGCTTCGAGCACGTCGAGCTCACGCGCGGCAGCGCGCTGCCGCCCGGCCAGCATCCGTACTGCGCGCTGTACGAGATGGAAGCGACCGACCTCCTGACGCGGCCGGAGACGCTGGCCGCCGCTGCCCGCGGCGCCTGCCCGCCGGACCTCGCGGCGCATCGCGTCTCGACGAGCCAGGTCTACGAAGAGGTCTTCCGCGTCGACGCCTCCCGTCCCGACGACTGAGGCTCGCCCGAGAAGCGTGCGCGATCCATATCCGTCCCCGGCTCCGGTCCGTTCGCCGATTCGGTCTCGCAGATCCACTCGATGACGCGCCAGCGACCGTCGGCACCACGCATCGACCGTCCCGGTAGCGACCGAAGGCCATACCGAGAGCCACCGGCGGAAGCGGGCATCGGGACTTCGACCCCGTCTCGAAGCGCTCCGCCCCGGTCCGAATCGGGCGCGAGCCCACGGCACGCATCGCAGTCACGGGTCGAGACCGACGGGCGAGGATCGGACCAGTTCCCGTCTGCCGCAGGAAGCCTCGCCCCAGGCCTGCTCCGAAGCGTCGCGGCGGGTCGCGAGGCTCGCCCGGACTGGACACGCCTCGCACGTCGCGGGCGGGAGACTCGGCGTCGCCACGTCGCCTGCGCGGCTTGCGATTCCGTTCAGCGCACCAGCGCCAGCAGGATGCCCGCCGCCACCGCCGACCCGAGCACCCCCGCCACGTTCGGCCCCATCGCGTGCATCAAGAGGAGGTTCGTCGGATCGCTCTCCTGCCCGACCTTGTTGACGACCCGGGCCGCCATGGGCACGGCGCTGACGCCCGCGGCGCCAATCAGCGGGTTGATCGGATCCCGGGAGAACCGGTTCATCCCCTTCGCGAGCAGCACGCCGCCCGCCGTCCCGATCGCGAACGCGACGAGCCCGAGCAGCAGGATGCCGAGCGTCTCGGGCGTCAGGAACTTCTCCGCCGCGAGCTTGCTCCCGACCGAGAGGCCGAGCAGCATCGTCACGATGTTGATCAGCTCGTTGCGCGCGGCTCCGGCGAGCCGCTCGACGACGCCCGACTCCGAGAGCAGATTGCCGAAGGTGAGCGCACCGACCAGCGGCGTCGCGTCCGGGATCAGGAGCGCGCAGACCACGAAGACCATCAACGGGAACATGATCCGCTCGCGCTTCGAAACGGGCCGCAGCTGGATCATGCGGATGCTGCGCTCGGCCTCCGTCGTCAGCGCCCGCATGATCGGGGGCTGGATGATCGGGACGAGCGCCATGTAGGAGTACGCGGCGACGGCGATCGCGCCGAGCAGGTCGGGGGAGAGCCGCGTCGCGAGGAAGATCGCCGTCGGTCCGTCGGCGCCGCCGATGATGCCGATCGACGCGGCGTCGCCGAGGTCGAAGTCGATGAAGGGAAAGAGCTCGGAGATCGCGAGGGCGCCGAGCAGCGTCGAGAAGATGCCGAGCTGCGCCGCACCGCCGAGGAGCGCCATCTTCGGGTTGGCGATCAGTGGACCGAAATCCGTCATCGCGCCGACGCCGACGAAGATCAAGAGCGGAAAGACGCCGGTCTCGAGCCCGGCCCCGTACAGGACTCCGAGCCAGCCCGTCGGCGTCGCGTTGCCCGCGAGCGGCACGTTGGCGAGGAGCCCGCCAAAGCCGATCGGCACGAGCAGCAGCGGCTCGAAGCCGCGGCGAATGCCGAGAAAGAGGATGACCAGGCTGACGACGAACATCGCTGCCTGGCCGAGGCTGAAGTTCGCGAAGCCGGTGACGTGCCAGAGCTCGAGCAACCCGCCCATCACGCGAGCTCCAGCAGGATGTCGCCCGCTTCGACGCGCTCCTCGGGATGGACCCGGATGCGGGTGACCGTGCCGGCGACCGGCGAGCGCAGCTCGATCTCCATCTTGAGCGCCTCGACGAGGACGACGACGTCGCCCGCCGCGATGGCGTCCCCGACGTGGACGACGATCCGCTTGACCTGGCCCGCCAGATCCGCGCGAACCGTCTCCCGCGCGCTCCCGGCCGCCGCAGCCGCCCCGCCCGTCGCCGTCGCGCGCGACGCGGACTCGTCGGCGGGCGTTCCCGACGAGGCGCCTGCTGCAGCCGTGCGTTCCGACATCGTGTAGTCGTACACGCGCCCGTTCACCGTCGCCTGCCCGTCCGCCAGCACGACATCGTAGTCCCGCCCGCCGAGCCGCACGCGATAGGCGCCCTCGCTCGCCTCCCCACGCGAGCCCGCACCCGAGCCCGTGTCCACACCCGTCCGTCCACCGCCCCCCGTGCCGCCACCGGGCCGCTCCGTCCGCACGACCTTCCGGACTCCGTCCGGCCGCTCGCCCTCGAGGAACGCGAGCCCCTTGTCGCCGAGGCACGACACGATAAAGAGGGCCTCGTCGCTCGGCTCGAGGCCGCGCTCGACGAGACGCGCGCGGTGGTGGGCGAGACTCTTCTTCGGGTTCTCGTCGTCGATCTCGCGCGGATTGCGCGTCGTCGGCTCGAGCGAGAGCTGCTCGCTCGCGCGACGCACGACCTCCGGGTCCGGCGGAACCGGCGTTCGCCCGAAGTAGCCGAGCACCATCCGGCCGTAGCCCTCGGCGATGCGCTGCCAGGGCCCGAAGATCACGTTGTTGTAGGCCTGCTGGAAGTAGAACTGCGATACCGGCGTGACGGACGTCCCGAACCCGCCCCTCCGCACGACCTCGCCCATCGCGCGAATCACCGTCGGCAGGCGATCGAGCGTCCCGGCGTCCCGCATCATCTGACTGTTCGCGGTCAAGGCGCCGCCCGGCATCGGCGAGTACGGCGTCAGCGGCTCGACCGCCGTCGCCTCGGGCGGCAGGAAGTAGTCGCGCATGCAGGTCTTGAAGACCTCCTCCGCCTCGAGCACGCGGTCGGGGTCGAGACCGAGGTCGAACTCCGTACCGCGCAGCGCGTGCCACATCACGATCCAGTCGGGCTGACTCGTACCGCCCGAGACCGGCGCCATCGCGAGGTCGATGCCGTCGACGCCGGCTTCGAGGGCGGCGAGGTAGACGGAGACGCTGACGCCCGCGGTCTCGTGGGTATGGAGACGGATGTGGACGTCGTCGCCGAGGCGACGGCGGGCGAGGCGGATCGTGTCGTAGGCCTTGTTGGGCACGACCGTGCCCGAGGCGTCCTTGAAGCAGACGGAGTGGAAGGGGACGCCGTCGTCGAGGATCGACTCGAGGACGGCGACGTAGTCCTCGGCGGCATGGGCGCCCTCGCAGCCGGGCGGCAGCTCCATCAGCGTGACGACCACCTCGTGTCGCAGACCCGCGTTCGCGATGCAGCGACCGGAGAAGGCGAGGTTGCGGACGTCGTTGAGCGCGTCGAAGTTGCGGATCGTCGTCATGCCGTGCCGCTTGAAGAGCCGCGCGTGCAGATCGATCACGTCCGAGCACTGCGAGTCGAGGCCGACGACACTCACGCCGCGCGCGAGCGTCTGGAGGTTCGCCTCGGGGCCGACCGTCGCCCGGAAGGCGTCCATCATGTCGAAGGCGTCTTCCTGGCAGTAGAGATAGAGCGACTGGAAGCGCGCGCCCCCGCCCGCTTCGAAGTGGGTGAAGCCGGCGGCCTTCGCGGCCTCGAGCGCGGGCAGGAAGTCGGCGGTCCGGACGCGGGCGCCGTAGACGGACTGAAAGCCGTCGCGGAAGGCGGTGTTCATGACCGAGACGCGCTTCTTCGCCATCCTAGGCGCCTCCTCTCGCGCGCGCGCTCGCGCGGGCCTCCGGAGCCGAAGCGCCGGCGGGCGCGGCGAGCGGACCGGCGCGCCCGGACGCGTTCCAGGCGACCGCGAGGGCGACGGCGATCTCCTCGTCCTCGAAGGACGCCGGGGGCCCGAACGTCGAAGGCGACGCCTTCTCCGAGCGCGGCTCGGGCAGCCAGCGCGCGAGGACGACCCAGACGCTTCCCGAGGCATGCATCAGACCGACCAATAGAAGCAGGAACACGAAGACGCCCGACATCCCGATCGTCATCAGCGCCAGGCCTTCGCGAATCATGCCGTCCTCCCGAACCGTCCGGACGCAGCGCCCGGGCGCGAAGGCGCCGCTCGCCGAGCCCCCGACCCGCGCGCGTTCCGCCCGTCAGGACCGGGCTGCATGCCGCCCCGCGCGCCGGCCGAAGAAGCTCCCGTCGCCGAGCGACATGCCGCTGCTGTAGCCCTGCTTCGCGACGCCCGACGTCGTCCGTCCGGCGGCGTACAGCCCCGGAACCGGCGCGCCCGAGGCGCCGAGCACGCGGCCATGCGCATCGATGCGAAGCCCCCCGAGCGTGAAGACACCGTAGAAGGGCTGCGAGACCGAGAGATCGATCGCCGCGAAAGGCGGCTTCGCGAGCGGGACCAGCCACTCGGCGCGCTTGTGGAAGAGCGGGTCCTCGCCACGAGCGGCGTGCTCGTTGTAGTCGGCGACGCTTCGCACGAGCGCGTCCTTCGGAAAGCCGGCCTCCGCCTCGAGCTCCGCGATCGACTCGCCGACCCCGGCCAGCTCGATCGGGAACATCTCGGGACGCTCGAAGCAGGCGTCGTCGACGATCAGCCAGGCCCGCCCCTCCTGATGGAAGAGCACGGTCTCGCCGGCGCGCCCGAAGTAGACGTCCTCGTTGAGGAAGCGCAGCCCCTGGCGATTGACGAAGATGCCCTTGCGCAGCGCGTTCGGCGGGAAGATCGCCATGCTGACGTCGCCGGCGTCCATGCGGATGGCCTCGCCGCCGGCCGCGAGCCCGAGCCGGATGCCGAGCCCGTCGTCGGTCTCGGTCCCGACCTTGAAGGCGCAGCGGCGCAGGAGCGGCGCATAGCGCGCGAGCATCGCGTCGTTGTAGACGAAGCCGCCCGCCGTCAGCACCACGCCCTTCCTCGCCCGAACCAGTCGCTCGCCCTCGAGCGTCGAGAGCACCGCGCCGATGACGCGACCATCACGCTCGATCACGAGCGCGTCGCAGCGGCTCTGCCAGCTCGTCCGGATGCCCGCCGCCGTCGCCGAGGCGATCAGCTTGTTCATCAGCAGCGCGCCCTTGTCCCGCACGCTCTGCGGAGCATGGCCCCGGGGCGCCGGCGTCGCGATCGCGTCGAAGGGATGGACGTGCTCGCTGCCCGAGTAGGTCAGCCCGTCGTCGCTCCAGAACGGCTCGTGATTGCCAGGGAAGTAGCTCGCCCGGTAGGGCACGCCCTGCTTCACGATCCAGTCGAAATGCTCGACCGAGCCCTCACAGTAGGGCGCGATCAGCGCCTCGTCGGGGTCGGGCCCGCAGGCCGCCATCATGTAGCGGAACATGTTCTCGGCCGAGTCCTCGTAGCCGAGCGCGCGCTGCAGCGCCGTACCGCCGCCCAGATACAGGAAGCCGCCCGAGTTGATCGAGGTCCCGCCCGCGCCGCCCGATCGTTCGACGACGAGCACGTCGCCCCCCGCCTGCGCCGCCTCGATCGCCGCGCAGGCTCCGGCGCATCCGAATCCGACGACGAGCACGTCGCATTCGACGTCCCAGCGCGCGACGTCCCGCGCGTCCCGGCGAAGCACCTCCCCCATCCGGATCCACCCCCTGGCCTGGCCGATCGACTCGGAAATTAACGGACGAACCGGCATCGCGCGCGAAGTCGCTCGACAACGGGCGCGCCCCGGTAGGACACCGCGCGCCGGCTGACAGGGCCCGCCGCGCGTGCCATGCTGCGCGAGCCGCGAGCGACGACGGCCCGAGCCGGCGACCGCGCGGCGCCGTCCCGATGAGGAGCCCCAGCATGCCGAGCGCTGCCGACGACCGCTTCGCGATCATCGCCGTCCTCGACCGCTACTCGGAGTGCCTCGACCAGCGCGACTGGCCGGGCCTCGCGGACGTCTTCACGGAGGACGTCGAGTACGACTTCGGCGACTGGACGAAGCAGGGGCTCGCGGCCGTGCGCGACCAGATCCGCGCCTACCTCGACGGCTGCGGCCCGTCCCAGCACCTGCTCGGGAACTACCGGATCGAGCTCGACGGCGACCGCGCCGCCTCGAAATGCTACTGCCGCGTGATGCACTTCGGCCGCGGCGCCCACGCGGGCAAGACCTACGAGACCTGGATCGAATATGCCGACGCGCTCGTCCGCACGGGGGCCGGCTGGCGCAGCCGCCGACGCACGGGCCGCGCGTGGATGCACCAGGGCGACCCCTCGCTGCTGGGACCCGGGTGAGCGCGCCATGAGCCCGCCCCCGACCGAGGCGTCGGCCGCGGACTTGGCAACGCTGCTCACGATCGAGGAGGCCGACCGCCGGCTGCAGGCGCCGGGTAGTCCCTTCGAGCTCGCACGCGAGACGGTGCTCGGCCAGCCGATGCATGTCTACAAGAACCGGGCGCCCTCGCTGCGGGCGCTGCTCGCGGCTTCGGCAGCCCACGGCGACAAGGACTACCTCGTCTTCTCGGACGGTCGGCGCTGGACCTACCGCGAGCATCTGCGCGACGTCGCCTCCGTCGCCGCCGCCCTGCGCGATCGCTACGGCATCGGCCACGGCGATCCCGTCGCGATCCTCGCGGCCAACCTGCCGGAGTGGATCCTCGCCTACTGGGCGACGGTCTCGCTCGGCGGCTTCGTCGTGGCGATGAACGGATGGTGGGCCGAGGAGGAGATCGCCTACGGATTCGATCTCGCGAAGCCCAAGCTGGTCCTCGCGGACGAGCGGCGGTTGGCGCGGATCGCGAAGGTCGGCGCGCCCTGTCCGACGCTCCGCTTCGAGGACGAGTTCGAGTCGCTCTTGCGCCACGCGCCCGACGCGGCCTTGCCGACGACGCCGATCGCCGAGGACGATCCCTGCCTGCTGCTCTTCACGTCGGGGACGACGGGCCGACCGAAGGGCGCCCTCGTCAGCCACCGCACCCTCGTCGCCTTCACGATGTCGAGCTTCTACATCGCCGCGCGCCGCGCGCTCGTCGAGCCCTCGCCCGGGACACCCCCCGGCGCGACCCTCGCCGCCTTCCCCCTGTTCCACCTCTCGGGCACGATGGGCAGCACGACCGCCGCGCTGGCCGGCGGCGCGACGACGGTCTGGCCGATGGGCCGCTTCGATCCGGCGAAGACGATCGAGCTGACGCGGCAGGAGGGGATCACGAGCTGGAGCGGCGCGACGACGCACCTCTTCCGGCTGCTCGACCATCCGGAGATCGAGTCCCTCGACCCGAGACGTTTCACCCAGGTCGGCGTCGGCGGCTCGGCGACGACGCCCGAGCTGATGCGCTGCGTCGCCGAGCGCTTTCCCCACCTCGCCGACTCGATCGGCTCGGGGTACGGCTCCTCCGAGACCGGCGGCCTCGTCTCGTATGCCCACGGCTTCATGCTCCGGGAGAGGGCCAACACCGTCGGTCCCCCGCTCCCGACCGTCGAGATCGCGATCCTCGACGACGAAGGACGTCCGCTTCCCGACGGCGAGAACGGCCACATCTGGGTCCGCAGCCCGATGGTGATGCTCGAGTACCTGAACAACCCCAAGGCCAACGCCGAGGCCTTCCGCCCCGGCCGCTGGGTCGACACCGGCGACCTCGGCCACCTGCAGGACGGCCGCCTCCACCTCGAGTCGCGCCTGCGCGACATGATCATCCGGGGTGGCGAGAACGTGTACCCGGCGGAGATCGAGAACCAGATCGAGCTCCATCCGGGCGTCGCCGAGGTCGCGGTCCACGGCATCCCCGATCGGGAGCTCGGCCAGCGGGTCAAGGCCGTCGTCGTACCGCAGGCCGGAGCCCTGCTCGATCCCGAGGAGATCAAGACCTTCGCCGCGCGCAAGCTCGCCTACTACAAGGTCCCGGAGGTGGTCGAGATCCGATCCGAACCGCTGCCGCGCAACGCGACCGGCAAGGTCATGAAGCACGTGCTCGAAGGGCTCGGGCAGAACACCTTCGTCGAGGATTGATCGCTCCGTGGCGAGCCCCCCCGACCCGCCGCCCGACGACGACGACGACGCCGCACCGCAGGCCGATCGCTCGGGAACGGGCAACCTCCCCGGCTCCGCGAGCCGTCAGGATCGCAGCCATCACCAGCGCGAGATCCAACGCCTCCTGCTGCGGGCCGCCCCCCGGCTGCGACGCATCGGCTTCGCCCGGCGCGAGCTCCTCCGACGCCTGCGCGGTCGCCCGCACCGCGTCCATTTCTTCCACCAGGTCGACGACCCCTACAGCCACCTCGCGCTCTCGGCGATTCCGCGGCTCCTCGAGCGCTACGCGGTCCGCTTCGTGTTCAAGCTCGTCCCCCCGACGGATCGGCTGCACGCGCCAGAGCCCGCGCTGCTGACGGACTACGCGCGCCGCGACTGCGCCTGGATCGCGCCCCACTACGGACTCGAATTCCCGCGCGAGGCCGCCGTCCCCGCGGCGGAGGACGTGCGCCGCGTCGAGCGGGTGCTCGCGGGTCGGATGGGGCGACCCGACTGGGTCGAGACCGCGATCGAGCTCGGTCGCGCCCTCTGGTGGAACGATCCGGCGGCGCGCGCGCGCCTGGTCCGCCTCGAGCAGGCGCGCGGCATCGGCTCGCCTTCGGTCCCCGACGAGACCGCCGCCTGGGCGCGCGAGACCGCGGAGGCAGAGGCGCGGCGCATGCTCGAGGAGGGCGATCGCGCGCGCCGACTGCGCGGGCATTATTCGGGCGGGATGTTCTGGTACGCCGGCGAGTGGTACTGGGGCGTCGACCGCCTGGACCACCTCGAACGCCGCCTGATCCGGCTCGGCGCGACGCGACCGGCGGCGTCCGACGGCGATCGCCCGACGCCGACGCCGACGCCGACACCGACGACGAAAGCGACAGCGAAGACGACGACGCAAGCAAAGCCATCGGGCGCGCCCCACGCGCTCTGCTTTCCCCGCCCCGCGATCGACCCCGGACCGAACCGCAACGACCGGGGGCTCACGCTCGAGATCTTCCCCTCGCTCCGCTCGCCCTACACCGCCTTCATCTTCGAGCGCAGCCTCGCTCTGGCCCGCGAGGCGGGCGTTCCGGTCGTGCTGCGACCGGTGATGCCGATGGTCATGCGTGGCGTTCCCGCGCCCGCGGCGAAGGGCCTCTACATCTTCCTCGACGCGAAGCGCGAGGCCGATGCGCTCGGCATCCCCTTCGGCAACATGTACGACCCGATCGGCGCCGCCGTCGTCCGCGGCTTCTCGCTCTGGCCCTTCGCGAACGAGCGGGGGCGCGGCGCCGAGTACATCGCGCGCTTCCTGCGCGCCGCGTTCGTGGAAGGACGACGGACGGGAAGCGACGCGGGCCTGCGCCGGGTGGTCGAGGACGCGGGGCTGTCCTGGGACGAAGCGCGTCCCTTCCTCGACACGGACGGCTTCCGCGCGGAGCTCGAGGCCAATCGCAAGCTCCTCTACGAAGAGCTCGGCCTCTGGGGCGTGCCGAGCTACCGCCTGCGTGGCCCGGCTGGCGAGCCCGAGCTCTGCGTCTGGGGCCAGGATCGGCTCTGGCTGGTCGCGGCCGAGATCCGGCGGCGGCTGGCATCGCCGAGCGACGGGTCCGCGCCGGCCGATCGCGGGACACGCGGCGCCTGACCCGGACTCCACCGTCGACTAACGCCGCGTCCGGATCAGGATCTCCTGGGCGACGGTCGCGAGATGGACGCCGTCGGGGGCGTGGATCCGGCCGACGGCGAGGCCGCGGGCGCTCGCGATGCCGACGCCCTGGAAGTCGTGCAGCACCCAGTCGTCGTAGCGACCCGGGCGGTGGAACCAGATCGCGTGATCGAGACTCGCTCCCGCGAAGACCTGGTCGTAGGCCGTCGGCGTGTCGGGGAGACGGGCGCGCAGCGGATGGGATTGGTTCGCGGCCTCGGTCGGCACGTCGTCCGAGGCGAAGGCGAGCGCACAGGCCTGCATCGCCGGATCGAGCGACTTCATGCCGGCGATCCGCAGCCAGTAGGCGGCGCGGGCGTTCGCGAGCTCGATCGGTCGGCGCTCGAGGATCGGTCCCCAGTCGGTGACGGGCAGCGCGTCGGGGGCGGGGAGGCCCTCCGGCAGGCGGGTCTCCTGGACGTCCGCCTGGCTCGCCGACTCGTCGATCTGGAACGAGGCGCTGAGCTCCATGATCGTCTGGCCGGACTGGCTCGCAACGACCCTTCGCAGGGCGAACGAACCCCCGTCGCGCACGCGCGTCACGGCATAACGGATCGGAAGATCCTCGTCGCCGCCGCGGATGAAGTAGGCATGCAGCGAGTGGACCAAGCGGTCGGGCGGGACGGTGTGCGTCGCGGCGCGCAGCGCCTGGGCGACGACCTGACCGCCGTAGACGCGGCGCCAGGGGTAGCCGGGGCTGCGGCCGAGGAAGGCGTCTGCGCCGCGGTCCTCGAGGGTCATCAGCGTCTCGAAGTCGGTGATCTCGAACGGCATGGGGCCGGCACGATAGCGTCGCCCGGGCCCGGATCGCGCCTCGGATGCCGATCGGCGGCGCGCGCGCTATCCGACTCGGGGCGGGCGCGCCATTGCGCGCGCGGGCGCGCCGGCGACGGGCTTCCGCGCCAGGATGCCGAGGACGAGGAGCGACGATGACCTGGGACACGATCGTGATCGGCGCCGGCTCGGCCGGCTGCGTGCTCGCCGCGCGCCTCTCGGAGCGACCGGGCGAGCGTGTCCTGCTGGTCGAGGCGGGGCCCGACTTCGATCCGAAGGCGCTGCCCGAGCAGGTCGAGTTCCTCGGGCGCGGCTATGAATGGCCGATCGAGTGGGGCGAGACGGTCGCGTCCTGCGACGGACGGACCCTGCCCTACTTCCGCGGGCGCGGCGTCGGCGGCTCCTCCGCCATCAACGGCGGGGTCGCCATGCGGGCCGAGCCGCCGGACTTCGAGGCGTGGCCGACGGGCTGGAAGTGGCCCGACATGTTGCCCTGGTTCCGGAGGCTCGAGCGCGACCTCGACTTCGGCGACGCGGCCTGGCATGGCGACGCCGGCCCCGTCGCGATCGTGCGCTACCCGGAGACGGAGTGGGACGCGGTCCAGCAGCGCTTCGTCGAGGCGGCGCAGAAGCTCGGTCTGCCCTTCTGCCCCGACCACAACGCCCCCGACACCACGGGGGTCGGCCCGATCCCGATGAACCGCGACGGCAAGCGGCGGCTCTCCGCGGGCCTCACCCATCTCGCCCCGGCGCGCGGGCGCGCCAATCTCGTGATCCGCGCCGATGCGCGCGTCGATCGGGTCGAGCTCGAGCGGGGGCGCGTCTGCGCGGTCGTGCTCGAGGGCGGCGAGCGGCTCGAGACCGGCCGCGTCGTCGTCGCGGCCGGCGTCCTCCACAGCCCGCTCCTGCTCCGTCGCTCGGGCATCGGCCCCGCCGAGGCGCTGCGTGCGCAAGGCATCCCGATCGTCGTCGACGCGCCGGCGGTCGGGGCCCACTGGACGGACCACATGGTCATCCAGCTCTCGACGCCGATCGCGGGCGAGGGTCTCGGCCGCGGCGCGCGCGGCATCCAGACCCTCGCGCGCATGACCGCCGAGGGCAGCCCCTTCTCGAACGATCTGCAGATCACGCCCTGGCCCGAAAAGAAGCCCGACGGCACCTATCGGCTCAATCTCAGCGTCTCGCTCCAGCAACCCGACGGCGAGTCGCAGGTCGCGCTGGCGGCCCGCGACGTCGCGACACGCGGCCGCTTCACATGGTCCTTCCCGGGCGAGCCGCGCAACGTGGCGCGGCTGCGCTTCGGCTTCCGACGGGCCTGCGCCGTCTTCGAAGCGATGGGGATCTCGAGCGAGCCCGCGCAGGTCACGGCGCTCGCCCGCCTCTCCGACGCGGAGATCGACGCCTGGATCGCCGCGAACCACGGCGCGTTCTACCACGGCGTCGGGACCTGCCGCATGGGCGAGGACGCCGCGAGCGTGACCGATCCCGGCTGCCGGGTCCGCGGCGTCGAGGGGCTCTTCGTCGTCGACGCCTCGACGATCCCCCGCGTCACCCGCAGCAACACCCACATCGTCACGGTCGCCCTCGCCGAGCGGGCCGCCGCCGCGCTCTCGGGCTCGGCGACGACCTCGGCGACGACCTCGACGACCTCGACGACCTGAGAGGATCCATCCGATGCGCGCCCCGCTCTACTCGGAAGTCCCCGACGAGATCCTCTCGCCCGCCGTGCTCGCCGATCCGCAATCGCTCTACCGGCGGCTTCGGCAGACCGCGCCGATCGCGCGGATCGGCGACACGGGCGCCCACCTCGTCACGAGCTGGGCCCTCGTCGAAGAGGCCCTCGGCCGGCAGGAGGACTTCTCCGCCAACCTGACGGGCGTCGTCCTGCGCGGACCGGCAGGATCCCCGGTGCTCTTCCCCATGCCGGGGACCGGGGCCGTCGACGCGATCGCGACCGCGGACGACCCCGAGCACGCCGCGCACCGCGCCGTGCTCCAACCGCAGCTCACGCCCACGCGGGTCCTGCGCATGGAAGCGTCCGTCCGCCGCTGGGTCGACGTCTCGCTCGACGGCCTGCTGGCGGCCGGCCAGGGCGATTGGACCGCGCTGGCCGAACGCATCCCCGCGCTCGCGATCGCGAGCCTTCTCGGTCTCCCCGACTCCGACGTCGATCACTTCCGGACCTGGTCGATGATGGGCGGCGACATGCTGGCCGGCGACATCGACGACGCGCGCCTGCGCTTCCTCGGCGAAGAGACCCGTCGCATGAGCGCCTATCTCGCCGACCACCTCGCGCGTGCCGACGCGAGCACGGCCGATCGACCCGACGCGACGCTGCTCGCCACGCTCGCCCGCGCCGTCGAGCAGGGCGTGATCCCGCGCGAGGCGGCGGTCGGCATCGCGATCGTGCTCTTCGGGGCGGCGGGCGAGTCGACGGCGGCGCTGATCGGCTCGAGCCTGCTTCTGCTCGCGCGCGACGCCGACCTCGCCGAGCGCCTCCGACGCGATCCGACGCTGATTCCGCGCTTCGTCGAGGAGGCGGTGCGCCTCGAGCCGCCCTTCAACTTCCACTACCGCGCCGTGCGCCGCGCCTGCCGGCTCGGCGGCTACGACCTCGAGCCGGGCGATCGGCTGATGCTCTCCTGGGCGTCCGCGAACCGCGATCCGTCGGCCGTCGAGGAGCCCGACACGCTGCGCCTCGACCGCCGCCATCCCAAGAACCACATGAGCTTCGGACGCGGTCTGCATTTCTGCATCGGGGTCCATCTCGCTCGACTCGAGACGCGGATCGTCGTCGAGCGGACGCTCGCGCGGACGCGGCGCCTCGCCCTCGATCCCGCGAAGCCCGTCGTCCATGCGAAGAGCATCTTCATCCGCCGCCCCGAGCGGCTGCCGCTGGTCAGCGAGGCGGCCTGATCCGCCCCGCGCCTCAGGCGCCTGGCTTGCGCCAGAGCGCGAGGAAGAGCGTCGCGAGGCCCAGCACCAGCTCGTCTAGAAACGGCAGCCCGTCCGGCAAGGCGAAGTCGAGCACGAAGGCGAGGCCCGCGATCAGCAGCAGATGGGGATAGCGGAGGCGCTCGCCGTAGCGACCGAGCACGAGCAACGCGAGCCGACGCAGCCATCCCATCGCGCTTCCTCCGACTGGCCCTTCCCCCGGCGCGCCCGCCCGCGGCTCGACGCCCGACGCCGCCGGCGCCTACTGACCCAATAGCCGGCCGAGGCCCTCCTTCACGAGATCCTTCGTGGCGTCGCGCTGGCGCTCCTTCTCGGTCTCGGGCGGAGCGGCGTCCGCCCCCGCGCCTTGCGCGTCGGCGGCCGCCGCGTCGGGGCTCGCCGCCGCGCCTCCGCCCTCGTTCTGCTTCTTGTCCTTCTTCTTGCCGAAGATCGCGTCGGTCAGCTTCTTCGCCGCCTTCTCCTTGAGCTCTTCCGTGGCGACGTCGCGCGCCTGCATCCCGAGCGCCGCCAGGTCGGGGCGTACCGTCGGCGACGCGATCGCCCCGTCGAATCGGAGCGGAAGCACGACGACGCCATCGCGTGCGAGCAGCGGTGCGAATCGATCCGCCTTGTCGAGGATCTTCTTCGAGACCTCTGGCGGAAACCGCAGCCGACCTTCGCCGTCGATCGAGCCGTCGAGTCCGACGACGAGGTCGCTCGCCGAGAGGGCGAACTGCTGGGCGGCGATCTGGAGATCGTCGGCATGCAGACGGCCGTCGTCGATCTGGACCGCGAGCCGCAGCAGATCGAAGGGGGTTCGCTTCCCCTCGAGCGCGCTCGGCATCGCGTCGCGCAAGGCCCCGGCGAGCAGCTGGCCGAGCCCCGGGTCGCCGACGAGCTTCTGCGTCACCGAGTCGAGCAGATTGACCTGCTCGAGCGCGCCGTCGTCGAGCTCGAGCCGGACGCTGCCGGCGATCGTCCGCTTCAGCGTGTCCCAATCGAGGCTCTGTCCCGCCAGATCGAACTCGCCGCCGACGCGTCCCGAGACGGCCCCGCGCGGAACGCCGAGCAGGACGTGGGCGAGCGTGTCGGAGTCGAGCGAATCGACCTTCAGATCGAGATCGAAGGGCGATCGCCCCGGCGTTCCGAAGCCGACCTTGCCCGCGAGCTCGGCCCGTCCGTCCGCGATCCCCGTCGCGAGCCGTTCGACCACGACGCGGGAGGCCTGGTAGACGAGCCGGCCTTCGATCGCGTCGAGATCGAACCCCGCCAGATGCGCCGACTCGGCCGAGAGCGCGATCGGATAGCCCGTCTTCGCCGCGTCCGCGGGCAGACCGATCTCGAGATCGAGCCCCTCGACGTGCTCGCGCGCGTCGCCTTCGGAGAGCTCGACGCCGACCAGCCCCGGCGCGAAGTCCGGGCTCCTGAGCCGAAGGCGCCCCGTCGCCCGACTCGGATCCGCGAGCTCGATCCGCCCCGAGACGCGACTCGCGAGCGCAGCGTCGCCCGTCGTCGGCCGAACGCGGCCCGAGAAGTCGATCGCGATCGGGCCGTCGAGCGAGAGATCGGAGCCCGAGCTCTCGAACGCCTCGATCGTCAGCGCGAGCCCGTCCTTCGCCGCCCGATCCGAATAGACGATCGTCCCGTCCGAGATCGACATCGCCGCGATCGACAGCGCCATCGGCGGCCGCGCCTCTCCTTCGGCGGCGGGCTGCGCCTCGCCCGACGCCTTTCCGAGGCTCTCGAAGTTCCAGCCGCGGCTCGTATGGATCAGCTGGATCACGGGCCGCTCGAGCCGGATGCCGCGCACCTCGATGCGGCTCTGCAGGAGCGGCCAGAGCGCGAGATCGACGTAGCCCGACTCGAGCGCGAGGAAGTCGCCCTTGCCGAAGCGCGGATCCTCGGCGACGCGCAGTCCGTCGATGCGGATCGCGAGCCCGCGCGAGAACGCCGCAGAGGCCTTCTCGAAGGCGACGGGGCGCCCGGCCGCCTCGCTCGCGATCTGCGCGATCCGATCCCGGTTGCGCTCGAGCAGCCGGTCGAGGTTCAGGAAAGCGAAGACTCCGATCGCGATCAGGACCAGGAGCCCGATCACGGCGGCGATCACGAACTTCTTCACGGGTCACCTCCCCTCCGGCGCGGGACGGACGCGCCGAGCCAGGGTAGCGCCCGTCGGCCGGCCCTAGCGCGTCTTCTGGATCACGTTGTCCGCGAACCAGCGGATCGCGCCGATCTTCTCGTCGAGCGTCTGGGTATCCGGCTTGGCCTCGTAGGGGTTGCGGAAGGCGACGATCGCCTCGGCGATGCCCAGATCCTCGAGCTTCCTGACCCCGTCGACGCTGAAGGCCTCGGCGCTCATCGACTGGTACTGGAACGGGAGCTTCTCGCGCCCGTACTCCCTGCGGTACTGCTCGATCTCCGCGACGGACGCGGCCAGGGCCTCGAAGGTTCCCCCGGCGTGGATGAAACCGTCCGCGACCCGCGCCGCCCGCCGCAGCGCCGCCTTCGCATGGCCACCGATCAGGATCGGCACCGGTCGGGTCGGCGCGGGACAGAGCTTGATCGAATCGAGCTGGAAGACCTCGCCCTGGTAGGAGAAGTACTCGCCCGTCATCAGCCCCTTCAGGATGTCGAGCATCTCGTCCATCCGCTTGCCGCGCCCCTCCCAGGGGATCTGGCAGGCGGCGAAGTCGTCGGGCCAGGGACTGATGCCGACACCGAAGTCGAAGCGGTCGTTCGTCAGGACGGCGACCGAGGTCACCGACTTCGCGACGACGACGGGCTGGCGGATCGCGAGCTTCATGACCGAGGTCGAGAACCGCAGCTTCGTCGTCACGGCCCCCATCGCCGGAATGACGGAAAAGGGCTCGAGGAAGGGCACGCCGTCGAGGAACTCGCGGTCGCCGGTGCCGTTGTAGGGGTACTGGCTGTCGGAGACCTCGGGGTAGCAGATGGAATCGGGCAGCGTGAACGTGTCGAAGCCCGCCTCCTCGGCCGCGATCGCGAGCGGCAGGTAGAAGTCGGGTTTGCACATCGTGGCGTGGTAGGCGAATCGCATCGGCGTTTCCTTCGCGGGGGCGCACGTCGCGGGACGGCGCGGACAGGCGGACCGATTCGATCGGCAGCGATTCCGTCGGCCCGCGGCGATCGGACTCTAGGCGCCGGCGTCGGCGGAGGGAAGGCCGGCCGCGGGTCGTCCGAGACGCTGGAGGCAGACGAGCCGACGGGCCCGGGTCGCACGCGTCGCCTCGACGAGCTGCCACTGGACTTCGGCGCGCAAGGCGTTGTGCTCCCCCGCCGCCGGAAAGCGCTGCGCGTCCCAGCCGAAGTAGCGCTCTTCGAGCGCGTCCGTCGCGAAGCGCGCACAGAGCTCGAGCGTGATGCGCTCGGGCGCCGTCTCGAGCGACGCGACCTCGGCAGGATCGAGGGGCGCGCCGTAGCCCTCGGCGAAGCCCTCGCAGGAGGCGGCGAAGACCTCGAGGTCGAAGCGCGGCGCGCGGGCATCCTCGCCCGCCGCGTTGCACCACGAGCGCCAGGCGTCACCGAGCTCCATCCAGAGCGCGCCGCGCATCAGCGTGTCGAAGTCCACCAGCGCGACGGCGCGCGTCCGAGCCGGTCCCGACACGCCTTCGAAGAGCACGTTCGAGAGCTTGAGGTCGCCATGGATCACCCGGGTACGCGTGGCGACCGGGGGTCCCATCGCGTCGAAGGCGTCGAAGACCTTCTGGGCGAGGACGGCCATCGGCGCGTGGAGGCGATGGCCCGCATGACGGGCGAGCGCGCCGCGCAGCTCCGAGCGGTAGTAGGGCGTGTCGTGGAAGGGGATGCCCATCGGCTGCAGCGGTCGATCGAAGTCCGCGAGCGCCGCGTGGAACCGCCCGACGAGGGCGCCGGCCGAGCGGGCCTGGGCCGGGGATTCGATGCGGTCGAAGGCGACGCCGCCGAGATGCTCCATCAGGCGCCAGCGACCGTGGCCCTCGACCACCGCCGAGCGCTCCCCCTGCCGTGTCGGCAGGAGCCGCGGCGCAGCCAGACCGCGGGCGACGAGGTGATCGGTGACGGCGCGGATGTTGGCGTGGATCTCCGGGGCGAAGACCGCGGCGACGCGCTGGAGGACGTACTCGACATCGCCGGCGCGAACGTGAAAGCTCTGGTGCAGCAGGCCTCCCGAGAGGGGCCGCAGGCGGAACGGTCCGTCGAGCTGCGCGAAGGCGGCACGGACCGCGTCCGGAAGGAGCGTCGTGTCGTCCGCGTCCTGCCACTCGGAATCGTCCGATAGCCCGCCTGCCAATGCGTCCTCGTCGTTCCCGCGCCGGGTGGCGCTTCGCGCGCATGCGTTCCGGCGCCGTTCGCGCGACCGGGCCCGCCGCGGCCGGGGCCGCGATCGTGGTCGCCGTCCTCCGATCGGGCGGATGGCGCGCGGAGTGTAGGCGTGACGCGGTACCGATTCGAGATCGGCGGGTCGTGGGACGGCGGCCCGCTCCTGCCCGGCGAGCGCGCACGGATCGAGCTCACGCTCGGCGAGCCCGTGCGCATCGGGATCGAGGCGACGGCCTACGGCGACGCGCCGCCGCCGGCGCCGCCCGGGCGCTGCGACGGCCTGTGGAACCACGAGGTCGTCGAGCTCTTCCTGCTGGGCAGCGGCGAGCGCTACCTCGAGCTCGAGTTCGGCCCCCACGGCCACTGGCTCGCACTCCGCCTCGAAGGCCGCCGCCGGCTCGTCACGAGCGACCTCGCTCTCGACTACGCAGCCCGGCGGGAGGGCGATCGCTGGACCGCCCGCGCGTCCTTCGCGAGCGCGCTGCTGCCGCCCGAGCCGACGGCCGCGAACGCCTTCGCCATCCACGGGCCCGCCGCCGCGCGCCGCTACCTCGCGTGGCAGCCCGTGCCCGGCGAGGCGCCCGACTTCCATCGCCTCGCGCTCTTCGCGCCGCTCGCCCGGGCGCGCCGACCGGAATCGAACGACGGCTGAGGACGTCGGTCGATGGCCACGAGCGCTTGGCCCGCGCAGGGCGCTCAGCGCCCGGAGCTCTTCAGGACCGGATAGAGATCGGCATCGGGATCGACCCGGGCTCCGCTTCGGACCAGACCGATCCGACCCAGCGCCTGCGGTCCGTCCGAGGACGTCGCCGCCTCCCCTTCGCGCCGTTCCGCCCCCGACGCGCCCGACCGCTCCGCCGACGCCGAGTCCGACCGGACCGGAGCGGCCGGAATCGAGGCCGATGCATCGTGGCCCGAGGCCGACCACGCGTCGGGGTCGGCGAGCACGGCCCGCCACGGCGTGTCCGGGCCGCTGACGAGCCACTCGAGCTGATTCTTGTCGACGGGCTTCGAGAAGAGGTAGCCCTGCATCAATGAGCAGCCGCGCTCGAGCAGCGCCTTCATCTCGTCGGGGTTCTCGACGCCCTCGGCCAGGACGTCGAGCCCGAGGCCTCGCGCCATGTGGATGATCGCCGCGAGGATGACGCGATCGGGATCGGTCTGCGCCGCGCCCCGGACGAAGGACTGGTCGATCTTGAGCATGTCGACGTCGAGCCGTTTGAGCAGCGTCAAGCTCGAATAGCCGGTCCCGAAGTCGTCGATCGCGACGCGGATCCCGAGTGCCCGCAGCTCCCCGATCGCCCGCATCGCGGACTCGGTCGTCGCGAGCGATTCGGTCAGCTCGAGCTCGAGCCGCGACGCCGGCAGGTCGCTCTCGTAGAGGATCTTCCTCACCCGCTTCGGAAAATCGGGATGATCGAGCTGTCGCCCAGAGAGGTTCACCGCGACCCGGGCCGTCGAATGCTCGGCCCAGCCGTGCGCGGCCTCGCAGGCCGTGCGCAGGACCCACTCCCCGAGCTGGACCATGACGCCCGCGTCCTCGGCGACGCCGATGAAGTTCGCGGGCGAGACGATGCCGCGCGTCGGATGATGCCAGCGCACGAGCGTCTCGACGCCCACGATCTCCTCGCGCGCGACGTCGACCTGGGGCTGGAACATCAGCTGGAGCTGACCGCTGTGGACCGCCTCGCGCAGACCCGACACGAGCTCGAAGCGCTCGATCGACTTCGCGTTCATCTCGTCGCTGAAGAGGCAGACGCGATTCTTGCCCGAGTTCTTCGCCTGGTACATGGCCGTATCGGCGCTCTGGATGAGGGGCTCGGCGGTGGCGCCGTGGCGCGGGAAGAGCGCGATGCCGACGCTCGCGCTGATCCAGCACTCGTTGCCCTCGATGTGGTACGGGCGCTCGATCTCGCGACGGATCGTCTCGGCGACCTTGAGCAGCGTCTCTTCGCTCTCGAAGTCCTGGATCGCGGCGAGGAACTCGTCACCGCCGATGCGCGCGATCAGGTCGCATTTGCGGATCTGCTTGCGCAGCCGCTTGGCGACGTCGGTCAACAGCTCGTCGCCGACGCCGTGGCCCAGGTTGTCGTTGATCGCCTTGAACCCGTCGAGGTCGAAGAAGAGGACGGCGAGGCTGCCTTCGCGGCGCTTCGCCGCATGCAGCATCGGGCCGAGCTGCTGCATGAACGAGTAGCGGTTCGGCAGCTCGGTCAGGGTGTCGTGGGTCGCGAGGAAGCGCTGGCGCTGCTTGGCCTCGGTCAGCTGCTGGAGGATCTTGTGGCGCTCGATCGAGTGGACGATCGTGCGCGAGATCAGCTCGGGGGTCACCTCGCCCCGGGACAGACAATCCTGCGCGCCGGCGCGGGCCGCCTTCAGCGTCGTCGCCTCGTCCCGCTGGTAGGTCAGCACGATGACCGGGATGCTGCGCGTCGCCGCCGAGGCGCGCATCAGCGAGTCGAGCCCCGGCCCCTCGTGGAGCGAGATGTCGAGCAGCATCGCGTCGAAGGACGCCTCGGTCAGGCGCAGCAGCGCGTCCTCGACGCGCAGCACGCGGGTGATGTCGTAGCGGACGCCATCGGGGCGGGCGAGGACCTCGACGAGACGATTGGCGGTCGGATCGTCCTCGACGACGAGCAGCAGCGCGATGGAGTCGCGCAGCGCGCTCGGTGTCGCTTCGTCCTGGCTCATGGCGCTCCGTCCGTCCCGGAAGACCGCGGCCCGCGCGCGGGATGCGCTGGCCTCCGCGACCTATCGGCATTTCCCTGCGACGATCGACCCCGGAATGCGGGGTCGGGCCTGCAGCCGACCCGCAACTCGCGTGCAGCCGAGCCACTCCGCCATCCGGGACCGCCCGGCCTCGGACGGCGTGCTAGTCGAGGCGACGGACGGGCGTCGGAAGACGGGTGCCGCAGGAGTGGCCGCCGTCGACGGGGAAGTCGCCCCCGGTACAGAACGAGGCCTCGTCCGAGGCGAGGAAGAGGATCATCGAGGCGATCTCCTCGACCGTCCCACGCCGCGGAATCGGGCGCTTGTCCATGTAGCCGGTCGTGTCCTGCGAGCCGGGGCGCCGCCAGGGCGCGGCCATCTCGTCGCTGCCTCCGGCGGGGCAGACGGTGTTGACGCGGATCCCGTCGCGCCCGAGCTCGAGGGCGGCGCATTTCGACAGACCGCGCAGGCCCCATTTCGTCGCGGAGTAGGCCGAGACGAAGTTCATGCCCTCGAGTCCGTCGATCGAGGAGACGTTGACGATCGAGCCGCCCCCGACCGCCCGCATCGCCGCCGCACAGACCTTGATGCCCAGGAAGGGGCCCATCAAGTTGATGCGACTGAGCCGCTCCCAGTCGGCCGCGCTCGTCTGCTCGAGCGGCGCGATGTGGAGCACGGCGGCGTTGTTGACGAGCACGTCGAGGCGCCCGAAGCGCTCGAGCGTCCGCGCGAGCCCGTCCGCCCATTGCGCCTCGTCCGTCACGTCGAGCGGGACGAAGAGCGCCCGCTCCCCGAGCGCCGCTGCGACTTTGCGCCCCGGCTCGTCGAGCACGTCGGCGATGACGACCGCCGCGCCCTCCGCGACGAATCGCCTCGCCGTCGCTTCGCCCGTGCCCCGCGCCGCGCCGGTGATGAGCGCGACCTTGCCCTCGAGCCTGCCTGCCATGTCGATCTCCTCGTCGGCTGGATTGCTTCCCATGGTGGGGGCGATAGCGTCCGATGGCATGAACCACAACGACGCCGCCTCCGGTCGCCGTCCCCTCCGCATCGCCGTGATCGGCGCCGGACCGGGCGGCCTGTGCACCGCCGTCGCCCTCGATCGCGCCGGATTCCACGACTACACGCTCTACGAGAAGGGCGCCGGGGTCGGCGGGACCTGGTACCACAACCGTTATCCCGGCTGCGCCTGCGACGTCGCTTCGACGCTCTACTCCTTCTCCTTCGCGCCGAAGCTCGACTGGACCCGCCCCTTCGGAACCCAGGCCGAGATCCTCGCCTACATGGAAGGCATCGCCGAGCGCTACGGCATCCTCTCCCGCTGTCGCTTCGAGCGCGAGGCGACGCGGCTCGTCTGGGACGAGCGGGCCGCGTTCTGGCGCATCGGATTCGCCTCCGGCGAGGAGGTCGAGGCCGAGATCGTCGTCAGCGCCCTCGGCATGTTCAACGAGCTCGCCTGGCCCTCGATCCCCGGCCGCGACGCATTCGCCGGGGTCTCGTTCCACTCCGCGCGCTGGAACTGGGACCACGACCTCTCGGGACGGCGGGTCGGCGTGATCGGCAGCGCGGCGAGCGCCGTCCAGTTCGTGCCGGAGATCGCGAAGCAGGCCGCCCACGTCTCGCTCTTCCAGCGCACGGCGAACTGGGTCCTGCCCAAGGACGACGCGCCCTACTCGGCCGAGGAGATCCGCGCCCACTGCGCCGATCCGTCGATCTTCGCGAAGCAGCGCGAGGAGAACTACCGCTTCCTCGACGACCTGATGACGATGTCGAACCCGGAGCTGATGGCGAAGATGGCCGCGGAGGGCGAGAAGGCCCTCGGCGTCGTCCAGGATCCGCTCGTCCGCGAGAAGCTCCGCCCGCGCCATCCCTACGGTTGCAAGCGGCCGCTCCTCTCGAACGACTACTACCCCGCGTTCAACCGCCCGAACCTCGAGCTCGTGACGGATACCATCGAGCGGATCGAGCCGGAAGGCGTCGTCACGATCGACGGACGCAGACGCGCGTTCGACACGCTGATCTACGCCACGGGCTTCGAGACGACGAAGTACCTCTCCGCACTCGACGTCCGCGGTCGCGGCGGGAAGCGGATCGACGAGGCCTGGAACGACGGCGCGATCGCCTACCTCGGCATCACGACCGCCGGCTTCCCCAACCTCTTCATGCTCTACGGACCCAATACCAACAACGGCTCGATCCTCGAGATGATCGAGTCCCAGGTCGATCACGTACTGGCCCAGGTCGAGCGCATCGCGCGCGAAGATCTCGCCTGGGTCGACGTCCGACCCGACGCGATGCGTCGATTCAACGACGAGCTGCAGCGCCAGATCGCGGGCGTCTCCGTCTGGCAGGCGAGCTGCAACGGCTACTACCGCGCGCCCTCGGGCCGCATCGTGACGCAGTGGCCCGGCTCGATGAGCGGATTCAAGGCGCGGGCACGGACGCTCGATCGCGAGGCGTTCGAAACCGGACGCGCCCGTCAGACGAGCACGGCGCGCCGGTAGGCGGGCCGCGCGGTCAAGCGCTCGAGATAGTCGAGGCAGCGCGGCGTCCCCTCCCCCACGAACGCGAGATGCCGCGCGATGCCGAGGCCGAAGCCGAGCATGATGTCGGCCGCGCTGAAGCGTTCGCCCAGGATGAACGGCCGCCCGGCGAGCGCCCGCTCGACCACCCCGATCAGCGACGGCGCGAGCGCCCGCCCACGCGTCACGAGGGCGGGGATGCGCCGCGCCTCCGGCATCGGCCCCGCGTGGGCGGCGACCTCGCCGAGGAGGACGGTGAGCGGATTCTCGCCGAAGTCCATCCACTGGATCGCGAGCGCTCCAGCGCGCGTCTCCCGCGGCGGGAGCAGCGCCTCGTCACCGCAGCGCCCGATCAGGTAGGAGAGGATCGCCGTCGTCTCCCAGAGCACGAAACCGTCGTCGTCGATCGCCGGAACCTTGCCGAGGGGATGGATCGCGAGATGAGCCGGCGACTGCATGGCCTCACCGAACATCTCGAGCGTCTCGACCCGATAGGGCAGCCCGAGCTCCTCGGCGAGCCAGACGACGCGCATCGAACGGGAGCGGGGCGAGTGGTAGATCGTGAGCACGCAGCCTCCTGTTGCTCGGCCCCCCGGTCCGGCCGGGCCCATCTTCAACCATGATGTATCAAATTGTCAATCACGCTTGAACTTTTCGATCCGTCTTTTATAGTGCCGCCATCATGCCGAAGCCGAGCCCCGTCCCGAGTCCGGCGGCCGCGCGCAGCTGGCCGCGTTATCGGGACAACCTCGCGCGCCATCTGATCGGGCTCGCCCGAGATCTCCAGCTCCGGTTGATGCGCCACCTCCAGGACGAGCGCGACCATCCCGGTCTCCGCCCGAGCTTCGGACTCCTGATCGCCCTCGCCGCCCAGGCCCCGCGTCCGCTGTCGCGCCTCGCGCGCGCGCTCGCGATCAGTCCCCAGGCCGCCAGCCAGCTCGTCGCGCTGGCCGAGCGCGCGGGCTACGTCGCCCGGATCCCGGACCCCGACGATCGCCGGGCCTGTCGGCCCGTGCTGACGCCGCAGGGCGAGCGGCTCGTCGCCGACGGCGTCGCCTTCCTGCACGAGATCGAGGCCGACCACGCGCGTCGCGTCGGCGAATCCGCCTATCACGCGTTCACGACGACCCTCGCCCGTCTCGTCCGCAGCCTCGACCTCCTGCCCCTGCCGAGCGATCCCCGGCGCGCGCGCGCCGGCCTGCTCCCGATCCTCGCCGCCCACGCCGAGCGCGAGCTGATGCGCTCGACCGGTCGACGGGGCCACGCGGGTCTCAAGCTCTCGCACGGCCAGATCCTGCCGCTCGTCGGCCCCGCCGGCGTGCGCCTGCGCGAGCTCGCCGAGCTCCACGGCGTGAGCCGCCAGGCCATCAGCGCGACCGCACGGGACCTCGAGACGCTCGGATACGTGCGTCGCCAGCCCGACGCGCAGGATCGCCGGGGCGTCGTCGTCCGGTTGACGGACCAGGGCATGCGATTGATCGCGGACTCCGTCGAGGCGCTCGACGACCTCGAACGGGACTGGAGCGCTCGCCTCGCACCGAACGCGCTGCGCGACTTCGCCGACGTCGCCCGCGCGCTCTACCGGGCGCAGGGGCTCGAGGCCGAGATCCTTTCCGACGCGTTCGGACGGGCCGAGCTCCCCACCGAGGCTGCGGACCAAGCGCCGAATCCGGCGGCCCGGGGCCGCGTCCGTGCGGCGTCGGATGCCGGCGCCCGGGGCGAGACGCCGTCGGCGGCCCGCGAAGATCTCGCCCGCCTCGCCGCCCGGCTCCGCGATCGCCTCGGCGATCGCGACGCCGCGCGCCTGGCCGCCCATCTCGTCACGCAGCCCGCCGACCCGCCGAGTCCATGAAGTCCGGGCCGCCCGTCGGCCCGTCGTCGCGCGTGCCGCGGCGCCGTGCCAACGATCACGGCGCAGCCCGCGAACCGAGCCCGAAGCCCGATCCGTCCTCGAGGAGCCCCGACATGACCTACGACTGGAAAGCCGCCCTGACCTTCATCGGCCTGCTGATCGCGCTCACGATCGCGGGCAACGCCCTGATCTTCCGCGTTCCGATGTTCGTCGCGATGCGCGACGAGAATCGCGCCGCCGACAAATCGAAGATGGACCGCACCTCCTTCCGCGAGGCGGTGCGCGTCAACAACCGCGCCGCGATGTGGACCAACATCGTGTTCTACGTGGCGGTCCTGCCCTTCTGCATCGGCTTCGACGCCCGTCCGCTCTGGCGCCACGCGCTCGAGATCGTCGCCGTGCTGCTCGTCTTCGACTTCATGTACTACTGGACCCACCGCTCGCTCTTCCATGGCGACTGGAAGGGCAACCCGCTCCGGAAGATCCACGCCCTCCACCATCAAGCGCGCAAGCCCACCTACGTCGACGCGCTCTACGTCCATCCGATCGAGACGATCATCGGGCTGCTGCTCTTCCTCTGCTCGATCCCGATCGTCGCCGCCGTCTCGGGGGCGCCGCTGAACGTCTTCTCGATGGTGATCGCGACCTGGATCTTCACGCAGCTGAACACCCTGAACCACGTCTACACCCGCTTCCCCGACCGCTTCCCGTTCACCGTGATCGACTACATCACCGGCGTCCACGCCGCCCACCACATCGACATGAACCACGGCAACTTCGCGACGCTGACGATGTTCTACGACAAGCTCTTCGGCTCCTTCGAGGAGCCCGTCCACCGGCCCACGGCGTGAAGGCCGCGCCGCTCGCGCTGCTGCCCGTCGTGCTCGCGACGGGCGCCGCGCTGGCCTGGGCGGGGAGCCAGGGCGGCACGCGCTGGGCGGGCTGGCCCGTCTTCGCGCTCTGCGTCGCCCTCGCGTTCGCGATCAACCTGCTGGCCTTCGTGCCCGCCTGGCTCGCGCGGACCGAGCGGTACTACGACCTGACGGGCAGCGCGACCTATCTGGCCGTCGCCGCGCTCGCGCTCGCGACCGGGCCGCGCGGACCGCGGGCGCTCCTGCTCGCGGGTCTGATCGCGATCTGGGCCATCCGCCTCGGCTCGTTCCTCTTCGCCCGGGTCCGCGCAGCCGGTGGCGACGGCCGCTTCGACGCCATCAAGCGCGACTTCGCCCGCTTCCTGCTGGCGTTCGCGCTCCAGGGCCTCTGGGTCGCGCTCACCGCCGGCGCGGCGCTGGCCGCCCTGACCGCGCCGCCGGTCCGCGCGCACGCGCCGCTCGGCGCGCTCGCGCTCGCGGGCCTGCTGGCCTGGCTCGCCGGATTCGCGCTCGAGGTCACCGCCGACCGGCAGAAGCGGGCCTTCCGCGCCGATCCGGCGAATCGCGACCGCTTCGTCACGACCGGCCTCTGGTCCCGCTCGCGCCATCCCAACTACCTGGGCGAGATCGTGCTCTGGACGGGCATCGCGCTGATCGCGCTCCCCGCCCTCGCCGGCTGGCAGCGAGCCACCCTGATCTCGCCGCTCTTCGTCTACTTCCTGCTCACCCGCGTGAGCGGCATCCCGATGCTCGAGGCCCGCGCGCGCAAGCGCTGGGGCGACGATCCCGCCTACCGCGCGTACCGCGAGCGCACGCCCCGGTTGCTGCTCCGCCTGGGCTAGGGCGCTCGCGCGCGGCGCCCCCCGGATGCGCCACGCCGCGCGCAGTCCCGCCGCGCCGGCGCGCGCGCGGGCGGCAGCGCGAAGACGGCCCGGCGACTACCCTGCCGGCCGATGGACATGAAGCGTTTCGTCATCATGGGCGCCGGCGAGGTCGGTCGCTACCTCGCGCGGAGCCTCTCGGGCAGCGGCCACGCCGTCACCCTCGTCGACAGCGATCCCGCGAAGCAGCGCATGATCGAGGAGCGCCTCGACGTCTCGTTCGTGCTGGGCAACGGCACGCACGTCCCGACCCTCGAAGCGGCCGGCATCGCGACCTGTGACCTCTTCGTCGCGTCGAGCTCCTCCGACGAAGCGAACCTCGCGGCGTCGCTGCTCGCGAAGACGCTGGGCGCGCCGCATACCGTCGTGCGCGTCGCGACGGCCGAGGACGTGACCCGCTACGGCCGGATCTACGAGAAGACCTTCCGCGCCGACCTGCTGCTCTCGACCCAGCTGCTCGCGACGACGCGCATCCGCAACCACGTGCTCGGACACAACACGGTCGAGATCGAATACCTCGCCGGCGGCGCGCTCCAGGTCCGCCGCATCGCCGTCGAGGACGACTCGACCCTCGCCGCACGGCGACTCGCAGAGGCGGACCTGCCGAAGGACTGTCTCGTGCTCGCCTTCATCTCCGAAGGACGCGTTCTCGTGCCGACCGGCGTCGATCGGCCGCGGGTGGGCGACGACGTGCTCGTCGTCGGCACGCCGAAGGCGATCGACGAGGTCGAGCGGCGCGCGAGCCGCCACCCGCGCCAGCCGGGGCTCGTCGTGGTCGCGGGGGGCGGCGCGACGGCGCATGCGGTGGTCTCGACGCTCGAGGGGCGGGTCCAGCAGCTGAAGCTGATCGAGCGGGACCGCGTGCGCGCGGAGGAGCTCGCGGCGACGTTCCCGCGATTCGACGTGATCCATGGCGACGCGACGGATCTCTCGGTGCTGGCCTCCGAAGGCGTCGCCGACGCCCATGCGTTCATCGCCTTGACGGGCCACGACGAGGCGAACCTGATGGCCTGCCTGCTGGCCCAGGAGCTCGGGGCGCGTCAGCTGACGGCGCGCGTCCAGAAGAGCGAGACCTCGAACCTCTGGAAGAAGCTCGCGCTGCTCGACGTCGTCAGCCCGCGCACGATCGCGGCCGAGCGCATCCGCGGCTACATCGACAGCAACTACGAGGCCCACATCGTCTCGTTCGAGAACGGCGCCGCGGCGTTCATGCAGCGGCGGATCCATGCCGCGAGTCCGGCGGCGGGCGAACGACTGGCGGACATCGAGGTGCCGCGGGGGCTGATCGTGGCGGCGGTGCTGCGCGGCGGGCGGGCGGTGATCCCGCGCGGCGACTACCGGCTCGAGGTCGACGACGACGTCGTGCTCTTCGTGCAACGCGACGAGGCGGACGTCGTCCAGCTCGTCTTTCCGGGCGCCGAGCAGGGCTGAGGAAACGCGTCGTGAACGTCCGCCGCGTGCTCTCGATCCTCGGCCTCGTCCTCTTCGTCCTCGCGGCCGCGCAGCTCGTCCCGCTGCTCTGGTGCCTCGTGCCCTTCGACGGGCGCTCGACGCGGGCGTTCCTCGCGGGCTCGCTCGCGAGCGCCGCGCTCGCGACGGTCTTCCGGTTGCGGGGCACGCGCGAGGGCGACCTGTACCGCCGCGACGGCGTGCTGATCGTCGTGGGGAGCTGGATGCTGGCGTCGCTCTTCGGCGCGATCCCCTACGTCGCCTCCGGCGCGATCCCGAGCCCGATCGACGCGCTCTTCGAGTCCGTCTCGGGCTTCACGACGACGGGCGCCTCGATCCTGACCGACATCGAGATCGTGCCGCGCCCGATCCTCTTCTGGCGCGGGTTCACGCAGTGGCTGGGCGGCGTCGGGCTCGTCGTGATCTTCGTGGCGCTGCTCTCCGAGCTCGGACCGGGCGCGCGCATGTTGATCCAGCTCGAGGTTCCGGGACCGAAGGCCGAGATCCTCCACGCCCGGGTCCAGCAGACGGCGATCGCGCTCTTCCGGATCTACCTCGGACTCACCCTCGCCCAGACCGTCCTGCTCCTCGTGCTCGGCGCCTCCCCCTTCGACGCGCTGACCCACTCCTTCACGACGCTCTCGACCGGCGGCTTCTCGAGCCACAACGCCTCGCTCGGCCACTTCTCCTGGCCGATCCAGCTCGTCACCACCCTCTTCATGCTCGCCGCGGGCGTCAACTTCACCCTCTACTACCTGCTGCTCCGACGCCGCGACCTCCGCGTGCTCCGCGATCCGGAGCTGCGCGCCTATCTCGCGATCTCCGCGGTCGTCGTCGTCTTCATCACCGTCCAGCTCCTCCGCACGCCGGGCAGCCCGTCGAGCTTTCCCCGTGTCCTGCTCGACGCGGCCTTCTCGGTCGCCTCCGTCGTGACGACCACCGGCTTCATGACGGCCGACTTCGACCGCTGGCCCGAGACCTCGCGCTGGCTGCTCGTCATGCTGATGTTCGTCGGCGGCTGCGCGGGGTCGACGGCCGGGGGCATCAAGGTCATCCGGGGCCTCGTCGGCGCGGCGGCGGCGCGCCGGGAGGTGCGGCTGACCTTCAGCCCCAACTCGGTCGTCGCCGTGATGGTCGGCGACAAGCCGCTGCCCGAGGAGTCGATCCGCGCGGTGGTCGCGTTGATCGGTCTCTGGTTCGTCGCCTGGATCGTCGGAACGGCGCTGCTCTCCCTCGGCGACGTCGACCTGCTCACGGCCGCGACGGCCTCGATCGCGACCCTCTCGAACATCGGCCCGGGCCTCGGCCGCGTCGGGCCGACGGGCAACTACGCCTTCTTCAGCGACGCCCAGCTGCTCGTCATGATCCTGCTGATGTGGCTCGGAAGACTCGAGTTTTTCGCCGTCCTCGCCCTCTTCGATCGCCGCTTCTGGCGGCGCTGACGGGGGTCGCGCGGGCCGAAGCAGGCGGATTATCATCGTCCGCCATGACGACCGAGAACCCCGCCGCCTCGCCCCAGGACCTCCCGCCCTACGACCCGGCCCGGGTCGTCCACGCCCCCTTCCCCGAGCGCGTCCGGCTCGCCTGCCGTACCTGGGCGAACTCGAGCCCGAATCGCCCGAGCGTGATGGCGCTCTACTGGGGCAAGTACTTCTTCGCGTTGATCGGCGCATGGGCGTTCTGGTGCAGCTTCAATGCGGGCTACCCCGGCTTCTTCCAGATCGCCGACTGGGCCTTCACCAACGAGGCCTTCAAGAAGGCGATGGTCTGGTCCATGTGCTGGGAGCTCTTCGGCTTCGGTTGCGGCTGGGGCCCGATGAACGCGCGGTTCGACAAGTGGTACGGGGGCTATCGGCATTTCGCGCGGGTCGGAACGATCAAGCTCCCGCTCTTCCGCGGGGCTCCGCTGATCGGCGGTGATACGCGAAACCTGCTCGACGTGTCGCTCTACCTGCTCAACCAGGGTCTGTTGCTCTTCGCCCTGACCCAGCCGGAGATGACGCCCCAGCTCCTGCTGCCCTGCTTTGTCCTCGTCGCGGTCAACGGCGTGCTCGACAAGACGCTGATGCTGGTCGCGCGCTACGAGCACTACTGGGTCGTGCTCGGCTGCATCACGCTCGCCGCGGCGAACGATGTCTGGATCTCGGGCGCGAAGATCGTCTGGTCCTTCATCTGGATCTGGGCGGGGGTCTCGAAGTGGAACAGCCACTTCCCCTCCGTGATCATGTTCATGATGAACAACGGGCCCTTCTTCCCGAAGTTCCTGAAGAAGAGCCTCTTCACGAACTTCCCGGACGACCTGCGCCCGTCGCGCTTCGCCGCCAACATGGCGGCCTTCGGTCACGTCTCGGAGGTCTCGATCCCCTTCATCCTGCTGACGGCCAGCGTCACGGGCAACGAGTGGCTGCTCCTCGGCGGTTGCATCCTCTTCACCGGGTTCCATTCGTTCATCGGCCTCAACAACCCCAACGGCATGCCGGTCGAGTGGAACATCCTGATGATCTACGGCGGCTGGTTCCTGTTCTGGTTCCATCCGGAGGCGTCGGTCTTCGACATGTCCCAGATGCCGCTGCTGCTCGGCGCCCTGCTCTTCACGTTGGTCGCCGTCCCGCTCTTCGGCAACTTCGTTCCGGCTCGCGTCTCGTTCCTTCCCTCCATGCGGTACTACGCGGGCAACTGGGCCTACAACGTCTGGCTCTTCAAGAAGAACGGCTGCACGAAGAAGCTCGGCAAGCTCAAGAAGGTGAGCGGGACCGTCGTCGAGCAGATGGAGGAGATGATCCCCGACCCCGACCAGCTCGAGTTCGCCAAGACCATGATGCTCGTCAGCCGCTTCATGCATTTCCAGGGCCGCCCGCTCTTCGAGGCGCTGCCCGTCGCCGTCGACGACATCGACGACTACGAGTGGCACGAGGGCGAGGTCCTCGGCGGGACGATCCTCGGCTGGAACTTCGGCGACGGCCATCTCAACGGCGAGCAGCTGCTGCGCGCGATCCAGCCGATCTGCGGCTTCGAGGAGGGCGAGGTCCGCGTCGTCTCGGTCGAATCGCAGCCCCTCTTCGGCCCGACCATGCACTGGCGCGTCTTCGACGCCGTCCAGGGCAAGATCGCCGAGGGCTGGACGAAGATGGACGACTACCGCGACCACCAGCCCTGGCCGGTCGGCGACGTGGCGAAGGCGCTCACGCGGAACAGACCGCAGGCGGCCTAGGCGCGCCCGCTCCGCGAGCGCCGGGGGAGGCGGCCGAGCCCGCCCGGCCGCCGCATGCCACTTGCCTCGCTCCGCGCCAGCCCTACCCTCCCGCGCGTTCGAGGCCCCGCCGAGCGGGGCGTCTCGATCGGCGCGCGTCTTCGAACGGCCGGCCGATCGCGCAGCGCGAGGTCCCGCTCCATCGCCATGGCCCCGACCCCATGCCCTCCTCCTCCACCCGTCACAGCCTCGACCTCGAGATCGAGCGGCAGCCCGACGACGCCACCTGCGGCCCGACCTGCCTCCAGGCCGTCTACGGCTACTACGGCGATCTCGAGTCGCTCGAGGACGTGATCGCCGAGATCCCCCAGCTCGAGACGGGGGGAACGCTGGCGGCGAACCTCGCGATCCATGCCCTCAAGCGCGGCTACCGCGCGCTCATGTACACCTACAATCTCAACGTCTTCGATCCGACCTGGTTCCATGGCGAGAGCTGCGACCTGATCGACAAGCTGGTCGAACAGGAGCGCGCGAAGAACGACCCCAGGCTCTCCGTCGCGACCCGGAGCTACGTCGAGTACCTCGAGCTCGGCGGCGAGCTCGCGATGGTCGACCTGACGACGGGTCTCCTGCGCCAGTGGCTGCAGGACGAGCGGCCGATCCTGACGGGGCTCTCCTCGACGTATCTCTACTCCAGCTCCAGGGAGGTCGGGACCGATACGCTCGCCGACGACGACGTCCGCGGCATTCCGACGGGCCACTTCGTGGTGCTGTCGGGCTGGGACGAAGAGGAGCGCACCGTCCGCATCGCCGACCCCGCCGAGACCCATCCCCAGTTCCAGAAGCACATCTACTGGGTGCCGGTCGCGCGGGTGATCAACGCGATCCTGCTCGGTGTCCTGACGTACGACGGCAACATGCTCGTGCTCGAGCCGCCCGAGGATTCCGGTTGAAGTCGATCATCGTGATCGAGAACGTGAAGCGCTGGCCGCTCGCCCTGAAGGGCGCCGAGGTCGTGGCGGCCAAGGACTACCTGGTCGGCGGCGAATGGGCGGGGCGTCGGGGCGTCCGGGTCTACAACTTCTGCCGGACCTACGGCTACCAGACGATCGGCTACTACGTCTCGCTGATCGCCGCCGCGCGCGGGCATCGCCCGCTCCCGACGGTCGAGACGCTCCAGGACCTGCGCCTCTCGCCCGTCGTCCGGATCATCTCGGAGCAGATGGACGCGCTGATCCAACGCGCCCTCTCCCACCTGCGCGGCAAGCGCTTCGAGCTCTCGGTCTACTTCGGCCGCAACCTCTCGAAGCGCTACGACGCCCTGTCCCGCGAGCTCTACGCCCAGTTCTCGGTCCCGCTGCTGCGTGCCTCCTTCGAGCGCGTCGGCGAAGAGTGGCGACTCTCCTCGGTCCGCCCGATCTCGACCGGTGAGATCCCGGAGAGCCATCGTCCCTTCGTGATCGCCCAGGCGCAGAAGCATTTCGGCCGCTCGCCGCGCTCGACCCCCGCCCGCAAATACCAGTACGACATCGCGATCCTGCACGACCCGAAGGCCGAGGATTCGCCGTCGGACGAGGCGACCCTGCGCCGGTTCGCGAAGGCGGCGCGCGAGCTCGGCATCGAGCCGCATCTGATCGAGCGCGACGACGCCGAGGACATCGGCGAGTTCGACGCGCTCTTCATCCGCGAGACGACCTACGTCAACGGCCCGACCTACCGGCTCTCTCGTCGCGCCGCGACGGAGGGCCTGATCGTGATCGACGATCCGATCTCGATCCTGCGCTGCTCGAACAAGGTCTTCCTCGCCGAGCTCTTCTCGCGCCACGGCATCCCGCATCCGAAGACCTTCGTCGCCCATGCGGACTCGATCGAAGAGATCCCGAAGCAGGTCGGCCTCCCCTGTGTGTTGAAGCGCCCCGACTCGGCCTTCTCGCGCGGCGTCACGAAGGCCGAGACCCTGACCGAGCTGCGCGAGAAGGCGGAGCTCTTCCTCGCCGACTCGGAGCTCGTCGTCGCGCAGGCCTTCACCGCCTCGCAATTCGACTGGCGCATCGGCGTGCTGGACGGTCAGGCCCTCTTCGCATGCCGCTACCACATGGCCCGGGGCCACTGGCAGATCGTGCGGACGGGCCCCAGCGGCTTCCGGCGCTACGGCAAGGTCGACACGCTCGCGCTCGACGACGTGCCGGAGAAGCTCCTCGACGTCGCGGTGCGCGCCGCCCGGCTGATCGGCGACGGCCTCTACGGCGTCGACCTCAAGGAGATCGACGGCGAGTTCCTCGTGATCGAGATCAACGACAACCCGAACATCGAAGTCGGCTACGAGGACACGGTGATCGGCGACGAGGTCTACCGGCGGATCATGCAGTGGTTCCGCGTCCGGCTCGACCGGCGCGGGGGAGCGCTCCTCGACCATGTCGACTGAAGCGGAGGGCGAACCGGCGGCGGAAGCAGGACGCGTGCTCTCGCTCTTCGAGGGCTTCGGCATCGAGCTCGAGTACATGATCGTCGACGCGGCGACCCTCGACGTCCGCCCGATCGCCGATCGGCTGATCGAGGCCGAGAGCGGCTCGATCGAGAACGAGATCGAGCGCGGCGCCTACGCCTGGTCGAACGAGCTGGCGCGCCACGTGATCGAGGTCAAGACGAACGGCCCCGTGGCGCGCTTCGAAGGGACCGATGCGGGCTTCGCCGGCGAGCTGGCCCGGATCGAGGAGCGGCTCGCGCCGATGGGGGCTCGGCTGCTGCCGACCGCGATGCATCCCTGGATGGACGCGGCCCGCGACTTCGAGCTCTGGCCCCACGGCAGCCGCGAGATCTACGACGCCTTCCACCGCATCTTCGACTGCCGCGGCCACGGCTGGGCCAACCTGCAGAGCGCCCACCTGAACCTGCCCTTCGCGAACGACGACGAGTTCGGCCGGCTCCACGCCGCGATCCGGGCGCTGCTCCCGATCCTGCCGGCCCTCGCCGCCTCGTCCCCCTGCGTCGACGGTCGGATCAGCGGCCTGATGGACACGCGCCTCGAGGTCTACCGCACGAACGCCCGGCGCGTGCCCTCGGTATCGGGCTCTGTCGTTCCCGAGCCCGTCTTCACCCGCGCCGACTACGAGCGATTGCTCGAGGGCGTGTACGCCGACCTGGCGCCCCTCGATCCGCAGGGCCTGCTGCGCCACGAGTGGGTCAACGCCCGGGGCTGCATCGCGCGCTTCGATCGCATGGCGCTCGAGATCCGCGTGCTCGACGTGCAGGAGACGCCGAAGGCGGACGTCGCGATCCATGCGGCGATCACGGCCAGTCTGCGCGCGCTCTGTCGGATGGAGGGCGCCGCCCAGACGCGCCTCCGCGCCCTCGACACGCAGGCCCTCGCCCGGATCCTCTGGCAGACCGCCCGCGAGGCCGAGCGAGCCCGGATCGAAGACGGCGACTACCTCGCCGCCCTCGGCTTCGATCGCGCGCCCCGGCGCGCCTCGGATCTCTGGTGTGAGCTGCTCGACCGCGACTTCGCGAACGAGCCCGGCCATGCCGCGCTGCGCGCGCCCCTCGACGTCATCCGCGACGAGGGCACGCTCGCGACCCGCATCCTCGGGCGCCTGCGGAGCCAGAGCGGCCGCCGCGGTCAGCCGGGCGCGACCGCGCCGACGCCGACCCGCGCGCAGCTCGCGGCCGTCTGGGGCGAGCTGGCCGACTGCCTGCGCGCGGGGCGGATGCTGCGTGCGGACCGCTGACGACCGGGGCCGCGGCGACGCGCGCCTCGTCCTGACCTGCGAGCACGCGAGCGCCTTCGTTCCGCCCGCCTTCGCATCGCTCTTCGCCGGCGACCGCGCCGTCCTCGCGACCCACCGCGGCTTCGACGCCGGCGCCCTCGACGTCGCGCGCTCGCTCGCCCGTCGGCTCCGCGCCCCGCTCGTCGCGGGCGCCACGACCCGGCTGCTCGTCGACCTCAACCGCTCGCCCCACAACCCCGCGATCTTCTCGCGCTGGACCCGCCCCCTCCCCTCCGCCCGGCGCGCCGCGCTCCTCGCCCGCTTCCACGCGCCCCACTGGCGACGCGTCGAACGCCTCCTCGACGCCGCCGAGCGCCCGGTCGTCCACGTCGCCGTCCACAGCTTCACACCGAAGCTCGGCCGCGACGTCCGCGACTTCGAGATCGGCCTGCTCTACGACCCGCGCCGACCGCGCGAGCGCGCCTTCGCCGACCGCCTGCGCGAAGCGCTGCGCGCCCATCCGACGGAGCTCCGCATCCGCCGCAACGCGCCCTACCGCGGAACGAGCGACGGACTCACCACCGCGCAGCGCGAACGGCGACGCGCCCGCGACTACCTCGGCCTCGAGCTCGAGCTCAACCAGGCGATCCTCCGGACGCCCGCCGCACGGCGACGCGTCGCCGCGGCGATCGCGGACGCGCTGCAAGCCGCGCTGTGCGCGTCGCCGCGTCAGGTCGGATCCACCCGATCCGCGCGAGCCACGCGATTCGCCCGAGCCGCGCGAGCCGCGCGAGCCGCCGGAGCGAGCCCGCGACGGACGCGAAGCCGATCGGCCCCGGCGCGCGCGAGAGACGCGAAACGCTAGGCTGGGCGGGCCACGGCCTCCGCAGCGCTCGTGCCGGCGATCCCGCCGCGCGAGCGCGGCGCGCCCCGCCGAGCCGGGAGACGGGAGACGGGAGACGGGACATGATCGTCGTTCAGGACCGGATCGAAGTCCGCGCATCGGATCGCGCGCGATTGCAGCGGCGATTCGCCGAGGACTACGTCCCGCGCGCGCGGCAGCGCGGCCTCGCCCTCGAAGCGGCCTGGATCTCGCCGCCCTTCGACCTGGTCGACCAGCCCGTGACGCTCTGGCTGCGCTGGCACGTCGCGGACGTCCCATCGTGGTGGGCAATGCGATCGGCGGCGGGCGATCCCGCGGTCGCCGCCTTCTGGGCGTCCGTCGCGCCGATGATCGTCTCGCGCGAGCGTCGCTATCTCGTCGGCGAGCTCCTCGCGCCGAGCGAGAACGCGTCCGCCGAGGCAGCCGGGACGACGCGGCGCGCGGCCGAAGCGAGCCTTGCGCCGCCGATCGACACGCGTCCCTTCACGGTCGCGACCCGCGGCTGGCGCGAGACGGCGCAGCTCCACCTCCCGGCCGGCGCCGCTCCGACCGACGTGGAGGCGCTCGAAGCGTCGCTCGCGGCGGCGGGACCCGACCTGCCCGGCATCGAGGGCGCCTGGATCGCCGCCAACTTCGTGCCCGACTACGGCGCGGGCCATCTGACCTGGGACCTGCTCTTCTGCGATCGCGCGACGGCGACGAAGGCGCGGGCGAGCGCGGCCTGGCGGGAGCGCGTCGTACCGGCGCTGACGCGATGCTGCGCGCGCTGGACCGCGCTCGGACTCGAGACGGTCGGCGCCGGCCTCGCGCGCCCGGGCATTCGCGACGGCGTCAAGCGGACGGCCCTGTTTCGCGCGCTCCCGGACGCGCCGGCCGCGAAGCTCGACCGCTGGGAGCGGGACCTGCTCGAGATGCCCGCCCACGTCACCGCGATCGTCAACTGGCGACTCTCGCGCGCCATTCCCCTCGACTGGTCGAGCCCGGACGCGCCCGTCTGGACCCACGTCTGGGAGCAGGAGTACGAGCGCCTCGACGGGCTCACCGTCGACTACATGATCCACCCCCACCACTGGGCCCACGTCGATCGCTGGTTCGACCCCGAGTCGGGCGACCAGCTGATCGACACGGATCTATGTCACGCGTACTGCCCGCTGCCGCAGACGATCCTCGGTCGGGACGCGCGCAGCGAAGGCTGAGCCGGGGCGGCGGTCGGCGCGAAGCCTTTGACGACCGCGTCTCGCGCCAGCCGACAGAGGGCCTTGCGATCGTCGCCCGCTTCGATCGGCCCCGAGAATCGCAGGTGGACCTCGAAGCGCGGGACCCTCAGCGAGTCGAAGACGTGCCGGACGAAGGGCATGTCGCCCCACCAGCACAGGCGCTCCGCCGCGGGCGCGCCCGCCCCCGGCGAGACGTAGTGGATCCCGACGCCGACGACCGGCGCCGCCCGTCGGACCGCCGCCTCGAAGAGCGGGCTGCGAAAGGGCAGGACCGTCGCCCCACGCGAGCTCGTCGCCTCGGGAAAGAAGAGCACGTTGCGCCCGGCGGCGAGCGCCGCGGTCAGCTCGGGCAGGACCCGCAGCAGATCGCGCTTGCGCCCGCGATCGATGGGAATCGTTCCGACCAGCCGACTCGCGACGCCGATCAGGGGCCAGCCCGCCAGGTCGGCCCGCGCGACGAACACGCCGGGAACGACGCACCAGAGCGCGACGATGTCGAGGTAGCCCAGGTGATTCGCGACGATCGCGCAGGGACCGTCGGGGGGCTCGCCCTCGACGACGACCCGCATCCCGATCCGCCGACCGACGGAGCGCGCCCACCGCTGGCCGAGGCGATCGGACTCGCGTCGGAGCAGCGCGGGGCGATCGGCGTGACGCCAGCGCAGGAGCAGCAACGCGCCGATCGTGGAGAGC
The DNA here is from genome assembly GCA_041389445.1 of Myxococcota bacterium. Taxonomy (GTDB): domain Bacteria; phylum Myxococcota_A; class UBA9160; order UBA9160; family UBA4427; genus UBA4427. The sequence goes on from JAWKRW010000002.1 coordinate 214,668, forward strand.
GTCGACGCGACGATCGAGAGCGCGCGCGGCGCGGCGAAAGCGCAGCTCATCGCGCCGCCTCCCCGAAGCGCGCCCAGGCGCGCGGATCCATCCGCTCCCGGTCCATCAGGACGAAGTAGTCGAGGCTCGAGAAGTCGGCGTCCCAGGCCGGCATCGGGGCGAGGCGCGCGCCGAAGGCGCAGTAGGCATGGAGCAGCGGCGGCAGCTCCGGACCGGCCCTGTCGGCGCCATGGGTCACGGGCAATCGATACGCCGCGGTCGGCGCGACGGCGAGCGCCGGATCGAGCCAGCCCGCGGCCTCGACCGCGCGCGCCACGTAGGCCGCCTCGCCGGGGTCCTTGAGTCGGATCGACCCACAGCCGAAGAGGAAGCGCTTCTCGGCGAGCACGAGGTACGCAGCGATCCCCCGGAGCAGCATTTGGAAGACGCCCCGCTTTCGATGGCGCAACGCGACGCAGGCCCGGCCGAGCTCGACGCCCTCCGCCTCGATCCGGGAATCGAGGCGTCCGAGCTCGAACTGGCGACGGGAGTAGAAGCCGGGGTCGCGACCGACCTGCTCCCGCGTCGCCAGTCGATAGGTTCCGACACAGGCGCCGCTCGTCCGTTCGATCACGAGCAGATGGTCGACGATCTCGTCGAGCGGATCCTCGTCGAGGCCGCGCTCCGCGCCGCGGACCGACGCCCCGAGCTCGCGCGCGAAGACCTCGAAGCGGAGCCGCTGAACGGCGATCCGATCCGCCGGCGAGACTGCATAACGAAGCTGGTAGTCCCCTCGTCCCTCGAGAAATCCTGCGATCGCATCGCGTCGCTCGCGCCCGAGTCCATTCATCTCCGCCCCCCTTCGGCGTGACCGTCCCGTCCCGCGACGCGCGGGGTGGACGTCGTCGGCATCCGAGGATTCCGCCCGAGCCGAGGCGCGTCAGCGCCTCGGTCCATTCGTCATCGAAACGTGCCGGGATCGCGGACGGCGCGTGCGCAGCGCATCTCGCGCGGCGGGTCGGTCGACACGCTCGACGTCGATGGAGTCACGAAACGGTGTCGGATCGGAGGCGCCCACGCCCTCAACCGGACCCGGACGACGGAGACATTGGCTCGGACGCGGGGGAAGCGTGGCGGAGAAGGCGACGCACCCCGGACGGTGGGCCGAACCCGGAATCGGTGTCGATGCCCGACGGCTGGGCCCCGAGCGCAGGCCGGAAGGGAGCGACGGCCGGACGACGGCGCGGTGCGGAGTCGGGCGGCGCGGCGCGCGGACGGCGCGGCAGGCCGCGGCCGGGCGCCCGCGGCGGTCGAGCCGCCGTCTCGAACGTACGCCGGCCGCCGGTGCCCTCGCGGCCGCCGACGACGACGCGAACGCGCGTGCCTCGCCGCCCGAACGTCCCGGATGACCTCGCCCCGACGCCTCCCTCGCACTATTCTTGGCCGGCTTTCGGCCCCCTTCGCAGCAGGCCGGCGATCGGGTGGCCGAGCTTCGAGCGCCCCGCCGACCCCGGCGAATGAGCCCGATCGATCGTGTTCCTTCCGAGCTCCCCCGTCGGCCGCCGACGCGTGGGGAGGGAGTGTTCCCATGCCTCGCGAAATCCGCCGTCTGCTCATCGCCAACCGCGGGGAGATCGCGATCCGGATCCATCGAGCCTGCGCGGAGCTCGGCATCCGGACGATCGGCATCCACTCCTACGAGGACCGCTTCGCCCTCCACCGCTTCAAGGCCGACGAGGCCTACTCCCTCGGCGAGGGCGGCAACCCCGTCGGCGCCTACCTCGACATCGAGCGCATCCTCGAGATCGCCGAGAGCACGGACGCGGACGCGATCCATCCCGGCTACGGATTCCTCTCCGAGCGCGCGGACTTCTGCCGCGCGGTCGAGGCGGCCGGCCTGGCCTTCGTCGGACCGCCGCCCGACGTCCTCGCTGCAGTCGGCGACAAGGTCTCGGCGCGCAACACCGCCGTCGCCCAGGGCCTGCCGATCATCCCCGGCTCGCCGCCGGTCGAGAGCGCGACCGAGGGCCTCGCGATCGCGCGCGAGATCGGCTTTCCGGTCATGGTCAAGGCGTCCGGCGGCGGAGGCGGCCGTGGCATGCGCGTCGTCCGCGAGCCGGCCGAGTTCGTGGAGAGCTTCGACGCCGCTCGCCGCGAAGCCGGCAGCGCCTTCGGTAACGACGAGGTCTTCATCGAGAAGCTGATCGAGCGACCGAAGCACATCGAGGTCCAGGTCCTCGCCGACGGCCAGGGCGGCGTCGTGCATCTCTACGAGCGCGACTGCTCGATCCAGCGGCGCCATCAGAAGGTGCTCGAGCTCGCGCCCGCGCCGAACCTGGCGACGCGCCTGCGCGACGAGCTCTGCGACGCGGCCGTCCGCTTCGCCCGCGGCGTCGGCTACCGCAACGCCGGCACGGTCGAGTTCCTGGTCTCGGGGAACGACTGGTACTTCATCGAGATGAACCCGCGCCTGCAGGTCGAGCACACCGTGACCGAGGAGATCACGGGCGTCGACATCGTCGCGAGCCAGATCCGCGTCGCGATGGGCCAGCGCCTCGAGGAGATCGGGATCACGCAGGACACGGTCACGACCCGCGGCTTCGCGATCCAGTCCCGCATCACGACCGAGAACCCCGAGAATCGCTTCATGCCCGACTACGGGCGGCTGATCTCCTACCGCTCGCCCGGCGGCTTCGGCGTCCGCCTCGACGCCGGCAGCGCGTTCCCCGGCGCCTACATCACGCCCTACTACGACTCGCTGCTCGTCAAGCTGACGACTCGCGGCCGGGACCTCGTCGAGGCGTCCGACCGCGCTCTGCGCGCGCTCGGCGAATTCCGCGTGCGCGGCGTCGAGACGAACATCGGCTTCCTGAAGAAAGTCGTCAGCCATCCGACCTTCCGCGCGGGCGAGTGCGACACCCACTTCATCGCGGAGACGCCGGAGCTGCTCAAGCTCGAACCCGACAAGGGCGTCGGAACCCGCATGCTCCAGTACATCGGCGACGTCACGGTCAACGGCAAGAAGGGCGTCGAGCGGATCGACCCCGACTCGATCCGCCGCGAGCCCCACATCCCCCACTACGACCGCAAGCAGTCCCCTCCGCCCGGCACGAAGCAGCGCTTCGACGCCCTCGGCGCCGACCGCTTCGTGAAGTGGATGGCCGACCACCGGCCCGTCCTGCTGACCGACACGACCTTCCGCGACGCGCATCAATCCCTGCTCGCGACGCGACTCCGATCCCTCGACATGCTGCAGGTCGCGCCGGCCCTCGCGCGCGAGGCGCCGCAGCTCTTCTCGCTCGAGATGTGGGGCGGCGCGACCTTCGACGTCGCGATGCGCTTCCTCGACGAGGATCCGTGGGAGCGGCTCGACAAGCTGCGGGAGGCCATCCCGAACATCCTGTTCCAGATGCTGCTGCGCGGCGCGAACGCCGTCGGCTACACGACCTATCCCGACAACGTCGTGCGCGAGTTCGTCAAGGAGTCGAAGGCCCGCGGCATCGACCTCTTCCGCATCTTCGACTCGCTCAACTGGCCCGACCAGATGCAGGTCGCGATCGAGGCGACGCGCGAGGCGGGCGCCATCGCGGAGGTCGCCATCTGCTACACGGGCGACATCCTCGAGCCCGGGCGGGAGCGCTACGCCCTCGAATACTACGTCAAGCTGGCGAAGGACCTCGTGGACCGGGGCGCCCACATCCTCGCCATCAAGGACATGGCGGGCCTGCTCAAGCCCTACGCGGCGGGCCGCCTCGTCTCGGTCCTGAAGGAGGAGATCGGCGTTCCGATCCATCTCCACACGCACGACACCGCCGGCGTCCAGGGCGCCGCCTACATGAAGGCCGTCGAGGCGGGCGTCGACGCGATCGACTGCGCCTTCGGCCCGCTCTCGGGCTCGACCTCGCAGCCCAATCTCCAGAGCGTCGTCGCCATGCTCGCGCAGTCCGAGCGGCCGACGGAGCTCGACCTGGCGAAGCTGATGCCCTTCGACGCCTACTGGGAGGCCGTCCGCAAGGAGTACCGCGCCTTCGACAAGGGCCCGTTCCACGGCAGCGCCGAGGTCTACGAGCACGAGATCCCCGGTGGTCAGTACACGAACCTGCGGACCCAGGCGATCTCGATGGGCCTCGGCGAGCGCTGGCGCGACGTGACGCTCATGTACGCCGCGGTCAACCGCATGTTCGGCGACATCGTCAAGGTGACGCCCTCGTCGAAGGTCGTCGGTGACATGGCGCTCTACATGCTCGCGAACGACCTGACGCCCGCGGACGTGATGGAGCGAGGCCGCGACCTGACGTTCCCCGACAGCGTGATCGACTACTTCGAAGGCCGGATCGGCCAGCCGCCCTACGGGTTCCCGGAGCCGCTGCGCAGTCTCGTCCTCAAGGACCGGCCGCGTCTCGACGGTCGGCCCGGCGAGGACCTGCCGGCCGCCGACTTCGCCGTCACCAGCGCCGAGCTCGCGCGACGCATGGACCGGGAGCCGACGCTCGCGGACAGTCTCTCGTACCTGCTCTACCCGAAGGTCTTCCTCGAGTTCCTCGAAGAGCGCAAGCGCCACGGCACCTACGTGACCGCCCTCCCGACGACCGCCTACTTCCATGGCATGGCGCTCGCGCAGGAGCTCCACGTCGAGCTCGAGCCGGGCCAGTCCATCGTCGTCCGGCTCGTCGCGGTCGGCGACGCGGACGCCGAGGGCAAGCGCGCGATCTTCTTCGACATCAACAGCCAGCCGCGCCGCATCATCGTCCAGGACCGCACCCTCGGCGTCACGGTCGAGCGACGCGCGAAGGCCGACCCCGAGGACGCGCGCCAGATCGGCGCGCCGCTCCCGGGCCTGCTGGCCTCCCACGTCCGCGCCGAGGGCGACCACGTCGCGGCGGGCGAGCGCCTCTGCGTCATCGAAGCCATGAAGATGGAGTCGAGCGTCACCGCCCCGATCGCCGGCCGGATCAAGAAGATCCACGTCCCGGCCCGCGAGCAGATCGACGCGGGCGACCTGCTCTACACGATCGAGCCGGAGTGAGCGGGGCCGTCCCGGCCGGCGACCAGATCGAATTTAGCCGCGCGTTGTCGATTCTGGCACTGGAGCGATCGCAGTAGGATTCCCACGGTCGCCCACCATCTCGACAGTTTCGCCTGGATTCAAGGCGACGATGGCCCGCCGACGAGCGGACCGTCCTGACGGGCGTAGTGGCAAGTCCACGCACCTCTCGAGACGCGGCTGCGCCGATTTTTTCGCGCTAAGTCATGCAATCATGTTAATAGTGGAGCTGACACAGTTTCCGGACGCATTCCGTCGGATCACGGCTATGCCAGCCCTTGCTTTTACATCCAAGGCGCGTGAGGCATGCAAGCGCTCGATGCGCTTCCGAACGCGCCCTCCGAGCGCCGAGAGGGGAGTCGACACATGCGATGGCACTGGGGCGTGATTGCCCTGATAGCGGGCGCGCTCTGGACCGGGCCTTCTCAGGCCGCGACCTGGACGGTCAACTCCACGTCCGATTCAGGCGACAAGATCACGGGCGATGGAGTCTGCTCCACGGGCGGCATGGTCGATCTCGGCGCCGGTCCAGAGGCCGAATGCACGCTGCGTGCCGCTCTGGAGGAAGCGAATGCAAGTCCCGGGCATGACACCATTCAACTCGATCCGACATTTCCGACGATCGACGGATTCGTCTCCATCGCGCCTCAATCGGGATTGCCGGTGATCTCGGACCCGCTGACGCTCGACGGCACGACCGCACCGGGCTACGCGAACAACGATGGTTGGGCGACTCCGATCGTGCAGATCGATGGCACGTTTGCCGGCCCTACCCACGGCCTCGTCGTAGGTCCCGGCGGATCCGGCTCGACGCTTCTCTCGATTGCTTTGACCTCGTTCGAAGGAGACGGCATCCGGAATCTCGGTGCGGACGGAACCTTGATCCAGGGCTGTCACATCGGGATCCGAAACGGCTCCATGGCGCGTGGCAACGGTGTCGACGGAATCTCGCTTCGCGAGGACGCCGATGACAACGTGATCGGGGCGCACTGTCGGGCCGACGATGGCTGCCTCGGTCGCGGAAACGTCGTGTCGGCGAACCAAGGAGCGGGCATTCGGATCAGCGACGGAGATGCCAACCACATCGCGGGGAACCGAATCGGCACCAACGTAGCTGGCTCGGACGCCATGGGCAATCGGATGTGGGGAGTCGTAGTCCTGAGAGGAACCTACAACGAAATCGGCGACGTCGTTTCGATGACGCCACCGCCTCCCGCCGACCCCTTCGAAGTCGCCGCGGGGAATCTGATCTCGGGAAACGGGAACCAACACACCCCCTTCAATCGGCGGTTCGCCGGCGTGCTCGTCTCGGATGACGCGATGGAGTGCGGCCTCTCGTATGGCGGCGACCCTGACGCCTGCTCGTTCAACCGCATACGCGCGAATCGGATCGGGACCGACGCAGCGGGCATGACCGCGCTAGGAAATCGCGGTGACGGCATCTACATCGAGAGTGTCTGGCGAACGACGGTGGGCGGGACCGGCCTCGCGGGCAATCTCGTGTCGGGCAATGGCGAGAGTGGAATCCGGGTCGCCGAATTCGGCGGGCCCATGGCCGAGACCCGTGTGGTCGGGAACATTGTCGGCCTGGACGCGCATCTCGAAGCCTCGCTACCCAATGGCGAGGCGGGTCTTCCAGAGCAGGCCGGCATTCGAGTCAGCGGCGGAGGCACGCTGATCAACGCGAACATCGTCGGCGGGAATCTGCAGGACGGGATCCGTGTGGAGAGCGGAGGCGTCGTACCCATGAACGTGGTCGGAAACGTCGTCGGGACGAACTCGCGCGGCGACGATCTCGGCAACGAAGGCGCCGGGATCATCGCGTCCGGGTACGGGGTCCAGGTGGGCGTTGCCGGGCAGGGAAACACGGTCGCATTCAATCGGAAGGGCGGCATCGTAGCGACCGACGAGGCGTGGGTCCGGAGCAATTTCGTTGGTACCGACGCGAGCGGAATCGATCGCCGCAACCAGATGTTCGGCATTCTCGCATCAGGGGCTCGAATCGGCGGAACGGAACCCGGGGAAGGCAATGTGATCGCCTACAACGAACAGGTGGGAGTGCTCATCGAACCGCACGTTCTGCTCGGATCGATCGAAGGCAATCTGATCGGGGTCCTCCCCGACGGGACGCCGGGAGGGAATTTCGGTCCGGGCGTGCGCATTCAAGCCGAATCGCCTGAAGAGGGCTCACAGTTCGTGGGCGGTCCTCCCAACGTGGATGCATCCGAGATCGCCCCCCACGGTAACTGGATCGCATACAACTACGGCCCGGGCATCAGCATCGTGAACGGACGCATGAAAACGCTTCGAGGGAATCGGATTCAGTCCAACCAGGGGATCGGCATCGATCTCGGGGATGACGGGCCGACGCCGAACGATCCAGGCGACGCCGACGAGGGGGTCAACGAAGGACAGAACGCGCCGGAGTTCGATCCAGTCCTCACCCGTTACGACGAATCGACCGGCAAGCTGACGATCGCCTATCGAATAACGTCCTCCCCTCTGGCTTCCCGCTATCCGATCATGGTCGACTTCTATCTGAGCCCGGCGAGCCCGACCCAGGGCGAGATCTACCTGGGCTCCGATCGCTACGAAGCGACGTCTGCCGGCGAACTCGTGACGGTCGAGCTCATTCCCCCGATAGGCCTCTCCGTACTCGGCTGGCTGACGGCCACGGCTACCGACGACCAGCAGTCGCAAGGGGGAGGAAGCTCGGGCGGGAACACCAGTGAGTTCGGCGTGCCTGTCGCCGTTCCGGAGTCCGATGCCTGGATCGGGCTCATCGTCGGCGCGATCGCGGTCGCGAATCGATCGGATCGCGGACGGCGTGGCCGGCGAACGACGGGCCACACTGACGCATCGTGATCAACGGACGCTCGATCCCTGGAGTCGAGCGTCACCGCCCCGATCGCCGGCCGGATCAAGAAGATCCACGTCCCGGCCCGCGAGCAGATCGACGCGGGCGACCTGCTCTACACGATCGAGCCGGAGTGAGCGGGGCCGTCGGAGGACGGCCCTCGCCTGCCCCGCCGATCGCGCCCGCCCTCCACCTGCCGGACGAACGTCTCGAGCCGGCGCCAGAGGCGATCGCGCGTGCTCGCGAAGTTGTGCATGTGGGCCATGCGCGGAACGACGACGACGTCGACGTCCCGCGCCGACCGGAACGCCGCGCGCTCCTCGGACGGCGATCGGCACAGATCGCGCTCGCCCATCGCGATCAACACCGGCACCGTCACGGCCGCCGCCTCGCGCGAGACCGCGCCGGGCAGCAGCAGCGACTGGACGAAGCCCGGCGTCGTCAAGCTGCCCCAGGGCGGCGCCGTCCGGCGCACGGGCATCCCGCCCCGGAAGTCCGCATCGACGAGCGCCTCGGGGACGTCCTCCCAGTGGAAGACCCAGCGCCAGTCGGTCGCCGCGATCGCCCGGGCCGCGACCTCCGCCGGCGACGCATCGGGCCGCGGCCCTTCGGAGGCGATCACGGGCGCGTCTTCGTCGGCAGGCCGCGGCATGGTCGTGCAGACGACGCTTCCGCCCAGGACCGCGAGCCCGTCGAAGCGGCGGTGGTCCGCCTGCATCGCGACGGCGACGTGGCCGCCCATCGACTGACCGACGCCGACGACGCAGGTCGGCTCGATCGGCGCGAGCCCCGCAGCGAGGGTCCCGTGCGAGACCCGCTCCAGGATCGCGCGCACGGCCGCGTCGCCCGCGGCCGCCACCGTCCCCAGATCCTCCGTCTCGGCGAGCGGCGGGAGGCTGCTCTCGCCGCAGCCGAGATGATCGAGGGCGACCGTGACGATGCCGCCGCGAGCGTGATGGGCCGCCTCGCTGTAGCCGGACTCGGGCAGGTCGAAGTAGCGCCGACCGTAGCCGGCGCCCGGTAGCGCGACGAGGATCGGCGCGCGGCGCGGCGGCGCGTCCGGCAGGTGGACCGTCGCGGCGAGCTGCCACCCGCCCGCGCGGGCGGAAGGGACGGGCACGCGCAGCTCGATGCGCCGATGGGCGTCGTTCATGCCGGCTCCCGGCGGCGCGCCCGCGTGCCGACCGACGGGGTCGGGCATGGGCCGCGCCTGCGCAGTTCAGTAAGGTGCCGGCCGGTGGGGGAACGCGCAATGAACGAGGTCATGAGCACGGCGAGCAAGGCGCTCGACCTGAATCTCGATACGAGCTGGTACGGGAGCTTCGCGGAGATCGGCGCGGGGCAGGAGGTCGGCCGCTGGTTCTTCCGCGTCGGCGGCGCCGCGGGCACGATCGCCAAGACGATGTCCGCCTACGACAAGAAGGTCAGCGACTCGATCTACGGAACGGCCGATCGCTACGTCTCGAGCGGGCGCCTCCAGGCGATGCTCGACCACGAGTACGACCTGCTGGTCGAGCGGCTCGACGTCGATCGGGGCGAGCAGTCGTCGTTCTTCGCCTTCGCCGACACGGTCGCCGCCCAGACCTATCGCGGGGACGCCGACTGCCAGGGGTGGATGGGCATCCGCTTCCAGACGCGACCGCGCGCCGCGTCGAGCCAGATCCTGCTCCACGCCCGCATGCTCGACCGCGACGCCCTGATGCAGCAGGAAGCGCTCGGCATCCTCGGCGTCAACCTGATCCACGGCGCGGCCCGTCTGGCGGAGCATCCCGAACGATTGCTCGCCGCCCTGCTCGACAACCTCGGACCCCATCGCATCGAGATCGACATGGTCGAGTTCAAGGGCGCGGCGTTCCGGAGCGTCGACCACCGCGTGATCAGCCTGCGCCTCGTCGAGTGCGGACTCGCGCGCGCAGCGATGTTCTCGGCCTCGGGCGAGGTCCTGCGACCGTCGGAAGTGCTCTACAAGCGCCCGGTCATCCTGCAACGGGGTCGCTTCCGACCGCCGACGCGCGTGCACACCGACATCCAGCACCGCGCCCTCGCCCGCTTCTGCGAGGAATCGGACGTCGACGAGTCGCGGGTCCTGTCGCTCCTCGAGATCGGCGTGAAAGAGCTGCGGGAGACCCAGGGCGACGGCCTCGCGGACTTTCTCGACCGCATCCACGCGTTGACCGCTGGCAACCAGTCCGTCCTGATCTCCGACTACCCCGAATACCATCTGGTCGCTGAGTACCTCCGCCGCTACGCGACGACCCAGATCGCCCTGCCGCTCGGCGTCACGAACTTCGTCCAGCTGATGAACGAGGATCGCTACACCCATCTGCGCGGCGGGATCCTCGAGGTGATCGGCCGCCTGTTCGCGACGGGGGTGCGGATCTACGTCTACCCGGGCCTGGATCCCGAGACCGGCGAGCGCATCGGTCTCGACACCGTGCGCCTCTCGAGCGGCGCGCGCAAGCTGGTCGACTATCTGAAGGAGAAGCAATACGTCTGTGGCATCGAGGGATTGCCCGACGTCCACCTGCGCGTGCGCTCCGACGACGTGCTCGCCTGGCTCCGGGCGGGGGACCCGCGCTGGGAGGACTTCGTCGAGCCCGAGGTAGTCCGCGCGATCAAGCGGGGGCGCCTCTTCGCCTACGGCGGCCCGCCGGCGTTCGAGGAGCGCGTCGCGTCCGCTCTCGACTAACGCCCGATCGTGGACGTCACGACCGGGCGCAGCAGGCGGGGCACGTCCTCCAGCAGGACGTATCCGCGGAACGCCGCCTCGAAGAGCGACAGCGCCCACTCGAGGACGAAGCGCCCGTGGCTCGGATAGAGCGCGTCGAGCCGCTCGGGCGCGAGCGGCGTCGTCGTTCCGAACAGAAAGCAGAAGTTGAGGGGACCGGGCGCGGAGTTCCCCGTGCCGCGCAGCGTCGCCACCGGGACGTCGACGTGGGGTGTCCGGATTCCGCCGACGACGTTGCCGTCCGCGTCGAGCTGGAGCGGCTCGACGATGCCCGCGCCACCGGTCGGCGGCGGCGTCCCGCGGCGCACCCATTGATCGAGATGGCGAACGGCCGCCACCAGGACCCAGTGGTGCGGTCCCGCGTTCACCGGCAACGTGCAGGGCGGCAGGATCCCCGGCAGCGGCTCGTTGACCGGGTCGAGCATCGCGTCGAACAGGCGCTGGGCGGCCTCCGCCGATCGACCGGTGTCGGGCTGCCCGATGCCGAGGGTGTACATGTCGGCGTGCGCCGTGCCGGCGACCTCCCATTGCCGGAACGTCGCGCTGTCGGGCTGGCGCGTCGCCCGCGTGTCCGTCTCGGTCTGGAAGACGAAGACCGGCTCGAGCGCGTCGCCGCGAATCAGGGTCGGGCCCGGCGTCGCGATCGGGTCGAGCGGAGCCTGGCGCAGGGCCGAGCCCGTCGCGCCGCGACTGTGGACGAGGAATCCGTCATAGACCCGGACGAGCGGATGCACGGCGTCGATGTACGTCACCATGCGGGAAGCGGATTGCGATTCGCCCATCGCGATCACGCGCTCGGCGCGGCGCCCGCGCGGCAGCAGCGCGCGATGGTCCCGAACCGCCTGCCCCGCCTGCGAGAACACGTCGTAGGAGAAGCTGTCGCCCGGATGACGCAGGCCCGCCCCGCCCGGGCCGTAGCGCGTCGGCTCGAGCGCGACCGCGGCGTTGACCCCGATCGCCTGTGCCGTCACGCCGACGTAGACCGCGCCCCGACGCATCAGCTCGACGTGGGCGTAGATCCAGTCCGGCATCGTATCCGCCTGGTTGGAGACGTTGAGCCATTCGACGAAGACGCTCCCGTTGAAGCGCCTCGGATTCTTCGGCCGGTAGACCTGGATGCGCGTGACGTAGGGCTGGAGCGCGCCGTCGGGCTCGATCTGCCAGGCCCCATCCGGCAGGAAGGCCGTTCCCGACGCGGGTTGGTAGGCGCGCGCGTCCCCCGCCAGGAAGTACTCGGCGGCTTCATAGCCGAGCGCGTCGAGGTCGAACGTCGTGCCCGACGGCGCCCCGCTCCCGGGGAGCCCGATCGCCGCTTCGACGCTCGGACTCGCCGCGTCGGCGCGTGCGTCATCGGGGGGAAGGAGGCAGACCGCGAACAGGACGCAGGATGCGCTCGCGAACACGGACGCGAGCGATGCTCGAACCGGCGATCGATCGGCTTTCGTCGACATGGGGCTCCTCTCATCGGGGCGTGCGTTGGGGCGTGCGTTGGGGCGTGCGTTGGGGCGTGGTTCCTCGGAGCGGGACGCGCTGAGACGTGGCACACCGGGAGGGGCGACTCGATCGCCCGCCGAGGCGAGTGGCGCGGCTGCGGTCATCATGCATCCGCCTCCGCGCGGGCGTCAACCCATTTCGGCGCTGCCCGAGCGCGGCGCCCTCCGTCTGCGGCAACGATCGATCGCGGGCCCGAGCGATCCCCATCGCGAGCGAGCGCGGCTCCGGTCGAGACGTGGCTGCGCCGTCGGTCGTATCAGCCGAGGCGCGCGGCGACGTACTTCAGGATCGCGTCGCGATCCCGATCGGCGATGTCGGTGAATTCGACGCCGAAGTGTCGGGCATCGGCCCCGGAACCGGTGACGTGTCGGATCACGCCTCGTGCGAGAAAGGGGCGGTGGCCCGGGAGGGTCACGACGAGCTGGACCGCGTCGGCGAGATCGATCCCGACGAAGCCGTGGGGCACGAAGACGCCGAGACCGGTCGAGCTGACGTTGCGCGCGCGCAGCACGTCGAGGCTCGCGCGACCCATGATCTGGACCTCGACCGGAGCGAGGCGGAGCGGCTCGACGCGCGCCGAGCGCAGTCGTTCCCGCTCCGCCTTTCTCGCAAGCCAGCCCATGGCCGGCCTGATCGGGGAACGCCTGGGGGTCCTTGAGCGGGCGCCGCCCGGCCCGCGCGCCGCCTCGGGCCTTGCCCGGACCGGCTGCCGGTGCGAACGCCCGGGCGGCGCGGACGGACCTCGACTCGCGGACGGGACGGCCCGGCGGGCCGATTCGCGCCCCGGGCTCGGTCAGTCGAGCGCCGTCGGGTGGTAGCGGTTCAGGTCGAAGATGCCCGCGGTATTCGGATCGTCCTCGAAGGCCCGGGCCTGGAACCAGTCGTACATCGGCCAGAATCGCTCGTCGGCGCGGTTGATGCCGTACTTCGCGAGCTTCGCCACGTACTCGGGACTGCCATCGAAGCCCGTCATCAGGTCGAAGAAGTCGGGGATGTCCTTCGCCTCGACATCGACGAAGTAGCTCGGGTAGGAGCCGATGAGACCCGGAATGAACTCGACCCGATCCTTGCTGGGGTCGAGGGTCGACTTCTCGAAGAAGAGCGAGCTCACGTTGTCGTGCCAGCGGTTGGCCACGATCGTCAGATGGCGATCGGTCCCGCCGAATCCGCGCACACGGACCCAGACGACGTTGACCTCGTAGCCGTGGAGGAACTCGACCAGCGCGACGCCCGGCCGCGTCATGGCGCGCAGCCCCGCATAGACGTCCTCGTGCGACTCGAACGACGCGGGCATGCGGAACGTCTCCCCGGTGCGGCGGTAGTTGATCGGATCGAATCCGATGCCGGCCGCGGGTAGCAGCCGTTCGGCGACGACGCGCTCGACGAGCTCGCGCTTGGACCGCTTCGTCGTGTATGCGACGCGCGTTCCGCGCTTCGAGAGGAGCTCCTCCGCGTGCGTGTCCTCGTGGGCACCGGGGCCCCGGTACCAGGCACGGAAGGTGTCGTCCCGGACCTTCGACGGGAGGAAGTGGATGAAGTTGAGCTCGCCCTCCATGCGCAGGTAGTCCATGTAGCGGCGGACGCCCACCTGATGCGCGAGGTTGCCGAAGACGTCGAATCCGGCGACCAGCGCGTAGTAGATCCGTTCGAGCTGCGCGTAGTCGATGACCCAGAGCGTTCGCGGCAGCTTGCCGAGCGCGCCTTTGTGGACCGAGGCGCTGTCGAAATGGCGGTAGACCGTCAGCAGCGGCGCATCGCTCGCGCGACGCCCACGCCAGATCGCCTCGAGGCCCTGGCCGTCGGGCACGACCCGATCGTAGAGCGCCTGCTTCGCGCGGTAGAACTCGACGTAGCGCTCACGATAGTCGTCGCTGAAGGTCTTCGTCAGCTTCCCTTCGCTGCCCTGCTCGTTCGGCAGCCGAAGGTTGTTCGCCTGCTCGACCAGGAACCCGGGATTGACGACGGCGAGGTCGGCATAGGGATCCATGAAGAGGACCCAGAAGTGATCATGGATCACGTTGAGCGCGACCTGCCCCTTGCACACCGGTCCGCGAATGAAGGTCCGCAGGATGTACTCGGCGTGGTCGAGCAGGAAAGCGTAGCGGGAGCGAGGCGGGATCTGGGCGTAGATCACGAAGGGGTTCGCGCCGAGCCCGGCGTCCCAGGGCATCGCGTGGGGCGGCTCGAGCCACTCGGGCTCGATGAAGAGCTCGCGGTAGCGGGCGAGCGTGTCGTCGCCGAAGTCGACGACCATGTGGGTCTTGTGGACGATCGTCGAGTGGATCTTCCGGAATCGGTAGTAGACGTGCGGGGCGCGGGGGTCGTCGTAGGGACGGACGGTGGAGACGATGTCGACCGGCTCGCCGGGCGGCGTCTTGGAGCGGACGAGCTCGTAGAAGCCCTCGGCGCCCCTCGCCGTGAAGCGCACGTGGGCGAGGAAGAAGTGTTCGTAGAGGTAGCGCGCCGTCATCGCGTGCTTCGCGTCGGGCGCGTTCAGGAAGGCCTCCCATTTCGCGATCTCCCGCGCCGCCGTCGCGTCCGGAGTGACGAGCGCGCGCTGCGCTTCGGGGTCGGGCCCCGGCGCGCCCTGAGCGATCCAGGTCGCCAGCACCGCGTACTCGTCGCCCGAGAGCGCCGGAAGCCCGAAGGGCATGCCGCGCTCGGGATGCGCCTCGAGGAAGGTCGCCATCTCCCGGCGATCGGCCGGACACGCGAGGTCCGCGGCCTCGGCGTGATAATCGCCGGTCGGCTTCGGCAGCCGCCGCTTCGCGTCGAGCAGATGGAGCAGCAACGCGTCGTTCGCCGGCGACTCCGCCCGGCTCTCGAGGACGCTGTGGAAGTCGCGCTTCCGCCAGGCGGCGACCGAGTGCGCATCGACGAAGAGTCGCGTCGGGCGCACGGCGGCGAGCCGTGCCGGATCGTAGACCGCGCGCTTGCTCCCGCCCCGCTCGACCCCTTCGAACGCGTCGAGCTTGAGCTGGCAGGGCGCGTTGTAGCAGGAGTGGCACACGACGCAGCGCCGATCGAGAACCGGCTTCACGTCCTCGAGGAATCGGACCGTGCGCGGAATCGGCTCGACGAGGACCGGAGGGATCGGCGAGGGCCGGCAACCGGCGAGCAGAGACGCGAGAAAGAGTGTCGGCAGGATCAGGGTCGGAACCAGGAACCGGAGTCGGATCATGAACGCCTCGAGCTACGCGCGCGACCGATGGGGCGGCGGCTCGCTGCGCCGGAATCGCGACGCCACGAGCCTAGCAGGCGTCGCGTGCCATGACCGCGGATCGGGTCCGGGCGCGGGCGGGGAGGATGTGGCGGCCGGGCGGATCGCCGTGGACTACCGTTGGATCGAGACCCGATCCACGCGATCCCTGTGACCCACGCGACGGGCTTCCCGCGAGTCGAGCCGACCGCCGGAGCGATGCCGGAGAATCAGACGATGGGCGCCCGAGCCAGCGATGCCGCCGATCGACGGGACGCACCGCTCTCGCCGACGCACGCCTTTGCGTCGCCGTACGCACGGCCGCGCAGCCCGTGGCGCGCGGCCGCACGCCATGCGCTCGTTCCGGCCGCCGTGCTCACCCTGGCCGCCGTGCTCGCCGGATGCGGGGGGTCGAATCTCTATCAGATCCATTTCATGCCGCCGCCCGCCTTCCTCGAGGCCGGCGAGGTTCCGGCCTTCGCCGCGGAAGCCGAAGCCGACGCGACGGGCGATCCCCGCATCCTCTACGCCACCGTCCGGGAGCCGGCCTCCGTCGAGGGCGAGGACCGGTTCTATTCCGACGAGCGCGCAGGGGAGCTGCGCATCGGGATCGGACGGGTCGTCCTCGGGACGGAGTCCATCACCTGGGATCAGGTGCGATCGATGGCGCTGCTCCAGAAGCATGGCGAGCGTTATCCCCTGCAGGTCGCCGACGTCGTCGAGTTCGGGGTGCTCGACCGCACCCTCCATCCGATCCTGCACAAGCGCGACACGCTCACGCCCGACGCCGGCCCACGCCGGGCCTTCACGGCCGCCGTCGATGCCCGACTCGCCCGGAGCCGCGACAAGGACGTCTTCCTCTACGTCCATGGCTACCGGGTGAACTTCGAGAACCCCCTGCTCGTCGCGGCCGAGCTCTGGCACTTCCTCGGCTACCAGGGCGTATTCATCCCCTTCGCGTGGCCCTCTCATCGGGAGCGACTCGCCTACTTCGGCGATACCGAGTCCGCACGCTATTCGGCGGTCTTCCTGCGCGAGTTCATCGAGTACCTGGCGACCGAGACCGAGGCGGAACGCATTCACATCGTGGGCTACAGCGCCGGAACGCGTCTCGTGATCAGCGCGCTCCATCAGGTCGCGCTCTCCCACGAGCTGCTCGGAGCCGAGGCCGCTCGACGACGCCTCCGGATCGGCAACGTTCTGCTCGTCGGCAGCGACGTCGACCGCGGCGTCTTCGGAACCTACCTGCTCGATGGGCTGCTGGGCGTCCCCGAGCACCTGACGATCTACGAGTCGCCGAAGGACAAGGCGCTCGGCATGGCCTTCCTGAGCTTCCGCAACGAGCGCCTCGGCCAGCTCGATCCGAGCGACCTCACGTCCGCCGCCCGCGACTATCTCCTGCGTTCGGATGCGCTCGCCCTCGTCAGCGTCGAGTCCGCGCCCGGCTTCGACCACGGCAACGGACACAGCTACTTCCGCGACAGCCCCTGGGTCAGCACGGACCTGCTGGCGACCCTCCGCTACGGATTCCGTCCCGCCGAGCGCGGGCTCGTCCAGGACCCGGAGACCGGCATCTGGTCGTTCCCCGCGGACTACCTCACGCGGATCGAGGCGAAGATCGACGCCGTGGATCCCGAACGCGAGCGCGCGTCGACGATCGGCCGACTGGCCCAGCCGATCCCCCGGGCGCCCTGAGCGCGACCGGCGGGACCGGGTTCGTCGACACTCGACGGGCGACTTCGAGCCAATCGGCCTGCCGCGCCCGGCGCGGCAGGCGAAGCGGCCCGGGCGGGCGCGCGGCCGGCGAGACATTTCGGCTCGAAGTCTCCCCCCCGTGTGGTGGGTCCGGCCGCGCTCCGGACTTCGCCGTGGAGGCGAGCCGCGGCGATTGCCTTCGGCCGGCGTGCGGTCGCGGATCGTCGTCCGGATCGCGACGGATTTTTGCTCGAATTCCGATCCCGATCAGTGTAATAGTCGAATCAGGCACGACGAGACGCTTGCCGCGCGGACCGCCCGGCAGCGAGGAGAGACGCCGAATCCGTCCGAGCCCGGCTCCGGTCGACGCTCGCGCAACGCATTCCCCGGCACGCGAGGAGAGACCCATGCCCGCACTCGATCCCCACCGAGCCCTTCGCCGGAACGCCACCCGGATCGGCATGGCCCTCGCGCTCGCCCTCACCCTGACGCGCTTCGCTTCGGCCGACAACGAAATCGACGCCTTCGACCAACCCAGCGTCGCCGGCAGCGCGGGCTGCGGCCCCGGCAGCGGCCCGACGATCGCGCTCGACCTCGATCTCGACGGAACGGACGACACGCTCGTCGCGATCCGCAAGCAGACCGGTACCGCGACCCTGTCCGTCTTCGGAGGCGACACGCTCCTGGACTTCGACGCGACGATCTGTCCCGAGACGACGGGCGAAGTCCTGATCCGCTTCGTGGACATGCTCGCCGCCGGCTTCGTTCGGGGGAACGAGGCGACGTGGACGCACAGGGCGGTCGGTGGCGCCCGAATCCGCGCGACGACGAACGGATTCCCCGCGCCCGCGTTCACATCGACGGCCTATCGCCAACTGGGCCAGATCGATCCGATCGCGCCGCTCTTCGGCGGCGGTGGATCCGGGACACACGTCTGGGGCGACGCACAGGGCATCATGGAGCTCCGCTTCACGTCCCAGGCTTCGGAGAACAACCTGGACGGCCTCATCGTGATGGAGGCTCCGCCGGCCTTCACGCTCGGACCCAACGTGCTCGCGGCGATCCCGGAAGGATCGATCGAGTTTCCCACCGTCTCCATTCCGGGGAACGCGAACCTCGGCGCGCACGACAGCGCGCAGGCGCCCCCGAGCGGCACGTTCAGCTGCAACCCGCCCGGCGCCCCGCCCTACTTCGAGCTGCTCGGGAGCCTGACGGCGAGCGGCGCGGCCGAGGTCTGCCTGACCTCGCCTCCGGCCTGCAGCCCGGGTTCGGCGACGTTCCGCCAGCTGGTCACGATCTGCGGGATCGGCGGCTGCACCACGGCCTGGAACGACACCACCACGTCGACGGCGGGGGGCGAGATCTGCGGGACGGTGAACTACACGCTCGCCTCGACGACCGGAACGGGGGGTCTGGAGGGGATCGCCGGATCCAATCCCTTCGCCGTGTTCGTCGGCCTGGCGGATGCCGACGGGGACGGCGTCCAGAACGACCTCGATTGCGACGACGGCGATCCGGCGCGCTTCCCGGGAAATCCCGAGATCTGCGACGGCAAGGACAACGACTGCAACGACCAGGTCGACGACGGCCTCTCGACGGACTCGGACGGGGACGGCTACTACGCGTCGGGCTCCTGCGCGTCGCCCGCGACGGACTGCGACGACGGCGATCCGAACCGCTTTCCCGGAAACGTCGAAGTCTGCGACGCCAAGGACAACGACTGCAATCTGATCGTCGACGACGGCATCGCCGATCTCGTCAACGGGAGCGACGTGGGCGCCTGCGAGCCCGAGATCCAACGATGCATCGGAGGGGGATTCCAGATCATCCAACCCGCGGTCGGACCGAGCGCGGAGGCCTGCGACGGGATCGACAACGACTGCAACGCCGTCGTCGACGACGGCATCCCCGACGTCGTGACGGGATCGAACATCGGAACGTGTCAAGTCCAGATCGAGACCTGTACCGGAGGCGGATTCCAGGTCGTTCAGCCGGGCATCGGACCCGTTTCCGAGCTCTGTGACGGGCTCGACAACGACTGCAACGGCGCACCCGACGACGGCGTGCCGGACTTGACGAGCGGCAGCGACGTCGGCGAGTGTCGATCGGAGATCCAGAGCTGCGTCGGGGGCGCGTATCAGGTGGTCCAGACGGAGATCCCGCCCTCACCGGAGGTCTGCGACGGACTCGATACCGACTGCAACGGACTCGACGACCCGACCCAGGGCATCTGCAACACGCCGCCTGGGCCCGGCGGCCAGACCATCGACGAGGGAAACGTCACCGTCGTCCTCCCCGAAATCACCACGGGAGGCGACACCACGATCCAGACGATCGACTGCACCGACGTCGGCGGTCTGTCGGGGATCGCCGTCAACAGCAGCCAGAATCAATGCATCGACGTCGAAACGACGGCGGAATTCACGGGGCTCGCCACGGTCTGCGTCCAGTACGAAGACGACGGCACCTGCTCGAACGCCCCCCAGACGCTCTGCACGATCGACACGGATTGTCCAGTCGGCGGCGTCTGCGTCGACCCGAACGAGGCGAACCTGCGCATGGTCCACTTCCCGAGCGGCGGTCCGCCCGAAGCGCTCCCGGAGGCGAGTCACGACACGACGAACAACGTCTACTGCGCCTTCACCAGCGGATTCTCGGCCTTCGCGCTGGCCGTCCTGCTCGACGACGACGGCGACTTCACACCGAACGTCTCGGACAACTGTCCGTCCGATTTCAATTTCTTCCAGGACGACGGGGACTTCGACGGAGCGGGCGACGTCTGCGACAACTGCGCCACCATCGCCAACGCACGGACCGTCGGCAGCTGTCTGACCAGCGACCCGATCTCCTTCGGCATCCCGTGCCAGGACAACGCGGACTGCCTCGGGGCCGGTCTCGAGTTCGCCTACTGCTCGACCTCGCAGGAGGACTCCGACGGCAACGGCGTCGGGGCGGCCTGCGATGCGATCGAGGTACCGGAGCCGGATTCCCTGCTGACGCCGTTCTCCGGCGCGCTGGTCCTTCTGTACGGTCGGCGTCGGCGCCGATGAGCGTGGACCCGTCGCCCGGACGCGAGCGCCCGATCGAGGAGGACACGGATCGGCACGCTCGTCCCACGGGGCCGATCCAGGATCACATCGGCTGTCGGAAGGCAGCGCCTAGCGCTTCCCTCCCGCTCCGGAGCCGGTGTCGCCCTCGACGGACGAATCGGGCGAGTACCAGATGGGCGACGACCACGCGCGCTCCTGGATCGTCTCCGCATAGCCCGGCGTCGGCTCGAGACCCTTCTCGCGAGCCAATCGCGTCGACCAGCGCGGCGTCGCGACCTCCATGACGCGCACGTAGTAGAGCGTCGGTCGACTCGCATCGAATTCGGGATCCCGCCAGACTGCCTGCAGGGTTCGGGCGCCCTTCGGCGAACGCTCGACGTCGTAGACACGCTCGGCGGGCCCGTCTTCGCCCAGCGATACCTTGATCACCTGCAGACGCTCGAGCTTCGCTCCCTTCGCGTCTTGCAGGGCCATGATCGCGATGCGCGGCGACCTCCCCGCCTTGCCGCGCGGAAGGACTCCGCCCATCGGCACGCCGCCGGCTTCGGCCTTGGCCGCCCAATCCGCTCGCTCCATCAGGTCATCGGGATAGCTCCAGCCTCCGAAGACCCGCAGCGCGATCCGCGTACCGGACGTGGCGAACGTCTCCTTGCGCCGGAGCGCGTCGTAGAGCGATTCCCGCGTGTTCGCCTCGGCCCAGATTCCCGTCAAGCCGCCGCTGCCCGTCGCGATCATCGGAATGACGGGGTTGGGATCGTCCGTCTGGGCCAGCAGGACCTTCGCGGCCTCGATCGTGATGTCACCAGCCATGCCGGGACCTCGATAGGTCGACTCCCGCGTGTCCGCGAGACCGGTGTGCAGATCGGTCGCGCCGACCACGCCGAAGTCGTACGGGTTGACGCCCGTCTCCTTCGCGATCGCGAGCCCCCGACCCCAGGCCTCTCGCGCGTAGCTTCCACTCGCCTGACCGCGCCGCATGCCCCCCGTAGCGCCCATCAACGTCTCGAACAGCTCGAAGCTCGCGAGTTCGTCGGGCGGGGACAGCAGCGGATGGGTCTCGGACTGGCCCTTGCTCTGGTAGATCTCGGTGAGCGGCTCGTTTTCCGACCGTCTCCGGGCGTATCTCGCATCGATCGGATTTCCGTCGGAATCCGTCAGCGCGTACATGACTCCGTTGCTGACGTCGGCGTTGTGCGGGATCGCGAGCGCCTCGATCCCGCGACCACGATTCTCTTCGAGATACGTCCAGAGGTCTTCGGGCCGCAACGAATCGATCGAGCTGAACGGCAACGGCGCGTCGTCGCCGCGAAAGATCACGTTGCGATGCAGATTCTGGCCGTCCGGCGTCGAGCTCCACTCGTACGCCAGGAAGGTCGTGAAGGAGCCCGGCCGGTAGTGGCGCTTGACGGCCTCCTTCTCCTGCTGCCAGGCGCTCTCGATGATCGGCCCCACGTCGACCCCGGGAATGGGATCGCTCGACTTGAAGAGCCGCTCGACCTGAGCGATCGGCGCCCGCCGGCCCGAGCGGATCGCCTCGCTGAGCTCGGTCGCGGCGAGGGGACCCTCCGCTTCGAAGAGCTCCCGACCGACACCCATCTGCTCGGCGTGGTCCGTCACGGCGATGAAGTCGAGCGGTTCTGCACGACGAAGGTTCTGGCCTCGGTACTCCACGGCCTCGCCGCGCGCGAATCGATAGGCGTCCTCGAGCGGGATGCGCGTCCCGTTGAGGAACACCGCGTCCGTCGAGAACGACGTATGGAGATGGAGATCGCCGTAGTAGACGCTGCGCTCGCCCGCGCCGGCCGTCCATGACGGTCCGATCGGCGACAGGATCGCGCTCCCCAGGATGACGGTCATCCATCGGCCAGGTCGACCCATCGAATGCTCCCTCCGTGCTCGGCGAGAAGGCGGCCGCCTCGAATGGAACGACCGATCCGACCGCGGACTCGCGTCATTCCCGCCCGGACGACGAGGCTCCGACTCTTGATGGGGCCTTCGCTGGCGGGGAAGGCGTGTACCAGATCGGCGACGACCAGGCCCGATTCTGGATCGACGAAGGAACCCGCTCCGACAGCGGCAGGCCCTTCTTCTGCGCCAGGCGCGTCGACCATCGCGGCGAGGGCATCTCGAGAACGCGCAAGTAGTAGACGGCCGGAACGGCGGCGTCGAAATCCGGATCTGCCCATACGGCGGACAGCTCCGCGGCGCCAACGCCGGTGGCGTGCATCGGCGGCGGCGCGACGTCCGCGCGCTTCCGGGACGTGGACCTCCCGTTCGCCCCCTCCGATCGCGCCGCCATCGCCACGTCGTAGACCCTTTCGGCGTAGGCGTCCCCGTCGAGCCAGACCTTCACGACCTGGATCCGATCCAGATCGGCGCCGTTGGGATCCTTGAGTCCCCAGACGATGAACCGGGGCGAGGTCGCATCTTCGGGCCGATCGGCGAGATCCCCGCCCATCGGCACGCCCGCCGAATACGCCTTCTCCGCCCACTGACGGTCGCGCAGATCCTTCTCGTCGAAGGTCCAGCCGCCGAAGAACCGGACCTTGAGGCGCGGCCCGGACGTCGCGAACGCCTCCTTGCGCGCCAGCGCGTCGTAGATCGCCTCGCGCGTGTTCGACTCGGCCCAGACGCCGGCGAGATTCCCGGTACTGGTGGTGACGGAGTCCATCGAGGTCGTCGGATCCGGCTCGAGCCCGATGGCCGAGCGGGCGCGCTCCGGGGTCATGTCCTCCTGGACGTATGCGTTCGGGCCCGCGTACTGGTCGGCGCTCGAGATCGACAATCCCGTATGCAGATCGCTGCTGCCGATGTTTCCGAACTTGTACGGGTTGACGCCGACGCGATCGGCGATCACGAGACCCCGACCGTAGGCGTCGCGCACGTAACTTCCCGGAACGCGCCCCTTCCGATCGTTCCCGACGAGCAGGTATTCGAAGAGCTCGAAGCCGGCGAACTCGTCGTTCGGCGACAGCAGAGGATGGGTCTCCGACTGTCCCTTCTGCTGCGCGATCTCCGAAAGCGGCTCGTTCAGTGCTCGCCTCAACGCATAACGCTCGTCGATCGGCTGCCCCGCGCTGTCGTTCCAGTCGTACATCAGGCCGTTGCTGACGTTGCCATTGTGCGGGATCGCGAGCGCCTGGATGCCACGCTTGCGGTTCTCCTCCATGTAGGTCCAGAGATCCTCCGGCTCGTCCGAGTCGCGTGAGCTGAACGGAAGGGGCGCGGCGTCCCCGCGGAAGATCACGTTTCGATGCAGGTTCTGACCATCCGGCGTCGAGGACCACTCGTATCCGATCAGCGCCGTGAATCGACCCGGCTCGTCGTGTCGATTGGCGGCTTCGATCGTCCTCTTCCAGGCCTTCGACGCGATCGCCTTCGCGTCGACGCCCGGAATGGGCGGACCATGCATCAGCTCGGCCACCGTCGTCGAACGCGAGTCGCCCGAACGCACGCGCGTTCCCAACGGCGATTTCGAGAGCGTCGTCGTGGCGTCCATCAGCTCCATGCCGAACCCGAACTGCTCGGCATGATCGGTCACCGCCATGAAATCGAGGGGCTCGCTCCGTCGATAGACGCGCCCGAGCGCCGAAACCGGCTCGCCCTTGGCGAATCGGTAGGCCTCGTCCGGCGTCACGCCCGTTCGGAAGAGCATGTAGGCATCGAGCGAGAACGTCGTGTGCTCGTGCAGATCACCGAAGTAGGCTTCCCGTCTGACCTCGCCGGACGCTCCCAGCACCGGCGTCGCCAGCCCAATGAGCGTCGCCCAGAACGCTGCAGACGTACCGTGCCTCATCGCGGATCTCCGATCGCACTTGGGGTGGCGTCGACTCTAACGCGAATGATCCGGCCCACCAGGGTCGCTGCCGCCCCGCGCCGGGTCGCCCTCGTGTCGCGGAGCGCTTCTCACGACGGAGTACCGCGCTCTCAGTCGATCGAGCCCGTCGCGTTCGCGCTCCGCACGTCGCGCCGCGAGGAGGTCCTGCACGACCTGGTCGTGCGCCTCCTCGAGCGGCACGGGGCGCGGCGGGCGGCGGGCGTGAACGCGGACGAGATGCCATCCGAATCCGGAGCGAAGCGGTCCGCTCCACGCCCCGACGGGCGCATCGGAGAGGCGGCGCGAGAAATCGGACTCGCCGAACGCGCGCCGCAGGTCTTCGAGCGACGCCGCAGCGTACGCGTCGGGGCCCGGAAATCGGTCGCCGCGAGCGGCCTTGCCCGTCTCCGCCCCGTCGTGCAGCTCGAGCAACGCCGCCTCCGCACGGGCCCTCGTCGCGTCTTCCGAGCTGCCGTCGGTCGAGAAATAGACGTGCGTGAACGCGAACGTTCCGGGCACGACGTAGCGCCCCGCGTGGGCGCGATACCACGCGTCGATCGCCGCCTCGTCGGGCGGGTCGACCTCGGCTGCGTCTTCGACGAGGAATCGCATCTTCTGCACGATTCGACGCCTCACCACGAGATCCTCCCGATCGAGCCCCAGCGCGAGCCCTTCCCGATACAACGTCTCCTCTTCCACGTGGCGATCGATCAGCTCGCTGAGCGTCCGCTCGTCGGGCGGTGAGCCGAACTGGCTCCGATGAGCCGCCGCCAGTCGCGAGACCAGCTCGTCATCGACGACGATCCGACGGGCGTCCTCGTCGCCCGGACGCAGCTGCGCGACGCCTACGAGCGCGGCCCCGATCAACAGGAAGTGGACGAGCGGCTCGCGCAACGGATTCATCGCGCGGCTCGTCGGCGGCCGGAACGGCGGCGCGCCGGTGACGACGCGACCTCCGTCCCGCGCGCGCAGCCCCGTCCTCGTGACGCGACCTGGCCTCGCGAGGGCCGGGCACGCGTCGAAGACGGGGCCGGAGCGAACGACGCCATCCGCTAACGCTCGAGCCGACGGCGATAGCTCTCCAGGCGCTCTTCGAGCTGCTTCGCGCGGGCGGCCGGCGTCATTCGGACGGTTTCGGGCGGCAGCGCTTCCGCGAGTCGTGCGCGCTTCACGAGCCGCACGCCGCGCACGGCCCCTTCCGTCGACTCGACGGGCGCCGCGAAGCCCTGCCATCGGATCGTCAAGATGCCCTTGTGGAGTCCCGAGGTGTCGAGCCAGTTGTGGACGCCCGGGTCCCTCGGCGAGATCACGTACGTGAAGGTCCCGTCCGCGTTCGGCTGCGCCTGCGCGTCGTTCAGGCTTCCGGTGCGCGAGACGTATTCGAGCGCCATGCCCCACGGATCCACGAGCTGGAATCCGAGGTAGCGGGCTCCGATGCGATCGAGCGTGACCACGAGCGCCTCGTCTTCCGCGATCTCGAAGGGAGCGGAGCGAGAGACGCCCCACCCGACGGAGCGGATCCGGGGCTGCTGGATCCGATTCGGTGGCAGTCCGAGAATGTATTTCTGGTTGTAGTGGAGCAACCAGAGCGGAATCTGCTCGCGCATGCAGGCGATCGACCGCTCCACCAGGCGATCGAGATCGGGCTCCGGATCGCGAGCCGGTCCAGCGACACGCCGAACCTGGATCTCCGACACGCGCTGGCGCTTCCAGTCGCCGAGCGTGTCACGCACCACGAGCAGGGCGGTGGGCTGGGCGCTCTGCAGGTGATTGCGGCGTCCGTCCGCGGGTCGGGGATCCACCGTGACGACGAAGCGTCCTTCCGAATCGGTCTCGACTCCGCTCAACGCCCCGAGCAGACCCGACCCCTCCTGCGGAACGGGCGGGTTCGCGCCGATGTCGGGACGCGCTGCGTAGAGCGTGAACGAGAGCTGGGACGGTCCCGGATCGCGAACCCGGCCGGTCACCTCGTAGCTCGACGCACCGTCCATCGGGATGGTTCGATAGACGTTGTCGGGGTTCTCGATTCCGTAGCCCGCGGCGGGCACGTCGAAGCCGTGCCAGGCATGGGCCGCACCCGCGTTCCACATCGCCTTCGGGCGCTGGCTGTCGCTGTTGACGCCGCACTGCACCATCGCGGTCGTGATCCCGTCGAGCGCCCGGTCCAGGGTTGCTCGCCCGTCGGGATCGGAGGCGAGGGGGTCCTCGAGCAGTCGCTCGCGGAACGCGCGCTTCTCCTGGACGACGGCCTCGCTGGCGAGGACGCGAAGCAGCGATCGCTCGAGCGCGATCTGATCGGGCGTGGCGAGCACGCCCGTCGCTTCGGATGCCGCGCTTCCGAGCCGCGGGACCAGGAGCCCCGCGACGAGGAGCGCGCATGCGCCAGCCGCTCGAATCGCGCTTGTTTCGGTCCCAGTCATGCTCCTCCCTCCCGCCTGCCCGCGAGTCCGCCGACCAGGCTCGTGTCTCGCCGCGATCCCGCCCCGGTTCGGGCCGCTTCGACGCGGCCTCGGTCCGTCACCAGTTCAGCGCGACCTGGACGCCGTACGTCCGGGGGTCGCCCACGAGATTGCCCACCAATCCGGCGCTCGCAGACGCGTCGTACGCGAGCGTCTTGTAGGTCTGATCCGTCAGATTGCGCACCCAGAAGGCCACCTCGATGCCTTCCTCCGGCGTCTGATAGGCGAGCCTCACGTTCTGGAGGACGTAGCCCCGTTGTCCGATGGCGAAGTCCGGCATGAAGATCCGGCCGCTGTTGTCCGGCGATCCGCGTCCGTCCGAGGGATCGAAGAAGACGTCGTCCGTCCAGGCGAGGTCGTAGCGCGGGATCAACCGGCCGAATGCCCCGATCTCCCAGCGGTATTCGATCGACGTGCTGACCTTGAAGCGGGGCGTGTTGGGCAATCGATTCCCCGTGAAGTCGATGGCGACGGGAACGATGACGGGAGGATCCTGGATGCTGCCGGACGGGATCTGACGGAACTGGAGCTGCGTGAAGTCGAGGAACTCGCTCTCCAGCCATCCCAGACGCAGGTCGAGCTTCAGGTCGTCGATCGGCTCCGCATCGAGCTCGAGCTCCGCACCATAGACCTCGGCGTCGCTCGCGTTCAAGACGATCCGTTGCGGCGGACTCTGGTAGTCGTTCTGGCTCAGGAAGACCTGGTACTCCTGGTACTGGTAGTAGAAGAGCGAGCCGCTCACGTTCAGCATTCCGCCGAAGAGTCCGGCCTTCAGTCCGATCTCGTAGGCGTCGATCTCCTCGGGCTCCGCGAGCGTGAAGGACTGCCCGGACGCGCCGCCCGCGTTGTACTGGCCGCTCTTCCAGCCATGGCTGTACTTCACGTAGCCTGCGATGTCCTCGGTGAAGTCGTATCGGAGGGTGACCGTCCCGGTCGGCGCGATCCAGTCGACCTCGTCCACGCAGTTCTCGCCTTCGAGCGTTCGCCCGTCGATCACGCGCGTCTCGCAGATCGCTCCGCCGACCGGGTCGGTTCCGCGGAGCAGCGATACGTCGAAGTTCTTGCGCTCGAGATTGAGACGCGCCCCGGCTTCGAGCGTCACGTTCTCGAACGGCCTCCAGTCGACGTCGGCGTAGATGCCCCCACCTACCGTCTCCTGGACGAAGGCGCGCGTCAACGGAAGCAGGGGCGCTGTCGTCTGCACGACGCTTTCGAAGTCGAGTCGCTCGACGATCAGGAAGGCGCCCGTCGCCCAGTCGACGGGGAGGCGTCTCGACGAGGCGGCGACCCGGATCTCCTCGGTCAGCTGCCACGCCTTGTCGTCCGTCTCGGTCTCGAAGATGACGTTCGGGGTGTAGTCGGCGTCGAGTCGTCGATAGCGATCGTACGACTCGACGCCGGAGATCACCGAGATCTCGAGATCGGCGATCTCGAGGTCGGCGCGCAGGAAGCCTCCGAGCGCCGTCTGGCGCTCGCGACCGGGCACGTTGTAGTCGCCTCGGAACGGCTTCGTATCGAGCCCGCGCGCGAGTCGCCGGCTCAGGATCGACCGCGCCTGGCCGAACGCCTCGGATGCGGGAACCCCGCGATCGACCAGCTTCGTCCGGATCGCGAGCTCCTCGGCAGCGATCTCCGGCGGCCGGTACAGGGTTCGCAGACCCGCGTCACCGCCGAAGAACCCGTTGGTCCCGATGACCTGCCCGACCGTGCCCCGTTGATGGATCGCGCTGCCATGGACGTTGAGCAGGAGGTCGAGCGGGACCGCGTCCGGTGTCCAGCGGATCTGCCCGCGCGCCCCCCAGCTCTGTTTGTCGTTGAGCCACTTCTCGAGGCCCGTCTGAAGCGGGCTCACGCGGTATTCGGGCGGAGGCGGATCGGGATTCGGGATCCGGACGGGAACGAAGCCGGACTCGCCGCAGAGTCCGTTCTGACCGGGCCGATTCGGATTCTGGACGCGCTCGAGGCCGATCGGCGGAAGGTTGCCACATCCGTTCTCGACGATCGGATCGCGCCGACTGAAGCGAAAGGCCAGCCGCGTCGAGACGCTGTCGACGATCGGGACCTCGAGGGCGCCTTCGACGTCGGCCGCGTTGAAGCGGCCGTACGAAGTCCGCAAATAGGCATCCGGCTCGCCCGTCGGACGGCGTGAATCGATCTTGATCGCGCCACCCGACGCGTTGCGCCCGGGACCGCTGCCCTGCGGCCCGCGCAGCACTGCGACGCCCTGCGTGTCGAAGAGCTGACCGAGCTGGATCGCCGGCAGGTCGAGCGGGACGTCGTCCATGTAGATCGCGATGGCGCCCGAGGCGTTGGCCGTGAAGTCGTTGAGCCCGACGCCGCGAATGAAGAAGGTCGGGGTGGTCCCGCTCAACGTACGGATCTCGAGGTTCGGCGTGTACTGGGAGACGTCCGATACGTTCACGGCACCGATCGAGAGGAGGTCCTCCTGGGAGAACCCGGTCACCGAGACGGCGGAATCGAGCAACATGCCGGTCACGCTTCCGCCGACGACGATCATCTCCTCGACGCCGGCCCAGGGATCGGATGGAACGGGCTCGGCGGACGGGGAACGAGGCGCGGGCGACGGCGCTTCGGCCGCTCGCTGTGCCGGATCGGCCCGCTCGGACGCCCCCTCGTCCGCGGCGTCCGCGGCGTTGGCCGACCCACACGGAACCTGGAGGCAGAGCGCGAGCGCGAGCGCGAGGCTCCACGTCATCGGCGAAGCGTCGACGAACGAACGCCGCTCGCCGTCGCGCGATGCATCTCGATGGCGCGCCGTCAATCGATCTCCTCCCGCTCGTGCTCCATCGAAGATCGATCCGCGGCGTCCCCACGAGTCCGGCCGAGCGCCCGGCGCTTCTCCCGCGCGCGCGGATCCCTCGGTCGAGATCGCGCGGCGCGTAGCCCCGTCGCGAGGACCGTTCGTGCCGAGGTTCCTGCTGGAAAGCGTCGAGTCCGATTCGACGACATCACTACATAGACGGAAGCGCGCGCGCAACTCCGCCCGATCTCCCGTGCGATCGCGCGTCGATCTCGGCGGACGGTGCAGGATGGCTCCGTCCGCTCCTCGCGGCCTCGACCGCGGCGGACGGGTCGCCGCTTCGGGTTCGCAACCACGGATCGGAACGATCGCCGGCCGCCACCCCTTGGGAACGCAGCCTGCGTGAAGCGCGCATTCCGCTCGCCGTCGACGCCACGACGCGTGACCGTCGTGTCGGATCGAGGAAGCGTCGCGGTCCGACGAAGGACACCCTCCCGCGGCGGGCGCCGCGATCGAGCGATCGCCGCCCGTCGCGCCGCCATCCCTCGGACCCGAAACGCACTATAGTCGGAGCCGACCCTCGGCAACGCCCGCGCTCGAACGTTCAATCTGTTAGGCCGGGCCTCAACGGCGCGGTCCGCCGAGCCGCGCATCGGATCGGATCCAGCGAATGCGCATCGATCGGAGCATGCGAAGCGTCGCCCTGCTCGTTCTCGTCTCCTGTCTGATTTCATCGTGTCGGTTGCGCGACGAACGAGCGACGGAGAGCCCGGCAGCGTCCCGCTCGGGCCTCCCCGGCGACCGTCTCGAGCGGATCCTCGCGGATCGGTTCGATCCGCAGAGGCGCTCGCGGGCGCTCGGCAGACTGCTCGCAGAGACCGACCCCGCCGACGCCGTGGAGCTGCAGATCCGTCTGACGGCCGCGAGCCCCTATGCCCATCCCTCCGACCTCGAGCAATTCGCCTGGTGGTGGGCCGGTCACGACCCCGTCGCCGCGATGCAGAGTCCCGTCGCGACCTCGACCGTCTCCATCGATTTCTGGCAGACCCAGGTCCTTCGCGCGTGGGCTGCCCGTGATCCCGCGGCGGCGAGCGAGGGCTGGAAGGCCGGTCTGTGCCAGGGGGCGCAGGACTACTGCCTGCTGGCCCTGGTCGCGGGGTGGTCGGACTCGGGCGACGGCAGCGTCTGGAACTTCGTGCGCGACCTGGGACCCGGCGTCCTGCAGCAGCGCGCGCTCGACGTTCTCGCCGCGAGGCTCGTCGCCGATCGGGGCATCGAGGAAGCGCTCCGCTTCGCCGAGGCGACGGATGCGGACGCCCCCCATCGCTTCAAGCTCCAGCTCTTTCGACGCATGGTGACGGCCATCGCGCTGCGGGACGTCGAACGCGCGGCGAGCTGGGCTGAACGGCAGAGCGGCGGCCCCTTCGGCGACGGCCTGCTTCGCCGCGTCGCCGTTCGCTGGGTCACCCAGGAAGGCTCGGCCGGCATGACGTGGCTGATGTCGCTTCCGACCGGTCCACAGCGGGACGATGCCGTGCAGGCCGCGGCGTATCGCTGGTTTCAGTCCGATCGCGCGGCGGCCCTCGGATGGTTCGAAGCCGCCGAGGATCATCCGGCGCTCGAGCCGGCGTGGCCGACGTTCGCCCAGGTGCTCGTCGAGGAGGATCCGGCTCGAGCGCTCGCCGTCGTCGGGCGGATCGACGACCCGGATCAACGCGACCGGACCCTCGTGACGGTGCTGCGACGCTGGCGCGAACGGTCGCCCGAATCCGCCGAGGACTGGCTCGCGCGACAGGCGCTGCCCGAGTCGATCGTCGCGCGGGTTCGCGCCGAGTCGCCGCAACCGGGCTCCCGAAGCCCGCGTGACCGATGAGATCCGGCCTCGTCGATGCGGGAGCCGCAGTCCGACGGTCGATCGCCGTCGTCATGACGCTCGCGTCGGTCGGCGCCGTCTCGTGCTCGCGGGAGGACTCGCTCGACGTCCGCCCTCCCGGAACGACGGCCGATATCGAAGCGCTCGGCGATCGGGACGACGTCAACGTGCTCTTCGTCCTGATCGACACGCTGCGCGCCGATCGACTCGGTTCGTATGGCCATCCAGAGCCGACGAGTCCGACCCTCGACTACCTGGCCGCGACCGGTGTCCGATTCGCCGACCATCTCTCCCAGTCGTCGTGGACCAAGTGCTCGATGGCGTCGCTCTGGACGGGTCTCTACCCGGTGCGCAACGGCGTCACGCGTTTCGACCACGCGCTCCCGCCCGGAGCGCGCATGCCCGTCGAGATCCTGCGCGACGCGAACTTCCGGACCGTCGGAATCTGGCGGAATGGCTGGGTGGCACCCACGTTCGGCTTCGACCAGGGATTCGACGTCTACCAGCGACCCGCGATGCGATCGAAGCCGCCCGAACTCCGTCGGGACAATCCGCACCTGATGCTGAGCGGGACGGACGACGACGTGATCGAGGAGGCGATCGAGTTCATCCGGACACGCCGCAACGACCGGTGGTTCCTCTACCTCCATCTCATGGACGTCCACCAGTTCGTGTACGACGAGGAGAGCGCGCTCTTCGGATCCGATCGCTCCGGCCTCTACTCGAACGCGATTCGACGCGAGGACAGCCTGATCAACCGCCTGTTCGCGGCACTCGCGAAGGAGGGGCAGCTGACGCGAACGCTCGCGGTGATCGGGTCGGACCACGGTGAAGCCTTCCTCGAACGCGGCATCGAAGGGCACGCGCGGCACGTCTACCGGGAGACGACGGAGGTGCCCCTGATCTTGAGCTTCCCGTTCAAGCTGCCGGCCGTGGTCGTCGGCGAGACGACGCGCAACGTCGACATCTGGCCGACCGTGCTCGATCTGCTCCGATTGAACGACGCCACGGAACACGACGGCGGCTCGCGCCTGCCGGCGATCCTCGCGGCCGCCGCCGCCGGCGCGGCCGCGGTCGAGGCGACGGGCGCGCGTGCCTCGTCGATCGCCCATCTCGACCGGACCTGGGGTCAACCGAGCCGCGGGAGTGCACCGGCCGTCTCCCTCGTCGAGGGACGCTACCGGGTGGTCTATTCGCGCGAGGAGAATGGCGACGAGACGGTCCAGCTCTACGACCGCGCACGGGATCCCCGGGAGCTGAGCGACGTGGCGGCGGACCATCCGGAGGAGTTGGAACGAATGATGTCGCGCATCCGTCGTTACCTGGCGAGCGAGCCGGCCTCGTGGGTCGATGGAGCCCGATCCGTCGAGCTCGACGAGATGCAGCTGAATCACCTCCGCGCCCTCGGATACGCGATCCCGAAATGAAGACGCCGACTCCCGACGCGTTCGTGCGAGCCCGCTCCCGTGCGGGACGCATCGCATTCCTCCTCGGAGCGCTCCTGGGAACGATCGCGATCGCCGGCTGCCGAAACGCGCATTCGATCGACGAGATCCGAGAGATGCAGTCGCGAGGCGACTACGAAGCCTCGATCGAACCGATCCGGACGCAGCTCGCCTCGACGCCCGAGTCGGGCGAGCTCCAATACCTGTTGGGGGTGGCGCTCCGCCGAACGGGCGCCCCGAGCCTGGCCATCTGGCCGCTGCTCAAGGCGATCGAATTCGAAGACTGGTACTGGCCGGCGGCGACCGAGCTCGTCGCCAGCGCCATGAGCTCGGAGAACTACGACCTGGCCTTCCGAATCACGTCGGAGATGATCGAACGCGACGCGTCGAGATTCGACGCCTGGCTGCTTCGCGCGGAGGCCCGGATCGCGCGACGGGGCGGATACGACGAGGCATTGGCCGACGTCGCGGAGGCGCTCTCGCTCCGGCCCGATTCCTACGCCGCACGGGTCACGCAGGGGTCGATCCTGCTCCTGCTCGAGCGGCCCGACGAGGCCGGCGCCCTCATCGATGCGCTCGAAGGGCGGGCGGATTCGACGGAGCCGGAGCGCGCGAAGCTCTGCGTCGTCAAGGCGAGCCTGCTCGAAGAGAGCGGGGGCCTCGATGCGGCCCGCCTCCGTCTGGACGCCTGCCTGGCGACGTTCCCCGGCGACCCGCTCGTCGTCCAGACCGCCGTTTCGATGCTCGAACGATGGGGCGAGGACACGCGGGCGCGCGAGGTCCTGTCGCGGGCCATCGAGCTCGCTCCGGAGAGCCTTCCCTACCGCGTCGCGCTCGCGGCCCGACTCCGCGCCATCGGCAGGCCGACGGAAGGCGAGGCCCTGCTCCAGGCGGTCGCCCGGGACGGGGAGACCGCCGCCCAGCGACAGGCCGCCTGGGTCGCGCTGGGCGACCATCATCTGGCCCTCGATCGCTATGGCGAAGCGGCGCGCGCCGTCGGCCACGCACTCGAGCTGACTCCCGATCCAGGGGAGGCGGAGCGGTTGGCGTACGCCGATCTCCTCGCCATGGCCGGCGAGCACGAGGCCGCACGCAGGGCGGCCGCACGGCTCGAGCGGCTCGAATATCGGGCGCTGATCGAGGCTCGCATCCTGCTGCGCGAGGAGCATCCCGAGCACGCGCTCGAAAAGCTCGACGCCGTCCTCAAGATCTGGCCCAACAACGCGGCGCTGCGCTACTACGCGGCCCGCGCAGCCGAACAGACCGGAGACCTCCGGCGCGCGATCGGCGAGTACCGCGCATCGATTCGAGCGGATGCCGGGTTCACCGACGCGGGCCTGCGACTCGCGCGGATCCATCTCGCCCGCCATGAGCACCAACCCGCCATCCGCGCGGCCTATCACCACCTGAACACCCATCCGGGCAACGCCCAGGCCGCTTTGATCATCGCCGAAGGCCTGCTCGGCAAGGACGAACCCATCCCGGAGGAGCTCAAAGGACTGCTCTGGTCGGACGATGCCCGCCCGGACTGGCTGGCCCTGCAGACCGACCACTGGAAGTCACGACGAGGCCCGGCGAGCGCGATCGAGTTCCTCGAGCGGTTGCGCTCGGAGCTTCGGGTCGGACAGGCGGACGATGGGGACGCGCTTCGGGCGTTGATCGCGCTCCTGCTCGAGACAGGCCGCGTGAAGGCCGCGCGACGGGCGTGGACCGATGCGAAGGATGCCCTCCAGCCGCCCGTGCGATACGCGCTCGAGGGCGCCATCCTGCGCGCCGAAGGCCACGTCGAGGCGGCTCGCGCTGCGCTGAGCGAGGCCGTGCGACTCGATCCGGCCGATCAAACGGCCCTCGCCGCCCTGGCCGAGGTCTGGCTGGAGCTCGATCGTCCCGACCAGGCGGTGTCGTGCCTCGATCGTGCGGCCCGCGCGTCGGCAACGCCCTGGCGCTGGACCCGACGCGCCTCGATCATCCTTTCCGAGCGCGGCCAGCTGGACGCTGCACGCGAGCGACTCGACGCGTCGCTCCGCGAGCATCCCCACGACGCGGCCTCGACCCTCCTGCTCGCGAAGATCTGCCTGCGTGCGCCGACCTGTCGCGATCGCGTGCCCGAGCTCGCGCGACGAGCCGCCGTGCTCGGTCGCGGCCGGGAGGCACGGGCCCTCATCGCCGACTCCGACGGTCTGGATCCGCCGAACGAACCCCAGGGGACCCCGGACGGCGGCGCGTCACGGGACAGCCAATTCCATTGACAATCGATTCCCAAGGATGAGAGCATGCGACGAAGGTCACATGCGTGCTCGGCGTGCCAGAGGCGACGCCATCGGACCTGACCCGCGTCAGGCGGAGGATCGATGGCACGACGTCGGTCGTCGATCGCGCGACGTGTCCCGCGTGTCGCAGTGGCAGCCGCCGATCGACTAGCGAATCGAGAGCAGGCAGCAGAGAGGGAGAAAGGGAAGGAGAAAATGAGAATGACCCGTCAACGATTGTCCCGGGATGACGCATCCGCGCGAACGCTTCGATTGGGGCTCGCGCTCTCGGCGGCGATGCTCGTCTCCGTGCCGGCTCTGGCCGAGCAGTTCGCGCTCTTCGGCAACTACACGCTGCAGCAGTCCTTCTCGGTCCAGCGCGTGATTCCCGCGCTCGAGACCTTCTCCGCGACGGGTGCGGCGCCGCGGCCGGTGGTCTTTCCGGCGCATGCCTTCGAAGCCGCCGGCTACCAGTTCATCCCCTTCCCGTTCGTTCCCCAGGTCGCCCAGTTCGAAGAGACCTTCACGACGACCCAGCCCAACGCGGAGACGTTCGCCGCCGGCTCCGGTCCGGGCTCGTTCTCGTTCTGCCCGCGCGCCGGCAACGCGGCGAATCCCAGCTGCGCCGCCCCGGCGCTCGCGACCGGTGGTCGAAACGGACGCATCTCGTACACGGCGGGGGCCAATCAGTTCGGCGGAACCTTCGATCTCTTCCGCATCACGAACGGAACGGTCGTGCGCCAGGTCGCGACGGCTCCGCTCCAGTTCAACCACGCCCCCAACTTCCGCTCCGGGCTCTACATCGCGGGGCGACCGATGTCGATGACGCGAACGTACCCGCAGCAGGCTCCGGGCTACGTCACCCAGAGTCCGGTCCAGGGTCCCGACGGCTCGATCCAGACGGAGGGTCCGATCGTCGGCACGGCGCCCTCGCCCATCACCCAGACCGCCACGGGCTTCCCCTTCACGACCGGCATGATCGTCCACTCGCGCACGGTGCCCGCGCCGGCCCAGACCTTCACGCTCTCGGGATCGGACGCCCGCACACCCGGCGGCTTCGGCGACATCACCCTGGTCGCGGGGGCCACGACGCAGAGCGCGATCGGCACGGAGTTTCCGATCATGGGCATCATCTCGGTGAGCGTTCCGGAGCCGGCGCGAGCCATCGCGATCGCCTTCGGCGCCTTGCTCGTCGTGTCGCTCGCGACCCTTCGACACGCTCGATCCGCCCGATCGATTGGTTGACGAGCCGACCTCGTCCGGCTAGCTCTGGATCCCGATCGACTCGGGGCGACGATCCGCGTGTCGTCGAGTCGTCGGATCCAGAGCGCGCCGGGGGACGGAAGAGCGTGAGAGAGCCTGTCCGATCGGTCGACGAACGACGCCGACCTCGAGCCGCGGCTCACAGTCTTCCCCTTCCCCGGTTCCTCATCGCGCTCCTGTCGCTCGGGCTCTCGATGGCGAGCGCGAATGGGCGCGCCGCGGGGTCGGAGCCCGACCGAGAGCCCAACGCGCTCGCGAATTGGCTTCCCGCGGTCGGACTCCTCCTCGCCGTGGATTCGCAAGCGGGCGACGCGAACGCGACGAGCTCTGCGCGACCGCCCGCCGATGGAGACGGACTGGTCCTCACGCCGCTGGTCGGCCTGGAGGCCGAGGTCCTGAGCCCGCCGCTCCTGGGGGCGGAGGGGTGGGGCACGCCGCGCCTGCTGTTGCGCGGCGGGGTGACCCGCTCCTTCGACAGCGAACGGACGCTGGCCAAGGAAGGCGCGCCGGGCCACATCGAGATTCCCATCATCGACAACGATCGGGACGGGAATCCCGACCAACGGACCCCGATCGCCGCGGTCGCCGGTCGCGGCACGCGGATTCGGACCGAGGTCCAGCCCTGGGGCTTCATGGGCGGCCTCGGGCTCGCCTTCGAGCTGCCCTGGCTGGCGGATGGCGACCGGATCGTCCGGATCAAGCCGTCCGTGGAATATCGCATGGACAAGCTGCAGACGACGGCTTTTCTGGGCGAGGCGCAGTCCGTCGACGACAGTCCACTGTGTCCCTGTCGTTCGGTCGACCTGCTGATCGCGACGAAGCAGACGCTCCACGCGCTCGGGCCCGGTCTGGAGGTCGAAATGGACGCCGCGCGCGGGTCGCTCGCGGCGCTGACCCTGTACGGCGCGTTTCGCGCCTACCGCGTGCTCGACGGACGCTCCATCCAGACCGGCGTGGATGGCCGGTTCGACGATGGCGCCCCGGTCTCGCTCGAGAGCCGGTTCCGGCGCGACCCGTGGAGCTTCCGGTTCGCCGTCGGCGTGCGACTGCGCTGGAACCCTTCGTAGCGCTCGGACGCGTCGACCGATCCGGAGACCCATCGATGCACGGATTCCCCCGGCTCCTGATGTTCGCCTTCGTCCTCTCCATGACCGGCGCGCTCTCGTCGCCCCCCCAGGAGACGCCCCCCTCCTCCGAACCGCTTCGTCGCATCCCGCTTCACGGCACGCTCAACACGCGCGACCTCGGTGGCTATTCGACCGACGACGGTCGCCGCGTCCGCTGGGGCCTGCTCTTCCGTTCGGACGACCTCTCCTCGCTCGACGACTTCGACACTCGACGTCTGCGTTCGCTCGGCCTCCGCCGGATCACCGACCTGAGGACCGACGACGAGAGACGGAGCGCGCCCGACGTCCTGCCGGTCTTCGACGGGGCGCCGACGTATCGAAGCCTCTCGATGGTCGTCCCGGGAACGGACGTGCGAGCGCTGGTCCGGCGTCTGTACGAGGGACGCCTCGCCGACGAGGAGCTGCGCGTCCTGACCGATCGTCGGCAGTTCGTGCGGTCTCCGCTGCTGCGTGCGCGAATGGGGGAGTGGATCCGGAGTCTGATCGAGCCGGACGCGCTTCCGCAGCTCTTCCACTGCACGGGCGGAAAGGACCGAACCGGAATCGGCGCCGCCTTCGTGCTGCTCGCACTGGGCGTGCCGCGCGCGCAGGTCATGGAGGATTTCCTGCTGAGCAACCGCTACCTGAGTCCCTCGATCGAGCGGACCATCGAACGAATCGCCCGCCACGCCGAGAAGCCGATCGACGAAGCGGGGCTCCGCGCGGTGCTCGGCGTGGACCGTCACAGCCTCGCACAGGTCTTCGAGGCCATCGACGCGGACTATGGATCGACCGAACGATTCCTCGACCGGGGACTGGGCGTCGACGCGGACGTCCGCGAGCGACTTCGAGCCCGCCTCCTCGAGTCCCATGATCGGACTCTCACGCCGGCACCCCCCGCCCGAACACGTTGATCGCCCGATTGAACGGCGCCCTCCGCTCCGGGTCGTAGCCCGAAGCGACCGGCACGGCGTCGTCTCGCCAGAGCACCGACGCCTCCCGCTCCGGCAGCGCCGCGCGCAGCCGCGCGCGCGCTGCCTCGTCGAGCGCCGCCCAATCCTCGCGCAGCCGCTCGAGGCACCACACCCGGTACCGCGAAGCGGGGATCGCCGCATAACGACAGCCCTGGATCGTCTGGTCGTAGCGCGACCGACCCCGCGCGAACGCGTGGGCGTTCTCGCGCAGCTGGACGAGATGCGTCTCGCACGCTTCGACCAGCAGGGCGACGACCGGCGGATCGGGCTCGGCGAGGAGCTCGCCCGCGCCAGCCTCGGCCCGCGCGTTCCACATGCGCCCCACCCAGGCGTACACGCCCGGCGCCCGCGCCCGCATCCAGTCGGCCGGCGTCGGATCCTGAGCGAGGTGGCGGAACATCGGGCCCATGAAGCCGAAGTCCGCGACCGACGGCCGGTCGCCGAGCAGGAAGCGGCGGCGGGCGAGGACGGCCTCGAGCCCCTCGAACGCGTGCAGGATCGACGCCTCGACGTGGGCGCGCGTCCGCGGCGTGACGCCGTCGCCGGCGACGAATCCGCCGTGCTGACGGCGCACGAGCATCCTCCGCTTCAGGAAGCGGGGCATGCGCAGGTGTTCGAGCAGCTCGTCGGCGAGCAGACCGCTCGCGTGGTCGCGGTCGAGGCGATGGCTCCAGCGCATGTGCATCGCCGGACGCCAGAGCCATTCGTCCGCATGGTCCTCGAGGAGCAGCGCGACGAAGCGCATCGCGGGATCCGTCGGGTAGATCGAGGGCGCTCCCTGGCGCGGGTCGAGCCAGGCCAGGATCGGCGTCGAGTCGGACATCCAGCGATCGTCCTCGAGGCGGACGATCGGCATCTGGACCGTGCCCGCGCCTGCGTGGAGTTCGCGCCGATGCGGCTCGGTCGGAAGCAGCGCGTACTCGATTCCGCGGTAGCGGAGGTAGGCCTCGAGCTTGCCTGTGTAGTAGGAGATGCGGGAGCCGTATACGCGGAGCATGCCGGCCTCCCCGATCGAGCGGTCGCGGCGCGGCCGCTCAGGCCGCGGGTGCGTTCGCCCGCGGCGCTTCCCCGTCGACGGGCGGCGGGTCCGCGCTCGGCCCCGACCACTCGCCCATCGCGAAGGCCGCGCGCTGTTGCGCCGTCGTCGGGACGCGAGGCAGGGCGCGGATCCGCTCGAGCAGCGGTCGCAGCCCGCGGCCGTTGGCCATCTGGATCGCGAGTCCCGGCCGCGCGTTCAATTCGAGGACGAGGGGGCCGAAGTCGCGGTCGAGCACGATGTCGACGCCGAGATAGCCGAGCGGGATGACGTCGTGGCAGTGGGCGGCGAGGACCAGCAGATCGCGCCAGCCCGGAATCTGGATGCCGGTTAGGACGTGACCGGTGTCGGGATGATGGGTCACCGGCTTGCCCGCGAGGATCGCATGGGTCGTCACGCCGGTCTTGAGATCGACGCCCGAGCCGACGGCGCCCTGATGGAGGTTCGCCTTGCCGTCGGAGCGGCGCGTCGGCAGGCGGACCATCGCCGCCACGGGGTAGCCACGGTAGACGATCGTGCGGATGTCGGGGACGCCCTGGAACGTGACCTCGTCGAAGATCGGATCGAACTCGACGCAGCGTTCGATCAGGACCTGATCCGGTCGCCCGCCGAGGCTGTACATGCCCGAGAGGATGTTCGAGAGATGGTGCTCCATCCCCTGCTCGTCGAGAAACGTCCCGTTGGCGCGGAAATAACGTCCGTTGCGGACCGAGCGGATCACGACGATGCCGTTGCCGCCCGAGCCGTGGGCCGGCTTCACGACGAACTTCTGCTTGCCCTCGACGATCTTCGGGAAGTTGCGCGCCTCGGCGTCGCTGCGGATCAGGCCGTAGAGCTCCGGGAAGGCGATGCCGGCCTTCGCCGCGAGATCCTTCGTCTTCGCCTTGTCGTCGACGAGCGGGAAGAGCCGACGCGGGTTCTCGGCGCGGATGAAGCTCGCGTTGCGCTCGTTCATGCCGAGGATGCCGGCCTCGCGCAGCACGGTCCCGGGCCAGCGGAAGCGTCGCCGCCGCTTCGGCGGCTCGGGCGCGCCCGGACGTTCGGAGGTCGTCACGACGCGTCTCCGTCGCGCCCCAGCCAGACGCTGCGGAACCGCCAGAACTCCATCAGGCGGTAGCCGGTGTAGCGACCGGCGAGGATCGACGCGGCCAACACGAGCAGGAGCAGCTCGGGGAAGACGTAGACGAGATGACCGAGATATTCATTGCTCACGACGAGGTAGCAGAGCGACGCGACGAGCAGGCTGCCGGCGCCCTGGGTGATGGCGTCGCGACCGCCCGTCTCCTCCCAGACCAGCGACATGCGCTCGATCGTCATGGCGAGGATGACCATCGGGAAGAGCGCGACGGAGATGCCCGTGTCCATCCCCATGTGGAAGGAGACGACGCTGATCACGAGCATCAGCAGGACGACGATCGTGAGCACCGCCGCGAGCCGCGGCACGAGCAGCAGCTGGAGCCGTTCGAGCAGGAAGCGGATCCAGAGCCCGAGCGTCACGATCGTGACGAAGAGCGTGATGCCGACCCAGAGCTCGGTCTCGCGGAAGGCGAGCGCGATCAGGACGGGCATGAACGTGCCGAAGGTCTTGATGCCGACGAAGCCCCGCAGCAGGACGACCAGGAAGGCGCCGAGCGGCACGGTCAGCAGCACGCGGTAGACGTTCTGGGTCTGGATCGGCAAGGCGAAGACCGAGGCGTCGAACCACATCGAGTCGCCCTTGCGCGCGCGCTGGGCGGCGACGTCGACCATCTCGCGCAGCGTGCGCGCCACGGCGAAGCGGACCTCGCCGTTCTTCGCCCCCTCGAGGTCGAGCAGCGGTTGCGACCCGACGTACCACATGAAGAAGCGATCGGGATAGCCCTTCTCGCCGGTCAGCGGGTCGAAGGGCAGCCAGACGGATTGATTGTGGACCTCGACGTAGGGGGCGAGCGGCGCGTCGCGCACCTCGTCCTCGAGATGGATGCCCCAGACGACGCGGGCCGGGATGCGCGCGGAGGCCAGGATGTCGACGATCTGGAGCGCGCGCCGACTGGCGGTGACGTGGCCGTCGTTGAGGAGGCCGACGGCGCCGTCGCCTTCGAGGTTGTTGATGCGCCGGATGAGCGCGCCCGTGAAGCTCACGATGTCGGCCGACTCGTTGCGGACCTTGTCGAGCAGCGCCTCGACGGCGGAGTCGAAGGCCTCCTCGCGTTCGGGCCGCTCGGGGAAGCCGGGGAACGCGTCGGTGTGTTGCTTCGGCTCGTCGTTCTCGACCACCGACGTGCGGTAGTAGACCGACTGCTTGCCCTTCGCCCGGCGGACGGTCCAGATCGAGGTCCGCCGCAGCCCGTCGCTCTCGGTCGTGACGCCGTAGTTCGACGAGATGAAGTCCTCGTCGAGGATCTCGAAACCGAGCGGGGCCGCGGGGATCTCGAGGCGCGCCTTCAGCGGTCCGCCCTTCGCCTCGAAGCGCGCGCGCGCCTCGATCGTCCAGACGGCCGTCTCCTGGTTGGGCGTGAGGGGAAGGCCCAGCCGATCGAGCTTCACCAGGAAGATCGCGAGGCCGATCGCCGCGATCACGAGCGCGGCCAGGTAGATCGAACGGGTCTTCAAGGCGCTTCAGTCTCCGGATCGCAGGATGCGCCCGTCAGGAAGGTCGCGTCGGGATCCACGACGAAGGATCCGGCGAGGAAGTCGCGCCCGAGCAGGATCGAGTAGAGGAAGGCGCTGCGATCCGCGAGCGAGAACTGCGCCCGGTGCCGGCGACCGTCCATGCAGAAATCGAGCTCGACGACCGGGCGCGCGTCGGGCCGGCTCTCGTGCTCCTTGATGTAGACCTTGCGGACGACGAGCGACTCGCCGGGCACGCGGTGCACCTTCGTCCGGGTCTCCTTCAGGACGAGGGTATAGCGGACCCAGGTCCGCCCCTCCCGCTCGAAGCGCTCGATGTCCTCGGCATGGATCGACGACGTCTTGGCGCCGGTATCGAGCTTCGCGCGCACGAGCGCGTTCGAAGGCAGGATCCGCAACCGCTCGACCCAGCCGGCGATCTGCTTGCGATCGGCCTCCGCGTCCGCCTGGGAGGCGAGCGCCGCGATCGGCAGGGCGGACGCAAGCCATGCGAGCAGCCCCGCGCACAGCGCGCGCCACTCCTCCCGAACCCCTCTCGATGCCACCCCGCACTCCCCGGATTGTCGGCCGCCGAAGCGGCCCATATCCTACCACCCCGCTTCTCCCCGACAGGTCAGACGAGCCCCCCAAGTTCGACGCACGCGAACCGATGAGGCGTCCAATGCGTCTCGTCCGGTCGGGACGCGCGGCCCGGATGGATCCGCGCAGTGCGGGCGCGAGCAAGGCGAGGAACGATCGGCGATGACGGGAGCGCGGTCGGGGCGGATCGGGGTACGGAGCGGCGGGGGCCGCGCGCTCGGGCGCGCGGGACGGATCGCCTGCATCGGACTTGCCGCCGCCCGAATCGCCGCGGCGGACCCGATCCCGCCCGCGGCGGCGCCGGTTCCCGTCCCGACGACCGCCCCGCACGCGCCGACCGCCCCGCGCGCGCCCCGGGCGGACGCGGCGACCGGCACCGCGGCCGCAGCCGCGGCCAGGGCCACGGCCGCAGCGGGATCGAGGACCGCAGAGACGCCGGGCTCGAAGGCCGGGACGAGTGCCGGCGCCGCGGCCGAGGCGACGAGTCCGGGCGCCGCGGCCGAGGCGGACCCGGGCCCGCACGTCCTGCCCGAGCCGGTCCAGCTCCTCGGCAGCGCGGTCGCTGCCGGCAAGCGCGCGCGCCTCGGCTGGCACGCGAGCAACGACGTCGCGGGGCTGCAGACGGACACTCCGGTGCTCGTGGCCCACGGCGTCGCGCCCGGCCCCGTCCTCTGCCTGACGGCCGCGATCCACGGTGACGAGCTCAACGGCATCGAGATCGTCCGCCGCGTCTACCACTCGATCGACCCGGAGACGCTGGCCGGAACCCTGATCGGCGTGCCCGTCGTCAACCTGGTCGGCTTCCAGCGCGCCTCCCGCTATCTGCCCGATCGGCGCGATCTCAACCGCTATTTCCCCGGCAATCCGCGCGGCAGCCTCGCTTCCCGCGTCGCCTACTCCTTCTTCGAGAGCGTGATCCGCCACTGCGACTATCTCGTCGATCTGCATACGGGCTCGTTCCACCGCGCCAACCTGCCCCAGCTGCGAGCCGACCTCTCCGACCCGCGCATCCTCGCCATGACGAAGGGCTTCGGCGCCATCGCCGTGCTCCACTCGAACGATCGCGACCGCTCGCTGCGCTCGGCGGCGGCGAGGGCGGGCATCGCAGCGGTCACGATCGAGGCGGGCGAGCCGATGCGGCTGCAGCCGGAAGAGGTCGAGCAGGGGGTCCGGGCCATCGAGAGCCTGATGGACTCGCTCGGGATGATCTCGCGCTTCCATCTCTGGGTCGACCCGCAACCGGTCTTCTACGACTCGATCTGGGTCCGTACGAGCGGCAGCGGCATCCTGCTCGGGGCCGTCGAGCTCGGCGACCGCGTCGAGGTCGGCCAGACCCTCGGCGCCGTCGTCGATCCCGTGACCAACGCCCGCAACACCCTCAAGTCCCCCGTCCGCGGCCGGGTCCTCGGCAAGGCGCTCAACCAGATCGTCATGCCGGGCTTCGCCGCCTTCCGGGTCGGGATCGAGCAGCGTCAGGAAGACCTGACGATCGAGCCGACCGTCGGCGAGGGCGACACCCACGACGAGGACGCCTACGACCCGCTCCAGCTCGAGGGGCTCGACCCCGCGCTCGAAGAAGACGTCGAATAGCCCTCGGGCTTCCGACGTACCCCGCGCGCCCGGCGCACCGCGCGCATCCGGCACCGCCGCGGCCCCGGCGCCCCCGGCGCGCGCCGCATGCGGGGGTATACTGGGCCGGCCCCGACCCGGGGTGGCCTTCGTCCTCGCCCCTGTACCCGGTACCAGGCTCGTGGCCCTGGCCCGCTCGCCTCCGGCGGCGCCGCCCGCCGCTGGCCCGCCCAGCAAGGAGCTCCCCGTGGCTGATCCGATCCCCTTCGTCGACTATCTGAAGCTCGGCGCGAAGCCCCACCTCGAGGCGCAGGCGTGCGCGTCCTGCGGCGCTCGCTTCTTCGACCGCCGCAACGCCTGCGCCCACTGCTCGGGCACGTCCTTCAAGACCGTCCCGATCCCGACCGAGGGCGAGCTGCGGACCTTCACGATCGTGAGCTTCGCCGCCCCCGGCATTCCCGTCCCCTTCGTCTCGGGCGTGGTCGATTGCGGCGGCACGAGCGTGCGGGCGAACATCGTGAACTGCCCCGCTGACCCCGAGCACGTCAAGACCGGCATGAAGGTCCGCCTCACGACCTTCGCGATCGGCCAGGACAAGCAGGGC
The DNA here is from genome assembly GCA_041389445.1 of Myxococcota bacterium. GTDB lineage: Bacteria > Myxococcota_A > UBA9160 > UBA9160 > UBA4427 > UBA4427. Next base: position 259,059 of record JAWKRW010000002.1, read on the forward strand.
ACGGAAGCGATCAACTTCGGCTTCGAGCCCATCGCCTGAAGCCCGCGCCGCGCGACGAAGCCGCCCCCGAACGCGGCGTCCCCGTCTCGGAAGGCAAGGACGTCCTCGTCCCAGAGAAGGAGAACGACATGGCCAGCAACGACGTCTGGATCCTCGGCATCACGATGACCCGCTTCGGCAAGCACAAGGACAAGGACGTGCTCGACCTCGCGAGCGAAGCGGCCCTCGGCGCGCTCGCGGACGGCGGCGTCTCGATGAAGGACATGGGCGTGCTCGCCGCCGGCAACCTGATGGGCGGCGCGCGACCGATCGCCCAGGAGATCCAGAAGCAGATCGGCCAGACCGGCATCCCCGCCTACAACGTCTCGAACGCGTGCGCGACGGGCGCGACGGCGCTGCGCGTCGCCTACCTGACGGTCAAGGCGGGTGAGGCCGACATGGGCCTCGCCGTCGGCGTCGAGAAGCTGGCGGGCGCCGGCCTCCTCGCCGGCGGCTTCCGCAAGGACGACGGCGAGACCTGGCAGCGCTCCGGCCGCTACGGCGCGGTGGCGCCGATCGACGGCCGCATCGGAACCGACACCATGCCCGGCGTCTTCGCCCAGATCGGCATGGAGTACGGCCACAAGTACGGCGGCGCCAACTTCGAGCTCTTCGCCCAGATCTCGGAGAAGAACCACGCCCACTCGACGCTGAACCCGCTCGCCGCGTACACCAAGCGGATGACGCTCGAGGAGATCATGGGCGACATCATGATCGCCTACCCGAACACGCGGCCGATGTGCTCGGCCAACTGCGACGGTGCGGCGGCGGCGGTCGTCGTCAGCGAGTCGAAGCTGCGCACGCTCTCGAAGGAGCAGCAGCGTCGCGCGGTCAAGATCTCGGCCTCGGTCCTGACGAGCGATCCGTGGCAGGAGGCCTGCCAGGTCCTGCCGGACGTGAACACCCTGACGCGCATGGCGGCGAAGCAGGCCTACGAGAAGGCCGGCATCGGGCCCGACGACCTCGATCTCGTCGAGCTCCACGACTGCTTCGCGACGGCCGAGCTCGTCCACTACGACAACCTGATGCTCTGCCCGGAAGGCGGCGCGGTCGATTTCTTCAAGTCGGGCGCGACCTGGCGCACCGGGAAGATGCCCGTCAACGTCTCCGGCGGTCTCGAGTCGAAGGGCCATCCGATCGCGGCGACCGGCATCGCGAACATCTGGGAGATCTGCCACCACCTGCGCGGCGAGGCGGGCGACCGCCAGATCCCGGGCGCGAAGGTCGGCCTCGCCCACGTGATCGGCCTGGGATCCGCCTGCGGCGTCCACATCCTCGAGCGCGCCTCGGCCTAGCGCGTACCGGGATGAAGTCGACGATCACGCGCTTCCAGGGCTTCGAGGGCCTCTCGCTCACGGCGGAGGTCTGGGGAGAGGCCGACGCCTGGCCCGTGCTGCTGCTCCATGGCGGCGGCCAGACCCGCCACGCCTGGGGCGGCACGGCCGAGGCGCTCGCGCGCGCGGGCTGGCGGGCCGTCTCGATGGACCTCCGCGGACATGGGGACTCGGCCTGGGCCGCCAACGGCGACTATTCGTTCACGACCTACGCGGCCGACTGCATCAGCGTCTGCGATCAGCTCGGCCGGCCGCCGGTCCTCGTCGGCGCGTCGCTCGGCGGCGTCTCGGCGATCCTCGCCGAGGGCAACTCGGATCGCGTCGTCTCGTCCGGGCTCGTCATCGTCGACATCACCCACAAGACCAATCCCGAAGGCATCGAGCGCATCAAGGACTTCATGATGTCGGGCATCGACGGCTTCGCCTCCCTCGACGAGGCGGCGGCCGCGATCGCGGCCTACACGCCGCATCGCAAGCGGAAGTCGAATCCGGCAGGCCTGCAGAAGGTGCTCCGCCTGAAGAGCGACGGTCGCTGGTACTGGCATTGGGATCCGCGCTTCATGCTCCGCAACGGGACCGAGGTTCCCGACGCTGACTTCGAGGATCACTTCGAGCTGGCGCTGTCGCACATCAAGGTCCCGACGCTGCTCGTGCGCGGCAAGCTCTCGGACGTGCTGACGGAGGAAGGCGTGCAGGACTTCCTGCGCCGCATCCCCCATGCGAAGCTCGCCGACGTCTCCGATGCCGCCCACATGGTGGCGGGCGACCAGAACGACGTGTTTTCGCAGGCGGTGATCGACTTTCTCGAGCAGGACGTCCGGCCGACGTTGCGGCGCTAGGCGGAGGCACGCTCCGTCGCCCCCGGCCCGTGGCTCGCCGCGTCCTCCCGGACCAGCCGCTCGCGCTCGAACGGGAGCAGGACCTCGAACGCGTCCCCGCGAATCGGGCAGCTCGGCATGCTGCAGTGGCGACAGTGCGACGGGTCGCAGGGGTCGAAGTGGACCACGACGCCGCCCGGATTCGGATCGTCGCCGAAGAGGCCCTCCTCGATCGTGTCGTGGATCTGATGGATCCGCTCGACGTCGAAGTAGCGCGGGACCGTCACGTGGAGGTCGACGTGGCGGCGGGCACCGGAGCGCCAGCTGCGCAGGCTGTGGGCGTCGATCAACTCGTCGCCGCGGACCTGGGCGAGCAGCGTCACCAGATGATCGAGCGTGTCGGGATCGGCCTGGTCCATCAGCCCCGCCGTCGCGCTCCGCATCAGGAGCCAGCCCTCGCGCAGCACGTTCACGGCGAGCACGATCGCGACCAGCGGATCCGCCCAGACCCAGCCCGTCAGCCAGACGACGCCGAGGCCCGCGACGACGCCGCCGCTCGTCCAGACGTCCGTCAGGATGTGGCGGCCATCGGCGACGAGGGCCATCGAGCGGGTCCGGCGGCCGACCTCGATCAGGCGACGCCCGAGCAGGAGGTTCACGAGGCTGAAGGCGACCGTCAGGCCGAGGCCCAGATCGATGCTCTGGACCGAGGGGCCGGCCAGCAGGTCCCGCACGCTCGCCACGAGGATCAGCAGCGCCGCGACGGTGACGGCCGTGCCTTCGAGGGCGGCGGAGAGGAACTCGATCCGGCCGTGGCCGTAGGGATGGTCCCGATCGGGGGGCTTGGAGGCCAGGATCAGCGAGAAGACCAGCATCGCCGCCGCGACGACGTTGACCGTCGACTCCATCGCGTCGGCGAAGATCGCGTTCGAGCCGGTCAGGATGTAGGCGAGGAGCTTGCCACCGAAGACCGCGATCCCGACGCCGAGCGAGAGGCGCCCGGCACGCAGGCGCTCGGCATGGTCCTCCACGGTCTGGGCTTCGCTGGTCATCGACATGGGACGCCGGAGGATCGGCGTTCCGGGCGATCCGGTCAATCGCGGGTCCTGCCTCCGCGATCCCGCTAGTCTGGTCCGACGCGCGCGGCCGCGCGCCCTCCGTCGCGAGACGCGCCCGGCTCGCCGCGCCCGACCCCGATCCGCGCCCCTTCCGTCGGAGATCGAGAGGAGACCGAGAGACGATGACGCGCCTGGGCCCCTACCGACCGACGACCGTCGAGGCCCGCCTCGACCGCATGGAGTCGCTCGCGGCGATCCGGCAGCTCGCGTTCCGCTACGCGCTCTGCCTCGACACGCGCGACATCGACGCCCTCGTGCGGCTCTTTCCCGAGGACGTGCGCGTCGGCCGGGACGATCGCGGTCGCGCGGCCCTGCACCGCTGGTTCAGCCAGACGATGCGCGAGATGCGGACCTCGATCCATCTGATCGGGAACCACGTCGTCGACTTCGACGACGCCGATCATGCCCGCGGCGTGGTGCAGGTCCGCGACGAGCTCGAGCGCCCGGAGCAGGGCCTCTGGCAGGTCGGCGTCCTCCAATACTGGGACCGCTACGTGCGCATCGACGGCGAGTGGTACTTCGAGCGTCGCAAGTTCCACCGCTACTACGTCGTCGACGCGCTCGAGCGCCCGCGCCACGGCGCCGGCCTCGCGGCCGATCCCCTGACGACGACTCAGCTCCCGGAGGCCTTCCCGAGCTGGGGCGCGTTCTGGAAGCGGATGGGCGACGAAGAGCGCTAGTTCCGGCGCGCCGACATCGAGCGGATCGCCCTCGCGGCGGGGAGACCCTCCGGCGGAGCGCGCCGAGCGCCCGGCTGCCATTTCGAGACGCGCTCTGCCGCCGAAGGCAGCGGAGCGGCCCTCGCCGAAATCGACCCGCCTCCTCGAGACGGGTCGCAGGGCGGAGGGCGCTCGCCCGACCGCGTGTTAGCGTCCAACGGCGGCGTCATCGGGCGAGCGAACCGCAAGGAGAGCGCATGTTCCAGCAACGCTACGGACCTTGGGCCGTGATCGTCGGTGGCTCCGAAGGAGTCGGCGCGAGCTTCGCTCGCAAGCTCGCGCGAGCGGGGCTCGACCTCGTGCTCCTGGCGCGCAAGCCAGGCCCGCTCGCCGAGCTCGAGAAAGCGCTGCGCTCGGAATTCCCCGTCGAGGTGCGCACCGCGTCGCTCGACGTCACGGCGCCCGACCTCCTCGCCCAGGTGAAGCGCCTGACCGACGATCTCGACGTCGGGCTCCTGATCTACAACGCGGGCTCCGTCCTGCCCCAGCCCTTTCTCGACGCCCCGCTCGAAGACGCGCTGCACGCGATGCGCCTCAATCCGATCGGCCAGCTGACGCTCTGCCACCACTTCGGGCGCAGGCTCCGCGCGCGCGAGCGCGGCGGAATCATCCTGGTGGGATCGATCTCCGGCTGCGCCGGTGCCGCCGGGACGGCCGTCTACTCCGGCGCGAAGGCCTTCACCCAGCGCTTCGGCGAGGGGCTGTGGGCGGCGCTCAAGCCCTGCGGCGTCGACGTCCTGACGCTCGTGATCGGCGCGACCCGGACGCCGTTCATGGAGCGCGCCGGTCTCCCGCTCGATCATCCGGACATGCCGGCCTCCGACCCCGACGACATCGCCCAGCTCGGCCTCGACGAGCTCGCGAACGGTCCCGTCCAGGTCCCGGCGCATCTGCAGGAGACGTTCGCTGCGCTCTCCTCGATGCCACGGCGAGCCGCGACCGAGGTCATGACCCGGGCAGCCGAGTCGTTCAACGCCTGATGGAATGGCGCGAGCGTCGCGCGCGGGCGGCGTCCGGGAGCGCGCGGGGACGATCCGGGGCGGACCGATCGACCGTTCCGCGCTCAGTCGAGCGAAGCCGCCAAACTCGCCGCCTTGCGGATCAGCTCGGGCACGAGCTTCCCGAAGAACTCGACCCGTGGATGGACGCCTGCGCCCTGGAGAAGCCGGCTGTAGCTCTGCTCGAGGACGATGCCGAGCTTCCAGCGCGCCAGCACGACGTAGTAGTCGATCGACTCGGTCGAGCGACCGCTGGCCCGCTCGTACTCCGCGAGCATCGCCTCCCGCGTCGGCAGACCTGCCGGCTGCATGAATCCCACATGCTGCATGTCCGCCGCCTCCAGCCCCCAGGCGACCATCAGCCAGCCGAGGTCGAGGAGCGGATCGCCGATCGTCGCCATCTCCCAGTCGATGATCGCGAGGAGCCTCGCGGGGGTGCCACGGGCGAACATCACGTTCGCCATCTGATAGTCGCCGTGCATCAGGCCGGGCGTCCAATTCGACGGGCGATGGCGACGCAGCCAATCGGCCGCCTCGTCGAGACCGGGCAGATCGCGGCAGCGGATTCGCGCATGGAAGGCGAGCCAGCGATCGACCTGACGTTCATGGAAGCCCTCGGGCCGACCGAAGTCCGAGAGCCCGCGGGCGCGCCAGTCGAAGCGGGCCATCGCCGCGGCCCCGCGCGCGAGCTCGAGCCCGAGGCCATGGCGCGCGGCGAGGTCGCCGTCGTAGGGCGGCTCGAAGCCGCCGCCGGCGACGGGCGACCAGCCGTCGATCGCCTCCATCAGGAAGAAGGGCATGCCGAGCACGCCTGCGTCGTCGGTTCCGGCGACGTAGCGGGGATGCGGGATATCGGAGCCGGCGAGTGCCCGGGCGAGGCGATGCTCGCGGCGAATGCCTTCGACCCGATCGGCGACGGCCGTGATCGGGGGCTTGCGCATCACGAAGCGCGCGCCTCCGCGCTCGATCGACGTCAGCTCGTTCTGGGACCCGCCCCCGAGCGCGCGCAGCAGCGGTCGCTCGCCGCGTCCCGGCAGGTCCGCTTCGTCCAGGAAGCGCGCGAGCGCGTCGATGTCGATGGGAGCGGCGCGGTGGGGCTCGTCGAACGCGCTCATGGCATCCTCCCGACGAGACGGCCGCTCAGCTCGCCCGCTCGGCGAGCGCGAGGTCGTGCTTCATCATGCCCTCCGCGAGCTCGGCGAAGCCGATGCGCGGCGTCCAGCCGAGCCGCTCGCGCGCCTTGCGGGGATCGCCGAGCAGGAGGTCGACCTCGGCGGGACGATAAAAGGCGGGATCGACGTCGACGACGATGCGGCCGCTCGCGCGGTCGCGTCCGACCTCCCGCGTGCCCTCGCCCTCCCACTCGATCTCGAACCCCGCGACGGCGCCGGCGCGTTCGACGAACTCGCGCACGCTGTGCGTCTCGCCCGTGGCGATGACGTAGTCGTCGGCCTCGTCCTGCTGGAGCATCCGCCACATCGCCTCGACATAGTCGCGCGCGTGGCCCCAGTCGCGCTTCGCGTCGAGATTGCCCAGCGAGAGGCGTTCCTTGCGGCCGAGCTTCACGGCGGCGAGGCCGAGCGTGATCTTGCGCGTCACGAAGTTCTCGCCGCGGCGCTCGGACTCGTGGTTGAAGAGGATGCCGTTGCTGGCGTGCATCCCGTAGGACTCACGGTAGTTGCGCACGATCCAGTACGCGTAGAGCTTGGCCACGGCGTAGGGCGAGCGGGGATGGAAGGGCGTCGCCTCGTTCTGCGGGATCGCGTGGACCTTGCCGTAGAGCTCGGAGGTCGACGCCTGGTAGAAGCGGGCGTCGAGCTCGTTCGCGCGCAGGCTCTCGAGCAGGCGCAGGACGCCGGTGCCGTCGACGTCGGCGGTGTACTCGGGTTGCTGGAAGGAGACGGCGACGTGGGACTGGGCGGCGAGGTTGTAGACCTCGTCGGGCCTCGTCTTGGCGAGCACGCGGTTCAGGCTCGAGGAGTCGCCGAGATCGCCGTACTCGAGGGCGTAGACCTGGCCCCGGCGTCGCGCCTCGTCGCGGCTCGACTCGATGCGGCTGCGATTGAAGAGCGAGGTCCGGCGTGCGATGCCGTGGACGTCGTACCCCTTCGCGAGCAGGAGCTCCGCGAGATACGAGCCGTCCTGGCCCGTGATCCCGGTGATGACGGCGACCTTGCGCGGCCGGCTGCTGCTCATCCGTTCCCCCTCGCCCTCAGCCTCGCCCTCGCCAGCGCCGCGCGTCCCGCTTCCGCCCTGCCCGTCCGCATCAGACCATGCCCCCGTCGACCCGGACCAGCGTGCCGGTCGTGAAGCTCGACGCCGGGCTCGCGAGATAGAGCGCCGCCGTCACGATCTCGCTCGGCCGACCCGCACGCCGCAGCGCGTTGGGCATCCGGTCCCGCATCGCGTGCGTCCAGGCTCGGGCGATGTCCGTCAGGAACGGGCCGGGGCAGAGCGTATTGACGCGGACCTTCGGGCCGTATTCCGCGGCGAGCGAATGCCCCATCGCGTTGAGCGCCGCCTTCGCGCTCGCGTAGGGCACGACGCCCGGCACCGCCATCAGCGAACCCGAGGACGAGACGTTGAGGATGACGCCGCCCTCTCCGTCGCTCATCCGCTTCGCGACCTGGCTCGCGAGCCGGAACGGCCCCTTGAAGTTGAGGCCGACCACGCTGTCGAAGAGCGACTCGCTGACCGCGTGGCTCGGCGCCGCCGGTCCGCTGCCGGCGTTGTTGACGAGCACGTCGATCCGACCGAGCTCGCGGTAGACGACGTCGATCAGCGCGTCGATGGAATCCCACCGCCCGGCGTGGACCGACACGGCGAGGGCCCGTCGGCCGAGCGCCCGGACCTCGTCGGCGACGGCCTCGCAGGCGTCGAGCTTGCGGCTCGCGACGACGACGTCCGCCCCGCGCTCGGCGAAGGCGAGCACCATCTCCTTCCCGAGCCCCCGGCTCCCGCCCGTCACGAGCACGATCCGGTCCGTGAAGTCGAAGAGCGGATCCAAGCCCCTTCTCCCGTGACGCCGGACGCGTCCGCGTCAGCGGACGATCGCCTGGACCGACGCCGGCATGTCCTTCGCGACGCGGATGATCGGGATGCCCGTCTGGACGTTCGCCTGCATCTCCGCGATCGAGCGCGGCAGGTCCTCGAAGGCGTAGATCTCCCGGTGGATCGTCGGCTTGAAGACGCGGCCGTAGAGCGAAGTCGCCGCCTCGCAGCCAGGGATCGTGTCGTAATGCGTATGGTCGAGCGTGATCTGCTTGGTCGAGGCGCCGGCCGAGTTGTACTGGACCTGCGTTCCGAGCTGCCAGCCCGCCGAGACGTTCACGCCCTCGCGCGCCGCCGCCGTGATGCCCGCCTCGAAGACCGGGCCGCGGAGCAGATCGCAGACGACGTGCATGCCCTGGCCAGCGGTCCGCTTCTTGATCTCGGCCCCGAACGCCTTGACGTCGTCCCGCCCCGCGAAGCGGTTGAAGCGCTTCTGGTCGATTCCGACGATGCCGAGCGCCTCGAGGGCCTCGCGTCGCTCGGGGCTGCCGGAGCAGAAGAAGGCGTTGTGGCCGCGATGCTTCGCGAGCATCAGGAAGAGCTCGGAGACGCCGCCGCCGAAGGCGAGCACGTTGAGCGTCGCGAGCCGCTCCTCGGAGACCTTGAGCCGGAAGATGCCCTCCGCACGACGCCAGAGATGGTAGGCGGTCGGCGCGCGCAGGGGCAGCGCGGCGATCTCCCAGAGCGAGAGGCCGCAGGCGAGGGGCGCCGCCACGATCTGCCAATCGCCGACCACCGCCTCCTCGGCGTACCAGCCGATCGACTCGGGCTGGTCGTAGGCCCAGATGCGCAGCGGATAGCCGTAGGCATCGGGCTCGCCGTTGCAGTGGGTCACGACGACGTCGCCCGGCTTGAAGCGCGTGACGTCGCGGCCGACCTCGGCGACCTCGCCGACGGCCGAGTTGCCCGGGTAGATCTTCCCCCCGCGCAGCTCGGCGATGTTGACCGTGTCGGCGGTCGCTGCATGGGTCAGGTTGTGCTCGGCGGAGACCGCGAGGATGCGGAGCCGGACGTCGCGCGGCCCGACCGGGCGCAGCTCGAGCGTGTCGAGCGCGATCACGCGGGTGATGTCGATGCGGTCGGGATCGCCGCCGACCCGTGCGCGCTCGGCGGCGATCGCGTCGGCCGTGATGGAGTAGGCACGCGTCATGGGAAGTCCTCTTGGCTCGTCCGTCAGGGCCGGCCCCTCGACCGGCAGGTCCTCGATCTTCGCGCGGACGGGGCGGGGGGATCGCAACCCCGGGCCGCCGCCGAGCGGGCACCGATTGCGGCGGCCGCTCGCGATCCGGCGCCGAGCCCGGCTCCGCGGCCCGGGACCCGCTCCCGCGCGAACGGCGGAGCTTAGCGGGAGACGTAGGTCTCGCCGAACGCCGCCAGGAAGTCGAGCATCTCCTCGCGGGATCCCGTCGGCCGGTTGATCACGATCCAGTTGAAGCCGATCTCGGCGAGGCCCGCGAAGGCCTCCCGATGGCGATCGACGTCCTCGCCCGGCCGGACGATCGAGCCGTCGAGGTAGACCGAGACGAAGTCGAAGTCGACGCCGCGACCGCCTCCCTCGGCCTTGATCTCGGCGATCTTGCGGGCGAGGTCCTTGGCCGTCCCGGGCGGCGGGGTCCGCACGGTCTTGAAGATGATGTCGCCGACGTTGTCCGGCGCGATCATCGGCATCCAGCCATGGCCCTTCGTCGCGACGCGGCGACGGGATGCGCGCGAGTTGCCGCCGATCCAGATGGGGATCGAGCCGCGTACCGGCTTGGGCAGCCCCTGCGTCCCCTTCGCCGAGAAGTGGCGCCCCTCGAAGTCGAAGGGCTCGCCGCGGAAGTAGAGAGGCAGGACCTCGAGCGCCTCGTCGAAGAGCGCGATGCGCTCCTCGAAGTCGACGCCGAGCGCGGCGTACTCGGCCTTGAGGTAGCCCGTGCCGACGCCGAGGATGAATCGCCCGTTCGAGAGCCGGTCGACCGTCGTCGCCGCCTTCGCGACCAGGAAGGGGTTCCGGTACGGCAGCACGGCGAGATAGGTCAGCAGCCGGATCTTCGACGTCACGGTCGCGACGCCGCCGAGCGCGACGAAGGGATCGAGGGTCTGATGGCCGCCGGCCGCGAGCCAGCGCGCCGAGGGCGCCGGATGCTCGGTCAGGGCGAAGCCCTCGAAGCCCGCGCGCTCCGCCGCGACGGCGATCTCGCCGATCGGTCCGGCCTGGAGCATGTCGCCGTGATCGCCCTGGGTCTCGGGGTACTGGAACATGAACCGCATGCTAGTCGCCTCTCCCGCCGGCCCGCTCGAAGCGGGCGACGAGCTCGTGCTTCAGGATCTTCATGGTCGGATTGCGGGGCAGCGCCTCGACGACCTCGAGCTGCTCGGGGATCTTCTGCGTCATCAGGCCGGCGTCGCGGCAGAGCGCCTGCATCTCCTCGAAGCCGAGCGGCGCGGCACCCGCCCGCATCTCGACCACCGCGCAGACCCGCTCGCCCCGCGACGCGTCCGGGAGCCCGATCACGGCGACCGCGCCGACGCGAGGATGCGTCATGATCACGTCCTCGATCTCGCCCGGCGAGATGTTCTCGCCCTTCCGGATGATCATCTCCTTGCTGCGGCCCGTCAGCTTGAGGTGGCCGTCGGGGCGCAGATGGCCCCGGTCGCCGGTCTTGAAGAACCCGTCCGGACGGAAGGAATGCTGCGAGAGCGCGGGGTCGAGGTAGCCCTTCGCGACCATCGGCCCCCGCACGAGGACCTCGCCGTCGACGCCGGTCGGAAGCGGCTTGCCGTCGGCGTCCTCGATGCGGATCTCGCAGTCGAGGATCGGCGCGCCCTCGCTGTTCGCGAGCTGCTCGTCGCTGTCGCCGACGCCGCCGCTCGTGATCATCGGACACTCGGTCATGCCGTAGCCGTGGTAGACGGCGCAGCCGATGACCTGCTTGACCTGCCAGTAGACCTCGGGCGGCATCGGCGCACCGCCGCCCGAGAGCTGGCGCAGGTCGGGCAGGATCTTCTCCTCGGGATGCTTGCGCTGCTCCTGCAGCAACATCTGATAGTGGGCCGTGCTGCCGCCGGACATCGTGACGCCGACGTCGCGGAAGATCGCGAGCGAGTCCGGGATCGAGAACTGGTCGAGCAGGAGGACCGGCAGCCCGTGGCGCAGCGCCATCACGAGGTAGTCGGGCCCGCCGATGTGGGCGTAGGGAAAGACGATCGAGCCGAACTCGCCGGTCTCGGGCTCGGGGCGCAGGCGCTCCGCGAGCCCGGTCCCGCCGGCGATCAGCGAGCGATCCGTATGGAGCACGACCTTCGGCGCCGAGGTCGTCCCGGAAGTCGAGTAGAACCAGCGCACCGCGTCGCCGTCGGTCGGCGCCGGCGGCAGCGTCGCGGGATCGCCTTCCGGAAGCCCGGCATCGACGTCCAGGATGTCGAAGCGGGGCTCGATCTCGGCCTGGAGCTTCTGCGCCATCTCGAGATAGGCGAAGCTCCGCCAGCGCGTCGGAACGGCGTAGAACGCGGCGGCGGTCTGCCGCAGCAGCGAGCCGACCTCGCGCTCGCGGTAGAGCGCGATGATCGGGTTCTGGACGGCGCCGAGGCGCGAGAGCGCGACCGACAGCACGACGGTGTCGATGCGCGTGGGCAGCTGCCAGCTGACCCGGGTCCCCTCGCGCACACCCAGCGCGAAGAGCCCCGCCGCCACGCGCTCGCAGCGATCGCGGAACGCGGCGTACGTGATCCGACGCCCCCCACCGTCGGCGAACATCAGGTGATCGGGCGTCCGGGCGACGCGCGCGCAGAGGAGCGACCAGAAGGTGTCGCCCGTGACGAGCCCCGTCTGCGATCCGTTCTCGTTTCGGGAAGGCGTCGAGGACAAGGACGGGACCCCTCGTGACGGAGGGGAACGCCTCCGGCGTCGGCGGATCCTAAGAAGGCACGCGTGGACCCGCAAGCCGCGGATGGGCCTGCCCGACGTCCAAGCGATCCAGGTCCGTCCAGCGGAGATCCGCACGCGCTTCGGCCCGCGCCGTCGACGCCCGCGCGGATTCGTCCGACGCGCGCGCAGTCGGGGTCGCACTGCGGTTTGCCGCGAGGAGCCCCGGCAGTATGATGCCTTCAGCCCCGGCTTCCGGGGGTTTCGGATGCCGTGACGCAGACGTCCCGCGCCCGTCGGAGACGGCCTCCCGCCGGACGGGGGGCTGATCGAGTCGAGCCTTGGACCGCCACCCGTCGTCGAAACACGGTCCCGCCCCCTCGAAGCACGGCCCCGCGTCGAAGCACGGCCACGAGCCGATGTCGCCCCTCGACGAGCTGCTCTTCCGCGGCGAACGCGACCCCGCCCGGCGCTCGACCCTCGCCGCCGTCTACCTCCTCGATGCGACGCCTGCCTGGGACGACCTCCTCTATTCCTTCGAGCGCGCGAGTCGCGAGTTCATCCGCCTGCGCCAGCGCGTCGTCGAGCCGACGGCCGGCTTCGGTCCCGCCTGCTGGTCGAACGATCCCGACTTCGATCTGACCTATCACCTGCGCCGTGTGCGGCTCGCGCCCGGCTCGACCCTGGACGACGTGGTGGCCTGGCTCGAGCCCGAGCTGATGACGCCGCTCGATCCGGCGCGACCGCTCTGGACGGCGACCTTCTTCGAGGGCCTCGACGGCGAGCGCTCGGCCCTCGTCATGAAGCTCTCCCACGCGCTCTCCGATGGAGTCGGCGGAATCCAGCTCCACGCGATCCTCTTCGACCTGGCGCGCGACGCCGAGCGCCGGCCGATGCCGCCGCCTCCGATCGCCGTCGACGAGACCCCCGACGAGCTCGCGACCGAGGAGCTGGGACGACTCGCGGGCCATGTCGTCGAGCTCGCGTCGAAGTGGGCGGGACAGCTCGCGGGGCTGGCCGAGCGGGTGCGCGACAATCCGCGCGCGATCCTCGACGACGTCGTCGACCACGCGGGCTCGGCCCTGCGCGTCCTCGACTCGGGCGCGCCCCACTCGCCGCTGCTCGCGGGCCGCAGCCGCAAGCGGCGCCTGCTCTGGCTCGACCTGCCGCTTCCGCCGCTGCGCCGCGCCGCCCGTGCGGCCGGCGGCTCGATCAACGACGCCTACCTCGCCGGCCTCTGCGGCGCGCTCGCGCGCTACCACGAAGCGCAGTTCATGCCCGTCGAGACGCTGCCGCTGGGCCTGCCCATCAGCACGCGCCGACCGGGCGACGCGCAGGGCGGCAACCGCTTCGTCGCCGCCGTGCTCGCCGCGCCGCTCGCCGAACGCGACCTCGCGGCGCGCATGAAGTCGATCGCCGAGCAGGTCCGCACGATCCGGGGCGAGCGCGGCCTCGACTATGGCGACTGGGTCACGCCCTGGCTCGCCGCCCTGCCCGCCGCGCTCTCGGCGCGGCTCGTCGAGGCCATCCGACCGCCCGACGTGCAGGCGAGCAACGTCCCGGGGCCGCGCGTCGACCTCTTCCTCGGCGCCGCGCGGATCGAGAAGATGCTCGGCGTCGGTCCGCTTCCCGGCGCGGCGATGATGGCGACGCTGGTGACCTGCCGTGACCATGCGACGCTCACGCTCAACTACGATCCGGCGGCCGTGCGCGATCCCGCGCTCTTCGCCCGTTGTCTGAACGCCGCCTTCGCCGAGATCGAGCGGCCGACATGATCCTGCTCTCCCACGCGCAGGCCCTCTCCGAGATCGACCACGGCAAGCCCGGCCCCGAGGTCGCTGCGTTCTTCGACCTCGACGGGACCCTCGTCGCCGGCTTCACCGCCGCCGCCTTCCTCGAGCACCGCCTCCGCCAGGGCGAGCTCGACCGCCACAAGGTCACGGAGATCCTGCGCCACGGCGTCGACGGGCTGCTCGGCCGCATCGGATTCGACGAGTTCCTGGCCCTCTCCCTCGGCACCCTCGCCGGCCGCCCGGCCGCGTCGCTCGACGCCCTCGGCGACGCGCTCTTCGAACGGGAGATCCGTCCGCGGCTGCAGGAGCCGATCGTCGAGCTCGTCTTCGCCCACCGCGACCTCGGCCATACCGTCGTCCTCGCCACCTCCGCGACCCACTTCCAGGCCGCACCCATCGCCCGCGCGCTCGGCCTCGACGACGTGCTCTGCAACCGCCTCGCCGTCGACGCATCCGGCCGCCTGACCGGGCGCATGGAAGGCCCCCTCATCTGGGCCGAGGGCAAGGCGCGCGCCGTGCAGGGCTTCGCGGTCGAGCGCGGCCTCGCGCTGTCGGACGCCTGGTTCTACGCCGATGGCTCCGAGGACGTCGCTTCGATGTTCCTGGTCGGCCATCCGCGTCCCGTGAATCCGGGCCGGCGCATGCGGGCCGCCGCCGCGCGGCGGGGCTGGCCGGTGATCCTCGTGCCCGAGCCGGCCGGGATGCGGCGCGTGCGGCCGCGGGGGAGCGCCGTGCGCGCGCGGCTGCTCGAAGCCCTCGCGCGGAGCGGGAATCCGAGCTGAGCGTAGGCGACGCGTGGCGTCGCCCGCGCCGCCGCGCCCCGCAGCGCGGCGGCCTCGCGTCGCGACCTCCGACCCTGCGCACCCTTTCCAACCGCGAGGTCGGCAGTAGAGTCGGTGACGGCTCGATACCGCCCCCGCGACGACAGGACCGCAGCCGCGCCGGCATGCAGAGGAACCGCCATGAAGATCGCCTACCCCACCACCCTCGACGACGACTTCGACTACCTCGTGAACGATCCGCCGGACCTGATCGAACGCCTCCACCGCCATCGCGAGACCCGCCCCGCCGCCTGGGTCCGCGCGTGGGGCCAGCCGACGCTGATGCTGACGAGCTATGCGCTGATCGACGCGGCCTTCCGCGACGAGGAGACGTTTCCCTCGGCGGCGTTCTACGGCACGACCGTGACCGACGTGCTCGGACGCAACATCCAGTGCATGGAGGGCGAGGAGCATCGACGCAACCGCGCGCTGGTCTCGCCGTACTTCCGGGCGAAGAACGTGGCGGAGGTCGTGCCGCCCCTGCTCGAGCCCGTGGCCCACGAGCTGATCGACCGCTTCGAGGCGGTTGGCGAGACGGACCTCGTGAAGTCCTTCACCAAGCTCTACCCGATCAAGATCATCCTGCGCATGATCGGGCTCCCGATCGACCGCGAGGACGACGTCGCGCGCTGGGCGATCGGCATGATGGACATCCAGAACAACTTCGCCTCGGCCGTGCAGTGCTCGAAGGACTTCACCGCGTTCGTGAAGCCGATCCTCGAGCGACGGCGCGAAGCGCCCGAGAGCGATCTCCTCTCGCATCTCGCGACGGTCGAGATCGAGGGCGAGCGCCTCTCGGACGAGGAGATCATGAACTTCCTCCTGCTCCTCTTCCCCGCCGGCGCCGACACGACCTTCCTCGGGCTCGGGACGACGCTCTTCGCCCTGCTGACCCATCCCGATCAGCTCGACTTCGTCCGCTCGGACCTCGCGGCGGAGTGTCGCTGGGCGGCCGAGGAGGCGATCCGCTGGTACCCGCCGGTATCGCTCCAGCCGCGGCGCAATCCGAAGGACGTGGTGTGGAACGACGTCGCGATTCCGGCCGGCGCGAGCCTGATCTTCGCGACGGTCGCGGGCAATCGCGACCCCGCCGAGTATCCGGATCCCGACCGCTTCGACGTCCGCCGCCGCCCGAAGGCGACGCTGACCTTCGGCCGCGGGCCGCATTTCTGCCTCGGGGCGCATCTCGCGCGCGCCGAGATGGAGATCGCCGTGCGCGTCCTGCTCGAGCGGCTGCCCCGGCTGCGGCTCGTCGCGGGGACCGACGCGCGCATCGCGGCGGGAATCGTGCCGGTGTTCCGGGGGCCGAACCGGCTGCCGGTCCGGTTCGACTGAATCTCCATCCGACTCTCCATCCGACTCTCCATCCGAAGAGGAGCGAACCGACGATGGCATCCCACGAGCCCGGCGGCTGGGTCGAGACCCGCGGCGACGCGCCCGCGATCGTGATGGGCGAGCGCGGCGAGGTCGTGACCTACCGCGAGCTCGACCGCCGCTCGAAGCAGGTCGCCCGGCTGCTGCGCCGTTCCGGCCTGCGTCCCGGCGGCCACGTGGCGGTCCTGCTCGAGAACCATCCGCGTTATTTCGAGATCGTCTGGGGCGCGCTGCGCTCGGGGCTCTACGTGACCCCGATCAACTGGCACCTGACCGCTGGCGAGGTCGGCTACATCGTCGAGGACTGCGGCGCGACGGCGCTCTTCACGTCGAAGCAGCTCGAGGCGGTCGCGCGCGAGCTCGCGCCGAAGCTCGGCCGTGTCGAACGGCGGCTGATGGTCGACGGGACGACCGAGGGGTTCGAGGCCTACGAGGATGCGATCGACGCCGAGCCGGCCCTCCCGCTCGAGGACGAGACCGAGGGCGCGATCATGTTCTACTCGTCGGGGACGACGGGCCGGCCGAAGGGCATCGTCCCGCCGCTCTCCGGCAAGCCCTTCGGCGCGACGGCCGGGGGGCTGACGCTGCTCTTCCAGTTCAAGTACGGCGTCCGGCCCGAGTCGATCTACCTCTGCCCCGCGCCGCTCTACCATGCGGCCCCGCTCGGCTGGACGACCTCCATCCAGCGCCTCGGCGGGACCGTCGTCGTGATGGAGCGCTTCGACCCGACGAAGGCGCTCGAGCTGATCGAGCGCCACCGCGTGACCCACGCCCAGTTCGTCCCGACCCATTTCGTGCGCATGCTGAAGCAGCCCGAGGCCCTTCGCCGCCGTTTCGACGTATCGAGCCTCGAGAAGGCGATCCATGCGGCGGCGCCCTGCCCGGTCGAGGTCAAGCGGGCGATGATCGACTGGTGGGGCGACGTCATCGAGGAGTACTACGCGGGGAGCGAGGGCAACGGCTTCTGCGCGATCGGCGCGCAGGAGTGGCGCGCGAAGCCGGGCTCCGTCGGCAAGCCGCTGCTCGGCAAGGTCCACATCCTCGACGAGGCCGGGCGCGCGCTCCCGCCCGGCGAAGCGGGCCAGATCTGGTTCGAGTCGGAGGTGCGCTTCCAGTACCACAACGACCCGAAGAAGACGGCCGAGGCCTTCAACGAGCGCGGCTGGAGCTCCCTCGGCGACGTCGGCTACCTGGACGCCGACGGCTACCTCTTCCTGACCGACCGCATCTCCCACATGATCATCTCGGGCGGGGTCAACATCTATCCGCAGGAGGTCGAGAACGAGCTGGTGATGCACCCCGCCGTCGCCGACGTGGCCGTCATTGGCGTCCCCCACCCCGAGATGGGCGAGGCGGTCAAGGCGGTCGTCGTCCCCGCCGAGGGCGCGCGCCCCGGCGCCGCGCTCGAGACCGAGCTGATCGCCTTCACCCGCGACCGGATCGCCCACTACAAATGCCCGACCTCGGTCGACTTCGTCGAGTCGCTGCCCCGACTGCCGACCGGAAAGCTCCGGAAAGGCGAGCTGCGCAAGCGCTACCAGGTGACCTGAGCCACGCGCGCGAAGGACTTCGCGGGCACCCGCGCGATTCCCATTGACGGCCCCTCCGGCCGGAAGTAATTAACCGCGCAATCTGCACGAAGCCGGAGCGCGCATGCGTGTGATCCGGCGGACGGCCCACTCGATGTTCAATTCGTTCCTCGCCTCCGGACTGCGCGGCGTGGAGATCCCCGAAAAGGGGGGTCATGGTGTCTTCGCCGAACAGCCCATCCCACGAGGTCGCCTCCTCGTCGTCTTCGGCGGAGACGTGATCGACCGCCAGGAGGTCGACCAGCTCGCGCCCGGCCTCCGCCCCCTCGTGCTCCAGGTCGACGAAGACGCCTTCCTGGTCTCGACCAAGCCCGGACCCGCCGACTGGGTCAATCACAGCTGCGATCCCAACGCCGGCCTGCGTGGACAGATCTGCCTCGTCGCGATGCGCGACATCGCCCCGGGCGAGGAGATCACGTTCGACTACGCGATGAGCGATGGCTGCGACTACGACGAGTTCCTGTGTGGCTGCCGCGCGGCGCGCTGCCGGGGGCGCATCACGGGCGACGACTGGTCGCGGCCCGATCTCGTCGAGCGCTATCGCGGGTTCCGCTCGCCCTACCTGGACGTGCGGCTCGAGTCCCGGCAGGCTGCCCGGCGGGTCGTCGGCCTCTCGGCGGCCGGGGGCGGCGTCGTCCACGCGATCCGCTGAAGGAGCAGCGCCGCGCGCGGGCACCGAACGGGGGCAGCGCGGGCTTGCGTCGGCCCTTTGCTAGGTCGGCAGCGCGACGAGAAACTCCGAGACCGCCTGCGCGAGTCCTTCGGCGTCGTCGAGCATCACGCCGTGGCCCGCGCGCGGGAGCGTCACGAGCCGCCCGTCGAGCAGGACGCGGTCGACCATCTCGCGCGCCACCTTCTCGGCCAGGATGGCCGACAGCCCGCCCCGGACCAGCAGCACGGGACACGCGAGCGACCCGAGCGCCTGCCAGAGCGCGCGCGTGCGCTGCGCGAGCATCTCCGGCGTCCCGCCCTCGCCGAGCACGCCCGGGTCGAGCGCGGGCTCGTAGCGCCCGTCGAGCCGACGCACGACCCCCGACGCCGCGAGCCCGTCGAGCAGCGCGCCGTCGCCCGCCGGATGGATCGTGGCGAGCCAGGCCCGATAGGCGGCGACGGACTCGAAGCTGCGCAGCGCGCGCTCGACCTCGTCGAGCACATGGCTCGAGCCGCCCGACTCGAGGGCGGGACCCGTGTCGACGAGCGTCAGGGAGAGGATCCGCCCGGCGCTCGCCGCGGCGAAGAGGGTCGCGATGTGGCCGCCGAGGGAGTGGGCGACGACGTGGAGGCGGTCGAGGCCGAGCGATCGCGTCAGCTGCTCGAGATCGGCGGCGTAGGCGTCGAGGTCGTAGTCACCCTCCGGCGACCAGGGCGACTCGCCGTGGCCGCGCAGGTCGACGGCGATCGGTCGCAGCCCGGAGGGCAGCGCGCGGGCGAGATGATCCCAGACGGCGCGGGTATGGCCGAAGCCGTGGACGAGCAGGACGGGGGTGCCTGCGTCGGGACGCGGATCGGACCGCGCGAGCGGGAGGGACGCAGCGCGCGAACCGCCGCGATGCGTCGCATTCATGCCGCGGCTCCGGCGAGGCTCGTCTCGAGGCGGCGGACGAGGATCTGCGCGATCTCGGCGAGCGTCGGCGCCGGCGGGAACCAGTCGGCGGCGAGGGGCAGCTCGAGGCTGCGCCCGAGCCCCATGAAGAGCTCGAGCGTCATCAACGAGTCGAGCCCGAGGGCGTCGAGCCGGCTCGCCGGATCGACGCCCTCGCGCCGCTCGGTCGAGAGCCCGAGGACCCCGGCGAGCTCCTCGACGACATGGCGCAGCAGTGCAGCGCGGCGCTCGGGCGGCGAGAGGGCGAGGAAGGCCGCGCGGTCGAAGGCGCGACGCCCGCTCGCCTCCGCCGCGAGCGCGGCGAGGATCGGCGACGGGGCGCGCTCGGTTCGCAGCGCGCGCTCGGCCGCCGGCATCCATACGAGCTGGTCGCGGCCCGCGACCGCCGACGCCCCGCCCGCGGCGAGCACGGCCGCGACCGCGCGAACGACGCGCTCGGGCGTCGCATCGCGACCGAGCGAGAGACCGACCGACCGACCCGACGCCCGCCCGGCCGGCTCGACCGCCCCCGCCCCGGCGACCGCCGCGTTCGCGCCCGCCAGCAGGAGCCGATCGATCCAGAGCCGCGCCTCCCAGGCCCGATCCCGCGCCGGCTCGTCGACGACGTCTTCGCGCAGCGACACCAGCAACCGCTCGGGCCCGACGACCGTGGCCAGGCGATGGCGCAGCGGGTCGGGGCCGGCGACCGCTTCGTCGGCGACGTGGATCCAGATCGCATCCGCGACCTCGACTTCCCCGGCTCGAGACGCCGCGTCCGCACGCTCGCCCGCCTCGATCGCAGCCTGCGCGCCGAGCCGTGCCGCGAGCGCCCGTCCGACCCGCGCCGCCGCCTCGGACGTAGGCGTCGCGCTGACGATCGCCCGTCGCCCCTCGATCAGCCGGGTCGTCCCCGACGCGTCGGGCCAGACGGGCGTGGATCGCGCCTGGGCGAAGTCGACGACGACACGCCCGACGTGACGATTCTGGCTCATGAACCGCAGCGCCCGATCGGCCTCGGCGATCGGAAAGACGCAGAGCGGAATCGCCGCGAGCGTACCCGTCTCGAAGTCGGCCATCGCCCGGGCGAGCCGCGCTCCACACGTCCCGTCGTCGACCCCGAGCGCCGCGAGCGCATCCACCGCCAGGTAGGCGCGATTGGCGCCGAGCCGCAGCGCACCGAGCTCCGGCCGCTCGAAGCGCTCGCGCGGGCAGAGGTCGACATAGCGCCCACCTTCCGCGAGCGTCGCGATCCGCGCATGCAGGGCCGGTCCCGATTCGGCCCCGACGATGACGTCGAAGCGCGCCTGGTCCGGCACGGCCTCGTCCGGCGCCCCCTCGCCCGCGAGCCCGGCGCCCTCGAGCAGCGTGGCCCCCTGCGCCGCGACCGCAGCGCGGCGCGCCGCCGTCCCCGCCGTCGCGAAGACCCGCGCCCCGAGCGCCACGGCCCGACCGACGAGCGCCTGTCCGATCCCGCCCCCGGCCGAGACGATCAACACCCGGTCGCCCGATCGCACGCGCGCGACGTCGTCGAGCACGTGGGAGGCCACCAGCGAAGGCCAGGCGAGGCTCGTCGCATGCAGCCCGTCGAGGCGCGCGGGCAGGCGCGCGACGCTGCCACGCGGCACCGCGATGCGGCGGCCAAGGCTGCCCGGCCGGAGACCGACCACGCGATCTCCGACCGAGAGGTCCCGCACCCCGGGCCCCACACCCGTCACGACGCCCGCGAAGTCGAGCCCGAAGCCCCGCCCGCCCGCCGGCGCATCGCCCGCGCGTTCGAGCCCGAGGCCGGTCAGCACGTCGAAGCCCGAGAGCGAGGCCGCCTCGACCTCGACCGCGATCTCCCCCGGCCCCGCCGCCGGATCGGCACAGGCCTGCAGAGCGAGCGCCGCGCGCCCCTCCCGACCGCTCGCCCGAGCCGTGAAGCTTCGGGAGCCCGCCGTCGAAGGCGCGCGGACCGCCGTCTCTGACCCAGGCTCGGCCACGGCGACGAGCCGCGGCACCCGCGGACCGAGCTCCGCCATCACGAACTGGCGCTCCTCAGCTGCGCGCCCGACCAGCGTCGCGAGCCACACGAGGTCGATCTCGCCGAGCTCCGCCCGCGCATCGAAGAGCCGACACGCCTGCATCTCGGCACAGCTCGCGAACGCGTCGATCTCGCGCGCGACGTCCCGACCGAGACCGGCGCGCGTGGGCGCCGCCGTCCGCGCCTGCAGCCCGCGCGTCGCGATCCAGATCTGGGCGGCATCGAACGTGTGCGCGCGGATCGCGGCGGCCCACTGCCCGACGCGGAAGGCGCGCTGGAAGGCGGGCTCGGGCGCCTCGTCGCGCCCGCGATCGCTCCAGGCGAGGAGCAGGAAGCCGTAGCGGCCGTCGCCGGTGGCGCGGTGGAGCTGTACGAGGGGCTCGAGATCCTCGACCTTCTCGCAGAAGCGGACGACGACGCCCTGCTTCTCGAGCTCGGCCGCGAGCCAGGCCGCGTTCGCCTCGGAGTCGGAGACCAGGATGAAGCGGTCGACCTCCCGCGGCGCCTCGCGGTGGGCGGGATCGAGCCCGACCCAATCGATGCGGTGCCAGTCGCTCGTGACCGACTCGCCGACGCCGACCCGCGGCGTGAGCGGCTCGACGACGAGGCCCCCGATCACGCCGAGGCGCGCGCCCTGGCGATCGCGGAACTCGAGGTCGACGACGCAGCGCCGCGGGTCCTCGAGCGGACGCCTGCGCGCGACGCAGCGGCAATCGCTTCCGAGTCCCCCCGCGAGCTCGACCGACTCGATGCCGCGGAGGCGCACCGCCGCGGGCTCCTCGAGCAGTGCTCCGGCGAGCTGGGTCGCCGCCTCGAGCAGGAGCGGATGGGCGTGATAGGCGTACCACTCGCTCTCGATCGTGCGGGGCAGCATCAGCTTGGCGACGACGCCGCCGCCCCCGTCGGCCGGCTCGGCCTCGAGCTCGCGCAGGATGCGCCCCTTCGACGAGACGGCGACCCCGCAGCGCTCGAACGCGGCGTGCAGCGCGTCGACGGTCGGGACCGCCCCCGGCGCCGCGGCGACCGCGCGCGGCTCTGGCCGCGCCTCCGCGGCGGCCTCGGCCGGCACCGCGAGCCGCGCCGTGGCGTGGACGCACCACTCGGCGTCGCGCATGCCGCGGCTGGCGATCCGGAGCTCCCCCGCGCCGCACCCCGTCTCGCGCAGGACGACCTGCACGCGGCGACGCCCCTCGGCCCCGAGCACGAAGGGCCGCAACGGGACGAGCTCCTCGATGCGCGTCGCCCGTCCGGGCCAGAGGGCGTCTCCGGCCGCGAGCGCGAGCTCGACCGCGAGCCCGTCCGACGCGCGCCGGATCGTCGTGCCGGGCGGCCCCTGCGGATCGCGCACGTCCTCGACGAAGCTCCCGCTGTCGGCGTCGAGCAGGAAGTCCCAGCTGTGGAGGCGCGGGTCGAGCGAGCTGTCGCTGCGCGCGCCGAGCAGGGGGTGGACGGGGCGGAAGAGATCGAGGCGCGTGCGCTCGCTGAAGAAGAAGCGGCGCCGTTGATAGGCGTAGAGCGGGAGCGAGACGACCCGTCCGACGGGAAAGAGCGCCGCGCGATCGATCGGCTGGCCGCGCACGAAGAGCTCGGCCAGCGAGAGCAGGAGCGAGCGGGACTCGTCCTCGTCGCGACGGAGCGAGGCGAGGTAGCGGGGCGCGCGACCGAGCGACTCGGCCGTCTCGTCGATGGCACGCGGCAGGCTCGGATGCGGGGAGACCTCGAGGAAGAGCTCGCCTCCGGCCTCGAGCGAGGTCGCGAGACCGCGATCGAAGGCGACCGCCTCGCGCAGGTTGCGCAGCCAGTAGTCGGCGTCGAGCGTCTCGCCCGCGCGGGTCCGGCCGTCGACCGTCGAGTCGAAGGGGATCGCCGCGGGGCGAGCCGCGACCTCGCCGATCGCGGCCCGGAAGGGTTCGAGCAGCGGATCCATGTGAAAGCAGTGGGACGCGAAGTCGACCTCGAGCCGTCGCGCGAAGAGCCCCTCGGTCTCGAAGCGCACGACCGCCGCTTCGACGGCGGCCGCGTCGCCGGAGAGGATCGTCGTCCGCGGCGAATTGGAGCCCGCCACCTCGACGCGGCCGCCCACGCCCAGGCCGATTCCGTCGGCCGGGCCGCCGGCGAACGCCGCGTCGAGCCCGTCGCCGAGCCCCTCATCGAGTCCGTCCGCGAGTCGCGCCTCGACGCGCTCGCGGCCGAGCGACACGACGGCCATCGCGCCGCGCCCGGCGACCCGCGCGACGACGCGGCCGCGCTCGCAGGCGACGCGCGCGAGATCCTCGAGCCCGAGCGCGCCCGCGACGTGCGCCGCCGCCAGCTCGCCCATGCTCTGGCCGAGCACCCGCGCCGGCTCGACGCCGAAATGCCGCCAGAGCGTCGCGAGCGCGATCTCGACCGCGACGAGCACCGGCTGCAGCACGTCGAGCCGCATCGTCCAATCCACGTCGAGCCCGCCCGCATCGGCGCCCCGCCCCTCGAGCACGGCGCGCAGCGACCAGTCGACGTGGGCACGATAGGCGGCGTCGAGGCGATCGATCGCCTCGGCGAACACGTACTCGCGGCGCAGGAGCTGCCGCCCCATGCCGAGCCACTGCGAGCCCTGGCCGGGGAAGACCATGACGAGCGGCGCCGCCCCGGCCGCCGACGCGAATCCGCTGCGCAGCGCGGGGCTCGCCTCGCCCGCGAGATACGCGTCGAGGACCGACCGCGCCTCGTCGAGGCTCGCCGCGACCAACGCGAGGCGATGCGCGCGCAGGCTCCGGCGACGCGCGAGGGTGTAGGCCAGATCGCGCAGATCGAGCTCGGGATGGCCGACCAGCCAGTCGCGCAGGGCCTCGGCGGACGCGAGCAGCGCGTTCGGATCGTGCGCCGAGAGCAGCAGCAGCACCGGCGCCTCGAGCGGCACCGGCACGGGGGCTTCGCGCTCGGGCGGGGCCTCGAGGATGAAGTGGGCATTGGTCCCGCTGATGCCGAAGGAGTTGACGCCGACCAGCGGCGGCTCCGGGAAGGGCCACGGCTCGAGCTCGCGCTGGACCTCGATCGGGACCTGGGCCCAGGGGATCGCGGGGTTCGGCGTCTCGAAGTGGAGCTGGGGTGGGAGCGTGCGGTGGCGGATCGAGAGCGCGGCGTTGATCAGGCCGGCGATGCCCGAGGCGCTCTCGCTGTGGCCGAGGTTGCCCTTGATCGAGGCGACGCGCAGCTTGCGTTCGGCCGGGCGGCCCGGCCCCATCACGTCGGCCAGGGCGCCGATCTCGACGGGATCGCCGATCATCGTGCCCGTGCCGTGGGTCTCGACGTAGTGGACGTCGGCGGGCGAGACGCCCGCCATCGCGTAGGCGTCGCGCATCGCTTGGGCCTGGCCCCTGCGACCGGGCGCCATCATGTGGCCGCCATCACGCCCATCGGCGCTGATGCCGCTGCCCCGGATCACGGCGTAGATCGGGTTGCCCGCCGCGAGCGCGTCGGAGAGCGGGCGCAGGACGACGACGCCGGCGCCCTCGGCGCGCACGAAGCCGTCGGCGCTCGCGTCGAATGCCTTGCACGCCCCGGAGAGCGAGAGCATGCCGCTGCGCGACAGCGCGATGTTGCCCTCCGGCGAGAGGAAGAGATTGACGCCGCCCGCGATCGCGAGCGCCGACTCGCCGCGCCGCAGGCTCTCGCAGGCGAGATGGGTCGCGTAGAGGGAGGAGGAGCAGGCGGTGTCGAGGGTCAGGCTCGGACCGGTGACGCCGAGCAGGAAGGAGATGCGGCCCGAGAGGACGGCGTGGGACATGCCGCCGACGGTGAAGACGTCGTGGCCACGGTAGACCGCGGCCTCGCCGAGCACGCCCGCGCGCTCGCGCGAGTAGTCCTCGGCCATGTAGCCGAGGATGACGGCGACCCGCTCGCCCGCGACGGACTCGACCGGGATGCCGGCGTCGTCCAGCGCGTCCCAGGTGACCTCGATCATCAGCCGCTGCTGCGGCTCCATCGTCAGGGCGTCGCGCGGCGCGATGCCGAAGGCCTCGGGATCGAAGAGCTCGGGATGCTCGAGGAAGCCGCCCTTCTTGGAGGCGATCCTGCCCGGGATGCGCGGGCGGGGATCGAAGAAGTGGTCGATGTCGTAGCCGAGCAGGACGCGATGGTGCGGGACGTCGCGCACGGTATTGCGTCGTTGGCGGACGATCTCCCAGAACTCGCCGGGTCCACGCGCGTCGGCATAGCGACAGCCGATGCCGACGATGGCGATCGGTTCGGGACCCGGGTGGGATCCCCGGGGACGCTCGTGTTGCGAACGTTCGCTCGCGCGCGACCTGCGGCCTCGACTCACGCGGCGGGGGCCGGCCGCGTCACCCGCGACCAGACGAGGCGGCCGACGGGGGCGTCGCTGCCGACCGTGAGCGGCTGGGTCAGCAGCTCGAGCCGATCGCCGTCGATCTTGAACCAGCGCTCCTGGACCGTGTGGTTCCAGACTTCCAGGGAGGCGACCTCGACGAAATGCCGGATCTGGTCGCCGCTCACCTCGTACGGGCCGGTATAGGCCATGAACTGGTCGTAGGTGCTCGTCTTCGCGGCGGCCTCGAGGTCGTTGCCAGCGACCTGGCCGCGCGCCGCGTTCATGAAGGCCGCCGACATGAAGCCGTCGGCGTTGTAGAAGAGGTAGCCCGCGAGATCCTGCCCATAGGGGTGGATCACCTTGCCGTCCTGCATCTCGAGCTCGAAGGACTCGAGCTTCCAGGAGCCGACCAACGGATGTGCGCTCTGCATGTCTCCCCCCGTGACGCAGTCGGAGGGGCAGGCTAGGCCAGGCCTCGAGCGCGACCATCCCAACCGTCGGACCGGATCGAGCCACGCGTCTGAGATCGGACCGAGGGGGGCTCGGAGTCGGACGGTGTCGAGCGATCGACGCAGCCGACGACGCAGGGCGCGATCGTCAACGTCCCGATCGCTCCGAGCGACCTGAGCGGTCGCCCCGATCCCCGCGATCGCCCCGATCCCCGCGATCCCCGCGATCGCCCCGATCCGAGCGTCCCGAGCGCCCGGACCGATCGGCGCGATCACCTCGGCCCTTGCGTCCCTGGCGACCCGCGTCGTCGTCGAGCGCGCCGTCGCCGGATCGCGTCGCGTGGCGCTCTTCGACGAAGAGGCGGCGCGCCCGGATTCGGCCGTCCTCGACGACGCCCTCGACGCGGACGCGATCGCGTTCGGAGACCGCATCGAGCGCCGGCGCGACGTCCCGACCGTCGACCTCGACATCGTCGATCCGCAGGGCGGTGCCGTCCCCCGAGCGGACGGCGATGCCCTGGATCGACACGTTCCGCGCGTCGCGCGCGATCGAGCGTGCCTCCCGGACGGTCGCGCGCTCGAGCACGCCCCGCTCCCCGTTCCAGACGCCGCTGACCCGCACGCGCCGACCGGCCCAGCGCGAGGCATCCCGCTCGCCGGCCGCGCGGCGGTCGGCGCCCGAACCGGGCGCTTCGCCCGCCGCGGCGCCGCGGGGTTCCGAGCGCGCGCGCGTCGCCGCCGGCGCGAGCTCGGCACGGATCCCGCCGACGACGACGACGTTCGCGTCGACGGGCTCGGCCACCGCCGTCGCGCTCGCATCCCGCCCGACGGCGAGTCCGTCGACGCGCGTCGCGACGATCGCGCCGGGCGCGCTGTGGAAGCCGCTGACGGCGACGCGCGTTCCGGGCACGAGCTCGCGCCCGCGCGCGTCGACCAGGCTGCCCGGCAGCGCGTCCGGTCCGGCCGGCGCCCCCCCGTCGCCGCCGCGCAGCTCGACGCGCTGCCCCATGACCCAGATCGCGCGCTCGGAGGCCGAGGCACGCTCGATCGGCCCGACGAGGGCATGTTGGACGCGAATCTCCCGCGCGACCGTCGGTCGATCGGCCCGCGTGGTGATGCGCACGAGCTGCCCGACCGCGAGATCCTGCTCCTGGCCCGGTCGACCATCGACCTCGATCTGCGTGCCTGCGTCGTAGTCGATCTCGGCGCCGTTGACGCAGACGCTGCCGAAGCCCGTGATGACGCCGAGCACGCCGGTTCCGCCCGAGCCGGTCCCCGGCTCGGCGCCGGGATCCACCGCGTCCTGCCGACCGGTCCCGCCCGATCCCGTACCGGGCGACTGCGGCGCGCGACCCGTTCCGCCGGATCCGGTCCCCGGTTCGTCTCCCGCGACGAGGCCCGTTCCCGAAATCCCCCCGGTCTCGCAGGCCGCCTGCGCACCGCGCGCGGCGAGCGCGACGAAGGCGACGAGGGCCAGCACGCGCGCGCCCGTCCGCAGGAAGGCGACCCACCGATCGGCCCGACCCTCACGCATCCGCCGTCTCCTCACCCGCGTCGGGCTCCGTCCCGTCGCCCGCGTCCGACGTCGGCGCCTCGCCCAACCCCTCGGCGCCCTCCGGCTCGGCATGGTAGTAGGCGCCCCACGCCATGCGATGGCCGGCGGGCACCTCGCTCCGCTCGGCATCGCGTCGCTGCAGCTCGAGCGCGCGCTGCCCGACCTCGCGCAGCGCACGCGCTCCGACCTCGCTCGCGACGCGACGCAGCTCTTCGACGGACTCGCGCGAGAGCCGGTCGTAGAACACGCTCCGATCGAAGAAGGGCTCGCCCTCGCTGAGCAGATTGTGGACGCCGGCCGCCGCGTGGTCGCGCAGGTTGCGACCGAAGAAGTAGAGCTTGTCCTCGTCGTCGCCGGTCGGGACGAACGACTCGACGCGCAGCCGCACGACGTCCTGCGCGTCGAGCTCGACGAGTCCCTGGCGGATCCACTCGTCGAGGACCGATCGCACCGTCGTATCCCGGCTCGTCGACGCGACGAGTTCCTCGAAGGAAGGGCCGCCGTCCGCGGGCATCGTCCGCGGCAGCGCCAGGGGCTGCCCCGCCTCGGAGACGAAGCGCCGGTCGTGGGTCCATCGTGAGACGACGAGCGCGCCGAGCGAGGCGCCGGCCGAGAGTCGCCGCTCGACGGCGGGGTCGCTGCGCTGGCGACGCAGCTCCTTGCGATGGATGCCGGTGAGCAGGCTGACGCGGCTGTCCGTGAGGCGACGTCCCGCCAGCGACAGACGCGCCCGGACGACCTCGATCATGGTCTCCTTGAGCAGCGCCGCGAAGACCGGAAAGGTCACCCGTCGCTCGAGCAGCAGCCGGACCAGCGGCCGCAGGATCGAGCGGAGCGCCGAGAGCATCGCGCTCGACGGCGCGTCGATCCCGTCGGTTCCGTCGGTTCCGCGGTCCGGGCCGCTGCTCACGATCGCCCTCCCGATCCCGCTTCGAGCTCCGCCACGATCTGGGCCGCCTCCCGATCGCCCGGGTCGAGCTCGACGACCCTTCGCATCGCCCCGAGCGCCTCGCCCCGCAACCCCATCTCTTCGTAGGTCCGCGCGAGGTTGAACCAGGCGTCGCCATCGTCCGCCGCGCGCTCGACGACCGAGACGAACGCCTCCGCGGCCTCGGCCAGCCGCCCCAGTCGGCGCAACGCGTTGGCTCGGTTGAAGCGGGCGGCGACGTGGTCGGGATCGTGCCGCAAGGCTTCGTCATAGGCGAGGAGCGCTGCCTCGAGCCGGCCGATTCGCATGCGCTCGACGCCCAGATTGTTGTGGGCCTTGGCCCAGGTCGGATCGAGGCGGGTCGCGCGCTCGAGGTACTCGATGGCGCGGTCGGTCTCGCCGCGGAGCGTCGCGAGCTCGGCCAGCACGAAGTCGCACTCGGCGTCGTCGCCGAGGACCTCGAGCGCCCGTCGGGCGGCGCGCGCCGCGTCCTCGGTCTTGCCGGCCCAGCTGAGCGTCTTCGCGAGGTTCTTGAGCGCGCGTCCATGGTCGAGCGGATCCATGCCTGCGAGATGGGCCTGCTCCGCCTCGTCGAGCGCCGCGCTCCGCTCGCTCGGATCGACGTCGAGCCATTCCGCGTCGTGCATCACCGCGAGGAGCGCGCGCCCGAGCAGACGATGGCCTTCGATGGTCGGATGGACATGGTCGAGGAACCACTGCTCCCCGGCAGCGACGTTCGGATCACCGGCCTCCGCGCGCAGCAGCGCGGGAAGATCGACGGCCGGCACGTCATGGCGACGCGAAGCCGCTCGGACCGCCTCGACGATCGGGGAGAGGGCGCGCAACGGGCAGACGTCCTCGTCGCGCGCCCGCACGAACTCCACCCGCGCCGCCTCGCCTTCGCCGAGGGCACGCAGCGCGCGCGCGAGTCCGTAGCGGGCGTGGGCATGGCGTGGGCTGCGCGCCGACGCCGCAGCGAACGCGTCTCGCGCAGCGAGCGCGTCGCCCCCGACCCAGGCCCGCTCGCCGCGCGCGAGGTCCGCCTCGAGGTCCGCGCGATCCGCCCTCGCGAGTCCCGCATCCGGCTCGCTCTTGAAGGGAGAGCAATCGGAGAGGTTGTCGGCCGGCACGACGAAGGCCACGCGGGCGTCGACGCCCCGCGCCGTCTCGACCATGCGATCGAGGTTCTGCCCGAAGCGCTCGATGATCAGACGCCGCAGGGCGTCGTCGCGGCGATAAGCGTCGAGGCCCGTGCTCGACTCGAGCTGCGCCTCGACCTCGGGCGGCAAGGCGCCCTGCCCCACCGACGGCCGCCGACCGCGAGAAAGGCCGCGCAACCCGCTCACGACCCGATCGACGCCCGCATACAGCCGCGAACGCGAAAGCACGAGTTCCGTGCTCCGGATCCACGCCGGCCGATCCCGCAGCGCCCCGTAGGTCCGCTCCTCGAGGAACTCGTTGTGACCCGTGTAGACGATGAAGTAGTCGGGCGCCTCGGCGACGAGCTGCTGCATCAACGCCGCGACGCGGTAGCTCGCGTAGCTGATGCCGCCGGCGTTGACGACCTGCCAGTCGAATCCGGGCGCGGCGACCGGCAGGGTCACGCGCAGCCAGCCGCAGAAGCTCGTCGAGTCGAAGTAGGGATGGCCGTAGGTCGTCGAGCCGCCCAGGCAGAAGACGCGACGCGTCTCGTTTCGCTTCTCGGCGACGAAGCGCTGGTCGTTGAAGAACGCGAGCTTGTTCGTCGCGGTGCGTCGGAAGCGGACGCCGTCCTCGATCTCGTCGACGAAGAGCGGGACCTCGCCGGCGAAGCCGACGTAGGGATCGCCGCGCCGGAGCGTCGGCTCGACGCCCGCCGCCCACAACCCGAGCTCGACGAGGAGCCAGATCGTCGCGAGCGGAACCAGCGCGAAGGCGACGTGTTTCAAGGTCTGCATGGCGTATTGCGAGCTCCTCGCGCCCCTCAGAACTGGTACGAAAGCGTGAGTGCGCCCCCGTAGTCGGGGGCACCGTCGCTCAGGCCGTAGATGCCTTCGGGCGTGATCCGCCAATGCTCCCCCGCGCGGATCGCGAAGTAGGCCGAGAGCTCGTGGGCGTCCTCCGTGAAGCCGGTGGAGGCCTGTCGGTAGTCGTAGCCGATGCCGATGCTCAGAGACTCGACGATTCGCAGGCTCGCGCCGACGAAGGCGAGCCAGGTGTCGTCGAAGCGACCGTCGTTTCGGAATCGATAACCGCCGCCGCCGAAGACGCTCACTCGGCCGATCGCCTTCGAGAGCTCGAGCTGCGGCGTCACGTCGGTCGTGTCGGTTCCGAGCCCGTCCATCGCGGTCGGGATCTTGACGCGAAC
The DNA here is from genome assembly GCA_041389445.1 of Myxococcota bacterium. Taxonomy (GTDB): domain Bacteria; phylum Myxococcota_A; class UBA9160; order UBA9160; family UBA4427; genus UBA4427. The sequence continues at coordinate 289,753 of JAWKRW010000002.1, forward strand.
GCCGAGATCGATCGTCGGAATCGCCGGGAGGGATCTCGGTGGATAGTAGGTATAGGTCAGGCTCGTCGTGACATCGCCGAGGCCGTAGTCCATGCGTCGATCGGCAGCGCCCGTGGCGCCCGTCTCGGTCCCGTCGTTGCCCCCGAAGATCTGGTCCGAGCCGTCGACGAGCAGGAACGGGACGCGGATCCGGAAGGTGATCGGCTCCCATTCGATTCGGGCGAAGACCGGCGCCGACAGCGAGTTCGTGTAGATCTTGTCGCCGTTGACGTCGACGTCGCCGTAGTCGCCGCGGACGAACTCGATGCCCGTCCCGATCGACGCGTAGAAACGGCGGCGCGGAGGCTCCGGTCGGGGCTCCTCGATCACGGTCGCGCGCGCGACGGCAGGAAGCGTGGAGAAGAGAAGGAGCAGGAGAAGAACGAGTGCCGCGGAGCGCGGCCGGAATTCAGGGTGCGAAGCGGTCATGTCCATTCCGTCATGCATCGACGACCGAGCCCCCGATCCGGTCCGGTCGGCTGTCCATTTCCGTGGCGCCAGGCGGGCGACCCGCTCCGGGGTCGCCCGCGCGCCGCCGCTCATCGACTCGAGCGATCCGAGCGGTCGCCGCGGTCGCCTCGATCGGCCCGGTCGCCCCGGTCCGCGCGATCCCCGCGATCGGCGCGATCCCCGCGATCCGATCGGTCGCCGCGGTTCGATCGGTCGGCCCGATCGGAGCGGCCGGATCGATCCGCCCGCTCGAGCGCGTCACCGCCTCGTCCTCGGCCGCGTCCCCGGCCCCGACCACTGTCGTCGTTCACGCTCCCGTCGCCTCCCGGCTGGCTGTCGTCGATCGACCCGTCGCCCCTGCGCTTGAGCCCATCTGCCCCGACGTCGTCCGACCCGCGGCCGCGGCGCTCGCCGGGCTGACGGTCGTCGATGGAGCCATCGCCGCGGCGCTTGAGCCCGTCCGCGCCGACGTCGTCCGAGCTCCGCTCGACGCGAGGCGCCCGATCGTCGCCCGCTTCCTGCGCCTGGAGGAGCGCGGGCATGGGTGCGACGAGTGCGCTCGCGAGCGCGGTCGAGACCAGTCCATGCTTGAATCGCTTGATGACCATGATGAATCTCCTTGAGTGATCAATTTGGGCATTCTTCCCAATTCATCGGCGAATGTATGGGAATATTTAACCACTTTCAATTGGAATTGGGAAAAAATCCCAGACCGAGATCGTCACGCGATGCGCATCGATCCGCTCAAGGGTTCGAAAAGATGGAGGATCGAGTCATCCAGGGCCCGACGGCCGCGGGGCGCTTCGCTAGCAGCGCGACGGCAGGTGGTCCGGTGGCCTCGCTGGGACGAGGCAGCCCGGCCGCGGCTGGCGAGGCCGGACGGACCCGCGCCGCTCGGCCCGATCGTGGACCGACCGTCTTCCGCCGCCCGAGACACGACCGCGGGCTTCCGCCGCCCGAGACACGACCGCGGGATCCGATGCCGGATCCCGCGGCCTGGTCGACCTCGGACGGGCGCGCGCGCCGCAGGCGCTCAGCGCTTCTCGATCGGAACCCAGCGCACGTCGGTCTTCCCGATGTAGCGCGCCCGCGGCCGGTAGATGCGGTTGTTCTGGTACTGCTCCATCACATGGGCACACCAGCCCGCGACCCGGCTCGCCGCGAAGATCGGCGTGAAGAGATCGTCGGGAATGCCGAGCGCGTTGTAGACGGTCGCCGAGTAGAAGTCGACGTTCGGGATGAGCCCCTTCTTCTCGCTCATCAGCCGCTCGAGCCGCTGGCTCATGCGGTAGAACTCCGGCCGCCCGATCTCGCTCGTCAGCCGCTCGCTCATCTTCTGCAGGATCTTGGCGCGCGGGTCGCCATTCTTGTACACGCGATGACCGAAGCCCATGATCTTGTCGCCCTTCGCCATCGCGTCGGCGAGATAGGTCTCGATGCGGTCCTCCGAGCCGATCTGCCGCAGCATCGCCATCACGGCCGCGTTCGCGCCGCCGTGCAGCGGGCCCTTGAGCGTCCCGATCGCCGCGAGGACCGAGGAGTAGATGCCCGAGAGCGTGCTCGCCGTGACGCGCGAGGAGAAGGCCGAGGCGTTCAGCTCGTGGTCCGCGTGGAGGATCAGGCAGACGTCGAAGTCCCGCTCCTGCGAGGGCGTCGGCGCCTTGCCCGTGATGCCGCGCAGGATGTTCCAGGCGATCGATTTCGTCGGATCCGCCTCGAGCGGCCAGCGGCCGTTGCGCGCCTGCTCGTAGGCACCGACGACGAGACCGATCCGCGCGGTCAGTCGCACGGCCTTCCCCAGCGTCGCCGTCTCGTTGATGATGTTCGCCTCGGGATCGTGGAGCGTGAGGCCGGCGACGACCGCCGACAGGAAGTCCATCGGATGGACCTTCTTCGGCAGGCCGAGCAGCCAGACGCGCATCTCGTCCGGCAAGGTCATGCTGCGGGCGAGCCGGCCGCGCAGGCTCTCGAGCTCGCCGGAGTCCGGCAACGAGCCGAACCAGAGCAGGTGGATCACCTCTTCGAAGGTCGCGTGCTCGGCCAGGTCCTCGATCGTGTAGCCGCGGTAGAGCAGCGTCGTGCCGTCGATCGTGCTGATCGCGCTCGAGCAGGCGATGATGCCCTCGAGTCCGCGATCGATGGCGCCCTCGTACTCGTTCTCTTTCGGCTTGGTCGGCGTATTCGCCATGACAGGAATTCCCATGGGCCGAGAGGCCCTTGCCCGCTGTGCACGGTTCGACCGCGACTCCGCGACCGCTCCGGATCCGCGCGTCGGCCGCGCGGCGCTGGGCCGGGAGCTTACCGCGAGTTGCGCGGGTTCCTTCAATCCCGGCGGAACTCACCCTGGTCGGTCAGCACCGGCCGCTGCTCGCCGCCCGAGGCGGGTCGCACCGCCAGCGCCCGGAGCGGCGGCGCCTCGCCCGGCACGGCGAGCTCCGGCACGCCCCGCAGCGAGAGGAGCATCCCCCCGCGCGCGAGCGTCGAGACCGTGAAGATCGCGACGAAGCCGAAGGGCCCCTCGCCGAAGACCCCCAGCAGACCGCCGCCAATGGCGCTGCCGATCACGATCGCCGTCGCATTCGCCAGGTTGTAGAGCGTCAGCACGCTGGTCTGACCGCGCGGCGGGATGCGCTCGAAGAAGGAGAGCAGCGAGGCCAGCTCGAAGGCGGCCCAGCCGAACCCGGAGACGACCTGGAGGAAGAAGAGCCAGGCGAAGCGGTCCGAGAGCAGCCAGAGGATCGGGAAGGTCGAGATCGACAGGCCCGCCTGCCAGAGCAGCCGCTTCGTCCCGACGCGCCGGACATAACGCCCGAGGAAGGGCAGCGTCAGGACGCGGGAGGCGAAGGCGGTCGCGGTCAGGACGGTGAACTCGAGATAGGAGAGCTCGAGCTCGGCCAGCATGTAGGGCGTGAAGTAGGGCGACGCGATCATGACGCCCATCTGGAAGCTCAGCAGGAAGAGCAGCAGCCGGCCATGGCCGCCGGTCCGAACGTGGCGGCTGATGACGGCGGGCGAGATGCTCGTCTCGCCGACGGTGAGGGTGCGCGGTTCGCGCTGGCTCGCGAGGAAGGAGACCGAGACGCCGCGCGCGACCAGGGCAATCGCGAAGATCACGGCGTAGGACTCGAACTCGTGTCCCCGCTCCTTGCCGAGCTGCAGGATCAGCCCGCCGGCGGCGAGCCCGAGGACGAGGGCGAACTGCGAGGCTCGCGCGCGGTTCGCGAAGAAGGCCGGTCGCAGCCGCTTCGGCACCAGCGAGCTCGCCCAGGTCGTCCAGGCGGGCCCGGTCGACATCCCGAGGCCCCAGTAGAGCGAAGCGACCAGATAGAGCAGAAGGAGCTCCATCTGGTGCCCGAAGGCCGAGACCACGAGCGGCACGAAGCAGAGCGCCTGGAGGCTCGCGCAGAGGACGATCCAGCGCCGATGCGAGTCGAGCACGCCCACCGCGGCGGGCGACGCCAGCTGCAGCAACGCCCCCGCCAGCATCGGCACCGTCGCCACGAGACCCGAGACGACGTCGCCGTGGCCCAGCGCCAGGGCGAACGCCGGCAGGTAGGACTCGCCGATGCCGACCATGAGGCTGAACGAGACGCCGTCGCCCAGCATCGCGCGCAGGTCCCGCCGCAGCTGCGTGGTCGATCGCGCTTTCGAGGGCTTCGCCATGATTCGTCAGTCCGCCAGGATCAGGCCGGTCTCGATCTCGTCGCGATCGTCCGCCGCCCGCGGAAGCGGTCGCGCGAGGATCGCACCGCAGCGCTCGATGGCGCGGACGATGCCCTCGGCGGGGCGATTCGAGCGGATGCCCTCGAGCATCGTGTCGACGACGCCCTGCCAGGTCTCGCCGGGCGCAAGCGCCTGATCGATCGCCTCCTCGCCGAGGACGACGACTCGATGCTCGAGCAGGGAGACGTAGATCAGGATCCCGGTTCGACCGCGGGTGCGCCGGGCGACGTTGCGCCGGAAGGCTTCGAGCGCCCCGCGTCGCGCCGCCTGCTCGAGCTCGTCCTCGCGCAGCGCGAGGCGACGGATCGGATCCAGCAGACAGACCAGCTGGGCGAGGCCGACGGCGGCGGCCTGCAGCGCGAAGAGCGTCGTCACGGAGGTCGCCGGCCAGACCGTGTCGACCGCGAGCAGGACGATCGCGGCGAGCAGCAGCGAGAGCCGCCAGGCCGCGACGGGGAAGGCGTCCGAGCGCCGCACGACCTGGACGACGATCTCGCCCGACGTCCCGCCCTCGGCCGAGCGCACCGCCGCCTCGATCCGCTCGCGATCCGCCGGCCCGATCAGCTTCGAAGGTCGCATCTACCAGCTCCCCGAGGCGCCGCCGCCGCCGAAGCCGCCGCCGCCCCCGCCAAAGCCGCCGCCCCCGAAGCCCCCGCCGAAGCCGCCCCCGCCGATGCCGCCGCCGAACCCGCCGTGCCGACCGACGTGCCAGCCGCCCGGTCCGCCTCGCATCCCCCGCGTCGGCGGCGAGGCGGAGAAGAGCAGCGAGAGGGCGAGGCCCGCGAACGCCGCGAAGAGCGCGGCCGGCAGCAGGACCGTGAAGAGCCAGGCGAGCAGGCCCGCGATCGCGCCTCCGACGAAGGGACCGATCGCGCGCCGACGGCGAGCGAAGTTCCCGCCGACGAAGGCACCGATCAACGCCGCGATCAGGACGGCGTTGACCGTCGACGGACCGCGCCCTTCCTCGGCCCGCGGACCGCGCGCCGCCTCCGGTACCGCCTCGCCGCGCGCCGCCGCCATCAAGGCCTCGACGCCGGCGCGCACGCCGGCTCCCATCTCGCCCTGCCGAAAGAAGGGAATCATCCGATCGCGCAGGATGCGCGCCGCGAGCGCGTCGGGAATGACGCCCTCGAGGCCGTAGCCGACCTCGATGCGCGCCCTGCGATCCTCGGCGGCGACGACCACGATCGCGCCATCGTCGCGCTTCGCATCGCCGAGCTTCCAGGCCTCCGCGACGCGCATCGAGAAGGACTCGATCGCCTCTCCCTCGAGCCGCTCCACGGTCAGGACCGCGATCTGATGGCCGGTCTCGCGCTCGAAGGCGGCGAGCTCCGCCTCGAGCGCGCGCGCCTCGTCGGGCGTCAGCAGACCGGCGTCATCCCGGACGCGGGCCGCCAGCGCCGGGACCTCGGGCAGCGCCGCGAAGGCGACGGCCGTCGCGACGGAGAGGAAAAGAAGGAAGCAGGACGCCGCCACCCGAAGCGCGAACGGGCCGCGTCCCCGCGACTCGCGATCGGCGGGCCCCCTCGCCCGCCCGATCAGAACTGGACCTGCGGCGGCTGGTCGGTGACGCCCTCGCGCGCCTCGAAGGTCGCCTTGGGCTCGGCCCCGATCACCTTCGCCGTCAGCACGGCCGGGAAGGAGCGGACCAGCGTGTTGTAGGCCTGCACCGATTCGATGTAGCGGCCGCGCGCGACGGTGATGCGATTCTCCGTTCCCTCGATCTGGGCCTGGAGGTCGCGAAAGGCGTCCGTCGCCTTGAGCTCCGGATAGCGCTCGGAGACCATGAAGAGTCGCGAGAGCGCGCTCGAGAGCTGGCCCTGCGCGTCCATGAACTTCTGCAGCGCCGCGGGATCGTTCACGAGCTCGGGCGTCACCTCGATCGAGGTCGCCTTCGAGCGCGCCTCGACGACCGCCTCGAGCGTCTCGCGCTCGAAGCGGGCGGCGCCCTTGACCGTATTGACCAGGTTCGGGATCAGGTCGGCGCGCCGCTGGTACTGATTGGAGATCTCGGAGAACGCGGCCTTCACCGCCTCGTCGCGGGCCTGGATGTCGTTGTAGCCGCAGCCCGAGAGCCCGAACACGAGACTCAGCAGCAGTCCGAGCACGACGACGTTCTTGGCGGTCTTCGACACGGCGAGCCCCCTTCTCTCCTGAATCCTCGGCCGCGCGCAGCCTAGCGCAGTCGCTCCAACGATGTCGGCGATCCGCGTGGTGCGATGCGGAATGACGCGAGCGCGCGCGGGGCGCAGGGCAGGACGATGCGCGGGGCCTCGTAGAGCACGTGCGAGCGATGCGCCCCGCCGAATCCGCGCCGGACGGTCGCGAGCGGGGCCATGTCCTCGGCCAGCGTCGTCCAGAAGCGGATGCTCGAGCTGCCGACGAGGACGATCTGCCCGGGCGCCGGAGGCTCCGCGCGATCGGCCTCGACGAAGGCCTCGATCTCCGAGGCGTAGGACGCGGGATCCGCCGCCGCGCCCGCCATGGAATGGCGATGGCGCCCGATGGCGCCTGCCGCGACGAGCAGGACGATGCCGACGCCGATCGCGATCCGCTTCATGTCCGCTCGACCTCCATGCCGTGCCCCGCTCGGCGACCTACATCTGCTTCAGCGTCCGCCAGCCGAAGGCGAGCAGGCCCGTCAGCAGGATCGTCGGAATCGCCCCGAAGATCCCGAGCGCGAGCTGGTCACCGACCGCGTCGGCCAGCGCCCCGACGGCGAGGATCCCCACGAAGCCGAGCTGGGCCAGGGTGAAGACCATGCTGAGGACACGCCCGCGCATCGCCTCGGGCACGGCGAGCTGGAAGCCGACGACCGCGACCACGTTCCAGAGCTGCCCCGTGAACCCGAGCCAGACCTCGACCCCGAGGTTCCACGCGAAGGAGAAGCCGAAGGCGTAGAGCAACAGGCCGAAGGCGTAGCCGAGCATCGTCCCGGCGATCAGCAGCCCGACGTGGCGCGCATGCGGCGGGCGAAGCGTCACGGCGAGGGCGGCGATGAAGGTCCCGACGCCGTGGGCGGCCGACAGCATCCCGAACCCCGACCCGCCGACCTCGAGGACGTGGGAGGCGAAGATCGGACGCATCGGGTTGAGCGCGCCATTGAAGAGCGCCATCGCACAGGCGGCCAGCGCGAGCAGCAGCGGCGGCCGCTCGCGCACGTAGGCATAGCCCTCGCGCAGATCCGCCCAGGGCGAGACGCGGACGCCGAGCGCTTCGGCCCGCCCGAGCATCGGAATCGTGAAGACCATCGCCGCCGCCAGGAGCACGCCGAGTGCCGCCGAGAAGTAGGTCGCGACGATGCTGAGGTAGCCGATGAGCACGCCCGCGAGCGCGCCGCCGCCCATCGTGCCGAAGGAGGTCCCCATGGCGTTGAGGGAGACGGCGTCGTGGGTCCGCTCGCGTCCGACGACGTCGACCACGTAGGTCTGGGTCGCCGGACCGAGGACGGAGGCGACGAGCCCGCCGACGAAGGAGACGCCGACCAGCATCCAGTACTCGACGCGCTCGGAGGCGACGAGCATCGCGACGAAGAGCGAAATCAGGCCCATCCCGACGCGGCCCGCCCCGATCAGGTTGCGCTTGCTGCCGCGGTCGACGACGACGCCCGCCATCGGCGAGAAGAGCGCGATCGTCCCGCCCTGGACGAAGCCGATCAGACCGACGGCGCTGCGCTTGTCCGTCAACGACAGCACGAGCCACTGCATCGCCAGGAAGAGGACCTGGAAGCAGACGAACTGAAGCAGGTTCGACGACCAGAGGCGCGCGTAATACGGGAAGCGGAAGGTCGCGATGACCGGATGGGGCGCCGAGGTCGATTCTCCCGCCTGATTCAACGCAGCGACTCCCCTGAGCGTGGCGATGCGGCGCCTGCGGACGGCGCGACCGGACCGGGCGGTCCGGCGGGCCCCGCCGTCCCGCTCGGCCGCGGTCCCGCGGCCGGGTATACGCCAGATTCGCGCGGCGCGTGAGGACCCGCATCGGGACGCCGCCGTGTGATAGCTTCGTCCGCCGACCGACGGGCGCATGCCGGCCGACGGGAGAATGCGGCCCGCGCCGGACCGGGCGATGCCCGTGCGAGGAGGCGAGGGAGGAGACGAGAGAAGCATGACCGACGCCCGTCCGTCGAACGTCCGCGGCCTCGACGTTCCCGCCGTGACCCGCTGGATGAACGCGAACGTCGCCGGCGCGGAGGGCGAGCTCGCCTTCCATCTCGTCGCCGCCGGCGGATCGAACCTGACCTATCGCGTCGAGGCGGCGTCGGGTCGCCGCTTCGCCCTGCGCCGACCGCCTGAACGTGCCCGCATCGCGACGGCCCACGACATGGCACGCGAGTGGAAGATCATGGCTGCCCTCGACGCCCACCGCGATTGCGGCGTCCCCGTCCCCGCCGCCCTCGCCTACTGCCAGGACGCGTCGATCCTCGGCGTCGAGTTCTACGTCATGGCCTTCGCGGAGGGCCGCATCCTGCGCGGCCCCGCCGACGCGGCGGACATGGACGCGACGCGCTGCCGGCGCGCGGCCGAGAGCCTGATCGACGTCCAGGTCGCGATGCACGGCCTCGACGCCGACGCCGTCGGCCTCGGCGACCTCGGGCGCCGAGAGGCCTATGTCGAGCGACAGCTCTCGCGCTGGCTGCGCCAGTACGAGGCCGCGAAGTCGCGCGAGCTCCCCCTCGTCCATGCGCTCCACGCGCGGCTCGCCCGCCACATCCCGCGCCAGCAACGCGTCGGCCTCGTCCACGGCGACTACCGCTTCGACAACACCGTCCTCGGCTCCGACGACCGGATCGTCGCCGTGCTCGACTGGGAGCTCTGTACGCTCGGCGACCCGGTCGCCGATTTCTGCTGGTCGATCCTCTACTGGAGCGACCCGGAAGAGGCGCACGATTTCGGTTCGCCGTCGCCGACCCGGCATCCCGCGTTCCCCCGTCGCGCAGAAGCCATCGAGATGTACGCGAATCGTTCCGGTCTCGACCTCTCGGAGCTCGACTACTATCGCGCCTTCAGCTGGTGGAAGATGGCCTGCCTCGTCGAGGGCGTCGTCGCGCGATTGCGAGCCGGCGCGGGGGGCGGGCTGGGCGCGACCTCGAACCTCGATGCGACGATGCAGCGGGTCGAGTGGATGCTCGCCTGCGCGGAAGAGGCGGCGGCCGGGATCGGGCGGGGGCACTGAGGGTCGCGGCCGCCGGATGCGAACCACCGCGACACCGGTGATGCGTGTCGTTCGCCGTGTGGGCAATCGGGCCGCTGGGGGCGCCGAGGTGTCTGGGCGAGCCCGAGACGGGAGAGGGGGGGCAATGAACGAAGGACGATCCGATTCGAAGCGCCCGGCGCGGCGCGGGAGACGACCCGCTGGAGGCCGTTCGTCGTGGATCCTCGCTGGTCCGCTCGGGCTCGGCGCACTGGCCCTCGCCTGCATCGCCAATCCCATCCGGGTCGACGCGCGCGATCCGAAGGTGCTCGCCGCGACCGGGCGCTTCTCCGTCTCCCTGGCCCCGACCGCCGAGGGGACGATGAAGTCCGCCGACGAGGCAACCACCACGCGGCTGCTCGACCGGCTCGAAGACGCCCTCGCATCGAAGGGCTATTCGCTCGAGCCGCCGGCGCAGAGCGAGCTCGCCCTCGAGCTCGGCCTCCACAAGGAGCGCGTCAGCCGCAAGACCTACTCCTCTGATCCCGACGCGAGCGGCGTCCGCATGGTCGAGCGGACCGAAGCGATCCTGACGCTGCGCGCGGTCGACCATCGACGCGGGATCGAGATCTGGCGCTGCGATGCGCGCGGACGCCTGCCGGAGCCGGAGCTCGCCTTCGTCGAGTCCGAGCAGACCGTCTGGAACGCGCTCCTCGAGCGCGCCCTCGAAGCGATCCCGAGTCGACGCCGAGGCGGGGGCGACGGCGGAGCCTGAGGCGGAGGCGGAAGTCCGATCGCTCCAGGAGGAGCGCGATCTGCCGATCGCGACCACTCCGAGGATCGGAGGCTCGCAGGCGGCCGGCACGAAGCCGACGCAGCGCGGGCGCGCACCCCGCGATCGGATGCCTCCCCGGGGCGACTTCAGCCGTTCGTGCCTCTTCGACCGCATCCGTGGGAGATCCCCGGGAAGGCGGCGCGAGCATCCGATCGGGGCGTCTCATCCCGGTGACGGGCGGATGAGTATTCAGGCAAGCCCGACCGGCGCCCCCGGACGCGGCGGATCGTCCGCGCGTACTCCGCGACGAGGCCGCGCGTCTGGGACGGCCAGTCGCAGTCCTCCGCGAAGCGGCGCGCCCGCGCGGCGTACTCCGCGCGGCGTCCATCGTCGCGCAGGATCTCGCGGATGCGCTGCGCGAACTTCTCCGGGTCGGTCGGATCCGCGAGCGCGCCGGTCTCGCCTTCGAGTACGAGATCCGGAATGCCGCCGCCCGGCGCCGCGACGACCGGCAGCCCGGAGCTCATCGCCTCGAGCACCACGAAGCCGAGCGTCTCGGTCATCGAGGGCATCACGAAGACGTCGGCGCTCGCGAACGCCGCTGCGAGCGCCTCTCCGCGCAGGAAGCCGAGGAACCGGGTCGGGGTCTCCGCGAAGAACCGCTCGAGCCCCGCGCGCGCCGGCCCGTCGCCGACGATCGCGAGGCGGCATCCGGGCAGCTGCGCCAAGACCGGCCGCAGACGATCGAGCCCCTTCTCCGGCGCGATCCGTCCGGCGTAGAGCAGCAGCGGCGCGTCGATCCGTCCGTCGTCGACCATGCGCGAGCGCGCTTCGACGGAGCGCTTGCGCGGATCGAAGAGCCGGGTGTCGACGCCGCCGCGCCAGATCCCGACCTCGGCGATGCCGTGGGATTCGAGCTCGCGCTTCGTCGGGGCCGAGGGGCAGAGATTGCGGTGGGCGAGACCATGGATCGCGCGCAGCAGCGGCCAGATCACGGGGTCGAGCCAGCCGAGCCGGTAGCCGGCGAGATAGCCGGGGAGATCGGTGTGGTAGGAGGCGACGACCGGCAGCCGCAGCAGGCGCGCGGCGACCAGCGCCCAGAGCCCCAGGCAGACGGGGCCCACGACGTGGACCACGTCGGGTCGAAAGCGGCGAAGGCGCCAGAAGATGCGCGGATCCGGCAGACCGATGCGGAGCCCGGGATAGAAGGGAAAGCGCGGACCGGGCACCCGAAGCACCGGCGCGCCCGCGTACTCGGCGACGCTCCCGGCCGGGGCGATCACCAGGACCTCGTGGCCCGCGGCGACGAGACACTCGATCGTGTTGCAAAGCCGATTGGTGATGCCGTCGATCTTGGGGACGAAGACCTCGCTCACGATCGCGATCCGCATGGCATGCCCTCCTCGCGCTGGCGGAATCAAGCGGCCTCGGGACGCGCGTCGGCGGCGCCCGGCAGGAGCCAGCGCGCCCCGAGCGCATCGAGCCTGCGACGAAGCGGCCCGGCCGGCGAGCGGAAGGAGTGGGTCGCCCAGCCGCGCTCGGCGGCGATCGCCGCGCGGCGCGCCGTCGGATTGACGGCGGCGGGATGGCCCACGGCCTCGAGCAGGGGGAGGTCTTCGTGGCTGTCGCTGTAGAAGTGGCTGCGGCCGAGCTCGAAGCCGTGGCGCGACTCGAACCGCCGGGCGGCTTCGAGCTTGCCGCGGCCGGAGCAGACGGGGTGCAGGATGCGACCGGTCAGGATGCCCGCCCGCGCCTCGAGCCGGTTGCAGGCGACGAAGGCGATGCCGAGACGACGCGCGATCGGTTCGACCTGGTAGCGGGTCGCCGACGTGATGATCGCGAGGAAGTGGCCGCGGCGGCGATGCGCCTCGATCAGGCCGAGCGCTTCCGGGTAGAGACGCGCGGCGAGGTGGCGCGTGAAGAGCGACTCGCCGAGCTCGCGCAAGGCTGATTCGGCCATGCCACGCGTCGCCGCCGTCGTCTCCCGGAGGAAGGCCGCGAAGCCGATGCGGCCGGAGCGGTAGGCGAGCGTGGCGGACAGGGTGGCGACGAGCTCGCGCGGGGAGACGGGCCGCGTCTGCAGGCGGTGCCAGAGGAAGGCGGTCGCCGTGTAGCCCTCGATCAGGGTTCGATCGAGATCGAAGAGCGCCGCGACGCGCGGGCCCTCCTCTGCGGATCGGACGCGTCGCAGCAACGCCTCGCCCGGGGTCTCGCCTGCCGGCTCCATCGTCTCGCCCTCTCTCGCGCCAGGGGGAGGCGCGCTGGCTGCGCGTCCGAACCGGCAGGTCGGTGGCCCATCGCCTCGCCTGCGGCCGGGTCGTCGGCAGTATCGGGACATCGACGTCGAGTGCGAGCGCAGGCGGGCGAACGTCCGCGAGTCGTTGCGGGTGCGACCTCGATTCGACAAATCGCCATCGAACCGTGACGCGGGCGTCGCGATTCCGTCGCATGCTCCGACCGACTCGAGCGGCGTCGGCCGGGGGCAAGGACGTCATCGGATCGACGTTGAGGTCGACGACGGGCCCGCCGAATTCGGGGCGAAAGCCGATGGCCGTCTATACTCGTCGCCGAGCGGGACACCGACGGAGCGGCCGCGCCGGTGGGGGGGCATCGATTTGAGTGCGTCGCTTGATGGATCGGCCGAGCCGCGACGCATCGCCTGCCTGATGCGGCACGCCCACTTCGACCGACCGCGCCAGCTCGCGAGCGCCCACCTTCCCTACCCGCTCTCGAGCGAGGGCCGCGCGCAGGCGAAGGCCGCCGCCGAGAGCGTGCTGCGCGCCGCACGGGAGCAGGACCTCGCCATCCACCCGACGATCGAGACCTCGCAGCTGCTGCGCGCCTGGGAGACGGGGCGGATCCTGGCCGAGGCGCTCGAGGCGCGGACGGGATGCCGATTCGTGGTCGAGGAGCGGATCGAGCTGATCGAACGCGGCCTCGGCAGCTGCGCCAATCTGCGCTTCGACGAGATCGAGGCGCTGCTCGCCCGCGATCCGCGACTCGCGCCGCTCCCGCCGGAATGGCGCCGACGCGCGGACTTCCGATTGCCCGTTCCAGGCGCCGAATCGCTCCTCGACGCCGGCGTGCGCACCGCCCGTCGGATCGATCGCTCGCTCGCCAGCGCATCCGCACCGGATGCGCCCGGCGGCGTGCTCAAGATCTTCGTCGCCCATGGCGGATGCCTGCGCCATGCCGCCGTCGTCCGCGACATCCTGCCCATCGACGAGGCGATCAAGCTGACGATGGACTACTGCGGCACGGTCCTGATCGAATCGATCGGACCGCAGCGATGGCGTCACGTCGCTGGAGAGTGGAAGAAGCGGCTTCCGTCGACGGACGCCGAAGCCGATGGATGACGGAGCCCCGAGGCCGAGCGGCCCGCCATCGGAGAACGGAATGAGCGCCGTAGCCCACCACCTGCTCGACGAGGAAGGCCGCTTCCAAACGGACGACGCGCTCGTGTCGAGCCACGGCCGCAAACGCCTTCGCGCGGACCCCGCTCGCTTCGAGAGCTGGAGCGTCGCCGGCCCGCTCCGGCTTCCCGCCGAAGACGAGGCCGATGATCGCCCTTCGGCGGCCGCCCTCCGCCGCTATCTGAAGGACAAGCCGTGGGTCGCGCCCGCGCGACCGATCTGCTTCCTGACCGACCTCCATGCCGATCGCGAAGCGTTCTGGCGAAGCCTTCTCGATGCCAGTCTCGTCCGGCTGCCGCGGGACCGTCGAAACGCCGCGCTCGAGACGATCGCCGACGGCGAGTTCGAATCGACGCCGCTGGGCCGCGAGGTGCACTACGTCTGCGGCGGCGATCTCTTCGACAAGGGCCCCGCGAATCTGCCCCTGCTCGACGCGCTGCAGGCCTTCCGGCGTCTCGGCGTCCGCTTCACGCTCCTCTGCGGCAACCACGACGTGCGTACCTTTCTCGGCCTCCGCTACGCCGAAGCGCAGGACGATCGCCTCGCGCATCTCTTCGTCCGCATGGGTCAGAAGACCGTGACCCTCTTCAAGGAGGTCTTCGACGCCTGGATCGCGGGCGGCGACGGGCGCGCGCCCTGCTCCGACGAAGAGGCGCGAGCACGGCTCTTCCCCCGCGAGCGCTGGTTCGAGGGCTTCCGGAAGGTCGCGACGGGGCTCGTCCCCGAGGCGCGCATCGAGAAGGAGCTCTACCGCGTCCGCGAGAAGGTGAACGAGTTCGAGGCGCGGGCCCTCGCGCTCGGCCTGCGGCTCTCGGACGTGGTCGCAGCGCTCGAGCGTTGTCGCACGCTCTTCCTCGCCCCCGAAGGCCGCCATGCATGGATCTTCCGCGAGATGCAGATCGCCCACCGCGAAGGCTCGCTGCTCTTCGCCCACGCCGGCGTCGACGACGTCGCCGCCAGCTGGCTCGCCCGGGAGGGCATCGACGCGGTCCGCGAGCGCTTCCGAACGGCCCTCGAGGAGGCGCCCTTCGAGCTCTACAACGGCCCCCTCGGCAACATTTTCCGCACCAAGTACCGCGACCTCGACCTGCCCCTCACGCAGGCCGGCGCGGCGAGCCTCCGCGAGGCGGGCCTCTACGCGATCGTCCATGGCCACCGCAACGTGTATCTCGGCCAGCACATGAACTTCCGCCGCGGCGTCCTCAACTTCGCCTGCGACGCCTGCGTCGACCGCAACACGCGCCGCGTCGAGGATCTCGCCGGCCCCGGCAGCGCCACGACGCTGCTCGCCCCCGACGGAACGATCTACGGTTTGAGCGCCGATCATCCCGCCATCAAGGTCTTCGATCCGGCCGCGAACGGCGCATGGGTGACGACCGCCTAGCGTGTGCGACGTATCGCACGTCTCCATTGTGAAGAATTCGTGAACGCTCGATGAAGATGCACGCGCTGGTGGCGCGGAAACGCGATGTGAGCGGTTCGCGACCAGCCGAATCGCGAACGTTTCGATTTTCGCCGTCGCAAGCGCGACGTCATCGCGGTTAGACTCGGGCCTTGCAAGGAGGCCCCCCATGTCCCCGAGTCCGGAGTTCGAAGCGGTCCAGTCCGCGAGCCCCCGGGACGAGCACGAAGTCGATTTCGACGAGCTCGTCGAGAAGGCGCGCAAGGCGGAGCTCAAGGCGCTCAAGAAGGCCGAGAAGGAGATGCAGCGCGCCAACGCGGATACCGCGGAGCGCGAGGCACGCAAGGTCGCGGAGGTCGAAGGCGCGCCGAAGAAGGGCAGCAAGCTGCAGTTCGAAGGCGAGCTCGATCGCTCCGAGGTCGCGGCGTACCTCGAGGCGATCGTTCGTGGCCTTCGCAGCGGCTCGCTCCAGTTCCGACGCGAAGAGGAGTCGCTCGCGCTGACGCCGGCCGAGCGGGTCGACGTCTCGGTCAAGGCCTCGAGCAGGAAGGGGCGCGAGGGCGTGCGCTTCGAGCTCGAGTGGCGCGCGCCGAGCGAGAGCGAGGGCAAGCTCGCGATCGTCGTCGACTGAACCGAAGCCCCTCATGTCGTCGTCGACGAGCAAGTCGAGCAGCAAGACGAAACCGTTTCGTCACGAATCCTTGCAGGATTCTCGGGCGATCGTGCGCTACCTCAACGCCCTCGCCGAGGGATTCGAGAAGGGCACGCTCCAGTTCCGGGATCAGGAAGGGGAGATCGTGCTCGAGCCGAACGGGATGATCCGTTTCGGCATCTCGGCCGAGCAGAAGTCGGAGCGCTGCGACCTGACGCTCAAGCTCTCCTGGAAGCAGAGCCGGGCCGACGCGGAGCAGGACTCGGGTCCCCTGACGATCACCGGCCTGCCCCGGGAGACTCGGAAGGCGGAGCCCGAATGACGCTTCCACCGGCGCGAGAGGACGCCACCTCCCGATGATCACGACGGGCGCCGTCGACGAGAACCTCCACTTCCTGATCCTCGAGGTGACGCGCCAGGTCGAGCGGACGCGCGCCTATCTCCGCAACCCCTCCGGCAAGATCCGCGAGAGCATCGTCCGGCGCGACGACTACATCGACCATCTGCGGACGATCATCCAGCGCAAATGCTTCGCGCAGGCGCGCGGAGCCGATCGCGAGGACCGATTCCGGATCGAGTTCCTGAAGAGTCTCGACCTCGTGACGGGAAACCTCGAGCATCTCGCCGATCACTGCGAGAACATCGTCGGCCAGTCCCAGTTCCTCGCGTCCTTCGACGTGCTCGACCAGATCTCGCTCGACGAGAACTTCGACACGATCCTCGATGGCCTCGAGATGGTCGAATCGGCGCTGAAGGCGCGCAGCGTCCACGACGCCCTCGCGATCTGCCGGGTCGAGGCGCGTCTCGACGAGCTCTACGCGGCGACGTTCAAGCGACTGCTCGCCCGGCTCGACGCGGGCGGGAGCGCCCACGCGCACGTGACGGCGCTCCTCATCGCCCACTACTTCGAGCGGATGGGCGACTGCATGCTGAACGTCGGCGAGGCGATCCTCTCCGCGGCCCTCGGCGAACGCATCAAGATCGACCAGTACCGCGCCCTCGCCGACACGATCGACGACGCGCGCCCCCGCGCCTGGCTCGAGCGCCCGCGCCATGCCCACGAGCAGGCCGACCTGCTGTCGATCGAAGCGCTCGGCGAGACGCGCTCGGGCTGTCGCATCGACCGCGTGTCGGACCGCTCGGGCGACAAGGAGCGGATGGTGGTGTTCAAGGAGGGGCGGACCGCCAAGCTCCTGGAAGAGAAGCGCTGCGTCGATCGCTGGAACGCGATCCTGCCGGGCTATGCCCCGCTCATCTACTCCTTCCAGGAGCGCGAGGGGCTCGGCGCGATCCTCTTCGAATATCTCCCGGGGCGGACCTTCGAGGAGATGGTGCTGCGGAGCGAGCCCCAGGCGCTCGCCGCCGCGGCGACCGCCCTCGAGCGCGCGCTCGGCGAGATCTGGACGAAGACGCGCCTGGACGAGCCGACCCGGCCGCGCTTCTTCGAGCAGCTCGCCAAGCGACTCGACGAGGTCTACGCCCTCCATCCCGCCTTCCGGTCGGGCGGGGTCCAGGTCGGCCCGCTCGAGGTCCTCTCGCTCGACAGCCTGCTCGAGCGCGCGACGAGCCTCGACGAGCGGCTCGCCGCGCCCTTCTCCGTACTCGGCCACGGCGACCTCAACGTCGACAACGTCATCTACGACCACGGCCAAGCCTCGATCCGCTTCATCGACCTGCATCGCTCGCAGGCGATGGACTACGCCCAGGACGTCTCCGTCTTTCTCGTGTCGAACTTTCGCCTCCAGGTCTTCGATCGCCCCGTGCGCGCCCGGATCCACGACACGATCCGGCGCATGCTCGACTTCGCCCGCGACTACGCCTCGAAGGCCGGCGATCCGACCTTCGAGGCGCGCCTCGCGGCGGGCCTCGCCCGCTCCTTCACGACCTCGGCGCGCTTCGTGCTCGCCGAGGAGTTCGCGATGAACCTCTTCTTCCGCGGTCGATTCCTGATCGAGCAGCTCTCCCTGCTGCCCGAATCCGAGTGGTCCGCCTTCCGGATTCCCGAGGACGTGCTCGTTGACTGATCGCATGCAGCCGTTCGGGGCCCGCGCGAGCGAGTGCGCGGGCGGCCGTCCGCTCCGCGTCGGCGTGATCGGACGCGAGGGGGCATGGTCGAGCGAGACCCTCGCCCGGGCGTTCGAGAAGCGGACCGGTTTCGGGCGCGTCTTCCAGCTCGAAGACGCCGTCGCCGACCTCGCGCAGGGACGGGTCGTCGCGGGCGACGTCGACCTCTGCGCGCTCGACGGCCTCGTCGTCAAGAAGATCGGAGCGAACTACGGCCCCGAGCTGCTCGACCGCCTCGACCTGCTGCGCCTCGTCGAGTCGCGCGGCGTCCGCGTCTTCTCTCCGCCCGAGCGCATCCAACGCATGGTCGACCGCGTCTCCTGCACGGTCACCCTCGCCGCGAACGGCTTCCCGATTCCGCCGACGGTGCTGACCGAGGATCTCGCGAAGGCCCAGGCGGCGATCGTCGAGTTCCGTCAGGCCGTCGTGAAGCCGCTCTACTCGACCAAGGCCCGCGGCTTCCGGCTCCTGACCTTCAGCGACGACCTGAAGACCGAGCTCGAGGAACACCGCGCCCAGACCCGCCATCCCCTCTTCTACGTCCAGAAGAAGCTCGACCTCGCGGGCCGGGACTTCGGCGTCGTCTTCCTCGACGGCCGCTACGTCGGGACCTATGCGCGGGTCGCCGGCGCCGACGCCTGGAACACGACGATCCACGCCGGCGGCCACTACGAGCGGTACACGCCGACGGACGACGTGATCGAGCTCTGCCGACGGGCGGCCGTGCACTTCGGCTTGACCCTGACCTGCGTCGACGTGGCCCTGACCGGGGTCGGCCCCGTACTCTTCGAGGTCTCGGCCTTCGGCGGGTTCCGCGGGCTGCGCGACGGGCTCGGCATCGACGGCGCGGGCCTGCTCGCGGACCACGTGCTGGAGCGGCTCTCCGCGTGACGGCGTCGACCCCGGCCTCGCAGCGGGTCACCGACCTCGCCGCCCGGCTCGAGCGCGAGGCCCCGACGACCGAATGCCTCCGGCTCGCATTCGGCGGCGAGCGGATCGACGTCCGCTCGAACTCGCACGCCCTGCTCGACCACCTGCGCACGTACTTCGCCGCCTTCGATGGAGGGGACCACGCCCGCCCGGCCGACCTCGTCGTCCGGGCGCATCAAATGACGCCTCCGGAGCTCGACCTGCCCTATCGCGAGTGGCCGCGGGAGCCGGGGAAGCGGCTCGGCAAGGAGGCCTTCTTCGATCTCGACGACGGGCGAGCGGTGTTGAAGATTCGGACCGGGATGCAGTTCCTGGTCGGTCCGGATCTCCGCGTCGCCTGCGGCGACTGCCTCGCGAATCCCAACCAGGTCGTGAACTTCATCGACTTCCAGTACATGGCCTGGCTGATGAACCAGGGGCTCGCCCTCTGCCATGCGGCCGGCGTGACGCGGGGCGGTCGCGGGCTCGGGCTCGCGGGGCTCGCCGGCGGCGGCAAGTCGACGCTCGCCCTCCACCTGATCTCCGCGGGCTTCTGCTTCACGAGCAACGACCGCCTGCTCGTCGGTCCCCGGCCGACCGGCCAAGGCCACGTCATGAAGGGCATTCCGAAGCATCCGCGCATCAACCCCGGGACGGCCCTCGCCAATCCCGACCTCGTCGCGATCCTCGAGCCCGAGCGCCGACGCGCGCTCGAGCCCATGCCGCGCGAAGCGCTCTGGAGCCTCGAGGAGAAGTCCGACGCGGAGATCGATCGGCTCTTCGGGCCCGGGCGCGTCGTCCTGGACGCACCGCTCGACGCGTTCCTGATCCTCGCCTGGAGCCATCGCGACCCGTCGCCGGCCCGCTTCACCCGCGTGGACCTCGCGACCCGTCCGGACCTGCTCGACGCGGTCATGAAGGCGCCGGGCCCCTTCTACCTCCCCGACTCCGGGCCCTGGCCCCAGGGCCACGCGCCTCCGGACGCGGCGTTCTACCTCGAACGGATGCGTGGCCTCCCGGTCTGGGTCGCGGAGGGCGGCGTCGAT
The DNA here is from genome assembly GCA_041389445.1 of Myxococcota bacterium. Taxonomy (GTDB): domain Bacteria; phylum Myxococcota_A; class UBA9160; order UBA9160; family UBA4427; genus UBA4427. Next base: position 309,359 of record JAWKRW010000002.1, read on the forward strand.
TTCGCCCGCGGCGTCGATGTCGCGCACGAAATCCTCGACCTGTCGCCCCCCGAACGGGCCGCTTTGCAGCCCCCCGGCTCCTGATTTAAGGTCCGGCGCGCTCAACCATCCTGCCGAGGAAGCCCGCCCATGTCCGAGACCTTCGATGCCAAGCCCCTCGTCGTCTTCAAGACCCTGACCAACACCGAGCTCGGCGCCGAGCACGTGGTCGTCGACCCGAACGGCGACATCGTGCTGCGCGACGTGCTCAAGAAGGTGACCGAGTCGATGCTGACGTCCTACCCGCGGACCCAGCTCGGCCTCTGGACGCCGAACCGCGCGGCGATCCGCTACAAGGCGGATCAGATCGAGGCGCGCGACGTGCGGCGCTTCGACACGGGCAAGAAGCTCTCCCTCGCCGAGATCAAGGCGCTCGCGCGCTGACGCGCGAGCCGGGCTGCGCAGCACGCCGCGCGACCCATCCCGCGCCAGGCGTCTAGGACTCGAGCCGGACCGGGAATCGGTCGGTGTAGAACCGGAAGCGCTCGCGCAACTCGGCGCCGTCGAGCTCGAAGTCCGCGAGGTCGTAGAGGACGCGACCGAAGCGGCCGCGCGGATGGGTCCGGTTGTACTCGTCGATTCCCCGCTGCGTCGCCGCGTCGAAGGGCATTTCTGCGAGGGCGTAGATCCGCTTCACGACGTCGAGCTCGGCGCCCATGTACTCGTGGAAGAGCACGTCGAGCGAGCGCTCGGCGGGCAATCGGTCGCGATCGCGGGTGCACGCCTGCAACATCATCTCGATGCGATCGGCCCAGTAGTGGCCGATCCGCTTCGGGTCGCACTGCGCGGCCGCCATGCGCATCGTGTAGGCGACCATCGTCGAGAACGACGCGACGGTCGAGACCGGATCGCGATGGGTCACGACGACCGTCGCGTCGGGGAACACGGTCGTGAGCGGTCCGAACTGCTCGAGATGCTGCGGGCTCTTCAGGACCCAGCGCCGCGGACCGCGCAGCCAGGAGAGCGCCTGCAGCACGCGTTTCAGGTAGCGGTAGTGGGGCGTCTGGTCCCGTCCCCGGAACCAGTCGCGGTAGAGGGGCGAGATGCCGACGCCCATGTTCTCGAAGAACATCGTGCCGAAATCCATCCCGAGCAGATGGATCTCCTCGTGGACGTGGTCGACGGTCATCTCGTGCATCGCGTCGAAATGCGGGAGCACCCGATTGCGCGCGTCGATGCCCGCCTGCGCCCGCGTCCAGCGCGGATCGACGCCGTCGGGGCCCGGCCGCTCGGCGGGATCCGGGATCGGCTCGAGCGCCTCCCACCACGGCAGATGACGCAGGCGCGGATCGGCGCCGAAGCAGTTGTGCAGATGGGTCGTGCCGCTCCGCGGAAGGCCGGCGATCACGATCGGGGGCTCGAGCTCGAGCCCTTCGATCTCGGGATGGGCCGCGATCAGCGCCTCGAGGCGGAGCCGGTTCTCGAGGAAGGCCTGGGCCGCCTGGAAGGAGGTCAGCTTTCCGAGCGGCGAGAGCGCCGGTCCCGCGCGCAGGCCCTGCAGGAACACGTCGAGCCCCTCCTGCCAGCCCGACGGACCGAAGTCGTCGAGCCCCGTCTTCTTGCAGGCGGCGTCGACCAGCGCAGCGGGCTCGAAGACCAGCGCGTCGGCCACGGGCGCGAGCGAGGTCGCGATTTCGTCGAAGCCGGCGGGCATGCGCGGATGCGCGAGATCGTCGATCCGAATGTCGGCGGGCGGCGGGTTGGCGCGGGCGCTCATCTCGACTTCACTCGTAGGTGCAGAGATAGGCGGTGTCGATCGCGACCTCGAGCTGGAACTTCGCGTTCGCGGGCACGACGAACGACTGACCCGCTGCGAAGCGCTGCCAGTCGTCGCGACCCGGCAGCTTCACGACGAGCTCCCCCGAGACGACCGTCATCGTCTCCTTCCGGCTCGTCCCGAACGCGTACTGCCCCGGCAGCATGACGCCGACCGTCGCCGGCAGCGTCGCCGTCTCGAAGGCGATCGACTTCACCTTCCCGTCGAAATACGCATTGACCTCGAGCACGCGCGCCTCTCCCGACATCCCAGCCATCCTCTCCGTCCGCCCGCCCGTCCGCCCGTCCGTCCTTCGGCGCGTCGGTCCGTCGCTACGGCGGCGTCTCCGCATTCCGGCCCCCGCCGGCCCGGCAGCTTAGCGGGCATTCGGCGCTGGCGGCGCGCCCCCGCTTGCTACGCTGGCCGGCGACCCGGCGAGGAGGACGCGCGATGGAGGATTGCCCGATCCAGATCGGCGAGATGCTGCTGACCCTCGTCGAGCCGCGCCGCGGCCACGAGGTCGCCTACAACCGCTGGTACGAACGCGACCACTTCTACGCCGGCTGCATGATCGGTCCCTGGCTCTTCGCCGGCAGCCGCTGGGTCGCGACCCGGGCGCTCAAGCGCCTGCGGCTCTCCGACGGCCGCGGCGAGGTCGCGAATCCCGTCGACGCCGGCTCGTACGTCTCGATCTACTGGGTGCTGGCGGGCCATGAGGAGGAGCACTGGGCGTGGGCCGGCAAGCAGGTCCAATGGCTCTACTCGAACGACCGCGGCTTCGCCGAGCGCGACCACGTCCACACCGTGCTCTTCCAATACCTCGCCGCCGCCTATCGCGACCGCGATCCGGTCCCCGTGCAGCTCGCCCTCGACCATGGCTATGCGGGCCTCGCGATGCTCGCGACGGACCGGGCGGAGGGCGTCTCGGAGGCGGATCTCCTGCGCTTCACCGCCGAGTCGAAGGCGATGACGAACCCGTCGAGCCCTGTCGCGAGCATCGCCTCGTTCCGACCGAAGCAGCGCGACGCCATCACGAGCAGCTCGCCGATGAACCTCGGGACCGGAACGGGCGGCCCCGAGCGGACCATGCAGCTCGCCTTCCTCGAGGGCGATCCGGCGGTCGCGTTCCGCGAGATCGCCGTCCTCGCGCAGTCGATCGAGGGCGCGGGGCTCGGCCGCGTCTGCTTCGCGGCGCCCTTCTTCAAGACGGTCGTCGGAACGGACCGCTACGCGGACCAGCTCTGGTAGGCGGTCGCGCGCAGGTCGCGCGCGCCCTGCCCCGCGCGCGGGCCGCGAATCGGGGTGAACGCCCGAGACGCAATGCCGCACCGGGTCGGCCGCCGTTCCATGCGGCGGCAGGATTCAAGCCGACCTCGCCCGCCGCCGAACGAAGGCGGCGAGGAGGTCACCCCGATGTTCGTCGATTGGCAGCCCCGATTCAGCGTCGGCGTCCCGAACATGGACGCGGCCCACAAGAAGCTGATGGGCCTCATGAACCAGCTCCACGAGCAGCGCGCCGCCGGCGAAGGCAAGGCGGCGCTGCGGTCCACGCTCAAGGCACTCGCCGACTACACCGCCGTCCACTTCCGTGAGGAAGAGGCGTTCATGCAAGCGATCGGCTTTCCCGGCATCGACAGCCACAAGCGCATCCACGCCCAGCTGCTCGGGCAGCTGAGCGGCCACTTCGACGCGTTCGAGGCGAGCGAAGACGGCCTGCCCGACCAGTTCTTCACGTTTCTCAAGGTCTGGCTGACCGCCCACATCATGGGCATCGACGGCAAGTACGGAGAGCACGCGCGCACCCATCGCTGAGCCGCCACCCGTCGCGGTCCGGGAAGCCGCGTCCGAATCCGGCGAGCCGGCGCGCAGGGCTCGGGAATACTGCCGCCGTCGGACGTCGACGGAAACGCGGCTCCGCGAGGCGCGGACCGCACCCGGGACGTCCCGACGGAGGACCGCCGATGCGCCTCTTCATTCGCGGCATTCCGACGGACGAGTTCGAGCGGCTGCGCGCGGGGGGACCGGACGCCCACGGGCTGCCCCCGCTGCTCCGACGCGCCGAGGGCGCCGCCAATCCCTGTCGCCACTGCCTCGACCTGATCCGGCAGGGCGAGCCGAAGCTCGTCCTCGCCCACCGGCCCTTCCCTCGGCCCCAGCCCTACGCCGAGTGCGGGCCGATCTTCCTCCATGCGACGCCCTGCCGCCGCTACGAGCGCGAAGCGCTTCCCGAGTGGTTCGTCTTCCTCGAGCCCGCGATCGTGCGCGGCTACGACGCCGACGACTGGATCCTCTACGAGACCGGTCGCGTCGTCCCGGGTCGGGCGCTCGAGGGGGCCTGCCACGCGATTCTCGACGACCCGCGCGTCGCCTACGTCCACGTCCGTTCGAAGTTCAACTGCTTCCAGTGTCGCGTGGACCGCGAGCAGGAGCCGTCCCGAGCGTCTTCGCCGGAGCGAGGTTCCGGCCGCTAGGCCTCGGGATCCGCGCGCAGGAAGGCGTCGCCGAGCACGGTCCTGCCATCCAGGCTCCGGACGGGACGGGCCGTCTCGAAGACGATTTCGCGGCTGAAGACGACGCGACCGACGTGGCGGCCGGTGCAGAGCTCGAGCGCGCCCTCGGCCATCATCTCGAGGGGCTCCACCCAGTCGGGATTGCGCCGGGCGATGTCGCGCGTGTACTCGGCGCCGGGCGTCAGCACGATCGAGACCGGCGCCATGCAGTTGACGAAGAGGCCGTGCTCGAAGAGCTCGTGGGCGAGCGCGATCGAATAGCGCTCGAGCGCCGCCTTGGTCGCGCCGTACGCCCCGATGACCCAGGCCGCCTCCTTCGAGTCACGGTAGGGCACGTCGGGTTGGCGCGACGTCGCCGAGCTGATGTTGAGGATCCAGCCAGCGCCCCTCTGCTTCATGGCCGGGATCGCCTGCTGGGCGAGATCGACCGGCGCGTTGACGTTGAGCTCGTACATGCGGTTGCGGTCGGCGTTCGTCGTCTGGCTCGGCCGCTTCATGATCCCGGCCGCCGCGTTGTTGACGAGGACGTCGATCGGCCCGAAGGCCTCGCAGGCCCGCTCGATGACGCCCTCGCGCGCCTGCGGATCGAGCAGGTCGCAGACGACGGCCGCGGCCTTGCCGCCCATCGACTGGATGTCGGCCACCGTCTGCTCGAGCGTGCCCGGAAGCTTCCCATGGCGCCCGGCCCGGGAGGCGTTGACGACGACCGCGGCCCCCTCGGCCGCGAATCGCAGCGCGATCGCGCGACCGATGCCGCGACTCGCGCCCGTGACCAGTGCGACGCGACCGCTCAGCGCTCCCAAGGCTCCCCTCCCCGACGCGCCCAAACGCGAAGCCGCCGTGAGGCGGACGATGGTGCGCCGGCGCGGGCACAGCGACCGAGGGAAGCAGACGCGAGCGCGCCGCGCACCCCGCACGGGGCCCGCCTCGCCGCGCGCCCCCGCGGCGCGTGGCTCGCCGCGGGCGGCGTCGACTAACCCAGCGCGCCCGCCCGGTTCGACAGACGTCGGGCGCCGAGGAGAGCGAGGGAGGCGACGAGCAGGAGGCCCATCCAGAAGGTGGCCGTCGGCACGGCGGCGGCGCCGGCGTCGACGTTGCCTTCGATCCCGGCGTAGTTCTTCGGCGTGTTCGCGCCCGCCCCGCTCACGCGATCGAGCGACTGGACGCCGTCGGTCGGCACCGCGCCGAAGGCCCAGCTGTCGACCGTCGTGAAGGCGATCGTGTCGCCGGCCGGGTCGAAGAACGGGACCTTGTTCGCCGGCAGGATGACGTCGGGCGTGGGCGCACCGGGGAGCGCCGCGAAGGCGGGCGTCGCGATCAGGTAGCTGCGGCCATTGGTCGGGCCCGTGACGGCCCCGTTGGACCAGGCGTGGGTCTGGCTTCCGCTCGTGAGCGAGCCATTGCCGACGCCGACCTCGCTTCCGGTCGTGCCATTGTCGCGCAGCTCGATGTACTGGATCGTGCCGCTCGCATCGCTGAAGACCTCGCGCACGTCCCAGGTATGGATGCCGGCGTCCGCCGGCGCGGCCCGCAGGAGGCTCAGGCCGAGCACCAGGGCGAAGGTCGATGTCGCACAGCGCGTCCTGGTCGGGCGGGTCGGAAGGGCTCGAAGCATGATGGGACTCCTGGCGGCAGGGCGTGGACGCACTCGTCGCGGGCCATCCGGCCTCGCGACACGGGGACACGCTGGTCATTCTATGCGGATCCCACGCGAGATCGGGACGAAATGAACCGCCGCCCCCAATTCTTTGCGCTGCCGCCGGGTTCCCGCGGGACCTCTGCCACGCCCCGCCGCGCCCCCCGATCGACCTGCGCGCTCGACAGGCCACGAACGGGCCGGAGGATGCGCGCGGCCCGGGCCCTCTGCCTGTCCCTCGCCGTCACCGGCGCGCTCGGATGCCCGATCGACGATGCGCCGCGAGAGGGCGAGTCGATCGCCGCGCCGAGGGGGGAGGTGGACCGACCCGAGCGCATCGTCTCGCTGTCCCCTCTCGCGACGCGCTTCCTCGTCGCGCTCGGCGCCGCCGACCGCCTGGTCGCCGTCGATGCCGAGTCCCACCGCCGGGAGGACGTCGGCGAGCGACCGGTGGTCGAGCTCGGTGACGTGGTCGGCCTCGACGCGGACCTCCTCCTGCTCCCCACGCTGCCCGACGACTTCGTCACGCTCGACGCGCTCGAGGCGACCGGCCTGCGCGTGGTCGAGCTGGCGCCCCACGATCTCGAAGACGTCTTCGCGCTGTGTCGGGGCCTCGGTCGGGAGCTCGTCGGCGCGGAGCGGGCGGAGGCGTTCGAGCGGCGGATCGCCCGACCGATCGCGCTCGTCGCCGGCCGTTCGCCTTCCGTGAATCGACCGCGCGTGCTCGCCGTCACGCGCGTCCAGCCGCTCGAGCTCGCCGGGGGACACAGCTTCGAGACCGATCTGATCGAAGCGGCGGGCGGAACGAGCGTGACGCACGGCAGCGAAGACCATCGGCGGGCGGTCGAGCTCGACGCGGTCCGCCGCCTCGCGCCGGACGTGCTGCTCGTGACGAGCGACGCGCCGCTCGGTGCGGCGGATCAGGATCGCGCGATCCGACGCCTCGGCGACATCGCACCGGTCGTCTTCTTCGACTACGCCGGCGAGGGATTCTGGCTCGATGCCCCCGAACGGGACGTCGAGCGACTCCGCTCGCTCCTCCATCCGGCAGCGCCGAGCGAGTCCGCCGAGGCCGACTGAATCGGAACGACCGAAGACGCGGCGGCCGGCGAACGGCCCGGGGCGGCCGCCGGCGCGCGGATGCGATCGAGCTCGCCGGGGCCGCCGTCTGCGACGGCGGTCGGGGCGCGATGCTTGCGCGTCGGCGGGACGCGGTGCTATGCGATCACGGCGGGGGGAGCATGCTCGTCATCCGTCCGAAGCGAATCCTCAAGCGGGCCCGCCTCCGCCTGACGCGGCGCCTCCAGCCCGCCGAGCCCCTCGACCCGAGCCGAACCGCCCAGCCCATCGTCGTTGCCGCCCTCGGCGGATCCGGAACCCGCGCGATCACCGACCTGCTGATCGAGAGCGGCGTCTTCATGGGCGGATGGGTCGACGACGAATCCCGCGATTCGCTCTTCATGCGCGCGTTCCTGCACGCCCACTTCGATCGACTGGTCGACGACCCCGAGGCCATCGACGACCGGACGCTCGGCGAGCTGCATCGGACCCTGCGTGCCCACCGCATCGGCATCCCGCACGTCGGCGCCGCCTGGGGCTGGAAGAATCCGCGCTCGCTGTGGCTGCTGCCGCTCTTCGACCGGCTCTTTCCCGGCCTCCGCTTCATCCATCTCGTCCGGGACGGCCGGGACATGGCGCTCTCCCGCAACCGCTTCCTGCTCGACGACCACGGCCCCGCGATCCTCGGCGAGCGGGCCAGCGGCTCGACCGTGCGCGATCAGCTCGAGCTCTGGGCGCTCGGCAATCGACGGGCCGCGGAGGTCTGCGAACGCGGACTGGCCGACCGTTGCCTGGTCCTTCGCTACGAAGACCTCTGCGCCGAGCCGCTCCGCGAGCTCGAGCGGCTGCTCGGCTTCCTCCGCCTCGACCTGCCGCGCGGAAGCGTCGAGCGGATCGCGGGGACGGTGAAGCCGTCGCCGGGGCTCGGCCGGGGCGCACGCGACCGGTCCGAGACGATGCGCGCTGCGACCCGGCGCCACACCGACACGCTCGAGCGCTTCGGCTACGCCATTCCGCGCTGAGTCGCCCGCCCGCGCCGCGCGCGTCAGACGCTGCGCGGCAGCGTCGCGATCTCTTCCGGCGTGAGCTTGCGCAGCCGCTCGGGCGTCAGCCCGCCATCGGAGTAGGTGTCTTCGCCGGTGCAGTGGCCGGCCTCGTCGTAGTGGAAGATCGCGGCCTGGCGATACGAATAGACGTAGTAGGCGTCGAGGTCGTCACACGGGATGCCCATCGCGGCCAGCGCCTTGCCGGGGAAGACGATGTCCATCCGGCCTTCGTGGAAGAGCCCCCGGTCGTCGATGATGAAGCGATCGATGACGTAGCGCAGCTTGTTGTAGCCGAGCGTGAAGATGTTGTCGTAGAAGGCCCGGACCGCGTCGCCGCCCTTGGGGCCGGTATCGCCCTGCCCGGCGCCATAGAAGTGGTACTGCGGATTCGCGCACTGGGTCTTCATGATCGCGTCGGTATCGGCGGCGATCTCGGCGAGCAGATGCTCCCGGAAGTTCTGGAGCAGCGATCGATGTCGGGGATTCGTGGTCTCGGCGATCTTCTTGTCGACGGGCTCGAGCGTATGGCGGACGGAAAAGTCGATCATCGCGCTTCCTCCTCTTGAGTCCCTGAGACCGCCAACGGTACCGCGCGGACGTCGCAGACACATCCCGATCGCGCGGCCCCGCGCTCTCCCCGCACCCTCCGACGGCCCGAGCTCCGGGGGGCCCGCGCGCGACCATCCGACCGAGCCGCTATCCTGCCGCCGATTCCGAGCGCGACGCCCGATCCGGATCGGGCCGCTGCCGTTCGTTCCGACCCGAGCGCGAGCCCGCAGACTCCGAGCATGGACGCCACCGAAAAACCGCGACCGCGCGCCGTGCTCCTCGGCGTCCAGCTGCAGACGATGTCGGAGGGCGATTTCCGCTCGTCCCTCGCCGAGCTCGAGCGGCTCGCGACGACCCTGGGCTTCGAGGTCGTCGGGCGCGTCACCCAACGCCGGAGCCGCCTCGCGCCCGGTGCGGTCGTCGGCGCGGGCAAGCTGCGCGAGCTCGCACGCTGGACCGGCGGCTCGGGCGTGATCCAGGGCAAGGGGCCGCGCCGGCGCCGCGACGCGACCGACGCCGAAGACGTCGAAACCGAGGACGACGAGGCGGTCGACATCGAGGACGACGAGCGGACCGACGTCTGGACCGCAGGGCGCGAAGGAAGCGGTGACGGGGCCGTCGCGGACGATGCGCGCGCGCCCGAGACGGGCGAGCGGGCGAGCATCGTGCTCGTCGATCAAGAGATCTCGCCGTCGCAGGCGCGCAACCTCGAGCGCGCGACGGGCGTCGAGGTGCTCGACCGGACGGCGGTGATCCTCGCGATCTTCCAGCGCCATGCGCGCAGCCGCGAGGCACGCCTCCAGGTCGAGATCGCGCGACTCGAGTACATGGCGCCGCGACTGCGCGAGACCGGCGGCGGACGCGATCGCCAGGGCGGCGGCATCGGCGGTCGTGGCGCGGGCGAGAGCGCGAGCGAGCTCGATCGGCGCAAGGTCCGCGACCGCGTCGCCGAGCTGCGCCAGGAGCTCGCCTCGATCGAGCGCGAATCGGGGACCCGCCGCAAGCGCCGCGAGGAGGTGAACGCCGTCGCGCTCGTCGGCTACACGAACGCCGGCAAGTCGTCCTGGATGCGCGCGCTGACGGGCAGCGGCGTCCTCGTCGAGGACAAGCTCTTCGCGACCCTCGGCACGACCGTCCGGACGCTCAAGCCCGAGACCGCGACCCGCGTCCTCGTCTCGGACACCGTCGGCTTCATCAAGCACCTCCCCCACGACCTCGTCGCCAGCTTCCGCTCGACGCTCGACGAGGCGCGCGATTGCAGCCTGCTGCTCCACGTCGTCGACGCCTCCGATCCGGCCTTCCAGGCCCAGATCGACGTCACGCGCGAGGTCCTCGCGTCGATCGGCGCCGACGCGAACCCCAGCTGGATGGTGCTGAACAAGGCCGACCGCCTCGACGAGCTGACGCGCGCGCGCGTCACGAAGGCCCATCCGGACGCGCTGCTGCTCTCGGCACACGACCCGGCCGACGTCCTCGCGCTGCGCACGCGCATCGTCGCCTTCTTCGAGCGGGACATGGAGGAGGCCTCTCTCTTCGTCCCCTGGTCCGCTTCGCGCGCGGTCGCGCTCGCCCACGAGGTGGGGAGCGTCCTCGAGGAGCGCTATGCGGACGACGGCGTTCATCTGCGCGTGCGCGCCAGCGCTTCGGGGCTCGCGAAGCTGCGCGCCGAGCTGCCCCCGAGCGACTGACCCGACCGCGCGTCGAGCTGCGCCCGAGCGACTGACCCGGCCGCGCGCCGAGCTGCCCCCGAGCGACCGACCGGCCGCTCGCCCTCAGCGGCCGAGCAAGCGGTCCGCGAAGAGCCGCGCGCCCTTGCGCCCCAACGCCACGATCACCCGCGGATCCCCGTAATGGCGCCGGAGCATGCCGCGCGCCGCCCCGCGCAGCGCCGCGGTCGAGAGCGCGGGCGTCGCGAAGGCCGGCTCGGCCTGGGCATCGGGCGAGCGGACGTGCAGCCCGGCGGCCTGGACCTCGCCGTGGTAGCGCGTGCCCGGGTAGGGGTGCGCGAAATGGACGGTCAGCAGATCGGGACGCACGCTGCGCGCGAAGCGGGCGGTCTCGGCGAGGGTCTCGGGCGTCTCCCAGAGGAAGCCGAGCATGAAGTAGCCGAGCGAGAGGATCCCGACCCGATCGCAGTCGCGCATCGCGCGGCGCGCCCGCTCGAGGTCGGGCCGCTTCCCGACGCGCGCCCCGATGGCGCGACTGCCGACGTCGATCCCGAAGCTGATCCCGTAGCATCCCCCTCGCGCCATCGCTTCGAGGAGCGTCTCGTCGACGCATTCGACCCGGGTCGTCGTCACCCAGCGTGCCCGCGGCGCGCGCCGCGCGATCGCACGGCTCGTCTCGAGCGCCCATTCGCGGTCGAGGGAGAAGGTCTCGGCGCGCAGGTAGAAGTGGCGGGTTCCGCTCGCACAGAGCGCCGCGAGCTCCTCGGCGACGCTCTCGGGCGAGCGATGCCGGGCCCGACTCCCGCTCACCGTATGGACCAGGCAGTAGCTGCACGGAAAGGGACAGCCGCGCTGGACCCGCACGGTCGCCTGACGCGCGCCGAGCCCCCGCACGCGGTAGCGATCCGGATCGATCACGGTGCGATCCGGTCGCGGCAGCGCGTCGAGATCCGTCGACCAGGGGATGGGCTCGACCGTCCGGATCGAGCCCGTCCCGTTCCCGTCCGCTCGCTGGATCACGCCCGGGACCGATCGCGGCGCACGGCCGACGAGGTCGCCGAAGACGAGCTCGTACTCGCCCTTGACGCAGAAGTCGACGGCCGGCGCCCGCGCCAGGATCGCCTCGGGCAGGACGTGGACCGGCGCGCCGCGCACGGCGATCGCGACGCCGGGCAGCACGTCGCGTACGCGCTTCGCGAAGGCGAGGTCGAGCTCGAGCGAGCCGAAGGTGACGACGACCACGACGAGCGCCGGACGAAAGCGCCGCAGCCGATCGAGGGCGCCCGCGTCGTCGAGCCCCTCCGCCGGCGCGTCGACGACCACCGCCGACCCGCCCGCCGCCCGGATCGCGCCCGCCGCCTCGCACTCCTCGAGCGGCGCGCGCTGGGTCGGGACGAGCTCGAAACGGAACCGGCTCTGGCAGCGATCCTCCCGGCACCAGGCGCCGGTCGGCGGCATCACGAACGCGATCCGCGCGAAGCCGCCGACCGGAGGCCGAGGCGCCGCCTCGCGCGGGCGCCCGGGGAACGCTTCCTCTTCCGCCGTCGCCTTCGCTCCCGGACCGACCGGCGCTGAGCCTTCTTCCGATCCGACGCGCGATCCCACGCTCGCTCCGGCCCTCGATCCCGCTCTCGATCCGACTCTCGATCCGACGTGCGACATCGAACGTCTCAGGCCGAGCGCGGCCGCATCGCCAGGAGTCCCGCAGCGACGAGACCCAGCGCGAAGAGCAGCATGCCCTGGCGCGAGATCGAGGGGACCGCCGCCGCCCCCGCCTGCGTCCGCAGGGGCGAGACGAACGAACAGGATCCGTCGACCGGATCGCAGACGTCCATGGTCGTGGTATTGCCGTCATCGCAGCTGCAGGCGAGGCACATCAGCGCGCCCGGATCCGGCTGATGGGTATCGGGGGGACAGGCGATGCAGGCGACGGAGCCGGAGTCGGGCTGATAGGTCCCGGCCACGCAGTCGTCACAGGTCGAGGAGCCCGCGTCCGCCGTGAACGAGCCGCCGTCACAGAGCGCGCAGGTCGAGCTGCCGAAAAGGGCGGTGTAGGCGCCCGGCGCGCACAGGAGGCAGGCGGTCGAGCCGGTATTCGGCTGGTAGCGGCCGGGCGTGCAAGCCGTACAGGTCGAGCTGCCCGGCAGATCGGCGAAGGCGCCGCGGTCGCAATCCGTACAGGTCGAGCTGCCGGCGGTGCTCGCGAATCGGCCGGGCTCGCAATCGAGGCAGACCGTCATGCCGGGCTGGTCCTGGTAGCGACCGGGGACACAGCTCGTACAGACCGTCGCGCCGGTCGTCGCGACGAACCCGCCGGGCGCGCAATCGACGCAGGCGCACTGACCGCTCGTCGCGCCGAACCGACCGGCCGCACACGGCAGACAATCGCTCTCGTCGACGGATCCGGCCGCTGCGTTGTAGCGACCCGCGGCGCAGGCGATCGCTCGACGACCGTCCGGGCAGTAGCTGCCGCATTCGCAGGTGACGCAGACCCCGCCGTCCGGGAACTGACCCGGATCACAGACGAGATCGCTCCCGCCCCCTCCGCTGCAGCCGAACCCGAAGCCGAGCAGTGCGAGCGCGAGCAGGAACAGAAGCGAAGGCGGTCGGATCGACATGGCTCCCCCGATGGATCGGCCGCCAAACTAACGAGAACGGTCGGCCGTCGACCTCGGGTCGACTCCCTCGATCCCTCCGGATAAAACCCGATTCGCCGCGACCCGCGCGCGCGCCGCCGCGAGCTCCCCGCCGAGCGCCGCATCGCGCGGGCGATCTCGAAGCGCGCGCTCGAGCAGGACGACGGCCTCGGCATCGCGTCCCGCCGCGAGGAAGATGCGGCCGAGCCGGAGATCGGCCCGTCGATCGCCGAGGCCGGTCCGCGCGACGTTCGCGTAGAGGCGTTCGGCGAGCCCCGATTCCCCGCGCGCCGAGACCACGTCGGCGAGCTCGCCCTGAACCCGCGCCTGTCCGGGCAAGGAGACCAGGCTCGCCACGTAGAAGCGCTCCGCGCCTTCGAGGTCGCCCCGCTGGCGATGCCAGACCGCGAGCCGATGATGGGCGTACCAGTTGTCGGGATCGACCTCGAGGGCGTGGGTGAACAGGCTCCGCGTATCGCGCCAGGTCCCGATCTGTCGATGGCTCGCGCCGATCCAGGCCCCGACGACGATCGTCGCCAGCAGGACGAGGACGCGGAGCTGGATCGCGGCGCGACGCCTCGATCGCGCCCCTTCCGCGAGCTCGCCGGCCCCCCAGGCCGCGATCCAGGCGAGACCGATCAGGGGGACGTACATCCAACGCTCCGCCCACGCCTGCATGCCGACGCCGACGAGGCCGATCACGGGCAGGAGGTTCACGACGAACCAGAGCCAGCCCGCGAGCAGCCACGGCCGGCGCTTCGCCTCCCGGATGGCGACGGCGCTGATCGCGAGCAGCACCAGCGTGGAGAGCAGCACCGTGCCCGACGACGGGCCCTCGCGCGGCAGGGGATGGAAGGCGGACAAGCCGGATGGCCAGAACGTCTTGGCGAGATAGACGTTCCAGGCGACGAGTGCCTGACCGACGCGATCCGCGAGGCTGCGGTCGGCCGTGAAGCCCATGCCGCCCATCGCGCGCTGCGTCGAGAGCACGACGAGCGCGCTGCCCGCCGCCATCGCGAAGAGCGGCAGCTTTTCGATCACGAGTCGGCGGATCCGACGCAGGTCGAGGTCGACCGCGTCCGCCGCCCCCGACGCAGGGCCGACCGCCCCCTCCCGCGGCACGATCGATCCGAAGCGACCCAGCGGCCAGAAGTCGAGGATCAGCAACGCGAGGGGAAAGGTCACGAGCATCGGCTTCGCGAGCAGACCGAGCGCGAGACAGGCCGCCACGCCGACCTCGAGGACCGTCGCACGCGCGCGATGCAGCCCGGCGCGCGAGAAGCTCCGGCCGGCCGCATTCGTCGACCCGATCCGGCCGGTGTTTCCCACCGATCGCGGCGGTCCGTGGAGCGCGATCCAGCAGCCGACCCCGGCGAGGAAGAAGAAGGTCGAGAGGACGTCCTTGCGCTCGGTCGCCCAGGCGACGGATTCGACGTGGAGCGGGTGGAATGCGAAGGCCGCCGCGACGAAGGCGCTGCGCGCGAGCCGCCCCGTCGCACGCGCGAAGACGCGGAAGACGAGCACGGAGTTCGCCGCGTGGAGCGCGACGTTGACGAGCAGCGTCGCGGCCGGGGCGTCGCCGAAGAGCGCGAAATCGAGTCGGTAGGAGAGCCAGGTCAGCGGGATCCAGTACGCCGCATACGGCTCGAGCAAGGCGCGACGAAGCCAGGCCAGGTCGAGCGGATCCCGGAGCCAGGGGTTGTCACGCAGGTAGATGTAGTCGTCGAAGTCGACCAACTCATGCCCGGCGACCTGGCCGTAGAGCGCGAAGACGCCGACCACGAGCGCCGCCGAGACGATCCATCCCTGCCGCATGCGCCGGAGGATACCCGCATCGCCTCTCGAGGGATCGCGTCGGACCGGACGCGAACGAGCCCGCGATCCGACGTCTTGCCCTGGCGGCGACGGCCTCCGGCATGGCTAGAATCGAGCCGTCTCGCAAGCCCCACCCTTCAAGCCGGAGGACGCCATGCTGACCGTCTACCACCTCGAGACCTCCCGCTCCGATCGACTCGTCTGGCTGCTCGAGGAGATGGGGCTCGACTACGAGGTCGTGACCTTCGACCGCGATCCGCAGACCATGCGGGCCCCCGCGGAGATGAAGGCGCTCCATCCCCTCGCGAAGGCGCCGATGCTCCGGGACGCCGACCGCGTGCTCATCGAGAGCGGCGCGATCTTCGAATACCTGCTCGGACGCTACGGCGACCGACCCGGCGTCCCGGCGCTGGCGCCGAAGCCCTCGGATCCCGACTGGCCCGACTATCTGCAATGGCTCCATTTCGCCGAGGGCTCGGCGATGCTGCCCATGCTCCTCGACCACTTCGAGAAGGCGGGCCTCTGCGGTCCGGTCGGCTCGTCCCCGATGGCCGCGATGGCGCGCAGCGAGATGGATCGCCTCTTCAAGGCGCTCGACGAGATCCTCGGCAAGCAGGAGTGGATGGCCGGCCCGCGCTTCACGGCGGCGGACTGCATGATGGGCTGGTACATCGAGATGATCGAGCTGCGCGGCGAGATCGGGCCATATCCGAACCTGCAGCGCTACGTCGCGAAGCTCGCCGCCCGCCCGGCCCGCCAGCGCGCGAAGGCCCGCGCCAGGAAGAACGCCTAGCAGCGCGCTATCCGTTCAGCCAGACTCCGGCGTCGACGACGAGGGTCTGGCCGGTCATCAGGCGGCTGTCGTCGGACGCCAGGTAGACGGCGGTCCCGGTCAGGTCCTCGGGCTCGAGGGTCGTGCCGAGGGGCGATCCCGCCCTGAGCCCCTGGATCGCGAAATCGGGCACGATCTTCTTCGTCGCCTCGGACATCGTGACGCCCGGCGCGATCGCGTTGACGCGCACGCCGTCCGGCCCCGCCTGCCGCGACATCATCTTCGTCATGTAGATCATGCCCGACTTCGAGAGGCCGTAGGCGTTCGTGCTGAACGTATCGAAGGGCATCGGCGGCAGGGGCAGCGGGTAGGCCGCGGTGGAGGCGATGTTGATGATCGAGCCCGAGCCCTGCGCCTTCATCTGGGGATGGACCGCGCGCGAGCAGACGAGCTGACCGATCAGGTTGATCTCGAGCACCTTCCGCAGATAGCCGATGCTCTGATCCATGATGTCCTGGTCGTAGTAGAGCGCCGCGTTGTTGACGAGCACGTCGATCCGACCGAGCTCGGACACGACCCGTCGGGCCATCTCGACCGTCTGCTCCTCGCTCGTGATGTCGACGCGCAGCGCGATCGACCGACCGCCCGCCTGCTCGATCTCGCGCGCGACGTCGCGGGCCTGATCCTCGCGCAGGTCGACCACGGCGACCGCGGCGCCCTCCTTCGCGAAGCGCAGACAGTAGGCGCGTCCGATGCCCTGGGCGCCGCCCGTGACGATCGCGACCTTGCCGGCGAGTCGGCCTTCCTTCGACATCGTCCTTCTCCTCGGCGCCCTCAGCGCCTTCAGCGCCTTCAGCGCACGACGAGCCTGCCGCGGCTCGGGTCGAGATGCGCCCAGGCCTCCGGCAACGACACGTCGCGATTCGGATTGCGGGGCGGCAGGTTGAACGTCTTCGGCGGTCGCCAGCCCATGTCGCGCATCACCTGTCCGATGTGGGTCATGTTGAGCATGTCGTGGCTGTAGCAGAAGAGACCGTCGCCGGCGTAGTAGAGGATCGAGAGGCCGGGCACGACCCAGGGCCGACCTTCGGCGTCCTCGCCGAGGACCTGGTCCCACTGCGAGACGACGCGCGGCCCCTCGACCATGATCCAGTTCTCGGGCGTCGACCAGCCGTAGCCGGTCAAGCCGGCCATCGACTTCTCCATGAAGTCGCGGATCGCCTCGCGTCCGTCGATCCGCCCCCAGGCGGGATCGATGTAGACGGCGTCCTCGGTGAAGAAGTCGCCGAGCGAGGCCCAGCTTCGACGGCCGGCGTCGACCTCGTCGCGCGCCGCGACGAATTCGCGATAGCGGGCAAGAGCCTGGGCTTCGAGCGCGGTCGGCATCGGCGGTCTCCTGGCGGGGCGATGAAGGCGCGGAGAGAGCCGGAGGATCGCCCGACGCCCCCGCGTCTGCCACCCGGGCCAGGTCGATCTGGGTTAGGGTACGGCGTCGCGTCGGAAGGGCTCCCTGTCGGCGCGCCGCAGGGCCGGACGCGGGCCCTGCGCGAATCCATTCGAGCGGAGACCGACGACCATGGCGGACCATCGCGACGCGCGCCTCCTGATCGACGGCGAGCTGGTCGAGTCGACCAGCCGCGGCCGCTTCGACAACCTGAACCCCGCGACCGAGGAGATCCTGGGGACCGCGCCCAACGCGACCGCCGACGACGCGCGACGCGCGATCGCCGCCGCGCGACGCGCCTTCGACGAGACCGACTGGTCCCGCGACCACGCCTTCCGCGCCCATTGCCTGCGCCAGCTCCGCGACGGCCTGAACGCCCGCCTCGAGGAGCTGCGCACGATCACGGTCAACGAGGTCGGCTGCCCGATCTTCATGACCTACGGCGCGGCGCTGAACGACCCCGTCGACTGGCTCGGAAACTACGCCGACTTCCTCGAGGCCTACGAGTGGCGGCGGGACGCGGGCGTCGCCGACGTGATGGGTCAGCGCGTGCAGCGCTGGATCGAGATGGAGCCGGCGGGCGTCGTCGGCGCGATCACGCCCTGGAACGTGCCGAACGACATCAACCTGAAGAAGGTGGGCTGGGCGCTCGCCGCCGGCTGCACCGTCGTGCTCAAGGCCGCCCCCACGACGCCCTGGTGCGCGAACCTGCTCGGCGAAGTCGCCGCGACGTCGACCGACCTGCCGCGCGGGGTCCTGAACGTCCTGACCGCCCAGGGCAACGACGTCGGCGAGGTCCTGACGAACGATCCCCGCGTCGACCTGATCGGCTTCACCGGCTCGACCGCCGTCGGCAAGCGCATCCTCGAAGTCTGCGCGCCGCAGGTCAAGCGCGCGCAGCTCGAGCTCGGCGGGAAGTCGGCGGCCATCGTCCTGCCCGACACGCCGAACCTCGCGGCGGTCGCCGGCGCGATGGGCGCCTCGGTCTGCTTCCACGGCGGACAGGGCTGCGCGATCCTGACGCGGCTGCTCGTGCCGAAACGCGAGCTCGACGCGGTCGTCGAAGCGACGAAGCAGGCGTTCGCGAACGTGAAGTACGGCGACCCCTTCGATCCCGAGAACATCATGGGTCCGCTCAACAGCGCGATCCAGCGCGAGCGCGTCGAGGGCCACGTCCAGCGCGCGCTCGCCGACGGCGCGAAGCTCGTGATCGGCGGCGGCCGCCCGAAGCACCTTTCGAGGGGCTACTACTTCGAGCCGACCGCCTTCGTCGCCGACGAGAATTCGGCGATCGCGCAGAGCGAGGTCTTCGGTCCGGTCCAGACGATCATCGGCTACGAGGACGAGGCGGACGCGATCCGCATCGCGAACAACTCCCGCTACGGACTCTCGGGCGCGATCCTGGGCGCCGACGTCGAGCGCGCGCTCGCGGTGGCTCGCCGGATCCGGACGGGGACCCTCTCGGTCTGCGGCGGCGCATACTACAACTGGGACGTGCCCTTCGGCGGGTACAAGGAATCCGGCATCGGCCGCGAGCATTCCGCGATCGGCTTCGAGGAGCATCTCGAATCGAAGACGATCGCCGTCCCCGCTCGTTAGGCGACCGCGATCGCTTCCGAAGGCGGGGGACCCCGGGCGCCCGAGCCGAATCGTGCGCGGCTGGCGCGAGGTCCGACGTGCCTGCCCCGACTAGCGAGCCGGTTCGAGCGCCAGGATCTGGCTGCCCGATCGGTGCTCGAGCAGCAGGAGGATCTCGCCTTTCGGTCCGACCGTGACATCGCGGAAGCGGCCGAGGCCCGCGATCAGGGTCTCGTGCTCGACCTCGCCGTTCTCGTCGAGCACGAAGCGCCAGAGATCGTTCTTCGCGAGAGTCGCGACGATCGCGTGATCCTGCCATTTCGGGAAGGCCGCGCCGCGGTAGAAGACGAGGCTCGAGGCGCCTGGCGAAGGCGTCCAGTGGACGCGGGGGCGCTCGAGCGTCGAGCGGTCGACCTCGATGCCGAGCTCCTCCGCGTAATGGATCGGACGACCGTCGTAGTCGACCCCTTCGCTGATGACGGGCCAGCCGTAGTTGACGCCGGCGCGGATCCAGTTGAGCTCGTCGCCGCCCCGCGGACCGTGCTCGGTCGCCCAGACGCGCCGCGACGCCCCGTCGAAGGCGAGCCCCTGCACCACGCGATGGCCCAGCGTGTAGATCGCCGGCAGCGCGCCCTCGACGTCCACGAAGGGATTGTCCGCCGGAATCGCGCCGTCATCGCGGACGCGCATGATCTTGCCGTAGGGACGGTCGAGATCCTGGACGCCGCGGTAGTCGACGAAGTGTCCCACCGCGAGGAAGACGTGGCCCGCGTCGTCGAAGGCGATCCGCGCCGCCGCGCCGTTCTCGAGCCCGTCCTGGTAGCTCTCCCTCGGACCCGCCCAGATCGTCTGCTGATCGACCCAGGCGCTGCCCCGCAATCGACCGCGAACGAGCTTGACCATCACGACCGGACGACCGGTCTCGCGACTCGTCGAGTTGCAGTCCTCGCAGCGGTCGCCGAAGGAGAGGTAGATCCAGCCGTTCTCGGCGTAATCGGGATGGAGCGCGACGTCGTGCATCCAGCCCATGCCGGCGTAGGCGGTGCCGCGCAGCTGCGAATCGGCCCAGACCCGGGGCGTACCCGTCACGAGCGTCATCGATGCCCCGTCGGCCGAGACGATCGAGAGTCCGCGCATCTTCTCCGTCACGAGCATGCGGCCGTCGGGCAACGCGGCCAGCGAATAGGGCTCGGAGAGGCCACCGCGAACGGGACGGATCCGGAAGGCGTGGAGCTTCGTCGACAGGACCCCCGTCGGAATCACCGGCGGCGCGCCGACCCCCGTGCCCTTGTCCCCGCGATCCCCCTCGCGTTTCTCCATCAGATAGATGGCCAGCCCGCGGATGTCGGCCGCGGGGAGCGTGCCCTCCCAGCCCGGCATCTTCTCGCCGAAGCCCTTCGTGATGCTCCCGACCAGCGCCTCGAGCGAGTCGCCGTGGTTCAGGCTCGAGGCGTTCAGGGCGGGGCCCAGCGCGGCGCCTTCGAAGGCGGCGCCGTGGCAGACGGCGCAGTTCGCCGCGTAGATCTCGCCCATCGCGTCGGGCACGACCCAGGCGTCCCGTGCCGGATCGCCCTTCTGCTCCCCCTCGCCCGCTCGATCTCCCGGCTCAGCGGACGGCGCGACCCGGGCGTCGCCGGCCGCAGCGGGCGGCGCGGAGGAATCGGCCGCGCCGCGCCCGCCCCCCGCGCAGGCGAGGAGCAGGCTCGCCAGAACGGCGACGGCCGCGGCCAGTCGGATGGAGCCCGACCCTCCGCGAACGAGACCTAACAAATCGAGCGACTCCGGCCATTCGACGGATTCGGCTCCCGCCGTCGAACGACCGTGCCCCGCCCCGACGGGTGGCGCGGGCTCCCGTCCGAAGTGCGCCGAGGCGGAGGGGTGCCCTGCGAGCCAAGCGGTCGCATCGGACCGCGCGAAGCGAAACGAGCGAATCGGAAGAAAGGTGCCTGTCTCCGCAGGGTACGCGCGTTTCGTCATGGATCGCACTATAGTCGGATCGCCGGATCGGGGCCCCGGTCCGACCAGGCAATGTCGGAGAATCGCATGCCCCCGCACCAGCATCTCGAGGAGTCGATCGCCCACCTGCGCAAGGAGCTCTCGTCGGGCACGCCGCTCTCGGCCCAGGACCGGGAGCTTCTCGATCGTACGCTGGCCGAGGTCTCGATCCATCTCGACGACGAGAATCCGGCGACGGTGATGGTCGAGCCGCTCTACCACGAGCTGCGGGAGCTGGCCGCCCGGATGGAGCAGTCGCGACCGAACCTCTCGATCCTGCTGGGCCGCATCGTCGACGCGCTCTCCCAACTCGGGATCTGAACGAACGCCGCGCCCATCGTGCCGAGGTGCCGCGCACCGCGGACCGGCGCGCATCAACCAGAAGGGAACCCATGGATCCGAAAGCCATCGACGAGGTCATCCAGCGACGCCGCACGTTCAAGCCCGCGTCGTTGAGCGAGCGGGAGATTCCCGAGTCGGAGCTCCTCGCCGTGCTCGAAGCCGCGCGCTGGGCCCCGAGCCATGGTCTGACGGAGCCGTGGCGCTTCCGCCTCTTCCGCGGACCGGCTCGCAAGCGACTCGCCGATGCCCTCGCCCATCTCTACGAATCGGCGCTGCCCGCCGATCAACAAAAGCCCGGCAAGGCGGACAACCTGCGCACGCTCCCGCTCAAGCCCCCCGTCGTCGCGCTCGTCTGGATGGCGCGTCAGCCGATCGAGAAGATCGCGGAGCTCGAGGAGATCGAGGCCGTGGCGTGCGCGGTGCAGAACGTCTCCCTCGCCGCCGCGGCGCGCGGCATCGGCACGTTCTGGTCGACGCCGCCCGTGCTCTACCTGCCGCAGATGAACGAGTGGATGGGGATCGGCGCGAAGGATCGCTGCCTCGGCCTCCTCTACATCGGTTATCCCGCCGATCCGACGACCTGGCCGACGGGCAGGCGACGGCCGATCGACGAGAAGATCGAGTGGGTCGACGCTTGAGGCACGACGGGACCCGATCGGTCGACCTGCCCATCGAAGACCGGATCCGCCATTCACGAACGCCGGCCATCGATTACCGACGGCTGACGGCCTTCGATCCGCCCCGGCAGCCGTCGCTCACTGGCGCGACGCGGCCGCCTCGACCTTGGCGAGGTACTGCTCGATGCGCGGCTCGCTCTTGATCCGCAGCGCCTGCTTGAGCAGCTTGACCCCTTCGGCATATTCGCGCTTCGACACACGGAACTGAGCGGTCTCGACCAGCGCCTGGTACTCGAATGCTTCGAGCTTCTGGGCGCGCTCGAGGAGCAGCAGCGCCCGCTGGTCGTTGCCCTGATCCCGCTGGTAGCGGGCGAGCTCGAGGAGCGCGTCGCCACGCGTTCCGTCGCGCGCGACGATGTCTTCGAGGAGCTTGGCGGCTTCGCCCGTTCGGCCCCGTGCACGCGCGAGCTTCGCCTGCAGCGTCAGCAGCTCGAGCTCCCGGTCGGTCGTCAGACCCTTCGCATAGCGCTTTCGGATGGTCTCCACGAGCCGGGCCGACTCGTCGATGGCCTGAGCGCGGTAGAGCAGATCGGCCGCCCGATAGGCCGCCTTGTACTGATCCCCCGACCGGTCCGTCTCGATGACCTGGAGATAGGCCTCGCTCGCGAGGTCGGAAATGCCTTCGTTGAGGTAGATGTCTCCGAGCAGATTCAAGAGCGTCGCGTCGGCCTTGCCGAGCATGCGGACCGCCTCGAGGTTGACCGCGGCCGCCATCGGCTGCTCGAGCCCGAGATAGGCGTTGGCTTGGAGCTTCCACGCCTCCGCGTCGCCCGGATGTTTCTGGAGATAGCCCGAAAAGAGCGCCGCCACGTCGGCGTACTTCTCCTGACCGAGCAGCGAGCGCGCGAGGCCGAGCTGCCAGTCCTTGGTCTCGGGCTGCTGGAGGATTGCCGTGCGATAGGCCTCCTCGGCGGCGAAGAAGTTCTCCTTGTTGACGTGGCAGTAGCCCAGGAGGCCGTAGCTGCGGCCATCGCGATCGCCGAGCTCGATGGCGCGCGTCAGATGCCGGATGCCCCCGTCCCAATCGCCGAGCTGGACCTTCAAGAGGCCCATGTTCTTGTGGGCACGGCGGAAGTCGGGAAACTTGCCGAGTGCCCGGTCGTAGGCCTCGATCGCCTTGACCGTGTCCCCGTTCTGGAAGCTCAGATTGCCGAGGATGAAGTCGACCGCGGCGCTGCTCTCCGGGCCCGAACGCTGCTCGAGCATCGCCGCGGCGGCCTTGGGATTGGCCTGCATCAGATCGATGACCTCGCGCATGAACTCGAGCTCGCTCGCGCTGATCTCCGGCTCGGCGCCAGACAGGAATCCGTAACTGCCGAGGAAGCTCTTCTGCCATTCCGGATCGCGAAGGATCGACGAACCGTTCCAGGGCTGACCCTCGACGGCGGGCGCGGCCTCCGCCGGCAAGGCCGACAGGGTCGCGGATACGACCACGCCGACGAAGAGCGATGCGAGAGCGATTCGATGCATGGGGGCTACCTCGAGGCTCAACCTACGATCCGGATCGGGATCGGGAGTCGGGCCTGTGCGCGGACGGGCTGGCCGTCCTTGGTCGGGGGCGTGAACGTGCAGCGCTTGCTCTGGATGGCGTCGAGCACGAAAGGATCGTGGTCCGGCAGGTTCGAGGACTCGATGCCCGCTTCGAGGACACGGCCCTCCTCGTCGAGCTTGACGAGGAGCACGACGCGTCCGTTCGCCGGCTTCGACTTGAGGCGCCTCGGAAAGTCCGGCGCACAGCCCGACGACGGGCGGGGTACCTGATCGAGATCGGAGAAGTCGACGAAGTCGGCCGTGTCCAGATCGGCGACCGACGTCTTCACGCTCGGCATCACGAAGTCACCGACCAGCGAGCCACCGGTTCCCGGGTTGAGCGCGACCTCGAGCTGGGCGAGCGAGAGCTGCGGCGCCTCCTCCTCGAGCTCGGGCTCGGGCTCGTCCTGCTCGGGCGGCGGAGGCGGCTCCTCCTCGATCTCCTCCACTTCCGGCGGCGTGTCGAGGACCAGGATGTCCGCGACCTCTTCCTCCTTCGGCCTGGTCTCCCCGATCAGCTGGACGAGCGCCATCGCGAGGAAGAGACCCGCGGCCAGCCCGCCGCCGACGAGCAGGGCGACCAGGCGATCCGATCGGGATCGCTGCTGCTGGAAGACCGGACGTGCCATGGCGGCTCAGTCGTTCCTCGTCGAGACGCTGATCTTCTTGGCGCCCGCGTTGCGCACCTCGCTCCAGAGCGCCGAGAACGTGCCGTGGTCGGATTTCGCGTCCGCCTGGATGATCACGGGCAGATCGTCCTTCGCGAGGAGCTGGCGGACACGCGCGCCGACGCCGCCGACGCCCAGCTCCTTGCCGCCGTATACGACCTTGTTGTCCGACGAGATCGCGATGATGATGCTGTTCTTCTCGAGCTTCGCGTCCGTCAGTGCGTCGGGCTTCGCCACTTCGATGCCCGGCTCCTCGACGAAGACGGTCGTCACGACGAAGAAGATCAGGAGGATGAAGATGCAATCGATCATCGAGGAGAGATCGATCGAGGTCGCATTGTCCGGCTCGGTGCTGAAGGTCCGCCTCGGCATCTGGCCCACCGTGTCGAAATGATTCGACTTCTGCTAGTTCACAGTATTGAAGCTGAGCATCTTCGCCCCGCCGCGCTGAGCCGCGTCCCAGAGCGCGACGAACGCGCCGTGCGCCGCCTTCTCGTGAGCGCGGATGACGACCGGCGTCGTCTCGTCCTCGAGACCCGAGCGCACGCGCTCCGGCACGTCCGCGAGCGGTACCGCCTTGCCGTCGACGAGTACCTCGCCCTGTGCGGTCAGCTCGAGGACGACCTTGCTCGACTCCTCGCCCGGGGCCGCCGCCGCGGCCGCCGCATCGGGCTTGGCCACGGCCATCCCCTTCTCCTCGACGAAAACCGTCGTCACGATGAAGAAGATGAGGAGGATGAAGATGCAGTCGATCATCGAGGAGAGATCGATCTTCGTCGTCTCCTCCTCGAGCGCGAGTCGGCGTCGAGCCATGGCGGGCTCCCTGTCAGGCGGCGCGATCGAGGCCCAGCGCGCCCGACGAATCCGGCTCGAACCGGACCTGCGAGAGGGTCAGGCTCTCGAGTCGCGTCAGCGTCGCGTCGATCGCCTGCCGCTTGCGGTTGATGATCATCACGAGAAAGAGTCCCGGGAGCGCGACCATGAGGCCGGTCTGGGTCGTGACCAGCGCCTCCGAGATGCCCGACGCGACGACGCCCGCCGTCTCGCTGCCGCCCGACGTCGAGATGCCGAAGAAGGTCTGGAGCATGCCCATGACGGTCCCGAGCAGACCGAGCAGCGGCGCCGCGGCGACGAGCGTGCCGAGGAAGGCCGTGCGCCGCTCGACGGTCGCCAGGAGCGCCAGCCGGATCTCGGCGAAGCGATGTCGAACGTGCTCGAGGTCGGTCGCACCGTCCTGGGTGTACCGGACGATGTCGCCGATGCGGCCCTCGGCGGTCTCGGGCTTGCGTACCCACTCGCGCCAGCTCTTCTGTGTCGCGCCGTCGATCCGCTGGCGCCGCATGTGGAGGATCAGATGGAGCGACTGGCCGTAGAGGAGCAGCGCGAGGCCGAAGAGCGGAAGCATCACCCATCCGCCCGAGAGCCAGATGCGCCAGACCGTCTGGAGCGTTTCGTTCGTCATGCGTTTTCCCCCTGGATGATCCGGTCGGCGGCGCTCCCGCGGAGAGCCGACCGCAGCTCGACGCGCGCGGTCTCGACGCCGTTGATGAACGCGACGGACAGCTCCTCGAGCTGGCCGAGCTTCCCCTTCGACAAGCGGACGAGGGAGCCGTGCATCAGGAGCGTCGGGATGGCCACGATCAGGCCGAGGGCCGTCGTGACGAGCGCCTCGGAGATGCCCGAGGACAGGCTCTTCGCGTCGCCCGTACCGAAGATCGTGAGCAGGTTGAACGTGTTGATCATGCCGATGACGGTGCCGAGGAGCCCGAGCAGCGGCGCGGCCGCGGTCACGATCGAAAGGAAGGGCAGGTAGCGTTCCAGCTTCGGCCGGACCGAGAGGATCTGCTCGAACATCAGCTCTTCGAGGATCTCTCGGCTGTCGCCGGCGTGACGCACCCCGAGCTCGAGCATCTCGCCCGCGATCCCTTCCACCTGCGATGCACGCTTCGCGGCCGCCGCCTGGCTGCCCTGGGCCAGATCCTCGAGGATCGAGTCGACGACACCGCGGTCGACGACCTTGAAACCGAGGATCTCCCAGGTCTTGAACCCGGTGAGCAGGAAGGAAGCGATTCCGAGCCCGATGATGACGAGACCGACGGGCCCGCCGTCGTCCACGTATTGGCCGATCGACTTGCCGGCCTGCTCGATCTTGAGCGCCTTGCCGAGCGTCGGATCGAGGGGCAGCTCGCCCTTGCCGGTCTGCGCGAGCTCGAAGAGCGGATCGGCGAGGCCACCCGGGAGCGCGACGACGACGGGGTCGGCCGCGTTCAGCTGATGCTCGACGAGGCCCGCGACTTCGCCGTCGCTGCTCGCGAAGAAGACCGAGGGTCCGAAGGCGACGAAGCGGCCCGGAATCAAGACGCCTTCCGGGCTGAGCGCCTCGCCGTCGAAGGCGTCTCCGCCCTGGAGCGCCTGGAGATGCTCGAAGGCGGCCCGAACGACGGCGATCTGCGCTTCGCGCTTGCCGTCCGCGTCGAGGCTCACGTTCTGCTCGGCCAGCTTGGCGGCCGAGGTCGTCGCCTCGTAACGCGGGATCTCCGCGATGTTGAGACGCGCCTCGAAGTCGCGCAAGAACTCCGTCAGGCGGCTCGAGACGAACGCGTCCTGCTCCTCGAGGTCGTCGACCTGCTTGCGAAGCGTCGAGAGGTCGATCGTCGTCGAATCCTGGACCTTGACCAGACGCGAGGCCTCGAGCCGAAGCGCCGCGACCTCGCTCTCGAGCCCTGCGACCTCCTTCGAAAGCGGGATCTTCTCCCGCGCGATGCGGTCGCGCTCGGATGCGAGGTCGCGCAGCGCGCCGTCGAGGCGCTTCTCGAGCGCCGCCTGGGGTCCGGCGAAGTCGGCCTCGGCGGCTGTCGCCAACGCGGAAGCGATCGAGAGCGAGAGTCCGACGAGCACCGACGCGATGGACGGCTTCGAATTCATGGCTAGTGGATCTCCGCGGGCACGGGGACGAAGGCGATCCTGTCGACGATCCCTTCGTAGATGTCGAGGATCTCCTTCGCGGAGTCGGCGAGGTCGGCGTCGTCGGTGAACTGCCAACCCGTCGGGGTCGGGCGGCCGACCCCGGCCAGCTCGCCCTGCTTGTCCACGTAGATCGCCTCCGCGAGGCCCCAGTAGAGGGTGCGGACCGCGACCTTCTGTCCTTCGCCGACCTCGCGCGTCTCGCCGACGAAGGTCGCGGTTCCGTTCCACTTCTCCGCCTGCGCCACGACCGCGAGCACGTTCACGAGCCGCTGACCGAGCCCGACCTTCGCGGTCTCCGGATGGGTCGGGATCTGCACCAGGATCGGCTCGAGCCGCTTCTGCAGCGGCTCCGGAAGCTGGGGCACGAGCTTGCGCACGGACGCCTCGAGCTGGGCGACCTTGCCCTCGAGGACCTCGTTCGAGCTGCGGAAGGCGTCGCGCTTCGCGACGAGGTCGTCCCGCTCCTGAGAGGCGCCCGCATCCGTCTGCTTCAACGCGGCGATCTGCTCCTGAAGGGCCTTGCGCTCGTCGCGCAGCAGGTCGCGCGTCGCCTCGAGGCTCTCTCGCTCGACCAGCCAGTCGGAGCGCTCCTCGGAGAGGATCTGCCGCGTCTCGACCCACTGCTCCATCTTGGCGCGATAGACGTCGGCATCGGCGCGCGCGGACTCGGCGCGGCCCGCCAGCGGGCTCGTGGCGACCACCGCGACGAGGGCCGCGGCGGGTACGGCGGACGGAAACAGGAAGAAGAAGGACGTGAGGGATCGGACCTGCCGGTCCGCTCCGTCTCGTCGCCCGCGACCGTTGCGGGCACGGCTCTGGGGGATTGCGCTGGGCATCGGCGACTCTCTCGGCTGTGTGGCGCCAATGAATAACAAGCTTTCATCCGATGCTCCGGGACGCGCGAGAAAGCACACCGACTTGTCAAATTGCTTCCTCATTTCGTCACGATTCTGCCGCTTTCACGCGAGGAGAGGGCCTCGACGAAGGCGGTGCCCCCGGCAGATCGCGCCCCAAGGACGCGCAGAGGCCGCGCGTCTTCCATTCGAGTGGAGGGCGACCCGTCTGCGCCGCTTCCGATCGATCGACGTCGCCGGCAGATCCGAATGCGACGGGCCGTTCATCGAAACGTCACCGTCGCGAGACTGATTCGCCGTGGGGGCTCCTCATACTGCGCCGCGATCGGGCGCTGCTGGCGCATCGGGTCATGCACGGAGGACGTCCCGAGTCGCCCCGGTCTTCACGGACCGGGCTCGAGACTCCTCGAAGGAACCCCCCAACCCGCCGCCGCTCCGGCGAACCCCCCGGTCGCGAGCGCGACCGCGGAGACCGGAGCCGGGCGGCGGTCGACCGGCCGGAGCGGACGCCCGCGCCGGCCGGAGCGATGGAGCGCGACTCCGTCGACGCAGGAGCCTGGCGGTCACCGATGCAACTCCCCTCCCGGTTCCGGTCGGTCCTCGTCCGCATCGCCTCCCTCCCGATCCCGCGCCCGACCCGCCTCCGAATCGACGGGTCCGTCGGGCTCGTCCTGCTCGCTCTGCTCGCTCTGCTCTGCGCCTGGACTCATCCCGCCCTCCCCGAAGAGGCGCCCGGCGAGGCCCCCCGCGGCACCATCTCGGGTCGCGTCTTCGATGAAGCCTCCGGCGCCCCCATCCAGGGCGTCACCGTCATCCTCCAGTTCCCCGACCCCGGCGACGGGAGCGACCCGCGCCAGGAGCTCGCGACCAGCGGCCCGGCCGGCGACTACGAATTCGGCGCGGTGCCGGCAGGCAGCTACACCCTGAGCTTCATCAAGTCGGGCTACCGCGCCTCGACCGTCAAGGACTTCCCGGTCGAAGCTGGCCAGGACAACGTCCAGAACTTCCCGATGCCGGTCGCCGCTTCCGCGCCGACCGCCGGGGGCGACGTCATCGAGCTCGACGACTACGTCGTCGAAGCGGCCGTCGTCGACGACCTGATGGAGGGACTCGAGCTCCGAATGGACTCCGACATGCAGGTCAACCTGCTGTCGGCCGAGGATCTGTCCAAGTACGCCGCGAGCGACGTCGCCGATGCGCTGAAGCGCGTCGCGGGCGTCAACATCGTCGAGGGTCAATTCGCGATCATCCGCGGTCTCGAGGATCGCTACAGCAGCACGATGTTCAACGGCGCACCGGTCCCGAGCCCGGACCCCGATCGACAATCGGTCCAGCTCGACCTCTTCCCCTCGGAGGTCGTCTCGAACCTCGTCGTGGCCAAGACCTTCGAGCCCGCCTCGCCCAGCAACTCCTCGGGCGGCTCGATCGACATCGTGACCCTGGACTACCCCGAGGCCCTGACCGTCAAGCTGGCGGTCGGCAGCGGCTTCGAAGAAGGGGCGAAGAAGCGCTTCCTGAAGCTGAAGCCGGGCTCCACGGTCGGAAAGGAGACCGACCCGACGGACATCATCGAGAGCGACGTGAGCGGTCTGGTCGGCGGCCAGACCACGCTGCTCCGGCGCGTGCTGCGCTTCAAGGGCGCGGTCAATCACGAGATCGACTACCGCACGGAGCAGGGCTTCCAGGAGGGCCGGCAGCCGCGCGCGCCCGTCGAGCAGCGTCGCGGGACCGCGCCCCCGCTCACGTTGCGTTCGGGCGACCTCGCCCACGGCGTCCTCTCCCTGAGCGACGGCCATTTCGATCAGACCCAGAGCACGCGCACGGAGCAGCTGGCCGGCTTCGCGGCGCTCGGCGTCGATCTCGACGAGCAGGGCGACCATCGGGTCGACGCGACCTACTTCCACATCAACGTGAAGCAGGAGACGGTCGAGCTCCGCGAGAACGGCTACTTCCCCGACCTCGACTACACGCCTCTCGTGGAGGCGACGTCGAATGGCGACCTGACCCAGACGGTGCTGAACGACACGTACGAGCCCGTCGCGACCCTCCAGACCAAGATCGGCCGCTTCGGCCCGCTGCGCGAGGAGCTGACCGACACACCCGCCCGCGGCGCGCTCTGGTTCGCGAACTTCGGGCGCTCCAACTCGTTCGAGCGCGATCGCGACCTCGACGTGTATCAGCTCAACGGCGATCACGACTTCGACCTGCTCGACGGGCTCGAGGTCACGTGGGCGACCAACTACGCCACCTCGACCCAGGACGAGTCGTCCCGGGGCATGCGCTTCTTCTACGAGCCGTGCGGCTTCGCGGGCGGGTACGGCTGTCCGGCGGACGTCTCGCGAATCGCGATTCCGACGTCGTTCCCGTCCCGCGTCTCGTCGCTGGGTCCCGGCAGGTACTTCGCGAGCGGCGCCTCCGGCGGCATCGTCAACACGGAGGTCAACATCGAGGAGGCGCAATACTTCGCGCGATTCGACGCGGACCAGACCGTCGAGGTCCTCGACTTCCTGAGCCTCAACGCGAAGCTCGGCGTCTGGTACGAACACTCGAAGCGCGACGTCGACGCCTACTTCGTCGAGAACGTCACCGTCGGGGGCACGGGTCAGTGGCTCCTCGACGCACCGACGCTCGGCGGCCTCGGCGGTACGCTCTTCGATCGTTTCGACACGGCCGCCGCCGAGAGAAACTCTCAGACGAAGGCCTCCCGCGAGATCGCCGCCGGACACGCGCAGATCAAGCTGACCTTCTGGGAGGATCTCGATCTCCTGGGCGGCCTCCGGTACGAGGACATCTTCATCGATTCCAAGAATTCGCCGTTCACGGGCGAGATGCCCTTCAACCGCCCGGCGACGTTTCCCCCGGCCTATCTCTTCTTCGACCGGCTCGACAATCCCGACTTCGGCGAGGTCACGGCGACGACCAACACCGCCGACGTCGTCTTCAACGACCAGATCCTCGGCATCAACACGCCGATCAATCCCGATACCGGATACGTCGATCTGCTCACGAAGCAGCAGATCCTCGCCCTCGCGAACGGCGAGATCGACGAGCGGAAGCTGCTGCCGTCGGCAGGCATCACGTATCGGCCCTACGAAGGCCTCACCCTCCGCGCAGCGTACTCGGAGACCGTGGCCCGGCCGTCCTATCGCGAGATGGGTTACTACGTCACGGTGCAGCCGGGAACCGACGAGCGGACGGTCGGCAATCCGCAGCTCGAGCTCTCGGACGTGCAGAGCTACGACGCGCGCGCCGAGTACGTCTACGGCGACCTCGGAGACCTGTTCGCTTTCAGCGTCTTCTACAAGGTGATCGACAAGCCGATCGAGAGCATCATCGTCCGCAATCCGCTCGACGCGGATTCGGGAGCGGCAGCGCTCTACCGGACGTTCTTCAACAATCCCAACACGGCCCGCCTCTGGGGGATCGAGCTCGAGGCGCGCAAGAGCTTCGACTTCGTCCGCAAGCTCGGCGCCGACTTCCCGGGCGTCGACGCCCTCGACTACCTCTCGGTCGGCGGAAACTTCTCGTGGATCCAGGCGAGCGTCCGGCGGACCCCGGCCGAGCTGAGCCGGGCCCAGCGCTTCTTCAACCTGTCCGCAGGCGACACGCCCGAGTTCAACGCCCTCAAGGACAAGCGCCGTCTCTTCGGCCAGCCCGAATGGCTCGCCAACGCGGACATCAGCTTCAACCACCCCGACTGGGGCACGACGCTCACGCTCGCGGTGTTCGCCGTCAGCGACGTGCTCGACGCGGCCGGAACCGCGTCGATCGGCCGGGATCGGGTCACGGCCACCGCCTTGACGCTCGACCGCTATCTCGACGACTTCTACCAGCTCGATCTGGTGGCCTCTCAGGAGATCTGGCGGGGCCTGCGGCTCAAGCTCAGCGTCAAGAACCTCACGGACTCGCCGCGGCGACGGGTCTATGACCGCCAGCAGACCGTCCAGACGTACGTCGAGCGCTCTCGTCGCTTCGGCCGGGATTGGTCGATCTCGCTCGGCTACACGATCGACTTCTGACGCCTGACGCCGCTCCGCCCGCCCGCCCGCGACCCCGCCGGGAAGCTCGGCCGAAGCGGGCCCTCACGAGATCGTCACGCAGAAGCGATCCCGACGACATCCGGTCACCGGATACTCCGGCCGTCCGCGCGAGGTTCGCATCGGCGTCCGGCGCGGGCGGCCTTCTCAACCCCATCATCGGAACCAGAGGCATCGCAATGCGAACTAGCATTCTTGGAGCAGTTGCAATTGTCGTGGGCGCCGCGTTCGCAGGGAACGCGGCGGCGCAGACGATCATCAGTGCGAACGTGGAGACCGACACCACCTGGAGCGGCGAGGTGATCCTCGCGCAGCCGATCTTCGTGAAGAGCGGCGCGACGCTGACCATCGATCCCGGCACGATCGTCCGCGGACAGCCGCGAACCGCGGCCGTGCTGCCCGGCTCGACCGCGGGCACCCCGGGCGCCCTGATCGTGACGCAGACGGGCACCATCCTCGCGGACGGCGACGCGAACAACCCGATCATCATGACGACCGCCGCGGTCGACAACAACGACGACGGCGTCGCCGACGACCTCGACGGCAACGGCTTCCTCGATGCCTACCCGGGCTTCGACCCTGCGACCTGCCCCGGTGCGTGCACCGCGGACGCGACGCCGAGCTTCCTCGACGACACGCCGACGACGGCGCCACTCGCCCCCCTGGCGGCCAATGGCCGGGCCAACGTCTCGCTGTGGGGCGGACTGGTGGTGCTGGGCAACGCGACGACGAACCTCTCGGACATTTTCGGATTCGGACAGGGCGTCAAGACGATCGAAGGCCTGACGGTTCCCGGCTTCCCGGCGGCGGATGCGATCTACGGCGGTGCCGTCGGCGTCGCGGACGACACCGACAGCTCGGGCAGCCTCAGCTACATCTCGGTCCGCCATGCCGGCGACGAGATCGGCAACAGCAACGAGCTCAACGGCGTCTCGCTGGGCGGCGTCGGAAGCGGCACCGAGTTCCATCACATCGAGGTCTACTGCAACTTCGACGACGGCATCGAGTGGTTCGGGGGCACGGTCAACGGCCACCACCTCACGGTGGCGTTCGAAGGCGACGACGTGTTCGACCTCGACGAGGGCTACCGTGGAACGAATCAGTTCCTCCTCGGCGTCATGCCCTTCTTCAATGCCCTGAACGGTGCCACGCCCGTCACCTACGGTGCCTCGAGCGGCGACAAGGGCTGCGAATGGGACGGCGACGACAACGACGAGGGCGCGGACTGGGTCAACTTCGACAACAACGGAAAGACCCTGCCCTTCCCGAACGCGAACTTCTACAACATCACGATCGCGGGCAGCGCGCCGAGCGCCACCTTCAACGGCTTCACCAACGACAACGACGGCTGCGAGATGCGCAACGGCTTCGCCGGGTCGCTCAACAACGCCATCATCTACAACAGCGGCACGCGCCAGGGTCTCGATCTGGCGGGCGGCGGCGCGCCCGGCAACACGGTGACGATCAACGCCAATGACGGGCTCATCGTCGCCAACGCGGTGACCTGCGACAACGTCGCCGCGGTACCCGCCGGCCAGGACGAGGCGACCGTCTTCGGCAACGGCGTTCGCAACGTCACCTGCGTCGACGGCGTCGACGATGCCGATTTCAAGATGAACGCACGGGATACCAGCTTCACGCCGACCGGCGTCGCGGGCAAGCTCAACGCCTCGCTCAAGACGATGGACTTCCGGCCCAGCGTGCTGAACGCCACCATGGCGGACGGCATCCACCCGCCGGCCCCGCTCGAAGACGTGACGTATCGCGGCGCCTTCGATGCGACGCCGGCGATGTGGACCGAGGGCTGGACGGCGTTCTCGATGGCCGGCATGCTCGCCGTCCCCGAGCCGGGCATGGTGCAGCTGCTCGGTGCCGGTGCGATGGGCCTCCTGGCTCTCGCGCGACGGCGCCGCTAGGCGAACGCCGGAGCGAGCCTGAACGTCGGGGCCCGCATCCTGTCGGATGCGGGCCCCTTCCGCTTTCTCTCCTCGGCCCCTTTCGCCGTCGAGGATCGGAGCTGGCATGCGTACGACTGGATCGACCGGATGGATCGCGACCCTCCTCATCGGATTCGGACTCCAGCTCGGATGGCTCGGATGCTCCGACTCGACTTCCGAGCGGGGACAGACGAACCCGCCCACGCGTGCGGAGCGCGCCGCGGCGAGCGAGCGGACCGAAGCCGATGCGACCGTCGTCCGGATCACGAAGGAAAACGCGCTCGCACACGAGGAGGTCTGGCCCGACATCGTCGCGGTCGTCGACGCCTGGACGCCCCCCGAGTCGAGCGAGGCGCTCAAGAAGGGCTACCGAGGCGCGCTGATCCGCCTCGATGAGCGTGGTCGCGTGCGCATCGCCTTCGGTCGCCACGGCAATCACGACATCCCGATCGAACACACCGACTTCCTCGAGCGCGCGAACGCGATTCTCGCCGGCGAGCGCTTCAAGCCCGGTCCCACCTTTCTCGTCCACTTCGGCAACCAGTTCCTGCACCCGTCGACGGCGGAGACGACGCCCTACCCGTCGGCCGAGCTCGCGAAGCACGACCTGTTCCTCTGCGTCTTCGCGAGCCCGAGCGAGGCGGATTTCGAGTCGATCATGAGGGAGCTCGCTTCGCTCCAGGACGTCCGGCGCCTGCAGATCCTCTTCTTCCCGCTCGCGACGAAGCGCAGCGAGCTGGACGCGGTCCAGGAGCGGCTTCGGAGCGTCGGTCTGCCCGTTCCGTTCGCCTACCCCGAGGCGGCGGAGGTCCATGCGCGTTCGCTCCTCGGCGAGGTCCCCGACCGCCCCATGGCCCTCCTGATCACGGCCGAGGGCCGCTCGCTGGGACGGACGCCGCTCGACGTGCCCGCGGCAGCCGAGGTACTGCGCGGGATGCTCGACCGGCCCGATGCCCCGACGCCGCAAGCGCGCTCGCTCCCGTGATCGCAGCGGGCGCCCGCGGCCCTCGAGAGCCGGAAGCGCGCCGATCGGACGACGAATCGCCGTCGGGTGCCACGCTGAGGTGTCGGTGCGACCCGGCCGTGAGGGGACGTGGGGGGATCACGGGGCCGAGCTTCATGATTTCGCCATGAAACGACCGATTTCTTGACGGAATCCACGCGATCCGGCCACACAACCGACATCGGCCGTTGCTTTCCTGACGCCAAAGGCCACGGGAATGCACCCCCCGAATACCGCAACAGTCGCCGGAACCGGCAAGCGCGTCCTCGTCGTCGACCCCGATCCCATCGATCGGGAGACGGCGCGCAAGAGCCTCGACCTGCCGGACCTCGAGATCCGGGAGGCCGCGGGACTCGTCGATGCGCTGGAAGAGGCACGCCGGGCGACGCCCGACGTCGTGATCGCCGAGCTCGCGCTGGCGGACGGATCCGGCTTCGCCTTGTGCCGATGTCTGCGCGAGCACGACGCGCTGGCCTCGACGCCGATCATGCTCGTCAGTCGCTGGGCGCGGGAGGCGGACCGGATCCTCGGCTTCGAATGCGGTGCGGACGACTTCGTCGCGAAGCCCTACTTCGCGCGCGAGCTGGTCTCGCGTCTGCGCGCCGTCCTCCGACGGAGTACCCAGCTCGCGCTCGTCGCCGACGAACGCCCGCTCTCCTCGCGCGAGGGGCTCGTCGTCGACGCCCACCGGCGCGTCGCCTGGGTCGACGGCGAGGCCGTGCCCCTGACCCCGCGCGAGTTCGCGCTGCTCGAGACGCTGGCGCTCGCCGGCGGCCGCGTCCTGACCCGGACCGATCTCATCCGCGAGGCCTGGAAGAGTCCCGACGGCCTCCACGAGCGCAGCGTCGACGCCCACATCAAGAGCCTCCGGCGCAAGCTCGGCGCCGCGCGCGACGCCGTCGAGACCGTCCGCGGGCTCGGCTACCGCTTCGGCGACGACGGTCGAGCGCTCCCGCTCGAGCGGGCGGGCTCGCCGCCGGCGCGGGCGACCGGGACCTCGGGCGGGCCCGGCTGATGCGATCGCTTCCGGCGGGGTTGCGATAGCTTCCGGCGGGGTCGAGACGGCCGCGCGCGATCGCGGTCGCCCCCGCTCCGGATCGCGATCGCAACCGCTCGAAGGGCTCGTCGATGTCTCCGTCCGATGGCAGCGCCCCCTCGTCCCGCCCCGGATGGGTCGACCGACTGGGTCATCCGCAGGTCCGCTACCCGCTCCTCGTGCTCCTCTATCTGCTGATCGTGGGCGGCCTGGCGAGCCTGCTGCTCGACCCGCTGCGGCCGGCGCTCGAGACCCTCGAGGTCTTCACCGCGAAGAGCGTCGCCGGCTTCATGTCGCTCTTCACCGATCGGATGCGGACCCATGCCGATCTCGTGACCTACGACGGCTTCTCGGTCTCGATCATCCTCGAATGCGTCGGTGTGCTCGAGATGCTGATCTACTCGGCCTGCGTGCTCGCCTTCCCGGCGAGCGCCCGGGCCCGCGCGCTCGGCATCCCCCTCGGATGCCTGGCCATCTTCGCCTTCAACGTGCTCCGCATCGCGACGCTCCTCGTCGTCGGTCGCCACTGGCACGCCGCCTTCGACTTCTTCCATCTCTACTTCTGGCAGGCGACCCTGATCGCGATGATCGTCGGCGTGCTCTACGCCTGGATCCGCCTGTGCGTGCGGCGATGAAGACGGGGCGCGACGAATCCGCCCGGGGCGAGCCGACACAGCGCGCGCGGGCAACGGAGCGACCGTCGGAGACCGGGCTGGCGGCCACGCGCCAAGCCGGCGCCCTCTCGGTCGCAGGGCGTCTCGCCGGCTTCTTCGCGATCACGCTCTGTCTGACCTGGCTCTGGGACGATGGGGGCGGTCGGATCGCCTACGGTCGATTCCTCAAGACCGTGGCGCCGCCCCTCTACGACTTAATCGGCTTCGACGGCGCGCGGGTCGGCGCGTTCCGCCAGCGCTACGTCAACTTCGTCCCCTTCGTCGGCCTGCTGCTCGTCACGCCCGGACTCACCCGGCGGCGACGCATCCTCGGCCTGCTGATCGGCCTCTTCGCGCTCTTCTGCGGCCACCTCGGGCTCAATCTGACGGAGGTCGGTCGCGGTCGGGCGCGCCACCTGCCGCTGGTTCCCTCGCTGATCTCGGACACGCTGCCCTTCGTCGTCTGGATCTTCGTGGCGGCGCCCGCGCTGGTACGCCGGCTCCTCCCGGATTCGGGGGCCGGGGCGGAGGCCGGCTCCGTCCCGGCCTCGGAACGGGGATCGCGAGCGGAATCGGAATCGAGATCGGCGGAGAGGACGCAGCCGCGCTAGTCGCCGCCCGAGCCGGCGGTGAAATCGGCGCCATCCCGGCGACCGCCGCCCTCCGCTTCACCCGAGCCGGCCGATGCCTCCGGGCCTGCCTTGGCATTCGAGACCGCGATCGAGAGCCCGACCACGCCGACCGACCGGGCGCGATCGAGCACGGCGACCACGTGCCCGTGAGCCGTACGCCGGTCGGCCCGCAGCTCGACCGGCCGCTCGTCGCGCCTCGCCGCGACGAGCTCGCTCGCGAGCGCATCGAGCGCCGTCGGGACGCCGTCGACCGCGAGCGCCCCCGCTTCGTCGAGCTCGACGACGAGCGCATCCGGCTCGGGCGAGCCGGTCGCGTCGGCCGGCGGCAGGTCGAGCTCGAGCGTCGGCGTCGCGAAGGAGCTCGTGACGACGAAGAAGATGAGGAGCAGCAGGACGACGTCGAGCAGCGGCGCGAGCGGTGTCCCGTTCCCTTCCGCGCGAGTCGGGGCGAAGCGCATGGCTCACTCCCCCCGCTCGCGGCGGGTCGTGAAATCGAAGCGACCGACGCCACGGGCCGGGTCGGCCGAGTCGCGAATCGCGCCCGTCATGCGCTCGAGCGCGGCGACCGCGTCCTCCGCGCGGCGCGAGAGCAGGGCATGGGCCGCGACGGCGAGGATCGCCGCGAACAGACCCGCCGCCGTCGTGATCAAGGCGAGAAAGATGCCGCCGGCGACGACCCGCGCGTCGCCCGTTCCGACGAGGGCGATCCGATCGAACGCGTCGAGCATCCCGAGCACCGTCCCGAGCAGCCCGATCATGGTCGCGAGATGGCCGAGCGCGGAGAGGAGCGGGAGGTTGCGCGCGATCCGGTGGGCCTCCCAGGCGCCCGCCGTCTCGATCGCATCGAGCGTCGCGTCCGGATCGAGGGCCTGCGACGCCAGGCGCACGAGCGCCGACGAGCCGCCTTCCGCGAGCCGCTTCAGCTCCGAGCGATTGCCGACGGCGAGGGCGCGCTCCATCTCGCCGAGCAGCGCGCGCGGAATCGTCGCGGCCGGCCGCAGCATCCAGGCCCGCTCGAGGATCGTCGCGAGGATCAGGATCGAGCAGACGGCGAGGCCGTGCATCGGCGGCCCGCCCATCGCATACCAGTCGAAGAGCGAGCGCTCGGGCGGCGCAGTGGCCGCGGGCCCGGCCCAGGCCGGACCCGCGAGCCAGGAGGCGATCACGCTCGCGAAGACGAAGCCGAACGCGATCGCGCGCGTCACGCCGGGTCTCCGTTCCCGATCGCCGGCTCTCCGCTCCGGGTCGCAGCCGCATTCCCGCGATCCGCTGGTTCCGGGCGGCCCGCGGCGGCGAGACCCGCGAGACCGAGTCCGAAGAGCAGCGCCGTGCCGGGCTCGGGCACGGGCAGCAGCGCGACCTGGTCGATGCTGATCGTGTAGGCGACGTCGTCGTCGATGAGGCCGACCGGCGCACTCGTCCCGAACTGCAGGGTGCCCACGTTCGCCAGCACCGCCGCGCAGGACGTGCCCTCGGCGATGCAGAACGGGCTGCTCGGATCGATCGCGAAGGTGATCCGCGTCCAGACGTTCGCCGCGACGGTCTGCGTGCCGGAGAAGACGGCGCCGGGGAAGTTCGCGGGGGATGCGACGCGCAGGAAGAACGTCAGATCCTCCGGCGCGTCGTGGCGGACCATCGCCGTGACCGTGCCGACCCCGTCGGCGAGCCAGTCGCCGATGAAGGCGCCGCCGCTCGGATCGTCCGCCGCCGAAGCGCGCAGGACGACCGGCCCGCTGCCGAAGGGGCTCGAATAGCCGAAGTAGTCGTAGCTCCCGGACGCGAAGCCGCCGCCGTCCGCTCCGCCAGTCGCGGTCCAGGCGAGGGGCGAGTTCACGTTGTCCTCCCAGCCCGAGACGCCCGCATCGAACGATTCCGTGAAGGGCACCGTCGTCGCCTGCGCGGCCACCGCCGCGAACAGGGCGATCGACCCGATCGCGAGGCCTCGCGATCGGCACGACTTCGACCCGAGGAACCCTTCGCTCCGCTTCAACATCCGTTTCATCCGCTCGTTCCGAATCGACATGACCGATCTCTCCTTGCCGGGGGTTCGCCCCGGTCGTTTCTCCGCTGGCTGGTCCGGCGATCCGCGCCGGACGGGCTCGCATCGCCATTCAGCTCCGCAGAGCCGAAAACCCACCGAAACGCGTGTCGAAGCTGCGCTCGTGCTTGAAGTGGAGCACCACGTGGCCGTCGGCCTTGCCGTGGAAGAGCGTGTTGTGCCACCAGACGTTCTCGTAGACGGGGCCCGAGTCGAGGACATCGACGTGGCAGTCGATCTGGTTGCAGCGCGGCGTGCCGAGTCGATCGGGCGCCTCGGTATCGAAGACGTTGAAGACGAGCGAGCAGCGCGGATCGGCGCGCAGCGCGTCGACGAGCGGACCCTCCTCGGGCAGGAGCGACGTGATGCTGCCGTCGTCGAAGGCGTCGTTCGAGGTGTAGTAGTCGAGCAGGTACTGGATGCCCGCGTCGTAGACCGCCCGGGCGCCCTTCGCGATGTTCGACTCGTAGAGGTCACGGAACTCGCGCGTCTTGGCGTCGAGCAGCCGCGGATGGGGGAGCAGGCCGCAGACGACGTTGTGCATCACGACGCCGAGGCGCGCGCCGGGCCGCTTGACGCAGACGATCGGCACGACGCCCATATGGGGGGCGCCGTTGCGGGCGACCATCGTGTGGTGGCGCAGGGCGATCTGCCAGGAGAGGAACTCCTTCGGCAGCGGCTTGGCGACGGTCTTCATCGGTCTCTCCTTCTCTTCAGAAGCTGCGAATCGGATCCCCGGGGCCGAGCACGCGCAGGGACAGTCCGCCCTCGTCGCGCCGGATGCGGGTGGCGACGCGGAAGACGTCGAGCAGCGTCTCCTCGGTCAGGATCTCCTCGGGCGGCCCGACGGCGTAGAGGCGGCCGCGCGAGAGGACGGCGACGCGATCGGCGACGTGGGCCGCATGCTCGAGGTCGTGGAGCGAGACGACGATCGTGGTCCCGCGCTCCCGGTTGAGTCGGCGCAGCAGGTCGAGCAGCTCGTACTGATGGCGCAGGTCGAGCGCGTTCGTCGGCTCGTCGAGCAGCAGGAAGTCCGGCTCCTGCGCGAGCGCCATCGCGATCCAGGCGCGGCGACGCTCGCCGCCCGAGAGCGACGCGAGCGGGCGGGTGCGCAGATCGGCGAGCTCGACCGCGTCGAGCGCCTCGGCGACGGCGCGCTCGTCGGCTTCGCCGTAGGCGGCGAAGTAGGCGATGTGGGGGTGGCGGCCGGTGCGCACGAGGGACTCGACCGTGAAGCCCTCGGGTCCCTGCGGATCCTGCGGCAGCCGCGCCATGCGGCGGGCGAGCCAGCGGCGCGGGAGCGAGGTCAGCTTCTTGCCATCGAGCAGCACGGCTCCCTGATGCGCGTCGAGCTCGCGACCGAGCGAGCGCAGCAGCGTCGACTTGCCAGATCCGTTCGGACCGACGAGCGCGAGGATCTCGCCGGTCGTGACCTGGAGCGAGACGTCGCGCAAGGCGTCCCGGTCGATCCCGGGATGGCGGACGTGGATGCGGTTCGCTTCGAGCGCGATCGTCATGGCAGCTTCTTCCAGAGGATGAAGAGGAAGTACGGCCCGCCGACCAGGGCGAGCAGGGCACCGACCGGCAGCTCGAGCGGCGCGAGGCTCGTGCGCGCGAGGGTGTCGGCGATCAGCACGAGCGCGGCGCCGCCGAGGGCGGAGATCGGCAGGAGCGCCGCGTGGTCGGGTCCGACGAGCAGCCGCAGTCCGTTCGGCACGACCAGCCCGACGAATCCGACGAGTCCCGCCGCGCTGACCGCGGCGGCCGTCAGCAGCGCGGCGAGCACCGCCGCCGCGAAGCGCGCCTGCAGGACCGACACCCCGAGTCCCCCCGCCGCACCGTCGTCGAGCAGCAGCACGTCGAGGGTCCGGCGCGAGAGCGCGATGCCGACGAGGCCGAGCAGCGTCGGCGCGAGCATGCGCGCCGCGTCGGACCAACCGGTCCCGTTCAGCGAGCCGACCATGAACGCCGCGAAGGCCGGTGCGCGATCGGCGAAGGCGAAGGTCAGGAGCGCGATCAGGGCGAAGAGCACGGCCTGGAGCGCGACCCCCGAGAGCACGATGCGCAGCGCGCCCGTCTGTCCCGGCTTCGACCAGACCAGCAGCACGATCGTCCCGATCGCCGCGAGCCCGCCACCGAAGGCCGTCCACGGCGCGAGCGACGCCCGCTCCGGGAGGAAGAGGATCACGATCAGCGCCCCCACCCCCGCACCGGCCGTCACGCCGAGGATGCCGGGATCCGCCAGCGGGTTGCGCACGGCCGTCTGCAGCAGCGCCCCTGCGAGCGCGAGGTCCATGCCGACGAGCGCGGCGCAGGCCGCGCGCGGCAGGCGGACGTCCCAGACGACGCCATGGAAGGGATGCGCCTGCTCGAAGAGCGATGCGAAGAGCGCGCCGATCGGGAGATCGACGGCCCCCCGCATCGTCGCGAGCAGCACCGCCGCGACGAAGCCCAGCACGAAGACGAGGGTCCAGCCCAGGGCCGGCTCGAAGAGCAGCGCCGCACGGCTACGGATCTGCCAGACGAGCGTGCTCATCGAAGCGCGCCCAGGGTCGCGGCCCGCGCGGGCTCGCCGAGCTCGACGAGCGTCTCCGCCGCGCGAACGAGCTCGAGGCCCGGGTTCGCGCTGAAGAGCCCGGGATCGAGCACGTGGATGCCGAGACGCGCGCGGGCGAGCCCGGCCCAGGCCCCGCCGGAGGCCGTCCGCCGCTCGAGCTCCGCGCGGATGCGCGCGGAATCGCCGTGGGCGACGAGCAGGACGAGATCCGGGCGGGCCATCGCCATCGCCTCGTCGGAGATCGCGACGAGCCCGGGGAAGCGCTCGTCGCCCTCGGCCTTCACGGCGAGTTCGAAGCCGAGGCGCCGCGCGAGGTCTCCCAGCCAGGCGCGCTCGGTCATGACGTAGAAGGAGCCGGGCGCGCCGAAGAGCGCGACGAGCGAGGCGTCGGACTGCCCCGCGAGCTCGGCGAGCCGCCTGCGGACCGCCTCGACCCGCGCATCGAGCGCCGTCGAGCCGCCGAGCGCCCCGGCGATGCGCGACAGGGACGCCAAGGTCCCTTCGACGCTCGCCGAGTCGAGGAGCAGCACGCGGGCTCCGAGCTTCTCGATCGGCGCGACGAAGCGGGCATGGATGCTCGCATCGGCGATCACGAGGTCGGGACGGGCTTCCGCGAGGCGCTCCAGCGAGGGCGAGTGCGGATGGCCGAGATCGAGCAGGCCGTCGGGGAGCGGGCGATGGAGCGCGCGACGCACGCCGGCGACGAGCACGGCCGGCGGACCGGCGACCTGGACGGCGTCCCCGGCCCAGGGCAGGAGCGTGGCGACACGAACGGGTGTCGACCGGGCCGAGAGGCGTTGCGATGCCTCGTTCGCACGGGCGGGAAGGACCTTCGCAGGCTCGGCGGCGGGAGACCAGGACGCCAGTGCGAGCTCGACGACGAGGGAGACGAGCACCGTCGCCAGGAGGAGCGGTTGGAGGCGCTGCACGATCAGGCCCCCTTCCCGTCCGCTTCCGCGTCCCCGGCATCGACTCCGCTCGCCAATGCGACGCCGTTCGCGAGCTCCGCGTGGGCGGCGGCGAAGATCTCGGCGACGGCGGGATCGAATTCCGCCTTCGGCGCGCGATGGACGTAGATCCGCAGGAAGGGCGGAGCCGCGACGTCCTCGCGCAGCTCGAAGAACAGCACGTTGCGGCCCGAGCGGGCGTGGATCGATTCGTGGGACTGCAGATGGCGGAAGCGCGCGAGGGCGACGTGCCAGTGGAAGTCGGTCGTGATCATGTTGAGC
Source organism: Myxococcota bacterium (assembly GCA_041389445.1). Lineage (GTDB taxonomy): Bacteria > Myxococcota_A > UBA9160 > UBA9160 > UBA4427 > UBA4427. The sequence continues at coordinate 352,021 of JAWKRW010000002.1, forward strand.
GAGCCGCGCTCGATCGTGAACGGACCCGCTTCGCATAACGACTCGAATACGCTCGGACCGCAGATCGAGACGACGCGCAGTCGACCGAGCTTCGCGAGCAGCTCGAAGAGGCGAGCCGCGGTCCAGGGCGCGGAGTCCGGAGCGGACGGATGGCGTTCGGGCTGGGACCGATCGGAACCGACCGGGATCGAATCGGGATTCTCGGCGTGCATGCGGAGCCTCGCGTGCGGGGCGCGGCGTCGGGGACCGCGACAGGGCGGCGCCCGAAATCGAGCCGGGGGAGGGCCGGGCGGGTCCCGGATCGGGGATGCGGCGACCGGCGGGCGCTGGCTCGAGCCGAAGCTCTGGCTGGCGAGACGGGCAGATTGAATCATATTGAAAACGAATTTCAAGTTCGATAGTTTGACCACGCGTCTCGACGGCTCCAGCAAGCTCTCGCCGCCAGCCAGGAGGACCCGGACGCCACCAGAGGCCGACTCGATCGGCCCGAGGGGTCCACCCGTGCGCCTGTTCGCCTCGACCGCCCTCCGCCCGTCCCGACGCGGAGCTTTATTAGCGACCATGTTCGCATGGATTGCCCTTCCCCACGCCGCAGCGGCCGAGGCGGACGCAGAAGCCGCCGCCGTGCCCGAGCGAACGGCCCCTCCCGCCGCTTCGCCCGCCGAGCCGGCCGCGCGATCCGACGCGACCGCGGAGCGGCCAACGCCTCCGACGGATGCGCCGGACGATTCGCCCGCGACGTTCCGCGCCGAGACGATCGCCGTCGAAGACGAGCGCGTCCGCCCTGCCGAGATCTACCAGGACACGCCGATCGAGACCGAGGTCCTCGAACGCGAGCGACTCGATGCGCTGCCGGCCACCGACGCGATCCAGGCCCTCGAAGCGATCCCGGGCATCCGCATCACGAGCCAGGTCCAGGGTCAGCGCGGCGCCGTCCGCATCGACGGACTGCCGCCGGAGTTCACCGAGATCCTCGTCAATGGACAGCGTTATGCGGGCGAGAACGAACGAGCGATCGACCTGGGCGACATGCTGTTCGCCAACATCGATCGGATCGAGATCCTGCGCGGACCGCAGGCCCTGCGCTACACGGCGCGCGCCGCCGGCGGCGTCATCAACATCATCACCCAGGCGCCGCCCGAGGACGGCCCGGCCGCCGAAGCGATGATCGCCCACGGCGATCAGCAGAACGTCCGCGGCGATCTCATCGGCGCCTGGGGCACGCCGAACCTCGGTGGCAGTCTCGTCTACCGTTATACCCAGATCGGCGGCTTCGAGACGCCCCATCCCGACAGCCAGGACCTCGACGACGGCCTGCCGACGACGTTCGGCAAGGGCTCGCTCTACCGGACGCACGACCTCTACGGAACGATCTCCGCCCGACTCGTCGATGCGCTCGAGCTCACGACCCGCCTCGGCTACCGCATCCGCGACGATGGCTATGCGATCGACGACGAGCCGATCACGTCCCGCCGCGAGGACCAGCGCCTGCTCTTCTCGCAGGACGGGAAGCTCACGCTCGGAAGCGCCACCTCCCTCCACGGGACCCTGACGCATTCGACGGACCTCGTCGACACGAGCGTCGGCCGGATTTTCCGGCTCGACGACTCCTACACCCGCCTCCAGCTCTCCGGCGAGCGCATCCTCGAGATCGGTCCGACGACCCACATTCTCACGCTCGGCGCGGATCTCTCGACCTTCTCGATCGAGCTCGAGGACGGACCGATCGACCCGAACATCGCGGTCCGCCCGAGCGAGCTGCAGGAGCGCATTGACCGCGGCGGCGTCTTCGCGATCCTCGAGTCGGAGTTCACGAGCTGGCTCTCGAGCGAGATCGGCATCCGTCGCGAGATGCACTCGCGCTTCTTCCCGGCGTGGCTGCCCCAGGCGGCCGTGCTCATCACGCCCTGGCGCTGGGACGCGGAGCGCGCGCTGAAGCTCCGGCTGTCGGCCGGTCGGGCCGTCCGCTACCCCTCGCTGCGGGAGATCTTCCAGCCGCCGTCGCCCCAGCTCGGCGGCGGATACTTCCTCGCCGGCAGTCGCGACCTGTCGCCCGAGAAGGCATGGGCGCTGCGCGCGAGCGTCGAGGCGAACCCCGTGCGCTGGCTCTCCGTGGCGGCAACGGGCTTCTACAGCCGGACCCACGACTCCATCCGCGCGAGCGACCGCGGCCAGTCGATCCAGGTCGGCGAGACGCCGATTCCGGCGAACCCCATCCTGTGTCCAGCCGATCCGATCTGGTGTAGCGACCGCGTCGAGCCGGTCCTGAGTACCGTCTATCAAAGCACGAACCTGGACGACCTGCGCTCGTACGGAATCGAAGCGCGCGTCGACCTGCGACCGACCGAATGGGTAGGCCTGCAGCTCGGCTACACCTGGAACCGCAGCCTCGTCACCGACTCGAATCTCTCCCTCCGCGACGACCGGCTCCCCAACTCCCCCGAGCACATCGCCAACGGCGCCCTGACCCTGACCGCCCCGCGGCTCGCCACGACCCTCACCGCGCGCGGGCAATGGCGCGACCGGGCCATCATCGAGCGCAGCGGCACGGGGCTCGCGGGATTCGCGTCGGGCGAGGAATCGAACACCTCCTTCACGCTCGACCTGCGCCTGCGTCAACCCTTCGACCGATGGCTCGGGCGCTCGGTCGAGGTCTTCGCCGATGTCCTGAACGCCACCGACAACCGCGTGATCGACTCGTACGTCGTTCGAGGCCGCTCCTTCCTGATCGGCCTGCGCGGTCGCTTTCCCTGATGCCCGGAACCGGAGGCCCTGCCATGTCCCGTCTTCGTTCGCTCGTCCTCGGCCTGCTCGGCGCGACCGCCGCCCTCGTCGCCGCACCGCCCGTGTGCGCCGACTTCGTGATCGTGCCGGTCGCCGCCGACACGGCGCCATACTCGTTCCTGCCGAGCCTCGCACGGGGGAGCAGCACAACGCTCTACGCGTTCCGGACCTTCGACGAGAACTCGACCCCCCACGACTTCGAGACGTACCTGCGATTCGACGTGGATCGATCGGATCTTCCGGAGGGCCACGTCCTCGCCGAGGCGACGCTCGTCGTGACCTACGCCTTCGACTTCACCGGCTTCGGCGACACCTCGGACCTGCCCGGCACGCTCGCGTGTCGAGAGGTCCTCGAGCCCTGGAGCGAGTCGACCCTGACCTGGTCGAACCGGCCCGACGTCGACGTCCCCTTCGACACGATCACCGACATCACGGGATTCGGAGCGCTGCTCTGCGACGCGACGCCGGTCGTGCTCGATTGGATCAACGGACTGACACCGAACGACGGCATCGCGCTGACGAGCCCGACTCCGCGGGTCATGGGCCTCCACAGTCGCGAGTCGGCTGCGAGCGCATCGTCGAAACCCCAGCTGATCCTGCGCACCGAGCTGCCCGAGCCGGGCGTGGTCGTCGCGCTCGCCGTCGGAACGACGGTCGTCGCCGCGTGCGGCCGACGCCGTCGTCGCTCCTCCGGTTCCGACCGGGCGGCGCGACCGGAGCAGGCCCGTGCCCGGGCGTGACGACGAAGTCGAAGGCGGCCCGGCCGCCACGCCGCCGGAGGGCCTGGAAGGAGCCGAGATGACCCCGACCCGTTCCGAAACGAGACCGACGCCGACCGAGTCGTCTCGCCCGGTCCGCCGCGTGCGGGCGAGCGACGTGCTCGGCCCCCGTGGCCTCCTGCAGATCGAGCACGAGGGCGAGGTCTACACGCTTCGCCTCACGCGCAACAACCGGCTCATCCTGACCAAGTAGGCGACGCATGACGGACCGCGCGCTCCCCGTCTGCATCGGCATCTCGCTCGCGCTGCACCTGCTCGTGATCGGGCACGGTCTCGGGTCGCGGCCAGCCGACGCACGCGCGGTGCCGCCGGAGCCGGTGGCGATCCGACTGCGATTGCGCGGACCGGCGGCGGAGGTGATCGAGGCCGAGGCCCCGACGCCCGCGGTCGCAGTGTCCCCCGAGCCCCTCCCGCCGGTCCCCGGCGCGCCGCCCGAGCCGCGGCGACCGGAGCCGGTCCCCGTCCCGCCGCCGGTCACGAAGCCGGAGTCGCCGCCGGCGCGTTCGACCCACGAGCCCGATCCGCGGGAGCGCGCGCGCATCGGGCCGACCGCCAGGCCGGTCCGCGCGAAGCCGTCGAGCGAGGCCGCCGAGGGGGTCGTCGACCCGCCCGGCGTCTCCGCGGCGCCGAGCGACTCCGTCCCTGCGACGGGCCAGGACGGCGACGACGAAGATCGCCTGGCCCGCTACGTCGAAGCGATCCGCTCGCGCGTCGAGGATCGCAAGCGCTACCCCCCGCTCGCCCGCAAGCGCTCCGTCGAGGGGCGCGTGGTGGCGCGCGTCGCGATCGGGGCCGACGGTCGCATCGACGCCGTCGAGTACGACGGCCGTGCGGAGCCGCTGCTTCGCCGGGCGACGGAGTCCGCGATCCGCGCGGCCGCGCCCTACCCGGCGCCGCCGGACGGCGCGATCACGATCGAGCTCCCGGTCGACTACTCCCTGCGCGACGCGTCTTGACGCCGGGGCGGGACGAGCCCCGACGCCGGCGCGCGACGCCTCCGCCTCGCCCGGCGCGCCGCGACGGACGCCGCCGGACGGCGCTGGCCCGTCCGACCGAGCCCGCATAACCTCCGCCCGAACGCGGCCGACCGGCCGCTCGAGTCCACTCGAAGGCAGCGGAGCCGAGTTGTTCGAGGACCTCCCGATGTCGGCCTGGAGCTTCGCGCTGCTCTTCGCGACGGTCGTCGCGGGCGCGGTCGTCCAGGGCACGATCGGTTTCGGCCTGAACGTGATCGCGGCGCCGATCGCCGCCGCCGTGAAGCCCGAGGCGCTGCCCGCGGCGATGATCATCATGTCGCTCCCGATGACGGCGGGCTCGGCCCTGCGCGAGCGGGGCCACATCGATCGCAGCGGCGTCCTCTTCACGACGCTCGGTCGGCTGCCCGGCGTCGTCGTCGGCAGCGTCGTGGTCGCGCGGCTCGACGCTCACGATCTCGCGGTCTGGATCGGGGCGATGGTGGTGGTGGCGGCGCTGATGAGCGTCGCCCCGTCGCAGATCGCCGTGACCGGGCGCTCGGCCGCGATCGCGGGGGCGCTCGGCGGATTGATGGGCACGACGTCGTCCATGGGGGGCCCTCCGATCGCGCTGCTCTACCAGCGCGAACCGGGCCCCGTCCTGCGCTCGACGCTCGGCGCGACGTTCCTGATCGGATCGATGCTCTCGCTCGTCGGCCTCGCCTTCGCCGGCCGGGTCGCTGCGTGGCACGGCTGGCTCGGCCTCGCGCTGATGCCCGCGGTCGGGCTCGGCCTCGTGGCGAGCCGCGCGCTCCACGCCTGGATCGACGGCGGCTGGCTGCGACCCGCCGTGGTCGCCTTCGCCTGTCTCGCGGGCCTCGCCGTCGTCGTGCGCGGGCTCCTGTGAGCCGCGGGTCGCCGGGCAGGCACGCACCCGCGCACGACGACGAGGGCGTGCCCCCCCTGAGCCGCGCGCGGACGCTCGGCCTGGCGATCCTGCTCGGACTCGCCGGCTGCACGCCGTCGCCCCAGACGCCGTCGATCACCGACGCGCCCTCGATCGCGCACCCGACGGGCACGTCGCTCTTCGGCAGTCAGGCGGGCTGCACGCCCCGCTTCGAGAACCAGGACGGCTGGCTCGGCGGCGACGTCGCGGCCTCGATCCCCCTGCCCGGGCTCGAGCCCCCGTCCGCCCCGCGCCACAGCGTCTGGCTCTTCGGCGATTCCTTCGTCGCGCGGCGCGGGGGCGAAGACGAGCGCCGCTATCCCTTCGTCCACAACACGATCGCGATCTCGACCTGCGATGGGGACGGGCGCTGGTCGATGGATTTCGCCTGGACCGAGGCCGGGACGTCCACGGCCGAGCCCCGCGCCTTCTTCGAGCCCGATTCCGCGGCAGACTGGGTCGTCCGCGCGCGTGACGCGGGCGGCGGCGCGCCCTACTACTGGCCCCTCAGCGGCGTGCTCGTCGGGCGGACCCTCGTCGTCGCGCTGCTGCGCGTCGTACCGGCGCCCGCGCACGGCGCCTTCGGACTGCCCTTCCGCGCGGTCGGCGTCGATCTCGCGCAGATCGAGCGGCCGGAACGCCCGCCGCGGCAGTGGCGGATCCGTTATTCGGCGTTGTCGAGTCGAAGCGATCTCCTGCCCGCGGCGAGCCTCGTCTCCGACGACGCGTTCCTCTACGCGTTCGCCACCCTCGACCGCGGCGACGATCGCCAGCCACGCGGCTTGACCCGCATCCCGCTCGACGCGCTCGAACGGAGCCCCACCGACCTCGAGCCCTGGCTCGAGGTCCTGGACAGGGCCGGACGCTTCCGCGCCGGAATCCGCGTCGACGAGGCGCGCGTCCTGATGGCCGACGACGCGACCGAGATGAGCGTCCACTTCGATCCGCGCGCGGGAGCATGGCTCGCGGTCTACAGCGACCCCACGCTCGACGCAGGGGAGCGCCGCGACGGGGCGACCCGCGCGGACGCGATCTGGCTTCGTCGGGCGGGACGGCTCGCGGGCCCCTGGTCGGCGCCGCAGGTGCTCGGCCGCATCCCGGGGCTGGCCGAGCGAGCGGATCCCCTCCCCGGAGAGCCCTTCTGTTATGCCGCCCGCGTCCATCCCGAGCTCTCGTCGCGCGACGCGCTCCTGGTCACCTACGTCTGCAACTACTTCGCGGAGCGCCCCGAGGATATGCCCGTCGTGCTCGAACGACTCCTCGCGACGACCGGGATCTACCGGCCGCACGTGCTCCGGCTCGTTCGCCCGGCGGATCAGACGTGGTTGCGCAGCATCAGCTCGCGGGGATGGGGCTCGAGGTAGAGCTGCCCCTGCACGTACTCGACCTCGTGCGACGCCACGAGGAAGCGAAGCAGCGAGATCGGCACGACCAGCGGGACGCGACCCGCGCGGTACTCCGCGATCGCGTGGCCGATCTCGCGCTTCTCCGTCGCCGTGACGCATCGCTTCAGATGCCCGAACAGGTGCTCGAGGACGTTGACGTGGCGCGCCAAGGTCGCGGGTTGAGCGAAGGCCTCGGCGAAGAGCGCGGCGTAGTCGCGGTACAGGTCCTCGTCCGGCGTGCGGCCGAAGCTTCCGACGATGCGGCCGAGCCTGCGGTAGAGCCCCGGATCGTGGGCGAGCAGCAGCATCTTGTGGGCCTCGTGGAAGGCGACGAGCGCGGCGCGCGAGAGCCCGCGCGCCACGAGCACCCGCCAGCGATTGCGGCTGAAGATCGCCTCGATGAAGCGCTCGCGCAGCGGCGGATCGTTGAGGCGCCCCTCCTCCTCGAGCGGCATCGTCGGCATGCCGCGCGCGAGCGCCTGGGCGAAGTGGCCGACGCCGGTCCGCTCCGGCATTCCCGTCGGCGCGCCGTAGACCCGTACCCGCTGCAGGCCGCAGGAGGGCGAGTCCTTCTTGAGAACGAACCCGTCGAGGCCCGTTGCGTCGAGCTCCGCCACGCGCGCGTCCGCGAAGGCGCGCATCGCGTCGGTCAGATCGCGACCGTCCTCCCCCCGGACGACGAGTCGCTCGCCGCGCGCGCCGCCGCGCAGCTGGATCACCGGCCGCGGCACGCCGAGCCCGAGCTCGAGCTCCGGGCAGACGGGCAGCCACGAGACGTTCTCGCCGAGCACGTCCGTCAGGTAGCGATCCCGCTTGTGTCCGCCGTCGAAACGCACCTCGGCGCCGAGCAGACAGGCGGAGATGCCGATCCGGACGGGCGTCCGCTCGTCGTGCCACCGCTTCCAGACGGGCTCGATCACCGCTCGCGTCATGCCGACCTCATGCCCCCCTCCCGCGACCGCACGCCGCAACGGACGCGAGCGTCGCGCCGGACACGCATGCCTCGCGACGGCTGCGTCGTCGGCTCGCGGGAGGCTTGACGCGCGCCGGTCGACGCCTAGGGTCCGCGCTCCGACCGCGCGACCGATCGCTCCGCATCAGCCCCTCGGAACCGGAACGATGACCCATCGCCTGCAGACCGACATCACCCTGGAGCGGCCGATCGACGCGGTCTTCGCGTTCTTCTCCGACGCCGGCAATCTCGAGGCCATCACGCCCCCGGAGCTCCGATTCGAGATCCTGACGCCCCGACCGATCGCGATGGAGCGCGGCGCCCGCATCGACTACCACCTGCGCCTCTACGGCATTCCGTTCCGCTGGCGGACCCGGATCAGCGCCTGGGAGCCGGGCGTTCGCTTCGTCGACGAGCAGGAGTCGGGCCCCTTCGGTCTCTGGATCCACGACCACCGCTTCGAGGCCGTCTCGCCGAGGACCACGCGCATCCGCGACGAGGTGCGCTACGCCCTGCCCCTCGAGCCTCTCGGCCGCCTCGCCCATCCGATCGTTCGCGCCCGACTCGACCACATCTTCGCCTATCGCGAGGCGCGCGTGCGCGCGCTGCTCGCGGCCTGACTGGCGCGGCGATACGCCGAGAGAGCGCGCTCGCGCGCCGTCTTGTGGTCGACGATCGGTCGTGGATAGTCGCGCGGGGGAGAGTCCGATCGCCAGGGCTCGTGGATGCGATCCTTCGGCAGGTCCTGCAGCTCCGGGACCCAGCGCGCCACGTAGCGCCCCTCCGGATCGAATCGTCTGCCCTGCGCGATCGGATTGAAGATCCGGAACCAGGGCTGCGCGTCCGTCCCCGTCGAGGCGGCCCACTGCCAGCCGCCGTTGTTCGAGGCGGGATCGCCGTCGACCAGGCGTTCGAAGAAGAAGCGTTCGCCCCGGCGCCAGTCGATCAGGAGGTGCTTCGTCAGGAAGCTCGCGACGACCATCCGCACGCGATTGTGCATCCAGCCCGTCGCCGCGAGCTGGCGCATGCCCGCATCGACGAAGGGATAGCCCGTCCGCCCCGCCTGCCAGGCCTCGAGGCCCGCCGCGTCGTCGCGCCACGCGACCGCGTCGTACTCGGGACGGAAGCTCTCGACGAGGACGCGCGGCGCGTTCGCCAGGACGGCGTGGTAGAACTCGCGCCAGACGAGCTCGTCGAGCCACTTCTGGACGCCCGCCTTCGCCCGGGGCTCGCGCTTCATCGCCTCGAGGCCTTCGGTCAGACAGCGGCGGATCGAGATCGTGCCGAAGCGCAGGTGGGGCGAGAGGCGCGAGGTGCCGTCGAGGTCGGGGCGGTCGCGATCGACGGCATAACGCGCCGCCGGGCCCTTCAGGAAATGCGCGAGTCGACGTGCGGCGGCGGCCTCGCCGCCCGGCGGCAGCTCGGGCGCGCCCGCGCCTCCCATCTCCGTCCGGTTCTCCCCCGATGGTGGACGTACGCGTCCGCCCGCTCCTCCGGACGCGAGGGCGATCGGCCGCCGGGGCAGCCGGAGGCGCGTCTCGGCCAGCCGCGGCGCCGCGTGCCATGCGTCCCACCAGGTCCGGCGATAGGGCGTGTAGACCGAGTAGGGGCCGCCCGTCTTCGTCCGGATCTCTTCGGGTCCGAACACGACGTGGTCACGTTCGGTCAGGCAGGCGGCACCCACCCGACCCAGGGCCGCCTCGACGCGCGCGTCGCGCCGCTGACCAAAGGGGGTCGGAGCGACGTTCCAGGACACGAGCGTCGCCTTCAGCGCGTCCGCGAGACGCGGAATCTCGCGCTCGGGTCGCCCTTCCAGGATCTGCAGCGCGATGCCCCGCTCCGCGAGGTCCGCTTCGAGCCGCGCCAGGCCATCGAGCAGGAAGCGCGTCCTCGGCCGCGTCCGGGGATGGCGCGCCAGCAGCGTCGAGTCGAGCACGAAGACCGGCAGCCATTCGTCGACCCGCTGGGAGAGCGCGACGAGCGCGCGATTGTCCCGAAGCCGCAGGTCGTTGCGGAACCAGTGGAGCCCGCGCATCAAGCCGCTCCGCTCGACCCGAGACTCGCGAGCATGGCGTCGGCGAGTCGATCCCCGGATCGGTAGGCGTCCTCGACGCGCTCGCCCGCCAGCCAGTCGCCGCAGACGCCGACCCGCTGCGCGGCGTCCCAGGTCGATTCGGCGGTGACGCGCTTCTCGACGCGCGCGAAGAGCCAGCGGTGGACGGCGATGCCGCGACGGGCGGGCAGCGGCCGACCGATCGCCTCGCCGAGCGCGGCGCAGAGGGCCTCGCCGACCCGGTCGGCGGCGAGATCGAGATGGCCCTCGCTCCATTCCGGCGTCGAGTGAAGGACCCAGCCGTTGGATGCCGCGCGACCTGGCTTGCTCGCCTGATGGGCGATCCATCCGAGCGGCGAGCGATGGACGAAGGCCGCATCGAATGCGACCGGCAGGGGGGCTTCGAATTCGATCATCGCGGCATGACACGCTCGGTACGCCGTGGCATGGGCGAGCCGCTCGAGCGGCGGCGAGCAGGCGAGGAGGGACACGGCCTGCGGCGCCGGTACGGCGGAGACGAAGACGTCGAATCCGTCGATCGGGTGATCGTCATCGGTCACGAGGAGCCAATGAACGCCGACCCGCTTCACCGCAGCGATCCGGACCCCGGTCTCCAGCGCGAGTCCCGCGGCGAGATCACGCGCGACCGCGCTCATGCTGGGCGTACCGACATAGCGGTCCGGCGAGCGCTCTTCCGCTTGGACCTGGCCGCGATCGAGCGAGGCGATCCGCGGCGTCCACCGCGCGGCGACCCCGCGTGCGATCCAGTCTTCGACCTGGGCCGCGAAGACGGAGGTGCGCGCGGTGAAGTACTGGGCGCCGTGGTCGAAGCGGCCGAACTCGAGCCGCCGCGTGGCCATCCGGCCGGACGGGCCGCGCGCCTTGTCGAAGAGCGCCACCGAATGGCCCGCGGTCTCGAGTCGCCGGCCGACCCGCAGCCCCGCGATGCCCGCTCCGACGATCGCCACGCGCGCCATCAGGAGGCCATCCCGTCGCACGCGGGCTGCAGGAGCGCGACCCACGACGCGAGCTGATCGAGGTTCGCCACGCGCTCCACGCCGCGCATCGGAAGCGTCGAGGGAACGCCGGGGCCGCCGAGCCAGAGCGCGGCCCGCTCCGGCAGCCGTGTCCTCAGCCGGCGGATCCGAGGCTCGAGCTGCGTGCCGTCCCCGGCGACGAGACCGAGCACGAGCGCGTCGGCCCGACATCGCGTCACGCTCGCCACGAGATCGTCCTCCGGCACCTCCGCCCCGAGAAAGACCGTCGCCGCTCCGGCGTGCGCCGCCGTCAACGCTGCGACGAAAAGGCCGAGGGCGTGTCGCTCACCTTCGGGCGTCGCGAAGACGAGCACGGCCCCCGGATCCTTCGGACGCACCGCCCGCAGCGCCTCGCCGAACATCGCCACGAGCAGGTTCGAGGCGAGATGCTCGGCCGCGACCGAGAGCTGACCCGCCTCCCAACGCCGGCCGACCTCCACCAGCAGGGGCAATGCGAAGGCGCGCGCGAACTCGAGCACGCCCCGGCGGGCCAGCTCGGAATCGAAGCACGCGCGCACGCGATCGACCTCGAGTCGCTCCAGCCAGCCGATCAGCGCTTCGAACGCCGCGGGCGCCGTCGGGCGGGTCGGACCGGTCGGCCCCGCCGCGAGGAAGGCGCGCAGGACCTCGACCTCGAGGCCCGCGACGTCGCCGATGCGATGCCCGGCCTCGACGGCCTCCCGCAGCAGCCGGAGGCGATCGAGATCGGTCTCCCGGTATCGCCGCGAACCGCCGGGCGTGCGGATCGGTCGAACTACGCCGTAGCGCGCCTCCCAGGCGCGGAGCCGCTCGGCGGACAATCCGGTTCGCCGGACGGCAACCCTGAGGGGATAGGTTTGCTCTTCTTGACCCATGGGTTTGCGTTATATCGCAGATCAAAATGTTTTGTAAAGATTTTTTCTTGACAAAACGATCCTTGCCGCGGAAGCTCCGCGCCATGAACCGAACGCGCCCCGACGGAGAGCCCATGTTGGACAGCCATCGATCCCGACCGGCGGTCGCTCGACGCGACCGGATGCCCGCCGATCGCGAGATCCTGCAGAGCTACCTCGACGACATCTTCGATACCCCCGTCCTCGACCCTGCCGAGCAGCGGGAGCTGCTCGAGGCGATGGAGGCGGCGGAGACGGACCTTCGGACGGCGCTCGCGGCGATCCCCGCGGCCGCGCGCGCGCTCGTCGCGCGCTGGGCGGAGCGGCGCGGACGGGGACTGGTGACGGGGGCCCTCTCCCGGCGGCATCGCGATGACCACGACAACGACCTGAACCAACTCGTCGACCGGGCCATGACCCGGGTCGAGCGGGCGCTCGCCGGCTACGAGAGCGACCGCCGTCGCCGCGCGACGCGACGAGCCCGGGACGCCGCGGCGCGGCTCGCGACGCGCGTGCTCGAGGCGGAGATCGCGCTGCCGATCCTGCTCGAGGTCCATTCGGAGCTCTCGACGCAGAGCTCGACGGCATCGATCGACGATCGGAACGTGGTCCGCGCGTCGCTCGCACGGGCGAACGAGGCGCGCGCGCGGCTCTCCGACAGCAAGAACCGCTTCATCTCCCACAACCTGCGGCTCGTCGTGCGCTGTGCGAAGAGCTACCGCGGGCGCGGCGTCCCCTTCCTCGACCTGATCCAGGAGGGCAACGTCGGACTGATCCGCGCGGTCGAGAAGTTCGATCATCGGCGCGGCTACAAATTCTCGACCTACGCCGTCTGGTGGATCGAGCAGGCGCTCGTTCGCGCGGTCTCGACGGATTCGCGGACGGTGCGCGTGCCGAGTCCGATCATCGACCAACAGCGCAAGCTCAAGCGCCTCGAGGATCGCCTTCGCCCGAGCCGCGCCGCCGAACCCTCCCCGATGGAGCTCGCGGAGCGGCTCGGGCTCGCGCCGTCCGAGGCCGATGATCTCTGTCGCAGCCTCGCGAGCGAGCTCTCGACGCAGGCCATCGTTCGTGGCGCGGAGGACCTGGTGATCGAGGACACGCTCGCGGCCGACACGGAGCCCGACCCCGTCGCGGACCGCGACCTCGAGGCGATGCGCGCCTGCTTCATGCGCGTCTTGCCGATCCTCGACGAGCGCGAGCGGGACGTCGTGATCGCGCGCTACGGGCTCGACGACCGACCCACGCAGACGCTCGCCGAGATCGGCGCGCGCCTCGGCGTCTCGCGCGAGCGGGTCAGGCAGATCGAGCTGCGCGCGCTCGCCCAGCTGCGGGACCAGGCGCCGCTCCACCGGCTGGCCGCGGAGGTCGGCTACGCGGAGATCGCGTGCGCGGGCGAGGACGCTGCCGGCCATGGACGCTAGTCCGGAGCGCTGGCAGATCCGCGTGCTCTACGACGCGCAATGCCCGCTCTGCGCGCGCGAGGGACGGCTCCTCGAGCGGCTCGATGCGGGGCGCGGGCGGATCGATCTCGAGGACATCTCCGCGCCCGCCTTCGACGCAGGTCGCTATGGCCTCGACCCGGCAGAGCTCGAGGCGAAGCTCCATGGGGTGCTACCGGACGGCCGCATCGTCGAGGGCGTCGAGGTCCTCGCGCTTGCCTACGAAGCGGTCGGACTCGGCTGGCTCGTGAAGCCGGCGCGGTGGCCGGGATTCCGTCGGCTCCTCGATCGCGCCTATCTCTGGTTCGCGCGCAATCGCCTGCGCCTGACGGGCCGGCAGCCGCGTGACTGCCGGCGCGACGGAGCCTGCCCGGTGGCTGGGAGCGGGTCGTCGCGCTAACCCGTGGCTCGGCATGACCGCCCCCCTCCTCGATGCGATCGTGATCGGCTCGGGTCCGAACGGTCTCGCGGCCGCGATCGAGCTCGCCCGGAACGGCTTCTCCGTGCGGGTCCTCGAGGCCGACGCCGAGGCCGGGGGCGGTACGCGCTCCGCCGAGCTGACGCTCCCCGGATTCGTCCACGACGTCTGCTCCGCCGTCCATCCGATGGGCATCCTCTCGCCCTTCTTCACCCGGCTTCCGCTCGCCGATCACGGACTGGTCTGGCTCCGGCCCGCGGCCTCCGTCGCCCATCCGCTCGACGACGGCCCCGCAGTCATGCTCTACCGCTCCCTCGAGCGCACGGCGGCAGGCCTCGGACGCGACGCCCGCGCCTATCAGCGGCTGGTCGGCCCCTTCGTCGAAGACGCGATGGCCCTGCTCGCGGACGCCATGGCGCCGCTGCGGCTGCCGGCGCATCCGCTCCTGATGGCCCGCTTCGGCCTGCGCGCCGCATTCTCCGCCAATCGCCTGGCGCGACTGCTCTTTCGGGAGGAGCGCGCACGGGCGCTGCTCGCGGGCTGTGCGGCGCATTCGGTCCTGCCGCTCTCGCAGCCGCTGACGGCCGCGCTCGGCGTGCTCTTCGCGGTCACCGGCCATGCCGAGGACTGGCCCGTCGCGCAGGGCGGTTCGCAGTCCATCGCGCGGGCGCTCGCTTCGTACCTGCGGAGTCTGGGCGGCGAGATCGAGACCGGGCGGCCGGTCACGCGACTCGCGGAGCTCCCGCCGGCCCGCGTCGTCCTCTTCGATACCTCCCCGGCCCAGCTCGACTCGATCGCCGCCGACGCCCTGCCGCCCGGCTATCGGCGACGGCTCGGCCACTACCGCTATGGGCCGGGCGTGTTCAAGCTCGACTGGGCGCTCGACGGGCCGATCCCATGGAAGGACCCCGCCTGTCTCGAGGCTTCGACGGTCCACGTCGGCGGGACGCTCGAGCAGATCTGCGCCTCGGAGCGCGACATGTACCGCGGGCGCGTCCACGACCGCCCTTATCTCATCGTCTGCCAGCAGAGCCAGTTCGACCCGTCGCGCGCGCCCGCCGGCCGACACACCGGCTACGCCTACTGTCACGTCCCCCATGGCTCGACCCTCGACCGGACCGACGCCATCGAGTCGCAGATCGAGCGCTTCGCGCCCGGATTCAGGGATCGCATCCTCGCGCGGCACGCGATGAACGCGACCGACTTCGAGCGCCACAACCCGAACTACAAGGGCGGCGCCATCACCGGCGGCGTCGCCGACGCGCTGCAGCTCTTCAATCGACCGGTGACCCGACTCGACCCCTACTCGACGCCGGATCCGCGCCTGTTCATCTGCTCGGCGGCGTCGCCGCCGGGGGGCGGCGTCCACGGCCAGTGCGGCTACTGGGCCGCGCGCTCCGCGATCCGGCGCCTGAGCCGAGGCATCCGGTAGCATCCCGGACGACGACGATCCGAGCGGAGGCTCCGATGCAGTACGACCCGACCGACTGGCAGACCCAGATCGACCCCTATCCGACCTATGCCTGGCTGCGCGAGGAGGCCCCGGTCTACCACAACGAGAAGATGGGCTTCTGGGCGCTCTCCCGCTTCGAGGACGTCTGGGATGCCCACCTCGACCACGAGACCTTCAGCTCCGCCTGGGGCCAGACCCTCGAGAAGACCATGACGCCGCTGCCGCTCATGATCTCGATGGACCCGCCCAAGCACACGCGCGTCCGCCAGCTCATCAGCAAGGTCTTCACGCCCCGGCGCGTCGCCGAGCTCGAGCCGACCGTCCGCGCGCTGACCCGCGAGCGGCTCGCGGGGCTCGCGCCCGGCGATGCGATCGACCTCTTCGAGCAGCTCGCTTCCTCGATGCCGATGGACGTGATCAGCACGATGCTCGGCGTCCCGCCGACGGATCGCGACTACGTTCGCCAGCTGACCAACACCTCGATGCACCGCGAGTCCAACTCGCTCGAGATCCCCAAGCTCGCGCTCGACGCCCAGGCCAAGGTCGCCGAGTACTTCGTCGGCTTCATCCAGGAACGTCAGGCGCGCCCGCAGGACGACCTGATCAGCGCCCTGATCGCGGCCGACCTGCGCGACGACGAGACCGGGGACCGGACCCGCCTCTCCTTCCCCGAGCTGCTCGGCTTCTGCATCCTGCTCGGCAATGCCGGCCACGAGACGACGGCCCGCCTCATCTGCAACTCGGCCGTCACGCTGGCGCGCCATCCGGACCAGCGCGCCGAGATCGCTCGCGACCCGCGCCGGATGCCGAACGCCGTCGAGGAGCTGCTGCGGATCGACCCGCCCTCCCAGGTCCAGGGGCGTTGGTCGACGAAGCCCTGGACGCGACACGGTGCCACGATCCCCGCCGACGTCCGCGTCCTGCTCCTGACCGGTGCGGCCCACCGCGACGCGCGCCAGTTCCCGGAACCGGACCGGTTCGACGTCCATCGAAAGCTCGATCGGACCGTCCACTTCGGCCAGGGACACCACCTCTGCCTCGGCAAGTCCCTGGCGCGCCAGGAATGCCGCGTCGCTTTCGAGGAGATCCTCGCCCGATTCCCCGACTATCAGGTCGACGAGGCAGGCCTCGAGTGGTCGCACAACAACAACGTCCGCGGCTACAGCAGGGTCCCGATCCGACTCTGATTCGCCCTGCCACCGCCGGGTTTGCTGGTCAAGGTCTGGGGCGGTGTCTATGCTTCGACTCCGCTCGGCGCGAGACGTCCCTCGGACGCGCGACCGACCGATCAAGGGGTGTGCTTCGACATGATGCGAATCTTCCTCTTCCTGGTCACGAACATCGCCGTGCTCGTGGTCATCTCCGCGCTCTTCTCGATCTTCGGCGTGCACGACATCTTCGCCGAGAACGGCGTCGACCTCGATCTCGGCAAGCTGCTCGTCTACTCGGCGATCATCGGCTTCACGGGCTCGATCGTCTCCCTCCTGCTGTCCAAGCCCATGGCGAAGTGGCAGACCGGGGCCCGGAACGTCGACGATTCCACGGACCCCGACGCCCAGTGGCTGGTCTCGCGAGTCCGCGCCCATGCGCAGGCCGCCGGCATCGGCATGCCCGAGGTGGCGATCTTCCCCGCAGACGCGCCCAACGCGTTCGCGACCGGTGCCCGGCGCGACGCCGCGCTCGTGGCGGTCAGCTCGGGGCTGCTGCGCAGCATGCGGCGCAACGAGATCGACGCCGTCCTCGGCCACGAGATCGCCCACGTCGCGAACGGGGACATGGTGACGCTGACCCTGATCCAGGGCGTCGTGAACACCTTCGTCGTCTTCCTCTCCCGCGTCGTCGCCTACTTCGTCGATCGCACGCTGTTCCGAGGTGACGACCGAGAGGGGCGCGTCGGTCATGGCCCGGCCTTCTTCCTGACGGCGATCGTCGCCCAGATCATCTTCGGCATCCTCGCTTCGATGGTCGTCGCCTGGTTCTCGCGCCTGCGCGAGTTCCGGGCCGACGCGGGCGGTGCCCGCTACGCCGGGCGCGAGAACATGATCGCCGCGCTCGAGCGCTTGAAGGGCGGCGCCGCGCCCCTGCCGGACGGGATGAAGGCCATGGGCATCGGCGACGGTCGCTCCCTGATGGCGCTCTTCTCGACCCATCCGCCCCTCGAAGCGCGGATCGAGGCATTGCGGTTGAATCAGGGCTGAGCGCCCGACCCCCACGACCCGAACGGAGGCCCCGATGGCGATTCCGAAGATCATCTCCGTCGACGACCACGTCGTCGAGCCGCCCGACCTCTGGTCGAGCCGACTACCCTCCGGCCTGCGCGAGCGCGGCCCGCGCATCGTGCGGGAGAGGGGACGCTTCGGCGGGCCGCTCGGACTCTCCTGGGTTCCCGACCGATCCGGCGAGTGGGCGGACATCTGGTACTACGACGATCTCGTCTCGCCCTTTTCGCGGCTCTCGGCGGCCGTCGGTCTCGGCGACCTCGCCTTCGGCACGACGACCTTCGACGAGATCCGCCCCGGCTGCTGGAAGCAGAAGGAGCGACTCGCCGACATGGACGCGAACCACGTCGAGGCGTCCATCTGCTTTCCGAACACGCTGCCCCGCTTCTGCGGGCAGACGTTCATGGAGCGCGAGGACAAGGCGCTCTCGCTGCTCTGCGTGCGGGCCTACAACGACTGGATCATCGACGAGTGGTGTGCCGGCGCCGGCCGCGGCCGTCTGATCCCGCTCTCGATCACCCCGCTCTGGGACGTCGAGCTCGCCGCCCAGGAGATCCACCGGACGGCGAAGAAGGGCTGCCACGCCGTGACCTTCTCCGAGAACCCGCATCCGCTCGGCCTCCCGTCGGTCCACTCGGGCTACTGGGATCCCTTCTATCGCGCGTGCGAGGAGACCGAGACCGTCGTCTGCCTCCACATCGGCTCCTCGTCGAAGATGCCGCAGACGACGCCCGACGCGCCCTTCATCGTCAGCTCGACGCTGACCTTCCAGAACGCGATGGGCTCGCTGATCGACTACGTCTTCTCCGGCATCCTCGAGCGCTTCCCGCGGCTGCGGATCGCCTACTCCGAGGGCCAGGTCGGCTGGATGCCCTACGTGCTCGAGCGGATGGACAAGCTCTGGCACGAGCGCGTCGACAACAGCTTCGGCTCGGGGCTCGCGCATCCGCCGTCGAGCTATCTCGGCGATCGCATCCTCGGCTGCATCTTCGACGACGAGACGGGCCTCGCGAACCGGGAACGGGTCGGCATGCAGCGCATCTCCTTCGAGGTCGACTATCCGCATGCGGACTCGACCTTCCCGCATACGGAGAAGACGGCGACCGAGATCTGCGCGAAGGCCGGCCTGTCCGAGGACGAGACCTACGCCCTGCTGCGCGGCAACGCGATCCGTCTCTTCCAGCTCGAGCGCTTCGGGATCACCCGCTAGGCCCGATGGAGAGCGCAGAATACGAGAAGCTCGGCGCGTTCTACCTCGGCCGGCCGGTCGACCCCGCGACGGGCGAGGACCGCCCCGAGCCGCTGCTCTACGACGCGAAGGACCTGACGACCCACGCCGTGATCGTCGGCATGACCGGCAGCGGCAAGACGGGCCTCGGCATCGATCTGATCGAGGAAGCGCTGATCGACGGCATCCCCGTCGTCGCGATCGATCCGAAGGGCGACCTCGGCAATCTCCTGCTGACCTTTCCGAAGCTCACCGCGGCCGACTTCCTGCCCTGGGTCGACCCCGACGCCGCCCTGCGCGCGGGGATGACGCCGGACGAGTTCGCCGCGAAGCAGGCCGAGAGCTGGCGCACGGGCCTCGCTTCCTGGGGGCAGGCGCCGTCGCGCATCGAGCGGCTCGCCGCGGCCGCGGACCGCGTCCTCTATACCCCGGGCAGCACCGCGGGCGTCCCGCTCTCGATCCTCCGCGCCCTCGACGCGCCGCCGCCGGCAGTCGTCGAGGACGACGAGGCGCTGCGCGGGCGCGTCGGATCTTCCGTCTCCGGCCTGCTCGGTCTCGTCGGCATCGACGCCGATCCGATCCAGAGCCGCGAGCACATCCTGCTCTCCAACCTCGTCGAGCGCGCCTGGCGCGAAGGTCGCAACCTCGACCTCGCGAGCCTGATCCATCAGATCCAGAAGCCGCCGATCGAGCGGGTCGGCGTCTTCGAGCTCGAGACCTTCTTCCCTGCCGCTGACCGCGCCGCGCTCGCGATGCGGATCAACAACCTGCTGGCCTCGCCCGGCTTCGCCGCCTGGCTCGAGGGCGAGCCCCTCGACGTGGCGCGGATGCTGCGCGCGCCCGACGGCCGGCCGCGTCTCTCGATCGTCTCGATCGCGCATCTCTCGGACGCCGAGCGCATGTTCGTCGTGACCCTGCTGCTCGGCCAGCTCGTCGCCTGGATGCGGACGCAATCGGGCAGCCAGTCCCTGCGCGCGATGCTCTACATGGACGAGGTCTTCGGGTTCTTCCCGCCGACCGCGAACCCGCCCAGCAAGCTGCCGATGCTGACCCTGCTCAAGCAGGCGCGCGCCTTCGGCCTCGGCTGCGTGCTCTCGACCCAGAATCCGGTCGACCTCGACTACAAGGGCCTCTCGAATTGCGGGACCTGGTTCCTCGGTCGCCTGCAGACCGAGCGCGACAAGGCGCGGGTGCTCGACGGGCTCGAGAGCGTGGCCGGCGCCGGGCGAGCGGGATTCGATCGGGCGACGCTCGAGCGAACGCTGTCGAACCTCGACAAGCGCGTGTTCCTGCTCAACAACGTCCACGAGGACGCGCCGCTGCTGATGCGGACGCGCTGGACGCTCTCCTACCTCGCCGGACCGCTCTCGCGCGCGCAGGTGAAGCAGCTGGTCCAGTCCCAGCCCGCCCCCGCCGCGGCGACGGAGGCGCCGAGCGCGGCTGCCGATCTCGTCGCTTCCGGGAGCGCCGCGGCGTCCCCCGGCGGCTCGGCGCCTCCTGCCGCGACGGCGTCGCCCGGCGCCGCGCCGTCGCGACCGCTGCTGCCGATCGAAGCGAAGGAGTCGTTCCTGCCGATCCTGCGCGCGGTGACCGCGCCCGAGCAGCTCGTGTACCAGCCGGTACTGCTCGGCGTCGCGTCCATGCATTACACGAGCGCGAAGGCGGGCGTCGACGAATGGTCGAAATGCGTGCTCTGGGCGCGAATCGGGGAGTCCATGGGGGGCATGCCCTGGGACGGCGCGCGTCGACTCGCGAGCGTTCCCGAGCTCGCGGACGCGCCCGATGCGCGCGGCCGGTTCGCGACACCGCCCGCCGAGACGGAGCGGAGCGCGAGCTACGCGAAGTGGTCGAAGCAGCTGGCGACGGCCGCCTACCGAGACCATCCCCTCGTGCTGCTGCAGTCGAAGCGCCCGAAGCTCGTCTCCCGTCCGGGCGAAGACGAGGGCGCCTTTCGCGGGCGGATCGCCGACTGCGTTCGCGAGGAGCGTGACCGCACGCTCGAGAAGCTGCGCCAGAAGTACGCGCCGAAGCTCGCGACCCTGAAGGAGCGGGCGGCGCGCGCCAGCGAGCGGGTCGAGCGCGAGGCGGAGCAGTACCGGGACAAGCGCAACCAGGCCGCGATCTCCTTCGGCGCGAGCGTGATCGGCGCGCTCTTCGGGCGCAAGCTCGCGAGCGCGACCAACGTCTCGCGCGCCGCGAGCACGATCCGGGGGGCGAGCCGCGCCGCGCAGGAACGGGCCGACATCGGGCGCGCCGAGGATCGGGCCGAGGCGGTCGCCCAGCAGCTGGCGGACCTGGAGGCCGAGCTCGCGCGGGAGCTCGAGGCCGTCGAGGACGCGGCTGCCGCCCACGAAGCCGAGCTCGAGGCGCTCCGCATCAGCGCGACCAAGGGCGACCTGTCGGTCGAGCGGGTCGCGCTCGTCTGGGTCCCCGTCCAGCTGCGCGCGGACGGCGGCGCAGAGCCGCTCTGCGGCGAGATCGACTAGCGATCGCTCGCCCACCGGGCGCACGCGCGCGGAACGCGGAACCCGTCAGAGCGACGGTCCGTGCACCGGCCGAGCGCCAGTCCCGGCGCGACGCCGCGAGGCTCGAAGGGGACGCGCGTCACGGCTCGAGCACGACCTGGATCGCGCCCGGACGCGCGTCACGGCTCGAGCACGACCTTGATCGCGCCGGCCTGGCGGTCGCGCGCGCGCGCGAAGGCCTCGGGCGCCTTGGCGAGCGGAAAGCGGTCGCTCACGAGCGCGGCCGCGACCTCTTCCCGTTCGCCGAGGATCGCCGCGGCCGCATCGACGTCGCGCACGCTGCCGGCCCGCCCGTACATCGTCGAAACCACGATCTCGAGCTCCTTCGCCGCGACGACGAGCCCCGGCAGCTCGATCGAGCCCCAGGACGAAGCGAGCATCACGAGCTGACCGTTCGGCCGGATCGCGTCGCAGGCCGTCGCGATCGCGCTCGCCGAGTCGGCGCACTCGAGCACCACGTCGTAGTCGCCGCCGGCGCCGCTCTCGACGATCTCGGCGCCGAGCAGCCGACCCGCCGCGATCTGCGCCGGATGGCGCGCCACGAGCGCGACCTGCGCTCCGGTCGCCGTCGCGGCGGCCACGGCGGCGAGGCCGATGGAACCACCGCCGACGACGAGCAACCGCTCGCTTCCCGTCACGCCCGCGCGACGCACGCCATGGACCGCGACGGCGAGGGGCTCGACGAGGAAGCCCGTGCGGGCGTCGACGGTGCGCGGGAGCGGAACGATGCAGCGCGGCTCGACCAGGATCTGCTCCGCCATGCCGCCGTCCTTGCCGACGCCGTAGACCATCGCGACGCCATGGACACAGATCTGGTAGTCGCCCGTTCGGCAGTAGCGACAGACGCCGCAGGGCGCGATCGGCTCGATCGCCACCGGCGTCCCGTCGGCGAGCTCGCCCGAGATCTCGTGGCCCGGCGTGCCCGACACGGGAAAGCCGCTGTCGAGGATCGCGATGTCCGACCCGCAGATCCCGCATCCGCGCACGCGAACCACCACCCCCTCGCCCGTCGGCGCCGCCTTCTCGTCGACGACCACCCGCTTCGCGTCGAATCGAACCGCCAGCATGCTCGCTCCTCGCCGTCTCCGGCCCGGCCCTTGAAGATCCAGGGCGATTCTCTCATGCTCGCGCGAGCCCGCCAATGCCCTGTCCGAGGCGAGGGCCGTGTGCCATCCATGACGACCGATGCCGTGAATGCCCCTGCATCCCAGCAAGACGCCCCGGCCGCATCCCGCGGCTGGAACGTCTACGGGATCGCGCTCGAGGACGATCCTCATGCGCGCTGGCGCGCGTTGCGCGAGTCGACCCCCGTCCTCGATGCGGGGGGCGGCGTCTTCCTGCTGACCCGCTGGGCACTCGTCGACGCGATCCTGCGCGACGCGCGCCACGGGGCCGGGATCGGCGTGGCCGCGTCGTTCGGTGCCGAAAAGGGTCTCGCCCACGACGTCATGCGTGCCTGGCTGATGTCCCTCGACGGCGCGCCCCAGCAGCGCGCCCGGGATCTGGTGCGGCGCGAATTCACGGCGCGCAAGGTCGAGGGGCTGCGTCCGCTCGTCGCGGCGACGGCCGATCGTCTCATCCGCGCGGTCGAGGCGACGCGCGAGGATGAGGTCGTCGACCTCGTTCCGAGCCTCGCCTTCGCGCTGCCCTCCGAGGTGATCCGTTCGCTCTTCGACATTCCTTCCGCGGAATGGACGGAGCGGATCGAACGGATCGTGCGCGAGGCGGGCGCGGGCCCCGAAGACGGCATCGCGATGATCGAGGGGCTCGCCCGCGAACTCGATGCGCGGCTGCGCGCGGGACGCGTCGGCGCGGGCCTGCTCGGTCAGCTCTGTCGGGCGGATCCCGAGCTCGGCGCGCTCTCGCCCCTCGAGGTCGTCGCCAACGGCGTGCTGCTCGTGACGGCCGCGATCGACACGACGGCCGGTCTGATCGGCAACGCCGCGGCCTGCCTCCTCGAACGCCCGTCCCTGCTCGATCGCGTCCGTCGCGAGCCGAGCCGTCTCGCGGCGGTCGTCGAGGAGACGCTGCGCTTCGAGCCCCCCGCGCTCTCCTGCACGCGCACGGCCGGCGTCGACCTCGTGCTCGAAGGCGTTCCGATCCCGGCCGGAAGCCAGCTCCTGCTCTCGATCGCCGCCGCCAATCGCGACCCCCGTCGCCATCCCGAACCGGACCGCTTCGATCCCGACCGCGACGGCAGCGGCCTCCTCTCCTTCGGCGGCGGGCGCCACTACTGCCTCGGCGCCGCCCTCGCGCGCATGGAGGCGCAGGTCGTCCTCGAGCGCCTCTTCGTCCAGAGCGACGCCGAATATCGGATCGCGGACGCGCCGCGCTGGCAGAAGCGCAACCCGACGATCCGGGCCCACGAGCGGCTGACCGTCACCCGCCATCGCCGCGGCGCGGCCGACGGGCGCCGAGCGACGACGCGCTAGCGTCGAGCCATGCGCGCCCTCGACCACAGCCTGCTCGAGCCCGAGATCCAGGAATCGCCCTTCGCCTGGTACCGCGCCTGCCACGAGCAGGCGCCGGTCCACTTCAGCGCGCCCATGAACGCCTGGATCGTGACGCGCTACCGCGACGTGCAGCACGTCCTCTCGCATCCCGAGATCTGGGCCAACGACCTGCTGCGCAAGGCCGGCTTCTCCATGTTCCAGCACGCCGAGGCGCGCGCGATCCTCGAGGCGCAGGGCTGGCCCCGCGATACCCGCCTGCAGAGCGATCCCCCCGAGCACCGCGACTATCGCAACCTCGTCGCTACCGCCTTCACCGCCGGACGCGTCAAGCGCCTCGCGCCCTTCGTCGAGCAGATCGCCCGCACGCTCGCCGACGAGATGGCCGAGCGGCGCGAGTGCGACTTCATGACGCAGTTCGCCGCCTGGCTCCCGATCCGCGTCATCACACGGCTGCTCGGCCTGCCCGCCGAGGACGCGCCCCGGATCAAGCACTGGTCGGACGCCTGGGTCGAGCCGCTCTCGGGCGTGATCCCGCTCGAGCGGGAGATCGAGGTCGCGAAGCTCGGCGTCGAGCTGCAGCAGTACCTCGCGGGCTGGATGGAGAAGAAGAAGGCGGAGCCCGGCGAGGACGTGTTGACGACGCTCGCCAGCGCCTGTTTTCCCGACGGACGGCCGCTGCCGATGGCCGAGAAGATGGGGCTCGCGGAGCATCTGATCGTCGGGGGCCACGAGACCGTGACGAGCGCGCTCGCCTCGGGCCTCTGGCTCCTGATCGAGCATCCGGAGATCTGCCGCGCCGTCCGGCGGAATCGCGCGCTGCTGCGCAACTTCGTCGAGGAGACGCTGCGCCTCGAGTCGCCGAGCCAGGGCTTCTTCCGCTACGCGGAGCGGGACGGCGAGATCGCGGGCGTCGCGATTCCGCGCGGCGCGATGGTCCACGTCCGCTTCGCCGCCGCGAATCGGGATCCCGAGCAGTTCCCGAACCCCGACGCGCTCGATCTCGCGCGCCCGAACGCCGGGGCCCACATGGCCTTCAGCCAGGGCGAGCACCACTGCGTCGGCGCTCCCCTCGCCCGGCTCGAGCTCGTGACCGCCTTCGACGCCCTGCTCGACCGCTTCGAGCGCTTCGAGCTCGTACCCGGCACCGCGCTTCGACATCTCCCCGGCATCGCGTTGCGCACGCTCGCCGCGCTCCCGATCCGCTACCCCTGAGCCGCGGACGACCCGTCGAGCCCCGCGGAGACGACACCCGCCATGAACATCCACACCAGGAAAGAGCGAATCATGAAGAAGAGCGCGCCGCGCAAGACCCTTTCGACCGAAGCCATCGAGACCCTGCTGCGCGCGTCGCTCGCCCGGGCGCGCGCGCTCGACATCCGCGTGCATGTCGCGATCGCCGACGCCTCGGCCGAGATCGTCGGCTTCGTCTCCTGCGAGGGTGCGCCCCGGATCGCCGCCCATACGGCACGCAACAAGGCCTTCACGACGGTCCAGACCGGCATGCCGACGAAGGACTGGAAGGCCTACGTCGACACGATCCCCGCTGACGAGATGAAGATCATCGACAAGATCGAGGGCTACATCGCGGCGGACGGCGGGTACCCGATCTTCGACGACGGGCTGCTCTGCGGCGGCATCGGGGTCTCGGGGGCGGATCAGGCCCGGGACGCGGACGTCGCGCTGGCGGCCATCCGGGCGCTCGACGATTGACCCGTCCGGCCAGTCGCGACCGGACTTCAGACGGGCATCGCCCGCCGATCGCGCAGGTTGAGCCAGCCGCGCAGCACGCGGTACCCGACCCAGAGCGTCAGCAGGCCCCAGATCGCGAACGCGAGCGGCAGGAGGATCACGGTGATCGCCAGCAGCGCGCCGCCGGCGGCCCAGGCGAAGGCGAGCCAGAAGGTCCGGATCTGCCAGCGGAAATGCGTCTCGAGAAAGGTCCCGCGCACGTCGGGCCGCCGGACGTAGTTGAGGATCACGCCGAGGATCGAGGGCACGCCGAAGAGGAACGCGCCGATGATCGTGACCGCGCTGGTCAATCCGATCAGGATCGAGAGCGAGTGGAGCGCGTAGATCACGTGCGTGTAGGTGACGAGCGAGGGATCGACCAGGCTCGATTCGGACGCTTGACCCGTCGGATCGACCATCGACACGGCTGCTCCCCTCCCCTTGATGCCCTTGTGGATTCCCTCGTCGCGACCGCCTCGCAACCCGACCGTCCCCGGACCGACGTCTTTCGAGCGACGCCTTTCGACCGACGTCTTTCGAGCGACGTCTTTCGAGCGACGTCCCCGGACGCCCGGGTCCGGACGCCGAGGCCAGGCCTCGAGCAACGAACGTACCGCCCATGACCGGGCACGCCAAACGCGCACGGATCGGGAGCGCGATCGATCAGTCGTAGTCCTCGTCGAGCGAGCGCAAGAAGGCCGCGAGCGCCGCGACATCGGGGTCGAGGAGCGCGATGCCGCGCAGCTCCGGCGCGCCGTTGCGCAGCGTGCCCGCGCGCGCCTGCTCCCCCGCCACGCGATAGAACCCGATCACGTCCTCGAGGGTGTCGAGCGCCCCATCATGCATGTAGGGCGCCGAGTGGGAGAGGTCGCGCAGCCCGGGGGTCTTGAATCGACCGACCGCGCTCTCGAGCAGCGCCGCGGTTCGACACGGAAGTCCGGGGTACTCGGAGCCGTGCGCGCTCGCGAGCACCGAGCGGTCCTTGCGCTCGATCGCCTGTCGGCAGAGCACGGCGAGCAGACGAGGCTGGAGGTCGGGCCGATCCGGATTGCCCACCATGTTCCAGACGCCGAGATCCGTCCGGTTCGGATCGGCGACGTCGGCCGGCGCGCGGAAGGGCTCCTGCGCGTGAGGGTGCGCGGGTGACGCGGGCAGCCAGGCGTTCGGGTCGGCGTTGCGGGCCTCGAGGCTCGGAAAGGCGAGCTCGCCGAAGCGCCCCTCGCCGTGGATGGCGTCGTACGCGCGCTGGGACACGCCGGTGTTGTGGAAGCCGAAGTCGGTGAACGCGGGCGCGAGGTGACACGAAGCGCACTGGCCGATCCCGCCGCGCTCGAGCTGCTTCGATCGCAGACGCTTCGGGGCCGACGCGAGGAAGATCTCGAGCCCGCGCAGCTCGAGGGGGCCGAAGCGGCGATCGCGGTCGTGGAACGCGAAGGGCCCGTCGTTGACGTAGACCGGTCGACGCAGCTGGCGCACCGCCTTGCGGAGCCGTGCCGTATAGGCGCGCGCCGTCTCCTTGCGCCGCGGCGCACGCGGAAGCCGATTGACGCGCAGGAACGCGTCGTAGGGCGAGCCGTCGAAGAAGCCCGCCTCGTCCTCCGAGAAGACGAGCTGATCGAGATAGGCCGCGATCAGCGCCGCGACGGCGTCGAGCAGCTCGCGGTCGGTCGCCCGGTCGACGTCGATCCGATAGGCCGCCGGCAGGACGAGCTCGGCCGGCACGACGACGTCGTCGCCGAGCAGGACGTCGCGATAGGCCCCGCCGAACTGCTGCGCGAGCGCGCCCGTTCCGTCGTCGTCGCGGATCACCCGCGCGATGTGGGCGATCGCCGCGACGCCCTCGTTCGGAAGCCAGCCGTAGTTGCGTCCGGTCAGCGTCGCGCGGACGAGGTCCTCGATCGATCCGAACTCGCCATCGAGATGCAGGATGACGCCGCCCCGTCGCGCGAGCGAAGCGTTCACGAGCGAGGGCGAGTTGCGCGGCGCGGTCGTCCGCCCGTCGCTCCGCGCCGGGATCGGGCTTCGCCGGGCGAAGTCCGCGTAGGTCCGCATGCCACCGCCGGCCTGCCCGAGCTGCTCGTCGACGAGATGACAAGCCCGGCAGTTCATCGACTCGCCGGCGAAGGGCCCGGGCAGCGATCCGCCCCGGGTCGTCGTCGCAGCGAGCGTCGGGTCGCCGCTCGCGAGCGGCTGATTGACGTCCGTCGCATTCGCCGCGAAGAACTCGGCGAAGCGCGTCTCGAGGAAGAGCCGCTCACCGATCGAGACCTCCGCCGGATCCTCGTCCTGAGCGAGGGCGCGGGTCGTGCCCGAGACGAGCGCGACGGCCAGGAACGAAAGCAGCCACGGGCGCAGGGGACGGGGACGGCGGATGGACACGGGGGGCACCTCGGCGGGGAGACGCCGCGCAGTCAAGCAGAAATGAAATTCATTTTCAATACAGGCGACCCACGCGATGCTGGAGGTGCCCGGGCCGGGACCCGACGCCTCGGGCTCCCCGACCCTCAGCCCTGGGCCGCCTCGCCCCGCGCCGCCCGGCTCCAGAGCCGCCGCAGCCTGGCCCGCAGGAAGCGGAAGAGCACGACGATCACGGCGACCATCCCGAGCAGGACCACGCCTAATACCCCGAAGAACCAGACCGGCTGCTCCCAGGCGAGCCAGACCATCCCCGGCACCACGACGTCGCCGAGCAGCGAGAGACCCACGTTCGAGAAGGGCTCGGGCGAGGCATTGATCGCGGCGCGCGTCGTCGCCTTCGCCACGTGGGAGGTGGCGGCGAGCGTGCCGCCCATCAGCGCGGCGATCAGCGTCCAGGCGGCATCGTCGCCCCCCACCGCGCTCGCGGCGAGCGCGGCGCCGGCGGGGACCCGGATCACGGTGTGGACCGCATCCCAGGCGGTGTCGAGGCCCGGGACCTTGTCGGCGAAGAACTCGACGACGAACATCAGGCCCGTCGCCGCGAGCACGACGGGCGACGCCAGCAGCCCGAGTCCCGGCGGCAGCGGGATCCAGGCGAAATGGCCCGCGAGGCCGACGAGGAAGAGGACGGCGTAGAGCCGGAGCCCGCTCGCCCAGCCGAGTGCGGCCGCGATCGCTGCCAGATGGGACAGGTCGAATTCCATCGGCCGCGGAGGATCGTTCGCCGACGGCTGGCGCGCCAGGAAGGCGGTTGCCAGACTGTCGCGACGCCGATCGGTGGAAGGGCCGGCCGGACGCCCATCCCCCGACGAGGGTCGTACCCCGCGCGACGCCTCGACGACATCCTTTCGGAGGACGCTCCATGGCGCGCTATGACCTCGTGATCCGCAACGGCATGATCGTCGACGGCGCGCGCAACCCGCGCTACCGCGCCGACCTCGGCGTCCGGGACGGCGTGATCGCCCGCATCGGTCGCATCCGCCCGGGCGAGGGGGAGCGCGAGCTCGACGCGACCGGGCTCGTCGTCGCCCCGGGCTTCATCGACCTGCATACCCACTACGACGCCCAGATCTTCTGGGATCCCTACCTCACGACCTCGGGAACCAACGGCGTGACCTCCGTCGTGATCGGCAACTGCGGCTTCGGCTTCGCGCCCTGCCGGCCCGAGATGCGCGCGCTCTCCATGAAGTCGATGACGAAGGTCGAGGCGATTCCGCTCGCGACCCTCGAGGCCGCGATTCCCTGGGACTGGGTCAGCTATCCGGAGATGCTCGACAGCATCGACCGGCAGCCGAAGGCGGTGAATCTGCTGCCCTATGTCGGCGTCAATCCGCTCCTGATCTGGGTCATGGGGCTCGAGGACGCGAAGGCCGGCCGCAGGCCGACCGAGGCGGAGCACGCCGAGCTGGCCCGCCTGCTCCACGAGGCGATGGACGCCGGCGCCTGCGGCTGGTCGACCCAGACCCTCGGCACGCCCGGCGACCCGACGAAGGCGACCGCCGGCGGCGCCGCGCAATCGGACTTCGACGGGACGCCGATGCCCTCCGACGTGATCTGGCCGGAGACGCTCGAGGTCCTCGCGCGCGTGCTCGGGGAGCGCGGCGAGGGCTTCATCGAGATGTCCGCCGCCGGCATGCCGCGCGAGAACTGGGAGCGGATCGCCGAGCTCTCCGGCGCGCCGATCATCTACCAGGCGATGCCCGCCTCGCCCTACATGATCGAGATGCACGAGGACCTGATGGCGTGGTTCGCGCGCTGCCGTGCGAAAGGCCTCCGCATCTACGGCCAGGGCATCACGCAGAACCCGCCCCTCGTCTTCACCTTCGACTACTGGGATCTCTGGGGCCCCGTCTGGAACGAGTTCGCGGGACCGGAGGTCGATCGGGCGACGAAGCTGCGCAACCTCGCCGACCCGGCCGTGCGCGAGAAGCTCCGCGCCGCCCCGCTCAAGCACATGTTCATCGCCGGCGTGAACGAGGCGAAGATCGTCGAGACCTGCACGCCCGAGCAGCAGCGCTGGGTCGGCCGCAGCATCCAGGAGATCGCCGACGAGACGGGCAGGCACGTCGTCGACGCGATCTGCGACGTCGTCGTCGCCGACGGCCTGCGGACGATCTTCGAGGCCGCCCAGTTCGACATCAATCTCGAGGGGCTCAAGCAGCTGATCGACGACCCGTACGTGATCCCCGGCCTCTCCGACGGCGGCGCCCACCTGAAATACCTCGCCGCCGGCAGCTACGGAACCGAGTTCATCGCCCGCTACGTCCGCGACACGCCGCTCACCACCCTCGAGGAGGCCCACTGGCGCCTCTCCGCCCTCCCCGCCCACTGTGCCGGCTTCCGCGACCGCGGCGTCCTGCGCGAGGGCGCCGCCGCGGACGTCATCGTCTACGACTACGAGGGGCTCGACTACGAGTTCCCGACGTTCCAGCACGACCTGCCGGGCGACGAGTACCGCGTCGCCTCGAACGGCACCGGCTACCGCTGGGTCCTCGTCAACGGGCAGGTCACGATCGAGGACGACCGGCCGACGAACGTCCACTCGGGCCTGCTGCTGCGACACGGGCGTTAGATCGCACGCACCGCACCGAGGGCGTCGATCGCGAGGTCCTCGACGCCCTCGTCGGAGTCGATCGACTTCGACGCGCTCCGGGCCGCGCCCTGGGACATCGAGTCCCGGGGCGGACCGCGTCGATCGATCGCACTAGGATTCGGGCGATCCGGCATCCCCGCCGCGCGAGGAATCCCATGACGACCGCCCACCGCCATCTCCTCTCCCCCGGCCGCATCGGCTCCATGACGACGAAGAACCGCATCGTCGTGACCGCCATGGGCGTGAGCTTCGCGGAGGACGACAACTCGGCGGGCGATCGGCTGGTCGCCTACCACGAGCGTCAGGCCGAAGGCGGAGCGGGTCTGATCGTCGTCGGCGTCACGGGCGTCGCACATCCCGTCGGCGCCGTGATCCCGAACCAGACGAGCATCTCGGACGATCGCTTCATCCCGGGACTCCGGCGCGTCGCCGAGGCCGCCCACCGCCACGGCGCGAAGATCGCCGTCCAGCTCCATCACGGCGGCCTGCAGGCCGGATACGCCGCGCGCTTCGGCCATCCGCTCTGGGCGCCCGCGATTCCGAAGATGCCGCGTGGCGACTTCGACTCGTTCTTCTTTCCCGAAGAGCTCGCGTCCTTCGCCGGCGGCGAGAAGATCGAGATCCAGGTCCTGACCGAGGAGGACATCGCCGTCGTCGTCGGTCAGTTCGCCGCCGCCGCCCGTCGGGCTCGCGAGGCCGGGATCGACGCCGTCGAGATCCACGGTGGTCATGGCTACCTGATCGACTCGTTCCTCTCGCCCTCGACCAACACGCGCAGCGACGGTTACGGCGGGGACCTCGCCGGCCGCGCGCGCCTCTACCTCGAGGTCGTGGCGGCCGTTCGCGGCGCCGTCGGGCCCGACTTCCCGATCCTCTGCAAGATCAACGCGCGCGAGGTCGGCAAGCGCGACGGCATCACGTTCGAGCTCGCGGCGCAGACGGCGAAGCTGCTCGAGCAGGCCGGGGCGAACGCGATCACGGCGAGCGCCTACCACGACACCAGCGTCGGCAAGCTCCACTCCGAATCGAACATCCCCCACGTCCCGAACACGAACGTCCCCGGCGCCGCCGCCATCAAGCGCGCCGTCTCGATCCCCGTGCTCGCCTCGGGCCGGATCGAGTTCGACGACGCCGACCGCAGCATCGCCGACGGGTCCTGCGACTTCGTCGCCTTCGGCCGCAAGATCCTGGCGGATCCGACCTTCGCGAAGAAGCTCGCGGCGGGTCGAGCTCAGGACGTCCGTCCCTGCATCTACTGCTACACCTGCGTGAGCGCGATCTACCTGCGCCAGACCGGCCGCTGCGCGATCAATCCCGAGACCGGAAGCGAGCACGTCGAGCGCGCTCGTCCGAGCGCCCCGCGCAAGCGCTGTGTCGTGATCGGCGGCGGCCCGGCGGGTCTCGAAGCCGCCCGCCGCCTCGACGAGCGGGGCCACGACGTCGTGCTGCTCGAGCAGGAGGGCCGCCTCGGCGGGACGCTGCGCGTCGCGTCGCTCGCCTACGAGCCCAACAACCGCCTGCTCGACTGGCTGATCCGAGAGGTCGAGGCGAGCGGCGTCGACGTCCGGCTCGAGACCGAGGCGACGGTGGACGGGATCCGCGCGCTCCGCCCGGATTGCGTCGTCGTCGCGACCGGCGCCGTCCGGTCCCTGCCCGACATCCCCGGCAAGGACCAGCCGATCGTCTTCAGCGGCGACGATCTGCGCGCCATGCTCTCCGGCAACCTGACCGAGGCGCTCAAGCGCAAGACCTCCTGGCTCGATCGGCTCTCGAGCCGGGTCGGCGCCGCGACCGGCCTGACGGGCAGCCCCGAGATGCTGCGCGCGGCGACGCGGGCCTACATGCCGCTCGGCAAGCACGTCGTCATCCTCGGCGGCGAGCTCGTCGGGCTCGAGCTCGCGGAGTTCCTGGCCGAGCGCGGTCGCGAGGTCGCAGTCGTCGACGACGAGCCGACCTTCGGCGCGGGGCTCACGATCGTGCGGCGCATGCGCCTGATCAGCGAGCTGCGCGAGCACGGCGTTCGGCTCTTCCCCGCGGCCGCGGACATCTGCATCGAGTCCGACGGCGTCCTCTTCACCGACGCCGAGGGAAATCGCCAGAAGGCGCCCGCCGAGAACGTCATCGTCGCCAAGGGCACCCACGAAGACCGCGCGCTCGCGCAGAGCCTGCGCGCGGCGGGCCTACCGGTCATCGAGGCCGGAGACGGGCTCGAGGTCGGCTACCTCGAAGGCGCGATCCGCGGCGCGTGGGCCGCGGTCGAGGAGATCGAGTCGGCGAAGACGTGACGTCGCTCGAATCGGCCTTGCACTTCACCCGTCCGCCTCAGTAGCGTCGACCGGTCGCAGGAGGCGCGCGGATGGGTCGACTCGCCGGCAAGGTCGCGATCGTGACGGGTGCCGCGCGCGGCACGGGGGAGGCGACGGCCCGCCGGTTCGCCGAGGAAGGCGCCCGCGTCGTGCTGACCGACGTGCTCGACGATCGCGGCCACGCCGCAGCCGCCGCGATCGGCGGGGAGGTCCGCTACCGGCGGCTCGACGTCGCTCGCGAAGCGGATTGGGCCGAAGTCGTGGAGGAGACGGAGGCGCGCTTCGGCCGACTCGACCTCCTCGTCAACAACGCGGCGATCCTCCACATGGCAGCGATCGAGACGACGGCGCTCGCCGATTGGGAGCGGGTCGTGTCCGTGAATCAGACGGGGCCCTTCCTCGGCATCCGGGCCGTCATCCCGGCCATGCGCCGCGCGGGCGGGGGGTCGATCGTCAACGTCGCCTCCCTCGACGGGCTCGAGGGACTCGAGCGATTCGGCGCGTACGCCGCCACGAAGTGGGCGCTGCGCGGACTCGCCCGGTGTGCCGCGCTCGAGCTCGGTCGCGACGGGATCCGGGTCAACACGGTCTGCCCCGCCGGCGGCAGCGACGAGATGGCCGCGCCCTTTCGTCCGCCCGGCGTCGTGCCCGAGGCGTACGTCGCGGATCGCGCGATTCCGCGCCGTGCGCGCCTCGAGGAGATCGCGTCGATGATCGTCTTTCTCGCCTCGGACGAGAGCAGCTTCTGCACCGGCGCCGACTTCACCGTCGACGGTGGTGCGACCGCGGGCAAGCGCCTGCCGGTGGGACGCGGCGCGTGAGCCCGCTCGCCCGGGCGGAGCCCCTGCTCGAGGCGGCGCGCCGACGCACGCGCCTCTCCGACTTCGGTCCGGCCCCGCTCCACGCCGGACTCGAGGTCCTGCTCGAGTCCCTCGGACGCGAAGCCGCGCTCCACGCCGCGGGCGAGGCGCTCGTCGAGGCGGACCTGCTTCGTCTCCTCGAGAATCGCCTCGCGATCCAGGCCGTGCTCGATCGCCACCCCGAGATCACGGCGCGACGCATCGAGCGGCCCCTGGTGATCGTTGGGCTGCCGCGGACGGGCAGCTCGATCCTGCACGAGCTCCTCGCGGTCGACCCCGAGAACCGGACGCCCGCGACCTGGGAGGTCAAGTTCCCCTGCCCGCCGCCGGAGACGGCGAGCGCGGAGCACGATCCGCGGATCGCGGTCATGGACGCCGAGCTCTCCGCCATGGACGAGGCGATCCCCGCGTTCAAGAAGATGCATCCCCAGGGCGCGCGCCTTCCGCAGGAGTGCCTCAACGTGACGACCCACGCCTTCGCCTCGATCTTCTGGAGCGTGAGTCACGACGTCCCGACCTATCAAACTTGGCTCGATGCCTGCGACCATGCGCCGATCTACCGCCTCCATCACGACCTGCTCCGCCTGCTCCATTGGCGCAGGAAGCCGGAGCGATGGGTGCTCAAATCCTCGTCCCATCTCTGGACCCTCGACGCGCTGCTCGACGCCTACCCCGACGCCTGCGTCGTCCAGACCCACCGCGACCCCCTGAAGGTCCTCGCCTCCTTCACGAGCCTGGTTTCGACGCTCCGCCGCCTGTACAGCGGCCGGGCCGAACCCGGCCGCATCGGGCCCCAGCAGGCCGGATTCCTCGCCGAGGGGCTCGCGTGCGCCGTGCGCTTCCGCGACCGCGGCAGGCTGCCGCCCGAGCAGGTCTATGACCTCCAATTCCGCGACTTCATCGCCGACCCGATCGAGCGGATCCGCGATCTCTACCGCCATTTCGGCAGGACGCTCTCCGCCGAAGCGAGCGAGCGCATGCGGCGCTACCTGGCCGCGCATCCAGGCGACCAGTACGGCCCCCACCGCTATCGCTTCGCCGACACGAGCCTCGACCCGAGCGTCGAGCGCCGCCGCTTCGCCGACTATCAGGATCGCTTCGCCATCGCACCGGAGCCCGTGACGTGAAAGGGAATCGAGCCGCCGCGCGCGGCGCGACACCGACCGCGCCCCGCGAGCCCCTTCGCTACGACGGGCGCGTGGTCCTCGTGACGGGCGCGGGGAGAGGGATCGGGCACGCGGTCGCCGAGCTCCTCGCCGCCCGCGGCGCACGGCTGGTGGTCCACAACCGCCGCGCCGTGGAGTACGAAGTCGACCCGGCCGGCGAGCGGGCGGCGGCGATCCGGGCACGGGGCGGCGAGGCCATCGCCGTGCACGGCGACGTCGCGGATCCCGGGACGGCCCGCCGGCTGGTCGAGGCGGCGCTCGCGCAATGGGGGCGGCTCGACGCCGTCGTGATGAACGCGGGACGGATCGCGAGCCGAGCGGTGGCCGAGCTCGAGGAGTCCGAGCTCGAGCGGCTCTACGTCGTGAATGCGCTGTCGGCGTTCCGATTGACGCGGGCGGCCCTGCCCGCGCTCCGCCGCGCGGGTGCCGGTCGCCTCGTCTACACGACCTCGACCGCCGGGCTCTTCGGCGGCGCGGGCCTCGCGGCCTACGGCATGGCGAAGGCGGCGCTCCTCGCGCTGATGCGCGCCGTGGCCGAGGAAGAGCACGGGCACGGCGTCCTCGCCAATGCGATCTGCCCGACCGCCGCGACGCGCATGACCGAGGCTTTCGTCGAGGACGCAGCGATGCGCGAGGCCCTCTCGCCCGCGGCGGTCGCGCCCGCCGTGGCCTGGCTCGCGAGCGACGCCTGCACGGTCCGCGGCCGCGTCGTTCTCGCGAGCGGGGGACTGTTCCGAAGCGCCCACGTGCTCCAGAGCGATGGCGTCGATCTGCGGGCCGAGGCGCCGATCGGCCCCGAGCATCTCGTCGCTTCGTCCGAGGCGATCCTGGCGGCAAGCGGCCTGCACGATCCCGCCGACGCCGGCGCCCACTTCGGTGCGGTGATCGACGCGCTGCGCGCGTCGCCGCCACGCGACGTCGATTGATGCCCTTCATCACGCCTCCGGGAGGATTCCCATGAACGATCGGACCGTGCGCATCGTGACCGGCGAGTGGGCGCCCTACATCTCGGAGGCCTTCGAAGGCGGCGGCATCTCGTGTCACATCGTGCGCGAGGCCTTCGCGCGGATGGGCTACCGCGTCGAGTACACCTTCACCATGCCCTGGATCGAGCGGATCTACGAGCTCGCGAAGGCCGGCGAGTTCGATGCGACGATGGCCTGGCGGGCGACGCCCGTCCGGCTGGAGCACTTCGTGGCGAGCGCCGAGCCGGTGATGGAGAACCGGTACGTGTTCTTCCATCGCCGCGACGATCCCTTCGACTGGCGGCGGTTCGAAGATCTGGCGGGCGTGCCGATCGCCGCGACCCGGGGCTTCAACTACGGCGATCGCTTCCGCGCCGCCGAGTCCGCCGGTCGCCTCGACGTCCGCTATGCGGATACAACGGAGGCCTCGTTCGAGCGCCTCTTCGCCGGCGAGGTCCGCCTCGTCGCGCACGACCAGGGCGTCGGCCACGAGGACCTGCGAGCCCACTTCGGGCCCGAGACCCGGGCCCGCGTGACGTTCCATCCGCGCATGACGGACCACCACCTCTCGAACGTCATCTTCCCGCGCGTCCGGCTCGAGCGGAGCATCGCCCTGCGCGACGCCTTCGATGGGGGGCTCGCCCGGGTCACGGCGAGCGGCGAGGTCGCGCGCTGGGTCGAGGAGTTCAAGCGGGGACGCTACGGCAACGCGCCCTTCAGCGGCGACTACTGGACGCTCGCCGATCCGCTCGTCGCGGAGCCCTGAGAACGCCCTCGTCTCGGGAAGAGGATCCGGCCTCGAAATCGGCCGGGTCGACGGGGCCGCCGCGGCGTTTGGAGGGCGGTCGAGGAGGTCGAGTCGGCCCGGGGGTGAGCCGACGCCGTCGAAACCGCGCGGGTCCGGGTCCCGCGCTCCGGCTCAGTCGACACCGCCCGGCCCGACGAGGCGCGCGCCCTCCGCGCCGAACTCGACGCCCCAGCCGATCGGGTCCGCAGCGAGCATCGCCTCGACGTCGATCGTCGACTCGATCCTCGCCCAGGCGCGGGCACCGTCGGCGAGCCGGCAGGCCGCGATGGCATGGCTCGGCGCCCGACGCCGATCGTGGGGGATCGTGTAGCCCTCGATGCGACCATGACCGCTCGGCGCAGCCACGAGAGGACGGCGCGGACCCGGATCGGCGAAGGGCGCGGGCAGCGGGCGGAAGCCGTCCGGGTTCGGGCGGCCGCCGTAGGCGACGACGCAGAAGCGGCTCGCGAAGCCCCCGTTGGTGCTGGCGATCGCGAGCGCCTCGGGCCGCGCACGCACGTGCGTGACGACGTTGGCGACCATGTGGGTACCGTAGTTGTTCCAGGGTCCGCCGGCGAAGCGCATGCCCCCGGTCAGCGTCGGGACCGCGTCCGACGCGAGCGCGAGCGCGCGGGCCTGCGCCTGAACGGCGAAGGGGAAGCAGGCGTAGAGGTCGACGAGCTCGGCGTCCGCGAGACGACGCCCGATCCGCTCCTCGAGCGCACGTCCGGCGACGGCGAGCGCGCGGCTCTCGTGGAGATGCCAGCGCTCGGAGACGAAGGGCTCGTGGGCCGACACGCCCGCCCAGGGAAAGACCCAGCGCTCCGGCGCGATGCCCAGGGCGCGCGCGACGCCAACGGAGCAGAGCAGGATCGCCGCGCCCTGGTCGACGAACTGATTCGAGTTCATGAGCTTGGTGTACGGGAAACCGACATGGCGATTCGAGGGATCGGAGCGCGCGATCTCGTCGGGGGAGTAGCCCCGGCGATCGGCGGCATAAGGGTTGCGCGCCGCGACCTCGCTCATGCGGGACCAGAGCCGGCTGATCGACGCGACGTGCTCCTCGCGGCTGCGTCCGAGCGCCGCGCCCAGCGCGGTCTCCATCAGCGGATACATCTGGATCGGCTCGGCGATCCCGAGCGCGACCTCGTGGGGATGACCGACCCACTGGACGAGGTCGTCGCCCAGCGCGAGATCCGGCCACGGCGCGTCGGCGTCGGGCTCGCCGCCGACCACGGGCGTGCCCGTGTCGGAGTCGGACCGCCCGCTGCGCAACAGCGACCCGAGCTCGCCGCCCGCGAGCAGCGCGCCGCGCAGCCGTCCCGCGGCGATCTCCTCGGCGAGCTGGCAGAGGATGACCTGCGTGGTGTGCCCACCGTGTTGGACCTGAAGCGTGCGCGCCTCGGCGCGACCGATCCGCTGGGCGACCCGCCGCGGCGCGTTGCGATAGCGCTGGGTCCCGATCTTCGTGAGGGCGACGAGCTCGACGGGCAGCGCGTGCGTCCCGCAGTCCTCGAAGGCGCGCAAGGCGGCGGCGACGACGAGATCGACGGGCTCCGCCGCCCCCTCCGCCCCCTGGACCTGGCCGACCC
The DNA here is from genome assembly GCA_041389445.1 of Myxococcota bacterium. Lineage (GTDB taxonomy): Bacteria > Myxococcota_A > UBA9160 > UBA9160 > UBA4427 > UBA4427. The sequence continues at coordinate 389,935 of JAWKRW010000002.1, forward strand.
CGACGATGACCGGCGTCCGGTCGTCCATCTCAGAACAGGAACTGGGCCTTGACCCCGAGCAGGCCCGCGGCGTCGTAGTCGTCGTCGCGAATCCGACCTCCGTCCTCGTCCTCGACCCGGATGTTGCCCCCGACCGCGACGCCGCCGTGGAGATCGAGCTCGATCCTCGGCGTCGGCCGGTAGCGGAGGAGGGCGACGATCGGGAGCTCCCGCTCCTGCCCGATCCCGCCGTCGTCCGTGCGGTTCGGCCGTACGCCCGTCGGCGTGACGCGCGTCTTGTCCGCGAGTCGGTACTGACGGCTCTGAAACGCGAAGCCCGCGCCGAGCGAGAGCTCGGGCGTGAAGTCATGGCTCACCATCGCGCCGACGCCCGGGTCGACCAGCTGGATCATGCCGACGTTGACGTGCCAGTCGGACGTCATGTTCCAGCGCATCGTCGGGACCGGGATCAGGCCGACGCCGCCGCCGAGCTTGCTGAGGGCGCCGACCACGAGGCCGATCGAGAAATCGGGGTCGGGATGATAGTCGAAGCCCGCGAGCAATCCCCCGCTCAGCGTGTCGCCGAACTCGGCCCCGCCCTCGCCCCAGCTCCGGATCATCGCGCCGCCGAGCAGGCGCCAGCGGTCGTTGAGGTCGTGACCGATCATGCCCGCGACGACGATGCGATGGACGTCGTCCCAGCGATAGCGGTTGGCCGGACCGCTCCGACCCGAAAAGTCGTAGGCATGGAGGGTGTAGGTCTCCACCATGAACAGGGTCGTGCGCTCGCCGAGCTTGAAACGCTGGTTGAGACCGAAGAACGCGGTGTCGCGCGCGATCTTCGTCCCCGCGTCCTCGACATCGGCCTCGAACTGGTGACCGTACTGGACGACGGCCGACATCGGCGGCGCCTTCAGATCGGCGTCGAGGATCGCCGGGATGTCGACGATCTGCGCGGCTGCCGGTGCGGTTCCGAGCAGGGCCATGGCGACGAACACGCTCCCGACGCCGTGCATCCGACTCGTCCATCGACTTCGCTTCGCTCGGTCCATGCTGCCCTCCTCGTCGAACGCGGCCGCCGTCGCCGCGCGCGAGCCTGCCGACTCAGTTCGCCACCTTTTCGAGCTCGACCGCGATCGCCTGCGTCAAGGCGAACTCGACGAGATCGCCGACCTCGACGCCGACGAGGCGTTCGGGGTCGCGCACGCGAAAGCTGCGTCGTTGCCCGTTCGGCGATTCGAGCGTGACCGTGGAGGCCTTGCGATCCACGGCCCGCACGGTCGCCGTCACGAACAGGGTGCGCGCCACGGCGCTCGCCGGCGCCTGACTCGCGTCCGCCTTCAGCGCCGCCTCCTCGAGACTGGCGCCGGGGGCCGCATCGCCGGGCTCGCGCAGGTGGTACACCACCGATTCGAGGTAGGAGACGCGCACGCGGTCCCCGGCCTGGACCTCGTCGAGGCGCTCGATCTCGGGCGCCGCCTGGAAGGCGACCTCTGATCCGTCCGGCAAGCGGAGCGCGACGTTGCGCGTCGACGGGTCGATGGCGAGGACCTCTGCGGTCGCGCTGACGACGTCCTCGCGAAGCGTTCCGCTGGTGTACTTCGGCTCCTCTTCCCCCCCGACCAGCGCGCAACCCGAGAGCGCGCAGGCCAGGGCCATCAGGCAGACGAAGCCGGCGAATCGATTCATTCGTGACCCTTTCGAGATCGACTGCCTCACGCGATGCCATTCGAAAGGCCCTGCGCAAGGTGTCGGGCGAGGCGCTCTGCGGCATCGATCCCGTCCTGTGTCGGGCCGGGGCATCGTCGTTGCGACAGGCAGCTGACCTACGATAGGCAGTGGACCCGAGCGGACGCAAGGCCGATTCATCGTCGCGACCGTTCGATCGACAGCGCTCCGCCGCCGGACCGGATCCCGGACCGGACTCCGACTCCGCAAGCAGGAACGGGGGCGGTCCAGACAAAGGGTGGCGAGTCGCCTATTCCCTTTACGCGGGTCGATCCCGGATGCGGCAGGCTTCGAGGCCGGTCGGAACCGGAGAGACCTCATGCAAAGATGGACGCGTCTCGTTTCGATCGGCGTGTTGGCGGGAGCCATCGGTCTCCTCGTGGCGTGCGCGACTTCGCGCATCGAGCGTGCGCGGCGCGATCCGGATGCGACGGAGAGCAGCCTCGCCTTCGAGAAGCGCGTCGTCGTCGCCCTCGTCCGCGACGGCGCCCTGCGACGGTCGGCGGAGGACGAGATGGTGGGAGCGTTCCGATGAGGCGCACGGGTGCAGTCGGGCGCTTTGACCGTTCGTCCGCCCTGCCTCGTTCTCACTGCCGAAGACCACGCCACGGCCGAGCGCGCCCGCGACCGGCTGATGGCCGAAGGCTACGACGGGGCGGTGATCGTGAAGCTCCTCTCGCGAGAGAAGGAGCTCACGGCAGAGCCGGTCTCGTTGCCCGGACCGGGTCTCTGGGAGTACTCCGGTCGCGTCGGGGCCTTCGATCGGCCGATGATGATCCGCACGGACACGATCCTGCGCGTCCAGACGAGCCTCTACGCCCGGTCGGACGAGAGGCTGCTCTCTCGGGCGTCTCCCATGCCCTCAATTCGCACGACGTCGAGGACCTGATGGGCGACATTGCGCGCTCGGTTCGGGCCGAGCTCCGAAACGACGAGCTGTCGCCCTGAGACGGCCCGTACGTGGACGGACGTCAGAACCGCATCGCCAGGCCGGCGTTCGTGAAGAATCGACCGGAGTCGTCGTTCAGGCCCGCCCCGACGCGAACGCCGATCTCCAGATCCGGAGTCAAGAGGTAGTGGACGCCGGGCGTGACGTAGTGTTTGTCGACGTCCCCCATCCGGTCCTGCGTGACGACCGCGAAATACTCGACGTGGGCATTCCACCGCTCGAGAACGGGGACCTTCAGCACGACGGACGGAGCCAGCTCGCGATAGTGGTCTCCCTCCTCCTCGGCCGTGCCGAATCGCAACGCAGCGTCGAGGACCCAGTCATTCCGCATCTTCCAGCCGAACACGTAGGCCCCCATGAACGTCGTCGTGTCGCTCGGGCCGGACGTCGGGGTCCAGGCCTGGACGATGAGCGAGCTCTGCGGAATCCACGCGCGCTGCTTCGACACGAGGAACTTGAGTCCGTAGAGAACCCTGCCCTCGTCCTTCGACTCCTCTTCGTCCTCGCCCTCCGACGACGAGCCGGAGCTGCTCACCGATCCCCCGCCGCCCATCTCGTAGTTCCAACCGAGGCGCAGCTCGACCCGATCGAAGACGCCGACCCGTGTCAGCAACTCGGGAAAGCTATGCGAATCGTCCCCGTGGCGATTGTCGAGGAAGGAGTAGGCCGCTTCGACGACCGATCGTCCTCGACCGACGACGGCCGTCGCGGGCGTGAAGGAGTCCCGCTCGGATTCGAGTTCGTCGGCAACCTCGTCGCCTGGGCCGACCGACGTGGCGAGCGCGGAGGGAGGTCGATCGCCCTGGGGCTCCGCATCCCGGCCCGACGCCGCGAGGGCCCCCGACACGATCGTCCAGACCAGCGCGACCGAGAGCGGAAGGCCAGACCGGCGACGTCGCTTCGATGATGAACGGGGCGAGATCCGTCGCATGGCTTCACCCCTCGGCCCCAGGAGCCCGTCGAGCGCTTCGAACCGTCGCATCCTTCCAACGACGGGTCAACGGACGGGATCGACGGGCGGAGCGCCTACCGTGGCCGCCGTCAGAACTCGAGCGCGACGCCGACCGTCAGCCGGAAGTCGTCGGACCGGGGCTTGTCGCCGTCGCTGTTCCGCGCCGGCTCCTCGATGCGATTCCAGTATGCGCCGACGTCGAGGTCGAACGGGCCCCAGATCTCGAACGAGATCACGGCACTCGTCGCATGGGCCGTACGGCCGATGTCCGTGACCAGGAGCTGGAGCGAGTAGACCAGGTCGAGGTCGACGTCGTGCGGCAGGTCGAGGTCGAGCTCCGAGCCGACGAGTATCGCGGCATCCGTCGAGCGTCCTCCGCCGTCGAAATCGGTCATCTGCGCCGCGCTGCCGATCGTCATCCGGAGGAGCACGATGGGGGTATCTACCGGCTCGTAGCCGACGCCGGCACCGATGGTGTATCGCGAGTCGATGTTCTGGAACTCGTCGAGGTAGAACTCGAAGCTCGGAACGCGCAGGAAGAAGTGGTTCGTGACGATCCAGTCGATCTGCGTCGAGGCTCGATGGTTGTTCGTCGTCTGCTTTCCGTCGACGCTGCCGAAGGCGCCGTTGTAGCGCGTCTCCCAACGCGTGTACGTGGCATCGCGGCGGATGAGGGCGTTGCCGCCGAGGTCCTGCTGGTCCGTGTTGCCCGAGCGCGCCGCGAGATTGCCCCCGATCCGAACCGTCCATTGACGCAGACCGAGCGAGTTCAGATAGGTGATGGTGACGACGTCCGTGGCCGGAACGTCCAGCGCCCGTCCGTCGGGCGTGGCGATGCGGAGGACCCCGTCGTCGAGCTCGGCCGTTCCTTCCAGGATCCTGCCGTCCGTCAGCCGAAAGACCCGCGGTCGGGCCAGCCGAAGCGTGACGATGTCTTCCCAGTCGATGTCGAGCTCGTCGAACTTGTCGCTGTCGAAGGAGACCGAGTCGCGGCTCATCACGATCAGCTCGCCCTTGATCCACTCGCCGGTATCCAGTCGAGCCCAATCCCACTGCGACGAATCCCGATCCGTCGGTACCCCATGCGACGGCTCGGACTCGTCCTTCGTTCGTGCGCCCGACTCGCTCTTCTCGAGAGCGGGTTCGTCCGCTGCCCGGGTCGGTCCGGGAACGAGCGCGACCCCGATGCCGAGCAGGACGGTCGCGAGGGAACGGCGGCATCGCCGGATCGCCCTCTTCCTTCGGTTCGAAGATCCGCCGTCCCGGATCAGGGCGCCGATCCGGCGGGCCAGGGCAGATTCGCGCGAATCCGCTGCGAGAAGTCCGCTGCCTGGTCTGCCGCCTGAGCCGCGGGATTGACGTAAGAGAGCCGCTTCAACTCGGCGAAGGGTTGGCTGGTGTCGAGGAGGCCGTTCTCGTAGACGTATTCGGCGGCATAGCCCGACAGCAGCACCTTCCAGGAGAAGCGATGCGAGCCGGGATTGACGAGCGTGTGGCGGTAGACGTTGGTGGTGCAGTTGGTGGTCCCCGTGTTGTAGAACTCGGGCTCGTCGCGGAGCGCGTTGATCTCGCGCAGGTAGTCGAGAAAGAGACGGCGCGCGTTCTCGCGCGGAGCGGCCGAGCGGTACATGAAGACGTCCTCGACCGGATCCTTGCGATAGTTGGTCCTCAGCCGGACGAGATCGCGATCGTCCCCGACGATGTAGATGAGCTCGTATTGGCGGAAGAATCCGCGGATGGTGTCGTACTCCTCGCCGACCTCCTTGCGCGTCTCGATCGAGACGGTGACGTAGTCGCGCCCCGCGAAACCGAACGAGAGCATCACGTGGGCGATCGCGTCTCCCATCCAATAGACGGTCGAGAGATCGACCTCGTCGAGCTCGTTCAGATCGAAGGTCTTGTCGTAGTAGCGGGGCGTGTAGTCGGTCGGCGTCCGATAGTCGAAGTTGCGGATGTTGTGGATCGTGACGCGGTCGCCGTCGATCTCGGCCCATGCGAGACGTTCGACGTCGGGCTGCCAGGTCCTGTCGTTCGAGGGTTCGATCCGGCTCCACAGGAAGACGAACGCCAGGAAGACGACGGCGAAGATCGCGACCGGGACGCGCGAACTTCGCTTGAGCAAGACCGCGCCCGCGGCGAGAAGACCCGTCGCGGCGAGGACGAACGACCCCGACATCGACGCATGGGGTCCGAAATAGCTCGCGAGCGAGGCCCAGCCGGACAGGCCGAGGATGACGAGGACGACCAGCGCCCGGACGATCGGATGCATTGCACGATCTCCCCGCAGACGTTGAGACCGCGATGATCCCTTCGTGAACTTCCGCTGGCAAGCTGACGCAGGGAGGAACCGGTACTAGTCTGGAACCGCCCGCGGCGTCGAGGCCTGTCCCCCGATGCCTGGCTGGCCTGGAGGGGCGTGACAAGCCATGACTCAAGCGAAGCAAGTCCTCTGTCTCGGTCTGGGCGTGGTCGTCGGATTGGGGCTCGCCTGCAGCACGCCCGTCGGTGTACGAACGGCCAATCCGCGACAGATCCACCGCTATCTGACGCGCAGCGCCCTCACCACGGAGAAGCCGAGCGACTTCAGCGAGATCGAGCTCCGTCGCTACGACCTGGTGGATTCCTTCGCCGGCCAACCGCGCGTCACGCTCGCCAACCTCCACGCCGCCGCCCGCGCCGAGAACTTCCCCAACGAGACGCTCTTCGCGCTGGCCGAGCTCTCCTTCCTTCATGCCGAGAAGACCCATGAGCAGGGCGATTACGCGGCGGCGATGGTCTACGCCTGGGCGCTGCTCTATCCGGAGGACGGACGTGACCGGATCGACCTGCTCGACCCCCGCGCCCGCATCGCGGCCGACCTCTACAACCGGGCGCTCACCAGCGCGTTCCGCCGCGACGAGAAGAGCAGGCTGATCAAGTTCGCGGAGCCCGAGCGCCTCGAGGAAGGCGTTCCGATCGGACTCCCGTTCGGCCGGCTGAAGGTGTCGAGCCGTTCCGACGTCCTCCGGACGGCAGAGTCCGAGTTCTTCGATCTGCGCCCCGTCACCGAGCTCGAGGTGCGCGGCATTCGCAATCGCTATCGCGCGCCGGGCATGGGCGCACCCCTCGCCGCGCATGCCCGACCGCGAGAAGACGTCATCCCCGTCGTTCCGTTGGGCGAGGAAGCCCTGGTCCCCCTCACGGCGATCGTACTGATCGAAGACCCGATTTCGGGGTTGACCAGTGGTCATCTTTCGGGTCGCCTGACGGCCTTCTCCAGCCAGGAGGTGGCGGCCATTCCGTTCGACGACCAGATGGTCCCGCTCGAGGCGGAGCCGACGGCGGCGCTCGCGGCCTCGCTGGCCGAATCCCAGTTCTGGAAGAAGGAACTGCAGCTCTTCCTCGGCAACGCGGTCGGCCTGCGTCAGGAGAGCAAGCTCGTCGGCATCCGGCCCTATCGCGACGGCCGCATCCCCGTCGTCTTCGTCCACGGCACCGCGTCGAGCCCCGCGCGCTGGGCCGACATGATCAACGATCTGATGGCGGACGGACGGCTCAGCGGCCGGTACGCCTACTGGACCTTCAGCTACGACTCCGGCAATCCAATCGCCTACTCGGGCATGCTCCTCCGCAAGGCGCTCGCGGCGGCCGTCGAGCGTGCGGATCCGTCCGGGACCGATCCCTGCGTGCAGGACATGATCGTGATGGGCCACAGCCAGGGCGGGCTCCTGACCAAGCAGACGGCGATCGATTCCGGCGACCGATTCTGGAAGTCGATCAGCGACCAGGACTTCGAAGCGGTCAAGCTCGGCGAGTCCCAGAAGAAGCTGCTCCGGGACTCGCTCTTCGTGAAGCCGCTGCCCTTCGTGACCGAAGTGATCTTCCTCGCGACCCCCCATCGCGGGAGCTATCTCGCGGGTCCGCAATTCGTTCGCCGTCTCGCCGAGCGGCTCGTGCGACTGCCGAGCGACCTGGTCCGCCTGTCGACCGACCTCGTCACGGTCCTGCCGCAGGGCAGCGCCGGGGCGGCCCTCATTGCGAACCGGATCCCGACGAGCATCGACAACATGTCGCCGTCGAACAACTACATCCAGGTGCTCGCGACCATTCCCGTCGTGCCGGAGATCCGCGCCCACTCCATCATCGCGATCGGAAAGGGCGACAAGCCGCTCGACAAGTCGACGGACGGCGTCGTGAAGTACACGAGCGCGCACGTCGACGGAGTCGATTCCGAGATCACGGTACGGAGTCCGCACTCGGGCATGCAGGCAGCTCCGGCCACGATCGAAGAGGTCCGACGCATCCTGCTCGCACACTCCGCCGCATCGCGGTGTCCCGCGCCCTGACGCCCGCGTCGCTGCGTCGTCGAGCAACCCTTCGGCTCGTTTGGCGCGATCCGTCGATTCGGGAATCGTTTCGTGGAGTGGAGCGCGCCACCCCGATCGACGTCCGGCCCTAGCACGACGATTGCCGACGAGGACCCACGATCTAGACTCCGAACGCGACGTTCTGACTTCGTCGCGCCCTCATGGCATCGGAGCGATCGATGGGCATCCGGATCGACGTCGTGCTTCTGACCCTCGCCTGTGCGTCCGCGCTGGCAGGCGGCGCTCACGCGGAAGCGCCGGCCGCCGCGGGCTCGGGCGGCGGAGCGGGCGCGACGGACGCGGGCCAGCTCGGCGCCAAGCTGTCGAATCCCGTCTCGGACGTCTGGGCGCTCTTCACGGAGTTCGACCTCTACTTCTCGGACGGCGACGTGAGTCAGGGCGACCCGGAGGTCGGGGGCCGGATGGTCTTCCAGCCGGTGCTTCCGTTTCCCCTCTACGGAAGCGAGGAGAAGCGCTGGAACCTGATCACGCGGCCGATCATTCCGGTCGTCTTCAGCCAGCCCCTGCCGACCGGCCTCGACCAGTTCGACCACGAAGGCGGGCTGGCCGACATCCAGCTGCCGATGCTGGTCGCGCCGCCGACGGGCAAGTGGCTCTTCGGCGCGGGTCCGTCCTGGCTGTTTCCGACCTCGACCGAGGACGAGTTCGGCCGCCAGCAATGGGGCATCGGTCCGGCCGCGGTCTTCGGATACATGAGCAAGCAGGGCGTGGTAGGCGTCTTTCCCCAGTACTACTTCGGCTACGCCTCGCGCGGCGATCGGGACGACGACGTGCGGGACGCGAGCTACCTGAATCTGCTCTACTTCGCCGTGCTCAACCTGCCGGACGCCTGGCAGGTCGGCCTCAACCCGACGATCACCTACGACCATCGGGCCAGCCGGGGAAACAAGTGGAACGTGCCGATCGGGCTGCTCGTCGCGAAGACGACCCACGTCGGCCCGCTGCCGGTCAAGTTCCAGCTGGGCATCGAGTACTCGGTCGTGAGCCAGGACGACTTCGGCCAGCGCGCGCAGCTCAAGTTGAACGTGATCCCCGTGATCCCCGCGCTGGTCGGCAAGCCGCTCTTCGGCGGGTCGCGAGCCGCAGGCTCATGAAGGCCAGCGCGGATTCCTGCGCGAGATGGCCGTCCGCCCAGTCGTCGCCGTCGTCCGAGCCGAATCCGATCGGGATGCCGAAGCCGACACCGACGACGAAGCGGTCGTCGATCGGAATCGGGAGACCCGGCGCCGGGATCCCGACCCGGCGTCATTTCACGGTATAGCCCTTGCCCTCGAGACACGCGGAGTAGGCGCGGTTGAACGTCGCCATCTTCTGTTGCGCATCGGCCGCACGAGCCTGAGCCTCCCGATCCGACTCGGTCTGCGCATCCTCACGGGCGGCCTCCATGGCGCGTTCGCTCCGACGCTTTCGGACGCCCCCGGCCATCGCGCCCCCAGCGGCCCCGATGGCCGCGCCCTTGCCGGCATCGCCGGCGATCGCCCCGATCGCGGCGCCGGCCGCAGCACCACCCGCCGCGCCCCGTACGCGCTCGCCGCCCCGACGCCCCGTCTCGGCGGGCGCCGCGGCGACGGGAGGCGGTTCGGCCGCCTCGTTCGCGACCGCCAGGGGATCCACGCCGGTATTCTGCTTGGCCCAGGCCTGGCATTCGCCCTGGTCCTTGGCCTGTTGCTCGGGCGTCTGTCCCTTGGCCGGAAAGACGACGAGACTCTGGGCGCCCAGGGGCCCCGCGGCCATCAGCAACGCGGCGCCTCCGACGACCGACACGATGACTCGAGCTCGCATGGCCATTGCCTCCTCTGTGCGCTGACGCGGCCCTGCCATCATCACACAGCATCGCGTCACCGACCACATCGATCGGAGGATCGAAGGAACCGCCATCCACCGGGATCGACCCCGACCCGGTCGCCACGACCGTCCATCCGGCGGATTCGACCTTCCGCCCGCTAGCATCCGCCGGTCGGGCGGCCGCGATGCGGCGGTACAGCCGGGCGGCGGGTTCCCGCATCTCGGGGCAGTCGGTGAAGACTCGCCCGACCCGCCGCGCATCGACCTGCCTGAACGCATCCGCATGGGAGCCCGAACCGATGCAACCCCGCCCTTCGACACGGGTCGTCCTCTCGATCACGTTCGCCGCGCTGGCCTCGATCGCCGCCCCGATCGACGAGGGGACGGACGGCGCGCCGAAGCCGTGGGGCCCGATCCAGATCCTGGGACGATCGACCGCGCCAGGCGACAAGTCCCGGTTCGCCTACTCCCAGACCGGCTCGTTCGAGAGCGCGTTTCTCAATACCGTCGTCTTCGTGGCGCGCGGTACGCGCGCGGGACCGAACCTCTGCTTGTCGGCGCTGGTCCATGGGGACGAACGCAACGGCTTCGAGGTCGCGCGACAGACTTTCGAAGAGATCGATCCAAAGCAGCTGGCCGGTACCCTGATCGCCCTCCCGGCCGTCAACGCGCACGGCTTCCGCACGGGCAGCCGTTACATGCCGGATCGCCGCGACTTGAATCGAGCGTTTCCGGGGAGCGATGGCAGCAGCAATACCGCCGTGATCGCGGCCATCCTCTTCCAGACGGCGACCCGCGTCTGCGATCGGTTGATCGACCTGCATACCGGCTCGCTCGACCGCGCGAATCTGCCCCAGATCCGGGTCGATCTGGGCAATCCGGCGGCGCTCGAGATGGCGAAACACTTCGGTGCCCCCGTCGTGCTCGGCGGAGCGGGGCCCCGGGGCAGCCTGCGTCGCGAGATGACGGACGCGGGCGTTCCGACGATCATCTACGAGGCAGGGCTGCCCCTGCGCTTCGAGCCACCCGAGATCGAACGGGGTGTGAAGGGGGTTCGCAACGTCATGATCGCGCTCGGCATGCGAAGCGGTCGGAAGGGCCCGCCCACGCCGCCTCGACGGATCTTCGCGCGCTCCCGTTGGCAGCGCGTTCCGCTCGGTCAGGGCGGTGTCTTCTACCCCACGAAGGCGCTGGGAGACCGAATAACAGCGGGCGAGCTCGTCGCGCGCATCGACGACCCCTTCACCGACGCGCGATACGAGATCACGGCCGAAGCGTCCGGAACGATCGTGGGGATGGCAGCGCCCCAGATCGTCTTCTCCGGGTACGCACTGATCCATGTCGCCGGGCCGTGACGCGCCGACGAGGGGATCCAGAGCGATCGAGCCGGGCAGGACGCCGACGCGGACGACTCTTTACGACGCATCGCGTCCACGACATCATCCGCGTGACGGCCGCTGACCGGCATCAGGAGCATCGCGACGTCATGACGGCGACTGCATCGATCGATCCCCTCGGACCCGGCCCCGACTCCACTTCGACGGAGATCGATTCGAGCGCGCTCTCCCTCGTCCGCAACGACCTCCTGATCCGTGCGCAACGCGCGGTCGGTCTCGCGCCGGCGCACGGACTCGGCGTGGCGCGGCGCGCGCTCTTCTTCGCGCTCGTGACCTGGGTCCCGCTCGCCCTTTGGGCCGCGATCGAAGGCCTGCCGCTCCGGGGCGGTGTCGGCGAGCCCCTCTCGAGCCACTTCGGGATCCATGTGCGCTGCCTCGTGGCGATTCCGCTGCTCGTGGTCGCCGAAGGCGTCAGCCACGCCATCACGACCCGACTCGTCCCCGAATTCGTCCACGGCGGCTTCGTCGCAGGTCCCGCGCGCGCCGGCTTCGTCGAATCGCTGACTGCGGTCGCCCGGCTGCGGGACCGTGCGTTTCCATGGGTCGTGCTCGCTGGCCTCCTCGCGGCCGTCCTCGTCGTAGCGCCGGCACCGGCCGACAATCACGAGCTCGCGTGGGCCGTCGCGAAGACCGGCGGCTTCGGCTTCGGCGGCTTCTGGTTCACCTGGGTGATCCGACCGGTCTTCACGATCCTGCTGCTCGCCTGGCTCTGGCGGCTGATCCTGGCGATCGTCCTCAGCGCGCGCCTCGCGCGCCTCGATCTCGCGCTCGCGCCGACCCATCCCGACGGAGCCGCCGGACTGGGCTTCCTCGAAGCACTGCCGATCGCGTTCAGTCCCGTGATCCTCGCGATCTCGACCGTCCTCGCGTCGCGATGGAGCCACGACGTGCTCTACCACGGGGTCCACGTCGAGACGTTGCGGATGCCGATGATCGCCTTCGGCGTCACCTGCCTCGTGCTCTTCCTCGCGCCGCTCCTCCCCTGGCTGCGCGTCCTCGCCGGCGTCAAGCGGCGCGCCGAGCTCGAGTACGGCGCACTCGTCGCCGAGCACGGAAGACTCGTGCGCAGGCGCTGGATCGAGCATGCGCGCGTCGAGGACGAAGCGATCCTGTCCGCGCCCGAGATCGGACCGGTCGCCGACACGCTTCCGATCTTCGAGTCGGTGCGGAAGATGCACGTCGTCCCGATCGGTCGGCGATCACTGGCCGCCATCCTGCTTCCGGCGGCCCTGCCTCAGCTCGCCGTGATCGGGATCGAAGTCCCGGTCAAGGAGCTCCTGCTCGGTCTGCTCAAGGCGCTCGCCTGACGCAGACTCGCCTCGACGAGAAGCCGTCGCGGGCCGCCGTCCGGCGCAGCATCGGCTGGTCGCGCCACGCCTTCCGCCGGCGCGCTCGACTCCGAACGAACGCGTCTCAGTTTCCCGTCGGCATGGGGATCTTGACGCCCTCCTTCTCGAGGACCTCGCGGACGTACTGGAGCCGCTGGTACTGCGTGAGCGTGATCGGCCCCGTATAGACCTCGCTCTGGAGCTTGCGCGGCGGATGGTCGACGTAGGACTGCATCTTCTTCCGGATGGCCTCGTTGAAGGTCACCAGGGTCCAGGTCCGCTCGGTGTAGTTGTTCATGAAGATGTCGTACCGCTCCTGCGGGTCCTGCCAGAGGTCGAAGATTTGGGGCACCGTGGCGACGTACTTGTCGGGCCCCTTCCAGCCCAGATTCGTGTCCACGGCGAGGCCGCCGGTCGCCTGACCGTCGTCGCCCCGCAGATTGAAGACGGCCTTGTAGTTGCCGACACGGACCGCCCCCGGCGTCAGCTCGTTCTCGGTGAAGTAGAACCAGGCCTTCCGGTCGGATTGGCCAGTGCCGAAGAGGACCGGAGACATGTCGTAGCTGTCGAACACGATCGGCTTCTTCTCGCGATCCCTCTTCGGAAGCTCGATGCCGGCGACCGAGGCGAAGGTCGCCATCAGATCGAGACCGCCCAGGATGTCGTGGTTTCACGAGCCGGCCTTGATCTTGCCGGGCATCCAGGCGATCGCGGGCACTCGATTGCCGCCCTCGCGGACGGTCCCCTTGGTTCCGCGGAAAGGCGTGTAGCCCGCATCGGGGTAGACGTCCTGCCAGGCACCGTTGTCGGTCGTGTAGAAGACGAGCGTGTTCTTGTCGAGACCGAGCGCGCGGAGCTTGTCCATGATGGCGCCGACGTGGGCGTCGAGCTCGACGACGGAATCCGCGTACTTCGACTTCGACGTCGACCGATGCTCGAAGTCGGGATGAGGCATGTTGGGCTGATGGACCTTCATGAAGTTGACGTTCATGAAGAAGGGCGCTCCCGCCTTCGCGGCGCGATCGAGGTAGTCGGTCGCGGCCTTCTCGATGTAGCCATCGAAGTACGGAATGCCGACCACGCCGTTCGGATATTCCTCCGTGCTCTCGTCGGGCTCGTCGACGTACTGACCATTGATGGCGAAATCCTCGACGGCCTTCTCGCCGGCTTTGGCGGAGAGCGACCCCTTGGTCACCTTCTTGAACATCGCTCGCAGCTCCGGATCCATGTCCGGGAACCAGGTCGGATCGGCGTAGGTATAGGCGTTGAGGTGGTAGAGGCCGACGTACCGCATCTCGTCGTAGCCCTGCGCGTTGGGCAGGGCGTAGTCGTCCTCGCCGAGATGCCATTTGCCCGTGAAGAAGGTGTTGTATCCGGCAGTCTTGAGGACCGAGGCCAGCGTCCATTCCGCCGCCGGAAGCCCTCCGCCCTGACCCTGGAACGCCACCGTCGTCATGCCGCTTCGATTCGGGATGCGACCGGTCTGCATCGCCGCACGACCCGGCCTGCAGCTCGGCTGCGCGTAGAACGAGAACATCGTCATGCCCTCGTCCGCCAGACGATCGATGTTCGGCGTGGGCATGCCGCGGCCCTCGCCTCCGCCATAGGGGCCCAGGTCGCCGTAGCCGGTATCGTCCGAGACGATCAGGATGATGTTCGGCTTCGATGGCTGCGCGACGGATGTCGTCGCCACGAGCAGCAGTGCCGCGGACATCGAGAAGACGATCATCAAGAGCCGGGTCATCGGCGGTCTCCCATTCGCGTGTTGGTCGTTCGCGTGTTGGTCATCCGGTCGTCCCCTTCGTCCCGGTCGAGCGAGGGCGGGACGCTCGCGGTCCTCGCGGCGATCCGACGTGGCGTCGCCGCGGGCGCTTCCCAACAGAAGCGGATCATGCGAGACCCATCGGCCCCCATGCGATACGAGCGCGCGACGCACGCCACGAGTCGCGGCCGTCGTTCTCGACCGCGACCTCGACCTCGACCTCGACCTCGAACCCGGCATCGTGCGAGCAATCGCCATGGACTTCGAGCGATCCCGATCGCTCGAGCCATAGCACGCCGCCGTGGACCGTGGGGGGTTATTGAGGGATAGGAGCTTCTCCCGCTAGTGTTCTCATCGGGATCGCTGGAGCATACCCGTGGTCGCAGCGACGGCAGTCCATCATTCGCGGGACGCGGTCGAGGTTTGCCTCGATCGCCTCGTCGACAGCCCTCATCTCCGCCGATCTCGGCGCCTCTGTCGATTCCTGCGGTTCGTCGTCGAGGCGCTCCTCGAAGGACGGAGCGAGGAAATCAAGGAGCGCACGATCGGCGTCGAGGTGTACGGCCGCGCTTTCGACTACGACCCCCATTCCGACCCGATCGTTCGCTCGGAAGCGCACCGCCTCCGACGCCGGCTGGCGACCTACTACGAGCAGGAGGGATCGGCAGATCCGATCGTGATCGCCCTGCCGAAGGGACACTACGTACCGGAGATCCGCGTCAGCGAAGCCCGACCGGATCGGAGTCCGTCGACCTTCCGCGTGAGCGTCGGGGCGTTCCAGTCTCCGAAACCCGACGGACGCGATCGGCCCGCTCCGATCGACGGGATCGAAGCGGCTCTGCGAGATCGTCTCTCGACCCGCTCGGGTCTCGAGGTGACGCCGTCGAGGGCGACCGCCACTGCAGGCTGGTCATCGGAGAGTCGAACGGAGCCCGACTTCCGCGTCGAAGGCTCGATGGAGCGGCAGGGGGAGCGCGCCACAGTCCGGGCGCGACTCGTCCGCGTTGCCGACGGCCGGTGCGTCTGGTCCGGCACGGAATCGGCGGCTTGGACGCGCGCGGCGGCGGTGCGCCTGGCCGACCGTCTCGCGGACCCGATCGCGACGACCCTCGCCGGGCGAGCCCACCGCGTGAACGACACGACGACCCGCGCGCGCGACGCCTATGCGAAGGGCCGTCACAGCAGCATCCGCTACGGAAACGCGTTCGACCCGCGCGATCTGGAAGCGGCCGAGCGTCGCCTCCGGGAGGCGCTCGATTACGAGCCGGCATACGTCGACGCGATCGCAGAGCTGGCCCACGTCGCGTTGCTCCGTCTCTTTCCGCCCCGGGACGAGACGACCGACATCCTGGCGCGCGCCCGGACCCTCCTCGACCGGGCGCTCGCGATCGACCCCCGACACGCGCGCAGCCTGTACCTGCTCGGATCCCTGGAGTCCATCGCCCTCGGACCACGCCCCGCGCTCCGGATGACGGAATTCGCAGTCGCGCTCGATCCGCACGATTCGGAAGGCCGCTCGCAGCTGGCGGCCCGCTATGCGAGCCTCGGATTCTGGGAGTCCGCGATCGCTTCCTGCGACTGGGCGACGGCGCTCGACCCGGTCTGGGACGCGCCGCGACGCCTGCGCGTCTACCTGCTGACGCGCCTGGATCGACTCGACGCCGCTCGCCGGGAGGTCGAGGCGCTGACGCACAGCGGCGTCTCGGGATTCGACTGCGCGATGGCGCGCTTCGACGTCCATCTCGCGGAAGGGGACCTCGCTGGCGCGCGCGCGTCGCTGGCCCGATCGGGTTCCGACCCTGATCCTGAGGGCATCCAGGAGGACCGACGGGAAATCGCCGTCGCGCTCGTCGATGCGCTCTCGGGGCGCCATGCGGATGCAAGAAGGATCTTGCAGGACCACCTGCGCGATGGGCCACGCTTCTGGGACCATCTCATCCGCCTCGCCCTCGCTCTCGGTGAGGGCGAACACGCGCTCGAGTTGCTTCGGACCAATCCGATCAATGGCAACTATCGCTGGCTCGCGACGGAGCCGCTGGTCCGAGCCCATCTCCGTCACCCGGAGTGGCGGACCCTCGCCGACGCACTCCATGACGACTGGCGACGGGATCGGACCGAGTTCGGACCGCGCCTCCCCGCGCCCCCTCCGATCCTCCGGTCCCCCGAAGACCTGCTTCGGGACGAACGGCTCGAACTCGCGGCCGCGAGCCGGATGGTTCCGGTCGAGACACACTCGGGCACGCCCTAGCGCGGAACCGCGGAGCAACGGACCGTCTGCGCGGACGCCGATCGCATGGCGGTCCATGCCACATGCCGACGCTGCCGAGGCCCGAGTCGTGGCGGAGGCGGATCGCGCGCTAGCGTTTCTGGACCGGATGGACGCGCGCCCAATCGTCCTTCATGTCGACGACGACCCAGCCGCGAGCCTTCGCCTCGTCGAGCCCCTGGTCGAAGCGCCCGACCGAGGAACCACGATCGTAGGCGTACTCGCGCTCGGCATCCGTGTGGTGGACGAAGAGGCAGAGGCTCGACGTCCGATCGATGCAGGTCCACTGCAGCATCTGCAGGTCGCCGTCGGAGTTGCCGAAGGCCGCGATCGGACGCCGCCCGATGTGGCGCTGGATGGCGACGGGCTTACCCGCTTTGTCGTCGATGAAGTCGATCTCGGGCAGTTTGACGATCGTGGGCACTCCGTCGCGCATCTCGAATCGGAGCTCGCCGCTGCTCCCCACGACCTGCTCGGGCGGGATGCCGTAGACGCGCTCGGTCCACGGGCGCATGAATTCGATGCCGCCGCCGGAGACGATGAAGGTCTCGAATCCATTCGCACGCAGATAGGCGAGCAGCTCGAGCATCGGCTGGTAGACCATCTCCGTGAAACGCAGCCCGGTCCTGGGATGCCTCGCGCTTGCGTCCCAATCGCGCACGAGCCGGTCGAACTCGTCCGTCGTCATTCCGGCATGCGTCGCCATGACCATCTGGAGCAGCGCGTGCTCTCCCCCCGCGAGCGCCGTCTTGACGTCGCCGGCGAGGACCGAGGCGAAGGGCTCCTCGGTCTTCCATTCGGGATGCTGCGGCGCGAGCGCCTTGATCCGATCGAAGACGAAGAAGGCCTGGAAGTACATCGGCTGCTCGGACCAGAGCGTCCCGTCGTTGTCGAACACGGCGATGCGCTCCGGTTCGGGGACGAAGCCCTTGCCGCCTGGCGTCGTGACTGCCTGGACGAACTCGACGATCGACCGCTTCGCCTTCCCCTCCTTCCAGGAAGGCAGCGGGTCGGCCGCGATCGAAGGGTTTGCCGCGAGAAGCGTCGCCGCGAGGGTCAGGACCAGCGTCTTCGCTCTGGAGGTGTTCATCTTCCGATCGCTCCACTTCGAGCTGGATGACCGGGCCGCTCCCGAGGGAGCGGCCCGGCCCGTCTTCCGAACGGATCGGCTCCGTACGCCGAGCGCGCTCAGCGACCCGATCCGATCGCTCGCAGCTTCTCCTCGATCTTGGTGAGATTGAAGGAGCCGGGCGACTGGCTCGGCGGGAACTCCTTCATCGACATCAGGAAGCGGGCGGCCAGGCCCTGGATCGGAACGATGACGAACGGGCGATCCAGGAACCAGTCGTTGTAGGTATTCGCGTTGTGTTGCGCCTTTTCGAAAGGATCCCGCCGCAGGTTGAAGAGCAGCGGCACGCGGAGTTCGGTGAAGGGCTCGCGCCAGACGCCGAAGGCCTCACCGCGATTCTCGAGGAAGACGACCTTCCAGTCCGAGTAGCGTGCGGCGACGATCTGCCCGTCGTCGTTGACGTACCAGAACTCCTGCCGTGGCGAGCTGTCGGACTTCCCGCTCAGGTAGTCGAGCAGGACGTAGCCGTCGATGTGATTCTTGTAGCGTCGGCCATTCAGCGTCATGCCCTTCAGCAGCTGCTCCTTGACGTCGGGGGCGCCGGCGATGGCGGCGAAGGTCGGAAGCCAGTCTTCGTGGGCGACGATCCCGTTCAGGGTCTCGCCGGCCCGGAAATGTCCGGGCCAGCGCACGAACGCGGGCACGCGGTAGGCCCCCTCCCAGTTCGAGTTCTTCTCGCTGCGGAACGGGGTCGTCCCGGCGTCCGGCCAGGTGTTGTAGTGCGGACCGTTGTCCGTCGAGTACATCACGACGGTGTCGTCGGCGATTCCGAGCTCGTCGAGCGTCTTCAGCAGTTCGCCGACGTGCATGTCGTGCTCGACCATCCCGTCGCTGTACTGGTCCTGCCCGGAGATGCCCGTGTGTTCCGGCTTGACGTGGGTTCGGAAGTGCATTCGCGTGCCGTTCCACCAGACGAAGAAGGGCTTGCCGTCCTGGACCTGCCGGGAGATGAAGTCTTTCGCGGCCGCGACCGTCTCGTCGTCGATCGTCTCCATGCGCTTCCTGGTCAGCGGACCCGTATCCTCACACTTCTGCTTCCCCATCCTCCCGAACCTCGGATCGTCGGTCTTGTCCTCCGCGTCCGCCGCGAAGCAGTGCATCACGCCGCGCGGCCCGAAGGTCTCGAGGAAGGTCTTGCCGTTGGCCAGCTTCATCTCTCGCGGATAGTCCCGGTTCTCCGGCTCCTCCTCCGCGTTCAGGTGGTAGAGGTTGCCGAAGAACTCGTCGAAGCCGTGGATCGTCGGAAGATGTTCATTGCGGTCGCCTTGATGGTTCTTGCCGAACTGGCCGGTCGCATAGCCCTGCGACTTCAGGACCGTCGCCATGGTCACGTCGGTCTTCTGCCAACCCTCCTTGGCGCCCGGCAAGCCGACCTTCGTCATGCCCGATCGGACGGGAACGGAGCCGCCGATGAAGGCCGCCCGGCCGGCCGTACAGCTCTGCTGCGCGTAGTAGTCAGTGAACGCGACCCCTTCGTCGGCGATCCGATCGATGTTGGGCGTCGCGTAGCCCATCATGCCGCGGTTGTTGTGACTGATGTTCCAGGTCCCGATGTCGTCGCCCCAGATCACCAGGATGTTGGGCTTCGACGGCACGGCCCCTTCCTCAGCCGCGACCGCATCGATGCCGAACACGAGGAAGCAGACGATCAGGATGAGAAGGGGCCGGATTCCGGTCTTGTCGGGCATGCTGTCGCCTCCGTTCGGATATGCGCGCAATCGCGATCGGGCAGCACTTCCGTGCACGCCGCCCCTCGACGTCGCGATCGGATCGGGACCGATCCGATCGACGGCATCACAAGCGGCGATTTCGACGATCGACGACTAATGGAGATCCATCTGTAGCAGCCGGAACCGCGGCTCGCAGCTCGGGCGCGGGCGAGGAACGCACGACGCGGCCGTGCAACATTCGGACCGTCGCGCACTTTCCACGAACGAACGACGCGTCCGGACGGCGCCTCTCGGCATGGGCCCGTGCGCGATGGGGTTCGGATTCGGATCCGACGGGACGGGATGTCGGGGGCGGGTGCCTTCAGCTACGAAGTTGCTCGGCTCGGGATTCGAGCCGGCATCCTCGCCTCACGGGTTGGTGCCCGCGAAGGTCGCCATGCCATTCCACGGCAGCCGGTCGAAGGCCAGCGTCAGACCCAGGATGAACAGATCGTTGTCCTGGTAGTCACCCCGAACGGTATTCGCCCGAATCTCGGCCGAGCCGAGATTGACGTACGTGAAGGAGCCTCCGAGCGTCAGCGCATCGCTGATCTCGTGCTGCGCGCCGATCGAGACGCGAACCTGTCGATCGATCGGGATCGCCGCCGTCCGATCCTTGTTGCGGAAAGCCGACGTATCGAACGCGACCCCGCCCTGAATCAGCCAGTCGTCCGCGGCGCGGTAGTTCGCGCCGAGTCCGACCTTGTAGGTATCCTCGAACCCCGTGCCCGCGGCGATGCGGTTGCCGCCGATGGTGATGTCGAGATCGTCCGCCGCGCTCCAATCCTCCCAGTCGAAGCTCGCGAGCAGCGCCAGTCGGTCGCTGACCTGCCAATGGGCTCCGACCTCCACGAACTGGGCGAGCGGCATGTCCGTATCGAGATTCCCCGGGCCGAGACCGCCGAGCTGGACGTTGCCCGACAATTCGAACTTGGTTTCCGAGTTGTAATAGACGCCGAGGGAAACGTCTTCATGCGGCTTGAGCGTCACCCCGATCCGCGCCGCGGCCTGCCAGTCGTCGAGTTCGTCGAGATGGACCTTCGTCTCGGCGCCGGGCGGAAACGGAAGCGGGGCCTTGAGCTTCCAATCGAGGACGCCGTAACTGATGACGGGTCCGGCGCCGACCGACAGCCAATCGGTCACGCGCACGGCCACCACCGGCGAGAGACTGATGGTCAGGAGCGACAGTTCCGTCATCTGGTAGCGCCCGGCCCAGTCGTTGCTCGGGTCGAGCACCGATCCCGAGATGGAATAGAAGCTGAAGCCGAGGCGAACGCGATCGGACAGAACGTGCACGTAGCTCATGCTCGCGAGCGGCGCGATGCCGGCCTGATTCCCGCCGTTGCCGGTCCCGGTCGACGGATCGGGCGCGGCGTCCGCATCGAAGTGGACGTTGCCGAAGACCAGGGAGAAGCCGGCGGCGAAGCCATGGTCCGAGAGTTCCGTCATCAGGGCCGGATTGTGGAGCGTGGCCGACGCGTCCGGCGCCCAGGCGACGCGCCCGGCGCCGGCATTGGCCTGCGCGGTCGTCGAGAGCTCGTTCATGTAGAGACCGCCGCCCCGCGCGAGCGGCGGAAGCACGAGCATCATCGCGGCGACGAAGCCGAACGAGGCACCGAATCGTCGCCGGCGGTACCAGGCCGATCGGCGAAGCCGTCCAAGAAACGTCGACCCGATCGTCATCTTCCCGCTCCTCCCGATTGGCGATGCACCCGGAGCCCCGCGAACGCCGGAACCTAACGCGCAGCCGGCGTGTCGACCACCCGGGATCGACGAGGTTGATTCGATCTCACACCGACCGCTCGAGCCGCCGATCGTCCCGCTCGTGCGAGCGCGTCCCCCGGTTCGACCCCCGCTCGCCAGACGCCACGCGGAAGCCGCAGGCCCGGGTCGCGCGAACGCGTTCGCCCGCGCGCGAATGGTCATGCCCTCAGACGAGCAAGACCGCCTTCGCCACCGCCCGTCCCCGATACCGCGCGTCCCAGTCCGCGAGGCGGGGGTACTCGCGCTCGGAGACCGGCTCGATCTTGCGGAATCGTCCGAACTGGAGCGCCGACGCGAGCGTGCAGTCCGCGACCGTGACCCGATCGCCGGCGAGCCAGGCGCGACCGTCGGCGAGCTGGTCCTCGAGGTAGTCGAGGCTGCGCGGCAGCCGCTCGCGGTAGTAGTCGGCCACGGCGGGATTCGGCGGATAGCCGACCGGCGAGTTCGTCGCGTGGACGATGCGCCCGATCGGGATCAGGACGCCGATGTCGGCGACGCGCTCGAGCTGGCGCGCGAAGACGCGGGCGTCGGGATCGGGTCCGAACATCGAAGGCTCCGGATGGAGCTCCTCCAGGTAGTCGATGATCGGCAGCGATTCGATCACGAATCGCCCGCCGTCCGTCTCGAGGACGGGCAGCGTCGCGAAGGGATTGCGGGCGCGGTGCGCGGCCTGGCGGTGCTCGCCCTCGATCAGGCTGACCGTGACCTGCTCGAGCGGGATCGGACGGCCGGCCGCCGCCTTCTCCGCCAGGTAGAGCCGGACCTTCGTCGGATTCGGGGCGATCGGAAAGACGTAGAGCTTCAACCTCCACCTCCCGCGACGAAAGCCTGGAGCGCCTGGCGCGCCTCGTCGTCGCGCATCTGTCGCGGCGGACTCTTCATCCACCACGCGCTCGGTCCCTCGAGCGGCCCGGCGAGCCCGCGATCGCGCGCGAGCTTCGCGCAGCGCACGGCGTCGATGACGACCCCCGCGCTGTTGGGCGAGTCCTGGACCGAGAGCCTCAGCTCGAGTTCGATCGGCTGGCCTCCGAAACCCCGACCCTCCATGCGGATGAACGCGAGCTTGTTGTCTCGCTGCCAGGCGACGTAGTCGGACGGTCCGACGTGGATGTTCGCGGGGTCGAGCGGCACGTCGAGCTGGCTCTGGACGGATTGCGTCTTCGAGCGCTTCTTGGACTCGAGGCGGCTTCGCTCGAGCATGTTGAGGAAGTCCGTATTGCCGCCCGTATTGAGCTGATAGGTCCGATCGAGGTCGATGCCGCGGTCGGCGAAGAGTCGGGCGAGCGCGCGGTGGACGATGGTCGCGCCGAGCTGGCTCTTCACGTCGTCGCCGATCAGGGGCAGCCCTGCCGCGCGAAAACGCTCGGCCCAGGCGGGATCGGACGCGAGAAAGACGGGGATGCAGTTGACGAGCGCGACCCCGGCCTCGAGGCACGCCTCTGCATAATGACGGGCGGCCCGTTCGGATCCGACCGGGAGATAGCAGACGAGCACGTCGGCCCGTGCCGCGCGGAGCGCCTCCGCGACGTCGACGGGCTCGCCCGGCGCGACGCGGAAGGACTCGTCGGCGGGGTGGTTCGCCATGTGGTCGGCGACGCCGTCGAGGACGGGACCGAGGGCGACCGTGACGCCCGAGGCAGCGCGCAGCCCACCGGCAGAGAGGTCCCGTTCGAAGACGGCAGCGCGGTTCGGGGGCGCGAAGAGCGCCTCCTCGAGCGAACGGCCGACCTTGCGCGCGTCGACGTCGAACGCCGCCACGAACTCGACGTCGCCGATCGCGTAGGGACCGATGTGCGCGTGCATCAGACCGGGAGATTTCTCGGGATCGTGGACCGAGTAGTAGGCGACCCCCTGGACCAGCGCGCTGGCGCAGCTGCCGACACCGACGATCGCGACCCGAACCTTCGCCATGAGCTCCTCCCGTCCTGGCAACAGGGGCGGACACGCAAGGCGCGATTCTAGTCAATCAGTCCGCGACGGGCGTCACGCTGGAACTGCGGACCCAGACGTCCCGACCGTTCGCGAGCCGGATTCGGGCGAAATCGCCGCGGACTTCGAGGCGTTCGACCTCGACGCCGGCCGGGAGCGGCTCCGGGAAGGCGAGCGGGGCGAGCGCCGAGTCGGAGACCCGCGCCGGCGTCTCGTCCGACGTCAGCACGGCCGCCGTCCCCTCGCCCGGGCGACGTCCGTCGAGCAGCACGCTCGCCAGGAGGACCAGCCAGAGCGCGCTGGCGAGCAACGCCGCGCCGCGCCAAGGCCCCGTCCGACCGCGCGCCGAGAGAACGAGCGCGAAGGCCGCCAGCGCGAAGCAGGCCGCGCCGGCGAGGGCCCGCACCGGCGCAGGCAGCCGGCGATAGGCGAAGAGCACGTCCTGGGCCCCGTCCTGGCCGCCGGGGCGGGGAACCCAGGCGGGAAGACGCGCGCGTACGTGCACCAGATTCTGGCGCGCCGCCGCCGCGCGCGGATCGAGCGCGAGCGCCCGGCGATAGGCGAGCACCGCCTCCCCCGTCCGCCCCGCCTGGAGCGCCGCATGGCCGAGATTCGTGTAGAGCGCGGCCGAAGCCGCGCCCGCGTCGAGCAGCGCGCCGAACGCCCGCGCCGCGCGCTGGAAGCCCGCGATGCGCGCGTCCCGATCGCGCTCCGACTGGGCCGCCTCGTAGTCCGCGATCGCGCGGGCGAGCTGCGCGCGGGCGTCATCGTCAGCGGGCGGGGTCTGCAAGGTCGCCGCTGCCGATCCCGCCGTCGGCGCCCCGTCGGCCGGAGCCACGGCCGCAGAGGCAGGACCGGCCAGGGCGGCGAAGCCGAGCGCCGAGAGGCCGCCGAGACCGAGACCGAGCAGGAGGCGCGCGCCGCCGACGCGAGGCGCGGTACCCGACCGGAGCGCGTCGAGCCGGACCTCGACGAGCGCGCGCGCCCGCTGCGCGAGGGACCCGAGCGCGCTCGTCGCCGCGCCGGCCGAGCCCGCCGGCGCGAATCGCAGCGCGTCACACTCGGCGACGATCGCATCGAGCTCCGCCGACGCGAGCGCGGGCTCCGCCGCCACCAGCTCGCGCAAGGCGCGACCGATCGCGGCCGCACGCGCTGCGTCCGCGTCCCCCGACGCGGCCGATGCGCCTTCGATCGCCCGTTTCGCGCGCGCGAGCGCCACCCGGCGCGCGTGCACCACGGGATCGATCGCGCGCCGTCGTCGCTCGACGACGCCCCACGCCAGCAGCGCGAGGCCGAGCGCATAGAGCGAGGCCGTGGCGATCCCGAGCCCCCGGGTCGAGCGCGCCTGCCCCAGGAGCACGTCGGCGTCGCGCTCGATCGCGAGATTCGCGGCCGACTCGGCGAGCGATCCGGCGCGCACCGCGTCCCGCTCCGCGCCATCAGCCGCCTCGCCCCCCGCTTCGCCCGCCGCGGCCCCCGAACGCCTCGCCTCCGCGGCCGACGCGTCGCCGCCCTCCGCCGCGGCGCTCGTCACCGCGTCCGCACCCACGACCTCGGCCGCGCCGACCGAGAGCGCGATCGGAAGCGAATGGGTCGTCTCGAAGCGGCGCGAGTCCGCGTCGAACCAGGAGTAGGCCAGCGCCGGAATCGCCCGCACGCGCGCGTCGAGCACGCGCACCGTCACGCGGAAATGCTTGCCGTCCTCGTCGACGAGACCCGCCGGCTCTTCGTCCGGCAGGCGGAAAGCCGTCGGGTCGAAGAGGCCGGGCGCGTCGAGGGGCGGGAGCCCGGCCGAGGCGAGATCGCCGTGACCGCGCAGGTGGAACGTGAGCTCGATCGGCTCGCCGAGCTGGACGACGCTGCGGTCGGCCGTGACCTCGAGGCTGAAGCCCGTCCCGACGGCGCCGGCGAAGCTCGCCGGGCGTCCCTCCTCGGGCAGCGCGGCGACCTCGACGCGGACCGGACGACCGCTCGAGAGCGTGCGCGTCGTCGCGACGGCGCGCCTTCCACCGAAGAAGTCCTGGCGGAAACGCGTGCCCCGCTCGACCGCGATGGTCGGCGCGGCCGCCTCGATCCGCCCCGATCGCTGCGGGATCAGCGTCCGCTCGGCCCGCAGGACGATCATCGAACGCCCGCCGACACGCCGCGTCCCGCTCGTCGCCCGCAGCTGGACGACGCCCCCCGCCGTCGCGATGGAGAGCGTCTCGCTCGCGCCCGGCGGTGCGGTGTCGACGAATCGGACGCCCGGCACGTCGAAGAGCGGGATCTGGATGCGGTAGTCGAGGATGTCGGGCGCGGCCGCCTCGTCGATGCGGACCTCGATCGCGAGGGGCACCCGCTGTCCGACGAAGATCGGCCCCTCCGGCAGCACGAGCGACACGCCGAACTCGTCGCTCGAAGGCACCGCGGCGACGTCGATCGTGAACGAGCGCGTCGTGCGAACGGTCGCGCCCTGTCGGACACGAAAGGCGGGGACGAGCAGCTCGCCCGTCCTGCTGCTCGTCAGCTCGTAGCGGTAGGTGAAGCTGACCTCATGGACGCGCGTCATCTGGCCGTTCACGATCGAGATCGAGGTCGAGCTGCTGGGCGAGACGCCGACGAGACGGATCGCGAGCGCCGGCTGGGGATCGAACTCGACCTCGGGCTGAGGCGAGGACTCGAACTGGGTCGCGATGACGTGGAGCTCGATCGGCTGGCCCTGGTAGTAGGGCGCGCGCGCGAGCTCGACCCGCGCCTCCTGGGCCGCGGCCGGAGCGGCCCCGAGGAGCGCGCCCGCGACGAGCGCGGAAGGCAGCGGCGCGCCGACGAAGAACGCGGCGGCGAGCAGGGACATCCCCCTCGTGACCCGCGCAG
Source organism: Myxococcota bacterium (assembly GCA_041389445.1). Taxonomy (GTDB): domain Bacteria; phylum Myxococcota_A; class UBA9160; order UBA9160; family UBA4427; genus UBA4427. Next base: position 415,832 of record JAWKRW010000002.1, read on the forward strand.
CCAACGCGGATCCCCGGACGAGCGCGCCTCCCCGACTCACCAATCCTTCTCCACCGGCGCCGAGCGCCGCTGCTCCCGGGCGCGTCGCTCGGCCGTCTCGCGGCGCTCGGCCTCCCGATCGCGCACGCCCTGCAGCAGCTGCGCCGGATCCCGCGCCCCGGGCAGGCCCCGTCGATCTTCGCCCGCCTGCGCCGCCGCGTCCGCCCCCGCCGCCCCGCCCTGTTCGTCCGACCCGCCGTCGCGCGCGTCCGCCTCGGAAGCGCCGTCGTCCGGTCGATCGCCCTGCTCGCCCTGGTCCGACGCGCCGGGATCCTCGCCCTGCTGGGCCGAGTCGGACGACTCGTCCCGACCGGCGCCCGAATCCTGCTCGGACGCATCCGGCTCGGATTCGGAGGGCGGCGGCGAGAGCAGCGCGAGGGCCTCGCGCAGCGACGCGCTCGCGTCCTCCTGGACGGGCGGGACGCCCTCGAGCGGCCGCGCTTCGTCGTCGAGATCCGACGCGGCCGCGCGCATCGAGAGCTGCGCCGTCGCGACGAGCTCGGCCGCGCGGCGGAGCGTATCGGCATCGGGTCCCGCCGACGGCGACACGGTTGCCGACCCGCCCTGGGCACCGGGCGTGCTGCCCTCGTCGCTCGCAGCCGCGGTCGCGCGCGCGAGGAGCGCGTCGGCGATCGCGCCGGCCTGCGTCTCGAGCGCCCCCTGCTCGGTCGCGAGCGCATCAGCGCGCACGCGTGTCGACTCGACACCCTCCGCGACGTCGAGCGCGAGCGCCTCGCGCGTGCGATCGCCGAGGTCGACCTGATCGCGGGCGAGGCGCTCGAGCTGCTCGACGAGGGAGAAGAAGAGCTGGCGGAGCGCGTCGAGCCGCTCCGCAGCGCGCGTGGCGGGCGGCGCGACGCGCGCCCAATCCGGCTCGCCCGACCCGGATCGGGCGGCGAGTCCGGTCCGCGTGTCGTCCATCGCCGCCTCGGCCTCGGCGAGCAGCGACGTCGCGCGATCGAAGCGCTGCGCGAGTGCATCGTTCGCATCGGCCTCGCCGGTCGGGGGGGCGGACGTCTGACCGGTCTCTGCCCCGGCGGAGTCCGCCGCCGCACGAGCCGCCTGCGCTCGTGCGCGCTCGCGACCGAGCAGGGCCTCGAGTCGTGTCGCGCGCGCGCGATTCTTCTCCTGCAACGCGACGAGCGCCGACGGCGCCCGCGCACGAACGGCCTTCGCCTGCGCCTCGTCGCTCGTCGCGAGACCGGCGATCTCGGTCTGCGTCGCGTGCGCCACCGCGATCAGCGCCCGCAGGTCGAGAAAACGCTCGCGTGCCGCGCCGAGCGTCGCGACGACCTCGCCCTCCGCCTCGACCGCCAGCGAGAAGTCCGCGGCTTCGGCGGCGACACGCGCGTGCGCCATCGCCTCGTCCGCCCGACGTACGAGGGGCGCGGCGGCGATCAGCGCCTCGCGCAACGCCTCCGCGTCGGCGTCGGCCGCGGTCGCCTCCGTCGACGCGCCCGCGGCATCGAGCGATGCGGCGGCCTGATCGGCCGCCCGCTCGAAGCGCTCCGCGAGCTCCCGCACGCGCGCCGCGGCCGCCCCGGTCTCGGCGGCGATCGACTCCGGCGTCAGGAAGGCGGGCAGCCGGACCGCCGGCTCCGTTCCGCTCGCCCCGATCGGTTCGTCGCCGCCCCCTCGACCGACGCCCGCCGCGGTCGCCGCGCCGGGGCGCGCGGCCCCCTCCGCCGCACCGTCCGTCGCGGGGCCGTCCGCCCGTCGCGCCGTCGCCTGCGCGAGCCCCGCGACCTCGGCCATCAGGACACCGAGCTGTTCGACCGGATCGCGCAGCTGGTCGCGCGCCCGCTTGAGCTGCGTCAACGCCTCCGCACCGCGACGATAGGCGCGCTCGGCGCTCCGCCTGCGCAGCTGGCCTCGGGTCTGCCCCATGCGCTCGGCGGCCTGATCGAGATAGGCGAGCACGCCCTCGAGCGAAGCGCCGCGCAGGACGTCCTCGGGCGCTCGCTCGGCTTCGGGCCGGGACTCGATGATCGCCTTCTCGTCGGCGACGCGGTCGGCGACGGTCTCGGCCTCGGCGAGCAGCGCGCGCTGCGCGGTCGCCGCCGCATCGAAGGCGGGGGCCCATCCATCGCCCTGCCCCGAGGCCTCGGTCCGGGCCACGGCGTCGAGCAGGACTGCCGACTCGGCGACGCGGGCCCGCTGCTGCTCGATCAGGCGATCGAGCTCGCCCTCGACGTCGCGCTGCCCGCGCCTTGCGATCGCGTCGGCGAGGATCAAGGCCCGGCGGAGCACGACGTCGAGATTGTGGCGCGGATCGGTCTCGTCGGGCTCCATGGCGGCCGCCTCGCGAAACCAGTCCGCAGCCTCGTGGAGCAACGCGAGCGCCTCGGCCGGCTTCTCCCGCTCGAGCCCATCGGCCTGGGCCACCGCCGCCATGCCGAGGTTGTAGCTCGCCGCATAACGCAGGGCCTGGTCGTCGGTCGCGTCGCGCCGGGCCTCGCGGTACAGCACGCTCGCCGCCGCCGCATCGCCCTCCGCGAGCCGCGCGTTCGCCCGGTTGAAGCGCTCCCGCGGCGTCTCCTCGACGCGCGCGGTCTCCGGTCGCCCGTCCGCCGCGGGCGGCGCCACGCGGCCGGCGCGCCCGCCTCCGAGCGCTTCGTCTTCCTGCCTCGGCGCGACGGGCTCTGCAGCCTGCACGACCCGCTCCCCTCCGGCTGCGCTCGCTGGCGCGTCGACGGCGGCCCGCACGGGTGCCGCGCTTCCGACCGCGATCAGGCTCGCCGTGAAGAAGAGCAGGATGTACGTCGCGCGCCCTCCGCGCTCGGCCCGGACGGCGGGTGCCTGCGACCGAATGCGACCGCCGGCCGTGATCGAGACCGCGGCCACGAGCGCGGCGAGCGCGAGGGCGACGAAGATCGGATGGGTTTCGCCGCGAATCGTCCGGCCGCGCGCGTCGAGCTGTCCGCGCGTGAGCCGGGCGATGTGGGCGTCGTAGATCGACGCGAGGTCGAGCACGCCCGTACCGGCCGGGACGTAGGCGCCATCGGTCGCGAGGGCGATCTCGCGCAGCAGCTCGCCATTCAGACGGCTGACGACGGGCTGCCCGTCGGCGTCGCGGACGAGGGTGCGCGAGCCGTCCTCGGGGTTGCGGACGGAGATCGCGCGGCCGGCCTCGTCGCCGAAGCCGATCGTGATGATCTTGATGCCCGCGTCGGCCGCCTTCTTCGCGGCGTCGAGGGCGAAGGAGTCCTGGTCCTCGCCGTCCGTGATGAGGATCAGCGCGCGCTGCGCGGGTCCGGGTCGGCCGAGGCCCGCGACCGCGCGCAGGATCGGCTCGGCGAGGCGGGTGCCGCCGCGGGAGACGCTGTGGGGACCCGCGCTCTCGAGGGCGAGGCGCAGGAAGCTCTTGTCGGGCGTCAGCGGCGAGAGGACGCTGGCCCGACCGGCGAAGGCGATCAGGCCGACCTGGTCGTCCCCGAGGTAGGCGAGCAGATCGCTGATCTCGGCCTTCGCCCGCTCGAGCCGGGACGGCCGGGCGTCGTCGGCGAGCATCGAGCGCGAGACGTCGAGCGCGATCATGATCTCGGCTCCGACCCGCGGCGCCGCGACGAAGCGTTCGCCCCATTGCGGCCGCATCAGCGCGACGACCATCGCGAGCCCCGCGAGCGCGAGCAGTCCGACGCGCGCCATGCGCCGCCAGCGCGCCGGCCCCTCGACCAGCCGCGGCTCGAGCGCCGGCGCTACCAGCCGACCGAGCCGATCGCGCCCGCGGCGTTCGAGAACCCCCAGCGCGGCGGCGAAGAGCGGCCAGAGCCAGAGGCCGTGGACCCAGGCGGGGTTCGCGACATGCAGCGCATCGAGGTTCATGCCGGCAGCCTCCGCAGCCAGCCCGCGGAGAGCAACCAGGCGAGCCCCGTCGCGACGAGCGCGACGAAGACGAAGGGGCGGTAGTGATAGGTGTATTCGAGGTAGCGGAGCTCGGCGACCTTGCTGCGCTCGAGCCGTCCGATCTCCTCGACGACCTCGCGCAGGCCGTCCTCGTTCGTCGCGTGGAAATAGCGGCCGCCGCTCTTGTCCGCGATCTGCCGCAGCGTGACCTCGTCGATCTCGACGGGCATCCGCTGGAGCACGACGCTGCCGTCCCCGCGCCGCACCGGGAAGGGCGCGAAGCCGTCGTAGCCGGCGCCGATCGTGTAGACCTTGATGCCGAAGCGCGACGCGAGCTCGGCGGCCTCGATCGGCTCGACGTCGCCGGCGTTGCTGACGCCGTCCGTCAGCAGGATCACGACCTTCGACTTCGTCTCCTGTCGCCGGAGCCGCTCGACGGCGAGGGCGAGCGCGTCGCCGATCGCCGTCCCGTCCTCTTCGGGCGTGTCGGGCGTCTCGAGCTCGGCGAGGATCGAGAGGAGGCTGCCGTGATCGAGGGTGAGCGGACAGAGTCCGTCTGCATAGCGCGCGAAGGCGACGATGCCGATCAGGTCGTCGGGCCGCCCCTCGCCGAAGGGCCCGCCTCCCTCGACGAACTCCCGGAAGATGCCCTTCACGACGTCGAGACGGCTCGTACCGTGGTCCCCGCGTACGAAGTCGCGCGCCTCCATCGAGCCCGAGCGATCGACGACGACCATGATCGCGATGCCCTCGCGCTCGACCTCGGTCACGGCGTTGCCCGTCCGCGGATCGGCGAGCGCGACGGCGAGGCAGAGCGTCGCCAGCGCGAGCAGCGCGGCGGGGAGCCAGACGAGGCGCTCGCGCAGGGAGCGCCGTCGGCCGGCGAGCAGCGCGAGGCTCGAGAAGGTGACGCTGGCGCGCCGCGTGCTCGCCTGCGCGAAGACGAAGGGCGCGAGCAGGCCGACGAGCAGGTACAGCGGATGGCCGAGCTCGAGGCCGCGGAGCCAGTCACTCATGACGCCTCCGACAGGCGCACGAGGTCGCGGGTGTCCTCGAGAAAGCGCTCGGCGGCCGCGATCGAGCGGCCGACGACCTCGGCCCCGGGTCGATGACCGGCGAACTTGACGAGATCGGCCTCGGTCAGGAATTCGCGCAGGAGCTGTTGATGGGCGCGCGCGAGGTCCGGCGAGCGGCCCATCTCGGCGAGGAACTCCTCGGTCGTGAGCTCGGGGGAGCGCAGCGCGAAGCGGTTCTCGAGATAGCGGCGAACGATCAGGGAGAGCGCGACGTAGAACGCGTCGAGCGCGTCGGGCCGGGGGCGGCCCCGGGCGAGCAGCGCGTCGAGCTCGCCGCGCGCGATCTCGTAGGCGCTGCGCTGGCGCTGGCGGGTCTGGTGGGCGAGCCAGGCCCGCCAGGCGAAGGGCGCGGCGATGGCCACGACGACGAGCGCGCCGCCGAGCCAGGCCCAGACCGGGACGCCGGGGAAGCGCCGTCGGGCCAGATCGCCCTGGGCGGGACGCAGCTCGAGGGGCGCGTCCGAAGCGAGGATCGTCCCGACGTCGAGCGCGACGCGCTCGGTCAGGATCTCGTAGGCGTCCTCGCCTTCGGGCGCGGGCTTGTTTCCCGGCCGCCGGTCGACGAACTCGACGCGCAGCGCCGGAATCGACTGACGACCCGATCGCTGTGCCTGCAGGCGGTAGACCTGGCGCGCCACCGTCGTGCCGTCCGCCTCCGCGCGCTCGCTCGGCGCGAAGTCGACGATCTCGAAGCGGCCGAGGGCCTCGCCGAACGCCGGCATCAGCAGCTCGACCTCGGGCTCGGCCCGCGCTTCGAGCGTGAGCTCGATGACGTCGCCGATCATCGGCTGCGCGGGACGCAGCGTGAGCGCGACGCGCACGGGCCCCCGTTCGTAGTCGCGCGCGATCGCGTCCCCGTCGTCGACGGCCTGCGCGACCGTCGACGCGAAGACGGTCGCGGCCGACAGGACGGCCGCGCCGAGGAGGCACGCGGCAAGCGCAGCGAACGAGACGGCCGATCGCCTCATCGCCGTCCCCGCTTCTCGCGCATGCGGAAGAAGCGCGCGAGGGGCTCGACGACGTCGCCGCCGGCGTCGACGTGGATGAAGTCGATGCCGAGCGAGCGCAGACGACGCTCGAGCCGCGCGACGCGCTCGGAGAGCTGGGGCAGGACGCTCTCCCGAAAGCGCCGCGCCCCGGTGTCGACGACCTGCGTCTGGCCGCTCTCGGCGTCGCGCAGCGTGACGAGCCCGACGTCGGGCAGCGCGCGCTCGGCGGGGTCGGTGACCAGGACGGCGATGACGTCGTGCTTGCGGTTGGCCGTCATCAGCGCGCGCTCGAAGCCTTCGTCGAGGAAGTCGCTGACCACGAAGCAGATCGTCCGCCGCCGGGTCACGCGCATGAGGAACTCGAGCGCATGGCGCAGATCCGTCGCCTGGCGCGGCGCGCGGGGGCGGCGGACGCTGCCGAAGCGGGCGGCGAGCCGGGCGAGCGGGCCCGGCCGCGGCGGCGGGATGGGGACGAGGTCGGGCGGCGGAGCGGGCGCGGCGCTCGGGGCATCGGCGGGGCGCTTCGCATCGGTCCCGCGCGCCCCCCGTGCCGGCGGTCCCGTGCGACCGGCGCGCGGGGCAGCGTCGAGCGCCGCCTCGGTCCCGTGGGCGAGGACCTCGCGCACGACGCGCAGGGCGTGCTTGTGGCCCTTGCGCGGGGGGATGTACTGCTCGATGTCGCCGTGGAAGAGGGTGAGCCCGACCTTGTCGTCGTTGCGCGTCGCGGCGAAGGCGAGCAGCGCACAGAGCTCCGCCGTCGCCTCGCGCTTGCTGCGCGCGCAAGAGCCGAAGTCCTGCGAGGCCGAGACGTCGGCCATCAGCATCAGCGTGAGCTGCCGCTCCTCGACGTAGCGCTTGACGAAGGGTTCGCCCATGCGCGCGGTGACGTTCCAATCGATCGCACGAACGTCGTCCCCCGGCACGTAGGGTCTCACCTCGTCGAACTCGACCCCCCGCCCCTTGAAGACCGAGACGTACTCCCCCGCCAGCACGTCGGCCACCTGACGGCCCGTGCGCACCTCGATCTCGCGGACGCGGCGAAGGATCTCGCTGGCGAGCATGAAGGACGTCCCCGACTAACGCATCAAGGGACGAGCACGCCGGCGAGGATCCGCTCGATCACGTCCTCGCTGCGCTTGCCCTCGGCCTCGGCCTCGTAGGTCAGCGTCACGCGATGGCGGAGCACGTCCGTCGCGAGGTTCTTCACGTCGTGGGGCGTCGCGTAGGTCCGGCCCTGGAGGAAGGCGTTCGCCTTGGCGGCCTTGGTCAGGTAGAGCGAGGCGCGCGGCGAGGCGCCCATCTCGATCATGCCCTCGAGGTCCTGGATGCCGGCGCTCTTCGGATCGCGGGTCGCATGGACGAGGTCGACGACGTAGTGCTTGACCTTGTCGTCGATGAAGATCGCGTCGACGGTCCTGCGCGCCGCGAGCAGCTGGGCGGGGCTCGCGACCTTCGCGACGACCGGCTCGGGCTGGCCCGAGGCCATCCGATCGACGATCCGGCGCTCCTCCTCCTTCGACGGGTAGCCGACCACGACCTTCAGCATGAAGCGGTCGACCTGGGCCTCGGGCAGGGGATAGGTCCCCTCCTGCTCGATCGGGTTCTGGGTCGCGAGGACGAGGAAGGGCTCCTCGAAGCGGTAGGTCGTGTCGCCGATCGTGACCTGCCGCTCCTGCATCGCCTCGAGCAGCGCCGCCTGGACCTTCGCGGGCGCGCGGTTGATCTCGTCGGCGAGGATCAGGTTCGAGAAGAGCGGGCCGCGCTTGACGTGATAGGTGCCCTCGCGCGGATTGAAGATCTCGGTCCCGATCACGTCGGCGGGCAGCATGTCGGGCGTGAACTGGATGCGGGCGAAGTGGGTGTCGATCGCGGTGGCGAGGCTCTTGACGGTCAGCGTCTTCGCGAGGCCGGGCACGCCTTCGAGCAGGACGTGGCCGCCGGTCAGCAGGCCGATCAGCAGGCGCGTGATCATCGGCTCCTGCCCGACGACGACCTTGCCGACCTCGGCGATCAACGCGTTGCAGACCCGCGCATGCGCCTGGATCTGCGCCTCGATGCTCTCGCTCATGCCCTCGTCTCCTCGCTGCGTGTCGACCGGAGCGCCGCGCCCGCTCCTCCCGAGGGCGGCCCGCCCGACGTCCGATGGCCGGACGCGGGGCGGCCCGCGTCGGGTCGCCCGGACCGCCCCCTCGGCCGCCGTCCTGCCGGACGCCATCCGGCCCCCGGCTCGAGCCTGTCCGAGAGATGCCCGCCGGACCGGAAGCCCACGCGGCGCCGGATTATGGCGCCCCGTCCCGGGGGTTCAAGCGCGGGACACCGCGGGCATGGCTCGGGTTTCGGGCGCGGTCCGACCCGTCTGCGGGCGACGGCCGCTTCACGGGGCGGATCCGAAGCGGAAGCTTCCGAGCAACATCGGATCGGCACGAGAATCCCGAATCGACCGCGCGGGCTCGAATCTAGAATGGTCGAGGCAGCGACCTGCCCTTCGGAAGGAGACTTCATCCATGCGCCGTCGGCACCCGATGTACCCGGTCTTCGCCGCCTCCCTCTTCTCGCTCTTCTCCCTCTTCTTCTCCGCCGCTCCGGCCGACGCGGTCGACGGCGTCATCGAGATCAACCAGGCGAGTGCGCTGGCCGGCGGCATCACGCCGAGCGACACGCCCGGCTTCCCCGTCACCCTCGACCACCCGGGCGCCTACCGACTCACGGGCAACCTGACGGTTCCCGCGAACACGACCGCGGTCCGGATCGAGGCGGAGAACGTGCGACTCGACCTCGGCGGATTCGAGGTCCGCGGTCCGAACCTCTGCAGCGGGTATCCGACCAACGACTGCACGACCATCGGCGGCGCCCCGGGCATCCTGTCCCCGACGGCCAACCAGGGTCTCGGCGTCGTGCGCAACGGAACGGTGACGGGGATGGGCGGGCCGTGCATCGACCTCGTGGGCAACTCGTCGACGGTCGAGCAGGTCGCCGTCTATCACTGTGGGGGAACCTCCGGCACGATCGGAAGCGGCATCCGCCTCGGTCTCTTCGGCCGAGCGATCGGCAATCACGTCTCGAACACCTTCGGCGACGGCATCTCGCTTCTGAGCGGCGGAGAAGCGCGCGACAACGAAGCCCGCGGCAACGCCTTCTCGGGGATCATCTCGAACGGACCGCGTTCGGCTCTGATCACGGGAAACATGGTCTACGACAACAACAGCGCGGGCATCGTCGGCGGACCGCTCGGCGGAACGCTCGGCCTCATCAGCCGGAACGTGATGAGCGGGAACCTGGGCGGCCCGTTCGTGCGTGCCGTGTCGGCCGGCGACAACCTCTGCAGCGGGACGCTCTGCTGACGCGACGCGCCTCGGCCGCCGCTGCCGCGCACGCCCCCGCTCAGCCCGCGAAGTCCTCGGCCCGGCTCTTCGCCATCTCCTGCAGGAACCACTGCGGGAACTGGCCGACGAAGCGCCCGACGTCCCAGAAGTCGCTCCACTGGACGATCTTGCCGTCGCGAAGCTCGTGGAAGGTGCAGAAGCGGTGCCGTGCCGTCTCGCCGGTCTTGAAGGTCCAGATCTCGGTGTGGTCGAGGAAGACGAGGTCGCCCTCGGCGGCGACGTGGTGGGTGATCTGCTCCTGCTTCGAGAGGTGGTTCCAGGCGATCGAGAGGCGCTTCGTCACGTTCGCGGGGCCGCGCGCGCCGGGGTCGTCGGTCGGGATGTCCTCGTAGTGGACCTCGGGATGGAGACAGGACTCGAGCGTCGCGAAGTCGAACGCGGAGAGCGCCTTCCACATCGCGAGCACCGTGGCCTTGTTGGTCTGGGCGCGGGAATCCGACATCGCATTGACTCCTCTTCCGGTCATCGCGAGGGGGTTGGCTCGACGCGGGCGGTGGCTCGGCCTCGCGCCGATGCGGGCGCCGGATCGTAACGAAGCGGGACGGCACCGGCCCCGGCCGGGCTGCCCGCGACGGCCCGAGCCCGGGCCGCCTCCCGGCGCCACCGCCGTCGCGGTCGAGCGCTGCGCGATCCGCGGAACGCACGTGACCGGCGGACCGCCCTGACGCGCCCGGGGCCGATCGCGTAGCCTCGCCGGCGTGCCGCGCCCGCCGAACCCGACCTATCCCGCGACCTTCTGGGACCTCGTCGTCCAGCGCGCCGACGCGACGCCGGCTCACGTGATCCTCGCCGACGATCGCGGGCGCGCCCTCTCGGCCGCCGCCTATCGCGAAGCCTGCGAGCGCGTCGCCGCGGGCCTCGCGGCCGAGGAGGACGTCGGATCCGGAAGCGTCGTCGCGTGGCAGCTGCCGACCGTGCTCGAGGCCGCCGTGCTGATGGGCGCGCTCGCACGGCTCGGGGCCGTGCAGTGCCCGATGATTCCGATCCTGCGTCGCGCCGAGGTCGGCTTCATCGCCGCGCAGACGAAGGCCGACCACCTCGTCGTGGCGCGAACCTGGCGCGGTTTCGATCACGAGGCCATGACGCGGGCGATCGCGGCCGAGACCGGGGCACGGGTCCTCGTCGTCGATCTCGACCCGTCCAGCGCCGAGGCGCTCGTGCTGCCGCAGGGCGATCCGGCGACGCTGCAGCCACCTCCTCGCTCGCCGAAGGGACCCTCGCCGCACGCCGTGGCCCGAGCGGAAGCCGACCCCGTCCGCTGGATCTACTACTCCTCGGGAACGACGGCGCAGCCCAAGGGCGCGCGCCATACCGACCGCTCCGTCATGGCCGGTGCCTCCGCGATGCTCGCCCACATCGGCTTCGAGGCGGATGACGTCTATCCCATCGCCTACCCCTTCACCCACATCGGCGCCGCCGCGATGCTGACCTGCTCGCTCGTGACGGGCATGCGCCTGCTGCTGCACGCGATCTTCGATCCCGAGCGCACGCCCCTCGCCATGGCCGAGGCGGGCGCGACGCTGCTCGGCTCCGCCGTGCCCTTCTTCCACGCCTATCTGAACGCGCAGCGCCGGCATGGCACGGCTTCGAAGCTCTACCCGCGGCTGCGCGCCTGCATCAGCGGCGGCGCGCCGAAGCCCCCCGAGCTGCATCGCGAGCTCGCCCGCGAGCTCGGCGGCGTCGGCATCGTCTCGGCCTGGGGCATGACCGAGTTCCCGCTCGCGACCTGCGCCTCGCCCGAGGATCCGGACGAGGTGCTCGCCGACACCGAGGGACGCGCGGGACCGCAGGTCGAGCTTCGCCTCGTCGCGCTCGACGGTCGACCGTGCGGGCCCGGCGAGGAAGGCGAGCTGCGCGTGCGCGGACCGCAGGGCTGCCTCGGCTACGTCGACGCCGCGCTCGACGCGGAGGCGTTCGATGCGGACGGGTTCCTGAGGAGCGGCGACCTCGCCGTGCTCGACGCGAACGGCAACGTCCGCATCACCGGCCGCCTCAAGGACGTCATCATCCGCAACGCCGAGAACCTCTCGGCCGCCGAGATCGAGGACGTGCTCTACACGCATCCGAAGGTCGCGGACGTCGCCGTGATCGGTCTGCCGGATCCGAAGACGGGCGAGCGCGCCTGCGCGGTCGTGGCGCTCGCGCCGGGCGTCGACGGACTCACGCTCGGCGAGCTCGCGGCGTTCGCGCGGGAGAAGGGGCTCGCGCGGCAGAAGGTGCCCGAGCAGCTCGAGCTCGTCGCGGCGCTGCCGCGCAATGCGATGGGGAAGGTGCTCAAGCAGCAGCTGCGGGAGGCCTATGGACGCTAGGCCTTGCCCAGGAAGAACCGCTCCGGATCGAAGACCCGCAGCATCGCGAGCTCCTCGTCCGTCGCCCCCGGAATCCATGCGAGCTCGTCCGCCACGCGCAGCGCGAAGCCGCAGCGCGCCCGGATCGCTTCGACCACGGCGCGCGGATCCGGCCCCGCGCTCGCGAAGACGCCCGTCAGGACCAGCTCGCCGTCCCGCTTCTCGTAGCGGCCGTGGGTCGAGACGAGGCCCGAGACGCGATCGCCGGGGCTCGTCACGAAGTCGACCCGCTCGACGAGGGTCCGCGCGTCCTGCCGCGCCACGAGCAGCGTCTCCGCCGCGCCGTTCGCGACGTCGTTGGCACCGCCCGAGCCGACCAGGAAGCGACCGCTCGCCGTGCGCGTCGAGTTGACGTTTCCGAAGCGATCGACCTGCGCCGCGCCGAGGGTCGCGAGGCAGCGGTTCGCGGCGCCGCAGGCGTGCAGCCCGAGCGCCTCGATCACGTCGGTCAGCTGGGTCGTCGTCGGCAGGTTGCGGTAGTTGATGAGGAAGGGATCGGCGGGGCGCGGATCGTGGCCGACCATGCCGGTCTCGGCGAGGAGCGTCACGTCGACGCCGTCCTCGCGCAGCCGATGCGCCGCGAGCCAGGCGGCGAGCGCGGCCTGGCCCACGCCCGAGAGCAGCGTCGAGTGCCCCGCCGCGCCGATGCGCTCGCGCGTCACGCGCGCCGCCTGGACGACCATCTCCTCGATCGGATTCGCGGGGCCGAGCCCGTCGAGCGTGGAGGCATGGGCCTCGAGCTCCTCGCGCCAGGTCTCGGGGCCCGCGAGGCGCTCGAGCTCGCGCAAGCGCGCGGGGCCGAGCTTCGCCAGGTAGTCGGCGTGGCTGCGCGGCTCGAGGACGAAGCGGCGCAGCCAGTCGGCATAGCGCTGGTCCGTCTCCTGCGCCTCGCGGTGCTCGCGCATGTGGGGGTAGTCGTTGGCGTAGGCCGTCAGCGCGGGGATGCCGGCGGCGTAGTTGCCGTAGGGATGGGATCCGTAGGGCGCCTCGCAGACGGCGACGACGCGCTCGGGCGGGATGCGGACGAGCTCGGCGTGGCTCCGGACGAAGGCGGTGTCGACCACGCGGTGGACGGTCAGGACGACGCCTCCTTTCGCGGCGAGCGCGCCGTAGACGTTCTCCTGATGGGGCGGGAAGCAGATCGCCGCGCCGGCGGGATCGGCGGCCCAGGCATGGACGAAGGCGAGGTCGGGCTGCAGGGCGCGGATCACGCCCTGCTTGCGACCCGGCGCGAAGGGATCCTCGATCTCGCGGTAGACGCCCTGCGCCTCGAGCTCGCGGGCCATGTCGCTGCCGGCCAGCGAGCGCGTCGTCGCGAAGGGAACGCCCTGCGCGCCGGCCAGCAGGCGCTGCGACAGGGTCAGCATGGACCAGTGCTCGAACTGGCAGTCGCCCGCCGCGAGCGCGCGCGCGACGACGGGGCTCGGCCCGGGCGTCGGGTAGCCCTCGCCCGCGAAGGAGACGATCGCGCGCTCGAGAAGCCCCGCGCCGAGGAGCTGGAGGTAGTTGCCCGAGAGCGAGGAGGAGACGAAGGTGAAGCGCGGGCGCTTGCCGTGGAACTGGCGGATCAGCTCGTGGAGCGCGGCGACGGGCCGCGCCTGCAGGCTGACGGGGTTGAGGACCATGCCGGGCCGGACGAACCGGCGGATCGCCTCCGCCAGCGACATGCGTTTGTCGGCGCGGGGCGCATGGACCGGTCCGATGCGTTCGCGCACGATGCTCCGCCAGTCGCTCATGGCGCCCCCCGTCCGTTAGACTGCGCGGCGATGGCCCGATCGCCCGACTTCATCCCCGACCCCGAAGCGCCGGGCCTCGAGATCGCCCGCGATGCGGGCGTGCTGCGCCTTCGCTTCGCGCGCTCCGACCGACGCAACGCGCTCACGCGCGCGATGATGCAGCGCCTGATCGACCACGTGGAAGGGGCCGTCGACGAGCCCGCGCTGCGCGCGCTGGTCTTCGAGGCCGAAGGACCCGATTTCTGCGCGGGCGCCGACCTCGTCGACGTCAACGCCAGGAGCGAGTCGAAGCCGCGCGTCGGCGACATCCAGCGCCGGCTTCCGCGTCAGGCCCATCGACTGATCCCGGCGCTGCTGACGGTCGAGCTCCCCGTCGTCGCGGTCGTGCGCGGCGTCGCGAGCGGGCTCGGCGCCCACCTCGCGCTCGCGAGCGACTTCGTCGTCGCCTCCGAGACGCTGCGCCTGGTCGAGCCCTTCGTCGCGCGCGGCTTCACGCCGGACAGCGGCGGCTCCTTCCTGCTGCCGCGCCTCGTCGGCCTCGCGCGCGCGCGGGACGTGCTGCTCCTCGGCCGCGAGATCGACGCCGAGACCGCCGCGCGCTGGGAGCTGGTCCATCGCGTCGTCGAGGACGGCGACCTCGAGGCGACGGGCGAGGCGCTCATCGCGAAGCTCCGCGAAGCGCCGACGATCGCGCTCGGCCTGACGAAGCGGCTCCTCAACCGCGCGTTCGACGTGGGCCTCGACGAGGCGCTCGAGGCCGAGGCCTTCGCCCTCGAGCTCTCGTCCCGGACCCAGGACTTCCAGGAAGGTCTCGCCGCCTTCGCCGAGAAGCGCGCGCCCCGCTACCGGGGCCACTGACGGGTCGCGCCGCGCGTGCCGCGACCGATTCACGACGCGCCGCCCATCCGCTCCGCCCGCTTCTGCGAACGGCGCAGCTTGCCCGCGTCGTCGCGCAGCGGCTCGCGCGTGAACTCGAAGCTGCGCGGGACCTTGTAGCGCACGAGCGCCTGCGCGAGGTGGTCGCGCAGCGAAGCCTCGATCGCGGGATCGGCCTGCACGATCGCATGCAGGCGCTGCCCCAGGTCGTCGTCGGGCAGCCCGATGACGCAGCTCGAGCCGACCCCGGGATGCGCGTCGATCGCGCCCTCGACCTCCGCGGGATAGACGTTCTCGCCGCCGACCACGACCATGTCCGTCCGTCGATCGACCAGATAGAGGTAGCCGTCGGCGTCGACCCAGCCGACGTCACCGAGCGTCTCCCAGCCGTCCTCGGTCGCGCGCGCCGTCGCGCCGACATAGCGATAGGTCGAGCCCTTCCCGCCCGGCGGCAGGAAGAAGACGTCGCCGATCTCGCCCGGCGCGCAGTCCCGCCCGTCCTCGCCGACGATGCGAACCCGGCGCCCCGCCGTCGGCCGACCGACGGAGCCGGGCCGCTCGAGCCACTCGCGCCCGCTGATCAGCGTGCCCCCGATCCGCTCCGTCCCGCCGTAGGCCTCGAACATCCGATCCGGGCCGATCCAGTCGATCCAGGCGCGCATCAGCCAGGGCGCGCAGGGGGCCCCGCTCGAGACGACGCGCTCGAGCGACGCGAGTTCGTAGCGGGCCTTGACCGCGTCCGGCAGGCGCATGATGCGGTGGAGCATCGTCGGGACGAGGTTCACCCACTGCACGCGATGGCGCTCGATCGAGCGCAGCGCCTCTTCGGGATCGAAGCGCTGCATCAGGACGACGAGCCCACCCCGCATCAGACACTCGCGCGCGTTCAGGAACGGGCCCGTATGGAAGAGCGGCCCGGGAATCAGGACGACGACGTCGGGCGACATGCCGTAGTGCGCGGCGTCGGGATCGAAGCAGGCGGGATTCGCGTCGAAGATCAGCTTCGGCCGGCCCGAGCTGCCGCCCGAGGCGATCGCATGGGCATGGGGCGAGGTCCGGTCCGGGAGCGCGGGCTCGGGCTGCGGCGGGGCGGGGGGGAGCGCGGCGGGGGGCGGCGCATCCGGCGCTGTCGCGCCCTCGAGGACGAGTCGATCCGGGTAGCGCGCGGGAGGGACGCCGACGATCAGCTTCGGATGCGCGAGCGCGACGATCGCGCGCTGCTCGGCCTCGGGCAGGCGATGGGAGAGCGGGATCGGCACGGCGCCGAGCTTCCACGCCGCGAAGACGCACTCGAAGAAGGCGATCCCGTTGGGCAGCGCGATCGCGACGGAATCCCCCTCGCGCACGCCGAGATCGAGCCAGGCGCGCGCCCGCGCCTCGGCGGCGCGCTCGAGCTGCCCGCGCGTGGCCGTCTCGCCGGCGCAGACGACGGCCGGCCGGTCCGGCCCCGCGAGCACGAGACGATGATAGGCGGCGGGAAAGGACAGGCTCGCCACGGCGGTCCTACTCGGGCTGGGAGATGGCACGGGCGGCGAGCTTCCAGCCCGCGGCCGTCCGCGCGAAGGTATCCTCCCAGACGCCCATGCGGTCGAGCACGGGGCTCGTCTTCGTCTCGCGATAGAAATGGAAGATCGAGCGCGCGCGGGCCACGTCGTCCTCGACCTCGACGACGGCGGTCGAGACCAGGTGGCGCGTCTGCGAGCCGGGTCCGGCCGTGCCCCCCGCGCGGCGCGCGCGGGCGCCTTCGAGGATTGCCGCATGGCCGCGGCGCTCGGGGAAGCCGGCGCCGCCCCAGGTCGCGGACTCGGTGAAGCAGGCGATGTAGTCGGCGAGGTCGCCCTCGTCGGCGAGCTGGGCGATGCGCGCCAGCAGGTTCCGGATCTCGGCTTCGTCGACGAGGCGTTGCAGCGCGTCGGCCATGCTTCGGGCTCTCCTCTCGTTCGGCACTCTGGCGGCTCTCGTTCGGCTCTCAACCGGCTCTCGTTCGGCTCTCGCTCGTCACGCTCCACGCGTTCGTCGCTCGTCGCGGCCCGTTCGTCGCCGGCCTCCGCCGCGTCGGATCATGCCGTCCCGTCCGCCCCGAAGAGCGCTCGCACCTCCGCGAGGCTGACCTTCATCGATGGCGTCCGCGGGAGCGCCTCGACGATCCGGATCCGTGCCGGGACCTGATAGGCGGCGAGATGCCGCCGCGCATGATCGCGAAGCTCGGCCTCGTCGGGTACCCGGTCGCCCGACGCCTGGGCCTGCCCGGACCCGGATCGCGGCTGCGCGATCCGCAGCGTCACCGCCGCCACCGGAACCGCGCCGAGCCGAGCGTCCGCGAGCCCGACGACCGCGGCCTCGGCGACCGCTGGATGCGATTCGAGCACCTTCACGACCTCGTCGGGATGGACCTTGAACCCGCCGCGGACGATCGCCGCGTCGGCGCGCCCGCGGATGAAGAGGAAGCCGTCGGCGTCGAGCACCGCGCGATCCGTCGTCCGGATCCAGCCCGCGTCGCGCCCCAGCTGCGCCGACCGGACCTCGAGCAGCCCCTCCTCGCCCGCGGCGACCGCCCCCCCGCTCTCCGGGTCGACGACGCGCAGCGCACAGCCCGGATGCGCGCGCCCGACGCTGCCGCGCTTGCTCGCCGCGAAGCGGCGGTGGTCGTCGAGCGTCCAGCCGGCGACGCCGCCGGCGAATTCGGTCGCGCCGTAGGTCGTGAGCACGGGGATGCCGTAGCGCGCCTCGAAGCGCTCGGCCTCCTCGGGATCGAGGGGCGCCGTCCCGCAGACGACGGCTCTCAGGCTCGCGAGCTCCTCGCGCGGCAGGTCGGCCGCATGGACCATGCGCAGCGCCGCGGGGACGAGGCTCGCGGTCGCCGGCCGGTGTCGGACGACGAGCGCGCGCCAGGCCTCGACCTCGAAGCGCTCGAGCAGCGCGATCGGGCGTCCGTCGACCAGGCCTTGCAGCACGCGCCAGAGCCCCCCGATGTGGACCAGCGGTGCCGAGACGATCGCGACGCCGCGGCGGAGCGCGAGCGGTCGCGGCTGCGTCCGATCGGCCGCCGCATCCGACCCGCCGACGGGATCCGCGCTCGTCTGGCCGATCGAGCGCGCAGCGTCGCCGCTCGTCTGCTTGCCCCCTTGATAGTGGGCCGCGCCCAGTAGGGACTGCGCGATCGCCGCGAGCGAGAGCGCGACGCGCTTCGGGCGACCGGTCGTCCCGCTGGTCAGCATCTGGACGGCCGTACCGGGAAGCGGCGGATGATGGGGGCGCGACGGGTCGAAGGCGCAGCCTTCGACGTCGGCGAGCGACGACGCGGCGAAGGGGGTGACGGCTCCCTGGGCGGTGGCGGTGGCATCGGAATCGGCCGAGGTCGCGTCGAGCGAGAGCGCGAGTCCGAGCGCGCCCGTCGCCCGGACCGCGTCGTGAAGCGGCGCCCGCGCCCAGTCCCGCGGCAGCGCGACGACCGCCGGCAGCGCGAGCTCGCCGACGTCCCGGGCCAGGCGCTCGTCCCCTTGATGCGGGTTGAGCGCGACGACGCAGCCCCGCCGCCCGATCAGCGCGACGAGCGCCGCGAGCATCGCGGGATCGTTTCGGAGCACGACGCCGACGGCGGCGCCCTCCGGCAAGCCGGCCGCGTCCAGCCGGCACCGAAGCGCGCTCGCAGCCTGGGCAAGCGCTCGATAGGCGAATGCACGCCCCTCGAACTCGACCGCCGGTGCATCGGGATCGATCGCGAGGATGCGGTCGAGGTGTCGCGTCAGATCCGTCGACTCCGCCGTCAAGCCCTTCTCCCGGCGCGCCCGCCCGTGGTCCGAATCCGATAACGTTGCCGCTGATGAATCAGAAGATCTATATCCACGAGTTCATCGACGTCATCGGGCAGAACCGCGCCCGCTACATGCACCACATGACCGCCAACTGGAGCCCGATCGGCCAGCGCGAGCGGGGCCAGAAATGCTTCGGCGTCTGGGGCACCGTCGGCAGCACCGGCCGCTGGCCGGAGGTCGTCAACCTCTGGGAAGAAGAGGGCTGGCACGGCCTCGCCGAGAGCTTCGCCCACGAGACGGGGCATCCCGGCATGCAGGATCCGTCCCTGCGCGAATGGTGGAAGGTCGCGGCGGGTCTGCGGCGCGGCGGCGTCGACCAGATCCTGATCCCGGCGCCCTGGTCCCCGACGATCGACGCGCTCTGCGCCGCGGGCGTGCGCGGCGCGTTCTACGCCCACGAGCTCGTTCGTCTCGGTCCGGGCCAGGCGCGGGGCTTCCTCGACGAGGTCCACGCGCAGGCGATCGACCTGCACGCCGCGCTCGGGCTCACGCTCGTCGGCGCGTTCCGCGCGGCGATGGGGAACGACTCGAAGTGCCTCCTGCTCTGGGCGATCCCGACCCATCGCGAATGGGCCGAGCTCGAGCGCGAGGCCGAGAGCGATTCGGCCCTCGGTCGCTGGCGGCGCCACGCGCGCGAGACCGCGCTCGACTGGGAGCGCATCCTGCTGGTCGACGCCCCGACGAGCTCGCTGCGCCTCGGTCGTCAGCCGAGCGAGGCGGACCGGCGGCCGCTCGAGGAGCTGCCCTGATGGCGCGGGGGGCTCCGCGATGAGCGGACGCGAAGCACGGATCACCGACGACGCCATCGCGAAGCTGCGCGCGCGCATCGGCGTTCCCGAGCCGCATCCCTGCCCGCCCCACTATCTCCGCCCCGACGAAGACGCCTTCCGCCACGTCGCGAACGCCTACGGCGACGACAACCCGCTCTACTGCGATCCCGCCTATGCCGCGGGCACGCGTTGGGCCGGGGCGATCGCGCCGCCGCTGATGGTCGGTGGCGACACGCTGATCGGCGAGGACGAGGTCGTCGAGATCCCGGCCGATCGACGCGACGCGATGCGCGGCGATCCGCTGCGCGGGGTCCACGCGTTCTACTCGGGGAGCGCGCGCGAGTGGTGGCGGCCGCTGCGGGCGGGGCGGCGCATCAGGCGTCGCAACGCGCTGGTCGGGGTGCTCGACAAGCCGAGCGCGTTCGCCGGGCGCGCGGTCCACGAGTGGACGGCGCAGGTCTTCCAGGACGACGAGGGCGACCTGCTCGCCGGGCAGTACCGGCTGATGATCCGGACGGAGCGCGGCGAGGCGCAGGCGCGAGCCGGCCAGCGCGGCGGTGACGACACCGAACTCCGCGCCCCCGAGCCCTACACGAAGGAGGCGCTCGAGGCGATCGACGCGCTCTACGCGAGCCAGGCGCCGCGCGGCGCCGTACCGCGTCACTTCGAGGACGTCGACGAGGGCGACGGGATCGGACCGATCGTGAAGGGCCCGCTGACCGTCACCGACCTGATCTGCTGGCACGTCGGCGTCGGCATGGGCCTCTACGGCGTGGCGCCCCTGCGCCTCGGCTATCTCAACCGCCGCCGCATTCCGCGCTTCTACGAGCCCGACGAGCTCGGCATTCCCGACGCGATGCAGCGTTGTCATTGGGATCCGGCCTATGCGAGGAAGGCCGGCAACCCGACGACCTACGACTACGGCCGCATGCGCGAGGCCTGGCTGATCCATCTCTGTACCGACTGGATGGGAGACGACGCCTGGCTCTGGAAGCTCGACTGCGATCTGCGCCGCTTCAACTACGTCGGCGACACGCATTGGATGAGCGGCCGCATCGTCCGCAAATACCTCGCCGAGGGCGATCGCCCCGCCGTCGACCTCGAGCTCGAGGGCCGCAACCAGCGCGACGAGCGGACGACGCCGGGCCACGCGACGATCCTGCTCCCGAGCCGGGAGCGGGGGGCCGTTCGACTCCCGGATCCGCCGGGCGGGGCGACGTCGCTCGCCGAGCTGATCGACGCGCTGGCGCGGCGCTTCGCGGGCGCGTGAGCGTTCGAGGCGTTCCATCCACCCGATCTCCGGGTCATTTCACCCAGCTTCTGGGTCATGGGAGCGACCGCATGAACCTGCACGACAGCCCCGCCGATGCCGCCTGGCGCGAGCAGCTCCGCGCCTGGCTCGAGCGCGAGGTACCCCGGCACGGCCCGCCGCCGCCCGCATCCGCCAACCGCGAGCGGCGCGAGTACGACACGCGCTGGCAGCGAAAGCTCTTCGATGCGGGCTACGCCGGCCTCGGCTGGCCGAAGGCCTTCGGCGGCGCCGAGGCGCGCCTGGCGCAGCAGCTCATCTACTACGAGGAGACCGCCCGCGCGAACGCGCCCTACATCGGCGCCAACTTCATCGGCATCATGCACGGCGGCCCGACCCTGATCGCCGAGGGGAGCGACGCGCACAAAGCCTTCCATCTGCCCGCGATCCTGAGAGGCGACCACGTCTGGTGCCAGGGCTTCTCCGAGCCCGGGGCCGGCTCCGACCTCGCGGCGCTGCGGACCCGCGCCGTCCGCGAAGGCGACGACTACGTCGTGACCGGCCACAAGATCTGGAGCACCCGCGCCCACATCGCCGACTACTGCGAGCTGCTCGTCCGGACCGACCCCGACGCCCCGAAGCACAAGGGCATCAGCTGGCTGATCCTGCCCATGGACCAGCCCGGCGTCGAGGTCCGCCCGATCGACACGCTCGAGGGCGAGAGCCATTTCTGCGAGGTCTTCCTCGACGGCGCCCGCGTCCCCGTCGCCAACCGCGTCGGGGCCGAGAACGACGGCTGGCGCGTGGCCAACGTGACGCTGCGCTTCGAGCGCGGCACGTCCTTCGCGCAGCACGTCATCACGCTGCGGACGCAGCTCCATCGCCTCGTCGCCCTCGCCCGCGACCGTCTCGGCCGCTGGAACGATCCGGCGCTGCGCCGGCGCGTGGGCCTGCTCGAAGCGAACGTCGAGGCGCTCTGGCGCCTGACCCAGATGGCGGTGTCCGAGGCCGACCGCACGGGCGTTCCCTCGCTGGTCGGCTCGGCGGTCAAGCTGCGCTACAGCGAGCTCTACCAGGAGATCGGCGAGCTCGGCATGCAGCTCCTCGGCCGCGAGGCCCTCTCGATGGAGGACGCCGCCGACCTCCCGCTGGCCGAGCTGCTGCACGACTATCTCTGGTCGATCCAGTTCACCATCTCGGGCGGGACGTCCCAGGTCCAGCGCGACATCATCGCCGAGCGCATACTCGGCCTGCCCCGGGAGCCGCGGCGCTAGGCTGCACGCGACTCCGATCGCGCCGATCGGCTCGGAAATCGCAGGCTCGGCACCGGACCCGAGCGAGACGAAGGAAGCCACCGGATGAACCGTCCCGACTACACCCGCTACGGCGAGCACCTCGCGATCGCGACCGAGGGCCGCGTCCTGCGCGTGACGCTGAACAACCCGGAGAAGCTGAACGCCAACACGGGCCCGATGCACTGGGCCCTCTCCCGCCTCTGGGACGACGTCGACGCCGACCCCGAAGTCCTCTGCGTCGTCTTCACGGGCGCCGGCGACCGCGCCTTCTCCGCCGGCGGCGACCCCGCCCAGATGAAGCAGAACCTCGGCAACAGCGACCACTGGCTCCACATCGCCGCCGAGAGCAAGCGCATCATCCACGGCATGCTCGCCTGCAACAAGCCGATCGTCGCGCGCTTGAACGGCCACGCCGTCGGCTTCGGCGCGACCCTCGCCCTCGCCTGCGACATCACGATCGGCGTGCGCGGCGCCAAGTTCGGCGACCCGCACTGCAATGCCGGCCTCGTCTGCGGCGACGGCGGCGCCCTCCTCTGGGCGCAGCTCGCTGGCTACGTCGTCGCCCGCGAGTTCCTGTTCACGGGCCGCCTCGTCACGATGGAGGAGGCGGTCGAGCTGGGACTGCTCAACCATGCCGTGCCGCGCGAGGCGCTCGACGCGAAGGTCGACTCGGTCGTGCAGGCGATCCTCGGCAACCCCGGCCGGGCGGTGCAGCTGACGAAGAACGTGCTCAATCTGCCGCTTCGCCAGGCGGCGATGGCGACGATGGACCTCGGCATGGCGAACGAGCTGATCTCGTCCTTCTCCGCGGACCACCGCGAGGCGGTCGACGCGATGCTCGAGAAGCGGAAGCCGACGTTCACGGGGCGATAGGCGGCACTCCGCGCGGTTGGGCCGCGGGGTGCGCCCGAGCTCGCGACCGCGCGCCAACTCGCGGCCAGGCGAGAAGCGAGGCGCGACATCGGACCCGCCACGCGCCGGGTGAAGACGCGACGATGGGACGCGAGGAGACGAGATGGGACTGGTCGACGGCAAGTGCGTGGTGATCAGCGGCGCGGGACGCGGCATCGGACGGGCGCATGCGATCGTGCTCGCCGCCGAGGGGGCGAGGGTCGTCGTCAACGACCTCGACCGCGCGGAGGCCGAGGCGGTCGTGCGCGAGATCGAGGGGGCGGGGGGCGTCGCGCGCGTGAACGCGGACGACGTCGGGAGGCGGGCGGGCTGCGAGGCGCTGGTCGCGCAGTGTGTCGCCGAATTCGGACGGATCGACGCGGCCATCAACAACGCCGGGATCGTCCGCGACCGCTCGCTCCTCAAGATGACGGACGAGGAGTTCGACGACGTGTTCCGGATCCATGCGAAGAGCACGTTCTGGATCGCGCAGGCCGCCGCGCTTCGCATGAAGGACCAGGGCACGGGCGGGACGATCGTCAACACGACCTCCGGCGCCCACATGGGCAACTTCGGCCAGACGAACTACGCCGCCGCCAAGGGCGCGATCGCCTCGATGACCTACACCTGGGCCCTCGAGCTCGCCCGCTTCGGCATCCGCGTCAACTGCATCGCGCCGGCCGCCTCGACCCGCATGACGGCCACGGCGAAAGACGCCGAGGGGCGCGAAATCGAGCTGCCCTTCTGGGATCCGGCGCTCAACACGCCGATCGTGGCCTATCTGATCAGCGACCAGGGCGACTGGGTCACGGGCCAGGTCTTCGCGACGGGCATGGAGCGGCTCGGCGTGCTGCAGCAGCCGAAGGTCGGGAAGACGCTGATGCGCGAAGGCGGGTGGGACGTGGCCAGCGTGGTGCGCTGGTTCAAAGACGGGCTCGGGCGGGAGCTCGAGCCGTTCGGGCTCGCGAAGCAGCCGTATGCGTATCACGAGGGCGTCAAGCCCAAGGACGGACGGTAGCGGGGTCGGCGGCCCGCTGGCGAGCCTGTGGCCTGCCGCCGAAGTCGACGACCGTCGGACACGATGTGGCCAGCCGCCCCGCTCGCGTTCGGGAGCTCTGCGGAAAGGCGCGCGCGTCTTCGAATCGAAAGGGGATCAGCGGATGACGGATCGCCGCCGCCGGCTCCGCGAAGACAACCCCGCGAGGCCCAGTCCGAGCAAGACCGCGGTCGTCGGCTCCGGCACCACGTTGAACGTCACAGACCAGTTGTCGATGCCCGCGGTCCGCGAAATCGACGGCGCACCGCCGGAGTTCGTATTGCGCGTGACGTAGCCCGCCGTGATCGGCGCGCCGCTCGCCGAGAAGTCGGGATTCGTCGGTCCTGCGCCGGCGTAGAGCGTGAAGTCGCTCGCGAGGAGCCCCGTCTGTCCGGTCGACGTCCAGATCGCCTCGAAGGCGTTGAAGCTGGACGAGATGTACGTGCTGCCGCCCTGCTCCAGCGCGATGTTGAACGCGACCGCCTGGGCGGGCGGGGGATTCAGATGGATCGCGTCGAAGGCGTAATCGACCGACGCAATCGCCCCCATCGAAGACGGATCGTAGACGGCGAGCCCGTTCAGATGACGTACGCCGATCCCGCCCGGGCCGTAGGTATGCTCGACCTGTCGGTACGCGTCCGGATGGCCGCCGGTCGCGACCTGCCCCGAAGCGAAGGTCGCGGCGCTGCCGGCCGTGGAATCGAACACCTTCACGCCCGACCAATTCGCATCGTCGAAGGTCGCGTCGGAGAAAGTCACGCTCCCTGCCGTTGAAGCGATCAGGAGGAGCCCCATCGGCAGAAGGAAGGCGTGGCGGAGGAGCCATCGATCGAGCCACATGAAGAACACCTCTAAGAACACCTCTAAGAACACCTCTCGAGAGGGTGGGCCCACGGGTTCGGCAGGTCGCACGAGTGCCTCGCAGGGGACGGGGCCTCGACGCAGCGGCCCGTCCGAGGAGGGGGTGGCTTCGGCGGTCGGGAAATGTCCGAAAAAGGGACGCCGTCCGATCCGATGGGCTGCCGGAGCCCTCGGGCCTCGATCGATCATCCGACATCGTTCCCCGCGCGCTTCGCGGTCGAACGGGAGGGGAAGGCGGCGGCAGACCTCGCGGTCGATGGGGACGAATCCGTCCTGCCTCGCATTCGGCGAGACGGATCGCGCCGCGGCCCGGGCGTCGGGCGGCCTCGAACGCGTGAACCAGGAGTGGCTCGAGATTCCCGCTGCCGACTTCCATCCGCAGGGCGCGTTCACCGCCGACGCCTGGATGCGGTGACGCGACAGCCTTCCCGCTGGCGGAGCGCATGGGCCAGGCTCTCGGTCAGGCTCTTGATCGCGGCCTTCGAGGCGTTGTAGGCGGCATCGCCGGGCGGGTTGGTGATGCCCTGCTTCGAGCCGGTGTTCACGATCGCGCAGGGCGTCCCCTGGTCGATCATGTGCTGGGTGAACGCCTGCAGGCCGTGGACGACGCCGACGAGGTTGACACCGAGGACGGTTCGCCAGCCGTCGAGGTTCTGCCAGGGGCTGCCGCCGCCGCCGGTCCCGGCGTGGTTCATCAGGAAAGCGACCTCGCCGAAGCGTTCGAGCGCGGCGCGGCGAAGCACCTCGACCGACTCGAAGCGAGCGACGTCGGTCGGGACGGCGAGGACCGCCTCACGGCCGCGCGCGGCCAGGCTACGGCCGGCGGGATCGAGGCGGGCGCGACGAAGGCGAAAGCGACCTGGGGGACACCGGGGACATATCTCGCGATCCGACTGTAGGTCGGGTTGTCCC
The DNA here is from genome assembly GCA_041389445.1 of Myxococcota bacterium. GTDB lineage: Bacteria > Myxococcota_A > UBA9160 > UBA9160 > UBA4427 > UBA4427. Next base: position 440,954 of record JAWKRW010000002.1, read on the forward strand.
ACCGGTACTGCCATTGTCCCGTTCCGATCGTGATCTCCTCCCATGATTCCGCCGGATCGTTCCACACCTCGTAGGATCCGTATGGGGTCAGCGTGGCCGTCCCGATTCCGGTGATCGGATCGTAGGCATCGCTGCCCGTCGCGGATCCGGCTGCCGAGGGCGCGCCCGACGTCGGAAAGGGCGCCGAGACGATGGCCGGCGCGGACCAGGTCTGATCCGCTCTCGGGTCCGCGAGATCGACCGTCACCACGATCGCGCCGCTCGGGTCGGCTGTGTCGCAGAACGGCAACAGCGTGGCCCCGAACGCGCCGCCGCAAGAAGTCTCGACCCGATCGACCTCGAAGGAAAAGGTCACCTCGAGCGCCTCCGCAGCGCCCGAGGAGAGCATTCCGAGGGCGACGAGCGGAGCGAACAGGCATCTCATGCGGGCGTTCCTCCAGGGGCCAATCCGTCCATCATCCATCGCGCGCGAGGTCGGAGTCAAACATCTCGCGCGCTCGGTCGGGCGCGTCGGGGCTCGGCCTGGACGGCACCACGATCCGCCTTCCCCGCTGCGCCCTTCCCCTCCGGCAGCCGGCCGATCCGATCCGTCCGCGTAGGGAGCCCCAGACGGCCCGCCGAACGTCGGAGGTCATGGCCGGCCGCGATCGATGATGGATTTCGGCATCTTCGACCTCGGCCTCGGTCCGCCGAGCCAAGGAGGATGCGCCATGGACACGCCGACCGAGCTCCCCCTGCTCCGAACCGACCACGCGTCCTACTGGGCGGATCCGCACGACGCGCTGCGCCAGGCTCGGCGCGAGGGCCCCGTCGCGCGGACCCCGCACGGCATGCCCGTGCTCCTCGACTACGACGACTGCGCGAATGCCCTGGCCGACGCGCGCCTGGCGAACGACTACGACGCGCTCCTGCTGCGCAACGGCATCTCGGACGGCCCGCTCTGGGCGTGGTGGAAGCTCGCGATGCTCAACAACAATCCGCCGACCCACACGCGCCTTCGCTCGCTGGTCGGCCGCGCCTTCACGCCCCGGGCGGTGGCGCGCGCCGCAGGCCTCGTTCGCGCGCACCTGGAGACGTTCCTGCTCGAGGCCTTCGAGGCGGAGTCGACCGAGGTGGTCCACGCGCTCTGCGAGCCGATGCCGCTCGCCGTCATGTGCGAGCTGATCGGATTCCCACGCAGCGACGTCGGGGACTTCGACCGCTGGGTCGTCGACCTCGGGCTGACGTTCTCCGAGAAGATGACGCCGGAGATCCGTGGCGTGGCCGAGACGGCGATGACGAATCTCGGCGCCTACGTGGCCGAGCAGGCGGCGCGGAGGCGACGCGCGCGCGATCCGGGCGACGACCTCTTCGCGGTGCTCGTCTCGACGAGCGCCGAGGGCGATCGGCTCTCGGACGCAGAGCTCGTCGCGATGGTCGTGAACCTCCTGCTCGGCGCGCTCGACACGACGCGCGGGGCCCTCTCGATGATGCTCGCGACGCTGGCCGGGCGACCGGACCTCTGGCGGCGCCTGCGCGAGCGACCCGAACTCGCCGCCGCCGCCGTCGAGGAGTCGCTCCGCACGGAGCCCTCCGTCGCGGAGATCACGCGCATCGCCCGGGAGGACGTGACGCTCGCCGGGATCGACGTGCTGGCGGGTGCGCCCGTCGGAATCTCGGTGCTCGCCGCGAACCGCGACCCGCGCCGATTTCCGGACCCCGACCGGTTCGACCTCGAGCGCAGCCTGCGAAACGGGGCCCTGCCCTCACTGACCTTCGGCCGCGGCATCCATCACTGCGTGGGGAGCGCCCTCGCACGCCTCGAGCTGAGAACGGTGCTCTCCCTCCTGCTCGAACGCTGCGACGCGCTCGAGCTCGCGGGCCCCCCGCCGCGCTATGTCCCCTTCCTGCGCGTCCGCTGCGTCGATGCGCTGCGTCTGGCGCTCCGACCGGCGGAGGCGGGCGCGAACGCCCGGACCCCGAGCTGAACCGGCTTTTACCTTCGCTGCCCGAGCGCTGCAGGGCCGGCGCCGAGCCTGCCCGAGCGATCGGCGCTGGCCGCGCCGCCCCGGATCCCGACTCGAGCCCGGAGGCGGCGGCGGCCCATCGCCATCGAAGCCGCTCCGATCCACAGCATCGAGGGCAGGTCGGGCTCCGGAACCTCGATCGCGCCGATGTCGCAGCGCGCATCCCCGTTCGCGTCTCCGTCGAGCGGTCGCGGATGGCCGCGCTGATCGGTTCGGGTACAGACGGTCGGATCGCCTCCGTCGATGAGCGGACTGCCGGAGGCAGGGAGATGCGCGGGCGGGGAGACGCCGTCGGCGGCGAGCGGCGACAGGAGCGGATCGAGGAGGAGTCGATCCGTCGGATGATCCAACATGCAGTCGAGCCCGTCTCCATCGGTCAGATTGAAGCCGAGCGACGTGATCCCGCCGAGGTTCGCGGAGCAGTTTCGAACCAGGTCGCCGGCGCGATTGCCGGCGATGATCGAGTTGTGGAAGACCGAGAGCTCGAGCAGGAACAGGCCGCCCGGATCGAAGCCATCGTCCGCCGAGTTGCCGTAGATCGTGCTGTTCTCGACGAGCGCCGTCTGGGCGAAGAACGCCCCCGTCGCGAGCGAATGATTGCCGCTCACGGTGCTGTCGGTGAGGCGAACGCGGAGGAACTCGCCCCCGCCGCCGTTGAAGCCGCCGTCGGCCGGATTGTCGACGAGGCTGCTGCGCAGGAGCGCGGCGTCGTCGAGGAAGAGCGCGCCGCCCCCGGTATTGAGATCGATCGTCGAGTCGACGATCTCGACCGGGATGCGCGCGGCGGACAGGAAGGGCCCTGCATGGCTCGTAATGAGCGCCGATCCGCGAAGGGCGTCGTTGCCCGTCAAGCGGACGCGCTCGAGGCGGAGCGGTCGCGTCGTGGCGATCGCGCCGCCGTTCTGGGCGCCGGCGTCGCCTCCGGTGATCGTGAGGTCCTCGATCCGGCTCAGGCTCGGGGCGGGGTCGATCTTCGCGGGGGGCTCGGCGACGTCGAAGACGCGGTCGAGTCCGGCGCCGTCGACGACGGTCGACGCCTGGCCCGCGCCACGGATCACCACGGGCGGAACGATGTCGAGGTCGCCGATCTCGACGTTGGCGTTGCCGGACCCGCCGATCGAGAGGGTGTGGACGCCGGGGCCGAGGACGATCTCGCTCGTTCCCGCGATCGCATTGCTCTGCTGGATCGCGGCGCGCAGGCTGCAGGCTCCCGTCGAGGTCGCACACACGTCGTCGTCGACGTCCGCGTCCATCGCATCGCCGAGCGCGTCGACGACGAAGGCGGTCGTGACCTCGAACGCGCCGATGTCGCAGTGGAAGACGTCTACGTCCTGCGCGTCGCGAGTGCGCGGCCGGCCGCGCGGACGGGCACGCTGATCGAGCATCTCCTGGCAGTTCGTGCGGATCTCCGAGGAGACGACGTCGATCGCGGGACTCCCGGGGAGCAGCGCCATCGTCGGGGTGGGGCCGCCGTTGTCGGCCAGCGGGCCGAGGAGCGGATCGGTATTCGGGAAGTTCGGTCCGGTCGGCGTCGGTCCGAATCCGCAGCTGCTTCCGGATTCGAGATTGAACGCGCCGAAGGCCGGCGGCGCGCCCGTGCAGTTGCCGCCCGTGTTCTGCGAGAGGAGCGTGTTCTCGAAGAACGCACCGGATACGTTGTGGACGCCGGCGCCCCGGTTCGCCGCGATCGTGTCCGAGTCGAGCAGGGTCTGGCTCGAGTTGGCATGCACGCCTGCGCCGATCGGGGCGAGGTTCTGGGACAAGGTGCTGAAGCGCACGAAGGCGCCGAAGGCGTCCATGAGGCCGCCACCGGAATCGGTCGCCTCGTTGGCGACGAAGGCGCAGCGTTGGACCTCGCCCTGTTGAGCGAGGAAGGCGCCACCGCCCGTCGCGGCCCGGTTCCGTTCGAATCCGACGTACTGGACGACGTATCCGTCGTTGGCGGCGTGCATGCCGCCACCGCTCTCTCCGGCGACGTTGTCGTGGACCTGGGAGCGGTAGGCGACGAATACCCCCGAATCGGCCCAGATTCCGCCCCCGCTTCCCGAGGCCTGATTCTCGGCGATCTCGCTGTCTTCGACCCGGAGGCCCGCGACGGCGCCGAGACTCGCGATCCCACCGCCCGAATTTCCGTAGGGCGAAGACCCGCTCGTCGCGCGATTGCCGATGACCCGGCTGCGCAGGACCTTGAGGTTGCCCTCGTTGAAGACGCCCCCGCCGCTGGCCGCGCGACCGTCGGCGATCTCGACTTCGAAGAGCACGACGCCGCCCGCACCGGTCTCGAGGTTCCAGAGCACGCCGCCCTGCCGGAATCCCTCGGTCGCGTTTCCACCGCGCAGCGCGATGTCCTCGAAGACGACTTCGTCCGCGAGCTCGTGCACGGTCACGAGTCGATCGATGGCATTCGGATCGCGGCCGTCGATGATGGAATGGCGAGCGGACGCGCCTCGGATGACGACCGGCCCCCGGACGTCGAGATCGCCCGTGGCGCCGAGGTCCTCTCCGGCACCCGAAGTCAGGTCGACGCGATGGATGCCCGGCGGCACGAGGATCTCGTCGCGCACGCCCGCCTGTCCGGCCGCGCACGCGTCGACGGGCACGTTGTCGTTGGCCGCGCGAATCGCCTCTCGAATCGTGCACGTCCCGTTCGCCGCATTGGCGTCGTCGACGAGGTCGGTCACGATGATCGAGCTGGCCTCCGCCGCGCTCGCAGCGAGCAGCCCCACGACGACGCCCCCGAGCCCGATCCGGAACCCCGACCGCTTCGAACCCGATTGCCCGCCCATGGAATCCTCCTCGGCGCGCCCGCGCGGGCGCGCTCACGCTCGACCCGCGGACGGGATCGTCCCGGTCGGCGCAGGAATCGTGCGCCGGGGCCGCGCAGGCATCCTGACCGAATTCGAACCTTTTTCGGATCCGGGGGATCCGGCCCGTGCCCGCCCCTCTGCCGGCCCCCTGCGCATGCCGTTCGGAAGGGCGCGAGGGCGAGCCACGAATCGCGACCCGCCTCGGCGCCTCCGGGCACCTCCTCCATGGGGGCGGAGCGCACCGCCGGCCCGCAACGCGAGGACCCGTCTCATGCTTCTCAAGACCTGCTCCGCCGTCGCGTCGCTCGTCGTCCTGGTCTCGCTGCTCGCCCATCCGGCGATCGCGCAGCGCAGCGTTCCGGTCGACGTAGTGAACGACGAGAGCGCTCCGGTGGTCGTGCGTCCGGCCATCCAGCCGATCAATGCCTCGACCCAGTTCTCGATCACCGGGAGCGTCATCAACCCCGGGAACAGCCTGCTCTACACGGTGCCGCCCGATGCGCGACTCGCCATCGAGACGATCTCGGTCTGGAGCTTCACGACGAACTGTGCCTTCTATCTCAAGCCCTCGATCACCCTGAACGCAGGGGGCGTCAACGCGGAGTTCCGGCTGGACACGCCGTCGCGCACTTACAGCTCCTCGGGCGCCTACTACACGCATCAACTGACCGAGAGCATCCGCCTCTATGCCGATCCGGGGAGCAGCGTCTACGCGAACGCCATCCGGACGGAGGGGGGATGCTCCGCGACGATCCGGGTCTCGATCGCGGGACAGCGGATACCGATCCAGTAGGGCCGTGGACCACTCGGGCCGTGGATGAGGGCGAGCGTCGGCGATCGGGCAGTCGACGCGTGTCGAGGAAGAAGATGAGCCGATCCAGAGCAGAACCGCTCCGCGTGCGCGCCGGCACCCTGCTGGGCCTGCTCTTCGGGCTCTTGAACGTCGATCCCGCGCGCGCGCAGACGATCGATTTCGACGGGCTGCCTTCGGGCAGCGTCGTCACGATGGTGGGATCGACGACGCTCGGACACGCGGAGCCCGGCATCGACCTGGTCGTCGCGACCGGTCTGCCGACGACCTCGGCGCCGAACTATCTCGGCGCGGCCGATCCGCAGAGCCCCACGAGCGATTCGCAGGATCTCTTCCTGCCGGGCGACACGCTCCAGATCCTGCTCGGCTCCCCGGTCCCTTCGCTCTCCGTCGTCGTCCTCTCGACGGCGGGGACGCCGCCCGGTGCGTTCCAGCTGGCCACGCCGGGCGGCGTCGTCACGAGCGGCGCCACGCCGACGGCCATGCGGGGGGACGACGAGGTCTTCGTACTCGTGGCCGACGGGTCGCTCCCCATCGACGGCGCGGAGCTCCGATCGGCGAGTCGAGACCGCCTCTTCGCGTTTCACGTCGACGACATCCAGGTTCCCGAGCCGCAGGGCGTCGCCGTCTTCGGGCTCGCGATCCCGTCGCTCGCGGGACTGGTCCGCCGACGCCTCCGCGCGCTCGAAGACGGGTCGTCGTTCCATCGCGGTCGTCGTCGTCCCTGTCGATGCCGTTGATCACGGTCTCGGGCGATCGGCTGGCGACGAACGGCGCCGCGGGCACGACACCGCGCGGCATCGCGCCGGCCGCCGGCCCGGTCGCGCGCGCGTCAGTAGATTCCCGGCACGATCCGCCAGCGCACCTTCTCGGTGTACCGCCGCCAGTCCGCGCCGTACTTCCGCGCGCAGTGCTTCGCGTCGCGCCACTCGCGGTGGAGGAGCAGGATCGCGAAGTAGAAGGGATAGAAGTAGGGCAGCGCGCGGCCGAAGCCGCAGTTGAGCGACCAGGCGAGGCCCATCAGCCAGTCGCCGAGATAGTTCGCGTGGCGCGCGATGCCCCACCAGCCCGAGACGAGCAGGAGCGTCCCCCGCTCGGTCCGGATGAACTCGGGCTTCTCGCCCCAGATCGGCTCCATCGGATCGCTCGAAAAGCGGTGCTTCTGGAGGTTCGAGGTCCGGAAGACGTAGAACCCGAAGGCGTTCAACAGGAAGATCCCGATCGCGCCCCAGGTCGGCAGCGGCTCCGGATGCAGGACGAGGTAGAGCGGCTGGAGCGAGTAGGCGAAGGGGATCCAGACGAGGCAGCCCCAGGCGAGGATGAAGCCGAAGTTCTCGTGCTTGATGTCCCAGGTCGTGAGGATCGCGTCCTCGAACCAGAAGTAGTCGACGACGTAGAGGATCTGGAAGGAGACGACGAGGACCATCGCGTTGCTGATCGTGCCGTGGAGCTCGAGCTGGCGCGCGGCGAAGGAGAGGTCGAGCAGGACCCAGAGGATCATGCTGGGCCGCGACTCGCAGAAGAACTTCAGATCGAAGCGGCCGATCCGGGGATTGCGACAACCGCCGAGGGTGAACGCTTCGAGGAGGTTGAGCCGACGCTCCTCCGCCGTCGCCTGTCGGCGCGCGAGGAGGACGAGACCGGCGCAGCCGACGAGGACGACGAGGTTCGCCGTCACGACGAGCGGCGCGAAGACCTCGTAGAGGAGCCCCGGCCGGAAGCCACCGAGGGCGACGGCGAGCGCGGCGAGCGCGAGCGTGACGCCCAGCGCCGCGAGGCCGTTCAGACGATATTCGAGGCGACGGCCGTCGGGAAGCGGACTGCCTTCGACCGCGCGGCCCGGAAGCAGGTGGAAGAGCGCGGCCTGGAAGCCGACCCAGGCGAGGTAGAGGCCGACGGCGGCGAAGGACGGTCCGGGGAGTCGGCGCCAGAACGCGGCGTCGGGGAGGACGAGGGCCGCGTCGTAGTCGAGGAACGCGACCGCGAAGTAGAAGGTCGCGATCGGCATCCCGAAGAGCATCGCGACGAAGCCCAGGTTGAAGAGCGTGCGATGGCGCGGGTTCATGTGGGCGACGTCCAAGCCTGACCTCCTGCTCGCGTGACGCGCCCCCTGCGGCGCGGGATCGCTCATGCCCCCGAAGCTTCATGCCGCGTGGGCGCCGTCCATCCGCGCAGGCTGCCCTGCCCGCGCTGCCCGGCCCAGCATGATGCGCCGCATCTGGCGGAAGTCCGCCAGCGCGAGCGCATCCGCGCCGAACGGATAGTCGGCGCCGAGGGCATGCGCCACGACCAGCCCCGACAGGAACGACAGATCGTGGGCGCCTTCGGGCGTCGTATAGCCGCTGCAGAACCAGAGCCCGCGTCGTCCCTGGATCCCGCGCAGGAGGAGCATGTTCGCGAGGTTCCGGAGCGAGAGCACATGGGTCGCGTTCGGCAGGTCGTAGCTGCCCTCGACCGAGTCGATCGGCTTGCGCGAATGCCAGGTCACGAGGAGCGGCCGCGTCGCGCCCGCGAGATTCGGGTTTCCGGCCGAGAGCACGAATGTGCATTCGAGGCCGCCCTCGCCGTCGAGCTCGACATAGGTATTGAAGTCGCGGAGGATGCGGGCCCGGTCTTCGGCGGGGAGGATCGACGCGTCCGAGTGGACCGTGAAGCGGGAGAAGCCGCGAGGGTCGTGGTCGACATAGCGAACGCGTGCGAGGAGCCGGCGTTCGAGCCCCGTCGGCTGCGCGAGGACCCGCAATGCGGCCGGCGCCTGACAGGCGAGAACGACCCGATCCGCCTCGAAGACCGGGCCCGCCCGGGTGCGGATCCGGAATGCGCCGGCGCTCCCCTCGACCGAGACGACCTCGGCCTGCGTATGGACGGACGACGCGAAGTCCGCCGTCATCCGCTCGAAGACCTCGCGCGGGGAGCCGACCCAGGTCGTCATCTCGGTCGGTCGTTCGAGGGGAACGATGTCCTCGAGGAGGGGCGCCACCACGGCCGGCATGTCGCGCATCGCACGCGTGATGACGGTCGCGACGTGGACCGGGACGAAGATCCGCTCCCAGAAGGCCTCGGAGAGCCCGAAGAGCCGCGCGAGGCGGTAGAGCGGCACGACGTTCAGCGGGTTGCCGTACGCGAAGCGGTACATCGACGGGCTGCGATCAGCGCCGAGGAAGCGCTCGTTGACGCGCCGCACGAACTGGACGAGCCGCGCCCAGCGCGCGAGATCGCCGCGGTGGAGACGGTCGAGCTCGCCTTCTCCGTCCTGCGTGAACACGCCCGCCGGATGCTTCACGAAATAGCGGATCGGGATCGAGGTCCGGGCGACCCCGAGCGTGTCGAGGAGCCGATGATAGTTGTGGTAGAAGCGACCGGGCCAGGCGATCACGAGGAGCGGCGACTCGAGATCGGCGCCGCCGGGCCCGGCGCCGCGCCAGCGATGGGTGCGGGCGTTGCCCCCGAGCGCCGCCGACTCCTCGAGCAGGGTCACCGGGAAGCCCGACCGGTTCAGCGCCCAGGCCGCGGCGGTCCCGGCGATGCCGGCCCCGACGACGGCGATGCGGGGTCGGCGGGGACCGGGTTGGAGCGCCGGGCTCTGATCACGCGCAGCATCGCTCACGGCGGCCTCCCAGCCCCTTCGAGATCATGCCTCGATCGAAGGTAGCCTCGATGTCGACGGCTTCCGCAAGCGCGCCGATCGAGCCGCCATCGCCGTGGAAGTCGCGGGCGCAGCGACCGCATCGGACGCGGAAGGGAAGCTCGAGCGAACCATCCTGCACGGCCGCTCCGTTCCATCCCATCGACGGGGCCGTCCCGGGCTCCTCGGCGGCGAGGCCGAGGGGCCGTCCCGGGCTCCTCGGCGGCGAGGCCGTCGTCATCTCGGTGGACGGGGCGCACGAAGACGGGGCCGCGGCCGAGGTCGCCGCGCCCGACGGAGCGCTCGCCGGATGGGCAGGGCCTCTGCCCGAACGGGCGGCGCTTCTGTAGCGTGGAGCTCGGTCGGGCGGCGCGGGATCGGGTCGCGCATCGGAGTTCGAGCATGGACGGACAGCGCTTCCGCGACTATCGGGCGATCGACGTCGACACCCACATCACCGAGCCCGCCGACGTCTGGACCGCGCGCGTGTCGAGCCGCTGGGGGAAGGCGGTGCCCCACATCGAGCGCGAGGACGGCGTCGACTACTGGACGATCGGCGACAGGCGCCTCTACAGCCCCGCCGCCGTCACGATGGCGGGCTTCGACGGCTCGCCGCCGGACCATCGCCGCGGCTACGACGACATCCCGCGCTCGGCCTTCGACGCGAAGGCGCGCCTCGAGCACATGGACGTCGAGGGGATCCACGCGCAGGTCCTCTATCCCAACCTCGGAGGCTTCGGCTCCGCCGCCTATCTCCAGCTCGGGAGCCCCGTGCTCGCCCTCGAATGCCTGCGCGCGTACAACGACTTCCTCGTCGAATGGTGCAGCGCGGATCCGGAGCGGCTGATCCCCGTCGCCGCGCTTCCGTTCTGGGATCTCGACGAGGCGGTGCGCGAGGTCTTCCGCACGACGCGCCTCGGCCATCGCGGCATCAACCTCTGCATGCGCCCCGAGGATCACGGCGCGCCGCCGCTGCGCGATCGCCACTGGGACCGCCTCTGGTCGGCGATCGACGAGACGGGCCTTCCCGTCAGCTTCCACATCGGCGGCGGCGACACGAGCGGCGTCGTCGACGATCGCGCCGGGATCGGAATGCGCGCCAACATGGCGCGCTTCTCGACGCTCCTCTTCGTCGGCAACGCGGATTGCATCGCCGAGATCATCTTCGGCGGCGTCTGCCACCGCTTCCCGAAGCTCCGCTTCGTCTCGGTCGAGAGCGGCGTCGGTTGGCTGCCCGGCTTCCTCGAGGCCGCGGACTGGCAGTGGGCGAACATGGAGGTCCGGAAGGAGCATCCCGAGTACGACCTGCGGCCGAGCGAGTACTTCCGCCGCCAGATCTACGGCTGCTTCTGGTTCGAGCGCCACGGCCTCGACCGCATGCTCTCCCTCTACCCCGACAACGTCCTCTGGGAGACGGACTTTCCCCATCCGACCTGTCAGCATCCGGGCCTGAAGAGCGGCCTGGCCGAGCGCCCCGCCGACTACGTCGAATCCGCGCTCGCGAGCCAGCCGGCCGAGCTCTGTCGCAAGGTCCTGCACGGCAACGCCGCGGCGCTCTACGGGATCGGCGAATGAGCCCGCGTCGAGAAGGCGGCCGCGTTGGCGTGCCCTCGCTCGCACTCGGATTCTCCCTCGCGCTCCTCGCCGGCGCGGTCGCCGCAGGCCCCGCCGCCCCCTCCGAGAGGGAGGCCGCGCCGCGCTGCGCGGAGCACGATCCCCTGCGTCGCCCCTTCTTCGGCGACCTCCACGTCCACACCGCCTTCTCCCTCGACGCCGCCGCCGACGGCACCCCGCGCAGCGCCTACGACGCGGCACGCCGGCTGAGCCGACCGCTCGATTTTGCGGCGGTGACGGACCACGCGGAGTGGCTCGGAGAGGTCGGCACCTGCATCGATCCGAAGCGCCCCGGATACGGCTCGGATCTCTGCTGGGCCTATCGCGCGCAGCGCGGCGTCACCGTCGACCTGATCGCCCAGCGCACGGTCCGGGAGCGGAGCCGCTTCGAATTCTGCGGTCCGGACGCGGCGCTCTGCCGTGAGGCCACGCGGGGGCTCTGGCGCGAGATCCGCGCGGCGGCGGAGGCCGCCTACGATCGTTCGCCCGCCTGCCGGTTCACGACCTTCGTCGGCTACGAATGGACGGGGAGTCTCGGCGCCGGCATCAACCTCCATCGCAACGTCCTCTTCGCGAGCGACGAAGTCCCCGACGAGCCAGCCAGCTTTCTCGACACGGGCTCGGTCGCCGTCCTCTGGCGGCGATTGACGGAGGAATGTCTCGCGTCGCGGCGGCGCGACTGCGACGTACTCACGATCCCCCACAACTCGAACCTGAGCGACGGCCTCATGTTCACGAGCGCGAAGCTCGAGCGCCCCGATCAGAGGGATCTCCCGATCGATGCCGACGAGGCGCGCCTTCGTCAGCGCCTCGAACCCCTCGTCGAGATCATGCAGCACAAGGGCGATTCCGAATGCCTGCTCGGCGGCGAGACCCGAGACGAGGCCTGCGCCTTCGAGAAGGTTCCGTACAACAGCTTCGCGGGCGCTTCGACGGGGCCCGAAGCCTGGGCGGAGATGCCGCCGCGACGTTCGGACACGGTCCGCGAGGCTCTGAAGAAGGGGCTCGCCCTCGAGGCGCGGATCGGCGTCAATCCGTTCCGCTACGGCGTCCTCGCGAGCACCGATACGCATACCGCCCGCCCGGGCTCGGTCGAGGAATCGAGCTATTCGGGCCACACGCTCTGGGGTCGGCGGGCCGGAGCCGAGGGCCTGCCCGACGCGCTCCACTACAACCCGGGCGGCCTCGCCGGCGTCTTCGCGGAGGAGAACTCGCGGGCGTCGCTCTTCGCCGCGCTGAAGCGGCGCGAGGTCTTCGGAACGAGCGGTCCGCGCATCGTCGCGCGCAGCTTCGGCGGATGGGACTACCCGGCGGATCTCTGCGCGGCGCCCGACGCGGTGGCGCGCGCCGATGCCGGCGGCGTCGCGATGGGCTCGGTGCTGGCCGGAGCGGGTTCCGGACGATCGAAGGGGCCGGTCCTGGCGATCTTCGCGCTCCAGGACCCGGGGACGCCCGGCGCGCCCGGCTCGCCGCTGCGGAGCGTCGAGATCGTGAAGGGGCGCCTCTCCCCCGACGGTGCGCTCCACGAGACCGTCTATCGGGTCGCGACCGCGCCCGGGGAGGCGACCGTCGATCCGGCGACCTGTGAGACGAAGGGGACGGGGCGCGCGAGCTTCTGCCGGGTCTGGCGCGATCCCGACTTCGATCCGCGCGAGCCCGCCTTCTATTATGCGCGCGTCCTCGAGAATCCGACCTGCCGCTGGAGCCAGCGGCGCTGCGTCGAAGCGAAGGTCGACTGTACCCAGCCGGACTCCGTCGCCCCCGGCTTCGCCGGCTGCTGCGAGGCACGCCATCAGCCCGTCATCCAGGAGCGGGCCTGGACTTCCCCGATCTGGTACGCGCCGTGAGCGGGCGGAGGACGCACCCGACCCGGTGGCAAGGTGGCCGCGGCGCGGATGGGAAGAACAAGACGCCTCATCTGCAATGCCGCCCGGTTCCGCGACGTCGACTCGCTCGTCCAGGGCCGTCCGCCGGCCTCCCGCGGCCGGCGCGAGTCGCTCGCGAAGACGGAGGATGCCCCGCGCCGTTCCTGCCAGGACGCCGGCGACATCCTCGGTCGCCCGCGCCGGAAGAGCCACGAACGCCCCGGGATCATGCGACGGCCCGACGTCGACGTCGTCGAGGACCAGCGAATGCAGATGGTTCGCCCGGTTCAGAGCCGACCCGATGCGCGGGAGGAACGTGAACGAGCCGCACTCTCCCTTGCGGATCCCGAAGAGCGCTCGCGCGCGACGCCGCGGGTCGGCGTAGACGGATCGAATGCAGCGGCGCAGGGCGCCGGTCGTGCGCTGCGCGTTCCAGACGCATCGGTGTCGCGAACCGTGAACACGCCTTCCTGCAAGGGGAATGTCGGGTCGGCACCAGCGCGTTCGTCCGATGGCGTCTTGCCTGCCGAGGCGCCGCGGCGCGGCCGGGCTGCGACGCGACCCCCTCCTCCCCGGTGGCCCCCCATCGAGACCGTCCTAGACTCCCGCCCGAACGCTTCCCGATCCCCACGCGCAGGAGGCCCCGATCATGGGCACGAACCTCATCACCCTCGAGTACGACGGCCCCGTCGCCCTCATCAGCAACAACCGCCCCGACAAGCACAACGCCGCCAACGACGAGATGGACGAGGGCCTGCGCGACATCCTCGACGAGCTCGCGCGCAACCCCGACGTCCGCTGCGCGATCTGGCGCGCCAACGGCAAGTCCTGGTCGTCGGGCCGCGACGTCGGTCAGATCGGCGTCCGGACCGAGGACATCGACAACCTCTCCTTCATCGAGCGCGGCCAGCGCGCCATGAAGACGCTGCTCGAGCTCCCGATCCCGATCCTCTGCGCGCTCAAGGGCTGGGTCATCGGCGGCTCCTTCGAGCGCTCGCTCTGCTGCGACATCCGGATCGCGTCCGAGGACACGCGCTTCATGCTGCCCGAGGTCAAGCACGGCGTGATCACCGATACCGGCGGCATGGCCCGCCTCTACCAGATGGTCGGCCACGGCGTCACGATGGATCTCATCCTGACCGGCCGCACGATGGACGCCGACGAGGCCCTCCGCCACGGCATCGTCTCGCGCGTCGTCCCGGCGGACCAGCTCGAGGAGACGGCCCTCGAGATGGCCCGCGGCATCGCCGCCTCGCCCGCCTTCACGGTCAAGATGGCCCGACGCAACATGGGCCTGCTCGCCAATGCGATGGTCGCCCAGTCGATCGACGAAGAGGCGACGACCCAGACCCTCGTCTTCGCGTCGCAAGATTACGCCGAGATGAAGGCGGCGAAGAAGGAAGGCCGCGAGGCGAAGTACCGGCGACGCTAGGCGCGGGCATGCCGATGCAGGGCTGGGAAACGGGCTCGCCGAAGCTCCTCTGCCGCGTCGAGGACCGCGTCGCCGTCGTCACGCTGAACGATCCGGAGCACCGCAACCCCCTCGGCTACGACCTGCGTCCGCTCCTGCGCGCGCTCGTCGAGCGGATCGCGCGGGACGAGTCGGTCCGCTGCCTCGTCCTGACGGGCGCCGGGCGTGCGTTCTGCGCGGGCGGCAATGCCAAGGCGATGGCGAGCGACGAGCAGCCACCGATCGAGGAGCGCATCCGCCGCATCCGCCACGAGAGCGAGACCGTGGCGCTGCTGCGCGAGATGGCGAAGCCGACGATCGCCGCCCTGCCCGGCCCCGCTGCCGGCGCGGGCTTCGCCCTCGCTCTCGCCTGCGACCTGCGGGTCGCCGCCGAGAGCGCGTCGATGATCACGGCCTTCAAACGCCTCGGCCTCCCGGGCGACTTCGGCGGGAGCTGGCTGCTGACGCGCCTCGTCGGCCCCGCCCGCGCGCGCGAGCTCTACCTGACCTCGCGCAAGGTCGACGCGGCAGAGTGCGAGCGACTGGGGCTCGTCAACCGCATCGTGCCCGACGAGACGCTGATGACGGAGACGCTGGCGCTGGCCCGCGAGCTCGCCGATGGCCCGCCGATCGCCTATCGCTGGATGAAGGACAACCTGAATCGGGCGGAGACGGCCGACCTGCGCAGCTGCCTCGCCGAGGAGGCCGAGCGCCAGTGCTGGGCGGCGGAGACGGCGGACTTCCGCGAGGCGACGCGGGCGTTCGTCGAGAAGCGGGCGCCGCGGTTCGAGGGGCGATGAGGCGCGAGCGGGCACCCTTCTCTCGGACGGCGAAGCGCTCGCCGTTATTTTAGGATCCGAGCATGCCCGCCTCCTTCCGCCCCGCCTCCCTCGGCACGATCCCGCGTCTCGTCGCCGACTCGGCCATCCGCCATGCCGACCGCTCCGCGCTCGAGAGCGAGAACGGTCGGCTCTCGCTCGACTTCGCGGCGCTCGGCCGCATCGCCCTCCGCTCCGCCCGCGCGTTCCTCGCCGCGGGGCTCGCGCCCGGCGATCGCGTCGCGATCTGGGCGCCGAACTCGCCGGAGTGGATCTTCGCGGCGCTCGGGCTGCAGTCCGTCGGCGGCGTGCTCGTACCGCTCAACACGCGCTTCAAGGGCGGCGAGGCGGCCTACATCCTGAACACGAGCCGCGCGCGCATCCTGCTCTCCGTCGGCGAGTTCCTCGGCACGCGCTATTTCGACCTCCTCGCGCAGGAGGCGCTGCCCCACCTCGAGCGCCGCATCGATCTCGCGGAAGCCACGACCGCCGCGACGACCCCGCCCGTCGAGTCCTGGTCCGACTTCGTCGCCGCCGGCGAGCGCGTGCCCGAGGCGCAGGCCCGCGAGCGCGCCCTCGCCGTCGAGCCCGACGACCTCGCCGACATCCTCTTCACCTCGGGGACGACCGGGCGACCGAAGGGCGTGATGTGCACCCACGCGCAGGTCCTGCGCGGCTACGCGTCCTGGACCGAGGTCGTGGGGCTGCGCGCCGGCGATCGCTACCTGATCGTGAATCCCTTCTTCCATGCCTTCGGATACAAGTCGGGCTGGCTCGCCTGCATCCTGCGCGGCGCGACCTGCCTGCCGCATGCGGTCTTCGACGTGCCGACGGTGCTCGGCCGGGTCGCGCGCGATCGGATCAGCATGCTCCCCGGTCCGCCCGCGCTCTACCAGTCGATCCTGATGCATCCGGATCGCGCGAAGTTCGACCTCTCCTGCCTGCGGCTCGCGGTGACGGGGGCGGCGGCGATTCCGGTCGAGCTCGTGCGGCGCATGCGGGAGGAGCTCGGCTTCGAGACGGTCGTGACGGGCTACGGCCTGACCGAGGCCTGCGGCATCGCGACGATGTGCCGCTCGACCGACGATCCCGAGACGATCGCGACGACGGCGGGGCGCGCGATCGACGACGTCGAAGTGCGCTGCGTCGACGCGGACGGCAACGAGGTCGCACGGGGCGAGGCGGGCGAGGTCGTCGTTCGCGGCTACAACGTCATGCAGGGCTACTTCGAGGACGAGGCGGGCACGCGGGAGGCGATCGACGCGGAGGGCTGGCTCCATACCGGGGACGTCGGCGTCATGGACGCGCACGGCAACCTCCGCATCACGGACCGGGTCAAGGACATGTTCATCCACGGCGGCTTCAACTGCTATCCGGCCGAGATCGAGAGCATGCTCTTCGAGCATCCGGAGATCGGCCAGGCCGCCGTCATCGGCGTTCCCGACGCGCGCATGGGCGAGGTCGGCATGGCCTTCGTCGTCCCGAAGCCGGGGGCGAAATCCTCGCCCGAGTCGATCATCGCCTGGTGTCGCGAGCGAATGGCGAACTACAAGGTCCCGCGCCGCGTCGCGATCGTCGACGCGCTGCCGATGAACGCGTCGGGGAAGGTCCAGAAGTTCGTGCTGCGCGAGCAGGCGGAGCGGGCGACGCGGTGCGAGCGGTCCGAGCGGGAGACGACCGGGACGAAGGCGGCAACGAAGGCGGCGACGAAGGCCGGCGCATGATCGCGGCGCGCGCATCGATGCGGCATCGGGAGCGCGGGGGAGAGCCGCGATGGACTTCGCGCTGAGCGAGGAGCAGGAGGCCCTGCGCGAGGGCGTCGCGCGCTTCTGCGCGGGACGGATCGGCGTCGAGACGCTGCGACGCCTCGAAGGCACGGGCTTCGACCGCGCGCTCTGGTCGGCGCTCGCCGAGCTCGGCGTATTCGGGATGCGAGCGGACGACGCGGGCGGCTCGGGACTCGCCGATGCGGTCCTCGTCTTCGAGGCGCTCGGCCGCGCGCTCGCGCCGGGGCCGATCCTCTGGAGCCATCTGGCGGCAGGGCTCGTTCCCGGCGCGGCGGCCGGCGAGGTCGTCGTGACCGGCGTCGAGATCGCCGCGGACGGGAGCGGACCCTTCGTCCTCGAGCATCTCGACGTCGCCGACGTCGTCGTGGCGTTGCGCGAGGACGGAATCGAGCGACTCGACGCGCGCGCGATCCTCGCCGAGGCCGGAGCCGGCGCCGAACGGGCTGCTCGCCCCCTCGATCCCCTGACCCCCGTCCACCGCCTCGCGACGCTGCCCCGCGGCGAGCCGATCGGCGATGCCGAGCATGCCGAGCGTCTCCGCCTCGAAGGCGCGACGCTCTCCGCCGCGCTGCTGCTCGGCATCGCCGAGGAGACCCTGGCGCTGGCGACGCGCCATGCGGGCGAGCGCCACCAGTTCGATCGCCCGATCGGATCCTTCCAGGCGATCAAGCACCTGCTCGCCGACGCCTTCGCCCGCCAGGCGCTCGCCCGCGCGACGGTCTACGCCGCGGGCGTACTGCTCGACGCGCCGGGTACCCATCCGCCCGATGCGCCCGACGCGAGCCCGCCCCACGCGTCGACCGCGACGCCAGCACGCCGCGTGATGCCCACGGCTTCCGCGCAGATCCAGGCCGCCCGCCCCGACGACGCCGCGCGCCGCGCCGTCGCGGCGGCCAAGCTGATCGCGGGCGATGCGGCCCTGACGAACGCCCGGACCTGCATCCAGGTCCATGGCGGCATGGGGTTCACCTGGGAGAGTCCGGTGCACTACGCCTTGAAGCGGGCCTGGGTCCTGGAGAACGGATTCGGCACGAGCCGGCATCAGGCCGAGGCGCTCGCTGCAGCGATCGCGGCATCGGCCTAGCAGCGCCCTCGATCGGACGGAGTGCGTGACGAGCGGCGACGCAGGCCCGCGGACGATGCGATCGAGACGCACGACCGAAGCGATCACCGGAGCGGTCGTCCGGAACGGTCGGTCGAGGCGAAAGGAGCACGATGCCGTCGCCCTCCTCCCCCCTCGACCCCGAGTTCGTCTCGGATCGGAATCCGCGACTCGCGTGAGTCGAGGAGCACGAGCCCGTGCTCTGGGACGGGGCGCTCGGGACCTGGTTCACCACCCGCTCCGAAGACATCGGGAAGCGCTTCGCCGTACGGCAGACGATCTCCCGGGCGAGCCTCGACGAGGACGGGTCGGGGCTCGAGGGCGAGCGCCGGACGCAGCCGCCCGTGTCTCGCTCACGCTGAAGTGCCCCGGAGCCGACTCCCGCGTCGGGCCGGAGGACACCGAGGCCTGGGGCAGCCCGTCCCAGACAGGAGGCAGACCGTCTCCTGGACGGGCGCTGCGCCCGCCCCCGTGCGCTCCCGCCACGGGCGCAGCCGAGGCGGGAACCGGCCCGGGAGTTGCACAGGAGCGCCGCCGTCCGACTCGAACGGACGGAGGACGGTGGCGATGGATCGGGTCGTCCGGTGGTGGCATCTGGGCATCCTGATGGGGGCTGCGCTCGCGGGCCCGCGAGCCGGCGCGGATTCCCTCTCGCTCCTGCGTCCGGCCGCCGACGCGTACGTGATCGGCGATCCGGCGCTCCTGGATGCGAACTTCGGCTTCGATACCCAGATCATCGCCTGGGCCAACTACCCCTATTTCGGCGGCCGCTCGTACGTCGCGTTCGACCTCCCGGACGTACCGGCGGGCGAGATCGTCACGTTCGCCCGTCTCAACCTCTTCCAATGGAACGGGGGGGGCTATGCGAGCGGTGTCGACGTGTTCCGCGTCGCGGACGACGGCTGGGAGGAGGACGGGATCACCTGGAACGATCAGCCCGTGCTCGAACCGTCCGCCTCCGACCTGATCGCCCAGGATCCGACGCTGATCGGGTACGCGCGGGGCTGGGTCTCCTTCGACCTGCTCGAGAACGGCGTCTGGGACCCCGCCGTCGACCTCGTGCCCGGCGACGGCCAGCTCACGGTCATCCTCCGCATCACCGGAGGCGAGGTCAGTACGCAGCGTTCCCACAACTTCTGCAGCCGCGAGGGCGGTCCGACCGACTGCCTGATCGAAGGGGAGACGGGCGCCCATCCCGGTCGTTCCCCGCAGCTCGTCATCGGGACGCCGGAGCCGATGGGGGGCGCGATGCTCGGCGCCGCTGCGACCCTCTGGACGATCCTCGGACGACGCAGGCGAGTCCGCTGATCGATCGGCGATGGCGGGCGAGCGAGCTCGCTCGGGAGAGACGGAAGAGGCGCGGGACGCCGTCGCGACGCTCAGCCGAGCCGCCCCCGCCACTCCGGCAGATCGAGCGCCCGCATGGCCACGGTCGCCCCTTCGACTGCTCGGGCGTCGAGATGCGCGAACGGCGGCCGCGTATGCCAGCCCGGGATGCCGAGGATCTTCATCGCCGTCTTGAGGAAGCGCACGCTGCCTCCCGGCCACACGTTGAGCGAGAAGACGCCGATCACGCGCTGATAGGCCGCCATCGCCGCCGCGAAATCGCCGGAGCGGATCGCCGCCTGCAGCTCGCCAATGGCCACCGGCGCGATCGCCCCCTCGGAGCAGAGGAATCCCTGGCCGCCGATCGCGAGGACCGAGAGCGCCTGCATCGGGCCGCCGACCAGGATCTCGGCGCGGCCGTCCACGAGGTCGACGAGCTGATGGAGATAGTTGACCTCGCTCGTGCAGTGGATCGTGCGGATGTTGGGGAAGCGATCGAGCAGACGCGCCATCACCGGGAGCGGGACCAGCCCGTTGTAGTGATGGGTCGAGATCGCGGCCGGAATCGACATCGTCTCGAGCAGCGTCGCGAAGTAGCGCTCGAGCTCGGAATCCGTCGCCTTCATGGCATGGCCGGGGTCGAGGGTATAGAGCTGCATCGAGTCGAGCTTCGCCTGCTCGGCGAGACGGATGACCGGCTCGAGCTGGCCCGCGTTGCGCGGCTCGACGCCCATGGCGCAGATCGGACCGCGGCCCGCGACCGTCCGCTTCACGACGTCGAAGAAGCGCTCGGTCTCGTCGAGCGAGAGCGCGAAGCCCTCGCCGGGGGAAGCCGTGCCGATCGCGAGACCGAGCCCCTCGCTCGCGATGCGTTCGACCAGGTCGGCGACGAGCGACTCCTCGAAGCGACCGCCTTCGCCGAAGGGCGTCACCATGCAGACGGCGGCGCGGTAGCGCTCCGGATCGATCGGTCTCATGCGGGCTCCTCCATGGTCGGGCCCGCGCTCGAACGCGCGCGGCGCTCGTCGCTGGCGTCGTCGGGATCCGACAATCCGACTGCCCCGCCCGCGGCGTTCGCGCCGGACGAGGTCGAGTCGACCAGCCGGGCGAGGGAGGCGACGAGCTCGAGGTCGCCGCCGGCCTGGACATGGCTCATGAGGTGGCGCGACTGCGAACGCGCGACGACCTCGAGCACCTCGCGGTCGTCCTTCGAGCGCGCCGCGGCGCGAGCCGCGTTGGTCTTCGCCAGCTGCTCGAGCTCGCTGCGCACGTCGGCCGGCATCCCGCGCCCCGGCGCCGCGTAGTGGCGGCGCGTGACCGCTTCGACGTCGAAGGGATCGGGCGCGGCGGCGACCCGGTTGCTCGTCGACCCGAGCGCCGGCCCCATGCCGAACCACTCGCCGGGACTCTGCTGCTCGATGCAGCCGAGCATGCCGCGATGCGCGCGATAGCCGAGCACCTCCTGGACCGCGAGCGGCATGTCGCGCGCGACGACGGGCGGAACCAGCAACAGATTCGACTCGTGGGGCCGGAGCCAGCCGCAGTTGAAGCCCATCTGGGTTCCGACGCGCAGGCGACCCGAGCGGTTCGCGCTGGCCGCATGATGCGTCGCGCCGTACCAGACGGCGACGGAGCCCTTCGGCATCTCGAGGTATTCGAGCGGGTCGTCGGGCGTGGGATGTCGACCGGCGGGCCAGCGATGGCTGCCGGGGACGACCCGCGTCGCGCCGTTCTCGCGCGTGAAGTCGGTGACGGCCCACATGTAGACGAGCAGGTAGAACGGTCCGTCGGGCTGGCGGGGCAGCATCGGCTCGTAGATGGCGCTGTCGGTATGGATCGTCTGGTCGCGCCCTCCGCTCTCGAGCAGGAAGACGGACGAGCCGTTCAGGAGCGACTCGGGACCGAGGACGAGCTCGTTGAGCTCGTGGAGCAGCGGCGTCGCGAGGAGCGTCACGAACGCGCGCGACTTCGTGATCACGCTCTCGACCTTGCGCAGCCCGCCGCCGAAGAACGCGAGCTCGAGTCGCTCCGCGCGATCCGCCCAGGGCTTCACCTCGGCGAGCAGCTGGTCCATGCGTGCGGGCTCGGCGAGGCCTTCGAGGATCGCGTAGCCGTGCGCCTCGAGATGCGCCGCGGCGTCGCGCGCTCGAGAGCCCGGGGACTCGCCCGCGCCTCGACCGTCTCCGGCCCCTCGCGCGTTCCGAGTCGATGCCGAGGCCGCCATCGGGTTGCCCTCCCCTGCGTCCGCGTGGGCGGAGGCTCGACTCTAGCGCCGCGCCGCCCCGCCGCCGGTGGGGCCGACGACGCGAAGCCACGGCCGCTCGCGACCCGCATCGAGCGCGGTATCGTGCGGCCATGTCGAACGAACGCCTACGCGGCCATTGTCTGTGCGGCGCCGTCGCCTACGAGGCGGACGGGCCCTTCCCCGGCTTCCAGTACTGCCACTGCTCGCGCTGCCGCCAGTTCACGGGCAGCGCCCACGCGGCGAACGTCTTCTGCCTGCCCGAGAACTTCCGCTGGACGCGGGGAGAGGAGCACGTCGGGCGTTATGCGCTGCCGGGCGCGCGCTTCTTCGCGACGAGCTTCTGCAAGACCTGCGGCAGCAGCCTGCCGTGGCTGAATCAGGCGGGGACGACCTGCGTCATTCCGGCGGGCACGCTCGAAGACGACCCGACGATCCGGCC
The DNA here is from genome assembly GCA_041389445.1 of Myxococcota bacterium. GTDB lineage: Bacteria > Myxococcota_A > UBA9160 > UBA9160 > UBA4427 > UBA4427. The sequence goes on from JAWKRW010000002.1 coordinate 462,849, forward strand.
GAAGCGCAACATCATGTGGGGCTCGCGCGCGCCCTGGTACGTGCACGCTTCGGAGCTCGAGCGGCACGAGGAGCTGCCGCCGGCGCGGAAGAAGTAGTTCAGGGCATCGGCCCGTCGTAGGCGGGCACGGCGAGCGTGCGCATGAAGCGGACGAGACCCCAGATCTCTTCGTCGGAGAACGACGTGCCCCAGGGCGCCATCGTGGGGGACTTGCCGACGGCGGCGCCGCCCTCCTTGACGACCTTGAAGAGGTAGTCGTTCGAGAGCGCGTTCATGTAGTTCCCGTCCGCATGCTTCGCCGGCGCGGGCTGCAGCCCCGCGCTGAGCGGCCCGTCGCCATGGCCGGTCGCCCCATGACACGAGGCGCAGTTCGCCGCGTAGAGCTCGTCGGCCGGCCGCACCTTCGCGACGGCGCTCCCGCTCTGCTCGGCCGGCGCCTCGGCCCGGGTCGCGGACGGCGCGCGCTCGGCCCCGGCGACCGCCGCCGCCATGCGCGGCGCGAGTCGCTCGAGACGAGCCTTCTCCATCTCGGACTCGACCTTCGCGCGGATGGCCCGAGACGCCTCCGACTGGTTCGGAATGGTGAACTCTTCGTCGTCACCGCAGCCGGCGAGGGCCAGAGTCAGACAAACGATGAAACCGATGGCACCGAGACGGCGGGCATTCACGAGACGTTCCTCTTGCGGCGGCCTGCTTGCGACCTTGCGGCAGTTCGGGATGGGCCCGATCGGCGGACTCGCTCGGCCGCTGGCCAGGCTCCGCGGCCCGATCGGGCGAGCGCGCCAGACACTACGAATTTTGGCCCGCCTGCGCACGCCCCATCGGAGCGAAGATCGGATCCCCCGCATCGGCCCGGCCCGCGGTCCAGCCCGGATCGAGCGGCTCGAGCGGATCGGTCCGGACCCACTCCCAGCGCAGCGCCCGGCGCGCGATCCGCCATGTGCCGCCCCGCCGCTCGAATCGATCGAGGTACCGGATCCCCATGACGAGGTCGGCCACGTCACGCGTCCGTTCGGGACCGGGCGCCACCTCGGATTCGGCCACGACGTGGTGGCAGATCGCGTAGGTCTCGACCCGCGCGACGTCGCCCTCGAGCTCGATCCGCGACTGGCCGAGCTTGTGCATCGTCGTTCGGAAGCGGGCATGGACCTCCTTCGCGACGAAGGCGAGGAAGCCCTCGACGTCCCCCTTGTAGTGGCCGTGATCGTCGTAGGCGTCGGGGTGGTAGGTCGAGCGGACCAGCTCGAGGTCGCGGCGATCGACGCCGCGGCAGTAGCGCACGAGCTGGCGCAGGATGGCCGCGCGATCCGCGGCCTCCGACGCCGGCGCGGGGCGCGCCGTCGTCGAGCGCTCCAGCACGGGGTCCTGCCCGTCCCGCAGGCCGCGCAGGAAGCCCGGGTACGCGCGCTGCGAGCCGATCGCGACCATCCGCTCCCACTCGAAGCTCATGCGTCGCCAGGCGATCTTCCAACCCTCCCCGCGATCCTCGAAGCGATCCAGGTAGCGGACGCCCATCACGAGATCGCTCGCCTCCTCCCCGTCCGGCATCGCTCGCTCCTCGGTCCGGGCCGCGACGTGGTGGGCGATCGCGTAGGTCTCGGCCCAGGCGCGTCGGCCCTCGACCCGGATCAGGACGTTGCCGAGCTTGTGCATCGTGCAGGTATGGGGCGCGAAGACCGTCGGACCGAGCCAGTCGACGAAGCCTTCGACGTCGCCCTGGTAGCCGCCATGGTCGTCCCAGGCGTCGGGATGGTAGGCGCTTCGGACGAGCGCCGGATCGCAGCGGTCGACGCCGCGGGTGTAGCGCGTGAGCGCGTCGAGACAGCCCTGGACGGCGACGAGCGCCTCCGGCGCGACGCGACGACCGTCGGGGCGCGGATGCGCGTAGACGGGGTCGTCCTGCGAATGGCATCCGCGGAAGTAGCTCGCGGGCAGGGGAATCCCGCCGACGGGATCGATCCGATGCCAGTCCCAGGCGCAGACCCGACGCGCGATCCGCCACTCCCCGTCGCGCCGCTCGAAGTCGTCGACGTAGCGCAGCCCGTAGACGAGATCGCGGCCGGTCGAGCCGGGTCCCGTCGACGCTGGATCGGGCTGGATGTGATGGGCTTCGGCGTAGGACTCGACGCGCGCCGCGTCGGGCCCCGCGAAGTCGATCTGGAGGTTGCCTGCGAAGTGCTGGGTGTTCGCGAAGTGGGACCAGACACCGGGCACGAGGGTCTCGACGAACCCTTCGACCGGTCCCTTGTAGTAGCCGTGGTCGTCGAAGGCGCCGGGATGATAGGTACCGAGCACGAGCGCCGGGTCGCGCCGGTCGATGCCGCGCCAGTAGCGCGCGAGCACGTCACGAATGGCCTGCTCGTCGCCGAGTCGCGCCCAGACGTCGGACATCGTGTCCTCCTGCGAACCGCCGTGCGCGCGTCAGAGGGTCAGGCGCGGCGCATGGGGATCGATGATCGGCTCGCCCTGCTCGAGGTCGGGCTCGCCCTCCGTCCCGTCCTGGCTGCCGAGCGGCGACGGGCGATCGTCGGCGGGGCGCTCCCCCGTGAAGCGCCGACGCTGCTCGATGAAATAGCGCTCGTGGGGCACGAGCCGGATCGCCTCGTCGATCGTCAGGATCGCGCCCAACCGATCGCCCGTCTGGAAGAGCGCCTCCGCCAGCGTGTCGAGCACGCCGGGCACCCGTCGCGCGGTCGACTCGACGGCCCGATCCGCGAGGGCGACGGCGAGCTCGAGGCCTTCGGGCGAGGCCTGGCCGTCGGTCGCGATGAGCCAGGCGGCGGCGTTGTCGTGGAGGAAGAGGGGGACGTCGGCGGGCACGTCGAGCAGGCGCACCGCGTGGCGCTCCAGGGCGGCGGGATCATGGCGGGCGAGCGGCATCACGCCGTACCCGAGCACCGCCGCCGTGAACACGCCGAACGCCGCCGCGAGTCTCATCCGGCTCGCCGCCTCGTCGTGCTCGACGTCGGGCACACCGATCCACCACGCCCCCAGGAATCCGCCGACGAACCCGCCGAGATGCGCGCCCCCCGCGATGAAGCTCCGCATCAACGGATCGAGCACGCCGAACTGCAGCACCACCGCCACGATGAAGAGCCGCCGCGGCAGCCGCCATTCCGCGGGGATCGCCTCGGGATGATGGAGCTCGAGGGCGAGGATCGCGCCCGCCAGCGCGGCCACGAGGCCCGAGGCCCCGACCACCTCGAGATGCTCCGCGAGCACGATGCCCGCGATCGTCCCGACGCCGCCGAGCAGCAGCACGAGCGTCGTGCGCGCCGACCCGAGCGGGCGCTCGACCAGGGGACCGAGGACGAGCAGCCCGGCGACGTTGATCGCGAGATGGACCGGAAGGCCGCGCGCACCGGGGATCCAGCCCGTGAGGGGCCCCGGCTCGAGCGGCAGCGCATGGAGGAAGTGGGCCGTGACGCCTCGCCAGAGCTCGCCGCGCTGGAAGAGCGCCGGCACGAAGGAGCCGACCTGGTCGACGAAGGGCTCCGCGAGCTGGAAGCCGGTCCCGATCAGGCAGAGCAGCGCGGTCGTCCAGGTCGCCCAGAGCCGCAGCGGTCGCTTCGAGAGCGCCTCGACGCGCGCCATGGCGCGCAGGAGCTCGTCGCCATGGGGCAGGGACGCGACCCGACCGACCAGCGCGTGACGCGCGATCTCGGGGCCGTGGACGGGATCGGCAAAGTCGCGGCTTCGGACGAGGAGCAGCCCGCTCGTCGTGCCGATCAGGAGCGCGCGCTCGGTGCGGTGGACGTGGGTCAGGCTGTCGTAGGGATGGAGCGGCGAGCGGCGCAGGCCACGCGGCTCGATCAGCCGGAAGCCCCGATCTTCGAAGAGGATCGCGCCTCCCTGGATCAGACGGATGCGGCGATCGTCGCTCGGACGCTCGCTCGACGTCGCGGCGTCGGCGTCCGCGTCGAAAGACATCGGGCGACTCTAGCAGCAGCCGCCGCCCTGCCCGAGCCCGAAAGAGGCAGGGGCACAGAGCCCGCCGCGCCGGCCCTGCGCCCCTTCGCTTCCTGCGCGAGGCCTGCGTGCGCGCGCGCGCCCGCCCGCGCGCCGAGCGATGCGCCCTACTCCTCGGACGAGACCGCGATCGTCGGGAAGACGCGCGAGTAGTAGAGCACGACCGCCAGGAAGAGCCCGGCGAAGCCGAGCGCGATGCCGATCTGGATCGGGCCGAGCCACGAGAGCATGTCCCCCTTCACGACCGAGGGCCAGACGAGCAGGTTGCGCTCGAGCCAGAGGCCGAAGAGCAGCGACGTCGCGACCGGCCCCGCGATCCAGGGCGTCACCTTCGGCTCGCGACCGAGCAGCACCCAGAACGGGATCAGCCAGTTGCAGGCCCAGACGACCATCGAGACCCAGCCGTAGCCGGTCTGCAGGCGCGCCCACTCGAAATCCCACGCGCTCCAGCTCTTGGCGAAGGCCGCCGCCGAGTAGCCCTTGTCGATCAGGAACTGGTCGCCCAGCCGATCGCGGATGAAGAACGTCTCCTCCGGGAGGTTGCCGTAGTAGATCACCAGGTACTGCGACCAGAAGAGGTACATCCAGAAGATCGAGAAGGCGAACATCATCTTGCCGACGTCGAGCTGGCGGGCCCGCGTGATCTGCCCCTGGAAGCCCGGGACGCCGCGGCTCGCGAGACCGGCGATCGCGCTCGCGGCGACGGCCGAGAGGATGCCGCCCCAGCAGACGAAGTTGCCGAAGAGGTTCGACCACCAGGACTGCTCCATGGACATGACCTGGTCGAAGCTGAAGAACGCGAAGCCGATGCCGTAGATCAGCGCGATCAGGGGAGCCAGGAAGGCAGTCCGCTTCTTCGCCGCCTCGAGCTCCTCTTCATCTCCCCGCCAGCCGGCCGTCCAGCTCGCCGCGCGGGCCTTGGCGGAGCCGCTGCCGTGCTCGGCGAGGTTGCGCAACGTGGGCCGCACCGAGGCCTTGATGAAGAAGAAGGCCAGCGCCGCGAGCGCGCCCAGCAGCGCCAGGTCCATGCCGTAGAAGCGCGTCGGGTTGAGCCACGCTTCCTTGCCGTGCATCGCGCCGTTCTTCTGCCAGTCGAAGATGGAGTCGCCGCCCGCGATCCCGACCAGCCCGAGCACGAACGCGACCGGAAGGAAGGCGCCGAAGGACTCCGCGAAGCGGCGGTAGGGGCCCGGCCAGGTCGCGCCGACGATGGTGTAGGCCGCGGCCAGGGCGAGGCCGCCGCAGGCGAGGTAGGTGAAGAAGATGAAGTTCGCGTGGTAGGCCAGCCAGGTCGTCTGGGGGTCCTTCACGAGACCCCCGGCGAACGCGACGAGGCCGATCACGATGAACGCGAGGCTGACCTTGAACAGGGGGGGGAGCGCGCCGGGATTGGCGCGTTCGACAGCCGCGGCTCGGGCGCTCACTGGGCACCTCCCAACTGACCGTTGAGGTCACGGATGTAGTTGACGACGTCCCAGCGGTCGCTCGGTGCGATGCGGCGGTAGGCCGGCATGCGGCCGCGGCCGATGGAGATCGTCGTGTAGATGTGGCCGTCGGTCAGCGTCGGCGCCAGGCTGAAGCCCATCGGACCCGGGCCGATCGGCAGCACGCCGGCGATCGGGCCGTTCGGCGAGGCGATCGGTCCGTCGCCGCCGCCGGACATGCCGTGGCAGGCATAGCAGGTCGTCTCGAAGATCTTCTTGCCGTTGGCGAGGGAGTCGAGCGTCGGCTTGCGCGGGTTGACCAGCGCCTCCTGCGCGTCGACCGCGAGACCCGCCGGCTCGGCGACTTCGGCCCAGCCGACAGGCACGGTGCCGTCGGGCGGCGTGAGGCCTTCGATGCGGGTCTCGCCGGGGACGGACTCGAGCGTCTCGAAGGCCTGCACCGCCAGCTGCCGCTTCATCTGCGGGAACCACTCGACGGAGACCTGCTCCCAGCAGCCGGGCAACGCGCTCGTCGCGAGCAGCAGGGCCGCGACCAGCGAGCGGGGCGTCCGCCGCGACCGGAACTCAATGGGCCTCCGCACGGGTGACCTCCTTCGCGTTGTGTCCGCGCATCAGGCTCTCGATCTCGGAGACGTCCCGCTCCTCGCAGCGCACCACCACGCCGAACTCCTCCGCCGAGAAGCGCGGGCTGTAGTGCTTGTCGAGGGGGCGCGGGTAGAGGCCGGCCAGGATCGCGAGGCCGACGACCGTCAGGATGCCGCCGAAGAGCGTCTGGAGCTCGAAGCCGATGATCCAGAAGGGCGGGATCGAGGCGAAGTTCTTGCCGGCGATCTTGATCGGCCAGTCGAGCGACATCCAGATCTGGATGCCGAACCCGACGACGACGCCGATCAGACCGCCGACCAGATGGAACGCGCGGACCCGCGAGGGGCGCGGATCCTCGGCCTCCTCGATCTCGACGAAGGGCGCCGGCGAGTAGGTGGTGAGATCCGTGAAACCGCGCGCCTTCAGCTTGCGCACGACCGACGCGACGTCGGACGGAAACTCGAAGACACTGACGAGCTCCGCCATCAGTGGGCCCCTCCTGTCGCATGAGCAGCGTGCCGAGCGTGGTCACGCGCGTGGATGTCGAGCTCCTTGACCTCGGAGATGGCGATGATCGGGAACATCTTGAGGTAGAGGAGGAAGAACATGCTGAACCAGCAGAAGCTCCCGGTGAGCACGATCATCTCGACGAGGCTCGGGATGTAGAGGCCCCAGGCCGCCGGAACGTACTCGCGGGAGAGCGAAGTGATGATGATGACGTAGCGCTCGAACCACATGCCGAGGTTGATGAAGAAGCAGAGCACGAAGAGGAAGGGCACGTTCGTCCGGAGCCTCTTGATCCACAGGAGCTGGGGCATGACGACGTTGAAGATGATCATGCACCAGGTCGAGAACCAGTAGGGGCCGAAGGCGCGCTGCCAGAACGAGGTCTGCTCGAACTCGACCCCGGAGTACCAGGCGATGAAGTACTCGGCGCCGTACGCGTAGCCGCAGATCAGCGACGTGAAGAGGATGAACCTCGACATGTTCTCGAAGTGGTAGTCGGTGATGTAGGGCTCGAGCCGGAAGATCCGGCGGACCGGGACCATCACGACGACCACCATCGCGAAGCCGCCGAAGATGGCGCCGGCGACGAAGTAGGGGGCGAAGATCGTCGCGTGCCAGCCCGGCACGATGGACATGGCGAAGTCCCAGGAGACGATCGAGTGGACCGAGAGGACCAGCGGCGTCGCGAGGCCCGAGAGGTGGAGCACCGCCCGGTTGTGGGCCTTCCACTGCTTGCCCGTTCCCTGCCAGCCGGCGGAGAGGATGGTGTAGACGACCTTCTTCCAGCCGACGGCGCGGTCGCGGGCGATCGCGAAGTCGGGGACGAGGCCGACGATGAAGAAGAGGACGGAGATCGTGAGGTAGGTATTGACCGCGAAGACGTCCCAGAGGAGCGGGCTCTTGAAGTTGACCCAGAGGTAGCGCTGGTTCGGGTAGGGAAGCAGGAAGTAGAACTTCCAGAGGCGCCCGATGTGGATCAAGGGGAAGAGCGCCGCCGTGAGCACGGCGAAGACCGTCATCGTCTCGGCGCCGCGGTTGATGGCGTTGCGCCACTTCGCGCGGAAGAGATAGAGGATCGCCGAGATCAGCGTGCCGGCGTGACCGATGCCGATCCAGAACACGAAGGTGATGATGTAGACGCCCCAGAAGACCGGCGCCTGGTAGCCGGCGACGCCGAGCCCCTCGTACGTCTGGTAGGCCAGGGTCGCGGCGGCGACCCCGACGCCCGTCAGGGCGGAGATCAAGGCGATCAGCCAGGGCCAATGGAAGCCCTTCGTGACGGCCATGATGTCGATGTTCGTCTGCGAGTCCCGGGGACGGGCAGGCGCGTTCATCGCATCGGCGGCGACGGTGGCGGGAGGCGGTGCCATTCGTTGGACTCCCTCAGCTCTCTTCTCGCCGGACCTGCGCGAGGTAGGTCACGGCGGATCGGGTATTCAGGATCTGCAGCGCGGCGTAGGCCCGCGGCTTGGCGGCGGCCGCCCGCTTGACCGCGTCGCTCGCCTCGTCGCGGACGTTGCCGAAGCTGATCGCGTCGGTCGGGCAGGACTGCTGGCAGGCCGTCTTGACGGCGTTCGCGGCGATCGGCCGCTTCGCGTCCTTCGCCGGCTGGCGAGCCGTCTCGATCCGCTGGACGCAGAACGAGCACTTCTCCATCACGCCCTGGCCGCGGACCGTCACGTCCGGATTGAGCATGAGGCCGAGCAGGCCGGGCCAGTTCTTGCGGCCGTAGTCGAAGTAGTTGAAGCGGCGGACCTTGTAGGTGCAGTTGTTGGCGCAGTAGCGCGTGCCGACGCACCGGTTGTAGACCATGCCGTTGATGCCCTCGGGCGTGTGGTAGGTCGCGATGACCGGACACACCGCCTCGCAGGGCGCGGCGCCGCAGTGCTGGCAGAGCATCGGCAGGTGGCGGACGTGGTTCTCGCCGAGGCGCTCGCCCGACGGGATCGGCCGGCGCTCGGAGTCGAGGCTGGCGTCGTCGTCGCCGTCGCCGACGTAGCGCTCGATGCGGAGCCAGGTCATCTCGCGGTGCATCAGCGCCTGCTCTTCGCCGACGATCGAGACGTTGTTCTCGATGTAGCAGGCCGCGATGCAGGCCGAACAGCCCGTGCACTTGTCGTTGTCGATCGTCATGCCCCAGCGGTAGGGCTGGTCCGGGTTGGCGTCGTAGGCGGCCGCGTACTCGAAGGGCGGGCCCTCGAAATGATGGCCGCCGGGGGCGGCATGCTCGCCGCCCTCGCCGTGCTCGCCTTCGGCACCGTGATCCCCGCCGTGCTCCGCGGCGGCGGCCGGCGCGGCGGCGAGGAAGTGGGCCATGCCACCGGACTCGTGACCGCCCGAAGAAGCGAGGTCGTAGAGCGAGACCTCCGGCGCGAGCCCGCGCTTGCGCTGGTTGTCGGTCCACTGCGAGAGCGCGATGCGCCGGTAGCGACCGGTCCTGCTGAGGGTCGCCTTCGTCGAGAGGAAGGCCTGGTCGCCGGCCTCGTCCGTCGCGACGGGCAGCAGGTCGAGGACGTTGACGCCGCGCGCGACGCCGGGCTGCGGCTGCGCCGCGCCGGCCATCGAGGCGTAGTGGCCGACCGTATGGCCCTGACCGATCGGGATTGCGATCACGTCGTCCGGGATGCCGCCGCGCGGGAAGACCGAGACGTCGACCGAGCCGACGTCGGTCGCGACCGTGACGACGTCGCCGAGCGTGACGCCGAGCTCCGCTGCCTTGGCATGGGAGAGCTCGACCCAGGAGTTCCAGGACAGCTTCGTGACGGGGTCGGGGATCTCCTGCATCCAGGGGAGCGCCGCGCCGCGGCCGTCGCCGAGGAAGGAGTGGGGGAACGCGATCAGCGTCAGATCGCCCGAGCCCGCGATCGCCGGGCGGCGCGCCGTGACGTTCGAGAAGCCCTCGACGAAGACGCCGTCGCGCCGCGACGTCTCGCCGAACTCGCCGCCCCGCGCCAGCGCCTGGCGCCAGTTCGAGGCGGACCAGTTCGACTCGAGCACGCTCTTCCAGCTGCCGGCCGGCAGCGCGGCCGCGACCTCGCCCCCGATGGCGCGGGCCGAGGCGAGCAGCGTGTCGCCCAGCGCCTGGGAATCGAAGAGCGGGCGGATCGTCGGCTGGACCAGCGAGCGCACGCCGGGCCGCGGCGAGACGTCGCCCCAGGACTCCATCGGCGTATGGTCCGGCAGCAACAGGTTCGCCTTCTCGGTCGTCTCGTCCGCGAGCGGCGCGAACGCGACGACGAGGCCGACCTTCGCGAGCGCGTCGGGGAAGCCGAGCGAGGCCGGCAGCGCGTGGACGGGGTTCAGGTCGTGGATCAGGAGGCAATCGACCTGGCCCGCGTTCATGCGCTCGATCAGCGCCTTGACGTCGGCGAGGCTCGCCGTCCGCTTCGCCTCGGTCGCCGGGTACTGGACGGCCGAGCCGATGGCGCCGATCGCCGCGTTGAGCAGCAGCACCGCGGCCGCATCGCTCTTCGCCGCGGTCGTGCGCGCCCCGACGAAGGGCGGGAGCGCCACCGCATGGCGCGCGGCCGCCAGCCGACCGGCCAGCTTGTCGAACTGCGCCGCGTCGATGCCCGCCGCCTCGATCGCCGCGCTCTTGCTCGCGGACGAGGCCGCCGCCGCGACGAAGCCGTTGCCGCGGGTCTGGGCGACGGCCTGCGCGAGCGCCAGCGCGAGCACGCCCTCGCTTCCGGGCTTGATCGCGACCCAGAGGTCGGCGTTCGAGCCGGTCAGGTTCTGGCGCGGACCGACGTAGACGACGCGGGCGCCGCCGTTCGCATGGGTCGCGAGGTCGCGGCTCTCCGCGAGCTGGCGCGCGTGCTCGACGGGCGAGCGGCCGGTATCGAGGAAGTCCGAGCCGAAGTCGACGACGAGGTCGACGCCCGAGAGGTCGAAGATCGGCTGCGCGTAGAGGCCGAAGAGCTCGCGGCTCGCCTCGAGCAGCGCGTGGTCGCCGAAGGGCTCGTAGACGAGTCGGCCCGCGATGCCCGTCGCGGACACGACCTGGTCGATCAGGCCGTCGAGCGACGGGCCGACGGGACCGCCGAGGATCCAGGTCTTGCGCGCCGACCGGCCGAGGGTCGCCGCGAGCTTGGCCTGGGCGTCCGCCCAGTCGATCGACTGCAACGAGCCGTCGCTGTTGCGGGTCGCCGGGCCAGCGATGCGGTCGGGATGATAGGTCCGGCCGAGACCGGCCTGACCGCGCGCACACAGGCGGCCGCGGTTGATCGGATGCTCGGGATTGCCCTCGAGCTTGATCGGCCGGCCTTCGCGCGTCTTGACGTGCAGACCGCAACCGGCCGAGCACTCGAGACAGGTCGAGGCGTAGTCGACCGAGATGCCCGGCGTGATCGTCTCGGGCTGGATCACGTAGGGGATCAGATTCTCGGTCGGATCGCTGCAGCCAGCAGCCGCAGCGGCACCCGCGGAGAGGCCGACGATCTTGAGGAATTCGCGACGATCGAGCTCGGACATGCAGACCCCTGGGCTCACGGGCGGCGGAGCGCCCGGGCGATGACCCTAGTAGTGGCACTTCAGGCAGTCCTGCGACGCCTGCTGATTGTTCTGTCGATGGCAGTTGATGCACCAGCCCATCTCGAGCTTGGCGACGGGCACCCCGTAGCCGAGGTGGGTATCCGGGACGAGATAGAGCTTGTCGATCTGCTCGACCGGACCGTGGCAGGTCTGGCAGGCGACGCCCGCCTGGACGTGGCGGTTGTGGCGGAACTGGACGTACTCGGGAAGGCGGTGGATCTGGACCCACTCGATCGTCTTCTTCTCTTCCCAGTGCTCCTTCAGGATCCGGATGCCCTCGATCTCGTCGTACTCGAGCGGGAACTGCGCGTGGCAGCCCATGCAGATCTCGACCGAAGGCACGCCGGCGGCCTGGGACTTGTCCGTCCCACTGTGGCAATAGAGACACTCGATCTTGAACTGCCCGGCGTGATGCTTGTGGCTGAACGGGATCGGCTGGAGCGGACCCGGCGCCGCGGGATCCCAGGCGGCCTGGGCCGACTCGCAGGCGGACGCCGACGGGAAGGGCTTGTCGAACTCGGTCGGGATCTCGATCTCGAGACTCGGGTCCTCCTCCTTCATCGCCTTCAAACGATGCGCGTCGCAGACGCCGGTCGCGATCAGGACGTTCGGCGACGAGGCGTTCGCCGTGCCCTCGCCGGGCGTCGGCCAGCCGGACCAGAAGACGAACGTCGTGGCGACGCCGACGGTCGCGAGGAGCGCGAGCCAGGGGCGCTTCGACGCGGAGGCCGGCGATTGGAGATTTCGGCCCGAGGTGGATCGATCGGACATCATCGAGACGCGGCCTCTCGGCACACGACACGAACGGCCACGTTCGCAGGATCGCGGAGTTCGGTGCACGTGTTGCGTGGACCCCCGGGCCGTCGGCGGAGACGCGGCACGGCGCGGGAGGTGGGTTCGGCGCGGATTATATGACTGGGCCGACGCCGAGCGCGCAGCGAATGGTTGCAGGCTTCGACCCGAGCAACGCTCCGGTCCGGGCCGGACGCACGTCGAACCTGAACGCGAGTTCGCCCGACGCCCGGCCCGACGACGGCCGATTCGCAGCGATGGCCGGATCCAGCTGATACGCTCGCGCGACCCGGAGCCCAAGCGATGATCGACTTCGAGCCGAGCGAAGAGCAAGCGCTCATCATCGACACCGTGCATCAATTCGCCGAGAACGAGGTCCGGCCGCGCGCGCGGGAGGCGGACGAATCCGGCGCGCCGCCGGGTGCACTGCTCGCGTCGGCTCACGAGCTGGGGCTCATCGCCAACGGACTGCCCGAATCCGAGGGCGGGGGCGGCGCGCGCTCGGCGTTGACGGGCGCGCTCGTCGCCGAAGAGCTCGGCTGGGGCGACATGGCGCTCGCGCTCGCGATCCTTTCGCCCGGCCTCGTCGGCTATCCCGTCGCCGAACATGGGTCGATGGCCATGAAGAAGCGGATCCTCCCCGGCCTGCTCGCCGCCGACTTCCTGCCCGGCTCGCTCGCGCTGGTCGAGCCCCGCTTCGACTTCGACGTGTTCCACCCGCAGACGCGCGCGACCCGCGACGACGCCGGCTGGCGGATCGACGGCCACAAATGCCACGTCCCGTGGCTCGACGGCGGTCGCGACCTGGTCGTGATCGCCTCCGAGGCGAAGGGGCTGGCGGGATACGTGGTTCCCCGGGACGCCGCGGGCCTCGTCGCGCAGCCGGAGAAGAACCTCGGCCTCTGCGGCCTGCCGACCGCGGAGCTCGCCTTCGACGGGGTCCGCGTCCCGAACGACGCCCGACTCGAGGCCGGCGACGTCGAGCTGCGCCGCCTCGTCGACCGCGGTCGCATCGCGATCGCCGCGACGGCGATCGGGGCGGCGCGCGCGGCCTTCGAGACCGCGCGCGACTACGCCCGGCAGCGCGAGACCTTCGGACAGCCGATCGCGACGCGGCAGGCGATCGCCTTCAAGCTCGCGGACATGGCGATCGAGATCGACGGCGCGCGCCTGCTCGTCTGGGAGGCCGCCGCCGCCCTCGACCGGGGCGAGGACGCCGCGCGCGAGGTCCGTCTCGCCCAGGATCAGACGGCGCGCATCGGCCTCGTCGTGGCCGACTCCGCCGTACAGATCTTCGGCGGCCACGGCTACATCCGCGACTACCTGCCCGAGCTCCACCTGCGCAACCTCGCCGGGCTCGCGAGCTACGAGGGTCTGGCGCTCGTCTGACGCTCGAGGGGCGGTGGCCGAGCGCCGAGTGCGCGACCGGGGGACCCGAGCCGGAGGAGTTCGAGATCCCCGCGTCGGAATCGTGATCGGCCGGACGACATCCAAGCGGATCTCGAACCGTCCGGAGGAAGACCATGAAGTGGATCGCGATCGTGCTCGCCGTACTCGTCGTGGCCGTGCTCGGGATCGCCTGGACCCGACCCGCGAGCGTCCAGATCTCGCGCTCGGCGCGGATCGACGCGCCGCCGGAGCAGGTCTACGCGTTGATCGTGGACCTGCACGCCTTCAACCGCTGGAATCCCTGGGCGAAGATGGACCCCGACATCGTTCTCCGGTACGAGGGCCCGGAGAGCGGCGTCGGGGCGGTGTCCGCCTGGGAGAGCCGCAAGGTCGGCACGGGACGGATGACGATCACGGAGACGGAGGCGCCGAACCGGATCGCGATCCGACTCGATTTCATCGAGCCCTTCGCCTCGACCAGCTTCGCCTCCTTCTCGCTGACCGGGGGGTCGGGGGCGACGGAGGTGGTCTGGGAGATGCACGGCCCGGTCTCGTTCCCGCAGCGCGTCATCGGCGTCTTCGTCGACATGGAGAGGATGATGGGAAGGACCTTCGAAGACGGACTCACGGACCTTCGCCGCATTGCGGAGCCCTGACCGGATGACGATCGCCCGCTCGGGAACGCGCCGCGCCCTCCGCTCGGCGGTCGTCGGCTGCCCGAGTCTCGAACTCACGCCCGTTCCGCCGGCCGCGGCGGAGCGGATCTTCGCTGCGAGGTGAACCGTGCCCATCCGCTTCGAGCTCTCCGAAGGCAGCCTGCACGCACAGGCCCACTACCGGCGCGTCGCGCTCGAGCAGATGCGCCCGATCTCGCGCCGGTACGACCTCGAGGAGCACGCGCTGCCGCGCGAGTGGGTCGACTACTGGTGGAAGGAAGGGCGCTTCGGCTCGAAGGAGCGTCCGACGGGCGGCAACGACGGCTTCATCACGATCTGTCTCCAGGCCGAGCAGCTCTGTTGGGGCGACGCCGGTCTCTACCTGCGCATGCCGACCCCCGCGCTCGGCGGCTCCGCCGTCTCCGCCGCCGGAACCAAGGAGCAGCAGGAGAAGTTCATGAGCGGCTTCCGCGCGCCCGGCGGTCATCCGATCTGGGGCGCGATGGCGATCACCGAGCCCCAGGCCGGCTCCGACGCCGCCGCGATCGAGACCAGCGCCGACTTCGATCCCGCGACCGAGGAGTGGATCCTGAACGGCACCAAGATCTTCTGCACCGCCGGCGAAGGCGCCTCGACGGCGCCCGGCGGATTCGTCGTGGTCTGGGCGACCGTCGACAAGAGCGCGGGCCGTGCCGGCATCAAGTCCTTCGTCGTGCCCGCCGGAACGCCGGGCATGCACCTGATCGGCTGCGAAAAGAAGCTCGGCATCCGCGCCTCGGACACGGCGACGCTGCGCTTCGAGGACTGCCGCGTTCCGAAGGACCACCTGCTCGGTCGCGCGGAGGTCAAGAAGCGCGATCCGAACAAGACGGGCGACGCCGCACGGGACAAGGGCTTCAAGGGCGCGATGGCGACCTTCGACGCGAGCCGGCCGATCGTCGCCGCGATGGCGACCGGCGTCGGGCGGGCCTCGCTCGAGTTCCTGATGGAGGAGCTCGCGCGTCAGGGCGTGCGCATCCGCTACGACGCGCCGCCGCGCGAGCGGACGGCGATCGAACGGGACGTGATCGAGATGGAGGCCGAGCTGCAGGCGGCGCGGCTGCTGACCTGGCGCGCGGCCTGGATGATGAACAAGGGCCGGCCCAACAACCTCGAGGCCTCGATGGCGAAGGCGAAGGCCGGCCTCGCGGTCACGAAGATCACGCAGAAGGCCGTGCAGATTCTCGGGCCGGTCGGCCACTCGAAGAAGCTGCTCGTCGAGAAATGGATGCGCGACGCCAAGATCAACGACATCTACGAGGGGACCCAGCAGATCAACCAACTGATCGTCGCGCGGCGCATCCTCGACTACTCTTCGGCCCAGCTTCGCTAGACGCCCGTCGTCCTCGCCCCGTCGCCTTCCCGTCGCCTGGTCCGGAGAAACGCCCCATGCCGATCGATCCCGAGCTGCTCGCCATCCTGGTCTGCCCGGAGACCCGCCAGCCGTTGACCCCCGCCGAGCCCGCGTTGCTCGCCAAGCTCAACGTCGAGATCCGCGCGCGGCGGCTGCGCAATCGCGGCGGCCAGCTCGTCGAGAAGGAGATCCGGGAGGGCCTCGTCCGCCAGGACGGCCGCTTCCTCTACCTGATCGACGACGAGATCGCGATCATGCTCGAGGACCAGGCGATCGAGCTCGCCTGAGCCGACCCCGCGCTCACTGCGCGAATTCGCGGCGCTTCAGCTCCTTGACGTACTCGGCCAGCTCGTCGTCGGCCGCGACGACGCGGGAGATCTCCTCCTCGAAGCGCAGCGCGTCGTCCTTGAGCTTGCCGAGCTCGAAGGGCGTCTCGAGGAAGAGCGAGACCTTGCGCAGCAGGGCGAGGGCGCCCCGCGGATTCGGCGTCGCGTTGATGTAATGCGGCAGCCCCGCCCACATCGTCAGGACCTCGATCCCCTCCTGCTGGAGCGCTTCGAAGAGCACGCCGACGATGCCCGTCGGCCCCTCGTAGGTCGTCGGCTCGATCTGGTAGCGCTCGATCAGCTCCGGGTTCGTCGCGAAGCCCGAAACGACCACCGGCTGCGAATAGACGACGTCCGCGAGATAGGCGCCGATCAGCAGGCAGCGCTGCACGCCCATGTCGACGGCGAGCTCGACGACCGTCTCGCAGTAACGGCGCCATCGCGTATGGGGCTCGACGGCGAGGCCCGTGATGACCTCGAGCCCTTCGGAGGTCACGCCGTAGCGGAACTCGTTCGCGGGCCACTGGATCGTCGATGCGCGGCCCAGCTGGTAGCGCACCTCGGGGCGTCGGACCGTGAAGTCGTAGTAGTCGTCGGGATCGATCTCGGCGAGGGGCACGGTCCGCACGACGTCGTCGACGTATCGCACGGCCGTCGACGCGGACTCGCACGCGTCGTTCCATCCCTCGAACGCGAGGACGAGCGTCGGCTCGCCGAGGACGGGTCGGACATGCATGCGCAGCGATCGATTCATGCGGTCTACGTTGGCACGATTTCCGGGCGCGGCACAAGGGAAAAAATCTCGAATTCCCGTCGAACGATCCGGCCGCATTCGAGGCGGAGAACCCCGGATCGCCCCGCCCCCGTCACGCGCACGATCGACGCCGGGTCACCCCCGCCGAACGAACGCGGTCTCAGCGCTGGAAGCGATAGCCGCGACCGCGCACGGAGACGATGTGGGTCGGACGGGCCGGATCCGCTTCGAGGTGGCGACGCAGCCGCACGATGAAGCTGTCGATGACGCGCGTGCGCGTGTCCGGCCGCAGCCCCCAGACCTCTTCGAGCAGCTCGCCGCGCGTGACCGTCTCTCCCTCACGATTGACCAGCGCCCGCAGCAGTCCGACCTCCCGCGTCGTGAGCGATACGGTCTCCTTCGGCGTCTCGATCGCGAAGCGGTCGAACCGGATCACCGCCTCCCCGACCCGGACCTCGGGCTGCGGCTCGCTCGACGTCTCGACGCCGTGCCAGCGCCTGCGCCGCAAGAGCGCGCGCACGCGCGCGAGCAGCTCGTTCAGCCGGAAGGGCTTCGTCAGATAGTCGTCCGCCCCCTCCTCGATCCCGCGGACCACGTCCGCCTCGTCGTCCTTCGCCGTCAGGATCAGGATCGCGACGTAATTTCCCGACGCCCGCGTCCGCCGCACGACCTCGAAGCCGCTCATCTCGGGCAGCATGAGGTCGAGGATCACGACGTCGAAGGCGCCGCGCGACGCGTCCGTCAGGAGCTCGACCGCCGCCCGGCCGTCGCCGACGACGGTCGCGTCGTAGCCCTCCTGCTCGAGGTTGAAGCGGATGCCCTCGGCGAGCCGGGCCTCGTCCTCGACGATCAGGATGCGGGGTCGTCCGCGTGTGACGTCGGCCGACGACATCAGACCTCCTCCCGTCGCCATCCGGCGCCCGTGCTCCCTGCCCGCCTGCCCGCCCGATCGCGCGGCGGGCCGCTCAAGCGGGGCGCAACGTCACGACGAAACGGCTCCCGCGCCCCGCGCCCTCCGACAGCGCGACGATGCGTCCGCCGTGCTTGCGGAGCAAGGTGCGGACGACGAAGAGTCCCAGCCCGAGGCCGGCGGCCTGTCGCTGCACGTCGCGCCCCACGCGGTAGAAGCGCTGGAAGATCCGGTCGAGCTCCTGCGCCGGGATCCCGATGCCACGATCCGCGATCTCGACGCGGACGCGGCCGTCGCGCGCCGTCTCGACGCCGATCCGGATCCGAACGGGATCGCCGGAGTACTTGACCGCGTTCTCGAGCAGGTTGCGGAACACGAGCGAGAGCTCGGCCGCATCGCCGCGGACCCGGACGGCGGGCGTCGTCGCGAGCTCGATGGCGTCCTCCGTCAACCGGTGGCGCGCGCGGAACTCCGCGACGTGGTCGGCGAGCAGACGCGCGAGGTCGGCACTCTTCCGGCGATCCCGCGCCCGCGATCCCTCTTCCGCGCGAGCGGCGGCCAGCACGTGCCCGACCGTGCCCTCGAGTCGATCGAGATCCTCGCCCATGCGCGCGATGAACTCGCCGCGCGCCGTCGCCGAGAGCTCGTGGCGCGCGAGGGTCTCGAGCCCGAGGCGGAAGGACGAGAGCGGCGTCTTCAGCTCGTGGGTCACCGCATCCAGGAAGGCGCGTTGGGCCAGGTTGAGCCGCATCTCGACGACGATGCGGACCGAGAGCCAGACGAGACCGACGAAGACGAGCAGGAAGAAGAGCGTGCCCAGCACGAAGAGCACGAGGTCGAGCGCCGTGCGCCCGTCCGGAACCGCGGGCGCCCCGCGCCAGACGAGGATCTGCCAGCCGACCGAGAGCGCCAGCACGAGCACCATGGACACGATGCCGATCGCGAGCGGAAGCCCGACCGAGCGACGCATGCGCTCCTCCCCGCCCGATCCGGGCGCGACGTGCGGCGGTCAGTATGCCGCGGATCGCCCGGGCGCCCGAACGTCCGCCCGGATCGGCCCCCGTGCGCTCGCTGGCGGCCCCGCCGGCGAACCGCTTCCCTTCCCGCGCGGCGGCCGCCGCGCCCTTCGAGTCGAGGAGGATCCGTGTCCGACGCCCAACCGATGACCGGCTGCCGTCCCGGCGACATCGCGCCCCACGTCTTCGTCTGCGGCGACCCCGCCCGGGTCGACCGCATCGCCTCGGGCTGGGACGAGCGACGCGTCGTCCGCGTGGTGCGCGAGTACCGGATCGTGACCGGCCGCAAGGCGGGCGTCGCGCTGACGGCGGCATCCCACGGCATCGGCGCGGCCGGGACGGCCGTCCTGCTCGAGGAGCTCGTCAAGCTGGGCGCCGAGACCGTGATCCGGATCGGGAACTCGGGCGGACTCGATCCGAGGCTCGCCCTCGGAGACCTCGCCATCACGACGGGCTGCGTCCGCGACGACGGAACCAGCCGGACCTACGTCATCCCCGAGTATCCGGCCGTGGCGGACCATCGGATCGTCGGTGCCCTCGCCGAGGCCGCCCGTGCGCAGGGCGTCCGCGCCCATGCCGGGATCACCTGGTCGCTCGACGCCTTCTACGTCCGCAACGCGATCGCCGGCCCGAACGGCTCGATGAGCTCGATGTCCGTCGGCGGCTACTGGCCGAGCCATCTCGAGACGCGCATCCGCGACATGCAGCAGGCACGGGTCCTGAACTGCGAGATGGAGGCGGGGGTGATCCTGACCCTCGCCGGCCTCTTCGGAATCCGGGCGGGCGCGATCTGCGTCGTCTCCGACCGCACGCCCTGGCCCGGCCCCTCCGCCCTCGATCTCGACCGCAACATGGACGATTGCATCGAGGTCGCGACCCGCGCGATGCTTGCCCTCGCAACGAGTCCGGACCGGGGCGCGGCCTGACCGTCGCCCGACGAGGAGACCTCCATGTCTCGAAACAGCAGCTGCATGTGCGGCGCCGTCGCCCTCGAGCTCTCGGGCGAGCCGGCCTTCCAGGTCTACTGCCATTGTGAGTCGTGCCGCGGTTGGCTCGGGGCGCCGATCCATGCGGCGAGTCTCTGGCCGGCGGCGAACGTGAAGATCACGCGGGGCGCCGATTCGCTCGGGACGTTCAAGCGGACCGAGGCGAGTCATCGCCGCTTCTGTCGTCAGTGCGGGACGCCCGTCCTCGTCGATCATCCCGCGCTCGGGATGATCGACGTCCCGGCCGGCGGCATTCGCGGCCTCGAATTCCAGCCGACGATCCACGTCCACTACGGTGAGCGGGTGGTCGCCATGAAGGACGGGCTCCCGAAGTTCAAGGACATGCCCGGAGACTTCGGCGGCAGCGGCGACGTCCTGCCGGACTGAAGGGCGGGGACGACGACGGCTCGCGCTGCCGCGGGCGACGGCGGCGCGCTCGGGGTGCGCGCGTCAGCGCGCCGCCGTCACCCGCTCGCAGGCCTGGTAGGGCGAATGGCGCAACCACTTCGCATCGGGGTAGTAGGCGAAGAGCGCGGTCCCGCCGCGGATCTCGTCGATCAGCTCGCGGTGGATCGCCGCATCGATGGCCGGGCAACCCCAGCTCCGGCCGACGCGCCCGAAGTGGGACGCGACCTTCTCGGTCACGTACTCCGCGCCGTGCATGACGATCGCCCTCTCCCGGGCATGGTCGTTGACGCCGGGCTCGAGCCCGTCGAGCCGCAGCGAGTAGCCGTGGCGTCCGATGTAGGTCTCCGCCGTTCGAAAGAGCCCGAGACTCGACTGCAGCGAGCCGGGCTCGTTCGAGAAGCGGACCGGCGAGACCTCGCCGCTGTTGCGGCCATGGGCCACGAACTCGTGGAAGCGGACGCGCCCCCGCACCGGATCGATCACCCAGAGCCGGCGCACCGACGAGGGGCGTGAGTAGTCGATCAGCGTGAGCGTCGA
This sequence comes from Myxococcota bacterium, assembly GCA_041389445.1. GTDB lineage: Bacteria > Myxococcota_A > UBA9160 > UBA9160 > UBA4427 > UBA4427. The sequence goes on from JAWKRW010000002.1 coordinate 483,055, forward strand.
GCCGTCGACGAGCCCCCGCGCCCGCGCGCAGTCGAGCGCGGCGAGCGCGTGGCGAAGCGGCGTCTCGGGGACGCCGGCGGCCACGAGCCGCGCGACCCGGGTCCGCGAGCTCGAGAGCGGACGCAGGAACGACTCCGCGAGGGCATCGCGCGCGAGGAGCGCCACGAAGAGCAGCGGGACGATCCGCGACGCGGAGGCCAGCGGGCGGCAGACCGCGAACCGGAGGGCGCGGTCGAAGCGGGAGGGAAGAGCGCCGTTCTGCGCGACCCGACGGGTCGGGCGACGACGCGCCCGCTCCGCCGGAACGGTTCGAAACGCTTCCGTCGCACCTTCGTCGTGCACGGCCCGTCCCTCCAGTGAACCACCTATAGATCGCATGACCCGCTATTTCGAGAGATCGACGAAAAAATTCGTCGCATAACGTGAAGTCTTCGAGGTGGGTCGACTTTCCATCACCGCCACGCCGTCGACCCGACAGTCGGCCTGCCGCCCCGTAGCCCCGTCGAGCAGGGGCCGTGCATCGATTCCCCGTCGCCCGCGGACGCGCGCGAGCGTGACGTGTCCGGTCCATTCACGGTCTTCCAGGGCATGATGGCCTGCGGCGCGGAGCCTCGCGTCGAGATCGGACACGAGTCGCGCCAGCGGCGCATCGTCGCGACCGAAGGCGAGCCAGACGACCCGCGCCTCCGATGTCCGGGGGAACGCCCCCAGCCCACCCATCGCGACCACCATGCGCGCATGGTCCGCGGCCACGCGCGCGACCACGTTCCGAACCGACGCGAGCCCCGCCTCGTCGAGATCGCCGAGGAAGGCGAGGGTGACGTGGAGGTCGGCGGGCGGGACGAAGCGCAGCGCGCGCGCATCGGCGACGCTCCGCCGCAGTCGCTCGATCGTCGCCACCGCGAGCTCCCGACCCTCCTCGTCGAGCGCGAGCGCGACGAAGATCCGCCGTCGCGGGCGCTCGTCCTGCATCCGGCCTCCCTGCATCCGGCCTCCGTGTGGTCCCCGACCGCGCGGCCCGCTGCCCCGGCGCGCAGAGCGCATCGCGCCGTCTGCGACCGCCCCGACGACCTGCGGGCGTCCCGCGCGTAACGGCCCGCCGCCCGTTTCGCTTGACGTCCCGACGTGCTGGCCACGAAGCGCGGCCGATCGATCGCTGCGTGGTCCGATGCCTCTCTTCTCTCCAACCTCTGCGTCTCGTCTCCGCTGCGCCTCTTCACCTCTGCTCACCCCTGCTCACCTCTGCGTCGCTTCACCTCTCCATCTCTTCATCGACGCCCTTCCTCGACGCCCTTCCTCGACGCCCTTCGCGTCGGTGACCCGGCTCGGCGGCTCGCGGCGCCGCTCTCCGCACGATCGCGTTGGACCGAGCTTCGGAGACGGAGCGGACGCTCGCGGTGTGCGACGTCACGGACCGGACGATCCGCGCGCCGCCCTTCCTTCCGGCGAGGGCATGCCATAACGTGTTTCGACGCGCTGCTCGATCCGAGCCATTGCGAGACGTCGCGAGCCATCGCGACATCGAGTCGCGAGCCATCGCGACATCGAGTCGCGAGCCATCGCGACATCGAAGGGAGGGTGAGATCCGATGATGACGACCAGTACGACGAAGCGAACGATCGCAGTCCTGATCCTCGCGGCCTTCGTGCCCGTCGCGGCGATGGGCTGCTTCGGGACATTCCAGCTGACGAGAAAGGTCTACCAGTTCAACCGGGACGTGAGCCCCGACAAGTGGATCCGCGAGCTGACCTTCCTGGTGATGGCGATCATTCCCGTCTACGGCGCCGCGACCTTCCTGGACGCGGTGATCTTCAACTCGATCGAGTTCTGGACGGGCAACAATCCGGTGCTCGCCGAGAACGGCGCGACGCAGACGATCCTGACCGACGACGGGATGGCGACGCTGACGCGTCTCGACGCGAACACGCTCGAGGTCCGCACGCAGCGCAGCGACGGCCGCGAGGACGCGTTCCGACTGACGCGCGACGACGACGGCTTCGCGGCCCATGCCCTCGACGGGGCCCTGCTCGCCCGCGTCGGGTACGGCGATCCGGCGCTGCGCCTCGCCGAGGCGCGGATCTGAGCCGCGTCGGGGATCCGCGGCGCCCCCGCGCCGGGGGCCGCGGATCCCCGGCGGCGCGCACGCGCACGATCAGTCGCGGTAGACGGGCTTGCGCTTCTCCTTGCGCGCCCGCGTCCCCTCCTCGAAGTTCTTCGTCAGCATGCGAACGAAGAGCTGGCCGATGCCCTCGAGCTGCATGTGCTGTTGCAGGCTGGCTGCGTCGAGGCTCGACCAGAGGCTTCGCTTCGTCAGCTCGATGCCGGGACGGCTCCAGCCGATGATGCGATCCGCGATTGCATAACAGGACTCGAGCAGCCGATCGGGCTCGACGACGTGGGAGACCAGGCCGATCCGCTCGGCCTCGGCCGCGTCGACGTCGCGTCCGGTCAGCATGATCTCGGCCGCCCGGGCCTGCCCGATCGCGCGCGGCAGCAGGTAGCTCAGACCGAGCTCGCTCGCGGTCAGCCCGTTGTTGATGCCGGCGGCCCGGAAGTACGCCTTCGTCGAGGCGACGCGGATGTCGCAGCCGAGGGAGAGGCAGAGCCCGCCACCGATCGCCGCCCCGTTGATCGCCCCGATCACGGGCTGATGCATGTCGCGCAGGGCGAGCATGACGTCGTCGAGGACCTCGAGTGCCCGCAAGGCGATCGTGACGCCCGTGAGGCCATCGATGTGGGGCGGCGCGCCCGAATCCGCCTGGTCGGCGCCCGAGCAGAAGCCTTCCCCGGCCCCCGTCAAGACGACGACCCGCACGTCGTTGTCGCAGGAGATCGCCTCGATCGCCCGCCGCAGGGGCAACATGACGTCGAACGCCATGGCGTTCATCCGCTCCGGGCGGTTCAGGGTGACGAGGGCGACGTGGGGACGGGGACGCTCGACGAGGAGGAACGACATGACCGCACGTTAGTGCAGCGCGGCACCGAAGTCCGCAGCCCGACCCCCGCGACCGTCGTCCCCGTCCTCGAAGAGCCGGATCGGTCGGTAGACGATCCGGCGGTTCGACGAACGCGGCTCGAACGCCCGCTGGACGCGACGGGGCCGATGCAGCGACGCCGAGGCCGATCGCACCGCCTCGGTCGCGGCCCTCCCGGTCGCGCTCGTTCCGTCCGCGGCGCCGCGCCCGCCGCGGCTCGCCGAGCCGTCCGCGCGCCCCGCATCCGACCAGGACGCCGGGGCTGCCGGAACGGCTCGCGCTGCATCCCGCCGCGGCGAGAGCAGGCTCGCCAGCCCGGCGAGCCCGGACAGGCCGCGACGCTGCGCGAAGCCGTCGGGCACCTCGTAGAGCGCCTCTCCGCCCGCGATCCGCTCGACCGACGCGACGCGGATCGCGCTCGCTTCCCGCGCCCGACCCGCCCGCTCGAAGACGAGCGGAAGACCGCCGAACTGCACCACCAGGTCGAGCGGCTGTCCGGGCACCATCTCGATCGGCAGCGGCTGCCGCGACCCGGTCGCGTTGCGGACCAGTTCGGCGAGAGAGCGGAAGACTTCGACGTCCTCGGGCGTCAGACCGACCGACCTCCACTCCGCGATGCATCCCTCCGCGAGCAGCCGGCCTCCGCGCGTCAGCTCGACCCGCTCGCAGCCGATGCCCGAGACCGCGTCGGTCCCGCCCGTACGCGACACGACGAGCGGCTCCTCGGGATGCTTCGGATCGAGGGACGCGACGCCGAGCAGATGGCCGAAGGCGCGTTGCTGATCCTGCGGGAGGGCCGCGAGTCCGTCGTCGACCTCCCGCCGCGCGCCGCGCGCCGACGAGCCGCCGAGCGCCGCGAGCAGGGCCGGCTCGAGCTGGACGTAGCTGCGGGTCGAATCCGAGATGGAATAGAGTCGACCGCGATCGCCGCGATACACGAAGACCGGCGCGGGCGCGCCGTCCCGCCGCTGCTCGATGCGGAGGCGCCGCCCCGACGCGAAGACCATGGCGCGGCTCACCGGATGCTCCGGGTCCCCGGCGAAGAACTCGATCTCGAAGCGGATCGTTCCGCTCGCTTCCGAGGCCGGCGTCTCGCCTCGCGCCGCGAGGGACAGCAGCAGAATGCTCGCGGTCGAGGCGATCCACGCTGCGGTCGACCGCGCGAAGGAGCCGACGGACGGACGGATCATGAGGCGACCTCCCTGCGCGCCGGGCGACGGGACGCGCCGGACCCACAGGCGATCGGAGGCTCGACTTTCCGAGTTGAATCGTGTTAGTCAATTCGCGTGCGAGCGGAAGACTCCGTCGCGAGCGGACGGAATCGCGCCGAAGACGCTCGCTCGCCGCGCGCGGAAGAAGCGGAGGGAGCATGACGAGAGGGAACATGACGACCGGAAGCGCTCGATGGCCCGATCGACGGCTCGGCCGACAGCGAGAACGAGCGACCTCGCGCAGGTTCGTCGCAACCGGCGCTTCGTCGTCCATGCCCGCTCGCTGCGCCCCGGGACCCCGACGATCGGGAGCCCGCGCATCCCGGCGACCTGGAATCCGAGCGGCCAGACCGGCTTCTCGACCGCGGGCTACGCCGACGTCTTCGACGGGCTCGTGACCTTCGAAGCGACCGCGACAGACGACCGCGCGAGCGAGTCCCGCCGGACTACCTGGCCGCTCAATCCGCCCGGGGCTTCGCGCATCTGATCCAGGGCGATGGCGCCTTCGACCCGACGCTCGTCTCGCTGGCGGCTGCGCGGAAGGCGGGCCTCGTCTTCGTGACCGATGACGTCCCGCCCGGTCCCTAGGATCGATTGCCGATCGAATGGGGCAGCTTCATCGCGGCACTCGACGGCCTCGCCGCCTCGGCCCTGGCCGCTACGCCGTTCGCCCGAATCGCCCTGTTCATCGCGTCCGTCGCTGTCGGTGCGCTCGCGCTCGGACCGAGCGCCCGTCATTCTTCGCTCCGACCGCCGACCCCGCCCATGAGCACCCGCCGCATCGCGTCCTCGACGCCGAGATCGAGCGCGCGCAGCCGATCACGCGGGACGAGCAGGGTATAGCCGCCGAGCTGGTAGCTCATGGGGAGGTATACGGCGACGCGGTCGGACGGATCTTCGGGGGCGCGCAGGGCCGCGGGATCGGGGTCCGTGATGAAGCCGACGATCGAGAGGTCGTCGGCGAGCCGGACGTTGACGACCCGCGAGGCCGTCTCCGAGGGGCGGCGGGCGAAGTAGCCCATGAAGTCGTTGGTCGCGTTGTAGATGCTCTTCACCAGCGGCGTCCGCTCGAGGATCCGCTGCCCGAGCACGACCAGCCGCTCGACGACGAAGAGCTGGACGAGCAGCCCCGTCAGATAGACGACGACGACGGCGAGCGCGAGCCCGCTGCCCGGCACGTAGCCGACGCTCGCCGGCAGGAGCAGCAACGCGAGGGGCTTCATCAGCGCCTCGGCGGCGCCCACGATCCAGACGACGAGGTAGAGCGTCAGCGCGATCGGGAGCACGACGCCGAGACCGCGCAGGAAGGTCGAGGTGAGCTGCATCGTGCGGAGCCTCCACGAGTCGGGAACGCGGAGGCGAATCTACAGCACGAACTCCTCGCCCGAAGCGCGGACCGTGAGATCGCTGATCGAGACGCCCCAGGGCTGGTCGATCACGTGAAGGATCTGAGCGGCGAGCTCCTCCGGTCGGATCGCCCAGTAGCGGATCGAGTCGGGATCGGTCCGCTCCGCGGGGAGCGAGCCGGACAGGAAGCCCGCGATGTTCTGCATGAACGCGTCGGCGTGGTGGCCCAGGATGCCGACGATCGCCGCGCCGTTGACCACGCTCTGACCGAGCCCCGTCGTCGGAACGCCCGTCGGTCGGATCGTCGTGACCTTGATCCTGCCCTGCGACTCGATGCGCAACGTCTCCGAGAGGACGTTGACCGCGGCCTTCGTCGCAGCATACACGCCCGACCCGGCGTTCGGATGATTGCCGTAGATCGACGAGACGTTGATCACGTGGCCGCGCTCCTGCGCGATCATCGCGTCGTGGACCGCGCTGATGCCATGCAGGACGCCCTTCAGGTTGACGTCGATGCAGCGGTCCCAGGCGGCGGCCGCCTGGGCGTGATCGGCGAAGAAGGCGAGCGGCATCGTCCCGGCGTTGTTGACGAGGACGTCGATGCGCCCGAAGCGGGCGAGCACGCTCCGCGCCATCGCCTGCATCTGCTCGCTCCGCGTCACGTCCGCCGCGACGGCGAGCGCCTCGATCCCAGCCGACGCGAGCTCGCCGTCGACCGCTTCGAGCGCGGGCCCCGGCAGGTCGATCGCTGCGATCCGCGCGCCGCGCCCGCCCGCGAGCCGCGCGAGCGCGCGTCCGAATCCGCTGGCGGCGCCCGTGATGGCGACGACCTTGCCCCGGACGTGATCCGACATCTCCCGCTCCTCCCCCTCTTCCCGATCCGTCGATGCCCGATCGGTCGACGCCCGATCCGCCCGGTCCCGGTCCGCCGCGTCGACCGCGACGATCGAGGTCCGCGTTCCCGTTTCGCGACCGCGCGCCCCGGATGGAAGCATCTCCGCCGCGACCGGCGAAGCCTTCGACGGATCCGACGCGCCGCGCGTTGCCCGATCGGGACCGGACGAGGAACCGTCGACCCCTGCGAGGTGCCCAAGGCCCCGACCTCGGGCATTCGCCCGCGCGCTCTTCCTCAATCGGAGCCGACGCCGACGGAAAGCCGCCCCGACTCGACGGTCCCCTCGCGCTGCGCTCCGCCTCTCCGGAGAATCGGCCATGGAGCCTTCGCGCATCGACCGTCGCTCGTCGCCCCTGCCTTCCGCCCTCGCGCCGTTCATCGTCGCCCTGGCCGGCCTCGTCCTCGCCGGACTCCCAGGCTGCACCATCGTCCATCCGGGCGAGATCGCCCTCCGCCAGACGATGGGCCGCCTCACGCCGAACCGCCTCGAGAGCGGTCCCCATCTCTTCGTACCCGGCTTCACGCGCATCGTGAAGACGAACGTCCGGACCGTCGAGATCTACGAGACCCTGCCCCTTCCGACGAAGGAGGGCCTCTCCGTCGACGCCCAGATCACCCTCCTCTACCACGTCGATCCCGAGGCCGTTCGAGGCGTGTACACCCAGTTCGGCCCCGCCTACGAGAAGGTCATCGTCCTGAGCAATTTCCTCGCGACGGCCCGCGAGGTCAGCTCCAAGTACTACGCGACGGAGCTCTACGCGATCGAGCGCAAGAAGGTCGAGCAGGTCATGAAGGACGAACTCATCCGCCACGTCGGGGACCAGGGTTTCGTCGTCGACGCCGTGCTCTTGAAGGACATCCTCCTGCCCCAGTCGATGTCGGTCGCCATCCAGGACAAGGTCAACGCCCAGCAGGCCGCCCTGCAGATGGAGTTCGTGATCGACAAGCAGAAGCGCGAGGCCGAACGGATGCGGATCGAGGCCGAGGGCGTCAAGCGGGCCCAGGACATCATCAACTCCTCCCTGACCGAGAAGCAGCTCCGCTACAACCAGATCCAGATGCTGAAGGGGCTCGCGAGCTCGCCCAACAGCAAGGTCATCGTGACCGGCGACGGCACGGGCAAGATGCCGCTCATCGTCGGCGACTGACCGGGTCGCCCGGCCGCCCGCCGCGATCGCCTCCGACGGGCTGCCGGAAGCCGGCACGTCGCGACTCAGTCGCTCGACGGCGACGCGCCCGTGTACTGCCCGAGCACCGCGTGGAAGTGGCGGATGCGCCGTTCCTGATGGGCGAGGCGGAGCCCCTCGAATCCGCGGGAGGCGAGTCCGCGCTGCTGGGGAGCGGCCTGGTTGCCGTCCTGGAGCAGCGCGAGGTGCATCCTCCGCTCGGTGCCGTCGCCCCAGACGGCGTCGACGTGGTCGGGCCGGGGCGGCCGCTCGCCGCCCGGCGCGACGCGACGCCATTCCTGGAAGTCCCAGTACATCTTCTCGGGATCCGTGGGATGGGGGCGGTGGCGGAAGAGCCAGAAATGGCCCGCGCTGACGTTCAGCGTCACGTTCGGGAAGAGCGTGTAGTGGACGTCGATCCAGAGCTGCTCGTCGTTGAGGCCGGAGAGGTCCCAGCCCGTCGCCTTCGCCGCTTCGCGCGTGCCCGCGATCAGGGCGGCGCGCACGCCCGACGGATCCATCTCGTAGGGCGCCGGATCGATCCGATGGAGGGCGAGCAATTCGCGCAGCTCCCGCGAGAGGGCGAAGCGGTCTCGATAGCCCGCCGCCCGGGCCTTGTGGTCCGTCCAGCGCGGACTCGGGACGCCGACCTTGAAGAGGAATCGGCTGTGGCGACCGAGCAGGTCGATCGGGCAGTCGACGTCGTCGGTGAAGGGGAGGAGCTCCGGGTGGATGCCCTGGACGTGGTAGACCTCGTTGAAGGAGTCGACCCCGACCTTCCAGTTGCATTCCCAGAGGAAGGTGTAGTCCTCGGCCAGCGCGTAGTTTCGCTCGAAGTCGTAGGGCGCGAGATGATCGGCGACGACGCCGAGGTAGTCGGCGAGCGGCTTCGCGTCGGGATCCAGATTGACGAAGACGAAGCCGTTCCAGGTCTCGACGCGCAGGGCGGGCATGCGCAGGTCTTCGACCAGGCCCTGCGGAAAATCCTCGCGATCGGGGAGTCCGCAGAGGCGACCCGTCAGATCGTAGGTCCAGAGATGGTAGGGGCAGACGAGCTGACGGGCATGGCCGCAGCCGCGCTCGAGGACGACCTGGCTCGCGCGGTGCTGGCAGACGTTGTAGAAGGCGTCGATCCGATCGGGCGCCGAACGCGCGACGACGATCGACTCGCGACCGATCTCGAACGTGAAGTAGTCGCCGACCCGCGCGAGATCGGAGACCGGCCCGGCATAGAGCCAGGTCCGGGTCCACATCCGCTCCCACTCGAGCCGCGCGAAGGCCGTCGACGTGTAGCGCTCCTTCGGCACGACCGCGTGGCCGAGCTCGGGCTCGGGGAATTTGTGGAGGGGGGTACCGAGAGCGCGCGACGACATGACGGACCTCCAGCGTGATTCGCACCGGGGCTGACTCGATTCGAGCGCGCCGGCGCGCGTTCAGAACAGATTCGCGGCACGAAGATATCGAGCGAGCTCCTTGTAGCCCGCCGCCGCGCCGCCGTACTTCACGAGGTTTCTTGCCGTCCGAAGCCATTCGAGCGTGCTCGGCGCGGCGGCCTCGATGCCGGCGATCAGATCTTCCTGGCGGACCCCGCGCTCTCGACCGTCTTCGAGAATCTCGGCCAGAACCGATTCCTTCGCGTACTCGACGACGCCATCGATGTCGGCGCCGGAGAAGTTCGGACAGCGGGCTGCGAGGCGAGTCGGGTCGAGCGCCTCGTGCGGGACGTCGCGCAGTCTGCTCTCGAACATCTCCGCGCGTGCCTCCTCGTCCGGCGGCGGAACGAACACCTGCCGATCGAAGCGACCCGGTCGCTTCATCGCCTCGTCCACGTCCCACGGCATGTTCGTCGCCGCGAGCACGAGCACGCGCTCGTTGCGGCCGGAGAAGCCGTCGAGCTGGCCGAGGAACTCGTTCACGAGGGTACGCGTATGATCGGAGCTCGCCTTGCTCCGCGAGTAGGCGAGCGCATCGAGCTCGTCGAAGAACAGGACCGAGGGCGCCTCGGCTCGCGCCCTCTCGAAGATCGAGGCCAGATTCCGCTCGCTCTGACCGACCCAGAGATCGAGGATCTCGCTGATGCCCACCGCCGTGAAGCGCGCATCGCATTCCGTCGCGATCGCGCGCGCGATCATGGTCTTGCCGCAGCCGGGCGGGCCATAGAGCAGCACGCCGCCTCCGCTGCGCTTCTTGAACCGATCGAAGAGCCCCGGCCGCGCAAAGGGCTCGACGATCCGCAGCTTCAGGATCTTCTTGAGGTCCCGCATGCCGACGACGTCGGAGAACCGGACACGATCGCTTCGGGAGATCGAGACGATCGCGGCCTCGCGCGGCTCGTCGAGGCGGCCGCCGGCGAGGACCTTGAGCCCGTGCGACACGCCGGCACCGAGCTCGGCCAGCCTGGGATCGTCGGGATCGAAGTCGGGTCGCTGGCGGGCCTCGGCGAGATGGATCCGGGCCTCGTCTTCGAGGTCGAGGCGCCGACAGCAGAGCGCCATGACGAGCGGAGCGTTCGCCGACGTCCGGTCCCGATCGAGGATGCGCCATTGATCCAGGCTCGCGCGCCATTCCGCTTCGTCGAAGAGCAGCTGCGCATAGCGCACCCGCGCATCCCGATCGAACGGATCGCTCAGCAACCTCCTCTCGAGCTCGATCCGCTCCGAGTCCACTCAGAACCCCCTTCTCCGGAGCCACCGCTTCAGCCAGGGCGGATGGACCCAGGCGTAGACGACGTACGCGAGGTAGAGAACGAGGAAGGTCACGCTCCATGCCGGCGACCAGGAAGCCGCTGCCCGGACCCCGACCACGCCCACGCCCCAGACCGCCGCCACGCCGAGCCATCCGAATCGCCGCATCGGATAGGCGGGAAGCGCGCTCCAATGCGTCGCGGCCCGGAGCTCCACGAGCGCATCGATCAGGGCCGGGTTGGCTGGATCGGCACGCAGGAGCTGCCGGCCGACTTCGAAGGCCTCACGATGACGCCCTCGCTCCGCCAGCACGAGGAACAGGGTCCTCGCCGTCGCCAGCCCCTCCGGATCGTCGCGGATCAGCTCCTCGAGCCGACGACCGGCATGCTCCGAACGCCCCTCGATCGTGAGCAGGAGGACGTCCACGCGCCTCGCCACCGGCTCGTCGGGATCCCGCGCCAGCGCTTCGTCGACGAGCGCGCGGGCCTTGGCGACGTGCAACGTCCGCAGCATCAGGTGCGCATACCAGGCGATCAGCTCCGCATCGGCCGGATGCTCGCGGATCAGGCCCGTGACGATCTCCTCGGCCTCCGCGAATCGTTCTGCATCGAACGCGATCGCGAAGGCGAGGAAGCGCGCCCGGAAGTGGTGGGGATCGCTGGCGAGCGCCTGCTCGAGATGTTCCCGGGCGCGGACGTCGTCCTCGGCGCCGAGGGCCGCGCGTGCCGCGAGCCAGTGCAGATCGGGATCCGTCGGGTGCTCGGCCAGCTCCGACGCGAGCAGGCGATCGGCCTCGGCGTGTCGACCGACCTCGATCAGTCGGCTGATCTGCCTCTCTGCATCCTTCACGGACGCAAGGTCCGGGCGACGGCCGCGACCGCCAGGCTGACCAGCGTGCCGACCGCGACGGCCGTCAGACCCGGACGCCATGGATCGGGCGCTTCCCGACCGGAGAGCTCGGCCGCCTTGAAGCAGACTCGGAGCCTCAGGTAGATCAGGCCGAAGACCCCGAGCGAAAGCGCCCTCGAGGCGATCCGCAGGGCACGCATGGCATCTCTCGGCTCGCCGAGCCAGGCCGGAACCTCCCCATCGAGGCTCGCGACGACGATCCAGACCAGGACGAGCGTCCAGGCGACGGCCAGCGATCCGAGCAGCCAGACATCCCGTCTCAGCCGGCCGAGCCGGCGGCTGTTCAGCCACGTGAAATAGAGGATCGCGTAGATGCCGCCGAAGAACGCCACCATGAACGACGCCCGGACGGAGTACGGGACCGGCCCCACCGTCTCCGCACGGAGGCTCGGCTCCAGCAGGCCATCGAGTCCGTTCTGGCCCGCCCGCTGCTGCGACCCGGCCCGCTCCGTGTCCATGACGAGCGAGGGTAGCCGTGCCCCGGCGCGCCCGCCTCGCCTTACACCGCTGCAGCGCTCCCCGTCCTGCGCCATGATCGCGCGATGCCGGAAACCCCGATTCCGAGACCTCACACCGTCGTCGTGGACGGCGGCGCCCTGCTCGTCGGCGAGTGGCCCGCCACGGGCGACGCGGCCGCGCCGGCGATCATCGCCATCCACGGCGGCACGTCGTCCCATCGCATCTGGTTCGCCGTCGCGCGCGCCCTCGGCGGCCGTGCGCGACTGATCACGCCGGACTACCGCGGCGCGAACGGCAGCGAATCCGTCGGCCCGCCCTACGGCCTGCTCGCCCAGGCGGACGACGTCCGTCGGGTCGCGGACCACTTCGAGCTCGCCTCGCCCATCGTCGCGGGCTGGTCGCTCGGCGGCTTCATCGCCGCGAACGCCGCCGAACTGCTCGGCGCCCGGGCGAAGGGCGTCGTCCTGGTCGACGGGGGACTCCCGCTCCCCCTGCCCGAGGACTTCGACCCGACCGCGCTCCAGGGATCGTTGATCGAGCCGGCGATGCGGCGGTATCGCATGCGCTTCGCCTCCCGCGACGAGCACCGCGCGGTCTGGCGCGACCATCCCGCGCTCGCCGAGCCATCGCTCTGGACGCCCGCGCTCGAGGCGGCGATCGACGACGAGCTCGAGGAGACGGCGTCGGGCCTGCGCTTTCGCGTCAACCTCGACTCGCTGCGCTACGACGTGCTCGACACCCTGCGCGCGGAGACGCGGACGGCCGCGACGCGCCTCTCCGCGCCCGCGACCTTCGTCTGGGCCGAGCGCGGCCTCGAGAACGAGCCGGTCGGCTACTACCCGCTCGAGATGGCGCGCGCGTACACGCGCGAGCACGGGCTGCGTCTGGCCGAGGGTCACGACCTGAACCACTACACGCTGATGGTCGCGCCGCGGGGCGCGGCCCTCGTGGCCGACGAGCTCGCGCGTTACTTCTAGCGGGTCGCGGAAGGACGGAGCGGAACGGACCGCTCTGCGGCGCGGTCGATCCGCGCGATGGCGCCAGGTCCTCCGCTCGTGCTAGGCCCGCCGCACGTGCGCGCGCAGTCGGTCCAGGATCGGCAGGTCGAGGGGCACGAGGCGCAGCAGATCCTCCAGCGCTTCGACGCGCAGCGCGACGACCGCGATGGCGTACGCCAGGGCACCGAGCGGAATGCAGACGGCGAGCACGAGCCGATCGTCGCTTCCCGCCGCGAGCATCGGTCGCTCGACCGCCAGGACCGACAGCCCCATCACGAGCGTCGCGCCCGTCACGCGCGCGAGCGCACGCCAGAGCGAAGCCAGTCCGAGACCGACGAGGCGGAGCGCGAGCCAGAAGGCGACGACGGTGATCGGGACCATCACGATGGAGTAGGCCGCGGTGAGCCCGATGATGCCCCACTGCACGCCGACGAAATAGCTCGTGAGGATCACGCTCGTGTAGATCACGCTCCACCAGAGGCGCAGCGCGGCGTTTCCGGTCGCGAGGAAGATCTGGCCGGGAGTCGCGACGAGCGACTGCAGCGCGCCGAGCGGCGCGAGGATCTGGACCAGCGGGATCACGGGGAGCCACTGCTCGCCGAGCACGACCCGAACGAAGGGTGCCGCGACGACGCCCAGCCCGGCCATCATCGGAAAGGTCACGAGCGCGATCGCCGCATTGGCCCGCAGGAAGGCGCGCCCGAGCTCCGGCTTGTCGTCCTGCATCCGGGAGAAGGCCGGGAAGAGGATGCTGATCAGGATGCCGGTGATGACCTCGAGCGGGTACATGTAGAAGCGGTAGGCGTAGTCGTAGAGGCCGACCGCCGTGGTGCCCAGCATCCGGCCGATGACGAGGCGATCCGTGTTGCGGATGAAGTACTGCAGCGCGTTGAAGCCGAGCACGCTCCCCGAAAAACCGACCACGCCCGCGATCTCGCGCCGATCGAACCCGAATCGGACCGGCCAGGGCGACACGGCGACGAGCATCAGGCTGCGAACGAGCGTCGCCGTCAGATTGGGGAGGATCAACGACCAGACGCCCCAGCCCAGGAGCGCGAGCGCGAGGCTCCCGCCCGAGGCGATCACGAGCACGACGAGGTCGATCGAGACGAGCCGGGAGAAGCGGAGCTCGCGTTGCAGCAAGCCCTCGGGCACCATGCCGATCGAAGCGAAGACGAAGTTCACCGACATCGCGACGAGCACGCTCGCGACCGCCGCCTCGCCATAGAAACGGGCGACGAGCCCGGAGGAGAGCGCGAAGACCAGGAAGAGCGACGTCCCCGTCGCGATGCCGAGCGTCGCCAGGCTGCGCAGCAGCGCGTCGCTCACGGTCTTGCGCTGGATGATCACGGCGCCCGCACCGAGCGACGAGAGCAGCGTGCCCAGCGCCGTGAAGACCGCCGCCATCGATTGCAGACCGAAGTCCTCGGGCGAGAGCTGATGCGCGAGCACGATCGAGACCGAGAGGCGCACCACCTGCGTGATGACCTGCCCGATGCCGACCCAGCGGACGCTGTCGACCACACGACCGCTCGTCGGCGCCGCACCCACGCTCTGGCTCTCGGCGGCGCTCATGTCCGGCTTCGCACCACCCGCGCTGCGGCCGCGCAGGCGCCGCGGGCGGTGTCGGCGGACGCGCTCCCGGCGAGCGCCTCGACGAGCGCGCCCGCGGCGAGGTCATGCGCACGGGGCGACCAGTGCGGATCGCCGCCGAGACGCAGCGCGCGGGCGAGACCGGAGGACGCGAGCGTCTGCTTCGGATCGACGATGCAGATGCGGTGATCACGGGCGAAGCCGGCGACGATCTCGTCGTAGCGCCGCGAGATCGGCGCGAAGCGCCCCTCCTCGTCGACCGGCTCGATCAGGAGTCCGACCAGCGGAACGCCCCATCGCCGGGCGTCGGCATCGAGTCGCGCCAGCTCGTCGAGCATCGGTTGCATGTCGCGCTCCAGGACGCCCGGCGCGGGCAGCTCGGCCGGCAGCATCGGCCGCACGCCCAGGGTGCGGGGTCCGAGCAGCAGGTGGAGGAGGTGGCCCATCCAGTGCCAGTGCTTGTCGATCCACACGCCGCCCGTCTTGAGGGGTTCGCGGGCGAACACGGGCAGCAGGTAGCCCTCGGGCGTGATCGCAACGTGGGACGAGAGGCTCTTGCGCATCAGCCCGGCCCCGTCTCCGACCACGACGTAGGGATCGGCGAGACGCGAGTAGCCATGGCCGTAGAGCCCGACCAGGATCAGCTCGGGACGCAGGATCGGGAAGAGCACCTCGGCGGTCCTTCGGATCTGATGGAGGCCATAGGCGGAGACGCCGGCGTTGAAGACGTGGAGGTCCGCCACCCGGGCCTGCAGGCGCTTCGGCCAGGCTTCGCCCGACTGGACGCCATTGCCCTGCGTGTAGGAGTCGCCGACCGCGAGCCAACGGGGTCGATCGGGCGGGACGGAATCGATCTCGACGTCGCGCATCCCGAGCGCGTTGGTCGAGAAGTCGATCTCGTAGTCCGGAACCACGATGTGGCGGGAGAGGTTCGAGGCGTAGCGATAGCCGCGCCCGGGGTCGGACTCGACGACGCCGCGCGTCTCCGCCACGACGAAGGGCATGAAACCGGGCGGCGGCAGCAGCCAGCGCACAACGACCTCGCCGAACAGCAGACAGAGCGCAGCCGATCCGACGAGGAGCATCCACGGGCGCAGGCGCGGCTTCGTCACGAACGTCTCCTCGCCGGCGATCGCGCATTGGCTAGCACGGGGGCACACCGCTCGAAAGCGATCGTGCTGGCCCCGGCCCGACCCGCGGCGTAAGGTGCCGGCGCGGATCGGTCGATGCACGGTCGTCCGATGGCGCCCCGGCGGCGCCGGTCGACGAAGGGGGAGGCTCGGATGTCGGTGGCGCTCGCGGATCGCGGTGTGCTCGCGTTCGCCGACGTGACGTGGAATGGAACCTGGTACTCGCGCCACCAGATCCTCTCCCGCCTCGCGCGGTTCTATCCGCTCGCCATCGTCGGCCGCTCGGTCCCGCTCCGGAGCGTCCCCGGCGAGCTCTTCGCGCGTCGCCCGCTCGAGGCCGTCGACCGGGGTCTCTGGTCCTACCGCGCGCCGGCGATCCTGCCCGAGATCTACCGCCCGCCGGCGCTCCGCAGGCTCTCCCTCGCGCTGCAGGCGCTCCACCTGCGCCGCTCCGCGCGCGGACTCGGCTTCCGGGATCCGATCGCCTACGTCTGGAACCCCGACTTCGCCGACCCGGTCGAGCGCCTCGACCCGCGCACCCTCGTCTACCACTGCTACGACAAGTACAGCGCCTACCAGGGCGCCGAGCACACCGGCGTCGACGACCTCGAGGGGCGCATCGTCCGGCGAGCCGACCTCGTGATCGCCTCCTCGCGGATCCTGGCCGCCGACCTCGAGGAGCGCTTCGGCGTGCCCGCGGTCCAGCTCCCGCATGGC
This sequence comes from Myxococcota bacterium, assembly GCA_041389445.1. Taxonomy (GTDB): domain Bacteria; phylum Myxococcota_A; class UBA9160; order UBA9160; family UBA4427; genus UBA4427. The sequence goes on from JAWKRW010000002.1 coordinate 499,139, forward strand.
GTCGACTTCGAGTGGTTCGACTCGCTCGCGCGGACCGGCGAGCCCGCCGACCTGGCCGCGATCCCCCGCCCGCGGATCGGCTACATCGCCCGACTCGACGAGCGGACCGATACCGAAACGCTGGCCGGCATCGCGCACGCGCGCCCGGACTGGTCGATCGTCGTGATCGGCGACCGCGCCTTCCAGTCGCCGGAGCACGGCGCAGCCTTCGAGGCGCTGGCCCGACTCCCGAACGTGCACGCGATCGGCGGGCGCCCGCGCGAGACGATCCCGGCCTACACCAGCGGCCTCGACGTCTGCCTGCTCAGCTACCGCACCGACAACTGGGGTCGCTTCGTCCAGCCGATCAAGGCCTACGAGTATCTCGCCTGCGGCCGGCCCGTCGTCTCGACCCGCATCGAGGCGGTCGCCGACTTCGACGGCCTGGTCCGCGCCGCCGACGACGTCGACGACTGGGTCGCCGCGATCGAGGGCGGGCTGGCCGAGTCGGACGAGGCGTGGGTCGAGCGTCGCCGGGCCTTCGCTCGCGCCAACACGTGGGACCAGCGCGTCCGCGAGCTGGTCGCGCTCTTCGAGTCGCGACTCGGCGGACGTTAGGCGCGCGGCGCCCGCGCGCCCGCCGGATCGGGTTTCCGCGTCAGCGGGACGACGGGAGCAGTTCGCGCCAGACGGCGGCGACCTCGGCGACGGTCCGGTCGACCCCGAAGTCCCGCGCGCGCGCGCGGGCCGCACGGCCGAGGCGCTGGCGCAGCGCCGGCTCCTCGACGAGGCGCGTGAGATGACCGACGAGCTGCGCCGGCTCGCGCGGGTCGAAGAGCAGGCCGGTCCCCTCCGTCACGATCTCGGCCGGACCGCCCCGATCCGAGGCCACCACGGGCTTGCCGAGCGCCATGCCCTCGACCACGACGAGGCCGAAGGGCTCGGGCAAGGTCGAGGCGTGGAGCACGATGTCCGCCCGCTCGAGCAGCGCGCGCGGATCGGGGACGTAGCCCACGAACTCGGCGCAGTCGGCCAGGGCGTGGCGCTGCATCAGGGCCGCGACGCGATCCGCATAGGCGCGATCGCTCTCGGGCGCCTCGCCGACGAAGCGGACGTGCAGGGCCTTGCGGATCGCGGGCGGAAGCCGCGCCAGCGCCTCGAGCACGACGTCCTGCCCCTTCCAGGAGCGCAGATGGCCGACCATGACGGCCTCGACGCGCGCCGTCGCCGGCGCCGCCTCGGCGCTCGTCTCGTCCGACCAGCGCGCGAGGTCGATCCCGTCGTAGACGCGTCGGATCCGATCGGGCGCGACGCCGGCCGCGACGAAGGTCGACGCGACGAAGTCGCTGATCGCGACGACGCGATCGAATCGCTGCGTCGCGCGCCGCGACCAGGCGGGGCCGGGATCGAACCAGGGCCCCCGCGCATGCGCCGCGATCGGGATGCCGAGCAGCCGGCAGGCGGGCAGCCAGTCGTCGAAGCCGACGCAGGGGCTGTTGTTCAGGTGGACGAGCTCGATGCGATGCCGGCGCAGGTACCGGACCCGCGCCGCGATCGCGCCCGCGAGACGCACGCCGGTCTCGAGCGCGCGCAGTCCCCGTACGCCGACGACGCGCCGCCGCTCCTGCGCGCGCTGCGCGTCCCAGGCATCGACTTCGACGCCCCGCTCCGCCATCGCCTTCGCGAAGCGGTTGTCCTGGTAGAAGACGACCCGCGGCGCCCACTCGGTGCGGTCGAGACGGTCGACCAGGTCGGCGAGGCACTGGTGGGAGCCGCCGACCGTGCCGTCCTCGTTGACCTCGATGAGGAGCACGCGATGCGGGCGACGACTCATCCTGCGCGCACCCTGGGATCAGAACCGCGGGCCATCGTCGAGAACCCTCCCATGCCGGGCCGGGACGAGGCCTTCGCTCGCGAGATGCCGAGCGATCTCCCAGGCCAGGACGCCGTTGCCGGCCTCGTTGATGTGCTCGAGTCCGTCGGGCAGCTCGAAGGCGTCGTTGGCGAGCGCCGCCGCGACGTCGAGCGAGCGAAGACCGACGGCTCGGACCTCGGCGTCGAGCCGCGCGATCTCGGTGACGAGCAGGAACTCCGCGCCCCGCTCGCGCGCGGCCGTGTCGATTCCCTGCAGGATCGCGACCGCGAGCGCGAACATCGAGTCGACGTACTCGGTCGACGTCGCCGCGGCGCGATCGCCGGACTTCTGATCCGCGTCCGGCGGCGTCCCCTTGAGCAGTCGGAAGAAGCCCTGGGTCGCGTCGCGGTAGAGGGGATCGGTGTCCATCAGCTTCTGATCGATGCGCCGCAGCAGGCCGAGCGAGCCCGCCTGCGCCGCGAACGGGGGCGGCTCCAGGACGAGGCGTCCGTCGACCAGCTGGAAGCGCGGCTTCGGCTTGCCCCAGCGAACGCGATGCACGTGGCGATGATCGCCGAAGTGCGCGACGTAGGCGATGACCAGATCGGGCGAATAGCGAAAGCCCTCTTCCTGCAGGAAGAGGAACGATTGGTCGATGCCGTAGCCGCTGACGCCGAGATTGATCACCTCGAGGTCCTCGAAGTAGCCCTCGAGCAGACGCGAGTAGTGCTGGCCGATCATCACGCCGTAGCCGAAGGTCCGCGAGTCGCCGATCACGGCGATCCGGAAGGTCCCGGGCGGCTTCTCGTAGGTCGTCTCGTCGTCGCGGAGCCCCTTCGCGTTGACGCGGTACTCGACGAGATGGCCCGAGCGGGAAGACGTTCCGACGGCGTTCTTCTTCAGGCGCCAGCCCAGCGTCGGGCTGGGCTCGCCGATGCGGCTCGGGACGATCTCCTCGGGTTGCAGCGCGCGGTAGGCCAGGTCGAAGAAGCCGACGACGTGGATCGACGACGCGAGGGCCTGGAGGTGCTGTCCGCGGGAGGGCATGCCGTGTCCATTCGCTGATGAGGTGGGCCCACCGCAACGGCGATGCACCCCTGGCGACCGAGAGCGACCCGGGCCCGATCCTGGCAGGCCTTTCGTCCATTCGCGAGATCTCTTGACGAGATCGGCGGCGGTCGGGCCGGGCGGCGGAACGCCGAGCCGGCCGCGATCCGCTCCGCACGACCGACGAGCGAGCCGATTCCTCGATGGCCAGTACCCGTCGCGACCGAAGAGGGAACCCACGCGGACCGGAGCCGTCGGAGATCAGCGGACTTGCCAGCGAGACGCATCCGCGCGATCGGTCGGCGATCGCGACGGGTACGAGCGGCGGGAACGGAGAGGAGACCGCGATGGAGACCAGGACCCCGAGGGTGTCGATCGGCATTCCGGTCTACAACGCCGAGGCCTATCTGGAGCAGACGATCCGCTCGATCCTGGACCAGACCTACACGGACTTCGAGCTCATCCTCTCCGACAACGCCTCGACCGACCGCTCCCTCGAGATCTGCCGCGCCTTCGCCGGGCGCGACCCGCGCATCCGGCTGACCGCCCACCCGGTCAATCGGGGCGCCCAGTTCAACTTCCGCTACGTCTTCCAGACGGCCCGCGCGCCCTACTTCCGTTGGTGTGCCTCCGACGACTACTTCGCCCCCGAATCGCTCGAGGCCTGCGTCGCGACCCTCGACGTCCATCCCGACGCCGTCCTCTGCTACCCCGGCACGATCCTCGTCGATGGCGAAGGGCGCTTCCTGCGCGAGTACGACGACGACCTCGACCTGCGCATGGACGATCCGGTCGAGCGCTACCGCCAGGTCGTGGCCCGGATCGTCCTCGTCAACGTCATCTACGGCCTGATGCGCTCGGACGCCGTCCGGCGCACGGGCCTGATCAGCCACTTCTTCGGCGCCGATCAGGTCTTCGTGGCGGAGCTCGCGCTCCAGGGCCGATTCCTGGCGATCGACCGCCCCCTCTTCTACCGCCGAATGCACGAGGCCGCCTCGAGCAGCATGCACGCCGACCCCGAGCGGCTGCAGACCTACCTCGACCCGAAGCGCGCCGGCCGACCGAACCCGCTGCTCTGGTACACCCTCTTCGAACGCCTGAAGGCGCCGCTGCGCGCGCCGATCGCCCTGGCCGATCGGCTGCGCCTCGCGAAGTTCGTCCTGCGGGCGGCCATCATGCGACGCGACGAGTACGCGGCCCAGCTACCCGCTCTGCTCGGCCGCAGATCGCGGGCCTAGCAGACCGATCTCACGGTCCAATGCCGGCACCGCCACGCGCCCCCTCAGCGCGCGGCGCCGACCGCCCCGCGACGGACGAGCGACTGCCCGTCCGGCTCGTCGCCGACCTCGACGCGAACGACCCTTCGCGACGGCGTGAGCAGGAAGAGCGGCCGCTCGCTCCGATCCACCAGGGCCCGCTCCGAGCGATTCGGCGCCTCGTTCGCGCGATCGACCTCGGGCCGACCGGAGCGCGGGTGGACGACGTAGACGGCGACGTCCTGGGATCCGAGGGCCAGCCGGACGCGCATGGGCGCGCTCGACCAGACGGGCTCTCGCGACGCGATCGGCGCCGACCAGACGTAGCCCCCGCCGACCTGGCGGATCGTGCCGAGCCGAAGGCGCGCCTGGCCATCCGGCCCCTCGCTCTCGCGGGCGTCCAGGAAGGCCGCCTCGATGGCCGACTCGATGGTCGGGAACACGCGGGAGACCTCGCTCGACGCCTCCCGATCGAGCGGGGTCGACCCGGGGGGCGGCGGGCTCGCGCAGGCGATCGTACTCGCGAAGCCCAGGATCAGAATGAGGAGTGAAGCAGGACGAAACACGGGTGCCCCTTTCAGGAGCGCGCAGTCGGAACATCGTGCGGCATGATTATTCCGACAATAGAGAATCCCGTATATGATCGTTCCTCATGAGTAACAATCAGCATTTTCCCAGTGTGGCAGGTATGGTGATCTTCGCGCACCTCGTGGAGACCGGCAGCTTCACGGCGACCGCCCACCGCCTCGGCATCTCGAAGGCATCGATCAGTCGCGAGGTCGCGGCCCTCGAGGAGCGGCTCGCCGCACAGCTCCTGGTCCGCACGACCCGCCGCATGAGCCTGACCGAGGCCGGCAGCATCTTCTACGAGCGCTGCCGCCGGGTCGTCGAGGAGGCGGAAGACGCGGAGCGTTCGATCCACGAACTCCAGGCGGAGCCCCACGGCACGCTTCACATGACCGTGCCCATGTCCTTCGGCGTCCACGAGATCGCCCCCCGGATCGCCCGTCTGCTCGCGCGCCACCCGAGGCTCAAGGTCGAGATCGAGGCGACGGATCGCGTCGTCGATCTGGTCTACGAGCGGATCGACCTCGCGATCCGCATCAAGCGCCCGCGCGAGCAGAGCTACGTCATCCGCCGCATTTGTCCGATCCGCGGACTCCTGCTCGCGTCCCCCGGCTATCTCGAACGCCACGGCGCGCCCCGAACGCCCCTGGAGGTCGCCGAGCACTTCTGCCTGACCTATCGCGGAGAGAGCGAGCTCTGGCGATTCTCGACCGGTGAGGAGGTCGCGGTCCGCGGCCGGCTCACGCTCGACAACGGCGACGGCCTGCGCGCGGCCGCGCTCGCGGGACTCGGGCTCGTCACGCTCCCGACCTACCTCTGCGGAGACGACGTACGCGCGGGCCGACTCGTGCCGCTGCTCCTCGACCACATCCATCCCGGCACGTCGGTCTTCGCGGTCTATCCCGAGAACCGCCACCTCTCGCCCAAGGTGCGCGCCGTCATCGACTGGCTGGTCGAGGAGCTCGGACCGGAGCCCGAGTGGGACCGCGACCTGCCCGTGGCCGGACGTCATCGGACATGGCGGGGACCGACCTCGACCTAGCCATCGGCCGCTCGTCGTCTTCCTGCCCGCCGTCGACGCCGCGCGTCAAGCCCAGCGGAACTCGCTCATGCCGCCGGTGATCGCGCTGGCGAAGTCGTAGAAGCTCGGCACGTGGCGGAAGATCTCCTTCACGACCGTCGGGTCCCCGAAATAGATCGACTCGTCCGTGAAGTCATCGAGCGAAGGGAACCGCTCGAGCACGATCCCGAGGTAGGCGGGCGCGGCCGGCGTCAGGCGGCGCGCGACCGCGTTGCGAACGTAGGACTGGCGCCTCGGGTGGAGATCGAAGGAGAGCCGCGAGTGGACCGCCCACTCGCGGTAGAAGTCCTCGAGCCCGACGGACGCCGGCTTGTCGTTGATGCTCCACTGGGTCACCCCCGGAACCCGCCCGCCCCCGTCGGCTCGATGCGGACAGGGGGCCATCGTCGACTCGGTGACGAGGTAGCCCCAGAGCGCCTTCGCATGCGGCGCGAGCGCGGCCTCGAGCGCGGCCCGCCCGTCGAGATGCGGCAGCCAACACTCGAAGACCGCGGCGATCGCGTCGAAGTCGCCCACGATCCGCGCGGGACACCGCCGCCGGATCTCGTCGGCCTGATCCGGCGCGAGAATCGCCATCCGCTCGCCCCCGAGCGCCCGGGCCGCCGGAATCGCGCTCGCCGCGACCCGATCGACGCGACCTGCCACGGCATCGACCGGACCGGTCAGGACGTAGATCAGCTTTTCCACGACTAGTCCTCCTCGACCTCGCTCGCGTTCGCCGTCTCCGCCGTCCCGACGAAGCGCCAATGCCAGGGCGAGCCCGGCGTCGCGCCGTCGGGCCCGACCTCGGGCTCGAAGCCGAAGCGCGCGGCATTCGAGGCGAGCCAGCGATGCTCGGCCAGCGCGGCGAACGCATCCCGATCGCTCCACGCGAGGTCGACCCCGCGCTCGCTCACGAAGTCGAGGCCGAGGGTCTCGACCCGGTTGTGGTCGCTCGCGCCGGGAAGCGAGACGTGGGCGAGGGTCGCAGCGAGCGAGTAGTCGAAGCTCGGAAGCAGCGCGACGATCAGCTGCAGCTGATGCGCGGGCGAGCGATAGGCGGAGCCGATCAGGAGCCCGCGGCCGATGTCGTCGCGCATCGCTAGATCCATCGCGCGGAAGGCATGCCAGACGGACTCGGTCACGAGCTGCAGCGGAATCGTCCGATCGCCGTCGGGCGTCCGCGCGACCTGGTTCGCGATCCGGACCCAGGCGACGTCGCCCGGGATGCCGAGGTTCGGATCCGCCCCCGGCTGGGATCGGATCGCGTCGAGCAGGGCTCGCCCTCCGGCATCGGTCCCCGCATCGAGGTCCTCGTGCTCGAGCAGCAGGACCGCCTCTGGACCGGACGCCTCGGCCCGCGCGACGACGACCGCGAGCTGATCGCGCAACGCATCGATCCGCGCGCGCTGGGCCGTCGACGAGCCCTGCGGATCGAACGGCTCGGCTTCGATCGTCGTCGGCCCCCGCCCGGCACACGCCGCGAGCAGCAGCGCGGCCAGAGACGCGACGACGACACGGCGCCACGCGCTTCCATGCGATCGATCGGACATTCCTCCCCCTTTCGTCATGCGTCCTCATCCGCTCCGAGGACCGCCGGCCGACCGGGGCCCGACGGCGGCCCGAGCGGGTGCGGCCCGCCCGTCAGTCTTCCGCCGCGCCCGCCGCCGCGAAGCGCTTGCGTTGCGCGATGCGCGCCCGCGACGCGGCGAGTGACGCGCAAAGCGCGTCGTCCTGCGCGACCCGCGCTCGCAAGGCCTTCGCGATCTCGACGCATTCGCCGCTCTGCGCGAGCAGGTTGTTGCCGATGCAGAGCAGGTCGAGCCCGGCATGGAGCGCCGCGAAGACCGCATGCTCCGTCGTCGCCGCCCCCTGGAGTCCCTGCATCTGGAGGTCGTCCGTCACGAGCAGCGCCTCGGGCCGCCTCGCCCGGAAGCGCGCCACCGCGGCGGGCGAGATCGAGACGGGTCGCTCGGCATCCCACTCGCGCACGAAGCCGTGCGAGAAGAGCGCGGCCGAGCCGGGCAGCTCGGCGACCAGGTGATAGAAGAGATCCTCCTGCGCCCGCGAGACGAGGCCCGAGATGTCGGTGAGCGCGAGATGGCTGTCGGTCCGGGCGCCCCCGAGTCCGGGGAAATGCTTGACGCAGAGCCCGAGCCCCGCGCGTCGGGCCGCCTCGCCGAAGATCCGCGCGCAGCGCGCGACCTCCTCTGGATCGGCCGAGTAGGCGCGCTCGATCTTCCCGATGTTCGGATTGTCGGGGTTGGTGTCGAGGTCGATGACCGGCGCGAGGTCGAAGTCGATGCCGAGCCGCTTCATCTCGTCGCAGCTCGCGGCGGCGAGTCGCCGCGCCTCGTCGTCGGGCAATCCGGCGAACGCGCGCGCCGAAGGCAGCTCGCAGAAGCCCGCCGCCGGCTTCAGACGCCGGACCCGCCCTCCCTCCTGGTCGACGAAGACGAGCGGGCGACCCGGAAGCGCATGGACCTCGGCGCAGAGCGCCTGGAGCTGCTCCGGCGACCCGACGTTGCGCAGCCCGCCCTGCTGTACGTCGCGATCGAAGAGCAGCACGCCCCCGAGCCCGTACGCCGCCGCGAAGTCCACCAGCCAGGACGGCAGCGTGAGCCCCCGGAAGCCCAGCATGAAGTGCTCGCCGACTCGCGGCGCCCCGGTCGCCGCGCCGCCCGCTGCCGTCAATCGAGCGCTCCGACCGGTACCAGACCGACGGGGATCGACATGATGTTCCAGGTCAGGACGCTGCGATCGTCGGTGCGCTGATGGATGTCCTCCTTGACCAGCCGGCGCCCGTTCCAGACATAGCGTCGGATCGCCTTGCCGTTGTCGTTCGCGACGTAGAGCTCCTGCTGGCCGTCGTCGTCGAGGTCCGTGACGAGCGCGGCATGCTCGAAGCTCCGCGAGTCGCGGTCGATCACCCGCTTCGTCCACGGCTTCGCGGGATCCTCTCCGGGCTTCAGCCACCAGACGCCCGCCTGGAAGAGCGAGGCGACGATCTCCTGCTTGCCGTCCCCGTCGAGATCGCCGGGCGTGAGGAAGCGGCCGAGTCGGTCGTCGAACTCGGCGATCGAGACGCCCTGGTCCGGCGGGGTGTCCGCCTCGTAGCGCCAGATCTCGCTGCGATGGATCAGCGCCGGGCTCTTCGGATCCTTCTGACCCTCGACGAAGACGTAGAGCTCGTCCCGACCGTCGCCGTCGACGTCGTGGACCAGGATCTCCTTCGCGTGGCGCTTGCCGAGGTCGGCGACGACCTTGCGCCCCTCGCCCTTCGCGGGGACGTAGCGAACGACGTGTCCCTCCTGCTCGGAGCCGTCGAGCCGATTCGGCTCCGACGGCGTCGCGTAGATCTCGACCACGCCGTCGCCGTCGACGTCACCGAGCTCGACCTCGTGGACGAAGGTGTCCTTCTCGTGGTCGAGCTCCTCGACGCGGTACCCGCCCTCCTTCGGACGCACGACGGCGACGACGCCCTGGTCGTGGGTCGCGACCACGATGGCGCGCGTTCCGTCCCCGTCCACGTCGCCGATCTCGATGTCGCGCATGCGCGAGAACTTCCCGCCGAAGTCCTTCTCCCAGATCGTCTCGGCCACGAGCCGTCCGTCCCGAGCGTGCCAGAGCTTGAGCAGCGCCTTCGTGCCGCCCCCGGTGAGGAGGGCCGACTCGCCCGACGGCGTCGTGTAGGCGAGGGCCTTGTGGAAGACGTTGCTCTCGGGATCGGTCATGCGCGTCGTGATCCAGCGCCCGTCGCGACGGACGATGAACTCGAGCTCGGCGGGAAGCGGGACGGGCGGTCCCTCGTCGCCGGGCTTGCGCGCGTCGAAGGCCGAGAGCGCGAGCACGAGCGCATTCGGCAGCGCGTCGGGGAGTGCCGGCGTCCGGGCGGGTGCGGGCGTCGCGGCCGGCTCGACCACCCCGGGCTTCGACGCGCTCGCGCTCGGGTCGGCCGGCTTGCCTTCGTCGCGACAGCCCACGAGCGCGATGACCAGGGCAACGACGAACGCGACCCGGGCGACCCGCCCGCGACGCCTGATATTATAAAGGTGCTCTACCCGCGGGGCAGAGCGCGAGCCCTGCAGCGCGGCAGAGCGGAACGACGTCGAACGATGCTCGAAGAGACGCATGGAAGGGGATCCTCGCCTGGTGGGAACCGGAACGGGCGCGACGAGCGCCGCGTCAGCCGGCATCGGCCGGGTCTGTGTAGCAATCGTCCGTTTCGGTTTCTCGCCAGGGAACTCGAGTTCCGACGTTCGAAGGAATCGATGACCCGGACGGGGGCTCCGACTCGGGGCAGGCGACGCACGGGAATCGGACCTGCCGCTCGCCATTCATGCGCACGGGCACCACGAGACGGACCAGGCCGAAGACCCGGTCCTTCCGGCGGATCTCGAGATCGCCGCGGTCGTGAGCCGGCGCGGCAGGCGCGTCACGCCCCTCGCTTCCCGCGCGGAGGTCGACGGCGCCTGCCCTCGACCGGCGCGAACGCCACGAACGCGCACGCGACCTCGAACGACTCGCCCGGCCAGAACCATGTCGAGCGCTTCGGGACGCGCGCCCCTTCGGCGGCCTGCCCCGCCTCGCCGAAGCAGCCTGCCCGCGAAGCGAGCGGCGACACCGCCGCCGCCAACACCGCCGCCGCCGCGAAGGGCCGACCGTCGGCAGGAGGCGGATCGAGCGACACGCGCCTAGCATCGCGATCGATCGGACCAGGAGGATGCGCCCGCCCGCCACGGCATCCCCTCCCGGTCCGCCAGCCCGACGCCTGTCCCGAGAGCGGAGGCATTCGGGCGGTCGGAACGCCCAAACCCAAGGAGCCCCTCGCCGAAACCGCCCCCGTCCGCCTGCGCGCGGGTCGGAGCTCGACCGCGGCGGCGTCTCCGGCGCGCGTGGTTCGGGGTCGCTCGGTCCCGCGAGGCGCGTGCGGCCGTTGGCAGCCGCGGGCGACGGCATTAACGTGACCGCGACCCCCGCCGTCGCCCGTTGCACGCACCGAACCACGCCCATCGCAGGAGGGAGCATGTCCGCACACGTCGTCCAAGTCCACGACCGACCCGACCTCGAAGCGCAGATCGACCGTCCGGGCGGCGTCCGCGGCGCCGGCGCCAAGACCACCCGCTTCCTCGGCCTGCCCGGCGAGGACTTCACCCATCCGACCCGGCCGCCCTACGCCTACTTCATCGAGCGACCGAAGGGCGACGTCACGCCCGACCATGCCCACGACGCGAATCGGACCGAGTTCGTCGTCGAGGGAAGGATCGAATGGCGCGAGCGCGGCAAGCCGCCGGTCGAGTACGGCGCGGGAACGCTGACCTGGGTCGAGGCCGGGACGATCTACGGCTACACCGTGCTCGAGGACGCGAAGATCCTGATCCTCTTCGAGAAGTCGCCGGGCATGAACTACCGCTGAGCACGCGCCGCCTTCCTCGCGTGGGCCTCGCGCGGACCTCGCGCGGGCCTCGCGCGGGCCTCGCGCGGGCGATCCGAACGATCCGCCGGACCGTGGTGTCCTACGACACGGCCGGGATGCCCACGTCGCGTGGGTACCCCGCTGTGTGGTCCCCCGTCTGCGCAGAGGAGGTCGCCATGCCTGCCTCGGCTCGTCGTCTTCCGATTCCCGTTCGCATGACGCCCCCCCGCCGAAGCCGCACGATCGCGCTCGCCGCGATCGTGATCGCGACGACGGGCGCCTGGACGGTCACGCATGCCGCAGCGGCGGGCGCCGCGCCGAAGACGCCCGCGCAGGTGATCGAGGAACGCGTCGCGGGCAGCATCGAGGATCGCGTACGGATCGGCCTGCAGACGGCGGGCGGCAACCTCGCCGACGCGGACATCGCGGTGGCCGCCGATGCGCAGGGACACGTGACCCTGTCCGGTGAGGTGCCCTCGTCCGAAGCGAAGGCACGGGCCGAGCGGCTCGCGAGCTACGCCGTCGGTGTGAAGGAGATCGACAATCAGCTCCAAGTGAATGCGCCCCCCGCGCCGCCGCCGGTCGCCGCCAATGCCGTCCAGAACGCGGTGGCTCCTCCCGTCGATCCGGCCGATCGACCTTCCGACGAGGCGCTCGCCCGCAGCGTCGCCCGATCCGTCGCGGACGGCCTGTCGATCGAAGCACGCGCCCGGCATCGCTGGTTGCGAGGGTGGTGGGTCGTCGGTGACGGCTGGTCGTTCGAGGTCGACGTCGACGATGGGCGCGTCCGACTCGACGGACGAATCAGCGATCGCGTCGACGTCGAGGCGGTGGTCGCGCGGGCGCGCACCGTACCGGCCGTGCGCTCCGTCGACGCCTCGCTCGAGCAGGTCGACGCGGATCGAAAGGGCTTCTTCGAGCGGATCTTCTAGACTGCCAGAGCATTGCCGCCCTGCTCGAGGTCATCCATGCCCAGTCCCGAACACGAGTCCCTCGTCGCCGCCCTGCTCGCGAGCGACTCGGGCCCCCCGCCGACCGACGTCCATGCGATGCGCGCCGCGATGGCCAGTCTCGCCGGCGCCTTCGCGTCGACGCCGACCCCTGCGGACGTGAAGATCGACCCCGTCGACGCGGACGGCGTCCCGGCGTTCTGGTTCGTGCCTCCGGACGCCCGGGACGATCGGGCGATCCTCTACCTCCACGGCGGCGGCTACGTGATGGGCTCCGTCTCGACCCATCGATCCCTGATCGCGCGGCTCGCGCGCGCGACCGGATGGCGCTGCCTCGCGCTCGACTACCGACTCGCGCCCGAGCATCCCTTCCCCGCGGCGATCGACGATGTGATGGCCGCGCACCGTTGGCTGCAGCGGCGGGGCATCCCGCCCGCACGGATCGTCTTCGCGGGCGATTCGGCGGGCGGCGGTCTCGTCCTGGGCAGCCTCGTCGCTTTGCGCGATGCCGGCGAGGCGTTGCCGGCGGCCGCGATCGCGCTCTCGCCCCTCGCGGATCTCGAGCTGACCGGCGACTCGGTCGCGCGCGTGACGGACGATCCGCTGGTTCCGGTCGATGGGACCCGCCTGATGGCCGCGGCCTATCTCGGCGCTGGTGCCGATCCGCGGGATCCCCGGGCCTCGCCGATCCATGCCGACTATCGGGGCCTTCCGCCGCTCCTGCTCGAGGTCGGCACGCGCGAGGTCCTGCTCGACGACGCGCGGCGCGTCGCCGATCGCGCGCGCGCCGCCGGAATTCCGGTCGAGCTCTTCGTCGGCGAGGGACTGACCCACGTCTGGCCGCTCCATCCCCAGCTGCCCGAGGCGGCGGAATCCATCGAGCGGATGGCGCGCTTCGTCGCCCGACACGTCGGTTAGTCGACGCGCGAACGAGGCCAAGGGCTCCGGCCTCGTCGAGGCGAGAGAGGGGTCCGACCGGCGCCGAGGCGACTCGGCCCGGCGCCGGACTCAGGCGAATCGACTCCGCAGCGCCTGCTTGAGGATCTTGCCCGTGGCGTTGCGCGGAATCGCATCGACCACCTCGAGGCGCTCGGGGATCTTCTGCGCCATGACGCGCGCGGCGCGGAAGTGCTCGACCATCTCGTCGAAGCCGATCGGCGCCTCGCCCGGCCGAGCCGTCACGATCGCGCAGACGAGCTCGCCGCGGCTCGCATCCGGCAGCCCGATGACGGCCACGTCGGCGACCCGGGGATGCGCATAGAGGATGTCCTCGATCTCGACCGCGGAGACGTTCTCTCCCTTCCGGATGATCACGTCCTTGAGACGCCCCGTGATCGTCAGATAGCCGTCCGCATCGACGAAGCCGAGATCGCCCGTCCTGAACCAGCCCGCGTCGTCGAAGGCCGCGGCCGTCGCCGCGGGGTCGACGTATCCGCGACACAGCGCGGGACCGCGCAACTGGACCTCGCCCTCCTCGCGCGCACGCGCTGGCATGCCGTCGGAGCGCATCACGCGCAGCTCGATCCCCGGAATCGGCCGCCCCTCGGTCTCGGCGAGGCGCTCGTCGGCATCGTCGACGTCGTTCGCGCAGATGATGCCGCATTCGGTCATGCCGAAGCCGTGGAGACAGCCGCGCCCGCCCATCTCCCGCAGCACCTCGTAGTGGAGCTCGGCGTTCATCGGCGCGCCGCCGCCGCTGAAGGCTCGGAATCTCGGCAGCACGCGCCCGTCCGGCTGGCGGCGCTGCTCGTCGAGGATCGCGGCATAGAAGACGGGACCGCCGCCGACGACGCTGACGTCGTGTCGCGTGAAGTGCTCGGTCGCCCGCTTCGCCTCGAAGGACTCGAGCAGGACGAGCGGGTGGCCCGCCAGGAAGGTTGCGAGCAGGTTGATCAGGCCGCCCACGTGCGTGAAGGGAAACGCCATGCCGAAGCGGTCGGCGGCGGTGATGCGGTGGCGCGCGACGAGACCGGCGGCCGTCAGCGCGACGGCACGGTCGGTCTGCAGCGCGCCCTTCGGACGGGAGGTGGTGCCCGACGTGTAGTAGATCCAGCGGACGGCGTCGGCGTCGTCCGGCGGCGCCGGCAGCGTCGCGTCGTCGATGCGCGTGGTACCGGTCGCGGCGGGCGCGTCGACGCCGGCGAGCGTGGGCTCGTCGACGGGAACCCGCAGCAGCCGGAACGTTCGCGCGGTCCGCGCGCGCAGCTCGGACGCGTCGAGCCGCCAGCCCGTCCGCGGGACGATCAGCCAATCGGCGCGGGTCTCGTCGAGGCAGAAGGCCGCCTCGTGTTCGCGGTACACGGGTACGATCGGATTCTGGATCGCCCCGAGCCGCGCGAGCGCGCCCATGAGCACGACCGTCGCGATGCGCGTCGGCAGCTGGAAGGAGACCCGGCTTCCCGGCTCGATCCCCGTCCGGCAGAGCGCCGTCGCCAGGCGCTCGGCCGCGTCGCGATACCCCGCGAAGGAAATCGACGCGTCGTGTTCGTCGATCAGCATGAGGGCATCCGGCGTCGAAGCGACGCGGTCCTCGAGCAGCGCCCAGAAGGTCCTGGCCGCGGGGATCGCCATGTCCATGTCTTCCACCACTCGCCTCGTGCTAGTCACGCCGTCCGACACGCAACCGGTCGAGCGCCGTCGCGACCTCGCGCGCGCGCTCGGCCCCGCCCTCGAAGAGCTCGCGGACGACTTCCGCGACGCTCGGCACGTCGTGGATCAGGGCCGCGACCTGCCCCATCTGCGCGCGCTTGCGGGCGTCACCGACGACCCGCTCCGCGAACTCGGGCTTGCAGACCCGCGGTCGGGTCGGACCATCCGCCGACATGGTCGAGGTATCGTCGGCCGCGAGGACCATCCGCTCGACGTATTCGGGAAAGAACGCGCGCCCTTCCTGCGTGACCATCAGACGCGTTCCGAGCTGGACGCCCTCCGCGCCGAGCGCCAGGACCGCGACGAGCCCTGCGCGATCCGCGACGCTGCCCGCCGCGACGAGCGGGACGTCGGGTACGGCCCGGGCGATGGCCGGGACCAGCACCATCATCGCGATCTCGTTGGCCCCGCGGTAGCCGCCCGACTCCGTCGGCTCGGCGATCAGCGCGTCGACGCCGGCCTCCGCCGCCTTCTCCGCATGCGCGATTCCGGCGACGACGTGAGCGACCTTGATGCCGGCGTCCTGGAACGCACGCGTATGGACCCGGGGACTCCCGGCCGAGGTCATCACGGCGGGGACCTGCTCCTCGATCGCGACCTTGACGCGCGCTTCGACGAGGGCGCGATCGCCGAACGCGAGCGGAAAGTTCACGCAGAAGGGCGCGTCGGTCAGCGTCCGCAGCTCGCGGACCTGCTGGCGGATCTTCTCCGGCGAGGAGATGCCCTCGATGCAGCCGAGACCGCCGGCAGCGCAGACGGCGGCGGCGAGCTTCGGCCGCGGCGAGATCGCGCCCATGAGGAGGGGCAACCGGATCCCGAACGTGCCGCAGACCCGGTTCCCGACCGACGCGACCATCGTGTCCCTCCTCCGCGCTACGGGCCGACGCGCGCCGACCCGGCCAGTCTACGAAGATTCCGGTGGGCAGGTCAACGCGTTCGACATACGATGCGGAGCCGTGCGCATCGAGGGCGGCGAGCCCGATCGAGGAGGAACATGGCCCGCATCCAGCACTGGCAGGCGCTCGGCTATACGAAGCCCGACGAGCTGATCGAGATCGCCCGGGTCGCGGAGGAATCGGGCTTCGAGGGCCTGCTCCTCTCCGACCACGTCTTCGTCCCGGTCGAGCGCAGGTCGAAGTATCCCTACAGCGCCTCGGGCGACCCCGACTTCACGAGCGACTCCGCCTTTCCCGAGGCCTTCATCACGATGGCCGTGCTCGCCCAGCACACGCAGCGCCTGCGCTTCGCGACGAACGTCTACATCCTGCCGCTGCGCCATCCGGTCGAGGTCGCGAAGCTCCTCGGAACCGCCGCGGTCTACTCCAACGACCGCGTCGTGCTCGGGGTCGGCGCCGGCTGGATGAAGGACGAGTTCGACGTGCTCGGGCGCGTCTTCGAGCGGCGCGGCGAGCGCATCGACGAGCAGGTCGAGGTCCTGCGCAAGCTCCTCTCCGGCGAGGTCGTCGAGCACGCGGGATCCCACTACGCGTTCCCGCGCCTGGTGATGCAGCCCGCGCCGAAGAAGCCGGTTCCGATCTGGATGGGCGGCCAGAACGCGGCGGCGCTGCGACGCGCCGGTCGCTATGCGGACGGCTGGTCGGGCTCGGGACAGCGCCATGCGGACGCGGTCGAAGTGCTCGAGACGATCGCCCGGCATCGACGCGAGGCGGGACGAAGCCGGACCCCCTTCGACGCGATCGTGCCCTTCGTCGAGGCTCCGACGCCGGACCAGCGCGCGCATCTGATCGAGCTCGGCATGACGGGCACCGTCAGCTACCCGTTCCCCTACACGATCGGGCCGAGATCGACCCTCGCGCAGAAGCTCGACTACCTCAGGCGCTACGGCGATACCGTGATCGCGAAGGAGACCTGACGCACCGCCGAGCCTCGACCTCCCCATCCGACCCACGACCGGCCACGAAGCGGCCCGGACGGCCGAGAGCGCCTTCGCGACGCCTAACCCCGTTCGCGCGCCCGCGCGTACGCAGCGATCGTCTCCTCGGCGAAGCGCTCCATCGTCTGGCGCTTGCGCGAGAGGGTCGACGTCCGTTCGCCCTTGTAGAACCAGGCGTAGTCCTGCGTCATCGTGACGCCGAGGTCGGCGAGGCGCCGCAGCCCGTCGAGATCCGGGAAGCGCTTGAGCACGGCGAAGACCTCGAAGCCGAGCGGGTCGGCGCCGGCCGCCGCCGCAACCCGCCCTTCCGCCTCCGCTTCGCGCCGGTAGGCGAGGAGCTTCTCCACGACCGGGACCAGATCGGCGAACTCGTAGTCGACCCCCAGCCACCCGTCGTGCCGCGCGGCACGGCGGAGCGCCGCGTCGCTGTGGCCTCCGACGAAGACGGGAACGCGCCGACGCGGCACGGGCCGCATCCGACAGAGGGGCAGCTCGTAGTGGCGTCCGTGGTATTCGACGTCGCGACCCTCGAGCAGCAATCCGATGATCGCGAGCATCTCGTCGAGGCGCGCGCCCCGCGTCTTCCAGTCGGCACGCACGAGGGCGAACTCCTCCTCGAGCCAGCCCGCTCCGACGCCCATCACGATCCGATCGTTCGAGAAGAAGGCCGCCGTCGCGACCTGCTTCGCGACCATGACCGGATCCCGCATGGGCAGCACGTAGACGTAGGGCATGAAGCGCAGCCGCTCGGTCGCCTGGGCCAGGACCGCGCCGAGGATCCAGGGATCCGCGTACGGGGGCGTCCAATCCGGTCCCGGATCCCAGGGCGGACGTCCGTCCTCCGAGTAGAGATACGCCGGCGCGTAGTCCGCCGGCTTCACCAGGTGATCTCCGCAGGTGATGCCCTCGTAGCCCAGCCGGTCCGCGATGCGGGCCACGTCGATCAGCTGCTCGGGCTCGACGCCGTGCACGCTCTGCCAGAATTTCATCGCGCCTCCCTCCGGACGAGGATGGTAACGTCGGGACGCCGTTCGCTCGCGAGGAATCGACATGACGCAACGCATCCGGATCCAGCCCCTCTCGAGCGTCCTCGGCGCACGCGTCGACGGACTCTCGCTCGCCGAGCCGCTCTCGGACGAGACGATGGCCGCCCTGCACGCCGCGGCGCTCGAGCATCTCGTGCTCGTCTTTCCCGACCAGGCGCTCGACGCCGAGCAGCAACGCCGCTTCGCATCGCGCCTCGGCCGCCCCGAGCCGCACCCCGTGACGCGTCATCTCGGCGGCGATGCGACGATCGTCCGGATCGACAACGAGCTGATCGCCCCGCCCGACCTCACGGCGCCTCCCCACCTCGATCATCTCGCGGCCCATGGCGCCTGGCATACCGACTACACGTTCCATCGCGAGATCCCGACCTTCGCGACCCTGCGCGCCGAGATCGTCCCCGACGTCGGCGGCGACACGCTCTGGGCGAGTACCGTCGCGGCCTGGGACGCGCTCTCGCCGCGCATGCAGGCCTTCCTCGCGGACGTCCGAGCCATCCATTGGCATGGGCCCCATTTCGCGCGCAACTTCGGCATCGAGAGGCAGGGCCCCGACGCCGTTCGACGCTTCGAGGCGGCCTTCCCGCCCGTCGAGCATCCGGTCGTGATCCGTCATCCCGAGACGGGGCGGCGCGCGCTCTTCGTCAACCCGTCCTACACGGCGCGCCTGGTCGGATTCGAAGCGGCGGAGAGCGAAGCGCTGCTCGCATTCCTGTTCCGCCACGTGACCCAGCCGCGCTTCCACCTTCGCCACCACTGGTCACCGAACGATCTCGTCGTCTGGGACGAGCGCGCGACGATCCATCTCGCACCGACCGACTTCCATCCCCACCGTCGACGCTTGATCCGCGTCGCGGTCGGCAGCGAGGCACCACGCCCCACGAGCTGAATTGATGGGCCGCGCGAGGTGGCACCCCTCCCCACGCGCTGAAATGATGGGCCGCATGAGGTGGCACCACGCCCCGCGAGCGGGAACGATGCGCCGCGTCAGCGGGCGGACCCGATGGGGCGCGGCGCGCTACAGCGAGAGCGGCAGCTCGAGGTACGCCTGGTAGACGAAGTCGCGATGCTCGAGCAGGATCGGATCGACGGCCTTCGCGGTCGCGTCGTCCATCGCCTCGAGCGTCGGTCGGATGAGCTCCATCATCGGACACTGCTCCGGCGGGAGCGGCCGGAACATCGCCATCGCGGTCGCGCTGTAGATGTCGACCGCCGTCAGGGCGTCGCCGACGTAGAACCGACTGCCGTTTCGGCGCTGCGCCTGCAGCACGCCGGCGAGCAGGCCGAGCAGCGCGATCACGCGCGCACCGTGCCGCTTCGCCTCGCTCGCGACGTAGCCGTACTTGCCGGCGAGATAGTCGGCGACCGGCGCCGGGAAGCCCCCCGACTGACCCGTCAGACCGGCATGGACCCCGGCGAGGCGGCGCTCCCAGACCAGGCCCTGCTCGCCGCAGATCTCGTGGGCGAGCCCGAAGACGCGGGCGCGGGCCTCGGGATCGGCGGGCAGCAGCGCCGGCTGCGGCGCGAGCCGCTCGGCCAGCAGCAGGATCTGCGGCCAGCGGCCGCGCGGCGCCTCTTCCTCCCAGAACGCGACGGGCGCGCTGCGCTCCTTGCTCCAGGCGGCCATCGCCTCGTTGCCGGCGTCGAGGCGCACCGCCTTCCACGACAGGCGCTTGACGTGGAAGATGCCCTTCGCCGCCTCGCTCCACGGCGACGGGATGCCCGGCACGACGGTCATCCGCAGGCCGGAGGCGTTGCGGGCCTGATCGAACTCGACGTACTCGAACGGCATGCATGCTCCTCTCTCGCGCCTGGACGATCAGATCCGATACAACGCCCGCGCATTGGCACCGGCGATCGCGCGCCGACCGTCGTCCTCGAGCTGCGCGACGCGCTCGGCGACCGCGCGGGTCACGCCCGGGTACACCGCATCCGCATGCGGATAGTCCGAGGCCCAGACGATGCGATCGGCCCCGCAGATCGGCGAGCGCGCCGTGAAGGCGAGCGTCGACTCGTCGGCGTCGAAGCTGATCCAGCACTGACGCCGGAAGTAGGCCGACGGCTCCTCGCGCAGCGCCGGCAGATCCCAGGGAAAGTGCTCGCGCTGATGGTCGAGGCGTTCGAGCCAGGGCACGATCCAGCCGCCGCTCGCCTCGAGAAAGACGAGCCGCAGCTCGGGGAAGCGCGCACAGACCCCACCGGCGACGGTCGACGCGACGGTGTTCATCATGTCGAGGGGATTCGCGACGGCCTGGCTGAAGAAGATGTTGTCGACGCCGATGGCCTCGAGCGCCTCGTCGATCGGCATCGCCTCGTGGCGGCCGACCCGATCGAGACGCAGGCCTCGACAGGCCCCGGGCAGGTCGGCGGCCTGGTAGGGATGGAACCCGATGGCCAGCCCGGCGTCGCAGGCGGCCCGCCAGAGCGGGTCGTAGGCGGGATGGTGCATCGGCTTCCAGTCGAGGGTCGGGTTCGGGCGCAGCAGGACGCCGACGATGCCGGGAAGCCGTCCCGCACGCGCGATCTCGCGCGCCGCGCGCTCGACGTCCTGCTGGGGGACGATGGCGACGCCGAAGAGGCGATCGGGAACCTCTCCGACGTGGTCCGAGAGCCAGTCGTTGTACGCGCGACACTGCACCTCGGCGAACTCGGCATCGGGCAACGCCTGGATGCCGAGCAGCAGCGTCGGATAGAGCACGGATTGCGCGATTCCGTCCGCCTCCATGTCGGCGACGCGCGGCTTCGCGTTCCAGGCCGCGGGGCGGACCTGCGTGTAGGGGATCTCGCCGCGCCGAGCGCGCTCGCGGGCCTCGGCGCCGAGCCCCGCCACGCCCGCCATCGACATGCCCGCCGCGCGCATGCGCCGCCCGTCGAAGACGCACCACTCGACGCCCTCGCGATCGGCCTCGATGTGCCAGATGCGCTCGTGGAAGCGCTGCGGCGCGCGCTCGACCATCGCGCTCGGATGTTCGAGCACGTGTCCGTCGGCGTCGACGAACGAGAAGGCTTCGGTCATGACGCACCTCCCAGGGAACCCGCTCCGCCCGCTCGGGCGGACGCGGCGCTCGAACCTAACCGATCACGGCATGCTCGTCCTCGCAGACGATCCAGACGTTGCGGGACGCGTCCGAGAGCCGATCCTCGTCGGGTCGGATCTTCTCGAGGTACTCGGGCTCCGCGAAGAGCGCCTCCATGGCCGCACGACTGCGGTACCACGCGATCGCGACGCCGTCGAAGCCCGTGTCGCCGTCGCGTTCGTAGTCGGCGGCCGAGCGCGGGTTCTGCTCGTACCGCACGATGTGGCGTGCGACCGACGGCGTCCCGCCGACCAGCCGGGCGTGGACTTCCCGCCAATGGCGATGGAACGCCTCGACGCTGAGGCTCGGATGACGCTTCACGAAGATGATGACCTTGATCATGACGGGACCCCCCGGCCCCAGGGTGGTGGGCCCGACCGCGGACGGCAACCCGCCGGCAGGAAGCGAATCGGCCCCGACCGCAGGGCGCCGCCGGGCGCCCGGACTTCCGGCGGGTCCGCCGAGGACCCACAATTGTCTTGCCTTTCGCCGGGGCCCTGTTCATGATCGCCGCCTCGCCAGCCTTCCTTCCCGTCGAGCCGGAGTCGCCATGTCCGCCGATCCTGGACCCGTTCCGTCCGCCCCCGCGGCGCGTCGCGCGCCCCGACCTGTCCGGATCTCCGGGCCGGCTCCTCGGCCGAGCTTCGTCTTCGCCCTCGCCCTCGCTGCGCTCGCGACGAGCTCCCTGTCCTACGCGGCCCAGGAGATCGCGTGCGCGACGCTCTCGCCCGTCGTCGGCCAGGCCTGTGCCGTCACGCCAGGGACCGACGGCCAGCTGCTGCTGCAGGGCGACGTTCTGGCCGACGGTTCGATCTACCGCGGCGGCGACGTCCTGGTCGACGCGAGCGGCGAGATCGCCTGCGCCGGCTGCGGCTGCGTCGCGCCGGAGGCGACCCGCATCCGATGCCCGCAGACGGTCATCTCGCCGGGCCTGATCAACGGCTACGACCACATCACCTTCGACCACAACGCGCCCGCCGCCGACACCGGCGAGCGCTACGAGCAGCGACACGACTGGCGCCTCGGCGCCCGCGGTCATTCCTCGATCAGCGCCTCCAGCAACACCAACGCGAACCAGCTGCGCTGGAACGAGCTGAGGCAGCTGCTCTCGGGCACGACGTCGGCCTCGACGAGCGGCGGTGCCGCCGGCCTGATCCGGAACCTCGACAACGCGACGAACCAGGGCCTCGGCCTTCCCCAACACCGCCGCGACACCTTCCCCCTCGGCGACTCCTCGGGCCTCCAGCTCGCCTCGGGCTGTGCCTATCCGAACATCCGCTCGAGCGACTCGGTCGCGAGCGATCCGGCCTATCTGCCCGTCGTCGGCGAAGGCATCGACGCCGTCGCCCGCAACGAGTTCCTCTGCACGAGCAGCTTCGCCGACGGCGGCGAGGACCTCCTCCAATCGATGACCGCGATCGGCAAGGGTCTCGTCTTCGCCGCCGCCGAGCTCCACGCGATGCACTGGAACGGCGCCGGCCTCGTCTGGTCCCCGCGCTCGAACCTCCGCCTCTACGGCGACACCGCCCGCGTCACGGCGGCGGCGACCGAAGGCGTCGAGATCGCGCTCGGGACGGACTGGTCCGTCAGCGGATCGATGAACATGCTGCGCGAGCTCACGTGCGCCGATGCCTTCAATCGCGACCACCTCGACGCGTACTTCACCCAGGAGCAGATCTGGGCGATGGCGACGCGCAACGCCGCCTCGCTGACCGCCACCGACTCGAAGATCGGGACGATCGCCGCCGGGCGCGTCGCCGACCTCGCGGTCTTCGACGCCTCGGTCCGGAGCGACTACGACGCCATCCTGAACGCGCAGCCGCAGGACGTGATCCTCGTCGTGCGCGGCGGGCGGATCCTCTTCGGCGAGGCCGACACGCTCGCGGACGTCCCGGACGTCGGCAGCTGCGACGCCCTCGACGTCTGCGGCAGCGATCGCTCGGTCTGCCTGCTCGACGACATCGGGATGACGCTGGCGCAGCTCGAGCTGGCCGTCAGCGCGAACTTCCCGTACCCGCTCTTCTTCTGCGGCACGCCGGTCGACGAGCCGACCTGCGTGCCGACGCGTTCGGCCTCGGTCGCTGGCTCGACGATCTACGACGGCGTCCCGACCGCGACCGACGCCGACGGCGACGGAATTCCGGACGCGAGCGACAGCTGTCCGACGGTCTTCAATCCGATCCGCCCGATCGACGCCGGGGTCCAGGCGGACTTCGACGGCGACCTGCTCGGCGACGAATGCGATGCGACGCCGGTCCCGGAGCCCTCCGTCGCCTGCGCGCTCGCCGGCGGAATCGGTCTCGGGGCCGCCTGCGCCGGTCGGCGCCGCTCCGCCGGTCGACTCAACCGTCTTCGCCGCGCACGTCGATCGCGCGAAGGCGGCGCCGGTCGATGCGGAGGCTGAAGAGGTCGGGGCGGTGGTAGTGGCCGCCCGGGTCGCGGAGCGCCCGCGCGGCGAGGGCGAGATCGCGGTCGAGCTCCGCGAACAAGATCTCTTCGGCATGCGGCTTCGCCTCGGCGATCACCCCGCCGTCCGGATCGACGACGAGCGTGCCGCCGTCGCCGAGCCCCGGGGCCGCGATCGCAGCGCGTAGCGCCCTCGCTTCCGGAAAGTCGTCGGGGACGAGCGCCGGCGCGAAGAGTCCGCAGACGGCGATGGCGAAGACGCCCCCTTCCATCGCGACGAGCCGCGTCGCGTCGCGCGCCATCGCTCGGCCGCCGGGCCAGGTCGCGACGTGGAGCTGCTCGCCCTCGGCGTAGAGCGCGAACTTCGGCAGCGGCAGCCAGTTCTCCCAGCAGTTGAGCCCCCCGATGCGCCAATCGGAAAAGGCGTGGACGTGCAGCCCATGGGCGTCGCCGTCGGCCCAGACGGCCCGCTCGGTGAAGGTCGGCTTGAGCTTGCGATGCACGCCGACGATGCCCCGCCCCGGATCGATCATCACGAGCGAGCAGTAGACGGAGCCGCCAGTCGGGGCGAGCTCGGCGACGCCGAGCACGACGAAGCAGCCCGTCCGACGCGCCGTCTCGACGACCGGATCGAGGTCGCCGCGCGCGAGATCGACGCCGTTGCGGAGGTAGATCGCCTGCCGCTGCGTCACGACCTCGAGGCGCGCGAGATCGAGGCGGTCGACGCTCGCCCACCACGGGTAGCCGGGGACGAAGGTCTCCGAGAACGCGACGAGCGATGCCCCGCCCCGCGCCGCCTCCTCCACGAGGCGGCAGACCTTGGCGATCGTCGCATCACGCTCCATCCAGACGGGCGCCGCCTGGACGGCGGCGATGCGCAGGCGTTGCACGTCGAGCCCTCCCCCGCGTTCGTCGTGGCGGTCGACGTCGGCGATCACAGCGCATGCGCGCGCCCGCCGCCATCCCGATCGAGCGCGAGATCCGGCGCCATTGCGCCGGGCCGGCCCTTGTCGCATCCCCGGCTTCTGCGACCTTCGCGGCCGCATGGCGGACGAGACGGATGCCTACACGGCGGCCTTGATCGAGCTCCACGCCCCGCTCGAACGCCAGGGCCCCGGAGACGTCGCGCACGCGCGCCGCATCCTCGAGGCGCTCGCGCCCAGGCTCCCCGCGGTGCCCCGCGTCGCGGATCTCGGTTGCGGCGCGGGCGCGGGCGCGCTCCTGCTCGCGGGCTTCTTCGGGTGCACCATCCGCGCGGTCGACGCCTCCGCCGCGTTCGTCGAGCGACTGAAGGCACGGGCCCGTGCGGCCGGACTGGACCGTCTCGTCGACGCGACGGTGGAAGACATGGGGCGTCTCGCCTGGCCGGCTGCGTCGCTCGATCTGCTCTGGTCCGAAGCGGCCGCCTACTGCCTGGGCTTCGAGCAGGCGCTCGCGCTCTGGCATCCACTGCTCGTCCCCGGCGGCTTCGCCGTCGTCTCGGAGCTCAGCTGGTTCAGCGAGTCGCCTCCCGCGCCGGCGCGCGACGTCTGGAAGGCGGCCTATCCCGCGATGGGCAGCGAGCCCGAGAACCGCGAGCGCGCGGTCCGCGCGGGCTACTCGGTCTTCCGGACCGAGCGCCTGTCGAGCGAAGCCTGGTGGACGAGCTACTACGGACCGCTCCGGGCACGGCTCGACGCCCTGCGAGACCGGAACGATCCGGCGATGCGCCACGTCGTCCGCGAGACGGAGCAGGAGATCGCGCTCTTCGAGCGCTTCCACGCGCACTACGGCTACACGTTCTACGTGCTCGAGCGCGTCTGACCCATCGCCGAGACGTCCTGCCGATCGAGCTCGGGGATCGTCGCGAGTCGCGGGACCCAGGGCAGCCGCGAGCGGCACCACGCCTGGACGACCGGCTCGAGCGCCGCCTTCTGGCGCACCGTCCCGCCCGAGATCGAGACGGGATGGGCTCCACCCGCGCTGACCGCACCGTAGAGCTGCGTCCCGCAGGTTCCGCAGAAGTGCATCGTCCGCCGCGCTCCGCTCTCGGCCGTCTTCTCGTAGGTCCGCGTCGTGCCACGCGTGATCCGGAAGCGATCGGCGGGGGCGAGGATCCGGGTCCGGAAGGGCGCGCCCGAGAAGACCTGACAGTCCTCGCAGTGGCAGAGGAAGACCTGGTCCGGCTCGACCTCGGCTTCGTACGCGATGGCCCCGCAATGACACCGACCGTCGATCCGCACGGCCGCCCTCCTCGTCCTCGACGGTCCTCAATCGTGGGCGAGCGACTTCTCCGTGAAGAGATAGTCCTTGAGCTCCTTGGAGAAGGCGGGATCCCGCCTTCGGATCCATTCGAGCACCATCGCCGCGTGCTCCTTCTCCTCGTCGCGATTGTGCTCGAGGATCGCCTTCAGCTCCGGGTCGCCACAGGCGTCGGCGCGCTGCTGGTACCAGTCGACCGCCTCGAGCTCCTCGATCAGCGAGACGATCGCGCGATGCATGTCGAGCGTCTTCGGACTCAGCTTCTCGGCGGGCTCGTGCAGTCCTTCGTGAGCGGCCATGCGGGTCACACCTCCTGAATGATCGAGCCGGCGGGGCCGATCCGAGCATGCCATAGTCGACGGCAGGCGACACGTCGGAGGATCGCGATGCAGGGGATTTCCATCCGCGAGCTGGACGCCCCCCTCGGCGCCGAGATCGACGGGCTCGATCCGACGACGCTGCGTGCGCTCGACGCGGAGGGGCTCGAGTCGATTCGCAGCGCGCTGCACCGTCATCGACTGCTCCTGATCCGGGGGACGCCCCGCGCCGACGCGGACCTCGTCCGCTTCGCCGAGCGCTTCGGTCGACTCGTGACGCTCTACGATCACGAGACGACCGTTCCCGGCTTTCCCGCGATCGTCCGCGTCAGCAACATCGAGACGGATGGGCGACCGATCGGGCTCGCCGGGTCGCAGCCGCTCCCCTGGCACCACGACCATTCCTACCTGCCCTGCCCCGCCCGCGAGAGCTTCCTCGAGGCGAGCCTGCTCCCGAACGATCCGCCGAGGACGGTGTTCGCCGACATGGCGATGGGGCTCGCGGCGCTGCCCGCGAAGCTGCGCGAGCGGATTCGAGGCCTGCGCGCCGTACACCACATCGACGAGCGACCCGACGCCGTCGGCGACGCCCGCCGGCCGACCGGCACGACGCCCGACTACGCGGACGCGACGAACGTCCTCGCCCAGGACCGCATCGCGTCCCAGCGCGCGATCCATCCCGTCGTCGTGCGCCATCCGGAGAGCGGCGTCGAGGCGCTCTACGTCAGTCCGCTCGCGACCCACTCGATCGTCGGAATGCCCGCACCCGAGGCGCACGCGCTCCTCGACGAGCTCTTCGAGCGCGCCATCCGACCCGATCACATGTACGCCCACGCCTGGTCGCCCGGCGATCTCGTCGTCTGGGATACGGTCGCCACGCTCCACCGACGGGACGGCTTCGACCCGGCAGCGCGACGTCTCATGAAACAGATGTCGACCGCCTGCGCCGAGCCGCTCGCGTCGACCGAGCCGACCCGCGCGCAACGAAGGTGACCACGACGGCGAGGCCGGAGACGAGGGCGAGGATGCCTGCGCGGGAGAGCGCCGGGACCGCCGGACTGATCGGGGCGGTCACGCAGTTCGAGAAGGGCGACCCGCTCAGGGGCACCTCGAGCGTCCCCCCGACGAAGTCGAGGGCGACCACCCAGTCCGCCGTCGCCGTCAGCTGCGGTCGAGCGGGGACATGCGCGAGCACGTGCTGGAACGAGGCAGGACAGCCCTCGAGCTCGATCGCCTCCAGGAAATCCCGCCCCTCCCCCGCTCCGCTCGAATCACATGCGTCGTTCGCGAACAGCTCGACCCGCGTCCGCAGACACGAGAAGGGCGGAGCGACCGGAAGCGGCAGATCCAACGTACCCAGCAGCACGACGCCCGCGGTCGACGGAGCCGATTCGAGCACGAGCCACGGAAGCGGATCCGCCCCCCCGACCTCGGCGAGGATTCCGAGGCCCTGGTTGTCCCAGATCCGATTCTGCTCGAGCGTCTCCCGCTGGCTCGCGACGCGCACGCCCGCGCCTTCGTTCGCCCAGACGAGGTTCCGGGCGACCTGATCGAATTGACCGAGCGCGAGATCGATGCCGACCGCGCTCTGCGCGATCGCGTTCGACTCGATCCGATTGTTGCGGCTCGCCGACTCCATCGACGCGTCGCCCACCCGGATCCCTGCCCCTTCGTTGCGCAAGCTCGAGGCCAGGAAGGGCAGCGGGTCGTCGCCGCCGCGGCTCAGGAACGCGAGCGCGCTCGTCCCGACCCCGATCAGGTTGCCGGTGACGAGCGTATGGGCGGACGCCTGCTGCGTGTCGGGATCCGAAGGCGTGCCCAGGAGCGCGATGCCGTCGCCCAGGGTTCCGCCGATGACGTTCGCCACGATCCGATTGCCGAGCTCGTGATGCGCCGTGCTCGGGTCGGGATCCGGAACGAACGGATCCGCGCTCCGCCCCACGACCACGATGCCGTTGCCCGTGATGGGATCGGTGCCCGAGATCCCGCGACGCCCCGTCCCGTCCGTCCCCACGAAGTTGTTGACGATCGCGTTCTGCCAGGTCCGGAACGTCGGGCTCGACGGGTCGGCGGACCCGCCGAGCGCGATGGCGTAGAGCTGCGCGCCCGCGACGACGTTCCGGTCGACGGGCGAGGGGCTTCCGATCTCGTTGGCCGCCGCATCGAGGACCAGGATGCCGTAGCCGAGCGAACCGACGCCGTCGGACGATCCGTCGGCTCCGACGCCGACGTAGTTGCCGACGAATCGGACGCCATCGCAGCGTTGATTCAGGAATGCGTAGTTGGCGAAGTCGTTGAAGATCAGCCCCCGGATGACGTGCGCCGACGTCTCCCCATCCGAACACAGGGTGGCGAGCCCGTACGGCGTCGAGCCGTTTCCCCGGAGCTCGACCATCGGTTGCGCATTGCCGGGCGTCAGCAGGGGCGCCGAGTTGGGGACCGAGCCGGGCTGCGTCCAGCCATCGATGATCATCCGCGACCGGATCACGGGAAGCGCCGACTCGCCGAGCTGGATGAGGCGCGGTCCGCTGCCGGGCATGTCGAAGCGGATCGTTCCCGGTGCACACGCCCGGGCGTTGAGCTCCTCGATGGCGGCGCGCAGGGTGCAGACGGAGGTCGAGGTTTGGCACACGCCGTTGCCGGGAACGGCGTCCGCGAGATCGGCGGCCGAGTCGACGGTGACCGTCAGCGGCACGCACTGGGCGCGCGCCTCGTCGGCCTGGAGCGCAGCGAAGACCAGGGCTGCCAGGAGGATCGGATTCGAGCTCCGTCGGGTGGAAGAATCGATCATGGGCGCTCCGATTCCGATGCTCGGCCGATCCGCCGATCGACACCGTTTCGAGTATGCACCAGGGGAATCCCATTGCGTTCGCCTCATCGCGAGGATTCCGACGAAGGCCTCGGGGTCGCGAGACGGCCGGCGCCCTCCGAATCGCGGCCCAGTCCGTCGGAATCCGCCGGGGACGCCCTTGCGTCCGGCTGGCCGCGCGGCTCCGACGTCGCGTGGAAGGCCGGGATCTTCTGGGGCGTTTGTGTGAACCCCTTCATGGAGGCGGGGCCGCCCGCGCCCGAGACTCCTCCCATGGCCGACGACCCGCTGCGCCCACCGCGATCGGAATGGGCGAGCGAATCACGATCGCATCGGCCCGATGGATGGGAGGATCGAGCGCATGAGACCCTGGACCCGATCGAAAGCCTCAGGAGCCGGTCGCGACGCGACGACGCACACGCTGCGACGGACCCTTCACACCCTGCTGACCGCGGCCTGCCTGCCGCTCGCGGCCCAGGCCCAGCTGCTCGCGCCCGGCCCCAAGCTCGAGCTGGCGGCCGCGCCTTCCCCGACCGCGATCGCGCCCATCCAGGCGCCCGGGCAGGCGGTCGCCCAGCTCGACGCGCTCGATCGCGTGGCGCGCGATCGCCAGCTCGACCAGCTCGCGGCCGCTCCGACCAGCACGGGCCCGACGCTCTTCATGTCGATCGCCGCCTCGAGCGCCCGCGCGGCCTGGCAGACGGCGGAGGCGGACGTCGATCGCGCGCGCGCGCTCGCCTGGGCCGGCATGCAGCCCGGCTACAGCCTCGCGACCTTGATCCACGCGCCCCTCGCGCTGGCGTTCCTCGACCTGCAGATCGAGCTGCGTCGCAACGTCGGCCCGACGCTCACGACGGACGTCGAGGGGCTCGACGCGGAGCCGGCCTGCGCCGGGGACGTCGTCGGCGATCGGCTGATCGCCGCCTACGGCGAGGCGATCGTCCAGCCCCTCGGCGCCGATGCCGAGGCGACCGGCGCAGCGCTCGAGTCGCTCGCCGTCCAGGTCGCCTGCCTCGGCAGCGCGCAGCTGGCCCGGCTCGATCGCGGGCTCGCCAAGGGCTTCGTCGACGTCGCGGCGCGCATGGCGGACCACGGTCTCGGCCAGCTCGAGCCGAGCTTCGCCCAGCTCGTCGCGCCGCTCGAGGTCCTGCTGCTCGACGCGCGCAAGCATCGCGGCAAGCGCGCGAGCGCATGGCGCTGGTTCGATCTGCATGCCGAGCCGCTCCTCGCCGCGACCGCGAACGCGGGCTGGGCGACCGAGGAGCTCCTCGTCTGGGATCGCCGCCATGGCATGCTGCTCGGCTTCCCGGCCTGCAGCGGATCGACGTCCGCGGACTGCGTCGACCTCGAGATCCTGCTCGAATCCGTCGCCGACCCGCGCGCCCTCGGCCTCGGCGGATGCGGTCTCGCGGCCATGATCTCCCAGGGCGTCCAGGCGATCGACGGGGATCCGCGTTATGTCTGTCCGATGCAGGCCTGCTCGGCGCCGGGCGGTCCGGGCGGGGTCGGAGCGACGAGCCCGTTCGGGAATGCCTCGCTCGCGGGCGGCGCCAGCTTGGCGCTCGGCGGGCTCGCGACGTCGCCGCACCTGAGCGGCAGTGCCGGCACGGGCGGCCTCCCGGGCGACCTCGCGGCGATCTGGGGCAACGCCCTCGACGGCCAGGACGTCGCGGCCATGGGCGCGATCTGCGGCGCGGGCGGCGATTGGCAGGGTCCGCGCTTCGACGTGACCAGCTGCTTCGAGTCGCTTCCGAGCCCCGAGGCACAGAATCCCTTCGACCAGCACATGGCGTGCATGCAGGAGGTCCTCGACCCCGAACGGCCCGCACTCGGAGAGACCCTGCGCGGCGTGCCGAACGGGCCGGAATGCGGTCTCGCGGAGGGGGGCGCAGCAGGCGCGGATCCCGACAAGAAGGCCGAGGAGCCCAAGCCGAAGGAGCCGGAGGTCGCGAAGCCGGTCGACGGCGCCACGCCGAAGATCACGCCGACGCCCTACGCCCGTCCCCTCGCCGAAGGCAACAGCTACGAGATCACGTCCGGCCAGGGCTCGATTCGCGCCGTCGAGATCGTCGACGCCCAGACGGGCGAGCTCGTCCGCGTCGAGGTCTCGGTCGAAGGCATGTCGCCCGAGCAGGCGATCGCCGCCGTCGAGCGCGAGATCTACGCGAAGGACGGGACGATGCAGGACCTCCAGTTCAGCGATACGGCAGAGCTGATCGACATCGCGCTCTGGGACGCGGCCGACAAGCAGAGCGCCACGGATCCGAAGTGCGCGAAGGGCTGCTCGGGCCGCACCCAGACGCTGACGCCCCCCGCGGCCGGGAACCAGGGCTGCTTCGATCCGCTCTCCTGCAGCGACGACGGCTGCTCCGGCATCGGCGAGCAGATCTCGGCGGCGACCGACTGTGAAGAAGCGCTGCTCGACGATCTCGCCGAGGCGGCGGGCCTCGGCCGTCCGGGACCCGACGAAGTCGATCCGACGCAGCCCTCGGACCCGGTCTCGAACTGGGGCCCCGACAGCGACCACGGCGTCGACGGGAGCGGCGTCGGGCTCTGCCTGAGCGCGGGCTACCTGCCGCGACCGCCGGCCCACTGCGCCTTCATCCTCTGCGCAGGGGGTGGGATGGCGGTGCCGCTCGGCGACGGCTGTGGCTGCCCGTCGTCGCCGCGGATGACGGTCGAGGACGTCTGCATCGAGGCGATCTGCATGGACGGTACGGTCCCCGGTCCGAACTGCGAGTGCGGCGGCTTCGACGGGGAGCTGCCCGACTGGCCGATCGGCCCCGATCCGGTGACGCAGCGCTAGTCGGATCGGAAGGCGCGGGCTCGCGCACCGAAGGACGGCTCGTCGGGATGACCCGGCGAGCCGTCCGCGCGTCGTGGATCGCGTCCGATGGGGCGTCGCGCTTCAGACCGGATTCCCGATCGAGCGCCATTCGCCCCGTCGGCGTCGCGCGAGACCCGCCGCCGCCAGCACCGCGGCGCCGCAGGCGGCCATGCCCTGCGGCTCCGGCAGGAAGACATAGGCCGCCCCCTGCTCGGGGTTGATCCCGGTCGTCGCGCCCGGCGCTCCGACCAGCACGACCGAGCCGTTGCTGCTCATCCCGATCGCCGACGTGCCCGGAAGCGTCGAGTAGCCGAACTGATCGCCGGGCGCCGCATCCGGCGCGCCGAAGCGCGCGCCCTCGGTCGCGTCGTCCCATCCCGTCGGCGGCCGCAGGAAGGCGTAGACGGAGCCGGGCGAGCCGAAGTCCGAGGCGATGATCCGCGTCCCGTCGGCGCTGATGCGCGGGCGCGCGATGCTGGCTCCGTCGGAGGTCGACAGCTCGGCGTAGTCGCTGCTGTCCACCCAGAGCGGGAGCGAGACGCAGCCGCGCGGCGTGCAGAGCTGGATCCGCGGCTGGGGAAAGACGAGGACGCGTCCGCTGGCGCCGACCGCCACGGTCGTGCCGCTCGCCGTCGTATCGACCGAGTTGCCGACGAAGCCGAGCCCGCTCCCCGGCGCAGCGGTGAGCTCCGCGCTCTGCGTCGCGCTCGTCCAGCTGCCGCTCTTCAGGAACAGGTCGACGACGCCGGCGTAGCCGTTCGCCTGGGGCGCGGTGGCGACGATCGTGCCGTCGTCCGCGCTGATCGCGACGGCCATGCCGAGCAGGTCGCGATGGCCACCACTCGCGCGCGTGAGCTTGACGGGGCTCGCGCTGTCGTTCCAGCCCCCGGCGGGTCGCACGAAGACGTAGGCCGCACCGCGGGACTCGCCGCCCACGAGCGCGCCGGTATAGCCGAGCACGATCGTGCTGCCGTCGCCGTTGACCGCGATGCTGCTCGTCGCGTCGGTCTGGCAATCCGTCGCGTTGCCGGAGAAGCCGCAGGGCGTCTCCGTGAGCGTCGTCAGCGAGAGGATCGCCGCGTGCTGGCCGGTCGAGGTCCAGCCGGAGGTCGGCTTGACGTAGACGTAGACGATGCCCGCGCTGGAGTCGACGCTGTCGAGCGTGTCGGTCAGCACCGCGATCGTGTTGCCGTCGCCGCTGATCGCGACCGAGGTCCCGAAGCCGTGCTGGTTCAGGCCCGGCGTGCTCGTCAGCTTGGCCACGGAGTCGAGACAGCCGATGGTGATGCAGCCGTTCCAGCCGCCGAAGGGGCCGCTCGGCTTGCGGAAGACGTAGACGGCGCCGGAGTCCAGGTTCGAGCCGAAGCCGTAGGGCGCCGCGACGGCGACGGTATTGCCGTCGCTGCTGATCGCCACGGATTGACCGAAGCGATCCCCAGGGCTGCCGGCCTGGCAGAGCTGGCCGATCGTGCAGACCGACTGGTTGTTGTTCAGGCGCGTCGCGCCGATCACGGGATCGATCGTCAGGGGATAGACCGCGCCCGCATCGTCGACCGAGAGGCGCAGCCCGCCCTCGGCGAGGACGAGCGCGGCGGGCAGCTCGCGCCCCGTGGCGTCGAAGGCGAGCAGACCCCCATAGCGGAGCGCGAGACGGCCCTCGTGCGCCAGCGCGAGGCCCCGACCGCCCGGCTCCACCGAGGCATCGAAGTTGCCCGCGAGCGCGAAGACGAGGCTCAGGCGCCCGTCGTCCGGGCGCCCGGGCGAATGCGTGAGCGTGAACCCCTGCTCGAGCCCCAGCGGTCCGTTCGCATACCACTCCGTGACGGGTCCGCGCCGAAATTCGACGCGATTCGCGCCGGCCGTGGGGCTCGCGACGGAGACCGGCTCGAGCCGGTCTCCGCGTCCCATCCGAGCGAGCGCGAGCTGCAGGCGGGCGCCACCCTGGCGGAGCTCGAGTCCGGCGCGCGTGAAGTCGGCCGTGAAGCCGTTCGCTTCGTTCCGGAGACGGACGCGCTCCGGACTCTCCGTCGCATGGTAGTCGGGTCGTTCCGCTCCGAGCGTTCCGGAGAGCGCGGCCTGCAGGACCGGCGGCAGGGCTTCGAGGCCCGAGCGGGCGGGCGGGCCGGCGGCCTCGGCGGCGGGAAGGGCAACGGGTCGGGGGACACGGCGGGCGTCGGCCGCACCGGTCTTCGACGGGATGGCCCAGCCCGGATTCGCCAGCAGGACGAGCAGTGCGGTCCAGGCCGAGCCCAGGCGGCGGCGCCTTCGCGCGGGAGGCGTGCCTCGACCCGGCGCGCTGCATGGATCGCATGAAGGGAGGCGAGCCGGATCGATCGTCGAGGCAGAATGCGAGAGGCGTCGCATGGCGGTGGTCTCCACGGTGCATCGGCGACCTCCGGCGACGCCGCGCCGTCTGCGCGGAGGCCTGCCGGAGGTCGGATGTCCATGGAGTCCGGGGAGCGGCTCGAATCCGTCCAGCACGCTCGAGGAAGGCTCGAATCAGGCGCCGCGCCGGAAGGCGGGCCCGAGCACGCCCGCGCCCGCCCCGCCCGCGCATCGACCCGGACGAACGCAGCGGTCGCGATCTCCGGCACGAGCGTCGCGTAGACCGCGTCCGAAGGGAGCCAAGCGAGCGCGACCGGTCCAGCGCCCCCGAACGCCCCTTCACGCGCGAAGCCGCCGGCGAGGAGCGCCGGCGAGGAGCACGATCGCGATCCGATCACGGCCGAGGTAGGCCTCGTCGAAGCCCGGCGGACCGGCGTCGAGCCGCGGGATCGCCGCCCGCGCGCCGGGCGGCGCCCCGGTGCGCGCGGCGTCGAAGACGGGGGCGAGCGGCGAGATGCCGGGCAGGATCCCGAACGTCTCGGCGCCGTCCGCGAGACCCGCGATCAGCGGCGTCTCGACGGTCGCATCCGTGATGAACGGGTTGCCGCGCGCGAGGCCGAGCAGGCTCTCGCTCCCCGCGCCCGAGATCCACGCGCCGGCGAGGGCCGTATTCCAACCGACGACATGACGTCCGTCGCCCTCCCCGCTGCTGCCCGCGCCGCCATAGCCAGCCATCACGAGCTCGCCGTCTTCGACCACCGAGGCCAGCAGGACCAGTGTCCCGCCGCGGCCCGGTCCGCCGGCGCCCCCGACCGCGCCCGGTTGACCGGACGCGCCGCTGGCGCCGTGGCCGCCCCGACCCTCCGTACCGCCGACGCCTGCGTCCGCCCCATCGCCGCCGGGCCCGCCGAAGCCGCCGAGACCACCCGCCGCGCACGCGATCTTGGCCGGGCCGCCGCCGATCCGCCGAGGAGGAGCGCCGCGGCGAGGGCGGAGGGCGCTGCGAACGCGCGCGTGACGCGCCTGCGACCCGCGAAGAGGCCGGTCGAGCGTCGGCCGACCGAGGGGCGCTGGTCCTCGAACGACCGTCGCTGCGCCATGACTAACGACCTTCTTCCCTTCTCCTTCGTCCCGCGATCCAGGCCATGGCCAGCGTGCCGAGCATCGTCATCGTCGGTCCGTCCGGCTCCGGCACGATGAGGCCGTCGAGCCGGCTCGTGCTGCCGAGGCCGCTCGCGCCGTCCCGCTCCGCCGTGATCTCGACCGAGAGCGACTGCGCGTTCATCGGAGCGACGCCCCAGGCCTCGAAGCCGCGCCAGACGTCATCCGGGGGCGAGCTCGCCACGTCGTCCGTCCGCGCGATGGCGCCGTCACAGGCGAGGCCGCCATGCCAGTGGAGGCGGAGCGCACCCGGAAGCGTGCCCGAGGTCTTCGCCTGCGCGAGCACGGCGTAGAGCTCGCCCGGCAGTACGCTCGTGCACGGCGAGCCGAGCCGGCCGACCGTCTCGCCCGACAGCGCCGTCGGGCTTTCGACCTGGGCCGAGCCCGAGGCGAGCCGGCCCATGGCGTCATCGGCCGTCCAGGTACAGAGCGCCGGATCGCTGCACGACCAGCCCTCGAGATCGAACGCCGCGCCGGCATTCGCCACCGCCGCAGCCGGGCGCGACGGCGTCGCCGGCAGCGCCGCCGCAGGCGGATCGACGACGACCGTGTCGAGCACGGACTCACAGAGATAGGAGCTCGCCGAGAAGGGCAGGATGTCCGGCCCGACGCCGAGGGCGAAGCTGTCCTCGGTCCCGATCAGGTTCGGCAGCGGGAGGACGCCGTCGCGCGGGAAGACCTGTGCCGTCGCGAAGTTGAGGACGCTGACGATCTGGATCTCCTGCGCGTTCATGAAGTCCGAGCCGTCGACGGCATCGAAGTCCTCGTAGAAGCCGATCGAGACGAAGGTCTCGATGGAGACGTCGGCGTTGAGACCGCCGCAGAGCGTCGTGAAGCAGCCGTACTCGCCCGTCTGGCCGTAGGCGACGCCGAACGACTGGGACTCGCCGACGAGGCCGGCGATCTCGTTGCCGATCGCATAGGTCATCGTCAGGCCGGTGTCGCGCGCGGCCGCCTGCAGATCCGCGCTGTAGAGCGAGCGGCAGACCGCCTCGCTGATCGCGCCCTGATTCGCGTTCAGGTTGCAGGTCAGCGGCGCTGCGCAGCCCTCGATCAGACAGGGATCGCAGGAGGCGCCGGCGATGCACGGGTTGAAGGCCGAGCAGCCCTCACCCGGCTTGCGCAGCTCGCGGCAGCGATTCGGGAAGCCCGCCTGGCAGTAGAGACCCGCGCCACACGGCGTTCCGACATCGCAGGTCTGCCCGAGCTGCGCCGGCGCATTCGAGCAGCGGAGGGACAGCGTGCACT
Source organism: Myxococcota bacterium (assembly GCA_041389445.1). Lineage (GTDB taxonomy): Bacteria > Myxococcota_A > UBA9160 > UBA9160 > UBA4427 > UBA4427. The sequence continues at coordinate 535,266 of JAWKRW010000002.1, forward strand.
GGAGCCCGTTCGAGCACGGCACGCCCGGACCGCAGGCCTCGTCGACGCCGGCGGCATCGACGCAGCGGAAGCCGGCGAAGGGATCGCAGAAGAGCCCCGGCTCGCACTGGTAGACCGGTCCGCAGGCCTGGCCGAGCGTCTGCGCCGGCTTGCAGACGCCGCTCGACTGGATCCCGAGCGGCAGGTTGCCGCACTGGCCGGAGTTCGGCGCGGCATGCTCGTTCAGCCCCGGCTGACAGGCACCGAAGGGCGCCTCGAGCAGACAGCACGCGCGCTGATCGACTCCGCCGCAGGCCGTGACCACCTCGCAGACGCCGCTCGACTGGATGCCGGGCGGCAGGTTGCCGCACTGACCCGAGTTCGCCTGCGGCACCTCGACGAGCCCTGCCTCACACGCGCCGAAGCCCGCCTCGCCGAGACAGCAGGCGCGCTCGCCCGCGCCCCCGCACGATGTCACGACCTGACATACCCCGCTCGACTGGATCCCCGGCAGCGAGTTGCCGCACTGCCCCGAGTTCGGCTGCGGCACCTCGGCCAGGCCGGCCTGACACGCCCCGAACCCCGCCTCGCCGAGACAACACGCCCGCTGTCCCTCGCCGCCGCACGGCGTCACGACCTCGCACACGCCGCTCGACTGGATGCCCCACGCGAAGTTGCCGCACTGCCCCGAGTTGGCCTGCGGCACCTCCTGCAGCCCCGCCCGACACGCCCCGAACCCCGCCTCGCCGAGACAGCAGGCACGCTGTCCTTCGCCGCCGCAGGGCGCGACCGCGCGACAGATGCCGCTCGACTGGATGCCGAGCGAGGAGTTCGTGCAGTAGCCGGAGTTCGCCTGCGGCTGCTCGACCAGACCCGGCTGACAGGTCGCGCCCTCGCCCACGCAGCACGCGCGCTGGTTGACGCCGCCGCAGGGCGTCGCCGCGACGCAGATCGAGCTCGCCTGGATGCCGAGCGGATTGAAGCCCGAGCAGAGCCCGGCGTTGGCATGGGGCACCTCGACGACGCCCGGGAAGCAGCCCCCGTTCGTCGGGGGCTCGAGCAGGCAGCACGCGCGCTGACCCGCGCTGCCGCAGGCGGCGGCGGAGGCCTCGCCCGCCGCGAAGGTCGTCGCGATCAGAACGAGAGCGAGCACGAGGAGGAGCGGAACGGGCCGGGCGACGGGACGCAGCATCGTGAGCAAGCGAGACCTCGGGCGGTGTCGATCCAGGAGCACGCCCGAATCGCCGTGCCGCGCGGGCCAGGGCGGGACCTGCTCCGTCGGGTGGGTGGTCCCCTCGACGGACTTCGTGTTCCCAGGTACCCCAGATCGCGCCGATCGGTCAGATGCCGCGTGCGTTTTTCGATCCGTACCGACGATGCGAGCAGGCCGCCGGCAGCGCGAGCGCAGGCCTCGCCGGATCACGGCCCAGAGTCGCCCCCCGCGAACCCCGCGGCGGGGACCCGCCGCCCGGTCTTGCGCAGGATCCGGACCCGGACCTGCTGGTCGAAGGCGTACTTCCCGTCGACGCGCTCGGCGAGCCGCTCGAAGGCCTCGACGAAGCGATCGTGCTGGTCCGCCATCCGCGCCGCGCGCTTCGGGTCGATGCCGACGATGCGCTTCGCGAAGCCCTCGGCGGAGTCGAGCAGCATCGGGCTCGAATAACACGTCTCGTGGACTTGCTCGAAACCGACGGAGGGCGCGCGCTCGAGCGCGGCCTGGGCCAGGGCGCGGACCTCGGTCTCGTCGTCGATCAGGCTGACGACCTCGTGTCCCGCCCCTGCCGAGATCGGCTCGGCGACGTAGAGCAGGCCGCCGGGGCGCAATACGCGATGGGCCTCGCGCAGGGCGTCGAGCATCGCCTCGCGGGGGACGTGGTGGAGCGAGAACGACATCACGGCCGCATCGACGCTCGCGTCGGGCAGCGGCAGATCCTGACCGACGCCGTCGAGGTAGGCCTCGGCGTGCTCCGGATCCGCCTCCCGCGCGAGCCGCATCATGACCTCGCCGCACTCGACGCCGACGGCATCCGCCCCGCGACTGCGCAGCCAGCGGACCAGCTCCCCGGAGCCGCAGCCGATGTCGACGACCCGGCGGCCCGTCGGTTCGATCCAACGATCGAGCATCTCCTGCTGGGTCGAGCGTTCGAGCTGCATCCTCTCCTCCCCGCGCCCGGCGCGCTTCGCGCGGCGCACTCCGCCCGTCGACCCGCGCATCCGTCCGCCGGCCGGGACGCCGCTCAGCCCGCGGCTCGAGCCGCCGCGAGGTCGGACGCGATCGTCCGTCCCGCGCGCAGGGAATGGAAGACCGCGACCAGCGCGCCGACCGACGTGACCAGCAACGAATAGCGAACGGCCAGGATCCCGAAGCGCTCCGCCAGCACGTCGTTGAGCAGGCCGACGACGAGCGGCGCGATCCCCAGCCCGATCAGGTTCATCGTGAAGAGCAGCAGCGCGGCGGCCTGCGCCCGCAGGCGCGGCGGCGCCAGGCTCTGTACGACGGCGAAGGACGGGCCGGTAAAGAAGAGCACGACGACCATCGCCGGGGCGTAGCCCAGGAGCGCGGCCATCGGCGTCGGCGCGAAGAGGAAGACGCAGAGCAGCGGAAGCGCGAGGAGTCCACCCAGAGCGGGGATCCAGACCAGCACGCGCGGATCGCGATCGGCGCCGCGATCGGCCAGCACCCCGCCCAGGAACGTGCCCAGCCCGCCGCCGATCCCCTGGATCAGCCCCATCCAGAGGCCCGTCTCGCGCAGCGACAGCCCGTGGACGCGAATGAGGAAGCTCGAGCCCCAGACGGTGAACCCGTAGGCCGCGAAGACGTAGAAGGCGCTCGCGAGACTGACATGGACGAAGGTCCGGCGAGCGAGCAGGAACGAGACGACCTCCCGGAAGCGCGGCTCAGGCGCAGCAGCGCGCTCGGCCGCGGGTGCGGCGCGATCGGCATGAACGGGCTCCGTCGCGCCCCGCGGCGGCTCGTCGAGGGTGAAGCGGGCGAGCAGGGCCGCCGCGAGGCCGGGGAGACCGACGACCAGGAAGGCCGTGCGCCAGCCCAGCGTCTCGCCGATCCAGCCGCCGGCGATGAAGCCCAGCATGACGCCGACGTTGCCGCCGACGTTGAAGATGCCGAGGGCGGTCGCGCGCCGGTGGAGCGGGAATCCGTCGGCGATCAGGGAGTGGGCGGAGGGCGCGAGGGCGGCTTCGCCGATGCCCACGCCGAAGCGCGCGGCGGCGAGCTGCGCGAAGTTGCGCGCGAGGCCGCAGCACGCGGTCATGGCGCTCCAGACGACGACGCCCCAGACGATGACGCGCCGGCGGCTGCCGCGGTCCGCGACGCGCGCGATCGGAATGCCCGCCGTCGTGTAGAAGAGCGCGAAGGCGAGACCCGACAGGAAACCCATCGCCGTGTCGGAGGCACCGAGCTCGCGCTTGATCGGCTCGATCAGGATCGCGAGGAGCTGGCGGTCGACGTAGTTGACGACGAAGAGCAGGGTCAACACGGCCAGCGACAGAACAGCGCGGCGACTCGTCGCGGGATCCGATCGATCGACGACGTCGGCCAGCGCCCTCGCGCTCGTGCTCATCGGCATCGATCGCCCGCGCGCAGGGCCGACGCGATCCCGTCGCGCAGACGTGCGGCCTCCTCGGGCGGTACGGGGAGCGTGGGCGGCGGGGGTCCCCAGGGCGTGTCGGTCCCGTTGCGATCCGTCGGCCCACCGCGCGGGATCAGATGGACGTGGATGTGGGGCGCGGCATTGCCGAGCACCGCGTAGTTGATCCGCGGGGCACCGGTCGCCGCGCGGATCGCGAGCCCCGCGCGCTGCACGTCGAGGACGAGGCGGGTCAGCTCGGACGCAGAGAGCTCCTCGAGCTTCTCGGCGTGCGTGCCGAAGGCCAGCACGCAACGACCGGGAAACGCGCGATCGCCGTAGTGGGCGAGCGCGCCGGAGGGCAGCATCGCGATGACCTCGTCGACCTCGAATCCGCAAGTCGCGCAGCGAAAGCGCTCGCTCCCCGCCATGCTCCTCCTCCCCGCGCGGGTCGCGCCGGATCGCGCGCGGCGCACGCGCCCGACGATGGCACGCTCCTCGTCGCTTGCCGAGCCGCTTCGTGCGGGCGGAGCCTCGACGACGCGGGCGTGATCCACGGCGGCGCATGGGCGCCACGGGCCGTCCCTCGACACAGCCGCTAGCCTCGACCGATGCAGCAACCCCCTGCGATCCCCGCGCTCGAGCATCGCTACGCGCAGGCGCTGTCCGGGCTCTACGTCCCCTGGCAGGCGAGCCCCTTCCCCGCGCCGCGCCTGCTCGTCCTGAACGCGCCGCTCGCCGCCGAGCTCGGGCTCGACGCCGATCGGCTCGCGTCACCAGCGGGCATCGAGACCCTGGTCGGTCAGCGGCTCCCGGAAGGCGCGAAGCCGCTCGCCATGGCCTATGCGGGTCATCAATTCGGCCACTATTCACCGCGCCTCGGCGATGGGCGCGCGCTGCTGATGGGCGAGCTCCTCGACCGCGAGGGTCGCCTGCGCGACGTCCATCTCAAGGGCTCGGGCCGGACGCCCTTCGCCCGCGGCGGCGACGGCAAGGCCGTCGTCGGCCCCATGCTGCGCGAGTACCTGATCAGCGAGGCGATGCACGCGCTCGGCGTGCCGACGACCCGTTCGCTCGCCGTGGTCGCGACGGGCGAGACGGTCGCGCGGGACGAGCCCTCGCCCGGAGCGCTCCTGGTTCGCGTCGCCGCGAGCCACCTGCGCGTCGGCACGTTCGAGCTCGCGGCTGCGAGCGGCGATCCCGAGCTGCTCGAGCGCCTGCTTCACCACGCGATCGCGCGCCACTGCCCGGAGGCCGCCCGCGCCGAGCGTCCCGCGCTCGCCCTCTACGACCACGTCCTGGGCGTGCAGGCCGAGCTCGTCGCGCGCTGGATGCAGCTCGGCTTCGTCCACGGGGTCATGAATACCGACAACACGACGATCTCGGGCGAGACGATCGACTACGGCCCCTGCGCGTTCCTCGATCGCCACGGCATGCAGACCGTCTTCAGCTCGATCGACCAGGGCGGACGGTACGCCTACGGCAATCAGCCGGGCATCCTGCAGTGGAACCTGGCGCGTTTCGCGGAGGCGATCCTGCCGCTCCTCGACCCCGATCCGGATCGCGCGGTCGCGCTCGCGACCGAGGCGCTCGAGCGCTATGCCGAGCGTTTCCGCACGGCCTGGCGCCGCGGCCTCGCGGCGAAGCTCGGGGTTCCGGGCCTGGCGCCCGACGACGAACGCGTGACGCGCCTCGTCGACGGCCTGCTCGAGCGCCTCGCCGCGCAGCGCGTCGACCACACGCTCTTCTTCCGCCGACTCTCGGAAGCGGTACGCGGCGATGCGACGCCGGTTCGCGCGCTCTTCGACGATCCCGACGCGTTCGAGACGTGGGCGGGGGATTGGTCGCCGCTGCTCCCGAGCCGACCGGACGACCGCCGCGCCGTCGCGCTCGCGATGGACCGCATCAACCCGATCTTCATCCCTCGCAACCACCGCGTCGAAGAGGCCCTCGCCGCGGCGACCGAGGGGGACCTCGCGCCCTTCCATGCGCTGCTCGACGTCGTCACGCACCCCTTCGACGCGCGCCCGGGTCTCGAGCGCTTCGCCGAGCCGGCAGCGATCGACGCGCCGCCCCATCGCACCTTCTGCGGAACCTAGCCCCGACCGCCTCCGGGCGCGGCTTCGCACGCGGAGCGCGGTCCAGCGGCGTCAGCGCCGGCCGACCGCGCCGCCACACGACCTCGATCATCCATAGTCCATGTCAATGATTCCAATCTGAACATTCCATTTTACGGATACATCTCCCGACCCGATCCTCCCGGCATCGCGGACGCGAGGAGCGCTGCGCCGATCCGGCACGGCGCTCGCGGCGACGCAGCGCAGGGCCGTGCCGCCGAGCTCGAATCGACCGCGATGACGAAGGAGGAATCCATGGAGACGGCAAGACGGGGAACGATCGAGGTGGGCGCGCCGATCCCGAGTGCGCAGGTGAGCGTGCAGACGGAGGAGGGCTGGCAGTCGGTCGACGCCCGGACGCTCTTCGCGGGAAGGGACGCGGTCCTGTTCGCCCTTCCCGGCGCCTTCACGCCGACCTGCTCCTCGAGCCACCTGCCGGGCTACGAAGAGCTCGCGCCGGCCTTCGAGGCCGCGGGCATCGACGCGATCTACTGCCTCTCGGTCAACGACCCCTTCGTGATGGAGGCCTGGGGCCGCCAGCAGCGGGTCGAACGCGTGAAGCTCGTGGCCGACGGCAACGCGGCGCTGACCCGCGCGCTCGGCATGGACGTGTCGAAGGAGGATCTCTGCTTCGGCGTCCGCTCGTGGCGCTATGCGATGATCGTGCGCGACGGCGTCGTCGCGGCGCTCTTCGTCGAGCCGGACGTGCCGGGCGATCCCTTCGAGGTCTCCGACGCGGAGACGGTGCTGCGCAGCCTCGTGCCGGATGCGAAGCTCGCGCCGCCGGTCACGATCTTCACGCGGCCGGGCTGCCCGCATTGTCGCCGGGCGAAGGCGCTGCTCGACGAACGCGGCTACGCCTACGACGAGATCACGATCGGCCGCGAGGCGACCTCGCGGACGCTGGCGGCGGTCGCCGGGGCGACGACGGTGCCGCAGGTCTTCATCGGCGGGCGGCGCGTCGGTGGAGCGGACGCGCTCGAGGCGGAGCTCGGGGCGCGCTGAGGTCGGGGCGCCAGGCGGCGCGAAGTGGAGCGTCGAGCGGAGGGATGCCATGGAGTCGACCCTGCGGATACCGGCCGAGCCGGGCTTCACCCTGACCGAGCTGCGTTATGCGGTCGCGGTCGGGGAGACCCTCCACTTCGGGCGGGCGGCGGCTGCGTGCCACGTCAGCCAGCCGACGCTATCGGCCGGCCTCCGGAAGCTCGAGGAGACGCTCGGCGTCCAGCTCTTCGAGCGCTCGAGCAAGCAGGTCCGCGCGACGCAGGAGGGCGGGCTGCTGCTCGTGCGCGCGCGGGCGGTGCTCGAGGAGGCGCTGCGGCTCGTCGACCAGGCGGCGGGGGCGCTCGATCCGCTCGCGGGACCGCTTCGCATCGGAGTGATCCCGACACTCGCGCCCTACATGCTGCCCTGGCTGATTCCCGCCCTCGCGAAGCGTCTGCCCGCGCTCGAGCCGATCGTTCAGGAGGGCATGACGCATCGGATCCTCGACCAGCTCCGCGAGCACGCGCTCGACGCGATCGTGCTCGCGCGGCCCTTCGAGGAGAGCGGGCTCGTCGTGCATCCGCTCTTCCACGAGCCCTTCTTCCTGCTCTGTCCCGCGGACCATGCGCTCGCCCGGCGCAAGCGCGTCACGCAATCCGCGCTCGAGGGCGAGCGCGTCCTGCTCCTGACCGAGGGCCATTGCCTGCGGGACCAGGCGCTCGAGATCTGCCGAACGACCCGCGCGCGCGGCCCGGCGCCCGAGGGCGACTACCGGGCGACCAGCCTCGAGACGATCCGCCAGATGGTGATCGCCGGCCTCGGCCTGACGCTGATGCCCGCGATGGCCCTGACCGAAGCGGACCGGCGCCGCAAGACGACCGCCGTCCGCCCCTTCGCGGCGCCCGTCCCCGGTCGCGAGATCGTCCTCGCCCATCGGCGCGGGAGCCCGCGCGCGGAGGGATTCGTGCGGCTGGCACGGCTGGTCCGAAGGGAGCTGCCGGAGTCGGTGGAGCCGGTCTGAGGGCGCCCGGACAGCGTCGTTGACTTCTTCGGGTCCTTGCGCGCATGCTGATCGGGGCGGCGGGGAGCGCGGACTCCGCCAGGAGGCGACGAGATGATCGACGGCCAGGGGCTCGCGAGGACAAGGGAGGAGGGACGCTCGAGATCGCGTGGAGGGCGACGCGACCGACGCATGCGCCGGCTGGGCTCGTTGCTCTTCGCCGTCGCGATGGCGGGCGGCTCCATCGCCTCCGACCCCTCCGACGCCACCGCGCAGGCCGTCGTCGGCGACGGGGACTTTTCGACCTGGACCGAGGTGTTCTCCTTTTCGAGCGGTGTCTGGTCGCGCCTCGCGACGGGCGGACACCCGGATGCCCACCTCGCGCTGACGGGGACCAACGGGTTGAGCTCCGTCGTGCTCCGACAGGGCACGGCGGGCTGGGATCCCGCGGCCCAGGGACCGCTCGCGACGATCCGATTCGCGGCTGACGTGCAGGGAACGTCCGGGGGGCTCGTCTCGGGACAGCCGGCCTTCGCATTCGCGCTGCTCCAGGGGAGCGAGACCTACCTCGCGCCCACGAGCTTCGACGTCGGCGACTGGACGCGGATCGAGACGCTCGCACTCACGCCGACCGACTTCGTCGACACGCTGAACCCCGGCCGGCATCCGGACTTCTCGTCCTCCGGTGCGCCGATGCAGCTCGGCGTGGCGACGGCGAGCAATCTCTCGGCGGGATTCGACTTCCGCGTCGACAACTTCGAAGCCACGCTGGCCGCGGCGCCGCCGACGGTCCCCGTGTCGGCGCCCATCGCGCGGCTGCTCCTGACCTTCGGCCTCACGTTCGTCGGCCTCCTCGCCTCCCGCCCTCCGCGCTCCTCGCCGGCGGGACCGGCGTGCCGCTGATGGCGGATGCATCGACCGACCGGGCCCTTCGCCGCCGCCGGAGACGCATCGCCGGCGGCGTGGCCGTCCTCGTCCTGCTCCTCGGGACCTCGCTCTTCCTGTTCGCGACGCGCGCCGCGCCCCCCGTCGATCCCGCCTGGGCGATCGCCGGGAGCGAGGACATCGCGCCCGGCTCGCTGACGGTCCGCTTCACGGGGACCTCGACGCTGCTCTTCTCCGACGGCGAGACGCATTGGATGGTCGACGGCTGGTTCTCGCGCTTCGGCGCGAGTCAGCTGTTGCAGGGGAAGATCGCGCCGGACGTCGACGCCATCGCCCGGGGTCTCGCGCGCAACGCGGTCGGGTCCCTCGCCGTCGTGATCCCCGTCCACTCCCACTTCGACCATGCGATGGACGCGCCGGAGGTCGCGCGGCGGACGGGCGCGATCCTGCTCGGCTCGCCCTCGACCGCGAACATCGCGCGCGGCTGGGGCCTGCCCGAGTCGCAGATCCGCATCGCCCGGAGCGGCGAGCCCGTCTCCTTCGGCCGCTTCGAGATCACGCTCCTCGAGACGCGCCACTTCGAGTTCCCGGATCCCGAGGTGCGCAGGCGCGCGCTCGAAGATCCCGAGATCGACGCCCCGCTCGTGCCGCCCGTCGAGGCCTTCGACTACCGGCTCGGCACGCCCTACGCCATCCACGTCCGCCATCCCCTCGGCCGATTCCTGGTCCAGGGGAGCGCCGGCTTCGTCGAGGGCGGCCTCGACGGCTACGCGGCCGACGTCATCTTCCTGGGCATCGGCGGGCTCGGTACGGAGACGCCCGACTATCGGGAGACCTACTGGCGGGAGACGGTGACGACGACCGGGGCGGACCGGATCATCCCGATCCATTGGGACAGCCTCGTCGGCCCGATCGAGGGCCCCTTCACGGGCGAGATCCGCGCGGCGAGCCTGCTCTCGGGCGGCACCGACGAGACCCTGGCGTTCCTCCGCGAGAAGCGCGCGGCGACGCCGGGCCTGCGGATCGAGACGCTGCCGCGCTACGACGAGGTCGTGCTCTTTCCGGCCGACGCCGTGCAGCAGCCCTGACGCGGGAGCGGTCCGATCCGTTCGCTCAGCTCCCGGACGCCGCCTCGCTCGTACCGCGCTCGTAGCCCCCGCCCAGCGCCTGGTAGGCGCGGACCAGGGCGCCGATCTGCCGCTGCTTGAGCTCGATCAGCTCGATCTTCGATTCGAGCGCGTCGCGCTGCGTGAGCAGGACCTCGGTGTAGTCGGCACGCGCGGAGCGGAAGAGCTTGGCCGCCACCTCGATGGCCTGCGAGAGCGCGTCGACCTGCTGGGACTTGAGCGCATAGCTCTGGTTGACGTTCTCGATCTGCGCGAGCTGGTTCAGGACCTCGACGTAGGCGTTGAGGACCGTCTGCTGGTAGCGGTAGACCGCCTCGAGCTGCAGCGCGCTCGCCCCGTCGTAGGCGGCCCGGATCTGGGTCCGGTTGACCAGGGGGACCATCAGGTCCGCCGCGACGCTGTAGATCAGGGACTCGGGCGCCGTCAGCAGCGACGAGACCGAGAAGGACTGGAAGCCCACGGCCGCCGCCACGTCGAGCTGGGGATAGAAGCGTGCCCGCGCGGCCTTGACGTCGAGCTTCGCCGCGGCGAGCTCGAGCTCGGCCTGACGGACGTCGGGCCGGTTGGCGAGCAGATCGGACGGCGAGCCCGGGTGGATCGCCATCAGGGCGACGTGCTCGAAGTCCTGGGACGGTCGCTCGATCGAGCGCGGGTAGCGACCGGCGAGGAAGTTGAGACGGTTCTCGGTGACCGTGATCTGCTGCTCGATCTCGTAGAGCCGGCTCTGGTTCTTGGCCACCTCGGCCTCGAAGCGCTGCACGGCGAGCTCCGTCACGCGCGCCGCCTGCTTCTGCAGACGCACCGCCTCGAGCGCGTTCTGCTGGATCTCGAGCATCTGCTTCAGGATCGAGAGCTCGTTGTCGAGGGCCATGAGCTCGTAGTACGAGCCCGCGATCTCCGCGACGAGGTTGGTGATCATGAAGTTCCGGCCCTCGCGCGTCGACAGGAAGCGCAAGACGGCCGCCCGCTTCTCGTTGCGCAGCTTCTTCCAGATGTCGATCTCCCAGGAGAACTCCGCGGCGAAGCGGAAGTCGGGCAACGGCTCGGGGAAGGACTTGCCGGGCTTGATCTCGAGCCCCTCCTCGACGGCGCCGCTGCGCGTGTACTGGCCGACCTTGTCGACGCCGGCCCCGGCCCCGAGCGTCACGAAGGGCAGGAACGCGCCCTTCCGGCGCAGGACCTCGGCCTTCGAGACCTCGATCTCCTGCAGCAGGACGTTGAGCTCCTGATTGTTCTCGAGCGCCGCTTCGATCAGGCCGACGAGCTGCGGATCCTCGAAGAACGACTGCCACTGGATGCCGGCCGAGCTGGCCCCCGCCTCGCCTCGAGGAAACCGATCGGGAAGGGGCGGCGGCGTCTCGGTCAGGCGCTTCGCGGCCGGATCCTCGGACGGCGCCACGAAGGGCAGGCTCGAGCAGCCCGCGACCGCGAGCGACAGACAGCCGAAGGAGAGGAGCAGCGCGACCTTACCCGAATGCTTCTTCATCACCGATCACCGTCACCGTATTGCGCGACATCCTGGCGGAGCGCGTCGTGTTCGTCAGTCAGCGGCGTACGCATGCCCGCGATGGGGCCCGCGTCGTCAGAGGGCGTCGTCGGCAGCGCGCCCGACCCGACGAGAGGGCGTCGTCGGCAGCGCGCCCGACCCGACGAGAGGGCCCCGACGGAGAAGGCGACCGTCGACCCGATCGGAAACCGGCGCGCGGCGAGGGAGACCGTCTCGCACGGCAGGACCGGGACGAGCACGGCGCGGCGTGCGAGTCCTTCCGAACGGGCGTGACGGGCCATTGCGGTTCCTCGAGCTGGCGGATCGACGACGGGCCCCGTCGCTCCTCATGGGTTCCGCCTGGGCACCGGGGAGCGCACTCGGCGACGACACGCCGCCGGGATCCCTTCCCTGCAGCCCTGCTCGACCGCTGCGCCTCCGACACCCGCCCCCCCCGGAACGTTCCCTGATCGCACATCACAGGCGCCCGCCGCGCCGCCGGCGAAGCGCCGGCGCAGATTGGAGCGCAGTTCGGGGCGCCGAGCGACAAGGATTCGAGAAAGAATCGTTCGCTTTCCCGGAACGATTCGCCCGGTCGAGACGTTTTGGACCGATTCGGGCCGAACGATGCCCGAGCGCCGGTCGGAGCCGGGACCCGCGGCCGCGACCTGCCTCGTCCCGCGGCGCTGGAGCCGGATCAGCGCCCGGCCGAGCTGCAGATGTCCCGCTCGGTCGGCTCGGGCTCGTCCCGGACACCGGGGATCCGCGCGATGGGCAGGTTCCGCGCCATCTCCGCCATGCCCTTCGTGCATTCGCGCAGCTTCTGGACGGTCGGATCCGCGCGCATCTCCCGCGCGACCGCGAGGGCGCGCGCGAGCGCCTCGTCTCGCTTCCCGGCCTCACAGAGGCGTTCGATCTCCTGGGAGGCCGTTCGGCCGCGCTGCTCGAGCGCGTCGAGCTTCGCGCGATCGATCTCCTTCATGCAGGTCTGGGCCGCCTGGGCTTCCGCTGCCATGCGCTGCATCGCGGCGGGATCCTGGAGCCGCCGCATCATCTCGGCCTGGTCGGCGCTGCCCGGCTGTTGGGCGGACGCGACGACCGGGGTCGCCATCAGGGCCAGGACCACGTTCACCAGGATCGCTCGTCGCTTCATCGGATCACTCCTCTCCCGCGCATCCAGCGCATTTCTGTCGCACGGTCGTCGGGTCGCCGTCGCTCCGTCGTGCTGTCGCCCGGGCTCGTTCGCGCCCGATCGCGTGGCGTGTCGGCCGATCTCTCCCGATGACGACGGGTCTCGAGCCGTGGCCTGCCCGATCGATCCCCGCTCGCCCGGCGCGATGGCCCCAGCCTAGCGCCTCACACCGCGCATTCGACCGTCCTCGCGACACGGCGAACGCGCGACACGACGGCGTGAGCGCACGACGAGTCCGCTTCGACACGGACCGCGGCCCGCCTCCTGGCCGCCGCCCTGGCATGGGCCTTGCGTGAGCAGGCCTGCGATGGCGTCTCGCCTGGCCGGGACCCCGAGCATTCGCGATGCGACGCGGCGAAGACGTCGATTCTACAAAAGGAATCCGGGAGGACGATTCGAACGATGACGCGATCGGCGCTCCACGAGGCGGCGGAGGACCTGCGCGACGAAACGCGCGAGATGCATCGAGCGATCGTCTCGTTGATCGAAGAGCTCGAAGCCATCGACTGGTATGCGCAACGCATCGACGCCACGAGGGATCCCTCGCTCCGCGACGTCCTCGCCCACAGTCTCGGCGAGGAGAAGGAGCACGCGAGCATGACCCTCGAATGGATCCGACGACGCGATCCCGAGTTCGACGCCCTGCTGCGCCGCCTCTTGTTTCAGGCGGACGGCTCGATCGTCCACGCCGAGGCGGACGCGCCGGATGCAGGCACACGCGCCGGGCGCGGGTCGGTCCCGGGCGCTTCGTCGACGACGACCGGCGATCGGGGACTCGGCATCGGGAGCCTGCGCGCGAACAACGAGGCGGGAGGCGGAGCGGACATGGCGGGGGACACGGCCCGGAGCGATCCGGGCGGAAGCGAGCGGCAAAAGGAGGGTTCGGAGTGAGCGTGTGGAACCGGAGGCTCGCGCCGCTGAGCGATGCGGCCTGGAAGCGGATCGACGACGAGGCGCGCAGCGTGCTCGTGGTCCACCTCGCGGCGCGGCGTTTGTTCGACTTCGACGGACCCCACGGCTGGGCGTTCTCGGCGATCGACCTCGGCTTCGTCGAGCCGCTCGAAACGAGCGAGGACGGCGCCTGGCTGCGCCGCCGCCAGGTCCGGCCGCTGGTCGAGCTGCGCGTGGAGTTCGAGCTCGAGCGCGAGGAGCTCGAGAACGTCGATCGCGGTGCCGGCGACGTCGACCTCGATCCGCTGCGCGACGCGGCGCGGCGCTTCGCGAGCATCGAGGACACGGCCCTCTTCGAAGGCCATGCCGATTCGGGGATCCCCGGCCTCGTCACGGACGCGGCCAACGAAGGCGTCGCGCTCCCCGAGGATCCGCTGCGCTTCCCGAACGCCGTGACCGAGGCGATCGTGCAGCTGCGCGAGGCGGGCGTCTCGGGTCCGTACGTCGCCGCCCTCGGGCTGAGGGAGCACGCCGCGCTCGATCGGACCACGACCCCGGCGGGCTTTCCGGTCCTGCGCCACGTCCAGCGCCTGCTCGACCTCCCGATCATCTGGGCGCCGGCGCTCCGGGGCGGAGTCGTCGCGAGCGCGCGCGGCGGCGACTTCCGGCTCGTCTGCGGTCGCGACGCGACGATCGGCTATCGGACCCACGACGATCGCAGCGTGAAGCTCTACCTCGAGGAGAGCTTCAGCGCCGAGCTGACCGGGCCCGAAGCCGTGGTCCCGCTGCTGCCCGCGATCTCCTAGAGGGCGCGCGCGCGCCGCAGCGCCCCGATCTCGTCCCAGTCGAGTCCGAGCTCGAGCAGGACCTCCTCGGTATGCTGCCCGAGCTCGGGCGCGAACCGGCCCGGACGTGCCGGCGTGTCGCTGAATCGGATCGGGCAGCCGATCGTCGTCATCGGCCCGAGATCGGGATCCTCGAAGCGCTGCAGATAACCGTTCTCGAACACGCCCTCGTCCGCCAGGACCTCGAGATAGTCGCGCACGGGCGCGCAACGCACGTCGACGTCGCGGAGACGCTTCATCCAGTCTGCCGTGCTGCGCGTTCGGGACGCCTCGGCGAGCGCGTCGAAGAGCGCGTGGCGCACCTCGGGCGGATGGTAGGCCGAGGCGAAGCGCGGATCCCGAAGCAGCTCCGGCCGTCCGATCGTCTCGAAGAACGCCTCCCGCTGCTCGGGCACGACGCCGATGATGCCGACGTGTCCGTCGGCGGTCGGGAGGATCCCGTAGAGGCCGTGGATCAGGGGATGACCGCGATCGGTCTCGCCCGGCTCGCGGCCGGTCAGCAGGGTGTAGGTGTACTCGGAGGCCTGCGCGAAGATCACGGCGCCGATCAGCGAGACGTCGACGCGCTGCCCGCGACCCGTCCGATCCCGCGAATAGAGCGCCGCGAGGATGCCGCTCACCATGTTCTGCGAGGCGAGATGATCGGCGATCGTCGCACCGACGGGACGCAGATCGCTCGGTCCGGTCCGCCGGATCAGACCGCCGGCCGCCTGCCCGGCGAGGTCGGCGCCGCGTTGCGCCGCGTCGGGACCGACCGGGCCGAAGGTGCTCCCGGTCGCGAAGACGAGACGCGGGTTGAGACGCGCGAGCACGTCGTAGCCGAGCCCCCATGCCTCGAGCGTTCCGGGCACGAAGTTCGAGAGCAAGACGTCGGCTCCTTCGACGAGTCGGAGGAAGACCGCGCGCCCCGCCTCGACGCGCAGGTCGAGGGTGATGCCGCGCTTGCCGCGATTGCAGGCGATGAAGAAGGGCGAGCGCAGGTCGTCGGGCGAGAGCACCGTCCAGCGACCGAGGTCGCCCCGCTCCGGCAGCTCGATCTTGATCACGTCGGCGCCGAGATCCGCGAGGAGCTGCGCCGCCTGCGGCCCCTGCACGATCTGCCCGAGATCGAGCACGCGCAGCCCGTCGAGCGCCCCCCGACCTTCCGCCATCGTCCCCCCTCCGACGGGCCGCGCGTCGGCCCGCCCCGCGATCCCCCGTCGGGCGCGCGCCTCGATCAGCCGCGCGCGACCGACGCGCGATGGCGGCTGCCGGGCCGAGGCGGATCCTCGGGCGGCCCCGCGAAGCATTGCGCGATCGACAACCAACGCCGCGCGTTCTCGCCGACGACCCGCAGCCCCGTGTCTTCCCAGGCCCGGGTCTGCGCGACCACCTGGCAAAACTCCGTCGCGCTTCCTTCGATGCGATCGGACTCGACCTCGGCGTTCCACTCCCAGCGCGCACCGGACGGCGCCTCGAGCAGGACGTGCGGCGCCGTCTCCGGAACCTCGAGCCCTCGATTGCGAAACGTCCAGGCGAAGGTATTCACGCCCAGTACGGCGACGTTGCGGATGCGATCCGCGTCGACGCGGTCCGCGCCGAGCCGGTCGAAGACCGCCTGGCCATGGGCCCAGGTCTCCATCAGCCGCGCCGAGATGCTCGAGCGGGCGCTCATGTCCGGTCCGCCCCAGGCCACCCGCATCCGCGGATCGACGGCTTCGAACGCCTGCGCGATCGCGTCGCAGTCGCTGCGCCACTGATCGAGCAGCGCCCGACCGCGCAGCGGACCCAGATAGTCGAGCGTCACCTCGCGCAGGCTGCGCCCGCCTTCTCGCGCGCGTCGCAGGTCCGCGAAGAAGGTCCGCAGGCTCGACGCGTCGCGGAGCGACATCCCGGCGGCGAGATTGAAGAGGTGGAGATGCGCGAGCACGTCCTCGATCGTCCAGCCCTTGAACTGCGTCACGAGCAGGAGATCGGACTCCGGACGCGAGGCCAGGAGCGCATGGAGCGTCTCGCTCTCCTCGAGAAACGCGCGCGGCTGGGAGAAGGGCTCGGGCGGCATCGGCGGAATTCGTCGTCCGGGGACGCTCGTGCTCAACGCGCTCGGCGCGCGCCGACGTCCTCCGAGGGCTCACGGTAGTCGGGAAAGTGGCGGCGCGGAAGACGGCTCTCGTCGAATTCGGCGACCGCGCGCAGGACGTCCCGGCGCGAGACCTGCCCGACGAGCCGCCCGCCCTCGAGCACGGGCAGGCGCCGCACGCCGTGGGTCAGGAAGAACTGCGCGAGGGCGTAGATGTCCTGGTGGGGCTCGGCCGCGTGGAACACGGTCGTCATGTAGTGGGCGACGACGCCTTCACTGCCGTGGTCGTCGGCGTAGAACGCGCCGGTACTCAAGACCCGCAGACAATCGAACTCCGAGCAGATGCCGACGAGGCATCCGTCCTCGTCGAGGACGGGCGCCCCTGAGATCTCGTGCTTCAACAGGAGTCGCGCCGCATCGAGAATCGGCATCGCCGGCGTCAGCACGACGAGCGCGCGGGTCATGATGTCGGAAGCGGTCGGAACCGCGGGCGCAGGGTACGGCTTGGTCGAGGCCATGGGGCACCTCCGAGGCCGATCGATTCCCCAGACTACCCGTCCGGATCGGATTTGAATAGCAGAATTGCCCGGGCCCCGCGGGCGGGCGACGCTTCGTCGCCGACCCGCTCGTCCTGCATCGCGCATGCACGGGCGCTGCACGTCGCAGGGCCCCGCCTCGACACAGAAAGGCGTCGAACGAAGCAGGAGCCGTCCGACTTCCGTCCCCCCATCCCCTCTTCGCGGGTCGCGTAGCGCGGGTCAGGGAACGCCGTTCGCGGGTCGAGTCGAAGCCGACCCGGTCCGCAGCGGACGGAGCGAAGGCGGAGGCCCGGGCGTTCGGATAGGGTGTCTCGCCGGATGCGATCGACCGCGCGGGCGAGGGACGCGACGATCGCGCGACCCCCCACCCGGTCGTGCGATCCGCCGGCGCCCGACGGAACGGAACCGTCGGCGCGGTCGCGACCGCCCGCGATCGCCCTGGAGGCCTGCCTTGACGACCGGAACGACGAGTCCCGACCCGGCGAGCGACGATCGGATCGAAGCGGCGGTCGCCGAGGCGAGCCTGCCCGCGTTGATGATGTCGATGATCCATCTCTCCGGCGACGCGAGTCTGCTCGACGGCCCGATCCGCCCGCGCCATGCCGCCCTGTTCGACCGGACGGGCGGTATCGTGCCCGCGGATGGAGCCTCGATCCGGGCGCGGGCGGTCGCCCTGATCCGGGCGCATCTCGCGGAGGGCCGACCGCCCTGCGCGCCGCTCCCGGACGCGCTCGTCTCCCGGATGCTCGCGTTCGCGCTCGCCGAGCGGGAGATCAGCGACAACGCGCGAGGCTTCCTGTTGGAGGAGCTCGCCCTCTCGGGCAGCGACCCGCGCCGCGTCGACATCGATCCGCGCGCGCTCGCCCGGCGTGGGCGCGATTTCCGCGTCGTCATCATCGGCGCCGGCATGTCGGGGATGTTGCTCGGCTACCGACTCGCCCAGCAGGGCGTCTCCTTCACGATCCTCGAGAAGAACCCGGCGGTCGGCGGAACCTGGTACGAGAATCGCTACCCGGGCTGCCGCGTCGACATCGCGAGCGACAGCTACTCCTACTCGTTCGCCCGAGGCGAGTGGGACCACCATTTCGGTTCGCAGCCCGAGGTCCAGCACTACTTCGAGCATTTCGCCGCCCAGTCCGGGCTGCTCGACCGCATCGAGTTCGGAGCGACCGTCGAATCGGCGCGCTGGGACGAGGCCGCCGGACGCTGGGTCGTCGGCTACCGCCAGAACGACGCGTACCGCGAGCTCGAGGCCTCCGCCCTCGTCAGCGCCGTCGGCCTCCTCAATCGCCCGCGGATCCCCGACGTCGACGGACGCGCGGCCTTCCGCGGCCCGCAGCTCCATACCGCGCGATGGGACGACTCCGTCGATCTCGCGGGCAAGCGCGTCGCGGTCGTCGGCACCGGGGCGAGCGCCTTCCAGCTCGTTCCCGCGCTCGCGGACGTCGCGCAGCGCCTCTTCGTGTTCCAGCGCCGACCGTCCTGGATGTTCCCGAACCCCGAGTACCACGCAGCGATCTCCGAGGGACATCGCTGGTGCCTGCGCAACGTACCCGAGTACGCGCGCTGGTACCGCGTGCTCTCGATGTGGCCCCAGTTCGACAAGGCGGCGGGCAGCCTGATCCTGGTCGACCCCGATTGGGACGACGGCGGTGCCTCCTGCAGCGCGGCGAACCGGCTCATGCGGGAGGAGCTCACGGCCTACATCGCGAGCCAGGTCGACGACCCGGCGCTGCTCGAGAAGGTCGTGCCCGACTATCCGCCCTTCGGAACCCGGATGCTGCAGGACGACGGGACCTGGCTCTCGACCCTCGCGCGCGAGGACGTCGAGCTGGTCGCGAGCGGGGTCGCGCGCGTGACCCGTACCGGCCTCGTCGCCGAAGACGGGACCGAGGTCGAGGTCGACGCGATCGTCTGGGCGACGGGCTTCGACACGGGCCGCCTGCCCGCGATCGACCTCGTCGGCCGAAGCGGGCGTCGGCTCTCCGAGGCGTGGGGCGACGAGCCGAAGCTGCATCTCGGAATCACGGTCCCCGGGTTTCCCAACTACTTCATGATCGTCGGACCGAACACGGGCGTGCTCCATTCGGGCAACCTGATCATCGTCTCCGAATGCCAGGTCAACTACATCATGGACGCGATCCGGGTCCTCGCCGAGGCCGCCGACGTCCTCGAATGTCGCGAAGAGGCGGCCAACGCCTATCATACCCGTCTCGCCTCCGTGCTCGAGGGCTCCGTGTTCGCACGCGTCCCGAGCTATTTCAGCAACGCGGCCGGCAAGGTCGTCGTCTGCATGCCCTGGCCCCTCGCGGACTACTGGCGATGGACGCGCCGGATCGATCCGGGGGATTTCGCGACGCACGCCTGATCGGAGGGGCGGAGATGATTCCCAGACTCCTCGCCATCGCCGAGCAGGTCCGGACGAGCCTCTGGTTCGTCCCGACGGTCATGGTGATCGGCGCGCTCTTCGTCGCCTGGGGTTCGCTCGAGGTCGACGTCCAGGTCGATACGACGGGCTCGGTCTGGTGGCTCAATCAGGGTACCGCCGAGGACGCCGGGCGACTGTTCTCGACGTTGCTCGGTTCGCTCATCACGATGGCGACCCTCGTCATCTCGATCACGATGGTGGTCTTGACGCTCGCCGCCGGCCAGCTCGGTCCGCGCCTGATCCGCGCGTTCGTGGGCGATCGGCGTGCTCAGTTCGTGATCGGCTTCTTCCTCGCGACCGTCGCCTACCTGCTCGTCGTGTATCGACTGCTCGACGGGACGTTGCCCAAGGAAGCGGTACCGCACTTCGCGGTGACGCTGGGGAGCGGCCTCGTCTTCGCCTGCCTCGGCGCGCTGATCTTCTACGTCCACCACCTGTCCCGTTCGATCGTGGCGGACACGATGGTCGATCGCGTCGGAACGGAGCTCGACCGTGCAATCGCAGCCAACCTCCCCGCGTCGGACGGCGACGGGCCGCGGCAGCTCGTACGAGGCGTCGGGCCGCCCGCCCGCCTGGGCTTCGAGCAGAGCGGCTACCTGCAGGCGATCGACCATGGCGCCATCGCCTCGGCGGCGAAGGGCCGCGACGCCCTCGTCGAGCTCGGCGTCCGACCCGGACATCACGTGCTCGCGGACCGCGACCACGTCTTCGTCTGGCCGGCGGCGGCGCTCGACGACGCGTTCGCGGCGGCGATCCGCGAGAGCGTCGCGATCGGCCCGGAACGCACTGCCTTCCAGGACCTCGAATTCTCGATCCGACAGCTCGTCGAGATCGCCCTGCGCGCCCTCTCGCCCGGCATCAACGATCCGTTCACGGCGATCGCCGTGATCGACCGCATCGCGGCCTCGCTCGCCATGGCCATGACGCGCGCAGAGGTCCCGTCGAGCCATCCCGACGAAGACGGTCGGATCCGCGTTCTGGCCGATACGTCGACCTTCGAGGGACTCGTCGATCTCGGGTTCAATCAGATCCGACAGGCCGCATCGACCCACGTCGACGTCCTGATCGACATGACGGACGCGCTCGGGGCCCTCGCGGAGCGACCGCGCAGCGAGAAGCAGCGAGCGGTGCTCCGGCGCCATCTCGACGCGGTCCGGGAGACCGGCCGCCTGTCCATCCGCCATGCGAGCGATCTCGCAGCGCTCGAGCATCGCTCCGCGCGCGCGATCGAAGCGGCCGATCGGGCCTGACCTCGCGCGAGCCCGGGCGCGGCGCCGGAGCGCGACGGCAGCGACCGAGTCGCCGCCGCGGATCCCGTGCCGCAGACCGGGCGTCGCCCGCCCGGCCGGCCCGGTCGCTGTGGGAGAGGCTGGGACGCGGCTCGCCCCCCTCCCATTCGACGCGATCGCGCCTCGATTCGCGCTTCCCTTTCGCCGGCGATGGGATCAGAATGACGGCGAGGAGATCCCGCCATGACCCACTGCAGCGCCTTCCTGAAGCGACTCGCCTGCGCGATCGCCGTCGCCTCCCTCGTCCTGACGAGCGCCCCGATCGACGCCCGCGCCGACGATCACGGCGAAGCGGGCCACGACGCGAGCCACGGCCCCATGCCCGTCGCCATCATCGGCGGCGTCGTCAGCAGCGCGTTCTGGCTGGTCTCCCTGCCCTTCTGCGCGCTGATCGCGCCGAAGCACATCGGCGATTCCTTCGACCTCATGGTCGCGGCGCCCTTCCGCGCGACGGTCGGCGCGGAGCGTTAGGTCAGACGCCAGGCGTCAGGTGGAGCTCAGAGCCCCTCGAGCGCCTCGCGGTACTCCGCGAGCAGATCCCGCCAATCCTCGATGCCGATCGAGATGCGGACCAGACCGGGCGTCACGCCGTGGCGCGCCTGCTGCTCCGGCGTGAGCTCCGAGTGGGTCGTCGTCGCCGGATGACAGGCGAGCGACTCCATGCCGCCGAGGCTGACGGCATTCTTCGTGATCGTGAGCCGTCGCAGGAACTCGAAGGCCGCCGGCTTGCCGCCGCGCAGCTCGAGCGAGAGGATCGATCCCGGATGGTCGCATTGCGCGCGGGCGATGCGCGCCTGCTCCGGGTCGCGGAAGAGCGACGGATGATGGATGCGATCGGTCGCGGCGTGGCCCGAGAGCGCCTCGGCAATGCGCGTCGCGTTCTTGCTCTGTTTGTTCATGCGCAGCGAAACCGTCGGGAGCCGGCTCTCGAGCAGCCAGCATTCGTCGGCCTGCAGGATGTTGCCCAGCATCACGCGCGTCGAGCGCAGGGCCGACGCGAGGGCGGGGTCGCGCGTGGTGATCACGCCGCCCAGCATGTCGCTGAAGCCCGCCAGGAACTTCGTCGCGGAGTAGACGCACGCGTCGGCGCCGAGCGCCAGCGGGTGCTGGAAGACGGGCCCGAGAAAGGTGTTGTCGACCGCGACGATCGGGCGCGTCGTGCATTCCCGCGCCGCGCGGACGGCCACGCCGATCTCGGTCATCCGGAGCGTCGGGTTCGCCGGCGTCTCGATGAAGACCAGCGCGAGGCCCTCGGTCTCCGCGATGGCGCGCTCGAGCGCCGGTCCGTCCCCGGCCGCGACGCCGACGGCGCGGACGCCGAGGGGCTCGATCAGCTCGGAGATCAGCAGCTCCGTCCCGCCGTAGAGCGGCAGCGTATAGACGAAGGCGCTGCCCGGATGGCAGAGGGTCAGGAAGAGCGTGGAGATGGCCGCCATGCCCGAGTTGAAGACGGCCGCCGAGGTCGCGCCGGTCTCGAGGGGGACGAGCCGATCTTCGAGGATCTCGGCGTTGGGGTGCGACAGGCGCGCATAGATCAGCTCGACCTCTTCGTCCTCTCCGGCCCGCGCGTGGCCCAGAGCGATCGCGAAGGCCCGCTCGGCCGCCTCGGGGCTCGAGAAGACGTAGGTCGAGGAGCGGAAGACCGCCGGCCGGGCGGAGCCCACGGAGAGCCGCGGGTCGAAGCCGCGGGTCAGGACCGCGGTCTCGGGCCGAACGAAGAGTCGTTGTCTCGTCTTCCTGCTCGTCATCGCATCCCCTCTCTGGACACGACGAGAGCGTAGCGGTCGGCTTCAGCCCAGGGGCGGGCGACGCGCCGGCTCCCCGCGACGCTTGCCACGCCCGAGCCCGGCGAGACCGATCCCGCCGGCAGCGAGCGCCATGGCCACGCCCGGCTCCGGTACCGCGAAGACGGCCGCGCTCATCTCGAGCCGGAGATGGTAGGTCTCGGGCGAGCCCGTCGCGTTCTGGAAGCTCCAGCTCAGCGTCGGCGACTCGTCGACGATCGCCCCGCCCGCCGCCAGCGCGTAGGCGTCCAGCGCGAGCGGCATGTTCGAGCCCCCCGGATCGTTGATGTCGACGTCGGGCAGGTAGAGTCGGGAGCTCGCGAAGGCGTTCCCGACGTCGCCGGGCTCCGACTCGAGATAGACGTAGGTCTCACCCGAGTCGAGGACGAGATCGCCGGTGGTGAAGGGCTGCACGACGAACTCGAAGTCGTACGCGACCCCTGCCCCAACGGCGTCGCCCGATGCGACGGGGCCGAACACGAATGCCTCGGCGGAGCTCCAGAACTCGTTCGTCGGATCGTCGTTGTAGAGACTCGCCTGGGTGATGCCCTCGGAGACCGTGAGGTCCGCCTGCGGCCACTCGCCCGCCAGGCCGTCCCAGCTCTGCGTCGTCCAGACGATCGGCACCGTCGGCCCCGGCTGGTCCGACGCCCGAATGCGCTCGTCGAGCGTCGTCCAATCGAAGCCGGGCCCCGACCACGACTCGACGTAGAGCCCGTTCTCGAGAAAGTTCATGCCGATCGAGACGTCCCAGGCCGCGGCGGGCGAGGCCATCGCGATGCCTGCGAGGGCGAGCAACGGGGCGGCCATCCGCGAGCCCGTCCGATCGGACCTCGCAGCCCGCCCGTCCCTGGTGCCCACCCGCCTCGAAATCCCGCGCTCCATTCCCGTGGTTCGTCGCAGCCCGCTCGCCATCTTCCGCATCTCGCTCTCCATCTTCCGCATGCCGCTCTTCCTCTTCCGCATGCCGCTCGCCCTTGTCCGCATGCCGCTCGCCATTCTCGGCTCCCGCTCGCCAGACTTCGTCTCTCACCACCCCGTCCAGCGAATCCGGCCCGAGCCGGGCCACGGCTGCGTCCGTCCGCCGAGCGCGGCGCCTCCGTCCATGATCGCGTGGGCGTTCGGTGACCATCCCCGATCGGGCGCGGCATGGCAAGCGGCGATCGCGAGGCCGACTAGCATCCCGACCCGAACATGCTCCGACGCCGTTCCGAGGATCAGAAAAACCCTCCGGCGACGAAGACTTGCTCGACCTTCTGCATCCCTTCGACGCGACGCCCCTGCGTCGTCCCGAGCACGGTGCATCCGAAGCCCGGGGCGGAGCCGATGGCCCGGGCCTGCCCGCTGTGTCCGACGAGCGGACGCGCCACAATCCGGAGCGGCTCCGAATCATGAAAGGAGGCGTCGATGCCCCATCCCTCGATGCGCCTCGCATCGACGTCGATCTGCCAGCCGCTGCTGCTCCTGCTGCTCCTCGCGGGCTGCGGCGCGAGCCCGGGACCGAAGCATCCGGGCGCGCATCGAACCTTCGACGACCCGGCCGCCTGCGTGCGCCGGTGGGAGGATCCGGCCCGGGATACCTGGCAGCGCCCCGCGGATCTGGTCGCGGCGCTGGGCGTCGAGGCCGGCATGACGGTGGCCGACATCGGGACGGGGACGGGCTACCTGCTGCCCTGGTTGAGCCGCGCCGTCGGTCCGGACGGTCGGGTCGAGGCCGTCGACGTCTCCCCGCCGATGCTCGAGTGGGTCGCGGAGCGCGCGGACCGGGAGGGACTCGACAACGTAACGACCGTTCAGGCGAGCGGCCATGCGACCGGGCTGGCGCCCGGATCCGTCGACCGCGCGATCCTGATCAACGTCTGGCATCACGTCGAGGACCCGGCCGCCTACGCGCGCAGCCTGTATGCATCGCTGCGGGCGGGCGGGACGCTCTTCATCGTCGAGACGAAGCTCGACGCGCCGGAAGGTCCGCCGCGTCGGTTCCGGCTCGCGCCGTCTCGGGTCGTCGAGGCGCTCGAGCAGGCCGGCTTCGAGGCCTCCGTCGATCCCTTCGAGATCGACCGGCAATACGTGGTGCGCGGGCACAGATGAGCCCGGCGCCGCGCGCGCGGCGTGCAGCGCCCGCGAAGGCTGGCAGAATCCCGGAACCCGACGAGCGCTCCCTCCCGGAGGCGACGTGTTCCCGATTCGCGACGACAACCCCCATTTCCTGACGCCCTGGGCGACCTGGGCGCTCGTGGCGGCGAACGCGCTCAGCTGGGCGTTCGTCCAGGGCTTCGGCAGCGAGACCGCGCTCGTGCGTTCGGTCTGCGATCACGGGCTCATCGCCGGCGAGCTGCTGCAGACGGCCGCCGTCGGCACCCGCTTCGAGCTCGGCCCGAACGCGGCCTGCGTCGTGACGGACGTGCCCCATCCGCTCACGCTGCTGAGCCACATGTTCCTCCACGGCGGCTGGATGCATCTCCTCGGCAACCTCTGGTTCCTCTGGATCTTCGGCAACAACGTCGAGGATTCGATGGGGCATCTCCGCTTCGCGGTCTTCTACCTGATCTGCGGGCTCACCGCCGCGGCGGCGCAGATCCTCTCCGCGCCGAGCTCGGCCGTCCCGATGATCGGCGCGTCCGGCGCGATCGGCGGCGTGATGGGCGCCTACCTGATGCTCTACCCGCGCGTCCACGTCCACATGCTCGTCTGGTTCGGCTTCTACGTCACGACGATCGCGGTCCCCGCGATCTGGATGCTGGCCTACTGGTTCCTGGTGCAGGTCGTCGGCGGCGTCGGCTCGCTCGGGGTCGAGACGGGTGGCGTCGCGTTCTGGGCCCACGTCGGGGGATTCCTCGCGGGCGTCGTCCTGGTCTTCCCGTTCCGCAACGAGGCGCTGGTCGATCGCCATCCGCAGCACGGCTGGCGCGCCGCACACGAACGGGACCTGCCCCGCGCACTCTGAACCGCTCGCGCTTCCGCCCGGCTCACGGCGTACGTTAGGCCTCGGGTCGACGCGTCGCGCGTGCGGCCTCGGCTGCCGGCGCGGATGCGAATGGCGACGGGGATGGGGATGGGGATGGGGACGCGGACACGGATGACGGGCGTGCGAACCGAAGCGCGGTTCGATGCCGATTCGGACGGCACTTCGGCGACTTGATCCGCCGCATCGGGTCCGCGAAGCTCCGATGGCTCGGCCTCGATTCGATGACCTGCTCGGACTCCGGTGGATCGACGCTTGAAGGACGCCCCGCAGCGCAGCCAGCCCTCGATGCGCGCCCGGATCATGCTCGCGCTCGCCGGAACGATCCTCGGGCTCGGGCTGGTCGAGGGGATCTGTCGCCTCGCCGTGGTCGACGACGAGCGGGAGCCGGAATCGCTGTGGGGCTCGGCGCTGCTTCCGAAGGACGTAGAGGATCTCCGCATCGCCGGCCGCTCCGAGGGGGAGTACCGCTATCTGCGGGTCGATCCGCGCCTCGGCTGGACCATCGCGCCGGGCACTTCGACGGACAACGGCGTCCTCTACTCGGCCGACGGAGCCGGCCTGCGCGTCCTGCCGGAGGGGGGCGACTCCGGCTCGCGCCCGCCGTCGCCGGCCGAAGACGGCGCGGCGCGCACCCGGGCCGCGAACGACGCGTCCGGCGCCCGGGCCGCGCCGATCCGCATCGCGGCCTTCGGCGACTCGTTCACGCACTGCGACGAGGTGCCCTATGAGGACTGCTGGACGTACGACGTCGAGCGCGCGTCGGGCATGCCGGTCTTCAACGCCGGCGTCCCGGGATACGGCACCGACCAGGCCTACCTCCGCTATCTCGAGATGCGATCGACGCTGCGACCCGACGTCGTCGTGCTCGGGCTGATGATCGCCGACGTCAAGCGCAACGTGAACGTGTTCCGGACCTTCCTGAGCGGCTGGACGGCCTGGAGCAAGCCCCGATTCGTGGTCGCCGGCGACGGGCTCGAGCTGATCAATCGCCCCGCCGCATCGCCCGCCGAGGTGCCCGATCTGATCGCCCGCGGCGATCCGCTGCTCGCCCTCGACTGGTGGTACGAGCCGGCGGAATGGCGGAGCCGGCCGTTCGACTTCAGCGTCGCCTACCGCTTCGCCCGGGCCCGCCTCTTCCGACCCCGCCCCCGACCGAGCGTCTTCGAGCCGGGCAGCGAGCCGATCCTCGTCACCGCGCGGATCGTCGAGGCCTTCGCGCGGGACGTCGAGCGCGAAGGGGGACGCTTCCTCTGCCTCGTCATTCCGAGCCAGCCCGATCTGCGGTACGGCGATCCGGTCCCGTGGCAGCCGCTGCTCACCCTCCTTCGCCGCGCCGACGTGACCGTCGTCGACCCGACGAACGACCTGCGCGCGCTCGCGGACTCGCCGGAGCTGTTCCGTCCTTTCGGCCACTACGGCCCCGCCGGCAACGACGTGCTCGCCCGCTTCGTCCTGCGCGCGATCCGCGAGGGCTGGGCCCGCGCGACCAGGCCGCAGGAGCCGAAGGAGCGGGACACGATCGGAGTCTTCGATCCGGTCGGACGAATCTTCGCCCTGCGCAACGCCAATGCGGCGGGCGACGCGGATCGATCCTTGCGCTTCGGTCCCGAAGGCGCCGTGCCGATCGCCGGGGACTTCGACGGAGACGGCGTCGATTCGATCGGCGTGTACGCGCCGGCGCGCGGCGAGTTCCTGCAGCGGGATTCGAATTCGGAGGGGCCTGCCGCGCGGGTCTTCCGCTTCGGCGGAACCCGGCAGAGCTTCCTCCCGATCGCGGGCGATTGGGACGGTCGGGGCGGCGATTCCGTCGGCGTCTACAGCCCGAAGCTCGGCCGCTTCTTCCTCCGCAACGCGAACGACGCGGGGCCGCCCGACGTGCAGACCCCCTTCGGACCGACCGACGCGAGCCCGACCTGGCACCCGATCGCCGGAGATTGGTCCGGTCGCCATCGGGGCGACGGCATCGGACTCTACGATTCGTCGACCGGACGATTCGCCCTGAAGCACGATCCGACCACCGGCGGACCCGCCGACATCGAGTTCCGGTTCGGGGCCGCCGGTCGCGGTCTGATTCCGATCGTCGGCGATTGGGACGGGGACGGCATCGATACGATCGGACTCTACGACCCGGTCGAGCGGACCTTCTTCCTCCACAATGCGAACGCCGACGGCCCGGCGGAGCGGGTCTTCCGCTTCGATTCGCCGCAACGATTGCCCATCGCGGGCAACTTCGACGGGCTCTGAACCGCCCGCGTGCCGATCCCGTCGACGGAAGGGGTCGAGCGCATCGACCGGGACGGGACTATCTGTACCCGTCACGCCGCGCCCCTGGCACGGGCCGTGCGCGACGGCGCGACCGCTGGACCGCGAGTCGATCCGGGCCAAGCCCGTCGACGGTCGGGAGGGAAACTTGACGAATGCAGCCAGGCCGAAGCGCACGAAGGTCGCGCGGCGCGCGGCGACCGCCTCGAGCGCGGACCCGTCGGGCCGCGGAGGGGCGACGAAGCGGCCGCGCCGGTCCACGCCACCGCCGCACGCGCAGATGCTCGCCCTCCTGACGGGCCACTGGGTCGCGCAGATGCTCTTCGCCTTCGTGAAGCTCGGCCTCCCCGATCGGCTCGGGACGAAGGCCCTGGCCCCCGACGACCTCGCCGATGCGCTCGGCGCGAACGCCGGACATCTGCGACGTTTGCTGCGGGCGCTCGCGAGCTGTGGCGTCGTCGAGGAAGGCGCACGCGGGCGCTTCCGGCTGACGCCCCTCGGCCGCACCCTCCGCAGCGGTCCGGGGAGCCTGCGCGACTTCGCGCTCATGATCGTGGCGCCCTACAACACGCGGGCCTGGGAGAAGCTCGCGGACGCGGTCACCCTCGGACGTCCGGGGTTCGACCTCGCTTTCGGCCGCCCGGTCTTCGAGTATCTCGCCGCGCATCCCGACGACGACCGACAGTTCTCGGCCTCGATGGCGTCCATCTCGGCAGGCGAGAGCGACGCGATCGCACGCGCCTATCCCTGGCGACGCCACGCGCGCATCGTCGACGTCGGCGGCGCGCATGGCCATCTGCTCGCGGCGATCCTGCGTCGCCATCCGCGCGTGCGCGGCGTGCTCTACGACCAGCCGCAGGTCGTGGCGGGCGCCGAAGCGAGCGGATTCCTGGGCGAACCGCGGCTGCGGGAGCGCAGCGAGATCCGGGGCGGGAGCTTCTTCGAGGCGGTCCCGACCGGCGCCGACGCCTACTTCATGAAGTACATCCTCCACGACTGGGACGATCCGCGCGCGGAGCGGATCCTCGCGCTCTGTCGCGACGCGATGGCTCCGGGCGGTCGCGTGCTCGTCATCGACCGCGTGATCGCCGCCGGCAATGCACCCGATTGGAGCAAATGGCTCGACATCAACATGATGGTCGGGCCGGGCGGGCTCGAGCGGACGCGTGCCGAGTTCCAGGCGCTCTTCGCGCGAACGGGGCTGCGGCTCGTGAAGGTCCATGCGACGAAGAGCCCGCTGTCGATCCTCGAGGCGGAGCGCGGGTGAGCCGCCTCTTCTACGGCTGGCGGATCGTCGGCGTCGCGGCGCTCGCCCAGACCGTGTCGGTCGGTACGACCTTCTACGCCTACGGCGTCTTCGTCAAGCCGCTGATCGCCGAGTTCGACGTCTCGCGCCTCGCCGTGACGATGGGCCTCACGCTCACGATGATCGTGCAGGGCCTGATCGCGCCCTTCCTCGGGCGGGCGCTCGACCGCCATTCGCCGCGCACGATCCTGGTCTGTGGCGTCCTGCTCGAGGCGGTCGGGATGCTGCTCCTCGCGCGGGCGGCCGCCTTCTGGCAGCTCGGCCTCCTCTTCGTCGGCGCGATCGGCATCGGGTCCTACCTCTTCAGTCCGCTCGCGACCTCGGCCGTCGTGGGTCGCTGGTTCGATCGCCAGCGCGGCCGGGCGCTCGGGATCACCGCGCTCGGCTCCGCCGCCGGCGGCATCTTCGCGCCGCCTCTCGTGACGGCTGCCATCGCCGCGCTCGGCTGGCGCGGGGCCGCGGGCGCGATGGGCGGCGTGCTCCTGCTGCTCGTCGCGCCGATCGCGCTCGTCGTCGTCCGCCAGCCCGAGGATCTCGGCCTGACACCGGACGGCGACGCCCGAGCGCCCCGCCCTCGGCCGATCGCGGACGTTAGCAGCGCCGTCGCGACGCCGGCGCCCACGACGGCCGCGCTGCTGCGGCAGCGCAACTTCTGGGCGATCACGATCGCGATCGGCCTCACCTACAGCCCCGTCAGCGTCTTGCTGGCGCATCTCGTCCCCTACGGCACCGACCTCGGTCTCGAGCCCGCGCGCGCCGCGATCGTGATGTCGGGATTCGGATTCGGTGCAGCGGCCGGACGGCTGCCCTTCGGCTGGCTGGCGGACCGGGTCGATCGACGCATCGCCGTCTGGATCATGCTCGGATGGATGGCCCTCGCGTTCTGGTCGCTGCTCGGCGAGCCCGCCTTCCCCCGTCTGCTCGCCGCCGCGACCGCCGTCGGCTTCGCGGTCGGCGGCACCATCCCGCTCTGGGGCGCGCTCGCCGGCGCCGCCTTCGGCCGCCACGCCATCGGCAGCGCGATGGGCCTGATGAACCTGCTGATGCTGCCCTTCAGCATCTCCGGAGCGCCGCTCGCCGCCTGGGTCTTCGACCGGACCGGGAGCTATGCGATCGCCTTCGCGAGCTTCCTGGCCTGCTTCCCCCTCGGCGCGGTGGCGATCGCGTTCCTCCGGATCGACGCGCGCGATCCGCAGGGCGTCTCGAGCGATGGCGCGCTCGATGACACGGCCTCGAGCGTCCGCCTCGAGGGCGCGGACGGAGGACCGGGATGAAGAGCATCGGACTCAACCGCGTCGAGCTGATCGTGCGCGAGGACCAGATCGACGAAGCGGTCGAGCGGTTCAACGCCCTGCTCGGCACGCGCCTCGCTCGGAGAGCGCGGCGTTCGGATCTTCTTCGACTACGACAGCGCCCAGGGCGGCTCTGCCGAGGCGCATGCGCCGGTCCATCAGCGCATGCTCGACCCCGAGCAGTGGATCGGCTTCCTCGTGACGCTGTCGCAGCGCGAGGCGCCGCCCAGCCCTTGATCAGATCGGCCCCTCCGCCGCCGCCCTCCGGCCCGCGACGCGCCCGAACGCCAGCGCATCGGCGATGTGCATGCCGCCGTCCTTGCTCCAGCTGTAGGTCGAGCTGACGCAGCCGGCGGCGTAGAGCCGCGGGATGACCTCGCCGAAGGGGTCGAGGACCTGGGCCTTCTCGTTGCGGCGCGGCCCGCCGTTGCTCCAGCCGAGCAGCGGGGCGGAGAGGAACGCGTAGAACGGCGGCTCGACGATCGGCGTCAGCGTCGCCGGATCGCGGCCGAAGGCCTCGTCGACCCGGGCCTCGCACGCGCGGTTGTAGCGACGCACCGTCTCCTCGAGCGTCGCCGGATCGACCCCGATCTTCACCGCCAGCGCCGCGATCGTGTCGGCCCGCTGGATCCAGCCCTTCGCGATCTCGGCCGCGTTGTCCTTGCTCCACTCGTAGCCTTCGATGCGGACGTTCCAACCGACGTCCAGCATCGAAGCAGGCGGCGAGATCGGCCCGGCACGCCGGGTCGCTTCGTCGAAGATCACGTGCATCGGCTGGTCGGGGAAGAGCTTGTAGTGACCGTGCAGGATCGCCTGACCGTGGCCCACCTGGGGCAGCTCATTGACGCAGCGCGTCCCGTCGGCCCCCGCGTAGAGGAAACCGTGGGCGAAGAGGAAGGAAACGTAGAAGCCGCTCTCGAACGCCGGCGCGCGGAGCCCGACGACGGTCATCATGTTGTCCATGTGCCAGAGATCGGCGCCGACCTTCTGCGCCATCTTGATCCCGTCGCCGGTCGCCGCGGGCGAGCCCCAGACGGGCACGTTCGCGAGCCGCAGGTAGTCGCGCACCATCCGCGGATCGTTCTCGAACCCGCCGGTCGCGATCACGACGCCGCGCCGCGCCCGGACGCGCAGATCCCGTCCGCCGCTGCGCGCGACGGCGCCGAGGATCGCGCCCGTGGCTCCGTCCTGGACGAGCTCGCGCGCCGGCGTCTCGAGGCGGACGTCGACGCCCTTGTCGCGCACCGCCTTCGCGAGCACGTCCCAGAGTCGGCCGCCCCCCATCTGGCCCTCGATGCCGAAGTATCCGCCGTAGGCCTCGCTGCCGGGAAGCTCCGGGTACTCGGGCGCGTAGTCGCCGTGGATTTCCGGCGTGCCGCCGATCGACTCGATCCAGGCGGTATTGCGCGCCGTCTCCTCGGACCAGACGGCGATGATCTCGTCGGGGACCGGATACTCGCCGCAAAGCGCGCGCAGATAGGTCTTCTGGCCTTCGACGTCGGGGTTGTTGAACCAGATGCCGCCGGAGACGCGCGTATTCCCGCCTGCCCGGTCGGCCGGCATCTTCTCGAGCAGGATCACGCTCGCGCCGCGATCCCGCGCCTCGATTGCCGCGGCGCACCCCGCCGCACCGAATCCGAGGACGACGACGTCCGCCTCCGCGTCCCAGCCCCGCGTCGTACCCATGCCCACCTCCTCCGGTCGGAGGCGCGCGACACGCCCGATCGACCGCGAGCCGTTCGCTCCGACCCTCGATCGACCCGCGCGCCGTCTGGCGCCCGCGATCCCGAACGACGATCTTCCGGTGGCTCACGATCTAGCAAAGGTCGATGCCACTTTCCCAGGCGCACTCCTCGGGCCCAGGCGCACTCCTCGGGCCGATCCGGGCACAGGCCGGACACAGACCGGACACAGACCGGACAAGGGGACCCGGGGATCGCCTAGCAGGCGCGCTCGATGCGGGCCGATCGGAAAGCGAGCGGGCAGACGAGCGAGACGTCCGAGGAGACACGATGGCGAGCGAGACGGCAGGCGCGAAGGGCAGCGCGACGGACGGCGCGGGCGCGGGCACGGGAAGAAAGCGCCGGGTCATCCAGTTCGGGACCGGCTTCGTCGGCCACTTCGCGCTGCGCGCGATCATCGAGCATCCCGACCTCGAGCTCGCCGGCGTCTGGGTCCACACGCCCGAGAAGGTCGGCCGGGACGCCGCCGAGATCGCCGGCCTCGCGACGCCGACCGGCATCCGCGCGACGAACGACCTCGACGCGATCGTCGCGATGGACGCGGACTGCGTCTGCTCCGCCGCGGGCGGCGACGGGCGCGAGGCGTGGATGACCGAGGCCCACGCCCGCCTGCTGCGGTCGGGCAAGAACGTCGTCAGCAGCTCGATCGTCGGCATGACCGATCCGGCGAGCCATCCCGATCGCGCGCTCGCCGCCACCCTCGACGCCGCCGCCCGTGCGGGCGGCGTCAGCTACTTCACCTCCGGCATCGAGCCCGGCTTCATGAGCGATACGCTGCCGTTGACGCTGACCGGAATCAGCCAGTTCTGGCGCAGCCTCCGCGTGCGGGAGATCCTCGACTACTCGACCTACATCCCGAACGAGGCCGAGAAGATCATGGGCGACATCCTCGGCTTCGGCCGATCGATGGACGAGCAGCCGATCCTCTTCACGCCGGGAAGGCTCCGCTACATCTGGGGCGGCCCGGTCACCCTGATGGCCCGGGGCCTGGGCGTCGTCCTCGACGAGGTCCGAGAGCGCGTCTGGCGAAGCCCCGCCGCCGAGACCTATCACGTCGACCGGCTCGGCGAGATCGCGAAGGGAACCTGCGACGCCTTCCGCTTCGAGCTGCAGGGCATCTTCGACGGGCGCGAGATCATCGTGCTCGAACACGTGACCCGACTCCGCCCGGAGGCCGCGCCCGAGTGGCCACGGGGCTCGCACGGAGACGGCTACTACGTCGAGGTCGACGGCGACCCGCGCCTCGAATGCCACGTCCGCTGCACGGGCCCGGACGGCGACCACCACAGCGGCGGCATCCTCGCGACGGGCACGCGCCTCGTGAACGCCATCCCCGCCGTCTGCGCGGCGCGGCCGGGCACGCTCTCCGCCCTCGACCTGCCGCTGCTCACGGGCCGACGTCTGCTGCGCGCCTGAGCCGACCGCGACGCGCCAGCAGGACCAGCCCCGTCCCGAGGAGCAGCGCCGTCCCCGGCTCCGGCACCGTCGAGCTCGCGGAGATCGAGAAGCCCGCGCCCGGGAACGACCACGACGTCGCGCCGAATGGGGCGAGCGTCGTCCCGCCCCCGTCGAGCGAAACCTGCGGCGTGATCGCATCCGCCCGATCGTCGAACACGAGCGAGAGGAGGATCGCTCCGCTCACGTCCGATTCGACCAGAGCCACGGAGCGGCGCGACCAGGAGAGGACGTTCCCCGCCCCGCTGTCCCGGACGATCTCGAGCACGCTGATCGACGGACCCGCCGCCCCCCCGAGCACGTCCGCGACCTCCTGCGAGACGTGGCCCAGCCCGATCGAGAGCTGCCGGACGTTCCCCGTCAGCGGATCGATGGAGCCGATCGAGAAGTCGAAGCCCCGACTGATCGCCGGCACGCTCGGGCGCCAACGCGTCGTCGCCGTGAAGCTCCCCGCGCCGTCGAGCGCGAGACCCATTCCGGAGAGGACCGAAGCCTCGGTCTCGACTCCCGAGGGCAGGAAGCCGCCCGCGCCCGGATTCGAGACGGTGAGCGTCGAGCCGGATTCGAAGACGGTGCCGATCACGCTCGTCCAACCGCCCCCGATGACGCCATCGTCGAACCCGTCGAAGAGGCCGCGTTCGGCGACGGAGAAGGACTCGACCTCGACCGAGAAGGGAAGCGTCCCGGCCCGGGCCGACGGGCTCGCCCCGAAGAACGAGAGCGTCGAGACGATCAGCAGCGGAAGCCTTCGGGCAAACGGCATCGCGGGTCGACCTCCATGCGTCGGATCGGGGATCGAGGCGGGATCGACGCGCCGAACCACGCTGCACCATGCGATTCCGACCGTCCACCCGTATCGTGGCCCGATCCGCGGACGCACGGTCCGCGGATCGGGGATCCCGAAGGAGGCCGGATCGTTTCCCGTGGCGGCCTACGGGCGCGGGATCGCCGAGGCGCCGATCGAGAACTTCGGCGCGTCCGTCGGCTTCGGCTCGGTCCGGCTCGATGTCATGATGAGCGTGCGCACGCCGCACATGGCCTCGGAGCGGGTCGAGGTCCTCGGTCTGCGCGGTCGTTGGACCGCGTTCCGCTCGCTCTTCGGCGAGGTCCGCGACGGGCTCGAGAAGCGCGCCTCGCCCGCACAACGCGAGCGAATGCGGCACCTGCTCGAGTCGGGGCTGGACGCGGGCGCCCTCGGCATCGGCTACGAGGACGTGCAGTGGTCGGCGACCGGCGAACGACTCGATCGGCAGAAATGGGAGACCGACCGGCGGGCGCATCCGACCGGACAGGTCATCCACCACTCCGTCCAGGAGGCCTGGACGCGTCGAGCCCTCGTCGAGCCGGGCGTGATGGTCGTCAGCGACATCCTTCCGATCGAGCGGCCCGAGATCAAGTCGACGCCCCACGGCGGCACGTTCGCGGAGATCCTCGGCCATTACGTCCGGGACGAGCGGCTGCTCGACCTACCGACCGCGATCGCGAAGATGACCCTTCTGCCGGCCCGCCGGCTCGAGGCCATCGCGCCCGTCTTCGCCCGCAAGGGCAGGCTCCGGGTCGGCGCCGACGCGGACGTCAGCGTCTTCGATCCCGAGATCGTGCGCGATCGCTCGACCTACGCGGAGCCGTTCCCGTCGTCGACCGGCATCGACTTCGTCATCGTGAACGGCGTCGTGGTCGTCCGGGAAGGCGAGCTCGTCGAGGGCGCGGCGCCGGGAAGGCGGCTGCCGGGCGGCGACGCGAGCGCGGGGAGCGAGGACCGCGCGCCCGCGGAACGATCCCGCCGTTCGAGGATCATGAACGGCGCGCGACGCGGGCGCGGCAGGCGCGACGGTCCGGAACGGCCTCACGCGCCCCAGATCACGCGGCCCGACGTGGCGCCGGTGTACTTGCCGCGATCCATCACGACCTGGCCGTTGACCAGGACGGCGACGTAGCCCTCGGCATCGATCACGACGCGGGCGCTGTCGGCCGGGAAGTCGCGCAGGAGGTAGGTCTCGCCGACGCCGAGCCTCGCCGGGTCGAAGACGACGAGGTCCGCGAACGCGCCCTCGCGGACGAAGCCGCGGTCGCGCAGGCCATGGACGACGGCGGGCATGCCCGTCAGGCGATGGATCGCCTCCTCGAGACTCAGCACGTCGGGGACCCAGTCTGTCAGCAGACGCGTCGTGAAGTCGGCCCCGACGAAGGTCGCGAGATGGGCCCCGCCGTCGCTGCTACCGGACATCACGAGCGGATGGCGGATCGCTTCGCGGGTCAGGTGGTCCATGAAGCGCGTCATGTCCTCGTCGATCGGCAGCGTCCACCAGAGCTCGAGCTCCTCCTCGAGGCAGAGGTCGAGGAAGACGTCCATCGCATGGCCGCCGCGCTCCTGCGCGAGTTCCGCGAGGCTTCGCCCGACCCAGCCGCGGTGGGCGGCATGCGTCACGGACTGGACGGCGAGCCGCGACCAGTCGATCGCGATGGTTCCGGCCTCCGGCGAGTCCCACTCCGCACGCAACCGATCGCGAACGGCGGGATCGCGCAGGGCCGCCGTGCGCGCAGCGCCGTCGAGACAGAGCGTCTTGCGCCAGGTCGGGAGGTTGTCGAAGACGAACGTGTCCGAGAGCTTCAAATGGAACCCGGCGCGGTTGGTCATGAACTGCGGATGCAGGCGCAGGCCTTCCGCGCGGGCTTGGTCGAGGAAGGCCAGGGTCTTCGACCAGCCGTCCGGCGTGTCGGCGTTGGGCGTGATCGGCCCGAGCTCGATCGGCCGCCCCGAGACCTCGTGCATGCGCCGGATCAGCTCGCGATCGGCCTCGTCGTAGCCCGCCGTGAAGCTGCGCGAGATGATCTCGATCGCGCCGTGGTCGAACTCCGAGAGCACGGCGCAGAGCGCCACGATCTCGTCGGCGCTGGCATGGTTGCTCGGCACCTCGCGACCGTCCTCGCCCACATGGAGATCGACCTGGGAGGTCGAGAAGCCGATCGCGCCCTCCCGCATGGCCTGGCGCACGAGCGCCTGCATGGCCTCGATCTCGTCCGGCGTGGCGGCGCGCTCGCTGGCCGCGTCGCCCATCACGTAGCGTCGGATCGCGGAGTGGCCGACATAGCTTCCGACATTGATGCCGAGCCGGCCTTCGAAGCGGCTCCAGTAGTCGGCGAAGCCGCCGCCCGAGAAGCGCAGGCCCGCCCCGAGCGCCGCGCGCGACATCCCTTCCACGCGACTCAGCATGCCCGCGAGCCAGTCGACGTCCTCGGGACGCGCGGGGGCCAGGGTGAAGCCGCAGTTGCCGGCGAGGATCGTCGTCACGCCGTGCCAGGAAGCGGGCGAGGCCGTGGGGTCCCAGTCGAGCTGGACGTCGTAATGGGTATGGACGTCGATGAAGCCCGGCGCGACGACCAGCCCGCGGCCATCGATCTCGCGCTCGCCCTGCTCCCGGATCCGACCGATGCGGCCGATCCGTTCGCCGCGAACGCCCACATCGGCGACGTAGCCGGGCAGGCCCGTGCCGTCGACGACCTTCGCTCCACGAATCACGAGATCGAAGCCCATGGACGCTCCTCCGGTCTTTGCGCCGCGCGGGCCATGCGAACGCGATCGCGCCGCCGGCGAGGCGCCGCGGGCGAGATCGCGCCGCGGGCGAGATGAAGTCGACTCGACCGATCGCCCCGCTCGAGCGCGACCCGCTCGCTCGAGCGGACCGGGGCGATCCCGATGACCTCCATCCTATCACCCCGAGTCGCCCTGAGGACCTCGGACCGGGCACCGTGGCCCCCCTCGCCCGCGGCGCCTGCAGAAGCGCGCCCGGGTTTCGGGTAGCGTCTCGTCGGAAGGAACCCCGCCCGCCATGTCGAACGTGCCCTACGTCGTGATCACCGCCGACACCCACGCCGGCGCCTCGATCGACACCTACCGCGACTACCTCGACCCCGAGTGGCGCGAGGCCTTCGACGCCTGGCGCGGGAGCTATGCGAATCCCGCGAAGAAGCACGTCGGGAGCAAGAAGGCGAAGAACTGGGACGCGGACCTCCGGCGCCGGGAGCTCTTCGAGGACGGCGTCGTCGGGGAAGTGATCTTCCCCAACACCGTCCCGCCCTTCTACGACCGCGCCTTCCACGTCGCGCCGCCCCCTGGCCCCGCGCAGTACGCGCGCTGGCGGGCCGGAACGCGCGCCCACAACCGCTGGCTCGCCGAGTTCTGCGCCGAGGATCCGAAGCGGCGCGCCGGGATCGGCCTCGTCCATCTGAACGACCTCGACCATGCGATCGAGGACGTCGAGTGGATCGCGAAGAACGGCCTGCGCGGCGGCGTGCTCCTGCCCCTGCCCTCGCCCTCGGACGTCCATCTGCCCGCGCTCAACGATCCCCGCTACGACCGGCTCTGGGCGGCGATCCAGGACTGCGATCTCGTCCTGAACCAGCATTCGGGTCAGGGCTCGCCGAGCTACTCGGGCGGTCAGGGCTCGAACGCGCTCTGGGCGCTCGAAATGACGTTCTACGTCCAGCGCGGCTATACGACCCTGATCATGGGCGGTGTCTTCGAGCGCTTCCCGCGGCTGCGCTTCATCCTGACGGAGAGCGGCTGCGCCTGGGCTCCGGCGGTCATGAAGCAGATGGACGCGATGTACCTGGCGTGGAAGATGGGCGCGATCGGCGAGATCGACACGTCGAGGGATCCCGCGCTGCGCGAGCTGCCGTCGTTCTACGCGAAGCGCAACTGCTGGTACGGCGCGAGCTTCCCGAGCGCCGCCGACGTCGCAGGGCGCGAAATCGTCGGCGTCGACCGGATCCTCTGGGGCAACGACTATCCGCACTACGAGGGCTGCTGGCCCTACTCCCGCGAGAACATGCGCTTCGCGTTCCACGACCTTCCGGAAGAAGAGGTCCGCATGCTGCTCGGCGAGAACGCAGCCCGCCTCTACGGCTTCGATCTCCAGGCGCTCCGCGCCGACGCCGCCCGGGCAGCGATCACGCCCGAGGTCGTGCGCCAGCCCCTCGACGTGATTCCCCCGGACTCGACCTGCATCGCTTTTCAGCGCGCCCGGGCGGAGCCGATGCTCGAGCGCGCGCTGCGACCGGCGCGTTGAGCCATGCGCCGGTGGACGCCTGGCCCTCGCGCCGCGCTGGTCCCGCTCGCACTCGCGATGGCCTTCGGCTGCCGCCATGCGCCGCCTGCCCGACCCTCGACCGACGCGACCCGCACCGCTGGCGCGACCACCGCAGACGAGGCCGAAGCACGCTTCCTCTCTGCCCTGTCGGGTGACGTCGAGGCGCTCGCTCCGCTGCTGGCGGACGATTTCGCCTACCTGACCTCGGAGGGATCCATCCTCGACAAGCAGGCGCTGATCGAGCACCTGCGCTCGGGCGCCACGCGGATCGATCACGTCGCGTCGGAGGAGCGACGGCGATCCCAGCGGGAAGGGCTCGTCGTCACGACGGGCCATCTCGTCGTCGAGGCTCGGCGCCGGGGCGAGGCGATCCGCGTCCGGTCACGCTATGTCCACGTCTGGATCGAGACGTCCGACGGCTGGCAGCTGCTGGTCCGGGAATCCGGCACGGCGATCCCGACTACGCGTTGAGTCGTCCTCGATCGACTCGAGAGGAAGCAGACCCATGGAGACGAGCTACGACGTCCTCGCCCCGATCCACGTTCCCGCCGAGCGGGATCGCGCGCTCGCAGCGCTCCGCAGGGAGGCACCGATCCGATGGGACCCGGTCAACGCCTGGTGGCTGCTGACCCGCCATGCCGACGTCCGCGAGGCGTCGAAGAGCCCCTCCGTCTTCTCCTCGGAGCCGAAGGGCCCCTGGCACGTCGCCGAGCTCCGCTTCTCGATGCAGGCGATGGACGGCAAGCGACACCTGCGCCATCGCAACGTCGCGAGCCGGGCCTTCACGCCGCGCATGGTCGGGCTGCTGACCGAGCGCGCTCGACGTTATGCGGACGAGGCGATCGACGCGCTCGCGGGACGTCGCAGCGCGGAGTTCGTGACCGAGCTCGCCGTTCCGGTCCCGATGCGCATCATCGCCGACATGATCGGCATCGCCGACGGCGACCTCGCGCTCTTCCGGCAGTGGAGCGACGCGATGATCAGCGGAACCGACACCTCCGGCGGCGTCGACTCCATGGCCCGGGCGGCGGCGCTGGTCGGGGAGCTCAAGGACTACGTGCGCGCCCAGGTCGAGACGCGGCGCGAGCGGCCGCAGGACGACGTCCTGACGCGCATCGTGGAGGCCGGGGACGCGGGGCTGCTGCGCGACGTGCCGGAGGGCATGGAGGCCGAGTCCCGCTTCGACCCCGACGAGATCGTCGACATGTGTCTCTTCCTGCTGATGGCGGGCAACGAGACGACGCGCAACGCGATCTCCCAGGGGATGCTCGCGCTGCTCGAGCATCCCGAACAGAGGCACCGACTGGCGAGCGACCCGACCCTCTGGGAGACCGCGGCCGACGAGATCCTGCGCTGGACCTCGCCCGTCCGCGCGATGCGCCGGGTCGCGCTGGTCGATACCGAGCTCTCGGGGCAGAAGATCCGGCAGGGCGAGTCGGTCGTGATGGTCTACGCCTCGGCCAACCGCGACGAGTCGGTCTTCGACGCGCCGCACGCGTTCCGCGTCGACCGCAGACCCAACGACCATCTCGCCTTCGGCTTCGGCCCTCATCGCTGCCTGGGCGCGAACCTCGCCCGGATGGAGATCGCGGTGACGCTCGAGCGCGTGCTCGCCCGCCTGCCCGATCTCCGGCTGGCCGGCGATGCCGTGCCGACGCCGAGCGCGCTGATCGACGGGCTGCTCGCCCTGCCGGTCGAGTGGTCGGCGCCGTGAACGCAGCCCCCCGGCGCGGGCAACGGCGCTCCGATGCGCGCTCGGCGATCGACGAGCGCGATCCCGACGTTCGCCGCGCGCTCGAAGGCGCCTAGATCTCGACGCCGTAGAGCCGCGCGGGCGTGTCCTGCAGGACCTTGCGCACGGTCGCCTCCGGCACGCCCGCGAAGACGGACTCGGCGTAGTCCGCCGGA
The DNA here is from genome assembly GCA_041389445.1 of Myxococcota bacterium. GTDB lineage: Bacteria > Myxococcota_A > UBA9160 > UBA9160 > UBA4427 > UBA4427. The sequence goes on from JAWKRW010000002.1 coordinate 575,481, forward strand.
TGCACGGCCGAGCTGTTCGGGCTCGGGAACTGGCAGGTCGGATGGGGATAGTCGGTCTCCCACATCAGGTTGTCCGGGAACGCCTCGAGCGCTGCCTCGATGCCCCGCTTCTCGAACCAGAACGAGCCGTAGACCTGGCGCTTGAAGTACTCCGAAGGCAGCAGGTCGTACTCCGGATGCTCCTTCGCGACGTCGCCGTTGGTCCACTGCCAGTCGAACATCTCGAGCACGCACGAGAGCCAGCCGACGCCGCTCTCGACCGAGACGAAGTCGAGCTGCGGGAAGCGCGCGCAGACGCCGCCGAAGAGCAGGTTCGCGAGGCAGTTCTGATTGTCGAGCAGCGCGAGCGAGCCGCCGCGGGAGAAGTTCGCCTTGGTCCCCATCCCGGCGGCGTCGTTCGCGATGTCGCTGATGTCGCCCGACCCGATGTGGAAGCTGATCGGGAGGCCCGCCTCCTGCGTGGCGGCCCAGATCGGATCCCAATGCTTGTGGGCGAGCGGCGGCTGGCCGAAGGTCTCCGGCCGGCTCCCGAAGAGCACGGCGCGATGCCCCTTCGCCGCCGATCGCTCGATCTCCTGGACCGATGCCGCAACGTCCCAGAAGGGCAGCGCCAGCACGGGCAGCAGCCGGTTCGGATCCGCGCTCGCCCAGTCGACCAGGAAGTCGTTGTAGGCACGCACGCATTCGAGCATCAGCGCCGGCTCCTTCAGGCGCAGGAACCCGCCCGACCCGAAGCCGCCGAGGTTCGGGTAGAGGACCATCGCGTAGATGCCCTCCTCGTCCATCAGCTTCAGGCGGGCGTGGGCGTCGTAGGACGCCGCCGGGATGTCGTCGTAGCCCATCGGGACGTTCGGGTAGGTGTCGTGGTGGCCCGCCATCGTGTAGAAGCCGGGGCCGCCGGCGGGCTGGTCGCCGATGAACCAGACGTCGCGCCCCTCGACCCGCCGGATGTGGGGCACCTTGTCGCCCCACTTGCTCGAGACCCGTGCGGTCCAGACCTCGGCGGGCTCGGTGATGTGGGTATCGACGTCGATCACCTTGTAGCGGTGGAAGAGCTTCGCGGTCATGCGTTCTTCTCCTGCCTCTCGTGGAGTCGGGGCGCGGTGCTTCGGAGCCCCAGACCATAGCCGCGGTCCGGCATGCGACGACCCGGGCGGAGCGTCCGGGACGGGACGCCTGCCCGCGGCCGCCGGGGCCTGCCGGCGGGCCGTTCCGGCGCCCGCCGCCATTGCGATCGATCGGATGCCCGCCTAGCGTGGCGATGCCCTCCGAAGAGCGGTGACCATGCGAAAGAGCGACCGGGTCCGCGAGGCGACCCGCCGCGGCCGCGCCAGCGCCGAAGCGGTCGCGAAGGCGCATCGCACGACGCAACGACGAAGGACCCGCGCGGCGGCCACGTCCGCGGCGCGGGACGGGAAGGCCCGAGCCGAGGCCGTCGCCCGCGCGCCCTCGCCGGAAGCCCGACGCGCCGCCGGTCCGCCCCACGCACGGGGGGTCCTCGTCGCCGAGGGCGATTCGTGGTTCGACTATCCGCTCTACGACGTGCTCGTGAGCCTCGAGGACGATCACGACTTCGCGATCGAATCGGTGGCGCATCGCGGGGACCGCGTCGAGTCGATGGCCTACGCCGATGGACAGCTCGACGCCCTCTGCCGCCGCATCGAGAAGGTGGTCCGCGGCGGGGAGATTCCCCGCGCCATCCTGCTCTCCGGCGGCGGCAACGACCTCGTCGGCCGCCCGTTCGAGCTGCTGCTCGACCACGCCCGCTCGCCGATCGCGGGCCTGAACGAATCGGTCGTGCGCGGCGTGATCGACGAGCGCATCTTCCTGGCCTACGTCCACATGATCAGCGCCATCACGCGTCTCGGCGACGCGCTGACCGGACATCGGATTCCGATCGTGACCCACGGCTACGCCTACGCCGTTCCCGACGGCCGCGGCTTCCTGGGCGGCTGGTGGGTCCTGCCCGGCCCCTGGCTGAAGCCCGGCTTCGACGCGAAGGGATTCCATGACGTGCGCCAGAATGCCCGGGTCGTGCGGACGCTGATCGACCGCTTCCATGCGATGCTCGAGCGCGTCGCCGCGCTGCGCGGCTTCGGCCACGTTCGATACGTCGATCTGCGCGACACGCTGTCGTCGGACGCGACCTGGCGCCGGAGCTGGGCCGACGAGCTCCATCCCTCGCGAAGCGGCTTCGCTCGGGTCGCGAAGAAGATCGCCGAGGCGATCCCGTGACTCAGCCGGCGCGGTCGCGGGGGCGCTTGCGCACGGGACCCAGCACGCGGACCCGGGTCGGCACGCCCGGCCGCAGCTCCGCGAGAATCGCCTCGACCGCCTCCTTGCCGCTCGGCGACACGCTGATCACGATCCCCAACATGTCGTCGATCTGCCCGACACCGACGCCGCGACACCAACGCGCGTCGCCGACGCGGTCGAGCACGGCGGCCTTCGCCGCCTCGAGCTTCCGGGCGGATGCGCTGGAGACGGTCGACATGCGCCCGAACGTAGGGCTGCGCCCTGCCGGCGTCCATGCGATGGAGGAGGCGTCATGAAGCTCGACTCGGTCTACGATCTGAAGCAACGGCTGCATGCGCTGCTCGCGACCGCCGCACCGTCGGTTCCCGGGACGCTCGTCCGAGCGGCCGGCCCGACCGCTCGGATCGAGGCCTTCGCGGACCGCCTCGACGCGGTCCACACCCGCCGCCCCGCCTCGGTCCACGTCGCCCTCGGCGTCAGCGCCGGACGCAACGCGCGCGACTTCCGACTCGGCGCGCGCGTCCAGGTCGCCGGCCCGGCCGCGCGCACGATCGCCGAACGCATCCACCGCGAGGCCAGGGGCGAGAGCGACGTGCGCATCGTCCCGCGCGTACGGCGCCGCGCTCCGACGCCCGCCTGGTTCCGCAAGCGCCATCGCCCGCTCGAGGCGGGCCTCTCCATCGGTCACTTCGCCATCACCGCCGGCACGCTCGGCGCGATCGTCGAGGATCCGGACGCCTGCTACGGGCTCAGCAACAACCACGTGCTGGCCGACGTCAACCGCGCCGCGCCGGGGGATCCGATCGTCCAGCCGGGACCGCTCGACGTCCGCTCCGGGCGAAAGGTGAGCCCCACGACGCTCGTCGGCGTGCTCGACCGCTTCGTGCCCATCTCGTTTCAACGCTCGAACGTCGTGGACTGTGGGGTGGCAGAGCTGCTGCCGGGCGTCGAGTACTACGCCGGCTGGACCGAGGCGATTCCGGGCGTCGTGAAGGGGGTCGCGCCGGTGACGGTCGACGACCTCGGGCGCCCCGTCTCGAAGGCCGGGCGCACGACGGGCGTCACCCGCGGATCCATCACCCAGGTCCACGTCGACCGGCTCAAGGTCGACATGGGCGACGAGGGCCGTCCGGCGATCGCGCTCTTCAGCGACCAGATCGAGGTCGAGGGCGAGCGGCGTGCGTTCAGTGACGGCGGAGATTCGGGCTCGCTGATCGTGGGCGCCGACGGCGTCGCGCGCGCCCTCCTCTTCGCCGGAGGCGAGGAGGAGGAAACCGGTCGCGACCTGACCTACGCGAACGCGCTGACGACGGTCCTGCAGAAGCTGGGCGTCGACCTCGTCGCCTGAACGCGGCGATGGCTGGACGCCCTCGTCGGCCGGCGTCCGTGCGGGGCGGCAAGACGTGACGCCCGACCGGCCTCCGTGCGGGGCGGCAAGACGTGACGCCCGACCGGCCTCCGTGCGGGGCGGCAAGACGTGACGCCCGACCGGCCTCCGCCCGGGAAGCGATCCGATCGGAAACGGGATCCGGAGTGGGCCCCGCAGCGGGCGCGCGGGCGGCCCGGATCGCCCCCCTATTTTCAGCTGGACGTTCGCAGGAGGCGGGGTGTAGGCTGGATCGGCTCGTACACGACGGACCGGGTCGTCGCCCGGATCGACGGATCGTCTTCGACACGAAGGCGATCCGATCGATCGATGCGATCCACGCATGACCGGGCTCGGGGCGTCGAATTCAAGGAGGAATCGCTTTCCATGCCGCAGCAGCACCGAATCCGGATGTCGAGCATCGCGCTCGCCGTCGGAGCGCTCGTTCTGTCTTCTTCGCCCCCTCCCGCCGACGCAGCCACTCGCAACATGACCGGATCGCTCGGCGTCTTCGCGCCCTCCGTCGCCGAGCCGTTCGCGTTCGAGAGCGGCCCGGCGATGCTCGGCCGGAAGCAGGGAATCTATCCCCCGACGACGGGCTACAAGACGGTCCAGGTCGCCGGCGCGACCGCGGGCACCTTCACGGGCCGACCCGTGACCCTCGCCGCCAACAAGATGAACTTCGCGGGGGGCCAGTTCCGCGACTTCCCCGCGTTCCCGAACGTCGGCCACGTGACGCGGACGAACATGGACGTCCAGGAGGCGGCGACCTTCATGGCCGGCGCCGGCGCGCTCGCCTTCTGTCCCGGGCCCGGCTGCGCCAGCAACGGCACGGCGACGGCGATCAGCTGGTGTCCTCCGCTCAATCACAACCCGGCGGACCCGGCCCCCGGCACCGTCATGAACCCGGTCGGCAACTGGAACTGCACCAGCTACGGCGCGCCCGGCGCCAACAATCGTCGCGGCATCATCCGCATCAGCAACACGCCCGGCGCGCCCCATTACGGCGGGACGCTGAACCTGCTGCGCAACTTCCGGACGACCGTCTGGCGCGTGCCCGTCCAGCCCTCGACCCCGATGGCGAACGATGCCCAGGTCCTTCGCGACTATCAGTCGGAGATGGACTTCCCCTGGACGCCCGGCCAGGAGAACTTCCGCTACACGTCCAACCCGGGCGAGCCCGGCCCGCGCCTGTTCGCCCGCCTCAACGCGAACGGCGCCGTCGAGGCGACGTTCGGCTGCGCCAACGGCGTCGGTACGGTCGGCCAGGCCTACGGCGGCCTCCCGCCGGAGGGTGGCCCCTACAATCCGATCGTCGGCGCGGGCAGCAACTGCGGCACGGATACGCAGGGCGCGCCGCCGGGCCAGGGCTGGGGCTTCCGCATGACGACGGGCACCATCTCGGGCTCGGACGACTTCCCCTTCTCCGACGAGACGACCGCTCTCGGCACGCCCTTCAATCCGAATCGCGTGTTCCTCACCGCCGCGCAGGGCTTCTTCTTCACGCGCATGGGCGAGGATTCGGTGACGGGGACCGTGCGCAACCTCGTACTGCTCGGCGGGGCCATCGCCGTCGATCCGGGGAGCGGCAACGTCTTCGATCGGATCGCTGGACTGCGCATGCGGATCCAGGTCCCGGAGCCGGCCGGCGCGATCGGCCTGATCGCGGGCCTCGCCGGCCTCGCCGCCGTCGCCCGCCGCCGCCGTTGAGCGCACCGAGATGCAGCCGGCCGAGACGGACCCCCGTCCGCCTCGGCCGGTCTGCGCCGGCAGCGCCCGCGTGTCTCGATCGGGCCCGACTGGCGAGCGCGCCACGCGCGCCGATCCGTTAGGCTCGAGCCCGGCATGGATGCGACGGATCTCGATCCCCTTCATCGCGTGAGCGGGCCCGCGACGGCCTGGACGCGGGTCAACATCGCCGAAGGCATTCCGGGCATCTCGACGCCGCTCAACTGGTCCTGGTGGGATGACGCGAACGAGCGGATGATTCGAGGCGCCTACTGCGACCTCGGCGTGCTCGCTTCGGTCGAGCTCCCGGATCCGCGTCGGGTCGACGAGCGGGCCTCCGCGATCTTCTACGGTCGACCGGCGCTGAACGTCGACGTCTCGCGCCGGCTCGCCGATCTCCAGCCCGGAACCTCGGGCGAGGCCCTCGAGCGCCACTATTTCGGAGCCGTCCGCCCGGAAGCGGTCTCGCGGCGCTCGCGCCGACGCTACCCGATGATCGCCTTCCGTCTGCCGGGACAGTGGCTCCGGGTACCCGGGCAGCTCCGCGGCCTCTACCACGAGGCGCTCGGGTTCTGGCAGCAGACGACGGCGCCGGACGCGCTCGAGGACGTCGCGATCGCCCGACGTCGGCTGGCGGAGGCACAGGTCCGCTTCGAGGCGATCGCCCGCCCGCACAGCGTGCTGGCGCTGCTCGGCGGCGTCCTGATGCAGCAGGTCACGCGGGTCGCCGAGACGGCGGGGCGACCCGAAGCGGTTCTCGACGCGCTCGGCGGCTACGACTCGATCGAGCTCGAGACCCTGACCGAGCTGATCGAGGTTCGGCGCGGGACGCGAACGCTCGCCGAGTTCCTGCGCGTGCGCGGCTACCAGGGACCCCAGCAGGGCGAGATTTCGGCGATCTCGTGGCGGGAGGATCCCGGGCCGGTGCGCGCGCTCGTCGAATCCCTCGATCCGGAGCGCAGTCCGATCACGGCGCTCGCGGCGGAGCGCTCGGCGAAGCGGTCCCATGCCGAGGCGGCGATCCTCGCCGGGCTCTCGGGTTGGCGCAGGCGCTGGGCCACCTGGCTCTTCCGCGAGGCGGCGCGCATGCTGCCCGAACGCGAGTCCGGCAAGGCGGCGATGATGCTCTGCCTCGATGCCGCGCGCGCCTGCGTCCGCCGTATCGGCGCCGAGCACGTCCGGCGCGGCGAGCTGTCGGAGGTCGAGGACGTCTTCTTCCTGACGCTGGCCGAGCTGCAGGCGACTCTCCCCGGGGATGCCCGGACGCGGGTCGCGGCCCGCCGCAAGCAGCGTGAGGAATATCGGACGCTCGAGCTTCCGGAGTCCTGGATCGGCATGGTCGCGCCCAGGGCAACGACGCAGGCCGAGGACACGGCCCCGCTCTCGGGTCTCGGCGTCAGCCCCGGGATCGCGGAGGGCGAGGCGCGGGTCGTGGCGGATGGCGCGGGCGAGCTCCTGCCGGGCGAGATCCTCGTCTGCACCGCGACCGATCCGAGCTATGCGGGCTATTTCCTCGTGGCCGCCGGCGTCGTCACCGACATCGGCGGCGCCATGGGCCATGGCGCGATCGTCGCACGCGAGGTCGGCATTCCCTGCGTCGTCAACACGAAGGTCGCCACCCGCCGTCTGCGGACCGGCGACCGCATCCGGATCGACGGGACCATGGGCACGATCGAGATCCTGTCGACAGGAGGACCCGCATGACAGTCGACCACGCCCGAAGCGAGCCGCTCTGCGAAGCCGACGACGACTTCCATCCGGCCGGTCCCGACCATTGGTGGACGGAGACCTGCTGGTTCTCGTTCTTCGTCCCCGACCGCGACTGGATGGCCTATCTCTATTGCTGGAATCGGCCCAACATCGCCTGCTCCGGCGGCGGCGTCATCCTCTGGGACGCCGAGGGCGAGGCACCCTGGGAGCTCCCCCACTACGACTATCAATTCAACCTGCCCCCCGCGAAGGGCGACATGCGCGACATGGTCTGGCCGAACGGCGTCGGCGTCCGCTGCCTCCGCCCGCTCGAGCGCTATGCCCTCTCCTACTCCCGCCCCGGCGTGCTCGAGATCCAGGCCGAGTTCGAAGGCGTGATGGACGCCGTCATGACCAACAGCCACGTCGACCAGGTCGGTCGCGTCACGGGCGAGGTCGTCCTGCGCGGCGAGCGCGTCGCGATCGATTGCTACGCGATGCGCGACCGCTCCTGGGGCCCGCGCAGCGACCTGACGGGCATGGGCGTCCGGGTCGGCTACTGCTATGGCACGGCCTCGCCGAAGACCGGCTTCCTGCTCTTCACCGACATCTCCGCCGACGCGGCCGCACCCGCCGGCGAGCGCGACGAGATGGGCCGACGCTACGGCTACGTGATCCGGGACGGTCGCCGCAGCGACCTCGTCCGCGCGAGCCGTCGGGTCGAACGCGACGGCGGCAGGCCCGTGCGCATCGCCATCGAGGGCGAGGACGCCGCGGGCCGCGCCGTCTCGATCACCGGGGTCTGTCGCAACCGCGTCGCGTTCGCGCCCTACCCCGGGATGTTCTGCTGGCTCTCGCTCGTGCGCTGGGAGATGGACGGCGAGGTCGCCTGGGGCGAGAACCAGGACGTCTGGCCGCCGGGGGCATGGCGCGCGCAGCGGATCGCTCGCGCCTGAAGCGCGCTGCGGGCTCGGACGAGCCGGGCGCGCGCACTGCCGTTCGCCGCTCGCCCGTTCAGGCGGCGGGCTCCGCCGCCCGGACGCGCACCGGCACGTTGCTCATCCGCGGCTGGCCGGTGTAGCGATCCACGTCCTGATCGACGCGAAGCAACCGACCCGGGTTCGTGCCCTGATCGCGGACGTGTTTGTCCTGCTGGCCCGGCAGGCCGCCGAAGGAATGGACCATCGAGACGAGGCCCGTCCGCAGCGCCTCGTCGGGCTCGACGATTCCGAGGATCGAGCCCGACTTCGACTCGATCTCGACGAGGTCGCCCTTCGCGAGACCTTCGCGGTCGAGGTCGTCCGGATGCATGAACGCCGGATTGTAGGGCCAGCGGCTCCGCAGGCCCGCGAGGTCCTGACCGTTCGAGTTGAAGGTGTGGATCATGCGGCGGCAGATGAGCCGGTAGGGATAGCCCCCGGTCCCGGCGAGATCGACGACGTCGCGAGCTGCGGCGACGGCGGCGAGGTCCGCGAGCATCTCGGCGTTGCCCACGTCGAGACGTCCGGTCCAGCCGGCCTCGCGCTCGGCGACGACGACCGCCGGCGCGGGAAAGAACGCGCCGTGCGGATGCCGCCGGACCTCCTCGAGCGGAACCCGGGCGTTTCGCGTCAGGATCGCGAAGAGGGCGTCGTGCGTCGGGCGCTTCGTCATGTCGAGGGGTACGCGCTGCGCGCGGTCGGCCGGCGCGCCCGTCGCCGTCGCGGGCGCGATCGAGAGAGGCAGGCCCATGCGCTGGGCGAGGTCGTAGAAGAAGACCCACTCCTCGACGACCTCGGCCCCCGGCGGCGGGTCGGCGATCGCGGGCGTGTACTGGGCGTGGGCCTCTCGATGACCGAAGCCGGCGCCGTAGAACGTGAGCTGGTCCTGGACGAGCGTCATGCCCGGCATCTCGATCGGGAGCTTCGGCGCGATCACGTAGTCGGCGAGCCGCGCCGTCGCCGAGCGCTTGATGTCGACGTGGACGAGCAGGTCGAGCTGCTCGAGCGCGCGCACGTTCAGCGCCTGGTCCGGGATCGCGGAGGCGGGGTTGCCGCCGATCGAGATCAGGGCGCGGATCTGCCCCTCGCCCTCGAGCAGGATCTCCTCGGCGAGGGCCGCCGCCTGGAGACCACCGTCGCAGTTCGCGAGGCCCCGCACGCGGAGCTTCTCGCCGTAGCCGTAGCCGGCCCGCGGCGGCGCAGCCTGCGCGATCGCGGGAAAGGGCGGCGAGAGCGTGCCGGGGTTCGGCACGGGCTCGCCGGCGCGACTCCATTGACCGCAGACGCTGTTGAGCGCGAGCAGCAGGTACTCGAAGAGCGTGCCGCGGCCGTTGAAGTTCGGACCCGTTCCGGCGGTCGCGACCCCGCGCCCGCCCGCGAAGAGCCGGGCCGCCAGGACGAGATCCTCGACCGGCACGTCGGCGCGACGCGCCACCCAATCCGGCTCGAAGGGCGCGACGGCGGCGCGCAGGGCCTCGACTCCGTCGACGTGATCGCGCACGAACGCGGCGTCGTGACGCGCCTCGCGCAGGATCACGTTCAACATCGCGGCGAGCAGCGGGACGTCCTCGCCCGGCCGGCACTGCAAATGGAGATGCGCGCGCCGCGCGATGTCGGTCCGCCGCGGATCGATCACGATGAAGCGCATGCCGCGACCGACCGCGTCGGTCAGCTCGCGCCCCGGATTCGCGAGGGGCAGCCCGCCCGCCATCGTCGCGGGCGGATTCGTCCCGACGAGCAGCGCGACGTCGCGCGTGTCGAAGGCGGGCGGCGGCGCCATCCAAGACCCGTGCAGCGCCTGGGCTACCGCCTTGCCCGGCTGATCGATCGAATTCGACGTGAAATGCATCGGCGAGCCGATCGCCTCGAAGAGCGAGAGCGCGAGCGGCATCGTCGCGGGATTCGCGATGCTGTACGTCCCGCTGTACATCGCGACCGCGCGCGGGCCGTGCGTCACGAGGATCTCGCTCAGCCGCTCCGCGATCTCGTCGACGGCCTCGACATAGCGCACCGGTCGAAGGGACCCGTCGGGCATGCGCTTCTGACTCTGCAGCAGCCGATCGGGATGGCCCCACTGATCCGGCAGCTGCTGTCCCTTGACGCAACAGAAGCCGCGATAGGCCGGATTGTCCCGATCGCCGCGCACGCGCAGCGGACGACCGTCCTCGACGTCGACGAGGATCGCGCAGCCGGCGTGGCAGAAGCGACAGAAGGAGGGCACGGTGGCGGGCATGGGCAGTCTCCTGCGGTGGAGCATGGCGGAAGCCGGGATCCGCTCCGATCCTAGACGACGCGAGCGCCCCGCCGCCCCCCGCCCCGCGGCTCCCGCACGAGGACGCTTCGCGGAGGAATGGCCATGTCCGACGCCGAACGACCGACCGTCTCCTTCGTCCACGACCGGGACCGCCCCTACGTCGACGTGAAGGCCCAGCGCCAGGGCGAGCGACGCGTCTCCGTCTGGCTGAAGATGCTCGACCTGCAGCCGGAGCGGGCCTTCTTCCATACCCGCTACGACCCCGGACTCGTCCTCGAGCGCCACGGCCACCTGAGCCACCACTACGTCTACGTCATCGCGGGCACCATCTGGTTCGACGGCGAGGCCTGCCGGGCGGGAACCCTCGTCGACCTGCCGCGCGGCGCGTCCTTCGGTCCGATCGTGGTCGGCGACGAGGGCGCCGAGCTGATCGAGGTCTACTTCGGCGATTGTCGCCCCGTCCCGGCCGACCGCGACGAGTGGGCGGCGCTCAAGCGGGCGCGCGGGATCGTCGACCTGCCGAACCCCGTGCTCGACGTCCCCGAATGGTTCGGAGCGCGGACGGATTGAATGTCCGCCTGGCCGACCGGAGCCTGGACCCGCGAGCGTCGAGTCCCCGGACGGTCCCGGAGCCCCGCAAGAGCCGATCCAGACGACCCCGACCCGCGCCGATCGAGCCCGACCCGTCTCCGCGCGGTCGTGCCGGACACGATCGGGTGTAAGCTCGTCGCAGCGGGCTGCTCGAACGGGCGAGCGGGAGCCGCGGACGGGAGCGCCTCCATGAAGAGCGGATCCCTCGATCGTGCGGTCCTCCGCCTGCTTCTCCTGCTCGCGACGATCCCCGTCGCCTGGGCGCAGCGTGGCCGCGCCCAGATGCAGACCGCGCGCTACGAGATCGTCTTCGACGCGACCTGGTCGCCGCAGACGCATCCGAGCGCGTTCCCACCGAATCCCCACTTCTCGCCGCTGGTCGGCGCGACCCACGACGATCGGATCGTCTTCTGGGAGCCCGAGGGATTCGCGAGCGACGGCATCGAGTCCATGGCCGAAACGGGCGGGACGAGCGTCTTCGCCTCGGAGGTCGACGACGCGATCGCGGCCGGGTGGGCGGACCAGCTCCTGCTGGGAAGCGGACTGGTTTCGCCCGGTACGACCTCGCTGACCCTGACGGTCGACCGGGATCGTCCGCGCCTGACGCTCGTCTCGATGCTCGCGCCGAGTCCGGACTGGTTCGTCGGCGTTCACGGCGTGTCGCTCGTCGAGGGCGGCTGGTGGATCCCCGAAGTCGTCGTCGAGCTCCACGCCTACGATGCCGGGACCGATCTCGGCGCGACCTACCTGGCGCCGGACGCCGACGCCGTTCCCGCTTCGCCGATCGCGTTGCAGGGCGTTCCGCTCGAGCTCGGCGTTCCCGTCGGCGCCTTCACGATTCGACGACTGCCGGAGCCGGAGCTCGGGCTCGCATCGACCGTCGGATGGCTGGGCCTGGCGCGCCTGGCGCGCCGGCGTTCGACGAAGGGACCCGCGCGACGGATCGTCGTGTGAACGCGGTCAGCGCGTACGGATCGGGCCGCTCGAGCTGACGGATCCGATGAAGGTCGGGGGAGACCCGAGCCACGGCGTGGACGCCCTGGTCCTCGACGCTGAATGGACCTCGTCACCGGCCGAAGGCCATCGACGGGAAGACCGTCGCGAACGAGCCCGTGATGTCGTCGACGGACGCGCCCGATGCCGCGAACCGGTGGGCCACCCGCCCGATGCCGCCATAGAGCGTGTCGATCGGCCCAGCCGCGATCGCGCTCAGCGTTCCGGCCACCGCGACCCGATCGATGCCGCCGCGGTTCGGCGTGAGGACCGCGATGCCGGTGAACGATCCGTCGGTGAGGGCGGCGTAGAGCGTCTCCTCGACCGCGAAGGCGGGCGTGGCGATGAGCATGGCGAGACCGGGGACGAGACAGGCGGGCGCGGACAGGAACGCTCCGGCCCGAGCAGATGCGCGTGATCATGGGCGTGCTCCTTGCGGCCGACGCCCGGCCTGACCCTGCCGACGCGCGCGACGCCTGGACCGGTCGGTCTGACGGCGGCGCGCCTTCGAACGACGCGGGGCATGGGGCGTCCAGCGCCCGAGAATCTGGTGGTTCGCCCGCCGATCGGCCTGACCGATTCCCGACCCTTCACGAACCTCCGACCTCGGCATCGATCGAAGACGTTCGTCGGACGGCGGCGCGTCCGCTAGCGAAGACCCATGCCGACGTAGTCGCTGGGTCGCCGGTCGGGCGGACGGATCACGTCCGCGGCGAGCGGACCGATCCGATCCGCTCGGGCGCGCAGCGCGTCCGCGTCGAAGTCGTAGAGGCGCAAGGCGTTCTCGCCGAGCACGCGCGCGGCTTCGTCTTCGGCCACGTCGTGAAAGGCGTGCCGGAGACAGGTCGGCGTGATCGGCCAGGTTCCCTCCGGATGCGGGAAGTCCGAGCCCCAGAGGAGGTTCTCGAGACCGATCGCATGCCGCAGCTCGACCTCGCCGCGGGAGACGAAGGTCGCCGTGATCGCGCAATGGTCGCGCCAGTACTCGCTCGGCTTCCGACTGAGCCGATCCCGCAGCGAGCGGGCGTTCCACATGTCGACCATCTCGTCGAGGCGGAGCAGCTCCTGGGGAACCCAGTGGGCCAGGGCCTCGGCGAAGATCAGTCGCAGCTTCGGGTGGCGATCGAAGACGCCGCCCCACAGGAAGAACCAGAGCGGACGGCGGTCGAAGAAGGTCGACTCCGTGAAGTGGAAGAACGAGGCGAGCGGCTCGCTCGCGCCGTACGCGTCCGGCCCGTCGGGGGCGCGGGCATTGCCGCCATGCACGCTGATCGGCAGCCCCAGCTCGCTCGCCGCGGCCCAGAGCGGGTCGTAGCAGGGGTCGTGGTAGCCGGGCAGCCCGGGCTCGAGCGGCGGAATCAACACGCCACCGCGCAGCCCCGCCGCCCGGCCCCGCCGAACCTCCTCGACCAGCGCCGACACGTCGTAGGCGGCGGGCAGCTGGATCACGCCCGCGCGCCGCACCGGGTCTTCGGCGCAGAAAGCCGCCAGCCAGCGATTGTAGGCGCGCGCGCCCGCCAGCTGGAGCTCGAAGGGCCAGGGGCGACCGCCGAAGAGCTGACCATGGCCCTCCATGATGTCGCTCCAGGGCGGCTGATTCTCGACGAAACCGTCGCCGAAGATGACCTCGCCGACGATGCCCTCGGCATCGAGATGCCGCTTGCGCACGTCGGAGTCGAACAGGCCGAGGGTCGCCTCGAGCGCACGCTCGGCGAAGGCGCGCGCCTGCTCCGGCGTCCCGCCGGTCGCGCGCATGAAGGCGGCGAGGAAGTCGGCCAGCGCATCGTGGTCGCCCTTCGCCGCGGCCTCCGCGAGCGGCGCGCTCGGACGCGCGCGCCAGTAGCGCTCGAACGCCTCGCGATGGGCGGGATCGACGTAGGGGGCGAAGCCGGGCAGCGGCGGGCCGGCGTGGTTGTCGCCCGAGACGACCAGGTGGCGCCGGGACGACGCGGGCGGGCGGATCGGCGGCGGCGTCATGCTCTCCCCTCCTTCGGAAGCGAGTAGCGAATCCGACGATGGCGGGGAACGCGACGCGCGTTCGGGCGGACGAGCGGACCGGCCCGGGAGCGCGACGCCTCGACGCCGACTCCCGTCAGGCGGGCCCCGCCCATGCCGGCCAGAGACGCAGGGCCGTATCGGCGAGGAAGTCCGCGGCCTCCTCCTCGTTCAGCTCCTTCGTGCCCGCGCGAGCCAGCTCGACCCAATCGGCGTAGCGCCGGGCGTCGGACGCGGGAAAGTCGCTTCCCCACATCAGCCGACCCGCGCCGAAGCGATCCGCCAGGCGACGTACGATCGACGCGGGATCGCCCTGGACCAGCACGCGCGACGAGACCTTGAGGTGCACGTTCCGGAGCGGCGCGAGCGATGCGAGACGCTCGAAGTCTTCGACCACCTCGACGAAGCCGCAATGATCGAGGACGACCGGATGATGCGGGCGGGCGCGGGCCGACGCGGCGACGGCCTCCAATCCGTCGGGCAGGCTCAGGATCGACACCACGAGGCCGAGTCGCTCGGCCGCGTCCCAGAGACGCTGCGAGCCCGGACTGTCGAGGCCACGACCGCCCAGCAGGCCCCCGCTCGTCAGCCGCAGGCCGCCCACGCGCGGGCTCCGCGCGAGCGCCTCGAGCGCTGCGAGCGCGTCCGCGTCCTCCGGGTCGAGCGCGCAGACGGACACGAAGCGCCGCGGCCAGGCCTCGGCGGAAGCCACCGTGTATCGATTGTCGAAGCGGTATGCCGCATAGCCCTGTACGAGGCATGCGCGCGCGACGCCGGCCGCCGTCATCGCCCGCTCGAGCTCATCCGCCGTGACCCGGGTCCGCAGCGGCCACGCGCCGGGATCGGCGGGATCCGTCGCCGTGCACTGCATCGGGTAGCGCGTCTCGTCGGTCGAGACGACGTGGGTATGCGTGTCGACGATCATGGCGGCCGCCCTCCTCGTTCGTTCAGGAGACGCGACGCTCAGATGTTCCTCGGTCGATTCGCGAAGCGATTCTCCTTGGGCGACCAGATCCAGCCTCCGCCGGCCTTCGTTCCACCGTCGACGGGGATGTTGTGTCCCGTCACGAACGACGACATGTCCGACGCGAGGAAGAGCGCGACCCGCGCCTGGTCCTCGGGCCAGCCGAGCCGACCGACGGGCGCCCACGACGGCCAGAGATGCGTCGCATCCTCGTAGCCCTGGATGTAGTCCACCTGCGGCGTCTGCGTGAGGTCGGGGCCGATGCCGTTGACGCGGATGCCGTTGCGCCCCTGCTCGGCGGCGAGACAGGTCGTGAAGTGGGCGACCGCCCCCTTGAGCGAGCCGTAGACGGGCTCCCCGGGATAGCCGCGCAGCCCCTCGACCGAGTGGACGTTGATGATCGAGCCGCGCCGGCGCTCGATCATCGAGCCGATGAAGGCACGCGTCACGGCATAGAAGTGATAGAGGTTGATCCGGATCATCGCGTCCCACGACTCGGGTCCCGACTCGGCGAAGCGCACGAGCGGGCGGTAGTCGCCGACGTTGTTGACGAGCACGTCGCAGCGGCCGTGATGATCGAGCACGAGCCGGCCGAGCCGCTCCGCCTCCTCGGGCCGCGTCACGTCGAGGACGTGCGCGCGGACCTGCCCGCCCGCGGCGCGAATCGCCGACGCGTTCTCCTCGGCGCGCGCCTCGTCGATCTCGGCGATCTCGACGAGCGCGCCGTGCTGGGCGAAGAGCGCGGCGATCGCGCCGCCGATGCCGCGGGCGCCGCCGCCGGTCACGACGGCGACGCGACCGTCGAGGAGCTTCGCGTAGTCGGGGATCGCGGGGACGTCGGTCGGCTTGGGGTCGGACATGGGGGGCGCTCCTGCTTGGAAGGGTGGCTCGATCGCTCGGCGAGCGTCCTCCATCCCGGTTCGACCTGCCACCGGTCGTCGCATGGGCGCCACCGCCGCTCCGTGACGGGGGAAGCGCGATTCAGGATCGAGCCCGTGTCGGGGTCGGCTGCGCGACCGGCTCGCCCGGGCGCGAGGTCGACTCGCCGAAGATCACGACGGCATCGCGTTGCAGGGCGAGGGCGCCCTCGCGCAAGACCGGCTCCTCACCGCTCGCGAGCAGGATCGCCTCGGGTCGGCCGGGTCGCAGGGGAATCGTCGCCGTGCGCGGCGAGAGGTTCGCGACCAGCGTGAAGCGGCCGCGCTCGATCCGGATCCAGTCGGCTCGCTCGTCGATGGCGACCTCGACCTCGTCCATGCGCCCGTTCATCAGTTCCGGCGAAGCGCGGCGCAGGGCCGCGAGCGAGCGGTACCAGGCGAGGATGCGCCGATGCCGCGGCCGCTCGAGCTCGGTCCAGTCGAGCTTCGAGCGTTCGAAGCTCTCTCTCGCCTGGGGATCGGGGATCCGCTCCGGATCCCAGCCGAAGGCCGCGAACTCCCGGCGACGGCCGTCGCGGACGGCGCGGCCCAGATCCGGGTCACCATGGTCGGTGAAGTAGAGGAACGGCGTCGAGGCCGCCCACTCCTCGCCCATGAAGAGCAGCGGGACGAAAGGGGCCGTGAACAGCAACGCGGCGGCGATCTCGAGCCGTCCGCTCGAGACGAGTCGGCCGAGCCGATCGCCCTCGGCGCGGTTGCCGACCTGATCGTGGTTCTGGACGAAGCCGACGAATCGACTCCCGGACAGCCCCTGCGCCGAACGGCCGTGACGACGCCCGCGAAACGCCGAGTAGCGACCGTCGTAGGCGAAGACGTCGGTCAGGACCTTCGCGAGCTCGGCCAGTCCGCCGAAATCGGCGTAGTAGCCGGAGCGTTCGCCCGTGAGCAGCGCGTGGATCGCGTGGTGGAAGTCGTCGTTCCACGATGCGGTCAGGCCGAAGCCCCCGACGGCGGGACCGCGGACGAGGCGGGGATCGTTGGCGTCGCTCTCCGCGATCAGGACGAGCCGTCGCGAGAGACGCCGCTCGAGCGCCGCCACCTCGGAGGCGAGCTCTTCGAGCAGGTGCGTGGCGGAGGTATCGACGATCGCGTGGACCGCATCGATCCGGAGGCCGTCGAAGTGGCAGTCGCGCAGCCAGAAGATCGCATTGTCGCAGAGGAACCGGCGAACCTCGTCGCTGTCGCGACCGTCGAGGTTCAGCGCCGATCCCCAGGCCGTCTGATGGCGATCGGTGAAGTAGGGACCGAACCGGGGAAGATAGTTGCCCTCGGGACCGAGATGGTTGTAGACGACGTCGAGGAGCACGGCGAGCCCGCGTGCATGACAGGCGTCGACCAGCCGGCAAAGACCGTCGGGGCCGCCATAGGCGTGATGCGCCGCGAACAGGTCCACGCCGTCGTAGCCCCAGCCGCGGCCCCCGCTGAACTCGGCGACGGGCATCAGCTCGACGTGGGTCACGCCGAGCTCGACCAGATGGTCGAGACGCCCGATCACGCCGTCGAACGTGCCCTCGGGCGTGAACGTGCCGACGTGGAGCTCGTAGATCAGCCCCGTCTCGAGCGGCGGCGGACTCCAGTCCGCATCCGTCCACGGGAAGCGCGACGGATCGAACGGTCGCGACGGGCCGTGGACGCCCGAAGGCTGCCAGCGCGATCGCGGGTCGGGCAGCGGATCGCCTCCGTCGAGCGCGAATGCGTAGCCCTCCTCCGGCGCGATCGGCGCCTCCGTTCGCCACCATCCTCCGTCCGCACGCTCCATCGCCCGTCGCTTCGCGCCTACGACGACCTCGACCCGACCCGCCGCGGGCGACCAGACGCAGCGTCCGCTCATGACGAGCCATCCTCCCGCTCGAGCAGCGCGACCGGGAACCGGGCGAGGAGCGCGCCGACCCGGAGCCGTCCCCCGGCCCACGCCTGGCCGGTCAGGACGTCGCGCCAGCTTCCCGAACCGAGGGCGACCTCTTCCCCGCCCCAATCCACTCCACGCGAGAGCAGGAGACGCGGAACCACGACCGCGACCCGATCGCCGCGCTGATAGCCGAAGACGGACGGGGCATGCCGGCCGGCGGCCTCGAGCGGGACATAGGCCGCGTCGGCCGCGAAGCACTCCGGCCGATCGCCGCGCAGCTGCAGCGCGCGACGAACGAGCCAGAGCTTCGTCCGATCGTCCGCGAGCGCCGCACCGACCGCCGCGCCCCCCTCCCCCTCCAGCTCGTCCAGCAGACCCTCCCGACGCGGGAAGTCGACCGCCCGGCGATTGTCGGGATCCATCGCCGAGAACCGCCAGAGCTCGCAGCCCTGGTAGACGTCCGCGAAGCCCGGCGCGGTCAGCTTGATCAACGTGAGGGCGAGCGAGTTGATGCGACCGAAGGGATCGATTCGCTGGACGAAGGCCTCGAGCTCGCCCCGCATCTCCGGGTCGCTCAGGAGTCGGCGCACGAAGGACTCGATCGCTTCCTCGTAGCCCGCGTTCGGTCGACGCCAGGACGTCCGCCTCTTCATCTCGCGCGCCGCCTTCGAGAGGCATGTCCGGGCCCGCTCGACCTCGATCGGCCAGCAGCCCACGAGGAGCTGATAGGTGAACCATTCGAAGTGCCGATCCACCAGGGTCGAGCGGAATCCGCGCGAGCGCGCATGCCACCGCTCGACCGCCTCCGCCCATTCCTGGGGAATCTCGGAGAGGACGACGAGACGCGAGCGGACGTCCTCGCTCCACTTGGTGTCATGGGTCGAGCTGGCGAGCAGCCCCTCGAAGGGCCCCGGTCCGCTCGTGAAGTGCGCGTGAAAAGCCTCCGGCGCGACGCCGAAGCGCGACGGATCGCCTCCGACCTCCGACAAGGCGAGCAGGCGTGCGTCGCGATAGAAGGCCGTGTCCTCGACGCCCTTGGCCATGACCGCGCCGGATTGCTGCTGGATGCGCTCGACCAGTCGGGCCTCCTCCGGACCCCGAACGCGCAGCGACAGCACTTCGCGGAGGAAGTCGAAGAGATCCGGCGGTACCTCGATCGCAGCGCCGCGTGCCGCTGCGATCGCCGCATCGATGCGTCCCGCGTCGACCGGGGCGATCGAGCCGAGCTCGGGTCGGGCGTAGGTGCGGTAGACGGAGAGGTGGATCAGGAAGGCGCGGAGCGCGGCCTCGAGGTCCGCCGTCGTGTAGTCGCGGTGCCGACGATGGCGTCGACAGACCTCGCCGAGCTGGTCCGTGAGCCTCCGCAGGTCGCTGCCGAAGAGGCCGTCGACGACCTGCGCCTTCGCCCGCGCCACGATGGACGCATGGTCGGTCGACGCGCCGGCGAAGGCCCGATACGCGGCCGTGAGCGGTCGCTCGCCGTTCGGATCGACGAAGAGGCCGCCCGCGAGATGGAGGAATTCGTACCCGGTCGTTCCATCCACCGGCCAGCTCGGCGGGAGCGCCTCTCCCGGAACCAGGATCTTCTCCACCAGCAGCCAATCCGGGCGCGAGGCCGCGAGACGCTCGAGATGGGTCTCCGGATCGGCGAGACCATCGACGTGATCGATGCGCAGCCCGTCGATCAGCCCCGCCTCGAGCCAGGCGAGGACGCGATGGTAGGCTGCCCTGAAGACGACCGGATCCTCGGCTCGGAGCGCGACGAGGGCGTCGACGTCGAAGAAGCGCCGGTAGTCGAGCTCGCGCGCGGCGATCCGCCAGTACGCGAGGCGGTAGCTCTGGCGCGAGAGGAAGTCGTCGAGCCGATCCGGGTCGTGCATGAGCCGGTCGATCTCGTCGTCGATCGCGCATCGAACCCGCTCGTCCGACTCGACCAGATCGACGAGCAGCCGCTTCAGGACGGCCACGTCGCCGTGTCGCGATTCGAGGGCCTCGGCGTCGGTCGTCGCGGGGAGCGGGAGCGCGGCGAATGCGCGCGCGAGGAACGCCAGCAACGCGGAGCCCGACCGCTCCCCTGCCGGAGCGAGCAGGCCGGCGAGCGAGCGCGGCGCGACGGGGAAGAGCTGGTCGCCATGGCGGACACGGACCGTCCCGCCCGCGCGCTCGACCCGGATCCCGCCGGCCTCGAGGATCCGTCCATAGTGATCTTCGAGCACAGGCAGGAGCAGCCCACCCTCGGTCCGGACCCGATTCCAATCGACGTCGAAGAAGCGCGCGTGGCGGCTCGACCGCCCGTTCTCGAGCACGTCCCACCACCAGGCGTTCCCCGATCCGATGGCCATGTGGTTGGGGACCACGTCGAGCACGACGCCCAGCCCATGCGCGTGGAAGCGGTCGCACATTCGCGCGAAGCCCGCGTCGCCGCCGAGCTCGTCGCGCGCGTGCTCGAAGTCGACGATGTCGTACCCGTGCGCGCTGCCGTGCCGGGCCTGGAGACAGGGCGAGAGATAGACGTGGCTCATCCCGAGCCGCGCGAGATAGGGCGCGAGGTCCGCGGCGCCGGCGAAGTCGAGATCGACTCCGAGCTGCAATCGATAGGCGGCGCGTCGAACGCGCGAGCGCGCCCGATCGGCCAGGACGGGCTGCTCCGCCCCGCCCGCGCGCGTCACTTCGGCTTCCGCGCGGACGCGGCGACGACGCGCGAAGGATTGCGGGCGTCCAGCACGACACGCTCGTCGTCGTGGCGGATCTCGAGCGCTTCGCCCTCGAGCAGGCGATAGATCGTCTGCCCAGGCTGCATTTCGACCTCGAGCACCCCGCCCTTCGGCGCGAGTCGGAAGCGGAGCCTGTCCCATCCGTCCGGAAGGTCCGGTCGGAAGCGCAGCACGCCGTCGCGGTCGCGCAGGCCCGCGAAGCCGTGGACCACCGCCATCCACGTCCCGCCGAGGGCAGCGACGTGAAGTCCGTCACGGACGTTTCCGCCGATGTCCCCCAGATCCATGACGAGGGCGTCGGTGAAGTAGAGATAGGCCTGCTCTCGGTATCCGAGCTCCGCCGCCATGATGCTCTGGATGCAGCCCGACAGGGACGAGTCGCCCGTCGTCAACGGATCGTAGTAGTCGAATATGCGACGCTTCTCCTCCCGATCGAACGCGTCGGGAAGCAGGAAGGTGGCCAGCACGAGATCGGCCTGCTTGACGACCTGATGGCGGTAGATCACGAGCGGATGGAAGTGGAGCAGGAGGGGATAGGCGCTCTTCGGCGAGCCGTCGAAGTCCCAGAGCTCCCGATCCAGGAAGTCGTCGTCCTGGAGGTGGACGCCCGCCTCTTCGTCCCAAGGGACGTACATCCGGTCGGCCGCGCGGGTCCACTCCTCGAGCTCCGCGACGTCGAGACCCGTCGCGCCGACCAGCCGGTCGAAGGCCTCCGGCGCACGGACCCGCAGCGAATCGACGAGACGCACGGCGATTCGGAGGTTCTCGCGCGCCATCAGGTTGGTGTAGGCGTTGTTGTTGACGACGGTGTTGTACTCGTCGGGGCCGGTGACGCCGTTGATGCAGAACCGCCCGCCCTTGCGCGGCGAATAGAACCCGAGCCCCGCCCACATGCGCGCGGTCTCGACGGCGATCTCGACGAATCCATGCGACAGGAACTCGACGTCTCCGGTCAGGGCGACATAGCGATCGGCCGCGTAGACGACGTCCGCGTCGATGTGGTACTGGGCCGTGCTGGCCGCATAGTAGGCCGAGGACTCCTCTCCATTGATCGTGCGCCAGGGAAAGAGCGCTCCCCGCTCGCCCACCTCCCGGGCGCGAAGCCGCGCGAGCGGGAGCTGGCGGTGGCGCAGGTCGAGGAGGCTGCGGGCCGTATGGGGCAGGACGTAGGTCAGGAACGGCACGACGTGGATCTCGGTGTCCCAGAAATAGTGTCCCTGATAGCCCAGTCCGGTGAGCCCCTTGGCCGGGACGCCATGGCCCTCGCAGCGACCGCATGCCTGGAGGAGCTGGTAGAGATTGAATCGCAGCGCCTGCTGGACCTCGGCGTCCCCGACGACCTCGACGTCTGCGAGGCGCCAGTAGGCGTCGATGCGGGCGCGATGGCGTCCGCGCAGGACCTCGACGCCGTGGCGGAGGGCGCGATCGAGGGTCCGGTGGGTCCGGAACCGGAGCTCGCCCGCGTCGGCCTCGGCCGAGTAGTGATAGGCGAGCAGCTTCACGATGCGGAGTCGCTGCCCCTCCGCCAGATCGGCATGGAAGACGACCCGTCCCCGATCGCGCGCGCACTCCGCCTCCTCGACCTCGAGCGGACCGTCCGCCTCCACGACGTGGTCCATCGCGCAGGCCATCCGGAGATGGCTGCTGCGCGTCTCGAGGTTCATGAGGATGCGCCGCCCACGGGTTCGATGGTGGGTCGGAGCGAGCGCGGGATCCCCGACCTCGCTGGTCCGTCGGGGGTCGACGCCATCGGACCGGGGCTGCTCGGAGGGGACGACCAGCTCGGAGGACACGACCACGCTCGCGGTGCCCCTCACCATCCGCACCTCGTACTCGATGCAAGCCAGATGGCGGTCGTCCATCGATGCGAAGCGACTGGACCGGAGGCAGAGTCGTCGCCCGTCCGGCGTCTCGAAGTGCAGCTCGCGATCCAGCGTCCCGCGACGAAAGTCGAGGACCCGCTCGAAGGCGAGCAAGCGCGCATTCGCGAGCTCGAAGGGCTCGTCATCGACGTAGAGCTTGAGCAGCGTCCCGTCGGGTACCGCGAGCATCGTCTGGCCCAGGCGCGGAAAGCCATGGGCCTCCTCCGCGTAGGGGATCGGCCAGGTCTCGTGGAATCCGTTCAGATAGGTCCCCCGTTCGTGGACCGGCGCGCCCTCCTCGGGCGTCGCGCGGATGCCGAGGTAGCCATTCGCGGTGCTGAAGAGCGTCTCCGTCTGCGGTCGATAGGCGGGCATCGAGCGGCGTTCGACCAGGCGCCAGGGATCGGCGGGATACTCCCTCTCCGGCAGCAGCTGACGCCGCTCGCGGCTCACGATCGCCCGCAGGCGGGGACAGCCGCAGGCCTCGTCCCGACGGGCCGGATCGCGGGTCATCGCAGCATCTCTCCGAGGTCGTCGACGACGAGGTCCGCGCCGGCGTCCCGCAGTCGCGCCGCGTCTCGACCACGCGAGACGCCGATCACGAAGCCGAAGCCGCCCCGCCGTCCGGCCGCGACGCCCGCGACCGCATCTTCGACCACGACGGCGCGCCCCGGCATCACGCCGAGTCGCCGAGCCGCCTCGAGGAAGAGATCCGGCTCGGGCTTGCCCGCGAGCCCGAGCGCATCGGCGACGACGCCATCGACGCGGACGTCGAACCGGGACGCGATCCGCGCCGCCTCGAGGACTTCCCGAGCGTGATGGCTCGCGGACACGACCGCGAGGCGCAGCCCGTCCCGTGCGAGGGTCTCGAGCCATCGGACGGCGCCCGGGAACGGGACGATGCCGCGCTCGCCCAGGAGCCGGAGGTAGTCGGCATCCTTGGCCCGCACGACGGCTGCGAGCGATTCGTCCCTCTGCGGACTCGCGACCTCGGGCAGGCGGATGTCGCGCGACGCGAGGAACGACCGCGCCCCGTCCATGCGGTCGCGACCATCGACATAGCGCGCGTAGTCCTGGTCCGGATCGAACGGCCGGTAGGGCTCGCGCGCGCGGCGCGGCGCCCGCTTCAGGACCGGATCGAAGGCGCGCCGCCAGGCCTCGGCGTGCAGGCGCGCCGTGTCCGTCAGGACCCCATCGAGATCGAAGAGCACGGCGTCGAATTCCCGACGCGTCACGCGGACACGCCGAGGCGCCGATGTCGACGTCGTGGGAGCGCTTCGCCTCGGGGACGGCCCTGCCCCGGAAACGGGACCCGGACCGGGTCGAGCAGGTCGTGCGGCGTCGCGCGGACCGGGGATCGCGCTTCGGCCCCGCGTCGTCGTGACCCGCGCGCACCGCCGGGAAGCGTCGTCGAGCCGCTCCCCGACCGGCTCGTCTCGCACGCGTCGAACGCGCGCGAGCGAGCGGCCTCCCCGGACTCGAGGACGGAACGAAGACGCCGGATGCGGGCCGAGGGTCATGTCACCCCGATTCGAGGTCGACGACCATCGACTGCATCCGTGCGATCCGGTGACGCCCCGCGTTTCGCCGCGACCGTTGCGTCTCCCCCCGCCACCATGGCGGGAGCGTGAGTCGGGCGTCCGACGCCGCGCGCTGCCAGCTCGCCCCGCGGATCACCGCTGCTTGCGACGAGGTCCAGCCAGAGGAGCCGTCGCGATCTGCGCAAGCTCGCCTTCACGGCGTCCTTCGAGCGGCCGAGCGACGAGGCGATCGAACGGACGGAGCGCGCGTGACCGTAGTGGAGCTCGAAGATCGAGCGGCCGGTCGGGCCGACGCGATCGGCGAGGACGGCGTCGCAGCGCGCGAGCATCCGGGTCGCGTCGATGCAGGCTTCGATGCGCGCATCGATCGCCCGGGTCGGGGCGCGCGCGTCGCTGCCCACGCCCGTGACCCAACGCGACCGCGTGCGGCGGAGTCGCAGACACTGGAAGCGCGCGATGCCGATCAGCCAGGTCCGCAGGCTCGACCGCCCCTCGAAGCGCCGGATCGATCGGAACGCCTCGGCGAAGGTGTCCTGGGCGAGATCCTCGGCCTCCACGGAGTCGCGCAGCCAGCCCTGCACGTAGCGGATCACGGCATCGCGATGCTGTTCGTACAGCTCGTCGAACGCAGCGCGATCGTCGGTCTGCAGACGACGGACGAGGCCCTGCTCCGCGCGCCAGCGCCCGTCCGACGCCCCGGATGCGTCCGCGCCCCGCTCCGACCCGTCGTCCGCGCCCGGGCGCGCCCTCGTCGCGACCGCGGCCTCGTTTCGGGATCGACCCGGCTCTGCCTCCCATCCGGTCTCCGTGCCGCGGCTGCGCTCCGCCTCGCCGTTCCGTTCCGCCCCGCCGTTCCGCTCCGCCTCGCCGTTCCGCTCCGCCTCGCCGTTCCGCTCCGCGTGGTCGTTCATCCTGCCTCCCCCTCCCGCCGCGTCGACGCGCGGCCTCGGACCCCGCCGAGCCGGTGAGTCGATCGGCGTGCAAGGCACGTGCCCCGCCTTCCGCCCCGCCACGGGGGTCGACGGCCGCATTCGAGGCTCCCCGCCCCAGCGGTCCGCGCAGCGTCCGGCCGTCGGGCGCGACGCCTCCGGCGCCGACGCGCACGCGCCACGCGAGCCCGCATGCGCGCGAGGGCGACGGCACGCGGATTGCTCCGACCTGCAGCGCGCAGCTCGATGCGGAGAAGCCGAAGCTCGATGCGGAGAAGCCGAAGGATGCAGAGCCTGCTCAGCCAGGACGATCGCTACCTCTTCAACGACGGCAGCCAGCTGCATCTGCACCGGAAGCTCGGCGCCCATCCGATCGAATCCGGGTCGGGCTGGAGCGTCCCGTTCGCCGGTTGGACGCCAACGGCGGCACGCCTCTGCGCGATCGGCGACCTCGACGACCGAGCCTCCGACAAACATCGCCTCGCTCCGGTCGGAGGCTCGGGCATCTGCGCGGGCTCCGTTGCGGGCGCACGGGTCGGTGATCTGTACAAATTCCACATCGAGCCGGCCGGCGGCGACCCTTTCCTCGACCCGGACCTCGACCCTGACCTCGAGAAGGCGGACCCGTTCGCCGTCCCCGCCCACGCCGAGCCGCCTCCGCGCACGGCCTCGCGGCTCTGCGCCCTCGACCGTGCCTGGCAGGACGACGTCGGGATGGCGGGGCGTCGAGACCGCACCCGCCCCGCATCGCCGACCTCGATCGACGCGGTCCATCTCCGCGCCTGGCGGCGCGCTCCCGAGAGCGGCGGCTTCCTCGACGACCGCGCGCTCGCGCACGCGCTCGCCGAGACCGCTCGCGACATGGGCTGCGCGGACATGGGCTGTACGCCTGCCGAGCCGATGCCCGTCATGGAGCACCCCTTCTACTACGGCTACTGCGGCTCGTTCTACTACGGCGCGTACTGCGGCGCGTGGGGCGATCAGACGAGGCACGACCTCGCACCGACCGCCCCGTACGGCGCGCCGCAGGACCTGACGTTCCGGATCGACGGTCTGCATCGCAGCGGCATCGGCGTGATCCTCGACCGGGCTCCGTCCCACCGTCCCGATGACCCGCCCGACGATCCACGCCAGGACAGCCATTCCGATTGCGGGCGTCGCCCGTTCGACGACGGCCGTCCCGACGTCCGCCGCTTCCCGCTCTCGAGCGCCTTCCACGGGATCGAGACCGGCCATGTCGATGCGCTGCGGGTCGACGCCGTCGCCTCCAAGCTCCCGATCGACTGCGGCCGCGCCGGGGGCGAGGGGGCGCCCAACGCCCGCGGCGGTCGGATCGAGAGCCGTCCATCCGACCGCCCCGGTCGCCCCGACTCGCTCGAGCGCCGGCGGCCGCCGCAGGCCGTCGTCGTGCGCGGGCGGGAGCGACGGCCATGAGCGCGAGCGACCTGCGCGTCGAGCCGGGCCTGCCCCATCCGCTCGGCGCGAGCTGGGACGGGCGGGGCGTGAACTTCGCGCTCTTCTCCGAGGACGCCGAACGCGTCGAGCTCTGCCTCTTCGACGCGCGGGGTCGACGCGAGATCCATCGCATCGCGCTGCCGGAGCGCTCCGAGGACGTCTGGCACGGCTTCCTGCCCGACGTGCGACCGGAGCAGCTCTACGGATACCGCGTCCACGGCCCCTACGATCCGCGCAACGGGCTCCGCTTCAATCCCCACAAGCTGCTGCTCGACCCCTATGCGCGCCAGCTGGTCGGCCCCTTCCGCTGGTCCGATGCCCACTTCGGCTACCGCATCGGCCATGCGCAGGCGGATCTCTCCTTCGATCGACGCAACGACGCGCGCGGCGTTCCCAAATGCCGCGTCGTCGAGCTGGCCCATACCTGGGACGACGCGCCCCGACCGCGAACGCCCTGGAACCGAAGCGTTCTCTACGAGCTCCACGTCCGGGGATTCACGATGCGCATGCCGGAGGTCCCTGAAGCCCTTCGCGGCACCTTCGCCGGACTCGGCACGGAGGCCTCCATCCGCCACCTGCGCACGCTCGGCGTGACCGCCGTCGAGCTGCTCCCGATCCACGCGAACCTGACCGAGCGACCGCTCGCCGAACGCGGACTGCGCAACTACTGGGGCTACAACACCCTCTCCTTCTTCGCGCCCGAGCCCAGCTACCTCGCGAGCGGACGGATCGCCGAGCTGCGGACCCTCGTCCGCCACCTCCACGACGCGGGCATCGAGGTCGTCCTCGACGTCGTCTACAACCACAGCGCCGAGGGCAACGAGCTGGGCCCCACCCTCTGCTTCCGCGGCATCGA
This sequence comes from Myxococcota bacterium, assembly GCA_041389445.1. GTDB lineage: Bacteria > Myxococcota_A > UBA9160 > UBA9160 > UBA4427 > UBA4427. The sequence continues at coordinate 602,441 of JAWKRW010000002.1, forward strand.
CAACCGCGCCTACTACCGCCTGGTCGACGGCGATCCGCGCTACTACGTCGACTACACCGGATGCGGCAACACCCTCGACCTGCGCCATCCCCGCGTGATCCAGCTGGTCGCGAGCTCGCTCCGCTACTGGGTCGAGCAGATCCACGTCGACGGCTTCCGCTTCGATCTCGCCCCCGCCCTCGGACGCGAGTCGCACGACTTCGACGTCGGATCGGGCTTCTTCGACGTGCTCCGCCAGGATCCCGCGCTCGCGCGCACGAAGCTGATCGCCGAGCCCTGGGACCTCGGCGACGGGGGCTATCAGCTGGGCCATTTCCCGTCCGGCTGGGCCGAGTGGAACGATCGCTACCGGGACGTCGTGCGGCGCTTCTGGCGGGGCGATGGGGGCATGGTCGGCGAGCTGGCCTCGCGGATCGCCGGATCGAGCGACGTCTTCGAGCAGCGCCATCGACACCCGTGGGCCAGCGTCGACTACGTGACGGCCCACGACGGCTTCACCCTCGCCGATCTCGTCCGCTACGAGCGCAAGCACAACGAGGCCAACGGCGAGGACAACCGCGATGGCCACGGGGACGAATCCTCCTGGAATTGCGGCGTCGAGGGCGAGACCGACGATCCGGCGATCCGGACCCTGCGCGCGCGCCAGCAGCGCAACCTCCTGGCGACCCTGCTCCTCTCGCAGGGCACGCCGATGGTCTGCGCCGGCGACGAGATGGGTCGGACCCAGGGCGGCAACAACAACGCCTACTGCCAGGACAACGAGCTCGGCTGGATCGACTGGGAGGGCCGCACGGCCGAGGACCGGGCGCTGCTCGAGCTCGCCCGCCGCCTGATCGCCATGCGGCTCGAGCATCCCGCCTTCCGCCGCACCCGCTTCCTGCACGGGGCCACCGACGATGCGACCGGGACCCGCGACGTCCGCTGGCTCCGCCCGGACGCGAAGGAGCTCGACGACTCGGACTGGCGCGACGCCGCGTTGCGCTCACTGGCGCTCTGGCTGAGCGGCCCGCCCCGGTCGGATCCGAGGTCCGGGCCGGAGGTCGGGTCGACGGAGGAGAGCGAGGACGCGACGCCCTGCGAGGACTTCCTGCTCCTGCTCAACGCGGGCTCCGAGGCCGTCCACTACCGCATGCCCGGCGACGACCGCGTCGGGGCCTGGTGTCTCGTCTTCGATACGGCGGACGTACAGGCGAGCCCCGCGCTGCGCCAGGCCGGCGAGTCGCTGCCCGTCGCCGCACACGCATTCGTCTGCCTCGAGGGCCGCCCGTCGGCCGGGAAGGCACCGCGATGAGCGCAAGGCCGCGGCTCGAGGCGTTGGCGCGCGCGGTCGGCATCCTCCCCGGCTGGCGCAGCGGGGAGGGGCGTCTCCATGTGCCGTCCGACGCGACCCGCGAGGCCCTGCTCGAGGCCATGGGCTTCGACGCGTCGAGCGAGTCGGCCGCGGCGCACGCGCAGGCTCGTTTCGCCGAGCGGACCCACGCCCGGCTGCTCTCGCCCGCCGCCGTGACCCGCCGGGGCGACCCCCTCCGCCTGCGGCTGCATCGCCCGACGAGCGAGGCATCGCAGGCGGCGCTCTTCCACGTGTCGATCGCCGACGAGGCCGGGGATCGACGCGAGATCGAGGGACAGATCGAGCCGGGCACGACGGCGATCGAGTTGCCCCCGGATCTCGGCATCGGCGACTACGACGTCGAGCTCGTCGTCTCCTCCGGCGCGGTGAGGCGCCGCGGGCGCCAGCGCCGCGTCGTCGCGCCGCCCTGCTGCGCGCCGCTCGCGGATCGCATCGGCCCGAGTCGGGCGCTCGGACTCTTCGCCCAGCTCTACGAGCTCCGGAGCCGCCGCGACTGGGGCATCGGCGACCTCGGCGACGTCGCGCGCCTGACACGCGACGCCGCGGCCGCGGGCGTCGACTTCGTCGCCCTGAGCCCCGTGCATGCACTGGCGAACCGCGAGCCCGGCGCCAGCCCCTACTCGCCCCTGAGTCGACGCTTCCGCAATCCGATCCACCTCGACCTCGAGGCGATCCCCGAGCTCGCCGCGTGCGCGGGCGCACGCGCCCTGCTCTCGGACCCGGCGCTGCGGGCGAGCCGGGATGCCCTGCGCGCCGCCGATTGGCTCGACCGGCCGGCGGTGGATCGTCTGAAGACGAGCGTCCTGCGCGCGCTCCACGGCTGCTTCCGGCGCGTCTGCGCCGATCCCGGCTCGTCTCGCGCGCGGGACTATGCCCGCTACCGTGCGCGGGAAGGGTCCGCCCTCGACGACTTCGCGACGTTCCTCGCCCTCGACGAGGCGCTCGCCCCGACCCACGGCCCCGACTGGCGGCGCTGGCCCATCGCCTATCACGACGCGCGCTCGGGCGCCGTCGCGCGCTTCCGCGACGCGCATCCCGAGACGATCGACTTCCACCGCTATCTGCAGTTCGAGCTCGATCGCCAGCACGCGGCCTGTGCCGACGCGGCGCGCGCGAGCGGGATGCGAATCGGCCTCGTGGCCGATCTCGCGCTCGGCTCGAGTCCGACCGGCGCCGACGCCTGGCTCCTTCCCGAACTCCTCGCCGAGGCCGCCTCGATCGGCGCGCCGCCCGACGCGTTCAATCCGTCGGGTCAGGACTGGGACATGCGTCCCGTCGATCCCCACCGACTGCGCGCCCACGCCTTCCGGCCCTGGACGGACCTGCTGCGCAGCGCGATGCGCCACGCCGGCGGACTCCGCATCGACCATGCCATGTCGATGGCGCGTCTGTTCTGGATCCCGCGCGGTCGCCCCCCCGCCGAGGGCGCCTACGTGGCCTACCCGGAGAGCGAGCTCCTCGGGCTGCTCGCCTTCGAGAGCCAGCGCGCCGGCGCGATCGTGATCGGCGAAGACCTCGGTACCGTCCCGCCCGGCTTCGACCGCCTGCTCGAGTCCTTCGAGATCCTCTCGTGGCAGGTCCTCTACTTCGAGCGCGATGCCGACGGCTTTCGACCGGCGAGCGCCTACTCGCGGCGCGCGCTCGTCTCGGCCAATACACACGACCTGCCGCCGCTGGCCGGCTATGTCCGGGGGCGGGATCTCGAGATCCGCCGCGCAGCGGGTCTGCTGGCCGACGACGCCGAGCTCGCGACCGCGAGCCGCGAGCGGACCGCCACCTGCGAGGCCCTCGCGCACCGTCTCGTCGAGGAGGGGCTGCTCGCGCCCGGCGAACCGCTGCCGCCGCCGCCGCGACTGACCGCGATCGTCCATGCCTTCCTCGCGCGCACCCCCGCTCCGCTGGTCGGCGTCTCCCTCGCCGATCTCGCGGACGAGAGCGAGCCCGTCAACATGCCGGGCCTGCGCGCGGACCAGTATCCGAGCTGGCGCAGGCGACTGTCCCTCCTCGTCGAGGACGTCGCCGCGAAGCTGAGCGAGCGGGCGTCGCCCACGACGGGGGCCGACCCGCCTGCGCAAACGCAATCGCCGACGGCATCGCCTCGGGCCGAGACGGAAGGGCGCCATGTCTGAATCCGCACGGGTCGCCTACTTCTCGATGGAGATCGCCCTCGAATCGTCGATCCCGACCTACTCCGGCGGTCTCGGCGTGCTGGCGGGCGACACCCTCCGCTCGGCTGCGGACCTCTGCATCCCGATGGTCGCCGTATCGCTGGTCCATCGACGCGGCTACTTCCTCCAACAGCTCGACCCGGCGACGGGACAGCAGGTCGAGGCGCCGGCGGATTGGCCCGTCGAGCGCTTGCTCGAGCCCGTCGCGGCGCGCGTCGCGGTCGAAGTCGAGGGACGCGAGGTCGTCCTGCGCGCCTGGCGCTACCGGGTCGAGGGCGTCCGCGGCGCTGCGGTGCCCGTCTACCTGCTCGACGCGGCGCTCCCCGAGAACGCAGAGCCGGACCGCGCGCTGACGGACGCGCTCTACGGCGGCGACGGCCGCTATCGCCTCGCGCAGGAGATCGTGCTCGGCATCGGCGGCCTGCGCATGCTGCGCGCGATCGGCTACGGATCGATCCGTCGCTTCCATCTCAACGAGGGTCATGCCGCGCTCGTCGGGCTCGCGCTGCTCGATGAGCGCCTGGCGCGGACGCGGGCCGCCCCCACCCTCCGCGACCTCGCGACCGTCCGCAGCCAGTGCGTCTTCACGACGCATACGCCGGTGCCCGCCGGCCACGACGTCTTTCCGGGTCACCTCGTCGAGCGCTCGCTGGGCGCGACCGCGCGGAAGCGACTCGCGCTGCTCGGCCAGGAGGACGTACTCAACATGACCGACCTCGCGCTCCAGACCGCCCACTTCGTCAATGGCGTCGCGATGCGCCACGGCGAGGTTTCGCGGAGCATGTTCCCGGCCCATCCGATCCGCTCGATCACGAACGGCATCCACACGACGACCTGGGCGACGCCCGCCCTCGCCTCGCTCTTCGACCGCGCGATTCCGAGCTGGCGGCGGGATCCGCTCGCGCTCCGCGACGCGATCCGCATCCCCCTCGCCGAGCTCCGCGAGGCCCATGCCGAAGCCCGGCGCGCGCTGATCGCCCGCGTCGAGCGGGAGACGGACGCGGGCTTTCGCGAGGACTGCTTCACGATCGGCTTCGCCCGCCGGGCGACCGCCTACAAACGACCGACGCTGATCTTCCACGACCTCGAGCGACTGGCCTCGATCGCGCGGGAGCACGGCGCGCTGCAGCTCGTCTTCGCCGGCAAGGCCCACCCCCGCGACGAGGAGGGCAAGGCGCGAATCCGCGAGATCTTCGGGATGCGCGAGCGGCTGCGCGGCCGCGTGCGCGTCGCCTACCTCGAGGGCTACGACATGGACCTCGGGCGGCTGGTGTGCGGGGGCTGCGACCTCTGGCTGAACACGCCGATCCCGCCGCTCGAAGCCTCGGGGACCAGCGGCATGAAGGCCGCCCTCAACGGCGTGCCGAGCCTGAGCATCCTCGACGGTTGGTGGCTCGAGGGCCACGTCGAGGGCGTCACGGGCTGGTCCATCGGCGACGACGAGGGTCCGAGCCCCCCGGCGACCTTCGTCGACCGCGATGCCGTCCATGCCGACGCCCTCTACGCGAAGCTCGCCGACGTCGTGCTGCCCTGCTTCTACGCCACTCCGGATCGCTACCTCGAGACGATGCGCTCCGCGATCCAGCTCAACGGATCGTTCTTCAACACGCAGCGCATGCTCTCCCAATACCTCTACGAGGCGTACTTCGCGACGGCCAGGCGCCCGCGCGGCGAGACCTTCTGAGCGCGGCGCCGCGCCGTCGACGAGGCTCGGATCGCTCCGGCGACGACCGCCGCCGTATCGAAGGGATCGACCAGCAGCAGCCGATGCGGCCGACGCGTCAATCGCCGCGTCTCCTCCCGCGCGCAGCCGGGCGCGACGACGACGACCGCGAGTCGTTCATGGGCATCGAAGAGCGCATCCCAGGGCCCGCCGTCGGCGAGCCCGCGGCAATAGGTCTCCTCGCCCAGCAGCACGAGGCAGTCCTCGGCGCCCCGTCGTTCGACCTCGTCCGCGGCCTGGGTCGCGCCTTCGACCGGGACGACCTCGAATCCGGCATGGGCGAGGCCGATCGGAATCGGTCCGCTCCCGAGCCCCTCGTCTGCAGCGATCAACGCGATCATGACGCTTCCTCCAAGGCCGGTCTGGCCGCGACCCGGGCGAGCGGCGGCCTTCGCCTCCCGTCCCCGCTCGCAGGCCCCAGTCCGAGCTCGGCGCGCGGCAGCAACACCCGCTCGACGACGTCGCGCCAGTCGAAGAGCCGCGCCGTGTCCCGCCCTGCCCGGCGGATCGAGCGCGCCTCGGCGGGTCGCGCGCGCAAGCGGTCGAGCCAGCCGACGAGCTCGCCCGGATCTCCGGTCTCGAGCACGATCGCGTTGCGCCCGGGCACGGCATAGTCCTCGCCCGTCGCGCCCGTGCAGGCGAGGCCGCCGGCGGCCATCGTCTCGAGTCCGACCAGACCGAAGGGCTCATGGGCACTGTTCGCGAGCACCGCGTCCGCGCCGTTCAGGAGCACCCGGCGGGCATCCGCATCGACATGCGATCGCAGATGGATGACGTCGGCCCCGGCGAGGTCGCGAAGCGCGGACAGAAGACCCTCGGGCCCCGATCCGCTCCACGCGCGGTCGGCCCGCACCAGCCCGAAGGCCCGCATCGCCGTCAAGACCTCGGCGCCGTAGGGCTCCCAGCCCCCCCGCGCGATCAGCAGCGGTCGCAAGCCCATCCGCTTCATCGCGGCGACCGCCTCGATCGCCTCGAGCCAGCGCTTGTCCGGATCCCAGCGCGCCATCTTGACGAGCACCATGCGATCCCGGAAGCGTTCCCGCAGCACCCCGCCCGCGATCCGATCCGGCGGCTCGAACGCATCCCCCGGAAGACCGTTGGGAATGACGAGGGGATCGACCCCATGGGTCCACATGCGCTGCTTCATGTAGCGGCTGACGGTCGTGACCCGCGCCGCACGCGCGAGCCGAGGCCAGTCGATCGAGTCGAAGCCGAAGGTATTGTTGGCATTCCAGAGCAGCGCCGCCCGATCCCGGAGGCCGGCGCGCTCGAGGAGCCAGGCGACGTGGTGGAGGGCGTCGACGGTCTGCCACTCCTCGGCCAACACCACACCGTGTCCACCCGAGGCGAGATACGGCGCGAGCCAGTCCTCGACGAGCCGCGGGGCCACCGTCCGCGCGTACTCCGGAACCTTGCTCTGCTCGCCGTCGTAGACGCCATTCGCATGGTGACGGCTGACCCATTGCAGCCAGCGATGCAGGTGCAGACATCCACGGACCTCCTGCCCGGGCCGATCCGGATCGCCGACGAACCAGAGGTGCGTCTCGAAGCCGAGGCTCGCGAGGGTCTGTGCGAGGCCTTCGACCCGGGTCGCGAGACCGCCGACGCGCGAGTACGAATCCGGCCCTTCGAAGGAGAGGATGTGGAATTGCATCGCTGGCGGGGTCCTCGAGGAGGAGCAAAGCAACCCGCGTGCCAGCGCTCCGCGCGCCGGTCCGCCGCCCGCGCGCGGCCGATCGCGTTCGCCCCCGGCCGATCCGTCGGAGCGACCCGACGGTCGCGACCCGGAGGCGCGTCGGGTCGAGGTCGGTCCACGAAGTGGCGACGCCCGTCACACGCTGGTCGGGTTCGCCCGCGGCTGGTGGATCTGAGCGAGCGTCTCGCCGACTTCGGCCGACGAAATCCAGCCGTGTCGCGGTCCGATCTCCCGACCCGCGACGCATGCGATGTCCGAGAGCGAGAGCACCCCGACCAGTCGACCCGCCTCGTCGACGATCGGAAGCCGGTGGACCTGGGCCTCGCGCATCGCCGACTCCGCGGCCCAGATCGCGTCCGCGGGCCGACACGTCCGAAGTAGTTTGGACATTACGTCCGCGACCCGGAGCTCGGCCAAGGCCTTGCCGCGGAGGTAGAGCGCCATGCAGGCATCACGATCCGTCACGACCCCGACCAGTCGACGGCCCTCGTCGTCCTCCACGACCGGGACGAAGCCGCAATCGCGCTCCCACATGATCTGGACCGCGCGATGGAGGCCGTCCTCTGGCCGACAGGTCTCCACCTCGTTCGTCATCAATTGCTCGACCTTCATCGCAAGCTCCTTCAATCGCTCGTATCGCATCGCTCGAACCTCGGCCCCGGTCACGGTCACGGTCACGGTCACGGTCACGGCTTCCGATGCGCTTCGTGGACGCGCTCCGCCGTCCTTCGACGCCCACGTACGCGTTTCGATCCGTCGAGGAGCAATCGGCGTGCCGGCCCCGCCCGCGCTTTCCATTGGACCGGCGAAGCGCCCGGTCCACGTCATTCCGGCCGGCGGAGGGGCGGTGTGACCCCAGAGAGGGCCGCTGCTCGATCCAGCACGAGCCGTTCGAACCGACCCGTCGAGCGGCAACTGCCCCCTTCGAAGCCGGGCAGACGACCCGGCTCGAGCGACGTGAGCCGGATCGTCTCCCGCTCCACGGAAGTCTCCTGCTCGGGCCCGAGCGCGTCGCGTCGGGAACGCGGCACGCGCTGGGTCCAGATCGTCCGCTCGAGGGTGAGCGCATAGCGCGCGTTCGTGCTGACGCGGGTGCGGCGGCGCTCGGGTTGCAGGTAGAGCGTCGCCAGCGCGGTGAGATCCGTCCGCCGCTCGAGCGTGTGCAGCGTCCAATCCTCGCCCGCGGAGCGGAGCTCGCGGGCCCGGCCCGCGTCCGCCAGGGCCGATTCGAAGCGCTCCGGGGCTCCATCGAGTTCGAGACTGCCCGAAGCCTGGCCGCAGTCGACGTATCGGCTCGGCTGCTCCAACGGCGGGGCCCCCGCCGTCGGATGCGGCGACTCGGACGACGCGTCGGACGAAGCGCGCAGCTCGACGACGATGAATCGGGATCGCGCGTCCATCGTGACGACCCGGAGCGACGCATCGTCGAGATGGCCTACGAGCGATCGCCAGACCTCGTCGAACGGCGCATCGACGATGCGCGCCGATCGAACGCGGTACTCCGCGGGCCCCCGATAGCGACTCGACGACGAGACGTCGCGCTCCTCCGGTCCGCAGCCGGCCACGAGCCAACCGAACGAAGCGATCGGGGTCACGAGTCGGATCCACCCCATGCGCCTGCGCCGTGGGCCTGGGAGGAATCCCGGCTTCCGGTCTGGAATCACTACGCCCTCTCCTCTCTCGATCATCTGCCCTCCGCTCGGTCGACCGACCGCGTCATGACGCCCTGCGAATCCTCCGGACCCTGAGCCCTCCGCGCTTCGCCCGCATTCGGCCGCCCGCTCACGAAGTCGGGCGATCCGAGTGCGTGTCGTCGCCAGGGGTCGCTCGACCGCATGCGGTGCCTCGAGATTTCTCGTGCGCGCCGCGATCGGAGGACCCAATCGGGTCGGATGACGTGATACACAGTCCAAAACGCCTCGACGTGCCGGATCACACGATCTCCATCCTCGCGATCCTCGCGAGAGAGGATCCCGCCCATGCTGGGAGCGCCCGCCCGCCCGGGATCGCGGCGCGCGACGATGTCGCGATCCATCGCGGCGCGCGTGCGGCACGCGCGTGGGTGCGCGGAGCATCGCCCGCCGTCGCCGCCCGGTCGGCGCGTCCGACTCTTCCTCCTCCTCTTCTTCCTCATCGCGCTCGGAACGTGCACTGCGGCGATGATCGCGCACGCCCTCACGGATCCGCCGGCCCTCCCGCCCCACGTGGGCGGAAGTTGGGGCGCGGTCCTCCCCTGGCCCCACGTTCCCGTGTCGATGGCGAATCTCCCGGACGGCCGCGTCCTCACCTTCGCATCGAACGAACCCAACGCCTGGCCTTCCTCCACGAACGACGAGTACACCCACGCCGCAGTCTGGGATCCGGAGACCGGCACGATCCGGTCGGTCCCCCATCCCAGCCACGACATGTTCTGTGCGGCCCTGGTCACGATCGAAAGCGGCGAGACGTTCGTCATGGGCGGGCGCAACAGCTCCCTGAGCCCCTGGGTCTCCTACTACGACTTCCATCGGGATCGCTGGGTCCAGTTCGACGTCGCATCGGACATGAATCGCGGGCGCTGGTACCCGACGGCCGTGTACATGGGTACCGGCAACATCTTCATCGCGGCGGGAATCGGCGGCGGCCCGTACCCGGAGCTCTGGACGCCCGGTGCGGGCTGGACGCTCCTCTCGGGCATCGATCTGACGGACCCCATCCTCTCGTACGGAAACGTGGACGGCGCCGGCGTCTGGCCGCTCATGCTCCTGGATCCGAACGGAACGATCTTCCATCACGGCGCGACGCCCGACATGAACCGGATCGACCCCTTCGGCGGTCCCGGCGGATTGGGCTCGATCACGGGTCTCGGGCCGCACGGATTCACGTCCTTCCCGGACGAAGCCGTGTCGGTCCTGTACGACGCGGGCAAGATCCTCGTGGCCGGGGGATCCGTCGCGCGCGGGTCGCCCGGCTCGACGGACCTGGCGTACCGCATCGACCTGAACGGACCGGCTCCGATCGTGAGCACGACGCAGCCGATGAACTCGCCGCGGCAGTTCCAGAACGAGGTCGTGCTGCCGACCGGCGACGTGTTGATCGTCGGCGGGAGCACGACGGCGATCAAATTCGACGACAGCCACGCCGTCCGCGACGCCGAGCTCTGGGATCCGGACACCGGGGTCTGGAGCCTGCTCAATGCCCAGGATCAGGCCCGCACGTACCACTCGACCGCCGTGCTGCTTCCGGACGCCCGGGTCGTCTCGGGTGGAGGCGGCCTGAACGGCGATCCCTGCGACGGCCTCGGCAGCCCGGGCGAATGCGGCGTCGACCATTGGAACGTCGAGATCTTCTCGCCCCCCTATCTCTTCGCCACGGACGACACCCCGGCGGTCCGACCGGAGATCTTCGCCGCACCGGGCGTCACACGCGTCGGACGCTCCATCGAAGTCCGCGCGACGCCCGGACTCGATGGCTTCAGTCTCGTCCGAATGTCGGCGACCACCCACACGATGAACACGGATCAACGCTTCCTGCGACCGGCGATGATCGAGATCGAATCGGGCGTCTACGAACTCACTCTCCACCCGAACGAGAACGTGCTGGTTCCCGGCTACTGGATGCTATTCGCGCTCGATGGCGAGGTTCCCTCCGTCGCCAGAGTCATCCAGATCGTCAACGACGGTACGCCGCGGGGACCCCCGATCGAAAGCTTCCATCACCAGGTCGGCGAGGACGTGATCGAATCCATCGAGCTCGAGGATCCCGACGGCAACCCGATCAGCTTCTTCGCGAGCGGGCTCCCGCCCGGGCTGACCCTCTCGGAGGCGACGGGCGTCATCCAGGGACGGGCGACGACGCCCGGTGTGTACCCGGTCTCGATCCTGGGCCTCGATGGGACGGAATCCGCGGGCATCGAGTTCCACTGGGTGATCTCGGCCGAGCGCAGCGAATCCGGCTCGCTCGCCCCGACCACCGGCGGCTGGAACCGGGTCGATCTGGATCATGCCTATCAGACACCGGTCGTGATCCTCGGCCCGCCGAGCTTCGTCGATCCCGCGCCCGCCATCCCTCGCATCCGCAACGTCACGTCGACGAGCTTCGAATACCGCGTCGAGGAGTGGCCCTACCAGGATGGCCAGCACGGACCCGAAGCCCTCGCGTATCTGGTGGTCGAAGCGGGCGAGTACCAGCTGGCCGGGGGGGGGACGTTCGTCGCTGGGCGGACGAGCGGAGTCGACCTGGACAATCCGCAGACGACGTCCTTCACGCCGGGGGCATTCGTCCAGACGCCCACCGTGCTCGTCCAGATCGCCACCACGAGCGCGACCGCATCGCCTCCGACGACCGCCCCGCGCCTCTCGAACGTGTCGATCGACGGATTCACGATCCGGATCCAGCCGCAGCAATCCGGCTCGTCGAGCGTTCCCGCGGAAACAGTCCACTGGCTCGCGATCGAGCCTTCGAATCCTCCGGGTCTGCTCGAGAGCTCGGTTTCGCCGATCCCCGTCGACGAAGCCGGCGTCGCCGTTGGCTACACCGCGGCGTTCGCTGCGTCGCCGCTGCTCTTCGCGGCGCTCCAGACGTACGGGGACGAGGATCCCGTCGCCCTGCGCGTCACGAGCGCTTCGGAGGCGGCCTTCACGCTCGTTGCCCAGGAGGAGGCCTCGGCGGATGCCGAGACCGATCATGCGCTCGAGGCCTTCGGCTGGCTCGCGATCGAGCCGTCCGCCCAGACCCTCGGGCTTCTGCCGCTCTTCAACGAGCCGCCCTCCCTCGCCAGTCTGCCGGACCGCCAGGGCGTGCGCGGAGAGGCCGTCTCCTTCTACGTCGCAGCGGTCGATCCGGAGGGCGATCCGCTCTCGTTCTCGGCGACCGGCCTGCCGCCGGGTCTGGCGATCGGCGTCACGACCGGCGAGATCGCCGGCACGCTCGGAGGGGCCGGCGACTTCGTCGTCACCGTGATCGCGACCGATCCGAACGGCGATCGGGCCATGCGGGCGTTCCTCTGGCTCGTCGGCGAGCCCCTCTCGATCGATCCGTTCCCGAGCCCGCCGAAATCGACGGGTCAGATCACCACCTACGTCGCGACCCCCAATCGATCGGGCGTCTTCGAATACGTCTGGGAGTTCGGAGACGGCTCGGCGCCGAGCGCACCGCAGACGTCCCCATCGATCAGCCACCTCTTCCCCGGCCCCGGCCGCTATGTCGTCACGCTCACGATCCGGGATCCGGCGACGCTCGAGAGCGCGACGCACCAATTCGTCCAGGCGATCGTTCCTCCCCCGACCCCCGTGCAACCGACGGCGAGCAGCTCGATCGCGTACGAAGCCGCGAGCGACCGCGTCTGGGCCGTCGAGCCGGACAACGACGTCGTCGCCGTCATCGATGCGTCGAGCCATGAACGCATCGCGGAGATCCCGGTGGGCGGGGGTCCCGAGACCCTGGCGCTCGCCAGCGACGGTCGAGTCTGGGTCGCCTGCAAGCGGGCCGCACGGCTGCAGATCATCGACCCGACGACCTCGAGCGTCGTCGACGAGATTCCGCTGCAGCAGGGCTCGGATCCGCACGGCCTGGTGTTCGACCCGGATGGTCATCATGCCTTCGTGGCGCTCGAAGGGCTCGGTCGGATCCTGAAGTTCGACGGTCTATCGGGCGCGTTGCTGGAGAGTCGCGACATCGGGCGCCATCCGCGACACCTCTCGGTAAGCGCCGACGGGCTGCGGCTCTACGCGACGCGCTTCCTCACGCCGCCCCTCCCCGGCGAAGGCATCGGTGCCCCGCTCGCACAACAGGCCGGCGTCGACGTCGGCGGCGAGGTCCTGCGGCTCGATGCCGAGACCCTCGAGACGGCCGCGATCGTGACCCTTCCCGCCCAGCTCGGCGTCGACAGCGAGATCTCCGCCCGGGGCGTCCCCAACTTCCTGGGCGCCCTCGTGATCTCGCCGGACGGAAGCGAGGGCAGCGTGCCGTCGAAGCAGGACAACGTCTTTCGAGGGGCCCTGCGCGACGGACTCGCGCTGACCCACGACACGACGATCAGGGCGATCTCCTCGCGGATCGACCTGTCGAGCGATACCGCCCCGACGTCCGATCGACTCGACTACGACAACGCTTCCGTCGCCGGCGCATCGGTCTACGTCGCGCGAGGCGCCTATCTCCTCACGACGCTGGAGGGCAATCGGCAGGTCGCCGTAGTCGACGCGTTGAGCAGGACCGAGCTGGGGCGCATCGAGACCGGGCGCGCGCCCAGGGGGCTCGCCCTCTCGCCCGATGGTCTGACGCTCTTCGTCGACGAGTTCATGGATCGCCGCGTCTCGGTCTTCGATCTCTCGCCGCTCGTCGACTACGACGATCCGGCCCTGCCTCGGGTCGCGACGGTCTCCAAGACGACGAGCGAGGCCCTCCCGGGCGAAGTGTTCACCGGAAAGCAGACCTTCTACGACGCCGCGGACCCTCGCCTCTCGCTCGAACGCTACGTCTACTGTGCCGCCTGTCATCCGGACGGAGGCCACGACGGCCGGAGCTGGGACTTCGGCGACGTCGGCGAGGGACTCCGCAATACCATCGACCTGCGCGGCCACGGGGTCGGGCAAGGCTTCGTCCATTGGACGGCGAGCTTCGACGAGATCCAGGACTTCGAGGGGCAGATCCGCCGATTCGGCGGGACCGGACTCCTGTCCGACGCCGACTTCCAGTCGACCCAGGATCCGCTCGGTCCAACCAAGGCCGGCCTCTCTCCCGATCTCGACGCGCTCGCGGCCTACGTCACGTCGCTGACCCCGATCGGTCCGAGCCCGCTGCGAGCCACGGACGGTTCGCTCACCGTCGAAGCCCAGAGGGGACGGAGCGTCTTCGAGCGTGAAGCGTGCAGCGCGTGTCATCTCGGCTCCGCCTTCACCGACAGCGTGCTCGGCGAGCTGCACGACGTCGGAACCGCCAAGCCGACCAGCGGCCCCCATTTCGCGTTCGACACGCCCACGCTGCGCGGGCTCTGGCGGAACGCCCCCTATCTGCACGACGGCAGCGCCGCCACGCTCGGCGACGCAGTCGAAGCGCACGCGGGCGTCTCGCTGTCGGCGGCCGATCGATCCGACCTCGTCGCCTACCTCGAGCAGATCGACGACGCCGAATCGACCGCCCCGAACCAGCCGCCGAGCGTCGCCATCACGAGTCCGCTCGAGGGCGCGTCGATCACGGCCGGGCTCGCCGTCGACCTCGTCGCGAGCGCCGCGGATCCGGAAGACGGGAGCCTCACCGAATCCATCGTGTGGAGCTCCGATCAGGACGGCCCGCTCGGCAGCGGCGGCAGCCTCTCCGCCACGACGCTCACGGTCGGTCCCCACGTCGTCACCGCCACCGTCGTCGACCGCGCGGGCGAATCCGGCTCGGACAGCATCGCTTTCGAGATCGCGGTGAACGCCGCCCCGCTCGTCGGCGTGACCCTGCCCGTCGACGGAAGTGAGCATTGGGAGCAGACGCCCATCGTATTCGCTGGCGGCGCGATCGATCCCGAGGAGGGCGATCTGAGCGCCGATCTCGTCTGGACGTCGAATCTCGACGGCCCGATCGGCAGCGGCGCGGGCTTCAGTCGCAGCGACCTCTCGATCGGCGTGCACACGATTTCGGTGTCGGTCGTCGACGGACTCGGCCTCCCCGACAGTCAGATCGTCGGCGTGACGGTGCTCGCGAACAGTACGCCGAGCGTATCGATCGAGAGCCCGCTCGACGGATCGACGGCGCTCGCCGGCGAGCGCATCGAGCTCTCCGCATCGGCCATCGATCCCGAGGAGGGGGACATCGCCTCCCTCGTCGCGTGGTCGTCGGATCGGGACGGCGTGATCGGCAGCGGCAGTCCGCTCGAGATCACGACGCTCAGCCTCGGAGCGCATGTCCTGACCGCCAGCGTGATCGACGGAGGCGGGCGCTCGGCCGACGACTCGATCGGCGTGACGATCGCGCCCAACGAGGCGCCGAGCGTCACGCTCACCGCGCCGATCGACGGGACGACGGCGGACTACGGGACGTCGGTCGATCTGGCCGCGACGGCGAGCGATCCCGAAGATGGCGACCTGACGGCCTCCATCGTCTGGCAATCCAGCCTGGACGGATGGCTCGGGACCGGTGGATCGCTCTCCGTCGCCAGCCTCTCGGTCGGTCTTCATGCGCTGACCGCCTCGGTCACGGACCGGATCGGCGTCGCCCGCGAAGCGCGCGTCGACCTCACCATCGTCCAGAATGCGGCGCCGACGGTCTCGATCACGACACCCCTCGATGGCACGACCGCGACCGAAGGCACCGCCATCGCTCTGGTCGCGACCGCGAACGACGCCGAGGACGGCGACCTCTCCGCCTCGATCGACTGGACTTCGAGCCTCGACGGCCCGCTCGGAACCGGCGGATCGCTCAGCGTCGCGACGCTCTCGATCGGCACCCACGTGGTCACGGCGCTCGTCGTGGATTCGGGAGGGCTCCCCGATAGCGAGTCGATCGCCCTGACGATCGAAGCCAATCAGCCCCCGTCGATCGCGATCGTCTCGCCCTCCGATGAAGCGACCGCCACGGCGGGCACCTCGGTCGATCTCATCGCCAGCGCGAACGATCCCGAGGACGGTGACCTCACACCGTCGATCACCTGGAGCTCGAGCCTCGACGGCCCCCTCGGCAGCGGCGGCGCGCTCAGCCTCTCGACCCTCTCGCTCGGCACCCACGTCCTGACCGCGGCCGTGACCGACGCGCTCGGCCTCAGCGGCAACGACGTCCGCACGCTGACGATCGTCGCCAACGACCCGCCGACCGTGGGGATCAGCGCGCCCCTCGACGGCACGAGCGCGAGCCAGGGGCTCGCCATCGATCTCGTCGCCAGCGCGAGCGACGCCGAGGACGGCGACCTCACGCCCGCGATCGCCTGGAGCTCGAGCCTCGACGGCCCCCTCGGCAGCGGCGGATCCCTGAGCGTGTCGACCCTCTCGATCGGCAGCCACGTCCTGACCGCGGCCGTGACCGACGCGCTCGGCCTCAGCGGCAGCGACGCCCGCTCGCTGACGATCGTCGCCAACGCTGCCCCGAACGTCTCGATCGCGGCGCCCCTCGACGGCGCGACGGTCGTCGAGGGCACCTCGGTCGATCTCATCGCCAGCGCAGACGACGCCGAGGACGGCGACCTCACACCGTCGATCACCTGGAGCTCGAGCCTCGACGGCCCCCTCGGCAGCGGCGGATCCTGAGCGTGTCGACCCTCTCGCTCGGCACCCACGTCCTGACCGCGGCCGTGACCGACGCGCTCGGCCTCAGCGGCAGCGACGCCCGCTCGCTGACGATCGTCGCCAACGCTGCCCCGAACGTCTCGATCGCGGCGCCCCTCGACGGCGCGACGGTCGTCGAGGGCACCTCGGTCGATCTCATCGCCAGCGCGAGCGACGCCGAGGACGGCGACCTCACGCCCACGATCGCCTGGAGCTCGAGCCTCGACGGCCCCCTCGGCAGTGGCGGCGCGCTCAGCCTCTCGACCCTCTCGCTCGGCAGCCACGTCCTGACCGCGGCCGTGACCGACGCGCTCGGCCTCAGCGGCAGCGACGCCCGCACGCTGACGATCGTCGCCAACGCTGCCCCGACCGTCTCGATCGCGGCGCCCCTCGACGGCGCGACGGTCGTCGAGGGCACGTCGGTCGATCTCATCGCCAGCGCAGACGACGCCGAGGACGGCGACCTCTCCGCCTCGATCACCTGGAGCTCGAGCCTCGACGGCCCCCTCGGCAGTGGCGGCGCGCTCAGCCTCTCGACCCTCTCGCTCGGCAGCCACGTCCTGACCGCGGCCGTGACCGACGCGCTCGGCCTCAGCGGCAGCGACGCCCGCACGCTGACGATCGTCGCCAACGCTGCCCCGACCGTCTCGATCGCGGCGCCCCTCGACGGCGCGACGGTCGTCGAGGGCACGTCGGTCGATCTCATCGCCAGCGCAGACGACGCCGAGGACGGCGACCTCTCCGCCTCGATCACCTGGAGCTCGAGCCTCGACGGCCCCCTCGGCAGCGGCGGCGCGCTCAGCCTCTCGACCCTCTCGCTCGGCACCCACGTCCTGACCGCGACCGTGACCGACGCGCTCGGCCTCAGCGGCAACGACGTCCGCACGCTGACGATCGTCGCCAACGACCCGCCCGCCGTCTCGATCGCGGCGCCCCTCGACGGCGCGACGGTCGTCGAGGGCACGTCGGTCGATCTCATCGCCAGCGCGAGCGATCCCGAGGACGGCGACCTCACACCGTCGATCACCTGGAGCTCGAGCCTCGACGGTCCCCTCGGCAGCGGCGGCGCGCTCAGCCTCTCGACCCTCTCGCTCGGCAGCCACGTCCTGACCGCGGCCGTGACCGACGCGCTCGCCGCCGTGGGCTCCGCGCAGGTGACGCTGTCGATCGTCGAGAACGCCTCGCCCACGCTGACCGTGTACGATCCATCGCCGGGCGCGATCTACGCCGAGGGGGATGCAGTTCCATTCGCAGCGACCGCGATGGATTCCGAGGACGGCAATCTCTCGGCGGCGATCCAGTGGAGCTCGAACGTGGACGGCGGATTGGGCGTCGGGAGCATATTGACGCGCGACGACCTGTCGCCCGGCGCCCACACCTTGACGGCGAGCGTGACCGATTCGCTCCGAGCGACCGCGATCCGACAGACTCTCATCACGATCGTTCCCAACGCGGCTCCGATCGTCACCATCGACACTCCACCCAACGGAGCCCTCGTCACCCTCGGCAGCGACGTCGATTTGAACGGGAGCGCCGTCGATGCCGAGGATGGCGACCTCTCCGCGGCGATCGTCTGGCTCTCGAGCGGATCGGGCTATCTCGGCACGGGTCCCCACCTGTCGATCGCGCCCTCGCCGATCGGCAACCAGACGATCACTGCAATCGTCGTGGATCGACGCGGACTGCCCGACACCGCACAGATCTCGATCTCCGTCGTCGCCAACGCCGCCCCGACGCTGACGATCACGTCGCCCCCCGGCTACGTCGAGATCACGGCCGTCGATCCGTTGACGCTCGCGGCGATGGCATCGGATGCCGAAGACGGCGACCTGTCGGCCAGCGTCCGATGGACCTCGAACCGCGACGGGCAGCTGGGAACGGGCAGCCCGCTCTCCGTCGACGGGCTGTCGGTCGGTCTTCACGCCATCACCGCGTCGGTCACCGACAGCCTCGGCGCGACCCGGACGGCGCAACGAGCGGTCAGTGTTCCGGAATCCGGAACCCTGGCGGGATGGGCCGCGGGGCTGATCGGGCTGGCGGGTCTGGCGCGCAGGCGCCGAGCCGCAACGAGCTGGACGCCCGGGGCGTGACCCCACGCAGGGCGGGACGAAGAGGAGCGAGTGATCCTCGAGATGAGCTGGCTCCTCGTCGCGCTGATCGCATACGTCGGCGTCCAGCTCGGCGTGGGCCTGATCGTCTCGCGTCGGGTCATGACCGAGTCCGACTATCTGATCGCGGGCCGGCGGCTCGGGCCCGTCCTCGTGACGTTCTCGATGTTCGCGACCTGGTTCGGCGCCGAGACCTGCATCGGGGCGGCGGGCGCGGTCTACGCGTTCGGCCTCGAGGGCGCGACGGCCGATCCCTTCGGCTATGCGGGCTGCCTCTTCCTGCTGGGCGCCGTCTTCGCCGTACCGCTCTGGCGGCATCGGCTCACGACGCTCGGCGACCTCTTCGCGCAGCGCTTCGGCCCGCGGATCGAGCGGCTCGCGGTCCTGCTGATGGCGCCGACCTCGATCCTCTGGGCCGCGGCCCAGATCCGCGCGTTCGGCCAGGTGGTGTCGACCACGTCCGGCCTCGAGCTCGAGCTGGCGTTGGCCCTCTCCGCCGCCGTCGTGATCGTCTACACCGCGGCGGGCGGGCTGCTCGCGGATGCCGTGACCGACGTGATCCAGGGCAGCATCCTCGTCGTCGGGCTCTTCGCGCTCGCGCTCGTCGTGGTCCTCGGCGGCGACGTCACGGGGGCCGATCTCGTCGCGGCCGGGCGGGCGGTCGGGCCCAGCGAGCGGAGTCTCCTCGAGCGCGCGGAGGCCTGGGCGATTCCGCTCTGCGGCTCGGTGCTCGCGCAGGAGCAGGTGGCCCGGATCCTCTCGGCGCGCTCGGGGGCGGTCGCGCGCGGGAGCGCCTTCGCCGCGGGCGGCCTGTACCTCGTGGTCGGACTCGTTCCCGTCGGACTGGCCCTCGTCGGGGCGCGCGTCCTGCCGGGCCTCGAAGATCCCGAGCAGGTCCTGCCGCGGCTCGCCCTCGAACACTTCCCGCTCTGGTTCTACGTGATCTTCGCCGGCGCGCTGATCTCGGCCATCCTCTCGACGGTCGACAGCGCGCTGCTCGCCGCGGCGTCCCTCGTCGCCCACAACCTGATCGCGCCGCTGCGACCGGGCACGTCGGACCGGACGAAGCTGCGGCTCGCGCGCGGGGCCGTCCTCGTCTTCGGCCTCGTCGCCTACGGGCTCGCACGCGAGGCCGAGGGCGTCTACGCGTTGATCGAGGCCGCCTCGGCCTTCGCGAGCGCGGGCGTGCTCGTCGCGGCCGTCTTCGGTCTGTTCACGCGGATCGGCGGACCGTGGAGCGCGGGGGCGGCGCTCGTCTGCGGCGCCGTCGTGTGGACGGTCGCGGAGCGGAGCGAGCTCGTCGCGGCGCCCTACCTCGCTTCGCTCGTGACGGCGACGCTCGCCTACGTCGGCGTCGCGATCGTCGCGGGTGCGCCGTCGGCCGTGCGCGAAGCGTCGAGCTGACCCGCCCCGGCGCGCGACATGTCCGCGAAGGCGCGCCGCGAATCCCGTTCAGTACATCCGCTCGCGCCACCACGCGCGCGGCAGCCAGGTGACGCGATCCGGCTCCGCGACGTCGATGCCCCCTGCGTCGACCGCCGCCCGCACCTCGGCCTGCAGCGCGCTCCAGCTCCCGGCCGCTTCCCCGATGCGCGCGCCGATCCGATTGTTATGCGCATCCATCGCCCGCGCCGCGTCGCCCTCGCCATCGTTCTCCATGACGGCCGTGACCCAGTCGACCCAGACCGGCGTGGCGGTGTACGCGACGATCGCGCTCGCGAGGCAATGACGATAGGCGTCCCCGGGTCCGTTGCTTCCGCCGGGCAGGCCCGAGCGGAGCGTCGTCCCGTAGACGGCGGCGAGGACGAAGGCGGGATAGCCCCCCGCGATCGCGAGCAGCAGCAGCCCCCCCGGCCACCGGCCGAAGCGGCGGCCCCGGCTCCGGACCCCGCCCCGGGTCGACGGGCCGCCCCTTTCGAGTCGAGCCGATATGCGACCCATCCCTGCTCCGTCCCCCGTTCGAACACGCCGCTCGGAAACGCCGCTGCGAGGCGATCCGCGGCTCGACAGGAGGACCGACCGATGACCGCCCCTTCCAAACGACCTCGACCGCATCCCCCCTCGCCGACCCGGATCGCTCGGGGCCTCTTCGCGTTCGCCGCTGGGGCCACCCTGGCCGTCGCGGGACCGGGCCAGGCGGCGGACCTCGTCTTCGACGGCGATACAGGCACCGTCACCTGGAACCAGTTCCAGATCACGTCCCTCCGCGGCACGCCCTTCACCCCTCATCTCGTCGACGGCGTACGCGAGTTCCGCTTCGCCGGCGACCTCGTGCTCGAAGCGAACGACACCGTGCGCGGCGTCGGCGGCCGGCCGATCGTGCTCTACGCCGGCAACGACATCCGGGCCGAGAGCGGCGTCCTGATCGACTTCGCGGCCGAGGGGCGCCTGGCGGGACCGGGCGGCGGCGACGGCGGGACGACCGCGGTCGGGGGCGCCAGCGGCGACGGCGGGAGCGGCGGGCGCTTCGGCAACGGGGGCTTCGGCGGAACGAGCGGCGACGTCCAGTACTCGAGCTTCTGGGCCACCTGCGAGGCGCTCTCCGACGGCGCACGGGGATCGGCCGGCGCCGACGGCGCGGATGGCGATCCGGGCGCGCTCGGCGGGCTCGGCCAGAGCGGAAGCGGCGGCGGGGACGGCTACGGCGGATCGAGCCAGGGGGGCATCGGCGGACTCTTCGGCCTGCGCGGCGCCAGCGGCGCGGGCGCGCCCGGCTCCCAGGGCGGCGCGGGCGGCGCCGGCTCCTCGACGACGACGATTCCGGTCCGTGCCGACGACGGCGTGAAGGCCGTCAACGCCAATGCCGGCGCGGCCGGCCACACGGGGGCGAACGGGAGCAACGGGGCGCCGGGTGGGAACCGGGCCGTCGGGCTCGTGCTCTCCGGCGGCGGCGGCGGCGGCTGCGGCGGCGGCGGCGGGGCCGGGGGTGCGGGCGGGGGCGGAGGCGGCGGCGGGGGCGGCGGGGGGGGCGGCGGCGGCGGCGGCAGCAGCGCCTGGCTCAACTGCTACGACGGCGGCGACGGCGGCCACGGGGGCGCCGGAGGATGGGGCGGATCGGGGGGCGCCGGCGGGAATGGGGGCGCCGGCGGCCGCGGAGGCGGCGGGGGCGGCGCGATCGAGCTCCGCGCGCGCGGCCGGATCGAGCTGCCGGCGCTGGTGGACGTGCGCGGTGCGACGGGGATCGCGGGCGCGGGGGCCACGGCGGGCGGGCACGGCGAGCCGGGCGGGGACTCGACGCCCGGCGATGCGGGGCAGGAGAGGACGCTCTCGGCCAGTGGCGGCGATGGCAAGCGCGGCGCCCGGGGCGGCGACGGCGGAGACGGCGCGCGCGGCGGTGCGGGGGGCAATGGCTCGTCCGGTGCGGGCGGGACCGTGCTCGTCCACGGTTCGGTCGTCGAGCAGGCGGCATGGTCCATCCTGGCGACCGGAGGCCTCGGGGCCGACGCCGGTCGCTTCGTCGTCGGCTCGAACACCGAGGTCTCGCTGGACGACGTGACCGGCGCGAACGTCGAGCGGTATCTGGGCCAGGCGCGCGTGAACCCGCTGATCCTCGGCACGATCCCGACACCGCTGATCGTCGGCGTCGAAGGGGGCGCCGAGGCCTACGGCAAGCTGACCGGCGTGCTCGCGACCGATCCCGCCTTCGCCTTCGTGCGCAATGGCGCACCGCCCGACGCGCAGGTCGCCGTCGTCCGGATGCAGGTCGGCCCGCCGCCCTTCGACGCGCGCTACCAGGGATCGGACATGCTGGTGTTCGTGAACCTGCGCGACGAGCCGCGCTCGCTGCCCCGCCTCGGCGTCGATCTCGACGGGTTCGACGCGACCTTCCGCCCCGTCCTGCGGCAGGGCGGATTCGCGGCGGATCGCGACTTCGGCGGCTCGGGTCCGCGGCTGCTCGACGAGCTCGGGCCGTTCGAGACCTATGCGACGACGATTCCGGCGCTGACGCGCCCGCTCGTGAACGCGGCCATCGCGGGTGCGCCAGCGGTCTCGGAGCGGCTCGTGCGGCCGGGCGACGCGCTCTACGTCGTACCGGAGCCGGGTCTCGCCCTGATGACGGGACTCGGCGCTTGCGGGCTGGCGGCGATCGGGCGGGGGAAGGCGACGAGGCGGTCGCGGCGCGCCGCGCGTCGACGCGCACTGCGCCGGCGCGAGACGACCTCTCCCGCGAATCCGGCCAGCAGGACGAGCGTCGAGCCCAGCTCGGGCTCGGGCACGGCGTCGAGCTCCGGGGCGAGGCCGAGCCGGGTCTCGACGTCCCAGACGAGGGTGGCGTCGGCCGGAGTCGAGGCCTGGAAGCTCCAGAGCGTCGAGAGCGCGGCCGTGCCCGAGCCACTGGGCGAGCCGAGCGCCTGGGCGTAGGAGGACTGCTGCAGCGACACGATGAAATAACGATCGACGTGGACCGGAATCGAGACCGTGTGGAGCACGTCGGTCGTGAGGCCGGCGATCGGAGAAAGATCGGCGTGCTCCCAATCGGGGGCGCTCGACGGCTCCGGCAAGGTCCGCACGCGGTAGTCGGCCGTGAATCCGTTGCTGGCGACGCCGGCACCCGTGGCCGCGAGCTGGGCGGCGGTAACCCAGGTTCGGGTCACGAAGTCGACGTCAACGGGCGCGGTCGCGCCGGGATCGTTCGGGACGACCCGGAAGCGGAAGATCAGATCGCCCGCGAGAAAGCCCCGACCGAGCTGACCCAGCTGGGGGCCAGCGAGGGCAACGGTCGACATCAGCATCCCCGTCGTGCCCGCGAGCCATGCCTGGCCGAGACTCGTCTGCAGCTGCGCATGCGCTGCCGCCTGCACGGGCGGATCGCAGAGGACGGTCCCGCCGCCGGGTCCGCCGAACAGGAACACGCTGCTCGAGCGCGCGACGGCGGCGCTGTGACCGCCGACGAACGCCAGGCCGGAATCGTCGAGACACGCCTCGACCGGCGTCTGTGCCCCGGCGCCGGTCGCGCGCAGGACGCCGAGCACGAGGAACGCAGCGGCCAGGGCGCGAGCCGGCCCGTGGACGCGCGCGCCGCCACCAGGCCGCGACCGGGCCGCGCTCGCTCCGTCGACGGACATCCGCTCGTCGCGCGCGGGCCCGACGGAGTCGGCTCCATTCATGCTCGATCCTCCGGCTGCATCGGCCCGCGATCGCCTCGACGCGCCCCGGTTCGGAGCGACAGGGCGTCGCACGGCCCCGGGGTCGTTACGTAGGTGCCCGATCGAGCGTCAGGGGGAACGGAGTCGGGCTCCCATCCGCTCGCGCTCGAAACGCTCGAGGATCCGCTTCCAGCCGTCGTCGTGGGACGGCGCATCGAAGTGGTCCCGTCCGCGATGGGCGAAGCCATGGCCGACATCGGGGTAGACCACGATCTCGAGGGGCAGCTCGCCGGGGCGGCTCGCGTGTCGCGCGCGCAGTTCCTCGACGTCGGCCATCGGCACGTACGGATCCTGCTCGGCGAAGAGCGCGACCACCGGACACCGCCTCGCCAGCAAGGCGTCCATCGGATGCTCGGGATGGAGCGCGCCGAGCACCTCGGTCCGCAGCTCGCCATACCAGCTGACGGCCACCGCGAGTCCCTCGCAATGCGCCGACGCCAAGAAGGCGCACGCCCCGCCCCAGCAGTAGCCGACCAATCCGATCGGACGACCTCGGACCGCGGCGTCCTGCGCGAGGAAGTCGATCGCCGCCTGCAGGTCGGCGACGATCTGCCGGTCCGGAACGGCCCGCATGAAGGCCTTGAGATCCGGGTTGGCGAGGTCGGGCGCGGGGGCACCTCGGCTGTAGAGGTCGACGGCCAGGGCGGCATAGCCCTGCTCGGCGAGCTCGTGGGCGACGCCGATCGCGTGCTCGCCGAAGCCGCGACCGTCGTGGATGACGAGCACGCCGGGACGGGGACCGGCGTCGGAGACGACGTACTCGCCCTGGATCCGGTCGCCGTCCGACGCGAGCTCGATCCGCATGCGCGGCTCCTCCCCCGGATCCAGTCAATCACCCCCGCCCGCGATGTCAATCTGCGCCTTCGCGCCGGATCGGCGCCCACGTCGCCGCCCGCCGCCCGGACGACGACGGCGAGCGCCGGCGCGCTCGTTAGAATCGCGGGCCTCGCCAGCGCGCTCCGAGACCGGCTCCCTTTGGCCGATCGCAGGATGCGCCGGGACGAATCGGCGGGACGGGGAGACGGCATGCAGCTCGCACTCAGTGGAGATCAGCAGGCGCTGGTCGCGCACGTCCGAGGATGGCTCGAGAAGGAGGTCCCGACGGCGCGGGTCCGGGCCGCGGAGCCGCTGGGCTTCGATGCCGCGCTCCATCGCTCCTTCGGCGAGCTCGGCGGGTTCGACCTGATCCATCCGACGAGCCCCGAAAGTCGACGCACGTCACTGCTCGATCTCGCGCTCGTCGGCGAGGCGCTGGGCGCCGCGCTCGCGCCCGTCTGCTTCGCGGAGCTCGCTGCGGGTCGCGTGGCCGTCGAGTCCTGCGGCGGTACCGACCGCTCGTTCATGCAGACGGACGACGCGCGCTCCGCGCCGGCGCTGACGCTCGCGCTGCGCCCCGCGCGCGACGGGGTCTTCGCGCTCGTGCCGGCGGGCGCCGTGGCGCGTCGCGTCGTCGGGCTCGATGGCGACGCGCTCGTCCTCGTCGACGCGCAGCCCGGCGCATCGTCCGATGCGCCGAAGACGCTCGGCGACGCACCGCTCGCGCATCGCGCGGCGCGCGGCGCCGGATGCATCACGCTCGCCCGGGGCGCGGAGGCCCGGGCCGCCTTCGAACGGGCACTCGACGTCTGGCGCGTGCTGTCGGCCGCCCAGCTGGCGGGCCTCGCCGCGCGCGCGCTCGAGCTCGGCGTCGCCTACGCCCGGACGCGCGAGCAGTTCGGCGTGCCGATCGGCTCCTTCCAGGCCCTGGCCCACCGCCTGGCCGACGTCTCGGCGGCGGTCGAGGGCGCGCGGATGGTCGTGCGCGAGGCCGCCTGGGCCGCCGACGAAGACGAGCGGTGCGCGGGCGTGCTGGCCTCCGCGGCCTTCCTGTTCGCGGGGCAGACCGCCGAGCGCGCCGCCGGCGAGAGCCTCCACGTCCACGGCGGCTACGGCTTCACCCTCGACTACGACATCCAGCTGTTCTACCGCCGCGCCAAGGCCTGGAGCCTCGCGCTCGACGTGCCGGCGCGCGAGCGCCGCCGGCTCGGCGGCCGCGTGCTCGACTGCGACCACGCGCCGGGTCGCTTCGGCCCGGCGCAGACCGGCGAACGCGGCGACGACGCGATGGACTTCCGGCTCGGCGAGCGCAGCGATCGCTTCCGCGCAGAGGTCCGCGCCTTTCTCGCCGAGACGGTCACGGATGCGATGCGCGGGCGGGCCCACTCGACCGGGACCTATCACGACTGGTCGCTCCACCGCGCGCTCGGCCGGAAGGGCTGGATCGCGGCGGCCTGGCCGCGCGAGCTCGGCGGTCAGGCGCGCGATCCGGCCGAGATGGCGGCCTTCCACGAGGAGGCCGCCCTCGCGGAGGCGCCGATCGACGGGCTGCTGATCACGATGATGGTGGCCAACACGATCCGCGACGTCGGGACCGACGCGCAGCGGCGCGAATTCATCCCGCCCATGATCCGCGGCGAGTCGCTCGTCGCGCTCGGCTACTCCGAGCCCGGTGCGGGCTCCGACGTGGCGGCCGTGCGCACGCGCGCCGTGCGCGACGGCGCCGGCTGGCGGATCGACGGCGAGAAGGTCTTCACGAGCCTCGCCCACGAGTCGCAGTACGTCTTCCTGCTGGCCCGCACCGACCCCGAGAAGCCCAAGCGCGAAGGCCTCACGCTCTTCCTCGTCCCACTCGACACGCCGGGCATCGAGATCCGCCCGATCCGCACGCTGGGCGGCGAGCGGACCAACGCCACGTTCTACCACGACGTCCGGATCGACGATCGCCATCGCATCGGCGAGGTCGACGGCGGCTGGAAGGTCCTCGGCGTCGCGCTGACCCACGAGCGGGCCGGCGGAAGCCAGGAGGGCACACGCGTGCTCGCCCAGTTCGTCGACTGGGCCCGCGACGCGCGCGACGACGCGGGGCGCCGATGGCTCGACGATCCCGGCGTGCTCGAAGCGATCGGCCGCGTCGCGATCCGCAACGAGGTCGCGTACCTGCTGGCGCGGCGGGCGAGCTGGCTGGTCGAACGCGGCGAGCCGGCGACCGTCGCGAGCTCGACGGCGCGGCTCTTCTATACGACGAGCTTTCAGGAGACCTGCTCCGAGCTGCTCGACCTCGTGGGGCCGGAAGGCGTGCTCCAGCACGGCGAGCCCGGCGCCCCGGCCGATGGCTGGCTCGAGCGGGCGCATCGCCATGCCGCGGTCGGTACGATCTACGCGGGCTCGTCGGAGATCCAGCGGACCATCATCGCGCGCCAGGGGCTTCGGCTGCCGCGGAGCTCGGGCGGGGATCGCTGAGAGCCGGCGTCGGCGCGCCCGTCAGCGCTCGACGAGATCGACCCGCCTGTTCGCCGCGCGACCTTGCTCGCTGCGATTCGACGCCACCGGAGCGAGCGGCCCAGCGCCATGCGCAGCGAGCCGCGCGGGCGCGATGCCGTAGTCCGTGGTCAGCGCACGAACGACCGAGGCCGCGCGATCCGCCGACAGCTTCATGTTCATCTCGAGCCCGCCGGTCGCGTCCGTATGGCCGACGACCAGGAGCTCGAGCGTCGGGCGTTCGCGCAGCAGCCGGGCGATCTCGTCGAGCGACGCCTTCGACTCCGGTCGGAGCTCGGCGCGCGACGGATCGAAGTGGAGGTCGTAGACGCTCATGTGGCCGTCGCGCTCGATGCCCGCGGCCAGCTCGGCGGCAGAAGCCGTCACCAACCCCGTATCCATCGCCTTCGACTCGACGATGTGCACGGTCGTGCCGGTCGTATTGACGGCCATCGCCACCGTCACGACCTGATCACGGGCTTGGGCGCGGGCGACGAGGTATCGGATGTCGTTCGGGCCGCCGGACGCCGTCAGTCCGTTGAGCGCGTTCCAGTTCATGGCCCGGCCGCACGCCCCCGCCTCGCAGGACCAGAGCTTCTCGAATCCCGCCTTCCGCAAGGCGTCTTCGTAGTTGCGGTAGATCTCGAAGGCCGAGCGGCCCGAGGGATTCACGTAGCCGATCTTCGTGACGCGGCCCTCGATCGGCTGGACACGGGCGGGCGCGTTCTTCTCCACGCCCAGCGCGAGCGGATAGCGGTCGAAATCGACCTGCTTGTAGACCTGGATCCGGGATCCCGGATAGCGCGTCAGCACCGGGTGATCCGAGCTGCCGCGCGCGTCCGGTTTCTCCGCGACGGCGCCGATCGGAACCGCCATCAGCAGGACGGCGACGAGGGCGACGACGTGGGCTCGATTCGACATCCATTGCTCCCATCGGACGAGTCGTTCTTCACCCGGGCAACCGGATGCTCGCCGAGATGCCCACCCCGCGCACCCGCCCAGACGGCCCCGGCGAAGGGTCGCGCGGCGATCGCCGACCGCTCGGCCCGCGCGATCCCGCTCGGGGTCGACCGCTCACCCCCGCCCGCGCCGTCCGACGGACGCGAGCCCGAGGAGCCCGAGCGCGACGGCCCGGATCAGGAGCGACGCATCGGGCTCGGGGAGGTACACCGCGTCGACCTGCGTCGCGCCCGTCTGCCCGCTCGCGGCGTCCCCCTGCGAGGTCGCCTTGACCCGGACGCCGTAGGCCCCCGGCGGCGCCGTGAGCGTGTCGCGGTAGCGGTACCAGACGTTGTCCGGCGGCGGCGTCAGCAGGGTCTGGTTGGAGACCAGACCGACGCAGGTATCCGAGGCGAGCCACTGCAGGTAGAGGCTTCCGTTCACGCCCGACCGCGTCTTGATGAAGGCATCGACGACGTAGTCCTCGCCGGGCGTGACGGCGACGCAGTTCGAGTAGATCCGACCGCCGACGCCGGGCGCGCTCACGACCTCGGCCGATCCGGACACGGTCGAGGCCATCGGATCGTCCGCGACCCAGCTGCAGACCCCGCCGTTCTCGCAGGTCCAGCCGCCGAGATCGACGTCGAACTGGCCGTCGACGATGTCGTTCCCGATCTCCGGCGTCGGCGGCGGCGGCGGAGACCAGTCGGTGCCGCCGAAGCCGTAGATGGGATCGAGCACGGTCGCGCAGTGGAACGTCCCGGCGGAGAAGGGAGAGGGATTGAGGCCGCCGCCGACCGTCATCGACTCCTCGAGGCCGATCGTGCCGTTGCCGACGGGCAGCAGCCCTTCGCGCGCATAGACCTGCAGGAACGAGAAGGTCAGGACGTCCCCGGGGACCCCGAGCTCCTGGGCGTTCACCCAGGAGAGCCCGTTCACGGAATCGAATTCTCCGTACTCGCCGACCGAGATGAATGCCCCGATCGTGACGTCGGTCTCGACCCCGTAGCAGAACGACGTGAAGCAGCCGTACTCGCCGTTCTGACCGTAGGCGAAGCCGAACCCCTGGGACTCGGCGACGACGGCGCTCGCGCCGTTGCCCGCGGTATAGGTCATGGTGGTTCCGGCATTCTGCGCGAGCTGCGAATCGCCTGGGCTGTAGAGCGTGCGGCACTGCTGCTCGGTGATCGCGCCGTTGTTCGCGTTCCAGAAGCATTGGAAGGGGGCGTGGCAGCGCTCGGTGAAGCAGGCCTCGCAGGACGCGCCGTCGATGCAGGGATTGATGACCGAGCAGCCCTCGCCCGGCTTGCGATAGGCGGCGCAGAGCTGGGGGATGCCGGGCTTGCAGTAGAGGCCGTCGGCGCAGGGCGCCGTCACGTCGCAGGGCTCGTCCTCCCGCGCCGGATCGTGGGAGCAGACGAGCGCGAGCGTGCACTGGAGTCCGTCGTCGCATTTCTGGAACGGATTGATTCCGCACGGCTCGCCGACGCCCGACTTGTCGATGCAGACGAAGCCCGAGAAGGGATCGCAGGTCAGGCCATCCGCGCAGGGCACCCCCGGGCCACAGGGCGAGCCCGGCGAGCCGGGGATCTCGCAGAGCGTCGTCGTCGGATTGGGCTCGAGCCCCGCGTCACACCCCCGCGCGCAGATCGGCTCGGCCTCGACCGGACACGGGATCTGTCCCGCCGCGCCGCAGTCGTTGCAGGTCGGCCGGCGGTCGTAGCAGCCCGAGCTCACGACGACGTCGGCGATCACGCCGCCCGGGAACGGCCCGTTCCAATCGGTGTCGGGGCAGTCGATCGTGATCGGGAAGGGGGAGCCCGAATAGCTGTTGTGACCCGCGTCGCAGGCCGCACCGCTCGTGCAGGCCGGCTCGAGGTGGCCGCCGCAGTCGACGGCCTTGCCGCTGTAGAAGGGCTCGTACGTGCAGAAGGTCCGGGTGCGGGCCGCCGCTTCGAACGAGACGAGCAGTCCGAGAAGCGATCCGAGCGCAACCCCTGCGGCGATCGAAAGCGACCGGGCGCGGCGAGCGCGCGCGGGTCCGAGGGTCGAAGATCGGTTCATGTCCTGCCTCCGCGAGGATGACCTCCGCCCCGGCGATCATCCGCTGGTCATGCGCCCGCCTGGTGGCGGGGCGCTCTCGCAGTATCGACGAAACCGGGCGCGGCTCAATCGTCCGAACGGTCTAGTCCGGTCGACCGGGCGATGGCGAGCGGGGCCGGCGCGGGCAGGCAGCGCCCGCCCCCTCGCATCCTCCCGGGAGCGTGGTATTTCCCTGCTGCGCTCGGTTCGAGGCCGACCGCAGGAGAGCCGCATTGACCCAGGGCCGGAAGAGCATCGAGCTCGGCGAGCGCAATCGAATGCGGGAAGACTCGGCCTCCCCCGCCGGGTCCGAACCGGTTCCGACGGTTCCCGCGGCCGACCCCATCGACCTCCAGCCCCCCCGCGGCACGCGCGACTTCTATCCCGACGACATGCGCCGTCGAAACCACCTCTTCTCGCTCTTCCGCGCGACCGCCGCTCGCTTCGGCTTCGAGGAAGTCGACGCCCCGATGGTCGAGCACGCCGCCCTGTTCACCCGCAAGGCGGGGGAGGAGATCGTCCACCAGCTCTACCACTTCACGCTCCACGACCGGCACCTCGCGCTCCGCCCCGAGATGACCCCCTCCCTCGCCCGCATGGTGATCGCGCGCCAGGGTGCCATGCGCTTCCCGATCCGCTGGTTCACGGTGACCCAGAACTGGCGCTACGAGCGCATGACGCGCGGGCGCCGACGCGAGCACTACCAATGGAACATGGACGTCTGGGGCGAGCCCTCGGTCGAGGCGGAGGCGGAGCTGCTCTCGGCCCTCTTCACGCTGCTCGACGCTCTCGGTCTCGCCCGGGGCAAGGTCCAGGTCCGGCTCAACAGCCGGGCCCTGCTCGAGGAGTCGCTCCGATCCGGCGTGCTGGCGAAGCGGCCGGAGGCCTTCGCGCCGCTCTGCGTCGTGATCGACAAGCTCGACAAGATCGGGGCGGCGGCGGTCACCGAACAGCTCTGCGACCCGGCGGGCGCGATCGGCCTCTCGGCCGGCGAGGCGGAGAGCGTGCTCGCCCTGCTCTCGGCCCGCTCGCTCGACGAGGCGGCGCGCTTCGCCGCGCCGGGCTCGGCGGCGCTCGCGGACGTGCGACGCCTCTACGCGCTGCTCGAGGCCTACGGCATCGCCGACCAGGTCCCCTTCGACGCCTCCGTCGTCCGCGGCCTCGCCTACTATACGGGCGTCGTCTTCGAGGCCTTCGACGCCGCGGGCAGCCTGCGCGCGATCGCCGGCGGCGGCCGCTACGACCGGCTCGCCGAGACGCTGGGCGGCAAGCCCGTGCCGGCCGTCGGCTTCGGCTTCGGCGACGCGGTCATCTCGGAGCTCCTCGACGACGAGGGACTCTGGCCGACGCTCCCGCGCGACGTCCAGGACGTCGTCTACGCCTTCGACGCCGCGCAGAAGCCGGCGGCGATCGCCGTCGCCCGGCGCCTGCGCGCGGCGGGACGCCGGGTCGAGCTCTCGCTGGGCTCGGCCAAGCTCAAGCGCGTCCTCGGCGACGCCGACAAGGCCGGAGTCGAGCGGGTCTGGCTGATCGGCGAGGACGAGCTCGCGCGCGGCGTGGTCAAGGTTCGGGAGCTCACGAAAAAAGTGGAGCACGAAGAGCCGCTCGAGGGCTGACCTTTGTCACCGAAACGCTATAAAGCGCCGCGAAAGCGCGGCACGCAGAAGCGCGCCGCGGCGGATTCGAACGAGCTCCCCCCTTCTTCCTCGCCCTCCTCCGCTTCCGACGCCCCTCTCCCGACCCTCTCCTCTTCCCCCCCTCCCGCGCCAGCGCGCGGTCCCTCTACGGAGGGCTCGATGAGCGAATGGACCCCGAGCCAGAGCGAGGCGCTCTACCAGGTCACCGACTGGGGCGCCGGCTTCTTCTCCGTCAACGAGGACGGCAACGTCTGCGTGCATCCGCGCGGTGACCTCGACAGCGAGTGCATCGACCTGCCGAAGCTCGTCGACGAGCTCGAGCGCCGGGGTCTGCGCCGGCCGATGCTGATCCGCTTCTCGGACATCCTCGCCCGGCGGATCGAGGGCCTCGCCGGCTGCTTCTCGAACGCCATCGCCGAGCACGAGTACGCCGGCCGCTGGCGCGGGGTCTTCCCGATCAAGGTCAACCAGCAGGCCCACGTCGTCGAGGAGATCGTCGAGTTCGGCGCGCCCTTCGGCGTCGGCCTCGAGGCGGGCAGCAAGCCCGAGCTGCTGATCGCGCTGGCCCTGCTCGACACGCCGGACGCGCTGCTGATCTGCAACGGCTACAAGGACCGCGCCTACATCGAGACGGCGCTCCTCGCCCAGCGCCTCGGCCGGACGCCGGTCATCGTCGTCGACCGCTACCACGAGATCGAGCTCATCATCAAATGCGCCGCCGATCTGGGCATCCGGCCCCACATCGGCCTGCGCTCCCGCCTCTCGACGGTCGGCGCCGGTCGTTGGGTCGAGTCCTCGGGCGACCACTCGAAGTTCGGCCTCTCGGCCGACGAGCTCGTCCGCGCCGTCGACCGCCTGCGCCGCGAGGACATGCTCGACTGCATCGAGCTGCTCCACTTCCACATCGGCAGCCAGATCACGACGATCCGCGCCCACAAGGACGCCCTGCGCGAGGCGATGCGCATCTATGTCGGGCTCCACCGCCTCGGCGCCGAGAACCTCCATCTGCTCGACGTGGGCGGCGGCCTCGGCGTCGACTACGTCGGCGCCGGCACCGACGACCCCTCGTCGATGAACTACACCCAGCAGGAGTACGCGAACGACGTCGTCTACGCGGCGCAGCAGGCCTGCGAAGAGGGCGAGATCCCGCCGCCCGACATCATCACCGAGTCGGGCCGCGCGATGGTCGCCCACCACTCGATGCTGATCTTCGACGTGATCGGCGTGAACCGCGACCCCTCGCCGTCGAAGATCGAGCCCTGCGACGAGGACGACCACGCCGTGCTCCACGGCCTCGAGGAGACGGTCGAGTCGATCGCGCCGGACAACCTTTCCGAGTCCTACCACGACCTGACCCACGGCCGGGACGAGGCCGCCTCCCTCTTCTCGCTCGGCTACCTCGATCTCCGCGGCCGCGCGAAGAGCGAGCGGCTCTTCCATGCCGGCTGCGTCAAGATCGGCGCCATCCTCGAGCAGATGGGCGAGACGCCCGAAGAGTTCGAGGACCTGCGCAAGCTCCTGACGGATACCTACTTCGGGAACTTCTCCGTCTTCCAGTCGATGCCCGACGCATGGGCCGTCAACCAGGTCTTCCCGATCATGCCGATCCACCGCCTCGGCGAGGAGCCGACGCGGCGCGGCGTGATCGTCGACCTGACCTGCGACTCCGACGGTCGCCTCGACCACTTCATCACCGACGAGGACCAGGAAGGCACGCTCCAGCTCCATCCCTGGAACGGCGGCGCCTATCTGCTCGGCGTCTTCCTGGTCGGCGCCTATCAGGAGATCCTCGGCGATCTCCACAACCTCTTCGGCGACACCGACGCCGTCCACGTCCGCCTCGACGGCGAGCGCGGCGGCTACGCCGTCAAGCATCTCGTCGAGGGCGACGCCGTCAGCGAGGTCCTCTCGTACGTCCAGTACGACCGGGGCAGCCTTTCCGAGCGCGTCCGCCGCACGATCGAGAAGGCCATGGCCGAGGGCCGCATCAGCCTGGAGGAGTCGGCCCTGCTCCGACGCCGCTATGACCAGGGCCTCGCGGACTACACCTACCTTCGCGACGAGGGCTGAGGGCTCTGCGACGAAGGCTGGGCCCGCCGCTCCCCCGACGACGACTCGCGGCGTGCCTCTGCGGGCTCGTTGCAATCGACACAAGTTGTTGACTTAGCGATCACCCGGTGCCAGCATGGGCCGAAGCTCGACCGCGCCAAGGACAACCGCGCGACGGGAGCGCCGTGATGCCGAACCCGCCGAGGGGCGAGCGATTCGAGCCCTACCACCGCGAAACCCTGGCCACGCGCCTGGCGGGCGAGTGGGGCGCGGTGGCCGCGAAGGGATCGCAGGGTCTTCCGCCGCTCGCCCTGCGCGTCGGCCGGGATCGCGCCTTTACATACGTGCCCGGACCGAACGGAGTGGCGATCGTCCCCGGAGAGGACGCCGCGAAGACCGTCGTCGAGCTCGACGAGGCGCTCTGGCAGGGATTGCGAGACGGGATGGAGACGCCTTCGGGCATCGTCCTCTTCGGCAAGGGGAAGGTCGTGTCGGGCGAGCCCGGCGACTTCTTCCACTGGGAATCCGCGCTGCGCGTCCTCTACGAAGGCCTGCCGCCCTACGACCCGACGGCGCCCCTCGTCGGCCGCGATGGACGCGAGATCGACCCGACCCGCGCGTTCCGGCCCGACGACGATCCCGCGGAGATGGCCGACTTCCTGCGCACGACGGGCTACATCCTCGTCCGCGAGGTCATCCCGTCGAGCGAGATCACCGCGCTCGTCGATGCGTCCGAGCGCCTGAAGCGCGCCGCGCGACCGAACGATCCGATGTCGTGGTGGGGACAGCACGAAGACGGCCGGACGCTCGTGACGCGCGTGCTGAACGGCGGGACCGAGCCGCGCATCCGCGCGCTCCTGCGCGATCCGCGCCTGCTGCGGATCGTCGCGCTCTCGGACTACGCCCTCGAGGCGACCGACACGGACGTGATCCACGTGCTCTTCAAGCAGTCGGGCATGCTCTTCGACGGCAAGACCGACAACCCCTGGCACCGCGACTGCGGCCTCGGGTTGCACGCGACGATGTGTCCCCTCATGAACGGCAGCCTCTTCCTCCGACCGGCGACGCCGGAGACGGGCGAGCTGCGCTTCATGCCGGG
This sequence comes from Myxococcota bacterium, assembly GCA_041389445.1. Taxonomy (GTDB): domain Bacteria; phylum Myxococcota_A; class UBA9160; order UBA9160; family UBA4427; genus UBA4427. The sequence continues at coordinate 636,958 of JAWKRW010000002.1, forward strand.
CTCATGGCGAACGGCGGGCATGTCCGTCCCCGCCGACGACCGCACGCTCGGCGTCGGCATCGAGGCCGGGCCGGGCGACTTCTCGCTCCACTATGGCGACGGCCTCCACGCCGGCCCGCCGCCCACCGCGAGGAAAGGCCCGTTCCGCTCGAGCATCGTGTTCGAGTACGGCCCGCGCGGCCGGGCCCCCGGAGTCGGCCAGGAGCAGAACGATCTGCAGCTCTTCGACGTCGACACCACGCCGCTGCGCTAGCGGCCCGGCGCGCCTCGCCGGCCGGCGACCGCTCGGCCGGACGACGGCTCCCCCGAAGACGCCGTCGCGCGCACGATCAGTCGGGCGTGCTCCCGGATCTCCTTCGCCGAAGGCTTGCGGCGCTCGAAGAGCGTCGTCACGAGCAGCGGCGAGATCAGGAGCGAGACGACCCGAGCCGGGTCGACGTCGGGTTCGACCTCCCCGCGCGCGATGCCCCGTTCGACGACCCCGGCCCAACCGGCCTGGATCGGCCCGTAGTGATCGAGCATGAGCCGATTGAAGTCCGGGTCGCGACCGCTCGCCAGGATGGCGTTCTGCGCCCGCTCGATCGGGTCGCTCAGGAACGCGGCGAGCTGCTCGACGAGGGCGCGCACGTCGCCGGCCCAGGACCCCGTATCCGGCGGCTCGAGGCGGCGCGTGTGGAATCCGAGCGCGTCGTGGAGCAGCTCGGTGCGCGTCGGCCACCAGCGGTAGATCGTCTTGCGACTGACGCCGGAGCGCTCCGCGACGGTCGCCGGCGCGAGCTCGAGGTCCCCTTCGACGAGCAGCGCGAGGCAGGCACGCGCCACCGCCTCGCGCACGCGCTCGCTCCGCCCGCCCGGTCGTACGCGGGCGCGCGCGCTCGCAGCCTTCCCGCCTCGAGCCGATCCGTCAGACGCCAGGGCCCATCCTCCCTCGAGCCGGCAGCCGAGACGAGCTCAATCGCGCCGACCGGATCGACTTGATGCGTTCGCCTCGCGTCCGTTAGCGTACGCACGCTCGATCCGCTCGAGCCGACGTCGCCCCACTCCACGCCATGGATCGCTCCGCATGCCTGCCCGACCGTCGAAACGATCGACCGCCCGCGCCGCCTCCGAAGCCGGAAGCGCGAGGAGCAAGGCATCACCGCAGCGTCCGAGCAGGACCGCTTCGACGAAGCGTGCGACGGGCAAGACGGCCCGACGCGGCGCGAGCGATGCCGTCCGGCTCTTCTCCTGGAACGTGAACGGGATCCGCTCGGCCGTGAGCAAGGGCTTCGTCGACTGGCTCGCGCGCTCGGGAGGCGACATCGTCGCGCTGCAGGAGGTGCGCGCGGCGCTCGATGCGATCCCGGCCGAGCTCGCCGAGCGCGCCGACTACCATCAGCACTGGGTCGCCGCGACCCGCAAGGGCTACTCGGGCGTCGGCCTCCTCTCCCGTCGCAAGCCCGATGCGATCGATACCTCGCTGGGTTCGCCCCGCTTCGACGACGAGGGGCGCCTGCAGCTGGCCCGCTTCGGACGACTCGTCGTCGCCAACGGGTACTTCCCGAACGGCTCGGGGCAGGCGCGCGACAACAGCCGAGTGCCCTACAAGCTCGATTGGTACCGCGCGCTCTTCGATCGCATCGAAGCCCTCGAGCGCGACGGCCACCCCGTTCTCGTGGTCGGCGACTTCAACACGGCCCATCGCGAGATCGACCTCGCCCGCCCGAAGGCGAACCGAAAGACCTCGGGCTTCCTGCCGGAAGAATGCGAAGAGCTCGATCGCTGGATCCGCGCCGGCTGGGTCGACACCTTCCGCGCCTTCGAGCCCGGCGCGGGACACTACTCGTGGTGGAGCCAGCGCTTCGGCGTGCGCGAGAAGAACATCGGCTGGCGCATCGACTACGTGCTGGCGTCGCCGGGTGCGATGGCCTTCGTACGCCACGCCTTCATCCATCCCCACGTGATGGGCTCGGATCACTGTCCGATCGGCGTCGAGCTCGACCCGTCGATCTTCGACTGATTCGAGCGACGGGCGCGCGCGGACGCGGCGTCAGCCGAGCTCGCGCTCCGCGCCGAGCACCTCGCGCTCGTATGCCTCGAGCGACGCGAAGCCCGGCACGCTCCCCTCGAGGATCGCGTCCGAGGGCAGACGACTCGCCCCTGAAGCCCGTGCGAGCGAAGCCGCCCAGTGTCCGAAGGCGGCGACGTCGTCCGTGCCCGGGGCGTCGATCCCGATCGCCGAAGCCTCGAAGCGGTCGCTCCGGAAGCGGATCAGCTTGAGCGGCGCGCCGATGTCGTCGCGCCAGTTCAGGATGCAGTCGAGCACGACGACCGGCAGCGGACCGAGCCCGCGCACGGTCGCGACCGCGACGGCTTCGATCCGGGCGAAGGGCAGACGCGACTTGCCCCGACCGTCGGTATCGATCTCGATCGCGTCGCTGCCGAGCTCGAGCGGAACGGCCTCGATCGCGCGGATGGAGCGCAGGAAGGCGTCGGGGCCAGGCCCGGCTGCGGCGCCGGACCCGCCGACGGGGGCCGCGGCGGCAGCGAATTCGGACGATCCGATCGGGACCGACGGGACCGGCTGCAGGCCGGGCGTGCTCAGCATGACGGTCGCCTCGCCGTCGGCATCGCCGGCACCGGACGAAGGCGCCGGGGCCCGCATCGGACTCGTCAGCTCGTCGGTCGAGTCGAGCAACGGCGTCCGGTCGGCATCGCTCGCGTCCTCGACGTCGAGGAAGTCGAGATCCTCGTCGCCGAAGAGCTGGCTACGGCGCTCGGCCACGTCGTCGTCGAAGAGGGACCCGCTGGCGACGCCGGGCTCCTCCCCGCCCGATTCCGCGAGCGCGTCCTGCGAGATCGCCCCGCGATCGTTCCAATGGGAGAGCACGTCCGACGACTCGACCGGGGAAGTCTCGAGCCCGACCGGCTCGGCGGCAGCCGATCCGACCCCGTTCGACCCGGTCGGCCTTCCCACGGTCGCGGATCCGGCGTCGGGCGCGACGACCGCGTCGCCGCGCGGCACATCGGGGAATCGCGTCTGCTCGATGGCGTGGTGCTCGGCCTCGATGCGCCGCTCGAGCGGCGTCGCCCCGATCGGCTTCGCGTGCTCGGTCGCTCGCGCTGCCGGCGTCGGGGATGCCGCGGGCACCGCATCCGACTCCGCGCTCTTCGCGAGCGGCGCCAGCCGCGTGCGGGTCGACTCGTCGAGATCGCGATCATTGAGCGCGATCAAGGCCGCGCGGCGCGTGAGACCGGGGTCGAGGTCGCGAGCGACGTTCAGGATCCGGACGGCATGCGCTGTCGACGCGCCAGCGTCGAGCGCCGAGCTCAGGCTGAAGAGCGCCTCGTCGACATGACCGGCATCGAGCAGCGCCTCCCCGAGCCGGACCGAGGCCGTCGGCTCGAGCCGCACCTCGCAACGCCGCGTCGCGAGCGGAAGCCAGAGTGAGAGCGCCCGATCGATCTGCCCCTGCTTGAGCGCGCCGCGCAGCACGGGCAGGATCGCCTCGGCCGCGGCCTCGGGCTGGCCGAGCTCCACGGCCACCGAGTAGAACACCTCCGCGATCTCCGCGTCGCCGCGGTGCTCGCGCCAGGCCGCCTGCATGAGGTCGAACGCCTGATGCGGATCGCCGTCCGAGCGCAGCCGCGCCGCCCGCACGACGACCGGATTCGGCCCCGACTTCACGCGCTTCGCCGACGCCGCGTCGAGCTTCGACTCGACGCCGATCAGACGAAGCGTCGCGGACCAGCCGGCGCCGACGCCGATCGCCCCGCAGAGCGTCGCCCAGGGCACGGTCGAGAGGTCGTCCAGCCAGAAGCCGCGCACGACGAAGGCTTCGATGCCCAGCCACACGGGCAGCACGACGAGGCCCGGCACCATGAATTGACCGCCGAGACTGCGGATGAAGTAGGCTCCGATCAATGCCGCGGCGAGACCCGACGAGCCCGACCAGGGCAGTCCGCTCGACGCGTCGAGGAGGCGGTAGCCCTGGGCCGAGATCGGGATCGCGACCATGACGAATGCGGCGTACAGGAGCGATCCCCAGCTGCGCTCGAGCGGTGCGCCGACGAAGAGCAGCACGACGAGCAGGAGGCCGACGCCCGCCCAGCCGTCCTGGATGAAGGCATGCGCCCAGTAGTTGCGCGTCGGCGTGTCGCCGTCGAGGACACCGAGCCGCCAGGTCGGCTCGGCGAGGCGACGCGCTTCGTAGGCCTGCGCGAGGTCGGCGTCGAGCTGGGCCTGGAGTCGGGCCACCATCCGCGTCGGCAGCTCGACCTCGAGCCCCGCCTGGGTCTCCTCCGCATTCGCACGGAGCTCAGCCATCCATGCGGGATCGAGCAGGCGCTCGCCCTCGGCGTCGACCGGGAGGCGGGGATTGCGGATCAGGAGCGTACGCGCGTCCTCGATCGCCTCGTCGTACCGATCCCCCCAGCCCTCGGCCGGATCGATCGCGAGCGGCGCCGCGACGAAGGCCATGGCGAGGAGCAGACTCACGATCGGCGTCGTCTTGAGCCAATCCAATGCGCCGAACTCCCTTCTCTCGAGGCGGGGTCCCGAACCCGATCCTGCGCTGGGGCGAGACGTTCGTCGTCTCAACGGACGCCGGGGGCTCTCGCCTTAGCAGGAAGCGCGCAAGCGGCCGCCCGCGACCCCGACCGTCGGCCTCCCTTCGGGTACCGACGTCCCCGTCGCCCGCGTCTCATCCGCGATCGCGCGCGCGACCGCGTGCTCGTGCTCGCCCTGGCCGCGGCCGCGGTCGTTGGCCTGGCATGCGAGGGGAGCGAGCCGGGCGGCGACGCGCGAGGCCCGGGCGACGCGACGACCCGACCGCCGGCCACCACCGATCGACCGCAGTGGCCGGACCTGTCCGGGCTCGAACTGCCCGCGGATTGGGATGCGGCCCATCCGACGTTCTCGCCCAACGCCCGGCTCGACGTCCATGCCGCGGCGCTCCTCGAGCGCGCGCTCGGCCCGAGCTCGGCCGACCGGGCCGGCCGCGTCCGCCTCGAACGCGTCGAGCGCATCCCGGCCTCGGGTGAAGCCCCGAGTGAGGACGACGAGCTCCGACCGGAGGGAGGCGACCGACCCCGGCTGCCGGCGTCGAGTCGTGCGCGCTTCACGCTGAGCCTCGAGGTCGGCGCGCCGGGCGTCGTCGAGGGCGGGAGCCTGTTCGCGCTACCGGATCCCTTCTGGCTCTGGTCGGAGGCGCAGACGGACGATCCCGCCCGCCTCGGCTACACGACCGCGCGGCTGCTCGGCGCGGATCCGGGCGCAGGGGTGGCGGAAGCGCGGCTCGTGCCCGGCGAAGCCCCCGGCAGCTTCCGGGTCGAGGGACGGGCGCTCGCGGCAGGGGAGCGGATCGAGATCGTGTACGGCGCGGGGACCGGCGGCGCGCAGGTCGATCGCTATGCGGAGGCGGGCTCGGCGATCCGGATCGGGCTCGATGCCGACGGGGACGGTCGCCGCGCCTGGCTCGACACGGCTGCGGAGGTCGACATCCTGGCCGGCCCAGCGGATCGGCTCGTCGCCTTCGGTCCGGCGGAGGTCGCGCCGGGCGGACGCTTCGAGCTGAATCTCGCCCTCGTCGACGCCGTCGGGAACCACGCGGTCTGGCCGAAGCCGGCGGGCGCCGGCCGGGACGGCACGGACCGCGCGCTCGTGATCGAGTCCCGACCCGACGCCCCGATCGCGCCCGCCAGCGGCCTCGGCCGGCATGCCGCTCCCGCGATCGAGCTCGAGCCGCTCCGCCTCTCGCTCGTCGCGCCCGACGCGCCGGGCACGCTCCGCCTGCGCGTCCGCGGCGAAGGCGAGCTCGCCCGCTTCCAGGCCGAGCTGCCGCCGATCGTCGTTCGACGCTCACGCGCCCCCCTCGTCTGGGCGGACCTCCATGGCCACTCCGCCTACTCCGACGGCACCGGAACCCCGGACGCCTACTTCCGCTATGCCCGCGACGTCGCCCGCCTCGACGTCGCCGCGCTGACCGACCACGACCACTGGGGCATCGAGCCGCTCGACGCCTCGCCGACCCGCCGGGACGAGCTCCTCGCCTCGGCCCGCGCCTACCACGATCCCGGCCGCTTCGTGACGCTCCCCGGCTACGAGTGGACGAGCTGGCTCCACGGCCATCGCCACGTCCTGTCCTTCGACGACTCGCTCCCCTTCTTCTCGTCGCTCGACTTCGCGACCGATCGACCCGACGAGCTCTGGGCCGCGCTGCGCGGAAGACCGGCGCTCACCTTCGCCCACCACTCCGCGGGCGAGCCCGTCGCCACCGACTGGCACTTCGCCCCGGACCCCGAGCTCGAGCCCGTCACCGAGATCGCCTCCGTCCACGGCATGAGCGAAGCCCTCGACGCCCCCGCACCGATCGCCGAGGCGATCCCGGGCAATTTCGTCCGCGACGTCCTGGTCTACGGGGCCAGGCTCGGCTTCATCGGCAGCGGCGACTCCCACGATGGCCATCCCGGGCTGGCCGCCATCGCCGCGGGCCAGGGCGGTCTCGCGGGCCTCTTCAGCGAGTCCCTCGACCGGGCACCGCTCCGCGAAGCGCTCGAGCGGCGCCACGTCTTCGCGACCAACGGCATCCGCCCATGGCTCGAAGTCTCGATCGACGGCGCGCCGATGGGCAGCACGCTCGCCGCGACGGATCCGTCGCCGACGTCGACCGATGCCCCGCCCGCCGCGCCGACGGCCCCGACCGAGGCGTCCGCCGAGCAGATCCTGCGCGTCCGCTACGAGGGGACGGCGCCCGTCGAACGCGTCGAGCTGATCCGAACGGGGCGCATCGCGCGGCTGGGTCGGGCCGACCTGGATGCGGCCGACGAGAGGCCCTCGGACGCCTTCGTGCTCGAACGTCGCATTCCGCGTCTTCGACCCGGCGAGTTCCACTACGTCCGCATCGTGCAGACCGACGGCGGCGTGGCGTGGTCGAGCCCGATCTTCGCCGAGGCGACCGGACCGACCGAAGCGGCGCCCGCGACGACTGGCAGGAATGCGAAACGCCCCGAATGATCCCGCCGCGGAGGAATGCGCGTTTGATCCCGATCGATTCGCACGACGAGATCGTCCCGAGCCGAGGTCTCGACCCCTGGACGCCCGGCCGCGTCGCGCGTGCCTTTCGGGCGCTCGTCGAGGACGGCATGACGCTTCGAGTCGCCGGCGCCGCGCGCAAACGTCCGAGTCGCATCCTCGAGCGCGGCTACAGGCCCCGCTACCACTTCACGCTCTTCGGGACGCGCTTCTTCGTCTCGGTCGTCCGCCAGAACCCGGAGCTGCGCTTCTGCGTCGTCTGGGTCGTGCAGCCGCGCCGGCGCGGCGCCGGGCTCGAGGGCTTCGCGCGCATCTTCTACAAGGACCTGTCTCTGGTCTGGCGTGCGGCGTCCCATGTCGCCTACGACGCCTGGGGCTCGCTCTGGATCGGCAAGGGCGACGTGCGCGAGGTGCGATCGGGGGATTACGTGCTGATCGAGTCGATCGAGTCGACGACGGACCTCCCGCTCGAGATCCAGACCGCGCTCGAGACCTGCTCTCGCCGAACCAAGAAAACGCGCGCCGATGCGGGGATCCTGCCCGAAGTGCTGCGCCAGGCTCCGCCTTCGCGGGTCGTGCCCTTCGCCGAGTTCACCGCCCCGCGGCGCCGTGCCGCCGCAGATCCGCGCGCGCGCATCCACGGCGGCCGGAAGATCGCGCGCTTCCGGCGTCGGGGCGATCCGTCTTCGCTCGAGTTCGTGAAGGGCTACGAGCCCGACTTCGCGCGCGGCATCCTCGAGGTCGACCGCACGAAGAGCCATCTCTACCACGGCATCGTCCGCCGCTACCGCATCCTCTCGAAGAACCGCCGGATCCAGTACCTCTTCCTGGCCGCGCCGCGCCACGTCTGGATCATTCCGCCCCAGGCGCTCACGACCGAGCTCTCGAGCTTCGGCCTGCGGCTCGTCGACGTCGTCGCCGACGAGGACCTCTTCATTCCCGGCTACGAGTACCACTACGTCGACCCGGACGCGGAGCCGCCGGCCCTCTACAGCCAGATTCCGACGGGATACGCCGGAGGGCCCTGCGAGGGCGACCCGAACAAGGCGGACGCCTCCCCCTGGCTCGAGGCGCTGCCGATCGTCCAGCGCTTCCGCCGGGAGGTCCTGGGCAGGCGGCCGCGGCCGCGTTGGAGGACGCCGCGGGCCGCGGGCGCGCGGTCCGGGAGCCGATCCGCCGGCGGCTGATCCGTGGGCGCCGGACCGGGCCCCGTGCCCATCCGACGAGCAGCCCCTGTCCAGCGATCGGGCACGCACGCCGCCCGGCCGCGCGGGAAGTCCCTCCTGCGCGACCTCGAGCGCGTGCGACCCATGGCACAGCCCTTGCTCTCCTCCCGGTCAACGGAGGAAAAGCCATGCTGCTCGAGAAGCTGAGTCGATCGACGATTGCGCTGCTTGCGGGGCTCGTTCTGCTGGGTGGAAGCGCCGCGCAGGCCGACGACGCCGAGGCCGACATCTCGGTCTGCGGCCACCTCGAAGAGCTCGAGGCCGGTCGTGACGCGCTCGCCTCGGGCGACCGCGAGCAGGCGCTCCGACACCTCCGCGCGGCGCGCGAGATCCTGGTCGAATGCGAACGCTCGGCGAGAACGGCCGAGCCGAACGAGCCGACCCCCCGGATCGGGCGCGACTGGATCTAGGCGCCGTCGCGCCGGTTCGAGCCGAAGCGGTTCCCGCCGTGGCGACCGGCGTTCCCCGCGCCGACTCGAACTCCGAGCCGCGCTCCGCTCAGCGGCCCTCGATCAGCGGCCTTCGAGATGCTCGATCATCGCGTCGAGCGCCTCGATCTCCTGACGGATGCGCTCGCGCTCCAGGATGCCCAGCTTCGGGCCGGCCTCGAGTCGCCGGGTCATGCGGGCGCGACGCACCTCGAGATCGTTTCGGATCTCGACTGGCGTCGAGGCCACCTCGGGCGTCGAGCGCCCGAGCAGGCGATCGAGCCGCGCGAGCTCGACGTCCTCCCCCCGCTCGAGCGCCGCGATCAGCTCGTCGAGCTCGTCGATCTGTGCGCGAATCGCGACGCGCTCCCGCGCACCGAGCTTCGGCGCCAACGCGAGCCGCCGCTCGAGCGCCTCCTGGCGCGCCTGGAGCAGGCCCGGCGAGGCCGAAACCGACCCTTCGCCCATCCAAGGCCGGCCCAGCGCGGCCGCCAGCTCGACGCCGCTCGGGGTCTCGCCCGCGTCGAGGCGGGCGAGCAGTCGGTCGAGGGTCTGGAGATCGCCGCGGATCTGCGCCGAGCGCGCCATTCCGAGCTTGGGCGACAGGAGCAGCTGCGCCCGCAGCGCCCCCGCGCGCTGCTCGAGGCTCGCCTCGATGAGCGGCCGATCCGAAGCGCGCGATTGGGAAGCGGACACCAGCGGGGCGCCCGTCACGAGCAAGAGCAGCACCGTCACCGCGATCATGCGAAACGTCATGGCCACCTCCTTGCGAAAACGCGGGGGGACGAGGCCCGGGCTGGCCGAGCACGTCGCGCTCGAAGCTCGTCGCCTTCCCCCGCCTCGTTCCGTCCGGAACATGGACGCCGTCACGCGCCGCGCCCCGGCCGGAACACCCGATGCCCGACCGTATCGGAACCGGCACACATTCGACCATGACGAAGTTTCGCACGGACCCTTCGGTTTCATCGAATCGATCGACGGGGCACCGTTCGACGGGATCTCGGCGCGCGGCGCGTCCGGGCAGGCGCGACGAGCTCGGGAAAGAGCCGCTCGCGAGCACGCTCCGTGATCGCCGCGACCGCGGCATTCTTGATCCGCCGCTCGACCGAGATGGCGTAGAACCGCTCCTTCACTGCATCGGTCCGACCCACGACGCGGAGCGCATGACGCTGCGCGAGCTCCTTCGCGAGGATCGACGGCACGGGAAAGATGCCCGCCCCGTTCTGCCCGAAGACCTTCAGCAGGGCCGAGTCCTCGATTTCCGCGACGGGTCTCGGGCGCACGCCGAGCTCCTCGAACCATTGATCGAGGGCGCGGCGCAAGGCCGCGTTGCTGGTCGGCAGGAGCATCGGCGCGTCGTCCAGCGATTGCGGAAACCCGCGGCGATGCCGCTCCGCCAGGGCCGAGCGGGCGAGGAACGTGATGCCGCACTCGCCGAGCAGATGATTGAACGCGCGCACCGGCGCGCCGGGCGCGAGCGGGGCGTCCGTCAACAGGAGGTCGAACGCCTGGACCGCCAGCCCCGCCATGAGCTCCTCCGTCGTGCCCTCGCGACAGACGATCCGGACCGGCGGGTCGAGCGCGAGCGCCGTCTCGAGGATCTGATGACTGACGAGCTTCGGCACGACGTCGGAGATGCCCACGTGAAGCCGCGCGCCCCGGGCCGAGGGCCGGCCCCGCAGCGTCTCGAGCATCTCGCGGCCGAGTGAGAAGATCTCGTCCGCATAGCCGTAGACGAGGCGACCGGACTCCGTCATCACGAGGCCCCGCCCCTGACGCGCGAAGAGCTTCTCGCCGAGGGCCTGCTCGAGCGTCCGGATCTGCCCCGAGAGCGTCGGCTGGGCGAGGCGGAGGACCTCGGAGGCGCGTGCGATGCTGCCCTCGCGCGCGACCGTGTAGAAGTAGAGGAGGTGGTGGTAGTTGAGCCACTCCAAGCCGACGGTCCCCCTGACGGAGCGGAGGACCCCGCCGCCCGTCGATGGGCTCGACGCTAACCGACTTCGCGACGCGATTCCGGCCGAACCGCTCCCGGCGGGCCACCGACACGGGCGTCCGCGCGCGTTACGATCGAGCGACTTCCGGACGCGCGATCCAACGGGGGCCAGCATGATCGATCTGCTCATCCGCGGCGGGCGCATCGTCGATGGAGACGGCGGCGCGCCCTTCACCGGCGATCTCGCCATCGATCAGGGGCGCATCGTCGAGGTCGGACCGCGGTCGAGCACGAGCGCGCGCCGCGTCCTCGATGCCGACGGCGCGCTCGTCACGCCGGGCTTCCTCGACGTCCATACCCACTACGACGCCCAGGTCCATTGGGATCCCCTCGTCAGCCCGTCCGGCGAGCACGGCGTCACGACCGTCGTCGTCGGCAACTGCGGGCTCGGCCTCGCGCCGGTCCGCCCTCCGGATCGAAAGGCGCTGCAGGCGCTGCTCGGCGGCGTCGAGGACATTCCGCAGGGCGCGCTCGAGGCCGGACTCGTCTGGACCTGGGAGGACCAGCCCGGCTACCTCGCCGCGCTCGACGGCTCGCCGCGGGCCGTCGACGTCGGCGTGCTCGTCGCCCATGCAGCCCTGCGCCTCTACGTCATGGGACCGACGCGCGCCTACGAAGACGCTGCGCGCGACGACGACCTCGCGTCCATGCGCCGTCTGCTGAAAGAGGCGCTCGACGCGGGCACGCTCGGCTTCTCGACGTCGCGAAGCCGACTCGATCGCGACTTCGAGGGGCGCACGACTCCGGCCTGCGCCGCGAGCGATGCCGAGACCCGCTCGCTCGCCGGCGTGCTCGCCGAAGCGGGGCGCGGCGTCTTCCAGCTCGTGTATCGCGGCGCGGCGGGCGACGAGCCGGAGCGGTTCGAGGAAGAGCTCGCCTTCATGCACGGGATCGCCCGCGCCATCCGGCGTCCCGTCACCTTCGGCCTGGCCCAGCTCGACGCCATCCCCGACCGCTGGCAGCGCGCTTTCGAAGTCGCCGATCGCGCGCGGGCCGAGGGACTCGCGCTGCGACCGCAGACGCTGGGCCGGATGCAGACGATCGTGGTCGGGCTCGAGACGGTGCATCCCTTCGCCCACCGTCCGAGCTACCGCGCCCTCGCCTGCCTGCCCCGCACCGAACGCGTCGCGCGCCTGCGCGATCCGGCGACGCGCGCGCGGATCCTGGCCGAGCCGTCCGGACCCGCGCCGCCCGACGATCCCTACTCGGCGCTCTTCGACTACGCGCCGGATCGCGTCTTTCCCATCGAGACGCCACCGGACTACGAGCCCGGACCCGAGAAGAGCCTCGCGGCGCTCGCTCGAAGCCGCGGCGTCGAGCCGCAGGCGCTGCTCTACGACCTCCTGCTCGAAGAGGACGGCCAGCGGCTCTTCTTCTTCGCCGTCGCCAACTACCACGGCGGCGATCACGCCGTCGCGCGGGCGATGCTCGCCCATCCCTCGTCGCTGCTCGGACTCGGCGACGGCGGCGCGCATTCGGGCATGATCTGCGACGCCGCGCAATCGACGTTCATGCTGACCCATTGGGCGCGCGATCGGACGCGCGGCCCCGGCTTCCCGCTCGAGTGGGTCGTCCGGCGCCTGACGAGCGAGCCGGCGGCGCTCTTCGGACTGCGGGATCGTGGCCGGCTGCGACCGGGCCTGCGCGCCGACGTCGGCGTGATCGATCCCGCCGCGCTCGCCCTCGAGCCGCCGCGTGTCGTTCGCGATCTGCCGACGGGCGCGCGCCGCCTCGTCCAGGGGGCGCGCGGCTACCGCGCGACCTTCGTCGCCGGCGTGCAGACCCGGGACGACGGCGTCGACACGGGCGCACGTCCCGGGCGACTCGCGCGGGCGTCGTAGCGTGATGAAGATCCACGGAAGCCGCACCCAGGGCAGTCCCCGCCGCCTCGCCGTCTTTCTCGAGGAGAAGGGATTGTCGATTCCCTTCGTCCCGGTCGATCTTCGCGCCGGCGAGCACCGTACCCCCGCCTTCCTCGCGAAGAACCGCTTCGGCCTCGTCCCCGTCCTCGAGCTCGACGACGGGACCTGCCTCGCCGAAACCACGACCATCGCGCGCCATCTCGAGGACCTCTTTCCCGACCCGCCCTTCCTCGGCCGGACGCCGCGCGAGCGTGCGCACCTCGACATGTGGGCGCGCCATGTCGAGTTCGGCTTCTACACGAGCGTGCGCGCCTGGTTCCGCCACGGCTCACCGCTCGCCCGCGCCCTCGAGCCCGAACAGATTCCCGCATGGGCCGAGCTGAATCGTCGGCGCGCCGAGGCCGACCTGCACCTGCTCGACGCCCGCCTCGCCGAGACGGCCTGGCTCGCCGGGCCCGACTTCAGCTGGGCGGACATCACGCTGGCGACGAGTCTCGAGGGAACGACCCAGGCCGGCTTCACGATCCCGTCGGACTGTGTCCACGTCCGTCGCTGGTACGCTGCCGCGAGCCAGCGTCCGAGCATCGTCGCGACGCGCCCGGGTTGAGGCGAGGCCCGATCCGGCCGCGACGGTCGGCGGCGTCCTCGCGACGCGCCTACGCACGCCGCCCGGTCGCGGAACCGGAAATGGAGGAAGCATGACATCCGACCGTCTCCAAGTAGCCGCCCTCGACGCGGGCCTCTGGTCCGACTACTGCCGGCGGACCGAGAACGCGGCGCGCCGCGTGATGGACGCGGCGACCGACGATCCCCTCGATCGCGCCGAGGGCCTCCGCTACGTCGCGCGCATCGGCCGCTACGGCCTGACGCGATTTCTCGAGGAGAGCGATCCCGCCCATCCGGTCGTCACCCACAGTCTCCCGAAGCTCGGGGGCGACAACCCCGACTACGTCTACTCCGTCGCCGCTCTGTCGGGCGCCTACCGCTATCGCCTGCGCGGCCGTCTCGGCGACTCCGCCTATCTCGGGATCGGCGCCTACCATGGGGACGTCGGGACGAAGGAGGGACTCCAGGTCTCGGGCTACCTCGCGGGCAAGGACCTCGCGATCGACGCCGACGGTCGATTCGAGGTCGTGCTCGCCTGCGAGCGCATGCCCGGCGACTGGCTTCCGATGCGCCCCGAGACCTCGCAGCTCATGATCCGCGAGCTGCTGCTCGATCGCCGGCGCCAGCGTTCGGCCGAGTTCACGATCGAGCGGATCGCGGGCGGCGACGTGCCGTCCGTCCTCGACGCGGACGACTTCGCCCGTCGTCTGGCCCGCGCGGGCGACTACGTCGAGGGCGCGATCGCACAGTTCCTCGAATGGACGAAGGACCTCGCCTCGCGGCCGAATCGGATCGACCCCCTCCCCGAGCGACTCGCCTCCGGCGCCCGAGGCGACCCCCATACCCACTACTACGGAGGCTACTTCGCCCTCGCCCCGGACGAAGCGCTGCTGGTCGAGCTGACGCCGCCGCCCTGCGAGTACTGGAACCTCCAGCTCTGCAACCATTGGCTCGAATCCCTCGACTTCGAGCGCCACACCGTCAGCCTCAATCACCACACAGCCGCCCGCCGCCCCGACGGCACGGTCCGCATCGCCATCACCGACGCCGAGCCCGGCGTTCCGAACTGGCTCGACACCGCCGGCCACCGCCGCGGCTGCATCATCCTGCGCCAGGTCGGGACGCCGGTACCGGACGATCCGCGCTGTCGGGTGGTGAAGCGGGACGAGGCGAAGCGCGGCTGACGCCTCCGCATCGGGGCGCATGGGCGGGATTCGACTGGCGCCGTCCGTGCTCGGGGCGCCCGACTCGACTCCGATCGAAGCGACTAGCGCGGGCCACGCTCGAGGAAGAAGCGCGCCAGCTCGAAGCGGTCGTTGCCCCAGAAGAGGCGATCGCCGACGACGACCGTCGGCACGCCGAAGACGCCGCGCTCGATCGCCTCCTGCGTCTCCCGATCGAGGCGCGCGTCGAGCTCGGACGACTCCGCACGCGCGAGCACCGCGTCGGCATCGAGCCCGGCGCCCGCGAGCAGGTCGCGCACGACCTCGGGATCCGAGACGTCGCGCGCCTCGGCCCAGCGCGCGCGGTAGGCGGGATGATGGTACTCGCGGAAGCGGCCCTCGTCCTTCGCGACCAGCGCCGCCTTCAGCGCGAGGCGCGTCGGCCGCGTGATCAGATGGCGCGCGTCGGTCTTGAGGTCGGCCCCGATCATCTCCGACCAGGCCTGGATGTCGCTCGCGTACCAGCGGCTCTTGCGCTCGCCGGCGGCGGGCGCCTGACCCGCCGGCGCCTCGCGCAGCGTCGCGAGATGGATCGGACGGAAGTCGATCTCGACGCCGAGCGGCGCGAAGTAGGCCTCGGCCCGGCAGCTGCCCATGTAGGCCCAGGGACAGGCGTAGTCGAAGTAGAGGGGCATGCGCATGGAGCGTCTCCTCGAAGGGTCGGAAGTCAGAGCTCGTGCGAGAGCGGCACGTCGCCCAGGTAGCGCTCCCGCCGGAGCGCCTCGATCTCCTCCGGCGTCAGCCCGAGCAGCTTCGCGTAGATCGCCCCGTCGTGCTCGCCGAGGCGCGGCGGCGGCAGGCGAACGCCGAGGCGGACGCCGTCGAGCAGCCAGGGCGAGGTCGGGAGCGGGAACGTGCCGTAGCCGGGCAGCTCGGTCGGCCGGTGGAAGCCGCGCGCCTGCCAGTGGGGGTCGCGGGCGTGATCCGCGGCGTCGTGGACGGCGGCGGCGGGTACGCCGCGCTTCTGGAGGCGTCCCATCAGCGCGATCGGATCGTGGCCGCGGGTCCAGGCGGCGATCCGCGCGTCGAGCGCCGCGCGCGCGCGCCGGCGCCCGTCCACGTCGGCGAGGAGCGGGTCGCCGGCGAGCTCCGGCGCGTCCATCTCGGCGCAGAGGGCGCGCCACTGCGCGTCGTCCCAGACGCTGATCGCGATCCAGCGGTCTTCGCCAGCGCAGGGGTAGACGCCGTGGGGCGCCATGCGCGGATGATCGTTGCCGGCGGCGCGGCGGACGCGACCGGCGATCGCATGGTCCATCAACGCCTCGGGGACGTGGTGCAGCGACGCCTCGACGCCGGAGACTTCGACGAGCTGTCCCCGACCCGTTCGCTCGCGCTGCGCGAGCGCGGCGAGGAGCGCGACGGCATTCGTCATGCCCGTGACCACGTCGGTGCGCGTGCTGTAGTTGACGGTATCGGGCGCCTGATCGGGATAGTGGCGCAGCGCGCCGTAGCCGGCGATGCCGTCCATCGCGCCGCCCATCGTCACGCGCTTCGCGTAGGGTCCCGTCAGGCCGAAGCCGGAGCAGCAGAGCATGACGAGGTCGGGCCGGATCTTCGACAGGACCTCCCAGCCGATCCCCATCTTCTCGGGCACCCCCGTCACCATGTTCGTCACGACGACGTCGGAGACCTCGACGAGCCGCTTGAAGAGCTCGACGCCCTTCGGTCGCGAGAGATCGAGGGTCATGCCGAGCTTGTTGCGGTTCGCCTGGACGAAGCCCGAGTTGACGTCCCAGGGCCGCGGCCCCGGATCACGCCGCGGATAGAAGGCGGCGAGCGAAGGCGGCACGTCGACCGGCCCGCGCGCATGGTCGAAGCGCTGCACGGCCTCGAGCTTGATCACCTCCGCCCCGAGATCGCCGAGCCACATGCCCGTCATCGGCCCCGCCCAGCCCTCGGCGAGCTCGAGCACGCGGATGCCCGCGAGCGGAAGCGCGTCCCTGGCCGCGCCAGCATCGGCGCCCGCGCCTCGCCCGCTGGCATCGGCTTCCCTCGACCGCGGCGACGTCGACGCGGGAAAGACCGCCGCGCCCCTGCCCGCCGTCTCGGCTTCGGGATCGACTGCATGCTCGAGCTCGGCCGTCACCTCCGCCTGATGCTGGCCGAGCGTCGGCGCCGGTCGACTCGGACGCTCGCCCGCGCCGTGGAGCCGGAAGGGCTTCGACGGGTATCGCAGCGCACCGGCGACGGGATGCTCGAGCGTCTCGAAGACGCCGCGCGCGCGAAAGTGCGGGTCCTCGAACAGGTCGGGGGCGCTGTAGACGGGAGCCATGGGGAAGCGCGCCTCGGCGGCGGCGTCGAAGATCTCGCGCCGGGTATGTCGCATCAGCCAGTCGTTCCAGACGACGTCGAACTCGGCCTTGTGCTTCGCGATCGCGGCGGCGTTCGCGAAGCGCGGATCCTGCGAGAGCTCGGGCATGCCCATCATCCGGAAGACCCGCGGCCACCAGGAGTCGCCGCGGCCGATGCCCTGGACCGCGACGTAGCCGTCGCCGCAGGCGTAGCCGCCCATCAGGAACTGGGCACGAAGCGGATCGCCGATCCGCCGCGGGATCTCGCCGTTGTAGAAGTAGGTGAGGGGTTGGCGCTCGCCGCCGGCGAGAAACGCCTCCGCGATCGAGAGCGTCGCGTGCCGCCCCCGCCCGTCGCGCCGCGCGGCGATCACCGCGGCGAGCGCGCCCGCCGCGAGCGCGAGCCCGGCATAGCCGAGCGTCGCGTTTTCGGTCGAGGCGAGCGGCTCGCGTCCCGGCAGACCGCTCGGATACATCGGCCCCGCGAGCGCGTAGGAGACGAGCTCCGTCAGGGCCCAGTCGCGGTAGGGGCCGGTCTCGCCGAAGTTCGAGAGCGAGACGAGCGAGAGGCGCGGATTCGCGCGGCGCAGGACCTCGAACCCGAGTCCGAGCCGCTCGAGCGTCCCCGGTCGGTAGCTCTCGACGACGAGGTCGCTGCGGCGCGCGAGCGCGAGCAGCGACGCGACCCCCGAGCGGGTCTTCAGGTCGAGCACGATGCCGCGCCGGTTGGTGTTCAGATAGAGGAAGAGCCCGCTGCGCTCGGGATCGACGACTTCGCCGGGAAAGGGGCCGGCGAGGCGCATGGGATCGCCCCCCGGCTTCTCGACCTTGACGACGTCCGCCCCCTGATCCGCGAGCAGCTTGACGCCGAAGGGCCCGGCGAAGCCCTGGGTCAGGTCGAGGATGCGCAGCCCGGCGAGGGAGTCCTGCATCGCTTCGCCTAACGCGGCCGATCCGACGGATCGGAGGCCAGGGATCCGAAGAAGGCGACGATCTCTTCGGCGAGCCGCTTCGGATTCTCGAGGCCGGGAAAATGGCCGCCGTCGTCGATCACTTCCCAGCGCACCACCCGGTACCAGGGCTCCGCGAGTCGTCGCGGCACGCGATTGCACTCCTTGAACGCCGCGACCCCGAGCGGGACTTCGATCTTCGGCGGCTGCGGGATCCGATTCCCGCTCTTGAACGTCTCGTAGTAGAGCCGCATCGAAGGACCGATCGAGCGGGTCACCCAGTAGAGCATGATCGTCGTGAGCAGCTGGTCGTTCGTGTAGCGCCGCGCGAGATCCCGCCGCCCGGACGCGTCCTCGATGTCGCTCCAGCGCCACCACTTCTCGAGGATCCACGCGGCGAGGCCGACGGGCGAGTCGGTCAACGCGAAGGAGGCGGTCTGGGGCTTCGTCCGCTGGAGATGGACGTAGCCCCACTCGCGGTCGCGGTACGCGAGCACGCCCTCCCACCAGCGCCGCTCCTCGTCCGTCAGCGCCGCGGGGTCGATCGGCGGCGCGAGCATGTTCACGTGGAGTCCGATCATCCGCTCCGGATGACGCGCACCGAGCGCCGTCGTCACGGCGGAGCCCCAGTCGCCGCCGTGGGAGCCGAACCGGTCGTAGCCGAGCTCCGTCATCAGCCGTGCCCAGAGATCCGCGACCTGCCCGGTCCCGAGCCTGCGGCGGGTCGGCGGGCTCGAGAAGCCGTAGCCCGGCAGCGAGGGCACGACGACGTCGAATCCGGCGCGCGTCAGCGGCTCGACCAGGGCCGTCAGCTCGTAGAAGGTGCTCGGCCAGCCGTGGGTCAGGACCAGCGGCATGATCGGCTCGGCGCGGTCCTGCGCGCGCGCCCGGATGCAGTGGATCGTCGCGTCGTCGAGCTCGACGAGGAAGTGGGGAAAGCGGTTCAGCTCGGCCTCGCGCGCGCGCCAGTCGAAGCGGTGGCGCCAATGCTCGACGAACGCGCGCAGGGCATCGATGTCCGTTCCGTAATCCCAGCCGGCGTCGGGCAGGGTCTGCGGCCAGATCGTCGCATCGATGCGGCGGTGCAGATCCTCGATCACGGCGTCGGGCACGGCGATCGTGAAGGGCCGGATGGACATGGGGCGGGGCTCCTTGCGCGGTCGATTCTGGCAAGCGGGATCGGCGGCGTCGACCCCGTCCGCCCGCGCTGTCGACGCGTGCGGGAGACGTCTATGCTGCGACGCGCACGGAAGAGCCGGAACGAAGGACCCGAGGAGGATGCGCGATGAGCGATGCAAGCGACCGGACGCAGGGCCCGGCCGAGGTGAAGGTCGGTACGGTGCTCGTCAGCCTGCTCGATCCGGATCACGGCCAGGAGGTGGCCTTCCACCGCTGGTACGAGCGCGACCACTTCTTTTCGGGCTGCATGGTCGGCGAGCACTTCTTCTCCGGCCGACGCTACGTCGCGACGCGCGGCCTGAAGGACGTGCGGCTGCCGGCGCAGGGCGCGATGCTCGCGGACCCGCGCGCGGGCTCCTACCTCGCGCTCTACTGGATCCTGGCTGGCCATCACGACGAGGCGCAGGACTGGGCGACGGTGCGCGTGAAGGCACTGCACGCCCACGACCGCATGTTCAGCATGCGCAAGCCCGTCCATGCGGGCTTCTACGCCGCGCGCTTCGTCCTCTCCCACGATCCGGACGGCGTCCCGATCGAGCTCGCCCTCGAGCATCCCTACGCGGGCGTCGGACTCACGATGCTCGAAGCCGCCGAGTCGGTCGGTCGCGAGCAGCTCGCCGACCGGCTCGAACGCGAGCTCCTGCCCCCGACGCTCTCGCCCTACGGTCCCTCGCTCTGCCTGGCGACCGATCCCCTTCCGATCGGCGACGACATGCCCGCCTACGTCGAGCGACCGAAGGGTCTCGAGCGCCGCATCCTCCTCTTCACCTTCCATCCCGAGGACCCGGCGAGGACCCTGCCGGGCTGGGCGCGCGCCCTCGGCGAACGCGTCGAGGGGGCCGGCCTCGGTCGACTGCTGCTCTCGGCCCCGTTCATCCCGACGATCCCCGGGAGCGATCGCTATGCGGACGATCTCTGGTAGGCGAAGCGACCGCGGTCGACGTGTCCTCGCGACGGCCCCGCCCGCGCCGCTCGGTACCGCTCCGCTCCGCGCCGGGGCGCTCGCCTTCGCGGCGCTCGTAGCGGGGGCGCTCGCTCCCGGAACGACCGGTGTCGCCCGCGCCCAGACGCCGTCGACCGCTCCGCCCTGGCGATGTCTCGATGGGATCTGCGAGCGCGCGCGCATGCGCGAGAATGCGCTGCACTTCGAGCTGCAGAGCCGGCGGGACGCTCCGGTCTGGATCGAGCTCGAGGCCGCGTCGCTCGAGAACCTGAGCGCGAACCCGCCGCTGCCCTGGACCTTCCGACTCGAGTCCGGCGAGACCCGCGCGGCGGGAACCCTCGTCCTCCAGGACCCGGCGCTGCCCTACGCCCAGCGGCTGCGGTGGATCGTCCTGTCGGGCGATCCCGATGCCCGCCCCGACGATCGCGCGCGCTACTGCATGCCCTTCGGCGGCGCGAAGCCCGTTCGGATCAGCCAGGGCTACGAAGGCGAGGCGACCCACCAGGGCCTCGGCGCCTACGCCCTCGACTTCCCGATGCCGATCGGAACCCCGGTCCTGGCCGCCCGCGGCGGCCGGATCGTCGCGAGCCCCGACGACGGAGCCGAGGGCGAGACGAACGCCGAGGGTGATGCGCGCGAGATCGACCAGCACGTCGTGATCGAGCACGACGACGGGACCTTCGCGATGTACGCCCACCTGCGTCGCGGCGATGCCGCGCGACCGGGCCAGCGCGTCGCCTGCGGCGAGCGCATCGGATACTCGGGCGACACCGGTCGGGCGACCGGCCCGCATCTCCACTTCGACGTGTACCGGATCCGTCGCGACGGTCAGCGGCAGACGATCCCGGTCCGCTTCTGGGACGGCACCGCGGAGGGCTTCGAGCCCCGGGTCGACCGGACCTACGCGCCCGGCTGCTCGCCGCCCCGGCCCAGCGCCTGCGACGGTCGCTGAGCGCGCGAGCCCGTCCGGCACGAAGCGGTCAAGCACGCTCGGCGGCGCTCCGATGGGCGCGTCATGCACGCCGCCTCCCCGGTCTTCGCCGCGCGCCTCGTCCTCCCGCTCGTCGCCGCCCTCCTGGCCGCATCGATCGCGATCGCGCCCTCGGACGCACGCGCGGAGGCGCCGGCCGCGCCGAGCGCCTGGCAGTGCCGGGCGAAGATCTGCCAGCGCGCCTCGCAGCGGGGCGAGTTCGTGACGCTCGAGCTCTCGAGCCGGCTCGAGCGCGCGACCTGGATCCTGCTCGAGCCGACCGGCCTCGAGAACATGAAGCCGCTCCAGCCGGCGCCCTGGAGCATCCGCCTCGAGCCCGGCGCCACGCAGGTCGCGGGCATCCTCGCCGTCCAGGACACCCGGCGCGCCCACGCCTATCAAGTCAAGTGGAAGGCCCTTCCGGGCAATCCCGCCGCCGTCCACGACGACCGCTGGCACTACCGCATGCCCTTCGGCGGATCGGGCATGATCCCGATCAGCCAGGGCTACAACGGCAAATTCACCCACAAGGGCCTCGACGCCTACGCCCTCGACTTCCCCATGCCCTGGGGAACCCCCATCCTCGCATCCCGCGGCGGCACCCTCGTCGAGGTGATCAACGACAAGGTCGCGAGCGGCATCCGAACCGGCGAGAGCGAAGGCGACAACCGCGTCGTGATCGAGCACGTCGACGGAACCTTCGCGATCTACGCGCATCTGCGTCACGGCGGCCCCGCCCGCGTCGGTCAGACCGTCGAGTCGGGCGAGCTGATCGGTCTCTCGGGCGACACCGGGTTCTCGACCGGGCCGCATCTCCACTTCGAGGTGTACCGGATCCGCCGCGATGGCCGACGCCAGTCGGTCCCGGTCAAGTTCTGGAACGGCAGCGCGAACGGCTTCACGGCGATCGCCGGCCTGCAGTACAAGCCCGGCTGCCCGCGCGATGGCGGGATCGTCTGCATGCCCGGCGAGCTCGCGACCGAACGCCGGCTCGGCGACGCGCGCCCCGGCCCCGCCCGCGGCGCGGTCGCGGGCCGGACGTCGGGCACGCCGGGGAAGCGCCTCGCGCCGACGACGCCGGGCCGATCCGCCGCCCCGGCCGCCGCGGCGGGAGGCGCCGCGTCCGGCGCCGCGCAGCCCCCCGCCCGCCCCTTGCGCCGCGCCGACGGCGCCTGCGTCTGCCCGAATCGCGCCGTGCTCCACGTCGACCTGCCCTGCGAGATGGTCTGCGGGCGCTGAGCATGGCCGGAGCGTGAGCCCGCCCCGGCCATGGAGCGGGCTCAGTCGCGCGCCACCTCCGGCCAGACCCGCTCCCGAAACGCGTCGAGCTGATCGAGGTATTCCTCGACGCTGCGGGCCCGGAAGCGCAGATGGAAGGTATTGGCCCCGACGGCGCGGGCCGCCCGCAGGTCCTCGACGAGCCCTTCGGCGCCCCCGCGCAGCCCGCCCGTCGGCAGCGAAGCGGGCACCGGACCGAGCAGGTAGGCCCAGGCCGGCATGTAGCCCACGTCGAACGCGACCTCGCCCCGACCCGCCGCGCGAGCCGCCGCCCGCATGACGTCGATCGCCTCGGAATACGGGCGCTTGTCGTTCGCCATCGGGATCCAGCCGTCGCCGAAGCGTCCGACCCGCCGCCAGGCGTTGCGGCCGCGCCCGCCGATCCAGATCGGGAGCGCACCGCGAGGCCCCGGTCCGACGCCGACCTTCGCATAGCGGTAGAACTCGCCGGCGTGGGAGACGTAGGGCGCGTCGAAGGCGCCTCGGATCGCGCGCAGGCTCTCGTCGAGGCGGCGTCCACGCGTCTCGAATTCGATGCCCAGCGCCTCGAACTCGCCGCGGACATGGCCCGCACCGACGCCGAGGATGACGCGGCCGTTCGAGAGGTGGGAGAGCGTCCCGAAGGCCTTCGCGGTCTGGAGAGGATGTCGATAGGCCGCCACCCAGATGGTCGAGACCAGCCGGATCCGGCTCGTCTGGGCGGCCAGGAAGCCGAGCGTCGCGACCGTGTCGTACCAGGTCGTCGACATGTTGCGCGCGTAGTCGTCGTCGGGGATCGCGACGTGGTCGCAGACGCCGACGAAGTCGAGGTCGCGCTCGTCGCAGCGCTTCGCGATCGCGACCAGGTCGGCGGGGGTCGCCTTCTCCTCCCAGGGGTCGACGAGCGTGCGAGTCAGGGTCTGAATCGGGAGCTGGAGACCGAAGCGAACGGTTCCATCACGGGTGATCGCGGCCATGGGCCGGAGGATGGCTCAGTCGTCCCCGGGTCGCAGGTGACGCTCGGGCGCCCGCTTCGACTCGTACTCGCCTCGGTTCTTCCGCCAGGCGTCGTAGTCGAAGGGAGGGAGGTCGTCGGCGCCCAGGCTCGCCGGATCGTCGGGGGCATCCCCGTCCTCCGAGAAGCGGGGATTGCGGCCATCGTCGTCGGCTCGCGCGGCATCGAGATCGTCGCCGAGCGGCTCCCCGTCCTCGCGGCGCGGCGCGTACGCGCCCTTGCCGCCGAAGCGCCCGTCGTCGGCGTAGACCCCGAGCCCCTCGACCTGCCCGCGGTCGATCCCCTCGTCGTCGACCTCATAGAACCAGTTCACCGTCCCACCGGCCTCGACCACCTCGTCGTAGAGCTTCTCGATCTCGCCGCGCACGATCACGAGCTGCGCCTTCGCCTCGTTCGCGTTCGTGCGATGGAAGTGGCGCACGCCGCTGCGGCGATAGTTGCGCCGATTCGAATCCGCGTACTCCTTGGTCGCGAGGCGTGCCGTCTCGACCAGGCGCGCCTCTTCGAGGCGGAGCTCGCGGTAGCGCCCCTGCCAATGCGCCTTCAGCGCGTCCAGGTCGCCGGGCTCCGCCGCGACCGGCGCGGCCGCCAAGGACGCGGCGAGCAGCGCGGTCGTGCAGACCGCGAGCAGCCACGTCGCGCAGGCTCGTGTGATCCGATTCGCCCTTCCGATCCACGTCATCGCATGTCCCCTTCTGCGCCACCCGGGCCACGCCATCGGCGCCACCCGGGCCACGCCATCGGCGCCACCCGGGCCACGCCATCGGCGCCGGCTAGAGCCGGAACCGCCCGATCTCGTTCTCGAGGCCCTGGGCCAGGGCCGACAGGTCGGCCACCGTCGTGTTCGTCTGCTCCGCGCGCTGCGTCGCCTGGACCGTGACCTCGCGGAAGACCTGCAACGCCTCCTGGATCTGGTCCGCCCGACTGCTCTGATCGCGGGTCGCGACGGAGATCTCCGTGATCTTCGCCGCCACGCTCTCGACGGCGCGCGTGATCAGGCTCGACTCGCCCCGCTGCTCGCGAGCCGCGTTCTTGACCTCCAGTCCGAGGTGGCGCATCTGCTCGACGCCGCGGGTGATCTCGGCGCTCGCGGTGTCCTGCTCGTGGGTCCCGCGCTTCAATTGGAGCGCGATCTCCTTGACTTGTTTCATCGCGAAGCCGACCTGCCCGATGTCTGCCGTCTGGTTGCGCGTCGCTTCGACGATCTCCTTCGCCCACATCGTCGACTGCTGCGCGCTGTCTCCGATCTCGCGGAGCATCCGCCCGGCCTCCTGGGAGAGGTCGACGCCGCGATCGACACGCGTCGCGCCCTGGTCCATCGCCTCGACGGCGCTCTCGACCGCGACCTGGACGGACTCGATCAGCTCGGCGATCTCCCGCGTCGAGGCGGCCGTGCGGTCCGCGAGCATCCGGATCTCGTCGGCCACGACGGAGAAGCCGCGACCGTGCTCGCCGGCTTGCGCCGAGATGATGGCGGCGTTCAGCGCGAGCAGGTTCGTCTGGTCGACGACGGCCTCGATGACCCGGACGACGTCGCCGATCGACTGGCTCTTCGACGAGAGCGTCTCGACGACCGTCTGGATCCCCTTGAAGGAGTCCTGGATCTCCTGCATGCCCTCGACCGTCTCGCGCACTGCCGACACGCCCTGCCCCGCCTTGCGCGCCGTCTCCTCCGAGAGCTGGTGGCTCTCGCGCGCGTTGCCCTCGACCTGGCGAACGGACTGGGAGAGGAGCTCGAGCGCCGTCGAGGTCGACTCGGTCGAGTGGTTCAACGCGTCGGCGCTGCGCGCGATCTCGCGGATCGCGCTCGTCATTTCGACGACCGAGGCGGCCGTCTTCTCGATGATCTCCGAGAGATCGTCGATGTGGCGCGTGGACTCCGCGATCGAGGAGTCCATCTGGATCGCCGCGATCGAGGTCTCGGCGGCGGTGTTCGAGAGCGCTTCGACGTTCTCGTTGACCGTGTGGATCGAGCCGGTGATGTGGGTGATGGACTCGGCCGTCTCGCCGACGGCCTGCTCCTGGCGGATCGCCTCGGCACGCATCGCGGCGCTCGACTCGGCGAGCTGGCTCGTCACCTGCGCGACGTAGCGGGTGTTCTCCCGGACCTGGGCGACGAGCCCGCGCAGGCTCGTGACCATCGCGTTGAAGGCGAGCGAGAGCACGCCCATCTCGTCCTCGCCGCGGACGTCGACCTGGGTCGAGAGGTCGCCGCCTGCCATCGAGCGCGAGCCCTCCACCAACAGCTCGAGCGGAACCGCGATCTGCTTTCGCAGCCGCGCTGCGCCGACGGAGCAGACGATGAAGGAGACGAAGAGGACGGCAGCGACGATCGCCGTCGAGATCAAGAGGAAGTCGGTGACCGCCTGGGTCCCGGATCGGATGTAGACCGAGCCGACGGCCTCGCCCCCGGACTCGATCGGGGCCGAGAGCTCGATGTGGTTGCGGGTCCAATCCGGACCGCGGGAGAGAGTCTTCGGCGGAAGGAAGTCTTCGACGCCCTCGCGCACGTACCGGGCGAAGATCTCGCCCTCCTCGTCGTAGACGATCGCCGCCTCGACGGAGGTCGCGACCGTGAGCGAGCGCAGCGTCTCCGTCGCCGCTCGCTGGTCGTCGAAGAGGAGCGAGGCGACGGAGTTCTCGCCGATCACGCCGGCGAGCAGCTGGAGGTTCTCGTCCGTCACGCGCTTGAACTGGACGAAGGCCGTCGCGAAGAGGGCGGTCGCGGTCAGGCCGAGGGCGAGACCGGTCGTCGAAAAGAACCCGCGGACGATCCGATGCTGAATCGAGTCCCGACCGAGAAACATCGTCATCGCAGCCCACTCCCGGCCATCCGCCGCCTCGTCCATGCCCGGCGCGCTTCTTTCATGTCCCGCCCTCGCCCACGAGCGTCGCGAGCCGCAACAGGCTCGAGCTGATCCGGAGCCCGGAGCGTCTCGCCGCGTCCGGATTGATCGCGAAGCGGATCTTCTGCCCGACGAGCATGAAGTTCGCGATCCCGCCCTCCTCGGCGAACCCCGCGCGATCGGAGATCGTGAAGACCGGCATCGCGCCCAGCGCGGCGGCGACGCGTTCGCCGGCCGCGGAGGCGTGCTCGCCGAAGAAGAGCAGATGACAGCCCCCCGCTCGGTCGAGGCCGCCGATCGCCGAGACCTCGACGGTGCGTTCACCGACCATGCGGCCGCTCACGGCCTCGGTCAGGACCGTCTCGAAGCCGTCGCCGCCAATCAGACAGATCCGGATCGACGATTCGGGCCCGGCGAAGGCGCCGGCCGGCCACTCGACATAGCGCACGAAGTTGAAGAGGAAGGCCGCCTTGACCTCGTCCTCGGACTCCGCGTTCGCGGGCGCGGGGGCGACGAAGAAGAGCGATGCGACCGCCAGCGCCGCGAAGGGCGCCCGGATGGCGCCGCGCAGCGCGACACGGCGCGCCTGCCGCGACGGGTCGCGCCGTTCCGCCCGACTCGCGAACGTTCGCGAGCGCGCGGGTCGCGATCCGACCGGCAGGCATGTCGCTCTTCGACCCACTCCGCTCTCCGGGTCCGGCATGGCGTGCGCGTCCGCGCAGGACCGCGCGGGACGACTCGATGCCCCCGTTCATCGGCAAATCGCCCGCGAAAAAAAGCGTCTTGATTGCGGGATTCGCCAAAGCGCGGGACATTGGCCCCGGCTGAATCCCGATCTCCCCGGAGCGCTCGTCGATGACCCCGCGCGTGTCGGTCCTGATCCCGGTCTGGAACGCCGGAGAAACCCTGCCGACCTGCCTGCGGAGCCTGATGCGCCAGACGGAGAAGCGCTGGGAGGCGGTCCTCGTCGACGACGGCTCGACCGACGACTCGCTCTCGATCGCTCGCGCATTCGCCGAGCGGGAGCCTCGCCTGCGCGTGCTCGCGCGCCCGCACGCGGGGCTCGTCCCCGCGCTCAACGCCGGCACCGCCCTCTGCCGCGGGCCCCTCGTCGCGCGCATGGACGCCGACGACTGGATGCACCGCGAGCGGCTCGCGTGGCAGTGCGACCTGCTCGAGGGATCCGCCGAGCTCGACGCCGTCGGCGCCCTGCCGCGAGCCTTCCCGCGCCGGACGCTCGGCGCGGGCTCCCGCCGCTACGAGGCGTGGCTCCACGGCCTGACGACCCCGACGGCGATCTGGCGGGACCGCTTCGTCGAGTGCGGCATCGCCCATCCGACGCTGATGATCCGGCGCGATCGTCTCGCGGAGCTGGCCTATCACGATCGCGGCTGGCCCGAGGACTGGGACCTGCTGCTGCGGCTGCTCGCGCGCGGCCCCCGCGTCGGCATCGTGCCCCGGCGCCTGCTCGGCTGGCGCCACGGCGAGCATCGCACGTCGCGCCGCGACGGTCGTTATGCGCTCGATCGCTTCATGGCCTGCCGCGCCTTCTATCTTTCGCGCGACTTCCTCGGATCGGCCGGCGGCGCGCCCCGCGACTACGTGCTCTGGGGCCACGGCCCGACCGGCAGGGCATTGCGTCGCGCGCTCGAAGCGCTCGGCCATCGTGCCGCAGCCGTCGTCGAGGTCCATCCGCGTCGGATCGGCCACACGATTGGCGGCGCGCCCGTCCTCTCGCCCGAGACGCTCGCGACCGCGAGCGATGCGCTCCGACGGCTCCCCCTGATCGCCTCCGTCGCTGGCGCTGCGCCCCGCGCACGGATTCGCGCGTCGCTCGCCGCCATGGGCTACCGCGACGGGCAGGATTTCGTCTGCGCGGCCTGATGCCCGATTCCGTGGGGCGGCGGGGGCATCGCGCGATCCTGACCCGGGGTCGCCCGTCGCCGGTGGCGGGAGGGCATGGCGAACCGGCGCGAAGGGAGCGGTGCCATCGGTTTCGGCGTCGCCACACGCCGACTCCGACTCGAAGACCAGAGGAGGCAGCCGGAGGGGACGCCCATTCCGAAGACCTGAACCCATCGGCCCGCCGCGGGACCCTGACGAGCCGCCGAGGCGGAGTTCCACGCGATGGAGCGAGTCCGAGAAGGATCAATCCGCAACCCGTCAGCATCCCGCTCCCCGGTTCCGGGACGATCACGGCTCCGATCGCGAAGGTGATCCCGATCCGCGAATCGGAACGTGAGGTCGCCTCGAGCGCGAATCGAAGATCCCCCACGCTTCCCGCAAGCGGCAGATCGCCCAACGCGAAAGCCGTCCGGAAGAATTCACGGGCGTCGTCCGCGTCCTCGAAACGACGCTCGAGCAAGGTCGTCGATCGCGATCGCACCGCGAAGAGCAGGTCGGCGGGCAGGCTCCCCGCAACGTCAGCGCCGAGAAACGAGACGAAGAGACCGTCGAGGACGGATGCGTCCGCAGCCATGGACAGTCGGACCTCGGAGCGCAACAGAATGTCGATTCCTGCGGACCCGGAGTCGGAGCCGACCGCGAGGCCCCCTCGTAGTCCCTCCTCGGCGCCCACGGCGACTGCGCCGATCGACGCGGACGCGTTTCGATTCGATCCGAGAATGCGCCTCGCGTCCAGGCCGACGTCGGCCTCGACGACGAGGGCGCCATCACCGACCGCCGATGCGCGCGATTCCGTGTCGACCACGAGCCCGCCGACGTGCCCCGCATGACCCAGGGCGACGGCCTCGGTCGTCGCGACGTTTTCCAGGGAGAGGATCTCGGCTTCGGCGCGAGCGGATGACCGCGAAGCGGGGAGGAGCGCGCCCGTTGCAGGCCTGCCGGACTCCGCGCGAGCTCGAACGCTCGAGCCGACTCCGGTGGTGACTCCGAAGGACCGCGCAAACGCGCTGCCCGGCACGTCCGCCTTGCGTACGGCGGACCCGCCCACGGCTTCGGCGGAGACGTCGAGGCGAGCTGCTCCGCTCGAGCGCCCGGTCGCGAGCGAGCGAGCGCTACCGGCTGCCTGCCCGACCTCGCCCCGCGCGCCGTCGCCTCCTCTTGCAGACGCGCGCGTGAGGACGCTCGCCCCGAATCGATCCTCGGCGACGACCTCGGCTTCAGCATTGCCCCCGCCGAATCCACCCTCGGCCTCGCTCGTCGCATCGAGCGCGCCGCCGCCGGGATTCCCGGCGTGGAGCGAAGAGCGGGCATCGCCCCCCAGCAGGCCGAAATCGCTTCGGCCGCCGATCGCACGCTGTCGCAAGGACAACCGACCTGCGGTCGAACCCGTCACGGCGTCGAGCAGGACGATCTCGCCGCCCGCGCCGACCTCGAACGGAACGGTCCCGAGCCCGCCCGCACCGCCTCGCGCACTCGCCTCGACGGTGACCGGCGCGCCGCCCGTCGAGTAGCCGATGGCGCGCGCCGTCGCCTGGCCTCCCGTTCCCCCTCGCGCGTCGAGCGTCGAATCGCCCCCGGCCCCACCGCCGGCTGCAGCCGAGACGAAGACCGGCGCGCTCCCCGCGTTTCCGGCCTCCGCATGGGACGATGCGTCCGAGCCCGTCCCCGCTGCATCGTCCTCGATCTGGAAGGATTGACCGCGGGCCCCGGCGGCTACGTCGTGGACTGTGACCGCGCTGTCTCCCGTCGCCCGACCGATCGAGCGGCTCTGCGCCACGACGTTCGCCGTGCCAGAGAGAACGCCCCCGAACGCGCCGAAGTAGCCGGCCGCATCGCCGACCTCGAGGACGTGGCCGTCCCCATTCAAGGTCGCGTCGATGTCCACCGAGATCGGACCCGATTCCCCTCCGCGCCCTCCCTCCGCCCGTCCACGCAAGCGCAGGTCGCCCTCCGTCTGCGTCACGCTCGCACGCGCCACCGCGCTTCCCGCTCGCCCGTGCGCGCCCGCCGTCGAGGAACCACCGGATCCCGCCGAGGCGACGACGTCGAGCTCGACGGTCGTCTGCGCGAAATCGCGAATGACGGAGCTCAACGCATCGCCCCCATCACCGCCCGCGAGCCCGCCCGCCCCGCCGTTCCCGCCGATCGCTTGCTGGTAGAGGCTGAGGTGGCCCCGCGTGGCGCCATCGACGACATCGACGAGTGTCGCGTCGGCGCCGCGGCCTCCGACCCCGCGGAGCGATGGAAGATCCGCGGCCGCCCCCCCCCGCCGCCTCCGACTTCCAGCGCGCGGACTTCAACCCGTCCACCGGCGATGGATTCGCCGAACGCGCGCTGGACCTCGGCCTCCCCTCCGGCCTCGCCACGAGAAAGACTCGCGCCCCCCCGCCCGCCGTAGGCGCCAACCAGAACCTGAACCGCGCCCTGCGCATCCATCCAGACGCCACTCGCGGTCGCGGATCCGCCTCGACCACCGAGTGCATTCAGCTCGACACCGGACCCACCGGCGCCTCCGGTCGCCTCCACGTCGACGCGTCCATCGACACCCGCGCCCGAAGCGGACACCTCGGCGTGGGCATCGGCATGACCGCCGTTCCCACCGCTCGCTTCACCTTCCGCCACGGACGCTCGGCCGCGCCCTCCGTCTCCACCGCGTCCACCCTTGGCATAGGCGATCGCGATGCCCGCATCGCCGTCGCTTCCCGAGGTCGCAACGCTCGATGCGTTCCCGCCCGCACCGCCCGAACCGCCGACGCCCTGGGCTTCACCGGGCGCAACGGCGCTGCCGCCGCGTCCCCCTCGACCGCCCTGTCCACCCGTCGCGACCGCGCGATTGTCGGCGCCGTCGTGGGCAACGACGGCGACGCTCTCCCCGGGCGCCCCGTCTCCACCCGCCTCTCCCGCCGCGCCGTCGGTCCCGGCCTCGCCCGTCGTCCCCACGCGCTCGATCGACTCCGCGAGGACGCTCGGGGCCGGCGCGATGAAGGCGAGCACGAGACCGGAGCCGACCCGCACCGAGAGCGCGATCGGCGGAGAGCGTCGCTTCGACAGCATGAGGCGTCTCCTCGTCGCGGACCGGGGGCGACCCCGCGCGAGCCCAGCTGCCTCCCCGCCGCGGCACCCGGCGGATTACAGGCCACCACGCGAGCATTCGCTACCGAATCGTCCCGATGCCCGCGGCCCCCTCGGACATCGAGTCCGCTCGACATCGGGGGGTGTTATTTCGCAGGGTTGTCCCCGCACTCCTGGGCGCTGTTTCGTTCGGAGCGATCGGAGTGGTCACGACCTCGAACCCGACCGATCGATCATCGACGACCCGAAGGAGGCGGCGAACCGACGCAGTCGGGTGTGATTCCTCGATTCGTCCATCCAAACCCCGACCCTACCCCGCGAGGGCAAATGCGAGCCCGAGCAATCGCCGGACGACTCGCCGATTTTCCGCAAGCCCGCCGCGCCGCGCGCCGACAGCCTCCCCATGAGAAGCCGCCATCGCGCCTGGTTCCTCGCCCTCTGCCTGTCCCTCCTCGCCGCCTGTCATGGCGAATCCGTCCGCGTCGTCCCGGCCGCGATGGAGCCCTCGGCCGCCCCCGATCCCCGGATCGCCACGGCCGCCTGGGCCCACGCGCTGCTCGACGGCGCTCCGGACGAGGCGCTCGAAGGGCTCCGTCCGGAGAGCCGCGCCCTGCTCGTCCGGCACCCCGAGCTCCTCGAGCGCGTCCGCCAGCGCGTCGCGGCGCTGGGCGACGTCGCGGGACTCGAGCGCGTCGTGCGGCGCGATCGGGCCGCGCTCTTCGCCCCGGCGAAGCCCGAGGTCGAGCCGATCCTCCTGCTCCTCGACGACGGGCGCTGGCTGATCGACGTCGTCGAGGTCGAGAAGAGCTATGCGCCGGCCATCGCCGGCCGCCTCGACCCGCCCCGGAATCGGGAGAATCCCTATCGACGCCTGGTCGCGCCCCCCGCGCGACCGATGAAGGACGACCTCGGCGAGGTCGACCTCTACGGCGAGGCGATCGAGGACGCGATCGCGCGCCTCGGCGCCGCGGAAGACGCCGCGTCGCGGCTGAGACTCGCAGAGATCCTGTTGCGCAACTGCTGGCTCGTCGACGAGGCGATGGATCAGTACGACGCGTCGATCCGGCTGCAGGCCCGGCAGTACTGGCTGGACGACTACGCGAACTTCGCCAATGCAGCAGGCGTCCCCGACCGGGCCATTCCGATCGCGGTGGCCTACGACGTCATGTCGGACCGCGTCCTCGCGATGCTCCACCAGCGTGCGCTGCGCTTCGACAAGTCGAAGCTCTACATCGACCGCCTGACGTCGCGGACGCCCGACCTCCCGCCCGGCCCTCTCCCCGGCGCCGGCTCCGCGCCGAAGTCGCCGGGTCGAACGGCACCGACGCCCGGAGCGCCGATCCCGGCCGCGCCGGCCCGACCCTGAACGCGAACGAGGAGATGACGATGCCGCGCTCGATCTGGCTCGTGTTGGTTCTCGCGATGGTGCTCGGCTCCTCGCCCGGCTTCGCCACCCGCGCGGAGACGGACCCCGCGCTGCGTGCCTTCCGCGCGCGTCGATTCGAGGAGCTCGAGCGGCGCATCGCCACGCTGCTCGCGGCCACTCGGGGCAAGCACTGGGAGCTCTCGCTGTACAACCAGTTCATCATTCGCGCGAAGAAGGCGATCGAGCTCGAGCCGGCGTTGAACGAGAACGTCGAAGCCTGGCGCCAGGCGATTCCGAAGTCGGCCCACCCCTACAATCTCCTCGCCGGCATCGAGTCGACGCGCGGCTGGGACGTGCGCGGCCGAGGCTATGCGAACACCGTTCCCGCCGAAGCCTGGCCCAAGTTCCGGGCCCACATGGCGGCCGCCGACGCGCTCCTCGCGAAGGGGCGGAAGATCGACCCGAAGAACCTCCCCGTCGCCGTCCAGCGCATCGAGGTCGCGACGTACGGATCGGGCGACGTGAAGGAGGTCCTCGCCCGCTTCGAGGAAGCGCTCGAGATCGACCCGGTCTCGGAGGCGGCTCATCGCTCGATGAGCTGGGCCCTCGATCGCAAGTGGTTCGGGTCGGACGAGATCGTGCTCCGCTTCGTCCGCGAGGCGGTGCGGCGAAACCCGGAGGCCCCCGCGCTGGCGGCGCTCCTGGTCGACGTCCACGCCGACATCGCCTCCCGTCAGCGACGGACGTCGGAGGACGTCTCCCGCTATTTCCAGCGACCGGAGATCTGGCAGGAAGTCTTTCCGGCGGCCGAGCGCTATGCGGCGGCGTACCCGAAGGATGCCTGGGCCCTCAACCATCTCGCCTGGCTCGCCTGGCGCGGCGACCGACGAGACCTCGCGAAGCGGGAATTCGCGCTCCTCGACGGCGACTTCGACGACGCCGCCTGGGACGAGGACATCACGCCCGAGCAGGCCCTCGCCTGGGCGGAATCGCCGGCGCCCTGATCCCCGTCTCGCCCGCCCCTAGAACTCCGCCTGCCCCGGCGTCCGCGGAAACGGAATCACGTCGCGGATGTTCGCCATCCCGGTGATGAACTGGACCAGGCGTTCGAATCCGAGCCCGAACCCCGCATGGGGCACCGAGCCGTACCGACGCAGGTCGAGATACCACCAGTAGGCCTCGGGCTCGAGCCCCTGCGCGCGGATCGTCGCCTCGAGCCGCTCGAGCCGATGCTCGCGCTGCGAGCCGCCGATCAGCTCGCCGACGCCGCCGACGAGGACGTCCATGGCCGCGACCGTCTCCGCGTCGTCGTTGCGGTACATGTAGAAGGCCTTGATCGCCGCGGGCCAGTCCGTCACGACGACGGGTCGCCCGACGTGCTTTTCGGTCAGCCAGCGCTCGTGCTCGCTCTGCAGGTCGCGCCCGAAGCCGACGGGAAACTCGAACGCTTCGCCCGAGCGCTCGAGGATGCGGACGACCTCGCGGTAGGGGATGCGCTCGAAGGGCTCGTCGATGACGGTGCGCATGCGCTCGATCGCCCTCGGCTCGATCCGCTCCGCGAAGAACGCCATGTCCTCCTCGCAACGCTCGAGCACCCGCGCGAAGACGGACTTCAGGAAGCGCTCGGCGAGCGACGCGAGGGCCGGCAGGTCACAGAAGGCGACCTCGGGCTCGACCATCCAGAACTCGGCGAGATGGCGCGCCGTGTTCGAGTTCTCCGCGCGGAAGGTCGGGCCGAAGGTGTAGACGCGCGAGAGCGCGAGGGCGCCGATCTCCGCCTCGAGCTGGCCCGAGACCGTCAGGAAGGTCGGCCGGCCGAAGAAGTCGGCCGCGTCGTCGACGCGCCCGTCGGCGGTCTTCGGCGGCGCCTCGAGCGGGAGCGTCGTGACGCGGAACATCTCGCCGGCGCCCTCGGCGTCGCTCGCCGTGATGATCGGCGAGTGGAGCTGGACGAAGCCCTCGTCCTGGAAGAACGCGTGGATCGCCATCGCGGCCGCGTTGCGCACGCGCAGGACGGCTCCGATCGTGTTCGTCCGCGGTCGCAGATGGGCGATCGTGCGCAGGAACTCGAAGCTGTGACGCTTCTTCTGGAGCGGGTAGTCCGACCCGGCCGCGCCGACGAGCTCGACCCGCGTCGCATGGACCTCGTAGCGCTGGCCCTTCCCGGGCGAGTCGACGAGCCCGCCCTCGACCGCGACGGCGGATCCGGTCGAGAGATGACGCACGACGTCTTCGTAGCCGGCCGTCTCGGGATTCGCGACGACCTGGATGCCCGAGAGGCACGAGCCGTCGGAGACGTCGAGGAACGAGACGCCCTTCGCATGCCGCACGGTCCGCAGCCAGCCGTGCAGCGTGACCGAGCCCCCGGCCGCATCCCGCGCGAGCAGACCGCGAATCGACACCTCCGCCATCTCGTCCGCCCTCCCGGCGGCCGAGCTTACCGCCGAATCCGCTCGCCCCGCGAACGCGCGCGGACCGCTATCGTCCGGCCGCCGAGGACACGACCCGCGCATGCCGATCCAATGGTTTCCCGGACACATGAACCGCGCGCGGCACCAGATCACGGAGGCGCTGCGTCAGGTCGACGTCGTGCTCGAGCTCGTCGATGCACGCCTCCCGCTCTCGAGCCGCAACCCGCTGCTCGCCCGACTCGCCCAGGGCAAGCCGCTCCAGACCGTCTTCGCGAAGACCGACCTCGCGGACCCGGACGTGACGGTGGCCTGGCAGGACGCCTGGCCGGGCGAGCGACCGCTCGCGCTCTCGATGACCGAAGCGCGTCCTGTCCGCCCGATCCTCGCCCGCTGCCGCGCCCTCGCCCCCCATCGTGGCGGCCCCGGACGGACCCTGCGCACCCTCGTCGTCGGCATCCCCAACGTCGGCAAGTCGACGCTGATCAACGCGCTGGCCGGGCGGCGGGTCGCCAAGACCGGGGACAAGCCCGCGATCACCCGCCATGCCCAGCGCGTCGAGCTCGACCGCGACGTCTCGATCTTCGACTCGCCGGGCGTGCTCTGGCCGAGGCTCGACGACCAGGAGGGGGCGCGCCGACTCGCCGCGAGCGGCGCGATCGGCGACGCCGCCTTCGACCTCGTCGAGATCGCCTGCTGGGCCGTCACGTTCGTGGCGCGACGCTATGCGACACACATCGCCGAGCGCTTCGCGCTGGCGGAAGAGCTGCCGCGGATCCTGAGCGCGACCCGCGACGATCCCGCCGATGCCTCGCGCGGCGTGGCGCTGCTCGAGGCCGTGGGCCGCAAGCGCGGCGCCCTGCGCACGGGCGGACATGTCGACCTCGAGCGCGCGGCCGAGGCGTTCCTGCGCGAGCTGCGAGCGGGCAAGCTCGGTCGCATCAGCCTCGAGACGCCCGCGGACCACGCGGCCTACCTCGAGGGCTTGCGTCGCCGACCGCCGCCCGAACGAGAGGAACCGGCGGAGGGCGCGGTCGACGAGAGCTCCGCCTGAAGCCTCGCGTAGGCCGCGAGGCGCTGCGGCGCGATCTCGCCCGCGTCGACGGCCGCCCGCACGGCGCAGTCCGGCTCGCTGCGATGCAGGCAGTCGCGAAAGCGGCAGCCGCGCTCGAGCGCCCGCTCGAAGCCGGGGAAGCAGGCCGCCGCCTGCTCGGGCACGACGTCGACCGCGATGAAGTCCTTGAACCCCGCCGTGTCGACGAGGAGCCCGCCGCCGGCGAGATCGTGGAGCGTGGCGGTCGTCGTCGTGTGTCGACCATGGCCGCTGCGCCGATTGAGCGTCGCGACCTCGAGCGCGAGATCGGGGACGAGCGCGTTCAAGAGCGAGCTCTTGCCGACGCCGGACGGACCGACGAGCGCCCCGAGCCGCCCGCCCGCGAGCGCGCGCTCGATCGCATCGAGCCCCCGCCGCTCGTTCGCCGAGACCGGAAGGACCGGGCAGCCATCGCCGTAGATCTCGGCGAGCCGCATGGCGAGCGTCTCGGCGCCTGCCAGATCGAGCTTGTTGACCACGATCGTCGGACCGATCCCCGCTGCGCGCGCGATCACGATGCCACGATCGATGTAGCCCGGCGGCTCGCGCGGCTCGACCGCGACGACGATGAAGAGCCGATCGAGGTTGACGGCGATCGTCCGCTCGCGTCCCCGCGGATCCATTCGGCGGAGCACGCCGCGCGCCGGCAGGGTCTCGAGCCTTCCGTCCGCGACCCGGACCCGATCGCCGACGACCGCGCGCTGCTCGGGCGCGAGCCAGACCGGACGCTCCCCGCCGCCGTCGTCGAAGCGGACGAGCACGGCGACGCCGTGATGCGCCACGACCCGGCCACATTGCGCGTCGCCGCGATGCGCCACGCGTTGCCCGTCCTCCGACCCGCCACGCCGCCGCGCGTCGCTCATCGCTCGACCCGCTCCGCCATCCGATCGGCGGCCCCGGACGGATCGACCGCGGACCGCGGCGCCTCGTCCGCCGCCGCCCCGCGAAGCCGGTCCGCGAGCCCCGAGTCGCGCCGCGCCCGCCGCGCGATCGCCGCGCGCAGGACCGCCTCGCTCGCGTGGATGCGCAACCGTTCGCGCGCGCGCGTGATGCCCGTGTAGAGGAGCTCGCGCGTCATCAGCCGCGTCGGATGCGCGGCCAGGACGAGGTCGACCTGCGCGAACTCGGATCCCTGGCTCTTGTGGACGCTCATCGCGATCGCGCTCTCGTGGGCGGGCAGGCGCGCGAGGGAGAGCGACCGGACGCCTCCGTCCTCGCCCGGGAAGAGCACCCGCAACGCATCGCCCGATCGTTCGACGAGACCGACGTCCCCGTTCCAGAGCGACTGTTCCGGCGCGTTCTGCGTGACGAGCAGCAGCCGCCCGGGCCATTCCGCCGCACGCGTCGAAGCGTGCCGCTCGCGCGCCGCGGCCTCGTCGAGCCTGCGCGCGAGCGCCTCGACCCCGAAAGGCCCGCGGCGGTGGGCGCAGAGCACCCGGTAGTCGCCGAGCCGCGCGAGCTTCGCCTCCGGGAAGAGCTCCGACGCGACCGCGGCCTGAAGCCGGTGGACCGACTCGACGAGGAGCCCGAGCGTCGGCGAGGCGGGACCGAGCTCGACGCGCTCGACCTCGGGATGGCTCGGATCCGCGAGCAGGGCGAGTGCCCGATCGGCATCGCCCGACCGTACCGCCTCGGCGAGTCGTCCGATGCCCCCGCCCGCCGCGTAACGATGGCTCTTCGTGAGGCGGACGAGCGAGCGCTCGAGGGCCGGATGCGGCGCGCCCCCTTCGCCCTCCCCGCAGAGATCCGCGAGCACTGCCCCCGCCTCGACCGAAGCGAGCTGCCCCGGATCCCCGAGCAGCACGAGCCGCGGTACCGCCTCACACGCCTCGAAGAGCCGCGCCATCTGCTCGAGATCGACCATCGAGACCTCGTCGACCACGACCACGTCCGCATCGAAGCCGACCGCCCCCGCCGTTGCCCGTCGGCGCATGCGATCGAGC
Source organism: Myxococcota bacterium (assembly GCA_041389445.1). Lineage (GTDB taxonomy): Bacteria > Myxococcota_A > UBA9160 > UBA9160 > UBA4427 > UBA4427. The sequence continues at coordinate 674,546 of JAWKRW010000002.1, forward strand.
CGCGCGAGCGCGCGATGGAGCGTCTCGGCCCCCAGCGCGAGCGCCTCCCGCTCCGCGGCATCGACGCCGGCGCGCACGCGTTCCCGCGCGAAGGCGGCGGCCATCGCAGCGGCCGCCTTCCCCGTCGGCGCGAGCAGCCTCACTCGTGGAGAGCGTCCCCCGTACGCGAGCGCATGGCGCGCCAACACGCGAACGAGTCGCGCGACGAGCGTCGTCTTCCCCGTCCCCGGTCCGCCCGTCAGGATCGTGAGCGGGCGCGAGAGCGCGAGCGAGAGCGCGCGGCGGGCGGCGGGATCGGGCGGAGCGCCCTCGTCGAGCGCGACGTCCTCGCCGAGCTCGACGAGGTCGGGGCGCTCGGCCCGCCGCAGGAGGGAGGCGGTCAGCGCGCCCTCCGCGCGATGGAGGCGCCTCAGATAGAGGCGTCCCTGCGCATCGAGGACGAGCGGTCGGAGGTCGCCCGGCGCGGATCGACGTGCGTCCTCGACGAGCCGGCTCGAACGCAACGCCTCGAGCCAGGGCTCGACGGCCCGGTGCCGGAGGAGCACGGACACGCTCTCTTCGAGCAGGCCGTCCTCGGACGCGAGCCCCGACGCAGCGAGCCGCGGAAGATCGGCGCAGACGTGGCCGACGGCGGTCTGCCGACAGGCGAGCGCCGTCGCCCAGCGGATCGACTCGTCGGCCTCGCCGAAGAGCGCGCAGAGTCGCTCGGCGAACTGCTGATCGAGGGCCGAGAGCACGCCGACACGCCGCGCGCGCTCGACCGGGTCGAGCGATGCCGTCTCCGGCCGACCCGAATCCGTCTGCCCGAGCGCCGACCGATCGGTCGATCTCGACGGCCGACGCCGTGCGCCGCTCATGCGCCCCTCCTCGGCCCCGCGCCTTCGCCCCTCGCCTTGCCCTTCGCCTCCGCCTTCGCCCTCGCACCTGCCTTCGCCCCGTCCGAGCCGCCGAGCCGCTCGCCCGTCCCGAGCAGAGCGGAGACGCGGCGGATCGTCGCGCCGTCCGGCCGATCGAAGAACACGCCGCAGCCCGGCGCGTGCGTCTCGGCGAGACCGCGCAGGAAGAGGTAGTAGGCGCCACCGAAGTCGCGCTCGTAGTCGTAGTCGTCGAGTCGGCTCGCGAGATGACGATCGACCGCGACGACGTAGAGCAGGTACTGGAGCACGTAGTCGTGCTCGATCATCGGCGCGAGCAGGCGCTCCGGATGGTAGTCGCGCTGGCGCATGCCGAGATGGTTCGACTTGTAGTCGACGACGAACCAGCGCGTGCCGTCGAAGAAGACGGCGTCGATGAACCCGCGCAGGAAGCCCGAGAGCGCGGGCCAGGCGAGCGTCCGCGCGCGTTCCGCGTAGCGACGCGCGGGGCTCTCCGGCGGCGCATCGCCGAGCACGCGCGCCAGCGCATCGGGCGAGAATCCCGGGCCCGCGCCGCCGCCCGGCGCCGCGAGGGTGAACTCGAGCTCCGGGAGGATGCGATCGGGCGGGAGGTCGCCGAGGCGCAGGCTCGGCTCGGGTCGCAGCGGCGTGCGCGCGACCGAGCGCGCGACGTGGACGATCGGGTCGACCCACTCCGCGCCGAGCGGGCTGCGCGCCAGGGCGCTCCGCGCGAGGACCCGGGTCGCTTCGTCGTCGTCCCGCGAGAAGTCGACGCGCTCGAGGACCTCGTGGAGCAGCGTGCCGGCCTCGGCGCCTCGGGGAAAGCGGTGCATCTCTCCGGCGAGATCGGGCAGCGCTTCGTCGGGCGTGACGGCCGGCTCGGACTCGACCTCCGCGTCGAGGTCCCGACCGGTCGCGAGCGGACCGGCCATCGGGACGCTCGCGCGCGGCCCCCCGCGCACGAGCGCCGAGAAGCTCGTGGTCGCGAGCGGGCGCAGATCGAGCGGACGCGGGGGCTCGAAGGCGAGCGGGATCGCGTCGCGGAGCGCGCCCCGCCAGCGGGCGGGCGGATCGAGCCGCGAGGGCTCGAGCCGGATCGCGCCCGGCGTCGTCGCCCGAGCCAGCGATGTCCATGCGTCCCGCCAGAGGTCGTCGCCCCCCTCCTTCGCGAAGGCCGCGAGATCGACCGGGGGCTCGGCCATTCGCTCCGCTGCCGCTCCGAGCACGAGGCGCGTGAGCGGCGACTTCGGCCAGGCGTCGCCGACGCGCCCCCAGAAGACGACGCAATGGCGCTTCGCGCGCGTGAGCCCCACGTAGAGCAGGCGGAGATGCTCCGCCGTCGCCTCGGCTTCGGCGGCCGCGCGATGCGCGGCGTAGGCGCTCGCCTCCGCTCCGAGGTCGAGCGTCCGCCCGGCCGCCGGGTCGTGGAATCGGATCGGGGGATGCTGGCCGCCGTCGCGCGGGCGCGACGCGAAGCTCTCCCAGAGACACGGCAGGTAGACCACCTCGTACTCGAGCCCCTTGCTCGCATGCAGCGTCACGAGCTGGACCGCCTCGTCGTCGCGTTCGAGTCGGAGCAGCGACGCGTCGCTGCCCAGCGTGTCCCGGGTCGCCTCGTCGGCGATCGCGCGATCGAGCCAGCCCGCGAGCCCCGATCGCGAGGCGCCGCGCTCGGACTCGACCCGCGCGAGGAGCTCGGCCAGATGGAGCCAGTTCGTGAGCCGACGATCGCCGTCGGCGTGACCGAGCAGCCGCTCGGTCACGCCCTCCCGCGCCCGCCAGGTCGCGAAGGCCCGACCGAAGCCCTGCTGGCTCCAGACCCGTCCGTACTCCGCGAAGCGCTCGGCCACCGTGACGAGCGCGACCGAATCGTCGACGAGATCGAGCAGCGCCGGCGCGTCGAAGCCGTGGGCGCCGGTCGAGAGGGCGGCGCGCAGGCGGCGCGAATCGCCCGGATGCAGCCAGGCGGCGAGCAGGCTCGCGAGCTCCCAGGCCTCCCGCGACTCGAAGACGTTCCCCTCCCCGCGGCTCACGCAGGGAATCCCGATCGCCTCGAGGGCCCGCCGCGCGGCATCGAGCTCGCTCTTGCGCCGCGCCAGGATCGCGACGTCCGAGGGCGCGATGGGACGCCCACCGATCGTCGTACCCGACTCGAGCAGCTCCGCGACGTCGCGCGCGAGCGACTGCATCCAGCGCGTCCGACCGAAGCGCAGCGGGATCGGCGACCTCGAATCCTCGTTTCCGCCCACCGCCTCGACGGCCTTCTGCTCGAGGAACGAGACGCGGAGCCCCGGCGCGAAACGCTCGGGCGCATGATAGGCGGGTCGATCCGCCCGGACGGCCGCGGTCACCGCCTGGAAGGCGATCTCGGGCAGGTCGAAGGGCCGAGCCGACGCGGCGAAGAGCGCGTTGACGGCCTCGACCAGCGCGGGCTCGGCGCGATGGTTCGCGCCGAGCGTCCGGACGGCGCCCGCGGCGTCGCCGCGTGCCGCGAGATAGGTCCGGAGATCGGCGCCGCGAAAGGCGTAGATCGCCTGCTTCGGGTCGCCGATGAGGAAGAGGCCGCCGCCGGCGTCTGCCTGCCCGGCGACGTGCCAGACGCGCCGGAAGATCGCGTACTGGACGGCGTCCGTGTCCTGGAACTCGTCGATCAGCGCGACGCGATGCCGGCGGCGCAGCGCCGCGACGAGCATCTCGCCATCGGGGGCCTCGAGCGCGGCTCGCAGCTCGGCCAGCAGATCGTCGAAGAAGAGGACGTGCTGCTCGCGCCGCCGCGCGATGCCGGCGGCGCGCACCCGCTCGACGAAGCGCCGTCGCAGCGCGATCGCCTTCGTGTCGAAGCCCCGGTCGAGCGCCGCGAGCGCGCGCACGAGGACGCTCGCCGCGTCGAAGAGCGGATCGCGCGGCGGCACGTTCTTCCCGTTCGTCCCCTTCTCGATCTGCTCGGCCGTGAGGTATTTGCCGAGGCATTCGGGCGGCGCGATGCCCACGCGCTCGGCCGCGGAGGTCGCCTCCTCGGCCTGCCGACACGCGTCCTCGAGCGTCGTGCGCCAGGCGGTCTCGATCGAGTCGGGCTTGTAGCGCGCGCGATTCAGCGGCGTCTCTCGGTCGCAGAGTCGCTTCTCGACCGCCTCCCAGCGCGCGCGGAATGACTCTGCGAAGGCCCGCCAGGCCGCATCGGCTCCGGCCGCGAGCGCGCCCGCATCGATCCCATCGGCTTCCCGCACGATCTCGGGGCCGGGAAGGATCGGCATCGATTCGTCCGGTCCGAGCAGGTCCTTCGCGAGCGTGAGGAGCGACGCAGGGTCGAAGGCCCAGCGCTTCTTGCCCGCCCCCGCGACGAGCCAGGCGCGGAACGCCTCGTCCTCCTCGGCGAGCAGCGCCGCCGCGAGGTCGTGCACCAGCGCGCGCTGGATCGCATCGGGCTTCTCCACGAGCTCCGAGGAGAAGGCGAGCCCGCTCTCGAAGGCATGTTCCTGGAGCGCGCGCTGACAGAAGCCGTGGATCGTGGAGATCGCGGCCTCGTCGAACTCACGCAGGGCGCGACGCAGACGCGTCGCCCGCTCGCTCGCCTCCGGCGCCTCGGCCAGCGCCTCGCGGATGCGACTGCGGATGCGATCGCGCAGCTCGGCCGTCGCCGCCTGGGTGAAGGTCACGACGAGGATCTCGGCCGGGCGCAGGTCGTGCTCGACCAGCAGGCGGAGATAGAGGCTCGAGAGCGCGAAGGTCTTGCCCGTCCCGGCGCTCGCCTCGATGAACACCGTCCCGCCGAGCGGGATCGCCTCGGCATCGAAGGCCTGCGGAGCGGGAAGGGCGCTCATCGCGGTCGCGCCTCGCGCACGGCGAAGAGAGGCTCGTAGAACGCCCGCGCGAGAGCGTCGAAGCCGAAGGGCAGCGCCGACTCCGCCGCCAGCGCGACCGGCGAGCGTCCCTCCCAGACACGTACCGTCTCGAGATCCTCCTCGGCCTCCGGCGTCCGTCGCCCGCCGTCGTCGCGCCCCTCGAACTCGGCGCGCGCCTCGCGCCAGGCCTTCGCCTCGGCCGAAGCGTCCTGCTCGACGACGTCCGCATAGCAACGCGAGGACCGCGCGAAGAAGGCGAGCGGGAGCGTCTGTGCCGAACGCGCCCAGTCGACCAGGACCGCGAGACGCGCGAGCGGATCGGCGACCGAGCCGAGGCGAACGACCCGACACGCCCGCTTGTCTCCGCTCAGCGGTCGTCCGATCGCGACGCTCACGTCCGGGACCGCCTCGCCCCGCTCCGCGAGCGCGCAGAGCACGAGGTGACGGATCCAGAGCGCCGCCTCGCGCCACCCGCCGAGCCGACCAGGCCCCGCCTCGACCCGGGCGGCCTCGAAGAGGCCGTCGAGCCGGCCGACCAGCCTCACGCCCTCGGCGACGGAGGGAATCGGCACGACCAGCTCGAAGGCGAGATCCGGCCGCGGTCGACCGCCGCGATGCGCCGCCGCGAGCGCCGCGAGCGCTCGCGCCTCGGCGAGGATCGGACGGACCATCCACGCGCCCGCCGAGCCGCCCGCGACCAGCGGATGCGCCTGCCCGCGCGCCATCGCCTCGTCGACCCCCGCGCCGGCCGCGAAGGCGTCGAAGAGCGCCTGGCCGACGGTGCTGCGCGCGAGCGGATCCAGCGCCAGGGGATCGAGATCGTCGGCCCGCGCCTCGGGTCTCGGCAAGACGAGACCGAGCACCTCGCGCGCATACCAGCGCGTCGAACGCACGACGCGTTCGACGAGCTCATCGAGCGGCATCCGCGTCGGCCCGGCGGAGTCGGAGGCCGAGACGGAATCCGACGTCGCATGGAGGAAGCGGCGCTCCGGTCGATGCGGCAGCGCCTGCGTCCGGACCCGGGCCTGCGCCGCGCGGAACGCCCGCTCGCTGCGCGAGACGAGACGCGGATCGCGCTCGCTCGCGGTGAAATAGCGCGGACTCGAATCCTGGAGCGGATGCTCGACCTGCAGCCAGGCGCGGAGCTCGTCCTGCGCCTGCCCCTGCGTTTGGGGCTGGGGCTGGGGCTCGAGCACGAAGCTCGCGTCGAGCGCATCGAGCAGCTCGCTGACCACGACCGAGGGTGGCCGAGGTTGTCCGTCGCGCAGGTCGCGGGCCGGAACCGTGAGCACGAGCCGGTCGCGCGCGGAGAGGATCGCCTCGAGGAAGAGATGTCGGTCGTCGTCGCGCAGGCTTCGATCGCCGGGGCGCGGCGCGGCGGCCATCGCGTCGAAGCCCCGTGCGGCCCGGCTCCGGGGGAAGCCGCCGTCGACGAGACCCGTGACGACGACGATGCGGAAGGGGATCGCACGCAGGGGCACGAGCTGACAGAACGTGACGCCGCCCGCGAGGAACGCCTGCGGCGCGGGCGCGGCCTCGAGCGCCGCGACGACCTGCTCGCGCATGGCCTCGAAGGGGATCGCACGCGTGAAGCGCGCGGCGTCGGCCGCGCTGCGGAGCCGCTCGAGCACGTCGAGAATGGCGAGATGTTCGTGGCTGTTGGCATCGGTCCGGGCGAGGCTCCGCCCGAGCAGACGCTCGAACCACTCGCTCCAGGCGGCGACCGTTCGCGGGGCGGAACGTTCGCCCACCGCGTCTTCGAGCAGCGAAGCGACCTCGCCGAGCGCACCGATCCACTCGGGCGCGTCGAATGCGCCGAGCCCGACGGGCGTCAGACCCTGAACGACGTCGGAGACCTCGCCGAGCGCATGGGCGAGGACGAGACGGTCGATGCCGCCGGCCAGGGTATGAGCGCGCTCGGCGGGCAGCGCGAGCGCGCACCGCTGCGCCTCGTCGAGACCGAAACGGACGCCGGCGCGCTCGGCCCAGTCCGCGAGCGACTCGACGGCGTGCTCGTCGAGACCGAAGCGCTCGGCGACCGGGGGCTGCGCCAGCCAATCGAAGACGGCGCTGCGCGCCAGCCTCGTCGAGATGAGCGCGAGCAGCGCCCGGAAGCCCTCGGCGACGGGCGAGCGCCGCCACGTCCCGCGATCGGCGACGCGATAGGGGATCCCGCCCGGCGTCTCGGCCCCGGGTCCGAAGACGGCCTCGACGTCGCCGGCGATCGCATCGATGTCCGGCGCCATCACGATCGCGTCTTCCGGACGCAACGTCGGATCCCGCTCGAAGGCGTCGCGCAGGACGCTCTCGACGACCTCGAGCTCGCGGCGCGTGCCATGGCAGAGATGGACGCGGAGCGAGTCGTCGTCGCGCGCGACGCGCCGATCGGCCCATCGCCCCTCGACCTCGTCGAGGTCGAGCAGTCGCGCCTGCAGTCGCTGCAGCAGGCGCGGCGCCGCGCCGCGCTCCGCCTCCGGCCGCGCGAAGCGCTCGCGCTCGCCCCCGTCCGGCGCCGCGACCTCGAGCAGGCTCTGCTGGAAGTCCGCGCCGAGGCGACCGAGTCCCGCGAGCCATCCCGTGATCGGCCCCACGCTCGCGCCGACCCCACCGCCGGCGCCGATCCCGCCGACCGCGGCCTCCTCGGCGCGCAGCTCGCGCCAGAGCTCTGCGTAGAAGGCCCGCGAAGGCGCCAGGACCGAGAGCCGGACGTCGATCCACGTCGCGAGCGCGCGCACGACCTCGAGATGGAGCCGGGGCAGCGTCGACACGGCGAAGACCTCGACTGCGTCGGGAAAGCGCCGGCGCAGCGCCGCCTCGAGGCGTGGTCGCTCGATGTCCGCCCCGCGCTCGGCCGCACGGAGGAAGTCGAGCGCGCGCCGGGCCATGTGGCCCGGGCCGAGCCGATCGCGCAGCGCACGAAACAGCCGCGGCTGCCAGGCGAGCCCGCCCCCCGGCGCGTCGGGCGGGGCCGGTGCCTCGCCTTCCCAGTGGAGGATCCAGTCGGGGCGATAGGTCACGTACTGATCGAAGACGAGGGCGAGCTGGTGGGCGAGCTGGACGAGGCGCCACTCGCCGTCCGCGCCCGCGAAATGGCGCGCGAGCGGCGCATACGCGGGCGCGGTCCGGCCCTCGTCGAGGAGTGCCGCGAGCGCCCAGGTCATGCGATCGATGTCCCAGGACGACGCGGTCGCGACCGCGACCGTTCCCGCCGCCCCGCCCGTCGGAGTCGAAGCGTCCGTCGTCGCGGCCACGGGCGTGACCGCGCGCGCGACCGCGTCGAACACCTCCTCGAGAAACGGCCGCGGAAACGGGAAGGCGACGTTCGCGCACACGCCGTGGCGCGACGCGAGGCGCTGCGCGATCCAGCGCTCCATCCCCGCGCCCTGGACGACGACCACCGATCGCGCGAGTGGATCGCGCCCCCGCTGGCCGAGGCGCTCGGCCAGCCCGTCGAGGAGTGCCTCCGTCCGATTGCTGCGTTCGACGAAGAGCACGCGGCCCCGCCCCGAAGACTAGAAGGCCGTCTTCTGGTTGGCTTCGTAGTCCCAGTAGGAGCGCAGCAGCGTGATCTTCCCCGCCGCGTTCACCTCGTAGACGTTGATGACCTCGTTCCAGGCGAAGCGTCCGTCGAAGCCCTTGGCAAAGATCGTCCCGACGTTCACGCAGGCGGGGCCCGAGGTCAGGGTCTGGCGGATCTCGAACCGGATCCGGTCGGGCTGGATGTAGGCGGCACAGAACTTCTCGATCGCCGCCTTGCCGTGGTGGCCGCGACCGGTCGGATCCATCGGCGACGGGCCGTAGGGATCCTGGACGATCCCGTCCTCGGCGAAGAGGTCGAGCCAGGCCTTCGCGTCGCCGGACATCGAGTACTGCATCGACTGGATGCTCGCGATGCGGGCGGGCGTCTGGGGGGCGCGGAGGACGAGATCGATCGACATGGGGACTCCCTCGGATGATGGCTGCGGGTTCGTCGCCGGCGCGCGGGTCCGGGTCCGGCGCCGCACGCGGACGCGGTGGACGGTCCGATGCGAAGACGCGATGCGGCGCGAGCATAGTCGATCGCGCGCTACGTCGGGTCGCGGGAGGCGAGGACGCGGCGCAGGCGCGTCGCCGCCTCGACGACGCGGTCCCCGGGCGCGGCGGTGTAGCTGACGCGGATCCAGCCCGCGTAGTCGGCTCCGCAGGAATGGCCCGGCGAGACGAGCACGCCCTGCTCGAAGCAGTCCTCGAGCAGCCCCGTCATGCCGCGCTCGTCGAGGCGTGCGCGCACGTCGACGAAGAGGAAGGTCCCGCCCTCGGGCTCGGGCAGGTCGAGCAGCCGCGCGACCGCGCGCCCGACCGCGCGATCGGTCTCGCGGTTGGCGGCGACCCAGTCGGCGCCGTGCTCGAGGGCCGCGAGCGCCGCGTGCTGCGCGACGACGGGCGCATGGTAATAGACGTGGGTCGCGATCTTGCGGGCGTTCGCGACGATCGGCTCGGGCCCCGCGAGGTAGCCGACACGGCTGCCCGCCATCGCATGACTCTTCGAGAAGGAGTGGACCGAGACGGTCCGCTCCGGCGCGAAGCGGCCGATCGAGACGTGCTCCCCGGCATAGACGTAGTCCTCGTAGACCTCGTCCGAGAAGATCCAGAGGTCGTGGCGACGGGCCAGCGCGGCGAGCGCCTCGAGCCAGTCGCCCGGAAGGACCCGACCGGTCGGATTCGACGGCGTCGAGACGTAGAGGACCCGGCTCTTCGGTCCGATCCGTGCCGCGACCGCCCCGACCGCCTCGTCCAGCGACGTCACGCGATCGAAGAAGGGCACCTCGACCGGCCGGGCGCGGAAGCTCTGGGCGATGCCGCGGATCAGCGGCCAGAAGGGCGCGAGGATCAGGATCTCGTCGCCCGGCGCGAGCGCCGCCCCGGCGAGGGCCGCGAGCCCGCCGGTCGCACCGGCCGTGATCAGGACCTGCTCGGGCGAGAACGCGAGGCCGTTGCGCATGCACAGCTTCTCGCGCACCGCCTCGAGGAGCGCGGGCAGCCCGCGCGTGTCGCAGTAGGCGTGCAGCCGCGGGACCTTCTCCGCGTCGACATCCTGGCTGCGGGCCCCGACGAAGGGATCGCGCCAGGTATCGCCGACGTGGAGCGGAAAGAGCGGACCCGGATGGCCGTGGATCCGATCGGCGAAGGGCGAGTAGATCGCGCCGGGCATCGCGACGGTCGCCGCGGCGAGCGGCGGCGGCGCGCCCGCAGGCGACGACGACGCCCGGGTCACGCCTTCGCTCGGCGCGGGCGACGACGCCCGGGTCACGCCTTCGCTCGGCGCGGGCGACGACGCCCGGGTCACGCCTTCGCTCGGCGCGGGCGGCGACGCCCGGGTCACGCCTTCGCTCGGCGCGCCCGGATCAGCGCGCCGTAGCCCTCTCGGAAGCTCGGATAGCGGAAGCGGTAGCCGCTCTCGCGCGCCCGCCGATTGCTGCAGCGCTTGCTCCCGACACCCCGGCGACGGTCGGCCGCCTTCTGCTCGCCCTCGGCTTCGGGCGGCGGTTCGGGCAGGCCGAGCTCCTTGGCGAGCCAGGCGTAGACCTGCGACTCGTCGGCGGGCTCGGCGTCGACGCCGAGATAGAGCGGCGCGGGCGAGGGATGGAAGAGCAGATGCCGGACCAGGCCGGCGGCGTCGTCTCGATGGATGCGATTCGTGAAATGCGGCGTCGGTCGGAGTCGCAGATCGCCCGCGCGGGCGCGCTCGATCAAGCTGGTCCGGTCGGGGCCGTAGATGCCGCCGAGCCGCACGACGACCGTCGAATGGCCGCTCGCCGCCAGCAGCCGCTCGGAGGCCAGCAGCGTCTCGCCCCGGAACTGGGTCGGATGCGTCGGCGAGTCCTCGTCGATCGGTTCGCCCCGACGCTGTCCATAGACCGAGGTCGAAGAGGTCATGACGATGCGCTTCGGACGTTGGCCCTCGTTCGCGAGCCACTCGAGAAAGCCCGCGAGCCCGTCGAGGTACGCGCGTCGGTAGGCCTTCTCGCTCGCGTCGTCGGCCGCGACCAGGAAGGCCGCGTACTCGACGCGCTGGGGCGCCGGCCCGAGCGACTTCGGATCCGCGAGATCCCCGCGAATCGCCTTCACGCCCTCGGCCAGCTTGCCGGGATCGCGGCGGATCCCGAAGACCTCGTGGCCGTCGGCGATCAGCATCCGCGCGAGCGCGTTGCCGACGTAGCCACAGCCTGCGATCACGACCTGTGCCATGCGGGCAGGATGCCGCAACTGGCTATGCTCGTGCCATGCACCGACCGCGAATCGGGATCCCGCTCTGCCTGGACGATCGCGGTCGCTGGCGCGCGCAGCGCGCGTACCACTACATCGACCGCAGCTACGCCGACGCCATCGACCGTGCGGGCGGCATGGCGCTCTACCTGCCGATCCAGCACGACGTCGACGCGCTGGTGGCGGAGATCGACGCGCTGCTCTTGCCGGGCGGCGACGACCTGCCGCCCGACGCGCCGCTCCCGCCCGAGATCGAGGCGCAGCTCGACCTGGCGCCGGCCGAGCAGGTCGCCTTCGATCGCATGCTATTCGAGCGGGCGCGGGCGGCGGGGCGACCGGTGCTCGGCATCTGCTACGGCATGCAGCTGATGGCACTCGCCGCCGGCGGCGAGCTCGATGCCCACCTCCCCTCCCAGCGTCCCGAAGCCGGCCCCCACCGCCTCCCGCCCGAGGCGCGCCACCCGATCGCGATCGTCCCGGGCAGCCGGCTCGCCGCGATCGCCGGCGCCGGCGATGCCGACGTCGGGAGCCTCCACCACCAGGGCGTGCGCCGCCCCGGCCGCGATCAGCGGGTCGTCGCACGCAGCGCCGACGGCATGATCGAGGCGATCGAGCGCGCGCCGGACGGCGAGCTCGATGCCACCGATCGCCCCGCCCGGCCCGACGTCGCGCTCGAAGGCCGCGCCCGGCCGACACGCTTCGAGCTCGGCGTACAATGGCATCCCGAGAAGCAGCGTGACGCGTTCTCGACGCGCCTCTTCGTGGCCTTCGTCGACGCCGCTCGCGCCGGACGGGCGGCGCGATGATGCGCGTCGCGGGCTCGCTCCTGTTCTGGGCCTTCCTCGGACTCTCGTCGATCCTGCTCTTTCCGATCGGGGTCCTGCTCTGGCTCGTGACGGCGCCCTTCGATCGGCGGCGCGCGGTGCTCCACCGCTTCACCTCGTTCTGGGCCTCCCTCTATACCTGGCTCAATCCCGCCTGGCCCGTCCGGATCGTCGGGCGCGAGCGGCTCTACGAGGCCGGACCCGCCGTGATCGTCGCGAACCATCTCTCGCTGCTCGACATCCTCGTGCTCTTCCGACTGCAGAGCCACTTCAAGTGGGTTTCGAAGATCGAGAACTTCCGCGTGCCGATCATCGGCTGGAACATGCGCCTCTGCGGCTACATCCCGCTGCGGCGCGGCGACAAGCAGAGCATCGTCGCGATGTTCCGCCAATGCGATCGGGCGATCGCGCGGGGCAGCTCGATCCTGATGTTTCCGGAGGGCACGCGCTCGGCTTCGGGTCGGCTGCGCGCCTTCGGCTCCGGCGCCTTCCAGATCGCGGCGCGCAATCGCGTGCCGCTGCAGCCGATCGTCCTGCGCGGCACGGCCGAGGCGCTCCCGAAGCGCGGCTTCGTGCTCCAGGGGCGCCATCCGATCACGATCGAGGTGCTCGACCCGATCCCGCCCGCCGAGTTCGCGGACCGCGACCCCGACGAGACGACGCGACGGGTGCGCGAGCTCCTCCTGACCCATCTCAAGCGCGACGAAGGCTAGGTCTCCCGCTCGTGCCCGCTCGCGCGCCCGGGTCGGAGCCGATCGCCCCTCTCCGCGATCGCCTCGTCGGCCCGCGCCGCGAGCGCCCGCCGCAGCAGCTTGCCCGCCGCGTTGCGCGGGAGCGCCGCGAGCGCGACGAAGTCGACGGGCTGCTTGTACCCGGCGAGCCGCGCGCGACACCACGCCGCGATCGCCCCCGGATCGGGCGCGACGCCCGGCCGCCAGACGACGAAGGCGAGCGGCCGCGCCCCGAAGCGGGCATCGGGAACGCCCACGACCCCCGCCTCGACGACGTCGGGATGGGCGGCGACCACCGCCTCGAGCTCCGCCGGGTAGACGTTCTCGCCCCCCGACACGATCAGGTCCCCGCGCCGATCGAGCACCCGCAGCCGCCCGGCCGCGTCGAGCCGACCGACGTCGCCCGTCGCGAGCCAGCCGTCGCGCAGCGCGCGCGCCGTCGACTCGGGGTCGTCGAGGTAGCCGGCCATCACGATCGGTCCGCGCACCTCGATCATCCCCTCCTCGCCGGTCGCCACGGGGATCCCCGCCTCGTCGACGATCCGCAGCGCCACGCCGGGCAGCGGAACGAGCCCAGCCGCCGGGTCGGTCGCGGGCGCTGCCGATGGCCCGGCGCCCGCCTCACGCGTCGGCTCGGACGCTCGCCTCGCCTCGGGCGGCCGCGTCGCGACCTGCGACGCGGCCTCCGTCAGGCCATAGGTCGGCGCGATCGGAATGCCGGCAGCGCGGGCGCGCTCGAGCAGGCTCTCCGGCGCGGGACCGCCCCCGATCAGGGCGACACGCAGCGCGGGCGGGCGCGGACGGTGGCGCCGCGCGTCGAGCAGCGGCGCGAGGGTCGCCGCGACGAGACTGACCTGCGTGATCCCCTCGGCCTCGAGCGCGTCGGCGACGCGGCGTGCGTCGAAGCGGGGCTCGACCACGACGCAGGCGCCGGCGAGCGCGGCGCGGATCAGGATCGAGAGACCGCCGATGTGGAAGAGCGGCATGCAGAGGAGCCAGCGATCGGTGGCATCCTGGCCGAGCAGCCGCGCCGAGGCCCGCGCGCTCGCGATCAGATTCCCACGCGTCAACACCGCGGCCTTCGCCCGCCCGCTCGTTCCCGACGTCATCAGGACGAGCGCAGCACCGATCGCGCGCAGCGACGCCCGCCTGGGCACGACAGGATCCACGGCCGACCGATCCGTCCTCGCCTCCGCCGCGCCGACCGCGCCCGCCTCGTCCCGACCGGCGGCCGCGCGATCGGCCACCTCGCGCTCGTCCGCCACGCGCCCGGCCGCCGCGTGACGCCGCTCGATCGCACAGACGAGCTCCTCCCCGGTCGAAGCCGCAGACGCCGGGGGCAGATCCGGTCGCGATTCCGCCGCGATCGAGTAGAGCGCACAGCCGCCCGCCTCGGCCAGGCGCCAGGCCGGCTCCGCATCGATCGTCTCATCGACGATGAGCGCCACCGGCCGCGTCCTCTCGAGGACCTGCTCGATCTCGGGCGCCGCGAGTCGCGCATGGATGGGCAGCAACACCGCCCGCCGCTCGAGCAGCGCGTGGATGAGCGTGACACCTTGCGGTGACGGCGATGCCAGCACCGCCACGAGATCGCCCTCCTCGATTCCCGCCCGCGCGAGCGCCTCGCCCGTCGCGCGCGCCGCCCGGGCGAGCGCGCCGTAGGAGAACCGGCGACCCGCGAAGACGAGCGCCTCGCGCGCCGCGTGTCGATCCGCCGTCCAGGCGAGCCAGTCCGCCTCGAACGCCTCGTCCCGGTCCCACGCCGCGTCGACGTCCTCGAGATCCCGCGCGAGCCAGTCCGCCGTCGCGAGGCCGTGGATCTCCGACGCGCGATCGGGAGTCGAGCCGGCTCGATCCGCGAGCGCCGCCGCGAGCGCGAGCGCCGTCGCGCGACCCACGCAGCCTTCGATCAGGTTCGAGTGGACGAGGCGGATCCCGGCCGCGCGGGCGCGCGCCGCGAGCGCGAGGGTCGGAGCGATCCCGCCGAGCACGGCCTGCTTCACCACGAAGATCCCGGCCGCGCGCCGCGCGAGACACGCCTCGACGCCCGGTTCGATCAACGACTCGTCGGCCGCGACCGCGATCGGCCCGTCGCGGTCGAGCGCGGCGAGGCCCTCGAGGTCGAGCCGTGCGACGGGCTGCTCGACGAACTCGATTCCGAACGGCGCGAGCTGCGCGAGCGCGCGCTCGGCCTCGGCCCGCGACCAGGCCTCGTTCGCATCGAGGCGGATGCGGCCCGTCATCCCGATCGCCTCGCGCAGGGCGGCGACCCGCTCGCGATCCATTGCGACGTCGCGACGCGCCGGTGGGGACGCGGCCGAGGCGACGGCGAGCTTGAGCTTGAAGCACGTGAAGCCGCGCGCGCTGGCGGCGCGCGCCGCGGCGGCGACGTCCTCGGGCCGGGCGCCGGCGACGAGCGCATGGCAGGCGACCGTCGAGGCGGGCTCGCCGGGGAGACCGGCTGCGCGGCGGATCCAGCGGGCGAGCGGGAGGCCGGCGCGCTCCGCGGCGAGCGACGCGAGCGCGGCCTCGAGCGCCGCCCGCGCGACGGGCCGCCCGGCGCAAGCGGACGCGAGCGCTTCGCGGAGGTTCGCGTGGGGGCGGGTCGGTGCGGAGGGATCGACGCGACCGGGGCTTGGCTCGGCAACGCGCTCGACGACGGGTCCGAAGAGCGGCTCGACCGCGTCGACCGCGAGCGGCGCATCGACGAGCAGGGCGAGCGCGGATCGCAGGGCGGCGCGGCAGGCGTCGAGGTCCTCGCCGCCGAAGTCGGGCAGCGGCGTCGCCTCGCCGTGGCCGAGGCGACCGTCCTCGTCCTCGAGCGTGACGAGCAGACCCGTCCGCGCGCGGATCGGCCCATGGGCCGTCTCGAGTGGCCCGACGAGCGGCAGGACGAAGACGCGCAGCCCCGCCCGCACGATCTTCAAGCGACGAGCCCCGCGGCGAAGAGCAGCGAGAAGAGGAGACAGAGCTGCGCCGTGCCCGCCAGCGCGGCGTTGAGCGGTGGACCCGACTCCTCCTGGCGGATCACGCGGCCGAGGCCGAGCGCGCGCGGCAACGTCGCCCAGGGAAGCAGCACCCAGGCCGACGTCTCGAACGCGAGGCCGAGCGCGCTCGCCACGACGTAGGCCGCGGCGACGAGCGCGATCCACTCCGCGCGCGCCCCGCCGCGGCCGAAGCGGACGGCCAGCGTGTGCTTGCCGGCGAGACGGTCGGTCTCGACGTCGCGCAGGTTGTTCACGACGAGGATCGCGGTCGCGAGCGTGCCGACCGGAACGGCGGCGAGCCAGGCGAGGGCCGGTACGTGGCCGAGCTGGACGAAGGCCGTGCCCGCCACGGCGACGAGGCCGAAGAAGACGAAGACCGCGACGTCGCCGAGGCCGTGGTAGCCGAGCGGCCAGGGGCCGCCGGTGTATGCGATGGCGGCGACGATCGAGACGAGACCGACGACGAGGATCGCGGGGCCGGCGACGGCGGTCAGGTAGAGGCCGATCGCCGTCGCGAGCGCGAAGACGACGACCATCGCGCGCTTCATCGCGCGGGGCGAGAGCAGGCCGAGCTGGGTCGCGCGGGGCGGACCGATCCGCGCTTCGGTATCGGCGCCCTTCTCGTGGTCGAAGACGTCGTTGGCGAGGTTCGAGCCGATCTGCAGCAGGAGCGCGCCCGCGGCCGCGGCGACTGCCGGACCGACGCGCAGCCCGCCGAGGCGATGGGCGACGGCCGTCCCGACGAGGACCGGTGCGAGCGAGACCGGCAGCGTGCGCGGACGGATCGCGAGGATCCAGGCCGCGAGGCTGCCCGGACGGACGGAGGTCATCGACGCGCACCTCCTTCCGCCGCCGGCGTCGCGACCCGCCCAGCGCGCGCCGCCGAACCGACCTCCGCGAGAAAGGCGCGCACGATCGCCGAGAAGTGATCCGGCGCCTCGAGATGCGCGGCGTGGCCCGCGCCGGGGACGACCTCGACGCGTGCGTGCGGGATCGCCCGCGCGAGCTCGGCGGCGATCGCGCGGAACTTCGCGTCGGCCTCGCCGACGACGAGCAGGACGGGCAGCGCGAGCTCGCCGAGCCGATCGTGGAGGGGCAGCTGCGCCCCCGCCCCCATCCCGCGCAGGCTGTTCGCGAGACCGTGGGGTCGTTGCGCGAGCCGCTCGGCGCGGGCGCGCGCGCGCGCTTCGGGACCGAGGCGGGCCTGGCTCGCGAAGAGCGGCTGCTCCATCCAGGCGTCGACGAAGCGCTCGAGTCCATCGCGCTCGATTTCGAGGGCGAGCCGCTCGTCCGAGGCGATGCGCTCCGCCCGCGCCGCGGGATCCGCGATCCCCGCCGTCGCCCCGATCAGGATCAAGCTCGTGAAGGCTTCGGGCGCAGCCAGCGCGGCCGCGAGCGCCGCGCGCCCGCCCATCGAGTAGCCGAGCAGATGCGGGCGGGCGCGGGCCAGGGCCCGCGCCGCGGCCCCGACCTGCTCGGCACAGGCTGCCATCGCGTAGAGCGCGGGCGCAGCCGGCGCGTCGCTCGCGCCGTGACCGACCAGCTCGAGCCGGACGACGCGTGCATCGGCGGCGAGGGCGAGGGCGACGCCCGCCATGCTCGCGGCGCAGCCGGTGAAGCCGTGGAGGACGAGCAGTTCGGGCCGATCCGGTCGCGTCGCGACGGGCTCGTCGACGAGGGCGTGCAGACGGAGCCCGCCCGCCTCGACGAAGACGCTGCGCGCCGCCGGACGGGGCGCATCGCCCCTCGCTCGACCGGCCCCGCTCATGGATTCGCTCCGGATCGCGCACCGCGGTCCGCGCGCCCCGACCCGTCGGTCGCCCGGCCCGATCCGCCTTCCCCTTCGCCCGACCCGCCGTCCCCATCCCCGGCTGCGCTCCCCGCGTCGATCGCCGCGCAGGCGCGGGCCATCGCCGCGTGGAAGCGCGCGACGTTCGCGTCGGGGTCGACCCGGACGTGGACCAGCGAGACGCGAGGCTGCGCGAGCGCATGGGCGAGTGCCGCCTCGAGCGACGCCATCGAATCGGCCCGCGCATAGTCGAGCTCGAAGAGCGCCGCGGCGCGCTCGAGGTCGATCGCGTGCGGCGCGCGGAAGAGGCGCTCGAAGGCGACCGCTTCGCCCTGGTCCGCGACGGGCAGGAAGGAGAAGATCCCGCCGCCGTCGTCGTCGAGCACGACGACCGCGAGCGGGATCGCCTCGCGCCGCGCGACGAGCAGGCCCGAGAGATCGTGGAGGAAGGCGAGGTCGCCCGTGAAGAGCAGCGTCGGACCGGGCTCCGCGGCCGCGACGCCGAGGGCCGTCGACGGAACGCCGTCGATGCCGCTCGCGCCGCGATTGCAGAGCACGCGCAGCGGCTCGCGCCGCTGCGACAGCGCGAGGTCGAGGAGCCGGATCGGCATGCTATTCGAGGCGACGAGCGTCGCGCCGGGCGGCAGCGCGCGACCGATCGCCGCCGCGACCGCGAGCCCCGAGAACGCCTCGGGCGCCCGGATCGCCGCCTCGAGCGCCGCGCGGCCCCGCGCCCGGGCGCTGCGGAAGGCCTCGCCCCACGCGCCGCCACCTCGCGTCGCCAGGCGTTCCGCCACCGCCGCCAGCAGCGCCGCCGCGCCCCCCTGCACGATCCGCGTCACCTGCCTCGACGGCTCGCCCCATTGCCCGCCCTCGTCGAGCCACCAGACCGCCGCCGGCGCCGCGGCCTCGAGCCAGAGGCGCTGGGCCTTCGAGACCGGCGCGTCGCCGAGCCGCACGACCCACTCGGGTCGCATGCGCGCCGCGAAGCCCGGCGCCCGGGCCAGCAGATCGCCCGCGTCGAGCCCGATGGCCGCGTCGGCCCATTCCCCGGCGCGCAGCGACGAAGCGGGATCCGCGAAGAGCGGCCAGCCGGCGGCGCGCGCGAAGTCCGTCACCGCGCGCGCGAGCGCGGCGTCGGGATCCATCGGCCCGCAGCAGACGACGCCCCGCACGCCCCGCTCGACCGCAGCGACGAGCTCCTCGACGTCGCGCGGATCCGCCGCGGCCTCGGCCCGCGAGAAGCGCGGCGCGGCCGGTGCGGGCGCGGGCGTCAGCAGTGCGCGCGCCGCGGGGGTCGGTGCGAGGGGCTCCCGCAGCGGCCAGTTCAGATGCACGGGACCCGCCGGCCGCGCCGTCGCCCGCTCGACGGCCCGCGTCGCGAGGATCGCGGCATGACGGACCGCCGCCTCGCCGGCATCGGGGATCGGCACCTCGACGCACCAGCGCGGATGACGTCCATAGAGCCCGGGCTGCTCGATCGTCTGCCCCGCCCCGAAGTCGCGCAGCTCGCTCGGGCGATCCGCCGTCAGCACGACGAGGGGCACGCGCGCGTGATGCGCCTCGACGACGGCGGGGAGGTAGTTGGCGGCGGCCGTGCCCGAGGTGCAGACCAGGGCCGCGGGTCGGCGGGTCGCCTTGCCGATGCCGAGTGCGAAGTAGGCGGCAGCGCGCTCGTCGAGCTCGATCCAGCTGCGGAGCCCCGGCGTGAAGGCGGCCGCGATCGCGAGCGGCGTCGAACGCGAGCCCGGCGAGATCACGACGTGCTCGACTCCCGACGCGACGAGGGACGCGAAGAAGCGGGCGACGAAGGCATAGACGGCGTCGGGGTCGGCGCGGAAGGGCTGGACCCGGGGCGCTTCGGTCACGTCCTGCTGCGGCGGCGCCAGCGGCGCGTCGGCGCTTCGCCCGACGTCGACGACCGCCTTGCCGCGCCCTCGACCACGCGCGCTCATCAAATCTCCGTCAACGGCGCGAGCAGCGCGCGCAGCTTGATGCGGGTCTCGACGAGCTCGAGCTCGGGGTCCGAGCCGGGGACGATGCCGGCGCCGGCGAAGAGGCGCGCTCGGCTGGCGCCCGGCTCGCCGGTCGGGCCGACGCCGTTGCGGATCAGCGCCGAGCGCAGCGCCACGCAGAAGGCCCCTCCCCCCGCCGCGTCGAGCCACCCGATCGGCGCCGCATACCAGCCGCGCTCGAGCCCTTCGTGGCGCGCGAGCCATTCGGCGGCGGCGCGGGTCGGCGCGCCGGCGACGGCGGGCGTCGGGTGGAGCGCCGCGACCAGGGCGAGCACGTCGTTGTCGTCGGACGCTGCGTCCGCCGGCGCGAGCTCGCCGGCGATCGGCGTCTCGAGGTGCTGGATGCCGAAGAGCGGCCGCAGGCGCGGCGCGCGCGCGACGTCGAGCCGCGTGCACCGCGGCCCGAGCACGGCGCGGATCGCCTCGACGACGTGGGCGTGCTCCGCCCGATCCTTGGCGCTGCCGAGCAGCGCCTCGGCGAGCGACCGGTCCTCCTCCGGCGTGCGGCCCCGGGCGGCCGAGCCGGCGAGGGCGACGGTCTCGACGCGCGTGCCTTCGACGCGGACCAGCGTCTCGGGCGTCGCGGCGAGGAAGGTATCCGTGCCGCGCCCGACGGCGACGAGGGTGCAGGTCGGATAGAGGCCGCGCAGACGGGCGAGGAAGGCCGGGACGTCGAACCGGCCGTCGTGCTCGACCGCGAGCGAGCGCGCGAGCACGATCTTCGCGAGGCGACCGCTCGCGATCTCGGCCAGGGCCTCGCGCACCTGACGGCGGAAGCGCGCATGGCTGCGGTCGGCGCGCACGCGGTACTCGGGTCCGAGCGACGACGCTTCCTCGCCGAAGGGATGCCTCGCCTCGTCTTCGTCCGTCGACAGGACGGCTTCGCACGTCGGATCGCTCGCCGTCGGGCGAGTCGGTGCGTCCCAGCCGATCGCCGCCGCGATGGCCTCGCGTCCCGCCCCGATCGTCTCGCCCAGGCGCGCGATCCGCACGCGCAGCGCGGCCGCGATCGCCTCGGGCGACGCATGCGGCTCGATCCGGGCGAGCAGGACGCCGCCGCCGGATCCCCCGACGCGGTCGACGATCCCCTCCGGCAGGACGAAGCGCGCGGCAGGGAAGGACTTCCAGTCGGGCTCGGCGCTCGCCCGGTCGCCGAAGGCGAAGCCGCCCACCAGGATCGGCCGCGCGCGAGGCCTCGGCGCCCCTGCCCGATCGATCCGATCGAGCAGGTCGCGCTGCCAGGTCCGGACGAAGGCATGACGCTCGGGCCCCTCGACCTCGAGCTCCTCGAGGCTGCCCCAGGCGACATGGAGCTCGTCACGGTCGACGCGCTCCCAGTAGACCCGGTCCCGCGCGCCCGCCGCGGCGAGGACCCGCAGCCCCGCCTCCCCCGCGAGCTCGGGCCACGCGACGGCCCAGGCGAGGAAGCGCATCCTGCGAGCGGCCTTCGCCCGCGCGACCGAAGCCACGACCGCGTCCTCGAGCGCGCCACTCATCGCGACCCGCCGCCGATCGGCGTCAGCGGACCGCGCACGCCGGTCAGGATCTGCGCCGAGCCGAGCAGGACGATCTCGCGCTCGAGCTCGAGGAAGCCCGCGCCGGCGAGGAGCTGGCGCAATGCCGCGGGCGGCGGGAGATAGGCGGTCGATTTCGGGAGATAGCGATAGGCGCTGCGATCCGAGAGGATGCCCCCGACGAGGGGCACCACCCGATCGAAGTAGAGCGAGTGGGCGGCGCGCAGCGGCCCCCACACCGGCCGATCGACGTCGACGAGCGCGATGCGTCCCCCCGGCCGCACGATCCGAGCGATCTCGCGCAGGACCGCCTCGAGCGAGACGAAGTTGCGCAGGGCGAAGCCGCAGGTCACGACGTCGACCGAGCCCGTCGCGAAGGGAAGCCACTCGCCGTCGCCCTGGACCTTGGGAAAGCCGAGCCCGCGCGCGCGCGCCTGCCGCAGCATCTCGCGCGCGAAGTCGACGCCGATCGCGCGCGCCCCGCGCGCCGTCGCGAGCTCGCAGAAATCCCCCGTGCCGCAGGCGAGGTCGACGACGAGATCCGCCGGCCCGACGCGGATCTTGTCGAGGGCACGCCGGCGCCAGCGCTGGTCGAGCCCCATCGACATGATGCGATTGAGCGCGTCGTAGCGCGGCGCGATGCGATCGAACATCTCGCGGACGCGAACGCGCTTCTCCTCGCCGGTCGGGAGACCGCCTAACGCCATTGCACCTCCAGCCGACCGGATCGCGCCAGCGCGAGCGTCTCTTCGAGCGCCCCCGCCTCGCCCTTCTCGCGCAGACGCGCCAGCGCGCGGGCGAGCAGCGTGCGCTGGAAGTGGAGCGCGACGATCTCCGTCACGCGCGGCAGCAGCCGCTCGAAGGAGCGGCGCACGGCCGCCTCGTCGTCGCCCCGCGGCTTGCGGACGTGATCGTCGAAGAGATCGATCGCGCGCTCGGCGAACGCGTCGATCGCCTCGGCGTGGCGGGTCGCCAGCTCGAGCAGGCGGTCGAGCGGCAGCCCCTCGCCGAGCACCGCGAGGCCCGCCGCGATCATGTCGAGGTCCGAACGCGGGAAGCGCGACTCGCCGCCGACCTCGATCGGTGTCATCAATCCCGCGCGCGCGGCCGCCGCGACGAGCGCCTCGGGCACGCCGGTCTCCTCGGCGAGCTCGCGCTGGGTCAGCGTGCCCTCGCCCATGCTGCGGGCGGCGAGCGAGGCGAGCAGGCTCGTCGCGTCGTCGTCCGGCTCGACGGGATCGACGAGCAGCCGCCGGATCTGGGCCAGGCTGAAGCCCGCCTCGAGCAGGGCGCGAATGCGGCGGAGACGCTCGAGATGGCCGCCGTCGTAGATCGCGAAGCGGCCCCGGCGCCGCGGCGGCTCGATCAGCCCCTGCGCCTGATAGAAGCGCACCGTGTCGACCCCGACGCCCGCCGCCTCGGCGAGCTCCCCGACGCGAAACTCCATGCGCGGACTTTAAGAGTGATCGCTCATATTGTCCACGGCTGGAACCCGAGGGGAATCCTCAAGACACGGCCCCCTTTGCGCCGACAGGGGAGGCATTCCGTTTTCATGGCAAGCTGGCCGGCTCGTTCGCCCGGCCGAGAGCGGGCATTCGTGGAGAGCTCCGATTCCGATCGACGCCGCCTGATCGTCGAGGCGGGCCACCTCTTGATCCTGCATCCGGACGGACCGGCGGGTGGCTACCCCCTCGTCGTGCCGGTGGATCACGTGGCCGACGGGATCCACTGGTTCCTGGGCTCGTGTGCGCCCCTCGTGCGCGGGGACCAGCTGATCGTCGAGTCGCCGGTCCAGCACGACGCGCGCTACTCGACCTCGGCCACCGTCGTCGCCTGCTCGCCCCAGACGTTCGGCCTGCGCATCTCGCCGCTCTGGGAGCGCCTGCAACAAAGAGCATTCGTTCGCATTTCGGCACATGGCCTCCAGGTCCGCGTCGAACGCCCGACCCTGCGCGCGAGCGCCCCGAACGATGCGGGGGGCAGCGCCCGCTCGGCGGCCGACGGCGCCCCATCGAGCCAGGCCGTCGCCTGCGAGTCGGTGCACGAGCTGCTCGACCTCTCGGCGGGCGGCATCCGCTTCCACTCCTCGGTCGAGTACGAGCCCGACGAGGAGGTGATCGTCCACTTCGAGCTTCCGGGTTCCGAGTGCTTCGTGCTGCCGGCGCGGGTCGTGCGGACGCCGGACGGCCCGAAGACGCGGGCCATGAAGAACAGCGTGGCCGTCGCGTTCTCGGGCATCGACGAGGCGACCCGCTCGCAGCTGTTGCGCTGGGTCTATCGCGAGCAGGTCCGTCGCCACCGCGACGAGCAGCGCCACCGCGAAGACCGCTGAGACGACGGCGCCCGCCGAGCCCGGACGAGCGCCGGCCTAACGCTCGTCCGTCAATCGTCCGAACCGCGCGAGCACCCGCGCGAGCTCGGGCGTCTCCTCGATGGCCGCGATCATCGCGTCGGGGTCGCGTCCCTCTCCCGCCAGCACGTCGCGGCGCGCCTCGACGTAGCGGCGCAGGATCTCCGCATCGAACTCGGGATGGAACTGGGTCCCCCACTGGCGGGGGCCGTAGCGGAGGGCGGAATGAGGGTCCTGGGCCGTATGCGCCAGGATCCGGGCGCCGGGCGGCGGACGCAGCACCGCCTCGACGTGGGAGGTATGGCCGAGGAAGACGCCGGCCTCGAAGAGCGGCTCGAGCGGCCCGTTCCCGGTCGGGAAGCGGACCTCGACCGTGCCCATCTCGCGACCGCGCGGGTTGGCGCCGACCTCGCCGCCGAGCCCGTGGGCGATCAGCTGGTGGCCATAACAGAGGCCGAGCACCGGCGCGGCGTCCTCCGCCACGACCCGCGCGAGCCAGGCCGCCGCCCGCTCGCTCCAGGGCTCGCGGTCGCTGACCATCGAGACGGAGCCGGTGACGACGACGCCTGCGATCTGCGCGGGGGCCGGAAGCGAGTCGCCGAGATGGACGGCCGCGACCTCGACCTCGCCCGGCGCGATCGGACGACCGAGACCCCGCGCGATCCAGCCCTCGAAGTCACCGCAGGCCGCCTTGACCGGCGGCAACGCCTCGCCGGTCTTGAGCACCAGGATCGGTCTTCCCATCGCCTCCCCGTCCCGTCTGGCGCGCCGCCTGCGCGGCCGCCCCTACCCGTCACCCCGCAGCGCATGGAGTCCGATCGCGAC
The DNA here is from genome assembly GCA_041389445.1 of Myxococcota bacterium. Classification (GTDB taxonomy): domain Bacteria; phylum Myxococcota_A; class UBA9160; order UBA9160; family UBA4427; genus UBA4427. The sequence continues at coordinate 698,544 of JAWKRW010000002.1, forward strand.
CGCCGTCGCGACGTTGAGCGAGTCGACGCCGGGCTCCATCGCGATGCGAACGGTCCGCGTCGCCACCGCCCGCGCGGCCGCCGACAGCCCCGGCCCTTCCGTGCCCACGACGAGCGCGACCGGGTCCGCGATCCGCCGGAACGACGCGCCGAGCGCCTCGCCCGGCTCCTTCGGATCGAAGGCGACCACGACGAAGCCCGATTCCCGCAGCCGCGCGAGAAATCCGACCAGGTCCGCCACGCGCGCGAAGGGGACGCGGAGCGACGCGCCCATCGAGGTCCGGATCGCCTTGCGATAGAGGGGATCGCAGCAGCCGTCGCTCAGGAAGACCGCCCGCGCGCCGAGCGCGAGCGCGTTGCGGAAGATCGCGCCGACGTTGTCCGCGTCGCGCACGTCCTCGAGCACGACGATCCGACTCGCGCCCCCCGATGCACGCACGGCACGGATCAGCGCCCCGGCCTCGCGCGCCGCCGGACGCGCGCAGAGGGCGAGCGCGCCGCGGTGGACGGAGAATCCGACCAGCGATTCGAGCAGGGGCGGGTCGGCGAGGTAGATCGGCACGTCCGTCGCGTGGCGCTCGAGCTCCTCGCGCAAGGCCGACCAGGCGGTCGCGCCAAGCAGGATCGACTCGGGTCGCAGCGGCGCATGCTCGAGCAGCACGCGCAGGTTCGTCCGCCCCTCGACGACGAAGCGGCCGCGCCGCCGCAGCAGGTCGCCGTCCCTGAGGATGCGGTAGTCCGCGAGTCTCGAGTCGTCGGGGTCGACGATCCGCTCGGGCGGGGCGCATCGACGCGTCAAGCTCGCCATCCATCCTGCGCGATCCCGGTCGCGATCATCGCGCAAGCGAAGCACAGGCCGCCCCGCCGTTCGAGGGGACGACGGGGCGGAGGTCCACTCAGGGAAGAGATGGACCTGGGACGGGAACCCGTGCTTCAGACCGCGCGGACCTCGGATCGGCCGCGCGTTCGCGCGGAGCCGACCCGCCCTCGAGCGCATCGTCGACGCGGGTAGGAGCGATCGCGGCGAGCGCGATCACGGCGAGGCCCAGCAGGGCCTGGCAGGCGTATCCGACGAGGAGCAGGGCGCGGCGCATGCTGCCGTGGGTGCACGGACCGGCCCGCTCGGGTGACGGGCCGGGGCGGGGACGCGCGCGAAGGCGACGCGACCTGCTACGGCGGGAAGCGCGGGCGCGCGGCCGTTGCCGCCGAGATGCGCGCGACCCGCGCCGGCGCCGAGCGCCGCCGTCTCGCCCGCGCGCGGGCGCGCCAGCGGCTCAGAAGCGCGCGAAGAAGTCGTTGCCCTTGTCGTCCACGATGATGAAGGCGGGGAAGTCCTCGACCTCGATGCGCCAGACCGCCTCCATGCCGAGCTCCTCGTACTCCTGGATCTCGACCTTCTTGATGCAGTTCTGGGCGAGGATCGCCGCCGGCCCTCCGATCGAGCCGAGGTAGAACCCGCCGTGGCGCTGGCAGGCGTCGGTCACCGCCTTGCTGCGATTGCCCTTCGCCAGCATCACCATGGATCCGCCGTTCGACTGGAAGAGGTCGACGTAGGAGTCCATCCGGCCTGCCGTCGTCGGTCCGAAGGAGCCGGAGACGTAGCCCTGCGGCGTCTTCGCCGGTCCGGCGTAGTACACGATGTGGTCCTTGAAGTACTGGGGCAGGCCCTCGCCGCGATCGAGGCGCTCCTTCAATTTCGCGTGGGCGATGTCGCGGGCGACGATGATCGTGCCCGAGAGCAGCAGCTGGGTCGTGACGGGGTAGCGCGAGAGCTCGGCGCGGATCTGGTCCATCGGCTTGTCCAGGTCGATGCGCACCGGCTCGCGCGTCAGCTCGTGCGCCACGAGCTCGGGCATGAAGCGGGCGGGATCCGTCTCGAGCTGCTCGAGGAACACGCCCTTCTTCGTGATCTTGCCGAGGATCTGGCGATCGGCCGAGCACGAGACGCCGATGCCGACGGGGCAGGACGCGCCGTGCCGCGGAAGGCGGATCACGCGCACGTCGTGGCAGAAGTACTTGCCTCCGAACTGGGCGCCGATCCCGACCTCGCGGGTGATCTGGAGGATCTCCTCCTCGAGCTGGGGATCGCGGAAGGCGCGCCCTTGGACGTTGCCGGTCGTCGGCAGCGAGTCGAGGTAGCGACAGCTCGCGAGCTTCACGGTCTTGAGCGTCATCTCGGCCGAGGTCCCGCCGATCACGACGGCGAGATGGTACGGGGGGCAGGCGGCGGTCCCGAGCAGCTTGATCTTCTCGCGAAAGAACTTCTTGATCGATTCCGGGTTCAAGAGGGCTTTCGTCTCCTGGAAGAGCAGCGACTTGTTGGCCGAGCCGCCGCCCTTGGTGACGAAGAGGAATTTGTACTCGTCGCCCGGGGTCGCCAGCAGGTCGATCTGGGCGGGCAGGTTCGTTCCGGTGTTCTTCTCCTCGTACATGTCGAGGGCGGCGACCTGGCTGTAGCGGAGATTCGTCTCGTTGTAGGTCTTGAAGATGCCGCGGGAGAGCGCCTCCTCGTCATGGCCCGCGACCCAGACGTCCTGGCCCTTCTTGCCCATGACGATGGCCGTGCCCGTGTCCTGGCAGGAGGGCAGCACCATGCCGGAGGAGACGTTGGCGTTCTTCAGGAGCTCGAGCGCGACGAAGCGGTCGTTGTCCGAGGCCTCGGGGTCTTCCAGGATCTTCGCGAGCTGGGCGAGATGGCCCGGACGGAAGAGGTGGGACACGTCCCGGATGGCCTGGGCGGCCAGCAGGGAGAGGGCCTCCGGATCGATCTTGAGGATCTCGCGGCCGTCGATCCGGGCAGTCGAGACGTACTGGTCCGTGAGCTTGCGGTAGGGCGTCTCGTCGGGGCCCAGCTCGAACATCTCCTGGTAGCGGAAATCGGCCATCGGATCGTCTCCCTGTTCGCCGCGCGCACCCCCGGTCGGGCGCGCTGCTCGGTCACTGCCGGTGGGTTTCGGGGCGCCGAGCTTAGCCCGTCTTCGCCGGCCGCAGCCCGTTCGCCAGGCTCAGCTCGCGGGCGGAGGGTGCCGAAGGGGACCCCGTCGTCTCGCGCGTCGAACCTGACGCGGCCGGCGTCGGTCTCTATCATGGGAGCAATGATGCGCGACAGCCTTGCCTGCGTCCTTCGAATCCCGAGCCCGAATCGATCGCTTCCCGCGCCGCGCGGCGCCGGGCGGGGGTCCGCGCGCGTGCGACGACGCGTCGTGGCGATCGTGCTGCTGGCGCTCGGGCTCGCCCTCGGACAGGCCGGACCCTCCGGGGCCCAGATGTTCGCGCCGCCCGAGCTCGACTGCTCCCGGAGCTGGGAGCTGATCCAGAACCTCCTCAAGCGCCACATCACCTTCCGCGCGCTCAACCCCGAGCTGCGCGAGCGCGCGATCGACGCCTACATCGAGCGGATCGACCCGGGCAAGACGCTCTTCCTCTCGGACGAGGTCAAGCGCCTGCGGAGCCGGCTCGTCGGCGTCTTCTTCGCCGTCCAGAACGGCCAGTGCCAGATCCTCGACGACATCCAGGTCGACCTGACGAAGCGCTACGAGCGCATGGAGAAGGAAGTCCGCGACTTCGTCGGCAGCCCCGACTACGCCCTCGACACCGACGTGCGTCTCATCCTCGATCCCGAGAAGCGGGGCCATCCGCAGGACGAGGCCGCCCGCAAGGACCTGATCCATCGCCTCGTCCACTTTCAGATCTCGAACTACCTCTCGAGCGACATGGAGCTGCCGCAGGCGAAGGAGCGCCTGATCCATCGCTACGAGCTCATGACGAAGCAGGCGAAGGAGATCAAGACCCGGGATACCTACGCGGAGTTCCTGAACGCTTTCGCCGGCGCGCTCGACCCCCACTCGACCTACTACACGCCCGAGGCCGTCGAGGACTTCGAGATCCAGATGAGCCTCTCGCTCGAAGGGATCGGCGTCGCGCTGTCGTCCAAGGATGGCTATTCGATCGTCGAGCGCGTGATCCCCGGCGGCGCGACGGACAAGCTCGGCGTGCTCGAGCCGGGCGACAAGATCATCGCCGTCTCCCAGGAGGGCGAGGCGCCCGTCGACATCATCGACATGCCGCTGCGCGACGTCGTCGCGATGATTCGCGGCAAGCGCGGCACGAAGGTCAAGCTGACCGTCCTGCGCCAGAGCGACGACACGCGGCGCTTCGACGTGGAGATCGTCCGCGACGCCGTGACGATCGAGGACGCGGCCGCGACGCTCGATTTCCGCGAGGTCGAGGTCGGGGGCAAGAAAAAGAAGCTCGCGGTCCTCGACCTGCCGACCTTCTACGGCGATCAGGACCCGAGCAAGCGTCAGAGCGGGCGGGACGTGCGCGACCTGCTGCGCCAGGTCCGGGAGGCGGGCGCCGACGGCCTGCTGCTCGATCTCTCCCGCAATGGCGGCGGGAAGCTCGAGAGCTCCGTCGAGATCGCCGGGTTCTTCATCCGCCAGGGTGGGATCGTCGCGGTCAAGGACGTCTTCTCCGACGTCCAGGTCCTCGCGGACCAGGACGCCGACATCGCCTGGGACGGTCCGCTCGTGATCCTGACCTCGCGGATCACCGCCTCCGCCTCCGAGATCGTCGCTGGCGCCATGAAGGACTACCACCGCGCGGTGATCGTCGGCGACGACCACACCTTCGGAAAGGGCACCGTCCAGAGCTTCGTCCACCAGCCCGGCCACCTCGGCGCGATCAAGGTCACGACGGCCCTCTTCTTCCGCCCCGGCGGCGCGTCGACGCAACACGACGGCGTCGCCGCCGACGTCGTGCTGCCCTCGCTGTTCGCGACGGACGACCTCGGCGAGCGCTACACGCCCTATTCGCTCAAGCCCCAGGTCATCCCGTCCTTCCTGGGCAACGTCGGCCGGATCGCCAACGTCTCGGAAGGCGATTACAAGGCGATCGACGCCGACATGGTCGCCGAGCTGCAGCGCCGCTCCGCCGCGCGCGTCGCCGGCGACGCCAAGTTCGTCGAGATCAACGAGAAGCTCGCGAAGCGCGCGCAGGAAGACGACGTGATCCACCTCGCCGAGTTCATCAAGGAACGCGAGGAGGCCGAAGCCGAGGCGGCGGAGAAGAAGGACGAGGCGAAGACCGGAGAGGCGGCCGCGACCGATGCGGCGAGCGCCGGCTCCGACGCGAAGAGCGGCAAGGCCGAGGCCGCGACGAAGCCGGCCGACGACGGCTCGAATTCCGCCGATCCGGCGTCCGCCGAAGAAGCGAAGTCGGAGAAGCCCGAGCCGACGCCCCAACGCGAGGAGGCGCTGCGCATCCTGGCCGACCTCGTCGAGCTCACGCACTCGGATCCCAAGACATGGCACGCACAGCAATCGGCGCCGCAATCGGCCTCGCTTTCGTCGCAGCCGTAGTCTGGAGCGTCCTTCAGGCGTCCCAGACCGAGTGCGAGATCTGCGTGGCGTACAAGGGGCGCTCGGCCTGCTCGACCGCCCAGGCGTCGGACCTCGCGCAGGCCGAGGCCCAGGCGCATTCGGGCGCCTGCTCGCAGATCACGGGGGGCGTCACCGAGACGCTCGAATGCGACCGGATGCCGGCGACGCGCCAGCGGTGCACCGAGTAGTCGGCCAGGACGGCGCGGCCCTGCGGACCCGCGGGGCCGGAGCAAAGCGGGCTGACGATCCCATCCAGCGCTCATGCAAAGCTCCACCCCGGTCGAAAGAGGCCTCCGGGGGAGGGGCCACCTCTCGCGTGAATTCCGGGCGTCGGCTCGGATGGACACAAGGGATGGATTTCATGAGCAATCGACTCGCCAGCTATCTCGAGGCGTGCAAGGGCGATCTTCCGACGATGCCCGCCGTCGCGAGCCAGGTGATCCAGGCCGTCGACAATCCGGACAGCTCGATCGACGACATCCGCAAGCTGATCGAGCGGGACGCCGCGATCGCGGCCCGCATCCTGAAGATCTCGAACTCCGCCCTCTACGGCTTTCCCAGCGAGATCCAGAGCCTCTCCCACGCGATCTCGCTGCTCGGCACGATGACCGTCCGCAACCTCGTGCTCGCCGCCTCCATGAAGGAGACCTACAAGCGCTTCGGGCTGCTCGAGAAGCTCCTCTGGCAGCACTCCTCCCTCTCCGGTCCCGTCGCCGCGATGCTCGCGCGCTACGGCTCGATCGGCGTCGATCCCGACATCGCCTTCACCGCCGGCCTGATGCACCACATCGGCAAGACCGCCCTCGCCAACAGCCACCACGACGAGTACGAGCGCGTCATGGCGACCGTCTACAACGAGGGCCGCAGCTTCACCGAGGTCGAGAGCCAGGTCTTCGGCTTCAACCACGCCGAACTCGGCGCCGCCGTCGTCCGCCAATGGGGTCTGCCCGACACCCTCGTCCTGACCATCCAGTACCACCACAGCCCCGAGAAGCTCGCCGAGCTCGACGACCACGTCGCCCGGCTCTGCGCGCTCACGACCGTGACGAGCATGTGCCTCTCGAAGCTCGGCGTCGGCCGCTCGCGACCGATCGACGGCCTGAACCTGGCGAGCATGCGCGCCTGGGCCTTCCTCGACCTGACCGAGGCGGACGTCGAGCCGATCCTCACGAAGTGCGCCGATCGCATCAAGGAGAGCCAGGCCCTCGTCGGCTGAAACGCCCCGGCCCTGGCCCATCCGCCGCCGCTCCGCACCCGCGCCGCCCTCTGCTAGCCTGTGGCCCGCGCCGCCGGTCGAACCGCTTCCGGCTCCGACCGGCCTCCCTCGCCCTCGCCCGCCCGCTCCGAGAAACCAGGCGTCGACGCCGATGCGCCTCGCGTGGAGCGACGCGAACGGCACGGCGCACAGGAGATGCCATGAGCCTCGACGACACCGTCCGATCCGAGATCAACGAGCTGATCACCGCGAACGACGTAGTGCTCTTCATGAAGGGCAACCGCCGACAGCCGCAATGCGGCTTCTCGGCGACGGTCGTCGGCATCCTCGACGGTCTGCTGCCCGAGTACGCGACGGTCGACGTCCTCTCGGCGCCGCACATCCGCGAGGGCATCAAGACCTTCTCTTCGTGGCCGACCATCCCCCAGCTCTACGTCAAGGGCGAGTTCATCGGCGGCTGCGACATCGTCCAGGAGATGTACGCGAGCGGCGAGCTCTTCGAGGCCCTCGGGCTCGAGCCGATCTCGAGCGCCCGGCCGAACGTCGTGGTCACGCCCGCCGCGCGGCGCGCGCTCGAAGCCGCGGTGGCGCAGCACGGCGGCGGAGGGCGTGACCTCCACCTCGCCGTCGACGCGACGTTCCAATCCCATCTCTCGATCGCGCTGCGCGGCCGCGCGGACGTCGAAGCGATCACGGACGGCATCACGATCCTGCTCGATCCGATCTCGGCCTCCCGCGCCGACGGCATCACCATCGACGTGACGGACACCCCGAACGGCCAGGCCTTCCGGGTCGAGAATCCGAACGCGCCGCAGGTCCGGCAGATGTCGGTCCGGGAGCTCGCCGAGCTGCTCGAGTCGGGGGAGCGATTCGAGCTGCTCGACGTGCGCACGCCCGAGGAGCGGGCGATCGCCGCGATTCCGGGATCGGTGATCCTGAACGAGACCGAGGCCGCGCGCATCGAGTCGCTCCCGCGCGACACGAAGCTCGTGCTCCATTGCCACCACGGCGGGCGCTCGCAGCAGGCGGCCGAGCAATTCGTCTCGCTCGGCTTCACGCAGGTCTGGAACGTGGTCGGCGGCATCGATGCCTGGAGCCAGGAGATCGATTCGGACGTTCCGCGCTATTAGTCGAGGCGCCATTCTCGAGGCGAGGACCGAAGACCGGATACCGAAGCGGAGCGTGACCATGGCCCTTCAGATCATCAATGCCGGACCCGATCCGAACGAGATCGCCGACCAGATCCGCAAGGCGATCGCGGAAGCGATGCCCGACGCCGTGATCGAGGTCCGGCCGCAGGGGCCCGGGCATTTCGAGATCGCCGTGACCGACGCGGCCTTCGCGGGCAAGCCCCGCGTACGGCAGCAGCAGCTCGTCTACGGCGCGATCGCCCCGCTGATGTCGGGCCCCAACGCACCGGTCCATGCCGTCGACCGGCTCGAATGCCGCGTCCCCTGACCGCGCGGCCATCGCGGAGTGTGCCGTATCCAGCACATTAGTCGGACCATTCGTGCCGAAATCGGCTGATTCGTTTGAAATCGAGCCCGGATCGGATTAGAACTGCGCAGCTTTCGAGGCTGCGCCCGCCGCTCGAACCCCGTCCTCGAGACGACGCGCGCGCCCCTGCGCGACCCGGCCGCCGGGCTCGCCCGAGGAAATCGAGCCGATGTCTGGCCGCTCGCGTGATCCGCTCCCGTCGTCCTCCGATCGCTCCGCCCTCCCCGCTCTTTCCGCCGTCGCTCGAACCGCAGCGCTCGCCGCGTTCGGGGCCCTCGCGACCCTCGTCATCGCGGCGCCCGGGCTCGCGGCGGACGCGAGCGAAGCGGCGCTCGACGGCGCCGACACGGCCTGGATCCTGACGTCGACGGCCCTCGTCCTCTTCATGACGATTCCGGGCCTCTCGCTCTTCTACGGTGGACTCGTCCGCACGAAGAACGTCCTCTCGATCCTGATGCAATGCCTCGGCTTGACGGGGCTGCTGACGCTGGTCTGGCTCGTCGTCGGCTACTCCCTCGCCTTCGATCCCGCCGGCATGGCGGCCGGCCAGGGCGGCCGCCCGGCCTTCATCGGCGGACTCGGCCGCGTCATGCTGCGGGGCGTCTCGCCGGACACGCTCTTCGGCTCGATTCCCGAGGTCCTCTTCTTCACGTTCCAGTGCACCTTCGCCGTCATCACCCCGGCGCTGATCGTCGGCGCCTTCGCGGAGCGCATGCGCTTCCGGGCGGTGATGCTCTTCTCCGGGCTCTGGCTCCTCGTGGTCTACGCGCCCATCTGCCACATGACCTGGGGCGGCGCAGGGGGCCACTTCGCCGATCTCGGCGTGTTCGACTTCGCTGGCGGCATCGTCGTCCACATCACGGCGGGCGTCGCCGCGCTCGTGGCGTGCATCGTGATCGGTCCGCGACGCGGCTACCCGAAGACGCCGATGCCGCCCCACAACCTGACGATGTGCGTGACCGGGACCGGCATGCTCTGGGTCGGATGGTTCGGCTTCAACGGCGGCTCCGCGCTCGGCGCGAACGGCACCGCGGCGATGGCGATCACCGTGACCCACGTCTCGGCCTCCGCGGCCGCCATGACCTGGATGGCGATCGAGTGGATCCGCCACTCGAAGCCCTCGGTGCTCGGCATCGCGACGGGGGCCATCGCCGGGCTCGCCGCGGTCACGCCGGCGGCCGGCGTCGTCGGTCCGACCGGCGCCCTCGCCATCGGCGTCGCCTCCGGATGGGTCTGCTACGAGGCGTCGACGCGCTTGAAGCAGGCGATCGGGTACGACGACAGCCTCGACGTGTTCGGCGTCCATGGCGTCGGCGGCTTCGTCGGCACCGTCCTCGCCGGCCTCTTCGGCGCCACGACCTTCGGCGGCAACCAGGAAGGGCTCGCCGTCGGCGCCCAGCTCGGCAAGCAGCTCTACGCCGCGCTCGTGACCGCGGCCTGGTCGGCCATCGCGAGCTTCGCGCTGCTCAAGCTGGTCGACGCGGCGGTCGGTCTGCGCGTCGACGAGGAGGCCGAGTCGCGCGGGCTCGACCTCGCGCTGCACGACGAACGCGGATACAACTTCTGACGTCGGAAGCGGACGCGCGCCGCCGCGCGCCGCTCCCGCGATCCGCCGAGGCGGCTCGGGCCTCGACTGGTACTCGCGCCGATCTCCCGTAGAGTGTCGGGACGACGGACGGCGGACGATTCCGCCGTCCGTCCCGAACCCACGCCATCGGAGAGCGTCATGATCTCGACCCCGCCGCAGTTCGCGCCCCTCACACCGGAGATGAAGGCCCGCCTCGATCGTTTTCGCGACGAGCACGAAGGCGAGCCGCTCGGCGGCGTCGGCAGCCGCGTCATCCTCGAGGACGAGAACCTCAAGATCTGGGAGATGATCCTCGAGCCGGGCGAAGCGAGCGCGCTCCACGAGCACGAGCACGACTACTACCTGATCATCTTCGAGGGGGACTACGTCGCCGGCGTGTCCCCCAAGGGCTCACCCGTCGACTCTTTCGTCGGAATCGTCCCGAAGGAAGGCAATACCGTCTTCATTCCGAAGGGCGGCGTCGAATGGGCGTGGAACGTCGGCGAGAAGCGCTACCGCGAGTTCCTGATCGAGCTCAAGAAGAGCTGACCGCGGACCGGACTAATACCCCTCGTCGGGATCGACGCGGTTCCGGAGCGGCTCGCCGCGATTCATCCGCTCGAGATTCTCGAGGAAGGCATCGAGGATGACGGCGTTCGCGTCGGACCCGCTCCAGGAGATGTGCGCCGAGACGCGGACGCGGGGATGCTGGTAGAGCCAGTGGCCTGCCGGCAGCGGCTCGGGCTCGACGCAATCGAGGGTCGCGCGGCCGACCCGACCCGCGTCGAGCGCCCGCCGCAACGCCTCCTGATCGACGATCCCGCCGCGCGCGATGTTGACCAGATGAGCGCCGGGCTTCATCCAGGCGAAGACGCGGTCGTCGAAGAGATGGCGCGTCGCCTTCGTCTCGGGCGCCGCGATCACGACGTGGTCGGCGTCGCGGAGCAGGGCCTCGAGGTCGCGGACGAGCTCGACGCCCGCGACGTCGCTCGGCGCGTCGCTGCGACGCAGCGCCTGGATGCGCATGTCGAAGGCAAGCGCCCGGCGCGCGATCGCCCGGGCGATGCCCCCGAATCCGACCAGCGCGAGGATCCGGCCGGCGAGGGTGCCGAGCTCCGCGCGGTGCCAGACGGGCGGCGGCGCGGCGAGCCAGTGTTCGAGCAGACGCTTCTCGTGCTCGAGGAGGACGGCGATCACCCACTCCGAGATCGCCGTCGCCGAGGCCCCGCGCGAGCAGGTCAGCGGGACGCCGCCGAGCAGCGCGAAAGGGAAGCCGTTGACGCCGGTGCCGTAGGCGTGGACCCAGCGCACGCCCCGCGCGAGCACGGCCGCGAGATTGGGCGTGCCGTTCGGGAGCGTGAGCAGCGCGTCGAAGCGCTCGTACGGCGGGGCGTCCGGGAGGGGGCCCTTCATCGGGAGCTCGACGAGCTCGAGCTCCGGATGGACGCGCCGAACGGGCTCGAGCATCGCGACCGGCAGCTGCGTCGCGAGTCGGCGGATGGTCGGCCCGTCGGGCGTCGCCTGTCGGGGTATCGTCGACATCGGTCAGGCGTCCTGCGCGAGGCCGTTCGACACGATCTGCTCGACGAGCAGCGTGCGCTGGACCTGGTTGGTCGCGGCCGTGCGCGGGAGCGACGCGAGGCGGGCGATGCGACGCGGCTTCTTGAACCCCGCGAGCTTGCCCTCGCAATGGGCCTGGAGCGCGGCCAGGGACACCTCGGCGCCGGGCGCGACCACGACGGCCGCGCAGAGCAGGTCGCCCCAATGCGGATCGGGTAGACCGACGAGCGCGACGTCCTCGACCCCCTCCGCCGATCGCAGCACGCCCTCGACTTCGGCGGGCGAGACGCTCTCCCCACCCGTCCTCAGGATCTCCTTCTTGCGCCCGATGATCGAGAGATTGCCCTCGTCGTCGAGCGCGCCGAGATCGCCCGTATGGAACCAGCCGTCGACGAAGGCGGCGGCGGTCGCCTCCGGATCGTCGAAGTAGCCGTCGCAGAGGAAGGGACTGCGCACGCAGATCTCGCCGTCGCTCGCGAGGCGCACGTCGACGGAGACGGCGGCCGGGCCGACGCTGCCGGGCTTTCGCAGCACGTCGGCATCGCAGAGCGCATTCGCCGTCCCGACCTCCGTCGAGCCGTAGTAGATGCGCACCCGCGCCCGCGGAAAGCGGGTCTTCATCTCCTGCAGCAACTCGATCGGCGTCGCCGAGGTTCCCGTATCGAGCTGCTCGAGGCTCGAGAGATCGTAGGCGGAGAGGTCCGCCTCGAGGATCCGCTTCCAGACGACGGGCAGACCGTAGAGCCGATTCGCACGTCGGGCCTCGACCATGCGCAGGAGCGCGTCAGCGGCGGCCGTCGTGTAGGCGACCTCGCCGCGCGTCTGCCAGGCGGAGAGCGCGAGGGTGAAGCCGGCCATGTGGAAGAGGGGGAACATGCAGACCGTGCGCTCGGGCTCGTCCCGGAAGACGCCCTGGAAGCCGCGCAGCCAGTTCGCGCGATGGGAGAGGACGACGCCCTTCGGGCGGCCGGTGCTCCCGCTGGTGAAGAAGATGACGTGGGGATCGGTCTCGACGAGGCGCGGCTCGATGACGGGCGAAGGCGGATCGGGGAGCCGACGCGCGTCGAGGGCGAAGAGCTCCCGGGCCGCGTCGTCGCCCGATCCGCCGACGGCGCTCGCTTCCTCGCCGAGCGTGCGCACGACCGGCAGCAGCGCGATGCGATCGATGCCCGCCCGCTTCGCGAGGCGCGACGCCGACGCGGCGCGCGCCGGATCGACGACGAGCAGCCGACTCCGCGCGAGCTTCGCGACGTCGCCGGCCTCGTCCGCGGAGAGCCGCGCGTTGAGCGGCGCGAAGACGGCGCCGAGGCGTGCGAGCGCGACGAAGAGCGGCATCACCTCGATCGCGGTGTCGATCCAGCCGAGCACGCGATCGCCGTGGCCGATGCCGAGCTCATGCCGAAGGGCATGGGCGAGCCGCTCGGCCTCGCGCTCGAGCTCGCGGTAGGTCCGCTGGTCGTCCCCGACGGCGACCGCAGGTCGGTCGGGGACGGTCGCCGCCGCCCGCTGGATGATGTCGCCCACCAGAAGCCGCCGACCGGAAGCCTGCTCGACCAACTCGCGTCTCCCTCTCCGCTCGCTCGTCCATGCGACCCACGCAAGCCACCGCGTGCACCGCCCGTGCGATGCGTCCGGCGCCGCATCCACTCGGCACCGTCGCACCTTCCCTCCGGCGCGCTCGTGCGCGCCTTCCGAGCCGCTCGCGCACGGCGCCGGCATCCGGCCAGCCCTTGCCAATCGGCCGCGACAAGAATACCGTTCTCGACATGGAGAACAACGTTCTCGACCCGACCAGACCCACCGAGCGGCGAACCCCGACCGCCCATTCGCCCGAGACGCCGCGCGGCGCAGCGCCCGAGACGCCGCGCGGCGCAGCGCGCCGCCTGGGAGCCACGACCGGTCTGGTCCCCGTGGTCGACCAGACCGTCGATCGGACGCTGGCCTTGCGACGGGAGACGGCACGCAACGAGGTCGAGCGTCTGGTGCGCGCCGCCTTCGTGACGATCGAGCGGACGGGCGGCCTCGACCCGAAGGTCTCGGAGATCCTCGCCGAGGCGGGCCTCTCCAATCAGGCCTTCTACCGCCACTTCCGGAGCAAGCACGAGCTGCTCGTCGCCGTGCTCGACGAGGGCATCCGCGGTCTGGCCGAGTATCTCGCCCAGCGCATGGCGACCGCATCCGGCGCGACATCGGCGATCCGCGAGTGGATCCGCGGCATGGCGGCCCAGGCGCAGGACCCGGACGGCGCGCGGGCGACGCGCCCCTTCGCGCTGGCCCGCGGACGACTCGCCGAAGCGTTTCCGGGCGAGGTCGCGCGCTCGCGTGAGCAGCTGACGGCGCCGCTCGCGCGCGCGCTCGCCATGGCCCAAGCGTCGGGGGCGCTCCCGGACGTCTCGCCGGGGGAGGACGCCGAGACGCTCTACCACCTGATGATGGGCTGGCTCGAGACCCGCCTCGTCGAGGGGCGCATCCCCGACGCCGCCGAGGTCGAGCGGGTCGAGCGCTTCGTCATGTCGGGCCTGGCCCGAACCAACCTGGAGAACGGTGCGCGATGACGTCGATGACGGCATGGGAACGCGAGGTGATGTGGACCGGGATCGGCGGCCAGGGCGTCCAGCTCGCCGCGACGATCCTCGCTCGGGCGGCGACGCTGGAAGGCCGGGAGGTCATGTCGCTCGGGACCTACGGCGGCACGATGCGCGGCGGCAACACGGACGCGACGGTCGTGATCGCAAACCGCCCGATCACGTCGCCGCCGATCGTGCCCCGGACCTGGGCGGCCGTCGTCGTGCATCCACGTTTCTTCGACCCGATCCGGCCGAAGCTCAGACCCGACGGCATCGTGGTCGCGAATGCCGAGCTGCTCGAGGCGCCGCTCGACGTGAAGACCGGCGAGCTGCTCGCGATCCCGGCCACGACGCTCGCCCGCGAGGCGGATGCGCCGAACGCCGCCGCGCTGGTCCTGCTCGCGGCCTTCGCGCAGGCGACGGGCCTCGTATCGCAGCGCGCTCTCGTCGACGCGCTCGCGAGCGCGCTCCCCTCGTACCGCGCGCAGTTCCTCGACTCGAACCGCCGCGCGCTCGCGGCCGGGTCGACGGCCGTCCCCGCCCTCTCGTCTCCCGCCTGGTCCCAGGAGGCCGCATGAGCCGCGCCATGCCGAAGGGAACCGTCGTCATCGACACCGACCGCTGCAAGGGCTGCGAGCTCTGCGTCCCCGCCTGCCCGCCCCACGTGCTGCGCATGTCGACCCAGCGCAATGCGTCGGGCTATCTCGTGCCCGAGCTGCTCGAGGGCTGTACCGGCTGCGGCGCCTGCCTGCTCGTCTGCCCCGACTACTGCTTCGAGATCTACCGACTCGACCCCGACAAACAGCCCGCGCGAGGCACGCACGCAGGCACCGTCGCCGACACGCGCGAGCTGCCGGTGGCCCAGGAGACCCAGGGATGACGAGACCGACCCCCGAGCGGCGCCTGATCGAGGGCTCCGAGGCGATCGCCGAGGCCGCGATCCTCGCCGGCTGCCGCTTCTTCACCGGCTACCCCATGACGCCCTTCACCGAGGTCCTCGAACACTTCGCGAAGCGCCTGCCCGAGGTCGGCGGCCACTGCATCAACGCCGAGAGCGAGCTCGAGGCGATCGGCCAGGCCTGGGGCGCCGCAGCGACCGGCTTCCGCGCCGCGACGGGATCGACCGGTCAGGGCCTCGCGCTGATGCAGGAGTCGATGTCGGAGATCACGCGCGCCGAGATTCCGATCGTCATCTTCAACATGTCCCGCGGTCAGAGCGACTACTATCAGGCGACCCGAGGCGGGGGCCACGGCGACTACCGCCACATCGTGCTCGCCCCGCAGAGCGTCGGCGAGGCGGTCGAGCTGGTCCAGCTCGCGTTCCATCTCTCGGACCATTGGCGCCATCCCGTCCTGATCTATGGCGACTACCTCCTCGCTCATACGAACGAATCGGTCGCGATCGAGCGGCGCGACTACGGCGCGCTGCCGCCGAAGGACTGGGCCGTGGACGGCAGCCTCGGCGGAACCGGCCGCTCGCGCAACCTGAATCCGATCGGCATGAACAAGGGCACGAAGGGCATCGATCCCAACACCTTCTGGCAGGAGCTCTGGGAGAAGGAGCAACGCATCGAGGCCGCCGAGCAGCGCTTCGAGGTCGAGGATGCCGATGACGCGGAGATGCTGATCGTCGCCTTTGGCACCCTCGCCCGCTTCGCTCGCGCGGCGATCCATGACCTGCGCGCCGAGGGAGTGAAGGTCGGCCTCTTCCGCCCGATCTCGCTCTGGCCCTTCCCGTCCTCCGCGCTCGCGAAGGCGGCGAAGGGCTGTCGCCTCGTGGCCTGCCTCGAGCAGAACGCGGGGCAGATGATCGACGACGTGCGCCTCGCGCTCCTCGGCAGCCATCCGGTCGTGCCCATCGGCGGCATCTCGACCGATGCAGCGAGCTTCGGCATCGGGCCGCTGCTCGACAGCGAACGCATCGCATCGCGGGCCCGCGACGCCTATCACGGCCGGCCCGTCTCGAGAGGAGTGGTGGGATGAGCGACGACCTTACGAAACCCGACCCGAGCGGCGACGAGCGACTGCGCGTGATTCCGACCGACGCCCCGCCCGGCGGCGCGAGTCGCAAGACCGGGGACTTCGAGCCCGCGCTGACGCTGATGGGCGAGCACGACCTCTGCCCCGGCTGCGGCGAGCCCGTCGCGCTGCGTCAGATCCTCGACTCGATCGACGGCATGAACCTCGGCCAGAAGACCATCGGCGTCATCGGCATCGGCTGCTACACGGCGCTGACGAGCCTGATGGACATCGACCTGATCCAGGCCCTGCACGGCCGTGCCCCGTCCGTCGCGACCGGCGCGAAGCGCATGCGCCCCGAATGCCTCGTCTTCACGCTCCAGGGCGACGGCGACATGGTCAACGAAGGCCTGCAGGAGGTGATCCATACGGCCGCGCGCGGCGAGTCGGTGACCTGCATCCTGCTCAACAACGGGGTCTTCGGCGAGACCGGCGGCCACATGACGGCGACGACCGTCCTCGGACAGCGCACGAAGAACACCCTCGACGGACGCGACGCGAAGCGCGACGGCCATCCGATCCTGATCTCCGAGATGCTGGCCGGCCTCGACGGCACGACCTACGTCGCCCGCGCGACCGTCCACGACGCCAAGGGCGTCGCCCGCCTGCGCCGCTTCCTCGACCGCGCGTTCGCCTCGCAGATGAAGGGCCAGGGCTTCTCGTTCGTCGAGATCCTGACCATGTGTCCGACGGGCTGGTTCCTGCCGACGGCGAAGGGCCCGGAGTACCTCGACGAGACCGTCGGCGCGGTCCACGAGCCGGGGGAGATCAAGAAGGACGGGGTGCTGATCGGCTGAGCCCGGGTCCGATTCGAGAGATCAGCGCTACGGCGATGGCCGCAGGATTCCCCACATGATCCGGACGGGCGGGCGGTCCCCGCTGCTGCCGTTCGGGATCACGATCGTCGGCTGCCTCTCCATCGTCGGAAAGCGACGTTCGAGCGCGGCGGCGATGCCGTTCGTGTCGAAGTCCGGATTCCATACGACGGCGGCCCCGCGACGTCGAAGGTCGTCCGCGTCGATCCATGGGCTCCTCGTCGGATCGCCATCCCGGACGACGAGCGGATGATCGGGAGAGAAGAAGCCGACGTTCCCCGCGACCCACTTGTTGCCGATCACGTAGGCCAGCGGCACATCGAGCTGCCGACGCCACTCCTGCGTGATCATCGTCGCGATCTCGTCGCTCGGGAAACTCGCCTCCCGTTGCAGGCGCTCGAGCCCGTGTTTCGCCTCCTGCTGGACCTCGCGCAGGATGCGATCGACCGGACTTCGAGCGGACTTCGCGCGGGCATGGGGAATCTCGAGAAGGGGAGCGATCCGATTCGCGCCGACGTACGCGACCGCCATGAGGGCGATCCATCCCGCGAAGACGCGCCCGAATCCGCGCAGGCGCTCCGCGTCCGTCGCGGGAACGACGAAGACGACGACGAAGAGCCCGGCGCAAGACCACATGGCATAGGTCCAATGGACGCGGAACTGGATCCCGCCGAGCGCCGCTCCCGCCAGCACGAGCAGGAGCGGCCCCATGGCCATCGCCGCGACGAAGCGTCGATCGAAGGCCCGGAGATCTCCAGCGAGTCGAATCGGCGCATCCGCGCCGGGCGGCGGCGACAGCGCCCTCACGAGCAGGACGAGGCCGAGCACGACGAGGACCTGTCCGCCCGCGAACCCGAGGAACGAGAGCAGCACGTCGACCGCACCCGCCGTCGGACGCGACACCGCGCCGACATGCGCCACCGTCGGAAAATCGTTCCGCATGGCCCACCCGAGATGGGGCACCAGGAGCGCGAGACAGAGCCCGGCGCAAAGATACGGTCCGCTCGTCCGGAAGCTCCGTCGAGCGTGCGGATCGAAGATCAAGAACGCGATCATCACGACGGCGAGGACCGCGCTCACGTACTTCGCATGCGCCGCCGCCGCAAGCCAGAGGCCGAGAATCGCCCAGCGGACCGCATGCTGACGACGAAGGGCGCGATGGAACGCACCGATCGAGCCCGCCCAGAACGGCACGGCGATCAGATCGGGAAACAGGTTCGGCGAGCCGAAATTGAGGTAGAAGACACCTTCGAGGAGCAGGACCGAAACGAGAGCACCGAGGGGCGTCACGATCGACGCGGCCAGTCTCCAGACGGAGAGCAGGCAGGATGCCACGAGGATCTGACTCGTCAGGAACAACGCCTCGCGTCGATGGCCGGAAAGCGCGTCGACGGCTCCGATCAACCAGGCCTGGAGCGGCGGCTGGTCGTACCCGAGCTGCCAGCCCTGCCCCCAGATGACGCCCTCCACCAGGTCGACCGGCAGTGCACGCAGGACGACCAGCGGAAGCATCGTCCAGAGCAGTGCTCGCAGCAGGATCCATCGGCCGAGCCACACGCGCAGCGCGATCCGCGACGGCCCCCCTTCCAGGCCCCACGCGTGATTCACCGGACGACCCGCATCTGCACCAAGGCGCGCTCCGCGTCGACTTCTTCGATCGGCGTCCGTCCGCCGGAGAAGAGCCGTCGTACCCGCTCCACGGACCGCGGGAGCGGATCGAGCGGCGGCGGCATCCGATCTGGAGCGGGATCTCCGAACCAGACGGCATGCCCGGAGGCGATCAAGGACTCGTGTACGCGCCCGATGTCCCGCTTGATCTTCGTCGGTGCGAACCGCAAGAGCACGTTCCGATAGAAGAAGGCCAGCGTGCGGTCCCGGTTGACTCGGGCCCATGGCCGGGTCCGCGCTCTTCGTTCGTCGCCTTCGATGCAAGTGCGTCCGCGTCCCACCGCATCGACCGCGAGGTCGAAGATCGAAACCGGCTTCCCGGTCGCGCATGCTTCGGCGAGCATGCTCGTGCTGTCGCTCGTGACGATGATCGAATCGGCGAGACCGAGGAAACCGAGGTAGGGATTGGCCTCCCCGCCCCGCTGCCAACGATGGAGGACGTGCGGAACATCGATCGAAGCGAGCAGCCCCTCGATCGCCGAGGCCGACGTACGCGCGCTCGTCGTGACGAGCAGGGACCCGCCCTGCCGACGGGCGAACGCGCTCGCCTCCCGACCGAGTCGCATCGCATTCGCCCGATCGAATGGGTAGGGACCCGCATACCCCCCCACCAGCAGAGCGATGCGGGGTCGCCGCAGGTGGGCGACCGAGGGCGCCCAGAGACGGGCCGCTTCCGCGAGCGAAGCCGCACGGACGTCGTGGAGGCTGCAGGCATTGCGCACGACGTTGGAGCCGGCGGGCAACCACCAGTATTCCGGGCCCGCGATCACCAGATCGAAGGCCGGAACGCGCGCCCAGGGCTTCCCGATGTGGACGTATCGGGTCCGGCCGCCCGACTGGCGTCGGACCCAGCGACAGATCGGCTCGTTGCGCATGGAAGCCGAGAGGACGAGGTCCGGCCAGGGCGGTCTCAACGCGCTCGATCGTCCGACATGCACGCCGAGTCGGTTCGACCCGCGCCAGACGTCGATGACTCGACCCAATCGCCGATAGGCGAGACGCTTGACCTCGAACGGCCATCCCAACGCCCGGGCGAGCGAGAGGATCTGCGCGTCGTCGCCCACTCGGCCGCACAGGATCGCCCAGACCGCCGGTTCGTCGACACGCCTTCGCGGCGACGCCTCATCGCGGGCATCCCGGTTCACGTGCCGGGCTCGCTCGTCGCGGTCCGGCGCCATGCCCCCGACCCGGCGATCGGGCGCGACGCGGCGGTCGACCCCGCCCACGATCGAAACCCGCACAGTCGGTTGGTGACGCCGATGACGATCACGGCGAGCGCGAAGCCCGCCGGGACGTCGACGAGGTAGTGCCAGCGGGCGACGACGGCCTCGATCGCGATCCAACCCGCGGCAAGGACGACGAGCGGTGCGATCGCGATCCGCGCGCGTACGGCGTAGTACGCGAGCACGGCGATCGCCGCACAATGAAGCGAAGGCATGGCCGCCAACGGGGCGGTCAGATACTCGCTCCCGTTCGCTGCGAGCCAGGAGGTGCCTCCTCGGCGCATCGACAGGAACTGCTCGTACATCCGGTGCTGCAAGAGCGTCGCGCGGGCGTTGTCGCCGTCCTCGAAGAGAAAGGGGCCCGCAGCCGGGGCGAGGAGGTAGGAGAGCGGCCCGACCAGCTCGATCAACGTGATGGCGACGAGGTTGTGGTAGTGCCATCGGCGATGACCAAGCGCGTGGAACCAGAATGCGAGCACGAACGTCGGGAAGAAGGCCGCCTCGTACCAGATGTCGGGAACCGGCAACGCCCTCGCTCCGACCGAGCGGAGCCATCGAAGCGGCTCGATCACGCCCCGGAACCGCTCGTCGATCGCGAGGAACGTCTGATCGAAGCTCCGATCGTTCAGCAGCGGGACCCACATCTTGATGTGGAAGTGGACGTAGACGACGAGCGTGAAGAGCAGTACGAGGTAGCAGTCGGTCCAGGTTTCGCGAAGTCGTCGCCCGTCGAAGCGGCGATTCCCGGACATCGCGCCCGAGACGAGCCGCAGCACGAGGTACCCGACCAGCGCGGCCAGGGGCGGCACGAAGAAGCTCGTCCCGATCACGGGATCGTCTCCACGCGGCACCACGAACGAGGTACCGACGGTTCGGGAGACCAGCGCGCCGACGCCGAGGAACGCGACGCCCAGGATCGTCAGGGCGCGCACGTCCGGATCGATCACTCGGCCCGTTCGACGCACGTCCGCTGCCACGGCTTTCGAATCGACGACGACGTGGGCTCCGGGCATCCGCTCGTCTCCGGGGCCGACCGCGGGAAGCGGTTCCACGTCCCGGTCGAGAACCTAGGAAAGCGCGCGCGCCATCGCCCGTATCGCTCGAGAGTCGAGCGACGAATCCCTCGCTTGTACCTCGCGCGGGCCAGCCCTAACTTCGCTCCTGGACCCGGGAGGCGTCAGGATGAACCCGTTCGCGACCTTCGGCATGGCCCTCTTCGCAGGACTCGTCGTCGGAAGTCTGGTCGAATACTGGGTCCACCGCCTCATGCACGCGGGGATCCTGTTCGCTCGGAGCCACGCGGGTCACCACGCCAACGACTCGGCCAAGGGTGTGATTCCGGAAGGACTCGACTATCTGATCAGCGCCGCGCTCGTAACGCCCCTCGGTTTCCTCCATTCGACGGCCGCGGGCACAGGCTTTCTCGTCGGCTGCGTGGCGTACGCATTCTTCTCCGCCTACGGACATCAGCTCCAGCATGACAACCCCGCGGCGTGTTTTTGGATGCGAAGCATGCCGGTCCATGCCGTTCATCATCGCGACGCCATGAACGACGCCAATTTCGGCCTCGCGCTCCCGATCTGGGATCATGTCTTCGGCACCTACCGACGCGTACCATGGGAGCGCCCGCCCGATCGCGGCGGACCGCTCGCCGTGCGGTTCCGATGAGTGACGACGGGGCTGGACCACGACCCCTTCTCGACGGGACCTTCGGCGCGCGCCACGAGCCGATGCCATCGAAAGACCCCCGCCCGCATCTCGCGGCCGCGCTCGATGTGCGCCACGGATGGCCCGGCCCCCGGAGCCGCGGGCGCGCCGCCGATGCGATGCGGTCGATCTTCCGCGTCGGGCAGGCCACGGAGCCTTCGACGTCACCCGCGCCCCTTCCCGGGACACCGTGAAGCAGATGCGAATCCCCGCCTGATCGGGCGCGTCCGACTGCAGCTCTGCTGCGCGTCGGTTGCGGCCGCCGGCGAGGCGGGAGCTGCTACATTCGGCCGGCCGCGACGGCACGCGGGCGGTGCATCGTTGCGAAGGACCGCCGCCGGATCGCCCGATCGCGAAGGGACCGCCATCGGAGACCGCCTTCGGGACCTTGGAGACGCTCGGGAGAGGACATGAAGGGAAGCATCGGGCGAGCGCCCCTTCAGCTCCTGCGATCGCGCCTCGTTCGGCGGGCGCTCCGCCCGTTGCTGCGCGAGCGCGCCAGCGTCTTCATGCTCCACCGCTTCCGCAACCCCGACCTCGGGCTCGAGGGCCACGACCCCGCCGCCGTTCGCGCCATGCTCGGATTCCTGCGCCGCGAAGGCTTCGAGTTCATGTCGCTGCGCGCGCTCTTCGATGCGCTCCTCTCGGGACGGCCCCTCGACGGCGCCGTCGCCTTCACGATCGACGATGGCTATGCGGATCAGGCCCATGTCGCGGGTCCGCTCTTCGCCGAATTCGACTGCCCCGTCGCGACCTTCCTCTGCACGGGCTTCCTCGACGGTCGGTTCTGGATGTGGTGGGACCGGGTCGAGTACGCGCTCGAGCGGACGAAGCGACGCCAGCTCGACCTTCCCGGCATCGTCCTGCGCTGGGGGGATCCGTCGACGCGTCGCGCCGCGCAGCACCGCGTCATCGAACACGTCAAGCGTCTTCCGGAGATGGAGAAGCGGCCCTACGTCGACGCCCTCGCGGCCCAGGCCGAGGTCGACCTTCCGGTCGCCCCGCCGCCGCGTTATGCGCCGATGACCTGGGACGATGCGCGCCGCTGCGAGGAGCGGGGCATGTCCTTCGGACCGCATACCCTGACCCACGCCATCCTGTCGACGGCCGACGCGGAGCAGTCGCGACGCGAGATCGAAGGCTCGCGCCGACGTCTCGCCGAGGAGCTCCGCTCCCCCGACCCGGTGTTCTGCTATCCGAACGGCCAGGCGGACGACTTCGGCGAGCGGGAGTGCGACGTCCTGAAGGAGCTCGGATTCGCCGGCGCCGTGACCGGTCTGCCCGGGTATGCGGAGGCGGGAAGGGAAGCGCATTGGCCCTACCGGGTCGCCCGCTTCAGCTTCACCGAGGACGAGATCGACCTGCTCCAATGCGTTTCGGGGTTCGAGCAGGCCAAGACGATGCTGCGAGGTCGGCGTTGAGCCTCCTCGAGCTCGTCTGGGGCTGGATCTCGACGCTTCGCGCCCGGGTCGACCGCCTGCGCGTCGAGCGCCGCTGGCGCCACCTGCGCGCGCTCGGCATGAGGATCGGCGACGACGTGTTGCTACCGGGCTCGACCTGGATCGACCCCGACTTCTGCCATCTGATCGAGATCCAGGACCATGCCGGTCTCGGGGAGGGCTGCGTCCTGCTCGCCCACGACGCCCAGATCGACGAGTTCCTCGACGCCGCACGCGTCGGGCGGATCGTGATCCGCGAGTCCTGCCACATCGGAACGCGTTCGATCATCCTGCCGGGCGTCGAGATGGGACCGCGCACGCTCGTCGGAGCGGGATCCGTCGTGTCGCGCTCGCTTCCGCCCGACACCGTCTGCGCCGGCTCGCCGGCGAAGGTGATCTGCTCGCTCGACGATTACCTGGAACGCCACCGCGCGAAGCTGGCCGAGCGACCGGCCTTTCCCTACGAGACCCACGGCTCGGCCTACGATCCGGTCGCCCGCGCCGAGCTCCAGCGCGCCACGCAGAGCGGCTCGGCATACATCACGGGCGGACGCTCGGCCGAGCTGCGCGGCGAGGGCGGCAGCCTGCGCACGGCTCCTCCCCCTCCGACCCGATCGAAGCCCGCGCGGGATTGAGCGGGCGCTGACGGGAGCGATCCCGCCGAGGGGCCGGACCGCAATCGGCCGCGGCGGAACGAGCCTCAGTTCAGGCTCGGCGTCAGACCGACGCGCGCCGCCTCCGCTGCGCGTCGCTCGCGGATCTCCGTCAGCACGGCCTCGATCCCGGGACCCGCCTGCCCCTCCGCCCGGAACGCGAACATCTGCCGCAGCGCATCGCGCGCGAGCAACTCGTCCCCACGTGCGAGCTGGGTCTCCGCGAGTACGGCGAGGACCGGCATCGACGAGGGGCGGAGCCTGCGCGCCCGCTCGAGGAAGCGCAGCGCGAAGCCTGGCCTCTCCCCCGCAGCCAGATGCGTCCGCGCGAGAACGAGCCAGGCCTCCGTGCAGTCCGCGTCGCGCTCGAGGACCTGGCGATAGAGCTGACGAGCCCGGGTCAAGTCCGCGCGCAGCCGCTCGAGCGTCGCGGCCTTCATGCGCCCACGGCTTTCGTAGAACTCGCCGAGATCGAGGAGATTCAACGGATCGTCCCCGTCGAGCTCGACGGCGCGCAGGAAATGCGGCTCCGCCTCGTCCCAGCGATCGCGCAGACGAATCGCATCGCCCAGCCCGGCATGGGCCCGCGCCTGACTCGGATCGACCGCGATGGCGGTGCGAAATTCCCGCTCGGCGAGCTCGAACGCACCGCGCTCGAGATGGATCTCGCCCAGTCGCGTCGCCATCTCGCCGGGTTGCGGCGCGCGCCCCGCGGCCGGCGCGCGATCGAATGCCAGTCGCGACTCCGGATAGCCGTAGATCTGGATGTGGCCGCGCGAGACGATCTCGCGCAGCTTCGCGCCGACCGTCTCCGTCGATTCGCCGAAGGCCGCCTCGAAGGCCGCGACCGGATCCGCGCCCGAGGCGAGCCGGGCGAAATAGTCGAGCGTCTCGCGACCGATCCGCGCGATGGCGTCGGGGCGATCGAAGCTCAGGTAGTGGGTCAGCAGCCACGCCTGCGCGTAGAACATGTCCGTCTCGTATTCGTCGAGCTCGGCGTAGTCGCGGACTGCGACGACGCGCTCGAGGGGCAGCCAACGCCCGAAATGGAGCGCCGGGACGCGAGACGCCGGGGCGCCGCCGATCTCGAGCTGCTCTCCATCGATGCGGGTCGTGCTGAGCAGCTCGGCCATGCCTTCGTCGTACCAGCGCGGGTAGACGCGGCTGGATCCATCGCGGAGGACGTGGTGCACGTACTCGTGGAGCAGGACCTCGGACGCCCCCAGCTGCCTGGATCCATTCGCGATCAACATGAGGTTCGAGCGTACGCCGGGAATGAAGACCCCGGCGGTATGCTTCGGTCCGAAGTGGGCGTACTGCCGCCCGTTCGCGAAGACGAAGATCTGCATGGGAACGGCGCTCTTCGCGCTCGACGCACTCGTGAGCAACCGGACGAGCGCGTCGAACCGCTCGAGCTCGACCGCGAGCGTCGTCGTCTCGGCCGCGGACATCGTCGAGTGGAGCTGGTATCGCTCGCGCTCGAGCACGGTCCAGCGCTCGTCGCGCAGACTCGGCGTCGCGCAACCGAGCGCGGCGAGGATGGCCCCGATCGCGAACGCGCCGCCCAGGCTGGATCGACCGCTCCGCATGCGGATCTGCCCCTTCCGATCGCGCGGCTCGCGATGGGCTCATCGCGCCAGTCGGCTCGTCGCATGCATCGACCGCGGCGGGCTGCCACGGCGACTTCGGCGCGAAGCGCCGAGCGATCCCACGCTCAGCGCGGCCGCCGGTCGTGCAATCGGCGAACCATCTCGGCGTCGAGGGGCGCCATCGCGGGTCCGTAGGCGACTGCATAGGTACCGCGGGTACCGTGTACCTCGCAGCGCAGCGCGAAGACGGCGGCCTCGTCCTGCGGGTCGCTGGTCCCCTCGAAGCGAACGATCTCCTCGATCTCGAACCGTTCGGGATCGTGGACGCACGACGTGCCGACGGCGCGAAGCCCCTCCTGCTCGGCGCGGAAGTCGTGGGCATAGCCCGCGCCGACGAGCCGCGCGATCGCCTGCGACAGGGTCTCCATCGGCATGCCGACCAGCATAGCGGGTGAAGGCCGCGCGGCCGCGGGTCCCGACAGGATGGGGCCCGAAGGCCGCGGCGCGATCCGGCTCAGTCCATCTTCCAGAGCGGCCCGGGAATCTCGAACCCGAGCGGCCCGTCCCACGCGTTGCGGAAGGCGACCTCGTGGGCCGGTCGGCGCGGAGCGACGCCCCACTTGCCCGTCGGATAGCCGAACGACACACAACAGTTGAAGTTCCAGCCGCCGTCCTCCGGCACGCCGAGGATCTTCTTCAGCTCGTCGAGCTTGAAGAAGAAGGCGCTCGTCAGCGCGGAGCCGACCCCCTGGATGCGCGCCGCGAGCATGGCGTTCCAGACGGCGGGAAAGATCGACCCGCCCGTCGTGTCGTACTGGCAGAAGGCGAAGAGGAAGAGCGGAACGTCCTCGAAATGCTGCGCCAGATGGTCCGCGGAGCGGTACATCTTCAGGAAGTCGATCGATTCGGGAAGCGAGGGATTCGCCTCGGCGGCATCCCGACGCGGCTTGTAGACCGTGCCCCAGACGAGGTCCATGCACTCGCGATAGAGCTTGCCGAGCCGAGCCTTGAACGTCGGGTCGTCGACGAGCATGAAGCGCCAGCCCTGGGTGTTGCCGCCCGAGGGCGCGCGGATCGCGGCGTCGAGGATCCGCTTCTGGACCTCTACCGGGATCGGGTCCTTCTTCAGCCGGCGCATCGCGCGTGTCGTGTAGAGGGGCTCCCAGGCGTCCATCGTGTGCTCCTTGCTCGCAGCGAACGGGTGATCGATCCGGGTCGGGATTGCGGCGCCCCGGTACGGCGGGGCTCCGAGGCGCTCGCGACGATACCCCGGAACGCGATGCCCGGGCCAGCGCGGCGCTCGCCCGCGCGCTCGATGGGCAGACTCGCCGGCGATGAAGTGTGCCCATCGGACTCATGCCCCGAGCCTCGGACTCCCATCCGCGAGGAGCGCGGGACACGAGCCGTTCCGGTCGCCATCCGCTCCTCGCGCCCTCGATCGCGTCGCTCGCCCGGCTCGCCCGCTCGCGGCTCTCGACGCGAACGACGGCAGCATCCTGCGCGGGGTCGCCTTGGGCGTTTCGCCTACCATCATCGTCGCGGCGACGACGGGTCGGTCTTCGTCGGCGGGCGCTGGCGGTTCGCGGCGTCCTGCGATCCGGAAGACGTTTCGTCGCGCGGCGGCCGTTCCGCGATCCGATCAGGCGCAGCAGGCGGAGACCGGCTGCCCCTCGCCGATCCCGCCGGATCCGTCGACGCGCGCGTCGAGCGAGGGGCCGGGACCCGCCTCTCCGAGCGACGCGCTGTCCGCGAGGTCCCGATACCCTTCCCCGCGCAGTCCCTGCGGCTCGATCGCCCAGACCTCGTCCTGCTTCGCGTGGCAGCAGGTCGTCTCGCGTTCGACCCGCGTCTCGAGCCCGGCCGCCTCGAGCCGCTCCGTCGCGGCCGTCACGGACTCGCCGTCGAAGACCTCGACCCCGAGATGGTGGATGCGCTCGACCGCGCCCCTGGCCTCGAAGCGCACGAGCTCGAGCGGCGGGCTCTCGATCGCGAAGCTCGCGTAGCCGGGCTTGCGTTGGGCGGGCTCGAAACGGAAGAGCTTCGAGGAGAACTCGATCGCCCGATCGATGTCCTCCACGCTGAGCGCGAGCTGGAATCGCATCTCCGATCCCCTTTCGTCGAGGCACGGCGATTCGGCGGAGCGCTTCGGGTGCCGCGCCGGCCCGCCGGTGCGCATGCCCCCGGCTCGCGACAGCAGCTCTCGCCGAGATCTCCCACGACGTCCGCGATCACGGCGAAGTCCGGCGCGTACCGGATGACCCGCCCGTCCCGCTCGCTCGAAACGAGCCGGGCGCCGCGCAGCGCCTTCAGGTGGAACGAGAGCGCGGCGGGCGGGATCGCGAGCTCGCTCGCGAGCCGGCCGGCGGAAGGACCGCCAGGGCTCGGCGTCGGGCAGACGGCGCCGGCGCGGGCGCCCGTAGGCGCTCGCCCTGCCTCCGAAGCGATCCCGGCGCAGGGCGAGCGCTCTTCGGCGCGGACCTAGCCCCGGCGTCGCGCCAGCGCGAGCAGCAGACCGCTGCCGACGAGCAGGCCGAGCGCGCTCGCGGGCTCCGGAACCTGCAGCCGCATGCGCACCGTGGCGATCCGATTGAAGACGTTGCCGCTCCCGGGATCGACGGAGACCGAGCCGCCGAGCAGCACGAGGTTGCGCACCGCGTTCGTGCCCGTCCCCGTGACCGAATCGCCGCCCATGCGCGTGAAGAAGAAGCCATCCGCGGCGGTGAGGATCACGCGATTCGGATTGAACGGCGTACCGAGCGCCGTCGTCTCGTCGAAGAACGGGAAGTCGTCCGAGCCCGAGATCGTGCCCGTCGTCATGCGGAAGCCCCAGCCCTGGCCGGGCGGCGCGCCCTGGGTCGCCGTTCCGCAGTCATTGCCGGGGACGACGATCGGATTGAACGGTCCGTTCTCGGGGTCGGCGTCGAGGCCGGGAAAGACCTGGCCGACCGTACCGATGCCGTTGGCGCAGCCGAAGGTCGATTGGACCGCACCCCGGCTGTTGAGCCGGGCGAACAGACGCGGACCCGGCAGGCCCGGATTCGAGGTGTACTGGAAGTTCTCCAGACCCGCCGACCACGGCACGTTCATGACGGATCCGTAGTCGCGAATCACCTGCGCGTCGTTCGCCATCGGCGTCGAGGGCTGCACGGGAACGCGCCAGACCGTGGTCCGGATGTTGCGCAGGATGCTCAGCACGCCGCCGAAGTGGGACGAACCGGGATCGTTGCTGATCCGGATCACGCCGCGGCGATTGCCGACGCCGGGCGCCGCATAGCTCGTACAGTTCCAGTTGCCGATCGGATTGCCGACCGTGCCCGGGGCGGGGCTCGCCGGATTGTCGGCGAGCGGCGGACACCAGCTGATCGCCGTCCCCGTCCCGTTTCCGAAGCAGCCGGGACCGGGGCAGAAGGCGAGCGCGCCGCCTCCGTTCATGAACGTCGCCGCCGCCTGACGGTCCATGTTGGTGAACGTCACGTGGCCGACGTTCGGGAAGTCGGGGAAGTCGCGAAAGCGACTGACGTCGGCGACGAGCTTGTCGGCGTCGAGCGTGACCGGCCGGCCGGCGAAGGTACCCGCGGTCGTTCCCGCCACTTCGACGGTCAGGTACCCGGTCGTCGGGGGATAGATGCCCTGCTTCTTGCCCGCGACGGCCGGACCGCTCGCCCAGCCGTTGGGAATCGTGTTGGATGGAATCTGCACGCCGAGCGCACCGGTCATGTTACGCGGAATCGCGTGCGTGATGCTGGCGCCGCCCGCGAGCAGGCAGGCGGTCGCGATCGTCAGCGATCTCCCGAGTCGTCTTGATTGCTTCATGGGAAGCCGGCTCTCCTCACAGAAGCCGCGATGGCCCGTCGCCTCCGGCCCGAACCGGATCGGGTGTGACGACCCCCACGGCATGGGATGGACAGATGCCCCCCACCCTACTGCCGAATGTCGCTCGAAGTAAAGCCCAAAATCGGACGACCCGACTCCGGTGCGCCTCGAGTCGCGCGACACGACGCGCAGCCCGCTCGGCGATCCGCCCGGACGGCGCGCGCTCGGCATCCCGAGACGCCCCGATGCGCCGCGAGACGCATCCGGCCGCGACGATCGACGCTGCGCGCGCGATCGCTCATCGTCTTCACGATCCGGATGAACTACATCCTGGACGCGGTCCGGCGGCCGCCGGCGCATCGGACTCGTCCGTGGATGGCCTGCGCCGCGGCGGATCGATCGCGCTGGCTCGCGCTCCGCGTGTCGCACAGCTCGACGTCTCGCAGGGGATGAAGGAGCCCACTCTGTCCAGCCCGCCCGTCGCTCTGCCCGCCCCCGCCCCTCCGCGGCCCGTGTACGCATTGGGACTCATGGCCGGTCTGAGCGTGCTGAACGTGATGGACCGACAGCTCCTCGCCGTCCTGATCGATCCGATCAAGCGCGAGCTCGGCGTCTCGGACGCCGCGATGGGCCTCCTGACGGGCACGTCGTTCGCCGTCCTCCACGTCGTCGCGACGATTCCGATCGCCGTCTGGGCGGATCGAAGCGTCCGGCGTTCGATCATCGCCTGGGGGCTCGCGATCTGGAGCGCGCTCACGGTCCTGACCGGATTCGCGCGAAGCTTCGGCGAGATCTTCGCGATCCGGATCGGCGTCGGCATCGGCGAGGCGACCGGGAGCGGTCCGGCGCAATCGCTGCTCTCCGACTACTTTCCGCCCGAGCGGCGCGCGACCGCGATCGCCGTGCTCGTGATGGGCGGGCCGCTGGGGTCGATGATCTCCTTCGCCGCCGGCGGCTGGCTCGCAGATCTCTACGGCTGGCGCATGGCCTTCGTCGCGTTCGGCGCGCCGGGACTCCTGCTCGCCCTGCTGATCCGATTCACCCTCTCCGAGCCGCCCCGCGGCGCGCTCGACGCGATCGAAGCGCCCGTCCGCGCAGCGGACCACGGAAAGGGTGTCGCCGTCGCGCCGGCCGCCGATCGAAGAACGCCGGACGACCCCGCACCGGTGCCCTTCCGCGTCGGCCTCGCCTCGCTCGTCGCGATCCCGGCCGTCCGCTGCTTCGTGCTCGCCTCCGCGCTCAACACGGTCGGCATCTACGCGATCCTCGTCTGGGCCGTGCCGTACATGACGCGCGTCCACGCCTTGACGACGGGCGAGGCGGGCGTCCGACTCGCCGTCGCATCCGGCCTCTTCACGGCGCTCGGGACCCTCGTCTGCGGTCCCGTCGCCGACCGACTCGCCCGGCGCGACGTGCGCTGGCTCGCCTGGCTGCCGGCATCGACCTCCGCGCTGGTCTTTCCCTTCGGACTGGGCTTCGCTTTCGCCCCGAGCGGCGACCTCGCGAGCGCCCTGCTGGCACCCGCCTCGCTGCTCGCCGGATGTTATTTCGGACCGGTCTACGGCGCGGTGCAGACCCTGGCGGCGCCGAGGACGCGCGCGCTCGCCGCGGCGCTGATCACGGCGATGAATACCGTGCTCGGGCTCGGCGTGGCTCCGCCGCTCGTCGGCTGGCTCAACGATCTCGGCACGCCCTCGTTCGGCGCCGCTGCGATCCGGCATTCGCTCGGCCTCGTGCTGGTGGCCCACCTGCTCGCCGCGGGGCTGCTCCTGCGCGCGGCAGCGACGCTCGGACCGGGCGCCTCGGACCGGGGCGCACCCGCGTAGAGGAGGACGGAGCCATGCGATTCGCGCTCGCCATCTCGATGTGTGACCCCTCGCACTACCTTCCGCTCGCACGCGCAGCCGAGGCTTCCGGCTGGGACGCCGTCTGCGTTCCCGACGGCGGGCCCTGGACCGAGCGCACCAGCGTCGCCTACCGCGGCGGCCGGCGCTGGTGGTCACCCGACACGCCCTTCCTGGATCCGTTCGTCGTGATCCCGGCCATGGCGGCGCGGACCGAGCGGATCCGGTTCTACACGAACGTCTTCAAGCTGCCGATCCGTTCGCCCCTGCTCACCGCGCGCACCGTCGCCTCGGCGGCCGCGCTCGCACCCGGCCGGATCGCCTTCGGCGTCGGGCTCGGATGGAACCGCGAGGAGTTCGACGCGCTCGGCGTCGAATTCGAGACCCGCGGCGAGCGGACCGACGAGATCCTCGAGGTCCTGGCTCGCGTCTGGAGCGGCGACTGGGTCGAGTTCGCGGGCCGCCACTACGCCTTCGACCGTCTGCTGCAGTCGCCCGCCCCGCCCACGCCCGTCCCGATCTACGTCGGCGGCGACTCCCCCGCCGCGATGCGGCGAGCGGCCCGCTTCGGCGACGGCTGGTGCGCCCGCGCGCCGGCCGTCGACGACGTGATCGCGCTCGTTCCGCGCATGGACGAGGCGCTCGAGCGCGCCGGGCGACCGCGTGAGGGCTTCGAGATCCTCGCGATGTGCCCCGACGCGATGGAGGGCGAGCCGCTTCGCCGACTCGAGGCGGCGGGGGTCAGCGAGGTCCAGGTCTGGCCCTGGGGTCGGTACGGGGTCGGGCTCGGCGACCTCGCCGGGAAGCTCGACGCCGTCGCGCGCTTCGCGGCGGAGGTGATCGCGCCTCTGCGCGATGCGCGCCGCCACTGAGCGGACGGCGCGCGGGTCGCAGCCCGCGCGATCGCGACCTCGGCAGCCGATCCGCTTCCGATCCGGGCTAGGCCAGCTCCCGAACCGCCCGCTCGACGCGCGTCCCGTCGAAGAAGCCCGGATTGCCCGCCGTCCAGAAGCGGGCCGGATGCTCGAAGGTGAAGCGGCGGAAGTCCTCCGGCGAGAGGATCCCGTCGCGAACGCCTTCGTGCGCCTCCCAGGCGACGTCCGCGAGCACCGGTACGTCCCAATGGCCGATGTCGGAGCTGAAGAGCGCGCTCAAGCGAGCCGAGAGGGGGTTGACCTTCCGCGCGAAGGCCCAGCCGTTCATCGGGTCGTCGGCTTCGCAGCCGAAATAGAACGGTTCGACGAAGAGCCGCAGGAAGTCCTCGACGCGCTCGATCCGACAGGGCGCGAACTCGTCGACCTTCTGCGTCTGCTCGTGGCTCGTGAGCCCGCCGGTCACGCTCTGCAGCGTCTCGAGGCCGCTTCGGAACGAGTCCTCGGCATAACGCTCGAAGTATCCGACGAACGCATCGACGTCGAGGTTGGCCGGGTTGTAGTTCTCGACCGCCTCGCCGTTGCGCTTTTCCCAGTGGCCGATCAGATCCGAGTAGAGCGAGCACGCCCAGGCGACGCCGCCCTCGAGGAAGGCGAAGCGCAGGTCCGGAAAGCGCCGCGTCACGCCGCCCATGAAGAGCGACTTGCAGGTCGCGTTCCCGGCCGAGGCGAAGTGGCCGATGTGGTTGTAGCAATAGTTCGAAATCGAGTTGCGCGTCCCGAAGCCCATGCCGCCCGAATGGAAGGTCGGGTTCACCCCCAGCTCGACGCAGCGTGCCCAGACCGAATCGTAGTCGTGCTCGCTGTCGATCCCGTAGGTGTCGAGCCAGAAGGCGTGGCGGGCCGCTTCGGGGCCGAGCCGGCGGGCCGCGGGGATCGGCCGCACGACGTAGCCGTTCATCACGATCGAGCGCAACCCGAGCTCGCCGATCGCGAAGTCGAGCTCTTCGATCGCCTCCTCCGGCGTGAAGCTCGGGATCACGGCGACGGGCGTCATCCGATCCGCGTGGGGAGCGAAGACCTCGGCGCTGTAGAGATTCATCGCGCGACACGCGGCGCGTCGGATCTCCTCGTCGTCGACGTTGCCGACCATCAGTCCCCAGGTCGGATAGATGACGCTGAAGTCGAGGCCGAGCTCGTCCATCCGCTCGTGGAGCAGCTTCGGGAAGATGACGGTCGCCCGATCGCGCGCGTCCTTCATCGGAAGCCCCCACCACGGCGGCCGCACGACGCGTCGGTCGATCCGCTCTTCGGGCGTCAATCCGTACCAGGCGAAGAGGCTGCTCTCCTGGACCCACTTGCGGTAGCGATCGACCATGCCGGTCCCGCCGACCCGGGCGAGGATGTCCATCACGGCGGGCTGGAACTCGATGTGGTGGCCGTCCGAGTCGATGATCGGATGGTCGAGGCTCTGGCGGATCTCTGCGGAACGCGACGTCGAACGCATGGGGGTTCCTCCTGAACGTCGGAGTGGCGGCAGGACGCGATCGCTTCGCGGACGCCCGAGCGAAGCGCCGCGACGTCGACCGACGCTACTGCCCACGGACGCTCTTCTCCAGCCCAGGGGCGAGGCGCCCCGATTCTCCGGCCGGGGGAGGCGTCGCGCGGACCGCTCACCACGCGGAGCGGGCGAAGCCTCCGTCGACGAGGACGAACTGTCCGTTCACGTAGGCGCCCCACTCCGAGCAGAGGAACGCGCAGATCCCCGCCATCTCCTCGGGCCTGCCTGGACGCCCCACCGGCACCGTCCGGCTCCACTGGGCGATGGCCTCTTCGCGATCGATGCTCCGCTCGGCGGCGAGTCGATCGAAATACGCTTCCATGAAGCCCGTGCGGAAGAGTCCGGTGCCCAGGGAGTTCACCGTGATGCCGTGTCCGCCGAACTCGTTCGCGAGCGATTTGCAGAGCGTCACGCCGGAGGCGCGCGCGGTGTTCCCGAGGACGTGCCGCAGCTCGCGCGGCGGCTCCTTCGCGGAGCCCGAGGCGATGTTGACGATGCGCCCCCAACGCTGGGCCTTCATGTGCGGAATCACCGCCCGGGCGAGATGGGCGATGCTCATCGTCAGCGCCTGGAAGGCGCCGACGAACCGCTCCTCGTCGACCTCGAAGAACTCGCCGTCGCGCGGCGAGTGGACGTTGGCGATCGCGATGTCCGGCGAACCGTATCGGTCGCACGCAGCGGCCACCGCGCGGGCGACGCCCTCTCCAGTCGTCATGTCGGCGGCGACGCCGATCGCCTCGCCGCCGCGGGACGCGATGCGCTCGGCCGCATCGGCGACCCCGGCTGGCGTGCGCGCGACGATCACCACGCGAACGCCCTCCTGCGCCAGCAGGTCGGCGGTCGCCCATCCGAGCCCGCGGCTGCCACCCGAAACCAGTGCCACCCGCCCTGCGATCCCGAGATCCATGCTTCCCCGCTCCGTGGTACGACGTTCGCAGCGGCCACGGTAGGACACGGGCTTCGCCGCCGCGCGAAGCGCTCGCACGCGCGATACCGTCTTCGACGGAATCGGAAGGGCCTCGACCGGCTCTCCGGGAGCGGGAGATCGGACATGATCGTGCATGGCGTCAGGTTCTCGCCCTTCGTCCTGAAGGTGCTCGTCGCGCTCGAGGAGAAGGGACTGGCCCATGCGGTCGAGGCGCCCGCGCCGGCCCTCCATCCGCTGGGGAAGATGCCGGTTCTGCGCGACGGCGACGTCGTGGTCCCCGACTCATCCGCGATCTGCGCCTACCTCGAGCGCAAGCATCCGACGCCGCCCCTGTACCCGGACGATCCGGCCGAGCTCGCAGACGCCCTCTTCCTCGAGGAGTACGGCGATGGAGCCATGGCCGAGGGGTGGGGCGAGGTCGTACTCGAGCGGATCGTGAAGCCGCAGATGCTCGGGCAACCGACGGACGAGACTCGGCTGGCCCGGCTGCAGGACGCTGTGAGCCAGCGCTGGATGGGCTCGCCCCGCTCTGCGGGCGGTCATCCCATCCCCGCGATCTTCGACTACCTCGAATCACGGATTGCGGCGGACCGGGATACCTTGCTTTCGCGCTTCAGCATCGCGGACGTCGCCGTCGGTGCCCATCTGGGTTGGCTCGAGGCCGGCGGGATCGACATCGACGCGAAGCGCTGGCCCCGCGTCGCGCGTTATGCCGGGGCCATCCGCCGACGCCCATCGTTCGCCGCGGCTCGCGGTTGATCCGTCGCGACGGTGGCGCTCGGCGAGGTCGAGGGAAGGCCGAGACGCCGGTCCCTCTTCCGATCCCGGACGGCGCCCCGGCTCCCTCGCCATTCGCAGTGCGACACGCGACGGGCCCCCGAACGTCGCGGACCCGTCATCGTCCGAGCGCCAGCGGCGCGGACACGACCCGCTCGACGAACTCCGAGACGAAGGCGACCGGATCGCCGATCGGAACGGCCTCGATCAGGTCGATTCCGAGCGCTGCCTCGTCCGCCATGTCCGCGATGAAGCGGGCCGGGTCCGCGAGCGGGTCGCGCATCACGAGCAGGGTCTTCTCGACGAGCCGATCATGGCGTCCTTCGAAGGGGCTGCCGTTCGTGCTCCACAGCTGCAGGCAGATCCGGAGCGTCTCCTCGAGGCGCTCGAAGCGTTCCGCGAGAGATGGAGACGGGGCGCAGCATCGCCCTCCAGCATCGGGTCCTCCGGGCGACCGACGCGCTCCATCTGCAGCCCGTGGTCCATCAAGGTGAAGAGGCAGAGACCGCCGGCCTCCGCGATGCGAGCGGTCTCGACGAGCTTCGAGCCGATCGTCGCCCCATCCGACGGGTGATCGGCTGAGCCGAAGTCGGCGTAGTGGATCCCGACGCGCATGATTCGATTCCTCGTTCGCGCCGGGCGCCGCGAGCGCTCGCCCGGCCTTCGCTCGCCCCGAAGCGCAGCCCCGGGGCGAAAACCCGAAGCGCGCGCCACGTCCGGCCCGGAAGGGGTATCGAGGACCTCGCGGTCGACTCGCTCGGCGAAGTCGGGACCCGGCGGCAGCGCACAGGAGAGCTCGAGCCCGTTCATCCGGTCCTCCGCATGATCCGTTCCCGCTCCGCACGCGGGATTCCCGTCGTCGAGGACGAACGTCGACCCGGACGCGAGCGTGTCGGGCGAAGCCCGACCTGGCCCGAGCTCAACCGCCGAAGTCGATCGGACAGCCGAGCGCCCGATCGAAGAGACCGACCGGCTTCTTCTCGACGAGGTCGGCGCGGTAGGTCGCGTCCGGCGGAAGGAAGTCGAGCGCGGCGTCGACCATGCAGGCGAGCTCCTCCCGGGCCAGGTTCGCGCCCAGGCAGTAGTGCGGTCCGTGGCCGAAGGTGAGCAGGTCGCGGGGATTGCGATCGATGTCGAAGCGGTCCGGGTCGGGGTAGACCGACGGGTCGCGGCTCGCCGCGCCGGAGCTCAGGACGAGCATCTGCCCCTTGCGGATGCGCTTGCCCCGCAGCTCGAAGTCCTCCTTCGCGAAGCGCCACATGCCGCCCGCGCCGCCGAACCCGAAGCGGAGGATCTCGGCGATCGCCTGGGGGATCAGCGATCGATCCCGCCGCAGCCGCTCGAGCGCGCCGCGATGCTCGAGCAGGGTCGTGATCGCGAGGGTTCCGCCCGAGGCCGTCGTCTCGCTGCCCGCGGAGAGGATGGCGCTCACGAGTGCCACGATGTCGTCGTCCGTGAGGCGATCGTCTCCCTCTCGTGCGCGGACGAGGTCGGTGATCAGGTCGTCCTCGCCCTTCTCGCGGCGCAGGGCGATCGTGTCGCGGACCCAGCCCGACAGCTCGGCGTAGGCCAGGTTCGCCTTCTGCTGGATCTCCTCGCTCACGAAGTTGAAGAAGCCCTGGATCGTCTCTTGACCGAGGCGGCTGAAGCGGTCCTCCGCGTCGCCGGGGGCGGCGACGCCGGTGATGCGGCTGACGACCGTGATCGGAATGGGCGTCGTGAACTCCGCCATGACGTCGACGATGCCCTTGCGGCCGTGGAGCGGCCGCGCATGACGCTCGACCACTTCGCGGATCTGCCGGTTCATGCGCGCGATGCCGCGCGGCGTGAAGCCCGTATTGAGCATCCGGCGCTGCCGCAGATGTTCCTTCGGCGAGACGGCCATCATGCCCCGGTCGTCGATCCAGCGGAAGAACGTGCCCTCCGGCGGCGGGACGTAATGCTCCCAGGCGCGCCGGTCGCCCGTCACGCGCGGGTCGACGAAGGCCGCGCGGACGTCGTCGTAGCGGGTGAGGAGCCAGAAGCCCATCTCGGCGACCCAGTGGACCGGGTCCTCCTCGCGGAGGCGATGCAGCAGCGGGTAGGGATTGGTCCGGACCTCGGGCGAGGCGAAGGAGATGCGCACGGCTTCGGCGGCGGCGGACATGGTGGGTCCTTCGATGGGGCGTCGCGGCGCGGCGCGGCGTCACGTCGGGCCGCGCGGCTCGCGGGCAGAGAACGACTTCTTGCCTGGCGTGTCAAGCGCGCAGCGACGTCGACGACGAGGCATTTCGAATGCGCGGAGGATCGAGTCTTTTGGACACAAAGGATCCGATGGCTCATCCGGAGACTGCGGGTTCGATCGACTGCGGATCGGGGCGACCGTCGCTCGCCTCTACCGTGCGCGCGGATCCGACGAACCAGAGCGTCGCGAGCCGTCGCCGTCGATCCGATCGATTGGGACCGCTTCCGTGCGCGAGCCAGGGCGAGAAGAAGACGGCGTCTCCTGGTGCGAGCGCGGGCACCGCGCGGCGCGACGCATCGAATCGGTGTTCGAGGCTCTGCGACGCGTCGTATCGGAACTGCCCTTCGACGAGTCCGCTTTCATGCGTCCCGCCGAGCACCGTGAAACCGCCGTTGCGCGCGTCCGTCGGATCGAGGGCGACGACCACGTTGACGCCCCCGAACGCCTCGAGATCGCGACGCGCGACGCCATGAAGGAAGGGCGCATCCTGATGGAACGGGAACCCCGTGCCGATGACGGCGGCCTTCGGGTTCACCTGGTCGACGACACAGCGCGGCGAGGCGACCCCGAGCGCGGCGATGATCCGGGTGATGCGCTCGCTCTCGCGCAGCGCGCGAAACGCGGGCATGAGCCGCGACGGCGACGTGATCTTGCGCAGCGCGCCGGGACGGACCGCCGGCTCGCGCTTGCGTCCGCTCGCGCTCTGGACCTCGAAGTAGACCCGACCGACCGTCGTATCGCGCATGAAGGAGGCGGCCCTCGCCTCGAGCGCGTCCGTCGCCCGCTGGAGCGCCGCCATCTCGGCCGCGTCCAGCAACGATCGGACGACGACCCAGCCCTCGGCGGCATAGGACGCCACGTCGACCTCGACCCCCGCCTCGGACCGGGCCACTCGACCGCTCCCTTCGCACGATGCGCTTGCGGTCGCACCCTCCTCTCGGAGAGTTGCCGCAGCGAGTCGGCCGTCGCGGCGGATCATACGTCGCTGCCGCCCCTCGTTGCTCCCCGGGACAAGAGCGGGCGCTGGAGGTCCGGCGCATCCGCTCGCCGCTGCTCCGAAAGGCTCGACTCGGGCCCGCCCGGGCCCGCCTTACTTCGTCGAAGCGCAGGATCGCGCCTCGGGCTCGATCCGAACGTCGCGCCCGAGATCGGATGACGGGGCGAGTGGCGACTCGATCCATCATGACTCCGAGTCGCGATGGTCGGCCTTCCGCTGGCGCCACCGACGAATCGACGGCGCCACACAAGGCGGCCGGAGGAAGGTCGGATGGATCAGGGATCGCGCGGTCGAACCGCGGTCGGCACGCGCAGACCGCAGCTCGAACGCAGCTTCGTCGCGGCCCTCGCGCTCGTACTCGCACTCTGGCCGACCGGGATGGCAGGGGCAGCGCCTGCGATCCAGGTCGAGCTGGCGGTCGTCGCCAGCGATCCGGGCGGACATCCGCTCCACTATCGGTGGCGCTCGACCGACGGCCAGATCGTCGACGTCGATGCCGCGACGACGACCTGGACCCTCGCGGACGGCCCCGGCATCCACTTCGGCTACGTACTGATCTCCGACGGTTTCGGGGGCTACGCGGAGCACCGGGTCATCGTGAACACCGATGCGTTCGGGACGCCCATCGCTCCTCATCCGCCCAGGACGCTCCAGCCACCCCCGAACACCGCGCCGACCGGCGAGACCTATCGCCGCTTCGCATTCCGCCCCGACCTGTTCGTCTACGCGCAGGACGACGGAAACACGCTGAGGTATCCGGCGACCGGCGTCGTCCGGTCCGAGAGCAACCAGCAGATGGTGTTCACGGGCATGCTGCCGGTCCTCTCCCCGCCCGTCACGATGAACATTCATTGCAGCACGTCGCCGACGGGCCCTTTCGACCTCTGCGCGGAGATCTTCCCGGACTCCGGAATCCCGACGCCGCCGACCAACCTGCCGCCCGACCTGGCCGTTTCGGACACGCACTTCCGGGTCAACCCCCCGCTGTCGCTCCCCGACGACGCGTCGACGGACGGAAGAGTCCAGCTGGCCGACGGCAGCCT
Organism: Myxococcota bacterium; assembly: GCA_041389445.1. Lineage (GTDB taxonomy): Bacteria > Myxococcota_A > UBA9160 > UBA9160 > UBA4427 > UBA4427. The sequence goes on from JAWKRW010000002.1 coordinate 737,503, forward strand.
CTGCGGCACCGCGAACGAGTTCTTCGGCGTCGAGTCGACCGCGTTCGTCGAGGTCCATGACGCCAACGACGTCCTCGTCTCCGGCCCCTACCGCGTCGACTCGCACGGCTTCTTCGAAGCCGACTACCCGTCGACCCTCTCCGACCCCCAGCTGGTCGTCCGATGCGAGTCGGCGCCCGCGCTCCACCTCGCCATGGCGCCGTTCGGGAACGCCGTGACGATCCCTTCGACGGGACGCCCCATCGTCTCCCTGCTCACCGCGCGATTGACCGATGGCACACCGGTCGGCCAATTCCCGTCGGGCGGCCCTCCGGCCCCGCCATTGCCGTCCGACGCGATCCCGGATTCGGACAAATTCCTGGCCTACAAGGGGCTCGACTCGCGCATCGGCGCCTGCCTCTACTACAAGGCCGTCGGCGCAGTGCAGGACTGCGACCGTGCGGGCAACCTCATCGGCGCGGTTCGCTTCGACGACTGGATGCGTACGGTCCTGATCGGGCCCCATGCACTGCCCGGCTCCAAGGAGTACGCGGCGACCTACATCAACAAGGCCGACCTCAATCTCACCCGAAACCACCACTCGATCTCGTACGGCCCGGATCACACGGCCGCCTACGTCTGCAACCACCTGGGCCCGAGCTCCCTCGATCCCGACCAGGCGGAGATCGATCGCGTGATCGACGATGCGGTCAACGGTCGCAACCTCGTGGCCTGCGTCGCGATGGACTACCTGGGTGCGGCAGGCGTCCACGGCGGCCAGCCCTTCGTGCGATTCCTGATCTTCGGACCGAGCGGAGAGCTGCTTCCCTCCGTGAACCTCGACGGACGACGAGAGAAGTTCGTGCCGGGAACCTGCGTGGTCTGCCACGGCGGGGACCATTATGCGGCTCGGTATCCGGAAGCGGGGCTCGGCCCCGCCGACATCGGGGCCCACTTCCTTCCGTACGACGTCGACAACTTCCTCTTCTCGAGCACCCCCGGCCTGCGCGAGGTCGACCAGGAGGAGCAGATCCATGGCCTCAATCAGAACGTGCTGGCCGCGGCGCCGACGGTCGCGGCGCAGGAGCTGATCGCGGGTTGGTATGCGGGCGGCACCTTCGATGGGACCTATCTGCCGGCGAGCTGGCAGGGCCGCGGAGCGCTGGCGGAGGAGTTCTATCACAAGGTGATCGCGACGAGCTGCCGGGGCTGCCACGTCAACATGGCGGAAGGCTTCAACTGGGACCACTACGCGAACGTCGACGAGACCAAGTACCGAAGCACGGACCTGGACGCGTTCTTCGCGGCGATCGGCGACTGCGATCCGGCGAACCCGATCTTCCGGATGCACAGCATGCCCAACTCCGCGGTCACGTTCAATCGGTTCTGGAAGACCGCGGGCACGGCGGACGATCTTCCCGCGCTCTTCGACGAGTTCCTGGAGAGCATCTACGGGCCCGGTTATGCGCCCGTCGACTTCGCCTGCCAACCCACTCGCCCATGATGGGCGTCGATGTCGCCCGAAGAGTCCGTCGCATCTCCGAAAGACGTTGAGGACGAACAGAACGATGAAGAGCAGATTGCTCGGTGCGGTGGTGGCCCTGCTCCTGGGGACGGTTCCTTCGCCGTCGCGCGCCCAGGGAATCGTCGTCGACTTCAACGCCGTCTCGCCGGGCACGGTCGTCGGCGATCTCGGCGGCGTCGGTTTCCGCTACGCCCCGGACGACTTCCGATCGTCCGGCTTTCCGCTGGTCGTCTCGAGCGGCTTCGCCTCGTCGTCGGGACGCCACTATCTCGGCGTCCAGGACGGACGCAGCCAGTTCTTCCAGCCGGGCGACGGCCTCGCGCTCACGCTCGCGGCGCCCGTGGATCGGCTCGCGGTGTCCTTCATCGTGCCGAAGACCGCGCCGGACGGGGCCTTCGGCCTGTCGGCGGCCTCGACCTCGGTGACCTCGACGAGCGCGAATCGCGTCATGCTGCCGACCGGCGATTCCGCCTATACCGTCCACCTCGTCTCGCCTTCCCCGTTCACGAGCGCCTCGGTCTTCAGCGACGCATCGAGCGCGCCCGCGTTCTCGATCGACGACATCGTCGTACCCGAGCCGGAGTCGGCGCCCCTCGTGGTCGGGGGCGTCGTCGCGCTCGGCGGCCTCGCTCGCACGAGGACGCGTCGGCGCCGCTGAGGTCGAGTCGACGACCGAGAGGCTCCACGGTCACGGACCGGAGCGCAGCGGGGACGGAATCGCGTGCCTCGATCCGGCGGCCTCGCGTTGCCCCTTGCGACGGCAAGTGGATACCGTCGGGGTGTCTCGAGGTCGTCCGCCTCGGCCGCCAGCACGCGGACGGACGTCCTCCAACGGTCAGGCGGGACCGATCGAACGCACGGCGACGGGATCCGACCGGCGACGAGCCGGCAACCGCCGCCATCGACGCGGCCCGAAGGTCCTGAGGGAGGAGGGAGCTTGTCGAATCGGGATCGGAAGGTCGCGTTCATCGGTCTCGGCGAAATGGGCGGCCGGCTGGCGAAGCAGATCGCCGCGGGGGGATTCGCGCTCTCCGTCCACGACGTGAGCGCGTCCGCGCGCGCGCGATTCCGCGAGCTCGCCCGCTTGGCCGACTCGCCGGCCGAAGCGGCGCGCGACGCGCGGACCGCTCACGTCTGCGTCCGGGACGATGCGCAGGTCGAGTCCGTCGTCTTCGGACCCGGGGGCCTCGTCGAGACGCTCGCCCGCGACGCGGTCGTCGTCGTCCACAGCACGATCCGAGTCGAGACCATCACGGGCTTGCGGTCGAAGCTCTCGGAGCGAGGCGTCGGCCTCATCGACGCGCCCGTGACCAACACGCCCCCGACCGAGGACGGCCGCTTCGTCCTGACGATGGCCGGCGGACCCGCGGCGGAGATCGCCCTCGCCCGGCCGGTCCTCGAGACCTTCTCGACCGAGGTCGTCGAAGTCGGTCCCTGCGGCTCGGCGATGGCGCTCAAGATCGGGAACAACCTGGTCAGCTGGGTCCACATCGTCCTGGCGCTGCAGGCCGAGCGCCTGACCGCGCATCACGGGGTGCCCGAGGCGATCCTGCGCCGGGTGATGCGGGCGAACGGCAACCTGACTCCGCTGATGTCGCTCGTCCTCGACTTCGCGGAGAAGGCACGAACGCAGCCCGACCCGGAGACCGCCGCCCTGCGCGCGAGCCAGACCGGGATCGGCGAGAAGGATCTCGCGCTCGCGATCGAGTGTGGCGAAGCGGCCGGACTCGACATGGAGATGGCGCGTCGGGCGCGCGAGCTGATCCGGCCGCTGTACGGAGCCGGGTGAACGGAGGCCGCGGACCGCGTCCGGGACGTGCTCGCGTCGTCGCGCGGTCGGACCTCGCTGGCCTCGAGCGAACCCGCGCGACGAGCGCCGACCGTCGCCGGTCGCCCTCACGCCATCGTCATCAGGTCCGGAAACCCCGACGGATCGTGCCGGCCGATGCAGAGGTGCTCGAAGATTCCGTGGCCCGTCTGTCCGTCGAAGGTCGCGCGGGCGGCGTGGTCGATCATGCTCCACGCGACGCGCTGCCGGGTCGCCTCGGCGTCGAGGTCGTGGTCGACGCGCTGGATCCATCGCTCGCCCATCCAGCGCCCGTGGTTCCAGCCGTCGTCCTCCGGCCCGTAGCCGAGACCGACGCTGAGCGGCATCGGGCCGAGCGGCTCGACGTCCAGCTCGAGCGCGCGGCCGCCCCGCTCCTGGACGGCGATCCGGGCGCGGACGGGGTAGCGGGTCCCGCGCGCGTACTGGATCTCGACCTCGGGCCAACCGAGCTGATCGATCCGTCCATCCGGTCGGATGCGGATCGCATGGTTGATCGTCCGGTGGCCGTCGGGCTCCTCCTCGAGGACGAACATCAGCGCGAAGTCATCGAAGCGGAGCGGGATCCAGCACCACCACATCGCGTGCTCGCCGAACGGACGCTGCGGGCTCGTCGCGTTGCCGACCGGGCGGATCCCCCAGGAGCGATCGCGGGCGCCGACCCAGTCCCGAGCCTCGATCGCGCGTCCGTCGACCCGAAGACGCCCCGTCACGTCGGCGGGCTGGACGAAGCGGAACGCGTCGAGGATCGTCGTCTGGCCCTGTCGACGGACGTGACGCGGCTCGTCGGTCGCGGGAACGGCGGCCCGCCAGGTCAGATCGACCTCGAAGCCGTTGGCCGCGTCCTCGCAACGGAACGCGACGGTCTCGAGCCCCTTCACGACGTCGATCGACATCGGCCCGACCCGCTGCTGCATCCGATCGTCGGAGAGCGAGTCCGACGTGCGGAGCGACGTCAACCGACGCCCCTGCCGAATGGCCACATAGCAGTCGATCACGCCGACCCCCGGATAGACCCCGAGTCCGGCGGCCAGCTGCAGCTCGCCCGTGCGATCGAGCGCGTGCATGATGCAGCGGTCGTAGACGTTCCGATCGCTGGTCAGGAAATGCTTCATCGACTCCGGTCCCTGATGGATCGGATACTCGTCGAGCGCTACGGGCATGGGGCCTCCAGGGATTCGGGCGGCGCGCTTCGCCGTTCGCGGACGACCCGGGGCGAAGCGCGCGCAGTCTACCCGATGCCGCCGGGCGTGAAGACGGGATCGGACTGGCCGATCGCCGACATCGATCGCCCCGCCCACCTCTCCGACGAGAGCCGGTCCGGACGCCGCGACGACGGTCTCGATCGCGGCATCGGCGCCCTTCCCGGCAACCGAACCGGATCGCCTGCGACACGGTCCGATCCGGCGTCGAGCCGCTGCCGGACGTGCGCAGCCTCGTGACCAGACGAGCCCATGACGTGCCGATCGGGCATCGCGCTCCGAGACGGAGCACGCGCTGCGTGGGGTCGGCGTGGCCGCGGGCGCGCCATCGGTCCGGACTCGGGTCGGCCGGACGGCGCCACCGCGCCCGACGCCTCTAGAACAGATCCCCCTGCCGCGAGCCACCGCTCGGCGACTTCGAGGTCTTCGCGGAGCGGGAAGCCGACGGGTCCGCCGGACCCGATCGACCCGCCGCGTCGGCTCGCGCGGCGCCCGCCGCCTTGCCGGACTGCCCCTTCCCCTTCGCCCCCGGCGCCGCCGGCAGCAGCTTGACCTTCGCGACCGGCTTCGGCGCCATCCGCGTCCCCCGCGCGCTCGGCGCGGTCGGCTCGAGCGAATCGAGATCGAACTTCATCTCCTTGAGTCGCTGGCGCTTGGCGGGGACGAACTCCATCTCGACCACGCCCGACTCGCCCTCCGGCAGGAGCAGGTCGATCTTGCCGCCCTTGTCCTTGATCAACTGGTACTCGCGGTTTCGGATGAACTTCTCGATCCGGATCTTCTTGGCGAAGGCGTTCTTCTTCTTGTCGCGGTAGACGACCGTGAACCCGATGCCCTTCTCCGCGTCGAAGAGGTCGGCGTAGAGGAGGGGCGCGGTAAAGAGGACCTTCTCCGGCGCGGTCATGACCCGGTAGGTCCCGTCCTTCGCGATGGCGAGCACGTTGTCGAACTCGGAGACGTTCATCTTGAAGAGGTCGCCGCGGACCTCGCTGCCGAAGTAGCTGGTGTCCTTGTCGTAGGCGAGGCGCAGGTTTTGACGGGCGACGGCCTTCTTGTCGACGGCCTCGATCTCGGTGATGCGCGTGCGGCGCGGGTAGCGCCCGCCGTACTTCTTGATCATGCCCTCGAGATACTGGATGGTCGTCCGCACCATGTTGCGGAGCTTCTTGTCGATCTCGGCGATCTTCTTGTCGATCTCCTCGATCTCTTTCCGGTTCTTCTCGATGTCGTAGGCCGAGATCCGCCGGATGCGGAGGTCGAGCAGCCGCGTCACGTCCTCGTCGACCATCGGGCGCACGAACTGCTTCGCGAACGGCTTCATGCCGTCCAGGACGGCCTGGCGCACGGCATCGGAAGTCCGCTTGTCCTCGATCTGCTTGTAGACGCGCTTCTCGACGAAGATCTGCTCGAGCGTCAGCCAGTGCTTGCGGTCGACGAGCTCGCCGCGGTCGTACTCGAGCTCGCGCTTGAGCTGGTCCTTGAGCCGCTCCGTCAGCGCGTGCGTGATCTCCGAGACCGTGATCTGGATCGGCTTGCGGTCGTCGATGACGATCAGGTTCGAGGCGACCGCGACGGAGCAGTCCGTATAGGCGTAGAGCTGGGGGATGACCTCGTCGGCGTCGACGCCACGCGGGAGCTCGAGCTCGATCTCGACCTTCTCCGTCGTGAAGTCGTTGATCGACGCGATCTTGACGCGGCCCTTCGCGACCGCCGCCTCGATCGAGGCGATGATCGACTCGGTCGTCGTCCCGAACGGGATCTCGCGGATGACGACCGTCTTGCGATCGCGCGCGTCGATCTTGGCGCGCAGGTCGACCTTGCCCCGGCCGTCGTCGTAGGCCGAGACGTCCATCAATCCGCCCTGGGCGAAGTCGGGGTAGAGCTCGAACTCCTCCTTGTTGAGCACCGCGATCTGCGCCTGCCAGATCTCCGGCAGGTTGTGGGGCAGGATCCGGGTCGACATGCCGACGGCGATGCCCTCCGCGCCGGTCATCAACACGACCGGGAGCTTCGCGGGCAGCGCGACCGGCTCCTCCGTCCGGCCGTCGTAGGAGGGGACGAACTCGGTCAGTGCCGGATGGAACATCGTCTCGAGCGCGAGGTCCGTGAGGCGGCACTCGATGTAGCGGGCGGCGGCGGCGGGATGGCCCGTCAGGACGTTGCCGAAGTTGCCCTGCCGCTCGATGAAGTAGTCCTTGTTCGCGAGCACGACGAGCGCGTCGCCGATCGAGGCGTCGCCGTGGGGATGGAGCTTCATCGTGTCGCCGATGACGTTGGCGACCTTGTGGAAGCGGCCGTCGTTCATCCGGAAGAGCGTGTGGAGGATCCGACGCTGGACGGGCTTGAGCCCGTCGCGCAGGTCCGGGATCGCGCGGTCGAGGATGAAGTAGCTCGCGTACTCGATGAAGTGGTCCTTCATCAAGGATTCGAGGCGGCTCATCGGGAGTCCCCTTGCAAGGCGGGTCGGCGCGTCGCGACCGTCCGTCGACGGCCGCGGCTTCGCGATCGGATGGCTTCGTTCACAACACGTCCGTCGCGAGGTTGTCGACGATGAAGTCGCGGCGCTCGGGCGTGTTCTTGCCCATGAAGAACTCGAGGCTGCGCTCGACCTCGCCCATCGAGCCGACGTCGACCGGCACGAGCCGGATGTCCTGGCCGATGAACTGGCCGAACTCCTTCGGGCTGATCTCGCCGAGCCCCTTGAAGCGGGTCACCTCGGCGCCCTTGATCGCGGAGACCGCCGCGTCGCGTTCGTTCTCCGAATAGCAGTAGCGGGTCTCGGCCTTGTTGCGGACGCGGAAGAGCGGCGTCTCGAGGATGAAGACGTGGCCCTTCAGCACGAGGTCCTCGAAGTAGCGGAGGAAGAACGTCAGCAGGAGGTTCCGGATGTGCATCCCGTCGACGTCGGCGTCGGTCGCGAGCACGACGCGGTTGTAGCGGAGGCCCTCGAGCCCGTCTTCGATGCCGAGCGCGCGCATGATGTTGTAGAGCTCTTCGTTCTTGTAGATCGCGTCGCGCTTGAGCCCGTGGCAGTTGAGCGGCTTGCCCTTCAGCGAGAAGATCGCCTGCGTGTAGACGTCGCGGGTCGGGACCATGACGCCCGCCGCCGAGTCGCCCTCGGAGAGGAAGATCGTCGTCTCGTCGCGTCGCTTCCCCGACGAATCGTCGTAGTGGTACTTGCAATCCGTCAGCTTGGGGATGCGGATCGCGACCTTCTTCGCGCGGTCGCGGGCCTCCTTCTTGATGGCCGAGAGCTCCTTCCGGATGCGCTCGTTCATCTGGACCTTCTCGAGGATCGCCTTCGCGTCGTCGGGATGCTCGTGGAGGAAGCGGACGATCTTGTCCTTCACGGCGGGGACGAGCCAGCCGCGTACGTCGGCGGAGCCGAGCTTGTTCTTGGTCTGGCTCTCGAAGACCGGATCCTGGAGCTTGACCGCGATCGCCGCGACGAGCCCGTCGCGCACGTCCTCGCCGGCGAAGCTCTTCTTGAAGTGCTCGTTGACGGCCTTGAGGATCCCCTCGCGGAAGGCGCTCTGATGCGTCCCGCCATCGTTCGTGTACTGGCCGTTGACGAAGGAGTAGTAGTTCTCGCCGTAGCTGTTGCCGTGGGTGAAGGCGAACTCGAAGCGGTCGCCCGCGCAGTGGGCGATCTCGTAGAGCGGCTCGACGTCGCCGAGCTCGTCGGTCAGGAGGTCCTTGAGGCCGTTCCGGCTCTGGAACGTCTCGCCGTTGTAGGCGAGCTTGAGACCGCTGTTGAGATAGCTGTAGTAGCGGAGCCGATGCGCGATGAAGTCTTCGTGCCATTCGTACTTGCCGAAGATCTCGGGATCCGGCGTGAAGCGGATCCAGGTCCCGTTCGGCTCGCCGGCAATCTTGCCGCCCTTCTCGCTCTTGAGCTTCCCCCGCTCGAACGTCGCGAGCTTGAACTGGCCGTCGCGGACGCTCTTGACCTCGAAGGAGGCCGAGAGCGCGTTGACGGCCTTCGTGCCGACGCCGTTGAGGCCGACGGAGAACTGGAAGACGTCGTCGTTGTACTTGCCGCCCGTGTTGATCTGGCTGACGCAGTCGACGACCTTGCCGAGCGGAATGCCGCGGCCGTAGTCGCGGATCTCGACCGTCGCGCCCTCGCGGGCAATCTCGATCTTCTTGCCCGCGCCCATGATGAACTCGTCGATCGAGTTGTCGACGACCTCCTTCAACATGACGTAGATGCCGTCGGCGGGATTCGACCCGTCGCCGAGGCGACCGATGTACATGCCCGTCCGCAGCCGGATGTGGGACAGGGCGTCGAGGGTCTGGATCGCCTTCTCGTCGTAGGCGACCTTGGCGGTCGGGCCGGCGCTCGGGGCGGCGGTGGCTTTGGCTGCGGCCTTGCTCATCGGGTCGGATTCATCCTCGGGTTGGCGCCCGGATCCCCGGTGCGCTCGAGCCGGCTGTCGGCGATGCGCGCTCGAACCAGCGCGAATCGCCGTTTTGGTTCTTTTTTCACCCAATCGGGCACGGCCGGCGCCCTCAGCACACGGCGAGGACGACCGGTCACGCGTCTCGTGTCGAGCGAGCGCCGCGCGCCGAGCGGGTCTGGGGGGTGGGGGCGGCCACAGGTTCGGACATCTCGGGCGATCGTCAAGCGGAGCCCGTCACGGGCCGCGCCGAGTCCGTGCGTTTTCCCCTGCCCTCAGCTCCCGTCGCGCCGACGCGCCGTCCAGGTTCCCCGCGGACCGGAGAAGACGAGGCTGCGGCGATCGGTCCGCAGCGTGGCCAGCGTATCGTCGGCCGCGAAGGACTCGAGCGATTCTTTCAGCTGGAGCGGCAGCGAGGCGAAGCGCGCCGTGTTGGGTGCCAGGCCGAGCGCGCGCCGATTGGTCGCGGCCGCCGCGACGGCCGCGCCGATCCGGACGGCCTCGATCGACTCGCCTGGCGTCAGCCCTTCCTCGACCCAGCGCCCGTGCTCGGCGACGAAGCCGAGCAGCCGATGGGGCGTCGCGACGAGCGCGAGACGCTGCGAGACGAGCGCACGATCCGGGGCGCGCTCGGCGATCCGGAAGCGCGCCTCCTGGAAGATGCCGCTGACGCTGACGCCGAGCGCGCGTCGATCCGTCAGAACCACGCAGATCCGACCGCTGCACTCGCGGAATACGACCGGCTCGTCGACCTCGAGGCGCACCCGCGGACGACTGTCCCCCACGGCGTTGATGGCGACGAGATCGCGCCCGTCCTCCTCGATCGAGATCACGTCGAGCCGCTCGATCTCGTCCGGATAGAGTCCGACCTGGGCCCAGGCGACCCCGAGCGGCGCGAGCACCCCCAGCGCCGCCCCGAACGCGAGCGCCGCGCCGCCCCGACACCGCCGCCCGAGCCCGCCGCGGGAGCCACCCGGCCGACGAAGGAAGCACGGGATCGCCCCGAGGCGCCCGCGCCGTCCGCCGCATCCGCCCCGGCCGCGCTCCCGACCCGCCGCCGCGCCACCGCTCGCCGCTCGCATCCCCATCCGCCCAGTTGACCCCGTCGCGCGCAAGCGCGCAACCGAGGCGGACCCCGGCCGGCGGCCCGGGTTCCCTCGCCGCCCTGCCCGCGCCCCCTCCGACCGACCGGCCGATCGGCTATCTACCCGCCCGATGGACCCCCGCTATGTCAGCCCCGTGAACCGCGGCGTGCCTCCGGCGCGACCCGGCGAGTTCCCGCCGGTCTCGCTCGGGCCCATCTGCGCCGACCCGCCGGTCGTCCTCGCCCCGATGGCCGGCATCACGAACGCGCCCTTCCGCCGCCTCTGCCGAGGCTTTGGCGCCGGCCTCTACGTCTCCGAGATGATCACGGCGCGCGCGCTCGTCGAGCGCAACGCCAAGACGCTGCGCCTGTCCGAGTTCGATCCCGACGAGAGCCCGCGCAGCCTGCAGCTCTACGGCGTCGATCCGCATCACGTCGGCGAGGCGGTCCGGTTCCTCGTCGGCGAGGACCGGGTCGACCATCTCGACATGAACTTCGGCTGCCCCGTGCGCAAGGTGACCCGCCGCGGCGGCGGGGCGGCGATTCCCGCGAAGCCGCGGCTGCTCGAGGCCATCGTCCGTGCCGCCGTCCGGAACGCCGGCCCCGTGCCCGTCACGATCAAGTTCCGCATCGGCATCGACGCGGGATGGCACACCTTCCTCGAGGCCGGTCGAATCGCGGAGGCCGAGGGCTGCCGCGCCGTCGCGCTGCACGCGCGCACCGCCGCCCAGCTCTACGACGGCGAGGCCGACTGGAACGCGATCGGCGAACTCAAGCAGGCCGTCACGACCATCCCGGTCTTCGGCAACGGGGACATCTGGGAGGCGTGGGACGCCCTGCGCATGATGCGGCAGACGGGCTGCGACGGCGTCGTCGTGGGCCGCGGCTGTCTCGGCCGTCCGTGGCTGTTCCGGGATCTCGCCGACGTCTTCGCGGGGCGCGCGCCGCAGGACCCGCCGCGCTTCGGCGAGATCGCCGCGATCATGCGTCGCCACGCGCGACTGTTATGCGCGTGGCAGAGCGAGCGCTGGGGGATCCGCGACTTCCGCAAGCACGCGACCTGGTACACGAAGGGCTTTCCGGGCAGCACGAAGCTGCGCGACAAGCTGATCCGCATCGAGTCGCTCGCCGAGCTCGACGCGGTCCTCGACGAGGGCGATCCCGAGGCCTGGTTCCCGCCGCTCGCGATGCGCGCGAAGCGCGGCAAGAAGAGCGGGACGCAGCGGGTCGTGCTGCCGGAAGGATTCCGGGACGACCTGCAGGACGCGACGCCGCCCGCAGCGGAAGAGGAAGGGGACGGGGGCTGAGGGCGCTTCCATGGACCCCCGGCGAGCGCTCGCCGCAGACGGCGCCGGCGCGCCCGCGATCGCGCGTCGCCCGAGTCCCGCGCCGCCGCCGATTTTCCGCACGGCGACGACGCGTTCACCGTGTTAGCGTCGCCGATGGAGGATCCCCGTCGATGTCCGAAACCCGCCCTGCCATGGCCCGCTACGACTTTTCCGGCCGCGTTGCCCTCGTCACCGGCGCGGCGGGCGGCATCGGCCGCGCGACGGCGATCGAGCTCGCGCGGGCGGGCGCCAAGGTGACCGTCGCCGACATCGACCTCGAGCATGCCAAGAAGACCGTCGAGCTGATCGGCGACACGGGCGGCACGGCGATCGCCTGCCGCGTCGACGTCGCGGACTCGCGCTCGGTCGAGGCCATGGTGAAGACGACCGTCGAGCGCTTCGGCCGCCTCGACTTCGCCCACAACAACGCGGGCGTGATGGGCGGCAGCCAGCCGATCGTCGAGATGTCCGACTCGGTCTTCGAGCGCGGGGTCGCGATCATGCTGACGGGCGTCTTCTACTGCATGAAGCACGAGATCCCCGTCATGATCCGTGGCGGTGGGGGCGCGATCGTGAACACCTCCTCGGGCGCGGGCTTGATCGGCGTCCCGAACCAGGCCGACTACGTGGCGGCCAAGCATGGCGTGATCGGCCTGACGAAGACGGCCGCCCTCGAGAACATCGGCCACAACGTCCGCGTCAACTCCATCTGCCCGGGCACCGCGCGCAGCCGCATGGTCGACGGCTGGCTGCAGGGCTCGCTCGAGGCGGAGCAGCAGGTCGCGAGCCTGCACCCGATCGGTCGGATCGCGGAGCCGGAGGAGATCGCGCGGGCGGTTTGCTGGCTGCTCTCCGACGACGCCTCCTTCGTCGTCGGCGCCACGATCGCCGCCGACGGCGGGTACACGGTGCCCTGAAACGGGCGCTTCCGAACCCGCACCCGGGTCGGAACGCGGCCCAGCGGGCGCACCGCGACGCCGGCGGACCGAGTGACCGTCTGGACACGATGAGAGACCGAGACACCGGGGGACCCGGAGCCCGACAGGAGAAGATGCCATGCCGACCGATCGCCTCGCCCTGGCCGCCGACAAGCTCGAGATCCAGGAAGTGCTCTCCCGCTATGCGCAGATCACCGACGCCGGGCAGTGGAGCCGGCTCGACGAGGTCTTCGAGAAGGGCGCCGTCATCGACTTCACGCGCAACGGCGGCGAGTGCCTGACGTACCCCGAGATCGTCGGCTATCTCGAACGCTCGCTCTCGATCTTCGTCGGCATCCAGCACTACATGACGAACTTCGCCATCGACGTCGACGGCGACCTGGCGACCTGCCGCAACTACGTGTTCACCCAGATGGTGACCCTCGTCGACGGACGCGACGAGATCCTCTCCGATGGCGGCTGGTACGACTCCTGGTTCCGCCGCGGGCCGCAGGGCTGGCGCATGACGAAGTACATCGCCGGGCTCGTCTGGCTCGACGGCCAGTGGCCGGCCGGCGTGCAGCGACCGGGCTGGTGGGGCCAGCCGGGCGATCGATTCGCGCGCTGAGGCGCGGGGAGAACGGGGGATCAGACCATGGCCGACGATCACGAAGCGATCCGCGCCCTCGTCCACGCCTATGCGGAGCGGATCGATCGTGGCGACCTCGAGGGCGTCGCCGATCTCTTCGCCCATGCCCGGCTCGTCGCGGGCGACGGCAGCGCCTTCGAGGGGCGCGAGAACCTGCTGCGCGTCTGGCAGTCGGCCGTCCGGCTGTACGAAGGCGGCGATCCCCGCTGCTGCCATCTCATCAGCAATCTCACGATCGAGATCGACCCGGACGGCATCGGCGCCTCCGCGACGAGCTATGTCCAGGTCATGCAGGCCGCAGCGGGCTTTCCGCTCCAGCCCGTCGCCATCAGCCAGCACCGGGATCGCTTCGCCAAGATCGACGGCCGCTGGCGCTTCGCCGAACGCCGCGACCGACAGGTGCTCGTCGGGGATCTCAGCCGCCACGTGAAGGGCATCGAGCCGGGCTGAACGGCGATCGGATCGGAGGACGCCGAGCGATGACCCCGTTCCGCTTCGATCCCTACGACGCGCGCTTCTTCGCGGATCCGGCCCCCGCCTTCGCTCGGCTGCGCGACGAGTTCCCCTGTTATCGCCACCCCGACCGCGGGTTCTGGGTCCTGTCCCGCTTCGAAGACGTCTGGCAGGCGTTGCGCGAGCCCGAGGTCTTCTGCTCGGGACGCGGCATCACGCTGCTCGACGAGCAGAATGCGGCCGCACCGCCGATGATGCTCGCGATGGACCCGCCGCGACACGGCGTCCTGCGGACGAAGGTCAACCGCGCATTCACCCCGCGCCGCACCGCATCGCTCGAGGCGGGCATCCGCGCGCGGACCGACGCGCTGCTCGACCGCCTCGCTGCGCGCGGGGAAGGCGACCTCGTCGCCGACTTCGCCGTCCCGCTGCCGACGGCGGTCTTCGCCGAGCTGCTCGGCGTACCCGAGTCCCAGCGCGAGCAGTTCCGCCACTGGGCGGATGCGACCTGCGCCATGAGTCCGGAGCCCGCGGCGATGGCGGCGGGACGGCGGGCGATGGAGGAGCTCGCCGCCCTCTTCTCGGAGCTTGCTGCGCTGCGCCGACGTCGGCCTGCCGGGGACCTGATCTCGGACCTCGTCGCCGCGACGGAAGCACGCGCCTCCGACACCCGCGCCGAAACCCGCGCCGACATCGGCGCCGGAGCCGGTGACGCGAGCGGCCCCCTGACCCAGGAGGAGCTGATCGGCTTCTGTCTGCTCCTGCTCGCCGCCGGGCTCGAGACGACGGCGTCCCTGATCGCGACGGGCGCCCTGCGTCTCGCCCAACACCCCGACCAGCGCGCCTGGCTCGCCGCCCATCCGGAGGCGATTCCGGGCGCCGTCGAAGAGATGGTCCGCTTCGACAGTCCGATCCCCGGCAATGCGCGGACGCTGACCCGCGACGTCGAGCGCCACGGCGAGACGATGCGCGCCGGCGAGAAGGTCCTGCTGCTCTTCGCGGCGGCGAATCGCGACCCGCGCGTGTTCCCGGACGGCGACCGCTTCGACGTCCGACGCGCGATCGAGCGCCACGTCGCCTTCGGCCACGGGATCCACTTCTGCCTCGGCGCCTCCCTCGCCCGGCTGGAGGCGCGGGTCGCCTTCGAGGCGCTGCTTCGCCGCTTTCCGGACCACGCGCTCGCGACGCGCTGCGAGTGGACGCAGCTCGTCCCGACACGCGCGCCCGTCTCGTTGCCGATGCGGATCCGGCCTAACGATACTTCGCGATCACCTGGTCACCGAATCGCTTGACGGCGTCGAGCTTCTCCTGGAGCGAGCTCGGCGTCTCGTAGACGTTCCAGACCGAGGCGACGCCGTGGGTGACGCCGACGTCCTCGACCTGCTTGAACGCATCGACGGTCGAGAGCGTCGGGTCGCCGGCGTGGATCTGGAAGGGCTCGTTGTCCTTGCCGTACTCGCGCCGCAGCCGGCCGAGCTCGCCGATCATGCGGACGAGCTCCTCGCGGGACGAGCCCGCGGAGGTCCACCCGTCGCCGAGACGTGCCGCGCGGCGCAGGGCCGGGGCCGAGTGGCCGCCGACGATCAGGGGAACAGGCTTCTTCGGCGTCGGGTTGAGCTTGATCTCGCCGAACCGGAAGTGCTCGCCCTCGTACTTGAAGTAGCCCCCCTTCATCAGCCCGCGCACGATCTCCATGCACTCGTCCATGCGCTTGCCGCGGCTCTTCCAGTCGATGCCCAGATAGGTCAGATCCTCGAGCCACGGCGTGATGCCGACGCCGAGCAGGATGCGGTCGTTCGAGAAGCAGGCGAGCGACGACCACTGCTTCGCCGCCAGGATCGGGTGGCGGCTCGCCAGCTTGTAGACCGAGGGATAGAGGACCAGCGTCTTCGTCACCGCCGCCATCGCCGAGAGCATCATGACCGGGTCGTACATCGGCATGTTCTCGAGGAAGCTGCGATCGGTCTCGTAGTAGGGGTACTTCGAGTCCGAGTGCTTCGGGTACATGTAGCTGTCGCCGACCTGCAGCCCCCAGAAGCCCGACTTCTCGGCCTCCTGCGCGAGCGGGAGCACGTGTTCGATGTTCGACTGCAAGCCGATGCCGAGAACGAATTTCATGGATCCTCCGGTGGACGCGCGGAGCGTCGTGGGTCGTTTCATGCCGTCGGTCGGCGGGTCCCGCCGGCCGACCGTCCGCTCCCGGTCTCGAGCCCGAGCAGGCGCGCCGCGTTGCCGCGAACGACCAGCTCGAGCTCCTCGTCGTCGAGCACGCCGGCGAAGCGCTCGATCGCCGCGCGGGAGTTCGGCCAGGTCGAGTCCTGGTGGGGATAGTCCGTCTCGAAGCAGATCTGGCGAACGCCGATCCGATCGCGCGCCTCGAGCCCGACGACGTCGTCGAAGAAGCAGACGTGGACCTGCGCCATGTAGGCGCTCGGGGGCTCGGGCAGCGCGTTGTCGGGGCTGCCCCAGATCGCCTTCTTCCAGAGGTTGTCGGCGCGCTCGAGGACGTAGGGGATCCAGCCGATCTGGCCCTCGGCGAAGCAGATCCGGAGCGACGGATGCCGCGCGAGGACGCCGGAGAAGAGCCAGTCCGAGAAGGCCATCGTCGTCGTCAGGAAGGAGAGGCTCGCCGTGACGGCAGGCGGCGCGTCGGACGAGGAGGTGAGGAAGGTCGAGCCCGAGCCGATGTGCATGAAGATCACGGTCCCGGTCTCGGCACAGGCCGCGAAGAAGGGCTCCCAATGTCGATCGCCGTCATGGATCGTCGGCAGACCGAGCTTCCCCGGCAGCTCGGAGAAGGCGACCGCGCGGACGCCGCGCGCTGCGTTGCGACGAACCTCGTCGGCCGCGAGCCGCGGATCCCAGAGCGGAACGAGACAGAGCGGGACCAGTCGCTCCGGCGCGGCCGCGGACCATTCCTCGACCATCCAGTCGTTGTAGGCCTGCAGGCAGGCGAGCGCGACCGTCTTGTCCTTGCGCTCCGCGAACATCTGCCCGCAGAAGCGCGGAAAGGTCGGAAAGCAGAGCGACGCCTCGATGTCGCCGCGGTCCATGTCGCCGAGTCGCGCCTTCGGCTCGTAGCAGCCGGGGCTCATCTGGTCGAAGGCGATCGGCCCCATCCACCATTCCGACTCGTCGTATCCGGCGCAGGCGTTCAACATCTGATGCGTCCAGACGAGATCCTCGTAGAGCCAGAAATCCGTCGTCGGCCCGTCCCCGCCGCGCCGTGCGACCTGATTGCCCGCGACCCATTCGATCGTGTAGTGGTCGCGCACGACGCGCGGACCGGCGTCGCGATGCTTCGTCGGCAGCCAGCGCTGCCAGAGATGCGGCGGCTCGATCACGTGATCGTCGACGGAGATGATCCGGGGGATCTTGCGCATGGCGGCTTCCTCGGCCGTTGGGATCCGGCGATCGTAACGAGCGCCGGGCCGCCCGCCAGACGACGAGCCGACGCCTGTCCTACCTTCCCGCGATGCGACGCCACCGACCGAGACGACGACGGACCACGACCCTGACGACGCTCCTGCTCTCGAGCGGGCTGGCCATCGCCTGCTCGCCGACGAACGACGACCGGAAGGAGACGGCCGAGGCAGCGGGAACGCCGGCGGCCATGCCTGCGCCATCGACCCGATCCGATGCGGAAGCGGGAATGATCGAACGCAGGGGAGCGGGCGTCGACGGCGGCGTCCGTGCGCGCAAGGCGGGGCCGGAGCGGGAGGCGATGATCGAGGCACGCGACCTGACGTTCGAGGGGCGGCGACTCCACGTGCTCGTGGCGGGTCCCGAGCCGGCGCCGCTCGACGTGCTGCTCCTGCATGGCGGGCGCTACGACAGCGGGACCTGGCGGAAGCTCGGGACACTCGATCGGATCGCCGCTCGGGGATGGCGGGTCGTCGCCGTCGACCTGCCCGGCTTCGGCGCCTCCGAGCGCGGCGCGCTCGCGCCGGAGGCGCTGCTGTCGCCGCTCCTGCCCTTCCTCGCGAGCGAGGTCGGGCTCGAGCGGCCGGTGGTGGTCGCGCCCTCGATGAGTGGCCGCTACGTCCTCCCCTTCATCGCGCGCGAGCCGACCGCGGTCGCAGGGCTCGTCGCGATCGCGCCGGTCGGAATTCCGGAGAACGCGCCCGCGCTCGCGGGCTCGGCGCTCCCGACGCTCGTCGTCTGGGGCGCCGACGACGACCTCATCCCGCTCTCGCTGGCCGATCGACTCCACGAGCTGATGCCGGCGAGCGACGTCGAGATCCTGCGCGGCGCCGGCCACGCCTGCTATCTCGACCAGCCCGAGGCCTTCCACGCCGCCCTGCTCGCGTTCCTCGACGCCCGCGCGGAGACCGCGACGCCTGCCCCTTCTCCTAACCCTTCTCCTGCCCCTGCTCCTGACCCTTCTTCGCCTTCGGCTCCGGCTCGTCGACCTTGAAGTTCTTGTCGCGCAGCTTCGCCATCAGGTCGTCGATCGTCCCCGTGTTGAGGACCTCCTGGAACTGCGAGCGGTAGTTCGACACGAGCGAGACGCCCTCGATCACGACGTCGATGATGCGCCACGCGCCGGCGTGCTCGCGCAGCCGGTAGGCGATCTCCGCGCCGTCGAACTGGCCCCCGACGATCCGCGTCTTGACCGAGACGTCGCCACGCGGCTCGAGCTGGGTCCCATAGACGTCGACGCGCTCCTGGTCGTAGCGGTCGAGGCGGGTGCCGTAGGTATGCGAGAGGTGGCGCTTGAACTCATGGACGAACTCGGTCCGCTGGGGCGGCGAGAGCTTGCGCCAGTTCCGCGCGAGCACGAGCTTCGACATCGTCGAGAAGTCGAAGAGCTCGTAGGCGATCGCCTCGATCTCGGAGACGCGCTGCTCCGCGGGCTCCTGCTTGCGCGCGAGGATCGCGACGATCTTGACCGCCGCGTCGGCGATGATCTGCCGGGGGACCGCCGCGCGAGCCGCGTCGCCCGTCGCGGCGGGGTTCGGCTTCGCGTTCGCCTGGGCCTGGGCCCACGCGGGCCCGGCGATGCCCGTCGCGAGCAGCCCCGCGAACGCCACGAGCGCGCAGAGCGGCCGCACGCCGCTCGGCCTGTGCATCGACGCGCGCATGGCCGTCGCGCCCACCGTCCGGCGGGTTCCGACCCGGCTCCCGTCCGCCCTCGCCGCTTCGATCGCCTCAGTCCTCGCCATCGCCTTCTCCTTCTTCTCCCCCGGCTTCTCCGGCCTCTTCCGCCCCGCGCTCCTCGTCGGCGTCGCCCGCGTCGTAGTCGGTGTCGTAGTCGGTATCGTAGTCGGCGTCGTCCACGTCATAGTCCACGTCGTCCTCGTCCTCGAGCTCGTAGAGATCCTCGTCGACGCCCGCGGCGGTGTCCGTCGAATCGAGCACCCGCGCCTGCCGGTTCGACAGGTAGGCGTTCCGGACGAAGGCGTAGTAATCGAAGGCATCCTCGCGATTGTGCTCGATCTCCTCGAGGTAGATCGCGCGCAGGTTGATCATCCGGTAGGCGTAGCTGCCGATCGAGGCGCCGGTCGTCTCCCACGTGCTCAGTCCGACGACGTCGAACCAGAAGAAGTTCATGTACGCGTAGGCCCCGGCGGTCGTATCGGCGATCTCGCCGAATCCGTCCCGCAACGTGTAGGGGCCCAGGATCGGCACGACGAGGTACGGCCCCGGCGGGACCCCCCACCAGCCGAGCGTCTGACCGAAGTCCTCGTCGTTGTCGGGGATCCCGACCCGGCTCGCGACGTCGACGAATCCGGCGAGACCGAGGGTCGAGTTGAAGAAGAGACGGGCCACGTCCTCGACGACCCGTGCGGGCTTGGCCTGCAGGATCTCGTTGGCGATCACGATCGGCATCTCGAGGTTGTGGAAGAAGTTGCGAACGCCGTCCTGCACGAAGCCGGGGACCACGAAATCGTAGGCGGTCGCGACCGGCTCGAGCGCATAGCGGTCGAGGGTCTCGTTGAAGGCGAAGATCCCGCGGTTCATCCGCTCGAGCGGATCGGGCCGCTCGGGCGTCGCACAACCCGCCGCAGCGAGCAGGCCAACGAGCGCGAGGAGCCGATCGCGCGCGACCCGTCTCGATCCGAGGCGGTCGGCCGACCCGCGCCGCACCCTCTCTCGCTCCGCCTCGAACGCGAGCCGCATGCGTCTCAATCCGTGACGCCGGCGTTGTGGATGAAGTGGCCGATCAGCTTGTCGATCGAGAAGGCGCTCACGGTGAACTCGAAGGCCTCGCCGTTCGCGAGCGACGCTTCCTCCGCGCCGAGCTCGACGGCGATGAACTGGTCGCCGAGCAGACCGGCCGTGCGGATCGCGGCGGTGGCGTCCGTCGAGATCGCGACGTCGGCGTCGACGTCCATCGTGACCTTCGGGCGACTCTCCTCGTCGAGGCCGATGGCGGAGACCTGTCCGATCTTGACGCCGCCGATCCGGACCGGCGCCCGGACCGAGAGCCCCCCGACGTCGTCGAAGGTCGCGAAGAGCTCGATGCGATCGGTCTGCCCGAGCTCGATCCCGCCGACCTGGAGCGACAGGTACGCCAGGGTCGCCAATCCGACCAGCACGAAGAGCCCGACGATCAAGTCCCGTGTCGCATGATCCCGCATCGAATCCCTCTCCTCGCGTCCTGCTCGCGCACCGTGCGGCCCCGGACGTCCACCGCCCCGCCCCGGCGACCGCCTACACGTTCCAGAGCGCCGTGATCACGTAGTCCGCGAGCAGGATGCAGACCGACGCCGTGACGACGGTCGAGGTCGTCGCCCGCGCGACCCCAGCGGCGTCGGGCTCGCAGGAATGGCCCTTGTAGGTCGCGATCAACCCGAGCAACACGCCGAAGACCAGGCTCTTGAGGAGGCTCTGACCGACGTCCTCCCCGAAGAGCACGGCATCCTCGAGACCCGAGAGATAGATCCCGCCGTCGAGCCCCTGCCGCCAGACCCCGATGCCGTAGGCGCCGGCGATCGCGAGCACGATGAAGAGCCCGTTGAGCAGCGGCATCGCGACCGTCAGCGCGATCGCCCGGGGCAGAGCGACGAAGTGGACCGGGTCGATCGCCATCATGCGCAGGCCGTCGAGCTGCTCGGTCGACTTCATCGCCCCGATCTCGGCCGTGATCGCCGAGCCGGCGCGCCCCGTGACGAGTAGCCCCGTCAGGACCGGGCCGAGCTCGCGCACGAGCGAGAGGCCAACGACCGCCCCGAGCCCCTCTTCCGCGCCGAAGCGGGTCAGCGTCGTATGCAGCTGGAGCCCGAGCACCATCCCGACCGTGAAGCCCGACAGACAGATCAACGCGACCGAGAGCACGCCCGCATCGAAGAGCGCGCGCACGAAGAACCCGAAGCGGCTCGGCGGCCGCGGAACCGCGCCGATCAGGTGGCCACCGAAGACCGCGACGCGTCCCAACCCCCCGACCTGAGCGATCGTCTGCGCGCCGAGCTCGCGAATCCAGTCGATCATGACTTCTTCCCGCCGTCGGGAGCGGCAGCGTGCGCGCCCGCGTCCCGGAGCTCATGGAGCCGCGCGAGATAGGCGCGACCATCCTCGCCGAGAAACTCGCAGATCTCCGGATCCGTGCTGCTGGCGAGATCCTCGGGCGTCCCGGCGATGCAGGCGCCCTTGCGCAGCAGGATCAGCTGGCTCGCCATGCGGAGCGACGACGCCATGTGATGCGACGTGACGACGATGGTCAGGCCGAGCGTCCGATTCAGCTCCACGAGCAGATCCTCGATGCGGGTCACGTTGATCGGATCGAGTCCGGAGAAGGGCTCGTCGCAGAGCAGGATCTCGGGCTCCATCACGATCGCGCGCGCGAAGGCGACGCGGCGCAGCATGCCGCCCGAGAGCTCGCGCGGCAGAAGCCCCTCGACGCCCTCGAGCCCGACGGAGCGCAGGACTCGGGTCACGTGTCGGCTGATCTCGTCCCAGGCCTGCCGCGTATGCTCCCGCAGCGGAAGGCCGACGTTCTCGACGACGCTCATCGAGTCGAGCAGCGCGCCGTTCTGGAACAGCATGCCGATCTGCTTGCGGATCTCGCCGAGCTCGCGCTCGCTCTTCTCGGAGAGCCGGTTGCCCGCGACGTGGACCTCGCCCGAGTCGGGGCGTTGGAGGCCGCCGATCATGCGCAGGAGCGTGCTCTTGCCGCTGCCGCTCCCGCCGAGCAGCAGATGGATCCCGCCCTTGCGCATGCGGACGGAGAGCCCGTCGAAGACCGTCCGCCGACCGAAGGCGAGCCGTACGTCGTGCAGCTCGATGAAGCGCTCGGGATCGACGGCGTCGCCGCCGGCGATTCCGGCGCCCGCGACGGCGGCTCGCGCGTCCCCGCCCCGCGATGCGGCTTCGCGATCGGACGCATCCGCGAGTCGTTCCAGGGTCGATCCTCCGTCGCCGCCCTCTCCGCCGATCCGCCTCCCGAAAGAGGGATCACGACGCGCGACCGGCCTACATTAACCCAATCGCGAAGGGGCAACCTCAATCATGCGCTTCGGAATCGCCCTTCGAACGATGGGAGCCGCCGCACGCCGGGACGTCCTGCGCGCGAGCGCCGCGCGCGCCGAAGCCGCCGGGCTCGATACGCTCTGGATCCCGGATCACATCGCGATCCCCCCGGACGACGCCGAGGGATCCGGCGGTCGCTACCTCGATCCGCTGACGACCCTCGCCTGGCTCGCCGCCGCGACCGACCGCATCCATCTCGGGACGGGCGTGCTGGTCCTTCCCTATCGCCCGGCGCTCCCGACCGCCAAGGCGATCGCGACGGTGCAGGAGCTCTCGGACGAACGCCTCGAGCTCGGCGTGGGGGTCGGCTGGATGGCGGCCGAGTTTCGCGCGGTCGGGGTCGAGCGACGGGCCCGCGGCCGGATCAGCGACGCCGTGCTCGCCTTCCTGCATGACGCCTTCGAGGGACGGGACGAGGTCGTGGTTTCGAACGGCCAGTCACTCTTCTTCCGGCCCCGCCCGCGCCGGCCACGGATCTGGATCGGCGGCGGGGGACCGCAGGCCCTCGCCCGGGCCGCCCGCTTCGGCGACGGCTGGCTGCCCATGACCGACGACCCGGAGCGGCTACGCGCGCCCATCGCCGAGCTGGCGGCACGCTTCGCCGATGCCGGGCGCGCGCGCCCGGAGGTCGCCGTCTTCGGCGGGCTCGGACGACGCGACCGGACGTGGGAGCTCGACCGGCTCGAAGCGCTCGAGGCGCTCGGAGTGACGGAGTTCATCCAGGGCGCGCGCTACGACGACCTCGACGGACTCGGGCTCGCGCTCGACGCGCTGATCGATCGCCGCGACGCCTGGCGATCACGCTAGGCTGGGCCCGCCGCCCGCGAGGCGTTCGCGCACGGAGCCCGGCTTCGAACCCACCGGCGAACGAACGCTCGCGGCGCTCGATTCCGACGACCTCGCCTCGTACGGCGGTCCAAGGCCATCCCGTCGCCCCCTCGATGCCCTACCCGTCGGGCAGCGTCGCCGGGATCGACTGGGTCTCGACGCTGCCGCATGCGCGCCGACGAGGCGCGCGGCGCGCCCACGGATCGCCACGATCCGGATCAGCCTCGCTCGTTTGCCGCCTGCCCGGTCCCCATCGTGTCGGCATCGACGACGATCGGCCGCCCCGCGCTCGGCGGCATCCACGCTTCGAGCCGACGTCGCTGTCGACCCTGCGCGTCGAAGTTCGAGGGGTCGAGCCAGGCCTCGAACGCGGCTCGGATGGCCGGCCACTCCGCGTCGAGGATCGAGAACCAGGCCGTGTCCCGATTGCGGCCCTTCACGACCATCAACTGACGGAAGACGCCCTCGTAGCGGAACCCGAGCCGGGTCGCGGCAGCGCGTGAAGGGGCGTTCAGCCGGTCACACTTCCACTCGTACCGCCGGTAGCCCCAGTCGTCGAAGACGCGCTTCATCATCAGGAACATCGCCTCGGTCGAGGCGACGGTCCGCTGCAGGGCGGGCGCATGGCGGAGATGGCCGACCTCGATCGAGCCCGTCTCGGGCTGGATCCGCAGATAGGCGGCGACGCCGACGGGCGCGTCCCGCTTCGGATCGACGATCGCGAAGAAGCATTCGTCCCGCGCCGCCTGCTTGCCGGCGAGCCACGCTCGATAGGCGGCGGGATCGGGAAAGGGACCGTAGGGCAGATAGGTCCAGTCGACCCCCTCCGGATCGGCCGCGTACGCCTCGAAGAGCGCGTCGGCATGCCGATCCGCGTCGAGCGGCTCGAGTCGACAGAACGCGCCCGTCACGACCTCGCGCACCGGCGGCCGTGCCCCGCGCCAGTCCGGCACCGGAAGCCCGATGCGTTGACCATGCTCGTTCAGGCGGGAGTCCATGCGAACGCTCGCTCCTCCGACCGACGACGTCCGCGACGCGATTTCGACGCGTTCGAGGCCCCGTCCATGCGCCAGGCCTCAGAGCGTCTCGGCCATCAGCTTGTTGACCAGCACCGCGAACCCGCTCGGATCCTCGAGCTGCCCGCCCTCGGCCAGGACCGCCTGCCCGAATAGCAGACGGGCGGCATCGGCGATACGCGCGTCCGCCGGATCGCGCTCGAAGCGCGCCTGCAGTCGCTCGATCACGGGGTGGCCCGGGAGGAGCTCGAGGATGGGCTTGCGCTCGGGAATCGGCTGACCCGCCTGGCGCAGCATCGCCTCGAGCGCGGGCGAGAGATCGCCCTCCTCATGGACGAGGCAGGCCACGGAGGTCTTGAGCCGGCTCGACAGGCGGACCTCCTTGACGTCGTCCTGGATCGCCGTGCGCAGGGCCGAGAGCAGGCTCGAGAGGTCGGCCTCGCGCTGCGCCCGCTCCCCCCTCTTCCTCTCCTTCTCCTCGTCCGAGCCGAGCTCGATCTCGCCGTGGCCGATGCTCTTCCAGGGCTTCTCCTGGTAGCGGACGGGTCCCTGCGCGACCCAGACCTCGTCGACGGGATCCGTCAGGAAGAGCACCTCGATGCCCTTCTCCTTGAACGCCTCGAGGTGGGGCGAGCGGCGCAGGACGTCGAGCTTCGGTCCGGCCACGTAGTAGATCGCGTCCTGATCGGCGGGCATGCGAGCGACGTACTCGGCGAGGGAGACGCGCTTCTGCTCGTCGGCCGACGACGGGGCGAGCATCAGGTCGAGGATGCGCTCGCGGTCCTCCGCGAAGTCGAGCAGTCCCTCCTTCAGCACGGCGCCGAACTCGGCCCAGAACTGCTCGTAGGCGTCGCGATCGTCCTGTAGGAGCTTCTTGAGTCGCTCGACGACCTTCTTGACGAGGTGCTTGCGGATCGCCTGGATCTGCCGGTCCTGTTGCAGCATCTCGCGCGAGACGTTGAGCGAGAGGTCCTCGGCATCGACGACGCCGCGGACGAAGCGGAGCCAGTCGGGCAGGAGCTCCCGGCACTCGTCCATGATGAAGACACGCCGGACGTAGAGCTGGACGCCGTTGTGGAGCCGCTCGCGGTGGTAGAGATCGTAGGGCGCACGCGAGGGCACGAAGAGCAGCGCGCGCGCCTCGAACGTGCCTTCGAGCCGGGCCGCGACGCGGAGCATCGGGTCGCGGTGGTCGTGGGTGATGTGGCGGTAGAACTCCGTGAACTCGGCCTCGTCGACCTCGCTCTCGGGGCGCGTCCAGATCGCCTTCATCGAGTTGAGCGGCGTGTCGAGGGTCCGGCGCTTCGGGAGCAGTCCGTCGCCCGCGGTGGTCGCCGAGCCACCATCGGCCGACGCTTCGGCGCTGTCGCGAGCCCCTCCCTCGTCCTCGCCCGCCGGCTCGATCAGGGTCAGCCGGATCGGATAAGCGACGAAGTCCGAGTACTTGCGGATCACCTGGCGCAGGACCCACTCGTCGCAGAAGTCGGCGATGCCCGCTTCGCCGTCGACGGGCTTCAGCTGGAGACGGATCGTCGTGCCGACCTCGTCGCGGGTCGCGGGCTCGATGCCGTACTCGCCGGCGCCCTTCGAGATCCAGCGCGTCGCCGTCGCCTCGCCGGCCTTGCGACTCACGACCTCGACCTCGTCGGCGACCATGAAGCTCGCGTAGAAGCCGACGCCGAACTGACCGATCAGATCCGGGGCCGCGTCGCTTCCCTCGCCGGCCCGCTTCAGGAACTCGAGCGTTCCGGAGCGGGCGATCGTCCCGAGATGCTCGACGAGCTCGTCGCGGCTCATGCCGATGCCGTTGTCGGCGATCGTGAGCGTGCGAGCGGAACGATCGGCGAGGAGCTCGATCGCGAGCTCGCCCTCGGGCTGCAGGGCCGGATTGCGGAGCGCCTCGAATCGGCGGCGGTCGAGCGCGTCGGAGGCGTTCGAGACGAGCTCGCGCAGGAAGACTTCCTTGTTCGAGTAGAGCGAGTGGATCATGAGGCCGAGCAGCTTCTGCGTCTCGGCCTGGAAGGCGTGGGTCTCCATCGATCGGCTCCTCTGGCGCTGTCGCTCGATCCGAGCGCTGGACGCAGGCCCGAGCCGACCCGGCGCGGTCCCCATGGGAAACCGGATCGGGACGAACCGGACGGCGGGCTTCGGGCTCGCTTCGACGGGACGAGATGCGCGTCCGCCCAAGCGGCGCCAACTTGAACACCGGTCTTCCCGGATCAACCCGGCCGATCTAAATATCTGGATATGCGGATATAAGGATGATACTTTCGCCCGCCTGCCAGGAGCCCCCATGCCGACCCGACCGAGCCGAGCCCAGCGCCTCGAGAGCCTCCAGCGCGCGCTGTCCGAGCGGATCCTCGTCCTCGACGGCGCGATGGGCTCGATGATCCAGACCTACGGCCTCGCGGAGGCGGACTTCCGGCGCGGCCGCTTCGAGGACCATCCGAGCGACCTGAAGGGCGACAACGAGCTGCTCTGCCTGACCCGCCCGGACGTGATCCGCGCGATCCATGATCAGTACTTCGAGGCCGGCGCCGACATCGCCGAGACGAACACCTTCGGCTCGAACGCCGTCTCCCAGGCCGACTATGGCCTGGAGCGGACGGTGCGCGAGCTGAACCTCGCCGCGGCGCGCATCGCGCGCGAGTCGGCCGATGCCTTCACGGCGAGGGATCCGAGCCGCCCCCGCTTCGTCGCCGGCGCCGTCGGCCCGACGCCGAAGACGCTCTCGATCTCCCCGGACGTGAACGACCCGGCGGCGCGGAGCCTCGACTTCGAGGCGCTCGCGCGCGCCTACCGCGAGCAGGTCGAGGCCCTGATCGACGGCGAGGTCGACCTCCTGCTCGTCGAGACCATCTTCGACACGCTGAACGCCAAGGCCGCCCTCGTCGCGATCGACGAGGTGTTCGAAGCGCGCGGCCTGCGCCTGCCGATCATGATCTCGGTCGCGATCACAGACGCCTCCGGCCGCACGCTCTCGGGGCAGACCGTCGACGCCTTCTGGCGCTCGATCGCCCATGCGAAGCCGCTGTCGGTCGGCGTCAACTGCTCCCTCGGCGCGACCGAGATGCGGCCCCACGTCGCCGAGCTCGCGCGCATCGCCGACTGCCGCATCTCGAGCTACCCGAACGCCGGCCTGCCCAACGCCTTCGGCGACTACGACGAGGCGCCGACGACGACCGGCCGGCTCGTCGGCGAGTTCGCGACGAGCGGCCTCGTCAACATCGTCGGCGGCTGCTGCGGGACCACGCCGGCCCACATCCGCGAGATCGCGCGCTCCGTCGAAGGCGTCGCCCCGCGTCCGCTCCCGCCCGCAGCGCCGGCACCGGCCGAGCGGACGACCTACTTCTCCGGGCTCGAGACCCTCGCGATCCGGCGCGACTCGAACTTCCAGATGATCGGCGAGCGGACGAACGTGACCGGCTCGGCGAAGTTCCGGAAGCTGATCGAGGCCGATGACTACGACAAAGCCCTCGAGATCGCCCTCGACCAGGTCCGCGGCGGCGCCAACCTGCTCGACGTCAACATGGACGAGGGCATGCTCGAGAGCGAAGCGGCGATGACCCGCTTCCTCAACCTGATCGCGAGCGAGCCCGAGGTCGCGCGCATCCCGATCATGGTCGACAGCTCGAAATGGAGCGTGATCGAGGCGGGGCTGCGCTGCGTCCAGGGCAAGGGCGTCGTCAACTCGATCTCGCTCAAGGAGGGCGAGGCCGACTTCCTCGAAAAGGCGCGGCTCGTCCGGCGCTACGGCGCGGGCGTCGTCGTGATGGCCTTCGACGAGATCGGCCAGGCGGATACGACCGAGCGCAAGGTCTCGATCTGCGAGCGCGCCTATCGCCTGCTCGTCGACGAGGTCGGCTTCCCGCCCGAGGACGTCATCTTCGATCCCAACATCCTCGCGATCGCGACGGGGATCGAGGAGCACGCCGAGTACGCCAGGAGCTTCATCGAAGCGGCGAAGCGGATCCGCGAGCGCTGCCCCGGCGTCCACGTCTCGGGCGGCGTCTCGAACCTCTCCTTCTCGTTTCGCGGCAACGATCGCGTCCGCGAGGCGATCCACTCCGCCTTCCTCTACCACGCGACCCGCGCCGGCATGGACATGGGCATCGTCAACGCCGGCCAGCTCGAGCTCTACGAAGACATCCCCAAGGACCTGCTCGAACGCGTCGAGGACATCCTGTTCAACCGTCGTCCCGACGCGACCGAGCGCATGGTCGAGTTCGCCGAGCGCGTGAAGGGCGCCGGCAAGCAGCGGCAGGTCGACCTCGCCTGGCGCGAGGGACCGGTCGAGGCGCGGCTGGCCCATGCGCTCGTCCACGGCATCGTCGACTGGATCGACGCCGACACGGAGGAGGCGCGCCAGAAGCTGGGGCGTCCCATCGACGTGATCGAGGGGCCGCTGATGGACGGCATGCGCGTCGTCGGCGACCTCTTCGGCGGCGGCAAGATGTTCCTGCCCCAGGTCGTGAAGAGCGCACGCTGCATGAAGAAGGCGGTCGCCTATCTCGAGCCGTATCTCGCCGCGGAGAAGGTGGAGGGACGCGCGCGGGGCAAGGTCGTGCTCGCGACCGTGAAGGGCGACGTCCACGACATCGGCAAGAACATCGTCGGCGTCGTGCTCGGCTGCAACAACTACGACGTGGTGGACCTCGGCGTGATGGTGCCTGCCGCGAAGATCCTCGATACGGCAGTCGCCGAGGGGGCCGACCTCGTCGGTCTCTCGGGCCTGATCACGCCCTCCCTCGACGAGATGGCCTCCGTCGCGAAGGAGATGGAGCGGCGGGGCATGACGACGCCGCTCTTGATCGGCGGCGCCACCACGAGCCGGCAGCACACGGCGGTCAAGATCGCCCCGAACTACGCCCAGCCGGTCATCCACGTGCTCGACGCGTCGCGCTCGGTCGGCGTCGTCTCGGACCTCCTCGCGGCGGAGCGGCGCGGGACGTTCGTCGCGGCGAATCGGGACGAGCAGGAGAAGCTGCGGGCGCTCCATGCGGGGCGGCAGGAGAAGCCGCTGCTGCCGCTGGCGGACGCGCGGGCGAACGCCGCGAAGCTCGTGTTCGACGACACGACCGTGGCGCGGCCCGGATTCCTCGGCCGGCGCGTCGTCGACGACGTCCGCGTCGAGGACCTCGTGCCCTACATCGACTGGACCTTTTTCTTCTCGGCCTGGGACCTCGCCGGTCGCTTCCCGAAGATCCTCGACGATCCGAAGCAGGGGGCGGCCGCCCGGGACCTCTACGACGCCGGCCGCCGGCTGCTCGACGAGATCGTCGCGAAGCGCTGGCTCACGCCTCGGGGCGTCTACGGCTTCTGGCCCGCTCGCAGCGCGAACGACGACGTCATCCTCTTCGCCGACGAGTCCCTCGGCCGCGAGGTCGAGCGGTTCCCGATGCTTCGACAGCAGGGTGAGCAGCCCGAGGGCAAGCCGAACCGGGCCTTGTCGGACTTCATCGCGCCGCTCGGCTCCCCCGTCGCGGACCACGTCGGCGGCTTCGCCGTCACGAGCGGCGGCGAAGCCGAGGAGATCGCGCTCCGCTTCCAGAAGGACCACGACGACTACCAGTCGATCATGGTGAAGGCCCTCGCCGACCGGCTGGCCGAGGCCTTCGCCGAGCTGCTCCACGCCCGGGCGCGCAGGGAATGGGGCTACGGCGCGTCGGAGTCGTTCTCGAACGAGGATCTGATCGCGGAGCGCTATCGCGGCATCCGGCCGGCCTTCGGCTACCCCGCCTGCCCCGACCACCTCCCGAAGCGCCGGCTCTTCGCGCTGCTCGGCGCCGAAGAGGTCGGACTCGCGTTGACCGAGACCTGCGCCATGCGCCCGGCCGCCAGCGTCTCCGGCCTCTACTTCGCCCACCCCGACGCGCGCTACTTCACGGTCGGCCGTCTCGGCCGCGACCAGATCGAGGACTACGCCGCGCGCATGGGGACGACGCCCGAAGAGATGGAGCGCTGGCTGGCGTCGAATCTCGGCTACTGATCTGCCACAATCGCGCCTCGATCGATCCGTCCGCACGTCCGTCGACGATCGGTCCGTCGACGATCGGCGTGCCGGAGATCGGCCGGCCGCAGATCGGCCGGCCACAGATCGGCCGGCCACAGATCGAAAGGGGGTCCCGATGGCGCACGTTCCTCGCCCGGCTTCGCTCGCGCGCCGATGCATCGCTCCGCGCGCGGGGGGGACGGCCCGCCACGTTCTCGCGATGGCGATCTTCGGCTTGATCGGCTGCGCTTCCGACGGCACGCCGTCCGTCGAACCGGGCCGGGACGCGGCCGGGACGGTGACGAGCGCGACCAGTGCGCCGACCCGGGCCGCGCTCGAGGCCGCGGAGCGGTCCGCCTCGATCGCCGAGACGGCCAAGGCCGTCGAAGCCGCCGCGCGCGGGAGCCAGCGCAGCGCCGACCACGTCGCGCGCGACGTCTACCGCCATCCGGTCGAGACCCTCGCCTTCTTCGGCCTGCGCGACGACATGACGGTCGTCGAAGCGCTACCCGGCGGCGAGCTCTGGTACACCGAGATCCTCGCCCCCGTCCTGCGCGACCACGGCCAGCTCGTCGTCGCGAGCTACGACCTCGACGCGCCGGGCGTGGTCGACTACCAGCGCAGCGCCCACGCCGCGCTGCTGCGGCGGATCGAGGAGGAGCCCGAGGTCTTCGGCCGGGTCGAGGTCGGCGAGCTCTCGCCGCCCCACGGCGTCGACCTCGGACCGCCGGGCTCGGCCGACCTGGTCTTGACCTTCCGCAGCACCCACGGCTGGATCAACGGCGGCGTCGCCGCCGACGTCTACCAGGCGTTCTACGACGTGCTGAAGCCGGGCGGCGTGCTCGGCGTCGTGCAGCACCGGGCCGGACCGCGGACGAACCGCGAGGCGTTCTCGGGATACGTGCCCGAGGAGGTCGTCATCGCGCTCGCCGAGCAGGCGGGCTTCGTCCTCGAGGGCCAGTCGGAGATCAACGCGAATCCCAGGGACACGGCCGACTGGCCCGCTGGCGTCTGGACGCTGCCGCCGAGCTTCCGCCTCGGCGACCGCGATCGCGCGCAGTACCGCGCGATCGGCGAGAGCGACCGCATGACGTTGCGCTTCCGCAAGCCCGACCCCGACCCCGACCGCAGCTGACGCCCGACCCGGCCGAGCCCCCGCTCCCGACCGCGCCCCTTCGACGAGAGACCATGCTTCCCCAAGAAACGACCCGCATCGCGCGCAGCCCCGAACGCCTCGACCACCTGCTCGGCCAGATCGAGGCCGGCATCGTTCCGAAGCCCGACTGGATCCGCCTCGAGGGTCGCGGTCGACTCGCGGACATGAAGCTGCCCCAGCGCGAGAAGTTCCTGGCGCGGCTGCATGCCTGCGTGAAGCGGGGCTTCAAGCAGAGCGGTCCCAAGCCGCGCTCGCGTGCCGCGCGGCTCGCCCTCTGGCAGTCGATCGCCCGCGCGGGCTTCCACGACTTCAGCGACTTCGGCTGGATGAAGAACTACGACTCGCCCTTCGTCGAGAACTACGACTACATCGAGGCGTTCCGGAAGGGCGGACTCGAGGCGCTCGACCCGTACAAGGTCTACTCGGCGGTGCTCGGGACGGTCGACTTCGGCGTGCGCGACTTCGTGTCGACGAGGCGCTGCGAGGCGGTCAGGACGATCATCGAGCCGATGGCGGGGACGGCGGAGTTCTCCTACCTCGGGCATTTCGCCTACCCCGACTTCCGCTACATGATGATCGACCTCGACCGCGACGCGCAGCGCCGCGTGCTCGACCAGCGCTGGCTGCCCCGGACGTCGAAGGACTACATCGTGGGCGATGTGCTCTCGCCCGCGATCTGGGAGCGGGTCAAGGCCCAGACCGCCGGCGAGTCGCTCGCCTACATCGGCAAGCAGAGCCATCACTACTTCGACGCGCGCCAGCTCTTCGACCTGATGCGGGTCGCGACCGACCACGTCGACTACCTCATGCTCGAGACGCTGCCGATCTGCCTCGTGAGCGACATGGGCGATACGGAGGAGCTCGCCCGCGAAGAGCAGCGCGACGCGGGCTTCACCTGCGCGCTGGTCGGCGAGCCCGGCGGCGAGCCCAACCCGCTGACCCACGCCCTCTCCTTCCATCTCGAGGCGCGCCAGGGCAAGCAGCGCCGCCGCCTCTTCGACTACCACGGCTGGACCTCCTGGGCCCACTCGACGCTCGTCGCCTTCGCCGACCTGCTCGGCCTCCACTCCTACTACTTCCACGCCGGCGAGGCGGAGTTCGTGCCCGTCGCTCAGTGGGACGACGGGGCGGACTGCGAGGACAACGTGACGTTCATGCTCTTCAGCCAGCACGCGCCCGGGCGCTGAGGTGCGGCTGCGCCCGCTCCTCTACGCGGCGCTGAACGTCCCGATGCGCGCGCTGCTGCGCTCGCCCCTGCATCGCATCGCGAGCGGCAACCTCTGCCTCCTCCGCTACCGCGGCCGCCGGAGCGGGCGGCGCTACGCAACGCCGCTCAGCTACGTGCGCGAAGGCGAACGTCTCTGGCTGCTCTCGAGCCGGGATACCCGCTGGTGGACGAGCTTCACGCCGGGTCCCGGCGTCCCCGCGCCGGTCGAGGTCCTGGTCGCGGGCACCGTCCTGCGCGGACGCGCCCGCACGATCCAGCACGCGCGCGAGCGGCTACGCGACACCGCCCGACGCTTCCTGACGGCGCTGCCGCGCGACGCGATGGTCTATGGCATCGGGCTCGACCACGCGCGTCGGCCGAAGGAGGACGATCTCGAGCGGGCCCTCGACCGCCTCGTCCTGGTCGAGGTCGAGATCGAGATCGAGGAAGACGAAGAGCTCGAGGGAGAGCGATCGGGCGGCCAGGCGGGCGGAGCACGCGCAGGCGCGACGGGCCGGCCATGAACCCCGGCAGGAAGCGCCGAACGGGATGCGCCGTGGCCCGGCCGACTCAGACCCCGCCGAGCGGGACACCCCCCGCGGCGCCGGCATCGGACGGGCCGTCGGTCGGCTCCGGATCGGGATCCGGATCGAGGAGGTGCGCGGTACAGCCGAGCAGCTCGACGCGGTGGATCGCGGCGCCCGCCGACGATGCCGAGGGGACGACGATCGAGAGGGCGGTGTTCAGCAGCGTGACCTTGCCTTCGGCGTCGGCATGCCGCGCGAGCTGCTCGGGCGAGAGGAGGCGTCGCTCGAGGATCGAGCGCAGGAAGAGCCCGTGGCTCACGACGACGAGATGCACGTCGCGCCCGGTCTTCGCATGCCGGTCGTACCAATGGCGCTCGACGCGCTCCCACATCCGGTCGACGCGCGCGTGGAACGCGTCCCAGCCTTCGCCGCCCGGCGGATCGTAGTTCGGGACGAAGGGGTCGAGCGTGAGCTCGGCGTAGGGCGTGCCCCGGAGATGGCCGAAGTTGCGCTCCTCGAGCTCGTCGTGGAGCGCCAGCGGCGCGCGGGTCGTGCGCTCGATCGCCTGCGCCGTCTGGTGCGCCCGCGGCAGATGGCTCGACCAGATCTCGACGACGGGCTCGGACGCGAGCCGGCGGCCGAGGCGCGCGGCCTGGGCGAGGCCGTGCTCGGAGAGCGGCGTCTCGGCGACCTGGATGATGCGATTGCGGTTGCCCGCCGTCTCGCCGTGTCGGATCAGGAAGATCGCCATGGTCCGCAACGTAGCGGGAGCGCCCGAGGGCGTCAGTGCACCGCCGGCGCCAGGCTCGAGAGCAGCTGCGTCATCCGCTTCGGCTCGAGCAGGAGATGGGCGATCGCGAGGAACGCCTCGTCCCGGGCCTCGACCTGGATGCGGACCGAGACGACGATCGTGTCCGACGGCGCGTGCGTCGCGGCGAGCACGAGGGGCTCCGTCCGCTCGACGAGCCGTGCGTCGACGAGCGCGACCTTCGCCCGCAGCGCTTCGCCGAGGGCCGTGGCGAGTCCGCCGGCCAGGGCGCGGCCGAGCGCGACGAAGGCCGCGAGCGGATCGCGCTCGCTGCCGGTCCGCGCCCAGGCGAGCGCGTCCTCGGGCTCGAGCGCGACGGCGATCGAGCCGCTGCAGCCGCCCTCGAGCCGACCGAGCACCGCAGCGACCAGATCGTCGCCGAGTCGCAGGCCGCGCTCGCCGAAGGACTCGAGCGGCGTGCAGCGCACGTCGACGACGTCGACCGCCGACTCGCGACCCGAGATCTCGGCGAGGGTCGTCTCGGCGCAGGCCGCACCTTCGGCGAAGAGGCCGTGCAGCGCGATCATCTGCTCGGTCGAATGGGCTCCGCGCATCATGTCAGGGGGCTCGCTCTCCGGATCGGGCTCATGCAGAGCCGCCCAAGGCTATCGTCCGGGCTGCGACAAGGAGGAGCGGTTTCCCACCGCCCTGCTCGCATTCCCGGTCGCCTCCCGCGGCGGCACGCAGGCGCCTGGCAGCCGGGCTGCATGGGGCCGGCACGCGCCGAGCGAAGCGGAAGCGAGCGGATCCAGGAGGAAGCGAAGCGTCCGATGGCCCTGATCCTCTGCAACGACGACGGCGTCCATGCGGACGGCATCGCGACGCTCCACCGCGTCCTCGAGAGCTATGCCCGCTGCCTCGTCGTGGCGCCGAGCGGACCGCAGAGCGGCGTCGGCCATGCGGTCACGACCGACGTCCCCCTGCGACTCGAGGCGCTCGGACCGGCGCGCTACGGGCTCGGCGGAACCCCGGCCGACTGCGCGCGGGTCGCCCTCGCGCGCCAGGCCGCGTTCGCGCGACAGGTCCTCGGCGAGACCGCGAGCCGCGAGGTCCTCTGGCTCGTCTCCGGCATCAACCATGGCGCCAACCTCGGCGTCGACACCTATATCTCCGGTACGGCGGCCGCTGCCCGCGAAGCCGCGATCCTGGGCTACTCGGCGATCGCGATCTCCCAGTACGTCGGTCGCCATCGCCAGGTCGACTGGGAGTCGACGGCCCGGCGGACCCGCCGCGTCTTCGACCATCTGCGCGACCGCCGCCCACGCCCTGGCACGTTCTGGAACGTGAACCTGCCCCATCCCGCCGACGAGGCCTGGGACCAGCCGCTCGTCCACTGCCCCCTCGACCCGAGTCCCCATGCGTTCGAGTACGAGCAGCGCGACGGGGCGCTCTACTGGGTCAGCGACTATCACAACCGGCCCCGGCTCGCGGGACACGACGTCGACGTCTGCCTCTCCGGCGCGATCGCGATCACCGAGATCCCGATCCATTTCGCGCCCCCGAGCGCCCCGCCCCCGGACGAATAGGACGGCCCGCCCGGAGCATTCCGCCGGATCGCGCCGGATTGCGCGGAACGCCCTTTGACTTTCGCCGGGCCAGCCGATACACACTCGCCCATCCGACCGGGAGTCCTCTCATGTCCGCCCATCATCCCGCCATCGCAGGCCGCGTCCTTCGCGCCGCCTGTGCGTTCGGAGGCCAGCGATTCGATCGCATGGCCCGGACGACGGCGATCGCCGGGACGATGGACTGGACGCGCGCCCGCTGGGTCTGCGACCCGAAGCGCGCCCAGTCGCTCGCCCCGCGTAGCGACGCAGACAGGGAGGTGGACTCCATGGCCGAGGTCGAAGGCCGCTAGAACCCGAAGACCTCGAAGCTCCGCAGGACCCGAAGGGTCCGAACCCGCAGAGCAGGCCACCACGAGAACCCCTCCCGCCCCGACGGCCGGAGGGGTTCTCGCCGTTCGGGGTCGGAAGAAGCGGATCCCGCCCACGGGCGGGGTCGACGACCGAGGACGAGAACGATGTCGGAGCGAAGCGAAGCGCGGATCCCGGCGAATCCCTGGCTCGAACGGCTCGCGTGGAACGCCGCGGCGCTGGCCGCGCTGGCCGTCATGCTGCTCGTCCTGCTGGGCTCGCTCGAGTGGCTCGATCGCCTCGCGGCGACGGGCGGGGCAGCGGGATCGCGCTCGCCCGCGGCGACGGGCAGGGCAGCGGGATCGGGCTCGCCCGCGGCGACGGGCGGAGCAGCGGCATCGGGCTCGCCCGCCGAGCCGGCCGTCGTCGCGGCGGGTCCGGCCCCGGGCCCGCTCGCCTGTGCGCCGACGGCACCGGTTCCGAACGCGGCGCGCGGGGTGCGGGTCGCCGCGGGCGAGGCGCGCGCGGGACCGACCCGCGTCGGATCGGCCCGCGCGGAGCCGAAATGACGAAGACCGACCGGAGGGCTCCTCCGGTCGGTCTTCCATCTCGAACCACGAGCGCGTGATCGGTGCGGGGCGCGCCGACCCCGCGCGCGCCGACTACTGCGCCGGCTGCTCGAGCGCCTTGCGCGCCGCGTCGGCCTCACGGGCCGCCGCATCGAGCGCGTTCGAAGTCGCGCCCGCCGCCGCCGCGCCGGCATCGGAGGCCGCCTTGCCCGCCTGGTCGACGGCGTCGGCGACGCCCGCCTTCGCGGAGTCGGCCGCTTCGCCCGCCGCCGTGGCCGCCGAGTCGACCGCCTCGCCCGCCGCCTTCGTCGCGTCGTCGACGGCGGTCGCTGCGCTCGCGCCGGCCGACTCGATCGCGGCGCCCGCGGCCGCGGCGGCGCCCCGCGCGCCCGCCGCCGCATCGCTCGCCATCTGACCCGCGCTCGCCGCGGCTTCCTGCGCCTGCTGGCCCATCCGCTCCGCGCCCTCGCCGACCGAGTCCGCCGCGTCCTTCACGCCGGCGGCGACGTCGCCCATCGCCTTCTGCGCCGCTTCCGTGGCCGACTGCGAGCCGCCCTCATCGCTCTGCCCGCAGCCCACGAGCGCCGCCAGAGCCAGTCCCAGCGCGAAGCCCCCCAACGCCTTGAAGATCGTCCATCGCATTTCCGTGTCCTCCGCTCCCCTCGACCGAGCTCCGACAGCGACGACCGCCGTCTCCGCCCGCGAAGACCTCGAATGGCGCGCACGATAGGCGACGATCACGCCGGCGACACCTGCCAGCCACGAGATCGTTCCGATCGGCTCGGGTACCGCCGCCAACGCGGCGGGCGTGAACGTGTCGAGACTGAGCGTCACCGCGCTCACCCCCGTCAGCGGATCGACGACGTCATAGAACGTCCGCTCGCCGGAGTAGGCGGTTCCGACCAGGTAGAGCATCCCCGTCGCCGGAGAGAAGGAAAGACTCGCGTCCTGCCGGAAAAGGCCGGCGCCCGGCACCTGGTCCGACTCGCAGGGTGACGGAGGACACGTCGAGAGATCGATCTCGAAGAGCCCGTCCGGACCGAAGGGCGAGGCGGCGAAGAGCTTTTGATGAACGCTGTCGTAGGCCAGTCCCGTGAAGAGCGACGCGGGCGACCAGCGGAGCGTGCCCAGCGCCGTCGATGTCCCCGGCGAGGCGGGCGAGATCGCCCGCAGCGTACCGATGTCATTGGTCCCGACCTCGAGCACGAGGAGCCGATCGTCGCCGGGCGCGCTCGTCGGACCCGGGTCGTAGGCCATCGAGACGATCTCGTCCGTTCCGTTGGCGAGGGTACCGACGACCTCGAGGACGAGGCCCGTCGCCGGATCGATCGTGACGATCTGGTCGTCGCCGATCGTCGGCACGACGCCGTAGAGCGTGCCGCCATCGTGGGCGTACTCGAGTCCGCGCACGTCGTCGGCGGTCGGGGTCAGCTGGGCGAGGGTCGACCAGCTCCCGGATCGCGTCGAGATCGCGATCGCGTCGTCGGGCGGCCCCCCGCCTGCCGTCCCCGGCGCCGCCGCCGCGATCAGCCGCGTCGCGCCCTCGCCGAGAGTCTCGTCGCAGAGCCCGCCCGAGCAGAGGGCGAGCGGAGACGCGGAGCAGAGCGCGCCGTCCGCGAGCGGGAGGCTCCCCGAGTCGAGACAGGCGCATTCGAGCCCGCTCGACGACGTCGTGCGCGCGTTGCGGTAGTTGGTGCATTCGCTCGCGGCGAGACAGCCCGCGACGCCGGGCGTGAAGACGCTGGCCTGCATCAGCTGGCACTCGGCCGCGGCGACGTGGACGAGGCAGGCATTGTGGCCGCGCTCGTGGGCGACGACCGCGGAGAGCACGCCGTCGTCGAGGGCTTCGACGGTCACGACCATCCAGAGGTTCGGATCGTCGTTGGCGTTGCTGTTGCAGCTCGGCCGCTCGGCGCAGCCGATCGAGCCCGGGGCCGAGCCGCCGCAGTAGCTCATGCTGTCGATCAGGAAGGCGTTCGAGCCCGAGCCGCCGGCCGTATTGAAGTAGTTCTGGTCCGCGAGCGTATCCATCACGTCGCGACCATCGCCGGGCGTGCCGAAGGTCGAGACGGAGGCCGTTCGCGTCAGCCGGACGCAGCAGGCCCGGTCGAAGGGGCCGTTGCGCCCTTCGAGCAGCTCGCTGCCGCGCGCCATCGCGTCGTCGATCACGCCCTGCCAGTAGTCGAGGCCGCGCCCGCTGCCGAGGTCGACCAGATCGACGTGGACGTACCAATGGAGCTGATGGAGGTCGACGCTCGGTCCCGCCTCGACCCGCGCCGCCCCCGACAGCCCGAGTCCGAGGACGAGTCCCAGCAGCGGGAGGGAGAAGAGGAGCCATCGGCGACGGGCGCTCATCGCGTCCCACCCGTCGTCGGCACCGCCATCGCCGCGCGCGCCGCGCGGACGTGGTCCGCCAGCTCGGGATCGAGCCCGCGCCGCATCAGGCCCTCGAGCGCACGCGCCGCCTCCGGCCGATCCGACTCGCCGAGCGCGCTCACGGCCGCCCGTCGCTCGAGCCGCTGCAGACGATTCCCGCGGAAGTGGCGGAACGTCCAGGCGGGCGGCCCTGCGTCGAAGCGCGCGACGAGCTCCTCGACGGCACGCGGATCGTGGGAGGCCAGGCGACCGAGCGCATGGGGCAGCATCTGCCAGGCCCGGAAGCGGGCGCGGTCGAGCTCGCCCGCACGGGGCGCACTCGCCGCCCAGGCGCGTATCGCCTCGAGCGCCCCCGGCGCCCCACAGGTCCCCAGCGCCAGCAGGACGCGCGCGTGATGCGTGCGCTCGGCCGGGTCGGCGAGCATCTCGACGAGCCGCGCGGCACCGGCCGGACCGATGCGCTCCGCCTCGGCGCGCGGCATGCCCTCGTAGTCGATCCGCCGGACCAGGGACTCGGTCTCCTCGACCGTGAGCCAGAGGGGGCTCGCGGCCGTCTGGGCGACGGCAGCAGGCCCATCGACGAGCGATCCCACGAGCGCGAGAACGAGCGCGACGGTCGCCCCGACGACCCGCACGCACCGCCGCCGGGCCGATCGGCCGTCGAACGAAGCGCCGCGCTCGTCTCGCCGGCGTCGATTCCGCCGGCATCCATCTCGCCGGCATCCGGCCGCGAGCCGGCGCTTCCGAGATCCCGTCAAGACCGCTCCTCCAGCCCTCTGGAAAATGGGACCGTGGGAGACTAGCGCCCAGGGCGCGCGATCGTTGACAGGGCCGCTATTTCGGCGATTCTCGCGACCGCGTTGCCGGCGGGCGGTGATCCGCGACACCGCCGGCGCGGTGATCCCAAGCGAGACGAGCGCGTTGCGGCCGAAGCTGCCGCCCGGCCGCCGGCGGGCGATCCAGCCGGCGTACCACCCGAGTCCCGGCGTCGCAGCCCGAGTCGGTGGCGAAGCGCGGCGGTCGAGACCGGCCGCGAGCCCGCCTGCCACGCGTGATCACACGGCGGGGCCGTTCCGCTCGCGCCCACCCGAGCGGCCGGGCGAGCAGCCAGACGACGAGAGGCCAGACGAGAGGACCCATGAACTTCGACTTCTCCGACGAACAGAAGCTCCTGCAACAGACCGCGCGCGACTACCTGGCGGAGCATTCGCCGCTCGCGACCTGCCGGTCGATCCTCGAAGGCGCCGAGCCGTACGCGGCGACGCTCTGGAAGGGCGCCGCGGAGATGGGCTGGCAGGGCGCCGTGATCCCCGAGCAGTACGGCGGCGCCGGCTTCGGCTATCTCGAGCTCGCGATGATCGCCTACGAGGTCGGCCGCGCGCTCGCGCCGATCCCCTTCGGCCCGAGCGTCTTCGTCGCGACCGAGGCGATCCTGCGCCATGGCAGCGACGCGCAGAAGTCGGCCTGGCTGCCGAAGCTCGCGAACGGCTCGGCGATCGGGACCTTCGCCTTCGCCGAGAAGCCCGGTCAGAACGCCGTCGAGGCGATCGCCGCAACGGTCGCCGGCGGCCGGCTCTCCGGAACGAAGCTCCCCGTCGCCGACGGCGACGTCGCCGACTTCGCGGTCGTCGCGGCGAAGGAAGGCGGCATGCTCGGTCTCTACCGGATCGAGCTCGCGGGCGCAGGCGTCGCGCGCAGCCGACTCGACGCCTTCGATCCGAGCCGCTCGCAGGCCCGCATCGACTTCGACGGCGCGCGCTGCGAGCGGCTCCCCGGCGCCGACGCGACCGCGATCGCGCGGCTGCTCGACCGGGCGGCCGTCCTGACCGCCTTCGAGCAGATCGGCGGCGCCGACCGCGCGCTCGAGATCACGCGCGCGTTCATCGTCGGACGCTATGCGTTCGGCAAGCCGATCGCCGCGAACCAGGCCATCAAGCACCGCATGGCGGACCTCTGGTGCGAGATCGAAATCGCCCGCAGCAACGCCTACTACGCGGCCTTCACCCTCGCGAACGAGGACCCCGAGCTGCCGGTCGCGGCCTGCCTCGCACGCATCGCCGCCGCCGACGCCTTCGAGAAGACCACGATCGAGATGATCGAGTTCCACGGCGGCGTCGGCTACACCTGGGAGTACGACTGCCACCTGTTCTACCGGCGCGCCAAGCAGCTCGCCGGCCTGATCGGCACGCCCAAGTACTGGAAGAACCTGCTCGTCGACCGCCTGCGCGCCGCGAAGGCGGCCTAGCGCGACGAGCCCACCCGCGCGTCCGCGCCGCGGACCGCCTCCGCCGCGCGCCGCCCGAGACGATCCGCCCCGAGGAGAACGCCCTTCATGGACTTCAACGACACCCCCGACGAGGCCGCCTTCCGCGCCGAGGCGCGCAGCTGGCTCGAGCAGA
Organism: Myxococcota bacterium; assembly: GCA_041389445.1. Lineage (GTDB taxonomy): Bacteria > Myxococcota_A > UBA9160 > UBA9160 > UBA4427 > UBA4427. The sequence goes on from JAWKRW010000002.1 coordinate 778,071, forward strand.
ACGCGAAGCCGCGGACCTCGCTGACGCCGACCATCAGCGGCGAGGACCTGACGCCCGAGATCGTGAAGCAGTCCCAGGCCTGGCAGAAGAAGAAGGCCGACGCCGGCTGGGCCTGCATCACCTGGCCGAAGGAGTACGGCGGCCGCGGCGCCTCGCCGATCCAGAACGCGATCTGGGGACAGGAGCAGGCGAAGTTCGAGACGCCGCCCGACGTCTTCTCGATCGGCATCGGCATGTGCGGCCCGACGATCCTGACCCATGGCACGCCCGAGCAGAAGAAGCGCTGGATCCCGAAGCTCGTGACGGGCGAGGAGATCTGGTGCCAGCTCTTCTCCGAGCCCTCCGCCGGCTCGGACCTCGCCGGTCTGCGGACGACCGCGGTCAAGCAGGGCGACGAGTGGGTCGTCAACGGCCAGAAGATCTGGACCTCGGGGGCGCAGTGGTGCCAGTGGGGCATCCTCGTCGTGCGGACGGATCCGACCGTCGCCAAGCACGCGGGGCTGACCTTCTTCGTCGTCGACATGCGCTCGCCCGGCATCGAGATCCGCCCGATCACCCAGATCAATCGCGGCCAGGGCTTCAACGAGGTCTTCTTCACCGACGTCCGCATCCCGGACGACCAGCGCATCGACGCCGTCGGCAACGGCTGGGCCGTCTCGATCACGACGCTGATGAACGAGCGCATGTCGATCGGCTCGGGCATGGGCGTCGGCGCGATCGAGGAGCTCGTCGACTACATCGAGGGCCTCGAGATCGACGGCCGCCCCGCCCTCGAGGACCGGCAGGTCCGCGAGCGCGTCGCCGAGTTCGTCGTCAAGGCGCGCGGCCTCAAGTACACCGGCCTGCGCTCGCTCTCCGCGCTCTCCCAGGGCAAGACCCCGGGCCCCGAGGCCAGCATGGGCAAGCTCGTCGGCGGCCTCCTCCAACAGCACGCAGCATCGTTCGCGATGGAGCTGGCCGGTGCCTCGAGCGCGCTGCTCGACGCGCAGGCGCCGGCGGAAGCCGCCTGGCAGGAGCGCTATCTCTCGCTGCCGGGCCTGCGCATCGCGGGCGGGACGGACGAGATCCTGCGCAACATCATCGCCGAGCGCGTGCTGGGCCTGCCGCCCGATGCGCGCGCGGACAAGGGGCTCGCGTTCAAGGACATTCCGACCGGTCCGCCTAAGCGGGGCTGAGCGGGGCTGAGCCGGGCTGAGCGGGGCGGGGCCGAGCGGAGCCGAGCCCGCCGAGCGGAGAGAATCGATGCCGGAGAAATACGTCCGCGACGGCGCGCTCCCGATCCTGCTGCGCCATACCGGTGTATCGACGCTGCCGCAGGAGCCGCCCGTCGGCGCCTCGGGGCGGGCGGTCGTCTGCCTCCACGACGCGGGCCTGCAGAGCTCGGTCTTCATCGACCTGCTGGCCGCACTGGCCGCGGAGCGCCGTTCGCGCCGCGGCGCGCTCGCGACGGCGTCGTCCGGATCCGATGGGGCCTGCTCCCTCGCGTTCGACCTGCCGGGCCACGGTCGCTCGGGCGGGCTCGACGCCCTGCCCTCCATCGAGGCGATGACCGACTGCGCGCGGCGCGTCACCGGCTGGTGTCGCGCCTCGCGCCCGCTGCTCCTCGGCCACGGCATGGGCGCGCTGGTCGCCCTCGACTGGGCCGCACGGGCGCCCGAGGCCGTCGCGGGCCTCGTCCTGTGCGGGACGAGCGGGGGCTTCGGCGTGCGCGACGAGGCGCTCGCCCACATGCGCGAGGTCACCCGCGGCCGTGCCCCCCGCCCCTTCGATCCCAGGCGCCTCGCGCCAGGCTGCGATCCGGGGCGCATGCGACGCGCCTGGTTCGAGACCATCCAGACCGATCCGCGCGCGACGCTCGTCGACCTCGAGGCGAGTCGGACCTTCGCGCAGGCCTTCGACGCCCGGCGGGAGCGACCGACCGCGGCCCCCGCGCTGCCGATCCTCGTGGTCGCGGGCGAGTTCGAGCCCGAGGCGGATCGCGTCTCGGCGCGCGCGCTCGCCGATCGCCTCGGCGCGCGCTTCGTCACGATCGAGCAGGCCGCCCACTGGCTGCCGCTCGAGCAGCCGGCGGTCCTCGCGCGCGAGGTCCTCGGCCTGGCGGAGGCCGCATGAGCTTCTCGGGCCAGATCGCGATCGCCGGCGTCCACGAGTACGAGCCGCGTCATGCGCCGGACAAGACCGAGTTCCTGATCATGGCGGAGTGTGCGCGGGAGGCACTCGCCGACGCGGGGCTCCGGCTCTCGGACGTCGACGGGCTCTTCGGCGCCTCGATGACGATGGGCGCGATGGGCATGGTCCAGCTCGCCGAGTACCTGAACATCAAGCCGCGCTGGCTCGACGGCAGCAACATCGGCGGCTCGTCCTTCCTCTCCCACGTCGCCCACGCCGGCGCCGCGATCCACGCCGGCCTCTGTGACGTCGCCCTCATCCTCTATGGCAGCACTGCCGCCTCCGACGCGATGGCGATCGGCACGGGCAACGCGAGCGCGCGCGACCCGGGCTCGGCCTTCGTCTCGCCCTACGGCATGACGCTGGTCTCCTCCTACGCCATGGTCGCCGCCCGCCACATGCACGAATACGGGACGCGCCCCGAGCAGCTCGCCGACATCGCCGTCTCGACGCGCCAGCACGCGAGCCTCAATCCGCATGCGAAGATGCAGAAGCCGATCACCCGTGACGAGGTCCTCGCGAGCCGCCTGATCGCCGACCCGCTGCATCTGCTCGACTGCTGCATCATCAGCGACGGCGGTGGTGCTCTCGTCGTGACGAGCCTCGAGCGCGCGAAGGACCTGCGCCAGAAGCCCGTCGTCGTGCGCGGCAGCGGCGAGGCCGTGGCTCATCGCGAGATCGGCTCGCCCGACCTGCTGACGATCGCGGCGAAGCAGTCCGGAGCGCATGCCTTCCGCATGGCGGGCATGACGCCTGCGGACATCGACTTCTGCACGATCTACGACTCGTTCACGATCACCGTCCTCGTCACGCTCGAGAACCTCGGCTTCTGCAAGCCCGGCGAGGGCGGCGCCTTCGTCGAAAACGGCGGCATCGCGCTCGGGAGCGAGCTCCCCGTGAACCCCGACGGCGGCGGCCTGTCCTCGAATCACCCGGGCATGCGCGGCATCTTCCTCGTGATCGAGGCCGTGCGACAGCTGCGCGGCGGGCTCGGCGCGCGCCAGGTCGAAGGCGCCGAGGTCGCGCTCGCCCATGGCACCGGCGGCTACCTCGGCCTGATGCACAGCGGCTGCACGCTGATCCTCTCGAAGGCCTGAACCATGAGCGAAGCCCCGAACCCGAATCAGCCCCCGAGCCCGCCGCCGAAGAAGCCCGACCCCGGGTACCGGCCGCCGACGGTCGACTGGGAGTCGCGCGCCTACTGGGAGGGCGCCGGCCGCGGCGAGCTCGTGCTGCAGCGCTGCCGCGCCTGCGGCACGGTCCAGCACCGCCCGCGCGGCATCTGCGCGAGCTGCCTCGCGAGCGAGGTCGAGAGCTTCGTCGCGAGCGGCCGCGGCCGCGTCTACACCTTCTCCGTCGTGCGCCAGAACCAGATGCCGGAGTTCCGCGACGCCGTGCCCTACGTCGTCGCCTACGTCCAGCTCGACGAGGGGCCGCAGCTGCTCTCGAACGTCGTCGGCTGCGCGCCCGAGGCCGTCTCGATCGGCATGCGCGTGCGCGTCGAGTTCGTCCCGACGCCGGCCGATCCGAAGACGGCCTCGCCCCTCGACGCCCCGCTCGCCGTGCCGAGGTTCGTCCCGGCATGATCCTCGACCTGCACACCCATTCGATCGTCTCGGACGACGGCCGCGCCAAGGTCGAGAACTACTGCCAGTGGATCCAGCGCCGCGCGCTCCCCCTCGACGGCTTCGTCCTGACCGAGCACCGCCAGTTCGACGACGTCTCCGACTACCGGGCGCTCGAGGACCGCTTCGGGCTCCTGATCCTGAAGGCCTCCGAGGTCGAGACCGAATACGGCCACGTCCTCGTCTTCGGCGTCAACGACGACCTGCGCGCCGCCTTCGACTTCGCGCGCGTCGACAACCCGCTCGCCGACGTGCTCGCGCACGCGCAGCGCTGCGGCGCGGTCGCCGTCCCCTGCCATCCCGGCCGCCCGAAGGTCGGCCTCTGCGCCCATTGGGAGACCCGCGGCCCGGTCGCGGGCGTCGCGATCGTCGAGACCCTGAACGGCGGAAGCCGGGCCGGCGAGGACGCGCTCGCCGAGCGCTACGCCGCCGAGCAGGGCTGGCGGCGCGTCGGCGGCTCCGACTCCCACATCGTGAGCCACATCGGACGCTGCGCCACGCGCTTCGAGGAGGCCTTCCGCGACGTCGATGGACTCGTCGCCGCGCTTCGCACGGGCCGCTTCGACGCCTGCCGCCCGGTTGCCCCGGACGCCGATCCGATCTAACTCCTGTGGCCACATCGATGGCGGCGCGCCGAACGCGCGACGCCGCTCCGATGCGCCGATCCTCCGTCCCGAACCCGCTCCGACGACCTGTACGCTCGCAACCCGCGCCCTGGAAACCGACCGCATGACCGCCGCCGAGCTCAAGGCCCGCTTTACCGGCTCCGTCTTCGACGAGATCGATCTCGACGTCGATGCGGCGTCGCTCGTCGACTTCGCCCTCGCCTGCGGCGAGACCGATCCGAAGTTCACCGACCCGAGCCATCCCGACTTCCAGGCCGTGCCCAACTACGCGACCCGGATCCACGGGACGCGCCAGCTCCCGAAGGACTTCCCCGTCGAGATGCAGCGCTGCTTCGACGCCGGCAAGTCCGTCGTCGTCCACGCCCCGGTCCGCGCCGGTGAGAAGATCACGGGCAAGAGCGAGATCGCCGACATCTACGAGAAGACCGGGCGCAGCGGCGGCATGCTCTTCATCGTCCACCGCATGAGCTTCTACGGCCGAGGCGGCGTTCCCCTCGCCACCGTCGACTGGCGCCTCGTCCAGCGGGAGTTCAATCCGTGAACACTTCGTCTTCCTCGCCGACGGGCGCGGCTTCGACCAGCACGGCCACGACCGGCGCGCCGTCCCGTCCCTTCGACGCGATCGAGTTCGGCGAGTCGCTGCCCGACTACGCGCCCGACGTCTCGCTCGCGAACGTGAAGCGCTTCGCGAAGGCGGCCTCGATGATGGCCGGCCGCTTCATCGACCACGAGGAGGCGCGCGCGGCCGGGCTCCCCGGCGCGATCGTCCCCGGCATCATGAGCCAGGGGATCCTCGTCGCGACGATCCACCGCTGGCTCCCGAACGCCAAGGTCCTGTCCGTCGACACCGTCTTCCGCGCCACCGTGCTGGTCGACTCCCAGCCCGTCGCCCGCGGCGTCGTGACCGACATCGACGAGGCGAGCGGCGTCATCGAGCTCGACCTGATGCTGCAGAACGAGCGCGGCGAGACGCCCGTCGTCGGCACGGCACGCATCACGGTCGAGTCGCCGGCCTAGCGAACGCGACCGATCCGACCCGTCCGACCGATTCGTCCGGCCCGAGTCTTCCGTCCGGTCCGACCGGTCCGACCGGCTCGATCGATCGGAACGACGCCTCGCGCCCCCGCCGCTCGAAGCGCAGCGTCGAGACGAAACGATCCCGGCGCTCGGCGTCGTCGAAGACGCCGATCCGCAGCCCGCGCGACCAGCCGAGCGGGCGGAAGAGGTCGACGGCCCGGCCCTCGATCTCGACCAGCACGAATCGATTCGCGTTCGACTCGGCGAAGGCCGTCCAGCGCGCGCGACCGGAAGGCGTCAGCACGGCGAAGACCGCGAAGCGGGGCGCCGCTTCGGCGAAGCTCGGGCCGGTCGCCTGCTCCTCCGCCCCGATCGCGTCGCGCCCGGCGTCGTCCCCCGAAACCGGCTCGCCCAGCTCGACGAACGCGACGTCCCCGGCTCGCAGCCGGACCGCCGGCTCCGCGTCCGCTCGCACCAGGACCTGGTCGCCGCCCGCGAGGACGACCGTCCGCGCGACGCACCCGTCGCAATCGAGCGGCCGCGGCGCGAGCAACGGATCGATCGCGAAGGGCTCGTCGGGTGCGGGATCGACGAGCTCGACCGGGTAAAGATCGATCCCCACCTCGTCCTCGCATCCGACGCGTCCGCTCCCGATCGTCAGGCCCGCGACCGCGACGGCGGCGAGCAGGATGCGCCGCGCGTTGCGCGCCGACGACGACGTGATGGCCTGCATGAACCCTCCTCTCCGGCCCGCGCTCGCGGGCCCCGAATCCACTAACGTGCCGGCATCGCTCGGCCGTCTCGCAGGACCGGAATGAACTCGTGGATCCGGAAGCGATCCCAGGGTACCGGCGCGAGCAACGCCGGCGTCGGTGGCCGGCCGGTCGGCACGACCGTCGGGTTGACCTCGACGCGGTTCGGCAACAGATGCTGGCCGAAGAGCTCCGTCGGATGGGGAATGCGCGGCCCCTCGATCAAGACCTCGGCATAGACGTCGATGCCGAGCTGACCCGCGTAGCGCGCCCGGAACGCCTCGATCGCCGCCTGGACCTGGTCGAGCGCGCGCTGCTGCGCGATCTGGACGAGCCTGCGCTGGGCCTCGACGGCGAGTTGGCGGGCGAGGCGCGGGTCCACCGTCCGGTGGCGGACCGAGACGACGTCGCCTCCGGCCTCGACGTTCCCGCCTCGGGCCGAGCCGCCGCCCGCGGTTGCAGGCGTCGCGCGTTGCGGCCGCGCGAGCGAGCCGATCGCGAAGGCCGCGCCGGCGAGCGAGAGCGCGAGCCCCGCGCCGGCCAGGACCGCGAAGGTCGCGTCTTCGGACACAGCGAGCCCGTAGACGGAGCTCCCGACCGCCGCGACCGAGAGACTCGCATTGATGGCGCCGGCCGCGGCCTGCGAGATCAGCCCGGCCGTCGCCGCCGCGGGTGCCGCCAGCCCGACGACGTAGCCCGCCGCCAGGCTCGCGAGCCCGATGCCGAGCGTCTGCAGACCGATCGACGCGCTGCCCGTCCGCACGCCCGCCACGATCGCGCCCGCGACGACCAACACCGCCGACACCGCGAGCAGGATCGCGGCGATCAGGGAGATCGCGGCGCCGTTCGGGTCGACGGCATTGATGGGATCCCAGCCGACGAACGCATAGGGGCTCGCCTGCTCGTCGGCCGGGTCGGGCGTCAGGAAGCTCGCGGTCGACGGATCGTAGTAGCGGCTGCCCGCGTACTGGAGCCCCGAGCGTTCGTCGACGTCGTACCCCCCGAACTCGCCTCGATGCGTGGGATCGGACGCCGAGGGTCGCCCCGTCCCGTCGAAGCGACGGACCTTTCCGAAGGCCGAATAGCGGTACTGCCGTTCGAGGGCGCCGAACGCGTGGGTGATCGCGATCGGGCTGCCTCGATGGTCGAGATGGAGATGACGGATCCTCGGCGGGTTCGCGCAGGCGAGCGACGGGGCCACGACCGGGAGCGCCAGCGCCAGGACCAGCAGCGCGCCCCCGAGCGCCCCCGTCCGCCCGACCCGCAGCCCGAGCGTCCGCCGCGTCGGAGCGTCGGGAAGCGCGAGCAGGAGCCCGGCGAGGAGCAGGACGGTGAGCCTGACCGGCGGCGCGACCAGACGATGCGCCAACGCATCGACCCCCGCCGTCGCCCCGACCGCCGGGGCGGTCCAGCCGCTCGACGCGACGGACGCATCGTCGCTTCGCAGCGCGATCATGCGATCGCCGATCATGTAGTGCTTGATCAGGCGACCGTTGACCGTCTCGGCATGGCGTCCGAAGAAGCGCCGGACGACGCCCTCGGCGACCTCGAGCACGCGCCGTCCCGTATGGTCGTAGGCCATGACCGTATGAACGCCGTTCGTCGTGCGGGACCACATCGCGCCGAACGCGTCGTAGGCGTAGGTCTCGACGAAGGAGCCGTCCGATCGGCGCTTCGCCTTGCGGCGACCGTTCTCGTCGAACTCGAAGGTCCAGTACGGATCGCCGCCGCGGCCGAGCCGATCGAATTGATGCGGACCGAGCGCCGATGCCGCGCCGGGGCTCCGCTCGAACGCCTCGCCGTCGATCGCGATGAGGTTGCCGACGCCGTCGTAGCCGAACGCCTCGGATGCGTGCGCCTCGACATGACGCAGTCGACCCACCGCATCGTAGCCGTAGCGCGCGGACATCGAGCGCTCGCCCATCGGCTCGCGCAGATCGTCGACCTGCAGCACCCGCCCCTGCGCGTCGTAGTCGCGGTAGACGAGGTCGACGAGGGCCGCGCGCGGATCCGCCGCTGCCGGGTCGAGTCCACGCGTCGTGAGACGCGCGAGGGCGAAGCCCTCGCTCGCGCCGTGGTACGCGAAGAGATCGCTCGTCCCGTTGCCCCGATCGATCGCGAGGGGACGGCCGAAGAGGTCGTAGACGACGTCGCGCACGTAGCTCGCGAGCAGGCGCCCGCCCGCGTCGACCTGCGCGAGCCAGCTCGGTCGCCCGGCGGCATCGTAGCCGTAGCGGACGATCTCGCCGTCGGGATAGGTCATGCCCTCGAGCCGATCGAGGTCCGCCGGATAGGCGTAGCGGGTCACCGCCTCCTCCCCCCGGATCTCGACGGCCTCGACGACGACGCGCCCGCGCACGTCGTAGGCCCAGCGATGTCCGCCCTCCGGGCCCTCGACGCTCGTCAGGCGGCCGAGGCCGTGGCGCGCGGTCGAGAAGAGCGGCGTCGATTCGTCGTAGCGGTAGCGCCAGGCCGCCAGACAGGCGGGCTGCGCCGCGGCACAGAGCCCCGGATCCGGCTCGTCGCTCGCCCGCGCGCACTGCAGCACGATCCGATTGAGCCCGTCGTAGCAGGACTGGACGCTCTGCCCGCCGCGCGGGTCGTCGCGGAAGACCTCGTTGCCCGCCTCGTCGTGGCGGATCCGCCAGAGCCCGGCGTCGGGATCGTCGGTCGCGACCGCGCGCCCCATCAGGTCGTAGGCGCGCGTGATCCGCGTCGAAGCCGCACCGCCGAACCACTCGGCGACGATCCGGTCGCGGCCGTCGTAGGACGCGTTCCAGCGCGACAGCTCGCCCCCCGCGTCGTCGAACGCGCGGCGCTCCACGACCCGACCGTGCTCGTCGACGATCTCCCACGTCCGACCCGTCGCCCCGCTCGGCGCTCCGTCCGACGCGAGGCCCTCGACGCGCAGATGCACGCGGCCGTAGTAGTAGTCGCGGCTGCGCCCTCCGTCGAAGCCGATCGTCTCGTGGACGCGACCGGCGGGGTCGAGCCGACCCGCCCCGTCCCCGTTCAGCACGTAGCGTCGCTCGAGGGCCGGCGTACCGACGGGCGGCTCGAGCGCGAGCCCCGACGCCGGCGCGACGTAGGGCGCGTAGAGTCGCGCCGTCCGGCCGTTCGGCGCGTAGTCGAGATGCCGGACCACGATCGTCTGCAACGCGGGCCGCAGGTCCGACGCAGCCGAGGCGGACGATGCAGGCGGCGCCGACGACGGACCGGACGTCGCCGACGAATCCGGCAGCGCGACGAAGTCCTCGCGAGTCGTCAGACGCTCGCGGCCGAAGGCGTCGAAGTAGGTCCGCGTCGTGAGGAAGCCGGCCTCCGCATTCGGCTCCCGTCGCCGCAGCTCGACGCGCGATAGACGCTCGATCGGATCCGATGCCCCTGGCGTCCCCCAGGCATAGCGGTAGGCCGCGCTCGGCCCGAAGCCCGACGTCGCGCCGCAGCTCGTCCCCGGCGCGTACTCGCAGACCGGACGCCCGAGCCCGTCGTAGACCGTCCCCGCGACGTCGCCCGCGCCGCGCCCCAGCAGCCCGACGCTCTCCGTCGGCTCGCCATGGCGGAGGTCGAAGCGCCGCTCGATCCGCCGCTCCGCTCCGGCGCCCGCGTTCGAGACCCAGGCCGACTCGCGGATCGGATGGAGCGAGAAGGCCGGATCGAACACGACGCGCGCCGGCATGCGCGCCTCGCCCGCCACGGGGACGTGGACCGCGGTGACGTTGCCCGGACCGGTCGGCGCGCCGTCGTCGATCTCGAAGAGCGTGAGGGCCCAGGCCTCCGGCTCCTCCGAGATCGCGCTCTGCTCGAGCGTGAGATGACCGCGGTCGGTCAGGCCGGACGCGAGACCGTCGTAGGCGCGGCGGACGCGCGAGGTCGTGACGAGCGCGCCCGTCTCGTCGACGTGGCGCGCGACGATCTCGGTCGGGCGATCGAAGACGGGTTGGGGGGCCGCGTCGACGGGCTCGGCCCAGCGGGTGTCGACCTGCTTCTTGCCGATCGGACTCGGCGTGCAGAGCGCGTCCGAGTCGCCGGCGCCGGCGCAGGCCATCGAGCAGGTCGACTGGATGCGCGTCCAGGGATCGACGCCCCCGTCCGCGCCGCGGATCGCGTTGCGGTGGACGACGCACTGATCGGCCTCCAGTCCGGCGGGCGCGTCGAGCGCATGCTCCTCGATCCGCTGCTCCTGCAGCCAGACCTGGGTTCGCACCCCGTCTTCGACCGTGCGCCAGTCGTACAGGGTCCGCGAGAGCAGCGCGTCGCCCCCGGCGAAGAGCGACTCGCTGATCTGCTTGCCCCGCAGCGCGCGCGACTGGTGGAAGACGACCTCGCGCACGCTTCCGATTCCCGCCGGCCCCTCGAAGACGCGCGCCCGCGCGAAGCCCAGGAACGCGCGCTCGCGGCCGTCGTAGACGCCCTCCTCGTACTCGAAGCGCTGGACGAGCTCGTGGCCCGCGGCGAGACAGGGGTTCTCCTCCTCCCGATACCAGTCCGCCGGCTCGACGTCGCAGAGCCCGTCCGTCCGTCGGATGCCGGTCAGCAGCCAGAGGACGAAGGGCAGCCGCGGGGCCACCTCGGGCGCGGGTACGAAGCGGCTGCTCGGCGCATAGCGCAGATGCGTGACGCCGCCGACGCCGTCCTCGATGCGCGTCAGCAGCAGCGGTCGCGTCTCCTCGCTCGAGGCGTCCGCGAAGCGCAGCCGATCGAGCTGCCAGCGATCGCCGCCCCCGAGCCCGAAGGCCTTGACCCGCTCGGGAAGTCCATCCGCATCGATGTCGAGCACCGTCAGCTGCCGATCGACGCGATCGGCGGGCTGGCTGTGGCGGAAGCTCCGGCCGAGGTAGTCCGCGACGGCGCCGATCGAGCGCGCGGGGCGGACGCGGCCGAGGCTGAAGCCCGAGGCGTCGTCGCGCGCCGGGGCGAGCAACGTGAGGCCGCCGCCGAAGGTGCCGTCGCCCAGGTTGTAGAGGACGAACCACTCCTCGCTGCCGTCGTAGGGATGGCCGCTCGTGACCCAGTCGATGCGTCCGTCGCCGTTCGCGTCGACGAAGTCTCGGTAGGTGTACGCCTTGCGATCGGCCTCGGCGACCCAGGCGGCGCGCAGGCGGTTCGCGCTCTCGTCGCCGTCCTGCCAGAACGGCGCCGGCGTCGCGACGGGATCCGCGAAGCCCGAGCCCGTATTGAGCCGTACGGTCGCCGCGCCGACGATCGCCCAGCCGGCGGGCAGCGCGTTCGCGCCCGTGCAGAGCGAGACTTCTGCATCGATCCGGGTCGGCGGACAGAGATAGGGCCCGCCGTCGCGGGGGAAGGGCCCGGTCGTCATCCCGTCCGGCGCGACGCCGAAGTAGAGCTCGGGGATCCGCCAGCTCGCCTCCCGCGGCGAGCGATGGTCGACGCCGCGAACCCAGTCGACGAGGCCGTCGTCGTTGACGTCGATGAACTGGCGCTCCTCGGCCGCGTTCTTGTCGTCGGTGGGGGCGTAGGTCAGGAGCGTGTCCATGTCGGGCAGGATCCGGGGAACGGTCTCGAAATCGCGTCCGGTATTGCGATGGACCCGCCAGCTCCCGTCCGCCTCGACGGCGACGAGATCCGGGCGCCCGTCGCCGTTCAGGTCGACGAGATCGCGCAGCCAGCGCGTGCCGCGCTCGTCGGTATGGGTCCGCCGCAGCGCGCGATCGCTCGCGGGATGCGGATTCGTCCAGTACTCGGGCGCGCTCTCGAAGCCGCAATCGCGTGCGCTCGCGCAGCGACCCCGATAGACCTCGATCGTCGACGTGGGCGGGACGCGTCGGACGAGATCCACGAGCCCGTCGCCGTCGAGATCGAGCGTCAGATGGACGTCCCGACCGTCGATCATGCGGCTGATGCGATCGAGGGGCGGTACGCCCGGAAGCGAAGGAACGGACCAGTTGCCCGCGCCGCTGCAGGCCGAATAGCCCGTGAACTGGACGGTGCCCGTCTCGCCGTAGGCCGCATGCCAGTCGCCGCCACCGTCGACGCAGAGCCGGTCGAGCAGCGCATCGCCGTTCAAGTCCATCAGGGAGAGCGTGGGCCCCTGATCGAAGCTGGCGCCCAGCGTCTCCGGATCGGGTACCGACTCCGAGACGTCCTCGACGATCGTCGGCTCCGCGCTCGCGTAGCCGAAGCGGCGGGTCGGGAGATCCGTCGCCGCGACGGCCGCGAGCAGGAAGTCCGCCGTGGGGAGCGAGTCGTCGTACTCGAGCTCGTAGCGGCGGATTTCCTCGAACGCCGCGTCGCCCCGCTCGCGGGCCTCGACGACGATCCGCCGGATCCGGCGCAGCAGCCGCTGATCGACGCCGCTCGCGAGCGTGCGCAGCGCCGGCTTGCCGGCGTCGGCGAGCGCCTCGCTCTCGAAGCGCACGCGGAACGGATGCGGGATCGAGGCCGCCGCGTTGCCGCCGTAGCGGAGCGCCCGCGGCAGCGGCGTCTGCCCGGCGCGCTCCCAATCGACCTCGATCGTGTTGCCCGACGGATCCTCGAGCCGCGTCACGTACCACGCCGTCGTCAACGCACACGCCTGCGGATCATGGAAGCGATCGCTCCCGCCGTACACCCGCGCCGCGGGATCTCCGCCGAAGACGTAGAGGAGCCCATCCCGGGTCCGGACCCGCCATGCGTTCGCCGCCCGGTCGGGGATCGCCTCCGCGAAGCCCTCGTCGAAGGCGAGCAGGAAGCGGTCGTCGCGCTCGCGCACGAGGTCGTTCGACGAGGCGCCGAGCGTCAGACGGAAGCGCGCCGGATCGGGTCCATCGCAGCCGGGCGTCCCCTGCTCGATCGCCCGCGAGATCACGCCGAGCGGCAGCGACCAGCCGAGCCCGACGAAGGAGAGCCCGCTCTGGCTCGAATAGCGCAGCGCGAGCTCCGGCGTCGCGAGCTTGCGACCCGGCGGCAGCAGGATCGGGATCGAGAGCGCGGCCGCCCCCGTGAAGAGGTTCGCCGACGCCTCGGCCCGGAGCGCCGCGAAGACGTCGTGCTCGCCCCCGCCGGCCCCCTCTCCGGCCCCTTCGGTCGCGCTGCCCCATCGCGCGCTCGAGGCGAGCGCGAGCGCCAGGGCGAGCGTGAACGCCAACGCCCGCCCCTTTCTGCGAACCTGATCGAACGGCATCGACCCACTCCCAACCACGGGACCGAACGGGGTGAAGGCGGATGCGACGGACGAACGACTAGCATCGTCGCGACGGACTTCGGGGGCTCGGATCGGAATCGGAGGAGAGCTGGAGAATCCGCGCGCGACGCCGGCCTCGACGGGTCGAGCGAACGGTCACGAGACGCCCTGCGGCGAAAGGCGAACACGGAGAAGGGGCGGGATGCGAGCGGGCGAACGACCGTGGATGCGCGCGGAGGAGCGGTCGGATCGGAAACCGTGCTATTCGCGATGTCCGAGCAGCGCCCAGGCGCTGCGCGCCCCGTCGATCGCCGCGCTCATGATGCCGCCGGCATAGCCCGCGCCCTCGCCGACCGGATAGACGTTGTCGAACGCGACCGAGGCGCGTCCCTCCGGATCGCGCGGCATGCGCAACGGCCCCGAGCTGCGCGACTCGATGCCGACGAGGAGCCCGGTCTCGCCGGCGTAGCCGGGGATCTCGCGCTCGAAACGCTCGATCGCGCGGCGCAGCGCGCGCGTCATCGTCCCGGGCAGCAGGCGATCGAGCCGCGCCGGTCGCTGACCGAGCTTGCAGCTCCCGCGCGGGAGCGAGGCGCTGTCTCGGCCGGCGAGGAAGTCGGTGACCCGCTGCGCGGGGAGATGGTAGTCGGCGCCGCCGGCCTCGAAGAAGGCGGCCTCGAGCGCGGCCTGGAGGCGCCAGCCGTCGAATGCGCCGCCGCCGAATTCCTTCGGTCCGAGCGTGACGACGAGGCCCGAGTTCGCGAAGGGCGAGGAGTGGCGCGAGTTGCTCATCCCGTTGGTGCAGAGCAGCCCGGGCTGGGCGACGGCGGCGACGACCTGGCCGCCGGGACACATGCAGAAGCTGTGGACGCCGGGCGTCGCGCCCTCGGCCTTCGCGACGAGCGTGTAGTAGGCATGGCCCAGACGGACGGGGTCGCGCAGCGCGCCGTAGCGGCCGGCGTCGACGAGCGCCTGGGGATGCTCGATGCGCAGCCCGATCTGGAAGGGCTTCGCCTCGACGGCGAGCCCTTCGGCGGCGAGGGCCGCGATCGTGTCGCGGGCGCTGTGACCCAGGGCGAGCACGACGGCGTCACAGGGGAGCTCGCCCGCCGACGTGCGCAGGGCGCGGACGCGGCGCGGCCCGCCGGCGACGAAGCCCTCGAGACGCGTCTCGAAATGGAAGCGGACGCCCATCGCTTCGAGCCGCGCGCGCAGTCGCGGCAGCACGCGATGGAGCTTGTCCGTCCCGACGTGGGCGCGGGCGTCGAAGCGGATCACGGCGGGGGCGCCGGCCTCGACCAGGGTCTCGAGCACCGGGGACTCGAGGGCGTGCTGGGTCCGGGTGTAGAGCTTGCCGTCGGAGTAGGTCCCGGCCCCGCCCTCGCCGAAGAGGAGGTTCGCCTCGGGATCGAGCGCGCGCGTGCGCGTGAAGCGCGAGACGGCGCGGCTGCGCGCGCGCAGGGCCGGACCGCGCTCGAGCAGGTCGACCCCGACGCCGTTCGCCGCCAGACACCATGCGGCGTAGAGCCCGGCGGGTCCGCTGCCGACGACCGCGACCCGCCGCGCGCGCCAGGCGGGATCGATCGCGGGCAGCTCGAAGCGGGCCGGGGGCGCGACGCGCCGGGCGCGGCCGGAGGCGAGCGCGCGGTCGAGGGCCGGCGAGACGAGGTCGGCGGACAGCTCGAGGTCGACGTGGTAGACGAGCTTGAGCGCGGGCCTTCGTCCTCGCCGGCGGGCGTCGAGCGCGCGGCGCGCGATCGAGAGACCGCGGACGCATTCCGGCTCGATGCCGATCGCCTGCGCGCTCCTTGCCGCCAGCAACGACTCGGGCTCGTCGACCGCGAGCTCGACCGCCATCGCGCGGACGCGCTGTGACGGGGATGACGCGACGGCGTCGGGCCAGGCCGATTCGGAGGGCGGCGATTGCGAATTCGACGGGGACACGGGGCGTCGAGGATACCGCCTCAAGACCTTCTTCGGAGACGCCGATGCCGCGCGCATCGTCTTCCGATCGTCGGGTGGCGATTCCCGAGCAGGCAGCGGCTCGACCGCGACCGCGAACCGCCGCTGCGGGGGTCGATCGGGTGTGGCGGGCCCGACCGGTCGAGCGGACGTGTCGAGGCGCCGCGAGGTTCGAGCGATGAATGCGATTCTGGTCCCGAGCCGCAGTCCGATCGCGCGCGGCGAGGCCCTCGTGGTCGGCGCCGACGACGCGCTGCGCCGCGCCCTCGTCGCCGAACTGCGCGCGCTTCCGATGCCGGTCGCGACCGCCGATTCGCTCGCGGCCGCGGCCGCCGAGGCGCGGCGCGGCGAGGCCTCGCCGCGGGTCGTGCTGGTCGCCGAGCACGAGGTCGAGCCCGACGAGCTCGAAGGCCAGCTGGCCGAGCTGCGCGTCCGCTCGGGCGCGAGCCGCGTCGTGCCGCTCGTCTTCGGCCGCGCCCCGTCGGCCGACCGGCGGGCGGCGCTGCGCCGCGCCGGCGCCGAGCTCGCGCTCTTCGGTCGCTTCGGTCGCCACGCGCTCCGCTTCCAGATCAACCGCGCCCTCGCGACGCCCGCCCGCCGACGCGCCGAGCGCGGCGAGCTGCGCGCGCCGATGGAGTGGCGCACGCGCGTCTTCGCCGAGGGCCGCGAGAAGCTCGTCCGCTGCTACACGCTCTCCTCGACCGGCGGCTACTTCGTGACGCCGCGGCCCTGGGTCGTGGGCTCGAGCGTGTGCCTCGAGCTGCCCGGGGCGCAGCCCGCCCGCTTCCAGATCGAGGGCCGCATCGTCTACACCCACGCCGCCGGTCAGGACGGCGAGAAGCACCTGCCCCGCGGCATGGCCGTCGCCTTCTCCCGCCTCGACGCCAACCTCGAGCAGGTGATCCGCCGCGGCGTCGCCGCGACCCAGGCCGCACTCGAGGTCTGAGCGGCTACGTTCCCCGAGCGACGCCCGTCGGATTCGGGACGGCGAGGCGGCGGCGAAGAAGCGGACAGCGGACGGAGAGCGGACGGAGAGCCGAAAAAGCGCCGACCGAGAGGGGCCCGCGGATGGACGCCACACGACTCGATCCCGCCCAGCGCGCGCGCGACCTCGACGCCGCGCAGCGCGAGGTGTTCGACCTCGTCGTGATCGGCGGCGGCGTCGTCGGCGCGGGAACCGCCCTCGACGCCGCGAGCCGCGGCCTCTCGGTCGCCCTCGTCGAGCAGCGCGACTGGGCCTCGGGCACTTCGAGCCGCTCCTCGAAGCTGATCCACGGCGGCCTGCGCTACCTCGAGCACCTCGAGTTCGGCCTCGTCCGCGAGGCCCTCGCCGAGCAGACGCGCATGCTCGAGCGGCTGTGTCCGCATCTGGTCCGACCGGTGCCCTTCCTGTTTCCGTTGACCCATCGGGTCTGGGAACGCGCCTACATCGGCGCGGGCACCCTCCTCTACGACACCCTCGCCGGCCGGCGCGCGCTCCCGCGCCACCGCCATCTGTCTCGGCGCGGCGTGCTCGCGCGCTTCCCGGCCCTGCGCGCCGATCGCATGGTCGGCGGCATCCAGTACTGGGACGCCCAGGTCGACGATGCACGCCACACGCTCGCGCTCGTGCGCACCGCGCGCCTCCACGGCGCGCGCACGCTCTCGTCCTGCCGCGCCGAGGGCTTCGAGATCGCCGGCGCCCGCGTCGCCGGCGTGAAGGCGCGTTGCCTCGAGACGGGGACCGGCTTCACGATCCGCGGCGGCCAGATCGTGAACGCGACGGGGGTCTGGACCGACTCGGTCCAGAACCACGCGGGCCGTGGCCGCATCCACGTCCGCGCGTCGAAGGGCATCCATCTCGTCGTGCCCCGCGATCGCATCCATGGCGACGCGGGGCTGATCCTGCGGACCGAGAAGAGCGTGCTCTTCGTGATTCCCTGGGAGAGCCACTGGATCATCGGCACGACCGACACCGACTGGAGCCTCGACCTCGCACATCCGGCCGCGAGCCGCCGCGACATCGACTACCTGCTCGAGAAGGTGAACGCCGTCCTGGCCCAGCCGCTCTCCCACGACGACATCGAAGGCGTCTACGCGGGCCTGCGACCGCTGCTCCAGGGCGACGACGCCGCGACGAGCCAGCTCTCGCGCGAGCATGCCGTCAGCCAGTCCGTCTCCGGTCTCATCACGGTCGCGGGGGGCAAGTACACGACCTATCGCGTGATGGCGAAGGACGTCGTCGACATGGCCGCGCGCGCCTTCGACCGCAAGGTCCCGCCCTGCTGTACCGACGCGATCCCCCTCGTCGGGGCCGAGGGCTTCCGCGCCTGGTGGAACCGCCGCGAGTCCCTCGCCGAGCAGGCCGGCCTCCACGTCTCCGTCGTCGAGCACCTGCTGCATCGCTACGGCGCGCGCACCCAGGACCTGCTCGACCTGATCGCGGCCGATCCCGCGCTCGGCCGCGCCGTCGACGGCGCGCCGACCTACCTCGCCGCCGAGCTGCACTACGCCGCCTCCCACGAGGGCGCGCTCCATCTCGACGACGTCCTGACGCGCCGCACGCGTATCTCGATCGAGACCTTCGACCGCGGCCGCATCGCCGCCCGCGAGGCCGCGCGGATCCTGGGCGGCCTCCTCGGCTGGGACGAGGCGACCGTCGCGCGCGAGATCGAGCACTACGACGCGCGCGTCGCCGCCGAGCGCGAGAGCCAGACCCAGCCCGACGACCGCACGGCCGACGCCGCGCGCCTCGGCGCGCCCGACGTGCGGATGGGCGGGCTGCGCGGCGAGGACGCGCAGGATGTCCAAGGTGATGCGCCGGGCGCGGCCGCCCCGAGCGCCGTCGTCGCCTTCGAGCGCCTGCGTCGCGCCGACTGAGCGCCCCACCGCTCGCACGCTTCCGGCTAGACTGATCGGCTCATCGGGCATGCTGCCCCGGATCGGGCGCGCGCCCCGCGGCGGATCGCCGGCGGCGCGCCTCGTCGAGAGCCAGTCGAGAGCCAGTCGAGAGGAGGTCAGCGTGGCGAATCGCAATTCATCGGAGCTCGACAGCGTGGAGCCCGGGAACGGGATCGGCAATCGCATCGGCGGAGCGGGCAGCCTCGCGGGTCGCCGCGCGCTCGTGATCGGCGCGAGCAGCGGGATCGGCCTCGCGACCGCCGAGGCGCTCGCCGTCGACGGGGCCCGCGTGTGGATGTGCGCCCGCGGACGCGCGCGGCTCGAGCAGGCGGCGCAGGGGCTCGCTGCACGGCTGCCCGACGCGAAGGACCGAATCGAAACGCGCGTCGTCGACGGCCTCGACGGCGCCCAGGTCCGGGCCGCGGTCGCGGCGGCGAGCGGCGAAGCGGGACTCGACATCGCCGTCAGCGTGCCCGGCGGCGGCAACTTCTCGCCGATCCTCGCCTACGACGACGACGAGTTCAGCCGTACTCTCGACGAGAACGTCCGACCGATCTTCCTGCTGATCAAGTACGCGGGGCGCGCGATGGTCCGCAAGGGCGGCGGCTCGATCGTCGCCGTCTCGTCGACCGCCGCGATCATGTCCTCGCCCTTCCTCGCGGCCTACTGCGCCGCGAAGGCCGCCTGCGACCAGCTGGTCAAGGTCGCGGCCGACGAGCTCGGCCGCCACGGCGTGCGCATCAACGCCGTCCGGCCCGGGCTGACCCGGACCGGCGCGACCGACGGCATGTTCGAGGCGCGCCCGCTCGTCGAGTCCTTCCTCGCCGAGCAGCCGCTGCGCCACGAGGGCGAGCCCGGCGACATCGCCCGCGCGATCCGCTTCCTCGCCGGGCCGGAGTCGAGCTGGACGACGGGCCAGTCGCTGACCGTCGACGGGGGCCACACCATCCGCAAGTTCCCCTGGCTCGAGGAGGTCGCGAAGGGCGTCGTCGGCGAGCAGGCCTACCTCTCGGCCATGCGCGGCGACGACGCCTAACGCGGTGGCCACCGCTCAGAACCCGGCGCGCAGGATCGTGATCGGCTCGGAGGACAGGTCCGTCCACCGCTCGGAGACGATCTGGCCGGACTCGATCTCGCGCGCGAACTCGTAGATGCGGCCGGTGCTCGTGCGGCCGACGACGACGATGCGATCGCGCGTGCCCTCGTCGATGACGGCGGCGTGGCTCGTCCGGAAGCTCTGACCGTCCGGCGCCGTCCGCGGCGTCGCGAAGCGCCAGGCGCCGCCGTCCCAATGGAACTCGACGAGCTGACCGGCGCGGCTGCCGTTCTCTTCGGAGTAGCCGAAGGCGTTGATGCGGAGGTTCGCCATCTGGTTCGGCGTGCCGTTCCACCAGACGACGGCCGAGGTCAGCTTGAACTTGTCGCCGCCGAGCCCGGTCGGAGCGCCCCAATGAGCCCACTGCGCGTCCCAGCCGTGTCCGTCGTGGAAGCGCGACTTGAGCACGTAGCGCCCGTTCCCGTCGCGGACGGTCGCGAAGACGACGATCCGGCCGAGCCCGCCCGCGATCGGCACGCCCGTGTAGTAGGGAATCGCGAGGGGCGCGCCGTAGACCAGCCCGCCGGCCGAGCCGAGCGCGTTCCACGTCTCGCCCTGGCTGTTGCCCCGGCGATAGAAGACCTCGTCGCCGTTCAAGCCCTCGCCGTAGCCGTCTTCGACCGGATTCGTGGCGACGAAGACGTAGCGCTGCTCCTCGCGATCGACGGCGTTCGGTGCGTTCAGGTAGTCGTGGAGAATGGAGGTCGCGCTGCCGGGGCCGACCGCGACGCCGTCGACGCCCGGCGGCCGGCCATGGTCGATCCACTGGGGCGCCGTGTCGTGCTCGCGTCGGAGCTCGACGAGCGGCACGTTCGCCGCGTTGAAGCGCGACGAGCGGACGTGGCCGCGGGGCACGGCCGTGCCGTAGACGTGGCGCAGCGAGCGGGCCGCGCCGACGGGCGAGGCCATGCTCAGGCTCGCCTGCGGATCGAAGTGGCGGAAGTCGAAGGGCACCTGCCCCCCGCTCGCCGTCGCGAAGCCCGGCCGCGACTGGCCGATGGTCGTCGTCCTCGAGACGGGATCGAGCTGGTGGAGGCCGCTCTGGAAGTCGACCTCGAACATCGGATTCGTGCTCGGGCGCGCGACGCCCTGGTAGACGCTCCAGTCGGAGAAGGTCGGCGACCAGCCCGGCAGGATCGCGATCCCGGTGTCGATCCCCGGCGAATCGCCGCTGCCGGAGATGCGCTGGATCGGAGCGCCGAGGGGATTGCCGTGGTGGTACCAGTCGCTCCATCGGCGCGTATCGCTCTTCCAGGTGCGCGACGAGATGCCCTGCCGCGTCTCGGCGAAGATCGAGAGCGTATGCGTCGTCTCCCAGCGCAGGAACCCGACGTAGCGCGAGTACTTGCGAACGCCGGCCGCCGGCAGATGCCGGGAGAGCTCGTTCGTGACGACGTTCGTCTCGGTCCGTGCGAGGGTTCCGCCGCCGATCGTCAGCTGCGCGAGGGCCTGCGGGGCGCTCGAGAGCAGCAGCAGGAGAACGATCGGGGCCATGCGCCGGGGCCGAAGCGAACGGATCACGTCGACGCGCAGGAGGGGGCGCTTCGCGCGCCACGGACGGGGATGAAGGGACATGCGGTGGATCTCCCGGATGCGCGGGCCCGCTCGCCTGCGGACCGGCTTCATCGAGGAAGTGCCCGACGGCGCGGTCGAGGACCCCGCCCCGCGGCGGTCGGACGGAATTTCCGGCGCGGCCTGTGAAGCGCTTCACACGACGCGCGCTCGACCCGCACCGCGCACCCCGAATGCGCCCCGCTTGGGCGCCCGCATCGCGGACGTTATGCTCCGTCGACGCCGCGCCCGTCTGCTTCGAACGCCGGAGGGATGGCAGGATGGTGATGAAGCTCGTGAAGCGCCCCGCCGCCGCGCGCGGCCGGACCCGATTCGACTGGCTCGACAGCTGGCATACGTTCTCGTTCGGCGACTACCACGACCCCGCCCACATGGGCTTCCGCGACCTGCGCGTGATCAACGACGACGTCGTCGAGCCGGGTCGCGGCTTCGGGACGCATGGCCATGCGAACGCCGAGATCCTGACCTACGTGCTCGAGGGCCGCCTGGCCCACCGCGACTCGATGGGGAGCGCCAGCGTCATCGAGGCGGGCTCGCTCCAGTACATGAGCGCCGGCTCGGGCGTCACCCACAGCGAGATGAACCCCTCGCCCGACGCGCGGGTCCACCTGCTCCAGATCTGGATCCTGCCCGACGCGCCCGGCGGCGAGCCCCGTTATGCGGAGAAGCACATGCCGAGCGAGACCCGCGCCAACGCGCTCACCCTCGTCTATTCGGGCCGCCCCCGCGACGGCGCGACGGCGATCCGCGCCGACGCCGACGTCTTGCTCGGCCGCCTCGACCCCGGCCAGCGCCTGGTCCACCGCCCGCGGCCCGGCCGCGGCCTCTGGCTCCACGCGGTTCGCGGCGACATCGAGGTCGAAGGCGAAGGCGACGCCGAAGCCACGCGCCTCGCGCCGGGCGACGGCGCCGCGATCGAGGACGCCGCGTCGATCACGCTCGCGAGCCGCGGAGGCGGCGAGATCCTGCTCTTCGATCTCGGCTGACGCGATTCCGCAGCCTGCTACAGCCCCCGCGGATCGCCGAGCGCCGGCGCCTCGACGACCTCCGGCAGCGTCAGCACGTACCACGCGCCGAGCGGCTCGAGCATCTGCCGCACCGCCCTTCGCGCATCCGGCCCGAGCCGCGCCAGCTCCCCGGCGATCTCGGCGCGCCGCCGCTCGAACCGCCGCCAGGCCGGCATCGTCGTCGAGCCCGCATCGAGCTCGAGCACGAGCTCCGCACGCCCGTCCCAGATCGCTTCCCGGTTCGCGTCGAGGTAGGCGAGAAAGTCCGCCGCGAGCGTCTCGAGGATGGGAAGCAGCCCGATCGGAATCGCGTCATCGATCGCCGCGACGCCGCCCGCAGCCCGCGCGACGGGCGCGACGCCGACGGTCGGGGCCCGCGAGCCGCTCGCGGCGACCGCCGGGACCGCGTCGCCGGGCGCCACGGCGGCTGCGCGGCGCACCGCCTCGGCGAACCCGATCAGCCCCGGCGCATGCTCGACCGCGTGGCGATGCAGCGCCGGATCGCAGAGCACCTCGGTCTCGAGCCAGGCCGCGAGCGCACCGTCGGGCCGCGACGGTGTCGGACCGAGCAGGAATCCGGACCGCGCGACGTGGGCCGCGAAGCGCTCGAGCATCGCCTCCGCGCACTCCGGCCAGAGCGGCAGCCAGAGCTCGATCCAATCCTCGAGCAGCCGCGCACAGACGCGTCGGACCGGCGTCGTCGGTCGCCACGCCCTTCCCGGAAGGACGCGATCGAGATGGTCGAGTGCCCCGCGCGCGTCGCCGAAGATGCACCCGTCCGGCGTACGCAGGTAGGCCGCCGACTCGCGCCCCGCCCGTGCGGCGAGCGCGAAGGCGAGCGCCGGCGAGGCCGGCACGCCCTCGAAGCGAAGCCCCTTCGCCGCGAGCGCGAGGGCGAGCACGATCCCTTCGTGCGACCCCGCCTCGCCGTAGAGCGCATGGCATCGCTCGGCCATCGCGTCCGACCTCAGTCGGGCCAGCGGATCGAGAGCTCGACCTTCGTCTCCGGATGGATCGAGCACGCGACGGGACACCGATCCGCCGCCTCCCGCAGCCGCTCGCGCGCCCCGACCGGAACGCCCTTCGGCATCGTCATGTCGACCACGACCCGCCCGACCCGTCGCCGCGGCTCGAGCGCCATGTGCTTCTCGACCCGCGCATGCGCGCCGTCGATCGACCAGCCCTCGCGCTGCGCGAGGATCCCCATCGTCGTCAGCATGCAGGTCCCGAGCGAGGTCGCGAGCAGATCCGTCGGCGAGAACGACTCGCCCTTGCCCATGTTGTCGACGGGCGCGTCGGTCTCGAGCCGCGCCTGCGACGGCCCGTGGACCGCCGTCGTGTGGAGACCGCCCTCGTACGCCAGCTCGAACTCCACCATCGCGCCCGCTCCCTCCCTCGTCATGCCGCGCCGCCACCGCGCCGCCGCCCGATGGTGCCCGAAACTGCCCGTTCACGCCGCATCGCCGCCCGCCCCGCGTGCTAGCCTCGCCCGATCCCATGCCCGACCGCGATCCCATCCTCGCGCCCGACGCCGACGCCCTCGCCCATCCCGGGCCCGCACGGGACCATCTGCTCGAGCACGCCCTGCGCCGGCTCGGCCACGAACGCTTCCGCCCCGGCCAGCGCGAGGCGATCGAGGGCCTGATCGACGCCCGGCGAATGCTGCTCGTCGCGCCGACCGGCGGCGGCAAGAGCCTCTGCTACCAGCTGCCCGCCCTCGTCCTCGGCGGCACGACCGTCGTCGTCTCGCCCCTGATCGCCTTGATGCGCGATCAGGTCGACGCGCTCGAGCGCCGCGCCGTCCCCGCGACCTTCCTCGCCTCGACGCTCGAGAGCGACGAGCTCTTCCGGCGTCTCGATGCGCTCGAGCGGGGCGAGTATCGGCTCCTCTACGTCGCGCCGGAGCGCCTCGTCTTCCCCCGCTTCCGCGAGGTGCTCCGCCGCCTCGACTGTCCGCTCTTCGCGATCGACGAGGCGCATTGCATCAGCGAGTGGGGCCACGACTTCCGCCCCGAGTACCTCGAGATCGGCCGCGTGCTCGCCGAGCATCCCGAGGCCCGCGTCCTGGCCTGCACCGCGACGGCGACGCCCTACGTCCGCGACGAGATCGTGGCCCGCCTCGGCCTCCCGCCGGAGACGCCCCAGATCGTGCGCGGCTTCGCGCGACCGAACCTCTCGCTGCGCATCGCCGAAGTCGAGCGCGCCGCCGATCGCCGACGCCTGGTCGACGACACCCTCTACGAAGCCCTCGGCCTCCCCGGATCCGGGCGCGGCACGGCGATCGTCTACGGCCCGACCCGCAAGAGCACCGAGGTCGAACGCGACCGCCTCGTCGGCGACGGCTGGCGCTGCGAGTCCTACCACGCCGGCCTGACCGGCGAGCGCCGCGACCAGGTCTCGACGCGGTTCGCGAACGGCGAGCTCGAGATCGTCGTCGCGACCAACGCCTTCGGCATGGGCATCGACCGCGCCGACGTGCGCGCCGTGATCCACCTCGCGCCGCCCGGCTCGATCGAGGCCTACTACCAGGAGGTCGGCCGCGCCGGCCGAGACGGCAAGGACGCGATCGCCCAGCTGCTCGTCGGCCCGGGCGACGTCGCCCGCCGGCGCGCCCTCATCGAGGCCGACGCGACCCCGAGCGCCGGCGCGAGCGACCCCGCGACAGGCCCGAGCGATGCCCAGGAGGCCGCGCGCCACCGCTGGTCGCTCTTCCTCGAGCTGATGCGCTTCGCCGAGGGCGGCAGCTGCCGCCACGACGCCGTGTTGCGCTACTTCGGGGACGAGGAGGAGACGCTGGCCGGCTGCGGCCGCTGCGACGTCTGCGTCCGCATCGCACGCGGCGAGCGCTTCACCAACGACGAGAGCGAGGAGGCCGTCACGCTGATCGTCCGCAAGGCTCTCTCCGCCGTCGCCCGCATCCATGGCCGCTACGGCCTGACCGCCGCCGCCGCGCTCCTGCGCGGCACCGACGATGCGCGCCTCCGCAACGCCGGCCTCGACCGGACGCCGACCTTCGGCATCCTCGCCGACCGCAGCGAGCTCTGGCTGACCAAGCTGCTCCGCCGCTGTGTCACCGCCGGGTGGGTCGATCTCCCCGGCGGCGACCGTCCGGTCGCCGTGCTCACGAAGGCCGGCGCCGCCGTCATGCGAGACGAACGCCCCGCGCGCCTCCTCCTGCCGCCCGACGAAGACGCCCGGCCGAATCCCCGAGGCTCTGCTCCGAGCCGCGGCAACGCCTTCATCGTCCGTCGCCGCACCGTCGCCGCCGACACCAGCGCAACAGCCCCCGACGCCGACCACCTCGAGCCCGCCGCCCAGTCCCGCTTCGAGGCCCTGCGCGCCCATCGCCTCCGCGTCGCCCAGGCCGAAGGCGTCCCCTCCTACGTCGTCGCCAGCGACCGAACCCTGCGCGAAATCGCGGCCCTCCAACCCCGCACCGAGCGCGCCCTCCTCTCCATCCACGGCATCGGAGAGGCCAAGGTCCGAAAATACGGCGAGGGCTTCCTGCGCGCGCTCGACGAAACGCCGGACTGACCCCCAGCCTCACCCGCCCCTCGCATCCGCCCACACGCCGATCGCCCTCCCATCGCGCCAGCCCGGCCTTGCCCCCCGCCCCCAACCCAAGCTGCGATAATTTTTTCGCCAGCCCCCAAAGGGCCCTCCCCGCCCCCCAGAGCCCCCCAACCAGCCCTCCAACACCCAACCCCTGGAAAGCAACCGACTCCACGCGCCGCGCTACCTCCACCGTCCCAATTTCCTAGACGGTGGTACAGTGCGGTTACTAATTAGTTATGCGGCGCGAAGCGTCCGCATAGCAAGTCCGCCGAGAAAGTCGCCGTTGGCGCAAACGTCCCAAATCCATGGAAAGTCGGTCGTCTTGAGCCCGAGATTCTCCAGGACTCGTCAAATTGGGGACAAGGTGCGCCGAAGTGCTGGCCGCGAAGACCCGTCCAGGGCTAACTTCAACCAGGAAGTTGCGTTAGCCCTGGACGGGTCTTCGCGGCAGAGCAAAGTGGCCCGCCTCGCTGCTTCCCTCCGGGTACCGTTCGGGCGCTCTGCGGTTCGCGCCGCATAACCAGCAAATGAACCTGACGAGCCCGAGTCGTGCCCGTCGCGGGGCTCCGCCGCCCTCATCGGCCTGCGGCCGAAGGGCGGCTTGTGCCGTCTGGCAGCGACCGGGGTACCCTCGGCAGACCTCTTTGGCGCGGACTCGCAGGTTATCTGCGATTCGTTATGCGGCATCGACCTGCGCCGAGGATGGGAACCAAGGTCGAGGAATCTGAGGAGGGTCGGCCTGCTCTACCTCTCTACGCCAAGGTCAGTTCAAGGGAAAACGGCCGCGCCCGCCCCGACCGCCTGAGAAATGATTGGCTGGAGATGCTGGATCTGCGGCGCCCGAGTGGAGGTGCCTCCCGAAAAGCGAGCAGCGGCTGGATGACGCGAATCCCGACCAAGCTCGGCTGGCGAATCGCGGGCGGCCGAAATCTCAGGAATTGTGGCCTCAAATGCGCAATACGACGGTCTGACCGGTCGGGGACATAGTTAACAGAAGTCCGGGGACATGGTTTACACCTTGTCTTGACCGGTGATCCGCCCGGTCTTCCGGTCGATCCGTCCCAGGATCGTGTTGTAGTAGACGATGTTCCAGATTCCATCGTCGATTTCCTCCAGGCCGACGTCCTCTCCCTTCAGTGCGTTCGAGAGGAAGTACTGCCCGGACTGGAGACGGAACGCGCCGCAGGCGCTGATCTTCCGGACCTCGAAGTGACCAGGATACTCGGGTCGCCGGAGGCGACCCGAGTACTCCTTCGTCGACGGCTTCCAGTGGTCGGCGGGCCGATCGTTGCCGAGCGCTTCGTGCGGTCGCTCGTGGTTGTAGCGGTCGCGGAACTTGTCGAGAAGCTTCTGCTGCCTCGGCATGTCCTCGGCCGGGGGACGCGTCGCTTCCCGCTTCAGGTCCTTGTGCATTCGCTCGTGTTGGCCGTTCTCCTGCGGACTCGACGGTCGGATGCGCTGATGGACGATGCCGAGCTTCATCCACCAGACGTTGAGTCCGCAGAGCCCTGCGATGCCCAGGGAGGCGAACGGGGCGCCGTTGTCGGTGCGGATCGCGTCCGGGAGGCCGCATTCCTGGAACAGCCGTTTGAAGGCCGGTTTGGCGCCTTCCGTGCGGACCGAGGGGAGTGCCTTGCAGAGCAGCAGCATGCGGCTGTAGTGGTCGGTGACGGTCAGCGGGAAGCAGTACTCGCCGTTCCTCATCTTGAACTGGCCCTTGAAGTCGGCGGGCCAGACCTGGTTGGGAGCGGTCGTCTCGACGGGAACCGAGCCGGGGTGCTGCCAGCGACGATGGCGTCGGTACTTCCTCAGGAGCCCCTGCTCGTCGAGCAGTTCGTTGATCGTGCTGCGAGCCGGGATCTTCCAGTCGGGATGCCGCAGGGTCAGCATCCGTCGCAGCTTCGTGGCGCCCCAGCCGTACTCGACCCGGAGCTGGAGGAGGGCCTGCTCGACGTGGGGTGGCGTCCGGTTCGGATGGCGATCTGGCGCTCGGGACCGGTCCTTGACCCCTTCCGGCCCCTCGTGCTCGAGGCGCTCGATCCACTTGTAGCCGGTGGGCCGGGAGATCTGGAATCGCCTGCAGAGCTCGCTCATCGACCACTGGCCGCTCACGTAGTCGCGATAGAACGCTTGGCGCTGCTTCGTCGGGTTCGTTTCCATCCAGGGCATCTCCTGGGTGTAAACGATGTGCCCGGACTTCTGTAAACCATGTGCCCGGACCGGACCCGCGCGCCGCATAACCAACGAATGAACCTGACGAGTCCGGCGCCGAGCCCGTCCCGTTCCCCGCCGCCCTCATCGGCCTTCGGCCGAAGGGCGGCTCGTGCGGTTTTGCGGCGATCGGTGTATTCTCGGCGAAACCCTTCAAGCGCGGACTCGCAGGTTATCCGTGTGTCCGTTATACGGCGAGCGCGGACTGCCTAGCCAGTCGCCTTCCATTTGAGCCCCGGCTTCATTTTGAGCTTCGCGCATTGGCGAAGGTAAAGATTGATCAAGGTCTGGTACGGGATCTCCGTGTCCTCGGCGAGCTCCTTGAAGTACTCAAGAGTCTCTTCGTCGAGTCTGATCGTGATCTGCTTCTTTAGCTGTCTCGCATAGGGGTTGGCCTTCCCCTTCGAGAAATCGTATTTCGCCCTCATTTTCTCCACCTCGTCTCGTAATCGCGACGCTCCTCTCGCTGAGCCTTGCGCGCAGAGATGATTCGAATCGTGCCGTCCTGCGAGCGGTAGCAATGGCAGACGATCAGGATTCGAAGACCCGCGCTTAAACCCAAGAGGATGAAGCGGTCCTCATCCATTTCGTCCGGGTCTTCAATCAAGATGGCGCGATCGTCAAAGAAGACCGTCTGAGCCTCTTCGAATGAGACGCGATGCTTTCGCTGGTTCGCGGCGTTCTTGCTCTCGTCCCATTCGAAACGAAGGTCCGGCATGCGGCGAGATCGTAGCTACAATGTGCATACGCGCAAGCTCGCCGTATAACCATCGGATGAACCAGACGAGTCCGAAGTCGAGGCCGTTTCGGATTCCGCCGCCCTCATCGGCCTTCGGCCGAAGGGCGGCTCGTGCGGCTTCGCAGCAATCGGTGTAGTCTCGGCGAAGCCCTTTAGCGCGGACTCGCAGGTTATCCGTGTGTCCGTTATGCGGCATCGACCTGCGCCGAGGATGGGAACCAAAGTCAAGGCATTCGACTGGGGTCGGCCCGCTCTGCCTCTCTCCGCCAAAATCGGTTCGATAGAAATCGGCAGTGCCCGATCCAGCCATCTGGGAAATGACTGGCTGGAGGTCCCGGTGTGAGGCGCCCGAGCGGAGGTGCCTCCCGACAGGCGAGTCCCGGCCCGGCGCCGAGACTCCCGACCAAGCTCGGCTGGCGAATCGCGGGCGGCCGATCTCTCGAGAAGATCGGCCTCGACCCGGCAAAATGACGGTCGACGCCGCATAACAAGCTGCTGCAGCCGGACGAATCCTAGGGCGTGCAGGTGGCGGGCTTCGCCGCCCGCCAGGGCCTGCGGCCTTATGGGCCTTGGAGGCGGGCGGCTCGTGCGGCTTCGCAGCGGTCGGTGTAGCCTTCGCCAAACCTCTATAGCGCGGATTCGCCGCTGATCAGCGTATCCGTTATGCGGCAGCGAAGTTGTGCCGAAATGAGGCGTCTCTAGTGTCGGTAGCGCTGTCCTTGTTGTCTGCGGCGTGCCTCGGAGCGGCCGCGTGGCTACGAGTCCGCGCAAATCGCGACCCAAGAAGGACGGAGCCGTTCAACTTGGCAGACGGACTGGTCCTCCTCATCGTCGCGATCGGCTTCGTCGTGATTTTCCAGTTTCCGGAACCCCTAATCCGCTTTTCAATCGCGGGCGCATCCCTGATTGCCGTTATGGGATCGATCGAATTCCGAACTTGGTCTACGAAGCGGTCGGTATCTAACGGCCGACCGCGCAGATCGGTTTCCGCGCCCGACTGGCTGATTCTCGGTGGCGTCTCCATGATTGTGCTGAACTTGGGCTGGAAGATCTTCGTCGCCGCCGCATAACAAGCGAATGCAGACGGACGAGCCGTCGGCCGTACCCGTAGCGGGCTTCGCCGCCCGCTAGGCCTGCGGCACCAGTGCCTTGGAAGCGGGCGGCTCGTGCGGCTTCGCAGCGATCTGTGTACCTTCGCCGAAACTCTTTAGCAACGGCTCGCCGCTGATCCGCGATCCGTTATGCGGCATGTCCTGATGCGCCGAGTAGATACCATCC
>JAWKRW010000003.1:0-641634 GCA_041389445.1 Myxococcota bacterium
GGAGAAGCGATCCTTCAAGCCCGGCCCCGAGTTCGCGAAGCAGGCGAACTGGAGCAGGCGCCAGGTCGCCGAGTACCGGAAGCTCGGCGAGAAGAGCCCGACGCAGTTCTGGGCGAAGATGGCGAAGGAGCACGTCGCCTGGTTCACGCCCTGGAAGAAGGTGCTCGACTGGAAGCCGCCCTTCGCGAAGTGGTTCGTCGGCGGGAAGACCAATGTCTCCTACAACTGCCTCGACCGCCATCTCGAAGGCCCGAACGCCTGGCGCAAGAACAAGGCCGCCATCATCTGGGAGGGCGAGCCGGGCGATACCCGCGTCCTGACCTACGGCGAGCTCCACAAAGAGGTCTGCCGCTTCGCGAACGTGCTCAAGGCCCAGGGCATCGCGAAGGGCGACCGCGTCTGTCTCTACATGCCGATGATCCCGGAGCTCGCGATCGCGATGCTCGCCTGCACGCGGATCGGCGCGCCGCATTCGATCGTCTTCGGCGGCTTCTCCTCCGACGCGCTGCGCGACCGCATCAACGACGCCGAGGCGAAGCTCGTCGTGACGGCGGACGGCGGCTATCGCAAGGGCGCCGCGTTCGCGCTGAAGGCGACGGTCGACGCGGCGATCGAGTCGACGCCGAGCGTGAAGACAGTCATCGTCGTCGAGCGGACGAAGCAGCCGGTCGAGATCCGACCCGGGCGCGACCTCTGGTGGCACGAGCTGATGGCGACCGCGTCCGCGGACTGCAAGCCCGCGAAGCTCGACGCCGAGAACCCGCTCTTCCTCCTCTACACGAGCGGAACCACCGGCCAGCCCAAGGGCATCCTGCACACGACCGGCGGCTACCTGACCCACGTCACGACGACCTTCAAGGCCATCTTCGACGTCAAGGAGACCGACGTCTTCTGGTGTACCGCCGACATCGGCTGGATCACGGGCCATTCGTACGTCGTCTACGGCCCGCTCTCGAGCGGCGCGACGACCGTCCTGTACGAGGGCACGCCGACGCATCCCGGCCCCGACCGCTGGTGGCGCCTGATCGAGAAGTGGGGCGTCACGATCTTCTATACGGCCCCCACCGCCATTCGCACCTTCATCCGCCTCGGCGACGAGCACCCCGCCAAGCACGATCTCTCGTCGCTGCGCCTGCTCGGCAGCGTCGGCGAGCCGATCAATCCCGAGGCCTGGATCTGGTACCACCGCGTGATCGGCGGCAAGCGCTGCCCGATCGTCGACACCTGGTGGCAGACCGAGACCGGCGGAATCATGATCTCGCCGCTGCCCGGCGCCGTCGACACGCGGCCCGGCTCCGCGACGCTTCCCTTCCCCGGCATCCACGCCGACATCTTCGACGACGCCGGCAAGCCCCTGAAGGGCGAGGGCGGCGGCTTCCTCGTGCTGAAGCATCCGTGGCCCGGCATGCTGCGCGGCATCTGGGGCGACCCGAAGCGCTTCGAGGAGACCTACTGGAGCAAGTACGCGAAGAGGGCCTACTTCGCGGGCGACGGCGCCCACCGCGACAAGAGCGGCTACTTCTGGATCATGGGCCGCATCGACGACGTGATGAACGTCTCGGGCCATCGCATCGGCACGATGGAGGTCGAGAGCGCCCTCGTCTCCTCGCCCGAGGTCGCCGAGGCCGCCGTCGTCGGCCGACCCGACGACATCACCGGGACCGCGATCGTCGCCTTCGTGACGCCGAAGGGCACGACGGTGCCCGACGAAGCGCTCGTCACGCGCCTCAAGCAGCACGTCACGAAGGAGATCGGCGCGATCGCGCGCCCCGCCGAGATCCGCTTCACGAACGCGCTGCCGAAGACGCGTTCGGGCAAGATCATGCGGCGGCTGCTGCGCGACATCGCTTCGGGCCGGCAGGTCGCGGGCGATACCAGCACGCTCGAGGACTTCAGCGTGCTCGCCCAGCTGCGCGCGAGCGACGAGGACTGACGACGCGGCGAACGAGCGTGGCCCCGGGCCCCGGGAGCACGCGCCCCTTGCATCGCCGGGGCCCACCGCCGGTGCGTGCCCGCGATCGGTCGGTCGGAGGACGGAGATGGCAGGCGACGCGGATCTCGATCGTTTCATGGCCGAAGTCGAGCGGCGCAACCCGCACGAGCCGGAGTTCCTCCAGGCCGTGCGCGAGGTCGTCCATGACGTCCTCCCGGTCGTCGCCGAAAACCGCGCCTATCGCGAGGCACGCATCCTCGATCGCCTGACCGAGCCCGAGCGGGCGATCTCGTTCCGCGTGACCTGGGTCGACGACGCAGGCGCCGTCCAGATGAATCGCGGCTACCGCTTCCAATGGAGCGGCGCGATCGGACCCTACAAGGGCGGGCTGCGCTTCCATCCGAGCGTCAACCCTTCCATCCTCAAATTCCTCGGCTTCGAGCAGACGTTCAAGAACGCGCTGACGACGCTGCCGATGGGCGGCGGCAAGGGCGGCTCGGACTTCGATCCCCATGGCCGCAGCGACGGCGAGGTCATGCGCTTCTGCCAGGCCTTCATGACCGAGCTCTTCCGCCACGTCGGTCCCGAGACCGACGTCCCGGCCGGCGACATCGGCGTCGGCGCGCGCGAGATCGGCTTCCTCTTCGGCCAGTACCGACGCCTCGCGAACGAGTTCACCGGCGTGCTCACCGGCAAGGCACCGAGCTACGGCGGATCGCTGATCCGACCCGAGGCCACCGGGTTCGGGCTCGTCTACTTCGCGCGGGAGATGCTCGCGGCGCGAGGCGACGAGCTGCGCGACAAGACCTGCGTCGTCACCGGCTCGGGCAACGTCGCGCTCCACACGGTCGAGAAGCTCCTCGAGCTCGGCGCGCGCGCGGTCACGCTCTCCGACTCCGACGGCTTCGTCCACGATCCGAAGGGCATCGACGCGGAGAAGCTCGCCTGGGTGATCGAGCTGAAGGAGCGCCGCCGCGGCCGAATCCGCGAGTACGTCGATAAGTGGGGCGGCACCTACCATGTCGACGCCAGGCCCTGGAACGTGCCCTGCGACCTCGCCTTCCCCTGCGCGACGCAGAACGAGATCGAGGAGACCGACGCGAAGGCGCTCGTCGCGAACGGCTGCCGGCTCGTCGCCGAGGGCGCCAACATGCCTTCGACCGCAGCCGCAGCCCACGTCTTCCTCGAGAGCCGCATCCTCTACGCCCCCTCGAAAGCCGCGAACGCCGGGGGCGTCGCCGTCTCGGGGCTCGAGATGAGCCAGAACGCGATCCACCTCGCCTGGCGGCGCGAAGAGGTCGATTCGCGGCTCCACGAGATCATGCGCAGCATCCACGGCTGCTGCGTCGGCTACGGCCGCGAAGGCGACCACGTGAACTACCTGCGCGGCGCGAACCGCGCGGGCTTCGCCAAGGTCGCCGACGCGATGCTCGCGCAGGGCATCGTGTGAGCGGGCGGCGTGTGCGCGGGCGGCCCGCGCGAACGACGGACATCGGCGCGCCCGGGCCGCGCCGCGGCGCGCGGGCGGGCGCCCCCTGCGGG
This sequence comes from Myxococcota bacterium, assembly GCA_041389445.1. Taxonomy (GTDB): domain Bacteria; phylum Myxococcota_A; class UBA9160; order UBA9160; family UBA4427; genus UBA4427. Next base: position 3,476 of record JAWKRW010000003.1, read on the forward strand.
CCGGTGCTAGGCGTCGCCGCGGCGCCAACGCCCGCCGCCGTCGCGGACGACGCGGATCACGCCGCCGAGCTCCGGCTCCGCCGCCGGCAGCGTCTCGCCGCTGACGAGCTCGAGCAGGGTGCGGAGCACGCCCTTGTGGGCGACCACGAGGACCGAGGCGGCGCCCGAGGTCCGGACCCGCTCGAGGCCGCGGGCGATGCGCGCGTGGAAGTCGGCGCGGCGCTCCCCCTCCGGATAGTCGAAGCGGGTGAGTTGGCTCTGCCAGACCGGAAAGAGCTCGGGGTCGCGCAGCGCAATCTCCTCTCGCGTCAACCCCTCCCAGCGACCGAAGTGGACCTCGCGGAACTCGGGTACGAGCTCGATCGCGTGGTCGGGCGCCAGGATCCGCGCCGACTCCGTCGCGCGCGCCAGCGAGCTCGCGAAGACGACGTCGAAGCGCTCGGCCGCGATCCGATCGCGCGCCCGTCGGATCTGCTCCCGGCCGAGGTCCGAGAGCGCGATGTCGGTCGCACCGTAGTAGCGGATGCTCGACTGTCCCTCGGTCTCGCCGTGGCGCACGAAGATCAGTCGCTCGAGTCGTTCCATGGCCCGCGGACCTTCGCTTCCCGCGCGGAGGGCGTCAATCGGCGCGTCGATCGACGCGCCCGGCGACGGGTCGATCGGTGACGAGCCGTCCGACGCCGACCGCGTCCCCCCGCCCGCTGGCCTCCCTGAAGATCCCGGTCGATGCGCCCGTCGAGGCCCGACTGCTGCGCCGCTACAAGCGCTTCCTCGCCGACGTCGAGCTTCCCGACGGTCGCGCGCTGACCGTCCACTGCCCGAATCCCGGCAGCATGCTCGGCACCCAGGCCCCCGGCTCGACCGTCCGTTGCTCGGTGCATGACGACCCGCGCCGCAAGCTGCGCCATACGCTCGAGATGATCCGCGTGGGTCGCGTCTGGGTCGGCCTGCACGCCGCGCGCGCGAACGACGTCGCCCACGCCGTGCTCGACGCGAACGCCTACGCTCCGCTCGCCGGCTACTTCCGCCTCGAGCGGGAGGTCGCCTCGCCGGAAGGCTCGCGCTTCGACTTCCGCCTCTCGAGCCCGACCGCGGGCAGGGCCGCCGCGGGTCCGGCCGGCGTCTGCTGGGTCGAGGTCAAGAGCGTGACGCTCTGCTCGGCGGGGCGGGCGCGCTTTCCCGACGCGGTGACCGAACGCGGACGACGCCATCTCGAGCATCTCGCGGAACGCGTCGCCGCGGGCGAGCGCGCGGCGCTCGTCTTCGTCGTACAGCGCGCCGACGCGATTTCGGTCGCCCCGGCCGACGACATCGACCCGGCCTACGGACGCGCGCTGCGCGCTGCCGCCGCGGCCGGCGTCGAGCTCCACGCGCTCTCCGCCCGGGTCGGGCCGCGCGCGATCCGCCTCGCCGGTCCGCTGCCCGTGCTGCTATGAACCGGGCGATGGCCCGCCCCGCGCACGACGCGTCCCCCTCGATCCGGCGCATCCGCGCGCCCCTGCTGCGCTGGTACGACGCGCATCGACGCGACCTGCCCTGGCGTCGAACCCGCGATCCCTACGCGATCTGGATCTCGGAGGCGATGCTGCAGCAGACCCGCGTCGAGACCGTGATCCCGTACTGGGAGCGCTTCCTCACGCGCTTTCCGGACGTCGGGTCGCTCGCCCGGGCGGAGCTCGACGACGTCTACGCGTTCTGGACAGGGCTCGGCTACTACGCGCGCGCGCGCAACCTGAAGGCCGCCGCCGAGGCGATCGTCGCCGACCACGGCGCGCGGCTGCCCGAGAGCGTCGAAGCGTTGCGGACGCTGCCGGGCATCGGGCGCTATACCGCCGGCGCCGTCGCCTCGATCGCCTTCGGGCGGGCGGAGCCGCTCGTCGACGGCAACGTCGTGCGCGTGTTCGCGCGGATCGAGGACGTCGGCGACGACGTCGGCGAGAAGTCGGTGGTCGAGCGCTTCTGGCAGCTGGCGGCGGAGCTCGTTCGCGGCGAGCGGCCGGGCGATCTCAACCAGGCCTTGATGGAGCTCGGTGCGACGCTCTGCCTGCCGAAGGCGCCGCTCTGCCTCGCCTGTCCGGTTCGCCGCCACTGTCTCGGCCAGGCCGCCGGTCGGGCCGAGCGACTCCCGACCCGGACGAAGCGCACGGCGGTCCGCGCGATTCGCGGCTTCGCCGTCGCGATCGATCGGCGGGGCGCGTTGCTCGCGGTACGACGGCCGCCGACGGGCCTGATGGCGGGGCTCTGGGAGCTGCCCGGCGGACTCCTCGAGGACGGCGAAGAGGCGAAGGACCATGCGCCACGCCTGCTGCGCGAGCGCGTCGGGCTCGAGGTCGACGCGCTCGAGCCCGCCGGCCGCATCGAGCATCTCTTCACCCACCGCCGCCTCGAGCTCGAGGTGTTCCACGCGCGCGCCCGCCCCGGCCGCCGCATCCGACTCGACGGCTACACCGCCCACCGCTGGCTCGGCGTCGATGCGCTGCTCGCGCTCGCCCATGCCGGACCGACGCGCAAGGCGCTCGCGCGCCTCGGCCTCTGCGACGAGACGTCGGCCCGCGCGGCACGACGAAGCGGGCGATGACGCCCGGACCGCGGAAGGATGCCGAGGGCGGCGAGCAGGACGCGAGGAATGGAGCGCGCCGCGAATCCGAGCCGCCGGCGCGCGCCCGACCCGAAGAACGCTTCGCCGATCTCGTCGCCGACGCGCGGCCGCTCGCGCCCCGCGGAACCGACGCCGCGCGGGCGCGTCGACCCGCCCGCGTCGCCGCCCGCCCGCGCGACCGTCGGGACCCGACCCGCGAGGGGGCGATCCGCGCCGAGGACGCGCCGCCCGTGGCCTTCCGCTGGCCCGACCCCGACGAGCCCCGCCTCGCCGCCGGCCCCGGCATCCCGGACGCGCTGCTGCAGCGCCTGCGGCGCGGCGAGCCGGAGCCCGAGGAGCGGATCGATCTCCACGGCGCGCGCGTCGTCGCCGCGAAGCGACTGCTCGCTCAGCGGCTCGCGAGCGCCCAGGCCCGCGGACTGCGCTGCGTGCTGCTCGTCCATGGTCGCGGTCGGGGCTCGGCGACGAACGACGCGCCGCTGCGCGACGCCGTGCCCGATTGGCTGACGCGCGGCGGCAACGCCCGGCGGGTGCTCGCCCTGGCGCCCGCGCCGCAGCGGCTCGGGGGCGAGGGCGCGACGATGGTCCTGCTGCGCAAGGGCGCGGGCGCCTGAGGGCTCAGGACGCGGGCTCGACGAGCCCCTCGGCGGCCAGGACCCGCCGGATCGATTCGATGCGCGCGCGGTTCGCGCCCATGTCGCCGTATCCGATTCGCGAGGCCGAGCGGACGCGGATGCGGTGCGCGGTGCGGTCGAGCGCGAACTCGACGTCGTCGCGGTAGCGCATCAGGCGCGTCGTGAAGACCGCCTGGAGGTAGTCCTCCTCCCGCCGAACGATCTCGACCCGCGGCTGCGCCTCGAGCCAGGCCACGAGTCGCGACCAGCAGACGTCGACGTCGCCGCGGATCGCGAGCGGTGCGATCGCGTGGCGCGCGTCGTCGGCGTCGCTCGAGACGCAGTTGGGCGAGGCGGGGCAGGGGTCGAAGCGCACCGTGCCGTCGGCGAGGGCGTCCGGCATCGACCCGGCACACCCGAGCCCCGCCGCCACGACGAGCAGCACGCAGGGGCCGAGCCCGGACACGCGCGCGCCGGAACGAGGGCGCGATCGGCAGGACAACACGGGCGACCTCCTCGACCGGATCAGAAGCGATCCGCCGGCCAGTACACCATGCCGTCCGGCGGCAGCACGCGACGCAGGAAGGCCGAGCCGTCCTCGCCGGGCAGCAGGTCGACGTCGAGACGGCCAGCGAGGGCGTTGAGGTTGATGCAGCGCACGCTCGCGCGCGCGTCGTCCATCGGATGCGAGCGGATGCCGCGATGCTCGAGCGCCACCGTGAGGCCGATGTCGTCGAAGGTCGGGAGCACGAGGAACGAACGCAGCTCGCGACTCGAGACGCGACTCGCGATCGCCCCGCGCAGGAGCGGGTCCTCCGCGCGCGCCTCGAGCAGATGGCCGATCAGGCGGGCGAGCGCATCTGCACCGTCCTCGAAGCGGCCGAGCTCCGTCGCGGTCAGCACGTCGTCGAGGATCGAGGCGCGGACGTACGCGACGGCGAGGCCGCTTCGACGCGCGAGCCAGAACTCCTCGAAGGGGGCGGGCATGAGGTGGAAGCACGCCCGCCAGAGGGCGTCGTCGCGGACGACGGAGCCGCTCCGCGGCGCCGCGTAGGCGGCGTGGATCGCCTTGATCGACTGCAGCGCGCGCTCGTTCTCCGAGGCGACGGGCTCGATCGTGATGTTGCCCGGGTCCGTCGCGGCGCCGCGAAAGGAGGCCTCGGGATCGGCCCGCAGGATGGATTGCTGACCGCGCCAGGAAACGAAGCCGCGCTTCTCGAAGAACTCGACGTGGGCGGGCGCAGCGCCCGGGAAGGCGATCGCGAGCTCGTAGCCGCGCCGTCTCAGCGCGTCTGCCGCGCGCTCGACCAGGTCCGTCGCGATGCCGCGTCCGCGCAGCGAAGGCGTCGTGAAGAGGTTGCTGAGGCCGCCGGTCGGGATCGCGTGGCCGAGGACCCGCAGCTCGCGCGACACGATCGAGACGCCGCCCAGCAGGCGCCCCCCCTCGAGCGCGACGAAGACGTTCTCGTCGGACCAACTCGGATCGTATTCGACCTGGTAGCGGAAGCGATCGCCCGCGGTCCAACCCTCCGCGAGACGCCAGTCATCGAGGAGGTCGGCGAGCTTGAGGCGTTCCTGGGCAGCGAGCGTCCGGATCTCCATCGTCGGGCGAGTATACTCGCGTGCCAAGGAGCGATCTGCCATGACCGAAGACGAGAAGCGAAGCGAAGGGCCCGCCCGGGCGCTGTACAAGGAGGCCTTCGGCCTCTTCGCGAAGGGCGAGCTCGAGCGGTCCGTCGATCGCTACCGGGCGGCCATCGCCGCCGAGCCCGATCTCGCGATCGCGTGGAACGGCCTCTCCCTCGCGCTGGCCAAACAAGGCGAGCTCGACGCGGCGATCGAGGCGGCCGAGAAGCTCGTCGAGCTCGAGCCCGAGGATCCGCTCTCGCATACGAACCTCTCCCGCATCCTGATGCAGAAGGGACTGATCCCGGAGGCCGAGGACGCGAAGGCCCGGGCCACGAGCCTCCAGATGAAGCGCCGCGCATGATCCGACTCGACCGCGAGGGCGGCGTCTTCGTGCTGCGCTTCGACGCCCCGGAGAACCGCTTCCGTCCCGACGGCGTGGCCGCCTGGCATGCGGTCCTGGACGAGGTGGAGGCCGCGGGGAGCCCGGCAGCGCTGGTCACGACCGGGACGGGCAGGTTCTACTCGAACGGACTCGACCTCGAGTGGCTGCTCGCCAAGGCGAGCGAGTCGGAGCGACGCGACTACATCCCGAGCGTGCTCGGGCTGATGGCGCGGATCCTGACGTTCCCGACGATCACGGTCGCCGCGATCAACGGCCACGCCTTCGGTGCCGGCGCCCAGCTCTCGCTGGCCCACGACTACCGCATCATGCGCACGCAGCGTGGCTACTGGTGCATGCCCGAGATCGACATGAAGGCTCCGCTGCATCCTGGCATGACGGCGCTGATCCAGGCGCGCGTGCCGCGGCAGACCGCCCACGAGCTGATCGTGACGGGAACGCGCTACGACGCCGAGTCGGCGCGCGCGAAGCGGATCGTCGACGAGGCCGTCCCCGAAGAGGCGCTCCTGTCCCGGGCGATCGAGCTCGCGGCCGGCCTCGCTGCGAAGGCGGCGCCGGTGATGCGGACGCTCAAGCAGGGCCTGTATCCCCGCGCGCTCGAGGCGCTCGGGCGCGGCATGGACGCGGTCCCGAGCCCCGAAGTTCGTTAGTCGCTTCCCGGCCGCGGGTCCGAGCCCAGGGCCCCCGCCTCAGGCGCGGCTCTTGTGGGCGAGGCTCGCCGCGTTCGCTTCCCATTCGCGGCCGTCGAACGGGACGATGCGGACCGAGCGCGGTCGGGTCGACAGACAGCGGAGGTTGACGTCGATGCCGTCGGGGTTCGAGCGCGGCACGTAGAACGATTTGACGCCGCAGACGCGACAGAAGCGGTGATGGGCCGTGCCCGTGTGGAAGCGGTAGGTCGTGAGCGCGTCCTCGCCCGAGAGGAGTCGGAATCGCGCGACGGGCACGATCAGGTGGAGGAAGCCCGTCATCGCGCAGATCGAGCAGTTGCAGTCCTCGACCTCGACGTCCTCGGGCGCCTCGACCTCGAAGCGGACCGCGCCACAATGACAGCCGCCTTCGTATCGCATCGCCGCGCTACCCCGTGTTCCGCAGCCCCGCCGCGATGCCGTTGATCGTGAGCTGGATCGCGTACTCGACGCGCTGCAGGTCGCGACCCGAGCGATCGAGCCCGCGACCGGTGCGCTTGCGATCGAGCAGCTCGACCTGAAGGTAGGAGAGGATGTCGAGATAGGGCGTCCGCTGGTCGAGCGCCTCCCGCAGCTCCGGCTCGCGAGCGAGCAGGACGCGCTCGCCGGAGATGTCGCGCACCGCCCGCAGCGTCCGGTTGTACTCCTTCTCGATCCGCAGGAAGACCTCGGAAGCGCCGGCGACGCCCTTCCCGAGCTCCGCGTAGCGCTTTCCCACGTTGAGGTCCGTCTTGGCGAGGACCTGCTCGAGGTTGTCGATCACCGAGCGGAAGTACGGCCAGCGCCGATACATCGTTCGCAGCCGCGCCATCGCCCGGTCGCGGCCACCGCGCGTCCGGGCGCAGTAGGCGTCGACGCCCGAGCCGGCTCCGTACCAGCTCGGGAGCAGGATGCGCGTCTGATTCCAGGAGAAGGTCCAGGGAATCGCGCGCAGGGTCCGGATCGCCCGCGTGTCCGTCCGCCTCGCCGGTCGGCTGCCGAGGTTGAGCGCCGAGATCTCCTCGATCGGCGTCATCGCCCAGAAGACGTCGACGAAACCGTCCGTCTCGTAGACGAGGTCGCGGTAGGCGTGACGCGATCCCTCGGCGACGATCGAGAGCGCCTCGCGCCAGCGCTCGGCCGGCTCCTTCGCCCGGCCGCTGATCTCCGGCGCGACGGTCGCCTCGAGCGTGGCGGCGAGCAGCAGCTCGAGGTGGTAGACCGCGGCGCTGCGCGTGCCGTATTTGGACGCGATGACCTCGCCCTGCTCCGTCAGCTTGATGCGACCGTTCACGGTCCCGGTCGGCTGCGCCAGGATCGCGCGGTGGGTCGGGCCGCCGCCGCGGGCGATCGTGCCGCCGCGACCGTGGAAGAACTCGAGCCGCACGCCCTCGACCCGCGCCTGGGCCGCGAGCTCGCGCTGCACCTTCTCGAGCGCCGCTGCGGCGGCGATGTACCCGCCGTCCTTCATCGAGTCCGAGTAGCCGATCATGACCTGCTGGCGCATGCCGCGGGCCGCGAGCTGCTTGCGGTAGGCGGCCGAGCGGTAGAGGCGATCCATCGAGACGACCGCCCCCGACAGGCTCTCGATCGACTCGAAGAGGGGCACGATGTTGACGTCGCTCTCGAAACCGGCCGGCCCCTGCGGACGCACGAGGCCGACCTGGCGACAGAGCGCCAGCAGCTCGAGGACGGTGACCGCGTTCTCGGTGTCGCTGATGACGAGATCGCGGACCGAACGGCCGCCGGGCGCGATGGGCAGGCGCGCGACGAAGCGCAGCGTGTCCATGACCTCGCGCGCGTCCTCCGACAGCCCCTTCTCGGGGATCGGAATCGGCTCCTCCGCGAGGATGAGATCCTCGAGGAAGGCCCGCTGCTTCGAGAGCGGGAGCGACTCGAGCGGACCGTCGACGGGACAGATCAGCTCGGCCCGGGCCTGGCGATGCTTCGACTGGTTCTGCCGGACGTCGAGCGAGACGAAGTCGAAGCCGAAGACGTCGAGGTCCTCGATCAGCCCGGCGAGGGCGCCGCGGGCGAGCCGCTCGGCACCGTTCTCGACGAGGCTGCCGCGGATGAGCTCGAGATCGTCCTCCATGGCGCGCGCGTCGACGTAGCCGCCGAGCGAGCCCGGCGCGCGCCCCTCGGCGTCCTCGCGCATCCGCATGTCGAGGCGCGTCGCGACGGCGTTGAGCTTGATGCGATAGCGCTCGGACGCGTTGCGCCCCTCGATGCGCGGGGCGAGCGCGGGCAGCTCCGCCCGGTCGCGCGCGATCGAGGCCTCGAGGGCCTGCGAGACCGGTCGGCGCTGGTCGGAGAGCATGAGCTGCTCGATCAGCGGCTGGACGCGGGCGCGGTAGTGGAGGAGGATCGCCTCGCGGTACTGCTGGACCGCGCGCTCCGTGGTCTTCGCCGTGACGAAGGGATTGCCGTCGCGGTCGCCGCCCATCCACGAGCCGATGCGCAGGGTCCGCGGCGCGGCATGGGCCACGCGCGACATGAACTCCGCGGGCAGATCGCCATAGACGTCGCGGAAGGCCGCGAAGAGCCGGGTCGTCACCTGCGGAACGGCATGGACGAGGACGTTGCCGAGTACGTGGATCGCATAACGCACCTCGTCGATCGGCGTCGGCTTGCGCAGGCGCAGGTTCGTCGAGAGGTACATGCCGGTGATCTCGGCGAGGACCTCCTCCTCGACGTCGTGGCGCAGCGATCCGCTCGTCGCCTCGCGTCGCGAGAGCAGGCCGTCGATCCGGTCGAGGGTCTCGCGCAGCGACCAGCGCAGCGCCTCGGTCGGATGCGCGGTCAGGACGATGGTCGCGCGCAGCCCCTCGATCGCCTCGACGACGAGGCGCGCCGGGACGCCCGCCGCGCGCAGACGCTCGAAGAGCGGTCGGAAGCTCGCACGATCGTGCTCCGCACGCCGGCGTTCGGAGCGCCGCTCCTCGGCGACGTTGAGCAGCCAGAAGAGCAGCATGAACGCGCGCGCCGTCTCGTGCAGGTCGCCGACCGTCATCCTGCGCAGGCGCCGGACGAGCGTCTTCTCGTCTACGGACGCGAAGCGCGAACGCAGCCGCGCGGCCAGCGCGCGGATCTCGTCGATCCGGCGCGCGTGCGCCGCGCCCTCCTGCTCGGTGACGATCCGGCGATGGGCCGCGAGCAGGAACGCCTCGACCTTCTCGTTCGGCCGCTCGCTGTCCTGCTTGCGTCGCATGGCGGCGCCGATGATAGACTCCGAGCTGCCGCGCGCCCATGAGAAGCCACGAGAGGAACCCCCGATGAGCGAGCCGACCATCAAGAGCATCGGCCTTTCGCCCGAGCTGCACCGCTACCTCGTCGATCACGGCTCGCGCCCCGACGCCGTCCTGGCCGAGCTGATCGAGGTGACCCGCGAAAAGGTCGGCGGCCTCGCTCTGATGCAGATCCCGCCGGAGGAGGGCGCCCTGCTGACGATGCTCGCGAAGCTGCTCGGCGCCCGACGCGCGATCGAGCTCGGCACGTTCACCGGCTACTCGGCCATTTGCATCGCCCGCGGCCTTTCGGCGGGCGGACGCCTGGTCTGCTGCGACGTCAGCGAAGAGTGGACGGACATCGCGAAGACCTTTTGGAAGCGGGCCGGTGTCGACGGGAAGATCGAACTGCGCCTGGCGCCGGCCCTCGAGACGCTGGCCGCGCTCCCGGCCGATCGCTCCTTCGACCTGGCCTTCATCGACGCCGTGAAGACCGAGTACTGGGACTACGTCGAGAAGCTCGTCGGGCTGATCCGACCCGGCGGGCTGATCGTCGTCGACAACGTGCTCTGGATGGGCGCCGTGATCGACGAATCGAGCCAGACGCCGGAGACGCGGGCGATCCGGGCGTTCAACGAGCGCGCGGCGAAGGACGAGCGTTTCGATCGCGTCATGCTGGGCGTCGGCGACGGTCTGACGCTGCTGCGCGTGCGCTGAGCGACGCGCGCCGATCCCGCGAAGGGCGCGCGATGGCCGCCCGACCGCTCAGGCCGACGCGACCTCGAGCCGCGCCCGGGCCGCCTCGAAGTCGGCCGGCGGCGGGACCGAGGCTTCGATCTCGTCGACGGCGAGGCGCCAGGCGTGCAGCATCGGTCGCGTCGCGCCGCTCGCCGCCGTGACCGCGGCCGCCGCACCCTCCATGCCGCCGTAGTCGCGATCGCCGAGGACGGGATGGCCGAGGAACACCATGCTCGCACGAATCTGATGCAGGAAGCCCGTTTCCAGGGCGACCTCGACGAGGGTCGAGGCGGCGAAGACCGCGCGTGGGGCGACGTGCATGCGGCAGCGGCGGCCGCGCTCGCGGACCTCGACGCGCGCCGGGGAATGCCGCGTGATCGCGAGCGTCAGCTCGACGGAGCGCGCGCGCTCGAAGCGGCCCGCGACGAGGGCGAGGTAGCGCTTCTCGACGCGGTGGTCGGCGAACGCGCCGCGCAGCCGGCGCCAGGTCTCGGAGTCGAGCGCGAAGACGAGCGTGCCCGTCGTGTCGACGTCGAGGCGGTGGACGACGCCGGAGCGCAGACCGCCTTCGCCGATACCGACGATCTCGGGATGGCGGGCCACGACGGCGTTGAGCACGGTGTCCTGCTGGTCGGGACGGAGCGGGTGGACCCCGCAGCCCGCCGGCTTGTCGACGACGAGCCAGCCGTGCCTCTCGGCGACGACCACGAGCGGCAGCTCGGACTTCGGCTCGGGCCGCTCCTCCTTCGCGCGCAGCGTGCCGAGGATCCGGAACTCGTCGCCGGGCTGCGTCGGGCGCGCCTTGTCGCCGAGCGCGAGCGGCCGACCGGCGTGGACGATCCGGCCGACCTCGAGCAGGTGGCGGACCCGGGCCCGCGAGATCGCGAGCCGCGAGGCCAGGAAGCGGTCGAGCCGCTCACCCGCCTGCTCCGCCCCGACCCGAACGACGCTCGGCGCCAGTCCGGCCTCCGCCTCCAATCCACTTCCTCCTCGATCGGACCGCGCCGGCCGCGCCCCGGACCCCGAAGGCGCGGACACTAGCAGGACCACGACCCCGTCCAGGACCACGGTCGCCCCGGCCCGGTCTTCACGATCCCCCGGCCTGGGTTAACCTCGGGCGCTCCCATTTCCCGGCCGACCGGCCGACGAGGCCCGCCATTCCGAAGCCCCGCGACAAGTCCGCCTCCGCCGCCGCGCGCCCCCTTGCCGCGCCGGCCGCCTCCGCCTCGAGCGAGCCGCGCCTGATCGCGGTCATGGACACGACGCTGCGCGACGGCGAGCAGACGGCCAACGTCGCCTACACGCCGGCCGAGAAGCTCCAGCTCGCTCGCATGCTGCTCGGCGATCTCGAGGTCGACCGCATCGAGGTCGCCTCGACCCGCGTCTCGGCGGGCGAGATGGAGAGCGCGCGGGCCATCACCAAGTGGGCCCGCTCGGCGCGCATGATCCAGCGCATCGAGATGCTCGGCTACTGCGACGGCAGGAAGTCGGTCGACTGGATCGGCGAGGCCGGCGGCAAGGTCATGAACCTGCTGACCAAGGGCTCCGAACGCCACTGCCGCGAGCAGCTCGGCCTGCAGCCCGCCGACCACCGCGAGCGCGTCGCCGAGACGATCCGCCACGCGCGCCGCAAGCGTCTCACCGTCAACGTCTATCTCGAGGACTGGTCGAACGGGGTCCGCGAGTCGTTCGACTACGTCTTCGCGATGGTCCAGCAGCTGCGCGAGCTGCGCGTCGCGCGCATCTACCTCGCGGACACCCTCGGCATCCTGTCCCCGGCGGACGTGACCCGCTACGTCGGCCTGATGACGGCGACCTTCCCCGCCGTCGACTTCGAATACCACGGCCACAACGACTACGGCCTCGCCACCGCCAACTGCCTCGCCGCCCTCGCCGCCGGCGCCCGCGGCGTCCATACGAGCGTCAACGGCATGGGAGAGCGCGCGGGCAACGCATCGCTCGCCGAGGTCGTCGCCGCGATCCACGACCACAGCGACTGCCGCACGAGCGTCCGCGAGGAGCGCCTCTCCGCGATCTCGCAGCTCGTCGCGACCTACTCCGGCAAGGAGGTCGCCGCGAACACCCCCATCGTCGGCCGCGACGTCTATACCCAGACCGCGGGCATCCATGCCGACGGCGACGCCAAGGGCGACCTCTACGCGACGCGCCTCGCCCCCGGCCGCTTCGGCGGCGCGCGGCGTTATGCGCTGGGCAAGCTCTCGGGCAAGGCCTCGCTCGACCAGAACCTGGCCCAGCTCGGCATCGAGCTGCCGACCGAGGACCGCGACCTCGTGCTGCAGCGCATCATCGAGCTCGGCGATCGCAAGCACGTCGTGACCCCCGACGACCTGCCGTACCTGATCGCCGACGTGCAGAAGACGCCCGAGGACCAGCTGGTCAAGATCGAGAGCTGGCGCGTGGCCGTCGCCTCCGGCGAGCCGCCCTCCGCCGAGGTCGCCGTCGCCTTCAAGGGGCGGACCGAGAAGGCGGACGCGTCGGGCGACGGCGGCTACGACGCGTTCATGAACGCGCTGCGCAGGGCCGTTCGTGCGCTCGAACTCGACCTGCCGGTGCTCGAGGACTACCGCGTCCGCATCCCGCCCGGCGGTCGGACCGGCGCCCTCGTCGAGACGACGATCACCTGGCGCGTCGAGAGCGCGACCAGCGGCTCGCGCCGCGCCGCCGGCGAGACGTTCGCGACCCTCGGCGTCGACTCCGACCAGCTCGCCGCCGCCGTGATCGCGACGGAGAAGATGCTGAACGCCGTCGTCAGCCGGCGCGGGAGCGACGCGGATCGGAAGTCTTCGCGCGAACGACGTCGCGCCGAAGACGGCGGCGCACGAGCCGCGGGTGATCCGCCGCCGCACCCGCGCGCGCTCGGCCCGGGCCTCGTCCTCCTCCTCGTCCTGGCCGTCGCGCAGTCCGGCTGCACGACCTTCTCCGCGCGTCAGAGGGAGGCGAAGTACGCGCCGACGGAGGGCATCCTCGAGGCCGTGGCCGTGCTGCGCCGCCACGTTCCCGACGATACCTACCGCTTCCCGCCCGCCCGCGACTTCAGCGGTCGCAACGTCTACCGCGCCTCGCTCCTGCGCCTCGAGGCGCTCGAGCGCGCCGAGGCGGCCGCGTTCCAGAGCGGCTACATGGACGGCGTCATCGCCTTCGCGAAGGGCCGTGCGCTCGAGCGCCTGCGCGCCTACGACCTCGCGGCCCAGCACTACCACGCGGCCGCGCGGGGCGAGAGCGAGCTGCAGGCGGCGGCGCGCGCGAGCGCGACGGTCTGCGAGCGACTCGACGAGGCGGTGGGGATCGGAATCGACTTCATCGATCCGGTCGCGGGGAGCGGTGTCCCCGCTCGGCCGATCGATCCCGACGGCGTCCGCGCTGCGCTGGAAGAGCGCGTGACCCGGCTCTCGATCCTGCTCGACGAGCTGAAGGACGAAGCGGACGCGAGCGACGCCGGGGACAGCGGCGACGCGGGCACGACCGGGCGGGTCGACCGCGGTCATTACCGCTGGATCGTGCAGGAGGAGATCGAACGGGCCGACGCCGTCCGGGCACGTTATTTCGTCGAGATCCGCCACGTCGTCCCGGACGGAGCCGTCCTCGCGCTCCAGGAGCTCCAACGCGTCGCGACGCGCCATGGCGCCAGCAAGAACCGCTTGCGCCACCTGCTGCGCCTCGCCGACTTCTACGCGGATCTCGCCCGCGAGTACCTCGACGCGGTCCCGGCCGAGAGCCTGGTCTTCGACCCCGCGCGCTTCCGCGAGCTCGCCGATGCCGCGATCCAGCTCTATGAGCTCGTCGGCTCCCACGACGGCCGCCCCGAAAAGCTCGAGGCGACACGGAACCTCGAGGCCTTCCTCGCCCTCACCCTCCATGTCGATGCCGACCGATTCGATCGCTGAGCGGAGCCGGGCCGGGGCGCGCCTCGATGCGCGGCGTCCCCGCGCGACGGCGGGCGGCGTGTACGCCGCGCCCGTTCGGGCCTGCGGCCGCGGGCCCGCGCTCCAACGCGGGGGCCCGTTCGGAGACGACGACGAGGACGGTCGAGGAGAGGGTCCCCTTCCCGGAGACCGACGCAGGACACGCTCGCGCCGCCGTTCCGCCTCGGTCCTGCTCACAGCGCTCTTCGCGCTGGCCGCCGGCTCGGGCTGTCTCTCGCGCTACCGCAAGGCCGTCGTCGCCGACGACGCCCTGCTCGAGCCGCTCGGCGGCACGGCCGTCCGCCTGCCGACGCCCGCCGACCTCGCCGCCGCGCGGCTCGCCCGCGCGGCGCTCGTCTCGTCGTCCCGTCGAGAGGTCGCACATCCGGACGACGCGATCGAAGCCGCGGCCCGTCACCACGCGGACACCGATGAGGGAGGATCGCCCGGCGCGCGAACGCCGGCGGTCGACGCCGCCTTCGCCGCGCTCGAGCAGGCGCCGAAGCGGCCGGAGGAGAAGCGACTCGTCCTGCTCGCCACCGATCTGCGCAACGCCACGCTCGACGATCCGATCGCCGATCGCGATGCGTCGCGTTCGCTCCGACGGCGCTTCGGCATCGATCCCCGGCTCGCCACCCGCCTCGACGAGGTCATCGCGACCGATCCGCTCGCGCAGGCGCGGAGCCGCAAGCGCGACGACTGGCATCGTCTCTTCGCCCGCACCTTCAACAGCGTCTCCCAGCCCCTGGGTCAGAGCGTGATCACCGGCTTCTTCCTGGCGCCCTATCAGCTGGCCAACAGCGTCATCCACTATTTCGCCGGCTTCTCGAACAGCGAGCCGCTCTCGACCACCGGCCGCCAGGCGCTCGTGCTGCGCGAAGCGTTCCTCGCCGCCCATCCCACGAGCCCGGTCGCTCCGCGCGTCGCGGAGCTCGTCGCGCGCGATCGGGTCCGGCTCGAGAAGACGCTGGCGAAGCGCCGGATCCGCTCGGCCGAGACCGCGCTCGAGCAGGGCGAGCCCGGTCTGGCGAGCCACCACGCCGCACAGGCCGTCGCCCTGCTCGCGTCCCACCCCGACCGCAACGCGCGTACGCGTCGGCGCGCCGAGCGACTCGAGCGGCGCGCGAAGTCCGATCTCGCTGCGCGGGATCGACTCGACGCCCGCTCCCTCGAAGCCCTCGCGACCGACCCTGCGACGCGCGAGAGCGAGCGCGCGCTCGCGACCGCACTGCTCGTCCGACCCCTCGTACCCGGCGCCCTCGACGTCGAGCTCGCCGAGTACGCTGCGGCGGCGGGACGCGGCGCGGGGGGGAGCCGGAGGGGCGCCGCGAGCCGGGTCCGCTTCGTGCGCGCCACGACCCAGCACGAGAGCGGCCACGAGGAGCCGGCGCGTCACGCGCTCGCCGTCCTCGCCGCGAGCGACGACGCGCCGATGGCGCGCCACGCGCGGCAGATCGTCGACGACGGCTGGCAGAATCCCTGGGATGCGTATCTGCGGCTGCGCCGGGCGGGCCGGCGTCGGGAGCTCGCCTACCGCTTCGCCGGCGAGTGGGTCAGCCGCCCGCGCTATCCGAACCTCTGGCCGCCAGTCGCCTACCTGATCGATACGCCGACCATCGCGATGACGATCGTGATGGCGCCCGTCCGCGCGCTGATCGCGCCCTTCACGGGTCTCCCGGACTTCCAGCGTGCGAGCGCCCTCGCCGGCTACCGCTACCTGCTCCGCTACCCGGAAGGCGACCATCAGCGCGACCTGGTCGACTGGCTCTACGCCTACGAGCTCGATCAGGATCGGCCCGGACGCGCGTTGCGGCTCGCCGACCTGATCCCCGATTTTCCGCCGAAGGCGCGGGCGAAGCTCGTCGAGGGCGCCGCAGAGGACCAGCTGAAGAGCCTCGACCGACTCGATCGCCGCGACCAGCGCGCGTCCGTCCTGCGCGGGGTCGCGACGGAGTTCCCCGACTCCGAGGGCGGACGCGACGCCGGCCAGAAGGCGCGCGAGGAGCTCTCGAACGCGAGCCCCCAGAACATCCGGATCACGCGCGGCTTCCTGCTCGAAAATCCCGCCGTCGCAGGCGAGCGCGGACTCGGCCTCGCCCCGCGGCTGCTCGACGGCGATCCGCGCGACGGTGAGCTGCATGCGGAGGGCGTCGTCTTGCGCGGGGGCCGCGTCCTCGAGATCCGCCTGCGCGACGAGGGGCGCGACGAGGACGCGCCGCCCGTCTCGCGCATGCACAAGATCTCGAAGCGGCGCCTCTCACGCCTCGCCGCGGCCCTCGACGAGGCGGTCCAACGCAACGGCCTGGTCGACCCCGGCGCGCGCTTCGCCCCGGATGCGAACCGCGAGACCTACCTCGAGCAGGCCCGCCTCGGGCTGACCGAGGAGGCCGACCTCCGCCCGAGCGCCGAATCGAGCTTCGTCTACCAGAGCCTGCGCGAGCGCTACGGCGCCGTGCGGGGGCGCGACTCCCTGCTGCCCTTCGACCTCGTCTTCCGGGGCAGCCTCGGGGACTTCAGCCTCGGCGCCTTCCCGCGCTGGCGCGCGCCGGCGGAGACGGACGACGCGTTTCTCTACCGTTGAGGCACGCGATTTTCCCGCCCGCGGCGAGTGCCACTATGCCACCATGTCCGCATCCACGGTCCGCCGGACCCGCACCGATCCCACCCCGCCGACGCGCCGTCCCGCCCACCGCGAACAGAGGAGTCTCCGATGAAACGCATCCCGCTCCCGACCGTGCCGAACGGCTGGTACAAGGCGATCGACTCCGACGCGCTCGGCGTCGGCGAGGTCGAGCCGCTCTCGATCCTCGAGCGCGAGCTCGCGGTCTACCGCGGACAGGACGGTCGCGCGCGGGTGGTCGACGCCTACTGCGCCCATCTCGGCGCCCATCTCGGCCACGGAGGAACGGTCTCGAAGAACGCGCTGGTCTGCCCGTTCCACGAATGGCGCTGGGACGGAGACGACGGCCGCTGCCTCGCGATCCCGTATGCCGATCGCATTCCCGCTCGCGCGCGCATCCGCGCGTATCCGACCTGCGAGCGAAATGGCTACGTCGCGTTCTGGTTCCATGCGGAGGGAGCGGCACCGAGCTTCGACTTCGATCGCATCCCGGAGACCGCCGATCCCGGCTACCGCCTCTACAAGCGGGCTCATTGGGAGCTCGATTCCCACGTCCAGGAGATCTACGAGAACGTCGTCGACGTCGCTCACTTCCGCTCGCTCCACAAGATGGACGTCAAGCAGATCGCCTGGCAGCCGGTCGGTTCGCCCGACGCGCCGACCGTCCGCCTCTGGGTCGACCTGCGACGCGACAACTCGAGCCAGGCGGCCGAGGGCGGCGAGACGAAGATCGAATCGTTCATGTACGGTCCGGGGCTGCAGGTGACCCGGCTGTCGGGGCGGATGCGCGGCGTATCGGTCAACAGCCTGACGCCGCTTCGCGCCGAGCGCGTACGGGTCGAGCACGCCTACTACGTCGAGCGCTCCGACGCCGCCTCCGAGAAGGAGGTCGAGGCCTTCTGGGAGTACTACATGCAGGACCACTATCTCGACTTCCGGATCTGGAACCACAAGCGCTTTCTCGAACGGCCCGTCCTGGCCGAGGGAGACGGCGACGTCGCGATGTTCCGCCGCTGGTTCAGTCAGTTCTATTCCGAGCCGACGTCGAGCGGCGGAGATGCATGAGGGAGGCACGATGGAGCGCAAGGCGATCAGTGCAGAGGAGCTGGCGCGCGAGGACGCGGGGCGGCGTGGGAGCGAGACGGCACGCATGGCGGCGGAGGCCTGGGACCGCTTCGGCAATGCCCATCTCTCGACCCGCCATCCGCGCGCCGAGGTCGAGGCCGCCTGCCACGAGTACGTCCGGCGGGCGAACATCAACGACTGGGATCTCTGGGCCGACATCTTCGCCGAGGACGTGCTCTACATCGACCACGCCTACGGCATCTTCACGAGCCGCGAGCAGGTACGGTCATGGATGACGCCCCTGATGAAGACGATGCCCGAGATGCGATTCGTCCCGGGATTCCTCGTCATCCAGGGCGATCTCGTGATCAACTACAACTGGAATCGCTGGCCGAATCCGGACGGCTCCGCCGAGCCCTACGACGACTGGAAGAACCCCGGGAAGATCGCGCGCTATGCACATCAGTTTCCCTGCGTGACCATCAACGTCTACGGCGGAAACGGCCGCTTCGCCTACGAAGAGGATCTCTACTGCGCGCCCGCCTTCATGAGCATCTTCGGGGGGTGGACACAGAAGTGGCTCGGGGGTACGGCAGTCGGCACGCGGTAGCATCGCGGTCGACCCGTCGACCTCGGCGTCGCTCGTCCGTACCCTGTTTCGATCGGAGACGCCTCGATGACGCATGCCGATCCGAGCGCATCGCTTCCCCAACGCGTTGCGATCCTGCTCTACGGGATCCTCTGTTACGTCGTCGGCGTGGCGGGACTCGGCGCGATCATCGCCGCGCTGGCGAAGCAGGTTCCTTTCGGCTTCCTGGCATCTTCCTCGGTGATCGATCATCCGGTCGCGTGGAACGGGATGCTCGTCGTGTTCTGGGGCGTCGTGCATACGAGCATGGCGCGTGACGCGTTCAAGTCGATGTTGACTCGCGTCATTCCGGAGCCGGCCGAGCGCGCGACCTACGTGCTGGTGGCCGGCGTGACGAGCCTCCTGCTGGTCGGCGCCTGGGAGCCGATTGCGGGCGTCGTCTGGTCCGTGTCGAACGACGGGGCGGCCATTCTCCTCTGGGGGCTCTTCGCTTTCGGATGGATCTACCTGCTCGCGGCGACCTTCGCGATCGACCATTTCGACCTGTTCGGTCTGCGTCAGGTCTACTTCCACTTCCGCCGGCAGCCGCGCACGCCGCTGCCGTTCGTGAAGAGAGCGATGTATCGATTCTCGCGTCACCCCATCCAGACGGGCGTCCTGATCAGCATCTGGGCGACGCCGGAGATGACGATGACGCAGTTGCCTCTGAGCGTCGGGTTCACGCTCTACATCTTCGTGGGCCTGTGGTTCGAGGAGCGCGATCTGGTCGCGGACATCGGCCCGCCGTACGAGGCGTATCGACTCGAGGCGGGCCGGTTCCTGCCGCGCATCCGATCGGCTGGACGGGGGTCCTGAGCGCGTCGCGTCGCCTCAGCCGCCCCGCGACGCCTCCTCGAGCAGCTCGATCGGATGGACCACGCGCGCCGCGATGCCACGGCCGGCGAGACCTGCGGCGAGCTGCATCGCGCAGCCGGGATTCGCGGTGGCCACGATCTCGGGCGCGACCTCGGCGAGCGCGTCGAGCTTGGGCGCGAGCACGCGCGCCGACATCTCGGGGTGGGTCAGGTTGTAGATGCCGGCAGCGCCGCAGCAGGCCTCGGGACTCCGGTGGGCGACGAGCTCGAGTCCGGGAATCGCGCGCAGCAGATTGCGCGGCGCGGCCGCGATGCCCTGTGCATGCACGAGATGGCAGGGATCGTCGTAGCAGACCCGTCGCGGAAGCGGCGTCGGCGAGAGCGGTCCGAGCCCTTCGGCATCGAGGAATTCGAGCACGTCGCGCACGCGCCCGGCGAGCCCTTCGCCCTCGGCGCCGATCCAATGCGGCAGCTCCTTCATCGCCGCGCTGCAGCCCGCGGACGTGACGATGACCGCGTCGAACGCCGCGTCGCTCCGATCCGCGGTACCGGGCTCGACCGACGCGTCGCCTGCCGTCGCGCGGCGCGCCGGGCCGCCGCCCGCCCCGTCCTGCATCGCCGCGAACGCGCCGACGTTCACGCGCGCGAGCCGCGCCGCCGCCTCGGCGTCGCCGGCGTGGGCATGGAGCGCGCCGCAGCAGCCCTGCGTCTCCGGCACGACGACGTCCCACCCCGCGCGCGCGAGCACGCGGCGCGCGGCGTCGTTCACACGGCCGAAGAGCTCCGGCATGATGCAGCCCTCGAAGAGCGCGACGCGTCCGCGACGCGGACCCTGCGCGGGCGTGAAGGCCGGTAGCCGGCGGCGCTCGGACGCCACGGGAATCGACGGCACCAACGCGGCGCGTCGCGCGAGCGCTTCCGGCAGCCAGCGGCGTGCCAGCCGATCGAACCCGAGGCGCTGGATCGCGGCCAGCAGCGCGACGAGAACATGAAGCCGGCCTCGCCGCGGCACGACCTCGCGCAGCATGAATCGCTCGAGCGCCCGCTCGAAGGCGCCCGGCGTCGTCGGCGTACGGGCCTGCTCTTCGCGCACCGCCGCGCGCGTCCGCTCGAGGATCTCGCCATAGCGAACGCCGGACGGACAGGCGGTCTCGCACGCGCGACAGCCGAGGCAGAGGAAGGCCTCCTCGGCGAGCAGCGCGGGATCGTCGAGGCGGCCCTCGGCGTGTCCGCGCATCAGGTAGATCCGCCCGCGCGGCGACGAGGTCTCGCGGCCCGTGACGCGATAGGTCGGACAGCTCTGCAGGCAGAGGCCGCAGTGGACGCAGTCGAGGGTCTGGGCGAGCACGCCCTGCGCCAGGCGCTCGGCGAGCGACGAGACCGGCGCCGGATGCGGGGCGAGATCGCGGCGGACGGGCTGCTCGAGGGGCTTCGTCATCGGCTCAGGTCCCCGCCACGAAGCGACCCGGGTTGAGCACGCCGCGCGGATCGAAGCGCTGCTTGAGGGAGCTCATCAGGGACCGGGTCCCGGCCTCTTCACCAAACACGTCGAGCGCGCCCTCGGACGCCGGCGGCAGCCACTCGCAGCGCAGGACCCCGCCCGCGCCTTCCGCCTGCTCGCGCAGGCGAGCGAGGGTCGCCGCGCCCCCCGCGACCAGGTCGTCGAGGCGGCCATCCGCCGGCCCCGGCCGGCAGCGCGCGGTGATCGCCGCGACGCCGAGATCGATCGAGACCGCGAGGCCCGCGGCGAGCGTGGCCTCCCGCATCGCATCGAGCCGCGTCGGCTGAACGCGGATCCGCAGGCCGAGCGCGGCCTCCGCGCGGGCCTGCGCGCGCACATCGCGCAGACGATCGATCACGGCACCGCCCGCCTCGACCTGCGCGAGCGCGAGCGCCGCCACGAGCGCGTCGCGGTCGTGCGCGACGGCCGCTTCGCTCGCCCCCAGCTCGACCGTCAGCTCGGCCTCGGTCGCGCCCGGCTCCTCGCGCCAGACGAAGGCGCGCACGCTGGCCGCCCGCGCACAGGCGCGCGCGCGCTCGAACGTCGCACCGTCGCGGGCGACGCGGCCGGCGAGGATCAGTCGACGGGCGGGCTGCGGCCGAAGCCGGAGCCAGGCGCCGGTCACGACGGCGAGGGAGCCGAACGAGCCCGTATAGAGCTTCGCGAGGTCGTAGCCCGTCACGTTCTTGACGACGCGCCCTCCGGATTTCGAGGCCGTGCCGGTCCCGTCGACGACCTCGATCCCGAGCACCGCGTCCGCGACGCGACCGAAGACGTGGCCGCGCGGGCCGACAGCCGCGCTCGCGAGCGTCCCGCCGACCGTCGCCGTCTCGCCGGGCGGATCGAGGGGCAGCTCCCAGCCCTCGGCGGCGACGGTATCGCGCAGCAAACGGATCGGCGTACCCGCGCGGGCGTGGACGACGCCCTCCTCCGGCTCGAAGACGTCGACGCCCGCGAGCGCCTCGAGCGAGAGCGCCGCCACTACGCCGCGCGCCGGATTCGCCTCCCCGATTCGCGTCCGCCCACCGCAGACGAGGAGGCCCTCTCCGCGGGCTCGATGATCCGCGACGACGGCGCAGAGCGATTCGACGTCCGCCGGGCGGTGGACGCGGTCGACGCGGACGCCCGGCGCGACGATGGCCGTCGTCGCGGCCGCGGATCGCGCCTCCCCGCTCATTCGAAGCGCACCGCGTCGTAGCCCCGCGCCTTCGGATCCGACTCGACGCAGAACCGCGTCGTCGGGATCAGCTTGCCGGGGTTGCAGGCGCCATCGGGGTTGAACGCGTCGCGCAGGCGACGCATCACGTCGAGGTCCGCCTCGTCGAAGACGAGATGCATGTAGTCGCGCTTCTCGACCCCGACACCGTGCTCGCCCGTGATGACGCCGCCGACGGCGACGCAGGCCTCGAGGATCTCCTTCCCGGCGGCCATCACCCGCGCGAGCTCGCCCGGATCGCGCCGGTCGAAGCAGATGTTCGGATGGAGGTTGCCGTCGCCCGCGTGGAAGACGTTGGCGAGCTTGAGGCCATGGCGATCGCAGATCTCGCAGATCCGCTCCAGCACGGCGGGCAGGTGGACGCGGGGCACGACGGCGTCGTGGACGTAGAGATCCGGCGCGAGCCGGCCCATCGCGCCGAAAGCGCCCTTGCGCGCACGCCAGAAGCGCTTGCGCTCCGTCTCGTCCCGGGCGATCTCGATCGCCTGACAGCGCTCGGCCGCGCAGGCGGCACGGATCGCCTCGATCTCGCCCGCGAGCGCGACGGGAAGGCCGTCGAGCTCGACGATCAGGACGGCGCCCGCCGAGGTCGGCAGGCCGGCGGCATAGACGCTCGCCTCGACCGCCTCGATCGTCCGCCGGTCGACGATCTCGAGCGCGGCCGGAACGACACCGCTCCGGATCACGCGCCCGACCGCACGACAGGCCGACACCACGTCCTCGAAGAGCACGAGCAACGTCTCGACCGCCGGCGGAATCGGGGTGAGCCGCACCGTCACCTCGGTCACGATCCCGAGCGTCCCCTCGCTCCCGACGATGGCGCCGACGAAGTCGATTCCCGGGGACTCGCCGACGCGATTGCCGAAGCGCTGGACGGAGCCATCGGGCAGGACCAGCTCGAGCGCGAGGACGTGGTTCGTCGTCGTGCCGTACTTGAGCGTATGCGGACCGCCCGAGTTCTCGGCGACGTTGCCGCCGATCGTGCAGGCCTGCTGACTCGATGGATCCGGCGCATAGAAGAGGCCCGTCGAAGCGATCGCGGCCGAGAGCTCGGCGTTGACGACGCCCGGCTGGACGATGGCGACGCGGTTCTCGGCGTCGACCTCGAGGATCCGATTCATGCGCGAGCACTCGATCAGGACGCCGCCCTCCGGCGCGTGCGCCCCCCCCGAGAGGCCGGTTCCCGCGCCGCGCGGCACGAAGGGCACGCCGAGCTCCCGACAAGCCCGCACGACCGCGGCGACCTCCGCGGTCGAGGCGGGCAGGACGACGGCCCGCGGCCGGCGTGGCGAGAGCGTGAGGCCGTCGCATTCGTAGGCGAAGAGCTCGCCGGCGCGGGCGAGGCAGTTCGATTCGCCGACGATCGTGCGCAGACGGGCGATCAAGCGCGCGGCGGCGGCGGCATCGAGGGGTCCGGACATCGAAGACGGGGTCGACGACGGGCGCGAAGAATCGTTCGGCGACGCGTTCGAAGACGCGATCGGCGACGGGTCGGGCTGCGGGATCGGATTCGCCACGGGGCCCCGCCTCAGGCGAGACCGAGGCGTTCGAGGTCGTCCTCGTCGAGACCAAGGTAGTGGCCGACCTCGTGGCGGACGGTGACCTGGATCTGCTCGATCAGCTCCTCCTCGTTCGGGCAGACCTTCTCGAGGTTCTTCTTGAAGAGCAGGATCCGGTCGAGATCGACGGGCTGGTCGGTCACGAGCGCTTCGGTACGCGGAACGCCGAGGAAGAGGCCCAGCGTCTGGGGCGAGATGCGCTCGCGTCGGATCAGTTCGTCGCTCGGCAGTTCTTCGACGAGGATGGCGACGCCCTCGATCGTCTCGCGAATGGAACGCGGCAGGTTGTCGATCGCGACGTCGATGGCGCGGGCCAGGGTCGCCTCGTCGATGCGCGTCGGGACGAGGAACTGCTGGGGATCGAGCGCGTTCGCGCGCGTGAACGCCTGGGTCGAGCTCTCGATGCCGACCGCCGGAGCGCCCGACTCGTCGCCTTCGTCCTCGAGGCGCTCGAGCACGAGCCCGAGGTAGTAGACGGGATGCCCCGCGTCGGGCTCCGTCGCCACGACCCGCTCGAGGACCCGACGCGCCTCCGTCAGCTGGCCCAGCTCGAAGAGCACCTGGCCCTCGAACGCGCCGTAGAGCCCGATCTCGTTCCCCGACTTGGCCGCGCGTCGCACGAGGAAGAGCGCCCCCTCGAGATCGTCCTGATAGAAGAGCGCCTTGCTCTTCAGGTAGTAGACCTCGGCCTGCAGGTTGCGGTCGGGGCGGGGCAGGTGGGCGCTGCCGGCGAGCAGCTCGTCCGAGAGCCGCACGGCCGTCGCGAACTCGCCGAGCTCCTCGATCAAGAGCTCGATGCGGTTCAAGTGGGCGGCGGTGAACTTGCCGTCGGCGAGCACGGCGCGGTCGAACTCGACGAGCGCCTCGTCGATGCGCCCCTCGTCCCAGAGGATCTCGCCGCGGCCGTTGTGGGCCTCGGCGCCGTCGGGATGGACGCGCAAGGCCTCGTCCAGCCAGGCGAGCGCCTCCTCGATGCGCCCACCGTGCGAGGCCTCCATCGCCTGGTCGAGGCAGTCCCAGTAGCGATCCTTGTCCTTGCGCATCCCTCTCAAAACCCGCCGGCCGGCGTTCCCTCGAATCGATGGGCCCATCATGTGCCGCAGTCGGTCGGAGTTGCGTCGGGTGGTGTCACGGAAGCGCGCAGCTTAGCGTACACGCCGGATCCCGAGAGCCGACCGGTTCCGCGCTCCACCGGGCCCACGGGGATCCGATCGCTGCGACCGCTATGCTGGGCCCCATGTCGAACCCGCCTCGCGGCCTGCCGTGCCCGACCGCTCGCCCCCGCCTCCGACTCCGCCCGCGCCCTGACTGCGGCGTCGCCCTCGGCGCGCTCGCCCCCTGCCAGGCCGCCCTGCGCGATGCCGCCCTCGCCGCTCTCGCCCTCGGCATCCTCGCCCTGGGCCTCCTGGCCGGCTGCGCGTCGGATCCCGCCACGGGTCCCGCCTTCGTCGCCGCGACCCAGCCGCCCGAAGGCCACGCGCGCGTCTTCGTCTTCCGCATCGACCCCCAGCACTCGCTGTCGAACGTCGACCTCGCCCTCGACGAGCGGGACGCGGGCCGCCTGCGCAATCGCGAGTACGTCGCGTTCGACCTCCTGCCCGGGATCCACCGGCTCGACTTCCGCCAGCGCGGACTCGCCTTCGCCAGCTGGGGCTGGAATCGGCAGCAGCTCCGGCTCCATGCGGGCGAGACGGTCTACCTCGAGATCTCGGTGCGGATGTCGGCCCAGCCGCTCCCGGGCGCCGGTCAAGACCTCGAGATCCAGGGTCGGACCAGCGGCTCCGCCAGCGAGAACGTCTTCATCCAGCGACGGACGGAGGTCGACGCGCTGCCGATTCTCGCCGACACGACGCTTCGCGTCGATTAGGGCGGTGGCGAGTGGGTGGGCCCGCCTGGACTTGAACCAGGGACCAGCCGGTTATGAGCCGGCCGCTCTGACCACTGAGCTACAGGCCCGCCGCCCGGCAGTCTAACCCCTTCTGCCACGCCGCATCGAGCCGGGCCGTGCCCCTCCCGCTCGCAGGCGGCCGCCGCCTCGGCGGCACGGAACGCGGGCCCGAATCTCGTTGTGATCGCCCGGGCGAGCTGCGAAAATGCGGCGCATGAGCAATCCGAATCAGGCGCATTGTGTGGCGGTGATCGGCGGGGCGACCGCCGGCGCGGAGATCGCGAGCCGACTCGCCGACCGGGGCGTCGCCGTGTTCGTGTTCGAGCAGAACAAGCGGCCCTACGGAAAGATCGAAGACGGACTCCCGCGCTGGCACGAAGCGCTGCGCGACAAGGAGTACGAGACGATCGATGCCAAGTTGACGCGCGCGGGCGTCGAGTTCGTCCCGAACACGAAGATCGGACGCGACGTGCCCTTTGCAGAGCTCGCCCATGGGTGGGGATTCTCCGCCGTCGTGCTGGCGAACGGGGCCTGGCGGGACCGCCCGCTGCCCATCGAAGGCGCGGATGCCTATCTCGGCAAGGGGCTCGTCTACCAGAACCCCTTCGTCATCGCCTTCAACCATGCCGAACGCGGCGACATGCCTGGCGCGACCTACGACGTGCTTCCGGGCGCGATCATCGTCGGCGGCGGCCTCGCCTCGATCGACGTCGCGAAGATCCACACGCTCGAGCTCACGATCCGCGCGCTCGCGAAGCGCGGGATCGAGACGAACGTCGTCGAGCTCGAGGTCAAGGGCATTCCCAAGATCCTCGCGGCCCACGGCCTCACGTTCGAAGCCCTCGGCATCGTTCCGCCCACGATCTACTACCGCCGTCGGATCGAGGACATGCCCGTCATGAGCGCGCCGGAGGGCGCCGACGCCGCGCGCATCGCGAAGGTCGAAGCGGGTCGCCGGAGGATGGTCGAGAAGGCGACGGAGAAGTACTGCTTCGAGATCGAGCCGCTCTCCGCGCCCGAGGGATTGATCGTCGAGGACGGTCGGCTGGTCGGGCTGCGATTGCGCCGGACGAAGATGGAGAACGGCCGCTTGTCGATGACGGACGAGACCTTCGAGGCGCGGGGACCTGTCGTCATCAGCTCGATCGGCTCGATCCCGGAGCCGATCGAAGGCATCGCCATGAAGGGCGAGCTCTTCGACTTCAAGGATTGGGAGATCGGGCGGCTCGAGGGCTACCCGACCGTGTTCTCCGTCGGCAACGTCGTGACGGGCAAGGGCAACATCGTCGCCTCTCGCAAGCACGCGACGCAGGTCTCGGAGGAGGCCGTCGAGGCCTATCTCGGCGTCGGCGGAGAGGATCGGTCGGCCGCCGAGGCGGCCCGGCCGATGATCCCCGAGGCCGATCTCACGGCCGCGCGCGTGCTCGAGACCCTGGGCAACGCGCAGCCGCCCTCGGTCGAGCAGATCCGGCAGCTCCGGGACCGGGTCGCCGCGCTCCAACGCGCCGTCGGCTACCAGGACTACAAGTCCTGGAAGGAGAAGGTCGGACCGCCCTGTTAGGCGAGACCCGTCTTCTCGAACTCAGCCGCGGGGAACCGGCGGCGGCTGGGAAGCGAAGGCCGCGTTCAGGGCGTCGACCTGCTCCGCCGCCGTCCAGTCGCGCATGCCCGGCGACCAGACGAACGTCTCGCGCGTGACCCGACCGGCCGCGATCGCCTGCGCCAGCTGGGCGCCCGTGAATGGGCCGACCGCCGCGCCCCCTTCCGCGATGTGCCAGACCGAGGTCGGCACGACGGGCGGGGCGACCCCGGCCGCTTGCGGCGCCGGCGAACCGGAGGGCACCGCACCGGACCGCAGGACCGCCCCCGCGCCCATCGCGTTCGTCATCGCGAGACCCATCCCCAGACCGACACCGGCACCGGCGACGCCGCCGGCGGGATTCGCGGCCGCGTCGGGCATCGCATTGCCCATCTGGTAGGCCTGATAGGCCGCGAGATCGCCGAGCGCATTCATGCTGGCCCGCGCGTCGAGCGCCCGCTCGACCTCCGCCGGGACCGAGACGTTCACGATGTAGAGCTGCGGAATCTCGAGCCCGAACTCGTCGTCGATCTTGGCGAGCACTTCGCGCCGAAGCGTCTCGGAGAGCGACCCGTAGCGCTGCGCGAGATCGAGCACGCCGATGCCGGAGCTCGCGACCACGTCCGCGAACGCCATCGAGATGATCGAGCGCAGCAGCGTCGCGATCTCCTCGGCCTCGTAGACGCCGTCGGTCCCGACGAGCTCCGAGAGCAGGCGCGCGGGGTCGGTGCAGCGCAGGGTGTAGGTTCCGAACGCGCGCACGCGAACCGGGCCGAAGTCGGGGTCCCGGAGCGGGACGGGATTCGGCGTGCCCCACTTCAGATCCGTCAGCTGACGCGTGCTGACGAAGTAGATCTCGGCCTTGAACGGGCTGTCGAAGCCGTGATACCAGCCCATCAGGGTCGAGAGGATGGGGAGGTTCTTCGTCTCGAGGCGGTACTGGCCCGGGCCGAAGACGTCGGCGACGCGGCCCTGGTGGACGAAGACCGCCGACTGGCCGGGGCGCACGATCAGCTGGGCCGCGTACTTGATCTGGTTGCGGTAGCGCGGGAAGCGCCAGACGAGGCTGTGCTGGCTGTCATCGATCCACTCGATGATGTCGATCAGTTCCGCCCGAAGCTTTTCGAAGATGGCCATGGAGTCCCTTTCTCTGCTCGTCTTCCGCTCGTCGTCCGAGGCGCGACGCGCTCAGCCGAGGAGGTTCGTCAGGAAGTCGACGATCGTCTCGGTCGTGATGGAGCGCGAGCCACGATCGCCGAAGCGGTTCCGCTCCGAGCGCTGGACCACCGCCTGGACCGTGATCCGCCGGACCGCCGCGTCGGCGGCCTCCTGCTCGCGCCGCCGCTCGCGCTCGACCTCGGCTTCCGCGACCCGCGCCGCGCGGCCCGAGAGCACGTAGCCGGCGATCTGCTCGAGCTCGTGGGCGTCGAGCCAGGTCCCGTGCTGATGGCACTGGTCGACGATCACGCCCGATCGACGCTGATAGTTGCGACGGGTCATGTACTCGGTACAGACCGGGCAGCGGCGATAGGCGACCTCGCTGCGCGACGGATTCGCGCCGTCGACTCTCGGCACCGGCGCCTCGCCGGCCGCGAAGCGGACGCGCGCCGTCTCGGCCGCGCGCTCGACGAGGGCGCGGAAACGGTCCTGCGGCGCCCACAAGCCGTGACACTTGCCGCATTCGTGGACGACGATGCCGCCGGCCTCGCGGGCGTGGAGCGGTCGATCGCAGCAGGGGCAGCGGACGTCCGCCGCGTCGTCCTCGGGGATGGCGATCGGGTCGAAGCCGACGCCGCAGGCGGCGCAGAAGCGCGCGTCGTCGAGGTTGCGCGCGAAGCATTCGGGACAGATCAGGCCGCCGGGATCGACGCTGGGGACGATGCCCGATCCGCAGAAGGAGCAGATCTCCTCGCCCTGTCGCGCGATCGCGCCACATCCGCTGCAGCGCTCGACCTTCGCGTCGACCGCCGGGCCGGGGGGCTTCGCCTCGAGCTGCTGACCGCAGCGACACGCGAACGTGCCGCCTCCGGGTCGCGCCGTCAGGTCGTACTGGGCATGGCATTGGGGACAAGCGACGAGCTTCAAGCTGACCTCGCCGCGGGCCTATCGGACGCCCCGGCGAGGGGCTTGAAGCGGGAATCGGCGCCTCGCCGCCGTCCGCTGCACGCCGTCGAGGTCCGGGACGCGCCAGCGGGCAGGAGCGCTACGAGTCGAGGAAGCTCTTGAGGGCGCGGCTGCGCGAGGGATGCCGCAACTTGCGCAATGCCTTCGCTTCGATCTGGCGGACGCGCTCGCGCGTGACCTCGAAGTCGGCGCCGACCTCCTCGAGCGTACGGTTCGATCGCTCGCCGATGCCGAAGCGCATGCGCAGGACCCGCGCCTCGCGGGGAGCCAGCGTCGCGAGCAGCTCGCGGGTCTGCTCGGCCAGCGCCGTGCGGATGACCGCGTCGGCGGGATCGACGGCGTTCGGATCGGCGATGAAGTCCGAGAGCTTGCCATCCTCGTCCTCGCCGACCGGCGTCTCGAGGCTGATCGGATCGTTCGCGATCCGGAGCACCATGCGCACCTTGTCGAGCGGCAGCTCGAGCGTCTCCGAGAGCTCCTCGGGACTCGGCTCGCGGCCGAGCGTCTGGACGAGCTGACGCGTGACGCGCACGAGGCGATGGATCGTCTCGATCATGTGGACCGGGATGCGGATCGTACGCGCCTGATCGGCGATCGCGCGGGTGATCGCCTGGCGGATCCACCAGGTCGCGTAGGTCGAGAACTTGTAGCCGCGGCGCCACTCGAACTTGTCGACCGCGCGCATGAGCCCGATGTTGCCTTCCTGGATCAGGTCGAGGAACTGGAGTCCGCGGTTCGTGTACTTCTTCGCGATCGAGACGACGAGGCGCAGGTTCGCCTCGATGAGCTCGCTCTTCGCCTCCTGAGCCGCCATCGCCGTCGCGTCGATGCGCGACACGACGTGCTCGATCTCGTCGGCCCGCAGATCCGCTTCCCGCTCGAGCTCCGCGCGGAAGCGATCGATCACGCCGAGCTGATCGACGACCTCCTCGATCAGCGCCCGATCGCCGCCCAGCCGCTCGAGCGCCTGTCGGCCGCCGGCGCTCTCCACGACCGATTGCTCGGCGAGGACGCGCAGGTCCTCGACGTCGAGATCGAAGCGCCGGGCGAGCTCGGTCGCACGGGCGTCGAGCAGGCGATGGCTCTCGGCGAGCTCCTTCAGACAGCGATGGAGCTCGTTGTAGCGGTGTCGGCTGATGCGCTGCTTCGAGACGACCTTCGCCGCCTCGCGATGGAGCCCCTCGAGCTCGGCCTCGCAGGCGGTGCGGTCGTCGCGCGTCATCGCGTCCTCGGCGAGCGCACGCCGCCGCTCGCGGACCGCGCGATCGACCTTCGCGAGCCGCGTCATCGCCGAGAGGAACTGCTTGCGCACGTCGGGCAGCATCGACTCGTCGTCCTCGACGAGATCGAGGACCTTCTTCAGGTCGAGCTCCCCCGTGCGGACCGCCGCGCCGAGCTCGATCACGCGCCGCAGCGAGTAGGGATTGCCGACGAGGGCCGAGAGATGGGCGTCGACGGCGCGCTCGATGCGTTGCGCGATCTCGACCTCGCCCTCGCGCGTGAGGAGCGAGACCTGTCCCATCTCGCGCAGATAGACGCGCACGGGATCGACCGTCGGGTCGAGCGACTCGCCGGTCGCCGCCGTCGAAGCGGCCCCGGCTGCGCGCCGCGGCGCCGCGGCCGCCGCCCGGGCGGCCTTTCCCGGAGCCGCGGTCGCCTCGTCGGCGCGTCGGGCCTTCGCGTCGGCGGCGGCGACCGATGCGTCGAATTCGGATTCGGTCGCGTCCGAGCCGGCCGGCGGTTGCGTTCGCGCGAGCCGGATGCCGCGCTCGCGCAGCAGCGAGAAGACGGCATCGAGATGCGGCTTGCCGAGCTGAGCATCGACGAAGGCGACGCGCAGGTCTTCCCGGTCGACCTCGCCCTTCGCACGCCCGTTCTCGATCAGACGCTGGACCGCATCGAGCGCGAGCAGGTCTTCGCGGGACAGCGGTCGCGTCGGGCTCGGGATCAGCTCTTCGCCCTCCCGCGTCGGCGCGGGACGGACGGCCTTCCGCGCCGTCGACTTGCGCGACCCGGCCTTTCGCACGCTCGCGAGCGACGGAGTCCGCTCCTCATCCGAAGCCGATCGCGTCGCCGTCCGCTTCTGCGCGCACGCGCGATCGCTCCGAACGCGCTTCGGCGCCGCGCTCGCATCGTCGTCGCGCTTGCTCGCCGCGCAGCGGCGGCGGGGTCGCGCGCGAGGCGAATCCATGGTCGCCGCCGCATCGGGCGGGTGCGTGTCGCTCGGAAGCGACGGCGATGCCGGCTCCGAGCTGGGCGCGTTCGAGGCCATGGGGGGTCCTCCAGAGCTTCGGGAATCTACTGGCGAATCGCCGGCTTCGCCGCGGTCGGCGCGCGACTCTTCTCCAAAGACTTCATTCGAAGCGCTCATTTGCGCGGGCACTGCGGCCCGACGGTTCGGCGGTCCCCCCTCGACCGACACCGAGACGTGCCCGACGCTCGCGCAGGACAGCGTCCTTCTTCGCGAGCAGATCCTCGTACCCCTCTTCCGAGATCCGCAGCTGGCGCGTCAATTCCTGGTCGCGCGCGGCGCGTCGTCGCGCCTCGAACCACGCGATGAGATCCGCCAGAACCTGCTCCGCCGATCGCTCGACGTCGAGCGGCGTGTCGTCGACCGCGATTTCCCGCAGGCGTCGCCGCGCCTCGTCCTCGAGTCGGGCCTCGACGGCGAAAGGATCGACCCCGCCGCCCTCGGCGGCAGCGAGCGCGCCGTGCTGCCCTGCGTCGACGATGGCGTGGATGATCGACTTCCATGCACCTAGCGGGACGATGTCCGCGATCTGCAGGGCGATCTCGTCGCCGATCAGATCCGGACGCTGCAGGCAGAGGCGAGCCAGCTCGCGCAGCTGACGCTCCTCCGGGACGTCGCGCCGCTCCCGTGTGAGGTCGAGCGCCGCAGAATCGACCTGCGGCGCCTGCAGCGCGTTGCGCGTCGCATCGCGGACGACGGCGGCCACCGCCGCGGGCGCCGCATCCACCGCGAGCGCGAGCCGCCGGGCGTACTCGTCACGCGAGACGACGTCGGAGACGCGCGCGACGAGCGGCGCTACCCGCGCGACGACGTCGGCCTTCTGGTCGGGAGTCGCAATTCCGTGACGCATCGCGTTGCGAATCGTCTGCTCGAGCGCGTCGGGCGCGTCATCGACGAGCCTTCGGAGCGCGTCGGCCCCTTCGCGCGCGAGGAAGTCGTCCGGGTCGAGCCCACCGGGGATCAGCGCGGCTCGGACCCGCAGGCCATGCGGCAAGAGCACGGCGAGCGCCTTCTCGGTCGCGGCCTGGCCGGCCCGGTCGCCGTCGAAGACCAGCACGACTTCGCGCGTCCGCCGACGCAGGGCCTGGCCGTGCTCCGCGGAGAGCGCCGTGCCACAGGTCGCGAGCGCCTCGCCCAGACCGGCGCGCGCGAAGGCGATGCGGTCGAAGTAGCCCTCGCAGACGATCGCGCGTCCCGAACGCCGGATCGCCTCGAGCGCATCGGGGAAGCCATAGAAGGCGTGGCGCTTCTGGAAGACCGGCGTCTCCGGCGTGTTCAGGTACTTCGGATCCTGGTCGGCTTCGAGTGCCCGTCCGCCGAAGCCGATGACGCGGCCTCGCACGTCCTGGATCGGGAACGTCAGCCGTCCGCGCAGGCGGTCGTAATGACCGGAGCCCGATTTGCGATCGATCAGGAGACCGGCGTGGACGCCGATCTCGGCGGGGATGCGCTCGTCGCGCAGGCGCTGGGTGACCGCATCCCAGCGCGAGGGCGCGAAGCCGATGCCGAACTCGTCGGCGAGGCGCCCGTCGAAACCGCGCGACATGAGATAGCTGCGCGCGATCTTGCCTTCCGGCTCGCGCAGCGCCTTGCGGTAGAGGACCTGGGCGATCTCGTTGGCCCCGAAGATCCGGGTCGTGATCCCGGCGCCCTGGCCGCCCGCCTCGCGCTCCTCGGGAACCTCGACGCCGAGCTCGCTCGCGAGCTGGCGCGCCGCCTCGGGAAAGGAGAGCCCCGAGTGCTTCATCAGGAAGCCGATGACGTCGCCACCCTCCTGACAGCCGAAGCAGTGGAAGATCTGGCGATCGGGATTGACGTTGAAGGAGGGTGTCTTCTCGTCGTGGAACGGACACAGGCCGCGCCAGTTCCGCCCGGCCTGCTTGAGCTCGACGTGCCGACCGACGACGCCGACGATGTCGGCGCGGCTCCGGATCTCCGCAATCGTGCTTTCGGGGATCCGGCTCACTTCGACCTCGCGTCGATCGGCTCGTCGCTCGCTAGTTCACCGAACGCCGCATCTTCTTGAGCGCGCGCTTGATGGCGGCCGCCTGCTTCTTCTTCCGGCGGATGCTCGGCTTGTCGTAGTACTCGCGCCGCCGGAGCTCGGTCAGGATCCCCGCCTTCTCGCAGGTCTTCTTGAACCGCTTGAGCGCGCCCTCGAAGGACTCGCTCTCCTTGATCTTGATCACGGGCATGTCGTTCCCCCGATGGCTTCGGAGAGGCGACCGACCAGCGAACGAGACCCGGTCCATGCTCGGCGGGCGGCGACCTCCGTCGATCCACCGCACCCTTCATGAGTGACCCGGCCGTCGCTTTCGTGGCACGCGTCGAAACGGCTCGTGCCCACGGATCCGTCGATTGCCTCTCCGTTGCCCGTCACGTGGACGGGCAGGTGATGTCTCTCCAGGCGGACGGGACGGTCGTTTCGACCTCGATGGCCCGAGACCGGGCCCGATGAATCGAAACGGCTCGTATCGCCCGTTGCTCTCGCTTCGTCGCTCTTCCCCTGAGCGTCGCGCTCGGATTAGTCTCCGCCCGACCGTCGCGAACCACCCCGCAGCGGGCGTCCGGACCGTCGTGTGAAGGGCGCCGAACCTAGCGCAGGGCCGCCGGGGCCTCCACGCACCCCGTGGGTCGATTTCCGGTCCCGAGACTGCGCCACGACGAAGTCCCGTCGCCGGGCCATCTGGCCCCGTCCGCCCCCTTGCCCCGGCAGGCGTCAAGGACGCGTCGCGTCATTCGACACCCGCGCTCGGGGGACGGACCGCGATCCCCTGATCGATCAACGCGCGCTTGACCCGGGCCACGGTCGTCTCGCCGAAATGGAAGATCGAGGCCGCGAGCGCCGCCTGACAGTGGCCCCCCGCCGGACCGTCGTCGAGCGCCGTCGCCAGGTCCTGTGCACTGCCGCCGCCGCCGGATGCGATCACCGGAATCGGCACCCGGTCGGCCACCGCGCGCAGGAGCGCCAGGTCGTAGCCCTGCTTGGTCCCGTCCCGGTCCATGCTGGTCAGCAGGATCTCGCCCGCCCCGGCCGCCGCCATGCGCGCGGCCCACTCGACCGCGTCGATGCCGGTCGGCTGACGACCACCATGCGTGAACACCTCCCAGCGCGGCGTTGCGCCCGGCTCGGAGACCTGCTTGGCGTCGATCGCCACGACGAGGTTGGCGCTCCCGATCTTGACCGCCACCTGCTCGACGAGCCCCGGGTTCTTGATCGCCGCGGTCATGATCGAGACCTTGTCGGCCCCGGCATTCAGCAGGTCCCGCACGTCCTGGAGGGAGCGCACGCCGCCCCCCACGCAGAGCGGCATGAAGACGCTCTCGGCGGTGCGCGCGACGATGTCGAGCAGGATGCCGCGATCCTCGTGGCTCGCGGTGATGTCGAGGAAGGTGATCTCGTCGGCCTCCTGGGCGTCGTAGCGCATCGCGACCTCGACGGGATCGCCGGCGTCGACGTGGTCGACGTACTGGACGCCCTTGACGACCCGGCCCTGGTCGACGTCGAGACAGGGAATGATGCGCTTGAAGAGCGGCACGACTAACGCAACGCCTCCACCTCGCGGAGCGCCGCCGCGAGGTCGACGCCGCCGGTGTAGATCGCGCGGCCGACGATCACGCCGCAGACGTTCTTGTCCCGCAGACGAGCGGACGCGACGACGTCCTCGTTCGTCGCGACGCCGCCCGACACGATCACCGGGATCGCGAGCGAGGAGGCGAGCAGGGCGGTCGCCTCGAGATTCGGCCCCGTCAGCATGCCGTCCCGGGCGATGTCGGTATAGACGATGGCGGCGACGCCGGCGTCCTCGAAGCGTCGGCCGAGCTCGACGGCGCCCATCTCGCTCCCCTCGGTCCAGCCCTCGACGGCGACCTTGCCGTCCCGCGCGTCGATGCCGACGACGATTCGATCCGGATGGCGCGCCGCGGCCTGCCGGACGAGCGCCGGCTCGCGCAACGCCACCGTCCCCAGGATCACGCGGTCGAGCCCCCAGCCGAGGGCCTCGTCGACGCCGGCGAGCGTGCGCAGCCCGCCCCCGAGCTGGACCGGAATCCGGCCGACCGCCGCGAGGATCCGCTTCACCGTCTCCGCCTGCACCGGCCGCCCCGCCTTCGCGCCATCGAGGTCGACGACGTGGAGGCGACGGATTCCGAGCGCGGCGAAGCGCGCCGCGACCCGCGTCGGATCGTCGTCGTAGACGGTCGCCGCGTCGTAGCGCCCCTGCGACAGGCGAACGGCCCGTCCGCCGAGCAGGTCGATCGCGGGAATCAGCTCGAAGGGCAAGGGCATCGGACTAACAGCCCTCCAGCCACTGCCGATAGGCGTCGAGCAGGCGCTTTCCCGCCATCTGGCTCTTCTCGGGATGGAACTGGATCGCGAAGACGTTGTCGCGCGCGACCGCCGCGGTGAAGAGTCCGCCGTAGTCCGTCCGACCGACGACGATCTCGGGATCCACCGGCTCGGGGCGGTAGGAATGGACGAAGTAGTAGACGTCGGAGGCGGGCAGCTTCTCGATCATCGGATGGTCTCCGGAATAACGGACCTCGTTCCAGCCGATGTGGGGTACCCGGAGCGGACGCCGCGGCCCCGACGGATCGCGGGGATCCGCCGCCTCGGCCGGAAAGCGCGTGACCTTGCCGCGAAAGACGCCGAGCCCCCGCGTGCGGCCGTGCTCCTCGCCTTCCTCGAAGAGCAGCTGCAGGCCGAAGCAGATGCCGAGGTAGGGGCGGCCGTGGTCGGTCACCTTGCGAATCGCGTCGGCGAGACCCGCGTCCTCGAGCGAGCAGACGGCGTCCCGGAAGGCGCCGACGCCCGGCAGCAGGACGCCGTCCGCCGCGAGTACGACCTTCGGATCCGACGTCACGACCGGCGTCAGCGCCGAGCGTTCGAGGGCCTTCGCGACGCTCCGGATGTTGCCGGCGCCGTAGTCGACGAGCGCGATGCGGGCAGGCATGGGGCTACAGCGCCCCTTTGACGGTGGGCAGCCCCGTCTCGCGCGGATCGATCGCGACGGCCTCGCGCAGCGCGCGCGCCACGCCCTTGAACGCGGCCTCGACGACGTGATGCGGGCTCTTGCCGTACCGCTTCTCGACGTGGAGATCGAGGCCCGCGCTCTGCGAGAAGGCGTAGAGGAAGTCCTCGGTCAGGCTGGCGTCGAACGACCCGACCCGATCGTTCTCGAGCGCCAGCTGGTACACCAGATAGGCTCGGTTCGAGACGTCGACCGCGACCTCGACCTTGGCCTCGGCCATCGGCAGCAGGCAGGCGCCGA
Source organism: Myxococcota bacterium (assembly GCA_041389445.1). Lineage (GTDB taxonomy): Bacteria > Myxococcota_A > UBA9160 > UBA9160 > UBA4427 > UBA4427. Next base: position 39,790 of record JAWKRW010000003.1, read on the forward strand.
AGCGTTTGATGCCGACGGCCGGACCGAGCGCCTCGCGGAAGGCCTGGCCGAGGGCGATGCCCACGTCTTCGACGGTGTGGTGGAGGTCCACGGCGAGGTCGCCCTTCGCCTCGAGCTCGAGGTCGAACAGACCGTGCCGGGCGAAGGACTCGAGCATGTGGTCGAAGAAGGGGATGCCGGTCGACACGCGGTACTGACCCGACCCGTCGAGGTCGAGCCGGACCCGGATGTCCGTCTCCTTCGTCTTGCGCGCGATGGCCGCGGCGCGGCCCGGGCGTCCGCCCTCGACAGGCTGGCTCTGTTTCGGGGACATCGGAACTCCGCCGGCTTCCGCCCGCCCGGCTGGCGGCGGCCCCCCACGCCGGCGATCCGGCGGGGGCCCCTACAGCTCGATCTCGCGCGCGGCTTCCCGTTCTCGGCGGGCGCGGCGGATCTTTTGTAGCCGCAGCTCCACCGACGCGCCATGACCCGTCAGCCCCTCGACGTGGGCGAGCCGAACGATGTCGGCGCCGAGCTCGCGCAGCTTCGGCGGCTCGAACTTCATGAAGCTCGTCCGCTTCAGGAAGTCCTCGACCGAGAGCGGCGAGAAGAAGCGCGCCGTCCCTCCCGTGGGGAGAACGTGATTCGGGCCCGCGAGGTAGTCGCCGACGGCGACGGGCGTGTAGTGGCCCATGAAGATGGCGCCCGCGTTCTGGACGGTCTTGGCGATCCGGTCCGGATCCTCGACGGCGAGGACGAGATGCTCGGCGGCGTACTCGTCCGCGATCCGCAGCGACTCCTCGAGGCTCTTCGTCTGGACGATCGCGCCGCGGGCCTTGATCGCCTTGCTGGCGATCGCGGCGCGATCCAGCACGGCGAGCTGCCGCTTGATCTGGTCCTGGACGGCCGTGACGAGCGCCTTGACGTGGGTGACGAGGATCGACTGGGCCAGCTCGTCGTGCTCCGCCTGCGAGATCAGGTCGGCGGCGATCCAGGCCGGCGTGGCGCTCCGGTCCGCGACGATGCAGACCTCGGTCGGCCCCGCCTCGCTGTCGATGCCGACCTGACCGAAGACCTGCTTCTTCGCCGTCGCGACCCAGATGCTCCCGGGGCCCGTGATCTTGTCGACCCGGGGCACCGTCTCCGTTCCGTAGGCGAGGGCGGCGACCGCATGGGCGCCGCCCATCTTGAAGACGCGGTGGACGCCGGCGACCCGCGCCGCCATCAGGACCTCGGCCCGGATCCGCCCGTCCGGGCCGGGCGGCGTCACCATCAGGATCTCCGGCACCTCGACGACCGACGCCGGGACGGCGTTCATCACGACCGACGAGGGATAGACGGCCTTGCCGCCCGGCACGTAGAGCCCGACGCGCGCGAGCGGTCGCACGCGCACGCCCATGTAGGCGCCGCCCTCCTCGCGCATCTCCCAGCTCGAGGGGATCCGCTTGCGATGGAACTCGCGGACGCGCATCGCCGCCTTGCCGATCGCGGCCCGGTCGGCGGAGGGCACGCGATCGCACGCCTCGTCCCACTCCTCCTTGGTCACCTCGAGCTTGTCGAGCTTCGCGCCGTCGAGCTTCTTGACGTAGCCGAGCAGGGCCTCGTCTCCGCCCTGTCGGACGTCGGCGATGATCTTCGCGACGTCGCGCTCGACGTCGAGGACGGAATCACTGCGACGATCGCAGATCTCGCGCCAATCGTCGGCGAAGCCCGCGGCATCGCTCCGCAGCACACGCATCCATTTCGCTGTCGCTCTGGCGGCCATAACTTCTCCCTGCCCGACCCCGAGGCCCGCGCCCCGATGCCAGGCGACCTCCCCGCGATCCATCACGGAGGGCTCCGATCATGCTCCCGGCCAACGCCCACCCACGACGCGCGGCCGACGTGCCAGGTCGAAACGCCGCTCGACATCCACGAATCCCGCACCGGCCAACAACCGCTCGACCGTATCAGCCTGCTCCGGCGACAGCTCCATGAAGAGCCAGCCGCCCGAAGAGAGATGTGCACCCGCCTCGGCCACGAGCCGGCGGATCACGTCGAGTCCGTCCTCCCCGGCGAAGAGCGCCAGCTCGGGCTCGTGCGCCAGCTCGGGCGGAAGCGAACCCGCGTCCCGTCGCGCCACGTACGGCGGATTCGACACCACCAGGTCGAAGCGTTCCTCCGCCACGGGCTCGAACAGATCACCGTGCAGGAAGCGGACCCTCTCTCCGTGCGGCAATCGATCGGCATTTTCCGACGCAATCTGAAGCGCGGCCTTCGAAAGATCCGTCGCGACGATCTCGGCCTCGGGCAACTCGACGGCGAGCGAGAGGGCGATTGCACCCGATCCGGTCCCCAGATCGAGAATCCGTCCCCGGAACACCCCGGCATCCGCCCGCTCCGATCCTTCCGCCGCGACGACGGACTCCGCCGGCCGAGCCGGCGGTCTGCACTTCGAGAGCGCTGCCTCGACCAGGGTCTCCGTGTCGGGTCGCGGGGTCAGGACGTCCTGCGTGACCCGGAACGAGAGCGACCAGAACTCGCGCTCGCCGAGCAGGATCGAGACCGGCACCCGCTCCTGCGCCCGCCGTCGGACGAGATCGCGCAGGCGATCCCGTTCGGCCGGGAGGACCGGCTTCTCGAAGTCGACGTAGAGCCGCAGTCGCTCGGTCTCGAGCGCATGGGCGAGCAGCAGCTCTGCATCGAGGCGCGCCGAGTCGATGCCGTGGCGCTTGAAGTAGTCCGTCGTCCAGCGAAGCAGCTCGAGCACGCTCCAGCTGCGCTCGCGGTCGGTCGGCGTCGCGCGGTCGGCGCGCGCGCCCCCGTCGCCGCTCACTCGTCGTCCAGACGCGACGCGACGGGTCCGCCCTCGCGCGCCGCCGCGATCTGCGTGTGGACGGCGTCGAGCAGCTCGTCGAGATCGCCCGACATCACGGCGTCGAGCTTGTGGAGCGTGACGCCGGCGCGGTGGTCCGTGACGCGGCTCTGCGGAAAGTTGTAGGTCCGGATCTTCTCGCTGCGCTCGCCCGTGCCGACCTGGGAACGGCGCTCCTTCGCCCGCTCCGCGTCGACGCGCTGCTGCTCGAGGTCGAACAGGCGCGTGCGCAGGACCGTCAAGGCCTTGGCCTTGTTCTTGAGCTGCGACTTCTCGTCCTGACACTGGACGACGAGCCCGGTCGGCAGATGCGTGATGCGCACAGCGGAGTCCGTCGTGTTGACGCTCTGGCCGCCCGGCCCGCCGGCGCGCATCACGTCGATGCGGAGCTCCTCGTTCCGGATCTCGATGTCGACCTCTTCGGCCTCGGGCATGACGGCGACCGTGACGGTCGAGGTGTGGATGCGGCCCTGGCTCTCGGTCTCGGGGACGCGCTGGACGCGGTGGACGCCCTTCTCGTATTTCAGCCGGCTGAAGACGTCGTGGCCCTCGACCTTGGCGATGACCTCCTTGAACCCCCCGCCGTCGGTCTCCGAGCACGACAGCATCTCGATCTTCCAGCCGCGACCCTCCGCATAACGCGCATACATGCGGAAGAGCTCGGCGGCGAAGAGCGCCGCCTCGTCGCCGCCGGTCCCGGCGCGGATCTCGAAGATCGCGTTCTTCTCGTCGTTCGGATCCTTGGGCGTCAGCAGGACGCGCAGCTCGACCTCGAGCTGCGCGATCGCCTCCTCGAGACGATCGATCTCCGAGCGCGCGAGCTCGACCAGCTCGGGATCGTCGTCCTCGAGCATGCGCTTCGAATCCGCGAGCTCGGCGACAGCCGCGCGGTAGCGACCGCCTGCGTCGAGCAGCGGACGAAGCCCGCCGAGCCGGCGACCGAGCTTCTCGATCGCGCCCTGCTGCTTCGCGACCTTCGGGTCGGACAGCTGGGTCTCGATCTCGCTCGCTCGCGCCTCGGCTTCGGCGATGCGCTCCAGGAAGTCGGCCAAGGAAGACTCGCGATCAGGAGTTCATCGACTCGAGGAAGTCGGCGTTCGAGTCGGTCTTCTCGATCTTGCCCATCAGGAACTCCATCGAGTCGACCGGGGAGAGCGGCGCGAGCACCTTCCGCAGGATGTACATGCGATTGAGCGTGTTCTCGTCCATGAGGAGCTCTTCGCGACGCGTCGCCGACCGGTTGATGTCGATCGCCGGGTAGGTCCGGCGGTCGGCCAGCTTCCGGTCGAGCACGATCTCGCAGTTGCCCGTGCCCTTGAACTCCTCGAAGATGACTTCGTCCATGCGGGAGCCGGTATCGATCAGGGCCGTGCCGATGATCGTCAGGCTGCCGCCCTCCTCGACGTTGCGCGCCGCGCCGAAGAAGCGCTTCGGCTTGTGGAGCGCGTTCGAGTCGACGCCGCCCGACAGGATCTTGCCCGAGTGGGGCACGACGGTGTTGTGGGCGCGCGCGAGACGCGTGATCGAGTCGAGCAGGATGACGACGTCGCGGCCGTGTTCGACCAGGCGCTTGGCCTTGGCGATCACCATGTCGGCGACCTGGACGTGGCGCGTCGCCGGCTCGTCGAAGGTCGAGGAGATGACCTCGGCCTTCACCGTGCGCTGCATGTCGGTGACCTCTTCGGGCCGCTCGTCGATCAGCAGCACGATGAGGTAGACCTCGGGATGCGCCTCGGCGATGGCGTTGGCGATGTCCTTGAGGAGCATCGTCTTGCCGGCCTTGGGCGGCGACGTGATCAGCGCGCGCTGGCCCTTTCCGATCGGCGCGATCAGATCGATGATCCGCGTCGTCATGCCACCGGACTTCGTCTCGAGCTTGAACTTCTCCTGCGGATAGAGCGGCGTCAGGTTGTCGAAGAGGATCTTGTGCTTCGCGGCCCGCGGCTCCTCGAAGTTGATCGACTCGACCTTGAGCAGCGCGAAATAGCGCTCGCCTTCCTTCGGCGCGCGGACCTGACCCTCGATCGAGTCGCCCGTGCGCAGGTTGAAGCGGCGGATCTGCGAGGGCGAGACGTAGATGTCGTCGGGACCGGCGAGGTAGTTCTGGTCGGGGGCGCGGAGGAACCCGAAGCCGTCCTGCAGGATCTCGAGCACGCCCTCGGCGAAGATCTTCCCGCGGTTCTCGGTCTGCGTCTTCAGGATCGCGAAGATCAGGTCCTGCTTGCGCAGTCCCGCGGCGTTCTCGACGTCCATCGACTCCGCGAGCTTCGTCAGCTCGGGCATCGCCTTCTGCTTCAGCTCCCGGACGTAGAGCGTCTCGGAGCCGTCGTCGGGCATGTTCTCGAGATCCGCCTCCTCCTCCGCCAGCTCCGCGTCGCTCGGCAGGTAGTCGCGCTTCGGCGCGTCCATCCGGCTGCCGCGCTCACCGCGATCGCTGCGGTGTCCGCCGCCCCCCCCGCCCCCGCCGCCCTGGTTGCGCGAGCGGCGCCCGCGTCCGCGACGGTTGCGACCGCCTCCCTGGCCCTGCTGCGGGGATCCGGAGGCTTCCTTGATGCTGGATTCAGACAGGCGGTCACTGCTCACAGGGATCTCTCTCTTGCTCTTGGTCGATCCGGGGATCGAGCTGGGTTCGAGGGTTCGGGATCGGGGGTGGGGATTCGGGTCGGGGACCGACCAACGAGACGTCCGGGGGCGAGAATCGAACGGACGTCGGAAATGGATTCTGGGCGGGTGGCCGGGTCTTCCCGTCCGCGGGAGGGGTGGGGCCCTCCGATTCACTCTCGTCTGCGTGCTCGTCTGTGTTGGGCTTCGATGAAGCGTCTTGCCGGGCTCACCTGGAGATCGCGTCGTTCGATCTCGGGTCGGGTGCCGGGAGAGGGCCCGTCCGGCCCATCGTCGGCACATTGGTCAAAGTTGAAACAAAGTCGCAATCGATGGAGACGACGAGGGCTCTCGTGTTGACGCGGCGCCCGGGCGCCGACCGGTCATGGACGTGAGCGGCTCGGGGAGCTCCGCCAGCCATCGGTGAGGAGCGACGGGCAATCTACCGGGCCCCCCGTGAGACTGTCAACCCTCACCGTCGGTTCCCGGTCGGGACAGGACCGCCGGGAGCGCGGCCTTCACGGGGCGCTCCGCGGCCGGGGACGGGACCGTCCAGGGCAGGGGCAATGAAGTGCCGGAGCCGCCCCGCCGCCGGCCCGTCCCTTCGGTAGGACTCGAACCGGGGGCCGGGGGCGCAGATCGTGCAGAGCCGGTGCGCGGTGCCGATGCGATCGGGGGCCACCCCGGCCCGCGCGAGGACGCGCACCGCGAGCTCGGCGAGATCGAGCCGATGATGTCCCGGGCGACTCGCCCCGAGCACGTCCGGCAGCAGCCCCCGATGGCGCGCTTCGAGGGCCCGGACGACGGGCGCATCGACCTCGTAGCAGCAGGCGCGGGCGGCGGGGCCGACCGCGACCCGCAGCGCCGCGGCGGGCGACGCCATCGCCATGAGCGCGGCCTCGATGATCCCCGCCGCGAGCCCGCGCCAACCCGCATGGACCGCCGCGACCCGGGTTCCGTCCTCGCGCGCGATCAGGATCGGGACGCAATCCGCCGTCACGACGCCGACCGGGAGCCCGGGCGTCGACGAGGTGATCGCGTCCGCCTCGACCGCACCCGAGCGGTCGAGCGACTCGCCGCGAACGACGACGACGCCGTGCACCTGCCGCACGAACCGCGTGGATTCAGGCACTTGCGCGCCGCACTCTCCGAAGCCGTGGGGCACGCCCGCCAGTTCGAGAACGGGATCGCAAAGCTGTTGCCCCGTCATTCGGGGCCGGCTCTGGGGTTCCTGCCCCGGCCGTGTCTCGGGCTGCGCTCGGGGCTTCGTCTCGGATTCGGTCATCGTGCCCCTCCTTCCTCGCCCTCGCCGCCCGACCGGCCTCGTCCCGTCGCCCGCGGCTCGGCCTCGAGCTCGAGCGAGGCCGCCAGCTCGACCAGGTCCGCCGGCAGCTCGGCCGCGTACACGTGCCGCAGGCCGGTTCGCGGATGGACGAAGCCGAGGCGCGCGGCGTGGAGCGCCGGCCGACCGAGCGCGGCGGCGCGGCCACGGGCGCGGCCGTAGACGACGTCCCCGACCAGCGGCAGACCGGCGCTCGCGAGGTGGACCCGGATCTGATGGGTCCGGCCCGTCTCGGGGCGGATCTCGAGCTCTGCGATCCTGTTCGCACGATCGCGCCGCAGCACGCGCCAGTTCGTGACGGCGCGGCGACCAGAACGGCTCCGCACGGACATGCGCTGGCGATCGTCGGGATGCCGCCCGATCGGCCGGTCGATCCGGCCCTCGCTCGCGGTCGGCGATCCGCGGACGAAGGTGCGGTAGACGCGCTCGATCGAATGCCGGGCGAACTGGGCGGCCAGCCCCTGATGCGCGAGATCCGTCTTGGCCGCGACCATCACGCCGGAGGTGCCGCGGTCGAGGCGATGGACGATGCCCGGCCGAAGTACGCCGCCGATCCCGGCCAGCTCGCCCCGACAGTGGTGGAGCAGCGCGTTGACGAGGGTGCCGCTCGGATGGCCGGGGGCGGGATGGACGACGAGACCCGCCGGCTTGTCCAGCACGATCAGATCCGGGTCCTCATGGAGCACGACGAGGGCGATCGCCTCGGGCACGAGCGACATCGGCTCGGGCGCCGGCGGCCAGGCTTCGATCGTCTCGCCCGCCGCGACCGCGCGACTCGCCCGGACCGGCCGCCCGGCGATCCGAACCCGATCGTCGTCGATCCAGCGTCGGACCTGGGCGCGCGATACCCCGGCGAGCTCGGCCAGCACGATGTCGAGCCGCTGACCCGCATGCCGCTCCGCCACGGCGAGGGCGATCGGATCCGACGCCTCCGAATCGGGATCGACCTCGGCCTCGAGCGCCTCGTCCTGGATCGCCTCCGGCTCGAGATTCCCGGTCATCACCGCTCCCACCCGCGCGCCGGCGACGTCCCGCGCGTCGGCTCCGCGGTGCAACGCCGGGCCGGGCCTGACCCGCGCTGGCCCGCGCCGGCGTGCGCCGCGACGGACCGACGATTCCGGTCGGACGCCTACCGGAGGCCGAGGAAGCGACTGCGTTGGTTCTTCTGCTTCGAGTCCCGCAGTCGGGCCATGTAGCTCGGCACGACGATCTGGGGATCGAGCCCGATCGTCTTGGCGTAGGCCGTGACGAATCCGCGGACGTAGACCTCCGCCGGCAGGTCGGCGAAGTTCTCCTCTTCGATGTTCCGTAAATGGGTCCCGGAGACCTTCGTGACGTCGGCGATCTGATCGATCTCGTAGCCGCGGAAGAGTCGCGTCCGCCGCAGGCGGGATCCGTCGAACTCGCCTGCGAGATCGTCCTCGCCACCCTCGAAGCGCGGCGCGGACTCCTCGAAGATCGGATCGTCGCTCGCCGCGCCGGCGCCGTGGCCTCCGCCCGGGCCGCCCAGCGTCGGAGCCGAATCGCGCGCAATCCCCTCGCCCAGCGGATCGATGCCCCCGCCGGAGCGGACGTCCACCGCTTCGGCCGTCGCCTCGTCCCCCGGCAGGCCCTGCGCACGGTCGTAGCTCGCGCGGAGCTCCGGATCGGCCAGCACGCGATAGGCCTCGTCGAGTCGAGCCCGCACCGTCGACGCATCGCGCTTGTCGAAGACCGAGTAGAGCGCGAGCGAGCCTTCGGCCCAGATCTCCTGGGCATTGCGATAGGCGCGATCGATCTCGCCGGCCGACGCGCCGCGTCGAACCTCGAGCAGTTCGTAGTGGTCGAGCTCCTCGATCCCGCGCATCCCGATCATCCCCTCGAAGCACCCGGCGCGAACGCGCTCGGACCCGCCGTCGCTGCGGTCCCGCTCCGCGATCGCTCGTTCGAAGACGGCTTCGCGGCGGCGGACGAGGGATCGAGCAGCTTGCGCGCGATGCGCTGCAGATAGATGGAGACGTCGGCGTCGGCGCGCAGATCGACGATCGGCCGCCGCATCGAGACCGATCGCCGCGCATCGTCGTCGTAGTTCACGTATCCGAGATACTCGGGCTCGATCCCGAAGTACTTGCGACAGACGCTCGCGACGGCGAAGCCGAGCTTCACGTCTTCCGCCGTCCGGACCGCGTTGACGATCAGCCGTGGGCGGAAGACGCGCATCGTCTCGACGAAGCGTCGAGCCTCCGCCGTGTCCGTCGCCTCGATCTCGCGGAGCAGATCGAGGGGGCTGCGGATGCCGCGCTCGTTGCGCTGGTCCATCGCGAGGGTGACCAGCTGGCGTACGCCATGGCCCACCATCGCGAGGCGCATGCGGCGATAGAAGGCGGCGCGCAGGAAGGTGTACGTGTTCTCGACGGAGGTCGGCTCGGGCTGGAGCACGAGGATGCCGTCGTCGGACACGAGGAAGTAGTCGAGCACGGAGGCATGCGCGCCCGCCCCCAGGTCGAGGAGGACGTAGTCGGCGTCGAGCTGTCGCAGGCCGCGCAGCAGGCGGACGCGGCGGAGATGGCTCGGTTGGGCCTCGGCGAGATTGCCGTGGGTCGCGGCGATCAGCTTGAGGTTCGCGAGCGGCGTATCGACCAGCAGCTTGCCGAGATCCTCCTCCCGCTCCGCGACGAAGTCCGCGAGCGTCTTCTGCGGCGACGGCACGCCGAGACAGGTATGCAGGTTCGCGCCCTCGAGATCGACATCGACCACGACCACGCGCTGGCCCGCGCGCGCGAGCGCGGCTGCGAGGTTCGCCGTGACGAAGGTCTTGCCGACACCGCCCTTGCCACCGCCGACGGCGAGCAGGCGCGGCCCGTACGCGGGCGTCCGGTTGGCGTCGAACGAGTCGCCGGCCGATTGCGTCGAAGAGATCACGTTCGCCTTCCTCACCGAGAACGATCGCACGGCGCGCTTCTCGAATGACGAACGGGGGTCCGGGGGTCGCGCGAAGCTACCGAAACCCTCGGGGCCGATCAACGAAACGCCAGCGTGAACGCCTCGACGATCACGGCGATCTCCGCGTCGACGACCGTCCGAACGTCGAGGCGCAGCGCGTCGTCGGCGATCCGCGCGACGACCGGTACCGGCGCCCGCCGCAGGCGTTCGACCAGTCGCTGGAGCGACGGCCCGCGCATCACGACCGCGACGCCGGGCAGGGCGAGCTCGGGCAGCGATCCGCCCCCGACCGCCCCCTCGCTCGGCTCGAGCGTGCAGGCGTAGGGCGGCGGCACGACGGCTTCGAGGGCCTTCGCGAGGCGCCCGGCCCGCTCGCGCAGCACGCCTTCCCCGGCCGTCAGGGCCGCGACCACGGGTACCCGCTCCGCCCGTGCGGGCTCGAGCAGCAGATCGAGCGTCGCATCGAGCGCCGCGATCACCAGCTTGTCCACGCGCAGGGCGCGGGCGAGCGGGTTGCGGCGCATCGCTTCGATCAGGTCGCGGCGCCCGAGCAGGATCCCGGCCTGCGGCCCCCCCATCAACTTGTCACCGGAGAGGCAGACCAGGTCGACGCCGAGCGCGAGTCGCGCCGGCGCGTAGGCCTCGGGCGGAAGACCGTGGGCGGAGAGATCGACGAGCGTTCCGCTGCCGAGGTCCTCGAGCAGCGGCAGGCCGTGGGCGTGGGCGAGCGCGGCGAGGGCGCGGACGTCGGGCTCGGCGACGAAGCCGCGCTGCTCGAAGTTGCTGCGATGGACCTTGAGCAGCAGCGCCGGGGAGACGGCGAGGGCAGCCTCGTAGTCGGCCAGATGGGTCCGATTCGTCGTGCCGACTTCATGGAGCTGGACGCCGGCTCGGGCCATGACCTCGGGGATGCGGAACGAGCCGCCGATCTCGACCAGCTCGCCCCGGGAGACCACGACGGGACGCCCCATCGCCAGCGTATTGAGCGCCAGCAGCACGGCCGCTGCGTTGTTGTTGACGACGTGGGCCGCCTCGGCCCCCGTCAGCTCGACCAGCTTGGCGGCCAGCCGGCCCAGGCGGGCGCCGCGGCGCCCGGTCTCGAGGTCGAGCTCGAGGTCGCAGTAGCCGCTCGCGGCCGCCGCGACGGCGTCGCGCGCGGTCGCGGCGAGCGGCGCCCGACCGAGATTCGTATGGAGGACGATTCCGGTGGCGTTCACGACCCCGCGGGGGACAGGCGCGGCCCACTGCTGCGCCCCTTCGACCACCCACGCGAGCAACGACGCCTCGGCCTCGCCGTTCGGCGAGGCCGAGGCGTCATCCGCTGCCGAGCGGTCGCCCGCTGCTCGCCGTCCCAGCGGGGAAGGCGACCCGGTCTCCGCCACCCGGGAACGGAGCCGCTCGAGCGCCTCCCGGGCCGCAAGCCGCACCGCCCAGCGCGGAAGATCCGGTCGCGCGGCCAGTGCCTGGCGGATCAGGCGATCGACCGCGGGCAGGCTCCGCCGTGGATCCGAGTTGACGGGCCGCTCCAAATCCATGACTCTGCACCCCAGTTTTTCACGGCGATGCCGATTCGTGATCGGTCTCGCATTCGCCGGCGGGTCGGCCGCGGTTTCCGCGGATTCGACGGGTTCGGACTCGATGGATTCGAGGTGAACGACCGCCCCTTGCGCGGGATCCACCCGCGCGAGTGATAGCAATCCTCGCCGACAGCCGGCGAGGCAGGCGAGTGCAATGCAGGTCACCCGAGGGAGTCGGACGGCGGCGGGGTGCTGCTCGCGAGCCGAGAGCTTCCTCGAAGAGTCAGCGGAGCCGAGTGCCTTCGTGACGTGCGCGACCGGGTTCACGCGCGATCGAAACCGGGGGCAGGGACCGAGTCAGTTCGAGCCAACCCAAACCGGACGGCGCGCTATGGGAAGCGCGCCCGACGAAAAACCAGAGCGAGAGATCGAGCCGAGATCCACAGTCGACGCCCGCGGACCCGCCGAAGCGCGCGCCCCCGGGCAAGGAAAGGAGAGCGTCGACGTCCGAGCGTGCGAGTGAGATCGGTCGAATCGTCCGACCGACGCACGCTTCTCGCAGCGGACCTCCGGGCCCGCCCATGCAGCACCCCAGCCAGTGAGCGAGACGAGTCGTCGCGGATCCATCCGATCGACGCTCTGCGTTCGCGGCCCAGCCCAGCCGTTCGTTTCCGACCGACCCTGCCATCTCCGCGTTCGACGGCTCTCGCGATAGCCGGAGCGATCGCGTGCGCGCCTGGCCCGACCGGGCAGCGCCGGCACGGATCGCCCGACCAGGCGGAAAGATGCAGAACGAGATCATCATCAACGCAGAGCGCGGGGAGACCCGGGTCGCCCTGCTCGAGAACGGCCAGTTCGCCGAGCTCCACATCGAACGCGAGCGCGACCGGAGCGTCGTCGGCAACGTCGTGAAGGGGCGGGTCTCCCGCGTGCTGCCCGGCATGCAGGCGGCCTTCGTCGACATCGGCCTCGAGAAGGCCGCCTTCCTCTATGTCGGCGACTACTTCGAGAGCAGCTTCGACGGCGGGGACGAGGGCGACTCGGGCGGCGCGCGTCGGCGCGGACGCGGCGGGCGCGGGGGACGCGCGGCGCCGCCGCGCATCGATACCGTGCTGCATGAAGGCCAGGAGATCATCGTCCAGATCGCGAAGGAGCCGATCGGAACGAAGGGCGCGCGGATCACGTCGAACATCTCGATCCCCGGGCGGCATCTCGTCCTGACGCCCTGGTCCCGACGCGTCGGCGTCTCGCGGCGCATCGGATCGGACAAGGAACGCCGCCGCCTGCGCGAGATCGTCGAGCGCCTGCGCCCGCCCCAGCTCGGCTTCATCATCCGGACCGCCGGCGACGGGGTGCGCGAGGCGGATCTGCAGGCCGACATCCGCTACCTGGCGACGGTCTGGGCGGCGATCCAGAAGCGCAACGCCGAGAAGTCCGCGCCGGCGATCCTGTACTCCGAGCACGACCTGCCGCTGCGCATCGTGCGCGACCTCGCCGGCCCCGACACGAAGCGCATCGTCACCGACGACCGCTCCGTCCACGAGCACATCCAGCAATTCGTCGACCGCTTCGTCGCCGACCCGAAGCCGCAGATCGAGCTCTATGAAGACCCGATGCCGATCTTCGACCGCTTCGGCCTCGAGCATCAGATCCACGCGAATCTCGAGCGCAAGGTCTGGCTGAAGAGCGGCGGCTCGCTCGTGATCGACAAGAGCGAGGCCCTCACGGCGATCGACGTCAATACGGGCCGATTCGTCGGCAAGCGCGATCTCGAGGAGACGGTCTTCAAGACGAACCTCGAGGCGGTGCAGGAGGTCGTGCGGCAGCTGCGCTTCCGCAACCTCGGCGGTCTCATCATCATCGACCTGATCGACATGGAGTCGTCCAGCAACCGCGACAAGGTCTACCGCGCCCTCCAGGAGGCGCTTCGCGCGGACAAGGCGCGGACGAACATCCTCAAGATCTCCGAGCTCGGACTGGTCGAGATGACGCGCAAGCGCACGCGCGAGAACCTCGTCCAGACGCTCTGCGAGCCGTGCAGCCATTGCGAGGGCCGCAGCTACGTCCTCTCGCGCGAGAGCGTCGCGTTCCGCGTGCTGCGCGAGATCCGCAAGCACCTCCCGCGCCTGCAGGGCCGGTCGATCGCGATCGCCGTCAACCCGCACGTCGCGGAGGAGCTGCTGATCCGGTCGAAGCATGCGCTGGCCGACCTCTCCCAGGCGATCGGCAAGGAGATCGAGATCCGCGCCCGGCCCGGCATGCATCAGGAGCAGTTCGAGCTCCTCTTCCTCGAGCCCGGCCCGCCGGCCGCGCTCGAGATCTCCTGGCTGCGCGACCGGCATCCGGACGCGGGCGGCGAGCGTCCGGAGCGCTCGCGGCGCGGACGCCGAAGGCGCGGCGGACGCGGTCGCCACGGCGCCGAGGAGGCGCCGACCGAGGGAGCCGACGACGCGGAGGAGGCGGCCGAAGAGTCCGAGCTCCTCGGGGAGGAGCTCGAATCGGAGCTCGGAGCCGACCCCGACGCGCTCGAGGCCCTGGACGAGGACCTCGACGCGGAGGATCCGGCGGAAGCGGCCGACGGAGCCGACCCGCTCGACGGGGCGCGGGTCGACCTCGACGCCGGGGGCGATCCGCGGCTCGGATCCGACGGGGCGCCCGACCGGGCGGGCGAGCCGGGCGCGGACCCGATGCCGGAAGAGCCGATCACCGCGGCCCTCGACGGGGCGCGGGCCGACGCGGGCGGCGCCGCCGACGGGGCGGAGGAGTCCGCCCAAGCGGTTGACGGAGAAGTGGAATCGCGGATAATCCCGCGCTCCGAATGAATCGAGGTCGAATATGTACGCTGTCGTACGCAGCGGTGGGAAGCAGTATCGCGTGAGCCCGGGCGGCTCCGTGCGGGTCGAGCGCCTGGTCGGCGAGATCGGATCGCAGGTGGCGCTCTCCGACGTCTTGATGATCGGCGACGGCGAGACGGTCAAGATCGGAACGCCGACGCTGGCCGGTGCGAGCGTGACCGGGACGATCGTGGCGCAGGATCGCGCGGCGAAGGTCCGGACGTTCAAGCAGAAGCGCCGCAAGGGCTATCGCCGGACCTACGGCCATCGCCAGGACTACACCGAAATCCGCGTCGATCAGATCCAGGGCTGATCGGGGCGACTAGCGAAGCGCCCGCCGATCGGTCGGGGCTCGGGACGAATCATCAATGGCGCACAAGAAGGGTCAGGGCAGCTCCCGCAACGGCCGCGACAGCGACGGCCAGCGGCGAGGCGTCAAGGTTTTCGGCGGCGAGCAGGTCTCGGCCGGCTCGATCATCGTCCGACAGGTCGGGTCGAAGATCCATGCCGGTCGCAACGTCGGCCGCGGCAAGGACTTCACGCTCTTCGCGCTGAAGGACGGTACGGTTCGTTTCGGCACCTCCCGCGGCCGGACCGTCGCGCACGTCGACGTCTGAACCCGCGCGACCCGCTCGCGCGACGCAGCTCTCTCCGCTTCTCTCCGAGACGCCTCCGGCGACGGTCATGAAGCACGCTCACCTCTTCGTCGACGAAGCCGAGCTCGAAGTCCAATCCGGATCCGGTGGCAACGGCAACGTCTCGTTCCGACGCGAGAAGTACGTCCCGCGCGGTGGCCCCAACGGCGGCGATGGGGGCCGCGGGGGCGACGTCGTCCTCGTCGCCGACACCAACGTCGCGACGCTGCTCGACCTGAAGTCCGCACGACGGATCAAGGCCGACGACGGCGAGCCTGGCGGGACCAACGACAAGAAAGGCGCCTCGGGCGCCGACGTCGAGATCCACGTTCCGGTCGGTACCCTCGTCTTCGCCCTCGAGACCCTCGCGCTGCCGCGCGTCGCCTCGCGCGCACGGCTCGGCAGCTATTCGGGCGACCTCGAGGCGGAGGGCGATCTCGAAGGCGACCTCGACGAGGAGGACGGCGATCCCGACGACGCCAAGCGCGGCGACACTCCGCCCGAAGACGCCACGCGCGGCGACGTCCGCGATGGCGACGCTCGACGCGAGTACTTCGAAGCGCTCGCGGAAGCGGCCGATGACGCCCCGGAGCGGGCATCGGGCGGGGATGCCCGCGGTGGCGCCGTGGACGTCGATGACGCCGAGCTTCCGATCGCCGACCTGACGCAGGACGGCCAGCGCATCGTGGTCGCTCGGGGCGGACGCGGCGGACTCGGCAACGCCCGCTTCAAGACGCCGACCCGACAGGCGCCCGACTTCGCGACGCCGGGCAAGCCGGGGCAGCTGAAACGGATCCGCCTCTCGCTCAAGCTGATGGCGGACGTCGGCCTCGTCGGTTTTCCGAACGCCGGCAAGTCGACGCTGCTGCGCCGCATCTCCGCCGCGCGTCCGCGCGTCGCCAACTACCCGTTCACGACCCTGGTCCCCTCGCTCGGCGTGGTCGAGCGCGGCGAGCGTCGGATCGTCGTGGCGGACATTCCCGGGCTGATCGAAGGCGCGAGCGAGGGCGCCGGCCTCGGTCATCAGTTCCTCCGCCACGTCGAGCGCACCCGCGTCCTGATCCACCTGCTCGACGTCGAGACCGTGCTGATGCAGGAGCGCGACCTCGTCGCCGACTATCACGCGATCCGACGCGAGCTCGGTCGCTATCGACCCGAGCTGCTCGAGCGGCGCGAGATCGTGGCGCTCTCGAAGTGCGACCTGATGCCCGGTGACCCGCGGCTCGAGGCGATCGAAACGCGACTGCGCGCCGAGGGCATCGACGCGCGGCGCATCTCCTCGGCGACCAATTCGGGCATCGACGCGCTGCTCGCCGAGACCTTCGACGCCGTCGATCGCGCCCGACGCGAGGACGCCGAGCACGAGGCGGCCGCGAACGACCCGAATCGGACGAACGCAGCGAGCGGCTCGCGATGACCCGCCACGACGCCTGGAAGACGGTCCCGCGCGCGAAGCGGATCGTCGTCAAGATCGGCTCGAGCACCCTGACGCGCGAAGGCCGACTGCGCCCCGCCAAGTTCACGTCGATCGCCCGCGACGTCGCCCGCGTTCGCGCCCTCGGCCATCAAGTCGTCGTCGTGTCTTCGGGCGCGATCGCGATCGGCTCGCGCCGACTCGGCTGGGACCACAACGGCCGCACCATCCGCGAGAAGCAGGCCGCCGCGGCCGTCGGTCAGATCGGCCTGGTCGAGCTCTGGCAGCGCCGCTTCGCCCGCCACGACGTCCGCGTCGGACAGGTCCTGCTGACGCGGGCCGGCCTCGAGGACCGGGAACGATTCCTCAACGCGCGCCACACGATGCTCGAGCTGCTGCGGCTCGACGTCGTGCCGATCGTGAACGAGAACGACACCGTCGCGACCGAGGAGATTCGCTTCGGCGACAACGACAACCTGGCCGCCACGATCGTCAACGTCGTCGGAGGCGACCTGCTCGTCATCCTGACCGACGTCGAAGGGCTCTACGAACGTCCGCCCGTCCCGAACGAGCCACCGCCTCCCCTGATCCCGACCGTCGCGGAGATCACCGACGCGATCGAACGCCTCGCCGCCGGCGCGGGCTCCCGCTACGGCAGCGGCGGCATGATCACCAAGCTCCAGGCGGCGCGGAACGCCGCCCACTCCGGCGCGGCCACGATCCTGTGTCACGGCCAGATCCCGGGCATCCTCGAGAAGCTGATACGCGGCGAACGCCGGGGCACCCTCTTCGAGCCCGGCGAGAAGCTGCGCGGCCACAAGCACTGGCTCGCCTTCACCGCCAAGAGTCGCGGTCGCATCGTCCTCGATGCCGGCGCGGTGCGCGCGCTCTGCGAGCGGGGGCGGAGCCTGTTGCCCGCGGGCATCCTGCGCGTCGAGGGGGAGTTCCGGATCGGAGAATCGGTGACCTGCGTGGACGATCGGGGACGGGAGGTCGCGCGGGGGCTCGTCGGATATTCGTCGCTCGACGTGATGCGGCTCGCGGGTCAACGCACGAACGAGATCGAGCGGGTGCTAGGATACTCGAACGGCGACGCGGTGATCCATCGGGACGACCTCGTCGTGCTTCAGCGCGATTCCCGCTCGGACTAACACGACCAGCCCCCCCATGGCCCGCGCCGACCGGGCCGCGACCGGAATGACGAGATGACCGCCGCCCGAGATCCCCAGAGCGCTTCGACCTCCTCCAAGCCCGCGACGGGGCTCGAGGCGCAGATGCGCGAGCTCGCTCGCGCCGCCCATGCGGCCAGCCAGCGCATGGCCGAGCTCGACGCGCGCGCGAAGAACGCCTGGCTGACGCGCTGCGTCGAGCGGCTCGAGGCGGGTCGCGAGCGCATCCTCGCGGCGAACGAGAAGGACGTCGCAGCGGCGGCGGAAAGAGGCGTCGAGGCGCCGCTCCGCGCCCGACTCGGCCTCTCCGCGAGCAAGTGGAACGACATGATCCAGGGGCTGCGCGACGTGGTGGCGCTTCCGGATCCGGTCGGCCGCATCACGAACCACAGCGTGCGACCGAATGGCTTGCGCGTCGGCCAGATGGCGATTCCGCTGGGTGTGATCGCGATGATCTACGAGGCGCGGCCGAACGTGACGGTGGACGCGGCGGCGCTCTGCCTCAAGGCGGGCAACGCCGTCGTGCTGCGCGGCGGCTCCGAGGCGATCCACTCGAATCTCGCCCTCGGCGAGGAGCTCCGCGCGGCGGCGCGGGATGTCGGAATTCCCGAGGACGCGATCACGATCGTACCGACCGTCGACCGGGCGGCGATCGACGTCCTGCTCGGCCTGTCGGAGTGGATCGACCTCGTCATTCCGCGGGGCGGCCCCGGTTTGATCCGCAAGGTTCGCGCGCAATCGACGATCCCCGTGATCGCCCACGACGCGGGGGTCTGCCACGTCTTCATCGACGAGAGCGCGGACGCCGAGATGGCCGTCGCGATCGTCCACGAATCGAAGCTGCGCCAGATGGCGGTCTGCAACGGACTCGAGACGCTGCTCTGCCATCGCGCTGCGGCCTATCGCGTGCTGCCCCTCGTGCTCAAGGACCTGCGCGAGTCGGGGGTCGAGATCCGCGGCTGCGCCGAGACCGCGGCCATCTTCCCCGACGCGACGCCGGCGACGGAGGCGGACTGGTCGACCGAGTTCCTGGCGCCGATCCTGGCCGTCCGCATCGTCGAGTCGATGGACCAGGCGATCGAGCACGTTCGCCGCTACGGCTCGAACCATACGGAGGTCATCCTGACCAACGACTACGCGAACAGCCAGGAGTGGCTGCGTCGGGTCAACTCCTCCACGGTCGGCGTCAATTGCTCGACGGGCTTCTCCGACGGATTCCAGCTCGGTCTCGGCGCGGAGATCGGCATCTCGACGACGAAGCTCCACGCCTATGGACCGATGGGCCTCGAAGGGCTCACGACACGCAAGTTCGTTCTCCTGGGCGACGGTCAGCTGCGCGGATGAGCCCGAGCGATCGCGCGAAACGAATCGGTCTCTTCGGGGGCACCTTCAATCCGATCCACCTGGGCCACCTGCGCGCCGCCGAGGAGGTCCGCGAGGCGCTCGGCCTCGCCGGCATCGCCTTCATCCCGAGCAACGTCCCGCCCCACAAACGGACGGAGGAGGGCGATCCGATCGCACCCGCGGCACAGCGGCTCGCCTGGGTCGAGCGCGCCATCGCGGGCCACGCCCCCTTCTCGATCGACCGTGTCGAGCTCGACCGCGAAGGACCGTCGTACCTCGTCGACACGCTCTCGACGATCCGGAAGCGCGACCCGGACGGCCCGCCGCCGGTCTTCATCGTCGGCGAGGACGCGTTCGCGGAGATGGGCGAATGGCGCTCGCCCGACGCGCTCTTCGGGCTCGCCGACCTCGCGGTGATGACGCGGCCGCCGGGTCGGATGGACGATCTCGAGGCACGGATGCCCGCCGTCGTCCGGGATCGATTCGAGTTCGAAGCCGGCGGTCGGATCGCGCGCCACAGCAGCGCCGGAACCCGCATCGATCTCGTGCCGATCACGGCGCTCGACATCTCTTCGAGTCGGATCCGTCGGGCCTGCCGCGAGGGACGGTCGATCCGGTGGCTGGTTCCGGAATCGATCCGCGAGTCGATCGAGCGCAGTAGATGTTATGCGGCCGCGGACATTCCGCTGGCGGCCGGCGAGGGAGGTAGGCGTTGATGGAGACCGGGGCGAAGGAGAAGGCCCGCTGGCTCGTCGAGGCGGCGCTCGATCGCAAGGCCGAGCGCCCGATCGTCCTCGACATGACGAATCTGACCTTCTACGCCGACGCGTTCGTCCTCCTGACCGGACGTTCGGACCGACAGGTCCGCGCGATCGCGGAGGCCGTCATCGAGGCGCTCCGCGCCCACGGCGAGTCGCCGATCGGCGTCGAGGGACTCGACGACGGCTACTGGGTCCTGATCGACTGCAACGACACGATCGTCCACGTCTTCGATCCGGAGGCGCGGGAAAAATTCGATCTCGAGCGACTCTGGCAGGACGCGCCGCGCATCGACCTCGGCATCGAGGGGGTCGATCCGAACCCCGCGCCCGAGTCGCCGCCGCCCGGGGCGCACGGGCTCGAAGACCCGGCCGCCTGAGCGCGGCTCCCCGGTCCCGATCAGCGCCGTTCCCCGCAACACGGTGAGACAGGACGATCCGGATGGGAGGACTGGCCGGATGGCGGTCGGGGGTCTCGCGTCTGCTCCGCGGCGCGCTGGAATCGGGCGTGTGCCCTCTCTGCGGGCGCCGTCGGAGCGGGGAGGGCGACTCGCCGATCTGCGCCGTCTGCGACGAACGGCTGCCCTGGTGGCGACGGGCGGACGGATGTCCGCGCTGCGGGATGCCCGGCGATCCGGGCGTGGTCGGCAGCGATGCGGCCTGGGGGCCCGGCCGAGCGGGATGCGCGCCGTGTCCGCGATGCCTGGCGGAGGGCAGTCCGCTCCACCTCTGTCTCGCGGCGACCCGCTATGCGGAGCCCCTGCCCGGGCTCCTGCTCGCGTTCAAGAATCCGAGGGGCCCCTTCGGACCCGGGCCGAGCGTCTGGCGCGCCATCGACCATCTCGCCGACGCTCTGGCGGAGCGCGTGCAGGCGATGCCGACGGCCGGCCCCGATCGGATCACGTCGGTCCCGCTCCACCCGAGGCGCCGCCGCCGCCGCGGGTTCAATCAAGCCGATTGGATCGCGCACCGCCTCGCCGCGCGACTCGACTGCGCATTCGAGCCCGCGCTGCTCGAGCGCGTCCGGGACACGGGCTCGCAGGCCGGCCTCGCCGCCTCGGAGCGCCGAACGAATCTGCGCGGCGCCTTCCGTGCCCCTCGACGCCTGGACGGGGGGCCGTGCATCTTCCTGGTCGACGACGTGCTCACGACGGGAAGCACCCTCGACGCCGCCGCCGACGCCCTGCTCGCCGCCGGGGCCGGCGAGGTCTGGGCACTCGTCCTCGCCGCGACGGTCGCGATGCGTCCGCCGCCGCGGCGAACCGATCGCGCCGCGGACGCCGGCGCTCCGCGTCGCGCGACGAGCAGCCCCTGCGAGACGAGTGCGACGCGCGACACGAGCGCCCGCGCCGACCCGAGCGTATGCTCCCCGCTCGCGTTCAACCCCATGCCCCGGTCGGAAGCGGACGACGGTCGGCCCCGCCTCATCCGCGGTCATCCGACATGGCGCGGATCTTCGTGAAGCGCCCGAGATCGACGCGAACCGAATCCCCGCCTGCAGGAGCCTCTTCCCATGCGTTCGACCTTCGCTCTCCGTCCCGGCCATCGCACACGCACACGCACTCGAGCCGACCGCGCCCCGCGGCCGACCCGCCGATCGGGCCGGACGCGCGCGCGCCTCGCGCTGATCGGTGCCGTGCTCGGCGCGGTGCTCGGTCTGTTCCCCGCCGCGCAGAGCCCGGCGGCCGACGACGCGAAGAAGCCCTCGCCCGCGTTTCGCGATGCGATGAAGCGCTTCCTCGTCGCGCAGAACATCCCGGCCCAGATGGGCGAGCAGATGGCCTTCTCGGCGGCCGAGCAGGTCCTCGCGCCGCTCGCAGCGAGCGGCGTCGCGATCACCGAGCCGATGCAGGCGCTCGTCCTCGACGAGGCGCGCAAGGACTTCGGCAAGCGCTACGGCGACGTCGACTACCTGACCGACCTCTACTCGGACATCTATGCGCAGCACTTCTCCGAGAAGGAGATGAAGGAGCTGGCCGATTTCTGGGAGTCTCCGGTCGCGCGCAAGCTGCTCGCCAAGTCGCAGGTCATCAACGAGGGCTTCGTCGCGAAGCTCCAGGAGACCACGACGATGCAGCTCGGCGAGTTCCAGAGCCGTGTCGAGAAGCAGCTGCGCGAGGCCGGCATCCTCGGCAGCCCCTCCCCGACGAACTGAACGCCTGCGAGATCGCGACGGCGCGAGGTCGCGTCGGGCCGGCCGACGCGACCCGTGATCAACGCGCGCGACCGCGGGCTGCGAGATAGTCGCGCCGCGCCGCCGCGCACTCCTCGTCCGCGAAGGCCGTGACGAGGCCGTCGGCGTCGGCCCAGGAACGCCCGGTACCGACCATCTGAGCGGTCACCGCGTCGACGTGCCGCTTCGTCGAGAAGAGGGCGTGGGCGGCCTTGCGCGACAGGGATCGGGCGAGGGCGTCGACCTCGGCATCGAGCGAGGCCTCGGCGACGACGCGATTGACGAAGCCGGCCGCCCGCGCCTCCTCGGCGTCGAAGGGGCGGCAGGTCAGCACGAGCTCCTTCGTCCGCGCCGGGCCGAGCTCGCGAACGAGCCGCGGAATCCCGCCCCATGCGAGCGGAATGCCGAGGTCCACCTCCGGAATCGAGAAGCGCGCGTCCACGCTCGCGAGGCGCAGGTCGCAGGCCGCCGCGAGCACGAGCCCTCCGCCGACACACCAGCCGCGGATCGACGCGATCGTGATCGCCCGCATCGCCTCCACCGCGTCGGCCATCACCCGCCCGAGCTCCGCGACCTCCCGCGTCGTCCGCCCCTCGCGTCGCGAGAAGCTCGCGAGGTCCGCCCCGCTCGAGAAGCTCCGACCCGCCCCGCGCACGACCACGAGCTTGACGCCCCGCTGATCGTCGAAGTAGCGCGCCGCACGCGCGATCTCCTCGAGCGTCTCGGGCGAGAGCGGATTGAGCTTTTCCGGACGCGCGAGAACCAGCTCCCCGACCGCTCCCTCGACGCGCACCTTCAGGTTCTCGAACACGCTCTGCCGCCTCCTCCGCCGGCCGCGCCGGCGATCTCGCGCATCACGCGCGGTCGGATCTCCGCGATCGTCGCGGCGTCGTCGCACGCATCGTCCCCTGAATCGGGATGGAAGTCGCGCCCGAACCACGCCCGATAGGCCGCGCCCGTGCCGCGCAGGAGACCGCTGGGTCCGAAGAGGAATCGCGATCCCGCGCGCCAGGTCGGCCGATCGAAGAGGAGTCCGTCTCGCCAGAGCATGTAGCCCGTCCGCAGCGACGTCTCGAAGATCAGGATCGCCGTCTCGAACGACATCGCGACGATGCGAAGCCAACGCTGCGGCGCCACGCGCATGAGGACGTCGTGGGCGACGCATTTGTGCTCGAGCTCCTCGAGCGCATGCCAGCGCCAGAGGGGCGCGATCTTCGGATGCATCTTCGCCGTCCGCGCGGCACCGTCCTCGAGCAGCCTCCGCGCGAGGATCGCGGTCAGATGCTCGAGAGCCGCGGTCGAAGCCAGCGAGAGGCGCGGGAGGCGGCGGTTGTGGATTCGCAGCAGGCGGTCGATGAAGCGGTTGCGCGACGCGAGGCGCGGATAGCCCCGGGCGACGAGCAGCTCGACGTGGTCGTCGTGCAGGCGGCTGTGTTGCCCCTCCTGTCCCGCGAAGCCACGAATCCGCTCGGACAGGCATGGATCGTCGATCCGATTCCGGTAGGCGGTCACGGAGCGGACGAAGAACGCTTCGCCGAAGGGGAAGGTCGATGACAGGGCGTCGTAGAAGTGGGTCGCGAAGGCGCCGTCGCCGTGCCAGTGTGCAGGGAGCGCCTCCGCGTCCGACGCAGCGATCGGCGTCGCGAAGGAGAGCTCGGGCCGACGGATTTCGAGCACTTCGACCATCTCGGCGCATTCCGTGGCGGAGCCGCCGGTCGTCCCCTAACGGCCCTTCACCGTCTCGACGATCACCTGCCGGAGGCGATCCGGATCGACGGGCTTCTTGAAGATCACGCCCTCGAGACCCTCCACCCGACTGCGCTTGATGATGTGGTCCTTGTCGTAGTGGAAGGCGGTCATCATCAGGACGGGCGTCTTCGGATGGCGTGCATGGACCTCGAGGTAGAGCTCGTAGCCGTCCATCTTGGGCATGACGACGTCCGAGAGCACGAGATCGAACGGGCGGGCCGCGAGGATCGAGAGCGCCTCCTCTCCGTCGCCTGCGACCTCGACCCGGCAGCCGTCCGCTTCGAGCATCTCCTGCATCGTCCGCCCGATTCCGGGATCGTCGTCGACGACGAGGATCCGGAGCCCCCGCAGACGCGGATCCGACTCCCGGCGGCGCCGGCGCTCTCGACTGCGCAGGTCGACCATGCGAGCGGGGCCGACGTAGTTGATCGTCTCGTAGCGCTCGCTCGCGACCATTTCGCCGAGACGCTCGACGATCTCGCTGATGCGCGCGACCTCGCGTCGGATGGCGTCGAGCCGTTCGTTCTCGACCGAGCAATCCGACTCGCCCGCGAGCTGACCGATCTCCCCCTCGAGCAACGTCAGCTGGTTGACGATCACCGCGAGGGGATTGTTGATCTCGTGGGCCAGCCCGATCGCGACCTCGCCGAGGGTGGCGAGCTTGTCCTTTCGGCGGATCTCGCGGAGGTCCTTCGCATAGCCGATGGTGCCGTCGGGCCGACCCTCGTCGTCGAAGAGGATGGTTCCGGAGATGGCGACGGGGATGTGCTCGCCGGAGCGCGCGACGAAGGTCGTCTCGAAGGCGGAGACCCGCGCCTCGCCACCGTACTCGGGGCTGTGCATCGCGTCGCCGACGCGGCGGGCCTCCTCGATCGAGGGATAGAAGAGGCCGACGAACTCGCCGATCACTTCCTCGGACTCGTAGCCGAGCGTGTCGTGGGCGCCGTCGTTGAAGTAGATGACGCGGCCCTTGCGGTCGGTCGCGATCACCATGTCGGACGAACGCGCCGTGAGACGCTCGAGCTGATCCTTCGTGAGGCCCCTGTTCGCGAGACTCATCGATCGGCTCCCACGACGTTCGGCCGCGCTCTGCGGTCGTCCGCTCCGGCTGGTGCGACCGTCCGCGCGGCCGACAATATTGCGAGGCCTCGCCCGGAGCGCGCCGCGCCACATCGCATGCTCAGGCGATCCCGTGCTCCCCGAGCCAGCGCTCGGCATCGATCGCGGCCATGCATCCCGTCCCGGCGGCGGTCACGGCCTGTCGGTAGTTCGGATCCGCGACGTCGCCGCATGCGAAGACGCCCTCGATCGACGTCCGCGTCGTTCCCGGCTTGACCGCGAGGTAGCCCGCCGCGTCCATCGCGAGCCGATCGACGAAGAGCGCCGTGTTCGGTTGATGACCGATCGCGATGAAGAGCGCCTCGACCGCGAGGTCCCGCTTGGAATCGTCGCGCACGTCGCGCAGCCGCACGCCCGTCACGAACTCGTCCCCGATCACCTCGTCGACGACGGAATGCCAGACGACGTCGATCTTCTCGTTCGCGAGCAGGCGCTCCTGCATGATCTTCGACGCCCGCAGCTCGCCGCGACGATGGATCAGCGTCACGCGCGTCGCGAAGCGAGCCAGGAAGAGCGCCTCCTCCATCGCCGTATCGCCTCCGCCGACTACCGCCATCGGCTTGCCCCGGAAGAGCGCGCCGTCACAGGTCGCGCAGGCGGAGACGCCCTTGTTCTGCAGACGCTTCTCCGAATCGAGGCCGAGCCAGCGGGCCGAGGCGCCGGTCGCGACGATGACGGCGTCGGCGGTATATCGGCGGCTCTCGGTCTCGACGACGAAGGGGCGGACGGAGAAGTCGACGCGGGTCGCGTCCTCGAAGACGATCGTGGTCCCGAAGCGCTCGGCCTGGCGCTGGAAGTCCTCCATCATGCGCGGGCCGGTGATGCCTTCGGGATAGCCGGGGTAGTTCTCGACCTCGGTCGTGATCATGAGCTGGCCACCGAAGTTCAGGCCCGCGAGCACGAGCGGCTCGAGCCCCGCGCGCGCGTTGTAGATCGCGGCCGTGTAGCCGGCGGGGCCGCTGCCGATGATGAGCACGCGGCGGTGCTCGGAGTCCATGGCTCTTCCTTTCCGCGCTGTCCCGTGCGCTCCCGCGCGATTCGTGCTGCCGTCCGCGTCCGTGCCGGCTTCCCACCGTCCTGGCGGGATGCCGGCCGGGAGACCGATCGAGCGAGCCGCTCGGGACTGCGATCCGGCGGGCGGCCCGCGGGCTCGCGGTGCGGCCGAAGTCTAAGGGGATGACCGAGGGCATGCCAACCCGCGATTCGTTGCAGTGCGCGACGTCGCGACGGGGGCTGCGCGCGACCTCGGACGGCGCTGGATCCGCGTCGCGCGCTCCAGGCCAACGCCCCGTGCCGCGCGCCGCGCCCCGCATGCGGCGGGCCGCAGCTCATGCGCCACGCGCCGGCGCTCAGAGCGGCTCGGTGATCGGCAGCTCCTCCCACATCAGCTGGAGGAAGATGCCGATGAAGAACGACAGGAAGGTCATCAGGAAGAGGGCGGAAGGGAAGACCCAGAGCGGCTCGTAGCCGACGAGGTGGGGCAGCTGGCCCAGGATGGAGGGCATCGTCGCCTTGAGCGTATCGAGCGGGACGGTGCCCGAATCCGGCGACCAGTTGCGCTCGACCATGAAGGGTCCGACGAGGCTCGTCATCACGATGCCCGCGCCGAAGGCCTCGACGACGCCGAGCAGGAAGATCGCGCGCGCCCGCGCGAAGGCGACCGAAGGATCCGGGATGCGGTGGGCGATCTCGACGTAGATGTAGAGGAGCGTCACGAGCCCGAGCAACGCCGAGACGGCATTCAATGCGAAGGTCGAATGGCTCGCCAGGTCCCAGACCTCGTCGATCAGGAACACGGGTAGATAGCCGACGATGATGCCGGCCCCGATGCGCGGGACCGACGAGTGGAAGAACGAGAGGTCGCGCTTCCAGCAGAAGCGATAGAGCAGGAACCAGAGCGCCGAGGCGTTGACGAGCAGGACCTCCGCGGAGCAGACGAGATCGATCGCGCGGGGGAAGCGCTCGTAGGCGAAGATCCCGACGACGAAGGGGGCCGCGAGGGCCGCGAGCGTCAGGGCGTGGATGCCCGGCGTATGCCAGGTCAGCGCGCGATTCGCTCGGGCCCGGCCAGCCGTCAGCGCGGCGCCGTAGTTGATGATCGCCGAGGCGTTGCGGATGTCGTAGGCGCGCAGGAACCAGCGCTCGAGCTTGCCGAAGATCCGCTGCGTATTGCGATCGCGGCGGCGCAGGTAGGGAACCAGGTCGCGTCCCCGCTCGATGCGCGTCGCGCCGCGCACCGCGATCGCCGCGATGATCTCGCTCTCGCGATCACCGAAGGGCGTATCCTCCTTCTCGAAGGCCTGATTCTCCTCGTCGAGACAGACGCCCTCGACCCAGAGATAGAAGGCGCGCTCCGCCATCCGCAGGATCAAGCGATCGGCGGCCTCGCGCTCGCCCGTCTCGAGCGTCTGGAAGAAGCCGCTCTCCGTCGGATCGTCGGTGGTCTCGACGAGCTGGACCGCTCCGGCGACATAGCGCTCGACGTAGTCGGGATCGACGCGACCCGCGACGAGCTCCCGCAGCGATTCGTAGATGCGTCGGCGCAGGGCGAAGGCCGCGAGTCGCAAGGGGCGACCGCCATCGAGCTCGTGGGTCTCGATGAAGCGCAGGAAGACCTGCGACAGGAGGGCCAGGTCCTGATGGAACCGGAGCCGTCGATCGTCCTGCAGGCGACGGCCGTCGTCGATCTCGCGAAAGAGCGCCTCGAGATGCCGCGGCGCGCTCGAGAGCAGGCGGACCACGAGGTTGCGTGCGTCGCGCGCCGTCGCGCGCGGGCCGAGCAGACGCGGCTTCGAGAGCAGGTCTTCGAGCTGGAGGGAGAGCTCGGTCGGATCGTGCTGGGGCGCGTGGAAGCAGAACGTCTCGGGAAAGACCCGCTCGAAGCCGTCACTGCCGCGCGAGACCTCGAAGCGGACCTCGCGCGCGTGGAAAGCGAACGTGAATCGGAACCGCAGCTGCAGGCGCTCGACCTTGAGCTCGAGCCGGGGGAGGCCTCGCGGCGCGGCGGAAGCGGGCTCGGCCGGCGTACGGGCCTCCATCTACAGCGTCCGTCCGCCCGGGTTCTCGCCGCTCTCGTAGTACTCCTCGACGCGGCGGGCCAGGCGCGCGATGCCGCCGGGAACCGGATCCGAGTGGGGCCAGCGCTGCGCGGCGATCCGCATCCGATCGCGGAGCAGCTGGGCGTCGGGAAACTCCTCGTCCGCCAGCGCGTCGTCGACGTCGATCCAGCTCGCGATCGCGGTTCGGGTCCGGGAGACGCGTTCGGCGAGCTCGAGCATGTTGGCCGACTCGATCCCCGCGCCCCGCACGCGCTCGCCGAGCGCCGAGAGCCGGGCGAGGGCCGACTCGAGCTCGCCGCGCAGCGCCCCGGGCTCCTCGAGCTCGAAGGTCGAGAGCTGCCCGACGATCGCCTCGAATTCGCGGACCAGCGGCTCGTGGGAGATCTCCTTGAAGAGCACGACCCGGCCCATCGCGCGCCCCCGCTCGTCGACCAGCGCCTGGCTCGAGACGCGGATGCGATGCCCCGCGCCGACGCGCAGATCGACCTCCTCGAAGGAGCCGCCCGACTCCTCGGCGAGCGCGCGCACCGTCTTGCCGAGCTCCGTCAGATGGTTGCGCGCGAGCACCGAGTCGATCGACCGCCCGCGGATGTCTTCGTCGAGGCCGATGAACGCGATCGCCGGCTTGTTGACGGCGCGCACGATCCCGTCCGAGTCGACCGCGATCGCACCGGTCCGAAGCCGATCCATCACCGCCTCGAGGAACGCGTTCGCATGCCGCAGATCCTCGACCAGGCGCCGGTTCTCGACCGAGAGCGCGTGGAGCTCCGCCGCGCGTCGGACCATCGCCTTGAGCTCGTCGGGCTCCCAGGGCTTGTTGACGTAGCCGTAGATGTGGCCGTCGTTGATCGCCTCGATCGTCGCCTCGGTATCGGCGAAGCCCGTCAGGATGATGCGCACCGTCTCCGGCGAGCGCTCGTAGACGCGCCGCAGGAGCTCGACGCCGGTCATGCCGGGCATGCGTTGATCGGTGATGATGACGGCGACGGGCTGGTTGGCCTCGAGGATCGAGAGCGCGGCCGACGGGTCGGAGGTCGTCAGGACGTCGTAGTCGTCCATGAAGGTGAAGGAGAGCGTCTCGAGGATCGCTTCCTCGTCGTCGACGATCAGGATGCGGGGGCCATGGCTCGGACTCAAAATCGTGTCGCCTCGATCAACGCCGACCAGTCGCGATCCCACTCCCCGCGCCAGCGCTGGAGCACTTCCTCGCCGGGACTGATGCCCTTGTCGATCTGCTCGAGCAGGGGCTCGAGGAAGCGGACCTCGCCGACCGGCGTGGCGGCGAACGCGTCCGAGCCGTCTCCCCCTCGATCGGAGCGGCGCCCGGCGGTCGCGATGGATTCGGCGGCGATCCGGCGCAGGCCGTCGCCCGAGAGCGTGACCAGCTCGCGCGCCAGATCGAGCACCTTGCGCCCCCCCATCTCGGCGCGCAGCCCCCGCTTCGCGACGTCGAGCTGACCCGCGTCGAGCTCCTCCGGCGTCATGCCCCCGAGCAGCTCCCAGGCCCCGCTCGCGCGTCCGCATCGTAGAAGAGACCCTTCCAGACGGCGGGCAACGCACAGATGTGTCCTGCCCCGGCCACGTCGGCGCCGCGCACCTCGATGATCCGCTTGAGACGCACGTCGGGGAAGAGCGTCGTCAGATGGGTCTCCCAGTCGCCGAGCGTCGGTCGCAACCCGCGAAAGCCGCGCTCCATGAACTGCCGGAAGGTCGTCCCGTCGCCCGCCTCGTAGCGCTTGTCGCGCACCACGAAGAAGAGCGGGACGTCGAGCGCCCAGCGCACGTAGCGTTCGTAGCCGAAGTCCGGCTCGAAGACGAAGGGAATCTGGCCGCAGCGATCCGGGTCGGTGTCCCGCCAGATCATCAGACGCTTCGAGACGAAGCCGTTCTCGCGACCGGCGGAGAGACTCGAGTTGGCGAAGAGCGCCGACACGACGGGCGACGCGGACACGCCGAGCCGCATCTTCTCGACCATGTCGGCCTCGTTCGCGTAGTCGAAGTTCGCCTGCACGGTCGCGGTGGCGTGCATCATGTCGAGACCGAGCGCGCCGCGGGTGGGCAGATACGCGCGCATCACCTCGTAGCGGGCCTTCGGCACGATCGGGATCTCGTCGACCGGATGGAAGGGATCCATGCCGAGCGCGAGCCAGGCGATCCCGAAGTCCTCGGACAGGCGCTTGACCTGCTCGAGGTGGGCGTGGAGTTCGCGGCAGGTCTCGTCCGTCGTATGGAGCGGCGCCCCCGAGAGCTCGAACTGGCCGCCCGGCTCGAGCGTGATGCTGCCCCGCGAAGGCGAATCGAGGGCGATCGTGCGCCCCCGCTCGTCGACGCGCTCCCAGCCCCCGTCGGTCACCAGGCGATCGAAGAGCGCCGCGATGCCGTAGGGCCCTTCGTAGGGAACCCGATCGCCGGTATCCGCGTAGACGCCGACCTTCTCGTGCTCGGTCCCGACGCGCCAGTTCGCGCGCGGCTTCTCGCCCGCGCGGAAGTAGGCGACGAGGTCACCAGGCCCCTCGATGGGCTGGTCCTTCGCGTGCATGCAGGCGGCTCCTCGCGGACTGGGTGGGCGCCGGATGGATCAGGCGCCTCGGGCGGCGGTCAATCGTAGAGATCCGCGTGCAGAAAGGGAACGAGCGCGCACAGGATCGCCTGGGCCCCGTACGCGCTCCGGTCGAGCCGCCCCTGCGTCAGCTGGCCGATGTTGCCTCCCTGGCGGCCGGACGGTCCCGGGGGATCGGCTCCCCCCCTGGTCGCCCGGGCCGGGCCCCATGGCCGGCGCGGCCCGGTCGGGCTCGGGGAGGGGGGGCGCGCTCCGGCCCAGAGCGCATCGAAGAGATCACCGATGGGGCGGCGGTCCGCGAACGCCGGCCGGGCGACCGCGGGCGGATAGACGAAGGCGGACGAGAAGCCGGTCCCGGATCGGATCCCGTCGGTGACCCACGCGCAGCCGACGTTGAAGATCGCCCAACCCGCGCAAGCGGCCGGGCGGTCGTCGCCGGGCCGGAACGGATCCCGGGACAGCGCGTCGACCGCGGGCGGGTCGATCGGCAACGCGACGAGACCGTCCTCGATCCCGACGGCGAGGACGCAATCGCCGACGGCGAAGGCGGCCTCGGCGCGATGGCGTGCACCGGCCACGATCTCGTCCCAGCCGACGGGCTGATCGGGGACACCGCTCGCGACGGCCGCGCCGACGAGGACGAGGTCGACGCCATCCTCGGCGGAGACGAGCGCCGCGAGCGCGGTGCGCACGGCGCCGAGCTTGGCCGGGTTCTCGCTGCCGACGCGAACGGGCTCGCCGCGCAGGGCGCGGGCCAGGGAGGGAGTCATCCGGAAGGCCGGTGTGACGACCGGGGATTGGGGCACGTTCGGCGCGTCCCGGCGGCGACCCGGGCTAGAGCGCCTCGTTCGCCGCGACGAAGGGCCCGCGACCGAGGTCGGCCAGCCGTTGGTCGCGGACGTCGCGGAAGTGATCGATCCGGTCGTAGTCGATGGCGGGGCCGGCGGGCTTGCCGATCTTGAGCGGGTCGACGTAGTGGCCGTGCTTCTTCATGCGGAAGCAGACGTGGGGGCCGGTCGACAGGCCCGTGCTGCCGACGTAGCCGATGATCTGCTTCTGCTTGACGCGATCGCCGGGGTTGAGGCCGTTCGCGAAGCGCGAGAGATGGGCGTAATGGGACGTGTAGCCGCCGTGATGTCGGATGCGAACGAAGTTGCCGTTGCCGCCCTGACGTCCGCGGAACTCGACGATGCCGTCGCCGACGGCGAAGATCGGCGTGCCGTAGGGGGCGGCGTAGTCGATCCCGGGATGGGGACGGGTGATGTTGAGGATGGGGTGGCGGCGGGCGTTCGTGAAGCGGGAAGTGATGCGGCTGAACTCGAGCGGCGCGGCGAGGAAGGCGCGCTCGATCGACGTTCCGTCGGGACGGAAGTAGGCGCCCTCGCCGTCGCCGTTCTCGTAGTAGACGACGGTATGCTCGCCCGTCTGGCCCGAGTAGCGACCGGCCAGGATCTTGCCGGGACGAACGTAGACGCTCTTGCCGTCCGGACCCTCGGCGTAGAGCCGCTCGTAGAGGAGGGCGAACTCGTCGCCCGGACGGACGCTGCGGGTGAAGTCCATGTCCCAGGCGAGGATCCGGGCGAACTCGGTCGCGAGGGCGCTCTGCTCGCCGAGCGACGTGATCGCGTCGTAGAAGGAGCCGTCGACGACGCCCGCGATCTTCGCGACGTGGGCCTCGAGCTTCTCGGCCTGTCGGCTCGCGACATAGCGCGTGCCCTTCCAGGCCAGCGTGTAGCTCTCGCCGCGTCCCTGCGAGTACTCGAAGTCGAGCACCCGTCCGTCCGGATCCTGGACGAGGCGATAGACGTCGGCGGCGCGCGACTTGCGGAAGTCGAAGACCTTGCGGAGCTCCGTCGAGATCAGATGGATCGCGGCCGGCTTGATGCCCTGACGACGGAGCGAGGAGGCGAGACTCTCGCCCTTGCCGATCTCGCCACGGGTCACGAGGAGCAGCTCGTCGGCGGAGCCCGACGCGATCGACGCGACCGGCGGCTCCTCCGCGATCGCCAGCTCGAGCTCATCGCCCGCCGCGTGATGGACGGGCAGGGCGTCGATGGAGACGGGCGCGTACTGTGCGATCAGCTCGCCCGATGCGACGTCCACGCCTTCGGGCGCCTCGAAGGCGAAAGCGTGCTCCGCATGCGCGATGACGTCGCCGAGCGCCTCGGCGGGCGCGTCGTTTCCGGCGGCGATGACGCGGCCCCCCACGTCGTAACCGACCACGGCGCTCGCCACCACGACGAGGGCCGCGACGGCGATCCGGGCTTCGAAGGGATGGGCGAGCATGCGCCTAGCACCGGCGGAACCGATCGAAGCCGCATGCGCAGCCGACGCGATCCAGGAGCGACTTCGCGCGCGAAGTGCCGGGACCCACTCGGACCACGACATCGGCAGAAGCGCGACGGATTCCGTCCGCCTCGGGTCGGTCGGCTCGGTCGACCCGGCCTTCCGACCGTCTTCGTTCGGCTCGAAGATCAAGACTCGCTCCAGGGGGGCTCCACGGCCGTCGCTATGTTTAGCCCGATGAGAGCAGCTCTGCATCGTGATTTTCATCACACTACATTCCCCGTCTGATCGGCCCGGGATTCGAGGTCCGAGGAGGCGCATGCTGTGCGGAGCGAGGCCCGGAACTGTGTCGATGAGGCCCACTGCGCGGTCGTTCGACGCGAATCCGATGGCTCGAGAGAGGGCGACAGAAACGCGGTCCTGTCGTACCGCTTTCGCGTGGCTCCGTCGTGCTCCTTTTCTCCTCGTCCCGCTCCTTCTTCTCCCACCCGTTCGTCGCGTCCGCGCTTCGTCGCCCCGACCCGCTTCGAGCGCGCGATCCGCTCGGCCCTGCGCGGCATCGCGCCCGATCGATCGCGCATCCACGCGCGCCGCGTGATCGACGCTGCCCGTCGCGAACCCCGTCCCGCGCGTCGGCGCGGCGCGCCGCGCATCGTGCGGATCGCGCGTCTCGCCGCGGTCGTCGCCGTCTCGTGGGTCTTCGCCGCCGGATCGGCAGAGGGCGCATGGCCCTTCGACGAGCTCTTCCCCCGACCTTCGGTGGGACAGCGGGCGGCCGAGATCCTCTCCGAAGCGGTCCGGATGCAGACGGTCAATCCGCCGGGACGCGAACAGGCGCTCGCTTATCGGCTCGCGGAGATTCTTTCTAGAGAAGGGATCGAGAGCGACGTGATCGCGACGCCAAATCCCAACGGTGGAAAGCCGAGGGCGGCGGTCTGGGGGCGGCTGCGCGGAACGGGCGACCGACCGGGACTGGCCTTGCTGTCCCATCTCGACACGGTGCCCGCGAACGCGGCGGACTGGAGCGTGCCGCCCTTCTCGGGCCGGATCGCGGATGGCTATGTCTGGGGGCGCGGCGCGCTCGATGCCAAGGGCATCGCGGTGACCCATCTGATGACGCTGATCGAGCTCGCCCACTCCGGCGAGCGGCTCGAACGCGATCTGCTCTTCCTCGCGACGCCGGACGAGGAGGCGGGCGGGCGCGAGGGCGCGGGCTGGCTCGTCGAGCACCATCCCGAGATCCTCGAAGGCATCGGGTATCTGCTGACCGAGGGCGGTGGAATCCAGCAGGCCGCCACCGACGAGACGCCCCATGCCCCGATCTGGGGCGTCACGCTCGTCGAGAAGACGCCCTGCTGGCTCGAGCTGCGGGCCCATGGACGCGGGGGACATAGCGCGGCGCCGACGAGCGAGGACGCGGTACCCCGACTCATCGCGGCGCTCGACAAGATCCGGCGGGCGGAGTCGCCGGTGCGCGTGCTGCCCGAGGTCGAGCGGATGTTCGAAGCGCTCGCGCCGATCGCGCCCGAGTGGGATCGCGCCGCCTATCAGAACCTGGCCGGCTCCCTCGAGCGCGACGAAGGCTTCCGCCACCGCTTCCTCGCCAACCCCGGCCAGAACGCGCTCGTCCGCAACACCATCTCGATCACCCTGCTCGAGGGCGGGCCCGCGACGAACGTGGCGCCCGAGGTCGCGCGGGCCCAGCTCGACGCACGGCTCCTGCCCGGGCGTCGCTGCGTCGACTTCACGAACGCGGTCGCGTCGCTGATCGACGACTCGACGATCGAGATCGAAGAGATCCTGAGCTTCCCCTCGCGCGCCTCGTCCTCGGATACGCCGCTCTTCCGCGCCATCGAAGCGGTCGCCGCGCGTCAGGATCGGCCGGGTCTCGTCGTCCCGCGCCTGATCGGCGGATTCAACGACGCCCACTGGTTCCGTGAGCTCGGCCTCGTCGCCTACGGCTTCGTTCCGCGAACCCTCAGCCACGACGAGGCGGAGGGCGTCCACGGGAGCGACGAACGCATCGCGATCGACGTCCTCGCGAAGAGCATCGCCCTGCAGATCGAGCTGGTCCGCGCCTTCGACGCGATCGAGTCCGCGGAGCGGCGCGACTGACGGTGATCGCCTAGCGCAGCTTCTGGATCGCCTCGTGGAGGGCCTCGAAGAGCGGCTCGATCTCCTCGACCTCGAGACAGGAGAACGCGACGCGGATGTCCGACGCGCTCGTCGCGATCAGGCCGACGCCGTACTCGTCGAGCAGGTGGACGCGGAGCTTCTCCGCGTCGACGCCCTTCACCTCGACCAGCATGAAGTAGCCGCTGTTGAAGGGGTAGACGCTCCAGCTCTCGGCGAAGCGCGGCGCGCTCGCGACCTCCCAGACCTTCTCCGCGCGCCGCCGAAGCAGCTCGCATTTCGCCGCCCGCTCGACGTCGACGTCCGGCGTCGCCAGCGCCCGCTCGACGATGGACTGCGAGAGCTGGGGGACGTTCGAGATGCCGCCGCGGATCGCCCCGCGCGCCTTGGCGTCGAGCACCTCGCAGACGGTCGCGGCGCTCTCGGGTCGACCGGGGCCGAAGGTGATGAAGCCGCAGCGCAGACCCCAGACGAAGAGCTCCTTCGTCGCGCCGTCGAGCTTGACGGCGAGCAGGTTCGGATGCCGGCCCGTCAGCTTTCCGAAGAGCGACTCGGTCATCGACTCGCTGCCGAGGTGGTAGAAGAGGCCGAAGTAGGCGTCGTCGCAGAAGACGACGACCTTCGTCCCGCGCTTCGCCTGCTCGAGCAGCGCCTCGCAGAGGGCATCGCCCTCCGCCGGCGTCGGCATGTAGCCCGTCGGATTGTTGGGAAAGTTGAGCAGGACGAGGATCTTTTCGCGGCCCTCGGAGAGCGCCTGCATGCGCCGCGCGAAGGCCGCCACGTCGATGCCGTTGCTCGCGCCGAGCCCCTTGCCCTTGTAGAAGGGGAAGGTCTCGATCGTCGCGCCGTGGTGGACCTCGAAGGTCAGGCGGTAGTTGCCCCAGAGCTTGTCGGGCATGAGCATGACGTCGCCCGGATCGATGAAGAGCTCGCCCGCGACCGAGAGGCCGTGGGTGATCGCGTTGGTCACGATCGGCTCGCCGAACTGTCGATCCGCGAGGCTCGGATTCTCCAACAGGAGCTTCTTGCGCCAGGCCTGTCGCAGACCGGGACGCCCCGCCGGCGGCGCGTAGGTCACGGCATCGGCCACGGGGATGCCGCCGAGCTGCGCCGCGATCGACGGCAGCGCCATCGGCCCCTTGTTCTCCGTCGCGATGCCGATCGTCGCGTTGAAGCGATGGGCCTTCTGCTTGGCCTCGGCCGACTGCGAGATGATGCCCTTCGGAAAGTACAGGCGACGGCCATAGGCCGAGAGCATCGCGAGGACTTCGGGGGCGACCTGCTCGAGCTGGTCGTTCAGGGCCTGGGCGATCGGAGCGGGTCGTTGCGGGGAGCTCGGCTGGGACATGGCTGGCCACTTCGTTTGGCGGGCGGGCGCGCGGTCGTTGCGCGGCGCGGGAAGCTACAGGCGTTTGTGGAGCACGTCCATCAGGGGCCCGTATCCCATCGCACGCCAGAAGGCCTGGCCCTCCGCGTTGCCGTGCGCGACCTGGATCTCGACCCGCGCGACGCCGCGTTCGACGACCCAGCGCTGGGCGGCCTCGACGAGGCGACGCGCGATGCCGTGCCGGCGCCACTCCCGCCGCACGCCGACGTCCGTGATCTCGGCGCGCTCCGTCTCCTCGAGGATCGGCGGGGCGTGGTCGATGCGCACGATGCAGAGACCTTGCGGCGTGCCCTCGTGATCGAAGACGAAGATCTCGGCATCGGGATCGCGCTGGATCGCCCGCAGCAGCTCGCGCAGCTCCCCCTCGGCGACCGGGCCGCGCCGCATGCGGAAGAGCGGATCGAGGGCGGCGTGGTGGTCGGTGATCAGGCTCCAGAGCGCCGCCACGCGGTCGATCTCCTGGGGCCGCGCGGCGCGGACCCGCCCCGCCGACTCACCGATCGCCTCGCTCCCCATGCGATGCCCCCTGCTCCGCTCGCCGCCGCCGGACTGCGCCGACCGCCGACCGCCCTCGCGCCGCCGATCCGCGACGGCGCGGGTCGGCGGCGCCGCCGGAAGCCGATGCCTTCCGCGAGCTTAGGTCAGGAGCTGCACGCCCTCGCCCGCCCCGCTGTCCAGCGCGCGCGCGGGCGGCGGCGAAGGCGCGCCGGCGGACACGCGTCCGGCATGGCTCGCGACCCTTCGAACGCGATAGTGTGACCCCGATCTCGACTCTTTCGACCCTGCTGCGCTGTTCACGTTGGACCCCATGTCGAAGCTCTGGATCGTCCACCCCCGGCCGACGGTGCGAGAAGCGCTGGCTCGAGCGACCGGCCTGCCGGCGGGCGGGATCGCCGTCGGCCCGCCTGCGCTCGACGCCTTTGCCGCGGCCCCCGATCCCGTCGCTGTCCTGATGGCGCTGGCCGGCGACCTCGAAACGGAGCTCGCCTTCGCGCGCGCGGTCCGGCAACGCACGCCGCGGGCGCGCTGGGTCCTGCTCTGTCCGCCCGGCGAGACGACGGTGGTCCGTCGCCGCTTCGACGCGTTGGCGCCCGGCGTGCTCGCGCTTCCGCCCGATCGCGCGCGGCTGCGCGCCGAGGTCGCGTCGGCGCTCGCCGCGCGCTCGACCGACAGCCTCGTCGAGGACGACCGCCGCACGCAGACGGCCGCGCGCTTCGATGCCTGGCTCGGCGACACCGCATTGCCCGGGCTCGCGCGCGTCCTCGACCCCGGTCTGCGGCGGCTGCCGCTCCTCGTGCGCGGCCGCGCGGGCAGCGGCCGATCGCTCCTCGTCCAGCACGCCGAGCAGACGCGAGGCCGCGCGCAGGTTCTGCTGCGCTGCGACGGACGCGCACCGGGCGGCCTCGAAGCGATCGTCTCGCGCGTGCGGCGCACGACGAGCGGAGCAACCCATCGCGGCGCGGCGCTGGGAACGACGGACCGGATCGAGGCGATCTGGATCGACGAGATCGACGCGCTCCCGCTCGCGGATCAGCGGGCGCTCGCGGATTGGATCGCCCACGGCGTCGCGCCGGCCCCGATCCCATCCGAGCGCCTCGCGCCCGACCTGCGCTGGCTTGCGACCGCCGGCCCGGCGGATCTGACCGACCGCCTCGACGAGGCGCTCGCCCGCACCTTCGTGCCGCTCACGATCGCCGTCCCGCCGCTCCCCCATACGCCCGAAGCGATCGGACGCATCGCCGCGGGCGCCGCGCGCGCCTGGGCCGACGCGACGTCGACTGCGCTGCGGCGCTTCGGCGACTCCGCGCTGCGCGCGCTGGCCGACGCCCCGCTCTGGGGCGAGCGCGCGGAGCTCGATGCCGTCCTGCGGACCTCGCTCGCCGCCTCGGAGGCCGCGATCCTCGAAGCCGCCGACCTGCGCTTCCCCGACACGCCCGCGCCCGACGGGACCGCGCCCGACGCGCTCGGCCCGATGCGGGCGTCGCCGAGCGAAGCCGCGCCGATCGCGGGACTCGAGCCCCTCGCGCTCGACCCGGAGGCGGACCCGAGCAGCGCCCTGCTCGGTCTGACCGGTCCGTGGTCCGACGCGCAGGCCGCGCCCGACACGCCCTTCGACCGCGCGAGCGCGCCACCGCCCGCGACGGACGACGACGGCGCCGCACCCGCGTCTTCCCGGCCCGAGTCGACCGCGCCCCTCGAGGCGCTCGAGCCGCTGCGACCGGCCTCGGTGGCCCTTGCGCCGGAGCCGGGCGACACGCCCGCCGATCCGACCTGGCGCCGCCTCGCCCGCAGCCTCTCCCACGAGATCCGCAATCCCCTGGTCTCGATCCGGACCTTCACCGAGCTGCTCCCCGATCATTACGCCGACGAGACGTTCCGCACCCGCTTCAAGGAGTTCGTCGGCAAGGACGTGGGACACATTCAGCAGGTCGTCGCGCGCCTCGCGAAGGCGACCGAACGCGATCGCTTCGCGTCGATCCCCGTCGACGTCTCGGCGTTGATCGATCGCGTGCTCGCCGCGCACCGCGACGCGATCGCAGGCCGGCGCCTCGTCGTGCTCTCGGAGCTCGAGCGGGACGCGCCCTTCACGCTCGGGGATCCCGAAGCGCTCGAGACGGCGCTCGACGGCCTCGTCGATCGCGCGATCGCGTCGCTCCCCGATCGCGGTGACCTGTTCGTCACGACCCGACGACTCGCCCGCACGAACGACGGACCGCCCCGCCTGCGCGTGCTGCTGCGCCACCACAACCCGCAGGCGACCGGTCTCTCCGGCGAGCTCGATCCCGTCCACCAGATCCTCGAGTACGTCCTGGCCGAAACGATCGTCGGCGCCCTCGGCGGACGCCTGACGATCGATCCGACGCTCGGGCCGGAGACGTTGATCGTGATCGACCTGCCGACCCCGTAGGGTCCGCGTGATAAGCTCGCGCCATGCCGCGAATCCTCGTCGTCGACGATGAGCCCGGAGTCCAGGAATCGCTCCGGATGCTGCTCAAGGCCGTAGGCGACATCGCCATTGCCGGCGACGTCGACGCGGCGCTGCGCGAGGTCGCGGTCGCGACGCCCGACGTCGTGCTGCTCGATCTGGTGATGCCGGGGCGGAGCGGTCTCGAGCTGCTCGAGGAGCTGGCGTCGCGCGGTGTGCGCGCGCCCGTCATCGTGTTGACCGCGACCAATACCGTCTCGGCCGCCGTCCAGGCGATGAAGCGCGGCGCGGCCGACTTCGTGACGAAGCCCTTCGAGCTCGAGGCGCTGCGCATCAAGGTCCGCAACCTGATCGAGAAGCACGATCTCGAGCGCGAGGTCGAGCGGCTGCGCGACGAGGTCGAGGAACGCCAGCAGCTCGGCCGGATGGTCGGCCGCAGCACGGCCATGCGGGAGATCTTCCGCACCGTCGAGCGCATCGCGCGCGCCGAGGCGACCGTGCTCGTCATGGGCGAGAGCGGGACGGGCAAGGAGCTCGTCGCGCGCGCGATCCACGATCTCTCGCCGCGCTCGGCCGGCCCCTTCATCGCGGTCAACTGCGGCGCGATCCCTTCCGAGCTGATCGAGAGCGAGCTCTTCGGCCACGAGAAGGGCGCCTTCACCGGGGCGGTCGACCGCCGCATCGGCCGCATCGAGTCGGCGAACAAGGGGACGCTCTTCCTCGACGAGGTCGGCGAGCTCGAGCCGGCGGTGCAGGTCAAGCTGCTGCGGGCGCTGCAGGAGCGCAGTTTCGAGCGGGTGGGATCCTCGACGACGATCTCCGTCGACGTCCGGATCGTGGCGGCGACGAATCGCGACCTCGCGGCGGAGGTGGCGGCCGGTCGCTTCCGCGAGGATCTCTACTACCGGATCGCGGTGGTGCCCGTGAAGCTTCCGCCGCTGCGCGAGCGGCGCGAGGACATCCGGTTGCTGGCGGGGACCTTCCTCGAGCGGATCCAGGCCGCGCGCGGGATCCCGCCGAAGAAGCTCTCCGCAGCCGCCCTCGGCGCGCTCGAGGGCTACCGCTGGCCGGGCAACGTACGCGAGCTCGAGAACGCGATCGAGCACGGGCTCGCGCTCTGCGAGGGCGACACGATCGAGCTCGCCGACCTGCCGCTCTCGATCGCGCGCTCGGGCCAGGCGGAGGCGCTGCGGGAGCAGTGGCGCCAGGGCGAGCGCAGCTTCGAGGAGACCGTGACGCGCTTCGAGACGGAGATCCTGCGCGAGGCGCTCGAGAGCCATCAGTGGAACCAGACCCGCACGGCGAACGCGCTGGGCATCACGCGGCGGGTCCTCAAGCTGAAGATGGACAAGCTCGGGATCGATTCGCCGGCGGGCAGCGACGACGACTGACGGCCGGCGCCACGCGCCCCGGTCGCCGTTCGCCCGCGTACCGCTCGACGATCCGACCGTACCGTTGCGAACGACTCGGATTCATCAACGAATTCGATCTCTTGCGGCTCATTCGGCGAGTCTTCTCCAGCATGGACCGAGCGCGGGATCCGCCCGACTCGATCCGAGCGAACACATTCGCATGGATTCGATCCAAGCTGGAATCCTTCGCGAAATCAAAATCTTACGGCCATCCGGTCCCGCCCGGGCGCCGCCGACGACGAGCCCGGCATGAGGCTTGCTTCGAGCGGCCCGCATGAGTCTCGATCTCGACTTCCGAACGGCGATTCCGATGGCGGGCCCCCTCTCGACGGGGGGGGACCGGTCCCGGGCGCGCGTGCTGATCGTCGACGACGAGCGGGGGCCACGCGAGTCGCTTCGCATGATTCTTTCCGGCAGTCACGAGGTGACCACCGCGGAAGACGCTGCCGAAGCGCTCGACGTGCTCCGGACGGAGGCGATCGATCTCGTGACGGTCGACCTCAACATGCCCGGGATGAAGGGTGACGAGCTGATGCGGACGATCCGGGCCGAGTCGCCGCAGACCGAGATCATCATCATCACCGGCTGCGGCTCGATCGAGACCGCCGTCGAGGGCATCCGACACGGCGTCTTCGACTACCTGATCAAGCCCTTCGACGTCGTCCAGGTCACGGCCTCCGTCGAGCGCGCGCTCGCGCGCCGCGCCAGCCGCGGCCGCACGCTCGCCTTCCTCGAGCAGGTGGGCCGCATCCTCGGCCCGGACCGCGACGACCACCTCTCTCTTCAGGAGCTCGAGGCGAACACCCTGGCCCAGGAGCGTCTGCGCGCGATCCTCGCCGAGCCCGTGCTGCAACGCGGAGCGGGCGGGCCACGCGAGGGCGGGCCGTCGACGCTCGAGTTCCTCGAGGTCCTCGCGGAGACGATCGAGACGCGCGACCTCTTCATGCGCGGCCACGCCCGGCGCGTGGCCTACTCGGCCGACCTGCTCTCGGCCCGTCTCTGCCTCGGCCGGGAGGAGCGCGACCACGTTCGCATGGCCGCCTTCCTCCACGACATCGGCAAGGTCGGCGCGACCAGCGATGTCCTCGCGGGCAAGGTGCTGCCCGAGGCCGACCGACTCGAATCGATCCAGACCCATCCCGCGATGGGCGAGCGCCTGCTCCGCCCGCTCGGGCTCGCGCCGACCGTGACGGCGACCGTCCGCCACCACCACGAGCGTTTCGACGGCAAGGGCTATCCCGACGGTCTCGCCGGCGAGGACATCCCGCTCGCCGCCCGCATCATCGCCATCGTCGACGCCTTCGACGCCATGACCTGCGAGCGCCCCTACCGCGCCGCGCGCAGCCGCGAGGAGGCGATCGCCGAGCTGCGGGCGAACGCGCGCACCCAGTTCGATCCGAACCTCGTCGACGTCTTCTGTGACCTCGTCGCGACGGGCGCGCTCGAAGCGCTCGACGAGACGGACGCCGATTCGAGCGCCGGAATCGCGCTCGGCTCCAGCGACGTCGAGCGCCGCCGCGGCGCCGCATGACGCGCCCGCCGGTCGGTGGACCCGACCTGCTAGATTGAGCCCATGTTCGGCATCGGCCCGATGGAGCTGGTGGTGATCGTCGTCGTGGCGCTGCTGATCTTCGGTCCGCAGAAGCTGCCGGAGCTCGCGCGCGCCCTCGGCAAGGGCCTCGCCGAGTTCCGCCGCGCGAGCAACGACCTGCGGCAGAGCCTCGCCCTCGACGAGCTGCAGAACGATCTGCGCAAGACCATGAACGAGGCGACGAAGCCGCCGCCCGTACGACCCGCCCAGGCGGGCGATGCGCTGCCGCCGGGGACGCAGGGTCACGCAGCGGATCGCCAGCCCGAGGCCGCCGCTCCGGAGGCCGGCTCCGCGACGAGCGGACCCGCGACACGCGCCGCGAGCGACGACGAACGGCCCTGGAAGAACAATCCGGGCGAGCTGCCCGAGGGCCACGACCACGACCACCACGACCCCGTCGCGCCGGAGCGCGACGACCGGCCGCCGCTCGCGTCCGCCGATCCGGGCCTGGGCAACGTCCCGGTCGGGGGGGGCGCCGATCCTTCGGATCCGCGACGTGGATGAGCGCGCGCTCCCCATCACCGAACATCTCGCCGAGCTGCGCCGACGCATCGGCATCGCGCTCACGGCAATCGTGCTCGGCGCGATCCTCGCCTACAACTACTCCGAGCCCATCTTCGGCTTCCTGCTCGCGCCCGCGACCGAGGCCCTCGCGGCGCGCGGCAGCAAGCTGCAGGCGATCGCGCCGACTGAGATCTTCCTCTCCTACCTCAAGTGCTCGCTGCTCGCGGGCTTCGTCCTGACGCTGCCCGTCAGCTTCTGGCAGCTCTGGGCCTTCGTCGCGCCCGGGCTCTACGACAGCGAGAAGCGCGCGATCCTGCCCTTCGTGGTCTCGTCGACGGTCCTCTTCGTCCTGGGCGCGGCCTTCGGCCATACCTGGGTCTTCCCGGTCATGTTCGAGTTCCTGAACAGCTGGGACAACGAATGGGTGGTGTCGGCCTGGACGCTGCGCGAGGTCTTCGGGCTGACGACCCAGCTGATCCTCGCCTTCGGCGTCATCTTCGAGCTGCCGATCTTCGTCTTCTTCCTGGCCATCTCGGGCATCGTCACCGCCCGTCAGCTCCTGCACGGGACGCGCTACGCGGTCGTCGGCTCGTTCATCGTCGGCGCGATCCTGACGCCCCCGGACGTCGTCAGCCAGGTCATGATGTCGTTGCCGATGACGGTGCTCTATCTGGTCGGGGTCGGCGTCGCCTGGATCTTCGAGCCCAAGCCGACCGAGCAGGACGAGCAGAAGGCGAATGCGCTCCGGAAGGCGGAGAGCCCGGGCTCCGCGAAGTAGCCGCGCTCGCTCAGTCGAAGGCGATGCGGAACCGGATCGGAACCGCGTCGTCGATCGCGAGCGGATTCCAGCGCGAGGGCTTTTCGCCGATGCCGAAGTCGGTCCGCTGGATCGTGAACCCGCCTTCGGCGACGACGGGTCTCGAGCCGACGAGCTCGATCTCGCCCTCGACCGTCTTGCGGACACCGTGCAGATCGACGTCGAAGCGCATCGCATAGCGCGGCCGGCCCTCGGCGGACGGCACGAGCGCCGTCGCCGAGTGGCCGCGCACGGTCGCGATCGGATGGTTCGCGACGTCGAAGAAGTCGGCCGTCCGCAGATGCGCGTCCCGGTCCTCGTTGCCCGTGTCGACCGAGCCGAGCTCGACCTCGACCACCGCCTTCATCGCTTCGGGACGGGCCGGGTCGACGGTCCCCTCGACGATGCGCCAGACGTGGAAGACGCCGTCGGCGTCGCCGAAGAGGTTGTGGCCCGTGAATGCGATCCGGCCTGACGCGTCTGCGACCGCATCCGCGCTCGCGCTCGCCTCGCCTGCCTCGACCGCCGCGCCGACGCGGGGCGCGATCGAGACCGCGCCCGCCGCGCCGAGCAGCGCGATCGAGGCGACGACGAGCGCGAAGCGCGCGCTCCGACGCGGGCCGAGGGCGATCCGCGGGGTTCGCGCGCTCCAGGGCGTTCGCACGTTCCGCGGCTGCCCCTCGCCGATCATCGCCGGACTCCTCTCGCGCCGCGCCGAGGGCATGCGCTCAATCGCTCCCGCCGCCGACCGTGCGGTAGACGAGGGCGCCGAGGATCGCGCCGAGGATCGGCGCGATCCAGAAGAGCCAGAGCTGCGAGATGGCCCAGCCGCCGAGGTAGAGCGCGACGCCGGTGCTGCGCGCGGGGTTCACGGACGTGTTGGTCACCGGGATGCTGATCAGATGGATGAGCGTCAAGCCGAAGCCGATCGCGATCGGCGCGAAGCCCTGCGGCGCCCGCGGATCGGTCGCGCCGAGGATGATGAAGAGGAACATCATCGTCATGACGACCTCGGTCACGAA
This sequence comes from Myxococcota bacterium, assembly GCA_041389445.1. Classification (GTDB taxonomy): domain Bacteria; phylum Myxococcota_A; class UBA9160; order UBA9160; family UBA4427; genus UBA4427. The sequence goes on from JAWKRW010000003.1 coordinate 83,876, forward strand.
GGCCGAGCGCAGGTCGTAGCCGCCCGGGGAGTGCTCGCCGTAGCCGTTCGACGCGAATCCCCCCGCGATGTCGAAGCCAGCGGTGCCGCTCGCGATCAAGTAGAGCGCTCCCCCCGCGACGATCGCGCCCAACACCTGCGCGGCCACGTAGGGCACGAGCTGCGAGGCCGGAAATCGCCCGCCCGCACAGAGTCCGATCGAAACCGCCGGGTTGAGGTGGCAGCCCGAAATGTGGCCGATCGCATAGGCCATCGTCAGCACCGTCAGACCGAAGGCGAGGGCCACGCCATGCAGGCCGATCCCGACCTCGGGAAACGTCGCCGCCAGCACCGCGCTCCCGCATCCGCCCAACACGAGCCAGAACGTTCCAATGAACTCCGCACCGTATCGCTGCATCGAGCCCGCCTCCGCGTCGTCCTCCGGACGACTTCCATCCGATGGGCCGCTCCCAGGACCGCGTGTCCGACGAGGACCGGAGCGAGACCGCCTAACTCGGCGGGCCCACATTAACAGATGTGCAGAACGTGAGCGCCTGGCCCGTCGGCCGTGTCGCATGTTCGACGGGAATTCCCGGAAGGGGAATCGGTGGCGCCGCGGGCCGCTCTTCGGACCGAAACCCCGTGGCCTGTCCTGGGTTCAACTCCCCGCAGCCGACGACCGAAGCGATTCGGCGTCCCACGCCAGGAGAACCCCTGCGTCATCCGATCCGCGCCCTGCTCCTCGTCCCCACGACGCTCGCCCTCGCCACGCTCGCCGTCGCCTCCGTCGCCCAGGCCAACGAAGAGGCGCCTCGATCGTCGGGGCGACCGGGTCGAGGAGCGGCTCGACCGACGGGCGGAGCGGGTCGACGGGCGACAACGCCGGGGCGCGGCCCCGACACCGGCGCCCGAGTCCCCACCGTCGCGCTGAGGACGACGCTGCCTGCGCGCCGAGCGGCCGCTGGCCTTGCCTAGCAGCGCTCCGTCTTGACGCGCAGCACGCGGTCGCGCAGGCCGACCTCGAGATCGCCGTTCTTCTTGCGAACGATCGACAGACGCAGGCCGCCCTCCGACGATGCGACGTCGAAGAGGACGGCGGTCTCCGGCCCGACCCCGTGGCTCGGACGGGGCGTGATCTCGAGGACATGCTCGCGCTCCTCGAGCCGGAAGCCGACGCGAACCGCGCCGCTCCCGCCAGCCGCCTCGACCGGACCCAGCGCGACCTCCGCCGGCTGCGCCCGCGCGATCGCGACGCGGACGCGGTCGAGACCCTGGGCGGGACCGGAAGCCGGAGCCGAACCGGGCGCGCCCGAGTCGGCACGCGCGCCGACGGCGTCCGCAGCGGCGGCGCCCGCGCCAGCCGCGCCCGCGGCGGAGGCCCTCGCCACCTGCCAGGCGACGACTCCGGAAACGACCGCGCGCAGGGGGCCCGCGAGGTCCCGCGGCGCAGCGAGCACCGAACCGGGTCGCGCCACCTCGACTTCGAGGAAGCCCGTGTCGTAGGCGCCCGCGACGAAGGTCGGATGGGTCACGAGCCGGCGCAGGAACGGCAGCCCCGTCTTGATGCCGGCGATCCAGTAGTCCTCGAGCGCGGTCTCGAGTCGCGCGAGGGCCTCGCGTCGATCGCGACCGCTCACGATCAGCTTCGCGAGCATCGCGTCGTAATGCGGCGTCACCGTCATGCCCGCATCGAACCCCGCGTCGAGCCGGACGCCCTCGCCCGACGGAGGCCGCCACGCCTCGATCGGACCGGGCGAGGGCACGAAGCCCGCGTCGGCATCCTCCGCGTAGATGCGCGCCTCGATCGCGTGTCCGGCGAGCTTCACGTCCTGCTGCGCGAACGGCAGCGGCTCGCCGGCCGCGACGCGGATCTGCAACGCGACGAGATCGAGCCCCGTCACCGCCTCGGTCACCGGATGCTCGACCTGGATGCGCGTGTTCATCTCCAGAAAGTAGAACGCGCCGCTCGCGTCCATCATGAACTCGCAGGTCCCCGCGCCGACGTAGGAGACGGCCTCGGCGGCGCGGACCGCGGCCTCGCCCATCGCCTGGCGAACCGCCCCGGTCATGCCGTAGGCCGGCGACTCCTCGACGAGCTTCTGATGGCGCCGCTGGATCGAGCACTCGCGCTCGCCGAGATGGACCGTCCGGCCGTGCTGGTCCGCCAGGACCTGGATCTCGATGTGACGCGGGCCCGAGAGGTATTTCTCGAGGTAGATCGTGTCGTCGCCGAAGGACGCGGCCGCCTCCGAGCGCGCGCGCTCGAGTGCCGCGGCGAGCCCCGACTCGTCCTCGACGCGCCGCATCCCGCGCCCGCCGCCACCGGCACTCGCCTTGACGAGCACGGGATAGCCGAGCCCTGCTGCCGCGTCCCGCGCCTGCTCGAAGCTCGTGATCGCGCCGCTCCCGCCCGGCACGACGGGAACGCCCGCCGCGCGCATCCGCTCGCGCGACGGAATCTTGCCGCCCATCGCGCGGATCACGTCGGGTGGGGGCCCGATGAAGACCAGCCCCGCATCGATCACCGCCTGGGCGAAGTCCGCGTTCTCGGACAGGAAGCCGTAGCCGGGATGGACCGCGTCGGCGCCGCAGGCCTTGGCGATGCCGACGACGCGCGCGACGTCGAGATAGCTCTCCGTCGCGCGCGCGGGTCCGCACGGATGCGCTTCGTCCGCGAGTCGGACGTGGAGCGCGTCGGCATCCGCCTCGGAGCAGATCGCGGCGGAGCGAATCCCGAGCGCGCGACAAGCGCGCACGATGCGGACCGCGATCTCGCCCCGGTTGGCGATCAGGATCTTGCGGAACATCGCGCTAGAGCGCCGCGATCTCCGAGAGCTTGACCTGGAGCTGCGCCTCGTACTCGCGCAGGTCGATCGGCTTGCGAGCGACGCCGCTGTCCATCGCCGCCTTCGCGACCGCCGGCGCGACGTAGAGCAGCACGCGCGGATCGAAGGGCTTGGGGATGATGTACTCGGGACCGAACTCGAAGGCCTCGCCGGGATAGGCGCGCTTGACCGCGTCCGGTACCGCCTCACCGCGCTTGGCCAGCTCGGCCAGCGCGAAGGTCGCCGCCTGCTTCATCTCCTCGTTGATCTTGCGCGCGCGCACGTCGAGGGCGCCGCGGAAGATGAAGGGGAAGCCGAGCACGTTGTTGACCTGATTGGCGTAGTCGGAACGACCCGTCGCGCAGATCGCGTCACTGCGAACGGCCTTGACCTCGGGCGGCGTGATCTCCGGATCGGGGTTGGCCATCGCGAAGACCATCGGCTTGTCGGCCATCGTCTTGACCATCGCCTGGGTCACGAGCCCCTTCGACGAGAGACCGACGAAGACGTCCGCGCCGATCAACGCATCCGCCAGCGTCCGGCACTTCGTCTCGCGCACGAACTCTTCCTTGTACTTGTTGAAGCCCTCGCCGCGCCCCTTCCACATGACGCCCTTCGTGTCCGTCATGAGGATGTTCTCGGCCCGGACGCCGAGGTCCTTGTAGAGCTTCGCGCACGAGATCGACGCGGCACCGGCGCCCGAGAAGACCACCTTCACGTCCTCGATCTTCTTGCCCTGGAGCTCGAGGCCGTTGAGCAGCGCGGCGGCGGAGATGATCGCCGTGCCGTGCTGGTCGTCGTGAAAGACGGGGATGTCGAGGGACTCCTTGAGCGCCTCTTCGATCTCGAAGCACTCGGGCGCGCGGATGTCCTCGAGATTGATCCCGCCGAAGGTCGGCGCGATCAGCTCGCAGAAGCGGATCATCTCCTTCGTGTCGGTCGTGTCGACCTCGATGTCGAAGACGTCGATGTCGGCGAAGCGCTTGAACAGGACGCCCTTGCCCTCCATGACGGGCTTGCCGGCGAGCGCGCCGAGGTTGCCGAGGCCGAGGACGGCCGTGCCGTTCGAGAGGACGGCGACGAGATTGCCCTTCGCCGTGTACTTGTAGGCGGTCTCGGGGTCCTTCTCGATCTCGAGGCAGGGCGCGGCGACGCCGGGCGAGTAGGCGAGGGACAGATCGGCTGCCGTCGCGCAGCTCTTGGTCGGGACGACCTTGACCTTCCCCGGACGACCCTGCGCGTGATATTCGAGTGCTCGTTCGTTCAGACTCATGGGACACCTCTGGCGACGCCGCGCGACGCGCGCGGCGATGGAATGCGGTCTCGGCTCGCACGGACGATGGATCGGGGTTCGATGGGCCGACGGGGCCTGTGCGAAAGGCTGCCGAGTCTATCAACGGGCCGAGCGGGTGTCGAAGCCTCGGGGCGCAACGAATCGAGTCGGATGGAGCGCCGGGTCGCTAGGGCACGACCGGGTCCCCGTCGTGTGCAGGCGTCCGCCGGATGGGCTCGGCGCGCGTTCGGGAGCCGGCGACCTGCCCCAGCGGGAGCAGATGGGCCCGGCCGCCCGTGCCGAGGACGGCCCGACCCGCGCGGCGGAGGGGAGACGCGGGACGGGTACGAACGCGTCGGCAAGTAGCGGGGGCATCCGCACGGCGGAGCGGCGTCTTTCGCGGCCGCGGCCCGTCGACCGCGCGAGGCGCGCCGGGCGACCGACCCGTCAGCCCTTCATGAGCTCCCGGGCGATCACGACGCGCTGGATCTGGTTGGTGCCCTCGTAGATCTGCATCAGCTTGGCGTCGCGCATCAGCTTCTCGACCGGGTACTCCTTCGTATAGCCGTTGCCCCCGAAGATCTGGACCGCGTCGGTCGTCGCCTTCATGGCGGCGTCGGTCGAGAAGCACTTCGCCATCGACGACTGCTTCGAGGCGCGCCGGCCCTGATCGATCATCCAGGCGCTCTGGTAGGTCAGCAGCCGACCGGCCTCGATGTCCTTCGCCATGTCGGCCAGCATGAACTGGATCGCCTGGAACTCGCCGATCGGCTGGCCGAAGGCCTTGCGCTCCGCGGCGTAGGCGAGGCTCTCCTCGAGCGCTCTGCGCGCGATGCCCGTGGCGAGCGCGCCGATCAGCGGTCGCGTCCGGTCGAGGGTCGCCATCGCGATCTTGAACCCCTCGCCTTCGGTCCCGAGACGCTGGCTCGCCGGGATGCGGACGTCGTCGAAGTGGAGCACGCGCGTGTCGCTCGCGCGCTGGCCCATCTTGTCTTCCTTCTTGCCCGCGGAGAAGCCCGGCGTGTCCTTCGGCATCACGAAGGCACAGATCCCCCTGTGTCGATCCCGAATGGAGCGTCCCGCGCTCCGGTCGAGGGTCGCGAAGACGGTGAAGAGATCCGCCTCGCCGCCGTTGGTGATCCACGCCTTCGTTCCGTTGAGGACGTAGTCGTTGCCGACCTTCTCGGCATGCAGCTGGAGCCCGGCGACGTCGGAGCCCGCGCCGGGCTCGGACAGGGCGAAGGCGAGGATCTTGAAGTCCTGGGTGCAGGGCGCGAGCCACTCGCGCTGCTGGTCGGGCGAGCCCCCGACCAGCAGCGGCGTCAGACCGAGATCGTTCGAGAGGATCGACGTCGTGATGCCCGAGCAGCCGCGCGAGAGCTCCTCGATGACCACGCAGGCGGCGACCGACGAGAGGCCGATGCCCCCGAGCGACTCGGGAATGAAGGTATGGGAGAGCCCGAGCTCCCAGGCCATCCTCAGCACGTCGCGCGGAAACTGCCCGCTGGCGTCGTGCGCGGCCGCGATCGGCGCGATCTGCTCGTCGGAGAATCGGCGAGCCGCTTGTTGCAGACTGGAGAGCGCGTCGTCGAGCCCGAAGTCCATCGCAAGTCCTTCGCGTGTGTGCCGCGGGGCGGACGGCGACGGGTCGCCGCCACGTTCGCGGACCTCATTCGGGTCACGCCGCGCCGGACTTGAACCGACCGATCCGCGGGGCGCGCTAATCCCGCGCGCCGAGCGACCGCGACAACCGCTGCGCCGCCGCGGTGACGGCGCGCGCCCCGTCGCCGTGCACGACCTCGCGGGACAGGCGCTGGGCGGGACCGGAGAGCGAGATGGCCGCCACCACGTGGCCCCCCGCATCGCGAACGGGCGCGGCGACGCAGTGGAGACCCGGCGCGTACTCCTCGAGGTCGGCCGCGTAGCCGCGCAGCGCCCCGGCGCGGACGTCGTCGAGGAGCTTGGCGCCGTCGGTGATGGTCGCGTCCGTGAACGACTCGAGCGTCCACTGCTCGATGCCCGAGGCGAGCGACGCGCCCGTCGCGAGACGGCGGCCGGCGACGGATTCGCCGCGCGGCGCGGCGGCGGGGAAGGGTCGTTCGAGCACGCCGACGAGCAGCGCCTTGCCGATGGCCGTGCAGTGGGCCGGCGTCCGCTCGCCGACGCGGGAGCCGGACAGCAGGATCTGGCTCGGCAGCACGCCGTCGAGATGAGCGACCTCGCGCTCGCGCAGGATGCCGACGTGTGCCGTCTCGCCCGTCTGCTCGACGAGCGACTCGAGCACGGGTCGCGCCAGGCTCGCGAAGGGATGGTTGCGGGCGAAGGCGTGGGCGAGCTCGAGACAGCGCGGGCCGAGGTGGTAGAGCTCGCTGTCGGCCGACTGCTGGACGTAGCCGGCGAGCTCGAGGGTCGCGAGCAGGCGGAAGGCGTTGTTCTTGTGGAGCCCCAGACTGCGCGCCACGTCCGATACGCCGACCGCGACCGCGCCGTCGAAGACCTCCAGCATGCGAAACGCGTTCATCACCGTCTGGATCGCGTAGTCGCTCTTGGGCTTGCTGGAGCTCTTCGCCATCCCGGTCCTCCTGGTCGCACCCGCCGTCGTGCTCGACGCTCGTCCATCGCTCGTTCATCGCTCGTCCGCCGTCCGGCTCTCGCCCGCCGTTCCGGCACCATCGGCGCCGGCTGCAACGGCGGCGGCACGTGACCCCGATCCATGACGGGAGCCCGTACGGGCTGCGTCCGGGTTCCGGAGCGATCGCGCGACTTCCGATTGGGAGCCGTCGTGTTCTATCGCAGCGGCGGGAGACGTGTCAATCAGTTCGTGGTTCGGGAGCGCCGTCGTTCGCGCACGATACACGCGAACGTGTCTGACGTGTGAATCGCAACTCGCGTGCTCGCCGCGCTTTTTCGCGGTACGCGACGATCGGGACCGGGGGTCGGAAAATTTTCGGGCGCGGAGCTTGCACCGCCTGCACGAGTCCGCGCCGCCCGGACCGGCCGGCGGCGTCCCGCGTGGTCGATCTCGCCTAATAGGGCGGCGAGCGCCGCGGTCGCTCGGACGCGCGGGCGGCCATCTCGTTGGCGAGCAGCTCGATGATGAGGGTGCCGACCCCCAGCAGGATCGCGAGGTCCGCGAAGTTGAAGTCGGGCAGCACGTCGACGCTCGTCGGTCCGACGTGGAGGAAGTCGAGCGTCGCTCCGGTGCGGTAGCGATCGAGGCCATTGCTCGCGATCCCGCCGAGGATCGCGCCGAGCGCCGAAGCGGTCCCGCGGTCCCTTGGGGCGATCGAGCGAAGGAAGAGCAGGGCCACGCCGATGGCGACGAACGACAGCGCCGCATGGGCCATCAGCTGGGCCTCGGGTGACCAGTCGCGCAGCAGCCCGAGCGCGCCACCGGTCGAGGGCACGTGCGCCAGCGACAGGACCGAGCCGAGAAGCGGAACGCGTTCGCCGATCGCGAGCGAATCGAGCACGTGTCGCTTGCCGAGCTGATCCAGCGCGAGGACCAGGAGCCCCGCCCCGCCGAACACGGCGTACTTGCCCTTCACTTCAGCTCGTCCGCCGACAGCAGCTCGTCGCCCCAGATCTCCGGCGCGAGTCGGCGCGCGGCCTCGAAGCGCGCGTCCGCGTCGGCATCGCGCCCCTCCGCCCGATCGATCCAGGCGCGCAGACCGAGCCCCCAGACGTCGACGGCCGGGCCGAGCTCGCCCTCGGACTCGAAGAGCGCCCGCGCCTGGTCGAGGAAGGCGCTCGCCTCCTCGGGATCGCCGACGGCGACGTGGTGGCGGGCGAGGGCGAGGAAGGCGATCGGATTGGTGGCATCGAGTCGCACGGCGCGCTGGTAGCTCGCGAGCGCGCGCGCCGCGTCCCCGACCGCGTCGGCTTCGAGCCCCGCGATCACGAGTCGCAACGACGCGTCGCGCCGCGCGTCGTAGCGTCCGAGCGCGGCGCTCGCCGTCAGCGGCGGCTCGGAGGCAGGCCCGGGCGTCTCGAAGGACGGGATCGCCTCGGACGGAGCGACACCCGAGGACGAAGGCGCCTCGACCGATCCATCGTCGACCCGCTCGCTCGGTACGCCGCTCGACTCCGGGGGCGCCACGACGCTCGGCGTCGTCGCGCAGCCGACGAGCCCCAGGGCGACCGCGAGCGCGATCCCCCGCGCGAGCGGGAGGCGCGCCCCTTGCGAGTGAAGCCGACGTCGCATGCGGTCCATCGGTGGACGAGGCTCGCACACCGCCCGCCGCCCCGCGACTCGCCGCGAAGCCGACGCCCTTTTCGCCCAAGAAATCATCCGCCGAAGAAGCGCTCGAAGAAGCGCGGGAACGACGGCATGCCGTGGGGACACGTCTCGACGGGCGCGGTGCCGATCAGGAAGTACTCCGTCTGGGTACGCGGGCAGCCCCAGAGCGCGCGCTCGCCCGTCATCGGATCGATCTCGACGGACTCGACCTCCCGCGGCCGCGGAAAGCCGCCGCGGATCTGCCCGCCCGAGATCGCCTCGAGATAGTCCGCCCAGATGGGCAGCGCCCCGCGGCTCGAGGGCACGCCGATCTTGCGCGGCTCGTCGTAGCCGACCCAGACGACGACGACGAGCTCGGGCGTGAAGCCGACGAACCAGAGGTCGTTCTCGTCGTCCGTCGTCCCGGTCTTGCCCGCGATCGGGCCGCGCAGGCCGCGCGCGCGAATGGCCGCGCCGGTACCCCGGTCGACGACACCCTGCAGGAGCGAGGTCGTCAGGTAGGCCGTGCCCGCGTCGAGCACGCGCCGTGCGCCAGCCAGCGGCGAGCGCTCCTGGGCGAGGCCGAGGTCGTCGAGCAGGCCGGTGAACGCGCGCGGCGTCGGGCGTAGACCGCCGTTGGCGAAGGTCGCGTAGACGGTCGCGATCTCGAGCGGCGAGACCTCGGCCGAGCCGAGCGCGAGGCTCGGGACCGCCGGGAGCGGACTCTCCACCCCGAGTCGCCGCGCCATCTCGATCACGCGCTGGATGCCGACCGCCTGACCGATTCGCGCCGCCGGGACGTTCAGCGATCGCTCGAGCGCCTCGCGCACGGTCACCGGCCCGCGGAACTGTCGGTCGAAGTTGACGGGGCGCCATGGACCGGAGGGCGTCTTGACCTCGATCGGCTCGTCCGGCACGAAGCTCGCCAGCGTCACCGCCGGCCCCGACTGCCGCGACAGCGCCGTCGCGTACACGATCGGCTTGAAGACGCTGCCCGCCTGGCGCCGCGCCTGGGTGCAGCGGTTGAATTGCGACGTCCCGTAGTCGCGGCCGCCGACGAGCGCGAGGATCTCGCCGGTCTGGGGCCGCAGCGCGAGCAGACAGCCCTGCAGATGCGGTCGGGCCTCGCCCTTCGCGACCTTCGGCGCCGGCAGCCCCTTCTCGAGCGCCTCGAGCCCGCCGCGCAGGACGTCGACGGCGGAGCGCTGGAGCGCGGTGTCGAGGGTCGAGTAGATGCGCAGCCCCTCGGTCGCGAGCAGCTCCTCCTGATAGACCTCGGGCAGCTGCCGCTGGAGCAGGTCGAGGAAGTAGCGGTCCTGGCCGGACTCGAGGGTGATCGCCGCGAGGTTGAGCGCACGGCCGCGCGCCGCGAGCGCGGTGTCGGGATCGACCCGGCCCTGCTCCTCCATCTGCTGGATGACGAGGTCGCGCCGCTTGCGCGCCCGCTCCGGATGGCGGTGGGGGCTCATCGCGTTCGGGCTCTGGATGACGGCGGCGAGCAACGCCGACTCGTCGAGCGTGAGCTCGGGGACGCGCTTGCCGAAGAAGAAGCGCGAGGCCTCGCCGACGCCGTGGATCGCCGTCGACCCGCGGCGGCCCATGTAGATCTCGTTCAGGTAGGCCTCGAGGATCTCGGGCTTCGAATAACGAGCCTCGACGATCAGCGCCATCACGGCTTCGGTCAGCTTACGGCGGATCGTGCGCTCGGGCGTCAGGAAGAAGTTCTTGACGAGCTGCTGCGTCAGCGTGCTGCCGCCCTCGCGGATGCCGCCGGCGCGCAGGTTGGCGAGCAGCGCGCCGGCGATGCGGCGCAGGTCGACGCCGTTGTGCTCCTCGAAGCGGCGATCCTCGATCGCGTAGATCGCCTGGATCAGATGGTCCGGCACGTCCTCGATCGCGACCAGATCGCGCTGCTCGCGGTTCTCGTCGTAGAAGGCGGAGATCTGCTCGGGCTCGAGCGTGACGACGTCGATCGGATGCCCCCCGCCGTCGCGCATCTCGCGGACACGCCCCGCCTCGAGGCGGAACTCGATGCGGCGCTCGGGCTCGGGCAGCTCGGGGTGGTCGAAGGCGCGCAGATGGACGCGCAGGCGGCCGGGGAGCGAGCGGTAGTGGCCGACGGCGAGCGGTCCGGCCTCGCGCTGCTCGCGGTAGCCCGTGCGCGCGAGCCAGCCGTCGAGGTCGAGGCGCTCCCAGTCGGCACCGGTGTAGATGACCTTCGGCGCGGCGAAGACCCGCGAGGGGACCGAGAAGCGCGCGCCCTCGAAGCGCGACCGCACGATTCGATCGAGCGCGATCAGCTCGTGGGCCGCCCAGAGCCCCCCGACGAAGCCGACCGCGAGCAGCACGAGCCCCACGCGTCGAAGCCCCGGGCCCCGCGACGGCCCCGCGCCCGTCGAAGACCGCGGGCGGCGGCGTCGCGCCCTCCGGATCCCCACCCCCCGCACACGCCCGCCCGCCGGGACGGCCATGCGATGGAACCCGCGCACGCCCACCCGTTCCGGTTGCGACCTCGTGATCCCCTGCGGCTTGTGCGCTGGCCCCCGAACCGCGAGAGTAGGGCGCCATGACGAAGGCCGCCGGGCGAACCGGTCGATCGAGCGCGGACGCTGGGACGAGCGCGAACCGAAGCAAGCGTGGAAAGAGCGGAAAGAGCGGCGCGACCCGGAAGAGCGGGCCGAGCGGCGCTCCGCCCGGCCCCGCCCGGACGGGCCAGCGCAAGCCCTGGGGTGGGCGCTTCCGTGGTGCGACCGATCCGGTCGTCGAGCGATTCTCGGCCTCGATCCACTTCGACAAGGCCCTGGCCCGACACGACCTGCGCGGCTCCCGCGCCCAGGCGCGGATGCTCGGCGACGCCGGCCTGATCCCGAAGGCGGACGCCCGGGCCCTGCTCCGCGGTCTCGACCTCGTCGAGGCGGAGATCGACAGCGGAAGCTTTCCCTTCGATCCGGCCCTCGAAGACATCCACATGAACATCGAGACCCGGCTGCGGACGCTGATCGGACCCGACGCCGCCGGCAAGCTGCATACCGGACGCTCCCGCAACGACCAGGTCGCGACCGACCTCGCGTTGTTCCTGCGCGACGCCCACGACGCGACCATCCGAGGCATCCAGCAGCTCCGCGCCGTCCTGATCGAGCGCGCCCGCGACCATGTCGACACCCTGCTCCCCGGCTACACCCATCTCCAGCGCGCCCAGCCCGTCCGCCTCGCCCATCACTGGCTCGCCCACGTCGAGGTCCTCGGCCGCGACGCCGGCCGCTTCGCCGACGCGCGAGCGCGCATCGACCGCTCCCCGCTGGGCGCGGGGGCGCTCGCCGGCTCGACGCTGCCGCTCCGCCGCGAGCAGACGGCGAAGGCGCTCGGCTTCGACGGCCCGACACGCAACTCGATGGACACGGTCGCCTCCCGCGACGCCGCCCTCGAGTACATGGCCGCCGCCGCCATTGCGATGGTCCACCTCTCGCGGCTCGCCGAGGAGCTCGTCCTCTGGTCGACCGCGGAGTTCGGCTTCGTCGAGCTGGCCGACGCCTACTCGACCGGCTCGTCGCTCATGCCGCAGAAGAAGAACCCCGACGTCCCGGAGCTGGTGCGCGGCAAGTCCGGCCGGGCGATCGGGAACCTGGTGACGCTGCTGACCGTCTTGAAGGGGCTCCCGCTGACCTACAACCGCGATCTGCAAGAGGACAAGGAGCCCCTGTTCGACTCGGTGGCGACGCTGCGCGACAGCCTCGAGGTCATGGCCGGGACGATCGCGACCCTCGACGTCCGGACCGAGCGGATGGCCCGAGCCGCCTCGGACCCGATGCTGCTCGCCACCGATCTCGCCGAGTGGCTCGTCCGCAAGGGCGTCCCCTTCCGCGAGGCCCATGAGGTCGTCGGTCGGATCGTGGGACACTGCACCCGAGGCGGCCACGATCTGCGCGGTCTATCGCAGGCCGAGCTGCGGACCTTCCATCCGGCCTTCGACGCCGACGCGGGGGTCCTGCTCGACCTCGAGCGCAGCCTCGAGAGCCGTAGCCTCGCGGGTGGAACGGCGCGCGCTCGGGTGCTCGAGGCCCTGGCCGAGGCGGAGCGGAGCGTGTCGGCGGGGACCGGTCGGGAGCGCGCCCGGAAGTCCGGTCCGGAGCCCGGTCGGAAGCCGAGCGCGGAGCGGGGCCGCAGGGGGCGCCCGTGATCCGCCGGGGAGACGGGGTCGGACGGCGGGCTCGCGCGGCGCTCGTGATCTGGGGTACGACGGTCGCAATCGCGGGTACACTCGGCGCGTGCGGTCGCTACGGACCGCCGCAGCGAAGCCCGTCGAAGGCAGTGGCCGGGACACCGGTCGGCGTTCCCGTCGGCGAACCGGTCGCAGCGGGCGAGGCGGGGTCGGACGGCGCGCAAGCGGTCGACGAGCCGAGCGACGACGAGCAGAACGAGAAGCAGTAGGCGGAAGGCCAGGGCGGGATTCGGCGACCGACTCCCGCCCGTCGATCGATCCCAGGCGGGGCGGATGGATCGATGCCTCGAGCGGGGCCGGCCGGGTCGAGGACCCGTCCGACCCCCCGAACGACGACCGCGGCGACGCCGCGCACAGCGCGAGCCGACGACGCGAGCCGACGAGACGGACGACGAGACCAGAGCACGTGAGACGAGCCCCCAGCGAGAGACGATCCCGATGAGCCGTTCGCTCCCCTTCACCAAGCTGCATGGCGCCGGAAACGATTTCGTCCTGCTCGACGGCATCCGCAACGACCTGCCCGCGGATCTCGCGGGTCTCGCCCGGGCGATCGCCGACCGCCACTTCGGCGTCGGCTTCGACCAGCTGTTGGTCGTGCGCCCCTCGAAGGCGGCGGACTTCCGGATGGACATCTTCAACGCGGACGGCTCGCAGGTCGAGATGTGCGCGAACGGGATCCGCGCCTTCTACAAGTACCTGCGCGACGAGGGCCATACGCGCGCCGACGAGATCGGCGTCGAGACGCTCTCCGGTGTCGTCCGCCCGCGCTGGGCGGGGCCCGGGCTCGTGACGGTCGACATGGGGCTCCCGATCCTGATCCCGGAGAAGATCCCGACCACGCTCGCGACCGGGCCCGGGCCCGTGATCGACGTGCCGCTCGATCTGCCGGCAGACCTCTGGCGCCGCGGGTCCGAGCCGCTGCGCGTGTCCTCGATCTCGATGGGCAATCCGCATTGCGTCATCGAGGTCGACGACGTCGAGACCGTCCCGCTCGAGACCGTGGGCCCCGCGCTCGAGCACCATGTCGCCTTCCCGAATCGCGTCAACGTCGAGTTCATCCAGATCCTCTCCCGAGACCGCATCAAGCAGCGCACCTGGGAGCGCGGCACGGGCGAAACCCTCGCCTGCGGCTCCGGCGCCTGCGCCGCGGCGGTCGCCTCGATGTTGCGCGACCGCGTCGGCCGCCAGGTCGTCGTCGAGCTGCGCGGCGGCGAGCTCGCGATCGGCTGGGCCGACAAGAACGCCCCCGTCATGATGACCGGCCCGGCCGCCACCGTCTTCACCGGCGAGTGGCCGCTCGAAGAGGACTAGCAGGCGCCATGTTCGAAGGCATCCATACCGCCCTCATCACGCCCTTTCGCAGCGGCGCGGTCGACGAAGAGGCCCTCCGCGCCCACGTCGAGCGCCAGATCGAGGCGGGCGTCGACGGGCTCATCCCCTGCGGCTCGACCGGCGAATCGGCGACGCTCTCCCATCTCGAGCACCGCCGGGTCGTCGAGATCGTCGTCGAGGCCGCGAAGGGCCGGGTCGCCGTCATCGCCGGAACGGGATCGAATTCGACGCGCGAGGCGATCGAGCTGACGCGCCACGCCAAGGAGGCCGGCGCCGACGGGGCGCTGCTGCTCTCGCCCTACTACAACAAGCCGACGCAGGAGGGCATCTACGCCCACTACGCGGCGATCGCCGAGGCGACGCGCTTCCCGCTCGTCCTCTACAACATCCCGGGTCGGACGGCCTCGAACATCGCGCCGGAGATCATCGCGCGGCTCGCGCGGCTCGAGCACGTCGTCGGGGTCAAGGAGGCCTCCGGCAACCTCGACCAGATGGCCCACGTCGTCGCGAAGTGCCCGGTCGACTTCGCCGTGCTCTCGGGCGACGACAGCCTGACGCTGCCGCTGCTCGCGATCGGGGGAAAGGGCGTCATCTCGACGAGCTCGAACGTCGCGCCGCGGCAGATGGGCGAGATCGTTCGCCGCTTCCTGCGCGGGGACCTGGCCGGCGCCCAGGCCGTCCACTACGCGCTGCTTCCGCTCTTCGACGTCCTCTTCTGCGAGACGAATCCGATCCCGGTCAAGGCGGCGGCCGCCGCACTCGGCTGGTGCGATCCCGAGATCCGGCTCCCGCTCACACGGATCACCGACGCGAACCTCGAGCGGCTGAAGCTCGTGCTCAAGGATCTGGAGATCCTGCGATGAGCGGTGACGCGACGAACGCGACCGGAGTCATGGTCGTCGGGGCGCAGGGGCGGATGGGCCTCGAGGTCCGCGCGGCGCTCGCGGCCGAGCCGCGGCTTCGCTTCGCGGGCGCGCTCGAGCGGCCCGGTCATCCCGACGTCGGCCAGGCCCTCGCGCCGGGGGTCGTGCTCGCGGACGATCCGAAGCGGGCGCTCTCCGGCTGCGGCGTCGCGATCGACTTCTCGATTCCGGCGGCGACCCTCGCCAACCTGCGCGCCGCCGCGGACGCCGGCGTCGCCTACGTGACGGGGACGACCGGCTTCGACGGAGCAGGGCGCCGCGAGCTCGAACGGCTCGCGGAGCGGACCGCGGTGATCCACACGGCGAACTTCTCCGTCGCGGTCAATGTCCTGGCGCATCTCGCCCGCGAGGCGGCGCGCCTGCTCGGCCCGAGCTACGACGCCGAGCTCTTCGAGCTCCACCACGGGCAGAAGCGCGACGCGCCGAGCGGCACGGCCCTCATGCTCGGCCGCGCCGTCGCCGAGGGGCAGGGCGTCACGCTCGAGGAGCACATGGTGCTCGAGCGCGCGGGCGAGACCGGCGTGCGGCCGGCGGGGGCCATCGGCATCCAGACCTTGCGCGGGGGCGACAATCCCGGCGAGCACACGGTCTACTTCCTCGGTCGCGGCGAGCGCCTCGAGCTCTCGCATCGCGCCGCGACCCGGGGCCACTTCGCCGCCGGTGCCGTGCGCGCCGCCGCCTGGCTCGCGGGTCGCGCGCCGGGCCTCTACCGCTTCGAACAAGTACTGGAGCTCGCCTGATGCTCAGCCTGCAAGAGATCTCCGACCGCCTCGAGCTCCACGACCTGATCTACCGCTATTCGGAGCTGATCGACAAGAAGCAATTCGACACGCTGGCCGACGACGTGTTCACCGCCGACGCCTTCATCGACTACAGCGCCTTCGGCGGGTCGAAGGGCGATCTCCCGACGACGATCGCCTTCCTCAAGAAGGCGATGAAGCAGTTCCCGAACACGCAGCACATGAACGCCAACATCCAGCTCGCGCTCGACGGCGACCGCGCCACCGGTCGGCTCATGTGTTACAACCCGCAGGAATTCACCCGGGAGGACGGAAAGATCGACGTCTTCGTCTGCGGGCTCTGGTACGTCGACGAGTACGTACGCACGCCGAAGGGCTGGCGGATCAAGAAGCGGGTGGAGGAGCGATGCTATGTCGCGAATCCGCCGAAGATCCCGGGGCTCTGACGGGCGCCTGCGTCCCTGGCGCGCCCGCTCGACCGACCCCCGCCTCGGCGACAGCGCCCCCCTGCGACGGTCCGCCCTCGTCGCTCGACGAGGACCCCTCGAGCGCGCCGTCGAGTGCATCCTCGAACGGGCCACCGATCCCATCGTCGAGCTCGACGCGATACCGCTCGAGGAGCGCTGCCACGCCCCGTTCGACCGACCGTTCGCGCTTCTCGCGCAGGAGGGTCTCGCGCAGGGCGGACCGGACCTCGTCGAGCGTCGCCACTCGCGCGGGCTCCCGCGCAGCGAGCAGGACCAGGTGGAGCCCATGGCTCGATCGGATCGGACCGGCCCAGCGCTCGGGCGCGGGCTCGAGCCGCGCGAGCGCCTCGGCGAAGGCGTCCCCGAAATGGCTGCGGACCTCGTCGAGCGAGCGATCGACGTACACACGGTCGTAGAGGAAGCGGTCGCCCCAGGCGTAGGCGTCGTCGAGCGGGACCCGCTGCCGCTCGAGCTCGTCGCGCAGCGCCTCCGCCCGTTCGAACGCCGCCCGATCGCCGCCGCGCCCGGAATCGTCGCTCGGCTCACGGACGAAGACGTGGGCGAATCGGAGCGTCGGGAGAGGGGGATCGGCCTCGATCTGCGCGTGATAGGCAGCGACGATCTCCTCCTCGTCGACGGAGACGGCGCCCTCGCCGACCTCCTCGACGAGGAACTCCATCTGCTGGACGAGACGCCGGCGCACGAGCTCGTCGGACCGGTCGAGCCCCAGCCGGCGCGCCTCGCGGACGAGCGCCTCCTCGCGAACGAAGCGTGCCGTCCAGTCGCGCCGCGTCGCCGCGTCCGACGCGTCGAAGGCCGCCGCCGCGTCCTCGAGGCGGGGCATGCGCGTTCGCGCCTGGACGAAGGCGAGCAGCGCCTCGCGCTCGACGCAGATCGTCCTCGCGTCCGATCCGGCATCGCAACCTCCACCGCCGGAGGACGAGCCGCGCAGCACGTCCCGCGCTCCGCCGAGGTCGAACGCGAGGGCGGCGACGAAGAGGCCGAGCCCCGCCAGGACGAAGTGGAGGAGCGGTACGCGGAGGAGCCGGGCGGGCATCGGGTGCATCCTCGCGCGGCGCCTCGCTAGGGCGTGTACCAGATCGGCGAGGTGTAGGCGCGCTCCTGGAGCGTGGGGGGCTGCTCGTCGGGCGGATCGGTCTGGAGCGCGATGCCGTCGAGCAGCGAGTGGCGCGGCGTCGGGATCTCGAGCACGCGGACGTAGTAGAAGGCGCGCCGACCCGGGTCGAAGTCGGGATCACGCCAGACCGCGGCGAGCTCGGGCGCGCCGATCGTGTTCGCGTACGTGCCGCGATCGAGATCGACGCTACTGCCGATCGGCGGCAGGGCCCCGTTCTCGCCCGGGACCCGCGGCCCCGCCCAGACGACGTCGAAGACCCGTTCCCGCGCGCGGCCGTCGCGACCGATCCACCCCTTCACGATCTGGATGCGATCGAGGTTGGCGCCCTTCGGATCCTTGGCCGCATGAACGAGGAAGCTCGGCGCGAACGCGCGCTCGCCGCCGAAGAGCCCCGCCAGGCCCCGCTTCTCGGGCGGCCGTCCCGCGAGGTCGCCGCCCATCGGAACCCCCTTCGCGTAGCCGACCGCGGCCAGGTCCGCGACCTCGGCGTCCCCCTCCGCATAACGCCATCCGCCGAAGAACCGCACGCGCAGTCGCGTCCCCGTCGTCGCGTAGACCTCGCGGCGACGGAACGCGGCGAAGATCGCGTCGCGCGTGTTTTCTTCGGCCCAGACCGCGGCGAGACCGCTCGCGCCCATGTTCCAACCCGTGACGCCGCGGCCGCCCGCGAAGCGCCCCTTCGTCTCGGGCGTCGAGTCGAAGGCGAACTTGCCCCAGAAGTTGTCCTCCTCGGCCGTCGAGAGACCGGTATGCGAATCCGTCGAGCCGATCAGGCCGAATTTGTAGGGATTCACGCCGACCCGCTCCTCGATCTCGAGCCCGCGCATCAATCCGGTGCGGACGTAGTCGCCTTGCTGGGGCGCGTAGGTCTGCTCGTTCTGCTGGATGTAGGCGCCGTAGATCTCGAACCCGGCGAAGGGGTCGTCGGGCGAGAGCGCGGGATGGGTCTCGGAGGTGCCCTTGAACTGGGTCACTTCGACGACCGGCTCCCAGCGGGCCCGCGTCCGCGCGCTCTCCGGCGTGTAGGGTGACTCGTCGAGGGTGACCTCGCCGAACATGTAGCCCTTGGAGATGTTCGAGTTGTGGGGGATCGCGACGAACTCCGCGCCCGTCTCGCGCCTCGTCCGCTCGAGGAAGGACCAGAGGTCTTCGGGACGGCTGCTCTGGTCCGAGCCGTAGGGCAGGAAGCGCCGCGCGGTCTCGCCATCGGCATCCGTCAGGACGACGCGATGGAGGTTCGCGCCCGACGGCAGCGAGCTCCATTCCCAGCCGATCAGCGTCGTGAAGCGGCCGGGATCGTTGTGGCGATCGGCGGCGGTCGTGGTCTCGGCCCAGGCGTCGACGTGCAGCTGGGCCGTAGCCGGGTCGACCGGCAGTGCGTTCGGCGCACCCTCCGCCGAGATCGGATCGCGCGTATCGCCCGGCGAGACCGTCGACTTCGAGGGCAGCACGCCCGAGAAGAGCTCCCGGCCCTTGCCCCCGTCGACCGCCTCGCGCACGCGCGCCGCGAATTCGGCGCCCGGTCCCTCGCGCACGTCGAAGTAGAGCTTGCGGACGATGCCGAGGTATTCGGCATGGTCCGCGACGACGAGGAAGTCGAGGGGGGTCTCGATCCGGACGCGCGCGCGATGGTAGGGATGGATGACGGGCAGGCCCTTGGCCCAGCGATAGGCGGTGTCGGGATCGGCGCTCCGATTGCCGTTCAGGAACGCGTCGAAGGAATAGGACGTGTGGAGATGCGTATCGCCGAAGAGCAGACGTCGACGGGGGCCTTCGGGGTCGGTCCCCGTTCCGCCGGCGGGCGGAGAGGCGGTCGGCGAGGCGCTCGACGCGTCGGCCAGGGCCGTCGCGGGCGCGAGCAGGCCGAGCGCAGCGAGGGCGGGAATCGACGGCGCGAGAGCCAGCGACAGCGCGACGACCGCGCCCGCTCGCGCCATGCCATCGCCGCGTCCGCGCGTCGGACCGCCGTCTCCAGGGCCTCGAGCAACGCGGGCGGTCATGCGCTTCCCCCTCCGGACCGTCCATCCCGCCGTGCGCGACGCATTCGCGCGGTCATCCGGACGCGGTCGCCCCGTCGCCGCGGACCCGTCGCGCGCGCTCGCACGCGTCCGGGCGAGGCGCCCCACTCGGATCGCTCGCCCCCGCGCTCGCGTCCCGCGCGAGTCGCCGCGTCAGACGGCCGCCGGGCCCCGCTCGCCGGTTCGGATGCGGATCGCCTCTTCGAGGGGAAGCACGAAGATCTTGCCGTCGCCGATCTTGCCGGTATTCGCAGCGTCGGAGATCGCGTTGATCACGCGCTCGACGATCTCGTCCGAGACGACGATCTCGAGCTTGACCTTCGGCAGGAAGTCGACCACGTACTCGGCGCCGCGATAGAGCTCCGTATGTCCCTTCTGGCGGCCGAAGCCCTTGACCTCGGTCACCGTCAATCCCTCCACGCCCACCTGGCTGAGCGCCTCCTTCACGTCGTCGAGCTTGAAGGGCTTGATGATGGCTTCGATCTTCTTCATGACGTTGCTCTCCTGGCTTCGCGAGACCCGCGGGCAGCGTGCCGACAGCGCACGGTACCACAACGCCGGCGCGGACCGACCGCGCCGATTCATGCACACGCAGCGAGCAGGCCTGCCCGCGAATCGAGCAGGCATCCCGCGCACTCGGGCCGAGCCCGACCCGCGCGGCGGCGATCCGACGGCGCCGGAGCACGTTGACGCGCGTCTCGCACGGGCCACCGGCGCCGGCGCCCCCCGCCGCGACGCGAGCGGTCATTGGAATGGGCCTTGCACAAGTCGTCGGCCGGAGCGCGCCGCCACGTGGGCCGCCCCGACCGGGGATGCCCGGTCCGGCTGTCGTGGACCGACACAACAACCGATGGAAGCAGGAAAGAAAGCAATGGACATCCCCGCCGCCCGCACGACCTCCCCCGACCATCTCGACGAATTCGCCCGCTTCCTCCGAGACTCGACGCTCGAAGGCGGCCGGGCGGCGTCCTGTCGCACGCTGAAGGCCTGGCTCGATCTCGCGGAGGCCTATCGCATCACGCAGGCGTTGCGCGACTGCCATGGCAATCGCTCGGCCGCGGCGCGTTCCCTCGGCATCGGCCGTCGGACGCTCTACGCGAAGATGGACAAGCTGGGGATCACGGCGACCTGGCGGGTCGCCTCGTAGTTCCGGGCGGCGGCTCCGCGCGCGCCGGGACGACCGCTCGACGGCGTCCCGGACGTCCGCTCGGTCGCGTGCGGTGTGCCCGGGCGAGGGAGGCTCGAAGGGGGCCCGACGGGGAAACGAGCCGTTCCGGACGCGGCTGCGGGCGGGCTCGCGCGGAGCTCGCGATCAAGACAGGGCGCGACCAGAGAAAGGAGGGCACGACGTCGCGGACGTCGTGCCCTCTTCGGTTCGCTCCGCCGCTCGCGCGGACGGCTGCGGAGGGTTGGGTCCGAGCCGTGCGCGGTCGCCGGATGGGTCGCTAGAACTCGTAGAAGAGCTCCGCGATGCCGAGGAGCTGGTCCGAGCGCGAGCCGAAGTTACCGTCGCCATCGTTCGAGATGGCGAACGCATGGTTGTTGCCCAGATTGCGGTCCCAACGCATCTCGCCGCGCAGCGTCAGATCGTCGGTGAGCTTGTGGGCTCCCGTGAAGGTCAGGGTCAGGACCTCCTCCATGTCCGGGATCGCGACGCCCTCGGCGACCCGATAGTCGTTCTCGGCGTTCACGTACTCGAAGCGGCCGGCGAAGCTCGTCGCGTCGGTGACGTGGAGGCGGGCCGCCGTCGCAACGGCGTGGGTGTCGCCGCTGCGATCGATCGAGTTGCCGAAGTGGCGCACCCAGACGAACTGCGCCCAGGCCTCGAGGTTGTCGCCGAGCTGGGCCGTCGCGACGGCGTCGAGGATGGCCGTCTTGCAAGCGTTGCCGCTCTGGCAATCCTCGCCGTCGGAGTTCTGCAGGTTCGACGACGAGTCCTTGCCGACCATCGTGTCGACCTTGAAGCCGAACTGGTCGCCGTTGTAGGCGATCTGGCCGAAGTAGGCCTTGTTGCGGCTGTCGTCGATGCTCGTATCGGAGGCGACGTCGTTGAAGACGCCGGCCGCGAACGAGATCTGGTCCGTGAGGTCGGTCTGCGCGACGAGGCCCGTGTTGACGATCGGGATGAGCTGAAAGACACGTCCCTGGGTGACGTTGTAGTTGATGTTGGTCTTGATGCGTTCGATGCCCATCAGCGTGTCCCGCTTGCCGAGATCGAAGCGGATACCGTTGCCGATCGGTGCCAGATAGCTCACGTAGGCGCTGAACAGGTAGAAGTCCTGGTCCGAAGAATCACCCGGCGTGAAGCCGCCGAGCGGCTGTCCGACCCTGCTCGCCCGCATCGCGCGCGCCGACTCGCCGTAGAGCAGGTCGCCGTGGAACCCGGCGCGGCTCTCCTCGTTGGTCGGCTTGTCGAGCGTCAGCCAGAGCTGATCGAGCGAGAAGGTGTCCGCGTTCCGGTGGCGGAACGAGTTGCCGATCGCGAGATTGTTGTCGGTGACGCCGAGGATCCGGTAGTTGTAGCTGGCCGCCACGAGACCCGAGACGTCGATCATCTTGAAGAACTCGCCGGCGGCGGAGCGCACCCCGTCTTCGTCCTCCGCGAGACCCGCCTCCGTCAGCACGGCCTGCTGCTGCTCGACGGTGGCCTCGGCGCTCTTCAACTTCTCGGAGGTCGCCTCGAGCCGATCCTCCATCTCCGCCATCCGCTGCTCCATGAGCCTGAGCTGCTCCTGGACCGAGTCGGCTGCGGCCACGCCCACCCCGAGCATCATGCTCGTGGCGACCGCGGCAGCGATCATCAATTTGGAACGCATTGGGAATCTCTCCTCGTTGGTTGTCGAACGCTCCGCACGCAACCTCCGCCGCACCGGAGATCCGGCGTCGATCGACGTTGCGAGGGAATCGAAGGGAGCCGACGGCCCCATCGGACGAACGGGCTCGGGGCGCACGGATGCCGTGCCGGCGGTCCTTCCACGCCAGCGATCGACGCGCGTCTTTCGAGGTCGTGCTCGATGTGGCTCTTCGCGCACGTTCGCCCGATGCTCCGACGGGGGGTCGATTGCATTCGTCCGGCGAGTCTCTCCGCTGCGACCGCTGTGGTCCCTGCGCGATGCGCGTCGCCAACGATCCGCTGGCAGCGAAGAGGCTGTCCCGATCCGTGCACGAGCGGGCGCTGACCGGCTCGGGCGTGCGAGCTATAGCACAGAGAGCGAACGCAACGACCGCACGCATGCGACCGTATGCGGGCAGAGGACTGACGATTCTTCCGGCGAGAGCGCGTCGAGGGCCCGGAGATCCGCCGCGACGTCGAGATCGAAGGTCGCCCGTGTCAGGCGGACCTGGATGCCAGCCTTCTCGGATCGAGACAGCGTTTCAATCAGGACCGTCGGAGTCGACAGCGCGATCCCGAATAACGTCGGATGGTGCTTTTTCATCCCGATCAAGGCGTATCCACCGCCCTGGTCGGGGGTCAAGACCACGTCCGCCCCACGGTCCAGCCGATCGATCGCCTCCCGGCAATGCGCGACGTCGAGGGCCGGGCTGTCGGTTCCGCGCAGCAGGAGAAGTGGAACGCCTTCGACCTCGGCCGTCCGGAAGGCCTCCGCCATGCGCTCGGCCAGCGTCGGGCCGACCTGCTCCCGCAGCGCGAAGCCGTCCGGAACCCGCGCCTCGAAATGGCTGCGCGCGTCGGGCGGGTCGAAGTAGACGACGGGCTCGAGCGAGAGCCGGCGGGCGGCCTCGGCCGAGGCGAGCAGCACGTCGGTCAGCATGGCGTCGTAGAGTCGGGCGGCCTGCTCGGCGGAGAGGGGCGGCGACAGACGCGTCTTGACCCGGCCCGCGCCGGGCGCCTTCGCGAAGATGCCGAGTCGGCCTCGGATCACGGAAGTCGATCGGGCGCCGATGAGGCCGTCGGTGGCGACGACGATCCGCTCGCGGGCGGGACGAAGGGCAGGGCGACGACGCGGGCCGATCCGCCGCCGGCGATCTCGATGGCGGTCCCCGGCTCGGCGTGCTCCCGACGGACGTAGGCGAGCGCGATCCATCCCTGGCTCGGAGAGCGCACGACGCTGGTCAGCTCGCCGGTCGTCCGCCCCGCGACCGAGAGGCCGCCACCGGCCGCCGCGCCGGCATCGCCGTCGAGGCGCAGCCCGACCAGCAGGTGGTTGACCTGCCCCCGCGATCGGAGCCGCGCGACGATCTCCTGGCCGACATAACATCCCTTGTTGACGGCGATCGAGCGCTCGAGACGGGCCTCCGGCGGGAGCACGTCCTCGTCGAGCTCGCTGCCCAGGGCCGGGATGCCCGACTCGATGCGCAGCAGATCGAGCAGCGACCGATCGCCACGGACGCAGTCGACGTCGAGCGCCCGTGCGGCCTGCTCGAGCGCAGCGCGGACGCGATCGCGCGCATCGGGCTCGGTCCGGATCTGGAAGGCCCGCTCCCCGCTCCAGCCGAAGCCCGCGACGAGCGATTCCGTCGCGGCGACGCGCACCCGGGCCCACCCCTCGCGCGCCGGGATCCCAGCGTCCTCGATCGCCCGCGCCAGGACCTCCTCCGCGCCGACGCCCTCGACGCCGAGCACGGCGTATGCCTCGCTGTGATCCGTGAGCACGACGTCGTCGGCGATGATCCGACGCTCGAGCGCCTCGCGAACCGGCAGACACGCCTCGCGCGCGCACTCGAGCAACAGCGCGTCGCCGATCCGACCGACGTGGAGATCCGCGACGATGGCGCCGCGATGGGTCAGCAGCAGCGCCGCCGCGCCCGCACCTTCGCCGCGCCGCTCGAGCGCTTCGACGTCCGCCGTGATCATCCCGTCGAGCCAGCGGATCCGATCGGACCCGCGGACCTCGAGCAGGCCCCGGTCGTCCATGTCGAAGAGTCCGACTCCCGCCCGCACCCGCGCGGATGCCTCCGCGATCGCTTCCGTCACGATGCCGCTCCCCCTTCGACGCCCCCCGCCCGGGCCGGCAGCGCCCCGAACAGCCGCTCCGAGCGCGTCGCCTGCTCCTTGGACCAATCGGCGAAGCGCGCGCGCATGGCGTCGTATTCCTCTTCGGTGTCGATGTCGAGCGCACAGCCCCCGCTCTCGGTCACGGCGAAGACGAAGTTCGCATCGAGCAGCTTCGCGATCGTCTTGCGGTTGAGCTCGAGCGTGACGCGACGTCCGAGCCAGCGTGCGAGACGTCGCCAGCCGTGGCGATCCGCGATGCCCGCGAGATGCATCACGCCGAAGAGCAGCGCGATCTTCAGGCCGCCGACCCGCGACAGCAGGAGGCGGAGCGCGAGCTTGAACATGTTCCAGAAGCGACGCTGGTGACGGTGCTCGTACATCTCTTCGATGCGCTCGAGGTTGCCGATGCGCGCGGGGCGCGCGTAGTGGAGGTTGTTCTGGCGGAAGCGGCCGTCGCGCGTGTTGAAGTAGGCGACCTCGATGCCGGGCTCGCCGGGCCGGCTCGACCGGAAGACCTCGAGCGCGTCGGCGGGGCAGAGCCCGAGCACGTAGTCCGCCCGCTCTCGCTCGCCCCGCGCCCACGACACGCGCACGAAGGCCGAGATCTCCTGCGGCGTCGCCAGGGGCAGGTCGCCCGAGAGGTAGAGGATCTCGCGGTCGAGATCCTCCGGACCGGGATCCCGCCCCGCGCGCTCGTCGTCGGCGAGCACGCGTCGGTAGGTCTCCCAGGCGTTCGAGAGCAGGTCGCGCTGCTGGGCGACGAGCCGCAGCGGCTTCGAGAGCGAGGCCTGCAGCTCGGGCGACTCGAGCGCGACCTCGAGCTTCGCGAGGTCCCCGACCACCCAGACCGAATCGACCTCGGGTACCGCCTGCAGCGTCCGCACGACGTGGGCCACGAGCGGCAGGCCGTCGACCTCGAGATAGACCTTGCTCCTGCCGTAGACGGCCTTCGCCGCCCGACCGTCGCCCGCCATCACGACCGCGGGAATGGACACGCCCGGTCCCCTAGGTTCCCGGCGCATCTTCGAGCAGGAAGATCACCTGCATCGTGACGAGATACTCGACGATGACGCCGTCCTCGACCCGCGCCTTCTCTTCGAGGATCCGGATGCCCGTGATGCCGCGCAGCGTCTGACGCGCGCGCGCGAGACCCAGCTCCGCCGCTTCCTGCCAGCTGTGGGGGGACGCCGAGGTGATCGTCGAAACGGACGCGATGGCCATCGGGTTCGGCCCACCTTGCTCCGGCCTACCAGTGGGGCTCGGTATGCGGCGCCACGTCGAAGTGGAGCCGGATCTGGACGCGGTACTCGGTGATCCCCCCCGCCTCGACCTTGATCCGCTTGTCGACGACGTCGAAGGCGGTGATGCCCCGCAACGTCCGATTCGCACGGGCGACGACCGAGGCGGCCGCGTCCTCGAAGGAGACGGGGCTGGAGCCGATGATCTGACTGACCTTGCTGATCCACATGTCCGACGGGCTCCCGTGTCGGGCCAATCTAGCGCGCACGGCATGGCCCTGCCGCGATCGGAGGCGGTCCTCGCGATCGATCTCGGGCCTCGTCTCTGCGAAACTCGCGCCGCCATGGCAGCCCAGCTCACCGATCGCGCGACCTCGGCGATGATCCTCGAGGCGGCCCCCCGCCCCCGAGCGACGCTCGCCCGCCCGGCCCTCGGCCGGGCCGCCGTCGCCTTCGCCGACGGGGTCGCCTACTCGAGCGGAGTCGCCACCGCCGTCGGCGGCGCGCTGACCTACGCCGTGGGGCGCACGTTCTCGATCGCCCATCTCGGACGCTGGACTGCGCTCGTCGTGGCCTCGACCTTCCTCGTCTATACCGTCGACCGGCTGCGAGACGTTCCGCGCGATCGCGCGACGTCGCCCGGCCGGACGGCGTTCGTCGAGCGCCACCGCGAGCCGCTCGCGCTCGCCGCCCTGATCGCCGCGATCGCCGCCGGCCTGCTCGTCCTCTCGTCCCCCGCGCGTGTCGTCGCGCTCTGCGCCGCCGTCGGCGGGCTCGGACTGCTCCACCGACGCCTCAAACGGGGTCCGCGCTGGAAGATCGCCTATGTGACGGCCGCCTGGAGCGCGGTCTGCGTCGGCATTCCCTGGCTCGTCCGCGACGGGCGCGCCGGCGCCGAGAGCGGCTTTTTCGCCCTGGCGTTCGTCGGGTCTGGCGTGCTGGCGAACGTGATCGCGTCGAATCTGCGGGCCGGCAAGGCGCGACCCGAGCGGTCGGACGCGTCGGGCGCGCTGCGCGTGGCCCGCAACCTCGCGTTCGGCGGGGCCCTGCTGACGGCCTTCGCGCCGCCCGCCATCGCGACGCTCGGATTCGTCCCCGCCGCAGAGGCCGCGGCCCTCCTCTGCTTCCGCCGCTCCGAACGCTATTCGCACCTCGCGGTCGACGGCGCCCTCGCCGTCGGCGCGCTGCTCGCGATCCTGACGCCGGGCTAGTCGGGCTCGAAGCGGCGTCGACCCGGGCCGCGACGAACGGGACCGCCAAAGCGAAACGGCGGCGCATGCTCGTCGCATGCGCCGCCGTTCGAGTGGTGGAGCCGAGCGGGATCGAACCGCCGACCTTCGCGTTGCGAACGCGACGCTCTCCCAGCTGAGCTACGGCCCCGTGAATCGTCGAACCGATCGCGCTCGGCGGACCGCCTTCCGGCCGTCCAGGCGCACGCGCTGGTGTTTCGAGCCGCGGACCTTAGGGACGGGCCTCGCGAGCGTCAATGGTCGCCCGCTGTGGCCAGGCCCGAGCCGGCGGCGGCCCCAGGGGAATCGGCGGCACCCCGGGCCTGTCCGGTCCCCGCCCCGCCTCGCCGCACCCCGCGACACGCGGCGGACCGTCGTGGCGCCCCGCTCACGCGAGACCGAGCGCGGCGTCCTGCGCGGCGGGATCGGCGTGCTCGAACTGCAGGATGCCGAGGCGGTCGAAGGCGCTCCGCACGCGCGGCGTGAGCAGGCCGAGGCGGCGCAGGTTCGGCACGACCCGGGTGAAGAGCTGGACGCGGAAGAGCTGCAGGATCGGCGACTCGAGCATGCACTGCTTGTAGGGCTCGCGCTCGAGTCCGAACTCGTCCGCGGTCTCCTCGCCGATCAACCGGTCACGCATCAGCTCGCAGGCCGTGACGACGAAGTCCTCGCGATCGCGCAGCTCGCTGGCCGGCATCGTCGCGTAGTAGTCCTGCAGCGAGAGGACGCCGAAGGCGACATGGCGCGACTCGTCGCGCATGACGAGATGAATCAGGTCCTTCAGCAGCTTCTCGCTCGTCAGCTGGTGGAAGTTGGCGAAGGCCGCCATCGCGAGGCCCTCGACCAGGATCTGCATGCCGAGATATTTGAGGTCCCAGCGCGCGTCCTGGATGATCGTGTCGAGGAGCCGCTTCAGGTTCTCGTTGATCGGCCACTCCCACTCGATCTTGTCGCGCAGATAGCGCGAGAAGACCTCGACGTGGCGCGCCTCGTCCATCGTCTGACTGGCGGCGTAGAGCTTCGCGTCCATGAAGGGCACCGTCGAGACGAGCTGCGACGCGACGATCAGCGCGCCCTGCTCCCCATGCATGAATTGAGAGAGCTGCCAGGCGACCTGGCAATGGCGCACGCGGAGCTGCTCGCGCGCGTCCATCTTCCGGTAGGGAGCGTAGTCGCGCAGCGGGTTGATCTCGGCCGGAAGGATCGGAGCCTCCGGATCGACGTCGATCGACCAGTCGAGGTCCTTCGCGCCGTCCCATTGATCGCGCTTGGCCTTGGCGTAGAGCTCACGCAACGCCGACGAGGGCGAGCCATAACGCCAGACATAACACGTGTCGTAGGAGGTCAGGACCCGCTCGAGCGCGCCATCGGCGCCCACGTCGGCGGGCGGGGCGGGGGCGGGCAAACGGTCGAGCGCAGGCATCGAGGCGGCGGCCATGGCGGGGACACTCCGGAGGGGACCAGGCGGGGTCCCGGATCGACGGTCCGCCGCGCCAGCCATGGCGTAGGCAAAGACCATCGACTCCCGGATCATCGGCCCGACGGGCGTCCGCCTGAGTGATTGCCGCCCGAATCCTCGCCCCGGGCCTGGCGACCGAGGGCGCCGGCCGGATGGCGCGCCGCGTAGCCCTGGCGGTCGAGGCCCCGACGCGCCTGCAGGACCGCCCCGAGGGCGGCGAGGACGGCCACCTCGGCCAGCACGCTGGCCCGTGGCGCCAACCCGAGGGGACCTCCTTCTTCTTTTATGGCGGCATCCAGCGTCACATCGGCGAGCTCGGCGAGGGGCGAGGCGAGTCCGCCCGTGACCCCGATCAACCGACCGCCGTAGTCGCGCACGGCCCGGGCCGCGAGCAGACACTCCGAGGTCGTCCCGCTGTTGCTGATCGCGATCACGACGTCGCCCGGCACGAGCTGGCCGAGGCTGCCATGGAGCGTCTCCGTCGCGTGGAGGAAGGTCGCCGGGATGCCCGTCGAAGCGAGCAGGCTCGCCGCATAACGCGCGACGTGCTCGGGCTTGCCGACGCCGGTGACGTGGACGCGTCCGCCGCGCGCCTCGGCGGCTTCGATCAGCTCGGCCGCAGCGAGCAGGGACACGCCGTCGTGTCGACCCGCCAACGCCGCGAGCTCGCGCGCCGCCACGTCGAGCACCCGCCGTCCCGCCCCGACGCTCGCATCTTCCGGAACGACCGCGATCGCGGCGCGACGACGCCCGCGCGGACCGGTCGTGCGCGCGACGAGGTCGCGCCAGCGCCGATCCTTCGGTCGCGCCCCGTCGTAGAGCGCGAGCACCCGCGCCCGCAGCTCCGCCGGATCGTCCGGAAACGCGCCGACGCGCTCGACGCAGGCCGCGCCACACGCGTTGCCGAGCCGAGCCGCATCGAGCGGCGAGAGCCCGAGCGCCTCGCCGGCGAGATAGCCGCCGAGGAACGCGTCGCCGGCGCCGGTCGAATCGATCACGCGGGCGGCGCGATAGGCGGGGACCCGTCGCTCGCCCTTCGCGTCCGAGAGGATCGATCCGTTCGCACCGTCGGTGATCAGGACGCGAGCGTTGCCGTAGCGTGCCCGCAGACGACGGGCGAGCGCGAGCAGATCGCCCTCTCCGGGCAGGAGCTCGCGCGCCGCCGCCGCCGTCGGCTTGAGCAGGTCCGCCCGCGCGAGGATCGCGTCGAGCGTCTCCCGATCGCCGAGCGTCGCGACCGCATCGCTCGGCAGCACGTCGAGGTCGACCACCGTCTCGAGCCCCGCAGCGTGGGCGAGCTCGAGCGCGGCGAGCGTCGTGTCGAGCGGCAGCTGCGAGATCTCCGTCGTGAGTCGTCGCGCGCGGGCGATGAAGCCCGCGTGGTCGCGGCGGAGATGCTCGGGGCGCGTCTCCGCCGTCGCGCCCGCGGACATGTAGATCGCGCGCTCGCCGTCGGCATCGACGAAGATCTCGGCGATGGAGGATGCGCTGCCGGTGAGGTCGAGATGGGTGGTGATGCCGTGGCGCGCCATCGCGCGTCGCAGCGCCCGACCCGCATCGTCGTCCGCCTGTCGGCCGAAGATCCCGACCGGGAGCCCGAAGAGGGCGGCCCAGCCGAGCTGGTTGAGCATCAGGCCGCCGATGCAGGTCTCGACCGGTCCGCCGCCGGGCACCGATTCGAGCAGGCCCTTCTCGTTGGCCGAGAGCACGCGGCGCGTGCGGTGGATCCGGTCGACCACCATGCTGCCGATGCCGACCAGATCGAGATCGCCAACCGGCTCCGCCTTGCGCCGGACGGCGGTCCTGGCGCGCGGCGCGCGCGATCGCGACGGCGTCGCGGCGCGCTTGCGCGCGCGCGCCGCATTCGACTTCGCCGCCCTGCCGCCGCCGCGCGACGTTCCCCCTGCGCTCATGCCGCCCTCCGCGAGACCTTGGTGACCCAGGGCTCGCCGATCTCGCGGACGGCCATCGCCTTCAGCGCCGCCCAGGCCTCGTCGAAGCGCGCCGTGTCGTCCTTCGGGAGCGCCGACGTCCCCTTCGCGACGCAACCGCTCGAGATCACGCCCTCGAGCACCAGCGCGCGCTTCAGGCAGGCGAGGGTGGGGCGCTTGCCGGAAGGGAGCGTCGAACAGTCCCGGAAGCCGTCGACGACACGCTGAACCCGATCCATCCGCTCGACGTCGCCCGCGCGACAGACCTGCCAGGCCCAGGCCCACTCACGCGGCATCGCGTTCGCCGGCCCCGAGACGACGCCGATCGGCAGCCCGCCCGCACGGCGCCAACGGTCCCAGTGCTCGTGGATCGCGCCGAAGAGGCCGGGGCGATAGGGTCGGAACATGTCGAAGATGAGCTTGGCGTTGCCGATGTAGATCCCGAACTCGCCGCGGTCCTTGAAGCTCTTCGCGGCGCGCGTGTAGTTGCCGAGGACCTTGTCCGACGCCGAGACCTTGATCCCGCGCACGAAGTCGAGGCGGCTCATCGCCTTGACCTGCTTGGTGCGGATGTGGGGCAGCTTCGGATCGACCGCGATGTCGGCGTTGTCGTAGAGGTAGATCGGGATGTGGCGCGCACGGGCGTCGAGCAGATCGGCGACGTCGCGCAACAGGAAGCGGACGGGATCGGCGACGCCCTGGATCGAGAGCGGCGCGACGACGGCGGCGTCGGCGCCGCATTCGAGAGCGAATTCGAGGTTCGCGAGGGTGTCGTGGGCGGTCGGCGCGGTGACCCCCGCCCAATGCTCGACGCCGTCGGCATCCATCGCCGTCAGCTGCCGATTGAGCTTGGCGATCTCCTCCGCGCAGACACGGATCACGGCCTGGCGCGTCGCGTTGTCGACCTTGTCCCATTCGCCGGTCGTGCCGGCCGAGAAGATGATGTCGGCCCCGGCGCCGTCCTGGACGACGTGGCGGACGAGCTCCCGCTGATCCGCCTCGAGGAGCGCTCCCTCCTCGTCGAGGATCGTGAGAACCGGCACGGACAGCCCCGGCTTCGGTCTGGCCTGCTCGACGCTGCGAATCGCTCTGCCCTCCGCGCGCGTTGCGCGGCGCAGATCATAGCGGCGGCCCGCCGCGGCTCGAATCGACGAGCCGGGCGGCGCGGCGCACGGACGATCGACCGGTTCCGCCGGGTCGGCGCGCCCCGCTCAGAGCGTCTCGAAGAAGTAGGTCAGCTTGACGCCGAGCGCGGCCGCCAGCTTGTACACGGTCGACATCGACGCGGCGCTCTTGCCGAGCTCGATCTGGGAGATGAGGCTGACGGACAGGCCCGTCCGATTGGCGAGCTGCTTGAGCGTGAGTCCCGCCTCGTGACGGCGGGCGCGAATGCGCGTCCCGATCTCGCCGTTGAGCCGCGACTCGAGATCCACGACCAGCCCCCGGTCGCGGATCGCCTCCTTCACGACGGCGAGGACCTCCTCCTGGTCCACCGGCTTCTGCAGATAGTGGAACGTCTGGTACTTCATGGTCGCGACCGCCAGCTCGACCGACGCGACGCTGCTGGTCGCGATCACGCAGACGTCCCGGTCGAAGGCCCGGATGGCGGCCAGCGCCGCGCCACCGCCCGTGCCGGGCGAGACGTCGAGGATCACGAGCTGGAACCGGCTCGCCCGCAGCTCCTCCGGCGCGCGCAGCGGATCGGTCAGGCAGACGACGCCCCAGCCCTCGGCGCTGAGGACCTCCTTCAAGACCTGCTGGGCATGCGGCTCCCGATCGACGACGAGGACGTTCAGATTCTGCGGACTGGCCATGCTGATCCCACACCTGCTTCGATCCGGCGCCCGCCTGCCGCGGCACCCGACGCCGACCGACGCGGGCCCCGCGCTCCCGCGCGCGGATCGGGCCGATCGGAGCCCGCTGCTCGCGACCTGCACACGACTTGCCGGCCCCATCGGGCATTCTGCCGATGGCCCTGAGTGTTTTCTGGGATGGCTTCGGGAATTCCGCCGAGGCGGGAATCAGGGCGAGGCCGGGGCGGCGGCGGCCGCGGGACTCGTCCGCGGGACGCCGGTGCCGGGACCGGCGGGTTCGACCGGATCGATCGGGGAGTAGAGCCAGCTCGGATTGAAGGCCTGGGGCGCCGCGTTGACGCGGACCGCACGCTCCACGTCGAAGCGGATCGCCGGCTCGCCCGGCGCGACGATCTCGAGCCAGGCCGGGATCATCAGGCGCTCGAAGCGCACGGTCGGCCCGAGCTGCATCGACTCGCCGCTGATCCGATCGATGCGCTGGATCTGGAGCGACTCCGTATCGACCCAGAGGCGCGCCACCGGCCGACCGGGCTCGCTCGGCGGCACGACCTCGCGGAGCCCGCGCCCCCCGGCGCGCCCGTCCCCGGCGCCTTCCGCGTCGGCGACCTCGCGGCCGTCTCCGGCCCCCCCCTCCAGGCCGAGCGCGTCGCTCGCGAGCGGATGGAGCTCGGGTACCGCGAGTGCCGGATCGCCGAGGACATAACAATCGAGCTCGCCGCAAGGCGCGAGACCGATCAGGCGACTGTCGACGCCGAAGGTCTCGAGGGCGACGCGCAGCGTCTCGAGTGTCGAGGGCTGCAGCAGGAAGACGGGCTGGAGCATCGGCTGCGGATGCTCGAGGGGCGCGCCGTCCTTTGCCGCGAGCAGCTCGGGACCGGAGAGCAGGTAGCGATCGACGCGCCCGCTGCGCCCGCGGAGCTCAAGTCGGGCGAGCCCCGACGGATGGCTGACGAGCTCGCCCGTCGCGATCCTCTCGCGCTCGCCGATCCGCATCACGAGGTCGAGCCGGAAGGCCTGCGTGCGGCCCGAGGTCGCGTTCGCCTGGGCGACGGCCGCGAGCACGCGCTCGGGCTTCGGCACGAAGGCGTCCGCCTGCGCCGCGCCGAGTCCGATCAGGGCGGCGGCGAGCAGCCCGGCGGATCGAGCCGTCGATCCCGCGGCGCGGCGCGGCGCGAGCGCACGGGCGATCACTTGCCCTGACCCGCCAGGCGCGACGCCCCCGCATAACATGCCCGCGCGCCGAGCTCCGCCTCGATGCGCAGCAGCTGGTTGTACTTGCAGATCCGGTCCGTCCGACACAGCGACCCCGTCTTGATCTGTCCCGTCGCGGCCCCGACCGCGAGGTCCGCGATCGTCGTGTCCTCGGTCTCGCCCGAGCGGTGCGAGCTGATCGAGCCGTAGCCCGCGGCGTTCGCCATGCGAATCGCTTCGAGCGTCTCCGAGAGCGTCCCGATCTGGTTGACCTTGATCAGGATCGCATTCGCGGTCTTCTCGTCGATCCCCCGCTTCAGAATGGTGGGGTTCGTCACGAAGAGGTCGTCTCCGACGAGCTGGCAACGATCGCCGAGCCTCTCCGTCATGCGCTTCCAGCCGGCCCAGTCGTCCTCCGCGAGCCCGTCCTCGATCGAGACGATCGGATAGCGCGCGACCCAGTCGGCCCAGAACTCGACCATCCCCTTCGCGTCGAGCTTCCGCCCCTCGCCGGCGAGATGGTATTCGCCCTTCGCGTAGAACTCGCTCGACGCGGGGTCGAGCGCGATCGAGATGTCGCGACCCGCCTTGTAGCCCGCCCGATCGATCGCCTCGAGGATCAGCTCGAGCGCCTCGACGTTGCTCTTCAGGTTGGGCGCGAAGCCGCCCTCGTCCCCGACCGCCGTCGAGTAGCTCTTCTCGCGCAGCACGTTCTTCAGCGTGTGGAACACCTCGGCGCCCCAGCGCAGCGCCTCCGCGAAGCTCGGCGCGCCGAGCGGATAGAGCATGAACTCCTGGACGTCGACGTTGTTGTCGGCATGGGCGCCGCCGTTGAGCACGTTCATCATGGGCGCCGGAAGCAGCGTCGCGCCCTCGCCGCCGATGAAGCGGTAGAGCGGCTCGCCTCGGACCGTCGCCGCGGCATGGGCCGCCGCGAGCGAGACGCCGAGCACCGCGTTGGCCCCGAGCCGCGACTTCGTCGGGGTCCCGTCGAGCTCGATCAGCCGCCGGTCGAGCGCCGCCTGCTCTTCGAGCCCGCCGAGCAGGCTGCCCTTCACGGCCTGCGCGATCTCGCCATTGACGTGGCCGACGGCCTTGAGGACGCCCTTGCCGAGGTAGCGGCGATCGTCGCCGTCCCGCAGCTCGAGCGCCTCGCGGGCGCCGGTCGACGCGCCGGACGGAACCGCCGCACGGCCGAGTCGGCCGTCGCTCGTCGCGACATCGACCTCGATGGTGGGATTGCCGCGGGAATCCAGGATTTCCCGGGCGACGACTCGATCGATGCGAACCTGCGCCATCGCAGCCTGCTCCTCGCCTTCCTCTACTCGTACTCGACGCTCTCTTGCCCGACGCTCTCCGTGCTCGGCCCGCGGCGGTCTCGACCCGCTCTGCTCGCGACGCGCTCCGCTCGCGGCCGGCTCCGCTCGCGGGACGCTCCGCCACCCGCGGCCGGGACGAGCGGCTTCGCGCGATCCGGCGGTCCGGGGGCACCGGTAGGTCCGGAGCTTCTTCGGGCGGCCCAGCGTAGCAGGCGGCGCCTATCGCGACTCGCGTCCGTCGGTGACCTCGTCCGCCGCCGCGGGCAGCATCGGCAGGACGACCAGCGCGCCATCGGGCCCGGGGCCGATCTGCGCATCGATCGCGAACGCCTGCGCGAGATGCGCGCGTGTCAGCACCGCCGACGGTGGCCCGACCGCCACGACCTCCCCCTGACCGAGCAGCACCAGTCGGTCGCAGCTGCGCGCTGCGAGCGAGAGGTCGTGGGAGACGACGAGCGCGGCGCGTCCGCCGGCGACGAAGCGGCGGACCTCCCGCAGGACCTCGAGGCGGTGGCGCAGGTCGAGGAAGGCCGTCGGCTCGTCGAGCAGCAGGACCTCCGGATCCTGCACGAGCGCCCGGGCGAAGAGCACGAGCTGCCGCTCGCCGCCCGAAAGGGTCTCGACGCTGCGATCGGCCAGGTCCGCGATGCCGAGGCGCTCGAGCGCCGCCATCGCCCGCGCGACGTCGGCCTCGCCGTCGAGGCCGACCAGGGGCTGGTGCGGTGCGCGGCCCATCAGGACGAGCTCGCCGACGCGGAAGGGGAAGGGCACGTGGAGGTCCTGCGGCACGAGCGCGATGCGGCGCGCTGCCGCGCGACGGCCGAGGGCATGGACCGGCGTCCCGCCGACGAGGACGCGACCGTCCGCGGGCTCGAGGACCCCGCTCGCCAGCTGGAGCAGCGTCGTCTTGCCGACGCCGTTGCGCCCGGCGAGTCCGACGATCTCGCCGGGGGCCACCGCGAAGTCGATCCCGCGCAGCAGGACCCGCCGGCCCCGCGCCGCGGCGACCGCTTCGAAGCGCAGGGCTTCGCCTAACATGCCGCTCTCCGCGGCGCGGACGCTCACGGCAGCCGGCTCCGGGCCTGGCTCCGCCGCAGCAGGACGATGAAGAGCGGCCCGCCGAGCAGGGCCGTCACGGCGCCGACCGGTAGCTCCCGGCCCTCGACGAGCGTTCGCGCGAGGGTATCGGACAGGACCAGGAAGCCGGCGCCCGTGATGGCGGTCGCCGGAACGAGCAGGCGGTGATCGCTGCCGATCACGAGCCGCAGCGCATGGGGCACGATCAGGCCGACGAAGCCGATCAGCCCGGAGACGGAGACCGCGGCGCCGACCATCAGCGAGGTCGCCAGCAGGAGCCAGCGCCGATGCGCCTCGACGGGGACGCCGAGCTGGGCCGCGCTCTCGTCGCCGAGCGCCAGCAGGTTGAGGCTCCGCGCCAGCCAGCATGCGACGGCGAGGCCGAGCGCGACGCTCGCGAAGACGAGCCCGCCCGCCTCGCTCTCGACCGCGGAGAGCTGACCGATCAGCCAGAGGAAGATGCGCGAGCCCTCGAAGAAGCCGGCGATCGAGGCGAGGAAGACGATGCCCGCCGACGCGATCGCGTTGAAGACGACCCCCGTCAGCAGCAATCCCGTCGCGCCGCTCCGCCCGCGGCCACCCGAGACCCAGTAGAGGAGCGCCGTCGCCACGATCCCGCCGAGGAACGCGGCGAGCGGAACCGACTGCGTCGGAAGCGGCAGGACGCCGCCGAGCGCCAGCACCGCGATGCCCGCCAGCGCCGCCCCGCCCGAGACGCCGAGCACGTACGGATCGGCCAGGGGATTGCGCAGCAGCGCCTGGAAGACCGCGCCCGCGGTCGCGAGCGCAGCGCCCACGAGCAGCCCGAGCGCGACCCGCGGCAGCCGCACGCCGAGCACGATGTCGCGCGTCGCATCGCCGACGCGCGCGGCGTTCGCGCCGCCGGTGAGCACGGCGACCACGTCGCGGATCGGCAGCTTCGCCGGCCCCGACGCGAGCGCCACGAGCACGACCGCCGCGAGCACCGCGAGCAGGACGCCGAGCACGAACACGAGTCGGGCACGCGAGAGTCGGATCAAGGCGTGGCCCGTCCGGCGAGCGCCCGGTCGATCGCCGCCCCGATCGCGCGACCGTGGACCGCCTCCGCGAGCTCGCGCAGCGCGCGGTCGAGGTCCGGCCCCGGCAGGCTGACGCGCGTGGCGTCGAGCGTCAGCACGCGCCCCGTCGCCACCGCCGGCAGGCTCGGCCAGCGTTGCCAGAAGTCGAGGGCGTCGCCCGCCTCGGACTGGGGCGAGAGGTCGAGCAGCAGCTCCGGTCGCGCCGCCACCAGCCACTCGAGCGAGCCCCGCGGATACCCCGTCGCGACCTCGGCGCCGAGATTGGTCGCGCCCACGGCCTCGAGCAGCTCGTCGAGGAACGTCTCGCCGCCGACGAGGTAGAGCGGCGATCGATCGAGCACGATTACCGTCCCGGGTCGCGCGCGTCCGTGCGTCACCTGCTCGACGGCCGCCCGTGTCGCCCGGATCGCCTCGATCCGTTCGCGCGCCGCGGTCCCATGGCCCGTCAGTCGCCCGAGCCGCTCGATGTTCCCGAGCACCTGCTCGTAGCGCTCGTTCTCGAAGACCTCGACCGCGAGGCCGAGATGACGCAGCGCTGCCGCGTGGGTGTCCTGCTCGACGCCCGCGACGAGCAGGACACGATCGGGCCGCAGCGCCATCACCGCCTCGAGGCTCGGATCGAAGAGCCCCCCGACCCGTGGCCGATCGCCGAGCTCGGGCACGATTCGCGCCGAGTAGTCGTCGATGCCGACCAGCTGATCGCCGGCCCCGATCCGGACGACGATCGCCGTCAGCGAGGGATTGAGCGAGACGAGGCGCGGCGGGCCGTCGTGCTCCGTTCGGGCCTGGGCTCCCGCGGCGAGGGCGAGCGCGAGGCCGAGTCCGAAGGCGAACGTGATCCACGCGATTCCCCACCCTTCGACCGGGGCGTACCGGGCACTCGACGACGGGGGGGGCACGGTCGGCGACGACGACGAACGAGCGGGGAACCGCATCGGGCGGGGGCGGCGGGAGCTTCGGCGCGACATCGCCGCAATCATGCCCGGTCTCGCCGGCCCGCGCCGATCGCCCGCCCGTCTCCGATCGAGCGCGCAGCCGCGCGCGAGCCGCCGGGGTCCGAACGCGACCCCGGCGGCCGTGCTCACCGGGCCCGGCGCAGGTCTACGGGCGGGGCCCCGGCGTGGCGCCGGGACTCGGACCCGGCAGCGGCGCGGAACGAAGGTTCGCGCCCGCCTTGGCCGGCGGGCCAGGCTGGTTCGGCGAGCCGCCGACGAAGACCAGCGGACGCAGCTTCGCCATCAACGCCGGTCCGATGCCCCGCACGTGCTCGAGCTCCTCGAGGGAGGTAAAGCCTCCCTGTGCATCGCGCGCGGCGACGATCGCCGCCGCCTTCGCGGCGCCGATCCCCGGCAGCGTCTCGAGCTCCTCCGCCGTCGCCCGGTTCAGGTCGAGCGGCGCCGCCGGAGCCGCCGGCGTCGGATCGGCCCCCGCGGCTCCCGCGGCCAAGACCAGTCCCAGAAGGACGTATGCGAACACGTTCCGCATCATCGAAGTCCACGTCGGCCGGGCCGATTCGAACGATTGAGCCATTTTCCGGATCTCCCCGGGACCTGGGGCGAAGAGGGCAGGGGCCAGGCCGAGGGGGCGGCCCGATGGCGCCGCGGCGGAGCGACCCGCCCATCGCGGCGGATCGATGCGCCAGCGGGCGCGGCGCTCAGCGGTCGCGCGCGACGGCGAACTCGGCGGCGGCCTCGAGGGCACGGCGGGTCGGCGAGTCGGGGAAGGGGGCGATCGCCTCGCGCGCGCGCGCGACGTGATCCCCGGCACGACGGGTCGCGTCGGCGACGCCGTGGTAGCGGTCGACGAGGGCGACCACCGTCGCGATCTCCGCCTCGGTCGCTTCGAAGGGGGCGAGCCCGCCGTGCTCGTCCGCGAGCCGCGCGGCGTTCTTGAGGACGCTCGCGACGTGGTCGTGCTCCGCGACGCGGCAGCGCTTCAGCGTCAGGATGAGGGGCAGCGTGATCTTGCCCTCGCGCAGGTCGGCGAAGGGCTGCTTGCCGAGCTCGGTCACCCGGGCGTCGTAGTCGAGGCAGTCGTCGCGGATCTGGAAGGCGAGGCCGAGCTGGCGACCGTACTCGGCGATGCGATTGCGCTCGCTGCGCGTGACGTCGCCGAGCAGGGCCCCGATCTCGCAGCAGCTCGCGAGCAGCGCGGCGCTCTTGCGCTCGATCACGTCGTAGTAATGGGCCTCGGTCACGTCCACGTCGAAGCTGCGCTCGAGCTGGAGCAGCTCGCCCTCCGCGAGGCTGCCGATCGTCCGCGCGTAGCTCTCGACGATCTCGAGATTGCCGCCCTCGACCACGATCGACGAGGCGCGCGCGTACAGGTAGTCGCCGCCGAGCACCGCCCGCCGATTGCCCCAGATCGCGTTCGCCGAAGGTCGACCGCGGCGCAGCTCGGCGAGATCGACGATGTCGTCGTGGAGCAGCGTCGCGGAGTGGAGCAGCTCGAGCGCCGCCGCGAGCTCGATCCGCCGCGGTCCGACGTACCCGCAGAGCTCGGCCGCGAGCAGCACGAGCGCGGGACGCAATCGCTTGCCGCCGGAGGAGAGCAGATGGTCGCCGAGCACGGGGATCAGCGCGGCCTTCGAGTCGAGCGTGTCGCGCAGGGCGGCTTCGACGCGCTCCATGTCGGGCGCAATGCGCGCGAACGCCTCGCTGATCGTCGAGACGAGACGGTCCTGCTCCGGCGAAGCGTTCGACGGATGGCTCGGAGAGGACGGCGTCGATGCATCGCTCGGCGGAGGGGGGGCCATGGCGCGACCTTAGCCGTGCGCATTTCCAGTGTCAAAGCGCGCGATCTCCAAAAACACTTCAAAATCGGATGTTTACCGCCGTTCACGCGAAACGGACGCAGCCTCGTCACGGCCTCGGACGGCCCGCCCCCGAACACCGTTCTCGCGTAGCCACGCGACGGCCTGCGCGACCTCATCCATGGGAATTAGTTCGCATTGTGATCCGGGCCGCGCGCCGGCGCTCCCGCCGCGCTCGGCCTCCCGCGCACGCCACTCGCGCTCGCAGACCGCCGGCGCCAGCAGGCGTCGGAAGCCAAGCCGCGCCGCCTCCGCCACGCGTACGTCGACCCGCGACACCCGGCGCAGCTCGCCGCCGAGTCCGATCTCGCCCATTGCCGCGGTATCGGGCGGCAGCGCGAGCTCGAGTCGACTCGAGGCGATCGCGAGGGCGATCGCCAGATCCGCAGCCGGCTCCGCGACGCGTACGCCGCCCGCCGCCTTCGCATAGACGTCCTGCGAGAGCAGATCGACCGGGCTCCGGCGATCGAGCACCGCGAGCAGGAGCGCGACCCGGGCGTCCTCGAGTCCGAGGGTCGTGCGGCGCGGCGTGCCGTAGGGCGCCGGTGCGACGAGCGCCTGCAGCTCGACGAGCAGCGGGCGGGAGCCCTCGAGCAGCGGCACGACGCAGCTTCCGGGCGCGCGCGTACTGCGCTCCTCGAGGAAGAGCTCGGAGGGGTTGGCGACGGGCTCGAGACCGTGAGCCGCCATCTGGAACACGCCGAGCTCCTGGGTCGAGCCGAAGCGGTTCTTGACCGCGCGCAGCAGGCGGAACGCGTGGGCGCGATCGCCCTCGAAGGTCAGCACGACGTCGACGAGATGCTCGAGCACCCGCGGCCCCGCGAGCTGACCGTCCTTCGTGACGTGTCCGATCAGGAGCAGGACGGCGCCGAGTCGCTTGGCGGTCGCGGCGAGCTGCGCCGCCGACTCGCGGACCTGCGCGACGGAGCCGGCCGCGGACTCGATCGCGTCCGTCGCGATCGTCTGGATCGAGTCGACGACGACGACCGCCGGCGCGAGCTCGGCGAGCGGCGCGGCGAGCGACTCGACCCGCGTCGTGGTCAGGACCTGCAACCCGCCACCGAGCCCCGCGAGCCGTTCGGCGCGCAGCTTGATCTGCTCCGCGCTCTCCTCACCGCTGACGTAGAGGACCGAGCGGTCGGCGGCGGCGAGCCGCCCCGCGAGCTGGAGCGCGAGGGTCGACTTCCCGATGCCCGGGTCGCCGCCCAGCAGGACGACCGACCCCGGCACGAACCCGCCCCCGAGCACGCGGTCGAGCTCGAGCTCCCCGGTCACGATGCGCGGACTCGCGTCGCCGTCGATCTCCGCCAGGCGTCGCGGCTTCTCGTCGTTCGAAGGCGCACCGACCAGTCCTGCCAGCCGATCGCTCCGCGCGCTGCCGGCCCCGGGCGCCCGCGGCGGCGCGAAGCGCTCCTCGACCAGACTGTCCCAGGCGCCGCAATCGGGACAGCGGCCGTGCCAGCGCGAATGCTGGGCGCCGCAGGCCTGGCAGGCGTGGATGGTGCGCGGCTTGGCCATGGAATCCTCCCTCGCGGGCCCGGGCGCGGGACGCCAGACGAAACTGCGGTGAATGTAGAGGGATCCGGCGCCCATCGTGAGGGGGGAGGACGCGCGCTGACGCCCGCCGGACCGTCAACCCGGTCTCCACCCTCTGGTTGACAGGCTCTTCGACACGGCCCTAGTCTGCGCGCCGCCGGTTCCCCTCCGTCCTGCCCCCGTCCGTGCCAGGAGATCGCATGTCCCCGACCGCCCGCTACGACCGCCTGACCCGAAACGCCCTCGACGGGCTGCTGCCGAGCGAAGAGGAGGCGCTCTGGGTCCTCGACGGCGAGGACGTCGAGCTGCTGCCGCTGCTGCAGGCCGCCTACGAGCCGCGGCGCCGGAAGTTCGGGAAGAAGGTGATGGTGCACGTGCTGAACAACGTGCAGAACGGGCTGTGTCCCGAGGACTGCGGCTACTGCTCGCAGAACAGGGACTCGGCGGCGGCGATCCGCAAGTACGCCATGAAGAGCGACGAGGCGATCCTCGCGGAGGCGGAGGCGGCCGCGAAGGCCGGTGCGACCCGCTACTGCATGGTGTTCTCGGGGCGCGGACCGACCGTCGATCGCGCGCGGCGGATCGGCCACCTGATCCAGGAGATCAAGCGGCGTCATCCGATCGAGGTCTGTCTCTCGGCGGGCCTGATGGGCGACGAGCATGCGGCGATCCTCGCCGAGGCCGGCCTCGATCGCTTGAACCACAACCTGAACACGAGCGAGCGCCGCTACGACGCGATCACCTCGACGCATACCTACGCCGACCGCGTCTCGACGCTGATGGCGGCGAAGCGCCACGGCATCGCGTCCTGCTCGGGCATGATCGTCGGCATGGGCGAGGCCTCGCAGGACATCCTCGAGGTCGCCTATCGATTGCGCGAGCTCGAGGTGCCGTCGATCCCGGTCAACTTCCTGATCCCGATCGAGGGCAACCAGGTCCAGCACGACGGGTCGCTCTCGCCCGAGCGCTGCCTGCGCACGCTCTGCCTGATGCGCTTCGTCAACCCCAAGGCCGAGATCCGCGTCGCCGCCGGGCGCGAGGGCCATCTGCGCGGCCTCCAGGCGCTCTCGCTCTACCCGGCGAACTCGCTCTTCGTCGACGGCTACCTGACGACCCGCGGCGATCCCGTCCTCGAAACGTACGCGATGATCCGCGACGCCGGCTTCGAGGTCGACGGCAACGACACCTATCACGAGATCCAGGCGCGGCTCGCCGCCGACCCCCAGGCGGGGGCGGCGAGCGGCCGGTCGCAGTTCCGGATCCCGGGCGGCGGAGATCAGCTGCTGCGCCCGGAAGTCACGCGCGCATGAGACGCCCGCCGCTCGACGCGATCGCCGACGAGGTGCTCGGCGCGATCCGCGCCCGCGGCACCTGGCGGCGCATGCGCGTCCTCGACGGACCGCAGGGCCCGCGCATGCGCGTCGACGGGCGGGACGTCTGGCTCTTCGCCGGCAGCAACTATCTCGATCTCGCCGCGCATCCCGAGGTCGTCGCGGCGGCGGAGCGCGGCGCGCGCGACTACGGCGCGGCAGCGGGCGGATCGCGACTGATCAGCGGCAACCTCGCCTGCCACGAGGCGCTCGAGGCCGAGCTGGCCGCGTTCTTCGAGCGGCCGGCGGCCCTCGCGTTCAACACGGGCTACATGGCGAACGTCGGCGTGATCCCGGCGCTGGTCGGGCCGGGCGACGTGCTCGTCTCGGACGCGCTCAACCACGCGTCGATCATCGACGGCGCGCGCCTCGCGCGCTGCGAGGTCGCGGTCTTCCGCCACGGAGACGTCGACGACTTCGCCACGACCCTCGCGCGCGTGCGGCCGGGCGCGCGCCGAGTCCTCGTCGCCGTCGACGGCGTCTACAGCATGGACGGCGACGTCGCTCCGATCGCGGAGCTGACGAAGCTCGCCCACGACCAGGACGCGATCGTGCTGCTCGATGACGCGCACGGAACCGGC
Source organism: Myxococcota bacterium (assembly GCA_041389445.1). Classification (GTDB taxonomy): domain Bacteria; phylum Myxococcota_A; class UBA9160; order UBA9160; family UBA4427; genus UBA4427. The sequence goes on from JAWKRW010000003.1 coordinate 126,580, forward strand.
GTCCTCGGCGCGCGCGGCCGCGGCACCGCCGAAGCGGCCGGCGTCCTCGCCGAGGTCGACGTCCTGATGGGGACCCTCGGCAAGTCGATCGGCTCCTTCGGCGCCTTCGTCGTCGGCTCGGCCCGCCTGCGCGAGCTGCTCGTCAACACGGCGCGCAGCTTCATCTTCTCCTGCGCGCTCTCGCCCGCCCAGGTCGAGGCCGCGCGCGCCGCCCTGCGACTGATCGACGCCGAGCCCTGGCGCCGCGAGCGCCTCGCCGCCGGCTGTGATCGCCTGCGCGCGCGCCTCGCCGCCCACGGCATCTCGACCGCGCCGAGCACGACCCACGTCCTGCCCGTCGTGATCGGCGACAACGAGACGACGATGGCAGTCTGCGAGGCGCTGCTCCTTCGCGGCCATTATGCGCAGGGCATCCGCCATCCCTCCGTTCCGCGCGGCACGGCGCGCCTGCGCGTCACGCCGATGGCGACCCATCCCGACGCCGCGCTCGACGATCTCGCCGACGCGATCGCCGAGACGGCGCGCGCCCATCGTCGTCCGGACGCCTGACACCCCATGCGCGGACTCTTCGTCACCGGGACGGACACCGGCGTCGGCAAGACCTTCGTCGCCTGCGCGCTCGCGCGGGGCCTGCGCGCGGCGGGCGTCGACGTCGGCGTGATGAAGCCGGTCGAGACCGGTGTCCCGTCCGCGGGTCCGCAAGACGCCCTGGGCCTGCGCGCGGCAGCCGCGGTCGACGACCCCCTCGACGACGTCTGTCCGCAGCGCTTCGCGCTGCCGGCCTCGCCCGAGGTCGCCGCCCGCGCCGAAGGCCGCTCGGTCTCGCTCGACGCGATCCGCGCCGCGTACGCGCGCATCGCGGCGCGCCACGCCTTCGTGCTCGTCGAGGGCGCCGGGGGCCTCCTGGTTCCCCTCGACGCCGAGGCCGACATGGCCGATCTCGCCGCCGAGCTCGGCCTTCCGCTCCTCGTCGTCGCGCGCGCGCGGCTCGGCACGCTGAACCACACGCGCCTGACGCTCGCCTGCGCCGCAGCGCGGGGACTCGAGGTCGCCGGCGTCGTGATCTCCCATGCCGACGGCGCGCTGTCGCCCGCCGACGGGCGCAACCTCGAGAGCCTGCGCACGCGACTCGGCGCGCTGCTCGTCGGCGAGATCGCTCCCCTCGCCGTCGACCGGGATCCCCCTGCCGACACTGCCCTGCTGTCGACGCTGGTCGACGCCCTGACGCGCCCGCGCGTCGGGCCCGCCGTCACGCCGGCTGGTGGAGACGCGCACGACGTGCGATAGAGGAGCGCACGCGCGCGCGCGACCGGAGGAGACCTCGATGGACTCGATCCCTTTCCGGCCCCGTCCCCCCGCGACCCGGCGGTCGAGGCTCGCGCTGGCCCTGGCCCTCCTCGCGACCGCCGGCGCTTGCCAGACCCGCCCGCCGCGCGAGCACGAAGAGGACGCGGCGCCGGCGGCGAAGGTCCGCGCGCCGCGTCCCGTCGAGCTGCTGCCCGGCCTCGGCGACGGCCGCCACCCGATCACGACCGACGACGCGCTCGCGCAGGCCTTCTTCGATCAGGGCCTGGCGCTGCTCTTCGGCTTCAATCACGACGAGGCCGCGCGCTCCTTCCGTCGGGCGGCTGCGCTCGACCCCGAGGCGGCGATGCCCTGGTGGGGCCTCGCACTCTCGATCGGGCCGAACTACAACGACACTGGCGTCGGCGCCGCCCGCGCACGCGCGACCCACGAGGCGGTGCAGGCGGCGCTCGCTCGCTCGGCCGGTGCGAGCGCGCTCGAGCGCCGCTACGTCGAGGCGATCGCGAAGCGCTATGCCTCGCCCGATCCCGCCTCGGACTGGCTCGCGTTCCATCACGACTACAGCGATGCCATGCGCGCGCTCGTCCGCGACTACCCCGACGACCTCGATGCGGCCACGCTCTTCGCCGAGAGCCTGATGATGCTCCGGCCCTGGCAGCTCTGGACCGCGACCGGCGAGCCGGCGCCGGGAACGCTCGAGCTCGTCGCGGTGCTCGAGGGCGTGCTGCGGCGGGACCCGAATCATCCCGGCGCCAACCACTTCTACATCCATGCCGTCGAGGCCTCGAAGAACCTCGAGCGCGCCATCCCTTCCGCCGAACGCCTGATGTCGCTCGTCCCCGCCGCCGGCCATCTGGTCCACATGCCCGGCCACGTCTTCTTGCAGACGGGCGACTACGAGCTCGCCGCGAAGACGAACGTCGCGGCGGCCGAAGCGGATCGGGCCTTCGTCGAGCGGACCGGCGCGACCGGGATGTATCCGCTCATGTACTGGACGCACAACATCCACTTCATCGCCTACGCCCGGATGCAGCAAGGTCGCTTCGACGCGGCGCTCGCGGCGGCGCGGGAGATGGTGCGCAACGTCGAGCGCGAGGTCGCATCGATGCAGATGCTCGAAGGCTTCACGACCTATCCGCTCGCCGTGATGCTCGTCTTCCGGGACCACGACGGGATCCTCGCCGAGCCCGCGCCCGATCCGGGCTGGCGGCTCGCGACGGCCTTCTGGCGCTACGCGCGCGCCAGCGCGGAGGCGCGGCGCGGCCAGCCCGGGCGGGCCGAGGCCGAGCGCGAGCGCTTCCGGGCGGCGATGGCCGACGTGCCGGAGGCGGACCGGTATCTGATCAACAACGCCGCCTCGGACTTCCTCGGCGTCGCCGCGGCCGTGCTCGATGCCGAGCTGGCGACGGCCGCGGGCGAGACGGAGCGGGCCCTCGCGCTCTGGCGAGTGGCCGCCGAGCGCCAGGCAGGGCTTCAGTACGACGAGCCTCCGCCCTGGTACGAGCCGATCGCCGGACGCCATGCCGCCGCGCTGCTGCGCGCGGGGCGCGCCGGCGACGCCGAGGCGGCGTTCCGCGCCGCACTCGACGCGAAGCCGCGCGACGGGCGGCTGCTCTTCGGCCTCTGGCAGAGCTTGATCGCGCAGGCGAGGGCGTCCGATGCGACGCTCGTCGAGCAACGCTTCCGCGCGGCATGGGATTCGTCCGCAGGGCCCCTGCGAGTCGACGATCTTTGATAAAAACCCGGTCGGAACGAGGGCGGCCGGGCTAATTCTTTGCGCCGTCGGCGATCGGTCCGGTCGCAGAGAGGAGCCCCGTCAGGATGTCCGCCAGCCCGGTCCGACCGAACGCCGATCGCTCGCAGTACGGAAGGCAGGCGACCTGGGCGATCGCCTTCTTCGTCGCGCTCGCCCTGGGCGCGGCGCTCTACGGCGCCGGCGTGAAGCCGCTGCTCAAGGCCGGCGGGATCATCGCCCTCCACAGCGACTCCGCCGAGGCGAAGAAGTGGCTCCACGACGGGCTCGGCGTCTCCTCGCCCGACGTCATCGCGATCTTCACCTCCGACTCGCTCTCCGCCCTCGACACGGACTACTACGACGAGATCGAGCCCGTGCTCGAGGCCCTCGCCGAGGACGAGACGGTCGAATCGGTCAGCTCCTACTTCGACTCGGGCCTGATTTCGATGGTCTCGGAGGACGAGAGGAGCACGGTCGTGTTCATCGCCCTCCGCGGCGACGACAGCGACAAGGCGCGCGCGCTGCCGAAGCTGCACGAGACCCTCTCGGCCGCGCCCATGACCGTCCGACTCGGCGGACCGCTCGCGGCCGAGGCCTTCGCCCAGGAGACCGCGTTCAAGGACCTCGCCCGGGGCGAGCTGATCGCGGCACCGATCATCGTGCTCCTGCTCTTCTATTTCTTCCGCGGGATCACCGCGACGCTGCTCCCCGTCGCGATCGCCGCCTTCGCGATCCCGACGACGCTGGCCGGTCTGCGCGTCCTGACCCACTTCATGGACGTCTCGGTCTTCGCGCTCAACGTCGCGAGCATCGTCGGCATCGGGCTCTCCGTCGACTACGCCCTGCTCGTCGTCACGCGCTTCCGCGAGGAGATCAGCCACGGTCTCGAGGTCGACGCCGCCCTCGAGCGAACGAGAAAGACCGCGGGGCTCGCGATCCTGGTCTCCGGCTGCACCGTCGCCGTCTCGCTCGCGGCGCTGATCGTCTTCCCGATCATGGTGCTCCGCTCGATCGCGGTCTCGGGCATCATGGTGGTCGGCTTCGCGATGCTCGGCGCGCTCGTGCTGTTGCCGGCGCTGCTCGCCCGCTTCGGCCATCGCGTCGTCGCGAAGCAGGCCCACGTCGTCAGCCCGATGGCCCGCCAGCTGCGGATCTTCGCGCATTGGGTCATGCGCTGGCCGGTCGCACTGACGATCGTGACCACCGCCTTCCTCCTCACCCTCGGCACTCCCGCGCTGCGCATGAAGAGCGCGATGCCGGACTCGAAGATCTTCACGCCGGGGGCCGAAGTCCGGGTCGTCGACGAGATCCTCGAGGATCGGCAGACCGGCTTCGGCAAGCAGCCGCTCACGCCCATCTTCGTGGCTGCCCGCTCGAAGACCGATTTCGCGGCCCCCGGCGAGCTCGAGAAGCTGATCGCTTTCGTGAAGCGCCTGAAGGCCGTCCCGGGCGTCGAACGCGTCGAGAGTCCGTTCGCGAGCGGCGAGCTCTCGCATCCCGATGACGCGTCCCGACGGGTCGCCGACCCCTCGAGCCTGTCGGACGAGGAGCAGGACTTCCTGAAGGACACCCTTCGCGGCGATCTCGCCCTCGTCTACGTCTACGCCGAGGCGCCCTGGCGCTCCAACGAGGCCGGCGAGCTCGTCGGCCGTCTACGCGGGATCGACCCGTCGGACCTGACCGTCCGCATCGGCGGGCCGACGGCCGAGAACTACGACGGCCGCCGGACGCTCGAGGCCTATCTTCCGACCGTCTTCTGGATCATCGTCGCGACCAACATCGCGATCCTCTTCCTGGCCTTCGGCTCGGTGGTGATCCCCTTCAAGGCGATCGCCATGAACGTCGTCTCCGTCGCGGCGAGCTTCGGCGCGCTCGTCTGGATCTTCCAGGACGGCCACCTGCGCGGACTGCTCCACTTCGAGACCCAGAGCGGCATCGAGGTGACCGTCCCCGTCGTCCTGCTCGCCGTCGTCTTCGGCCTCTCGATGGACTACGAGATCTTCATGCTCTCGCGCATCAAGGAGGAGTTCGACAAGAGCGGCGACAACACGGCGAGCGTCGCGATCGGTCTCGAGCACACGAGCAGCATCATCACGCGTGCCGCCCTGCTCCTGATCGCCGTGGTCGGCGCCTTCGCCTTCGGCGAGTTCATCTTCGTCAAGGAGATCGGCGTCGGACTCGTCGTCGCGATCTTCCTCGACGCGACGATCGTGCGCTGCGTGCTGGTCCCGTCGACGATGAAGCTGCTCGGCCGCTTCAACTGGTGGTCCCCGGCCTGGCTGCGACGCATCTGGAATCCGAGCTTCAAGGATCTCTGAGCCGCCGGGCCCCGCGCGCGTCGCCGCCCCGAGCACGGCAGCGCGCGCGCACGACGACCGCAGCGAGCATGGGCACGAGGGACCATGGCAGCACGACGCGAGCGGACCGAAGCGAGACCGAAGACGATCGCGGCCCGGCGGCGACGGTCGCCGGCGGGGCGTGCATCGAGCGGCTCCGTTGCGATGCCATCGCCCGCGAACGCGTCCTCCGCGGCAAAGGAACGGCCGAACGCCTCCTCGCCCATCGACGCGCGTCGCGCCCTCGCCGCGCTGCGCGCCGCCGACCCGACGCTCCGCCGGACGATCGAGGCGATCGGTGCCTTCGGCCTCGCTCGCGAGCAGCGCGCCGCGAAGAGCGTCTACGCCGCGCTCGCGGAGGCGATCGTCTCGCAACAGCTCTCGGGTCGCGCGGCGGCGACCATCTACGGGCGGGTCTGTGCGCTCTGTCCCGGCGGACGCGGCGGACGCGGCGGACCGCGACCCGAGCAGATCCTCGCGGCGAGCGACGCGGCGCTGCGGGGCGCCGGGCTCTCGGGCGCGAAGGCGCTCGCGCTGCGCGACCTCGCCGAGCGCAGCCTCGCCGGCGGGATTCCGACGCTCACGCAGGCGCGCCGGCTGTCGGACGACGAGCTGATCGAGCGCCTGACGGCGGTGCGCGGGATCGGACGCTGGACCGTGGAGATGTTCCTGATCTTCCGGCTCGGACGACCCGACGTGCTTCCGGTCGACGACTACGGCGTTCGCAAGGGCTTCGCCCTCGCCTACGGACGCGACGCGCTGCCGAAGCCGCGCGCGCTGGCGGCGTTCGGGGAGCGCTGGGCGCCCTGGCGCACGGTGGCCAGCTGGTACCTCTGGCGTGTCGCGGATCGCGGCGGTCTCGAGGCCCGCTGAGCCAAGCCGCCCGAAAGGGCCGAACGGTGGATTCGCCCGGATGCGATCGGCCGGAAGCGGATGGCGGGGCGCACGGGATCGTACGCGCGGTCCGCTGCCGGCGACCTGCTGGCGGGTTGCGCGCAGGCGCGGACGCCGTCGCCGCCAGCGGGGTCTGCCGGGCCCTCCTTCAAGCGGACGGGCACGAGAGACGATGAGTCGCGCATGTCGCGTTTCTCCCGATGGATGGGGCGCTCTGCGCGAGCGGAGTCACGATCGACGGCCCGCCACACGACGCTCGCCCGGGCCGCGCTCGCGCTGCCGCTCGCCCTGGCCATCGCGCTCTCGGCGGGGACGGGCTGCATGGTGATGGACGAGCTCGACAGTGCCGCGGCGAAGATGCCGAGCGACAAGAGCAAGAAGCAGGACCCGAAGCGCGATCCGAGCGGCGAGTCGCTCGGTGCGGCGGGACGCCTCGCGGCGGCCAAGAGCGCGCTCGACGAACGCTCGAAGCAGTGGTGGCAGGAGGCGAAGACGATGACCCCGGGCGAGAGCAAGCCGGCGGGCGTCGTGCGCTGCCGCATGTCGGACGGTCTGCGCTTCATGGCGAAGGACGACTGCCTCGTGCAGGGCGGTCGGGTCGACGGCTGAGCCCGGGGCGCCGAGATCGCGGCGACCCACCTTTGCCCGGATCGATCACCGCCGGTAGAGTCGCGCCGGTTCGGGATCGGATCGGCGGAGATGGGGCCGCCGGGATCGGGTGCCATTGAGTCATCACGTCACGACCAGATTCGGCCAGCTCGAAGGGGAGACCTTCGGCGGCGGCGTCCGATTCCTGGGCATTCCCTTCGCGAGGCCGCCCCTCGGTCCGCTTCGATTCCGTGCGCCGGAGCCGCCCGAGCCCTGGTCCGGCCTGCGCCGCGCCCGCGAGTACGGTCCTTCGGCGCCGCAGATCGGGCCCGTGAATCGCATCATCCGCGGGCTGATCGGCGCGGCCGGCAGTCGCCAGAGCCAGGACTGTCTCTACCTCAACGTCTGGACACCGAAATGTGACGGCGCGCGGCGCCCCGTGATGGTCTGGATCCACGGCGGCGCCTTCATCCTCGGCTCCGGCTCGACCTCGCTCTACTCCGGCGAGCAGCTCGCGACACGGGGCGACGTCGTCGTCATCACGATCAACTACCGGCTCGGCGCGCTCGGGTTCCTGTCCTGGAAGGACGTCCGCGAACGTCGGGCTGCGCGACCAGATCGCCGCGCTCGCCTGGGTCCGGGACAACATCGAGGGCTTCGGCGGCGACCCGGAGAACGTGACGGTCTTCGGCGAGTCCGCCGGCGCGATGAGCATCGGGACGCTGCTCGGCGTGCCGGCCGCGCGGGGACTCTTCCACAAGGCGATCCTGCAGAGCGGTGCCGCCCACAACGTCTCGAGTCCCGAGAAGGCCGCACGCGTCGCCGCGCAGTTCTTCGAGCTGCTCGGGGTCGTGGATCCCTCGCCCGAGGCGCTCGTCGACGTGCCGGTGACGCGGTTGATGGAGGCGCAGGCGCGCGCGACGATCGGCAACGGCCTCGAGAACGGCGTCATGGCCTGGCAGCCCTGCATCGACGGCGACCTGATCCCGGAGAATCCGCTCGCCGCGATCGAACGCGGGGACGCGCGCGACGTGCCGGTCCTGATCGGGACGAACCGCGACGAGTATCGGCTCTTCACCTTCTTCGATCGCGATCGCGTGAGCGATGGCGAGCTCGCGGCGCGGGTCCGACGCATCGCGCGCCGCGGTCAGCAGGAAGACGCGGCGCTCGCCGCGAAGATCCTCGGAACCTACGGCCCCCCCACCGGCGCGCGCGATCCCGGCGCCGGCGAGCGCTGGGTGGCGCTCCAGAGCGATCGGATCTTCCACTACCCGGCGACGCGGCTCGCGGACGCACAGTCGGCCCACCAGGCGGAGATCTGGTCCTATCTCTTCGAGTGGACATTGCCGCTGATCGGCGGCGGACTCGGCGCCTGTCACGGGCTCGAGCTGCCCTTCGTCTTCGGCGCGACCCGCGCGCGCATCCTGCGGCTCGGTCTCGTCGCGGATCGCAAGGCCGCGCGCCTCGCGGACGTGATGCAGGACGCGTGGGTCGCGTTCGCGCGAACGGGTCAGCCCCAGTCGATGGGCCTGCCCGACTGGCCGGCCTACGAGCCCCATCGCCGCTATACGATGACCCTCGGCGGAAGCCGCGGCGTCGTCAAGGATCCGCACGAGGCGGCGCGCGCCTTCTGGGCGCCGCTGATCCCGAACGGCGAGGTCGGCAGCGGTTGATCGGTCGCGGGAGACGGGTTCCGGCCCGGGTGCCGGGTGGCCCGATCGAGCCGGGCTGGTCGCGAAGGCGACGAACGGTCGGGCTGTCGCCTAACCGCCGGCCATCGCGCCGAGGACGATCAGGACTTCCCGTCCATCGACGACGTCGTCGGGCAGAGGTGCGCTCGGCGGGTCGTGGGAGAGGTCGCGGCGACAGGCGAAGAAGCGGATGAAGGGCCGGCGTCGACCGGTCGCCTGATCCCGGATGGTCCCGCGCAGGACGGGATGACTCGCCTCGAGCGCGGCGAGGACGGACTCGAGCGAGACCGCGCGGCCCTCCGCGATCGGGACGTCGAGCGCGACCTCGCCCGGCAGGCGGGCGAGGTTGCGCAGGTGGTGGGGCAGCTTCAGGCGGATCGTCGCGAAGCGCCCGTCATCGGACGCCGCGCTCATCGCAGCGTCTGGACCTCGACGGAGAGGACCCCCGGCAGGTTCTGCGCGATCGCCGTCCACGAGTCGCCCCCGTCCCGGGACGCGTAGACCTGTCCGCCCGAGGTCCCGAAGTAGACGCCGCACTCGTCGAGCGAGTCGACCGCCATCGCGTCCCGCAGCACGTTGACATAGCAATGCTGCTGCGGGAGCCCCTTCGCGAGCGCCTCCCAGTCGCCGCCACCGCTGCGACTGCGGTACACGCGGAGCTTGCCGTCGGGCGGATAGTGCTCGGAGTCGCTCTTGATCGGGACGACGTAGATCGTCTCGGGCTCATGGGCATGGACGTCGATCACGAAGCCGAAGTCGCTCGGGAGGTTGCCCGAGACCTCGCGCCACGAGTCACCGCCGTCGTCGCTGCGCATCACGTCCCAATGCTTCTGCATGAAGAGGACGTCGGGTCGGGCGGGATGCATCGCGATGTGGTGGACGCAGTGGCCAACCTCGGCGTGGGGATCGGGAATCTGCTCGGAGTGGAGGCCGCGGTTGATCGGGCGCCAGGTCGAGCCGCCGTCGTCGGTGCGGAAGCTGCCGGCGGAGGAGATCGCGACGGTGATGCGCTCCGCGCGGGTCGGATGGAGCAGGATCGTATGGAGACACAGCCCCCCGGCGCCCGGCTGCCAATGCGGCCCGGTCCCGTGTCGGCGCAAACCGGAGACCTCCTGCCACGAGACGCCGCCGTCGCTCGACCGGAAGAGCGCGGCGTCCTCGACGCCCGCGTAGACGAGATCGGGATCGCGTGGCGAGGGTTCGAGATGCCAGACGCGCGCGAACTCCCAGGGATGCGGCGTCCCGTCGTACCACTGATGCATCCCGGCGACGCCATCGTATTGGAACGCGTTGCCGACCGGCGCCCAGGTCCGCCCGCCGTCGTCGGAGCGCTGGACCAGCTGGCCGAACCAGCCCGTGCTCTGGGACGCCCAGAGACGATCGGGATCCGCCGGCGAGCCCTTCAGGTGGTAGATCTCCCAGCCCCCGAAGAACGGCCCGGCGACGTCCCACTTCGCACGCCCCTCGTCGGAGGACAGCACGAACGCCCCCTTCTTCGTTCCGACCAGAACCCGGACTCCTCGCTCGGCCATGGCACGGCTCCTCTCTCTCGCGTCCTCTCGCGTCGACCCTCTGGCTCTCGTTCCTTCACGCTCCATCCCCTCCTTGCCGGCCCCCGACGCCTCGTCTCGACGCATCGAGGGTTCGCTTCGCGACGAAGCCGCGCGGGGGCCTCCTGGACGACCGGACGGATTCGGGATGGCCGCCGGACGAATCGACGGCCGCACGCTACCGCCGATCGGGGCGTGATGTCTCGTTGTCGTTCGGGCCGCTGACGTTTCGACATCGCGACCCTGTTCGCAGAGTCACCGATGCGCGCGCCGGGCCGGCAACCCATCCGCACGGTGAGTGCAGTAGAGAGACGGGTCTAAAAGCCATCAAGTCGCTCTGGGAATGGACCGATCCGGACGCGGATGTCGATGGAAGTTCTCACTCAGGACGAAGAGCTGAAGCTCCTCGAGATCAAGCTGAACCAGCTGAAGCTCGACTACGAGAAGTACTTCATCGGCACCCGCCCGACCGAGCCCGCTCAGCTGCGCAGCGAAGTACAGAAGGTCGTGATCAAGTTCGCGAACACGCGACTGACCAACTCCGCGCTGCGCTTCAAATTCAACAGCTTGAACGGGCGCTACCAGGCGTTCAAGCGCCAGTGGGACACGATCCTGCGCCAGATCGAAGCCGGGACCTACAAGCGCCACGTCTTCAAGGCGAACCTCCACGACCGCGAGCGGGGCGTCGGCGCGGACGCGACGAGTCCCGCCCCGACGAGTCCGGCGAGCGCTGGCGCGGGCGCCGCTGCGGCCGGCGCGGGGACGGCGGGGGCTGGCGGCAAGGGCGGTGGGCGCGGGAGCGGCGACCTCTTCGAGACCTACCGCGCGGCGATGCAAGCCGCGGGTCAGGACACGAGCTCGCTGTCGCGGGCGAAGCTCGAGTCGGTGCTCGCCCGGCAGGCCTCCGAGCTGAAGAAGAAGCTCGGCTGCGAGAAGGTCTCGTTCAAGGTCGTGGTCCAGGGCGGCAAGGTGAAGCTCAAGGCGGCGGCTGGCTAGGCAGATGCGCGGCAATTCGCGCGCACGATGCTCGTCCCCGTTCCCTTTCGATCGGCCATCGGGTACTTCTCGACCATGTGGCGCTGCGCCACTCGAATCGAGGAATTCCGATCCATGCCCGCTCGCCTCCTGCGCCCGTCCGTCTTCGCGCTGACCCTCCTCCTCGTCGCGGCGCTCGTCTCCGGCGCCGCCAACGCGATGTCCGTCGACTGCGCGACCGCAGGCTGCATCGGCGGCGTCTATACGCTGAACGTCGAGCGGACGGGGACGAATCTCTACCTCGCGACCTATACGATCGACACCAGCGTCCCCTTCTCCGTCGGCGCGACGACGCTGGTCGACTTCGACTTCAAGGTCGCGAACGACTACGTGGATGCGATGATCGTCTCCGGACCCGGCGCGGCCCTCGGCGAGGGCCCGCTCACGGGCAGCGGGTGCGGCGGAAGCAACGGCAGCTTCGTCTGCGCGGACGTCTCGCCCGACCTCGGCGTCGGCGGCGTCTACACGTGGAAGGTCCGGTTCGGCGCGACCGGCCTCATCGACGAGAGCGAGTGGCACGTCGGCGCGCGCTATACGGCGCCGGGCAAGACCCGGGGCTGGGTCATCTCGGAGACGGCCGGCGCGCCCGCCGTCCCGGAGCCGACCGCCGCGATGGTCTTCGGATTCGGCATGCTCGTCGTCGGCGGCCTGACGCGACGGCCGCAGACGCGCGATTGATCGGACGATCCGAGCGGAGCGCGCGGCGTCCTCAATCGCCGCCCTTCACTCGATTCTCGATCGGCGGGACCGACTTCAGATAGCGCGCGATCGCCTCGCGATCCTCCCGCGGCAGACTCGAATAGCCGTGGCGGATGACCTCGCGCATCAGGCCCTGGGTGTCGTCGCCGTCGGGCTTCAGACCGGTCTCGAGATACCAGACGAGATCGGGAATCGACCAGTCCCCGATGCCAGTCCGCTCGTCGGGCGTGATGTTCGGCGCGAGCTCGCCCTCCGGCCCCTCCTTCGAGCCCGCGAGCCAGCGGCTGCGATCGAGCCCGCCCGTCCAGCTGCGCGGCGTATGACACTCACCGCAGTGGGCGGCTGCCTCGACCAGATAGCGCCCGCGGTTCCAGACCGCGTCCTGGGACGGCTCGGATTCGATCCGCGCAGAGGCGAAGTTGAGCAGCTTCCAGCCCGCGATCGAGGTTCGCCAGGAGAACGGAAAGGGCGCGTCGGGCGCCCGGTTCGCGCGGCGGACCGGCACGAGCGAGTCGAGATAGGCCTTGAGATCCACGAGGTCGGCATCGGACAGGCCCGTGAAGGACGGGTAGGGAAAGACCGGAAAGTAGTGGCGCCCGTCCGGCGCCAGGCCCTCGCGCATCGCTCGGATGAAGTCGGCGTCGCTCCAACCGCCGATGCCCGTCTCGGGGTCGGGCGTGATGTTGGTGCTGTAGTAGGTCCCGAACGGCGTCTCGAGCGCACGGCCCCCGGCCAGCGCGGGCGCGGCCTCCGCCTCGCCGGGGTAGTTGGTATGGCAGGTACAGCCGCCCGTCGCGCGGAAGACGCGCTCCCCCCGCTGCACGGGCGTCCGAAGCCCGATGCCCTCCGCCTTCGCCCGTGCGACCTGCTCGGCGACGTGGCGCTCCGCGTCGCTCGGCGCCGCAGCCCGCGCCCCCAGCCCGAAAAGTGCCGTGCACATCGAGACGAAGACGATTCCGAGACGACCGGCGTGCCGGCCGAGGACGACGCCCATCCCGTCCCCGGGCCGCTTCGCCGCATGCACCCCGCGACGGAGCCGGCTCATCGATTCTTGTACGACTCTTCCTTGGGCTTGCGGAAGGATTCGTGGCAGCCGCCGCAGCTCTCGCCGAGGGCCTTGACCGCGGCGCCCGTCGCCGCGGGATCGCCGCCCTTCGCGGCCGCGGCGAGGTTCGACGCGGCCTTTTGATAGTCGGCGATCGCCTGCTCGAACTTCGCCCGATCCTGCCAGATCTCGGGCTTCGCGTCGGTCTTGCCCGCCGTCACCTTCCGCTCGAAGGCGGGGCCGATCAGCTTCGCGGCGTCGGCCATCTGCTGCGCGTGGTTCGCGACAGCGCCGGGCAGGACGAGCTGGTTCTTCATGATCGTGCCGATCGCGCCCATGTTGTAGCCGACGGCGCTCATCAGATTCTGGCGGTACTCGATCACGGCCTCGTCGGATGGCGCGGCCTGCGCCGACGCGAAGCGAGGCGCCACGACCAGGACCGAGAGCCCGCTCGCAGCCAGGGCGACGGCGGGAACGAACGAACGAGAGGAGACGAGCCGGCGGACGGACGAGACGCGGCGGTGCATGAAACCCTCCGATGGATGGAAGACGAGCGATCGGGCCGCCGACAGGAAAGCACACGCGCTGCGCGTCGACACCTGGCGTCCCCTCGGTCGGCGAGCCCTCAATCGCCGGAATGGAGCAGCGCCTTCGTCGCGATCGACCCGGCCGGACCGCGCTCGACCCCTGGCTGCAGACCGCGCGCGCGCGCGACCGACTCCGGCGCGTGATGGGCCGCGAGCGCCCGCGCCTCGTCCTCGATCGCCGGATCGAAGGTCGACGGGAGAAGCGCGATGCCCTCCGCCCGAAGGACCTCCGCGAGCGCCGCGATCAGATCGTCCGCCGTGAGGCACGCGTCGAAGTCGGCGATCCCGCCCGCCGTCTCCGGTCGCAGCGGAAGCTCGAGCGCCTCGTAGATCGGGACGAGCACCTCGCGCAGGCGGTCGGTGTCGCCGACCGTGACGACGCCCCCGACGTGGGCCGCCCCGCGGATGACCCGCTGACCGACGCCCATCACCTTCATGCGACCCTCGACGTGGACGCTGAACTCGCCGGGGCAGTATTCGCCTTCGAGCTCGCCGACGCGGGCATCGAGACCGAGCCGACGGAGCGCGGCGACGATCCAGCCGGCGAGGCGCTCGAAGCGGGGGCGGATGCGCAGCGCGGCATCCGGATCCGGCGAGGCCCAGGCGAAGGCCAGCGACGAGGAGAGGAAGACCGCCGCATGTCCGCCCGCGAGCCGCACGACCGGCTCGAAGCCGGCGTCGCGGGCGAGCTCGACCGCCCGCGCATAGCCCGGCCGGCGCGCGTCGAGACTCGAGAAGAGCAGTGCGTCGTCGGGCCGGTAGAGACGGAGGCTCTCGGGCGCGTCGCCCCGCGCGACCCGGCGCAGCAGCGCATGCGAGACGGCCGTGTCGAGCACGGCCCGGTCCGGGAAGCGATCGCGATGGAGTCGCATCGACGCCGTCGCCATCAGATGCCGCCGCCTTCCTGGAAGAGCATCTCCTCCCGCTGACGCGTCGCGACCGTCGACGCACGGCCCGCGGCCGCGCCGAGCGCGAGCATGACGAGCGCGAACGCGACCTGAGGCCAGGTGTCGGGCAGCGCGGGCCCGATCGTGCGAACCAAGAGCGCGCCCTCCCGGACCAGGATCGTGGCGCCCATCGCGAGCACGAAGAGCGCGAAGCCGCGACGCAACGACGCCGGATCGATTCGACGCGCCAGCCGCGCCCCGACGAGCGCGCCCGCGATCGCCGAGGAAGCGACACCGCCCACGACGACCGGATCGATCGACACGTTCGACGCGTATCCGAGGTATCCGGCGATGCAGTTCATCACGATGATCACCAGCGAGGTTCCGACGGCGGCGGTCATCGGCAGCCCCGCCCAGAGCGCGAGCGCGGGCACGATCAGGAAGCCGCCGCCCGCGCCGACCAGGCCCGTGAACCCGCCGACCGCGATCCCCTGCAGCATCAGGCGCAGCGGCGACCGTCGACCCGCCGCGGCAGCGGGATCCGCGGGCGGCCGCCGCCCGCGCCACATCGCGCCCGCCGTCAGCAGCATCATCGCGGCGAAGAGGAGCAAGAGCAGACCCCCGTCGAGCCACGCGCTCGCACGACCGCCGAGGTAGGCGCCGACGACGCCCGCGGACCCGAAGGTCAACGCCGCATCGGGCCGCAGGTTCCCGGCCCGCGCGTGCTGCACGGCGCTCACCGTGCTCGCCAGCGCCACCACGACGAGGGAGCTCGCGATCGCCTGCTTCGGCGGCAGCCCGAAGACGTAGACGAGAAGCGGCACGGTCAGGATCGAGCCGCCCCCGCCGAAGAATCCGAGCGCGAGGCCGATCGCGATCGCGAGGACGAGTCCGACCGCGAACACGAGCGAAGCCTAACGCCGAGACAGGTCGTGGCGATAGGCCGCGACCGTGAGATCGAGATCGTCGGGCGCGCCGCGGGCACGGAGCGTCTGCTCGACCCGGCGCAGGACGAGCTCGACCCCCTCCGGAGAGATCCGCTCGAACGGCTCGCCGAGCTCGCCGAGCCAGGCCCCGACCCGCCCGCGCGCGACCTCGACCGGCTCGCCGCCCACCTGCGCGAGCCAGGCGACGAGGGAGCGCAGGATCGAGGCGCCGTCGTGAAGCGGCGTGCGCTCGATCGGCAGGCCGGACTGGTTCCAGGCGATCATGCCCCCCGCGAGGTTGGCGACGTTCGCGACGCCCCGGGCCCGGAGCGCTTCGCAGGCGGCGAGCGATCGCCGACCCGAGCGACAGACGACGAGCCAAGCCTCGGCCGGATCGAAGGCGGTCTGCGCGAGGCGCGAGCGCGGCACGCAGGTCGAGCCCGGAACGCGGCCGAGCGGCCCCTCGAACTCGTGCGGCTCGCGCACGTCGACGACGCGCAGCGCCGCGAGCCGCGCATGGGCCGCGTCGGGTCGGAGCTCGGGAATCGGAGCGTCGGTCACGGCCATCCTCACGAGCCGAAGAGATCGAGGGGCAGGCGAAGATAGGCGATTCCGTTCGCCTCCGGCGTCGGCGACTCGCCCGCCCTCAGATTGAGCTGGATGGACGGAATCATCAGCGCCGGCACGCCCAGCGTCGCGTCGCGCCGACGGCGGAACGCCACGAAGTCCGCGCAGGCCGTCGCGTCCGAGAGCTGCACGTTCGTCGCGCGCTGCTCGCCGAGGGTCGATTCGAAGGCGACCGGTCGACCGCCGGGGCGATAGTCGTGGCCGGTGAAGACGCGGGTCTCGGGCGGATGGCTCGCGTAGAGCGCCGTGATCGAGGCGTGGAGCGTGGCGGCGTCACCGCCCGGGAAGTCGCAACGGGCGGTGCCGTAGTCGGGCTGGAAGAGGGTGTCCCCGACGAAGAGGGCGTCCTCGACGCGATAGGTCAGACACGCGGGCGTGTGGCCCGGGGTCTCGATCGCCTCGATCGCGAAGGGCCCGACGTCGAGCCGCTCGCCGTCGGCGAGGAGGATCTCGAAGGGGCGACCGTCGGTCGGTTGCGCGTCCCCGAGCCGGAGGAGGTCGCGGAAGGTGGCCTGGACGAGGCCGATCTTCGCGCCGATGACCCGTTTCGCTCCGTAGCGGCGGGCGATCCAGGCGAGCGCGGTCACGTGGTCGGCATGGGCATGCGTGTCGAGCACGTAGGCCACGTCC
The DNA here is from genome assembly GCA_041389445.1 of Myxococcota bacterium. Classification (GTDB taxonomy): domain Bacteria; phylum Myxococcota_A; class UBA9160; order UBA9160; family UBA4427; genus UBA4427. The sequence continues at coordinate 143,115 of JAWKRW010000003.1, forward strand.
AGTCGGCGCTCTTCGAGAAACGTCGCGATCCGCCCGACGGATTCGGCGGAACGTCGCGCGCTCGCGGGGTCGTAGTCGAGCACGGGATCGATCACGACGGCCACCCGCTCGCGCGCATCGTACACGACGTAGCTCAGCGTCGCGGTCACCGGGTCGTAGAAGGGCTCGATCTGCATCCTCGGCTCTCGCTGGCGAGCGAACCGTCCTCGCCCCTTCTACACACGGCATCTCGGCCACACGGCATCTCGGCCCTTCGAGGGCAGACCCATAGCGTCTGCAGCCGCGATCGGAAGGCGACCGCGGAATCCGGGACGAGCGGCGCGACGAAAGCCGATCCCGCATCCGAGTCGTTCGGACACGATGCCCGCGCGCCGCGACGCCGCTCGGCGGCCTCGCCTCCCTGCTCGGTCCGCCCGAGCGGCGGATGCGCGCAAGCGAGATCGCTCCTTGGGGTCGTCGGCCTCACGCCCACGACCGACGCCCTCATGCGGATCGCCACCGACGCACGCTTCGTTACCTTGATCCGCTGATCCCCTGACGCTGACGGTTCACGTCGGCGGTCCGGGCCGCACGATGGCCCGCTCTTCCAGAACGTCGCCCGGCTCGGCGGGATGGCGCATTTCGCAGTGCGCGGACCGGGCGACGGCGCGCTCGCCCCCTCCGAACACGACGCTGGTCCGTGGAGCATCGACGTCGGCTTCGGGAAGGCTCGAGGGCCACGCGTGACTCGAACCGGTCGCCGGAGGGTCGGGAATCCGCCGTGCCGTCCGGTCTGGCCCTGGAGGTTGACATGCGCATGCGATGCAAGGACGCCTGGACGGTTCCGCTCGCTCTCCACCTGGGCTTCGCGTTCCTGATCGCGCTCGTTCCCGTCCCCGCCCGTTCCGTCCCGTCGTTCGCGCGTCAGCTCGACATGCCGTGCAACGGCTGCCACGTCCAGTTCCCGGTCCTGAACACCTTCGGACGACAATTCAAGCTGTCCGGCTACACGCTGAGCTCGAAGCCGACGATCGAGGACGAGCGTGCGGAGGCAAGGCGCAAGCTCCTCGATCTTCCGATTCCGGCACTGCTGTCGGTGATGTTCCAAGCGGACTACACGCGAACCGGGAAACGCCAGCCCGACAGCAAGAACGACGACATCGAGTTTCCCGACCAGGCCAGTCTCTTCTTCGCGGGTCGCATCGCGCCCAAGGTCGGCAGCTTCGTCCAGGTGACCTATTCGGGCGCCGACAACGAGTTCGGCTTCGACAACACCGACATCCGGATCGCCGACACGAAGGAGATCGACTCCAAACCCCTCGTCTATGGCGTTTCGTTCAACAACAACCCGACCGTCTCGGATCCATGGAATACGACCGCCGCCTGGGGCTACCCATACGCGTCCTCACCGAGCGCGCCGACGCCGGCCGCCAGCGCGCTCGTCAATGGAAACCTCGCTCAAGAGGTCGCGGGCGCCACGGTCTACGGCTACTTCGACGAGCTCGTCTACGCGGAAGTCGGGGTCTACGGCGCCGCGCCGCTCGGAATCGATCGCCCGCTCGCCCGGGCGGGCTCGCTTCAAGGGCCCATCCCCTACTGGCGCCTCGCCCTGAGTCATGTCTTCGGCCAGACCTCGGTCATGGTCGGCCACTTCGGGCTGGCCGCGAAGCAGAAGCCCGACGGCGGCGGACCCAACGACGACTTCGAGGACGTCGGACTCGATTTCCAGATTCGCCATCCCCTGGGTCCCGGTCTCTTCCAGCTGCAGGGCCGCTGGGTCTACGAGGACGCTCGCTATGGCACGGGCAACGCGTCGAACCGTCACGGCCACCTCCATCAGATCAGCGCCGACGCGACCTACTTCTGGGACCAGTGGGCCTCCTTCACGCTCTCGCCCTTCGCGACGTTCGGCTCGCGCGACCGGGTCGTCTATCCGCCGGATCCCGTCGACGGGAGCCGAAACGGTCGTCCGGACAGCCATGGTCTGATCGCCGAGGTCAGCTACAACCCGTGGATGAACACGCGGCTCACGCTCCAATACACGTCCTACTTCGAGTTCAACGGCCGTCGAGCGGGCTACGACGGTTCCGACCGCGACGCGAGCGACAACAACACCCTCTTCCTGCAGATGTGGCTGGCGTGGTGACCCGCAGGAACGGGTGCTGGGTCGGCATCGTTGCCGGAGTCGCGCTGGTCGGCGAAGGGTGCCTCGGTGGAAGCTTCGTGGCCTCGAGTCGGGGCACGACCCACGTCGATTCGAGGCCTTCCGGCGCCGACGTGTTCGTCATGGGCCAGCGCGTCGGTAGGACACCGGTCGATGTCGAGGATCGACTGGTCTTTCCGGTCCACTACCCTTCGTCGCTGGCGGCGCTCTACGGACGAATCGTGCTCGAACGTCCCGGTTGCGACCGGATCGTTCGCACGGTCGGCTTGAGCGCCGCGAACGAGGGCCTCGTCGTCGATCTGGACTGCGGTCCGCGGCCGGGCCCCGAAGCGCCGACGGCGGCGACAGGGGAGTGAGAACGGTCGCGGATCCCCGTCGGCTCTCGCCGACCCATCCGGCGATCCGTGCTCGGCCGGATCGACTGCCCGGGACGACCGAGGATCGACGGCGGATCGGTGAGACCTGAATGCGGGAGAAGACAGCGTGCAGTCGGACTCGGCCCTCGAACGCCTCGGCCCCGCGTCGGACGTCGCCTTCCGGCTGCTCTTCAGCCTGATCTTCGTGGTCGCCGGCGTCGGCCACTTCATGCAGCGCGACACGATGCTCGCCCGACTCGACGCCGCGCCGCTCGGCCATCTCGCGCGCCTGCTCGGTCCGCCCGAGGCGCTCATGCTCGCGAGCGGGGTCGTGCTCGTTCTCGGCGGCGGCGCACTGGCGCTCGGCCTCGCGACCCGCATCGCCGCGATCGCGCTCTTCGCGACCCTCGTCCCGATCACGCTGACCGTCCACGTCGGCGATCCGGACCACATCGGCCCGCTCTTCAAGAACGTGGCGCTGCTCGGGGGATTGCTGCACTTCGCCGTGCGCGGTCCGGGCGCAGGGTCGCTCGACGCGATCCGCCGTCGATCGCCCTGACAGGACCGCCACCGCCTCCGGCATGCGCCGGGCGAAGCCGGAGAAGGAGCCCGCAGCCTCGATGAGCGACGACGATCGACAGCCCCTCGCCGGCCTCCGCGTCGTGACCCTCGCCCCGGGCATCGCCGGAGGCTACGCGAGCCGACTGCTCGCCGATGCCGGCGCGTCGATCGTCGCGGTCGAGACGGCGGAGGGCGATCCGCTGCGACGGCGCGGTGCGACGTCGGCCTCCTTCGATGCGGAGGGCGACGGGCTCCTCTTCCGCCATCTCCGCGCGGGCCAGCGGGCGCTCGCCCTCGATCTCGACACGGACGCGGGCTGCGCCGCGTTGCGGCGGCTCTACCGCGGTTGCGACGCCGTGCTGGACGGCCTCGCGGTCGGCTGGCTCGATGCGCGCGGACTCGGCGAGCAGGCGCTCGCGCGCGCGCGGCCGCAGGCGGTCTGGCTCGCGCTCTCGAGCTTCGGCGCCGGCAACGCCTGGTCGCAGCGACCGGCCAACGACTTCACGCTGCAGGCCTGGGCGGGCTCGACCGCGTCGCGGGGGCGGCCGGGACTGCCCCCGCTCACGGCGGGCGGGGAGATCGTCGAGTGGCTTTCGGGGACCTACGCGGCACTCGGCCTCGTCGCCGCGCTCCGCGCCGCCCGGCGTGACGGAAGCGGTCCGCGCGTCGACGTCTCGAAGCTCGAGGCGATCCTGCCGACGCTGACCAACGCGGGCAGCGTCTGGGGCCACTTCTCTCAGGTCTTCGAGCTGCCGGCGAGCGAGGACGTGCCCTCGATCGAACCGACCGCCGACGGCTGGATCGGCTTCTGCATCTTCACGGCGCAGCAGTGGCGCGATTTCGCATTGCTCGTCGAGCAGCCGGCCTGGGCCGAGGACACGAGCCTCGCCCACATGATGACGCGCAACGCCCGCGCGGAAGAGATCCGCCGCGCCGTGCGCGCCTACACCCGCCAGTACACGACGGAGGCGCTGCTCGAGCGCAGCGAGCTTCTGCGCGTCCCCGCCGCCCCGATCGGCCACGGCGCGCTGCTGCCGCGCCTCGACCATCTGATCGAGCGCGGCGTCTTCCTCCGCAACCCGCGCGGCGCCTTCCTCGAGCCCCGCATCCCCTACGCGTCGAGCGCCTGGCCGCGACGGGCCCGATCCGCCGCAGCGACTCTCCACGCGTCGCGGACCGCGGGCAGGGCGTTCGCGGCGGCCGTCGACGCGCCCGCGCCCTGGCCCGAGCCGGAATCCTCCGACACTTCTCCGCGTCGATCCGACGCGGCCGGATCGCCCGTCGCGCCCCGCGCGCTCCCCCTTTCCGGCCTCCGCATCCTCGACCTGACCGCATTCTGGGCCGGCCCCTACGCGACCTTCGTGCTCGGCTGCCTCGGCGCCGACGTGATCCACGTCGAGTCGATCCAGCGCCCCGACGGCATGCGCTTCGGCACGACGCGCTCGCCGCAGAGCGAGGGCTGGTGGGAGTTCGGTCCGACCTTCCACAGCGCCAACACCGGCAAGCGCAGCCTGACCCTCGACCTGACGCGACCGCGCGGCCTCGCGCTGCTGCTCGAGCTCGTGAAGCAGGCCGACGTCGTGATCGAGAACTTCTCGCCGCGGGTGCTCGCCAACTTCGGGCTCGACTACGCCCGGCTCGCCGCCGCGAACCCCCGCATCGTGCTGGTCCGCATGCCCGCCTTCGGCCTCGACGGGCCGTGGCGCCATCGCGTGGGCTTCGCGCAGACGATGGAGCAGGTCAGCGGACTCGCCTGGCTGACCGCCTACCCCGCATCCGCCGGCGAGCAGGCCGGTCCGCTGACGCCGCGCGCCTGCGCCGATCCCCTCGCCGGGCTCCATGCCGCCTTCGCGACCCTGCTCGGCCTCGCCCGCCGCGACGAGACCGGTCACGGCTGCGCGATCGAGTCGGCGATGGTCGAGACCCTGCTCTCGATCGCCGTCGAGGGCATCGTCGAGCACGACGCGACGGGTCATCTCCTGACGGGCGACGGCAACCGCTCGACCCACTCCGCGCCGCAGGGGCTCTACGCCTGCGCCGGGCGCGACGCCCTCGGCCAGCCGGAGTGGCTCGCGCTCTCGGTCGAGGACGAAGCGCAGTGGCGGACGCTCTGCGGCCTGCTCGGCGGGCGGGGGGCCCCGGGCGCGGGCGGGCTCGCCGAGGACCCGTCCCTTGCGACCCTCGCCGGCCGCCGCGCGGCCCACGACCGCATCGACGCCGTCCTCTCGCGCTGGCTCGCCGACCAGCCGCGCGCCGAGGCCGTCGAGCGCCTGCTCGCCGCGGGCATCCCCTGCGCGCCCGTGATGGCGACGCGGCTCGGGACGACGCTCGAGCCGGTCGCGAAGAGCGACTTCGTCCAGCGCGTCGAGCATCCGCTCGCAGGCCCGGTCCCGATCCCGACCCAGCCGATCCGCTTCCTCGACACCGGTCCGCGCCGCTTCCCCCGGGCCGCACCGCTGCTCGGCGAGCACAACGGCGAGATCCTCCGCGGCTGGCTCGGCCTCGACGCCGCGGCGCTGGATTCGCTGCGAGACGAGGGCATCATCGGGGAGCGGCCGGTCGGGCTCTGAGCCGGACGAGCCGGACGACGCGCGTTGAGACGACCACGAATGCCATCGCCTCACGAGATGGCCGGGAGCAGAAGCGATGAGCCAACGACTCGCGGGCAAGGTCTCGATCATCACCGGTTCGACGAGCGGTCTCGGCGCGGCGACGGCACGCCGCTTCGCGGCGGAGGGCGCCAAGGTCGTCGTCAGCGGACGCAGCGAGGAGCGGGGCGCCCGGGTCGTCGACGCGATCCGCAAGGCCGACGGCGAGGCGATCTTCGTCCGATGCGATCTCGCCGACGAGTCGGCGATCCGCGGGCTGGTCGCGACGACCCTCGATCGCTGGGGCCGGGTCGACAATCTGATCGCGAACGCCGCCGCGACCGCGACGGCCGGGGGCGAGAAGAACGACGGCATCCTCGAGATGGACAACGCGCTGCTCGAGGTCTCGATCGCGACCAACGTCCGCGGCCTGCTCTGGCTCTTCAAGCACACGCTGCCCGCGCTCGTCGCCGCCGCGAATCCCGCCGAGCGCAAGACCAGCTCGATCGTCGCGATCGGCACCTCGGGCACCCGCAACGGCGCCCCGCGCATGCCGATCTACTTCTCGACCAAGGCGCCCGTCGAGGTCATGGTCCGCTCGCTCGCCTCGGAGTTCGGCGGCCGCGGCGTCCGGGTCAACTGCGTCTCCTCGGGGCTCGTCGAGACCGATTCCGAGATGCGCACGATGACGGACGAGTTCCGCCGCTACGTGATGTCGCTCAACCTGCTGCCCTTCTTCGGCGACCCGGACGACATCGCCAGCGCCTGCCTCTACCTGGCGAGCGACGAGGCGGCGTACGTCACGGGCACGACGCTCTGCGTGAACGGTGGCGCGGCGTTCTAGCATTCCGCGTCGGCGCCGAGGCGGAATCGATGGAAGAGAGGGAGGACGTTCCATGCAGGAGCTGCGAGGCAGGGTCGGCGTCGTGACGGGCGGCGCGGGGGGCATCGGCAAGGCGATCGGCGAGGCGATGCTCGCGGAGGGCATGAAGGTCGTGCTCGCCGACGTGACGGCGGAGCCGCTCGCGGCGACGGTGAAGGAGATCGGCTCGAAGGATCTGATCGGGATCCCGACCGACGTGACCGCGTTCGACTCGATCTGCGCGCTGCGCGACGCGGCCGTGAAGCAGTTCGGGGCGGTGCACGTCGTCTGCAACAACGCCGCCGTCGGCGCCGGCGCGAAGGGCCACGTCTGGGAGCATCATCTCAACGACTGGAAGTGGTCGCTCGACGTGAACGTGCTCGGCGTGATCAACGGCTTGAACGCCTTCGTGCCGCTCCTCGTCGCCCAGGACGAGGGCCACGTCGTCAACACCTCGTCGGGCAACGGCGCCTACTTCCCGATCGCGAGCAGCGGCATCTATCCCGTCACGAAGGCGGCGGTGACGACGCTGACCGAATGTCTCTGGGGTCAGCTGCGGCAGATCGGGTCGAAGGTGAGCGCGTCCTGCCTGCTGCCCTCGAGTCCGAATCCCGGGGTCCTCGCGACGGGCATCTGGCGCGCCGGCGCGAATCGACCCGATCGCTACCTGCGCGGCGACCCGGACGACAACCGTCCCCGCGACGCGCTCGCCGACTACCGCGCGCGCGCGAAGGCGGCGGGACAGGAGGTGCCCGAAGCGCCCCTCTCCGACGTCGCGGCGCTCTGCATCCGGGCGATCCGGGAAGACCTGTTCTGGGCGACCTACCCCCTCGAGCATCAGACGCTGAAGCTGCGCGCCCGCTTCGAGTCGATGCTGAACCGGACGACGCCCGATTACCTGAACGAGGTCAATCTGATGGCGGCGGACGCGAAAGAGCGCTCGAAGGGCTGAGTCCCGCGCGAGACGCGTTCCTGGGCGAGGTCCGGAGAGGCCCGTCCCCGGGAACGAGCCCCCGACGGGGGAGCCGAGCGCCCGGGGCGGAGCGCCTAACGCGGCGGTCCGGCGGCGACGTCGCGCAGGTCGCGACGGGCGATGCGCGCGCGCAGGCTCTCGACCGATTCGACGGCCTGCGACCGCATCAGGCGGTCGCCGAGGGCGACGGGGAACGAGCCGCCGAGCTCGGTACGCGTCTCGTGGATCGCACGGGTTCCGCCGTGGCCGTCCGGGCGGAACTCCCAGTAGCCGGCCGCGCCGGTCAGACGCACGACGCTCGGATCGGCGGGCGGCAGCAGCTCGTTGGCCTCCGACCACTCGATCCGGTGGACGTCCGCGGCCGCGTCGGAGGACGCGACGACGCGCAGCGCGACCTCGCGATCGGCGAGCATCAGCGGCAGGTCGATGTAGGTGTAGACGATCGCCCCGTCCGCGGTCCGCTCGAGCACCTCGCGCCGCTGGCCGCGCGGCGCCTCGCCCGGATCGAGCATGCTCTCGAGCAGCGCGGCCCGCGCCACGGACGGCGGAACGTCGAAGCCCGTCTCGAGCCGGAAGGTCGGCCGGCCCGGCGTCGGCGCCCGCTCCACGAAGAGCTCGACGGCCGCATCGCCGCGACCGCTGCGGTCGGCGAGCTCCCAGGCCGCATCGGCCGCGGCGGTCTCGGCCACGGGACGCACGCCCGTCTCGGCCCACGCACCCACGGCGGCGAGCAGCAGCGGGACGGCGAGCAGGATCGCGGGGCCGCGCAGCGCAGGCCGGCGAGCGGCGGATCGATGGGAGGCGGTGGTGTGCATGGCGGCGTGGTCCCTCGACAGGGGGAGTGGAGGCGACCGGGCGATTCTCTCAGGAAATTCCGTGCCCGGGGCAGCCGACTCCGCATCTGGACGCGTCGTCCCGCCCCGATCGCACGCGCGAGCGGCAAGCCACCGGCAGCATCGGGGCCACGGCGTCCGGATCCGCGAGGGGCCACGGTGCGGGCCGCGCGGGCTCGCGGCGAGGCGCTCGGCCTCCCGACCGCTCGCCGCCGTGGCCAGCGACGCGGTCGATCGCGCGAGAGGCGGGGTGACCCTCGCCGGTCCTCGCGCCACGGCCCGCGACGGTACACTGGTCGCGCAGGAGGATTTCCCATGGACCGCTACCTCGTCGTCTCGTCCGACGGCCACATCGGCCTCCACGCCGCGGACTACCGCCCCTACGTCGATCCGAAGTACCGCGCGGCCTTCGACGCCGCGCTCCCGATCCAGATCGAAGCGACGCAGCGCATGAGCGACTACTTCCTCATCACCGAAATCAACGAGGAGTGGCGTCGCGGCCATGAGGCCGAGCTCGCCGGCGCCTGGGATCCCGTCGCCCGCGACAAGGTCCTCGATGGCGACGGCATCGCGGCCGAGGTCCTCTTTCCCGACGGCGTGACGGAGATGAACGCGCCGCCCTTCGGCGCGGGCTTCACGATGCGGCCCGACGGGGCCGACGCCGAGCTGATGTGGGCCGGCTGCGATGCCCACAACCGGTTCTGCGCCGAGTTCGTCCAGACCGCGCCCGAGCGCCGCATCGGCCTCGCCTGCATCCCCGTCTACTGGGACGTCGACCTCGCGGTCAAGAAGACGAAGGAGGCGCGCGACGCGGGGCTGCGCGGCGTATTGCTGCCGCCGATGTGGGGCAGCTTCGAGGCCTATCACTACCCGAAGTACGATCGCTTCTGGGCCGTCTGTCAGGACCTCGACATGCCCGTCCACTTCCATTCCGGTCCCGCGCCGATGGAGCAGTTCTTCGGTCCGCTCCCGCCCGGCGAGGTTGCCGACGTTCCGCTCGGCGCGGTCGGCAGCTACCTGATGGAGGTCCACGTCTGGCTGACCCGTCCGTTGACCTTCATGCTCTGGGGCGGCGTCTTCACCCGCTTCCCGAAGCTGAAGGTCGCGATCACGGAAGGTACCTCCGCCTGGGTCCCCGACTATCTCGACCGCCTCGAGTTCCATTACGCACAGACGCGCGAGTCCCAGAAGCTCGGCGACTTCCGCGGCCACCTCGCCGAGTCGCCCGCCGAGACGTTCCGCAAGAACGTCATGATCGGCGCCTCCTGCATGTCGCGGCGCGAGGCGGAGATGCGCCACGGGATCGGCGTCGGGAACATGATGTGGGGCAGCGACTATCCCCATCCGGAGGGCAGCTGGCCCGTCACGCGCCAGCAGCAGCAGGACGCGCTCCACGGCATCCCCGACGCCGAGCTCGAGGCGATCCTCGGCGGCAACGCCGCGCGCTTCTACGCCGTCGACACCGAGAAGCTCGCGTCCCTCGTCGCCCGCATCGGCCCCGAGAAGAAGCGCTTCCAGGCGCCCCGCGCCGACGTCTGAGCCGGCGACGTCCCGCCATTCATCCCATCACGAGGTCATGCCCATGAAGACGACCGTCGATCAGTACTGCATCAACGTGACCGACCTCGAACGCTCGGTCCACTTCTACTCCGAGGTGCTCGGCCTCGCCGTCACCCACCGCATCGAGACGCCCGACTTCCGCGAGGTCGTGCTCGCGGGCGAGACCGGCGGCCGCATCCAGCTCGCCTGCCATCGCAGCCAGTCGGGCCCGATCGACCACGGCAACGGCTTCTGGAAGCTCTACCTGCAGAGCGACGATTGCAAGCGGCTCTACGATCGCGCGATGGCCGCGGGTGCCGAGTCCGTCACGCCGCCGACGCGCCTCGAGCACTGGCCGGTGACCGCCGCCTTCTTCAAGGACCCCGACGGCTACCTCGTCGAGATCCTCGAGACCCACGGCGAGACGCCGGCGGAGAGCGGGCCCGGCCCGGACAAGTGGTGAGCGACGCCTAACGCGGCACCATCCCGCCGTCGGCGAAGACGACGTGGCCCGTGACGAAGCTGCCGGCGTCCGAGGTCAGCATCAATGCGGGGCCGACCATCTCGTCGGGATGCGCCATGCGCGGCATCAGCTGGATCTCGGTCATGCGGTCCTGGGCGTCTGCGGCGTTCTTGCGAACCATGTCGGTGTCGACCGTGCCGGGGGAGAGGGCGTTGACGCGGATGCCCTTCGGCGCGAACTCGGCGGCCATCGAGCGCGTGGCCGCCATCAGGCCGGCCTTGCCGATGGCGTAGAGCGAGACGGTCGAGGAGAAGAGGAAGGCCGCGCCCGAGAGCACGTTGAGCACGCTCGCGTGTCGGCTCTTCTCGAGCCAGGGCAGCGCCTCCTGCACCAGGAACACGGGCCCGCGCAGGTTGACGTCGAGCGACTTCGCCCAGGCTTCGGCCGTGTACTGGCCGTGGGGCAGGGCGAGGGCGTTGGCAGCGTTGTTGACGACGACGTCGATCCCGCCGAAGGCGTGGACGGTCCGCTCGACGAGGGCTCGGAGCGCGGCCAGCTCCCCGAGATGGGTCGCGACCCCGAGCGCCTCGGCGCCCATCGCACGCAGATGGGCCTCGGTCTCCGCACAGGCCTCGGGCTTTCGGCTGGCGACGACGACGCGCGCCCCCGCCGCGGCGTAGCCCTCCGCGAGCGCGCGCCCGATGCCGCGCGTTCCCCCGGTCACGACGACGACCCGCCCGGTCATGTCGAAGAGCGATCGAAGCTTCGTACGGTCCACGCCCGCCTCCATTTTCGTGAATCATCTTCACAATAAACGCCGGATCCCATTCCGCGCAAGTCGCCCCCGCTCGCCCCTCGCCGCGACCCGCCTCCGACTCCATCCTCCCGCCCGATGCCGCCCTCCCCCGACGATCGACGGCTCGGTCTGACCTGGGCCTTCGCCGCGGCGTTGGGCGGGGCCGGCTTCGTCATCCCCTGGAAGCTCGCGAACGAGGTGGGGGAGCCCGACCTGAGCGCGGTCATCATGCTGGCGGCGGCCGCCGCGGCGAACAGCCTGCTCGTCCTGGCCCACCGGATGCGGCGCGGCGCGCTGCGCTCGCCGCCGCTGGGAACGGCCGTCGCCGTGGCGGCGGCGCTCGCGACCTTCACGCTGCTCGGCAACCTGGCGAGCGCCCGCGCGATCCACTCGCTCTCCCCCGCGCTGCTCAACGTCCTGCTGCGCGCCGAAGTGATCCTCGTCGCGCTCGTCGCCTGGGTCTTTCTCGGCGAGCGCGTCGAGCGGCGCTTCTGGATCGGAGCGGCGCTCGCGATGGTCGGGCTCTTCCTGCTCCAGGATCGGGGGAGCGACGATCCGAACGCGTCCCCGATCGGTGCGGGCACGGGCATGGCGCTCGCGGCCGCGGCCTGCTTCAGCGGGCTCGCGGTCCTGACCCGGCGCTTCATCCACCGGATCGATCCGGTCCTGGTCAACGCGCTGCGGCTCTGGTTCGCGGTCGCCCTCTGGTTTCCCTTCCACACCCTGCCACGCTGGGAGGCGATCCCCCGCGCCCAGATCGGCTGGGCGGTCACGGCCGCCATGCTGGGCCCCTTCGCGAGCCGCCTCTGCCTGATGCTCTCCGCGCGTCACGTCGAGGCCCGCACGACGACGCTCGTCAATCTGACCTCCCCGGTGATGACGGTGCCCCTCGCCTGGGCGCTGCTCTCCGACCTGCCCCGACTCCACCAGCTCATCGGGGGCGCCGTCATGATGGCGGGCATCGCGGTCCCGCTGCTCCCGTTCCGGAGCCGGGACCGGGCGAGGGGCGAGCCCGATCCGCACGCATCCGCCTGAACGCGAGCGGCGCTCGGGCGTCCGTTCGTCGTCGGAAGCCTGGCGACCGGCGGACTCCGCCTAACGATCGAGCGTGACGTCGACGCGCTCGATCACGCCCTCGAAACGTCCGCCGTCGGCGTACGCGTCGGTCACGGGCGTATCCGCGTCGAAGCCGACGTCGAGCGTGTCCGTCATCTCCGGCAGCTTCGAGATCGTGCGCGCGATGCGACCGCGACCGATCTCGCGTCCGTCGACGCGGATCGTCAGCTCGCCGCCCGCATTGACGCCGCCGTCGGAGACGAATTGCCAGACGACCTCGGCGTCGCCCGGGGGCAGCTTCTCGCCCGCCGTGACGCCGAACTGATCGCCCTCGAGCTGCGAGGCCGCCATCCACGCGACGGGTGTCCCGTCGTCGACGTAGAAGCTCCAACCGCCGAAGCGGCTCCCGAGCGCGAGCACCACGCCGGAGACGTTCGCGGGCGCGTCGAGGCGCGCGGCGATCGTGAAGGAGCGGTTCAGGATCGGGGCCGCGCTGACGGAGGGGACGCTCGTCCCGGCGCCCCAGTAGGTGTAGCGGTCGGCCTTGCGCGTCTGACTCGAAGCCGCGAGAAAGCGGTCCATGGAGAGGCGGTTGTCGAGGGGCAGGACATGGTTGCGCTCGGCCTCGCGCTGGAAGAGCGCCTTCAGCTCCGCGAGCTTCTCCGGCCGCTTCGCCGCGAGATCCCTCGACTGGGAGAAGTCCGAGCGCAGGTCGTAGAGCGCCCAGACATAGTCCGAGGGCAGCGTCTTCGTCGGGCGCTGGATCCAGGGGCCGACCGGCGGCGTCGTGCTCGCCATCCAGCCGTCGTGGTAGATCGCTCGGTTGCCCATCATCTCGAAATACTGCGTCGCGTGGCGTTCGTGCGCCTTCGGCGCGTCGAAGGTGTAGACGAGGCTCGTCCCGTCGATCGGCTGCTGGTCGACCCCGTCGACGCGCACGGGCGCCGGCAGCCCGACCGCCTCGAGGATCGTCGGCACGACGTCGGTCACGTGGCTGAACTGCGCGCGGATGCCGCGCGACGCCACGCGCGCGGGCCAGGAGATCACCATGCCGTCGCGCGTTCCGCCGAGATGCGACGCGTACTGCTTGGCCATCGGGAACGGCGCGTTCATCGCCCAGGTCCAGGCGAGCCCGTACTGCGGCACCGTCCCCGGCCCGCCGATCGCGTCGAGATGCGCGAGCAGCGCGGCCTCGGTCTCCTGCGTGCCGTTCGCGAAGTTCGACATCGGGTTCATGCTGCCCGTGAGACCGCCCTCGGCGGCGGCGCCGTTGTCACCCTCGATGAAGATGATCAGCGTGTCCTCGCGCAGCCCCATGCGCTCGAGCGCGTCGAGGAGGCGACCGAACTGGAAGTCCTGATGGGCGAGCATCCCCGCGTAGACCTCCATGAAGCGCGCCTGGATCCGACGCTGGTCGGGCGTCAGGTCCTCCCAGGCCGGCAGCGGATCGGGGCGGGCGGTGTTCACGGCGTCACGCGGGACCAGGCCCTTCTTCTTCTGGCGCGCGACGGTGTCGGCGCGGATCCGGTCCCAGCCCGCGTCGAAGCGACCGCGGAAGCGGGCGATCCAGTCGGCGGGCGCCTGGAGCGGCGCATGGGTCGAGCCGGTCGCGTAGTAGACGAAGAAGGGCTTGTCGGGCGCCGCACCCTTCTGCGTCTGGATCCAGGCGATCGCCTCGTCGGCGAGCGCCTCGTCGAGCACGCCCGCTTCGAGCGTCGGGATCGGCGAGGTCCCGCGGTAGAGGGCGGGCGTGAACTGGTTCGTCTCCGCCGCCATGAAGCCGTAGAAGTACTCGAAGCCGAGGCGCGTCGGCCAGAGATCGAAGGGACCGGCGGGCGAGACGTGGTGCTCGGGCGCGTTGTGATGCTTGCCGAACATCGCCGTGCTGTAGCCGCTCTGGCGCAGGATCTCGGCGATCGTCGCCGCGCTCTTCGGCAGGACGTTGTCGTAGCCCGGGAAGCCCGTCGTCAGGTTCGCGACGATGCCGTTGTGGACGGCGTGATGGTTGCGGCCGGTGAGCAGCGAGGCGCGCGTCGGCGAGCACATCGCCGTCACGTGGAAGCGGTTGTAGACGAGCCCTTCGCCCGCGAGCCGATCGAGGTTCGGCGTCGGCACCGGACCGCCGAAGGTCCCCGCGGCGCCGAAGCCGACGTCGTCCGTCAGCACGAGCAGGATGTTGGGCGCACCGGCGGGCGCGCTGACCGGCGGTGTGAAGGCCGCCTGCGAGTCGGCGTACGTCTCGCCGATCCGGCCGGCGAAGGGCGGCTCGGGCCGCGGGAGGACGAGCTCGTCCCCGGCCGCGGCGACGAACGCCGGCCCGAGCAGCAGCGCGAGCGGGAGCGCCAGAAGCGGCGCGAGCAGACGCGCAGGGAAGGCCGCGACGAGCGGCGCGAGACGATCGGGCATGCGGCGGACCTCCATCGCCCGCACGCAGCCCGCGCGGACGCGGCCGGAGGCTACCGCGCTCGCGCGCGCCGAAAAGGCGCGAAACGGCCCCCGCGCCCGCTCAGGTCGAGCCGCGTCGGGGCCGGTCGCTCTCGATCAGGCGGACGCCGACGCGGAAGGAGACGGAGAGCAGGCCATGGCGCGGGATCGTCGAGGCATTGCAGGTCCATGGCCGCCGCCGGCTCGGCCAGGCCGAGGCGGAAGGCGCCGCGCACGGCTCGAGCGACGCCAACCCGATCCGCGTGACGGGGTCAATCGCGTCTCCGCGCGAGCGCCTCGAGCCCGTCGCTCGCCTCGATGCCCAGGGCCAGATTCATGCGGTTGTAGAAGCTCTCGATCGCCAGCAGCAGCGCGAGCTCGGCGATCTCCCGCTCGTCGAACGATCGACTCGCCGCCTCGAAGGTCGCATCCGAAGGACGCAGACCCGTCGCGGCCTCCTCGACGAAGGCGAGCGCCGCCCGCTCGCGCTCGGAGAAGCGATCGCTCCCGCGCCAGTCCGCGAGCGCGTCGAACTTCGCGGTTCCGAGCGCCTCGCGCACGGCCATCGCGCGCTTGATGTCCTGACAGAACGCGCATCCGTTCAGCTGCGCGACTCGCGTCGTCACGAGCAGCCGCAGCTCCGACGGCAGCTTCGATCCGAACCGCTCGAAGAGCTGGAACGCGAGCGAGATGCGCCAGGCCGCCGGCACACGGTTGTAGACGACCTGGGAGGGGGTGATCGAGCGGCCGAGGGTACGGCGGATCGCGGCATCGAGGACGCGGCCGAGCACGGACGGGGGGCGCTCGATGGGCTCGAGACGCATGACGGTGGCTCCTCTTCTCTTGTCGACGCCCGGAAGAACGGACCCGGCGTCCGGGACCGGCTCGAAGCGACGTGCTTCCATCGCGGCATGACGGACGGGGCGCACGCGGGAGGGGGCGGCGGCGGCGCGAAAGGTTCCCGGGAACCTGCGGCGGCGCCTTCCCTGGATGCCGTGGCGCTTGGGGGGACGGCGCCCGAGCGGGCGCGCGACGAGCGGCCCGGGCGAGCCATGGCCCTCGAGGACGAGACGGAGGTCGCCCTGGTCCTGCGCGCCCAACGGGGCGACATCCTGGCGATGTCGGCGCTGCTCGATCGGCTCTCGCCCTGGCTCGCGCGCCTCTGCGGTGCGGTGGCCCTCGAGCAGGCGGACGATGCGGCGCAGGAGGCGCTCGTGCAGATCCTGCGTGATCTGCCCGCACTGCGGGAGCCGGCCGCGTTGCGCGGCTGGGCGCGGCGGATCGCGGTGCGCGAGTCGATCCGGCAGGCGCGGCGGGCGCGCGTCCAGGCGGGCGGGAACGCGGGGTCTGCGGCGGGCGACGGCGCCCCCGCCCGCGGCGTCGGAGGCGCAGTCGAGACCGGCCGCGGGACATGGGCCGGCGTCGCGCAGGACCCCGGGGTGGCGCGGGACGTCCGGGCGGTGCTCGCGCGGCTCTCGCCGGAGCAGCGCGCGATCCTCGTCCTGCGCGATCTCGAGGGGCTCTCCGAGGTCGAGGCCTCGACGCTCCTCGGGGTCGCGCGCGGCACGGTCAAGTCGCGCCTCGCCCGGGCGCGCGAGGCGTTCGTGAAGCGGTGGTCGGCGTCTTGAGCAACGCGGCCGGGCGACGAGCGCGCGGCTTCGGCAGGTTCCCGCGAGGCCGAACGCGGACGCGCGGCCGGGCGCCGTGGATGGGACGAGGGCGGGGACGGGCATGCGCCCGACGGAGGACGGGATGACGAGCGCGGCGTCGGATTCCGAGCATTGGCCCTCGGCGAGGATCGACGCCGTCGCGCGGCTGCGGGCGATCGCCGCCGCGCGGCCGCATCTCGCCTATCACGAGCGCACGATCGCCGCGCCCTTCGAGCGCGTCTGGTCCGTCTTCGGCGATCTCGAGGGCTGCGTGCCGCGCTACGACCGATCCGTCCGCTGGCTCCGCGTCGTCGCGCGCGACGGCGAGCGCCTCGTGCTCGAGTCGAACTCGCCGATTCCGGGGCGGACGCTGCGCTTCGAGGCCGTCTACCGGCCGGGGTGGTGCGTGATGCGCGCGTTCGAGGCGGAGGTCGGAATGGCGGCCGCGCCGCTCGGCCCCGACGCGACGCGGATCGCCCACTTCGAGGGCTCGCGCTTCCTCGGGCGCCTCGGGCGCTGGTGGTTCGGACGCGGCCTCGCCGGGGAGCTCGAGACGGTGGAGCGGATGTGCGGGACGGAGCGGTGATGGGGGAGCGCAGCGCGTTCCGGGGCTCACAGATCGTCGGGATCGCGGCGCTGGCCCAGGGCGTCTCCGTCGGCTCGACCTTCTACGCCTACGGACCCTTCCTGAAGCCGCTCGCCGCGGAGTTCGACGCGTCGCGGCTGGTCGTGACGCTCGGGCTGACGTGCATGACGATCGTACAGGGGCTCGCGGCGCCCTTCATCGGGCGCGCCTTCGACAGGGGATCCGCGCGGGCGCTGATGATCTCGGGCGTGGTCTCGCTCGCCGCTGGCCTGATGCTCTTCTCCCAGACCTCGGCCTTCTGGCAGGCCGTGCTGCTCTTCATGCTGCCGATCGCCATCGGGGCGCATCTCTTCGGGCCCCTCGCCGCCAGCACGCTGGTCGCCCGCTGGTTCGTACGTCAACGGGGCACGGCGCTCGGTGTGACGTCGCTCGGTGCCGCGGCGGGCGGTGCCGCTTTCCCGCCGCTGGCGACGGCATTGATCGAGGCGCTCGGCTGGCGCGGCGCGATCGGGACGCTCGGCGCGGGGCTCCTGCTCGTGATCCCGGCGCTCGCCTGGTTCGTCATCGCTCGTCCAGAGGACGTCGGAGAGACACCGGATGGTGACGCTCCGAGCCTCGGGCCCGCGACGACGCCCGTCCCGGCCGAGGGTACGACGGCGGACGGACGGGGCGCGGCGGACCCGGCGACCGCCCCGATGCCGGAAGTCGTCCCGCCGCCTCCACCGCAGCCCCTCTCTACTCGATCCCTGGTGCGCGATCCGCGTCTGTGGGCGATCACCGTCACGATCGGGGCGGGCTACGTCCCAGTCAGCGTGCTCCTCGTCCATCTCGTTCCCTTCGCGACGGATCTGGGCTTCTCGCCGGAGCGCGCGGCATCGCTCCTGACGGGCTACGCGATCGCGAGCGCGTTCGGACGGGTGCTCTTCGGTTGGCTCGCCGATCGGATGGATCCGCGCATCGTCGTCTGGCTGAACTTCGGCTGGTTCTCGCTCGCCTGGCTCGGCCTGCTCGTCGAGCCCTCGTATCCGCTGCTGCTCGCGACGGCGCTCGCGGCGGGCATCTCCGTCGGGGGCATCACGCCGCTCTGGGCCGTGTTGACGGGCGCCGTCTACGGCCGCGACGCATTCGGTCGCGCGATGGGGCTGACGAACATGCTGATGGTGCCCTTCAGCGTCGCCGGGGCCCCCATCGCGGCGCACGTCTTCGATCGGACGGGCAGCTACCGCGCGGGCTTCGCGGGCTTCCTCGTCTGCTTCGTCCTCGGCAGCATCGCGATCGCGTTTCTGGGGCGGGCACGGGGAACGGAGCGCGGATGAGCGCGCCCGCCCGCGTCACCCCCGCCGCGGCGAGAGCAACCCGTATTCGATCGCGCGTCGCTCGGCCTCCGGCGTCCCCATGACGCGATGGAACTCTTCCCACGAGAGCGAGCGACTCGCCGCGTCCGCGATGTACCCCTCGCGCCGAAGCTCGACCAGCAGATCGCAGACGAGCTTCGCCGAGATCTGGAACACGTCGTTGTCCATCACGAACTTGACGCCCGCCGCCGCCAGCTCGGACGGAGGCGCGACGTTGCGACGGTCGACGCAGTAGAGCGGTCGCGGGAGCCGTCCGGCTCGGGCGAGGATCGCGTCGTAGCCGTGGCGAACCGGGAAGAGCACGTCGGCCCCGAGCGCGGCGAACGCCTCGAGCCGACGCCAGGCCCGCTCGGGATCCGCGGCGTAGGTCCGCGCGACGACCACGAGATCCCCGTCGCCGCGCGCATCGATCGCAGCGCGCACCCGTGCGAGCGCCCGGTCGTCGTCGAGGATCGCGTCGGCGTGACCGGGAAAGCCCTTGCATCCGCTCTCGATGTCGTCGAGATGGATGCCCGAGATCCCGACCCGGGTCGCCACCGACACCGCGCGCGCGATCGCGAGCGGCGAGCCGCCCCCGTCGTCGAGATCGGCGAACGCGGGGACCGAGACTGCCAGGGCGACGTCCCGCGCGTGGCCGAGCAGATCGCTGACGTTCCCGATCCCGTGATCCGAGAGGCCGAACGCCATCGCGAGCGATCCGGCGCTCTCGACGTCGACGAGCGGGAATCCCGCCTGCTCGGCGACGCGGGCCGTGAACGCGTCGTGGACGCAGGGAACGACCAGCGCGCCGGGCTCGGCGAGGAGGGCGCGCAGGCGGGCGGCCGGGGTCGCGGGCGACATGGCAGGGTCCTCCGTCGATCGCGCGTGCACCGGCGCGGATCCCCCGGCGACGTCGTCGCCACCGGAGCAGGCCCGTCGGAGATAGCAATCGCACGGCTCGCGCGCTGCGAGGGATCCGATCGATCCGTCAGGGCGCTCGGCGTCCGCAGGCGTTCGAGCCACGTTCTGCGACGGCGGGGGGCGTGCGCTTGCTAAGGTCCGAGCGTTCACCACGCGGAGACGACTCGATGGACCGACCCGATCTGGACCCGAACCGTTGCCCGCGCGCGGCGTCCGCGCCCGGCGCGGGCCGCCGGCGCGCCGCGAGCGTCGGGCGCAGGGGGAAGCGAGCCGTCGTGCGGGCCACGGTGGCGATCGTCTTCGCCGCGCTCGCGCTTGCTGGCGCGGGCGTCGAACCGGCACGGGCCGACGCCCTCCGCCCCGACCAGCAGCGATTCCGCGCCCTCTTCGAGGAGCTCGTCGAGACCAACACGACCCTCTCCGCCGGCAGCTGCACGGAAGCGGCCGAGAAGATGGCGACGCGTCTGCGTCGTGCGGGGCTGCCCGAAGAGGATCTCCATCTCGTCGTCGTTCCGGACAAGCCGAAGGAGGGAAACCTCGTCGCCGTGCTGCGGGGCCGCGACGCGACGCTCGGGCCGATGCTGCTGCTCGCCCACATCGACGTCGTCGAGGCGAAGCGCGAGGACTGGGCACGCGATCCCTTCACGCTCGTCGAGGAGAACGGCTACTTCTACGGTCGCGGCGTCGCCGACGACAAGGCGATGGCGGCGATCTGGGTCGATGCCCTCGTGCGCCTGCTCGAGCGGGCCGACCGCCCGAAGCGCACGATCAAGCTCGCGCTCACCTGCGGCGAGGAGACGATCGGCGCTTTCAATGGCGCCGAGTACCTCTCGAACGAGCGCCGCGAGCTGATCGCTTCCGCCTTCGCCCTGAACGAGGGCGCCTCGGGCATCCTCGACGAGGCCGGCCACCGCATCATGCTGACGGTCCAGGTCGGCGAGAAGACGGCCCAGAACTACCGGCTCGAGGTCACGAACCCCGGCGGCCACAGCTCGCTGCCCGTCCCCGACAACGCGATCCACCGCCTCGCCGCCGCCATCACCCGCATCGCCGACCACGCGTTCCCGATCCAGCTGAACGACACGACCCGCGGCTACTTCGCGAAGACCGCGGAGCTCGTGGGCGGCGAGATGGGCGCCGCGATGAAGACGCTGCTGCGCGACCCGACCGACGCGAAGGCGCTCGCCCTCGTCACGAGCGACCGGCGCTACAACGCCGTCCTCCGCACGACCTGCGTCACGACGATGGTCGAAGCCGGCCACGCGACCAACGCGCTGCCGCAGCGCGCGCGCGCCAACGTCAACTGCCGCATCTATCCGGGCACGACCCCCGAGACCATTCGCCAGGCGCTCGTCCGCCTCGTCGACGACCCCGAGGTCGCGATCACGATTCCCGAGATCCGCGGCCCGGTCGCGAAGACGCCCCCGCTCTCCCCCGGCATCATGGGTCCGATCGAGCGGGTCGCGGCCAGGCACTACCCGGGGCTGCCGATCGTGCCCATCCTGCAGCCCGGCGCGACCGATGCCCAGTTCACGAGCAACGCCGACATCCCGACCTACGGCGTCGGGGGCCTCTTCTTCGAGAGCGACGGCGGCGGGATCCACGGACTCGACGAGCGTCTGCGCGTCCGCTCCCTCTACGACGGGCGCGACTATCTCTTCGAGCTCGTCGAAGCGTACGCCGCAGACCCGTCGGAGCTGCCCTAGCAGCCCGACGCGAGAGCAGCCTGACTCGAGAGCAGCCTGACCCGAGCGGGGCGCGATCAGTCGGCGTCGCGGTCCGAGGCGAGGTAGGCGACGCCGACTCCGGCCGCGGCGAGCGCCGAGACGACGACGACCCACATGCCGGGCCCGACCGTCTCGAAGAAGAGCCGCGCGAGCGTGAAGAGCCCGAAGGCGAGGATCGCGAGGCCGGAGAGGAGCGAGACCAGCGCCGCGAAGCGCGGCGCGAGGATCGCGCTCGCGATCAGCGCGATGCCACAGACCGGAATGATGACGAGCAGACCGCGCGACGGACCCGCGAGCGCGTCGACGGCCGTCCCCGAGCTGACCATCAACGAGAGGCCGGAGAGCGCCGCGAACTCGCCGAAGCGCATCCAGGGCAGGAAGAACCCCACCAACAGGCCGAGCCCCGCGACGAGCACGATGGCGCGCGTCGCCTGATGGCCGGCGCGGGCCGACCACCCGGGCGCCGATCCCGCATGACCCGCATCGCGAACCGGCCCGACCGAAGAAGGAGGCTGTCCCGTCGCCATCGCGGCACCGTATCAGACGGCCCGCTCCGCTGCCGCCGCCCGCGCGCCGTTCGCGCAGTGATCCGTGGGCCATCCGGCTCCGCCGGCCGGTCCGACCGGCGACTAGGCCTCCGCCAGGGCCGCCAGCTGGTCGGCGACCGCCTGCCAACCACCGGTGAAGCCCCGCTCGAGATGGTCCCGCATCGACGCCTCGTCCCAGTGGCGCGCCCAGCTCCGCAGGCGCGTACCCGAGCCTTCCGGCCGGAGCTCGAAGCCGCCGATCATGAAGGCCGTTCGGGGGATCCAGTCCGCGCCGACGGCATCCGTGAAGACGAGGCGCCGACCCGGCGAGACCTCGAGCAGGACGCCGGTGATCGGCGAAACCTCGTCCGACCCCGGTCCGCGCATCACGACCTCGAACGGCCCGCCCGCGCGCCACTCGATCCGACCGATTTCCGTCCGCCAGGGCCGCGGACACCACCACTCCGGCAACCGCTCCGTCATGATCTGCCAGACCCGCTCGGGCGGCGCCGCGATCGACCGCTCGACCGAGAGCTCCCATCCGTTCCGTTCGTCGGAATCCATCTTCGTCCTCCTGTCCCCGTCTGTCTCTCTCGCCCGCATCGTCCGCTCGCTGCCCGGTCGCGAAGACGGCGTGCGCATTCGCCTGCCCCATCGCGAAGACGGCGAGCGATGCTCAGGAGCGACGCTCGTCGCGCAATCGCTCCTCGATCGGTCGGACCTCGATGCTGCCGAGCCGGGCCGATGGCCAGCGCGAGGCGAGCTCGACCGCCTCGTCCCGATCGCGCGCTTCGATCAGGAAATCCCCCGAGCTGCTCCCGCGTCTCCGCATAGGGTCCGTCCACGACCGATCGGCTCCCCCACGCATCCGAACCGTCGAGGCGAGACGCTCGCTCTGCAGCGCGTGGGTGAGGATCAGGTGGCCGCTCTTCGGGAGGATCTCGACGTACGCGAGCGTCTCGGCACGCAATCCATCCCACTCCGCCCGCGAGAGTCCGTTCCGGACCGCCTCTTCCTCGTAGGCGAGGCAGAGGAACTTCATCTCCGTCCCTCCTCGGCGGCGATCGACGGAGCGTCTCGGACGTCACGATTCGCGTGATAGGCCGCCTCGAGGGCGGCGAGGTCGAGCTTCTTCATCGGCATGAACGCCGCGGTCACCCGGGCGACCCGCTCGGGATCCGGATCCGTCATCATGCGGCCGAGCGCCCGCGGCACGATCTGCCAGGAGAGCCCGAACCGATCCACGAGCCATCCGCACTGGCTCTCCCGGCCGCCGCTGGCCGTCAGCGCCGCCCAGAGACGATCGATCTCCGCCTGGTCGTCGCAGGCGACCGAGAGCGAGCACGACTCCGTCAGCCTGAACGTCGGCCCGCCGTTCAGGATCTGGAACGTCACGCCATCGAGCACGAGCTCGACGACCAGCGCGCGGCCGTCGGGCTGGCGACTGATCGAGGCGATCCGCGAGTTCGGCAGCAGCGAGACATAGCATCGAGCCGCCTCCTCGCCCTGGTCGTCGAACCAGAGGCAGGTCGTCACCTTCTGCCCCGCGTCCCGCGCCTTCGCGTCCTGCGTCGCCATCGTGAATCCTCCCTCATCGACGTCGAATCGACATCGACGTGTCGCCTTCGATGCGTCGCGCGCCTTCATTCCTGTCGTCCGGGCACGGCGCGAACCGACCCCCGCGACCTCGGCCCGTCGGCGAGCGAGATGCCGCCGCACGGCGGGGTCGCGCTCGAGGCCGATCGCGCGGGCGAACGCGTCCTCGGCCGCGGCGAGCGAGCCCGCGCGGGCGAGCAGCTCGGCGCGAGCCGCCCAGTAGGGCTGGTAGTCCGCGAGCCGGGTGTCGGGGTCGAGCGCGTCGAGGGCCTCGAGTCCCGCATCCGCGCCGCGGGTCTCGGCGATCGCCACGGCCCGATTGATCGCGACGACGGGCGAGCCCGTCGACGCGAGCAGCACGCCGTAGAGCGCCTCGATCGCCCGCCAGTCCGACGGCCGGCCATGCCGTCGCGCCGCATGCGCCGACTGAACGGCCGCCTCGAGCTGGAAGCGACCCGCGCCGGGCAACCGGCTCGCGCGCAGCAGCAACGCCTCCGCCTCGTCGATCAGGTCCGTGTCCCAGGCCGCCGGATCCTGGTCGGCCAGCGCAACGAACTCCCCCTGCCCATCGCGCCGGGCGGAGCGACGCGCATGCGCGTGCAGCATCAGCGAGAGCAGACCCAGCGCCTCGGGCTCTTCGGGCAGGAGACGGACGAGGATCCGTCCCAGGCCGATCGCCTCCTCGGCGAGCTCGCGTCGGCGCGCATCCGTCCCGGCCGGGTCGAGCCAGCCCTCGCCATATGCCGCGTAGATCGCCTCGAGCACGTCCGCGAGCCGGGGCGGCAGCTCGTCGCCCGCCGGAACCTCGAAGGGAATGCCCGCCTCGCGAATCTTGCGCTTCGCACGCACGAGGCGCTGCCCCATCGTCGCCGGCGAGGTCAGGAAGGCCGACGCGATCGCCGCCGCGTCGAAGCCGAGGATCGTCTGGAGGACGAGCGGGGCCCGGATCGCCGGATCGATCGCCGGATGGGCACAGGCGAACATCAACGCGAGACGCTCGTCGGGGATCTCGGACCCCGCCACCGATCCGACGGCGGGCGACCTCTCCGCGAGCTGCTCGGCGAGCGCCTGCAGCTGGGGTGCCGCCTGCGCCGCCGTCCGAACGCGACGAGCCCGGTCGACCTGGCGTCGGCGGGCGACGGTCACGAGCCAGCCCTCCGGATTGCGGGGCACGCCACGTGCCGGCCAGTCCTCGAGGGCCGACGTGAAGGCCTCGGCGAGGGCGTCCTCCGCGCCCGCGAGATCCCGCGTCCTCGCGGCGAGCAGCGCGACGAGCTTGCCGTAGCTCTCCCGCGCGACGCGCTCGGCGACGCTGCGCACCTGCTCCGTCGACGTCGGCGCCATGCGTGAGCCCCACCTCCTCCGTTCCGTCCGCGTTCCTGCGCGTTCGACCGGATTCGCCGCCGGTCACCGCCGCCGCGCGGAG
This sequence comes from Myxococcota bacterium, assembly GCA_041389445.1. Lineage (GTDB taxonomy): Bacteria > Myxococcota_A > UBA9160 > UBA9160 > UBA4427 > UBA4427. The sequence continues at coordinate 167,475 of JAWKRW010000003.1, forward strand.
GGCGACCGATCAAGGTCGACGACGGCGACCGGCCCGAGTCCGTCGGGCGGCGGGCGTCGGCACGGCCCCCGCGCGATCGACAGCGACCTCGAATCCGCCGTAGACCAGCCTTCGCCCGTCGAACGGCACCTGCCCGGGATGCAGATCTGCGAAGCGCGGATCGGCGATCACCTTCGCATTCACACGATCCCGATGGCGCCGCGACCGGAAGACGATCCAGGAGAGCCAGACCTCCTCGTCTGGTCGCAGCTTGACGCTCTGAGGAAAGGACGTGAGCTTGCCGGGCTTCACGTCCTCGGCGACGCACTCGCGGTACTCGAGCGCACCGTGCTCCAGCCAGATCCGACCGGCCTTGCGCGCGATCCGGCGGTAGAGGGCGCGGTTCCGGCGCGGGACGGGCAGCACGAATCCATCGACATAACGGGTCATCTCGTGCTCCTGTAGCGGCGACCGCGATCAGAGCGGCCAGACGGGACGGACCTCGACGACGCCGCGCGCGGCGCTCGGGCAGCGGGCCGCCCAGGCCAGCGCTGCGTCGAGGTCGGGTACGTCGATGACGTGGAAGCCGCCGAGCGCCTCCTTCGCCTCGGCGTAGGGACCGTCGACGACCTGCGCGCGACCGTCGCGGACGCGGACGCTCGTCGTCGTTTCGACGCCCCGCAGGCGCTCGCCGGCGACGTAGATGCCCGCCTTCTTCATGGCCTCCACGTAGGCGCCGCAGTGGGGCATCCAATCGTCCATGTTCGCGACGCGCGCCGCGTCGTCCTCGTAGATCAAGAGCATGAATTGCATCGTCGACTCCTCACGGCCGGGACTCGCCGGCCGGCGGCCGCGCGCCGGCGGGGTCCGGGCCTGCTGGAACTGTGTCGCACGGGCGGTGCGCCGATCGACGGGCCGAGCGAAAAATTCGCAGACGCGTGCGGGCCACCGCCGTGATCGGGGTCGCGTCGCAGGGGTCGCGTCGCGCGGGAGCCACCCGCGGGCACGCGCCGCACGATCGGCGCGGCGCCGGCGGCGACCGCACCATCCGGCTTCCCGCCCGCCAGGTCGACCGCGGACCCGACCGGCGCGGACCGCTTGGCGCGCGGCCCGGCGCGTGGGAGCATGGCGACCCGGGTGGGACGCGGCGGCGCAGCCCGCAGACCCGGCGGCCCGTCGACCGACCCCCCAAGCGAGCGATCCCCCCGCGAAAGGAGTCGCGATGTTCGCGCAGCGAATCGCCGTCTGGAACGTCCCGCTCACGGCTCGGGTCACGCTTTGAGCGCGCGGCGCCGGCTCGCGCGCGCCGTGGCGATCGGCTCCTTCGGCGTGGCGATGGGCGCCGTGTTGGGCGTGGCATTCGCGCTGTCGATGGGCGCCGTGTTGGGCGCGGCATCCGCGCTGTCGAAGTCGGACGAGCCGCAGGAGAAGGAGCCCGAGGCGGGCGGACGCTGGAACCGCCTCGACCTGCTCGACCAGCTCGCCGCGGTCGGCGGATCCGAGAGCCGCTACGACGCGCTCGCCAGCGCCCGCGGCTTCGCGCGGCTGCAACGCTCGCTCGAGGAGCTCCGCCAGCTCGTGCTCCACGACGCCGCGAGCGAGCAGGAGGCCGCCGAGGGGCTCCGCATGCTGCTGAAGGTCCTCGCCATGGCCATCGACGACACGCTCCACGGCGACCTGCGCGACCCGCTCTTCCGCAAGCTCGACACGCGCTGGCGCGACGTGGGCGCGTTCAACCCCGACGCCGAGTACGACCAGACGTGGATCGACGGCCGCTACGCGTACCGCCTGAGCGGAAACCTCGGGAGCGTGCCCTACGTCAGCCTGACGGTGAACGGGCGCAGCCCCGACGCGAGCAGCACGCTGGTCGGTTATCTCGACGACGCGGCGATGCGGCGCTTCGCCGACGCCGACGGCGACTTCACGATCTGGTTGACGCGAGAGAAGCCGGCGGCGCCCGGCGGATGGATCGCGCTGCCGGAGTCGGCGAGCAGCGTCGTGATCCGCCAGTACGTGGGCGACCGACGGCGCCAGCGCCTCGCGACGTTCGAGATCCACGCGATCGATCGCGAGGCGGTCCCGGCCGAGCCGATGAGCGACGAGCAGATCGCCGGGCGCATCGCCGGCATCGCGCTGAACCTCGCCGTCAACGCGAGCTGGCATCGGACGTTGATGCCCGCGGCGCTCGAGTCCCCGAACCGCTTCCTCGACCGAAAGGCGGCGGCCTTCGGCGGCAACGTCGCGAACAGCGAGAACCTGTACCATCTCGCCTACTACGAGCTCGAGGCGGACGAGGCCCTCGTCATCGACTTCGACCCGCCCGAGACCGTCTTCTGGAATCTCACCGCCGCGAGCCTCTGGCACGAGACGCCCCGCTTCCTGACCGACCCCGTCAGCCTGACGAACGCCGAGGTCACGCCTCGCGCCGACGGCTCCGTCCGGTTCGTCCTGGCCGATCGCGATCCCGGCCTGCCGAACTGGCTCGACCGCGTCGGACACGAACGGGGCTTCCTGATCCTGCGCATGGTCGGCATCACCGAACACCCGCTGCCGCGGGTCCGCCGAATCGCCTTCGAGGCGCTGAAGACGCTCGACTGACGCGTCCGACCGCGCGATGTCGGATCGCAGGTCGGTCGGGCGAGGGAGCGAAGGGGCGGACGCGGCGAAGCGGCAGGGGGAACGGACGATGGAGCAGGAGCGGACACCGGAGCCGGAGATCGGTCTCTGCCACGGCACGCTGCGCGACGTCGACGCCGTCACGCTCGTCGAGCTGGCCGGCGCGAACGGCATGCGGGGCATCATGCTGCCGCCCTTTCCACGGGCGACCGCGTCTGAGATCGCGGGGTTCCGCGCGCGGCTCGCGGCGAACGGCGTTCGGCGGGTGGTACTCGACGGGGCGATGGCGATGCTGCCGCGCTGCGCCTTCGCCGCGGAGCAGGGCTGGACGATCGATCACCACTTCGAGGTCGCCGAACGCTTCGCCGTCGATTGCTTCAACGTGCCCCACTATCGAGGCGATCCTGCGACGAGCGTGGCCGAGCTCGCCGATGCGCTCGGGCCCTTCAGCGAGCGCGCCGCCCGCGCCGGGATCACGGTCGCGCTCGAGTTCCTGCCCGGCACCGGCATCCCGGATCTCGAGCGGGCCCTGCGCATCGTCGAGCAGGTCGCCGCGCCGAACCTCGGCATCGCGCTCGATACCTGGCATTGGGCGCGCTGCCGCGGGTCGCTCGCAGACCTCCTGGCGTTGCCGCCCGGCGTGCTCAAGGACTTCCAGATCTCGGACCGCGCGGCGGATCAGGACGCGAAGCCGGACTCGGTCCAGTGGGGCCGCCGGCTGCCAGGGGAGGGCGCGCTGCCGCTGGTCGAGATCGTCCGCGCGGTCCGCGCGAACGCGCCCGAGCTGACGCTCGACGCCGAGATCTTCTCCGAATCCCTGCAGGCGCGGCCGCCGGCGGAGGCGGCGCGGGCGGTCGCACGGGCGCTGCGGCGGCTCGTCTCCCGACTCTGACGGGGCACTGCGCTCCGCGCCGCGCGAGCCCGCCCGGACGCGCGATCGCTCCGCTCGAGACGCTCAGCCCGCCACGCGCGCGCGCACGGCGGGATTGAAGCCGGTCTGCTCGATCAGCTCGGCCGTCGTCACGGTGTTCATCTGGACGCGCCGGAGCGAGCGACGGACGCGGTTCGGATTCGCGCGCCGACCGTGCTGCAGGAGCAGGTTGTCCCAGACGATCAGGTCGCCGAGCGCCCATGCATGGACGTAGACGTTCGACGGGTCGTAGAGCACGGCGAAGGCGGCGTCGAGGAGCGCATCGCTCTCGGCGGCGGTCCAGCCCTCGAAGTGGCTCGCCTGCTGGCCGAGCACGAAGAGGAGCGGCACGCCCGTGACCGGATGATCCCAGATCGCCGGTCGCGCGAAGCGCGGATAGCAGGCGGTCGACGCGGCCTCGCCGCCCACGTCCTCGAGCCGCGTGCGGACGTTGTCGCGGCCGTGGACCGAATCGATCATGTGGACGACGCAAAGCGGCTCGAGCCCGGCGCGCACGTCCTCGGGCAGCCGCTCGAGCGCGCGGGCGTTGTTCGCGAACCCGGTCGGCGCCGCGCCCTCGGCGAGCTCCATCGCGTAGAGCGAGAGGCCGAGCATCGGATGGGGCGTGAAGGCGTAGTCGCAGTGCCAGAGCAGCTCGCCCTCCGGATGGAAGCCGGGCTCGACGTTCGAGATCCAGGCGATCGGCTCGACCACGGGCCGGAACCAGGCGCAGACGCGCAGCTGGTCCTCCGCGCCGATCTGCTGGCCTCGGAAGAGCAGCAGGCCGTGCGCGTCGAAGAGCGCGCGCAGCCGGTCGACGTCGTCGGCCGGGAGCGGCGCGCGCAGGTCGAGCCCCTCGATCTCGACGCCGAGGGCGGGATGGAGCGGCCGCGCACGAAAGCCGGCGGTCGCCATTCAGAGCCCGTACAGCTTCCGCGCGTTGCCCGACAGGATCTTCTCGCGCTCGTCCGCCGGCACCCCGGCGAACTGCCGCTCGATGACCTCGCGCGAGTGGGGCCAGGTCGTGTCGGGATGCGGGTAGTCGCTCGACCAGAGGATGTTCTCGACGCCGAGCGCGTGGCGCAGGCGCAGGCCGAGCTCGTCGTCGAAGAACGTCAGGTACATCTGGCGGTGGAAGTAGAAGCTCGGCAGCTCGTCGAGCTCGGGAAAGTCGAAGGGCCCCTTGGCCCGCCGGTCGAGCGTCGCGAGATAGAAGGGAACCCAGCCGAGCCCCGACTCGACGATCACGACCTTGAGCTGCGGAAAGCGCGCGAGCGTCCCGGGCAGGATCCAGAAGCCGATGTTCTCGCCGAGCGCCATCTGGTTCATCGCGTTGTAGATGCCGGCTTGGGGCGTCGGATCCCGTCGGAAGAGATCCCACATCGCGTTGCTGTTGCCGAGATGGTGGTGGACCGGGATGCCGGTCTCGGAGAAGGCCGACCAGAGCGGGTCGTAGATCCGGTCGTGATAGTCGGGCAGGCCGAGCTCCGAGGGATAGTTCGGAAGATGGATCACGCGCGCACCCTGTGCGGCCAGGCGATGGATCTCCTTCACGGCGGCGCCGACGTCGTCGAGCGAGAGCTGATAGGCGACCATCAGCCGCTTCGGATCCGCCGCGGCGAACTCGGCGAGGGTCTCGTTGAAGGCGCGCGCCGCCGTCTGTCGCCCCGCCCGCATGCGCGGGAAGACGCGGAACGCCGAGAGCTCGGAGTAGATGACCGACGCGTCGAGCCCGTCCCGGTCCATGTCCGCGAGTCGCGCGCGGGCGTCGCGGTAGCCCGCGCGGCCCGCCGCCTCGTGCTGCCAGGTCACGTCGACGGCGAAGGTCTTGCCGCCGAGGTGGGCCGCGGCGTCGGCCGCCATCTTCGCCACGGCGGCGTCGAACTCCTCGTGCAGCGTGCGCGGGAGGTTCTGCTTGACGGCGTCCGGGGCGATCTGGACGTGGTCGTCGACGGAGACGAGACGGGCGTCGGGCATGGCGTCCTCCGGTGGTCGGCTTCGGCTCGCTCGATGCAACCGGGGCGAGCCGGGGGCGTCAAGGGCCGGACCGGCGAGGCGGACAGCCGAACGAGCGGGCGAGGGCGAGGCGTGCGACGTTCGGCTTCGGGAGGAGCCATGCGCCGCTCGACCGCCCGACGTCCCGCACGGCCCTCCGCGACCCTGGCGACCGCCCTGCTGGTCGGCCTCGCCGCCTGCAGCGGCGGCGGCTCGGGCGGGGACGCGAGCGACCCCGCCTTCGACGTCGCGGACGCCGCCGTCGACGAGGGGGACGTCGGGGGCGTCGCGCTCGCCTTCAACGTGACCCTCTCCGAGGCGGCCGACGCCGAGGTCGCGGTCGACTGGTCGACGACGGGCGGCAGCGCGACGGCCGGCGCCGACTTCGTCGCGGCCTCGGGCCAGCTCGTCTTTCCGATCGGGACGACGACGCGGACGCTCGACGTCGTCGTCAGCGGCGACACCCTCGACGAGGCCGACGAGACCTTCGCGGTCACCCTCGCGAACGCGACCGGCGGCGCGCGGATCGGGGACGGCAGCGCGACCGGGACGATCCGCGACGACGACCCGCTGCCCGCGCTCTCGCTCGACGACGTCACGCTCGAGGAAGGCGACGCCGGCACCACGCGCTTCGACTTCACGCTGACACTCACGCCCGCCAGCGGCCGCACGGTCCGCGTCGCCTGGGCGACATCGAATGGCAGCGCCTCGGCCGGCTCGGACTACGTCGCGGCGAGCGGAACGGCGAGCTTCGCGGCGGGCGAGACGACCCGGAGCGTCGGCGTCGACGTGAACGGCGACGGTCTCGTCGAGCTCGACGAGACCTTCGGTCTGGCCCTGAGCGCGCCCGTCGACGCGACTCTCGCCGACGCGACCGGCGTCGGGACGATCCTGAACGACGACGCCGGCGGCGGGGCGCTCGGTCTCGACGCGCGGCCGACGAACGCGACCTGCGTCGCGCCGGCGCGAGCGAGCGGCGGCCCGAACGTCGACGTCATCGACGCGTTTCCGGGCGCGCCGACCTTCAGCTCGCCGACCAAGCTGCTCCAGGCGCCGAACGATCCCGACCGCTGGTTCGTGCTCGAGAAGACGGGCCGCGTGCAGGTCCTCGACGTCGCGGATCCGGCAGGCGCACATACCTGGCTCGACCTGCGCGCCGGGATCGACTCGGCCGGGGAGGGCGGGCTCCTCGGGCTCGCCTTCCATCCGGACTGGCCGGACACGCTCGAGGTCTACGCCTCCTACACCGCCGACGGATCGCCCCAGACCTCCCGCGTCTCGCGCCTCCTGCTCGACGACGCGACGAGCCCGTCGCCGCCGACCGAGCAGATCCTGCTCCAGGTCGATCAGCCCTTCGACAACCATGACGGCGGCGACATCGCCTTCGACGCCGAGGGCCGGCTCTACCTCGGCCTCGGCGACGGCGGGAGCGCCGGCGATCCCGGCAATCGCGCCCAGAACCCGACCCGCCTGCTCGGCAAGATGCTGCGCATCGAGGTCCTCGGCGTCGCCTTCCCGAACCCGGGCTACACGATCCCCGCCGACAATCCCCACGTCGGCAATCCGAAGTGCGGACCCGGGACCAATGCCCAGGCCTGTCCCGAGATCTTCGCGAGCGGGTTGCGCAATCCCTGGCGCTGGAGCTTCGACGCGCCGACCGGTGCGCTCTGGCTCGGCGACGTCGGCCAGAATACCTACGAGGAGGTCGACCTCGTCACGCTGGGGGGCAACTACGGCTGGAACTGCCGCGAAGGCTTCGCCGCCTATCCCGGCACCGGCGACTGCTCGGGCGCCTTCATCGATCCGCTCATTGCCTACGACCACAGCGAGGGCTTCTCGATCACGGGCGGCTACGTCTATCGCGGCAGCGCGATCCCGACCGTCGCCGGACGCTACGTCTTCGGCGACTACGTCTCGGGTCGAGTCTGGGCGCTGCGACCGGACGGCAGCGGCGGCTATGAAAAGGAGCTGCTCATCGGCCCGGGCGAGAACATCAGCGCCTTCGCGCTCGGCGCCGACGGGGAGCTCTACCTCGTCGTCTACCCCGATGGCCGGATCCGGAAGCTCGTGCCCGCCTCCGGCGGATCCCCCGTCGATCCGATCCCGACCGATCTCGTCGACACGGGCTGCGTCGATCCCCTGGATCCGAGCGAGCCCGCGAGCGGTCTCGTCCCCTATGCGATTCGCGCGCCCTTCTGGTCCGACGGCGCCGTGAAGGAGCGCTACTTCGCGCTGCCCGACGGCGCGACGATCGACGTCGGTGCCCTCTCGGGCGACGCAGGCGGCGACTTCGCCTTTCCGAACGGCACCGTCCTGATGAAGCACTTCCGGCTCGCCGGCCAGCTGATCGAGACGCGCCTGCTGATGCGCCATCCCGACGGCGTCTGGGCGGGCTACACCTGGGCGTGGAACGACGCCGGGACCGCCGCCACCCGCGTCATCGGCGGCAAGCTCCGCGAGGTCCAGGGCCAGACCTGGATCTACCCGAGCGAAGGCGCCTGTCTGCAGTGCCATACCGCCGCCGCCGGCCACGCCCTGGGCCCCGAGATCGCCCAGCTGAACGACGTCTTCCTCTATCCCCAGACCGGTCGTTCCGCGAACCAGCTCGACACCTACGACGGCATCGGCCTGCTCTCGGCCCCGCTGCCGGCCCCGTCCGCGAGCCTGCCCGTCCTCGCCGATCCGAGCGACGCCGGCACGCCGCTCGCGGAGCGCGCGCGCGCCTGGCTCCATACGAACTGTGCGCAGTGTCATCGCCCGGGCGGGCCGACGCCCTCGGGCATGGACCTGCGCTTCTCGACCGCGCTCGCGGCGACCAACGCCTGCGATGCCGCACCCCAGTCGGGCAGCTTCGGCCTCACCGACGCCCGCCTGATCGCACCGGGCGACGCCGCCCGCTCGGTCGTCGTCTACCGCGCGAGCCGCCGCGACGCGAGCGGCATGCCGCCGCTCGGATCCAACGCGGTCGATACGGCGGGGGTCGCCGTCGTGACGGACTGGATCGAGTCGCTCGGGAGCTGCAATTGACCGGGCAGGATGCCGACCCGACGCTTCACGCGCCCGACCCCTTCGACACGCGTTCCTTCGCGTAGGACTCGACGATCGTCCCCGCGAAGAAGTCCGGATTGCCGTGGGCATGCAGCCGGATGGCGTTGTCACAGACGAAGTCGCGGAAGTCGTCTTCGCCGAGCAGTCCGCGCTCGACGCTCTCGTGGGCCTCCTCGACGACCTCCGCCATGTCGACCACGTCCCAATGGCCGACGTCCGAGCCGAGCATCGCGCGCAGCTTCACACCGAAGGGATTGCGCGTCCGATCGAAGGCCCAGAGGTTGATGGGGTCGTCCGCCTCGCAGCCGAAGAAGAAGGCGTCGACGAAGCGCGCGGGCACGTCGGCGAGCGTCCCGATCCCCGCGGCCGCGAAGTCGTCGAGCTCGCGCGACGCGACCCCGGCGTACGCGCGCAGCGACGCCATCACGTCCGGCGCCGCGAAACGCGGATCGACGGCGCGCAGGCCCGCCTCGACCTCGCGCCAGTCGAGTCGGTCGGGATCGAGCGCGGCGATGTTCGGCCCCCCGCGCTTGGACCAGCGATCCGCGAGCGCCGCGAGCAGCTGCACGCCCCAGCCCACACCGCCTTCGAGAAAGCCGAAGCGCAGCGCGGGGAAGCGCCGCGTGACGCCGCCCATGTAGAGGGCCTTCGCGAACGCCTCGGCGTTGGCGGCGAAATGGCCGATGTGGTTGAACATGTAGCGACTCGGGGACTCGCGGAGGTCGGTGCCCATCGAGCCGCCGTGGCAGGTGACGGACACGCCGAGCTCGACGCATCGACGCCAGAACGGATCGTAGTCGTACTCGCTGTCGACGCCGAGCCAATCGAAGCGGGCGTTCCGCGGAGCGGGTACGGCCTGCGCCTCCCGCAGCTCCGGACGGACGCGGCGGACGCTGCCTGTCACGACGCAGGTCCGGTAGCCCAGGGTCCCAACGCAGTAGTCGAGCTCCGCGATCGCCTCCTCGGGCGTATGGATCGGGATCGCCGCAGGGGCGAGCAGCCGATCCCCGAGTCCGGCCAGCAGATCGGCCTGGTAGCGATTGAGCGCGCGACAGCCCGCCTGCCGCAGCTCGGCCTCGGCGACGCCCATCATCATCAGACCGAGGCTCGGATAGAGGATCGAGACGTCGATGCCGAGCTCGTCGAGCCGACCGCGCAGCACGGCGGGGACGTGGGCCGTGACCCGATCCCGCGCGCTGCGCGGCGCGCCCCACCACGGCATCCGCGCCCCCCAGCGGATCGCCCGACCCGCGTCATCGAGCGCCGTTCCGCCGCCTGCGCGCGCCGGATCGAGGTCGATCACACGGCAGAGCCGCTCGGCGACCCGCGCGTCTGCGACGTCTCGAATCTGTTCCGCGAGGACGGGGACGAGCTCGATGTAGTGGCCATCGACGTCGATCACCGGATGCGGGAGTCGCTCGCGGATCTCGGCAGAGGTAGGCATGGCATGGATCCTCGTTCATGCGACGACATCGCGCGAGCCCGCCGAGAGCGGCCCCGTCGAGTCCCGCGTCGGCGTCCGCCATCGGCTTGCCGGCTTCATCGTGGCGCGCGATCCCGAGGCCGCCTCCGCTCGAACGCCGCCATCCCGAGCACGCCGATGATCACCACGTCTCCGACGCCCGGCTCCGGCAGCCCGATCAACACCGGATCGTGGTCCGAGCTGCGGAAGGGATCGGGCGCGTAGAGCGGCAGGGCCCCGGGCTTCGCTTCGAAGGCCGACTCGCCGGCATCGGCGATCGCGTCGTCGTAGTCGAAGGCCGGCGGCTCGTCGGCGTTGACGTGCCAGACGGCCGCCCCTGCGACGCGGGATGCGAGCGAGGCGGTCGCGAGCGCATGGTCGAGGCGTCCCGTCTGGCCCTCGAAGAGATAGGTGTAGGTCGACGCCGCGCCGCCGCCGGAATCCGCGAAGCCAGCGACGAGATCGAGCCAGTCGTCCGCCGTCCCCGGGACGTCGTCCGGCCCGGCCTTGATCGCCGCGACCGGATCCTCTTGCGAATAGCTGTTGAGGTCGCCGACGATCAGGAAGTCTGGACCGCCACTCCCGGTCGGATCGCCGGCCAGCCAGTCCACCAGGGCCTGCGCCGCGCTCGTCCGCGTCGCGTTGCAGACGCCCTGGCCATCGCCCGCATCGGCATCGCCGGGACCGCTGCAGCCGGAGCCCTTCGACTTGAGGTGGGCCACGGCGATCGTGAAGCGCTCCCCGGTCGCGTCTTCGACGAAGCTCTGCGCGAGCACCGGCCGGTTGTGCGTGTCGAGAAAGCGCGGATCGACCGACGCGTCGAGGATCGCATGGGCCCCGACCGTCGAGGCGGTCGTCGTCTTGTAGAGCAGGCCGACCTTGATCGCGTCCGTCCCGATCGGTCCCGTGCCGACGGACGCGTAGGGGCCGCAGTCCGCAACGGCATTCGCGGCGGCGACGAGGGCGCTCTGTGTCGCGAAGGCGTCGTTCTCGAGCTCGACGAGCCCGACGACGTCGGCGTCGAGCGCACAGAGCGCGGCCACGAGCTTGTCGGTCTGCCGCACCAGCTCGGCGGCGGAGTCCGCGCCGCGGCAGTCGAGGGCTCCGCTCGGACCGCAGGGGCCGGAGACCGCCGAGGGGGTCGTGTCGATCGTCGTGAAGTAGTTGAGGACGTTCAGGCTCGCGATGCGGAAGCCGCCCGCTACCGCGGGCGGATCGGCCGGTCGCGGATTCGCCGGCGTGAAGACGTAGCCGCCGCCTGTCACGGGGCGCAGCCGCCAGGTCGTGGTTCCGCTCGCGCCGGCCGTCGACCAGTCGAGCAGCGCGGTCAGGCCGGCCAGCGTGTCGCCGCTGCGGAAGCGGTTCGTCACGCTGAGGCCGGGCATGGGATAGGGGAGCGGCCGCGCGTTCGCGAGCGCCGCGTTCTGGACGTCGTCGCCGTCGTCGAGGCGGATCGTGCGCCGTGCGACCTCGATCTGGTGGTCGATCCAGCCGGCGGGACTCGGGGCATGCGCATCCGTGAAGCTCGGGATGCGGCCACCGGCGACGAGCAGCAGCGCGCCGAAGCGCTCGAGCTCGAAGGACTCCGCGACGGCGAGCGTCGCCGGAACGACGACGCGCATGCCTTCGAAGCGCTCGTAGTAGGCGTCGATCGCGGCCGTCGCCGCCGCGAGGTCGCCGTCCGGTACGCCCGGTACCGGCAGCGTCACCGTCGCCGCCGTCGGCAGGGGCTCGCCCGCCGAACAGCGCTCGACCGCGAGGAGCGCGCTGATCTCGGTCTTGCCGGCGAGCTCCGCGACCGTCCCCGTCGCACGAACGCGGTCGCCGACCGCGAGGCCGGCTGCGAGCCCCGTCGCCCCCTCGTACACGAAGAGCCCTTCGGAGGTCGCGGGGTCCCCGTCCGCGTCGCCGTCCTCCTCCTGCAGGAAGAAGCCCCGGAGCGAGTCCCCCGCCGTCCCGCGGAAGAGCCCCGTCACGATGCCCTCGACGACCACGACCTCACCGACCCGGGGCGACGTCGCGCCAGCGCCCTGCACCGCATGGATCGCCGTCGCGGAGCCGGCGCAACCCTCGTCGTCGAGGATCGTGAGCGTCCGGCTCGACGTCGCGCCCAGCGCCAGCCCGGCCGTTGGATTCGCGAGGGCGAGCGTCGCGATCTCCGTCCCCTCGACGAGCGCGTCATCGACGACGGTGAAGTAGGCCGATCCGCTCGTGGCGCCGTCGGGCAGCGTCACGATCGCGCTGCTCAGCAGGTAGTCGCCGGGCGTGATCCCGACACCGCTCACCCCGAGCGAGACCGATTGCTCGCCGGCGACGGGCGCCGAAGCGGTCGCCGTCGCGGTCACCGTCGTCGCGTCGGCTTCGCTCGCGACATCGAGGTCGAGCGTCAGCTCGACGAACGGAAGACCGGGGTCGACCGCGCAGGGGGCGAAGGGCGTCGCGGCCGTGCGCGGCAGCGGCACCCCCGTCTCGAAGTCCGCTCCGTTCCAGCCGGTATCGACGCAGCCGGCCCCGTCCCGGAAGAGTGCCGTCGTCGTTCCGGCCGCGGGCGCCGCGGTCGCGCCCTCGTGGAAGTTGGCCGCTCCATAGCCGACGAGGTCGACGAGCGCGGCCAGCTGGGCCGCATCGCAAGGCGTCGAGCCGCCATTGCAGGCGAGCCCCATCGTTCCGACGACGAGCGCGACCTTGCCGCTCGCGCTCGCCAGGTTCGTCGCGCCGTTGCCGGCATCGAAGGGCGCTGGCAGCGCCACACCCCCCGTCCCCGCCGCGAGTCCGACGAGCCGGTACTCGCCCGGCGCGAGGGCTCCGAAGAGCGGCGTGATCCCGTTCGCCGCGAAGAGCGCCGACCCCGTCGCGCTGGCGTACTGGAGCGAGAGCCCGTCGAGACCGACGGGCGCAGATCCGCGGTTGAAGAGCTCGACGTAGTCCCGGTCGAAGAGGTTGCCGCCCCCGCCGTAGACCTGGCTGATCACGACCTGGGCATCGGCCGTCGCCGCGAGGGCGAGGGCGAGCGCGGCCACGCCGAGCGGGCGAAGCAGACGGAGACCGACACGGAGAGAAACCCCTCGGCAAGCGGTAGACGACAACGGATCCGCTCCTTTCGATTCGCGCTCGACTCGCGTCCGACTCGTGTCCGACTCGCCCGCAGGACGACGGACGCGCACCCCAACGGGCGGGCCACCGGAGCGCACGCGCTGCCCGGGGTGTCGTCGAAGGATACGCTGCCGCGCCGTCGTCATTCACACGATGAACGACGGTCCACACCGACCCGGCGGTGCCCGTGCACGTTCGGGCTCGACGCCGGTCGGAAATCCGGAGAGACGTCGCGGACTTCACGCGATCTCTGCGCCTCGGCACCGAGCGCGCCGCCCGGCGAGGGCCTAACGAGGCGTGCCAGCCAGTCGGGCGAGCGGTCGGGCACGGCTCGATGGGCCGGATCGCAGAGGGCGAGCGGTCGGTTGCCGCGTGCGGGCGCGGCGGACGACCGGTTCGCGCGCGCTCGAGGCGGGCATGGGCCTCCCCGGTCTCGGGTGCGGACGACGGCAACCGCGAACCCCTCGCGCGCGCCGACTCCGACGTATATTCCCGCGCGTCCGACCCCCTCGCGGCGTCGGGACGAGGAGCGTGTCATGCGGAGGTTCGCGTTCGCCCTGTCGTTTTCGCTCGCTTCCCTGCTCGTCGCCGCCGCCTCGGCCGAGGCGGCGGAGCCCGGCTCGCTGTGGCAGGTCGAGACCGCCATGGAGATGCCCGGCATGAACATGAAGATGCCCGCGCAACGCCACGAGGTCTGTTCGCCGAAGAGCGCCGAGGGGCCCGAGTCGCTGGCCGGCGGCGACAGCGAGTGCACGATGTCGAACGTGCAGCGCTCGCCGGGGAAGTTCAGCTTCGACGTCCAGTGTCCCGACGGTCAGGGCCACGGCGAGATGAGCTTCGAAGGCCAGAACGCGTACACGTCGACCATGACGATCACGGCCGACGGCCAGACGATGAAGATGGTCACCCATGGCCGGCGCATCGGCGACTGCGACGCGAGCGCCGCGAAGCGCCAGGCCGCCGCGATCCAGTCCCAGGCGCAGGCCCAGGCGGACCAGGGCATGGCGCAGATGTGCGGCTCCATGGCGGACGCGCTGCTGCCCGGGAGCCTCGAGACCGCTCGATGTGGGCCGCAGTACAAGGACGCCCTCTGCAAGAAGTTCGCGACGCGCCCTGGCTTCGGCGAGGTCGCCGGGCGACAGCCGACGGGGCAGGCCGTGCTCGACAGCGGGACGCTGCCCGAGGTCGCGCGCTTCTGCGGCGTCGACGGCGAGGGGCTGCGCGTGAAGCTCTGCGGCGAGGCGAGCCGCGGCGAGGACCTCGACTTCCTCGGTCGCGCCTGCCCCGAGCAGGGACGCGCGATCGCCCAGCGCGAGTGCGCCGGCCGCAGCTTCAGCTCGCCCCCGGCCGAGCGCTACCGCGAATTCTGCGCAAACTACGCGCGCGAGATGATGCAGGGCTCCGGCCGCGCGCAGGCCGCGCCGGGCGACGCGGGGAGCAGCGGATCGGGCGCCGGGTCCTCAGCGCCGGGACGCGCGGTCGAAGAGGGGGCGAAGAAGCTCAAGGGTCTGCTCGGCTTCTAGCGCGCCTGGCCACCGCGGTCCGGGCGCGTGCCCCGGACGAGCGCGGGGATCCAGCGGCGTACGGGGGCATCGTTCACGTGCTGCGCACGAGCGCCATCGCGGCTCGCTCGCCTGCTCGGTCGTTCGGCGATCCGCCGATCCGTCCGGTCGGTCGTTCGTTCGCCGGCTCGGTCTTCCGGCCATCCGTCCATGCGCTCGTCCACGCGCTCCTCGCCTGCGTCGCGATCGCGGCGTTCGGCACGGTCTCGACGGCGCCCCCCGTCCGCGCCGTCGAGGCCATTCGGACCGTCGATCCCGCCCGCAGCGCGGACGGGTCCGAAGCGTCGGCGACCCTGCTCGATCCCTACCCCAAGGCCGCCGCCGCCTATCTCGTCGTCGTCGATGGCGTCGAGCTCTGGGGCCACGCGCCCGACCGCGCCCTGCCGCCCGCCTCGCTGACCAAGCTGATGACTGCGCTCGTCGTGCTCGAGCGATGGGAGCCCGACGCGATCGTCGAGGTCAGCCCGACCGCCGCGGCCGCGACCGGCTCGCGCATCGGCCTGCGCGCGGGGGACCGCCTGCGGCTCGCCGATGCCTTCGAGGCCCTGCTCGTCGCCTCCGCCAACGACGCCTGTCTCGCGCTCGCGGAGCATGCCGCGGGCAGCGTCGAACGCTTCGTCGAGCGCATGAATCGCAAGGCCAGCGCGCTCGCGCTGCACGCGACCCGATTCCGCAATCCCTGCGGACTCGACGCCGCGGGCCACCGCTCGACCGCCCGCGACCTCTACCGCCTCACGCGCGTCGCGATGGCGGAGCCCGAGCTCGCGCGCGCCGTCGCGCGGCCCGAGGTCGCCTTCCGCACGCTCGCGGGCCGTGCCCTCGCGAAGCCGAGCGGCAACCTCCTGCTCGGGCGCGTCCCGGGCGCCGTCGGCGTCAAGAGCGGCTTCACGCGGCGAGCCGGCAAATGCCTCGCCGCCCTCGTCCGCCGCGGTGGGGACGACGTCGCCGTCATCCTGCTCGACGCCCCCGACCGCTGGTGGGCCGCGTCGATCCTGATCGAAGATGCCTTCGCCGCCCTCGCTGCCGCGCGCCGCTGACGCGCCGGCGGTCGCGCTGGTCCTCGGTGCCATCGCGCTCGCGTACGCCAACGCCCTCGAGGCGAGCTTCCAGTTCGACGACTGGGACGTGATCGTGCGCGATCCGCGCGTGCAGAGCGTCGGGGCCTGGTGGGCCGCGATGCCGGGGATCCGCCCGCTGCTCAAGCTGAGCTATGCGCTCGGTCATGCGAGCGGCCTGGGCCCCGTCGGCTTCCATGCGGTCAACGTCGCGATCCACGCCGGCAACGCGCTGCTCGTCCTCGCCCTCGCACGTCGGCTCGCCGCGCGTCATCGGCCGAAGGACGCGGTGGCGCCGCGCTGGATCGCGCTCGGAGCGGCGCTCGTGTTCGCGCTGCATCCCGTCCAGACGGAGGCCGTCACGTACGCGAGCGGCCGCTCGACTGCGCTGAGCAGCGCGTTCGCCCTCGCGAGCCTGCTGCTCTGGGCGACCGCGCAGGGCGCGCGCAGCTCGTCGAGCGGCCTGCCCCGAGCGTCGTCCGGCGCGCCCGGCCCGTGGCCCGACAGGCCTCCGCTCGCGTCGCTCGTCCCCTCGCTGGTCGCGATGCTCGCCGCGATCGCGACCAAGGAGAGCACCGTCTTCGTACCGCCCCTGATCATGCTCTGGGTCGTGACCGAGCCCGCCGGCGCAGCCGCGAGCGGTTGCGCGGTCGAAGACGCCGACGCGGGCCGCAGCGCTCGTCGGGTCCACCACACGCGTGCGCGCCTCGCCCGCGCCCTGCGCGCCTCCGCCTGCCACTGGCTCGTGCTGCTCGCCGCGCTCGCCGCGGCATTCGCTCTGCCCGCCTATCGCTCCCTCGCCGCGACGAGTCTCGCGACCCGCTCGCCCCTCGAGAACCTCGTCGCCCAGCTCCACGCGATCGCCTGGCTCGTCGCTCAGCTCGTCCGCTTCGACCGGCTGAACGCCGATCCGGCGCTCGAGCCCGTGATCCGGCTCGACGCGAAGGGGGTCGCGATCGCCTGCGCGCTGCTGCTCGCGATCGGCGCCGCGATCCGGACGAGGCGTCGCGCGCCGCTCGCCGGCTTCGCCGTGGCCTGGACGCTGATCGCCTGGCTGCCGACGAACTCCCTCGTCGCGCGGCTCGACGTCGCGAACGATCGGCAGTGGTACGCGGCGCTCTTCGGGCCGGCGCTCGGCATGGGTGCGGTGCTCGGCGCGATCGCGACGGGGACCGGGCGGTCACCCGTAGGTGGCAACGCGGGCACGGTCGGCCGGATGACCCATGGCTCGCCCGCACGCACGGTGTTCGGGGCCGCCCTGGTGGCCGCGCTCGCGATGGGGCTCGGACTCGCGACGCATCGGCGCAACGCCGTCTATCACGACGAGCTCGTCTTCTGGCTCGACGTGGCGCGCAAGGCGCCCGGCAACGCGCGCGCCTTCAACAACCTCGGCCTCGCGCTGGCGGAGCGCTGCGAGCTCGGGGCGGCCGTCGCCGCCTGGACGCACGCGCTCGCCCTCGATCCGACGCTCGTGCGCGCCGGCGCCAACCTGCGGCTGCTGCGCGAGGGCGCGGCCTGGGCGGAGGGCTGTGCGGCGTCAGAGGCGTCGGGGGAGTCGGCCGCGGCGGACCCCGACTCGCCCGGAGCGGACGGGGGATCGGCGCGGGGATCGGGATCGGCGCGCGGTTCGCCGCGCGGGAGCTAGCATGCACGGGCCCGGATTCCTACGCCGGACCCAACCCGACGACATGGAGCGCCCCATGTCCGAGTCAGCCTCGACCGAAGCGGCCGTCGATCTCTTCGACCCGCGCCAGACCCAGTCGCTCGAGACGCACGCGCGGCATTGGCGTCGCGCCTCGCCCGTCACGCGCATCGCCCCCGGTCTCCACTACGTCGCGCGCTGGGCCGACTGCTGGTCGATCCTGCGCGACGCCGCGACCTTCGCCAACGGCAACGGATTCAAGCGCGTCGAGCTCCCGGACGACGAGCGGATGCTGATCGAGACCGATCCGCCCCGGCATGCCCCGCTGCGGCGCATCGTGCGGACGGCCTTCGGTCGCCAGCGCGTCGAGGCCGAGCGCCCCTTCGCGCGGCGATCGGCGGCGGCGCTCTTCGAGGCGCTCGATCGGCGAGGCGGGGGCGATCTCGTCGAAGCGGTGACGGATCCGGTCGCCAACCAGGTGAACTTCCACCTGATGGGCTTCCCGATCGACGACACGCCACGCATCGTCGGCTGGGCCCGCGACGTCGTCCACAGCGAGTGGACCGCGACCAACCGCACCGCCCGCGGCGAGGGCATCGCCGGCGCGTTTCCCGAGTTCGCGCGCTACGTCGACGCGCTGGTCGACGCGCGGCGCCGGCCGGACGCGCCCGACGACCTGATCGCGCGGCTCGTCCGCGGCGAGGTCGAGGGCCGGCCGCTCTCGCCGACGCTGCTGCGCACGCTCGTCGCGCAGATCATCCTCGGCGGCATCACGACCACGACGAACCTGCTCGGCAGCCTGCTCCACCGCCTGTTGACCACGCCGGCGCTCCATGCGCAGCTGCGGGCCGATCCCGGCCTCGTCCCCGCCGCGGTCGAGGAGTCCCTGCGACTCGATCCGCCGGTCCTCTTCGTCGTCCGCGTCTGCACGCGGGACGTCGAGCTCGCGAACGCGAAGCTCCGCGCGGGCGAGAAGGCGGTCGTCGGGATCGCCTCGGCCAACCGCGACGAGGCCGTCTTCGAGGACGCGCAGGCCTACCGGCTCGACCGAGGCCTCCCGCGCCACATCGCCTTCGCCGGCGGGGCGCATCTATGCTCGGGCGCCGCGCTCGCGCGGCTCGTCGCCTGCGAGACGATCGGGGCATTCCTCGCTCGCTACGACACGGGCGACCTCGAGCTCGAGCCGGGCTTCGTCTACGAGGGCGTGCCGGTCTTCCTCGAGCACGGGCCGAAGCGCCTCGACGTCCGGACGCGCTCCGCCGCCTGATCCGATTCGAACGCGGCGCGATCCGGGCTGCCCGCGCGCGCCACGAAATGCAACGACACGAAAGGCCGACCGATGAGCTTCCGTCCCCCGTCTGCCGAGGAGATCGCCGATACCGCCCGCGCCCTGGGCCTCGAGCTCGACGCGCCCGACGCCGCGGCCTACGCCGAACTCGCCGCGCCCTTCCTCGCGGGCCTCCCCCTGCTCGAAGCCCTGCCCGATGCGCTGCCCGAAGTCCGCCATCCGCGGACCCCCGGCCGGAGGCCCGGCCCCGAGGAGAATCCCCTGGGCGCGTGGTACGTGAAGACGCGGATCGAAGGCGCGTCTTCGGGGCCGCTCGCCGGACGCACCGTCGCGCTCAAGGACAACGTGATGCTCGCGGGCGTCCCGATGAGCAACGGGACGAGCGTGCTCGAGGGCTATGTGCCCCCGATCGACGCGACCGTCGTGACGCGGCTGCTGGACGCGGGCGCGATCATCGCCGGCAAGGCGGTCTGCGAGGCGTTCTGCGCGTCGGGCGGCAGCCATACGAGCGACACCGGTCCCGTCCGCAATCCCCTCGACCCCGCGCGGACGAGCGGCGGCTCGTCCTCGGGCTGCGGCGCGCTCGTCGCGGCCGGCGAGGTCGACATCGCGATCGGCTGCGACCAGGGCGGCTCGATCCGCATTCCCTCGGCCTACTGCGGCCTGGTCGGCATGAAGCCGACCCATGGCCTCGTCCCGTACACCGGCATCCTCAGCATGGACGCGACGATCGACCACGTCGGACCGATGACGCGTGACGTGCGCGACAACGCGCTCGTGCTCGATGTGATCGCCGGGCCGGACGGGCTCGACGGACGCCAGGCCACGGCGCGCACCGATCGCTATCGGGAGGCCCTCGAGCGCGGACATGCCGGACTTCGCGTGGGTGTCCTGCGCGAGGGCTTCGCCCATCCGAGCTCGGACGCGCGCGTCGACGACCGCGTGCGGGAGGGGGCGGAGGCGCTCGCGAATGTCGGACTCTCCGTCCGAGACGTCTCGATTCCGGACCACCGCCTGCTCTCCTCGCTGCTCGTCCCCGTCTTCCAGTCCGCCGTCGCGACGATCTTCCATACCGACGGCTGCGGCCCCGGGCGCGAGGACCTCTACGTTCCGAGCCTCTTCGACCGACAGCGCGGCTGGCGCGATCGCACGCGGGAGCTCCCGCCGACGATCGTGACCTTCGCGCTCTTCGCGGAGGTCCTGCGCCGCCGCTACGGCTGGCGCTACTACGCGAAGGCGATGAACCTGGCGCGCCGGCTGCGCTCGGCGTACGACCACGCGCTCGAGTCGGTCGACGTCCTGCTGATGCCGACCACGCCGACCGTGGCGCCGCCGCTCCCCGCGGCCGATGCCTCGATCACGGAGACGGTCGCGGCCTCGTTTCTCGCGATCAGCAATACCCCGGCCTTCGATTACAGCCATCATCCGGCCTTGACGGTCCCCTGTGGACGCGTCGACGGACTGCCGGTCGGCATGATGCTCGTCGGTCGGTTCTTCGAGGAGGCGACGCTCTACCGCGTCGCGCGGGCACTCGAGCAGACGGAGATGGCACGGACGCGTTGAGCCGTCCTCGAAGCCTCTGCCCGAGACATGCGTCGAACCCGTCCGCGCCGGCTCGTCGCGATTCGAATCGAACCCACGACCCACCCGTCGCGATTCGAATCGAACCCACGACTAACCCGTCGCGACCAGGCCCTTCGCCGTGACCAGCGGCAGCGCGTCTGCCGTCACGAGGCCCGGCGCCGCCGCGACGACCGCCGGGATCGCGTTCACGGCGGGATTCGCCGTCGGGATGCCGAAGTCGGTGATCCCCTTCGGATACTGGATGGCATAGCGGGCGCGGACGTTGGGCACGCCGTCGATCTCGATGACGTAGCCCTCCTCGGTCGGCCAGTCGGGCTGCATCGCGTCGCCGAGCCGCCAGCAGAGTCCGAGCTCGATCACGGCCTTGCCGTCGACGACCCCCGACCAGACGCCCTTGAGCCCGCAGATCGTGTCCTTCGCGATCTCCATGTAGCCCAGATCGAGATCCTTCGTCGCGGTCCCGAATTCGACGTCGAAGCGGACGTCGTCGAGCCGGACGCCGAGCGCCTCGGCCATCATCTCGGCCGCGTCGAGGAACACGAGCATGCGCGTGCGCGCCTTCTCGTACAGACCCGGGGTCTCGGGCGGCGAGGCGAAGCCGATGTCGAGCCAGGTCTGGGCCGAGGCGTAGGCGGTCGCGTCGACGGATTCGAGGACCGAGACGCGGTCGACGCGGCGACAGACCGCCGTCGAGACGAGGCCGAGCACGTTGGCGAGGCCCGGATTGATGCCCGTCCCGTAGAGCGAGGCGCCGCCGCGCCTCGCAGCCTCGTCGAGCCGACGCATTTCGGCCTCGCCGTAGGACTTGCCGGTGATGAAGTTCGCCGTCGAGATCACGTTCACGCCCGCCTCGAGCAGACGGACCATGTCGTCGACGATCCATTCGAGCGGCATGTACAGCACGCAATCCGGTCGCAGCGCGAGGATCGCCTCGAGCTCGTTCGTCGCGCGGACGCCGATCGGGGCGAGCCCGCAGAGCTCGCCGACGTCCCGCCCGAGCTTGTCCGCGCTCCAGGCGAAGCAGCCGACGAGCTCGAGATCCGGATGGTCGAGCACCGCGCGCACGGCGCTGCGCCCGACCAGTCCGGTCGTCCACTGCACGATGCGAAGGGGTCCACGACGCGGCGACGCGCTCGACATGGCGGGCGAGCCTAGCACGCGGCTCGCAGGCCGCGGCGAGGTCCGTGGCGTCGGTCGGCGTACCGCCCAAAGGCGAAGCTCCCGATCGCGGAAGCGGGGGCTCGCGGGCCGGGTCGTCGACGCGAGGCGCCGACGATCAGGCGCGGCGCTTGAGCGCGAGCCCGGCCAGACCGAGGCCCAGCAGGAGCGCCGTCCCCGGCTCGGGAACGGGCTGCACGTCGAAGACGCTCGTGAAGGAGGCCGAGTCGCCGGGCGTCAGCCGGAAGCGCAGCGTGAGCCCGATCGTCGAGGTCGTCGCGACGGCGACCGACTCCTGGATCGGGATGCCGAACGAGGCGGTGCCGAGGGAGACGCTGCCGGCACCCGACACGCTGGTCGGATCGTCGAAGAGCGTGCGGACCGAAGCGCCGTCGATCAGCGCATCGTAGATCGAGCTGCCGCTCGCGTTCGAGAGCGTGACGCCGTCGAAGTTGTTGTCGGTCGCACCGCCCTGGATCGAGCCGCGGATCAAGCTCGGCGGACCGAAGGAGATGCCCGTCGGCAGCAGCACCGAGACGACGAAGGTCTGGGTCGCGGCCGTGTTGTTCGTGACGGAGATGATGTTGTTGATCGTCGGGTCGGGATCGACGTCGAGCGTCCAGCTGTCGACGGTCCAGCCACCGAGCGGAGTCCAATTGCCGCCCGCGCAGCGCATCTGACCGAGGTCCCCGGTGCTCGCGCAGCCGAGGCCGGGCTCCTGATCGGACAGGGTCACGAAGGACGTCGGATTGCCTTCGAATCCGACGGTCACCGATACGGCCTGCGCCTGGCTGGCACCCACCAGGGCGGCGAGCGAAGCCAGGGCGGTGAACAGAAAGGCGTGGCGTCCGGGATTCCGCAGCGGCAGCGACATCGACGAGCTCCCTTCCCAAGCAGCTCGTGCGAGTATCCCATGCGGGTTCTCGAAAGTGGCAAGGTTTGTGACTCGATCCGATGATTTTTTTGGCCGGGATCATCCTGCGGGGAACGGATCCCGACGCTCGGCCCCCGATTCGTCTCGTTCCTGGCTCGAACCGAGGGAACCCTGGAGGCCGAGACTCAGGCGCGGGCGGGGGCGGGCTCGGGCGGCTGGACCCGCGGCGCGCCGGCGGGCCGGCGCCCGAAGCGCTCTCCCGCCAGCGACAGGCCGATCAGGCCGAGCCCGAAGAGCACGGCGGTATTGGGCTCGGGGACCGGAACCGCCGCGAAGGGCGCGAACTGCGTCTCGGTCAGGGGGGCGAAGCCGCTGCCGTCGACCGAGAAACGGATCGTCGACGAGCCGCCGCAGCAGCCTTCGAACCCGACCCAGGCGAGGGTGACCGAGTCGCCGGCCGCGAAGCTCGCCGTCGTCGTGAAGACGTCGGGGTCGTTCCAGTCGTAGTTCCACCAGACGTCGCCCTGGATGACGCGCTCCGAGAGGATGCTGCCGCTCGTGGAATCGATCAGCGCCGCCGCGCCGCCGCGGCCCCAGTCCGTGCCGACCTGGAACGTGTAGGTCCCCGCGACGGCGACGTCGAAGCTCGTGGTCATCAGGATGCTGTAGTTCTGGGTGACGCCGTTCGCGTAGACGGCGGTCGAGATGTTCTCGAGCCCCGTCGTGACCGTCGACTGGATCGGCGTCCCCGCCTGATGGGCGAGGATCAGATCGCTGAAGCGGTCGCCGTTCTGGACCTGATAGGTCGACGAGACGAAGTCGGCGCGGAAGGAGAGCGCGGAGGCGGAGCCGGCCGAGACGAAGACCGCCAGCAGGACGAGGGGGCGGAGCAACCGCGCGGCGCGACGGAGGGGGCACATCATGGTGATCGAGCTCTTTCCTACGCTGCGTCGATCGGCCCCTCCTGCCTCGACGCAACACGGGGCGTATCGGCCCCGGTCGAGGAGATCTTGAAGTTTCGTGACCGGGCTCGCGGAGGCGCGCGCGCAACGCGCCGGCGGAATGCGCAGGCAGGCAGCGGCGCCGACGCAGCGTACGCCCGACCCGATGCCGGGTCTGCCGCGTCGCTCGGACTCAGAACGTCGCGATCGGATTCGCCGGACAGCCCGTCCCGCGCGTGACCCGCAGCGGGCTCATGCTGAAGAGGAACGCCCAGCGCTCGCGCTTCGCGCACGCCTGCGCGAGCGGCTGCAGATGCAGGTTGTCGATCAGATGGAGCCCCATGCTGACGATCCCGATCTGGTGGATCGGGAAGGGCCAGCCCGGAATCGGCAGGAACGGCATGTGGTCGGAGATGCCGTCGCCCCCGAGCACGGCGATCTCCCGCTCGTGCAGCAAGCGCAGACACTCCGCGTGCAGCCCTGCGAGCCCGTCGGCGAAGGGATTGAGCACGCCCTGCTGCGCGGCGCGGCGCGCGTCGCGACCGGTCGAGATCATCACGACGTCGCCCCGTCGAAGCTCGACGCGCTGTCGCTTCTCGGCGGCGAGCAGGTCCTCGACGCGGACGGAGCGCGTCGGCGGCAGCCAATCGAGTCCGAGCGCCGCCGGCACGTCGAGCAGGACGCCCCGCGCGACGACGCCGTCGGCCATGGACATGATCGTGTTGCGCAGCGCACCGTTCGACTTCACGTCCTCGGGGCCGAACCCGTTGTAGGTCCGGCCGCGGACGAACATGTGGGAGAGGGCGTCGACGTGGGTCAGGCCGAGACCGTGGACCTGGGTCCCGATGTAGTCGGCCGTCGCCTCGTAGCCGGGGACACCGGCGGCGTCGAGGCAGTCGCCCGAGTGGAGCATGTGGTGGAGGGCGGGGAAGGGCGTCTCGACGCTCGGCGCGACCGGGAAGTCGTGGGCGAGACTGAGCGACGCGCCGTCGCGGACGAGCGCGCCGACCCCGGCTCGGACCTCGTCCGTCAGATGGTTCAGGCATCCCCGCTCGTCGTCCGGTCCCCAGCGTCCCCAGTTGTGGACGGCGGCGTAGATCCCGTCGAGCTCGGCGGGCGAGAGCTGGGCGGCGGTGATCGGACTCGACATGCATTCCTCCTGTCACATGACACGGCCCGCGGCAGCTCGCGGGGCGTCGCGGGGCACGCGAGTCGCACTGCCCTCGTCCGGCCGCGCGGGTCGGCGGCGACTCTACTCGGGTCCGCGCGCGATGGCTTGTGGTCCCGTGGCGCGGGCCGCTAGCCTGAGCGCGAGCGCGGGGGGCGGCTCGCTGTTCGGACTCGTTGTTCGGAAGTGCTGACATGGCCCTTCGGTCGCTGCTCACGACGCTCGCGCTCGGATCCTCGCTGCTGCTCGGCAGCTCGGCGCTCGCCTACGACGTCTACCGCTACGGCGTCGACCAGGCCCTCAAATGGGGCGACAACCACCTCGGGACGCCCGGTGGCGTCGTGACCTGGAGCCTGGTCCCCGACGGCACGCCCTTCGATCCGCTCATCGCGAGCCATGGCTGGAGCGGCTCGAGCGATCTCGCGAGCGTCTTCGCGCAGGTCGGCGGCGAGGCCGCGGCGCTCGACGCGATCCGTGCCGGCTTCGCGGCCTGGGAAGCCGTCGCCGACGTCGAGTTCGTCGAGATCAGCGAGGTCGGCGGTTTGGCGGTCGGTGCCGCCGATCAGGCCGGTGCCGTCGTCGGGCACATCCGGATCGGAGCCTTCGCCTTCGCGCCCGGCGACTTCGCGGGCGCCGTCGGCTACGCGCCGCCGCCGAACGGCGGGACGACCCTCGAGGGAGACGTCGTCTTCAATGCGAGCAACCGCTTCGGCCTGCCCGCTGGCGCCGAAGGCGATCCCTTCGATCTCTACCCGCCGCCTTCGTTCTTCTATCTCAACGACTTCGCCGGCCTGTTCGCCCACGAGCTCGGCCACGCCCTGGGCCTCGCCCACAGCGACGTTCCGGCGTCCCTGATGTGTGGCTACGTCGATCTCGCGTTCGACGGCAGCGCTTGTCACTGGGCGGATCCGGACGGTGACCTGCACGCGCCGATCACGCGCCGGCCGAAGCCCGACGACGTCGCGGGGGTGCAGGCGCTCTATGGCGTCCCGGAACCGGGCCTCGCGCCGATGGGGTTCGCCGGCGCGCTCGGGCTGGCGGCGCTGGCGCGGCGCCGCGCGCGATCGTCGCATGGCCCGCCGATCGGCACGTTGATCCGCCCTTCCCGGGTCTGAGCGTTCGCGCCACGACCTGCCCGCACGCGGGGCTACTCGAACCTGCGCCCCGCTCGCTCGATCCAGCCGCCCGGATGACGTCCGTCCGGATCGTGATGGGTCCAGTGGAGCACGCCCCCGCGCTCGTTCCACTCGTACTGGCCGCGCAGCCGCAGGCGATCGCCGTGCTCGACGGGCACGCGCTCGGCCAGATCGATGTTATGCGCGACGAGCAGGGTGTGGCCGTTCGCGAGACGAAGCAGGAAGCGCTGGTGGCGCGAGCCGTCGCGATCGTCGGCGAGTCGGCGCTCGACGCGGCCTTCGACGGTCACCATGAAGCCGGATTCGCGCTGGTCGAAGGCGCGGGCGATCCGGTCGGAACCGGCGTCGGATTCGGGCCCGGGAATCGATCGCGCCGCTGCAGCCCGATCGGGCGCGGTCGTGCGGGGATCCAGCGGCTCGAGGTCGAACGACCGCACGAGCCAGCCGAGGGCCGCCAGCAGCAGGAGGGCGGCCAGGGAGCGCGTCGTCCGCTGCCGTCTGGGCATGGGTCTCCGAACGGGACCGCCCTAGAGCCCCGCCACCTCGACCTCGAGCTCCGCCTTCGCGAGAACCTCGGAGAGTCGCAGCCGCTCGCCGGCGTTCTCGGGCGTATCGGGCAGCGCCGCGAGCGCGTGCGCCGTCTCGGCCCGGAGGCTCTCCGTCGCGGCCCGGTCGATCTCGCTCGCCAGCGCGCAGCCATCGACGAGCACGACGACCTTCTGGCCATCGACCTCGGCGAAGCCGCTCGAGATCGCGGCCCACTCGCTGCGTCCGCCGCCGCGCAGGATCTGCATCGGACCGCGCACCAGCGGCGTCAGGAAGCGCTCGTGGCTCTCGAGCACACCGAAGCGACCGGCTTCGCCGGGCAGCACGACCTGCTCCACGGGCTCCGCGAACGCCTCGCCTTCCGGTGTCACGACGACCAGCTCGAGGGCCATGGTCTGCGTCTCCTGTCTCGTGTCCTGTCTCGCGCTGCAGGCCTCGACGCCGATCGCGCACGAAGTCCGCCGCTGCGGGCGACGCGGCGATCGCGCCGCCGCCGCCGCGCTCGCGCTAGATCAACGTCTTCGCCTTGGCGATCGCGCTCTCGATGTTGCCGACCATGTAGAAGGCCTGCTCCGGCAGGTCGTCGTGCTTGCCGTCGAGGATCTCGCGGAAGCCGCGGATCGTCTCCTCGAGCGGGACGTAGACGCCCGGGGTCCCGGTGAAGGTCTCGGCGACGTGGAAGGGCTGGGAGAGGAAGCGCTGGATCTTGCGCGCGCGCGCGACGGTCAGCTTGTCCTCTTCGGAGAGCTCGTCCATGCCGAGGATCGCGATGATGTCCTGCAGGTCCTTGTAGGCCTGGAGCGTCGCCTGGACGCCGCGGGCGACCTCGTAGTGCTCCTGGCCGACGACCTGCGGATCGAGGATCCGCGAGGTCGAGTCGAGCGGATCGACCGCGGGGTAGATGCCGATCTCGGTCAGCGCGCGGTTCAGCACCGTCGTCGCGTCGAGATGCGTGAATGCCGTCGCCGGCGCGGGATCGGTCAGATCGTCGGCGGGGACGTAGATCGCCTGCACCGACGTGATCGAGCCCTTGTTGGTCGACGTGATGCGCTCCTGCAGCTCGCCCATGTCCGTCGCCAGCGTCGGCTGGTAGCCGACGGCCGAGGGGATGCGGCCGAGCAGCGCCGACACCTCGGAGCCCGCCTGCGTGAAGCGGAAGATGTTGTCGACGAAGAGGAGCACGTCCTTGCCCTCCTCGTCGCGGAAGTACTCGGCGGCCGTCAGGCCCGTCAGACCGACGCGCGCGCGCGCCCCCGGCGGCTCGTTCATCTGACCGTAGACCAGCGCCGCCTTGTCGAGCACGGTCGAGCCGTCCGCGAGCACCGACTCCATCATCTCGTGCCAGAGGTCGTTGCCCTCGCGCGTCCGCTCGCCCACGCCCGCGAAGACCGAGTAGCCCGAGTGCTGCTTCGCGATGTTGTTGATGAGCTCCATGATGACGACGGTCTTGCCGACGCCAGCGCCACCGAACAGTCCGACCTTGCCGCCCTTGTTGTAGGGCGCGATCAGGTCGACGACCTTGATGCCCGTCTCGAGGACCTGGACCGAGGTCGACTGGTCGACGAACTCGGGCGCCGGGCGGTGGATCGGGTAGGTCATCTTGGCGTTGATCGGGCCCTTCTCGTCGACGGGCTGACCGATCACGTTCATGATGCGACCGAGGGTCTCGGGGCCGACGGGGATCGTGATCGGCGCGCCGGTATTCGTGACGTCCTGACCGCGGCGGAGGCCGTCGGTCGTATCCATCGCGATCGTGCGGACCGTCTTCTCGCCGAGGTGGAGCGCGACCTCGACGACGAGGTTGTCGGCCTGGTCGTTGATCGCGGGATTGGTCGTCGTGAGGGCCGTCAGCACCTCGGGGAGCGCTCCGCCCTCGAACTCCACGTCGACGACGGGACCCATCACCTGGACGATCTTGCCAATGGACATCTCTCTCTCCTTGATCCTTCGTTCGACCCGCTTCGACTCCGCTCCGCCCCCGCTCCCCCCGGCTTCGGCTCCGGTCGGCGGCGGGACGTCCGCGCTCGCGGCGGGTGCTAGTCGAGTGCCTGGGCGCCGGTCACGATCTCGACGAGCTCGCGCGTGATCGCGGCCTGACGGGCGCGGTTGTACTGGAGCGTCAGCTTCTCGATCAGCTCCTGGGTGTTCTTGGTCGCGCCTTCCATCGCCGTCATGCGCGCGGCGTGCTCGCCGGCCTGGTTCTCGAGCAGGGCGCGGAAGAGCTCGACCTCGACGGCCTTCGGCACGAGCGCCGCCAGCAGGGCCTCCGGATCGGGCTCGATCTGGTAGGACAGGGACTGCTCCTCGGCGACCGGCGTGAGCCCCGCCTTCGGCGGCGTGAAGGGCAGCAGCGTCGTGGCGACGGGCGTCTGCGTCATCGTCGAGACGAATTGGCTGTAGATCAGCACGACCTCGTCGACCTCGCCGGCGACGTAGCGCCGAGCGAGCTCCCGCCCGACCTCGGCGGCCGTCTCGTAGCGGACGTCGCCGCCGATCGCGCGTTCGTACTGGATCTGGCGCGCGCGCCGCCGACGGAAGAAGTCGACGGCCTTCTTGCCGAGCAGTGTGAGACCGATCGTGCGGAACGCCTCCGACCGGCTCTTGATCACGCCCTCGGCCGTCTTCATCACGTTCGCGTTGAACGCGCCGGCGAGACCGCGGTCCGACGTGATGACGACGAGCTCGAGGTGGTTGCGCTCCTCGTGGACCGTGAGCAGGGGATGCGTCTCGTCGAGGGGACTCTTCGAGACCTCCTCGAGGGTCGCGCGCATGCGGGTCGCGTAGGGACGCGCGCTGCCGATCGCGTCCTGCGCCCGACGCAGCTTCGCCGCGGCCACCATCTTCATCGCGGACGTGATCTTCTGCGTCGATCGGACGCTGTTGATCCGCCGCTTGATGTCGCGGAGATTCGCCACCTACGCGGCCTCGTTCGTCCGGGCCGCACCCGACGGCTGGAAGATCTTCGCGAACTCGTCGAGGGCGGCCGTCAGCTTCTGCCGGGTCTCGTCCTCGAACTTCCCGGTCGTCCGGATCGTGTCGAGGATGTCCTTCTTCGAGGAGCGCATGAAGGCCAGCATCTCGCGCTCGTAGCGCTGGATGTCGCCGAGCTCGAGCTGCCGGATCCAGGAGTCGCGGCCCGGCTGGGGCGTCGAGGCGTAGATCGAGACGACCTGCTCCTCCATCGCGAGCGGCGAGTACTGCGCCTGCTTCAGGATCTCCGTCTGCCGCTCGCCGTTGGCGAGCTGCTCCTGGGTCGCCTTGTCGAGGTCGGAGCCGAACTGCGCGAAGGCCGCCATCTCGCGGTACTGGGCGAGGTTCAGCTTGAGCTGACCCGCGACCGCCTTGGTCGCCTTCGTCTGCGCGGCGCCGCCGACGCGCGAGACCGAGAGGCCGACGTTGATCGCGGGCCGCACGCCGGAGTTGAACAGATCGGTCTCGAGGAAGATCTGCCCGTCGGTGATCGAGATGACGTTCGTGGGGATGTAGGCCGAGACGTCGCCGGCCTGGGTCTCGATGATCGGGAGCGCCGTGATCGAGCCGCCGCCGAGCTCGTCGGAGAGCTTGCAGGCGCGCTCGAGCAGCCGCGAGTGGACGTAGAACACGTCGCCCGGGTAGGCCTCGCGTCCCGGCGGTCGGCGCAGCAGCAGCGAGAGCTGGCGATAGGCGACGGCCTGCTTCGAGAGATCGTCGTACACGATCAGGACGTGGCCGCCGTTGTGACCGAAGTGCTCGGCCATCGTGCAGCCGGAGTAGGGGGCGATGTACTGGAGCGGCGCGGGGTCCGAGGCCGTCGCCGCGACGACGATCGTGTAGTCCATCGCGCCGAACTGGCGCAGCTTCTCGGTCACCTGCGCGACGGTCGACTGCTTCTGGCCGATCGCGACGTAGACGCAGACGACGTCCTTGCCCTTCTGGTTGATGATCGTGTCGATCGCGATCGCGGTCTTGCCCGTCTGGCGGTCGCCGATGATGAGCTCGCGCTGTCCGCGTCCGATCGGCACCATCGCGTCGATCGCCTTGATGCCCGTCGCGAGCGACTCCGACACCGACTTGCGCGTCACGATGCCCGGCGCCTTGAGCTCGACCTGGCGGCGCGCCTCGGCGTCGATGGGGCCCTTGCCGTCGATCGGCTCGCCGAGCGCATCGACGACGCGGCCCAGCAGCGCGCGGCCGACCGGAACCTCGATGATGCGGCCGGTGCGGCGGACGAGGTCGCCTTCCTTGACTCGATGGGACGGGCCCATGATCGCGATGCCGACGTTGTCCTCCTCGAGGTTCAGCACCATGCCGCGCAGGCCGCCGTCGAACTCGACGAGCTCGCCGGCCAGCGCGTTCTCGAGGCCGTAGACGCGGGCGATGCCGTCGCCCGCGGAGAGCACCGTCCCCGTCTCGGCGACGTCGATCTCGCGGTCGTAGTTCTTGATCTCCCGCTTGAGGATGTCGGTGATCTCTCCGGGCTTGATGTCCATCTCTCGGGATCCCCTTCCGGTCAGGAATGAGTGAGGTTGGCGCGCAGCTGGGCGAGCTGCGTACGAAGGCTGCCATCGAAGACGAGGTCGCCGACCTTGGCGATGGCCCCGCCGATCAGCGACGGATCGACCTCGATGTTGAGCTTGACCTCGCGGCCGGTGCGCGCCGAGAGCGCACGGCGCAATCGGTCCTTGCGACGGTCGTCGAGGGGGCTCGCGACCTTGACGTCGGCCGTGAGGAGCCCCTCCGCCTGGTCCGCGAGCGCGGCGTAGGCGACGACGATGGCTTCGAACTGGATCAACCTTCGCTGGTCGACGAGGAAGGCGAGGAAGTTCTGGACGAGCGGGCTCGCACCGACCCGCGCCCCGATCTCGCGCAGCGCCGCCTTGCGTTCGGCCGCCGGATGCATCGGCGTCAGCAGCGCGGCCGAGACCTCGCGGCTCTCCGCGAAGACGGCCGACAGCCGCTCGAGCTCGCCGCGCACCTCGCGATGACGCCGCTCGTCCTGGGCGAGACCGAAGAGCGCCTTCGCATAACGTTGTGCCGCACCGCCGGCCATCATCGCGTCATCCCTCCCGCCGAGGCGCTCGGCTCGACCCGCGTGATGAACTCGTCGACGAGGCGGTCGCGATCGGCGTCGGCCACGCTCGTCTGCAGCTTCTTCGTCGCGAGCTCGAGCGCGAGATCGGCGGCCTCGTCGTGGAGCTTCGCCTGGGCGCGGCGCAGCTCCTGATCGACGGCCGCCTGGGCGTCGCGCCGGATCCGGTCGGCCGTCGCGCGTGCCTCGGCGAGGATGCGCATCGCCTCCTCCTCGGCGCGGCGGTTGGACGACTCGCGGATCGACTCCAGCTCGGCGTTCAGATCGACGAGCCGGCGTTGCAGGTCGGCGTTGCGGTGCTCCGCCTGCGCGAGCAGGTCCGCGGCCTCCGTCAGCTGGGTCTGGATGCCCTGGCGGCGGCTCGCGAAGTAGTCGGCGATCGGCTTGCGTCCGAAGTAGACGAGCAGCGCGAGGATCACGACGAGGTTGAACGTCTGCCAGCCGGTCTCGCGCAGCAGCTCGGCCTGGGATTTGTGCTCGCCCCCGGCGGCCTGGGCGATCGAGGCCGCGAGCACGACGATCGCCAGGGAGGCGACGCACGTGAGCGCGCGTTGCGCACGGCTCCACGACCTCGACGCAGGGTGCGAGTTCCCGACGACGTGCATCCCGCCTCCCACGAAATTTCCCCTCACGACAGCGCCCGCCCGAGCACCTGTTCCGCGGCCGTGCGGGCGAGATCCTCGGCGCTCGCGCGCAGGCTCGCGCGCGCGGTCTCGAGCGAGCGCGCGAGGTCGGCCCGCGCGCTCTCGAGCTGGCGCTCGGACTCCTGCTTGGCCTGTGCGGTCAGCGCGGTCTGCTCCTCGCGCGCGCGCGCGATCTCGACCTGGCGCGCCGACTCGGCCCCGGCCCGCGCGTCGCGCACCGCGCTCTCGTAGCGCTCGAGGATCGAGTCCGCCTCGCGCTGGAGCAGATCCGAGCGGGCGCGCGCGCCCTGGATGCGGTCGGCGCGGGCGTCGAGCGCGCGGAAGATCGGCTGGAAGATCAGCGCGTTGAGCGGGAAGACGAGCAGCGCGAAGGCGATCAGCATGACCCAGAGCGCACCGAGTCCGGACTCGTCCGAGATCAGCCCGACCCGGATCAGGTCGAACAGGGCGTAGTCGGGAATCAGCTCGAGCGTCTCGGAGGCGCCAGCGGCGAGCGGCATGAGGAGCACGGCCCCCCCCGTCGCGAGCAGCGCGGCGGTCGAAGCCGACGCGATGTGCGCCGCGCGCGCGCGATGCGTCGTCCACGCGGTCATTCGAACGAACGTGTTCATGCCGGTTCGCACCACCTCGTCTCGCAGAGAGCCGTCCAACCCGAATCGCTCCGAGGGTCTACCCCGACGCGTCGCCCCGCGTACGAGTCGACGCGCACGAAGCGCGGCGCAGACCGGAGACGCTGCATCGCTCGTCGGGTCCGCGAGCCCCGCCGAGGCGCAGACGCGTTCCGGGCGGAACGGATCGATCTCCGCACGCGATCCAGACAGCACCGACCCGAGGAGGGGCGCACACAGCGGCAGCTAGCGCCAGCGGGTGGGTACCACGAATCCCACGACATTCCACCTGGCGAGACGCGGGGTGCAACGTTTTGTTGTCCGGCCCGGTCCGACGGCGTCCGGCCCGTGTTCCGGGCCGGATGTTCCCGTCGCGGCCCGACCCGCGACGGGCGGGATCTCAACGGGGCCCGTCTGCTCGACTCGGCCGGTCGGCCTCGGCGGGCGCCGGCTCCGGCTCCGGCTCCGCCTCGCAGCCGACGATGGCGCGGCCGTTCCACACCGCGTCGTCCTCGAGCAGAACCGTCGGAGCGTGGAGGTCGCCGTCGAGGCGCCCGCGACCGGCGAGCCGGGCCCGCGTCCGGACCGCAACGGGGCCCACGATCTCGCCGCGACTCTCGAGCGACTCGCACTCGATCCGACCCTCGACGCGCGCCTCGGGTCCGACGCGCAGGTGTCCCGGTCCGCGCAGGCTGCCTCGGACGCTGCCCTCGATCCGGGTCGTGCCGACGACCGCGACCTGGCCCTCGAACGCTCCTCCGGTCGGGACCAACACGGCCTCCCCAGCGCGGCTTCGACCCTCGGAGGAGTCCCTGCTGGTATCCATCCCCTCGCCGCCCTCGCCGAGCTCTTCGCCGTCCTCGATGTTCAACGCCTTGCCCCTCCCGGCTCGGGCCGTCGGGCCCGCCCTGGGTCGCTCCCTTCGATCACCGCGGAAGGCCGCAGTACGTCGTCCGTCCGAGCGGCCCCTCAGGCCTGTCCCAGCAACAGGCCTCCGATTCGCTCGAGATCCTCGAGATTGAAGTAGTGGATTTCGAGCCGCCCGGCGCCGTCCGGCTG
The DNA here is from genome assembly GCA_041389445.1 of Myxococcota bacterium. GTDB lineage: Bacteria > Myxococcota_A > UBA9160 > UBA9160 > UBA4427 > UBA4427. The sequence continues at coordinate 200,911 of JAWKRW010000003.1, forward strand.
GGGAACGAGCTCGACGCGCGTCTGGAGCCGGCGCTCGATCCGCTCGAGGTAGGCGCGCGTGTCGGGATCCAGGGCCTGCCGGCCGCCGCTCGTCCCCGCCTTCTTCCCACCGCCGCCCCCGGATTTCGCCTTCGGCTCGATCGTGTTATTTTCACCCCTAACGAGCGCGCGCGCCGCCTCCTCCGTGGCCCGCACCGAAAGCGTCTCGCCGAGAATCCGTCCGCGGAGGCTCTGACGCTGTTGCGGGTCGGCCACCTGGAGCAGTGCCTTCGCATGGCCCATGGACAGTCGACCGCTCTCGACGTCGGTCTGGATCTCGCGCGAGAGATCGAGCAGGCGGATGTGGTTGGCGATCGACGAGCGGTCCATCGAGACCTTCCGACCGATCTCGTCCTGCGTGTGGCCGGCTCGCGCGAGCGCTTGATAGGCGAGGGCGAGCTCGATCGGATTCAGGTCCTGGCGCTGGACGTTCTCGACGATCGCGAGCTCGAGTCGGTCGGCCGGGTCGACGTCGAGGATGACGGCGGGCACCGTGCGACGACCAGCGAGCTGACTCGCTCGAAAGCGTCGCTCGCCCATGACGAGCTCGTACCGACCGCCGGCCTGGCGAACGACGACGGGCTGCAACACTCCATGTTGTCGGATGGAGTCGGCGAGCTGCTGCAACGCCGCGGGATCGAACTCGCGACGCGGCTGCTCGGGATTGGGATCGATTCGCGCGACCTCGATCTCGAGCACGCCCGCGCTCGTCGCCTCCGCAGCCGAGCGGGTCGGATCCGCGCCCGTGGAATCGACACGACCGGGTGTCGCGACCGAATTGGGGGCGGCGGAAGGGCTGTTCGAGATCAGGGCACCGAGGCCGCGACCGAGGGCGCTACGGCGTTGACTCATGCTGGACTCCTGTGCGGTCGGTAGAAGACGGATCTCCGGGCAGCACGGGCGGCTTGCGCGGGGGCGTGGTGAAGCCGAGCTGAGCGAGGAGCTCCTCGGCGAGCTTCGTGTAGGCGACGGCGCCCTTCGAATGGATGTCGTAGAGCAGGATGGGTTGTCCATGACTCGGCGCTTCGGAGAGGCGAATGTTCCGCGGGATCCGGGTCCGGTAGACCTTGTCGCCGAAGTGTCCGCGCACCTCGGCCTCGACCTGCCGCGCGAGATTCGCACGCGGATCGACCATCGTGAGGACGATCCCCTGGATGTGGAGTCGGGGATTCAGCTGGGCGCGGACGAGATCGATCGTCGCGACGAGATTCGCGAGCCCCTCGAGCGCATAGTACTCGCCCTGGAGCGGGATGAGGACGGCATCCGCCGACGTCAGCGCGTTGAGCGTCAGGAGCCCGAGCGACGGCGGGCAATCGATCATGACGATCTCGTAGGCGTCGCCGAGAGCTTCGATGGCGCGTGCGAGGCGGAACTCGCGCGCATCCATCGTGACGAGCTCGATCTCGGCACCGACCAGATCCCGGCCGGCAGGGACGACGTGGAGCGTGTCGAGCTCGGTCGCCACAGCGCATTCGGTCAGCGGTGCGCCATCGACCAACGCATCGTAGACCTGGCGCTCGGCCTGCGTGATGCCGTAGGCGCTGCTCGCGTTCGCCTGGGGATCCATGTCGATCAGGAGCGTCGGGCGTTCGGCGGCCGCGAGGCAGGCCGCGAGGTTCACCGCCGTCGTGGTCTTGCCGACCCCGCCCTTCTGATTGACGACCGCGAGAACATACGGGCGAGCGCCCATGCGGCTTCCCGACAGGGGACCGACGGGAGCAACCGCATCCCCGCTGGCCCCCCGCGCGTGGATGCTTCGAACGGCCCGATCCGGACCGCGCCGGCTTTCTTATCACAGCCCCCGACGATTGCGAACAGCGGCGCGGGGTTCACACGCGCGATCCCGCATCAATCCTGGGGTCGATGGACGACCCAGAGGAGGCGGTGCACCGCCGCGAAGGGCACGGGATAGGCGCGTTGCTCGAGCCGGTGGCCGACCGGGAGAGCGGGTGGATCGCTTCCGGCCGTCGCCGGAAGGATCATGAGGCCGCCGGGCTGCGTCCATGCCGCGAGATGCTCGAGCGCTCGCGCAGGCTCGGCCATCGCCTGGGCGACGGCCATCTCGCAACGGATCGGCACGAGGGCCTCCGAGCGTCCGTGAATCGGACGGGCGTTGGTCAGATTGAGCTGACGACGGACCTCGCGCTGGAAGTGATGGCGCTTCTGGCGGGCCTCGATGAGGTGGACGATGAGGTGGGGTCGGAGGATGGCGATGGGAAGGCCGGGAAAGCCCGCCCCACTGCCGAGATCGGCCAGGTTGGCCGCGCGACCGAGCTCCGGGAGGGCGGAGACCAGTCCGGCCGCGTCGAGTACGAGACGGGACGTCATTTCGAGCGGATCACGATGTCCGGTCAGGTTCATCCGCGGCGCCCACTGGGCGAGCAGGCCGACCAGGCTTGCCAGGCGATCGTCCGCGCGGGGCGGGATGTCGTCGAGCCCGAGCCGCCCAAGCCCCTCCGCGATGCGCTCGCGGATGGGCTCGAGGGCGATGGGGGCGTCGGCTTCGCCTGTCATGGGCTGGGGATTCCGCTAGAGGGGGCTCGGTGTTCCCCGTGGAACGTTTCAATCTGGAAGGGACCTGAGTCGGGATGGCTCGGGCGATCCCGTCCGGCTCCGCATCCCGGGCGAAGATCTGGAAGACCTCCACTCGGCCTGCGCGCCCGCCCTGTTCCCCGTGGAACAGTGGCGGCCGACTCCCGCGAGACACGCAAACCACCGCGCTCCGCCACGACGTCGACGTTTGCTCCGGCGCCTCCACAGCCACTCGAGCCGCGCCGGGGACAGGGGGGAACGCGCAGGCGGCGGACCCGGGCCGCGTTGCTCACGAGGATCCGCGTCCTGGCGTGCCGTGAGTCCTGCTGTCGTGCCGTGCGTCCCGCTGTTGAGAGTGCCCGAGCCGAACCGGTCTGATACACGGGACGAGCAGGCGCCCCGCAACGCCGGGCGGCCCATGGCTGGTACCGCGTCGCGATCCACTCGGGTCGTCCGACCGCGCCGCGGACGGCCACGCGCGATCCTTCCTGGCCCGGGCAGTCGTGGGCCCCCCTGGGCAGCCATGGCCGCGCACCGACACCGTGCCATCTGCCCCTGCACCTCCCTCCATGGGTCCATGGGCGGGTCCATTCCATCCATACAGGGGCAGGTCCATCATGGGCAGGTCCATGGGCGGTCCGCCGACGGCCCCATGGCCACGACGGATCAGGATTCGGCGAGCGCCTCTTCGTACTCCGGGGCGCCTTCCGGCACGACCAGCACCTGCCGATACCGGCCCTCCCCGATGCTCATCGTCGCGACTCCGCTCATGTCCCGGACCACGATGTGGATCGTCCGCCGGTCGCGACCGTTCATCGGGTCGAGCGCGATCGAACGACCCGTCTCCCGCGCGCGCTTCACGGCTCGCTCCGCCAGACGGGTCAACGTCTGCTCACGCTCCTCCCCGCTTCCCTCGACGTCGACCACCACGCGCGGCGCATCGTCGCTCTGGCGCAACGAGACCTGATTCGCGACCAGCTGGAGCGCGTCCGTCGCACGCCCGTCGCCACGCTGCAGCTCGGACGCTGCCGCCCCCCGCAGCTGGAAGATCAGGAAGTCGCCCTCCGCCGCCTCCGAGATCTCGAACGATCCGAGCTTCATGCGCTCGACGGCACCGAGGAGAAATTCACCCACTGGTCCGAGCGTGCCCTGGGCTTGACCGCGCGAATCCGCCACCGAGGGGATCGACCCCCCGTCGGCCACGCGCTCGTCGGAGCTCATGCGCTCCCGTTCACGACCGCGTCCTTCTCCCCTCGATTCAATCTGGTCGCCCCGCTCCCGGCGTCCCTCGCGACTGCCATCACGACCTCCATCACGACCTCCATCGCGACCGCGTCCGTTTCCCCTCTCTCGCCGCTCGTCGCTCTCCTCCCGATCGCCCCGGGCACCGCGGGGCTCGCGCTCACCCCGGCCGCCCCGATCGCTTCGCTCCCCGCGCTCGCCTCGGCCACCCCGATCCTGACCGCGGCCCTCTCTACGCCCGCCTCGCTCCTCCCGGGCGCCGTCCCCGCCCGAGGATCGACCCCCGCGCGCCGATACGCTTCGCGGCACGGCGACGATCACCGTCCGGGCCCCCGCGCCGAAGATCTCCCCGACGGCCGGCACGGCGACCAGCAGCTCGGACTCCTCCGTTCCGAAGAACGCCGCGGCCTTCGCGCGGGCTTCCTCGAGGCTGTCGGCAACGAACTCGTTCGGTTCCTGGCGGGCGTCGTACATCGTTTTCTTCCTTCGGGTCCGCCTCGCGGGCGGACCGGTGCCATGCGCTGCAGATTCAGCTCTGCGGCTGCGTCTGTCTCCGGATCCATCTCTGATGGGCGATGCCGAGCAGATTGCTCACCGTCCAGTAGAGCACGAGGCCGGAGGGGAATGTGTAGGAGATCAAGAGCATCATCGCGGGCATCATGACGAGCATCATGCGCGCCTGCGTCGGATCCATGCCGGTCGTCGGCGTCATCTTCTGCTGAGCGAACATGCTCGCCCCCATCAGCAGCGGGAGCAGCCGCACCGGGAAGTCGAGCCCCGGCAGCGTGAAGAGCAGATCCGGTTGACTCAGGTCGTCGATCCATGAAACGAAGTGGGCGTGGCGCAGACCGATCGAGCTGCGCAGCGCATAGAACAGACCGACGAGAACCGGAAACTGCAGCAACAACGGCAGACATCCACCGAGCGGATTGATGCCCTCCTCGCGGTAGAGCTTCATCAGCTCCTCGGACTGCCGCTGTCGATCGTCCTTGTACCGCTCCTGCAGCGCCTTCATCTTCGGCTGGACCGCGCGCATGCGCTCCGCCGACCGCATCTGGTTGACCATCAGCGGCGCCGTCACGAGCCGGACCATCACCGTCAGCACGATGATGGCGAGACCGTAGTTCGGAATGAACCCGTAGAGCCAGTCCAGGGCGATCTCGAAGAAGCGCGTCAGCGGCTCGAGCCAGCTCCAACCGCGGTTGACCGAATGCGCGAGGCTGGCCGCCACATGGGCGAGGGCCTCGGGCTCCTTCGGGCCGAGGTATCCGCGCAAGTCCTCCTGAACCGAGCCGCCGGCCCCGACGGAGACACTCGGCAGTGTCATCTCCGCTCGCGCCGACACGCCGCGCTCGATCGGCTCGAACACGACATCGAGGCGATCACGTGCCTCCGCGTCCATCAACAGACCCGTGAAGTAGGTGACGTCGAAGCCAGCCCACTGCGCTCCGCCTTCGACGCGCTGCTTGCCGTCCGACGGCGCGCCGAAGCCCAGGAACTTGCCCTGTCCGACGCCGCTGACCAGGGTGCGCGTGACCCCCTCGCCGGTGCCGTAGGCGAGGAGCGAGACCTCGCGGAAGTCGGCCCGCGTCGAGGTCCGCGCGGGCCAGCCGAGCTCGAAGCGGGTCTCGACCGGCGTCGCGGCACGGCTGTCGAAAGCCAGCTCGAGGTCGAAGCCATAGCCCGACGCGTCGAGTCGCAGCGTCCGCATGAAGACGCCCGAGGCGTTCTCGGCGCGCTGGACGATCTCGCGGGGCCCTGCGTGAACGACCTCGAAGCGCGCCTGCTCGAAGCCGCCCGGGATGCCCTCGATCGCCGTCGTCAGCACGGGCTGCGTCGGATCGATGACGAGATCGATCGGAACGGCGCCGTCGGGCAGACGCTCGTCGTAGTGGACCAGCGCCCAGTGGGCGATCATCGCGGGCTCGTTCGAGATCGTCGCGACGACGTCGCCATTCTCGAGCGTATGGACCTCGACCGGGATCGTGCGCGGGGCCTTCAGCGGCCGATCCACGCCGCCCGAGCTCGCCGGCGGTGTCTCCGCGTCACCGGCCTGCACCGCCCCGGGCCGCTCCGCGGCCGCATCGCCCGAGCCCGATCGCAGCGAGGCATCCGCCGAAACGGTTGCCGGGGGGCCCCCCGCTTCGAGGTCGCCTGCCGCCTGCTGACGCGCATCTTCGGCCACCACCGTCGCTTCGGGCCGACTCGTAGCCAGCTCGGTCTGACGATGACTCTGGTACGCGAGGTATCCGGCGAAGACCAGCAGCGAGAGCGCGAAGGCGAGGATGTTGTTTCGATCCACGTGGGGCCTCTACGGAACCGGGTCGAAGCCGCCGGCGTGGAAGGGGTGACAGCGACCGAGCCGTCGCAGGCCGAGCGCCGCTCCGCGCAGCAGACCATGGCGGGCGATCGCCTCTTCGGTGAAGGCCGAGCAGCTCGGTTCGAAGCGGCAGCCGCTGCCGAGCACTGGCCGGATCACGCCGCGGTAGCCGAGAAAGAGGAGGCGGACCCAGCCAGGCGGGCGGAGCGACGTCTCCGACCGGATGGGTTGATCGGGGTGATTCAGCCCCGATACATGATTCGCGAACACGTTCATGAATTCCGATTCCCTCGACCGCTCAGCCATGGCGCGGCGCCCGCCTCGGGAGCAGCTGACTCAGACAGTCTCCAAGCGCCCCGTAGCCGAGCTCCACGCCTGGGCGCCGCGCGATGACAACGACATCGAGGCCATTCTCGAAATCCTCTCGATGTCTTCGGAACCACTCACGAATCCGTCGCTTGAACCGGTTCCGATCGACGGCGCCACCCGCCTTGCGGCTGACGGTGATCCCGAGCCGCGCCAGCCCCTCCCTACGCTCGAGCCCCGCCGACGCTTCCGCAGCATCTTTCCCGCGGCCACCCGTCGGCCCGTCCGGGCACCGGCAGGTCACCACGACCAGCTCCGCAGAAGACCGCCGACGTCCCTTCCTCAGAACCCGATCGAAGTCACGCCGGTCGAGCAGTCGATCCGTCGGTCGGAATCGTTGGGATCCACGCTCGCTCCAAGGCGCACCCGTCCCACGCACGCCCCTGGCGGGCGGCGCATCGGATCGGTCACGATCGCCGGACTGGGAAATCGGCGCGCGGAGCGCGCCAGCCGGTCGTCGGACCCGCCGGCCGGCCGCCTCGTCGGCTGCCATGCGCTGCGGCGGCCTACTTCGACGAGACGCGAACGGCGAGTCGCTTGCGACCCTTGGCCCGACGGGCGTTCAGGACGGCGCGTCCGCCCCTGGTCTTCATCCGTTCGCGAAAGCCGTGGGTACGAAGGCGCTTGATGCGGCTCGGCTGGAATGTCCGCTTCATGGCGGCAGATCCTCTCTTCGTGGCGCTTGGCGGCGCTTGGTGGCGCCTGGCGGCTCAGCGGGCCCGATCCGCTTCCGACCCGACCGCCGCTCGCGGCCGGACCCGTTTGCCCGGGACCCTGGTTTGATGGGCAGATCGGCTCGATTGGCGGCGACCGTGCCCTCGACGGCCTACTCATCCTTGGAAAGCGCGGGAGCTTACCTGCCCTCTTCCTGGGGTGTCAATCCGCGAACGCGGTGCCGGGCATCGAGCCCCGGGCCCGCCGCATCGTGTTACTCTGGCGGCAGATCGCGCGGTTCTGTCGCTGCGAGACCTTCCGCCTGTCGACGAACGCGGGCTCGGACGGAAGAGCGACAGGTCGCAAAACCCAATCGCATCGCGGCTTCGAACGACTTTTGTCGGCCGATTTGTCGCTCTCTACTACTACCAATCCAATTCATTTCCCAAGCAGAAGAGCAGACCGATGAAACTCACGATCAGCAAATCCGAGTTCCTGCGTGGACTGGGACGAATCCAGTCGATCGTCGAGAAGCGAAACTCGATGCCGATCCTCGCCAACGTTCTGCTCGATGCGCCGAAGAAAGGCAAGGACTGTCGCCTCATCCTCTCGGCAACCGACCTCGAGGTCGGCGTTCGCAGCCAGCATCCCGCGGACGTGGCGACGCCGGGGGGCCTGACCGTCTCGGCCAAGAAGCTCTTCGAGATCATCCGGGAGCTGCCCGACGAGAAGGTCGAGCTCGAGGGTACCGCCAACTCCTACCTCGAGATCCGCTGCAACCGCAGCCGCTTCACCCTCGCCGGGACCGCAGCCGAGGAGTATCCGACCCTTCCCGAGTTCAGCCCGGACAAGACCGTCGCGCTTCCCGCCGCCGTCCTCTCCGCGATGATCGAAGGCACGATGTACGCCGCGTCGATGGACGAGACCCGCTACAACCTGAACGGCGTCTACTTCGAGGTGCTCGGCGATCGCGCGCAGATCCGCATGGTGGCGACGGACGGACATCGTCTGGCCTGCGTCGATCGGGAGATCGAGGGGGATGTCTCGGCGCTCACGAGCGGGGTCATCATCCCGCGCAAGGGCCTCGGAGAGCTGAAGCGCCTCGTCGACGAGGTCGACGCCGAGGAGATCGAGGTCGCCTTCGGCAGCCAGAGCGGGCTGGCCCGTCGCGGCGACGTCAGCCTCGTCATGCGTCTGATCGAGGGCGAATTTCCGAACTACGGCCAGGTCATCCCCAAGGACCTCGGGCGCCATCTCGTGCTGTCGAGCGACGCGCTGGTGCAGTCGGTCCGTCGCGTCGCGCTGCTGTCGTCCGAGCGCAGCCGCGCCGTGAAGCTCGAGCTCGCTCAGGGTCAGCTCGTGATCAGCTCGAGCAACCCGGATCTCGGCGACGCCCGGGAGGAGCTCGACGTCGACTACGGCGGAGACGCCCTGACCGTCGGCTTCAATGCCCGCTACCTGCTCGACGCGGTCGGCGCGATCCGCAGCAAGGAGGCCCGCCTCTCCTTCCAGGACGAGCTCTCGCCCTGCCGGATCAGCCCACCGGAAGACGAGACGACGCTCGCCGTCGTGATGCCGATGCGCATCTGAACGACGCGGGGACGGCCGCCCGGGGCGCCTTCGAGATCACGTTCGATCGAGGATGAGCCGGGCTCCGGAAAGAACCGGTCTCCAGCCGCCGGAGAAGCCTCGTCCAGCCTGAAAAACGGGCTCGTCCGACTTTACGCGACCCCGCCGATTTCGTTAGTCTCCCGCCGCGCCTGGCCTCGTCTGACGAGGCCTCGCCCGAAGCGAACGGCCTGCGCGAAAGCCCCTCGGAGGGGGCCGGAATCCGCAGGGGATCGTGCAGGGACCTCGCCCGTCATCCCGGCAGTCGGGATCGCAGCAGGACGCAGTCGATCGCAGCAGAAAGTTTCCCGGTGACCTACGACGCCAGCTCCATCGAGGTCCTCGAAGGCCTCGAGCCCGTTCGAAAGCGACCCGCGATGTACATCGGGACCACCGGTCCCGATGGCCTCCACCATCTCGTCTACGAGGTCGTCGACAATTCGATCGACGAGGCGCTGGCCGGCTACTGCAGCGAAATCCAGGTCGTGCTCGAGAACGACGGCCGCGTCACCGTCATCGACAACGGCCGCGGGATTCCGACGGACATGCATCCGACGGAGGGCCGACCCGCGTCGGAGGTCGTGATGACGACGCTGCATGCGGGCGGCAAGTTCGGCGAGAATTCCTACAAGGTCTCCGGCGGGCTCCACGGCGTCGGCATCTCGGTCGTCAACGCGCTGTCGCAGCGGCTCGACGTCGAGATCAAGCGCGTCGGCAAGATCCATCGACAGACCTTCGAGCGCGGCACGCCGACCGGCCCGCTCGAGATCGTCGGAGAGACGGGGGAGACGGGAACCCGGGTGAGCTTCCTCCCCGATCCCCTCATCTTCCCGATGACCGAGTACTCCTTCGATGTCCTGTCGAAGCGTCTGCGAGAGCTCTCGTTCCTCAACGCGGGCATCCGCATCGTCATCCGCGACGAGCGCAGCGGGAAGAGCCATGACTTCTGCTACCACGGCGGCATCAATTCGTTCGTCGAGCATCTGAACGAGAAGCGCGCGCCACTCCACGAACACCCGATCTACCTCTCCGGAAGCCGGACCTTCGATGACCACGGCCGCATCGTGAACGTCGAAGTCGAGATCGCGCTCCAGTACAACGACTCCTACAACGAGTCCGTCTACTCCTTCGCGAACAACATCAATACGATCGAGGGCGGAACGCATCTGATCGGCTTCCGCACGGCGCTGACCCGCGCCTTCAACCGCTACGTCGCCGCGACCACGAAGGGCGGCAGCGCGAAGGGCGCGAAGGCGGAGGCGCCGGCCGTCACGGGCGACGATCTGCGGGAGGGTCTGACCGCGGTCATCTCCGTCAAGATCCCGCAGCCCGAGTTCGAGGGACAGACCAAGACGAAGCTCGGGACGAGCGAGGTCCGCGGCATCGTCGAGGGCATCGTCTACCAGCAGCTCTCGACGTACCTCGAAGAGAACCCGCGCGTCGCGAAGCCGATCGTCGCCAAGATCCTCGATACGGCGCGGGCCCGCGAGGCGGCGCGACGCGCGCGCGACCTCGCCCGCCGCAAGGGCGCGCTGTCCGACTTCAGCCTCCCGGGCAAGCTCGCCGACTGCCAGGAGCGGGACCCCGCGAAGTGCGAGCTCTTCATCGTCGAGGGCGACTCGGCCGGCGGAACCGCGAAGCAGGGCCGCTCGCGCGAGACCCAAGCGATCCTCCCCATCCGCGGCAAGATCCTCAACGTCGAGCGTGCTCGCGTCGACCGCATGCTCGCCTCCGCCGAGATCCAGGCGATCATCGCGGCCCTCGGGACCGGCATCGGCGAGGACTTCGCGGCCGAGAAGGCGCGCTACCACCGCGTCATCATCATGACGGATGCCGACGTCGACGGGTCCCACATCCGGACGCTGTTGCTGACCTTCTTCTACCGGCAGATGCGCGACCTGATCGAGCGCGGCTACCTCTACGTCGCGCAACCGCCGCTCTTCAAGGCCAAGCGCGGAAAGGCCAGTCGCTACCTCAAGGACGAGCCGGCACTCGAGGACTATCTCTTCGACATCGGTCTCGAAGGGGCGCGGGTCGACTGCGGGGACGGCCGGACCCGGGAGGGTGAACCCCTTCGCGCGCTCCTCAAGAACGCGAGCCAGCGTCAGCGCATGCTCGACCACTTCAAGATCCGCCTCTTCGACGAGCGCATCGTCGACGCCGCCTCCCACGTCGGACGCCCGACGGCGGAGGACTGGGTCGACCCGGATCGGCTGCTGCGCGAGGTCGTGCCGCTGCTCGAGACCGAGATCGCCCGCGCGCACCCCGCCGACTCCACGGACCCCGTCGCGGAGCTCCGCTGGACGACCGAGAGCGAGCTCGACGGCCGGGGCTACAAGCTCGTCGCCCGCACGCGCCGCGCGGGCCAGACGCTCCGCAGCGCGCTCGATGCGGCCACCGTCGGCTCGTCCGAGTTCCAGCGCATGGTCCGCCTGGCGCAGGAGCTCGGCGACCTCGGCCCGGCGCCCTACGTGCTTCGCCACGGCGACGAGCCGCCGCAGACCTACCCCCTCATCACCGCGCTGCTCACGCGCGTGCTGGAGATCGCGAACAAGGGCCTCTCGATCCAGCGCTACAAGGGGCTCGGCGAGATGAACCCGGACCAGCTCGCCGAGACGACGATGAACCCCGAAAACCGCAACCTCGTCCAGATCCGCGTCGAGGACGGCGTCGAGGCCGACGACGTCTTCACGACGCTGATGGGCGACGTCGTCGAGCCGCGTCGCCGTTTCATCGAAGAGAACGCGCTCTCGGTGGCGAACCTCGACGTCTAGCTTCCCCTCGCGGCGGTCGGCGGAGGACGTCGACCGCCCGGCGGGCAGGCATCGAAGCAGGCAGGGAAGCAGGAAAGCCAGACCGTGAGCGACGAGCCGATCGATCCGAACGACGCCGCTGCACCGGGCCCGCCCGGGCCGGACGACCGCTACCCGACGGTCAACATCGAGGACGAGGTCCGCTCGTCGTTTCTCGCCTACTCGATGTCCGTCATCATCAGCCGTGCGCTCCCGGACGTCCGCGACGGTCTCAAGCCGGTCCACCGGCGCATCCTCTACGCGATGAACCAGGAGGGCCTGCTCTCCAACCGCGCCTACTCGAAGTCGGCCGGCGTCGTCGGCGAGGTCCTCAAGCACTACCACCCCCACGGCGACTCCGCGGTCTACGACTCGATGGTCCGCATGGCGCAGGACTTCTCGCTCCGGTACCCGCTGATCGACGGCCAGGGGAACTTCGGCAGCATCGACGGCGACTCGGCGGCGGCCTACCGCTACACCGAGGCCCGTCTCGCCCGCGTCGCCGAAGAGATGCTCCGCGACATCGATCGCGAGACGGTCGACTTCCAGCCCAACTTCGACGGCCAGATGGAAGAGCCGGTCGTCCTCCCGACCCGCTTCCCGAACCTGCTGGCGAACGGCTCGGCCGGCATCGCCGTCGGCATGGCGACGAACATCCCGCCCCACAACCTGCGAGAGCTCGTCGCGGCCCTGATCCTCGAGGCCGAGAACCCCGACTGCACCCTCGACGACCTGCTCGAGAAGATGCCGGGCCCCGACTTTCCGACCGGCGCCGTCATCTGTGGAACCGACGGCATCCGCAGCTACTTCGCCAACGGCCGCGGCCACCTGACGCTGCGCGCCGTCGCGAGCTTCGAGGAGACGAAGCGCGGCGGAACGCGCATCGTCGTCACCGAGATCCCCTACCAGGTCAACAAGGCGCTCCTGCTCGAGCGCATCGCGGAGCTCGTCCGTGAAGGCCGACTCGAGGGCATCTCGGACCTGCGCGACGAGAGCAACCGCGAAGGCATGCGCGTCGTGATCGAGTTGAAGAAGGACGCCGCCGAGGACGTGGTCTTGAACCAGCTCTACAAGCTGACGCCGCTCCAGACGACCTTCGGCGTCAACCTGCTGGCGCTCGTCGGCAACCGCCCGCAGACGCTCTCGATCAAGGAGGCCCTGCGGCACTTCATCGAGTTCCGCAAGGAAGTCGTCATCCGCCGCGCGATCTACGACCTCGCGCAGGCCGAGGCCCGGGCCCACATCCTCGAGGGGTTCGAGATCGCCCTCGACCATCTCGACGAGGTGATCGCGCTGATCCGCGCCGCCGAGGACGCGAATACCGCGCGCGCCCAGCTGATGGCGCGCTTCGGTCTCTCCGAGCGGCAGGCCCAGGCGATCCTCGACATGCGCCTGCGCGCGCTGACGGGTCTCGAGCGTCAGCGCGTGATCGACGAGCTGGCCGAGCTGCGCGCCCTGATCGCCGATCTCAAGGATCTGCTCGCGAGCGACGCGCGCATCCTCGAGGTCGTGGTCAAGGAGCTGCGCGAGATCGACGAGAAATTCGGCGACGCGCGCAAGACGGTGATCGGCGAGGCGATCGACGGCATCACGAACGAGGACCTGATCGTCGAGGAGGACATGGTCGTGACCCTGTCCCATCTCGGCTACATCAAGCGCAATCCGATCACCCTCTACCGCGCACAGCGCCGCGGCGGCAAGGGCGCGAAGGGCATGGAGACCCGGGACGAGGACTTCGTGCGCCATCTCGGTGTCGCCTCGACCCACGCCTATCTGCTCTTCTTCACGAACCTGGGCCGCCTCCACTGGCTCAAGGTCCACGAGCTCCCGCAGCTCGGCCGGGCGGCGAAGGGCAAGGCGATCGTCAACGTGCTGCAGCTCCAGGCGGGCGAGCAGGTTCAGACGATGCTGCCCGTGCGCAGCTTCGAGGATGCCGAGGGCGAGTTCATCCTCTTCGCGACGCGTCGGGGCGTCATCAAGAAGACCCCGCTGTCGGCGTTCTCGAATCCGCGCAAGGCGGGCATCATCGCGATCAACCTGACCGAGGATGACGCGCTGATCGCGGTCGGTCGCAGCAGCGGTCGGGACGACGTGCTGCTGGCGACGCGCGAGGGCAAGTCGATCCGCTTCCAGGAGAGCGACGCGCGGCCGATGGGACGAAGCGCGACCGGCGTCCGCGGCATCGCGCTGACCCGGGACGACGAGGTCGTCGGGATGGAGATCCTGACGAACCCCGCGGCGCAGATCCTGACGACGACCGAGCGCGGCTACGGCAAGCGGACGCCGCTCGAGGAGTACCGGCCGCAGAACCGCGGCGGGCAGGGGATCATCAACATCCGCGCGAACGAGCGCAACGGCGCCGTCGTCGGCATCGCGCAGGTCTTCGAGGACGACGACGTCATGCTGATCACCGACGGCGGCAAGGTCCTGCGCTGCCCGGTGAACGGGATCTCGTCGATGGGCCGCGCGACGCAGGGCGTGCGCGTCATGAACCTCTCGCCGGACGAGAAGCTCGTCTCGATCGCACGCGTGACCGAGGAGGACCTCGCCGAGGGCGGCGCGACGGTTCGGCGGGTCAGCGCGCTGCCGCGGCCGGCGTCGATGTCGGGATCCGACGCCGATTTCGGGGACGAGGGCTCCGACGCCGGCGAGCTCGACGACGCGCTCGCGGAGGACGCGGCGAGCCTCGACGAAGCCGACCTCGACGTGGACGCGGACGACGCGGACGGCCCGGAGCGCGAGCCGGAATGAAGACGACCCGGTCGCGGCGGGAGTTCGCGCGCGCGAAGAAGTCGATCCCGGGCGGCGTCAACAGCCCGGTCCGCGCGTTCGGCTCGGTCGGTGGCATTCCGCGCTTCATCGCGAAGGCGAAGGGCGCGCGGATCACCGACGTCGACGGCAACACCTACATCGACTACGTCGGGTCGTGGGGCCCGATGATCCTCGGCCACGCCCATCCGAAGGTCCTCGCCGCGGTCCGCGAGGCGATGCGGGACGGCACGAGCTTCGGCGCGCCGACGCCGCGCGAATCCGATCTCGCCGAGGCCGTGCGGAAGGTGCTGCCCTCGGTCGAGATGATGCGCATGGTCTCGTCGGGGACCGAGGCGACGATGAGCGCGCTGCGACTCGCGCGCGCCGTCACGGGTCGGCCGCGCATCCTGAAGTTCGACGGCTGCTACCACGGGCATGCGGACGGCCTGCTCGTCGGCGCCGGCAGCGGCGTCGCGACGCTCGGCATCCCGGGCTCGCCGGGCGTGCCGCAGGCCATGACGGATCTCACGATCATCGCGCCCTACAACGATCTCGCGGCGACCCGCGAGGCGTTCCGGAAGTGGGGCGAGCAGATCGCGGCGATCATCGTCGAGCCGGTCGCGGGCAACATGGGCTGCGTGCCGCCGGTACCGGGCTTTCTCGAGGGGCTGCGTTCCGTCTGCGACGAGTACGGCGCGCTGCTCGTCTTCGACGAGGTCATGACCGGATTCCGTGTCGCGCGCGGCGGGGCCCAGCGGCTCTACGGCATCCGCCCGGACCTGACGACCCTCGGCAAGGTCGTGGGCGGCGGCCTCCCCGCCGCGGCCTACGGCGGGCGCCGGGACCTGATGCGCCGCATCGCGCCCGAGGGCGACGTCTACCAGGCGGGAACCCTCTCGGGCAATCCGCTGGCGGTCGCCGCCGGACTGACGACGCTCCGCCTGCTCGAGGCCCGGGGCGTCTACGAGACCCTCTCCGACCGCGCGCGCGAGCTGGTGGAAGGCCTCGAGGCCTGGGCCTACGAGCAGGGCATCCCGATCACGACGGCCCGCGTCGGCGGGATGTTTGGCTTCTTCTTCCATCCCGGCCCCGTCGAGTCCTTCGCCCAGGCGCAGCAAAACGATGCAGCTCGCTTCCGGCGCTTCTTCGCCGCGATGCTCGATTCGGGCGTGTACCTCGCTCCTTCGCCCTACGAGGCGGGTTTCGTGTCGCTCGCCCACCGCCCGCGCGACATCGACCAGACCGTCGAAGCGGCCCGGAAGGCCTTCGCGCGCTGCGCTGCGGTGCGTTGAGCCCGGGGGCCTCGCCAGCTAAGCTGCGCGCCGGTTTTCGGGCCCCCGACGCGTGCGGGCCTCCCGGCGTGTCCAGGCGTGGAATCCGGCCTCGTTGCCGACTTCGGCCGTCGGAACGCCGCTCCAGCGGACGTTCTGGAGGGAGGGGACGTGAGTCGACCGCCCGAATATCCGGGACGACGGCGTGTGAAGCGTGCGGTCGGATCGATCGCCGGCGACGCCTATCAAGGGGCGATCGAGGCGGTGATGGCGGTGCTCGTCGGCGCCGGAATCGGCTATGCGGTCGATCGGCGCTGGGGTACCACACCGTACGGTGTGATCACGGGCGTCGTGGTCGGCTTCGCGGCGATGGTCCTGCGGCTGCTCCGGATGCGGAGCGAGCTCGAGCCGGGGCCGGACGACGCGCCGGCCGTGCCGCCGGATGCCGACGGTGAGCGCGGGCCCGCGGAGACGCCGGCGCTGTCGGACGTCTGGCGGGACGAGGGTCCGGAAGACGGGCGCGACGCCGGTCCCTCGCCGGGCGAGCGCCGGGAACGGGACTGAGGCGTCGAAGGGATCGAAGGCGGGCGGGCCGCGAGCGGGCCGCGAGAGAGACGAGCGAAGATCGAGCGACCAGGATGAAGTTCGCCCTCGCGAAAGTGGAGCAGTGGAATCTCGGGCTGTCGGCCGGCGCCGTCGCGGCGTCGTTCGCGCTGGAGACGCCGCACTTCGCGACGAGCCTCGCCGCCGGGGCGCTGCTCGAGGCCGTGAACCTCGGCGCGCTGCGACGCGGGGCGGTCCAGTTCTTCGCGGGACGCATGACGCGCAGCTGGACCGGCGCGTTCGCCTTCCGCTTCCTCGCCCTCGCGGCGGGCATCTTCCTGACGCTGCAGGCGGGCGCCCATCCCGTCGCGCTCCTGATCGGCCTCTCGCTCGCGATGCCGGCGGCGCTGATCGACGCCTGGCTGAACCGGCCGCCGATTCTCGACCCCGCGACGCTGCCGGTCCTGCTCGGGGAGGAGCTCGGGGAAGGCCTCGACGAAGACGCGCGCGAAGCCGCCGAGCTCGCGCGGCGCGACGAGCGCCTCTCGCTGCTGGGCCGGCTCTTTCCGACCCACGTCGTTCCGACCGGCCTCGTGGCCCTCGAGGGGGCCGGGACCGCCCCGGCCCCGGCCGCGTCCGAAGCCGCCGGCGAATCGCCCGCCGTCGCTGAGATGAACCCCGACCAGACGGTCCGAAGCGGACCGGACGAGACCCGCCGATGAACCTCTTCGAAACGATCGCCCATCAGCTCCAGATCGAGTGGATCTACCTCTCCGCGGCCTTCGCGGCCGTGCTCCTGATCCTGGCGGGGCTCGCCGTCCAGCGCGCGGTCGCCGGCGAGGGCCAGGGCGTCGTCCCCGAGGAGGGCGTCTCGGTCCGCAACGTCTTCGAGGTCATCATCGAGGCGCTCGGCGACCTCGGTCAGACGACGATCGGCGAGGACTGGCGCCGTTACTTCCCCGTCGTCGGCACGATCTTCTTCTTCGTGCTGGTCTCGAACTTCATGAACCTGATCCCCGGCATCCAGGGCACGACCGCCAACGCCAACGTCACCTTCGCCTGGGGCATCCTCTCCTTCGTCGTCTACAACTTCGTCGGCATCCGGCAGCACGGCTGGAAGTACATCTACCAGTTCATGGGCCCGGCTCTCTGGCAGCCCCACATCGGCGGCCACCACTACCACGTCCGGCTGCTCGCCCCCGTCTTCCTGCCGCTCGAGATCGTGCTCCACTTCGCGCGCATCCTGACGCTCGGCATCCGCTTGATGGCCAACATGTTCGCCGACCACAAGGTCGTCGTGATCTTCCTCGGCATGCTGCCGGCCCTCGTCCCCGCGATCTTCATGGGGCTGGGCATGCTCGTCTGCTTCCTCCAGGCCTTCGTGTTCGCGCTGCTCACGATGATCTACATCGGTCAAGCGCTGCAGGAGCCGCACTAGCCCGCGGCTCGCCTTTCGACCCCGTTTGGGGCTCGACCTCTCACTCGTTTCGTTCGTTGTCCAATCTCTCCATCTCGAGAAGGAAAATCAGCATGCGTCGCACCGTCCGCGCCCTCGTCTGGGCCCTCGTCCTCTTCCTCGTCCCGACCGTCGCCTTCGCCGAAGGGGCTGGCGCCGCCGGTGGCAGCATCGGCATCGGCGCGGGCATCGCCGTCGGCCTCGCGGGCCTCGGCTGCGGCATCGGCCAGGGCATCACGGCCGGCAACACGACCGCCGGCATCGCCCGCAACCCGGGCGCCGCGGGCGCGATGTTCGTCAACTTCATCCTCGGCATGGTGCTGATCGAGTCGATCGCGATCTACGGGCTCGTCATCGCGATCATGCTCCAGGGCAAGATCTGATCGCGCGGCGCCGCTCCGCATCGGGGCGGTGCTCGCGTGCTCGTCCATCGTGCCCGAACCCGCGCCGGTTCGGCGAACGGCTCGCCCTCCGGAGCGAGCCGCGTCGCCTCGCGTCTGGCTTGCCGTCGGCGATCGCCGTACGGGGGCGCGGACCGGGGCTGCGTTCGACTTCACCGATCCGACCCGGGTCCGGGCACTCCCGGTTGCGCCCGGAGCGGGGCGCGATGATCCGGCGGATGCGCCGGGCCGAACGCGAAGGCGGGTGAGAATCGCCGGACGGGAGCTCGTGTCGGGCTTCACCCCGTTTGTTAGTCCCGACACGAACCCTGTGCTCCCGTCCGGCGATCTCGGCTCCGCCCGGCTCCCGGTCCCGTTGGAGGAGACGGCCGAAGCACGCCCGAAGGCGATGCGCGTCGGTCATGCGAGATCCGTACCAGCCTCGAGCGGGCCCGCCGCGCCGCTCGCGGCGGACGGCGGAGCGCTGCGGGCGACGCCTGGCAGGGGGCGAGGGGCCGTGAGCGCGGCTTCGATTGCGTGCGGAAAGGGTCGGAGGGTGCGACGATCCCCGGCCGGTTCGGGCTCGACGTGCGGTCGAGTCGGGTCGAGAGGCCTGAGGTACTCGGAGGCAGCGTGAAGCGCGGGATGCTGATCGTCTTCGAGGGCGTCGACGGCGCCGGCAAGTCGACGCAGCTACGGCGGGCCGCCGCTGCGCTGCGCGCGCGGGGATTCGACGTGGTCGAGACCGGCGAGCCGACCAAGGGGACCTGGGGGCGGAAGATCCGCGAGATGGCGCGGACGACCGACCGCGCGCCGCGCGAGACCGAGCTCGCCTGGTTCATCAAGGACCGCCGAGAGCACATGCGCGATTTCGTCGAGCCGGCCCTCGCCGCCGGACGCGTCGTCCTCTGCGATCGCTCCTACTTCAGCACGGTCGCCTATCAGGGCGCCCGCGGCTTCGATCCCGAGAAGCTCCTCGCCGACAGCCAGGCGGAGTTCGGGCGGCCGGACCTCGTCTTGCTCTTCGAGCTCGACCCGGAGCAGGGGCTCGCGCGCGTCGCCGCCCGGGGCGGCCAGCACGAGCCCGTCTTCGAGGAGCTCGGCTACCTCGAGCGCGTCGCCGAGATCTTTCGCTCCCTCGACCTGCCCGAGCTCGTTCGGATCGACGCCGGGCAGGAGGAGGAGGCGGTGGCGAAGGCCGTGATGACCGCGATCGACGGCCGGCTCCGCGAGGCGCAGCCGGCCGGCTGAGTCCGGGGCGCGTTCGGGCGCCGACGCGCGATGCGGCAGGCCGGCAGCGGCCGGTCGAGGTCTCGAGAGGGCGCGCGAACGAGGGCGCGAGAGGAGCCACGACGATGGGACGATTGAAGGGCAAGGTCGCGCTGGTCACGGGCGGTGCCCGCGGTCTCGGCGAATCGACGGTGCGGCGCTTCGTCGAGCAGGGCGCGAAGGTCGTCTTCGGCGACGTTCTCGAGGACGCGGGGGAGCAGCTCGCGAAGGCGCTCGGTCCGAACGCCGCGTTCCTGCGCATGGACGTCCGCGAGGAAGGGGACTGGCAGCGCGCGATCGAGCGGGCCCGGCAATTCGGTCCCCTCAACGTGCTCGTCAACAACGCGGCCGTCGTCCACATGGCGAGCCTCGTCGACACGACCAACGAGGACTACCGCCGCGTCTTCGAGATCAACCAGTTCGGGACCTTCCTCGGCATCCGCTCGGTCGTCGAGCCGATGAAGGCGGCGGGCGGCGGCTCGATCATCAACGTCTCGTCGATCGACGGGCTCCACTCCTCCGCCGGCCTCTCGGCCTACTCCTCGACGAAGTGGGCCGTGCGCGGCCTGACGAAGAACGCGGCGATCGAGCTCGGTCCCTACGGCATCCGCGTCAACAGCGTCCATCCCGGCGGCATGTACACGACGATGGGCGGCTCCGATCGCATGTCCGTCGAGGAGCTGAACGAGGGGACCTACAAGCACTTCCCGCTGCCGCGCGTCGGCATGCCGGACGAGGTCGCGCAGGTCATCCTCTTCCTCGCGACCGACGAGGGCAGCTACTGCACCGGCTCCGAGTTCGTCGCCGACGGCGGCTGGTTCGCGGGCATGCGCAATCCGCGCATGCCGACGTCGTAAGGGGAAGCCGAACGACGGGCGTCGTCGCGTCACCGCACGTGGACCCGGGGCACGAGGAGGAGAGCATGTCCGCAGCGCGCAACAAGCAGACCGCGATCGACTTCCTGACGGCGATCTCGAAGGGTGAGCTCGCCCGGGCGAAGAGCATGATGACCGAGGACGCGACCTGGCAGTCGCCCCCCTCGCTCGCGGGCGGCCCCTTCCGCGGCCGCGACGCCATCTTCGGGACCTACATCGCGATCGACGACGCGCTCTTCGAGACGGGCACCCGCAGCTACGACTTCGAGATCCTGAACGCGATCGCCGAGGGCGATTCGGTCGCGATCGAGATGCGCCACGTGGATCGCGCCATGGACGGCCAGGCCTACGAAACCGAGTACCACATGCTCTACTACTTCCGCGGCGACGCGATCTGCCGCGTGAAGGAGTACTTCGACTCGCTCTTCATGCACGGCGAGTTCGAGCGCCAGGGCATCGGCTTTCCGCAGGGCGACCCGCCGCGCTCGAACTAGCATCGAACGGACGGCCGCGGCGGCGACGGATCGAGCGCCGCGTGTTTCCCGTGCGTCGATACGCCCGTCCGGATGCCCGTCCGAGGCCGGCGTCTCCGTCTCCGGCCCCGGCCGCAGCGACGCGTTGGCGGACCCTCCTTCGGCATCCGGCATCCGGCATCCGCTGGATCCCGGCTGCATCCGCCGGCGCCGTCCGCGCGCGACGCCTTTCCCGCCCCGGATCGACCGGTCGAACGACGGCGCCTGTAACCGCCCCGACCGCCCGCGCGTAGAGCCCTCCGACGCCGTCGAATCGACGATGGCGGCCCAACCCCGGCCGGGCCCGCGCGCCCGGGCACAGGAGATCCGATCGACATGGCTAGACGTGCTCTCTCCGGTCCGATTTCGATGGTCCTCGGCTACGCGCTCTTCGCTTCGACGGGTCAGGCCGCGCCGCTCGCGACCGCCGACGACGGCTTCGGCATCACCGACCTGCCCGCCGGCTACGAGCTCGCCCGCATGCACGGTGAGGGCGAGGGCAAGTGCGGTGAGGGCAAATGCGGCGGGGACGACGGGGCCAAGGGCAAGGCCGAAGCCGAGGGCAAATGCGGCGAAGGCAAGTGCGGAGCCGACTCCGAGAAGGGTGGAGCCGAAGGCAAGTGCGGCGCCGACGGCGGCAAGGAGAACGCCGAGGGCCAGTGCGGAGGCTCGCACTGAATGGTCGCCCGACCCCGAACGTCGCGCTCCGACGTCGAGGTCGTCGGGGCGGGGCTCGGTCTGCGACGCGCCTTCCTGGGCGAGGTCGCGGACCGGGTCCCCGACCCGGTCGACTTCTTCGAAGTCGCACCGGAGAACTGGATCGGCGTCGGCGGCCGGGCCGGCCGGCGGTTGCGGGCGCTCACGGAGCGGGCTCCGTTCGTATGCCACGGCCTCTCGCTCTCGCTCGGCGGTCCGGCTCCCCTCGACGAGACCCTGCTCGCCGACACGCGTCGCTTCCTCGACCTCCATGGCATCCGCTGCTACTCGGAGCATCTCGCCTGGTCGGCCGACGACGGCCACCTCTACGACCTGCTTCCGATTCCCTTCACCGACGAAGCCGTCCGCCACGTCGCCGCGCGCATCGCGCACGCGCAGGAGCGGCTCGGCCGTCGCATCGCGATCGAGAACGCCTCCTACTACGCGGCACCCAGCCGCGCGTTGAGCGAGCTCGAGTTCCTGCTGGCCGTGCTCGACGAGGCGGACTGCGCGCTGCTGCTCGACGTGAACAACGTCTACGTCAACTCGATCAACCACGGCTACGACGCGCTCGCCTTCCTCGGCGCGCTGCCCCCGGAGCGGATCGCCTATCTCCATGTCGCAGGGCACTTCCGCGAGGCCGACGATCTGCTCGTCGATACCCATGGCGCCGACGTCGTCGATCCGGTCTGGTCGCTGCTCGAGGCGACCTATCAGCGCTTCGGCCCTCGTCCGACCCTGCTCGAGCGCGACTTCCACATCCCGCCGCTCGCGTCGCTGCTGACGGAGGTCGAGGGCGTCCGTCGACGCCAGGGGGCGGCCGAGCGCGCGGCGGCCGGGCGGCCGAGCGACGGGGAGGCGAGCGTCGACGCAGGCGGGAGACGCGATGGGCGCGCCGACGTCGCGGCCTGAGGACTCGCCGCTCGCCGGGGTACAGCGCGCCTTCGCGGCCCATCTGCGCGACCCGGCCTCCCATCCGGCTCCGCCCGACGTCGACCCGCGGCGCATGCAGGTCTACCGCGAGCTCGTCTACGCCAACGTCGAGAGCCTGCTCGGGACGGGCTTTCCGGTCCTGCGTTCGCTCCTCGCCGACCCGGTCTGGCACGCGCTCGTGCGCGACTTCCTGGCGCACCACCGCGCGACGACGCCGCTCTTCCCGCGCCTCGCGCGCGAGCTGATCGCCTACCTCGAGGGCGAGCGACGGCGGCCCGCCTCGGAGCCGCCCTTCCTGCTCGAGCTCGCCCGTTACGAGTGGCTCGAGACGGAGCTCCTGCTGTCGGAGGCCGCGCCCGACGACGACGACGTCGATCCCCACGGTGATCTGCTCGAGGGCCTGCCGGTCGTCTCGCCGCTCGCGCGCTGGCTGCGCGCCGCCTGGCCCGTGCATCGGCTCCGCGCGTCCGAGCCGCCCCCGACGCGTCCCGATCGCGAGACCTGCCTCGCCCTCTGTCGCGGCGGGGACGAGCGCGTCCGCTTCATGGAGCTCACACCGATCACCCTGACGCTCCTCGAGCGCCTCGCCTCCGATCCGACGCGAAGCGGCCGGGACCAGCTCGAGCGGCTCGCTCGCGAGGTTGGACGTCGGAAGCCGGCGGCCTTCGTCGAGCAGGGGAGCCGCGTGCTCGAGGCCCTGCGCGATCGCGGCGTCCTCATCGGAGCCCGTCGCACGACCGGTCCGTCTTCTTCCCTCCGAGGAGAACGTCCTTGAATCGGCTTCGACTGCTCGACCGGCTGCGCGCCTTCGATTTCCTCTCGCCCCTCGCGTTGCGCCTCTATCTCGCGCCGATCTTCCTCGCGACCGGCCTCAACAAGGCGACGCACTTCGATGAGACGGTCGCGTGGTTCGGCAATCCCGAGTGGGGCCTCGGGCTGCCCGCGCCCGGGCTCAATGCGCTGATGGCGACGGCGACGGAGCTGCTCGGGGCGGTGCTGTTGCTGCTGGGGCTCGGGGTGCGCTTCGTGTCGATCGCGCTGATGGGGGTGATGGTCGTGGCGGCGCTGACGGTCCACCTGCCGAACGGCTGGTTCGTGATCGCCGATCCGGCTTCCTGTCTATTCCACTGCGACGGGCTCGAGGAGGCGGTGACACGGCTCGAGCGCGCCCGGTCGATCCTGAGGGACCACGGCGACTACGCCTGGCTGACGGCGAAGGGCTCGTTCGTCGTGCTCAACAACGGCGTCGAGTTCGTCGCGGCCTACTTCATCATGCTGCTGACGCTCTTCTTCCAGGGCGGCGGCCGCCATGTCAGCCTCGACCACTGGATCGGACGGTGGTTGGCTCCGGCCCGTGTCGCGGTCGAGCCCGAGGGCGGCCGCGGCTGAGCGAGTCCATGCGCCCGCTTGCGAGCGGATCCGTGCCTCCGCGTATCCGTGGGTCGAGGGGTCAGCGCGCCTGCGCGGCCCACTGCTCCGGCGTGAAGGTCTGCATGCTGAGCGCGTGGATCTCTCGACCCATCCAATCGCCCATCGCGGCGTACACGAGCTGCTGCGCCTTCACGCGCCCGACGCCGGCGAAGCGCTCCGAGACGATCACGGCGCGGTAGTGGCCGCCCCCGCTCCGGGCGCCCGCATGGCCGGCATGCAGATGCGACTCGTCGACGACCTCGACATGGGCCGTCGCCAGCGCGTCGCGCAGCCGCTCCTCGATCGCCTCTCGCATGTCCACGGCTCCCCTCCTGCTCGCGCCGTGCCGTCCGACGGCACGCATCGGGCCGATGACGTCCCGGCCTGGTCCCGGGCTCCGGACCATAACGATCCGCTGCGGATCGGGCTGGCCCGCGCGGCGCGCCGCCCACCGTGCGCCGTCATGCCCGCTTCCGGATTCCGAGCGCGATGCCGCCCAGGATCGCGGTCGAGGCCAGCGCCAGTCGCAGCGTGGGCCGCTCGCCGAGAAAGACGATCCCGCCCAGGGCCGCGAGAATGGGCACGCTGAGCTGGACGATCGCGGCCCGTGTCGCGCCCAGGGCGGGCAGCACGCCGTACCAGATCGCGTAGCCGAGCCCCGAGGCGAGCGCGCCCGAGGCGGTCGCCGCGAGGACGCCGGCGAGGTCGAGCGCGAAGGCATCGTGCAGGACGAAGCTCAGCGCGACGGCGATCGGCGTCGCGCGCAGGAAGTTGCCGGCGCTGACCGCGGTCGGATCGCCGCCGCGGCGCCCGCGCAGCGAGTAGACGCCCCAGGCGACGCCGGCGACGAGCATCGCCGCGGCGCTGCCGATCGGCGGCGCCGAGAGGCCGGGGAGCAGCAGCCCGACCAGGCCGGCGAGCGCGATCGCGACGCCGACGCTCTGGCGAAGGGAGAGCCGTTCTCCGGCGAGGAGGTCGTGGCCGATCATCGTCGCCTGGACCGACCCGAAGAGGATCAGCGCGCCGGTCGCCGTCGTGAGCCGGGTGTAGGCGAGGGAGAAGGCCGCGGCGTAGACGAAGAGCGCGATGGCCGAGGGCCAGCGACCCGGGTCGAGGCGCGTCCTTCCAGCCTGGTCGGCTGGCCCGCATCGACGGGCGCGGACGATCAGCCCGAGCACGAGCGCGCCCGCGGCGAGCCGGATCGTCGTGAAGCTCGCGGGATCGATGCCGGTATGGCCGAGGGCGATGCGGCAGAGGAGCGAGTTCGCGGCAAAGGCGATCATCGCGAGCGCGGTCCGGATCAAGCCGACCTCCACTCCATGGCATGGGCATGGGCATGGGCATGGGCATGGGACGCGATGCATCGTGCGCGCGGACGCCGTCAATCCCGTCGTCGCGTCCCGATCCAACCCTTGCGGCGGAAGAAGGCGACCATTCCGACCGCGAGGACGACCATCACGCCGAGCACGACGAAGTAGCCCCGCGGCGAGCGGAGCTCCGGCATGTTCTCGAAGTTCATGCCGTAGATCCCGGCCAGGAAGGTCAGCGGAATGAAGATGCTGCCGACGAGGGTCAGGACCTTCATGATCTCGTTCTGGCGGTGGCCCAGGGTCGCGAGGACGGCGCCCATCGTATCGACGGCGATCTCGCGCGCCGCGTCGAGGCGACCCTCGATCTGGCGGGCGTGGTCGTGGGCGTCGCGGACGAAGGGGCGGGTCGCCTCGGGGATGAAGCGCTCGTCGCCATGGCTCATCTGGTAGAGCGCCTCGACCTGTGGGCGGATGACGCGTCGCAGCGTCGTGATCCGCCGCTGGATGCGATGCAGCCGCGCGACGCTCTCGGGATCGGGCGTCTCGAGCACGCACTCCTCGATCTCGTCGAGCTCGTCGGCGATCTGCTCGACGACCGGGTAGTAGTGGTCGACGAGGGCGTCGACGAGCGCGTAGGCGAGGTAGCCCGGGCCCGACGCGCGGATGAAGCCGCCGCCCGTGCGGATGCGGTCGCGGACGCCTTCGAAGAAGCCGAAATAGCGCTCCTGGAACGAGACGACGTAGAGCTCGGAGACGATCAGGCAGACCTGCGGAACCTGGCTCCAGGCGTCGAAGCGGCCGTCCGGGGCGCGGGCGATCACGAGCAGCGAGTCCTCGTAGCGATCCAGCTTCGCGCGCTGCGGCGCGTTGACGGCGTCGGCGAGCGCGAGGGGATGGATGCCGAAGATCTCGGCGACCCGGCGCAACACGCGTTCGTCGCCGAGCCCCTGGATGTCGACCCAGGTCGTCCGCGCCGTGCGCGCGTAGGGTCGCAGCGCCTCCACGTCGTCGACGTCACGCTCGTCGATCCCGTCCTCGTCGTACTCCATCAGATGGATGCGCGGCGGCGGCGAGCCCTCCGGAATCTCGAGCGCGCCCGGTCGTCCCCCGAGCCGCGCGCGGCGGGTCGGATCCTGTCCTGCTGCCACGCCCCCTCCTTCCGCGGTCGCCGGGCCCTCGGCCGGGGCGTCGGCGCGCGAAGTCTGCCTCACATTCGCCAGGCGACGCCGGCCCCGACGAACCCGTCCCGCGCCGCGGCGTTCAGGCCCGCCCCGCCGTAGAGGTCGAGCTGGACGTTCGGCGTCAGCAGCCAGGCGAGGCCCGCGTCGAGCGTATGCGTGTCGTGTGCATTCTCGTCGACGGTCGCGTCGTACTCGCCGTAGACGCTCCAGGCCGGGGCGAACGACCAGGACAGCCCGGCGGCATGGGTCGAGACGAAGAGCTCGCCGCCCTCGACACCGACGGTCGAGGTTCCGAAGAGCGAGATGGCGTCGGAGAGGCCGTGACGCCAGGCGAGGCCCGCCAGGAAGTCGGGGTCCGGTCCGCTCTCGACCGGAATCACGACCTCGGCGAGCAGGCCCATCCGCGGCCAGCCGCCGACGCCCTCGTTGAGCTGCCACTTGACGCCGAGCATCGGGCCGACGAAGTCGTCTTCCTCCTGCCCGTCGACGCGCCGGGCCTCGTAGCCGCTCCAGCCGAGCCTCGCCTCGAGCCGATCCAGGAGGCCCAGCCGGAAGAGGGCCGCGGGCAGGCGAACGCGCTCGCTCTCCGGCTCGCCGCGGTCGTTGCGCCCGAGCTCGAAGCCGAGCTCCGCGTTGATGCGGCCGGGCGGGGTCGCGTCGGGACTGGTCGAGAAGCTCGGGCGCTCGGAGACGAGGGGCTCCGTGAACGACGCGCGCGGCCCGCCGAGGATCCAGGGCCGCTCCTCGGCGGCGCGCGCGACGCTCGCGAACGCGCCGATCAGCAACATCGAGCCGAGCGCGATCGGGGCTCGGACCGGGCTCGGGCTTCGTCGCGGTCGGGGACGGGCTCGCATGGGGCCAGACTAACGAGATCGCGGCGGAATGCCCATCGCGGGGGGAGACGGGCGACCGCTCCGTCCGCACGCGCGTTCCGTCCGTGCTCCGCCGATTCGGCGCTAGGATCGCGAGGCCGAAGAGGAGACCCCCTGCATGACGACCGTCCATCCCGAGCTCGGCTTCTACGCCCTCGCGGGCCAGCCGAAGTCGCCGCGCGACCTGATCGAAGAGATGCGCGCCGGCGAAGCCCTGGGCCTCGGGACGGCGTTCCTCTCGGAGCGCTACAACGCGAAGGAGATCGGCGCCCTCTGCGGCGCAGCGGCGGCGGCCTCCGAGTCGATCCGCATCGCGACGGCGGCGACCAACGTCAACACCCGCCATCCGATCGTGACGGCGGGCTTCGCACTCACGATGCACGGGCTCACCGGCGGCCGCTTCGTCCTCGGCATCGGCCGCGGGATCGCGCCCATGCAGAAGGCGTACGGCATCGGAACGGTCACGACCGCCCAGATGGAGGATTGGATCGGGCTGACGCGTCGGCTGCTCGCGGGCGAGGCCGTGATCGGCCACGACGGGCCGATCGGTCGCTTCCCGTACCTGCAGCTCGGACCGAACGTCGTCGACGAGGTGCCCTTCCTGCTCTGTGCGTTCGGCCCGAACGCGCTCGCGCTCGGCGGGCGCTGCTTCGACGAAGTCGTGCTGCATACCTTCTTCACCGACGAGACGACCGCCCGCGCGGTCCGCACGGTCAAGCAGGCCGCGGAGCAGGCCGGCCGCGATCCGGCCGCCGTGAAGGTCTGGTCCTGCTTCGCGACGATCGGCGACCACATCCCCGCGGAGCGGCGCCTGATGAAGTCCGTCGGTCGCCTCGCGACCTATCTCCAGGGCTACGGCGATCTGCTCGTCGGGACGAACCGCTGGGATCCCGATGTGCTCGCCCGCTTCCGCGCCGATCCGATGGTCGCGACCTTCCGCGGCGGCATCGACGTCCATGCGACGACCGAGCAGCTCGAGCACATCGCGACGCTGATCCCCGACGCGTGGCTCGCCTGCTCCGCGACGGGCAGTCCGGCGCGGTGCGTGCGCGCGATCCGGAGCCAGCTCGACCTCGGTTGCGACGGCGTGATCCTCCACGGCGCGTCGCCCGCGGAGCTCGAGCCGATCGTGAAGGCCTGGGGCGAGGCGAAGGGCGGTTCAGGGGCCGGCTGATTCGGGGAGGCGGGCTTCCGCGTTCCGTCGCGTCGCCGGCCGGGTCGCGCTCGAGCACGCCAGCTCGACCGCCTCGACGGCGCCGGTCAGCCATGAGCAGCGCTCGACGCGCTCCGATGCCGCGCGCGCCCGGGCCGCAGCGAGCGCGGAGCGGGCTTCGTCGCAGCGTCCCTGTCCGCTCAAGAGCGTCGCCGAGTAGGCGGCCGCGTCATGATCCTCCGGCGTGCGCTCCGCGAGGGCGACCATCAGTCGAATCGCGTAGTCGGGATCGCTCGACGCATGCCGTGACGCGATCGCGAAGAGCTCGTCGCCGCGACGGAGGGCGACGGCCCGATGCGCGAGCGCGGTCGGATCGAGTCGCCAGGCGGGCTCGAGCGCGCGCCACGCGATGTTCATGCCGGTCGCGAAGACGAAGCCGACGACCAGCGCGACTCCGCTCGCCGCCTCCACGGCGCGTCGACTCGGCGGGGCGGGCCGCGGATCGGCCGGCCCATCGGCGGCGCCCGCCATCCGGTCATGGAGATCGGGATGCGTCTTGCGCCCGCTCAGGACCGCCGGAATCAGGTTCGTGCGGTAGACCGTCTCCAGCGCCCGCGCATAGCGCGCGGGGTCGCCGGTGACCCGCGTCGCGAATTCGTCGGCGCGCGCCTCGAAGCGTTGGAGCCGCCGCATCGCGACCGCCGGCACCCCGAGCGACAGCGCGAGGACCCCGAGCGAGGCCATCGGTCCGAACCGATCGAGGACGAGACCGACGCCGCAGAGCGGAAAGATCGCCAGCACGGCGGCGCTGCGGGTCAAGCGGGTCGGAAGATCTTCGCCGACGTGGCCGAGCTCGTGGAGCGCGACCCCGCGGATCTCCTCGTCGTCGAGCGCTCGGACGAGCGCCTGCGTGAACACGAGCTCGCGCGACCAGGGATAGGCGAAGGCGTTCGCCATCGACCAGTCGATCTCCCAGCACGCCGAGAAGGGAATGCCCGCGTCGCGACTCGCCTGCTCGACGATCCGCTGCAAGCGGGCGGATGCGGGCATCGCCAGGCCCAGCCGCTTCGCGATCGGAAGGCCGCCCAGGAAGGCGACGGGCGCATGGACGAGCGCGCCGATCGCGAGGAAGACGAGATCGCGGGCCTCGAATTCGGTCCCGACCAGCCAGAGGATCGCGAGGACCAGAGCCCAGTGCGGCGCCAGCAGGATCCAGGTCAGCCCGTCATGGCGAAGATCCGTGCGGAGCGGCGCAGGCCGGCTCCGCGTCTCGGCGGAGACGCGCCTTCTGACGAGGAACGCGCCGAGGTAGACGCCGACGAAGGCCGTCGGGACCGCGACCGCGGGCTCGAGCGTGAAGGAGGAAGCGCTCGACAGCCAGGCGTGCGTGCAGACCGCGGCGGCGGTCGACGCGCACGCGACGGACATGCCCTTGCGGATGGGCCAGACGAGCCGCGCTCGCTCCGTCCAATGCGCATGCGGATGGCGACGAAGCGCGCGCAGGGGGAGCCGCGTCGCGGCCCAGGTCGAAGCGGCACCGGCCACGAGGCCGCCGACGAGCCAGAACGCCAGCTGCAGCGTGGCGATGGTCAGCGGGACCAGGGTCCGCATCGTGTCGAGCCGCGCGTCGTGCATGCTCCCCCAGGTTCGACGGCCGCCACGCATGGCTTGAACGGCGTCACGACTTTCGCGGGGGCTCGACCGGCCTGGTCCGGCCGGGCGCACGCCGGCGTCCCGAGCGTGCGCGTGAGGTGCCGACGCGCTGCGCGGCGGAGAGCGCGCCGGCTCCGCTCGCGCGCGGCGAGCGCGAGCGCGCCCCCGCCGAGCAGGATGGGCGCGACCCCCGACGGCTCGGGGACGGCGAAGAGGCCGAGCGTGCCGCGGTCACCGCCGCCGCTGACGAGCAGGTAGCGTCCGTCGGGCGTGAAGACCACGTCGAGCGCCTCGTCGAGGCCGGCATCGGGCGCGTTCGCTGCGAGCGCGTTCTGTGCGAGGACGAGCGTCCCCGTCGCCGGGTCGCGCGTGAAGAGCGAGATGCCGTCGGAGCCCGCGCCCGCGACCGCGACGTGGCGATCGTCGGGGGAGACGGCGATGCCGAGCGGGAATCGGATGCCCTGAACGGCCCCCGTCGGCGTATCGAGGATCGACTCGAGCGCCGTCAGGACCTCGCTCGTCGGATTCCAGTGGAAGTGCCGCAGCTGTCCGGGGCCGTTCATTCCGCCTTGCAACGTGACGTAGAGGTCCTGCCCGTTCGCCGATGCGGCGACGCGCTGGGCGGTCAGGCCGCCGGTCGCGCTCCCGGAGCGAAAGCTCAGATCGCCGCTGGGCTCGCGGCGGTACATCCGCAGACCGCCCTCATTGCCCGGGCTCCAGGTGATCGCGACGGCGTCGCCGTCGGGCAGCACCGCCAGCCCGGACGCGCCGTCGACGTCCCCGCTCGTCGGCGTCGGGGGGCGCGGAACGAGCGCGCCGTCGATCGAACGATCGAAGGCCATCCAGGCGCCGTTCACGGAGCTCGTCGCGTAGACGCTCGTGCCGTCGTTCGACATCGCGATGCCGAAGCTCTTCGCGATGCGAGGGTCGAAGTGGCTCCCGCGGTAGACGAGGCTCCCGTCCGCGTTGCGGTCGAAGCGGACGACGGCGCCCAGCGACTTGCCCGAGGCGTAGACCTGGTTGCCGTCCGGACTGACGACGAGGTCGCTCACCTCGCTCAGCCCGAACACGAAGAGCCCGCTCGTCGGGTCGAGATCGCCCTCGCGCTTGCGCTCGAGCAGGACGAGCTCGTCCGACGCGTGATCGATCGCGAAGACCGAGATCGAGCTCGTATTGAAGCCGGCGACGTAGGCGAAGCGACTGTCCGGACTGATCGCGACGGAGAGCGGAAGGCCGTTTGACTCGGCCTGGCCGTCGACCATCGTCTGGACGCTGCCCGTCGATGCCACGATCGGCGCCGAGAAGACGCCTACGGCGTCGTCCTCCGCGCCGAGCACGTAGAGATGGCGCGCGTCGGGGCTCGGCGCGAAGGCGGATTGGACGAAGGGCGAGCCCGAGCGGATGCCTTGCACACCGCCCGTGCCGGCGACGATGCGCTCGAGCAGGAGGAGCGAGCCCGTCGCGGCATCGCGGACGTAGACGGAGAAGCCGTCGCTGCCGTCGTGGACGTAGAGACGCCGTCCGTCGGCCGAGAGCGCGAGGGAGGTCGCGTAGCCGGCGGGCGCGACGCTGGCGCCTGCCGGCCGGAGCGCCCCGGTCGTCCCGTCGCGGGAGAGGATCCGCAGCACGCCCTCGCGCGAGCCCGTGTAGAGGAAACGGCCGTCGGGGCTGACCGCGCAGGAGTGGGTATCGGACAGGAAGGGCTCGACCTCGACGAGCGAGAGCGTGCCCGTGGCCGGGTTGCGGGTGAAGACCGTGATCGTGCCGAAGAAGCTCGCGACGTAGAGGCTGGCTCCGTCCGGGCTCGCGCAGACGTGATCGGGCAGCGCGCCGGCGTCGAGGAGTCCGGCGGTCGTCTTGCCCTGGAAGACGAGGCGGCCCGTCGATGCATCGCGGGCGAAGAGCGCGACCGCCTGCGAGACGTGGCCCGCGACGTAGACGTGATCGCCGTCGGCGCTGACGTGGAGGTCGAAGGGCTGTGCGATTCCGCTGACGCCGGCCGCGCCCTCGCGATGGACCTCGAGGAAGGTGAGGTGGCCGTCGTCGCGGTCGCGCGCGAAGGCCGCGAGCGTGCCTTCGCTGGCGGTCACGTAGACCGTCGCGCCGTCGGGGCTGACCGCGACGGCCTGGGGAAAGCCGAGGCCGTCGACCCCGGAGACGCCGTCGCGATGCGACTCGACGAACTCGAGCAGGCCGGTCGCCGGCTCCCGGCGGAGCACGACGAGGGCATTTCCGCTTCCGGCGGCGACGTAGAGATGACCTCCGTCCGGACTCATGGCGGAAGCCGTCGGTCCGACCAGGTCGCTCGCATCCTCCCCGTCGAGCGTCAAGCCCGCGAAGGCGAGGCGGCTCGCGAGCTCGGCGCTCGCATCCGTCCCGCTCCAGACGAAGTCGTCGATCGTGAAGGCGTCGACCCCGTGCGGCAGGATGCTCGCGATGCCGATCTCGCGGGCGCCGCGGTCGATTCCGACGAATTCGCCGGCGATGGCGGTCGTCGTCGCGTCGCCGTTCGTGAAGCCCATGCCCGCGCGATCGAAGACGTTGAGCGAGACCTCGCCATGGGTCACCCAGAATCCGACGCGCGAGGCGCCGTCCGGAAAGAAGACCTCGATGAACCCGTTCGCGAAGGGCTGGAGCGGATCGTTGGTCACGACCGGCGCCGCGACCCGATCCGGCGAGACGACGTCGGACGCGATCGCGCCGGTCGGCCGCACGATCGCGATCGGGACGCCCGGGTTGCCGACGGGATCGCTGAAGGTTCCGCCGCCGCTGTTGAAGGTCGGCTGCGCCACGCCATCGCGCGTGTTGAATCGAGCGCTCGGGTCGAGCGTCTGGCCCGCCGCGTAGGTGCTCGTCGCGAAGGCGGGGAGGTCGTCGAAAGATTCGATCGAGGCGCCCTGCATGAAGGCGGCTGCGAGGGCCGCGTCGGTCGTGCGCAAGATGCCTGCGTCCGCCGCCTCCGGTGCGGTTCCGAGCGCGAGCAAGGCGATCGTGGCCAGCGCGTCGCGCCCCCGTCGTTCCCGTGCATGCATGAGCGAAGCCTCCTCTTCGAGCCGGCGAAGATCGGCGGTCTCGAGGAGGGGGTCGGTCGAGGTCCTGATTTCCGTCCACGGCCCGTCCGTCGACTCCGTCCGCCCGCCCGGCGGTTCGGAGCCGGCGATCGTGGCGTTCGTGGCCTGCTGCGATGGCCCGGATGCCGTGGCGCGGCGTGGGCTCGAATGGCGCGCGGTCGTCGGTGCGCTCGCGACGCAGTGCATGATCTGCGAGCCGGGGCATCCGGATTCGAGCAGTCGAGCCCTGCGACGCTTGCGTGGCCTTGATCGAGCCGCTGGCCCGCTGTCGCGACGGGGGGCGCTGACCCGGCGGATCGCTCGACTAGCCGGCGATCGCCGCCTCGCTCGCGGGATCGCCCTTGATGCGCGCGTGGACCATCACGCGCGCCTCGCCCAGGTCCCACGGCCGACCCCGGTGGAGCAGGCAGCGGTTGTCCCAGACGACGGCGTCTCCGGTCCGCCATCCGTGCGTGTAGACGCGCGGCGGCTGGCAGGCGAACGCGAGCAGCTCATCGAGGAGCTTCTCGGACTCGGCGGGATCGAGGCCGGGGATCGCATGGGCGTGGCGGCCGATCAGGAGCGAGCGGCGGCCGGTCT
Organism: Myxococcota bacterium; assembly: GCA_041389445.1. Classification (GTDB taxonomy): domain Bacteria; phylum Myxococcota_A; class UBA9160; order UBA9160; family UBA4427; genus UBA4427. The sequence continues at coordinate 234,379 of JAWKRW010000003.1, forward strand.
CGGGGTGGAGCTTGACGAGGGGGCGCAGCTGGGGCGGGGTGCCGTCGAAGCCGTAGCCATTGAAGAAGGGGCTGTCCTCGCCGGGCCCGCCGAGGCCGGCGCGGGCCTGGCTGTAGACGATCGAGTGGTAGGCGGCGAGCTCGGCGATGCGTGCGCGCAGCGCGGGGTCGAGGGCGTCGTAGGCGGCGCGCATGTCGGCCCACTCGGTCTCGCCGCCGTGGCGCGGGACGACGCGGGCCGTGAAGACGGCGGCCTTGGCCTGGACGGGGACGTAGGTGCTGTCGGCGTGCCAGCCCTGGTTGCCCTGGAGGATGCGGAGGATCTCGTCGTTCTTCGCGGGGTCGCGCAGCGCGCCGTCGGGCAGGACGTTGCTGATCGGCGCGAGGTCGAACTCCGGCGGGCCGAAGCGGTTCGCGAAGGCGACCTGCTCCTCGTTCGTCAGATGCTGGTCGGGGAACACGAGCAGCGCGTACTCGAGCCAGGCGTCATAGAGCGCCGCGAAGGTCGTCTCGTCGAGGTCGGCGAGGCGGAGGCCCTCGACCCGCGCGCCGAAGCTGGCGGGCAGGGGTTCGAGGCGGAAGGGTCGATCGTTCGCGGGGGTCATCGTCATGGCGTTTCCTCCCGCGACGACGGTATCACCGGCCGTCCGCTCCGCCGCCCGGGTCTCGCCGGGGCCTGATGCCGTCCTCTTCCGGTCCTCCGCGCCCATCGCCGTTGCCGCCCTGGCCCCCGTCCCGGTCCCCGCCGCTCCGACGCGCGATCCAGAGCACGCTCGACTCGAGCTTTTCGATGCCGACGAGGATCGTGACCGTGACCAGCGACAGGACGATGGCCCCGCGCTGGTAGCCGAGCCCGATCGCGGATCCGATCGCGGCCAGGATCCAGATCACCGCACCGGTCGTGACGCCCTTGACCACGCCCTCCTGGGAGATCATCACGCCCGCGCCGAGGAAGCCGACGCCGGTCACGACCTGGCCGAGCACCCGCGCGACGTCTTCGGAGGAGGTTCCCTGGGACTCGGCGAGGCTGATGAAGGTCGCCGTTCCCAGGGTCACGAGGCAGCCCGTCCGGATGCCGGCGGGCTTGCCGCGCAGCTGGCGCTCGAAGCCGATGATCGTGCCGCAGAGCAGGGCGGAGCCGACGAGCTGCCAGAAGGACTGCGAGAGCGGATCGATGTGGTTCATCGCGGGAGGGCCTTCCCGATCGAGCCGCGTGGCGGCCGACGGATTCGAGTCCGACTCCTCGACGCGACGGGCTTCCGCCTTGATGACCCCGACGCGAGCGGAGGCGTCACCGGACGCCGGGGCGATACCGGGTCTCGCTGGCCGCGCCGGAATGTCGCAAGATCGGATGGGTCGGCTCCGCGCGAGTCGCGACCCGCGCGCCCCGTGGCCGCGGGTGCCCTCTTCCGCTCCGCCTTCGACGAGGTCCCGAGATGACCGCGACCGCGACTGCCTCCGCTTCGCCTCCGGCCGGCGCCCCGAACGGCGACGGCGCCCTCGGCCGCTTCCGCATCTGCGACTTCACGGGCCAGCTCGCCGGCGCGGGGGCGACCAAATGGCTCGCGGCGTTCGGAGCGGAGGTGATCCGGATCGAGGACCCCGTGACGCGCGGCATGTGGGACGTGCTGCGCGGGATGGCGCCCTACGTCGACGAACGGCGCGGACCCGACTTCGGCGGCGGCTTCAACAACCACAATCCCGAGAAGTTCGGCATCACGCTGAACCTGCGGACCGAGCGCGCCAAGGAGCTGCTCGTCGAGATCGTGAAGCGCTCGGACGTCGTCAGCGAGAACTTCTCGAAGGGCGTGCTCGCGCGCTGGGGCTTCGACTACGCGCGGCTGCGCGCGATCAAGCCCGACATCATCTACGTCTCGAACTGCGGCTTCGGCCAGCGTGGGCCGTACTCCGACTACAAGACCTGGGGCCCGATCGTGCAGGCGATGTCGGGCCTGACCCATCTCTCGGGCCTGGCGGACCGCGAGCCCGCCGGCTGGGGATACTCCTACATGGACCATACCGGCGGCATGTACATGGCGATCGCGATCCTGCTCGCGCTCGTCCATCGCGAGCGGACCGGCGAGGGCCAGTGGATCGACATGTCCTGCACCGACTCGGCCCTGACGCTGACGGGCACGTCGATCCTCGACTGGACCGCGAACGGCCGCACGACGCGCCGCCCCGGCTACCCCGACAGCAACCACTCGGAGCATCCGGTGATGGCGCCCCACGCCGTCTATCCCTGCCGCGGCGACGACGAGTGGATCGCGATCGCTTGTCGCGACGACGGCGACTGGCAGCGCCTCGCGACACGCATCGGTGACGCCTGGACGCGCGACGCGCGTTGGGCCTCGGTCGAGGGCCGCCGCGCTGCGCAGAGCGAGCTCGACGCGAAGCTCGCCGACTGGACGCGACCGCAGGACAAGCACGCGCTCGCGCGCACGCTCCAGGTCGACGGCATTCCCGCAGCGATCGTCGCGAAGCCCGAGGAGCGCATCGACCGGGACGAGAACACGCGCGCCTGGGACCTGTTTCCGACCGTGACCCATGCGAAGATGGGCCGCGTCCGCGTCGACGGCATGCCGGTCCATCTCGCGAAGTCGGACTGGCGGATCGAGCGCGGCGGTCCCTGCGTCGGCGAGCACACCGACCTCGTGCTCGGGCGTCTGCTCGGCCTCTCGACCGAAGAGCTCGTCAAGCTGCATGCGGAGGGCGTGATATGAGCGGCCCGTGCGGCGGGGAGGGGGCGCTCGCGGGCCTGCGCGTCGTCGAGCTCGCGAACGAGCGCTGCGCCTGGGCGGGGAAGCTGCTCGCCGACATGGGCGCCGACGTGATCCTGGTCGAGCCGCCGGCGGGCGACGCGACGCGCGGCTGGGGCCCCTTCCTCGACGATCGGCCCGGCCCCGATCGCAGCCTCCATTGGTGGCACAACCACACCAGCAAGCGCGGCATCGTCCTCGACCTCGAGCAGGCCGCCGACCGCGCGACGCTGCGCCGCCTGATCGCGACGGCGGACGTCTTCCTCGAGGCCGAGCCCCCCGGCGCGCTGGCCGCGCGGGACCTCGACCATCCCGCGCTCTGCCAGGCGAACCCGCGGCTCGTCTACTGCTCGATCACGCCCTTCGGCCGCAGCGGCCCGCGCAAGGACGAGCACGCGACGGATCTGACGGTCCTCGCGGCGGGCGGCCCCGTCTGGATGAACGGCTACGACGACCATTCGCTCGCGCCGATGCGCGGGCTCGGGAACCAGGGCTTTCAGACCGGCTGCCATTATGCGGTGATGTCGATCCTGACGGCGATCCTCTGGCGCGGCGCGTCGGGCGAGGGCCAGCACATCGACGTCAGCCTCCACGCTGCCGCCAACGTCACGACCGAGGCGGGCTCCTACCACTGGCTCGTCGCGCGGGAGACCGTGCAGCGGCAGACCGGGCGGCATGCGGGGATGATGGTCTCGATGCCTTCGCAGCAGCAGTGCGCCGACGGACGCTGGGTCAACACGGGCTTCCCGCCGCGCAAGCCCGAGGACTACGCCAAGTTGCTCGGCTGGCTGCGCGCGCTCGGCCTCGAGAAGCGGCTCCCCGAGGCCGTCTTCTTGCAGCTCGGCGCGGAGCAGGAGAGCATCGATCTGTCGAAGATCGGCCTCGACGACCAGGTCACCGCGATCTTCGGCGCGGGCCGCGAGGCGCTCGTGCTGATCGCGCAGACCGTCTCGGCCCAGGCGTTCTTCGTCGGCGCGCAGAAGATCGGCCTCGCCGTCGGCGCGATCCTCTCGCCGGAGGAGGCCTACGAGGACGACCACTTCAAGGCCCGCGGCATGCAGGTCGAGGTCGAGCACCCCGAGCTCGGCCGATCCTTCCGCTACCCCGGCGCGCCCTACGCGCTCGAGAAGGGCGCGTGGCGGATCGCTCGGCGGGCGCCGCGACTCGGGGAGCATACGGAGGAGGTGCTGGCGGAGCTCGGCGCGAATTAGGCGCCCCGCGCGAGTCGCGCCAGCACGACCAGCCGCCACGCCCCGACCGCGACCAGCACCGCGCTCGCGAGGGTGACCTCGAGCGGGAGATGGGTCCCCTCGACGTTGAAGCCGGGGATCGGGACCCGATCCATCAAGGCGATCGAGACGAGACCGATCGCGGACCAGAGGCTCGTCAGCAGGATCGAGCCGAGGATCGAGCCCGTCGCCGCGCGCACCATCCCGAGCAGCCATCCGAGCGCGAACCACGAGACGAACGCCGCGGCGAAGCGCGCGGGCGTCGTCGCCGGAACGGGCTGGAGCATCGTCCAGAGCAGCGCCGTCAGCGTGACGCCCCGGGACAGACCGAGCTGCGCGACGAGCCCCTGCTGGATCACGCCGCGGAACAGGAACTCGTGGATGACGGGCTCGATCCCGACGTAGAAGATCGCCCCCTCGATCAGGCTGTAGGGATTGCCCGGATCGATGAGCGGCTCGAGCTCCGTCTCGTCGTCGTCCTCGTCCCGCGCGTGCGTCGCGGGCGAAGCGTCTCCTGCGGCGCGGTCCGTCGTCGCGGGCGCCTCCGACTTGTCGGACTCCTGCTTCGCCGGATCCGCCTGCTTCGGAGCCACCTCGGACGGGTCGGCCTTGACGGAGGCCTCGGGGGCCTCGAGCTCCGCGAATGCGGCCGCCTCGGCCGCGCGCTCCGCGGCGGCGACGCCCGATCGCTGGGCGCCCTTCCCGCTGCCGTCGAGCCCGTCGGCTGCGCTCGCGGCTCGCGCGTTGGCAACCACGCTCTTCCCGCTCGCCGCAGGCGCGTCACCGCCCGGGCGCGTCCCGCTCGCCGCGTCCGATCCCGCGCCCGGGGTCTCCGCTGCCGGCGCCGCCTCGGGATGCTCGGGCGTCTCGCTCCCGCTCGCCGCCGGCGCGGCCGCTTCGACCGCGGGCGGCGGGGACCAGTGAGAGGCGAGGTTGTCGAGCTCCTTCGCGAGGAGCGCGGCGGGCACGAGGGCGAGCAGGACGGGCAGGACCCGCGCGTGCAGGCCGATCAATCCGATGCGCGCGGCCTGCGGCTCCTCCACGCGCCGAGCGGCCAGCGTCGCGACGCCGCCGACGCCGATCACGGTCCCGATCGCGGTCGCCGCCAGCGTCCCGAGGTCGAGGAAGAGGAAGCCGATGAAGCCGCCCGCGAGCAGCGCGCCGATCGTGAGCAGCAGCGCCGTCGGCACGTCGGGAAACACGCGCACACGGCGCCGGGCCGGCTGCGGGTCGCTCATCGCGCCTCCCGCGCGGCGAGCGCCGCGAGCGCGCGTCCCGTATGGGAGCGTTCGCAGCGCGCGATCGCCCCGGGCGGACCGACGGCCACGATCTCGCCGCCCGCCGCGCCGCCCTCGGGTCCGAGGTCGATCACGTGGTCGGCATTCCGGATCACGTCGAGATGGTGCTCGATCACGACTACGGTATTGCCGCGCTCGACGAGTCTGCGCAAGAGGCCGAGCAGCCGCTCGACGTCGACGAAGTGGAGGCCGGTCGTCGGCTCGTCGAGCAGGTAGAGCGTCCGCCCCGTCGCCTTGCGGGCGAGCTCCTTCGCGAGCTTCATGCGCTGCGCCTCGCCCCCGGAGAGCGTGGTCGCCGACTGGCCGAGCCGGACATAGCCGAGCCCGACGTCGAGCAGCGCCTGCAACGGCCGCGCGATCCGGGGCACCGCCTCGAAGAGGGCCGCCGCCTCTTCGACCGTCTGCTCGAGCACGTCGGCGATCGAATGGCCGCGGTAGCGGATCGCGAGCGTGTCGCGGTCGTAGCGCCGCCCGCCGCAGACCTCGCAGGGGACGAAGACGTCGGGCAGGAACTGCATCTCGACCCGGATCGAGCCGTCCCCCTCGCAGGCTTCGCAGCGACCGCCCTTCACGTTGAACGAGAAGTGGCCGGGGCCGAGCCCGCGCAGGCGCGCCTCGGGCAGCTGCGCGAAGAGGGCGCGGATCGGACCGAAGGCGTCGCTGTAGGTCGCGGGGTTGCTGCGCGGGCTGCGGCCGATCGGCGACTGGTCGACGTCGACGAGCTTGTCGATCGCGTCGAGGCCGTGGACCGCACGGTAGGGGCCGGGCATCGCGAGCGCCCGGTAGAGTCGGGCGGCGAGGATGCGCTCGAGGGTGTCGTTGATCAGACTCGACTTGCCGCTGCCCGATACGCCGGTCACGACGGTGAAGAGGCCGAGGGGGATCTCGACGTCGACGCCCTTCAGGTTGTGGGCGCGACAGCCCTCGAGCCGGATCACCGGTCGCGTCGCGCCCCCCCCGTCCCCCCGCTCCGCAGCGCTCGCCGCCCGCAGCGGCCAGCCGGGGATGCGCCGGCGACCCGAGAGATAGGCCCCGGTCGGGGAGTCGGGGTGACGCTCGAGCGACTCGGGCGTTCCCTCGGCGACGATCGCGCCGCCGTGGACGCCGGCGCCGGGTCCGAGGTCGATGACGTGGTCGGCGGCGCGGATGGTCGCCTCGTCGTGCTCGACGACGACGAGGCTGTTGCCCTGGTCCCGCAGCGAGAGCAGGCTCGCGAGCAGCCGATCGTTGTCGCGCGCGTGCAGCCCGATCGAGGGCTCGTCGAGGATGTAGAGCACGCCGATCAGCCGCGCCCCGATCTGGGTCGCGAGCCGGATCCGCTGCGCCTCGCCGCCCGAGAGCGTCGCCGCCGGGCGGTCGAGCGAGAGGTAGCCGAGCCCGACCTGCTCGAGAAAGGCGAGACGCTCGCTGACCTCCTTGCCGATCCGCTCGGCGATGCGCGCCTGCAGAGCGGGAAGCGAGAGCGTGTCGAAGAAGCGGACGAGGTCGCTGATCGAGCGCGCCGAGAGCTCGGGGAGCGATCGGCCGCCGATCCGGACGCTGCGCGCCTCGATCCGCAGGCGCGTGCCCTCGCAATCCGGGCAGGGACGATCGCTCTGCAGCCGCGCGAGGCGCGCGTCGGCCCGCCCGCCTTCGGCCTCGAGGCGACGCTCGAGGTCGCCCAGCACGCCGTCGAAGGGCCGCGTCACGCGCGCGACCGAGACCTCGAGCGAGGGATCGCCCTCGAGGAGCTTGCGGCGGGCCGCCGCGGGCAGCGCGCGCCACGGCGTCTCGAGGTCGATGCCGAGGGCGTCCGCGACCTGTGCGAGCAGCTTGCGGTAGTAGCCGCGGGCCTCGCGCAGGTCCCAGGCGACGATCGCGCCCTCGGCGAGCGAGCGCGCTTCGTCGGGCACGATCAGGGACGGGTCGAAGACCGGCTGGCGGCCGAGCCCGCTGCAGCGCGCGCAGGCGCCGAAGGGGTTGTTGAAGGAGAAGAGGCGCGGCGAGATCTCGGGGAACGAGAGCTCGCAGGTCGGACACGCGCCCGAGCGCGAGAGCCACCAGCTGCCTTCCCCGACCACGTCGATCAGCGCGAGGTCGTCCGCCAGCCGCAGCGCCGTCGCGAGTGACTCGCCGAGCCGCGTCTCCACGCCGGGCTTGACGACGAGCCGGTCGACCACGACCTCGATGTCGTGGCGCGCGCCGCGGGCGAGCACGATCTCCTCCGCGAGATCGCGCAGCGCGCCGTCGATCCGTACCCGCGCGAAGCCGTCGCGCCGGAGCTGGTCGAGCTCCTTCTTGTACTGGCCCTTGCGCCCCCGGACGATCGGCGCGAGGACCTGGATGCGCGTGCCCTCCGGCAGCGCGAGGACGCGCTCGACCATCGCCTCGAGCCCCTGCTGCGAGATCGCGGCGCCGCATCGCCAGCAGTGGGCCGTGCCGGCGCGGGCGAAGAGCAGGCGGAGGTAGTCGGCGATTTCGGTGATGGTGCCGACGGTGCTGCGGGGACTCTTGCCGATGCCCTTCTGCTCGATCGCGACGGCGGGCGAGAGGCCGTCGATCGACTCGACCTCGGGGCGCGCGAGCTGGTCGAGGAACTGGCGCGCATAGCTCGAGAGGCTCTCGACGTAGCGGCGCTGGCCCTCGGCGTAGAGCGTGTCGAAGGCGAGGCTCGACTTGCCGGAGCCGGAGGGCCCCGTCACGACGACGAAGCGGTTGCGCGGGATCGTGACGTCGACGGCGCGCAGGTTGTGGGTGCGCGCGCCGTGGATCCGGATCGCGTCGGGATCCCCGCGCGCGGCCAGCGCGGCGATCGTCTCGAAGTCGCGGGCGAGGCGGGGATCGGCCGACGAGGAGGCCTGCCCGCCGCACGCGACCGGATCCGGCTGCGCTGTTCCCATCGACGCGCTGGAGCTCACCTCGTCCCGGCCGATTCCCGGCGAGCGGGACCCGCCGCCGCGCGGCCGCGGTCGGTCCGGCGCTCGGCCGCCGGCTCAGCCACCGAACGCCCCCTTCTTCTCGATGTGGGTCTGCTGGCGCAGCATGTCGATCCACTTCACGTACTCGGTCTCGGTCTTCTGCTGGAAGATCAGGTTGCGCAGCTGGGGCTGGGCCTCGTCGAAGGTGACCGGCTTGAACTCGCGGCGGTCGACGAGCTCGAGCAGGTTGCAGCCGAAGGGCATCTCGATCGCGGGCGAGAGCGCTCCGGGCGCGAGCTTCGCGATCGAATCGCTCATCCAGCCGGCGAGCTCCGAGCGATGGATCCAACCGAGCTCGCCCTCGCGCTCGGGGTTCATCTCCGTGACCTCGCGCGCGACCGCCGTGAAGTCGGCGCCGCCGGCGATCCGGGCGCGGGCGGCCTCGACGCGGGCGCAGGCGTCGGCGGCGGTGTGGCCGTTCTGGCCGCCGATGCGGACGAGGATGTGGCGCAGGTAGACCTCTTCGCCCCCGCTCGGCTGCTTGGCGAAGCGCTCGTCGTAGAGCTTGCGGATCTCGCCCTGACTGACCTCGACGCGGGAGCGCACCATCGCGTTGACGACCTTGCTGCGCTCGATCTCGCCGCGGATCTTGTTGCGGTACTCGTCGATCGTGAGGCCGTGGCTCTGGATGCTGCGGTAGAGCTCGTCGATCGTGATGCCGTTGTCCTCGGCGATCGCGGTGATCGCCTGGTCGACCTCCTCGCGCTCGGCCGAGAGCTCGAGCCGCTCGACGACGGAGCTCAGCAGCTTGCCCTCGATCAGCCGATCGAGGGCGTCCACGCGGACCCGGGCGACCTCGCTCTCGGGCGCGCCGGCCGCGCGCAGCCGCTCCTCGACCGGCCCGGCGATCTCCATCACCTCGGAGACCAGCACGATGTCGTTGCCGACCTGGGCCGCGATGCCCTCGACGAGCCGCTCGGCGGCGCGGGCCGATCCGGGCGCCCACACCAGCGCCAGCGCGCCCAGCGCGAGGCCCGTTCGGCGCGCCAGCACGCGCCCGACGACGCGGAGGCCGCGGCGATGAGCGGGGAGGGCGTACGCCGGCAGCAGCCGGCTCCGGGACAGGGGCGGATGGGGCAAGGCGGGACCTCCGGAGCGCAGGATCGTTCCGGGATCACCGCTCCGGCGGCGAGTCTAGCCCCGTCGCCAGCGGGTCGCGCCGTGGGCTCGCGTCCGGTCGCGTCGCCCGCTCGGGCGGAATCGCGTCGTAAGCCTGGACCGCGCTGCGTCGCCGGCTCGGCTCAGGTCGCGAGGCGCGTCCAGCCGGTGATCGGCCCAGGCGGCGTCGCCTGCAGCGTCGCCGGCGCGGGCTCCGGGAAGACCGCCTCGCGCGCCGGCCAGCGCGCGGGATCGACCATTTCCGCGTCGGCGGTCGGAAGGCGCTCGAGCAGCGTCGCCAGCAGCGCTCCGTCGACCGTCTCGTCCTCCCAGTCCCGCAGGCCCTGCGCGAGCTGATCCGCCGACTCGCAGCCGAGGATCGGATGGACGCCCGGCAGCTCCCGCACGAAGGCGAGATAGAGGGGGCGCGGCGCGATGCCGAGCTCGCCGGCGAAGCGCTCGATCGTCTGGAGCGTCGGCGCGAGGGGAGCGAGGAAGGCGGGCAGTCGGGCGGCGCCGAGGTGGGCGACGCCCTGGAGGTAGACGCTGCGGACGTAGACCGTCCGGCCGAGCTCGCGGGCGCGCGGGAAGAAGCCCTGGCGGTGGAGCCGCAGGTCGAGCAGCGAGGTCGCGACCTGCAGACACTCGACCTCGGGATCGTCGAGCGCGGCCCAGGCCTCTTCGGGGTTCGCGGTCGAGATGCCGAGCTGACCGATCCGACCCGCTTCGCGCTCCGCGCGCAGGGTCCGCCAGAGCTTGCCGCCGAAGGCGTGGCGATGGGCGTGGCGATGGAGCAGGACGATGGGAAGCGTTCCGAGCCCGAGGGCGGCCCGGCTCTGGGCGAGGCTGGCGGCGACGCGGTCGAGCGCTTCGCCGACCTCGATGCCCGGTCCGCCCGCATCGGGCGCGAGCTTGGTCACGACGCGCCAATCGGCGGCCCCGGCGACCACGCGGCCGATCCGCGCCTCGCTCGGGCCGTAGGCGCGGGCGGTATCGATCGTGCGGATGCCGGCGTCGCGGGCGAGTGCGATCAGCCGCTCGAGCTCCCGATCCGACGGTGGCCCCGAGCGGTTCGCGATGCCATAGGCCACGCCCCACTGCGCGCTGCCGAGGACGAGCCGACGCGGGTCGCGCGTTCGCATCCCCTGCCAGGTCGAGAGCGAACGGTCTACCACGTGGTCCAGCCTCCATCGACGACGAGATCGTGTCCCGTGACGAAGCTCGCGAGGGGGGAGAGCAAAAAAGCCACCGGGCCTGCCAGCTCGTCGGCGTCGCCGACGCGCCCGAGCGGGACGCGGCGCGCGAGCTCGGCGACGAAGCTCGTCTCGCGCTGCACGACCGGCGAGGGAAAGGGGCCGGGGCTGACGCAGTTGACGCGGATGCCGTCGGGCGCGTAGTGGCACGCCGCATAACGCGTGAACTCGATGACGCCGGCCTTGGCCGCGCCATAGGCCGGGGGATTGTGGAACTGGGGATGGTTCCGGTAGGTCTCGGGGTTGGGCGAGACGAGGCCGTACATCGAGGCGACGTTGACGATCGAGCCGCCCTGGCCCGCCGCGATCATGCGCGCGGCGGCGGCCTCGGTCGCCAGGATCAGATCGGAGAGCGTGCTCTCGACGGTCTCCTCGACCGCGGCGCGCTCGAGCGAGCGAAGCAGCGTCCGGCGGCCGCCGACGGCGTTGTTGACCCAGCCGTGGATGCGCCCCGCCTCCTTCTCGATGCGGTCGAGGACGCGCTCGAGGTCGGCATCCTCGTGCTGATCGGCGGGCTCGGGGACGATCGTCCCGGGGAGGTCGCGGGCGAGCGCGGCCGTCTCCTCGAGCGGTTCGCGGCGACGCCCGAAGACGACGACCGTCGCGCCGAGGGCGGCGAGGCCGAGGGCGATCGCGCGACCGAGATGGCTGCCGCCGCCGCTGACGCCGATGCCCTGGCCGGCCATCGCGTCCCGGGCGAAGAGCTTCGCGTTCATCCTTCCTCCAGCTTCTTCTGCGCGATGTGGGCGTTCATCGCGGCGATCTCCGGGACGCCGTCGAGCAGCCGCACCATCGTCGGGTAGTCGATCGTCGCCGCCTCGCTGGCGAAGAGCCGGAAGGCGCTGCGCGCCATCGCGAGGTCCTCGTAGGTGTCGACGGTCCAGCGCCAGCTCGGGCGCGAGGGCCACTCGGCGGGCAGCGCGACGGACTGGATCCGGCCGTGGACCGAGAGCCAGCTCGTGACGTGGACGCGGTGGTGGAAGGCGGTCGTGGGAATCGCGCGGGCGGCGCGGCGCAGGGCGTCGGCCTGCACGAGCTCGACGCCGTAGCCGATCGGGCGGCCGGCGGCGGGACGGATCAGGTCCGGCGTGAGCACGGCCTGGTCCTCGCCTCCGCCTGCAGCGATGCCGACCTCGACGGCCACCGCCTCCTTTTTGATTGCGCGCTCCGCGAGGGCGTCGCGCTCGGCGATCAGGGCGTCGATCAGGGGCGCGTCGAGGAAGGGATTGTCGGCGGTGACCCGGACCAGCCAGTCGGCGCCGGTCTCCTCGGCGACCGCGAGAAAGCGGGAGAGCACGTCCGTCGGATGGCCGCGGTAGACGCGCAGGCCGAGCTCGAAGCCCCACGCCTCGGTCACGTCGTCGGCCGGGTCGCTCGAGGTCGCGAGCCAGCGCTCGTCGACCTTCGCGCGGGCGATGCGCGTCGCGAGCAGCGCGAGCAGCGGCCGCCCGCCGAGGGGGGCCAGGATCTTGCCCGGCAGGCGCTCGGAGCGCATGCGCGCCTGGATGATGCAGACGGTCTTCGTCATGTGGATGCCGCTCCCGACCGGGCGGGTCGTTGCTCTCGGGTCCGACGGGAGCGGTCCGTCATCGGCAGAACGGGTGCATCGGCTTTGCAGAATTTCGCGAGCTCGAGCGTTCTCAGATTGTTGATTGATCTATCAAAAATGAAGACGAGCGACGGGCTTCTTCGAGTCGTGGGCTCCAGCCCTCTTTCCGTCACTCGATTTGTTTTTGATGAATCAATCTAATACGCTTGGCAGGTGCCTCGTCCCCGACTCGATGATGCCACCGACCGCCTGCTCTCGGCGGGCCTCGCGCTCTTTGCCCGCCTCGGCTGCGAGCGCGTCAACTCGAACTCGATCGCCCGCGCGGCGGGCGTCGGCATCGGGACGTTCTATCTCCACTTTGCGAACAAATACGCGCTTTTCCGGGCGATCCAGCTGAGGACCCTCGACGCGCTGCGGGTCGCGCGGCAGGGCGCGACCGAGGCCGCCGGACCGGACCTGGACGCGCGCGTCCGCGCCTCCATCGAGGCCGCGGTGACCTTCGCGGGGGACCATCCCGAGGCCTACCGGGTCAGCTTCGGGCGGGAGCGGACGGCGCCCGCCCATCAGGGGCCGGTCGTCTCCGAGTCGACGCGCGGCATCGCGACGGCGCTCGGCGCGCTCCAGCGGGCCGGCGCGCTCGATCCGACGCTCGACGTCGCGCTGGCCGCGCGCGCCTACCTCACGATGGAGTCGGGCCTGCTGCTCTGGTGGCTCGAGGATCCCGACCGTGCGCGGGCGTCCGCGATCGTCGACACCCTCGTCCGCGCCCATCCGGCCCATGCGGCGAGGCGATCGATCTGATGCGTTCGACCCGCCGCAGCGGCGCGATGCGCCCGCGGGCCGGTCGCGGTGCGACCGTCGCCGCCGGCGCTCCGCCGCAGCGGCGCGCGAACTAACGCCGCGGCCCGATCAGCCCGGACCGCTCGGCGAGCGCGAGCAGCGCCGGGCCCAGCAGGAACTCGGACGCGAGCGCGAAGACGATCGTCAGCGTCGTCAGGGTCCCGAAGTTCTGCAGGTTCCACATCGACGAGAGCGTGAAGCCGAGGAAGCCCGCCGAGAGCACGATCGAGGCGAAGAGGGCGGCGCGGCCGGTCGTGGCGAGCGTCGCCGCGACGGCGTCGTCGAGGGGCTCGCCCTGTCGGTGGAGCGTACGGATGTGGTGCCAGGCGTGGATCGTGTCGTCGTCGCAGACGCCGAGGGCGATCGCGCCGATCATCAGCGTGAACGAGTCGAGCGGAAAGCCGAAGTAGCCCATCACGCCGAGGGTCAGCAGGATCGGGAAGACGTTGGGCACCATCGCGAGCAGCCCCCAGCGCATGCTCCCGAGCAGCAGCATCATCATGAACGCGATGCCGCCGAAGGAGAACACGTAGGAGCTGGCCATGCTGCTCACGACGGCGGCGATCGAACGCACGAGCACGGCGTACACGCCGGTCAGCGTCGCGCGACCGAAGGGCTCGAGCGCCGCCTGCGTATCGCGCTCCGCGAGGTCGAAGAACGTCCGGTAGTGGACCGAGTCGCGCCAGGGCATGCGGACCGACATGCGCTGCGTCCGCATCTCGCCGTCGACCACGTCCTCGAGGTCGTCGCTGCCGGCGCTCTCGAAGAGCAGCAGCTCTTGCGCGACCGCCTCGGGGTCGTCGGGAACGACGGCGTACTCGGGGCGATCCTCGTGGAGGGCGCGGTGGACCTCCTTCACGATGTCGGCGAGGGAGACGGCCTTGCCCGCGCGGTAGCCGTCGCGGGGCGTCGTCTCGAAGTCCTCTCCGAGCGCCGCGATCCGCTTCAACACCTCGGGCGCCCGCGCGTCGCCCGGATCCGGCCGCTCCAGCACGACCTCGAAGGAGACCGACCCGCCGAGCAGCGCGTCGATGTGGTAGGTGCCGTCCTTGATCGGCGTGCCGTCGGGAAACCAGGTCATCGGGTCGTGGGAGAGCCGCAGCCGCAGCGCCCCGGTGAGCGCGACCACCGCGAGCAGCGCGGAGACCGCGACGATCGGCCCCGGATGCCGCAACGCGAAGCGGCCCACCGACGCCAGCAGATGATCCGTTCCCGTCGCGCGTCCCGCCGCATCGCTCGCCCGCGCCTCGCCCATCGGGACGAGGACCATGATGGCCGGCAGCAGCGTCAGCGTGAAGAAGAGCGCGATCAGGACGCCGATCGGGGCGAAGACGCCGATGGCGGAGACGGGCGCGAGGTCGGAGGTCGCGAAGGACGCGAGGCCGACCGCGGTCGTCGCGCTCGTGAGCACGATCGGGAGGCCCGAGTGGCCGAGGGCGTGGACGAGCGCGGCGTCCTCGCGGTCGCCGACATAGCGCCGTTGATAGAAGATCGCGAGGACGTGGATCGAGTCGCCGACGCAGGCCGCGAGCAGGAGCGAGGGCAGGACCTGCGTCGGGATGTGCATCGGGGTATTCGACCAGCCCATCAGGCCGAAGGTCGCTGCGACGGTCAGGCCGACGACGAGCAGGGGGGCCAGCGCCGCCACGAGCCGGTGGAACATCAGGAAGAGGAGGACCCCGATCGAGACGAGGGCGAGCCCGAGGAAGCGCGGCATGTCGCGCGCCATCACGTCGGCGAGCACCTGGAGCAGGATCGGCGTGCCGGCGGAGTGGAGCACGAAGTCCGGGCGCGCGTGGGCCGCGAGGATCGCGGCGACGGCGGCGACCGACTCCTCGGTCTCCTCGCCCGAGAGCCGCGCGAGCGGTCGCTTCGCCGGGAGGCTCGCGACGCCCGAATCACCGAGGTCGTCGAAGCCCGCGAGCTCGTCGAGCACGACGTCGCGGGTCGAGTAGAACTGGAGCTCGATCGTGATCGCGGTCGCGCTCGCGTCGGACGAGAGCAGCGTCCCGGGAAAGAGGGGGTTGTCGAGGGCCCGTCCGCGCAGCGTCGCGATGGCCGCATCGTCCTCGGGCCAGGGCTCGAGGAAGTCCTCGACGACGAGGGTGTCCCCCTCGGCGCGCGTGTCGCGGGCGTTGACGAGGCTCGTGATCTCCTCGACGTGGGGCACGCCTTCTTCGAGCGCCTCGTGCAGCGCGCGGAGGCGCTCGAGGAACGCACGCTCGAAGACGCCGCCCTCGCCCAGCGCGATGCCGGGCTCCGCCGAGATCACGATGCGCTCGTCGCGCCCGAAGAGATCGGCGAAGTGCTCGTACGCGATCAGGACGGGATCGTCCTCTTCGAGGAACGACTCGAAGGTGACTTCGACGCGCAGCCAGGCGAGACCGGCGATGGCGACACAGGCGGCGATCGACGCCCCGAGCAGGACGACGACGGGGTGCGCGACGACGAAGCGCCCCCACGCCCGAAACCCGGGCTCGACCCGTTCCCCCCAATGTGCCGGCATGTCTGGCGCACGAGCTTAGCCCGACGCAGCTCAGCCCGAGAGCTTCTTCAACAACGTTCGTGCCGCGGCGAATAGCGCCGCCGGTCCGCCTTCCGGTCCCGGCGCGCGGGTCACGAGCTTCTGCTCGGGGGTCACACGGATGCCGGCTCGGGATTGCGTGAGCAGGCGCACAAGCCGATCCGGGTCGATCTGGCTCTTCGGCGCGACCTGCAGGACGAGATCGCCGCGGGCGACCTCGACCCGGACGATGCCGAGGCGGCGGGCGGCGATCTTGAGCCGGATGACCTCGATCAGGTTCTCCGCCTCGCCGGGCAGCCGGCCGTAGCGATCCATCAGCTCGTCGCGGATCAGCGCCAGCTCGTTCTCGTCCCGCGCGCTCGAGAGGCGCTTGTAGAGGACCAACCGCTGCGAGACGTCGGCGACGTAGTCGTCGGGAAGTCGCCCCACCACGGGTAGCTTGATCTCGGGATCGATCCAATCCTCATGAGCCTGGCCGCGCAGCTCGTCGATGGTCTGCTCGAGCATCTCCATGTAGGCCTCGTAGCCGACCGAACGGAGGTTGCCCGACTGCTCGGCCCCGAGCAGATCGCCGGCGCCGCGGATCTCGAGGTCGAGGTTCGCGAGCCGGAATCCGGCGCCGAGCTCCGAGAGGTCCTGGATCGCCTCCAGCCGCTTCTGCGCGTCGGGCGAGAGCGAGCCGACCTGGGTCGGCACGAGCAGATAGGCGTAGGCGCGCCGGGCGCTGCGCCCGACCCGGCCGCGCAGCTGGTAGAGCTGGGCGAGGCCGAGGGCGTCGGCCCGGTGGACGAGGATCGTGTTGACGTTCGGCATGTCGATCCCGCTCTCGATGATCGTCGTACACAGCAGGATGTCGGCCTCGCGGCGCAGGAAGGCGTGGATGCGGTCCTCGAGCTGGCGCTCCTTCATCTGGCCGTGCGCGACCATGACCCGCGCCTCGGGCACCGCCCGCGAAAGCTGCTCCCGCATCGCGTCGATCGTGCGCACGCGGTTGTGGAGGAAGAAGACCTGCCCGCCGCGGCGCATCTCGCGCAGGATCGCCTCGCGGATGAGGCCCTCGTCGAAGCGGCAGACCTGGGTCCGGATCGCGAGGCGATCGACCGGCGGCGTCTCGATGACCGAGAGATCGCGGATGCCGGTGAAGGCCATCTGCAGCGTGCGCGGGATCGGCGTCGCGGTCAGGGTCAGCACGTCGACCGTCTTCTTCAGCTTCTTGATGCGCTCCTTGTGGGCGACGCCGAAGCGCTGCTCCTCGTCGACGACGAGCAGGCCCAGGTCCTTGAACGCGACGTTCTTCTGCAGGATGCGATGGGTCGCGACGACGACGTCGACCTGGCCGGTCGCGAGGCCCTCGAGCGTCGCCTTCGACTCCTTGGGCGAGCAGAAGCGCGAGAGCATGTCGACGCGGATCGGATACGGGGCGAAGCGCTTCTGGAAGTTCTCGAAGTGCTGCTGACACAAGACCGTCGTCGGCGTCAGCACGACGACCTGCTTGCCGTCCTGCGCCGCCCGGAAGGCGGCGCGGATCGCGACCTCGGTCTTGCCGTAGCCGACGTCGCCGCAGACGAGCCGATCCATCGGCTTCGCCTCCTGCATGTCGGCGAGCACGTCGTCGATCGCGGCCTCCTGGTCGGGCGTCTCCTCGTAGGGGAACGCCGCCTCGAACTCCTCGAGCGCCGCGTCGCGGCCGCCGAAGGCGAAGCCCGGCGCGAGCTCCCGCGCGGCATGCAGCGAGAGCAGCTCGCCCGCCATGTCGCGCAGCGAGGCCTTGACCCGGCCCTTCGTCTTCTGCCAGGTATCGCCGCCGAGTTTGTCGATCCGCGGCTGGACGCCGTCGGCCGCGCCATAGCGCTGGACGCTCGCGAGGCGGTCGACGGGCAGGAAGAGCTTGTCGCCGCCGAGGTACTCGATCGCGAGGAGCTCGCTCTTCGTGCCACCCGCCGCGAGCTCCTTGAGGCCGCGGTAGATGCCGATGCCGTGGTCGACGTGGACGAGGAAGTCGCCGGGCGCGAGCTGGGCGATGCCGTCGAGCTTCTGACCCTCGCGCCAGCCGGTGCGCGAACGGCGGCGCTCGCGCTGGCCGAAGATCTCCTCGTCGCAGACGACCGCGAGCGCCTGCGAAGGCCATTCGAAGCCCTCGCCGCCGACGTCGACGACGCGCAGCTCGAGCCGGCCGGGCAGCGACCAGTGCCAGACCGGGCGCGGGTCGGTCGCGACCGTCGCGTCGAGCTGGTATTCGGCGAGCAGATGACGCAGGCGCTCGGCGTTCGAGAGCGAGCTGCAGGCGACGACGACGCGCCAGTGGTCGGCGAGCCAGCGCTGGCAGCGCTCGACGAGCGGCGCCAGCGCGCGGTCGTGGCTGCGCGTCGTGACGAGCGTGCGGCGGAGCTCCTCCTGGGTCCGGGTCGTCGCGTGGTGTCGCCCGGGCTCGTCGGTCGTCTCGGCGAGGTCGAGCCGTTCGAGGCGGACCGCCGCGCGGCCGGCGAGCGCTTCGCCGACCTGCTCGGGCGAGAGCAGCAGGTCTTCGACGGGCACCGTGATCCGCTCGCCCTGCGCCGCCGCCCGGTTCGCCGCGATCTCGTCGAAGAGCCGCTCGAGTCGCGCCGTCGCGGCCTCGGGCTCCTCGATCAGGACCAGCGCCTCGTCGGGCAGATAGTCGAAGAAGGTCTCGAGCGCGGGCTGGATCAGGGGCGCCAGCGACTCGCCGCCAGCCGGAATCGCGCCGCGCAGCAGCGAGTCGACGAGCGCGTCGACCTCGCGCGGCGCGACGCCTTGCTCCGCGGCGTGCGTACGCAGGACGGCCGAGCGCTCGACGATCGCGTCGCGATCGAAGAGGAGCTCCCGCGGCGGCGGCAGCAGCGCGAGCGCCGACTTCGCCTGCGAGCGCTGGCTCGCGGGGTCGAAGCTCCGGATCGAGTCGACCTGATCGCCCCAGAGCTCGATGCGCAGCGGGCGGTCGAGATGCGGCGGGAAGACGTCGACGATGTCGCCGCGGACCGCGACCTCGCCCGCCTCCTCGACGAGCGCCATGCGCTGGTAGCCGATGCCGACGAGGCGCGAGACGAGCTCGTCGCGCTCGAGCGACTCGCCGATCGCGATGCGGACGGTCGAGGCGAGCAGCTGCGTTCGCGTCGGGATCCGCAGCGAGAGCGCCGAGGCCGGCGCGACGACGATCGGCGCCGGATCGTCGGGCCGCTCCGGCGCCCCCGCGACGAGGCGATGGAGCACGGCCATGCGCTGCGCCACGACGAAGGGCTGCGGCGAGAAGCGGTCGAAGGGGAGCGTGTCGTGGCGCGGGAAGCCGCGCAGGCGCGACTCGTCCTCGCGCTCGCCGAGCAGGCCGCGCAGCGCGTCGCGGGCGGCGTCGGCCGCGCGGGAGTCGGCCGTGACATAGAGGACGGGCCGATCGCCATGGGCGCGGATCAGATGGGCGGCGGCGACGCGCACGGCCGCGCCGCGCAGCCCGGTCACCCGGCGGAGGGCCGTGTCGCCCCGTGCCTCGCGCAGCGCGCGGTCGAAGGGCGTGTCGCCCCGCCGCGGGGCGCGACGGGGCCGGCCCTCGCCGCGCTCGGCGCTCGCGTCCGCTGATCCCTCGCTCATCGAGACTCCGAATGGTCCGCCCGATCCCGCGACGCGCGCGCGCCAATGCCGAAAGCCCGGATGCCCCGGGCGAGGGGGAGCAGCCGAGCGCGCCGCAGTGTCATCGGCCGCGCGACCCGCTCCCAGCAGCCACGGGACCCCGGCCGGGCGCGCTCCCATCGGTGGCGCGCCGCGATCATCGCGACGACGCGATCAGCGTCTCGATCAGGGCGAGCGTCGCGCGCGCGACGACTGGCGGCGCGTGCGCCCGCTGCCAGGTTGCGCGCGCGCCGCGGCCCAGGCGGGCGGCGAGGGCGTCGTCGCACTCGAGCCGCGCGAGCGCGCGGGCGAGGGATCCGGCCGGATCAGCCCGGTCGCCGATCAGCGCCTCACGCCCATCGGCGAGCCCCCACTCGGCGTCGTGCAGGGCGACGACCGGTGTCCCCGCGGCGAGGCTGTTGGCCAGCTTGATCGGAAAGCCGCCGAGGCCGAGCCGCGGGATCAGCGTCGCGCGCGCAGTCGCGATGAGCGCCTGCGCCTGCGCGACGCGCCCGACCCGGATGACGTGGAACCCCGGCGGAGGCGGGACGACCCCCTGCGCGCCGTGGGTCGCGACCACGATCGGGAGCGCGGTCGGCGCATCTGGGCGGGTCCCTTCCCGACGTCGCGCGGTCTCGTACAGGAGCGGGAGGTCCTGGTACGGATCGAGGTTGCCCGAATAGAGGAAGTAGCGACCGGGCTCGAGGCCGAGCCGCCGGACCGTGTGCTCGCGCTCGGCCCGGGACGCGAGCGGGCACGGGTCGGGCATGGGCGGCGCGATGCGCGCGCCCGGACGCGCGCTCGACGCGCGCATGACGCGCTCCGCGGAGCGCGTCAACGCGATCCAGCCGCTCGCATGACGCGCCAGCCGAGCGTCGAGGACGCGACCGCATGACGCGAGCATCCCGGCCAGCGCGCGGGCTCGCCTGCGCGCGTCGGCGGTCTCCGGATCGTCGCCGGTCGGTGCGGGCGCGATTCGGCCAAGTATCCGACTCCACACAGATTTTCCGTACGTCGGCAGCTCCTCCTCGAGCAGGGTATGAGCGCAGTAGAGGATCGGCGGGCCGGCTCGGACGCGCGGCGCACAGGCGATCAGCGCCGCGATGGTCGCCTCGGCGTGGTGGGCGAGGATCGCGTCATAGGAGCGGTCGCAGGGTCGCTCCGATCCCGATGGCGCAACGGTCGGATCCGATCCGCGGCGCGATGACGCGCGGAATGACGCGCTCGCGGACGGGCCCGCGGCCTCGGACGGGGCCGCCGTTGACGCACTGCGCGGCGTGATCCAGGACGCGTCCAGAGCCGCGTCCTCGGCCGAAGCGAGGTTCGCCCTGCGGGCGCAACGACCGGGCGGGTCGAACGGTTCGCGCGCCGCGCGTTCGTCCCTTCCGGCGCGGCGGATCCGGCGGCGGATGGCCCAGGCGAGCGCGAGATCGGCGAGCGGCTTGTCGAGGTGGGGGCCGGAGCGGGCGGAGCGCGGGGCCGCCGCGTGCGGAATGGTCCCATGCTCGAAACCGTCGAGGGCCCGCCAGCGGTCGGGGTCGGCCGGCTCGCCGCCCGGCGTCCACGATCGGGGAGCGAGGTCCGATGCGGGATCCTGCGCGGCGTCGGCCTCGCGCGTCGGTCCGTAGGTCAGCAGGTCGACCTCGGCGCCGGCGGCGCGCAGCGCGATCGCCTGCTCCTGGAAGTAGATCTGCGAGCCCTGGTCGTGGGGATAGCGGAACGCGCCGACGAGCAGCAGCCGAAGCGGCCGCCCGGATCCGTCGGACCTCACTGCGCCACGGACGACACGCCGAGCTCGCCCGCGCCGCCTGCTCCGCCCGCGCTGGAAGCGGCGCGGCCCATGGACCGGCCGGCCCCCGGCGACCTCGCGTGGCCGCGCGGGTGGAGGCCGGCGTAGAGCTGGGCGAGCTCGACGAGCGCGCGTGCGATGACGCGCGGATGCGCACCGGTCTGCCGCCCGGAGCGGCGGCGGCGATGGCTGACCGGGACCTGCTTGATGCGGAAGCCGGCCGCGCGGGCGCGGACCAGGATCTCGGTGTTGACGAAGGCGCCGACCGATTGGATCGGGATCGCCTCGAGGACCTTGCGATGGAAGACCTTGAAGGCGCAGTCGATGTCGCGCACCGGCAGGTCGAAGAGGGCGCCGACGAGCCGGTTCCAGACCAGGGCGATCACGCGTCGCAGCCAGGGGTCGCGCCGCGGCGCGCGGTAGCCGGCGACGATCTCGTACTCGTCGGTATGGTCGAGCAGCCGGCGGATCTCGCCGAGCTCGAACTGCAGGTCGGCATCGCTGAAGAAGACGAACTCGCCGCGCGCGCTCTTGAGGCCGGCGCGCAGGGCCGCGCCGTAGCCCTGGTTCTCCGCGTGGTGGACCGAGCGGACGCGCGCGTCGCGTTCGCTCCAGGCCTCGAGCACCGCCCGACTCGCGTCGCCCGAGCCATCGTCGACGATCACGATCTCGAAGGCGAAGCCGAGCTGGGCCCCGGTCTCGAGCGCGCTCGCGAGCAGGGCCGGCAGGTTGTCGGCCTCGTTCCAGGCCGGGAAGACGAGCGAGAGCACGGGCTGGTTCATTCGAGATATCCCAGCGCCCGAAGCCGCTCGGCGACCATCGCTTCCTCTTCCTCGTCGTAGGCGTCGTCCGTGGCGCGGACCAGCTCATGGCCGTCGCCTGGACCCGCGCCGTGCACGACGCCGGGCCGATCGGCATCGACTGCGCCGGCCGCACCGCCCGTGCGGGGCGTGTCGCCGGCGACCCAGGCTAGGCCCATCGCCCGGGCGAGCCAAGGGGCGACGTCGGCGAGTCGCGGCGGCAGCGTGTCGGACGGGGCGTCGGATGCGGCGGCGGGTCCCGCGTCGATGAAGAGGCCGTCCGGGCGGTGGGTCCCGTTCATGCCGCGCCCGCGGCCGCCGCCGTGCTCGGCCGCCGTGAGAATGCGCACGCTCGGGATGCCCTCGCCCTGCGCGCCGCCCTCGGCCCAGGGCGTCGGGACGAGGGACAGGCCGTGGCCTCGGTCGAGGGCGAGCTCGAAGACGACGTCCGGCGCGCGCGCGACGAAGGGACCGGCATGGATGGCCTCGCGTCGCCAGGCGCCGGCCACGACCGGACGGTCATCGGGGAGCCTCCAGGCCTCGAGGGCGGCGAGGACGCGGTCGCGGACCGCCTCGTACTCGACCTCCGGGACGCAGCCCGCCGCCTCGCGTCCGGCGAGATTGATCCAGATGCCGGGCTGGGTATTCGCTTCCTCGCTGAAGGCGAGGGTCCGGGACCAGTCGAAGCCGCCGAAGCGGGCCTGGCTCTCGACGAGGGCGGCGGCGGCCCGGGCGCGACGGAAGAGGCGCTGCGCGACGCGGGGCGGCAGCCATGCGAGGGCGAGGTCGCGAGTCGCGCGGGCGAGGCGATCGGGATCGACGAGGCGCCGACGGCGGCGGCAGAGCAGCCCCTGCTCGGCGAGCCAGCGATTGACGTGGACGACCTTGTCGGACGCGGTCCCCATGCCGTGGTCGGAGAGCACGATGCAGCGCGCGGCTTCGCCCGCCGCCGCGATCGAGGCGGCGTCCATGGCCGCGCGCAGCGCGCCACAGGCGGCGTCGAGTCGGCGGTGGACGGCGCGTAGCGCGTCGCGGCGCTCGGGGGAGGCGGTCGGGTCGTGGCGGGGGGAGCGCGGGTCGTGGTCGCGGAAGTAGTGGTGGCCGGCGGTATCGCTCTCGGAGAAGACGACCACGACCAGCTCGGGGGGTCGGCCGCCGCGCTCGCGCGTCAGCGTCGCGAGGGCCTCGAGGGCGAAGTCGCGTTTGCGGTCGATGCGGGCGAGCAGGGTCTCGACGGCGCGTTCGTGGAAGTCCGAGGCGCGCGCCGACTCGTCGAGCTCGGGGCGCATCCAGGGCCCCGCGCGCTCGGCGATGCGGCGGTAGAGGGCGGGGTCGGAGGCGCTGCTTGGATCGGTGCCGCTCGCGACCGGCGCTTCGAAGCCGCTGACGAGCAGGCCCGCGACGGGCTCGGGCGGATGGGTCGCCGGCAGACCGAGGACGAGGACCTGGCCGCCCGCGTCGCCGACCCGACGCAGGAGCGTGTCGCCCGCGCGGTCGCTCGCGTTGACGAAGCGCAGTCGGTACTCGCCGGGGCGCTTCTGCGTGAAGTCGAAGATGCCGTGCTCGCCGGGCGGGCGGCCCGTCAGGAAGGAGGACCAGGCGGGGAAGGTGACGGGCGGCGTCGTGCTCGGGAGTCGCGCCGTGCGGCCTTCCTCCATCCAGGCCGCGAGGTTCGGCAGCTCGCCGGCCTCGGCCATCGGTCCGACCACGTCGAGGCTCGCGCCATCGAGGGCGAGGACGAGAACGGAGCGCAGCGGGGTCGATGCAGGCGGTCCGATGCTAGTCGTCCAGATGGCGGATCACGGCGTCGGTCAGCTCCTTCGTCGTCGCCTTGCCGCCGAGATCGCCCGTATGGTTGCGCGGATCCGCGAGCGCCGCGGCGACGGCGTTCTCGATCCGGCTCGCCGCAGCCCGCTCGCCGACATGGCCGACGAGCAGCGCCGCCGAGCGGATCACCGCCGTCGGATTCGCGCGGCCCTTGCCCGCGAGGTCCGGCGCGCTGCCGTGGACCGCCTCGAAGACCGCGCACTCGAGCCCGATGTTGCTGCCCGGGACGATGCCCAGCCCGCCGACCAGCCCGGCGCCGAGATCCGAGAGGATGTCGCCGTAGAGGTTGTCCATGACGAGCACCTCGAACTGCTCGGGCCTGGTCACGAGCTGCATCGCGCAGTTGTCGATGATCATCTCCTTCATGCCGATCTCGGGATAGTCGCGCGCGACGCGGCGGACGCATTCGAGGAAGAGCCCGTCGGAGAGCTTCATGATGTTCGCCTTGTGGATCGCGGTCACGGACTTGCGACCCAGGGTCTGGGCGAGCTCGAACGCATAGCGCGCGATGCGCAGGCTCGCGGTCTCGGTCACGACCTTCAGGCTCTCGACGACGCCGGGGGCGACGCGGTGCTCGAGACCCGAGTAGAGGCCCTCGGTGTTCTCGCGGACGATCACGAAGTCGACGCCCTCGAAGCGACCCGGCAGGCCGGCCAGGGTCTTGATCGGGCGGACGCAGGCGTAGAGGTCGAGCGCCTGGCGCATCAGCACGTTGGCGCTCTTGAACCCCCCGCCGATCGGGGTCCCGATCGGGCCCTTGAGCGCGACCCGGGTCTTGCGGATCGAGTTGAGGGCCTCGTCGGGCATCGGCGTGCCGTGCTTCAGGAACACGTCGGCGCCGGCCTCGACCCGCTCCCACTCGATCCGGACGCCCGCCGCGTCGATGACGCGCAGCGCGGCGTCGACGACCTCGGGGCCGATGCCGTCGCCGGGGATCAGGGTGGCTCGATGGGGCATGACGCATCTCCTCAGGGGCTGGATCGCCGGTCGGATCGTCCGACCGGATGCTCGAGTCCGTCACCTTTCGACGCCGGATCCGTTCCGTCGGTCGGATCGGAATCTAGGGCCATCGGATCGCCCGGCCCAACCCGGGCCGGGGATGACGCGCCCTCGGTCATCGGCGCGGAGTGGACTGGGCCCGTGCTCGGTTCTTCTCGTGCTCGTGCTGCTCGGGTCCGTCTCGGCGCTGGGTCTGCGGCTCGCGTGTTCCGGTTCTTCCCGAGCCCGTGCGTCCGTCGGGAAGCCGTGCGGTGCGGACTCGAGCGGGATCTTCGGCAGGGACGGCGGGAAAGTGGAGGGCGGCGGGGGGACCGGGTTCGACGGATTCCGAGTCGGGAAGTCGACTCGGGACGTCGATTCAGGAGGTCGATCCAGGAAGTCAGGGCGCGATGAGCTCGACCCCCGGAAAATAGCTGCGGTAGCGCATGGCATCGCGGGTGAGCAGCGCCAGACCGGCGACCGCCGCATGGGCGCCGACGTAGAAGTCGGGGAGCGGCGATGTTCGCGTGCCGCGGCGTCGCCGGTAGCGGACGAAGCACTTCCCGGCGAGAAACGCCGCCTCCCAGGGAAGCGGAAGTCGGAGAAAGTCCCCCTCCGGAAGCGCGTCCTCGAGATCCTCGACCCGATCGAACCGGATCGACACTTCGGCGTAGATGAGCGGGTTGATCGCGGGCCGAGAGTGCTCGGCGCATTCGGCGAGCGCGTCGCTGGACCACGCGGACCAGAGCGGGTCCCCGGTCATCACGTCGAGCAGCACGTCGCTGTCGACGAGGACCGTCACCGCTCGCCTCGCGTCAGCGCCAGGATCTCGTCCGTGGACATCCGAACGGATCCCCGGCCCGCAGCCGTTCGACGATCGACTTGCCGCGACGCCCGGCGTGGCCGCCGCTCCGGACCTTCCGCATCCGCACGGTTCTTCCGACGATCTCGAACTCCACTTCCGTATCCGGAAGCAGGCCCCGCTTCTCGCGGATCTCGATCGGAATCGTCACTTGGCCCTTGGTCGTGATCTTCATGGTATTACCTCGAGCAGTAATGCTGCCGGTACGATCGCGGCGGGCCATCCCAGCGTTTCGACTCGAGCTGCAGCCGGTTCAGGTCACGACGGGGCTGCTGTCCGCCTGCCGCCGTCGGGCCGTGACGCTCGACGCCGACCGCCCATGGATGGCGAGACCCATCAGCGAGAGGCCCAGCAGGATCGCGGTTCCGGGCTCCGGGACGACGGCGATCCACGCCTCGGTCCTGCCGCCCGGGCTTCGGCCCGAGCCGGCAATCGTTCGTCCGTCGTCCGAGATCCCCACGGCGTCCGTCAGCCTCCATCCATTCAGGTCGATTCCCAACGATGCCAGGACGACGTCGAGCGCCTGCATGCCACTGCGCTCGCTCCAGATGAAGGCCTCGCGCGAATCGTCGTCTCCATCATCGATGACGTACCCGACCACGGTCGAACCGTCGGCCGACACCGCCTGGGCCACGCTCCGCGATCCGACGCCGGGGAGCTCACCCAGCGCGCGCATGCCGTGCACCGCATCCCACCGGAATGCCTGGGGGCCGCGTTCCGTCCTGCCATGGCCGACGACGAAATGCCCGTCAGCGGAGATGGCTTGCGCGTTGCTGTGGAAAGGACCGCCCGGCAGGTCGCCGAGCCGCTGGAGGCCGCGAACGGCGTCCCACCGGAATGCTTCGTTTCCGACCTCGCCCGCCCCCAGGCTCGCGTTTCCGACGACGGTGGAGCCGTCGGCCGAGAGGCCGTGGGCCGTCGTGAACTGCCCGCCCGGCAGAACGCCGAGGGGCGTGAACGAGGCCGCGAGGAGGGAGGCCGGCGTCGAGATCAGCAGGGCGAGCGCGATCGGAAGGCCCAGGGTCGACCGGGACATGTCGGACGGACGCCTCCATGGCGAAGGGCGGCCAGCCCCCCGCCCGACGAGGAGCGGGCGGCCCGGCCGGTTCGTGCTAGCCTGCCGCGCTCCCGAGCCCCCGGCCCGCAGCCGGTCGGTCCGGGAGCGAGATGCGCGCCGGCTCCGAGCGAGCCGGACCTGAAAATAGATCGCCCCTCGCACGCCGCTTCCTTCGTCCGGGCCCCCGCCCGGAGTCACGAGGGTCACCCTCCGCCCGACCCGGGCGGCCGGGTCGAGAGTCGGCGGCGAGCTGCATCGACCGCGACGAACCGGGAGCGACGGACGCTTCCGGGTCCAATCCGGACGAGGAGATCCCCGTGTCCATTGAATTGCTCTGCAAGAAGCTCGGCATGACCCAGCTCTACGTCGAAGACGGTTCGGCGATCCCGGTGACCGTGCTCGAGGCGGGTCCGAACGTGGTCGTCCAGAAGAAGACCCAGGCGACCGACGGCTACGACGCGGTCCAGCTCGCCTTCGGCGAGAAGCGCGAGAAGCTCTTCTCGAAGGCCATGAAGAACCACTACGCGAAGCACGGCGGCTCCGCCCCGAGGCGCTACCTCGCCGAGAGCCGCCTCACGGCCGAGGAGGTCGCCCCCCTCGAGCCCGGAACCGAGCTCAAGGTCGACCTCTTCGAGGTCGGTCAGAGAGTCGACGCGATCGGGACCAGCAAGGGCCGCGGCTTCACGGGCGTCGTCAAGCGCCACGGCTTCGCGATCAAGAAGCGGACCCACGGCACCCACGAGTTCTTCCGCCACGGCGGCTCCATCGGCGCCGGATCGAACCCGGGCCGCGTCATCCCGGGCCTGCGCATGGCGGGCCACCACGGCAACAGCCGCGTCACGATCCAGAACCTCGAGATCGTCCGCATCGACCCGGAGCGCAACCTGCTCTTCATCAAGGGTGCCGTGCCGGGGCATCCGAACGGGCTCGTGCGGATCCGCAAGTCGGTCAAGGGTTAGGCGGGGCGGGGCGCCCGACGGGCGCCCCACCCGCGTCCGTGCAGCGCGCGCCGCCCGGCTGCCGTCGCTCGGACGGGCGGGGTCGGGCGATGGTCGGATGACGGCCGCATCGCCGGAGGCGCTCCGCGCGACGCATGACGCGCGCGACGCATGACGAGCGTCATTCCCATTTCGAGAGCCGCTCGCGCAAGAGGCTGCGAGCCCGGTAGATGCGACTCTCCACCGACTTCCGACTGAGCCCGAGGATGGCGGCCGCTTCCGCCTGACTGCGCTCGTCGAAGGTGACCAGGACGAAGGGCTCCTTCAGCGCGGCTGGAAGACGAGCGATCTCGCGGCGGACGAGCTCGACCATCCGCCGATCCGAGAGCTGGCGCTCCTGATCTCGACCGGCATCGGCAACGTCGTCGACCCCGTCGGGCGCATCGAAGCGCAGCCAGCGCTCGACACGCCGGCGACGCATGAAATCCCGGCATTTGTTGACCGTGATCGTCGCCAGCCAGGGACCCAGGGAGCGGCGCTCGTCGAAGCGGTCGAGCGCAAGCCAGGCGGAGGCCCACGCCTCCTGCACGGCATTCTGCGCATCCCCTTCCGTGCCGAGCATGCGCGATGCCAGCGTCAGCAATCGGGGCGAGTGGTCGGCGATGAGGGCGTCGAACGCTTCGCGATCACCCGCACGGGCCCGCGCGATCCGCTCCGCTTCGGCGTCGTCGCGGTCGTCCGGCACGACCGCCTAGTTCTTCGGATCGTGCGTGAGGGCGCGGCGCACCTCGCGGTCGAAAGCGCGCTGCTGCTCCGGCTCGAGCAGCCCGCGCATCTCGAAGACGTGTCGCACGGTCGCCTTCTGCAGCTCGCCCATGCGCAGATGCACCTCCTCGATCGCGGCGCCGACCTTCGAACCATAATGGCCCTCCTCGTCGATGGCGCGCGCGAGGTCCGCGTTCGCGGTGCGAAGGGCGAGGTCGAGCTTGCGCTGATCGATGGCGAAGTCGCGCTCGAGCGCGTCCAGCCTCGTCGACTGGTCCTTCGAAAGGCGAAGCTCCCGGTGGACGAATTCGTGCATGCCGGATCGTTCGACCCGGTCGGCGCGCCAGAGCCGGGTCGCCGAAGCGCCGAGGCCGCCGGCCACGAAGGCCAGAAGGATCAAGAGAACCGCATGGACGGGCGTGAGCTTCACGGCATCGTCCCGAGGAGCGTCGAGGGCGCGAGCGCCCACCCGTCGGCCAGGGCATGGGCGCCCGTCGGCGTCGGACCGGATTCCGGCGGATCGACCATCCCTGCGCCCAGGCCGACCGCGAAGACGACGAGACCGAGCAGCAGGCGCCGCCGCTGCTGCCGGATCACGGTCAGCTCCCCGACGCGCTGCCAGATCCGCTCCCGAAAGTCGGGTCCCGCGTCGACACCGCTTCCCGCGGCGCCGACCCGTCCCAGCCATCCATCCAGGTCCCGGTCGTCCATGGCTCGATCTCCCGATGGGCCGTTCCCATCTCGTTGTACGCAGGACGGCCCGTCGTCCCTCGAAGATTCTTCGAGGGATCGCCCGACCTGGAACGTAATGACTCGAGAGGAACCGATCATGCGCCCGAACCGTCCCCCGCCCGGCCTCCCGCGCGCCCGCCGCCCCCGTTTCGCGGCGATCGTCGCGATCGCGCTGTCGATCGTCGCCTGCGGAACCGTCGATCGCGACCTGCAGGCCCGGGTCGCCTCGGAGGCAGCGGGGCTCAGTCCTTCCGTCGACGACGACGAGGGCGTGGTTCGGCGAGGCCTCGATGCGGCCCGAGGCGGCGTCCATGAACGCGAGCTCGAAGGGCCCGAGAGCGCGGATCTGTCCGATTTCATCGAGCTCGCCCTGGCTCGCAATCCCTCCATCCGCCGCGCGATTCGCGACGTCCAGGCGATGGGCTACCGCGTTCCCCAGGTGGCCTCGCTGCAGGACCCGATGCTGACGTTCCTGCCCCCGACCGGAGACCTGGTCGAGACGGCGGCGGGCATGATGGACGCGCAGATCGGCGTCTCGCAGCGACTCCCGTTCCCGGGTCGGCTGACCCGACGCGGAAGGATCGCCGAGCGGGAAGTCCTGATGGCGTTCGCGAACCTGGCCGACGTGCGCATCCAGGTCGCCGCCGACGTGGCGCGCGCCTACTTCGAGCTCCACCTCGCCGACGTCTCGATCGACATCACGCGATCGAGTCAGGACCTGCTGGCCCAGATCCGTGACGTTGCGTCGGCACGCTACCGGGCCGGCGCGGCGACTCAACAGGACGTCCTGCGCTCCGAGGTCGAGCTCTATGCGCTGACCAACGAGCTGATCACCCTCGAGCAGCGTCGCGCCACGGCGCGCGCACGGCTGAATGCCCTGATGAACCGCCCGGTCGACGCCGCGATGCCCTCGCCGAAGGCCTTCGATCTCGAGCAGGTGGACTGGAAGCTGAAGATCGCGATGGATCGGGCCGTCGAGTCCAATCCGAAGCTCGTCCGTCTGCGCGAGCAGATCGGGCGGGATCTCGAAGCGATCCGTCTGGCGAAGCTCGAGTACTTCCCCGACCTGAGCGTCGGATTCACCTACTCGTTCATCGGATCCGGAATCAGCCCCGTCGCGAACGGGGACGACAACTGGAGCCTTCCGATCGGGTTGAGCCTGCCCATCTGGTGGCAGCGCATCCGCGCGGGCGTGCTGGAGACGAACGCACGCACCCTCTCGTCGATCGAGCAGCTCGAAGCGACCCGCAACGCGATCGCCTTCGGGCTGCAGGACACGCTGGTCCGGATCGATACCCAGTACCGTCAGGCGGTGCTCTTTCGGGATCTGATCGTCCCGCGCTCGCTCCAGGCGGTCGAGGTCAGCACGGCCGCCTACCGATCGGGCGAGATCGGCTTCACGGCCTTGATCGAGAACTGGCGCAACTGGCTCGAATTCTCGCTCGACTACCACCGCGCGCTGGTAGGGCTCGAGCAGCGATTCGCCGATCTGCAGCAGCTGATCGGCGCCAGCGTTCCGCGCAGCCCGACCGGCGAGGCTGGCCAGCGGACCGAAGCGGACACCGCTCCTTCGAACGACGTCGTCTCGGCGGGGAGCGTTCGTCGATGAGACTCCGATCGCTCCTGCCCGCGGCTCTCCTTCTCGGCCTGGTCGCCGGGCTCGCGATCTGGATGGGATCCCGTCCCGATTCCACGACCGCCGCGACGCAGGACGGTCATGCCGTCGAGGTCGACTCCGCGCGACGTCCGGCGTCCGGGACGTGGTACACGTGCGGCATGCATCCGGAGGTCGTGCAGGACCGTCCGGGCGAATGTCCCCAGTGCGGCATGAAGCTCCAGCCGATGTCGTCGGACCGGGCCGAGGCGATGGGGCTGACGAAGTCCGAGGTTCCGGCCCCAGCGTCGGGCGATCGGAAGATCCTCTACTGGAAGTCCTCCATGAATCCCGGCGAGCTCCATCCGGAGCCGGGCAAGGATTCGATGGGGATGGACCTGATTCCGGTCTACGAGGACGAAGCAGCGGGCGCGGCCGCCATCCGCATCGACCCGGTGACCGAGCAGAACATGGGCGTCCGGATCGACGACGTCGTGCGAGGCCCGGTCGTCCGGACGGTGCGGACCGTCGGGATCGTCGACTACGACGAGACGAGCCTGGCCGTCGTCAACACGAAGGTCGATGGCTGGATCGAGCGACTCTACGTCGACCAGACGGGCTCCCAGGTCCATTCCGGCGATCGGCTCTTCGAGATCTACTCGCCCGCACTCTTCTCCGCCCAGGAGGAATTCCTGGCGGCGCTGTCCAACCTGCAGGAGAAGGACGTTCCGAGCGTCCCGCTCGCGCGGGCGCATTCCGAGGGCCTTCTTCGGGACGCGCGGACGCGGCTCGAGTTCTTCGACATCTCGCCCGCCCAGATCGCGGAGCTGGAGCGCACGCGCGAGGTCCAGAAGACCCTGACGCTGCACGCGCCATTCACCGGCATCGTGACGCAGAAGAACGTCGTCGAAGGTCAGAAGATCACGGCCGGCATGGAAGCCTTCCGGATCGCGGACCTGTCGACGGTCTGGGTCATCGGCAAGGTCTACGAGCAGGACGTTCCCTACGTCCGGGTCGGTCAGGAAGCGCTCATGACGCTGACCTATCTGCCGGGCAGGACGTTTCGTGGACGCGTGACCTACATCTATCCCTACCTCGACGCGAACGAGCGTGAGGTGCCGATTCGGATGGAGTTCCACAACCCGGGCTACGCGCTGAAGCCCGGCATGTACGCGACGATCGAGATGACGAGCGAGCTGGCGAAGGAGGGCACGCTCGTCCCGGACCTCGCCGTCATCCGAACGGGCCTTCGAGCGGTCGCGTTCGTCATGACGGCGCCGGGCCGCTACGAGGCCCGCGAGGTCGAGATCGGCGCGCGGACCGAGGACGACCGTCTCCAGGTTCTCTCCGGCCTGTCCGTCGGCGAGCGGGTCGTCGTTTCGGGTCAGTTCCTGCTCGACTCCGAGAGCCGGCTTCGCGAGGCGGCGCTCAAGTTCCTCGAGCCCGGCCAGGTCGAAGGCGCCACGCCCGTGAAGGCCGCGACCGAACGGGCGGAGCAGGCGACCGCCGGCGAGGCGACGGAGCGAAGGACGTCACGACAGGACGCCGAGCTCCTGTACGTGTGTCCGATGCCGGGGCACACGGACGTCCTCTACGACGCGCCGGGTCGATGCCCGATCTGCGGCATGGAGCTCGTCCCCGTCGAGCGACACGACGGCCGCGTCGAGCAGCTCCACATCGCGTACTGGACCTGTCCGATGCCCGAGCACGCCCACGTGCACCGGGACGCTCCGGGCAAATGTCCGATCTGCGGCATGTCCCTCATTCCCGTGATGAAGTCGCCCGAGCAGCGAGCGGACAGCGCGTCGGAAGACGCGGTCGGAGCAGGCCATGTCCACTGAGGCCGGCCATCGCGTCGTGCCCGTGACCGTGTTCGGCCCGCCGCCCCATCCGAGCCGACCGCGATGATCGGACGGGTCATCCGGCTCTCGATCGAGAACAAGCCCATCGTCCTGCTGATGGGCCTGGCGATCGCGCTCGTGGGCTACGCCGCGTTGCGCCGGACGCCGCTCGACGCGATTCCCGATCTGTCGGACGTCCAGGTGATCGTCTTCACCGAGTACCCGGGACAGGCCCCCCGGATCGTCGAAGACCAGATCACCTATCCGTTGACGACCAAGATGCTCTCGGTCCCCTACGCGAGCGTCGTCCGCGGCTACAGCTTCTTCAACTACTCGTTCGTCTACGTCCTCTTCGAGGACGGGACCGACCTGTACTGGGCGCGGAGCCGCGTCCTCGAGTCCTTGAGCCAGATCCAGGGGCAGCTGCCGCGCGGCGTCACGCCGACCCTCGGACCGGATGCGACCGGCGTCGGCTGGGCCTTCATGTACGTCCTGAACAGCGAGACGCGCGACCTCCAGCAGCTGCGCAGCCTCCAGGACTGGTACCTGAAGTACGAGCTGACCGCGATCGACGGCGTCTCCGAGGTGGCCAGCATCGGCGGCTTCGTCAAGCAGTACCAGGTCACCGTCGATCCCGAGAAGCTCCGCGCCTACGACATTCCCCTCGCCAAGGTCCGGGCCGCGATCCAGCGCTCGAACAACGAGGTCGGCGGCCGCGTCATGGAGATGTCCGAGACGGAGTACATCCTCCGCGTCAAGGGCTACGTGTCGGACCCGGCGCAGCTCGCGCAGGCAGCCGTCGGGGCACGGGCCGACGGCACGCCCATCCTCGTCGCCGATCTGGGCCGGGTCGAGCTCGGTCCCGAGATGCGACGCGGCATCGCCGAATGGAACGGCGAGGGCGAGACCGTCGGGGGCGTCGTCGTCGTCCGATCCGGAGCCAACGCGCACGACGTGATCGAGCGGGTCAAGGCGAAGCTCTCCGAGCTGAAGCGCGGCCTGCCGGAAGACGTCGAGATCGAGATCGCCTACGACCGCTCCGGTCTGATCGATCGCTCGATCGCGACGCTGCGCGAGAAGCTCTTCGAGGAGTCGCTGGCGGTCTCGATCGTCTGCGTCGCCTTCCTCTTCCACTTCCGCAGCGCGCTGGTCGCGATCCTGACCCTTCCGATGGCCGTGCTCCTGGCCTTCGTCGTCCTGTACCTCCAGGGCATCGGCGCCAACATCATGAGCCTCTCGGGCATCGCCATCGCGATCGGCGCGATGGTCGACGCCGTGATCATCATGATCGAGAACGCCCACAAGCACATCGAGCGCGATCGCGGCACCAAGCCGCACTGGGACATCATCCGCGACGCGTCGATCGAAGTCGGCCCGACCCTCTTCTACTCGCTGCTCGTGATCACCGTCAGCTTCCTGCCCGTGTTCACGCTGGAGGCACAGGAGGGCCGCCTCTTCAGGCCGCTCGCCTTCACCAAGACCTACTCGATGGCCGCGGCGGCCTTCCTCTCGATCACGCTCGCGCCCGTGCTGATGGGCTACCTGATCCGCGGGCGCGTCCTGCCCGAGCATCGCAACCCGCTCAACCGCTTCCTCGTCGCCGTCTACCACCCGGCGATCGAGTTCATCCTGCGTCACGGGCGGCTCTGCTGGACGATGATCGCGGTCGCCGCACTCGCCGTCGCCGGAACGGCTTGGCCCTGGAGCCGCCTGGGCTCCGAGTTCATGCCGCCGCTCGACGAAGGCGACCTGCTCTACATGCCGACGACGCTCCCCGGCATCTCGGTGACCAAGGCCCGGGAGGTCCTCCAGCAGACCGACCGGATCATCCGCGCCTTTCCGGAGGTGCACCACGTCTTCGGCAAGGTCGGCCGCGCCGAGACCGCGACGGATCCGGCCCCCCTGACCATGATCGAGACGACGATCATGTTGAAGCCCGAGGCGGAGTGGCCGGATGCGGACATCCTCGACATGGAAGGACGCACGGTCGCTCATCGCCGGCGCACGCCCGACGAGCTGGTCGACGCGCTCAACGCCGCCATCCGCTTTCCCGGCGTCACGAACGCGTGGACGATGCCGATCAAGACGCGGGTCGACATGCTCTCGACCGGCATCAAGACGCCGGTCGGCATCAAGGTGTCCGGTCCGGACCTCGCGACGCTCCAGGAGATCGGGGAGCAGGTCGAGACGGTCGTCCGGGGCGTCCCGGGAACCCTGAGCGTATACGCCGAGCGGGTCGTCGGCGGCAACTACGTCGAGTTCACGATCGATCGCGAGCGGATCGCGCGCTATGGCCTGACCCTGGGTGACGTCCAGGACGTGATCGCGAGCGCGATCGGCGGCATGAACGTCTCGACGACCGTCGAAGGGCTCGAGCGCTATCCGATCAACCTCCGCTATCCGCGAGAGCTGCGCGAGAACCTCGACCAGCTCCGGGAGATCGTCGTCCCGACTCCATTGGGACAGCACATCCCGCTCGGGCAGCTCGCGACGCTCGAGGTCGTGAAGGGCCCCCCCGGCATCAAGAGCGAGAACAGCCGGCCGAACACCTGGATCTACGTCGATCTCCGCGGGATCGACGTGGGGCGCTACGTCGAGCGGGCCCAGCGGTCGGTCGACGACGCGATCGAGCGGGGCGAGATCACGCTTCCCGCCGGCTACAACCTCTTCTGGTCCGGCCAGTACGAATACATGCTCCGGGCGCAGCAGCGGCTGCTCGTCGTCGTTCCGATCACCCTCGTCCTCATCGTGCTGATCATCTACCTGAACACGCGGAGCTGGCTCGAGACCGGCATCGTGATGCTGGCCGTTCCCTTCAGCCTGGTCGGCGCGATCTGGCTGATCTGGGCGCTCGGCTACAACATGAGCGTGGCCGTCTGGGTCGGCCTCATCGCGCTCGCCGGTCTCGACGCCGAGACCGGGGTCGTGATGCTGCTCTACCTGAACGTCGCGCACGACGACTGGAAGCAGCGGGGCAGGCTGAACACGCTGGGCGATCTGCGCGAGGCCATCTACCACGGCGCCGTCCAGCGCGTGCGTCCGAAGGCCATGACGGTCTCGGTGATCCTGGCCGGACTGATGCCCATCCTGTGGAGCCACGGAACGGGCGCCGACACGATGAAGCGGATCGCCGTCCCGATGGTCGGGGGGGTCACGACCTCCTTCGTCATGGAGCTGCTCGTCTATCCGGCGATCTACTTCGTCTGGCGGGGGCGGTCCTTGCCCGATGGGGGGCCCACGTCTCGGCGAGTCACGGGATCAACGTACGGGTCATGACGCGGCGCGGGGAGAGCGAGAATCCCGCGCGCGAATAGAGACGCTGCGCCGGGTTGTCGGGCCGGACCTGCAGGTGCAGGGCATGGACGCCGCATTCGGCCAGGAGCGGGCAGAGCCGCTCGAGTGCGGCCGAGCCCAGCCCGCGGCCCCGCGCGTCCTCGTCGATCCAGAGCTCCGTCAGAAACGCGTCGCGACCGCCGAACTCGAGATCGAAGCCATAGGTGACGAGGGCGTAGCCGACGACCTCGTCCGTCGCGCTTCGATCCTGCGCCGCCACCCCTTCGACCAGCCAGACCCCGCCCAGCTCGGGTCGCGCGAGCAGCTCCGCCAGCGCGTCGCGCAAGCGAGGCTCGGCGATCGCGATGCCCTCGTGGCGATTGAGCGCCAGGGTGCGCGGAGCCAGGATCTCGAGGTCGGCCGGGTCGGCGCGTCGGAGCACGATCATCGCAGGAGGTTAGGCGGATTTCCGCCGCCGCCCAGTCTCCGCCCTGACGCCGTCGGCCCGCCGGCCCGAGAAGACGGCGCGAACGCGAGGATCCCGACCGCTGCGATCGCCGCGAACCCCGCACCGGCGAGGAACGTGGCCGGCGGGCCCAGCTGCTGCCAGAGCATGCCGGCGACGAGACTCGCCAGCAGCAGCGCGCCGCCGCTCACGAGATGGAAGAGGCCGAACGCCGTGCCGCGCAGGTCCGCGGGCGT
Organism: Myxococcota bacterium; assembly: GCA_041389445.1. Classification (GTDB taxonomy): domain Bacteria; phylum Myxococcota_A; class UBA9160; order UBA9160; family UBA4427; genus UBA4427. The sequence goes on from JAWKRW010000003.1 coordinate 270,661, forward strand.
CGTGTCGGCGACGAGCTTCGACAGGAGTCCCTGCGTCAGCGCCATGTGCAGTCCCCAGAGCGAGGCGCCGGCGAGCACGTGCCAAGCGGACGTCGCCGCGGCGAGCACGAGGTCGGCGACGATGAGCAGCGCGAGGCCGGCGACGAGCAGCGTCCGCCGCCGCATGCGGTCGGAGGCCGCGCCCGCCGGATAGGCGCCCGCCGCATAGCAGACGTTCATGGCGATCATCACGAGCGGGACCTGGCCGATCGCCAGCCCGGCCGTCTGGGCCCGAAGCACCAGGAACGCCTCGCTGAAGCGCGCGAGCGTGAAGACGGCGCCGAGCAGGACGACGAGCCAGAAGCGCAGTGGGAGCCGACGTGCGTCGACGAGCGAGAGCGGGGGCCGATCGCCGCGCGGGGCCGGCGCGTGCTCGGGCTCGCGAACCGCCAGCGCGATCACCGCCACCGACAGACAGGCCGGCACCACCGCCACCCAGAGCACCCGCGCGAGATCGTCCGCGAAGCGCGCCATCAAGACGAGCGCGAGCAGTGGCCCGAGAAAGGCCCCGACGGAATCGAGCGCCTGACGCAGACCGTAGGCCGCGCCCCGGAGCGAGGGGGGAGCGATGTCGGCCACGAGCGCGTCGCGGGGCGCGCCGCGGATGCCCTTGCCGATCCGATCGACGAAGCGGCCCGTGAACAGCCAGAGCATCGAGGTCGCCAGCGGAAAGATCGGCTTGGCCACCGCGGCGAGTCCGTAGCCGACGACGACGAGGCGCTTGCGCCGGCGCAGCCGATCGCTCGCGATGCCGGAGAAGATGCGGGTCACCGCCGCCGTCGCCTCGGCGACGCCCTCGACCAGCCCGATCGTCACCATGCTCGCCCCGAGCACGCTGCGCATGAAGACGGGCAGGAGGCTGTGGATCAGCTCCGACGACGTGTCCATGAAGAGGGAGCCGAGCCCGAGCGCCCAGATGCCCGGCGGCAGGGCGCGCAACGAATGCGGCGTCGCGGCCGGTCCACGACTCGACGCGGGCGGTGTCGCGACGGGCTGCACGCCGCTCGACGCCGGCGGAGTCGCGACGGGCTGCACGCCGCTCGACGCGGGCGGTGTCTCGGGGGGCTTCACGCCGCTCATCAGAGCATTCCGCCCGCGATCATGCCAGCGGCTCCTGCCGCGACGCCGCCGATCGCGCCCGCGCAGCGCGGTCGAACCGTCCGAAGCGCAGGGCCAGCACGGGCAGCACGATCAGATTGAGGAGCGTCGAGCTCGCGAGCCCGCCGAGGATGACGACGGCCATCGGTCCCTCGATCTCGCGGCCGGCGTCGCCCGAGCCGAGCGCGAGGGGCAGGAGGCCGAGGCCCGTGACCAGGGCCGTCATCGTGATCGGGACGACGCGGTCGAGCGCGCCGCGCCGCGCCAGCTCGGGGCCCCAGGCGAGGCCCGTCTCGTCAGCGAGCTGCGCGTAGTGCGATACGAGCATGATCGAGTTGCGCATCGTGATGCCGAAGATCGTGACGAAGCCGACGAGCGAGCCCATCGTGAGCGCTCCCGCCTCGTTGCCGAGCGCGCGGGCGGCGAGGATCGCGAGGACCCCGCCGACCAGTCCGAAGGGCACGTTGCAGAGGATCAGGCCGACGGACCGCCCGCTGCGGAACGCGATCTGGAGGAGCAGGACGACGCCGAGCAAGACGGCGGCCAGATCGATCGCGAGATCGCGCTGCGCCCCTCGCTGGGCCCGGGCCGTGCCGCCGAACTCGAGGTAGGTGCCGGGCGGAAGGACCACGCGCCGTCGGATCTCGCGCTCGGCCTCGCGCCCGAAGGAGGCGGCATCGCGATCGCGCGGCACGCACGTGACGCTCTGTCGACGACGCAGGCCGTCATGGAAGATCGCCTCGCGGCCATCGTGGATGGCGAGGTCCGCCAGCGCCGCGAGCGGGGCCTGGACCCCGCTCGCGCTGCGGAGCATGAGCGTCCCGACGCGGGCCGGATCGCGCCGCGCGGCGTCGTCGAGCATCGTCACGACGGGGATCGCCTGCTCGCCTCGATGGACCTGTCCCACGATCTCGCCTTGATAGGCGACCCGTACGGCATCGAGCACGTCGACCGGCAGGAAGCCGAGCGCCGCCAGGGCCTCGCGCCGCAACGTGATCGAGAGGGTCGGGAGGCTCCCGGATGCCTGGGTCTGCACCTCGGATGCGCCCGGAACCGCCTCGAGCACGCCCGCGATCTGGCGGGCGACCGCGTCGAGCGCGTCGAGGTCGCTGCCGAAGACGTCGACGACGAACGGCGCCTTCTGGCCCGTCAGGGTCTCGCCGATGCGATCGGCGAGGAACGTCAATACCTCGAACTGGATGCCCGGCTGGCGGGCGAGGATCGCGCGGATCTGCCGCGTGGTCTCCCGCTCGGCGTTCGCCGGGTCGTTCGCGAGCTCGACGTGGAGCTCGCTGCGATGGGGTCCCCAGGTGTCCTCGCCGCGCTCGGCCCGCCCGACCTGCTGCTCGACGGTCGCGACGCCCGGCAGCGCGAGCAGCTCGGTCGAGAGGGCCCGCCCGACCCGCAGCAGCTCCGGCAGCGACGCGCCCGGGGCCTCGGCGACCTGCAGCACGAGATGGCCCTCGCGAAAGGTCGGCAGGAAGTCGCCGCCGAGCGTCGAGAGCGCGGCGAGCGCCGCGAGCGTCAGGACCCCGACCGATGCGATCAGCGCGCGCGCGTGCGGAAACGCCCGCTCGAGCAGACCGGCGTAGGCGCGCTTGAGGCCGTGCTGGATCCGCGGCTCGTCGGCCTCGATGTCGCGCCCGCGCAGCAGCAGCAGGCAGAGGGCCGGCGTCACGACGAGCGCGACGCCCAGCGAGACCAGGACCGCGAGCAGGTACGCGAGCCCGAGCGGCGCGAAGAAGCGCCCGGCGAGACCCGAGAGGGTGAGCAGCGGGACGAAGACCAGCGCCACGATCCAGGTCGCGTAGACGACCGCGCCGCGCACCTCGATCGACGCGTCGAGCACCACCCGATGCGCGGGCCGCGGCGCGCGCGCGCGCGCGTTCTCGCGCAGGCGGCGCACGATGTTCTCGACGTCGATGATCGCGTCGTCGACGACCTCGCCGATCGCGATCGCCAGCCCGCCGAGGGTCATCGTATTCAGGGTGATGCCGAGCCGCTCGAGGACGAAGACGGCGCCGAGCAGGGAGAGCGGGATCGCCACGATCGAGATCAGGGTCGGCCGAAGGCGGCCGAGCATCGGAACCAGCACCGCGGCGACCAGCAGACCGCCGAGCACCAGCGAGAAGCGCAGGTTCGCGAGTGCCGACTCGATGAACCGCGCGGGTCGATGAAGCCGGGGGTAGAGAACGACCTGCTGCGCGGCGAAGACGGGCGCGAGCTCCCCGAGCGCGCGTTCGAGCGCCCGGGTGACCTCGAGCGTGTTGGCGCCGTAGGCGCTCGAGATCGTGAGCAGCACGCCGGGGCGCCCCTGGATCAGCGCATCGCCGAAGCGCGGCGCCGCGGTCTCGTGGACGGTCGCGACGTCGCGCAACCGCACGGGGGGCCCGATCGCGACGCCCGCGCCGGCTCCGGGCGCCGGACCGGCCGCCGCCCCGCCCCCGGCGCCGCCCGGGCCGGTCGCCGCGCCGGTCGACGTCCCGCCGGCCGCGCCGGCCGCGTTCGGGCCGAGGATCGCGGCGCCGAGCAGGTTCGCGTCGAGGGCCTCGCCCTCGGTGCGCAGCGCGATGCGCTGGTTCGGCGTCTCGACGAAGCCCGCGCCGACCAGACCCGTCGCGCGGCGGGCTGCGGCGAGGAGATCCGTCAGCGCGAGCCCGTGGTCGATCAGACGCTCGGGGCGGAGCGCGATCCGCAGCTGGCGCCGATCGCCGCCGAAGACGTTGACGCGCGCGACGCCCGGGACGGCGAGCAGCTTTCGACGCACCGTCGTGTCGGCGAGGTCGCGCAGATCGGCCGGATCGAGCGTGTCCGAGACGAGCCCGATCTTCAACACGTCCATCGTCGCGGAGGTGAGCGGCGACATCGTCGGTGGCGCGATGCCCGGCGGGAGCTGCAGCGCGACGAGCGAGAGCCGTTCGCTCACGGCCTGACGCACGGCGGTGACCGCGGCGTCCGGGTCGAAGACCAGGCGGACGACCGAGAGCCCCTGGACCGACTCCGAGCGGACCGCCTCGAGGTCGGGCATGCCCGCCAGCGCGGACTCGAGCGGCGCCGTCACCAGCAGCTCGACCTGATCCGTCGCGAAGCCGGGGGCCTCGGTCTGGATCTCGATCTGCGGCGAGGCGAACTCCGGAAAGACGTCGAGCCGTGCGCGCCGGACGGCGTCGACGCCGAAGACGAGCGCGAGCAGCGTGAGCGCGATGACGACGCCACGATGGTGGAGGGCCGCGTCGACGATGCGGGTCAGCATGGGCGCTCTCCCCGGCGACTCACTCGGCCCCGCCGGCATCGTCGCCGAGCAGCTCGCTCGAGAGCAGCTGCTGGGCACCGGCGGAGACGACGCGCTCGCCCGGGACGAGTCCCTGACGTACGAAGAGCGAGCCGTCGTCCCGCGAGATGGTCTCGAGCGCACGTCGCTCGAAGCGCCCGCGTACCGGCTCGACCCAGGCGAAGGGTCGTCCGGCCAGGTAGACGACGGCCGACGGGGGCAGCGCCACGCCGATCTCGGGCGGGGCGGCCGTGCGGCAGTCGGCGATCACGGGCGTGCCCGGCCGCGGCGGATTCGTGGTGGCGAGGAAGAGCAGGGCGAAGCCCGGCAACGTCGGGTCGACGGTCGCGGCGAAGCCGACATAACGCGCCTCGAGCGGCTCCTGGCGGGCGGGATAGGTCGTGAAGCGGACACCGCGCTCCGGCGCCGGCGGCGCCTCGCTCCCCGGCACGTCGATCCGGATCAAGCTCGCGCGACCGTCTTCGAGGCGCCGCGTCAGGGCCGCGAGGTCCGGATCGCGCGCGAGCTCCGGGCCGATCTGCGCGACCAGCCGCGTGTGCGCCATGGCGACATCCGCCCGCGCGCGCGCGGCGAGGGTCCGGGCGCTCTCGACCTCCCGGCGCGAGGCGTTCTGGTCATCACGGGCGAGCGTCTCGACGCGCGCCTGCTCGGCGCGCGCCGAGGCCTCGGCTGCGCGCAGCGCCTCGACGTTCGCGACCGCGTCGACGATCAGGGCCGGGTCGAGCACGCGGCCGAAGCCGCGCACGGTCGGCTCGAAGCGGCTCCCGGCCACGACGATCGTGTCGATGCCCGACCGCTCGATCGCGTCCGGCTCGAGCCGGAGCGTGGCCTTCGATGGGCTCGGCGAGTTCGGCGCGCTCGACGTGCTCGATCGGCTCGGCGAGTTCGACGCACTCGACGTGCTCGATCGGCTCGGCGAGTTCGACGCGCTCGACGCGCTCGATCGGCTCGGCGAGTTCGACGCGCTCGACGCGCTCGATCGGCTCGGCGAGTTCGACGCGCTCGCTGCGGCGCGGGCGCGCTGCGGGGCGAGCGCGGGCGCGAGCGGGACCAGACCGAGCGCGGCGGCGACGGCGGTCGCGAGCGCACGCGCGAGGCCGACACGCCGGAACCCGCTTCGAATCGGGCGAGGCCTCATCCTCGATCCCCCGCAGCGAGCAGGTCGGCGATCGGGCCGGGGGGCTGTACCGCGAGCTCGAGCCGCGCGATCGCGAGCTGCAGCGCCTCGCGCGCGTCGATGGCGGCGACTGCGACACGCGCGCTCGCCAGGCGCGTGGTCAGATAGGTCGCCCGGTCGAGCGCACCGGCGTCGAGCTGGCGGGCGGCGATCGTGTCCGCCTGCTCGGCTGCGGCGACGAGCGCCCGGGCGCGCAGCGCCTCCTGGCGCGCCGTCTCGAGGGCCTCGGCGGCCGTGTCGACCTCGGAGAGGATGCGGGTCTGGAGCGCGTCGAAGCGCGCCGCGACCAGATCGCGCGTGGCCGCGGCCTCGGCGATCCCGCCCGCGTTGCGACTGAAGAGGGGGAGCTCGACGGAGAGCGCGAGCCCGTAGTCGTTCTGGCTCTTGTCGTATTTGTAGGCGGGGCCGAAGGTGATGTTCGGGTACTGCTGGGCCAGCTGGAGGCGAAGGTTGGCCTCGGCGGCGTCGTAGTCGGCCAGGGCGGCGCGCACGTCGGCGCGACCGATCAGCGCGACGTGTCGGGCGGTCGCGGCATCGAGGGTCGCCGCGCGGGTCCAGGCCTCCGGTGGGCCTGCCCCGCCGCCTGCGCTCCCGTCTCCGACCTCGCCGCCGATGGGACGGTCGAGGTCGTCCGCGAGCTCGTCGGCGAGGTCCTGGTCGAGCTCGTCGGCCAGTGAGACGCCGACGAGCGCCTCGCTCGGCAGCCCGAGCGTCGTGGCCAGATTCGCGCGGGCCTGGGATTCGAGACGGCGCGCCGTCGCGGACTGGCTCTCGGCCTGCAGCAGGTCGCGGCGGGCGACGGCGACCTCGGATCGGGCGGCATATCCCTGCTCGACCCGATGCGCGAGCAGCTCGGCCCGTCGTCGCAGGAGCGCGGCGATCCGCGCATGGGACGCGCTGCGCCCGGCGGCGGCACGCAGCGCGATCGCCGCCTGCGAGACCTGGCCCCGGATCGTCCAGGCGGCGGTGATCGTGCCCGCCTCGGCCATGCGCGCGCCCGCCTCGGCCGCGGCGCGTCGGTGGGCGCGCTTGCCGGCGGTCTCGATCAGCCCGCTCAGGTTGAACTGCGAGAACCAGGGCGCTGCGCCCGAGGCGACGCCGTTCGCGACGTAGAAGGGCTGGACCATGAAGATCGGATTGGGGAGCTGGGCGACGGTCCGCTCGTGGGCCCGTGCGACGTCGGCGGTCGCCCGGGCGACGGCGAGCGTCGGGTTGAAGCAGATCGCGACGCGCGTGAGGTCCTCGAGGCTCCACCGCGTCGGGGGCCAGGGATTCGTCGGGCGACCGAAGCGCTCTTCGAGACAGGTCCCGAGCGCCGGGTCGGCGAGGGAGCGCGCCTCGATCCGGCGGGCGCCGTCCTCGGCCGAGAGCGGGGCCGGCGGAATCTGCTGGCACGCGGTCGCGAAGACGAGCAGCGCGAGGGCCGCGAACCCGACGACGCCAGAGGGGATCGAACGCATGGCGGGCATGATCGGTGATCGGTCGGAGCGGAAGAAGTCCCCGGCTGGCTGGATGACGGGATCTTCACGTTCATCCCGCGCGGGCCGTTCGAACGGCGACGCCTGGATCCGATAGGCTGTCCTCCGGCCATGGCGTCGGGCGTCCGCGGGAAGGCATCCGTTGCGGATCTTGTTTCTCGAAGACGACGAGCAGACGGCGGGAACCCTGACGCGGGGTCTCGAGGACCACGGCTTCGCGGTGCTCCACGCGCCGGACGTGCCGGCGGCCCGCGCGCTGCTCGAGCGCGGGCCGATCGACGCGGCGATCCTCGACGTGCGCGTTCCGCATGGCTCGGGCTACGACGTGCTCGAGGCGATCCGGGCGGGCGCACGCCACGTGCCGGTGCTGATGCTGACCGCGCTCGACTCGGTCGCGGATCGGGTCGACGGGCTCGAGCGGAGCGCGGACGACTACCTCGTGAAGCCCTTCGCCTTCGCGGAGCTGCTGGCACGGCTGCGCGCGTTGCTTCGGCGGCCCGCGCAGCGGGTCGAGATCATCCGGGTCGACGGGCTCGAGATCGACCCGGTCCGGCGCATCGTCCAGGTCGGCGCGCGCCGACTCGATCTGACGCGAACGGAGTTCGATCTGCTGCTGGCATTCGGCGAGCGGCGCGGCGAGGTCTTGAATCGGCGCCTGCTGCTCGAGCTCGTCTGGGGCTATCGCTTCGATCCGGGGACGAACGTCGTCGACGTCCACGTCAACCGGCTGCGGCGCAAGCTGGCGGACGTCGGCCACGGGGAATCGATCCGGACGCTGCGCGGAGTCGGCTATGCGCTCGCGTGACGGCCGCGGGGTCTTCCGCTCGGGGCTGCGTCGCGTCGACGTCCGCGCGGCGCTCCACCTCGCGCTGATCTTCGCGCCGCTGGTCTCGCTCCTGCTCTTCGCCCTCTACCTCTTCGCCGCGGGCGAGCTGCTCGAGCTCGCGAACTACGCCCTCGACGATCGGTTGACGCAGCTGGAACAGGCCTGGCAGTCGCCCGATCCCGACCGGCAGGGCGTCGAGCTCGCGGAGCTCGCTCGGGAGCTGGCGCTGGAGACCGGCGGATTCGTGGTGGCCGACGCGAAGGGCGCCGTCCTCGCCGCCGGCGGCGAGCGAGTCGCGAGCCCGCTCGATGGCGGGCGGGGTTCGGGCGTCTTCGGCGCGATTCGGATCGGCGGCGACGATCGACTGGTCGCGACGCGCGAGCTCGCCTCGGGCGTGCGTCTCGCGCTCTTCGTCTCGAGCGCCGACTTCGTGCGGGAGCGAGACGAGGTCCTGCAGGGCTTCTGGTGGACGCTGGTCGCGGGCGTCGGGCTCGTCGGTCTGCTGGCGATTCCGGCGTCCTGGCTCTCCCTCGCGCCCTTGAGGCGCGCGACGCGGGTCGCCGAATCGCTCGACGCACGCGCGCTCTCGACCCGCATCCCGACCCGGGAGACCGACGACGACGTCGATCGCCACATCCGCGTCGTGAACGGGCTGCTCGATCAGATCGAGCGGGGCTTCGCGCGGCTCGAGGCCTTCAGCCAGGACGTGGCCCACGAGCTGCGCACGCCCGTGCACCGGATCCTCAACGCGAGCGAGCTGCTCCTGCTCGACGCCGCCGTCGACGGACGGGCCGGAAGCGAGGCCCGGACGATCGCCCGGGCCGCCGAGCAGATGGCGCGCCTGATCGACGGGCTCCTGATCCTCGCCCGCAGCGAGCAGGACGCGCTCGCGCTGCGGCGAGAGCCGGTCGACGTCGCGCGACTGTGTCGGACGCTGGCAGAGATGTACGAGCCGGCCTGCGAGCGGGCGGGCGTGCGGCTCGAGGTCGAATGCGAGCCCGCGCAGGTCGCGCTCGACCCGTCGCTCTTCCTGCGTGCCCTGGGAAACCTGCTCGACAACGCGCTGGCCCATACCCCGGCCGGGGGCGCGATCCGGCTGCGCGGGGCCGTCGAGCGGGGCGATCGGGATCGGGTCCGACTCGAGGTCGAGGACGAGGGGCCGGGCGTGCCGGACGCGATGCGCGAACGCCTCTTCGAGCGCTTCGCGCGCGCGCCGCGCGCCGCGCCGGGCAGCGGCGTCGGGCTCGGCTTGCCGATCGCCCGGACGATCGCCCGGGCCCATGGTGGCGACCTCGAGCTGGCGCCCGTCGCGCGGTCGGGGCCCGAACGGGCCGGGACCCGCGCGGCGCGCGCGTTCCGGGGCGCGCGGTTCGTGCTCTGGCTCCCGCGCGTCCCGGCGGACGAAGAGGGCGACGCGGAGCGCGCGGCCGCCACGCCGCGGTCCGCGCATGGCCTGTCGGAGCGCGAGCCCGTCGCGCCGCCTAGCGCGGCGCCGGCCAGACCGCTCGGTGGAGCGCCGTGATCTTCGCGTGACCGGCGCCGACGACCTCGTGGCCGAGGCGCGCGAACTCGAGCTGGGTATCGGTGATCGGATCCGCATCGCGCCCGGCGAGTCGCGCCGAGACGACGGGCGAGACGAGCCGCTCGAGCGTCGTCCGCATCTCCTGCTCGCAGCGATTCGCCGCGCCGCCGCCGAGCGCGCAGCGCTGCTCGATCCGCGGTCGCAGCGCGCCGAAGAGGGCGGCGGCCGCCGCCGGATCGAGATCGCGGATCGAGGCGGCCAGGCTCGTGGCGTTCGACCACGGACCGACGGGCCAGGTCGCCGGCTCGAGCGGTCCGCGCCGCGCGCGCGGCGTCTCGCCGGCCACGAGACGCGCGCCCTCGATCGCGGAGTCGAGCCAGGCGTCCGGCACGAGCTGCGAGGCGAGCCGCGGATCGAGCAGGGCGAGGTTGATGATCTGCGGCAGGGCCGGAGCGACCTGATCGAGGCGGACGTCGACCCCGAACGCCGTGCCCGCGTTCCGGCTCGGGACCTCCGCCGTCGGGGCGCGCTTCGCGCCGCCCGCCTCGGAGGTCGCGGGTTGCTCCGTCCCGTCGACCGCCTGCGAGGGACTCGACGCCGCGGCCACGGCGATCACGAGCAGGGACGGGATCACCGCCGTCAGGCTGATGCCGGTGAGTCGATCGATCATCGCGTTCCTCCACGGCGTCGACGGGTAGGGCCGTCGCTGCCGATCCACCGCTCGACCCGACACCCGATCGCCGGCGCGAGTTCCGTCTGGCATGCTGCGGCCGGGAGGTCCCGCATGTCCGCCGTCGCCCCGGTCCCCTCGTCCCGCATGTCGCTCCGCACGTCCTGCCTGAAGTCCCGCCCGAAGTCGTCGCCCCGCCCGTCGGCGTCCGCCGCCCTCGGCCTGCTCGCCGTCTTCGCGCTGATCGGGCTTCCCGGCTGTGGCGGACTCCGCGGCCAGGGCGCCGACCGCGACCCTTCCGCGACGGTCTTCGAGATCGCGATGATCCCCGACACCCAGAACTACGTCGACTACACCCATCAGCGCGAGGCGGGCTTCGTCTTCGACGCGAGCCTGCTCCTGATCGAGCAGATGGAGTGGATCGCCTCGCGCACGGCCCCCCGCGGCGGTGAGATCGCCTTCGTCGCCGCCGTCGGCGACGTCTGGCAGCATCAGTCGCGCCCGATCGACGAGGAGCACGCCGACCGCGGCATGGGCTCCGTCCCGAACCCCGTCTTCGCCGGCCATTTCGAGCCGACGCCGAAGACGCAGTCGTTCGAGATTCCGAAGGCGATCGAGGCCTACGAGATCCTCGCCGCGACGGGCGTTCCCTTCGGCGTCGCGCCCGGCAACCACGACTACGACGCGATGTGGACCTCGGATCGATTCCCGCCCGACCTGAACAAGCCGCGCAACGAGATCACGATGGACGACATCGGCGTGCTCCATGTCGGCGGGCTCGACAACTTCCGCTCGGCCTTCGGAGACGACAAGCCCTTCTTCGCGGGCAAGCCCTGGTACGTGGCGAGCTTCCGCGGCGGCGCGAACAGCGCCCAGGTCTTCCGCGCCGGCGGCTACGCGTTCCTCCACTTCGCGCTCGAGATGCAGGCCGACGACGAGGTCGTCGCCTGGGTCGAGTCGGTGCTCGCGCAGCATCCGAACCGGCCGACGATCCTCTCGACCCACGACTTTCTCGATCCCCGCAGCCAGCGCCGCGCGAACCCGCTGGTCGACCTGGACCGCGTCGATCCCGAGCATCACAACAGCGCCGAGGAGCTCTTCCGCAAGCTGATCGTGAAGCACGACCAGATCTTCCTCGTCCTCTGCGGCCATCATCACGGCCAGGGCTTCCGCGTCGACCCGAACGAGGCGGGCCACGAGGTCTACCAGATGCTCGCCGACTATCAGGATCGGGGGCAGGTGGGGCTCGACTCGGGCCAGCCGCTCGATCCCTTTCTGCGCGGTCCGACGGGTCTCGGCGACGGCTGGCTGCGGATCCTGCGCTTCGAGACCGGCGGCGTCGCGCCGCGCATCGAGGTCCGGACCTACTCGACCCACTACCGCGAGCTCTCGAGCGAGATCGACCAGTACGCGACCTGGTACCGCGCGCACGAGCAGCCCGACATGAGCGAAGAGGCGTTCCTCGCCGCCGAGGAGTTCACGATCCCGCTGGTCGACTTCCGCGAGCGATTCGGCCCGCCCTCGCTCTGAGAACCCCTGGGCGTCGCCCCACCGTCGCCGGGTCGCGCCCGCGTCCCCCGCCCGACACGAACGAGCGAGGCCATGGCCCGATACGAACGCAAGGACCGGTTGCATCAGCGCGCCAAGGAGGAGGGCCTCCGCTCGCGTGCGGCCTACAAGCTCGACGAGATCCAGAAGGCCTTCAAGCTGCTTCGGCCGGGCAGCCGCGTCCTCGACCTCGGCTGCTGGCCCGGCGGCTGGCTCGAGGTCGCGGTGAAGCACGTCGGGCCGGGCGGCCGCGTCGTCGGCGTCGACCTCGCGGCGGTCGAGCCCCCGATTCCGGCGAGCCAGGTCCTGAGCCTCGTCGGCGATCTCGAAGACCCGGACATCGCCGCGCGCCTGCTCGAGGCGCTCGGCGCCGAGCGGGCCGACGTCGTGCTCTCCGACGCGGCGCCCAAGCTGACGGGCGTGCGCGAGCGGGACCGCGCCAACGAGGAGCGCCTGCTCGAGGCCATCGAGGCGCTCCTGCCGCGGCTGCTCGCGCCCGGCGGCGACTTCGTCGTCAAGCTGCTCGAGAGCCCGGAGGCGCAGGCGATCGACAAGCGGATCCGGACCGCCTTCGCGCAGGCGAAGACCGTCAAGCTGGCCTCGACCCGCAAGGGGAGCACCGAGCGCTACCTCGTCGCCCGCGGCTACCGCCCGCCGGCGACGTGACGTCGCCTGGCCCCGGCTGCGGCGCTCGACGCGCGGGCCATGCCGTTGGCGACGCCGATCGATCGACTAGACTCGCGCGCGCCGCCGGCCACGCCCGGGCCGCGAGCGGCCTTCGACCCGACCCATGGGATCGACGCGTGCCGCGTGCGTGCGCGATCGCCCAGCCACAGGAACGTGCCCATGGCCCAGTCCGCCTCGCCCCGTCCGTTCAACGTCCTCGGCGTCCAGCAGATCGCGGTCGGGGGGCTCGACAAGCAGAAGCTGCGCGCCTTCTGGGTCGACCTGCTCGGGCTCCGCTACGGGCACAGCTACAGGAGCGAGAAGGAGAACGTCGACGAGGACATCTGCGAGACCGGCGCCGGCGCCTTCACCGTCGAGGTCGACCTGATGCAGCCGATCGATCCCGCGAAGAAGCCCGCGGTCCACGACCCGGCGCTCAACCATGTCGGGCTCTGGATCGACGACCTGCCCGCCGCCGTCGCCTGGCTCGAGGCGAAGGGCGTGCGCTTCACGCCCGGCGGCATCCGCCAGGGCGCGGCCGGCCACGACGTCTGCTTCATCCATCCGAAGGGCAACGCGGAGCGACCGATCGGCTCGGAAGGCGTGCTGGTCGAGCTCGTGCAGGCGCCGCCCGAGGTCCGCCGCGCCTTCGAGACGATCGCGCTGGCCGAGGGCGGCGGCGCGCGCGGCCACTGATCGCCGCCCGACCGCCGATCGAAGCCCGACCGCGGACCGACCGGCGCGGGCCGGCAGGACGCGCCCGGAGTCCAGCCGCATGGTCATCCATCAGGCGACGATCGTGGACCTCGACGCGATCGTCCCGCTCTTCGACGCCGATCGCCGCTTCTATGGGCGCGAATCCGATCCGGCGGGCGCGCGTTCGTTCCTTCGCGATCGCTTCGAGCACCGGCAGTCCGTCCTCTTCCTCGCGCGAGCCGATGCGGGCGCCGCCGTCGGCTTCACGCAGCTCTACCCGAGCTTCTCCTCGACCGCGTTGGCGCGGATCTTCGTCCTCAACGATCTCTTCGTCGCCCCCGGCGCGCGGCGACGGCGCGTCGGCACGCTCCTGCTCGACGCGGCCGACGGATACGCCGCTGCGGTGGGGGCGGTGCGGCTGACGCTCTCGACCGCCGTCGACAACCGCGATGCCCAGGCGCTCGATCGCGCGAACGGCTGGCAGCGCGACGAGCAGTTCCTCGTCTTCCAGAAGATCCTCTGAACGCCAGCCGCTCAGACCGCCGGCTCCGACGAAGCCGCCGGCCGCTTGCGCGGGACCGCCGGCCCGAGCAGGACCGCGAGCCACTGCGTGTTCGGCTGGCTGTCGAGCGCGATTCGCAGGATCACCGTCAGCGGCACCGCGAGCACCATCCCGACGGGCCCCAGCACGAAGCCCCAGAACACCAGGGAGGTCACGACGACCAACGGCGAGAGCCCGACGCCCTGGCCGAGGATCTGGGGCTCGATGAACGTGCCGATCGAGACGTTGACGACGAGGTAGAGGATCGCGACGGCGATCGCGCCCTCGAATCCGAAGTCGACGAGCGCGAGGGCGATCGTCGGGATCGCGGCGAGGATCGAGCCGACCGCCGGCACGAAGTTCATCAGGAATGCGATCAGCCCCCAGAGCGGCGCGAACTTGACCCCGAGCACGATCAGGCCCAGGTAGACGAGCACGCCCGTCACGATGCTCGCGATCGTCTTGATCACGAGGTAGCGGCGCACCGCGGTGATGACCTCGCCGACCTGGCCCTCGAGTCGCGGCGACTCGCCGAAGGCCTCGTTCATCTTGCTCGGCATGCTCGAGGCCTCGAGCAGCAGGAAGAAGACGACGAGGAAGATCAGGAAGGCGTTGTTGACGAACTTGCCGAGACTGCCGACGAGGTTGCCGGCGATGCCCATCGCGGTCTGGGGGTCGAAGGGGTTGGCCGCTTCGGGCGACGTCCCGAAGTCGACGCCGAGCCGGGCGAGGTGGTTCATGCCGTCGGCGATGACGGAGCCGAAGCGTGCCTGATAGGAGGGCAGCAGACGCGTGAACTCGTTGATCGAGGTCGACAGCAGACCGCCGAAGAAGGCGCCGATGCCGAGCAGGCCGACGACGACGATCAGCAGCGCGAGGGTGTTCGAGACGCCATGGCGGCGCAGCCAGAAGAGCGCCGGCGAGCAGAGCAGGGCGATGAAGGCGGCCAGCAGGAAGGGGACGAGGAGGCTGCCCGCGGCCTTCATGCCGGCGACGATGACGACCACCGAGGCCGCGGCCAGCAGGGCGTTGAGCGTCTTGTTCGGCGGTGCGAGGGAACGATCGGGCGCCACGAAGGGGAGCATGCCGCTCCGTCGCAGTCGGCGACAGGGGCGGGGGGATCCGGGGCCCGCCGCGATCGAGGCGCCCCGCCGTCGTCGTGCCCTCGAAGCGCCCGCTTCCGTCCGGCTCGATCGCCCGCGATCCCGTGTCCCCGGCCGATCCGGTCGACCCGTGCCCCGCCCCGTGCGACGTCGCGCCCGCGCGCGGCCCGCTCGCGCGAATCGGCGTGCTAGCGTGATCCCGCCGGAGGCGCGCCCATGGCCGATGCGGGATCCAAGAACTTCGTCCTCGCCGAGCTCGTCGCGAAGAGCGAGCAGCGGGGTGCGCCCTATCTCGAGTTCCTGCGCGTCCCGCAGCTCTCCTGTGGCATCTACCGCCTCGGAACCCAGGCCCGCGACACGCAGAGCGCCCACGACGAGGACGAGGTCTACTTCGTCCTGAAGGGGCGCGGCCGCTTCGTGGCCGACGGCAAGGCGACCGTGATCCAACCGGGCTCGATCCTCTACGTCCCGGCCGACACGGCCCACGAGTTCGTCGACATCGAGGAAGACCTGTCGCTGCTCGTCTTCTTCGGCTCGGGCGGCCCGTCGGGCGCCGACATCTGAGCGCTCCGCTCGCCCGCGCCCGGCTCCGGGTCGGGCGCGCTCCGCCCAGCCGGCGTCGCGCCCCGCCGATGCCGCCCATCGCCTCGACGCCCGGCAAGCGCGGATCGACGACCGCGGTGACGACGCGCGCGAGCGCGACGACGCCGAAGAGTCCCATCACGAGCGCCTTCGTCAGCGCCGCCCGCGCCTGCCAGAGCGGTCCGCGCCGTCCTCGAGCGCTCCGTTCTGCCGCCGCGACACGGTGTCGCTCCCAGCGTCGCGCAGCACGACACGGTGTCGCTCCCAGCGTCGCGCAGCACGACACGGTGTCGCTCCCAGCGTCGCGCAGCGTTACACGGTGTCACGCCCAGCGTTGCGCAGCGCTATACGGTGTCGCTTCCAGGCTCGCGCAGATCGGCGCGGGATTCTCCCGCGAAGAGGCGGTAGAGCGCCGGCAGCACGATCAGCGTGAGGGCGGTGCTCGTCACGAGCCCCCCGATCACGACGGTCGCGAGCGGTCGCTGGACCTCCGCGCCGGTCCCGGTCGCGAGCGCCATCGGGACGAAGCCGAGCGAAGCGACGAGCGCCGTCATGAGGACGGGTCGCAGCCGCGTCAGCGCGCCCTCGCGGATCGCCTCCTCGAGCGGCCGCCCCGCGGCCCGCAGGTCCTCGATGAAGCTGACCATCACGAGCCCGTTGAGCACCGCGACCCCCGAGAGCGCGATGAAGCCCACCGCCGCCGAGATCGAGAACGGCAGCCCGCGCAGCCAGAGCGTCACGATGCCGCCCGAGAGCGCGAGCGGAACGCCGGTGAAGACCATCGCGGCGCGGCGCAGCGAGCCGAGCATCGAGTAGAGCAGGGCGAAGATCACGACGAAGCACAGGGGCACCACGATCGCGAGCCGCGCCTTCGCCGCGACGAGGTTCTCGAACTGGCCGCCCCACTCGAGCCACGCGCCGGGCGGCAGCGCGGCCTCGCGCGCGATCCGCTCCCGGGCCTCCTCGACGAACGAGCCGATGTCGCGGCCGCGCACGTTCGCCTGGACGACGATGCGCCGCTTGCCGTTCTCGCGGCTGACCTGGTTCGGTCCCTCCGCGAGCTCGACCTTCGCCACGCTCTCGAGCGGGATGAAGGCGAAGCGCGTCGGCCGGATCCCGCCCTCGACCGCGAGCGGCTCGACGGCGTCGGCCGCGATCGGAAGCGGGATCGGCAGGTTGCGCAGCGTTCGCAGGTCGCGGCGGAAGGACTCGGGCAGCCGCACGACGAGGTCGAAGCGTCGATCGCCTTCGAAGACCTGGCCCGCCGCGCGCCCACCGACCGCGATCGAGACGACGTCCTGCACGTCGGCGACGGAGAGCCCGTAGCGCGCGATCGCGGCGCGATCGACGTCGACGGAGATGACCGGAAGGCCCGCGATCTGCTCCGTCTGGACCTCGGTCGAGCCGCGGGTTCCGCGCAGCACGTCCGCGATCCGCTCCGCGACCGGCAGCAACGTCTCGAAGTCGTCGCCGAAGACCTTGACGGCGACGTCGCTCCGCACGCCGGCGATCAGCTCGTTGAAGCGCATCTCGATCGGCTGGGTGAACTCGAACTTGTTCCCGATCAGCGGCGCGATCTGCGCCTCGATCTTGCGGCGCACGTCCTCCTTCGTCTCGGACGGGTCGGGCCAGTCGGCGCGCGGCGCGAGCACGATGAAGCCGTCCGACATGTTGACCGGCATCGGGTCGCCGCCGAGCTCGGCCGTGCCCGTCTTCGAGAAGTAGACGGCGACCTCGGGCACCTCGGAGACGACCCGCTCGACCTCGAGCTGCATCTGCGTGCTCTGGGTCAGGCTCGTCGACGGGATGCGGATCGAGTGGAGGACGAGGTCGAGCTCGCCGAGCACGGGCGCGAACTCCTGCCCGATCCGCGCGAAGAGCAGCAGCGAGAGCAGGAAGGTCGCCGCCGCCGCCGCGACGACCTGGCCGCGACGCGCGAGGGCGACGTCGAGGGTCGGCGCGTAGAGCCGCTTCATGAACGCGATCGCGCGACTCTCGCGCTCCTCGACGCGGCCGGTCACGAAGGTCGCGATCATCGCCGGAATGAAGGTCAACGAGAGCACGAAGGCCGAGACCAGTGCGAAGATGACCGTCATCGCCATGGGGCGGAACATCTTGCCCTCGACGCCGGTGAGGAAGAGGATCGGGACGTAGACCGTGACGATGATCGCGCCGCCGTAGGCGGAGGCGGAGACGACCTGGCGGCTTCCGGCGAGCACGACGCCCAGACGCTCGCCGCGCGTGAGCGGACGGCCGAGGCGGTGCTGCTCCTCCGCCAGCAGGCGCAGACAGTTCTCGACGATGATGACGGCGCCGTCGACGATCAGGCCGAAGTCGATCGCGCCGAGGCTCATGAGGTTGCCGCTGGTCCGTGTCTCGACCATCGCCGTCGCCGTCAGCAGCATCGAGAGCGGGATCGCGAACGCCGTGATCAGGGCCGCGCGGAAGTTTCCGAGCAGCAGGAAGAGCACGACGATGACGAGCACCGCCCCTTCGACCAGGTTGCGCTCGACCGTCGCGATCGTCGCGTCGACGAGCGTCGTCCGATCGAGCACGGTCGTGGCGCGGATGCCGGGCGGCAGCGTGCGCGCGATCTCCTTCATCTTCTCGTCGACGGCGCGCGCGACCGTCCGGCTGTTCTCGCCGATCCGCATGAGCGCGGTCGCGACGACGACCTCCCGCCCGTTCCGGCTCGCGCTGCCCATGCGCAGCTCGCGCTCGATGCCGACCCAGGCGACGTCGCGCACGTAGATCGGCGTCCCGCTCCGCTCGCCGATGGCGATCCCGCCGATCTGCTCGATCGTCTCGATGCGCCCGGTCGCGCGCACGAGGAAGGCCTCGCCGCCGTCTTCGATGTAGCCGGCGCCGGTGCTCTGGTTGTTGCGCTCGAGGGCGACGAGCACGTCGTGGAAGGTCAGCTGATGGGCGACGAGGCGGCGCGGATCGGGCTGGATGTGGAACTGCTTGACGAAGCCGCCGACGACGTCGACGCCGGCGACCCCGTGAACGGCCTTGACCTGGGGGCGGATGATCCAGTCCTGGACGGTGCGCAGGTAGGCCGCCTTCTCGACCTCGCTCACGAGGATCTCGCCTTCCGGCGTCCGGAAGGAGCCGTCGGGCTCGAGCTGCGCGTAGTCGACCGTCCACATGTAGATCTCGCCGAGGCCCGTCGAGATCGGCCCCATGCGCGGGTCCGCCTCGGCGGGCAGGCTGCTGCGGACCTCGCCGATCCGCTCTCCGACCTGCTGGCGCGCGAAGTAGATGTCGACGTCGTCGGAGAAGACCGCCGTGACCTGCGAGTAGCCGTTGCGCGAGAGCGAACGCGTGTAGGTCAGCCCCGGAATGCCGGCGAGCGCCGTCTCGATCGGGAAGGTCACCTGCTTCTCGATCTCGACCGGCGAGAGGGAAGGCGCGACGGTGTTGAGCACGACCTGGTTGTTGGTGATGTCCGGGACGGCGTCGATCGGCAGGCGGAGGAGGGAGAAGACGCCGAGCAGGGCGACGGCCAGGGCGGCGAAGAGGACGCCCAGGCGATGGCGGATCGAGAAGTCGAGCAGACGCTCCAGCATGGCCGCCCCTCACTCCTCGCCGCGAATCGCCGACTTCGCGAGCTCGGCCTTGAGCAGGAACGTGTTGCGCACCGCGATCCGCTCCCCCGCCGCGAGGCCCGAGACGATCTCGGCGCGCTCCGGGCCCTGGCGTCCGACGACGACCCGGCGCCGGACGAAGCCCTCCGGCGAGGCGACGAAGACGCAGGCCTCGCCGCCGATGCGCTGCAGGGCGTCGCGGGGAACGGTGACCGGAGCGTCGACGCGATCGAGGGTATGGGCCGTGACGAACATGCCGGGCAGGAACGCGCGCTCGCGGTTCGGGAGCACGACGCGGGCCGTCGCCGTGCGCGTCACCTGATCGACCGAGGGCGTGATGTAGGAGATCGTGCCCTCGGAGGCGGGGCCGACGCCGACGGCGTCGATGTGGACGCGCTGGCCGAGCGGAACGCGGCCGAGGTCCTTCTGGTACACCGCGAGGTCGACCCAGACCGTCGAGAGGTCCGCGACGACGAAGGCCTGCTTCGTCCGTTCGACCGCCTCGCCGCGCGTCAGATCCTTGGCGATCACGACGCCGTCGATCAGGGTCTTGACGCTGTAGGGCGCCAGGCTGTCGCTGCTCTCGATCACGGCGAGCACGTCGCCCGCCCGGACGCGATCGCCGGCGTGCTTGTGGACCGCGCGGACGATGCCGGGGAAGCGCGGCGTGATGTGGGCGAGGCGGTCGCCGTCGGGATGGACCTCGCCGACGAGCTCGATGCCGGCGTCGACGGCGCCCGGATTCGCGCTGCCGATCGCGATGCCGGCGAGCTCGCGCTGCGCGGGCGTCAGGTGGACGACGTCGTCCGGCTCCGCTTCGGCGGCGATCGCCCGCGCGTCGCCGATCGGAGCGAACGGGGGGCCGGGGGCGGCGGCGAGGCCGATGGCGAGGAGCACGGTCGGGGCGAGGCGGTTCATCGTTCGATCCTCTCGGCGGGCGCGGCGGCCTCGATCTCGGCGAGCGGCGTCCCGGTCAGGCGTTCGAGGTCCGTGGCGGCGAAGTGGAGCGTCAGCGCGGCGTCGAGCAGCTCGCGGCGCGAGGCGAAGAGCGTGCGCTGCGCGTCGAGCACCTCGACGTGGCGGAAGAGCCCGGTCGCATAGCCCCGGCGCGTGCGCTCGAAGACGCGCTCCGCGCGCGGGATGATCTGATCGCGCAGGACGACGACCGTGCGGCGGGCGATGCGGAACTGCTCGAGGCTCGCGACGATCGCGCTGCGGACCGACGCGTCCCGAGCGCGGCGATCGATGCGGACATGGTCGAGGGCGTGGCGCGCGGCGACCACGCCGCCCTGGTTGCGATCGAAGACGGGCAGCGAGAAGGAGAGGCCCGCCACGACGCCGTAGGCGTCGCCAAGGGGATGGTGGCGCCCGGCGAGCGAGACCTCGACGTTCGGGATGCGCGCGGCGCGCTGCACCGCGAGCGCCGCCTCGCGCTCGGCGATCTCGGCATTCCAGCGCGCGAGCTCGGGGTTCTCGTCGGCGAGCGCGAGGAGCGCTTCGCGCTCCGGCATCGGCGGCAGTGCCCACAGATCGCCCGTCACCGCGTCGAATTCCGCCTGCGGCTGGCCCCAGCTCGCCGCCAGCAGCGCCCGCCCGGCCGAGAGCTCGTCCTCGAGCTGGGAGACCTCGAGCCGGACGCGGTCGAGATGCACCGCCGCCCGATCCTCCTCGACCGGCGAGACGGCCCCGGCCCGCACGGTCGACGCGACCGACCGCTTCATCTCCGCCGCGATCCGCTCGAGGTCGCCGAGCAGCGCCCGTCGCTCCTGCAGCGCGAGCACGACGAGGAAGGCCTTCGTCGTATCCGCGAGGACCGCGATCCGCCGCGCCTCGTAGTCCCAGGTCGCGAGGTCGCGATCGCGCTGCGCGAGTCGCCGGCGCGCGGCCCGCTTGCCGCCGAGCTCGACGATCTGGGCGATCGAGAGCGTCGTCTGCTGGTAGCCGAGGCGCTTGCGCTGGCTCGGCCCGGCGAAGTCCTCCGCCTGCAGCGCGACGACCGGATTGCGGAGCAGGCCCGCCTGCAACGCCTGCGCCTCGCGCCGTCGGATCTCGACGGCGTCGGCTGCGAGCAGATGACTGCCCTCGAGCGCGGCGGCGAGCGCGTCGACCAGGCGCAGCGTGCCGGTCGGCGTCGGGAAGTCCTCCGTGTGGTCCGGGATCCCGTCGGGCGTCAGCGCGCGGCCCCAGGACCGGAGGGTCGCGCTCTCGTCGTTGGCGCCGGCGTCGGCCGCGACGATCGTCACGAGCACGCCGGCGAGCGCGAGCGCGAGCCGGCGGCGGCAGGACCGTCGCCCGCCGCGCGGCCAAGGACGTCCCGGGGTCCGGCCGCTGGCCGCGGGCGACGGGCCACGCGCCCGGCGCCGCTGCGCGCCAGCAAGGCTCGGGTCGGATTCTCGCTTCTTCTTCTGCATCACGGACGTCCGTTCGGCGCGCGACCGCTCGGGGACGGTCGGGCGGGCCGGCAGCGCCACGCGGGCGGACGCGCGACCGGCAGTGGGTTCGAGGGCGCCGTCGCCTGGGCGACGACGAACGAACGCGGACGCTCAGATCAGGAGGCGGGTGGTCCGCAGCGCGCGGATCGCGCTCGGCTCGGGTGGCTCGCTCTCGCGCGGGGTGCGCGCGACGAGGACCGATCGCGGCTCGATCGCGGCGAAGGAACGCACGACGAGCGGCGTCCAGGCGACGAGGATCGCGCCCGCCACGAGCTCGGGATCCGCCTCGCCGAGGGCCGAGAGCTGGACGGCCGGGATGTCCGTGCAGGCGACCGTCGGCCAGCCGCTCTCGGCCCGCGCGCCGAAAATGAAATTCGTTTCGCAGGGATCGCCTTCGAACACCGCCTCGAGCGAGACGTGGTCGTCGTCGGTCACGCAGACGACGAAGACGCGCGGAAGCGTCGCCGAGACCAGCAGGGCGAGCAGCAGCAGGAGCGCGCCAGCGCGCATGTGGATCCGATGCGCCATCGTGCCGTGGGCCTTCCTCGCAGGAGCGATGCGGAACCTAGCGCGCGTCGCGGTCGAGGGGAATCGCAGCAATCCGTTGCGACCGCGTCGCCCGAACGGGTCGACTGGCGGGCGACGCGTCGGCGGCGGGGCGAGCCCCCGAGCAGCGGGTTAGGATGCCCCGGCCGCCCTCCACCGCGGCGGAGGCTTCCCCGATGACGATCGAAACGCTCCTGGCCATCGAGGAGATCAAGCGGCTCAAATACGCCTACATGCGCTGCGTCGACACGAAGGGTTGGGAGGAGATGGCGACCCTGTTCGTTCCCGAGGCGACCTGCTCCTACAGCGCCGGCCACTACACGCACGCGGGTCGCGACGCGATCATCGCCTGGCTGCGCAAGGGCATGGACAAGCCCGCCTTCCATTCCACACATAGCGTCCATCAGCCCGAGATCCGGCTGACCGCTCCCGACGCGGCCGAGGGAACGTGGAAGCTCGAGGACTACGTCATCGATACGGACCACGACATCGTGATCTCGGGCGCCGCGTTCTACCACGACCGCTACGTCCGACGCGACGATCGCTGGCTGATCCTCCATACGGGCTACGAGCGGATCTTCGAGCAGCTCGAGTCGCGCAAGGATCGACCGAGCCTGAAGCTGACGGCCTCGATGTGGACGACTGGCGGCGCCAGCCGGATCAAGGCCTAGCCCGACCGGTCGACTCGGCGGAGCGAACGAAGCGATGGCCCAGCTCGCATCCGATCCCGAACGCGCGCGCCGCGCCGCCGAGCGACGCTGCGGGTCCTGCTCCCTCTGCTGCACGGTGCTGCGCGTCGACGCGCTCGCGAAGCCGGCGGGTCGCGACTGCGTCCACCAGCGCGCGATCGGCGGCTGCGCGATCCATGCCGAACGTCCGCCGATCTGCCGCGCCTACCACTGCCTCTGGCTGCAAGGCGGCCTCGAGGACGACGAGCGCCCCGACCGCACCGGCGGCGTCGTCGATCTCGAGACGACCGGCGTGGGGCTGCGACTCGCGGTCCGCGAGGCGAGGCCCGGCGCGTTCGACGCGTCGCCGGCGCTCCAGGCGATCGCCGAGCGCTTCCGCCCCTCGATGCCGATCCGGATCACGGACACCGCCGACGTCGCCGATCCCGACCGCCCGTTCCGCGTCCTGCTCGCGGACGGCGTCGAGCAGCGCGTCGCGGGCGAGCGGATCGAGATCTGGCGCGCCGGGCGACTCGTCGAGGCGCGGCGTCTGCCCTGGCTCGACCGCGTCGCGCGGCGGGCGGTCGTCCTCTGGCGGCGGCTCGCGACCTCGGCTCGTCCTTGAGCCGCCCATGGCCGTCCTCTAGCGTCGTCCGAGTCGATGGCCGCCGAAGTCCCGGGTCGCGAAGGACCTCGTGAAGGTCTGAAGCATGAAGGTCGAAGCTCGCTCGTGGGCTCGCGCGCAGCGGGGCGGGCGCGGGCGAACGGCCGGACGATGCGAGAGGTCCGAACATGACGGAGCTGATCCGGCTGGAAGCGGCGTCGGCGAAGCGGGCGGAGATCCTCGCGGCGATCGAGCGCGACGGCGCCCTGATCCTGACGGGGGCGTTCTCGCGCGCACAGATCGAGCAGACGCTCGCGGAGCTCGAGTCCTTCATCGCCGGCACGCGGCCGATCGAGGACGACTTCGTGGGGCGCCAGACGACCCGGACCGGCGGGCTCGTCGCGCGCTCGAAGACGGCGCGCGAGGCGGTGATGCATCCCGTCGTGCTCGACGCGGTCGGCGCGTTCCTCGGACGCTTCGCCGAGAACTACCAGCTCAATCTGACGCAGATCATGCGCCTGCTGCCCGGCCAGCCGGCGCAGAAGCTCCATCGCGATCGCTACCTCTGGAGCCGCCATCTGCCGCCCGCGATCGAGCCCATGTGCAACGGCATGTGGGCGCTGACGGACTTCACGGAGGAGAGCGGCGCGACGCGCGTCATCCCGGGCAGCCAGCGCTGGGACTGGGATCGGCCCGCCGACCCGGCGGAGTCGATTCCCGCGGCGATGCCGGCCGGCTCGGTCCTCCTCTATACCGGCAGCGTCCTGCACGGCGGCGGCGAGAATCGCTCGAACGCGCCGCGCGTCGGCATGAACATCACCTATGTCCTCGGCTGGCTCCGGCAGGAGGAGAACCAGTACCTCTGCTGCCCGCCCGAGATCGCCCGAACCCTCGATCCCGCGCTCCAGGCCCTGATCGGCTACACGGTCGGCAACGGCGGACTCGGCTACTACTCGCCGCCGACCCCCTCGCCCGGCCGCCCGGACACCCTGCCGCCCGAGGCCGCGCTCGGACGCAGCGCGACCTACTCCGAGCAGGAGAGCTTCTGAGCCCCGCTTCCGCATCGGCGTCGTTGCGCGACAGCGGTCCGATCGAGTCGGCTCCAGCCCCCGCGCGTCGGCTCGGCCGCTGGGCTATCTGTCGCGCCGCATGTCCATCGCAGCGCCGACCGCGCCTTCCCGCGCGCAGACGAGGAGCCCGGCAGGCGGCTATCCGCTCTGGGTGCTCGCGCTCCTGACGCTGGCCTACATCCTGAACTTCCTCGATCGACAGCTGCTCGCGATCGTCGCGCGCGACGTGAAGGCGGAGCTCGCGCTCAGCGATACGCAGCTCGCGGTCCTGCTCGGGCCGGCCTTCGTGCTCTGCTTCACGCTCGCGAGCTTCGTGCTCGCGCGGGCCGCGGATCGCGGCTCGCGCAAATGGGTGCTGACGATCGGGCTGGCCGCGTGGAGCCTCTTCACGGCGGGCTGCGGCGTCGCCACGTCCTTCGTCCAGCTGGCGGGCATGCGCTTCGCGGTCGGGATCGGCGAGGCCGCCGGTGCCCCGCCTTCGCAGTCGATGATCGCGGACTACTTCGGGCCCGCGCAGCGCGCCCGCGCCATGTCGGTCTTCGGGCTCGGCATCTACTTCGGAACGGCCCTCGGCGCCGCTGGCGGCGGCCTGATCGCCGATCGCTTCGACTGGCGGACGGCCTTTCTCGCGGCCGGGGCCCTCGGCTTGCCGCTCGCGCTCGCGATCGGCTGGAGCGTCCGCGAGCCCGAGCGTACGGTCGACGTCGAAGACGTCCCGCAGACGGCGCTCCTGGCCCGCATCGGGGCCGTCTTCGCGCGGCCGACCTACCGCTGGCTGATGGCGGCCGCCGCCTGTCAGTCGTTCATCGGTTATGCCGCGCTCTCGTGGAGCGCGCTCTACCTGCAGCGCGTCTTCGGCATGAGCCTCTCGGAGTCGGGCATCGCCTTCGGTCTGCTCGCGGGCGGCTCCGGCGCCGTCGGATGCTTCGCGGGCGGCGTCCTGGCCGACCGCTTCGGCGCGCGGGATCCACGCTGGTACGGTCGCATCTCGGGCGGAGCGTGTCTCGCCGCCGCCCCGCTCTTCGCGCTCTTCGCCCTCGCGCCGACCGCGGGCCTCGCGCTCGCCTGCTTCGGCGTCTTCTATTTCCTGAACAACGTCTACCTGCCGGTCCTCTGGCTGCTCGTCCAGGGCCTCGTCCATCCGCGGCTGCGCGCGACCTCGGCCGCGACCCAGTTCGCGGTGACGAACCTCTTCGGCTACGGCCTCGGCTCGATCTCGATCGGCCTGCTCAACGACGGCCTCGCCGCGCGCTTCGGCGACGAGGCGATCCGCTACTCGCTCGTCGTCGCGGCCGGGGTCGGCGCGCTCTCTGCGCCCTGTCTGTTCGCGATCTCGCGCACCATCCGCAGCGATCTCGCGGCGATCGACGCGGCGGCGCGCGGCTGAACCACGCGGCGTTCGTCGGCATCGCGTCTGTCGGCGTCGCGTCTACAGGAGGACGATGCCGTGACCCCCGAGGACCTCGTCGAGATCGAGCTCATCAAGCAGCTCAAGGCCCGCTATTTCCGGCTGATGGATCAGGGACGCTGGGACGAGTTCGCCGCGCTCTTCAGCGAGGACTGCGAGCAGAGCTGGCAGTCCGCGCCCGGCGTCGAGCCGGCGGGCGGGCGCGGCCGAGCCGGCGTGGTCGCCTTCATCCGCGAATCACTGGCCGGCCTGCGCTCCGTCCACCATGGCCACATGCCCGAGATCGAGCTGACGGGACCGGCGACCGCGACCGGGATCTGGGCGCTCCATGACGTCTGCACGGCGCAGGGCACGGTCGTCTTCGACGGAGCCGGCTACTACCGCGACGAGTACGTGAAGCAGGGGGGCCGCTGGCTGATCCGATCGACGCGACTCGAGGCCGAGCCCTTCGACCGGCCACAGGGGTCGGCGGGCGAGCGCGCGCCACGATGACACGACGGCGGTCCTAGGCGATCGTTCGCCGTCGGGCATCCAGTCCGACCCGAGAGGCCCCCTCGATGACGCATTTCATGCTCGTGCACGGCGCGTTCCACGGCCCCTGGTGTTTCGACCCGCTGGTCGCGGAGCTGACGCGCCGCGGCGCCGTCTGCACCGCGCCCGAGCTCCCGCTGACCTCGCTCGCCGAGGACGCGGCCGCGGTGCATCGAGCGCTCGAGGCGGTCGGGGCGGGTCCGGTCGTCCTGCTCGGTCATTCCTACGGCGGCGCCGTGGTCACCGTCGCCGGCAATCACCCGGCCGTCGGGCATCTCGTGCTGCTGGCCTCATTGGCGCCCGACGAGGGCGAGCCCCCGAGCGGCGGGCCGGTCGAGATCGACGCGTCGTTCATCGGGGCGCTGCGTCCGGCCGGAGCCGGCCTGCTCGAGGTCGATCCGACGCGCACGGCCGAGCTCTTCTATCCCGACGCGTCGCCCGCGGAGGCGGCCGCGGCCGCAGCCCGCCTCCGACCCGGCGCGACGGGCCTGCCGCACGAGCGCATCGAGCGCGCGGCCTGGCGCAGCCGGCCGACCACCTACGTCGTCTGCGCCGACGATCCGATCGTGCTGCCCGACTCCCAGCGCGCGATCGCCGCTCGCACCGGAGCGAAGGTCGTCGAGATCCCCGGCGATCACTCGCCCTTCCTCGCGCGACCCGCCGCGCTGGCGGAGCTGCTGCTCGCCGCGGTGCGCTGAGCCCCGCCATGCACGTCCCGCTCGTCGAGTCCGATGCCGATCTCGAGCGGGTCGTCCCGGTCCCGTCGGAGCTCCGCGGCCGCTTCGACCGCGAGACGCTCGTCGCCCAGATCGAGCGGCAGCGAGCGGCCGGTGACCAGGTCGCCTTCGTCGAATCCGATGGCGACGTGCTGTGCGTGGCGGGATTCGTCGTCGGTCTCAAGCTGGCCCGGGGACGGCACGTCTACGTCGACGATCTCGTCACGGCCGAGCGGCATCGCCCGAGCGGCGCGGGCGCCGCGATGATCGCCTGGCTCGAGGCCCATGCGCTCGAGCGCGTGCTCACGGCAGCGCGAGGGCCTGGACGAGTGGCCCCGCGATCGGGGGACCGGAACGCGGCCCGGGCTCGGTCTGCTGCATCACGACGACGACCGTGTCCGTCGACGGGCTGACCCAGAAATGCGTTCCGAAGAGGCCGCTCCACCAGAAATCCCCGTCCTTCGCGCGCATCGGGGTCACGCGCTCGTCGGCCACGACGCAGACGCCGAAGCCCCAGCCGAGCCCCTCGAGACCCATGTCCGAGAGCACGCCGTCGGGCACCTGCAGTCGGGTCATCGCCGCGACGCGCTCGGGCGCGAGGATCCGGACGCCGTTCCACTCGCCGCCGTTCCAGAGCATGAGCGCGAAGCGCAGGGTGTCGGTGGCGGTCGAGACGAGCCCCCCGCCGCCGGGCGTCCAGCCGCGCCCATAGTAGGCGTCGAATCGGCGCTCGCGGACGAGCGAGCCGTCCTCCGCATGGGTGTAGATCCGCGCCCAGGGCGCGTCCGGCGGTTGCTGGTCCGGGAAGCCGGTCGACGTCATGCCGAGCGGATCGAAGAGGCGTCGGCGGAGGAACGCGTCGAAGGGCTCTGCGGCCGCGACCTCGACGACCCGGGCGAGGACGTCCGCCGAGAGGCCGTAGCGCCAGCGTGTCCCGGGCGCTTCGTAGAGCGGGCGTCGCGCGACGAGCGCGATCCGATCGGCGAGAGATCCGAGGCCGGCGGCCTCGACGTCGGGAGATCGCCAGATCCGATCGAGCGGATCGTCGCTCTCGGCGTAGCCGCCGATGCCCGAGGTGAAGGTCAGGAGGTGCCGAACCGTGAGGGGCGTCTCGAGCGGCCGGGTCGTGTAGTGGCCGTTCGCGTCGCGCGGCGAAGCGACGGCGGCGTCCGCGAAGGCGGGCACGTAGCGCGAGACGGGGTCGTCGAGGGCGAGCTTGCCGTCTTCGATGAGCATCAGCGCGGCCACCGCCGTGATCGGCTTGGTCATCGACGCCAGGTGGAATCGCGTTTCGAGCGACATCGGGACGCGCGCCTCGCGATCGGCGAAGCCGCTCGTTCGCGCGTAGACGACGCGCCCGCCTCGCGCGACCAGCGCGACGAAGCCCGCTCGCGCGCCGCTGAATACGCGATAGTCGAGGACACGATCGATGGCGAAGCGGCGGAGCCAGGAGAGCGGCTCCGCGTCGTCGGCCCGCCCGTCGATCGATGCGCGTCCGAGGTCCGGAAGGGGCGGCTCCGTACCGCCGCAGCCCACGAGCGACCCGAGCCCGAGCGCGAGGACGACGAGCCACCGGCCGCGGAATCGGGCGCGCGGGCATCGGGGCATCGGCTCCCTCCGGCTTCCATCACCGCCCAGCGTCGTCTCGTCTCCAGCCCGCCTTCCGCCGGCGATCGCCTCAGCCGATGTTCATCAGGTTGTCGCGCTGGCCCATCGCGACCTCGCCGCAGTAGCCGAAGTCGACGGGCAGGTTGACGCCCGAGACGAAGCCCGCGAGATCGCTGCCGAGCATGACCAGGACGCGCCCCATCTCGATCGGCTCGGCGAAGCGGCCGATCGACGGACAGAAGAGCTTGATCGCGTCCTCGGGGATCTGCTTCGTCAGCTGGACCATGAACTGGCTCGCCGTCGGCGAGGGGCTGATGCAGTTGATGCGGATGCCGCGCTGGCCGAGCTCGCCCGCGAGCGACTGCGTATAGACGATGATGCACTGCTTCGAGAAGGCGTAGGCGTCGGCCTTGAGATCGGGGCCCTCGTCGAGGAAGGCCGCGCCTCGCTCGAAGGTCCCGAGCGCGAGGAACTGCCGGACGAGGTCCAGGTTGCTCTTCCAGGCCATGCCGGCGGTCGAGGCGATGGAGGTGATGCTGCCGCCGGTGCGCAGGCGCGGGATCAGCGCGTCGGTCAGATGCCGCAGACCGACGAAGTTGATCATCATCGTGTCGTAGGCCGAGAAAGGCGGATGCGGAACGCCGGCGCAGTTGAAGAGCGCATCGATCTCGGTCGGGAGCTTCGCGATCGCCGCGTCGATCGAGGCCTTGCTCTTCATGTCGGTCTTGACGATCTGCTTGGCGCCGACCTTCACCTCGCCGATGTCGAGCGCATGGACCTCGGCGCCGAGCCCGACGAGCAGCTCCGCCGCCGCGGCGCCCATGCCCGTCGCGCAGCCCGTGATCACCACCTTCTTGCCCGCATAGCGCAACACGTCCTTCATCCTCCCGGCCTCCTCGCTCGTCGCCGCGCGCTGCTTCCCGTTCCGGATCGTTCGCGTCCGGATTCTTCCTGTCCGGTCCTGTTCTGTTCTGTTCCGCCCCGCCCCGCCCCGCCCCGTCCCGTCCTGGCCGGTCGGGTCCGGGTCGGGCCGCACCCGGACGCCTATCCTCGCAGTCGGGGCGGTCGGCGCGCAACGCCGCGGCGAAGCGGGGTGGGCGTCGCCGCGCGCCTTCCGTCCAGACGCCCTCGGAGCATGCCCGGCTCAGCCCGCGGTCCGCGTCAGGAGGACGGGGATCCGACACTGCCCGAGGACCTGCTCCGCGATCGAGCCGAGCAGCCAGCGCCCGGGACCCGAGCGGCCATGGGTCGAGAGCGCGAGCAGGTCGAAGCGCGCCGGATCGGCCGCGCGCAGGATCTCCCCCGCGACGTCGCCCCGGGCGATCTCGAGCGTCGCCGGGACCGCCTCGCGCTCGAGCCGCGCGAGCGCGGCGGCGAGCCAATCCCTCACCTGCCCGGCGCGTTCGCCGCGTCGCTTCGCCGCCTGCGCGGGGGTATCCGTCGCCGCGTCCCAGTCGACGTAGAGGAGCGTCGCCCGCGCGTCCGTGCGCCGCGCGATCGGGATCACGACGTCGAGGATCCGCTCGGCCTCCTCCGAGCCGTCGAGCGCGACGAGGATGCGCGCGAGGCGCGCGGTCGGATGGGTCTTCGGATTGACCATCCAGAGCGGCGCGGGGCAGGCGCGCAGGACCCGCTCCGCGACGCTGCCGCGAACGAGGCGGCTGAATCCGCCGCGGCCATGGGTCGTCATCGCGACGAGGTCGGGCCGCGACGCCGCGACGTCGTCGACGATCGCGGCCGCGACGTCGCGCGCCCGCCGCTCGATCCGCGTCACGGTCGCGCCCCGCGCCTGCACCGCCGCCTCGCTCGCGTCGAGCGCGCTGCCGTCGAGCGCCCCGTCCGCCGCCGACCTCGCCGGCCGGCGGAGCGAGTCGGCGCCGGCGGAGCCCTCTTCGACGACGTGGAGCAGCGTGACGTTGACGCCGCCGTCGAGCAGCGGCGCCAGCGCGTCGACGATCGTGCCGGAGAGGGGGGAGCCGTCGTGCGGAATCAGGATCGAGTGCGGCGTCATGCCGGGTTCTCCCGTGCTCGGAGGGGTTCGAGACGCGTGTCGTTCAGGCATGGACGTCGCCTCCGACCAGGTCGGACTCCGCCTCGTCGAGCTCTTCGTCGGGGTCGAGAGCCTCGAGCTCGCGGGTCGGGAACCAGCGGGCGAGCGCCCTGCGCAACGGGACGAGCAGCGCGATCAGGATCGGGAACAGGATGCCGAGGGCGCTCGCCTTCA
The DNA here is from genome assembly GCA_041389445.1 of Myxococcota bacterium. Lineage (GTDB taxonomy): Bacteria > Myxococcota_A > UBA9160 > UBA9160 > UBA4427 > UBA4427. The sequence continues at coordinate 301,293 of JAWKRW010000003.1, forward strand.
GGAGCCAGAGCGCGACGAGCGCGATGACCTGGACCGCCGTGAAGAGATGGATGCGCGCGACGGGCACGCGCCGGACATAGTGCGTCGCGGGATAGAGCTTGGGATCGGTGAAGAGCAGCAGGAAGCGATCCCAGAGCTGGTTGCCGGCGAGCGTGTTGAAGCCCATGAAGAGGAAGAGGCCGAAGAGCACGGCCATCGGGATCAGCTGGATCAGCGGCAGGATCAGGATCGAGCAGCCGATCAGGACGTGGATCGCGAGGCCCGAGAGTCGGTTCTCCCGGACCGAGCGGACGACCTCGCGCTGAACGCCGTTCGCCGCGACGACCTCGGTCGTCGCGAGACTCCGCACGTGGTTCAGCGAGTGGACCGTCGCGGCGACGATCCAGGGCAGCGCGAAGAGCGAGCCGATCGCGACGATCATCCCGACGATCAGCAGATCGAGATGGAAGCCCACGCCCTTGCGCAGCCGGTTCCCGGGCGCATTGACGAGGCGCGTCGTGATGTTCTGATCGAGGAAGAGCAGGATCGTCGCCATCAGCGCGGGCGCGAGGCTCGCGAAGATCGCCCAGGTCGGGAGCGCGAAGAGCTCGACGCGCCAGGGCCGACCGTCGGTCGTCCCGAAGCGCTCCGGGATGCCCGGGACCTCGAGTCGGATCTGCGGCAGCGAGAGCGCGACGAGGGTCATCGCTGCGATCGCGATCGTCGGGCCGAAGTCGGAGAGGAAGGCACGCGCGGAGCCGACGAGGAAGCGCGTCTGCGCCGCGCTCTTGAGCGTGCGCGAGAGCGAGTAGGTCCCGAGCGAGAGGACGACGCCCAGCAGCGCGGCGGGCAGGTCGCGCGGCGTCTCGCCGAAGGGCCCGGCCATCGAGGCGACCGCCTCGACGATGAAGATGACGGCGATCAGGCTCGCGAAGATCTCGTCGGTGAAGCGCGTGAAGAAGCGCATCAGCGCGCTGGCGTCCGTGATCGCGCAGAGGATCAGCAGGACGCCGGACCAGATGCCGGTCCAGGCATAGGTCGCGAGGAAGGGGAGCTCGAGGCGCTCGCAGGTCGCGTAGAGCAGGCCGGTAAAGATCACGATCGGGCCGGTCCCGCCGAGGATCGTCAGGGGCTGGCCGCCGAAGAGCGCGAAGGCGATGCCGCCCGCTGCCGTCGCCACGATCATCTCGGTCGTTCCGATGCGACCGTCCGTGACCAGATCGGTCAGACCGCCGAAGGCGATCGCGTTCGCGAGGCATGCGAAAAAGAGGAAGAGGACCGAGGCCAGGACCTTGGCATGCAGGCCCTGGCGGAAGTCGTCGAGATAGAAGGGCCGCCGCCGCGCCAGGTCGTCGCGCAGACCGCCGGCGAGGCGGCCAGTGAAGCCGAGGCCGTCGTCGGGCAGAGCGGCGGGCGGGTTCGAGGCGTCGGGGAATCGGTTCATGCAGGGACTCCTGCTCGAAGAGGGCGATCGGGGCGGGTCGCGTGCGGAGCGTTCGACGGGTTCGCATCCCGCTGCCGGGTCGCATCGAGGGACGCGTTCGAGGCCCGCGACCCGCACGATGCCCGGGACTGCATCGGATCCGGCGCCGGCGCGGCGTCGTCCGGTCCGATGCGAGGACCTGGCCGACGGCACGAGGCGGGCCCGAGTCGACGGGGCGGGCGAGGCGTGGTCGCCGCGGCGAGCGGGCGTTCGGATCAGGCGCTCAGATCAGGAAGGATTGATGGCGGATCAGGCGCTCGCGCCCGGACTCGACGCGGCGCGCCCGGTTGCGGCCGGCCCGGGGCGGCGGATCGTCGACGACGCGGTCGAGCGACGTCGCCCGCTCGACGACGGGCAGCCGTTCGAGCCTGCGGTGGCGCAAGCGGGGTCGCGCGCAGGTCGCGAAGACCTCTTCGAGCGGGTCGCTCGCGGTCGACTCGCCCTCGCCCCCCTCGAACTCGACGCTCTCGGACTCGGCGAGGCGATCCGACCCGTACCACGCGCTCGTCGACGCCACGAGGCCGAGCGCGAGCGAGAGCGCGAGCAGCGCAGTCCACCCGACGGCGATGCGCCCAGGCGCGGGCGCCGCGCCGAGCGTTCGCGCGAGGGTCGTGCGGAGCAGACGAACCATGACGGGAATGCGGTATCACATCCGTCGGGGCGACACCAGCGCGCGATCGCGCGGCCTCGGCGCGCCGCGCCTCAGCCGGTCGCGCCTCCGTCTGGCGCACCGCCGCGGGGCAGCGCGCGGGGCTCGGCCAGGCGTCCGACCTGGCGGGCGGAGAGGTGGCCCGCTTCGTAGAGCCAGCGCACGGTGTCGCGATAGGTCGCGTGGGCGTCGCGGAAGCGGATGCCGAGCTCGCGCGTCGTCCGCTCGGCCGAGGCGCCGGGCCACTGGGTCGCGAACTCCATCGCGTCGCGGGAGAGCGGGAAGCTGAAGTCGTAGACGTGCTTGATCCAGTCGCCGACGGTGCCGAGCGAGCGGAAGAGGCCGCCGGGCATCGGGAAGCGCCAGATCCACTTGCCCGTCACGTCGTCGAGCACGCGATAGGTATCGGGCCAGGAGAGGAAGGGCCCCGCGGCCGCATAACGATGTGCGCCCTCGGGCAGCTCGAGCAGCTTCACGTGGAGCGCCGCGAGGTCGCGCACGTCGACGATCTGGAAGCCGCTCGAGGTATTGACGCCCGTCTGCTTCAGGAAGGTGTAGACGGCCTGGTTCGCCTCGGAGAGGCCCGGATCGTCGGGGCCGATGATGCCGGTCGGGTAGGAGGCCCGGATCGGCGCGCCCTCGTCCTGCAGGCGGCGGATCACGTGCTCGGCCTCGGACTTGCTCTTCGCGTAGGCCGTATGGCCCTCGACGATCGGCATCTCGGGATGCAGCGGCGGGCAGCCCGGATGGAAGAAGACCGAGAGGCTCGAGACGTAGACGATCGAGGGGAGTCCGCGCTTGACTGCGCCCCCCACCACGAGCTCGACGCCGCGCCGGTTCGTCGCCCTGACGCGCGTCGCCATCTTGCGCTTCATCTCGACCAGCGCGGCCGAGTGGAAGACGGCGTCGCAGCCGGCCATGGCGCGCGCGACGGCGTCCTCGTCCGTGATGTCGCCGACGACGACGTCCTGCTCCGGGATCGCGATGTCGTGGGCGTCGAAGACGCGTCGGACCTTCGCCGCGTCGCGCACGAGCAGCCGGACCGCATGGCCCGCCCGCACGAACGCCCGCACCGTATGGGAGCCCGCGAAGCCGGTCCCCCCCGTCACCATCACCCGCATCGTCGCATCACCCGTGGCGCTCCCGCGCGCGACCTCGCCCGGCTGCGCACGGTAGCGCCCGCCGGCCGCCCGTCCGACCCGGACCCCGGCCGGCCGGACGCTCGAGCCGATCGAGCGCTCCGCTTTTTTGATAGGCCCACCGGCGCTCCCGCGCTCGTCGGATACCATCCGACGATCCAGGGGAGCCCTCGATGACGACGATCCGTTCGAAGCGCGCTGGGCTCGCCCTGGCGGCGGCGGGCATCGCCGTCGCCATAACGTGGGGCTGCCAGGACGAAGCACCGCCCGCCGAGGCGCCGGTCCGCGCGATCCGATGGGTGCGCGTGACGCGCTCGACGGTCGACGAGCAGCGGGTGCTCTCGGGAGTCGTGACGGCGGTGTCGGAGACGCGGCTGGCATTCGACGTCGGGGGCTCGGTCCAGTCCGTCGAGGTGAATCTCGGCGACCAGGTCGAAAAGGGGCAGGTGCTCGCGCGGCTCGATCCCGAGCCCTTCGAGCTGGCCGTGAGCGACGCGAAGGCGGAGTTCGATCAGCAGTCGGCGCTGCTCGCCTCGGCCCGCGCCGATTACGAGCGTACGAAGAAGCTCTTCGACGAGAAGGTCTCGAGCCGCCAGGAGCTGGACCGCGCGACGGCGCTCGCGAAGTCGCGCGCGAGCGGAGTCGAGGCCGCGAAGACGCGGCTCGATCGGGCGCGCCGGGATCGGCGGCGCTCCGAGCTCGTGGCGCCCTTCGCCGGCTCGATCTCCGTACGAACGATCGACCCCGCCATGGAGGTCGCGGGCGGTCAGGTCGTCTTCGAGATGGACCAGGCCGACAGCGGGCTGCGGATCGCGGTCGAGATGCCCGAGACGCTGATCACGCGGGTCGCGCCGGGTGCCGAGGTCGCGGTCGGATTTCCGTCGGTCCGCGATGCGGCGGCGACCGCCCATCGCTTCTCCGCGACCGTCACGGAGATCGGCTCGCGCGCCGGCGTCGGCAACGCGTTTCCCGTCCACATCGACCTCGCCGAGCGCCCGCCGGGCGTGCGGCCCGGGATGACGGCGGAGGTCGTGTTCTCGCTTCCGCGGGAGGCGGAGGGTGCCGAGACGGACTCGGTCCTGATCCCGCTCGCGGCCGCGCTGCCGGAGCTCGACGATCGCTTCTCGGTCTTCGTCTTCGATCCCGCGACCTCGACGGTGGTCAAGCGGACGATTCGCGCGGTGGGCACGCGGGAGAACGAGATCGCCGTCGTCGAGGGCCTCGACGACGGCGACGTCATCGCGACGGCCGGCGTCTCGTTCCTGCGCGACGGTCAGCCCGTCACGCTCCTCGACGAGCGTCTGAACCGGACCGATCGATGAACCTGACCGGATTCGCCCTCCGCAATCAACCCCTCGTCCTCACGATCGTCTTCGCGCTCCTCGTCTACAGCCTCCTGATCCTGCCGGGCTTCCCGAGCCAGGAGGATCCCCCCATCACCGTGCGCGACGCGGTCGTCACGACCTACCTCCCCGGCATGGACGTGCGGGACGTCGAGCTGCTCGTGACTCGCCCGATCGAACGGGCGCTCGCGCGCATCCCGGAGCGCGACTTCATCCAGTCCTGGTCGCGCAACGGCCACTCCGAGGTACGGATCCGGGTCCTCGACCGCTACGAGCGCGAAGATCTCCAGGCGATCTGGCAGAGCGTTCGCAACAAGGTCCTCGACGCGACGCCCGAGCTGCCCGAGGGCGTCGTCGGTCCCTTCGTCAACGACGACTACGGCGACGTCACCGTCGTCAGCGCCGCGCTGACCGGCGAAGGCTTCTCCCTCGCCCAGCTCCACCAGGCCGCCAAGCTCGTGCAGGACTCGCTCTACCTGCTCGAAGGTGTCAAGCGCGTCGACCTCTACGGCGTCCAGGACGAGACGATCTGGATCGAGTTCTCGACCGCCCAGCTCGCCCAGCTCGGCTTCTCGATCTCCGTCGTGCGCGACGCGCTGGTCTCCCAGAACCTGGTGCTGCCCGGCGGCCGGATCGACACCGGGGAGCGCGAGATCATCGTGCAGCCGCGCGGCGAGCTCAGGAGCGCCGAGGACATCGCGCGTCTCGTCGTCGAGATCCCGGGGACCGGGAACTCGATCCGGCTCGGCGACATCGCCAGCGTCCGCCGCGGGTACGTCGATCCGCCGCAGGCGCCGTTCTACTCCGACGGCGAGCAGGCGGTCCTGATCGGCGTGAGCATGGCGGAGGGCGGCAACGTGCTCGACCTCGGGCCCCGCGTCGTCGACCGCCTCGCGCGTCTCGAGTCGCGCCTTCCGGTCGGGATGCAGCTTCGGGTCGGCAACTATCAACCGACCCACGTCGAGCGCGCCGTCGCCGCCGTGCGCAGCAACCTCGGCCAGACGATCGCGATCGTGCTCGTCGTGATCGTCGGGTTCCTCGGGGTGCGGACCGGGCTCATCGTCGGGCTGCACGTCCCGCTCACGATGCTCGTCACGCTGCTGCTCATGTACGCCTCCGGCATCGCGATGCAGCGCATCTCGCTGATGACGCTGATCGTCGCGCTCGGCCTGCTGGTCGACAACGCGATCGTGATGGCCGAGGAGATCGGCAATCGCCTCGCGCGAGGCGAGAGCCGGGTCGATGCCGCGACGAACGCCGGCCGGACGCTCGCAATCCCGCTGCTCACGTCGTCGATCACGACCGTGTTGATGTTCGTTCCGCTCGCCCTCGCTCCGCACGCGTCGGGCGAGTACCTGCGCTCGATGGCCCAGGTCATCCTGCTCGCGCTCGCGACCTCCTGGGTGCTCGCGATGACGGTGACGCCGCTCCTCTGCAGTCGGTACCTGCCGTCCGCGCCCGCGCCGCCGGCCGCGGGGGGCGCGGCGGGGGCCGCGTCGCTCGAGGCGCGCACGCTCGCGGTCTACGACCGCACGCTGCGGCGCCTGCTGCGCCATCGGGTTCCGTTCCTGGCATCGATGGTCGCGGTCCTCGTGCTCGGCATCTGGCTCTTCGGCCTCGTGCCGGCCCAGTTCATGCCGCGCTCGGACCGACCGCAGATCCTGGTCGACGTGAAGCTCCCGGCCGGTCACGGGATCCGAGAGACCGATCGACGCCTTCGCGAGCTCACCGCCTGGCTCGAGGACGAGTCGGAGAACCCCGAGATCGAGCGGACGCTCACCTACGTCGGGAGCGGCGGCGTCCGCTTCTTCGTGACGATCGCGCCCGAGCCGACGGCGCCCAACATGGGCTTCGTGCTGGCGACAGTCGAGTCGCTCGATCAGGTCGAGCCGGTCCTGGTGCGGATCCGCGAGCAGGCGCGCCTGCGCTTCCCGGGCATCGAGGTGATGGCCAAGCGGATGTTCCTCGGCAGCGTCGAGACGGGCCTGGTCGAGGCGCGCATTTCCGCGCCGGGTCTGCCCGGGGAGCGCGAGCAGCTCTTCGAGGCCGGGCGGCGCGTGCGCGACCTCTTCGCGTCGGTGCCGAACGTCGTCAACGTCTACGACGACTGGGAGAACCTGGTCACGCAGGCGGTCGTCGAGGTCGATCCGTCGCGCGCGCGCCGGGCCGGCATCACGAACGAGGAGATCGCGAACTCGCTGCGGGTGATCCTCGAAGGCGGCATGCCGACCACGCTGCGGGAGGGCGACGAGCAGATCCCGATCCGCGGCCGCGCGGTCGCGGTCGAGCGTCAGACGGCCGATCGACTGCTCACGGCGAGCGTGCTCTCGAGTCGGAGCGACGCGGCCGTGCCGCTGATCCAGATCGCCGACGTCCACGCGGAGAACACCTTCAGCCTGATCCGGCGGCGCGACTTCGCGCCGACCGTGACGGTCAAGGCCAGCAGCCCGGTCCTGACCGCCGTCGAGCTCCAGGACGCGGTCGCGGGCGGGATCGAGGCGGTCGTCTCGGAGCTCGGAGACCCCTTTCGCTGGGCGTGGGGCGGAGAGACGGAGGGCCAGCGCAAGGCGCAGGCGGCGCTCTTCACGTTCGTCCCGCTGTGTCTCTTCGGGGTCCTCATCTGTCTGGTCGGGCAGTTCAACTCGTTGCGCAAGGCGATCGTCGTCCTGCTGACCATCCCGCTCGCCTTCACCGGGGTCGCCATCGGGCTGCTCGTCGGAGGGGGCTACAACAGCTTCATGGCCCTGCTCGGCATCCTCAGCCTGGTCGGGATCGTCGTGAACAACGCGATCGTCATGCTCGAGCAGATCGACATCGAGCGGCAGGCGGGTCGAGACGAATTCGAGTCGATCGTCTCGGCATGCCTCGCCCGCTTCCGTCCGATCCTGATGACGACGCTGACGACCATCCTCGGCATGCTTCCGATCATCGTCTCGCGCGATCCGCTCTTCTACGACATGGCGATCACGATCGCGTTCGGCCTCGCCTTCGCGACGGTCCTGACGCTCGGCCTGGCGCCGGTCCTCTACGCGTGGATCTTCCGGGTGCCGTCGCCCTCGTCCTGAAGCGGTCCGTTTCGGATCGGTGCCGGTCCGGGGACCGCTCTGGCGATCCGATCGCTCGGCACGACGCTGCGAGCGGGTTCGCCTACTTTCCGACCATGGCCACGCCCGCGCGACGCCGCACCCGCTTCGATCTCGGTTCGGGTCTCGTCGCCGTCGGTCTCGTCCTGGTCGGTCCGTTCGCCGGCTGCACGCATCGCCCCGTCGACCCCGCCGAGCGCGCCCGCCGTCTCCACTTCGACGCGATCGTCGTCGACGGCCATGCCGACACGACCCCGCGCTTCGAGGATCCGAGCTGGTCGTTCACGGAGCGACACGACCTCGCGGACGGCACGGTCGACCTGCCGCGCATGCGCGAGGGCGGCCTCGACGTCCAGTTCTGGTCGATCTACATGGGTCCGCGCGAGACGAAGGGCGAGGCGCTCCGGGAGGCGCTCGAGCGCATCGACGCCGTCCACGAGCTGGCAGCGCGTCATCCCGACGACCTCGTCGTCGCCGGGTCGGTCGCCCAGATCCGCGCGGCGGTGGCCGCCGGCAAGGTCGTCAGTCTGATGGGCATCGAAGGCGGCCACGTCATCGAGGAGAGCTTGCCGGCGCTGCGCGATTTCCATCGCCTCGGCGTCCGCTATCTGACGCTGACCCACGCCTTCAACACGACCTGGGCCGACTCCTCCGGCACGACGGAGACCCCCGCCCCGACCCACGGCGGGCTGACCGACTTCGGCCGCCGCGTCGTCCTCGAGCTCAATCGGATCGGGATGCTGGTCGACGTCTCCCATGTCTCCGACGCGACCTTCTTCGACGCGCTCGCGACGACCCGCGCGCCCGTCATCGCCTCCCACTCCGCCACGCGCGCGGTCGCGAACCACCCGCGCAACCTCTCCGACGCCATGCTGCGCGCGCTCGCCGAGAACGGCGGCGTCGCGATGATCAACTTCTATCCGGTCTACATCGACGAAGACGCCGCCGCCCGGATGCGCGCCTACTTCGCCGAGCACGCCGCGACGCTCGCGGCGATCCAATCCGTCACCGAGGGCGATCACGCCGCGCTGGCCGCGCGCATGCGCGACCACTTCGCGCGCCACCCCGCCCCCCGGACGAGCCTCGACGTCCTGCTCGACCATTTCGACCACGCGATCGCCGTCGCGGGCCCGGACCACGTCGGGATCGGCGCGGACTGGGATGGCGTCGCGAGCATGCCGGTCGGCATGGAGGACGTGAGTCGACTGCCGGCGCTGACCGCGGGGCTGCTCGCGCGGGGACACGACGAGGCGACGGTGCGCAAGGTGCTCGGCGAGAACCTGCTGCGGGTGCTCGCCGAGGCGGAGCGGGTATCGGCGGCGATGCGCGCCGACGAGCGGGAGCGCGTCGACGAACGCGACCCCGTCGACGGACCGTAGACCGACGGAGCGGAGCGACGGACGGGAGCGAGACGGGAGGACGGGAGGACGGGAGGACGGGAGAGAGGAGAGCGCGCCGATCGCGTGTCCGCAGGACGTCGGCGCCCGGAGCAGGTTCGAGCGTCCTCCGGCTCAAGCGGCAGCGCGTTCGACGACCCGAACCGGCAGGGCCTTCGGCCCGTTGAACGCGAAGGCCTCGAGCCGCTCGCGTCGGAAGCCGGCCGCGAGCTCGGCTCGCCCGATCCGATCGAGGAAGGTCCCGACCGCGATGCGCGCCTCGAGTCGGGCCAGCGCGGCGCCCGGGCAGTAGTGCGGGCCCGCGCCGAAGGCGAGATGCTGCCCGACGTTGCGGCGATCGAGATCGAAGCGCTCGGGATCCGGAAAGACCGCCGGATCGTGGTTCGCTCCGGCGAGGCTCAGGATCATGCGCGAGCCGGCCGGGACGTCGACGCCGCGAAGACGCAGGTCCCGGACGAGCGTGCGCGGCTGGATCAGGACCGGCGGATCGACGCGCAGCGATTCCTCGACGGCCCCGAGCAGCAGCGAGCGATCGGCCCGCAGACGCGCCCGATCGTCGGGATGGGCGAGCAGATGGGCCAGCAGGTTCCCGATCAGGTTCGTCGTGGTCTCGTTGCCCGCCATGATGAGGTGGGCCACGGTGCTCCGGATCTGGGTCGGCGAGAAGCGTTCGCCGTCGACCTCGGCCGCGACCAGGCGCGAGAGGAGGTCTTCGCGCGGCGCGCGACGGCGCTCCTCGGCGAGGCGATCGATGTAGTCGGCGAACTCGGGCACCGCGCCCCGCAATCCCGGTCCAAAGGGCCCTCCGTTCCGCGTCGGGTAGGGACCGTTCACGACCGCGACCGTCCATGCCCGGAACGAGCGGTAGTCGGAGTCGGGCAGGTCGAACACGCGGGCGAGGGTCCGGCACGGGATCGGAACGGCGTAGTCCGCGACCAGATCGCCCTCGCCGCGCACGAGCAGATCGTCGAGCAGGCTGTCGCAGAGCTTCTCGACGAAGTCGCGCACGTCGGACACGAGCGAGGGATGCAGCGCCGACATCAGGAGCCTGCGCAGGCGCGTATGCCTCGGTCCCTCGATCTCCCCGATCAGGCGCTCCTCTTCGGGCACGATCACGTCGAGCGCCCGCATCTTGCCCTCGTGGGAGAAGGCGTCGACGACCGGTCCGCCGTCGCGCAGCGCGGCATGGACGTCGTCGTAGCGCGACGCGAAGTAGTAGCCGGTCGGCAGCTTCGCGACGGGATGGCGCGCCCGCCAGGCGTGCAGGAGCGGATAGGGCACGTCCCCGGTGCCGTTCGCGAACGGGTCGTAGCGGGCGAGGAGATCGGCGTCGCCGTCGAGGCCGGTCTCGTCTGCGGCGGGAGGCGGAGGGCTGGACATGATCGCTTCCTCGACGGGCTTCCGATCGCGCGCCGCGGCGGGCGATCGACGCGCGCTGCCCGAGCGTGGCGCATCCATCGCGCAATTCCAGTCGACGCCGCCGATCGAGTCGCCGTCGAGTACGCTCCCGTCGTGTCCACCGATCGAGTCCCCGATCCGTCCGGCGCGCCCGCCCCCGTCGTCGTCTCGATCCATGTCGCGAAGGCGCGTCGCTTGCCGATGCGCGCCGTCGGGTCGGTCGAGGTCGAGGCGGGCAAGGGCCTGATCGGCGACCGCTACCACGGCAGTCGCCGGCGCCACGTGACGGTGCAGTCGCTCGAGGAGCTCGCCGAGGCCACCGCGCGTGCGGGGCCCGGCGAGGGCCCGGGGATCGATCCCGCGCGCACGCGCCGCAACCTGACGCTCTCCGCCGGCCGCCTGCCGCGCACCCCGGGCCATCGCTTCCGCATCGGTCCGATCGAGCTCGAGGTCGTCCGCGACGCGGCACCGTGCAAGCTGCTCGACGACGCCATCGGGCGCGCCGCGCGGCTCGCGCTGGCGCGCCGCGCGGGCGTCGTCTGTCGCGTGCTGAGCGACGGCGTGCTCCGCGTCGGGGATGCCGCCCTGCTCGAGGTCGAATGAGCCCGCCGCCGCGCCGCCGTCTCAGAGGCTCACCACGAAGCGGATCCCGCCGATCAGCGCGTCCGAGCGGCTCTTCAGCCCGCCGGGATCGAGCACGTACTGCAGATCGCCCTGGAGCGAGAGCCAGGGTGTGACCACGACGCGATGGGTCCACTCGAAGGCGACCTCCCCCGCGGCGGGACGCTCGCCCGAGCGCTGACGCGCCTCTGTGTAGGCGCGACCGTTCAGCGCGGCCGCGACGGCGAATCCCGTCTCGTCCTGAGGGCGGAAGGCGATCAGGCCCGTGTACTTGAATCCCCCGCCGAAATAGCCCGCGTACGGACCGACGTCGCCATCGGCCCAGCCGGCCTGCAGGAAGGCCGAGAGCCCTCTGGCGTGCAGCGGATCGAGGGCGGTCGCGTCGAAATCGGCGATCAGATAGACGCCCGGCAGGCCATGGCGCTCGGCGGGCTCGCCGTCTACCCCGGTCCGGGCGAGGTGGGGCAGGCGGGCGGTGTAGAGCCAGCTCCCGATGGCGATGCGCAGGAAATCCGGAATCTGATCGTAGGCCCGGCCGATGCGTCGGCGCTGCGTTCGGCGCAGGACGTCGACGCTGTCTCGCGTCGGCGACCGCTGCCAATGGCGCGCGAGCTCGGCGATCAGGAAGGCGCCGTCGTCCGAGCCGAGCTCGATGCGCGTTCGCGCGGGATGGTCGGGATCTCCGGGCACGCCGTCGAGCACGGCGGCCTGGAACTCGTAGCCATGAACGGGCTCGAGCTTGACGCGCGCGCCCAGGGACGTCGCGGGGAAGATCGACGGACCGTTGCGACCGCTGTTGCCGAGCTCCGAGCCCATGCCGAAGGCGCTGTTCACGAAGAGCTCGGCGCTCTCGACGGCGTAGAACTCCGAGTTCACGTCGTAGAGCCCGAGCAGCAGCGAAGCGCGCCCGTCGAGCAGGCCCTTCTGCCACCAGGCCTCGAAGAGCCGGGCAGCATCGGGCGCCTCGATGTTGTCCGCGATCTGACCGTCCCCCACCGCCCGCGAAGGCCGGCCGCCGTGGTTCACGAGCCCGTAGAGGAAGAACGTCCCGAGGTCGCGGCCCAGCCAGGCCTCGGGCTGCCAGGTCAACGTCAGGTCGAGGTTGCCGAGCGCGTCCGTCTTCCGGGCGAGCCCGCCCTTGGCGTTGCGGAGGACGTCGAGCGTGTAGACCGCCTCGGGCCGGAGGCCGGCGCGCGCGAGGAGCTCGCGGCCGCGGCGCCAGGCCGGGAGCGGATGCGTCCTCTCGTCGAGCGACGCGGGGTCTGCCGTGGCGCGCCCGACGTCGTTCGCCTCGGCCCGCGCCGCGGACCCGACGAGGAGCGCCCCCGCGACGGACGCCGCGAGGATCTGCACGGCCAGGCCGGGGCCGACCAGGACGAGCGTCGGCAGAAGCGCGCGGGCGCGGCGCGCGCGCGCGGCGCGCCTCACGCGCCCTTCCGCGTCGACCGTCCCTCGCGCCAGCGCCGCGCCAGCTCGCCCACGGCCTCGCCCCGCGCGAGGATCGCCTCCCAGTTCGGCTCGCAGGCGAGCGCCGCGGCGGCGCCCTGGCGGGAGGCGATCGCCGCCGCTTCGAGCGTCGCGTCGCGCTCGTCGGCGAATCCGAGTCCGTCGATCAGGAAGCGCCGGAAGTAGTCGGGGATCTGCCGCACGCTCGGCAGCGCCGCGGCGAGATGGATCGGGTGGCGCCCGATCGCGGCGAGCTGCAGGCGCCCGTCCTCGGTCAGGACCTCGTCGAGCGCCTCGATCGCGCGCTCCGGAACGCCGACCCGCTCGAAGAGCGCCTCGATCGCGCTCTTCGGACTCGCGAAGCGTTCGGCCAGGACGAGCTCGATCAGGCGATGCACACGGTCGGGATCGAGGCCGTCGGGATAGGCGAGCCGTCCATCGCGATCGACGCGGACGCCGCTGCCGGCGACCTGCTCGACCGCCTTCGAGATCAGACGGCGCGTCAACGCGTTCATGGATCCGGAGGTTGCGCCATGGCGGTCCGATGCGCGAGGTCCGTCGCGCGCGCGCGCATCTTCAGATCGCGCGCTCGAGCACGGTGCGGACCTGCTCCGTCCGCTCGGCGAGATGGTCCGCGCCCCGATTCAGCTGCTCGATCTCGTGGTGGGTCCGCTCGCGCACCCAGTCGACGCGCGGCTTGCGGCGGGCGACGAAGGCGGCGAGCGCGGTCTCCCGATCGACGTCGCGGGCGAGCTCCTCGGCCAGCACGACGGCGTCCTCGACCGCGAGGCTCCCGCCCTGGGCGAGGGTCGGCGAGCAGGCATGGGCCGCGTCGCCGATCAGCACGACGGGTCCACGGTGCCAGGCGGCGATCACGAGCTCCTCGGCCGGCCCGAAGTGGAGCTCGGCATCCTCGCGCAGGCTCGCCAGCGCGCTCGCGGCGGGCTCGCCGAAGTCGCCGAAGCGGGCGCGCAGCCGTGCGATGCGGCCCTCGGTCGGATCGTCGAAGGGCGTGGCGGCATGGACCTGCCAGGCGAGGTAGCTCACGCCGCCGCCGAGCGGCATGACCGCGACATACCGGTCGGCGTCGACCATCATCGTCGCGCAGTCGACGAGCTCGACGCGGCGGGCGGTGCGCCAGTAGGTCTGACCGACGGGGCGAGGGCGGACCGGGTCGAAGCAGAGGCCGCGCACGCTCGAGCGGATGCCGTCGGCGCCGACGACGAGGTCGTAGCGGCCCCGCGTTCCGTCGCTGAAGACGACGGCTGCGCGTCCGTCCGGCTCCCCGGTCGAGATCGAGGCGACCCCGACGCCGAGGCGCGTCGGGACGGCCGCCGCCACGCCCCGGAGCACGGTCTGCAGGACCTGGCGGTCGATCATCACGGTCGCTCCGACGCCCGCCCACGCGTCGCCCGGCCGTTCGCTCAGCAGGCGACCCGTCCGGTCGAGGACCCGGAGCCGGTCGAGGCGCGCGCCGCGCGCCTCGACCTCCGTGGCGACGCCGACCGCGCGCAGGGCGCGGAGGCCGTTCGGGTAGAGCGTGATGCCGCCGCCGACCGTCGACCAGGCCGGGTCCCGCTCGACGAGCTCGCATGGCAGGCCGAGCCGATGTAGACGGGCCGCGAGCGCGAGTCCGGCGATGCCGCCGCCGACGATCAGGATCAAGCTGGATGCTCCGCGCGCGCCCCTCGATCGGGCCGGGTCGATCGGGCCGGGGCTCGAGCCTCGCGCATCGGCCGCCGTTGTCGAGGCGCGTCGGATCGGTCGAGTCGGAGACGCGCCGACGTGACGCGGTCTACAGGCCGATGCCGTGATCCGGCCGAATGGCATGGCAACCCGAGGAGGATCGCCATGGCCCTCGATTCGCGCCCGCGACTCGCTTCGCATCCGTCCCATGCCGCCAGCCTCGTCGCCCTGACCCTGCTCCTCGTGATCGGCTTCACGCCCGGTCCCGCCGATGCACAGCGGCGCGATCGCTTCCGGACGCGTGGCGTGCCCGACCGCGAACGGGGCGCGTCCGACCCGAGCGGCCTGGTCGAGCCCGGCCCCGATCCGTCGGGCCCGCAGAGCGACGCGCCGACCGGCTTCGACAACCTCACGAATGGCTACCTGCCGCAGGGGCCGCCCTTCGAGGAGATCGACGACGACAACGTCCAGGCGCTGGCGTCGTTCAACGACGATCGCTTCCTCTTCGAGGAGTTCGAGGCAATCGAAGACGGGCTCGGTCCGACCTACAACGCCCAGAGCTGTCGCGAGTGCCATCAGAACGTCGTGACCGGGGGCGGCAGTCAGGTCGCGGAGCAACGCACGGGACGCCTCGAGAACGGGCGCTTCTTCGAGTCGATCGGCGGAACCCTGATCCACTCGCGCGCGATCCATCCCGACATCGTCGAGCGGGTCTCGCCCGCGGACGGGGTCCGGACCTTCCGCCTGTCGACGAGCACCCTCGGCGACGGCTTCGTCGAGGCGATCTCGAACTCGACCCTGCTCGCGATCCGCGACCGCCAGCCGCGCGCGATCCGGGGCACGGCCGTGCCGGTTCCGGTGCTCGAAGCCGATGGCCAGGTCCGCATCGGCCGCTTCGGCTGGAAGGCCCAGCATGCCAGCCTCGTCTCCTTCTCCGCCGACGCCTACCTGAACGAGATGGGCATCACGACGCCCCTGCTGCCCGAGGAGAACACGGCGAGCGGCGTCTATGTCGGCGTGGGCTCCGGCTACGACGAGGTCCTCGAGCCCGAAGACGACGGCGTCGACGTCGTCGCCTTCGCCGACTTCATGCGCGCGACGAAGGCGCCGCCGCGCGGCGAGGAGACCGCGGACGCGCGCGCCGGCGAGGCGATCTTCGCGCGCATCGGCTGCGAGGGATGCCACGTCGCGACGATCGTGACGGCGCCAGCGGGCACGGCCATCAACGGCGGCGAGCTCGTCGTGCCCGAAGCGCTCGGCCACAAGGCGATCCATCCCTACAGCGACTTCCTGCTCCACGACGTCGGGAGCGGCGACGGCATTCCCGTCCTACCGGGGCGCGCATACGCTTCGACGGCGTCCCAGATCCGCACGGCTCCGCTCTGGGGACTCCGGACGCGCAACCGCCTGATGCACGACGGTCTCGCGCTCACGCCCGAGGACGCGATCGCGCGTCACGGCGGGCAGGCCGCTGCTTCGCGCGCGGCCTTCGCGCGGCTCCCGGCGGCGGAGCGGAGGCGGGTGCTCGCGTTCCTCGATTCGTTGTGAGGCGCGCCCGTCGGGCGCGTCGGGCTTCGAACGACGCGAGCGGCGCGGGCCGGGGCGGATCGCTTCACGCGGGGTCCGAGGGAGCGGGCGGATCGCATGCGATCGCCGGGTGGAGGCTCGGCCGATCCCATCACCCACGGGTCCGGCTCGAGCCGCGAATCGCCTCCGACGACACCAATTGGTGGAAGGAGCCTGCAGCGCCTCGCTGAAGCCGCAGCCCGGTCGCAGCGGCTCGGCATGCCGGGGCTCCGGCGCGCCAGCCTCGCGCCGCTGGACGAACCCGTTCGAAAAAAGCGACCCGGCGGTGGACCGATATCGGACCCGTCGTCGACTCCGTCCATGAGGGCATCGAGAAGCGACGAGCCGGAGACGGAGGAATCGAGCCATGGGCGAATCGAATCGGAGCGACGAGGCGGCCCGGACCGGATCCTACTGCGCCCATTGTCTCGGGCCGGTCGAGCCGCAGCGGCGAAGCTGTCCGGGCTGCGGGGCGGGCTTCTACGGCTCGGGCCGGTTCGACCTGCTCGGCGGGGGCCAGCCCTCGCGGGAGTTCGCGTTCCTCTTCCGCGCGGATCGACCCGTCTGATCGATCCGTCGGACGTGTGTCGGGCGGCGTCGCCCGGCGTGGCGGCCCGAAGCCGAGCCGGCGCGCGGCCCAGGGCTCGGGCCTGACGGCTGCCCGCCGAGTCAGCGCCGCTGCGCGGGCCATGCTCCCTGCTCCAGACGGTGCCCCGATGGGCTGACCCGACTCGCCCCGCGCGCCGCTTCGGACGAACGCCGATATCGCCCGCCGCGCGCACGCGTCTCCCGGGCATGGCCACCGCATCCCCCGCCCGCTCCGCGCTCACGACCCGCCTCGTCGCGCTGTTCTTCGTCCCGTTCCTCCTCCTCGATTTCCCGCGCGCCGCCTTCGCCGCCGATCCACAGCTCGCCCGCCCCGCGCCGAGCGCCCCCGTCGCCGGCCCGCCCGTCTACGATGCGGTCGTCGTCGGCGCCGGCGTCGCGGGTCTCGTCGCGGCCTACACGCTCAGAGCCCAGGGGCTCGAGACCCTCGTGCTCGAGGCGAGGTCCGTCGTCGGCGGGCGCGTGGCGTCGATCGCGTACGGGGGCGGGCTCTCGGCCGAGGCGGGGCTCCAGGAGCTCTGGGACGACAATCCGCTCGTCGGGATCGCGGCCGAGCTCGGCATCCCCCTCGAGACCCATGCGGCGCCGACGCCGTACTCGAGCGTCGAGCTCGAGGGACGGCCGTTCCGGCTCGTCGGTCGCTCGCTCGACGACCATCTCCGGACCTTCCTCGCCGATGACGAGCGGCGGGCGCTCGAGACCTGGCTCGAGGGCGCGGCGTCGCTGCTCGCCCGCGCACGCGGGCGGGGCCTCGCGGATCCCGGGATCGCGGCGCTCCAGTCCATCTCCTTCGCGGAGTGGATCCGACGTGACGGCAGCCTCTCGCCGCGAGGGGCAAGCTGGCTTCGGCTCCACATCGAGTGCGAGCTCGGAAGCGGGTGGGACGGATTCAGCGCGCTCTTCGGCTTGCTCGAGCTCGACTTCCTGCTCGGCGACGGTCAGACCTATCACAGCGTCGTCGGGGGCAACACGCGTCTGCTCGAGGCCCTCGCTGCTGCGAGTGGCCCCGTTCGATTCGACGCGCGTGTCACCGCCATCGAGCAGGGCGGATCGCTCGCTGCACCGATGCGGGTCGTCTACGAGCGGACCGGTCGTGTCGAATCGGTCCACGCGCGCCACGTCGTCGTCGCGATTCCCTTCTACCGCGTCCTGCAGCTCGGCTTCCGTCCGGCGCTCACGCCGGACCACGAGCGGGCGCTCGGCAGCCTCGGCTTCGGCCAGTACGCGACCGTGCACTTCGTGCTGGCGCCCGCCGCGGCGCCCGCCGACACGGGCACCGCAGGCCACCCGAGCGCCGCGGACGAATCCGTGCGCCGCGCGGGGGACGGGCTCGATCTCGAGGACGTGCTCCTCACCGACGGGCCGCTCGGCGTCGTCTACGACGCGACGGGGCCCGACGCCGAGGGGCGGCGCATCCTGCCGCTGCTCCTCCATGGCGCGACCGCGCGTGCCCTCCACATGACTCCGCGCAGCGCGCAGATCGACCGCCTGCTCGCCGAGCTCGAGGCGCGGGATCCGGCCGTGCGTGCCCGCGTCCTCGAGACCCACGTCTACACCTACCATCCCGCAGCCATCGCCGTCTACGGTCCCGGGCGCTCGCCCCTCGACGCGGACGCCGAGCTGCTCCGCCGTCCGTACGGCACCGTGCATTTCGCCGGGGACTACACCGAAGGCGGGCATAGCGACGGCGCCGCGGCGAGCGGTCGGCGGGCGGCCGAGCAGATCCTGGATGCGCTGGATGTCGCGCCGACGCAGGGGCGATCGCGATGAGCGCGCCGGCTGCGGGACAAATTCGGCTCGACCGATCCGATCTGCGCGGGCAGCTCGCCGCGCTGGCGCTGGGCTCGACGGCGGAGGCGGCATTCTGGATCGCCCTCGTCGTCCAAGCCCATGTGCGGGGCGGCGTCGTCGAGTCCGGACTCGTCGTGCTCGTCCACCTCGCCGTCGCCGCCTGGGTCGCGCCGATCCTGCTCGTTCTCGGCGAGCGGCTCGGACGACCCCGCCCCCTGGTCGACGTGTGTCGCCTGCAGGCCCTCGGCCTGGCCGGCCTCGCCGCCCTCGTCGTGATCCGCGCACCGATCGCCGTCGTCTATGCCGCATCGGTGGGGACCTACTGCACGCTCTGCCTGACGCGACCCGTGTCGAGCGCCCTCGGATCGCGGCGGCTCGATTCGGACGCGGGCCGGACGCGCGCGAACGCGC
The DNA here is from genome assembly GCA_041389445.1 of Myxococcota bacterium. Lineage (GTDB taxonomy): Bacteria > Myxococcota_A > UBA9160 > UBA9160 > UBA4427 > UBA4427. Next base: position 319,891 of record JAWKRW010000003.1, read on the forward strand.
TGCGCGTGCTCGCGGAGTGCAGCGGCGATCTGACCGGACCGCTGCTCGGCGCGCTGCTCTTCGCCCTGGGCGGGATCCCGCTCGCGCTCGGCGGCGTCGCGGCGATGCTCGTCACGGCGCTCGAGAGCGGACTGCTCGATGAGGGGACGGTGTCGCCCTGCGCGCCCCGCGACGCCATGGGCTCGCGTCCGCTTCGCATCCCGTCCGCCGAGGATGCGCCCGCGGTCGAGCCGGCCGCGCGCCGCTGGCGGGGTCTGACCCTCGGTGTCGCGCTGCCGACCGTGCTCGGCGGGGCGGTCGAGCTCTCGACGCCGGGGCTCGCGGCCGAGCTGCTCGGGGCAGGGGGCTTCGTCGCGGGCCTGCTCGCGTCGGCGCTGGGCGTGGGCGCGGTCCTGGGAGCGATCGGCGCGTGCACGGTCGGCGCGTCCGGCGCCGGGCCGGAGCGCTTCGCAGCGAGCCTGCTCGCGGCGGCCGCCGCGACGATCGCGATCGCCGCGGCGCGGGCGCCGACGACGCTCGTCGTGCTGCTGCTCCTCTGCGGGTTCGCGAACGGCTGGGCCTGGGTCGTCGGAACGACGCTGGTCCAGCGCGCCGCCGTCGGTCCTCGCCCGCTCGGGCTCTTCGGACGGATCGAGGGCTGCGAGAGCGCGGGCATCGCGATCGCGACGGTGGTCGTCGGATTCCTTTCACAGGAGATCGGGGTGGCGGGCGGCATCGCGGCGATCGGCGCTGCGGCAATCGTCATCGGCCTCGCCGGCCTGGGCGGGGGCGCGCTGATCGCACGACGGGGCGCCGGACGACTCCCGCGCCCGGCTCGACCCGGGGCCGCGCGGCCGTCGCCTGTCGCGTCCGACGCGCATCGCGGGCTCGGGCAGTCCGCGCGCCGCCGGCTCGCCCTCCGCCCTTTGTAGAAGCGGGTACGGCGCGCGTCGAATCGCACGCGGGGGATCCGCTGGATCGCGCGCGCTCGGAGCTCGCCGTGTCGGCGTGGGTCGGAATCCTCCGCCGCGTGGGTTTCGGCAAGACTGGACCGCTGCGTCGCGACGCGTGCGCATCGCCTCGCATTCACGTTGCGATGGCATCCGCGTTGACCATCGCATCCGCGTTGACCATCGCATCCGCATTGCCCATGGCATCCGCATTGCAACAGTCATGGGGCATGAAGACCTACACACGCATGCGAATCTGGACGAGGCTTCGCCTCGACGGCGTGCTGTTGATCCTGCGACGCCGCCGGTCCGGGCGGGGGCCCGAGATCGAGCGCGAGCGGCAGCAGGACGCGCGCGACGTCTCCGAGGACGCCGCCGCGCGGGCGCGCTTCGGCGAGCCGGGCCAGCGCGTCGAGGTGGGCGACGAACGCGCGGGTCGGCGCGAGGAAGCCGCGTCGGGCGGGCGCGAGGAGCCGACCGCGAGCGGCATCTCGAACCGGCCGATCGAGCGGGAGCGGGCGCGCCAGGCGCGTGTTCCGCCCTCGGGCACGCGCCGAGGCGAGACGGTTCCGGCGCTGCCGCTCCGTCCCGAGCGCCATGCCGCGCCGCGAGATCCCTCGCGCCGCGCGCACTCCGACCCGGCGCTCGAGGAGGCCGAGCGCGCTGCGGATCGCCATCGCCGCCCTCAGCGGGACGACGACGACGCGGCTCAGCGGTCGGCGCGGCGTTCGTCGACCCGGCGCTCGCGCTGAGCCGCGCGCGGATCGCTCGGGGCCGCGCCCGCCGCGGGCTCGTCCGCGATCGCCGACTCTTCCCGGACGGTCTCGGAGGAGCCCGCCAGGCGCCCGTCGGACGAGCGCGGGTTCGTGCGTGCGAGCGCGTCCTGTCCCAGCGGGCGCTTCGGCTTGATGAAGATGCCCTCGGCCTCGGCGCAGAGCGTGTCGGGCGCGGGCAAGTCGCAGTGCATCGTGCCGTGGATGAAGGTCTTGACGCCCTCGACACGGTCGATCCAGGCGCGCATGCGGATCGGTCGGCCGATCGGCGTCAGCGAGCGGTAGACGATCTTGAGCGTGCCCGTGAAGCCGCCGACGTCCGAGACGGCGCCGAGACAGCCGAGCAGCTCGTCGAAGACGAGCGCGATGACGCCGCCGTGGACCGAGCCCGGCGGACCGTTGTAGGGCGCGTCGAAGACGTGCTCCGCGACCATCTCGCCGTCCTTCTTCTCGAATACGACGAGCGGCGAGATCGGATTGCGGGGACCGATGATCGGGCTGTAGGGGAAGAACTCGGCGGGCGAGAGATGGAGGGGCGGACCGCCCGGGTCGACGAACGAGAGGTCGAGCCCCGCCTGGGCGTAGGGCCCCGGATGGTCGTCGGGCGCGAGCGCGTCGCAGAGCGCCGCGACCTCGCGCTCGACGCGCGCGAGCAGGGCGCGCGGGGCCCGGGTCTTGCGCAGGTGGGCGTTCAGCCGGCGGACCTGCGCGGCAGCGCGCGCCAGCGCCTCGGGATCGGGATTCGTCTCGCTCATGGACTCGCTTCTCTCGGGCGCGTTCGTGGCGTGGCCCGCGACGAGGGTCGCCCGGGCCGGTCCGCCTAACGGTCGAGCTTCAGGACCTTCATCGCGTTCTCGCGCAGGAACTTCGGCCAGACGTGGTCCCGGAAGGGCACGTTCGGCATGTCGCCCATGATGCGCTCGAGCGAGAGACCCATCGGGAAGTAGCCCGCGTAGAGGATCTTGTCGGCGCCACGGGTGTTCGCGTAGTCGATGATCGCCTTGGGATAGTGGCGCGGCGCGAAGGCCGAGGTCGAGTAGTAGAGGTTGGGCCACTTCAGCATCAGCTTCATCGCGAGCTGCTCCCAGGGCTCGCAGCCGTGGCGCGTCACGAAGACGAGCTCCGGGAAGTCGTACAGGACGCGGTCGATCCGCTCGACGTGCTGGCAGGCCATCGGCAGCCGCGGGCCCGGCACGCCGGCGCAGACGAAGATCGGCACGCCGAGCTCGACGCACTTCGCGTAGATCGGATAGAACTTCGCGTCGTCGATGGCGACCTGCGGATTGCATCCCGCCGGAAACGCGCCGAAGGCGCGGATCCCGTACTCCTCGTACTCGCGCACCATCCGCCGGATCCCGTCCATCCCCTCGTTGGGGTCGACGTTGCCCGACGGGAGGAAGCGGTCGGGATGCTCCTTCAAGGCCTGCTTCGCGACGTCGCCCCCGACGCCGATCAGCCCGCGCTCGATGCCGTACTTGTCCATCTCGTGGAGCGTGATGTCGATCGGGTTCGACGCGCCGTAGAGCGCCTTCGGCACGTGCTTGAACATGTACTCGACCGGGAAGTCGTAGCCGTCGCGCGACTGCGCGTCCTTCAGCTGCTTGCGGATGAACTCGTACTGCGAAAAGTCGGAGGCGGGGAAGCCGATCATGCAGTCGATGATTCCGACGTTCTGGGGCATGGGCATGGCGGTAGGGGGTCCTTCTTCGGGTCCGGGCTCGGGGGCCGCATGGTAACGCGGGCTCGCGTCTCGGGCCGGCTTCAGGCCGGATCGTCGTAGGGAGCTTCGATGATGTCGGCGCAATCGTATGAGATCTGGGGAAGCGACTCGAATTCGACGAGAATGCCGGCCTCGGCGAGCTTCTTCAGGTCCGATCGCGCGGTTGGGTAGGATACGCCGAATTTTCGCTGAACGTGCGTCACGACGGCGACGGGCGCGTCGAAGAGGTCGTCGACGATCGCGGATGGCCTCAGGCTCCCGCCGATGGCCTCGAGCTCGTCACGATCGGTGCGCGAAAGCGTGAAAAGCATGAGAAGTCGTTCGCACCGCTTCTTCGTGTCCTCCGCGGTTTCGGTCACGCCTCGTAGACAGAAGTCGATCCACGACTCCCAATCGCCGTGCGGACTGACGCGGAACATCAGGTCGATGTAGCGGTCCCGGTTGCGATCGAAGTAGGCGCTCATGTAGAGCCATGGGTTCGACGGGTCGCACCACTCGGCGATGCACAGCGCGAGGAGCAGCCTTCCAACGCGTCCGTTCCCGTCCGAGAGCGGATGGATCGCTTCGAATTTGGTCAATGGCAGATGAAGGCTCGTACGAGCGGATCGAACGGATTCGTCGCGTGGAGAAAATTCTCGAGCGAGTCGAGCTGCGTCGCGAGGACGTCGACGGGCGGCGGAACGGACCGGGGCGGTCTCCCGACTTGATCTTGAAGGCGTCGGAAGTGTCCCGGGTTCTGGTCGGACCCTCTTTCCCCGTCCATGAGCACGGCGTGTCGATCTCGAATGAGACGCAGCGAAAGCTGAGACCATTCTCGTAGCCGCAGGGCATCGCTGTAGTGGAAGACCTCGCGCGCGGCATTGGCCGGGTCCGTCGGCGAGAAGGGGTAGCGCGGCTCGACATTGAACAGCGCCTGCTGCTGCGGGTTCGTGATCGTTCCTTCGATGCTCGAGGAGCGGTCCGCCTCGCGGTTTCGAGGCGGAGTGAGAATCAGTCCGGGGTTGGGCAGATATCGCCCGATGCCGTCGAGCGAAGCGAGCGCGGTTCGCGCCTCGAGAAGAACCGGCCACAGCCCGCTGGCCATGACCAGCTCGGGGGAAGAAGATCGGGAACGAATGCATGGGTGACACCCGGGTGTCCGGACACCGGAACGAGCGTGCCGGACCGGAATTGAGGGAATGCGCCGGGGTTCGTCTCGAGCGACCCCGACGAGGAAGATCAAGATACTTCGCCAAAACTTTTAGCGATGGCCCGGTCGATTGAGGCGGACTTGAGGCCCGTCCCATCGGGTCGGAGGGGCGCGATCGCCGTCTCTGCACCAGCGCGTCGATCGCTGGTTGGACCCGTCGCCGACCGCCTCTCAGTGTTCGGGCTGCCATCCGGCGATGCGCCCGGTAGCGTGCCGTCCAACCGCCCCCAATCCGAATCGGAACCCCGAATGGCCCTGAAGAAGTCCCAGCTCTACTCCGCTCTCTGGCAATCCTGCGACGCGCTCCGCGGCGGCATGGATGCCTCGCAGTACAAGGACTACGTCCTGGCCCTGCTCTTCATGAGCTACGTCTCGGACAAGTACGCCGGCCAGCCGGGCGCGCTGATCGAGGTTCCGAAGGGCGGGAGCTTCGCCGACACGGTCGCGCTGAAGGGCGACAGGGAGATCGGGGACAAAATCGACAAGATCATCGGGCGGCGCGCGGCGGCGAACGACCTGAAAGGGGTCATCGACCAGGCCGACTTCAACGACGAGGGCAAGCTCGGCCGCGGCCAGGAGATGCAGGACCGGCGCTCGAAGCTTGTCGCGATCTTCGACGGGCTCGACTTTCGCGTCGATCGCGTCGATCGCGTCGATCGCGTCGATCGCGTCGATCGCGTCGATCGCGCCAATCGCGCCGAGGGCGACGACCTCCTGGGCGACGCCTACGATTACCTGATGCGGTATTTCGCGACCGAGAGCGGCAAGAGCAAGGGCCAGTTCCATGCGCCGGCCGGGGTCTCGCGCGTCATGGCCCAGGTCATCGGGATCGAGCGCGCCGGCGGGCTCCGCGAGCCGACGGCCTACGACCCGACCTGCGGCTCGGGGTCGCTCCTCATCAAGGCCGACGACGCGGCGACCGGCGCGCGCCCGGGGCGGCTGCTGCAAGGAGCCCGTTAGTCGAACGATGGCCGTCCTCTGTCGCGCGCTCGGTCTCCTCTTCGTGTTGAACCCCGCGACGGGCTCGACGGCGATCGCGCGGCTGCTCGTCGAGCGATTCGACGGGGCTTGGCTCCCGGCGCAGGACGGGCCGGTCGTTCCGCGCAAGCACTCGACGCTCGGCGAGCTCCTCGCGGCGGGACTCCTCTCGCCCGACGAACGATCGAGGCTCTGCGTCGCGACGACCGTCCGCAACCCCTACGACCGGCTCGTCTCGATCCACGCGAAGCGGCGTGGCATCCCCGACGAGCAGCTCGCTCGGCCCGATTTCTACATGAATCGTCAGTACGGCGGCGAGCGCGCGGACGAGGTCCGATGGATCCGCGACCACGACTTCCCGGCCTGGATCCGCCGACGCTTCATCCGCAACTGGGCGCTCCGGACGCTGCTCGGCCGCCCGCCCTCGGTCTACGACCGCTATGTCGAGGGCGTCGACGTCGTGATGCGCTACGAGCGACTGCAGCAGGACTTCGACGCGCTGATCCGCCGGCTCGGAGCGAACCCGGTCCCCATTCCCCGCGTCAACGTCAGCCGTGAGCGGATCCGGCGCGACTACCGCGAGGAGTACGATCGGCTCTCGCGCCTGCTGGTGGGGATCGGTCAGCGCCGCGACCTCGAACGCTTCGACTACGGCTTCGACGCGGAGGGGCCCGATCCCAGGCGGGGCTGACCGGCCTGTCGCATGGCGGTGCCGCGCATTAGCATCGGACCCGCGAGGTTCCCCATGCCGACCCGGTCCGCCGTCCAGCGCGAGCTGCTCGATCGAGCCCAGGCCCTCGCGCCGCTGATCCGGGAGCATGCCGAGGAGAGCGAGCGGATCCGGCGACTCGCGGCCCCGATCGTCGAGGCGCTCCACGATGCGGGCCTCTTCCGCATGCTCCAGCCGCCGTCGATCGGAGGCGCGGGGCTCAACGTGATCGACGCGGTGCCGATCATCGCCGAGATCGCGCGGGCGGACGGCTCGGCGGGCTGGAACCTCGCGATCGGCGCGGGCAACAGCGCCTTCCTCGCCCTGCTCGAGGATCGCGAGGCGCTCGAATCGCTGGTGGGGCCGCCGCGGTCGCTGGGTGCCGGCTCGGTCAACCCGACGACGCTCCGTCTCGCCGCCGAGCCCGATGGCTTTCGCGTCTCCGGCACCCTTCGTTATGCGTCGGGCATCCATCAGGCGACCTGGCTCGTCGCGGGCGGCCTCGTCCTCGACGACGGCAAGCCGCGGCTCGCGTCCGACGGCCTCCCGTTGATCGTCGGTGCCTTCTTCCCCGCGAGCGAGGCGCGCGTGCTCGACTCCTGGCGTCCGACCGGCATGGCGGGCACCGGCAGCCATGATGCCGTCGTCGAGGACGTCTTCGTCCCCCATCGCTTCACTTTCGACTTCCGCGCGAAGGGCTCGACACGCTTCGACGCGCTCGCCGAGCTGCCGACCTTCAGTCGGCTCGGCGCGACGCTCGCGGCCGTCGCGGTCGGCATCGGGCGCCGCGCGATCGACGAGCTGACGGCGCTCGCCCAGACCAAGCCGGCCATGATGAGCATCACGCCCCTGCGTGACACGCCCCGCGTCCAGACCGAGCTCGCCCGCGCCCACGCGCTCGTCGATGGCGGGCAGGCCCATCTCGAGCACGTCGCGGGCCGGATCTTCGCCCGCGTCGAAGCGGGCGGTACGCCGACCCGGGACGAGCTCGCCCGCCTGCGCCTCGCCTACGTCGCCGCCGTCGAGCACGCGACGGACGCGGTCGACCGCATGCACGACCTCGCCGGCATGCACGCCGTCGGCCTCGGCCATCCGATCGATCGCTGCTTTCGCGACGCCCATGTCCTGACGCAGCACCTCGCGATCTCGCCCGCCCACTACGAGCGCGTCGGCAAGGCGCTGCTGGGTCTCGACATCGGCTCGGGCCAGCTCTGAGGCGCCGTCATCGGCGCGGCCGGATCCGCGCAGGGAGCGGATGGGGGGCCACATGCATCATGGCAGGCCATGTCGCCCCGGCGACGGCACCCAGACATGCAACCGACACGCATCGCGGCGGCGGCCGGCGACCGGACGCCGCGCGCCAGCGGGAAGGGTCCTGGCCGGGAGCCCCGGCTGGGCGGCCACGCGCTGGGGGAAGCTGTTCGACCCGCGAGCGGCGCGGTAGGCTGGCGCCGCCGGCCCGATCGGCTGGCGGCTTCAGGGGACGAGTACCGATGCACCGTAGGACCGGCGGACCCCGCGCGCTTCTCCTCCTTTCGACCGTGCTCGCCGGCGCCGCGCCGCTGCTCTCGCCCGCCGGAGCGTCCGCCGCGGTCCGCGTCTACCACAGCGTGGCCGACGACGGCGAGCCGGCGACGAGCGCCGTCGCCCTCGCGCCCGCGCAGGCCGGGGCGCTCCATCTCTGGGTCGAGTCGACGGGCGCCCCGTCGAGCGATCCGGCCGCGCGCTGCGCGAACGGGGACGGGGCGGAGATCTGCGGGTTGCTGCTCGATCTGCGCGCGACGGGAACGCTCTCCTTCACGTCCTTCACCGCCGACCCCGGCGCCGACATCGTCCATACGCTCGCCCCGGACCGCCTGCGCCTGAACCAGCTCGACCCGATCGCGCCCGTCGTCGGGCGACGCCGCCTCGGCTCGCTGCAGGTCGTGGCGACGCCCGCCAGCTGCGCGTCGACCTGCGAGGTCGCGGTCGCGGGCGCGCAGGCCGCGGGTGCGGCGCTGCAGGTCTTCGCGACGGAGCTCGCGACCCCGAGCCCGACCTGGATGACCGTTCCCGAGCCGGCGGTCGCGCCGGCCATGGCCGCGGCGGCCCTGCTGGCCGCCCAGGTCGTCCGCCATCGTGCGGGCCGCGTGCGTGGCGTTCGACGGCGCGGGCCGCGCGTGAGCGAGCGGCCGCCGCCGCCCGCCTCTCTGCATTAGGGCGTTAGGCGATCGCGACCCTTCCTGGAGCGTGGCTGCCGTGGAGCCCTCCGTCCCGCGCCGCCCGCTCGCGACCTCGAGGATGACCCGCTTGAGCAAGCCGAACCGACCGACCGACGCAGGCCATGTCCACGGCCCGGGCTGCAGCCACGGTCATGACCCTCACTCCGGTCATGACCATTACGCCCACCACCACGCCGACCACCACGCCGGCGACGACCCTCGCCACGGCCCCGCGAGCGAGCCCTTCGTGCGCGCCCAGCCGAAGATCCAGCGCAACGATCCCTGTCCCTGCGGAAGCGGCAGGAAGTACAAGAAGTGCCACGCCCCGGCCGGCTGACGCCGCGCGATCGGGCGCGGCCTGCGCACGGCGGCTGCGTGCGCGGACGCGCCGCCGCACGAGTGCAGGGGCATTCCGCTCGCGCATCGCGGCCGGCAATCGGACGGCAGCGGAGCGGCAGGATGGGACGGGCGACGGCGGTGGTCGAGGTCGCCCGACGTCGACCGAACTCGACCGACACGCAGACCAGCGCGTCGGGCGTGGCGTCGAGCGGGCGCGTCGGCCGACGCGTCGTCGCTCGCGGTCGAGTCCGTCGTCGAAAAGCCGTCGTCACCCCGACCCGAAACGGTCAAGCTTCGACCGTGCGCCCCCGATTTCCCTTGCCATCGCGCCCGCTGCCAGCGGCTCGATCGGGATGGGAGATCGCATGAACCGGATCCTCGTGTTCGCCCCGGCCGAAGACCAACGGGGCCGGGCCGTCTGGCTCGCGGCCGCGCTCGCGCGGCGGACCGGTGCCGCGTTGACCCTGGTACGGGTCCTCGAGGAGAGCGGCAGCTGGCCCGCCCCCGCGACGGGGGAGGCCGCCGATCGGCTTCGGGCGCTCGTGCTCGAGACGGAGCGGCAGGCGCTCGCCGGCATCGCCGACACGCTCCGCGCGAGCGCGAAGGAGCCCCTCGTGATCGAGACCGAGGTCCATTGGGGCGTGCCGTGGGAGGTCGTGATCGGTCTCGTCGAGGCGCGGGGCTTCGATCTCGTCGTCAAGCCCGCGCGCGGACTCAGCCATTCGGGACGCGTCTTCTTCGGCGTGACGGCGCTGCACCTCTTCCGACGCTGTCCCTGTCCCGTCTGGGTCGTCGGCGACGACGGTCATCTGCCGCAGCGCATCCTGGCGACGATCGACCCCTCGCCCGACACGACCCGGCGCGCCGTCGGCACGAAGCTGCTCGCCTGGGCCGAATGCATCCGCGAGGCCGGGGATGCCGATCTCGAGGTCGTCTCGGCCTGGGATGCCCCCGGCGCCGACGCGCTGAAGGCCCATCTCGAGCCGGCGGAGCTCGACCACTTCGTCCGGGATGCCGAGGAGCGAGCGGAGCAGGGGCTGCAGTCGATCCTCGACGAGAGCGAGGCGGCGGGCTGCGTCAAGCGCGTCAACCTGCTGCGCGGATCCGCCCGCGACCTCGTTCCGGAGTTCGCCGAAGATCGCGAGTTCGACCTCATCGTGGTCGGGACCCTCGGCCGATCGGGCATCGCCGGCGAGCTCCTCGGCGAGACCGCCGAGATGATCCTGCGCGGCGTCGGCTGCTCGGTCCTCGCCGTCTCGCCGAAGCATCCGCTGCCGCCGTCCGCGACGCGGAGCGGTCGACGCGCCTAGCAGCCTGTACCGGGCGGCGATGCCTTCAGGCCCGTCGGATCGAGACCGCGATCGCGCTCATGCGCGGAATCCCCGTATGGGGATCGAAGTCGCGCAGGTTGTCGACGAGGCGGCCCGTCGAGCTGCCCAGCTCGCGGATGCGATCGTCGGTCTCCGGCCCGTCTCCATAGCCATGCGCCATCGACACGATCCCGCGTCGCAGCTCCGGCGCCCCTTCGACGATGCCGAAGATCGCGGCATGGTCCGACGCGATCTCGACCCGGTCGCCGTCCTCGAGGCCGAGCATCGCGAGGTCGTCGGGATGCAGGAAGGCCGGGTTCCAGGTCTTGCCGCGCTGGAGCGCGGCGAGGTCGCGACCGGTCGAGTTGTAGACGTTCGGCAGTCGGCGCGAGATCAGCTGGAAGGGACGCCCGGTACGACCTTCTCCGGGCCGCTCGTCGCGGACCGCCGCGAGCTCGCTCAACATGTCGGCGTTGCCGACGTCGAGGCGCTCGACGGGCCCGGGATCCGCCGGGGCCACGACGGCATGCTCGGGCTTCGGCGTGAACGCGTCGTCGTGCGCGCCGTCGAAGATCGCGCCATGGGGATGGCGCGCGATCGCCTCGAGCGGGATGCGCGAGCCGTTCATCAAGCCCGCCAGGACCTCGTCGCTCGAGGGCATGCGCGTCATGTCGAGCGCGTAGGCCTCGCGTCGCTCACGCAGGACGCCGGTCTCGGCGCGCAGCGGGTAGAACGTGAGCGCGAGGCCCATCCGCCGGCAGAGGCCCCAGAAGAATTCCCACTCCTCGATCACGTCCGCGCCCGGCGGCGGCGCGACGATCGCCGGCGTGGACTGCGCGTAGGGCTCGGGGTAGCCATGGGCGACGTAGGTCTGCTCGATCGCCTCGCTGGAGACCGAGAGGCCGGGAACCTCGAGCGAGAGCTTCGGCGCGATCACGTAGTGGGCGAGCTGCGAGGTCGCGCCGAGCTTGGGATCGAGGCAGACGAGCAGCTCGAGGCGCTTCATCGCGTGGATCGCCTTCAGCTGGTCGGGCCAGGCCGCGACGGGATTGCTGCCGAGGCAGATCAGCGCGCGGATGCGCTCTTCGCCCTCCCAGAGGATTTCGTCCGAGAGCGCCGCGGTCGGCAGGCCGGCGGCGGAGTTGCCGAGGGGGCGCGAGCGCAGCGACTCGCCCTTGCCCCAGCCCGGCCGCGGGCCGAGCGCCTGCGCCTTGCCGACCGCCGGCGGCAGCAGCGCGCCGGGATTGGGCACGCGCTCGCCGGCGCGCCGCCAGCGGCCGCAGAGCGTGTTGAGGCAGAGGAGCAGGTACTCGGTCAGATTGCCGTGGGGCGCCATGTTGGGCCCGGTTCCGGCGACGGCGCAGCCGCGCGGGCCCTTCGCGAAGAGTCGCGCCGCCGCGACGAGGTCGCTCGGCGCGACGCCGGCGCGTTCGGCGGCCCACTCGGGCGTGCAGTCGTCGACGGCGCGGGCGAGGGCGTCGAAGCCGGCGACGTGCTGCAGGACGAAGTTCGCGTCGTAGCGCTCCTCGCGGATCAGGACGTGGAGCATCGCCGCGAGGATCGCGGGATCCTCGCCCGGCCTCGGCTGCAGGAAGAGATCGGCGAAGCGCGCGACCTCGGTCCGCCGCGGGTCGATCACGATCAGCGCGAGGCCCCGCGCCTTCGCCTCGCGCAGCCGGCGCGAGGGGTTCGAGGGGGGGATGCCGCCCGACATCGAGATCAGGGGGTTGTTGCCGACCAGCATCCAGACGTCGGATTCGTCGAAGACGTGGGAGCCGCCGAGCCAGCGACCGTGGATCGCGTTGGCGACGTGCTTGCCCGGCTGGTCGATCGCGGCGGAGGTGAAGACCATGCGCGAGCCGAGCGCGAGCATGAAGCCGACGCCGGCCGGGATCGAGGCGGGGTAGGGACCGGAGTAGGTCCCGGGGTAGAGCGCGACGGCGCGCGGGCCGTGTTTCGCGACCAGCTCTCCGATCCGCTCCGCGATCTCGTCCATCGCCTGCTCGCTCGCGATCGGCTCGAAGCCGCCGCCCGGCCTGCGCTTCTGCGAGTGGAGCAGGCGATCGGGATGGGCGTGCTGATCGGGGAGGCGGCGGCCCTTGGCGCAGGTGAAGCCGTGGTAGGCGGGGTTCGCGCGGTCGCCGGTGACGCGGACGGGGCGGCCGTCCTCGAGCTCGACCAGGATGCCGCAGTTGGCGTGGCAGAAGCGACAGATCGAGGGGTGGGTCTCGCGCGGCACCCTGCGAGTCTATCATGGGCGGCCGGCGGCGATCGCTCGGCCGTCGGGTCGCGGGCGTTGGCGAACGGGGTGAAGCGAAGTGGAACGGGCGGTCGCGTGGGCGGTCGCATCCGGGCGTGGAGGGAGATGCGGTGCAGTCGTTCGAGGGCAAGACGGCGGTGATCACGGGCGGGGCCTCGGGCATGGGCTTCGAGATGGCGCGGGTCTTCGCGCGGGAGGGGATGAATCTCGTCCTCGCCGACGTCGAGAAGGCGGCGCTGCGCGAGGCGGTCGCGCGGATCGAGGCGATGGGCGTCGAGGTCGTCGGCGTGCCGACGGACGTGTCGAGCGAGGCCGAGATGGACCATCTGGCCGAGGTCACGCGCGCGCGCTTCGGCGTGCCCGACGTGCTCTGCTTGAACGCGGGCGTCGCGGGCGGAGGCGGACCGTCGCATCAGCTGACGACGCGCGACTGGAAGTGGGCGATCGACGTCAACCTCTACGGCGTGATCCAGGGCCTGCGCGTCTTTCTGGGCGGCATGCGCGAGCGCGACTCGGGCGACGTCGTGATGACGGCCTCGGTCGCGGGCCTGACGAGCTTTCCCGGCTCGCTCCCCTACAACGCGACCAAACACGCCGTCGTCGGCATCGCCGAGACGCTCTTCAGCGAGCTCGCCGACGCGGGGAGCCGGGTCGCCGTCCACTGCCTCTGCCCCGGCCTCGTCTCGACCAACATCGTCCGCTCCGAGCGCAATCGGCCGAAGGAGCTGCAGAACCCGGGCAAGGGCGCGACGGGCATGGATCCCGACGTCCAGAAGACCGTCGAGGCGGTCTTCGCCTCGGCGAAGCCGCCGGCCGAGGTCGCCGAGCTCGTCCTGGCCGCGATCGTGAACCGCCGCTTCTGGATCCAGACCGACGAGTTCTTCCGCGACGCGATCCGCGCGCGCCACCGCGCGATCGAGCACGACGAGGACCCGCCGGCGCGGGGGAGTCTGCTCGGGGTGTATGCGTGAGGCCAGCGCCGGGTGCCGGGTCCCCGGCGCTCGAACGAACGGGACGATGGAGATGCCAGGCGATGGTCAAGCTCTGCTTCTGCATACGACGCCTGCCCCATCTCTCGCACGACGAGTTCCTGAGCTACTGGAGTCAGACGCATCCCCGTGTCGCCGGCCCCGGCGCGGCAAGGGCGCTGGGCATGCGGCGGTACGTTCAGCTTCGTGCGTTGCCGGAGGCGCTGAACCGCCGGGTCGCGAGCGGTCGGCCCGGCTTGGAGCCCCCCTTCGACGGCATCGCGGAGGTCTGGCTCGACAGTGTGGAGGCCTGGGAGAGGGCATGGGCGTCTGCGGAGGGAAGCGCGGTGATGAAGCGCCTGATGGAGGACGAGCAGAACTTCATCGACTGGTCGCGCTCCACGATCTTCCTGGCCGAGGAGCACGTCCTGATCGATGAGTCGGGGTCGGGGCCGGGGCCGGGGCCGGGGCCGGGGCCGGGGCCGGGGCCGGGAGAGGGAGAGGGCTGAGCGGGCGGGCTCGAACCCTCGGACGGGTCGCCTACTCCGGCACCTCGACCCCGTTGCGCCGCAGGAAGTCGTGGATCAGCCACTGCGCGATCGACACGCGCCCGGGAAAGAACGACGGCATCTCCTTCGCCGGGAACCAGTCCGCCTCGAGGATCTCCTCGCCGTCGACCTCGATCTCGCCCCCGGCCCACCTCGCGCGGAAGCCGAGCATCAGCGAGTTCGGGAAGGGCCAGGCCTGGCTCGCGAAGTACTGGACGTCCTCGACGAGGATCTTCGTCTCCTCGAAGACCTCCCGGCGCACCGCGTCCTCCGCGCTCTCCCCCGGCTCGACGAAGCCGGCGAGCACGCTCTTGATGCCCGGCGGAAAGTTCGCCGCGCGCGCGAGCAGGATCTGATCCCCCCGCTCGACCGCGACGATCATGGCCGGCGAGAGCCGCGGGTACATCGGGATCTTGCACTTCGGGCAGCTCCGCGAGCGATCGATCTCCGAGAGCACCGTCGGCGAGGCGCAGGCGCCGCAGAACTGATGCGTCCGATCCCACTCGACGATCTGCACCGCCCGCCCCGCGATCGCACGCTCCATGTCGTCGAGCGTCCTGTGGAGCATGTGGAGGTTCGCGAACTTGAGCCCGCCTCCGACCTGGGCGTCGGGCGGCAGCTCGGCCGAGTAGACGTGGCGTCCGTCGAGCCGTCCGAGGTACTGGCGGCGGACGGCCTCGAAGCCCTGCGCGTCGATCTCGGGGACGGAGGGGAGCGTCAGCCCGTCGGTGACGAGCAGCTCGCGGCCGCGGACGGCGAAGAGGATCGGGTCGTCCCCGGGATCTTCCGGCGCCTTGTGGTGGGGGACGAAGCGGAACGGGAACTGGTGGTCGGTGTTGGCCATGGCCGGAAGCTAAGCAAAAGCGGGCGGAGCCGGCTCGGGGCCGGCGAGCGGGGCGGCTGGGACGGCGGCCGCGCGGATCGAGCGGCTCGGGAGCGCGCGGGCGGAGCGCCGATCGGGCAGCGCGGCGGCGCGGTCGGAGCCTCGGCTCCGGCGAAGCGTCCGCGCGGGCGGACGATCGGATCCGTCGGAACGCCCGCGCGGTCGGAGCCGCGGACCCGGTCGGACCCGCTGATCCGCGCGGCCAACCGAGGAGACCCTCTGAGCGAGGAGACCATCTGATAGAGTCAGCGATTCGCGTCGACCCACGGCGTGAGGCCCGACGCCCCGACCGGCCCATGACGCAGCCGACCGCGACGCGAGCCGACGGGCCACGGCCGGCCCACGACGCGGCCCGCCAAGGACCGTACGGCGCGCGCGAAAGCGGCGACAGCGACGACGATTGCGACGAAGAGGAGTCCCGACGACGATGCGCACGACGACCTGGATCCGCATCCTGCTTCTTCTGCTCCTCTTCGTCTTCGGCATCTACCTCTTCCTGCGCCCCTTCGCGGGCCCGCCGCCCACGCCGATCGCGAAGGGCAGCACGCTCGTCGTCGAGCTCGGCGGCGAGTACGTCGAGGCCCAGTCGGCCTCGCCGCTGGCGCGGATCGCGGGCGACCGCACGCGCCCCTTCATCGAGCTGCTCTCGGTCTTCTCGCTCGCCGAGCGCGACGATCGGATCGCGACCGTCGTGCTCCGCATCCAGCCCCTCGAGATCGGCTGGGGCAAGGCCGACGAGCTGCGCGCGGCGATCGAGCGGCTGCGGGAGAAGGGCCGCAAGACGATCGCGCTGCTCGAGGTCCAGAGCTTCTCGGCCAACAAGGAGCTCTACGTCGGCAGCGCCGCCGACGAGCTCTGGGTCGCGCCGGGGGCCGGCATCCCGCTGGTCGGGATGGCGGCGGAGTACGTCTTTCTGGGCGGATTCTGGGAGCAGCTCGGCGTCGACTTCGACGTCGCGCGCGCGGGCAAGTACAAGAGCGCCGTCGAGACCTTCTCCGAGCGGACGATGTCCGATGCGTCCCGCGAGATGGCGAGCTCGCTCCTCGACGACAGCTACCGGCGTTTCATCGCGGCCCTCGCGCGCTCGCGCGGCAAGACGCCCGAAGCGATCCGCGCGACGATCGACGCCGGCTACGTCCATACGTCGGAGCTCGTCGAGGCGGGCCTGATCGACGGCGAGACCCATCTCGACGAGCTCGTCGCGAAGCTCGGTCCCGACGTGGTCCGGCATGCCGACTATCTCCACGCCGATCCCCGCCAGGTCGGATTTGACCCGAAGGCCCGTTTCGCCCTCATCTACGGCTCGGGCCCCGTCGTGCAGGGCGACGCCGAGGCCGCGCCCCTCGCGCCGGGCCAGAGCTTCGCCTCGGATACCGTCGCCCGCGCGATCCACGACGCCGCCGACGACCCCGAGATCGCGGCGATCGTCCTGCGCATCGACAGCCCCGGCGGCTCCGCGATGGCCTCGGAGCTGATCTGGCGCGCGCTCGCGCGGGCCCGCGAGCACGGCAAGCCGATCGTCGCCTCCTTCTCCGACGTCGCCGCGTCGGGCGGCTACTACGTCGCCTCCGCGGCCGACGTGATCGTCTCGGACCCCGGGACGCTGACCGGCTCGATCGGCGTCTTCGCGCTGCGACCGGTCGTCGGCGGGCTGCTCGACAAGCTCGAGATCGGTGTCGACGCGCTGACCCGCGGCGCGCACGCGGACTTCCTGCTCTCGACGGACAAGATGTCGCCGGCGGCCCGAGAGCGGCTGCAGGGGTCGGTCATCGATACGTATCGCCTCTTCCTGGAGCGGGTCGGCCACGGTCGCGCGATGTCCGTCGAGCAGGTCGACGCGATCGGCCAGGGTCGCGTCTGGACCGGCGAGCAGGCGGCGGCGGCCGGGCTCGTCGACGAGCTCGGCGGGCTCTACACGGCCGTGCGTCGCGCGAAGCAGGAGGCCGGCCTCGACGTCGACGCGGACGTGGCGCTCGTGACGTTCCCGCGCGAGAAGCCGTTGGCACAGCAGCTGATCGAGCTGATGCAGGGCGTGGCGGTCGGGGCGATGGCGCGGGCGGGCGGGCCGGCCGTCGAGTGGCCGGAGCCGATCGCGCGCATCCTCGCCGCGACGCGCGGGCTGCCGCTGGGCGCGCCGCTGCTGATCCCGCCGGTCCTCGTCGAGATCCGTTAGGCGCGCCGTGGCCCACGCGATCGCGCCCGACGGCGTCCGCCTCTACTACGAGCTCCACGCGCCGCCCGGCCCTTCGCGCCCGACGGTCGTCTTCTCCTGCGCCTACTGCACGACCCACGAGAACTGGCGCGATCAGATCGCGCCGCTCGTCGACGCGGGCCATCCGGTCGTGCTCTGGGATCTGCGGGCCCACGGCGACTCCGAGGCACCGACGGCGCCCGACGCCTACTCGATGGACCGCGTCGTCGCGGATCTCGACGCGATCGCGGCGGCGACCACGCCGGATCGCCCCTTCGTCGCGGTCGGCCTCTCCTTCGGCGGCCTCGCCTCGCTCCACTACGGCGTGCGCCACCGCGCGCGGATCGCGGCGCTCGTGCTCGTCGGCTCCGGTCCCGGCTTCAAGAACCCCGAGGCCGCGGCGGCCTGGGCGGCGCAGGTCGAACGCACGGCGACCTTCCTCGAGACCCGCGGCTTCGAGGCCTTCGTCGCGGGGCGCGCCGGCGCGACCTGCATCGGGCGGCGGCCGGAGCTGCCGGCGGCCCGGCGCGCGGCCCGGGCGATCGTCGCGCAGGGCGTCGCCGGCATCGCGCGCTTCGGGCGCGAGGTCTCGGGACCCGCGCCGCCGGTGATCGACGCGCTCGGGACGCTCGACGTGCCGGCGCTCGTCCTGGTCGGCGAGCACGACCAGGCCTTCCTGCGCGCGGCCGAGGTCCTGGCGGCGAAGCTGCCGCGCGCCCGCCACGTCGTGATCCCCGATGCCGGCCACATCGTCAACATCGAGCAGGCCGAGCGCTTCGACCGCGCGCTGCTCGCGTTCCTCTCGACCCTCGAGGGAGCGCCGGGCGACACCGCGGCGTGAGCGACGCCGCCGACCGCAACCTCGGACCCGCCGACCGGTTCGATCCGGCGAGCGGAGGTGGCATGCAGACCGTCGACCCGGACGTCCGCCTCATGCTCGCCTTCCGCGATGGAGACGAGTCGGCCTTCGCGACGCTCTACCAGCGCTGGTCGGCGCGGCTCCTCCGCTACCTGGAGCGCATCGTGCGGGACAACGCCGTCGCCGAAGAGCTTCTGCAGGACACCTTCCTGCGCGTCCTCGACGCTCGGGGACGTTATGCGCCCGAGGCCCGCTTCTCGACCTGGCTCTTCCACATCGCCCGCAACCTCGCCTGCAACGAGCTCGCGCGCGCCCGCTCGCGCTACCCGCATCTCTCGACCGACGGCGCCGGCGGGCTCGGTCGTTCGGGCGCCTCGGTCGGCATCGCTCCGGGCGTCGTCACCGCGCGCGGCGTCGTCGTCGGCGGTCGCTCCGGCGCCGACGGTCCCGACGGCCGCGCCGGGAGCGGTCGGCCTTCGCTCGTGCTCGTCGCGCCTACGCCCGGCCCTGACGACCATGCCGACGCCCGTCGTGAGCATGCCCGCTTCGCCGAAGCCCTCGCCGAGCTGCCCGAGCGCCAGCGGACCGCGCTCTGGCTCGCGGTGGTCGAGGGTCAGGCCTACGAGGAGATCGCGGCGCTGCTCGGCAGCTCCGTCCAATCCGTCAAGAACCTGGTCCACCGCGCCCGCGCCAACCTCGCGGACCGCATGCACGAGGCGGCGCGCCCGGCCGCCGCGGAGAACGAACGATGAGCGAACGCCTCGATGCGCTGCTCTCGGCGCAGCAGGACGGTGCCCTCGAGCCGGCGGAGCGCGCGGAGCTCGACCGGCTGCTCGAGACGAGCGAGGCGGCGCGCGCCCGCGCGGCGGCCTTCGCGCAGATCGACGCGGCGCTTCGCGGACTCGGTCACGCGGGGATCGCGGCGGAGCGCCTGGCGCGCGGCTGGGACGCGATCGCGCGGCGCCGCGCGCAGGCCGCGCCGACCGCGTCGGATGAACCGATCGCCCGCACCGCATCGACCCCGCCGGCCTCGAGCGCGGTCGGCGCCGTCACGCCGGGGCGGCGCTTCGTGCGCGGCATGCCGGGCTCGGGCGTCGCGGCGGCGCTGGCCGCGGGCCTCGTGCTGGCGGCGTTCTTCGGCCTGCGGCGGCTGCCGATCGATTCCGGACCGACGACGGGCGATCCGGGCGGGCAGGAAACGGAGGTGGCGGACGTGCTGGCGGTCGATGGGCTCGCCGCGTCCGAGGTCGCCGCGCTCGGGCTCGAGCAGGCGGAGGACGTCGACGTCGTGGCCGAGCTCGAGCTGCTCGATTTCCTCGCGGCCCGGGAGCGCGCAGGGGAGGCGCCGAGGGGATGATCGGGGCGATGCGGAGCGCAGCGATGCGTCGCGTCCTGCTCGCCGGGCTGCTCCTCCTGCTCGGTCTGCCCGGCGGCGGGCAGGCCGGCGAGGAAGCGACGAATCCGCCCGAAGCGCGCTCCCGCGTCGAGGAGCGCATGGACGCGCGGACGGACGACGCGACGACGCCGAGCGGGGACGAGCGGCGCGCGCGCTGGCGACGGGCGCGGCGGGAGGCGATGCGCGAGGCGCGCCACGGGCTCGAGCGACTCATGCCCGATGCGCGGCCGGTCGATCGGCTCGCGATCCTGCGGGCGGCGTCGCGACTGCCGCGCGCCGAGAGGCGCGCGCTCGGCGAGCGGCTGCGGCGCGTCGACGCCCTCGGACCCGACGAACGGGCGGCGCTCGTCGCCGAGCTCGAGGCGCTGCTCGCCCGGGCGAATGACGACGTCGAGCGGTTCGAACGCAACCTCGATCGCTGGGAGGGGCTCTCCGAGGCGGAGCGGGAACGCTATCGCGAGCGGCTGCGGCGCTGGCGCGCGATGCCGCCCGAGGAGCGCGAGCGCCTGCGCGAGGAGTGGGAGCACGCGCGCGGGGCGCGCCGCGATGGAGAGGCCGGCGACTGACGCCCGTCGATGCCGGGGCGGACCGACGCGCCGGGTTCATCGGCTCGAGGGGCTTCCTTTCGCCGCGTCGCCGACCATCGCCTCGGGTCGGACCTGCGCATCGAACGCCTCGGCCGTGACGAGACCGGAGGCGAGCGCCGCCTCGCGCAGGGTCTGGCCCCGTTCGTGGGCCTGCTTCGCGATGCGCGCGGCCGCGTCGTAGCCGATCGAGGGGGCGAGGGCGGTCGCGAGCATGAGCGAGCGCTCGACGTGGTCGCGCGTGTTGCGCCGCTCGAGCTCGGCGCCCTCGACGCAGTGGACGCGGAAGCTCTCGCAGGCATCCGTCAGCCAGCGGAGCGACGCGAGCAGGTCGTACGCGAGGAGCGGCTTGCAGGCGTTCAGCTGGAGCTGGCCCCCGGCGCCCGCGAGACCGACGGCGACGTCGTGCGCCATGACCTGGGCGCAGACCATCACCATCGCCTCGCACTGCGTCGGGTTGACCTTGCCCGGCATGATCGAGCTGCCCGGCTCGTTCGCCGGGAGCACGATCTCCGCGATGCCCGTCCGCGGGCCCGAGGCGAGCAGCCGCAGGTCGTTCGCGATCTTCGAGAGCGCGACGGCGAGGGTGCGCAGGCTGCCGTGGTGGGCGACGAGGGCGTCGTGGGCGGCGATGCCGGCGAATTTGTTCTCGGCGACGCGGAAGGGGAGGCCCGTCGCGCGGACGAGCGCGGCGACCGCCTCGGCGTCGAAGCCGGGCGCGGCGTTCAGGCCGGTCCCGATGGCGGTTCCGCCGAGCGGCAGCGCCGCGACGTCGACGCTGCTGCGCTCGACGTCGGCGACGGCGCGACGGAGCTGGCTCGCCCATGCGCCCCACTCGTCGCCCGCGCGCATCGGCACCGCGTCCATCAGATGCGTCCGCCCGACCTTGACCACGCCGCCGAACGCGCGGGCCTTCGCCTCGAATGCCTGCGCGAGGGCGCGCACCGACGGCAGCAGCGCCCGCTCCGTCTCCTCGAGCACCGCCACGTGGATCGCCGTCGGGATCGCGTCGTTCGACGACTGGCTGCGGTTCACGTGGTCGTTGGGATGGATCGGATCCTTGCTGCCGAGGCGTCCGCCGAGCCGCTCGATCGCGCGGTTCGCGATCACCTCGTTCGCGTTCATGTTCGTCTGGGTTCCCGAGCCGGTCTGCCAGACGACGAGCGGAAAGTGGTCGTCGAGCCGACCGTCGACGACCTCGTCGGCGGCGTCGATGATGGCGCGGGCGAGGGCGGGGTCGAGCGCGCCGAGCGCCGCATTCGCCTCCGCCGCCGCGCGCTTGACGCGACCGAGCGCGCGCAGGAAGGGCCGCGGAAAGCGCTCTGCGCCGATCGCGAAGTGGCGTCGGCTCCGCTCGGTCTGGGCGCCCCAGTAGCGATCCGCCGGGACCTCGATCTCCCCCATCGAGTCGGACTCGCGCCGCATGGCGCCCGGCTCGCCCTGCTTCGGCGTCTTCGCCGTCCCCGTCCGTACGCGCCCCGTCTTCCTCCCGGCCTCGCTCCCGGTCTCGCGTTCCGTCGTCATCACGTCCCTCCCGCTCGGGCGCGGCGAATGCATCGATGGCAGGCAGACCCTTGCGACACTACGTTCCGCTCCGCCGTTCGTCACGACGCCGCGCGGCGGCGCCGGGGCGGGTCGTCCGGGCGCGTCCGTACGCGCCGCGGCGCCGGGGAGTGGCGGGTTGCAGGGCGAGCACGGTCGGACGCGGGACGCGGTGCGCGCCTTCGCTCGGGACGCTCCGCTCGAGCTGCTCGCGGATCCCGTCGCGCAGTGGCTCGACTGGGAGGAGCAGGCGAACCTGATCGGCTTCCGGGTCAGCACGGTGCCGGTCCAGGTCGAGCTCTCGGCGATCGCGCGGGACGGGCTCGAGATCCACGTCCTGCCCGGCGCGACGGAGGCGCTGGTCGCGCGCTTCGTGCGCGGCGATCACGTGCTCTGCGCGCGCCATCCGCTCAATCGCGATCCGTCGGTCGCCTGGCAGGCGACCCCCGTCGCCGAGCGCTGGTCGGCGCGCTTTACGTCCTCGCGCACGCTCGCGATGGACGGTCCCGAGAGCGGCGCCGGCCTCTTCTCGCTCAAGCTCGCCACGGACCATCCGCATCCGGACTTCCTCCAGCCCGAGAAGACCAAGCTGCGGGCGGAGGCGATGGACGCGGTGCGCTGGGCGCATCGCCTCGATCGCATCGATCGGCGGCTGCCGCCGCTCGCCGGGGCGCAGCTCGTACCGGAGGTCCTCGTCGTGCTCGAGCGCGGGGGCGAGACGGGCTTCCTCGTCCGCGATCTGCGCCGCTTCCAGGACGGATGCTATTCGCTGCCGGCGCTCTCGCTGCCCTTCGTGGGGCCGCAGCTCGCGCGGGCCCGCGGCGAATCGTTCGCCCGGTTCGGGCGCCGCCACTACGCGACGCCCGTGGGTCGCGCGAAGGCGCGGCTCTTCCTGCGCTACGGCCTCGGGTTCGAGACGCCGAACCCGCAGAACCTGCTGCTGCGCTTCGACCCGACGCTGCGCCCGCTGCCCGACATCGTCTTCCGCGACGTCGGCGACGGCGATTGCGCGACGGACGTCGATGCGGCGGCGGAGCGCGGCGACGAGCGGCCCTGGTCGCGCCTCACGGGGGAGCTGCGGCCGGAGACGAAGAACTCCTTCTGGGCCTTCGGCGAGGCGGGCGAGCACGCGGTCGAGGCCGCGGTGCTCGAGTCCTGGTATGCGGCCCACGACGACGCCTACTACGGCGAGCTCGCGGCGGCGCTGCCCGAGCTCGCGCCGACGGCGGAGCTCGATCCCGGCGCGCGACTCGATCATTGGAACGCCGCGCTCCGATCCGCGCGCGGCGAGGCCGCGATCGCGCGCTGGTTCGCGCTGCAGATGCAGCGGCGGGCGGCGACGGACGGGGCGAGCGCGCCGCGCTGACGTCTAGTCGACGTAGCCGAGCACGCGGAGCTGGTCGAGCGGGAGGTCGGCCTCGTCGAGCCCGTCCCGCCGCGCCGGCGCCGGGTCCGCGCGCGCCACGCGATCGGGCCAGGCGAGCCAGCGCGCGTGGAGGGCCGCTCTCGCGCGTGCGGCGAAGGCCTCGAGCCGGGGCCCGGACGGCTCGAGCGGAGCGCGCTGGCGCGGATCCCGATCGAGGTCGTACACGGCGAGCGCAGCGGTCTCGAGCGGCGAGGTCTCGCGCGTGAACTGGATCCAGGCCATCAGGCCGCCCTCGCGGTAGCCGGCCCGACAGTGCGTCGGCGTATAGGCCTCGGTGATGAGGGGGCGCGCGGGGTCGCCTTCGCCGCTCAGGACCGAGAGCAGGGAGCGGCCTTCGAAGCGCTCCTCCGGCGGCTCCAGCGCGAAGAGCTCGGCCAGCGTCGGCGCGACGTCGAGCAGCGACACGGGCGTCTCGACGACCTCCGGGAGCGGCCGCGACGCCGGGCCCGCCATTGCGGCGAAAGCCCTCGGCCAGAACACGACGAGCGGCACGTGCGCCAGCTCCTGATGGACGTTCCAGCCGTGGCCGTAGGAGCCGCGCTCGAAGAAGGCCTCGCCGTGGTCCGAGGCGAAGACGACGAGCGTGTTCTCCACGAGCCCCCGCTCGCGCAGCGTCGCCATCAGCTCGGCGAAGGCGCCGTCGGCGAAGCGGATCTCCTCGTCGTAGCGACCGATCATCCGACGCAGGCCCGGATCGTCCGGGGGCGGCCGGATCGAGTGATCGCTCACGAAGTCGACGTAGGTGAAGTCGCCGTCGGCTTCGGGCAGCTCGGCGGGGATCAGTCCGTAGCCACGGTCGTGGTAGGGCCAGTGCGGCTCCATGATGTGCGCATAGAGGAAGAAGGGGCCGCCCTCGAGCGAGGCGATCCAGTCGCGACTCCACGCGACGACGTCGCGCCCCGGGATCTTGTGGAGCGCGAGGCGCGCGGCGAGCCGCCACTGCGCGACGCGCTCCCGGCGACAGAGCAGGTCGGCGAGGAAGTAGCTGTCCTCGAGCGCCTCCATGCCCCCGAATCCGACGAAGCGCTCGAAGCCCGCGTGGAAGCCGGGCTTGCGCAGGAGGGAGTTCGACGTGAAGCCCGCCGTGCGGAAGCCGCGTTGGGCCATGGCTTTGGGCAGCGTCCAGACGTCCCGCGGCGGACCGTGCCTGCCGGCCGACCGGAAGCCCCAGCGCGAGGGCGAGGTCGAGGTGAAGAGCGACTTGATCGACGGAATCGTGCTCGTCGCGCCGGTCCACGCATGGGCGAAGGTCGTCGCGCCGCGGCGACGGGCGGCGTCGAGGTCGGGCGTCGTCGCGAGCGGGTAGCGCGCGATGCTCGTGTGGTCCGCGCGGACGGTGTCGACGACGAAGAGGACGACGTTGGGCGTGTCGGCGGGAAGGGGCGCATTCGGCTCGATGCGCGGGCGCTCGAGCGGAGGTTCGTCGGCCCGCGCGATCAGGATGACGGTCAGCAGACCGAAGGCGACGCCGGCGACGCGCGCGGGTCCGCGTCGTCCGAGCTCCTGGCCGGCGAGCCATGCCGCGAGCGTCGCCGCGCCGAGTCCGAGGATCAGCCCGGCCTCGATCCGATCGCCGACCGCCTTTCGCATCACGACGAGCCAGAGCCCGGTCATGGCCATCGCCACGACGAGATCGAGCCGCGGAACCATCCGGCGCGTTCGCCGCCAGCCGAGCAGGATCGCGGCGAGCGCGACGCCCGCCAGCGCGTTGCGGAAGTGTCGATGGCTACCGGCATGACTCGCACGCGAGAGGGCGAGCAGGCTCGACAGACCGAGCACGAGCGCGAGGGCGTGGGCGCTGCGCCAGGCGTTCTCCGCCGTGACCGGACCTGCGCGGAGGCGCACGATCTGGCGGGTCAGCGCGGCGACGACTCCGCCGACGAGCGAGAGGGCGAGCACGACCGCGACGGCGACGAGCGCGGCGTAGCACGCCTGGATCCGGATGATCGACGAGGCGAGGAACCAGGTCGGCTTGAAGGCGTGGACGAGCTCGGTCGCGAAGACCACGAGCCAGACGAAGCTGGCGAGATGGAAGATCTCGCGCGCGCTCGCGCGCAGCGTGGGATTCGACGGCCGGCCTTCCGTCACGTGGGGCTGCCCCTCCGGTCGGACGATACGGATCCGCGTCGCGGGTCGGTCCGCGGGCGGGCGAAGCGGGGGCGGACTCCCTGCATCGGGCCAGGCGGTCGGAGCCTGAAGCGCATTTCGCCCGGAGCGGTCCGCGAACGCGGGCCGCCCGGGTCGCTCGCGGAGGGAATCGGGGGGCGGGCTCGCCGCAGTCGCGGGGTCGGGCTCAGTCCTGGCGGGGTGCGACGCGCGGGAGCCCCGACGTCGTCGGGAGGAGCTCGGCCGCGACGGCGATCAACACGTCCTCCCGCTCCGGCGGCGCGACGAGCTGGACGCCGATCGGGAGGCCCTCGGCGGCCGTGGCCGCGAGGGGGAGCGAGATCGCGGGCTGGCCGGTCGCGTTCCAGAGCTCGGTGAACGCCATGTGGGGCACCATGCGCGCGAGCAGCGCGAGCGGCTCGAGGCGTCGCGGGTCGAGGTCGTCGAGGAAGGGCGCGGGCTGGCCGACGGTCGGCGTCACGAGCAGGTCGACCGACTCGAACCAGGCGAGGGTCCGCCGCTCCCAGGCCGCGACCCAGTCGGCGGAGCGGGCGAGGGCCTCGGGCTCGATCGGCGCGTCGCCTCCGAGATGCGCGAGCGACCAGAGGAAGGGCTCGACGTCCTCGGGCCCGACGGCGCGCCCGATGCGCTGCTCGAGCTCCCGCAGACAGCCGCGGTATTCGTCGATCCCGAGCACGGCGCCATGCAGCGCGCGCTCGCGATCGTCGGCGAAGCCCGGCGGCGCGGCGCGGCGGACGACGTGGCCGCGCGCCGCGAGCCGCTCGGCCGTGGCCTCGACGGCGCGCATCACGTCGGGATGGACGGGGCTTCCGTCCGGCGACTCCGCCCACCAGGCGACGCGCAGCGGCGGCATCCGGCGGCCGAGGGCGGCGCTGCAGAGGCTCGGGGCGGCGGCGCGGGCGGCGGCCGGGCGCAGCAGGTCGAGCAGGCGCGCCGTGTCGCGCAGCGAGCGCGCGACCACGAACTCGACGTCGGCGCGCCGCTTGCCGCGGTGGCGCCACTCGATCCGGTCGCGCGAGGGCTTGAGACCGATGACGCCACACCAAGCGGCCGGGATGCGGATCGAGCCCGCGCCATCGCTCGCATGGGCCACCGCGACGGCGCCCGCCGCGACCGCCGCGCACGCTCCGCCCGAGGAGCCGCCGGCGGCGCGGCTCGGGTCCCAGGGGTTGTGGGTCGGGCCCTGGACGAGGGGCCAGGTGATCGACTGCAGGCCGAACTCCGGGGAGCGGGAGTTGCCGAGGGTGACGAGGCCGAGGTCGCGAAAGCGGGCGCCGAGGGGCGTGTCGGCCTCGGCGCGATGGTCGGCGGCGCGCAGGGCGCGGTTGCCGGCGTAGTAGGGCTGCCCGGC
Organism: Myxococcota bacterium; assembly: GCA_041389445.1. Taxonomy (GTDB): domain Bacteria; phylum Myxococcota_A; class UBA9160; order UBA9160; family UBA4427; genus UBA4427. The sequence continues at coordinate 346,174 of JAWKRW010000003.1, forward strand.
CTGGCGCGCCCCGACGTCCTTCATCAGGAAGGGCACGCCCGCGAAGGGCCCGCCGGTCGCCTCGGCCCGCTCGATCGCGGCCGCGTCGCCGCCCGCGAGCACCGACAGGATCCCGAGCTTCGGCTCGAGGCGTTCGAGGCGTGCGCGTGCGGCCAGGACGAGGTCCGCGGCGGCGAGCTCGCCCCGGGCGATCGCCGACGCCTGCGCCGTCGCGTCCTGCTCGAGCCAGTCCGTGCTCATGGGACGGAGGTGGCCGCGAGGGGGGGCGGGGTGTCACCAGACGGGGACGGAGCAGGCCTCGCCGCGCAGGAACGACTCGATCTCGTCGCCGCGGGCGGCGGTGTCGCGCTCGCCGAGCTCGATCAGCTCGCGCAGGAACTCGGGCTCGAAGATGACCATGGAGAGGACGTCGGAGCTGCGCGTATGGGAATGGGTCAGGCCCTTCTCGAAGAAGCGGAAGGCGCGCGGCAGGCGGAACTCGTTCATGCGCGCCAGCGCGCCGAGGTCACGGCTCGGCCGCAGGACCAGGACCTCGACCGGCCGCATGCCCGTCGTCTTGGCCTCGTGCTCGGGGAGCAGGCCGAGCAGCTGGTTGATGCGGCTCATCTGGAGCGCGTCGAAGTCGAGCGAGTCGAGGAAGACGGCGTTCATCAGGATGCCGCCGATCTGGCCCGGCGAGGGGTAGATGGGCAGCTCGGGCAGGGCCGGCAGGCTCGCCGGGTCGGGCGGGCGCATGCGGGGCGAGACGGCGAGGATGCGCGTCGCGCCGAGGTGGAGCGCGGGAGACAGGGGCGCCGTCAGGCGGATGCCGCCATCGCCGTGCCAGGCGCTGCCGAGGGCGACGGCGGGGAAGAAGAGCGGGAGCGCCGCCGAGGCCATCACGTGGGCCAGGCCGATGCGGCCGCGTTCGACGCGCAGCTGGCCGTGGCCGACGTCCTTCGGCGCCTTGGACTCGACCCAGGCGGTCGAGCGGCCCGTCTCGTAGTTGGTCGTGATGATGGCGAGGCTCTCGAGCAGCCCGTCCTCGATGTTCTGGCGGACCCCGCGCAGGTTGCGGCCAGGGTCGAGCTGGAGCGCGGACTCGAGGAACGCGCGCAGCGGCTGGGTATCGACCATGCCGCGCACGCGGCGCTTGCCGACGCGGCCGCCGGTCACGAGCGGGAGCGCGGTCGCGATCATGTTGGTCAGGATGGTGCGGGCGTCGGTGCGGAAGACCTTCTCGGTGTCGAGCGAGAGCCAGAGGTCGGCCAGCGCCTCGACCGAGACGTCCCAGCTGCCCTGGTAGCTCGCGAGATGCGCGGCGTTGATCGCGCCCGCCGAGACGCCCGTCAGGATCCGGGGCCGCCAGTCGGGCACGCGTCGCGCGATCGCCCGCAAGCAACCCACCTGATAGGCGGCGCGGGCGCCGCCGCCGGCCAGCACGAGCGCGTGGCGGTCCATTCATCCTTCCGTCGAACGACCGCCCGGCCGGGCGGTGACGAGCCAGCAGGCCGCGCCGAGGTCGACGCCAGAGGGCGTCAGATGCTTCGCGAGCGCCTCGCGGGCCGCGGCGAGCGCCCGATCCCGGGTCTCGCCCTCGAGCTCCGCGAGCGCGCGCGCGACGGGACCGACGTCGGATTGGAAGGCCATCGCCTGATCGAGGTCGTCGCCGACGTGGAGCTTCGTCCGGAAGTCCTCGATTCCGATCGATTCGAAGCCCGCCCGCGCGAGGATCCCGTGCAGGTGGTCTCGGTCCGCGAAGGCGAAGGGACCGGGCGCGCGCGGATCCGGCGCCTCGGCCGGCTTCGGCAGGAAGGCCATCACCGCCTGGCCGGCGGTCGCCATCCAGGCGTTGTCGCTCATCGCCTGCCAGCAGACGAAGCAGAGGCGGCCCTCCGGCGTGAGCCCCGTCCGGAGATTGCGGAACGCGGCGACCGGATCGGCGAAGAACATCACGCCGAAGCGCGAGAAGACGAGCTCATGGTCCGGCGTCAGCGGCTGCACCGCGGCGTCGGCCCGCTTGAAGGCGATGCCCTCGAGGCCGGCGGCCCGCTGCTTCGCGAGCGCGAGCATCGGCTCCGACACGTCGACGCCGAAGACGCGCGCGCCGCGACGAACGAGCTCGAGCGAGGTCGACCCGCAGCCGCAGCCGACGTCGATCACGCGCTCGCCCGGCCGGACGGCGGCCCGCTCGAGCAGCGCCTGCGTGATCGGGGCGAGCATGCCGTCGATGCGATCGATCCGGCGGACCCAGGTCTCGCCGGCCTGCCCGTTCCAGTAGTCGATCTGCGCGCGGTTGTCGGCGGTCGGGGCGGGGGCTCGACCCGCTGCGGAGGAAGGATCCTGGTCGGCGCTCATGGCGGGTCTCCCGTGGCTCGGCGCCGTGAACGTACCGGCCGGGGCGGCGGCCGTCAGCGCGGATCGGACGGCGGCGGCCCGAGGCAAGGCGGGCGTGCCGCGAGGTCCTGCTAGCGTCGCGCGCGGGAGGTCCGCCGCGATTGGGTCGGGAGACGACGGCGGGCGTGGAGGGTCGCGTGGAGGCGCGGACGGCGTCCGGGTCGAAGGGCGGGGCGGCGGCGGGCGCGCGCTGCCCGCTCTGCGGTGGGGCCAACGACTGCGCGCGGTCGGCGCGGTCGGCGGGACCTCCGGCGGAGGCGGCGCCGTGCTGGTGCGTCGAGCGTCGGTTTCCGCCCTCGCTGCTCGAGCGCGCGCGGGCGCGGGACGGCGGTGCGGCCTGTGTCTGTCGCGCTTGTCTCGAGGCGGCGGGCTGATCGGCGAGGCGCGCGGGGCCGAGGCGGTCCCGGGCGGAAGGCCGTCGAATCGCGGGGCTCGGAAGACCGGGCCGTCGCCGAACGAGGAGGCATCGACTCCCATGATCGACTCGACCCGGCTTGCGTCGGTCCTCCGGGTCTCGCGCATCGCGCTGGCCTCGGCGCTCCGCGTCGTCCGCATCGCGCTGGTCGCGGGTCTCGTGCTCGCGGCATCGAACGCGGGCGCGGCCGCCGCGCCCAACATCGTGATCCTGCTGGCCGACGACCTCGGTTGGAACGACGTCGGCTACCACGGCGCGCCGATCGAGACGCCGAGCATCGACCGCCTGGCGCGCGAGGGCGTCGAGCTCGATCGCTTCTACAGCCAGCCCATCTGTACCCCGACCCGTGCCGCGCTCCTGACCGGCCGCTCGCCCCTCCGCACCGGCCTCGTCTTCGGCGTCGTCCGGGAATGGGACTACTTCGGCCTGCCCCAGGGCGAGCACCTCCTCTCGGAGACGCTCCGCGCCGCGGGCTATCAGACGGCCATCGTCGGCAAATGGCATCTGGGCCATGCGCACGCGCTCCAGACCCCGACGCGGCGCGGCTTCGACCGTTTCTACGGGCATCTGCTCGGCGAGCTCGACTACTACACCCATTCCCGCTTCGGCGGCATCGACTGGCAACGCGACGGCGAGACGATCCGCGAGGAGGGCTACACGACCGACCTCATCGCGGATGAGGCCGTTCGACTGGTCGAGCGTCGCGACCCGGCGCGACCGCTCTTCCTCTACGTGCCCTTCAACGCGCCCCACAGCCCGCTGCAGGCCCCGCCGGAGCTCGTCGAGCGTTATGCCGGCCTGTCGAGCGCCGAGAACGTCGCGTCGCACGACGCCTTCGTCGCGGGGGTCGCCGCCCGACTCGGTCTCTCGCCGGAGGCGGCCGCGCGCATCGTCGATCCGCCGGGCGCGGCGCCGCGCCCGGTCTTCGCGGCGATGGTCGACCGGATGGACCAGGCGATCGGGCGCGTTCTCGCCGCGCTCGATCGGGCCGGAATCGCCGACGACACGATCGTGCTCTTCTTCTCGGACAACGGCGGCCACATCGCCCAGGGCGCGAGCAACGCGCCGCTGCGCGGCGAGAAGTCGACGGTCTTCGAAGGGGGCATCCGGGTCCCGGCCGCGGTGCGCTGGCCGAACGGGCTGCGCGGCGGGCGGCGGGTCGCGCAGACGGTGACGGCGATGGACGTCTTTCCGACGCTGCTCGCGGCGGCGGGGGTCGAGCCCGCGCGGGCGGTCGACTTCGACGGCGTCGATCGCTGGCGCGCCATCCGCGATCCGAAGGCCGCGGCCGTCGCGCCCGAGGAGATCGTCTTCGGGGTCAACGGCGTCGTCGGGCGGCAGGAGGCGATCCGGCACGGGCGCTGGAAGCTGATCCGCACGCTCGGCCATCCGGGCGACCCGACGCGGATCCTGCTCTTCGACGTCGAGGGCGATCCGCACGAGGAGCATGACCTCGCGGTGCAGCAGCCCGAGCGCGTCCGCGATCTGGTCGCCCGACTCGATCGCTGGATCGCGCTCTATCCGCCGGGCGGCGCGCAGGGCATCCACTGGCCGCATCCCGGCTGGGTTCCGCCGGCCGACTACGGCGCGGCGGTCCGCCGCGATCCGCCGCCCGCGCCGCCGTCGGCTTCGGCTGCAAAGCCCGCGGATCCGGCGGCGCACGGCCGCTGAGGCTCAGCGGCCGCCGTCCGCCTCGATCATCCGCTGCAGCTCGCGTACGCCGCCGGCGACGTGGCGCGCTGCGATCCCCGCGCGGCGCATCAGGTCGGCGAGGTGGGCGCTCTTGAGTCCCCACTCGCAGTAGAGGACATAGCGCTGTGCCTTGTCGAAGGAGGCGTAGGCGCGCAGCGCGAGCGGGAACTCGAGGAAGAGCGCGCCCGGCGCGTGCCAGGCGTCGTAGGCCGCGCGGCTGCGCAGATCGATCAGCGTCTCGCCGGGCAGGAGCTCCTTCGCGACGAGCTCGGCCGCGTCCCAGCTCGCGAGGTCGACCTCGGGAAGCGCGAAGACGCTGCGCTCCGCCAGCGCCCGCTCGAAGACCGCGGGATCGAGCTTCGCCTCCTCGACGAGGATGCCCTCGAGCTTCGCCGCCGTCGCGGGATGGCTCGGCACGATCGCGCAGTACTCGCCCACCTTCTCCGAGAGGTCGTGGGTCCCGATACGCTTCGCCTCCTCGATGATCTCGTCCTTGTTGTCGCCGACGAGCGGCCGCAGGATCGGCAGCGTCGTCGCCTGGGAGACGACGGCGAGGTTCTGCAGCGTCTGCGACGAGACCTGGCCGATGGCGTCGCCCGTCACGATCGCGAGCGCATCGACGCGCGGCGCGATGGCGGCCGCGGCGCGCAGCATCATGCGCTTGAGCACGATCTGCCAATAGCGCGTCGTGACCTTCCGCTGGATCTCGCGCGAGACGAGGTCGAAGTCGATCGCGTGGAAGCGCGGCCGTGTCCCGCACTGCCAGCGATCGCAGAGCCGCTTCGCGATCGCGAGCGCCTCGAGCTGGTGCGGTCGTCCGCCGAGGTTGCAGAAGACGTAGTCGAGGGCGACGCCGCGGCGAAGCATCCGCCACGACGCGACCGGCGAGTCGAAGCCGCCCGAGAGCAGCGAGACGGCTCGGCCCTGGGTACCGAGCGGGAGGCCGCCGGCGCCGCGCTGCTTGGCGACGAAGAAGTAGGCGCGCTTCGCGTCGAACTCGACGTGGATCGTGACGTCGGGATGCGAGAGGTCGACGCCGGCCGCGACGGTCCGCAACGCGTCGCCGAGCTGGATCTGGAGCTCCGCCGAGCGGATCGAGACCGAGTGGCGCTCGCCCATCCGGCGCGCGCGGATCGCGAAGCGCCGCCCCTCGACGAAGGGCCGGCCGAAGGCGAAGCCCTCGCGGACGACGTCCTCGAGGGTCTGCCAGGGCGCGGCATGGGCCAGGGAGACGGACTGGATCCCGAAGACGCGGGCGAAACGCTCGACCATCTCCTCGTCGCTCGGGCCCGCTCCCGCCGCGCCGGCCGCGCCCGAGGCCGCGAGCGGATCGAGCTCGACGTAGACCCGATTGCGCGACAGGGTCACCCGCGCCGTGCGCCCGCTCGCGCGGACCGAAGCGCGCAGGTTGTCCACCAGCCGGCGCGTCATCTGGCGCCGGGTCGCGTCGGCCTTCGTCGTCAGGTCGCCGCTGAAGCGCAGCAGCAGGACCTGGCCGTCGCCGGGTCGGATGAAGTGGTCGGGTCGATCGGTCATCATAGGCTTCGATGAGGCGCCTCGGACTCTACCGCTTCCTGATGGGCACCCTGGGCATCGCCCTCGTCCTGTTCGGCTGCGCCCTCGTCGCGAGCTTCTTTCTCTACCAACGGCCCAACTCCGTTCCCCAGGTTCCGACCGGCCCGATCGGCCAGTACTTCGTGGCCTTCACGGGCTGCGCTCTGCTCGCCTGGGGCAGCGCGATGCTCGGGGCGGCGCGGGATCCCTTCTCGACGGCCTCGCGGACGATCGGGACCTCGACGGCGCTCGTCTTCGTCGTGATGGCGGCGGTCCGGGTCGTCGCCTGGGCGGTCGGGGATTATGCGGGCTGGCTCGGCGAGGTGCCGCGCCAGGAGGCGACGCTCTTCCTCGTCCTCGCGCTCCTGCTCGTCTGGCTCCGTCCGACCGTCGCCGACACGATCGAAGGGGGCGCAACGATTCGCGGCAGGCGCGCCTCGGATCGGTCGGTGCGCGGCGATCCCGCCGGACCGGGGGCCGACCGCGGTACCGCCGAGGCGAGCCCGGGATGATCCTGCGCAGCCTGGCCAGCCTGGTCCTGCTCGTCCTGCTGGGCCTCGTCTTCCTGCTTCCGAGCCAGCCGCTCACCGCGCGCGGCCCCGAGCATCGCGTGCGGCAGGACGTCGAGACGGCGCTGGCGATCGATGGGACGCTGCCCGAGTTCACGCTCCACGGCCTCGACGGCCGGGGGCTCTCGCGGGCCGAGCTCGCGGGTCGGCGCGTCCTGCTGGTCTTCGAGCGGAGCCTCGACTGGTGTCCCTTCACGAAGGCCCGCATCCAGGAGCTGCGCAGCACCCTCGAGGCGACCCCCGACCTCGACATTCTGTGGGTCATGTCCGACACCCAGATCAGCCCGCGGACCCGGGTCTTCATCGCGGAGCTCGCCCTCGCGGACCGCATCCGCTTCCTGGCCGATACCCGGAGCAGCCTGATCCGGGCGCTCGGCCTGCTCAAGCCCGATCCCGACGCGCTCGAGGTCGGCGTTCCCCACCCGACGACCCTCCTGCTCGACCGCCGGGGCCGGATCCGCTTCCTCGACGTGCGCGAGAACTTCCACTTCTGGCTCGACTCGCGGCTGATCCTCGAGTCGCTCGACGCGGCGGGCTAGGCCGCGGCGGGCGGGCCTTCGGAGGTGACCCCGGTCGCAAGGCTTCGCCGCGACTAGCCCGATGGTCGGTCCGGTCGCGCCGCCCGGCACCCGGCGACGCCGGCCGGAGTCGACCGGGGTGCGCCGGAGGTCGTACGAAACACGCAGCGCCCGGTCCCGCTCGCGGATTCTCTCGCTTCACCCCGTTGCGGGAGACACGGCGAGCCCCCATCATCCGGCACGTCGCGGAGCCGCCATCCGAACTGCGCAGCGACTCCGCGGCCCGACACGAGGTCCGGGCGGGCCGGACCGAGGCATGATCAAACCTACAGCGCGAAGCGTCGCACCGTCCGCACGGCCCGAGCGGGGCGTGACGGGGCGAGGCAGAGCGCGCGGGGTGCGGGGCGATAAGGCGCATAACGCGCACACGCCCGACGATTTCTCAGACGAAGAATCTCGATGAGACGACCGGCCGTGCATGGATGCGGAGCGGAGCTCGTCGTGGAGGCAACGACCGGGTCATGATGCGACGACTTTCCTCTTCGGTTGGACTGCGATTGGTTTTCCTGGCGGGGCTGATCGCTCTTGCAGCGGCCTGCAAGACGACCCCCGACGCCGACGCGAACGCCTCGAGCCGCGGCACGGGCAGCGAGTTCGATGACGCGGGAGCCGGCGCGAACGACAGCTCGGGCATGGACTACGGCGACAACATGACGACGCTCGCGCCGATCTACTTCGACCTCGACAAGTCGGAGATCAAGCCGCAGTTCGAGTCGATCCTCGAGTCGGCCGCGGCCCAGCTGAAGAGCTCGGGCGGCTCGGCGGTGATCGAGGGCCACTGCGACGAGCGCGGCTCGGACGAGTACAACGTGGCCCTCGGCGAGCGCCGCGCGGTCTCGGTGCGCCGCTACCTCTACAACCTCGGCGTGCCGGTCTCGCAGCTCTCGGTCATCTCGTACGGCGAGGCCCGCCCCGCGGTCTCCGGCCACAACGAGACGGCCTGGTCGCTGAACCGCCGCGCGGAGATCAAGCTCCAGTAGTCGGCCGGTCCGGTCACCCGGACGGAGTCCATCCAGAGCCGGCGAACACCCCGCGTGTTCGCCGGCTCTCGCATTCTGGACTCCCGTTCACGATCGCCCCGGAGCGCGCGACACTTCCCTATCGTCCCGGTTCGGCGCGGTCGCCCGACCGCCCTCGCACACCGTCGACGGACGTCGACGTCCGTCGACAGCAGGAGGAGAACGACATGCCGCTCCACGGTGGAAAGCTCGCAGCCCGGGCGCTGAAGGAGGCCGGCGTCGAAGTCGTCTTCACCCTCTCCGGCGGCCACATCATGCCGCTCTACGACGGCTGCATCGACGAGGGCATCAAGATCGTCGACGTCCGTCACGAGCAGGCCGCCGTCCACGCCGCCGATGCCTGGGCTCGCTGCAACCCGGGCAAGATCGGCGTCGCCGCGATCACGGCGGGGCCCGGCGTGACCGACGGGGTGACCGGGATCGCGAACGCCTGGCGCGCGAACTCGCCGATCCTCGTCTTCGGCGGCCAGGGTCCCTTCGAGAACCTGCGCCGCGGCTCGCTCCAGGAGATGGATCATCTCGGCGTCGTCCGCCCGATCACGAAGTACTGCGACGCCGTCTATCAGACGAAGCGCATCCCCGAGTACATCGAGCTCGCCATCCGCCATGCGGTCTCCGGCATTCCGGGCCCGGCCTTCCTCGAGATTCCGATGGACATCTTCATGGGCGCCGTCGACGAGCAGGAGGTCGTCGTCCCGCGGATCCGGACGGAGCCGCCGCGGCTCTCGCCGGATCCCGACGAGGTGCGCCGAGCGCTCGAGCTGCTGCGCGAAGCGCGTCGTCCCATGTTGATGGCGGGGACGAGCGTCAAGTGGTCGCGCGCCGCCGCGGACATGAACCGCTTCATCGCCGAGACCCACATCCCGACCTACACCAACGGCATGGGGCGCGGCTCGGTGCCCTGGGACTCGCCGGAGTTCCTGAACCGCTCGCGCCGCGAGGCGCTCAAGCAGCTCGACCTGATCGTCCTCGCCGGTACGCTGCTCGACTTCCGCATGCGCTTCGGCCAGACGATCCCGGCGGACGCGAAGATCATCCAGCTCGAGATGGACGCGACGCTGATCGGACAGAACCGGCAGGCCGACGTGCCGCTCGTCGGCAACCTGGCCTGCAGCTTCCACGCCCTCAGCGAGGAGATGAAGAGCCGCAGCATCCGCCTCGACTTCTCGGGCTGGCGCGACACGCTGCGCGCGATCGAGACGAAGGAGGAGCAGAAGGTCGAGGCGAGCCTCGCCAGCGACGAGGTCCCGATCGATCCGCAGCGCATGTGTCGCGAGGTCCGCGACTGGCTCGACACGCTCCGCGATCCGATCGTGATCGGCGACGGCGGCGACATCGTCGCGACCGCGGCGAAGATCATCCCCGTGAAGAGCGAGGGGGCCTGGATGGATCCGGGGCCGCTCGGAACGCTCGGCGTCGGCATGCCCTTCGCGATGGCGGCGAAGCTCGCGCATCCGGATCGGCCGGTCGTCATCGTCTACGGCGACGGCTCCTTCGGCTTCAACGGCATGGAGTACGACACCGCCGTCCGCTTCGGCCTGCCCATCGTCGGCATCGTCGGCAACGACGGGGCCTGGGGACAGATGATGCGGCCGCAGGGCGCGATCTACGGCTGGGATCGACTCGAGGCGGTGATCCTGAACCGCACGCGCTACGACAAGGTCGTCGAGGCGCTCGGCGGCCACGGCGAGTACGTCACGCGGCCCGACGAGCTTCGCCCCGCGCTCGAACGGGCGTACGCCTCGGGCAAGCCCGCGCTCGTCAACGTCGAGATCCGGCAGGATCGCAGCTACAGCGGCGGAATCTACGTCTGAGGAACGAGCCGGGATGATGGGCCGACACGATCTCGCGTCGGGAGGCTGGGAGCCGGCGGCGCGCGAGGCGCTCGAGCCCTGGCTCGACCGGGTCGGGCCCATCGCGATCGCCGAGCTCGAAGCGGGCGGCGCGCCCGCGCGCTTCGCGACCGGGGCGCGCGAGATCGCGCTGGTCCTGCTCGAGGCGGGCGGCGGTCCGCCCGGGACGCGGGTGCTGAAGGGGAAGCGCGGCTCGGCCGGGTCGTCCGATCCGCTCGCGGCGCTGTCCGCGCTCGCTTCCGAGCGGACGCTGGTCGCGCTCGAGGCGGATGCGGTGCGGGCCTTCCTCGCGCGGATCGGCGCGCCGGCCCTCGCCCCCGATGCCCTGCTCGATGTCCGCTCGCTCTTCGCCCTCTGTCGCCCCGACGCGCCCGACCTCGAGCTCGACACGCTCTGCGCGCTCGAGCTCGACCGCCCCGCGCGACCGGATGCGCTCGGCCGCGCGCTCGACGTCGGGCTCCTGCTCGCGGCCGTCGCGCGGGGCGCGCGGGCAGGCGTCGCGCGCCATCGCGAGGTCGCGGAGATCCTCGCGACACGCCTGCCGCGCTCGCCGTGGCGCGCGCTGCTCGACCCGCCGGCGGCGCCGGGCGCCGCCAGTGCGGGCTTCGACTTCGCGCGGTTCGCGCGCGCGGCGTTCGTGAAGGGGCGGACCGACGGCGAGGCCGGCGCGGCGAGGGGCTCGGGCTCGAGCGCGAGCCGCGGCGTGAGCGCGAGTCCGAGACCGAGCCCGACCGCGAGCGAAGAGCGCTACCTCGCGATCGGTGCCAGCGGGGAGGAGCCGGTACCCTTCGAGCTCGGCGCGATCGTCGCGGCGCTCGCCGACGTCGAGCGCGGCGCGCGTCATTTTCCGGGCTACCGAGTGCGCAAGGAGCAGATCGAGCTCGCGCGGCAGTTCGTCCACGTGTTGCAGGACGGGGGCGTCGCGAAGCTCGAGGGCGGGACCGGCGTCGGCAAGTCGCTCGCCTATCTCGCGGCGGTGATCCCGTTCGCGATGGCGCGCGCGGCGCAAGGCGAGCGCGGGCCGGTCGTCCTTTCGACGCGAACGAAGCTGCTCCAGGACCAGCTGCTCGAGAAGGACATCGCCGCCGCCGCGCGCTTCCTGGGCCATCCGCAGCTGCGCGCGCTGTCGATCAAGGGACGCGCGAACTACGTCTGCGAGCGGCGCCTCGCGGCGGTCCTGTCGGATGCGGGCGATCCGGCGCTGCGCGCCGAGCTGCAGGCCGACGTCGCGCAGCTCGAGGCGTGTGCGCGGATCCGGCCGGCGGGCGAGGTCGGGACGGTGCCGGCGGTGTTGTTGCGGCGGCATCCGCGCCTGCGGGAGCTCCTGCGCGCGAGCGTCGCCGTGCGGGCCGACCAATGCTCGCGCGAGCAGTGCGGCCACGAGAAGCGCTGTCCCTTCGGTCGCCACCGTCGCGCGCTCGCCCGGGCCCAGCTCGTCGTCGCGAACCATGACCTCCTGCTGCGCTGGCCGCCCGACTACCCCGCGTTCGCCCATGTCGTCGTCGACGAGGGGCATGAGCTCGGCGGGGTCGCCGAGGAGGTCTACGCGCTCCGCGTGCGGCCGGAGGAGATCGAGGAGCGCATCGACGAGCTCTTCGGCGCCCCGGCGCGGCGGGGCCTCCGGCTGCAGCGCTATGCGAGTCGGGGTCTCGTCGCCCGGTCGGCGAGCCGGAGCGACGAGCAGACGCGCGAGCGCAACCGCGAGGACCTGCGCCTCGAGCTCGCCGGGCTCGGCCGCGCGATGACGCCCTTCGCCGACGCCTGGGGCGGGGCCGAGCTGCCGAGCGAGGCCGGACGCGCGCGACCGCAGGCCGCCCAGCTCGCCGCGAACGCAGCGCAGCGTCTCGAGGCGCTCGCGCAACTCGCGCTGCGCGAAGGCCCCGCGCGCCGCTTCGCCTCGGGCGAGTCGAGCGACGGTGCGCCGATCGAAGGGCTCCGCGACCACGCCGCCGAGGAGGAGGGGATGCGCGCGATCGTCGGCCACGTCGACGCCCTGCTCGCCGCGGCCGGCGGACTTCGCACGGCCTTCGCTTCCGAGGGCGACGCGTACGTCGGTCATTTCGAGGGGCTCGAGAGTCCCTTCGATCGCTGGTCCCTGGTCCTGCGACCGGTCGACCCGGGCCCGGCCTTCGAGGAAGCCTTCCTCGGTCGGGTCGAGAGCCTCGCGATCGTCTCGGCGACGCTCTTCGTCGGCGGTGATGACCATGCCGCCCTCGGCACACTCGGCCTCGCCGACTCCGACGCGCCCACCCACTTCCAGTACAGCGTCCCCTCGCCCTTCCCCTACGCGGAGGCGATGCGGGTGGTCGCGCTCTCCGGCGAGGCGGATCTCGTCGAGCAGACCGCCGAATCGCTGGCGATCCTCGCGCGCGCGCTGGGCGGGCGGACGCTCGGGCTCTTTACGAGCCTCGCCCGCATGCGCGAGGTCGCCGAGCGGCTCGCGCCCCGGCTCGAGGCCGTGGGGCTCGAGCTGCTGGCGCCGCTGCGTGCCGGGGACGATCCGGGTGGCCTCGTCGAGCGCTTCCGGAGGCTGGGCGGCCGCGCGGTGATGCTCGGATCGCGGCGCTACTGGCAGGGCATCGACGTGCGGGGCGATGATCTGCAGGCGTTGGTGATCGAGAAGCTGCCCTTCGAGGTCCCGACGGAGCTGCAGCGACGGCGGGACGCGCGCCTGCGGGCGGTCGGTGACGATCCCTTCGAGCGCGCGGCGGTGGGCCAGATGCTGCTCCATTTGAAGCAGATGGTCGGGCGCCTGATCCGCTCCGAGACGGACCGGGGCCTCGTCGTGATCGTCGACGCCCGCCGGGGGCGGCGGTACTTCCGGCGCCTGGTCGACGCGCTGCCGGATGGGGTCGCGATCGAGGAGGCCGGTCTCTCGGATCTGCCGCGCATCGTGGACGAGCTGGGTCTCGGCGAAGTGGGCCCTGGGCAAAGTGATCCTGAAGGTCGATCCTGAGAGTGGGGCCTAAATGACGCAGGACATTGCGTTGCATTGACGGTATCTGACCCTGGGTCATCCTCCGGCGTGACGCTGCCTCCGCTGCGAAGCGAGACGCCGCCTCCGTCGCGAATCGCGACGCCGCCTCCGTTGCGAAGGACGCCGCCTCCGTTGCGAAGAAAGTGCGAGAGATTTGCAACCCGGATCCCGATCCACCGCTACTTTTCCGCCATCGACGTCCGTTCGTCCAGTCAGGCGCGGGGCGTCCTTCGCAGCGAGTCGGATTCGGGTTTCGGGTTCGACTCCCCCCACAGGCTGCGTCACGTCGGCGAGCGGATGTCCGTCTCTCTCTCTCTCCCGGTGGCCGTGGTCGGTGGCCCCGGTGGATGCGGGAGGCGCGGGTCGACGCGAGTCGGCGCAGCGTGATGCGGTTCGGGCCTTGGCCGCGTCGTCTTCGCGACGGGACGGTCCCGCGCGATGGCCGTCGCGTGGCAGGGCAATGACGGCCACCCGATGCGTCGGGTCCGGATCCGATCCGGTTCGCCGGCAGGAATCCGGTTCGCCGGCGTGATGGGCCGGCATGAAGAGGGGAACGAAGTGGGCGCGAAAGAGATCCAGGCGAGCTTTCCCGGCAACGAGTGGATTCTGATCCTCGGCGGGTCGAGTGGCTTCGGCCTCGCGACCGCGAAGCGTTTCGCTCGCAGCGGCAACAACGTGCTCATCGTCCACCGCGATCGCCGCGGCGCCATGACCGCGATCGAGCCGCATTTCGAGGAGATCAAGCAGCTCGGACACGGCTTCCATACCTGGAACGCCGACGCGATCGACGCCGCCAGCCGCTCGGAGCTGATCGGCGAGATCGTGAAGGCGATCGGCGCCGAGGGACGCATCAAGGTCCTCCTCCATTCGATCGCCTTCGGCAATCTGAAGCTGATCGCCCCCGAGAAGATCGAGGCGCGCACCGCGGGCCCGAACCTCGCCCAGCGCCTCGGCGTCGACCCGGCGAAGCTGACCGAGATCGCCGACGAGCTCTTCGAGGCCGGCGAGGATGGCCTCCATCCGCTGACCTCCGCGCCGACCTTCCCCGACAAGTCCTACCTCGACGAGGAGGACTTCGGTCGCACCATCCTCGCGATGGGGACGAGCCTGCTCGGCTGGACCCAGGAGCTCTTCAACCGCGGCCTCTTCGCGAACGACGCCCGCATCTTCGGCCTGACGAGCGAAGGCAACGAGGTCGCGTGGAAGGGCTATGCCGCCGTCTCGGCTGCGAAGGTCTCGCTCGAGGCGCTCTCCCGCTCGATCGCGCTCGAGTTCGGTCCCTACGGCGTCCGTTGCAACGTCGTCCAGGCCGGCGTGACGAACACGCCGGCGCTGCGCGCGATCCCGGGCAGCGATCAGCTGAAGAGCCAGGCGCGGCTGCGCAACCCGGGCGGGCGGCTGACGACGCCCGAAGACGTCGCCGGCGTGATCTTCCTGCTCTCGCAGGCGGAGGCGTCGTGGATCAACGGCGAGGTGATCCGCGTCGATGGCGGCGAGCACATCTCGGGCTCGACGAAGTAGTCGGACTCGATCCGGTCGCCAGCCGCGAGGGCACCCATGACTCTGAATCTGTTGGGCCTCGGCCACTTCCATCCCGAGAACGAGATCACGAACCAGTTCCTCGAGGACCTCGACATCGGGACGAACGACGAGTGGATCATGGAGCGGACGGGCATCCGGACCCGCCGCACCGCGCTCCCCCTCGACTACATCCGCACGACCCGCAACCGCGATCCGCGCGGCGCGATCGAAGCCGCGGAGGTCTCGAACGCCGAGATGGGCGCGCGCGCGGCGCGCATGGCCCTCTCGCGTGCGGGGATCGGCGTCGGCGACGTCGGCCTGCTGATCGGCGGCGGCTGTGCGCCCAACACGGTCTCGCCGGCGGAGGCCTGCAACATCGGCGCGGCGCTCGGCGTACAGACGGCGGCGCTCGACATCAACTCGGCCTGTACGAGCTTCATCGCCGGCGTCTACGTCCTCTCGCTGATGGATCCCGCGAAGCTGCCCGACCACGTGCTGCTCGTCTGCGCCGAGCCGATGACGGGGACGGTCGACTACAACGACCGCTCGTCCGCCGTGCTCTGGGGCGACGGCGCGCTGGCCGCCGTCTTCTCGCCGCGCCACCGCGGCCGCGCGCGCCTCCTGGGCACGCGCCTGGTCAGCGATCCCGGCGGCCACGACAAGGTCGTGGTGCCGCGCCTCGGCCACTTCCATCAGGAGGGCCGGACCGTCCAGACCTTCGCGATCCGCAAGACCTCGGAGCTGCTCGTCGAGACCCGCGAGAAGTTCGAGACCGAGGGCCGCCCCTTCCACTTCGTGGGCCACCAGGCCAATCGCCGCATGCTCGAGAGCGTCTGCAAGCGCTGCGACGTCCCCGACGACCGCCACCATACGAACTGCGAGTTCTTCGGCAACACGGCCGGCGCCTCGTCGGGCAGCGTCATCTCCCAGCTCTGGGACAAGTGGAAGCCGCAGGACGACATCTGCGTCGTCGGCGTCGGCTCGGGCCTGAGCTGGGGCAGCTATCTCATGCGCTTCGGCGACGCGGATTGAGCGACGGAGCGAAGGACGATGTTGACCCACGCCGAGTTCACGAGCCGCGACCACTTCAGCCAATCGGAGCTGCTGGCCTTCGCCTATGGCCGTCTGGTCAAGGATCCGCCGGAGGGGTTCAAGGCGCGGCTGCCGGTGCCCCCGATGCTGATGGTCGACCGCATCGACCACATCAGCGGCGAGAAGAGCCGCGGGAAGATCACGGCCGTCCGTGACGTCCGCCTCGACGACTGGTTCTTCCATTGCCACTTCATCAGCGACCCCGTCCAGCCCGGCTGCCTCGGCCTCGACGGCGTCTGGCAGCTGCTCGGCTTCTACTGCAACTGGCGCGGCGGCGTTGGCGCGGGTCGCGCGCTGGGCTGCGGCGAGGTCGAGTTCTTCGGCCAGATCCGTCCCCACGACCGCGTCATGCGCTACGAGGTCGACGTCAAGCGCTACACCGAGCTCAAGAACGCCGGCGCGTCGATGGTCGTCGGCGACGCCAAGGTCTTCATCGACGACCAGGAGATCTACACCGTGAAGGGCGCTCGCGTCGGCCTGTTCCGCGACATCGACTATCCGAACTACCCCTTCGAGTCGGAGAACGCCCGGGGCGGGAGGATGGAGCGATGAGCGGGACGGGCGAGCGACCGGTCGCGCTGGTCACGGGCGCGGGAACGGGCATCGGGGCGGCCTGCGCGCGCAGGCTCGCGACCGAAGGCTTCCGCGTCGGCATCCACTACCGCTCGAGCGCGGAGAAGGCGCAGAAGCTCGCCGACGAGCTCGCGGCGACCGAGGGCGGCG
Organism: Myxococcota bacterium; assembly: GCA_041389445.1. Classification (GTDB taxonomy): domain Bacteria; phylum Myxococcota_A; class UBA9160; order UBA9160; family UBA4427; genus UBA4427. Next base: position 362,543 of record JAWKRW010000003.1, read on the forward strand.
CGTTCCTGATCCGGGCCGACCTGACGGATCCCGCGAGCCTCGACGCGATGGCCGGGGAGCTGAAGGACGCCGCCGGTCGGATCGACGTCCTCGTCAACAACGCGGGCTACAACGTCAACGCGCCGATGCTCGCGATGAACATAGAGCAGTACGACGCGGTCGCCGCCGTCTCGCGCGGGACCTGGTACCTGACGAAGCTCGTGCTGCGCCGCTTCATGCTGCGCAAGGGGACGGGGCGCATCATCAACATCTCGAGCGTGGTCGGCCATACGGGCAACGCCGGACAGATCCCGTACACGATGGTGAAGGCCGGTCTCGACGCCTTCGCCAAGTCGCTGTCGCAGGAGCTCGCCGGGCGCGAGATCCTGATCAACGCCGTCGCCCCGGGCTTCATCGACACGGACATGACCGAGGAGCTGCCCGAGGAGATCAAGCAATCGGTCCTCGGCCGCATCCCGCTCGGCCGCATGGGGCATGCCGAGGAGATCGCCGACGTGGTCGCCTTCCTCGCGACCCGCGGCAGCTACATCCAGGGCAGCGTGATCCACGTCAACGGAGGCATGTACGGTGGGTGAGACGCTCAGCCCGAAGGACGTGCTGGCGCTGGTGCCCCAGCAGGCGCCCTTCCGCTTCATCGACGAGATCGTGGAGCTCGACCGCGACCACGTCGTCGCGCGCTACACCTTCCCGCCCGACGCCGACTTCTACCGGGGCCACTTCCCCGGCAACCCGATCACGCCCGGCGTCATCCTCGTCGAGACCGCCGCCCAGGCCGCCGTCGTCGCCTACGGCATCTACCTCTACGCGCTCGAGACCTCGCGCGCCGAGATCGACAAGATCCTGACCATCTTCACCGACTGCAACGTCGAGTTCACCGGCTCGGTCAAGCCCGGCGACCGCGTCACGACGACGGGCCGGCTCAAGTTCTTCCGGCGCCGCAAGCTGCGCGCTGCCTTCGAGATGAAGCTCGACGACGGAACGCTCGTCTGCTCCGGCGAGCTGTCGGGCATGGGGGTACCGCGATGAGCGGACGAGACGCCAAGCGACGCGTCGTGATCACCGGCCTCGGCGTCATCGCGCCCAACGCGAACGGGGTCGCCGACTTCGAGCAGGCGCTGCGCAAGGGCCGCTCGGGCATCCGGACGCAGCCATCGATGATCGACGCCGGCTTCGCCTGCACCGTCGCGGGCTCGCCGACCGGCGTCGACGCGCTCTGCAAGGCGACCTTCAGCGAGGAGGAGCTCCTCGCGATGAACATGAACCACCGCTATGCGAGTCTCGCCTCGATCGAGGCCTGGCTCGACGCCGGCCTCGAGCGGCCCGCGCGCGAGAGCGACGTCGTCGACTGGGACACGGGTGCGATCCTCGGCACGGGCATCGGCGGCATGGACACGATCGCCGAGAAGGTCGTGCCCCTGACCAATGCCGGGAAGGTCCGACGCATGGGCTCGACCGCCGTCGAGCAGGTGATGGCGAGCGGCATCTCCGCGCGCATCTCCGGCCAGCTCGCGCTCGGCAACCAGGTCACGACGAACTCGAGCGCCTGCAGCACCGGCAGCGAAGCGCTCGTCATGGGCCTGGAGCGGATCCGCGCGGGCCTGGCCGAGCGCATGCTCTGCGGCGGCGCGGAGGCGGCGAGCCACTACATCTGGGCCGGCTTCGACGCGATGCGGGTTCTCAACAAGAATTCGAACGATGCGCCGGAGAAGGCCTCGCGACCGCTCTCGGCCTCGGCCGGCGGCTTCATCCCCGGCTCGGGTGCCGGCGTCGTCCTGCTCGAGAGCCTCGAGAGCGCGCTCGCGCGCGGGGCCCGGATCCATGCGGAGCTCGCCGGCGGGATGGTCAACTGTGGCGGCCACCGCATGGGCGGCAGCATGACCGCGCCGAACCCGACCTCCGTCCAGCGCTGCATCGCCGGCGCCCTCGCCGACGCGAGCGTGCGGCCCGAGCAGGTCGACGCGATCAACGGTCATCTGACCGCGACCGGCGCCGACCCGAAGGAGGTCGGCTCCTGGGAGAAGGCGCTGCAGCGCCGCCCGGGAACGCTGCCCCCGATCACGGCCACGAAGAGCATGATCGGCCATGCCCTGGGCGCCGCGGGCGGGATCGAGTCGGTGGCCTCCGTGCTGATGGTGGCGCGCGGCTTCGTCCATCCGTCGATCAACTGCGAGGACGTCCACCCGGAGATCGAGAAGCACGCGGCGTCGATTCCCCACGAGATGCGCGAGATGCCGGACCTCGACGTGCTGGTCAAGGCGGGCTTCGGGTTCGGGGACGTGAATGCCTGTCTGGTGTTTCGGCGCTATCGGGCGTAGCGTCCGGGGAGTCATCGGGTACGGGTCGAGGATTTCGGGTCGGAGAGTTCGGGTCGGAGAGTTCGGGTCATAGGAGAGGAGCAGAGCGGATGGACCGAGCGGAAGTGATGGATCGCGTCGTGAAGATCCTGACACCCTGGGTGAAGGACGAGGCGGCGCTCGCGAACGTGGGCATGGAGACGAACATCCTCGAGGACCTCAAGGTCAACTCGGCGCGGCTCGTCGACGTCGTCATCGCGTTCGAGGACGACTTCGACATCGAGATCGCCGACGAGGACGTCGACCAGGTCAACACGGTGGGCGACGCCGTGAACCTGATCGCGAGCAAGCTCTAGGCCGCGCGCGAGGGCCTGGGCGAAGGACGTCCAGTGGAGCACGACGCCGCGAGCGGAAGCGAGCCGCGGGCCGACCGGGCGACCGTGATCCGGAACGCGGAGCGTTCCGATCCGGCGATGGTGCGCCACCACGCGATCCAGCGTTGGGTCAGCATGATCGCGGGACCGATCTGGATCGGCGTCTCCGTGCTCGTCATGCGATTCGTGCTGCGCTACCGGATCGCCGAAGTCGGGCGGGTCCGGGCGGCCTATCGGCGCATCCGGCGCGAGTCGGACGCGCCGCTGCTCGTCTGCGCCAACCATCTGACGATGGTCGACTCCTTCCTGATCGCCTGGGCGCTCGGGTCGGGCTTCTACTGGCTGCGTCATCCCGACGAGCTGCCCTGGAACACGCCGGAGCAGACCAACTTCGGTCGGACCCGCCTCCAGCAGCTGCTGATCTTCGTGGCGAAGTGCATTCCCGTGACGCGGGGCGGTGCGCGGGAGGAGGTCGGCGGCGTGCTCGAGCGCGTGAAGTACCTGCTCGCGCGGGGCGAGACGGCCTGCATCTTTCCCGAGGCCGGGCGCAGTCGATCCGGTCGGGTCGAGGAGACGTCGGCCGGCTGGGGCGTGGGGCGGATCGTGGGCGCGGTCCCCGGCTGCCGGGTGCTCTGCGTCTACCTGCGCGGACGCCGACAGGCGACCTGGGGCGTGCGGCCCGAGACCGGCGATACGCTCGACGTCGCCCTCGCCTGCATCGAGCCGAAGAGCGACGTCCGTGGCGTGCGCCGATCGCGGGATCTGGCGGGTCAGATCGTGGGGCAGCTCCGGCGGATGGAAGAGGAATACTTCGATGCTCGGAAATGACGTCGTCGACCTGGCCGACGTCGATGCCCGGCCGGAGACGTTCCGCCGCCGATTCGACGAGCGCGTCTTCACCGAGGAGGAGCGACGCGCCCTCGCCGACGATCCGAGCCCACACCCCCTCCGCTGGGCCCATTGGGCCGCCAAGGAAGCGGCCTACAAATGCCTGCGCCAGGGCGATCCGCGCTTCGTCTTCTCGCCGATCCGACTCGAGGCGCGCTTCGAACCGGCCGAGCGCGCCTCGTCCAGCGCGCTCTTCCCGTTCGCCGCATCCGGCGCGGCATGGACGCGCCGCGGAGCGCTCCGGGTCGTCGACGACGAGCGCCTGCTCGAGCGGGCCGCGTCCCGGCCCGGTCCCGTCGAGCTCGAGCTGCGCGCTTTCGCGACGCCCGAGCTCGTCCACGTCGTCGCGCAGCCGGCCGGACGCGACGGGTCCGACGTGACGCTGGCCGTCGAGACCCTCGCCGACTCGGTCGAGGAGGCGAGTCTCGCCGTGCGTCGGCTGGCGCGTCGCGAGGCCGCGCGCCTGCTCGCCGTCCAGCCGGCCCGCGTCACGATCGGCCGGCGCGGCCGCATCCCGATTCTCGAGCTCGACGGCGTCGAGCGCCCCGTCGCGCTCTCGCTCTCGCATCACGGACGCTTCATCGCCTGCGCGCTGGCGCCGTGCCGCGCGACGCGCGACGGTGGCGCACGCGGCGCAACGAAGCCTGTCCTGACGGTCGGGTCGGTGGGGAATCCGACGTCCGGTCGGGACGCGAAACGAAGGGCGGGATGAGCAAGGTGAGCGAGACCAACGAGGCGGTCGGGACGCGACGCATCGAGCGGCTGGCGATCGTGAATCGCGGCGAGGCGGCGGTGCGCTGTCTGCGGACGGCGAAGAGCCTGCGCGAGCGCGAAGGCGGCGGGCTCGAGGTGATCGCGCTCTATACCGCGCCCGATCGCAACACGCCCTTCGTCCGCCAGGCCGATCGCGCGTTCCTGATGCCGTCGCCGCGCGGGGCGGTCGCCGCCTATCTCGACCACGACGGTGTGCTCGCCGCGCTGAAGGAGTCCAAGGCCGACGCCGTCTGGCCGGGCTGGGGCTTCGTCGCGGAGGATCCGGTCTTCGTCGATCGCCTGACGGCCGAGGGCATCGTCTTCCTCGGGCCGAGCGCCGAGGCGATGCGCGCGCTCGGCGACAAGATCCAGTCGAAGCGCTTCGCCGAGCGGGCGGGCGTTCCCGTCTCGCCGTGGAACGGCGGCGAGCTCGCCGACGAGCGCGACGCGCTCGCCCATGCCGAGCGCATCGGGTTCCCCGTCGTATTGAAGGCGACGGCGGGTGGCGGCGGCCGCGGCATCCGCGTCGTCGAGCAGCCCCAGGCGCTGGCCGACGCCTTCCGCTCGGCGACGGCGGAGGCGACCGCGGCCTTCGGCAACGGCGCGCTCTTCGTCGAGAAGATGATCAGCGGCGGGCGCCACATCGAGGTCCAGATCGCCGCCGACCAGCACGGCAACGCCCGCGCCTTCGGCTGTCGCGACTGCTCGGTCCAGCGCCGTCATCAGAAGGTCGTCGAGGAAGCGCCGCCGCCGGGGCTCTCCGACGCGCTGCTCGAGCGCCTCGAGAACGCGGCGACGAGCCTCGCCCGCCACGTCGGCTACTGCGGCGTCGGCACGGTCGAGTTCCTGCTCAAGGGCGACGCGTTCTTCTTCCTCGAGGTGAATCCGCGCCTGCAGGTCGAGCACGGGCTGACCGAGCTGATCGCCGGGATCGACCTCGTCGAGATCCAGATCCGGATCGCGCGAGGCGAGTCGATCGCCGACATCCCTCGCCAGCGCCGCGGTGTCGCGCTCGAGGCGCGCGTCTGCGCCGAGGATCCCGACGAGGGCTTCCTGCCTTCGCCCGGCCGCATCGTTCTCTTCGAGCCGGCGCTCGGTCCGCATACCCGCGTCGACTCGGGCGTTACGACCGAGACCGTCATCTCCTCCGACTTCGACTCGCTGATCGCGAAGGTCATCACCGTCGGCGAGAACCGGCGCGAGACGATCGCGCGGCTCGCCTGCGCGCTGCGGGACTTCGAGCTCGTCGTCGCCGGCGGTGCGACGAACAAGGGGTACCTGCTCGACATCCTGGCCTCGGCCGACTTCCAGCAGGGCGGCGTCGACACGCGCTGGCTCGACCGCTTCGGCGCGGAGCGGCCGGGAATCGTCGAGTCGCATCCCGAGCTCGCCCGCGACGCGCTCGTCGCCGCCGCGATCCTCTCCTACCAGCGCACGCGCGCGACCCTGCGCACGGGCGTCTTCAGCGGCCAGGGCTACGGCGTGCGGCTGCCGGCCTCCGAGGGGCAGCAGATCGATCTCTCCTTCGCGGGCGAGAGCTACCGCCTCAAGGTCTACGCCGTCGGCTCCTGGCGCTATCGCGTCCATCTCGACGGCGTCGCCGTCGGCGCGATGATGCGCGAGGAGGGCGCGCACGCGGGTCGCCTCGTGATCGACGGCCGCGTCCGGCGCGTCCACTACGACATCAACGATCGCGGCCTGCGGCTCGAGGTCGACGGTCATCCGCTGCGCTTCAGCTCGCAGACCGCGGGCCAGGTTCGCGCCGGCTCGCCGGCCGTCGTCGTCGCGCTCCACGTCGAGGTCGGCCAGACCGTCGCGGCGGGGCAATCGCTCGGCCTGCTCGAAGCGATGAAGATGGAGATCGGCTTTTCGGCGCCGGTCGGCGGAACCGTCAAGGAGATCCTGGTCCACAAGGGCCAGCAGGTCGCGGCCGGCGACGTGATCCTCGTGATCGAGGAGGCCGCCGAGGTCGCCGACGCCGCGCGGGATCGCGTCCGCATCGGACTGCCCGCCCAGGTCGATCCGCTGGCCCTGCTCTTCCGGCCCGACGCCGAGGGCCCGCTCGGCAGCGCGGATGTCGCGGCGGCCGACGACGCCCAGCTCGCCGAGCGGCGGGTCGCGATCGACGCCGCGCGCGAGGAGATCCGGCGCGTGCTGCTCGGCTACGACGTCAACCCCGAGCGCTCGGCCTCGCTCGCCGCCTTCCTCGAAGCCGCGATCCCCGAGTCCCTCTCCGAGGGGTTCAAGCGCGAGCTCTCCGAGATCCGCCACGAGCTCACGACGTTCGCCGACGTCGAGGTGCTCACGATCCGGGCGCCCTCGGCCTCGATCTCCGGCCAGTCGGGCCCGTCGAACAGCGCGCGGCTGCGCATGTACGTCCGTCGCGTCGAGGCCGAGGGCGCGGGCATCGACGAGGACTACCTCGAGCTGGTGAAGGCGGCGCTCGCCCACTACGGGGTCCCCGATCTGACGCCGACCGACGCGCTGCGCCGCGCGTTGCTGCGGCTCTTGACCTGCGAGGCCGGTCGGCCCGCGCGCCTCGCCCTCGTGCTCGGCATCCTGCGTCGCATCACGGCGCTCGCCAGCCGCGGCATCTACATGGGCGACGACGACCAGCTCGCGAAGGCGCTCCATCGCATCGCCCGCATGCGGCCGCAGGTGAGCGACGCCGTGGCCGACGCGGCCCTCGAAGCGTCCTACGTCATCTACCAGCAACCGGGCATCGAGGAGCGGGCGCGTCGCTCGTCCTCCTCGGTCGAGCGCTGGCTGGCGCAGGCGGAGATCGACCTCGTCGCCCCGCCGTCGGGCGTGCTGCTCGAGGTCGCGTCGTCGCCCCGCCTCGTCTTCGAGCGCGTCGGGCGCTGGATCGGCGGCGACGACTCGAACCGCCGCGCCATCGCGCTCGCGGCCCACGTCCAGCGGCGTTATGCGCCGTGCATCCCCGAGGCCTACCGTGCCGTCCGCGTCGACGGCGAGCCGATCCACTGCGTCGAGTACAAGGAGCGCGGCGTCGTGCTCGCGGCGACGGGCGCGCCGTCCGAGGCCCTGGTCTGGATGGACCGGCTCATGCGGGGCGCCGAGTCGCTGCGCGAGCGCGATCCCGGGACCCCGATCCTGGCCCTCGAGTACCTGATTCCGGCCGGGACCGGCGTCGACTGGGAGCCGCTGCTCGCCGGCATCGAAGACGCCTGGCGCGACCACGACTTCAGCTGGCGCATCACGGTCGGGTCGCTGACCGCCGACGGCGAGGGCGACATCTACCGGACCCTGGTCCGCCGCGGCGGCCGCCTCGAGCTCGCGAGCGAGCACTACGACCTCCACCCCGAGACGGCACAGCGCATCTCGCTCGATCGCTATGCCGCCTTCGACCTCGAACGGCTGCAGTCCGAGGAGGGCATCTACGCCTTCCATGGTCGAGCGAAGAACGCGCCCGGCGACGAGCGCATCTTCGTGCTGGCCGACGCCCGCGACCGCTCCCCGGAGCCGGGTCGCGAGCTCTACCACCATCTCGCGACCTTCGAGCGCGTCTTCAACCGCGCTGCGCGCCGGCTGAGGACGATCCTGCAGATCCACGATCCGCGACGGCGGCTGCAGTGGAACCGGATCGCCATCTTCGTCGCGCCGGCGATCTTCATCGAGCCCGAGGTCGCGAACGACATCGCGCGCCGCCTCGCCCCGGCGACGCGCCATCTCGGTCTCGAGAAGGTCGTCGTCCGGCTGAACCGACTCGACCGCGCGCGGCCCGACGATCCCGCCGAGCCCTGCGAGCTCGTCATCAGTGACTCGGGCGAGCAGATCGAGCTGCTCTGGCGCCCCCCGCACGACGCCCCCCTGACGCCGGCCGCGGAGTACGAGCGCAAGGTCGTCTCCGCGCGGTATCGACGGCTGATCTATCCCTATGAGATCGTGAAGATGCTGATCTCGGACTCGCCCGACGCGCTGGGCGGCGAGGGGACGTTCGAGGAGTTCGACCTCGATCCCGAGAGCGCGCGACCGATCGCGGTCAGCGTCGCCGGGCGGCCCTACGGACAGAACCGGGCGGCGGTCGTCTTCGGGCTGATCCGGACGCCGACCGAGAAGGTGCCGGAGGGCATGCTCCGCGTGCTCGTGCTCTCGGATCCGACGATGGGCATGGGAGCGCTCTCGGCGCCGGAGTGCGATCGGCTCGTCGCGGCGTTCGACCTGGCGGAGAAGCTCTCGGTTCCGATCGAGTGGGTGCCCGTCTCGTCGGGCGCCAAGATCGCGATGGACAGCGGGACGGAGAACCTCGACGCGACGGCGCGGGTCGTGCGTCGGATCGTGACCTTCACCCAGGCAGGCGGCATCGTGAACGTGATCGTCACGGGCGTCAACGTCGGCGCCCAGAGCTACTTCGACGCGCTCGCGACCATGCTGATGCACACGAAGGGCGTCCTCATCATGACGCAGAGCGCGTCGATGGTGCTGACGGGGCGCGCGGCGCTCGAGGCGTCGGGGGCGGTTTCGGCCGAGGACGAGATCGCGATCGGCGGCTTCGAGCGGATCATGGGTCCGAACGGCGAGGCCCAGTACTACGCCCGCAACCTGGCCGAGGCGTATCGCATCCTCTACGAGCACTACCGCTACAGCTACGTCGTCCCCGGCGAGCAGGGCCCGCGCTCCCATTCGACCCGCGACGAGCGCCAGCGCTCGATCGCGGCGAGCCCGCTCGCGGCGGGCGACGCGGACGGCCTCGCGAGCGTCGGCGAGCTCTTCGACGACGAGACCAACCCGGGCCGAAAGAGGCCCTTCGCGATGCGCGCCGTCATGCGCTCGCTGATCGACGTCGACGGCGGCTACCTCGAGCGCTGGAACGCCTGGGTCGGCGCGGAGACGGCGATCGTCTGGGACGCCCATGTCGGGGGGCATCCGATCACGCTGATCGGCATCGAGAGCCGCAACGTTCCGCGTGACGGCTTCCACCCGTCGGACGGACCCGACAGCTGGAACGGCGGCACGCTCTTCCCGCAGTCGTCGAAGAAGGTCGCACGGGCGATCAACGCCGCATCGGGCAACCGGCCGGTGGTCGTGCTCGCGAACCTCTCGGGCTTCGACGGCTCGCCGGAGTCGCTGCGCAAGATCCAGCTCGAGAACGGCGCCGAGATCGCGCGGGCGGTCGTGAACTTCCGCGGACCGATCTACTTCGCCGTCGTCTCGCGCTACCACGGCGGCGCCTATGTCGTCTTCTCGCAGGAGCTGAACGACGACCTGAAGGCGGTCGCGCTGACCGGCTCGTACGCGTCCGTGATCGGCGGCGGCCCCGCGGCGGCGGTCGTCTTCAGTCGCGAAGTCGCGGCGCAGGCGCTTCAGGATCCGCGCGTCAAGGACAGATCCGAGCTGGTTCGGCGCCTGCCGAACGAGGAGAACCGCGCCGCGCTCGACACGGTCCTGCGCGAGGTCACGCTCGAAAAGCAGGCTTCCCTCGCGGCGGAGTTCGACGCGATCCACAACGTCGAGCGTGCGCGGCAGGTCGGCTCGCTCGCGGAGATCCTGGACCCGTCCCGTCTGCGCGGCGCGCTGATCGAGACGCTCGAGGTCGCGCAGGGCGCGTCCTGAAGCGGAACGGCGCGTGGCCAGACCGGAGCGGCGCATGCGCGGCCTCGGATCGCGCCCCCCGACGGGGGCCGATCGGCTGCTCGTCGGGGCCATCGCGGGGCTGACCCGACTCTGCGAGCACGTGCCGATCGACCGCGCGCTGGCCGTGGCCGCCGGGATCGGTCGTCTCTGGGTCGGGCTGCGGGGGCCGCGGACCCGCCGCGTCCGTGCGGCGCTCTCGCGCGCGTTGCCCGAGCGCACCGACGCCGAGCGCGCGCGCATCGAGCGCGCCGTCTTCGTCCAGCTCGCCCAGGGCCTCGCCGAGCTGCTCCTGCTGCGCGGCCGTCAGCGCGAGGCCCTGCTCGCGCGCGTCGAGGTCGTCGGGCTCGAGCGGCTCGAGGCGGTGCGGGCGGGCTCGGGGGGCGGAGTCCTGATCGTCTCGGCTCATCTGGGCAATTGGGAGCTGGCCTGCGCCCGGGCGGCCGCGCTCGGCATTCCGCTCTCCATCGTCTACCGGCCCCAGCGAAGCGCCGCGATCGACCGGCTCCTCGCCGAGCTGCGCTTGCGCTCCGGACGTGAGCCCGGCGGTGTCCCGGTCGAGCTGATCCCGCGCGGGCGGGCGGGGCTGGCCGCGGTGCGCGCGCTCAGGCGGGGGCGGGCGGTCCTCGTGCTGCTCGATCAGGACGCGCGGCGGGAGGAGGGCGAGTTCGTCACGTTCTTCGGACGGCCCGCCTGCACGCGCTCGGCGCCGATCGCGCTCGCGGCGCTTCGCGGCGTGCCGGTCGTGACGGCGTTCAGCCGGCGCCTGCCCGACGGACGGTGTCACCGGCTCGAGCTCGGGGGGGCGCTGCCGCTCGAGCCCGGCGCGGAAGAGGACCCGGAGATCCTCCGCCGCAACGTCCAACGCGCCACCGACGCGATCGAGGCGGCGATCCGCGTCGATCCCGGGCAATGGATCTGGACGCATCGGCGCTGGCGCACGCAGCCGCGGGTCGACGGTCCGAACGCGCGCAGCGACCGGCCGACCCCCGGTCCGACCGAGCCGCCGCCGGAGCCGCCTTCCCCCGCGCGCTCCGATCGCGCGAGGGCGCCGGCCGGGGATCCGAAATGACGTTTGCAGGGGCCGGCGCGTGTGTGACAATCCAAGCCTCGCGCTGCCTGCGCCGAGGTGGATCGATGTCTCCCAGCGAATCCGACGACGGGTCGATGCCCGCGCCGCTCCGGGTCTCCCGGGCGGAGGCGGAGCGCTGGGTCTCGGACGCGGTCGCGGGCCGGCGCTTCGAGCCGGACCAGGCGGACACGCTCGGGGGCGCGCTGCGCGACCCGAAGATCCGGGCGGTGCTCGCGGAGGGCGCGCTGGCGATCAAGCGCCGCCAGACCGGCGATCGCGTCACGGTCTCCCGCAACATCTTCATTCCGCTGACGAACCTCTGCCGCAACCGCTGCGCCTACTGCACCTTCGCGAAGCTCCCCGACTCGCCCGAGGCCCATACCTACACCCTCGACGAGGTCGAGGAGGTCGTGCGCGGCGGCATCGCGACGGGCTGCGTCGAGGCCTTGATGTGTCTCGGCGACAAGCCCGAGATCGCCTACGGCAGCTACCGCGAGCTGCTTTCGCAACGGGGCTACGCGAGCACGACGGACCTGATCTTCGAGGCCTGCCGTCGAACCCTCGCCCTCGGCATGCTCCCGCATACCAACGCGGGGATCCTCTCGCGCGAGGACATGCAGCGGCTGCGTCCCGTCAACGCCTCGATGGGGCTGATGCTCGAGACGACGAGCACCCGTCTGCGCCAGAAGGGCGGCCCCCACTTCCACGCGCCCGACAAGGAGCCCGCGACGCGCATCCGGATGCACGAGATCGCGGGCGAGCTCCGCATCCCCTTCACGACCGGCATGCTGCTCGGCATCGGCGAGAACGACGCCGAACGCGTCGACACCTTGCGCGTGATCGCCGAGCTCGCGACGCGCTACGGCCACATCCAGGAAGCGATCATCCAGCCCTTCCATCCCAAGCCCGGGACGAAGATGCGCGCCGCATCGCCCCTCGACGACGAGGTCGTGGTCGGCTGGGTCGCGCTCGCGCGGCTGATGCTCCCGCCCGAGGTCCACGTCCAGGCGCCCCCGAACCTCGGCTCCACGATGCTGCCGCGGCTGCTCGCGGCGGGGGTCGACGACTGGGGCGGGGTCTCGCCGGTGACGGTCGACTTCATCAATCCCGAGGCGCCGTGGCCGGCGTTGCGCCAGCTGCGCGAGGAGACCGAGGCCGCGGGCTTCGAGCTCCGCGAGCGCGGACCCGTCTACCCCGAGACGATCCTCGGGAAGCCCGATTTCTTCGACCCGCAGGTGCGGGCTCTGCTGCCGAACCATGCCAACGACGAGGGCTATGCGCAGCGGAAAAACGACCAGTCCCGAGAGGAGGCCGCTTGACATGCTCGATCGACTCACATCCGCCGTTTCCGCCGACGTGCGCGGCCTGCTCGACCGGGCCCTCGAAGGACGCGAGCTCTCGGTCGCCGATGCCGAGCGCCTCCTCCAGGTCCACGGCCCAGACTTCCATGCGCTGATCGCCGCCGCCGACCTCGCGCGCCACGAGGACCGGGGCGACGACGTCACGTACGTCGTCTGCCGCAACATCAACTTCACGAACGTCTGCTACGTCGGCTGCTCGTTCTGCGGCTTCGCGCGCCACAAGGACGACCACGCCGAGTCCTTCGACCGGAGCCATGCCGAGATCCTCGCGAAGTGCGAGGACGCGATCCGGCGCGGCGCGACCGAGGTCTGCATCCAGGGCGGCATCCATCCGAACAAGGACCACACCCACTACCGTGACATCCTGCGCGCGATCAAGGGCGTCTACCCGAACCTCCACATCCACGCCTACTCGCCCGAGGAGATCGACTTCGGCCACAAGAAGAGCGGCATGCCGCTCCCCGAATACCTGCGCTGGCTCGTCGACGCCGGCCTCGACACGATGCCCGGGACCGCGGCCGAGATCCTCGACGACGAGGTACGCGACATCCTCTCGCCGAAGAAGCTCAAGACCGCGCGCTGGGTCGAGATCATCGAGGCGGCCCATTCGATCGGGCTGCGCTCGACCGCGACCCTGATGTACGGCCACATCGAGAAGCCCCGCCACATCGCGGCCCATCTCGAGCTCCTCCGCGCGATCCAGAAGAGGACAGGTGGATTCACCGAGTTCGTGCCCCTCGGCTTCATCCACGAGCGCAACCTGCTCTACAACCTGCTGGGCTCCCGACCCGGCCCCTCGATGGAGGAGGACCTGCGCATCATCGCCGTGGCGCGGCTCTTCCTGCGGCCCTGGATCGAGAACGTCCAGGTCTCCTGGGTCAAGATGGGCCACAAGCTCGGCCAGATGGCGCTCTGCTCGGGTGCGAACGACTTCGGCGGGACGTTGATGGAAGAGTCGATCAGCCGCGAGTCGGGCGCCGACTTCGGCGAGAACACGCCGCCCGAGGAGTTCCGCCGGCTGATCCGGGAGATCGGACGCGTACCCGTCGAGCGCACGACGCGCTACGAGGTGGTCCAGCGCTTCGAGGACCCGAAGCTCGATCCGCCCTCGCGCGAGCCGCAGAAAGCCGTGGACCTCTCCGGGCCGGCACGCTGGCGTCGCGCGCTCGAGGAGGCGCCCGCGCCCGCCCCGCGGACCGAGGCGGAGACGCTCGCGGCGCGCGCTTAACGCTCTTCCGCGGGAGCGCGCGTCGGCCGGCGATTCGCCAGCGTCTGGTCGACGCGCTCCGAGAGCGCCTCGACCTGATAGCGCAGCGGCGCGTTCTCGAGCACGAGTCGCTCGACGCGCTCGATCGCGTTGCGGACCGACGGATGGTCTCGGCCGAGGCTGCGGCCGATCTCGGCGAAGGACGCATCCGTATAGCGATGGGCCAGGTACATCGCGAGCTGGCGCGGGACGAGGACGTCGCGCCGGCGCGAGCGCGCCGCCAGGGCCTCGGGACGCTTGCCGAAGAACGCGGCCACGATCCGGACGATCTCGCTCGTCTCGACGCGGCGCGGCGCGAGCGGCGTCGCGCCGCCGGACTTGCGATCGATCGCGTCGCGCGTCAGCGCGAGATCGATCGGCCGGCCGAGCAGCGACGCCGTCGTCACGACCTGGATCAGGACGCTCTCGATGTCGCGTACGCTCCCGCCCGTCGACTCGACGAGCAGGTCGAGGCAGTCCGGCGGCAGGTGGAAGCCGCCGGCGGCCGCCTTCGCCCGCAGGATGTGGCGGCGCACGATCGCATCGGGGCGCTCGAGCTCGGCGACGAATCCCCGGGCGAGCTGGGTCCGCATGCGCTCGGAGAGGCCCTTGAGCTCGCGGGGCGCGCGGTCGCCCGTCATCAGGACGTGGCCGCCGGCGTCGAGCACGTGCTGCACCGTATGGAAGAGCTCGAGCTGGGTCTTCATGCGGCCGTCGAAGAACTGCACGTCCTCGACGACCAGCAATCCGATCGGACCCCGGTAGCGCTTCTGGAACGCCTCGGCCCGACCGTTGCGCATGGCCGAGACGAACTCGCTCGTGAACTGCTCGGCGGTCGTGTAGACGACGCTCGGACGGGCCCCGGCCATACGCGCCGCCGTCGGGCGAGGGGCGAGGGTGGACGAAGCCCGCTCTCCGAAGCGCATCGAGCCGAAGCCGTGACGGCGCGCTTCGGCGGCGGCGGCCCGGGCGAGATGGGTCTTGCCCATGCCCGACTCGCCGCTCAGGTAGAGCTGGTTGAGACCGCTCTGGCGTCGGCGCGCGAGCGCGAGCGCCGCCTCCCGGGCGAGGGCGTTGCAGGGCCCGACGATGAAGCTCTCGAAGCTGAAGGGCAGCTCGCCCTGCGCCGGCTCGCCGTCGAGCTCGAGCGGCGGCCGCGACTCGACGCGCATCACGTCCGGAGCCGGCGTCTCCGCGCGCGGCGGTCGCACGGCGCGGGGCGGGACGATGCGCAGCGGCGCGGGCGATCCGGTCGTCGCCTCGCTCGAGCCGTCCCGGCTCGCAGGCGTCGAGCTCGAATGCATGCGGCTCGAGCCATCCCCATCCGCGGCGCTCTCCCTCGCCGCTTCGACGAGGGGGCGCGCGCGCGCGATGACGCTGCGGTCGCGCAGCGCCGGAAGCGGACCGCGGGTCGCGACGGCGTTCACGCCCGAAGGCGGGCGGACCGGATCGCTGACGAGCGTCCCCGATCGCGCGATCGGGGATGACTCGCTGGTCGGCCCCGTGGCGGCGAGGGCGAGCGGCTCGATGCGATGCGCATCGGCCATCGCGCCGCTCGTGAGCACGACCTGATCCGCGCGGCGCGTCGTCGTCTGCAGCTCGAGCCGCTGACCGGGCGAGGCGGCAAGCTCCTTCAGGTCGACGATCGCGACCGTCGGGATGGCATCCGATTCGTCGGCCGGCGTCGTGCCCGTGCCGCGCGCGATCCAGGCCTGCGTCCAGCAGCGGCCGATCACCTCCTGGAAATGAACGCGAACACGCTCGCGATGAAACGAGGTCGGACAGCCCAGCAGCAGTCGGGAGTCCGACAGCTTGACCGACAGAGGCGCGATCCACGCCTCGTACGCGAAATCGGGGATTTCGTCCCGAAGGAGACGCATCGCGTCTCCCCAGACCTTGGGCGCGCAGGTCATTCAGGATCCAGCAGTGACAGAGGTGGACGAGCCGGTCAGACCCGATCGAATGCCAGTCGGCGCAGGGAATCCCGATTCGCAGCCGCGTAGCGAACCGCGTCGATCCGTCTCCCGCCGCACAGATCCGTTCGTTCGAAGGAATCGTTCGAAGAATTCATTCGAAGAGACAGATCGGAGCGCGTCGGGATGCGTGGCCCCTGCCCCCCATACGGCGAGGCGCAAGGCCGGAATCGAGCGGTTTTCGGGGCATCACGGGGATTCTCAACGGACTCTCATTCGAATCGGTTGGAACGCGCGCGAGTAAACCACTTGGCTTCGCGGTTGGCAACGAAATCCGGAGACGATCGTGACGATCCGGTGACACAATTCGGAAACGGTCGGAAACGGGCCTGAAACGCTCGAATACGCTGGTTTACGATTCGAATTCCGAAGCGAATCAAGCCTCTTCGGCAGGATCACGAAAGCGTTTTCGACTCGCCGGCCGCCCGTTCCGAACCGTCGTTCTCAAATTTTCGATCTCGATGGAACGGACTTTTTTTCGATATCGCTCGAAATTACGCGAAATTGCTTCGAGCGATCCGCGGCGCGCTCAGTTGGGCAGGCGCCGGGTGCCCAGGTCGCCGACGCCGACCTCGGCCAGCTTGAAGCGCAGCAGGTCCCGAGCGATCTCGAAGCGCTCGAGCAGCGAATCGGCCTCGAGCATCTGCTGGCGCTCGACCGGACGGAAGGGCACGGACTGCGCGATCGCGTTGACGAGCGGGAGAGACTCGAGCCGTTCGAAGCTCGCGAGCGTACGCGCCGGATCTTCGATGGTCCCGGCGAGTCCGTGGACGAAGCGGCCGAGCAGACCGAGCAGCTCCACGCGCTCGTGCTCGAGCTGCTCCTTCTCCTCAACCGTTCTCGGCGGGACGTCTTCGATCAGGGCCACCCGCGCACTGCGGTAGAGCCGGTCTCCCGTGCGCGGGTCCTCCGCGAGGATCCGGAAGCGCGACACGCCGATCAGCAGGATGTGGAAGGTCCCGTCCGGGCGTTCCTGGGCGTGCGCGATCCGACCGAGACAGCCGATCTGGAAGATCGGCGGATCGCCCGCCATCGCTGCGAGGCTGTCGGGACGGACCGTGACCATTCCGATCCGCTGCTCTCCGGCCAGGGCGTCGCGGGTCATCTGCCGGTAGCGCGGCTCGAAGATGAAGAGCGGTACGCTGCTCTCCGGCAGGAGCACGACGTCCGAGAGCGGAAACAGTGGCAGGGACTCGATCACGCCCATGCCGGGGAGCTTAGCCGCGCTGGTCAGCGGTGCCGGACGACGCGGTCGGGGCCCTCGGGCGCATGGACGGGACCGACCGGGATCCGGAAACGGCCGACGGGGGACAAGGGGTGGATCAGGCGACCCGACGCGCGCTGCTCGACCGCCTCGAGCGGGACGCGCAGCGGCTCTGCGCGCGCTTCGGCCTGCGCTATCGGGTGCTCGAGGCCGAGCGGGCGAACGTGAAGCGCCGCTACGGCGTGTGCTTCTCGGACGGAACGATCCGCATCCGTCTACGCCACGCCACGACCGGGCGCGCGCTCAAGTACTCGAGCCTCGTCAACACGCTCTGCCACGAGCTCGCCCACCTCCAGCACTTCAATCACGGCCCGCGCTTCCAGGCCTTCTACGGTCGCATCCTCGAGTACGCGCGCGGGCAGGGCATCTACCGACCGGATACGCCGGGTCGCCGCGACGACTCCGATGCTTCGACGGCGCCGCTTCCGCTCGCGAGGCTCCGTCGGACGACGGCGGCAGGAGCTCGGCGGGCGACCGCGGAAGCGAGCCCGTCGGCGCGTCCGCCGGCGGCCCAGCTCGAGCTCTTCGCTTCGGCGTCGCGGAATCGGGAGCCCGGCCCGTCGTCGTCCGCTGCCCGGGCCACACAGCGGGCCACACAGAAGGAAGAGCGTTGAGCGGGCTGGGGAGAGCGGTCGGGACGGTCTCAGCTCGGATGGGAAGCCGAGCGAAGCTCGTCCACCTCTTCGAGGGTATTGGGTCCTTCGACGACCTTGCAGCGGATGTCGTCCACCGCGATCGACTTGTCGAGGATCTGCGTGATCAAGCTGTCGACGGAGATCTCGTCCAGCTCGGCAAGCGCGTCTTCCAGGTCGGACTCGGAGATCGAGAACTCGAGCGCGACCTTGATCTTGATGTCGTCCATCGTTCCACCCCGTTCGCCGGACCCTCCGCGCAGGCTGCGCTCGCAGGTTCTCGGCTTCCTGTCTGACTGCACCCGGCACCACCCGAATCCGACTGCCGCGACGGACTGCCACGACTATGACCGCTGGGACCCTCGCGTCCACTGGATCGTTCGCTCGATCGCGTTTTGCGCCGATCGGTCGGATGGGCCGATTCTCTTCGTGTCTTCCCGACGTTTCATGCAGAGGCCGTGCCCGCAGCGTTCGAGACCGTCGCCGCATGCTCGACGCATCCGGAATCCGTCGGGCTGGCTTCGCGCAACTACCTGATTTTAAAGAGAAATTTCTTACGGGGGCCTAGGATACACCAAGGCATGCCGAGGGGCTATGGATTTTTGTCGCAAATTCGCACCCTTACGGTCTAACGGTCGGGCGGGATCTCAGCGCCTCGGTCGCGGGCTTCCAGCCACGCCAGCCCGCCCAGCAACAGGACGCTGCCGAGATGGACCAGCATGAACAGACCGAGGGACAGACCATGGAGCAGCCGGAATCGGGCCTGGGTCTCCGCGGTGTTGCTGGCGCCGAGCATGCTCGGGCGCAGCGCAGCGATCTCGGGCGACAGCAGGAGCTCGCTCGCCAGGGGGATCAGGCCCAGCACGATCGGCACGACGACGACTCCGCCCCGGCGCCCGAGGAAGAAGAGGCAGCCCGCCACGATCCAGCCCGCCGCGGCGCCTCCGAGGTGCAGCACGTGGAGCAGCGCGCCCGCGACGTCCCCGGCCAGGTCGCCCGGGAGCACGCGGAACGCCAGCCGTGAGACGACGAAGGCGAAGAAGCCCCACGCTCCGATCCAGCCGCCGAGGGCAAGCCAGAGCAGGGCGCGCGCGGCCGCCTCGGCCATCGGAGCAGGGCGCGCGGTGGGGCTCAAGCGGGCGCGCCCGGAAGCGGCTCGAGCGTGATCGGATCGAGCCGCTCGGTCTGCAGATCGCGGGCCCGGTCGTCATCCGCGAGATCGCTGTGGCACGCGGCCTTGTGGCCCTCGGCGCCCATCGCGGACTTCGTCTTCGAGGCCAGGCGATGGATCTCCTCGGGCGAGAGGACGCCCCGCTTCTGCAGGATCTCGCGCTGCTCCGGATTGAGCGCCTGCGAGATCTTCGGCTTCTCCCACTGATAGTCCGCGTCCTTGCCCGAGACGAAGAGCCCGATCTCCTTGCTGATGCGGACCGAGCACCAGTCGTGGCCGCACATCGCGCAGAAGTCGGTGTCGACGTCGAGGTCCTCGTCGTGGTACGCGCGCGCGAGGTCGGGATCGAAGGAGAGCTCGAAGTGCTTCTCCCAGTTGAGCGCGGCGCGGGCCTTGGTCAGCTCGTCGTCGCGGTCGCGCGTCGCCGGAATGCCCAGCGCGACGTCGGCCGAGTGGGCCGCGATCCGGTACGCGACGCAGCCCTGCTTGACGTCGTCCTTCTTCGGGAGGCCGAGATGCTCCTTCGGCGTCACGTAGCAGAGCATCGCCGCGCCGTGAAACGCGGCCGCCGTCGCGCCGATCGCGCTCGTGATGTGGTCGTAGCCCGGGAACATGTCCGTCACGAGCGGGCCCAGCACGTAGAACGGCGCGCCATGACAGAGGCGGCGCTGCAGCTTCATGTTGAACTCGATCTGATCGAAGGGGACGTGGCCCGGCCCTTCGATCATGACCTGACATCCGTGTCGCCAGGCGCGCTCGGTCAGCTCGCCCAGCGCCTCGAGCTCGCCGAGCTGCGCCGCATCCGTCGCATCCGCGAGGCCGCCGGGACGCAGGCCGTCGCCGATGGAGAAGGTCACGTCGTACCGGCGAACCAGTTCGCAGATCTCGTCCCAGATCTGCTCCATCAGGTTCTCCTGCTCGTGGTGGATCATCCACTTGGCGAGCAGGCTGCCGCCGCGGCTGACGATCCCGATCAGGCGCCTGGCGACGAAGGGCAGATGCGCCCGGCGCACCCCGGCGTGGATCGTGAAGTAGTCGACGCCCTGCTCGGCCTGGCGTCGGAGCGTCTCGAGGACGCACGTGGCGTCGAGCTCCTCGATCTTGCGGCCGAGGATCATCGAGTAGATCGGCACGGTCCCGATCGGCACGCTCGCGGCACGGCAGATCGCCTCGCGCGTCTTCTCGACGTCGCCGCCGGTCGAGAGGTCCATCACGGTGTCCGCGCCCCAGCGCTCGGCCCACCGCAGCTTCTCCACCTCCTCGTGCGTCCCGCTCGAGATCGGGCTTGCACCCATGTTCGCATTGATCTTGGTGCGCGACGCGCGCCCGATCGCCATGGGGTCGAGGGCGTGGGCGAGATGGACCTTGTTGGCCGGAATCACCATGCGCCCCGCGGCGACCTCGTCGCGAATGGCCTCGGCCGAGAGGTGCGGCTCGCGCTCGGCGACGCGCCGCATCTCGGGCGTGATCCGGCCGAGGCGCGCGTGCTCGAGCTGGGTCATGGGCTCGAAGCCCGGCGGCGGCTCGTATGCGTACGCGTTCGCCGGAGCGAGCTCGGGACAGGCCGGCACGGCGAGTCGTCGGCCCTCGGGCAGCGGACGCCAGTCGGCCGGCATGAAGTCCCAGGCCGTCTTGTCCGAGGGCGCTGGCATCCCCGGCGTGTCCGGCGAGGAGAAGGATCGCGGGCCGCCGACCTGCGGTCTCGCGGCGAAGCTGCCCGGCGTCGTGCCCTGGGCCGAGGAGGACGGATTCTGGCCGAGCGCGGGCAGGGCGTAGCGCGCGCTCGAGGCGTTCGGGATCGGACCATTGGAGTTCGGGGACGGATGCTTCATGGATCGGGCCTTCCCTACGCACGCCGCCTCGCGCGCTCCGCAGGCCGCGGCGGGCGAGGGACGAGATCAGGTTCGAAGGGTGTGTTCTCAGACCGCGACCCCGATGGACGCGGCCACCCCCAGGCAAGCGAGTCGGCCGGCATCCCCGCGAGCCACGCGAGCGCGTCGATCTGGGAACGCCGGGATGCGCGAGCGTATCACGTCCCCGGCCCGTACCGCCCGGTTCGAGCGGAACGGGCCGCGGTCCCGCGCTCAGGGCTCGGGCGGGGCGGCGCGCCGGGCGCCGACGGCGTCCTCGTTGGCCCCTCGTTCGAGCTGGGCCATCGGGCGCGGATCGATCGGCGCGCTGCGCGGATCGGTCGTCGACTGGCGTCGGCCGTCGCTGAACCAGGTCTCGACGGGGGCGTCGAGACGACCGTCGGTGAAGCGGGTGCTGAGCCAGCGATGACCGTTCGCGTAGAAGAGCTCGAAGGGGCCGGACCATTCGCCCCCGACGAGCTCGCCGCGCAGCCAGAGCGTTCCGTCCTCGGCGTAGACCTCGACCGCGCCTTCGATCCGCCCGTCGATGTAGCGGGCGCGGGTCCGCAGGGAGCCGTCGGCATGGTGGTCCCAGTAGGGGCCGGCGCGATGGGCGTGGCCGTCCGGATCATAGGTCTCGCACCAGAAGGCGGTGGCCCCTTGCGAGGCCTCGCGGGCGAAGATCGATGCGTCGGCTCGCCCCGTCGCGAGCGTCTCGCCCTCGGCACAGGCGTGCGGTGTGGCCGTCGCCCGGCTCGGCGTCGACTCCAGCTCCGTCTCCGTCGCCCATTCGATCGCCGCCCCCGCCTCGGCTCCCGCGACGACGCCGGGGAGCGACGTGATCATCAGCAGGACGGCGGCCACGGCATGCGAAGCGGAGGCGGCGCGGGCGGCAGGCACGACGAGCGGGAATCGGCTGAAGCGGGAGGAGGACGTTCGGCGCATCACCGCGCATGCAGCGGCCGATCGGCGTGCTCGCTTGATGGTTCGCGAGGGCGCGCGCGCTACCGTGCCGCCCCATGTCGAACGGCCCGCAATCGAGCCCGCGCCCCGGTCCGCGCCGCGATCGCCGGCGCGGGCGCGCGCGCTGGCGAAGCGCCGGGCTCGCGGGTCTGCTCTCGGTCGCGCTGGGGTTCGGCTGTGACCGCAACATCGAGCCCTACGAGCCGGGGGAGGAGCCCCGGGAGCCCGACCTGACCCGCATCTTCCCGGGCTCGCCGAGCGGACCGGCGTCGGGCATCGCCGCGGGCGGCGAGGCGGGGGCGGGGGCCGCGCGCGGTGCGTTTCCGCCGAGCCGAACCGAGGGCGACGGCAGCGTCGCCGACGCGATGCCGGCGCCCGCGTCGCCCGGAGCGCGCGGCGGCGAGGCGGCGGGCGGTGCGGCACCGATCTCGGGTCGAATCGAGCTGCCGGCGGCGCTCGAAGCCCAGCAGCCGGCGGGAGCGGTGCTCTTCGTGATCGCGCGACCGCAGGGTCAGGCGGGGGGACCGCCGCTGGCGGTGCTGCGGATTCCGGACCCGAGCTTCCCGCTCGACTTCGAGATCGGGCCGGGCGACGTGATGATCCCGAGCATGCGCTTCGCCGGTCCGATCAGCCTGACCGCGCGCCTCGATGCCGACGGCAACGCGATGACGCGCGGCGCTTCGGACCTCGCGAGCGAGGAGGCGAGCCCGCTCGAGCCGGGCGCGACCGACGTGCGTCTCGTCCTCGGGCGCTCGCGCTAGGAGCCCGATCGATCCATGCGGAGCCCGGGCGACCGATCGGCGTCGGGTCCCGATCGAACGCCGGAGGCATGAGATGAGCGAGAGCCGACCGCGACCCTGGCGCGTCCTGCGCGAGGAGCATCTCCAACACTGTCGTGTGTTCGACGTCCACGTCGCGACGATGGAATCGCCGCATACCGGCGGTAGCCATCCCTTCTATCGGATCGAGTCTCCGGCCTGGGTCAACGTCGTCGCCCTGACGGCGGAGGACGAGCTCGTCATGGTCCGCCAGTTCCGCCACGGCTCGCGCGTCGTCACGCTCGAAATCCCCGGCGGCATCGTCGACCCGGGCGAGTCCCCCGAGCAGGCCGCCGCCCGCGAGCTGATCGAGGAGACGGGCTATCGCGCGGGACGCCTCGCGAGCCTCGGATCGATCAATCCGAACCCCGCGCTCTTCGGCAATCGTTGTCACATGCAGGTCGCGCTCGACTGCCGGCCCGCCGCGGCGATCCAGAACAGCGCGACCGAGGAGACGCAGGTCGAGCTCGTGCCGCTCGCCGCGCTCCACGCGCTCGTCCAGCGTGGCGCGATCGACCACGCGCTCGTCGTGGCTGCCCTCTATTCCTTCGAGCTCTGGCGGGCGCGCGGCGCCTCCGCCTCCGACATCTGATCGAGCACGATTTCGAGCAGCCGCCGATCCTCGCCGAGCGGCGACGAGAGCTCGATCGCGACCGCCGGGTGGCGTTCGCGCGCGCGGCGCGCGAGCTCGGGCAGGGTCTCCCGAACGTGGAAGCCGGTACCCAGGAAGTGGAGATGGACGAGGATCGCCCGAGCGCCGCGAGCGACCAGCGCGTCGATGCCCGCGTCGAAGTCGGGTCGGGCCAGCTCCATGTGGGCGTGCTCGACGAGCCAGAGCGGGCGTGAGTCGGCGATGCGCCGGGCGAACGCGGCGAGCCGGGCGTTGGCCTCGGCGCTGCGACTGCCATGGTCGACGATCAGCAGGCCGCGCCGTCGGGTCGCCGTCTCCGTCATGGGTCTCCGATCCGCATCCCGATCCGCTGCATCCCCTGCGCGCCGCGTCCCGTCCCGCCCATCGCCGGCGCTACCAGTAGCTGGCGCGCACCGTCAGATCGGCCGTCGGCCGGACGCGGCAGGCGAGCCGATGGCGCGCGTCGATCCGGTTGCGCGCCTTGATGCGCGTCTCGCGCTCGCTCTCCGCGTCGAGCCCCTCAGCGCCCGCGATGATCTCGACGCCGCAGCGCGCGCACGCGCCCTCGGATCCGCAAGCGCTCGCGATCGGAAGCCCCGCCGCCACCACCGCGTCGAGCAGCGTCATCTCGCCGCTGCGGATCGCGAGCGTCCGCTCCGAGGGAAGGAAGCGGATCACGCATCGCCTTCGTTCGTCGCTCGCCCCGTCGTTCATCGTCCTCGTGCTCCCGCCCGGTGTCCGTCCGGCCATCGCCCTGACCGCCCACGCTCGCCGCGTCGATGGCCGGACACGGATCCGGCCACGTTCTGTGGCGCTCGATCGCGCGAGCGCCGGAGTGTAGGACGCCGAGCGGGGACGGGCGGGCAGCGGGCCTCTTCCTCAGGGGGTTTCGACCATGCCGATGGATTGCCGCTCGCGCCGTGATCGCTCCGTCGATCCCATCGGCGCCCGCCCCGACCGTTACCGGGCGCGCTGGCCGGACCCGTGCCGGGCTGGGTTAACGTACGGGCCATGCCCACCGCCGCGCTGCTCGTCATCGGCAACGAAATCCTCTCGGGCAAGGTCCGCGACACCAACTCGCCGTTCCTCGCGGTCGAGCTGCGCAAGCTCGGCGTCGACCTCGAGCGCATCGTGACGATTCCCGACGTGATCGAGACGATCGCCCGCGAGGCGCGCGTGCTCTCGGACGCCTACGACTTCGTCTTCACGTCGGGAGGCATCGGCCCGACCCACGACGATCTGACGATGGACGGCATCGCCCAGGCCTTCGATCGCAAGGTCGTCGTCAACGAGTCGATGATCGAGCGGATGGAGCGCTATTCGGAGAAGCCCGTCAACGACGCGATGCGCAAGATGGCGACGATTCCCGCCGGCGCGGAGGTCCTCGACGTCGGTGGTCTCTGGTTTCCGGTCGTGATCGTCGAGAACGTCCACATCCTGCCCGGCATCCCGGAGCTCTTCGAGAAGAAGTTCCACTCGATCCGCGAGCGCTTCAGCGGCCTGCCCTTCCACCTGAAGAAGTTCTACGTCCGCGAGAGCGAGTCGGAGATCGCCGACGTGCTCAATGCGCTGCTCGCGGAGTTCCCGGCGCTGATGCTGGGCTCCTATCCCAAGATCAACGAGCTCGACTATCGCGTGCTGCTCACGCTCGAGTCCCGTGACGTCGCCTATCTCGACCGCGCCGTCGAGCAGCTCGCGCGGACCCTGCCGCAGGGCGTGATCCACCGCATCGAGTGAAGCCCGCTTGACGGACGCGAAGACGCTCCGCCTGCTCGCCTTCGTCCATCCGGCCTGGATGGTCGCGAGCCTCGCGCTCGCCCTCGCGACGGCGCGCCTCGGCATCGAGATCCGCCGACGGCGAACGAAGGGTCTCCCCGTCGGCGCGGGGCTGCGCGGCCGCCATCTCCGACTGGGGCGTCTCGCGGTCCCGCTCGTGGCGGCCGGGGCCCTGCTCGGACCGGTCTCCATGGCCTGTCTCCGTGGGCGTCCGATCTTCGACAGCTTTCACGGTGTCCTCGGTCTGGTCGTGGCGGGGCTCTTCCTCTGGACCGGCCACTCGGGGCGGTCGCTCGCGAAGGGCGACCAGGACGCGCGCGGTCTCCACCGTCTCGTCGCCGCCGCGGCGATCGGAGCGGCGCTGCTCGAGGCGGTCGCGGGATTCGTGCTGCTGCCCTGAGCCGGCGTCGCGCGGGCTCGGCGCCGCGATCGCCTGACGCGCTACTCGGGGAGGACGTCGACCGCGCGCTGGCGCAGCCAGTGGTCTGCCAGCGTGAGGCAGACCATCGCCTCGACCATCGGCACCGCCCGCGGCAGCACGCAGGGATCGTGTCGCCCGCCGGCCTCGAGCACGACCGACTCGCCGGCCCGGTTGACCGTCTGCTGCGCGATGCGCACCGTCGCCGTCGGCTTGAACGCGACGCGCAGCAGGATCGTCTCGCCATTGCTGATGCCGCCCTGGATTCCGCCCGAGCGGTTCGAGGTCGTGCGCGTTCGGCCGCTGGCGTCGGTCGTGAAGGGATCGTTGTGCTCGCTGCCGGTCAACGCGGTTCCCGCGAAGCCCGAGCCGATCTCGAAGCCCTTGGCCGCGGGCAGCGAGATCAGCGCCTTGGCGAGATCCGCCTCGAGCTTGTCGAAGACCGGCTCGCCGAGGCCCGCCGGGACGTGGCGCGCGACGCAATCGACGACGCCGCCGACCGAGTCGCCCCGTCGCCGGACCGCGTCGATCAACGCGTACATCTTCTCCGCCGCCTCGGCGTCGGGACAGCGGACGTCGTTCGCTTCGACCTGCGCGAGCGAGACGGTCTCGGGGTCGACCTTCGAATCGATCGTCTGGACGCGACTGACCCAGCCGAGCACCTCGATCCCCGCCGCCGCCCGCAGCAGCTTGCGCGCGATCGCGCCGGCGGCGACGCGACCGATCGTCTCGCGCGCGCTCGCGCGGCCTCCGCCCTGCCAATTGCGGATGCCGTACTTCGCCTCGGTCGTGAAGTCCGCATGCGAGGGGCGGTAGAGGTCGCGCATCTCGGCGTACGCGCTGGGGCGGGCATCCTGATTGCGGACGAGCAGCCCGATCGGCGAGCCGAGGGTGCGCCCTTCGAAGATGCCCGAGAGGATCTCGACGCGGTCCGCTTCCTGACGCGGAGTCGTCAGCACGCTCTGGCCCGGGCGGCGGCGGTCGAGGTCCTGCTGGATCTCGGCAACGTCGATCGCCAGGCGCGGCGGGCAGCCCTCGACGACCACGCCGACCCCGCCGCCATGGGACTCGCCGAAGGTCGCGATGCGGAAGGCCTGGCCGAAGACGCTGCCCATGGATCCGGGGCTCCGAGACGAACGGGAGGATGAGGACGCTCGCGGCGGGCGGCCAGCCAGCCGCTTGCCCGTCTGCCGCGCGGGCGGCGCCGAGGGTATCGCTTGTCGCGGCCCCGTGCCGACCCGCTGCCCGTTCGCGCGGGGCCCGTCGATCCCGGCCCGAACGCTGCGAGCCTGCCCGTCCGATCAGGGTCGCCGCGACCCCGTCTCGGGCGAAGCCCCGGTCCTGCCTCGGGCTTCGCCCGGGTCCGACGCGACGATCGCGTTCCAATCCGGCTGCAAGTCTGCAGCAATACTCAAGCGCCGACGCGCTGACGACGACCTTGAAGCCATTCGCGCGCCGTCTTCGGGGCGGCGAATCGGGAAAAACGAGCCGACGGAGTGAGGCGAGATGCGGACGCAGCGATTCGAGGAGACCACCGAGGCGAATCGCGCCGCCGCTGCGAGCGTCCCCGTCGCCCATCGCGTCTGGGAACGGACCCGGCTGGCCGCGACGGAAGCGGGCCCGGCGGCGCCGCTCGCCGCCCTCGCCCGACTGCTCTCGACCGCGGCCTCGGGAACGCGCTCGGCGACCCTCGCGCAGGCCGCCGAGCTGATCGGGCGAGCCTGTGCGACGGATCGCGTCGGGCTCTACCTCGCTTCGTCCTCCCCCGTTCCTCCTCGCCCTCGCCTTCGTTCGATGTCGACTTCACGCTCGCGGCCAGCTGGCCCGGCCGGGCCTCGGCTTCCACGGCGACACGACGCTCCGCATCGCGCATCGCGCACCCGATTCGATCGCCCGTCGCGGCCGTCCGCCCCGAGCGCTCGACGTCGATGCGCTCGAACGCTCGCTCGCGGCGCGGGCGCTCCCCTGCACGTCGCCGAACGGCGTCGTCGCGCTCGTCGTGCTCGCGGGGCCCGGCCGCACCGCGGAGGGCGTCGAGGAGACGGTCGCAGCGCTGGTCGCGGACTTCGTCGAGCGGGATCGCCTCGAGCGGGCGCTCGGGACGGCCCATGCCCGCGTCGCGCGCGACGAGCGGTTGACGCAGCTGGGTCGCGTCGCCTGCTCGGCGGCCCACGACTTCAACAACGTCCTGACGGCGATCCTGGGCTATGCGGATCTGCTCGAGCTCGAGCTGGCCGACGCGGTCGCGGCGCGCCGCGGGGCGGCGGTCGCCGACGGCGCTCCGGGTCGGGCGGAGCTCGAGGAGATCCGCACGGCCGCCGCGCGCGGGGCGACGCTGGTCGAGGACGTGCTCGGCTTCGGGCGTCGTCGCCCGGAATCGCCTTCCGAGGTCGATCTGGCCGACACGATCCGGTGTCTGGAGGGCCTGCTGCGACGCGTCGCCGGGGATCGAGTCCTGCTCGACGTCTCGCTCGCAGCGGGGCTGCCGGCGATCCGAATCGACGTCGAGCGCCTCGAACGCGTGGTGATGAACCTCGTCGCCAACGCGCGCCAGGCGATCGAGGCACGCGCGGATGCAGTCCGCCCGGGCGGTCGGATCGAGATCGGGCTCGATCGCGTCGACGACCCGTCCGTCGCCGGCGCAGCGACGCTGCGGCTCGTCGTCCGCGACGACGGCTGCGGCATGAGTCGGGCGGTCGCGCGCCGCGCGCTCGAGCCCTTCTTCACGACGCGTGCCGCCCACGGCGGGACCGGACTCGGCCTCGCCGACGCGGCGGAGCTCGCGCGCGGTTCGGGCGGTCGCATCGCGATCGAGAGCGCGCAGGGCCGTGGAACCGAAGTCGCGCTGCTGCTCCCAGCGGCCGGAGCGTCCCTCTCTTCTGCCCGCCGCGAGCGCAGCGTCGCCGTCGATCCGCCTGCCGCGTAGCCCCGCCCGCCCCGCTCACCCGCCCCACGCCGATCGATTACCCTGCGCCGGCCCGGCCCGGGTGCGAGGAGGACGGATGCGCGAGTGGCTCTTCGACGTGTTTCGCGAACGTCCCTGGTGGATGAGCGCGATCATGATCTTCTGCGCCTGGATGGCCTTCGTCTACGCGCCCTGGGACCTCTTCGTGAAGCCGATCGGTCGGGACGAAGAGGTCTGGCTCGGGATCACCTTCCACGGCTTCGCGGCCAAGCTGGCGGCCATCCCACACTGGTTCGTGTACGCCGCCGCCGTCTATGGCTTCCGTCGCCGCCGCCCCTGGATGGCGATCTGGGCCCCCTTCTACGTCGCGCAGGTCGCCCTCAGCGTCTGGATCTGGACCGCGCTCGAGACGGGGGGAGCGCGGGGCTTCGTGACCGGGCTGCTCTTCGCGCTGCCGCTCGCCGGGCTGGCCTTCGCCTTCTGGCGTCGGCGCGACTACTTCGCGCCCCGGCCCCTCGAGCTCGCCCGCCGCTACGGCGAGTGGGCGCTCGTGACGGGCGCGTCTTCCGGAATCGGCGAGGAGCTCGCGCGGCAGATCGCGGCGGACGGCATGAACGTCGTGCTCGCGGCGCGGCGCGGCGACCGGCTGGCGCAGCTCGCCTCGGATCTCGAGAAGACCTTCGGCATCGCGACGCGGACCGTCGTGACGGACCTCGCCGAGTCGGCCGGGGCGGCCGGGCTGCTGGCGGCCGTCGACGATCTCGAGATCGGCGTGCTCGTCAACAATGCCGGCGTCGGCTGCCAGGGGCGCTTCGACCTGCAGGACGGCGAGACGCTCCGTCGGATGGTCGTGCTCAACTGCGAGGCACCGCTCGTCCTGACCCATGCGCTGGTCGGGAAGATGTGCGAGCGGGGCCGCGGCGCCGTGCTCTTCGTCGGCTCGGCGTCGGGCTATCAGGGGCTTCCGCTGCACGCGGTCTATTCCGCGACCAAGGCCTTCGACCGGATCCTCGGCGAGGCGCTCTGGGGCGAGCTGCGGGCGGCCAACGTCGACGTGACCGTGCTCGATCCCGGGTCGACACAGACGGAGTTCCAGGACCGGGCGGGGGAGCTCCCGCATCCCGGCGATCCGGTCGACGTCGTCGCGCGGGCCGGGCTCGAGGCGCTGGGGCGGCAGCCGTCGGTGCTGGTCGGTTGGTGGAACTGGATCCGGGCGAACGTCGCGACGCGCCTGCTGACCCGACCGATCACCCTCCACGCGGCCCACGAGGTCATGAAGAAGCAGACGCCCGAGGAGATGCGCTAGGCGGGGCGGCATCGCGCGCGCCCGAGACGGAGGCGACCTTGGCACGGCGCTACTGGCTGATGAAGTCCGAGCCCTTCAAGTACGCGTGGGACCAGCTCGTGCGCGACGGGCGGACGTTCTGGGACGGAGTCCGCAACTACGAGGCGCGCAACAATCTCGCCGCGATGAAGCGGGGCGACCTCGCGCTCTACTACCACTCGAACGAGGGCAAGGAGGTCGTCGGCGTCGCCGAGATCGTGAAGGAGGCGTACCCGGATCCGACGAGCGACGACCCGGCCTGGGTCGTGGTCGACGTCGAGCCGCGGACCGCGCTCGCGAAGCCGGTCGCGCTCGCGACGATCAAGGCCGACACGGACCTGAAGGAGATCCAGCTCATTCGTCGCAGCCGTCTCTCGGTCGTGCCCCTCACGCCGGAGGAGTTCGAGCGCATCCTCGTCCTCGGCGAGACCCGACTCGGGAAGAAGAAACGCGCCGGTCGTTAATCGGCCCCGAGGCCTCCTCCGGGCTTCGGCGCATGGCCCTGCTCGGTCCGGGCCCCCCGGCTCGCCGGGGGAGGGGCTCAGCTCCCGAGCGCGGCGAGTGCGTCGGCGTACTCGTTCCAGCGCAGACCGTCATGGGCGCGGATCCAGCGCAGCTCGAGGCGCGGCTTCGCGTGCTTGAGCGCGAAGAGTCGCTTCACGAGCTCGAGGTTCTTGATCGGGCCGCCCTTGCGCGTCCAGCCGCGGCGCGCCCAGCCGGGGGCCCACTCGTTGATCGTGTTGACGCAGAGCTGGCTGTCGGAGTAGACGACGAGGTCGCGGTCGGCCGGCAGCGCCTCGAACGCCTCGATCAGGGCGCGCAGCTCCATCCGGTTGTTGGTCGTGTTCGCCTCGCGGCCGTGGCCCTCGGCCTTGATCTCGCCGCGCTCGACCCAGACCCAGCCCCAGCCCCCCGGTCCGGGATTCGGCTCGCAGGAGCCGTCGGTGAAGACGCCGTCCTCGGGGCCGTCGAAGTGGGATTCGAGGACTTCCTGGGGCGTCAGTCGGCGGGTCGGGCGGTAGGCCACGGCGATGGGATCTCCGGTCGGGGGTGGGCGTCGGACGAGCTCGGCGTCGAGCGGGGGGTCAGGCGCTGACGCGGAAGTAGACGACGTCGCCGTCCTGCACGACGTAGTCCTTGCCTTCGACCTGCATCGCGCCCTTGGCCTTCGCCCCCGCCTCGCCGCCGTTCGCGACGTAGGCGTCGAAGGGGATGACCTCGGCGCGGATGAAGTGCTTCTCGAAGTCGGAATGGATCTCGGCGGCGGCGCGCGGAGCCGCCGTTCCCCGGCGGATCGTCCAGGCTCGGATCTCCTTCGGGCCGGCGGTGAAGTAGGTGACGAGGTCGAGCAGCGCGTAGGCGGCGCGGATCAGGCGGTTCAGGCCGGGCTCCTCGATGCCGAGGCTGGCCAGGAACTCGCGCTTCTCGTCGTCGGCGAGCTCGGAGAGCTCGGCCTCGATCTTTCCGCAGATTCGGACGAACTGCGCGCCCTGCTCGCTCGCCCAGGCCTCGAGGGCGGCGCTGTGGTCGTTGCCCTCGGCGAGCGCGTCCTCGTCGACGTTGGCGACATAGAGGACGGGCTTCGCGGTCAGGAGGTGGGCCTCATGGAAGGCGGGGCGGAGGGGGTCGGGGACGGGAAAGGTCCGGGCGGGCAGGCCCTTCGCCAGATGGTCCCGGAGCGCCTCGAAGAGCTCGAGCTCCTGCTTCGCGCCCTTGTCCCCCGAGCGGGCAACCCGGCGGACGCGGTCGATGCGCTTCTCGACCGTGTCGAGGTCGGCGAGGCCGAGCTCGATCTCGATCGTCTCGACGTCGCGGCGCGGGTCGGGGCCACCCTCGACGTGGACGACGTTCTCGTCGTCGAAGCAGCGTACGACGTGGATGATGGCGTTGGTCTCGCGGATGTTGGCGAGGAACTGATTGCCGAGCCCCTCCCCCTTCGAGGCGCCCTTGACCAGCCCGGCGATGTCGACGAACTCGACCGTCGTGGGGATCACGGCCTGGGAGTGGACGATCGCCTGGAGGGCGTCGAGACGGGCGTCGGGGACGACGACGACGCCGGTGTTCGGCTCGATCGTGCAGAAGGGGTAGTTCTCGGCCTGGATTCCGGCCGCCGTGAGCGCGTTGAAGAGCGTGCTCTTGCCGACGTTGGGGAGACCGACGATGCCGCAAGTGAGTCCCATGGGAGCGGCATGTTCCCGCATCCGGCCTGCGCTGTCATGTCGCGCTCGACCGGGCGCCGGGCGGCACGCATTCGATCCGACCGGTCGATCTAACGCACCATTATGTTCGCTCCGGCCCTCGCGGCCTCTTCACAAGGTGGGGGGAGCTGTGAGACATTGCCGGCGACGACGATTCGTCGGGGTGGGAAGGGCGGTACGAGGCACCGCCGGCTCGTTCGAACGGAGATCGGGCTCGTCGCAGCTGCGAAAGCAGGAGCAGGTCAGAAGATCGGGGGCCGCAGGCGACGGCCCCGGAGATCGCGGATGCCAGTCGGGGTCGCGTCATGCCGCAGACGCGGAACGACTGGCGGGTGGCCGAGCGCGGAGACGGCGGGGCCGCAGCGCAGAGCACGAGCGATCCATGGAAGCGGCAGCTTTGGGAAGGGCCGTCATCGGCCTGCGAAGAGCATCGGCCTCGCCAGCCGGCATTCGGTTCCGGGAGAGGGACTCACCCGACTCGGCGGGGATCGTGGGGTGGACGACGCCACGCGATTCCCCGCCGAGTGAATCCCCGCGCTGCATCTCGCCGGCGACGTGGCCGCGACGCCCGTTCAGCCTGGCTTGGACTGGGCCTGCTGGGCGATCCGCGCCAGCTCGGCGTCGATCACGCGCGAGAACTCCGCGACGTCGCGCGCACCCGTGAGCGGAATGCCGTTGACGAAGAACGCGGGGGTTCCCGTCACGCCCGCCGCCTCGCCGGCCTGGGCGTCGGCCTCGACGTAGGCCTCGAAGCGGCGCTCGGCGACGCAGGTCGCGAAAGCGTCCATGTCGAGGTCGAGCTGCTTCGCGATGTTCGAGATCGCCTCGCGGTCGATGTCGCCGTCGAGCGCGAAGAGCGCGGAATGGAAGTCCCAGAAGCGTCCCTGCTCGTCGGCACACATCGCCGCCTCGGCCGCCGGCCGCGCGAAGGGATGGATCTGGTCGAGGGGGAAGTGGCGCAGGACGAGGCGCACGTCCTGCGGATACTTCGCCATCACGTCGTTCAGCACCTGCTCCGAGCGGATGCAGTAGGGGCATTGATAGTCGCTGAAGGCGATCAGCGTGACGGGCGCGTCGGCCGGGCCGCGCGCCAGGCGGGTCGCCTCGACGTCCTTGCGTGGCGGCGAGAGCCTCATCTCCCAGGACAGCGCCTCGAGCTTGGGATCGAGGAACGCGCTCCAGGCCTGGCTGCGCCGTTCATGCTCGAGCATCTGCTCGATCCGGGGCGCCACGTCCTCGAGCCGCGCGCCGCCGAGGCGCGCCTCGTTCTGCTTGTACCAGTTCGACACGTCCTCGACCGAGACGGCGGGCACGGCCATCGTGATCTCGTCGTAGAGCGCGTCGGGGGAGAGGCCCCGCTTCTTCGCCTCGCGCTCGACGACGTGGCGCTGGACCAGCTCGCGGATCGCGGACTCGCGCATCTGGTACTGGCGATCCTCGGGCTGGCGCAGGAACTCCTCGAGGAACTGGTCCTTCATGTGTTCGTTGAGCTCGCCGACCGTGATCTCGTCGCCCTCGAGCACCAGCGCGACGCGATCGTCCCCCGCTCGCGCGCCGCTCGCTGCGTCCGCGCCGTCCTTCGCGCCGATGCCGAGCCGGCTGCAACCCGGCAGGGTCGCGCCCGCGACGAGCAGGGCGAGCAGCGCGATGCGGATCGCAACGGAGGCCAGGGAGCGGGCGGAGGCGGGCAGGCGGGAAGTCTTCATTCGGGCAGGGTATGCGCTTCCGGGCCTTCCGTCTCCTGTTGGTAGCGGCCCATGAATTCGCGGGCGAAGCCGGCGAAGTCCCCTGCGAGAATCGCCTGGCGCGCGTCGCGGACCAGGCGCTGGTAGAAGCGCACGTTGTGGATCGAGCAGAGGATCGCGGAGAGGACCTCGTTCGCGGCGAAGAGGTGATGGATGTACGCGCGCGAGAAGCCGCCCGTGCAGGTGTAGCAGTCGCAGGAGGTGTCGACGGGGAAGGCATCGCGGCGGAAGCGGCGGTGGGTCAGGCGGATGCGGCCGCGGGCGGTGAAGACGGTCGCGGAGCGGGCGTAGCGGGTCGGGATCACGCAGTCGAACATGTCGATGCCGAATCCGATGCAGGCGATCAGATCCTCGGGCAGACCGACACCCATGAGATAGCGGGGCTTGTGCTCGGGGAGCAGCGGCGCCGCGTGGCGGGTCACCTGGCAGAGCAGCGCGTGGCCCTCGCCGACCGACACGCCGCCGATCGCGTAACCCGGGCAGTCCATCGCGACGAGCGACGCGGCGCAGGCCTCCCGCAGCTCGGGATAGACCGAGCCCTGCACGATTCCGAAGAGCGCCTGGTCGCCCGCGCGCGCGTGGGCCTTCATGCAGCGCTCCATCCAGCGCAGCGTCCGACGCACGCCCTGGCCCGCCCGCTCGCGCGTCGCGGGCCAGGGCGTGCACTCGTCGAAGGCCATGATGACGTCGGCGCCCAGGCGGTTCTGGATCTCGATCGACCGCTCGGGCGTCAGGTCCATCTTCTTGCCCGTGACCTCGTTGTCGAAGGTCGCGCAGCGGTCGGTGATCTCGACGCCGGGGAGCGAGAAGACCTGGAACCCGCCGGAGTCGGTCAGGATCGGTCCCGGCCACTGCATGAAGGCGTGCAGCCCGCCGAGCTTCTCGACGAGGGCTTCGCCCGGGCGGAGCGCCAGATGATAGGTGTTGGCGAGGACGACCTCGGCGCCGGTCTCGGCGACCTGCGCGGGCGTCATCGCCTTGAGCGCGCCGTGGGTCCCGACGGGCATGAAGGCCGGCGTGTGCACCGGCCCGTGCGGCGTCTCGAGCGTCCCCGCCCGCGCGAGATCGCTGGTCCGCTCGAGCGTGAAGCGGAAGGGGCGGGTCGGCGGCGCGTCGCGGTCGGGGCTCGGCTCCATCGGCCGGCAGCGTAGGGTACGATCGCGCCGCCAACGACCGCCCTGCCGAGGAGATCCGCGTTGTCCGGCGAGCCCGCCCCTCCGTCTGCGTCGAGCGCGACCCCGTCCGAAGGGCGCGGCGCGGCGTCGTCCGCCTTCGCCGATCGGCTCGTCCTGCGGCTGCGGGAGCTGGGCCATCCGCTCTGCGTCGGCCTCGATCCCCATCTCGCGCTGATCCCGCCGCTCTTCCGGCGCGGCTCGATGGCGCCGCTCGACGCGGCGACGGCCGATGCGGTCGAAGCGTTCCTCGTCGCGTTCCTCGACCGCATCGCGGGCCGCGTCGCGATCGTGAAGCCGCAGATCGCCTTCTTCGAGGCGCTCGGCTGGCGCGGCATCCGCGCGCTCGAGCGGCTGTGCGAGCGGGCGCGGCGCGCGGGGCTGCTCGTGCTGCTCGATGCCAAGCGCGGCGACATCGGCTCGACGGCCGAGGGGTATGCGTCGGCCTATCTCGGCGCGCGTGCGGCGATGCCGAGCGACGCCTTGACGGTGAGCCCGTATCTCGGCTTCGACACGCTCGAGCCCTTCGTGCGGGCGGCGACGGCCGGGGGCGGCGGGCTCTTCGTGCTGGTCAAGACGAGCAACCCCGGCAGCGGCGACCTGCAGGACCGGCTGGTCGATGGCGAGCCGCTCTTCATGCGGGTGGCGCAGGGGCTCGTCGCGAGCGAGCGGGCGCTGCGCGGACCGGAGACGGGCTGGTCGTCGCTCGGGGTGGTCTGCGGGGCGACCTGGCCGGAGCAGGCGCGGCGCGTCCGCGAGGCCCTGCCGCGCGCGCTCTTCCTGATTCCTGGCTACGGCGCCCAGGGCGGTCGCGCGGCCGATGCGGTCGCCCCCTTCGTCGCGGGTCCCGCCGGCCTCGAGGGCGGGATCGTGAACTCCTCCCGCGCGATCCTCTTTCCGGACGCGGGGCGGGGCGCTTCCCGGGCGCAGGCCTGGGAGCAGGCCGTCGACGCTTCGCTCGCGCGCGCGATCGACGAGCTCGGCGTGGCGGTCGCGGGGCGAGCGCGCTCGGTCTGAGGCGAGCGCTCGACCCGGGGTGACGGCAGTCGACCTCGGGCGCGGGCCTTCGACCCGAAGGGCTCGCCTAGCGGTAGTACTTCCGCTCGCCGCCCGTCTGCCGCTTGCGGGCGCGGCGGTGCTTGGCCTTGAGCTTGGCGCGGTGGCGGCTCGACTTGTTGCGCTTGACGTGACCGCGGGACTTCTTGCTGACGCTCATCGGGGACTGCCTCGCGCGGCTCGGTCCGGGCCCGGGTCCGGGCCGGAGACGTCCGGGGCCGGAGGAGGGAGGGAGCGTTCGCCACGCCGATCGGGGGTGTCGGAAGGGGCCGGAATCTAGGCGAGTCGATTCGGGATTTCCATGCCTCGCGACCCCGGAATCCGCGGGCGCGGTGGACCGTGCCCGATCCCAGGGGTCCGTCGCCGCCGCCGGGCACGGGCTAAGCTCGGGCTCGCCCCGGCCGCCCCTTCCGCCCGCCCCTTCGGGCGGCGAAGCGGCTCCAAGCCGACCCCTTGCGATTCCGAAGGTGTTGCTCCCATGACCGAGCTGCTCGACCGGATGATGGATTTCGACCTGAGCGAGGACCAGCGACTGGTCCGCCAGACCGTCCGGAAGTTCGCCGAGACCGAGATCCTGCCCTACGTCGAGCGCTACGAGCGCGAGGAGCGCTACCCCTCCGAGCTGATCGACAAGCTGCCCGGCCTGGGACTGCTCGGCCCGATGATCCCCGAGACCTACGGCGGCTCGTTCACCGACGTCCTGACCTACGGCGTGATCTGCGAGGAGCTCGCGCGGGTCGACTGGGTCGTCGCTTCGGTCGTCTCGGTCGCGAACTCGCTCGTCGCGGGCTCGCTCCTGCGCTTCGGAACGCAGGCGCAGCGGGATCGCTACCTGCCGGGTATCGCGCGGGGCGAGATCATCTGCTCGGCCTGCCTGACCGAGCCCCGCGGCGGGACCGATCTCGGCAACATGGAGACGACCGCGACCCGCGTCGACGGCGGCTGGCTGTTGAACGGCACCAAGGTCTTCATCTCCCACGCCGCCCACGCGCGCCTGTTCTTCATCGTCGCCACCATCGACCGAGCGCGCAAGCACAAGGGCGTCACCGCCTTCGTCGCCGATCCGCGCGAGATGAAGGGGCTTTCGATCGGCTCGTTCCCGATGCGCACGCTCAAGCGCGACAACCTGGCGGAGGTCCACTTCGAGGACGTCTTCGTGCCGGACGAGGCGGTCGTCGGCGAGCCGGGGCGCGGCTTTCCGATCCTGGGCTCGGCGCTCGACATGGGACGTTATTCGGTCGCGGCGCGCTGCGTCGGTCAGGCGCAGCGCGCGCTCGATCTCGCGCTGCCCTACGCGCGCGAGCGCGTCGCCTTCGGCCAGCCGATCGCCCACTTCCAGCTCGTGCAGGACAAGATCGCCGACATGGTCGCCCGCACCGAGCAGGCGCGGCTGCTCGTCTACCGGCTCGGCCGCATGAAGGACGCGGGCGTCGAGCGCTGCTCGCTCGAGAGCTCGCTCGCGAAGCTGAAGGCGAGCCAGGCCGCGACGCACAACGCCCTCGACGGCATGGCGATCTTCGGCGGCTACTCGGTCAGCGCGGAGTACGAGATCGGGCGCCTGCTGATGGAGGCCAAGGCGCTCGAGTTCGGCGAGGGCACCTCGGACCTGCATCAGAAGCTGATCGCCGAGTTCGCGCTCGGCCTGCGCACCCGCTGAGGCGGACGTCCGGCCCGCCGTCGCGGGCGAGCGCGGAGCGGGTCGGGGGACCCATCCGCACCGGCGCCCTGCGGTGCGCGGCTCGGCGCCCGCCGCGGCGTCGGGCGCTGAAGCAACGCGGCGCCGAGGCGGCAGGGCGCTGAAGGAGGGGGGACGAAATGGAGGAAGCAACGGCGAAGGGCGGATCGGGTCGGACGGAGGTCGAGCGCGCGCGCGACCGCCAGGCCCTGCTCGAGCTGATTCTCGAGGTCTCGTTCGAGCGCCGCGCGGTCACGCTCTCGAGCGGCCGAAAGAGCGACTTCTATCTCGACCTGCGGCAGACCCTGATGCGGCCGCGGGGCGTCGCGCTCGCCGGCCGGCTGATCCTCGATCGCCTGCTGGAGGGGCCGGCGGTCGAGGCCGTCGGCGGGATGGCGGTCGGCGCGGTGCCGCTCGTCTCGGCGGTCCTCGCGGCGGCGGCCCGTGAGCCGCGCTGCGAGCGGCTGCTCGGCTTCTTCGTGCGCAAGGAGAAGAAGGCCCACGGCCTCGGGCGGCAGATCGAAGGCGGGTTCGTCCCTGGCCAGACGGTGGCGCTGGTCGAGGACACGACGACGACCGGCGGCTCGACCCTCGACGCGCTCTCGATCGTCGAGGCCGAGGGAGGCAAGGTCGCGCGCGTGCTGTGCCTGGTCGATCGCGGCGAGGGGGCGGTCGAGGCCTTCGCGGAGCGGGGTGTGCGGCTGGAGGCGATCTTCGGTCGCGGAGATCTGCCGGTCTGACGCCGATCCGCGCGCGGGATCGCGAGGACGCCGATCGGCCTGGAGCGGTTTCTCGATGGACCTCTATCACATCTGGTGCGACCTCGAGCCCGGGACATCGGACGTCGAGTTCTGCGCGGCGGTCGACCGCTATCTCGACGCGCTGCGCGTCGATGGCCGCATCCAGGGCCACCGCATCACCCGCCGCAAGCTCGGTCTCGGCCCCTGCACGCTCGGGGAGTTCCACGTCGTGATCGAGGTCGCCGACCTCGCCCAGCTCGACGACGCCTTCCGGGCGGTCGCGACGCGTTCGGGGCCGATCGAGGTCCTCCACCACGCCGTCAACCGCTCCGCGACGAACCTCACCTTCGCGCTCTACCGCGACTTTCCCGACGCCGAGCGGGCGCGGGGCGGCGAGCGCTTCTAGCCGGAGTCCTTCGCGATGCGTTATCTCGCAGCGGCACTCGGCGCAGTCGTGGTCACGCTCGTGCTGGCGTGGGTCGGCGCGCGGATCGCGCGCGTCGCTTCGGGGCCCGAGAACGGGGTCAACGACTTCACCGTCGGCCAGCGCTATGTGCTCTGCGGTCATGCGATCGAATCGCGGATGGCGCTGGCCGGCTACGACCTGGATCAATGGACGGGCGAGCGCTGCCGCCACCTCTCCGAGCTCGATCGATGCCTGCTGCGTTGTCTCGAGCGCGCGGTCACCGTCGAGATCGCCGAGGGCTGCTACGAGCGCTGTGTGAAGCATCCCGAGCGCTGAGCCATCGCCGCTCCGTTCGCGAGGCGGGACCGCCTGGCGACGCCGGATGGCGGGACTCGTAGGCCGCTCCTCGCGCGATCCTGCATCGCCTCGGCCCGCGTCCGCCGCGTCCGCTGTGTTAGGATCGCGCGCGCTCGGCCGGGCGAAGCCCGTTCGCGAACGTCGTTCGCGAAGGGAGCGAGCGCGGGATGGCGAGCAGGCCGGCCCGCGGACGAGGCGAATCAACGACGGATTCGAGGAGGTGGACGTGGCCGCGATTGCCCGGGTGCGAGCGTCGCTGCGCGTGTTTGGCGACGCGCTCGAGCCGGAAGAGGTCTCCGCCCTGTTGGGCCATCCGCCGACGCGCGCCCATCGCAAGGGCGACAAGGGCGGGCCGGGCGGCCGGTCCGTCGAGCCGACCGGCGCATGGATCCTCGACAGTCGCGTCTCGGAGAAGGCCGAGGTCGAGGACCACATCGAGTCGATCCTCGCCCGGCTGACGGGCGACGAGGACGAGTGGGCGAGCCTGACCGACCGCTTCTCCGCCTCGATCCTCTGCAGCCTCTTTCTCGACCAGTACAACGAGGGCTTCGAGCTCTCGCCGCGGGTCAGCCAGGCGCTCGCAGCGCGCGGTCTCGTGATCGCCTTCGACCTCTACAGCGGCGATCCGGACGCCTAGCCCGGTCGAGTCGCGAGCGTTCCGCAACGGCCGGGAGGATCGGGATCGATGGGGGGACAGGCGAAGGCTGGACGGGCCGCGGGCGTGCGGGTCTCGCTCGGCCGTGCCTTGCCGATTCTTCTGGCGGCAGCTGCCTGTACGCAGGAGACCCAGAACGAGCTCGGCCGCGCCGTCCAGAACTGGACCGGAACGGACGGCATCCTCGAGGTCTATGCCGGCGAGAAGCTCGTCAAGCGCTTCCTCGACATCGACAAGCTCTCCACGGCCGCGGGCACGCGCTCGAACGAGTCGCGACCGTATCGTTATGGCTATGGCGTCCTGGACGAGAACCTGAACGGAGCGGTGGACCCCGGCGAAAAGAAGGTCTATTTCGAGTTCAGCGACTACTCCACCCCCTACGTCTTCTACGAAAACCCCCGCTGAGCGGAAGCCGCGCCGCCGAGCCGCGCGACCGCAGGAGCACCCGAACATGGCATCGCCGACCTTCGCCGAGCTCAAGCAATGGGCCGAGAACTACACGCGTCTCTGGAATGCGGGTGACAAGCAGGCCTGGATCGACAACTACCGCAAGCTCGCCCCGGGCGAGTTCCGCATGCTCGACCCCGTCGGCACGCCCGAAAAGGTCGGGTTCCAGCACTGCTGCGTCGATTCCTGGGACCTCTTCCAGCCCAACGTGAAGTTCCGAGTCGTCCCCGGCTCGTTGTTCATCTGTGGCAACGAGGTCGCCTGGCTGCTCGAGAACCATTTCGTCTCGGGCGGACAGGATCGGATCGGGCTCTCGATCGAGACCTATCGCTTCGAGGCGAACGGCGACGTGACCATTCGTACCTACTACAAGGTGCCCCGGCATTCGGACGCCGAGATCGGCGAGTTGTTCCAGACCTATCTGCCGGAAAACGGCTGATCGGTCGGACCGCCGACCGCGGCAGGTCCAACGGGAACGTCGATCACCGATCGGCAAGATGGGTGTCGAATCGGAATAAACGGACTATTGTCCGGGCGAGCCCGACCGGGCTCACTTTTTTTTACTACTCCATCCGATCAAAATCGTTAGGTTCAACTGATGAGGAAAGTCAGAGACTGGTCCACCGTGATCGATCGTCTTAACAAGAGCCCGAAGGGCGAGCTCACCATCAAGATGGGCTCTCCGGGCAGCGCTCAGGTGACGCGCTGTCGCCTGCTGGCCGAGTGGACGAACCTCGAGGCCAGGACCAAGGGCGCGACGCTCTATCTGCGCCTGAAGGGCTGATCCCGGCCCGATTGCGTGAACGGGTTGCGCGACGGATCGACGAGATCCGTCGCGAACCCGAATCCCCCGTCCCGCCTCCGCTTCCGTCCGCGTCGTTCCGTTCGGAATCCCTCGTCGACACGCCTGCGCACGATGCCGGGCGGGCCGCTGCGGGAGCGGGGCAGCGGAAGGCGTGCGAGGTCGTCTTGCTGAAGCGATTCGTGCTGCGCGACGGCGTGATCGTGGCGATCGCGTGCCTCGGCTGGGCGCTGCTCGCGCCCGCTTCGGGCGGCACGGGCTGGACCGCCGACCTCGCGGGCTGGATCGCGGGGCTGCTCGCGACGGTCTGCGCCTATCTCGCCCACGAGTGGAGCCATTACCTCGGCGCGCTCGCGACGAGGAGCCGAGCGCCCCTCGCGGAGCATCTCGCGTCGCCGTTCCTCTTCCGGTTCGAGGCGGAGACGAACGGGTTGCTTCAGTTCGTCGGGATGTCGCTCGCGGGCTTCGCCGCGACGGCGATCGCCGTCTGGCTCGCCTACACCTGGCTGCCCGACGCACTCCTCGCGACGCGCATCGCGCGCGGCGGGGCGCTCTTCCTGGCGTCGCTCGGCGTGGTGCTGGAGCTGCCGCTGCTGGTCTACGGGCTCGTGACGGGTGGGGTCCCGAAGCAGGTCTCGGTTTGAGTCGGAGCGCAGGCCGCGCGGGCGATCTCGGTCCGGGCGCCTAGTCTTCGATCCTCTCGAGCTCGTCCCAGATCGGCCCGACCATCTTCTTCAGGATCGCCTCCGAGCCCCAGATCCGCTCGCCTCCGAGCAGCCCGTCCTGCGCGAAGAGGATCCCGATCACGCGATGGGTCTCGAGGCCGCCGTCGAACGCCACGGTCATCGCGTACTCCTGCGCCAGCGATCGCTCGCTCAGCCACTCCTCGATCAGGCGGTAGCTCTTCTGCTCGCCGAAGAAGGTCCCGATCAGATGCTCGTAGTAGCGGCGGACGTTCGCGCGCCCGCGCAGACGCAAGCCGACGGGCCAGAACTCGTAGACGGGATCGGCGACGAGCGTCTCCATCACCCGGTCGAGCTCGCCCGCGGCCTCGAGGCGCGCGTGGCGTGTCCCGAGCTCGAGCATGGCCGGGGCGTCCCAGCGCGATGCCTGCTTGGTCATTCCTTCATCCTCCGTCGCAGCGGTCCGCACGGTCGCTGCCGTCGAAACCGGGCGACCCGCCTTCCCGCGTCGGTGCCCGCCCGGCGAGACTAACCCTCCGCACGCGCGCCGGCCGCTGGGAGCGTGATACGATCGCGCGGCGCCGTCGTCGGCCGGCCCGGTCGATCCCCTGGGTCGATCCCTCCGGTCGATCCATCGACGAGCAGGGAGCGATC
This sequence comes from Myxococcota bacterium, assembly GCA_041389445.1. Classification (GTDB taxonomy): domain Bacteria; phylum Myxococcota_A; class UBA9160; order UBA9160; family UBA4427; genus UBA4427. The sequence continues at coordinate 404,438 of JAWKRW010000003.1, forward strand.
TTGGTCTACGTCCTCGCCGCCTACACGATCACGATCGGCGTGCTGCTGATCTACGGCGTGCTGCTGCAGCATCGGGCGCGGCTGGCCCGTGCGCGTCTGGCCGGGGCGGGGCTCGCCGCGTCGCCGGAGCAGGCGCGGGGCTTCAATCTGGGGGCGGCCCTGCTCGCCCCCTTCTGGGCCATCGCGCATGGTCAGCCGGCGATCGGTGGGACGCTGCTCGTGACGTGGGTGGCGTTCGCGGCCGCGCAGGCGAGCGGGCTGCGGCTCGCGGTCCTCCTGTTGGGGCCGCTCCTGATCGGCGCGTCGCTCTTCTTCGGCGTCGTCGGCAACCGGATCGTCGCGGCGCGGTCGGGCGGTCGCGATCCGATCCGCTGCGAACGCGGGCAGCTGCCGTGGGCCCTGGCGGGCGCCGTGCTCTATGCGGTCGTGCTGCCCTGGGTCTGGCATTTCGCCGTCGGGCCGCGCTGAGGCGAACGCGATCCGCCTCGGCGCGCCGCCACACGGTCGCGCCTTCGTTCGGCACACGTCCACTTCAGGACACTTCGGCTTCAGGACACGTCGACGAAGCGCGCCACCGCCGCGAGCACGGCGTCGTGGATCTTCTGGTTCGTCGCGACGACGCCGGAGTTGTTCTCGAGCTTGCGGCCGTGGCCGAAGTCGAGGGCGTGGCCGCGGACGTCGGTGACCCGGCCGCCCGCTTCCTCGACGACGATCATGCCGGCGGCATGGTCCCAGATCTTTTCGCGGTAGTCCTTCTTCGTCGGCAGCCGCAGATAGATCTGCGCCTCGCCGCGCGCGACGATCGCGTACTTGGCCTGGCTGTCGACGCGGATCGGCTCGGCGGTGATCGAGAGGGCCTTCGCGATCTGTGCGCTCTGATCCTGGTCGCTGTGACCCGACTCGACGGATTCGCAGAAGCGCGCGAGGGCGGTGTCGGCGACGTCGCTGACGCGGATCGGCTGCGTGCCGGCGCGACCCGTCGCCGCGAGCGGACGCGCCTCGGCCCCACGGCCGCGGATCGCCGCCATCAGGCAGCCCGGGCGACCGTCCGGACCCGGGAGGTTGGGACATCCGAGCACGCCGAGCACGACGCGGCCGTGCTCGATCAGGCCGAGCGCGATCGCATACTGCTCGCCGCGCAGGAAGCCCTTCGTGCCGTCGATCGGATCGAGGGTCCAGTAGCGCTCCTCGACGCCCTTGGGATTCAGTCCGCCGAGGTCGATCCAGTCGAGGGCCTGATCGACCGTCACCTTCGCGCCCCGCACGCCCCGCACGTGCTCGACCACCTTCGCGCGCGTCTCCTCGGCCCCGGCCGCGCGCAGCTCGGCGGCGTCCTCTTCGCCGACGACGCCTCGAATCGCCGAGCGGCCAGCGAGCGACGAGCAGACGATCGCCTGGGAGGCGAAGTCGGCGACGGTGACGGGGCTCTTGTCCTTCTTCTCGATCGTCGCGGCGGTCACGAGATTCTTCTGGACGCGCTGGCAGACGGTGGCGGCATCGCGCACCGCCTCAATGGCCGCTTCGAGCTCGGCCTCGAGATCGATCTTCGACAAGGGATCCTCGCTTTTCGATGGGGATGAAAGGGTTGGGCCCCACGACCGATGTCGGGCTTCAGCGGGGTCGCACGGGCCCACGATAGCGAAGGGCTCCGCTGCGGCGATCGCGACTGGCGATCGTCACACAGCACGGTGGGGCGGCGGGCGACTCGTCGCGGGTGGCGTCCGGCGCGCCTCGGCCGTGACCCGGCGCAAGGGCGCTGCGACCGCCTCCACGGCGACCCGGTGGACCCGTACTGCGACCCGAGATGACGCGAATTGGGCAGAAGCCTTCCCTCCCACGGGCACGTCACCGCCGGGACGCGCATCCGCGCATCGGCAGCGCGTCGGCAGGCAACCGCGCACGCGACGTGGGTGTCTCGGGATTCGATGCGCGTGGCGGGCGGAGGGGGCGCTCGGCTCGGAACTTGCTCGAGCTTCGGGCGAGTCTGCGGAGGTGCCATGCGATGCGCCTCGGAACGTTCAACGTCTGGGGCCTGCCCGAGGCCTTCTCCGACGACGTCTCGTCGCGCATGCGGGTGATCGCCGAGCGCCTCGCCGCCAGCGACCTCGACGTGCTCCTGATCCAGGAGGCCTGGACCGGTCCGGTCCGACGCACGATCCGCCGCGGCGCGCGCCGCGCGGGCTTCGTGGTCTCCGAGGGCGAGGGCGCATCGGGCGGGCTCATGACCCTGTCGCGCCTGCCGATGCGCGCCAGCCGCTTCGACCGCTTCCGATTCCGGGGCGATCCCGAGCGGCTCGACAAGGGGGAGTACCTCGGCGGCAAGGGCTTCGAGACGGTCGAGCTCGAGGGGCCCGACGGCCCCTTCGAGATCATCAATACCCATCTCCATGCGCGCTATCGCGCCGAGGATTCGGCGATCGACAGCGCCGTTCGGACCGCGCAGCTCCTGCAGATCGTCGCGGCCGTCCACCGCCGGCCCGGTACCGTCGTCATCGGCGGCGACTTCAACTGCCGGCAGGGCGAGCCGGAGCTCGAGGTCTTCCGCGGCCTGACGCGGGCGGTCGAGCTCGGCGCGGGCGCCGACCTGGGGACGCTCTCCTCGACCAACTTCTACAAGCGCGACCGCACCGGGCCCGACAAGCGCATCGACTTCCTGTTCGTGCGCCCGGGTCGGGGCGTCGCCTGGCAGGCGCACGACGCGCGGCTCGTCTTCAGCGAGACGGCGCGCATCCGCAGCCGGGACCGCTCGCTCTCGGACCATTTCGGCTTCCGCGCCGAGCTCGACTGGCAGACGGCGCCCGCGGCGGCGGCCGTCGCGGGACCGATCGATCCGCAGATCTTCACGACGGCCCGCTCGCTGCTCGCCGTCGGAATCGCCGAGGCGGACCGCCGCGAGCGCCAGCACTTCCGCTGGGCGGGCGCGTGCGTGCTCGCGTCGCTGCTCGGCGCGGGATTGCGTCGCCATCCCGCCGTCGATCGCCGTCAGTTCCTGCGCAGCGCCGTCCAGGGAACCGCGGTCGTCGCCCTCGCGCCCGCGTTCGCGCTCGGTACGCTCGCCCGCGTCGACTCCGATCACAAGCGCGACGTCTTCTCCGACGCGCGCGCCTTCCTGACCGACCTCGAGGCGCGACAGGCGCGAGAGCGCTTCGCCTAGCCCGCTCGCGCCGCCCTCGCGCGATGGTACGCTCCGTCGCCGGGTGGGGGACGATGGGCGCGGAAGCGCAGCACGGGCGGAGTGGAGCGGACGCGTCGGATGCGCCGCGCGCGTCGGACGCGCCGGCTCCGGCGCGCCAGGATCGCGGCGACCGTCCGCGCGTCTGGCTCCTGATCGGCCACAAGCCCGGCGACAACGCTCAGGTCCGCCACCTCGGCCGCGCGATCGGCTGGCCGACCTGCGAGAAGCGGGTCGTCGTCCGGCCCGAGTGGGAGACGGGCAAGCCGCGCATCCGGCCGAGCCTGGGCCACGTCGACCTCGCGCGTTCGGATGCGCTCGAGGAGCCCTGGCCCGATCTCGTGATCGGATCGGGTCGACGTCTCGCTTGTGTCGCGCTCTGGATCGCGCGCGCGTCGAAGGGTCGGACGCGGATCGTGATGGTCGGCCTGCCCCGCCATCGATTCGGCGCCTTCGACGGCATCGTCGTCGCGTCGCACTACGTGCTGCCGTCGCGCGCCAACGTCATCCGACACGATCTGCCGCTCCTCGCGCTCGACCCCGCCGCGATCGAGCGGGCGGTCGAGGCGTGGCGACCGCGGCTCGCCGCGCTGGCCCGGCCGATCACGGCGCTCATGATCGGAGGGCCGACGGGCGGTCTTCGATTCGACCTGCCGGCCGCGCGCCGACTGCTGGAGGCCGCCCGCGCCGACGCCGCGCGCAGCGGGGGATCCCTCTTCGTCACGACCAGCCGGCGGACGCCCGTCGGCGTCGTCGAAATGTTGAGGCGCGAATGTCCGCCCGAGGTCGCGCTCCACGTCTTCGATGCGGCCGCACCGCCCGACACGAATCCCTATCTCGCGCTGCTGGGTCTCGCCGAGCATTTCATCGTCACGACCGACAGCCTCTCGATGATGGTCGAGGTCGCGCGGCTCGGTCGATCCCTCGCGATCGAGCCGCTCGAGCCCGACGCGGGGGCGTTCGAGCGCGCGCTCGAGCGGCTCGGGGTCCTGCATCCTCTCGACGCCCGGCGCGACGCCGTGCCGGGGGGGGGGCCGCTCGCGCGCGTGCTCGACCGGCTGGGTTGGCCGATCCACTCGCGGGATCTCTCCGCGATCCCGCGGCGACTGGTCGAGCGGGGGCTCGCGACCTGGCTCGGCGATCCGCGCCTTCCGCCGCAGGCCGGTGCGGACGACGAAGTGCACGAGGTGGCCGAGCGGGTCCGCAGGCTCGTTCCGCGGGGCGGGCAGGCGGTATGATAGGCTCTGGCGCGCGCTCGGGCGCCGCGCGCCCGCGCACCGGGGGCAGGACCCTTTCGATCGGGACCGGCAGGGGGGATTCGCGCATGGCGTCGAGCGATCGACCGACCGTCTTCATCCACACGAACCACAAGCAGATCCTCGGTGCGATCGTCGGCCGGTATTCGATGAAGCGGAACTCCGCCCGCCCGGACGCTTTCGACGTCGAGCTGATCGAGCACCGCAACTTCCCCTTCTTCGCCGAGTACGAGGGTCGCGAGTACCTCCGCGACGGCGCCTCCCGCGTCTGGCGCAACGACGACCTCCAGTCGTTCACGCCGCTGCGCTTCATGCCGCCCGAGCTGATGGGCTATCGCGGCCGCTGCGTCGTGACGGATCCCGACGTCTTCGCCGTCGGCGACGTGATGGAGCTGCTCGAGCGCGACATGCAGGGCAAGGCGATCTTCTGCCGGCCGCGGTCGGGCGCGAAGAAGCTCGAGGGCGTGCTGGCGACGAGCGTGATGCTGCTCGACTGCGCGAAGCTGACCCATTGGCGCGTGCGCGAGCAGTTCGACGCGCTCTTCGAGCGGAAGCTCGACTACGCCGACTGGATCGGTCTGAAGATCGAGGACCGCGGCACGATCGGACTCTTCGAGAACGAGTGGAACGACTTCGACAAGCTGACGCCGAAGACGAAGCTGATCCACAACACCAAGCGCCAGACCCAGCCCTGGAAGGCGGGGCTGCCCGCCGACTTCGTGCCGGCCGAGAAGTACCGCATCTTCCCGCCGATCCGCTGGGTCCTGCGCGCGCGCCGGCGCATGTTCGGCGACTATGCCTTCGTCGGGAACTACCGCCCCCATCCGGATCCGAACCAGGAGGCGTTCTTCTTCGGGCTGCTGCGTGAGTGCGTCGACCAGCGCATCGTCGACGAGGCCTTCATCCGCGAGGAGATGAAGCGCAACCACGTTCGCCACGACGCCTTCGAGGTGATGGACCGGCTCGGATCGCGCGCTGCCTAGCAGCACAGCTTCGCGCTGCGTGAGCGTCGGCCCGTCGCCGGTCGCCCGTCCTCCGTTTTCGTCCCCGTCGCGCCTCACCCGTCCGCGAAGAGCGCGCGGACGCGCTCGACCGCTCTCGGCATGTCGTCGAGCGGCCGCGGCAGCGACTGCGGATGACCGTCGCCGAGCCAGACGGCCCGGTCGGTATCGATCAGGAGCTGCTGCACGATGCGGATGTCGCGTGTCAGGCGCTGGGGGCCGAGGCGCATGGTCAGGCGGTAGATCCAGGCCTTGAGATGCCAGCGATCGAGCGCGCCGCCGCGCCCGCCCGCCCCGTCGGCCTTCCCCGTGCCCGGCGACCCGTCCTCGTCGAGGAAGAGGTCGCGCTTCATCGACGTGACGCCCTCGCCCGTGTCGTAGAGGTAGACCGGTCGGCCCGTCGCGCAGGCCTCGGTCATCATCGAGACGCTGTCCGCGGTGACGACGACGCGATCGGCGAGGCCGAGGAACGCGAAGAGCGGATTGTCGGGATCGTTCGGCTTCCAGCGATAGCGGATCGAGGGCGAGTGGATGCCCGCGAAGAGCGCCTCGGTCGTCTCGTCGAGGGTCCGCTTGCTCGTGGTGACGAGCAGCGAGCCGCCGAGCTCGGCGACGAGCGTCTCGAGCTGCTTCGCGAGGCGTTCGCCCGAGGCGCGGTTGAAGGGGTAGGGCCCGGAGTTGCCGCCGGCGAGCACGGCGATGCGCGGGCGGGGCAGCGCGGCGACGCGGTCGGCCCAGGCCCGCGCGGCCTCGTCGAGGCGGGCGCGCGTGACGCGATGGAGCGGCGTGTCGTTGTGGAGGATGTTGGGGTCGCGGGGCAGGCGGTACTGGGGCGTCGTGATGACGAGGTCCCAGGTCGAGGGCTTGGCCCAGGGACGTCCGCAGTGGATCAGTCGCGTCCGCTTGCCGGCTCGTCGCGCCGCCTGCGCGCGGATCCAGCGGGCGATCGGCTCGTTCTTGCGACCGGCCGAGATCACGAGATCCGGCCACGGCGGCCCGAGCGCGCTCGACTCGTCCTTCACGACGCCGAGCCGATGCGCGCCGAAGGGGAGGTTCACCAGCTTCTCGTAGCGGGTGTAGACGAAGTGCTTCTCGACGAGCGGCCAGCCGAGCGCCTCGCCGAGTCCCAGCACCTGCGAATTGTCCCCGGCGCGATCGCCCATCAGGAGCCAGACGAGCCGATCGCCCGGCTCCGCTTGCGTGCGATTCGGCAATCCTGCTCCCGCTCCGACGCTCGAGGCCCGCGACCCGCCCGGCGCGCCGCGCTGGCCGAGCGCGGGCCGAGCACGAGGCCTGGCCGACGGCGCGACTCTACCAGACGCGCGCTCGGGTGCCCCGCTCAGCCGGCGGTCTGGGATCGGATCCGTTGACGGATGCCCATGGCGATCGCGACCAGACCGAAGAGCAGCGAGGGCCCCCAGCCCGCGAGCCAGGGCGGGAGCGAGCCGCCCTGGCCCATCGATCCGGCGAAGGAGGTCGCGATGGCGTGTACGACGGCGATCAGCGCGCTCGCGATCAGCATCTGCACGGGGCGCGGGAAGGGCGGGCCGGTCGCCGCGAAGAAGAGCGCGATCAGCGGCAGCAGCAGGCAGGCGAAGGGCGCGGCGAGCTTCATTTGGAGATCGGTGCGGTAGACGCGCGCCGCGGGCGGCTCGAGATCGGGCCTGGCGAGCCGCGCGCGCAGATCGGCGGGCGTCAGGTCCGCCGTCTCGAGCTCGGCCGGCGCCTCGTCGCCGAACTGGGCGATGTGATCGGCGCGGGGGAGGCGATCGAGATGCTTGCCTTCGCGGAGCTCGACGGTGCGCGGCTCGTCGAGCAGCCAGTTGCCCTCGCCGAGGAAGCGCGCCTGGGCTGCGTCGGTTCGCCGGAGCGGCAGGCCGTCCTTGCCGATCTCGTAGAGCGTCACGTCTTCGGCGATCCCGCGCGGCAGATCGAGCAGGCCCATCTCGTGGATGCGTCGGCCGACGCGGTACCAGACGAGCTCGCGCGCGACCTGGGACGCGTCCCGCTCTCCCTTGATGTCCGTCTTCTTGATCTTCTGCGAGATGCCGACCGCGCGCGGGACGAGCTCCGTGGTCAACAGATGATCCGCCGGGACCGCGAGCGCGCAGAGGATCCAGAGCGGTGCCAGGATGCGCAGGATCGGCAGGCCGCAGGCCCGCATGCCGAGCAGCTCGCCGTTCGCGCCGAGGACGCTGATCGTGAGCGCGACCGCGATCAGGAGCGCCATCGGGATCACGCGGGACGCGAGCACCGGCAGCCGCGCGACGTAGTATTTGACGATCGCGTCCGCCGTCGCGCCGTAGCGATTGAACCACTTCAGGTTGTCGAAGACGTCGATGATCAGATAGGCGAGCACGAGGCCCGCGATGCAGGCGGCGACAATCTGCAGGAACTGGCCGGCGACGTAGCGTGGCAGCGCGAAGCGCTTGACCCGGAGACCTTCGCGCCGGATGCCGAAGCGCTCGAGCAGGCCGCGCTCGCCCTTGCCCGAGCCCCGATCGCCCGCCGAGGTCCGCCGCCCCGCGAAGACGAGCAGCGCCAAAGCCACGGCGGCGAGCACGATATCCGGCAGCCAGATCGCCAAAGCGACCGGCGTGCTGTCGCTGCGCAGGAGACCCTCCGAGAGCTGAAAGAGCGCGTAGTAGGCAATCGCCCCTCCGATCCCCATCGCGATGCCGCTCGAGCGCGAGAGCGTCCGTTGTCCGAGCGCGAGCCCCATCGCGAGCAGCCCGAACGGCAGCGCCGCGACGCCGAGCGCGATGCGTCGATGGGCCTCGCCCAGGTAGAGGCGTCCGCGCGTCGTTCCGCCGTCCTCTCGGCCGATCGAGACGAGCTCCCGGAACGGCAGCGTCGAGGCGAGGTCGACCGGCAGCCCCTTGTCGGGCCGCGTCGCCGGCAGTGGCGTCTCGAGCCGGTCGAAGCGAAGGACCGACGCGCGATCCTCGGAATTGAAGAGGATCAGCCCGTCCTCGAGCACCATCCGCTTGCGAAGCGCGGGCTCGTCGGCATCGCCGCCGGCCTCGACCGGCGCGCTCCGTGCGGTCGAGGCGTCCTCGCGCGGCTCGAGGATCGTCCCGTGCTTCGAGAAGATCGTCTCGTCGAGACTCGGCATGTAGACGAGCACGCCCTCGAGCTCCGCGCCCGAGTCGTCGATCCGGCGGGCCTCGATGCGCCAGCCGTCGAGGTTCGAGGCGACGCCCGGGCGCAGCGACAGACCCGGGCGATCGCGGGTGAGCTCGAGCATGCGATCGCGGACGTGTCGTTGCGCGTCCGGCGAGAGTACGACGCTGAGATAGACGGAGAGACCCGTCGCCACGATCGCAAAGAGCAGGCCCGGCACCGCCAGCTGTCGCGGAGAGAACCCGCTCGCCTCGAGCGCGAGCAGCTCGCGGTCGGCGGCGAGCCGCCCGAGCCCGACGAGGATGCCGAGGAGCACGGCGAAGGGCAGCGTTCGGGCCAGGGTCGGGATCAGCTGGAGCAACGCGAGCTCGCCGACCTCGCGTACCCCGAGGCCGCGATTGACGATGAGATCCGCGTACGCGAGGAGATCGGTCAGCAGGACCACCAGTCCGAAGGCGGCGGTCGCGAGCAGCGACGGGAGCCACATCTCCGAGACGAGGTACCGCGAGAGCCGGGCACCCGGCAGCCCGATTCGGGATCGTCGCTCGCTCCGATTCAATGGACTCTCCCCTGCGCGTGACCGATTCTCGCGCTCGTCTCCCGCTCCGGCCAGCTTCGGACGTGCGCCGCCGCGACCCTTCGTCGAGCGAGGGAGACACCGCAAGCTGTGATAGATTGCGACCGCGTCCGTCCGAAGCGGGCCGCGGGGCGGCATCGAAGCGGGCCGAGGCGGCGTCGCGCCGGCCGAACGCCGGGGCGGGACACCGCGGCCGGACGTCGGGACAGCACAGGGCGGCGCGCCCGGGACGGGCCGGATACCCGGCCTCCGGACATCCGGGCGGGGCGATTCGAGGCGCGGCGTGGCCGCGCGAACGGGGCGGAGATGGATTCGATCTGGAAGAAGGTGAGCCGCGAGGTGCTGATGGCGCTCCTCTTCTTCCTGCCGGACGAGCGCCGCGTCCGGATCGAGCGCTGGCTGCGCGGGCGGGAGGAGGCGCAGCGGCTCGCGCAAGCCGACGTCGTCGTCGTCTCCTTCGGCAAGAGCGGCAGGACCTGGCTCCGCGTGATGATGTCCCGCTACTACCAGCTCGTCTACGCCATCCCCGAGCGCGTGCTGCTCGGCTTCTCGAACTACCATCGCCGCAACGCCGCGATCCCGCGCATCTTCTTCACCCACGACAACTACATCAAGGACTACACGGGCGAGCTCGACTCGAAGGCCTCCTTCTACGGCAAGAAGGTCGTCCTGCTCGTGCGCAACCCGAAGGACATCGCGGTCTCCCAGTACTTCCAATGGCAGCACCGCATGCGCCCGGTCAAGAAGAAGCTCAACAACTATCCTCCGCACGGCGCCGAGATCTCGGCCTACGACTTCGTGATGGACCGAAGCTGCGGCCTGCCCCACATCATCGAGTACCTGAACCTCTGGGCGCGCGAGGCGCCGCGGGTCGAGAGCCTCCTGATCGTCCGCTACGAGGACATGCGCGCGCGTACGGAGGAGGTCTTCCGCGGCGTGATGGACTTCGTGGGAGGCCAGCCGAGCCGGCCCGAGGCGGTCGCCGGCGCGGTCGAGTACGCGAGCGTCGAGAACATGCGCAAGCTCGAGGAGAAGAACACCTTCTGGCTCGCGGGCGGACGCATGAAGCCGGGCAAGAAGGGCGACCCGAACTCCTACAAGGTCCGGCGCGCGAAGGTGGGCGGGTACAAGGACTACTTCGACGAGGCGCAGGCGACCGAGATCGACGAGCTCGTCCGCAAGCACCTCTCGCCCGCCTACGGCTATGACGCGCCGCCCTCGCCGCCCGTCGCGGCGACGGACGCTTCGTCGCGCGCGGCCGGATCGCGTTAGTCGTCCGGCGGGATGGCGGCGCGCGTCGGATGCATCGCCTGGGGCTCCCTGCTCTGGGACCCGCGCACGCTGCCCCTCGCGGCTCCCTTCCGCCACGCCGGCCCGCCGCTCCCGATCGAGTTCTCGCGCGTCGCCCTCGACGGGCGGGTCACGCTCGTGATCGATCCCGAGGCCGCGCCGGTCCGGACCTGGTGGGCTCCCCTCGCGGTCGCTTCGATCGATTCGGCCGTCGCCGAGCTGGCGCGACGCGAGGGCGTCGCGGCGGCGCGCGTCGCGGATTGGATCGGGCTCGCGACCCGGGTCGACGCGACGGCGACGGCGGCCGCCGGGAGCGGCGTCGCGATCGCGTCGCGTTCCCTGGGCTCGACGGCGGGCCCGAGCCGGTCGGGGATCGAGCGCTGGCTCGCGGAGCAGTCCCTCGACGCGGTCGTCTGGACCGCGCTTCCTGCCCGCCGGCCGGACGGTCGCTTCGAGCGGCCTGCGTGCGCCGAGCTGATCGAACATCTCGAGCGGCTCGAAGGCGTCGGGCGGGAGCGGGCGGAGCGGTACGTCCGACGTGCGCCGGCGCCGCTCCGGACGCCGAACCGGATCGCGTTCGAGGCGCGCTTCGGCTGGTCGTGTGACGTCGACGCGGGGAGGAGCTGAGGTGGCGATGCCGGAGGAGGGCGCGCCGAGCGCGTCGACGGGTGTCGGTCGGAACGAGTGGCTCTTCGCGACGCCGGAGCTTCCGGTCGCCGACGTGCGCGCGACGCAGGCCTACTATCGCGACGTCTTCGGCTTCCGGATCGCGTGGGTCTACGAAGAGCGCTACGGGGCCGTCTACAACGGCCGGACCGAGGTCTACCTTCGCCAGGAGCCGGGTCCGATCGAGCGAGCGTGCGTCTTCGTTCGCGTCGAGAACGCCGATCGCGTACTGGACGCGTACCGCGCGCGCGGGGCGAACGTCGTGGAGGAGATCGCCTCCCGACCCTGGGGCATGCGCGAGTTCACCGTCGAGGAGCTCAACGGCCACCGCTTCCGCATCGGCCACAGCTGCGGTCCCGTGCGCGCGAGCGACGAGGCGGCGGAGCAGGGTTGACGCTCCTGGCCCCGGCAGAGAGACTTCGCCGAGATCGCCGCCATGATGCAAGCCGCCCCCGAAAACGAATCGACCCGTGATCGCATCCTCGACGTCGCCGAGCAGCTCTTCGCGCAGAGGGGACTCGCCGGGACGGCCGTGCGCGACATCGCGCGCGCGGCGGGGCTGACTGCGCCTTCGCTCTACAACTACTTCGAGGGCAAGCAGGCGCTCTACGAGGCGGTGATCGCCCGCGGCGTGCAGCCACTCTTCGATCTGATCGGCGCCGTCGCGCGCAGCGACTCCCGGCCCGAGGACCGCACCGGCGAGATGCTCGACGGGATCATGGACCATCTCGCCAGCCATCCCGACCTGGCGCGTCTGATCCAGCACGAGGCGCTGACGGACGGGGCGTCGCTCGAGAAGATCGCCCAGGGCTGGCTGCGCCCGATCGTCTCGCGCGGCCTCGTCGCGATGGCGGAGGCGCCCGACAACGTCTGGAGCGAGGAAGAGCGCCCGCTCGCCGTCGCCGCCTGGATCCACGTCATCCTCGGCCACTTCGCGATGGCCCCGCTCCTGCGCTCGCTCTTCGACTTCGATCCGCTGGCGCCCGATCAGATCGAGCGCCAGAAGCGCTTCCTGCGCCACTACGCGGAGATCCTGATGTCGGGTGGGGATCAACGACGTTAGGCATCAGTCTCGGGACCGTTCCGGTCGGGCCGCCGCCGCTCGAGCTCCTCGAGCGTTCTCGGCCAGTCGCCGCGCAAGAGCTTCGACAAAGCCCGATCCGCGAGCACGCGTCCACTCGTCTGGCATGTCGCGCAGTAGTTCGCCTCGTTCTCCGCCCGGACGATGCGCTGGACCGGCGCGCCGCAGACGGGGCAGGGCTCCCGGAAGCGGCCGTGGACGGCCATCTCCGGTCGGAAGGCCGTGACCTTCTCGGGAAACGCGTCGCCCGTCTGCGCGCGCAACCTGTCGATCCACGCCGTGAGCACGTCGCGTGTCGCCTCGAAGAGGCGCGCGATCTCGTCCTCGGCGAGGCGGTCGGTCAGCTTCACGGGCGAGAGCCGGGCGCGATGCAGGATCTCGTCGCTGTAGGCATTGCCGATGCCGGCGAAGAGATGCGGATCGGTCAGGGCCCGCTTCAGGGTATGGCGCTCGCGCAGGAGCGCGGCGCGAAACGCGTCCGCCGTCGCGTCGAGGACCTCGAGCCCGCCCGGATCGAGGGCCCGCAGGGCCGCCTCGCCCGCGACGACGTGGAGCGAGGCGCGCTTCCGGGTTCCGGCCTCCGTCAGGTGGAGGCTGCCGCGCGGGAAGTCGAAGGCGGCGTGGGTCGTCTTGCGGGGGAGGCGGGCGGTGCGGGGCTTCCAGTGGAGGCGGCCGGCGACCATCAGGTGGAGGACGAGGCAGAGCTCGCCCTCGCACCGCAGCACGATCCGCTTGCCGATGCGGTCGACCGCGCGGACCATCCGCCCTTCGAGCGACTGGGGCGTGGGCGTCACGGTGCGCAGCAGCGAGGGGCTCTGGATGCGGATCCGCTCGATCGGCTCGCCGACGATCCGGGTCGCGAGCGCTTCCTGGTAGAGCGTGAGGTCGGGCAGCTCGGGCACGTGGGTCCCTCGCGAGCGGACGGTGCGCGCAGGGTATCATCGCGCGTCCCGCGCCCGGCATGGTGCGCCCCGCGCCCCTCGCTCCGTGCGGGCTCGGCGCGCGCGAGGCCGTCCGTCGCATGCGCGGGGATCGGCCCGGCGTCGGGATGGGCAGAGACGATGGAGAGGGGATCGACGATGGAGGTCGCCGTGCGCTCACCGCGCGTCGAGATCGAATACTGCACCGGATGTCGTTGGGGTCTGCGCGCCGGTTGGATCGCGCAGGAGCTGCTCTCGAGCTTCGAGGGCGAGCTCGGCGAGATCGCCCTCGTCCCCGGGCGGGTCGGCGGCGTCTTCGTCGTGCGGCTCGATGGCGTCGTGCTCTTCGATCGCGCCGAGGTGGGGCGGTTTCCGGAGCTGCGCGAGGTCAAGCAGGCCGTGCGCGACCGCATCGCGCCGGAGCGCTCACTCGGTCACAGCGACCGGCCGACGGATTCCGCCGCCGATCGCGACGGCGGAATCGGGGCATGAAGAGCGCGATGGCGAGCCTCGAGATCTACGCCTTCCCGATGGCCTCGGGGACGGATGCGGGTCCGCTCGGGGGTCGGCCGAGACCCGGCGATCGACCTCGACGGCTCAGCCTCGTGATCGGCGCCCCCGAGCGCGCACCGGGCGGCGATGCCTGGCATTGCCGGATCGTCCTCGCCGATCACCACCGCCCCGACGTCCTCGAAGGGCGCGACAGCATGGAGGCGCTGCTGCGTGCGGTCGACCGGGCACACGCCTGGCTCGCCGCGCTGCGGGCCGACGGGATGCGCCTGTGCCGCGACCGTGCCGGACTCGAGCCGCTCGAGCGGCCGTGAGGCGTGGCGCTGAAGGCGGCCGATCGGATGCCCGGTCGTGCGATGTCCGCTCGACGCCGGTCGATCGCGCAGGCCGCCGCTGCGCATCGCTTGCTGACGATCCGCCAGCGCCGGAAGCGAGGCTGCGTCCGTCCCGGAACGATGCCTCGGAGCGCGCTCGACAGGGCGGGGAATGGGGTATCGTCCGGTTCGGGAGACGGTGATGATCGACTCACTCTTCACGCTCTACTGCGAAGCCTGCGAGGTCGCGTCGCGGCCGAGTCGGCTCTGGGTGCGGGCCGAGATCGAGGTCGCGTCGGGACGCGGCCTCGAGACGCATCACTATCTCGAATGCCTCAACTGCGGCTACCGCTTCAAGAGCTGCATGGAAGACCACATGGAGGCCGTCGGCGACGACGAGTGGCGCCGGTTCGTCGACGACGCCCCGCCGCCGGCCGGCCGTCCGACGTCCCTCCGTTAGGCGAGCCGCGCCCGAACCAGAGGAGTCCGATGTCGAACCCGCTCGATCCCGCCAACGCCCGGACGGCGATCGCGAACCTGATGTTCACCTACGCCGAGCGCATCGACGGCGGGGACTTCAAGAGTCTGGCCCAGCTCTTCTCGAAGGCCCGCATCATCGGGCCGAAGGGCGACGTCCAGGGGACCGGCGCCGACGAGATCGAGAAGATCTACCTCCGCTCGACCCAGGTCTACGAGGACGGGACCCCGATGACGGAGCACGTCACGACGAACCTGATCTTCGAGTTCGCGCCCGACGGCCGCAGCTGCGAGGTCCGCTCGCGCTTCACCGTGATCCAGGCCCTCGACGACTTTCCGATGCAGCCGATCATCTCCGGGTACTACGAGGACAGGTTCGCCTACACCGAGGCCGACGGCTGGCACTTCACCGAGCGCCGAATGAAGCCGAAGCTCGCCGGCGATCTCTCCCGCCACCTCAAGTACGAGCTCAAGGACGCCTAGCGCGACGCGCTCCGAGGTCCCGATCATGCCCCCCGGCCACCGCGCGCGGCGGCGGTCGCCGCGCGCCCTTCGCGTCGCCGCCGCCGAGCCGCTCGCTGCCGCGCTGATGGACCACCACCGCGACGGCCGTCCGCGGCGCGTGATCGCGCTGCGCGGCGACGGCGTCGAGTTCGAGATCGAGACCGAGGAGTACTTCACGCTCGAAGGCGAGCTGGCGGCGCTCGACCGCATCGCGCTCGAGCGCGCGCGGGGCCGGGTCCTCGACGTCGGGGCCGGCGCGGGGCGCCATGCGCTCGCGCTCCAGGATCGGGGCTGCGAGGTGGTCGCGATCGACGTCTCGCCCGTCTGCGTCGAGCTCTGTCGCGCGCGGGGCGTGCGCGACGCGCGAGCGGTCGACGTGATGGCGATCGGGGGAGCGGCGCCGGCGGACGACCTCGGTCGCTTCGACACGATCCTCTTCGGCATGCAGACGATCGGGGTGGCCGGGAGCGCGGCGGCGGTCGGCGGGCTGCTGGTCCGGCTGCGCGTGCTGCTCGCGCCGGGGGGCTGCATCCTCGCCGACTCGAGCGCGCTGCGGATTCCCTGGGCGGAAGGGGAGGCGAGCGGCGACGCGCCGATCGACCCGCGCTCGGGCGAGATCGAGCTGGCCACGCGCTACGGGCGGCTTCGGGGCGAGCCCTTCGCCTGGGTCTACCTCGCCGAGGCCGAGCTCGCGAGCCTCGCCCGCGCGGCGGGCTACCACGTCGAGCCGCTCGGGCGGGTGGAGTCCGGCGAGTATCTGGTCGGGCTCCGAGTCGAAGGCGGAGCGGAGGTCGAAGGCGGAGCGGAGGTCGAAAGCGGAGCGGAAGTCGATGTCGGAGCGGAGGGATGAGCGGCGAGCGCGCGCGCCTCGAGCAGTTGCGTCGCTGGAAGGTCGCGGCGAGCTGGGCGCCGGTCCTCTGGTTCCCGCTCGCCCTGCTCGCGCTCGCCTTCGGCGAGACCCGGCTGGCCGCGACGCTCGGACTCGCGGGCGCGGCCTTCGCGGGCGCCGCGCGAATCGCCGTCTGGTCGGCCCGCTGTCCGCGCTGCGGCGAGGCCTTCCGCGCGCGTCCCGGCGGCTTCCGCCGCGTCTGGGACGACACCGGATGCCTCGCGTGCGGACTCTCCCTCTTCGCCCTGCGCAGGGGCGCGGAGGCGCGGCCACCGCGCGCGGAGCGGCCATGAAGTCCGTGCGAGCGCCGGCAGGCGACGACCCGACGCCTAATACTTGGCGATCACCTCGTCGCCGAAGCGCCGGACCCAGTCGAGCTTCTGCTGGAGCGTCATGCGATCCGGCTCGTAGGGATTGCGATAGCCGACCCCGAGGGTCGTGACGCCCTTGTCCTCGAGGCGCCGCATCGCGTCGATCGTGAAGGCGGGCATGCCGGCGAAGACCTGGAAGGGCTCCTTCTCCCGCCCGTACTCCTCGCGGAGCTTCCGGATCACCGCGAGCCGCTCGACCAGCTCGTCCTCGCTCAGGCTCACGAAGTTGACGCCGTCGGCGAAGCGGGCAGCCCGGCGGTAGGCGGGCATGCTGTGGCCGCCGATGATGATCGGGGGACACTGCTTCGGGACGGGGCAGAGCTTGATGCGCGGAATGTCGTAGTAGTCGCTCTTCCAGGAGAAGTAGTCGCCTCGCATCAGGCCGCGGATGATCTGGATCTGCTCGTCCATGCGCGGGCCCCGCGAGGCCCAGTCCTCGCCGCAGGCCTGGAAGTCCTCGACCCAGGGCGAGAGGCCGACGCCCAGGATGAACCGCTCCTTCGAGAGGACGGCGAGGGAGCTCGTCTGCTTCGCGACGAGTACCGGATTGCGGATCGGCAGCTTGAGCACGCCCACCGCGAACTTGATCCTCGTCGTCACGACCGACATCGCAGCGAAGAGCTGGAAGGGGTCGATGAAGGGCGCGCCGTCCAGGAACTCCCGCGTGCCGTCGGCGTTGTAGGGGTAGGTTCCGACCGCGGACTCGGGGTAGAGCACGCTGTCCCCCAGACCGAAGCAGCCGAATCCCGCCTCGTCGGCGGCCTGGGCGAGCGGCAGATAGTGGTCGATGTCGCACATCGATTCGGCGATCTGGAACTCCATCGTTCGACTCTCCTCGTCGGTCCCCGGTCCGGCGTCGGCCCGTGGTCGTCGGTCCGCTTCGTTCGCGCGCCGCGTGCCGGCGCGTTTCCGGTCGCGTGACCGGGCGGGCGGCGGGGTGCGCTGCGGGCGCGACCGCGACCATAGCCGCCCGCCACGTGGCGTGGCATGCGCGGGGGGCGTCGGTAGTGTGTGCGGCACCAGGAGGTGCCCCCGATGAGCCAGCTCCCTCACGATCTGCCCGCCGGAACGTACGAATGGATCGAGCGGATCGGGGGCGGCTCGATCACGCGCCTCCACCGCCACGTCGCGCGGCGGGAGGCGTGGGTCGTGGACGTGAAGCGACCCGATGGGTCGCTGCTCGAGGGCTTCCTGCGCATCCAGCGGGAGGACGGCGGCGTCGATCCCCGGCGGCTCGAGCGCGAGACGCGGATCATCCAGGCGCTCGGTCGGACGGACGTACCGGTGACGCCGGTCCACGGCTGGAATCCCGACCTGCGCGCGACGCTCTTCGGTCGCGATCCGGGACGCGCCGACATCGACAAGCTCGAGGATCCGGCGCGGCAGCGGGCGATCATGGAGGACTTCATGCGCGTCGTGGCGCGGATGCACGCACTCGACCTCGACGCACTCGGCCTCGACGACGTGATGTCGCCGCGCCCGCGCAACGCCCGCGAGGCAGCGCTCGGCGAGGTCGACGTCATCGTCGGCCAGTGGCGCCACTTCCTGACCGACTACCGCGATCCGCTCCTCAGCTATTCGCTCGAATGGCTGCGCCGATTCGCGCCGGAGAAGGTCGCGCGCGTCTCGCTGATCCAGGGCGATACCGGACCCGTCAACTTCATGTTCCAGGGCGACCGCGTCTCAGCCGTCATCGACTGGGAGCTCGGCCATTGGGGCGATCCGATGGAGGATCTCGGCAACATCGTCGTGCGCGAGTTCTGGAATCCTTGCGGCGGCCTCGAGGGCCTCTTCCGGCTCTATGAGCGCGAATCCGGCATCCCCTACTCGCGCTTCGCCGCCCAGTATTATGCGGTCCATCAGAACGTGCGAGGGATGATCCCGATCCATTACGTCTGCAACCACGCGCATCCGCGCGAGTCGCTCGCCTGGTACCTCTGCTACCGCTATGCGGGCGACCGCTCGACCTGCGAGATGCTGGCGCAAGCGATGGAGATCCCGATCGAGCGGCCGGCGATGCCCGAGGACGTGGGCGCGAAGGACGTCCTCGCGGAGGCGGCGCTCTTCGCGCAGGCGAACGACGTCACGCCCATGGTCGAGAACCCCTTCGCGCTCTCCCGGGCGCGCGACGTCGCCACGCTGATCGCCTGCATGGATCGCAGGCGGCGCTACGGACCGGCGATCGACGCCATCGAGCTCGACGAGATCGGCGAACTGGTCGGGAAGAGACCGGCCGACGCCGAGGACGGCATCCACGTGCTCGACGACGCGATCCGGGCGGGCCGGCTCCCGGACGAGCGCATCGTTCCCTACCTGACCCGGCGCGCCTATCGAGAAGAGTGGCTCTACGCGCCCTCCGTCGAGCTCTATCCGGCGCGCAGCTGGTCCGTGCTGGATTGAGCGCAGGCGGCGTCCCGAACGTCACGGCGGGGCGCGGACGCGCGATCGGATCTACAGCCAACCCCACCGACCGACCGAATCGGATCGCCAGGGCCGCGCGCGCTGCGCGCCGGGCCCGGACGAGGCGGGGGGCGATGGTCGATTCGCGGGCAATCGTGATGGGGCGCGAGGAGCTCGCCTTCTGGTCCGGCATCCGCCGGCGCGGCGCGTTCTGGTTCCTGGTCCACAAGGGCCTCCTCTTCCTGATCTTCTACCCCCTGCTCGGCCATCTCGGCGCGGGCTGGGCCTGGGAGCCCGGGCTCTTCCTCGAGGCCTGGCTGATCGGCGTCGTCTGCGGCGGCTTCGTCTGGATGCGCAAGGAGCTGCGCTACCGCTACACCCTCGAGCACGAAGGCCCCCTGGTCGCCGACCTCCACGAGGATTAGGCGGACCCGGTCCCCCACGCGAGAATCCTCTCCCGATGCTCACCGTCCTGTCGGCGCTCCTCGTCCTGGCCGTCGTCCTCGCGATCTTCGCGACGATGCCGGTGGGTCGCAGGGTCGCCGTGCGACTCGGCCTGCGCGACTGGGTCGCGGGGGCGGCCTCATCGGAGGACGTCGCCTTCCTGCTCGCCCGCTGCGGCAACGACCGCGCGGAGATGGCGCGGCGGCTCGAGGCGGAACGCGCGCGCTTCCCGGCGCTGACCGAGGCGGAGCACTGCCGGCGCGCGATCCGCCGCGTCCTGCAGGAACAGCGGGAAGACTGAGCCCGGGCGGCCCGCGCCGTCGCGAAGCGATACGTTGCGCGCATGGACCGGGAGCTCCTCGGAGGCTGTCTCGCCCTCGCCTCGACGCCGGATCGCGTCGCTCTCCCGCCGCGCGCGGGCTGGGAGCAGGTCCAGGTCGGCTGCGCTTGCGGGGGCGACGCGTTCCGCCTGATCGGCTGGCCGCACGCAGCGACGGCCCGCGGCAGTCTCCTCTGGCGCACCTTCTCCCGCGCCTTCCGCGAGGTCCACGCCGCGCTGCAGCCGACCGAGCCCGTCGAGGCGCCCTTCCTGCTCCCCCTCTCCGCCGTCTGCGAACGCTGCGGACGGGAGGCTTGGCTTCTCGATCGCGATCCCGTCCCCGGACGGATGCCGCCCGAAGCGCGCGACCGACCGCGCGAGGCGCACCGCTGCCGGAGCTGCCGCCGAAGCGGCTTCGCGGTCGTGGTCGCGCTCGCAGCCGGTCCGCTCGCGACCGATCGGGCCGCTGCGGAGGTCCGGGTCCGCTGCCGCGCCTGTCATCAGTCGGCCTGCCTCGCCGCCGTCGACGCGCGACCGAGCGAACGCGAGCGGCGGCTCGACCGGCTCTACGGGCGGCGCGAGGCATGAGGCGGATCCGTCGTTTCCGCATGCGCGGGCTCGTCGGGCTCCTCGCGGGGCTCTCGCTCTCGGCGTCGCTCCAGGCCTGTGGCGATCCCGATCGCGTGATCCTCGACTCGCTCTCGCCGGAGGATCGCGCGCGTTTCCTGCACGGGCGCAGCGTCGCCGTGCCCTGCTGGGCCTGCCATGACCTGGCGGGGCAGGTCGACAAGGTCGGCCCCTCGCTCGAAGGCGTCTTTGGCCGGCGCTCGGGCATGGCGCCCGATCAACGCGGCTCCGACGCGCTGCTCGGCGCGGCGATCGTCTGGGACGAGCGGACGCTCGCGGCCTTTCTCGCCGATCCCGCCGGATTCGTCCCCGGAACGCGCATGGTCTCGCCGGGCGTCTCCGACCCGCGCGCGCTCGCCGACCTGATCTTCTACCTGAGGCACGTCACGCGGCCGGGCGCGCGGGAGGGACGTTAGGCATGGATCGACGCGAGCTGCTCCGCAACGTCCCGCTCTTCGCCGAGCTCGACGATCGCGAGCTCGACCGCCTGATCGCGGCGACGACGACGAAGCGACTCGCCGCGAAGGACGTGCTCTTCCACAAGGGCGACGCCGGCAATCAGCTCTACGGGATCCTCGCGGGCGCGCTCAAGGCCGTGGGCGTCGGCGTCGATGGGCAGGACGTCGTCTTCTCGCTGATGGGGCCCGGCGAGGTGATCGGCGAGATCGCGCTGCTCGACGGGGAGCCGCGCTCGGCGACGGTGATCGCGGTCGAGGCGACGACGCTCGTGACCCTGCATCGGCGGGACTTCCTGCCCTTCCTCGAGGCTCATCCGTCGGCGAGCGTCGCGCTCGCGCGGACGCTGGCGGCACGGGTGCGCCGGCTCTCGGAGCGGACCGAGGACCGCCAGACGATGGCGCTGCCGGCCCGCATGGCGAAGCGCCTGCTGGCCCTCGCGGAGGAGCACGGCAAGCGCCCCGTCGTCGGCGGGCCCGTCGAGGTCCGGCTGCCGCAGCAGGACCTCGCGGACCTCGTCGGAACGACGCGCGAGAGCGTCAACAAGCAGCTCCGGGAGTGGGAGCAGGCCGGTCTCGTCCGCCTCGGGCGCGGGCGCGTCGCGCTGCTCGCGCCCGAGGCGCTCTCGAAGCTCGCGGCGCCATCGCTCCTGTGAGCGGATGCGGACGGGCCTCGTCCGGGCACGCGCCGGGGCGCGGCACGCCCGGGTTCAGTGCGGCGTGTACTTGCGGAGCTTGCGCTGGAGGCTCTGGCGGTGGAGCCCGAGGCGCCGTGCCGCCTGCGAGATGTTGCCTTCGCATTCCGCGAGCACGAACTCGATGTACTCGCGCTCGTGGCGGTAGAGGCTCTGGAACTCGGTCGGGATCGAGACCTCCGTGTCCTCGTCGACCTGCTCGAGCAACGCCTTCTCGACCTGGTCGACGTCGGCCGGCTTCATGAGGTAGCCGACCGCGCCGAGCTTCGTCGCCTTGACCGCCGTCGCGATGCTGCCGTAGCCGGTGAGGACGACGACCTTCGCCCGCGGCCAGCGGCCGAGCACGATCTGGATCGCGTCGAGTCCCGAGTCGGCCCCCAGCCGCAGGTCGACGATCGCGAAGTCGACCTCGAGCTCGGAGAGCTTCTGCAGCTCGGCGAGATCCGCCGCGCGCGTCACGCTGTAGCCGCGCTCGCGGAACTCCGACGCGAGCGTCTCGGCGAAGCGCGCGTTGTCGTCGACGATCAGGAGCGAGCGGAAGTTCGACGCGTTCCCGTTCGGGCTCGTTTCAGCCATTCTGGGTGCTCCATTCGGGGGTCGCGGGCGCGTCCGCGACGAAGCTCTCGCCGGGCGCCGTCGTCGCCGCGACGATCGGGAGCGAGATGCGGGCGACGGCGCCGCCAAACTCGCGGTCGCCGAGGGTGAGCCGCGCGCCGATCGCTTCGGCGAGGGAGTGGACATAGTAGAGCCCGAGGCCGACGCCTTCCGGCTTGGTCGTGACGAAGGGCTCGCCGAGGTGGCGTCGGACCACCTCGGGCCAGCCCGAGCCCCGGTCCTGCACCGCGAGCTCCGCCCGCATCCCCGTCCGCTGAACCACGATCTCGACCTCGCCCTCGCTGCCGCCGGATTCGACGGCGTTGTCGACGAGATTGATCAGGGCCTGGGAGAACGCGACGGGCGGGACGAGGACGCGCTTCGGTCCACGGCCGTCGGTCAGGAAGCGGATGGTCGCGCCCTCGTGGACGCTCGCCATGCTCTGGCAGACCTGCCGCGCGATCGCGTCGAGGTCGACGACCTCGAGCGCGAGGCGATCGGGCTGGAGCTGGGAGCCCGCCATGTGGCGCAGGATGTCGCCGCAGCGCTCGAGCTCCTCGATCGCGGTGCGCAGGTCGGGATCGGCCTCGAGTCCGTGCTGGCGGCCGACGCGCGCGAGGCGCAGCTGGGCGGTGTTGAGCGGCGTCGCGAACTCGTGGGAGAGGCCGGCGGCGAGCGCACCGACCGCACGCAGGCGATCGATCCGCGTCTGGCGCTGCTGCGCGTCGACGAACCACGCCTTCAGCTCGTCGAGCGTCCGCGACAGCCAGGCGGTCAGGATCCAGAACACGAGCGCGACGACGATCTGCGCGGGAAACAGGATGTTGGCCGGCACGATCGCGCCCGCGAGACCCTGCGGAATCCGACCCGTGTACTGGATCAAGCCGAGACAGACGAGCAGCAGGCCGAAGAAGACGAGCCCGAGCCGACCCTCGAGCAGCAGGGCCCCGAGCACCGAGTGGACCAGCAGGATCGGGACCATCGGATTCCACGCGCCGCCCGTCAGGATCAGCAGCGCCGAGAGGCCGAGGATGTCCGCGGCGAGCTGGGCGAGCAGATGCCGCGGCGTCCCGCGCACCCCGCGCCGCAGCGCGACCCAGGTCGCGACGTTGAGCGTCGCGAGCGTCGCCACGACGGTGACGAAGAGGGGCAGCATCGCGGGCTCGAGCAGCTCGAACTCGAGCGCCGGCCCGATGGTGAGGAGCTGGGCGCCGATCGCGACCCAGCGAAGGCGCACGACCCAGGCGAGCTTCGCGGTGCTCTGCTCGGGGTCGGCCGTGAACGGCGGGTCGAAGAAGGAGCGGAAGGTCTCGAACATGGGGCCTCGCGCCGCAGACTAGCTCGGAACGATCGGCCGGGCGGTGGAGGGCCCGCGGGGATTTCCGATGGACGGCTTGCGCGGAGCCATTCAGGAGACGGCCATCGGCGCCGTGACCGACCCCGAATCCGCTCGCAGGACGGAGAGCTCGGCGAGCGGCCGCCGGCTCGTCCGCACGACCCAGAGGCTGAGGATGACGGCCACGCTGAGCAGGCCCGCAGCGAGCCCCCACCACACCCCGAGCACCCCGAGCCCGCCCGGAAAGGCGAGGGCCCAAGCGAGCGGCAGCCCGATCAGGTAGAACGCCAGCAGGTTCGCGATCGCGCCCGCCTGCGGCCGCCCCATGCCGCGCATCAGGCCGCCCCCGACGACCTGGATGCCGTCGAAGATCTGGAACGCGCCCGCGATCGGCAGCAGCGAAGACGCGATCGCCACGACCTCGAGCTCCGCGACGTACAGACGCGGAAGGGTGTCGCGGAAGATCAGGAAGACGAGCCCTGCGATCGTCATGACCCCGCCTCCCATGGCGAGCGCGACGCGACACGCGAGGCGCAGCGCATCCTCGTCCCTTGCGCCGATCAGATTTCCGGCGCGGGCGCTCGCGCCGATCGCGATGCCGAGCGGGAACATGAAGGTGAAGCTCGCCATGTTCATCACGATCTGATGCGCCGCGAGCGGGGCGACGCCGAGCGAGCCGACGAGCAGCATCGCGACGGTGAACGCGTTCGCCTCGAGCGCGAGCTGCAGGCCGACCGGGAAGCCGAGCGCCAGAAAGCGCAGCAGCCCGGCCGGCTCGAGCACCGCGCGATCCCAGCGCCGCCAGGCACCCTCGCGCAGGCCACCGAGGCGGATCCAGAGGAAGAGGCCGAGGGGCAGCATCAGATTCGTGAGGGCGGTGGCGAGCCCCGCGCCGGCGATGCCGAGCGCCGGCAGGCCGAGGCGCCCGAAGATCAGCATCCAGTCGAGCAGCGCGTTGGCGACGTTGCCGAGCAGCATGACCCACATCGCGGGTCGCGTGATGCCCCGCCCCGCGAGGTATTGGCGCTGGGCCGTGAAGAGCAGGAAGCCGAGGGCGGAGGGCAGGCGCGCGCGCATGTAGACGCCCGCCAGCCGCGCGACCTCCGGGTCCTGGCCCAGCTGCCGGAGCGCGGCTTCCGTCCCGAGCCAGAGCGCCATCAACGGAATCGCGACCGCGCCCGCGATCAGGAGCGCGCGCTGGAAGGCGAGCGCGACCGCGTCGCCGTCGCGCGCCCCATGGGCCTGGGACACGAGCGGGTCCATGCCCTGGACGGATGCCCTGGGCGAGCGAGCCCGAAGACCAGACCCAGGTGCTCGAGATCGCCACGGCGGCGAGCTCGTGGACGCCGACGCGGGCGACCATCATCGTGTCGACGACGCCCATCGTCATCTGCCCGACCTGCGAGAGGGCGATCGGCGCAGACAGGGCGAAGAGGGTGCGGAGCTCGCGCGCGGCCTTCCGCTCCATGGCGAGGGGATCCTTCGGTGGTGGGTCCGTGACGTCCCGGGCGGGCGAGGCGGGCGGAGCCTACCGAGATGCCGCTTCGCATGCGATCGTCGCGGCGCGCGATCGGCGGAGCGCCGTCGCCGACGGCATGCCACGGAAGGGACGAGAACGATTGGACGAGGCGAAGCGGACGAATCGAGTGGGTGCGCCCGTCCGCGTCGGGCGAGGCCTCGCGCTGATGCTGCTCATCGGGCTCGTGCTCGGCGCGGGACCTGCGCTGGCCCACGGTCCGACGGTCGAGATCCGCGCGTCGGGGCTGTCGCCGGCGCTGCTGAATCTCTTCGAGGGAACGACCGTGCACTTCGCGAATACGATCGACGCTCCGGCTGGGATCGTCGTGCTGATCGACGAGACGGGCGACCTGCGCAGTCCCGTGCTGAAGCGGCCGGGTGACGGCTGGCACTACACCTTCGATCGGACCGGCCGTTTCGACGTTCGCGTCGAAGGTCGGCCCGACTGGAGGATGACCATCGTCGTCATCGCGAAGCCCAGCGGTGGGGGCTGAAATTCGCTCGCGTCCGAGAGACCGGCGAGCTCGCGGACGATCGAGGCGGAGCGCCGGTCGAGACGGAGAGTCGGTGGAGGCTGTTAGGCCGTCACTCGCGTCCCGTCAGCACGGCGAAGAAGTCGCCGAGGTCGCCGAAGGCCCGCTCCGGGTCGAGCAGCAGGTCGTAGGTGACGGGCGGGGGGGCGGTTCCGGGGGTCGGGATCGGGTTCGGCTCCTCCGTATCGCCGAACTCTTCGATCCGCCGGTAGAGGGCGTCCCAAGCTTCCTGGGAGTCGTCCAGGTCGATCTCGATCGTGAGCTTGGCCATCGGACCTCCTGCCTCGAAACGCGGCCTCGTCAAGAACGCCCGGGGGATCGGGGAGGGCGCAGCAGAATCCACTCGCGGAAGCTCTCGCAGCACAAGCTAAGGGATCCCGGGTCGTTCACAACTGGGTTTCTGTCGGCCCGTCGATTCGGGCCCACCGGCGCGTCCACCGCCGAACATGATCGGGCAATCAACCTCTTTTCCCGTGAGACGCAACACAGACCGATCTGATGTCCCCTCAGGAAACATCTTGCAATTTTCCTTTTGATTTCGGGTAATGTGTGGCTGCCCGTGGCCGTCCACCCCTTCCCAAGCAGCGAACGGCTCGGGTGAAACGGATCCCACCCCTGCCCGCCGGCATCCCGCCCGGGGCGTTCGGAGGGGTCCCGATGTCATGGGAATCTGCGAATCCCGGACGTCAGTCCAAGGAGGGATGGTCATGCCGGTCGTCATGTTCGCTCCGCGCTCGAAGCCCGAGAGGACCTGGACCTCGGCGAGCTCCGGTCCTGAAGGAGGCGCGCTCTGCGATCAGGGAGGCCGTCCGCTCGGCCCGCGCGCGATGAATACGCGGGTCCGGATCCTCGACGCGACGGTCGAGCTGCTCGGCGAGAAGCCGATGCGCGATTTGCGCGTGATCGACATCGCGCGCCGGATCGGGACCTCGCCGGCCACGTTCTATCAGTACTTCAAGGACGTCGAGGACGTCGTGCTGCATCTGGCGAGCCGCGTCTCGGAGTTCACACCCGAGATCGTCGAGCTGATCGAAGGGGATTGGTCGGGTCGTGATGGACACGCGCGCGGGCGCAAGCTCGCCGAGCTGGTGATCCGGCACTGGGATCGTTATGCGCCGATCCTTCGGGTACGCAACAACGCCTGCGACGAGGGCGACGTCGCGTTCCGCGAGCTGCGCATGAGCGCCATGATGCCGCTCGTCCATGCGTTCGCCCAGCGGATCGAGGCGTCGCAGGCCAAGGCCGCGCGGGTCGAAGCCGAGGAGGGAACGCACGGTCCCGAGGCCGGGGAGCTCGGCACGAACACCGCGGGAGCGAGCGACGAGGCGTCTTGGCAGGGCGGAAATCTGCATCCGATGATGGGCGCGGTCGCGCTCGCGAGCATCCTCGAGCGGCTCGCGATGTACCACGTCTCGATCGAGGAGCTGGGAGGCTCGCGCGAGCAGTTGATCGAGACCCTCGCGACCCTGCTCCAGTCGATGCTGACGGCCAGGCGCTGAGACCGAGCCCCTGCGCGGTCGGCTTGCTGCCGTCAGCGCCCGGCTCGTTCCTCGGGATGGGTCGAGGCATCGTGGTTCCCCGCGCCTGCCTCGCTGGCGGCGGCATCGCCCGGGCGGGGCGCGTCGCCGGTCGTCGGCGCGGGTTCGAGCAGCGCCTCGTTGTAGACGATGGGTGTCTGGTCGCGCAGCGCATCGAGGTAGTCGCGCAGGGCCTCGTCGCCGCGGCGCCGGACGAGATCGCGCCGGACGATCCCTTCGATCTCGGCGAGGGGCGGGGTCTGCTCCGGCTCGCGCTCGACGACGCGAACCAGCCGGAATCCCTCCGCCGTCTCGATCGGTTCGCTCCAGACGCCGACTGCCAGACCCCCGAGCGCATCGATCACGGCAGGTCCGAGGTAGTCTCGCAGCTTGGCGATCGGCAGCAGGTCGGCAGGCAGGCTCGCGACCTGCGCGTCGCCGAGCCCGCGCTCGACCGCATCGGGCGTCGCCCCCTCCATGAGCCGCGCGCGGGCGTTCTCCGCCCGAGCGCGAGCGGAGTCGCGGCGGCGGCTGAAGAGGAGCGACTCGACCCGCTGACGACCGGGTCGGGTGAAGAAGTCGAGCTGGCTGCGGTAGTGGCGATCGACGTCGTCGGGGCTCGGCGGCGCGTGATCGGCCTCGGCGACGATCGAGTCGACGAGGCCCGAGACGAGCTCGCCCCGAACCCGTCGATCCGCTGCGGCGAGTCCGAGCGACAAGGCCTGCTGGACGAGCAGGGCCTCGTCGATCATGCGTTCGAGCACGCGCCGTCGCGTCGCCGCGTCGATCGGTCCCCGCCGATCCTGCCCGACGCCGGCGAGCATGCGCTCGTAGTCGATCCGACGGATCGCCTCGTCTCCCACGATCGCGGCGACGTCCGGAGGAAGCGGAGCACCCTCCCGGCCGGGCTCGACGAGCCCGCTCGCCGCGAGCGCGAGTCCGAGCGCCGTGCCCGCGAACAGGAGCCACGTCGTACGTCGGCGAGACGGATCCTGCGCGGGCGGGGTTACGGTCAGGAGAATTTCTCCGGCGCGGCGCGCGCGATGCGTCGGCAGCTTCGCGGCCCGCGCAGGTTAACCCAATCGCTCGAGCCGATGTAGATTCGCGCCGCCGCTGACGGAACCGGCGAGGAGCGCTCGATGCATCTGAACCTGGGATCGATCCTGAACGCCACGACGTCCGAGATCCCGGACGCCTCCGCGCTGTGCGCCGGCGACCGCGTGCTGACGTACCGCGAGCTCGATCGCGCGGCGCGCGGCGTCGCGACGCGGCTCCGGGAGCGCGGCATCGCCCCGGGTGACAAGGTCGCGCTGCTCGTCCCCAACGTGCCGGAATTCACGATCGCCTACTTCGGCATCCTCTATGCGGGCGCGACCGTCGTCCCGATCAACGTACTCGCTGCGGCGCCCGAGGTGACCTACTTCCTCCAGGATGCCGAGGCTCGCATGCTGATCGTCCATCCGCTCTTCGAGCAGGTCGGACGCGCGGGCGCGGCGCCCCTCGCGGCGAGCGTCGTGCTCGCGACGAGCGAGTCGGGGGAGGACACGCTCGCCGATTTCGCCGCTGCCGACCCCATCGACCATCCCCATCCGACCGCGCCTCAGGACACCGCGGTCGTCCTCTATACCTCCGGCACGACGGGCAAGCCCAAGGGCGCCGAGCTGACCCACTCGAACCTCTTCCTCAACTGCACCGTCGTCGTCCCCCGCCTGCTCCCGCCGAGCGATGCGCCCCATCGCGCCCTCGCGACGCTCCCGCTCTTCCACTCGTTCGGACAGACCGTGATCCAGAACGGCATGATCGCCCACGGCGGCAGCCTGACGCTGCTGCCGCGCTTCGAGGCCGAGCAGGCCTTCCAGCTGATCGAACGCGATCGGCTCTCGATCTTCGCCGGCGTTCCGACCATGTACTTCGCGCTGCTCCACCACCGCGGCGATCGCGCCTACGACGTCTCGAGCCTGCGCGTCTGTCTGACCGGCGGCGCGCCGATGCCGGTCGACGTCCTCTACGCCTTCGAGGAGAAGTTCAACGTCGCGGTCCTCGAGGGCTACGGCCTCTCCGAGACTTCGCCCGTCGCGAGCTTCAACGTCCCCTCGAAGCCGCGCAAGCCAGGCTCGATCGGCCATCCGGTCTGGGGCGTCGAGCTGAGCGTGATGAACGACGCGGACCAGCGGCTGCCCGACGGCGAGCACGGCGAGATCTGCATCCGGGGTCACAACGTGATGAAGGGCTACCTCAATCGACCCGACGCCAACAAGGAAGCGCTGCGCGGCGGCTGGTTCCACTCCGGCGACATCGGCTATCGCGACACGGACGGGTGTTATTGGATCGTCGACCGCAAGAAGGACATGATCCTGCGCGGCGGCTTCAACGTCTATCCGCGCGAGGTCGAAGAGGTCCTGTACCAGCACGAGGCGGTCGTCGAGGCGGCGGTCATTGGCGTGCCCCACGAGCGTCACGGCGAGGAGATCAAGGCCGTGGTCGCGCTGCGGCCCGACGCGAAGGTCTCGACCGAGGAGCTGCAGGGGTTCTGCAAGGATCGACTCGCAGCCTACAAATACCCGCGCATCATCGAGATTCGGACCTCGCTGCCGAAGGGGCCGACCGGCAAGATCCTGAAGCGCGAGCTGCGCGATTCCGGCGCCTGACCCGACGGGGCCCGACGCTCCATCGGCCCCTCCTGCCGCCGCTGCGCATCCGGCCGGCGCCGTGCCGGCCGCCGAGTCGGACGGCGCGCCTCCATCCGAATTGCCGTTTCCAGCGCAGGCCGTGACCGGATGCGTCACGCCGGTGTCCGAGACTTCGAGTCGTCGGGCGGTCGGCCCCCAGCGGCCGTCCGGCATCGGAGGAATCCGGAGCGGAGCCGTCATCGATACCGGCGATGCGGGAACGCGATGCGCGACGGCGCGACGGAAGGTGGGAACGGACAAACGAACGGACGAACGAACGAACGAACGGACGAACGAACGAACGAACGAACGAACGAACGGACGAACGACCAGCGAACGAAGAAGAAGGAAAAGAGGGAAGAGGAAAGAGGGAAGGAAGGAAAAAGGAAAAAAGAGGAGACAGCACATGTCCATCTCGTCATCGACCTCGTCCTCGGAAGCGGTCTCGAATCGAGCGACCGTGAATGCGGACAGGGCGCCGGGTCCGCGTCGATGCGGGCTGGCGAGCCCGCGCGATCGGGCGCGGCTGCGCGAGCGCCAGGCGGCCGAGCGTGCGCGGGTCGAGCGCGTGCTCGCGCGCGGCCCCAGACCGGATGCGGCGCGTCCGCGTGCGGCGCTGCGCGGGGCGATGGTGCGGGCCGAGGCGCATTCGGATCCGGCGACGTGTCGCGTCTGCCGGGGGCACGACGTCTGCGTCGATCACGTGAGCGATCGAGGTGGCGCCTGGCGTCTCGCGCAGTGTCGACGTTGCGACCATCGCTGGACGGAGCGGGCGGTCGCGGGCTTCGCGCCGCGGGTGAAGCGTCCGCTGGATGCCGATGGAGCGGCAGTCGCCCGGGCGGTCGGGGGCACGTGATAGGCTGCGGCGATGTCGTCATGGCTCGAACGTCATCCGCGGATCGCGTGGCGCCTCGCGGATCTGCCGGGGCCGACGCATCGGCGGATCGTCAGCCTGGTCCCGAGCCTGTCGGAGGCGCTGGTCCGCATCGGACTCGGCGACCGCGTGGTCGGGGTGACGGCCTACTGCGTCGAGCCGCCGGAGGCGTTCGAGGGGCTCGCGCGTGTCGGTGGGACGAAGGACGCGGACGTGGGCGCGATTCTCGCGCTCACGCCGGACCTCGTGATCGCCAACCAGGAAGAGAACACGCCCCGCGTCGTACGGAAGCTCGCGGACGCCGGGATCGACGTTTGGGTGACCTACCCGAGGACCGTTCGGGCCGGGGCTGAGCTGCTCGCGGAGCTGGCCGCGCTCGGGGCCCCGCCGGCGGCGGCCCGGGCCGTCCTCGCGCCGATCCGGGCCGCGATCGAGGCTGCGGAGGGCGTGCGCGACCGGCGCCGGGCCGCGGGCGAGCGCCCTGTCCGGGTCTTCTGCGCCATCTGGCGCGACCCCTGGATGAGCGTCGGGTCCGACACGTACATCCATGATTTGATTGCGCTTTGCAGTGGTGCGAACGTGTTCGCAGAAACTCCGGATGGGGCCCCGAACAGGCGTCGCTATCCGATCGTCTCCCGGGCCGCGATCGAGGCGGCGGCGCCCGAGGTCATCCTGCTGCCGAGCGAGCCCTATGCGTTTGCCGAGCTGGATCGGATCGACCTGCTCGGACTCGACTGCCCGGCGGCCCGAGCCGGCCGGGTCCACCTGATCGACGGCACCCTGGTCTCGTGGTACGGTCCGCGCATCGCCGAGTCAATTCGGGTACTTGGGCCACTTCTTGCGAATCCCTGACGCCTCCGGCGCCGTCGCCTCGCAAGGTCCGTCGCGCCGACCTCCCGCGCGTCGAAGGCTCGCTCCGAACGGTGCCGGCGAGGGTGCCCTCGAAGGTGCAGGGGTCGCTGCGTCGAGGCGCTTCGAGGGGAGGTCCGGGATCTTCCATCAAGTGCTTCGAATCGCCCTCCGAAGAGGGTCGCATCGTCCGTGCAACTCGTGCGGGCAGATGCGCCGGAACAGACGGGAATCGACGTGAGGCCAGGCCATCACCGCGAGGTCCACAGGGAGGTGCCGAGCACGATGACGAACCAACCCACCGAACGCTCGCAGCCCGGGCGCGTGCCCGGACGGCGGGGGTCGGGGCGTCGACGCATGGCCCGCAGGCTGGTCCTGCTGCTCGGGCTCGTCGCGATCGCCGTTCCGGCGTGGGCCGCCGAGGTGGTCGAGGTGCGCGTCGGGCGCCATCCCGACTTCACGCGTGTCGTATTCGAGCTCGACCGCGCCGCGGGCTATCGCATCGAGCGCAGCGATCCGGCGTCGAAGACGTCGGAGCTGATCGTCTCGCTCGAGGCGGGCTCGATCCCGCGGCGGATCCAATCCTCGAAGTCCTTCATCGAACAGGTCGTCGTCGAGCCGAGCGGCTCGCGCTCGGTCGCGCGCATCCGCCTCGCGCAGAGCGGGCTCAAGCTCAAGGAGATGATCCTCGCGAGCCCGCCGCGCATCGTGCTCGACG
The DNA here is from genome assembly GCA_041389445.1 of Myxococcota bacterium. Lineage (GTDB taxonomy): Bacteria > Myxococcota_A > UBA9160 > UBA9160 > UBA4427 > UBA4427. The sequence goes on from JAWKRW010000003.1 coordinate 436,137, forward strand.
TGATCTCCGAGGACACGACCCGCACGGCGGCGAGCAGGCCCTCTCCGTCGCCCTCTGCGACCGCCGCGAGAACGCCGGCCCCGACGCCGTCGAAGGCCATCCCATCGAAGCCCGCGACGCCGACCGCGGGCGCCGCCCCGAGCAGGCTCGCGGCCAGCGGCGCGAAGCCCAGCAACGCGACGACCCCGACCGAAGCCGCGACGAAGCCGAGCGCGACGACCGCCCGGGCGGGCGATCCCCTCGGCGCAGGCGCGAGCGCGGATGCCCGTACGCCGGTCCCGGGCCGCGCGCCCGCTCCGGCGAATCGTGTGTTGGCGACGACCGACGGGAAGGGCGCTGCGAGCGGAGGCAGCCCGACGTCGGCCTCGACCGCCGCGCCCGACGCCGACGCGCTGGCGCTGGCCCGGAACGAAGCCCCGGCTGGAGCGGACGAGTGGAACGACGGCTCCGCTGCGGGTGACGAGGAGGCGTCGGACGCGGCTGCACACGGTGCGGGGGATGAGGCCGCGCACGCGCCGACGACGACGCCGGCGCAGGCCGATGCCGCGACCGAAAAGCCGCGCGAGCGCCCGATGATGGTGAAGACGGACGCGCGCGACGAGGGACCCGGCTGGATGACCTGGGCACTCGTCGCGGCCGGCGTCGCGGTGGCCGGCTTCGGCGCGCTCGTCGCCGTCCGTCGTCGCAACGCGAGCGCGCCCGCCGAGTCCGACGAGGGTGACGACGCGAGCCCCTTCTTCGCGGACGTCGACGCCGAGCACGAGGAGGAGACCGAGGAGGACGAAGAGAATCCCTTCGCGGACCTCTCGGCCTCCGGGTCTGCGTTCGGCGCCGATGCGGCCAGTGGGCGCGAGGCCAGGACGCCGTCGCGCGCTGCCGACGCACACGACCAGAAACACGAGAAGAAGCCGTCGGAGTCGTTGCTCTTCGACGACGCCGAGGAGACGAAGATGGAAGGCATGGAAGTCATTTCGCGGTCGCAGACGAGTGAGCTCGGAGGCGCGATGCCGATGATGGACGGTGGCTCCGACGAGATCATGCAGATGTTCCGCGAGATGCAGCGCCGCGTCGCCGCGCTCGAGAGCCGCATCGACGAGCTCGTCGACGCCCGTGATCGACTCGAGCGTCAGGTCGCGGCCCAGACCGAGGAGCTGCGGGTGCAGCGCGCGGCAATCGCCCGGACGCAGCGCGCGGTCCGCAACCTGGCGCGCAACGACGAGGGCGGCGAGGACGAGCCGACCGAGCCCGCGCTGCGCGAGCCCAACTGACGGTCATCCAGCCGGCGCGAGCCGCGCGGCGCGTCAGTCGGCGAGCAGCATCGCGCCGAGCGCACCGGCGTGTCCGCTGCGCGGCAGGACGATCGCCTCGTGGCCCATCACCGTCGAGAAGAGTCGCACGACCTCGATGAGCCGCGGATTGTCGTGGAGCGTCGAGCCGCCGTAGACGATCCGATCGACACCGGCGACGCGGGCGTTGGCATGGGCGAGCAGCGCGATGTTCTCCGCCACGAGGCCCATCACCGCCGCCGCCAGGTCCTCGCGCCGCGCGGGGAGCACGCCCGGCGTGTCCTCTCCGCCGCGCTCGAGCATCCGCGCGAGCTTGCCGAACGCCGCCGCCGTCGCCTCGCCTGCGAGCGGGATCGCTCCCCGTTCGTAGATGTCGCCGATCAGCAGGTCGACCTCGCCGCGGCGTCCGCGGGCGGCGAGCGCGACGAGCTCGCCATGGCTGCGGCAGCCGGTGAGGGCGTAGCCGAGACCCAGGGCGGTCCCGCCGCCGAGGGCGGTGCCCCCGACGCGCTCGACCCGTCCGCCCTCGACGCGGAGCGCCGACGTTCCGGTTCCGATCGAGACCAGCAGGTAGGGGGCGTCGCGCGCGAGACCCGCCAGGGTGAGCAGCTCGTTGGCGCCGCGTCCCCAGGCGTCGAATTCGATCAGGCTCGCGGCGGGTCGGTCGAGGTCGGCGAGGAGGGCGGCGGTGCCGCAGCCCGTGATGCCGATGCGGTCGGGATCGAGCCGGCCGACCAGGCCGCCGACCCGCTCCGTCGAAGGCGAAGGCCAGGTCGCGAAATGCCGTGCCCCGCGCCGGTCGCGCACGCAGAGCTTGACGAGGGTCGCACCCGAGTCGACGCCCATCGCCTCGGCGGACGCGAGCGCGTCGTCGAACTCCCCGAACGCCGCGAACGTCCCAATCTCCGCGTCCGTCTCCGCGCTCGTCTCCACGCCCCGCCCCGCCCGTCCGCGCGAACGCGTCGGCGCTCCGCCCGGGCGCCGGCCGCGGATTCGCCGCGAGATCCGGTCCGTTAGACTCCGCCCCGGACGGGAGCCCGATGTATACCGCGTTTTACGGCCTGCGAGAGAAGCCCTTCGCGCTGAGCCCGGACCCGCGCTTCCTCTATCTGGCGGCGTCCCATCGCGAAGCGCTGGCCCATCTGCTCTACGGCATCGAGCAGGGAGAGGGCTTCATCTCCGTGACGGGCGAGGTCGGCACGGGCAAGACGACGCTCTGCCGGACCCTGCTCGAGCGGCTCGAAGGGGGGATCGAGGTCGCCTTCCTCTTCAATCCCAGTCGCAGCGCCCTCGAGCTGCTGCAATCGATCTGCGCCGAGTTCGGTCTGCCCGCCGAGGGGCTCGGTCGGCGCAACCTGATGAGTCAACTCAACAAGTTCCTGCTCGAGCAGAAGGAGCGCGGCAGGCGCGTCCTGCTCATCATCGACGAGGCCCAGACGCTCTCGGAGAACACCCTCGAGCAGGTTCGCCTGCTCTCGAACCTCGAGACGAGTCGCGAGAAGCTGATCCAGATCCTGCTGCTCGGTCAACCCGAGCTCGACCGCAAGCTCGACGAGCGGGGTCTGCGCCAGCTGCGTCAACGTATCAGCGTCCGCTGGAAGCTCGAGCCGCTCGGCGCCGAAGAGACGGTCGCCTACGTCCGCCACCGCATCGCCGTCGCCGCCCGTCAGCCGAAGGAGATCTTCACCGAGTCCGCCCTGCGCGAGGTCCACCGCCGGACCGGCGGCATCCCCCGCCTCGTGAACCAGCTCTGCGACCGCGCCCTGCTCGCCGGCTACGCCGCGCGCGCCGCCCAGATCGGCCCGGCCCTGATCCGCACCGCCGCTCGCGAGATCCCCGACGTGCGCGATCCCTGGGACCGAGACCCCCGGCTCGGTCGGCCGCTGCTTCCCGGTTGGATGAAGCGCCCGTGGATGTACTTCGCGATGACGCTCGTCGTCGTCGCCGCCGCGCTGCTCGCCGGCCTCGTCGTCGGTCGCAGCGGCGTCGTCGGCGGAGGCGGCGGAGGGGGCAGGGTCGACTTCGGCGGGGACGCTGCGGGTGCGGGCGCCATGCCCGCCGTCAGCGCCCGCGCCGATGGGCGGAGCGCCACCGCCGCAGGACTCGCCTCCGCGTCGCGGTCGGGAGTCGGGGGAACACCAGAGGGTGTCGTATTCCAGGCGGCCGGCTTCGATCCGCGGCGGGATCCGGGCCTCGCGCTGCCGCCGCTCGGCCGCTTGATCGGCTACGTCGGCGAGGACGGCCTCCCGATTCCGGGCGCCGCGGATGCGCGTCTCGCGGTGGCCGGACTCGACGCGTCGACGCTGCCGGTCATCTCGCGCAGCGCCGTGGCCCCCGGCGCGTTGTCGCAGCTGCTCTCGGAGCGCACGGGGCGCGACGCCCTCGCCGAGAGCGAGCGCGCCTTTCTCGACCTCTATGATCTGAGCCCGGAGCATGCGGACCTCGCGGTCGACCGACGCGCTGCGGCGGCGAAGGGCGGGCAATCGCCGCCCGCGACCGCGGAAGACCTCGCACGCCGCCTCGAGCAGCGCGGTCTGATGACGACGGCCTTCGACGGCGGCTCGCTCTCGATGCTGCGACGTCTCGACCATCCCGTCTTGATCCCGCTCGCGCTCGAGCCGTCGATCGCGCCAGCCGCCGCCGTCGCCGAGACCGATCGCCGCTGGCTGGCCTTGACCGGGTTCGACGGCGATCGTGCCTGGCTGGCCGGCCTCGTTCCGGCTCGGGTCGTCAGCGTCGCGCTCGAAGAACTCGAGCCCCATTGGCTCGAGGCCGGCGTCATCGTCTGGCAGAACCACGAACGTCTCGCCGCCCGCTTCGAGCGCGACGGACCGCGCGCCAGCGTACGCTGGCTCCAGGAGGCGCTCGCCGAGCTCGGCTATCTCGTCCCTGAAGCCGGAGCACCGACCGGCGAATTCGACTCCGCAACCGCGGCTTCGCTGCGCGCCTTCCAGAGCGCGAACGACATCGTGGAGGACGGCGTCGTCGGCCCTCTGACCCAGATCGCTCTCTACGGTCGCCTCGACCGCTACCCCGTCCCGCGCCTCTCGCTCGCGAGCGTCCGCCCGATGCCGAGCCCTCTCGCGACCGACGGCGCACCGCCCGTCTCGGCCGCACCCCGGGTCGGCGTCGCGTCGCCCACCTCCGCCGCACCCCGGGTCGGCGTCGCGTCGCCCACCTCCGCCGCACCCCGGGTCGGCGTCGCGTCGCCCACCTCCGCCGCACCCCGCGCCGACGCCACGCATCCGGCCGCCCCGAACGCCGCCCCGCGGCCGCCTTCCGATCCCTCGCCCCCCGGAGCCCGCGGATGAGCACGATCCTGAAGGCACTTCGCCGCCTCGAAGACGACGACCCGAAGAAGAAGGCGTCGCCCCCGGGCGCGCCCGACGTCGACGCCCTGCGCATTCGCATCCTCGCCGAGGAGGCCGCCGCGCGCGCCGCCCGCGCCGAGCCCGAGACGCCGCCCGTCGATGTCTCGCCATCGAGCGGCCGCCTCGGCGCGCGCGCGCGTCGGCTGATCGCGCTTGCTGCCGTCACCTTCGTCCTGGGACTCGCGTTCGTCGCCCATCAGACGAACCTGTTCGGCGCCGGGACACCCCCCGGTGTCACCCCGCCCGACGGCCTCGCCGCCGGCTCGAACCCGTCCCCCATTCAGCAGCAGCCCACGACTGCCCCCCAGGTCACGGGCACCCGCGATCGCCCCGCACGCGCGATGGTGGCCGTGCCGACGCCGTCCACCCACCCGACGCCCGAGCACGCCGCCGCCGAGCGCGCCCGGCTCGCCAGCCTCGCCGCCGCCGCGGCCACGACCCCGCAGACCGAAGCGGCGACGGTCACCCCGCCATCCGAGGCCGCCCCGACCGCCGCCCGCCCAATGCGCTCCGCTCCCCCGACCGCGGCGAAGTCTGCGCCGCCCATCGACGCGCGCCGGCCGTCGACCTCCATCGCCTCGGCCGCTGTATCTCCCTCGGCCTCTCCCGCCGCTCCGCCCTCTGCGTCCGCGCCCACCTCGAGGCCGCGCTCCCCGTCGGCCGCGCCGCCGCCTTCCGCCTCCACGGGCCCGCAGCACGCGGCCGTTCCTGTCGAATCCCTGCCCATCGCTCGCGGTTCCGCGGTCGCCGATCCGGCCGGGGCCCCGCCGCGTCCTCCCGTCGGCGCCCCCGCGACCGCGAAGCCCGAAACGCAGGTGAAGCCAGCGACGACATCTTCACCCGCACCCCGCGAATCCGAAGCCCGCGTCGCCGCCGCGCCGCCGTCGGCGGCAGCCAGGCCCGCCGACGCCCGGACCGCCGCCAGCGCGAACGCCTCTGCCGCCTCAACGACCGTCCCCGATCGCGGCGAATCCCCCGCCCCGGTCGAATCCGACTCCAGGGCGACGGACTCCCCCGACGTTCAGCGCATCACAGCGACCCAGCCGCCCAAGGTCACGGTCCTGCGCACGGCCTGGCATCCGAAGGCAGAGCGCCGCTCGGCGAAGCTTCGCATCCTCGCCACCGGCGAGACGCTCACCGTGCATGAAGGCGACGCCGCGGCCGGTCTCGTGATCAAGGAGGTCACCCCCTCCTCGGTCGTATTCGACGCAGGCGGGATCGAGATCCGCCGCCGCGTCGGCGAGTCCGCTGGAGCCCGTTAGGCCGGGCCGCGCCACCCAGCGCTCCCAGCCGAACCCGACCGACTCGCCCCGGGCCTTCTGCGTCCTGTCGAACTCTCGTCCTCCCAACCGTCCGGCCCCGATCCGAGTGGCGCGCCGCTCCCCAGCCCCCAGCGCACCGCCCGATCTGCCGGCGAGAGCACACCCAGCCCGCCCCGATGCAACACGTGGGTATAGATCATGGTCGTCGACACGCTCTGGTGTCCGAGCAGCTCCTGCACCGTCCGAATGTCGTAGCCGCTCTCGATCAGCGCCGTCGCGAAGCTGTGCCGGAACACATGGGGCGTCACGCGCTTGCCGATCCCCGCGCGGATCGCCGCATCGCGCACGTGGCGCTGTACGGTCGTCTCGAAGAGATGGTGTCGCCCCATACGACCCGTTCGCGGACAGGCCGATCGCCGATCCGCGGGAAACACCCATTGCCACCCGAGCTCGTACCCCGCGTTCGGATATTTCCTCGCCAGCGCGCCCGGGAGCTCGACCTCGCCGAAGCCTTCATCACGGTCCTCCGCATGAAGCGTCCGCACCTCTGCAATCTTCCCACGCAGGGGCTCGATCGCTCGCTCGGGCAAGACCGTTCGGCGATCCCTCCGCCCCTTCCCATCCCGAACGCGCAGCTCCCGCCGTTCGAAATCCACGTCCTGGACCCGAAGCCGCAGCGCCTCGAGCAGCCGCAGCCCGGCGCCCCAGAGCAGCAGCGCCACCGTGTGCGCATCGCCCGACAGATGACCGATCACCCGCTCCGCCTCCTCGACGGACAACACCACCGGGATCCGCCGCGGCCGACGCGCCCGCACCACCGATCCCAGGTCACCGAGGTCCCGCCCGACCACGTGGCGGTAGAAGAAGAGCAGCGCGTTGAGCGCCTGATTCTGCGTCCCCGCCGAGACGTTCCGATCCATCGCCAGATGCGTCAGGAACGCCTCCACCTCCAGCCGGCCCATCTCCGCCGGATGTCGCTTGCCATGGAACAAGATGAAATGCCGCGTCCAACCGACGTAGCTCCGTTCCGTCGAGCGCGAGCGATGTCGCAAGCGCAGCTGGATCCGAAGCGCATCGAGCACCCGCGGCGGTCGCTCCTTGCGCAACGGCGAATTCGGTCCGAGCTCTGACTCCGACCAGACCGAACCCTCGCTCGCAGGGCCGCGCGACCTCGCACCCCGCACGGTCTCCTCTCCGGCCGCCGCGCTCCTGGTCGCCCCCACCGGTCCCCCGCCCGCTCCTCCACGCCCGTGGCCGCGGACATCCGACCGATCACGCCCGCTCGACACCGATTGCCCATCGTCGCCCCGGTCCCTCCGCGCCCCGTCCGCCATCTGCTCGGATGGCGAATCACCGCTCTCCCTCTCCCGCGTCACGGCCGGGCCGGCCAGCGTCGCGGGCCGGCAGGACGCTGTTCTCCGAAGATCCAGTCCGGCCGCCCATCGCTCGCCTCGCTTCGACTCCGCTCCCGCCTCCGTGTCCGCCTCCTCGTCTGACTCTCCCCTTCCTTCCGCATCCACCTTTCTGTTTCGCCCGTCTCGCCCGTCTCGCCCGTTCTCGCTCCGACCCTGGCTCCAACTCTCGCTCCAAGCGCGAGCACCCGGCCCGTCGAATCGGTGGTCTCTTCCCCCCTCTTCGCGCCCTCTCGGACGTCTCATCCGAGGATGACGCCAAACCCGCGTCGCATTCGCCATCCGTGTCCCCCCGTTCACACTGTGTCTCGCTCCGTCTACATCAGACTCTCCACCCACGCATTGCGCGCCATGCGAACTAGAACCCCGCGGTACCCGATGCCGCGATAATTTATTAGCCAGCACGTCGAGAACTCACCTGTAACGCGAGGCGGGCCTTGAATGCATCGTCGCCAAAATTCGAAGCGATCGGCGACCATGGATGGCGCCGTGTTTTCCTCTCTTCCCCCCGGCAGGTAATTGGTATAGTGGGTGTTACTAACTAGTTATGCGGCGAGATGCATGCGGCAGATCGCGACCCCGACAGCGCTAATTCTATTCTCGATCGCGTTTGGCTGCGCGCACGATGGTGTCAAGCATGTTCCTCTCCGCCAGCCTCAGACAGAGCTCTCGGAGCCGGAAATTCGTGCCCAATTCCCGGAAATTTCTACCGAATGGACGCGCATTCGCGAGTGCCCTGCGGGCGACGACCTCTTCAACGATGGACAAGTCTTCTTATTCGCTCCAACTGGCCACCTGTCAGGGTCGGCAACCGTCATTTCCGTATCGTGCTGGGCCAGCGGGGGCCGAGAAGCCGACCATGCTCATTGCAAAATGGGGCGAGCCTCAATGCCTCTCGTTCAAAGCAGAGGCCATTTAATTCAATACTCAGGCCCGCATGAAGGGGTTGATATTGATGACCTCGTCGCTCAGTTCGAGTCCAGCTCCAGCAAGTTGCGGGGGGCGAAGAAGACTGATCTCGTCGCGATCGATGTCCAGGGATCCCAAGTTAACTACAGGCTCTTTGGCTGTGGCGGTTGCATTGAGACGCTTGAGGCCTATCGGCCGCCGCACGATGATGAGAAGCTTGTTTTTCCCGCGGATTCCGCCGACGGAGGCTGCTACTAACCCCGAGCGCCGCATAACAAACGGATGAACCTGACGAGTCCGAATCCGAGCCCGTGGCGACCAGCGCCGCCCTCATCGGCCTACGGCCGAAGGGCGGCTCGTGCGGCTTCGCAGCGAACGATATAGTCTCTCCGAACCTCTTTAGCGCGGACTCGCAGGTTATCCGTGTGTCCGTTATGCGGCGCGAAGCGTCCGCATAGCAAGTCCGCAAAGATGGTCTCCCTTGCCGAAGGCGTCTCGAGATCGTGGAAAAGCGGTAGGCCAAGGGCCAAGATTCTCCAGGACTCCTCAAATCGAGCACAAGGTGCGGCAAAGTGCTGGCCGCGAAGACCCGTCCAGGGCTAACTTCAACCAGGAAGTTGCGTTAGCCCTGGACGGGTCTTCGCGGCAGAGCAAAGTGGCGCGCCTCGCGGCTTCCCTTCGGGTGACGTGCCGTTCGCGCCGCATAACCAGCAAATGAACCTGACGAGTCCGAGGCTGAGCCCGTAGCGGGCGTCGCCGCCCGCCAGGCCTGCGGCCTGAAGGCCCTTGGAGGCGGGCGGCTCGTGCGGCATCGCAGCGGTCGCTGTACTGTCGTCGAACCTCTTTAGCGCGGACTCGCAGGTTATCTGCGATTCGTTATGCGGCGCGACGTGAGCCAGGACATCTTCGACAAGCCGCGACTGTACCTATCTGCCGTCGCAGCGCTCTCAATTGGCCGTACGATAATGCACGCGATGTGGGCCGCAGTTTTCCTGCGAAGTTGGAGGCTCGCTGCTGTCTTCTTCCTGGGTTGGATTGGATCCTTCGCTTGGTCTGCGCTGGTCTCGGCGCGACTTCGATGTCCCGGTTGCAACGGCCGCCTTTATCTCGGCCAGCCAGCGCCCCCGATCCGAGCCCAGAACGCGAACGTGCGACCCGCGATCTCGCGATTCTTCTTTCCAGACCCTCTTGTCCTAGGATCGTTTCGATGTCCGAGTTGCGGCGAGGGGTTCCGTCTCGATAAGCGCGCCGCATAACCAACGAATGAACCTGACGAGCCCGGCGCCGAGCCCGTCTCGGGGTCCGCCGCCCTCATCGGCCTCCGGCCGAAGGGCGGCTCGTGCGGCCTCGCAGCGATCGGTGTAGTCTCGGCGAAACATCTCTAGCGCGGACTCGCAGGTTATCCGTGTGTCCGTTATGCGGCCGACGGTCCCAGGAAACCCGATGCGTCATTTTACGCTCCTTGCCGTACTTGTTGCTGGATTCGGTTGCGCTCCAGGGAACTCGATACCGTCTCTGATACAGGTGATTAATGACCCTAAGAGTTTCTCTGGACAGGAGGTCCGCATCTTTGGGTATCTGGGCGGCCTGAATCTTCATCTCTTTCTAACGAGAGACCACGAACGAATCAACGACTATTCGTCAGCGATCTCGGTCGTGAACCTCGATTTTCATGAGACAGCGATCTCCGAGTACTGCCAAGGGTACGCGATGGTCGAGGGACGGGTCGTGAAAGCTCGTAATACGCCCCTCATCCATATCAACCAAATTGGGCTCTACGAGGTGAACGACCTTCGTCGCATCTGCATCTTTCCAGACGACGGTCCAATGTACGAGTGCTGGCCGAATGATCGAAGCAAGCCGACGCGCCCGTAAAGATGTGCTGATCAGCGAATTCTATGAGCGCCGAAATGGCTACCAACATCGAAGGTTCGAATCGAGTGTAAGCGATCAAGACGTCGACTCGATAGACGCTGTCCGCCGCATAACAAGCGAATGCAGACGGACGAGCCTTGGTCGAGCCCGTAGCGGGCTTCGCCGCCCGCTAGGCCTGCGGCCTCTGGGCCTTGGAAGCGGGCGGCTCGTGCGGCTTCGCAGCGGACTGTGTACCCTCGCCGAAACTCTCTAGCAACGGCTCGCCGCTGATCCGCGATCCGTTATGCGGCGCGGGCTGCGTCGATTCCAAACATGATGCGAAAATCTGCAGCGATCGCCTCCGTCATCTGGTTCTCGACTCATGCAATTCTTTCGAGATTTGCCGGGACATGTTCGATGGGCGATACGGATCGATTTGCTGCCGGCGTAATCATGGGTGCTCCGGCCGCTGTCGTTGGATCGCTTATCTTAATCCGCTCGCCTCATTTGATCGCGAGCGGTCGCTCCATTCCTATTGTTCTGGCGGGGATCGCTCTTGGCGTTCTTTGCGTTTGGAGCCCCCTCGTTCTCTCGGCGACGGTCGAGGGCCATCATATCTGCGGCGCAGAGTTCGATCTCTATCTAAGAAGTGAATCCAGGTGGATTCGCGCAATTCCGCTTCTGCAGGTCGCGTGTTCCATTTTGGTCGTCTTCGCAGCTAGTCGCGCATTTGTTCGAGGTGCGCGCGCCGCATAACCAACGAATGAACCTGACGAGCCCGGCGCCGAGCCCGTCTAGGGTTCCGCCGCCCTCATCGGCCTTCGGCCGAAGGGCGGCTCGTGCGGCTTCGCAGCGATCGGTGTAGCATCGCCGATACCTTTTTTGGCGCGGACTCGCAGGTTATCCGTGTGTCCGTTATGCGGCATCTGCGAATGCGCCTGATTGCGACAATCCTATTGCTCCAGCTGTTGCTCGGCTGCGCGAGCGCCCCTGAATCAGAGGCAGTACGAGTCAATTTTCGTGCAGGATTCGGATCCGAGTCAGACGGTCTAGCCGCAGCCTGGCTTGGCTATGCGCTAGCGCGACTCGGAGGCGACCGGAATGCCGGCGTACGCGCCGCCACGATTGATCCGGCCGCGTTCCCAGAGGAAGCTCACGCCCGCGAGTCTATGGCCCTCATTTGGGGTGAGTTGGCTGAACGAGACGGACTTTCCAATACGTATCTAGAAGACCTCGTGAAAATTCAGAAGTCCGGATTCCTGCGCGAATATACTTGGCGTTGCGTCCTCAACGCCTCCAATTCGGCCGGTCTCAGTCTCAAAATTGACGATTTCGAAAATTGGATGCGCCGCGAACTCCCCGAACATCACGTCGAGACGCTTGCTCGAGTTGTTCTGCGTGAAGAAGTGGTCGTCGCCGAGGTCGGCTGGGCCATTCATGAGCCCCGAGCATGCCGCCCCTAGCCACGACGCCGCATAACCAACCAATGCAGCCGGACGATCCGGAGTAGAGGCCGTCGCCTGCAGCGCCGACCTCGATGCTCCGGGCTTCGCCCTCCGCATAGGTCGGCTTGTGCGGCTTCGCGTCGACCGCGGTACTCTCGCCTGACCTCTTTAGCGCGGATCGCCGCTGATCGGTGTGTCCGTTATGCGGCATCTGTGATGCGCCAAGCAATTTTGTTCCTCTCGTTGACTTTGCTTATCGGTGCGAGTCAGTATCGATGGGTCCCTGAGTGTCCCGCGGATCTGACAGATGAGCGCATCCCGGCGCGACTTGAGGATGCGATAGTTCATCTTGCATGCACGCTGCCGCCAAAGGTGCTTGACGAGATGTACAACGGCGACGAGGACGCGATGGTCCGATGGCATCACGGCCTAGGTACAGGCATTCGCAATTCATGGGGACTGTGGTCGGGCTCTTTGCTGCAGCGGGACTTGTTCGAGCGCGGTCTCCGACATCCGGATGATATGTCCGGCGTGATTTTTAATTCGCTTTGGCGAAAGCTGCATGGCAAGTCGCTAGACGTCGAAGGTCAGGTCCGGCACTATCAAGCGTTCTGGGCTGCCCGCGAGAATCTTCCGACGATGACTTGCGCGAGCGGCGACGCGCCCGCAATCACGAGCGAAAAGTGGTCCCCGGACCACCTCACATTGGAACTGAGCTACGCCTATTGCCCTGATGCTGGCTGGTATCGAGCTTTCGGTCGCCTCGGCGACTGGACAGCCCTTGGCGATGATGTGCCAGACTCGCTTCGGGAAATTGAGACCGGATGGAAGCGGCGTCAGAAGGACAAAGGAAAATGACGCCGCATAACAAACCAATGCAGACGGACGATTCGTGGTCGAGGCCGTCGCATGCTGCGCCGACCTCGACGCTTCGGCCTTCGGCCTCCGCGTAGGCCGGCTCGTGCGGCTTCGCAGCGACCGCTGTACCCTCGTCAAACCTTTATAGCGCGAATCGCCGCTGATCGGTGATTCGTTATGCGGCATCCGAGCGAGGCCGTGCAATGACGCTCAAGTTCCATCTCGCGACATGGTTGATCGGCAGCGCAGCGGTCTGCCTGGTTCCGACCCCTCAGGGCTGGAAGTCTTGTGAGCAGGTGAACGAAGAAGAGCGCTCCCGCGATGCGGTCGACTGCAGCCTAATCTCCCCTCCTGACTATTCCCTGAGTCAGGATGCCGCCGGCCTGCTCGAATTGATGATTGAGCGACGATTCGAGCAACAATCCGATCATTTCAACCGCGCAATGGATCAACGCGCCTCGAATCTTCAGGGTATTGACCTGCCAAGCCCAGCAGGCGACTGATCCACGCTGTGCCCCTTGACGCCGCATAACCAACCAATGCAGCCGGACGATCCGGAGCCGAGGCCGTCCCCTCCAGCGCCGACCTCGACGCTCCGGGCTTCGCCCTCCGCGTAGGCCGGCTTGTGCGGCTTCGCGCCGACCGCGGTACTCTCGCCAGACCCCTTTAGCGCGGATCGCCGCTGATCGGTGTGTCCGTTATGCGGCGGCTCCGTGGTGAGTGCTGTAAGCCATGCGGAAAGAACGTTTGCAGCCAGGGTCGCGAGGGAGCGTCGAAGTGCGTTCGCGGCGCTTATCCTTCCGCTCAGTGCCGGGATTGCGTTCCTTGCCTTTGGAGCGCCGATGCCCTCGGCGGCCTCGGCAATCCTCATCGCTTCTCTTACTCCCCATGTCTATTTCAATTTTCGCCTTTGGATCGAGCGTTGCCCCGCGTGCGAACAGCGCTACTTCCGAGGTCGCTGGCGCCCTCTCTTCGCAGTTTCGGCGGATCGATGCAATGCTTGCGGTGTCGAGTTCGACAGCAGGACGCTGTCTGATTCAGAAGCCTTGCGTTGTCCTAATTGCCGCTCGATCTACTCGCCGAGGACGTATCGCCAAGATGCAACCATCTGGCGGTGCTCGCATTGTGGCGCCGAACTGCCACGAGAAGACGCCGCCGCATAACCAACGAATGAACCTGACGAGCCCGGCGCCGAGCCCGTCTCGGCCTCCGCCGCCCTCATCGGCCTTCGGCCGAAGGGCGGCTCGTGCGGCCTCGCAGCGATCGGTGTAGTCTCGTCGAAACTTCTTTAGCGCGGACTCGCAGGTTATCCGTGTGTCCGTTATGCGGCATCTAGGACGGCGCCTGTGATTCGCTTCTGCCTTGCGGCATCGATCGCTTTTGCCCTTGGCTGCTTCGACCATCGGTCGCAAATTGCGAAAACGGTCCTCCTTGATCAACGCGGAGGCCTCGACGCCCGCGCCCTATCTGCTGCTCTATCCGCGCGGTTTTCTGGAGAGCGATCGTCGGTCTCGGGTCTTGAAGCTCTCGTCGGATCCTTGGGCGGCGAATGTGGTCCAGCGCGGTTCGAAACTGACGGAAACATCTATTGTTCGATCCCGGAGACCGGGGGATTCTGCGTTGGTACCCGAATTCTGCTCGCCGCGATGGTTCGCGAGGGGCGGATCCTCGAAATTGAGGCGCACTCGGTCTACAACGGCTGTTGACGCCGCATAACCAACCAATGCAGCCGGACGATCCGGAGCCGAAACCGTCGCCTGCAGCGCCGACCTCGATGCTCCGCCCTTCGGGCTCCGCATAGGCCGGCTTGTGCGGCTTCGCGCCGGCCGGTGTACTCTCGTCAGACCTCTTGAGCGCGGATCGCCGCTGATCGGTGTATCCGTTATGCGGCATCTCCGGGGGCGCGAGGAGACATGGCAAAGATTGCGGCCGTCGCCATTGCGGCCTTCTTATTCCTTATCCTGCCAGTAGCCGCCGCAAGAGGCGGCCAGCGGCAAGCCGTAGTCGCGTCGCTAATGATCATGCTCGCGGGGATGTTCCTTCTGTTCGCCGTTGCCTCCCATCGTCTCGTCTGGGATTCCATCCCATACAAGGCAAGCGACTCTCCCGAGCAATTGGCTGAAGGTGCGCGCCTTCAAAAGAATGCGATGTTGCCATTCGTCTGGGCCATGCTTGGGCCAATCCTTGGCTTATCGATCCTGGTTCTTGTCCCGCCGAAGGGCGAACTGCGCGTACGCGAAGACGACGCCGCATAACAAACCAATGCAGCCGGACGATCCGGAGTCGAGGCCGTCGCCTCCAGCGCCGACCTCGACGCTGCGGGCTTCGCCCTCCGCGTAGGCCGGCTTGTGCGGCTTCGCGCCGACCGGTGTACCCTCGCCAGATCTCTTTAGCGCGGATCGCCGCTGATCGGTGTGTCCGTTATGCGGCATTGACCTGCGCTGAGATCGGGAGGCAAGGATGAGCCGAATCGAGTGAACGCGCAGGCTCTACCTCTCTCCGGCGAGCTGTCTGGAAGTCGAGAGAGTCGGGCCCGATCCGACCGCCGATGAATTGATCTGGTCTGTGCCGCCTGAAAGCGATCCGCCCGATCGGAGGTGCGGCTCGAGATCCGAAGCTCGAGCCGCCGACTGAGGGGCCTGACCGAGCCTGCCAGCCGTAGCGAAGGCGTAGCGCGCCGGCTGAAGACGGGCTCTGAATGAGTGAGAAGACGCTCCACGCCGCATAACCATCGGCTGAACCAGACGCGTCCGAAGCCGAGGCCGTCGCGGGCCTCGCCGCCTCATCCGGCCTCCGGCCGGAAGGCGGCTTGTGCGGCCTTGCGGCGATCGGGTTACTCTCGCCGAACCCTTCTAGCGCGGACGCGCAGGTTATCCGAGTGTCCGTTAGCCGGCCCGCCGACCGGCGAGGATTAATCGAGCAAGGAACGAACCGCGGTCGGTCGGGTGCCTCGAGCGACCTGCGAAATCGTCCTGATCGACTCGGTGGCTGAATTTGGTCGAGCCTCCAGCAGGCGCCGAGCCTGGCTCTGCCCTCATGACTTCCGAATCCCTGCTCGTGTTCCCGGCGGCCGAGGAGGCCTCCCGCTCAGCGACCGCCATTTTGAGGACCCGCGGCGCGAAGTCGAAATTTGGGGAGCCGAGGACGGATCCTCCGCCCGCCTGGGTTCGCCAAGTCGGCCTCGCTGTTCCGATTCGGTGTCGTCGTGCCGTTGCGGGACGGCTAACCAGCCGCTGCAGACGGACGAGCCGTCGCCGCAACCGTCGAGGGCTCCGCCGCCCTCGACGCTGCGGCCTTCGGCCTCCGCGTAGTGCGGCTCGTGCCGGCTGGCGCCGGCCCCAGTACTATCGTCGAACCTTTCTAGCGCGGCTCGCCGCTGATCGGCGGTCCGTTATGCGGCGTCGCCGGGCGCCGCCTATGAAACGATCCGCTGGATGTCCTTTTGGTCGCGCGATAGGGACGACCGCGGCCGAGGTCGTGTGACCTTGACCTCCGTCGAGCCTTGGTTGACTGCGCTCCTCGTGTTGGTACCCATGGCGCTAGCGATGCTCCTCTACGGGATCCGGAGCTGCCAGTCTCCAAACCTGCAAGAAACGCCCGAGCGCCGAGTGGAGGCGCGACCGGCCTCCGATCCGCAGTAGGATGTAGACGACTGCGGCCAACGGCTGGGCACGAGATGCCGTCGCCGCCGCATAACAAACCGCTGCAGACGGACGATCCGGAGCCGAGGCCGTCGCCTGCAGCGCCGACCTCGATGCTCCGCCCTTCGGGCTCCGCATAGGCCGGCTTGTGCGGCTTCGCGCCGGCCGCGGTACCCTCGCCAGACCTCTTTAGCGCGGATCGCCGCTGATCGGTGTGTCCGTTATGCGGCATCCGCGAGGCGCATTGCCCGCTCGAGTGACCGACGAAGGTTGTCGCCGTGAGGGATCGGGCCTCCAGATCCCATGCGGATAAGCGCATTGCGAAGCCCCTTACCGCGCCGGCCAGGATTCTCGTCGAGCAGCCGACGAATCTCATCCGCCAACGCGTGGGCTTCCCCTCTGTCGACTTCGGCGAGGTATTCCTCGACGAAATCATCGAAGCTCGACCAGCAGAGCTGGGCGTCCTGGTGATAGCAAGTTGCGAACTTGGCCAAGGGGCCTTTGTGGAGATTACCGACCGCCTTCATTAGATCTCTGACTATAGGCGAGAGGATCCCTCGAGCCGGCAACAACCGCAGCCTCCCCAGCTCTGGGAGGGACGCCGCATAACCAACGAATGAACCTGACGAGCCCGAGTCGCGCCCGTCGCGGGCTCCGCCGCCCTCATCGGCCTCTGGCCGAAGGGCGGCTCGTGCGGCCTCGCAGCGATCGGTGTAGTCTCGCCGAAACCTTCTAGCGCGGACTCGCAGGTTATCCGTGTGTCCGTTATGCGGCGTGCGGGCCGATGAAGCTTGGTCGAATCGCCTCAAGAATCTTCGTTGCGATGATCGGAATCGCTCTTGCAGCCTTCATCGGAGCCCGTGCCATCGATTATTTTCTGTTCTCTGGGTATTGCGATCGGCTAGAAGCGAAAGCCCGAGATGCGAAGGTCCAGATGGCCATTCGCGCCTGGGTATCCACGAACTGGACGGGAAAGTCAGTTTCGGCCGCGGACTTTCGGGACGATGATGGAATCGTGCCCGGGGGGCGCTGGGTCCCGGCGACCTTTGACGGGTCAATTCTATCGATGGGCGAACGCGCCCATGTGCGCCTGATGGGCCCGAGTCCAATTGACGTTCGAGACGGCAATATTTCCGAGAAGGTTACGGCGATTGGATTTTCTGAGCGATCCCGATACGCCGTCGTCGTTCAACTGCCTGATCGCCCCAGGTATTCTGAGGCCCCCCAATCTGTTCGCTGGCTCTCCGACTCAATCGGCGTCGTGTGTATGCAATAGTCTCCGCCAAATCGCGCACGCCGCATAACAAACGAATGAACCTGACGAGCCCGAATCGTGCCCGTCGAGGGCTCCGCCGCCCTCATCGGCCTCCGGCCGAAGGGCGGCTCGTGCGGCTTCGCAGCGATCGGTGTAGTCTCGCCGAAACTTCTTTAGCGCGGACTCGCAGGTTATCCGTGTGTCCGTTATGCGGCAGGCGTAGTAATGCTGCGACATTTCGGCGCGCTCGGCGGGGCCATCCTCATCGTCTGTTTCCTCGCCATCGCCGGATCGCTTCTATTCTCCCCCGGTAATCCGCAGCTCCGACATGATGTCTTGATTGCGGTCGAGGAGATTGAAGTTGCAGACGAGTGGACTCCAGGCGCCCCTTGTCCCGTTGTTCGAAAGACGAGCGGTGTGATGGGTCGACATGAGGGAGTCGAAAGGGAGGGCTACTACCTGGAAGCTAATCCGCGCTCATTCGGTGCCGACTGCCCTCGAGGGTATGGCCAGGTGTGGGACAACGTCGGAGAATGCAGGTACAGCTGTGTGAAATTCGTGCCTCTCAGTCAATAGTCGTGCCATCGCCCGCCGCATAACAAACGGATGAACCTGACGAGCCCGGCGCCGAGCCCGTCTCGACCTCCGCCGCCCTCATCGGCCTTCGGCCGAAGGGCGGCTCGTGCGGCCTCGCAGCGATCGGTGTAGTCTCGGCGAAGCTTCTCTAGCGCGGACTCGCAGGTTATCCGTGTGTCCGTTATGCGGCGCGGACCGACGCCATGTCAAAACGTCCGAGACGGCCGAAACGTCCCTCGAAGAGATCGAGTAAACCCGTGGCCGGCGTCGCCTGGTACGACCGCGAGCAATGGAGTCGGGTCCGAAGTCTCGCTGCTGACCCCGAGCTCCTTGAAGACTCGTATGAGAGCTGGCTCGAAATGGCCGAGCGAAGCGTCGAGGGCCTCGAGACTGCAGGAATGACCATAGAACGAGTGCCCGTAGATGCGCAGCGTCTCGAATCTTGGTGTCGGGAGAACAAGATTCAGATCAATAGCGCCGCTCGGGCGAGGTTTGCGGCTGCTGAGATGCAACGCCGCGACAGGTAGGCCGCTGACCGGTCGGGGACATAGTTAACAGAAGTCCGGGGACATGGTTTACACCTTGTCTTGACCGGTGATCCGCCCGGTCTTCCGGTCGATCCGTCCCAGGATCGTGTTGTAGTAGACGATGTTCCAGATTCCATCGTCGATTTCCTCCAGGCCGACGTCCTCTCCCTTCAGTGCGTTCGAGAGGAAGTACTGCCCGGACTGGAGACGGAACGCGCCGCAGGCGCTGATCTTCCGGACCTCGAAGTGACCAGGATACTCGGGTCGCCGGAGGCGACCCGAGTACTCCTTCGTCGACGGCTTCCAGTGGTCGGCGGGCCGATCGTTGCCGAGCGCTTCGTGCGGTCGCTCGTGGTTGTAGCGGTCGCGGAACTTGTCGAGAAGCTTCTGCTGCCTCGGCATGTCCTCGGCCGGGGGACGCGTCGCTTCCCGCTTCAGGTCCTTGTGCATTCGCTCGTGTTGGCCGTTCTCCTGCGGACTCGACGGTCGGATGCGCTGATGGACGATGCCGAGCTTCATCCACCAGACGTTGAGTCCGCAGAGCCCTGCGATGCCCAGGGAGGCGAACGGGGCGCCGTTGTCGGTGCGGATCGCGTCCGGGAGGCCGCATTCCTGGAACAGCCGTTTGAAGGCCGGTTTGGCGCCTTCCGTGCGGACCGAGGGGAGTGCCTTGCAGAGCAGCAGCATGCGGCTGTAGTGGTCGGTGACGGTCAGCGGGAAGCAGTACTCGCCGTTCCTCATCTTGAACTGGCCCTTGAAGTCGGCGGGCCAGACCTGGTTGGGAGCGGTCGTCTCGACGGGAACCGAGCCGGGGTGCTGCCAGCGACGATGGCGTCGGTACTTCCTCAGGAGCCCCTGCTCGTCGAGCAGTTCGTTGATCGTGCTGCGAGCCGGGATCTTCCAGTCGGGATGCCGCAGGGTCAGCATCCGTCGCAGCTTCGTGGCGCCCCAGCCGTACTCGACCCGGAGCTGGAGGAGGGCCTGCTCGACGTGGGGTGGCGTCCGGTTCGGATGGCGATCTGGCGCTCGGGACCGGTCCTTGACCCCTTCCGGCCCCTCGTGCTCGAGGCGCTCGATCCACTTGTAGCCGGTGGGCCGGGAGATCTGGAATCGCCTGCAGAGCTCGCTCATCGACCACTGGCCGCTCACGTAGTCGCGATAGAACGCTTGGCGCTGCTTCGTCGGGTTCGTTTCCATCCAGGGCATCTCCTGGGTGTAAACGATGTGCCCGGACTTCTGTAAACCATGTGCCCGGACCGGACCCGCGCGCCGCATAACCAACGAATGAACCTGACGAGTCCGGCGCCGAGCCCGTCCCGTTCCCCGCCGCCCTCATCGGCCTTCGGCCGAAGGGCGGCTCGTGCGGTTTTGCGGCGATCGGTGTATTCTCGGCGAAACCCTTCAAGCGCGGACTCGCAGGTTATCCGTGTGTCCGTTATACGGCGAGCGCGGACTGCCTAGCCAGTCGCCTTCCATTTGAGCCCCGGCTTCATTTTGAGCTTCGCGCATTGGCGAAGGTAAAGATTGATCAAGGTCTGGTACGGGATCTCCGTGTCCTCGGCGAGCTCCTTGAAGTACTCAAGAGTCTCTTCGTCGAGTCTGATCGTGATCTGCTTCTTTAGCTGTCTCGCATAGGGGTTGGCCTTCCCCTTCGAGAAATCGTATTTCGCCCTCATTTTCTCCACCTCGTCTCGTAATCGCGACGCTCCTCTCGCTGAGCCTTGCGCGCAGAGATGATTCGAATCGTGCCGTCCTGCGAGCGGTAGCAATGGCAGACGATCAGGATTCGAAGACCCGCGCTTAAACCCAAGAGGATGAAGCGGTCCTCATCCATTTCGTCCGGGTCTTCAATCAAGATGGCGCGATCGTCAAAGAAGACCGTCTGAGCCTCTTCGAATGAGACGCGATGCTTTCGCTGGTTCGCGGCGTTCTTGCTCTCGTCCCATTCGAAACGAAGGTCCGGCATGCGGCGAGATCGTAGCTACAATGTGCATACGCGCAAGCTCGCCGTATAACCATCGGATGAACCAGACGAGTCCGAAGTCGAGGCCGTTTCGGATTCCGCCGCCCTCATCGGCCTTCGGCCGAAGGGCGGCTCGTGCGGCTTCGCAGCAATCGGTGTAGTCTCGGCGAAGCCCTTTAGCGCGGACTCGCAGGTTATCCGTGTGTCCGTTATGCGGCATCGACCTGCGCCGAGGATGGGAACCAAAGTCAAGGCATTCGACTGGGGTCGGCCCGCTCTGCCTCTCTCCGCCAAAATCGGTTCGATAGAAATCGGCAGTGCCCGATCCAGCCATCTGGGAAATGACTGGCTGGAGGTCCCGGTGTGAGGCGCCCGAGCGGAGGTGCCTCCCGACAGGCGAGTCCCGGCCCGGCGCCGAGACTCCCGACCAAGCTCGGCTGGCGAATCGCGGGCGGCCGATCTCTCGAGAAGATCGGCCTCGACCCGGCAAAATGACGGTCGACGCCGCATAACAAGCTGCTGCAGCCGGACGAATCCTAGGGCGTGCAGGTGGCGGGCTTCGCCGCCCGCCAGGGCCTGCGGCCTTATGGGCCTTGGAGGCGGGCGGCTCGTGCGGCTTCGCAGCGGTCGGTGTAGCCTTCGCCAAACCTCTATAGCGCGGATTCGCCGCTGATCAGCGTATCCGTTATGCGGCAGCGAAGTTGTGCCGAAATGAGGCGTCTCTAGTGTCGGTAGCGCTGTCCTTGTTGTCTGCGGCGTGCCTCGGAGCGGCCGCGTGGCTACGAGTCCGCGCAAATCGCGACCCAAGAAGGACGGAGCCGTTCAACTTGGCAGACGGACTGGTCCTCCTCATCGTCGCGATCGGCTTCGTCGTGATTTTCCAGTTTCCGGAACCCCTAATCCGCTTTTCAATCGCGGGCGCATCCCTGATTGCCGTTATGGGATCGATCGAATTCCGAACTTGGTCTACGAAGCGGTCGGTATCTAACGGCCGACCGCGCAGATCGGTTTCCGCGCCCGACTGGCTGATTCTCGGTGGCGTCTCCATGATTGTGCTGAACTTGGGCTGGAAGATCTTCGTCGCCGCCGCATAACAAGCGAATGCAGACGGACGAGCCGTCGGCCGTACCCGTAGCGGGCTTCGCCGCCCGCTAGGCCTGCGGCACCAGTGCCTTGGAAGCGGGCGGCTCGTGCGGCTTCGCAGCGATTTGTGTACCCTCGCCGAAACTCTTTAGCAACGGCTCGCCGCTGATCCGCGATCCGTTGTACGGCCCGCCGACCGCGCCGCGATAATCGAACCAAGATCGTCCTGACGTTGGCGTTTCGGCTCGATCGAGCGTCGAAGGCGACGAAGTAAACCAGTCGGCCGAGGCGCCCTGGCTCTCGAGCGAAGGTTGATTTTCGTTCTGCCGCGAATTCGGCCGAATCCCTCCCCGCAAGGTCGCCGGCCAAAGAGGCCTTCCTTCCTCCGGCTGCTTTGAGGGCGACCATGCGGCGGGTTGGTGCGGGTCAAACAGCTGCGGCGAGAATCTCCGACCCTTAGCTCGGCTCGCCGGCCTCGATTGTCCTCCTCGTCGTCGCCGTGCCGCTGCGGGCCGTACAACAAGCTGCTGCAGACGGACGAACCCGCGGCAGAGGCCTTCCGGCCCCCGCCGCCCAACCAGGGCGTGGGCCCTTCGGGCTGATAGGGGCGTGGGCGGCTTGTGCCGCCCGGCGGCGATCCGTATACCTTCGGCGAAACCTTCTAGCTCGCGGGTTCGCCGCTGATCAGCGAATCCGTTATGCGGCAGCTCTGGAGCCTTGTCGATGTCCGAGCCGGCAAGCATTTCAATCGGATGTCTCAGCATTCGCGTGCTAAAGCGGCAATTTGAGGAGTCGCAGGACTTCTGGGATGGAAATTGGCTGCTGGTCCACGCCTGCTGCGAAACGGAGACTGCCCGAGTTGTGGTTTCAGGTCCAATTCTGCATCTCGGGGAACTTCAGTCCTTTCGCCGCCAGCTCTCGAGTCTCCATCGAGATTTAACGGGAGAGGCAACGCTCGACTGCATTGAGCCCAATCTCCAGGTAACAATCCGCGCCGTCGGCTCGCTCGGTCATCTCGAATCGAAAATCGAATTGACGGGGAATCATCTGCTCGAGCGCCATGAGTTTCGCGAAGAATTCGACCAGTCCTATCTCTCCGATCTGCTTGCCGACCTGCGCGCGATCTTCCTAGAATTTCCGATCCGCAGCCCCCGAGATGACGCTGCCGCATAACAAACGAATGAACCTGACGAGCCCGAATCGTACCCGTCGAAGGATCCGCCGCCCTCAGCGGCCTCCGGCCGAAGGGCGGCTCGTGCGGCCTCGCAGCGATCGGTGTAACCTCGCCGAAACCTTCTAGCGCGGACTCGCAGGTTATCCGTGTGTCCGTTATGCGGCGGACGCGATGCGCAGTGCGGCTACAGCCAGCCAGATTGCTTTTTGGGCCCCAATGATTCTGGCTGCAGCCATCTTCGCACTCGCGCCGCGGGTTCATCAGCGTCGGATGTTCGTGCCGCTCGCGATCGCTGCCGCAGTTGTAGTGACTCCATCAGCGTATTGCTCGATCCAAAACAAAGGCGAACCTCCTCTCATATTGACGTTCCTTCCGCTGGCGTATCTCGTTTGGATCCCGCTGTGCCGCATGGTCTACTTGCATCTCTATAGAGACGAGCCGTACTTCACGAGTGGCTCTTCTATTTCCGGAAGGCCGATAATCGACGACGACTATGTTGGCGCCCCAAGAAATATTCGCGGGGCTGATTTTGCGTACACGCTTGCCGCAATGACGGGTCCGCTGATCGCCATATTCATTTGGATGTTTCTAACGATGCCGGAATCCGCCGCATAACCAACCAATGCAGCCGGACGATCCGGAGCCAAGGCCGTCGCCTGCAGCGCCGACCTCGATGCTCCGGGCTTCGCCCTCCGCATAGGCCGGCTTGTGCGGCGTCGCGCCGGCCGTTGTACTCTCGCCAGACCTCTATAGCGCGGATCGCCGCTGATCGGTGTGTCCGTTATGCGGCAGCCAAGAACGTCATGCCAAACCGAACCTTCGCAGCGTTTCTATTGGCTTCCGCGGTTGCGGGATGCCGCGGGAAACCAATCGAAGATCTTCCGATCTTCCACTTGTGCCGGCAGAACGTCGAAAACGTAAACGCCGTCGAGATCGAATCCGCCAAGGGTCGAGCTTTCGATGTCCGATTGACGCCAGCCGGATACATTGAACTCCATTCCTTCTAAGAGCGGTACCTCGGGCGCCTGGTATCCATCAAAGCCGCTGGAATTGAGATCCTGCGCACGAAAGTGCGGACGGCGACCCCCTATTTGGCAATCTACGTGACCCCGGACGCCGAGATTCGCGCTCAAGTGAATGAGGTCCTGATGAATCTCCCGGAGGCCCCGTGTGGCCGCCGCATAACAAACGAATGAACCTGACGAGCCCGGCGCCGAACCCGTCTCGAACCCCGCCGCCCTCATCGGCCTTCGGCCGAAGGGCGGCTCGTGCGGCCTCGCAGCAATCGGTGTAGTCTCGCCGAAACCTTTTAGCGCGGACTCGCAGGTTATCCGTGTGTCCGTTATGCGGCGCTCAAGCTGCGCTTCTGGTCGGGCGATCTTTCGCTCATGACGCGTGTGGTCGGATACCTAAGCGGCGTCGTGCTCGGAGTAGGATTAGGTGCCGCTGTCGTGAACCATGTGTGGATCTCGGCCCATCGAGTCGAAGAATCCATCGTGCGTTCGAATTTGATGAATGAGCAAGAGCTGCTTCGTGATCGAGCGGAGCGAAAAGGTGACGATCTCGGGGTCGTTGTCCATTCGCTCAGTGTTGCCCAATTCCAGGCCGGAACAGGGTTTCGCTGGCTTGAGCGATCAAGCAACCATTCGTACCTCGAGATGTCCTTCTTTCCCTGGGAAATCTATCGCCATCGAGACCTGCTGATTCCACCCGAGAAGCTCAAGCGAGGCGAAGAGATCGTGATCGCCCTTGAGCGAGGCCGAGCAGCCCTCGCCCTCGAGCGACTCGGTCTAGAAGACCATGCTGAAGCTCAATGGGAAGCAGCGGCTGCGCTTGTGCCGACTTGGCCTCGAGCCAACCTTCGAAAGTCGTCAACTGCCGATTCAACCCGACTCAACAGTAAACTTCAGCTTGGTCTTGAGCGGGCTTCCCTAGAAACGACTACCTGGAGCAAACATGCTCAAGTGCTCCAGAAGACTCGCGAGAGTCTTGGAGTCGATGTCCGAGAATGAGCGCCGCATAACAAGCGAATGCAGACGGACGAGCCGTCTGTCGAGCCCGTAGCGGGCTTCGCCGCCCGCTAGGCCTGCGGCCTCTGGGCCTTGGAAGCGGGCGGCTCGTGCGGCTTCGCAGCGGACTGTGTACCCTCGCCGAAACTCTTTAGCAACGGCTCGCCGCTGATCCGCGATCCGTTATGCGGCAGGCGCGGCTGTGCTTTCCCGAACTCTCTTCATCGTGCTGATTATTGCCTTTTCAGCTAAGGCTGACTCGCCGCCCCCCGATCCTGTCCGAAATCTAACTGTCGCGAGCGCGTCCTTCATCGCAGTTCATCATTCTGACGTGCGGGGCTCAAAGGAACTCTGGGAGATCCTACGAGACGTCTCGCGGCACGACCAAATATTCTCCGACGCCAACAGCACGAACTGGGTCGAACTCCGTTCGAAAGCCGGCGGGAACGTAGTCTTCCACGCCCCGAGCCCTTCGTTCGATAGACTTCTAATTTTAGAGGCGGACGGGCTTGTCGTTGGACTCTCAAATTTCAAGATCAACAATCCATATCAACTGGTGGTCTTCGATTTGAGCGGTGACGTAATCTTCCGCAAACATTTGGCGACCAAGGAGGCGATTTTTAGTCCGAGAGAACTCGAGGAGTTTTTCGATCGGCATCCATCCGCCCGATTTTCTTTGAGAAACCGAGTTTGGCATCGCGACAGCAAAACCTCCTACGTAGACTTTGCAGTGGTGGGAATGCGGGATGCGGTGGGTGAGGCGGCATGGGCGGAAATGTTCCGCAGAGGCGTGCCGAATCCCATCGTCAAAGTTATTAAGGAATCGGTGACCAACTACGTCAGATGGTTTGATTCCGAGCGGACTGACGTATTCGTAACGAGGGGAGAGGGCGGCGCTCGATCTCTTGTCGTTCCAGGCCTTCGGGGCCAAGCAATTAAGATTCCGCTAAGAGACCAAGCGCCCGTGCCCGTCGGTAGAGCGGCGCCCGCCGCATAACAAACGAATGAACCTGACGAGCCCGAGCCGTGCTCGTGGAGGGTTCCGCCGCCCTCATCGGCCTTCGGCCGAAGGGCTGCTCGTGCGGCTTCGCAGCGGGCGTTGTAGTCTCGCCAGATCTCTATAGCGCGGACTCGCAGGTTATCCGTGTGTCCGTTATGCGGCCGGCACGACCCGTGTACCAGATTCGCGTAGTTGTTCTCGCCTTCGCCCTCTTGCTGGGATGCGACTCCGCTCCAAGCGTCCCCGACAATGTGGACCAAATTCTCGTAGAGAAAGGCGAGCGCCGTCTGACCCTGCTCATCAAGGGGCAGCCGGTTCGGACGTATAGAGTCGCCCTTGGTGGCGAGCCCATCGGTCATAAACGACAGGAAGGCGACGAGCGAACCCCCGAAGGTGAGTACTTAATTGATCGTCGTAATAGCGAGAGCTCCTTCCATCGATCGATCAGGATCTCTTATCCAAATGCTGAGGATCGAGCTGCCGCCGAGGCGAACGGCGTCGACCCAGGGGGTCTCATCATGATCCATGGAATACGCAATGGACTTGGCTGGATCGGCAAACTTCATCGCTTCGTCGATTGGACGGACGGGTGCATCGCGGTGACCAATTCCGAAATGGACGAGATTTGGGGATCAGTGCAGCTTCAAACGCCGGTGGAGATTCGACCGTAAGCCGGCCGCATAACAAACGAATGAACCTGACGAGCCCGAGTCGTGCCCGTCGCGGGCGTCGCCGCCCTCATCGGCCTTCGGCCAAAGGGCGGCTCGTGCGGCCTCGCAGCGATCGTTGTACTCTCGCCGAACCTCTTTAGCGCGGACTCGCAGGTTATCCGTGTGTCCGTTATGCGGCAATCGCTGACGCCGAGGCAAAATGCTCGTACTCGAGCTCCTAGTGCTCGTCTTTGCCGGACGCCAGGTGGTCCAACACGATGCAAGCCCGCGCGTGGTCGCTCTCTTCTACTCAGGGGCGTTCTTCCTAATCGACCTCATGATCGGGTGGGCATTCTTGCCCTCCATCGCGGCCCGTCTCGCCTGTATCCCCATGGCCGAGATTCATTTCCGATCGATTCGGCGGTTCTCGGGTTTCCTGTTCTTCTGCGCAATCGCAATCGGAACGTTGATTCCATACGTGGCAGGAGAAATTCGCGATCTGCTGTCCGCTGGCAGTGCCTCGTAGCGCGATCGCCGCATAACAAGCGAATGCAGACGGACGAGCCTTGGCCGAGCCCGTAGCGGGCTTCGCCGCCCGCTAGGCCTGCGGCCTCTAGGCCTTGGAAGCGGGCGGCTCGTGCGGCATCGCGGCGAACCGTGTACCCTCGCCGAAACTCTTTAGCAACGGCTCGCCGCTGATCCGCGATCCGTTATGCGGCAACGACTGATGCTCGAAGTACGACCCGAATTTTCGTCTCGAAAGAGGTTCCGCGACAAGAAGCGCTACTTCCGCAAGATGAGGGCGCGTGCCGAACTCTATGAGCTCGATCGGTCACCAGAGAGCTGGTGGTCGCTTGACCACGAACATCTCGATTGGATGGGGCGCGGGAACTTATCTCGAAGATTTCGAATCGAATCTCTCCGCTCCCATTTTGCCCTCTATCGACGGATCGCAGAACAGATACGAAACGGCTCGCGGCCTTTTCAAGCATTTGTCGTGATCTCGCTCGACGATGCTGGAACCGACGCTGTCTATATTCATTCCGAAAACCCGCATACCCCCTTCCCCTATCGCTTGGATGGAGACGACTGGAGTCTCGTCGATCCTCCAAACGAGCTGGTTGAGTTGGCTCCCGGTGATTTCGTGTGGCTCCGCTCCGGAAACCTGTCCTTAGTCGGATTCTCTCCCTCGGTGGGAATCTCGCTTCGAAGCTAACTCGCCGTCTGACCGGTCGGGGACATAGTTAACAGAAGTCCGGGGACATGGTTTACACCTTGTCTTGACCGGTGATCCGCCCGGTCTTCCGGTCGATCCGTCCCAGGATCGTGTTGTAGTAGACGATGTTCCAGATTCCATCGTCGATTTCCTCCAGGCCGACGTCCTCTCCCTTCAGTGCGTTCGAGAGGAAGTACTGCCCGGACTGGAGACGGAACGCGCCGCAGGCGCTGATCTTCCGGACCTCGAAGTGACCAGGATACTCGGGTCGCCGGAGGCGACCCGAGTACTCCTTCGTCGACGGCTTCCAGTGGTCGGCGGGCCGATCGTTGCCGAGCGCTTCGTGCGGTCGCTCGTGGTTGTAGCGGTCGCGGAACTTGTCGAGAAGCTTCTGCTGCCTCGGCATGTCCTCGGCCGGGGACGCGTCGCTTCCCGCTTCAGGTCCTTGTGCATTCGCTCGTGTTGGCCGTTCTCCTGCGGACTCGACGGTCGGATGCGCTGATGGACGATGCCGAGCTTCATCCACCAGACGTTGAGTCCGCAGAGCCCTGCGATGCCCAGGGAGGCGAACGGGGCGCCGTTGTCGGTGCGGATCGCGTCCGGGAGGCCGCATTCCTGGAACAGCCGTTTGAAGGCCGGTTTGGCGCCTTCCGTGCGGACCGAGGGGAGTGCCTTGCAGAGCAGCAGCATGCGGCTGTAGTGGTCGGTGACGGTCAGCGGGAAGCAGTACTCGCCGTTCCTCATCTTGAACTGGCCCTTGAAGTCGGCGGGCCAGACCTGGTTGGGAGCGGTCGTCTCGACGGGAACCGAGCCGGGGTGCTGCCAGCGACGATGGCGTCGGTACTTCCTCAGGAGCCCCTGCTCGTCGAGCAGTTCGTTGATCGTGCTGCGAGCCGGGATCTTCCAGTCGGGATGCCGCAGGGTCAGCATCCGTCGCAGCTTCGTGGCGCCCCAGCCGTACTCGACCCGGAGCTGGAGGAGGGCCTGCTCGACGTGGGGTGGCGTCCGGTTCGGATGGCGATCTGGCGCTCGGGACCGGTCCTTGACCCCTTCCGGCCCCTCGTGCTCGAGGCGCTCGATCCACTTGTAGCCGGTGGGCCGGGAGATCTGGAATCGCCTGCAGAGCTCGCTCATCGACCACTGGCCGCTCACGTAGTCGCGATAGAACGCTTGGCGCTGCTTCGTCGGGTTCGTTTCCATCCAGGGCATCTCCTGGGTGTAAACGATGTGCCCGGACTTCTGTAAACCATGTGCCCGGACCGGACCGTCATCGCCGCATAACCAACGAATGAACCTGACGAGCCCGAGTTGTGCCCGTCGAGGGCTCCGCCGCCCTCATCGGCCTTCGGCCGAAGGGCGGCTCGTGCGGCCTGGCGGCGTTCAGTGTAGTCTCGCCAGAACCTTCTAGCGCGGACTCGCAGGTTATCCGTGTGTCCGTTATGCGGCGGCGAACGATGCGCCGATACCTCCTGATCATCCCCATCGCGGTACTGGTGAGTGGCCTCATCGGCGCCGGTCTATGGCGCGCATTTCTGCTCGCTGAACATTCGATCTCGGATTCCGCTGATCTGACTCGAGAAGACGTCGAGCATTTTGAACTCGCAAAATTGCCGGAGCCTTCGGAGGTGCTCGTCATTCTGGGCCGCGCCCTCGCCGTGTTTGAGCTCCAGTACCCATCAGGGGTGCAGAAGGTCCTGAGGCCGCGATTCGATCACGAATTTCGAGCTCGAATGAAGGTTCTAGAAGTCCTCTACGGCAGATTCAATCAGCCAGAAATCGAAATTGAGTCGTATGTTCATCTTCTACCTGGACCCGGCTTTGCAACCCAAGATGCTGTTGTGATCTATCTGACCCGCCACGGCAATCGCTGGATTCAGGAGAAATACCAATATGACGTTGCCCATCCGATCGCGGGCGGCGAGTGGGCGATCTGCGGGCGCTGGACCTTTAGATTCGCTCCAGACGATCCGCCGCTGGAACCCGAACCCATCGAGTTTGATCCTCCCGTAGTCTTTGACCTATCGACCCTCGGCGG
Source organism: Myxococcota bacterium (assembly GCA_041389445.1). Taxonomy (GTDB): domain Bacteria; phylum Myxococcota_A; class UBA9160; order UBA9160; family UBA4427; genus UBA4427. The sequence continues at coordinate 465,663 of JAWKRW010000003.1, forward strand.
GACTCGCAAGGCGAGCCGCTATTCCCCGGGAACTCTTCTCCAGGGTGGTTCGAGCGCGAGGTGCGTGAAGGGAGTCCGGCTCTCCCGACTTGTCGACCCATTACGAGAGGTCGCGCCATTGCTTCTAAGATGAGACGGGGTGCCGTCGCCGCCGCATAACAAACGAATGAACCTGACGAGCCCGAAGCCGAGCCCGTCTAGGCCTCCGCCGCCCTCATCGGCCTTCGGCCGAAGGGCGGCTCGTGCGGCCTCGCGGCGATCGGTGTACCCTCGACAGACCTTTATAGCGCGGACTCGCAGGTTATCCGTGTGTCCGTTGTACGGCCCGCCGACCGCGCCGCGATAATCGAACAAGGGCCCGTAACGCTGGCGTTGGTGTCGCGGCTTGATCGAGCTTCGAAAGCGACGGCGCAAACCAGTCGGCCGAATTCGTCCTTGTTTCGAGCGGACATTGAGACCCGCTCTGCCGCGAAATCAGCCAAGCCCCGCTCCGAGCGCTCGCCTGCCGAAAGAGCTTTTCTTTCTCCGACTTCTTCAGGGCGACCATGCGTTGGCCTGGAAGAATCCAAAGAGCTGCGGATTGAACCTGCGACCGATGGCGTGACTCGTCGGCCTCGCTTCTTCTCTTCCTCGTCGCCGTGCCGCTGCGGGCCGTACAACAAGCTGCTGCAGACGGACGAACCCGCGGCAGAGGCCTTCCGGCCTCCGCCGCCCAAGCAGGGCGCGGGCCCTTCGGGCTGACAGGGGCGTGGGCGGCTTGTGCCGCCCGGCGCCGATCCGTGTACCCTCGGCGAAACTTTCTAGCTCGCGGGTTCGCCGCTGATCAGCGAATCCGTTATGCGGCGGGCGTCGAGCATCGAGGTTCTCGTATCGTGCATCTCCGGCCCAGAAACCTCAGAATCCTATTCCCGATTCTTGCGATCGCCGTCGTCGTGCTCTCGTCAGGTTGCGCTTGGACGGAGTATCGAAACTGGAAGTCGGCCCAGGCTGATTTCGAGGAATGTTTAGAGCGCTCTCCGGCGGCCGCTGATGGCTGCGCTGAGTTACGCAGTGCAGTCGATACGCGGTATAGGGACTATGAGAGGGCGAGCCGCGCTCGCTGGAGCTGCGACCGGGAGACCGGTCGTTGCTCGGAATCGGGTCTCTAAGCGACGCCAGACCCCGTGACCGGTCGGGGACATAGTTAACAGAAGTCCGGGGACATGGTTTACACCTTGTCTTGACCGGTGATCCGCCCGGTCTTCCGGTCGATCCGTCCCAGGATCGTGTTGTAGTAGACGATGTTCCAGATTCCATCGTCGATTTCCTCCAGGCCGACGTCCTCTCCCTTCAGTGCGTTCGAGAGGAAGTACTGCCCGGACTGGAGACGGAACGCGCCGCAGGCGCTGATCTTCCGGACCTCGAAGTGACCAGGATACTCGGGTCGCCGGAGGCGACCCGAGTACTCCTTCGTCGACGGCTTCCAGTGGTCGGCGGGCCGATCGTTGCCGAGCGCTTCGTGCGGTCGCTCGTGGTTGTAGCGGTCGCGGAACTTGTCGAGAAGCTTCTGCTGCCTCGGCATGTCCTCGGCCGGGGGACGCGTCGCTTCCCGCTTCAGGTCCTTGTGCATTCGCTCGTGTTGGCCGTTCTCCTGCGGACTCGACGGTCGGATGCGCTGATGGACGATGCCGAGCTTCATCCACCAGACGTTGAGTCCGCAGAGCCCTGCGATGCCCAGGGAGGCGAACGGGGCGCCGTTGTCGGTGCGGATCGCGTCCGGGAGGCCGCATTCCTGGAACAGCCGTTTGAAGGCCGGTTTGGCGCCTTCCGTGCGGACCGAGGGAGTGCCTTGCAGAGCAGCAGCATGCGGCTGTAGTGGTCGGTGACGGTCAGCGGGAAGCAGTACTCGCCGTTCCTCATCTTGAACTGGCCCTTGAAGTCGGCGGGCCAGACCTGGTTGGGAGCGGTCGTCTCGACGGGAACCGAGCCGGGGTGCTGCCAGCGACGATGGCGTCGGTACTTCCTCAGGAGCCCCTGCTCGTCGAGCAGTTCGTTGATCGTGCTGCGAGCCGGGATCTTCCAGTCGGGATGCCGCAGGGTCAGCATCCGTCGCAGCTTCGTGGCGCCCCAGCCGTACTCGACCCGGAGCTGGAGGAGGGCCTGCTCGACGTGGGGTGGCGTCCGGTTCGGATGGCGATCTGGCGCTCGGGACCGGTCCTTGACCCCTTCCGGCCCCTCGTGCTCGAGGCGCTCGATCCACTTGTAGCCGGTGGGCCGGGAGATCTGGAATCGCCTGCAGAGCTCGCTCATCGACCACTGGCCGCTCACGTAGTCGCGATAGAACGCTTGGCGCTGCTTCGTCGGGTTCGTTTCCATCCAGGGCATCTCCTGGGTGTAAACGATGTGCCCGGACTTCTGTAAACCATGTGCCCGGACCGGACCGTCATCGCCGCATAACTAACCAATGCAGTCGGACGATCCGGAGTCGAGGCCGTCGCCTGCAGCGCCGACTTCGACGCTCCGGGCTTCGCCCTCCGCGTAGGCCGGCTTGTGCGGCTTCGCGCCGAGCGTTGTACTCTCGCCCAACCTCTTTAGCGCGGATCGCCGCTGATCGGTGTGTCCGTTATGCGGCGCTCCGTGACTGCTCGGAAACTCGACAAGCTCATAGCGATGAGCTCTGCAGAACAGGTCTTCTGTCGAATTCTCGAAGACGTGCTCTGGCGAGATCGCGACGACGCGCTCCGCGGTATGGGATTCTCTCCGATCTCGAGTCAGCAATGGCACGAGGTATCAAAATCCAACGCCGTCAGCCTCCTCGGGGACGCTCTTGCGTTCGACCTTTGCTACGGAACTCGGCGGCTCCCGGAGTCAGATGCCCGCGACATCGCCGAGGATTTTCTCAGTCGGTTCCATTGGCAGGCCCGCTACTTTACGAATGCCGAAAGACCGTGGTCCCGAGCGGGGCAGAACGGGTGGGCCTGGTCGCCGTTGACAAGAAGTACGATCGACACGGGAGTCGCCGTCAAGGTGGGTGACCAGTTCGGTGGAATTCTCTGGATTTCGTCAGTTGATTAGCTTCGTTCAAACCAGACGCGCCGCATAACAAACGAATGAACCTGACGAGCCCGGGTCGTGCCCGTCGACGGCTCCGCCGCCCTCATCGGCCTTTGGCCGAAGGGCGGCTCGTGCGGTCTGGCGGCGATCGGGTTACTCTCGCCAGACCTCTATAGCGCGGACTCGCAGGTTATCCGTGTGTCCGTTATGCGGCAGGACTCGGCCGTGCATTATCGACCAACAACCGCCTTCCTGATCGTCGTTGGCGTCGCCTGCACGATCGACAAGGGCGTGCAGGAGACCGGCCCTGCGCTCGATCGCTCGTTGATTTCGATGTGCGAGAATGCGGCAGACAACCACGACCAGAGTATCGCGCTACCAGATTACTGGGAGCCGAAAACCTTCGACTCTGACGGATTTCTAGATTCGTTGACTCAAGAATGGTTCGGGACTCAGCTATGTGCCCTCGGCGAGAGTCCTCTCCGTGAGTTCACCAACAAGGCGACAATACGCCTTCTATGGCTGAGATCCTTTCATCCCGGCGTTGCCGTAAGAGTATTCGAGTCGCGAAACGAATTGGTCCTCGTAGCCAAGATACTCACCGGGGCGGGCGGGTATGCGCCAGGTCGAGTAGCCAGGGAAGTCCGCCATCCAATCTCGCGCGAAGAATGGAACTCAATCATAGACGCGCTCAATTCGAGCCAATTTTGGAGCCTACCAACTTCTAAGGACGAGAATTCGATGGACGGCTCAAAGTGGGTAGTCGAGGCCGCGATCGACAAACGCTACCACGTAGTCGACCGGCAGTCTGGGGACGAGATTCGGTCTATCGGGGAGCTTCTGTTAAACCTATCAACTTTGAATCCCGAACCGATATACTAGACGTCGTCCCGCCGCATAACAAACGAATGAACCTAACGAGCCCGAGTCGTGCCCGTCGCGGGCTCCGCCGCCCTCATCGGCCTTCGGCCGAAGGGCGGCTCGTTCGGCCTCGCAGCGATCGCGGTACTCTCGTCGAACGTCTTTAGCGCGGACTCGCAGGTTATCCGTGTGTCCGTTATGCGGCCGCAACGCCCGTGAAATCGCTAATCGTCGCCATTCTCCTCATCTCTCTGGTCTGTCTGCCGTCTTGCACGCGGTCGATTGTCCGCGGCGAGCGGGGCATCCTTTCAATCGGCGACCCGAAGGTTCGGGTGCTGGAAAAGCTACGAACCGCCGGCGTGGGGTCGATTGAGCTCGTTCCGGAGAACGAGGATTCCGTCCTTCGCCCGAGTGCTGATGATCTCAATCGATTTGCAGGCTCCCCCGGATTAACTATCTGGACTCAACGCGACCCCCTGCCCTTAAGAATTGATTTCTCTGGAGACAAAGTGCAAACGGCTTGGCCTCCTGGCTTGACGAAACTTGAAGACCTCCGGCTTCGTTTCGTTCCAGGGACGTTGCGGTCCGAGGTCCTGCAAGTGGTGGCCGACCTCGCCCAGGACCGCGACCTCTCGATGGCAGAACGCATCCCGAACAACGGACCATTTGCGCTGGCCGCACTCAGTCCTGCCGATGAGTCGTATTTGCTCGCCCATGATTTCTGGCGATTCGAAGGATTAGAAGAGGCCTGCGCGCTCGAGCCGTTCTACTCCCGCGTTCGACTCGAATTTCGGCATGACGTACTGAGGCGAGTGACTCATCAATGTATTCCATTCGAGATGCCGTAAGCGGCCGCATAACAAACGAATGAACCTGACGAGCCCGGCGCCGAGCCCGTCTCGACCTCCGCCGCCCTCATCGGCCTCCGGCCGAAGGGCGGCTCGTGCGGCCTCGCCGCGAACGGTGTAGTCTCGCCGAACCTCTATAGCGCGGACTCGCAGGTTATCCGTGTGTCCGTTATGCGGCATCCCAGACTGCCGTGCCTTGGCGGGCAAATATGGCGAACTATGTTTCGCGAGGACGCGGCGCTAAGAAGATCGAGGCGTTCAAGCAACTCGAGATTGCGTTCCGAGCTGCTGTTCGGAAGGAGGAAGCGCGATCCATCGCTAAGCTCGCCGATCAATTGCGAAAGGCGAAGCTCGCGGAAATCAAGGCTCTGATTTTCTCTCTAGCCGCGAATCCAAGCGACGAAGATCGGTCTGCTCAAGTTCAGAACCTCAGGGCCGAGTCCGATCGTTGGAGGAAGCTCTCCATAGATGAGATCGCGCGCCTCTATTCCTAACCTGTCAAGGAGGGGACGCCGCATAACAAGCGAATGCAGACGGACGAGCCGTCGGCCGAGCCCGTAGCGGGCTTCGCCGCCCGCTAGGGCCTGCGGCCTCTGGGCCTTGGAAGCGGGCGGCTGGTGCGGCTTCGCAGCGATCGCTGTACTCTCGCCGGACCCCTCTAGCGCGGACTCGCCGCTGAGCGTTGATCCGTTAGATACTCTCTCTCCCGTCAAGCCCCTAACGCGTAGAACTTCTCTCCTTCGAAGTCGCGATCGTGCTTGATCATGCCGTGGATCGAGTGAAGCAGCTTCCGCATCACCGCCACGTTCGCCTGCATCTTCGTCTTGCCCCGGGCCAGCAGCTTCTCGTAGAACGCCTGGACGTGGGGCTCGTGCTGGACGGCCACGAGGGCCGGCAGGAAGAGCGCCCGGCGCAAGTGGGCGTTGCCCCGTCGGCTGATCCGAGCCGGACGATTGATCGATGTCCCCGACTGGATCTGCCGTGGATCCATTCCGGCATGGGCCACCCACTGCCGCACGTCCATGTCGTCGGGGAGCATCGCGAGCTCGGCCAGCAGCTGGATGCCCGCGGCCGTCGCGATGCCCTTCACCGACGTGATGTGCTGGAACGCCCGTTCCAGCTCGGCGTGCTCCGCGATCAGCTCACGCGCCTGCTCGCGGAGCCGCTCGATCCGGCTCTCGAGGTGGCGGATGTTGACCTCGATGTCGTTGCGCACCACGTCGGTCATCTCGCCGAAGCTGTCCGCCGCATGCAGCCGGTTCTTCTCCTGCGTCGCCGTCTTGGTCAGCGCCTCGATCCTTCGCGAGATGGCTCTCAGATCGAAGGCATGGCCCGCAGGCGGCTTCCAGGGCTCGAAGGGCATGCGCTGCGCGAACTCCACCAGCACGTTCGCGTCGACGGCATCCGTTTTGGATCTTCGCAGGTAGGCCCCGGCGAACTGACTGACGGCGCGTGGGTTGGCCACCATGACCTCCACGCGGGGAGCCCGGTGGAGGGCCAGGGCGAGATCCAGGCTGTAGTTGCCGGTCGCCTCGAGCACGACCCGCGCCTGGAAGCCCTTCTTCGTGATTATGCGGATCAGCTTCTTGTGGCCCTTCGCGTCATTGGGCAGGTCGAAGGCTTCGCACTTCGTCCCGTCGTGCTCGATCACCACGGTGAAGGTCTTCGCGCTCATGTCCACGCCGACCCGATTGAGCTTCATCCCGATCGTCTCCTCGTGTAGACTCGACTACCGGTCCCCCGACCCTGAACCTTCACCTACTCGTCTTGTGAATCCAGGCTCTCGGGCTTCGGATACTCCTCGGCATGGGTGACGAGGGCGGGGGGCCCATCTAACGGTCAAGCTCGGTGGCTTCATGCGGCATCGGCCTCTCCCGGCAGTCCCCATGCAGTGTACGACGGACGTCTCTACCGACTTGGGCGATATACAATGCGGCATCAAACGGACGTCCGAGGCGATGAAGTACCAATCCCCGTTTGCTGTAGCGATTCTGTTGATCGCGGCAATCGGAACCGTTTATTTCGTTGTGCGGCGGCTGCGAGAATCCGCGCAAGGGAGAGGCGTTCTCGACGACGCCGAGCGCGCGGGCCTCCTTTCAACTGACCTTCGTGAACGCTGGGACCGCGATCGTCGGAATTTTCTCCTGATCGTGGTCGCGATCGCGGCATTAACCGCCTTGCTCATCTGGATTGTGAACCGAGAAATGAGTCCGTGGAGTTGACGCCGCATAACAAGCGAATGCAGACGGACGAGCCTGGACGTGCCCGTAGCGGGCTTCGCCGCCCGCTAGGCCTGCGGCCCCAGGGCCTTGGAAGCGGGCGGCTAGTGCCGTCTGGCGCCGACCAATGTACCCTCGCCGAAACCTTCTAGCGACGGCTCGCCGGTGATCCGCGATCCGTTATTCGGCGAGCCGGAACGTGGAGCTAGACGTCGTCCACCTAAATGCTTTGCTGAAGCGGTGGCGAGAGAGGGGCGGGCCCTATCTCGACGAGGACTACCGCCAGCTCTCCCTCGCTTCGATCGAAACATCGCTCCAGGACGAGCCGCCCTCAGTCTTGCTCGCCGGAGCCCCTTCGAAGATCCGAACTGAGCGGAGGAGATTTGGAGCTGCCGACCTCAAGCCGCTCTATCTCTATGAAAATTACCGGTTCTGGACGGGAGACGAGTCGCTTTTTGCCCGCTCGTACTCTCACGCTCCGGAAACTGTCTGCTTCCTCTGTCGGTTAGCAGATCGAGAGGTCGCCCTCCTCGAACTCGAAGACTTCCGGTCGGGTCTCTTTCGAGAGGCGATCTCGTACCTGCGCGAGCTCGGTAAGAGCACATTCGAGTACGAGCGGCCCAGCGGCCGCGAGCCGATACCAGCAGATCTCGTGCCGTGATGCCGACTGACCGGTCGGGGACATCGTCAACAGAAGTCCGGGGACATGGTTTACACCTTGTCTTGACCGGTGATCCGCCCGGTCTTCCGGTCGATCCGTCCCAGGATCGTGTTGTAGTAGACGATGTTCCAGATCCCATCGTCGATCTCCTCCAGGCCGACGTCCTCGCCCTTCAGTGCGTTCGAGAGGAAGTACTGCCCGGACTGAAGACGGAACGCGCCGCAGGCGCTGATCCGCCGGATCTCGAAGTGACCAGGATACTCGGGTCGCCGGAGGCGACCCGAGTACTGCTTCGTGGACGGCTTCCAATGGTCGGCGGGCCGATCGTTGCCGAGCGCTTCGTGCGGTCTCGTTTCGGCGCCGATGCAACCGGCGTCGTCCTCTCGTGTGGGGTCGAAGTTCATGGGCGAGCCTGAAGATTCGTCGCTTTCGACGGCGATGCGGCTGCGTCGGCGGAACTGAGGAGCTGCCGCTCCCGGACGGAGGAGAAGGTGTCCGAGCGAGATCAAAGCCGGGTCGTCGTCCACGACATCCGCGTGCCGTTCTGATCCATGGTGTTCTTCATGGTGAAGTTCGCGATCGCCTCGATTCGGGACCTGCTCATCCCCCTCGTTCAGGGATGTTCGGCCGTCTCGTTTCGGGCGGGGATCCTGGGAGGCGTAGCGTCGTTCGCTGAATGGCCGGACTCGACTTCGAGCGAGTCTCGGCATCGCGCACACGAGTTGCCCGGGCAGTCGTCGATCGTGCGCAGGAAACGTTCTCGAGGCGCGCCCGGACCGCAGCATTCCGTCGGCAAAGGGTGCGTCCGCGGATCGCGAAGAGCGAACCCGTTCGGATCATTGTTCACGCCGAAGCGGATGGTGACGGGCCCTTGACTCGCGCCGTGCGAGACCGAAGCTCGCGCCTCATGCGGGGGCGATGGTGGATCGTTCGAAAGGCGTGGATCGGCCATGGCCCGTACCGGGAGGGCGTCATCGATGATTCGGGTCCGATCGCGCACGCGGCTGCGACTGCGCAGCGATCGATTGCGTCGAGGTCGGAGATGCTTGCCCGCGGCCTCACTTTCGGGCATCGCAGTGGTCCTCGGCTGCGCAACGCTCGTGGGCGGTCCCAGCGGCTTCTCGATCGAAGAAGCGAGCTTCGGACTCTACGAACGCGTCGGCGATCGCTGGGTCCTCGTCGAGCAGACGGGCGACATCCCTTGCCGATCCGGCCAGGCCTTCGGGCTGCAAGCGGATCTGATCTCGTTCGCGGACGATGAGGCGCGATTGCCGGTCCAGGGAGAGAAGTTCGAGGCCCGGGAGCCCGGTTCGAAGGAGAGTCGGATTCTCTTTCTGACCGACCCGATGGTCGCGCCGATCGGTGAATCGCGTCGACCGATCGACGCGATCTGGACGCTCGAGCCGGGGCCCAACGGCGTGGTGTTCGACCACTCGGTGCTCGTCCGACTCTTCGACCCTGCGAGCTATCACGTCTATCTCGAGCGGACGTTCGAGGTGAAGGGATGTTCGCGGTGACGTCGGGCCCATTCCGATCGGCCGTTCGTCGAGGAGCCGCCCAACCGCGGCGCCGCGACGCGCTCCACGCAGGCTCGACCCGGGGCGCCCGGCGAGCGATCCCGCTGCGAGCGGGTTCAGGCCGACCTCGACGATTCCGGCTCTTCGCGGAAGACCCGCCAGGACGTGATCCAGCCGTCGGAATCGAAGCCGAAGAGCTCCGTCTGGACCGTCATGCGCGGGGACATCCCCGTGCGTTCCTCGGTGCGAACGCCATGCGTGAGCACTTCCATGCCGCCGACGATCTTCCGGTGGCATCCGAGCAGGATCCGGCGATCCTGCGCGTGGGCGGCGGACCAGACTGCCGAGCCGTCTTCGAGCAGCCGCGCACCGCTGCCGACGGGATCCTCGATGCGCGCGTCTTCGCGAAAACGCCGCCGCCAGGCTTCCCGTCGATCGGTGTTCCAGAAGTACAGATGGTCTTCGACGGCCTGCGCCAGCTGCATCGGGCCGCGGGATGGAAGGGGACGTTCGGAAGGCGGCGCAAGGGTCGGGTAGAACGCCCTCCAGAGCGTGTCGTCGACGGGATCGGCGAACGTCCGATTCGTGGCGAGGAGGCCCGTCTCATCGACGGAGTAGATCCCCGTGTAGCTGAGCGTGCTTCGCATGGCGTCGACGGCGTCGGGACCGACGCCTCGCGTGCCGAGGTGGGTCACGGCGCGGAGATCCGCGACGATCTCGTCGCCTCCCACGATCAGCCCAAAGATCTCCATGTCGAGTCGCAGCGCGGAGGTGTGCATGTTTGCCCACTCCGCTTCGTAGCGGCCCATCGCGCGGAAGCCTGTTCCGACGGGATCCTCGATTCGATAGTCGGCGCGAAAGCATCGACGCCACTCGGCATGAGTCGCCGTCTTCCAGAGTCGGACCTGCCGCCGAACGATCTCGCGCATCGCCGCCGCATCCCGCATGGTTCGACCTCCCGCGCGACGATACCCGACGTCGTTCGCATGCGGACGGCCGCGGGCCGCTCGACCCGCTCGATCCTTCATGTCAGTCGCGTGCCGCGCAACGGCCTCCCGAGGCGCCCATGCGGGCGAAATCAGACTCGCAGACCCGCAGATCCGCCGACGCTTGCGCCCGTGAACGAACCCGTGCCCCGCGAACCGAGCCATGCACCCGCGCCCCCAGCGGCGCGGCGGCTCGCCGCTCCGCCGGCACCCCCGGCCGCGGTCCAGTACGTTCCCTCCGCATCCGCGCGGCCGGACCCGTCCCATGCGGGTTCACGCGTCGGCGACCATCAAGCGGCTCCCGAGGGCTGCATTCGCCCTGGCCGCCCCTGAATCCGATCCCCCGGAAGATCCGAAGGAGAGTTCGATGTCCGATGCCCGCAAGGCCCTCCACGAGCTGATCGATCTCCTGCGCGAGGTCGACCAGCGTTACCTCTCGTCGGAGTGGAATCTCACGAACGATGCCGACGTCGCGGAGGGCGCACGCGCGGTGATGCACATGCTGCAGGGCGGCCTCGTCAGCCATTTCGAGGACGACCCCGACCATCCGACGTTCCGGAAGATCGTCTCGCCGACGCGCAAGTTCACCGGCGACAACCCCGACGCGATCTACTTCGAGGCGCCCGTGCGTCACGGCCTCGTCTACCGCGTTCGTGGCAACATGGCCGGTGCCGTCTACGTTTCGATCACGGTCGAGACCGGGCCGCGCGACGGGACCCTGGGTACGGGAACGAACGGCGTCATCAACGACACGATGTTCGACGTGGGCGCGGACGGATCCTTCGAGATCACGCTCGGCGGCCCCGAGGCGCCGCGCAACTGGCTTGCTCTGCCGAGCGACGCGAATCGGATCACGACGCGACATTATTTCGAGGAGGAGACCCCCGCCGCCGCGGACGACCTGCGGGCCGTGCCTCTGCGGATCGATGTCTTGAGCGGCGACCGCAAGGCGGTCGAGACGCCGAACGATGCCTCGATCGCTGCCGGAATCCGGCGCGTCGCCGGCTTCGTCCGGGCGCGGACGCTCGGCATGCCGCCCATGGCGAATCGCGAGCAGCCCGCCTTCGTCTCGAAGACGCCGAACGTCTTCGCACCGCCGGTCAAGCCCGGACAGCTCGGACTCGCGGCCTTCGACGCCGCCTACTCGCTCGCGCCCTACGTGATCGGTCCCGACCAGGCGCTCGTGATCACCGGTCGGTGGCCGAAGTGCCGAAGCGGCTACGTCTGCCTCTGGACCCGCCACCAGATGACCTACGACTACGTCAACCGCCCGATCGGTCTGAACAGGAAGCAGACGAAGCTCGAGTCCGACGGCTCGTTCCGGATCGTCCTCGCCCATCGCGACCCGGGCGTTCCCAACTGGCTCGACAGCGAAGGTCGACCCTTCGGACTCGTCTTCTGGCGCTACTTCCTGCCGGAAGGCGAAATCGTCACACCGCAGGCGGAGATCGTTCCCTTCGCCGAGGTCGCCACGCGATGAACCGGTGGGCGGGGCGACCGGGGGAAGGCGCGCGCTCCGGCCGGTCGCGTCGCCGGCGATCGTGCAAACGGCCGCAGGAGGCATGAGATGGCGAACCGACCCGACCCGATCGCGCACGTCGGCACGCTCAGCCAGGCGTTCGCCGAGCGGTTCGCGCGCGAATGGATCGCAGCGTGGAACAGCCGCGATCTCGAACGCATCCTCTCCCACTACGACGACGACTTCCAGATGTCGTCTCCGCGCATCCCGATCCTGACGAACGAGGCATCGGGCATCCTGCGCGGCAAGGAGGCCGTTCGCGCCTATTGGCGATCGGCGCTCGAGCTCTCGCCCCACCTCTACTTCGCGCTGGAATCCGTCTATCTCGGAGCCGATTGCGTCATCATTCAGTACGCGAGCCCGCGTGGGCCCGCCTCGGAGGTCTTCTTCTTCGGTCCGGACGGGCGCGTGGTTCGAGCGGCGGCGAGCTACGTCGGCACGACCTGAGCGCGCGGACGCGCGGCATCGCGATCGGGAGGCGCCATGGGCATTCGTGTGGTCCGACTGGGAAGCCCGAGGTCGACAGGCGAGGGGATGCGCATCGGAACCGTGCGTCGTCCGCCGCGCGGCGTTCCGAAGTCGAAGCATGCCGCGCTCGACTACTACGACGTCTGGCTCCCGAACCTGGCTCCGAGCCTCGAGACCATGAAGCTCGCCCGGAGCGCGACGACGACCCGGGACTGGGCACGCTTCGCCCGGCGTTATCGATCCGAGATGGCGCAGCCAGCCGCTCGCCACGTCCTCGATCTCCTTGCGGCCCTCTCCCACGAAGGACGCTTCTCCGTAGGGTGCTACTGCGAGGACGAGAGCCGGTGTCACCGCTCGATCCTGAGAAGACTCCTGACGGATCGGGGGGCCCGGATGGAAGCGGACTGATCCGGACCGCTCGACCGCGCCTGCGATCGGACCGCGAGGCTTCGCGGTCGAGCGCTTGCCGGGCCCGTCGAAGCCAACCGCCGCGGCCGGTCGGCTTCGGCAAGGCGCTGAGCGATGTCCTCGGGTCGAGCGCGTCCGGTCCATCCGATCGGCGCGCATGTCCGCTCGGTTCGCGATGGAGGAGGCGAGGGTGTCGGGCGAGGACTGGATCACGATCGACGAGCGCTTCTGCGGCCCGCCCCGCTCGGGCAACGGCGGGTACGTCTGCGGGCTCCTCGCCGCGCGAGTCGCCGGGCCGGTCGCCGTCCGCTTGAAGCAGCCGCCGCCGATCGCGCATCCGCTGCGCGTCGAGACGGACGCGAACGGCGCGCGCCTGCTCGACGGCGACCGATTGATCGCCGAAGCGCGTCCCCGACGGTCCCTCGACGTGTCGCCGCCCCCCGCCCCCGGCCTCGCCGAGGCGTCGCGCGCGGCCGGTCGCTTCGCCGGCTTCGCGGACCACAACTTCCCGACCTGCTTCGTCTGCGGCCCCGAACGCGCGCCGGGCGACGGGCTCCGCATCTTTCCCGGACCACTCCGAGCGATCGGATCGGATCCGATCTCCGATGGCGGTGGCACGGGTCGCGCGCCGAACGACCGCGCCGCGGGAGGCGCGGTCGGACCGGAGGCCGGCTCGGACGACCGGCCGATGCTCGCTGCGGTTTGGACGCCGGATTCGAGTCTCGCCGACCCGGATGGGCGGGTCCGGCCGGAGTTCGTCTGGGCCGCGCTCGACTGTCCCGGCGCCTTCGTCCGCTATCCGCTACCCCCGGAAACGGCGATCGTGCTCGGAGAGCTCGCGGTCGATCAGACGGCCGACGTCCGGAGCGAAGCTCCGAGCATCGTCACCGCCTGGTCTCTCGGCGAAGAAGGCCGAAAGCGACGCTCCGGGACCGCGATCTTCGACGCGACGGGTCGGCTCTGCGCGCAGGCCGATGCGATCTGGATCGAAGTGCCGGCGGAGGTCTGGCGTTAGTCGGTGGGCGGGCGCCGCGCGAGGTGTGCCCCATCGGATCCAGCGAGCGTTCGGGCATGAACCATCGAGCATCGTGCACCAGGAGAGCACGAAAGGAGGAGTGACATGGCGGTTGGCTCGGCAGGAAGACGGACCCTCTCGCTCGAGGAGATCTCGGATCGGATGTTCATCCAGGATCTCGTGATCGAGGAGGCGGCGGCGATCGACGAGCGGGACTGGGATCGCTGGGAGGCTACATACGTTCCCGATGCGAAGATCGACTGGTCGGGCAATGGCGGCGCGAAGGGCGATCCCCGGACCGTCCGGGCCTGGGCGTCCTCGGTCCTCTCGGTCGAGAACTTTCCCTACCCCCAGTACCAGCACTACTGCACCAACTTCCGCGTTCGCGTCGAGGGCGATCGCGCGACCTGTCGCCATCTCCAGATCATTCCGATCTCGGTCGTCTCGCCGGGCGGTGGACGTCAGATCGCGTTCTCGGGCATCTGGTTCGACGACGATCTGATCCGGACCGAGGCGGGCTGGAAGATCGCGGCGCGGAAGGAATCCCGCGCCTGGCAGCACAATTTTCCGGAGACCTTCTCGGTCCCGGAGCCCTAGCGCCGAGGTCCCGTCATGGCCTTCCTCCTCGTCCCGTTGGCCGCCTTCCTCGCGTCGGGGCTCACGCTCTTCTCGGGCTTCGGGCTCGGGACGCTGCTCATGCCGGTCGTGGCGCTCTTCTTCCCGATCGAGATCGCGATCGCGATGACCGCGGTCGTCCACCTCGCGAACAATCTCTTCAAGGGAGGGCTGCTGGGTCGTCACGCGAGCCGGGGCGTCGTGCTGCGCTTCGGGCTTCCCGCCGTCGTCGCGGCGTTCGGAGGGGCGTTGCTGCTCGGTCGCCTGGCCGACGCGGCGCCGGTCGTCGAGTACGGCTTCCTCGGCGCGCACCTCGAGCTCACGCGCCTCGGGCTGGTCGTCGGGCTGGCGATCCTCGCGTTCGTCGCGCTGGAGCTCTCGCCGCGCTTCGTGGCGTTCGCCGTCGACGCGAAGTGGTTGCCGCTCGGCGGCGTGGCGAGCGGCTTCTTCGGTGGGCTCTCGGGCCACCAGGGCGCGTTCCGGAGCATGTTCCTGCTGAAGGCGGGACTCGACAAGAAGTCCTTCGTCGCGACCGGCGTCCTGGTCTCGATCCTCGTCGATCTCGCCCGGACGAGCGTGTACGGCGTCGAGTTCCTGGCCCATCGCGCCGCGATCGACTGGGCGCTCGTCGGCTGCGCGACGGTCGCGGCGTTCGCGGGCGCATGGCTCGGAGCGCGCTGGCTCGAGAAGGTCACCATCGTGACGGTTCGGCGGATGGTCTCGGTCATGCTGGTCGTGATCGCGATCGGCATGATGTCCGGCGCGATCTAGGGACGAAGGCTCAGCGGGTCGCGAAGTGCGCGAGGGCCGACGCGAGCGTCGGCGCCATGGCGCGCGGCGCCGGGTCGTAGCCGGGCGACAGGATTCGAAGCAGCCGAGGCAGCATGAAGCGCCGCCGGACCCGGTCGAACTCGCGATCCTTCGCCTCTTCGGCCGCGCCGTAGCGACCGCGCGCACGGTCGACGGCCATCAGGTGGGCAGCGACGCGGTTGCCGTAGCGCTGGAGATGCAGGAGGAAGTCGAAGTAGCCGCGCAGTCGTCGGGTCCAGCCGGGGTAGAGGGCTCGGAGCACGTCGTGGCAGACGCAGCGGTGCTCGAATTCTTCGGCGAGATGCCAGGCCCAGAGGTCGCGGGCGGCCGGATCGGCGGTCCGCACGAAGGGCTGGGCGGGGCCGAAGAAGAACTCGGCCGACACGAGCCCGGTCGATTCGAACCCCTCGCAGTAGGCGAGATTCCAGGCGAGCGAACGCTCGCGCAGGAAGCCGTCGAAGTCCGCCTCGATCTCGGCCTCGAAGGCTTCCAGGCCGTCGTAGCTCCGACGCAGGAAGTCGTTGTAGCGCGCGTGGAGCTGGGAGTGGTTCGCCTCTTGTCGATTGAAGAGGTCGATGTCTCGGATCAGATCCGCATTCCGGTCCGGGTCGAGCCGTTCGCGCGCGAGTCGCTGGACCTTGATCAGGTAGGGCTCCAGGTAGGGCAGCATGGTCGATGCCGCGTCGAGCTGATACGCGTAGGCCGGCGCGTCCGGGATCCAGCGGGCCGGGGCATGGCCGAAGTCGAGCGTGGGGCGACGGGCGATCACGCGGACGAGCTTATCCGTCGGCCCCACGGACCACCAGTCCGACCCTCCGAGCCCCGTCGCCCGCGAGATCGAGGACGACGCAGGATCGCCGCCGACGGACCGTCTCGGCGAGCCCCCCGTCGGGCTTGCCTCGAGCGGTCCGGATCCGGGAGAATGACCGGCGGATGGATCCGGATCCGGTCACAGGAGCGTGTCGATGGCAGCGAGCGCAGTGGAAGTCCAGGGAATCGATCTCTTCGATCATCGACAGAGCCAGTCGATGCACGAGGTCACGCGAAGCTGGCGCGCGTCGACTCCGATCGTGCGCCTCGACCCGAAGCTCCTCTACGTCGCGCGCTGGCACGATTGCTGGGAGGTGCTTCGCGATCCGCTGACCTTCGGCAACGCGAACGGCTTCAAGGTCGTCGACATTCCGGAAGAGGAGCGGTCGCTCGGCGAGATGGACCCCCCGCGCCATCCCGCGCTCCGTCGAGTCATGCGGACGGGCTTCACGCGTCAGTTCGTCGCGAGCCAGGCCGACTACGCCCGCCGTCGCGCGGACGCGCTCGTCGACGAGATCGCCCGGATGCCCTCCGCCGAGCTCGTTTCGGCCTTCTGCGACCGCCTTCCCAACGACGTCTCGCTCCACATGCTCGGCGTCCCGGAGCGGGATTCCCAGCAGCTGATCGACTGGGCGAAGGATCTGCTCCACAGCGACTGGACCTGGAAGCACGAGACCGATCGCGGCTTCGGCATCGTCGGCGGCTTCCCGGAGTTCTCCGCCTATCTCGACGCGCTCGTCGAGGCGCGGCGCGCGCCCGATGCGCCCGACGACGTGATCGCGCGCCTCGTGCGCTGCCAGCTCGACGGACGTCCGCTCTCGGCGACCGTGCTGCGCACCCTCTGTGTCCAGCTCATCGTCGGTGGCTTCTCGACCGGAACGAACATGCTCGGCAACCTGCTCTACCGGCTGCTGCGCGAGCCCGACCTGCATGCCACGATCCGCGCGCGACCCGAGCTCATTCCCGCCGCGCTCGAGGAATCGCTGCGGCTCGATCCGCCGGTCGTCTTCGTGCTGCGCAACGTGATGCGCGAGACGTCGCTGCGAGGGGTTCCGCTCGAGCCGGGCGAGCGTCTGGCGCTGGGCATCCTCTCGGCGAACCGGGACGAATCGGTCTTTCCCGACGCGGACG
This sequence comes from Myxococcota bacterium, assembly GCA_041389445.1. GTDB lineage: Bacteria > Myxococcota_A > UBA9160 > UBA9160 > UBA4427 > UBA4427. The sequence goes on from JAWKRW010000003.1 coordinate 482,564, forward strand.
CGCTCCGCCTCGATCGCGGCGCGCCGCAGCATCTGACCTTCTCCGGCGGCGCGCATCTCTGCATTGGCGCGAGCACGGCGCGACTCGTCGGTCGCGAGGCCCTGCGCGCCTTCACCCAGCGCTTCGAGCCCGGGGAGGTCGAGCTGGCCCCGGGCTTCGAGTACCACGGGGTACCCGTCTTCCTCGAGCACGGCCCGGAGCGCCTCGACGTCCGACGTGCGCTCGCCCGGAGCACGACGAGCGGACCTCCGCGCTGAGGCGCGCTCGGAACGGAGCCCGAGGATGGAATCCCTCGTGAACCCCGTCGGCGTCGGGGTCCTGCTGTCGGCGCTCTACATGCTCCGCTACCGCGCCTGGCGACGGCCCGTCATGGTCGCCGCCTACTGCGCCTTCTTCACGAGCCTCGAATGGGTGGCCGCGCGATTCTTCCTGCCGCCCGGCGCGCTTCCGCCCGTCATCGGCTGGCTCTGCCTGGCCCTGACGATCCCGGTCGTCGTCGCGACCTGGATCGTCTGGCGCAACGAGCGGCGTCATGGCGTCCCGGCGGACGGCGGCGAATAGCGCGGCGAGTCGAAGCCCCGCTCGAAGGTCGGGATCGTCGTGTCGATCCGGGTCAGCCCCATCTTCTCGCTGGCGAAGACCTGGATCTCCGGCTCCTCCTCGAGATCATCGTCGAGGAGTCCCAGGCGCAGACGGACCCGATCCGGATCGTTCGCATAGCGCTTCATGATGGGCGAGCCGCAGCGGCCACAGAAGACGCGGAGCTGGCCCGGCGACGACTCGAACGCCCGCAGCAGCTCGCCTCCCGTCTCCAGCCAGAAGCTTCCGCGGCGGGGCTCGCCGTTCGTCGCATGCTCGGCGCCCGACTGCTTCCGGCATTCGACGCAGTGACAGCGCGCCACCGCGACCAATGGCGCCTCGCAGCGATAGGTCACGCCGCCACACAGGCAGCTGCCCGCGAGCGTGCGGATCGGGCCGCTCGCCGCGCGTTCGGATTCGGGTCCGGAGGAAGTTCGACCCCGCATGCGCCTTGACTCCTCGTCAGACCGACGTCGCGTCAGGACGTCGGGCGAAGGATCGGCGGATTATGCCAGCTTTCCGCGCCCGTCGTCGCCACGAGCTGTTAGGATCGGAGGACGCGGCGCGCGCCGGCGCGCTACACCCGGAGGGTCGATCGATGCGCAATCGACTGCTGGCCTCCTTTCCCGTCGCCTTGCTGCTGGTCGCCGTCGCGCTGGCGAGTGCCGCGACCCTGGTCTCCGCCTTCGATCGAACGGCCGAAGCCGAGGTCGGGCAGGCCTTCGTGGTCGAACGCTTCGAGTCGACCTGCGACACGCTCCGCCGCGAGCTGCACGCGCTCTCGCACGACGTCGTCAGCTGCTCGCTTCCCCCCGAATGCCACGGCTCGCCGCTGCTCTGCCCGGCCGCGCTCGATCCCGAATCCCAGCAGGAGTACGAGCGCCTCCGCGATGCGCTCCACGCGCAGTGCGGACTGCCCCGCAGCCTGGTCGATTTCGCCTGGGGCGCCGGCGAGCAGATCGACGCGGGCGCTCGCTGCGGACGGGTCCACGACGGCTTCGAGGCGGCGGCGCGAGGAGAGGCACGCCCGTCGAGCTATCTGTTCTAGCCTGTCGTCGAGGCGTTCCGCCGATTCCCGGTTCCGCCGCATGGACGAAGATGGCGGACGACGGCGGACGACGGAGGAGAGGCGGCGGTGGTGGATCCGGCGGAGCCGGCAGGCAGGCGCGCGCCCGACGCGGCGTGCCAGATCACGGCCCGGCTCGTATCGGCCTTCGCCGACGCCCTCGGTCACCGCAAGGCCGAGCGCGCGGCGGCGCACGAGGCGCTCCGGATCGTCGAGACCCACATCTCCTGGGTGATCCTGGCGGGTCGGCTCGCCTACAAGATCAAGAAGCCGATCCGGCTCGATTTCCTCGACTTCTCGACGCTCGCCCGACGCCGTCAGGCGTGCGAAGACGAGCTCCGACTCAATCGGCGGACGGCGCCCGAGCTCTACCTGCGCGTCGTCCCGCTCGTGGGGACGCCCGACGCGCCGCGCATCGGCCTCGGGGCAGAGGGGCGCGTGCGCGACGAGCCGATCGAGTTCGCCGTCGAGATGCGGCGCTTCGATCCCGACGCGCTCTTCGCGCGGCGCCTCGACCAGGGGCGTATCGACGGCCCCCTCGTCGACGCGCTCGCCGAGCGGATCGCGCGCTTCCACGCGTCGCTCGCGCCCGCCGCACCGCCGGTCGACGCCGCGGCCGCCGACGATCGTCCCCCCGCCGTGGTCACCGCGCGCCGAAATCTCGCGGAGCTCCTCGCCGACGCCCTGACGCCCCCGCTCCGCCGTCGGATCGAGGCCCTGGCTACGTGGCTCGACGCGCGGCTGCCGGCGCTCGAGCCGCGGCTGCTCGCCCGCGCACGGGACGGCTTCGTCCGGGAGTGTCACGGCGATCTGCATCTGGCGAACGTCGCCCTGGTCGATGGCCGTCCGGTGCTCTTCGATTGCCTCGAGTTCGATCTCGCGTTGCGGACGATCGACGTGCTCGACGAGACGGCCTTCGCCTTCATGGATTTCCTGGCGCACCGGCGGCGCGACCTCGCCTTCCGGTTCCTGAACGCCTATCTCGAGATCACCGGCGACTACGCGGGCGTGCCCTGTCTGCCCTTCTTCACGCTCCATCGCGCCCTCGTGCGCGCCAAGGTCGCCTCGATCCGATTCCGCCAGGCGGGCGTCGACGCGGCCGTGGCCGCGGACCTCGCCGCGGACGTCGAGCGCCACGTCGCCGTCGCCGAGACGCAGACGATCGTGCGCGATCCGCTGCTCGTGGTCACCTGCGGCCTCTCGGGCTCGGGCAAGACGACCGTCGGCGGCGCCCTCGTCGAGGCGCTTCCCGCGCTGCGCATCCGGTCCGACGTCGAGCGCAAGCGCCTCGCCGGCCTCGCCGCCGAGGCGAGGACCGACAGTCCGATCGGCGGCGGCCTCTACGACGCGGCGGCGAGCGAGCGGACCTACGATCGGCTCGAATCCCTCGCGCGGATCCTGCTCGGGGCGGGGACGTCGGTCGTCGTCGACGCCGCGTTTCTCCTTCGGCGCGATCGGGCGCGCTTCCGGGACCTCGCGCGGGCGGTCGGGGCGCGCTTCCGGATCGTACTCTGCGACGCGCCGATCGAGACCTTGCGGAGCCGGGTGGAGGCGCGCAGTGCGGCGGGGCGGGACGCTTCGGAGGCGGGCGCCGCCGTGCTCGATCATCAGCTGACCTACTATGAGCCGCCCGAAGGCGACGAGGCGGCGGAGACGGATCGCATCGAGACCACGCAGACGCCGGAGACGGTCCGTTCGGCCTGCGCGGCGATTGCGGATCGCGCGATGCGCGAGCGCGCGGACTGACCGGACCGGACCGGATCGACCGATCCGATCCGACCCGTTCCGATGGGATGCGGAGGGATCTCAGCGGCCCGTGGCCGCGATCGGCTCGCAGACGAGCGTCCCCGTCTCGCGTTCGATCCGCGTACCGCGCGTGCCCGCGACGAGCGCGGCGGCGTCCTCGAGCGCGCCGATCGCCGCGAAGCCGCCGGTCGCCGTGACGAAGTCGCAGGCCGCCGCGACCTTCGGGCCCATCGAGCCGGCAGGAAAGTCGTAGGCCGCGAGCCGCTCCGGCGAAGCGCGGCGGACCGCCCGGGCTCCGGGTGTCCCGAATCCGATCTCGACGCACGCGACGTCCGTCAGCAGGAGCAAACCGTCCGCTTGGATCGCGCGGGCGATCAGACGGGAGGCGTGGTCCTTGTCGACGACCGCCTCGACGCCGACCTCGTTGCCCGCCGCGTCCCGCAGCACGGGGATCCCGCCGCCGCCCGCGCAGATCACGGTCACGCCATGGCCGAGGAGGAGCTCGATCACGCGCTGCTCGACGAGCTCGATCGGCATCGGAGAGGGCACGACCCGTCGCCAGGCGTCGCCGTCCCGCCCGAACGTCCAGCCGTGTCGCGCCGCGAGCGCATCGACCTCGTCCCGGCGCGCATGACCCGGTCCGATGAACTTGCTCGGTCGGTCGAAGGCCGGATCGTCGCCGTCGACGAGGATGCGGGTCAGGATCGACACGACCGGTCGAGCGTCGGGCAGGGCGGCATCGAGCGCCTGCTCGAGCAGGTAGCCGATCATGCCCTCGGTCTGGGCGCCGAGCACGTCGAGCGGAAACACGCCGGCGGGCGAGCCGTCGTCGCGAAGCTGGGCGAGGGCGAGGAGCCCGATCTGGGGGCCGTTGCCGTGCGTCAGGACGACCTCGTGCTCGAGGACGAGGGGGGCGAGCGCGTTCGCCGCGCGCCGGATGTTGGCGCGCTGCGCGGCATGGCTCATGGGCTCGCCGCGGCGGAGCAGGGCGTTGCCGCCGAGGGCGATCACGAGTCGCACCTAACGTGCTCCGTTCGATCCGAACCCGCCGCCGACCGGGTCGTTCAATCCGCGGCGCGCGAGGAACGCGCCGACGTGACCGCTCAGTCCGGGCGCGTCGATTTCCTCGTACTCGTAGCGCGCGCGCACGATCGGGATCGCCGTCGAGAGCTGTCGTGCCAGGTCGCAGGGCGTTCCCGCGACGACGACGTCGGGTCGAGCGGCCTCGATCGTCGCGGTGAGGTCGGCGAGCTCCGCGTCGGAATAGCCCATGGCGGGCAGGACCTCGCGGATGTGCGGGTGGGCGGCGAGCACGGCCGCGAGCCGTCCGATCGCCGCCGGTCGCGGGTCGACGATCTCCGCGGCGCCGGCGGCGCGCGCGGCCACGAGGCCCGCGCCGAAGCCCATGCCGCCGTGGGTGATCGTCGGGCCGTCCTCGACGACGAGCACGCGTCGGCCGGCAACGCGGCCCGGGTCGTCGAGGGTGACGCGCGACGCGCCGCGAACGATCGGCGCGTCGGGCACGAGGCTGCGGACGTTCGACTCGAGTCGGGCGACGTCCTGCGGGTCGGCCGAATTCGATTTGGCGACGACGACGAGGTCGGCGCTGCGCAGGACGGTCTCGCCTGGGTGGTAGAGCGACTCATGGCCGACGCGCATGGGGTCGACCAGGGCGATGGCGAGATCGGGGCGGTAGAAGCTCCAGTCGTTGTTGCCGCCGTCCCAGAGGATCACGTCCGCCTCGCTTTCGACGGCCGCGAGGATGCGCCCGTAGTCGACGCCGGCATGGACGACGTTGCCGATCGCGAGATGCGGCTCGTACTCCTCGCGCTCTTCGACCGTGCAGTGGGCGCGATCGAGATCGGCGGTCGTCTCGAAGCGCTGGACGGCCTGCGCCGCGAGGTCGCCGTAGGGCATCGGATGCCGCACGACGGCGACGCGCAGCCCGCGCTCCCGGAGCCATCGCGAGAGAAAACGCGTGACCTGCGACTTCCCGACCCCCGTCCGGACGGCGCAGACGGCGATCACCGGCAGACGCGCACGGAGCATCGTCGCGACCGGGCCCTTCAGCGCGAAGTCGGCGCCCGCGGCGAGCGCGATCGAGGCGCGGTGCATGACGTCGACGTGGGCGACGTCGGAGTAGGCGAAGACGACCTCGTCGACGCGTTCGTCGCGGATCAGCGTGGAGAGCGCGTCCTCGGAACGGATCGGGATGCCGTCCGGGTAGAGCGGACCGGCGAGCGCGGGGGGGTAGGCGCGGCGATCGATGCCGGGGATCTGGGCGGCGGTGAAGGCGACGACCTCGCTCTCGGCGTCGTCGCGGTAGACGGTGTTGAAGACGTGGAAGTCGCGTCCGGCGGCGCCGAGGATCACGACGCGGCGACGGGCGGCTCGGGGCATGAAGTCAGGCTCCTCCGGCGCACGATGACCGCTCGCCGCCGGCTCAGCGCACGGAGATCGTCCCGTTCGAGGTCCGCAGCTTGATCGGGCAGCCGCCCTTGCCGAGGCGGCCCCGGATCCAGCCGCTCTCGTCCCCGCTCCGCTGCTCGAGGTCGAGGTCGTTGCGGATCAGGCCGTTCTCGACGCGCATGTCGATGTCGGCATCGAGCGCCTCGGGCAGGTCGAGGACGATGCGGCCATTGCTCGTCGTCAGCGAGACGCCGACCTCGCCGATGCTCTCGAGGGAGCAGGAGATGACGCCGTTGCTCGTCGAGGCCTCGACGGAGCCGCGGTGGCCGCCGAGCTCGATCTTGCCGTTGGAGGAGCGGGCGCGCAGATGGCCATGGGTACAGCGGCAGGCGACCTTCGCGTTGGCCGTCATGACGTCGACGTTGCCGTTGACCTCGCAGATCGAGATCGAGCCGTTGCTCGAGTAGGCACGCACGTCGCGGTCGATGCCCTCGAGGCAGATCTTGCCGTTGCTCGAGCGGGTCGAGACGCGGGTGTCGCGAGGGACGTGGAGCTCGATGTGGGCCACCGCATGACGTGAGCAGCGACGCGGGATCTGGACCTCGATCTCGAGGATCTCCGCGCCTTCGGAGCTCTGGATGCGGATCGAGTCGAGCAGCTTCGTGGCGACGTCGGAGCAGTCGGCGCGTACGTTCTTCTGGATGCGGATCTCGATGTCGTCGCGATCCTCGCCGACGATGCGGGTCTTGCCGTTGGCGTTGTGGACCCGGATCGAGCGGCCGGTGGGGGCGGGGACGATCAGGCTCTCCTCGCGCGTCGCCGACTCGCTCCACGGCATCCGCTCGAAGAGGCTGCGCAGGATGCCGCCGAAGCCGGGCCCGAAGAGCCGGCCGTGGCCGTTCTCGATGCCGTGTCCCGGTCGACGCTTCAATGGAATCGCCTCGTCTCGTCGTTCCGGCGGCGGGCCTCGAGGTCCTCGCGGTGGACCGCGCGGATCTTCTGACGCATTCGCCAGCGACGCCACTTGAGCACGAACGTCTGGAGCGTCGGCGCGCCGGGAGTGCGGCCCTCGTTGAGGAGATAGATCCAGCCGACGAGCACGCCGGCGAGATGGCCCGTATGGCTGATCTGGGCGCCGCCGGCGGATCCGCTCGACGCCCACTCCATGAAGAACAGGATCGGGATCAGGTAGATCGCCTTGACCGGGATGGGGATGGGGAAGAGCACGATCGTGCGGTCGGGCCAGGTGAACGAGTAGGCGAGGAGCACGCCCATCACGGCGCCCGATGCGCCGATCGTCGCGCCGAAGACGTCGGCGATCGTCGAGGGGACGCCGAGCATGCCGAGCAGGAAGGGCAGGGACGCGATCAGGAAGCCGGCGCCGACGCCGCAGACCAGGTAGTAGCGGAGGAAGCGCTTCGGGCCCCAGACGAGCGCGAGCTGCGCGCCGAACATCCAGAGCATGAACATGTTGATCGCGACATGCATCAGGCTCCCGTGGAGCCACATGTAGGTAAAGATGCGCCAGAGCTGGAACTGACCCCAGACGGCGTAGGGCGTCACGACACCGAGCTGCGACACGATGTCATTGCCCATCCGCTGCCCGACCAGCTGGGCGATGAAGACGACCCCGTTGGCGATCAGGAGATGCTTGATGATCTCCGGCGTCTGGGGGGGGCCGAAGGAGAACTGCACGCCGCCGCGTCCGTACAAAGGCTCGACACTCCGGTCTGTTTCGGGTCACCGCGAACGAGGCGGATCCACCAGGGCTGGTTCGAATGCCCCGGGCCGGATCACGAGCGCGCGGGGCCTTTCCTCGTCGTGTCGGCGGGACGGGCGCGTGCTCCCGCAGGACGGGCGAGAGCCTAGGGATGGTTGACTGGGGGGTCAACGAAATGCCCGAGACGCGGGTTGATCGAGCCTGGCATGACCCGCGGGGCGGTCCGGGCTGCCGCGTCCTGGTCTCGGGCTATCCGCTCCCCGTCTCCGCGGGCCTCATGCGGCGCCGATCCGCCAGCAGGATCGCCATCCCCGACTTCGCGTCCTGGATCCGCCCGTCCTCGACCTGGCGAAGCGCCTCCGTGAAGGGCATCGGCACGAGCTCGATCAGCTCGTCCTCCTCGAGCCGCTGCTCGGTCCGCGTCAGCGCGAAGGCCGCGTAGAGATGGATGACCTCGTCCGTGAATCCGGGCGAGGTCCAGATCGACCCGAGCCGCTCGAGGCGACCGGCGCGCCAGCCGGTCTCCTCTTCGAGCTCGCGGATCGCGCAGGTCTCCGGCGTCTCGCCGGGGTCGAGCTTGCCGGCCGGAATCTCGAGCAGCGCGCCTCCCGTCGCGAAGCGGAATTGCCGGATCAGCAGCACGCGCTCGTCGTCGAGGAAGGGGAGGACCGCCGACGCCCCCGGATGCTTCAGCAGGTCGACCGTCGTCGTGCGGCCGTTCGGGAGCGTGATGCGCTCGGTGATCAGCTCGAATCGCGCGCCTCGCTGGATGCGTCGTTCGCTCATGCAGCGCTCCTCGTGGACGGGCTCGGACCGGGCGGAGGGCGAGCGGTCGATGGCGGTCAGTCGTCGCGTCGCGCCGCGACAGGGTAGGCTCCGCGCCATGTCGCCGCGCCCCTTCGAACGCCCCGCCACCGTCCACCTGCCCGACACGCCCGGCCTGCCGCCCGGCTCGTCCCTCGATGGGCTCTGGCTGCCGCCGCGCGGGGGCGAGCCGCGCGGCGGAGCGATCGTCGCAGCGCCGCATCCGCTGATGGGCGGATCGATGCACTCGCCGGTCGTCACGGAGGTCGCGCTCGCCGCGAGCGATGCGGGGCATGCCACGCACCGCTTCGACTGGCGCGGCGTCGGTGCGAGCGCGGGCCGGCCTTCGGGCGAGGCGGCCGATGCCGACGCGGACACGCTCGCCGCCCTCGACTTCATGCGCGAGAGCGTCGAGGGGCCGATCCTCGCCTGCGGCTATTCATGGGGGGCGCTCGCCGCCTGGCGCGTCGGGCTCGAGGCGCGCCGCGTGAAGCGACTCGTGCTCGTGGCCCCGCCGCCCGCGCTGCTCGAACGCGAGCGTCTGGCGCGCGCGGGGCGACGGGTCCTCGTGGTCGCCGGGGATCGCGACGACTACGTGCCGCTCGATGCGCTCGCCGCGCTCGTCGACGGGATCCCGGGCGTCGAGCGGATCGTGATTCCCGGTGCCGACCACTTCTTCATGACCGGCCTCGGCGAGCTCGGACGGGGCGTGCGCGACTGGCTCGGCGGCCATGCCGCGGGGGAAGGATCGCGGCCCTCGCCCGACGAAGATTAGTCGCGCGCTCTGCGGACGATCGGTCGCAGGTCGATCATTCGGCGCGGTCGCGCTCGCGGCGAGAGGCGCAGGCGGCGGAGCCTCCCGTCCGGACGTCTGTGCCCGCGTCCCGCAGCTAGCGCCCGATCGGCAGCTCGACGCGCAGGCAGGCGCCGCCCTCGCGCCGCGATTCGACCTCGATCGCCCCGCCCGCGTCTTCGACGATGCGCTTGCAGATCGCGAGGCCGAGACCGCCGGGGCCGTCGCTGCGCCGCGTCCAGAACGGCTCGAAGACGTGGGCGGCGAGCTCGGGGGCGATGCCCGGACCGTCGTCCTCGACGGTCAGCGCGGCGTGGTTCGTTCGGCGGTCGCTCCAGGCGGCCTCGAGGCGGATCGTGCCGCCGCGGGGCGTCACCTGCGTCGCGTTGAGCAGGAGATTCAGCAGCAGCTGCCGCAGCGCGTCGGGCGCGAGGGCGAGGGCGGGCAGGTCGGGCGCGATCCGGGTCGAGAGCTCGATGCCCCGCTCCCGGCAGCGGTAGCGGAGCAGCTGCAGCGTCGTCTCGGCGGCCTCGCCGATGTGGGCGCCCTCGCCGATCGAGGGCGTGCTGCGCGGTCGGGCATGGCGCAGCAGGTCGTCGAGCATGCGCTCGAGGCGATGGACCTCTTCGCCGACGAGCGTGCGGAAGCGGTCGTGGAAGTCGGGGTCGTGGAGCCGCTCGGGCAGCAGCTGAAGGAAGGTCTTCACGGCGACGAGCGGATTGCGGATCTCGTGGACGATCTCGGAGACGAGTCCGCCGAGCGCCGCCAGCCGGTCGAGCCGGGCGACGGCGTCGTCCATCCGGCCGAGGCGGTCGAGCGCGATCTGGGTCGTCATCGACTGGGACAGGCGATGGGCGATCTCGCCGAGGACCGCGAGCGTCCGCGGCCGCAGCGGTCGGCCCGCCCGCTCGGGATAGAGGAAGAGCACGGCCGCCGGCTTCGTCCCGAGGCCGGCGACGGGCACGGCCGCCGCGACGCCCGTCGCGACGAGTCCCTTGAGCGTCAGGTCGCCGGGCGCGTCGGCGAGCACGTGCACGCGACCGGGCCGCACCAGCGCGTCGAACAGCTCGCGGCTCGGCCGCACGCGCAGGGCGAGCTCGACGGGCAGCGCCGCCGCGACCTGCGGTCGGCCCTCCGGCTCGTCGACCCAGGCGACGGCGCCGGCGACGCCCTCCTGCCGCAGCAGTCGGCGCAGCGCGCGCATGAGCAGCGTCTGGCCTTCGACGCCGACGCCATCGCGCGGCGCCTCGGGCGGGAGCAGCACTGCATCGATCAGCGCCTTCTCCGCCGCGCGGCGTCGGTCCGTGGCCCGCTTGGAATCGTTTCGGCGATCGAGTGCCGTGGACGCGAGCGTCCCCACCACGCGCGAACGGCCGCTCGCGTGTCCCCCCATGAGGGCGGAATTACCGAGACGACGCGCCGCTGTCAACGCATGGCGTTCAGAACCTGTCGCTCAGAAGGCGTCGTCGCGGGCGATCTGGCGGGTCTTCTTCTCGACCGCCTGCTCGGTGATGGTCTGCTCGGGCGCCGTGCCGGCGCGGAAGGGCTGGAAGTAGGCGTCCTGGGTCCGCTCGTCGGCGAGCAGGCCCGTCGCCTTGTCGACGCGCCGAAACTCGATGTCGGCCGGGGCCTCGAAGTTCCGATCGGGGTAGGGCGCGACGGCGGCGAGCATGTACTCGGTCCAGATGGGCAGCGCCGTCGTGCCGCCGGTCTCGCCGTAGCCGAGGACCTGGTTGTCGTCGTTGCCGACCCAGACGCCCGTGGTGATCTCGGGCGAGAAGCCCATGAACCAGGCGTCGGAGTACTCGTTCGTCGTGCCCGTCTTGCCGCCGAAGGTCCGGCCGTACTTGGCGAGGGAGGCGGCGGTCCCCTCGCGCGTGACGGCCTGGAGCATGTCGCACATCAGATAGGCGTCGGCCGGCGAGACGGCCCGGTTCGCCGCGTCGGGGTCGTTGCGCCAGGTCGCGTCGCCGACGGCGTTCGTCTCGTCGGCCGCATCCGCGACCGGCAGCGGCGGGAGCGGCGGCGGCTCTCCCCCGAGCGCCACGTTCTCGAAGAGGACCTTGCCGTCCCGATCCGTCACCCGAAGGATGAAGCGGGGTACGACCCGCAGCCCGCCGCGCGGGTAGACCGCGTAGGCTCGTGTCATCTCGAGCAGCGTCACGGCGCTCGTTCCGAGGGCGAGCGAGAGATCCGGCGTCAGGCGAGACTCGAAGCCGAAGCGGCGCGCATGCTGGATCACGTAGGTCGGGCCGATGTCGCGGAACAGGTACACGGTCGCGTTGTTGATCGACTTCTTGAGCGCGTCGCGCATCGTCATCGGACCGTAGTTCCGGCGCCCGTAGTTGCGGGGCGCCCAGACGAACCCGCTCGAGGGATCGGTGTAGACGACGGGGCGATCGATCAGGGTCGAGACGGGCGTGTAGCCGCGCGTGAGGGCGGCGCCGTAGATGAACGGCTTGAAGGAAGAGCCGGGGAGGCGCTGGGCCTGGACGGCGCGATTGAACTCGCTGGTCGCGAAGTCGTAGCCGCCGACCATCGCGAGGACGTCGCCGCTGGCGTTGTCGAGGGAGAGGAGCCCCCCCTGCGCGAAGGGCGCCTGGCCGATGTCGAGCCGGACGATCCGCTCGGTCGCGCGCGGCTTCGCGGGACGGTCGAAGGTCCCGCTCGTCGCGGTGTCGGCGTCCGGCCCGGAAGCGTCCTTCGTCGCGGTCGTCCCGGTTCCGCCGTCGCTCGCCGCGCCAGCCGCATCGCCCTCCGGCGGGATCCGAACGAACCGGACGACGTCGCCCTCGGCGAAGACCTCCCCGATCGACGAGACGCGCGATGGACGGGCGGCGGGATTCGGCTTGCGCGCCCAGTCGACGTCGGCGAGCGCCGCCTGTCCTTCGACGCCGGCGCCGAGGTCGACCGTCGCCCGCTGGCCCTTCGCGTCGACCGCGACGACGAGCCCTTCGAGGGCATCGCCCGCCGCGAGGCGCTCGCGGATCCGGTTCTCCGCCTTCTCGCGCAGCTCGCCATCGAGCTCGCTCCGCGCCTCGAGGCCCGCGTTCGAGAAGGCGAGCTTCGCCCGCTCCGCGTCGCGCGCGTCCGCGGGCGTCTTGCGGACGGGGCCACGGTAGCCATGGCGATGGTCCTGGGCGACGAGGCCTCGCCGCACCGCCGTGCGTGCCACGCGCTGCAGGTCGAGGTCGAGCGTCGTCTCGATCCGCAGGCCCTGCTCGAGCACGGCCTCCTGGCCGAGCTCCTTGTAGAGGAAGCGTCGAACCTCTTCGCTGAAGTAGCCGGCGACCTCGAAAGCCTCGTGCTCCGAATGGTCGGCGACGACGGGTGGGCTCGCGAGCTCGCGCTGATAGGTCGGCTCGTCGATGTGCTGCTCCGCGAGCATGCGCCCCAGCACGTAGCGGCGGCGCGCTTCGGCCGCCTCGGGGTTGCGGTTCGGATCGTAGGCGCTCGGGCGTTGCGGCAGACCGGCGAGCATCGCTGCCTCGGAGATCGAGAGATCCCTGGCCTCCTTGCCGAAATAGCTCCGCGCCGCCTGGCCGATGCCCCAGGCACCGTTTCCGAAATAGATCTGGTTCAGATAGAGGTAGAGGATCTCGTCCTTCGAGAGCGCCTGCTCGAGCCTCCGCGAGAGCAGGATCTCCCGAAGCTTGCGCTCGTAGGTCTTCTCCGGCGAGAGCAGCAGGCTCTTCACCGTCTGCTGCGTGATCGTGCTGGCGCCCTGGGCGATGCCACCCTCGCGGAGGTTCGCGATCGCGGCGCGCAGGATCGCGACGAAGTCGAAGCCCTGGTGCTCGTAGAACTTCCCGTCCTCGGCCGAGACGAACGCGAGCTTCACGTGGCGCGGGATCTCCTCGATCGGGACGATCCGACGCTGTTCGGTGTAGAACTCGCCGATCAATCGGCCCTCGCGGTCGAACACGAGGCTCGAGACCGGGGGGCGGTAGTCGGCGACGCTGCGAAAATCGGGGAGATCGCGGATCAGCAGCCAGTAGATCGCGCCCGCGCCGCCGGCCGCGCAGAGGCCCGAGACGAGCAGCAGGATCAGGGCGATCCGGATCCCCCCAGACCGGAAGAAAGCCATGTGTACTCCGCGGCTCGCCAAGCTAGCCGACGCCTCCGTTCGTGCGCTACCGATTGGCCGCCCCGCCGGATCTTCGTCGCGCGTCCACCCCGTCCTGGCGATCGCACGAGCCCGTTTCGGCGCGAACCGCTCCTCTCCTTAATCTCCGGAGTCCGCATGTCGTCCCGATCGCGATCCAGCCGTCCGCTCACGCTCGCCTTCGTCATGGACCCGGTCGAGAAGGAGCCGATGACGGCCTCGACGACGATCGTGCTGATGCGCGAGGCCCAGGACCGCGGCCACAGGGTGCTCTTCGTCGATCCGGCGGATCTCGAGGTCGACGACGGCCGGGTTCGGGCCGAGGCGGCCGAGATCCGGCTCGAGCTCGGCAGCCCCGCGCCCGTCCGGCGCGGCGAGGTGCGGACCTGGGATTTCGATGCCGAAATCGACGTTGCGTTCCAGCGCAAGGACCCGCCGGTCGACCGCGACTACGTCGTCGCGACCCAGATCCTCGACGTCTGTCGCAAGACGATCGTGCTCAACCGGCCCTCGAGCGTGATCACGTTCAACGAGAAGCTGCTCGCGCTCCGTTTCGCCGATCTGATGCCGCCGACGCGTGTGACGCGTCACATCCGGGAGCTGCGGGCGTTCATGCAGGCCCACGACGGCCAGATGATCGTGAAGCCCCTCGACGGCAAGGGCGGCGAGGGGATCTTCCACGTCGTCGAGGACGATCGGAACCTGACCTCGATCCTCGAGCAGTCGACCCGGTTCGGGACCCGCTCCGTCATGGCCCAGGCGTACCTCCCCGACGTCCGCAAGGGGGACAAGCGGATCCTGCTGCTCGAAGGCGAGCCGATCGGCGCCGTCCTCCGGGTTCCGGCGGACCACGAGTCCCGGGCGAACCTCCACGTCGGGGGAAGGCCGGCCCATGCGCCCCTCGACGAGAACGACCGGGCGGTCCTGGCGCGCGTCGGCCCCTTCGTCCGGGACCACGGGCTCTTCTTCGTGGGCATCGATGTGATCGGCGGTCGGCTCACGGAGATCAACGTGACGAGCCCGACCGGGATCCAGGAGATCAACGCCCTCGAGAACGCGCGCCTCGAGGCGCAGGTCATCGACCGGGTCGAGGCCCTGGTCGCCGGGCGTTAGGGCGAAGCGCGGGCGGGGGCACGACGCGTCGGTCCGGGGCCTGCGGTAACGTGTCGCCATGCCCGTGATCGAAGGTGCCCGCCCCACCGACGAGAGCCGTCGCTACGGCGTCCTGGTGGTCGACGACGAGGAGGCGATCCTCGAGTCGATCGAGATGACGCTCGGCTCCGAGTACCGCGTCTTCACGGCGACCAGCGCCCGCGAAGGGCTCGAGATCCTCGACCGGGAGGACATCGCGCTCGTCATCTCGGATCAGGTCATGCCGGGGATGACCGGGGTCGAGTTCTTCGAGAAGGTGATCGAGCGGAGCCCGAAGACGATCCGCATCCTGCTGACGGGCTACTCCGACATGCCCTCGCTCGTCCGGGCGATCAACGAGGGGCGGATCTACCGCTACGTGACCAAGCCCTGGGAGCCGGACGAGCTGCGCATCAGCGTCAAGCGGGGGCTCGAGGTCCATGCGCTCTCGAGCGTGAACGCTCAGCTCGCCGCCTCGCTCGCCGAGGCGAACGAGCGCCTGCGGGCCGAAAACCTCTATCTGCGCCGCGAGGTCGAGGCGCGTTATTCGTTCGCCGGCATCATCGGGAGCTCTCCGGCGATGCAGCGCGTCTTCGACATCACGCAGAAGGTCGCCCAGACGGATGCGACCGTCCTGCTGACCGGCGAGACCGGCACGGGCAAGGACCTGCTCGCCCGGGCGATCCACTACTCGGGCCCGCGCCGGGACAAGAAGTTCGTGGCGCAGAACTGCGGCGCGCTGCCCGAGACGCTGCTCGAGAGCGAGCTCTTCGGCCACAAGCGCGGCGCCTTCACCGGCGCCCACGTCGACAAGAAGGGCCTCTTCGAGGTCGCCGACGGGGGGACGATCTTCCTCGACGAGATCGGCGAGACCGAGCCGGGCATGCAGGTCCGGCTGCTGCGCGTGCTGCAGGACGGCGAGATCCGGCCGCTCGGCTCCTCGGATACCAAGAAGGTCGACGTCCGGGTCGTGGCCGCCACGAATCGGGACCTGAAGAAGCGCGTGGCCGAGGGGCGTTTTCGCGAGGACCTCTACTACCGGCTGCGCGTCGTCGAGATCGAGCTGCCCGCCCTGCGCGAACGCCGGGACGACATCCCGGCCCTCGCCCACCACTTCCTCGACGTCGCCGCCGGCCGCATGAAGCGTCGCTTCCGCGGCTTCTCGAACGCCGCGATGGATTGCCTCGTCGCCCACGAGTGGCCGGGCAACGTCCGGGAGCTGGCGAACGAGATCGAGCGGAGCGCCGCGCTCGCCGGGCCCGAGGAGACGATCGGACTCGAGAACCTCTCCGAGCACGTGCGCGGCGCGCGGCGCATTCGACGCGGTGCCGTGATTCCTTTCGCGATCGAGCCGGCCACGGTGGGGGCGCTTCGCCATCCGTTCGAGCCGTCGCCGACCGACGCCGGGGGGGCGGGCGGCCTGGTCGACGCGGGCCTCGGGGGCGGGGCCGAGGCGGATCCGGCGGGCGCCCGGGTCGCCATCGACTGGGATCTCAATCGTTCCGTGGACGCGCTGAAGCGGCGGATGCTGATCGCCGCGGTGCGGGAGACGGGAAGCAAGAGCGCGGCTGCCGAACGGCTCGGCATTCCGCGGCAGTCGCTCCAGAAGATGATGAAGCGACTGCAGATCGGAGAGGAGGAACTCGCGGGCGTCGCGGCGACGGATCCGCGCGTGGATTCCGACGACGACGCGGGGGCACGGCGCGAGGGCGGCGCGGACGTCTGATCGCCCGCGGCCTCGTGCGATCGCCGGGTCGTCCGTTCGCTGTCGCGCGCACGCGGCGGAGCGGGAAGCCGGGATGCGAGGTCCGATTCCGTCCGGCTTCGAGCGCGGAAATGGCTCGAAACTCCCCAGCGTCGGGGTAGAATGCGCGCCATGGAATTGCTCGCCGTCAGCCGCTTCGATACGCCGATCGGACCGCTGCGCGCCGTCTGCAGCGAGAAGGGCCTCGCCTATCTCGAGCTGCCGCATCAGAACGGCCGCGGGCTCGGCGGCTGGATGAAGACCCACGCGCCGGAGGCCCGGCTGATCGACGGCAGCGCGTCGAACGATGCCGTGATCGAGCAGGTCTGCGCGTATCTGGAGCATCGCCGTCGCGTCTTCTCGCTCGACCTCGACCTGCGGGCGACGCCGTTCCAGCTCGCCGTCTACCAGCGCGTCGCGAAGATTCCCTACGGCGAGACGCTCGCCTACTCCGACATCGCCTGCGCGATGGGGACACCGAAGGCGGTGCGCGCCGTCGGCGCGGCGAACGGGGCGAATCCGATTCCGCTCGTGATCCCGTGTCATCGCGTGATCGGGCGGGGCGGGGCGCTGCAGGGCTATGCGGGCGGCCTCGATCTCAAGGCGCGCCTGCTCGCGATGGAAGGGGCCGCCCCGATCGGCGAGCCCGCGCAGGAGCGGCTCTTCTAGTTGGCGCCCGAGGCCGGTCGGCGCCGTCGCGCGTGGATCGTCGCCAGCGCCGTCGCGTTCCTTTCGGTCGCGCTTCCCGGCCTCTGGGGCTTCGTGATCGAGCCGGCGAGTCTCCGCAACGAAGACCACGAGATCGCGCTTCCCGGATGGCCGGAGGCCTGCACGGGCCTTCGCGTCGCGGTCCTCGGCGACCTCCACGTCGGCTCGCCCTGGAACGATCCGAAGAAGCTCGGCGACATCGTCGCGTTGACGAACGCGGCTCGCCCCGATCTGATCCTGCTCGCGGGCGACTACGTCATCCACGGCGTCGTCGGCGGACGCTTCGAGCCGCCCGAGGCGATCGCCGCGACGCTCCGCGGGCTGCACGCGCCGATCGGCGTCTACGCCGTGCTCGGCAATCACGACTGGTGGCTCGACGCCGCGCGCGTGCGGCGGTCGCTCGAGTCCGTCTCGATCCCGGTCCTCGAAGACCGAGCGCTGCCGCTGGCGAAGGGGGCGTGTCGCTTCTGGCTCGCCGGCATCAGCGATTGGATGGAGGGGCCGCACGACGTCGCGCACGCGCTCGAGGCGGTCTCCGACGCGGGTCCCGTCATGGTCTTCACGCACAACCCGGACGTCTTCCCGGAGATCCCGGCGCGCGTGGCGATCACGATCGCGGCGCATACCCACGGAGGCCAGGTCCACTTGCCCGGGATCGGGCGTCCGATCGTCCCCTCCGTCTACGGCGAGCGCTTCGCGATCGGCCACGTGGTCGAAGACGGACGGCATCTCTTCGTCAGCTCGGGGCTCGGGACGAGCATCCTGCCCGTGCGGTTCCGCGTGCCGCCGGAGGTGTCGGTCCTGACGCTCCGATCGACTCCTCGAAGAGGAGCATGAAGTGGCTTCCGACCTGCTCGATCGCTGCGCCGGCTCGCTCGTCGGTCTCGCCTGCGGCGACGCCGTTGGGACGACGGTCGAGTTCGAAATGCGCGGAGACTTCGAGCCGCTGACGGACATGGTCGGGGGTGGTCCGTTCTCGCTTCGCCCCGGCAAATGGACGGACGACACCTCGATGTCGCTCTGCCTCGCGGAGAGCCTGCTCGAGCGGGGAGCCTTCGACGCGGCCGATCAGATGGCGCGTTACGTCCGCTGGTGGAAGGAAGGGCATCTCAGCTCGACCGGATTCTGCTTCGACATCGGGATGACGGTCCGCAGCGCGCTCTGGCGGTTCCAGGAGACGGGCGATCCCTTCGCCGGCTCGGACGATCCGACGACCGCGGGCAACGGCGCCCTGATGCGTCTCGCTCCCGTCGTCCTCTTCTTCTACCCGGATTTCGGGCGCGTCGACCGTTACGCCGTCGATTGCTCGCGCACGACCCACGCTGCGCCCGAGGCGCTCGACTGCGCGCGTCTGCTCGCGCACACGATCGCGAGGGCGCTGGCCGGGGAGCCCCGGGAGGCCGTGCTCGATGGGCGCTCGCTCCGGTTGGTCTCCCCGAACGTCGCGGCGCTCGCCGCGGGGGGATACGTCGAGAAGGAGGCGAGCGACATCCGCGGGACCGGTTATGCCGTCCACTCGCTCGAGGCGGCGCTCTGGTGCTTCGAGCGGACGGCGTCGTTCGAGCAGGCCGTGCTGCTCGCGGCGAACCTCGGGGACGACGCCGACACCACGGCCGCGATCGTCGGTCAGATCGCGGGCGCCTGGTACGGGATCGGCGGCATCCCCGCCCACTGGCGGAAGCGTCTCTACATGGCCGCCGAGATCGAGGACATGGCGCGTCTGCTGGGCGCCGCGCGCCCCTAGCATCGCCCGCGAACCGCTCGCTCAGACCTTCGCCAGCGCCTGCTCCAGATCCGCGAGCAGGTCCGCTGCGTTCTCGATGCCCGCCGCGAAGCGGACGAGGCTGTCGGTGATGCCGAGCTCGAGGCGCTTCGGCTTGGGAACGTCCCAGAACGACATCGTCACGGGCAGCTCGATCAGGCTCTCGACGCCGCCGAGCGACGGCGCCTGGTACGGGATCGTCGTCGCGTCGATGAAGCGCATCGCGCCGGCGAGGTCGGTGTCGATCTCGAACGTCACGACGCCGCCGAAGCCCTTCATCTGGCGGATCGCGATGCCGTGGTCGGGATGGGACGCGAGGCCGGGGTACCAGACGTGCTTGATCTTCGGATGGGCCTCGAGGTAGCGGGCGATCGCCATGCCGTTCGCGTTGTGGCGCTCCATGCGGATGTCGAGCGTCTTGATGCCGCGCAGGAGCAGCCACGCGGCATGGCTGTCGATGATCCCGCCGAGCACGCCGAGCGCCTTGCGCACCGGCTCGACGATCGCCTTCGGGCCGGTCAGCGTGCCGGCCAGCAGGTCGTTGTGGCCGCCCAGGTACTTGGTGGCGCTGTGCAGGACGAGGTCGGCGCCGTCCTCGAGCGGGCGATGGTTCACGGGCGTCGCGAAGGTCGAGTCGATGATGACCTTGACGCCGCGGGCATGGGCGACCTCGGTGAAGGCCGGCACGTCGATCACGCGCAGGTAGGGATTGGTCGGCGACTCGGTGAAGAAGAGCGCCGTGTTCGGTCGGAGCGCCGCCTCGAACGCGGCGAGGCTGCCGGGCTCGATGACGGTCGTCTCGACCCCCATGCGCGACAGGAACTGGTTGATGAACTGGCGCGTCCGGCGGTAGCAGTCGCTCGTCACGATCAGATGGCTGCCCTCCGGCAGCAGCGCCATGAACGTCGTCGTCGCCGCACACATCCCCGACGCGAAGAGCACCGACTCCTCGCCCCCCTCGAGCGCGGAGACCTTGCGTTCGACCGCCCGCCAGGTCGGGTTGCCGTAGCGCCCGTATTCCTCGCGCTGGCTCTTGCCCTCCTGATAGTCGGTGACCTCCTTCGAGTTGCGGAACCAGAAGGTCGACGTCTGGTAGATCGGCGTCGTGATCGCGTTGGCTTCCTGCTGGCGCAGCTCGCCGGCGTGGACGGAGCTGGTCGCGCTCCCCCGGTTCGTGGGCTCGTTCGGCAGCTGCTCGGACATGCATCCTCCAGGCCCGCGCGGCGCGCGGGTCGACGACGATCGATCGGGGGCGCATGAAGCGCGGCGCGCGGCCGACGTTTCGGTCGCGAGCCTGGATCGGTCCCTTCGGTCGTGGCGTCGCGGGCAGCCGAGTCGGGTTCGATCGTCCGTCGGTCGGCAGTCGGCGCCGCTTCCGGTCCGATCCGGGTTCCGACTCTCGTGCGCGTACGGCTCTCGTACGCATACGGCTCTCGTACGGCTCTCATCCGGCTGTATCGACGTCGCCCGAAGGCGGGCACTTAGCAACTCGGCGGGAGCCCTGTCGGTTCGACTCGATCGCTCGATCGGCCGGGACGGGCGGGTCCGAGGGTCTGCAAGCGCCTGAAATCAACCCCTTGCGTTCGAACCTGAAGCCGCAACCCTACGGCCGATGTCGGAAGCCGTCAACGGGGGACGTCACGTCCTCGTGTTCTGTGCGTCGAGTCGAACCTGCGATCCGGCCTTCCATGCGGCCGCCGCCTCGCTCGGCCGCGCCATCGCCCGAAACGGCGACACGGTCGTGTACGGCGGGGGCGCCATCGGCTCGATGGGCGCGCTCGCGGATGCCGCCCTCGCCGAGGGGGGCCGCGTCGTCGGCATCATCCCCCGCTTCATGCGCGAGCGGGAGTGGGCGCATACCGGGATCACGGAGCTCCGGCTCGTCGAGACCATGCATCAGCGCAAGCAGGCGATGCTGGACCTCGCCGACGCCATCGTGACCCTGCCGGGCGGCTCGGGCACGTTCGAGGAGCTCTTCGAGGCGTTGACGTCGAAGCGCCTCGGACTGTTCCGCCATCCGATCGTGATCCTGAACCAGAACCGCTTCTACGACCCCCTCTTCACCCTCCTGAAGAGCAGCGTCGACCTGCGCTTCATGCACGAGAACCATCTCGAGATGTGGCGCGTCGTCGACGAGGTCGCCCACGTCCTGCCGGCGATCGCGTCCGCCGCGCCCTGGCCGGAAGACGCGCTCGGATTCGCCAACCGATGAATCGCACGACGCGAGCGCTCGTCGACGCGCTCGCGCGGGCCTACCCCTTTCCCGATCCCGCGGCCGCCGATCGGCGCGGGCTGCTCGCCTGGGGCGGTGATCTCGAGCCCGAACGCCTGCTCGCGGCCTACGCCCAGGGCGTGTTTCCCTGGTACGACGAGGAGCCGATCCTCTGGTACTCGCCCGATCCGCGGATGGTGCTCGCGCCGAGCGCGCTCCACGTCGGGCGCAGCCTCGCCCGACGGATCCGCGCTCGGCCCTTCCGACTGACGCTGGATCGCGCCTTCAGCGAGGTCATCCGCGGCTGCGCGGCGATCCGGCGGCCGGGGCAGGCGGGGACCTGGATCGGCGAGGACATGATCGCGGCGTACGAGCGGCTCCACGCGCTCGGCTTCGCCCATTCGGTCGAGGCCTGGTCCGGCGACGCGACGGATCGGCGCCTCGTCGGCGGACTCTACGGTGTGTCGCTGGGTCGCGCGTTCTTCGGGGAGTCGATGTTCGCGCGCGAGCCCGACGCCTCGAAGATCGCCTTCGTGGCGCTCGTGCGGCAGCTCGAGCGATGGGAGTTCGAGCTCGTCGATTGCCAGGTCCGCACGGAACATCTCGCGCGATTCGGCGCAAGCGAGTGGCCGCGGCGGGTCTTCCTCACGGCGCTCGGCCGCGCGCTCGAGGGCGAGACGCGTCGGGGGCGCTGGGCCTTCGATGCGGACCGCGACGTGGGTCCCGGCGTCGACCCGGATGCCGAACCCGACGACGCGGGCGACTCCGATCCGGGCGACGCGGGAAGCGCGATCGGGGGGCCGGGATGACGTTCGCGGCGCGATTCCACGCGGGATTGACGAGGCTGCGGACGCGAGCCCGCTTCCGGCTTCCGCCCGAGCGGATCCCCGTCCACTTTCGACGCGCTGCGGTGTTGCTGCCCTTCTGGCCCGACCCCGAGGCGGACGACGTCTGCGTCCTGATGACGCGTCGCGCGGTCGATCTGGCGCAGCATGCGGGCCAGACGGCCTTTCCAGGCGGCCGACTCGACGCGGGCGAGCGATGGGTCGAGGCGGCGCTGCGGGAAGCGCACGAGGAGGTCGGACTCGACCCGCATTCCGTCGAGGTCATCGGGCCGCTCGACGAGGCGTGGAGCGGCGCGGGCCATCACATCGTTCCGATCGTCGGCTGGCTCCGCTCGCCCCCGACGCTGTGCGCGAATCCGTCGGAGGTCGCGGCGATTCTGATCGCGCGCGTCTCCGAGATCCTGCGTCCAGAGAGCCGGGGTGAGATCGAGGTCGTCCACCGGGGCGTCCGGTACCGCAATCCGACCCTGAAGTTCCAGGGCGGCGACGCGCACGGGCTGTCGGCGGATCTGCTGCTCGAGGCGATCGAGTGGGGCATGGGCGGCCATCCGGACCCGGGACCGACCCGACTCGATCATCTACAGACCTACTTCGCTTGAACTCGGGGCGGGCCGACGAGGGCGGCATCGGTCCCGGCGCGCACGAATCGGGAAGCTCATGAACCGGGATCGGATGGTCGACCCTCCGGAGCCAGGGAGGCCGACCATGGCGTCGCATCCGATCGATTCGACCGCCGCCAGCGGAGTCCAGCCGGCGAGGCCCGGCCATGCGCTCTACTCGCAGCGTCAGATCGCCTGGAGCTCGTTCCTCGGCGGTCCGATCGCGGGGGCATGGCAGCTCGCGGTCAACTACCGCCGGCTCGGAAACGAGGATGCGTTCTGGGGGATGCTCTTCGCCGGCCTGGCGCTCGAGCTCGCGGCGGGGCTCGCCGCCCTGCTGGCTCCGACCGACTTCCCGAATCGCGTGATTCCGGGCGCATACTGCTCGATCCTGAGCGGACTCGCCTGGGCGCTCCAGCGCCGTCCCCTCGCGACCCACGTGAGGAGCGGCGGGGCGATCGCATCGAACCCCCGGTCGCTGGCGGTCGCGTCGAGCAGCCTGGTCGCGACGCTCGCGCTCGCCGTCGCGGCCGACGAGTGGCTCCCGGTGCGATCGTGGAACTACGTCGCATCCGGAGAGAACGGCGTCTACTACGAGGGCGGGGCGTCGCGCGCCGACGCGGACGCGCTGATCGATCGACTGGAGGCGATCGGCCTGTTCGAGGAGGCGACCGGGGTCGAGGTCACCCTTCGACGGGGCGGTCGAGCGGTCGAGCTGCGCATCCCGCTCGCCGGCGGAGCCTGGGACGATCCCGAGGTGGTCGCGTTCTTCGAGGAGATCCGGCCCGAGCTCGGGGACGCGCTCGACGCGTCGCGCCCGATCGAGATCCACCTCTGCAACGACTGGGGAAGCACGCGGCGCGTGCTCCGCTAGGCCCCCGCGGCGACCGGCGCGCTCGCGACCGCCTGCGCGCGGCGAGGAGAGGGCGTCGGCCCCGCGCGACGCCGACCCGGCCCGATCGCGCGGCGTCGCGCCCGCGACTTCCCTTCGGCCACGCGGTCTCCGGCCGGCCGGGCCATCCGAGCGGCGAAGGTCGCCCGTCCGGGAAGCGGCCGGATGCTGGAGCGGTCCCCGCGGCGCGCGGCAGGGAGGCGGCAAGAGCCCGCTCAACCATTCGAATCAAAAGGGATCGCGAGCGCCCGCCGGAAGCTCGGACGCGAGCAGGAGAAAAAAAATTGTGAAAAATCCCCAAACATGTTGACCGTCGCGCATGGACTGGGATAAAAAGAACAAACAAGGCCATCCAAGCCGTCGATGCCTCCATCCCAGAGCCCTTGGGCCCATCTGAAAGGAACGAACCATGACTGCTCGACGATCCCTCTCCCTGCTTCTCGGACTCGTGCTGACCCTCGGCCTCCTCGCTCCCACGACCGCGCTCGCGAAGGACCTCGAGCGAACGCGGGTCTCGCTCGTCAATACCGGAGAGGACGGCGACGCGAGCGGCCACGCCGAATACCGGGTTCGCAAGAAGAACCGCTCGAGCTTCAAGGTCGAGGCCGAGGATCTCGACCCCGCGAACTACGACGTCACGGTCGGCGGCATCGTCCAGGGCGTGCTCGACGTCCGCGTACTCCGCGATGGGCGTGTCCAGGGCGAGATCGAGTTCGACACGAAGAGCCAGCGCAACAAGCAGCCGCTCGACTTCGATCCCCGCGGCCAGCTGATCACCGTCGAGCGCGCCGGGATCGTCTATCTGCAGGTCGTGTTCCCGCCGTCCACCGGGGGAACCGGAACGGGAAGCTGCCCGCAGTAGTCGGGGGCCGGTGGCGAGATCGACGGGGACGATCCGATTCGATGGATCGTCCCCGTTCGTGCTTCCGGACGGAGTCGTCGCCGCGATCGTCCGGCCCGCCGCGTTCGGCGGCCCCGTTCGAGCCATCGGAAGAGCCCGCGAAGGGCCTCGGACGCGGGGCCGAAGCGGCCAGTCTGCCCCGGCCATCGGGAACCGCGACCCGCCAGGGGCGATCGCGTTGACGTCGATCGTGTGCTGGCCCCCCTCGTGGGCCGCGACCTCGTTCGAGGTGCGGATCCCTTCCTTCGCGACGGCCGCGGCGGGCCTTCCTCTCGGCGCTCGAACGCGCGCAGAACCCGCGCTCGAGGGCGAGACGCACCGGGGCGGCGGGACTTCGATCCCGAAGCCGATCGGGTAGACGGTCTCGATCCCGGCGAAGCGCAGGGCCGGGGCGGCGAAACGCCGGGCGATGTCGGGGACGCCGGATGACGTTCGCCGCGCGCTCCCACGAGGGCTCGACGAGACTGCGGACGCGCGCCCGTTTCCGCTCCGTCGGCGGTCGTGGGGATTCGGATCGCGCGCCTGTCCGAGGCCCCTCGTCCCGCGAGCCGGGGCGAGATCGAGGTCGTCCACCGCGGCGTCCGGTCCCGCAATCCGATGCGGACGTTCCGCGGCGGCGGCGTGCACGGGCTGTCGGCCGACCGGCTGCTCGAGGCGATCGAGTGGGGGATCGGCGGGCAGCCCGACCTCGGCCCGATCCGTCTCGGCCATCTGCAGTCCGATTGCGCCGGCGGTGATCGGGCCCGGTCGGTGGCCCGTGGGCGGTTGGGAGGTGATTGGGAGGCGGTTCGGAGGTGGTTGGGAGGTGGCTGGCGCGGCGGGGCGCCGAGCGACGAGCGGCCGAACGTCCCCGCGCGAAACGGTGTCGTGAAGCGTGACGTCCCCAGCGGTGCCCGGGTCGCATGGGCGTCCGGGCGACGAGACGCGCGGGCCGAGGGGCGCCGGGGAGCGCGGCACACGCGGTCCGACCGCGCAGGGAGGTCGAGCGAAGCCATGGAGTTCCTCACGATCGGTCTCGTCGCGGGCATCCTGTCCGGACTCTTCGGCATCGGCGGCGGCGTCGTCATCGTTCCCGCGTTGATCCTGGTCGCCCGGATGGAGTCCGAGATGGCGACCGGGACGTCGCTCGCCGCCCTTCTGCTGCCCGTCGGCGCGCTCGGCGCGTTGCACTACTACCGAAACGGCTTCGTCGAGATCGGTCCGGCCGCCTGGATCGCGGCGGGGCTCGCGCTCGGCGCGTGGCTCGGCGCGCAGGTCGCGCTCCGCCTGAGCGCCCATGACCTGCAGCGCGCCTTCGCCGTCTTCCTGCTCTTCGTCGCGGGGCATCTCTGGTTCACGGCCCGCTGATTCGAGCCGGGGTCGGCGGCGCGAACGCTGCGCGCCACGCGAGCGCGTCGCGCGCCCATCGAGGCTTCGCTGCGCCGTGAGCGGAATGATCGCTTTCGGTCCCGCTCAGTGCAGGATCGTCTGCCCGCCGTCGACCATCAGGGTGGCGCCCGTGATGAAGTCCGAATCGGGTCCGGCGAGGAACGCGACGGCGCGGCCGATGTCCTGCTCGGGGTCGCCGACGCGGCCGAGCGGGATCGAGTCGATCATGATCTTCGAGAGCTCGGGGTTGTTCGTATGCCACTCCTTCATGCTCGGCGTCAGGGAGAGCGGGCAGATCGCGTTGACGTTGATCTTGTGCTGGCCCCACTCGTTGGCCGCGACCTTGGTCAGCGCGCGGATGCCTTCCTTCGCGACGGCGTACGACGCCCAGCCCTTGTAGCCGACGAGCCCGGCCGCCGAGGCGACGTTGACGATCTTGCCGCCGCGTCGGCGCATCGCCGGGAAGCAGGCCTGCATGAAATAGAACGTCCCCATCAGGCCCGAGCCGAGCACGACGTCCATGTCGTCGTCGGTCGTGTCCTCGAAGGCGACCTGCTGGCGCTGGATCTGGGCGCAGTTGACGAGGGCGTCGATGCGGCCGAAGGCCTGCTCCGCGGCCGCGACGCAGGCTTCGACCTCCCGTCGGCGCCGGACGTCGGTCGGGACCGCGAGCGCGCGCCGCCCGAGCCCCTCGACCTCGGCGGCGGTCCGCCCGGCCGTCTCGGGATTCATGTCGACGACGACGACGTCGGCGCCTTCGCGTGCGAGCACGAGCGCGACGCCGCGCCCGATCCCCTGGCCCCCGCCCGTCACGATCGCGACCCTTCCGTCCAGCTTGCCCATGCGTTGCTCCTCTTCCGTGACGCGTCCATGACGCGTCCGTCGATGACCCGTCCAAACCCCATTCCGGACTCGGCTCGATCCCTCAGCTGGCCCGGCGCGGAAGCTCGGCTCGATCCCTCAGCTGGCCCGGCGCGGAAGCTCGGCTCGATCCCTCAGCTGGCCCGGCGCGGCAGGATGAAGCGCGAACGGTATCCGGCGAAGCGCTCGAGGAGATCGTCCCGCGTCAGCCCGAAGGTCTCGAACGTGTAGCGATGCGGCGGCCGCTTCTCCCGTGCGTTCTCGACGAGCCATCGCGCGAGGGCGGCCCGCGTCTCGGGCAGGAAGGGCGTGCCGAGCCAGGCGTAGAGGCGTTCGACCGGCGCGATCGAATCCGACTCCATCTCGTCGAACCAGACGTCGAAGAAACGCTCCGGCTCCCGGGCGCGGAAGGCGAGACAGCGGTCGAGGTCGAGCGCGAGGCGGTCACGGCATTGACGGCCCGTCGCGGCGAGGTCGACCTCGTCGGATCCGATCTGCCACAGCGTCGAGTACATGCTGGCCGCCGAGGGAACGGCCGAGAGCGGATCGCGATGGGTCTGGGCGATGCGTGCGTCGGGGAAGACGCGGCAGAACGTCTCGATGAACCCGAGATGCTGCGGCGTCTTGAGCACCCAGCGCGACCCGCGCTCGCCGCGCGCCCGCTTCTGCCACTGCAGGATCCGCAGCATGCGCGCGAGGAAGCGGTAGGCCGGCTCGACGTCCGTGTCCTGCATCCAATCGCGGTAGGACGGGACGTGGAGGCTCGACTCGGGGACGTAGGACAGGAACGCGTGCTCGCAGAGCAGCGCGTCCTCGTCGGGACCGACGGGATCCCAGGGATGGATCGCGCGCATCTGCGGCGCCGCCGCCAGCACCTGCCGGACCTCCGCCCGGGCCTCCTCCACCCGTGGATCCTGGTGCCGCCAGTCCGTCCCGGCGTAGGGGACGGGCCTGCGATTCTCCCACCACAGCACCGTGAAGTGGCGCGGATCGACCGAGAGCATGCGATGGAGACGCGTCGTGCCGGAGCGCGTCGGGCCGACGATCACGAGCGGCGCTTCGATCCGCTCGTCCTCGATCTCGGGATGGGCCGCGATCAGGGCCTCGGCGGCGAGGCGAGTCGTCAGGTTGCCGAGGAGCCGCTCCCGCTGCGCGGCGAGGCCGTCGGCGTGGAGCTTCGCATCGTGCACGATCGACGCGATCAGGCGTTCGAGGGGCTCGCGGAAGCGCGGATCGCCGAAGTCGTCGAGGCCGCTGCGTCGGCGGGCCTCGTCGAGGAGCGAATCGGCGTCGAGGCCGTGGAGCGGGGGCATGCGTCGGCTCAAGCGCTCGGGGTGCCCGCGTCCCCGCTCCGTGCCGGGGGCTCGAAGACGTAGTCGTCGAGCGGGAAGAAGCGGCTGTTCAGCCAGTGCTCGAATCCGGTCACCGGCCGCAGGCCGGGCGAATCGCCGTGGCCGTCGACGTAGTAGGTATTCGAGCCTGCACAGTTGTTGCCGGCGAAGACCGTCTGCTTCGCGCGGCGATCGACCTTCGCGAAGTCGCGCTCGTGGGCCGCGCGCTTGATCTCGACGTACTCGCTGCCGCGGCGTCGGGCCGCGCGGAGCAGGCGCGTCATGTGCTTGCTCTCGACGTCGATCATCGTGAAGTAGGAGAGGCCCGCGGTCGAGTAGGGGCCCATGAAGAGGAAGAGGTTCGGGAAGTCGGGGACGGTGATGCCCTCGTACGCCTGGTAGCGGTTCTCCTCCCAGTACGCCCCGAGATCCTTTCCGCCGCGTCCGATCAGCGCGTAGCCCGGCACGCAGCTGCGATTGAAGACCTGGTAGCCCGTCGCGCAGACGATGACGTCGACGTCGCGTTCCCTCCCGTCGGTCGTCACGATGCCCCGCTTCGTCACGCGCTCGATCGGATCGGTGACGAGCTCGACGTGGGGCAGGTTCAGGGTCGCGTAGAAGCGGTTCGAGAAGCTCGGCCGCTTGCAGAAGTAGGCGTAGTCCGGGATCAGCTTCTCCTGCAGCTCCTCGTCGATGATCTCGCGGCGGATGAAGGCGACGAGCCGGCGCTCGATCCAGCGGAAGATCCCGGGGTAGCGGACATAGCGGATGAAGCCGAGGCCGAAGACGACCTCGACGAGCGCGTTCATCGCCCACCGCGCGAGGCGCTGGGCGAAGGGGACGCGCCGCAGGAACTGCTGGAACCCCGGCGAGAGCCTGGGGTTCGGCTTGGGCATCAGCCAGATCGGCGTGCGCTGGTAGACGTCGATCAGCTCGACCCGGTCCGCGATGGCGGGGACGACCTGGATCGACGTCGCGCCCGTTCCGATGACGGCGACGCGCTTCTCGGTCAGGTCGTAGTCGTGGTCCCAGCGCGCGGTATGGATGAGCTTGCCCTCGAACGCCTCGATGCCCTCGATGTCGGGGCGCTTCGGGACGACGAGGAGCCCGGTCGCGCTGACGAGCCAGCGGCAGACCAGCGTCTCGCCGCGCTCGAGCCGGACGCGCCAGACCCCGGCGTCGTCGTCCCAGCGCGCCTCGGCGACGCCGGCCTCGCATCGGATCCGGCGCTCGAGGTCGTACTTCTTCGCGACGAAGCGCGTGTAGTCGGCGTACTCCTCGCCCGTCGGATAGAGCTGGCTCCAGCTCCAGCGCGGCTCGAAGGGGTAGGAGTAGACGAAGAAGGGCATGTCGATCTCGAGCCCGGGATAGGCATGCTGGACCCAGGTCCCGCCGAAGGCCTTCTCGCGCTCGAGGATCACGAAGTCCTCGATCCCGAGCTTCGAGAGCGCGATCGCCGCGCCGAGCCCGGAGAAGCCCGAGCCGACGATGACGACCTGGTGGTCGAGCGCGACGGCCGGCCGCGGCCCGACTCGCGGACCTTCGCCGCGTTCGTTCGCCCGTTCGGACGCGCTCGACTCGTATGTTCCGGCCTGGATCGCGGACGACATGGCGGCTCCCCTTCACTTCTTCTGGGCGTGGGTCGGTCGCGGATAGGCGGGCGGTCCGATCGTCGGCCGCGGGAAGGGGCCGGTGTGCCACTGCTTGGCCGTCTTGCGGTGGATGATCTTCCAGTCGTCGCCGACGCGCACGACCTCGTCCTGGTAGCGCAGCGCGAGGACGAGATGGTCGATCGGGCTGTCGTCGGCCTCCATGTGGTAGCCGAGGACCCAGGACTCGACGAAGCCGCGGTCGCCGTCGATCTCGACGTACTGGTTCCCGACGAAGTGCATCGTGGCGTCCCACATGTACATCGCCTCCTCGAGGCCCTTCAGGTACTCGTCGAGCCCGCCGCTCTCGAGCGTCCCGTCGACGACGCAGTCGGGATGGAAGACGGAGCGGACGAGCTCGAAGTCGATCGAGTCGACGCCGTACGCATAACGTCGGTACAGGTTCTTGACGATCTCCCGATCGCGCAGCCAGCGCACGTTGGCCGCGAGGTCGTCGGCCGGCGGGAGCGGCGTCTCGCGGTACTTCATGATGCGTCGCTTCTCGTTCTTCTGGAGCCGTGCGGCCATGGGGATCTCCTGCTGGGGGCCGAGCGTCCGCGCGATCCGGTCGCGCCGGGACCCGGGAAGGGATAACGAGCGCCGAGGCCCGAGTCGACCCGCTCGGATCGGCGAGTCGAGCGCGCCTCGAGGCGTCCGCGCCGATCTCGTCCGGCCTAGGGCGTGCGTGCGACGAGGTCGAGCGTGATCCGGGCCAACGCCTCGCCGGCGTCCTCCTGCACGAAGTGGCCGGCGCCGCGGATCGTCGCGTGGGGCATCGCGCGGGCGCCGGGGACGTCGGTCTGGAAGCGGACGTGCATGCCGCGCGTGACGGGATCGCCGTCGGTGAACGCCGTCAGGAAGGGCTTCTCGAAGCGCGCGAGGGCGGCCCAGGCGCGGCGGTTGTCCGCGACCGCAACGTCGTCGGGCAGGATCGGGACGAGCGAGGGCAGGCGGCGCGGACCGGCGAGGAAGCGTTCGTCGGGGAAAGGCGCGGCGTAGGCCGCGAGCTCGGCGTCCGAGAGGCCCGGGCACATCGCGGCCATGACGTCCCGGGGCGTGAAGCGCGTCGACTCGGCGCAGTGCTTCTGCCAGTGCATGAAGGGAGGCGTACCGGTCGCGGGGCCGGTGACGAATCCGGCGGCGACCTCGGCCATCGTCTGCGGGACGGGGAGCTTCGCATAGAGCGCGCGCAGGGCGGGGGCGGCGTCGGCGGGGACGTCCTGCGCGTCGGGCAGGGCGGTGTTCGACGCGACGACGCGTGCGAAGCGTTCGGGCGCCTCGGCGACGACGCGCAGGCCGATCAGGCCGCCCCAGTCCTGGCAGACGAGCGTGATCTCGCGCAGGTCGAGCGCCTCGACGAAGCCGCGCATCCAGGCGACGTGGCGGGCGTAGTCGTGGTCTTCGATGCGCGTGGGCTTGTCCGAGCGGCCGTATCCGACGAGATCCGGCGCGACGACGCGATGACCGGCGCCCGCGAAGATCGGGATCAGCTTGCGATAGAGGTAGGACCAGGTCGGCTGGCCGTGGAGGCAGAGGATCGGACCGCGTCCGCTTGCCGCCCGCGGAAGCGCACCCGCCCGGTCGCCCGCCGCGGCCGGATCGGCGTCCGGGGGCGCGACGTCCGCCGGTCCGACGTCGGCATAGGCCATGCGGAGGCGGCCCCCCTCGCCGTCGTCGAGCTCGACCGCGCGCGGCGCCCAGGGCCAGTCCGGGAGTCCGTCGAAGCGCTCGTCCGGCGTGCGGAGGCATTCCATCGATTCGATCCGCGAGGTCTCTGCGATCGATCGCGTGACCCCCTGCCTAACGTTGCTATTCAAACGCGCCGCATCGACCGGGTCCTCGCCTTCGCGACGCGGGTCCGGGCCGCGCCGCCGGCTGCGGGAGGACGGCCCTGGCCCGCGCGCTTCGCGAAGCGACCCGGCCTCGGATCGACTCGGCGAGCGAGGCGATCGTTGCGGCTCCGCTCGCCCGCTGCGTAGAATGCCACAACGTTTCCGAATCGGAACGCCGGGAGGCGATGCGCATGCGAAGGGTCGGCATCGGGTTGCTCGTCGCGCTCGCCGTCCTGGCCGGCTTCGGCTGGTCGAGGCGGGAGGCGATCCTGATGCGGTTGCCGGGGCTCGTCGGTCGGATCGTCGACCCGGTCGGCGAGAACGTCCGTGTCGTCTGGGACCGCGCGCCCGAGGACTCCGTCCGCGCGCGGGATCGCCCGAACGTCGTCCTGATCGTCGTCGACGACCTCGGCTGGAACGACCTGACCTTCGCGGGCGGCGGCGTCGCCGGCGGCGCCGTTCCGACGCCCCGTATCGACTCGATCGCCCGCGACGGCGTCCAGTTCACCCGCGGCTACACCGGCAACGCGACCTGCGCGCCGTCGCGGGCCGCGATCCTCACGGGTCGCCATCCGACGCGCTACGGCTTCGAATTCACGCCGACCGGCAAGGCCCTCGCCCGCGCTTTCGCCTGGCTCAGGCGGGACGATCCCCATCCGCCGATCTACCACGCGGAGCTCGCCGCGACCTATCCCTCGCGCGAGGAGCAGGGCCTGCCCCCCGCCGAGATCACGCTCGCCGAGCTGCTGCGCGAGCGCGGCTATCACACGGTCGGTCTCGGCAAGTGGCATCTCGGCGAGACCGACCGCTTCCGACCGACGGCGCAGGGATTCGACGAGTACCTGGGCTTCCTGACGGGCGCCTCGATGTTCCTCGATCCCGACGATCCGGAGGTCGTCAACGCGAAGCAGCCATTCGATCCGATCGACCGCGTGCTCTGGGCGAACCTCCCCTTCGCCGTCTCGAAGGACGGGGGGCCCCGCTTCGAGCCCGACGCGTACATGACCGACTATCTCGCCCGCGAGGCCGCGAACGCGATCCTTTCCAACCGCAACCGTCCCTTCTTCCTCTACCTCGCGTTCAACGCGCCGCACACGCCGCTGCAGGCATCGAAGAGCGACTACGACGCGCTCTCGGGCATCGAAGACCATACCCTCCGAACCTATGCCGCGATGATCCGAGCGCTCGATCGCGGCGTCGGGACCGTCCTCGACGCCCTGCGCCGCAGCGATCTCGAGCGGGACACGCTCGTCGTGTTCACCAGCGACAACGGCGCGCCCGACTACCTGGGGCTCGAGGGTCTCAACGCGCCCTACCGCGGCTGGAAGATGACCTTCTTCGAGGGCGGCATCCGGACGCCCTTCTTCGCCCGCTGGCCGGCACGGATCGCGCCCGGCACGCGCTCGGATCGGCCCGCAGCCCACGTCGACGTCTTCACGACGGTCGCCGCCGCGGCGGGCGCGCCGCTGCCCGGGGATCGCGCGATCGACGGCGTCGATCTGATCGCGCGTCTGCGCGGCGAGTCGACCGGCCGTCCCCACGACGCGCTCTTCTGGCGCAGCGGTCACTACCGGGCGCTGCTGGCCGACGATTGGAAGCTGCAGGTCTCCGTGCGACCGCAGCGGACCTGGCTCTTCGATCTCGCCCACGACCCGACCGAACGGCACGACCTCGCCGCCGAGCGGCCCGAGCAGGTCGCGGCCCTCGCCCGGCGCCTGGCGGAACTCGAGCAGGAGATGAGCGAGCCGCTCTGGCCCTCGCTCGTCGAGGGCACCGTCGCGATCGATCACACCCTCGCCGAGCCCGTCGCGCCCGGCGACGATTACGTCTACTGGGCCAACTGACGGTCCGTCCGGGCGATGCCGGGCGCGTCGGAACCGCTCGGTGCGACGGGGTTCCGAACCGTTCGGCCCCCGATGCGCCTGGCCTGTTTCGGAGGAAGCGGATGGACCTGCTCGCCGTCTACACGACCGTGGCCACGCGCGAGGATGCCCGCACGATCGCCCGCGCCCTCGTCGAGCGACGTCTCGCCGCCTGCGTCCAGATCGAGCCGATCGAGAGCTTCTACCGCTGGGAGGGCGAGGTCGTCGAGGAGCCCGAGTACCGCCTGCTCGCGAAGACGACCGAGCGAGCCTACGCGGCCGTCGAGGCCGCGCTCCGCGAGCTGCATCCCTACACGCTGCCTGCGATCCACGCCGTCGAGATCGAAGAGGTCCATGCGCCCTATGCGCGCTGGGTCGTGGAGAATGCGGACGGGGCATGACGAGCCCGACGGGGCGAGCCGACGGGCGAGGAGGGCGGGATGGTTCGGTTGAATCACACGATCGTCTGGTGCCGGGATCAACGTCGCTCGGCCGACTTCCTGACGGAGGTCCTCGGTCTACAGCCGGCGCGCCGCTTCCTCCACTTCCTCGTCGTCGAGCTCGAAGGCGGCGTCTCCCTCGACTACTCCGAGAAGGAGCTGCCCATCGCCGGACAGCACTACGCCTTCCTGGTCGACGACGCGGCGTTCGACGGCATCCTCGCGCGCGTCCGCGAGCGGGTCCCGCAGATCTGGGCCGACCCGGCGCGGACGCGTCCCGGCGAGATCAACCGCCACGACGGAGGGCGGGGATTCTACTTCCACGACCCGGACGAGCATCTGCTCGAGGTGATCACGCGTCCGTATGGTGGCGGGTCGTCCGCAGACGGTCGGACCTGATCCGATCGACGAACGAAGGGTGTCGCGCGGGGCGACGCGGGGAGGATCGGCGTGCGCAATGCGGTGGTGACGATGGGCGCGCTGCTCGTGATCGGATGCGCGCACGAGGCCGTCGGTCCGGCGGCGGGAGCCGCGTCGGGACGCGGAGCCGACCTTCGAGGAGCGGGATCCGCGCAGGACGCCGAGGCGATGGATGCGTCCGTCGACGGTCTGCCGTCGCTCATCCCGGAATCCGTCGCGCCGCCCGCGCCGCGCTGGGGCGATCCCGTCGATTACAATGCCCTGCGCGAGGCGTACGGACCGCGCGCGGATTTCGATGCGCGTTGCGACGCGACGGTCCAGCAGTCGGTCGCGCGGGCGCTCGCCGAGGAGCGCTTCGAGGACGTGATCGAGCTGACCCAGCGCCCGCTCGAGCGTTGTCCCGTCTTCGCGCAGCTCCATCTCTGGCGGGCGTTGGCGCTCCTCGATCTCGGCAGGACGGTCGAAGCGGACGTCCATCGCGCCTGGTTCCTGGGCCTGACGCAATCCGTGCTCGACTCGGGCGACGGGCAGACGCCCGAGACTCCGTACGTCACGATCGCCGTCTGGGAGGAGTACGCGACGCTGATGCGGCTCGGCCTCGAGCCGCGGGGCCAGGTCCTGCTCGACGGGCCGCGGATGCTCGATGTCCTGAGCGCCGAGGACGAGGAGGGCAACGCTCGGTCGCTCTACTTCGATCCCCAGTGGCATTTCATCCGGCTGATGCACCGGCTGCAGTGAGGGCGTCAGGGATCGGCTTCGCTCCGCCAGGACGGGCCGGCCTCGATCCCAGACGCTAGGGCGTGTACCAGATCGGCGAGGAATAAGCGCGGTCCTGCACGGCCTTCGGCGCCGCCTCCGGCACGTCGCTCCCGAGCCGGACCTGGTCGTAGACGGTCCAGCGCGGAGTCGGGATCTCGATGACGCGCGCGTAGTAGAAGGCCTGCTCGCGGGCGTCGAAGTCGGGATCCTCCCAGACCGCGGCGAGCTCGGCCTCGCCGATGGCGTTGGTGTAGGTCGCGGTGGCGACGTCGACGGTCGAGCCACGCTTCGCGGCGACGTCGACGTCGTAGACCTTCTCGCGGAGCTCGCCCCCGCGATCGCGCCAGCCCTTCACGATCTGGACGCGTTCGAGGTTCGCGCCGATGGGATCCTTCATGGCCATGACCAGGAAACGCGGCGCTCGCGCGTCGGGGGGCGGCTTCGGGAGCGCTCCGCCCATCGGAACGCCGCCCGCATAGCCCCGGGCGACGGCGTCCGGACGTGCGGGATCCTGGGGCGCGTAGTCCCAGCCGCCGAAGAAGCGGACCCGAATGCGCGGCCCCGTCGTCGCGTAGACCTCCTTGCGCATGAGCGCGTCGAAGATGGCGCTCCGCGTGTTCTCCCTCGCCCAGACGGCGGCATAGCCGGCCGCGACCTGCTGCCAGGCCATGATGTCGAGGGAGGCATCCTTCGCGGAGGGGATGAAGGTCATGGCCGTGCGCGGCCGGCCGGGCTCGACCATCACGGCCTTGCCCCAGAAGTTGTCCTCGCCGGCGGTGGCGAGGGAGGTATGCGCGTCGGTGCTGCCGATCATGCCGAACTGGAAGGGGTTGCGGCCGAGCTTCGCCTGGAGGTCGAGGCCGAGCTTCAGGGCCGAGCGCGCGTACTCGTGCCGCAGCATCCACGGCTCCTTGGGGATCGTGGCCACGATGTTCAGATTGCCCTGATCCCAGGTCTCGA
Source organism: Myxococcota bacterium (assembly GCA_041389445.1). Classification (GTDB taxonomy): domain Bacteria; phylum Myxococcota_A; class UBA9160; order UBA9160; family UBA4427; genus UBA4427. The sequence continues at coordinate 518,062 of JAWKRW010000003.1, forward strand.
AGTCGGCGAACTCGTCGTCGGGCGAGAGCAGGGGATGGGTCTCGCCGTCGCCCTTGATCTGGGTGACCTCGACGACGGGCTCCCAGCGCGCGCGGGTCTCCGCATGGCGTCGGTCGATCGGCTTCCCGGCCGAGGTCTCGAGGGCGAACATGCGCCCGTTGCTGACGTTGGCGTTGTGCGGAATCGCGAGGATGCGACCTCCGGTCTGCGCTTCGTAGCGGGCGAGGAAGGCCCAGAGGTCCTCGGGGCGCTCGCCGTCGAAAGCGGAGACGGGCGTCACGCGCCCGGCCCGGTCGGCCCCGTCGGCGAAGACGACCACGCGGTGGAGGTTGTCGCCGTTGGGCATCGACGTCCATTCGAAGCCGATCAACGCGCTGAAGACGCCCGGCTGGTCGTGTTGGTCCGCGATGCGCGTGATCTCGTCCCAGACGCTCTGCTTGACCGTCGCGTTGTCGATGATCGGCTCGTTCTTCATGAGCGAGTCGATCAGCGTCCCCATGGCCGCGCGGCCGCCGTCATCGGCCGCCAGGCCGTCGGCCAGCGCCCGGCCGGCGGGGTCTTCGAGGATCATGGGGTCGTTCGCGCGCAGCCGTGGCAGCACGCCCATGTACTCTGCATGGTCCGAGACGACGAGGAAGTCGAGCGGTCGATCGAGGCGCACGGGTTGGCCGGTATTCGACGTGACGACCTCGCCCTTCGCGAAGCGGTAGGCCTCGCCCGGCCCCAGGCGGGTATTGCCCATCGAGTTGGCGTCCATGCTGAAGGCGCTGTGGACGTGCATGTCGCCCCAGAGCAGCTCGTCGGGAAAGTCCTGGCCGACGTACGGGGAGTAGGTGGGGGCGTCGGGGGCGGTCTTCGTCCCGGGCCCGTCGCCCCTCGTGACGGCCCGGGGCGCGTTCGGGGCCTGCGCGTCGGCGGCGCGCGCGACGGGCCCGCCGGCGAAGAGGCCGATCGACGCGAGGGCGAGGATCGCATGGGCGACGATCGAAGGGGCGAGGCCGAGGCGCGGGCCGGCCGACCCGGACGAAGGGGTCGCGTGAGGCGGTCGGTTCCGATCGAAGGCCGGCGTTCGCATCGTTCGTTCTCCTCGTTGCATCGATGGGCCCTGGCCGGACGGCGAGGTCGTGAAGACCCCGTCGATCGAATCGACGGCGTCGCCGCCTCCGCCGCGCTTCATGCCCGTCCGAGGCGGCTCATTCCCGTCCGAGGCGCCGCGCGAGCCAGAGGAAGCTCGCCGTCGCCAGCCACGGCACGACGCCGACGATCGCCAGGGAATAGCGCACCGCTTCCGACCCGTAGACCCCTTCGAGTCGGACGTTGAGATCGCCGACGAGCGACGGCGCGATGCCCATCCCGACGAAGCTCGAGACCATGCTCCAGGTGGCGGCGGCGACGGCGCGCGCCGAGGGGGGCACGAGGCCCTGCGCCGTCGCCATCGTCGACGGCGACCAGCCCGGCGCGAGCATCGAGGCCAGGAAGGCGAAGGCGTAGCCGAGGGGCAGACCGAGCAGGCGCGCGTCGGTCGGCGCGAAGTAGAAGCCGAGACTCATCGGGACGAGCAGGAAGCAGGTCAGGGCCGGGAACCAGCCGTACCAGCGTCGATCGCGGGCGGCGAGGCGGTCGGTCAGGGCTCCGCAGATCCAGGTGCCGAGGATGCCGGGCACGGCGGTGATGAAGAGGTAGACGAGGCCGGTCTCGGCGGCGCCGAGACCGTAGACGCGCCGCAGGAACGTCGGCTCCCAGAGGTTGCGGCCCATCGCGACGACGTTGGCGAAGGTCGCGCCGAGGGTCAGCGCGGCGAACGCGGGCATGCGCATCAGTTCGAGCAGCACGCGCGGGAGCCGGTGGCCCGTGAACCGGTCGGGCCCCGGCGTGTCGGCGACCCGGCGCGGCGGGTCGATCACCGTCGCGGCGAAGAGCGCGGCGACGAGCATCCCCGGGATCCCGACGCTGACGAGGGTCCAGCGCCACCCGAGCCATTCCGACGCCCAGCCCCCGTAGAGCATCCCGCCGCCGAGACCGACGATCGATCCGATGCTCAAGAACGCCATCGCGCGGGCCCGTTGGCTCGGCGGGACGTAGTCGATGACGAGCGAGTGGCTCGCGGGGCTTCCGCCGGCCTCGCCGACGCCGACGCCCATGCGCGCACCGACGAGCTGGAGGAAGCTCGTCGCGACGCCGGAGAGCGCCGTCATCCCGCTCCAGACCAGCAGCGCGATCGACACCGTCCAGCGTCGGGAATGACGATCGGCGACGAAGGCGATCGGAACGCCCGCGAAGAGATAGGTCACCGAGAAGGCGAGACCGAGCACGATCCCGAGCTCGCGGTCGTCGAGCGCGAGGTCGCGCCGGACGTCCTCGGCGAGGACCGAGACGATCGTGCGGTCGCATACGTTGAGGACCGAGACGAGGAAGAGCAGGAACAGGACGTAGAAGACGTAGCGCCGCGTCGGCGCCGCGGGCGACCGCATCGGCGTCGGCTCCGTCACGCGCTCAGAACTCGACCGGGAGCTTCAGATGCTTCTGGTAGATGCGATCGCGATGGGCGAGCAGCGACGGGTCGACCGCGGCAGCGACCTCCGGCGGCAGCATCTCGTAGGAGGCGCGCATCGGCGCGGGCATCGGGCAGAGCTCGTGGGGCAGGGGGCGAAGCATCGCGGCGAAGGTCGACCAGTAGACGTCGACGGCCGAGAGGCGATCGCCGACGAGGTACTCGCTGCCCTTCTGCGCCTGGCGGGCGAGCTGCTCCGTGAAGAGCTCGAGGATGGCGCGCACGCGTCGGTTCGATCGCGACGCGGCCTCGCGGCTGTAGCCGTAGCGGCGGGCGAGGGTGCGCCCCGTCTCGAATTGGGGGTTCTGCTCGGCGCCGGGCGAGGAGAGCATCGCGTCCATGATCTGCAGGCGGCGGTGCCAGCCGAGACCGTCTTCACCGCAGATCTCGAAGCCGAGCCCGAACATCAGCGCGCGGTCGTGGGGGGGCTCGGGAATCAGCGACGGCGTCGGTGCGAGGCGCTCGGCGAGGAGCAGGATCTCGGCCCAGCCCGTGCGCGCGGGCTCGTCGTCGAGCACGGCCTGCGGCGCGTTCGCGTGGCCGGTCCATTCGAGCAGCGCCGGGTCGGCCTCGCCCGCGGTCTGTCGGACCGGCCGGTACGCGATCCCCTTCAGGTCGAAGATCGCCTTCGCCGCTTCGCCCCAGGGCCCGGGGACGCCCGCCGTCAGGACGAGGCGCATTCCCTTGTGTCGGCGCGCGGCCGCGGGCTCGAGATACTCCATGTCACCTCCTGCTGCGTCCCCATGCGGGTCCGCGTTCCGAGTCGTTTCGATGCGACGTCCGGGCGGTGCGCGCCTCAGTGGACGCGATGCGCGGACGACCTGCTCGAGAGCTCGCCCGGGGCGACCAGGTCGATGGGGTCGCAGTCGAGCCCGTCCGCGAGCAGCAGGACGAGCTCGTACGGGATCCGCTCCGCGCGCTCCTCGATCGCCTCGAGCTGATTGGGCGAGATCGAGCGCTTCCGACCGCTCGAGGCGAAGCTCGCCGCCTCGATCGCCGCGGAGAGCTCGCGGGTCGACCAGCCGTGCGCATGCCGCCGGCGCCGAACCGTCAGGCCGTCGAGCAGCACGAGCTCGGGATTGCGGGCGGCGGCGCGGGAACGGGCGGGCAAACTCTCTCCTCCGCGACAGCGCGGCCGGGGCGGGGACCGGACGAGACGGGCGGCGACGACGAGACGACGAGTGACGACGCGACGACACGAAAGGCGGAGCCTGCGGGCCGTCCCCGCGACGAGGCGTCGCAGGCCGGCGGCCAGTGTAGACTAGGCGCGTGACTTCGCAGGCTGCCGTGGAGATCTTCGAGCGCGCCGTCGCCGCGCGCGCGCGCGTCCTTCGCGTCGAGGCGGATCGGCCCGATGCCTCGCCCGGCGTGCTGGTCCTGACCTTCGACGTCGGGCGCGTGGTCGTCCGCTCGAGCGGCATCGGGCTCGCGATCGAGACGATCGAGGAACGGAGCGCCCTGCCGGGCGGGCTCGTGCCCCTCGACGAAGAAGAGCCGTGGTGGCGCATCCTCGGCCAGTCGATCACGGCGGTCTGGCCGGTCGGCGCGGCGGCGGAGCAGGCGGCAGCGCTCACGGCCGTGAAGCTGCGGTTCCGGGAGGGCGACCAGAATCCGCGCATCGTCGCGGTGAGCGCCGCGGAGCGTTCGCTGCGCGTCGCGCTCGAGGGGAACTGACGCCGGCGCGGGGCCGCGCACGGTCCGCACGAACGGGAGAGGGAGCGATCCATGGCGAAAGACGAGAAGATCGAGAAGAGCGACGAGGCGTGGCGCGCGCAGCTCTCGGAGCAGGAGTATCAGGTGACGCGCTGCTCCGCGACCGAGCGTCCTTTCACGGGCCGGTACTGGAACGAGAAGTCGACCGGGACCTATCACTGCGTCTGCTGCGGCAACCCGCTCTTCCGCTCCGAGGCGAAGTACGACTCGGGTACGGGCTGGCCCTCCTTCTACGCGCCGGTCGACGAGAGCGCCGTCGCCGAGAAGGTCGACCAGAGCCACGGCATGACGCGGACGGAGTCGGTCTGTGCCCGCTGCGACGCCCATCTGGGACACGTCTTCCCCGACGGTCCGAATCCGACCGGCCTCCGCTACTGCATGAACTCGGCCTCGCTGCGGCTCGAGAAGGACGACGCGGAGTGAAACGCGGCAGAGCGCTCGCCGCCCGGAAGGCCTGAGGGCCGATGTCCGAGAGCAGCCTGCAGGCCCTGCGCGTCCACGCCCTGCCCGGGGCACTCTTCCTGCCGGAGGGGTCGCCGCCGCCGCGCATCCGTTTCGTCGAGTTCGACGAGACGGTCTTCGAGGAGGGCGAGGTCGAGGATCCCGAAGCGCTTCGATGTTATGCCGAGACCGAGACGCCGACCTGGATCGACATCGAGGGCTTCGGCGACGAGCGGAAGCTGCGCGAGATCGGGCAGATCTTCGACATCCACTCCCTCGCGCTGGCCGACGCGGTCAACGTCCCGCAGCGGCCCAAGACCCAGCGCTACCCGGATCATCTGCTCGTCGTCCTCCAGGCGCCGGTCGAGTCGCTCGACCCGGGCGATCGGCTGCCCCAGGTCGCGATCCTGCTCGGGCGCGACTACGTCATCACGTTCCAGGAGCGCCCGTTCGGTTTCTTCGACGCGGTGCGGGCGCGCCTGCGGACGCCGAGCTCGAGCCTCCGCCGGCTGGGCGCGGCCTACCTGGCCTACGCGCTCGTCGACGCGCTGATCGACCAGTTCTACCCCCTGCTGGCCTCGATCGCCGAGGAGATCGACGAGATCGAGGAGGACATCTACGGCCGCGCCTCCCCCGAGCTCGTCGCGCGCCTCCACCAGCTGCAGCGCCGGACGACCCAGCTCCTGCGCGTCCATCGCCCGCAGGTCGACGCGATCCACCAGCTCGTGCGCCACGATTCGGCGCTGGTCCCCGAGGCCGTCCGTCTCTATCTGGGCGACGTCGACGACCACGCCCGCCAGATCCTGGGCAGCCTCGAGGCCGCCCGGGCCTCGGCGACGGACGCGATGAACGCGATCCTCGCCCTCCTCGGCCACCGCCAGAACGAGGTCATGAAGCTCCTGACCCTGGTCGGGACGATCTTCATTCCGCTGACCTTCATCGTCGGCGTGTACGGCATGAACTTCGACTACATGCCCGAGCTGCGGGAGCGGCTCGGCTATCCGATCGTGATGGCGGCGATGCTGGTCCTCGGCCTGCTCATGCTCTTCTGGTTCCGGTCGAAGGGCTGGCTCGGGCGCGACCCCGACGACCGCGGCGGCGATTGAGGGGGGCGCGGCGGAAGCCGCTGGCGGGATGCCGAGGGACCGGGAATGCTCTGGGGCGCCCGACCCGACCCGACCCGAACGATCGAGACGACGCGAGCGCGACGACGAGAGACGAATCGAGATGTCCAAGACCGAGACCAGGAAGCCGACGGCGAAGAAGCCCGAGCCGAAGAAGAAGGGCGGATCCGCGTGGATCCGCGACACCGAGTCGACGATCGAAGAGCTGCGCCATACCCGCGCCGAGATCCGACGTCGCATCCGCGAGCAGGACGACGAGCTCGACCAGGAGGCCGAAATCCTCTGGGAGGAGCAGGAGGAGCGTTGGCAACGCCTCGAGGTCGACCTGAACAAGGTCTCCCTCCAATCGGGGGACGACGTGGCGCCGAGCCTCGCGTCGGAGATCGAGACGCTGATGACCGAGCTCGAGGACGCCTACGAAGAGCTCGACGCCCTGGTCGACTGAGCGGCGGGGCGGCGCCGGCCGGCGCGGACCGACGGCGGATGCGTCGTCGATGGCCGCCGGATCCGGCCCCCGGGTTGACGCCACGCTTTCGGGGCTGAACTCTGGCTGCGTGCGTTCGGCCGGTCTCGTCGAGACCTGCGGACGGGTGTGCCGGGAGCTGCGACTCGATGAATCCGTACGAAGTCCTGGGCGTGGCGCGGGACGCGTCGACCGACGAGATCAAGAAGGTCTACCGCCGGCTCGCCCGCGAGACCCATCCCGACCTGAATCCGGGGGATGCGAAGGCCGAGGCCCGCTTCAAGGACGTCTCGGTCGCCTACGAGATCCTCTCCGATCCGGAGCGGCGCAAGCATTTCGACGAGTTCGGCGAGATCTCGCTCGAGGCGGGCTTCGATGCGGAGCGCGCCCGGGCGGCGCGCGATCGCTTCTCTTCGCGCTTCGGGGCCCCCGACACGGAGGGCTACGGCGAGGGCTTCGCTTTCGGCGGCATCGAGGACCTGCTGCGTGGCTTCGGCGCGCAGGGCGGATTCGGCGGGACGAGTGGCGCGGCCGGGGGGCGCGGCATGCGCTTCCGGATGGATGGCCCGGATGTCGAGGCGTCGATGAGCCTCGGCTTCCTCGAGGCGGTGAAGGGAGGCGAGAAGCGGATCGGGATCGCGCGGCCGCGCGCCGACGGCGGCCGGCTCGAGGAGGAGATCACGATCCGGATCCCGCCCGGTGTGACCGATGGCGGGAAGCTCCGCATCCCCGGCAAGGGCGGCGAGGGGATCCACGGCGGCCAGGCCGGCGACCTCTGGGTCTACGTCCGGGTCGAGCCCCATCCCGTCTTCGAGCGCAGCGGCCGCGATCTCGAGCTCGAGCTGCCGATCACCCTGGCCGAGGCCGTCCGCGGCGGCCGCGTCGAGATCCCGACCCTCGAAGGCCGCGCGACGCTGACGATTCCGCCGGGCACGAGCAGCGGCAGCCGGCTGCGCCTGCGCGGCCAGGGCGTGCCAGCGTCGAAGTCGACCCCCGCCGGCGATCTCTACGCGCGCATCAAGATCGTCGTCCCGAAGGACGCGGCCGCGAAGCTCGGCGATGCGCTCGAAGGGCTCGAGCAGCCCGATCCGCGCGAGGGGCTGTTGCGATGACCCGGACGCGTCGCATCGAGATCCGGGAGGTCCTCCTCCACCTCGGTGGCGATCCGGCGCTGCTCGATCGACTGCGCAGCGAGGGCCTGTTCGAGAGCGACTTCGTCGACCCGCGCGAGGCCGAGGAGCTGCGCATCGCCGCGGTCATGATGGAGGAGCTCGGCGTGAACCCGGCGGGCGTCCAGGTCGCGCTGCATCTGCGACGTCGGCTGCTGGCGCTCGAGGCGCGCGTCGCGGCGATCGCCGAACGGATGCGGGGCGACGAGGCCGACTGATCCGGCCGCGCGCCTCAGTACCGCAGCTTCCAGACCAGCCCCGCCGAGTTCGTTCCCTGCGACGTCGTCGAGCCGATCAGGCTCCATCCCGGCCAGAACTCGTACTCGATCGAGAGCTCCTGTCCGCGCTCACCGCTGAAGTCCTGGGCGAGGGCGACGAAGATGTTGCGACCGACATAGGCCCCGACGCTCGCGCGCTGGCTCGAGAGCTCGTCGATCTGGAGTCCGAGCGCGTCGAAGTGGAGGGCGGACGCGACGCTGCGCCCGACGGCCGACAGGCCGACCGAGCTCGCGAGCGCGGCCGCGCGTTCGCCGAGCGTCGTCTGTTGGTCGGAGGTGAGCTCGCCCGTCGGCCGTCCGAAGAGGAGCACGGCGAGGATGTCCTCCTGCGAGAGCGACGGGTCCGACGAGAGCGTGAGCACCGGGCTCGACGCCGTTCCCGTCAGACGCGCATCGATCGTGTAGTCGCGCGTGCGGTGGCGGCCGAGCACGTTGAGCACGGGGTCGATCTTCCCGCCGCCGACCAGCTCGATGCTGCCTTCGATCAAGCGGAACCGGCGGCCCTGGATGTCGGCGAAGCCACGCTGGGCTTCGATCCGCCCCTCGAGCGAGAGGTCCTTGCCCGGCCGCTTGCGGGCGTCGACGTGGCCGGCGAGCAGGGCCTCGGCCTGCTCGTGCTTGATCCAGAGGTCGCGCCCGACGTCGAGCTTCACGTCGAGCGCGAGCGCATCGAAGCTCGACAGCAGGTTCGGCCCGTTCGATGCCCCGTTCTCGTTCGTCGTCTCCGCCGAGCCCTCCTGCACCGGGGCGAGCTCGATCGTCGGATCCCGGGGCGGCGGACCGGAGGCGAGGAAGGTCAGGTCCGGGCGGAGGGTCCCCTCGATGATCTCGACGTGGCCTTCGATGCGCGGGGCCTCGAACGTTCCGCGCGCGGTCAGTACGCCCGACGCGATCAGGCGGTTGCGGCGGGTGTCGACGAGGGGCCAGCGGTCGAGCTCGATCTGCGTGGTGTAGCCGTCTTCGTCGGCGCGCGTGACCTCGTCGGGGGGCGCGGCGGCGCGCGTCCAGCGCGAGAGGAGCCTGGGCAGCGGGCCCTCGCCGGAGGCGCGGAAGCGGGCCGTCGCTTCATGGCCTTCGGCGGTCGCCGTCGCGCGGCGCAGGAAGAAGCGGTCCGCCGCGAGCTCGACGAGGAGCTCGCCGTCGACGACGCGCACGCCGCTGCGGTGCGGACGACCCGTGAGTCCGCGGGCCGTGAGCTCGCCCCGTGGCTGGAGGGCATCGAGGGGGCCGGTGAGCCGGATGCGGCCGTGGGCCTCGCCGCCGAGATCGCTGACGCGGCCCTCGACGAGCGGAGCGAGGAGGGACAGGTCCGCGGCGTCGCCATCGATGCGGGCATCGAGGGGGCCGGTCGGTTTCGCGACGATCGACGACGACCAGGCGAGGGCGAAGGGGAGCTGCGCCTCGGCGTCGAGGCGCAGGCCGGGTGGGGTCGAGGCCGAGAGCTTCGCCGCGAGCCGTCCTCCGTCGTAGGCGAGCGTCGCACCAGCCCGCTCGATCGGACGCGCCGCGAGCGCGAGGTCGCGCGGGGCGAGCGCGAGGTCGACGGTCGGTCGCTCGGCCGTTCCGCCGAGGGTCAGCTCGAGGTCGAGCGTGCCCGCCGTCAGCCAGTCGGGCGGGATGATGTCGCTGCGAAGTCGCGCCCAATCCACGATCGGGAGCCCACGCCCGACGACGTGCAGGCTCTGGCGGCCGCGTCGGGCGATGCGGCCATCGAGCGTGAGCGCCGCCTTCCCGGTCGTGAAGCGCGCATCGTGCATGGCGAGGGAATCTGCGGTCGCCTGCAGCCGGGCGGGGGTGGCGAGCGTCCATGTGCCGAACGCGCCCTCGAGCCGGGCGGACGCGAGCTCCGCATCGAGCGGACCCGCGAAGGCGCCGTGCGCGTCGACGGCGAGGCGGCTCCGTTCGAGCGTGAATCGCTCGACCCTCAGGTCCTCGGCCGTGAGGTCGGCCTCGAGTCGGCCCGCCTCGAGGCGGCCGTCGAAGCCGATCGATCCGCGCAGCGCCCCGCCCCCCGAGCGGCGCGCGAGCGCGAGCAGCGGACCGAGGTCGTCGAGCTCGAGCGTCGCGTCGAGCGCGACCGGTCGACCGGGCGCGAGCGAAAGTCGGCCGCGGAGGTCGACGCGGCCGCTCGCGCTCTCGAGGGCGAGCGCGAAGGGCTCGACCCGACCGCCTTCGAGCTTCGCCTCGAGCCGGCCCGCCTCGAGCGCGAGCGGGCCGACGCGGGAGGGGGCGAGCGCGAAGTCGATCGCGGCGGAAAGCGTCTCCCGACTGCGGCCGCGCAGGCGGAGCTTCCCCTCGCCGCCGATCGCGCCCTTCCATTCGGGCCGCGCCGGCCAGGCGCGCGCGGGATCGAAGGCCCGGGCATGCAGGTTCGCCTCCGTCGTGGGGACGTCGCGCAGGTCCAGGCTTCCCTCCGCCTCGAGGCTGCCCCCGTCCCGCGGCGTCAGGCGGACCGCATAACGACCGGAGCCCGCCGCCAGCGTGAGCTTCGCCTCGACTCGGCCGGCGAGGGGGGCATCGCGCCAGACGGCGGCGAGCGATTGCGCCTCGAGCCGCAGATCGAGCTGGCCGCCGCCGGTCGCGAAGGGATCGGGCTCGCCGCGGGCCTCGAAGACGAGGCGGGCCTCGGGCCATTCGAGCTGACCGAGCACGTCGATCCGCTCGCGCTCGCCCGTGACGGTGGCCCGTCCACCGGTCGCGGGCAGGATGGAGGCGAGGCCGTCGGCGAGCTGCGGGGCGACGCGCGCGACGTCCCGCGGATCGAGCGAATCGACGAAGACGTCGACGCGCCAGGGGCCGCGGAACGGGATCTCGCCCTGGCCCGTGAGCTTCGACGCCCCGGGTGCCAGCGACGCGGACGTGAGCTCGATCCGTTTTTCGGCGAAGTCGATCCGGGCACGCGCCTCGATCGGCTCGAGCTCGATCGGCGGGCGCGCCCGGGGCTCGATGCGCAGGGTTCCCCGCGCGATCGAGAGGCGTTCGATGACGAGCGGCAGGGACGCCTCGCGCGGGCCTCGCGCCGCGTCGGGCAGGGGCACGAGCGGCGCCAGGGCTTCGCGGCCATCCCAGCCCTGCGCCGCGTCCTCCCGGAAGACGACGCGCGGCGAATCGAGGGCGATGCGCGCGATGCGGAGCCGGCCCGCGAGCAGCGCGGGCCAGTCGAGCGCGATCGTCGCCATCGGGAGGTGGACGATCTCCTCGCCGTGCCAGGCAAGTCGGGCGTCGTAGAGGCGGAGCGAGGTGAAGGGCGAGCCTTCGATGCGCGCGAGCGAGAGGTCGCCGTTCATCCGCCGATCGAGCTCGGGCAGGACCCGCTCGAGCAGCCGCGCGTGGAAGTCGTCGGTCGCCGAGTAGAAGACGATCGCCGCCGAGAGGACGAGGGCGAGCGCGACGAGGACGGCCAGGATGCGGGCGGACCAGCCGATCGCGCGTCGCAGCCAGGTCCTCAGCATGCGCGGCCACCTCCGTGCCACGCGCCCTGCGCGTCGCCGATCTCCCCGCTCCGTCCGTCCGAGCGCCGCCTCCGCATGCGTTCGCTCCTCAGAAGAAGAACCCGATGTTGAAGTGGATCTGCCAGGGCGGCTCGCCCGGCTGCCCGTTCAGCGGGAACCCGGCGAAGAGGCTGATCGGTCCGATCGGCGTCATGTAGCTGATGCCGGGCCCGGCCGAGAAGCGCAGCTCGTCCGGGACGAAGCCCCAGCGCTCGAGCGAGAGCTGGCCGAAGTCGAGGAAGCCGACCACGCCGATGTTGCGCCAGACCGGAATCCGCGCCTCGACCGAGCCCTCGATCAACGAACGGCCGCCGAGGGGGTTGCCGTTGCCGGCCGTCGGGCCGAGCTGATGACGGCGATAGCCCCGAACGCTCCCCTCGCCGCCCGCGTAGAGACGCTCGAAGATCGGCAGCCGCTCGGGGCTGCCGAAGGCCTGGGCCGCGCCCAGCTTGAGGCGACCCGCGACGACGGCCCATTCGAAGACGGGCTGGAAGACGGCGACCTCGCCGACCAGGCGGACGTAGTCGAAGGTCGCACCGAAGGCGCGGGAGGAGTACTGGGTCTCGAAGCTCGCGACGAGTCCGTCCCGCGGTCGTGCGACGTCGTCGACCGGCGTCCAGCGCAGCGAAAACCGAGGCCCGATCACCGTGCCCTCGCTGCGGACCCCGCCGATCAGCGCCTGGACCTGCGTCTCGACGTCGCGGATCTCCGCCGTGTCGAAGCGCAGGCCGAAGGTGGCCACGAGATCCCGGGTGAAGCTGCGCTCGAAGGCCGGGATGCCCTGGATCGAGTTGCGGGTGAAGTTCGGCTCGTCCTGCTGGAAGAGCGCCAGCTCGAGCAGGCCGCGGTTGCGGCGGTCGAAGAGGTAGGGCTGGACGAAGGCCAGGTCCGCCGAGCGCACGAGGTTCGAATAACGCCCCGAGACGAGCATGCGTCGCGCGCCGCCGAAGAAGTTCTTGCTCTGCCAGCGGACGTTGGCGTTGGCTCGGGCCTCCGTGCTGTAGCCGGCGCCGACGCGCAGCTCGCGGTGCTTCTTCTCGTTGAGCGTGATTCGGATCGGTGCGACCTCCGGCTGGTCGGGGTCGACGGACCAGTCCATCTGGATGGAGGCGAAGAGATCGAGGGCCTGGATGCGGCGGCGGGACTCCTCGATCCGCGAGAGGGAGAAGGGGTCGCCCGTGTCGAACGTGAGCTCGCGCCCCACGACGTCGCGGTCGATCTTCTCGAGGCCGTCGATCGTGATCTCGCCGAATCGCGCGGGTGGACCGTGGCGGATCGTGTAGTGGACCGTGACCGACTCGCGATCGACGCCGACTCGCGCGGAACGCGTCGTGTCGACCCGGGCGAAGCCGCGATCGAGATAGGCGGCGCGCAGCTGGGTTTCGAGGCGCTGATAGTCGGCCTCGCGGAACGGGTCGCCGACGGCGAGCGCCCAGCGCCGCGCGGGCTTGCGCCCGTAGGAGCCGCGCTTCGCGGACGCGTCGGCGTTCGGGACCAGGGTCGGATCCGGCGGATCGATCTCGATGGCCGCGACCCGGGCCCGTGGCCCCTCTTCGATCCGGAGGAAGAGCGTCAGGCGCTCGGCCTCCTCCTCGTGTCGGACGTCGACCCGCCAATCGATCCGGGAGCGGTAGAAACCCTCCGTTTCGTAGAGACGCGTGATGCGCTCGCGGTCCCGCTCGAAGACGACCGGATCGAAGCTCGGGCGCTTGCGCCAGAAGGCGAGGCGGGCGCGGCGATGCGTCTCGATCACGCGCCGGATTTCCGACGTCGGGATCGTCTCGTTGCCCTCGATCTCGATGTCCGCCACGCGCCACTCGAGATCGCGGTCGAGGGCGTCGAGCGGGTCGGTCTCCGCCCCGCCCGCGCTCCCCGCCAGGAGAAGGCCGACCGCGAGCAGCCACGCGCGGGCGAGCAGGAGCGCGAGCGGGTCGTTCCGTCCGGTCGCGCGCCGCGCCGCGAGCGGGTCGTTCCGTCCGGTCGCGCGCCGCGCCGCGGCGGCCGGTCCGACGCGGCGCGCGAGCTCAGCTCCGTCCACGTCGGCGCCGCCGGCGGCCCGTCGAGACCAGCAGGGCGGCGGAGTTCTTCTTCCCGCACCACGCGCAGAAACGCCAGCGCGCCGCGATCGGCCAGCGGCAGCGCTCGCAGGGCTCGAGTCCCTCGACCTTCCAGGGCCGCGCGACCTTCTGCTTGCAGGCCGGGCAGTAGCGCATGAAGCGATCGACCGGCGCGCCGCAGCCCGGGCGTCGGCAGCGTCGCTCGGTCTGCGGACTCTTCGGGATCGCTCGCCCGTTGCCCTCGAAGCGTCCGCGGCTGCAGGTCGGGCAGGCCGTCCATTCCGGTCGCACGCCCCGCTCGCAGGACGGACAGACGAGCGGGTAGCGCGTCACGTGCGCGAAGGAGTTGCGCGTGGTCCCGCACCACGGACAGTGGCTCATCGACTCCGAGATCGGTCCATCGCAGGCGTGGCAGTCGTAGCGGGCGTCGAGCGAGCGTCCGAACTTCTTGCGGAACCACTCGATCTCGAGCTCGAAGGGATCCGGCGGCGGAGTCGTCTTGCGCGTCGTGCGCGCGGCGCGTCCGTTCGTCTTCTTCGAGCGGGCGCGATCCGAAGCCATGCCGGCGATCGCCTTCGTGAGCGCCTCGTGGAACTCGATGCCGTCGGCCCAGCGCTTGCGCAGGTCGAGCTGCAGCGCGCGCCGGATCACCGGCTGGACCCGCTCGGGACAGCGCGCGACGAAGCGGGTCGCGCCCTCGAAGGGCCATTCGAAGGGCCAGCCCGGGAGCGCGCCGGCCCAGAGCTCGTAGGCCGTGAGCGCGAGGCTGAAGACGTCGGACGAGAAGCGCGGGCGACCGTAGGCCTGCTCGGGCGCGACGTAGCCGAAGGTGCCGACCTCCGTCTGGACGCGGGTCGCGGCGGGGGCGAGGCGCGCCGTCCCGAAGTCGCCGATCTTCGCGCGCCGTCCTTCGTAGAGCAGGATGTTGGCGGGCTTGATGTCGCGGTGGAGGAGCCCGCGCTCGTGGGCGTAGGCGAGGCCCTCGGCCACGTCGACCAGGATCGAGAGGATGAGGTCGGGTGAGCGGCGCGCGCCCGGGTACTCGTCGAGGCTCGTGCGGGCGAGATCGGTCACCATCACGAAGCGATCGTCGATCCAGTCGGCGTTGCGGATGCCGGCGATGCGCGGATGGTCGAGCTGGGCTGCGATGCGCGCCTCCCCCTCGACCGCCGCTCGACCCCATTGATCGATCACGCTGTCCTCGACGATCTTGATCGCGACCCGGCGACCCTCGACGGTGTCGCGGGCCTGCCAGACGACGGCCGAGCCGCCCACGCCGAGCTTGCGTTCGAGGCGGTATTTTCCGAGCCGGCTTCCGGTACGCAGCGTCTGGCTCATCCGCGCCCCTTGGGCCCGCGCGGGCGCGCGCGATCCGCCACCAGGCGGAAGAGCAGCGCCGTCGCGTCGTCCGGATGGGCGGGGAGCTTCGGGTCGCCGCCGGCCATGGTCCGCCGCAGGCGCGCCTGCAGCGAGGTCGCGGCGCGCAGGAGCGGGCCGCTGCGGATCTGGTCGATCAGATCGCGCCGCTCGATGTTCTCGAGCACGCCGTCGGTCGCGAGCAGCAGCGTGTCCCGCGCCGCCATCCGGACCGGGGCGCCGATCTCGACCCGCATGTCCCGCGAGCCGACGCAATTCGAGAGGAGGTGGCGCTCGTCGTGGTGGTGGGTGTCGTCGGGCTCGAGCATTCCGGCTGCGACACCGTAGCCGACCGGCGAGTGCGGAATGGTCTGCAGGCGAACCCGACCCCGCTGCCCTACGAGCAGCGCCCCCGAGTCGCCCGCATGATAGGCGCGGGCCGCCCCGTCCCGGACCTCGACGACGACGAGCGTCGTCCCCGCGCCGACCCCCTGATCGAGCAGCCGCTCGTTCGCGTCCTCGAACGCGTCGAAGATGGCCGAGCGGAGCCGGTCCCGATCCGGTCGCTCGCCGCTGCGCTCGACCGCGCGGCGGACGGCGGCGACCGCGGTCGCCGCGGCCTCGGCGCCCGCTGGCTGCCCTCCGATCCCGTCCGCGACGGCGAGCAGCCGCACGCCGCCGGCGAGCTCGCCGAAGAGGGCCGCATCCTCGTTGGGCGTCGACTTGTCCAGCGCCTTCGTGCTGAAGAGCACCGCCTCGCCGCTCGTCGGAGCGAGGCGTTCGGGGTGCTCGTGGTCGAGCTCGAGGAAGACCTGGGTCATGGGCGCGGGACGACTCGCATGGCTCGGGGGGACCCGATGCTCGGGGGACCGGGTGGAAGGCGGAAGATCGGGGCTCGCCCGCCCGGGCGCAATCCTGGCGCGCGCCTGGCGCGGATCGCGGAGCCGGGCCGCGGACGCGGGCGTTCGCGTCGGATTCCGGCGGCGCGGCTCAGAGCAGCAGGGTCGTCGCGAGCTGCAGCGTCAGGAAGAAGCCGCAGACGTCCGTCAGGGTCGTCAGGATCGGACCCGACGCCAGAGCGGGATCCCAGCCGAGCCGCTTGATGACGAGCGGCGTCGTCCCCCCGATCGAGACGGCGAAGAGGGTGTTGAGCGCGAGCGCGAGTCCGACCACGGCGCCGAGCACGGCGCTGCCCTGCCAGAGCCAGGCCAGCAGCGCGAGCATCGCGCCGAGCGCCGCGCCGTTCAGCACGCCGACGAAGGCCTCCTTCCCGAGCACGTGGGCGAGCTCGCTCGGCCGGACGACGCCCAGCGAGAGCTCGCGCAGCGAGACCGCCACCGCCTGGTTGCCCGAGCAGCCGCTCATGTCGGAGATGATCGGCAGGAAGACCGCCAGCGCGATCGCGGCCTGGAGCGTGTCCTGATAGGCGGCGACGACGCTCGCGGCGAACAGGTTGAGCAGGATGTTGATCGAGAGCCAGGCGAGCCGCCGCCGCGAACGCTCGATCGGCGGCATCGAGCGCAGCTCCTCGCCGCTGGCGATGCCGAGGGACTTCATGTGGTCGCTCTCGGCGACGTCGATCGCCGCGTCGTCGACCGCGGCACGCTCGACGACGCCGACCAGGCGCCCGTCGGGGTCGACGACGGGTGCCCCGAGGAAGCCCTGCTTGCGGAAGACCTGGGCGAGGGTCTCGAGCCGGTCGTCGACGTGGAAGACGACGGGATCGCGCACCATCAGCTCGGAGAGCCGCGCGTCGGTCTTCGCGAGCAGGAGCGCGCGGAGCGGGACCACGCCCTCGAGCCGGCCCCGCTCGTCGACGGCATAGAGGTACTGGATCGCGTAGCCCGCGTAGGCATCGGCACCGCGTCGGATCTGCTCGATCGCCCCGGAGACGGACTGGCCCGAATGGAGCTCGACGTACTCGGTCCGCATCAGGCCGCCGGCGGTGTCCGCGTCGTAGGCGAGGAGCTTGCGGACCTCGTGGGCGGTGTCGGCCTCG
Organism: Myxococcota bacterium; assembly: GCA_041389445.1. Classification (GTDB taxonomy): domain Bacteria; phylum Myxococcota_A; class UBA9160; order UBA9160; family UBA4427; genus UBA4427. Next base: position 534,704 of record JAWKRW010000003.1, read on the forward strand.
CTGACCGCGAGAATCGCCTGCCGATCCGCTTCGTAGACCTCCGCCAGCACGTCCGCGCGGTCGTCGCTGGCGAGCGCCTCGAGGATCTCGGCGGCGGCGCGCGGCTCGACCTCCTCGATCGCGGCTGCCGCCTGCGAGAGGGGCAGCAGCTCGATCAGGCCGGCCGCGGCCTCGGATCCGAGGATGTCGAGCAGCCGGCCGAGCGCCTCGGCCGGGAGCCGGCTCGCCGCGAGCGTGCGATCGCTCTCCGGGAGCTCGGCCATGAGCGCGCGCACGGCGATTTCGTCGCCCTTGTCGAGCAGTTCGGAGAGCTGGGTCGGCGCGAGCTCGGCCACGACGGAACCTCGGACGAACGGTCGACCGCCGTCGTCAGCAGCTTGAGCATCGGAGCGGGCGCGCGGGCGAGCAAGACGAAAGAAGGAGGGACGGGAAAGAAAGACGGGCCCGGCGCGCTCGCCGCTTTCGCGTTCGAGCGGACCGGGCCCGGCGTCATGGTCGGCCTGTTCGGCTCGTTCGGCCTGTTCGGCCTGTTCGGACCGGATGGCGTGATCGGTCCGATCGGAGTCCGCGCGCGTGCGATGCGTGGGGCCTCCGGACGCGAACGCTCAGCTCGTCGGGGCGGTCTCGTCGGTCGCGGCGTCCTCGCCGCCCTTCTTCATGCCGCCGCCCTTGCCCTTTCCGTCGTACTTGCCGTCGTGATGGCCGCGGTGGTAGCCGTGACCCATCGGGCAGTCGCCCCCGCCGTTCTCCTGACACTGCTTGCGCATGGTCTCGTGCATCGCGCGCATCTCGGCGCGGCACTCGCCGATGGGTCGATCCGATCGCAGGCAGGCGGCCATCCGCTCGTGGTGCTCGGCCATCTTGACCCGCTGCTCGGCGGTCGGCGGCTTGCGGTCGCCCTTGCCCGGACCCTTGGCCCCCCCTTCGTGGTGGCCTGCCAGGGCAGGCGCGGCGAGGGCCAGCAGCGCGATGGCGAGCCAGCCGAGAGCACGATTCGTTCGCTTGATCATCGGGATTGCTCCTCCTGTCCGATCGTTCGGACCGGACGTTCTGGAAGTCTTGAACGCCACGAGACCCCGGAAGGTTTCACCGACGCCGGATTTCGTCCCCGACCGTGCGTCCGCTCACCGCCTGGCGCGTGCAGAACGGGTCGAGAGACCGCCCGCAGGGCCCGCTCGGCCGAGACTCACTTCACGTCGTCGCAGCTCTCCACGTAGCCGAGCACGCGCAGCCGCTCGCAGTCCTCGCGCGTCATGGTCGCCGCGCTGTCCTTCACGGCGCGGCCCTCGGCCGCGAGCCGCTGCAGCCGGGCCATCTCCTCGAGGCGCGCCTCGGCGTCGGGATCGGCGTAGGGATCCGTCTCGTGCGGATCGTTCGCGACGTCGAAGTACTGGCGCGGCGGCAGGCCGCGGGGGTTGTGCTCGTTGGCGACGATCAGCTTCTCGTCGGTCGTGCGCAGCGACCAGAGCACGTTGCCCTCGTGGTCCTCCTCCGAGAAGACCTGACGATCCTTTTCGGCGCGGGCGTCGAAGGCACGGCGCAGGTCGATGCCCTGCATCGCGTCGGGGACCTCGAGGCCCGCGGCCGCGATCAGCGTCGGCGCGACGTCGATCGAGCGGGCGAGGCCCGTCGTGGCGCCGGCGTCGGGGCCGGCGTCGCCGCGGGGCCACTTGATCATCAGGGGGACGTGGATCTGCTCGTCGTAGAGCGTGAGGCCGTGCCAGAAGCCCCCGTGCTCGGCGAACTCCTCTCCGTGGTCGGCGGTGACGGCGATCAGCGTCTCGTCCCAGACGCCCATCGCCTCGAGCTTCGCGAGGAGCTCGCCGAAATGGGCGTCGAGATACTCGATCTCGCCGCGGTAGAGCGCGGCGAGCCGCTCGGCCAGCGCCGGATCGGGGTCGGGCAGCGAGACGCGGGCGACGCCGACGCCGTTGTAGGGATGCTCGAAGTAGGGATCGTGGGGATCCATGTAGTGGAGGAAGAGGAAGAAGCGCTCGTCGCCGCGCTCGTCGAGCCACTCGAAGGCCGTCCGGTTGACGACCTCCGCGTCCTGGTAGTAGTCGTTGAAGCGGATCGACTCGCCGCCGAGGACGCCGAGCACGACCTGGCGTACGAGCTGGTAGATGATCGTCCGCGAGCTCGACTCGCGCGCGCCCGCGATGTAGTCCGGGGCCAGGTAGTAGTAGTCGTCGTAGCCCTGATCGAAGCCGAAGCTCTCGGCGAGGTTGACGTTCGAGACGACGCCCGCCGTCGTGTAGCCGCCCGCCTGCATGGTCTCGCTGATCAGCGTGAGGTCCTGCGAGAGCGACGCGGGCTTCGACATCGCGCGATGGGTCGAGGGCACGGTCGAGGTCAGGAGCGACGCCGTCGCGGGCTTCGTCCACGAGGCGTGGGAGAAGCCCTGGTAGCGCGTGCCCTCTTCGGCGATGCGACAGAGGTTCGGCGTCGCGACCGGGCCGCCGTAGCAGGAGAGATGGTCCGCGCGCAGCGTGTCGACCATGACGAGGATGACGTTCGGTCTCGCGGCGAGCGCGGACGTGATCGGGCGGTCGGGCGCCGGGGCCGGGGCGGGCGGGGCGAAGGCGAGCGACAGCGCGCCGCCGAGACCGAAGACGCCGACGACGAGGACCGCGAGCGGCGCGAGCGGCGAGGCCAGGCGCTTCGCGATCGGCGCCAGCACGAGGCGCAGCGGACCGAGGATCAGCGCGAGCACGACGGCACCGCCCGCGAGCACGCCGAGCGCCACGGGCAGGGGCGGCATCTGCTCGAGGTAGACGTCGCGTCGGAGTCGGAAGAGCACGACGAACAGACCGAAGGGCACGAGGCACGCGCCGAGCCCGAGTCGCGGAACCCAGCTGCCGATCTCCTCCCGATCCATCGGGAGCACCGCCAGGAACAGCCCGCCCAGGATCGACAGCCCCCCGAGCACCGCCGCCCAGAGCAGCGGCCCGTACCAGAAGACCTGCGCCTCGGCGCCGAGCCCGCCGTGCCTCACGACGAGCGCCTCGCCGAGCCCGAGCAGCAGCCCCGCCGTCACGCCCGCGAAGCAGCCGGCCGAGGCCGAGCGCCAGAGCCGCTCGCCGAGGGGCATCGCGTCGACGGCGCCGGCGTGGACGTCGACGTCGTGCTCGAGGGAGGTGGCTTCGAGCGCCGCGCGGTCGTAGTCGACCTGCTGGCCGTCGACCCGCGCGAACGCGGGTCGGTAGTCGGCGCCGCGGGCCCACCAGAAGAGGAAGCCGAGCATCGTCGGCGCCTCCGCGGCCCAGAAGCCGAGGGCCGCCGAGACGATCGCCTCGGGCCCGCCGATCTGCTCCTTCAGCAGCACGTACTGCGCCGCCTCGCGGATGCCTTCGCCCGCGATCGTGAAGGGGGAGATCACGGTGACGAAGATCTGGATCGAGGAGCCGAAGGTGACCTGCCAGAAGTCGGCGCCGGTCGCGCCGATCGCGAGCGCCGTGAAGTAGTACATGGCGGCGGTCGTGAAGTGGACCATGAACGAGAGGAAGAGGATCTGGAGCACGAGGCCCGGGCGGGAGCGATAGGCCGCCGCCGAATGCGAGATGCGCGAGACCAGGCCCGTGATGCGCTGCTTGGCGGGGAGCGGGACGGTCTCGAGGATCCACTGGACGAAGCCGGGAAAGAGCAGCGTCACGACGAGACCGCCGATCACGCCGAGCGCGAGCGGGACCGAGGCCAGCGCGAAGAAGCGCGCGTTGTCGCCGAAGATCGCGATGCCGAAGGGCAGCGTCGCGAGGAAGGTCATGAAGACGCCCGAGAAGCCGCAGACCTTCTCGACGAACTTCGCGGCGGTGACCTCGACCGAGCGGCCGCTCCAGCGCGCTGCGTCGAAGAGCGTGTAGCCGTCGAGGCCGGCGGTCGAGGGCAGGAAGGTCCCGATCGCGCGGCCGATCAGGAAGGAGCCGAAGACGTGGCGGAAGGGCAGCTCGATGCCCTGGCCGCGGAGCATCAGCAGCCAGCGGTACATCGAAGAGAGCATGCCGACGACCTTGATGCCGGTCGCGATCGCGACGAAGAGCCAGAACGTGCCGGGGTCGATCTTGGCGAGCGTGTCGGCGATCAGTCGCAGCGCGATCACCTGCTCGCCCGCCTCGTTCTTCATGGGATGCGCGAGCAGCGCCCAGAAGCAGACGACCGTCGTCCAGGCCTTGAGCAGGGTGAAGAGACGGCTGCGCAGCGGGCTCGCCTTCGGCAGACGCAGACCGAGCAGGGCCAGCACGGCGATGACGAGGGCCTGGAGCAGATAGATCATCGAGCACGCTCTCCGGTCGACGGGTCCCGTCCAGCGGGCCGCGTCACGCGCAAGCCGAACCCGCCGGCGGACGGTCGGGGGTCCTCACGGTAGCGGTCGGACCGGCGCTCCACCTGAGCCGCACCGTCGGGCCGATCCATCGTCCGCGCACCCGTCCGGCCGGTCCGAGGTCGACGCATTCAGCGTTCGCGCAGGAGCTCGCGGCGGGCCTTCTGGTAGGCCTGCTCGGTGATCCGGCCCGCTCGCCGGTCCTCCTCGAGGTCGGCGAGGGCGCGCAGCTGAGCGGGGGTCAGCTCGTCGAGGCCGACCCCGGAATCGCCGCCGGACTTGCGCTCCGAGGCCGGGATCGGCGATTCGAGCAGGACCTCCCGTCGGCGGCGCTCGCCGCCGGTGTTGCCCGGGAGGTGATAGGCGGTGCGGAAGACGTCGCTCTGCCAGTCGATCTCGAGCGTCTGGGGGCCGGCGAAGTAGAGCGGCTCGCCCGAGACCACGCGGAAGTCCATCGGCCGCGTGTCGCGCTCGGGCTCGGGCAGCGGCTTGGTCTCCTTCGCCTGCGGAATCGGCCACTCCGAGCGGTGGAGCTGGATGTAGAGCGAGTCGTCCTTGACCCAGGCCAGCAGCGTCGTCAGGTACTTCGTGTGGAAGATGCCGAGGCTGCGCTCCTTGCGGACGGCCTGGATGCCGACCTCCTGGTCCGGTCCCGCCTGGCGCAGGCCCTCGGAGAGGGCGTCGGCGATCGGCTCGATCATCTCGGCATGGAAGCCCGGCTGGCGGATCGTCGTGCCGCGCTTCTCCTGCGTCTCGATCTCGATCGCGCCCAGGATGTGGACGAGGCGCTCCTTCGAGATGATCGCGGGATGGTCGAAGCCCTGGGGCTCGGTCCGGAAGCCGCGGACGTAGCGGACGAGATCGACCTGCATGCCGGTCCGATCGATGATGGAATGGCGTCGCGCCATGCTGAAACAGCCGCTGGCGAGCAGGGCGGCGACCAGGGTCGTCAGCAGGAGCAGGGGGGACGCGCGACCGGGACCGGGCATGGCGGCACGATAGCCGATCGCCCGCTGCGGGCGTCGCGCCCTCACGCGAGCGCGTCCACCACGCGGTAGGTCACGAAGCTCGCGCCGTAGGCCAGGGCGAAGAGATAGGCGAAAGCGAAGGCGGGCCAGCGCCAGGAGTTCGTCTCGCGCCGCATGATCGCGATCGTCGACGTGCACTGCAGCGCGAAGACGAAGAAGACGAGCAGCGCGCCGACGGTAGCGGGCGTGAAGACGGGCCCGCCCGTGTCGGGGTCGCGGTCGGCGCGCAGCGCATCGCGCAGGGACGCGCCTTCGTCGCCTCCCGTCGCGTAGATCTGGGCGAGGGTCGCGACGATGATCTCGCGGGCGGCGAGGCTCGCGACGAGGCCGACGCCGATCTTCCAGTCGAAGCCGAGGGGCGCGATCACCGGCTCGAGCGCATGGCCCATGCGGCCGGCGAAGCTCTGCTCGAGGGCATGGGCCGCCGCCGCGCGCGCGTCGAGGCCGGGCGGCGCCTCGGCGCGCGGGAAGTTCAACAGGAACCAGAGCACGACCGTCGCCAGCAGGATGATCGTGCCCGCACGCCGAAGGAACGCCTTCACGCTCGAGAAGACCTGGGAGAACCAGAGGTGGAAGGTCGGCCGGCGGTAGGTCGGCAGCTCCATCGTGAAGGGCAGGCCGTCGCCGCGCACGAGCGTCTTCTTGATCAGCGCCGCGACGCCGAGCGCCGCCGTCGCGCCCCCGAGATAGAGCGCGAGGAGGACCAGCCCCTGCAGCCGCAGCGGACCCAGGACCGCGCGGTCTGGGACGAACGCGCTGATCAGCAGCGTGTAGACGGGCAGGCGGGCCGAGCAGGTCATCAGCGGCGCGACGAGGATCGTGACCAGGCGATCGCGGGGCGAGGGGATCGTCCGCGTCGCCATGATTCCGGGCACCGCGCAGGCGTACGACGAGAGCAGCGCGACGAACGACCGGCCCTCGAGCCCGATCCGACCCATCGCGCGGTCGATCACGAAGGCGGCCCGCGCCATGTAGCCGACGTCTTCCAGCAGATAGAGGAGCGAGAAGAGGATCGCGATCTGGGGTACGAAGATCACGACCGAGCCGACCCCCGCGACGAGGCCGTCCGCCACGAGGTCCGCCAGCCAGCCCGCCGGCAGCTGCGTCCGCGCGACGGCCGCCAGCGCCGACACCCCGGCGTCGATCGCGTCCATCGCGGGCCCGGCCCAGCGGAAGATCAGCTGGAAGAAGGCGAGCATGACGAGGACGAAGAGCAGCGAGCCCCAGACGGGATGCAGCACGATCCGGTCGATCCGCTCGGTCAGCCGGTGGCGCGCCGGCGGCGCCTCGATCACGGCGTCGGCGATCGAGTCGGCCCAGGCCTCGCGCTCGGCGCGCGGCGCGGGCGGCAGGATGGGCGGGCGCGACCAGGCCTCGGGTCGGGCGAGCAGGGCGCGCAGCCGATCGATGCCCCGACCCCGATGGCCGATGACGCCGATGACCGGAACGCCGAGCGCCGCCTCGAGCCGCGCCAGGTCGACGCGTCCCCCGCGCGCGGCCAGCTCGTCGAGCATCGTCAACACGACGCAGGCCGGTCGCCCGAGCCGCAGCGCCTCGCCGAGGAAGGGCAGGCTTCGCGGCAGCGAGCAGGCGTCCGCGACCAGCACGAGCACCTCGGGCGGCATGACGCCCTCGACCCGACCCGCCAGCACGTCGCCGACCACCGCCTCGTCGGCGCTGATCGGCTCGAGCCCGTAGGTCCCGGGCAGATCGATCAGGACCGCCGCTCCGCCCTCGAGCTCGAGCGGTCCCTCGCGCCGCTCCACCGTGACGCCCGGGTAGTTTCCCACCCGTGCGCGCAGCCCGGTCAGCGCATTGAAGAGCGTCGTCTTGCCCGCGTTCGGACTGCCGAGCAGGGCGAACACGCGGGGGCCGGAGCGCGCGGCGAGCCCCGGCGATGCGGCGGGGAGGGCGGCGGTCATGCGGCGCTCCGGGCGCCGCTGGCTACAACGCGAACGCGTACGCTTTCTGTGCGACGCAGGCAGAGCTGGTAGCCGCAGAGCTCGAAGACCGAGGGATCCCCGAGCGGCGCCCGCCGCAGACACTCGATCCGGGCCCCGACGCGGACGCCGAGGTCGCCCAGGCGGCGCGCGATGGCGTCGTCCCCGGCGATGCCGACGACCCGCACGAGGCGGCCGATCGGAGCCTGATCGAGCGTGAATTCCGTTTCATTCATGGGGGCTTGGCATGGGGTCGGGGATGGGGGCGGAAGCTTGTGCGAACACGTTCGCTTCAGGTTTCGGGGTCGCGTTCGCTGCGCAGCTGCCTCGTCATCAGCTGGTAGCCCGCCTCGGCCGGGGTCTTCTCCCCGTCGATGATCGAGCGGACCATGTTCGTGATCGGTGCCTCGACGCCGAGGCGCTCGGCCAGCCGGACCGCAGCGCGCGTCGTCTGCACGCCCTCGGCCACCTCGCCGACCTCGGCCACGATCTCCTCGAGCTTGCGTCCGCGCGCGAGGCCCAGGCCGATGCGGCGGTTGCGGGAGAGGTCGCCCGTGCAAGTCAACAGGAGATCGCCGATGCCGGCCAGCCCGAGGAAGGTCTCGGCCCGGGCGCCCTGGGCGACGCCGATGCGGGTGATCTCGGTGAGGCCCCGGGTCATGAGGGCGGCGCGGGCGTTGTGGCCGCCGTCCATGCCGTCGGAGATGCCGACCGCGATCGCGATCACGTTCTTGAGCGCCCCCGCCGTCTCGACGCCGATCACGTCGGTCTCGGTGTAGCAGCGGAACCAGGGGCAGGAGAGGGTCGCCTGGACCGAGATCGCGTAGAGCTCGTCGTGGCAGGCGAGCGTCACCATCGTCGGCTTGCGGCGCGCGATCTCCGAGGCGAAGGACGGGCCGGAGAGCGCGACGAGCCGGGGATGGTGGACCGGGTCGAGGACCTGCTCGAGGACGCCGTGCATCGTCAGTCCGGTCTCGAACTCGATGCCCTTCACGGCGGAGACGACGATCGCGCCCGGTGCGAGGAACGGAGCCGCCGTCGTCATGACGTCCCGCAGCGACTGGCTGGGCACCGCCACGATCACCAGCTCGCGCCCCGCGAGCGCCTCGCGCAGCTCGGCCGTCGCCTCGATGCCGCGGGGCAGGTCGACGTCGGAGAGGTAGCGGGGGTTGCGGCGCTCGCGGTTGATCGCGGCGGCGACGTCCTGGCGTCGCGACCAGAGCTTGACGTCGTGGGCGCGGGCCGCGAGGACCGCCAGACAGGTTCCGAAGCTGCCGGCGCCGAGGACGGCGGTGGGTGTGCTCACGCGCGTACTCTAGATCAGACTCCACCGATCAGACGCCCGCGTCGAGGCGGGCGCGTTCGTTGACCCGTCGTGGGGCCACGGCTAGTTTTGCGCCTCCCCCCTTCAGGACCGGTCGAGCCGCCTGGGGTGGGCGGATCCCTCGCCGAGCCATCCGCTGCCGACCGCCGCCGGTCATCGCAGGACGCTGCCGACCGCTGCGCGATCGCAGCCGCCGGCAGCCAGTTGGGACACGGGATGCTCGACCCGCCCGCGAGTCCGTTCATGCCGGTCCCCGCGCCGCCCGCGCCGCCCGGAGAAGTCGTGCTCGCCTGGCTCGTCTTCGTCGGACTGCTCGCGCTGGCGCTCGTGGCGATTCCGCTCGCGGCCGCGCTCCTCCGGCGGGCGCTGCCCGCGTCCCTGCGTCGACCGATCCCGCTCGATCCGATCGCCTTCGGCCACTCGCCCCATGCGCAGCGCTCGCCGCGTCATCCGATTCGCATGCACCGCACGTTGCTCGCGGCGGCGCTCCTGACGTTGCCCGCGCTGATCGTGCTGCTCGCCGTCGGCGTCGTGCGGCGCGACGGCCTCGCGGCGATCGAGGGCGCGCTCTCGCTCTGTCTGCCGATCCTGCTGGTGACGATCCATGCGCGTCGCCGGAGCACGCACGCGTGAGCGGGTCGGCGCTGTCGGGCATCGCCTTCGCCTTCGTCTGGTTCGCGGCGATCTCGCTCGGCCTCGTCGCGCTCGCGGCGATCGAGCGCCGCGCGCGCGTTCCGCAGGCCGACGAACGTCCGGGCTTCGGCCCGCGTCGCGCGCCCTGGGGCGGCGGGCTCGAGCATCCGCCGTCGCGCTCGATGCTCGCGCGCGCGCTCGCCGGCGGCGCCCGCCTCGTCCGGAGCCGCACGCGCGTCTCGGACCGCGCGACCGGCCTGCGCGTCTCCGCGCGCGCCGTCGCGTGCTTCGCGCTCGCGAGCGGTCTCGCGCTCGTGCCCTTCGGCGCGGGCATTCCCGGCCCCTACGCCGGACGCGCCCTCGTCGTCGCCGATCTGCACCACGGTCTCGTCGCGCTGATCCTCTTCGCGTCGCTCGCGGCGCTGGCCGAGGTCGCGATCGGCCTCTCGGACTCGAGCGTGTTCGCACGGCTCGCCTGCGTCCGCCTCGCGGGTCGCGTGCTCGCGTCGATGGCGACGCTCGCGCTCGTCTGTGCGCCGATCGCCCTCGCGGCGGGCTCGCTGCGGCTGCACGTCATCGCGCTCGCGCAACAGGGCCCGTTCCGCCCGCTCGAAGCGCTCTGGCGCCTCTTCGGCGCGCATCCGACCGGTCCCCTCGAGCCGCTCGTCGGGCTGGTCCGGCTGCCGGCATGGTTCGTCTTTCGGCAGCCGATCACGGCCTTGCTCTTCGTCGTCGTCATGGGGCTCCTGACGCGCCGGCCGCTCGCGCTCGATGCCCTCGGCGGATCCGTGCGCCTCTCGGCGTTCGGCCACGACGACGACCCTGGCGAGCTCTACTGGTCGCGCACCGCCGAGCGCCTCGCTGCCCTGCTCTTCGCCGCGCTCTTCGTCGCGCTCTTCCTGGGCGGCGGCGCGCTGCCGCTGGTTCCGACCTCGACGCTCGTCGCGCCGCTCGCTCCCTTTTTCGGTGAGGGGCTGCCGGCGATCGTCGCCGGGGCGATCGAGCTCGGCGTGTTCCTGACGAAGTGGGTCGTCGTGCTCGTGCTGGTCGCGCGGGTCGCGGGGGCGATGCCGGCGTTGCGGGACGACCAGTGGATCCGGCTGGTGACGCGTCGCTGGATGCCGCTCGCCTGGGCGAACCTGCTGCTCGTCGCGGCGGTCGCGCTCGCGAGCGGTGCGCTGCGGGAGGGGGGGGCGTGACGGGCTGGATCGAGGGCGCGCTCTGCTTCGGACTGCTCGCGGCACTCGTCGCGGTCGTGCAGGGGCAGGTGCTCTCTCGCGCGGTGCTCGCCTGCGCGGCGGCGATGTCGGCGCTCGGGCTGGCGCTGCTCGGAGCGGGCGGCGGGGTCCTCGCGCTCTGCTTCGTGCTCGTCGCGCTCGTCTGGCTCGCGGTCCTGCAGCTCTTCGGCTGGATGCTCGTCGACGTCGACCACGACCACCTCCCGGGGCTGTCCTGGCGCACCACCGGCGTCCGCGTCGCGGCGCTCACCATCTTCGCGGCCGCGCTCGTCGTGCTCGCGCGAACGCTCTGGCGCCGCGGCGAGCTGGCGAGGGCGGTCGCGGCCGGCGGCGAGCTCGCGCCGACCTCGCGGCTGCGCGAGGCGCTCGATCCCGCCGCGATCGGCGGACTGTTCATCGGGGTCCATGGCGATCTCGCGTTGCCGGTCGGCCTGCTGCTGGCAGCGGGATTGCTGGCGGCGCTCTGTCTGCTGCGGGACTCGGGGTCCGAGGCGGGATGAGGCGCGGGCGATGCGTGGAGGCCAGAGGGTGAAGCGCGGGCGGGACGTGGAGGGGGAGCGGTGACGCGGGGGCGAGACACGGCGGGGGAGCGGTGACGCGCGGAATCGACGCCGTCGAGTGGCTGTTCTTCGGGGGCATGGCGCTCCTCTGGATCGCGCTGCTCGGGCTCGTCCTGCGGCGGAGCCTCGTCGGCATGCTCGTCGGGCTCGGTCTCGCCTGGGCTTCGGTCTCGCTGCTGGCGATCGCCTTCGCGCTCTTCGAGGCGGAGCCGGTCCTCGCCGTGCGCGCCGGGGGACTCGCGCTCGTCGCTGCGATCGTCGGCTGCCTGCAGGTCGCGGTCGGCATCGCGCTCGTCGTCGCGCGCGTCGGTCGACGCGGCTCGATCGATGCCGAAGAGGCACGACTGCTCGAAGGTTAGGCGGGATTCGGTCCGCGAGCGGGCCGGCGTCGGAGGAGCGCGCACGTGGTCGAATGGGACGACGGACTGACGGCCTCGCTGATCCGTTGGATCGTGTTGCTGCCGCTCGCCGCCTCCCTGCTGCACGCGGCCATGATCGGTCTGCTGCGCATCCAGCTCGCGCCCCGCACCGTCTGGCTGCTCTCGAGTCTCGCGATCGCCGTCTCCTTCGTCCTCTCCGGCGCCTCGATCTTCGATCTCGTCGGGAACGAGGGGCATGCGCCGATCGTCGACCGCGTCGGGTCCTGGATCGGCGGCGGCGTCGGCGCGCGCAGTTTCAGCGCCGATCTCACGCTGCGACTCGATCCGCTCTCGTCGGTCTGCTGCGTCGTCGTGACCTCGATCGCGCTCGCGGTCTACCTCTACGTCTACGGCCGCATCCAGAGCGGCGCGCTCGCCGGAGATCGGGTCCATCGCCTCTTCGCGCTGCTGGACCTGCTGGTCGGCTCGACCCTGATCCTGCTCTTCGCCGACAACCTGATCCTCTTCTTCTTCGGCTGGACCGGCGTCGGGGTCGCCTCCCAGCTCGTCTCCTCCTTCGAGCTCGAGTCGAAGCAGGCGGCGCGGGCCGGCTCGACGACCTTCGTCGTCGGTCGCGTCGGGGACCTCGCGCTGCTCGCCGCGATCCTGCTCCTCTTCGATGGCCTCGCCCGCTCCGGCGCGCCCACGCTGCGATTCGAGGGCGTCGAGGCGGCGTTCCGCCTGCTCGAGGGCTCGCAGGTCGAGCTGCCGCGCTGGCTGGGTGGCGGCGGCTTTCCCCTGCTCGAGCTCGTGGGGGGCTGCCTCGCGTTGGCGGCCGTCGCGAAGTGCGCCCAGGTCCCGCTCCACTTCTGGCTCGCCGGCGCGTCGCAGGGCCCGACCTCGGCGACGGCGCTGATCCATGCCTCGACGACGATGGTGGCGGGATGTTATGGCCTGCTGCGCTGCTCCTTCCTGCTCGGCCACGCGCCGGTCGCGATGGAAGCGCTGGTCGTCGTCGCCGCGACGACCGTCGTCGTCGCCAGCCTCGCGGCCGCGACGGCCTTCGACCTCTCCCGGCTCGTCGCCCATACGACCTCCGCCGCGCTCGGCCTCGTGCTGGTGGGGATCGGGCTCGGTGCGCCCTCAACGGCGACCTTTCTGCTGCTCTCGCATGCGTATACGAAGGCGCATTGGATCCTGGTGCTCGGGGTCGCACAGGCGGAGTGCCGCGGCGAGAGCGACCTGCGGCGGATGGGCGGGCTCGGGCGGGTGATGCGCTGGACGCACGTCGTCGCCCTCGTCTCGGGGCTCACCGTCGTCGGCGTGCCGCCGATCGGGAACTTCCTCGCCCTCGAAGAGCTGCTGGCGTGGGTCCGGGCCCTGGAGCGCAGCGGCGTGCTGGCGGCCTGTCTCGTCGGCAGCGCGGCGCTCGCCTTCGCGGTGGCGCGGGCCCACTTCCTGATCTTCTGGGGCAATCCGCCGGAGGTGACGGGCCATGCGACGAGCCCGCGCGCGACGGCGCAGGACCCCGTGCGCGCGATCCAGTACGCGCTGACCGCGCTCGGGATCTTCGCGATCTTCGTCGGCTGGCTCTCGCCCTCCCAGTTCTGGGGCGACCTCGTCGGCCTCCCCAAGATGGACACGGTCGGCGGCTTCTTCGCGCGGACCCTCGCCGGACCGGCGGACCCGCCGCTCGAAGGTCTCGCGCGCTGGCGGACGCTCGCTTCTCTCGTCCTGGGCCTCGCGGCGGGCATCACGCTCGCCGTCTTCCTCTACACCCGTCGCCGCGCCGCGACCGCCGCCGCGCCGTCCGCCGCTTCGAGTCCGCCGGCGACCGCCCTCGCCACGACCGCGTCCCGCGCGCGCGAAGCCGCGGTCCGGCTCGGCGAAGCGATCGCTGCCGCCCTGCGCGAGACGCTCTACGTCGAGCAGGCGGTCGGCCGGCTGGTGGTGCGACCGCTGCGCGGCTTCTCGCGCCTGCTGCTCGCCGGGGTCGTCGAGGGGCGGCTGCTCGATCGCGGCGTCGTCTCGGGCGGCTCGGGGCTCGCGCGCCGGCTGGTCTGGACGGGGCTGCGGCGGCTGCAGAACGGTCGGGTGCAGAGCTATGCGGTGCTCGGGGTGATCGCGTTGCTGCTCTCCGTCGTCTGGCTGGTGGATTGAGGTGATGGAGGGGCGCTTCGAGCCGCTGCTGCTCGTGATCGTGGGACTGCCGGCGCTGGTCGCGGTCGGGCTCGTCGTGCTCGGGGCGATCCAGCGCTTCGCGGGCATCGCGCCGCTGCCCGAGCGCGTCTGGCGTGATGCGGGGCTGGTGACGGGCCTCGTGACCTTCGTGCTGGCGCTCGCGGCCGCGCTGCTGCGCTTCGATCCGGAAAGGCTCGGCCCGCAGCTCGTGGTCGCCGTCGGCGGCGCCTTCGCCCGCGCGCCGCGGCTGCTGCTCGGCCTCGACGGAATCGGGCTCTGCTTCCTGCTCTCGACGGCCGGGCTCGTCCCGCTCGCGCTGCTCTCGTCGCGGCGCGAGACGGCGGAGTCGCTGCGCAGCTGGGTCTTCGTCGTGCTGATGCTCGAGTCGAGCCTGCTCGGCGTCGCCGTCTCGCTCGATCTCCATGGCTTTCTCTTCTTCTGGGCCCAGAGCCTGCCGCCGATCCTCGTCTGGATCGGCCGCTGGGGCGGCGAGGGCCGCGCGCGGGTCGCCTCCCGCGTCTGGGCGACCGAGTCGATCGGCCTCGCGGGGCTGCTCTTCGTCGTCTTCACCCTCTCGCAGGCGAGCGTCGCCCAGCTCGGTCATGCGGGTCTCGATCTCGCGACGCCGGCGGGCGCGCCGATGCGCGGCGTGGTCTTTGATCTCGCGTTCGAGGCGCCGGTGGAGCGGATGCTCTTCTGGGTGCTGGCGGTCGCGTTGATGACGCGGCTGCCGATCGTGCCGCTCCACTTCTGGCTGCCCGGTGCGCAGGCGGCGTCGCCGACGGGGCTCTCGATGCTGCTCGCGACGGGCTTCGCGCAGACGGGCGCGATCGGCCTGCTGCGCTTCGCCCTCCCGCTCTTTCCGCAGGCAGCGTTCGAGGCGCGCACGACGCTCGCCGTGATCGGCATCGTGGCCCTCGGCTATGCGTCGCTGGTCGCCCTGGTCCAGAAGGAGATGAATCGCCTGATGGCCTACCTCTCGGTCGGCTATGCGGGCTTCGCGATCTTCGGCATCGCGACGATGAACGTGCAGGGGCTCACCGGCGCCATCGTTCAGCTGCTGACCCACGGCCTCGCGACGGCCGCGGTCTTCGTCCTGATCGGTGCGCTCGCACGCCGGCGCGGCACGACCGAGGTCGCCGCCTTCGGCGGGCTCGCGCGGCCGATGCCCGTCTGCGCGGCCTTCTTCGGGCTGATGGTCTTCTCCTTGATGGGCTTCCCGCCGCTCGGTGGCTTCATCGGGGATCTCTTCGTGCTGCTCGGGAGCCTCGATCTCTCGCGCGAGCTCTCGGTGGCGGCGCTCGCGGCGATGGGCGTCGCGGCCTCCCATCTGCTCTGGGTCCAGCGGCGCGTCTTCTTCGGGCCGGTCGACGAGCCCGCCAATCGCGGCCTGATCGATCTCGATCGGCTCGAGCGCGCGATCCTGCTCGCGATCGCGATCCCGATCCTCGCGATCGGGACCT
This sequence comes from Myxococcota bacterium, assembly GCA_041389445.1. Classification (GTDB taxonomy): domain Bacteria; phylum Myxococcota_A; class UBA9160; order UBA9160; family UBA4427; genus UBA4427. The sequence goes on from JAWKRW010000003.1 coordinate 549,748, forward strand.
ATCCGAATCCGCTGCTGCGGCGCGTCGAGCCGGCGGTGCTCGAGATCCTCCACCAGATGGGCCGCGCGCGGCCCGAGCGGGCGCCCTCGGCGTTCGTTCCGGGCTCGTCGGCGCTCGGCGTGCGCGGTCCGGAAGGCCGGGGGGACGCTGGATGACGACCGTCTTCCTGCCGGCGCTCGGCGCCCTCGTCGTCCTCTTCTTCGATGCCCTCGCCGGGCAGCCGCCGCGCGGACGGGCGGCTCCGCGCCACTCGGCGCTCTCCGGCATCCGGCTGGGCGTGATCGCCGTGCTCTCGCTCGCGTCGGTGCTCGTCGCGCTCTCGGCCGGCCTCGGGCCGACCTCGTCGGGTCCCTTCACGATCGACGCCTTCGCCGCCGTCGGGATCACGCTGATCCTGCTGACGAGCTTCCTCGTCCTGCTGCTCTCGCTGACCCATTTCGGCATGGCGCGCTCCCGGGCGGGGGAGCCGATCGCGCTCCTGCTCTTCTCGCTCTCGGGCATGCTCGCGGCGGTCGCGAGCACGAACCTGCTGGCGCTGCTGCTCTGCCTCGAGCTCGCCTGGCTGCCGGTCGTCGCGCTCGTCGCGATCGACGCGCGAAGGCTCTCGTCCTCGGAGTCGAGTCTGAAGCTGCTCTTCGCCCATGCGCTGGCGAGCCTGACGCTGACGCTCGGCATCGCCTTCCTCTTCTTCTCGACGGGCCGCTTCGATCTCGCGCTGCTCGAGGCCGGCTCGCTCGACCGGCCGCTCTTCTTCGAGCTCGGGACGGCGCTGGTCGTCGTCGGTCTGCTCGCGCGCTGCGCCGTCGCGCCCTTCCATCCCTGGGCGCCCGACCTGTACGAGGGCGCCCCCGCCTTCGTCACGGCCCACATGGCGACGGCCTCGCAGATCGCCTGCTTCTTCGTCGTGCTGCGCGTCGTCCACGCGATCCCGGGCGCGGCGGCGGAAGGGGCAGGCGACGTGGCCCAGCGACTCCCCGGCTGGCTCGGCTTCGTCGCCTGTCTGACCCTCGTCTGGGGGCACGCGATGGCGCTCGTCCAGGTCCGGTTGCGGCGTCTGGTCGGTTGGCTCGCCGTCGGCCAGGCGGGCTTCGCCGCGCTCGCGCTGATCGATGCGCGGGCCGCGGGCGGCGCGGCGATGGTCTGGGCGCTGGTGGCGGCAGGCGTCGCGTCGATCGGCCTGCTCACGACGATCTCGTCCTTCTCCCACCACGAGCGCGCCTGCGAGCACGTCGGCGATCTCGCCGGCATGGCGAGCGAGAGCCCGGCGCGCGCGACGCTGCTCGCGATCTTCCTGCTCTCGCTGGCGGGCTTCCCGGGGACGATCGGCTTCACGGCCCGGCGCGACGTCCTGATGGCGGCGCTCCACGCCGGCTCCCGCATCGAGCTGCTGGTCGGCGTCGTCGCGACGGTGCTCGCGCTGACGGCCGTCGGCCGTCCGCTCGTGGCGATGCTGCGCCCGGCCGAGGGCCGCCGGGCGGCGAGCGCCGCGCTGACCAACGAGCAGGTCGTGCTGGCGTTCTGCGGGGTCGTCGTCGTGCTGCTCGGCGTCGTTCCCCTCTTCGGCGAGCACGCTCTCTCGGGCTGGGTCGAATCGGCGGTCGCTTCGGGGGTAGCGAGCCTGAGACGTTAGTCGCGGACGTCGCGGGTCCCGCTCGGCGTGCGCGACCTCGATCGGCGGCGCGGGCGCAGGGCGTCAGTCGGTCGGGGCCGGCGATCGGCCGGGGGCCCAGCGTGGCTCGCGCTGCAGCAGACGTCGGACGGAGCCGTCGCGACGCGTGATCTGGAGCTCGTCGAGGAGCGCCATCAGGGGCATGGCCGTCCGGCGCGAGGTCCCGATCAGGCCCTTGAACGTCTGGGTATCGAGCTCGGGCGTGTCCGCGAAGCGGGCGAGCACGCGGGCGATCAGCGCCTCGACGTCGGCGCGCGCGAAGAAGAGCTCCTCCGGCGCCGCGACGAGCTCGCCCTGGCGTTCGAGGTGGTGGGCGAGGGCGCGCAGGCGCGTGAGCGGGACGGCGAGATCGTCGGCGAGGCTGCGCAGCGAGGGCGCCTCGAGGCCGCTCGCGCGCAGTCGTTCGAGCAGCGCCTGCGCGAGCGGCTCCTGATCGGCGGCCAGGCTCGAGCGGAAGTCGTCGCGCCGGACGTGCTGCTCTTCGACCACGAGCCAGCCCGCCTCCGCCGCGCGGGCGATCAGCGCCGAAGCGACCTCGCCCGGCACGTTCTCGGGCAGCCGACCCGCGAGGGTCGCCCGCGGCATGCCCGGCTGGAGCGGCTCCTTCGCATGGAACGCGTCGAGCGCGTCGCGCAGGGTCGCCTCGAGCCGCGCGACGGCGGCGTCCGCGAGCCAGCGCGCGCCGCCGAGGGCGACGATCCGCTGCCGCGCGTCGAGCGCGGCGAGGTCGCGGCCGAGGGCCTCGCGTTCGCGGCCCGTCTCGCGCGCGAGCTGCGACGTCGTCGTACCGGCGAGCCCCGCGCGCTCGATGCGGACCAGGAGCCCCTCCTCCGGCGTCCCGTGTGCGAGCCGTTCGAGGTCGCGCGCGAGGCCGGGATCGCGGCGCCGGCGGCGCGGCGGATCGACGTCGAGGACGCGCCCGCCGCCGACCGTCGCACCGACCCCCGCATCGCGCGCGAAGCCGCGCAGCACGAAGCGATCGTCGGGCAGCAGCGGGAGCGGCTCGCCGTCGACGTGGATCCGGGCGAAGCCGCGCTCGCCCGGCGCGAGCCCCTCGCCGATCGGGGCGACGCGCGCCTCGCGCTCGCCCGTGCCCGTCAGGAGCAGGACCGGGATCGGCTCGTCGAGGAAGGTCTCGCGCGCGAGCCAGTCGAGCTCGGTGTCGAAGGCGACCGTCGGCCGCAGCGCGTCGGGCTCGCAGACGAGGTCGCCGCGATGCAGCGCGCTCGTCGCGAGGCCCTGCAGATTGACCGCGATCCGCGCGCCCGCCTCGCCGGCGAGGATCGCCTCGCCGTGTCGCTCGAGTCCGCGGATGCGCGCGCGGCGATCGCCGGGTTCGACCGCGACGACCTGCCCGACCTCGCGCCCACGCCCGGACCAGGTCCCGGTCACGATCGTGCCGAAGCCGTGCTTCTCGAACACGCGATCGACCCAGAGCCGCGCGGGTCGCGCATCGGGCGCCCGCGACGGCCGCGTCGCGACGAGCCGCGCGAGCGTCGCGCGGACGTCCGGAATGCCTTCGCCCGTCGTCGCGCTGGCGGCCACGATCGGCGCCTCGGCGAGCGGGCCGCCCCGGAGCGCCTCGCGCACCTCGTCCTCGGCGAGCGCGCGCATCTCGGCGTCGACGAGGTCGCATTTCGAGAGCACGACGAGGCCGCGCGTCAGGCCCAGCAGGGCGCAGATCGCGAGATGCTCTCGCGTCTGCGGCATGACGCCCTCGTCGGCCGCGACGACCAGCAGGACGAGATCGATTCCCGAAGCGCCCGCCACCATCGTGCGGACGAAGCGCTCGTGGCCCGGCACGTCGACGACGGCGATGCGGAGGGGGACGGCGTTCGGCTCCGCTTCGGGGTCGAGGTCGAGCCAGGCGAAGCCGAGCTCGATCGTGATGCCGCGGGCCTTCTCTTCGGGGAGGCGGTCGGTGTCCTGGCCGGTCAGGGCACGCACCAGCGCGGTCTTGCCATGGTCGATGTGGCCAGCGGTGCCGAGGACGAGCGACGGGCGCGGAGGGGAGGGCATCCCGGCGACTAACGCGGACCGATGCGATCCGTGCCGAGGTAGGGGACGAGCGCCGTGGGGATGCGGATGCTGCCGTCGCGCTGCTGGTGGTTCTCGAGGATCGCGACGAGGGCGCGGGCGTTGGCGATCGCGGTGCCGTTCAGCGTGTGGACGAGCTCGTTCCTGTGGCTCTCGCCGCCTTCGCGCGTCCGGCGGAAGCGGATCTTCAGGCGGCGCGCCTGGAAGTCGGTGCAGTTCGAGGTGCTCGTGATCTCGCCCCAGTCGCCGGCTTCGCCGCGGGAGGGCATCCAGGCCTCGAGATCGAACTTGCGATAGGCGGGCGCGCCGAGGTCGGCGCTCGCGATGTCGATCACGCGATAGGGGATCTCGAGCGCGTCCCAGATCTTGCGTTCGAGGCGGAGCAGCTCCGCGTGCTGGGCCTCGGACTCTTCCGGGCGGCAGAAGACGAACATCTCGACCTTGCTGAACTGATGGACGCGGTAGAGGCCGCGGCTCTCGCGGCCATGGGCGCCGGCCTCGGTCCGGAAGCAGTGGGAGATGCCGGCGAGCTTGAGCGGGAGCTCCTCCTCCGCGAGGATCGAGTCGGCGTAGAGGCCGCCGAGGGTGATCTCGGCCGTGCCGATCAGGCAGAGGTCGTGACCGGCGATCGAGTAGATCTGGCTCTCTTCGCCGCGCGGGCTGAATCCGAGCCCCTCGATGACGTCGGGCCGCGCGAGATCGGGGGTCACGATCGGGAGGAAGCCTTCGGCCACGATCTGGTCGAGGGCGAAGCGCTGCAACGCGAGCTCGAGCAGCGCCGCCTCGCGCTTGAGGTAGTAGAACTTCTGGCCGGCCACCTTCGCCGCGCGCTCGAAGTCGACCAGGTCGAGGGCCGTCGCGAGGGCGAGATGGTCCTTCGGCTCGAAGTCGAAGCGCCGGGGCTCGCCCGAGGTCGCGAGGACCTTGAAGTCGGCCTCGCCCCCGCGCGGGGACTCGGGGTGGAGGAAGTTGGGCAGGGCGCGCAGCCCGCGCTCGAGCGCGATCTCCGCCGCGCGAAGCCCCTCTTCCTGGACCGCGACCGTGTCCTTCAGCCGGCGGCCTTCGGCGGTATGCGCCTCGCGTGCGGCGGGGTCGAGCTTGCCCTTGCCCGCCTTCTGATGCTCGTTGCGCCGGCGGTTGGTCTCGTTCAGCGCCGTGCGCAGCGCGTTGGTCTCGCGGTAGAGGGCGATCGTGGCGTCGACGTCGGCCGCGAGGTGGCGCGCCCGGCAGCTCTCGACGATCTCGTCGCGGCGTTCTTCGAGCAGGCGCGGATCCAGCATGCGCGTAGGGAAGCACACGCCTCTGGGCGAGGCGAGGGGCGCGAGGACGGGGTCGGCGGGCGGCGGTGTGATGTCGGGGGTGGTGTGCGGTGGAAGGGCAGTGTGAGGCGGAGGGGATGACTTGCGTGCGTCGCGAAACTAGATTGCCGCGCATTCGTGTCGGCCAGACGGTCGCGGCGAGCCCGGGTCGACGCGATCCGAGGTCATGCGATGCGACGGGATGCCAACAGGGGGGAGCGATGCGGCGGACGGGATCGGCGAGCGGGAGCGAGCGGGAAGGTCGGAGCGAGCGGGAAGGTCGGAGCGAGCGAGAAGGTCGGAGCGAGCGGGTCGGGGCGGGCGGTTCCCGTCTCCGGGGGGCAGCGACTCGATGCGCCGTCGCGCTCGGGCTGACGATCCTCGCGCTGGGCTGCTCCGATCAGAAGGGCGGCGGGTCTCCTTCCTCGCAGACCGCGGCTGCGCCGGAGTCCGCGCAGGCGCCGGCCGAGTCCGCCGTCGATCCGGCCGTCGTCGCCCTCGCGGAGCGCGCATCCGCCGTGATCCGGCCGCTCCCGGACTCGGCGCCCCATCCCGACGGTACGCCGACGGACGCGCAGGTCGACCTCGGTCGCATGCTCTACTTCGACGCGCGCCTGTCGAAGAACCACGACATCGCCTGCAACTCCTGCCACATGCTCGATCGCTTCGGCGTCGACGGCGAGCCGACCTCGCCGGGTCACAAGGGCGCGCGGGGCGATCGCAACTCGCCGACGGTCTACAACGCGGCGCTCCACATCGCGCAGTTCTGGGACGGTCGGGCCGCCGACGTCGAGGCGCAGGCGAAGGGGCCGGTGCTCAATCCGGTCGAGATGGCGATGCCGTCGGACGCGGCGGTCGTCGCCGTCCTGCAGTCGATCCCCGGCTACGTCGAGGCGTTCCGCGCGGCCTTCCCCGGCGAGGCCGAGCCGATCACGTACGACAACATGGCCCGGGCGATCGGCGCCTTCGAGCGCAACCTGCTGACGCCCGGCCGCGTCGATGCCTTCATGGCGGGAGACCTCGCCGCGCTCTCCGAGCAGGAGCGCCGCGGTCTCGAGACCTTCCTGTCGGTCGGCTGCACCACCTGCCACAACGGTCCGACCGTCGGCGGCGGCCTGTACCAGAAGCTCGGCCTGGTCCATCCCTACGAGACCGCGGACACCGGCCGGGAGAAGCTCACGGGCGAGGCGGCCGACCGCTTCGTCTTCAAGGTTCCCTCGCTCCGCAACGTCGCGATGACCGGTCCCTGGTTCCACGACGGGAGCGTCACGACGCTCGACGAAGCGGTCCGGCTGATGGGCCACCACCAGCTGGGCGTCGAGCTGAGCGCGGAGCGGATCGCGGACATCGTGGCCTTCCTCGGCGCCCTGACCGGCGAGGTCGATGCGACCTACGTCGCGCGGCCGGTCCTGCCCGAGAGCGGACCCGACACGCCGAAGCCCGATCCGAGCTGAGCGACCGCCGCCGGGCGGCGCGCGGCGCACGTCCGCCGGGGTCCGTTGAGGCGATCCGCCTCGCACGCTCAAGCCAGCGGAGCCAGTCGTCGAGAAGTCGCCCATGGCGATTGCTTCGGCGGCGAGCGCAGATCGGGCCCGGACCTGCCGGTGGAGGCGGTCCGGGCGCGTGGCATTCGGCCCCGGGTCGGTGTCCGCGCTCCGTCCCGTGCCCGCCCCGACGCTCTGCTTCGCGCTCGTGCTGATCGTCGGATCCGCGTCGTTCGCGGAGGCGGAGGCGGCGGAGTCCGCGGTCGAGGCGGGTGTCGTCTCCGCACCGGCGGACGTCGGTGCCGAGGCGCGCTTCGTCGCCCGGGTCGAGGCGCCCGATGGCAGCCCGGTCCTCGATGCGGTGGTCGGCCTGATTCCCCTCGATGAGCGGTCGCCGCCCCCGCTCCGCTCCGCGGCGCCGCTGCGCGCGACGATGGATCAGGTCGATCTCGCCTTCGTGCCCCACGTCCTCGCGGTCGAGGTGGGGACCGTCGTCGACTTCCCGAACAGCGACCAGGTCCGGCATAGCATCTACTCGTTCTCGTCGGCGCGGACCTTCGAGATCAAGCTCTACCGCGGCTTCGAGGCGCCGCCCATCCCCTTCGATCGAGCGGGCCTGGTCGTGCTCGGCTGCAACATCCACGACCACATGCTCGGCTTCATCTACGTCCTCGAGACGCCCTGGTTCGCGACGAGTGACGAGACCGGACGCGTCGCGATCGCGGGCGCGCCGCCCGGTCGCTATCGGCTCGAGCTCCGCCACCCGCGCCTCGAGGAGAGCCTCGTCGTCGCGCGCGAGATCGCGCTGCCCGCCGAGCGGGGCACCACCCTCGTCCTGCCCGCGAAGCCGCCGCCGCGCCCGGCGCTGCGACCCGCCCCGGATCCGCTGCAGGATCTCTTCGGAGCCAGGGGCCGATGATGGGCGTGAGCCTGCGCGTCCGCTTCCTGCTGGTGCTGCTGCTGCTGATCCTCGGGCTGCAGGCCGCGACGAGCTTCGTCGTGCTCGAGCGCACACGACGCGAGACCGAGCGTCACGCGCGCCAGCAGCTCGAGGCCGGCGGCCGCGTCTTCGAGCGACTCCTGCGGGAGCGCGAGCGCCAGCTGCTCTCGAACGTGGCCGTGCTGGTCGGCGACTTCGCCCTGCGCCGCGCGGTCGCGACCCGGGACGAGGCGACCGTCGCGTCCGCCCTCTCGAACCACGGCGCCCGCATCCGCGCCGACCTCGCGTTCCTCGTCGGACGCGAGGGGGGCGTCGAGGTGTCGACGCCCTTCGGCGCCCCGCTCGACGTCGACGCCGCCGCCCTGCGCGGCCTGCTCGAGCGCGCGCGACGGACGGGGGGCGCGTCGGGCATCGCGTTCGTCGCCGGGCATCCGCATCAGCTCGTGCTGGCGGCGGTGAACGCGCCCATCCACGTCGGTTGGATCGGGATGGGTTTCGAGCTCGATCGCGACCTCGCCAGCGACCTGCGGCAGCTGACCGGACTCGAGGTCTCCTTCTACTCGACGGCCCCCGATGCGACCGCCCCCGAGCGGGCCCGGATCCAGCTCGAGTCGACGCTCGGACCGCAGGCGCAGGCCGTCCTCGCCGAGGCGATCGCGGCGCGGGGGGGCGGTTCGTCGGAGAGCGTGGCGGACGCCGCGGGCGCGCCGGCGGCCCTCGCGCGCGACTGGTTCTCGCTTCCGGTCGCGATCACGGCGGCGGGCGACGAGGCGGTGGCGGGGGCGGTGCTCCAGACCTCGCGCTCGCAGGCGATGGCCGCCTACCATGCGCAGCGCGAGGATCTGCTGGCGTTCTTCGCGGCCGGCCTCGCCCTCGCGGCCGGCGCCGCGCTCTGGACGACGCGTCGACTGACGCAGCCCCTCGACGCGCTGTCCCGAGCGGCCTCCGCGATCACCTCGGGCGATCTGCAGGTCCCGGTCGGCGTCGCGCAGCGGGGCGACGAGATCGGCCAGCTCGCCCAATCCTTCCGCGTCATGCAGCGCGTCCTGTCCGAGCGCGAGCGACGCATCCTGCACGACTCGACCCACGATCGACTGACGGGCCTGCCGAATCGCAACGCGGTGTCGATCGAGCTCGCCGGGCGACTCGCGCGCGGCGAACGCTTCGCCGTCGTGCTGCTCGACGTCGTCGGGCTCAAGGACATCAATGCGAACCTCGGCGACGCGATCGGTGACGAGCTGTTGACCGGCTGCGCGGCCCGTCTGCGCGCCTCGTCGGAGGTCGCCTGGTCCGCGCGCGTGGCGGGCGACGAGTTCCTGCTGGTCGTCGCAGGGGAGGCCGAGCACGGCCTGGCCGTCGTGTCCCGCCTGATCGAGCACCTCGAGTCGCCCTACGACGTACGCGGGGCGCGCCTCGGTCCGCGCTATCGCGCGGGCCTCGCCTTCGCGCCGGGCGACGGCGAAGAGGCCGAGGTCCTGATGCGCCGGGCAGAGATGGCCGTCGCGCTCGCGAAGACGGATCGCGGCGCGATCGCCCGTTATCAGGCCGGTCTCGAGGAGGCGAACCATCGGCGGGTCGGGATCCTGATCGAGCTCGAGCGGGCCCTCGAGCGTGGCGATCTCGCGCTGCACTACCAGCCCAAGGTCTCGCTGCGGACGGGCCGCGTCGTCGGCGCCGAGGCGCTGATCCGCTGGCGCCACGAGAAGCTCGGGCCGATGAATCCGGCCGAGTTCATCGGCATCGCGGAGCAGGCGGGCCTGATCGGCAAGATCTCCGAGTGGGTGCTGCTCGAAGCCGTCCGGCAGGCCGCGCGCTGGTCCGCGCGCGGCGTCGATCTCTGCCTGAGCATCAATCTCTCCGCCCACGACCTGACCTCGGACGGGCTGCCCCCGCGCATCGCGCAGGCGCTGCGCGACCACGGCGCGCGGCCCGCGCATCTGCGCATCGAGGTGACGGAGAGCGTCGTCATGACCGACCCGATCCGCGCGGCGCGCCTGCTCGCGCAGGTGCGCGATCTCGGTGTCGGCGTCGCGATCGACGACTTCGGGACGGGGCACTCGTCGCTCGCGCAGCTCCAGCGATTGCCCTGCGACGAGCTCAAGATCGACCAGGCCTTCGTGCGCGGATTGCGCGCCGGGACGCCGGAAGCGGTCATCGTCCGGACCACGATCGAGATGGCCCACAGCCTCGGCCTGCACGTCGTCGCCGAGGGTGTCGAGGATCGCACGACCTGGGCGCTGCTCGAGCGCCTCGGCTGCGACGTCGCCCAGGGCTACTTCCTGGCGCGTCCGCTCCCGCCCGACGCGCTGCTCGCCTGGGTCGACCGATTCAAGAAGGAGGGCGTCGATGGCTGATCGAGGCCGGGGGATCGGCGTCGCGCTCGGCATCGCGCGCACCGGCAGACGCGGAATCGCGTCCGGGCTCGCGCTCGCGTCCGTGTTCGGACTGGCTGCGGACGCGGCGCACGCGGGCGGGAGGCTGCTCGCGACGGATGGCGCGACGCAGCTCGAAGGCGCGGCGGGCGGCGGGCTCGTTCCCTGGGCCGTCATCGCGGGGACCGGGACCCGGGACGAGATCGGCGGGTCGGCCTTCGCGACGGGCGTCTTCGTCGACGACCTGCGCCTCGTGAGCGTCGGCGGCGCGATCGGGCTCTTCGATCGCGTCGAGCTCTCCTTCGCGCATCAGGCGCTCGAAGTCCGGCCTCTCGACGAGGACCTCCGTCAGAACGTATTCGGCCTCAAGGTCCGCGTCGCCGGCGATCTCGTCTACGGCCGTCTGCCCGCCCTCGCCGTCGGTGTCCAGCTCAAGCATCTGCTCGACTTCGAGCTGCCGCGGGCGGTCGGCGCCGACACCGATCTCGGCGTCGACGTCTATGCCGCCGCGTCGCGTCTCTTCCTGGGCGCGCTCGGCGGACACAACCTGCTGCTCAGCGGCGCCATCCGCGCGACCCGCGCGAACGAGATCGGCCTGCTCGGCTTCGGCGCCCCGGGCCGCGACAACTATCAATTCCGCTTCGAGGGCAGTGCGGCGGTCTTCCTGACGCGCCGCATCGCCCTGGGCTACGACTTCCGCCAGAAGGGCAGGGGGCTGCGCTTCGCGGACGAGGACCCGTGGCACGCCGCCTATCTCGCGATCGTGCCGAGTCATCACTTCAAGCTGGTCGCCGCCTATGCCCGGCTCGGACAGGTCGCCGGGCTCGGCCATCAGGACGGCGCCTACCTGTCCGTCCAGGGGAGCTTCTGATGGCGATGCGAAAGCCCGGCGTGCCGCGCCTCGTTCCGGTCGCTGTCGACCGCGTCGAGCTTCGCGTCGGCGTCCGCGTCGCGCTCGGTCTCGCGCTCGGCCTCACGCTCGCCGTCGCACCCGCGTGCACGCTGCCGCAGCTCGACCGACGCCCCCTCTACGAACAGCTCGGCGGCGAGGCCGGGCTCGCTTCCCTCGTCGACGCGTTCCTGCACGAGCTGGCCCGCGATCGGGATGCGGCCCCGCACTTCCGCGGCGTCGACATCGGCCGCTTCCGGGCGCAGCTGACGCTCCACCTCTGCGAGACCTTCGACGGCCCCTGTCGCTACGAAGGGGCGCCGCTCGCGGAGGTCCACAGCGGCATGCGCATCCGTCAGCGCGCCTTCAACGCCGTGGTCGAGGATCTGGTCCGGGCGATGGAGGCGCGGGGGATCGCGACGCCGGTCCAGAACCGGGTCCTGGCGCGGCTGGCGCCGCTGCGGGAGCAGGTGGTCGGACTCGACCCTCCGGACGGGGCAGGGGCCGGCTCGACCGAAGGCTCTTGACGAACGATCGTTCGTTCGATCACAATGCGCCCCATCGGCCACCGGCCGTCACGCTCCGCATCGCGCCCACCACCCCTCGTCGCCGCTCGACCCTCCGCCGCCACCCGGCGCGCCGAGTCCGCGACCCAGACGCTCGAGGTACCGCGCATGGTCGCCAGCCCGTCCCCCGTCCCGAACGACTTCCGACTCGTCCATCCCGCGGACTACGCGCAGCACGGCTATCCCCATTCGGTCTGGGCGCAGCTGCGGCGGGAGGAGCCCGTCTCGTGGCAGACCCAGCCCGGTGACGCCGTCGACTTCTGGGCCATCACGAAGCACGCCGACATCACCGAGATCGGCAAGCGTCCCGACGTCTTCCTGAACGGCCCCCGGCTCGTGATCCAGCACGAGCCGGAGCAGGAGAGCACCTTCCCGCCGACGCTGATCCAGATGGATCCGCCCAAGCACGGCGACTTCCGCCAGATGATCTCGCGCCGCTTCACGCCGCGCATGCTGCAGAAGATCCACGCGCCGATCGAGCGCATCGGTCGCGAGATCGTCGAGAAGCTCTACGACCGTGGCGACGAGGGCATCTGCGACTTCGTGCAGGAGGTCTCCGCGCCGCTGCCGATCGCGGTCATCGGCTGGCTGCTCGGCGTGCCGGAGAGCGACTGGCCGATGCTCTTCGAGTGGACGAATCGGACGATCGGGGCGGGCGATCCCGACTACATGGACGGCGAGGATCCGCGCGCGACCGCGCAGCGCGCCCAGATCGAGCTCTTCGGCTACTTCTCGAAGCTCGTCGCCGAACGCCGAAAGAATCCCCAGGACGATCTCATCACCGTCTTCACGCAGTCCCAGTACCAGGGCCAGCCGCTCAACGACATCGAGGTCCTGACCTGGTGCTTCATCATCGTGATCGCGGGCAACGAGACGACGCGCAACGGGACGACGGGCGGGATGCTCGCGTTCGTCGAGAACCAGCACGAGCTGCGACGGCTGCAGAAGGACATGAACCTGCTCGACTCGGCGATCGAGGAGGTCGTGCGCTGGACCTCGCCGATCATCCACTTCGGTCGTACGGCGACCCAGGACTATCCGCTGCGCGACAAGGTGATCAAGCGGGGCGATGCCGTCGCGCTCTTCTACCCCTCCGCGAATCGCGACGAGGAGGTCTTCGAGGATCCCTACGCGTTCAAGATCGATCGCCATCCGAACCGCCACATCGGCTTCGGCGTCGGCGAGCACTTCTGTCTCGGCGCGCATCTCGCCCGGCTCGAGATGCAGGTCGCCTACCGCCATCTGCTCCCCCGCATCGAGGAGATCGAGCTCGCGGGCAAAGTCGACCGGCTGCATTCGGGGCTCGTCGGCGGGCTCAAGCGGCTGCCGATCCACTACAAGCTGAAGCGGGCCTGACGCGCGGTGGGCGTCGACCGACGCGGGTTCCTGCGCCGGGGCGCCGCAGGGGCAGCACTCGTCGGACTCGGCGGCCTCGTCGGCGCGGGCTGTGCCCGGCCCCTGCTGCCCCATCCCGGCGCGGCGCCGCGCGCGCCCGGCGAGAGCCCGTTTCGGCATGGTGTCGCGAGCGGCGATCCGCTCGCCGATCGCGTCGTGCTCTGGACGCGGGTCTCGCCCGAGGCGTACCGCATGGCAGCGGCGGTTTCGGTCGGGTGGTGGATCGCGCGAGACGCCGCGGGTCGGGACGTCGTCACCCGCGGTCGCACGGAGGCGACGCCGGATCGCGACTTCACGGTCAAGGTCGACGCCTCGGGACTCGCGCCGGGCAACGCGTACTGGTACGGCTTCGTCTGCGAGGGCGTCGCGTCGCCCGCCGGTCGTACGCGGACCCTGCCCGCGGACGATGCGCGGGACGTACGCGGCGTCCGGTTCGCGCTCGCTTCCTGCGCCAATCTTCCCCAGGGCTTCTTCAACGCCTACGCCTGCATCGCCGCGCGGGACGACCTCGACGCGGTGCTCCATCTCGGCGACTACCTCTACGAGTACGGCAACGGCGAGTACGGCGACGGAACCGCGATCGGCCGCCTGCCGGATCCGATCCACGAGATCGTCACGCTCGAGGACTACCGCCGCCGCCACGCCCGGTACAAGACCGATCCCGACCTGCAGGCCGCCCACGCGCGCCATCCCTGGATCGCCGTCTGGGACGACCACGAGAGCGCGAACGATTCCTGGAAGGACGGCGCCCAGAACCACACCGAGGGCGACGCCCCCGGCGACGCGCAGGGCCGCGGGCGCGGGGAGGGCGCGTGGCAGACGCGTCGGCTCGCCGCGATCCGCGCCTACTACGAGTGGATGCCGATCCGCGAGCTCCCGACGGGTCTCTTCCGGCGCTTCGCCTTCGGCGACCTCGTCGACCTCGTCATGCTCGACACGCGGTTGCACGGACGGGATGCGCGAGTCGGGGCCGCGGACCTGGCCGGTGCGAACGATCCCGCCCGGAGCCTGCTCGGCGCGGATCAGACGCAGTGGCTGCTCGACGCGCTCTCCCGCTCGAAGCGGGCCGGGACCGCCTGGCGCCTGATCGGTCAGCAGGTCGTCTTCACGCCTCTCGCGGGCGTGTTCGGCGAGTTCAACGCCGATGCCTGGGACGGCTACCGGGCCAGCCGGCGGGCCGTCCTCGACCATCTCGAAGGCGAGGCGATCGGCAACGTCGTGATCGCGACGGGCGACGTCCACAGCGCCTGGGCCTTCGACGTCCTGCCCGACGCCGGCGCCGACTACGACCCCGCGACCGGCCGGGGCGCCCGCGCGGTCGAGGTCGTCGCGCCTGCCGTCTCGTCTCCGCCCTTCGGATCCCATCCGCGAGGCGCCGAGATGCTCGAGCGGGCCGCCCCGCTCAATCCGCAGATCCGCCACTCGAACGCCTTCGAGAACGGCTGGGTCCTGCTCGACCTGACGACCGAACGCGTGCGGGCGGCGTTCTTCGCGAGCGATCCCGTCGAGCGGCGCAGCCCGGTCTGCGCGTTGCGCGCGACGCTCGAGTCGCGTTCGGGCACGAACCACTGGGTCGAGGTCGAGACCGGCCACGCGTCGCGCGGTGCCGTCGAGGCGCGCGAAGGCATGCGCCCCGCCTCGGAATCGAAGCGGGGCGCGGTGCGGATGCGGCGTGTCGTGCGGGCGAACGCCTAACGCGGTGCGAGGGCGTGGTCGACCTCGGAGGGCGCCACGCTCTGTCCGGTCTCGAGTCGGTGGATCAGGCTCTTGATCTCGGACTCCTGTCGCGTGATCTCGGCGCGCTCGGTGGCGCCGATCTTCGGGCCCGTCGTGCTGCGCATCGCGAGCTGATGGAGGCCCGACTCGAGCCGTGCCTTCTGGGCTTGCGGGGCCGCCGGTCCCGCTGCCGGCGTGCCCGCGAGCGCGGGAACCGCGCCGAGGGCCAGTGCGCCCGTGAGAATCCACGTCGCCATCGTTCTGGACATCGACCTTCTCCTCGTCGGCCAACGCTGGGAATGCGTGCTCGCCGTCGATGGCCGACTACCCGGTGGAAGCCACCGGTTGCACCGCCGGAGGCGTCGCGCGCGTCTGCGCGTGCGGTCGGCGGCGCTGCTCAAGATACCGATCGTGCCGTCGCGGTTCGCCGGCGCGGGCGGAATCCGGCGCGAGGCCGGTCGGCGCAGGGTCGCTCGGCTGGTGACGGACATGCCCGGTCGGCTCCGAATGGGCCGATCTCGGCACATGCCGCGTCGCACCGTGCCGGGCGGCGCGCGGGCCGCCGCTCAGGGGCGCTCGTCCCCGACCCGCTCGATCTGGACGGTCGCGACGGTCAGGCGCGCCTCCGCATCGCCGCGATCGAAGAGCTCGACCCGCGCGATCAGCCCCCACGGCGTCCGCGCGAGCGCGCGGGCCCGGGCGGCGATCGGGCCCTTCCGCCCGAGCTTCAGGTACTGGAGCTCGATCCCGCGCACGCGGACCGGCCCGCCGAGCCGCGCCCGTGCGAGCCGCTCGGCCGTGGCCTCCATCAGGATCGCGACGACGCCGCCCTGCAGCGCGCCGAGGGTGTTCTGCAGATAGGGATCGAGCGCAACCTCGGCGCCGGCCGGATCCGCCGGATCGAACGCGATGCCCATCGCCTCGAGCAGCGGCGCGTCGAGACCGCGGTCCGCGGGCGCGTAGAGCGCGTCGACGCCGCCACCGGAGCGCGCGTCGTGGAGCGCGGCCTGCATCGCGTTGCGGCGCGGGAGGATCGAGAAGCCGAGGGTCGAGAGTCCGACCGCGCGGTCGGACTCGAGGTGGTCGAGCTCGACCTCGATCACGATGGTCGTCGCGCCCTTGCGCAGGACCCGCGGCCGGCCCTCGAGCGTGCCCGAGGTCGGCAGCTCGCCGACCGTGAGCCCGAGATTGCCGGTCGCGATCCAGCTCGGGGCGACCTCCCGGATCGCGGTCTGGCCCGCGATCATGTCGGCGATCACCGCGACGACGCCGACCCGCGGTCGCCCCGCCGCGTCGAAGAGCGCGGGCACGATGGGCAGGCGGATCCGCGCGGCGTCCTGCGAACGATCGACGACGACGCGCAGGTCGCGCACGAGGTGGCGGGCCGGCGGAAAGGCGACGGATTCCTTCGTTTCGCTCAAGACGACTCCCGATCGGAGCGCGCCGCCTCCCGGCGCGCGCGGCTCAACCCGTCACGACCTTGCCGCCGCTCGGCGCTCCGCCGCCGCCGGGCGGGCAGAAGCTGCGCAGATCCGTCAGCAGACGATCGAATTCGAGGGCGAGCCTCGGCGGAATCGCCTCGCTGCAGAGGCGCGTCACGGATTCGAAGTACCAGAGCTGCTCGGCGGGGCCCGCGTTGAAGCGCTCGAAGGTCGGGGGACCTTCGTGGTGGAGGTCCCAGACGAGGTCGCCGAGGTTGTGGCGCTTGTCGCAGGCGACGACGAGCCGGCTCTTCGCGTCGGCGTGCGCGAGCTGCGCGAGGAACCGGTCCTTGCGGTCGCGCCAGGGGCGTTTGTCGTGGCCCGACTCGTCGGGCAGCGTATCCGTGCAGTCGAGCACGATGCGGAGCACCGCCGCGCCGAACCGCGCCTCGATCTCCCGCTCCCGATCCCGTCGCACGGCGGGGCTCGGCGCGTCCTCGAGCGCGTCATGCAGCAGCGCGGCGACCGCCTCGTCGGGTCCGCCACCGCACTCGACGACGAGACCCTGCACGGCGAGCAGATGGGAGAGATAGGAGGTGGGGCGACCCTTGCGCGTCAGCGGACCGTGCCAGGACCAGGCGAGCGCGGTCGCGGCGACGAGCCGTTCGTGGGCCGCGTTGAGCCGCGCGAGCGTCTCGTCTCCGGGCGCGTTTGCGCTCTGCTTTCGCCCGACCGGTTGCTCTCGCATGACGAAGCAGTATGACACAGGCCCGCGCGTTGCCCGGGGCCCGCCGCATGGCCGGACACGGATCGAGTGCGAAGCGCCCGATCCGGCCGGAACGGGATCGGCAGCCCCGTCCGATTCGTCTAGCCTCTCCCCATGACGCGCCAAATCGACACGAAGAAGAACGAGTTCATCAGCGATCGCTCGACCCTCGATCCCGACTGGCAGCGATGCCTCGCGTGGATCGAGCGCGAGCTCGGCATCCGCATCCTCGCCTTCGAGCGCCAGCCGCGATGGCGGCCCGCGTTCTACTGCGAGGCGGAGAAGGACGGCAAGCCGCTCCCGCTCTACCTGCGCGGCGAACGCGGCGCGCTCGACCACGGCGTCTATCCCTTCGAGCTCGAGGCGAAGGTCTTCCAGGTGCTCGAGTCCGAGGGCCTCCCCGCGCCCCACATCTACGGCGTCTGTCCCGATCCGAAGGTCATCGTGATGGACCGCATGCCCGGTCGGCCCGATCTCTCGACCGCCGCGGACGAGGCGGAGCGCAGGGCGGTGCTCGACCACTTCATGGATCTGCTCGCGGACCTCCATGCGATCGATCCGCGCCGCTTCGAGGAGATCGGCTTCAAGCGGCCGCAGGACGCCCGCGCGCTCGGCCTCTCGGATCTCGATCGCTGGGAGGCCTCCTACCGCAAGGGCAAGAAACGGCCCGAGCCCCTGATCGAGTTCGTCAACGGCTGGCTGCGGCGCAACGTGCCCCAGGGTCGCGAAGACGTCGCCTGTCTCCAGGGCGACACGGGCCAGTTCCTCTTCGAGAACGGTCGCGTCACGACCTTCATCGACATGGAGCTGGCCCACATCGGCGATCCCGCCGCGGATCTCGCCGGTCTGCGCGGGCGCGACATGGCCGAGCCGATGGGCGATCTCAAGCCCGCCTACGAGCGCTACTTCAAGCGGACGGGCAAGCGGATCCCCAACTCGGTCATCGACTACCACACCGTCCGCTTCAACCTGGCGACGCCCTTCACCTGCGCCCCCCTCGTCGTCGATCCGCCGGACACGGTCGACCTGATCCAGTACCTCGGCTGGTACTGGGTCTGGTCGCGCGCCTGCATCGAGGTCATGGCCGACTCGATGGGCGTCCCCCTTCCGACGCCGACGATCCCCGAGCCCGCGAAGACGCGTTATTCGGACGGCCACGACCTGCTCGTCCGAAAGCTCGGCGCCCTGCGCTCCGCCGAGGAGGGCTTCAAGCGCTTCGAGCTCGACACGACCTGGCGTACGGCGACCTACCTCTCCCGCGTCGAGACGATGGCGCCCTTCATGGACGCCGAGGAGGCGGTCGAGATCGACGCGCTGCTCGGACGCAAGACGAAGCCCGTCGATCGCGAGGCGGAGCTCGAGCGCTTCGTGCTCGAGCAGGGCGAGAAGCACGAGATCGAGCTGATGCAGCTCTTCCAGAAGCGCTGCCTGCGGCAGGAGGCGCTCTACGCGCCGGTCGCCCGGGAGCTCGAGGGCGTGAAGACGCAGCTGCTCGGGCGCTAGCGGGACGCCGGGTGCGGACGCGGGGGCTCGTCCTGGTCGAGACGCTCGCCTTCGGTCCGACGCCGTCTTGACCGGTGCAGTCGGGAGGCGCCGTGATCGAGTTCCACTGCTGCAACAGTCCCAACAACGAGAAGGTGTTCATCCTCCTCGAGGAGCTCGAGCTCGACTACGTCGTCCGGTATCGATCGATCTGGAAGCTCGAGCAGTACGCGCCCGACTTCATCGCGTTGAATCCGAACTCGAAGATGCCCGTGATCGTCGATCGGGGTACGGCTTCGGGCGAGCCGGTCGTCGTCTTCGAGTCGGGCGTGATCCTGCAGTACCTCGCGGAGAAGCACGGACGCTTGCTCCCTCGCGAGACGGCGGCCCGATTCGAGGTGCTCGAATGGGTGATGTTCCAGATGGCCAACGTCGGTCCGATCGTCGGCAACCTCTTCCACTTCAACCGGTTCGCGCCGCCCGGGAACGACTACGCGCTCGATCGGTTCCGCAACGAGACCCGCAGGCTGTATGGCGTGATCGAATCACGTCTCGCACACTCGGCCCATCTGGGGGGCGAATCGTTCTCGATCGCCGATGTCGCCCTCCATCCCTGGGTTCGCCTGCACGCCTACTCGTTCGTGGACCTCGACGCCCACCCCGCGACGGCGGCCTGGTTCGAACGCTGCGCCGCGAGGCCCGCGGTGGCACGCGCCTACGCGAAGACGGAGGCTTTCCGAGCGGGCTTCGAGGAGACGCTGCGTATCACGCCGCCGGAGAATCTCGACCGGGTCTTCGGTCGATCCCGCCCCTGAAGAGGCACCGACATGGACCTCGGCTTCGCCCCCTTCGATCCCCGCCTGTTCGACGATCCGTACCCGGTCTACGCGCGACTGCGCGCGGAGGCGCCCCTCTACCGGGGGCCCGGCCATCGCTTCTGGACCCTCTCGCGCTTCGAGGACATCCGGGCGGCGCTCGCTGACCACGAGACCTTCTCCTCGGACGCCGAGCGCGGCGGCATCGGGATCACGCCCGCCGAGGCCGGCGGCGAGCCGCTGCCCGCCGGCAGCCACGAGTTTCCCGCCGGCAACCTGATCCTGATGGATCCGCCGCGCCATACCGCCTTCCGCAAGGTCGTGACGCCGCGCTTCCTGCAGAAGAGCATGGCGCCCTTCGGGCCGCGGGTGCGCGAGATCGTCGACGACCTGCTCGACGCTTTCTGCGAGACGGGCGAGGCCGACGCGATGGAGCGCTTCACCTGCGCCGTGCCGGCGCTCGTCTTCGCCGACGTGCTCGGGGTGCCGCGCAGTCGGGGACGCGAGCTGCAGCGCTGGGCGGCGGAGCTGACGACGGTTCCGACGACAGCCGAAGGTGGTGCGCGCCACCGGGAAGCGGTCGCCGCCGTGCGCGCGCTCTTCGGCGAGCTGCTCGAGCAGAAGCGGGCGCATCCCGTCGACGACCTGCTCTCCGACATGGCGCGCGAGACCGGGCCCGGCCGGACCTTCGACGAGGTCGAGTTCGTGGGCATGGCGACCTCGATGATGATCGCGGGCAACGACACGACGGCCAACGCGCTCGCGGCGCTGCTCCTGCTGCTCGCGCGCCATCCCGACGAGCGCCGGAAGCTCCACGCCGATCCCGACCGGATCGAGAGCGCCGTCGAGGAGGGGCTGCGCTTCGAGCCGCCCGTCCACGGTCTCGCGCGCGTCCTGACGCGGGACGTCGAGCTCCACGGCCAGCGGCTGCGCGAGGGCGAGAAGGTCCTGCTTCTCTATGCCAGCGCGAACCGCGACGAGCGGGTCTTCGACGCGCCGGACCGCTTCGACGTCGAGCGGAAGATCGATCTGCATCTCGCGTTCGGCTTCGGGGTGCACTCCTGCGTCGGGCTGCGTCTCGGCCGGCTCGAGATGCAGATCGCGCTGCGCGCCTTCCTCGAACGCATCCCCGAATGGGAGATCGATCCGGGCGCCGTCCGGTGGCGCCACCTCTTCGCGACGCGCCAGCTCGACGGGCTGCCGATCCGATTCGAGCCGACGCCGCGTCGTCGCGGCTGAGACGCGACCGCATCGCGCAGCGTGCGCGGACGCGCGAACCATTCGCCGAGCGGATCGCTCAGGTCGAAGCGTGGCGGGCCGCGACGCGCGGCCGGCGCGGGGTGGCCCGCGCGACGCGGGCGGCCGCTGCGCTCGTCCTCCCGCCCTTCCGGTCGTCGCTCCGCGCGGACGCCCCGCCGCCGTTCCGCGCCGACTTCCCGGCGGTCGTCTTCGCGGCCGCGCGCGCCCGGGTCGCCGCGCGCTCCCGCGCCGTCGCCGCGAGCGCCTCGAGCGCCCGGGCCTCGACCTTCGAGAGGGCCGCGATGCAGCCGGCGAGCTCGCCGCTGCGCAGGTCCTGGAGCAGCGTGCGACGGATCTCGCCGACGACGACCTCGAGCTCCGTCGCCAGGCGCTGCGCCTTCGGCGTGAGCGCGACGTAGCGGGCGCGGCGGTCGGTCGGGCAGGGGGTCCGCGCGATCCAGCCCTTGTCCTCGAGCCGATCGAGCAGGCGCACCATCGTCGGCGACTCGACGCCGAGCTCCGAGGCGAGCGCCGACTGCGTCATCGGCCCGGCGCTCCGCGAGACCTCCAGCACGACCCGCCACTGGGAGTGGGAGACGCCGCGCGGCCGCAGGCGCTCGTTGATCACCTGATGCCAGATCTGGTGGACGCGTTTGAGAAGCCGGCCGAATTGCTGGTCGGGGCCCATGGCCGAACTCTAGCCAGCTAAAAGCTAGCCGGCTATCCTTTTCCTCCGATGGCCCCCCCGAACTTCCGGCTGGCGCCGAGCGCGCCTGCCTCGTCCAGCACCCGCTCTTCTCCGCATCAGGACGTCTCCGCTCGGGTCGCGTCCGCTCCGGCTGCCGCCGTGGCGGCAGCGCCGACGGAGCCGACGGAAATGGCGTCGCCCGCCTGGGCCCGCCGCGCGCAGGGCCGGACCGCCGCCCGGACCCTCGTGCTGGCGCTCCTGCTCGGCCTCCCGCTCCTGGTCGGCTGCTCGTCCCAGGAGGCGCCCGCGCCGCCGGTGCCGAGCGTGCGCGTCGTGCGCGTGACGCCGAGGCCGGCGGTGGCGCTCGAGGAGTACGTCGCGCGCATCTCGGCGAGCAATACGGTCGAGATCCGCCCCCAGGTCGACGGTCGGCTCGAGAAGCAGGCGGCGGTCGAGGGCCAGCGGGTCGAGGCCGGAGCGCTGCTCTATCAGATCGATCCGGCGCCCTTCCGTGCCGCGCTCGCGCGGGCGGAGGCCGAGCGCGCCCAGGCCGATGCCCGACTGGCCCAGGCCCGCCGCGAGCTCGAGCGCGTGAAGCAGCTCGCGCGCTCCAACGTCGCGAGCGAGCAGATGCTCGACGCGGCGCAGACCCAGGAGAAGGCGGCCGACGCGGGCCTGCGCGCGGCGAAGGCGGACGTCGAGACGGCGCGGCTGCAGCTCGACTACACGCGCGTGACCTCGCCGATCGGCGGCGTCGTCGGTCGCGCCGAGGTCCGCATCGGCGCCGCGGTCGAGGCCTATCAGACGCTGCTGACGCGCGTCTACGCGAACGACCCGATGTACGTCGACTTCAGCATCGGCGAGCAGCGCATGCTCGAGATGCAGCGTCGCTACGGCTCGGATTGGGAGCGTGGTGCCGGGGCGTTCCGCATCCGACTCGCCGACGACAGCGAATACCCCTGGCCGGGGACGCTCGACTTCGTCGACACGGCCCTCGACGAGAAGAGCGCGACGCTGCCGATGCGGCTCGTCGTGCCGAATCCCGACGGTCTGCTGCGGGCGAATCAATTCGCGCGGGTCGTGGTTCCGGTCGACGCGGTCGCGGACGCGCTGGTCGTGCCGGTCCGCGCGGTCCAGGACTTCCAGGGGACCCACAGCGTCTGGGTCGTCGACGACGAGGGCCAGGCGCAGTCGCGGAGCGTCGAGCTGGGCGCGCGGCTCGACGACGGCTGGATCGTGCGTCAGGGGCTCGAGCCGGGGGCTCGGGTCGTCGTCGAAGGGGTCCAGAAGCTGCGGCCCGGTCTCGTCGTGCAGGCGCAGACGAACGCACCGGGCGACGTCGCGGCGCAGGCGCCCGCGGAGGCTCGGGACGGGGTCGCGGCGAAGGCCTCGGCGCCCGAGCCGGCGGAAGCCCGGAACGGCTCGTGAGCCGCCTCTTCATCGACCGACCCATCCTCGCGACCGTGATCTCGATCGTGATCACGCTCGCCGGGGCCATCGCGCTCTGGCAGCTCCCGATCGCGCACTTCCCGGCGATCACGCCGCCGACCGTCGTCGTGCGCGCGACCTTCCCCGGCGCGGACGCCGCGACGGTCGCCGAGTCCGTCGCCGCGCCGATCGAAGAACAGGTCAACGGCGTCCCGAACATGCTCTACATGAGCTCGAAGAGCAGCAACGACGGCGTCTACCAGCTGACCGTCACCTTCGAGATCGGGTCCTCCCAGGAGCTCGCCGCCGTCGACGTCCAGAATCGGATCACCGTGGCCGAGCGCTCGCTGCCCCGGCAGGTCGTCGAGCAGGGCATCGCGATCTACAAGCGCTCGCCCCAGGTCATGATGGCCGTCGCCGTCGAGTCGCAGGATCCGCGCTACGACTACCTCTTCCTGTCGAACTTCGCGACGCTCCACGTCGTCGACGCGCTGGCGCGCGTGCCAGGCGTCGGACAGGCCGAGCTCTTCGGTGCACGCGACTACGGCATGCGGATCTGGCTCCAGCCCGAGCAGATGACGCGGCTCGGCGTCACGACCGGCGACGTCATGTCGGCGCTGAAGGAGCAGAACGTCGTCGCGCCCGCCGGCACGATCGGCGGCGAGCCGGCCCCGCCCGGACAGCAGGTCCAGTACACCGCCCGCGTGCGTGGCCGGCTCTCGACGCCCGAGGAGTTCGGCGGCGTCGTGCTGCGGACCGGAGAAGACGGATCGCTCGTCCGCGTCCGTGACGTCGCCCGCGTCGAGCTCGCTGCCACGGACTACGCGCGCTCGAGCCGGTCGGACGGACGGCCGATCGCGATGGTCGGCATCTCCCAGCATCCCGACGCCAACGCGCTCGACGTGTCGCGGCGCGTGATCGAGACCATGAAGGAGCTCGAGCGCGACTTTCCGCCGGGCATCAGCTGGTCGATCCCCTTCGACACGACGCGCTTCGTGGCCGAGTCGATCCGAGAAGTCACGCTGACGCTGATGATCGCGGCGACGCTCGTCCTGCTCGTGATCTACGTGTTCCTCGAGTCCTTCCGGGCGACGCTGATCCCGATGCTCGCCGTCCCCGTCTCGCTGATCGGGACCTTCTCGGCCTTCCTCGCCCTCGGCTTCTCGCTGAACACGCTCACGCTCTTCGCGCTCGTGCTGGCCGTCGGACTCGTCGTCGACGACGCGATCGTCGTGGTCGAGGCCGTCATGACGAAGCTCGCGAAGGAGGGCGTCTCGCCCCGTCAGGCGACGATCCACGCGATGGAGGAGGTCTCGAATCCGGTCATCGCGATCGCGCTCGTGCTCTCGGCGGTCTTCGTGCCCGTCTCGTTCCTCGGCGGACTGACGGGCCAGTTCTACCGCCAGTTCGCGCTGACCCTCTCGGTCTCCGTCCTCATCTCCGCCTGGGTCGCGCTCTCCTTCACCCCCGCGCTCTGCGTCCTGCTCCTCCGTCCGCCCCGCGAGCTCGAGTACCACGGCCGGCTCGGTCGGATCTTCGCCGCCTGGAACCGCAGCTTCGCGCGGACGACGGAGCGCTACACGCGGGCCGTGCGCGCGACGATCGGCCGGCGACGGATCGTGCTCGCGGGCTTCCTCGCCCTCGCCGCGGCGACCGTCTTCCTGATCGAGGGGCGGCCGACGGGCTTCCTGCCGGCCGAGGACCAGGGCTACGTGATGGCGGTGATCCAGCTGCCGCCGGGCGCGTCGGTCCAGCGGACGGACGTCGCCGTCGACGCGGTGCGCAAGATCGCGCGTTCGGAGCCCGAGGTCGAGAAGTACGTCGGCGTCGCCGGTCTGTCCGCCATCACGGGGACGAACAATCCCTACAGCGGACACGCCTTCGTCTCGCTCGTCCCCTGGCGCGAGCGGCGCGGCGAGGACTCGTCGTCCGACGCCGTGATCCGACGGATCGAGGCGCGGGTGGCGGCGGAGGTCTCGGACGCGTCGGTCCTGCTGCTCAATCCCTCGCCCGTGCCCGGCATCGGATTCGGCAACGGCTTCGAGTTCGTGCTCGAAGACCGCCGGGGCGGGCGCTCCGAGGACTTCGAGGCCGTGCTCCAGGACCTGATCGCGCGCGCGAACGCGCGGCCCGAGCTCGCGCGCGTCATCAGCTTCTACGCGAGCGACGTCCCGTCGATCGAGTACGAGCTCGATCGCGAGCACGCGAAGGCCCTCGGCATCCCGATCTCGGACATCTTCGCGGCGTTGCAGGCCTATTTCGGCGGCGCCTACGTCAACGACTTCAACCTCTTCGGGCGGACCTACCGCGTCACGATCCAGGCGGACGCCGCGGCGCGGACGGAGCCCGACGCCGTGAACCAGATCTACGTCCGCTCGGCGGACGGCGCGATGGTGCCCCTCTCGACCCTGATCCGGATCACCGAGCGCAAGACGCCCCCCTACATCGAACGCTTCAACGTCTTCCGCGCCGCGACCATCATCGGCCAGGCGAGCCCGGGCTATGGCTCGGGCGAAGCGGTCCACGCCATGGAGGAGCTCGCGGCGCAGCTTCCCGACGGATACGGCTACGACTGGACCGGCGCGATCTACCAGCAGAAGAAGAGCGAAGGCGCGGCGCCCCTCGTCTTCGCGATGGCGCTCGGATTCGTCTTCCTCGTCCTGGCGGGCCTCTACGAGAGCTGGGCCGTCCCCTTCGCGGTCATCCTCGCGATTCCGCTCGCGACCTTCGGCGCCTTCGTCGGACTCACGCTGCGCGGCATGGAGAACGACATCTTCGCCCAGATCGGGCTCGTCATGCTGATCGGGCTCGCCGCGAAGAACGCGATCCTGATCGTCGAGTTCGCGAAGCAGGCCCACGACCGCGGCGTGCCGCTCCTCGATGCGGCGATCGAGGGGGCGCGTCTGCGGCTGCGGCCGATCCTGATGACGTCGTTCGCCTTCATCCTCGGCTCGCTCCCGCTCGCGTACGGCCACGGCGCGGGTGGCGTCGCGCGCAGCGTGCTCGGCACGGCCGTCGTCTCCGGCATGGCCGCCGCGACGCTCTTCGGCCTCTTCGTGATCCCCGTCTTCTACGTCTGGCTGCAGGGCGGCGCGGATCGCCTGCGGCACGACGTCCGCGCCTGGCTCGCGCGGCGCGCCGAAGGACGCCTGCGACCCGGCGCGCCGACCGGCGACTGAAGCGACCGAGGCGACGACCGCGCGGCCGGTCGAAGGGACGACGCCGTCGTCGCGCCGTGCGATCGACTCGCGCGCGTGCTCGGTCTGACGCTTTTTCCGTGCGATCGGACGCGAAGCGTCGCGGTGACGGACGATCGCGCGCGCGAGCGCGCATCGACACGCCTACCTTCGCGCGCGACACCCCCCGACACGACGACGTCGTCCGCCCGGAGCGGCCCGGGCTCGGTGTCTTCCTCCAGCCGGAAGCGGGGCTCCCTCCATGGCAAGCGGCATCCATCGACAGATCGTCCTCGCGCGCCGGCCGACCGGGATGGTCGACGCCTCCTGCTTCGCGCCCGCGGAGGCACCGATTCCGACGCCGGCAGCGGGGCAGGCGCTCGTGCGCGTCCTCTGCATCGCGATCGATCCGGCGATCCGCGGCTGGATCGACGCGCGCGGGAGCGGCTACATGCCGGCGCTCCCGCTCGGCGAGCCGGTGCGCTCGAACGGCATCGGCGTCGTGGTCGAGACGCGCAGCGAGCGGCTGCCGGTCGGCGCGTACGTGACGGGCCTGACGGGCTGGCAGGAGTACGCGCTCGTCTGCGCGGACTTCTCCGACCTGACGAAGTTCGCGAGCCCGCTGCCCGAGGGCTGCACGGCGATCCAGGGTGCGACGGTCCTCGGTCAGGGCGCCGTCACCGCCTACGCCGGCGTCCTGCGCGTCGCGCCGCCGGTCGCGGGCGAGACCTGGGTCGTCTCGGCCGCCGCCTCGGGCGTGGGCTCGCTCGTCGTGCAGCTCGCCCGCCTCGAGGGGGCGCGCGTCGTCGGCATCGCCGGCTCGCCGGAGAAGTGTCGCTGGGTCACCGAGGTCCTCGGCGCGGAGGCCTGCATCGACTACAAGCGCGAGGATGTCGACGCGCGGCTGAAGGCGCTCTGCCCGCGCGGGGTGAACGTCTTCTTCGACAACGTCGGGGGCGCGCTGCTCGACGTGGTGCTCCGGCGGATCGCCCACCGCGGCCGGATCGTGCTCTGCGGCGCGCTCGCGACCGACAACGCGAAGGAGCCGTATCGACTCGCGAACTACGATCGGCTGATGAGCCGTCGGGCCTCGATGGTCGGGCTCAACGTGATCGACCACTGGGACCTGTTCCCGGAAGCGCTGAAGCGGATCGGGAACTGGCTCGCCGCGGGAACGCTGGTCTATCGCAGCGAGATCGTCGATGGCCTCGACGAGGCGCCGCGGGCGCTGGTGCGCCTCTACGAGGGCGACCATCTCGGCAAGCTCGTCGTTCGGCTCGATCCGCGGGCGGATCTTCAGGCGCGCGCCTCGTCCTTGCCGTAGCCGAAGGTCCCGGTGAAGAGGTCGTCCTCGATCGGATGCGTCGCGGCGAAGCGGCGGACCCGACCGGCGCCCATGTCCGCGACGTATTCGGCGAAGACGTACCAGTCGGTGACGATGCGCGTCACGATCGCGATGTCACGGGCGCCGGCGAAGAGCGCGCAGAGGAATTGCGTCGCGTCGGCGCGATCGCGGGCCGTCTTGATCGCGGGCTCGGCGCCGAGGGCGTCGAAGCGCGTCGCCACGGTATGACCGGGCGCCAGCAGCGCCGACACGGCCTCGGTCTTCCCGAGTCGGAGCGCCTCCACGAGGTCGTCGAGGCGCGCGGAGTGGCGCATCTCGCGGGCGGGATGGCTCGCGGGCTCGGGCGCGAGCTTCGCCGCGGTGCCGCGCACGACGTCGTCGAAGGGATGGCGCGTCACGCAGATCTCGCCGCGAATGCCGTCGTCCGCGGTCGGGAAGAGCACGGCCGAGTTGACGACGAACTCCGCGCCCGAAGCGTCGATGTCGCCGACCTGGCCGGTTCCGCGCAGCGTCGCCGCGCTGTCGTTGAAGACGTACCAGTCTCCGGCGACGCTTCGCAGCGGCCGGGAGTCGAGCACGGCGTAGGAGCCGAGTCGGTTGGCGTAGTAGTCGCGCACCTGGTCGTACGTCGTGAGCACCGTCCCGGGCGGCAGCTCGTTGCCCGCGCGCGTGCGGTTCGGCACGGCGAAGAAGACGTCGCGCGAGATCGTCGCGCAGACCGCGTCGGCGTCCTCGGCCGTCTCCTCGACGACGTGGTAGCGGACGGTGAAGAGCGACTGCTCTCCGACGTCGCGAAGCCAGTGCTGCAGTCGGTACGCGGAGCTCATGGCGGAGACCTCCTCGGCGGGCGCGGGCGGGGCGGCGCTCGCGGAATGGCTGGACGGCGGCGATCCGCCGTGCGGGAGCAAGCCTCGCGCCCGCCCGCGCGCGGCGCAAGCCGGGGCGGGAGCATCCCCCGGCGCGCGGTGTAGAGTGGACGGGGTCGCGTCGGGACCGGCCGGGGCGATCGAGTCGGGGAGGCGGAGCATGCGGAGGATCCAGGTGGTGCGACCGGAGCGGCCGTCCATGACGCCCGATGCGCGACCCGCACGTCGCCGGCTGATCGGTCCGGCCCGCTCGGTCGCGGCGAGTCCGCCCGAGATCTCGATCTGGATGGACGTCGTCCTGCTCGAGCCCGGGAGCGGGCTCGAACGCGATCGCGAACACGACGACGAGGCGATCTTCGTCGTGGACGGCGCACTCGCGGTCGAGGGGCGGGTCTGCCCGACGGGGGGCGCGATCGTGATCGAGCGGGGCGCCGACTGTCGGGTGGAGGCGATCGGCGAGACGAAGCTGCTCCACATGGGCTCGACGGAAGCGGGGTCGACGTCCGCGCCGCGCTCATCGGCGCGGCGCGTGTCCGCTGGCGAGGCGTCCGCTGCGGGCGCGTCGGGCGCATCGCCCCGGGTCCACGTCGTCGGGCCGCGCGGGCGCTTCGAGGCCTGCGAGCCCGGACGCGAGACGCATTTCTTCGCCGACGCGACCTGCCCGACCTGTGACGTCTGGCTGCTGCGGACGGGGCGCGCCTTCGCCTACGAATCCCCCGTCCACAGCCATTCCCAGGACGAGCTGATCCACGTCCTCGAGGGCGAGATCGGGATCGGCTCCCTCGCCGTCCGCCGGGGCGAGACCCTCTTCGTCGCGGCGGATCAGCCCTATCGTTTCCGCGGGAACGCCGGCGGCTTCGCGTTCCTCAACTTCCGCAGCGGACCTTCTCGCATGACGATGCGCGCGACGGGCGAACGCATCGTCGAGAACGCCGCGGCGACCGGCATGACCCCCGTTCTCGACGGGGTCGCGGCCGGATGACGGAGGCGGCTCGCCCGCGCACGCGGACCGCTGCCAGGATGGCGCCGGCACGGCTCGGCTCCCGCAAGGCTCGAAGGAGGCTCCATGACGAAGCGTGACCGATTGATCTCTGCCGACTCCCACATCAACGAGCCGCCGGATCTCTGGACGAGCCGTGTCCGGGCGAAGTTCAAGGATCGCGCGCCGCGGATCGAGCGGCTGGCGCAGGGCGACGCCTGGATCATGGAAGGCTCCGCGACGCCGATCAACTTCGGCAACAACGCCAACGGCGGCACGCCGCCGGAGACCCGCTCGCCCTGGGTCCGTTGGGAGGAGATCCGTCGCGGCGGCTGGGTTCCGGCGGTGCGGCTCGAGGAGCAGGCGGAGGACGGCGTCGAGGCGGAAGTGCTCTATCCGACGCCGCGTGTGTCGCATAACGTTCTCGCGAACAACCGCGATCGCGAGTTCCATCTCGACTGCATCCGCGCCTACAACGACTGGCTCTCGGAGTACGCGAGCCATGCGCCGGAGCGCCTGATCGGGATCGCGGTGATGCCGACGACGGGCGTCGGCGACGCGATCGCCGAGCTCGAGCGGGCGATGGCCCTGCCCGGGCTGCGCGGCGTCCTGCTCGGGCGGTACCCGAACGGGGACCTCGTGACGAAGCCCGAGGACGACGCGTTCTGGGCGCGCGCCGCCGAGCGCGGCGTCCCGCTCCATGTGCATGTCGGCCTCGCCGCCGTGATGAGCGACGAGGACCCCGACCGCAAGAAGCCGGGCGCCCGCGGCGAGCTGCGCAACCTGGACGCGTCGGTGCGGACCTACGAGGTCATCACGAGCGGGATGTTCGATCGCTTCCCGCGCCTCGACTTCGTCTTCGCCGAGGTCGACTGCGGCTGGATCCCGTACGCGAAGGAGCAGTTCGACAACCGCTTCCACCGCCGCGCGGCGAGCGACCGCCCACCGATCGCCCATCCGCCGAGCCACTACTTCGACCACAACATCGCGACGACCTACGTGACCGACACGTTCGGCATCCAGAACCGCCATTCGATCGGCGTCGAGCGCATGATGTGGTCGAGCGACTTCCCCCACAGCGGAACCGACTGGCCGAACTCGCGCAGGCAGATCGAGGCCGACTTCGAGGGCGTCGACGCGCGGGAGCGGCGCGCGATCCTGGCGGGCAACGCCGCGCGGATCTACGGCCTCGACTGAGCCGTCTCGAGCGAGGGGCATCGGCCGAGCGCGACCTCGACGTCGCGCCGCTTCCGCCGATCGCCGATCGATGGGATGGGAAGATCGATGGGAAGCGGGTCCGACGCGGACGGTCGCGGCCGTCAGGCGAGCCCCAGCCGGCGTGCGCGCTCGAGCTGCTGCCGCGCCGTCTCCCCGTGCGCCGCGTCGACGAGGCGCCCGTCGAGGCGGATCGCGCCGAGTCCGGCCCGCTCGGCTTCGTCGAGCGCCGCGAGGATTCGCCGCCACTCGGCGATCTCCTCGGCGCTCGGCGAGAAGACCGCGTTCACGATCGGGACCTGCGTCGGATGGATCGTCATCAGGCCCTCGTAGCCGAGGTCGCGCGATTGCACGGCGAAGGCGCGCAGGCCCTCGAGATCGTCGATCCGTCCCCAGAGCCCCGAGATCGGATTCGGCACACCGGCCGCGCGCACGTCGACGAGCACCTTCGAGCGCAGGAAGAGCGTCTCGAGCCCCTCCGCGCTGAAGCGGTAGCCGAGCGAGCGGGCCAGATCGCCGCCGCGGGAGGTCGCGCCGCCCATGCAGGCGACGCGCGGGCTCGCGCGCGCGATCGCGTACGCGCGTCGGATCGCGTTCGCGGTCTCGACGAGGGGCATGATGCGCGTGCACCCGACGGGGATGCCGGCTGCCGCCTCCGCCCGGGCGAGGGCGGCGTCGGTCGCGACGACGTCGCCCTCGTCGGCGACCTGGGGCAGCAGCACGCCGAGGAGCGCCGGTCCGGCGACGGCCGCGAGGTCCGCCGTCTGCTCGGCCGAACGGGCGTCGTGGACGCGTACGAAGATCGCGGGACGTCGACCCGCCCGCTCGTCGCCGGCCTCAGCGAGGGCCCGCGCGACGATCTCCCGAGCGTGCGCGATCTCGCCGGTCGGCGTCGCGCTCTCGAGATCGATCGCGATGGCGTCGGCCTCGCTGGCCAGCGCCTTGCGGATGCGATCCTCGCGGTTGGCGGGGACGAAGAGAAGGCTTCGGATCGGGCGCACGGGCGGTTTCCAGGTCGATTCGAATCGTCGAGACTATGACAGATGGTCCGAGCACTCGACAGCATGCGCATCCTCGAGGTCGGCAGCGGCATGGCCGGTGCGATGGCCGGCATGGTCCTCGCGGAGAACGGCGCCGAGGTGATCCGCGTCGAGCCCCCGGGCGGCGATCCCGAGCGCGATCGGCCGGG
This sequence comes from Myxococcota bacterium, assembly GCA_041389445.1. Classification (GTDB taxonomy): domain Bacteria; phylum Myxococcota_A; class UBA9160; order UBA9160; family UBA4427; genus UBA4427. Next base: position 580,723 of record JAWKRW010000003.1, read on the forward strand.
CGCGCTCGTCTGGCATCGCGGCAAGAAGAGCGTCGTGCTCGACCTGCGCGATCGGCAGGAGCGCGCGCGCTTCGTCGCGCTCGCGTCGCGCGCCGACGGGCTCGTCGTCACGCTGCGCCCCGGCGCGGCGGAGCGGCTCGGCATCGACTACGAGACGCTGCGGCGCGACGCGCCGAGGCTCGTCCATCTCGCGATCACGGGCTTCGGGGAGCGCGGCCCGCTGCGCGACTGGCCCGGATGGGAAGGCATGGTGGCCGCGGCGAGTGGCCGCATGGCGGAGCAGAAGGGCTTCCGTCCGGGACCGATCTTCACCCCCGTCCCGATCGCGAGCTACGGCGCGGCGATGCTCGGCGTCGAGGGCCTGCTCGCAGCGCTCCTGGCGAGGCGCCGGACGGGCCGCGGGCAGCGCGTGCATACGAGCCTGCTCCACGCGCTCTCCGTCTACGACATGACGATCGGCTACGGCAATCGAACGAACGCGCCGCCGAAGCCCGGCGTCGTCTACGGCGTGATGCGGGTCTGCTTCATGACGGCGCCGACGAAGGATGGACGCTTCATCCAGATGTGCAGCCGCCAGCCGCATCTCTTCCGCCACTGGCTCGAGGCGATGGACCTCGCCTGGCTGCTCGACGAGCCCGATCTCGAGCACATTCCCGATCTCTTCCCCAGCGAGGCCCGACTCGAGGAGATCGTCGCGCTGATCCAGACGCGCATGCGGGAGCGGACGCTCGACGAGTGGATGGCGATCTTCACGGCGAACGACGTCGGTGCCGATCCCTTCTTCGCGCCCGGAGAGTTCCTCGACCATCCGCAGGCTCGGGAGAACGGCCGCCGCCAGGCGGTCCGCGATCCGCGCGTCGGCGAGACGATCCAGATCGGGCCGCTCGGTCTCTTCTCCGAGACCCCCGCGATCATCGGCCGGCCCGCGCCCGAGCTCGCTGCCGATCAGTCGATCGTGGACGCTTCGATCGGGGGCAGCGGTGATGGCGCGGGCGAGGGCTTGGGCGCTGGCGGCGGTCCGGCGGGGGATGCCGACGCGGGGAGCGGTCGTGGCGTCGCCGTCGGCGACGGGTCGTCCGCGCGCGACGCGGCCCTGCCGAGGTCGCGTCCGCTCGCGGGTCTCGTCGTCGTCGACTGCGGCTACTTCTACGCGACGCCCTTCGCGGCGACGCTGCTCGCCGAGGCGGGGGCGCGCGTCATCAAGGTCGAGCCCGCCGCCGGCGATCCGGGCCGTCGCAACTGGACCGCGAGCTATTCGAAGGGGATGGTCGGCAAGCAGTCGCTCGTGCTCGATCTCAAGACGGAGGAGGGCCGCGAGATCATCCACGCCCTGGCTCGCCGCGCCGACGTCTTCCTCCACAACTTCCGGCCCGGAACGCCAGAGCGCCTCGCGATCGACCACGCGACGCTCTCGCGCATCAACCCCCGACTCCTCTACGTCTACGGCTCCTGTTTCGGCAGCCGCGGCCCGTGGTCCCACAAGGCGGGCTTCCACTCCTCGCCGAACGCGATCGTCGGTCCGGGCGTGATCGAATCCGGCCGGGGCAACCCGCCGCAGAACCGGACCTTCGCCGATCCCGCCGCGGCCCTCGCGACGGCCGCCATGATCCTGGTCGGTCTGCACGCCCGCGAGCGCACCGGTCGCGGGCAGCGGCTCGAGACGACGATGCTGACCTCGATGGCGTATGCGGTTTCCGAATGGAGCCTGCGCTACGCCGACAAGCACGAGCGCGAGGTCGACGCGGGGCAGCACGGTTTCGGGGCGCTCCATCGACTCTACGAGACCGCGGAGGGCTGGCTCTTCCTCGAGTGCCATCGCGAGCGCCATTGGCGGGCGCTCTGTGACGCGGTCGACCCGGCGCTCGCGCGGGACGCTCGATTCGCGACGCCCGAGGCCCGCGCCGCGAACGACGCCGCGCTGATCGAGGCGCTCGGTCGACGGATCGCCGCGAAGGGCGCGGGCGACTGGCAGCGCCTGCTGCTTTCGGCCGGCGTGCCCGCGCTGCGCGCCGACGGCGTCGATCATGCGCGCTTCATGCTCGACGATCCGCAGTGTCGCGAGAACGGGATCGCCGTGCTCGCGGAGCAGCCCGGCACGCCGCGCTCGCCGCGGGCGGGTCCGGCGATCGAGTTCGGAGAGGCGCCCACGCCGATCGAGCCCGCCGCGGAGCTCGGCAGCCATACGGAGGAGGTGCTCCGCTGGCTCGGCTACGACGCCGAGCGGATCGCTGCGCTCGAGGCACGAGGCGTCACGCGCGCGGTCGGCAACGCGCTGCCGAGCTGAGGATCGCGTCGGGCGGAACGGGGAGGAGCGACGGGATGGCGAGCGTCGTCGGCGTGCACGTAGTCGAGGAGACGCTTCCGCTCGGACTCGATCTCGGCGCGCAGTACCCGCGGATCGAGAACCTGGGCTACGTCCTCGTCGGCCTCGTCGATGCGGCCGGTCGCACCGGCGTCGGCTGGACGTTCTCGATCGATCCGGACGAGGCCCATCGGATCGCCGAAGCGACGCGCGCGCGGTCGAACCTGCTGGTCGGCCTCGACCCCGAGGCGAGCGACGCGAACTGGGACCGACTGCGGTCGGCGAGCGCCGGGCTCGAACGGGGGATCGCGAGTCCCTTCGCGTCGGCCTGCGACGTCGCGCTCTGGGATCTCCACGGGGTCCAGTGCGACCAGCCCGTCCATCGGCTGCTCGGGGCGCGAGCGGAGTCGCTCGCGACCTACGCCTCGGATGCGCTCTGGTCCTCGCTTCCGGCGCACGCGCTGGCGGAGAATGCCGCGGCCTTCGTGCGGGCGGGCTTCGACGCGATCAAGCTGCGGACCGGCGGCTCGCGCGATCCGGAGCGGGAGGTCGAGCGGGTCGAGGCGGTGCGCGCGGCGGTCGGGCGCGAGGTCGTCGTGCTCTGCGACGCGCTCCAAACCTGGGACGTCCCCTCGGCGATCGCGGTCGGTCGCGCGCTCGCCGACTGCGGGATCGGCTGGCTCGAGGATCCGGTTCCCGAGCAGGATCTCGAAGGGCTGGCCCGGGTTCGCGCCGCGCTCGACGTCGACGTCGTGTCGGGCGAGGACGCCTGCTGGCCCGACGGGCACGATGCGCTGCTCGCGCGCCCCTCGGTCGACGTTTTGATGGTCGACCCGAAGTGGGTCGGCGGCATCACGCCCTGGCTGCGCGTGGCTCGCAGCGCGGCCGCACGGGGCATCCGAATGGTGAGTCACATCAGCCCGGAGCTGTCGGCCCCCGTGCTCGCGGCCGCGGCGCCCGCCGAACGGCTCGAGTGGTTCGGTTGGAGCTTCGGTCTCTACGAGGCGGGATGGGCCCCGCGCGTGGAGGCGGGGCGGTATGTGCTTCCGGAGGGCGCTGGGTTCGGGCTGCGCTATCGGCGGGATTTGCTCGGGCGTCTCTTCCCCTGAGACGTGGACCGCAAAATGCACCCGGCACGAACCCTGCGTAGCCGGGGCGCATGCCGAACACACAGCCTCGCTTCACGCCCCCCTTCTGCCCCAACCCCCGCTGCGATTCCCGAACGAATCCGGCCCCTTGGCGCTTCCAACGCAAGGGCTTCTACCTGCGCGGCCGCCCACCCCACCGCGTCCAGCGCTACCGCTGTTCACGCTGCCGCCGCTCCTTCAGTTCACAGAGCTTCGCCACCACCTACTGGCTCAAGCGACCCGACCTCCTCGAGCCCGTCTTCCACCGCCTCGTCGCCTGCTCCGCCTTCCGTCAGATCGCCCGCGAATACCAGGTCTCCCACTCGACCATCCGGAGCCTGAGCGACCGCCTCGGCCGCCACTGCCTGCTCTTCCACGAGAGGCTCCGCCCGAAGACGAGCCCGACCGAGCCCCTGGTCCTCGACGGCTTCCGCACGTTCGAGCACAGCCAGTACTGGCCGATGGACCTGAACCTCCTGGTCGGCCCCTCGCTCTTCGTCTACGGCTTCAACGACGTGGAGCTGCGGCGGAGCGGGACGATGCGACCCGCGCAGCAGGTGAAGCGGGCCCTGCTCGAGAAGCGGTTCGGGCGGCCGGACCCGGAGGCGACGCGCAAGCGGGTGGAGGAGCTGCTGCGGCGGGTCGTGCCGCCGGGGGGCGTGGCCGAGCTCCGCAGCGACAAGCATCGGGCGTATCCGCGGGCGATCCGTCGGCTTCGGGACCGCAGGATCCTGCACGAGCGGACGAGCTCGAGGGCGGCGCGGACGCCGCGCAATCCGCTGTTTCCGGTGAACCTGTCGGACATGCTGATCCGGCACAGCAGTGCGAACCACAAGCGGGAGACGATCGCGTTCTCGAAGCGGCGGCAGTCGGCGTTGTACCGGATGGCGGTGTGGGTGGTGTGGCGCAACTACATGAAGGCGCGGTCGGAGAACCGGAAGCTGGGGCCGCCGGCGGTGGGGCTGGGGCTGATCCGGGAGGCGCTCACGGCGGGGAGGATCCTTGCGCGGCGGCTCTTTTCGGAGCGGATCCTCACGCGGTCGAGCTGGTTGTGGGTTTGCTATTTCGGTCGGATCCGGACGCGGGCGATCGAGGGGTGCGGGGTGCATCGGGCGAGGTATGCGGTGTAGGCCAAGTTGCGGGCCGAGCGACCGTGGGCCGCTTCGTTCGACTAACGGAGGTGCATTCTTCGGTCCACGTCTATCGGGGCACCACCGGGATCAGCGGCTCGATCGGATGCGGCGCATGGTGGACCACGGCCGTATGCGCCCGCGTCGCCAGATCGACGAACGGTCCCGGAGCCACCCCGATGACGAGCGCCAGCCCCGCCGCCGACAGCATCATGAAGCTCGGTCGGGCCTCCTTCGGCTGGGGGAGATGCGGCGGGAACTCGTCGCGCAAGTCGACGATCATGTTGACGAGGGCGAGGTAGAGCGCTGCCGCGTTGATCGCCGTGACGCCCATGAAGACGGCGGTGAGGAAGGGGCGGAGCTCGAGCAGGCCGTTCGCGAGCAGGTCCTCTGCGACGAAGCCGATCGTGCCGGGCAGGCTGACTGCCATCGCCAGTGCGAAGAAGGCCGTCGGCTTCGGGAGCGGGCTTCGCCGCAGGGAGGCCTCGAGGGCGACGAGGGCGAGCGCGCCGGACCACCAGTAGAAGAGACCGCCGACCTCCGCGAGGTCGACGCCCGAAGCGAGGCCCATCCAGACGAACGAGAGCAGCACGCCTCGCTCGCAGACCAGGATCTCCGAGACCAGCGTCGAGCGCTCGAACTGATTGGCGCGGGAGCCGGCGGACATCAGCCAGAGCGCGCAGACGACGCTGAGGCAGGCTGCGACGATGGGAACGACGACGGCGAACCAGGGCTCGTAGTAGCCGAGCGGCAGCGCGATCCGGGTGAAGGCGATCAGGGGCGGCGGCGCCACGAGCGTCTCCTTCGGCTCGTCCGAGATGCGCACGGGCACGACGGCCAGCACGCAGCTGGCTCCCATCAGCGCGAGGATCAGGTGTCGGGCGGCGGGCATCAGCTCGTTGACGGAGAGCTGGCGGAAGTCGGTCACGCCACCGATCGAGACGACGCAGACGAGGGTCGCGATCAGAAAGGCGCTCTTGAAGATCCGCCGATCCCAGATCCGTCCCTCGCGTCGAGAGACGACCACGAAGCGGAGCGCGAGCAGGATCGCGAAGACCACGGGCGAAGCGGTCGCGGCGCAGAGCGCCAGGATGACGAGCTCGGCACCGCCGTAGGCGAGGGCACCGCGGAGCGTCCGTCGCTGCTGCTTCAGCTCGAGGCGCGCGATGCGCGACGCCTCGAGGATCGCGATCGGCATGACCAGCCAGAAGAACGCGTCGAAGATCCAGCCGAACATCATCGACCTCCCCGCGTCTGGGGCGTGGCGGCGGAGGCGGTCGAGGGCCGCGCCGCGCGCCGCTTCGTGCCATGGAGCGGCATCGTGGAGTCGGTGATGCGGCCGCCTTCGGTCGGTCGCAGGCGCGGACGAGAGGCGCTCACGAGGTGGGCGATCGCCGAGAGCGGACGGACGACGAGGCCGTCGAGCATCGCGTCGGCGCCGAAGCGCGAGAGCGCCGCGGCGTAGAGGAAGTCGTGGAGCCTCTGCGGCAGCAGCGCCTCGAGGTAGCGGCCGGATCGGTAGGTCCCGCCGCCGAGGAGACTGCGCCGCTTCTGGGCGTCTTCCAGCCAGGAGGGAGAGCGCAGGAACTGGGCGAGGCGCAGGACGCCGTGGGCGAGCAGGTGGCACATCGCGAAGCGCGTGAAGCCGAGACCGGCTTCGGCGACGATCAGCCCGGCCTGCGAGGCCGAGGCGAGGGCGAGCGCGCCCTTGCCGTCGGCGCGGACCCGGGAGGAGAGCGAGGCGGTGATGGCCGTGACGACGCCGACCGTCACGACGGTGGTGCGCGCGATCGGGGCATCCTCGAGCAGCGGCTCCACGCGCAGGATCAGGTAGACGCCGCAGTGGATCGAAAGCGTGCCGTAGAAGAGCGCCGAGGAGGGCGTCGGGCCCTCCATCGCCTTCAGGATGTAGCCCGTGAGCGGCATCAGGGCCGACTTGCCCATCGCGGCGATCAGGAAGGCGAGGCCGAGGACCGTCGCGCCGACGGCGCCGGCATTCAGCTCGTTCGCCTCCTTGCCCAGGGAGAGGACCGTCGGCCAGCTGACGTCGCCGACGTAGTGATGGACGAGGACCATGCCCATCAGCAACGCGATGTCGGCGACCCGATAGGTCGCGAAGACCCGGCCGCTCGCGACCACGGTCTCGGGTCGGTCCCAGAAATAACAGACGAGCAGCGCCGACGAGAGCCCGAGGAGCTCCCAGCCGAAGAAGGCCATGTCGATGCCGCCGCCGAGCACGAACCAGAAGAAGCCCGTCGAGGCGACGCCGACGAGGACGAAGAAGCGCAGGTAGCCCGGGTCGCGGTGGAGGTAGCGACCCGAATAGCGCGCGAGCACCGGGATCACGCAGCCGCCCAGGAACGTCAGCATCGCGGAGAGCGGATCGACGTAGACGGAGATGTCGAGGTGGTAGTGGTCGACCGAGTACATCGTCCACAGGACCTCGTGGAAGTCGTGATGGGGCCGGAGCATCGTGAGCGCGGCGAGCAGGACGGCCGAGAGGGCGGCGGTCGAGACGGTGACGCCGGAGACGACGGCGACCCAGCGCTCGGGCGGGCGGACGCCGCTGATCGAGAGGAGGACCAGCACGAACGAGCCCGCGGCCGGGGAGAGCAGCGTCAGCAGCGTCAGGAAGTGGAGGGGCGTATGGGAGGAGAGGCTGTGGATCAGGAAATGGGTCATGACGCGGCCTTCATCGAATCCGGTCGGGGCGAGACGAGGCAGGGCGCGACGTTCGCGCGGGTGTCGCCGCAGGCGTCGAGCGAGGAAGCCACCTCGAAGAGGATGTGCGGAAGCGCCTCGTAGGGCTCGAAGCGTTCCCCGACCCAGCGGAAGAAGCCACGGCCCGAAGGCGAGCAGGCGAAGAGATGGATCCAGGCGCCCAGCGCCATGTCCTTCACCGCCGGCAGCCGGTCGAGCACCCGGGTGATCGCCTCCGGCTCGGCCTCGACGAGCGTCACCAATCGGATCGGGTCGTGGATCTCCGTCGTCTGTCGCCAGAGCCCGGGCCGCAGGTCGCCGTCTGCGCCGTTCGAGACGCCGAGCAGGCCGACCACGCTGTGGGGCAGCTTCGTGCCACAGCCGAAGCGCTGTGGATCCATGCTGGAGAAGAAGTACTCGTGGCTGATGCCGGCGCAGACCGGGAGGGGGGCCGCCATCAGCTTTTCGAGCGTCCGACTCTCCGGATCGTCGAGCGTCGGGTCGTAGGAGACGAGGAAGGGGCGTCGGTCGAGGAAGAGGCCGCGGGTGAGGGCGCGGCGGCCGATGACGCAGGCGGCGTTGGTCGCGTGATTGTACTCGGGTCGCGTCTCGGCGAAGTCGGCGCAGCGACTGCGCACGCGCTGAGCCGAGCGTTCGATGCTCTCGTCGAGGGGGACGTCGGCGAAGCGACGGGCGCGCTCCTTGGCGTTGCGGTCGAGTGCGATCGCGAGCTCGGCCCGGATGCCGTCGAGCTCGCGCCGGCGGGCGACGCCGAGCGCCTCCTCGTCGAACCAGCGGATCACGTCGAGCGCCGTGTCGTGCTCGCCCGGCATGAAGTGGGTCTCGTGGGGGATCTCGATGCCACGCTGCGCGAGGCCTTCGCGCACGGCCTCCTCGTTCGCGAAAGCACAGAAGACCCGCGCGTTGATGCCGCCTCGCCGGCCCCCGCACGCGCCGCACTGGTAGCCCGACAGGAACTGGTTGTTCACCGACATCGATCCGTGTCCCACGATCAGGACCCAGCGCGCGAAGTTCGAGACGAGTCCGATGTTGCGCAGGTTGCCCTCGACGAGCGCGATGCGCTCCGGGAGGGGGTAGCCCTCGGGCTCCTCGCTCGGGTCGTAGAGCAGGCGGGTCCCCTCGAACTCGTGGGCCGCCTCGATGAAGAGGGACGGGAAGAGGAGTTGCGCCAGCGTGCGCGGCGCGCGGGCGACGTTCGCGAAGCTCGCGAGCATGCCGCGGATCGGGCCGCGAGACGCGTCGTCGCCGACGGTCGCAGCGAGCAGCCGGATCCGTCGTCGTGCGTGGAGGAGCGTCGACTCGCCGGTCGCGTCGAGCTTCTCCGTCACCCGCTTCGTCGGCGTCACGGGCGCGGGGCAGGAGAAGCGCTCGTCGACGTCGAGCGGGGCGCGATGCTTGAGCGCGACGCCGAAGAAGCCCGCGGATCCGAACGTGACGCTCTCGGTCACGCATTCCTCGACGTGACGCCGGATCGATTCGCAGCGGTCGTCGATGCAGCAGACGAATTGCACCGCGGGCCGGACCGGCGCCGCGCGCTCGACCTGCTGCGCCATCACGATGCCGCCGATGAAGCTCCGGATGTACTCCTCTTCGAGCGCGTCCTGGAAGGCGCCGAGCGCCGGCGTCCACATCGAGACCGGCTGCGGACGCGGCAGCGAGCGCAGCGGCGCCTCGAGATCGCGCATCCTCGCCCTTCGACCGAAATGCCGCCGCGCGACGTCGTCGAGGGCCAGCTCCTCGACCACGAGCCGGACGGCGACGAAGTCGACCAGGCGGACCTGCACGCCCGGCGGTCGTTCGCTCGCGACGTGCTCGAGGCGATGGAACATGCCCGCGTAGCCGGGAAGCGCGAAGAGCGCTTCGTGCAGGATGTTGGGCCAGCCCGTCTCGGGATCGCCGCGTCGCTGCAGGCAGTCCACGATCAGCTCGAGGGCGGACGCCGCGTCGCCGAGCCTTCTCGCCAGGCCGCGCAGCCAGGGCTCGGGGACCCCCAGCGGTCGACGGGCCAGCCAGCGCACCGCCGCGAGGAAGCCGTCCTCCCGGCGCGGCATCGGCCAGAGCGCCGAGCCGAGGTCCAGGAAGGGCGCGAGCGTCCGGACCATGAAGGCGTCGACGAGCTCGCCGACCTCCGTCGCGATCTCGGGGCCGACGTGGGAGAGGAGGATCGTGCCGGGCTGCGCCTCGGGAATCGGATCGACGAGCGCGAAGTCGAGCGCCTCGACGCGCCTCTGCGCCGCGGCGACGTCCTCGGGTCGGATCTGGCGATTCGCGAGCAGCTCGCGGTAGCGATGGTAGGGGAGCGTCGTCTGGGCCCCGCGAATGCGGGTGGCGGCCTCGCAGACGGCGTGGAAGTGGCGAGACTCGAGCGCGCCCATCGGGTTCTGGTGGACGAAGATGCCGAGCGGGCGTTGTTCGGGGAGCCACTTGCCGAAGCGGTCGAGCCAGCTCCGGACGATGGCGTGTTGTGGGGAGGCGTCCTCGGGCGCCAGGGAAGACGCTTCCGTCGGCTCTTCCGATGCTCCGCTCATCGCTGTGGCCCTTCCTCGCGCGCCCATCGACCCGGCTCTCGGGCGTCGGATCGATTCGATCGCGACGCCGCGCGCCTTCGATCGGCGCAGCGAGCGGGCGCCTTGACTCGGAGAAAACCGTGGACGCGCTGGGGCCGGGGGCCGATCTGGTCGGCGACCGCCACCGCGTCGGTGGGGGTTGGAGGCGGCCGTTTATTAGCGCACGGTCAGGGGACCGGCGAGATGCAGCGCGGGGGTGCTCCGCTCATGCCCGACCTGCCTTCCCGCTTTGACGCCGCGCGCGCGAAGCGCGAGAGTCGGGCGCATGGAATCCTTCGACCTCGCGTCCATCGATCGATTGCTGACCACGACGAAGGCCGTCCGCAAGCGCCTCGACCTCGAACGACCCGTCTCGCGCGAGGTCGTCCGCGAGTGCATCCGGCTCGGCTGCCATGCGCCGAACGCCTCGAACGCCCAGGAGTGGCATTGGGTCGTGGTCGACGAGCCGGCGCAACGCCAGCGGGTCGCCGAGGTCTACCGCGAGCTGCTCGTGCCGCGGGTGTCGCAGATGCTCGCCGCGAAGGAGGCCGCGCGCGACGAACGCGGGGCGCGGATCTCCCGCTCGATCCTGTACCTGGCCGACCGCCTTCACGACGTGCCGGTCCTGGTGATCCCCTGCTACGACGTGGCGGCCGCGCTGCGTCGCTATGGCACGCTGATCGCCGATCCCGGTCCCCACGGTCTCTCGACGCAGATGGACGCGGGCATGTTCGCCTCGATCCTGCCCGCGGTCTGGAGCTTCCAGCTGGCGCTGCGCAGCCGCGGGCTCGGCTCCGTCCTGACGACCGCCCATCAGCTCGATCAGCCGGCGATGGCGAAGGTGCTGGGGATTCCGAACGACTGGTTCCAGACGGCGCTGATCCCAGTCGCCTACACGACGGGCGACGACTTCCAGCCGACCCCGCGCAGGCCCGTCGACGACGTCATCGTCTGGAACCGGTACGAGGGGCGCTGAGGTCGCGACGGCCGCCGCGGGGCCGCGCCCGACCCATCCCGGAAGCCGGTCGCCGTGCCGCCGGCGCGGCGATGCCGGGCCGCTGCGCCCCGCCGACGCATGGGTTGCACGCCGGGTGCGGGTCGACGTCGATCCGGGCGGAGCATGCCCCGCGGCGTTCGTGCGACCGGCATCCCATGGGAGCGCGCGGTCGGGTCCGTCGGGCCGTGTCGCGCGTCGAATCGGTGAATCGCCTCAATTCGCTTCCGGACGAGGTCGATGTTCGCGGGGCTGGACCGAACGTTCGCCCGTGAGCTCCCATGCCCTTTCCCGACGCGCTCGCATCGCTGCTCGACACCGACGCGCTCCCCCCGATCGTGCATGCGCTCCTGCGCGCCCCGATCGATGGGTTGGGCGGGACGACCGGACTCGACGCGAAGAGGCTCGCCGGTCCGGGCATCGCGCTGTTCGTGCTTCTCTCCCTCGCGCTCTTCGGGGCGATCGGGCGGAGCCGCCGGATTCGGCGGCGCGAGGCGATCGTCCGCGCACGTGAGGCGGCCTGCTCGATCGCGGGTCAGGGCATGCTCGTCGTCCACGCCGACGGTCGCGTCTTCGAGGCGAACGCGGTCGCGCGGCGCCTGCTCTGGAACGATCCTGCGGTCGGGTCGCGGCTCGCGCTGGCCGAGCCGATCCGGCTGCTCCTCCTCGCCCCCGAAGAGCAGCACCATACGCTGCGCATCGGCGGCAGTCGCCTGATCGATCTCTCGATCACGGCGGTCGCGTCGGATCATGCGCTGCGCGGGATCGTGCTCTGCGACGTCACGGAAGACCGACGCGGTCGCGATCACCTGCTCCAGCTCGCCCACTACGACAGCCTGACCGGTCTCGGCAACCGGCGCCTCTTCATCGATCGCCTGAAGCTCGCGACGCAGCGAGCCCGGGCGCGCGGCCATGCGATCGCGCTGCTCTACGTCGACATCGACCGCTTCAAGGAGGTCAACGACAGCCTCGGTCATGGCGCGGGCGACGAGCTGCTCAAGTCCGTCGCGCAGCGCTTCCGCAGGCTCGCGAAGGCCTGGCAGGATCGCGCTGGCCGCGGCGAGAGCTTCGTCGCTCGGCTCTCCGGCGACGAGTTCGCGATCGTGATCGAGGACTTCGGCGATCCGATCGAGATCCAGGCACTCGCCACGAACCTCGTCGAGTCGATGGGGCAGCCGGTCCCCTTCGAGGGTCGCACGATCCCCTGCAGCGCGAGCGTCGGCGTCTCGTTCCTGCCGGAGCACGGGCTCGACGTCGAGGACCTCGTGAAGGCGGCCGACGCGGCGCTCTACGTCGCCAAGGAAGGCGGCCGCGGGCGCTATGTGGTCTACGAGCACGCGTTCACCGCGCAGGCGGAGTGGGATCGAAAGATCGAGAAGGGACTCCGTCAGGCCATCGCCCGGGGCGAGCTCCGCCTCGCCTATCAGCCGAAGATCGACTGCGCGACCGGAACGACGGCGGGGTTCGAGGCGCTCCTGCGCTGGCAGAGCGAAGAGCTCGGATTCGTGAACCCGAAGGATTTCATCCCGATCGCGGAGGATCGCGGCCTCATCTGCGAGATCGGCGCATGGTGCATCGACGAGGCCTGCCGGCAGCTGCGGGCCTGGCGGGATGCGGGCTTCGAGATCGTGCCCGTCTCGGTCAACGTGTCGAGTCCGCAGTTCTCGGATTCGAACCTCCAGGAGGTGATCACCAACGCGCTCGTGCGTCACGACGTCGATCCCGACGCCTTCGAGATCGAGCTGACCGAGAGCCTGATCCTCCAGGACAACGAGACCACCGCGCTCACGCTGCGGGACCTGCGCGCCATCGGCGTGCGCGTCGCGCTCGACGACTTCGGCACGGGCTACTCGGCGCTGACCTACCTCAACCGCTTCCCGCTCGACGTGGTCAAGATGGATCGCGGGTTCCTCCGCGGGATCGAGGACGACGAGGCGGCGGCCGGGATCGCGTCGGCCGTGATCGCGATGTCGCACTCGCTCGCGCTCTCGGTCGTCGCCGAGGGTGTCGACAGCGAGCGGCAGTCGAAGCTCTTGCGCTCGATGGGCTGTGACCAGATCCAGGGCTTCCTCTACTCCCCGGCGCTTCCGGCGCTCGAGGCGGCGCGCTTCCTCGCGCCGCTGGGCGGCGAGCGACCGCGGGTCCCGACCAGCGCCGCGGCGAAGACCCTGGATCGCATTCTCGCCGCAGACGAGACGGCGGCCGAGAGCGCAGGGGGCCCGACGCCCGCCGAGCAGCCGACTCCGGACGGCGCCGGTCGCCCGCTCGCGCTCGCTCCGGCCGGGACGATGCGAGGCTCCCCGAAGGCCGATCGCTCGGCCGCGACGCGCGTCCTCGTCGTCGACGACGACCGCAGCGGATTCGGCCAGCTGGCGCTGCGGATGATGCGGCTCGGCGCCGACGTGCATCTGGTCCAGGGGATCGACGAGGCCGTCGTCTTCGTCGAGCTCGACGAGCCGCGCATCGATCTCCTCGTCGGATCGGTCGAGACCGATCTGGGGCGCCTGGCGGCCCTGCGAGAGCGCCTCGAGAAGACGAACCCGGGCGACGCCGTCCGACTGCTCCTGATCGGCGAGGCCGCCGACGACGCGCGTCGTCAGTCGATCCGTCAGGCGCGGGTCGATTGGCTCGCGACGGGTCCGGTCGAGGATGCGGATCTGCGCTTCTTCATCGGCGCGGCTCGCTTCCACGGGGACGGGCCGCGGAGCCAGCGCGCCATCCGCGTTCCGCTCGAGACGATGGCCTGGATCCGGGCCGGTGGCGAGCGGCGCGTCGGGACCCTGACGAGCCTCTCGCGACGGGGCGCCTTCATCGAGTCGTCGGACCCCTACGAGGTCGGACAATCGATCCGTGTCGAGATCAAGGTGGACGGGACCCACGTACGCCTGTTCGGAAGCGTCGCCTATTGCGTGGACGGTGATGCCTCCGTCGGACACCTCCGGCCCGCCGGCATCGGCGTCGTCTTCCTCGAGCCCGACACGGAGACGACCGCCCAGGTCGACGCGATCATCGAGCGCATCTGGACGCGCCACCTGCCCTGATCCGTCGGACGCCGGTTGCTAGGCGCCGCCGAGACCGACCGACTCCGTGTCGCGCCCGGAGTGGAGGATCGTCCCCGGCGTCGCGCCGGTCTCCTTGCCCGACCGAATGATCGGTCGACCGCCGACGACGACGTGTTCGATCCCGATGGCGTCGGCGTACAGCCGCTCGGCGCCGCTCGGCAGGTCGTGGCGGAGGTGGACCGGACCGCTCGCGACGCGCGCGGGATCGAAGACGACGACGTCCGCATGCCAGCCCGTCTCGAGTCGACCGCGTTCGCGCAGGCCGACGAGGCGGGCCGGCTGGTCCGTCAGACAGGCGACGGCCTGCTCGACCGGGATCAGCTCGCGGTCGCGGGCGTTGCCGAGCAGGACGGTCGAGAACGCGAAGGTGTCGATCATGTCGAGATGCGCGCCCGCATCGGAGGCGCCGACGAGCGCGCGCGGATCGCGCCAGAACCGGGCGCGTAGCTTCCAGGACGCGTCGTCGTTGCCGAGGGCGGCCGGCATGAAGATCGTGCGGAGGTCTTCGGCGATCGCGAGGTCGATCATGCAGTCGAAGGGCGTCTTGTCCTGCTCGGCGGCGATCTCGCCGATCGTGCGACCGCGCAGGGGCGCGTGCTCCGGGCGGAAGACCTGGTCGACCGTCACGAGCTCCCAGCGTGCGAGGCTGCGCAGGAGCCCCGCGCCCTCGGAGTTCGCGCCCTCGTCGAGTCGCTTGCGGAAGGCGGGGTCGCGCAGGCGGGCGATCCGCTCCGGGATCGGCAGGCGGAAGAGCTCCGGCCAGCCCGGGAAGGCATCGAAGACGAACCCCGAGACGAGGTTGATCCGGACCGTGGGCGACGCCGGCGGCGTCAGGGCGACGACCCGCGCGCCGCGCTCCGCCGCATAGTCGGAGGCCCCGATCTGATGCCAGGCGTCCTGCGGACGGAGCGAGGTCGGGGCGAGCAGGTTCCAATTGAGCGGCCGGTCGGCCGCGAGCGAGAGATCCGTCATCAATTGCATCTCTCGCTCGGTCCAGAGGCCGTTGCCCGGAATCATCTCGAGCGAGGTGCCGGGCATGTCGCGGAGCACGCGCGCCAGCGCGACGAGCTCCTCGCGGCTCGCGTGGCGCGAGGGAACGGGCGAGCCGTCGGCATCGTTGTGGGTCGCGGCGACGGTGGTCGAAAAGCCGAGACCGCCCTCGGCGATCGAGCGGCGCAGCAGCCCGGTCATCGCGGCGAGCTCCTCGGGCGTCGCCTCGTGGCCGACCGAGCGCTCGCCCATCACGACGCGGCGGATCGCGCAGTGGCCGACGAGGAAGCCCGCGTTGATCGCGAGGCGTCCTTCGAGCCTGCCGAGGTACTCGCCGAAGCTCTGCCAATCCCAGGGCACGCCGACCTTCAGGCTCTCGAGCGGCATCCCCTCGACCCGCGCCAGCATCGGCATCAGGTAGGCGCCGGCCTCGGGCGTGAGCGGCGCGATCGAGAAGCCGCAGTTGCCGGCGATCACGGTGGTCACGCCATGGAACGAAGACGGCGAGAGCATGGGGTCCCAGAAGACCTGGGCGTCGTAATGGGTATGGATGTCGACGAAGCCGGGGCAGACCGCGAGGCCGGTCGCGTGGATCGTCTCGCGTGCGGGCTCGTCGATCCGTCCCATCGCCACGATGCGCCCGGCGCGGATGCCGAGGTCGCCGCGCCGGCCGGGCGCGCCGCTGCCGTCGATCAGGGTACCGCCGTCGATCCGCAGGTCGAGCACGTCGTTCCTCCTCGTCCGTCGGTCCGTCGGTCCGTCGATCTGGCGGTCCGCTGGCATGCCGGTCCGCCGGGGCGCCGCGCTCGGCCTAACGTCGAAGGCCCGCGGCGTGGGGGCTGTCCGGCTTCGGCAGGGGGTGGCGGTAGAGCTTCGCCGCGTTCTCGTGCGTGATCTTCCAGGCGTCGTCGTCGGGCACGCCCGCGAGGAGCTTCTCCATCACGAGCTGGGTGTCGGGCCAGGTCCCGTCGCCGTGCGGGTAGTCGCTCTCGGCGAGGATGTGGTCGATGCCGATCGCGTGTCGGGTCGAGATCGTCGAGGGGTCGTCGATCATCGTGAACCAGAAGTTGCGCTTGAGGACCTCGGCCGGGCGCGTCTTCGGGTCGGGCCAGCCGGACGCATAGCCCGAGCGGGCCGTCAGGTTCTCGAGGCGATCGATCAGGCTCGCGACCCAGCCGATGCCGCCCTCGGAGAGGGTGATCTGGAGATCGGCGTGGCGGGCCGGCCATCCGCTCCAGAGCCACTGCGCACAGGTCGTGAACGCCTCGGCCTGGAACATGGTCGAGCCGAGCTCGAGCACGGGCGCCTCGGGCGGCAGCTGCGGGAAGCCCGCCGAGCCGACGTGGAGCGAGAGCACGGTTCCGGTCTCGGCGCAGGCACGCACGATCGGCTCCCAATGCGCGTTGAAGACCGGCGGGAAGCCGAGTCGATGCGGCTGCTCGGGCATCGTCACGGCCTTGAAGCCGCGCTTCGCGTTGCGCCGGATCTCCTCCGCGCCCTTCTCGGGATCACGCAGGTTCGTGATGCCGAGCGGGATGATCCGCTCGGGGTAGGCCGAGACCCACTCCTCGAAGAGCCAGTCGTTCCAGGCACGGATGCAGGCGTGGCCGAGCGCAGGATCCTTCGTCTCCGAGAAGATCGTTCCGCCGAATCCCGTCGCGCCCGACGGGAAGTTGAGCGAGGCCCAGACGCCGTTCAGGTCCATGTCGTGGATGCGATCGTCGATCCGCCAGCAGCCGGGTCGCACGTCCTCGAAGCGCGCGGGCTCCACGCGACGATCTTCCCAGGCGCGGCCCGCGACGGCCTGGAAGCCGGACTGGAAGTACGGGGTGTCCTCGAAGACCCAGACCTCGTGACCCTCGTCGGTCTCGACGACGTGTGGCGCCTGATCCTGGAGCTTCGCCGGCAGACGGCCTTCGAAGGTATGAGCCGGCTCCATCAGATGGTCGTCGGCGGAGATGATCGTGTAGCGGACGGGTCGCGGCGTCGGGTCGGGCAACAGCGGTCCCGTGACCGGTCGCTTCACACCGAGCTTCACCACCTTCACCATCGTCGGATCCTCCTGCGTCTCGCAGCCCGACGACGCGATCGGCGCGTGGCCTCGAGCTCGTCGCGCGGCGCCGCGCCGGCAGGACGCGGCGCCCTCGCATCGGGGGCTGCACGTCGATGCTCCGAGCGTCGCTCGGGGCTGTCAAGGGCAGCCGCGCGCGGACGACGACCCGCGGCGGTCGGGATCGGCACGCTCCGCCGCGCCGGAGGGGCGGCGTCCCGGCGCCGGCTCCGCCGGCTACGCTGGGCGCTGGGGCGTATCGCCACGGCGGTGCGACCGACGGGAGGGGGCCGATGCCGAAGTACAGATTCCTCGTCTACACCAACGCGCGGGACGGCCGGGACGACGAGTTCAATCGCTGGTACGACGAGATCCACCTCGCGGAGGTCGTCGCCGTTCCCGGCTTCACGGGGGCCGAGCGCCAGACGATCCGGCCGCTGCCGGGCGAGCCGCCGCCGCCCCATCGCTACCTCGCCATCTACGACATCGAGAGCGACGACGTCGAGAAGACGATCGCGGGCCTGATGGAGCGGGGCACGACGGGTGGATTCCGCATGTCCGACGCGCTGGCGGACGACGCGCGGACGGTCCTCTACGAAGTCATCACGCCCCATCGCGGCCGCTGAGCCGCGCCGTCGGCGGTCGGCGGCGATCGATGCGTCGCGCGCCGATCGGTCGGGATTCGCGTGCCGCCTGCGGTCGCCTGTGTCAGCATCGGGGCCGGCCGCGTCGGGCGGCCCGCGCATCGCCGGGCGCTGCCCCGAGCCGTTCGAAGCCGATGCGTTCGAAGCCGATCCGTTGGAATTCGAAACAGGAGCCCGTGTGACCCGATTCGTCGAGAGCACGATCACGTTTCCCTATCGCCGCTCGCTCGGACGCATGCTCGGGGCCTTCATGGCCGCGCTGACCGAGAAGCGCATCCTGGGGATCCGCAACGGCCAGGACGTGCTGGTCCCGCCGATGGAATGGGATCCGCAGACGGGCGATCCGCTGCCGCTCGATCTCGTCGAGGTCGGGCCCGTCGGCACGGTCCGATCCTTCACATGGGTCCCGCAGCCGACCGAGCAGCATCCGCTCGACCGGCCCTTCGCCTTCGCCTTCATCGAGCTCGACGGCGCGACGACGCCTCTGCTCCATGCGGTCGATTCGGGCTCGCCCGCGAGACTCGAGGTCGGCACGCGCGTCGCGCCGCGTTGGCGCGGCAAGCGGCTCGGGCGCATCGACGACATCGTCTGCTTCGTGCCGGGGGAGACGGCCGAGGTCGCGGGCCCGGACGAGGGACCCGCCGCCGAGCCCGTCACGATGATGGACTACCGCGCGAAGACGACCTATCGCAATCCCGTTCCCGCCGCGGCGGATCGCGCGATCGAGGCGACGCGCGAGAATCGGCTCGTCGCGCAGAAGTGTCCGAAGTGTGGCTCGCTCTTCGCGGGCGGCCGCGGCTACTGCGTGCTCGACGCGCTCGAGCTCGGACCGGAGCACGAGGTCGACCTTCCGAAGACGGGCACGATCACGAACTTCGTCGTCATCACGCCGGTGCAGTACCCCGGTCAGACGGAGACGGAGCCCTTCGCGCGGGTCTTCGTCCTGGTCGACGGGACGCACGTGGTCTTCGGCTATCAGCCGGTCGTCGACCTCCCGGCGGACGAGGTCCGCGTCGGTCGGCGCGTGCGCGCCGTCTTCGCGAGCGAGGACGATGGAACCGGAGAGACCGGCGCGATGGGCGGCCACTTCGGCCGCCTGCTGGGTTGGGCGCCGACCGGCGAGCCCGACGTCGACGACCCCGAGCTCGTGAACAGGATCTTCTGATGACGACTGCCGACGGCTGGAAAGAGAAGACTTCGGACGACATCGCGATCGTCGGCTGGGCGCAGACGCCGATGGTGCGCCGCACGGATCGGACCGAGACGCAGCTGCTGATGAGCGTCATCACGGACGTGCTCTCGCCGCTCGGTCTGGAGCGCAAGGACGTCGACTTCACGTGTCTCGGCTCCTGCGACTACATCACGGGCCAGGCCTTCTCCTTCGTGTCGAACCTCGACGCCATCGGCGCCTGGCCGCCGAAGCGCGACTCCCACGTCGAGATGGACGGCGCCTGGGCGCTCTACGAGGCGTGGCTCCGCTTGCAGGAGGGCGACATCGACATCGCGCTCGTGACGGGCTCGGGTCGTTCGTCGACGGGCGATCCCGCGCTGATCTACCCGATGGAGATGGATCCCTTCTTCCTGGCGCCGCTCGGCGTCGATCCGCTCACCTTCGCGGCGCTGCAGGCGCGGGCCGTCATCGACGCCGGGATCGCCGACGAGCGGCGCATGGCCGAGGTCTCCGTCCGCGCGCGCGGCCTGTCGAAGGGCGCGAAGAGCGTCGACGACCTCTTGACGCGCGACTACGTGCGCGAGCCGCTGCGCCGCCACGACCTGCCGCCGATCACCGACGGCGCCGCCGCCATGGTCCTCGCCCGGGGCGAGCGCGCGCGCCAGCTCGTGGAACGCCCCGCCTACATCACCGGCTTCGACCACCGCACCGAATGCCACAACCCCTCCTTCCGCCGCCTCGACGACTCGCCCTCGACCCGCATCGCCGCGAAGGCCGCGGGCCTCGACGACGGACCCGTCGAGGTCGCCGAGCTGCAGGCCGCCTTCACCCATGAAGAGCTGCTGCTGCGCCACGCGCTCGGCCTCGGGAAGGACGTCCGCGTCAACGAGTCCGGCGGCGCGCTGCGCTCGAATCCGATCATGGCGACGGGCCTCGTCCGCATCGGCCATGCGGCGAACCACATCTTCTCGGGCGGAGGCCGCGCGCTCGCGCACTCGACCTCCGGCCCCTGCCTGCAGCAGAACCTGATCTGCATCGTGGAGGGACGCGCGTGATCCCGTGTGCCGTCGTCGGCGTCGGCCAGACCCACCACAAGAGCCGTCGCCACGACGTCTCCTTCGGCGGTCTCGTGCGCGAGGCGGTCTTCCGCGCGCTCGAGGACGCGCAGATGACGATGCGCGACATCGACGCGGTCGTGCTCGGCAAGGCGCCCGATCTCTTCGAGGGCGTGATGAAGCCCGAGCTCTACCTCTCCGACGCGCTCGGCGCCGTCGGCAAGCCGATGTTCCGCGTGCATACGGCGGGCTCCGTCGGCGGCACGACCGCGATCGTCGCCGCGTCCCACGTCCAGGCGGGGAAGCACAGGACGGTGCTCGCCGTCGCCTTCGAGAAGCAGTCGGAGGGCAACGCGCAGTTCGCGCTCGGCAGCGGCAAGGGCGCGTCGCTCGGCGCCGGTGGCGCCTTCGCGCCCTTCATCCGCGCCTACATCCATCGCAGCCGGGCGCCCGAGCACATCGGCTGGAAGGTCGCGGTCAAGGATCGCAAGAACGCGCTCAAGAACCCGTACGCGCATCTGAAGATCCACGACATCTCGCTCGAGAAGGTCAAGAATTCGCCCATGATGTGGGAGCCGATCCGCTTCCTCGAGTCGTGCCCCTCGTCGGATGGCGCCTGCGCGATGGTCCTGACGGACGAGGCGGGCGGAAAGGCCGCGGCCGCGGCGGGACGCAGGCCGGCCTGGGTGCTCGGCACGTCCTCGCGCTCGGAGCCGCCCTCGTTTCCCGGGCGCGATCCGGTCCGGCCGGCGGCCTGTCTGCAGTGTGCCGACGACGTCTACAAGCAGGCCGGCATCACGGATCCGCGCAAGCAGATCGACATGGCGGAGCTCTACGTGCCCTTCTCCTGGCACGAGGCGATCTGGCTCGAGGCGCATCGCATCGCCGAGCCGGGCGAGGGCTGGAAGATGATCGACCGGGGCGACACGGAGATCGGCGGCGCGTTTCCGGTCAACTGCTCGGGCGGCGTCCTCTCGTCGAATCCGATCGGGGCGTCCGGCCTGCTGCGCTTCGCCGAGGCGGCCAACCAGGTCCGCGGCTGCGCCGGGGACATCCAGGTCGACGGCGCGAAGGTCGCCCTCGGGATGGCCTACGGCGCGAACTCGCAGTACTTCAGCATGTGGGTCGTCGGCGCCGAGCAGCGACCCTTCGGCTGAGGGGGGGCTCGGCGCGCTCGCTGCCCGCGGGTCGATGAGCGCCAGCGCCCCAAGGCCCGGCGACGCGACGGGTGCCGGACCCTGCACGCCTCTTGGGTCTTGCCCCTGCCGTTTTCGACGCTTGCCGTCCCGCGTTCGGATTAAGATCGAGCCGTTCGTTCGCGCCTCGAGGCAGGGGCGCGGGGGGAGGCCCGATCGCGTGTTCAGCGTTTCCGTCGTATCGAGGCCAGGCGTCGGACCATTCCTCTTTGCATCCTGCGCGTGGCTGGCAGGCTTCGCGACCGTCGCCTCGGCCGGCGATCTCACGAGCGCGCACTACCGCCTGCGGACCCTCGGCCCGGCGAGCGTCGGCGCCGTCCGCATCGGGGGGCCGGTCGCGACCGAGACCGCCAGCGGGATCGCGTTCGGGCGGGCGGACGCGCTCGGTCCGATGGGTAGCGCGGTGACGCTTCGCAGTATCTGGCCCGGCGTCTGGCCGATCGCCGCCGGAACGCTGCCCCATCTCGATCTCGACGGCGACGCGCGCCCGGGCTTTCTCGACGAGGACGACGACGGCGACGGGCTGCTCGACGTCTTCGAGACCGGGACGGGCGTCTACGCCTCGCCGACGAACACGGGAACCAGCCCGGTCGATGCCGACAGCGACGACGACGGCTGGAGCGACGGATACGAGGTCGCGAACGGCTTCGATCCGAACGATCCGCTCTCGCCCGAGCCGCCTCAGGCGGTCGTGCCGATGCTGGGGTGGATCGCGCGCGGCGCGCTCGGACTCGGGCTGCTCGCGATGGGCGGCGGTGGGCTCGCTGCGCGCCGGCGGCGGGATCCGCGTGTGCAGGGATCCGGAATCCAATCATGAATCGGGAGCGCGCAGGTAGGCGGGCGGAGAACGAACGGACAGGAAGAGGATGAGCGCATGATGTCGAGAAGGACCGTTTCTGCGATCGCCCTCGCCCTCGCGATCGACTTCGTGATTGCGATCGGCGTCTTCGTCGGCAGCGCGCCGACCGCGTCGGCGCAGGTGCCGGGGCAGGTGAGCTTCCAGGGACTGCTGCTCGATGCGGGCGGACAGCCGGTGACCGGCAACGTCGATCTCGCCTTCGCGTTGTTCGCGGACGCGAGCGGGGGGACGCCGCTCTGGAGCGAGTCGCATCCGGCGACCGCCGTCATCGACGGCGTCTACGACGTCGCCCTCGGATCGACGACGCCGCTCACCCCGGCGGTCCTCGCCGGCACGACGCGCCATCTCGAGGTCACGGTCGACGGCGAGACGCTGACGCCGCGGCGACCGTTGCTCGCCGTGCCCTACGCGCTGACCGCCGGCAGCCTCGCGAGCGTCGAGTCCCTCGACGGCATGGCCTGCCTCGCGAACGAGCCCGCCGCGGGCGTCGTCGAGGTCACCATCGCGCAGAACGGCGCGGTCTCCCTCGCCTGCAGCGGCGTCTACACGCTGACCGTCTCGATCTCCGGCTCGATCGGAAACCCGCAGCCCCCCGCCGTCACGAGCTCGCCCGCCGGCATCAACTGCAACGGCGCGAGCCTGAACGACTGCAGCGAGGCCTATCTCGGGGGCACGGTCGTGACGCTCTCGACCTCGAGCGGCGTCCTCTACCTCTTCACGGGCTGGTCGGGCGCGTGCACGGGGACGGGGCCGTGCGTCGTCACGCTGGATCAGGCGCGCTCGGTGACGGCGAACTTCGTGCCGAATCTCTGAGGCCCGAGTCGTCCGGGCCGTCAGACCAGAAGGGGGACCGAGGTGTCGGGTGCGGGAGCGAGGCCTCCGTGCATGGGCCGCGATGGCTGCGTGCATGGCTCGACCGCTGGCGTGTCGACCGTCGTGGAAGGAGTCGGCGCGTTCGTCGAGTGGAGGACTCGCCGATCCTCGGGCGGGGCGCTATTCGCTGGTGTCCGGGGGGGCCGATGAAACCGGACTCGACGCAGCAGACGCGTCTGTCGGGCTGCGCGCGCCCGTCGAAGGGAAGCGGGTCGATCGTGCGCGGGACGGGCCGCTTGCGTCGCGCTCGGCGCGACCGGCGGCGGCTCGTGGGCAGTCTGCTCCTCGCGCTGACCGTGGCCGTCGCCTTCCTGCCCGAGGCGCTGCTCGAGCCGCCGCCGATCGAGCTCGAGCTGGCAGAGCCGGGCGCCGCCTCGCCGCCGCCGATCCATGCGCTCCTGCGGCCTTGGCCGATCGGGCTCCCGCGCTTCGATCCCGCCCCCTCGGCACGCACCGGTCGCGCACGTCCCGTCATCGTCCCGCGCTCCGCCGAGCTGCGCTCCGTCGGTCAGCCCCGTGGCCAGCCCCGGCGCGCACGCACGTCCCGCCTCGAATCCGCCGACCTTCTGCCCTGAGCTTCTTCGATCTCCACAGGAGCCCCGGTCCATGCGTCCTCGTCCGCAGTCCGTCGCTTTCGGCCTCGTCCTCCTCTTCCAGGCGACGGTCCTCGTCCAGGCGACGGTCCTCGTTCCCCTCGCCCCGCCCGCTCGCGCCGGCGAGACCGAGCCTCCCCCCGCCGCGACCGCTTCACCGAGTTCGACCGCAACGCCGACCTCGCTGCCCCCCGCCGCGCCGTCCCCGACCGAACCCGTCGCGCCGACCCACGAGGCCCACGTGACGTTCGGCCCGACGACGGGCCTGCGCTTCGACTCCGACCTGGCCCACCTCGAGCTCCATACCTTCAACTGGTTCCGCGCGCAGACCGACAGCCGCGTCGGCGGCTCGACGCACCCGCAGGCGCAGGTCCCGCTCGCGCGGCTCGTGCTTCAGGGCAGCGTCTTCGATCCGCGCGTCTTCTTCTTCTTCCAGCCCGAGTTCGCGCAGGGGAGCGCGGGCCAGCTGCTCGATCTCTTCGGCGAGTGGCACTTCGACCCGAAGCTGGCCCTGCGCATCGGTCAGTTCCGCACGCCCTTCTCCCGCGCCTACATCACGCCGCTCTCGAATCTCGAGCTGACCGAGCGCGGCCTCGTCTCCGACGAGTTCCGCTTCGGCCGCGATACCGGCGCGATGGCGCTCGGCGACCTGGCGAACGGCTTCCTCCACTACGAGGTCGGCGTCTTCAACGGCGCGAACATCGACGACTACGCCGGCGACCGCGCCGCCCCGCTCGCGATGGCGCGGACCGAGCTGCGCTTCGGCACGCCGATCCCCTACGACCAGGCGCCGTCCCTGACCCTCGTCGACCCCCACGGACTGACGCTCGCCTTCGGCGGCGCCTTCACGCGTCGCGGCATCACGCAGCGAAGCGGTGCGACGAACGTCACGTCGACCGAGAACGTCACCAGCGCGACGGCGGAGCTGACCTGGATGCACGGTCCCTGGACCGTCCACAGCGAGACCTTCTGGCGCGGCGCCCAGGACTCGCCGCGGCCGACGAACGCCTTCGGCGCCTTCGTCCAGACGGGCGTCTTCGTCGTACCGCGGCAGATCGAGCTCGGCGGTCGCGCGGGCTGGCTCTCGAACGGACCGGACGTCCAGTCCTACGAGGCATTCCTCGCCGACTATTGGAAGACGGACAAGACGACCTTCGGCCACCACCTGAAGACGACCCTCGACTACCGCTACGACAGCGGCGATCGCCCGAGCTTCGGCACGGTCGGCGGGACGACGAAGGGCGACCGCCGCGACCGACACCGCGTGATGCTGCAGGCGCAGATCTTCTTCTGATCCGGCCGGGCGCGTGACCGCATGCACGCCTTCCGTTCCCGGCGCGTCGCTTTGTAGATCCGTCGGAATGGCTGCGACGGACCGCCCGTTCGACGACCGCGTCGGGCCCGCGCGCGAGCGTGACCGGCCCTGGACGGGCGTGGCGCGATTGGCGGCGCTGGCACGTCGGTTGCAATTCCCTGCTGCGTCCATCGGCCGGCATCGGGCCGGCCGCGCCTGCGCAGGAGGAACGACGCGATGGCGGAGAATCGATTCACCACGATCGACGGCGAGCAGCTGTCCCAGAAGCTGATGCAGAGGGCGCCGGACAACAGCGACCGGCGCCAGGGCTTCGCGCTCGTCAACGTTCTGGACGAAGCGCAGTTCGAGCGCGCGCACATTCCCGGCTCGATCAACATTCCGCAGGGTCAGGAGCAGGCCTTCGATCAGCGCTTCGACAAGGAGAAGGAGATCGTCGTCTACTGCGCCTCGCCCAAATGCGAGGCCTCGGAGAAGGCGGCGGAGGCGTTGGCGCAGCGGGGCTTCCGGCACGTGCAGGACTACGCCGAGGGTCTGACGGACTGGCGTCAGGCAGGCCGCCCGATCACGGGTACCGCCGCCTGATCCCACTCCTTCCTTCCCGCCCCGCGCTTTCCGCGCGAGGCCACCCCGCGCGAGCGGCGCACGCGGCGTGGCTCGAGATGATCGCCCGAACGCGAGACCCCCTCGACGACGTTCGGTGGCATCCCGAGCCGCGCCGCGTCATGCGCGGGGCGCGCCCTGGTCCGCTTCGCCTGCCTCGCGACCCCGTCCGGCTGCACGGATCAGGTTGATCAGTCCGCCCGCCGAAACGATGCGCTGCTCCCGGGCGGAGAGGTCGTGGCGGACGGGGAGCGTCTGCCGACGCGTCGTGTTGCGGATCGCGAGCGCGGGTTCGTGCGGTTCGACGCCGGCCCAGCGCAGCGCGAGCACGTCGTCACGTCCGATCCGGGCGTGGTCTCCGGGGTCGACGAAGAGGAGGGGCAGCACGCCGCAGGCGACCAGGTTCTGGCGATGGATCCGGGCGAAGCTGCGGGCGAGGACGAGCCGGAGGCCGAGGGCGCGGGGGGCGAGCGCCGCATGCTCGCGACTCGAGCCCTGCCCGTAGTTGTCGCCGGCGACGATCGCGTGGCCGCCGGTCGCGAGCGCGGCATCCGCCCGCTCGGCGTAGCGCGGATCGATCGGCTCGAACAGGAAGCGCGCGATGCGCGGGATGTTGCTTCGGAAGGGCAGCACGCGCGCGCCCGCCGGCAGGATCGTGTCCGTCGAGACGTCGTCGTCGACGACGAGCAGGACGGGGAGCTCGAGCTCGGTCGGCATCGGATCGAGCGCGGGGAGCGAGGCGATGTTCGGTCCCTTCTCGAGGGGCGCGCGCTCGCCGCGCTCGGGGGGCGGCAGGAGCGTGCGCTTCGCGAGCGCGGGCGCGCGGGGCTCGACGATCCGCGGATGGGGCTGGGCGAGGCTGCGCGGATCGGTGATGACGCCGTGGAGGGCCGACGCGGCCGCCGTCTCCGGGCTCACGAGACAGACGCGATCCGGGAGGGTGCCCGAGCGGCCGGGGAAGTTGCGGGGTGTGGTGCGCAGGCTGATGCGGTCGGTCGCGGGGGCCTGGCCCATGCCGATGCAGCCGTTGCAGCCCGTCTGATGCAGACGCGCGCCCGCCGCGAGCAGCGCGCCGAGATGGCCCGACTGGACGAGGCTCATCAGCATCTGCCGCGAGGTCGGGTTCACGTCGAAGGAGACGCGCTCGTGGACCGCGCGGCCCCGCACGATCTCGGCCGCCATGGCGAAGTCGCGGAAGCCGGGGTTCGCGGAGGAGCCGACGTAGGCCTGATGGATCGGCTCGCCGGCCACGTCGGCGACGCGCTCGACCCGCCCCGGGCTCGAGGGCATCGCGATCAAGGGCTCGAGCGCGGCGAGATCGATCTCCTCCTCGAGGTCGTAGGCCGCATCGGCCTCCGCCGCGAGCGGGCGCCAGGCGTCGCTGCGGCCCTGGCTGGCGAGATAGCTGCGCACGTGATCGTCCGAGGGAAACACGCTCGTCGTCGCACCGAGCTCCGCTCCCATGTTCGCGATGACGTGTCGATCCATCGCCGAGAGGTCCGCGAGGCCCGGACCCGTGTACTCGAGGATGCGACCGACGCCGCCCGCGACGCCGTGTCGGCGCAGCAGCTCGAGGATGACGTCCTTGGCGCTGACCCATTCGGGAAGGCGTCCTTCGAGTCGGATCCGCCAGATCGCGGGCATGCGCAGATGGAAGGGCTCGCCCGCCATCGCCATCGCGACGTCGAGGCCACCGGCGCCGATCGCGAGCATGCCGAGCGCGCCGGCGGCGCAGGTATGGCTGTCGGCGCCGAGCAGCGTGGCGCCCGGTCGTCCGAAGCGCTCCTGATGGACGGGATGGCTGACGCCGTTGCCCGGCGGGCTGTACCAGAGGCCGAAGCGGCGGCACGCGCTGCGCAGGAAGACGTGATCGTCCGGATTGCGGTAGTCCTGTTGCAGCAGGTTGTGATCGACGTACTGGACGGAGAGCTCGGTTCGGACGCGGTCGAGCTGCATGGCCTCGAGCTCGAGCATCACGAGCGTCCCGGTCGCGTCCTGCGTCAACGTCTGGTCGATCCGGATCGCGATCTCTTCGCCCGCCTGGGGTGTCCCCTCCACGAGATGCTGCGAGATCAACTGCTGCGCGAGATTCATGTCGAGCCAGCCCCCGTCGCGGATGCGTGCGATCCGACGCATCGGACGCAGAATGCATGCCAAGCGCGGGGCGCGGGCGACGCTGGACGGCGCGAGCATCGACGGGCCGGTCGGTGACCGGGCGACCGGGGGGCGTGCGGCGGGGGGGCCGAGCGGGCTCCGGGTCGTGGGCGATCGGCGGCACGGATCCTGCTGCGGGGGCAGTGATCCCGCGGGCCTGATGGGGGCGACGTCGAGGAAACGGGAGCGTTGTCGTTTGTACAATCGGTCGAAGATCGAGCGGAAGAAGGTGGATCTGCGCGATCTGCGGATCCCGGCCCTCGTCTTCCTGCTGGTCGCGGCCTGGTCGCTGGCGCTCTGGGGCCTGCTGGTCGCGGATCGACGGGAGCAGGTGCTGGCCACGACGCGGCGCACGGCGTGGGAGACCCAGGCCGCGCTCGAGGAGGGGTTCGACCAGCAGCTCGAGCAGCTCGGCGCGCTTCGGGATGGCTGGAGCCGCTTCGGTCTGGGCTCGCAGGCCGAATGGCAGGAGAACATGCGCCAGCGTCTCGAGTCCCTGCCGGGCCTCGCTTCGATCGTGTGGGTCGACGCGGCCTCCGACCGGTCCCGATTCATCGCGGCGCCGGGCGAATCGGACGCGGCGATCCGACGCGATCTCGCGCATGCGCGGGCGCCGATCTCCGGCGATCGACTCGAGGGCCCCGCGCGCGCGTCCTCCGGCGAGGCGCAGTACCGGATCCGCCTGCCGCTCTCGGGGCCCGACGGCCATGCGGGGGTGTTGCAGGCGCGATTCGACGTGACGCGATTCCTCGACGACCTGCTGAAGGCGCGGGCACTCGGGTTCGTGCTCTCGGTGTGGTGGGACGAAGAGGAGATCTTCGAGCGGGGCGAGCGCGTCGCCGACGACTGGCTCCCGTGGTGGCGCGTCGACGGCATCGTCTCGCTCCCGCTCGATCGGCATTGGACGATCGTGCATCGACCGACGCCCGCCTTCGCGGCGGAGCGGCTCTCGCCGACGCCCCACTACCTGCTCGGGGCGGGCCTGCTGCTCGGCGTCATGCTCGCGGTCGTCGCCTATCAATTCCTCCTGATCGTGCGTCAGTCGAAGGTCCTCGCGGCCAGCAACCGCGCCCTCGAGCAGCGGGGGGTCGAGCTCGAGTCCCGCGTCGCCGAGCGGACCGAGGCGCTGCGCGACGCGGTGACGGAGCTCGAGTCGTTCAACTACTCGGTGTCGCACGACCTGCGCTCGCCCCTCGGCGCGATCCAGAACTTCGCGGCGATCCTCGAGGAGGACTACCGCGACCGCCCGCTCGACGGGGAGGGCCAGGCGTTGATCGCGCGCATCCAGCGCAGCGCGCGGCGCGCGACCATGCTGCTCGAAGACCTGCTCCAGCTCTCCCGCGCGGGGCGGGCGGCCTTGACGTTCGAGCCGGTCGACATGCGGGCGCTCGCCTGGGAGACGATCGCGCAGGTCCGGGCCGCGGAGCGCGAGGGCGAGGGCGAGGTCGAGTTCGTCGTCGAATCGCTACCGATCGCCATGGGGGATCGGACGCTGCTCGGCGACGTCTTCGTGAATCTCATCGGCAATGCAGTCAAGTACACGCGGGGTTGCGAGAAGCGGCGGATCGTCGTGACCGGTCGGGTGGTCGACGACGAATGCACCTACGAGGTGAGCGACAATGGCCAGGGATTCGACATGCGCTACGTAGACAAGGTCTTCGGTCTGTTCGAGCGGCTGCACGCGCAGGACGACGTCGAGGGAACCGGGATCGGCCTCGCCATGGTCGCCCGCATCGTCAAGCGCCATGGCGGTCGGGTCTGGGCCGAGGGGCGGATCGGGGAAGGCGCCCGCTTCTCCTTCGCCCTGCCTGGATGGGAGGGCGCGCGATGAGCCCCCGCCCCGCGATCCTGTTGGTCGAGGACGACCGCGACGAAGTCGACGTCGTCCTGCGCGCGCTCGAGCAGGCGGGCTTCGGCGGCCTGGGCATCGAGATCGCCCGCGATGGCGTCGAGGCGCTCGCGGCGCTCGGGCTCGGAGACGGCGAGTCGACGAACGGAGGCGGCGTGCGGAGCCCGCCCCGGGTCGTCTTCCTCGATCTCAAGATGCCCCGCGTCGACGGCTGGGAGGTGTTGCGCAACATCCGAGCCCATCCGCGGACGTCGGAGGTACCGGTCGTCGTGGTCTCGTCTTCGGATCGACGCGAGGACATCGCGCGCAGCTACGCGCTCGGAGCGAACAGCTTCCTCGTGAAGCGCTTCGATCGCACTCGACCCGGCGGCTACATCGCGGAGGCGGCGCGCTACTGGCTCGAGCTGAATCGGACGCCGCAATGACCGGGGAGCGAATCCAGGGGTCCGGGAACGCGCCTGCGGGCGAGGGGGTAAGGCGATGACTGACCGATCGATCCTGATCGTCGAGGACGACGCGGACTTCCGCGACAGCCTGGATGCCCTGCTCACGCGCGATGGCTATCGCGTCCGCGGCGTCGATACGCTCGCGAAGGCGCGGGCCACGCTCGTCGAAGGCGACGTCGACGTCGCCCTCGTCGACCTCGGCCTGCCCGACGGAAACGGCCTCGAGCTGCTCTCGGATCCCGATCTCGCCGACCGGGCCGAGTTCGTCGTGATCACCGGCGACACGACCGCGGCCAGCGCGATCGAGGCCCTCCGGCGCGGCGCGCTCGACTACCTGCCCAAACCGATCGATCGCGCCCGCATGCAGACGATCCTGACGAACGTCGCGCGCACGCGTCGGCTCAAGCGCGAGGTGAGCTCGCTGCGCGACGAGCTCCGCGACCTCGGACGCTTCGGAACGATGGTGGGCCGCTCGAAGGCGATGCAACAGGTCTACGACCTCGTCGCGCGCGTCGCGCCGACCGACAGCACGGTCTTCATCACGGGCGAGAGCGGGACGGGCAAGGAGCTCGTCGCCGAGATGGTCCACCGCCTGAGCGACCGCAAGAACGGTCCCTTCCTCTCGCTCAACTGCGGCGCGGTGTCCGAGACGCTGATCGAGAGCGAGCTCTTCGGTCACGAGAAGGGGAGCTTCACGGGCGCCGAGCGGCGGCGCCTCGGCTACTTCGAGGAGGCGAGCGGAGGCACTCTCCTGCTCGACGAGATCACGGAGATGCCGATCGAGATGCAGGTCAAGCTGCTCCGCGTGCTCGAGACGCGGCAGCTGACGCGAGTCGGGGCGACGACGCCGATCGAGGTCGACGTGCGCGTCGTGACGGCCTCGAATCGCGATCCGAAGACGGCGGTCGGCGAGGGCATCCTGCGCGAGGACCTGCTCTACCGGCTCAACGTCTTTCCGATCCACATGCCGCCGCTGCGCGAACGGGGGGAGGACGTCGAGCTGCTCGCGCGCTTCTTCCTCGAGAAGGTCAACGAGCGCGAGGAGACGAGCAAGCGGATGAGCGACGCCGCCTTGCGGCGGCTCCGCGAGCTCACGTGGCCCGGCAACGTGCGCGAGCTCAAGAACGTGATGGAGCGCGCAGCCATCCTGGCCGACGACGTCATCGGCGCCGATACGCTGCCCGAGCCCGATCCGCGGCGCACGGTCGCGAGCGACGGGGGCACGACGGTGCAGGTCCGCGTCGGCTCGACGATCGAGGAGGCCGAGCGACGCCTGATCCTCGCGACCGTCGAGGAGCTCGACGGCGACAAGCGGCGCGCGGCGCGGGTCTTGGGGATCAGCCTGAAGACGCTCTACAACCGGCTCAACGTCTACGAGGCCGCCCGCAAGTCGAGCTGAGCCGCGCGCGGCCGACGGGTCGCGGGCGGCGGCGGTCAGCGGTGTCGTTCGGGGAAGGCGTCGGGCTCGAAGGCATCGACGGCGATCGCCTCCGCGCGCGCCTCGTCGGCGGCCGCGAGCAGGTCGACGTCCTCCGGCGTCAGGATCCCGGCGTCGAGGGCGGCGGCGACGAGCGCATCGCCCGGCGCCCGATCGAGGCGTCCCTCCGCGACGGCGCGCCGCAGCCTGGCCTCGATCGCCAAGGCCGGTCGCGCCTTCGCGAGCGCGGCCTCGATGCGGCCGAGTCCGAGCTCGTCACCCGCCGGTACGAAGACCTCCGCCGTGAGCCGCGCGCGGGCCGACTCGTCGTCGAGCAGCGCGCGCGCGGCGCGCCCGCCGAGCGTGTCGTCCGGGCCGTGTTCACGGCGGCCGAGCGGGAAGACGAGGGGCGTGAGCAGCCAGGCGATCGGTCGGACGGGCAGGTTGCGCAGGATGTCCGCCAGCGCGCGATCGATCTCGGCGAGGGCGTGCGCGAGCGCCCACTCGGCGAAGGCGCGCTCGCTCTCGGGCTCGCGACCGTCGTGGAATCGCTTGACGACGGCGGAGCCGATGGTGAGCCACGCCAGCACGTCGGCGAGGCGCCCGGTCAGCTTCTCCCGTCGCTTGAGGCTGCCGCCGAGCGTCGCCATCGCCGCGTCGGAGACGAGCGCGAAGCTCGCGCTCGCGCGGCCGAGGCGCTGCGTGGCGCGGCGCGTGAAGCGCCGCCCGCTCGTCGCCCGCGCGAGCCGCCCGCGCGAGAGTCCGAGCAGGAGCGAGCGAGCGGCCGACTGGGCGACGAACCCGAGATGGCCGAAGAACGCGCGATCGAAGCGCGCGACGTCGCCCGCCTCGACCGCCTGGATCTCCTGCCAGACCCAGGGATGGCAGCGGATCGCGCCCTGTCCATAGATGATCATCGAGCGCGTCAGGATGTTGGCGCCCTCCACCGTGATGCCGATCGGGATCGTCTGGTAGATGCGTCCGAGGACGTTGCGCGGCCCGCGCATGATGCCGGCGCCGGCGCGCACGTCCATCGCGTCGTTGACGACGGTGCGCATCAGCTCGGTGCACCAGGTCTTGGCGATCGCCGACAGGACCGCCGGTCGGCCGCCCGCGTCGACGGCCATCGTCGTCAGCGAGCGCGTCGCCTCGACGGCGTAGGTCAGGCCCGCCATCCGAGCGAGCGGCTCTTCGATCCCCTCGAAGCGACCGATCGGCGTGTCGAACTGCTCGCGCACCATCGCGTAGGCGCTGACCAGGCGCGTCGCGAGCTGTGTTCCGGCGACGGACATCGACGGCAGCGAGATCGAGCGGCCGGCGGAGAGGCTCTCCATCAGCATGCGCCAGCCCTGTCCCGCGCCCTCGCGCCCCCCGATGATCGCGTCGATCGGGACGAAGACGTCCTGGCCCGAAGTCGGACCGTTCTGGAAGGGGACGCCCATCGGATCGTGGCGCGCGCCGATCTCGATGCCCGGCAGGTCGGCGGGGACGAGCGCGCAGGTGATGCCGAGATCCGCCTCGCCGCCGAGCAACCCATCCGGGTCGCGCAGCCGGAACGCGAGTCCGATCAGCGTCGCGACGGGGGCGAGGGTGATGTAGCGCTTGCGCCAGGTGAGGCGGAGGCCGAGCACTTCCTCCCCCGCCCACTTGCCATGGCAGACGATGCCCTCGCTCTGGGTCGCCGCGGCGTCGCTGCCGGCCTCGGGTCCGGTCAGCGCGAAGCACGGGATCTCCTCGCCGCGGGCGAGGCGATGCAGGTAGCGCTCGCGCTGTGCGTCGGTTCCGTAATGGACCAGCAGCTCGCCGGGACCGAGCGAGTTGGGCACCATGACCGTCACGGCCGCCGTGATGCTGCGGCTCGCGAGCTTCGTCACGACGGCGGCATGGGCCTGGGCGGAGAAGCCGAGACCGCCGTGGGCCTTGGGAATGATCAGGCCGAAGAAGCGCTCGCGCCGCAGCGTCTCCCAGACGTCCTCGGGCAGATCGCCCGCCTGGCTGATCGACCACTCGTCGAGCCGTCGACAGAGCGCCTCCACCGGCCCGTCGAGATAGGCGCGTTCCTCCTCGCTGAGCGCCGAGCGTTCGGCCGCGAGCAGCGTCGGCCACGCCGGCGCGCCCGAGAAGAGCTCGCCGTCCCAGCCGACGGTTCCGGCCTCGAGCGCGATCCGCTCCGTCGCGCCCAGCCGCGGCAGCCGGCGCGCGAGCGCCGGCATGACCCGTCGCGCGATCCAGCGCTGGCGCCAGGGCGTCGCAGCGAAGGCGAGCGCCGCGGCCGCGAAGATCGTCGTCGCGACGCCCCAGGCGAGCCAGGACCCGGGATCGAGCGCCGCCCAGGCGACGAGCAGGGTCGAGCCGGCCAGAACCCAGCCGCGGTAGGGCCGCCCGGCGAACGCGAATCCGAGCAGGATGAGACCCGCCGCAACGATGCCCACGATCATGAACGCCTCCCCTCGACCGACTCGACGCCCGGCGAACCCCCGGCGCGCGCCGCGCGCCTGCTGCGAGGCGCGGTGCGCACCTGCGGCGCCTCCCGCGCGCCAGCGAGACGCGGTGCGCACCTGGGGCGCCTCCGAGGAATGAAGCAAGCGATGTGCCGCCGATCGGGTCGTCGCGGCGGCCTGGTCGATGGCGGAGCGCTGCAGCGTCGCGCGTCGGTCGGGGTCGACACGGATCTTTGTAGAAACGTCCGTGGCATGCGCGCGCGGCGATCGCGTCGCCCGGCCGCCGCGCGTCACGGCGCACGACGATCGGCACGGTTCGTGAAAGTTCGTGGACGCGAGGAACGAGAGACGCGAGGGACGAGAGCCGCGAGGGACGGGAACGCGACGAGCGCGAGACGCGATGAGCGCGAGACGAACGCGCGCGAGAGGAACGACGAGAGGAACGACGAGAGGAACGAAGAGGAAAGTGAACAGACGACGTGCCTGGGGCCGGAGCCCGGCGACCGAGTCGGTCGCCGGGTCGACGTATGCGGTCGGCGTGCGCGCGATCGCTCCGGCCCCGCGACGAGCCAATGGGGTGGATGATGATGTCCGAAGGTCGTTATTTCGTGGTGCCGTACGACTTTTCCGAACACGCCGACGCGGCGCTCTACGCGGCCGTCGATCTGGCGAGACGGCTCGACGCGAACCTCCACCTCGTCCATGTGATCCAGCTCCCGGCCTACGCCTACGGATACGGGGGCGTCGGCGGGGCCTTCGTCGCGACGCCGAGCGTCGACGCCAGCATTCGAGAGGACGCCGCGCGGTCGCTCCGCCGCGTCGTCGACCGGATTCACGACTTTCCCGGCCGCGTCTCGGCCGAGGTGATCGAAGGGACGAACGTCGCGGAGGCGATCAGCGAGACGGCGAAGAAGCGGGCCGCCGAGCTGGTCGTGATGGGGACCCACGGGCGCACCGGCCTCGCCCACGTCTTCCTGGGCAGCGTCGCCGAACGCACGCTACGGCGCGCGCCCTGCCCCGTGCTCACGATCCGATCGGATGACGCGCAGGAGGCGGCCTGACATGCGGCGCCCCCGCCGGCGGCGCGGCGCGGCGCGTCATGCCGGCATCCTCGCCGTGGTCGCCCTGCTCGGGCTGGGCGTCGGCTGCGGCGACGATCGCGAATCGGGAGCGGTCTCGGCCGAGCGGGTGAAGCGGGAGCTGCGCGGTGCGGTCGAGGCGGCGACCGGCGGCGTCTCGACCCAGCGGCGTCTGCTGGTCGAGCAGGCCCGTCTCGCGCGCACGGGGGTCACCGCGTCGCTCTCCGCCGCGCACGTCGCGCTCGCGAACCGGCCCGCGCCCGCGCGCGCATCCCTGGCGCGCGCGATCGACGCCGCGCAGATCGCGCGGGACACCCTCGACCGCCGCCTCGACCGGCTGCTCGACGCGCCTCCGGACGCCTGGGTCGACCCGGCGGAGTCGCTCATGCGGGCCATCGGTCGGACGCTCGAGGCGAGCCGCGGCCTCGAGCAGGCGCTGGGCGAGACCGTGACCGCGCATGCGAGGGGGTCCGCCCTGGAAACCGACGGGTCCGGCGTCGGCGACCGGGGCCCGCATGGCCGGACCGGCGACGCCGCCGCCGGGCAGGCGAGATGATCACCGAGCGGGGCATCGCCGTGCTGGTGGAAGCGATCGATGCCGTTCGCGTGCTCGCGGACCAGACCTGCGCGGGCGTGCACGCCCAGCTGCGCAGCCCGGTCGTCGACGAGCACGAGGGCCTGCGTGCGTTCCTCGGCGAGATCGAGGCCGAGTCCGATCGCATCGGCAGCGACCTCGGGTCGTCATTGACCCGCTTCCCCGCCCATGCCTCGACCGCCCGGCGCACGGTCGCTGCGCTCGTCGGCACGGCGGCCCGCTTCGTCGAATCCGCGCGCGCCGATCAGGCGGCCTCGCGCCTCCTGCGCGACGACTACGTCGCGCTCAGCCTGGCGCGCATCCAGACCCGGATGCTCGAGGCGACCGCGCAGAGCCTCGAGGACCGGGAGACGGAGCGACTGGCGGCGCGCTGGCGTCTCCATCTCGGCGCCCAGCTCGAGCGGATCGAGTCGACGCTCGCGATCGTCCTCCAGCGGGAGCTGCGAGAGCGCGACAGCGCATTCCCAGAGACCTGAGCCCTCCTCGCGGGCGCTCGCGCAGGGGCAGGCGCCGGCGCAGGTCGCCCGGCGATGACGCGCGCGCCGCGACCGGCGTCGTCCCGCACGCGCGGCGCGCGTGCCATCGCCAGGCGGGCTGCATAGGCTTCCGCCATGGCTGGCCCCCTCGACGTCTTCGCCCCCGCGACCCGAGCCTGGCTCGGCGAACGCTTCGACGCCCCGACGCCGGTCCAGGCCCGCGGCTGGCCCCTGCTCGCCGCCGGCGGCCATGCGCTGCTCGTCGCACCGACGGGCAGCGGCAAGACCCTCGCCGCCTTCCTGACCGCCATCGACCGCCTCGGCCGGCGACCGATCGACGCGACGCCCGGCGTGCGGGTCCTCTACGTCTCACCGCTCAAGGCGCTCGTCGCCGACATCGAGCGCAACCTGCGCGCGCCGATCGAGGGGATCGCCGCGGCGGCGAAGACGACGCCCGAAGCGCCCTTCCATGCGCCGCGCGTCGCCATGCGGACCGGGGACAGCTCGCCGCGAGAGCGCCGCCTCCAGGCGCGTTCGCCCGCCGAGATCCTCGTCACGACCCCCGAGTCGCTCTACCTCATCCTCGGCTCGAAGGCGCGCGAGACGCTCGCGACGGTCGAGACGATCATCGTCGACGAGATCCATGCTCTCGCCGGAACCAAGCGCGGCGTCCATCTCGCGCTCTCGCTCGAGCGCGTCGCGCGGCGCTGCCTCGCGGGCGATCCGCAGCGCATCGGACTCTCGGCCACCGCCCGCCCGACCGACGCGATCGCGCGCTTCCTCGGCGGCGATCGCGAGGTCGCGATCGTCGACGCGAGCGCGCCGCCCTCGATCGAGCTGACGGTCCGCGTACCGGTTCCCGACATGACGCGCCCGCCGACGATACGCGCCGTCGAAGCGGACGCGTCCGACCGACCGGCGCCGCCGATCCCGAGCCTCTGGTCGGCGATCCATCCGGCGCTGCTCGAGGCGATCCGGGCCAGTCGGAGCGCGATCGTCTTCGCCAACAGCCGCGCCCTCTGCGAACGCCTCGCCCAGGCGCTCAACGCGCTCGCCGGCGAGCCCCTCGTCCGGGCCCATCACGGAAGCGTCGCTCCCGACGAGCGCCGCGAGATCGAGACCGCGCTCGCCGAGGGACGGTTGCGGGCGATCGTCGCGACGAGCTCGCTCGAGCTCGGCATCGACATGGCGAGCGTCGAGCGCGTGCTGCTCGTCGAGAGCCCGGGCGCGGTCGCGCGGGGCCTGCAGCGCATCGGCCGCGCCGGGCATGCGGTCGGCGAGACGAGCGTGGGCGTCCTCTTTCCGAAGCATCGCGGCGATCTGCTGGAGGCGGCCGTCGTCGCGCGCGGCATGCGCGCGGGAGAGGTCGAGTCGATCGCGTCGCCGCGCGGTGCGCTCGACGTGCTCGCGCAGCAGGTGGTGGCGATCGTGGCCGAGGGGCCGACGACGGTCGACGAGGTCGCGGCGACGATCGCGCGCGCCTCCTGTTATGCAGCGCTCGACCGGCGTCTGCTCGAGGCGGTGCTCGACATGCTCTCGGGCCGTTACCCGTCCACGGACTTCGCCGAGCTGCGGCCGCGGCTGCGCTGGGACCGCCCGAGCGGTCGGCTCGAGGCGCGGGAGGGCGCGGCGCGGATCGCGCTGCTCTCGGGCGGGACGATCCCCGACCGCGGGCAGTACGCGGTCGTCGTCGCGCCGGACGGGCCGCGGGTCGGCGAGCTCGACGAGGAGATGGTCCACGAGACGAAGCCGGGGGACGTCGTCGTGCTCGGGGCGACGAGCTGGCGCGTGTCGGAGATCGGCCGCGACCGGGTGCTCGTCGTGCCGGCGCCGGGCGAGCCGGGTCGCCTGCCGTTCTGGCGCGGCGACGGGCCCGGCAGGCCGATCGAGCTGGGCCACGCCTTCGGTCGTTATGTCCGGGAGGCGCTCGCGGCGCCCGATCTCGAGCGCTGGCTGCAGGCGGAGGGACAGCTCGACGCGAACGCCGTCGTCAATCTCGCGGCGTACCTGCGCGAGCAGCGGGCCGCGACGGGGGCGGTGCCGCATGATCGGCAGATCGTGATCGAGCGCTTCCGCGACGAGCTCGGCGACTTCCGCGTCGCGATCCATTCGCCCTTCGGCGCCCGCGTCCACGCGCCCTGGGCGCTCGCGATCGCCGAGCGCTTCTGCCGTCGCGGGAGCGGCGGCGAGATCCATCCGCTCTGGAGCGACGACGGCATCCTCTTGCGCTTCCCCGACATGTCGCGGCCGCCCGAGACGGCGACCTTCCTGCCCGATCCGGAGGACGTCGAGTCGCTCGTCTGCGAGGGGCTCGAGCAGTCGTCGCTCTTCGCGGCGCAGTTCCGGGAGAACGCGGCCCGCGCGCTGCTCCTGCCGCGTCGCCACGCCCGCGCCCGGACTCCGCTCTGGTCGCAGCGTCTGCGCGCGCAGAGCCTCCACGCCATCGCTCGCGGCTTCCCGGACTTCCCGATCATGCTCGAGACCTATCGAAGCTGTCTGCGCGACGTCTTCGATCTCCCGGGTCTCGAGTCGCTGCTGCGCGGCATCGAGGGGGGCGAGATCGCCGTCGCCGACGTCGAGACGTCGACCCCGTCGCCCTTCGCGCGCTCGCTCGTCTTCGCCTACACGGCGAGCTTCCTCTACCAGCCCGACCTGCCCGCGGCCGAGCGACGCAGCCAGGCCCTCGCGCTCGACCGCCAGATGCTGCGCGAGCTGCTGGGCGACACCGACTGGCGACGCCTGCTCGAGCCGCGGGCGATCGACGAGGTCGCGGCAGCGGTCGGCCGGCGCGTCCCCGAGTGGGGCGTGGACCGGCCCGACGGTCTCCATGATCGCCTGCGCGAGCTCGGCGATCGCTCGGACGCGGCGCTCGCCAAGCTGCATGCGGCGGGCGCAGCGGGGGCGGCCCGGGATC
Organism: Myxococcota bacterium; assembly: GCA_041389445.1. GTDB lineage: Bacteria > Myxococcota_A > UBA9160 > UBA9160 > UBA4427 > UBA4427. The sequence continues at coordinate 619,322 of JAWKRW010000003.1, forward strand.
GCGACGCGCTGGTGCGGGACGGGCGTGCCCTGCGGATCGAGCTGGCGGGCGAGTCGCGCTGGATCGCCGTCGAGGACGCCGCGCTCTACCACGACGCGCTCGGCGTGGTCCTCCCGCCCGCGCTGCCGGCCGTCTGGCGACGACCGAGCGTCGCGCCGCTCGAGCAGCTCGTGCTGCGCCACGCGCGCACCCACGGACCCTTCACGACCGAGGCGCTCGCCGCGCGCTTCGGATTGCGCGCGCACGCCCTCGAGCCGCTGCTCGAGTCGCTCGCGCGCCGCGGCCGGCTCGTCGCCGGCGCCTTCGATCCTCGGCGCGGCGGGGGGCCGGCCATGGGATCGAAGTCGGGAAGATCGCCGTCGCGTGAAGCGGCGGAGTGGTGCGAGCCCGAGGTGTTGCGGCGGGTCAAGCAGCGGACGCTCGCGCGGCTGCGCGAGGAGATCGCGCCGGTCCCGGCGGAGGTCTTCGCGCGCTTCCAGCTCGACTGGCAGGGCATCACGCGCCCGCGTCCCGGCCTGGCGGGGCTCGAGGCGGCGCTCGATCGGCTCGAGGGCCTCGCGCTGCCCTTCGCGGAGCTGGAGGGCCGGATCCTCCCGTCGCGCGTGCCCGACTATCGCCCCGAGCTGCTCGACCGGCTCGGCAGCGAGGGTCGGATCGCCTGGCTCGCGGTCGGTCCGATCGACGAGGCGGACGGACGGGTCCTGCTCTGTCGGCGCGAACGGCTCGCGCTGGAGGCCGAGGCGTTCGCCGGCGCGCGCACGGTCGAGGCGGGGAGCGGCGAGGGCGAGGGGGCGTTCGATCCGCTCGAGGCTGCGATCCTGGCGCGCCTGGCCGCGACGGGAGCCTCCTTCTTCTCCGAGCTCGTGGCGGCGCTTTGCGGCGACGCCCCCGGCCGGCTCGAGGCGGCGCTCTTCGCCCTCGTCGGTCGCGGCCTCGTCACGAACGACACCTTCGCGCCGCTGCGTGCGCTCGGCGCGCGGCGTGGCCCTTCGGCGAGTCGCCCGCGCTCGCGCCGCGCGCCGTTCGTGCGGGGCCGGCGTCCGGGGCGCCATGCGTCGCCGCTGGCGACGGGCGGGCGCTGGTCGCTGACGCGGCTGGTGGCGACGCCGGATGTCGGGCCGGTGCCCGAGGGCACGCCGGCGAGCGTGGCGGGGCCTGCGAGCGAAGCCGGGCCCGCGCGCGAAGCCGCGCCCGCGAACGGTGCCCGGCCCGCGCGCCGGGCGGAGACGCCGACCGAGCGACTCCACCGGCGGGCACAGGTCCTGCTCGATCGACACGGGATCGTGTCGCGTGACGCGCTCGAGGCGGAGCACGAGCCGGGCGGATTCACGGCGATCCTGCCGATCCTGCGGGCGCTCGAGGAAGCGGGGCGGATCCGGCGCGGGCAATTCATCCAAGGCGGGACGAGCGCGCAGTTCGCCCTGCCTGGCGCCGTCGATCGACTGCGCGCGGCCCGCGCGGCCGGGGACGCGCCGCGCGCCGTCCTGCTCGCTTCCCTCGATCCCGCCCAGCCCTACGGTGCGACGCTGCCCTGGCCCGCAGCGCCGCGTGGTCGTCCACGTCGGGCGCTCGGCACGTCGGTCGTGCTCGTCGACGGGCGTGCGGTGCTCTTCGTCGAGCGGGGCGGGCGCCAGATCGTGTGCTTCGGGTCGATGGATTCGGCGGCGGTCGTCGCGGACGAGCGGACGGCGGATCGACGGGCGGCGCTTCGGCTGCTCGCGCGCAGCGTCGCGTCGCTCGGGCTGCGCCGGCTCTCCATCCTGCGGATCGACGGCGAGCCGGCCCTGGACTCGCCGCTGGCGCCGCTGGTGCGGGCGGCCGGCTTTCGCGAGAGCGAGCGGGGATTCGAGGCGGATCGGCTGGCGCCTCCGGATGGGGCTGGGCCGTCCTGACCGGTCTGGCGGCGCTTCGGGCGGTGCGCGCCGCCTCCGGATCGCCGCCGCGCCCGGCCGCCGGATCCCATCGCAGGGCGGCGTCGCGGACGCATGCCATGGCGCGTGCGGCGTGCTAGTCGGCACTCGCCGCGGTCGCTTCCGTCTCGACCGGCTCGACCCCCATCCCCAGCGCCGTCGCGATCGACAGGCCCGAGAGCAGCGCGCCGACGGCGAACGCCAGCGCGAAGGCATCGGGATCGCTGCGGCCGCCGTAGGCGAGGGCGAGCAGCGTGATGCCGAAGGCGCCGCCGCCCTGGCCCATCAGCCGGTTCGCGGCGCCGGCGATGCCGAGATCGTGGGACGGGACCGAGCGGGCGATGGCGGCGGTGATCGACGGCTGGGAGAGGCCGTGGCCCGCGCCCTGCAGGACGAGGCCGGTCACGAAGAGCGCGAGATGTCCGGCGTGGGCGGCCCAGGCTGCGACCAGCAGGCCGAGGGTCATGGTCGAGCATCCGACGAGGGAGGCGCCGCGTTCGCCCCAGATCTCGCCGGCCCGTCCGCCGAGGGGGGAGAAGATCGTGAGGGCGACGGTCCGCAGCAGGACGAGGTAGCTGGCGGCCGTGACGGTGTAGCCCATGTCGAGAAGCAGGATCGGTGCCACGACGAAGGCGCCCATGTAGGCGGCGCTCGTGAAGGCGTTGGTCACGAGCGTCGAGGAGAAGTTCGACGAGCGGAAGAAGCGCAGGGGCAGCAGCGGCGCGGCGACACGGCGCTCGATCGCGACGAAGGCGACGAGACCGACGACACCGATGGCGATCGAGACGGGAATCCAGGCGGCGAGGCTCGCCGGGCTGCGGAGGCTGCCGAGCGCGACCATCCAGCCGCCGACGCCGAGGCAGAGCGCGATCGACCCCCCGATGTCGAAGCGCACCCGCAGCGGCCGCGTCTCCCGCAACACGATCATGGCGAGCAGGAGCGCCGCGACCGAGAAGCCCGCCTGCAGCAGGAAGAGGATCCGCCAGCCGAAGAGGTCGACGAGCGGGCCGCCGGCGGAGAGGCCGAGTGCCGGGGCCGCGGCCGTCGTCATCGACCACCAGCCCATCGCGCGCACCCGCTGTTCGGGCGGCGTCACCGAGAAGATCAACGCCATCGCGGTCGGCTGCGTCGCGCCGCCGAGGATCGCGGCGAGGGTCCGGAAGCCGATCAGCGAGAGGGGATCCCAGGCGAATGCCGTCAGGACCGCGACGACGGTCGAGCCGGCGAAGCCCAGCAGGAAGACCCGACGGTGGCCGCGCTGGTCGCCGAGCTTGCCGAGCAGGGGAAAGGTCACGGCGGAGAAGAGCATCGGGGCCGAGATGACCCAGGCCATCGTCGTCTCGTCCGCCGAGAACTCGGCGGCGATCGAGGCGAGCGAGACGGCGAGAATGGTAATGGGGAACGCGGTCGCAAACATGCCGGCCAGCGCTGCGAGCAGCACCCAGGTCGGGTAGCGCCCGCTGGCCTCGAGCCGCTCGAGCAGGCCCTCCCGTCGGGCAGAGAGAAGGGGGGAGGAGTTCGGCGGAGCGACCGGCGCGGCGCGGCCGGGGCCGATCGGGGAAGCGCTCCGGGCGCGCCGCGCATCGCTGCGGACGGCAGGCCCATCGAGGGGAGGTTTCATGCGCGGGCGAAGGTAGCGCCCCCCACGCGCGGGGAGCTGCTACGGTGCGGCGGCCCCATGGACCTCGCCTTCCTCCCGCCGCTCAACGCCGCGCTCAACGCGACCGCCACCGTCCTGCTCGTCGTGGGCCGGGCGCTCGCGCGTCGAGGCGAGATCGCGCGCCATCGCCGCGTCATGATCTTCGCCTTCGCCGTTTCGAGCGTCTTCCTCGTCTCCTACCTGGTCCACAAGTCCGCGCGCCACTTCGAGAACACGACCTTCCACGCCACCGGACCGGCGAAGGCAGCCTACCTCGCGCTGCTCTTCTCCCACGTCCTGCTTGCGATGACGGTCCCGATCTTCGCGATCGTCCTGATCCGCCTCGGCCTGCGCGACGAGCGCGCGCGGCATCGACGGATCGCGCGGATCGCGTGGCCGATCTGGATCTACGTCTCCGTCACGGGGGTGCTGATCTACCTCCTTCTCTATCCCTTCAATCCGCCGCTCCGCTGATTCCCGGAGTGCGCGCGACGCGGCTGCATCCAATCGTTGCAGAACGATCGCGCAGCGCGAATCGCCCGCCGAGGCGCCCTAATCTCGGCCCACGGTCCTGCGCGCGGGATCGGCGGCGAGGCACGCGCGCGAGATCCGCCGAAGGCCGCGTCGGGCTTGACGAATCTCGCGCGATTGGGCTACTTCGGCGGCGCTTTTCGCAGTCGGATCCGTGCGTGGTCGGGGACGACGACGGAGCCGACACACGTCGCCGCTCCATGCGGTGGGCGTCGAGGGGCGATCGCCGAGGCGCGATCGCCGAAGGTCGTCGAAGATCGTCGGTGGGCGACGCATGCCCCGCTCGGCAGCACGTCGATGCGTCCGGGCGAGCGAGCAGGAAAACGGGATACATGATGAGTCAGGTGGTCAATCGGTTCTCGGGGTCGGCCGGCTGGACGGCAGCGTCGGTCCTGGTGGTGGTCGGTGCGCTCTTCGTCTCGACGTCCGCGCTCGCGCAGGACGGCGGCGATGTCGCGCAGGGGCGCGCGCTCTTCGCGCTCTGCACGCAGTGCCATGGCGAGAACGGCGGCGGCAATCAGAGCGCGCTCGCGCCGGCGATCGCCGGTCTGCCCGCCTGGTACGTCGAGGCCCAGCTCGTGAAGTTCCGATCCGGTCAGCGCGGGCTCCACGCCGGCGATACCGGAGGGCTGCGCATGTACCCGATGTCGAAGTGGCTGCAGAGCGAGGAAGAGGTGAAGGCCGTCTCCGCCTACGTCGCGAGCCTGCCCGCGGTCACGCCGAGCGCGACCCTCGCGCAGCCGGGCGACGCCGCGAAGGGCGCCGGCTACTACGCGGTCTGCAGCGCCTGCCATGGCCCGGACGGTTCCGGCAATCAGGGCATGGGCGCGCCGCCGCTGACGGGACTCAACGACTGGTATCTCCTCTCGTCGATCGAGAAGTACAAGAAGAGCATTCGAGGCAGCCTGCCGGGCGACACGCTCGGCCCGGCGATGATCGGCATGGTCGCGACGCTGCCGGACGAGCAGGCGGTGCGCGACGTGATCGCCCACATCCGGAGCCTCGCGAAGTAGCGGGACCCGGCTCGCGCGATCGGACGGCGCAGCGCCGGAGACGAAGATCGCCAGGTCGAGCGCGCGAGAGCGCGGGAACAGGATCTACAGGAGAAGCGCATGTCCGAACATCACGTCGAACCCCAGATGCCGCCGGCCGACGAGGTCGCGACCCGGCTCTTCGTCGTCAGCATCGCCGGCGTGCTCGCGTTCATCGCGATCGTCTTCATCTTCATCCTCTAGGAGCGGAGCGGCGACGGGACGCGGGGCGCGGCCCCGAATCGCAGCGATCCGATCCTCCAGCATGGCCGCCCGTGGGCCAGTCAGGCAAGCGAAATGATCCTCAGTTGGCTGCTCCCGAACGCATCGACGTATGCCGGCGACATCAACCAGCTCTTCGACATCATCACCGTGTCGGTGGGCGTGCCCTTCCTGATCGCCAGCTTCTGCTTCTTCAGCTTCATCTTCCGGTTCCGGGCGAAGCCGGGGACGCCCTCGATGTACATCACGGGCAACGAGCACCAGTACATGAAGTGGATCCATCGGGCCCACATGCCGATCCTCGTGCTCGACGTGATCATCGTCGTGTTCGCCGTCAACGTCTGGTACCAGGTCAAGCAGGACCTGCCCGAGGCCCAGTCGACCGTGCGCGTGATCGCGCAGCAATGGGCCTGGACCTTCGTGCATCCGGGACCCGACAACGTGATCGACACGGCCGACGACATCACGACGATCAACGAGCTCCACGTCGCGAAGAACGTCCTCTACCACTACAAGCTCGAATCGAAGGACGTGCTCCACAACTTCTCGGTGCCCGTTTTTCGGCTCAAGCAGGACGCGATTCCGGGGCGTGTCATCACGGGCTGGTTCGAGCCGACGCTCGCCGGCGACTTCGACATCCAGTGCGCGGAGATCTGCGGCATCGGCCACGGGCTGATGCCGGCGAAGATCTTCATCGAGGACGGCGCGCAGCACGCGGCGTGGGTCGAGGCGAACTCGCCGCTGGCGGTCGCGCAGGCGACATCGACGGCCGCGGAGCGGACGCTGGCGGCCCGCTAGCCCGGGCAAGGGAATTCGGCCGGCGGACGCCGGCCCGGAACGGATCAAGGCCCCGTCCGCGGGGCCGCACGAGGCGACGGAACGATCGGGTCGCTTCGCAGGCCGGGGAAAGGCCGAGGAGAGGGAGTCATGGCGGAATCGATCCGGGTCGAGCACGGCGCTCATCACGACGAGCACCACGGCCATCACGAGATGAGCTTCGTCGAGAAGTACGTGCTGCCGCTCGACCACAAGATGATCGCCATGCAGTACATGTTCACGGGCATGTTCATGGCGCTGATCGGCGGCTACTTCGCGTACGCGTTCCGCTGGCAGATCGCCTTCCCGGGAACCGAGGCCCCGCTCTGGGGACGCGTCACGCCCGCCGACTACAACTCGCTGGTCACGAACCACGGCTCGATCATGATCTTCTGGGTCGCGATGCCCGTCCTGATCGCGGCCTTCGGCAACTACCTGATCCCGTTGATGATCGGCGCGGACGACATGGTCTTCCCGCGGCTCAACCGGCTCAGCTACCAGATCTTCCTGCTCTCTGCGGTCATCATCCTCGCCTCGTTCTTCGTCGAGGGCGGCGCCTTCGGCGGCGCCTGGACGGCCTATCCCCCGCTCTCGACCAAGGGCCAGTACAGCCTGACGCCGCTCGGCTCGACGATGTGGATCACGGCCGTCGCGCTCGAGTTCGCGGCCTTCCTCATGGGCGGCATCAACTTCATCACGACCGCGATGAACAGCCGTGCCCCCGGCATGAAGATGTGGGACATCCCGATGGTCGTCTGGATGATCGTCATCGCGAGCATCCTGTTCATGCTCTCGGTCGGTCCGCTGCTCGCGGGCGGCATCATGATGCTCTTCGACCAGAACCTGGGGACCGCCTTCTTCGACCCCGACCGCGGAGGCGACCCGATCCTCTGGCAGCACCTCTTCTGGTTCTTCGGCCATCCCGAGGTCTACGTCGTGTTGCTCCCGGCCGTCGGCATCGTCGCCGAGGTCGTCACGACCTTCGCCCGCAAGAAGCTCTTCGCCTACAAGACCGTCCTCTACACGGCGATCGGCACCGGCGTCCTCTCCTTCACCGTCTGGGCCCACCACCAGTTCATCGCCGGCATCGATCCCCGCATGGCGAACGTCTTCACGGTCACGACGCTCCTGATCTCGGTTCCGATCGCCGAGATGATGTTCGTCTACATCGCGACGCTCTACGGCGGCTCGATCACGCTCTCGACCCCGATGCTCTGGGCGCTCTCGTTCATCTTCGAGTTCCTGATCGGCGGCATCACGGGCATCTTCCTGGGCGCGTCGGGCAACGACATCTACATGCACGACACCTATTTCGTGCTCGCCCACTTCCACTACACGTTCTACCCGATCGCGATCATCGGAACCTACGCCGGCTTCACCTACTGGTTCCCGAAGATGTTCGGCAAGATGATGAACGACAAGCTCGGCAAGCTGCATTTCTGGCTGACGATCATCCCGTTCAACACGATCTTCCTGCCCCTCTTCGTGCTCGGCGCTGCCGGCCATCATCGCCGCATCTTCGACTACCGGAACTTCCCGGAGCTCTCGTATCCCTGGATGTGGGACCTGCAGGCGCTGGCGACGTATTCGCTGATCGTGATGCTGCTCGCGCAGTTCATCTTCTTCTACAACGTGATCACCAGCTGGATCTCCGGTCCGCCGGCCCCGAAGAATCCCTGGAACGCGAACAGCCTCGAGTGGACCGCGGCCTCGCCGCCGCCCCACGGCAACTGGCCGGAGGGGCTGCCGAACGTCTACCGCGGTCCGTACGAATACGGCCATCCGGATCGGAAGGGCTCGGACTTCTGGCCGCAGAACGAGCCCGCCTGAGGCCTCGAAGAGCGGGTGGAGCATCGGGGCGGCGTCCCGCCCCGGATGCGCGAGTGAGCGGTCGCGGCGGAGCCGGGCCGTGACCTGAACGGGACGACGAAGCGCCGGTCGGAGCAGACCGACCGGCTCGATGGGAGTCGAAGATGTCCGCGAGACCGATTGCAACGACGCGAAGCTCGGCCGGCATGCCGACGCAGCGACTGGCCGTCTGGTGGCTGATCGCCTCCGAGATCGTGATCTTCGGCGGCGTCCTCGCCTCCTACATCATGCATCGTCTCGCCCACGGGATCTGGGCCGACTACGCGGCGAACACCAACGCCTGGATCGGCGCGTTCAACACCTTCGTGCTGCTCTCGTCGAGCCTCTCGGCGGTCCTCGCCCATCAGGCCGCCGAGCGCGGCGACGGCAAGCGCGCCGCGAACCTGCTCTACCTGACCATCGCGGGCGGCGGCGTCTTCCTCTGCGTCAAGGCCTTCGAGTGGACGACCGAGATCAGCCACGGCATGACGATCACGGCCAACACCTTCTGGTCGTTCTACTACACGGCGGCCGGCATCCACGCCGCCCACGTGATCGCCGGCATGATCATCATGGGCTTCGTCGCCCAGACGGCGAAGCGCAACCTCGAGCTCCACCGGGTCGAGATCATCGGCATCTACTGGCACTTCGTCGATCTCGTCTGGATCTTCCTCTTCCCGCTCCTCTACATCGCGAAGTAGACGGATACGAGGCCATCATGAGCAACCACGCCGAAGCCCATCACGACGACTCCCACTACTACAAGATCTACTTCACGCTGCTCGTGCTGCTGACCATCTCGATCATCGGTCCGATGTTCGGCCACAAGCACGTCACGCTGGTCACCGCCTTCGGGATCGCGGTCGTGAAGGCCTTCCTCGTCGCGAAGAACTTCATGCACATCAACCTGACGCCGCGATACGTCATCTACACGATCACGACGACGCTGATCTTCATGCTGCTCTTCTTCGCCGGCACCGCACCCGACGTCATGAAGGACCACGGCACCAACTGGGAGAAGCCCTCGTGGATCGCCGCCCAGAAGGCGTACGAGGCGGGCGACCTGGTCGGTGCGAGCCACGGCGCGCGCATCACCGGACACGGCGCGGGCCATGGCGAGGGGCACGGCGAAGGCCACGAGGCCGCTCACGGCGAGGCCGATGCCGCGGCCCACGGCGGTGGACACGAAGGCGGCGGACACTAGAGTCCAGCGCGCCGCCGGCGAGGGGGGCCGGCGAAGCCCAGGAGGCCGAGCATGGCGCCCCGCGCCGCGAATCCGCCCATCCGACTGATCGCCGCCGACCACGGCGAGCCGCGCGTCATCTCGAACGGCGTGCTCGGCATGTCGCTCTTCGTGCTGACCGAGATCATGATCTTCGGCGGCATGATCAGCGCCTTCAACGTCGTGCGCGCGTCCGCAGCCGTCTGGCCGCCGCCCGGTCAGCCGCGGCTGCCGATCGAGGCGACCGCGGTCAATACGCTGGCGCTGCTGGCCTCGGGCGTCTGCATGATCCTGGCGCAGCGCCGCTTCGCCGCGTCGCGGATGTCGGCGCGTCTGCCGCTGACGCTGGCCCTCGTGCTCGCCAGCTTCTTCGTCCTCTTCCAGGGCTGGGAGTGGGTCTCGCTGATCGGCGAGGGGCTGACGATGACCTCCTCGGCGCTCGGGAGCTTCTTCTATCTGATCGTCGGCATGCATGCGCTCCACGTCGTCGTCGCGATCGGGATGCTCTTCCAGACCTGGCGCCGTCACGCGCGCGGCTGGCTCCAGCCGTCGCAGCTCGCGACGACCGCGGTCTTCTGGTACTTCGTGGTGGGCGCCTGGCCCCTGATCTACTGGCGCGTGTACCTGTGAGCGCGCGCGCGACGCGCTGATCGGTCGGGCGGGCGCGAGGTCGATCGGCGGCGATCCGAGGTGGTCCGGACCAGTCCGGGTCGGGCAGGGCCGGGAGTCGGCCGGTCGATCGGCGGGAATTCCCGCCGGCCGGAAGCAGGACGGGGAAGCAGGGCGGGAAGGCAGGACGGGAAGGCAGAAAGGCAGAAGGAGGGAAGCGATGATGAAGCGCGTGCTCGGCCTGCTCGTCGCCTGGCTGATCGTCGAGCTGCTGCCGCGAATGGCCGCCGCCTGCGCCGTCTGCACGGCCGGGCGCGACGACGAGACCAATCAGGCGTTCCTGATCTCCACGATCTTCATGTCGATCCTGCCGCTTGCCGGGCTCGGAACGCTCGTCTTCGTGATCTGGCGTCGCATGCGGGCGCTCGAGGCCCGGGCCGTGCATCGAACAACGCCCGGCGGGACGACGTCGGCGAAGGCCGAAGCGGCCCCGAGCGCCGCCCCGGTCCTGGCCGGTCCGACGCCCGCCCGCTGACGCCAGGCGGCCGCGGCGTCTCGTGCCGTCTGCGCGCCGGACAGGTCCTCATTCGCGCGCCGTCAGCGATCCCGCTCGACGACGTCGTCCGCCGCGACGATGCTGGCCGTTTCGCTCTCGAGATCGAAGACGATGCGGGCCTCGCCGGTCGCGAGCTGGGCCATCACGTCCGCGACCTTGCTGGCCAGCGTACGCTCGACCTGGCCGTAGTCGGTTCCTTCGCGGCTGACGAATTCCTCGACGAGGCCCCGCAGCGCCTGGGGCGACAGGGCGTCCGGGGGGAGCTCGACGCCCCGCTCGGCGCCCGTCTCCGCCTCGGACGCGGGCAGACCCGGGAGAGAGCGGTGGGATCCGTCCCGATTCGGCGCGCGCGGGGGTCGCATGAGGCGAACGCTAGCCCGTGTCGCGCGACTGCGTCGGGTCGGACCCGTATCGCGATCGTCCGGCTTCTGATGATCGCCTGATCGGACCCTTCGGCATCCTGCCCGCCGGAGGATCCCGACATGGACACGCTCGAACTTCCCTGGCTCTCGATCGAAGCGCTGCGAACGGCCATCGAGCAGGGCGAGCTCTCGGCCCGCGAGGTCACGGACCTCTTCCTCGCCCGGATCGAGCGGGTCGATCCGCAGGTCGGCAGCTACGTCGAGGTCTGGTCCGACCGCGCCCGCGCCGCGGCCGCACGGCTCGATGCGCGCCAGAGGACGGGTGGGTCGCTCGGGCCGCTCCATGGCGTGCCCATCGCGATCAAGGATCTCTGCGACGTCCGCGGGGAGCCGACCCGCGCCGGCACCTGCGTGCTCGGCGACGCGCCCGCCCGGCAGACCGCCTGCGTCGTCGAGCGACTCGAGGCCGCTGGCGCGGTCCTGCTCGGTCGGACGAAGATGACCGAGGGCGGCTTCGTCGCGCATCACGCGAGCGTGCGACCGCCCAGGAATCCCTGGCGCCCGAATCGCTGGACGGGAATCTCTTCGAGCGGCTCCGGTGCCGCGCTCGCCGCGGGCCTCTGTACGGGCGCGCTCGGGACCGATACCGGCGGATCGATCCGATTCCCCTCGGCCGCCTGCGGCCTGACCGGCCTCAAGCCGACCCACGGCCGGATTCCCCTCCACGGCATCTCGCCCTTCGCGCCGTCGCTCGACACGGTCGGTCCGATGGCCCGCTCGGTCGAGGACGTGGCGACGCTCTATTCGGTCATGGCAGGGCGTGACCCGCGCGACGGTTGGAGCATGAGCGCGGAGGTCGCGGCGCCGCAGCCGGGGCCGGTCGAGCCGAATTCGCGCCGGGTCCGGATCGGCATCGACGAAGCCTTCGCCGGCGTCATCGCGCAGCGGGACATCTTGGATCTCTTCCAGGGTGGGCTGAAGGACCTGCGTCGGATCGACGCGGTCCTGACACCCTTCCGGCTCCCGGACTGCGGCGAGCTCCATCAGGTCTGGATCACGATCGCCTCGGCAGAGCTCGCGCGCTCCCACGCGGCGACCTATCCGGCCCGGGCCGACGCGTACGGTCCGGCGCTCCGCGGCGCGATCGAGGTCGGCCGGGCGCAGTCGGGCGCGGCGGTCGCGCGGGCCTGGCAGGTCCGGCAGGAGTGGACGAACCGGCTCGAGGCCTGCTTCGAGCAGGTCGACGTCATCGTCGCGCCCGTCTTCGCCCGCCCCCTCGGCTCCGATACGGACCTGCTCGATGAGCGGACCTTCCCCGAGGCGGCGACGGCGGTCCGCGTCGCGACCCCGTTCAGCCTCTCGGGCTCGCCGGTTCTGGTCCTGCCCTGCGGCATCGACTCGGGCGGCGTGCCCTATGCGATGCAGCTGATCGGCCCGCGCCACGGCGAGGCCCGTCTGCTCGCCCTCGCGCAGGCCTATCAGAACGCGACGCGCTGGCACGCTGCGCATCCCAGCGGCTTCCGGGCCGACGCCGATCCGGTCGCCCCGAGTTCCCGCGATCGGACGCTGCTCCTGGCGGACGTGATGACCCGGCGGTCCGAGCGTCGGCAACCACCTCGGGCCTGCTAACGTGCGCCTCCTCGCCAGGACGCGCCATGAAGGTCGATGCACCGCTCTACTCGTTCGAGTCGCCCGAGCCCGAGGTCCGACGCCTCGAGGCCAAGGGCTATGCCGCAGCCTTCACCTTCGAGGGGCCCCATGACCCCTTCTTCCCGCTGCTGTTGGCCGCGCGCGCGAGCGAGCGGATCGAGCTCTACACGGCCGTCGCGATCGCCTTCTCCCGCAATCCGATGATCCTCGCGAACATCGGCTGGGATCTGCAGCTGCTCTCGAGGGGTCGCTTCCTCCTCGGCCTCGGGACCCAGATCAAGACCCACATCGAGCGCCGCTTCTCGATGCCCTGGTCCCAGCCCGCCGCGCGCATGCGCGAGATGGTGCTCGCGATCAAGGCCATCTGGCGCTGCTGGCAGGAAGGCGCGCCCCTCGACTTCCGCGGCGCGTTCTACCAGCACACGCTGATGACGCCCGTCTTCAACCCCGGCCCGAACGCCTGGGGCGGCCCGCCCATCTTCCTCGCCGGCGTCGGACCGCGCATGACGGAGGTCGCGGGCGAGGTCGCCGACGGCTTCTTCGTCCATCCCTTCAACACCTTCGAGTCGCTCCACCGCCTGACCCTGCCGGCGGTCGAGCGCGGGCTCGCACGCAGTGGCCGCGCCCGCGACGCGATCCAGGTCTCGGCGCAGCTCATGATCTGCTCGGGCACGAGCGACGAGGAGATCGAGCGCGTGCGCCAGTCGACGAAGCAGCAGATCGCCTTCTACGGCTCGACGCCCGCCTATCGCCCCGTGCTCGACGTCCATGGCTGGGGCGAGCTGCAGGTCGAGCTCAATCGCATGAGCAAGCAGGGGCGTTGGGCGGAGATGGCCGGCCTCGTCTCGGACGAGCTGCTCGAGGCGATCGCCGTCTGCGGGCCGATGCGGGAGCTCGCCGGTCGCATCCGCGCGCGCTGCGCCGGCAAGGTCGATCGCGTGAGTCTCGTCGCCCACTGGACGCGCGATCCGGACGTCTGGGACGACGTCGTGCGGGATCTGTCGGCGGACTGAGACGCGCCGTCGGGTGGTCGGTACGAGCCCGGGCGTGTCGACGGCGGCACACGGACCCGCTCGGAGCGCAGCGCCGCAGCCGGCGCGTGCTACGGTCGAATGCGCCTAGCGCACCGCACGGGGCGGGCGACCCGGGTCGGCTGGCGTCGCGGCGACGACTCCGTTGCGGTCCCGTCGGCGCGGCCCGATGACCCGTGACGAGACGGATGGCGGTGCGTACGGGCTCGGGGAGCGAGTCGAGATGCCGCGTCGCAGGAAGACGACAGCCGCCCTGTTCGAAGGCTACGCGCCGCTCGCCGGCAGCTTCGACGAGTACGCCGACGCCCGGGGGCGGATCCGGCCGGAGGTGGCCCGCGTCGTCCGCCTGCTCGAGGGGCTCGGTCGCGACGAGGTGCGCGCGCGCCGCAAGCTCGCCGACGCGACCTTCCTGAAGTCGGGCGTGACCTTCTCCGTCTACTCCGACGAGCGCGGCAGCGAACGCATCTTCCCCTTCGACCTGATCCCCCGGATCATCCCCGCCTCCGTCTGGCGGCGCGTCGAGGAGGGGCTGGTCCAGCGCATCCGGGCGCTCAACGCCTTCCTCGGCGACGTCTACGGCGAGCAGAAGATCCTCGCCACGGGCCTGATCGAGCCGGACCACGTCCTCTCCGCGAAGGCCTACGAGCCGCGGATGAAGGGCGTCCGCCCGCCCGGCGGCGTCTACGTCGCGATCGCGGGCATCGATCTGATCCGCGATCCGAAGGGCGAGTTCCTGGTGCTCGAGGACAACGCGCGGACGCCCTCCGGCGTGTCCTACGTGCTCGAGAATCGGCTGGTCATGAAGCGCGTCTTCCCGCGCGTCTTCGCGAACTCCCGCGTCGAGCCGGTCGACGATTATCCGTCGCGCCTGCGCGCCGCGCTCGCATCCCTCGCCTCCGAGGACGGCGACGAGGGGCTCGTCGTGCTCACGCCCGGCTCCTTCAACTCCGCCTACTTCGAGCACAGCTTCCTTGCCCGGCGCATGGGCTGTCCGCTCGTCGAGGGGCGCGATCTCTACGTCGAGAACGATCGGGTCTTCGCGCGGACGACGCTGGGCCCGCAGCCGGTACGCGTCATCTATCGGCGCCTCGACGATCCCTTCCTCGATCCCGACTGCTTCCGCAAGGACAGCCTGCTCGGCGTCCCCGGCCTCGTCGGCGCCTACGAGAAGGGCAACGTCGCGCTGGCGAACGCGATCGGCAACGGCGTCGCGGACGACAAGGCCGTCTATCCCTACGTGCCGGACATGATCCGCTACTACCTCGGCGAGGAGCCGCGGCTCGGTCAGGTCGAGACCTACATCTGCGCGCGGCCAGACGATCTGAAGTACGTGCTCGACCACGTCGGCGAGCTCGTCATCAAGGCCGTCAACGAGGCCGGTGGCTACGGCATGCTGATCGGGCCGCAGTCGACGAAGAAGGAGCAGGCGGAGTTCCGTCGCCGCATCCGCGCCAATCCGCGCAACTACATCGCGCAGCCGCGCGTCGAGTTCTCGACCTGCCCGACCTGGACGGCGCGAGGCATCGAGCCGCGCCGCGTCGACCTGCGGCCCTACGTCGTCACGGGTACGGAGGGCAGCTGGATCCTGCCCGGCGGGCTCTCGCGCGTCGCGCTCGTCAAGGGGTCCTACGTCGTCAACTCGAGTCAGGGCGGCGGCTCGAAGGACACCTGGGTCGTCGAGGAGGGCGGGCGTTGATCTCCCGCGTCGCCGAGAGCTGCTTCTGGCTCAATCGCTACGTCGAGCGCGTCGAAGCGCTCGCGCGCCTGCTCGACGTCGCCCAGTCGTTCCAGCTCGACGTCGATCTCGGCGGGGCGGAGCGCTGGCGCCCGCTCGTCATCGTCGCGGGTCAGGAGCGCGACTTCGCCGAGAAGATCCCCGTCGAGCAGCGCGACGACGCGGAGACGGTCCAGCGCTACCTCTGCCTCGAGAAGTCGAATCCGGCCTCGATCCTGAGCTCGCTCTTCTGGGCGAGGGAGAACGCGCGCACGATCCGGGAGACGGTGAGCCTCGAGATGTGGCTGACGCTCAACGATCTCTGGCTCTGGTTCGGGAGCCGATCGGCGCGCCGGCTCTGGGACGTCGATCGCACGGCCTTCTACGCCCATCTGCGCAATCAATGCGCCCTGTATCACGGCCACGCCTCCGCCACGATGCTCCACGAGGATCCCTACGAGTTCATGCGGCTCGGGACCGCGCTCGAGCGCGTCAGTCAGACCGCGCGTCTGCTCGACGTCAAGCACCATGCGATGGGACCCGACTCGATCGGCCACGAGACGGCGGCGGAGGCGGCGCAGTGGCTCGTCGTCCTGCGCTCCTGTGCCGCGATCGAGCCGTTCTTCAAGCGGCCCACCAACGAGATCTCGGGCCGGGACGTCGCCGGCTTCCTGCTCTTCGATCCGGCGTTCCCGCGCTCGGTGCTCCACAACCTGCGCCACGTGCGGGACCTGCTTCGGGGCCTGCGCTCCGAGGCGCGCCCCGAGATCGCGGCGGCCTCGCGCAAGCTCGTCGAGGACACGCTCGCGCGCTTCGAGGGCCTGGGCATCGAGGGCGTGAGCGAAGCGGGTCTGCACGCGTCGCTGACCTTCCTCGTCGACCGCACGATCGAGATCGGCGCGCAGATCCACGCCGACTACTTCGCCCCCGTGACGTTCGCGCGAAAGGTGCGAGACTCCGGCCCCGAGGAGCGTTCGCGCGGGGTGCCGAGCGCGCGGTCTCCCGAGGAGAGAGGTCCCGCCGCTTGAGCGATCTGCTCGCCGTCAGCTTCGACGCGCCGTCGTCGCCCGCGTTCACGCTCAAGCCCGCCCCCGACGACGCACCGCAGGGCTGGGGCTTCGCCTGGTATCCGCGCGACGAGCGCGGGGCGGCGCTGATCGGCGATCCGACGGCGTTCAGCGACCAGCCGGGGCCCGCGATCGTCCAGGACTGGGAGCGCTTCCGATCCTCGACCTTCGTCGCGCATCTGCGCGGGGTCCGCCCGCGGCTGACGCCCCGTGACGCCCAGCCCTTCGTCAAGGCCTACGGCGGGCGCGACTGGGTCTTCGCCCATCAAGGCGATCTCTCGGGCGACTGGCGCCGGGAGCTCCTCCTCTCGGACCAGGCGGTCTTCGAGCCGACGGGATCGAGCGATAGCGAGCGCGCCTTCTGCTGGCTGCTCGAGTGGGCGCGCGCCCGTGGCGCCCGCGCGCTCGCGGAGATCGGCTGGCAGGTCCTGCACGAGCTGATGACGAAGATCGGCTCCCTCGGCACGGCGAACGTGCTGCTGTCCGACGGACAGACCCTCGTCGCCTATCACGGGGGCGACACCTCCGAGGAGGTCTACTGGTCCCGCCGGACGCCGCCCCACGCCGAGAACGAGTTCGACGGCCGGCGGTTCGCGCTGCAGACCGGGGGACCCGTCGACAGCTCGCGTTCCTACGTGCTCGTATCGAGCCAGCCGCTGCTCGGCGTGCGCTGGGTTCCCTTCGAGGCGGGCCAGCTGCTCGTCCTGCGGCGCGGGCAGGTCGTCTGGAACAGCCATCCGGCGACGCTCGAGGAGGCGATCTTCGCGCGCCGGGAGGTGGCCTCCCAGCGCGCGGCGTTGCAGCGGCCGCAGCCGCCGCTCGCGAAGTTCGCCGGCGAGCGCTCGGCGATGGCCGCCCCGACGCCGGGGGGCGGCGAGCCCCGCACGCAGGCCGTGCTCGAGGTCGTCCACGAGACCGTCTATCGCTATGCGACGCCCGTCGAGCGCAGCACCCATCGCTTCCGCCTCGAGCCCGTCCAGGACGATCGCCAGCGCCTGCTCTCGTACGATCTCGCGATCTCCTCGCCGGGCCGGCGGCGCGACTACGAGGACGTGTTCGGCAACCGCGTCGTCCTCTTCGACGTCGTCGAGCCGTTCACGGAGCTTCGACTCACGAGCCGTGCGCGCGTCGCCGTCGACGATCCGAGTCTGCGGGAGCTCGTCTCGCCCCATCGCCGCGATCAGATCCCGCTGGTCTGGATGCCCTGGCAGCGCCAGATGATGAGCCCCTACCTGCTGCCCGCCGAGCTGCCCGAGACCCAGCTGCGCGAGCTCTCGGAATACGCGATGGGCTTCGTCGAGCGCAACGACTTCGACCTGGTCGCGACGCTGCTCGACATCAACCGGACGATCTACCGCGACTACAAGTACGTCTCGGGCTCGACGACCGTCGAGACGACACCGTTCGATGTCTACACGATGCGCCGCGGCGTGTGTCAGGACTTCGCGAACCTCTTCATCATGCTGGCCCGCCTGCTCTCCGTCCCCGCGCGCTACCGCGTCGGCTACATCTACACCGGCGGCCACTACGAGAACAAGATCCAGAGCGAGGCGTCGCATGCCTGGGTCGAGATCTACCTGCCCTGGACCGGATGGCGCGGCTTCGACCCGACCAACGGCTGCCTCGCCGGCCCCGACCACGTCCGCGTCGCCTGCGGTCGCCACTACTGGGACGCGGCGCCGACCTCCGGGACGATCTACCAGGGCGGCGGGGGCGAGACGCTGTCGGTGCGGGTCGAGGTCGTCGAAGGGCAGGATCCGGCACAGCCGGATCCGACGCGGTAGGCCGCAGCGGTCGGGCGGCGAGCCCGGGGCCGATGCGCATGCGGCATCGCCGCGCGGGACCGGCGCGGGCGATCGCCGTTCGCGGGCGCCCGATCACGGCTAGAATCGCGCCCCACGCCCTTCCGATCCGGTCGCGTGTCGGGTCCAGGTCCCGCCCGCGATCGGATTCCCCGTCGCGCTCCCGAGGAGAGCGAGCCCCTCCGATGGCCATCCGCGTCGCCCTGCACCACCGGACCACCTACCGCTACGACCGGCGCGTCGGCCTGTCGCCGCAGATCGTGCGCCTGCGTCCCGCCGTCCATACGCGGACCCCGATCGAGAGCTACGCGCTCCGCATCTCGCCCTCGAACCACTTCCTCAACTGGCAACAGGATGCGTTCGGCAACTTCCAGGCGCGGCTCGTCTTCCCCGAGCGCGTCGACCATCTCGAGGTCGAGGTCGACCTGATCGCCTCGATCTCGATCATCAACCCCTTCGACTTCTTCCTCGAGCCCGAGGCGGAGCACTTCCCGTTCGCCTACGGCGCCGCCGAGGCGCGCGACCTGCGGCCCTTCCTCGAGCAGAGCGACGAGGACGGGCCGCTCCTGCGCGCGTTCGTCGAGTCGGTCGACCTCGCGCCGAAGCCGACGGTTCAGTTCCTGGTCGAGCTCAACCAACGGCTCCACGCCGAGGTCGCCTACCTCATCCGGATGGAGCCGGGCGTGCAGCGCTGCGAGGAGACGCTCGCGCTGCGCAGCGGCTCCTGTCGCGACAGCGCCTGGCTGCTGGTCCAGATCCTGCGCCGGCTCGGCCTCGGCGCGCGCTTCGTCTCGGGCTATCTGATCCAGCTGACGCCCGACGTGAAGTCCCTCGACGGTCCGTCCGGAACGGATCGCGACTTCACCGACCTGCATGCCTGGGCCGAGGTCTACCTCCCGGGCGCCGGCTGGGTCGGCCTCGATCCGACCTCGGGCCTCCTCGCCGGCGAGGGCCACGTCCCGCTCGCCGCCTCGCCCGATCCCGCCGGCGCGGCGCCGCTCACGGGCGGCGTCGACGAATGCCAGGTCGAGTTCGAACACGCCATGTCGGTCGCGCGCATCCACGGGGATCCCCGCGTCACGAAGCCCTATTCCGAAGCCGACTGGCGCCGCATCGACGCCCTCGGCGAGCGGGTCGATGACCGGCTCGCCGCCGACGACGTCCGCCTCACGCTCGGCGGCGAGCCGACCTTCGTCTCGATCGACGACATGGAGGGCGCCGAGTGGAACGGCGCGGCGGTCGGGCCGACGAAGCACCGCCTCGCCGCGGACCTGCTGCGACGCCTCCGCCGCCGCTTCGCGCCGGGGGGCGTGCTCCACTTCGGGCAGGGCAAGTGGTACCCCGGCGAGTCGCTCCCGCGCTGGGCCTATACCTGCTTCTGGCGGGCGGACGGCGCGCCGCTCTGGCAGGACGAGCGCTGGATCGCCGAGCCCGGTGCAGCGCTCGGGCATGGTCCCGACGACGCGCAGCGCTTCGCCGAGGCGCTCGCCGAGACGCTCGGCGTCGAGCGCCATCTTGCGATGCCGGCCTTCGAGGACGCGACCGACGCGCTCGCGCGCGAGGGGCGCCTGCCGATCAACGTCGATCCGACCGACAGTCGCCTCGAGGATCCCGAAGAGCGCGACCGGATGCGGCGGGTCTTCGAGCGCGGGCTCTCGACGCCGGCCGGCTGCGTCCTGCCGATCCAGCGGGCGTCGGGTCGCGACGGTCGCGTCTGGCAGAGCGGGCTCTGGTGGTTGCGGGGGAAGCATCTCGTGCTGATACCCGGCGACTCGCCGATGGGACTGCGGCTGCCGCTGCCCTCGCTTCCCTGGGTCGCGCCCGGGAGCACGCCGACCTTCTTCCCGCTCGACCCGCTCGCCGAGCGCGGACCGCTTCCGCAGCCGGGCGTGCGGTCGATTCGCGGGGGCCGGACGCAGCCGCGCCTCGCGAGCCCGTCGATGGATGACCCCGGCGACGCGTTCGCGCGCGCCCGGGCGCGGGTCGTCGAGCAGACGCTGCCGGACCGCCAACCGGCCGTCGGCGAGTCGGCGGACTGGGTCGTGCGCACGGCGCTCTGCGTCGAGCCGCGCGACGGCGTCCTGCGCGTCTTCATGCCGCCGCTCGAGAGCGCCGACGACTTCGTCGAGCTCGTCGCGGCGATCGAGGCGACCGCCGCCGCGCTCGCGCTGCCGGTCGCCCTCGAAGGCTACACGCCGCCCGAAGACCCCCGCCTGCTGCGCTTCTCGATCACGCCGGATCCCGGGGTGATCGAGGTCAACGTCCATCCCTCGCACGCGTGGCGCGAGCTCGTCGAGCGGACCGAGTCGATCTACGAGGAGGCGCGCCAGGCTCGACTCGGGACCGAGAAGTTCCAGCTCGACGGCCGCCATACGGGCACCGGCGGCGGCAATCACGTCGTCCTCGGCGGACCGACGCCGGCCGACAGCCCGCTGCTGCGGCGGCCGGACCTGCTGCGCAGCCTCGTCGGCTACTGGATCAACCATCCGGCGCTCTCGTACCTCTTCTCGGGGCTCTTCGTCGGTCCGACTTCGCAGGCGCCCCGGGTCGACGAGGGGCGCGCCGACGCGCTCTACGAGCTCGAGATCGCCTTCGCGCAGGTCCCCGATCCGGGCGAGCGACCGGCGGCGCCCTGGCTCGTCGATCGCATCTTCCGCAACCTGCTCGTCGACGTCACGGGCAACACCCATCGCGCCGAGTTCTGCATCGACAAGCTCTACCCGCCCGAGCAGGGCGGCCGCCGACTCGGTCTGCTCGAGCTGCGCGCGTTCGAGATGCCGCCCCATCCGCGCATGAGCCTCGTCCAGCAGCTCCTGCTGCGCGCGCTCGTCGCCCGCTTCTGGCGCGCGCCCTACTGCGAGCCCCTCGTCGGCTGGGGGACCCGCCTCCACGACCGTTTCCTGCTGCCGCGCTTCGTCGAGGCGGATCTGCGCGAGGTCCTCCGCGAGCTCGCCCTGGCCGGCTTCGATTTCGATCCGGCCTGGTTCGCGCCCCATCTCGAGTTCCGCTTCCCGCGCTTCGGCGCGATCCACTACCGCGGCATCGCGCTCGAGCTGCGCCAGGCGATCGAGCCCTGGTACGTGCTCGGCGAGGAGCCGGCGGCGGGCGGGACCGTCCGCTTCGTCGACTCGTCGGTCGAGCGTCTCGAGGTCTCCGTCTCGGGCTTCGATCCCGAGCGCTATGCGGTCGTCTGCAACGGTCGTCGCGTGCCGCTCGCCGCGACCGGCGTCGAGGGCGAGCTCGTGGCGGGCGTCCGCTACCGGGCCTGGCAGCCGCCCTCGTGTCTGCATCCGACCATCCCGGTCCATACCCCGCTCGTCTTCGACCTGATCGACCGCTGGAACGATCGCGCGGTATCGGGCTGTCGGCTTCACGTCGCCCATCCCGGCGGCCGCAACTACGAGGTCTTCCCGGTCAACGCCTACGAGGCCGAGGCGCGCCGCAGCGCGCGCTTCTCCCCCTTCGGCCATTCGCCGGGGACGATGGCCGTGCCGCCCGTCGAGGAGAATCCTTCCTTCCCGACGACGCTGGATCTGCGACGTTCGCCGCGCTAGCGCGGCGGCAGCGAAGCGAATCGGCGCAGCGGCCAGGCGTCGGGGCGACGGGAGGTGCGGTTTGGCGATCGTGCGAAGCCCGTGGGTCGAGGCCTTCTGGCAGGCCCATAAACGGCTCTACCGCTGGTCGAACGGGCGGATCGGCGCGCGGATGGCGAATCTGCCCGTGCTGCTGCTCGAGACCGTCGGAAGGCGGACCGCGACGCCGCGGACGAACGCGCTGACCTTCCTGCCCTGGCGCGATGCGTTCGTCGTCGTCGCGTCCTGTCTCGGAGAGCCGAAGCATCCCGGCTGGTACCACAACCTCGTCGCGCGACCCGAGGCGCGCGTGCAGGTCGGCGCACGCCGGATCGACGTTCGCGCTCGCGAGGCCGAGGGGCCGGAATGCGATGGAATCTGGGAGGCGCTCGTCGCCCGCTCGCCCGACTATGCGCAGTACCGCGCGCGCACGGACCGGCGCATTCCGCTCGTCGTGCTGGAGCCGCGCGAGGACTGAGCGAGGGCGGGTCTCGTCGCGATCCGGCGCGAGTGCGAGCGTCGCTCAGGCGCGCAACGCGGCGTGGAGCCTCGAGATCGTCTCGGCGTACTCGCGTACGGTGTCGGCGACGATCTCCGCGACCGGCCGGATCGACTCGATCCGGCCCGCCACCTGGCCACACATCGCGAGCCCCGCCTCCATCTGACCGCCGAAGTAGAGATCCTGGATGCCGCCTGCGAGACCCTGCATGGCGTGGCCGTCGCCGGCGAAC
>JAWKRW010000004.1:0-473548 GCA_041389445.1 Myxococcota bacterium
TTCGAGGCCTTCATGCCGACGAGGTGCTGGATCGCGCCCGAGATGCCGGCCGCGATGTAGAGCTTCGGCGCCACGATCTGGCCCGAGGAGCCGACCTGGTAGGGATGGTCGAGCCAGCCCGCGTCGACGACCGGCCGCGAGGCGCCCATCGCGCCGCCGAGCGCGTCGGCCAGCGGCTTGATGACCTCCTGGAACTTCTCCGGCGCGCCGACGCCGCGACCGCCCGAGACGATCACGTCGGCCTTCGTCAGGTCGACGCCCGTCGACTGCGAGACCTTGACCTCGACGAACTTGCTCTTCGCGCCGAGGTCGACCGAGAGCGCCTCGGTCGCGCCGTCGCTCGAGCCCGCGAAAGGCGCGACCGCGCCCGGCTGGACCGTGGCGACCGTCAGGCCCTTCGAATCGACCTCGGCGTCGAGCTTGCCGTTGAAGACGCGGCGCACGAACGTGAAGTCCGAGCCCGAAGCCGCGACCTTGAAGCAATCCGACACGTAGGCGCAGTCGAGCCCGGCGGCGACGCGCGGCGCGACGTCCCAGCCCGACGGCGTGTTCGAGATCAGCACGAGCGACGCGCCGGACGCCTTCGCGGCCGCCTTGATCGCCTTGCCGTAGACCTCGGGGTTGAAGTTCGCGGCCTCGGGCGCGTCGACCACGTAGGTCTTGCCCGCGCCCTTGCCGGCGAAGGCCTTCGCCAGCTCGCCCACCCCCGAGCCGATCACCAGGCCGTTCACCTGATGGCCGCCCGACGAGGCCAGTCCCTGCGCGATCGCCACGAGCTCGTAGGAGCACTCGCGGATCGCGCCCTTCGCAATCTCTGCCACGACGAGAATCGTTCCCATCGTCTCCTCCTTCGCCGCGCCCTTCGAAGGACGCCGCGCTGATGACCCGTCCATGCGCGAACGCGCGCGACCGGACGCGGGGCGTCCGGCGCGGGCGCGCTAGAGCAGGCCGAGTTCCTTGATCTTGGTGACGAGCTGGGCGACGACCTCGTCCTTCGATCCCTGCAGGATCTCCGCCGAGTCGCCCTTCTTGGGCACGTAGATCTTCTTGATCGTCGTCTTGTTGGCGTCGCCGCCGACCGAGCCCGCGAGGCCGAGGTCCGCGAGCGACTTGACGTCGACCGGCTTCTTCTTGGCCTGCATGATGCCCTTGAGCGACGCGTAGCGGACCTGATTGGCACCGCTCTGGATCGCGATCAGGCACGGTTGCGGCATCTCGACGACCTCGAGCGCACCGCCCTCGAGCTCGCGCTCGGCCTTGATCGACCCGCCGTCCGCGTTCATCGCGAGCACGCCCGTCGCCGACGGGATGTCGAGCAGCTCGGCCACCATCGGCGGAATCGCGGCCCCGTTGCCGTCGTCGGCCATCAGGCCGGCGAAGATCACGTCGGCGCCCTCCGCCTTGGCGATCGCGGCCAGGATCTTGGCCGTGCCGAGGGCATCGGCGCCGATCGCCGCGGGATCGTTGACGTGGATGGCGCGGTCCGCGCCCATGCCGAGCGCCGTGCGCAGGGCCTGGGTCACGCGATCGGGGCCGATCGAGACGACGACGACCTCGGCGCCCGTCTTGTCCTTCAACCGGAGGGCTTCCTCGACGGCGTAGGTGTCGTAGCTGTTGATCTCGAACTTGATGTTGTCTTCCTGGATCCAGGAGCCATCGGCCTTCACGTCGAGACGTGCGTCCTGATGGGGCACCTGCTTCAGGCACACCATGACCTTCATGGGGGGCGAGCCTCCGAATGGAAATGAAGCGGTTATTCGCAAGAAAACCGGCGCGGACGGCCGGGTTTTCGAACGCGGCGGACTCTACAGCCCGAGGGTGCCCATTTCAACGCAACCGATCGGGGCGCCTCGCGATTTCGCGCGCGCGGATGCGGGTCGTCCACGCGGCGGGGACGCGTTCGGGATGGACCGCGGGTCAGTAGCCCATCATCGCGAGGAACTGCTCGACGCTCGCCGCGCGGAGGTAGGGATTGGTGCGCTTCTGATGGCCCAACGCGTCGTGGCCCTGGGGGGAGTAGAGGTGGCCCGGGAAGAGCGTCGTCTCGTCGGGCAGGCGGCGCAGCGTCGCGAGGCTCTCGTACATCGCGCGCGGATCGCTGCCGGGCAGATCGACACGGCCGCAGCTGTCGAGGAAGAGCGTGTCGCCGGCGACGAGCTGGCCCGCGTCGTCGGGCTCGGAGACGAGGAAGCACTGGCTGCCGGGCGTGTGGCCCGGCGTATGGAGCAGGCGGATCTCGATGCCGCCGAGCGCGAGGCGATCGCCGCCTTCGTGGGCGACGAGGTCGTTCGCCGACGCGCCGGTCACCTGCATCACGCCCTGCGCCTCGTGCTTGTGGGCATGGATCGGCATCGGGGCGAGCTCGAGCAGGCGTGCCACGCCCTCGATGCGGTGGCCGAAGATCTCGCCGCCGACGTGGTCCTGGTGATAGTGGGTCACGAGCGCACCGACGACCTCGACGCCGTCCTGCGCCGCGCGATCGAGCAGGCCCTGCACGTCCCAGGCGGGATCGACGACGAAGGCCTGGCGCGCGCTGCGACTGCCGATCAGGTAGGCGAAGTTCGCCATCTCGCCGACCAGCTCCTGCACGAAGTAGAGATCGCTCGTCGCCGCCATCGTCGCTTCCCCTCGCATTCCATGGGTGGACCCGCGCGCGCTCGCCCGGGCGGGGCGCCCGGGCGCATCCCGTCGCGCACCGTCAGCCGCGCAGGCGCCGCGCCATCCAGCCCGCGAGCACGCCGAACACCTCGGCCTGGACCTGCTCGGCGCTTCGCTGCGAGCGACGCGGCACGCGGAAGTGGCTGTCCGCCTCCGCGACGTCGTAGATCTCCATCGGCGCACCGACGCGCCGCAGCGCCTTGCGCAGCGCCGTCCCGTCGCAGCGCCGGTCGCGTTCGCCCTGGACGAAGAGCATCGGCGAGGTCGTTCGGAAGAGCACGTCGGGATCCGCCTGGTCCGGCTTGTCCTGCGGATGCAGCGGGTAGCCGAGCAGGAAGAGGCCGTCGGCGTGGACGGGATCCGCGACGAGGCTCGCCGCCGTCCGGGCGCCGATGCCGACGCCGCCCAGGAACAGGCGCGCCGGCAACGCGGCCGGATCGCGTCCCAGGACGGTCAGCGCTGCCCGGTACGCCCGCTCGAGCACGAAGGGCGAATCGGCGCTCGCGCGCATGCCCGCCTCGGCGAAGGGAAAGTTGAAGCGCAACGTCAGGTAGCTGCGCGCCGTCAGCCCCTGACACAATTTCACGATCAGCGGATCCTCGAGGTCGCTGGCGCTGCCGTGGGCGAAGACCACGGCGACGCGCTCGCCCGTCGGCCACCACTCGGGCACCCCCAGCACGCCGCGGACGTGGTCGAGCCCGTGGACCACCTCGGGGAGGGGGATCTCGATCTCCTGGAACTGGGCGGAGGGCTCCATGCGCAGGATTCTCTCGTCGTCGCGTTCGCGAATTCGGGTCGGACGGGCGCGCAGCCGACGCGAACGGAGGTTAAGCGAGATTGCGAGTCCCGGCTGCGTCCGGGCGCCCGCCGCCGCGTTCGCCGGGGCCGAAAACCCGTGGCGCCACGCGGGGGATGGACGCGCTCATGCTGGTCGCGAGTTCCTGTGTCATGGTCTCCGCGCGGCCGGGGATCGCACCCCGGGCCGTCTCCGGTCTGAGGTGCGGGGCGCGGGCGCCTCGGGAACGGACGTGGACCGGGGGCCATCGGACGCATCGGGTCGGGGCGAGGCCGGTGTTCCGCTCGCGGGGCTCGGACGGTGTCGCGCGGAGGGGGAATCCGGATTGCGGACGGGGCTCGCTGTCGGACTCTGCGTGGCGCTGCTGGCGCTGGGATGCGCGCATGCGTCGTCGAGCCGCCGGCCGCCCGATCCGCCGCCGGCGCGGCTGCGCGCGATCCGTGAGGCGGGAACGCCGCGGCGTGTCGTCCTGATCACGGTGGCGGGGCTCGAGTCGGCGGACTTCCTCGCGCCGACGGGTTTTGTCGCGACCGGGAACGATGCGGTGCGCATGCCCGCCCTCGGGCGGCTCGCCGCGGAGGGCGTGATCGGGGTCGCCGCGCGGCCGCCGGCGCCGGGATCGACCTATGCCGCCCATGCCACGCTCGTGACCGGGCTGCGATCGGATCGCCATGGGGTCGTCGCGGATGACGCCCTCGACGCCGAGGGCCAGCATGCGCTGCCCTTCTGGGACAGCCGAGGGCTGCGCGCGACGACGCTCTGGGACGCGGCGCTCGGACGCGGGGTGCTCGCGCTCGGCTGGCCGACGACGGATGGCGCGCGCATCGAGCTGCTGGTCCCGGATACCGAGCCCGATCCCGCGGCGGGCGACTGGCTCGGCTTCCAGCGCGGGCGCTCGACGCCGCTGCTCATGGCGGAGCTCGAGCGCATCGCGCGCGAGCAGCTGGCCGAGAGCCCGCGCGATGCGAACGGCGCGCGTCGAACGCTGGCCGGTTGGCCGACGCTCGCGGAGCGGGACGGCGCCTGGATCGAGCTCGCCTGCCACGTCGCCCGCTCGGAGCGCGATCCGGCGCTCTGGCTCCTTCGCCTGGTCGAGCCGGTCGCCGCGCTCTCGCTGGATGGCTACGGCAGCGCCGCCCACGCCGCCGCGCTCGTCCGCGTCGATGCGCGGATCGCGCGCCTCGTCGACTGCCTCGCCGAGGCCGATCGCCTGGCCGATACCGCGATCCTCGTCGTCGGCGACGTCGCCCACCGCCCCGTCCACACCGAGATCGCCCCCAACACCGCGCTCGTGCGCGAGAACCTGATCGGCCGCGACCCGCGTTCGAAGACCGGCGTCCGCAGCTGGCTCGCGCTCGCGCGCTCGCAGGGCCGTTCCGCCTACGTCTACGCCCGCGAGGCCGCCGGCGCGCTCGCGGCGCGCGAGGTCCTCGAGGAGGAGGCGCGGCGAAGCGGCGCGTTCGACGTCGTTCCGGCGTCGGATCTCGCGGGTCAGGGCGCCGATCCGCAGGCCTGGTTCGGACTCGCAGCCCGCCCGGGCTTCGTGCTCGGCGATGCGCTGACGGGTCCCCTGCTGCGCCCGGCCGAGCTGCGCAGCGCTGCCGGCGGCTTTCCCTTTCGAGAAGGGGCCGCGAGCGCCGTCGGCTTCGTCGCCTGGGGACGCGGCATCCGCGGCGGCGTGCGCATGCCGGAGCTCGCCCTCGTCGACGTCGCGCCGACGATCGCGCGCCTGCTCGGGCTGCGGCTCGACGAGAAGCTCGACGGCCGGCCGATGATCGGCATCCTCCGTGCGAGCCAGCCGCTGCCGCCGCCCGGACCCAAGCGGCTGGGGGTCGGGACCGACGGCGGGAGCGAAGGCGCGCTTCGCGCCCTCGGCGGCGGGCGGGAAGGCGGAGGCGAGCGATGACGGATGCGAACATCACGATCGAGCTCAATCCGCGCGAGCGAAGGCTCTACGACCGGCTGCGAGAGCGGCTCGTGCCGACGCGACCGAGCCCGACGACCGGCGCGCGGGACGTGCTGCTCTTCCTGCCGGACCTCACGGTCCTGCTCGCGCGCCTGCTGCGCGACGCGCGCGTCCCGCTGGTCGAGAAGGCGATTGCGCTCGGCGGCGTCGCCTACGTGTTCTCGCCCCTCGATCTGCTGCCCGCACTGGTGATCGGTCCGATCGGCCTGCTCGACGATCTCTTCGTCGTCGCCGCCTGTCTGTCGCGGCTGCTGAACCACGTGCATCCCGACGTCGTGCGCGCGAACTGGTCGGGTCAGGGCGACGCGCTCGAGATCATCCAGTCGACGACGGCCTGGTTCGAGCGGGAGCTGCGCTTGCGCGTCGGGGACCTCTCCCGCGTGCTGCGGGGACGCCGCTCGCGCTGAGGGCCCGCGACCGCTCGACGCGCGCGCCGCGAGCGGGGATGCTAGGCCGACGGACGGCCGATGGCGCCGTCGTCGGTCGCGAGCGCTCTTCCCGCCAGGCGCTCGCGATCCGCGCGCGGCAGGCGCCGGACGCGTCCCTCGCCATCGACCGAGGCGTGCTCGGTGCGACCCGTGACGAGGACCTCGCCCGCGCAGCGGATCACGTACCCCATCGCCAGCGACGCGCCGCGTACCCACTCGAGCCAGGTCGTGACCTCGAGGCGGTCGTCGAAGCGCGCGGGACGCCGATAGTCGATCTCGACCCGGGTCACGGCGAAGTGGCGGTCGGCGGCGATCCACTCGCCGTAGGGGCGGTCGTGGGTCTCGAGCCAGACGACCCGGGCGTTCTCGAAGTGTCGCAGGTAGTTTGCGTGGTGGACGATGCCCATTGCGTCGGTCTCGTGGAAGCCGACGCGGTGGCGGACGGTCACGGGCGTGGCGCCGACCGGGATGCCGGCGTGCTCGGCATCGGATGCGGTCGGGCGCGCGTCCCGGCCGTGCGGCGCGCTCAGAAGTTGTCCTTGAGCGTGCGCCGTCGTCCGAGCTCGGCGGCGTCGGACGCGCGCATGAAGGGGTTGGTCGCCTTCTCGAGGCCGATGGTCGAGGGGATCGTCATCTCGGCGGGCGTCGCGTCGTGCCAGTCGTCGGCCTTGCGCGCCCGCGTCGCGCGCACCTGCTCGTAGCGCTCGGCGACCTCGGCGTTGTCGGGCTCGATCGTGAGGGCGAAGCGCAGGTTGCCCTCGGTGTACTCGTGGCCGCAGTAGACGCGGTAGTCGTCGGGCAGCGCGGCGAGCTTGACGCAGAGCGCGTCGTACATCATCTGCGCATTGCCCTCGAAGAGGCGTCCGCAGCCGGCGGCGAAGAGCATGTCGCCCGTGAAGACGACGCGGGCCTGGTCGAACACGTAGGCGACGTGGCCCGTCGTATGCGAAGGGATGAAGAGGACGCGCGCCAGCTGCTGGCCGACCTGGATCTGATCGCCCTCGTCGACGCCGTCGGTCATGCCGGGCAGGCGGCTCGCGTCGGAGACGTGGCCATAGACCGGGACGCCGTAGCGGGCGGCGAGCTCGGGATTCGCCATGGCGTGGTCGGGATGGTGATGGGTCGAGAGGATCAGCTTCACCTGCGCGCCGGTCTGCGCGACGCGCTGGACGACGGGCTCGACCTCCGGCGCGTCGATGATCGCGGCGTGGCTCGTCTCGTCGCACAGCGCGAGGTAGGTGTAGTTGTCCGAGAGGGTCGGGATGCGCTCGATTCGAAGGCCCATGGCGGTCGACACTAGCAGAGAAGGGCGGGGCGATCAGAGCAGGCGGAGCTGACCGTCGGCCTCCGCTGGTGCGGCCGCGCGCGGCCGTGCGCCGGGTGCGGTCGCCCGGGTCGGCCCGTCGGGCGATGCGTTCCGGGGTGCGGCCGGCGACGCGGTGGGCGAGGCATCCGGTGAGGCGTCGACCGACCGGTCCGCGGATGCGGCCCGCACGACGTCGGGCGTGGCGCCGAACGCGGGGCAGAGGGACCGGTACTCGCACCAATCGCAGAGCGCCGACTTGCGTGTCGGGTACTCGGTCGCGGTCCGGATCTCGTCGATGCGCGCGATCGTCGTCTGCCGCAGCGCCTCGAGGGCCTCGGGCGTCCGGGTCGAGACGCGGGTCACGTCCTTCGCGACGTAGTGCCAGACGAGGCGGAAAGGCGTGTCGGGCCCGAGCTCGCGGGCCAGTCCGATCTGGTAGAGCGCGAGCTGGCGATCCTCGTCGAGCACCCGCTGCGAGGGCACGCGCGCGCCCGTCTTGTAGTCGTGGACCTCGACCACGCCGTCGCGCGCCCGGGCGATCCGGTCGATGATGCCCTGCACGCGGTACGCGCCCGCCTCGTCGAGCGGGAAGACGACGCGCCGCTCGAGTCCGAGCGTCTCGCCCTCGTCGAAGGGGTAGTGGCGCAGGTAGTATCCGCGCACGCAACGCTCGCCGAGCGCGCGGTAGGAATCGAGCGTGGCGCCCTCGCGGACGATCCGGACCCGCTCGGCATCGTAGGTCTCGTTCCAGAGCGCGTGGTAGCGATCGACCACCTTCTCGATGCCGGGGAGCAGCCCCCGCCCCGCGAACACGTAGAGCCGTTCGAGCACCTCGTGGACCCGCTTGCCGACGAAGGCCTCGATCGACTCGGTCTCGCTGGCGATCTTCTGCACGTACCGGAACTCGAACTGCTTCGGGCAGTTCTCGAACGACGAGATCCGCGAGTGGCTGAAGATCGCGCCCACGAAAGAGAGCCCCTCCCGACGCCGGCGGCGACGATCCGCGAATCCGATGGCCCGACCCGCCGCGCCGCGCGAGGATAGGCGCTTCGATTGCGTGTCGCCTTCACGGGCGCGTCCGGGCCAGCCCGATCGGGCCCCATGTCGCTCGCGGCGATGTGGGGCATCCTATGGCCCTCGCCCGTCCAGGCGTCGCCGCGCAGGTCCGCGCGATCGACGCGAGGAGCAACCCGATGGCAAGCGATCCGGTCGAGCACGAGCGGCGGCAGGCCGACGCGCCGAGCCGCGCGGACGGCGGGGGATTCGTCTGCCCGGAGCCCGTTCTCGAGGCCGTCGTGGCGGGTCTCGCGGGCTGCGAGGAGACGGTCCTCTCGGAGACGGTCTGCGGCGGCATCCTCGATCCGAACGAGGTCGAGGCCTGGGTCGACCGCGCGACGCGGCTGCTGCGCTTCCGCGTCCATCCGGAGGAGCTGCGCGGCGAGATCCCGATCGTCGCCGACGGGCTCCACCGGCTGCTGGTCCAGGTTTCGCTCGCCGAGACGTCGACGCCCGACGCGCTCGTGCTGCGCTTCCTCCATCGACTGATCGACCTGCGTCAGATGCTCTCGCTCGACGTCGAGGCGGCCTTCGCCGGCGATCCCGCCGCGAAGGGCTATGACGAGATCGTGGTCGCGTACCCCTCGATCCGCGCGCTCGCGATCCATCGCATCGCCCACGAGCTCTACGGCTACGGCGTGCCCCTGCTGCCGCGCGTGATGAGCGAGTACGCCCACGACCGCACGGGAATCGACATCCATCCGGGCGCACAGATCGGCGAGCGCTTCTTCATCGACCACGGAACCGGGATCGTCGTCGGGGAGACGGCGGTGATCGGGAATCGGGTCCGCATCTACCAGGGCGTGACGATCGGGGCGACCTCGATCAAGGACAGCTCGGCGCTGCGCGGCAAGAAGCGCCATCCGACGATCGAGGACGACGTCACGATCTACGCCGGCGCGACGATCCTCGGCGGGGATACCGTGATCGGGGCCGGGACCGTGATCGGGGGCAACGTCTGGCTGACCCACAGCGTGCCGCCCGGCTCGCGTGTGATGGCCGAGTCGCCGCGGCTGCTCGTGAAGGGCAGCGAAGGCCGCGCGCTCGTCGACGAGTCGATGGACGTCGATTGGAACATCTGACTTCGGGAACGACGGGGGGATCGATGCACGATCGAATCGCGCGCGCGTCCCGTCGCGCGAAGCGCGGGCTCGTCGCGGTGACGGCCGCCGCCGCGCTCGCGCTCGCGACGCTCGGCGCCGCGCCGGGCGGAGGCGCGCCCGCCGATCAGGCCGACCAGGCCGAGCGGAACGGGCGGACCGAGCGGGGCGGACTGCGATCGGGCTACGCCTACGACCTCGCCGGGGAGCTGATGAGCCCCTTCTGTCCGGGGCGCACGCTGGCGTCGTGTCCGAGTCCGCAGGCGGGCGAGCTGATTCAGTGGATCGCGACCCAGGAGGCCGCGGGCGTGACCCGCGACGAGGTCGTCCGGATGCTGATCGACCGCTACGGCGAGGACATCCTCGGAGCGCCGCCCGCGAAGGGCATCACGCTCTGGGCCTGGGTCCTGCCCGTGATCGGCTTCTTCGCCATCGGCACGTTCGCGCTCCTCGTGCTGCGGCGGATCGTGGCGCCCGGCGTGCGCCCGGGGACGGCGGCGAGCGCCGGTCCGGGCGGGACGACCGCCGACGCGTCGCCTCCGTCCGCTGCCTCGCGCGGCGCCGCCGAGGCCGGCGTTTCGACCCGAGTCGGACCGCCGGAGGCGGCGTCCGACGAGCTGGCCCGCATCGTCGACGCGGAGCTCGAGAAGCGCGCCTGAGGGGCGGGGGGGAACGCGTTGAAGATCTATACCCGTCGCGGGGACAGCGGCCAGACCGATCTCTTCGGGGGCGAGCGGGTCGGCAAGGACGCGCTGCGCGTCGCGGCCTATGGCGAGGTCGACGAGCTCAACGCCACGCTCGGCGTCGCCCTCGCCGCCGGCAGCGACCCCGCGCTCGCGCCGCCGCTGGCCCGGATCCAGAGCGCGCTCTTCGACATCGGGGCTTCGCTCGCGACGCCGGATCCGCAGCATCGGCGCAAGGCGGGGATCGCCGGCGTCGACGCCGAGGCGATCGCCGAGCTCGAGCAGCTGATCGATCGGCTCGAAGGCCCGCTCGCCCCGCTCACGACCTTCATCCTGCCCGGCGGCAGTCCGGCGGCCGCCGCCTTCCATGTCGCGCGCACCGTCTGCCGCCGTTCCGAGCGCACCGTCGTCCATCTCGCCTCGCTGCCGGGCGAGTCGGTCGAGCCCGACGCCGTGCGATACCTCAATCGCCTCTCGGATCTGCTCTTCGTGATCGCGCGCCACGAGAACGCGCGGGCGGGCGTCGCCGACGTCGCCTGGTCACGCCGGTCCGGTTGAGCTCCCGGGCGCGGCAGGTCCGCTCGGCCGGGCGCCCAGGTAAGGCAGCGTCCGCGGCGCCGACTGCTCGATCTCGCACCGCAGCCAGGTCCCGATCGCGAAGCCGATCGCGAACGCGAGCAGCAGCGCCCGCACGAGCATTCGCAGCACGCGCCCGGCGAGCGACCGCTTCGGCCTCGGACGTGCGTCCAACGCCGCCACCGCTCAGCTCCGCTCCGCGCGCGCCGCGTCCCAGCCGGCCTCGAAGCGGGCGCCGAGCATGTCGATCAGGCGCTCGGCCGAGGCATCCGGATGCGCAGCGACGAAGCGGGCCAGGGGCTCGCGCTCGCCGAGTCGGGCGAGGCCGAAGCGGCCGTAGCGGCGGGCGAGGGCGCTCTCGACGCGCACGACGCGACCCGCCCCGCGGCGGCGCGCGAGCTCGCCGGTCTGCTCGAGCCGCGCGTGGTGGGCGTCGATCGCGTCGATCAGCGCGTCGATGCCGATGCCGTCGCGCGCCGAGCCGCTGAGGACGACGGCGCGCGCGTCGCCGTCGTGCCCGCGACCGAGTTCGAGCCCCGCGCGCAGCTCGGTCGCCGTGCGCGCGGCGAGCGCCTCGAGGTCGCTCTTGTTCACGAAGAACACGTCCGGCCACTCGAGGATGCCAGCCTTCATGAACTGGAGCAGATCGCCGGCGGCGGGTTGGGCGACGAAGACGAGGGTCTCGACGAAGTCGGCGATGCTGGCCTCCGACTGGCCGACGCCGACGGTCTCGATGAAGACCACGTCGAAGGCGGCCGCGAGCACGTCGAGGCTCGCGCCGGCGACCTCGGAGAGGCCGCCGAGCTCTTCGCGGGCAGCGAGCGAGCGGAAGAAGACGCCCGCGTCACGGGTCGAGGCGCCCATCCGGAAGCGATCGCCGAGCAGCGCGCCGCCGGTCCGACGACTCGAGGGGTCGACCGCGAGGATGCCGACGCTGCGGCCGCGGGCACGCAGGGCGCTGGCGAGCGCGTCGAGGAGGGTCGACTTGCCGGCGCCGGGGGCGCCGGTGATCCCGATCCGACGACCGTGGGGCGGAGGCTCGAGCGCGTCGAGCAGATCGAGCGCCTCGCTGCGCTGCGCGCTGCGTCGATCGTCGACGAGGTTGAGCGCGCGGGCGACGGCTCCGCGATCACCCTCCCGCACGCGGCGCGCGAGCTCCCGCGGCGTGGCGTCGATCGCGCTCATGCGGCGCGATTCGCTTCCGCGACCACGTCGACGATCTCGTCCATGATGCGGGCGAGGTCGAAGTCCTTCGGCGTGTAGACGCGCCGGACACCCGCGGCGAGCAGCGACTCCGCGTCCTCCGGCGGGATGATCCCGCCGACCACGACGGGTATGTCGACCAGACCCGCGCCCCGCATCCGCTCGACCACGTCGCGCACGAGGACGCCGTGGGAGCCCGAGAGGATCGAGAGGCCCACGACGTGGACGCCCTCGTCGCGGGCCGACTGGACGATCTCCTCGGGCGTCAGGCGGATGCCGTCGTAGACGACCTCCATGCCGGCGTCGCGTGCCTTGACCGCGATCTGCTCGGCGCCGTTGCTATGGCCGTCGAGGCCGGGCTTGCCGACGAGGAGCTTGAGACGTCGACCGAGTCGCTGCGAGAGCGCGTCGACCCGTCCGCGCACGCGTGCGTCGACATCGCTGGCGCCCCCGGCACTCGCGGCGCCGACGCCCGTCGGCGCGCGGTACTCGCCGAAGACGCGCCGGAGGACGTCGGTCCACTCGCCCGTCGTGACCCCCGCCTTCGCGGCGGCGATCGAGGGCGGCATCACGTTCTGACCGGCCTGGATCGCGTCCTCGAGCCCGCGCAGCGCGGCGCGCACGTCCGTCTCGTTGCGCCGGCTCCGGAACGCGCGCAACGACTCGATCTGGGCGCGCTCCGCGGACTCGTCGACCTTGAGGATCGACGACGAGCCCGGCTGCAGCAGCGGCGACTCGACCGACTCCGGATAGGCATTGACGCCGACGACGGTCATCGCGCCGGATTCGATCGCGCGCAGGCGCGCCGTATGGCTCTCGACGAGCTTCTGCTTCATGTAGGCGTTCTCGACCGCCGCGACCGCGCCGCCCATCGCGAGGATCCGGTCGAGCTCCTCGCGCGCCGCGACGATCAGCTCGCGCGTGCGGCGCTCGACGACCCGCGAGCCGTCGAAGAGGTCTTCGTATTCGAGCAGGTCCGTCTCGAAGGCGAGGATCTGCTGGGTCCGCAACGAGAGCTGCTGATCCCAGGGCCGCGGCAGGCCGAGCGCCTCGTTCCAGGCGGGCAGCTGCAGCGAGCGGGCACGGGCACGCCGCGAGAGCGTGACGCCGAGCGCCTCGAGGGCGATGCGGACGATGTTGTTCTCGGGCTGGGCTTCGGTGAGCCCCAGGCTGTTGACCTGCACGCCGTAGCGCAGGCGGAGCATCTTCGCGTCCGTGATGCCGTAACGCTCGCGGCCGAGCTCCTCCCAGAGGGCCGTCATCGCGCGACACTTGCACATCTCCTCGACGAACCGGATGCCCGCGTTCAGGAAGAACGAGATGCGCCCGAAGACCTTCGCGAGCGAGCCTTCCGAGAAGCGACCGGAATTGCGCAGGTGGTCGAGCAGCGAGATCGCGTTCGCCATCGAGAAGGCGATCTCCTGGACCGGCGTCGCGCCAGCCTCCTGCAGGTGGTAGGAGCAGATGTTGATCGGGTTCCAGCTCGGGACCCGGTCGACGGTGTAGCCGACGATCTCGCTCGTCAGCCGCATCGAGGCCTCGGGCGGGAAGACGAACGTCCCGCGCGAGAGGTATTCCTTGATGATGTCGTTCTGGGTCGTACCGCGGAGCTTGCGCGGGTCGCCGCCCTGTCGCTCGGCGGTCGCGACGTAGAGCGCGAGCAGCCAGGCGGCCGTCGCGTTGATCGTCATCGACGTGTTCATCTGCTCGAGCGGGATGCCGTCGAAGAGCGCGGCCATGTCGTCGATGTGGCAGATCGGGACGCCGACCTTGCCGACCTCGCCGCGGGCGAGGGGGTGGTCCGAGTCGTAGCCGGTCTGGGTCGGCAGGTCGAAGGCGACGGAGAGGCCCGTCTGGCCCTTGGCGAGGTTGCTGCGGTAGAGGGCATTGCTGGCGCGGGCGGAGCTGTGGCCCGAGTAGGTCCGGAAGAGCCAGGGCTCGTCGCGGGACGGCGCGCTCGCGGGCGGAGAGGCGGGCGGAGCGCCCGACGGGGGCGACGAAGCGGCGGTTCGGACATCGGATCGAGCGGACACGGGGACTCCGAGACGCGGCGATGGGGACGCGACGGCGATCGGCGTCGGAAGCTATCCGACGGGCCTGCCCCGGGCAATCGCGCGGGCCCCTCGCCCGCCGCCCCGACCGCGGGTCCGCGTTATGTTCCGCCGATGCCGAATGCGCCCGACGAATCGTTCTTCCGACTGTCGCCCGAGCGCGTGCTGGCGGCGGTCGAGGCCGGCGGCTTCGTGCCGTCCGGTCATTGCTTCGCGCTCAACGCCCTCGAGAATCGCGTCTACGACGTCCGGCTCGAGAGCGGCGAACATCTGGTCGCGAAGTTCTATCGGCCCGGTCGCTGGTCGCGGGAGGCGATTCTCGACGAGCACCGTCTGCTCGCGGCCCTGGTTGCCGCCGAGATTCCGGTCTGTGCGCCCCTCGCGTTTCCCGACGGCGAGACGCTCCATTCGACGCTCGACATCCACTACGCCCTCTGGCGGCGCACCGGTGGCCGCTCGCCCGACGAGCTCTCGGACGACGAGATCGCCGTGCTCGGCCGTCTGCTGGCGCGCATCCACGCGATCGCGGCCGACATCGGCGCGCCCCACCGGCGGACCCTCGATGCCGAGAGCGTGCCGCTCGAGGCGCTGCGGCTGCTCGAGCAGCGTCGCTTCCTGCCCCCCAGCTGCCGCCGACGCTATGCGGACGCGGTCGAGGCCCTGGTCGCGATCTACGCCGAGCGCAGCCGCGGTCTGCCCCTGCAGCCGATCCACGGCGACTGCCATCGCGGCAACCTGCTGAAGGGCGATGCGGGCTGGTTCTTCCTCGACTTCGACGACCTGGTGATCGGGCCGCCGGTCCAGGACGTCTGGATGCTGATCCCGGGCCGCGACGTCGAGGCCGATCGACAGCGCCGGCTGCTGGTCGAGGCCTACCGTGCCTTCCGTCCCTTCGACGAGCGCGGATTCGATCTGATCGAGCCGCTGCGCGGCTTCCGCTTCGTCTTCTACGCCGGCTGGATCGCGCGACGCTGGGACGATCCGTCGTTTCCCGACGCGTTTCCCCACTTCGGGACCGACGCGTACTGGGAGGACGAGACGCGCGATCTCGAGACCCTCGTCGAACGGATCGAGTCGGGGAAGGACCTGCTCTCGGCGGAGGAGCGCGAGGAGCGACGCGCGTCCGACGGCGAGCCCGAGCTCACCAACGAGGACTTCTTCTGGGATCTCTGATCCCGGGATCCTC
Organism: Myxococcota bacterium; assembly: GCA_041389445.1. Taxonomy (GTDB): domain Bacteria; phylum Myxococcota_A; class UBA9160; order UBA9160; family UBA4427; genus UBA4427. Next base: position 15,010 of record JAWKRW010000004.1, read on the forward strand.
GATCCCGCGAACGTCGGACCGACGCGAGATCACTCGAGCGCGCGCGCGCTCGGGCCGGGCTCGCCGGGCGCACGACCGCGCTCGTCCGCGAGCACGACACGATCGCGCAGCCAGGCCCAGTCGATCGCTCGGAAGCGCAGCGGTCCCCCCGGCGCTTCGCCGGCCAGCTGCTCGAACGTCAGCTGCCGACCGGGATCCATCAGCGACGGGCCGCGCGCATCGGACGCCGCCGCATGGGCCCAGGCTTCCCCCGCGTCGCCGCCGAAGAGGCCGACCGGCGGCCGGCCGGGCGGCACGAGGCCGAGCGCATGGCCCGCCTCGTGGGCCATCAGGGTTCCGAGGACGTCGCCCAGGGTGTCGATCGCCCGCTCGATTTGCGCCCGGCGCGTGTCGCCCCGGGAACCGGCATCCTGCGTCCCGCCCGTCCGGGCGGCGAGGCGCGCTGCGTCGTCGGGTTCCGCCCCGATCGGGGTGCCCCCGTCCGCCGCCCGCAATCCGCCGAGCGCCTCGCGGAAGAGCGGAGACGCCGCGTAGACGGCGAGCTCGGCCGGGAAGAGCCCTGCGCGCTCGCCCTGCTCGCAGGCGTCCTCCTGCTTGTGGGCGTTGCGGCGGTCGAAGCGCACGTGTCCGACGGACCCCGGCTGGTCGGGGTCGCTCCCGCCGACACAGATTCGCGTCGTGAAGGCGGCCCGGACGAGATCGGTCGGTCCATCGAGTCGGAAGTCGACGGCGACGGCGTCGCGGGCGTGCCCCGTCCGGTTCGGGTCCCCCCGATCGTCGAAGGCCCGTTCGACGCGCTCGAGGGCGCGCTGCGCGATGCGCTCGGCGACCTCGGCGAGGAGCGCGGGGGACTCGGGCGCCACGAGGCCGAGCGCGACGAGATCCTGCTCGAATTCGACCCGACCGTCGCCGTCGCGATCGACGGTGAAGTCGAAGTGGACGATCTGGCGCTCGCCGATCGGGGGGCCGCCGAAGAAGGGCCGGATGCGCCAGCGCCGGCGCTGCTCGGCGACGCTGCCGTCCGCGAAGGTCGCCCGCGCATGCACCGCGAGCAGCCCTTCGCGCACCCCGAGCGCCTCGGGCACCTGGAACGTCCAGCCCCGCGCGTCGGGCACGAGCTGGTCCTGGATCTCGATCGTCATGCCCGTGCGCTCCTCGCGCAGCACGACGAGCAGCTCCGGCCGCGCCTCGGCCTCGGCGAGCGGCGGGTCGAGATCGACCTGGAGCGTCCAGCCGACGGCGGGCAGCAGCAGATCCCGCGCCTCGCGGTAGGGAAGGCCGTTCACGCTGATCGTGGGGGGGTGGCCGACCGCGAGGCCCGCGTCGAGGGAGGCGAGGTAGAGCAAGCCGAGCCCGATCAGGGTCCCCGCCCCGATCACGACGGCGGGCCGGATCGACCGGGCGGCGCTCTCGGAAGAGGACATCGTCGAGATTCCTGGTGGTCCGCGCGTGCGCGGAGGATGTCGGTCCACGTCCGGTCCAGCATCACGGGGCGGACGGGAGCGGATGCGGGCCCTGGCGCAGGGGGCGCCGCGGGGACAGGGGATAGCGAAAAAGGCGTGCGATGCTCGGGGCATGTTGACGGGACTCGAAAGCATCGTCGTCGAGGTCGACGACCTCGCGGCCGCGATCCGCGACTTCGGGCAGCTGCTCGGTCGGGCGCCCGCGGCGCGGCGTTCGACGGGCGCCGGACGCGATGCGGCTGCCGGCGACGATCCGGCCGCGGGCGATGGCGGCGACGTGACGTTCGCGCTCGCGAACGTGCGGCTCGATCTGCGAGAGACGATGGGGTCCGCCGCGAGGTCGGCGCGCGGCGACGGCGGCGGCATCGCCGCGATCCGGCTCCGGCTGGCCCCGGGCGCGGAGGCGAGGGGGCGAGCGGTCGGCGCGATCGCCAGTCCGACCGTGCCCATCGCGCTCGTCTCCGCCGCCTCCGCGTCGGAGCGGCTCGCGCCCACTGGCTTCGACGTTGCGGAGCGCGAGCCGGCCGGCCGCATCACGGGGCTCGACCACATCGTCATCGTCAGCGCCGACCCCGAGCGGACGGGGCGCTTTCTCGGCGAGTCGCTCGGCATCCGGCTCGCCCTCGACCGGTGCCTTCCCGAGCGGGGGCTTCGGCTGATGTTCTTCCGGCTCGGCGGGGTGACGCTCGAGGTCGCGTCCGCCCTGGCCGAGGCGCCGCCGTCCCCCGCAGTCGACGCCTTCCACGGACTCGCCTGGCGGGTCGCAGGACTCGACCGACTCCACGCGCGGCTCGTCGGCGCAGGCTTCCGGCTCTCGCCGATCCGGCCCGGCCACAAGCCCGGCACGCGCGTCTGCACCGTCCTCGCGCCCGTACACGGCGTCCCGACGCTCCTGATCGAGCCCCTCGCGCCGCCCGCCGGGGAGGCATGAGGGGCCGTCGGTCGAGCCTGTTAAGATGGGCCCTCCTTGCGATCCCCGCTGCCCGCGCGCCCCCGAGCCGAGGAGTCGAGAACGATGTCGAATCCCATCCCTGCCGACCTGCCGGAAGACCTCGAGGGGGCGATCGTCGCGCTCAAGCGCGAAAAGGGCGCCATCGTGCTCGCCCACTACTACCAGGAGTCCGAGATCCAGGATCTGGCCGACGTCGTCGGCGATTCGCTCCAGCTGGCGCGCGCGGCCCAGCAGGTCGAATGCGAGCGGATCGTCTTCTGCGGCGTCCACTTCATGGCCGAGACGGCCGCGATCCTGAACCCCGGCATCCCCGTGATCGTGCCGGACCTCGCGGCGGGCTGCTCGCTGGCGGACGGCTGTCCGGCGGACGAGTTCAAGGCCTTCATCGCCGCGCATCCGGGCGCCCGGGTACTGACCTACATCAACGCCTCCGCCGCGGTGAAGGCGATGAGCGACCTGATCTGCACCTCGTCGAACGCCGTGAAGATGGTCGAGCATTTCAAGGGCGAGAAGCTGATCTTCGCCCCGGACCGCCATCTCGCGCGCTGGGTCGCGCGGGAGACCGGCCGCGACGATCTGATCGTCTGGCCGGGCGCCTGCATCGTCCACGAGCAATTCAGCGCGAAGGGCCTCGCGAAGCTCAAGCTCGAGCATCCCGACGCCGAGGTCCTCGCCCATCCCGAATGCGAGCAGGCCGTGCTCGACCAGGCCGACTTCATCGCGAGCACGACGGGCATCATCCAGCGCGCGATCCAGTTCCCGGATCGGCCCGCGATCATCGCGACCGAGGACGGCGTGTTCCACGCGATCCAGAAGCGGGTGCCGGACAAGACGCTCTATCAGGCGCCGGGGCTCGACGAGAGCTGCGCCTGCAACCGCTGTCCGTTCATGCGGCTCAATACGCTCGAGAAGCTCTATCTCTGCCTGCGTGAGGACGGTCCGCGGGTCACGGTGGCCGAGGAGCTGGCGAAGCAGGCGCGGGTGCCCATCGAGCGGATGCTCGAGCTCTCCTAGGGCGTCTTCCAGGCCTTCCCCGCGACGGGTGCTGCAGGACGGGGCGCGGCGCGGCCGCGCTCGCAGCGAGAGAAGCGCGGACGCCCACGGCCGAGCCGGGGCGTCCGTTCGCCCGGTCGACTAACGTCGGCGGCCGGTCGTGGCGATCGCCGCGAGGCCGAGACCGAGCAGCACCGCCGTTCCCGGTTCCGGGATGACGGTCAGGTTCACGCTCTGGCGCAGATAGCGCGTGTTCCCGTTCACGTCGACATCGGCGCCGACCGGACCGAAGAGGAAGCTGCAGATGAACGACGTACCGGGCGTGCCCACGCACTCGCCCGTCGTGTTGACCGCGGCGTTCGCGAAGCCTGCCGCGGCGCCGGCGCCGACGGGCGTCAGCGTGCCGCTGATGCTCGTCAGCTGGTCCTGGTACTGGTACCGGTTGCCGCCCGAGAGCGTCACGCCGAACGTGCCCTGGTAGGTGACGTTGGTCAGGGACGCGCCGACCACGGCACCATCGGAGCCCGACAGGGTGGCGATGGGCAGGGAGAAGGAGAAGGTCAGCGTTCCGCCTGCGATGTCGAGCGTCCCGCCGGCGGCGATGTTCGGCGATCCATTCAGGTCGAGCAGGGGGACGAGGCAGGATAGGACGGTCGGACTCGCGCAGATCTGCGCGTCGGTCAGCGTGCTCGTCGCGGAGTCGATGGTCATGGCCTGCGCGGCCCCGTACGGAACGGCCAGGAACGATCCCAACAGCAGGGCACAGGTACGCAGTCTCGATCGCGTCGATCTGTCCACTCGCATGACTCGCATGACTCGCATGACCGTTTCCCCCTTCCAGAGCTGCATCATCAAGCCCGAGCCGGTCCGGCGATCCAGAGACTAAACGATCGAGGCGACGGTGTGTCAGAAATTCTGGGGTCGGATCGTCGAAATCGACCCCGCCCGCCGTCTCGTCGTCCGCTCGTCTACCGCGGCCGACCCTTCCCTCGGAACGCCAGGCCCGACAGGCCGAGACCCACCAGCAGCGCGGTCGAGGGCTCGGGCACGACCGTATGGCCGACGAAGGTGAAGTCGGCCTTGACCTCGACGTAGACCCCAGGGGTCGCGAGGCTCTGGAATGTCGCGATGTTGATGCCGAAGAGGCCGAGCGTGAGCGTGTCGCCGGAAATGCCGACGATGCCCGACGTGCCGGACTGGAGCGACGTGATCGGCGTCGCGGGGGGCGGTCCGCCCATGCCCGTCACGGTCCCCGACAGGATCGTGTCGATCGCGAAGGAGCCGAGCCCGCTCACGGCGCCCGTCGCCCCGGGACTCTCGACCAGCATGGCGTTCGAGATCTCGATCACGTCGAAACCGGCGACGGTCTGGTCCAGGTCGAGCAGGAAGCTCCCGGTCGGAACGAGCTCCAGACCGGTGATGGTTCCGTTCGGACCGGCCAGGGCGTCGAAGTCGACGAAGGAGCCGCCGAGCGGCACCGTGACCGGCGACGTGCCCGGTTCCAGCACGGAGGTCGCCGTCCCCTGGATCACGGCGGTGATCTGGACCTGACCGCTGGTGAAGTTGTACGTGGTCGACGCCGCGATCGTCGGCGTCAGGAAGACCGCCAACGCCGCCAGGACACCCGAAATCGCCAGTTCACGAGGCAGTCGAGCGCTGAACATTGCAGATTCCCCTCATCGTCGTTGACGTTCACGCGTCCATTCGTCGATCGTGTCGCTCGTTGCGCGCTGAACCCGGGACCGGCCCCTCCTGATCCCGCGATCCAGATCCTGTGCCGACGCAATACCCGCGTTGCGTCGCGCCGAGGACACACCCGGGCGCTCGAGCATCGATTCGGGGTGATCGCACGGGCCCGGCGCTCGACGATCCTCGAGCGGGGGGCTGGGGGAGTCGGGTCGACGACCATCAGGAGGTCTTCCCGGTCACACTGTCCAGGGCCGCGGTCGGATCGCGCGGCCCGTCGTGTGCTCCGTCCTCATGCGCTGCCGAACGTACGCTGCCTTCCCAGGCGCTGACTCCAAGGAGCCAGCACGAGCGATCCTACCGGAGCGCCAGGAGAAACTGTGAAAAAATGACCGCCGAAGGGATTTGGACGCAGGCGCTGTGTCGGCACCTCGGCGCGGCGGGTCGGTCCGCTTGCAAATCCTCGACAATGAAAGTGTTTAGGGTCGCGCCGCGGAACGGCGGGAGCGCCGCGATCGGGTCAGGGCCGGTGTTTCTGGAAGGAAATCCGACTCTCGACGAGTTTGAGTCTGACGAATCGCTGCCACATCGACGGTCGAGCTTCGCGACGCGCGCCACGGCGGACCGCAGACGCGACGCCGAGCCGCGGGGTGACACGCCCGAGCGTCGGCGTCCGGGGCGAGGTCGTCAGCGCGTCGAGCCCTTGCGGCCGTAGATGTCCTCGAAGCGGACGATGTCGTCCTCGCCGAGATAGGCGCCGGACTGGACCTCGATCAGGGTGAGCTCGGTCTTGCCCGGGTTCTCGAGGCGATGGGCGGCGCCGATCGGGATGTACGTCGATTGGTTCTCGGTCAGCAGCGTCTCGTGCTCCCCGTTCGTGATGCGGGCGGTCCCCGCGACCACGACCCAGTGCTCGGCGCGGTGGTGATGCATCTGGAGGGAGAGCTTGCCGCCGGGCTTGACCGCGATGCGCTTGACCTGGAAGCGCTCGCCCTCCGCGATGCCCTCGTAATGACCCCAGGGCCGGTAGACGCGCGCGTGGAACGTGGTCTCCGGGCGGCCGTCGCGCTCGAGTCGGGCGACCACGTCCTTGACCTCCTGGGATCGCTCGAGCGGCGCGATCAGCACGGCGTCGGTCGTCTCGACCACGACGAGGTCGCGCACGCCGATCGCGGTCACGAGCCGCTTCTCGGCTCGGACATAACAGCCGTCCGCGTCCTGCAGGACGACGTCGCCGATCGTGACGTTGCCCCGCGCGTCGTGCTCGGCGATCTCCCAGAGCGCCGTCCACGATCCGACGTCGCTCCAGCCGATCTCGGCAGTGACGACGGCCGCGTGGCGCGTGTGCTCCATCAGCGCGTGATCGATCGAGATCGACGGGCTCGCGCCGAAGGGCTCCGCGGCGAGGCGCGTGAAGGTCAGATCGCTCGTCGCCTCTTCGATCGCGCGGCGACAGCACGCCACGAGGTCGGGCTGGAGGCGTTCGAGCTCCTCGAGCAGGCGTGCGACGGGAAAGACGAACATGCCGCTGTTCCAGGCGTAGCCGCCCGAGGCGACGAAGCGGGCGGCGCGTTCGAAGTCGGGCTTCTCGACGAACTCCGCGATCGCGTGGACGCCGTCGATCGACGCGTGCGGCGCGCCGCGGCGGATGTAGCCGAAGCCGGTCTCCGCACGCTCCGGCACGATGCCGAACGTCGTGAGGTGGCCTTCGCGGGCGGCGGCGTCGGCGCGCGCGACGGCCTCGCGGAACGCGCCCGCGTCGCGGATCACGTGGTCCGACGGGAGCACGAGCAGCGTCGCCTCCGGATCGCGCGCCGCGACGAGCAACGCGGCCACGGCGATCGCCGGCGCCGTGTTGCGCGGCACCGGCTCGAGCACGATGCCGGCGGGCGTGATCCCCGCCTCGCGGAGCTGCTCGGCGATGACGAAGCGGTGGTCGTCGTTGCAGAGCACGAGCGGCGGCGCGAACGCGGCGGGGTCGTGGACGCGCAGGGCCGTGTCCTGCAGCAGCGTGCGCGGACCGGCCAGGGCGAGCAGCTGCTTCGGATGGGCGCGCCGCGAGACGGGCCAGAGCCGGGTGCCGGAGCCACCGGACAGGATGACCGGATGGATGAGACTCCGGGCGTTCAGGGCCATGGAAGCGGATCCTCGTTCGAGCGAAGGGGCCAACGATACCGGAAGGACCGCGATCGCTCGGCGAAGGTTCGTCGATGGTGGCGGCGGACTTGAGGCGTTCGTCGACCGGGTGTGACCCGGGGGTGGAGACCGAGTCGGTCCGAAGCCCTAGCGGGTGCGCCCCGTGCGCCGTAGTCGCAGCAGGGTCGGGAGCGTCAGGGCGACGCAGAGGACGACCGACAGCCCCGCGACGGCGAAGGCGGCCTGATATCCGGCGGCCGCCCCGTGGCTCGCCCGCACGTGGTCGCTGATCAGGCCGCCCGAGAGCGGACCCAGGATGAACCCCAGGCTGCCGGCGGCATTGAAGGCGCCGAGGGCCGTCGAGCGGATGGCGGGCGGGGCGAGATCCGCGGTCATCAGCATGGACGGCACGAACATCACCGCCGCCGCGACGCCGGTCGCGGCCATGCCCCAGACGATGAAGTCGGTCGGCCAGAAGCCGAGGCTCGCCGTGAACAGCCCGTAGACCAGGCTTCCGCCGGCGAGGAGCCAGGTCTTCGAGTGGCGGTCCGCCAGCAGGCCGAAGGGAAACGAGAGCAGGGCGAAGGGCAGCATGAAGGCCGAGATCCAGAGTCCGACCCGCGGCGGGGGGGCGCCGTGGAGGCCGGAGGCGAAGAGCGAGAAGGTCGTCGTGTAGAAGCCGACCGTGAAGCGGTCGATGAACGAGAAGAGCAGGGGCACGGCCAGGGCTCGATGCGCGCGCAGGGCGTCGGCGATCGCGGCGAGCCCCGGCCGCTCCTCGACCTCCTCCGGCTCGCGCAGCACGAAGGCCGCGAGCCCCGACGCGAGGACGAGCATCGCCGCGCCCGCGAAGAGCGGACGCAGGACCGCCGCCCGACCGAGGACGCCGCCGATCGGCGCGCCGAGCGCGACGCCGAGCATCATGCCGGCGCCGGTCATGCCCATGACGAGCCCGCGCCGCTCGCTGCCGCCGAGACTCGCGGCGATCGAGAGCAGCAGCGAGAGGGCGAAGATGTGGGCGCAGCCCTCGACGAAGCGGATGCCGAGGAAGGCGGGGAAGGGCAGGTCCAGCGTCATCGCGAGGAAGCAGAGCGCGTCGAAGGCGAGGGCCGCGACCACGAGCGGTCGGCGCCGGCCGAAGCGGTCCGCGAGGGCGCCCGCCACGGGCGCGGCCAGCGCGGCGCCGACCATGTTGACGGACATGAAGAGCGAGGTCAGCAGCTCCGAGACCTGGAAGCGGTCGGCGACGAGCGTGCGCAGGACCGGGACGGGCAGGGTCACCGGGGCCATGATCGACATCGCGACGACGCCCATCAGCGCCAGCCGACCTTGCGAGAGGGCCGGTACTCGTTCCGCGTCCAAGTCGACTAATGCCTGCGCGCCGGACGGTAGAGCGCGGCGCGTCCCATGCCCTTCGGCGCGTGCGGCCGGTAGGGCGCCTCGAGTCGTCCGATCTCGGCGGGGGTCAGCTCGAGCTCGAGCGCCGCGATCGCGTCGTCGAGCTGGGCGAGCTTCGTCACGCCGACGAGGGGCGCCGTCACCCACGGCTTGCCCAGCATCCAGGCGAGCGCGATCTGCGCCGGCGGACGCCCGCGCTCCCGGGCGACCGCGAGCACCGCCTCGACGACCTCCCAGTCCGAGTCCTCGTCGTAGAGGAGCTCGATGATGGCGTCGGTCTCCTGCCGCTTCGAGCCGGCCTTCTCCCGCAGGCCCTTCCTCGAGCCCGCGAGCAGTCCGCGTGCGAGCGGCGACCAGGGAAGCACGGCGACGTCCTCGGTCTCGCAGAGCGGCATGATCTCGCGCTCGTCCTCGCGGTAGACCAGGTTGTAATGCGTCTGGAGGCTCTCGAACCGCGCGAGGCCCAGCCGCTCGGAGACTCCCAGCGCCTTCGTGAGCTCCCAGGCGTACATCGAGCTGCCGCCGACGTGGCGGACCTTGCCGGCGCGGACGAGGTCGTCGAGGGCGCGCAGCGTCTCGTCGATCGGCGTCGCGGGGTCGAGGCGATGGACCTGGTAGAGGTCGATCGTCTCGACGCCGAGCCGCCGCAGGCTCGCCTCGCAGGCCTGCTGGACGTGCTTGCGGGAGAGCCCCGTCATGTTGGGTCGGTCGGGGCCGAAGTAGACCTTCGTCGCGATCACGACCTCTTCGAGGCTCGCCATCTCGCGGAGGCACTTGCCGGTCACCTCCTCCGACACGCCGTCGGAGTAGAAGTCGGCGGTGTCGAAGAAGTTGATGCCCGCCTCGAGCGCGCGGCGGAAGAAGGGCCGGGCCTGGTGCTCGTCGAGGACCCAGGGGCGCCAGGCCGGGGTACCGAAGCTCATGCAGCCGAGGCAGAGCCTCGAGATCGTCATTCCCGTCCGACCGAGCACCGTCGTCTTCATCGCGCCTCCTCGTCGAGGAGCCCTCGGTTCGGAGGCCGTGGGCTCAGAAGCCGTACGCCTCGCGCAGCGCGGGGTCGTTCTCCGCGAGCATGCGGGCGAGTCCGACCATGACGCGGCACTGCTTGACCGTCGCGTCGTCCTGCATCTTGCCGTCGATCATGACGGCGCCGGTCCCGTCGCCCATCTCGTCGATCACGCGCTTGGCCCAGAGCACCTCGTCCACCGGCGGCGAGAAGACCTTCTTCGCGATGTCGATCTGGACGGGATGCAGGCTCCAGGCGCCGACGCAGCCCATCAGGAAGGCGTTCCGGAACTGGTCCTCGCAGGCGACCGTGTCCTTGATGTCGCCGAAGGGCCCGTAGTAGGGGAGGATGCCGTGCGCGGCGCAGGCGTCGACCATGCGGGCCATGGTGTAATGCCAGAGATCCTGCTGCGCGGTCGCGCGGGCCGCGGCGTCGTTCTTCGGATCCGGGTCCTGACGCACGAGGTAGCCGGGATGGCCGCCGCCGACGCGGGTCGTCTTCATGCGACGCGAGGCGGCGAGGTCCGCGGGGCCCAGCGAGAGGCCCTGCATGCGCGGGCTCGCCGCACAGATCTCCTCGACGTTGGCGACGCCGAGCGCCGTCTCGAGGATCGCGTGGACCATCAGGGGCTTCGAGAGGCCGGCGCGCGCCTCGAGCTGGGCGAGCAGGCGATCGACGTAGTGGATGTCCCAGGCGCCCTCGACCTTCGGGACCATGATGACGTCGAGCTTGTCGCCGATCTCGGTCACGAGCGTCGTCAGGTCGTCGAGGCACCAGGGCGAGTCCAGGCTGTTGACCCGGGTCCAGAGCTGGCAGGTCCCGAAGTCGACCTCGCGGCCGATCTTCACGAGCCCCTCGCGCGCCGCGACCTTGTTGTCCGCCTGGATCGCGTCCTCGAGGTTGCCGAGCATCACGTCGCACTTCTTCGCGATCTCGGGGACCTTCGCCGCCATCTTCGGATTCGACGGGTCGAAGAAGTGGATCATGCGCGAAGGCTTGAACGGGATCTCGCGCAGGGGGGCCGGCGCGCCCAGCGCCAGCGGCTTGAAGAAGTCTTTCGCGCTTCGCATCGGGCGTTCCTCTACTCGTAGAGCTTGACGATCCGGATCTTGCCCTCGGGCGCCGCCGGCAGGCAGAGATCGCAGAGCACGCACTCGTCGAGGTTCTCCTCGACGATCCGCAGGCCCGTCTCCTCCGCCTTGAAGATGGAGACGGGGCAGATCTCCTCGAGCTTCCTCGCGATCGCCGGATCGCGGGCCACGCTCGCGTCGACGCGCACGTCGATGAACGTACCGGGCATGTCGTGCTCCTCTCCTTCGGACCGTCGGACGAAACTTCTCTTCGGACGGCCCTTCGCGCGTTCGGACGCTGCCTCGAATCGGTCGAAGGCCGTGCCGCCCGAACGGTCGCGCGGGCCTAGCGCTTGCGTTCGGCCAGCCGTTTGCGGATCAACGCGGGGATCTCCTCGATCCGCTCGGCGACGGAGATGCCCGCCGCCTCCATCCGCTTGATCTTCTCGGCCGTCGTGTCTTCCTTGCCCTCGACGATGGTCCCGGCATGGCCGAAGCGCATGCCCTTCATCTCGTCCATGAAGCGGCCGGCCATGAAGGCGACGATCGGCAGGCGCGAGTCGTGCTTCGCGACCCACTCCGCGAGCTCCGCCTCCATCCGGCCTCCCGGTTCGGAGTAGATCGCGATCGCCTCGGTCTCGGGATCGGCCTCGAAGAGCGGCATCAGCTCGGCGTAGGTCGTGCCGACGATCGCGTCGCCCCCGATCGAGACGCAGGTCGACTGCCCGAGTCCGGCCGCCGTGAGGGTCGAGGCGATCTCGGTCGTCATGCCGCCGGAGCGCGACATCACGCCGATCGATCCCTTCCGGTAGGCCTGGCGCGTGTTCGCGGCCGGACCGCCGACACCGCCCATCTTGCACTCGTCCGGCGAGATGATGCCGAGGCAGTTCGGCCCGATGATGCGCGCGCCCTTCATGCCGGCGTACTCGACGGCCTGGGCGACCTGCTTGCGCGGCACGTTCTCCGTCACGACGACGATCAGCTCGATGCCGTTGTCGAGGGCCTCGAAGATCGCGTCCTGCGTGAAGCCCGGCGGGACCGAGACGATCGAGCCCGTGACCCGGATGCCCTTCTCCGCGTTGGCCGCGACGGCGGCGGCGACGGTGTCGAAGACCGGGACGCCGTAGACGTCGCGCCCGGCGCGACCCGGCGTGACGCCGCCCACGATCTTCGTGCCGTAGGCGAGGTTCTCTCGGGTCAGGTTGATGGCTTCGCGGCCGGTGATGCCCTGGACGAGGATGTTCGCGTCGCGGGAGAGGAGGATCGACACGGCTTCTTCTCTCCCTATTTCTTCATCTTCGCGACGGCGCGGCCGGCGGCGTCGTGCATCGAGACGCTGCGATCGCAGTAGTCGACGCCGTACTTCGCCAGGATCTTGAACCCTTCCTCCTCCCAGGCGCCGGGAATGCGGAAGATCGCGATCGTCTCCGCCGGATCCTTGCCGGCCTCGAGGCAGCCCTTGATGACGCCCCGGGCGACGATGTCGACGCGGGTGTTCGAGACGACGTTCATCATGACCGCGATCTTGTCGACGCCGGGCTTGCCGAGGATCAGCTTGGTCAGCTCCTTGGTCTTGCTCATCGAGGGATTGCCGCCGATCTCACAGTAGTTGGCGGGCTTGCCGCCGTGCTTGCGGACGGCGTCGAAGAGGGTCAGCGAGCCGCCGCCGGCGCCGATCACGAGCCCGAGGTTGCCGTCGAACTCGACGACGTTGCCCGCGACCCCGCGATGGTCGGCGGCGTTGACGCGCGCGCCGGCGAGCTCGAAGGCGGTCGGCGGCCGCGCCTGGCGCGTCTCGTCGTCGCCGATGCCGAGCTCAGCGAGGAGCTTCTTGTGGCTTCCGCGGGCCTCGGCCTCCATGTCGATGTGGCCGTCGAGGACGACGAAGCGACCGTCCTCGAGCTTCGCGAGGGGGTTGATCTCGGCGAGCGTCAGGTCGTACGCGAGGAAGATCTTCATCAGCTCGAAGACGATCGGCGCCAGCTTGTTCAGGTCCGAGCCCGAGACGCCGGTCGCCGCGACGGCCTGCTTCGCGACGTGGGGCATCAGGGGTACGACCGTCGAGAAGTGGGTCTTCGAGACGTGCTCCGGATGGGTCTCGGCGACCTCTTCGATGTCGATGCCGCCCATGTCGCTGAAGACGCAGACGGGTCGCTTGGCGCGGCCGTCCCAGGTGATGGCGACGAAGTACTCCTGGGCGACCTGCGTCTTCTCCTCCACGAGGATCGAGCGGCACTCCTGACCGTTCACGCGGATCGGAAAGATCGCCCCCGCTTCGCGCTCCGCCGAGGTCGCATCGTCGGCGAATCGGACCGCGCCCGCCTTCATCCGACCGCCCGAGAGGACCTGGCTCTTGAGCACGACCGGACCGCCGCCGAGCGCGGCGAAGGCATCGCGCGCCTCCTGCGGTCGGGCGATCCGCTGGCTCTTGCCGAGCGGCAGGCCATGGCGTCGGAAGAGGGCTTTCGCCTCGTATTCGTAGAAGCGCATCGCGGGGGCTCCGGCTGAGGACGGCCGACTCTATTCGTTCGGCCCCTCGGAGGCAAGAATTCGAGCCCCGACCGGCAGTTCTGGCGCATCGACGCGCGGTCGGGGCGGAACGTCGTGCGGCCCGATCGGGCGCACGCGCGTGTTACGTTGCCCGGGCCGCGGGGCGCACACGCGTCTTCGATCCGAACGGAAGGCCTGCGATGAGTCGAACGCCCGATGGAACGTCCGAACGACCGACCGCAGGAGCGACCGGAGCCGTGATCGGCGACGATGCGACGCTCGCCGCGACGGTGATCCTGCTGCGCGACGGCGCGGCGGGGCTCGAGACGCTCATGCTGCGACGCGCGTCGAAGATCGCCTTCGGCGGCATGTCGGTCTTTCCGGGGGGTCGGATCGATCCCGCGGACTGGGTCGGGCTCGACCCGGGCGACGAGCTCGGGGCGGCGCGGCGGGCGGCCGTGCGCGAGGCATACGAGGAGTGCGGCCTCGCGATCGACCCCGAGACGATCCTCCACTACGCCCACTGGACCCCGCCCGCGATCACGCCGAGGCGCTTCATCACCTGGTTCTTCGCCGCCCGGGCCTGCGAGGGCGAGGTCGCGATCGATCACGGCGAGATCCGCGCGTCCGCCTGGATGCGACCGGCCGAGGCGTTGCGTCGTCGCGACGAGGGCGGGATCGAGCTGGCCCCGCCGACGATCGTGACGCTCTCGGAGCTGGCGGTCTGGTCGGACGTCGACTCGGCGCTCGCCGCGATCGGGCTCCGGACGCCCGAGCGCTTCCGGACCGCGATCGCGATGGGGGACGACGGCATGGTCGCGATGTGGCACGGAGACGCGGGCTACGAGTCCGGGGATCCGCGGGCCGTCGGACCCCGTCATCGCCTCGCGATGCCGAAGGGCGCCGCCTGGCGCTACGAGCGCACGCGCTGACGCACGCCGGCGTTCGCGAAGCGCCTTCGTCGCGAACGCGATCGCCTACACCCAGTGGCTGCGCCGCTTGATCGCGAGCGTCCGGTCGAGCTCGAAGATCTGCACCTTCTTCCAGCCGGGCGGCGCGTCGGCGCTCGTCTCGCCCTCGGCGCGCACGAACTTGTGGCCGAAGAGCCGGGTCGAGACGAGGCCGAGGTCGGACCGGGTCGGGTGGTCCTGCTTGGCGAGGATCTCCGTGGCGGCGAAGACGGTGTCGCCCGCCTGGAGCGGCGCCGTGTGGCGGCCGGTGGTGTAGACGACGTCGCCGAGCGCGTTGTCGCCGACGTCGGGGCAGGAGAGGCCGAGGCAGAGGGTGAAGGGGATGCCGCCGAAGACGATCAGCTTGCCCCCGACGTACTGCTCGGGGTCGAGGTCGATCATGAACTGGTTGCAGTGGACCTGGCTCGTGTTGTCGAGAATGGCGGTGAGCGCGATGTGCTCGTCGGTGACCGTGCGGCCGCGCGAGTGCTCGATGCGCGTCCCGGGCTCGAGGTCCTCGAACCAGCTGTCGCGGCTCGAGAGATGCGCGAGCGGCGCGACCTTCGCCTTGCCCGGGTAGGGCGGCAGCGCGAGCTCGCAGGCGATCTCGTCCGGCGCGATCTCGAAGCTCTCGACCGCGATCGACTCGTCGTCCTTGTAGACCTGGACCTTGCGCTGCCAGGTCGCGACGATCGCCTCGGAGGGCTCGCCGACGTTCTTGCGCGCCGTCGACTGGACGTGGACGATGCCGAGGTTCGGTCGCGAGGACGAGGTTCGTACGCCGATCACCTTCGTCTCGACCTCGATCGTGTCGCCGACGTAGACCGGGGCGCCGAAGCGCATGTCGATGTACTCGAGGTTCGCGCGCGCGTTCTCGGACACGTCCTCGACGGTCTGGCTGAAGGCGACGAGCATGACGAGGCCGGGCGGGCAGACGAGCCCGTCGAAGCCGTGGGCCCGCGCATAACGCGCGTTCTTGGCCAGCGGATTCGTCGTCATGGCGAACTCGGTGAAGGTCGTGAAGAGGCCCTCGGTCACCGTCTTGCCGCCCTTGTGGCGGAACACCTGGCCGGGCTTGAAATCCTCGAGGAAATGGCCGGTCTTCTTGCGGATGACGCGGGGCGAGGGTTTCGGTTCGCTCATCGGGAGTGCTCCTTCAGGGGGCGCGCGAGTCTAGGCAGCGGGTCGAGCGGATGCCAGACGGCGGACCGCGGTCGCCCGGGGCGGGAGGGAGCAGGATGGCGCGGGGAGCGAAGAAGACGGAGCAGGGAGCCGGCGGCGGTCGGGCGGCGACGATGGAGGAGATCCCGTTCGGCCGGCTCCATCGACCGCTGGACGTCGCGTCCTGTCCCGGGCTCGTCCTGATCCACGACGTCTGGGGCCGTTCCGAGCACAGTCGTGCGCTCGCCGCGCGGATGGCGGGCGAGGGCTTCGCCGTCGTCGAGCTCGACCTCTACCGCGATCTGCTCGATCCCGAGGTCCGGGACGCGGGCGAGCGCATCCGATCGCTCGACGACGGGCAGGTCCTCGACGACGTCGACGCGGCGGGGCGTTGGCTCGGCGAGCAGGCCGTCTGTCGCGGGCGACGGATCGGCGTGATGGGCGTCTGCATGGGCGGTACCTACTCGCTCCTCGCTGCCTGTCGTTCGACGGTCTTCGCGGCCTCGGCGCCCTTCTACGCGGTGCTCTGCTACGACCGGGGAATGGTGATCGGTTCGGACGGCCGGGACCGGGCGCGCAAGCCCGTGTCCCCGATCGAGGCGGCGCCGTCGCTGCGCATGCCGATGCTGGCTTCCTTCGGCGGTCGGGACGAGTTCGTGCCAGAGGGCGACGTCGACGCGCTCGAGGCCGGGCTCGCCCGCAGCGGCCGGGCGTTCCGGGTCGACCGTTATGCCGACGCGGGTCACGCCTTTCTCAACGAGACGCGCCCGGCGGCATATCGACCCGAGACCGCCCGTACGGCGCTCGGGCGCGTCGTCGCGTTCCTGCACGAGCGGCTCGACTAACGAATTCGAGGCGTCCGGCTGCAGGCGGGCGGGTCCGCCTCCCCTCCGCTGCGATCGCCCGCGGGTCGATGGCTCCGCGGCGGGTGGACCGGGAAGCGCGGACCGTGCTGCGAGATCCCGCGGGTTGGCTCGACGCGGGGCCGGCGAACGACCCGGGCGTGCCGGGCCGAATGCCAGGCATGAGTCGAATCCGGCACGACACGAGAAGAAGCTTGAACCCGATCCGTCCACGGTTGTAAGGTGGACCTGGCTGGCACACGCGTCGCGATCGCCCGGACGTGTCCTCGAAGCCGGCGGCTCGATCCAGTCTGCTCTGCTCTCGTCTCGGTCCGTCGTGATTGTTCTGTCGCGCCTCCGGAACGGATGGCCGCCCCTCGGTCGGGACGGCGCTCGGAGGCGGGAGGATCGCGTCCATGCTGCGGGTGTCGCTTTCGTCGGGGCTCCGGGTCCTCGCGGTTTCCCTCTTCTTCCTGTGTGTGCTGGTCGAGGCATCCACCGCCGAAGCCCAGCTGGTCGTCGCCATCGAGGCGAATCCGGGCGTCGCGCGACCGGGCGAGCAGCTCGAAGTACGCGTGACGGTCGCGAACCAGGGCGTCGCCGACGTCGCCGGCGTCGTGCTGAACCTGTTGGTGCCGAGCGACCTCGACAACTTCCTCATCGGCGTCGCGACGCCTGCTGCGGGCGGCTGCAACCAGATCGTCAACAACGCCGCGTGTCAGTCCGGCGAGACCCTGATCTGGAACCTGGGGACGATCGCCGCGGGACAGAGCGTGACGGCGTCGCTCGCGCCGATCGTATCGGCGACGGCCACGGGCCCGATCGTCTTCGATCCCGTTCTGAGCGCCGGGCCCTCGGCCAGCGCGACGGTTTCCGTCGACGCGGGACTCACGCTGGACGTCAGCCTGAACGAGGCGGTCGATGCCGTCGCCCCGGGTGGCGAGCTCGTCTACACGATCCATTTCGGCAACCGCTCGGCCGTGGACGCGGCGCCGAACGCACTGTTGCGCCTGCCACTCCCGGCCGGCACGAGCTTCGTCGCGGCGTCGGACGCCGGCGCGCTCCATGGCGGCGCGGTCGAGTGGTCGCTCGGAGCGCTCGCGCCCGGGCAGTCGGGCACGCGCACCGTCACGCTGACGGCGGGCGCGGGCCTGGTCCGCGGCGCTTCGATCCTCGCGACCGCGGAGCTCTCGGACACGCGGCCGCAACAGGCCGTGGCGCGCGCGCTGACCGAGATCGACGGCCTCGAGCCGCTCGTGCTGGCGATGGTCGTGGGGCCGGATCCGGTCGCGCCGGGCGAGCAGCTCGAGATCGAGCTGACGGTCGGCAACACCAGCGCGTCGCCGCTGTCGACCGTGACGCTGCTGCTGCGCTGGCCGGGCGAGATCGCGCCGCTCCTCAACGGCCAGGGCACCCTCTCGCCGAGCGGCTGCAACCAGATCGTGAACAACGTCGCCTGCACGGCCGGCGAGTTCTCGCTCTGGAGCCTCGGCACGCTCGAGGCGGGCCAGAACCTGACGGTCTCCTTCTCGGCGGCGCTGGCCGCGCCGCCCGACGGGTCGATCGTCGACTTCCGGGCGACGGTCCAGAGCTCCGCCCTCGACGACCGCGCCGAGGCGGGCCGCGCGGTCGCGGTCGATGCCTCGGGCGCGCTCGACGTCCAGGTCCACGCGCTTCGCGATCCGGTCGAGGCGGGGGGCGAGCTGGCCTACGCGATCCACTTCGGCAACCGCTCGACCGCGGATGCCGCGCCGAACGCCGTGCTGCGCCTGACCCTTCCGGCCGACACGAGCTTCGTCGCGGCCTCCGACGCCGGCGCGCTCCATGGCGGCGCGGTCGAGTGGTCCCTCGGAACGCTCGCACCCGGGCAGTCGGGCACGCGCACCGTCACGCTGACGTCCGCGCCGGGACTCGCGTCCGGAGCGCTGCTCGAGGCGAACGTCGCGCTCGCCGACGCGTCCGCGCCGTCGCAGGTCGCGCGCGCCGCCGCCCTGAGCGTGATCGACGGGCTCGAGCCGCTCGTGCTCGGGATGGTCGTGGGGCCCGATCCGGTCGCGCCGGGGGAGCAGCTCGGAATCGAGCTGACCGTCGGCAACACGAGCGCGTCGCCGCTCTCGACCGTCTCGCTCGTGCTGCGCTGGCCGCACGAAATCGCGCCGCTCCTCACCGGCCAGGGCACCCTCTCGCCGGTCGGCTGCAACCAGATCGTGAACAACGCCGGCTGCACGGCCGGGGAGTTCGCCGTGTGGAACCTCGGCACGCTGGACGCGGGCCAGAGCCTGACGGTCTCCTACTCGGCCGCGCTGGCGGCGACGCTCGACGGCTCGATCGTGGGGTTCGAGGCCGTCGTCCAGAGCGCCGGCACGGACGCCCAGGCGCGCGTCGGCCGCGCCGTGGCCGTCGACGCCACGAGCCCGCTCGACCTCCAGCTCCATCCGCTGCGGGATCCGGTCGCGGCGGGCGACGATCTCGCCTATGCCATCCACTTCGGGAATCGCTCGACCTCGGGCGCCGCGTCGAACGCGCTGCTGCGCCTGCCGCTCCCGGTCGGCACGAGCTTCGTCTCGGCCTCCGATGCCGGCGTGCTGAACGGCGGCGCCGTCGAGTGGTCGCTCGGAACGCTCGCGCCCGGGCAGTCGGGCACGCGCACGCTCATGCTGGCGACGACGCCCGGGCTCGCGCCCGGCACGCTGCTCGAGGCGAACGTCGCGCTCGCCGACGCGTCCGCGCCGTCGCAGCGCGCCCGTGCGACCGCCCTGAGCGTGATCGACGGGCTCGAGGCGCTCGCGCTCGGGATGGTCGTGGGGCCGGATCCGGTCGCGCCGGGGGAGCAGCTGCGGATCGAGCTGACGGCCAGCAACACGAGCGCGTCGCCGCTCTCGACCGTCTCGCTCGGGCTGCGCTGGCCGCACGCGATCGCGCCGCTCCTCACCGGCCAGGGCACCTCCGGGCCGGTCGGCTGCAACCAGATCGTGAACAACGCCGGCTGCACGGCCGGGGAGTTCGCCGTGTGGAACCTCGGCACGCTCGAGGCGGGCCAGAGCGTGACGGTCGCCTACTCGGCGGCGCTGGCGGCGACGCCCGACGGCTCGATCGTGGGGTTCGACGCGAGCGTGCAGAGCGCTGCCGCCGACGCGCAGGCGCGGGTCGGCCGCGCCATCGCGGTGGATGCGGAGCGCCTGCTCGAGCTCGATCTCGCCGCGAGCGAGGATCCCGTCGTGGCCGGAGACGACCTCGTCTACACGCTCTCCTTCGTCAACCGAACGCGGACCGACTCGGCGCCGAATGCGCTGCTGCGCTTTCCGCTGCCGGAAGGGACGACCTTCGTCTCGGCCTCCGACGCCGGGGCGGTCAACGGGGGCGTCGTCGAGTGGTCCCTGGGAACGCTCCCGCCCGTACGCTCGGGTACGCGCAGCGTGACGGTCCGGACCGAGGGGGCGCTGACGCGCGGTGCGCTGCTGCGCGCCGAGGCCTCGCTCGTCGATTCGATCCAGCCGCCGCGGCTCGCCCGCGCGCAGGCCGTGACCGAGATCGACGGCGTCGACGCGCTCGAGACGACGGTCGACGCCACGCTCGACTTCACGGACTGGGCGTTCCAGGTCGAGCTGACCGTCACGAACACGGACGTCGTGGCCCATACCGGCGTCACGCTCTCGTGGCGCGTGCCGCGCGATGCGCTGACGTTCCCGATCGCGTCGGTGACGGGCGCACCGACCGCCGGCTGCAACCAGGTCGTCAACAACGCCTTCTGCGAGGCGGGCGAGTTCCTCTCCTGGAACGTCGGGACGCTGAATGCCGGCCAGAGCCTGACGGTCACGATCCCCGATCTCTACATCGGGGTCCCGGCGGCGGAGCCGGCCGAGCTCTTCGCGCTGACGGCGATCGCGCTCGGGTCGGGAGCGGACGACCGATCCGTGGACCATGTCGTTCCCGAACCGCGCACCGTCGCGGCGTTGGGGGCGGGAATGGGGCTGCTCGCAGCGCTCGCGCGCCGTCGGATGGAATCGAGGCGAGGAGGGCCGCGGGGCGCCTAGCGACGCGGGCTGGGGTCCCTTGCGAGATCGCCGGGACCGCGCCGTCCGGTGCCGCGCGGTACGCCTCGGGGAGGCCTGCGTCCGCGCCGGCGCCGGTGCGGGCCGGGCCGGGCCGTGCCGGCCGCGCGTCCGTCAGCCGACGGGGTACGCGTCGATCAGGGCCTCGACCTTGTTGTCCGGCCGCGCGATCACGAGGGCGACGGCGCGGCTCGCGTTGCGCAGGTAGCGCGTCGCGGAGACCTCGAGGCGGAGCCTGCGGCCGTCCCGGTCCTGCATCGTCGCAGCGAAGACGTGGTGATCCTGGCCCTCGGCGAGACCGTCGAGCGACGTCCACCAGGGCCCCTGCGCGTCGCTCGGGACGAAGGCATTGAACTCGAGTCCGATGAGCGCGTCCCGTGCGACGCCCAGCGCCGCGCCCGCGGCGGGATTCGCGTCGAGGATCTCGCCCGAATCGACCTCGATCGCGAAGTAGAGATCCGCGATGCGGTCGATCGCAGCGCTGATGGCGCGGCGCGACGCGCGGGGCGGTCCGCTCGTCTTGCGCGTCTGGCCGGTGGTCCGGATCGCGAAGCGGAAGTGCTCGAGCAGGGGGCGCAGCGTCTCGCGCACGAGCGCCTGATCGGGACCGGCCATCTCGCTCGCGACGTCCGCCCAGCAGCCGAGCAGCGCCATCACGCGGCGTTCGTTGGGACGCAGGCCCTCGAGCACCGGACGGGGGGCCGCACCGCGCACGAGGGCGGTCGACACGAACGTGCGAAAGCGTCGGAGGGTTTCCGCTTCAGGGCCCGATGCTGCGGGCGCGGCGCCGCCGAGCCGCGTCTGCATGACGCGCTCGATGTCGATCCGCTTGGCCATCAGCCAGTTGGCGAGATCACGGTTCGCAATGCCCGAAACAGGCGAATCCACGCGCGAAAGCTAGCAGCATGCGGCGAAAACCCCTGTATACGGATCACATTTTGATCACCGAGGCCGGGAATTTTCTGGGGATCGACAGCGATACCCCTCGGGCCCAGTCCGTTTTTTCGAGGGATCCAGCCCTCAATTGAGGGTTCGGGCGGCCCGATCGAATCGCCATGCAAAACGACCGCCCGACCCCCTCGACCCGGCCCGCGGCGACCGCGCGCGTCCGAACCCTGCTGCTCCACGCCTCGCGCGACGCGCTCGGTCCGATGACCGACGTGATCCTCTCGAAGCTCGGCTACGCGATCCTGCCGTGCGATGGCTTCGAAGCCCGCCGCGACGCCGACCCCGATGCGCGACCCGATCTGCTGCTGGTCGACGAGCGGCGCCTCGGCGAGGTCGACGCCTGGGACGATTCGGAGCTCGATGCGCTGCCGATCATCCTGCTGACGGGGCAGCACGGCGCGACCGGGGCCGATGCGCGCATCGTGGGCGCCGTGAAGCGACCGGCCGGGATGCACGACCTCTATCGCCTGCTCCAGCAGCTCTTCGAGGAGACGCCGCGCTCGACGCCGCGCATCGCGACGCAGCTACGGGCCCATTGCAGCCGGGGGGCCCGGAGCTGGGAGGCCCGCGTGCTCTCCCTGTCCGAGAACGGCTGCCTGATGCGCAGCCCGGAGATGATTCCACTCGGTCAGCGGATCCAGCTCAGCGTCGAGCTGCCGCGGGCCGGCGAGATCGCGCTCGAGGCGGAAGCCGCCTATCAGCTGATGCCCGATGTCGGATTCGTCTTCAGCGCGGTGCCCGCCGGACAGCGTCATGCGATCGAACGCTTCGTGGCCCAGACGCTGCTCGGCTAGGCGTTGATCGGCCGTTCGACCGTCGCCCCGGCGCCGGTCGCGCCAGGCGCGTCCGATCGCGTTCGGCCCCCTCAGGCCCGCTCGCGATAGACGTCCATCACGTCGTGCAGCAGCTGGATCGCCTCGGCGCGCGGACGCTGGAAGGCGTTTCGGCCCATGATGCTGCCGAAGCCGCCGCCGGCCGCGATGCCGCGAACCTCCTCGAGGACGCCCTCGGTCCCCTTCGCCGCGCCGCCCGAGAAGATCAGGATCCTTCGCCCGTCGAAGGCGCTCTGCACGACATGGGCGACGCGGTCGGCGAGGGTGGCGATCTTGACGCCCTCCGACGCGTAGACCTTGCGCGCCGCGTCCTGCTCGATGTGCTCGGTCGGCGGCTTGACCTTGATGATGTGGGCGCCGAGCTGGGCCGCGATCTGTGCCGCATAGGCGATCACGTCGATCGCGGTCTCGCCCTGGGACGAGAGGCCCTCGCCGCGGGGATAGCTCCAGAGCACCACGGCCAGGCCGGCGGCCTTGGCCTCCTCGGCGATCTCGCGGAACTCCATGTACATCTCGTTGCGCTCGGCCGAGCCCGGATAGACGGTGAAGCCCACGGCGGCGCAGCCGAGGCGCAGGGCGTCGCCGACGGAGCCCGTGACGGCGGGCTTCGGGTTCTTCGAGGAGAAGAGGCTCTCGCTGTTGTTCAGCTTGAGGATCGTCGGAATGCGGCCGGCGAACGGGCGCGCACCGGCCTCCAGGAATCCGAGTGGCGCCGCGTAGGCATTGCAGCCGGCGTCGATCGCGAGCTGGTAGTGGTAGAGCGGGTCGTAGCCGGGCGCGTTCTTCGCGAAGGAGCGCGCGGGGCCGTGCTCGAAGCCCTGGTCGACGGGCAGGATCACGAGCTTGCCGGTCCCGGCGAGGCGTCCGGTGTCGAGCATCCAGCGCAGGTTCTTGAGCACGCCGGGGTTGTCGGATCCGTACCAGCTCAGGATCTCGTCGACGCGATGGGTCATGACAGCGCTCTCCTCGTGACGGCGGCGCGCCCCGTCGCGGCGCGGCGGAGGCGAAGAGGGGGTCCGGCGTGGGCTTTCGGTCGGAGCCGGGGCTCCCTTGACGGGGGCGAGGGGCCGACCGGGGCGGCAGCATAGCGGGGCCGCCCGAGCGCTTCGACCGGAATGGAGCCGCGCCCAACGGCGCCTGGATCGCTCGCGCACGCCGCGCCCTTGCCAGCCTCCGGCCCGACCGGTAATCACGAGCCCCGAAAGGTCCCGCCGTGTCCACCGAACGCAGCTCCGAGGAGATCCGCCGCGAGATCTTTCGCCGGCGGACCTTCGCCATCATCTCGCATCCCGACGCCGGCAAGACGACCCTGACGGAGAAGCTGCTGCTCTACGGCGGCGCTGTCCGGGAGGCGGGGGCCGTGCGCGCGCAGAAGGCCGCGCGCCACGCGACCTCCGATTGGCTCGAGCTCGAGAAGCAGCGCGGGATCTCGGTCTCGAGCTCCGTGCTCCACTTCGAGTTCGGGGGCCATCGCGTCAACATCCTGGACACGCCGGGCCACCGCGACTTCAGCGAGGATACGTATCGGACACTGATGGCCGCCGACAGCGCCGTCATGCTGATCGACGCGGCGCGCGGCGTCGAGGCGCAGACGCGCAAGCTCTGCGAGGTCTGCCGCCTGCGGCGGATCCCGATCTTCACCTTCGTCAACAAGATGGACCGCCATGGTCGCGATCCCCTCGACATCATGGCCGAGATCGAGGAGGTGCTGGGCATGGACTCGGTGCCGATGAACTGGCCGGTGGGAGCCGGGAGCGATTTTCGCGGCATCTACGATCGCCTCGGCCGTCGCCTCGTCCTCTTCTCCGGCGGGCAGCACGGGACGCATCGGGTCGACGAGCGGACCCTCGAGGGGGAGGTCGGCGATCCGGCGCTCGCCATCGCGATGGGGCCGTTCGCGAAGGACGTGCAGGACGGGCTCGAGCTGCTCGAGGGCGCGGGCGCGGAGCTCGATCGCGAGCGCGTCGCGCGCGGCGACCAGACGCCGATGTTCTTCGGCAGCGCGCTGACCAACTTCGGCGTCCGGCCGTTCCTCGACACCTACCTCGACATGGCGCCCGGTCCCGCGCCGCGCCAGAGCGGTGGGCGCCCGATCGACCCCGTGAAGCACCCCTTCTCGGGCTTCGTCTTCAAGATCCAGGCGAACATGGATCCCGACCACCGCGACCGCGTCGCCTTCCTGCGCATCTGCTCCGGCCGCTTCGTGCGCGGCAACCAGACGACGCACGTCCGCACGGGCAAGGCCATCCGGCTCGCGAATTCGACGCTCCTGATGGGCAAGGATCGCGCAGAGGTCGAGGAGGCGTTCGCGGGCGACGTCGTCGGCCTCTTCGATCCCGGCCTATTCCGGATCGGCGACACGCTCTCCGACGAGCCGGGCATCGCCTACGCGGGCATCCCGATCTTCGCGCCCGAGTCGTTCATGCGCGTCGAGGTGGCCGGGGTCGAGAAGCGCAAGGCGCTCGAGAAGGGCGTCGAGCAGCTGGTCCAGGAAGGCGTCGTACAGCTCTTTCGCGAGCCGACGGGCGGCTCCGCGTCGTGGATCCTCGGCGCGATGGGGCCGTTGCAGTTCGACGTCATGCAGCATCGCCTCAAGACCGAGTACGGCGTCGACCTCAAGCTCTCGAAGCTTCCGTACACGATCGCGCGCTGGCCGCTGGAGGGCTTCGACCCGGCCGACTTCCGCTATTCGGAGCGCATCAAGGTCGTCGTCGACCGCGACGATCGCTGGGCGCTGCTCGCGCCCTCGAGCTGGGACTTCGACCGCCTGCGCGACCGCAACGAGTCGATCGTCCTGTCGGAGACGCCGGATCCTTCGCTCTTCGAGCGTGCCCGCTAGCGCTCGGGGTCCGCGTCCGGGGGCCTCAGGCCGAGGTCGGGACGGTCCGGCGGGTCTCGAGCGCGGCGCGGATGGCGCCCGCGAGGTCCTCGAGTCCGAAGGGCTTCTCGAGCACGCCGTCGATCCCGACCCGCGCCGCCTCGGCCTCGAGGTCGGCCGTCGGGAACCCGGTCATCAGCAGGATCCGGAGCTCGGGCCAGCGCGCTCGCAGGACCTCGCCGACCTCGATCCCGTGCATCTCGCAGCGGAGCATCCAGTCCGCCAGCAGCAAGTCCGGGCCGAACTCGTCCGCGATGCGGATGGCGTCGCTGCCGGTCTCGGCCGTCCGGACGGCGAGGCCGTCGCGGGAGAGGAAGCGCTCCAGGTACTCACGATAGGTCGGCTCGTCGTCGACGATCAGCACGCGCACGGGCGAGCCGTCCGGGCGATGCAAGCCGCGTGAGCGGCGGAGCCGGGAGGAATCGAGGTCGCTGGTCATGCCCTCTCCGTCGTCGGCGGATCGCGTTCGAGCCGCTCGATCACGGCGCGCACGATGATCGGCCACGCGATCGTCGCATCGGCATGGACCTCGACGTGGCGGCCGCCCTCGCTCTCGGGCACGAACTTGCCCCAGGATACGCCCTCGCTGTAGCTGCAGCCGGACAGACCGCCCCAGTGCTCCGGCTCGGGACAGATGCGGACCGCATAGCGGTAGCGGCGGACCGGATCGCCGCTGGCCAGGCGATTGGCGGAGATCTCGAGATAGGGCCCGACCTGCTGCGCCCAGTTGCGGGGGACCCCGCCGCCGACGGTGAAGATGCCGAGATTCTCGTGGCGGCGGACGCGGTTCGCGAAGTCCTCGAGATCGAGGAAGGGGTCGAAGGGGAAGGGCATTTCGCCGCGCATCGCGAGGCGCCGGTTGTGGATGGCGAAGTCGAGGCCGAGCTCGCTGTCGGTGAAGGCCGGGACGTAGATCGGCACTTCCATGTTGACGGCGCTCCGCAGGATCGCCCGCCCGACGTCGTGCTGATCGAGTAGCTCGCCGACCTGGGCGAGCAGCGTATGGGTACAGAGCGTCGTGCCGGGCTGGACCTTCGCGAGCACGCGGTTCAGGATCGCCTCGGTCCCGTCGAGGTTGCGCTCGAGCTCGATCGTGTCGTAGACGCGGTTGTAACCGCGCTCGAAGAGGTCGGCGTCGCTCATGCCGGGGCGGTGCTTGAAGTGGAGCATGCCGGCGCCCTCGACGACGCCGTGGGTCATCAGCGCGCCGGTCGCGACGACCGCCTGGACCCAGCCGCGCTCGATCATCTCGCAGAGGACGAGGCCCTGCTTCGCGATCGTCATCGCGCCGGAGATGGTGACGACCCGGAAGCAGTCGGGATCGCGCACCATCGCCTCGAGCGCGTCGGCGGCCTCGCCGAGCCGCCGCCCGCCGAAGGCCGTACGCGCCATCGCCGAGACGAGCGCGTCGACCGAGTCGAGGCGGCCGACGTCGAGCGGCACGAGCGGCTCGAGGCCATCGTCGTGGCCCGTCCCGTAGTTCTGTTCGTTGCGTCTCGCCTTGCTCATCGGGCCTTCTTCATCGGGCATCCGTCATCGGGCATCCATCCTCGCGGCCGGACGGGGCGGCCCCCTTCGATCAGACGCCGGGCAGCAGCTCCGCGACCAGCTCGGAAGGAGCCTGGACCGGCAGCGAGCAGCTCGTACCCCGGCAGAGCCAGGCGGTCGCCCGGCCTTCCTTCATCTCCCTTCCGGCGACCCATTCGGCCGCGACGCCCGGTGGTCGCGGCGACCCGGGCGCGATCACGAGGACCGCATCCTCCGGTCGCAGCACGCGTCGCGCCCGCTCCGCGAGCGCCAGCGTGTCGTCCCGCCCACTGTCGCCGATCACGACCGCGACGGCGAGTCCCCGGCTGCGCAGGGCGACGGCGCGGACCAGGGTCGGAAAGGCGTGGGGCGCGCGCTCGAGCAGGAGGGCCGATTCGACGAGCGCTCGCTCGACGAAGGTCTCGAGCGCTTCGGAATGGGAGAGGGCGCCGAGGCGGGCGAGGCCGAGCAGGGCCAGGCCCGCGGCATCGGGCGTCGCGCCATCGTGGTCCGGTCGCGGGCGATGGATCAACGGCGCATCCGCCTGCTCGCCGTCGGCGGGGGTCAGGTAGAGCACGCCGCTCGCGGGATCCGCGAAGCGGGCGAGGATCGAATGCGCGAGCTGCAGCGCCGAGGTCAGGAAGCGGTCGCCGGCGCCGGCGCGCTGCAGGTCGAGGCAGGCGGTGAGCATCGCGGCGTGGTCGTCGAGAAACGCCTCGACATGGGCGCGCCCCGCGTCGTGGACCCGCATCAGCCGCCCGTCGACGACCATGCGATCGAGTACGAAGTCGGCGGCCCGCACGGCATCCTCGAGGATCGCCTCGTCGGCGAGGAGCGACGCGGCACGCGCGAGCCCCGAGATCGCGTAGCCGTTCCAGGCGGCGACGTGCTTGCGGTCGGTCGCGGGCGCGATGCGCTCCTGGCGAGCGGCGAGCAGCCGCGCGCGCTCGGCGGCGAAGGTCGCCCGGGGCGCGCGGGCCTCGTCGACGAGCTGCGTCGTGCCGTGCTCGAAGTTGCCGCGCGGGCGGACGCCGTAGGCCGTCCGGAAGGCGTCGGCGCCGGGACCGAGTACGGCCTCGATCTGTTCGGGCGTCCAGACGAAGTAGCGCCCCTCGACGCCTTCGCTGTCGGCGTCCTGACTCGCATACCAGGCCCCGCCCTCGCCCGTCATCTCGCGGCGCAGGTACGCGATCGTCTCCTGGATCGGCCATACGAAGTCGGCCGGCGCATGGCTGCGACGGGCGAGCTCGGCGTAGAACGCGAGGAGCTGGCCCTGGTCGTAGAGCATCTTCTCGAAGTGGGGGACGGTCCAGCTGGCGTCGACGCAGTAGCGATGGAAGCCGCCGCCGAGCTGGTCGAAGAGTCCGCGGCGCGCCATCTCCCGGGCCGTCAGCGCGAGGAAGCGGGCGGTCGCCGTCGCCTCCTCGCCCGGCAGGAAGTCGAGCGCGCAGACGAGCAGCTCGAGATTGGTCGCCGTCGGGAACTTGCTGCCCTGGCCGAATCCGCCGTGCTGGCGGTCGGCGCCCTGCAGGATGAGGCGCGCCGTGTTCACGACCGTCTCGGGCCCCGCTCGATGGTCGGAAGGCCCGGTCGGTCGCGCCGCGATCGCGCGCGCGATCTCGCCGGCGTTCGCGTCGATCTCCGCACGCCGGGTCCGCCACGCCTCCGCGATCGCGTCGAGGACGTCGGGGAAGCCCGGCATCCCGCCGCGTCGCGCGGGCGGAAAGTAGGTGCCGACGAAGAAGGGGCGACCGTCGGGCGTGCAGGCCACGTTGAGCGGCCAGCCGCCCTGGCCGTTCAGCTTGAGGGCCGTGTCCATGTAGATCTGGTCGACGTCCGGTCGCTCCTCGCGGTCGACCTTGATGCAGACGAAGACCTCGTTCATGCGCGCGGCGATGGACGCGTCCTCGAAGGACTCGCGCTCCATGACGTGACACCAATGGCACGCGCTGTAGCCGATCGAGACGAGCAGCGGCTTGTCCTCGCGTCGCGCCCGCTCGAACGCCTCGGCGCCCCACGGATGCCAGTCGACGGGGTTCCACTGGTGTTGCCGCAGATAGGCGCTCGTCTCGCGCGCGAGCCGATTCGCGGGGCGGCCGTCGGCTCGGCGCGGGGCCGTCGGCGCGCCCGGAGCGCTCGTCGAGGCGGCACCGTCGGCCGCGGACGGGGATGAGGAGGGGGATTGGCGCATGGGGCGGGCGAGGGTAGCCGTCCGGCCCGGACGTGGCAGGCGGCGACGGCGGGAGGGAGCGACTACCGTCCCGCGCGTGGGCATCGTGCAACTCGATACAGGTGACGCTCGCGTCGCCGCCGCATCGCGCGACGAGGCGGCGTTCCTCCATGCGTTGCGTCTGCGCGCGGCCGAGGCGCTCGAGCGCGCCTACGGCTTTCTCGAGGGGGCCGGGGACGCGTGGGCGCGGCTTCGGGCACGGGTTCTCTGCGGCGCGAGCCCTCCCGCAGAGCTCGTCGATCGCATCGTCGCGGCCCAGGAGCCGGACGGACGCGTCGGCCTGGGAACGCTCGTGGCGGGCGGCGCGCCGGGGTTTCCCGCGATCGATCTCGCGCGGCTCGGTGACGACGCGCGCGCGATCCTCGGCACGCTCGAAGCCTTCCTCGTCGCCGCCGACGCCGGCGTGCTCCACGGCGCCTGGGTCGAGTCGGCTGCGCGTGCGCTCGAGGCGCGCCAGGCGCTGGACGGCGCATTTCGAGTGCGCTCGGGCGCCGAGACCTCCTCCGGCTCGTCCGCCGTCGGGGAAGACGACGCGTCGAGCGACGTCTTCTTCACCGGCATGGTGGCGGGCATGCTCGGCCGCACCCCCTTCTCCCGACCCGCGACGCTCGAGCGGGCGGGCGCGTTCCTCGCCGAGCGCTTCTCGCCCGACGCGGTCGAAAACGGCTACTCGGCGCTGCTCGCCTACTCGCTCTTCTTCACGAACGCGGGCCACGAGCGCGCGGACGAAGCACTGCAGTGGTGCGGGCGCGCGCTCGAGAAGGGATTCCGCAGCCGGCGCAACGACGCGCTGGTGACGCTGCGCGTGCTGCTCTCGTGCGACGCACAGGCGATGCCGGGAGCGAGCTTCGACGTGGTCGAGCTGCTCGAACGGCTGCTCGAGGAGCAGGCGCGCGACGGCGGCTTCGCCGAGCTCGCGCTCGGCGGACCGGCTGCGCGGACCACGCAGACCTTCGACGCGATGCTCGCGATCGTACGGCTCTGCGCGGCGCTCGGCGTCGCGGAGGCGAAGCCGGTCTAGCGCGATTCACCGCACTGCTCGCGGCATCGCGCCCGCCTCACCGCATGGCGTCGAGAAAGCGCTCGATGCGCGCCGCGTTCGCGCCGAGGTCGCCGCGTCCGTCCCGCGACTTCGAGCGGACGTCGACGCGGGCCCCGTCGCCCTCGGTGCGGATACGGACCGCGACGTCGTCGACGAAGCGGAAGAGCGCGGAGCGATCCTGCGCATCGAAGGCGTGCTCCGCTTCGTTGCGCGCGACGACCCGCCAGCCGAGGTCCTCGGCGACCGCGAGCGCGCGCGCATAGGCCTCGTCGACCGGGACCGCGAGCACGAGCGGCCGGACCTCGGGATACGCCGCGCGCACGGTCTCGACGAAGGCCGGCGGGTAGGCCATGTCGCGGTCGGCATAGGCGGGCACGGCGCTCGCCGGCGCGAAGGCGGGCGGATCCTCGAGGTCCGTCGTGACGTCGTTGATCGGCGGCTTCCCGGCCCCGCTCGCGGCCGCGGCGAGCACCGAGACGATCAGTCCGAGCCCGATCGCGAGACCGACCCAGGCCTTCTGCCTTCCGATCGGGTCGCGCCCCCCGCGCGTCCTCGCGATCGCGACTAGACTGAGGATCGCGGCGACGAGCCCCCCGAGCAGCGCACTGCCCATGCAGGTCGCGAAGCCGACGAGCGGCGCGACGAGCCCCAGGTTCGCAGCGACGAGTCCGAGTGCGGCGAGCAGAAGGGCGACGAACGAGACCATGCGGGCGACCGAGGCCATGGCGAGCTCCTTGCTTTCCCGACGAGTCCGGACTCGCGCAGCATATCATGATGCGCCGCGCCCTCCCGACGCGCCGGCGACGTCGATGGGCGTCGTCGTGCTCGCGCGGGGGCTGATGCTCGCGGCGAGCGTGGCGCTGGTGGCGGGCTGCTCGAGCGAACGCGAGGACGCGAACGCGGGTCCTGCGGTCGACCCCGTCGCGGCGCGGATCGAGGTCGCGCCGCCCGACGGCGCGACCCAGGTCGCCGTCGGCGTCTGGCCCGAGCTGAGGGTCGAGCCCGCCGAAGCCGCCGCGGCGATCGGCGGGATCGACTTCGTCTGCGGCGACGAGGCGATCGCCACGCGCGTCCACCGCCTCCCGGCCGGGCGCATCGTCGTCCAGCCGGAGCGCCGGCTGCCGGCCGAGACCGCCTGTCGCCTCGCCTGGTCGAGGCCCGATCGGCGCGAGTCGACCGGCTTCAAGACGTTTCGCGCGAGCGAGGCGCCTGGGCGCTCCCTCTACGTCCTCTATCGCCGCGCGAATCCCGGCGAGGTCGCCCCGATTCCCGACGACTACTGGACCGTCGCCGATCCGGCCTCGGCGACCGGATTGCGCCTCGATCTGCCGGTGGCCCTGCGATCCGATCTCAGCGAGGTCGTCGAGGGACTGCGCGCGGAGCTCGCGCGCGCGGACGGCTGGAGTCCGATCGGACCGATCGTGCTGTCGATGAGCGAGCGCATCGATACCCGAACCCTCCCGCGGACCGTGGAGGCCTCCCTCGATCCGACCTCGACGGTCGCGCTCGTCGACGTCGACCCGACGAGTCCGGAGCGCGGGCGACGCTTCCCCTTCGAAGCGATCCTGCGCAAGGACCGCACGGCGATCGGTCTCGAGGACCACGTGCTCTGGGTCCTGCCCGCGCGACCGCTGCGACCGGGCGGACGCTATGCGCTCCTCGTGCGACGGGGCGTCGCGACGCGAGCGGGCCGGGCGATGGTCGAGCCGGCCCAGCTGCGTCGCATCCTCGCGGGTCGGGGCGGGTCCACGTCCGGAGCCCAGGCGGATCTCGCCGTGCAGCTCGAGCCCGCCATCGCCGTCGCGGGCTCGGCGCTCGCGATCCCGTGGACCCGCGACGACCTCGTCTTCGCCCTCTCGTTCACCGTCCGCAGCCTCGCCGAGCTCGAACGCGATCCGTTGGCGCTGCTCGACGCCGTCCGCGCGCTGCCGGGGCCGCGGATCGCGATCGAGCGCGTCGAGGTCGTGCGCGATCCCGAGCGCCCGCTCGCGGCCCTCGTCCACGGCCACTTCGCGACGCCCGTCTGGCGCGAGCGGCGGCGCAAGGCGGTGTCGCGCGACGCGGCGGGGCTTCCGCGCGTGGTCGGGCGCGACGCGCTCCGCTTCGTCCTCGCCCTGCCGCGCCAGACCCTGCAGCAGCGGGCGACGCTGCTCGTCTACCAGCACGGCAATCCCGGCTCCGCACGGGAGGAGATCGGCGGTCGCCGCCAGGATCCCTACCTCGAAGCCGGCTTCGCGATCATCGGCTTCACCGACCTCTGGAACCGCGGCAAGACGCCCGCCGGCCTCGACCGGCGGGAGATCATCGTCTCGCAGGTCGGCGCGCTGGCCGACGCGGTCCGGCGCGAGCGGGTCGTCCCGGACGATTGGCTCGTGACCCTCGGCGAGCAGCTCGCGCTGCTCGAGGCGTTGCCCGAGCTCGGGACGCTCGACGTGCTGCCGCCGTCGCGGCCCGACGGGATCGCCGAGATCGATGCGACGGGCCCCTTCGTCTACGAGGGCGTCAGCCAGGGCGCGATCCACGGCCAGGCGCTCGTCGCCTACAGCGATCGCATCCGGGCCGCCTCGCTCGTCGCGGGGGGCGCGCGGCTGGCCGAGCTCGCGCTGCATCAGGCCGCCGGGAGCATGGTGAAGGCGCTGCCCTATCTCTTCGGCGACTTCCGACCGATCGACCTCTGGGTCACGCTCGCGCTCTTCCAGACCGCGATCGATCGGCAGGATCCGCACCTGCATGCGATGCGGCTCTCGCGGGGCGGTGCGCCGATCGGCGCGGGTCCGGGCGTCGCGTCGCGCTTCGCCGGGTCCCGGTCGACGATCCCGCATCCGAGTCTGCTCCTGACGGCGGGGCAGGGCGATGGATACGTGCCGAATCGTGCGAGCCGCTCGCTCGCCTGGGTCCTCGGACCGCTCGCCTGGATCGACCCGCCGGCCGACGCTTCGCTCTGGCTCCCGACGGCGGAGGCGCCCCTGCGCGGGAACCTCGGAGACGGCACCACGGGCGCCT
This sequence comes from Myxococcota bacterium, assembly GCA_041389445.1. Taxonomy (GTDB): domain Bacteria; phylum Myxococcota_A; class UBA9160; order UBA9160; family UBA4427; genus UBA4427. The sequence continues at coordinate 47,670 of JAWKRW010000004.1, forward strand.
ATCTCGAGGTGGTGCCCTACGGTTCCGCCGACCCGGGCGCCCCCGGTTGTCGGCCGGAGGCGCTGCCGCTACCCGAAGACCTGCTGCGCGAGGGACACTTCTGCGCGCAGCTCGCGGAGGAGAGCGTGCGCCGACGGGTGCGCTTCCTGCGCTCGGCGGTCGACGACGCGCCGCCGGTCGTGATCGATCCCTTCGCGGCGGAGGGCCTGAAGGTGGCGCGCGGACGGATGGAGCAGGAGCGCGGGTCGTGAGGCGGCCGGAGGAGAGGCGGGCATGAGCGAATGGGTGAGATGGGAGAAGCAGGGGCGCGCGGCGCTCCTCACGATCGATCGGCCGAAGGCGTTGAACGCCCTCGACGCGGCGGTGATCGAGGGGTTCGGTCGGGCACTCGACGCGATCGAAGCGGACGCCGAGGTCGGGGCGCTCGTCGTGACGGGCGCCGGGCGCGCCTTCGTCGCGGGCGCGGACGTCGCCGCGATGCGGACGATGACGCCGCTCGAGGCCGAGGCCTTCTCGGCGCGGGCCCATCGCGTGATCGGTCGGCTCGAGTCGCTCGCGATTCCGACGATCGCGGCGGTCAACGGCTTCGCGCTGGGCGGCGGCTGCGAGCTGGCGCTCGCCTGCGACTTCGCCTTCGCCTCGCGGGACGCGAAGCTCGGCCAGCCCGAGACGAAGCTCGGGCTCATTCCCGGTTTCGGCGGGACGAGCCGGCTGGTCCGGCGCGTCGGCCTCGCCTGGGCGAAGCAGCTCGTGCTGGTCGGCGATCCGATCGACGCGGAGGAGGCGCTTCGAATCGGGCTCGTCAACCGCGTCTTCGCGCCGGAGGAGCTGCTGCCCGCCGCGCTCGCCGCGGCGGCCGCGGCGGCCGCGCGCGCGCCGGTCGCGACGCGGATCGCCAAGCAGGTCATGCAGGAGGGGCAGGACGCGGACGTGCGCACGGCCCACGCGCTCGAGATCCGCGCCTTCGGCCTCGTCTTCGCGACCGAGGACCGGGTCGAAGGGACGACGGCGTTCGTCGAGAAGCGGGACGCGAAGTTCGGGGGACGTTAGGCGATCGAGCCGGACCCGCGATCGAGCCGGACCTAGAAGTAGGAGATCCCCCGAGCCGTCCGCTCGATCCGCTCGCCGGCCTCGAGCAGGACCCGCGTCGCGTCCCAGGTCCCCTGCGTCAGCTGCATCCGAACGCCGTCCGGGATGCCTGCGGACATGACGCCGGCGCGGGAGGCGATCGTCCGCGCGCCGAGGTCGATCCGGACGGTCTGTGACGGATCGAGCTCGATCGCGTCCATCAGCTTCGTCAGCGGGTCGGCCGGGAGCGTCACGCAGGGCAGCCCCAGGCTCGTGCAGTTGCCGGCGAAGATCTCCGCGAAGGAGCCCCCGACGAAGGCCTGGAAGCCGAAGCGCATCAGCGCCTGCGGCGCGTGCTCCCGGGAGGAGCCGCAGCCGAAGTTCTGGCCGACGACGAGGATGTTCGCCCCGGAATAGCGCGGGTCGTCGAGGGGATGCTTGCCCTTCGCGGCCTTGCGCGCGTCCTCGAAGGCATGGCGACCCATGTCGTCGAAGGTGACGACCTTCATGAAGCGGGCGGGGATGATTCGGTCGGTATCGACGTCGTCGCCGCGCAGGACGCAGGCCCTGCCTTCGACTTCGCTGATGCGGACGAGGACGGCGTCGTCCTTCCTGGTCGCGGTCATGGCGTCTTCCTCTCGAAGGGCGCGGCGTCCTTCCGGATCCGGGGTTCGCTCGTCGGCGCGGCGCTTGCCGGCCGGCGATGGGCTCAAGACAGCTTGCGGACGTCGACGACCTGCCCGTGGATCGCGGCGGCGGCGACCATCGCGGGGGACATCAGCAGCGTCCGTCCGGTCGGCGAGCCCTGGCGACCCTTGAAGTTGCGGTTCGACGACGAGGCGCAGACCTCGCGGCCCCGGAGCTTGTCCGGGTTCATCGCGAGACACATCGAGCAGCCCGGCTCGCGCCACTCGAAGCCCGCCTTGCGGAAGATCTCGTGGAGCCCCTCGGCCTCGGCCTGCTGGCGCACGGCCATCGAGCCCGGCACGACGAGCGCGCGCACGCCCGGCTTGACGTGGCCCGTCTGCGCGATCTTCGCCGCCTCGCGCAGGTCCGAGATGCGGCCGTTCGTGCAGGAGCCGATGAAGGCCACGTCGATCGGCGTTCCCGCGATCGAGGCGCCGGCCGCGAAGTCCATGTACTCGAGCGCCTCTTCGACGCCGGCCCGCTCGTCGTCGGAGACGGAGTTCGGGGTCGGAATCGATTCGGAGACGCCGACGTTGTGGCCCGGATGGATGCCCCAGGTCACGGAGGGCTCGATCGCCCCGCCGTCCAGCGTGACGACGTCGTCGTAGGCCGTGCCGGGGTCGCTCGCGAGGGCGAGCCACTGCTGCGCCTTCGCCTCGAAGGCGTCGTCGTCGGGGGTGTAGCGGCGGCCGCGCAGATACTCGACGGTCGTGCGGTCGGGATTGACGTAGCCGCAGCGCGCACCGCCCTCGATCGACATGTTGCAGACCGTCATGCGCTCTTCCATCGACATCGCATCGAAGACCGGGCCCGCGTACTCGTAGGCATAGCCGACGCCGCCGTTGACGCCGAGCTCGCGGATGATGGCGAGGGCCACGTCCTTCGCGAAGACGCCCGGCTGGAGCCTTCCCGTCACCTCGATGCGCCGGACCTTCAGCTTCGACATCGCGAGACACTGCGACGCGAGCACGTCGCGGACCTGGCTCGTTCCGATGCCGAAGGCGATCGCGCCGAAGGCGCCGTGGGTCGAGGTATGCGAGTCGCCGCAGGCGATCGTCATGCCGGGCTGGGTCAGGCCCAGCTCGGGACCGATCACGTGGACGATGCCCTGGGCGCCGGTCTCGGGGCCGAAGAACTGGATGCCGTAGTCGCGGCAGTTGCGCTCGAGCTCGCTCATCATCGCTTCCGCGAGGTCGTCGGCGAGCGGGCGCGACTGGTCGTCGGTCGGGATGATGTGGTCGACCGTGGCGAACGTGCGATGCGGGAATCGGACGGGAAGCCCCAGCTCGCGCAGCATCGCGAAGGCCTGCGGGCTCGTGACCTCGTGGATCAGGTGGGTGCCGATCAGGAGCTGGGTCTGGCCGGAGGGGAGCTCGCGGACCCGATGGGCGTCCCAGACCTTCTGGAAGAGGCTGCGGGGTCGGGAGGCGGCTGCGGGGCGGGCGTCGGAGGACGGAGGGGCGGTCGCGGTCATGTCGGGGCTCGCTCTTGCTCGGACGGGCGGGGCCCGGGCGCCGGATCCGGCGGAGGGCCCGCCCTCGGGTCGGGCGCAGGGCGGCATGGATAGCACGACCCGGACCGGCGCCTCATGCCTCGGCTCGCCGCGTGCGCCTCCCGCGCGATCCGGGCGCCGAGGGCGCTCCGTTCGTCTATCCGTCCCGGTCGCCTGGTTCCTCCCGCCCTGCGGCGCCGCCCCGTCCCTCGATCGCCGCTTCCAGATCGGTGCGTGCGAGGACGGTGACCTCGAGCGCCTCCGCCAGCGGCTTCGCCGCCTCGTTCCAGCGATCGGCCGGGACGTTCTGGACGTGGTCGAGCTGCCGCTCGAGCGCGTCTCGCGCGGTCTCCGCATGGTCGATCGCGCGGGCCAGCGGCTCGCGCTTCGCCTCGGGTCGGGTCTCGAGCGCCTTGCGCGCGTCGGCCAGCGAGCGGTTCACGTCCTCCTGGGCCATCCGGGCTCGTTCGACCAGCAGTCGCTGCTCCGTCGAAACGGCGCCGGTCGCCGCCTCGACCGCGCCTCGCAGCTCCTGCTTCACCCGCTCGCTCGAAACCGATTCGCCCTCGTCGCCCCGCCCGCAGCCGAGCGCGAGGATCGCGAGCAGCACGAGGACCGGACCGCCGACGCTCCGTGTCATGGCGCGGGAAGATGCTGCTCGAGACGAAGAGAAACGAGAGGAATGGAAGGAGGAAGGCGAAGCGTGCCCGATCGCTTCGCCCGCCGGCTCCGAACGAGCGGCCTCGGGCTGCTCCGCGGATTCGGGAGGCGCGACGCGGCGCGGCAGATCGGAGGACAGGGGCATGGACAGACCTCCCATCGGAAAGCGCGATGGACGCAGGCGCCATGCGCCGGGCCCGTCCCAACGCGGGCGCGCCCGTCGCTCCGGTTCCTTCCCTCGCCTTCCCGCTCGGACCGAGAAGGATTCACGAACCGTGCCGAGCGTCGCTTCCGTCGCGCGGTCGCCGCCCCGCGACGCCGCCCCGCGCGGGCGTCGCTTCTACAAACATCCTCGTCCACGCGCCGCGCCGCCTGCCAGAGCGGGGCACGGGGGCAGCGCGCGAGCGGTCGTGGCTGCAGCAGGCGCAAGGCCGGGCGGCGTGTGCCGTGTCCCCCCGGCCGCGTCGAGCGGGCCATCGCGGCCATGGAGGCCGAGCAGCCTGCGGGCGTGCCGAGGGCGTTCGTACAGGGATGGCCGCCCCCGTCCGATCCGCTGAAGAAGGGATCGCTGCCGAAGGGGTCGAGCACGTCGTTCTGCGTGAAGACCGCCTGGGGGTCGAGCGACCTGCCGCCGAGCGGGTTGCCCATCACGTGGTGGAAGATCACGGAGCTCGCCAGGTCGGCCAGGGTCCCGTCGTCGTCGTTCTGCGAGGCGTCGCAGGACTGCACGGCGCTGTTGTTCTGCACGACGAGTCCGTTCGAGCCGTTCCGGATGCGGACGTTCGCGTTTCCGCCCGACTCCCGGATGCCGGTTCCGGGGACGTGACCCACGCGGGTGACGGCACCGGTCGAGGCGTTGCGCGAGCAGATGTCGGGATCCGAGATCCCGCGCTCGCGACCGCTTGCGAGTCGCTCGACGTCGAAGGGTCACGGTCGGCAATCGAGGGAGCGATGGCGTGGCGCCGCGGAATCCCCCGGTCCGTCTGGCGCGCGCCCAATGGCAGCGAAATGGGTGCCGGAGGCGGGACGGTTCGATTGATAGTCCCGAAGCTTCCCGCCGGCGGCACGCCACAGGTCGGCCATTTCTTCCGCGGTGAACGTGCGATAGCGGCCGGTCACGAGCCCGTGATTGAAGTCCTCGTACACCCGGCGACAGAGCGGCCAGCGGTCCGGCTCGATCCGACCGAACATCTCGTCGAGTGGGTCGAGGTCGATGGGCCCGGTGAAGTCGAGGAGCAGCACGAGTCCGTCGGGCCGCAAGGCCCGGACGGCGTCCGATGCGACGCGGTCATGGTCGGCGAGCGCGTAGAAGCTCCGAGCGAACAGCACGACATCGAGCGACGCGGGCTCGAGCGTGGCCAGGAAGGGCTCGGCCCGGCTCGCCTCGATCCGGATGCGCGGGTCCCGACCCAAACGACCATGGGCCGACGCGAGCATCTCCGGCTGGCTGTCGACGAGAAGGAAGGAGGCCTCGGGGTACCAATCGACGAATGCTTCGACGACCAGCCCCGTGCCACAGCCCACGTCGAGGAAGCGGCCGGGCTCCGAATCCCGCCCATCGAGACGATCGACGGCCCAGTGACAGAAGAGCGGGAGGATCGGGTTGTACTGCTCCGAGTTGAAGTCGTCGAAGATCTCGGCGAACGCTTTCCAGTCGATGCCGTCCATGACAAGGCCCCCTCCGATCCGACGATCGCGGTCACCCGCCCATCCAAGCAGCCTACAGCAAACGAAGGCCTCCATGACCGATCGATCGACGACGCCTGGACACGGCTCGGAGCCGAGGCCGCATCGATCCCACAGGGCGCAGCGCCATCGGTAGAATGCGTCCTTCACCTTCGCGCCCGGCGCGCACGACCGCGTGCGTCCCATCCGCCCACGGCGGGCGCACGCGCACGCGAGAGAAGAGAAAGGAAGCGGATCCATGGCCCTCCACGATCGCAAGCCCCCGTCGCCCGAGGAATACGCCGCCTACCGCACGCGCTTTTCGAACTGGGGTCGTTGGGGGCCGGACGACGAGCTCGGCACGCTCAACTTCATCACGCCCGCGAAGCGCGTCGAGGCCGCTTCGCTCGTCCGCGAAGGCCGGACGATCTCGCTCGCGCATCCGATCGATACCCACGCGAGTCCCGCGAATCCCTATCCGGCCCATCATTTCATCGCCGTCGGTGAATCGGGCGGGATGCTCGACTACTTCGGCTGCTTCATCCATGGCGTCACGAACACCCACATCGACGCGTTCTGCCATCTCCCGACCGACGCGGGCGACGCCTACTACAACGGCGGCAAGATGGGCCCCGGCAACATGCCGCTCACGCGCACCGGCACGATCGAGCACTGGCGCCATGGCGTCGTGACCCGCGGCGTCCTCTACGACATCCCGCGCCTGCGCGGAACCGACCAGGTCCGGGCCGGCGAGCCCGTCCACGGCTGGGAGCTCGCCGACGCGGCGGCGGCGCAGGGCGTGACGCCGGCATCCGGCGACGCGGTCCTGATCCGCTGCGGGGCGGACGCCTATTTCCGGGCGCTCGACGGCCCCCAGCCCTTCGCGTTCCCGGCCGGGGTCCACGCCTCGGCGATCGAGTTCCTGTACGACACGGAAGCGGCGCTCCTCTGCTGGGACTTCCAGGACGCGCCGACGGCGGATCAGGGCATCCCGAATCCGGGCGGATACCCGGTCGCCCTCCACGTGCACCACATCCTGCTGCCCTACATGGGCATGCCGATCCTCGACAACGCCGACTTCGAGGCCCTGGCGCAGGCCTGCGCCGAGCTCGAGCGCTGGACGTTCCAGTTCGTGACGGCGCCGCTCGTGCTCGAAGGCGGGACGGGCTCGCCCGTCAATCCGCTCGTCGTGCTTTGACCGGGAGGTCGGCGACAGGCGCATCGACCGCCTCGACGCGCGCCCTTCCCATCGGCCGCCTGCAGATTCTGCATTCGACCACGCCGATCCGGTGCGACCTCCGGCGGCCGCGGATCGTCGGGCGTGGCCGGCGGTGTCCCGGCGCGCTCCGATCGGTTGGAACGCCGGTTGCATCGACCGCGCGCATGCGGGCGAGGCTTCGTCCCGCGATCAGGAGGAGACCCCCATGCACTGCAGGAAGATCGACCCGAAGAGGCTGCTCGGCGCGCTCGCGCTGACCGCGGCGCTGGCCGTCGGCGGTGCCGCCCAGGCCGGGGCGGACCAGAAGAACCCCTACAAACAGCCGGACGGGACCTGGATCAGCATCAGCGGCACGGTGAAGAGCGTCCAACCGAACAACTTCACGCTCGACTACGGCAAGGGCATGATCACGGTCCAGATGGACGACGTCGATCGGGACGCCAACGCCTACAAGCTCGCCGCCGGCGACAAGGTGACCGTCAACGGCATGATCGACGACGACCTCTTCGAGACCACGACCATCGATGCCAGCAGCGTCTACGTCGAGAAGCTCGGCACCTACTTCTACGCGAGCCCCGCGGACGAGGAGGACGTGTACTTCTACACGATCGAGACGCCGATCGTCGTCTCCGACACGGTCGTGCGGGGCGTCGTCACGGAGGTCGACGACGACGAGTTCGTGATCGATACCGGGCGGCGCAAGCTGCGCGTCGAGGTCGACGAGATGCCCTACAACCCGCTCGACGACGAGGGCTATCAGAAGATCCGCTCGGGCGACTACGTGCGCGTCACCGGCCAGATGGACGACCACTTCTTCACGGGCCGCGAGCTGGTCGCGGACAGCGTCGTCAAGCTCGCGAGCTGAGGGCGGAGCCGATGGAACGACCATGGCTCGCCGAAACGCGAAGCTCGGCTTCTACCGGAGCCGACGCGATTTCCGGCGGACGCCGGAGCCGCGAGGAGGTCGGCCGGGCGGGCCTGCGCTGAAGAAGAACGGCAATCCGATCTTCGTCATCCAGGCCCACGACGCCTCCTCGCTCCATTGGGACTTCCGCCTCGAGGTCGACGGCGTCCTGAAATCCTGGGCGGTGCCGAAGGGACCCTCGACCGATCCGAGGAAGAAGCGCCTGGCGGTCGCGACCGAGGACCATCCGCTCGAGTACGCCGACTTCGAGGGGGTGATTCCCGAGGACGCGTACGGTGGGGGCAGCGTGATCGTGTGGGACGCGGGTCCCTACGAGGCGATCCATGGTGCGAAGGAAGGGAACGGCCAGGCCGGGGGCGTCCTGGCGATGCGTGACGCGCTCGAGCGCGGACGGGTGGAGGTCTGGCTCGAGGGTCGAAAGCTTCGCGGCGGTTATGCGCTGATCCACAGCCGGACGAGCGGCGACGAGCGCAACTGGCTCCTCGTCAAGATGAAGGACGAGGGCGCCGACGCCCGACGCAACCCGACGCGGACCCAGCCGGAGAGCGTCGTCTCCGGTCGCACGCTCGAGGAGGTCGCGGAGGAGGAAGGTCGGGCGGACGACGGAGACGGCCGATGAGCGGCCTGTTCGGGGCGCTTTCGCGCGCGGATCGCGAGCGCCTGCGCGCGCGATCCCAGCCGGACTGGATCGAGCCGATGCTGGCGACGCTGACCGACGACCGCTTCTCGGACACGGACTGGATCTACGAGCGCAAGCTCGACGGCGTTCGCTGTCTCGTCTTCCGCGATGGCGAGGCGGTCCGTCTGCTCTCGCGCAATCGCACGGTCATGAACGAGACCTGGCCGGAGCTCGTCGAAGCGATCGAGCGCGAGCCCTGCCGCGACTTCGTCGCGGACGGCGAGATCGTCGCCTTCGAGGGCGCGCGGACGAGCTTTTCGAGGCTGCAGGGCCGGATCGGAATCCAGGACGCCGACCGAGCGCGGCGGACGGGGATCGCCGTCACGCTCTACCTCTTCGACCTGCTCCACGTCCAGGGTCGGGACACGCGTCGACTCCCGCTGCGGCGCAGGAAGGTCCTGCTCAAGCGGGCGCTCTCGTTCGAGGGCCCGATCCGGTTCACGCCGCACCGCAACGAGACGGGTGAGGCCTACCTCGAAGAGGCCTGTCGCAAGGGATGGGAGGGCCTCATCGCCAAGGACGCGCGCGCCGCCTACGAAACCGAGCGCTCGCGTCGATGGCTGAAATTCAAATGCGTGCACCGCCAGGAGCTCGTGATCGGCGGCTTTACCGACCCCAAGGGCTCGCGCAGCGACTTCGGCGCCCTCCTGGTCGGCCATTTCGAGGGGCGCGCGCTGCGTTATGCCGGCAAGGTCGGGACGGGCTACGACGAAGCGACCCTGGCGGATCTCGGCGGGCGCCTCCGGGACCTCGAGCGAGAACGCTCGCCCTTCTGCGACGCCATCGGGGATTCGGACGTGCATTTCGTCCGACCCGAGCTCGTCGGCGAGTTCGGCTTCACGGAATGGACCGATGACGGAAAGCTCCGTCATCCGCGCTTCCTCGGACTCCGTCCGGACAAGCCCGCCCGGAAGGTCCATCGCGAGCGGCCCCGAAGGAGCGGGGAGACATGAGCCGTCGACGCCTCGCCGGACGAGCGTTCTCCGAAGGGGGCTTCGGCGGGAAATCGCGGAAAAAACGGCGTCGAGTGACCGAGGACCTGTCATGCTGAGGCCCCGGCGGAGCGGGTCCGCCCGGGCCCTCCGCCTTCGCGACCCTGCGCGATGGGCGGTCCATGGCATGAAGGCATCATGAACGCATGACGCAGCGCACCGTACCGGACCGGATGCAGGACGTTCGGCGACGAAGCCGGAGGCTCGCCGTCCTGGCCGGATTCCTGCTCGCGGGCCTCGCGGACTCGGCTGCCAAGGCGGCCCCCGCGTTCCATACGAGCGCGATCGCGTTCTTCGCATCGCTTCCGGGCGGTGCCCTCACGGCGGACTTCGAGACCCTCCCTTCCGGCGAGATCATCGCCTCCGGCGCTGCGGTCGAAGGGCTGGTGGTCGATCACGACCTCGGCGGGGTCGACCTGATCGTGACCGACGGGACGGCGGCGGGCGGCTCGGGGCCCTTCGCGACGACCTCGGGGTCGCGCTTCCTGGGGTCCGGCGATCTCGATCTGCTCGTCGACGGGGACGACCTCGACTTCCACTTCGGCGCGGCCCACGCAGTCGGACTCTTCGTCATCACGGCGGAGACGCCGGGGACGAGCCTCTTCGATGGCGACGTTCGCCTGCAGGTCGGGGGGGCGGCGGTGTCGCTCGACGTGGACGACGTCCAGTCGACGCTCGCGGACGGATCGCGCGTCTTCTTCCTGGGGCTGATCGACCCGGAGGCGTCGTTCACGTCGGCGAGCTTGCGGACATTCGGCGCAGGCGGGGAGTTCGCCTTCAACGTCGACGACGTGATCACCGCGCTGCCCGAGCCCGCTCCGGAATCGGCGCTCGCGGTCGCGTTGCTGGGCTCGGTCGGGGCGCTCGGCCGACAGCGTCGATCGCGCCGATGACGTCGATCACGGCTACGACGTCGATCGCGCCGACGACGTCGATCGCGGCTACGACGTCGATCGCGCCGACGACGTCGATCGAAAGGAAGGCCATGTCCCGCGTGACTCTCCTCGTCTCTGACCTCGCCTGCATCGCCCTGGCCTGCATCGCGCTTGCAGGCTTCGCCGCCGCGCCCGCCTTCGGACAGACGCGGCCCTCGATCGGAAGGATCGACGCCCAGCAGACCCGGCTCGAGGCGGCCCTCTGCGCCAAGGCCGACGCCGATGGCGATGCCTACCGGCCCTTCGTCTGTCCGGCCCGCTGTGATTGCTTCCAGACCCTCGGCGTCCCGTCGAGCTGTCAGGAGACTTCGCCGGGGACCTATCAGATCGGGTTCTCGACGCTCCCGGGTACGTGCACCTCGAACGTCTGCTCGAACTCGACCTTCGCGCCCTGCAGCGCGGGCGCTCCCTGTCTCGTCCCGGGCGAGTCCTGCGCCACGTCCCCGTTCGGCTTCGGCAGCTGCCGCAGGACCTGCTCGACCGGTGCGGATTGTCCGCCGCGCCCGAGCGGGGCCGCGATCCTCGACGGGGTGGCGCCCGCGGACAGCCCCGCGGTCGTGACGTGCAACGCGAACGGCGTCGAGACGCCGATCAACAGCAACGATGCGCTGCTGTGTCTCGAGCAGGTCGAGGCCGTCGTGGCCTGCCAGTAGGGGCGCTTCCCATCCTGGATCGTCCTGCGCGACTCGCATGGATCCGCATGAACCCGACCTGCGTACCTGGGTCCGTTCACGCCCTCGCATCGATCATCGCGATTCCCCGCTCGCCCGATTCGTCCCGGCGCTCGCCATCAGCAGGGCGAGCACGCCCGCGGCGAAGGGAGCGAGGAGGGGCACGACCGGCGCCGACGGTCGGACGATGCGGAAGCCGAGATTGGGCACTTCCTGTCCGGGCACGGAGAAGGGCACGCTTCCCGGCGTCGTTCCGTTGCAGCCCGACGCGAAGCTCCCGCCGAGATTCGCGCGCGCCGACCCGCCTCCCCGGATCTCCTCCGTCCACTCCGCCACGTTGCCGCCCTGATCGAACGTGCCCCAGGGCGATTCGGACAGCGCGTAGGAGCCGACGTCGAAGAGGACGACGCTCGGCGACTCGCAGTTGCCGGTGTTGCCGTCGTCGGCCAGTGGCGTCCCGAGGGCCATCTGGAGCTGGCTCTGCGCCGGCGACAGATACCAGGTCGACGGCGCATCCTCGTAGTAGCCGGCCTTGAGCCACTCGTCCCGCGACGGAACGGCGTAACGCGCGCCGGGATTGCGGGGCGCGTCATTGGCGGCGATGCCCTGCGTCGTGATCGTGTAGGCGCCGTCCTCGGTCGTCGTCGCGTCCTGGTCCCCCGACGGCTGACCGTTGTGCAGCCAGTTGGCGAATCGCAGCGCGTCCCAGAACGAGACGTAGTTGACCGGCTCGTCCGCCATGCCCGGCTTGACCGTGTACTGCCAGCTCCCCGCCGTTCCGGAGCGATCGATGCCCCCGAGCGCATGGCTCTGCATGAACGCGCTCCAGAGTCCGTTCGGATCGTCCCCCGCGACGGCGGAGAGGAACGCGGCGTACTGCTCGTTGGTGACCTCGTGGCGCGCGATCTCGAAGGCGTAGGGCACGCTCGCGCTCGGGTTCGTCGTGCCCGGGTAGCCCGGAGCGCCGGGGGCGCCGACGGTGACGAACTCGATGTCGAGCTGGGCATGGGCCGAGCTCGCTGCGAGCGCGAATCCCAGCGCGGAGATCCCGATGAAGGAGGCAGCGCGAACGCCCATCGAATGCAATGCGGATGACCTCCGTTCGGATCGATGTCGCAGGATCGTGTCACTCTGCGAGATCCGCGCCGCGTTCTCCGGCGGACGACGATGGGACTTCCCCTTGTCCATCCGACTCGGCTCGACGCTTCCGCTGGCGCATCGCGAGCCCGCCGATTCCGATTCCGCCGAGGCCCACGCCGAGCCCGACGGCGATCCCGACCGGCGCTGGCGCCGGCTCCTGCGACTCGAGCCAGTCGACGCCCGAGCAGCTCGAGACGACGGCCTGCTCGAGCAGCGCATTCCCGACGCCGTCGCGGACGGACGTCACCCCGGCCCAGTAGAGCCCCATGCTCGTGCGGCCGAGCGTGAATCCGTCCTGACCGGGGAAGAGGACCTGGCGGCCGCCGGTCCCGCTGATCAGGTCGAAGGCGAGATGCATCGGCACGCCGAACACCACGGGGACGTCGATCGAGACGCTGCCCGGGGCCGGAACCGTCCCGATCGTGACGAGCTCCGGCGTCATGCCCGTCCCGTAGAGGCGGCGCCCGTCGATCGACCGGATCGAGCCACCGTCGCGGTACACGAGGAGCTGGTAGCCCGTGTTCATCTCATGCACGGCGCCGATGCCGCCCACCTGCACCTCGATCGTCGGCTCGCCGACGAGCAGGAGCTCGAAGGTGAGCGTGCCGCCGAAGAGACCGGGCTGGCTCGGAATCGTGACGGTCCAGTCGTCCTCGAAGTGGGCGATCGGAATCGGGATCGAGCCGCCGTCGGTCTGCGTGTCGCTCAGGCTGACGGAGGAGCTCGCGAAGAGCCGCCCGAAGGAGGCGCTCGTCGACGACGAGCCGAAGGCGGTCGCGTCGTTCGCGGAAGCGACGCCCGTCGTCAGCTCCTGCAGGGCGGCGCCGGCCTGCGCGCGGACGAGGCAGGCGGCGTGCGTGGGGGAGGGGATCGCGAGAGCCGAGACGAAGGCCGCGGCGACGATCCGGAACGCGATTCGGCTCGTCATGGGCATGGCATGCTTCGGCCGCAGACGGTGTTCCCGACGCGGGCGCCGCCGACCGCGGTCCGTCCGGGCTCGAGCGAGCGAGCGCGCGAAGGGCATCGCGCGATCCCGCGGACCCGGCTCTTGCCCCCGATCGGCGTGCGCGCTTCCCCAGGCCCGTGCGATCGCATCCCGCATCGTCTTCGTCCCCTCTCGTGACCTCGCGTCCCGTCTCGTTTTCGTCGTCGCCTTGGCGCAGGACCTCGAAACCATGGCATGCGATGGATGAAGGAGCAGCACGCTCCCGCGGACCCGCGTCCGCTCCCCGAGCCCCGCCGTCTTCATGCCTCCGTCGAGTCACTATGCCATGCGGGATCCCATGCAGGGCCGCCTTTTTCCGCCCGGTCCATCCCGAGACAGCATGAGGACGCGGGAGGCGAGCGCGCGCCGCCAGGCGCTCGGCGATGCGCAACGCGCACGCAGGCGATGCGATTCGCATGCGATCGGGGGAAGCAGGACGGGATCGGCTCGCCCGGCCCCGGTCGGCGCGCTGATCGGAAGGGCCGTGCTTAGGCGACGATCGGAGAAATCGAGGGTTGTTTCGCCCATCCGCATCGCCCATGCTCGCCCGATGCTGGAATCACGCGCCTCGTCTCGCCGCTCTCGCCGCTCTCGCCGCTCTCGCCGCTGCCGTCGCCCTTCGCTCGTCGCATCGGCGATCGCGCTGCTCGTCGCCGTCGCAGGCCCGGGGGCCGCGCAGCCGCTGCTCGACCAGGAGGCCGTCGCCGACAGCGATACCGGCCAGTTCGTGATCTACTCCTCGACCCTCTTCGCCCAGACCTTCACGGTCGGGATCGGCGGCATCCTGACGGGGATCGAGGCGAAGGTCAGCGGGGGCGCGAGCGCCTCGACCTGGGAGATCCATCCGACCCTCGCCGGCGTGCCCGTGCTCGGCGGACCGCCGCTCGCGAGCGGCACGACGAGCTTCGACTCGCCCGAGTTCACGCCGATCTACGTCCCGATCGATCTCTCGGCCGCCGATCTCGAGGTCCACGTCGGCGAGGTCCTCGCGATCGTGACCGGCCGGTTCATGACGACCAATCTGCCCGGGCGCGTCAGCTTCTGGCACCGCCTCGCCGGCTACCACAACAACTTCGGCGGGCGGTACTTCACCGCCGTGTCGCCCTACACCGCATGGAACGCGTTCGACACCGTGGTCGACATGGGATTCCGGACCTATGTCGAGCCGCTCCCGCCGACGGACGGGATCTTCAACTTCGACGTGACCGATCGAAGCGACCGGGACGTGCTGCTCTACGCCGAGACCTCGGGCTGTACGACGACCGGCGTCTCCGGCTTCGCGGACCCGGATTGCACGGTCTACGCCCGCGACCCGAGCGCGAGCTTCGCGAGCCCCCCGATCACGGCGGCGCTGACCTGGAACGGCGACGTCGCGACCATCACCGTCGCCGCGGCGGACGTCGAGGCCGAGCGTTCGGCGCGGCTCGGCGTCGCGGTCGTCGGCGCGACGCCGATGGTCTTCCGCTTCGACGTCGGGACGGGCGAGCTCGTCGGCGGGCATCTCGCCGGATCGCCCGGCGACTACTTCTTCCAGGCCGACGTCCCGACGCCCCAGGGCACGCTGACCTTCGACTGGCTGAATCGCAGCCAGCGCGATCGGCCCTTCGAGGGGACCGTGCTCGTCGGAACGGCCTTCGAGCGGCAGGTCGTCGCGAGCTGCGCGACCGAGACCGACGCGACGGCCCCCGTCGACACGAACGGCATGTGCTTCCTCCAGCAGCATCCCGCCTCGGCCTACGACCCGATCCTCAACACCTTCACGGTCTACGCTCCCCGCGACACCGTCTACCCGATCGAGGACTTCTCGCCCGAGTTCGACACGCTCGACTACGCGATCGCCGAGGTCTCGACGCCCGCGGCCGTGCCGAGCTTCGAGCCGACGTCGATCGGTGTCCTGATGACGGCGGGGCTCGCCTCCTTCCGGCGGCGGCGACGCCGGGACGCGCGCGGGGCGCCGCGCGCGAGCGAGGGTCGAGGAGGTCCGCTGGACGGCCTCGACGCGCGTCGGAGCGGCCGATCGCGGCGGCGCCAAGTGGCTGGCGGCATGCCCATGGCGTTCCTCGCCGGTCTGCTCGCCATCGGTCCCGCCGCGTCCCGCGGCTCCGCCGAGACTTTCGAGGGCGTCTACGAGCTCGGTGTCTCGGAGACCTTCGCGGACGAGGACGGCCCGGGAACGGTCACCTGGCATCGAACGCTCCGGACGGATTCCGGGCGAATCGGGCTTCCGCCGACGACGGAGCTGCCGGGCTTCGGACATGGCGCGTCGGTCCGCATCGAGGGCGAGATCGTCGAAGGGGTGCTCGTCCCGGAGTCGATCGCGGCCGTGACGCCGCTCGGGGGCGGTCCCGTGATGGCGGCGATGCGGGCCCCGGTCGTGCCGCCCTCGGAGACGCTCGGAGCCCAGCGAACGCTCGTCACCCTGCTGAACTTCACCCACGACCTCTCCCAGCCCTACACGGCCGCGGAGGTCACGAGCGTCCTGATGGACGAGGCGAACCCGACGTCCCTGGCGTCCTACGTCCGCGAGGCCTCCTACGACCGCGCCTGGCTCACGGGCGGCGTCGCCGGCTGGATCCCGGTCGGCTATGCCGACGCGAGCTGCCAGCTCTGGTCGACCAGCGAGCAGCAGCCCCCGCCGACCATGGCGGACCTCGTCCATGCCCTCGACCCGCTGATCGACTACGCGCTGCTCGATCGCTGGATCATCGTCATTCCCCACAACAACAGCTGCGGATTCGCCGGCTACAGCTCGCTCGGCAAGGAGACCTGGAACACCGACGACGGCGTCGTCCGCTTCTCCCGGTTCATCCTGAACGGCTTCGATCCGGCCTCGTCCGACCGCGTCTCGGCCCACGAGTTCGGCCACAGCGCCGGCGCCCTCCAGCACTCGCTCGATCACGAGTGCGGGTCCGTCATCGTCGCCGACTACTGCTCGGCCGGCTCGACCGCGACCGACGCCTACGACGTGATCTCGCAGTCCGTCCCCTACGGCCACTACAGCGCGCCGAACAAGGAGGCGCTCCACTGGCTCGACACGAACCTCGTCGAGGTCGCGCCGCCCGGCGGCACCTACTTCCTCGAGTCGTTCTCGACGCCGGCGACCGGCTCGCCGCCGACCGGCACGCTCGCGCTCCGCATCCCCGTCGAGTGGATCGTCGACGATCTGCGCGGCGCGAGCGGCTATTACGTCAGCTACCGAACGCAAACCGGCTTCGACGCGATCTTTCCCGAGCTGGCGACCGACGGCGCGATGATCCATCTGGACGGCGACTTCTACACGCCGCTCGATCCGCCCGTGACCGGCGCGACGCAGCTGCTCGACATGACGCCCGGCGCCGACGCCTCCCAGATCCTCGACTCCGAGGACGTCCTGCTCGGCGTCGGCCAGACCTTCGACGACCCCGAGCACGGCATCCAGGTCGAGGTCCTGGGTCGCGTCGGAAGCGAGCTCGAGGTCGCGGTCACGATCTCGAAATACTGCGGCAACGGCACGATCGAGCCCGAGCTCGGCGAGGTCTGCGACGGCGCGGACCTCGGCCTCGAGACCTGCTCCTCCGTCGGCTGGTCGAGCGGCACGCTCGCCTGCTCGGCGACGTGTCGGTTCGAGACCTCGGCCTGCAGCGGGGGCTTCCGCTGCGGACCGGGACACGCGTACGACCCGGCGACCGACACCTGCACGGCGGAGATCCTGCTCGACGCCTCGCGCCGCGACATCTGGCGGAGCGCGAGCGATTGGACGACGGTCCGGAACTTCGCTTCGGGCAATCCCTTGACCAACTACGCCTACCTCTACCTCTCGAACACGGAGCGGCCGGGATTCGCGAACATCTATCGCAACGCGATGCCCTTCGATACGTCGGCCATTCCCGATGGCGCGAACCTCGTGTCGGCGACGCTCGACATGAAGATCCTCGCCAGCGGATTCCCGACGGTGAATTCGCATCCCGCGTCGGCGGACCAGCTCGTGCTGGTCGAGGCGACGCTCTCGAATCCCCCGGTCGCGACCTTCGTCGACTACACGACGATCGGGACGGTCGACGCGCCGGTCGAGCTCGCCCCGCGCATCGACGTCGGGGACGTCATCACGGGTGGCGACACGCCGATCCAGTTCGTGCTCGGTCCCACCGGCCTCGATGCCCTCGATCCGACGGGCTTCAGCTACCTGGGCCTGCGGGGCGCCTACGACGTCGACGACGTGGTCGTGTCCGGCGTGGAGAACGCGCTGCAGGTCTACTTCCGCAGCGAAGCGTCTCCGATCGCCGGGCCCCGCCTGACCGTCGTCTACGACGCCGTACCCGAGCCGGCCCTGGCCGTCGGGCTCTTCGCGGGCGGGCTCGTCGCGCTCTCGCTGGCGCGGCGGCGGCGGCCGTAGCCGCCGCCGATCGCGCCTCGCCGCCGCCTTCGCGCGAGCCAGGCGAGGCCGGTGACGCCGATCGCGCTCGCCGCGCCGAGGCCGGGCTCGGGGACGAGGGTGTACGCGCTCCAGGGCGCGATCGACGGGCCCGCGATCGGCCGGATCCGTGCCAGCGAGGGCTCGGTCGCGGGGACGTCGAGGGCCCAGCACGCGTGCTCGTTGCGGACGAGCGCGCTCGCGACGAAGCGCGCGTTCGCGTCGCGCAGCGGCGTGATCTCGAGGTCCCAGTCGTCGATCGTCGATGCGCCCTGCGGCTGATACCACTTGAGCCGGTAGCTCCCGTTCGCCCTCGGCACGATCGCCATCGGCGACCAGGGGGAGACCTCCGTCCCGGACACCGAGCGGATCCGAACCCCCGCCTGCTCGCCGACTGGCACGTCGACCGACCAGCAGGCGTCCTCCGGCATCGTCCGGGCCTCGACGATCGACGGGCCTCCCGCGCGCCCGACCGGCGTCAGCTCGATCTCCCAGTTGGCGACCGGCGTCACGCCATCGGGCTGGTACCACTTGACGACGTACTGGCCTTCGGGCGGAAGGACGATCGGCGTCGCCGCGGCGAATGCCGAGCCGCTCGCGAGCAACGCGCCGCTCGCGAGCGACGCCCTCCCGATGCGGCGCCACCCGACGCCTCGACTCCGAATCGTTCGAGGCGACCGCTTGTGGCCCGTGCTTCGCCGTCCCGTGCTCCCGTTCCCTCGCGCCCTTCGTTCGTATCCCGAATCCATTCGATCTCCCTGTCGCAGATTCGATCTGCGAGGGGGGATTCGATGCGCGCGGAAGAATCGTGGTGCGGAGCCTCACGTGGGTCACAGGAGTGTGTCACGTCGCGTCATCGATCGAATCCGGCCGTGACGCGTTGCACACCGGGTCCGCGCGCGCGGGAACGCACGGCCGTGCGCGTGCGTCGCTCGGCGCGGGCCGCGCCGAAGCTGAGCGCGTGCGTCGGGATATCGGGTGCCTCGCGCGTCCGACCGTCGTCGGGCACGAACGGTGCAATGCGGATGGGGATGTCCGCGGGTAGCGACCACCGCTCCGCCACGCCCTTCTTCGCCGCGCTGCTCGGCAACGTCGTGATCGCGATCGCAAAATTCGTCGCAGCGGCGTTCACGGGCAGCTCCGCGATGCTCGCCGAGGGCGTCCACTCGGCGGTCGATTCCACAAACAGCCTGCTCATGCTGCTCGGAATCCGGCGGAGCCGGTTGAAGGCGAGCCGGGAGCATCCATTCGGGCATGGCATGGAGCTCTACTTCTGGAGCCTGATCGTCGCCGTCTTCATCTTCGGGGTGGGCGGCGGGATCTCGATCTACGAGGGGATCCTCCACGTCCTCGATCCGTCCCCCCTGCGCGACGCGGCCTGGAGCTATGCCGTCCTCGCCGTGGCCTTCATCGGCGATGGTACGACGCTCGTCATCGCGTACCGCGAGTTCAGGCCCCAACAGCGCGGTCGCTCGGTCTGGCAGACGATCCACGCGAGCAAGGACCCGACGAAGTTCGTCGTCCTGCTGGAGGACGGCGCGGCGACGCTCGGGGTCCTGCTCGCGGCCGCAGGCGTCACGGCGACGCATTGGACGGGCAACGGCGTCTTCGACGGCCTGGCTTCGATCGGGGTCGGGCTCCTGCTCTGCGGCGTCTCGACCGTGCTCGCGATCGAGTCGAAGAACCTGCTGCTCGGCGAGTCGGCCGCGCCCGAGGTGGTCGCCGATCTCCGGCGGATCGTCCGCGCGGATCGCGACGTCGCGGACGTCGTGAGCCTCCTCACCATGCATCTCGGTCCCTCCGAGCTGCTCGTGAATCTCGACGTCGCGTTCGAGCCGGGCCTGGGCGGCGAGGCGATCGTCGCGGCCATCGGCCGCATCGAGCAGGCGATCCGCGAGGGGCATCCGGAGGTGACACGCGTGTTCATCGAGGCCAGCCGGCTCGATGGCACGCGGCGGGCGGACGCTTCAGCGGGATTTCGCGCTGGCGTGTGAAGCAGTTCATGGTTCGGCGCCCCGACGCGCTGCAGGCTCGGTCCATTGAGGAGTCGAACCATGCCGTCGATCGATGCCTTCTTCGCGACCGCGTTCGCGCGCCCTTCTTCTGCGGAACGACTCTTTCCCGTGAACCCGCCCGGAGTCGGGAAGGCCAGGCCTGTCGCGCCGCTCGGGCTCCTGCTGCTCGCCCTCGCCCATCCGACGCCCGTGCAGGCCGACCCGGGCCGGATCGAGATCAACCAGGCGGCGGCGCTCGCCGGCGGCGTCACGCCGGCGGATGCGCCGGGCTTCCCGGTCACGCTCGATCGCGCCGGCAGCTACGTCTTGACGGGCGATCTCGACCTCTCCGCGGTCCTCTCGTCGGGTATCGAGATCGTGGCCGACGACGTCAGCCTCGATCTCGCGGGCTTCGGTATCCGCGGTCCCGTGACCTGCGTTCGAAACGCGAGCGACGTGACCTGCTCCCAGGGCGCGCTTCCCTTCGCCGGCATCCACTCGTCCGCATCGGGCACGCGCATCCGGAACGGGCGGATTCGGGGCATCCGCGGAAGCGGCGTCCTCGTCGGCGCCTCGGCGACGCTGGAGGACCTCGACGTCGTCGAGAACGCGGCCGATGGGATCGCGACCGGCGCCTTCGCGTCGGTCCTGCGCGTCCGCGCCGAGCGCTGCGGGGACGACGGGTTCGATCTCGGCAGCAGCAGTCGCATCGTCGAGAGCCAGGCCTTCGCAAACGGGTCGGAGGGAATCGAGGCCGGCACGAACGTCTATGTCCGGGGGGTACAGCTCGCGGCGAATGCGGCGCTCGGACTGCGCGGAACGGACGTGATCGTGCTCGACTCGACGATCTCGGGCAATCAGGCCTCCGGTGTCGGCATCCAGGACGCCGCCGTGCTCCGGAACAATCTGCTCCTCGCCAATGGCCAGTACGGCGTCGCGATCGACGGCGGCGGGTCGAGCCGACGCGCGGCGGCGATCGTCATGGAGAACGTCGTCCGCGAGAGCCCGCTCGGCGGCATCCAGCTCGCCGGCGAGGGCATCCTCAGCCGCAACGTCGTCTCGAAGATCCCCGCGATCGGCATCGCCTGCTATCGCAACGCGTCCGACCCCGAGAGCGGCTGTCTGATCGCGGGCAACGTCGTGAACGAGAACGACCAGGGCATCCTCGCCGCCAGCGGGTCGGGCCACGTCGAGAACGTGCTCTACGGCAACACGATCTCGATCAACGCGAGTCCGACCCCGATGGGCACGAACCTCTGCGACGGGTCCACGACCTGTCCCTGAGCCGAAGCGCTCGATCCCGACCGAGCGCCGGGCACGGCCCGCGCGCGGCGATGGGCAGCGCGCAACCCAGCGATGCGCAGATGGGTCGCGACTCCGCTCGACACCGGCAGTCGACGCGTCCCGCACGCGATCGATCGACGAGTTTTCGACCCGATCCGAAGCCACGCCGGGTAGACTGACCGGAGACCCGCGCTCCAGGAGGTGCCCCGATGCGAGGCCGCTCGCAGCCGCCCGTCCGCTCGCCCCGCGTCTTCCCGCTCTTCGTCGCCGCGCTGCTCGACCTGCTCCTGATCGCCGGGTCGGCCGCGGCCCAGATCGAGACCCGCGAGTTCTTCGTCGATCCGCAGCAGAGCTTCGTTGCGCTGGACGGAACGAGCCGACTGGCGCTCGCGCTGCCCGCTCCGGTCGGGGCGTTGCAGCTGCCCGTCCAGGCCCAGAGCGATCCCGCCGTCGCCGGCTTCCCGCTGCCCGCCCTCGGCCTCAGCGACGGAACCGCGACGACGCTCGAGGGCGGCTTCTATCTGACGCTCGCGCTCCCGACGCAGCCCGGTCTGGTCGGGACGGTGTCGGGCGGCGAGGCATCGCAGCTCCTCTCCGTCTCGAACAGCGGCGCGTGGCTGCCCGGCGGCGTCGGCGGACCGGCTCCAGGTCAGCTCGCGGCCGAGATCGTGTTGCCGGGCCTCGGGATCTCGGCGGCGATCGTCCTGCGCGATCTGGCCTTCAGCGGATTCGATGCGGGCGGCGTGGGCTACGTCAGCGACGAGGCCTTCGTCTTCCCGACCCAGCCGGTCTTCGGCGACCCGATCGTCGCGACGCAGGCGGTCTCGGGGCGGGTCGATGTCAGCGGGCTCGGGTTTCGCGGGGGCGCCTTCGTGCCCGAGGGATCGACATCGATCGTCGTTCCCGCCGAGAGCGGCTCGCTCACGCGGCTGGGCACGAACGACTGGCGGCTGGTCCTGCCCTTCACGCTCGCCGTCGACCTGAAGCCGTCGGCACCGTTCGCCGGCGGGCTCGAGCTCGACCTCTCCGGTCAGGTCGTCGCGACGACGGTTCCGGAGCCCGGTTTCGCGTCAGCGCTGGTCGGCGGCCTGCTCGCGCTCGTCGGGCTCGGGCGACGAGGCCCGCCTCGACGCGCGTCGCTCGTTGCCGCTTCGTCTCGGAGCGGGATCGTGCTGGGCCTCGTGCTGGTCGCGACGACGCCGGCCTGTGACGGATCGTTCGGCGTCTGGAGCTGGACCGACAGCAACGGCAACGGCCTCCGCGAGATCGAGGAGCTGACGGCCTGGCAGGCCGGCCAGGGCGCCGGGGCCACGGCGACCGCTGCGAACGACGACGCGACGCTCGAGATCGCGGAGTCCGGCCAGTCTCCGATCACCACGAGCTGCAGCGCGGGCAGCTGCTCGTCCAGCCTCTCCGTCGCGGGATCCTGCGGCGCGATCGAGGAGGCGGTCTCCGCGACGGGGCTGCGCCTCGACCTCGCCGACGGTTGCTCCGCGACGGCGACCTATCATGCGACGGGCTCGGCGACCCAATCGCTCTTCAATCAGTCGGGCATCGACAAGACGTTCCTCGTCACTTTGCGCCAGTACGCGACGGACCCCACCGGCGTCACGCTGACCGCGACGGCCGACGGGACGCCGCTCACGATCGGCGCTCCGCTCGAGGTCGTGGTCGGTCCGGGCCCGGCGCTCCCGCTCTCGATCGTCTACGCCTACGACTACGCGGCGGACGGACCGAGCGACGAGGTCGCGGGATTCTCGATCGAGGTCAGCGTTCCGCAGGGGCTCTGCAGCAACGATCTCGATTGCGGCGACGACGGCGCCTGCGTCGCGGGAAGCTGCATCACGGCGGCGCCGGGCTCCTTCTGCTTGAGTCATGCCGACTGCGACACGACCGGGCTGCCCTGCAACGCCACGTTCTCGCGCTGTCAGGCGCCGAGCCTCTGGCCCAACCCCTGCAGCTTCGACTGGGATTGCGAGGGGCGCTGCTTCTCGAACACCTGCTCCGAGGGACTGCTGAACCACGGCTGTCAGGTCGACGCCGACTGCGACGCCTCGGCGCCGATCTGCTCCGGAGGTTTCTGTTCGGCTTGAGCGGGCGCCGCCGCGCTCACGGACAGCCGGCGGTCGTTCCGCAGAGGTTGTCGCCGAGGTCGACGCCGCTGAGCACCGATCCGCCGGCATTGTCGGACACGACGTTCTCGCGGTAGCCGCTCCCGGTCGACAGCCGCAGCCCGAATCCCGTGTTGGCCTGCGAGGCATTGCGGGACACCACGGATCCCGCGAGCGCCTGGATTCCGTCGCCGACGTTGCCGCGCGTCGCGCTGTCCGTCACCGTCGAGCCCGACCCGACGAAGATCCCATCGCCTCCGTTTCCCGAGGAGGTCGAGCCGCGCACGGTCACGCCGGTTCCGAGGAAGAAGCCGCTCGATTGATTGCCGCGGGCGCTGTTGCCGGCGAGGACGGCGCCCTCGCCGGTCTCGAATCCGCTCCCGCCATTGTCATTGCTCGTGTTGCCGGAGAGGTTGCAGGCGTCGCCGACGACGAAGCCCGCGGCCTGATTGTCGTACGCGACGTTGTCGCGCAGGGTGACGGACCCCTTGAGCCCGAACACGTCCCCGGCGAAGAAGCCGCGGCCATCGTTCAGGTAGCTCGCGTTGCCGACCGCGGTCGTGCCCTCCTCGAACCGGAACCCGTCCGTGCCGTTGTCGTGGGCGACGTTGCCCGTCACGACCGAACCGATGCTCGTCAGGACGCCATTGCCCGTGTTGTGGTGGGTCGTGTTCTCGCGCACGGTTCCGCCGATCGCGCGGATCCCGTCGCCGCCGTTGCGATCGGTCGTGGACTGCGCGACCTGGGAGAAAGCTCCGACGAACACGCCGTGGGATCCGGAGAAGCGGACCCGGACCCGCTCGACCCGCGCCGCGTCGCCGAGCTGGATTCCGCTCGATCCCATGCCCGCGACGACGCCATCGTGGACCGCGAGGCGGGATCGCGACGACGTGACGCCCGATCCCGATCCCTGCACGACGCTGCAGCCCAGCGAGCCGCCGGCGCAGCCGACGCGCGCGATCTCGAACCCGTTGAGGTCGAGGCTGACGTCGTCGACCGAGATGCTGATCGCCGACGCGCTCGGGCTCTGGACCACGAGACTCCCGGTCAGCCGATAGCTGCTCCCCGCGCTGCCGTCGATGGTGACGGGAAAGCCGGCCGAGTCGCCGCTGAAACAGCCGGTCTGGGTCGCGCAGGTCTGGTTGATCTCGGCCACGCCGTCCGTGGCGAGGGCGGAGCGCGGAACGTGGAGAAGGAGCAGGGCCAGGGCCGTGCGCAACGCACGCGTCGCGGGCCGCCTGTTGCACGCCTCCTGTCGGGCCGATGCGGGTCGGGGTCGAAGCATGAGCGCACCTCTCGGATGTCCGATGAGGGTGGTCGCGAGTCCGCGCATGTGTCGGGTCTCGTCGTCCTGGACCGGACTCGGACGGCGGGCGCTCCGGAGCGGGGCGTCCCCGATCGCCGGGGCGCGACGCCCAACCTCGACCCGACGGATCCCGAGGCGAATGACGTGGGCGACGTCTGCGAAGGGGTCGCGGCCGTCCCGATGGGGCTCCGCTGTCTCTGGCGATCCTCGGGGGCATGCTATTCGCGCCTTCGGTTTCTAGAGCCCGGCCGGTCGGACGCCCCCTGGCGCGCCGCCAAGACGCGAATCGGTGCCCCTACCAACGCGTCGGCCGGTAGTCCTTCAGGAACTGCCCCCAGCCGTGACGGCCGGTCTTGAGCCCCGTGAAGATCGGGTCGAGGATCCGGGCGGCGCCGTCGATCGCGTCGAGGGGCGGCGCGAAGCGCTGCGACGTCTCCTTCTCGACCGAGAGGGCGAAAGGGTCCTCGTCCGTCACCCAGCCGGTATCGACGCTGTTCATGTGGATCCCGTCCCGCACGAAGTCCGCCGCCGAGGTCCGCGTCATCATGTTGAGCGCGGCCTTCGCCATGTTCGTATGCGGGTGGCGCGTGGTCTTGAACGTGCGCTGGAACTGGCCCTCCATGGCCGAGACGTTCACGATGTGTTTGTCTCGGGTCGGGACGACGCGCATCAGCGGCTTCAGCCGCGCGTTCATCACGTAGGGCGCGATCGCGTTCACGAGCTGGACCTCGATCAGCTCGATGGTCGACACCTCGTGGAGGTCGAGGCGCCAGGAGTTCGTCTCGCGCAGGTCGAGCGGCTGCCCCTCGCCGTCGCGCATGCCGGGCGGGAAGAGGGGCGCGAGAGCGGCCTCGTCGAGCAGGTCGACGAGGGAGAGGGCCGCGACGGGTTGCGGCGCCTGGTAGGGCAAGACGCCTTCGGGCGCGTCTTGCCGGCCCTGCGGCGCAGGCAAGACCGGGATGCCAGGCCGGGGCGACGGGTCGTCCGTCGCCGCGCTGGCCGACATCGCCGCGCCGCGCGCGCCGAGCAGCGCCGCCGCTCCACGCGCGAGTCGGGCGGGGTCCTCTCGCGCCACCATGGCCTCGTAGTAGGCCGGCGGTCGGCGCACCGTCTGGCAGGCGTTGTGGATCAGGAAGTCGAGCCGCGACTCTTCGGCGAGCAGGCGACGACAGAACTGCTCGACTGACGGCGTGTTGCGCAGCTCGAGCGCCTCGATCCGGAGCCGCGCGCGCCACTGCTCGAAGTCGAGCTCCCGGCCGAAGCGCTCGGCCGCGTCGACCGCGAACCGGGTCGTCGCGATCACGCGCGCGCCCGCGCGCAGCAGCATCAGCGCGGTCTCGAATCCGATCTTGACACGGGCCCCGGTCACGAGCGCGACCCGGCCCGCGAGATCGGCCGTCTGATGGCGCTTGGTCCAGTTGAGCGCGGCGCAGGGCGGACACATCGACTCGTAGTGGGGATGCAGCTCGAAGTAGGGGGCCTTGCAGACATAGCAGTCGCGGGGCGACACGAGGCGGCGCGCATCCGGCGCCTTCGCGCGCTCGCGGGCCTGCTCGAGGAGCAGGCGGCGGTCTGCGTCGGAGAGGGCCAGGTCGGGCGGCGGCGCGGGGAACGCGAGCGCGCGCTTGCGGGCCCGGTTGCTCCGCGCCTCGAGCGCGGCGTCGTCCTGGAGGCGGCGGGTCCGGCGCGTCTGTCGCCGGCGCGCGCGGGCGAAGCGCCGCTTCGCCTCGGGCTCGGGGCGGGCGAGCTGGCCCGCCGCGATGCGAAGACGTCGATGGAGCGCCGCGTCGAGGTCATCGACAGCGGCCTCGCCGGCTGCCAGCCGCTCGAGCAGCGCGATGAGCCGCTCGAGCTCGCTCGTGTCCTGCCGGGTCGCTTCGTCCCTTCCTCGGTCGTTCCGCTCGTCCATCCCTGCCCCGAGCTGCCTCTTGCCGCCCCGCGTCGGCGGTCGCGGAGCGTAACCGAGGGACGCTTGGAAGGTCGATCTCCGCGCGGTGCGCGCCGCCGTCGGGGCGGGCGGCCTGGCCGCAGTCCGGGCGGGACCGGATCTTCGCGAAGTCGGCCGGTCCGCGGCCGCGAGAGTCCTCTACCCTCCGCGATCCGAAGCTCGATTCGAGCGCCCCTTCCGAGGAGCCGCATCCCATGGACCTGCTCTACACCGCCCACGTTCCCGCCGGCCCCGGCCCCTTCCCGACGATCCTCGCGCTGCACGGCTACGGCGCGAGCGCCCACGACCTGCTCGGGCTCGCGCCGCAGATCCGCCAGGGCGAAGTCGTCTTCCTCTGTCCGCAGGGTCCGCTCGCGCTCGAGGTCGGGCCGGGTCAGCGCGGCTACGCCTGGTTCCCGATCGATCCCTCCGGCCAGGTCGCGCCGACGGCGCTCGTCGCGGCGCGCGCCGCGCTCGAGGGCTTCCTCGAGGACGCGATGAAGCTCCATCCGATCGATCCCGAGCGCCTCGTCGTCCTGGGCTTCAGCCAGGGCGGCGTCATGGCCTACGACCTGGCGCTCGGACGGCCGGAGCGCTTCAAAGCGCTGGTCGCGCTCTCGAGCTGGCTGCCCGACGCCGTGACGAACGGGCTCGCAGCGGACCCCGTGCGCGCGAAGCTGTCGACGCTGCTCATGCACGGCACGCGCGACCCGATGATCGCGATCGACGCGGCCCGCGCCGCGAAGGCGCGGCTCGAATCGCTCGGCCTGGCCGTCGCCTGGGGCGAGTACGAGATGGGCCACGAGATCAACCCGCAGGCGGCGCGCGATCTGCTCGGATGGCTGCATCAGGTCGCGCTCGCCTGAGCGGTCGGGAGGAGAATCGATTGGATCCCGGCGAGCGCGCGCTGCTAGGCGCGGAGCGCGTCGATCCATCGATCGGAGGGAGAGCTGCCTGCGCGCTGCCGATCGCTTGCGCCCGGCGCGACGGCGAGCGCGCGGAGGCGCGATTTTCCGCCCCGATCGACGTGCCATTCCGACTCGAATCCGTAGACTGGGCCATCGGTCGTCGGCGTGCGCGCCGGAGGAGGTGGCATGGTTTCGGTGCGGTGCGCGCTGCGCGGTGGGCTGGTCTTGCTCCTGATGCTCTTGGCCCATTCGGGCTCGGCGGAGCTCAACGCCTGGAGCGGGGTCGGGCCCTACGGCGGCGCGGGCTGGCGGATCGAGATGGTCCCGGGCGATCCGACGCATCTCTACGCGCTGGGCTTCCGCTCGGGCCTCTTCGAGAGCGTCGACTCGGGCGCGACCTGGGCGCGCATCGACTTCGGGATGCCCGGCCTCGACCGCAACCGGCTCGTCCGCTTTGCGCTCGATCCGCAGAATCCCGCGACCCTCTACGTCGTCTCCGAGGCGGCGGGAGTGCTCCGCTCCCTCGACGGCGGCGACAGCTGGGCGACCGCGAACACGGGCCTGCCGGCGCAAATCGACCTCGTCGTCCCGGACCCGTCGACCGCCGGCGTGGCCTACGCTGCCTGGGCCGACCAGCTCTACAAGACGATCGACTCCGGCGCGATCTGGACGACGGTCGGTGCCGGGCTCACGATCTCGAACACCGTCGAGCTGCTGATCCATCCGACGGACCCGAACGTGGTCTATGCGCTGGGCTACGTCGGCGTCTTCCAGTCCGTCGACGGGGGCGCGACGTTCGACGAGCTGACGAACGGCGTACCCGCGCCGCAGAACGGCTACCGGTTCGCCTCTCAGGGCGCGTTCGATCCCGTCGATCCCGACGTCTTCTACGTCCTCTTCCAGAACAAGCCGCTCTATTGGACGACCGACGGCGGCGCGACCTTCGCCCAGCGCAGCACGTTCGCGATCGGCGACTCCATCCAGGAGATGGTCGTCGATCCGCTCGTCCCGACGCGGCTCTACCTGGCGGCGCTCAACCAGGGGATCCAGATCTCGACCGACGGCGGCGTGACGTTCACCCGCCTGCTGCCGACCGCAGGGCTGGGGCGCTGGAGCATGCGGGACATCGCCATCGATCCGGGCGACGCGTCGCATCTCTGGGTCGCGACCTTCGAGAAGGGCCTCTTCGAGAGCGTCGACGGCGGCGCGAGCTGGACGGAGCGCAACGCGGGCTTCGATGCGCATACGGTCAGTGCGCTGCTCTTCGACGACGCGAGCGGCCGCCTCTACGCCGGCGTGAAGGGCGGACTCGCCTGGAGCGACGACGGCGGCGGGACCTGGACGCAGAACGTCGCCGACGACTTCCGCAGCTGGATCTTCTCGCTCGGACGCGACGTCGCGACGCCCGGGCGCCTGCTGATGGGAACCAACGCGGCGGGGCTCTACGAGACGCTGACGTCCGGCGCGGAGATCCATGCGTTCCCGTTGACGCCGCTGGTCGCCTCGCCCCCCTACGTGATCTACGACATCGTGGTCCCGCGCAGCGCGACCTCGACGTTCTTCCTCGCGGGCGGCGGCGGCGGCCCGATCGTCACGCCCGATGCCGGGACGAGCTGGTCGAGCTTCCAGCCCAACCTGAGCCCGCCCTTCACCGGCACGCCCCAGGTCGACTCGATCGCCGTCGTCGGCGATCAGCCGCTGATCCTCTACGGCGGGAGCACGAGCTTCAGCGAGGGGGGCGTCTTCCAGAGCGTCGACGGCGGGGCGAGCTGGGCCCGCAAGTCGCCGACCTTCGGCGTTCCGGGCCGGGTCAAGCAGCTCGCGGTCCACCCGACGGATCCCGATCTCGTCTTCGCCGCCAGCGCCGCGTTCTATACCTACCGCTCGGACGACGGCGGCGATACGTGGAACACGCTGCCCGGTCCCGGTCCGCAGCCGATCGGCGCGTTCACCGATTTCTACATCGACGACGCCGACCCCGCGTTGATGTACCTGGTCGCCTCGGGCGAGAACCTCTACCGCAGCCTCGATGCGGGCCAGAGCTGGGAGCCCGCGCTCACGGCGCCGCCGGGCGATCGGCTCAACGCGGTCACGGTCGATCCATCGGACCCGAGCCGGGTCTTCGTCGGCTCGGACGACATCGGCTTCCGGACCTACACCTTCGCGACCGACCTCTCGGTCGGCGCCGGTGCGGACGCGGCCCAGGTCGACGTCGGCGGCACGCTCGGCCTCTCGGTCACGCTCGACAACCTCGGCCCGATCGATGCCTCGCAGGTCGCGCTGCGCATCGCGACGACGGAGCTCGCGCTCGCGAGCGCGACGCCGTCGATCTGTACCCAGGGCCCGGGCGAGATCACCTGCGCCGTCGGCCTGCTCGCCGACGGGGCGACGAGCGCGCTCGAGCTGACGCTCGACGCGGTCGCGTCGGGATCGAGCGACATCGTCCTCGAGCTCGATGCGCGGGAGGGCGAGCTCGATCCGGCGAGCGCGACGGCGGCGGTGCCGATCACGGTGCCGGAGCCGGGGACGGTCGTCGGGGCCCTGGTCGGCGCGCTCGGGCTCGGGGGAGTGGCTCGGTCGAGACGGGCGGCGGCGCCCGCCCCGTGACACGATCGCCGTGTCCGACACCTCGCCACCGCAGGGGTCCGATCGAGCACGCGATCGTCTGAAGCGGCTCGATCAGGCGGCTTTCGCCCGCCCCCCATTCCCTCGGTTAGACTCCCGCGCGTCGGGGTGTAGCTCAGCGGTAGAGCCTGAACTTTGGGGGTTCAGCGTCGTGGGTTCAAGTCCCACCACCCCGACCACGCGCGACTTCCCTGCCCGCCCGGCCCGCTCGGGAAACGGCATCAACGACGTGCCGATGAAGTCCGTCATCCCCGGATCGAACCCGGGTGCGTCCGCAGCGTCGTCACCTGGCCTCGGTGGTGCGTCTGATGATGGAAGACGTGACCAACGACGTGCCAGAGCGGGCTCGCAGGTCGTACACGAGTCCGTGCCTGCAAGGGAGGGGAAGGCGATGGACGACCCTTCGATGCGACCGAGCCAGGACCGATCGGCGAGCGGGACGTGGTCGAGCGTGTCGTGGACCGTCCGGAAGAAGGCGCCGCGATTGCGCTCGGCGTCGCCCAGCTCTTCGCAGGCGTCGTAGCACTGGCCGTCGAAGTCGGTGCTGTGGGCTAGCGTCGAAATCCCATCCGAGCCGACCTGGACGAGCGACGTCCTTCCTTCGAGGGGCGAGGCGGTCGCACGGAACGATCCGCCGGCCGATGGCTGAGTGCGATCGCGTGCGGCCGACGTCCGGTCCGATCGCGGGGCCGAATCGCCGAGGGGAACGCGCAGGAGGCCCCGTGACGCGCTACGACACGATCGGGCTCGGCTATGCGCAGACTCGGCGCGAAGATCCGCGTTTCCGCGCGCGAATCCATGCGGCGCTGTCCGGCGCCCGTTCGGTCGTCAACGTCGGCGCGGGCACGGGCGCCTACGAGCCTTGGGATCGCCGCGTGATCGCGATCGAGCCGAGCGCGGTCATGGCCGCGCAGCGCCCGCCGCATCTCGCGCGCGCCGTCCGCGCCACCGCAGGACGTCTTCCCCTTCCCGATCGCTCCGTCGACGCCGCGATGGCGGTGCTGACCGTCCACCACTGGGACGAAGAACGGGAGCGAGGCGTCCGGGAGCTTCGGCGCGTGGCGCGGGGGCCGGTCGTGATCCTGACCTACGACGCGACGGTCAGCGGCGCGATGTGGCTGATGGCCGACTATCTCCCCGAGGTCGCGGCGCTCGATCGGCGGATCTTTGCGCCGCCCGAGCAGATCGCCCGGTGGCTGGGGGGCGACGCGCGGATCGAGACGCTGCCGATCCCGCGCGATACGCCCGATTGGATGCTGGGCTCGTTCTGGGCCCACCCGGAGCGGGTGCTCGATGCGAACGCGCGGGCGGGGACGTCGGGCTTCGCGCGCATGCCCGCGAGCGTGGTCGACCGTGTCGTGCGCGCGGTCTCGCGCGACCTGGCCTGTGGCCTCTGGGACGCGCGTCATGGGTCCTTGCGGCGCCTCGAGTCGCTCGACGTCGGCCTTCGACTCGTCACGACGTCGAGCTGATCCGGCGCGCGCGATGGGCGGATGACCCGCTGGGGGATTCAGCGCGCCTCGCCCGAGCCCCGGGACACACCGGGTTGGTCCGGCGGGAGCGCGCCCGCGAGCGTTCGACCCTGATCGGGGAGCGAGGCGTGGGTCTCGGGCAGGAGCGTGATGCCCCGCGCCGCGAGCAGCGCGAGAAAGCCGTCGTCGTCGAGCGAGACGTGGCCCGGCGGCCCGTCGAAGCATTCGAAGAGCTCGGCGCCCTCGGGCCCGGCCTCGACCGGACCGAAGGGCGTTCCCTGCTCGAGGACGAGCGTCGTTCCGGCCCCGCAGCGTTCGCCGTCGACCCGCAGCTCGCCCGCGATCACGAAGATCACCTCGTTCGCGAGATGGCTGTGGCGCTCGATCAGGAGCCCGGGCGCATAGCGCGTGTGCGCGACGACGCGCTCGGGCGACTGCTCGACGAGCTTGATCCGCCCCGCGACGCGGCGCTCGCCGTGTCGCTGCGGTCGGATCTCGATCCACTCGCCCGCCTCGCCGCGGGTGATGCGCAGTCCGGTCATCTCGCTCCTCTCCGTTATCCGGGTCCTCTCCATTTCCGCTCTTCTCCGTGTCGGCTGGGACGGTCTCCGTGTCGGCTGCGGCGGGCGTTTCCGGCCGCGGCTGCGCCCTCGATGGTCCGTTCGACCTCGAATGCAGGGTAGTCGCTCGGCAGGGCGTCGTGCGGATCGACGCCGTCCGCGTCGAGTCTGCTCGCCATCCGATCGAAGCGAGGTGTCCGAACGGCGTCGTGCCGCAGCGCCGGGTCTCCGGCTCCGGACGTCGCGGCACGCCGGACGCGGAGCGCCGCGCGCGATCGCTCCGCTCGTTTGTAGAAATGGCACGCGGATCTCCCGTGTCCCACGGCCCGCACCGGCCGGGATCCGAGCCCTCCCGTCCCGTGGCCGAGGATATTCCTTCCCGACTCCCGATCTGGCATTCGCATCGGGCCGCTCGCGGCGAGCCCGCCGTGATCCGTCGACCGGCCCCCGGCGACCCGAGGCGCCTCCTCGCCGCCGCCGAACGGCATGGCGCTTGCTTTTTCCTGTTCACGCGGTCGGACGGTGAGCCGGGAGGCGTGCGTGGGGCAGCGGTCGAGAACAGAGAGCACGCGGTCCGCGACGATGCGGGCGCCGGCGCGCGTCGTGATCGCGCGGGTCGAGCCGGAGATCGACGGCGGTCGCCATGCGATCAAGCGCGTGGAGGGCGAGGTCGTCGAGGTCGTCGTGCAGGCGTTTTCCGATGGCCACGATCGACTGCAGGGCGTGCTCCTGCATCGGCGGAGCGAGCACGACGCGTGGCAGGAGGCGTGGCAGGAGGAGCCGCTCGAGGCGCGTCCGAACGATGCGTGGCGCGGCCGGTTCGTCGTCGGTCCGCCGGGCTCCGAGGAGTATGCGGTCGAGATCTGGATCGACGCCTTCGGGTCCTGGCGCGCGGGTCTGCGCAAGAAGGTCGAGGCCGGGGTCGACGTCGCGGCCGATCTGCAGGAGGGTGCGCTGCTCGTCCGGCAGGCCTCCGAGCGCGCGGCCGCGAGAGGAGGCCCGGATGCGGGCTGGCTCGCGGATGCGACCGCGGTCCTCGCGCGCGGCGGCGAGCCGGATGCGGAGAGGCTCGAGCTCGCGCTCGGCGAGCCGCTCGCCGACGCGATGGCGCGTCATCCCGATCGGCGTTCGGCGGCTCGCCATGCGCCGGGGCTCTTCGTCCAGGTCGAGCGCGCGCGCGCCCGCAGCGGCGCCTGGTACGAGTTCTTTCCGCGCTCCTGCACCGACGATCCCGATCGACACGGCACCTTCCGCGACTGCGAGGGGCGACTGCGCCACGCGGCGCGCATGGGCTTCGACGTCGTCTACCTGCCGCCGATCCATCCGATCGGTCGGACCGGTCGCAAGGGGCGCGACAACGCGCGGCTCGCGGCGCCGGGCGACCCGGGCAGCCCCTGGGCGATCGGCGCGGCCGAGGGCGGGCACGACGCGGTCCACCCCGCGCTCGGCACGCTCGACGATTTCGACCACTTCGTCGAACGGGCCCGCGCGCTCGGCCTCGAGGTCGCCCTCGACGTCGCCTTCCAGTGCTCGCCCGATCATCCCTGGGTCGCCGAGCGCCCCGATTGGTTCAGGCGACGTCCGGACGGATCGATCCACTACGCCGAGAATCCGCCGAAGCGCTACGAGGACATCTACCCGCTCGACTTCGAGTGCGAGGACTGGCGGGGGCTGTGGGACGCGCTGCGCGACGTCGTGCTCTTCTGGATCGACCACGGCGTCACGATCTTCCGCGTCGACAATCCGCATACGAAGCCCTTCGCGTTCTGGGCCTGGCTGATCGCGGACGTCCGGCGGACGCATCCGGAGACGGTCTGGCTCTCCGAGGCCTTCACGCGCCCGCCGCTCCTGCAGCATCTCGCCAAGCTCGGCTTCTCGCAGTCCTATACCTATTTCACCTGGCGCAATCGTCGCCGCGAGCTCGAAGACTACGTGCGCGAGCTCTGGTCGCCGCCGGTCGCCGAGTACCTCCGGCCGAACTTCTTCGCGAACACGCCGGACATCCTCCACGAATACCTGCAGATCGGGGGCCCCGCGGCCTTCGTCGCCCGGCTGGTGCTCGCCGCGACCCTCGCCGACAGCTACGGGATCTACGGCCCGCCGTTCGAGCTCTGCGAGGGGGCCGCCGTCCCCGGCAGCGAGGAGTACCGGGGCTCGGAGAAGTACGAGATCCGGAGCTGGGACGTCGATCGCCCGGGCGGCATCGCGTCGATCGTCGCGCGCATGAATCGCATCCGCCGCGAGCAGCCGGCGCTGCGCGCGGGGCAGGCGCCGCTGTTCTGCGAGATCGACAACGAGCAGCTGGTCGCGTACGCCCGCCGCCCGCGCGAGGGCCGCAACGTCGTGCTGGTCGTCGTCAACCTCGACCCGCATCACGTCCAGTCGGGCTGGGTCGAGCTGCCGCTCGAGCCGCTCTCGCTCGCGTCGGATGCATCCTTCCAGGTCGAAGACCTGCTCGGCGGGGGCCGCTACCTCTGGACCGGCGGACGCAACTACGTCGCCCTCGATCCCGCCGTCGCGCCCGCACACGTATTCCTGATCCGCCATCGCGTCCGATCCGAGAGCGACTTCGAGTACTTCCTCTGAGGGGAGAAGGGAGGGCCGCAGCGATGACCCACGCCGATCGACAGCGCGATCCCGATCCCCTCTGGTACAAGGACGCCGTCATCTACGAGCTGCGCGTGCGCTCGTTCCAGGACGGGGACGGGGACGGGATCGGCGACTTCCGCGGTCTCAGCCAGCGGCTCGACTATCTGCAGGACCTCGGGGTCACCGCGCTCTGGCTGCTCCCCTTCTGTCCCTCGCCGCTGCGCGACGACGGTTACGACATCTCCGACTACCGCTCCGTCCATCCCGATCTGGGCACCCTCGGCGACTTCAAGACGTTCCTGCGCGAGGCCCACCGGCGCGACCTGCGCGTCATCACCGAGCTCGTCATCAACCACACCTCGGACAAGCACCCCTGGTTCGAGCGGGCGCGCCGCTCGCCGCCGAACAGCCGCTGGCGCGACTTCTACGTCTGGAGCGAGACGGCGGTCGAGTATCCCGAGGCGCGCATCATCTTCCAGGACTTCGAACGGAGCAACTGGACCTGGGACCCCGTCGCGAAGGCCTACTACTGGCACCGATTCTACGCCCATCAGCCGGACCTCAACTTCGACTCGCCCGACGTGCGTCGGGCCGTGCTCCAGTTCCTCGACTTCTGGCTCGGCCTCGGCGTCGACGGGCTCCGGCTCGACGCCATCCCCTATCTCTTCGAGCGCGAGGGGACGAACTGCGAGAACCTGCCCGAGACCCACGCCTTCCTGAAGCAGCTCCGCGCCCACGTCGATGCGCGATTCGAGGACCGGATGCTGCTCGCCGAGGCGAATCAGTGGCCCGAGGACGCCGTTGCCTACTTCGGGGAGGGCGACGAGTGCCACATGTCGTTCCACTTCCCGGTGATGCCGCGGCTCTTCATGTCGATCCAGATGGAGGACCGCAACCCGATCATCGACATCCTGAGCCAGACGCCGCCGATCCCCGAGACCTGCCAGTGGGCGATGTTCCTGCGCAACCACGACGAGCTGACGCTCGAGATGGTCACGGACGAGGAGCGGGACTACATGTACCGCTTCTATGCGCGGGAGAAGCGCGCCCGCGTCAATCTCGGGATCCGCCGCCGGCTGGCGCCGCTGCTCGGAAACGACCGGCGACGGATCGAGCTGATGGACGCGCTGCTCTTCTCGCTGCCGGGGACGCCCGTCCTCTACTACGGCGACGAGATCGGGATGGGGGACAACTTCTACCTCGGCGATCGCGACGGTGTTCGGACGCCGATGCAATGGAGTCCGGGTCGCAACGCGGGCTTCTCCCGCAGCAATCCCCAGCAGCTCTATCTGCCCGTCGTCACGGACCCCGAGTACCACTACGAGGCCGTCAACGTCGAGAACCAGCAGCGCAATCCGCATTCGCTGCTCCACTGGACGAAGCGACTGATCGCGCTGGCCCGCTCCCACCGCGCCTTCGGCCAGGGCAGCGTCGAGTTCCTCCATCCCCACAACCGAAGAGTCCTCTGCTTCGTGCGCGCCATCGACCGGGAGCGCATCCTCGTCGTCGCGAACCTCTCGCGCTTCGTGGAGTACGTCGAGCTCGACCTGTCGAAGTGGGCCGGGCGGGTCCCGATCGAGCTCTTCAGCGGACGACCGTTTCCGCGCATCGGCGAGCTCCCCTATCTCCTCACGCTCGGCCCCCACGGCTTCTTCTGGTTCCAGATCGACGAGGAGGACGCGGAGGCCGACGGCCCGCAGCGCACGCCTCCTGGCGACGCCCGCCGACCGATTCGCGTCGAGGGGACCTTCGGCGATCTGGTCTCCGGCGAGGGGCGCGAGCGGCTCGAGGACGTCCTGCCCGACTATCTCGAGCGCGCCCGCTTCTTCGGCGGGAAGGGGCGCCGGATCCGGAGCGTGCGCATCGTCGACGCGATCCCCGTGCGCGCACGCGGGACGCTGCTCGGCTACTGGACGCTCGTGCAGGTCGAGCAGGAGGGCGGGAGCGAGCTCTACAGCCTGCCGATCGGATTCGCCCAGGGCGAGCGGGCGGCCGCGTTGCGCGAGTCGCGCTCGGTCTGCATCGCCGAGCTGGAGGAGGTCGAAGGCCCGTCCGACGGCCGGGGAATCCTCTACGACGCGCTCGCCGACGAGGCGTTCGCCACGGCGCTGCTCGAGACGATTCGAAGAGGGCGTACCCTCCCGGGCGCGCACGGCGCCATCGTCCCGAGTCGATCGCCGTCGCTGCGGGATCCCTTCGCGGGCGGGGCCCCGCCGACGCCGCGCCTTCGCGGCTTCGAGCAGAGCAACACCTCGCTCGTCTACGGCGACGTGGCCGTGCTCAAGCTCTTCCGGCGCCTCGGGGAGGGCATCAATCCCGATCTCGAGATCGGTCGCCACCTCACGGAGCGGGTCGGCTTCCCCCACGTGTCCGCGACGCTCGGCGCGCTCGAGTACGAGACCCCGCGCGAGGGCCGTCGGACCGTCGCGCTCCTGCAGCGCTGGGTCGAGAACGAGGGCGACGCGTGGACGCTGACGCTCGACCTCGTCCACGAGTTCCTGGAGGCCTCGCTCGGTCGCGACGGTCCGGCCGCCTCCGCGCAGGCGATGCGCTGGGTCGGCGGCCCCGCCCCGGCCGCGGAGACGATCGAAGAGCTCGGCGTCTACGGGGAGCTCGCCCGACGGCTCGGGACGCGCACGGCCGAGCTCCACGTCGCGCTCGCCTCGGCCCACGGCGATCCGGCCTTCGAGCCCGAGTCCTTCGGCAAGCTCTATCAGCGCGCGCTCTATCAATCGATCCGAAACATCGCTTCGCGCAGCCTCGACCGACTGCAGGACGGCCTCGACACGCTCGAGGGCAGCGTGCGCGACGAGGCGCGAAGGGTCCTGGCCGAGCGCGATCGCATCGACCGGACGGTCCGGACCCTGATCGGCGCGGCCTTCGGAGGGCGTCGGACGCGCTGTCATGGCGACTACCATCTGGGCCAGCTCCTCTATACGGGGCGCGATTTCGTCATCCTCGACTTCGAGGGGGAGCCGGCGCGTCCGATCGCCGAGCGCCGGCTGAAGCGCTCGCCGCTCGTCGACGTGGCGGGCATGCTGCGCTCCTTCGACTACGCCTCCTGGTACTGGCTCTACCGCGCCCGGACCGAGGGCCATCTGCGCACGGAGGACGTCCCACGGCTCGTTCCCTGGGCGCGCTTCTGGGCGCGCGGCGTCGGTCGCATCTTCGTCGATGCGTATCGCGCGGGCATGCGGTCGACGCGACTCCTGCCCGAGGACGAGCGTGAGGTCGCGCGGCTGCTGCATGTCCTGATGCTCGAGAAGAGCCTCTACGAGGTCGGCTACGAGCTCGGGAATCGCCCGGAGTGGATCGGGGTTCCGCTGCGAGGGGTCCTCGACCTGCTCGGGGAGGAGCCGCCGTGAAGGGGGGCGAGCGCGCACGCGCGGCGGGCGACTGGCTGAGCGCCGACGACCTCCACTGGTTCAACGAGGGGACCCATCTCGATCTCCACGAGAAGCTCGGCGCCCGCCGCCGCGTCGTCGGCGGCCAGTCGGGATTCCAGTTCTCGGTCTGGGCGCCGGCTGCGCTCGGCCTCTCCGTCGTCGGGGATTGGAACGAATGGGACGCGGAGGCGGACGCGCTCGCGCCGCTCGGCCGATCCGGGATCTGGCACGCCTTCGTGCCGGAGCTCGCCGTCGGGCAACGCTACAAGTTCCGGCTGCGTCCCTTCGGTGGCGGCCCGCCGATCGACAAGGCGGATCCGTTCGCGCTCTACGCCGAGGTCGCGCCGCAGACCGCTTCCATCCTCTGGGCGCTCGACTACGACTGGCACGACGGGGATTGGATGCGCGAGCGCGGTCGGCGCCAGGCCGATACCGCGCCGATCTCGATCTACGAGGTCCATCTCGGCTCGTGGCGTCGCGCGAAGGAGGGTCGCATCCCGTCATACCGCGAGATCGCGGTCCCGCTCGCGGAGCACGCGCGCGCCATGGGCTTCACGCACGTCGAGCTCCTGCCCGTGATGGAGCATCCCTTCTACGGCTCCTGGGGCTACCAGATCACGGGCTTCTTCGCGCCGACGAGTCGCTACGGCACGCCGCAGGACTTCATGTACCTGATCGACGTGCTCCACCAGCACGGTCTCGGCGTCATCCTCGACTGGGTCCCGTCCCACTTCGTGAGCGACGCCCACGGGCTCGGTCGTTTCGACGGGACCGCGCTCTACGAGCACGCAGACTCGCGGCAGGGCTTCCATCCGGACTGGAACACGTACATCTTCAACTACGGTCGCCACGAGGTGCAGAGCTTCCTGCTCTCGAGCGCCTTCCACTGGCTCGACCGCTACCACATCGACGGCCTGCGCGTCGATGCCGTCGCGTCGATGCTCTACCTCGATTACTCGCGCAAGGAGGGCGAGTGGATCCCGAACCGCTACGGGGGGCGCGAGAACCTCGAGGCGATCGAGTTCCTGCGCCGTCTGAACGACGCGATCGACGAGCGGCATCCCGACGTGCGCACCTATGCCGAGGAGTCGACGGCGTGGCCCGGCGTGTCGCGCCCGCGGAGCCAGGGCGGGCTCGGCTTCGGCACCAAATGGGACATGGGCTGGATGCACGACACGCTGCGCCACTTCGCGCGCGATCCGATCCATCGTCGCTACCACCACCGCGAGCTCTCCTTCCGACTCGTCTACGCGTTCCACGAGCGCTTCGTGCTGCCGCTCTCCCACGACGAGGTCGTCCACGGCAAGGGCTCGCTGATCGGTCGCATGCCCGGCGATGCATGGCGGCGGCTCGCGAATCTCCGGCTGCTCTACGGCTACATGTTCGGGCAGCCCGGCAAGAAGCTGCTCTTCATGGGCGCCGAGCTGGGACAGGAGCGGGAGTGGAACCACGACACGGAGCTCGACTGGGGGCTGCTCGAGCGGGCGGACCACGAAGGCCTGCGCCGCTGGCTCGTCGATCTCAACCGGCTCCATGCCGAAGAGCCCGCGCTGCACGAGCGCGACTTCGATCCCGGCGGCTTCGAGTGGGTGGGCTTCGAGGACGACGAGTACGGCACGCTCTCCTTCCTCCGCTGGCCGGCCGAGGGCGGCCCGCCGGTGCTCGTGGCGTGCAATTTCGTGCCGGCGGTCCTGCGCAACGTCCGGATCGGCGTGCCCTGGGAGGGGGATTGGGAGGAGGTCTTGAACGGCGACGCACGCGAGTACGGCGGCAGCGGACAGGGCAATCTCGGACGCATCGAGGCGACCCCCGTCCCGGCCTATCGCCGCCCGGCATCGCTCGTCGTGACCCTCCCGCCGCTCGCCGCGGTCTTCTTCCGCCCCTGCCGGCCTCGTGCGTGACGGACGCGCGTCGAGCGCGGCGGGAAGTGACCGCGGCCTCGGAGCGGGAAGGGCTCAGAACTGGAAGTAGATGAAGGGCGTGTAGCCGACCGCGACCAGCGTGACGGCGATGCCCCAGCCGACGCCGAGCAAGGCGTAGAACGCGGGGTCGGGGAGCCGCTGCCAGACCGTCCGGAAGACGCCGCGGGCGTTGAGCGCATGGACGAAGGCGAGCAGCGCGAGCACGAGGGCGATCGCGTCGCGGCAGACGCGCTCGGAGCCCTCGCGGCCGAGCCACGACATCGCCTGCCAGACCGTGCCGGTCACGGCGAAGCCGCTCTGGTGGAGTCGGATCGTGACGTCGCTGCCGTCCTCGGCCGTCCCATGCCAGAGGCCGGTCGCCGGGTCGAGGGCGACGGGCGGCGTGTCGGGATTCGCGGCGAGGCCCGGAGCCGACGTGTCTTCGTAGGGGTAGACCAGGGCGTGATCCGTGGCGTCCTCGAAGCCCGCGCTGGTCCGGTGGAGTCGACGCGCGCCGCGGTCGGAGGGCTCCATCCGGTCGATGTAGACGTCGTTGGCCCGGAAGGGGACCCAGGCGAGCAGGACCCAGAGGAGGGTGAGCGGCAGGCCGAGCCGGGCCATCACGCGACGGATGGCAGGCCGGTCGGCCGTGCGTCGCGCCCACGCGCGATGGACGACGAGGGCGAGGCCGTGCATCCCGCCCCAGGCGACGAAGGTCCAGGCGGCGCCGTGCCAGAGGCCGCCGAGCAGCATCGTCAGCATCAGGTTGCGGGCGGTGAACAGGCGCGAGCCGCGATTGCCGCCGAGCGGGATGTAGAGGTAGTCGCGGAGCCAGGAGCTGAGGCTGATGTGCCAGCGGTGCCAGAACTCCGCGACGCTCCGGCTGAGATAGGGGAAGTCGAAGTTGAGGCAGAGCTCGTAGCCGAGCAGCCCGGCGACGGCGATCGCCATGTCGGTATAGCCGCTGAAGTCGCAGTAGATCTGGCCGGCATAGCAGAGCGTCGCGGCCCAGGCGCTGAAGGCGTCGTAGTGCTCGGGCGCGGCGAAGTAGAGGTCCGAGACGCGGGCCAGCGTGTCGGCGACGCAGGCCTTCTTGAAGAAGCCGACCAGGAAGAGGACGAGGCATCCTCGCAGGTCGACCTTCGCCCAGGCGACCCGCGTCGCGGTCTGGGGCAGGAACGTGCTCGCCCGGACGATGGGGCCGGCGACGACCTGCGGAAAGAACGCGATGAACAGGGCGAGGTCGAGGAAGCTCCGCTCGGCGCGGAGGCGCCCGCGGTAGACGTCGATCGAATAGCTCAGGCTCTGGAACGTATAGAAGCTGATGCCATAGGGCAGGAAGACGTAGAGCGGCTCCCAGCTCGGCGTGAGCCCCAGCCAGGCGACGACGGCCCGGACGTTCTGCTCGAAGAAGCCGAAGTACTTGAAGAAGCCGAGCACCCCGAGGTTGACGATCAGGCTGGTCGAGATCCAGCGCTTCCGGGCCGAGGCCGTCCGCGCGCGCTCGATGCCCAGCCCGACCGAGTAGTCCATGACCGTGCTCAGCCAGAGCAGCGACGGGAACCACCAGCCCGTCGGCAGCCGGTCGAGCCTTCCCGCGAAGAGGTTCGTGCCGAATTCGATCGGGTCGCCGACGAAGAAGCATCCGTAGAAGACGTGGCTGCAGACGAGCAGCCAGAGCTTGCGGGCGGCGTTCGAGCGGAGGCTCCAGTGGACGAGGAAGATCAGCGCGAAGATCCAGACGAAGCGGAGCTCGACGAAGAGGATCGGTTGCGGGGCGCTCGCGGCTTCGGGGATCAAGGGCGGCTCGCGAGCTTCTCGACCACGCGCCGGGCGAGGAGGCGCGTGTAGAGCGCGGCGCCCGCTTCGTCGAGATGCGAGGGATCGCGGCGACGGGCCGGGGCGTAGAGCGCGGGGTAGGCGCTCGGATCGCCGAAGTCGATCGTCTCCGCCCGGAGCGCGGCGTCCTTCGGGAGGAAGCGTCGCGCCATCGGATCGGGCGGGACGATGAGCAGCATCCGTGCGCCGACGCGCTCGATGATCCGTCGCTTCTGCTCGAGCTCCGCCTGGCTCGCCGCGTCGCCGAACGGGGCCGTCGCGCCCCCGGCGCTCCGCCGCGCCAGCGCCGCGCGATACGCGTCGAGCTCCCGCGGCGTGAGTCCCGCACGCGGCGGCGGCGGGTCGTAGCCGTCGACGCCGATCTCGTCGGCCACCGGCTCGGGACCGAGCAACGCTTCGAGCAGCGCGTCCTGGCCGCGGCCGACCGCGGTCCGGTTCTGGACCCAGTAGACGAGATGCCGCGCGAGGGTCGGCGTGGCCTCGCCGAGTCGCCGCGCTTCCCCCCAGAGCCCGCCGTCGCCCGGCGCCGAGGCGAGCGCGAAGCGCGCCAGCGAGGCCATCCGCCGCGCGTCGTGCCAGTAGCGCAGACGATCCGTCCCGACGTCCTGCGGACGGATGCGGAAGCGGATCCGTTCGACCTCGACGAGCACGACCTCGGGCGGCTTCACGCGCGAGGCCAGCGCCCGCTCCAGCACGAACGTGTCCTCGGGCGGTCGCATCCCGTCGATGCCGAGATTGAACAGATGCAACGGCCGGCCGGCCTCCCGGGTCGTCTCGTCGAAGATCCGGGGGACGATCTGGCGGTAGGTCAGGCTCGAACCGATCGCCAGCACGTCGATCGAAGGGCCTGCCCGGGCGTAGCGCGAAAGCTTCGCGCTGACGATCGCTACGGGCCGTGCGGGCATCCAGCGGCCGGCCGCGGACGCGACGACGACGAAGCCGATGGCCAGGCAGAGCGCGTTGCGAAGGAGCGTCATCCGTTCAGCCACGCGGCGCGCCGGCGGGCGTTCGAGTCGGCATGGAGGCAGAGGCTAATGCGCTCCGGCGCGGGCGCCATCGCGAAGAGGCGCCCACGGCGTCCCTCGGCTCCGGGGACGTCCGATCCTGTCGAAGGGCCGAGGATGGCCTAGCCTGCACCGATGCTCGAGTTCTTCTACGACTGCGGCAGTCCCTGGACCTACCTCGCGTTCCACAAGATCGGCGACGTCGCCGCCGAGGCGGGCGTCGAGGTCGGCTGGAAGCCGATCCTGGTCGGTGGCGTCTTCAACGCGGTCAATCCCGGCGTCTACGCGGCCCGCGCCAACGCCTCCCCGCTCCGCTGGGCCCACATGGCGAAGGACCTCGCCGACTGGGCGCGCTTCTACGACCTGCGCATCACCTGGCCGCCGTCGGTCTTTCCCGTCAACAGCGTCGCGATCATGCGCGGCGTGCTCGTCGCCTTCGAGGCGGGGCGCGGCGTCGAGTTCTCGCGCGCGGCCTTCGAGGCCTACTGGGGCGAGGATCGCGACGTCTCGAGGCCGGAGGTCGTCGCCGACGTCGCGCGGCGGGCGGGCCTCGACCCCGAGCGGCTGCTCGCGCGGATCGCGGAGGCCGACGTCAAGGCGCGGCTGCGCGCCAACACGGAAGAGCTCGTCGCGCGGGGCGGCTACGGCTCGCCGACGATCATCGTCGGGGGCGACGACCTCTACTTCGGCAACGACCGGCTCGTGCTGGTCCGCGAGGCGCTGCGACGGATCCGCTGAGCGGCCGATACCGAACCCGGTCGAGCCCCCTCACCGGTGCGACCTCCCGATCTCGAGCAGCCGCACGATCATCTCCGGCGTATGCGTCCGGACGTAGTCCGCCCGCGCGTGCACGACGGCCGAGGCCATCATGATGCGCGCGAGCCGCTCCGGCTTGCGCGCGGCGTAGAGCAGGATCGGGCAGCCCAGCGCCCGCAGGCGATCGAGCTGCCAGACGATCTCGAGCTGCTGATGGATCTTGCGCTCGTCGTCCGTCGAGGGATGGATGATGCCGAGGTTGGGATCGATCACGAGCCGCTCGACGCCGGCCTTGCGGGCCGCCTCGACCTTCGGCCCGAGATGGTCGAGCACGGCCTGGACGCCGACCGGGGCAGGCGGGGCGCCCCGCATCCCGTAGGCGTTCTCGTAGGGCATGTACGTGACGAAGAGGAGCGCTGCGCGCCGGGCGACGGCGTCGAG
The DNA here is from genome assembly GCA_041389445.1 of Myxococcota bacterium. Lineage (GTDB taxonomy): Bacteria > Myxococcota_A > UBA9160 > UBA9160 > UBA4427 > UBA4427. Next base: position 91,281 of record JAWKRW010000004.1, read on the forward strand.
CAGGGATTCGGGGAGCGGACCGCCGGTGTAGTTGACCGCATCGACGCCCCGCGCGAGGGCGGCCTCGGCGGTCGAGGCGCTCCAGGTGTCGATGGAGACACGCGGGGTGGGGTCGCCGAGCGCCTCGAGCGCCGCTCCGAGCCGCGCCTGTTCCGTCGCGTCGTCGATCATCGGCGCGTCGGGCGTGATCGAGCGACCGCCGAGATCGAGCCAGTCGGCGCCGGTCGCGACGAGCATCGCCGCGCGTGCGCGCACGGCCTCGGCCCCGATCGCGATCGACTCGGTCACCATCGATTCGGGCGAGACGTTGAGGACGCCGAGGATCTGCGGGGCGTAGGAGCCGATGCGGTCGGCCGACGCTGCGGAACCGGGCTTCGGGGAGGCGGTCTTCGGCATCGGCCGGAGCTTCGACGCTCGCGCGCGCCGGGTCAAGCCGAGCCGCCGGGCCCGGGCCCGCCGCGCGTGTCATACTCCGACCTCGCGCCGACGACCGCCTCGCCGCCGAGGCTGCCGGAGACCCCCGACCATGACGACCGAGCGCTGGGCGATCCACCTCCACAAGGAGAACTTCAAGTTCTCCTGCGCCCACTTCCTGATCTTCCCCGACGGTTCGAAGGAGCGCCTGCACGGCCACAACTACTACGTGGACGCCGAGATCGAGGGGCTGCTGACGGACAAGGGCATCGTGATCGACTTCATCCAGGTCAAGCCCGTGATCCGCGAGCTCTGCGACGAGCTCGACGAGCATTGGCTGGTCCCGGGCGGTCATCCGGAGCTCGTCGTGAAGGCTCGCGACGACGGGCATACGGAAGTCGCCTATCGCGACTGCCGCTACCTCGCGCCGAGCGAGGAGATCATCGTGCTTCCGATCAACAACAGCTCGGCCGAGAACCTCGCGACCTGGTTCGGGCGCGAGCTGGTGCGACGGGTGCAGGCGCGCTTCGGGCGGACGCAGATCCAGAAGCTGCGGCTCGCGGTCTCGGAGACGTCGGGGCAGTGGGGCGTGTTCTACTACTCGGACGGCGCTCCTTAGCGCTGGTCGATCGCGCTCCGCCCGGCGCGGCTCGACCCGCGACGATCGGTCCCGCGCCTGAACGATGGGCCAGGAGTCCTCCTTCGAACCGCGGGCCGTCAGCGGCCGCCCAGCTCCGTCAGTCGGCGCTTCAGCTCCGCCTCCCGCTCGTGTCGCTCGCGCTGGAACGTCTCCTGGATCGCGCGTCGCTCCTCGGGCGTCCTGGCCGCCTTCATCCGCTCCTGGAACGCGGCCGTCGCGTCGGCCGTCGCCTGCGCGTGCTCCTCGGAGAGCCGCTGCATCGTCTCGAAGCGTTCGCGCGCGGCCGCGACCTCGGCGTCGGCAGCGGCGGTCGCTTCCTCGAGCGTGCGCGGATCGGTCGGGGCGGGCGATCGCTGGGGGGCGACCGGACCGCCGGGATCGGCGAAGACGTTCCGGGTCGGGCATACGACGACCACGGCGATCAGCAGCGCGGTGGACGTCGAGGCGGAGGCGATCGGTCCGAGGCGGATGGGCATGGTGGCTCTCCCGGCACGCATGCTCGCCCGTTTCCGCGACGGTGCGCAAGCGCCGCCTCCCGCCTCCCGGGAATCATTCGCTTCGTCCGGAAAATCGATCGATCTGTCGGCTGGTTCACACGCCCGTGAGCGCGGTCGGGTTATTCCAGCCGACGGTGGGTGCGACGCGCGGGACCTCGGACGCGGTACCGCCCACGCGACGGCGGGTCGTCGCTCGCGCGTCTGGAGGTCGATCGATGCCTCGTCTGCTGACGCTCTGTCTCCTGGCCGGACTCCTCCTCCCGCGGTCTTCCGCGGCGGAGCGCTTCGATACGCGGGCCGAGGTCTACTGCCCCGCGAGCGTCACGACGCCCGTGGCGACGGGGATCGAGATCGCCGATACGGCGATGACGGCGTTCACGCTCGTGCCCTGCGCCGGGCTCCGCGTGACGGTGCTCGACGCCGACCCGCTCTGGGACGAGTACTGCGGCGCCGCGTACACCGATTCCCGGGGTCGCGTCTCGATCCCGAGCGATTGCGGCGATGCCCTGGGCGATGGTCCGGACGTCTACGTCCGGGTCGAGAGCCGGAGCATGCTCGGCTTCTCCGTCGGCGTACACGACTATGGCCTCCTCGACGCGGCGTGGGACGCGATCTTCGACGCGGCGAAGGCGGCGCTGACGGGAGGGGCGACGCTTCCCCTGACCTTCATCGACTATCTCCGCTCCCATGCGACGTTCGCATGGATCTCGGACGAGAGGCCGCCGGTCGGCATCGGCGCGATCCGGACCGCCGACTTCGGCGCGATCGCGATCGGCGGGCCGACGCCGGGGGTCGCGGCGGCCGACGACGTCTCGATCCGCAGCGGACGCCAGTTCTGGGTGGCGCAGTATTCGATGCAGCGTCTCGTTCGGGGCGCGCGTCAGCGCGCCATGGACTTCAACTACAGCGTCGATGCGCCCTTGTTCGGGACGCCGACCACGCTCTACGACACCGTGATCGTCGAGGATGCGGAATTCGCCTCGAGCCCCGTGCGCGTCCTGAACGCGACCCCGCACGAAATCGGGCACGTCTTCTACAACACCCTCCACAGCGGATTCCTCCATTGGACGACCGACGGTCCGGACTACATGACGAACCATGCCCGATGCGACACGGACCACTTCCTGACCTTCGCCTGGTACGAGGGCTTCGCGAACTTCGTCGAAGACTGGGTCTTCAACCACTACGACTGGAACAACGCGCGATGGGTCCACGCGCGGCCGCAGACCGCGTGCACCACCGGGACGCCGCCGACCGTCGTCCCCGGTGTCCACATCGAGGGCAACGTCCAATCGATCCTGAACGAGGTCTACTTCGGGCCGATCCACGCCTTCACGCAGGCCGGAATCGCGGCGCCCACGCCGATGGACTTCGGCTGCCCCGCTGGTACGACGCGCCTGCAGCGCAGCAACGGCGTCGTCGAATGCCTGCGCTCCGCGCCGATCGAATGCAGCCATCGCGCCGGCGTCCTGTTCGTCGACCGGGTCGGACAGCGAGACCAGTGCTTCGTCGAGGATCCGGTCACGCCGCCGACCTGGATGACGACCACATGCCCGACGGGCGAGGTCGTGCGCCGTCGGAGCGGGCGCGACGCCTGCGAACGCGTCTTCCCCGCCACGCATCTCATCCCGAGCGGGCGGCCCAGCATGCGCGCGGATGGGACGCCCAGCCAGACGCTCGCGCGGGATGCCGCGGGCGTGCTCGGCTGGTATGCGCTGCCCAATCTCGGCGACGTCTTCGGCTGGGTCGCCCGTCAGGGCACCGCCGGGCATCGCATGCGGACGTTCTGGACGGAGGAGATCCAGCCGTGGTGCGCGTCCGCCCCGACGCGCTACTGCGATCCCCGCGCCGCGCGGACCTTCGGCGTCGGCCTCTCCATCATCGCCCCGAGCCTGCCCCAATGACCGGCAAGCGACGATCGGCCATCGCTTCCCTCCTGGAGGACCCCATGCCGCCCTTCCATCGACGTCTCTTGGCGCTGCTCTCCATCGCGGCGCTGCTGGCGGCCGCCCTCGTCACCGGCTCGAGCCGGGCGCAGGAGGGTGCGGTCGTTCCCTTCGATCCGAAGCGCGCGGCCGATGAGTCGGATGAGCCGCAGCAGCGAGTCGACCTGCCCGATCTCGAAGCCGTCGTCGAATACCTGCGCACGCGACTCGCCGCGATCGCCTCGCGGGCGATCGACGTCGACTCCGTCGGCGATTCGGGTCGCGGTCTCAGTCCCGAGAACGACTTCCTCGAACGGGCGGTCACGCTCGACGGCCGCCGGGTCCTGCCGCGCCACGTGGGGCGGACGGTGGCATGGAGCGGCTCGTCCGGGCATCTCGTCGATCCCTCCGTCGAAGCCGGCGCGCGGGTCGCGTTGCGGGCGGGACTCGGCCGCGAGCCCTCCGCTTCCGAGATCGACGCGGAGGTCGCGGCTTTCGATCGGCAGATCGCCGCGATCAACGCCGAGATCGAGCAGGCCCGGGGCGAGATCCGAGCCCACTACGAGCAGGAGGGGGCCTTCCCACGCGCGCTCGAATCCCGATGGCTCGACGTGGCCCTGCCCGATTCCGATCTCGATGATCCCAGGGCGAGAGCGAGCCTCGGGCCGGCGATCGCGGAGGCGTTGCTCGAGCGCATGGGCGGCGTCGACCCGCAGGCTTCGCCCGACCCGGTCGATTGAGCGGCTCGGGATCGAGCGCGTCGTACGGGGTTCCTGAGGTCCGCTTCAGGCGGTCTTCCGGACGCGCAGGGCGATGCCCCCCGTCGCGAGCAGCGACCCCAGCACGAGCCAGCGCACCCCCCGCGAACCCATCGGAACCTGCGGCGGGGCCGGACACGCCTCGCCGTTCGGAATGCAGGGATCCGCGTCCTGCGGATCCGCCTGATCCGGTACCCCGTCGCCGTCCGCATCCGCGCTCGCCGACTCTTCGTAGTCGAAGAGCCCGTCGCCATCGCCGTCGAGGGTCGGACCCTCCTCGAAGTCGCTGAGTCCGTCGCCGTCGGTATCGGTCGGACAGGCGGAGACGAAGACCGTCGGGACGCACGGGTTCGCGGGATCCGGATCGGCGAGGTCGGGCGTGCCGTCGCCGTCGCCATCGCCGAGGGGCTCGAGGTCGATGGGCTCGGCCTCGCGCAGGAAGGCGGCGAGCGCGTCGAGCGTCGCAGCCGGAAGCGCCTCGTAGTCGGCATGGGTGGCGATCGCGGCCTCGAGCGTCGCGGCGGAGCCGTCATGGAGGAAGGGCGGGCTCGCCCAGACGCCGAGCAGGCCGGGCGTGTCGAAGCCGTCGAGTGGACCGCCCAGGCGCTGACCGCTCGCGGCGTCGATGGTGCCGACGTCGTGACGCAGCGCGCTCGGGGAGTCGGTCAGCGTCGGCTCGACGTGGCACGCGAGACAGCCGAGCTCGACGAAGGCCAGGCGGCCCTGCGTCGCCGCCGCGCTCAGTCCGGCCGCCGTCGGCCGATGGGGGCTCGGCAGGGGATCCACGAGCGAGGCGACGTAGGCAGCGAGCGCGTCGAGGTCGGCGGAGAGGCCCGCCTTCGGCGTGCCGAGGGGGTCCGCGGTGGCGAGGAAGTCGGGGTTCGCGAGCAGGCCCGTGCCCAGGTTCAGGGCGCGGATCTGGCCCTCGAAGTCCTGGATCTCGTCGAAGTTGCCCGTCCAGTGGGGGCGGCCGTAGCCCTCGCCCTTGCCGCGCAGGTCGATCGTGTTGCGCAGGCCCTCGCCGAAGGCGCCGAGGTCCCAGACGCGTCCGTCGCCGTCGCCGTCTTGATGACAGGCGGCGCAGCTCATGTAGTTGTCGAGCGCGAGACGGTCGTCCCGTGCGTCGTAGAAGAGCTGCTTGCCGAGGAGGAGCTCGGGGGGCAGCGACTCCGTCGCGACGACGTCGATCGGCGGGAGCGGATGCGATGCGGGCAGGCCCGTCTCGAGCATCTCCGTGAGGTCGAAGCGGGAGATTCGGCGGTCCATGAAGTCGTGGACGTAGGCGATGCGGCCGTCGCTCGACAGCGCGACGCTCTGCGGCGCGCGACCGGTCGGAAGGCGCATGACCGCGAAGCCGTTCTCGAGGTCGTAGACGGCGAGCTCGCGACTCGTCTCGAGCGTCACGAAGAGGTAGCGATCGTCGCCCGAGAGCGCGGCGCCCGTCGCGACGCTCGCGTTGTCGTGGTCGAGGCGGAGCGTCGGATCCTCGCTGCCGGTCGCGAGCAGGATGCGCGACGTGTTCGCGCGCACCGTCGAGTCGAAGCCCATCCCCGAGACGCCGCGCAGCGCGCCGGCGCGGACGTTGTCCTTCTTGCTCGGCACGTAGGCCCGCGCGCCGGCGAACTCGACGACCGCGGGTCCGAGATAGTTCGGCATGCCCGGGCCCTGGCTCTCGGACTGGGAGCGGCCGTCGTGGGGCAGGACGATGGTCCCCTCGAGCGCGAGCGTCTCCGGATCGATCGCGAAGACCTCGGCGCCGCCGGCGGCGACGTCGATCGCGAGCGTGTTCTCGCCGGGGATCGGCGGCGTGATGAAGTTGCTGACGAGCAGCTGCGCGTCGTCGTTCGCCATCGAGACGTGGCGGGGACGGCCGCGAAGGTCGAGCGTCGCTTCGAGCGCGTCGGTCGCGGCGAGCCGCTTCTCGACGCGAGCCAGCCCTTCGAGCACGACGTAGTAGTGCGTCCCGTCTGCGCTGAAGACGAGGCCGTGGGGCTCGCTCGCGCGCGGCAGCGCGACCGTGCGTTCGACGCCGAGCGTGCGCGCGTCGACCACGCTGATCGATGCATCGCCCTTGTCGACGACGAAGACCCGCGCCTGGCCGGGCTGTCTCGCCAGCGACCACGGTCGATCGCCGACCGGGATCTCGGCGAGGACGCTGCCGTCGGGGCTCGAGACGGTCACGGTGTCGTTGTCGGGGTTGACGTTCCAGATGCGGTCGCCGCCGCTGCTCGTCTCGACGATCAGCGTCGTCGAGTGGCGGGGGGCGAAGGGAAGCGGCGGTATCGCGACCGGGGACGTCGGGACGAGCGGGTCCGTCGATGCGCCGCGCTCGAGCGGGACGGGCTGGTCGGTCGCCGACCGATCGTCGAGCAGCGTCCAGGCGAGGCCGTCCAGGCTGCCCTCGAGCGTCCAACGCAGCGGATCGCGCTCGGGCGCGTCGGGCGCGGTCGTGAGGGCATAGGCGTCGATCTCGACCCGGGCCCCCATGTCGTAGACGAGGCTGCCGCGGTTGAAGTCGCGCCAGATCGTCGCGACGTCGGCGTCGTCGGCGCGTTCGGGCTCCTCGCCCGGCGCGCTGTTGCCGCCGGGATTCGTGACGGCGAGCGCGTGCTGGCGGACGTCGGCGCGCCAGAGCGCGAGCTCGGCGAGCTGGATCGCGTTCGCCGTCGCGCCGTCGCGCAGCCGCGTCGGGTGGAAGCGGTAGTAGCGATAGCCGGAGGTCTCCTTCGGGACGAGCCGCGCGTCGGCCCAGTCCGCGAGATCGCCGCAGCCGTCGCCCAGCGTGTAGACGCGCAGGCGGAGCTGCTGCGCGTCGCCGAGCGGGAGGTCGATCGATCCGCTCGCCGAGCTCGCCGTATAGGGTCCGTCCGACCAGACGACGACGCCGTCGAGGGCGACCTCGAACTGGACCTCGCCGCAGAGCCCGTCCTGCTGATCGTCGAGGCCGACGTCGGCGAGGAAGCGCGCGTAGCGCCCTTCGAGGGCGAAGGCGAGCTCGGACCAGGCATGGACGCCGAGTCCCTTGCGATAGGTCACGCCCGCGAGTCGGATCGGTCCGCCGTCGCCCGCGCCGGCGTTGCCGTTGTTGCGGTCGCGCTCGACCGGACCGAGGTCGTTCGACTCGCTCGCGAAGGGCAGGTCCGAGAGATAGACCGCCGTCGGATCGGGCACGGTCTGCACGTCGCGAATGACCTGGATCGTCTCGCCGACGGAAGGCGTGCCCTCGGCGTCGAGGGCGAAGAGGAAGTAGTGGCCGACGATCAGGGTGTTCGGATTCGCGGGGAAGGAGAGGGTGAAGGTCCCGTCTCCCTGGTCGACCGAGGGGATCTCGAGGAAGCGCTGGTCGGTGTTGACGTGGTGGGTCAGGGCGGAGAGGCGGACGGCGGAGAAGGCGGTCGTCCCGGGGCTCGCCGAGACGACGAGCGCGTCGCCGGCCCGGATCTGGGCGGGCGTGGGAACGGTGAGCGTCGGGCGGATCGCGGGCGTGCCGTCGGGCTCGAAGAGATAGGGCGGGGCGTAGATCTGTCCGTCGAGGTGGTTGGCCGGGTGGCCCCCCCAGCGGCCGCCGCCGCCCATGGCGAGGACGCGCCCATCCTTGAGCAGCAGGGCCGTCGAGTGGTAGTTGCGCGGGACGCTGATGGCGGCCGTCGTGCGCCAGGCGTCGCTCGCGGGGTCGTAGATCTCCGTGTGGAGGACGGAGCCGGTGTCGTCGAAATAGCGCGCGACCGTATTGCCGCCGATCACGAGCAGCTCGCCGTTCGCCAGCGTCACGGTATTGAGGAGCGCGCGCGGGTAGCGCATCGGCGCACCCGGCGTGATCGAGGGGGAGGGTCCGCTCAAGTCGACGCGGATGACGAAGTCGGTCGAGGTCGGCGGGTCGAGCCGCTGGTCGGCGCCGCCGACGAGCAGGACCTTGCCCTCGCCGTAGGTGACGGCGTTGCCGTAGGAGCGGGCGACGTCGCCGATGGGCTGGCCGAGGGGGACCGGGGGCGCGGTCCCCATCGGGTCGTAGCGATGCCAGGTCGGCGTCGGGCCTCCTTGGAAGACGTCGCCCTGGGGCGTCACGGCGATGTGGGAGTTCCAGGCGAGATCGATCGCCTCGGTCGGATTGGGCGAGGCGTTGATCGCGTTCTGCTCGTCGAGCTGGGTCTGGACCTGGACGTTGGGCCGGGTCGTCCAGCGGTCGGTGCGCGGATCGTAGACCTCCGTCCGGTTCCCGGCGTCGCGGGCGAAGCTCGCCCAGATCGTGTTGTCGGGCAGGGTCGCGGCGAGGCCGTACCAGCGCAGGTCGATCATCTCGGCGAGCGGCGACCAGGCGAGCGTCGCGGGATTGAAGGCGGAGACGCGTCGATCGCTCGGGTTGCCGCCCGCGGCCACGATCGTTCCGTTCTCGAGCGTCGCGACGCCCGCGCAGAACATGTCGTGGAAGTCGTTGTCGACCGGGACGAAGCTCGAGGTCGCCGGATCGAAGATCGAGGCATGCGCGTACTGCAGGTAGGAGGGGAACGCGTCGATCTCCGTCGAGGACCAGGTCAGCACGCGTCCGTCGGGCAGGTTGGCGGCCGAGATCGCGATCTCGGGCCAGGGGATCACCGGCCCCCACGCGCCGATCGCGGCCGGCTCCCCGCTCATGTAGGTCAGCTGGCCATCGGCCGGAATCGGCTCGAAGATCGCGATGCCCGTCCGGTAGCCGACCTCGAGCGTCGCCAGCCCGACGGAGCCGAAGTACTCGACGCGCAGCGCGTGGGCGCCCGACGTCAGCGCGATGCTGCCCTCGACGGTCGTCGGCGGATGCACGCCGTCGTTGTCGACGACGAGGTTGCCGTCGATCCAGAGCTTCGAGCCGGCCTGGGAGCGGGTCGAGAAGTGATAGGTCCCTTCGGTCGGGACATGAAGGGTGTGGGTGAAGACCAGCCCGAACTCGGCCCAGGTCGTCGCGAGGGCAGGATCGATCGTCGGGCTCGTCCCGGTCTGCGTCGGCGTCAGGGGCGAGAAGTCGGGCAAGGCGCTCCATCCGACGCCCCAGTACTCGGCCCACTGGAAGTCGGCGGACGCGGGCTGCGCCGGCGCGAACGCCAGGAAGAAGAGGAGCGCGCCGGCGAGCAGCCGGAGCGGGCGCGGAGCGAAGGCGCGCGGTCGGGATCGCATGGCCATCCGGCGGCGTATCGGTCGTGGGGGGCGTCGGGCGAGTCGATTCCGGGAGTCGGTGGCCGGACGCGTCCATCCGGGGACGGCAGTCCGGCGACGGGGCTCTCGAAGCGGCGTCGGGGGCGCAGGCAGTGGGCAGTCGATTCGCCGATCCGCTCGAATGGATTTCCGAGCGGACGTCGCCCGTCAGGCCCGCGATGCCCTGGACGTGCGCGTGCAGCCAGGCTTCGAGGCGGGGAACGTCGAGGCGAAGGCACGGATCGACCGCCTGGATGCCGGCTCGGATCCCGGACACGGGCCTTCTTGGCCGCGGTCGCGGCCGCGGAGCGCGGTCCTTCCTACAGCCCGAAGAACGTCCGCATCGCCCGATCTCGCAGCGCGGTCGGCGTCACCGGGTCGGAGAGCACGTTGAAGCGCGCGTCCAGCCCGACCGGATAGCGCGCCCGCGGCGAGCGTGCATGGATCGCGTCGACGACGACGCGGGCGACCGTCTGGACGTCGGTCATCAGGAGGCCGAGCGAGCCGTAGATGCTGGTCGAGCGCTGATAGGCCGCTGCATACGGCGAATCCGGCTTCGTGCCCGAGGTCAGGTCGTGGGAGACCGAGCTCTCGAAGAGGCCCGGCTCGATCAGGGAGACCGCGATGCCCGCGCTCGCGAGCTCGAGGCGCATCGCGTCGGAGAGACCCTCGAGCGCCTGCTTGCAGCCCTGGTACCAGCCCATCAAGGGAAAGCTGACGCGAGCGGAGATCGATGAGACCTGCACGATGCGTCCCCAACCGCGTGCGCGCATGTGCGGGATGCAGAGGCGGGCCAGCCGGGTCGGGGCCAGGACCAGGGTCTCGAAGAGCTGGCGCGCCTCCGCGTCGCCGACCTCCTCGACCGCCGCGAACTGCATGTAGCCCGCATTGTTGACGAGCGCGTCGGGTCGGACGGCTTCGACGAGCGCGGCGCAGGCGTCGGCGTCGTTGACGTCGAGGACCTGGGTCCGCACGGAGACCCCGGCCTCCTCCGCCGCCGCCGCGACGATCTCGGCCTTGGCCGTCGAACGCACGGTCCCGACCGAGTCGTAGCCCCGGCGCGCGACCTCGAGCACCGTGGCGAGACCGAGTCCGGAGTTCGAGCCCGTCGTGAGGACCGTCCGCTGGCTGCTGCTCATGGTCGTCGCGTCTTCGCCGCGTCGGCGACCGAGCCGCTCCGACCCGATCGTGCGCCCTTCCCGGGCGCGGCCTCGGCCGCTTCGTCGACGACCGCCTTCGCCCGCGCGACGAGCACCTCGAGCTCGTTCGCGATGCCGTCGGCGAGCTCGAAGGGATCGTCGAGGGCATCGGGCGCACCGAGGATGCCGACGTCCATCTGGTCGAGGTAGCTCATGGCGCCGACGAAGAGTCCGGCGCCGTCGAAGACGATTCCCATGGAGTGGAAGGCCTCGACCGGCGCGCCCTGGGCGTAGAGCGGCTTCTGCGGGCCGGGCACGTTCGAGATCACGACGTTGAACATCGGCGGCAGCCGCTTCACGAGCTGGGTCTTGCCGTAGAAGCGCGCCGCCAGCGAGAACATCGCGGGCGGCGGCGTGTCGGCGAGGCTCATCAGCATCTTCGCGCCCATCGCGCGCTGCATCTCCTTCGACGCCATCGTGCTGGCATGGATCGCGTGGAGGCGATCCACCGGGTCGGCGAGATCGGTCGCCATCGAGGCGGCCATGCCCGAGATCATGTTGCCGGTGCCGGGCGAGTCGTCCGTGCGCGCGTTGACGGGAATCGACGCGATCAAGGACTTCTCGGGCAGATCGGAGCGCGCCTCGAGGTAGGCGCGGACGCTGCCCGAGACCGCGGCGACGAAGACGTCGTTGAGCTTCACGCCGAAGGCGTTCTTGACGCGCTTCAGATCGGCGAGGGACAAGGTCACGAATCCCCACGAACGCTGCGAGCCGATCGGCGCGTTGAACCGGGTCCGCGGCGCCTCCGGCGGCATCGCCGAGCGGGTCGTCCGGATCAGCTCCGGGAGCCTGCCGAGCGCCGCGTAGACCTCCTTCGCCGCGCGCAGCTGGGCTGCTCCGGCGGCGGGCAGCGAGCTGATCAGGAGTCGGGTCGCGTCGGGCACGGGCTCCGGCGTCCATCGATCGGGAAGCGCGATCGCGGGTGGCTGATAGGCGGCCTCCGAGTCGAACATCACCTCCTGCATGCCCGCGCCCGCCATGCCGTCGATGCAGGCGTGATGGATCTTCCAGAACAGCGCCACCTTGCCGTTCGCGAGCCCCTGGAGAACCCAGAGCTCCCAGAGCGGTCGCGATCGATCGAGTCGATGGCGGTAGATCTCCTGCGCCGCTTCGGCGAGCTCCCGGCGCCCGCCCGGCGCGGCGATCTCCATGCGGCGGATGTGGACGTCGAGGTCGAAGTCGGGGTCCTCGATCCAATGGGGATGGCCGAGGCCGAAGGGCGCCTCGATCACGCGCCAGCGCAGGGGCGGCAGCAGCGAGAGCCGGCTCGCGAGCGAGCGCTTCAGGACATCGACGTCGAAGGGACGGCCCGCGCGGGCCGGATCGAAGATCGTGATGCAGGCGACGTGAGCGGGCCAGCTGGCCGTCTCGGAGGAGAGGAACGCCGCGTCGAGACCCGAGAGCCGCTTCATGGGGACGCCTCCGACGGGAACGGCCGGGGCCTGCGCGAGCGGACCCGGCCCGGCCGGCTCATTTCGATCGCGTCCGCAGCAATCCCGAATGCCGCAGGGCGTCGTCGATGAACTGTCGAACCTCGCGCGACCAGGCGAAGCCGATGTGGGATCCGCGGTACCAGAGGACCGGCGCGTGGCCCCAGTGTTCCCATAATCGATGCGCCTGCCCGGGAGTCGCCATGCGGTCGGCGACGCCGGCGTAGACGAAGCGGCGGGAGACGGGCAGTCGCGGCGCGAAGGACAGCGGCGAGATCGGCTGATGGATCCGGTCGGCCATGGCGCCGAGCAGGCCGCGCGCGTCGAGCGCGTCGCGCTCGTCGTCCGGAACGCTTCGACGCATCACCCAGGCGAGGTCGACCGTCGGTACGCCGGCGATCACGCACTCGAGGTCGTCGACGAGGCCGGCGAGCAGCGCCGCGGTGAACCCGCCCATCGAGACGCCATGGATGGCGAAGCGCGCGTCCCCGTGCTCGGCTCGCGCCCAGGCCATGATGCGCCGCGCGTCCCAGACGGCCTGGCTGACGGCGTGCAGGTTGTTGAGATAGTCGAGCGCGAGCGCCTGCTCGCCGTCGGGGCCGGCGGAGCGGGGACCGTGGACCGGGAAGACCGGCTGGATCACGTTGAGGCCCAGATCGCGGTGGTAGTGGAGGGCGCGCAGGGCGAGCAGATCCGCCGGGTGGCCCATCCCGAAGCCGTGGAGGTTGACGATCCAGGGACTCGGTCGGCGGTGGCGCAGGACGTAGGCATGCGCGAGCTGGTTGCTGCCGATCGAGAGCCAGCGCGACGCCCCCGGCAGATCGAGCGCGGGCCTGTAGCCGCTCTCGAAGGTGACGTGCTCGTAGCGTACGCCCCGATAGACGCGGCGACGCGTGCGCACGACCGGCGGATCGGGCGCGGGATGGAGGCGCCGCGGGTCGTCGAAGATGCCCTCGCGTTCGAGCCGCTCGATCGCGGCGACCGTCTCCTGCGCGATGCGGTCGAGGTCGGCATCGCCGAGGTTGAGTCGCGTCGTGGCCATGTAGGCCAGCATCAGCTCGTCGACGAGCACGGACAGGGCCGTGCCGAAGGTCATGAGCCGCGTGGGAATGTCGGGATAGCGGTGGTCGCCCTTGCGCAGATGGCGGCTGGCGGAGCGCGTCAGAAACTGCGCCGTCCTCGGCCCGGCGAGGATCATCTCGCCGATCGGGATCTGGCCGATGCGCTCGCGCAGATACGTGATGCCCGCGGGCTCATCGTATCGGGACGCATCTGCCTCGTTGTCGTGCATGAATCGACTCACTCGGCGTCCCGCGCGACGCCCGACCGAACTCGTCGTGTCACAAGTAGGGGAGGTCCCGATCGCCCGCAACGCGTCGGCTCGGCCGGGCGGTCGCGCAGCCGCGGGCTCGGTCGGATTCGAGTGGCGTCGGAGGGGAGACACGGTCGGGTGTGGGGCCGATCGGTCGCGCTCGTCCGGCCTCGCGTCGGGCTCAGCCCTTCGGCCGCCGGAAGGGGTTCGGGTACTGCACGGCCTCGCGGAACGTCGTGTTCATCTCCTCGAAGGCGTGGTCCAGGTCCCAGACGCCGGGGGTCGTCACTTCGCGCTCGACGTGGGGCTCGTTGATCAGGCCGATGCGGCCGTTGCCGCACTGGATGATGCGACCCGTCATCCAGCTCGACTGCTCGCTCGCGAGCCAGACGACCGGCGGGACGACGTTCTTCGTCGACAGCTTCTCGTTGCCCGGGCTGTAGTCCATCGTCGTCGACTTGCCCTCGAGACTCGCGGTCATGCGCGTGTAGGCGACGGGCGCGATGCAGTTGCTGGTCACGCCGTAGCTGGCGAGCGCGGTCGCGCAGCTGTTCGAGAGGCCGACCATGCCCATCTTGGCGGCGGCGTAGTTGGGCTGCGCCGGCGCGCCCCAGAGGCCCGAGCCGGAGATGAAGTGGATCAGGCGGTACTCGCCGCCGCGGTTCTCGCGCCAGTAGACGGAGGCGTGGCGGGAGGTGTTGAAGCTGCCCTTCAGATGGACGGCGATGACCGCGTCCCACTGCCGCTCCTCCATCTTGAAGATCATGCCGTCGCGGAGGATGCCGGCGACGTTGACGACGATGTCGAGCCGGCCGAAGTCGCGCACGGCCTGGGCGATCAGGTCGCCGGTCTGCTCGAAGCTCGTGACGTCGCAGTTGTTGGCGGAGGCCTGGCCGCCGGCCTTGCGGATCGACGCGGCGACCTCCTCGGCGGGCGTTCCCTCGGTCGAGCTGCCGTCCATCGTCGCGCCGAGATCGTTGACGACGACCGCCGCCCCCTCTGCCGCGAAGGTCCGCGCCACCTCGGCGCCGATGCCCCGGCCACCGCCGGTCACGATCGCGACGCGTCCATCGAGCTTGCCCATCTCCGTCTCCCTCCCTGCCTGACTCTGCCGGATTCCGCCCGGGCGCCCGGGGATTTTTTCGGCCCGGATCTTACTCGTTCTCGACGCGGCCGCCGCCCGTTCCTGCGGGCTCGTCCGGCCCCCGGCGGTCGAGCAGCAGACAGGCCTGGACCCCCGCGATCCGGCCCTGCTCGTCGTAGATGGTGGCCGTGCTCTGGCCGACGCCGTCGTCGGCGAAGCAGGTCGCGCCGTGGATCGCGATCCACTCGGTCCGGGGCTCGCGCAGGACGTGGATCGTGAGGTCCGGATTGATCGACGTGTAGCGGGCATAGTCGAGGGCGCTCCCCGTCCCGCTCGCGAAGTCGACGAGGGTCGCCAGCCGGACCGTCGGCGAAGGCGCGACGCCCGCGACGACGCGACAGAGCAGACGCGCCCAGACCGTCGTCGGCACGCCGTCGCGCACGCTCGTCTGGAACGAGCCGAGCTCGACCGAGCGCACGAAGCCCGGAATCGGCAGCTTCCCGTCCTCGAAGCGTCGCGCCGTCGCGAGGGACAGGACCTGCTTCGGCCGCTCCGCGACCTCGGCCGGGATGGGCAGGGTCGAGGCGAGCCGGGCCAGGCCGTCGTCGCGGCGCAGGCGCAGCGCCGTCGCCCGCGCGACCTGGGTCTGGCCGTCGAAGAGGTTCGCCTCGAGGCCCTGAACGCGCCGACCCGCGCGCAGGACCCGCGTCTCGACGCGCAGCGGCGTCAGCGGGACGCCGCGGAACATCTCGAGCGTGATGCGTGTTAGGCGCATCGGGACGGGCGATTCGACGTGGTCGAGGCAGTGGGTCAGCAGGCCGGCGACGGCGCCGCCGTGCTGGTGGCGCGGGTCCCAGGGGCCGCCGGTCAGGGCGGTGGGCTGGAAGTGGTCGGGCTCGGGGAGTCGTTCGAAGAGCGCGTCCTCGGGGCCCGCCTTGTCGAGCTCGATCTCGGTCGGGCTGCGGGCGGGGCGGGGCGGTCCGATCGGCGCATCGCGGCGCGCCGCGGGCCGCGCCGTCGGGTCGGGGCGCTCGGGCTGCTTCATGGTGGGCCTACATTAGACCGCTCGACCGGCGTCGGGCGACGGTCGGGGCGGACGGCCGAGACGGGGGACGTGCCGAGTTGGAGGACGTCGCCGCCGCGACGGAGGAGGGCGCATGGAGCGGGTCGGGATCGTGCTGTGCGGCGGGCGTTCCCAGCGGATGGGGCGTCCGAAGGCGCTGCTGCCCTGGTTCGGACGCAGTCTCGTCGAGCACGCCGTCGCGACGCTGGCGCCGGCCGTCGAGGCGGTCGTCGTCGTGACGTCGCCGACGCTCGACGTCGCACCGCGCGTCGAGCCGCTCGGTGCGCGCGTCGTCGTCGACCGCGAGCCCGATCGCGGCCCGCTCGCGGCGATCCGCGACGGCCTCGCCGCGGCCGGGGCCGAGGCCGCCTTCGTGACGAGCACCGATGCCCCCTTCCTGACCCGCGACCACGTCGAGACGCTCTTCACGCGCGCCTTCGCGGGGCGCGCGCACGGGGAGGCGGTGCGGGCGGTGGCGCCGATCGCGGAGGGCTTCGTCCAGGTCCTGTCGGCGGTCTATCCCGGGACGGCCTGGCGCGACGCGGATGCGCTCCTCGCCGAGGGCATCGCGCTGCCGGTGGTGTTGCTCGAGCGGCTCGGGTTCGAGGCCCTGCGCGAGGCCGGGCGCGAGCCGCTCGCGCCCTGGACCGGCTTCAACACGCCCGAGGCCTATCTCGCGTTCGCCCGACGCCGGGATGCCGCGGCGGCGGCCCGCGTCGAGTGGCGGGGCGAGCACGGAGCGACCGACGTGTGCAGCGTCCCGATCGGGCGCCTCGTCGACGTGTTGCAGGCGGCCGCGGGGACGGATCGGGCGCGCGTCGACGCGCTCGCTGCAGCGCCGCTTCGCGTCCTCCTGTCGGACGAGTGGCTCGGTCCGGACTTCGATGCGGAGCTCCCGGTCGGCCCCGGCGATCGCGTGGTCGTCGAGCCGCGCGGAGGCGGGTCCGGGCATCCGGATCGGGCAGCCCGCGCGTGAGCGGCGCGTCCGAGCGCGGCGCCGGCGCTTCAGGCCCTGGCGCGTCGGCGCGCGCGGATCGCGGTCCAGTAGCGATCGAGGTCGGCGCGAAGTCCGGGCGAGAGGAGGTAGAGCCCGACGAGGTTCGCGAAGGCCATCGCGAAGAGGATCGCGTCGGTAAAGGCGAGGATCGCGGTCAGCCGGGTCGTACAGCCGACGATGGCGCAGGCGCAGTAGAAGACGTTGAAGGCGGTCCGGACGCGGCGCGAGTTGCCGACGAGGTAGATCGACCCCTCGAGGCCGTAGTACGACCAGGAGATCAGCGTCGAGTAGGCGAAGAGGAAGACGACGATCGAGAGCACGCGCGGCAAGACGGGATGGACCTGCGCGAAGACGCTCGAGGTCAGCTCGACGCCCGAAGCGACGCCCGTACCGAGGGCCGACGCGTCGATGCCGGTCACGATGACGAGCGCGGTGATGGAGCAGATGACGACGGTGTCGAGGAAGGGCTCGAGCATGGCGACGAAGCCCTGCGTCAGCGGCTCGCGCGTGCGGACGACGGAATGCGCGATCGAGCTCGACCCGAGGCCGGCCTCGTTCGAGAACGCCGCGCGCCGGAAGCCGAGGACCACGACGCCGAGCACGCCCCCCGTCACGCCGTGCGGCGTGAACGCCTCCGTCGCGATGCGGACGAAGGCCTCCGGGAGTCGCTCCGCGTGGGCGCCGATCACGACGAGGGCGCAGCCCAGATAGAGCAGCGCCATGGCGGGGACGAGCTTCGCCGTGAAGCGCGCGATCGAGCGGATGCCACCCACGATCACGACGCCCACCGACACCGCGAGCAGGCTCCCCACCAGCCAGCCCCGACCCGCGGCGAAGCTCGACGCGCCGCCCGTCACGGCGACGAGCTGGGCGAAGGCCTGGTTCGCCTGGAACATCGCCATGCCGATCGCGGCCAGCGCGATGCAGAGCGCATAATAGAGCGCGAGTCCGCGGCCGAGGCGTGCGCGGTCCAGCGCGCGCAGGCCGACCTCGAGGTAGTACATCGGTCCGCCCGAAAGGCTGCCGTCGGGATTGGCGCGGCGGTACTTCACGCCGAGGGCGCACTCGGCGAACTTCGACGACATGCCGAGGAAGCCGGCGATGGCCATCCAGAAGGCGGCGCCCGGGCCCCCGATCGAGACGGCGACGGCGACGTGGGCGATGTTGCCGACGCCGACCGTGCCGGAGACGGCGGTCGTGAGCGCCTGGAAGTGGGAGACCGCGCCCGGCTCGTCGTCCCCGTCTTCGCGGCCCATCAGGATTCGCAGCGCGTGGCGAAAGCCGCGGATGTTGATGCCGCGCAAGGCGATCGTGAACCAGGTCGCGCCCGCGATCAGCCATACGACGATCAACGGGACCTCGGTCCCCGCGACGGGCACCGTGAAGAAGACGACGCTCGAGACCGCGTCGGCGATGGGCTGGAAGGCCGCGTCGATCCGTTGATCGATTCCGGGCGGGAGGGCGGCGAGCGGGACGCCGCCGGCCAGGTCGGTCGACGGCGCCGGTTGCGCGGGCGAGCTCAGGGGTCGGGCCTCCATGGATCGGGCACGGGCCGCACACGAATCGTTCACCCCGGAGCCGCACGGGCATGTTAGCCTGGCCGACGGCGGGTTCGAGCCCGACCTCGCCGACCGCGGACGCTCGACCCGCGCGGTCGGCCGCGATCGTCATCGTCGAGCGGGATCGCCGGCGATGCCGTTCCGCACTCTCGATCAGGTCCTGCGCACTCGAGCCGACGAGCGCCCCGACAAGATCGCGCTGCGCGCGGGCGACCGGACCTGGACCTATCGGACGCTCCACGCCGAGGCCTCGCGCGTCGCCCAGGCGCTCCTCGCCGACGGGGTCGCGCGTCAGGATCGGGTCGCGATCCTCGACCGCAACGTGCCCGAGTTCTTCACGTTCCTCTTCGGAGCGGCGATGATCGACGCCGTCACGCTCGGCGTGAACTGGCGACTCGCCCCGCCCGAGATGGAGTACATCCTGAACCACGCGCAGGCGCGCGTCCTGCTCGTCGGCGCCGAATTCCTCGGTCATCTCGCGAAGATGAAGCTCGAGACGGTTCGCAGGGTCGTCGTGATCGACGGCGAGGCCGGGGTCATCGACGGGGCCGTGCGTCATGCGGACTGGATCTCGAACCGGCCCGCGACGGATCCGAAGCTCGGCTGCGCCGAGGACGATACCTGCTTCCAGCTCTACACCTCGGGCACGACCGGTCTGCCGAAGGGCGTCGAGCTGACCCATCGCAATCTCATGACGCAGACCGAGGTCTGTGGCCGGGAATGGGACGTCGGAGCGGACAGCGTCAACCTGATCGCGATGCCGCTCTTCCACATCGCGGGGAGCGGCTTCGCGCTGACGGCCTTTTGCGCGGGCGCCGAGGGCGTGCTCGTGCGCGAGCTCGATCCCGCGCTCGTCCTGCGCCTGATCGAGCGGCATCGCGTCACGCACTCGCTGCTGGTTCCCGCCGTCCTCCGCGTCCTGCCCCTGACGCCCGGCGTCGAGCGGACGGACGTGAGCTCGCTGCGCGCCATCGTCTACGGCGCGTCGCCGATCTCGGAGGAGGTCCTCGTGCGGGCGATGAAGACCTTCGGCTGCGGCTTCATCCAGGTCTACGGTCTCACGGAGACGAGCGGCGCGATCACGGCCATGCCGCCCGAGGACCACGATCCGACGGGGCCCCGCGCGCACCTGCTGCGCGCCGCGGGCAAGCCCTGGGGCGACGTCGAGCTGCGGATCGTCGATGCCGCGTCGAAGCGCGATCTGCCCGAGGGCGCGGTCGGCGAGGTCTGGTGTCGTTCCCGGCTCAACATGAAGGGCTACTGGCGCAATCCGGAGGCGACCGCGGCGGTCTTTCCGGAGGGCCGCGATGCGTCGGGGCTCGGCTGGTTCCGCACCGGCGACGCGGGCTATCTCCGCGACGGCTACCTCTACATCCACGACCGCGTGAAGGACATGATCGTCTCCGGCGGCGAGAACATCTACCCGGCCGAGGTCGAGAACGTGCTGATGGCGCATCCGGCCGTCGTCGACGCGGCGGTGATCGGCGTGCCGTCGGAGAAGTGGGGCGAGACCGTCAAGGCGATCGTCGTCGACGCGCCGACGGGCGCGGCCGCCGACGAGGCGCTCTTCGCCTGGTGTCGCGAGCGGCTCGCGGCGTTCAAGTGTCCGACGTCGATCGATCGGATCGAGGCGCTGCCGCGCAATCCGTCTGGCAAGCTGCTCAAGACCGTGCTGCGGGAGCCCTATTGGAAGGGGCGCGCGCGGAAGGTGAACTGAGGTCGGGCGGGCCCGGGTCTCGTGGTGCCCGGCCGCGAACCGCTCGTACGGTGGGACCGATGTGCCCCCGGATCGCCGGTCCATCACGCGACGAGGCCCACGATCCGCTCGAGACGGCGCGCGCAGGCGACCTGCTCGAGCCGAGGGAGCGCGCGGCTCCAAGCGGTCCCGTCGGGCGCGGACATCGGCGGATCCTTCGCTCGCCGTGTCGATCCGGCTCAGCGCCGATCGCGATCGCCGCCGGCCCGGCGCCCGGCCGCCGACCGTCCGGCGAGCCGGCCGAAGAAGGTGGCATCGCCGATCGAGGTCCCGCTGACGTAGCCCTCGGCCGAGCGTGAGATTCCGCAGCAGGTGCGCCCGGCGGCGTACAGACCCGCGACGACCTCGCCGTCCTCGGTGAGGACCTCGCCCGTCGGGCGGGTCCAGAGCCCACCGAGCGAGAACGCCATGTACGGCGCCCGGCCGAAGGAGAGGTCGTAGGCGGCGAAGGGCGGCGCGCCGAGCGGACGCAGCCAGGCGGGCTGCTTGTGGAGGATCGGATCCGCGCCGGACCTCGCGTGGTGGTTGAAGAGCTCGACCGTCCGCTGGAGCGAGAGCGGCGGTAGCGCCAGCGCGCGCTCGAGGTCGGCGATGCTCGACTCGGTGGCGGCGAGCTCGAAGCCGTCGATGATCGGGCGTCCGAAGCTGGCCTCGTCGACGATCAGGTAGACCTTGCCCTCGGGCTGACGGGAAGCCGCCTCTCCGAGCCGCCCGTGATAGGCGTCCTCGGCGATGAAGCGCTGTCCCTGGCCGTTGACGAGAATCCCGAACGTCAGACTCTCGGGCGGGTAGTAGGGCACGGTGATGTGGTACTCGTCGAGATGGATCCCGGCGCCGCGCGCGCTCAGCCCCAGTCGAAGTCCCGTCCCGTCGTCGTAGGGATTGCCGATCGGTCGGGCCCTTCCGGCGAGTCGCGAGAGATGGCGCTGGACCATCGTCTCGTTCATCACGAAGCCTCCCGCGCAGAGGATCACGCCAGCCCGGGCGCGATAGGCGCGGTCCTGCCCGGCCTGGCGCGCGACCACGCCGACGACCTCGCCGGCCGGATCGAGCACGAGCCGGAGGACGCGCGCGTCGTACTGGACGCGCACGCCGCTCTTCTGCGCCGCCTCGTGGAGGCGGGCGAAGAGCAGGGCCCCGGCATCGCCGGGGGCCTGCACCTTGTGGCCTCGCGGGGCGGGCCGCGCGATGTCGCGATAGGGCCAGGACTTCTCGTTGCCCGACCAGTAGAGGCAATCGTCGTTCGCCGGCTGGGTGACGCGCTGGTCGTGCAGCGCATCCTTGAAGGGAACGCCCTGCGCCACCAGCCAGTCGAAGTGGTCGACGCTGCCCTCGGCGTAGCGCCGGAACTTCTCCGGGTCCGGATCCGGCGTCGAGGCCTCGAGGTAGCGCAGCATCGCCTCGACCGAGTCGTCGACGCCGCAGGCCTTCTGGACGCGGGTGCCCCCGCCCAGATACAGCACGCCCCCGGCCAGCGCGGTCGTGCCGCCTCCGCCGCTCGCGCGCTCGAGGACCAGCGTCTGCGCGCCGGCGCGTGCCGCCTCGATGGCCGCGCAGACGCCCGCGCCGCCGTACCCGACGACGAGGACGTCTACGTCTTCATGCCAGGCTTCGACCTGGGACAGCGGAAGCGGCCGGGAAGGCGTGTCGGAGCGGCTCCTCCCCTCGGCCATCGCCCTGCCTCCCCCATCGACCGCGAGGGCCGTCTCTCGTCGGAGCGACGCGGCGCTGCCCGTCGCGCTCGGCCGCCCGGGTGCGCGTCCGCGCATTCAGCGGGGCGTCGCTTCCGACCCGGCCTGCTCGGCTCGCTGCGCCGCCGGGGGCTCGGTCTCGACGAGCGCCGCCCGCCGCGCGAGCAGGTAGGCGCGAATCGCCGCGACGTCTTCCTCGACGAGCCAGCGGTCGAAGCGCGGCATGCCCCGCCCCTCGAACGCCCCGCGCAGCACGATCTCCGGCAGCATCGCATAGATCTCGGGCGCCGCGCGCCGCAGATCCGGGAGCACGCCGCCCCCGACCGCCCCCGCGCCGTGACACACGAGGCACCATTGATGGAACGTCGCGCTGCCCCGCTCGACCTGCGCGGCGTCGAGCTCCGCCGGGATCGCGGCGAGCGCGCGTCGCATCGTTTCCTGGACCGGCAGCGCCGCCTGCCCGCCGAGCTTGAAGACGAGCAGCCGTCCCGTGTTGTCCGTGACGCCCGCCTCGAGCGCGGCGTCGCCGGCGGAGAGCGGGAAGGCACCGCCCCAGCCCGCCATCACGGCGACGTACTGCTCGCCGTCGACGCGATAGGTCACCGGCGCGGCGACGATTCCGGTTCCGGCCGGTCGCTCCCAGAGCTTCTCGCCGTCGGTCGCGCGATAGGCGGCGAAGGTGCCGTGGGCCGTACCCTGGAAGACGAGGTTGCCGGCGGTCGCGAGGGTGCCGCCGTTCCAGGCGCCGGCGTACTGCGCGCGCCAGACCTCCTTCTGGGCGACGGGATCCCAGGCGAGCAGATGGCCCGAGGCGAGGTCGCGCGGGAACTCGGTCATGATCTTCGGATCGAAGCCGATGTTCCACGCCTCGGGGCGGTATGCGTAGTCGGGGTCGCGCTTGTAGGGGAAGATCGTCTCCTGCGCGGGGATGTAGACGAGTCCCGTTCCCGGATGGAACGACATCGACTGCCAGTTGTGGGCGCCGTAGTTGGTCGGATGGATGAGCGCGACGCCGTCCGCGTAGGGATGGTCGGTCCGCACGCGCGGGCGCCAGGTCGTCTCGTCGTAGCCGTCCGCCCAGTTGACCGGGACGAAGTTTCGGATCGAGATCGGGACGCCGGTCTCGCGATCGAGGACGTAGAAGAAGCCGTTCTTCGGGGCATGGAGCAGCGTCTTGCGCAGCCGCCCCTCGATCTCGAGGTCCGCGAGCACGATGTCCTGGGTCGCGGTGAAGTCCCAGGTCTCGCCGGGCGTCGTCTGGTAGTGCCAGACGAGGCGGCCCGTGTCGGGATCGAGGGCGAGGATCGAGCAGAGGAAGAGGTTGTCGCCGCCCTTCGGACTGCGGAGGTACTGGCCCCAGGGCGAGCCGTTGCCCGTGCCGACGTAGACGAGGTCGAGCTCGGGATCGAAGGCGATCGCGTTCCAGACCGTGCCGCCGCCGCCGACCGTCCAGTACTCGCCGGAGGGGTCCCAGCTCTCCGCGGCCTGCTCGAGCTCGGGATGTTCGAAGGGCAGAGCCGGGTCGCCGGGGACGGTATAGAAGCGCCAGGCGAGGGTGCCGGTCTCGGCATCGTAGGCCGACACGTAGCCTCGCACGCCGTACTCGGCGCCGCCGTTGCCGATCAGGACGCGGCCCTTCACGATGCGCGGCGCCATCGTGATCGTGTACGGCCGCGCCGGGTCGACGGTCTGGACGGACCAGACGAGCGCTCCCGTCTTCGCGTCGAGCGCCTCGAGACGCCCGTCGAGCACGCCGACGTAGACCCGCCCGCGGTACAGCGCGACGCCGCGGTTGACCACGTCGCAGCAGGCGCGCCCGCCGATCGCGCGGTCGACCGCGGGGTCATGGCGCCAGAGCAGCTCGCCCGTCCGCGCGTCGATCGCGACGACGACGCTCCAGCTGCCGGTCGTGTAGAGGACGCCGTCGACGACGAGGGGCGTCGCCTCGAGGCCGCGTCGCGTCGCCATGTCGAAGGACCAGGCGAGCCCGAGCCCGCCGACGTTCGTCTCGTCGATGGCATCGAGTCGGCTGAAGCGCTGCTCGGCCTGGTTGCCGCCATAGGTCAGCCAGCTCTCGGGCTCGTTCGCCGCGTCGCGCAGACGCGCGTCGTCGACCGAGGCGACCGACCGGCGGGTGTCCCCCGGCTCCGAGCCGTCCCGCGCCGCTCGCAGGGCCTCGCAGCCGGACTGGGACGTGACGGCGACGAGGCTTCCGAGCACGATCGACGCCAGTCCCGGACGAGCACTGCCGATGCCGCTGCGAATCGGGCGAGCGCGCGAGATGGAGGGCGGGAAGAGGGGCATCGAGCCTCCCGGTACGGTCTTGCGAGTTCATGACGGGGCAGATCCCGACGCGAATCGAGTGCGACCATCGAGCCCGTCCATGATGAGCTTCGCGTGAGGCCGTGACCAGCGTGCGGGCGCGAGCGAGCGACGAAAAGATCACCCCGGCGGGAGATGGATTCGGACGGTCCTCCTGCCTGCCGAGATCGATGCCTGCGGGAGTGGGCTGAATTCGAGTCATCGCCCGCGGCATTCCTTTGAGTTGACAGCGCCACCCGTTTCCGAGGATTCTGGACCCGGGCCCGCCCTCGCGGGGGGCGACTGTGTGTCTTGTCAGGACGGCTCGACGACAGGCTCGATCTGGAGTCTCTGGATGAGGGATGTTGCCGGCATCCGCGCTGCGCGGTGCCCAGACGGAACGGATTGGCAACGACTCGCGCGCCTCGGTGTCGCGTTCGCGGTCGCCTGTGCCTGTTCGGGGGCGTCCGGGTGCAATCGCGCCCCGCCGGACGTGCAGGCCCGCGAGCTCCTTCAGGACAAGCAGTACGACGCGGCGGAGTCGGTGCTCCGCGATGCGGTCGAGCGGGAGCCGGGGAACCTCGGACTCCAGCTCGAGTACGGCCAGCTCCTCGTCGGCCGACGGCGGTACAACCAGGCTGTCTGGCCGCTCCTGCGGGCCGCCACGGATGAGTCCCTGGCGATCGAGGCCGGGCTGCCCCTCGCTCGCTCGCTGATGCAGACGAGCAATCACGAGGGGGCGATTCGTGTCCTGACGCCCCTGCTCGAGCGTGACCCCGAGGATGTCCGGATCCGGGAGATGCGCGCCCATGCCCTGGTCGCGAACCACGAGGAGGCCGAGGCCCTCGTCGACATCGATTGGCTGCTCGACCACCCCACGCACGACGAGCAGCTCGAAATCCTCGAGCTGAAGCTCCGCGCGCTGCTTCAGCTCCAGCGCGCCGAAGAGGCGCAGGCCCTGCTCACGGATCTGCGCGATCGCGCCGACACGCTCGCGTCGCTCGACCGTGCCCCGCGGTTGTGCTCCGTCGATGCGAAGTTCTCGGTCGAACGGGGCGACGCGAAGATCGCGCGGTCGAAGTTCGAGGCCTGCATCGAAGACTTTCCGGGCGATCCGCTCGTCGCCATGAACGCGGCGGCCTTCTTCGACTCGCTCGGCGAGACGGAGCGCGCGACGGAGACGCTCGAAGCGGCCCTCGAGGAGAGGCCGGAATCGCTGGTCGTTCGGAAGGCGCTCGCAGATCGGCTGCGCGCCCTGGGTCGCGCCGAAGAGGCGCGCGACCTCCTGCGGGCGGCGCGCGACGACAATCGCATCGCCGTCGCGGCGCTGCTCGCCGATCATCACATGGAGCTCGATGATCCGGAGAGCGCACGACGGGACTTCGAGTGGGCGATCGGCGCCGAGTCCGAGGACGCGCTCTTCGGGTCGATCCCCGAAGAGCACCGCTTCATGCTGGGCGACATCCTGGTGCTGCTCCATCAGAACGACCGGGTCCGGCGACTGATCCCCTACATCGAGGAGCAGGCCTACGCCCAGTTCCTCGAGGCGCGAATGCTCTACGAGGAAGGTCGTTACCGCGACGCCCTGGCCGAGTTCGAGCGGGGCTTCCGGATCTGGCCGTCGAGCGCGGGACCGCGATTCCTTGCCGGCCGAGCCGCAGAGCAGCTCGGAGACTTCGCCCAGGCGGTGGACCACTACCGCGCCGCGCTGCGTGGCGAGGCGGAAGACAGCGACGCGGGCCTCGCGCTCGCGCGGATCTACTCGGCGCAGGGCAGCTGGGTCGCCGCCGCGGAGGCCATCCACTATCACATCAAGGGCCATCCGCGAGACGCGGACGCCTTGCGTCTGGGCGCCGCGCTCGAGGTCCGGCTGGGCAACCGGCGTGTCGCCGCCCAGCTCCGCAGTCAGCAGAGTGCGCTGCCCGGTCAGCGCGACGTCGCGATCGCCGACCACGCGCGGGATCTCGCGGCGCTCGAATCTCCGGACGAAGCGCTTCGTTTCCTCGTGGAGAACGTCTCGGATCCCGGCTCCTCGCACGCGCGGCAGTCGCTGGCGGCGTGGTGCGAGATCCTCGTCGGCCTGGGCCGCGGCGGCGAGGCGCTCGCGATGCTCGAGCGCGCGCAGGTCCCGGACGGAGCGGGGGCCAGCGCGGATCCCGAGCTCGAGGCCCTGCGCGGCCAGGTCCTGCTCGCGCTCGAGCGGGACGTCGAGGCCAGAAACGTCCTCGAGCCGCTCGTCGCGGCGCATCCGGAGCAGAAGCAGGCCCTGCTCTCCCTGGCGCGCATGCATGCCCGAGAGCGACGCATCGACGAGGCGGTGGCGCTGCTCGATCGTGTGGCGGAGCTCGATCGCGACGAGGCGTCGGCGCTCGTCGAGGCGGGGCGACTCCTCGCGAACCGCGCCGACGGTCGGACCGGATCGCGCGCCGAGGCCGAGCGCAGGCTGCGGGAGGCCATGCGCCGGGAGCCCACGTCAGGGGCGGCCCCGCTGATCCTCGCGCAGCTCGACGCGCGTGCCGGCGAACACACCGACGAGACGCTCGGGCTGGCCGAACGGGCGGTGCGCTTCGCGCCGGGCGCGGAGTCCTTCCGGACCCTCGGCATGATCCAGCTCGCGCGGGGCGAGACGGAGGTCGGCATCGCCGCGCTTCGACACGCGATCGAGCTCGGGTCGGGTGACGGAGAGGTGCATTTCAGATTGGGCTTGGCTCTGCTCGCGCGGGGTGATCGGGATGCGGCGCGGGAAGCGCTCGAGCGATCGCTGGCGGTCGAGCCGTTCGCCGAGGCCGAGGCGGCGCGCGCCGAGCTGGCGCGCCTGTCAGGGGCCGGCGAGCCGAGCGTTTTTTGAACGGGGGCGTCCGAATGGGTCGGTCGGACGTTCTGGATGGGGATCGGGTTTCGACCAGAACGACGATGCCTTTCCGGCAGGCGTGAGGAGACGAGAAATGTTGAGAAATCGATGGCTGTGGATGACGAGTGCGGTGACGGGGCTGGCCGTCGCCGTGACGGCGGCGGGTAGCGCGCAGGCCGTCCAGCGGATGTACCAGGGACAGATGCGGATCGGTTTCGGCGACGGCTTCGAGAGTCCGTTGGAGACTTCGCCGATGGGCGGCATCGAGCGGATCGACACGGCCAACAACGCGGTGCCGCCGTGCGCCGTCCCGGGATTGGAGGTGACGCCTTCAGGCATGCACAACCCGGCACTTCCGTTGACCACGATGGGATTCGGACCGGCGACGGGCATCATCGACTTCTACGGCCTGGCGGACGTGCAGCTGACGGCGAGCGGCGCCATCGATCCGGACCAGCCGATCCAGTTCCAGTCCGTCTCCCCGACACCGGCTGGGCTGAACAATTGGGGGCTCGTCACGAGCTGCCCCGCCTATACGAACGGCGTGCCGGGCGGCGCACTCTTCCGCCGGACCCAGATGGCGACCTTCAGCTGGCCTGCCGGCTCTGCGACGATGCGAAACGGTCGTGGGGCGGTCGTGGCGGGAACGGCGCTGACGGCAACCCAGGCCGTCGGCGCACAGAAGATCGGTGCGGTGGCCGGCCCGAATCGCTTCGGCGGCTCGGTCGCGCTCCTCGGCAATGGCGACACGCTGCTCGGGTTCAACTCGATTCCGGCGTTCGGTCTGCCCTCGGCGATCGGCGTCATCCCGGTCCCGCTGGCGATCGGGGTCGATGGCGGCTTGACGACCATGGGGGCGACGATCCCGACCGTGCAGGTTTCGTCCATGGCGGTCTTCAAGGTCGTGACGGACCCGGTCAATCAGCGCCAGCCGGGCGGGCCGGTACCCGGGGCGAGCGCGCCGAACTATCCGTTCCAGGGCTTCGCGACGGGTCTCGGCTTCCGCTGGACGACGGGTGTCGTCACGGCCTACGACAACCTGGATGATTTCCGGACGACCCGAACGCGGACCGGCGCGGCGAACTTCAACCCGACCGGCATGACCAGCGCGTCGCTTCAGCTCGTCGCTCCGAGCATCCTGCGCCTCGGCGTGCAGAATCTGACGACGCTCGGCATCGCGGTCACCTCCGAGCTCAGCCTCAAGTTCGTTCCGGAGCCCGCATCGGCGGCTATGATCGGCGTGGGAGCGGGGGCGGTCGCCTTGCTGCTCGTCCGCGAGCGCCGGCGCCACGCGCGCCGCTGAGGCGCGCGAACTGGCTCGGGCGCGATCGACGGATCGTCGACGTCGTTCGCGTCCGAGCTGGCGGAGGCGTGGTGGGACCGCGCGATCGACGTCGGCGGAACTGAAGGACGGGGGAGCGCGCTGATCGACTCTCAGAGGCTTCTCGTTTTCGCCCTGCTCGGCCTCGTGCTCCTCTTCGCGGTGACCCAGTTCGAGCTCAAGACGGACCCGCGTCCGAAAGGCGAGCCGCGGGACATTGCTGCGCTCGCCGCGCGGGATGACCTGCGAGTCGTCTTCATTCTCGTCGACACGCTTCGGGCGGATCGCATCGGATCCTACGGCTACGCGCGTGATACGAGCCCGGTGATCGACTACCTGGCGAAGACCGGGATCCGCTTCGCCCATCATCACTCGCAGTCCTCCTGGACCAAGACGTCCATGGCGTCGCTCTGGACTGCGCTCAACCCGAACCGGACCGGCGTCCTGCGCGCCCAGGATGCGTTGCCCGAGGCGGCGCGCGTCCCGGCCGAGATCCTGCGCGATGCCGGCTACGCGACGATCGGATTGTGGCGAAACGGCTGGGTCGCCCCGAACTTCGGCTTCCAGCAGGGCTTCGACATCTACTTCAATCCGACCTCGGGGCTGATGCCGGGCGAGCTTCGGGCCAACACGCGCGCTGGCCGTGTCGCGAGCTCCGACATCGACGTCGTGCTGGCCGCTCAGGAGTTCCTGCGGACCCATCACGACCGACGGTTCTTTCTCTATCTCCACTTGATGGACGTCCATCAGTACGTGACGGACGAGGCGTCGGCGACCTTCGGGACGACCTACTCGGACAGCTACGACAACGCCATCCAATGGACCGATCGTCAGATCGGCGCCGTCATCGCCGAGATCGAGCGGCTCGGGCTGCGGGACCGCACATTGATCGTCGTCGCGTCCGACCACGGGGAGGCGTTCGGAGAGCACGGAAGCGAGGGGCACGCGCGCAACGTCTTCGTCGAGGTGACGACCACCCCTTGGATCATCAGCCTTCCGTTCCGACTGCAGGAGTCGCTCGTGGTCCGTCAATCGACCTCCAACGTCGACGTCTGGCCGACACTGCTCGAGATGCTGGGGCTGTCTCCGCTCGAGGATGCCGACGGGCGGTCCTTGCTGTCTGCCCTCGTCGGTTACCCGGACGAGAAGGGCGATCCGGAGCGCCTCCATTTCGCACAGCTCGACAAGACCTGGGGTCAGGTTCAGCGTCGGCCTGCCCCTACGTATGCGGTGAATAGCGATTCCTGGCGTCTGATCCGGGGCGCAGAGGCGAATCGGGGTGATATGCTGTTCGATCGGGTGGAGGATCCGAGCGAGCAGAGCGACGTGGCGGCCGACCATCCGGAGGTGGCGGCGGAGCTCGGTTCGCGCATCGACGAATACCTGAAGCAGGATTCGGTATTCGGCGAGATTCCGCGCGTCGAGCTGAACGACATGGAGCTGCGTCAGCTGCGCGCGCTCGGATACGCGGTCGAATAGCAGCCGTCGAGCGCGACGGTTCCGCCCTGCCTGGAGGGGCCTTGAGAATGTTCACGCTCGAGAGGGGTTCGCGCCTGGCGTGGAGAGCCGTCGCCGTGCTGGTGATGGCGTGGCCCTCCGGGCTCAGGGCCCAGTCGGCGGCCGAGCCGGATCCTTTCGCAGGCGTCGAGGAGATGGTCGTCGTCGGGCAGGGCACCACGGCCCTGCTCCAGGAGGTGTCCGTTTCCGTCGCGGCCTTCGACGCAAGCTACATCGAGGCGGTCGGCGCGACGAACATCCGCGATATCGCCCAGTTCACGCCCAATCTCGAGATCCGCTCGCCCTTCAGCGCCTCGAACCCGACCCTCTTCATCCGGGGCGTCGGGCTCCGGGACTTCAACGCCAACTCGTCGAGCTCGGTCGCGGTCTACAATGACGACGTCTACATGAATTCGCCCTCGGGCCAGCTGGCCCAGTTCTTCGACGTGGAGGGCGTCGAGGTCCTGCGCGGGCCGCAGGGGACGCTCTACGCCCGCAACGCCTCGGCTGGCGCCATCAAGGTCACGGCGCGCAAGCCGACCGGCGACTTCGGCGGATTCGTTCGGACGACCTACGGGCGATTCAACGAGACTTCGATCGAGGGCGCTCTCGAGGCGCCGATCACCGAGGACCTGTCGGTCCGGATCGCCGCCGTCTACAACGTGCGCGACGGCTACACGTTGAACCGCTGCGCGAATCGCCCCTCCTGGTCGACGGCGACGCTGGACAGCGCGCGCGAGGCGCGCGATCGCCTGACCTTCATCCAATGCTTCAACTCACAGACGGTCGCGCCGCAATCCGAGGGCGGGCAGGCGTGGAATGCTGGACTCGTCGGTCGGCCCGGGGATTTCGTTCTCAGTCGGCGCGGCCTCCGAACCGCGGAATTCGGCGTCACGCCGAGGGACGTCGACAAGTGGGTCAACAACCGCGACAACTGGGCCGGCCGCGCGGTCTTTCGCTACCAACCCTCGAACGAGCTCGACATCCTGTTCAATTTTCACGGCGGGCAGAATCGCGGCCAATCGAGACAATTCGAGACGGTGGCAAGGGCGCCGCGGCCGGGGCAACAGGGTCTGGGCACGCCCCAGAACGACATCTATACCTACGTCGATCCGGACCAGGTCTTCAGCGTTCAGCCGCAGCATTTCAACGGCAATCCGACGCGCGGCAATCCCTTCGCAGGCGACTACAACAATACGGGGCTCGAGAAGCTCGATCTGATCGGGTCGAACCTGGGGGTGACCTACCTGCTCGGCGACTGGGAGATCAAGTCGCTGACGGCCTGGGAGTTCAACAGTCGAGCCGTCGACGCGAACCTCGACGCCAATCCCTACATCGGCATCGAGGTCGAGTACGCGAATCGGTCATGGCAGGTCAGCCAGGATCTCAAGGCCCTTCTGGGAGCAGGTCGATTTCCTCGCGATCGAGAGCGGGATCTACACCTGCATGAAAAGCTGACGGCCAGCAACGTCTTCCGGCTCGCCCCTCAGGCTGCCGTGATCCAGGATTACGAGCAGACGACCGATGCCTTCGCGTTCTACGGCCAGGTGACCTGGACGCTCTCCGAGACCTTCAACGTCGAGGCGGGGGGGCGCTGGAACTTCGAGTTCAAGAAGTTCGAGATCCATTCCGGACCGACACCGTTCGGCCCGCCGCCCTTCGCGATCGACCCCCTTTTCGACGGTCGTGCCAATACCGACATCAGCAAGGATGCGCCCACGGGCAACCTGACCTTCAACTACACGCCGATCGACGACATCAACTTTTACGTGAAGTTCAGCCGGGGCTGGAAGGGCCCGGCGATCAACGCCGGCGCCATCGCGACCAGCGGCGCCGGAGCCGATCGGCTCCTCAGCGGGGCACGTCCGGAAGAGGTCAACTCGGTCGAGTCCGGCATCAAGGCGACCGTCTGGGGCAGCCGCGCGCGACTCAACGCCGCGGGCTTCTACTACGACTACAAGAACCTCCAGATCTTCCAGCTGAAGAATGAGTCGGGCGGCATTCCCGTCCAGACCCTGCTCAACGCCAACGATGCCGAGGTGTTCGGTATCGAGCTCGAGGCGGACCTGAGTCCCTTGCAGGAGATCGCGCCGAGCTGGGCGGAGGGGCTCCAGATCTTCGGATCCTTCGCCTGGCTGCAGAGCGAATACACGGACTTCAAGAACACCAAGATCAGCTTCGTAGGCAACCAGGCGATCCCGATCCTCGAGGACTTCTCTGGCAACCGGCTGATCAACTCGCCTGAATTCTCATTCACGGGCTACGCGACCTGGATGCTCGATTTCGATGCGATCGGGCGGATCGGTCCGCGATTCGATTGGACCTTCAAGGATCGCGTCTACTTCAACCAGAACAACTACAAGCCGCTTTCGCAGCGACCGCTCTGGCTCTTCAATCTTCGGCTCGAGTACCAGAGCCCGGGTGGGTCGATCGAGGTGTCCGGGTGGGTGAGGAACCTGCTCGACGAGCAGTACGTGGGCGACGCGATCGATCTCTCGTCGTTCGCGGCGAAGATCGTCTATGCCATCGGCGATCCCCGGACCTACGGGGTCACGATGGCCGTTCGCTACTGAGGCATGGGCCGAATGGCGCGTCGGATCGGAACAGTCGTGGGTCTCTTGGTTGCGGCGATCGTCGGTTTTGCCGTCGGTCGAGGCGCTCCGAACCCGTCGGTCGAACGGATTTCCGCCGAGGAAATGAAGGTCCAGGTCGGACGGGCCCTCGAAACCCCTTCCCTGCACGCCCGGCTCGCCCGCCTCGTCGATCTCACGCGACGCTTCGACGCAGACAACGTTGCCGGAGCGGGCGAGGCCCTGGCGGAGCGGGTGTCCTCGACGGACACCAACGACCTCCGACTCATTCTCGGCGCCTGGTCCGACCTCGACCCGCGTGCCGCCTTCGAGTCGGTGATGGACTGGCCGCTCGAGTCGAAGCGGGTGGTCGGGGCCGGCGTGGTGGCCTACGAGTGGAGCCTCCGCGGCGGTGCGCTCGAGGTTCGGGAGTTCGTTCGCAGCATTCCCGCCTACGCGACTCGGAGCGCGGCGGCGCGGGGACTCGTCCAGGGCTGGGCCCTGTCGAAGGATCTCGATGGCCTCACCGACTTCGTCGCCAACGAGGAGCAGATCGGCGTGCGCGAGCAGCTGACGGAGATCCTCGTCAATTCGCTGCTCGCGAGCGGTGGTGTAGAGCCCGTGATGGAGTGGGCGGATTCGATTCCGCCGGACGTCGAGAATGGCTACAAGCACACGGCCTTCAAGAAGGCGCTGCGCCAGGTCGCCAATCGAGATCCCGAGGCGGGTGCGCGTTGGTATGCGCGTCATTCGTCCGAGCCCTACGCCGTCCGATCGATTCCCGTGATCGCCGGCGAGTGGGCCGAGCACGACCCGCCGTCCGCCCTCGCATGGCTTCTCCAGCAGCCGGAGGGAAGGGAGCGGGACGTCGCGCTGAGTCGCTGGATCACGCGATTCACCGTCACCGACTACAGGGCGGCGCTCGACTGGATGGAGAAGGCGGATCTTCGTGGACCGCTGGCCGTGCTGCCGGCTCGCTTCGTCGGCGCCCTGCTGCCCGACCATCCCGCCGAGGCGGAGCGCTGGTCGGAGCGGATCGACGATCCGGTGCTCCGCAGCCAGGCGCTGCGCGAGGTCGAGCGAGCCCGGCGGATGCTCGGTCCGAGTGCGACTCGACCTCCGCCGGCCGATTCGAACGGCGGACGGGGCGGCGCCGGGGCCCCGATGTCGGGGGGCGCAGAGGCCGTCGATGCAGGGGAAGCGACCGGAAGCGGAGCGGCCTCGACCTCGGGCGCCGTGTCAGAGGAGAGAGCGTCCTGATGACGGCTGCACCCAACGGCGACCGTTCGCAGTCGATCGACATGACCCGGATCGGGCCGGCTGCACGTCGAGGTCATGTCTCCGCCCTACTCGTCGGTCTGCTGATCCTGGCGGCCGCCGCCGCCCGCGCAGCCGACGGGGACGCGCCCGTGGAGCGCCCTCGCCTCGGCTGGGAGCCACGTGCGGAGATCGGAGTCGGTCTGCACCACCAGTCCGTGAAGGTCGTCGGCTCGAACACGCTCGGGGGGACCGCCAAGGCCTCCCGGCCGATCCTGACCTCCGTCTTCGCCTTCAACGGCGGGCTCGCCAGCCCGGAGCTCGCGGACGGACTCGTCCGGCCCCGAATCTACCTGCGCGGTGGATACAAGACCCCGGTCGCGGAGGACCAGCGGCTCGTCGACGACAACACGGTGATCACGCCCAGCGACTACCAAGGCGACCCGACCCTCTGCGGGACGAACGTCGCGCCCGGGACCGCCGGCTGCGAGCACAACGTTCGATTGGACATCCAGCTGCGGAACCTCTGGTCCGTCGGCACGGGCGTCGAGCTCGAGCTGCCTTTCGAGTTCCAGACGTTCAGGGCGGAGCTCGGTCTCGAGTATGTCGGCGAGGAGCTCCAGTACACCGGAACGTCCGTCCGAGTGGATCGCGGCGTGCTCCCGGGGGGTGGAGCCGGGCAGATCCTCGCGACGGTGAGCTTGCCCCAGACGACGCGTACGGATTTCGTCCACACGCTCGGGCCGCGGGCAGCGCTCTCCGTCGAGGTGGCCGAGGTCGGACCGGTGTCCGTCCAGTTCGGCGTCGAGACGACGGTCGCGTTCTACCTCGGCGACTACGATCTGCGCTTCGGTCGGACCGATGGGGCGGAGTCCCAGTCCTACGGTGTCCAGGGCAAGGACCCCTTCCTGATCCAGGCCGGGGGCGTTCTGCGGTTCGGCTGGCGCTGACCGGCCCGCGGGTCGTTCTCGACGTCGTCCCAGCCGGTCTCGAAGCGCCCGACGACGAGCCGCGCGAGGAGCGCGACGACGGTCCGTCGGCCGACATCCCGATGGCTCGGAATCCCACGGCTCCGGCAGGCGGAGCGTGAACCCTCTGCCCCTCCTCGTCGGCGGGGGGATCCGCGCGGGAATCCCTCTAGCCGTAGGTCACCCCGGGATAGAGCAATCCGATCACGGCCAGGAAGACGGGGGAGTAGATCACCGGGATCAGGTTCCACACCACGACGAGTCCGATCAGGGCGAGGAAGGGCTGGCTCGCCTGCTCGCGCCAGCGCAGCGCCCACGCCTCGGGCAGCAACAGCACCAGCGCCCCGCTCCCGTCGAGCGGCGGGACCGGCATCATGTTGAGCAGGAAGAGCAGCAGGTTCATCGAGAAGAAGATCGAGAGCAGCAGCGCCGTGGCCGCGGCGATGCCCCCGGGCGCGCCGAGGGAGGAAGTGACCGACGTGAAGCCGATGGCGTCCGGTGCCGCGTAGTGGCCGGCGCCGACGCCGATCCGGATCGTGGCTGCGGCCAGCAGCGCCAGCGCGAGATTCGAACCGGGTCCGGCGAGCGCCATCCAGCCCGCCCGACGCGGGTGGCGCGCCGCCCAGTTCGGATCGTAGGGCGCGCTCGCCCAGCCGATCGGAAACCCGTTCAGGATCAGCGTCACGATGGGCACGATCACCATGCCGAAGGGCTCGCGCCGCATGTGGGGGATCGGGTCGAGCGAGACCTGTCCGCCGGCGTAGGCGGTCAGGTCCCCGCCCTTCATCGCCGCCCAGGCGTGCGCCGCCTCGTGGACCGTCACGGCGAAGACGAACACGGCGTAGAAGGCGATGCCTTCGATCGGATCGGTCACGAACGGGTACTCCTCATGGCTTCCGGGGGGCGCTCTGGATCAGCTGCGGACCGCCTTGGGAGCGCGTCTCCATCAGGGAGAGGTTCCGCTCCGCCGACCCGAACCCCGCGTCGAGCGCCAGCGCGCGATGATAGGCCTCGCGGGCATCTTCGATGCGTCCGAGGTGTCGGTAGACGATGCCGAGGTTGTTCCAGGCGCGGCCGAGGCTCGGCTCGATGCGGGTCGCGAGTTCGAAGCCTTCCTGCGCCGCGTGCCAGTCGGTGTCGCTCGCCGCCTGGTCGGGGTTCATCACGCGCTGCCCCGCGAGATTGTTGATGAGATGGGCGTAGGCGCGGAGGTCGTCGATCGGACGCACGTCGTACTCGCCGCCCCGGATCTTGCCCGTGAAGTCGACGTACATCTGCACGGTCTTCGCGACGATCAATACGATCATGTGGTCCGACAGGGCCTTCACGTCCTCGAACTGCTTCGTCTCGGGGACGCGGGGCACGGCCTCCGCATAGTAGATGGGCCAGCCGAGACCGCGACCGAGGCCGACCAGCAGGCTCGCGAGGGCGAGGCAGTTGCCGCGGCGCCGCGCGAGGGTGCCCTCGGCGGTCGCGGTCACGGACCAGTCGTAGACGATGCCGAGGCCCCCGGGCTCGGGCTCGGTCAGGAACCGGACGAGCGCCTCGACCCGGGGCGGACCGAGCGGGGCTCGCTCGATGACGTCGCGCGCCCGTTCGATGGCGGCCCGATCGACCTCGAACGGTACGTCCGTCAGCGACGGGGGGAGGGCGGGCGCGCGCTCGAGCAGCGAGGTCCGGAACTCGGCCGGCGTGTAGGCCAGCTGCCGACGCGCCTTCGACGGGGTCGCGCAGGCGGCGAGGCCGAGCGAACCGGCGAAGAGCAGGAGGATCAGTGCGACGCGCACGGAGCTCAAGCCTCCGGTTCGGCTTCGGGCCAGCGCGCCGGCCGCCCCGCCATCCAGAGCTCGCCCCAGTGTTGATGGCCGCCGTCGACGACGAGGACCTCGCCGGTAATGAACTTGCCCGATGCGGCGGAAAGATAGACGCAGGCCTCGGCGACGTCCTGCACGTCACCGAGCCGGCGGAGGGGATTGCCGCGCGCGAGGCCCGCGCGCGCGGCGTCGGAGTAGACGGCGAGCCCTTCCGTCGCGATCGGGCCCGGCAGCACGCAGTTGATCCGGATCCCGTCCGGCGCCCACTCGACGGCGAGGCTCTGGGCCCGATGGGCCACGCCCGCGCGCGCGGCGATGGTATGAGCGAGGCCGTGCATCCCGCGCCGATAGGGCGCGACGATGTTGACGATCGAACGATCGGGTCGCGCGCCGCATCCGCCCGGCGCGACCGCCTCGCCCCGTACGACGGCTCGGCCCGGTACGACGGCTCGGCCCGGGGCAGGCGCGTCGGACAGGGCGGGCGGGGCGGCGGATGCCTGCCCGCGCTCGTCGGCCCGGCGCCAGAAGCGCGCGGCGCGCTGCATCATCGTGAAGGTGCCGTTCAGGTTCGTGTCGACGACGGCGCGCCATCCCTTGTCGGAGAGGTCGATCGAGGCTTGGGGGTACTGACCGCCGGCATTGTTGACGACGACGTCGAGGTCGAGGCCCCGCGCCGCGATCGCCTCGAAGAGCGCGTCGACCCGGTCGGGCTCGCGAATGTTGGTGGGGACGACGAGACCCGTCGTCCCGATGCGCGCGAGCAGGGCGGCTGTCCGTTCGAGCTTCTCGCGCTCCCTTCCGCAGAGCACGAGCGAGGCGCCGAGGCGTCCGAAGAGGCAGGCAATCGCCCGACCGATGCCCGTCCCGGCGCCGGAGACCAGCACGGTCCGCGCGCTGAAGAGGCCGTCGCGGAAGACCGTCGGGAGCGCGAGCAGCGCGTCGTCGGCGAGCGCCGCGCCCGAGCTCACAGTCGGAGCACCCCGTAGCTCGGCCGCTCGATCGGCGTGTGGAGCGAGGCGCTGATCGCGATGCCGAGTGCGTTGCGCGTATCGACCGGGTCGATGATGCCGTCGTCCCAGAGCCAGGACGTCGCGTAGTAGGCACTCGATTCCCGCTCGTACGACTCGAGGACCGGACGCCGGATGGCTTCGATCTCCGTCGCCGAGAGCGTCTTCCCGGCGCGCTCGAGCTGGCGGACCTTGACGTCGGCCAGGGTATTGGCGGCCTGCTCGGCGCCCATGATGCCGATCTGATGGTTCGGCCAGCTGAACACGAAGCGTCCGTCGTAGGCGCGCCCGCACATGCCGTAGTTGCCGGCGCCGAAGGAGCCGCCGACCATGACGGTGAACTTCGGCACGACGCTGCAGGACTGGGCCATGATGAACTTCGCGCCGTCCTTGCAGATGCCACGGGCCTCGTACTCGCGACCGACCATGAAGCCCGTGATGTTCTGCAGGAAGACGAGGGGCGTCCGGTTCTGGTTGCAGAGCTCGATGAAGTGGGCGCCCTTGAGCGACGAGTCGTTGAAGAGGACGCCGTTGTTGCCGAGGATGCCCACCTTCTGGCCCCAGATCCAGGCGAAGCCGCAGACGAGCGTCGTTCCGTAGTCGGGCTGGTACTCGTGGAAGAGGCTTCCGTCCACGATGCGCGCGATGACCTCGCGCATGTCGAACTGGACCTTGATGTCGTCGGGGACGATCCCGTAGAGCTCCTCGGG
This sequence comes from Myxococcota bacterium, assembly GCA_041389445.1. Lineage (GTDB taxonomy): Bacteria > Myxococcota_A > UBA9160 > UBA9160 > UBA4427 > UBA4427. The sequence continues at coordinate 129,068 of JAWKRW010000004.1, forward strand.
GTCGTAGTGGGGCGCCTCGGGCGCGCGCCGCTCGATCCGCGTCTTCTCGCCGCGCGTCCACTGCGCCACGATCTCGCGCCCGAGCAGGATCGCCTCGTCCTCCGAGTCGGCGGCGTAGTCGGCCACGCCGCTGATCCGCGTGTGGACGTCGGCGCCGCCGAGGGTGTCGGCATCGACGATCTCGCCCGTCGCGGCCTTCACCAGCGGCGGGCCGCCGAGGAAGATCCCGCCGTTGCCACGCAGGATGACGGAGTAGTCGGAGAGGGAGGGGATGTAGGCCCCGCCAGCCGTGCAGTGGCCGAAGACGAGCGAGAGCTGGGGTACCCCCATCTGGGAGAGGATCGACTGGTTGCGGAAGATGCGACCCGCCGAGACCCGGTCCGCGAAGAGCTCCGATTGCAGCGGCAGGAAGCCCCCGGCGCTATCGCACATGTGGACGACCGGGAGCCGATTCTCGATCGCGATGTCGAGGGCCCGGACGTTCTTCTTGACCGTGAGCGGATACCAGGCCCCGCCCTTGATCGAAGGATCGTCGGCGCGGATCAGTACCTCGCGGCCCGAGACGACGCCGATGCCCGTGACGACGCTCGCGCTCTTCGCGTCGCCGTCGTACTCGGTGTTGGCGGCGAGCGAGGAGAGCTCGAGGAAGGGCGTGCCCGGGTCGAGCAGGCGCTCGATGCGATCGCGCACGAAGAGCTTGCCGTGGTGGGCGAGGCGATCCATGTCGCGCTGCGGCCGCGTCCAGCGTGCGTCGCGCTGGCGGGCACGGAACGCCTCCACGCGCGCGAGATTGACGGCGCGGAAGCGGCGATAGGTCTCGCCGTACCGGTCGATCCGACTCTCGATGCGGCGCATCATCTTCGCTTCTTCCCCGGCGTGCGGCCGCGCCCGGCCTTCGCCTTCGACTCGGATCCTGCCTTCGAACCGGCCTTCGACGCCTTCGCCTTCGACGTGCCGGCCTTCGGGGCTCTGGTCCTCGACGCCCCGGCCTTCGAGGCTTCGGCCTTCGACTTCGCCTCCGACCGCGGTTCGACTCCGCGCCTCCGTCCCGCGTGCGGGGACGGCTCGGCGGCAGCGGTGCGCTCCGTCCCGCCGGCGTCGGTGACGGGGCCGAGCCGGACGAGCGGGCGTCCCTGGTCGAAGGCCTCGCCCGTGGCGACGCAGAGCGCCTCGATCCGCGCGGCGTAGCTGGCCGTGATCGCCGTCTGCAGCTTCATGCTCTCGATCGTCAGGAGCAAGGCGCCGGCCTCGACGAGGTCGCCGGCGGCGACGGTGACCGAGACGACGACGCCCGGCATCGGGGCGAGGATCGATTCCGCCCCGGCCGCCCGGCTCGCGCGGGCCCGCGCCTGCAGGAGCGCGTTGCGCGCCTCGACGCGGTGGGTCTGCCCGCGCCAGTGCACGAAGTGGACATCGCCCGCCGACGCGAGGAAGAGCGGCTCTCGCGTTCCGTCGAGGAGCAGCGTCCACTCGCCGCTGCGCGTGCCGGGCACGAGCGTCGCTGATACGCGGGCGCCCTCGATCTCGAGCTCGAGGCGTCCGTCCTTGCGGCTCGGGAGGACACGGGCGTCGCGGTCTTCGAGCGTGAAGTCGTAACCCACGGCGTGTGCCTCAGTTCCGCCACGCGCCCATCGAGGCGTGGAGCTCGGGAATCGCTTCGAGCCGATCTTGAAAGTCGCGATCGGCGAGCGCCGTGGCGGCGAGCACGACCCGGCGGCCGGCCGCGTCGAGGGGGCGCGCCGCGAGCACCGCCGCCCGGGCAGCGAGGAAGCCCGTCTCGACGCGGCCCGCGCGGAAGTCGGGATGATCGATCACGCGCGCGAGAAAGGCCGCGTTGGTCGTGCATCCGAGGACGACCAGCTCGCCGAGCGCCCGGACCGCCCGATCGATCGCGCTCGCGCGATCCGGCGCGTGGACGACGAGCTTCGCGAGCATCGGATCGAAGGCCGTCGTGATCCGCTGGCCGGGCGCGATGGCGCCGTCGAAGCGGACGCCCGGCCCTTTCGGCGGGTGGAAGACCAGGATCTCGCCGACTGCCGGGCGGAAGTCGTGGTCGGCGTCCTCGGCACAGATCCGGCATTCGATCGCCACGCCCGAGGCTTCGATCCCAGGCTGGTCGAAGGCGAGGGGCTCGCCGGCAGCGATCCGCAGCTGCTGCTCGACGAGGTCGATCCCGGTGACGCACTCGGTCACGGGATGCTCGACCTGCAGACGCGTGTTCATCTCGAGGAAGTAGAACGCGCCGTCGGGCGCCAGGACGAACTCGACCGTTCCGGCGCCATGGTAGTCGGCGGCGCGCGCGATCCGTACGGCCGCGTCGCAGATCGCGTCGCGGAGCGGCCTGGGCAGACCGGGGGCGGGGGTCTCCTCGACGAGCTTCTGGAATCGGCGCTGGATCGAGCAGTCGCGCTCGCCGAGATGGACGACGCGGCCGTGCGTGTCCGCGAGGATCTGGACCTCGACGTGGCGGGGCGATTCGACGAAGCGCTCGGCGTAGATGCGGTCGTCCTTGAAATAGCGGCTCGCTTCCGAGCGGGCGATTCGGATCGCGTCCGGGAGCGCCGCCGCCCCGCGGACGATCTGCATGCCCTTGCCGCCACCACCGGCGGAGGCCTTGATGAGCAGCGGGAAGCCGAGCTTGGCGGCGCGCTCGGCGAAGCGCCGGGGATCGTCCGCCTCGGAGACCGAGGGCGTCAGTGGAACATCGAGGCCGGCGACGAATCGACGCGACTCGATCTTGTCGCCCATGAGTCGCATCGAGCGGGGCGTCGGTCCGATCCAGCAGAGGCCCGCTGCCGCGGTCGCCTCGGCGAAGTCGGCGTTCTCGGAGAGGAAGCCGTAGCCCGGATGGATCGCGGCGGCGCCGATCCGCTTCGCGACGGCGAGGATCTGCTCGCCGTCGAGGTGGGCCGCGACCGGCGTCGGGCCCTCGATCGGACAGACCTCGTCCACCGCCCCGAGCGCCGGGCTGCCCCGGTCCGCTTCGTGGGCGACGAGCGCGGAGGGCAGGCCGAGGCGGCCGAGCGTCCGCGCGATGCGCACCGCGATCTCCCCGCGGTTCGCGATCAGCACCTTCCCGAGTCCTGCGACCCGGCCCATCGTCCTCCCGGCGCCCTGCCTCCGCCCCATCGCCATCAGCCCCTCGTCCTCATCGGCCCGTGAAGCGCGGGCTCCGCTTCTCGCGAAAGGCGCGGAAGCCTTCGCGCGCGTCCTCGGTGCGCGCCATGTTGGGCAGCATCAGGCCGGCGTACTCGAAGGCCTGGGCGAGCGTCATGTGCTCGATCGCTCGCAGACCGCGCTTGCCGAGCCGGATCGCCGAAGGCGAGCGCGGGAGGATCGTCGCGAGCAGCCGGTCGAGCTCGTGGTCGAGCGCCGCGGCCGGTACGACGCGGTTGACGAGCTCCGCCTCGAGCGCCTGCGCGGCGCTGAACCGTTCGCCCGTGATGCACCACTCGAGCAGCCGCCGCCGCGGCATCGCGCGCAGCAGATAGGGCAGGATCATCATCGGGAAGAGCCCGACGCCCGACTCCGGGACGCCGAAGGTCGCCGTGTCGACGGCGATCGCGAGGTCGCAGGCGCACATCAGGCCGAGCCCGCCCGCGAGGGCATGCCCGTTGACGCGCGCGATCGTCGGCAGCCCGCACCCCTCGAAGTTCCGGAAGAGCTCGAGGATCGCGTTGTCGAGCCGCGCCGGGTCGCTCTCGAAGGGCGAGTCGTCCGGTCCCGCGCGCAGATCGCCGCCGGCGCAGAACGCTCGATCGCCCGCGCCCGTCAGCACGACCGCGCGAATCGCCTCCCGGGACTCGGCGTCGCGCAGACCCGCGGCGATGCCGTGCGCGACGTCGTCGTCGATCGCGTTGCGTCGCTCGGGTCGATCGATCGTGATCCAGTAGACCGGACCGCGCGCCTCGCAGCGGACCGCCGGCGGGCTCGACGCCGCGAGCGCGTCCTCGGACCGGGATCGGCGCGCGCCCTCGCCGGAATCTCGCTTCTTCTGCTTGGCCGGCACGCGGACCTCCTCGAGGCGAGGCTACGCTCTCTTGAAATGCCGCTTCTGTCAAGCCGTCGACGCCCGCCGCGCCGCGACGCAGGGTCGCGCTGCGCGTCGTTCTCCGGTCGCTTCGCCGGGCATGCGAGGAGCCTGTTGTGTCGTCCCCGTTCCGTCTGAGCGAAGAGCGCATCGCGATCCTCGCCGCCGCCGATCGCTATGCACGCGAGCGGCTCGCGCCGCTCGCCCGTCGGATGGACGACGAGGAGTGGTGGCCCGACGAGGCGTTCCGCGCGCTCGGACGCGACGGCTGGCTCGGGATCACGGTCCCCACGGCGCTCGGCGGCGCGGGGCTCGACCTCTTCGCGAGCGGTCTCGTGCTCCAGGCCTTCGCCCGCTGGAACCACGCGCTCGCGCTCTCCTGGGTCGCCCACGAGAACCTCTGCATGAACAACGTCCTGCGAAACGGGACGGCGGAGCAGGTCGAGCGCTTCGTGCCCGCCTTCTGCGACGGGCGCGCGATCGGCTGTCTCGGCCTGACCGAGCCCGGCGCCGGCTCCGACGCGCTGGGCGCGATGACGACCCGCGCCGTCCGCGACGGCGACGCCTGGATCCTGAACGGGCGCAAGCTCTACATCACGAACGGGCCGATCGCGGACCATTGCCTGCTCTACGCCCGCAGCGATCCCGCCCGGGGCACGCGGGGCATCACGGCCTTCGTCGTCGACATGAAGACGCCCGGCGTCGGCGTCGCCCAGAAGCTCGAGAAGATGGGCTTTCGCGGCTCGCAGACGGCGGAGCTCGTCTTCGACGACTGCCGCGTGCCGCCGGAGAACGTGATCGGACGGCCGGACGAGGGCGTCCAGTGCGTGATGAGCGGTCTCGATCTCGAACGGGCCATGGTCGCGCCGATCTGCGTGGGGATCGCGGAGCGCGCGCTCGCGCTCGCCATCGCGCATGCGAAGGAGCGCGTCCAGTTCGGCGAGCCGATCGCGCGGTTCCAGATGATCCAGTCGCGCCTCGCCGACATGTCGACGCTCGTCGAGACGATGCGGACCTACAACTACTACTGTCTCGCGACGCTGAACGAGCTGCCGCCGGGCGAAGGCGGTCGCGGCGAGGTCCACCGCATCTCCGCCACGTCGATCCTCCACTGCGCGGACGCGATGAACCGGGTCGTCGACCACGCCGTCCAGATCCACGGCGGCGCGGGCTACATCTGGGAGACCGAGATCAACCGCCTCTTCCGCGCGACCAAGCTGCTCGAGATCGGGGCCGGGACGACCGAGGTCCGCAAGCTGATCATCGCGAAGGAGCTGCTCGCGTAGCGACCCGCTAGGCCTTCGAGAGGATCGCGCCGCTCATGCCGGCGGAGACCAGCACGTTCTCGACGTGGTCGACCTGGTTCGAGGCGGTGCCGCGGATCTGGCGGACGGCTTCGGTGACCAGGTTCATGCCGTGGATGTAGGCCTCGCCGATCAGGCCGCCGTTGGGCGAGAGGGAGAGGGTCCGGTTCAGGTCGCAATGCCCCTCGGCGACGAAGGCCGCGGCCTCGCCGGGCTTGCAGAAGCCCATCGACTCGAGATGCCAGAAGACGGCGATCGTGAAGTGGTCGTAGAGCATCCCGACCTGGATGTCCCGCGGCGACAGTCCGGTCCGTCCGTAGAGCTCCTTCGCGCACTGCACCCCGCTGTCGAAGACCGTCAGATCCGCATGGTAGAAGTTCGTGACGGTCTCCGTATCGAAGGGCACCGACTGCGTCGCATGCGCGATCACGGCGGGTCTCTGTCGCAGGTCGCGGGCGCGTTCCTCCGTCGTGATCACGATCGCCACGCCGCCGTCCGACTCCTGACAGCAGTCGAGCAGGCGGAAGACGGGCTCGACGATCCAGCGCGAGCGCTGGTGGTCCTCGATCGTGATCGGCTTCTCGTAGTACCAGGCGAGCGGGTTCGTCGCGGCGTTCTTGCGCAGCTGGACCGAGACGGGCGCGAAGTCCGCGTTCGTGAGGCCGTAGCGCGCCATGTAGCGCTGGGCCTGGATCCCGGTCCAGGCCGCGGGCGTCGCTGCGCCGAAGGGCATGCTCCACTCGAGGAAGCCCGAGCCCGAGCCCCTGTTGTTCGCGCTGGGCGCCAGGTGGGCGATGCCGAAGCGCGCCTCGGAGCGCTCGTTCATCGCGCGCAGGCAGACGAAGGTATGGCAGAGGCCCGCCTCGACGGCGGCCATGCCGTGGGCGAGGGTGCCGATCGAGCCGCCGCCGCCGTGCGGCGTGCGCGAGGAGAAGCGCAGTCGCTCGATGCCCATCGAGCGGATGACGTCGACGTCCTCGTTGTTGTCGATCGTGAAGGTCGAGAAGCCGTCGACGTCGGCGGGGGAGAGGCCCGCGTCGTCGAGGGCGAGCTGGATCGCCTCGCAGGCGAGCTGCAGCTCGCTGCGCCCGGAGTTCTTCGAGAACTCCGTCTGGCCGATCCCCGCGATGGCGGCCTTGTTCCGCTTCATGAGCGCCGTCCCCGGCTTCGCGCGGGCCGGAAGACGGGGACGCGCTTGTCGCCGGCCGTCGGGGCGAAGAAGACCTCGACCGGCATCCCGATCTCGACCTGGCCCTGCTCGCATTCGTAGAGGTTCGAGAAGAGCCGGATCCCCTCCTCGAGGTCGACGAGCACGCAGGTCAGCGGATAGTCGAACATCGGGATCATCGGATGGACGGGATGGATGAAGGCGTGGACCGTGCCCCGGCCCGACAGCTCGACCTCCTCCCGCTCGAGGGACCGGCAATGGGGACACATCGGTCGAGGCGGATGCCGGAAGCGCTTGCAGGCCGCGCAGCGCTGGCCCATCAGGCGACCCTGCTCGGCGCCTTCCCAGAAGAAGGCGCTCTCGCGGCTCGGGAGCGGCTGCGGTCGCGGCATCGTCGCCTTCACGGTCGGGCTCATTTCTTCTCCCAGGGCGATGCGACGGGCTTCGTCCCCGCCTTCGCGAGCGTCGGGTTCACCGTTTCGTCGCCGACGACGCCCGCCTCGAAGAGGGCGTCCGCCTCGGCCTCCGAGTAGCCGAGGCCGGCGAGGATCGTGCGCGTATGCTCGCCGACGATCATCGGCGGGCCCTGGACGTGGGCCGGTGTCTCCGAGAACTGGCAGGCGAGGCCCGGCTGGCCGAGCTCGCCGATCTGGCGGTGGCGATACCGCGCGACGTAGCGGGCGTCGACGAGGGCCTGGGTGTTCCAGAGCCGAATGCTCGCGTCCTCGGCCGAGACCTCGCAGGGGACACCCGCGGCGTCGAGCTTCGCGAAGAGGCGCTCGGCGGTGTCCGTTCCGAATCGGTGCTCGAGCAGCTTCGCGACCTCGTCATCGTGGGCGGCGCGGTCGGCGGCGCTCGCATGACGCCCGCCCGGCGCGAGCTCGCGCAGGTCGAGCGCCCGCGCGAGCGCGGTCCAATGCGCGTCGGTCACGAGCGAGAGACAGAGCCACTCGTCGCGGGTCGGGTAGATCCGAACGCCGGCCGAGAAGCCCGTCTGCATCGCGTCGAGCAGCGGGCGCTCGATCGCGCGGCCGTCGGGGCGCGCCGCGGCATGGCTCGTGTTGAACATCTGGGCGTTGACGATCGCCGTCTCGCAGAACTGGCCTCGGCCCGTCTTCTCGCGCTCGTAGAGCGCCTGGCAGATCGCGATCGCCGCCAGGAAGCCGTTGCCGGTATCGCCCATGTTGGTCAGCGACCAGATCGGGCGTCCGCCCCGGGCGCAGCCGCCGTCCTCCCACTCGACGCCGGCGAGGCAGGCGCCGGTCTGGTCGTTGCCGGGGAGCTCGAGCCGCGGCCCCCGCTCGAAGCCGCGGGTATGGCAGTAGACGATCCGCGGGAAGCGCTCCTTCAGCGCGTCGTAGTCGATGCCGAGCTTGATCGCGGCGGGGTAGCGCATGTTGTGCATCACGACGTCGGCCGAGGCGAGCAGTCGGTCGACGACCGCGCGTGCCCCGGGCTTCTTCAGGTCGATCGCGATGCTCTCCTTGCCCCGGTTGCAGGCCATCGCGATCTGCGAGGAGTGCCAATACCAGTCGTGGAGCGCGTTGACCTTGATGACGCGCGCGCCGAGATCCGAGAGGACCTGTCCGGCGTAGGGGCCCGCGACGGCGAGGCCGAAGTCGAGGACCGTGATGCCGTCGAGCGGACCCTTCGCGAGCGACCCCGTCGTGCGAGATCCCGGCGCCTGCGATCCGGGCGCGCCCGGCCGAGCGGCCTTCGTCTTCGCGCCCCCGGCCGTCGCGGGGGAGGCGGGAGAGGCGTTCCGCCCGGCGGCGGCCTCGGCCCGGATCGCGTCCGTGTGCTGTCCCTTCGTCGGTGCGGGGCCGCGGATGCGTCCCGGCGAGCGTTCGAGCTTGTAGAGGATGCCGGCGCCGCGGATCGGGCCGAGCTCGGGATCGTCGAGCTCGGTGACGACGCCGTCGGCGATGAGCAGCGGATCGACGAGCGCCTCCTCCGGCGAGCGGACCTTCTGGATGCAGACCTGCGCGACGGCTCCCGCTTCCGTCCAGGCGTCGGACGAGAACTTGCGAACGGTCTGCGCCATCGGCTCCCAGTAGTGGTCGAGGACGAAGATCTCCTCGACGCCGAGGCCGATGCGCTCCGGATCCTGTCGCACCGTGAGGTCCGGCGTCGCGTCGAGTCGCTCGCCCGCGCCCGCGGAGAGGATGAAGCGCGGATTCGGCGGCCAGGCGTGGATCCAGCGCCCGTCGCTGCACTCGAACAGGCCTTTCGGAGAGCGACTGTCGCCGACCCAGGACATGAACATCGGCGTCTCGAGCTTCTCCGCCATCGCGAAGGCGAGCACGCCCGAGGCGAGCGCGCCCTGCAGCAGCGAGGTCTCGACCCATTGCCCGCGTCCCGTCACTTCGCGCGCGCGGAGCGCAGCGCTGATGCCGGTCGTCGCCGCGTAGGCGGCGCCGAGGCTCGGGAAGCGCGAGGCGGGGAAGAGCGGTCCCTCGCGCGGCGCGCCCTGCAGGCGTTCCTGCGCGACCTCGAGCTCGGGGAAGAGGGGCGGCTTGCCCGAGAGGTGCGGCGCGGAGCCGCCGAAGCGTCCACGCTGCTCCCATTGCAGGCCCGTGCGCGCGGCGACGAGCGCGTCCCAGCCCGGCCGATCGGCGTAGGGGTTGTCGCGGCCGTAGCCCGTGATGGAGCAATAGATGAGGCGCGGGTTGCGCGCAGCGAGCGTCCCGTAGTCGATGCCGAGCCGCGTCGTCACGCCCGGCCGGTTGTCCTCGATCAGGACGTCGGCACGATCGGCGAGCGCGAGGAGGGCCTCGAGATCCGCGGGCTGACGGAGATCCAGCACGGCGCTGCGCTTGCCGCGGTTCCAGACGTGGTGGCCGAGCTGCTCGCGGAGGGGATCCGCGCCGGGGCGCTCGATGCGGACGACGTCCGCGCCGTGGTCGGCGAGCAGCATCGTCGCCATGGGGCCGGCGACGCCGCGGGAGAGGTCGAGCACGCGAAGGCCTTCGAGGACGAGCGTCATGGGCGCCTCCACTCGTCGACGCCGGCCGGACCGGCGGACGTCGCGCAGGGGGTTCGGTCGGAGCGCAGCGGATCAGTCGATACCGTACATCGTCGCGCCGTTCTGCCACGTCATCTTGTGGACCTCGTCCTCGGGCACGCCTTCGAAGAGATGCGCGACCTTCGCGGCGGCGTCGGGCCAGTTGCAGCAGGGGTGCGGGAAGTCCGTCGACCACAGCACGTTCTCGACGCCGAGGACGTGGCGCGCCTCGATCGCCTCGGGCTCGTGGACGAAGGTCGCCGCCATCTGCCGCCGGAAGTACTCCGAGGGCAGCAGCTTCACGCCCGGGAAGTCGTAGTGCTGATGCATCCGGCCGTCGAGGAAGCGGATGAAGCCCGGGAGCCAGAAGAAGCCGGGCTCGACGAACACGACGCGCAGCCGCGGATGGCGCTCGAGCACGCCGGTCAGGATGTACCCCATCAGCGTCTCGGCGATCGCGAAGCCGGGCAGCGCGGTGAAGATGCCCTTCTGGGGCGTCGGGTCGCGGCGGAAGACGTCCCAGAGTTCGTTCTTGAGCGTCAGGTGGTTGGCCACGACGATGCCGGTCTCGGAGAAGGCATGCCAGAGCTTCTCGTAGCGGCGGTCGTGGTAGTCGGGCATGCCGAGCTCGCTCGGGAAGTTCGGGATCTGGACCCCGCGCGCACCGAGATCCGCGAGCCGGTAGACCTCCGACGCGGCGTAATCGACGTCGATCAGGGGCAGCTGGTAGGTGATCAGGATCCGGTCGCGGTCGGCCGCGGCGAACGCGGCGAGCGCGTCGTTGTAGGCCGTCGCGCAGGGACGCCAGTCCTCGCCGATCGCGTAGACCTTGCTCGTGAAGTCGAACTCCGAGTACATGACCTCACACTGCACGCCATCCGCGTCCATCGCGGCGAGCCGCGCCCTCGCGTCGAAGTAGCCGGGATGGCGGGCAGCCTCGAGGTCGACGAAGTCCTCGAGCTCGAGCTTCATACCGGCCTGGCGCTCGTCCTGCGCGGCGGCGTGGCGGGCCATGCCCGCGTCCCAGGCGGCGTGATGGCGGCGCGCGAGGTGGGGCTTGACCTGGGCGTCGGTGATCACGCAATGCGAGTCGGCCGAGAAGAAGCGACGGGTCGTTCGGTTCGCGTCGATCGTCGGGGGCTTCGATGCGGTCGTCGTCTTCATCGGTTCGTCCTCCGTGAGGCTCGGCCTGCTCTGCGTCGTGCCCGCTTCGGCAGGGCTCCGGCGCATCGAGCGTCTCCGGGCGCGTTTCGGCGGCGGTCGGGCGAGCGGCGCTTCGCGGACATCAGCTCGTCGTCCCGAGCGTGCGGTGGATCCAGTCGCCGACTTCGCGCCAGATCGTCTCGCGGCCGTTGGCGACGAAATGGCAATGCCAGCAGTCGGCGAGGGTCCGGCTCTCGACGACGGGCGCCTTCGGCAGCTCGTCGCGCAAGCCGCGCGCGTCGTGGAGGTCGTGGTCGCCGACGAGCACGTAGACGGGGACGTCGATCCTCCCCGCCGGCGGCGCATAGCCGCCCGGAATCATCGAGAGCAGCCCGGCCAGTCCGAGCAGATTCGTCGAAGCGTCCTGGAGGAGCGCCTCCGCGCGCGGGGGCGCCGTCCCGACGCCGAAGGCCGCGCGGCGGTTCGGCTCGCCGTCGGTCGCACGTTCGGGGTAGGGCGTGCCCCAGCTCGCGCGCGCGAGCTCGCCGAGCGATCGGCGGGCGCGCACCGGGTCGCCGGCGACGGCGCGTTGCGCCTCGTTCAGGAAGGCGGGCACGCCCCGCGTCGTGAAGGAGAAGAGCACGAGCGCGCGGTGGGGGCGGGCGAGCGCCTGCTGCTCGACGGTGAGCATCGAGCCCATCGAGTGGCCGACGCCGACGGTCGCGCGCGGGGCGAGCGGGGGCAGGCCCGCGTCGGGATCGCCGGCGGCGAGGCGCGCGAGCGCGCGCCGGAGGGCGAGCTGGTTGATGCGGGCGATGGCCTCGACGCCGAGCTCGAAGCCGCGCTCGAGGGGCTCGGGCCGCGTGCTGTCGCCGGTTCCGAAGTGGTCGAAGGCGAGCGTCACGAAGCCCCGCTCCGCCATCGCTTCGCTGAAGCTGTACCGGTTTGGGCCGCCGGGATCGAGGTCGTAGTAGCGGCGCGAGAGGAAGCCCCCCGGCAGACAGGCGAGGACGATCGGCGCGGCATCGCCGTCGGGGGCGTCGGGCACGTCGCCGCCGCGAACCTCGGGCGCGGCGACGTCGACCGCGAGGGCATGGCACCCGGGGAAGGGCACGGCGGGCGAGACGTCGATCCGCCACCGCGCCCGGCGGAGACCGCGGCGTCCCCCACGGCGGACTTCGCTGCAGGCGTCGCTTCGTGCGTCGCCGCGGAGGGCGCTCCCGGGCATCGGCATCCGGCTGGCGTCGATCGCGCGGCTCGTCGATTCTCCGGCGGATTCTTCGGGGGACATCGGGGCTCGCTCGTGCGCTCGGCATGCGGGTTCGACGCGGTGTCGAAAATGCTAAAGAGACTTTGCTAAATTCGCAACCATGCCGAACCGCCCGCGTCCAGCCCGTTCTCCGCGCCGCGCCTCCGCCCGCCGCCCGTCCCCCCGGCGGACCCGGGCGTCCGGCCGGCCCGCGACCGGCGATCCGGCATCCGATCCGGCATCCCGCCCGACGACCGGCCTGGCGTCCGCCGCCGCGTCCCGCCCGCGATCCGACCCCGACGAATCTCGCGCGATGAGCCGCCACCTGATCGGCCTCGTCACGGCCATGCGCCTGCGCATGCGGGCCGGACTGATCGGGCGCGGTCACGACCTGCGACCCTCGACGGCACAGGTGATCCCGAACCTGCCGCCGGATGGGCTGCGCATGACGGATCTCGCTGCGCGCCTCCGCCTGACGCTCCAGCGCGCGGGCCAGCTCGTCGGCGAGCTCGAGGAGGTCGGCTACCTCGAGCGCGTCCCGGATCCCGACGACGGGCGGGCGCGCCGCGTCGTCTTCACACGGCGCGGTCGCAAGCTCGTGCGCGACATCGACGACATCACGAGCGAAACCCTCGCGCTCTTCGGCGCGAAGCTCGGCCGCGAGCGGCTGGGGCTGCTGTGCGGGCTGCTCGCCGAGCTCGACGTCGCGGTCAACGGGCTCGATGCGCCCGTCCGTCTGCTCGGAGGCGAGTACGAAGGGAATCCTGCATGACGCTCGTCGCATCCGATCTCGAGCGGATCTTCCGCGCTTGCTTCTTCGCGGACCATGCGACCGTGCTCGAAGGCGGAGGCGCCGAGCCGCTCTACCTGCCCTCGCCGGAGCCGGGACGGATCCCGCACCGCATCGTCTACCGGGAGGACTACGTCGCGAGCGCGCTCCACGAGGTCGCGCATTGGTGCATCGCCGGCTCGCAGCGACGGCGGGTCGAGGACTACGGCTACTGGTACCGACCCGACGGTCGCGACGTGCGGGAGCAGGCCGCGTTCGAGCGGGTGGAGGCGCGGCCCCAGGCGCTCGAGTGGATCTTCACCGAGACCTGCGGCGTCGCGTTCCACCTCTCCGCCGACAACCTCGGCTCCGATCTCGGACCCAGCGAAGGCTTCGAGCGGGCCGTCCGGGCAGCGCGGGATGCCTATCTCGCGGGCGGGCTCCCGCGTCGGGCGGCGCGGTTCCGGGCGGCGCTTCGAGGCGCCGGCCGGTCGGACGCGCTCGCGCGTTGAGCCGCCCCTCGTCCGCTGCGCGCGCTACGGCGCGGGGGCGGGCGGCGGGAGGGCCTCGCGTGCGTCCCGCGGATGGGATCCGGGGATCGGCGCGGGCCCGGGCGCTTCCGAGGGCGGCGCGTCGGCGGGGTCGGCTTCGCCGGCGGCCTGCTCTTCGAGCGTCACGGGCGTCGCCGTCTGAAAGACGATCCGGATCATGTGGCGCTCGTCGGGGTCGGCCTGGCGCTTCGATCGGTAGCGCCAGCTGCGCACGGCCCGCAAGGCGGTTCCCTCGAAGACGAACGGCGGCTCCGAGTCGACGACGACCGGATCCGTCGTCTGGCCGTTGCGGCGGATGCCGAACTCGACGACGGCGAATCCCTCGACGCCCGCGGCCCGCGCGAGAGGCGGGTAGAGCGCCTCGCTGCGCTCGCTGGCCTCGCGCGGCGTCGGCAGGACCGGTGGCCGCAGCGCGGTCTGCTCGAGACGCCGGGCGAATTCGGGATCGTCGGCGAGGCGATCGAGCGCGCGCAGCCGCTCGTCGGCATCGGCGGCGGCGAACGATCCCGGCGGTGCCTCGCGGATGACCTGGCGGTAGCTGAGGCGCGCCGTCGGCTGGTCGCCGTCGAGCTCCTGGCAGAAGCCGCGCACGAGGCGCAGCGCATAGCGCAGCTCCGTCGCCTGCATCGCGTCGAGCTGCTGTGGCTGCGTCAGGCGGTAGACGGTCTCGCAGTCCGCGTGCTGATAGGCGATGTACGCGTCCGCCGCGATCTGGAGGCCCTGCATCGAGACGGAATCCGGCTCGTCTTGCGACGCGTCGCGCGCCGGTCCGCCGGTCGCGCACGCGAGCGACAGGGTCCCGAGCAGCCCGAGGAGAAGGACGGATGCTCCACGGATCGTTCTGCGCGTCGGCCCCATGCTCTCCCTCGTCGTGGTCCCGCGGCTCGGCGGTCGGGGGACTATACCGGCAGGGGCGGCCGATGGGGCCTGCTGTCTGCCCGGACCGGCTGTCTGCCCGGAAAAGGGGGCCCCGAGTCCGCGTCTGCGACGGGTCTCGGGCGGTACGCGCGCTCCGCCGAGCTCGAGCGTGACCGCGAAGGCTAGGGGACGGCGGTGACCTGATTCACATCGTCGCTGACCGGGCCGATCTCGACGTGGGCGGTCCGCGCGAGCGCCTGCATCGCTTCGACGAAGAGCGCGACGAACCGCTCCCCGTCCGGAACGATGTCGGGATCCGTGTTGAATCCGATGCCCATGGTTCCCGCATAGCTGGTGAGCGCGATGCCGAGCCCCATGCCCTCCATCAGCGGCACGGCCGGATAGATCGCGCGCACGCGCGCGCCGTGGAGGTAGAGCGGGATCTGCGGCCCGGGCACGTTGGTGACGATCGTGTTGATCGGACCCGACATGGCCCGGGCGCCGAGCGAGAGCAGTGTCGAGGGCGTCCACTCCTGGACCTGATTCATCATCTGGACGCCGATCGCCTGATTGGTCTCCTTGAGCTCCTCGGTCAGCTCGTGGATCAACTCGAGCTGGCGTTTGGGATCCGCCTCCTGGATCGGGAGCGGAATGATCCAGGACGAGACCTTGTTGCCCATCGCTCCCCGATCCGCGTCGGTGCGGACCGAGACTGGCGTCGAGACCTTGAACTGGATCGACTCGAGATCGACGTGCTTCGAAGCGAGGTACTTCCGGATCGCGCCCGTCACGATCGTCAGCACCACGTCGTTGATCGAGCAGCCGAGCCCCTTGCGCATGGCCTTGAGATCGTCGAGCCGGCACGAGATCCACTCGAAACGGCGATGGGGACCGAGATCGCCGTTGAGCGGCGTCGGATCCGCGTCCATCCCCATTCCGAGCAGACGGCTCAAGGCGTTGACCCGGGTCGAGACCTCCTCGCGCAGGTCCTCGGTCGATGCGACGAACTGGCGGAAGTCACGCACGACCTCGAGCGGAATGCCCGCGGTCCGCTTCGCCTCGTCGAGCAGGAGCTCGAGCCGCCGCGGCGCCGGTCGCGGACGGAAGCGCTCGGGCTCGCCGAGCTCCGGCGGCTCCGGCGAGGTCGAGAACTGGACGTTCGCGAGGTCGACGCCGGAGGCGCCGTCGATCATGCAGTGGTGGATCTTCGTGATCATGGCGAACTGGTCGCCGCCGCCGAGGCCCTCGACGAACCAGGTCTCCCAGAGCGGGCGTCGCCGATCCAGGGGCTGCGCCATGACCCGAGCCACGAGATTCTTCAGCTGCGCGAGGCTGCCGGGACGGGGGAGCGCCGTATGGCGGATGTGGTAGTCGATGTCGAAGTGGGCGTCGTCGACCCAGACGCCATGGTCGAAGAGCGGAATCTCGAAGATGCGCTGCCGATAGCGCGGAACGAGATGGATGATGCTCATGGTCGCCCGCTTGACGAGTTCGATGTCGAGACCGCCCGACTCCGAGCGGAGCGGGCCCATGTCGCAGATGTTGGTCGAAGCGACGTGCATGCGGACGTTGCCACGCTCCCAGAGGAGGAAGGCGTTGTCCTGGGCCGAGAGCCGGTCGTAGTGCCAGGGAGCCATGCGGGGGGACCTCCGACCCTGCGGCGAGCGATGCATGCGCTGGACGACGCAGGCAGTCGACGACGTAGGCGTACGTCGATGATAGGCGTCAGTCTGCACGGGAAGGGGCGGCGTGGCAACCGGGGGCTGCGCGGGCGGGGGGCGGACCGCGCGGCCCCGACCTCATCCCGGCTTGCGGCGAGGCGGCGCGCTCGCGCCGTCGGGCGCCTCGCCGTCGGCTCCGCCCCGGATCCGGGCGAGGACACGACGCCCCGTTTCGGTCGACCGGAGCGCGGGGGCGAGGGTTCGCAGGGTGATGCTGGTGCGGATCGACCGGACGTCGGCCGAGAGGATCGCGTGTTGCCAGGCGACGCGGGCGGGCCCGTAGACGACGGCGAGCGAGCGTGCGGGGAGCGGCACCCGGATGCCCTGCTGCTCGGCCTCCGGCCGATCGTCGCCGCAGGGGCCCAGGAAGGTCAGCGTCGAGTCCGATTCGAGCGAGACGTCGACGATCGCTTCGCCGTACGCGTAGAGATCGTCGACATGGAAGTCGAGGTTCGACTGCTCCGCGGCGACGTAGCGCAGGACGAAGACGTCCGTCGTCTCGAAGGCGGCGAGCGCCGCACGACACCGCGCGAGGTCGACCGGATCGCCGGCGCCGTCGTCGCCCACCCGATCGCGCAGGCGCTGCTCGAGCCCGCGCGCGTAGACGGGCAGGCCGGCGAAACGGTCGGCGTTGATGCGGCGGCGCAGGTAGTTGACGCGGGGGCCGAAATGCTGCTTCTGCTTTCCGCTCTGGGAGGGCTTGAAGGGCAGGGCCTCGATCGTCGTCAGCAGCGCCTCGACCTCGGCGCGCGAGAGCGCGTCGGGGTAGACGCGGACGCCCGTGAAGCCGGGCAGCGTCGGCGCACACTGCCGCGCGGGATCGAAGCGGTGCAGGCGTCGCGCGGGTCCGCTCCCGGCGGCATCGGCGGTCGCTGCGACCGCGCTCGGCTCGCACCGCCCGCTTCCCATCTCGGCGGCGAGGGCGGCGGCGAGCCAGTCCGGGAGCGCGAGCGGCGGTCGCATGCCATGGGTCGTACGGACGGCCGGATCCAGACAACGCGCACACCAGCGGACGCCCGTGCAGGCGCAGCCCTTCGCCGCCCCGATCGCGACGCTCAGCGCCGACCTCGCACGAAGCGTCGGAAGGCCGAGGCGCTCCAGTTGTCGTGATCCTCGCCGAAGCCGCGGCAGCCGCCGTCCCACGCCCACTCGGTCAGGCAGTTCCAGGTCCAGAGGTTCGGATTCAGGTGCACGCCGATCCGGTTCAGCGTCCGGCCCTCGGCCTCGAGCGTGCGGCCCAGGCTGTCCTTCCCGGTGATGCGCACGCGCGCCGGGCAGTGGTCCTTGCGCTCGAGGACCTCGCGCGTTCCCTCGACGAGCTTCGCCCAGACGCCGTCGCGCAGCAGGAAGCCGTGGATCGAGACGTAGCCGCTTCCGAAGTCGCCGGTGATGGTATGCCAGGCGTCGCGCTCGGACATCGTCGCGTAGGTGTAGCCACCGCGCTTCATGAGCGATCCGGGGTGGAGCGCGTCCCCGATCTGGGAGCGCAGGCCCCAGGAGCGGTCCCGCATGCCGAAGGCGTCGACGGCGATCGTCTCGTCTTCGATGCGGATCGTGCCGCGGTAGCGCCCGGGCTGGTCCAGATGGCCGCCACCCAGGTAGTTCGGCTCGCAGACCGCCTCGAAGGTCAGGTGGACCTCGACCTCGCTCGCGTCGGGATCCTCGTAGTCGAGCTCGTAGCGGCGCAGGGGCTCGAGGCAGCGGTAGTGGATGCCGTTCGCGAGCCGGATGTCGGTCAGGTCCTGGTCCTTCGGGATGGGCAGGTGCCAGAGGTTCTTGGCGTAGACGCAGTTCCAGATCTCCGAGCCCGACGGATCCCAGAAGAAGGCGCCGCCCGAGGTCACGCCCTGATTCGGACGGAAGAAGGGATAGAGCTGGCCCGACAGGCGCCGCTCGGGGACGGTGAAGGTGAACCAGCAAGTCTCCGTCCAGAACGGATCGTCGGAGGTCGGCGGATGGAAGCGGTCGTCGGGATGATGGCTGGACACGCGGGCTCGCTCCTCTTGCGAGGCGGCGATCCTATCGCGTTCGAGGCGGCGATCCTATCGCGCTCGGGCCCGCGTTCCGATCGCGCCGCTCAGCTCCGGGCGGCGGCGTTGCGCCGGATGCCGAGATGGACCGCGCCGAGGCCGACGGCGAAGAGCACCGCGGCGGTCGGCTCGGGCACCGGCTGCGCGACCTGACCGATCAGCGTGAAGTCCGCCTTGATCTGGATCAGCGGCGCGTCCGCCGAGACGACACCGGGCTGTGCGAAGGAGGCGAGGGTGACGCCGACGATCGAGATCAGCAGGTCGTCGCCCGAGCGGGCGACGAGGCCCGTCGCGGTCCCCGAGGCGTCGAGCGACTGGATGTCGACGGGGCCGAAGGACGTGCCGTTCGGGTACTGCCCGGCCACGCTCGCTGCGATCGACGTCGGGAGCGCGAACTGGCCGAAGAGATTGACGTCGGAGCCGGAGAGCGAGCTGATCGTCGCGCCGGAGACGTTCAGCCCGTCGAGGGCGACGAGGCTCTCGTCGAGGTCGATCGAGAAGTCGGCGGCGGTGAGCGAGAGG
Source organism: Myxococcota bacterium (assembly GCA_041389445.1). Classification (GTDB taxonomy): domain Bacteria; phylum Myxococcota_A; class UBA9160; order UBA9160; family UBA4427; genus UBA4427. The sequence goes on from JAWKRW010000004.1 coordinate 147,417, forward strand.
GACTCGAGGCGTCCGTAGGTTCCGATCGCGGCATCGAACACGGCCGTCACGTCGACGACCGGCACGCTGATGCTGCTCGCGCCCTCGAAGATCGAGGCGGACTGGCCCTGCAGCGTGCCGCGCACGACGACCGAGCCCGACGAGAAGGTGTAGGTCGTCGGCGTCGCCGAGGCGGCCGTCGCCAGAAGCAACCCGCAGAGCCCCAGGAGAATCGATCGAACCCTATTCGTGCTAGCCACGATGACCATCGTTCATTCCTCGCGGATCATTCGGCGCCGTCGCCCGTGCGGTCCGGCCCGCTCGATCCCCTGCCCACCGGCGCGTGCCGGCGCCTGCGCTCGGGTCGATCGGACGACGCCCGTCGTCCGCCGCCCCTGAAATCTTCAATGCCCCCGGCCCTCAGTTCGCAACCGACCGTCGCCTCCGTCGCAGCCCGAAGCCGAACAGGCCGGCTCCGAGCAGGATCGCCGTGCCCGGCTCGGGCACGACCGCGAAGGCATCGACCGAGTGGCGGAAGGAGCGGGCATTGCCGTTGACGGTCGCCGAGAAGTCGGCCTGCGGGCCGAAGATCAGACCGCACTGCAGGTCGCTGCCCGGCGTCCCCGAGCAGGCGCCGGTCACCAGCACGGTCGTCGCGGCGAGCGACGTCGCCGAGCCCGCACCGCTCGGCGTGAGGGTTCCGCTGACCGCGCCGACCTGCGCGAAGTCGACGGTGTAGTTCGTGCCGTCGAAGGTCACGGCCACGGAGCCCGAGTAGGTCGCGTTCGAGAACACGATCGAGGTCACCCCGCCATCGCTGCCGCCGACCGCGTCGAGGGTCGCGCTCGCGAGCTGGATGTCGAAGCTCAGGATCCCGCCGCTGATGTCGAGGCTGCCCGTGATGGGCGCCGAGCCGGCGAGCGAGTAGAGGGGCGTCGCGCAGGATGCGTCGCCACACCCCGCAGCCTGGTCGAGCCCGCTGTTGTTCGGATCGATCGAGAGCGCCGAGGCGCTCGTCGCGAGGACGAGGCCGGAGACGGCGCCGAAGAGAACTGCCTTGCCCGATTTCAGGATGCGCGCGTACTTCATCATGACCTGGATTCCTGACTTCCCACGACGGCCGAGGGTCGATTGGCGTTGGCTTGTCGGCCGGTCGTGGTCGCGATGGCACGCAAGCCGGGGCACGGCGAGGTCGTGCGCATCGCGACACCGACGTCGGCCTTCCCAGTGCGGCCACTCTACCACGAATGAAGTACCCGGAAGGGGAAAAATGGGGTTTTTCGGACACGAAAAATGGACGGGCTTCGGAGAACTGGATCCGCCCCCGCTGCGCCCCCGAACGGGGTCCTGAGGGAAGATCGACTCGACTCCGAGCTCGCCCGCCCCGCCGCCGTCGCCGGCTGGCGCGGCAGGCCGTACCCTGCGCCCGCCATGACGCCCCCGCCTCGCCGTCGTCGACCCGCCGGATCCCGCGCCCGTTCATCGCGCGCCGATTCGAACCCGGACGCGCCCGGCCCGCGCTCCGGTCGCGAGGCTGCCGCCCGTCCTGCGCCCCCGCGGACGCGCCGGAAGACGCCCCGGATCGGCTTCGCGAGCCTCGGCTGTCCCAAGGCCCTCGTCGACTCGGAGCGCATCCTGACCCAGCTCCGCGCCGAGGGATACGAGACCGTCGGCGCCTTCGCCGAGGCCGATCTCGTCGTCGTCAACACCTGCGGCTTCATCACGGCGGCCGTCGAGGAGTCGCTCGAGACGATCGGCGAGGCGCTGGCCGAGAACGGCAAGGTCATCGTGACCGGCTGTCTCGGCGCCCAGCCGGAGAAGATCCTCGCGCGACACCCGAAGGTGCTCGCGATCAGCGGACCGCAGGCCTACGAGTCGGTCGTCGGCGCCGTCCATGCCCACCTGCCGCCGGCCCACGATCCCTTCCTCGATCTGCTGCCGCCGCAGGGCATCAAGCTCACGCCGCGCCACTACGCCTATCTGAAGATCTCCGAAGGCTGCAACCACCGCTGCACGTTCTGCATCATCCCGTCGATGCGCGGCGACCTCGCCAGTCGCCCGCTCACGGAGGTGATGCGCGAGGCCGAGCGGCTGGTCGGTGCGGGCGTGAAGGAGCTGCTCGTGATCTCGCAGGACACGAGCGCCTACGGCGTCGATCTGCGACACGCGTCGGGCGAGTTCCGCGGCCGCAGCCATCCGGCGAGCTTCGTCGGGCTCGCGACCGCGCTCGCCGAGCTCGACGCCTGGGTGCGCCTCCATTACGTCTACCCCTATCCCCACGTCGATCGTGTGATCCCGCTGATGGCCGAGGGGCGCATCCTCCCCTACCTCGACATCCCCTTCCAGCACGCGAGCCCGCGCATCCTGCGGCGGATGAAGCGCCCCGCGAGCGCGGCCGACACGCTCGCGCGCATCCGCCGCTGGCGCGCCGCGGTCCCCGAGCTCGTCCTCCGCAGCACCTTCATCGTCGGCTTCCCCGGCGAGACGGACGACGAGTTCGAGGCGCTGCTCGACTGGCTCGACGAGGCGCAGCTCGATCGCGTCGGCTGTTTTCCCTACTCGCCGGTCGAGGGCGCGGCGGCGAACGCGCTCGCGGGCGCCGTGCCCGAGGCGCTCAAGCTCGAGCGCCAGGCGCGATTCATGGAGCGGGCGGCCGCGATCAGCGCGCGCCGCCTCGCCGCGAAGCGCGGGAAGACACTGCGCGTGCTCGTCGACGCGGTCGACGGCGACGTCGCGATCGCACGGAGCGCGTCGGACGCGCCGGAGATCGATGGGGTGGTCCGCGTCGCCGCCGGCGGCGCGCTCGTCGTCGGCGAGTTCGCCGACGTCGTCGTCACCGGCTCTGACACCTACGACCTCGAGGCGAGGCCCGCCGCCGGGTCGCGCCGTCGCGCCTGAGCGAAGCGCACGGCCGCTGCGCGATCCGCGCCGGGTCGCGCTTCAGCCGCTCCGTCCGAGGAAGACCACCGCCGCGCCCGCCGCGATCAGCAGGAAGCCGAGCGCGTGATGCCAGCCGATCGCCTCGTGGAGGTAGACCCGCGCGAAGATTCCGAACACGACGAGGGTGATCACCTCCTGCAGCGTCTTGAGCTCCGCGGCGGAATAGACGCTGCGTCCCATCCGGTTGGCGGGCACGGCCAGGCAGTATTCGACGAAGGCGATGCCCCAGCTCGCGACGATCACGAGGAGCAGCGGCGCGCTGCGGAATCGCAGGTGGCCGTACCACGCGAGCGTCATGAAGAAATTCGAGGCGCAGAGCAAGAGGACGGGCGTGAGATGCGCCCACGAGAGGACGAGTCGCATGGCTTCTCCGGCTCGGCGCGCCGCGTCCGAATCAGCGCCTCGCGTCGGCCTCCGGTCGGGCGATCGAGTTCGTGCGCGGATCGGTCTCGATCGCCCGTCTCGCGACGACGTCCGTCGCGCCGCTCGCCGAGCGGAGATCCGCCTCGAAGGGGCTCCAGCGCGGTTCGGGTCCCTGCGGCGCGTCGCCCAGGACCGTGACCCGCTCGATCACGCGCTTCTGATCGTAGTCGTTGACCGCGAAATGCATCGTGCAGCGGTTGTCCCAGAGGCCGACGGCGCCCTTCGTCCAGCGGTAGCGGACCTGGAACGCGGGCTGCTCGGACCAGTCGCAGAGCATCCGCAGCAGGACGTCGCTCTCGCTCCGCCGGAGCTCCTTGAAGTGGGCCGTGAAGGTCCGATTGACGAAGAGTGCCCGGCGGCCCGTCTCGGGATGGATCCGCACCGCGGGGTGCTCCGCTCGGACCTCGGGCCGTCCGAAGGGCGCCGCGTGGTGGACGGCGGTGAGCCCGTCGACGAGCTCGCGGATCGGATCGGAGAGCGTCTCGTAGGCGAGGTACTGGTTGCTGAAGAGCGTGTCGCCGCCGCGGTCGGGACAGACTCCCATCGACAGGATCGAGGCCATCGGCGGGGTCGGGCTGAAGGTGACGTCGGTATGCCAGGTGTCGGCGCGCGCGCCCTTCTCGCTGTCGAGGACGACGATCTCCGGGAACGCGTCGGAGACCTTGGGGATGAAGGGATGGATCTCGAGCTCTCCGAAGCGGCGGGCGAGCGCGACGTGGTCGGCATGGGCCAGATGCTGATCGGGGAAGAAGAGCACCAGATGCTCGAGCCAGGCCTGCCGCAGGGCGGACCAGGTCGGGGCGTCGAGCGTGCCGAGCCGTACGCCGTGGACCTCGGCGCCGAGCGCGCCGGCGAGGGGACGGACGTCGAGGGATGTCGTGGATCGCGTCATGCAGGCCTCCGTGGCCGCGAGCAAACACGATCGCTCGAGGGCCTGCAAGCGGATGCTCGAAGCGGGAACGCCCTCCCGGCCCGGGGGCGGGGAGGGCGTCGCGGTGGAGCGCGTCCTCGCCGGAACGAAGGCGCTTCGTCGCCGCCTTGCTAGGCGATGCGCCGCCCGCGGCGTGCGAGCGCCGAAAGACCGAGGCCGAGCAGCAGCGCGGTGCCCGGCTCGGGGACCGGCACGTTCACGAAGCTCTCGCTGCCGCCCCCCGTGAAGCCCTGGACGTGGATGCCGATCCGCAGCTCGCCCGTCGTGAGCTCGGAGAGCACGTCCGCGAAGGTCCCGCCGGCCTGGAGATTGAAGACGACGCCGAGCGTCTCGTAGGGGTTCACGCCGTTCGGCTGCGCCGGCGGATCGGAGTCGGCGAGAAAGCCGGCGGTCGTCTCGAACCCGATCGGATTGCCGCCGGGGAGGTCGGGCGGGGACGCGTCCTGGCTGAAGTCGACGCCCGCATCGCCGTAGCTCCCGAGCGCGTCGTCGTCGCTGTCGATCAGGCCGGCGATGCCGAGGAGCGTGCCGTCGTCGAAGTAGACGTCGGTGATCGAGGAGGCGAGGGGACCTGCGTTCGAGAAGGTGAACAGGACCTGGCCGCCGCCGAGATCGCTGACCTGGACGTCGAGCTGCGCCTCGCCCGTCGCGCAGTCGGTCGCTTCGTTGCCCGTGATGCAGGAGAAGCCGAGCGCCTGGGCCCCTCCGGCGGCCACCGCGCAGAGGGCGAGCGCCGCGGTCGCGAGCGAGAGTCGTCGCATCATCGTCCGAATCCCCTTCCCGTCCGGGCGCGCGCGCACGGACGCTCGCCCGCGCGTCGCGACGACGGGGACCGGGCGCGGGCGGACGGCGTCCGACCGGGACCGGCTGCGTCGAGTCGAGCGGGCGCTTCCCAGAGAAGTCCTGTCTACCACGATCGAGACGCGCCGGGGGAGAAAAGGACGGACCGGCCGTCGACCTTTCGGGGAGGGCGACGCCCTGCGTGCGAAAGAAACGGGATGCGCGGCGCCCGAGCAGGGAGGCCGTCGAGGGCGGGGCGTCGCCGGTGTGTCACCTGGCCGCCTCGGCCCGCGCCAAATGGTCCACGAGGGCTTCGAGCCAGCCTTCGGGATCCTCGCGATGGGGATGATGGCCGGCCTGCTCGAGCCGGATCGAGACCGCCCCGGGGATCTCCTCGGCGAGGCGGTCCGCGCCGTCGAGGAAGCCCTCGTCGTCGGCGCCGACCAGCACCGTCGTCGCGAGCACGAGGTGCCCGAGCCGATCGGTGACGGGCGCCTGGCGTGCCATCGCGATCCCGAGGGCGCGGTAGGCGGCGGGATCCATCGAGCGGTAGCGATGGCGATGATGCGGCCAGTAGGCGCCCTCCCAGCGCGCGAGCCAACGATCGCTCCGCCGCGCGCTCGACTCGCTTCGGGCACGTCGTTCGATCAGGGCCTGCAGCGCGGCCATGCCGCGACTCTCCGCCAGGGCGCCCGTCTTCTCGAAGAGCTCGACGGAGAACTCCGGCGGCGCGAAGGGCGCGGTCGATACCAGCATCAGCGAGGCCAGCCGATCCGGGTGGGCCAGCGCGAAGCGCAGCGCGACCATGCCGCCGAAGGAGTGCCCGAGCAGATGGGCGCGCGGGACCGCGCGGTCGTCGAGGAGCGCGAGCAGGTCCGCCAGGAGGCGGGGGAAGGCGAAGCTCGCCTCTGCGGCGCCGTGGGTCGAGTCGCCGTGGCCGCGGAGGTCGGGGACCAGGATGCGCCGACCGGGCAGCCGGGCGGCGAGCGGTGGGAGAAGGGGAGCGAAATCGGCGCGGTGGCCCGTCAGACCGTGGAGCAGGACCAGCGGCGGCCGGCCCGGCGCGTCGGCGTCGCTCTGGATCGCGTCGCAGGCGATCTCGACGTCGCCGAGGGGGATGAGGCGGGTGTGGACCTGCGGCCCGGGACGTGCGGATCGGGGCTGCTTCAAGGACGACCTCGACGGTGGGCGGAAGACCCTGCGCGGGCGCCGGGACGGGGCGGCTCGGCCGGCTCCCGCGTGCGCATCGGCTCGGCCCGATCCGTCGACGTCAGTCCCCCTCGGAATCGACGTCCGGTCGCTCGTCCTCGGCCGCCTCTCCGGGCGGGGCCGATTCGGCGACCGCGTCCTCGTCTTCCTCGGGCGTCCAGCGGATCTCGACCTCGCGCACGCCCCAGGCGCGCGCCGCGCGAATGTCCTGCCCCATGAAGATGTCGATCTTCTGTCGCCAGCGCGACGGCATCCGATCGAGCACGACGTACTCGCCCTCGAGTCCTCGGATGTGGACCCGCTGACCGCGGCGCAATCCCATCTCGAGGAGATCCTTCGACACGGCGATCACCTTCATGCCCGGTCGCAGTCGATCCCCCCACGCGCCGATGCTGGGCGTCGAATCCGTCTGCGCGCGGGTCGAGTTGTAGGCGGTCGCCTTCACGACGAGCATGCGCACGCGCGGCGCCTCGTCCTCCGCGGGCAGGGCGCTCGACTCCTCGGTCGCGGATTCGAGCCGCTCGCGCTCGTCGTTCTCGGCTCCCGCGTGCGTGCGTTCCGGACGCGACTCGGCCGCGTTTCCCGGTCCGCTCGTCCGCACCGCCGCGCAGCCGGTGACGGCCGCGATCAGCGCGACGATCGCCGAGGTCGCGAGCCGCGACCGGACGGAGCGGCTCGGCAGCAGGCGGGCGGAGCGCATGCGGCGGGTCGGCGAGGACGACATGGGCTCCCGAGGTTGCGGGCTTGACCGAGCGGCCGCAACCCGCGTCGACCGGACTACTCCGAGCCGGCCGGCGTCGGATCGTCGTGCTCGTCCTCGATCTCGCCGACGAGCTCCTCGAGCACGTCCTCGAGCGTCAGGAGCCCGATCACCCTTCCTGTGACTTCGCGCACCAGCGCCATGTGGCGGCGCCCGCGTCGGAACAGCCGCAGCGCCTCGGCGATCTCCGCGTCCGGCCGGATCTCGATGGCCGGTCGGATCGCGTCGGAGAGCAGCACCAGGCGCGTGCGGGCGAAGAGGTGGAAGAGGTCTTTCGTATGGAGGATGCCGACCACCCGATCGAGGTCGCCGTCGTGGACGGGCAGGCGCGTGTAGCCCTCCTCGCGCAGGCGATCGAGCAGCGTCTCGGAGTCGATCGAGAGCGGCACGGAGAAGATGCGATCGCGCGGAATCATCACGTCGCGCACGCGCTTCGCGCCGAGCTTGAAGACCTTGCCGAGGATGCGGCCCTGCTCGGGCCGGATCGCACCGGCCGCGCGCGACTCCGAGACCAGCAGCTGGAGCTCCTCGGCGGAGTGGACGTGGTGGCCCGTGACCGGCGCGAATCCGGCCAGACGCACGATCGCGTTGCCGGTCCCGTTCATCGCGACGAGGATCCAGCGGAACGCGCGGCCGAACACGAGCAACGGCCGCGCGAAGAGCAGGGCGACCTCGCCCGGTCGTTGCAGCGCGATGGCCTTGGGCGCGAGCTCGCCGAACACGACGTGGACGAAGGTGATCAGCGTGAAGGCGACGAGGGAGGCGATGCCGTGGAGCGCGACCCGACTCTCGATGCCGATCCAGCCCAGCGGCGCCGCGAGCAGCGACGAGACGACGGATTCGCCGACCCAGCCGAGGCCGATGCTCGCGATCGTGATGCCGAGCTGGGTCGCGGCGATCGCGTCGTCGAGGTGTTCGAGCGCGCGCGCCGCGGCCTGCGCGCCGCGTCGGCCCTCGGCGAGCCACAGCTGGACCTGGCTGCGCCGGACGGCGACGAGCGCGAACTCCGTCGCGACGAAGTAGCCGTTTGCGAGGACGAGCGCCGCGACGGCCAGGAGTCCGAGCAGGTCGACGCCGAGCGGATGCTGGGCCACGGCCTGTTCGAGAGCTGGATCCGGCATCGACTCCTCCGACCCGCGGTCGCGTCGAGGCAGTATGGCGGGTCGCCGTGCGGATGTGAACTCGGCGCGGTCGTGCCCACGTTGGGGCGAAAGGCCGACCGGTCGGCGGCGACGGCGTCACGAACGAAGGCCCCCGCCGCCTCGCGGCGACGGGGGCCGTGCTGCCTCTCTCGAGGCTCATCGGTTCAGCGAGGACCCGTGCGGGTCCTCCGGGTCGGTGACCCGGAAGGGAGGACTACATCATCCCTTCCATGCCGCCCATGCCCCCCATGCCCGGCATGCCGCCGCCATGGGCGTGGCCCTTCGGCTCGGGCTTCTCGGCGATCATCGCCTCGGTGGTGAGCAGCAGGCCCGAGACCGACGCCGCGTTCTGCAGCGCCGCGCGGACGACCTTGGCGGGGTCGATGACACCGGCCTTGATCAGGTCCTCGTAGGTCTCGGTCGCGGCGTTGAAGCCCGTGGCGCCCTTCAGGTTCTTGACCTTGTCGACGACGATCGAGCCCTCGATGCCCGCGTTCTCCGAGATGAAGCGCAGCGGAGCCTCGATGGCGCGGCGGACGATGTTGATGCCCGCGTTCTGCTCGTCGTTGTCGGCCGAGAGCTTGTCGAGCGCGGCCGCACAGCGCAGGAGCGCCACGCCGCCGCCGGGCACGATGCCCTCCTCGACGGCCGCCCGGGTCGCGTGGAGCGCGTCCTCGACGCGCGCCTTCTTCTCCTTCATCTCGCTCTCGGTCGCGGCACCGACCTTCACGACGGCCACGCCGCCGACCAGCTTCGCGAGCCGCTCCTGGAGCTTCTCGCGATCGTAGTCGGAGGTCGTCGTGTCGACCTGGTTGCGGATCTCCTGGCAGCGACCTTCGATCGCCTTCTTGGCACCCGCGCCGTCGATGATCGTCGTGTTGTCCTTGTCGATCGAGACGCGCTTCGCCTGGCCGAGGTCCTTGAGGGTCACGTTCTCGAGCTTGAGACCGAGCTCCTCGGCGATGACCTGGCCGCCCGTCAAGACCGCCATGTCCTGGAGCATCGCCTTGCGGCGATCGCCGAAGCCCGGCGCCTTGACGGCGCAGACGTTGAGCGTGCCGCGGATCTTGTTGACGACGAGCGTCGCGAGCGCCTCGCCGTCGACTTCCTCGGCCACGATCAGCAGGGGCTTGCCGGCGCGAGCGACCTGCTCGAGCAGCGGGAGGAGGTCCTTCATGTTGCTGATCTTCTTCTCGTGGAGAAGGATGACCGGCGACTCGAGGACGGCTTCCATGGCCTCGGGGTTGGTCACGAAGTAGGGCGACAGGTAGCCGCGGTCGAACTGCATGCCCTCGACCACGTCGAGCTCGGTCTGGAGGCTCTTGCCCTCCTCGACCGTGATCACGCCTTCCTTGCCGACCTTCTCCATCGCCTCGGACAGGATCTTGCCGATCGTCGCGTCGGAGTTCGCCGAGATCGTGCCGACCTGGGCGATCTCGTTCGAGTCGCGGGTCGGCTTGGCGATCTTGTGGAGCTCGTCGACGATGGCGGCCACGGCCTTGTCGATGCCGCGCTTGAGATCCATCGGGTTCATGCCCGCGGCGACGAGCTTGCTGCCCTCACGGAAGATCGCCTGGGCGAGCACCGTCGCCGTCGTCGTTCCGTCGCCGGCGATGTCGGAGGTCTTCGACGCGACCTCCTTCACCATCTGGGCGCCCATGTTCTCGAACTTGTCCTCGAACTCGATCTCCTTGGCGACGGTGACGCCGTCCTTGGTGATCGTCGGCGAGCCGAAGCTCTTGTCGATGATGACGTTGCGGCCCTTCGGACCGAGCGTCACGCGAACCGCATTCGCGAGACCGTCCACGCCCGCGAGGATCTTGGAGCGTGCGTCCCGTTCGTAGATGACGACCTTGGCCATTCGTTGGTCCTCCTCGTGCTAGCTCTGGCTACTCGTAGATCGCGAGGACGTCGTCCTCACGGATGATGATGTGCTCTTCGCCCTCGAGCGTGATCTCGGTGCCGGCGTACTTGCTGAAGAGCACGCGGTCGCCCTTCTTCACGTTGGGCTCGGCCACCTTGCCGTTCTCCAGGGTCTTGCCGGGGCCGACGGCCACGACCTTGCCCTCTTGCGGCTTTTCCTTCGCGGTGTCGGGGATGATGATGCCCCCGCTGGTCTTCTCTTCCTCGTCGACGCGCTTGACGAGGATGCGGTCCTGGAGCGGACGGATCTTCATGAGTCGCCTCTCTGTCGAATCGCGCTCCGCAGCGCCGGTTGTCGGGGGACGGCGGAGGGCGATGGGCCCTCCCGATCGCTCGAGAAGGCTGGGTTGATGGTTGGGTCCGGGCCGTTCGCGCGAACGACCGCGGAATCCGTTCGAGTCCGTTTCTCTGGAAAGACCGGTCGACCCGGTCTCGCGTTGGCAGTCGACGCGGTCGAGTGCCAACGGCGCGGCAAGCTAGGGGCAGCCGTCGAGGCGTCAACCAAGTTCCCGAAAAAAAAACGGCCGACCGGCCCTGCCGGTTGACTTTCGCCTCGATTTCGTCACTTTCCGCGGGCGAAAGTCCACCGAATCCGGAGGTGACGCCATGCCGCCCGCTCCGACCCATGCGCCTGCCCGCGCCGCATCCGACGTCCGGACCCATGCTCTGACGCGACGTCAGCGCGAGGTGCTCGACTTCGTCGTCGGCTTCGTCGGGGAGAACGGCTACTCGCCGAGCCTCGAGGAGATCGCCGCCGCGTTCGATCTCTCCTCGGTCGCGACGGTCCACAAGCACGTCAAACATCTCGTCGACAAGGGCTACCTGCGCAAGGCGTGGAACCGCTCGCGGTCGGTCGAGCCGGTTCCGACCGGCGACGGGCCGGCGAGCGTCGAGCTGCCGGTGCTCGGCGCGGTCGCGGCGGGTCGACCGATCGAGGCGATCGAGCCCGACGCGGGCGCGGCCGAGACGGTGTCGGTCCCGGCGGCGCTGACGGCGCGCGGGCGGGACCACTACGTGCTGCGCGTTCGCGGCGACTCGATGATCGAGGACCAGATCTGCGACGGAGACCTCGTCGTGATCGAGAGTCGGCGCGAAGCGCGCAACGGCGAGACGGTGGTCGCCCTCGTCGAGGGCCAGGAGGCGACACTCAAGCGGTTCTACCGCTCCGGCGCGCAGATCAAGCTGGTGCCGGCGAACCAGACGATGACACCGATGGAGTTCCATGCGTCCCAGGTCGAGATTCGCGGCATCGTGCGCGGCTTGATCCGCGAGTTCTGAGCGCGTCGAGGCCCGGGGGCGTGCGCGGCGTGCCGCTTCGAGCCGGCTCCGTCTCCGGGGCCGCGCCTGCGCAGGGCCGGCGCAATTCCCCATGCGGGGCGCGTGGCATTCTGGATCGCGGCGGGCGGGCGGCGTAAGCTCCTCGACCGTGCGCGGTGTCGCCGTGTCGGGACGCGGCGGAGCGATGGAGATGCGGGTCCATGGGTGGGAAGAGCGTTTCCGTCGTCGATCCGATCGAGGGTCATATCGAGGCGGTGCTGAAGGAGCTGGGCGAGGATCCGGCCCGGGACGGCCTGCTCAAGACGCCGCACCGCGTCGCGAAGGCGATGCGCTTCTTCAGCCAGGGCTATCAGCAGAATCCCGCCGAGATCCTGACGGGCGCGCTCTTCGACGTCGACTACGACGAGATGGTGCTCGTCAAGGACATCGACTTCTACAGCCTCTGCGAGCACCACATGGTGCCCTTCTTCGGTCGCGTCCATGTCGCCTACATCCCGAAGGGCAAGGTGGTCGGACTGTCGAAGATTCCGCGCACGGTCGAGATCTTCGCCCGCCGGCTGCAGGTCCAGGAGCGGCTGACGATGGACATCGCCCAGACGCTCGAGACCGTCCTGAAGCCCAAGGGCGTCGGCGTCGTCGTCGAGGCCAAGCACCTGTGCATGATGATGCGCGGCGTCGAGAAGCAGAACAGCTTCGCCGTGACGAGCTCGCTGCGCGGAAACTTCGAGTCCGATCCGAAGACCCGCTCCGAGTTCATCGAGCTGATCCGACACCGGAAGGAGTCGTTCGCCTGAGCCCGAGCCGAGCCGACCGCTAGACGCCCAGCGCGAGCTCCGGGTTCGTGAGGAGTCGCCCCGAGCGCTCGAGTCGGCTGCGATAGTCGTCGATCCAGGCGCGGATGGTCTCGTTCTGCTTCTGCGCGCGCGCCTGATCGCGACGAGTCGCGCGCTCGGCGAGCAGGCGCTCCTCCGACAGGCGGGTGCGTTCCAGGACCTGGAGCAGCACCTTCTGGTCGCCCAGGTCGAAGACCTCCGGGCTCGATTCGCCCGGCTCGAGCGTGAAGGCGGCCGTCAGGACGGGACCCGCCGCACCGAGTCCGGGCACGAAGCCGTCGGGGCGGCGCTTCAGTGCGGGGGGACGCTCGAGCGTGAAGCCGGCCTCGCGGGCGGCGTCTTCGAGGGAGGCCCCGCTCTCGACCGCCCGGGCCAGCGCCGTGCTGCGCTCCTCGGCGAGGCGCGTCGCCCGTTCCCGGGTCGCGCCTTCGCGGGCGAGCTCGAGCCGATGGGCCTCGAAGGTCGCCGGCTCGGCGGGCAGCTTCTCCTCGACGTGGATCACATGGAAGCCATGGATCGAGCGGACGACCTCCGAGGTTCCTCCCGCCTCGAGCGCGAAGGCCGCATCATCGATCGCCGCATCGTTGCTGCCGCGGGCGAAGGTGCCGAGATCGCCGCCGAGCGCCGCCGTGGCCGCGTCGCTCGAGACCTCGCGGGCGACGACCGCGAAGTCCTCCCCGGCGAGCACGCGGTCGCGGGCGGCCTGCGCCTTCTCCCGCGCCGCCGTCAGATCGGCTTCACTCGCGTCGCTCGCGACCGGAACGAGGATGTGGCGGGCATGGATGCGCTCGGGCTTCGAGAGCTCGAGCTCGTGCTCGGCGAACTGCGCGCGCAGATCGGCGTCATGGGCGGCCGCGTACGCCTCGACATCGGCTTCGGGGACCGTCTCGCCGGCCGGGAGCGAGGTCTGGTCGAAGGCGACGTAGGCGATCTGGACTTCCTCGAGCGCGTAGCGTGTCTGCAGGTCGAGCTCGGCGTCCGACATCGTCGTCTGGCTGGCGAGCAGCTGGATCAGCTTCTGGCCGAGGAGCTTGCGCGTGAAGTCGTCCATGAAGGCGCGCTGGCTGCCGTACTGGTCCTCGGCGTAGCGATCGAACGCCTCGGGGACGAAGCGTCCTTCCTCGTCGGTGAAGCCGGGAATCGACTGCACGACCCGGCGGATCTCGTCCTTCGTCACCTGCAGACCGAGGTCCTGGGCGGCCGCCGCCAGGACCATCTGCTGCACGAGCCCCTCGAACGCCTGCTGATCGAGGAAGCGGTCGGCCCCCAGCTGGTCGTAGGCATCGCCGAGCTCCGCGCGCAGTCGATCTTCGAGCTGCGCGCGCTCGCGTCCGAGGTCGATCTGGGTCAGCCGGACATCGTCCAGCTGGACCACTGCGTTGCCCGAGGGGGTGCCGGGGCCGAAGCCACCGCCCGTCCCGAGGAAGAAGACGAACACGAAGCCGATCACGCTGACGAAGATCAGGATCAGCCATCGCTGGCCACGGCGGAGCGAATCGAGCACGAGCGACCTCGGGTGGGTGGGTGCGGCGAACATTACGAGAGCCCCGGGATCGGCGGCAACCTCGATTTCTCCCTGATGTCGCGCGCGAAGGTCCGTTAACTTCCGATTGCCCGGGCGCGACCTGGCGGGTACCGTCGGCAAGTTTCCTCGGCACCGAAGTCTTTTGGATCCGATCGCTTAGCCGCAGAGCTGCCAACGGGCGGCGCGGCGCGGGCGGCCCGGTCATTGCGCTTCGGGCGGGAGTCGTGGCCGTGGCGGGCTCCGCCGCGCGGACGGGCTGCCGGCGGCGCGCCCGGCGATTTCGGGGCGGGGCGGCTCGAAGCCGCGCGGCAGGGCTTTCGGGGCAGGGCTTCAAGGGCAGGATTCCAAGGGGCAGGGATCCAAGGAGAGTCGAATTGATCCTCGACACCGTACTCGGTTGGTTCTCCAACGACCTGGCGATCGATCTGGGCACGGCCAATACCCTGGTCTACGTCAAGGGTCGCGGCATCGTCGTGTCCGAGCCCTCGGTCGTCGCGGTGTCCCGGGACGCGCGTGGCCCGGACAAGGTCCGCGCGGTCGGCAAGGCGGCGAAGGAGATGCTCGGCCGGACGCCGGGCCACATCGTCGCGATCCGTCCATTGAAGGACGGCGTGATCGCCGACTTCGACATCACCGAGGCGATGCTCCGCTACTTCATCCGGCGGGTCCACGATCGGCGCACGATGGTGCGGCCCCGCATCGTGATCGCCGTGCCCTCGGGCATCACGGAGGTCGAGAAGCGCGCGGTTCGCGAGAGCGCGATGCTCGCCGGGGCGCGGGAGGTCTTCCTGATCGAGGAGCCGATGGCGGCGGCGATCGGTGCAGGGCTCCCCGTGACCGAGCCCTCCGGCAACATGATCATCGACATCGGCGGCGGCACGACGGAGGTCGCCGTGATCTCGCTCTCCGGCATCGTCTACTCGAACTCGATCCGCGTCGGCGGTGACAAGATGGACGACGCGATCATCAACTACGTCAAGCGCAAGTACAACCTGCTGATCGGCGAGCGCACGGCGGAGTTCATCAAGATCAAGATCGGAACCGCGTACCCGACCGACTCGATCGAGTCGGTCGAGGTCAAGGGCCGGGATCTCGTGCTCGGCGTGCCGAAGACCCTCGAGATCAAGTCCGAAGAGGTGCGCGAGGCGCTCGCGGAGCCGGTCAACGCGATCGTCGAGAGCGTCAAGATGGCGCTCGAGAAGACGCCGCCCGAGCTGTCCGCGGACATCGTGGACAAGGGCATCGTGCTCTCGGGTGGCGGGTCGATGCTGCGCAATCTGGACGTCCTGCTGCGGGAGACGACGGGCCTGCCCGTCATGCTCGCCGAGGATCCGTTGACGGCGGTCGCGGTCGGGACGGGTCGATGCCTCGACGAGCTGCCGCTGCTGCGCGAGGTCACGCTCCGGTCGCCGA
The DNA here is from genome assembly GCA_041389445.1 of Myxococcota bacterium. Taxonomy (GTDB): domain Bacteria; phylum Myxococcota_A; class UBA9160; order UBA9160; family UBA4427; genus UBA4427. The sequence goes on from JAWKRW010000004.1 coordinate 162,553, forward strand.
TCTCTTAAGGGGCGGCGCCAGACGAGCGGGCCGTCACCGGCGAAGGGGGGCCTCGTCGTCGGGTACGAGGGGACGGGTCGAGGGGTATGCCCGATCTTCTGAAGCGTCTCGTGGCGCCCGTCGTGGTGGCCGTGCTGCTGCTGCTCGCGGTGGTGTCGATGGTGGTCGATCGCCGCGGCGCCGTCCGACGCAGTGACAGGGCGCTGCCCTGGTGGCAGGCCGCGATCCTCGAGGTCACGGCGCCGGTCGAGCGGCTGATCTCGGCGCCGATCGATGGACTCCGCGGCGTCTACCGCGACTACGTCGACCTGCTGGCGATCCGCGCGGAGAACGCCGAGCTGGCGCGGCGTCTCGCGCAGACCGAGTCCGACAACGTCCAGCTGCGCGAGGCGCTCGTCACGAGCGGCCATCTCGAACGGGTCGCCGCGATGCGCGACGACGCCGAGATCCCGATGCTGCCGGCGGAGATCGTCGGTCTCGACGTCACGCCCTTCTTCCGCTCGATCCTGATCGACCGGGGCGCCGACCATGGCGTGAAGCCGGGGCATCCCGTGGTGACACACGATGGCGTCGTCGGCGTGGTGACCGCGACCTCGGCGCATGCCGCGAAGACGATGCTCGTGCTCGACCGTCAGAGTGCCGTCGACGCGCTCGTGCAGCGCAGTCGGGCGCGGGGGCTGGTGCGGGGCGCGGGCCAGGGCTCGCTCGAGTTCGAGTTCTTCGTCCGGGAGGGCGACGTCGTCGTGGGGGACGAGGTCGTGACCTCGGGGCTCGGGGGCGTCTATCCGAAGGGGCTGCGGCTGGGACGCATCGCCGAGATCGAGCCCGCGACGGGCCAGCTGACGCAGGTCGCGGTCGTGCGTCCCGCGGTGGACCTCGGGCGCCTCGAACAGGTCTTCGTCATGATGCGGCGGGGCGCGACGATGGAGCTCCTCTACCGCTCGAACGCGCCCGAGGACGACCTCCCCGGCCCCGCCGACGTCGCGAGCGGGCCGCCGCCGGAGACGGTCTCGGGACAGCGCACGGCCTCCGCGGCGTCCGAGATGTCCGCGGCGTCCGAGACGATGTCGGAAGAGGGCGAGATCCTCGAGGACGTGCCCGCCGGAGCGGCGCCGTGAAGTCGACGCTCGCCCTCGTCGCCCTCGGGCTGCTCGCGCTGGTCGTCCAGGGCGCCCTCGCGCGGGCGGTCTCGCCGCCCTGGTGTCCGGACCTCGCCTGGCTCGTGGTCGTCGGCCTGGGACTGCGCTGGCCGGGCTTCCTGTCGGGCTTCGTGCTCGCGGCGTTCCTCGGCTTCGCGATGGACGTCGTCTCGGGCTCGCTGCTCGGGCAGCACGTGCTGCTGCGGCTCCTGACCTATCTCGCGGCAGCGCTCGCCTCCCGTCAGCTCGACCTCTCCGGCGGGATCCCGGTCGCGTTCCTGACCTTCGCGCTCTCGGTCGCCTACGGATTCGGCATCGTGGCGACGCGCTCGATCTTCGCGGGCGTGGTGGGCGAGGGGTTCGGCGTCGAGGTCGTCGCGCTCGCCGTCGCGCAGGGCTTCATCAACATGCTCTGTGCCGGTCCGATCGTCGCGGCGGTCGAGCGGATCGTGAGCCGCTTCGCCGACGAGGAGCTGTCGCGCCGGGGCGGCCTCGCCCTCGGCTACTCGGCCTTTCCTGGACGGGGGCGGGTATGAGCGACCTGCTCGGTCACGGTCGGCTCTCGAACAGCGGCGACGGACCGGGCGACGTCCGCTTGTGGCCCCTCGTCTTCGTCGTCCTCGCCCTCTTCACGGTCTTCGTCGGCCGCCTCTTCCAGCTCCAGATCCTCGAAGGCGAGTATCTGAAGGGGCGTTCGGAGGCGAACTCCGTCCGGACGGTCCTGCTCGACGCGCCGCGCGGAACCATCGTCGATCGCGAGGGACGGGCGATCGCCGCCAGTCGCCCCGCCTATCACGTCGACCTGCTGCCGAACGAGATGCGCAACCCGTGGCGGACCTATTCGGTTCTCGGCGCCGTGCTCCGTCGAGATCCCATGGATCTGGCGGCGAAGGTCGGTTCGCCGAGGGGGCGCGCGCGCTTCCAGGCGGTCTCGCTCGCGACCGACGTCGACTACGCGCAGCGCGCGATGGTGGCGGAGCACCGCTACGCGCTGCCCGGTGTCGAGCTGCAGGGCAAGCCGCTGCGCGAGTACCTCTACGGACGGCTCGCGGCGCAGCTGCTGGGGACGATCGGCGAGATCGATCAGGACGAGCTCGGGCGTCCGGAGTTCGTCGACTATCGCCAGGGCGAGACGATCGGCAAGACGGGCATCGAGGCCAGCTACGAGACCCATCTGCGCGGGCGGAGCGGCGGCGTCAATCGGATCGTCGACGTCGCGGGGCGCGAGATCGAGGAGCTCGACCGCATCGAGCCGACGCCCGGCGGACGCGTCGTCCTGGCGCTCGATCTCGACCTGCAGCAGGCGGCCGAGGACGCCTTCCTGACGGACGATCCCGATCAGCCGCGGCGGATGGGCGCGATCGTCGCGCTCGACCCGAACAACGGCGACCTGCTCGCGATGGTCTCCTCGCCGAGCTACGACGCGAATGCCTTCGCCGGCGCGATCCCGCGCGAGCTCTGGCGGGCGCTCAACGAGGACGAGTGGCATCCGCTCCGGAACCGGGCCGTCGCCGGTGGCTACCCGCCCGGCTCGACCTACAAGGCGATCGTCGCGGCCGCAGGGCTCGCCGAGAAGGCGATCACGCCCTCGACCACGGCCCATTGCAACGGCTACTTCCGGCTCGGTCGACGCGTCTACCGCTGCTGGAAGGCCGGCGGGCATGGCACGGTCGATCTGCAGCATGCGCTCGCGGGATCCTGCGACGTCTACTTCTACGAGCTGGGGAAGCGTCTCGGGGTCGAGACGCTCGCGCGCTATGCGAGGCTCTTCGGGCTCGGCGCGCCGACGGGCATCGCGATCCGGGGCGAGGCGAAGGGACTGGTGCCGACGCCCGAATGGAAGCGCCAGGTCTACAAGGAGCCCTGGGTCGAGGGCGAGACGATCTCGCTGTCGATCGGGCAGGGCGCCAACGTCCTGACGCCGATCCAGCTCGCGGTCGCCTACGCGGCGATCGCCAACGGCGGAACGGTCGTCGAGCCGCGTGTGGTGCTGCGGACGGAGACCTGGGACGGCGAGCCCGTCGAGGAGCTGCCCGTCGTCCAGCGGGCGAAGGGGATCGTCGATCCCGCGATCCTCGCGACGGTGCGCCAGGGGCTGAAGTCGGTCGTCATGGATCCGGGCGGGACGGGGCGGCGGGCCCAGGTCCCGGGCATCAACGTGGCCGGGAAGTCGGGCACGACACAGGTCGTCAGCCTCGAGCGCGTCAAGGGGCTCGAGCCGCACGAGATCCCGGTCCGCTTCCGCGATCACGCGCTCTTCGCGGCGTTCGCGCCGGTCGAGGCGCCCGAGATCGTCGTCGTCGCCGTCGTCGAGCACGCCGGCGGCGGGGGCGGCGCGATCGCGGCGCCGATGACGCAGAAGGTGATGGCCCGATTCTTCTCGAAGAAGGAGCGCCGCGTGCCGACCGAGGTGGCCTGGCTCGACGTGGGCGGCGCGTTCGGGGCGTCGCGAGGAGCGGAGCGATGAGCGCGTTGCGCGTCGAGCGACGTCGGGTGGCCCATTTCGACTGGGTGCTGGCCGCGCTCGTCGTGCTGCTCGCGATCGCCGGGCTCGCGAATCTCTACTCCGCCTCGGCCGCCGGCGTCGAGGGCGGCGCGAACATCGTCGGGCGACAGCTGACGGTGATGGGCATCTCGGCCGTCGTGATGGGCATCGTCGTGGCGATCGACTACCGCCACTTCGATCGATACGCCTACTGGATCTACGGCGGAACGGTCGGCCTGCTGCTGCTGACGCTCGCGATCGCCGAGGAGACGCGCGGCGCGCGGGCGTGGCTCTTCTCGGGCCGCCTGCAGCCGTCCGAGTTCTCGAAGATCGGCATGGTGATCGGCCTCGCCCATTACTTCGGGCGCAATCCCCCCTCGCAGATCCGCAGGCTGCGCGATCTCTTCGTGCCGGGGCTGATCGTCGGCCTGCCGGTCGGCCTCATCGTGCTGCAGAAGGACCTCGGGGTCGCGGCCCTGACCCTGCTCGTGGGGCTGACGCTGCTGCCGCTCGTGAACGTCCCCCTGCGCGCCTGGTTCGGCATCGGCCTGCTCGGTCTCGGCGGGCTGGCGGCGCTCTGGCAGTTCGGGCTCAAGACCTATCAGAAGGAGCGCATCCTCGGCTTCCTCGACCCCTCGCGCGATCCGCTCGCCTCGGGCTACCAGGGCATGCAGTCGAAGATCGCGGTCGGCGCCGGCGGCCTCTTCGGGACCGGCTGGCAGCAGGGCACCCAGACCCAGCTCCGCTTCCTGCCGACGCAGCACACCGACTTCGCGTTCTCCGTCCTCGCCGAGGAGTGGGGCTTCGTCGGCTCGACGCTGATCCTGTCGATCTACGCGCTGATGCTGGTCTGGGGGCTGATGATCGCGCGCAGCTCGAAGGACACCTTCGGCGCGATGCTCGCGATCGGGCTGGTCGGGACGCTGCTCTGGCCGGCGGCGATCAACGTCGCGATGGTGCTCGGGCTCGCGCCCGTGATCGGCGTGCCGATGCCGCTCTTTTCGTACGGCGGCTCGGCGCTGCTCTCGACGGCGCTCTCGATCGGCCTGCTGCTCAACGTCTCGATGCGGCGCTACGTCTTCTGAGCGATCGCGGGCCGCGGCCGCGCCCGAAGACACGCCCGCCCCGCGTGCGCGGGGCGCGAGGGGCGGGCGCGGCGTCGGCGGGATCGCGCTCGAATCGGACCCGGATCGGGCATCCGCCGTCGGATCAGGCGCCGAGCACGCCGTCGATCAGCTTGACGAAGTCGCTCTTCGGCCGGGCCCCCGTCAGCTGGTTCACGACCTTGCCGCCCTTGAAGGCGAGGATCGTCGGAATCGAGCGGATCCCGAAGGCGCCGGGGGTCTGGGGCGAGTCGTCGATGTTGATCTTCACGACCTTCAGGCGGTCGCCGTAGTCCTCGGCGAGCTCCTTCACGATCGGCGCGATCGCGCGGCAGGGACCGCACCACTCGGCCCAGAAATCGACCAGGACGGGCGTCGAGGATTGCAGCACCTCGTCCGAGAAGGTTGCATCGGTCACGTCGGTGATCTTGGCCATGGCGATGGGTCTCCGTTGGATCGGCCGGGCGCGTCCGCCAGCTTGTTCGCCGCCGCGCGTCTGGCAAGCTCTCGGTCTTCGTTTCGTCCCTGAGGCCCGCCTTTTATAGCAGGCCCGGCGTCGGGGCCGGGTCGGGAGTTGCACGTGAGACGTCCGAGACCGGGGCTCGACCGCCGACGGCTGCGATCGGAATCGGCGCGACGCCGGCCGAGCAAGGTCGCCCGAGACGACGAGGGGCGCCCGCTCGCGCCGGGGGCGACGGTGGCCGAGCTGCTCGCGTCGCTGCCGAAGCTGCTGGGCGCGGCGGACCTCAACGCGGCGATCGAGGCCTGGGCGCGGGCGTGGCGGGGCGGCCGACTCGTGCTCTTCGGCTTCGGCGCCCACCTGATCAAGGTCGGCCTCGCGCCGATCGTGGTCGATCTGCTCGAGCGCGGCGCGATCGGCGCGTTGATGATGAACGGCGCCGGCTGCGTCCACGACCTCGAGCTCGCGATGCTCGGTCATACGAGCGAGGACGTGGGGCCCGCGCTCGACGCCGGGCGCTTCGGCGTCGCGCGCGAGACGGCGGAGCGGCTCAACGGCGCCATCGCACGCGGGCGCGCCGACGGGCTCGGCATGGGCGCCGCCATCGGGCGCGACATCGCCGAGGCGAGCGACCCGTTCGCCGCGCGCTCCGTGCTCGCGACCGCCCATCGCCTCGGCGTCCCCGTGACGGTCCACGCCGCCATCGGCACCGACATCCACCACATGCACCCGAGCGCCGACGGCGCCGCCCTCGGCGAGACGAGCTACCGCGACTTCGAGCAGCTCTGCGCCCTCGTCGCCGGCCTCGAGGACGGCGTCGTGCTCCACGTCGGCTCGGCCGTGATCCTGCCGGAGGTCTTCTTGAAGGCGCTCGCCGTCGCGCGCAACCTCGGCCACGGGGTCGAGCGCTTCACGACCGTCAACTGCGATTTCGTCCGCCAGTACAGGCCGGAGCGCAACGTCGTCGAGCGGCCGACCCGGCTCGCCGGTCGCGGCATCTCGCTCGTCGGCCACCACGAGATCCTCGTGCCCCTGCTCGCCGCCGGCGTCGTCGAGCGCTACACCGCGCTCCCGGCGCGCGGCGCGGCCCGATCGCGCCAGACCTCGCGCGGGCGGCGGCGGCCGCGCGGCGGCGGCCGCGGGGGGGGGCGTTGATGCGGATCACGCTCGTCGAGGGCGACCTGACCGAGCAGGCGGTGGACGCGATCGTCAACGCCGCGAACAACGATCTGCTGCTGGGCAGCGGTGTCGCCGGGGCGATCGCGAGGCGGGGCGGCCCCGCGATCGCGGCGGAGTGTGCCGCGCACGGGCCGATCGCGGTCGGGGAGGCCGCGGTGACGGGCGCGGGCGAGCTGTCGGCGCGCTGGGTGATCCACGCCGCGGGGATGCCGCTCGGGGGGCGCGCGACGTCCGAGAGCGTGGCGAGCGCCCTGCGGGCGAGCCTCGAGCGCGCGGTCGAGATCGGCGCGCGGACGCTGGCCGTCCCGGCGATCGGAGCGGGGGTCGGCGGACTCGCGCTCCAGCGCTGCGCGGAGGTCTCGATCGGGTGCGTGCGCGCCTTCGCGGAGGAGCGGGGCGCGGATGGCCCGCTCGACGAGGTCCGCTTCGTCCTGATGGGCGAGCCGGCCTATCGCATGTTCGAGATGGTGAACGACGCGGCGAAGGTCGAAGCCCAGATGCGTCGACTGGCGGGTCGGCGGCGCGATCCGTAGGTCGAAGCCCGGGACCGGATGGGCATCGAATGGGGCGCGGCGCCGGTCGGTCGAGCCCCCTCGTTATACTGCGCCGCGCCCGGGCGTCCCGCTCGCGTGCGGGCCGCGACTCCGATCGGCGAGCGGGACCGCGACCGCGGCCCGCGTCGGTGATCGCCGGCGAGGGCCGATCGAGGTCGACCAGGGAGAGCCGTGACCGAGTTCCAGCACATCGCATCGGCGCTCTATCTGGCGGCCGGAGTCGGAGCGCTGCTCGGCCTGGTCTTGCCGGCGCCGCGGATGCTCGTCGGTGCGCGGGTGGGGCTGCTCCTCGGGGCGCTCGTCCACGCGCTCGCCTTCGCGACGCTGCATCGGCTCGATCCGGTGCCTTCGCTGACCGACCTCGGCCTCGCGGTCTCGATCACGGCCTGGCTCGCCGTCGTGTTCGGGCTGGCGCTCGGGACGCGCATCCGGCTGCCGGGCTTCATGCCGGTCCTCGCGTTCGCGGCCTTTCTCGCGGTCTTCGGCACGACCTTCTCCCGCAGCCACGCCGCCGCTGCGCCGGACGCGACGGGCTCGATCCCCCATGCCCACGTCCTGCTCGCGAGCGCCGGCCTCGCCGCCCTCGGCCTCGCCGGCCTCGCGGGTCTCTTCTTCCTGCTCGAGCACCGCAGCCTGAAGCGCCGCCGCCGCGTCGCGCGCCGCCTGCCGCTGCCGTCGCTCGAGGCGCTCGATCGCGTCAACCGCGTCGCGCTCGCGCTGGGCTTTCCGCTGCTCACGTTCGGCGTGATCACGGGCGTGCTCTGGAACGAGGCCGAGAGCGGCCGGGCGCTCGGCGGCGGGCTGCACGAGACCTGGACCGTGGTGGCCTGGCTGATCTACCTGGGACTCGTCCTGCTCCGCTTCGTCGGCCATCAGGGCGCGCGCCAGGCGGCAGCGAGCGCGCTCGCGGGCTTCGGCTTCCTGGTCTTCGCCGTGATCGGCGTGGGGCTCGTGTCGTGAAGGTCGTCGTCTACGGCATGAACCACCGCACCGCGCCCGTCGAAGTGCGCGAGCGCTTCGCGGTCGCCGACGTCGGCCCGATCCTGCGCAAGCTGGCCGACCGGCCGGAGGTCGGCGAGGCCGTCCTGATCTCGACCTGCAATCGCGTCGAGCTCGTCGTGACCACCGGCAACCCCGACGCCGCCCGCCACGCGCTGATGGACTTCTTCGCGCGCGAGCTCTCGGGCGGCACGCTGCCGCCCCGCAGCCAGCTGCACGAGATGACCTACCTCTACCAGGGTCGCGAGGCCGTCGAGCACGTCTTCCGCGTCGCTTCGGCGATCGACTCGATGGTCGTCGGCGAGCCGCAGATCCTGGGCCAGGTCAAGGACGCCTATCGTGCGGCGACCGAGGCGGGGACCTGCGGCGCCGTGCTCTCGCGCCTGTTCCAGCGCGCCTTCGCGACGGCCAAGCGGGTCAAGAACGAGACCGGCATCGCCGAGCGACCGGTCTCGGTCGCGCGTGTCGCCGTCCAGCTCGCCCGGCAGATCTTCGAGTCGCTCGAGCGCACGAGCGCCCTGCTGATCGGTGCCGGCGACATGATCGAGGCGGCGCTCGTCGCGCTCGACGACCACGGACTCGGTACGCGGCGCGTCGTCAACCGCACCCGGGCCCATGCCGAGGCGCTGGCGCTGCGCTTCGGCGGGACGGCCCACGGCCTCGACGAGCTCGACCGGCTGCTGCCCGAGGCCGACGTCGTCCTCACCTGCGTCGGCGGGAGCGGTCCGTTGCTGACGCGCGAGCGAGTCGAGGCGGGCCTCCGGCGGCGGAGCGATCGGCCGCTGTTCCTGATCGACATCGGGGTGCCTCGCAACGTCGATCCGGCGGTCCACGAGATCGATGCCGCGTATCTCTACGACCTCGACGATCTCCAGGAGGTCGCCGACTCGAACGAGGAGGAGCGGCGGCGGGAGGTCGAGCGGGCCGAGCGCATCGTCGCGGAGGAGCGGGAGAACTTCGAGGGCTGGCTGGTCGCGCTGCAGGCGGTGCCGACGATCCGGGACCTGACGCGGCGCGCGGAGCAGGTCCGCCGGAGCGAGGTCGATCGGTTCGTCGGGCGGCTCGCCCTCGACGAGGCGCAGCGCGAGCTGCTCGAGCAGCTGACGCGCAGCATCGTCAACAAGCTGCTCCACGCGCCGGTCTCGCGCCTGCGCGACGAGACCGATCGCGAGGTCGGACTCGCACGGCTCGAGGAGGCGCGCGTGCTCTTCGGCCTCGACGAGCCTCGGCGGCTCGGCGCGGAAGCGCCGCCCCTCGAGCGCGTCGCGCCGGACGACATCCGCCGCATCGGCCGGACGCCGTCCCAGGCGGTTCGGGGGACCGCGCCCGCCGCCTCGGATCGGGCTCCCCTCGACGACGACCCGGAGTCCGCGGTTTGAGTCGACTCCGCATCGCCACCCGGGGCAGCGACCTCGCCCTCGTGCAGTCGCGTCAGATCGCCGCCGAGCTCGAGCGGGCGCTCGGCGTCGCGGCGGAGCTGGTCGTCGTGCGCACGACGGGCGACCGCATCGTCGACCGCTCGCTCTCGAAGATCGGGGGCAAGGGGCTCTTCGTGAAGGAGATCGAGGAGGCGCTGCTCGCGGGCGAGGCCGATCTCGCGGTCCACAGCGCGAAGGACGTCCCGGCGCGCCTCGCGCCCGGCTGCGTCATCGCCTGCTACCCCGAGCGGAAGGATCCGCGCGATGCGCTCGCCGCTCGCGAGCGGGGCACGACCCTCGCACGCCTGCGCCGCGGCGCCCGCGTCGGCACCGGCAGCACGCGGCGCATGGCGCTGCTGCGCGCGCTCCGACCCGATCTCGAGGTCGTGCCGCTGCGCGGCAACGTGCCGACCCGGCTCGGCAAGCTCGAGCAGGACGGGCTCGACGCGGTGGTGCTCGCATGCGCGGGCCTCGACCGGCTCGGGCTCACGGATCGCATCGACGAGCGCATCGCGCCGGAGTCGATGCTGCCGGCGGTCGGGCAGGGGCTGCTCGCCCTCGAGGCGCGGGCGGACTCCGCGTGGCACGCGCGCCTCGTCGAGCTCGAGCCCGCCGAGACCGGTCCGATCGCGCGCGCCGAGCGCGCCTATCAGACGACCCTCGGCGGCGATTGCAGCATCCCGCTCGCGGGCTTCGCCGAGCACGTCGAGGGCGGGCGGCTCCGGCTGCGGGGGCTCGTCGCGAGCCTCGACGGCCGCAGGATCGTGCGTGCCGAGGACGTCGGTCCGGTCGGATCGCCCGAGGCGCTCGGGGCGCGGGTCGCGCAGGCGGTGCTCGACGGCGGGGGCCGCGCGATTCTCGACGCGATCGCGGCGGCGGGCGAAGCCGATGGCTGAGGGCGGCGCAGCGCTCGGTCGGGTCGTCCTCGTCGGCGCGGGGCCCGGCGATCCGGACCTGATCACCGTCCGCGGCGCGCGCGCCCTGCGCACGGCGGACGTCGTCCTCTACGACGAGCTCGCCACCGAGGAGCTGCTCGACCTCGCCCCGGCCCGCGCGCTGCGCGTCAACGTCGGCAAGCGCGGCCACGAGGAGCCGACGCGGACGCAGGCCGAGATCAACGCGCTGCTCGTCGAGCACGCGCGGGCGGGGCGCACGGTCGTCCGCTTGAAGGGCGGCGATCCCTTCGTGTTCGGTCGGGGCGGCGAGGAGCTCTCCGCGTGCGCCGACGCCGAGATCCCCTTCGAGGTCGTGCCGGGCGTGAGCGCCGCGATCGCGGTGCTCGCCTACGCGGGCATCCCCGTCACCGATCGGCGTCATGCGGCGTCCTTCGCGGTCGTCACCGGCCACAAGGATCCGAGCCGTCCCTCGGAGCAGACGCGCTGGGGCGCGCTCGGAACCGCCGTCGACACGCTCGTCATCCTGATGGGCATGCGCAACCTGCCGCGCCTCGTCGAGGAGCTGATCGCCGGCGGCAAGCCCGCCGACACGCCCGCGGCGGCGATCATGAACGGGACGCTGCCCGAGCAGCGGACCTGCGTGTCGACCCTGGCCGAGCTGCCGGCGGCGGTGCGCGCAGCGGGCCTCGGGGCCCCGGCCGCCGTGGTCGTCGGCGACGTCGTCCGGCTCCGCGCGTCGCTCGGCTGGTGGGAGCGGCGGCCGCTCTTCGGGCGCGCCGTGCTCGTCACGCGCGCGCGGGAGCAGATCGACGAGCTGGCGTCCGCGCTGCGCTCGGCCGGGGCGATTCCGATCGTGCGTCCGATGATCGAGCTCGCCGCCGTCGAGGACGCGGCGGGACGCGCCGAGATCGACGGCGTGCTCGCGCGGCTCGAGGCGTATCAGGCGCTCGTCTTCACGAGCTCGAACGCGGTGCGCTTCTTCGTGCAGGCGCTCGAGGCGGCGCGCGGGCGCGCGGGCGCCATCGGACCGGAGACGCGGCTCTTCTGCATCGGCGAACGCACGGCCGAGGAGGCGCTGCGCTCGGGCTATCCGGTGCATCTCGTGGCGTCGGGTCGGGGCGACGCGCAGGCGCTGCTCGACGAGATCCGGCCGCTCCTCTCGGCGCCCGGGCAGCGCGTGCTGATCCCGCGCTCGCGCATCGCCTCGACCACCATCGCGGACGGGCTGCGCGCCGCGGGCGCGGCGGTCGACTCGATCGCGTTCTACGAGAACCGCCGGCCGGTCGTCGACGTCGCGGACCTGCGCCGGCGCCTCGTCGAGGACACGCTCCACGCGCTCACGTTCACGAGTCCTTCGACCGTCGAGCACTTCATGGCTTGTCTCGACGATGCCAGTCTCGCCGCGGCGCGTCGTTGTATGATCGCCGCAATCGGAACGACCACGGCGAATCGGCTCGCGCGGGCGGGCCTGCCCGCCGATGTGGTGCCGGCGAGGCCTGACGTGACCGAGCTCGTCGCGGCCCTGGCCCGGGCGACGGCCGAGCGGTCGAGCTGAGGAGCGAGCATGAGCTTTCCCGATACGCGCATGCGCCGGCTGCGGCGCACGGAGGCCCTGCGGAGCATGGTCCGCGAGACGCGTCTCTCGCCCGCGGACCTGGTCCAGCCCTTCTTCGTCGTCGAGGGCTCGGGGCGGCGCGAGCCGGTCGTCTCGATGCCGGGCGTCGCCCGCCATTCGGTCGATCAGGTCGTGCTCGAGGCGAAGCGGGTCGCGGACCTCGGGATCCCTGCGGTGATCCTGTTCGGCGTGCCGTCCGACAAGGACGCGCGCGGCTCCGGGGCGGACGCGGCGGACGGGATCATCCAGCGAGCGACGCGCGCGATCGTCGACGCGGTCCCGTCGCTCTGCGTGGTCACCGACGTCTGCCTCTGCGAGTACACGAGCCACGGCCACTGCGGCCTGCTCGACGGCGACGAGGTCGACAACGATCCGAGTCTCGAGCGCCTCGCGAGCACCGCCGTCTCGCATGCGCGGGCCGGCGCGAGCATCGTCGCGCCTTCGGACATGATGGACGGCCGCGTCGCGGCGATCCGTCGGGCGCTCGACGCGAACGGATTCGAGCAGGTCGCGATCCTCTCCTACGCCGCCAAGTATGCGAGCGCCTACTACGGGCCCTTCCGCGACGCGGCGGAGAGCACGCCCGAGTTCGGCGATCGCCGCGGCTACCAGATGGATCCCCCGAATCGACGCGAGGCGCTGCGCGAGATGCGCCTCGATCTCGAGGAGGGGGCGGACATGCTGATGGTCAAGCCGGCGCTCCCGTATCTCGACATCCTCGCGGACGCGCGACGGAGCTTCGACGTCCCGCTCGCCGCCTATCACGTCTCGGGCGAGTACGCGATGATCAAGGCCGCCGCCGAGCGGGGCTGGCTCGACGGGGATCGCGCGATGGAGGAGGCGGTGGTCTCGATCAAGCGCGCGGGCGCCGATCTGATCCTGACCTACGCGGCGATGGCCCTCGCCGAGAAGCTTCGCGGCGCTTGAGCGGCGCGCGCCGATTCCGGCCGGGACGCGTCCTCGCGCGCCCGCCGCGATCCGGAAGCGCCGGACTCGGAAGGACATGGAAGCGATGCAGTACAAGGTCGTCGAGCTGTCCAACGTGACCGACGAGGAGATCGAGCAGGCGCTGAACCAGTGGACGGCCGAGGGTTGGACCTTCGACCGGATGCACTTCGCGATGCGCGAGTCCTCGAAGCGCCCGAGCATGGTCTTCCTGACCTTTACCCGCGACGGGTCCTGATCCATTCCCGGCTTCGACCGGCTTCGACCGGCTTCAACCGGTCGGCCGCGTCGTCGAGCGCGCGAGGACGGCGGGCCAGACCGTCCCGGCCAGCCAGGCGAGCGACCGCTCGAGCACGTCCGACGCGATGCCTTCGAGCTGAGGGCGCGCGATCAGCAGGTCGAGCGGAACGCGCTCGCGGTCGCGCACGAGGCGCTCGATCGCCTCCTCGGGACTCGCGACCAGCACGCGTTCTTCGAGCGGCGCTTCGATGGCGGCGTGGATCGCGCGGGGCAGGCCGATGCCGCGCGCCGTCAGCTCCCCGGCGAGCCGCTCCCGAATCGCCTGCCGTTCGGAAGCGACGTCGGAGACGAAGAGGGTTCGCAGCGCGAGGGTGAGCGGGGGACGCTGCGGATCGGGCAGGCCCGCCCGATGGCGTCGCAGGTTGGCCGCGATCTGGTCGAGGGTCTCGACCGGCGAGGCGAGGTAGGGAAGACCGCGCCGCGCCGCCTGGCCGAGCCCCTTCGGACCGAAGGCGGCGACCGCGAGGGGCGGATGGGGATCGCTGTGGGTCGCGAAGGCATCGCCGCGGCGCCGCCCCTCGGCCCAGCGCGCGAGCATCCGGTCGAGCGCCGCGTCGAAGCGATCCCGCTTCTCGGCGGGGTTCACGCGAAAGGCCTCCAGCATGCGGCGCTGGAACCCGCGGCCGAGGCCGATGAGGGCGCGGCCCTGCGAGAGCTGATCGAGGGCGGCGATCTCGGCCGCGAGCTCGTCCGGCGGATGGAGGGGAAGGAGGAGGGAGGTGGTGCCGAGCCGGAGTCGCCGGGTCGACGGGACCCAGGCGGCGAGCTCGACGAGCGGCGCCGGGCAGACGCCCCGCTGGAAATGCATCTCGGGCAGCCAGACCGAGTGGAGGCCCAGCGACTCGGCCTGCTCGACCCATCGGCGCCGCGCGCGCCAGGCCGTCGCAGCGGCATCACCGCCGAGGGAGATGCCGAGGGCGGGGCGCTCGAGGCCCCACGCGGTGCGCTCCCTTCGCGCCGCGTCGCGCTCCGCGGCTACCCGGCTCGTCGTCGGATGACTCACGACCGGACCCTATCACCCGCACCGGGCCGAAAGCCCGCGTCGCCTCCCTGCGCGCCCGACGCGACCGCCTGCGCTGCGTCGTGACCGCGCGCCCGCGCTCCCCCTGCCCCCGCGCCGCGCCCCGCCTGTCCTGCTCGAGCGGTTTGCGTCACCCACGGGGGTAATCTAACCTGGCGCCGCATCCAATTGATCCCCCCAAGGTCGAAACCTTCGGGGCTGTTCGGCCGATCCTGCGGGCACGTTCGAAAACCCAGTCGGGGATGATCGGGAGAGCACGAAATGATCGAGACGATTCTGGTGGCGACGGACGGTTCGGAGGACGGCAACGCCGCAGAACAGACCGCGATGGGTCTCGCCGCGCGGTTGCGGGCTCGGTTGATGGCGGCCTCGATCGTCGATGAGCGCTGCTTCAAGGCGCCCGCGGGTCCCGGACTCAACCTCCCTCCGTTTCCCGAAGCCGAGGTCGCCGCGTACTACCGCGCGCGCGCGGACGCCGTCGCGCGGCGGTTCAACGAGCGCGCGCGGGCCGAAGGACTCGACGCCAGCTGCGAGATCCTCCAGGGCCCGAGCGACGATCGGATCGTCGAGAAGGTGCAATCGGCCGACCTCCTCGTGATCGGCCGCAACAGCGCCGGCAGCCGCGAGAAGCAATCCCTGATCGGCCACACCGCCGACGCCGTCCTGCGGAAGACCAACAAGCCGACCATCCTCGTGCCGGGCGGTGCTCCGCTGACGGGGCCACTCGTGCTCGGCTTCGACGGATCGCCGGGCTCGCGGATCGCGGCCCGGCTCGCGGTGGCGATCGCCAACGGACTGAACGAGTCGGTCCACGTCTTCGTCGACTCGAAGGACAAGGGACGCGCCGTGGCCCGCTTCGACGAGGTTCGCCAGCTGGTGGGCGGGCTGTCGGTGCCGGTGCGCGAGACCTCTTCGACGCTGGGGCGGCCCGACGTCAAGATCGTCGACACGGCCAAGGAGGTCCGCGCGAGCCTGATCGTGATGGGCGCCTATGGCCGCAACCGGATCACGGACTACTTCCTCGGGAGCAATGCCGCGAGCGTCGCGCGCACGTCTCCCGTGTCCGTGCTGCTCGCGCGCTAGCCCGTGCCGCGGACGGCTGGGCCGATCCGGCTGGCCGAGCTCGCGCGCCTGCTCGATCTCCCGGTCGAGGGGAATGCTGCGCTCGAGATCCATGGCTTCGGCTCACTCGAGCAGGCCGCCGCCGACGAGCTGGTCTTCGTGCGCGACAAGCGGCATCTGCCGCTACTCGAACGCTGCCCGGCGCGTGCGGTGATCGCGCCGCCCGAGCTCGCGGTCGCGGGGCGCAGTGTGCTGCGGACGCCGCGCCCGGGACACGCCTACTCCCGCCTGATGCAGCACTTCCTGCCGCTGCCGCGCCCGTCGGCGGGGATCGCGGTCGGTGCGCTGGTCGATCCGAGCGCGGAGATCGATCCGACGGCCTCGATCGAGGGCGGGGCATGGATCGGCGCCGGCGCGCGCGTCGGGGCCGGCACCGTCGTCGCTGCCCACGCGACGCTCGCGGCGGACGTCTTCGTCGGACGCGATTGCTGGATTCATGCGAACGTCGTGTTGCGGGAGGGAACCCGGGTCGGCGACCGGGTCGTGCTCCAGCCGGGGGTCGTGCTCGGTAGCGACGGCTTCGGGCTCGTTCCGGACGAGGCGGGTCGGCCGGTCGCGATGGCGCATCGCGGGCGGGTCGTCGTCGAGGACGACGTCGAGATCGGTGCCAACACGACCGTCGATCGCGCGACCCTCGACGAGACGCGCATCCGCCGCGGCGCCAAGATCGACAACCTCGTCCAGATCGCCCACAACTGCGACATCGGGGAAGACGCCCTGATCGTCGCGCAGAGCGGGCTCTCGGGCGGCACGATCGTCGGCGCCGGCGCGATCGTGATGGCGCAGGCGGGCTCGACCGGCCACCTCCGCATCGGTGCGCGGGCCTTCGTGGGGGCGCGCGCCGGCCTCCATCACGACGTCGGCGACGGCGAGCGCGTCTTCGGGTCGCCCGCGATGGAGGAGCGGACCTGGCACCGCGCGATGGCGGGGCTCCGACGACTGCCCGAGCTGCTGCGCCGGGTCCGCCGGATCGAGCAGCGGATCGGTCTCGCCCCTGGCGCGGCGCCCGACGCGGCACGAGACTCCGAGCGCGATTGAGCGCGCCCGACGCCGGCGGGGCCACGCGACGCGCGCGGCCACGCGGAGACCACACTCGGGTCCCGCGAAGACCGGACGCGGGCCGCCCGCGACGGGAGTCCGATCACGATGTCGACGGCCAGCGGCTCGCCCGCTGCATTCACGATCCGCAGCCGGCCCGAGGATTTCGTCGTCGTCGAAGAGCCGCTCTATCCGCCGTCGGGTACGGGCGCGCATCTCTTCCTCGAGATCGAGAAGCGCGGGCGCACGACCGAGCAGGTCGCCCGCGAGCTCGGCCGTCGCCTGGCGGTCGACCCGCGCGAGGTCGGTTATGCGGGTCGCAAGGACCGGCATGCGGTGACGCGCCAGTGGTTCTCGGTCCCGGGCGTCGACGTCGACCGCGCGCGAGCGCTCGAGCTCGAGGGGGCCTCGATCGTCTCGGCGATTCCCCATGCCCACAAGCTGCGAACGGGTCATCTGCGCGCGAACCGCTTCGACCTGGCGTTGCGATCCCAGACGGTCGTCACAGCGGAGACGCTCGCGGCGCTCACGCTGCGGGCCGAGTCGCTCGTTCGCCGCGGCATGCCGAATCGCTTCGGCGAGCAGCGCTTCGGGCGGTCGGGAGACAACGCGGAGAGCGCGCGGGCATTGCTGTCCGGGAGGCTGCGTCCGCGCGACCGTCGCCATGCGCGCTTCCTGCTCTCGGCCCTGCAGGCCGAGGTCTTCAACGCCGTCCTCGACGAGCGGATCGCAGGCTACGACGACGTCCTGATCGGCGATCTCGCGCGGGTCGAGGAGAGCGGGGGCCTCTTCTGGGTCGACGATCTCGAGCGCGAGCGACCGCGTGCGCGACGCTTCGAGATCAGTGCCACCGGTCCGATCTTCGGCACGAAGGTGCGGGCGCCTCGCGGCGAGGCCGCCGCGCTCGAAGCGCGCGTCTTCGCACGGCACGGCATCCCGGCCGATGGGTCGCTGGTCCTGCCGCGCGGCCTGCGCGCGCCGGGCACCCGGCGTCCCTTGCGCGTGCGGCCCGATGGGCTCGAGCTCGGGCCGCTCGCCGATGGTCCCGGCCTTCGGCTCGGGTGCCGATTGCCTGCCGGCGCGTACGTGACGGTATTGGTGGAGTGCCTCGTGGGGAACGTCCTCGACGCGGCGCAGCGAGGCTCGTCCCATGACGAGGCGGATCCCATGCGTGTATCTTCGCCCGACGTCGATTGAGCGTCGGCGTTCGGGAATCAGAGGCACGAGCGTCGGAGGCTCGAGCATCGGAGGAAGTCATGAAGGTCGCAGCCAGCATCACGGATCTCGTCGGTGGGACGCCGCTCGTCCGTCTGAACCGCGTCGCGGCCGGATGCGGGGCGACGATCCTCGCGAAGCTCGAGTCCGCGAATCCCGGCAACAGCGTGAAGGACCGGATCGGTCGGGCCATGATCGAGGCCGCAGAGAAGTCAGGCGACCTCGTGCCCGGGAAGTCGACGATCGTCGAGCCGACTTCCGGCAATACCGGCATCGCGCTCTCCTTCGTGGCCGCCGTGAAGGGCTATCCCTGCGTCATCGTCATGCCGGACACCATGAGCCCAGAGCGCCGCGCGACGATGCGCGCCTTCGGCGCCAAGATCGTGCTGACCGAGGGGGCGAAGGGCATGCGAGGCGCGATCGAGCGCGCGAGCGAGATCGCCTCGAAGATCCCGAACGCGTTCATCCCGCAGCAGTTCAAGAACCCGGCGAATCCGACCGTCCATTTCAACACGACCGCGCAGGAGATCTGGAACGACACCGACGGGACCGTCGACGCCCTCGTCGCCGGCGTGGGGACCGGCGGCACCATCACCGGCGTCGCGCGCTTCATCAAGCCGAAGAAGCCTTCGTTCCAGGCGATCGCCGTCGAGCCGATCGACAGCCCCGTCCTCTCGGGCGGCTCTCCCGGCCCGCACAAGATCCAGGGCATCGGCCCGGGCTTCGTCCCCGACGTGCTCGAGACCGACAAGCTCGACGGCGTGATCACGGTCTCCAACGAGCAGGCCGTGGAGATGGCGCTCCGATTGGCGCGGGAGGAGGGCATCCTCTGCGGCATTTCCTCGGGTGCGAACGTCCGAGCCGCCATCGAATACGGCTCCCGCCCCGAGCATGCCGGCAAGACGATCGTCACGATCATCTGCGATTTCGGCGAGCGCTACATCCAGACGATCCTGTTCGAGAAGCTGCGCTACGAGGGGAGTGATCCGATCGACTTCTGACCATCCCGGTGGGGCCGGAGGACACGGCAAGACGATCGGCGCGGCGGCCGGGACGACCGGAGTCGATCGCGTGGACCTCTTGCGAAATCCGGCTGTTTGTTGACACTCCGCTCATGTCGCGCGACGAGAAAAAGGCCGAGAGCCGACGGAAGATCCTGGAGTCCGCCCGGGACGTCTTCTTCCGGGACGGCTTCATGCGCGCCAACCTCGACGAGGTCGCCGAGAAGGCGGGGGTCGCCAAGGGGACGCTCTACCGCTATTTCGAGAGCAAGGCCGATCTCTACGTCGCCGTCCTGACCCACAACCACGAGCTCTTCCTCGATCTCATGAAGACGGCCGCCGGTCAGGGCGAGACGGCGCTCGACCGGGTGCGTTCGATCGCGCGCTTCTACTTCGCGCATTGGCTCGACCACCCCGACTACTTCCAGATCTTCTGGGCCGTCGACAACGAGAGCGTGATCGGCGACCTGCCGCGGCCGGTGATCGACCAGATCGCGGGCTTCTGGGAGCTGAACCTGAACGTGACCCACGAAGTCCTCGAGCAGGGCGTGCAGGACGGGGAGCTCGTCGCCTGTGATACCTGGGAGATCGCGAATGTGCTCTGGTCGATCGCGAACTCGTTGATCGAATCCGACAACACGAAGGCCCGCCGCCAGATCCGTCGCCGCCCGCTCGAGCCGTTGTACATGCACGCGATCGAGACGGTGATGCGTGGGATCCTCGTCGATCCGGCGCGGGTCGCGCTCAGCCCGCCCCAGACCTCGAAGGAGGTACGCGCGAGCTGAGCGTCGACTCGGCCGAAGGCGCGTGCGAACGACGTTCGAGACCCGGCGCGGGGCCGCGCGCGAGGTGGCGCTCCCGCGTGCGCGCTTGCGAGACCGGGGTGCGCGATACCATCGCGCCCGTGAAATCCGAAACGGCCCCCAGCGACTCCGCTGCACCCGCTCGACTCGTCGTGATCGACGGTGCCAATGCGATCTACCGCGCGTTCTTCGCGATTCCGAACCTGCGCGCCCCGGACGGGACTCCGACCAATGCCGCGTACGGCTTCGCGACGATGCTCGCGAAGGTCTTGCGCGAGGAGCGGCCGACCCATGTCGTCGTCGCGATGGACCCGCCGGGCGGGAGCTTCCGGAACGGACTCTTCCCCGCCTACAAGGCCGGACGTGACAAGCAGCCGGAGGACCTCACGGCGCAGCTGCCGCTGGTGCGAGCGGTCTGCGAGGCGTTCCGCGTGCCGGTGCTCGCGATCGAGGGGTTCGAGGCGGATGACGTGATCGCGACGCTGGTCGAGGAGGCGCCGCCGGGCGCCGAGGTCTGCATCGTCTCGACCGACAAGGACCTGATGCAGCTCGTCGGACCCGCGGTCGAGCTGCTCGACACGATGAAGGGGCGGCGCATCGACGCGGCCGCGGTCGAGGAGCGCTTCGGCGTCCCGCCGTCGCAGCTGCTCGACCTGCGGGCTCTCGTCGGCGATCCCTCCGACAACATCCCCGGCGTGAAGGGGATCGGCGAGAAGGGGGCGGCGAAGCTGATCCAGGCGTTCGGGGATCTCGATCGCCTGCTCGACCAGGCGGAGAAGGTCTCGGCGAAGCGGGCGCGGGAGAGCCTGCTCGAGCACGCGGAGGAGGCCCGGCTCTCCCGGGAGCTCTCGCGCCTGCGGCACGACGTTCCCGTCGACCCGGCCTGGGGCGGGCTCGAGCGGAGGTCGCCCGATCGCGCGCAGCTGCGCGCGTTGTACGAGCGCCTGGGCTTCTCGCGCCTGCTCGAGGGGCTCGCGGACGAGCGTGAGGAGGCGGACCCGGAGCGGAGCGCGGACGCGCCCACGCCGGCGCGTTCGCAGGATGGGGGGCCGGCCCCGATCGGGGAGGCCGGGGCGGCCCGCGCGC
This sequence comes from Myxococcota bacterium, assembly GCA_041389445.1. Lineage (GTDB taxonomy): Bacteria > Myxococcota_A > UBA9160 > UBA9160 > UBA4427 > UBA4427. The sequence continues at coordinate 182,932 of JAWKRW010000004.1, forward strand.
GGGCGGTCGAGATCGTTCGCGACGCGGCGGGGGTCGGGCGGCTGCGCGCGCGCCTCGCCGATGCGAAGACGCTCTTCCTGCATCCGCTCGTCTCGCCCGGCACGGCGGTCACGCAACGCCTGCTCGGCCTCGCCGTCGCGCGCGACGACGAGCCGTGTTCCTGGGTCGCGATCGCCGGCGACGGTCTGCTCGACCGGGCGGGCGCGCCGCTCGCATCGGTCATCGATCTGGTCGATGGCCTGCTCGGCGCGTCGTCGTCGGCTCGCTGGATCGCCTTCGATTCGAAGACGCTCCAGAGCGTCTTCGCCGAGGCCGGCTGCGGGCTGCCCCTGCCGGCGGAAGATCTGCAGCTGGCCGGGCACCTGCTCGATCCGGCCGGCGCGCAGACGCTCAAGGCCCTCGCCGAGGCGCACCTCGCGCGAAGCGTCCCGTCCTGGGAGGACGTGGCGGGGCGCGGCGCGCGCGCGAAGTCGCCCGAGGATCTCGGCGTCGAGGCGATCGCGGGCTGGGCCTCGGGCGAGGCCGCCGTCCTGCCCGCGCTCGCTCCCCGACTGCGCGCGCGCATCGCGCAGGACGAGCTCGAGGCGATCTACGACGAGATCGAGCGACCGCTCACGCGGGTCCTCTCGCGCATGGAGCGTGCGGGCGTCCGCATCGACGAGCGCCATCTCGCGAGGCTCTCCGAGGAGTACGCGCGGGAGCTCGATCGGACCGAGCGCGAGATCCACCGCCTCGCCGGCGAGCCCTTCCTCGTCAGCAGTCCGAAGCAGCTCCAGACGATCCTCTTCGAGAAGCTGAAGCTGCCGATCGTGAAGAAGACCAAGACGGGTTATTCGACGGACGAGAGCGTGCTCGAGCAGCTCGCGGGCCATCACGAGCTGCCCGCGAAGGTCCTCGCCTGGCGCAAGCTCTCGAAGCTGAAGTCGACCTACATCGACGCGCTCCCGCCCCTGGTCGACGCGCGCACGGGGCGTATCCATCCGAGCTTCCACCAGCTCGGCGCCGCGACCGGACGGCTCTCCGCCTCGAACCCGAACGTGCAGAACATCCCGATCCGGGGCGCGGAAGGGGCGCGCATTCGCGAGGCCTTCGTGCCGGCCGAGGGCCGGCTGCTCGTCTCGGCGGACTACTCCCAGGTCGAGCTTCGGATCCTCGCGCATTATTCGGGTGACCCGTCGCTCGTCGAGGCGTTCGTCCACGGCGACGACATCCATCGACGCACCGCGGCCGAGGTCGCCGGCATCGCGCTCGATCAGGTCAGCGACGAGCAGCGCGCGCGCGCGAAGGCGGTGAACTTCGGGATCATCTACGGATCGTCGGCATTCGGGCTGGCCCAGCAGCTCGGCATCGCGGCCGGCGAGGCGCAGGCGACGATCGACGCCTATTTCGAGCGCTACCAGGGCGTGCGCCGCTTCCTCGACGAGACGATCGAGCGGGCGCGCGTCGACGGGTTCGTGCGAACCCTCTTCGGGCGGCGTCGCTACCTGCCGGATCTGGGCTCCCGCAATCGCGCGCTGCGCCAGGCGGCGGAGCGGATGGCCGTGAACACGGTGATCCAGGGAACGGCCGCCGATCTGATCAAGAAGGCGATGGTCGCGGTCGATCGCGCGCTCATTCGCGCGGACCTCGCGGCCTCCATGATCCTGCAGGTCCACGACGAGCTCGTCTTCGAGACGGCCCCCGACGTGCGCGAGCGCCTTTCGACGCTGGTGCGCGAGCACATGGAGGGGGTAGTGCAGCTCGCGGTGCCCCTCGTGGTCGACCTCGGGCATGGCCGCAACTGGCGCGAGGCGCATTGAGGCACGTCGAGGCGCATCGAAGGGCGATCGGCGGGGGGCGTGCCGATCGAGCGATGTGGCGCGTCCGGGCGCGGGGCGCTTCAGGCGTAGCGAGGGACGGAATCCCCCTGGGGTCGGCCGGGGCCGCGCGAAGCGGCCCGGGGGCCGGGGGACACAGCGAAAATTTCGTCGGATGCGATTTTTTCTGACACTTCCGACCGGCCAGGTCCACCTCGGAAGTACATAAAGCCGAATTCCCCTTCCCAGGGATGGCCCGGAACGCCGCAAGGTGTTCCGGGCTTCTTCGTTCTGGGGCCGGGATGCCCGGGGCGGTCGGGGGCGGGAAGACGTCCGGCGCGGCTTCCGCGCCGTGAACGGCTCAGCCGAGGAGGCGGGCCTTGGCGATCGCGAACTCCTCCTCCGTCAGGATGCCCTGGACCCGCAGCTGATTCAGCTTGCGGAGCGAGTCGGCCAGGGCCTCGCCGCGTTGAAGCTCGACGGGGTAGGACACGTCCGACGTGATCTCGAACTCGCCGGCCGGCGTCTCGACGCGCTCGACCTCGAGTCCGCCGGGCTGTGGCGCGGCCGAGGGGATGCCGTTGCGGCTGCTCGCACGCGCCGTCCGGGCCGCCGCGCTGGGCGGCGCGTCCCCGTTGATGGCGTCGAGCACCGCGCCGCGGCGCTGGGCCGGACGCTGGGCTCGGGCGAGCGCGGAGCGGTCTTCGCGGATCGTCGGATGCAGCTTCTCGTGCACGCGCTGCTCGGCCGCGGTCAGGGCCACGCGATTCGAGCGCATGAACTGGAGGGCGCCGACCGCGAACAGGGCCAGGGCCGGAAAGAACGTCTCGGCGGGCAGCCGCTCGGAGGTCGAGCCGAGAAACGCCGCGATGGCGAGGGCCATCAGGATGAGACCCGTCGAGCGTCCGTTCCGCATGTGCGTGCCTCGTGTCGCCGCCCCGAATCGGTCATCGGGCGGGTTGGGTCACGAGAATCGTCGCGCCGGGCCGCCCGGCTTGAGGCCCGAAGCGGGCGAGGCGCGATTTTTCTGGAGCGAAACCCCGAGCAGGCCGGTCGGGTCCGAACTTCAGTCGGAGCTCGAATCGCGCTCGGCCCGGGCGAACAGGGCAGCGGGCCGCTCCGGCCGTGCCCGAGCGACCGTCGCGAGCCCCAGGTTCTCGGCGACATGCGTCGCCTCGCGCATGCCGACCACCACGCAGTGGACGCCGCGGGTGCTCCGAGCGAATTGCAGCGCCGTGGCGGCATCGCTCGGGGCCTCCGGGAAGGCGGCTCGCACGAAGGCGGGAACGCGCCCGAGGAGGCGCCCGCCGTAGAGCGGGGCGCTCGCGAGGAACGCGGTGCCGGTGGCTTCGAGGCAAGCGAGTAGCGGAAGCCTCCGTCCATCGGGACCCAGCTGGGTCGGGAGCACGGCGGCCTCGCCCATGGCGAGACCGTAGGGGAGCTGGAGCGCGCGAAAGTGGTGGTCGGCGCTGCCCACGTCGAGCGCCGTCTCGAAGAAGTCGACGATCGAGAGATGACCGCGATCGCCGTCGGGGACCAGGAAGCCGTCCCAGGACGCGATCCCGTAGGCCGCGATCCAGCCTCGCGCGACGGCGAGCTCCATCGCCTCGAAGGCCTCGCGGAGCGCCTTGCGGAAGGCGTCGATTCCGATCGCGCGCAGATGGACCTCGGGCTCCTGCAGCAGGTAGTAGTCGATGGTGGCGAGGCCGAGGTTGCGACGGCTGCGCTCGATCTGATCGAGCAGGAAGCGGCCCGTCATCGCGAAGCCGTGATGGATGTCGTCGTAGTCGAGCAGTCCGGTCTCGATGTAGCTCGCGCGAAGGTCGCGTTGCGCCGCGGCGCGATCGCGGACGCGTTCGCCATCCGGCGTGAGCGCGCCTCCCTTCGTCACGACGACGATCTCCTCGCGCGCGGCGCGCCGTTCGCGCAGGGCGCGTCGCAGCGCGCGGCCGACCGCTCGTTCGCTCGTCTGCCATCGATCGGAGAGCGCAGTATCGACGACGTTTCCCCCGCGCTCGAGGCATTCGGCGAGGGCGCTCCGGTAGAGCAGATCGTCTACGCCGCCCGGCGCTCCGCGCAGGGTGCCCAGCCCGATCGAGGCGAGCGTGAGCTCGTCCGGTCGGGAGAAGTGGTCGGGCGAGGTCGACTGGCGCGCGGCGAAGGCCCGCGTCCCGGCCGGGGTCGCGCGCCCGGCCACGAGGTCCGGTCCGTCACCGGTCTGCGGATCCTTGGGCATGGGGCGCCGAGGCTATCGCGCGCGTCGCCCGGCGACAAAGCGGTGCCTCCGCGCCGATCGGTCCGCGTATACTGCGCCGCGCTCGGGACGGGAGGCGAGCAGGGCGATGGACGATCTCTTCTCGATCCGCGGCAAGTGTGCCCTGGTCACCGGCGGCGGAAGCGGAATCGGCTGGATGATCGCGCGCGGCTACGCCCGTGCGGGCGCTCGGGTCTACATCGCGTCGCGCAAGCGGGCGGAGCTCGATGCGCGGATCGCGGAGCTCGCGGGGCAGGGGGATTGCCGCGCGCTCGAGGCCGACCTCTCGACGGAGGCGGGCTGCAACGCGCTCGGCGACGCGCTCGAGCGGGCGGAGGATCGGCTGCACGTCCTCGTCAACAACGCCGGCGCCAACTGGGCGGCGCCCTATGCCGAATTTCCCGAGTCGGCCTGGGATCGTGTGCTGGCGGTGAATCTCAAGGCGGTCTTCTTCCTGACGCGGCGGCTCACGCCGATGCTCGAGCGGGCCGCCCACGACGACGATCCGGCCCGCGTCATCAACGTCGGGTCCGTCGACGGCCTCGACGTGCCCGCGCTCGACGTCTGGTCCTACGGGCCCAGCAAGGCGGCGGTCCATCACCTGACCCGCATGCTCGCGCGCGCGCTCGCCGCGAAGCGCATCACGGTGAATGCCGTCGCGCCCGGCCCCTTCCCGAGCCGCATGATGCGGGGCACCCTCGAGCGGCTCGGCGACCGGATCGCCGGCCTGGTCCCGCTCGGTCGGATCGGGCGCGAAGAGGACATGGCGGGCATCGCCATCTTCCTGGCCTCGCGCGCGGGGGCCTACGTCAACGCCGCGGTGATTCCCGTCGACGGCGGCATCTCGGGCACCCGCTGAGGCCGAGGCCGGTCGCGGCCGGCGCGTGCGGATCGTCGGGCCGGCGTGCGATTCGGCGCGGCGCCGACGAGCTTTTCGCGGTCCGATGGCCGAAGATCGGCCGACCGCGATCGTCGGGCTCGCGTGGGTGCGGCGACGGCGGGGCGGAGACGGCGCCGGTACGGGGCGACGGCGGGCCGGGCCCGTACGAACGCGGCGGCGGACCGAGCGCAGGGAGGGGCGAAGAGAAGATGTCCGAGGAACCGCTGATCGCCGTCTTCGTCGACTACGAGAACCTCGCGATCGGGGCGCGCGACTCGAAGTGGCGCACGGTCAACATCGACCTGATCCTGAAGCGGCTGCTCGAGAAGGGGCGCATCGTCTACAAGCGGGCCTACTGCGATTGGAGCCAGTACCGGGGCGATGTGCGCGAGTTTCACGCCCGCGGCATCGAGCTCGTCGACATCCCCCGTTCCAAGATGAGCGGGAAGAACAGCGCCGACATCCGGATGGTCGTCGATGCGCTCGACCTCTGTTATTCGAAGCAGCACATCGAGATCTTCGCCCTGCTGACGGGGGACAGCGACTTCTCGCCCCTGGTCTCGAAGCTCAAGGAGAACCACAAGCGCGTGATCGGTTGCGGGGTCAAGAACTCGACCTCGAACCTGCTGATGACCTCCTGCGACGAGTTCCTCTACTACGACGACCTCGCGAAGCAGGCCGACGCGAAGGCGCAGAAGCATGCGCAGAAGAAGCCCGCTTCCTCCAGCAAGAAGTCCGAGAAGGCGTCGGAGAAGCAGCCGGCGCGAGGCGCGGAGGGCGCCGTCGGCGCCGAGGTCGACGCCCCCGACGCGATCGATCTCGTACTCGAGATCGTCGAGAACCTCTCGAAGGACTACGACGTCGTCTGGGGATCGATGGTCAAGCAGGCGCTGCGACGCGTGCATCCCGACTTCAACGAGTCGAGCGCCGGCTACCGCAACTTCAACGAGCTGCTCCAGGACGCCGAGAAGGACGGCTGCGTGCGGCTCGAGTACGACGAGCGGCGCGGCAACTACCGCGTCGATCTCGTCGACGACGTCTGACGCGCGCGACGCGACCCGCGTCGATCCCTCGCCGCCAGCGCGAGCGCCCCGGTCGCGACCAGCGCGCCGAGGTCCGGCTCGGGCGCTTCGACCGGGTTCGTCGGGTGGAGGCATCCGCTGTCGTCGGGGAAGTCGACGGCCAGATCGCCGTCATCGTCGAGGCCGTTGTCGCATTGCTGAGCCGCGCCGCGCTCCGACGCGTCCGCAGGATTCGCGCAGCCGGGGTCCCGGGGCGCGTCCGCGAGCCCGTCTCCGTCGTCGTCGAGCTCGTTGTCACAGACGAAGAGCGGTGACCGCTCGCTCGCATCGGTCGGGCTCGCGCAGCCCGGATCGTCCGGATGGTCGGCGAGCCCGTCTCCGTCGTCGTCGAGTCCGTCGCTGCAATCGGGTCGGTCGATGACCGCGAGAACGTCGTCGCGATAGGCGTAGAGATCGACGATCAGCCCCGTGTTGCCGTGGAGCGAGGTGTAGGCGGGCTGGCCGACGTAGCTTCCGCGCGCGAAGAGGATCCCGACGAGCCGCGCGGAGTTCCCGCTTCCCGTGAACGCGCCGCCACCCGAGTCGCCGGTGACGATGTCGGCCTCGAACTGTCCGGGCGCCGCGCCGGGCAGGTCGTCGAAAGTGGTCTGGACGGCGTGCGTGTCGAGGACCAGCGCGTCGACCGCGCTCACGCGATTCGTGCCCCAGCGCAGGGTCCGCGTGCTCGCCCAGCTCCAGCCGCCGATCCCCATCCACGTCGTGGCGGCGCCGCGATCGCGACCGTATCCGACCAGCGTCAGGAGCGCGTCGAGCGGCATCGGGGCGTCCGCGATCTCGATGTCGTCGATCGGCGGCTTCGTCGCCAGCTTGAAGGCGATCAGGTCCGCCGCGCTTCCGTCCGGATTCTTGAAGCGCACGGTCGAACCCGCGATCGGCGCGTACGTCGTCCCCCCCAGCGTGAGCTTGCCCGCGCCGACGTGGCTCGCGGTCAGGACCCAGCCATTGCGGACGTAGACGCCCGAGAGGCCGTTGATCACACCGACCCGTCCGAAGCCCGGATCGGGGATCGGTGCGCTCGCGTTGCCCGTCCCGTCGCCGCCATCGATCAGGACGGCCGGGGTCGGAGCGGCTGCCAGCAGGATCGTGACGAGCAGGGAGACGATCGCGGGGCGGGACGCACGCCTGCGGGACGGGCGATCGACTCGCGGCCGGCGCGAGCGCGGTCGCGGGCTGGAGTCGGCATCGGAGATCGGCAACGTCCGCATTCGAGCAGGCTTCACTTCGATCGTTCTCTGCCCCGGCCCGGCTCGGCCCGGGCGCCGGCCCTGCGCTCGGCGGGCCCGATCCTATCACGGCGTGCCGGCCCGGACGGTCGCAATTCCGCGGCATCAGCGCTGCGTCGGGCGGGTTCCGAGGATGGCGTCGACGTGGGCGCGCAGGTGGTCGCAGGCCGCGCGCAGGCGCCGCTCGGCCTTCGTCGTGGACTCGTCGTCGGTGGGGGCGGAGGGGATGGGCGGATCGCCCCTGCGGTCCCGACCGGCCGCACCCTCCGCCGACGGACCCTCGAGCGCCTCCTGCAAGCGGTCGAGGGCTTCGCGAGCCGAGCGCGCCGCCGTCGAGAGGTCCCGCTCCGGCGTGGCGCGTGCCGCTTCGAGCGCGGGGCGAAAGGCGTCCTGCCACGGTGCGCCGCACTCGGCGAGCGTCTCCCTGACCGCGGCGAGCGACCGCGCGTATTCACCGTGAACCGACATCGCAGCCGGGACCTCCCGGCGGCCGAGTCTGGCACGCGAAGTCGCCGCGCGCTCCGCCGCGCGATCAGGCCCGCGCGCGGCGGCGCCGCGCGGTCGCGAGGGGACCGATGCGGATGAGCGGCAGGACGAGGAAGGGCTCGATGCCGATCAGGCCGCAGCCGCCCCCGCCTCCGCCCCCAGACGAGCCGCCGGAGCCGCCGTTCGTCGAGGACGAGCTTCCTCCGCCGCCTCCGCCCGCCGCGGCCGCGCCGAGTGTCTCGAGGGTCTGGTCGACCTGGAGGCGCGGCTTCGTGACGCCATTGCGCGGATCGAGGATCGGCTCGCCCGAGAGCAGCAGGGCGTTCTCGAGCTCGGACACGGTCGCGTCGGGCTGCGCCTCGCGGATCGCGGCGATCGCGCCCGAGACGTGCGGCGTCGCCATCGACGTGCCCGAGGCGCTGCGGGTCCCGCCGCCGACGGCCGCCGACACGATGGTCTCGCCCGGTGCGAGCAGGGTCAGGAAGTCCGCGGAGTTGGAGAACGAGGAGACGCCGTCCGAATCGCTGACCGAGCCGACCGCGATGACGTTCGACAGGCAGGCGGGGCTCGACACGGCATTCGTGAAGCCGTCGTTGCCCGCCGCCGCGACCGTCGCGATGCGGGCGTTGCGCAGCTGATGGGCGGCCTGGACGAGCGAGGGCGACGCCTGATCGCAGGCCGCCTCGGAGGCGTAGGCGTCTCCGCCGAGCGAGAGATTGACGGCGGCGACGTCGTGGAAGGTGGCGAGTACGAGCACGTGCTGCATCGCCGCCAGGATGTCCGAGGTATAGGCCGCGGCCTCCCCGCCGACGTCGCTGAAGACGTTGATCGCGATCAGCTCCGCGTGGGGCGCGACGCCGACCAGCGGGTTCGGGGCCGCGTCGCCCACTGCGATGCCGGCAACGTGGGTTCCGTGGTCGCATTGTGCGAGCGTGCAGGGCGCCGCGGCGCCCGCGCCCAGCATGACGCTCGCGTCGTTCGGGCAATCGCCGGTGACGGAGAAGCAGGCCTCCTCGATCAGCCGGCTCGCGAACATCGGATGGTCGCCGTCGACGCCGGTATCGATCACGGCGACGGCGAACCCGTCCCCGTCCTCTTCGGCCTGATGCGCGACGTCGGCGCCGATCTGAGGCACGCTCGACAGCAGGCTCGGCGCGTGGAGCGCGTCGAGCTCGATCGTCCGGGTCGCGGTCTCGGTGATCAGGTTGAGCAGCGCGCCCGGCGAGAGCAGCGCGGCGCCGCTGCCGAGCAGCGGGAAGAGGCGCAGGTCCTCCACCGAATGCGCGCGTCCGCCGGAATCGAGCGTGCCCGCCCAACCGGCGGGATCGGCCTCGCGGTCGATCTCGAAGATCACGCGGACTTCCCCGGCCGCGGCCGCCTCGTCGATGATCGTGGCCGCCAGGGCGAGCGGCCTTCGCTGCCGAGCCTCCGCGAGGGCGGCCTGCAGGACGGCGCGGACCGTCGCCGGCGGCGCGTCGTCGAGCTCGGCCGGGGTGGGCCGGCCGCCGGTTCGCTCGGTTGGCCGCGTGCTCCGCGGGTCGGAGCGCGGCGCCTCGGGGCGGGCCGGATCGGCATTCGCGACGACGGCCTCGGTCGAGTCGTCCGACGCCCCCGCCGACCGCGGCCCCTCGGCCTGGGCCTGGGGCGGGGCCGCTTCGTGCGGAGGCGGCGCCGCGGCGGAGAATCGGGGCGGGCCGGGGTGATCCCGGGGCGGCTCGACGGCGCCGTGGGGCAGCCCGGCGAGCCAGCTGAAGAAGGCGAGGGCGAGCAAGACGCCGATCGTCCGACCGATGCGCTGCCGCATCCTCGCCTCCTGTCAGGGTGGGATGAAAAATCAGGGTGAAATGGCTACGTCCGACCGCTTCGGGCGGTGGCCAGCGGATCTTGACGACCCTTCCGCTGCCCCTCGAATTTCCCAGGGGCGCGTGGCATACCCCAGGGCCCCACCGGGATTTGCCCCATCAAGTCCGCCGCCGCGGCCGCCGTAGGGCAACCACGGGAGGGGCAATGCCCATCGGAGCGAAGGACATCGACGAGGGCGCCCTGGGCAAGGCCGGGACGAGCACGCGGTTCTCCGACGCCGCCGTCGCCGCTGCCCGGGCGCTCGCGCAGACGGACCCGGGCTATGCGCGCTGGGTCGACCCCTTCGTTCGAGCCGTGCAGCGCAAGCGTCTGCGCCTTCCCGCCCTCTCCCCGACCGTCGACCGGATCCTCAAGCTGATCGAGAGCGCCGATGCCGATCTCGACGAGCTCGCCACCGCGGTCGGCAGCGACCCCGCCCTCGCCACCCGCATCATGGGCGTCGCGAACAGCTCCTACTTCCGTGGCGCGAGCGAGGTCTCCAGCGTGCGGGACGCGTTGATGCGCATGGGGATCCGCGAGGCCCGAACCATCGTGATCGTCGTCGCGTTGCGATCGACGGTACTGCGCTCGCCCGGCCTCGGCGACCTCGCCCACGTGATCTGGCGGCATGCGCTGCTCTCGGCGGCCGCGGGACAGGAGCTCGCGAGCGAGCTCCCGCGCTGGGAGACGGCCGGCTTCCTGGCCGGTCTCGTCCACGAGCTCGGTCAGCTCGCCGTGCTCGCCTTCGCCTCGGAGCTGCCGGCCTGGCAGGAGGACGGTGCGGCCCCTTCGCCCGAGGTCGTGTCGACCCTGGCTGACGCGACGCTGGTCGCGCTGAGCGCCATGATCCTCGAGTCCTGGGGATTCCCGCCGACGTTCTGTGAGGCGGTCTTCAGCCACCGCGCGCCCGACGCGGCCGACGGCGAGGCCGCCGAGCTCGCGGCGGTCATCGACCTGAGCCATCGCATCGCCGAGACCGTCGAACGGGGCTGGCCGAAGAGCGCCGAAGACCTCGATCCCGCGCTGCTCGCCGCGGGTGCACGCTTCGGCCTCGAGGGCGATCGCCTGACCGACGTCGCGAGCGAGGCCGAGGCCAACTTCGAAGCGCTGAACAAGCTCGGCTGAGCTCGAAACCGTCGTCCGACGCGACTTCGTGTCGACCGTCGCGTCCGGCCGTGGCCTCGCGCGGGCTCAGGGCCGCCGGTCGACCGCCGCCGGAGCCGGGTCGCGAAGGGCCGCGCGCGCGGGGTCGAGGGCGTCGTCCTGCGCGCGCGATGCGCTTTCCAGCCAGTCGGATCCGGCGGTGACGCCGGTCGCCAGGACCCCGTCGATCACCGACGCGGCGATCGCGTCGGGCGGGCGCACGTCGTCGACGGCCAGGGCTTCCGCGGCCGGCTCGCGCAGGCCGGTCATCGATGCGCGCGCGGTCTCGGACCGGGCATCCGGTGCGGGGCGACGGGCCGGGCGATACTCGATCAGGTTCATCGTGAGCGCGAGCAGCCCGAAGATCGCGGGCACCGCCAGCACGGGCGCAAAGGCCCGCGCGCGCCGAACGCGTCGGCGGAGGCGCCGCGCCGCCTGCCGGGCGTGAGCGGATCGGTGCTCGTCGTGCATCGGGCGGATCTCCTCGCGAGGGCGCGTTCGCGACCGGGCCTGGGATCGGGCGCGGAGGGGAGCGGCATGAGGGGAATGCCGGTCCGACGTCGTCGACTGCGTGTGCACTGCATCGCGGTTGCGACGCCCGGCGGCGCGCCGCGGCGCGGACACACCGGATTCGAGGCATCGGAGCGCTCTGTTAGCCTCTCGCCGTGGCAGAGGTCGGTAGCGGCTCGGCGACAACGACGGCGATCGATTGGCTCGCGATCGTGCAGCGCGTCCTCGATGGGGATCGTGCCGCCTACGCACGCCTGGTCCGACTGGTCTCCGGTCATCTGTCGAGCTGGCGCGCCTACGACTTTCGCGCCGACTGGGACGATCTGATCCAGGAAGTCCTGCTCGCGACCGTCGAGGCCTGTCGGGCTGGCCGGATCACCGACGCCAGCGCCGTCGTCGCCTACGTCCGCCAGGCGGCGCGCTTCAAGTTCATCGATCGCCTTCGCATGCTGCAGCGCCGCGGTCGCCCCGTCGCCCTCGACGACGCGAAGCTCGCGTCCGCGTCGGCGGGGGACGCGCTCGCCTGGCCCCCCGGCGAGGGCCAGGACGGGCGATCGCTCGAGCTGCGCGTCGCGATCCGACAGGCGGTCGACCGCCTCGACGCCCGCGAGCGCGAGGCCGTCACCTGGGTCTATCTGGGCGGTCATACCTACGAGGAGGCGGCCGAAGCGACCGGGATTCCGCTCGGCACGCTGAAGCGCGCCCTCCGGACCGCCCTCGCCAGTCTGAAGGAGGTTCTCGTTGACCGACCGTCCGTCTGAGCCCGGAGACCGAGTGATCCGCGAGGCGCGTCTGGCGCGATTCCATCGGGAGATGCGCGGCGATCGCGCGCGTCGTCCCGGCGGTCCGCCGGCGGATGGCCCGCGATCGACGGTGGTCCGGAGGAATCCCTGATGCGCTGCGACCGCTCCGATCCCGTCACGCTCGACGCCTTCCTGCTCGATCGGTCGGGTGACGCCTCGCTCGACGCGTTTCGGGCGCACTACCCGGGCTGCCCGGATTGTGCGACGGCCGTGGCCGACTGGATGGCCCTCGCCGCGGAACTCGCCGAGGCGATGGCCGAGCGGGGCGCGAACCGGCCCGCGCATCCCGACCCGGAGACGCTGGCCCGCTTCGTGGCGGCGCCCGACGCGCTCGAGCCGTCGCTCGTCGCTCGGATCGAGGGGCACGTGGATCACTGTCCGGGCTGCGCGAACGAGCTGCGCGCGATCCGACGCTTCGATCCGGTGGCCTTTGGCGCGGCGATCGAATCGGCGCCGGCGCCGGCCCGCGCAGGCAACCCGCGCGGTCTCGGCGAGGTCGTGGCCGCGATCGTCGAGCGACTGCGCGGATTCGACCTGCTCGCCCCGGTCCCGGCGCTGCTGTCGGCGCTCCTGGTTCTGGGCGGGCTCTGGCTCGGCGGTGTCCTCGATGCGCCGGACCTCGGCGCCGGAGGGGCCGCACGCGAGTCGCAGCTCGCGGCGCGTCCGCGGCCCGGCGCTTCCGAGGGCCAGGAAGCCGAGCCGTCGGGCCTGGCCGAGCGCGCGTCGAGCGACGCGGTGGACACGCCGACGGCGATCGACGGGGCGGGATCGACCGCGCTGGCCGAGGCGTCCCCTTCCGCGGCGTCGTCCCCCTCGATCGAGCGGACCGTTCCGCGCGCGCCGATCGACGGGGCCGCGCCGGCCCTGCCGACCGGCGCCGTCGCCCCGGATGCAGAGGCCTCCCCGCGCCGCGCCGCCGCGCTCGCGCACGTCTCTCCGTCCGACGGTCGGCCGCGCTCGGACGGCGAGACCGTCTCGGCGCCGGTCGCGACCTCGACCGCCGCGGCCGAGGCTTCGCCGGCGGGCGCGGAGCGACCGTCCGCGGCCGCCGAAGAGATCCGGATCGCGGCGCTCGTGTCGCTTCCTCCGCCCGATTACGCGATGCCGGCCGATGCGGCGCCCCTCGCCTGGATGCGCTCGTTCGGAACGGTCCGCAGCGCTGCGACCATGGCGCATGTGACGGCATTGGCGCCGCGGACCCATGCCGGGCGGACGCGATCGCGGTCGCCGCGGCTGTGGTGGTCGCTCGACCGTGCGACCGACCGATCGGTCGAGTTCACGCTCGTGGAAGGGGAGGCGATCGATCCGGTGGTCCGCGTCGCGCTGCCGGGCCCGCACGCGGCAGGCCTCCACGTCGTCGATCTCGCCGCGCGGGGCGTCGAACTCGAGCCCGAGGTCGAGTACCGCTGGTTCGTGTCGCTCGGCGCCGATCCCGATCGGCCTTCGCGCCCTGCACCGTCTGCGGGCGCCCTGCGCGTCGTCGCGCCTTCGGAATCGGGCTTCCCCGATGGCGCACCCGAGGCCGCTCCGGCGCTCGGGCGCTGGCTCGCCGAACGGGGGCTCTGGTACGACGCCTTCGACTACTACTCGACCCTCGCGGCGGCGCATCCTGAAGTGGCCCGGATCGCCGCGGATCGCGATCGACTCCTCGCGGCGGTCGACCTGCGCGACTGAAACGAGCGCGCGGACTCGCCGCCGACCGCGGCCGCGCTCAGCTCCAGAGCGCGAGCGCGCTCATCCCGACCACGCCGACCGCCATCGCCAGCCACTTGCTGAGGCGCCCGCTCGCGTGGGGGAACTCGTCGCGCAGCACGTCGAAGGTCGCGACGTACATGAACGTCCCGGCGGCGATCGAGAGCAGGGTCCCCTCGGCGAGCTCCGCCGAACGGCCTTCGATCGCGCGACCGAGCAAGGCTCCGGCGATGCCCCCGATCGGCGTGGCGACCGCGAAGAGCCCGATCAGGCGCCAGGCCTGGGACTTCGAGATCGTGCTGTGGGCGAGACTCACGCCGAGCGCGAATCCCTCGGCGGACTTGTGGGCGAAGATGGCGAAGAAGATGACGAGGACGCGCGTCGCGTCGTTCTCGGCGCCGAGCGCGAGCCCGCCGACCAGCGAGTGGATCGAGAGCGCCACCAGGGCGGAGTAGGCCGCGAGCGTCTCGCGGTGGCCATGGTCCGGATGGCCGAAGCGCAGATCGGAGGGAGCGTGGAGCTCTTCGTGGGCGTGCTCCGGGACCAGGACGTGCTCGACGAGCAGCATCGTCGTCAGCGCGGCCGCCGAGAGCGCGAAGGCGACGGGAAACGCGAAGCCCAGCGCGGTGAAGACGCGATCGGCGTCGGGCAGCATGTGGACGAGGCCCGCGGCCAGGAAGACGCCCGAAGCGAACGAGTTGCCCCAGCCGACGAGCCGGGGATTCGCTCCCGCCCCGCCGCGCCAGAGCGGGAGACTCCCCCCCGCTGCACCGGCGGCGAAGATCGCGAGCAGGAGGGCGAGCTTGACTTCGATCACGGATCGGACCTAACGCACGGTCTGGCGCAGCAGCGAGACGCCTTCGTCCGGTACCGGGGTCTCGCCGACGGCGATGCGCCGCACGTCGGCGTTCGAGAAGCGCCGGGCGTCGTACACGACGACGATCGAGACGTCGCCCGGCTCGAGGAAGTGGGTCTCGCCGAACTCGGTGTAGCGCGTCGCGCCGATGCTGATCAGCGCCCGTCGCGGACGGCCGGCGAGCTCGAGCCAATGGGCGACGTTCTCGAGCGGCCCCTCGTCCCGTTGCCCGTTCAGCTTCTCGACGAGCCAGGTCAGCAGCTCGGCGTACATGTAGCTGTAGCTCGAGATCGCGCTGTCGATGCCGTAGTCGAAGAGCTCGCCGCCGCGCTCGAGGAAGCAGGCGATGCGATAGCGGTCGAGCAGGCCGCCGGGCTCGAAGCGGTCGATCGGGATCGCCTGACGCGCGGTGCCCTTCGAAGCCGGTCCCCAGTTCTTCTTCTCGCTGATCTTCTTGGCGCCTTCGCGGCGGATCGAGCAGTCGTTGTGGGCCATCGCGAGGCGCGGCGCCACCGCGACGACCCGTCCGTCGTCCCAGGTGAGTTCGCAGAGGAGCGCGACCTCGGGCTCGATCTGATGTTTCTCGTCGCGGGAGCCGAGCCGGATCTCGTCGGGCGAGATTGGAAAGACGTGGAGGAAGTGGGACGCGTCGGATCCGTCCGCCGCCGGCGGCACGTAGAAGGGAAAGAGACCCTTCGGCGCCCGGGCGTCGGCGATCTTCAGGTCCTTGAAGTCCCCCGCTTCCCCCGCCTGCTCGAGATGGCCCGCGAAGTTGCCCGCGACGCCCAGACCGATCACCCCTTCGAGATCCACGCGCGTCACGCTCCGCTCCTCGCTCCGTCGAAAAAACGGCGCGCAGTCTAGCAGGCGTCGCGCACGCCCTTCGAAGCACGGTGCTCCCCCCGATCCGGCCCGCATCCGTCCCTCAGATCGGGGCGAGGAATCGGGTCGCGATGGCGGCGTGCAGGGCCGCACCGAGCGGCATGGCGTCCTCGTCGAGCACCATGCGCGTCGAGTGGCAGGGGGCGGGATCGTCGGTCCCCGGCGCCCGGACGCCGAGCAGCAGCATGGCGCCGGGGGATCGCTCGAGCACGTAGGCGAAGTCCTCGGCCCCCATGATGGCCGAGGGCAGCGGCAGGATCGCTTGCGCGCCGAGCAGGTCGGCGGCGACGCCGCGCGCGAACGCCTCGAACGTCGCGTCGTTCGCGGCGACCGGGTAGCCGGGCAGGATGCGCACGCTCGCTTCGGCGCGATGGGCCCGGGCGATTCCGGTCGCGACGCGCTCGAGCCCCGCGGCGAGCGCCGTGCGCGTCCGGCCCGACAGCGCGCGCAGCGTTCCCTGCAGTCGCACGACGTCGGCGATCACGTTGTTCGCGGTGCCGCCGTGGATCTGGGTCACCGAGAGCACGCCGCCGTCGCTCGCCGGGATCTCCCGGGCCAGGAAGCTCTGCAGCGCGAGCACGATCGCGCAGGCGATCGGCACGGGATCGACGCAGTCGTGGGGCATGGATGCATGGCCGCCGCGTCCACGGACCTCGATCTCGAAGTCGTCGAAGGCGGCCATCAGCGCGCCGCGCCGGGTCCCGACCAGGCCGGTCGGAATCGGCGGAGCGACGTGGAGCGCGAAGGCGCCGTCGACCTCGGGCATCCCTTCCTCGAGCATGACATGGGCCCCTCCGAAACCCTCTTCGCCCGGCTGGAACATGAAGACGACGTCGCCCGCGAGCGCCTCGCGCCGCTCGGCGAGCAGGTGGGCGGCGCCGACCAGCATCGCGACGTGCGCGTCGTGGCCGCAGGCGTGCATGAGACCGTCGGTGCGCGAGCCGTAGTCGAGCCCGGTCTCCTCGGGCATCGGCAGCGCGTCCATGTCGCCGCGCAGGAGGATGCGGCGCGGTCGGTCGCCTGGTCGGGCGCCGCGCTCGGACGTCGGGGCGGGCGCCCCTCCGCGCAGGATCGCGACGAGCCCGCTGGTCCGTTCATGCAGGTCGAGCTCGAGCTCGCAGTCGGCGAGGGCTTCGATCAGCTTCGCGCGCGTACGAGGCGTCTCGAGGCCGAGCTCGGGATCCGCGTGGATCGCACGACGCAACGCCACCATGCGGGCCTGCTGCGCGCGCGCCGCCTCGAGCAGGGGCGCGAGGTCCACCGCCGCGCGGGATCGCGCTGCCTTCGCCCCCGCGCCTGCACCGCCTGCTTCGCTGTCGGGCATCGGCGTTCGTCTTGCCATGGCGTGTTCGATCGTCCTGCGGGCCTGGGTCGGCCCGCCTCGCTCGGCGGGGCGGGCTGGCTTACGCTCGGGCCCTCCAGCATACCAGTCAGGAGGCGGCATGGACCTCGTCAAGATCCCCGAATCGATCCACATCGGCGCGAACGATCTGCCCTTCGTCGACATCGGGGCGGGCGCGAAGCTGAAGGTCCTGCAGGTCAAGCTCGGCGAGAACCTCTGGATCATCGAGAACGTCTTCCCGGCCGGCTATGAAGTGCAGACCCATCGCCATACGGGGCCCGTCTTCGGCTACACGACGGCGGGCGCCTGGAAGTACAAGGAGTACGACTACGTCAACCGGGCTGGCTCGTTCCTCTACGAGCCGGCGGGATCGATTCATACCCTGCAGTGCGTCGAGGACGAGACGCGCGTCTGGTTCCAGATGTACGGCGCCAACGTCAACCTCGACGAGCATGGAAACGTCACGAGCGTGGTCGACGCCCACGGCACGCTCGCCTTCTATCTGGCGGCCTGCAAGGCGCAGGGCTTCGGCGAGCCGCGGGTCCTGATCGAGTAGGCGGAGCGGGCGGGCTCCGGCGCGCCTGCTTCGATCGGGCGGGCCGGGCGCGACCGAGAAGGGCGTGCGCGCCGAGCGGCACGAGGTGGGAGACGAGCCCCCAATCGTAGGCCTGCTGCGCGTAGGCCCGCTGCGCCGAGAGGAAGTTGCCCGTCAGCGAGAGGGACTTCGCGCGATGGATCCCGATCGAGCGGGCGAGTCGCTGCGATGGGCCGGCGCCGGGGATCACGCCGACGCGCGCATGGGTGTCGGCGAAGCACGCGTTCGTCGACGCGATCAGCACGTCGCAGGCGAGCGCGGGCCCGCACCCCGGTGATCGCCGACCCGGTGATCGCGGCGATGAGCGGCGGTGGGCAGCGTGCCGTCGCCCGCATGATGCCGGGCCGCTCGCCGGGCGCCTCTGGCTCCCCCGTCATCGCGCGCATCTCCCGCGGATCGACGCCCGCGCAGAAGGCGCTGCGCGCTTCCGGTCGGTGGAGCGTCACGTGGGCGATGGCGTCCTGGACGCAGTGGAGAACGATCGGCTCCGACGAGCGCACCTCCTCGACGCCCCGGTCGCCATCCCGCCGCGGCTCCGAGCGGGAGCGCCACGCTAGCGTTGCGCCGCCCGAGGAGGTCACGATGCCCGAAGCCGGGAGCCGCCCCGCGCCGCCGTCGCTCGCGCTGCTCCAGATCACGCTGATCGTCGGCGACCTCGCCGCTGCCGAGGCGGCCTTCGGGCATGCGCTCGGTCTGCGCGTCGCCTTCCGCGATCCGAGCGTCGCGCGCTGGGGGCTCGAGAACGTCGTGCTGCCGATGGAGCGCACGTTCTTCGAGATCCTCGCGCCGACGCGTCCCGACACGCCGGGCGGGCGTCGGCTCGCGCGCATGGGCGACGGCGGGTACATGGTGATCCTCGCGACCCGCGATCTCGCCGCGCATCGGGCGCGGGTCCGTGCGCTCGGCGTGCGGATCGTCCTCGACGAAGAGACGCGCGGCCGCGAGGACGGACAGGATTGGGCGGGGATCCATCTCCATCCCGCCGACACCGGCGGTCTGATGATCTCCCTCGACGCGCCCGATCCGCCGGACTCCTGGGTCGGCGCCGGTCCGCATTGGCGCGACTTCGTCTCGAACGCGGTCGTCACGGGACTCTCGGGCATCGAGCTGCGCAGCCCCGATCCCGATCGACTCGCGGGGCGCTGGTCGCAGGTCCTCGGGCGCGAGGCGACCGCCGACCGCCGGATCGCGCTCGATCGGGGTGACATCCGGTTCCGCGGACTCGAGTTCGGCGAGCGGGGCGAAGGGCTCGCCGCCGTGCGGCTGACCGCGAGCGACGCCGCTCGTCGCGGCGATTCGATCGCCCTCGCGGGCATCCGGATCGAGCTCGTCTGAAGTCGCCGTCCGCTCCGGCGCTCGCGTTCGCGGGCGCGAGGCCGCTCGGGTCCGCCGGCGGTCCGCGGGCGGACCCGAAGTGGCGCGGTGGTGACGAGGGGGCGCGGCGGATCAGGTGCGATGGATCAGCGTGCCGGTCCCGAGCCCGCCGCCGCAACACATCGTGACGAGGGCGAGATTCTTGTCGGTGCGCTCGAGCTCGTGGAGCGCCTTCGTCAGCAGGATCGCGCCCGTCGCGCCGAGGGGATGACCGAGCGCGATCGCGCCGCCGTTGGGATTGACGGTCTCGGGGTTGGCCGCGAGGTCGTGCTCCCAAGCGAGCACGACCGAGGCGAAGGCCTCGTTGATCTCGACCACGTCGACGCTGCTCATCGACCACTTCGTGTCGCCGAGGATCTTCCGCGTCGCCGCGATCGGACCGGTCAGCATCAGCACGGGATCGGAGCCGACCAGACAGCTCGCGATGATCGTGGCGCGCGGGTCGACGCCGAGCGCCCTGGCCTTCTCGCGCGTCATCAACAGGACGGCGGCGGCGCCGTCGGAGATCTGCGAGGAGGTTCCGGCGGTGTGGACTCCCCCGGGCAGAGTCGTCTTCAGCGAGGCGAGTCCGTCGAGCGTCGTATCGCGCAGGCCGCCGTCGCGCTCGACGCGCTGCGTCGCGTCGGAGGGCTTGCCGTCGACGAGCTCGACGGGGGCGTCGATCGGCACGATCTGCGAGTCGAAACGTCCTTCGCTCCAGGCCTTGGCCGCGCGCTCCTGCGAGCGCAGACCGAAGGCGTCAGCGTCGCTCCGTTCGATGCGCCAGCGCTGGGCGATGCGCTCGGCGCCTTCGAACTGCGAAGTCAGTTCGTGATGCTTCCAATAGCTCTTGTTGACGGGCTTGCCGGCGTCGGGATCCCGCGGAATGGTCGCGCCCATCGGGACCCGGCTCATCACCTCGACGCCGCAGCCGATCGCGACGTCGACGACGCCCGAGGCGATCAGGGCGTAGGCGAGATTCGTCGCCTGCTGCGAGGAGCCGCACTGCGCATCGACCGTCGTCGCGGCGACCTCGATCGGGAGGCCCTGGGCGAGCCAGGCATTGCGCGTCACGTTCATCGTCTGCATGCCGACCTGCCCGACGCAGCCGCCGACGACCTGGCCGACCTCCTTTGGATCGATGCCCGCGCGTCGGACGACCTCGCTCTGGACGCGACCGAGCAGGTCGATCGAATGCATCGTGGCGAGCTGCCCGCCGCGCCGCCCCACCGGGCTGCGAACCGCCTCGACGATCACGACGTCACGTTCGGCCATGGCGATGACCCTCCCTCGATCCGACTGGATGGCCCGGGTGGACGACTCGAATCGGTCGCCTCGATCGAACCCGCGCACGCCCGGCGGAACGCGCGATCCGACCGCCTCGGCGACGAAGCTACGTCGCACGCTGGCGGCGGGCAATCCGCGCGCGCCGGTCAGCGGATCGGGCGCCGCGCCCCGATCGAGGCAGCCTCGAAGGCGTTCCAGAAGAGCTTGCCGTCGACCGGCTCGCGCGGCGGGACGCCGTGACGGCCCAGGGGCCAGCCGATCGGGATCATCACGGCCGACGGGATCTCGGGCGGAAGGCCGAGGAATCGGTCGCATTCCTCGCCGAAGAGGCGGTGGAGATTCGTGAACGAGGCGCCGAGCCCCACGGCCCGACAGGCCAGCAGCACGTTCTGCGCACAGGGGTAGAGCGCCTGGAGCTGCTCCTCGCCGCCGCGCCTCCAGCCGGCGATGAAGAGCAGGACCGGAGCTTCGTGGAGGTGCTCGGCCAGATGGAGCGCCGCGCGCATGTTCCGGCGCAGTCGCTCCGGGAAGCGCTCGCGTTCGGCCCGGGCGAGGGGCTCGCGGATGTAGTCCTGGAAGATCGGCCGGTAGCGATCGGCCACCCAGCGGCGCCGCTCGGGCTCGTCGATTGCGACGAAGACCCAGGGCTGTCGATTCCCGCCCGACGGCGCGAACGTCCCGGCTTCGCAGACCTTGCGAATCAGCGCGCGCGGGACCGGATCCGGACGCAACCGCCGGATCGCCCGGGCGGTGCGGAGGCCCTCGAGCAGGGGCACGTCCTCGCCGAGGCGCTCGACGTCGACCGGTGTGGCGTCGGGGCCCGGCGGGTCGTTCGGCATGCCGCACCATAGCGCGCCGGGCTCGCGCATCCGGTCGCTATGCTCGCCGACCCGATCGACGTCGGACGACCCGCGGCTCGCCATCGCGTGCGGCTCGGTCGCCCGATCCAGGAGGCTCCGCCCATGGTCTCGCAGCTCTTCGATCCCGCCCGCTGGCAGGCCGTCCCCGGCTTCGATCTCGAGGACATCACCTACCACCGCGCCGTCGACCAGGGCACCGTGCGCATCGCGTTCGACCGCCCCGACGTTCGCAACGCCTTCCGCCCGCAGACGGTCGACGAGCTCGACCGCGTGCTCGACCACGCGCGTCGCTCGACCGATGTGGGCTGCATCCTGATCACGGGCAACGGTCCGTCGCGCAAGGACGGGGTCTGGGCCTTCTGCAGCGGCGGGGACCAGCGCATCCGCGGGCGCGACGGTTACAAGTACGCCGACGGCCAGACGGCCGAGACGATCGATCCCGGTCGCACCGGCCGCCTCCACATCCTCGAGGTCCAGCGCGCGATCCGCTTCATGCCGAAGATCGTGATCGCCGTCGTGCCGGGCTGGGCCGTCGGCGGGGGGCACAGTCTCCACGTGACCTGCGACCTCACGATCGCCTCGCGTGAGCATGCGATCTTCAAGCAGACCGACACCGACGTCGCGAGCTTCGACGGCGGCTTCGGCAGCGCCTACCTCGCGCGGCAGATCGGCCAGAAGTTCGCGCGCGAGATCTTCTTTCTCGGCCGCAGCTATTCGGCGGAGGAGGCGAAGGCGATGGGGATGGTGAACGCCGTCGTGCCGCATGCGGAGCTCGAGCGGACCGCGCTCGAGTGGGCGGCAGAGATCAACACCAAGAGTCCCACGGCGCAGCGGATGGCGAAGTTCGCGATGAACCTGATCGACGACGGTCTCGTCGGGCAGCAGGTCTTCGCCGGCGAGGCCACGCGACTCGCCTACATGACGGACGAGGCGGAGGAGGGACGCGACGCGTTCCTCGAGAAGCGGGCGAGGGATTTCGGGCGGTTTCCCTGGCACTATTGATCGGCCGTTGCGCGCGCAGCGCGCAGCGGCCTGGGCGCTCCGCGGCGATCGGCCGTTGCGCGCTCCGCGGGCAACGGATTGAGCGGCCCGCGGTGATCGGCGGGGCGCGCGAACGGGCGAAGGGGGCGAGGCATGCGGCTGCGAGTCGATCCCGAGCGGCCAGCGCCGCGCAAGCTCGAGCGGGCGATCGAGGCGCTGCGGCGGGACCAGGTGATCCTCTATCCGACGGATACGGGCTACGCCTTCGGCTGCGCGCTCTCCTCCCGCAAGGCGATCGCGCAGATCCGGGTCCTGAAGGGCTTCGACGAGCGCTCGCGCAAGCCGCTCGCGATGCTGGTCAACGAGCTCTCCGATTTCGGGCGCTATGCGATCATGCCGACGAGCGTGTTCCGAACGGTGCGCCGCATCCTGCCCGGTCCGTACACGGTGATCCTCGAGGCGAGCGGCGAGGTGCCGCGCGAGATGCGCAACCGCGACGGCGAGATCGGTCTCCGCATGCCGGCGCTGCCCGTCTGCCGGATGCTCGTCGAGCTGCTCGGCGAGCCGCTCGTCTCGGGCTCGATCACGCCCGGGGACGAGGAGCCGGCGCTCGAGGATCCCGAGGAGCTCGAGCGGATCCATCGTGGCCGCATCGACGTCGTGATCGACGCGGGACCGCTCTGGCCCGAACCCTCGACGATCCTCCAGGCCCGCGGCCATGCCTTCGAGGTCGTCCGTGTGGGCAAGGGCCCCGTTCCGGAGATCTTCTAGGTCGGGTTATGCTGCGCGTCGTCGAGCCCGGCCGCCCGACGAAGTCCTTCCGCCGAGTCCCCCAGCGAGGCAGTCATGGAACAGCTCTCCGGTCTCGATGCGACGTTCATCAACGTCGAGACTCCCAACGCGCCGACCCACATCAGCGGTCTGTCGATCTACGACCAGTCGACGGCGCCCGGCGGCCTCGTGACCTTCAAGGGCATCCTCGCGAACGTCGAGTCGCGGCTCCATCTCGCGAGCTGCCTGCGTCGGCGACTCGTCGAGGTCCCGCTCGGCTTCGACCACCCCTACTGGATCGAGGATCCGGACTTCGACCTCGAGTTCCACGTTCGCCACATCGCGCTGCCGAAGCCGGGCGATTGGCGACAGCTCTGCATCCAGGTCGCGCGACTCCACGCGCGCCCCCTCGATCGGGGCAAGCCGCTCTGGGAGATGTACGTGATCGAGGGGCTCGACGGCGTCGAGTCCATGCCGCCCGGGAGCTTCGCGCTCTTCACGAAGGTCCACCACGCCGCGATCGACGGCGTCTCGGGCATCGAGATCACCGCCGCCCTCCACGACCTGACCCCCGACGGCCATGCCACGCCCCCGGAGCAGGAGTGGGTCGCCGAGTCGCCGCCCGGCCTCGTCGAGCTCGCGCTGCGCAGCACGGTCAACAACGTACGACAGCCGCTCCGATTCGTTCGCATCCTGGGCAAGGCGGCCCCGCCGGCGATCCGGGCGCTGCTCGAGTGGCGCGAGCAGGACGAAGACGCGCCGCACGAAGTCCCGCGGACGCGCTTCAACCGCAAGGTCTCGCCCCATCGCGTCTTCGAGGCCCGGACCTTCCGCCTCTCCGACGTGAAGGCGATTCGCAAGTCCGTCGACGGCTGCACGGTCAACGACGTCATGCTCGCCGTCTGCAGCGGCGCGCTCCGCCGCTACCTCGAGAAGCATCGCGAGCTGCCGCTCGAGTCCCTCGCCGCCTTTGCGCCCATCTCGACGCGGACCGAGGACCAGCAGCGCGGTGAGGGCAACCAGGTGACGGGCATGTTCGTGCGGCTCCATACGGACGAGGGCGACGCGATCGAACGGCTGCGCCGCGTCTACCGCACGACCCTCGCCTCGAAACACGTCACCCAGGCGGTCGGCGCCCGCAGCATGACCGACGTGACCCAGACGTTGCCGGGCGCGCTGGCGGGCATCTCGGGGCGTCTCATCGCGCGGACGGGCCTGATGAGCCGCATGCGGCCGATCGCGAATTGCGTGATCTCCAACGTGCCGGGCCCCCAGATCCCGCTCTACTTCACGGGCGCGAAGATGGTCGCGACCTACGGTCTGGGGCTCCCGATGGAGGGCATCGGCCTCTTCCTGGCCGTGGTCTCCTACAACGGCGCGATCTCGGTCTGCGTCACGTCCTGTCGCGATCAGATGCCCGATCCGGCCTTCTTCGCCGACTGCATCGAGGCCTCGTTCCGGGACCTGCGCGAGGCCGCGGTCGCCTAGGACATGACGCGCGAAGACGTCTATACCCATGGACACCATCCGTCCGTGCTGCGCAGCCATACCTGGCGCGACGCCCGGAACTCCGCCGCCTATCTGCTTCCCCGCCTGCGCGGGGGCCTGGCGCTGCTCGACGTCGGCTGCGGGCCCGGCACGCTGACCGTCGACCTGGCGCGCCGCGTGGCGCCGGGACGGGTCGTCGGCATCGATCGCTCGGCGGAGGTGCTGGAAGAGGCGCGCCGCCATGCGGCGGGGGCCGGCGTCGAGGTCGCGTTCGAGGTCGGCGACGTCTACGCGCTCGCGCATCCCGCCGCCGCGTTCGACGTCGTGCATGCCCATCAGGTCCTGCAGCACCTCACCGACCCGGTCGCGGCGCTGCGTGAGATGCGCCGCGTCCTCCGGGCGGGCGGCGTCCTCGCCGCGCGGGACAGCGACTACGCCTGCTTCTCGTTCGCGCCGCGCGATCCCCGGCTCGAGGCCTGGCTCGAGGTCTATCGCGCCGTCGCGCGCCGCAACCGAGCAGAGCCGGATGCCGGCCGCTTCCTCAAGGCCTGGGCGCGGGCGGCGGGGCTCGCGCAGGTCGAGGCGTCGAGCTCCACCTGGACCTTCGCGGATCCCGAGCGCTGCGCCTGGTGGGGCGGGCTCTGGGCGGAGCGCTGCCTCCACTCCGCGTTCGCCGAGCAGGCGGTCTCGTACGGCCTCGCGTCGTCCGCAGAGCTCCGGACCTTCGCGGAGGCCTGGCGAAGCTGGTCCGTACATCCCGATGCGTTCTTCGCGGTCGTTCACGGCGAGGTGCTGGCGACGGCTTGAGCGCGGTGCCGGTGCGCCTAGCGAATCGCGCCGCGGTCCCGCAGACGGTCGCGTCGGTCGGCGTCGAGGCCGAGCTCGTCGAGGATCTCGTCGGTGTGTTCGGCGTAGAGGGCGGCCGGCGGCGTGGTCGGGTTCGGGGTGCGCGAGAAGCGCGCGGCGGGACGCGTCCGCCGGTAGCGGCCGTAGACGGGGTGGACGGCCTCGAGCACGGTGCCGTTGTGGACGAGCTGGGGATCGACCAGGACCCGCGCATGGTCGAGGATCGGCGCGGCCGGGACTTCGAAAGCGAGCATGCGGCGATAGGCCTCCTCCGTCGAGAGCTTCGCGATGCCCGTGGTCACCGCGGTGACCCGCTCCTCGACGTTCTCGGGGCGCAGCATCGCGCGTCCGCGCTGGCCCGCGCCGTCGGCGAGGTCGTCTCGGCCGACGGCGCGGAGAGTGCCCCGCATCTGCTCGGCCGTGCCCGCCCAGACGACGAGCTGCCCGTCGCGAGTCGCGGTCAGTTGATAGCGCTCGCCCGGCACCATCGGATTCTCGACGTCGTCGCCGACGAGCGTGTGGCGCAGCATGCCGTCGGGCCAGAAGAAGACGAGGCCCGCGTCGAGCATGGATACCCGAACGTGCTGGCCCGGCGCGCCCCGCTCCCGAGCGAAGAGGGCGGCGGTGATCGCCTGCGCGAGGGTATAGGCCGTGGCCTTGTCGACGACGGCGTTCCGGACGAGGTCGGGAATCGGGATCTCGGGATTGAGCTGGGCCGCGACCCAGCCCGTGAGCGCCTGGAAGATGGGGTCGTAGCCGCGGCGGGTCGTGTAGGGTCCGTCGTCGCCATAGCCGGTGACCGAGGCGTAGACGATACGCTCGTTGATCCGGCGCAGATCGCGTTCGGCGACGCGCAGGCGCTCGGCAGCGCCGGGCCGCCAGTTCTGGACGAACACGTCGGCGCCGCGCACGAGCTCGTAGAGCAGCTCGAGCCCCTCGGCGGTCTTCAGGTCGATGCCGATCGAACGTTTGCCGTGGTTGCAGTTCGCGTAGAGCCCCGCCATGCCGGCGCGGTAGTTCGAGAGCTGGCGGCTCTCCTCCCCATGACGCGGCGGCTCGACCTTGACGACGTCCGCGCCCTGCTCGGCGAGGAGCATGACGCCGAGCGGCGCCGAGATGACCTCGCCGACCTCGATGATGCGCACGCCCGCCAGCGGTCCTGCCATCGCCCGAACCCCTTCCTGCTCCCAGCCCGTCGTTCCGCTTCCCGCCCGGCGTCGCGCTCCGTCCGTCCTCGCGCGAGGGTCCGGGGCGGCGCGAGCCCCGTCCCACGTTGCACGCTCGGCCACGTCGTGCGCAACGCGCCCGCAGTCTGTGATCGCTAAAGTGAAAACCCTACAGGATCTCGTGCGCTGCACCGAATCGAGCCCCCGGACCCATCGCGTCCGGAGTGCACGTCATGATCAGGATCCTCGGTTGGAAGTCGGCCCTCGTCCTCGGTCTCGCGGCGACCTGTCCGCTGTCCGCCGCGGCGATCGGCAGCGTGACAGCAGGCGACGTGACCTTCGCCTATACGGACTTCACGAATGGCGCGAGCAACACGACCAACGTGAACTTCACGGGCGCGTCGCCCTCCGACATGGCCTACGAATCCTGGTGGTTCTATCGCGTTTCGGGTGCAACGCGCGAGTCCGCCTTCGCGGCGCCCGACATCGAGCTCTACTCCGGCTCGGTCGGCGTGCTCGACTGGACGAACCCGACGAGCCTCGGACTCTTCAGCGCGTCCCTCTCCGTCGAGGTCATCGATCCAGGGACGGGCGGCAGCCTGTTCCAGAACATGCGGATCCGGAACACGTCGGGTACGGCGCTGACGATCAGCGTGTTCCACTACTCCGACTTCGACCTGAACGGGTCGAGCGGCGGCGATCGGGCCGCGCTCGGCACGAACCCGGATGGTCTGCAGATCAACCAGACCGAGGGCGCGCAGGTCGCACGCATCGTCGGTTATGGCGCGGACAACTACCGCGTCAGCCGCTACGCACAGATCCTCGCCGACCTCACCGACACCGGCGTCGACAACTTCTCGAACAACGGGCTCCCGCTGAACAACCAGGACGTGACGATCGGCTTCCAGTGGAACGTCACGATCGCGGCGGGCGGCTACGCTGACTTCATGACCCAGTTCAGCAGCAACGCGGCGCTGCTGCCGCCGTCGGCGACCGTGCTGCCCGTCCCGGAGCCGGGAACGGCCGCCCTCGTCGCGCTCGGCCTGGTCGGCCTGGCTGCCACGCCGCGCGCGCCGCGCCCCACGCGAGCGGCCTGAGGTCGCGGGGCCGGACGCGCGCCGGGCGACGCTCGGCCGCCCGATCTCGGGCGCCGGCGCCGGCAATCGACCCTTCAGCGTCGGCCCGTGGTCTCCGCCGCGCGCGATTCCGCCGGAATCGCGCGCGGCGTCGTCTCGGGCTGCTACCGTCCCGACCCACCACGGGACGGGGTCGACGATGAACATGCAGGTCCAGGGTCGGATCCACGCCGCCTTTCCGGCCGAGCAGGTGACGCAGCGCTTCCGCAAGCGCGAGTTCGTGCTCGAGCTCGACGCGGCTTCGCGCTACCCGCAATTCGTGCTCTTCCAGCTGACCGGGGACCGCTGCGCGGCGCTCGACGACTTCGCGGCGGGCGAGGAGGTCCGCGTCGAGTTCAGCCTGCGCGGTCGCGAGTGGAAGAGCCCGAAGGGCGAGACGCGCTACTTCAACAGCCTCGAGGTCTGGTCGATCGACCGCGCGGGCGAGGGCGGTGACGCCGGCCGCTTCGACGACGAGCCGCCGCCCCATACGGACGACGACGAGATTCCGTTCTGATCCGACCCCGCGCCCCCGTCGCCTGCCGCGACGCGGCGTGGATCGGCCGATGGCGGGCGAGGCGGACGAGAGGGCGCGCGGACCCGGGGCGGGGCCGTCGCGAGGGAGGCGGGCATGGGAGCGCAGGACGTCGGAGATCTCGAGCGGATCCGCTCGGGCATCGAGCGCTGGCTCGATGCGCGACTGCCGGATCGCGGTGGCCTCTCGATCGCATCGCTCGATTTTCCGAAGGCGAGCGGCGAGAGCAGCGTCACGCTCATCCTCGAGGCGCGTTCGACGGGACGGGGCGAGGAGCGCTTCGTGCTCCGGATGGCGCCGCCGGTCAGCCAGGTCTTCGATCGCCACGACCTGCGGATGCAGTTCGACATGATGGCGATCATGACGGAGGAGAAGCTCCCGGCGCCGCCGCTCGTCGGCTACGAGCCCGACCCGTCGATCCTCGGCAGCGACTTCTACGTCATGGGCTTCCGTCCGGGTCGGATTCCCCCGGACAACCCGCCCATGATGATCACCGGCTGGCTGAAGGACGAGGTGACGCCCGGGCAGCGGACGAAGATGTGGACCTCGGGGACCGACGTGCTCGCGCGCATCCATCGCATCGATCTCACGAAGTACGACTTCTCGCGGCTGCCCCGGGCGCGTGCGAGCGAGCCGCCGGTCGCCCAGGAGATCCGGACCTTCGACGCGATGTTCAAGCCCGCGGTCCGCGAGGCCGCCGATCCGCGCATCCTCGAAGGCTGGACGTTCCTGCAGGAGAGCGTGCCCCATGCGGTCGAGCCGGCGTTCTGCTGGGGGGACTCCCGCGTCGGCAACGTCATCTTCGACGAGGACGTCCCGGTCGCGATCCTCGATTGGGAGATGGCGAACGTCGGCGATCCGCGGACGGACCTCGCGTGGTGGATCTGGATCGATCGCTGCAACAGCGAGGGGCTCGGCGCCGCGCGCCTGCCGGGCATCCCCGCGCCCGATGCGATCTACGCGCAGTGGAGCGAGCGGACCGGGCGGTCCATCGAGGCCATGCCCTGGTTCGAGCTCTTCGCCGTCGTTCGCTATGCGATCGTGCTGGAGCGCAAGTTCGCCTTCATGCGCGAGACGCACCCCGGCCTCGTCGTGCCCAACTTCGCCGCGAACTTCATCCCCGATCTGATGGCGGCCGCGGACGCCTAGCGAGGGCGCCGCCTGGGCTCGCCGAAGCTCGCTTCGATCGTCCCGTCGCGGCGGCTCGGCACGTTGCGCCCGCCGCCCGCGGTCATCCGTTCGGCGGGGTGTAGATCTCGCAGGCGTCCTCGTGGCCGCCCAGGACGACCAGCAGACGACCCATCGCGAGATACTGGCCGATCATCAGGCCGAGCTCCGCAATCTCCGCGTCGGTGAACGACTTCCGCAGCTCCGACATGAACTCGGCATCCACGCTCCGGAAGTCCGTCGCCATCCGTTCGGCGAATCGGACCGCGAGGGCTTCGCGCGTCGACAGGGCGCGCTCGGCCTCGGGCCGATGAACCTGGGAGATGGTCGCTTCGTCGAGTCCTTCCTGCGCGGCCTGCGTGTAGCGAGCGAAGAGGCAGGTGTTGCAGCCGTTGAGGATCGCGATCCTGAGCCGCGCCAGCTCCTTGATCCGGGCGGGAACGCGGCCGTGCGAATGGGCCGGTCGGAAGAATGCGAAGTAGGGCTCGAAGAGCTCGGGAGCGAGATCGATCACCTTCACGGGCAGTCACCTCCGAAACGAAGCTAGCCTGCTGGAGCGCGCGCGGCTCGCCGACGGCTGCCCTAGAGTGCAGCGGTCGTCCGGGGCGGATGGTGCGGAGGCGGTCGCATGGCATTCGAGGCGCGGGAGTCGGGCGGAGCCGGCGGCCCGATCGCGACGGCTCGGATCGGCGTGGTCGAAGCGCGGGCGGCGGCGCCGTCGCGGTTCCTCGGGCCCCGGATGGTGGCGCTCGCGGCCTTCGCCAACTTCCTCTCGAGCGCCATCACGTTCGGGGCGTTCGGCAACTTCCTCGCGCCGCTCGCCGATGCGTTCGGCGTCCCGCGCTCGACGATCGGCTACGGCGCCTCGTTCACCATCGTCGCGATGGGTCTCGCCGCGCCTTTCGCGGGTCGCTGGCTCGACGACGGGCGCGCGCGTCCGATGATGGCGGCAGGCGCGGCCTGGACGGGCGTGGGACTGCTGGCGCTCTCGCAGGCGGGCGCGCTCTGGCAGGCCGCCGTCGCCTACCTCGGATTCGTCTGC
Organism: Myxococcota bacterium; assembly: GCA_041389445.1. Classification (GTDB taxonomy): domain Bacteria; phylum Myxococcota_A; class UBA9160; order UBA9160; family UBA4427; genus UBA4427. Next base: position 212,929 of record JAWKRW010000004.1, read on the forward strand.
CTGGGCGCCGCGTTCTTCGGCTCGATCCCTTCGATGGCCCTGACCACGAACTGGTACGCCCGTCGGCGCGGGCTCGCGCTCGGCTTCACGGTCGCAGGCGGAACGCTCGCGACGTACGCCGCGCCGACGAGCGCGCAGGCGCTGATCGACGCTTTCGGCTGGCGTACGGCGGCGGCGGCGTTCGGGGCGTGGACGCTGCTCGTCGCCGTCCCGCTCTTCGGCCTGTTCGTGATCGGACGACCGGAGCGCGTCGGGCAGCGACCGGATGGCGATGCGGTCGAACGCGAATCGGATCGGCGCGAGCGCGCGTCCGCCGCGGCCGAGGCGTCGGCGGCCCCGCTCGTCGCCGTCCGCGAGACGTCCGAGCTCGCCCGCGACCCCCGCCTCTGGCTGCTCGCCGTCGGCTTCGGGCTCGTCATGACCTCGCCGATCGTGCTGATGCCGCTGCTCATCGAGTTCGGCCGGGATCTCGGCTTCGACGAACAGGAGACGGCCCTCTTCTATGCGACGATGATCCCCTTCTCGCTGCTCGGCAAGCTCGTCGTGGGCGGACTCGCCGACGTGGCGCCACTCAAGCCGTCGCTGCTGATGATCGTGGTCGTGAACATGCTGGTCTGGGCGATCTTCCACGCCGAGCCGGGCTACGCGCTCTTCCTGGCGACCGGCGCGATCTACGGCATCGGCATCGGCGGGGCGGCGCCCGTCCAGGGCGTGGCGGTCGCGCGCTGCTTCGGGCGGGCGAACTTCGGCCGGGCGAACGCGCTCGGCGCGATCGTCGCGATTCCGCTGCTCACGGGCGCCTCCGTGCTCTCCCATTGGCTCGACGGCATGACGGGAAGCTATGCCATCGGCTTCCTCGTGCAGATCGGACTCGTCGGGGCGGGCGGCGTCGCGATCGCCCTCGTGCGGTTCCCGAGCCGCGAGGAGGAGCCGGGGTAGGCGCGTCGGGGGGAGCGGAGTCGGGGCGGAGCCGGACGCGGACGGTCGGGCGAGGCGGCGCCGGACCCGTCCGCGTCCGCCTTCAGGGTCCGTACCAGATCGGCGAGCTCCAGGCGCGTTCCTGGATGGTCGGCGGGACCTCGCCCGAGCAGCAGGCTTCGTAGCCCGCGGCGATCGTCTTCGAATCGTCGCAGCGCACGCCTGCCTCGTTGCAGGCCCACTGCGTCCAGCGACAGCTCGGGTTCTCTCTCAAGCGGACGTAGTAGAACGCGGGCTCCGCGGGGTCGAAGTCGGGATCGCTCCAGACCGTGCAGAGCGAGTCGTAGCCCTCGCCGCGCGGGGCGCAGGTCGCGAGATCGACGTCGGCCGGGCGATCCCCGCCCGCCACGGTCACGACCTTCTCCTTCGCGACGCCGCCCTCGCGATAGCCCTTCACGATCTCGATCCGCTCGAGATCCCCGCCCGACGGGTGCGAATCGCGGACCGCGCTGACGACGAAGCGCGGCGCGGCGTCCTCGCGCGGCACCGCGGTCAGATCGCCGCCCATCGGGACGCCCCGCGCGTAGCCCGTCGCGGCGAGGTTCGCATCGGCACAGACGTCGTCCGCGAAGTCCCAGCCGCCGAAGAAGCGCAGCTCGGGTCGGGTGCCGCTCGTCGCGTAGGCCTCCTTGCGGCGCATCGCTTCGAAGAGCGCATCGCGGCTGTTCTCCTCGGCCCAGAGCACGGCGAGCCCGCCCGGATTGAGCGCTGCGAGCTCGGGCAGGCCCGGCTCGAGCGCCCGGCTACCGGGCCGCCCGGCGCCGCCGTGGCCGCCGAAGCCGCGCTCGGCGACGAGGCCGGGCGTGCCGATGTGGGTGTCCGTGCTGCCGATCAGGCCGAAACGGAAGGGATTCGCGCCGAGCTCGGGCTCGAGCACGAGGCCGCGCTTCAGGGCCGTGCGGACGAAGTCGATCTCGTTCGGCGTGTCGGGGGCGCGGGGGTTCTGGTGGTCGACCGCCTTCTCGAAGCCGCAGCCCTCGTCGGTCACGCCGGGGGTCATCGCGCACTCCGACTCGCCCTTGTGCTGCATGACCTCGACCAGGCGGTCGTAGCGGGCCCGGATCTCCGCCTCTTCGGCCGTGACCTCGGCGCCGGGCGTGACGGCCGAGGTGAAGGCCGAGCCGACGCTCCAATTCGAGTTGTGGGGGATCGTGAGGGACTCGCAGCCGGGCGCACCGTCGCGGCACTCGGCGTCGAGGCGTCGCCAGAGCCCGATCGCCATCGCACCCGTCTCCATCACGCTGATCGGGAGCGCCGGAACGCTCGCGTTGCGGAAGATCACGTTGCGATGCAGGTGACCGCCCTGATGGCCGCTCGCGGTCCACTCGTAGGCGACGAAGCTCGTGAAGCGACAGGAGGAAGAGCGGTCGTAGGCGGCTTCGGCGGCGGCCTGATGCTCGTTCCAGACGATCCCCGCGGCGGCGAGGCAGTGCTCGGCGTTCTCGCCGCAGAAGCCCCAGCGCGACTCGAAGAGGGAATAGCGGCCGTTCATGACGAAGAAGGCGATGCGGGGAAAGCGGCGATAGAGGCCGCAGACGAGCGAGTCGTGGCCGGGCTGACCGGGCGTGCGGCAGACGTGGACCTCGCCGATCTGCTCGGCGTGATCGGTGACGGCGGCGAAGTCGAGCGCACGGTCGATCCGCACGCTGCGCAGCGATCGGCCGTCGGCATCGAAGGGCTGGATGCCGAGGGCCTCGCCGGTCGCGAAGCGGTAGGCCTCGCGCGGCGTGACGCGCGTGTCCTGGGTCGAGGCGTCCTGGGAGCGCGCGGTGTGGACGTGGAGGTCGCCGAAGAAGGGGCGCCGCTCGGGAGCGTACTGCGCGCAGGCGTCGCGCGCTTCGGTCACGCGGTAGGGCGGGCTCGCGGGTCGGACGACCAGGGGCGCCTCGGCGACGGACGCTTCGGCCGGTGCCGCCTGCGCCGGAGCCGATCGCATGGCCGCGCCCGCGAGCAACAGGGCGAGCGCCGCCTCCCGAATCCGGGCGGACCGAACGCTTCGCCGACGCCTCAACTCAGGGCTCCGTCGCCGGTCCGGTCGCGCCCGCCTCGACGAACTTGCGCACGATCCGGTCCTGTACCCACTGCGCGCTCCACCAGTCGATCGGCGTCACCGCGCGTCCCGCCAGAAGCATCGTGAAGTGGAGGTGATCGCCGCCGGCGAGGCCGGTCGCGCCGCTGCGGCCGAGCGCCTGATCCAGCTCGACCATCTGCCCCGGCTGGACCGCGATCGAGGAGAGATGGGCGTAGAGCGACTGCAGGCCCATGCCATGGTCGAGGATCACGCAGTTGCCATAGATGCCGAGGTAGCCGGCGAAGACGACGCGGCCGCGGTTGGCGGCCTTCACGGGCGCCGCCATCGTCGAGGCGAGGTCGAAGCCGAGGTGGACCTGGCGGTCGATCTCGCGGCCCTGGTAGAGGTAGGTCCGCTGGTCGGCGAAGCCCGCCTCGACGGCGGTATTGATCAGCTGCTTGAAGGGGCCCCGCCAGAGGATCTCGGGCGAGGTCTCCGCGGCGAGGCTCGCGATCTTCTCGCCGTTCTCGCGGCGAAGGTCGCGGTTGATGCGGAGATAGGCCGCGACCAGATCGTTCGGATCCTCGACGCTGAACTCGGGCGTGTTCTGCAGGATCGCCGGGACGACGCGCGCGAGGAAGGCGTCGTCGACGTTGATCGTGCTCTGTCGGAACTGCTTGGGGAAGACGCGGAAGTCGAAGCTGCCCATTCCCTCGTTGCCGAGCGCGTCGCGGGCAAAGAGCTGGATCGGCGCCGCGACGTCCTGATCCGGGAGCAGCGCGAAGAACGCGACGCGCAGCCCGGGATCCTCGCTCGCGATGCCCGCCCCGCTCGCGGGATAGCCCGGGTACTCGAGCTCGCCGACGCGAACGCCGGAGGCGGCATCCGGCGGATTCACGCGGTAGACGACGACCTCGGAGCCCCCCTGGTTGATGAAGTGGTGGAGCGAGAGGACGGCGAGCTGCGGCGGGTTCAGACGCACGTCGACCGTCGCGGCGAGGCTCGACGTCGCCTGCCGGTAGCCGAAGAGGACGGGCCGCACGGCCGTCACCTGGACCTCGGCCTGGCCCGCGGCGAGCGTCGGGATGGCCTGCTTGCCGATCGAGCGCGTGATCTCGATGCGATCCTCGCCGACGCGCCGGACGCCGGCGGCCTCGTCGCTCGCGGCGCCGAGCGGTCCGCCGACGGGGGAGTCGAAGAGGGGCGTCGTCGTCGTCCCCTGGACCAGCGCGATCAGCAGGCGATCGAGTCGACCGTCCGGCGCGTCGATCGCGACGGTGACGTCGCCGAGTCGGCCGACGGCCTCGGGGCCGGAGATCTCGATCGAGGGACCGGGCTGATTGCCCGCGTGAATCCAGGCGCCACCGGCCGCCAGCAGCCCGAGAACGAGGACGAACAAGAAGATTCGCATGGCGCGAGAGTGTACCGGCGGGCTCGACGATGCCAACGCGCGCCGCGCTCGACGCGCGAAATTTCAGCGCGTCGCGGCGTCCCGTATGCCATGCGTCGCCGCGCCGCGCGCCGCGATCACCCGATCGTCGGACCTTGCAGACGGCCCCGCCGCGTCGTTGCGCGCCGAGGCCTCCACCGCCGCGCCCACCGCACGCATCGGCGCCGCGCTCGGCGTCGCGCCCGCCGCCTCGTACCAGATCGGCGAGGTCCAGAGCCGTTCCTGGATGGTGGTCGGGATCACCGGATCGCTGCACGCCGCCGGCCGCCGCTCCGCCGGCAGCGCGAGGCATTGCCGCGCCGTCCAGCGACAGCTCGGATTCTCGAGCACGCGCGCGTAGTAGACCGCACTCGTGTCGGGATCGAAGTCGGGATCGGTAAAGACCTGGCAGAGGCTCTCGTGGCCCGCGCCGCGCGGGGTGCAGGTCGCCGGGTCGACGGAGGCATCGTTCGGGCCCCCCGCCACGTCGTAGACCGCCTGGTGGAGGCGATCCTCGCCGTCGACCCAGCCCTTCACGATCTGCACGCGCTGCAGCAGGCCGCCGGGATGTCCCGGGGCTCCGGGGTCGCGCAGCGCCGACACGACGAACGAGGGCGCCGCGGCGCCGTCCGGGCGCGCGGGCAGATCGCCCCCCATCGGCACGCCCGCGGCGTAGCCTCGCTCGACGAGATCCGCCCGGTCGCAGAGATCCGCCGGCAGCGACCAGCCGCCGAAGAAGCGCGCGGTCAGACGCGGCCCGCTCGTCGCGAAGGTCTCGCGACGCTTCATCGCGTCGAAGAGCGCGTCGCGCGAGTTCTCCTCCGCCCATACGCCCGCCAGCCCGCCCGGGTTCGAGCGCGCGGGATAGGTCAGGGTCACCGCGGCCTCCGGCTTCGTGAGCCGCTGCTCGGGCGAGGCGTCCGCGATCCCGCCCCAGCCGTCGAAGGAATGCTCCTCGACGTCGCCCGGGGTCGCGTTGTGGGAGTCGGTCGCGGCGATGAAGCCGAGCTTGTACGGGTTGATGCCGAGCCGCCGCTGCTCGCGGAAGCCGTCGAGGAGCGCATAGCGCAGGAAGTCCGAGCGCCCGACGCAGCCCTGGTCGAAGAGCGCGCCCTTGCCCGTCCCGTCGCGGCAGTCCTCGAACTCGGGGCCACGCCACTGCTCGTAATCGCAGAACTCGTCGCTCGCGCCGATCACGTTCCACATGCCGTTGCGGCACTCGGAATCGCCCTTGATCTGGGTGATCTCGGCCAGCCGCTCGATGTCGGCGCGCAGCGACGCGCGGGCGCGCTGGGTCTCGAGCGGGAGGTCGGTGCCGGTGACGGCGAACATGTTGCCGTTCGAGAGGTTCGAGTTGTGGGGCAGCGTCAGGACGTCGCAGCCGTTGCCCGCGTCGAGGCACTCGTCGTCGAGCCGCGACCAGAGGTCGTAGACGTCGGGCACGTCGATCCAGGGAATCGGCGCCTTCGGCACGTTCGCGTTCCGGAAGATCACGTTGTGGTGGACCTTCGCGAGGTCGGGGGTCGCCGTGTACTCGTAGGCGTGGAAGGTCGTGAAGCGGCACTGCTCCGAGCGGTCGTAGTGGCGCTCGGCCGCCGCCTGCTGCTCCTCCCAGACCGTCGTCATGGCTTGCCGGCAGAGCGCGCCGTCGCGGCCGCAGAGCACCTCGCTCCGCATCGAACCGCCGCTCGCGTCGGGGTGGAGGCCGCGCGAGAGGAGGCCCATGCGCGCGTTGCGCTCGGGGGAATCGGGATCGTCGCCGCGGTACTTCCGGCAGGTCGGCGTGTCGTAGGCGGGCGAGTCCGTGCGGGTGCAGAGCGCGACCTCGCCCTGGAAGTCGGCGTGGTCGGTCAGGGCGACGAAGTCGAGCGGGCGCTCGAGCGCCACGGGGCGGGTTCCCTGGCCCCGATCGTCGAGGGGCGGGAGCATCAGCGTCTCGCCCTTTCCGAAGCGGTAGACCTCGTCGGGGCCGTTGCGCGTCTCCCAGAGCCAGGCATCCATCGATCGGGCGGAGTGGACGTGGAGCTCGCCCCAGAAGACCTGCCGGTTCGGGTCGCGATCGGCACAGGCTTCGCGCTGCTCGCTGTAGGGGCGGCCGGAGGGAGCGAGGTCGGTCGAGGTCGCGGCTTCGCCCGCCACCGCGTGCGGGGCGGATTCGGGCGGAGCGCCGGCCGATCCGTCTTCCCGCGGCGAGCAGCCGGCGTGGAGTCCCGCGAGCAGCGCGAGGGCGACGACCCGCGCGCCGCCGGCGACGTGCGGAGGCCGGGCGAGCGCGGTCGGCCTGGCGGGTGCGGCCGGCCGCGGGTCGGCGGCGCGGGGGGCGGCGTCGGCGCGGGGGCGGCAGGCGGGAGCGCGGTGGGGCGTCATCGTCGGTTCTCCGGTCGGGGCGCGGGGCCGGTTCGGAACGCGTCCCACGCTAATGCAGCGCGCTCGGCGCCGCTCATCCGCGCGGCGTGATTGCAGTAGAGTCGGGGCATCGCGCGCGCCGCGCGCGATCACACGCGGAGGCCGACATGCACGATCGCGCGATCCAGACCCTCATCGACAGGCAGGAGATCCGGGACGTCCTCTCGCGCTACTGCCGCGGGCTCGATCGCATGGACAAGGAGATGGCCTACGCCGTCTGGCACGACGGCGGCACCGCCTTCTACGACGGCATCTACGAGGGGACCGGCCGCGGTTTCATCGACTGGGTCTGGCAGGCCCATGCGACGATGGAGCGCCACTCGCATCAGATCACGAACGTGCTGATCGAGGTCCACGGCGATCGAGCGGTCTGCGAGTCCTACGTGACGGTCGTGCTCTGGTCGAAGCCCGACGAGGACGGACGTCAGAAGGAGCTCGTCGGCCGCGGCCGCTACCTCGACCGCTTCTCGAAGAAGAACGGCCGCTGGGCGATCGAGCACCGCACCCACCTGCTCGACATGTCGAGCGAGTACGAGCTCGACCGCGCGGAGGTCTCCGAGGGCTCGGCGCGGGACGCGACGGATCTCTCGTTCGAGCTCTTCGTGAAGAGCCAGGCCTGATCGCGGTCGACGGGGGTCGACTAGCGAACCTCGACCGTCAGCTCCGGGAAAGCCTCGAAGTAGAAGTCGAACGCGCGCCGGAGCTCCGCCGGATCGGCGCCGAAGTCGCCGCGCAGGTCGTACACGACCTGTCCCTCCTTGCCTCGCGGATGCGCCGCCATGTAGGCCTCGATCTGCGCCCGGGCCTCCGCCGTCATCGGCAGGTCCGCCACGTCGTAGATCCGCTCGACCGTGCCGACGTCGTCCTTCATGAAGCGATCGAAGAAGACGTCCACCGTCCGGCCCTTCGGCAGCAGGTGGCGGTCGCGCACCGAGGCCTCGAGCAGCCGCCGGATCCGGTCGTGCCAGTAGGCGAGGTACCACTCCGGATCGGGCGTCCGGTAGCTCGTGCGTGCGGCGTAGGCCTGCATCGTGGCGGCGGACTGCAGGACCGAGACGGGGTCGCGATGGGTCACGACGATCGTCGCGTCGGGGAACGTCTTCATCAGCGGCCCGATCTGCTCGAGATGCTGCGGACACTTGAGGACCCAGCGCTCCCGCGGCTTGAACCACTGGAGGATCTTGAGGCCCGTCTTGAGCGCGCCCTGGTAGTGGGGCGTCTGGTCGTGGGCGAGGTAGTAATCGCGCCAGCGCGGCGCGCGCACCACCCAGTCGAGGTTGTAGCTGGTGAAGTCGGGGAGCAGGAACTCGAGCTCCTCGTGGATGTGGTCCGGCTCCATCGGGTGCATCGCCGCGAGCAGCGGCGAGGCGCTTCGCATGCGCTCCCAGATCGCGTTGCAGCGATGCCAGCGCGGATCGATGCCGTCGGGGCCGGGCTTCTCGCGCGGGTCGGGCACGGGCTCCTGGCCCTCCCAGAGGGGCATCGACCGCAATCGCTGGTCGGCGGCGATCAGGTTGACGAGGTGGGTCGTGCCCGAGCGGGGCAGGCCGATCACGATCAGCGGTCGCTCGATCCGCTGCTCGTGGATCTCCGGATGCCGATTCAGGAGATCGCGGATGCGCAGGCGGGTCGCGGCATAGCGGACGCAATCGTTCCAGTGGATCAACCGGCCGAAGGCGGTCCGATCCGGGTCGTCGTCGACCTCGGCGAGCCAGAGGGCCAGGCGCTCGTGGAAGTCGGTCGGCCCGAAGTCGTCGAGGCCCGTCTGCCGCGCCGCTGCCGCGAGCACCGCCGCGACCGAGAGCTCGACCGGATTCGCCTCGCCGTAGGCGAGCGCCGCCTTCTGCTCCTCGTTCAGGATCGGATGCTTCAGGTCTTCGATGCGGATCGTCTTGCGGGCCACGGACGCCTCCTGGCGGGAATTCCGCAACGCTAGCCTCCGAGGGATCGGATCGGCAGCCGCGCGGGTGGCGATCGCTCGACGCCCCGGCGCATCCCGATCCGTCGCCGCGCGACCCCGAACGGCCCGACCGGCGACCCAGAGCGGACGCAAGCATCGAACCGGATCGGTCGAAGAGGGGTCCGGTCGGGGGACCCGCCGGAGCCCGGGGTGCAGGCCGGGCGGCGGAAGCAAGACGCGGCGCGGCGTCCGCCGCGGGTGACGGAAGCGGAGCGACGGCGGGACGACGCCGACGAGGAGTCGATGGGACGCGTGGGCAGGGCGGGCGCGAAGCGGATCGACGATGCGGCGCTCGCGCGCTTCGCAGCGCGCATGCGCCGCGAGAAGCTGCCGGAGATCGCGATCCGCTCCTTCCTGCGCGCCGTGCGCTTCGTGGCGGAGGGCGGGGCGACCGTCGTGCCCGAGGCGTCGATCGAGCCGGTCGCGACGCTGCCGGCGCTCGCGTCGTTGGAACGCCATGCCGAGGCCGGTCGACGCGCGGCCGCGCAGGCCGTCGTGATCAAGCTCAATGGCGGACTCGGGACGAGCATGGGGCTCGCGAAGGCGAAGAGTCTGCTGCCCGTGCGGCCAGGCATCAGCTTTCTCGACCTCATCGCGCGCCAGGTCCTCCACCAGCGCGCGCGGCTCGCCGTCGATCTGCCGCTCGTCCTGATGAACAGCTATCGGACCCGCGACGACTCCCTCGCGGCGCTGCTGGTGCATCCCGAGCTCGAGAAGCAGGTCCCGCTCGACTTCGTCCAGCACAAGGTGCCGCGCATCGACGCCGAGACCTGGCGTCCCGTCGAGTGGCCCGCGGACCCCTCCCTCGAGTGGTGTCCCCCGGGCCATGGTGACCTCTACATCGCGCTCGCGAGTTCCGGAATGCTCGAGACGCTGCGCAGCAACGGCTTCCGCTGGGCCTTCGTCTCCAATGCGGACAATCTCGGCGCGACCCTCGACCTGCGACTGCTCGGCTGGCTCGCGGAGACGGGCTTGCCCTTCGCGATGGAGGTCGCCGAGCGCACCCCCGCGGATCGCAAAGGGGGCCATCTCGCGCTGCGCGACGGAAGGCTGATCCTGCGGGAGTCCGCGCAGTGCGCACCGGAGGACGTCGAGGCGTTCCAGGACGTCGCGCGCCACCATTATTTCAACACCAACAATCTCTGGCTCGATCTCGACGCCCTGGCCGCCGCGCTCGCCGCCTCGCCCGACGGGCTGCCGCTCCCGGTGATCCACAACGAGAAGCGGGTGTCGCCGGACGATCCCACGAGTCCGCGCTGCTACCAGCTCGAGACCGCGATGGGATCCGCGATCGAATCCTTCGAGGGCGCCCGGGCGATCGCCGTGCCCCGCGAGCGCTTCGCGCCCGTCAAGACGACGAGCGACCTGCTGGTCCTCTGGTCCGACGCCTACGAGCTCGCGAGCGACGCGCGCATGGTTCCCCGAGACGCCGAGGCGAGTCGCCGCCGCGTGATCGAGCTCGATCCGCGCTTCTACGCCCGCATCGCGGACTTCGAGGAACGGTTCGAGCACGGGGCGCCCTCGCTCCGCGCCTGCCGGAAGCTGGTGGTGCGGGGCGATTTCCGTTTCGGGCCCGACGTCGTGATCGAGGGCGAGGTCGCGCTCGAGAACCCGGACGACGGGCAGCGCACGATTCCGGGCGGGACACGGCTCGCGGGCTGATCGCTTCCGGGCGCGCCGCCGCGGTCTTCAATCGAGCAGGGCCTCCGGAATCTCGACGATCCGCGCGCGCAGCCACTCGCCGAGGCTCTTCGCCTGACCGTCCTGCCGCGTCGCCGCGGCGACGCCCTCCTCGAGCAGGCCATGGACGACGAAGTTCAGGCTGCGCAGCGCGGGGAAGCGATGGCGGTCGATCGGGAACGCGTCCAGCTCGGGCAGCAGCGCCGTCAGCCGTTCGGTCGAGAGAAACGCGTCGAGCCAGGTCCAGCCGGCGTCGGTTCGCGCGAAGACGCCGAGGTTGGCGTTCCCGCCCTTGTCGCCCGAGCGCGCGCCGATCACGCGGCCGAGCGCGGCGCGCCGGGACGGGCCGACCGGCGGCGCGGTCGTCGGCCCCGGGGCAGGCTCGATCGGGTCGGGGAGCGGGCCCGCGCGCGGGAGGAAGGACTCGATGCGGCGCGCCTCCCCGCCGACGAAGGCGACCTCCTGCGCGACGCATTCCGCCGGGACCGCGGCCGGTTCGTAGACGCCGAAGCGGCGCGCGTCGGTCGGGCCGCCGCCGAGGGTGAAGAAGCCGGGAATCGAGGAGAGGGCGAGCTCGGCGATCGCGTTCGAGAAGGCGCGACCCACCTTCCGCTCGTCGGAATCCTTGACCGAGACGTGCCAGACGGCGATCGCCTCCTCGTTCGAAGCGGGATCGCTCTTCCCGGTCCGAAGCAAGCGCATCGTCACCTGCGCGTAGTCCTCCGGTCCGTAGGGGCAGGCGCGCCAGAACGCCGACTCGAGGACCTTCGCCTTGGCCTCCGCGTCGAGGCCCGCGACCGCGACGCGCATGTCGTTGCGGAACCCGCCGTCGCGATTCATGCACACCTTGAGCGTCGCCGGGGGCGCCTCGCCGCGCGTGCCGGAGACGCGCACGCGGTCCCGCCCGAGCGCCTCGAGCCGGATCGTGTCGAAGCGCGCCGTCACGTCGGGACCGAAATAACGCGGTCCCCCGATCTCGTAGAGCAGCTGCGAGGTCACGGTGCCGAGCGAGACCTCGCCGCCGGTCCCGTCGTGCTTGCCGATCACGCAGGCGCCGTCGGCCTCGACCTCGGCCCAGGGAAAGCCGACGTGCTCGAGCCCCTCGACCTCGCGGAAGAAGGCGTAGTTGCCGCCGGTCACCTGGCTGCTGCATTCGATCAGATGGCCCGCCACGACGGCGCCCGCGAGCGCGTCGAAATCGGTGCGCTGCCAGCCGTGATGCCAGGCGGCGGGGCCGCAGACGAGCGCCGCGTCGGTCACGCGGCCGGTGACGACGACGTCGGCCCCGCCTGCGAGGGCGTCGACGATGCCCCAGCAGCCGAGATAGGCGTTGGCCGTCAGGAAGCGACCGGGATCGTCGATGGGAGCGCCGGTCTCGAAGTGGCGGAGCTGGCCGTCCCCGACGAGCGCGTCGAGACGCGGCATCAGATCGTCGCCCCGGACGAAGGCGATTCGCGGCGAGAGTCCGAGCCGCGTCGCGATCTCGTGGATCTCGGCCGCACAGCCTTCGGGATCGAGCCCGCCCGCGTTGGACACGACCTTGATGCCGCGCTCGAGGCAGGGGCCCATCACGCCCTCGAGCTGCTCGACGAAGGTGCGGGCCCAGCCGCCGCTCTTCCGTCGGGCCTGCGTGCGCGCGAGGATCAACATGGTCAGCTCGGCCAGCCAGTCGCCGGTCAGCACGTCGATCGGGCCGCCCTCGACCATCTCCCGCATGCCGGTCGCGCGGTCGCCGAAGTAGCCCGAGCAGTTCGCGATCCGGATCGGACGGGCCACGCGGGACTCCTTGCCTAGCAGCCGCGGACTGGCGCGGATCGGCCCTACCTACCAGCTCCGTCCCGACAATTCAAGCAACCCGATCCCGGAGCGGCCCGCGGGCCCGGGCGCGGCGACTCGGGGTCGCGCGGCGGCGTTTGCGCCGAACGGAGGCCTGTTCGATGGTCCGATGAACGGGGCGGGAGAACGAAGATGAAGGTCGATGCGGGACTCCTGGGCCTGGCGGATCTCGGAACCGTCGGCGCGACGGCGCGCGCGCTCGAGGCGCAGGGCTTCGACGGCCTGGTCTCGGCGGAGATCGACTCCGATCCCTTCCTGCCCCTCGCGCTCGCGGCCGAGCATACCCGGCGGATCGAGCTGATGACCTCGATCGCGGTCGCCTTCGCGCGCAACCCGATGACCGTCGCCCAGATCGGCAACGACCTGCAGGCCTTCTCGAGGGGGCGCTTCGTCCTCGGTCTCGGCTCCCAGATCCGACCCCACGTCACGAAGCGCTTCTCCATGCCCTGGTCCGCTCCGGCGGCGCGCATGCGCGAGTTCGTGCTCGCGATGCGCGCCATCTGGGCCTGCTGGTACCAGGGCGAGAAGCTCGACTTCCGGGGCGACCACTACAGCCACACCCTGATGACGCCCATGTTCGTCCCGAGGAACAACCCCTACGGCCCGCCGCGCGTCGTGCTCGCGGCCGTCGGACCGCGCATGACGGAGGTCGTGGGCGAGGTCGGGGACGGCATGCTGGTCCATGCCTTCACGACCGAGCGCTACCTGCGCGAGGTCACGCTGCCCGCTCTCGAGCGGGGCCTCGCCCGATCGGGGCGCGCGCGCCGCGACGTCGAGCTCTGCTACCCCGCCTTCGTCGTGACGGGCAACGACGAGCGCGAGTGGGAGGCGATGCGGCTCGCGACCGCCCGCCAGATCGGCTTCTACGGCTCGACCCCCGCCTATCGTGGCGTTCTCGAGGTCCACGGCTGGGGGGAGCTGCAGGGCGAGCTCAACCGGCTCTCGAAGCGGGGCGAGTGGCAGACGATGGGCGAGCGGATCACGGACGAGGTGCTCGAGGCCTTCGCCATCGTCGCGCCGCCGGATCGGGTCGTTTCGGCGCTCGCCGCGCGCTTCGGCCCGCTCGTCGATCGCGTGCTCTGCGGCTTCACCTTCGTTGCGGAGGCGGAGCGGGCGAAGTACGTCGAGGCCCTGCGCAGCGCCTGAGCCCCGCTCCGCCCGCCCGGGTCGGACGATTCCATCTTGATTTCGGCTGGCAGATGAGCGAAACCGGACGCGGGCGCGGGACCGGCGTTTCAGCCTGGAACCCGAGCCCTCCATGGAAACACCGAGCGACGAACCGGATCGACTGCATGGAATGGAAAAGCGGAGGGGCGAGTTCAGCGAGGCGCGGCGCGAGCCGATCGGCCTGCGCGGGCTCGCGCGAACGGTCGGAGGACCTCTTCGCGACTCCGCTCCATGAGCGCGTCGCCGCGATCGATCGCAGCGACGCGGTCCGACGAGATCCTAACCGGGGAGAGAAGTGATGTTCCGTCTTGCGAACCTGCGGCCGATCGTGGTCGTGCTGGCGATCCTGTCGTTCGCGCTTCCGGTGATGGCCGAGACTTTCGAGCGGCCGCCGATCCCCTCCGTGATGGGGATCCCGATCGACTTCCTCCTCTTCGGCATGACCCTGATCGGCGTCGCGCTCTTCCATCATCATACGCTGCGCGTCGCCGCCACCGGCCTGACCGTCATCTCGCTCTACAACATCTTCTTCAGCAGCTTCAAGCACGGCGTCGGCGTCGCCGGGTTCCTCTCCCATCTGGGCCACGAGTGGGTCGTGATCGTCAACCTCTTCTGCCTGTTGACGGGCTTCGCGCTGCTCGCGAACCACTTCGAGGAGAGCGAGCTGCCGAAGCTCCTGCCCAACTACCTGCCCGACGACTGGAAGGGCCCGTTCCTGCTGCTCGCGATGTGCTTCGTCCTCTCCGCATTCCTCGACAACATCGCGGCAGCGATGATCGGCGGCGCGCTCGCGATGACCGTCTTCAATCGCAAGGTCCACGTGGGCTTCATCGCGGCGATCGTGGCGGCATCGAACGCGGGCGGCGCGGGCAGCGTCGTCGGCGACACCACGACGACCATGATGTGGATCAGCGGCATCTCGCCGATCGCGGTACTGCCGGCCTTTCTCGCGGCTGCCGCCGCGACGGTCGTCTTCGGCATCCCCGCCGCGTTCCAGCAGCAGCGATACTCGCCGATCATGAAGGACGCGGAGAGCAACCTCCACGTCGACTGGGCCCGCATGGGCGTCGTCGCCGTCATCCTCGCCGCCGCGATCTCCGTCAACGTCTACGTCAACCTGACGCTCGGGGAGGACGCGGAGTCGTTCCCGTTCATCGGCGTGGCGGTCTGGGCGGCGATCCTGGCGACCGCGCCCTGGCGCAAGCCGACCTGGTCGCTCCTGCCCGAGGCGGCGAAGGGGTCGTTCTTCCTGCTCGCGCTCGTGCTCTCGGCGACGATGATGCCGGTCGAGAAGCTGCCGGCGGCGTCCTGGCAGACGGCCTTCGGCCTGGGCTTCCTCTCGTCGATCTTCGACAACATTCCGCTGACGGCGCTGGCGATCAAGCAGGGCGGCTACGACTGGGGTGGGCTCGCCTACACGGTCGGTTTCGGCGGGTCGATGATCTGGTTCGGCTCGTCGGCGGGCGTCGCGATCTCGAACCTCTATCCCGAGGCGCGCTCGGTCGGACGCTGGGTTCGCAGCGGCTGGTTCGTGATCGTGGGCTACGTCGTCGGCTTCTTCGTGCTGCTCGGCGTCGTCGGCTGGCATCCGCACGCGTCGCGCCGCCTGCCGGCCGCCGCGACGGGCGAGGCGTCTGCCGCGATGCACGCGCCCGCCGCGCGCTGACGCCCTTCCATGGGTCGGGCGTCGCGCAACGGCGTCGGTTCGGCGAAGATCGCTCCCGCGCCCCTCCGGCGCGGGGAGCGAAGCCGACCGTGACCGATCTGCTCTACGAGAAGCTCGCCGGCCCGCACGCCGGCATCGCCGTGCTCACCTTCAATCGCCCGGAGCGTCGCAACGCCTTCACGCCGGAGCTGATGATCCGCCTGGCCGAGGCCTGGGTCGACTTCCGCGACGACGACGCGCTGCGCGTCGCGATCCTGACGGGGTCCGGTCGGCAGGCCTTCTCGGCGGGGGGCGATCTCGGCCGGCTGCTGCCCCTGCTCACCGGCGCCCGTCCGCCGGAGGACGATTGGGATCGGCGCTTCATGGCCGACTCCGCGCGCATCATGGGCACCGCGCTGCTGCGTCCCTTCGAGCTCTACAAGCCGATCGTGGCCGCCATCAACGGCTTCGCCCTCGCAGGCGGCACGGAGATCCTGCAGGCCACGGACATCCGCGTCGCGTCGACCGACGCCTGGTTCGGGCTCTCGGAGGTGCAGCGCGGCCTCGTCCCGGGCGGGGGCTCGATGGTGCGCCTGCCGCGCCAGATGCCGTGGTGCAAGGCGATGGAGGTCCTGCTGACGGGCGATCGCATCCCGGCCCGGGACGCGCTCGCCTTCGGCTTCGTGAACGAGGTGGTGGAGCCCGAGCGCGTGATGCCGCGCGCGCTCGAGTTCGCGCAGCGTCTCGCGCGCAACGCGCCGCTCGCCCTGCGCGCGATCAAGGAGACCGCGATCCGGACCAGCGGCCTGCCGCTCGAGGAGGCCTTTCGGATCGAGCACGCGCTGTCGTGGCCGGTGGCCCGCTCGCAGGACGCGCGCGAGGGACCGCGCGCGTTCATGGAGAAGCGCGAGCCCGTCTTCGAGGGACGTTGATGCCGGCGCGGGCGCCGGCGGAGGGGGGGGACACGAATGCGGTCGGCCATCGAATGCGTGGAGGCGGTCGTCGCCTGTGACAACGCGCGCGACGCGGCGGGCTATCGGCGCCTGCTGCACGACGACTATGTCTCCTACGTCCACGGGCGCGAGTCGACCGTCGGGGCCGCGGCGGAGGTCGAGGCGCTCGCGCGCTGGTGGAAGGCGGCCTCGGACGTCCATCTGGAGCCGCTGCGGCTCGTCGAGCGCGATGGCCTCGTCACGCTCCGCTACACGCTGACGGGCACAAACGACGGCGATTTCTTCGGCCGCCCCGCGACCGGCCGCCGCTTCCAGATCGAGAACTGTACCCTGCTCGAGGTCGACGCCGGGCGGGTCCGTCGCGCCGACCGCTACTCGGATACGCTGGGCCTGCTCGCCCAGCTCGGATGGTTGCCGGACGCGGCGGGATGACGGCCGATCCGATCTGCCTGCGCGAGGCGGCGAGCCTCCACGACGTGGTCGCGACCACGTGCGAGCAGCGGCTGCGCCGGGTGAGCGGCTGCGCCGGATGATCGTCGTCGGCGACGCCGGTCGGCTCTGCGGAATCCGGACGATGGTCGATCTCGTGATCCATCTCGACGAGACGTTCGCTCGGGTCTCGGCCGCGCTGCGCAGCGAGCTCTCGCGCCGGGCCATCGGTCCGAGCGTTCCGGCGCAGCGAGCGCTCGCGCTAGGCCATCGGTCCGAGCGCTCCGGCGCGGCGGGGCGTCGGGCCGGCGAGCGCGAGGTAGTGGCGTGCGCGCCGGGCGAAGCGTTCGGGCTCGCGGGTCCCGGGATCGGTCAGGTGCCAGGCGGCGAGGCGTGCGCGGCGCAGGATGCGGTGGTCCCGGTAGAACGCGGCGAGGGCGGGCGCGATCCGGTCGCGTGACGCGCGGGCGTAGGCCTCGACGAAGACGGGTCCGATCCGGGGCTGTCCCAGTCGTTCGCATTCGAGCGCGAGGAAGCCGAGCTCGTCGAAGGGGTCGAGCTCGCGCAGCTCCGCACAGAATTCGAGACAATCGATCACGACCGGAAGGGGGCGGGTCAGGCCGACGTGCTCGGGGCGGAGGTCGCCGTGGCCGTCGACGATGCGATGGGCGCGAATGCGCTCGACGATCAGGTCCGGGCGCTCGCGGAGGAAGGCGAGCTGGCGCTCGGCGATCGCGTCGACCCGGGCACGGGGCAGGTCGAACTCCGGCCGCCGGAGCGCATCGCGATCCTCGACGATGCCGGCCTCGAAGCGGGCGCGCAGCGCGTCGAGTCCGATCGGGACCGGGCGCGCGTCGGCGAAGAAGCGCGCGAGCAGCCCGGCGGCGTCGCGCACCTCGTCGACCCGGATCGCCGCGGCGGCGAGGCGGCGATCGAGCATGCGATCGGCCGGAAGACGCTCCATCTCGACGAGCCAATCGACGGGCCGACCGCGGCCGTCGAGCGCGAGTCCGCCGCCGGGCTCGCGGGTCAGCGCGCGCGTGCCGCGGTAGACGGCCGGGGCGAGGCGGCGATTGAGCCGGACCTCCTCCTCGCAGCAGAAGCGGCGTCGCTCGACGGTCGAGAAGTCGAGGCGATCCCAGACGATCGGCTTCTTGAGCTTGTAAACCGAGCGGTCGGTCAGGAAGACCCAGGACATGTGGGTCTCGACGACCTCGACGCGCGACGCGCCCTCCCGGTAGGTCTCGGGCCGCCGGAGCAGCGCGAGCTTCGGCTCGATCGGCTCGTCGACCGGCGGGTCGGTCGGCGGATGCGGGTCTCGGTTGGGCTGCGCGCGTTCCATGCGGTCGACCGTGGGCGTTGGCGTGGCGACCCTGCCGGCGGGCAGGACCGGTCGCGGCGGAGGCGGCTCGCCGCTTGGAAAACGTACCGATCTCCGGCGAGGCGTGGGGCGGATCGGTGGCGCAGCGGCCGCTCCCGCAAGGGAATCCGGCGCGCATCGCGCGCCGCTTCTCGCCGGGGGCACCGCCGCAAGCCGCGTTCCGTTAAGGTGGAAGGTCGGGCGCGGGCCGTACCGATCGTGCGGGCCGGCGCGGGACGACGGCATGCGATCCGCCGGACCGTCGAGCGGACTCGCGCGATCGGAGGAAAATCGTCGTCATGAAGCCGCTCCGGAGTCGCCCGCTCGACCTTCTGCTCGTCGTCTTCTTCAGCGTCTCCGTCGTCTACGGCTTCCTGTTCAGTCTGCCGGAGGGCCTCGGCGTCCCCGTTTCGTCCGACAGCCCGTGGCCCCCGCTGCGCGCGCTCCACGACTGGGCGGTCGCCGAGGAGCCGGCCCATCTCGACCCGCCGCCGAACCTGATCGCCGCGACCCTGTTCGACGGTTTCTTCCAGGCGCCGGCGCTCCTCTTCGTGATCATCGGCCTCGCGCGATTGCGGCCCTGGGTCCGCCCCCTCGGCCTCGTCTACGCGGGGGCGGGCGTGACGAACATGTTCTTCTACTTCATGCAGACCTTTCTCGGCCCGCACCCGCCGCCCAACACCGCCTACTATCTGCTCTTCAACCTGCCGTGGCTGATCGCGCCCGCGCTGCTCGGGCTGCGCGTCCACTTCGGACGCGACCTGCGCGAGGGCATCTTCCTCTAGACGGGGACGGAGGTCCGCCGGAAGCGGTCGTAGAGCGCATCGCGCCAGGCGAAGAGCCTGGCGTGGCGCGTCTCGAGCTCGGGCACGTTCATGCCGGCGGGCGGGAGTCCGGGCAGGCGCGGGATGTGGCGTGGATCGACGGGGCGGACCTGCTGGAGGGTCAGGGCCATCGCGATGTCGGCGTAGGTGAAGCGATCGCCGATCAGGTGGAGGCGTCCCTCGAGCGTTCGCTCGAGGGTTTCGAGGGCGTCGCGCAGGACGCGGTCGGGGGCAGGGTCGTCCTCCTGGATCCCGTACTTCGCCATGAAGCCGCGCAGTCGACGGCGGCCGAGCGAGAGCGCGAGGGGGCGCAGCGCCTGCGGGAGATCGGCGGGCAGGGCCGCGACCGCGAGCTCGGGCGTGCGCGCCCAGGTCCGCATCAGGATGGCGCGGCCTGCGGCGAGGGCGGCCTCGCTGCGGCGGTTCCATTCCAGGATCTCGGCGAGCGCGCGCTCCGGGAAGAGCGTCGGCCCACGGCCGATCGAATCGGCGTGGCGGGCGATGTCGAGGGAATCCGTCAGCCAGCGGTCGCCGTCGCGCAGGACCGGGACGGTGATGCGGCCGACGGGGCGACGCAGGCGCCAGCGCAGGCGCCACTCGCCGAGAACCGGGGCATAGGGCACCTCGTGATAGTCGCAGCCGTGATGGTCGAGCGCCCAGCGCGCCTTCTCCGACCAGGGCGAGAAGGCGATCGCGGTGAGCTCGAGCATCGGGCAGCCTCGCAGGCGGGAGTCGGAAGCGGGCGATCGGCGAGTCGACGGCCGCGCCCCACCCGACCCGTTGCCGCGGAGTCTAGGCGGCCCCCGGGCGTTGGCGACGGTCGGTCGATGGCGTGGCCGCCGTGGCCGCTCGTGCAGCGACGGCGGATCACTTCGAAGCGGCGCCGGTCGACGCGCTCGCGGCCCGACGCAGCCGGTCGTGGATCGCGGCCCAGGCGGGGGCGTCCGGGGGCGAGACGACGACGATGCGCAGGACGGCCGGATCGGCGTCGAGCCGGTGCAGCTCGGCATAGAGCCGCGTCGCGGCCTGGTCGGGCGAGCCCGGCAGGCGCAGGACGCCGTCGCCCGGGCGCCCCACCCGCGCGAGCGCGGCGTCGTCGATGATCACGAGCGGCTTGCCCGGCGCGTAATGCCGAGCCATCTGGCCGGGCGAGCGGGCGGCGAAGGGCGTCGCCGCGGCGTGCGACGGGCGCTCGTCGACGTTCTCGAGGCGCAGCATGCCCGGACGCAGGACGACCGGCCGCTCGCCCGTCACGTCGACCACCGTGCTCTCGATGCCCACGCGACACGGCCCCCCGTCGAGCACGAGCAGATCCTCGATCCATGGACCGAGGGATTCGGCGACGTGCTGCGCCGTCGTCGGGGAGATCGACTCCGAGCGATTCGCGCTCGGCGCCGCCAGCGGGAGCGCGCACGCGCGCAGGAGCGCCAGCGCGACGGGATGGGCCGGTACGCGGAGCGCGACGGTCGGGCCCCCGGCCGTGACGACGTCGGGGATCGCGTCGGACCGCTCGACGACGAGGGTCAGCGGACCCGGCCAGTGGGCCTCGGCCAGACGCGCGGCGGACGCGGGCCAGCGGCGCGCGAGGCCGCGCGCGGCGGCTTCGCTCTCGACGTGGACGATCACGGGGTTGCTGGCCGGTCGGCCCTTGGCCACGAAGATCCGCTCGACGGCGCTCGCATCGAGGGCATTCGCACCGAGTCCGTAGACCGTCTCCGTCGGGAACGCCACGAGCGCGCCGGCGCGCAGGCGGCGGGCCGCTTCGGCGAGGGCGGATGCATCGGGGGGACGGATCCGGGCGGTCACGCCGCCACTGTACCGTCGCCGGCGTCCCGGAACGCACCGTTCCAGAGCGGACGATTGAATTTCCGACCCCGCTTCTCGATCCTGCGGCCGCGCGCCGCCCGACCCATTGCGAGGTGTCCCGTCATGTCCGTCGTCCTGATCGGCAATCCGATCTCGCCCTACGTGCGAAAGGTCAACGTCCTGCTCCTCGAAAAGCGGGTCGAGTTCGAGATCGACCCCCAGAACCCTTTCGGCGACAACCCGACGCTCCGGGCCGTGAGCCCCCTCGGCAAGATCCCGGCGCTCCGCCACGACGATCGCATCGTCAACGACTCCTCGGTGATCGCTCGCTATCTCGACCGCGTCTTCCCGGCGCCCTCGTTCTACCCGAGCGACGCCTGGCCCGCGGCGCGCGCGGAGTGGATCGAGGAGTACGTCGATGGCGGACTGATCCCGCTGACGGGGCCGAACGTGTTCGGCGTGCGCGTGCTGCGCCCGCTCCTGAGCGGCAAGCCGGCCGAGGCGTCGGCGCTCGAGGCGGCGCAGAAGGTCGTCGACGAGAAGCTCCCGGCGTACTTCGACTACCTCGACGACCAGCTCGGCGACGCGGAGTACTTCGTGGGCGACGTGATCTCGATCGCCGACGTCACGGTCGCGAGCGCGTCGGTCAATCTGCAGCTGGCGGGCGTCCGCCCGGATCGGGCCCGCTGGCCTCGGTTGAACGCCTTCCTCCGACGGATGCACGCGCGCGATTCCTTCCGCCGCGTCATCGACCCCGTCGTCCAGTCGATCGGCAAGAGCTGGGTCGACCTCGACTGAGCGGCCCGTCCTCGTGGTCGGCGCGGCTCAGGACGAACCGGCGGCCTCCGCCAGGCCATCGGGCGGAGTCGACGCCGACGCCCGGCCGCCGCGCTGCGAGGCGGCCGGGCGCCGCAGCCGGATCGTTCGCTTCGGCGCATCGGCCCCGGCGTGCGTCGCGGATGTCGCGTGCGTCGTGGCTGGGGCGCGGGTCTCGGGCTCTTCCGTCGGGGCGGTGCGGCGCGACAGGAAGCGCGACACGGCCGCCTTGCGCAGCGACTCGAAGGCGGTCCCCACGTCGGCGGCGAAATCGTCGAGATTCGGGACGAGTTGATAGTCGGCGTTGAAACCCCAGCAGAGCTTCCCTTCGTAGCTGAAGAGCGCGACGCCCAGCCCGCAGCCGGGGATCAGGGGCACGATCGGATACATGCCGAGCAGCTTCGCCCCGACCGAGTAGAGCGGGAACTGCGGGCCGGGCACGTTCGTCACGATCGTGTTGATCTGTCCCCGGACCAGGCCGACGCCGCGCCGGAGCAGGCCGACGGGGAGGTACTCGGCGGCCTTCATGACGGTGTCGAGGGCGAGCGCCGAGTTCGACTGCTTGCACTCGAGCGTCTGCGCCCGGATCGCCTCGATCTGGTCGACGGGGTCCGCCTGCTCGAGGGGCAGCCGCAGGATCCAGGTCGAGACGTGGTTGCCCATCGACTTCGCCTGCTCGGCGCTGCGCGTGTTGACGGGGATCGAGACGCGGAAGTCGAGCTTCGCCGCGTCGACGCGGCGGCGGAAGAGGTAGCGGCGCAGCGCCTCGGTCACCGTCGCGAGCACGACGTCGTTGATCGTGCAGCCGAGCGCGCGGCGCAGCTCGCGCACGTCGTCGAGCGGCATCGTCAACCAGTCGACGCGCCGATGGGGGCCGAGCTCGCCGTTGATCGGCGACTCCGACGCCGGCTTGAAGGCGAGCCCCGCAAGCTCGGCCAGCGCGCGCGCCCGGGCGGCCACGTCGTCGAGCAGCGCGCGCTGGTCGCCGGCCGCGAACGTCCGGACGCCGCGGATCACCTGTCGCGGCGCGCCGAACGCCTCGCGTACCCGATCCGAGAGCAGCTCGGCGCCGGTCGGCGCCGGGCGCGGGTAGTAGGGCAGGGGCTCGCCGGTCTCGACCTTCGGCGAGGGCGAGAAGAGGATCGTCGAGAGATCCGCGCCCGCTGCTCCGTCGATCATGCAGTGGTGGATCTTGTTGAGCAGCGCGACCTGCGTCCCCTTCTCGAGTCCCTCGATGACCCAGAGCTCCCAGAGCGGTCGCTGGCGATCGAGTCGGCGCGAGAAGATGCGGCCCGCGATCTCGCGCAGCTGCGCGCGGGTTCCGGGGGCGGGCAACGCGATGTGGCGGATGTGGTAGCCGAGATCGAAGTAGCGATCGTCGACCCAGGTCGGCCAGCGCTCGATCGGGATCCAGGCGAGCTTCTGCCGGTACCGCGGGATCCAGTGGAGGATGCCCTCGACCGCGGCCCGGAAGCGGGCGATGTCGATCCCGCCCTCGGGATGGCGCAGCGCGTCGGCCTCGAGGATCCCCATCGCGGCGACGTGCATCGGCGCGGTCTCGGTCTCGGCGAGCAGGAAGCTGTAGTCCTGGGCGGAGAGTCGCTCGTAGGCGTAGCGCGGCATGATCGTCGTCCTCCGGAAGGAAGGAGAGCAAGACCCGTGCCCGTCTGGGCCGGGCGCGACACGCGTCCCGCCCGAGCGGCGCTCGGCCGGGATGCCTCGAAGTCGGGCAGTCGCCGGGCGTTCCCCGGGCAGGCGCTGCTCGCCATCGGCGGGTCGCGGTCTTCGCCGAGGGTCGGGGTCGGATCGTCGATGGACCGGTCGCGATATCGATCCCCGCCCCCCTGCGTCTTCCCGGTCGACTGCCCAGGGAGATCCGGCCATGTCGCGATACCGCCTGCAACGCCCCGCTCATTCCGACTCACTGCGACCGCCGAGGCCGCCGCGCCGCGCGCCGCAAGCGCCGGTCTTTCCGCCGGCGTGGGCTGGGCTCGTCCTCCTCCTTGCAGCGCTCATCGCTTCGCCCGCGCTCGCGGGCATGCCCTTTCCGTCCGGCGGCGGCTCGCAGCCGAGCGCCCCGCCCAGCGTGCTGACGCCGCCGAGCCTGCCGCCGGGCGGCCGCCAGGCCCTGTGTGCCCTGCGTGACGTCGCCCTCGACCACAGCGACGACCTGTTCCAGAAGCTCGGGCTGACGAACCTCTTCCGGAACTACTACTGCGACGGCGGCTGCTTCATGTGCTGCAAGGTGCCGGGCGATCTCGGCTGCCATTCGAGCTTCGACTACGACGAGCTCGGTGGATCTCCCATCAACTGCGATCCCGGCGTCTACGGCGCCGGCACCACCCTCGTCGGCGAGGCGCTCGTCATCGGGGATCCGACGGGGACCGGCGTCTGTCTCGCCGTCCAGCAGGTCTGCAACCACCTCCCGGTCTGCAGCGGCGAGGACGCGGACGCCGCGGCGCCCGCGACCGCCGCGGCCCCCCCGCCGCCGCCGTCCGCGATCGCCGTCTCCGACGCGCGCGCGGGCGCGAGCGAGGACGGCGGTGGGGCGTCGACCTCCGACGGTGGGGGCGGATGGGCGTCGACCGACGTCGCGCTGGCGACCGACACGGCCTCGCCGCCGCCCCATCCGGACATGACGTTGCCCGGCGCGATCGGCTCCCGCGCCAAGGCCTACACCAAGTCGATGCTCCACCACTTCACGGAGTTGATCGAAGAGCGGTCCCCCGGCGCGTCGCTGCGCGACTACGTCGACTTCGCGACGGCGCGCGGTGCGCGTGACTGGCGGAGGGCCATGGCGAACGTCGAGCCCTACAGCGAGGCCTACGCGGCCTTCCGCGTCGAGGACGAGAACGGCGCGTTGCTGCCCGACCAGAGCTACCAGCTCGGCATCCTCTACCACGCGCAGCTCGCGCTGCTCGGCGCCGTGCCCAACGTCCTCGACCGGCTCGCCTATGTCGAGTCGCGCTACTGGACCGAGCAGGAGAAGGCGGACTACCTCGGCGGCGTCGATCCCGAGACCGAGCTGCGCAGGACCATGGGGCCGATCGCGTTCGAGACGCTCACGCGGATCCCGATCCAGGATTGGCGGCTCCTGGCGGTGCCGGCGCCGAACGAGCCGCCGCTGGCGCTGCGGACCTGGGAGGGATTCGAGCTCGGTCGGCCACCGAGCGTCGCCGTCGCCCTCGACTGCGGGGACCCCGACGAGACGCGGCTCGCGCTGCGGATCGACGATCCCGAGGCCGACCACGCGCCGGACACGCTCTACCCCGTGATCGTCCGCTGGGGCGACGGCAGCCAGACGGAGCTCGTCTACGACGCATCGCTCCCGTTCAATCTGGCCAGCCACGTCTATGCCGAGCCCGGGACGTATCTCGCCTACGTGACGGCGACGAACGTGACCGGCCTGCGCGGCGTCGCCGGCATCGTCGTCGAGCGCGCGAGCGGCAGCGGCATCGCGCATCCGCCGACGCTGGCGACGATCGCGCTCGATCCCGTCTCCGCCTGGGGCCCCGCGCTGATCCGGGCGGGCGATCTGTCCTTCACGCTCGCGCTGCGTCGATCCGACGGCACGCTCGTCGAAGCGGGCTTCAGCGAGCGGATCACCCTGCCGAACGCGGGATCGATTCCTCTGCGAGGCATGGTCGCCTGGAACGAGTCGCAGACGCCGTTCGACGCGCTGGTGCTCCGGCCGAGCGCGGAGGGCGGCTACCTCTACGATTCGATCTACGTCCAGGCGCCCTCGCTGACGCTCGGATTCCAGGACGACGAACTCGGCGCGGTCGTGACACGGACGCTCCCGCTCACCGAGGATCGCCTCGAGGTCTACTACGAAGGCGCCGCGGCGCCGGTCGCGCCGGGACTGCTCGAGCGCGACCTCAACGGCGCGCTCATCCTGCCCGTCGAGCGCGCCAACCCGGCGCTGCCCGCCGGCTTCTGTGGCGCCGCGCCCTGCAAGCGCGTCGATCGCATCGAGATCCCGATCGGCTCGGCGCTGCTCGAGACGCGGCCCGCTCCGTCGCCGTCCTGGCCGAGCGCGCTCGCCCCGGGCGACGTGGCGCGCTGGATCGAGGACGTGCCGAACGGCTTCCTCCCCGATCCGGACGCCCAGCCGACCCGTGTCGCCGGAAGCTGCGGCGCGAGCCTGCCCATCGCGTTCGTCGCGGCGGATGCGCCGAGCGATTCGCGCGTGACGGAGCTCGTGATCACGAGCCCGCCGCCGACGGTCGCGGAGGGGCTGCCGGCGCAGCTCGAGGCCGTGGCCACCCTCGCCGACGGGCTCGTCGTCGACGTGACCGATCGGGTGACCTGGCGGTCGACCGATCCGAACGTGGCGGTCGTGTCGAACGGGCTCGACAAGGGGCAGGTCTCGGTCTCGACGCTGCCGGGCACGGCGAGCATCGAGGCGTCGCTCGGCGACGGGCAGGCGACGGTCGACGTCCAGAACGCCCGGCCGCCGCGTGGCTACCGGACCTATCGCTTCCAGATCACCGAGATCCACGGCAACGTCGGCCGCGCCGGCCTGAACGCGATCGAGGTCCTGGTCGACGATCGGCTGCTCGAGAATCGGATGACGTCGGGAGTCGACGGCACGATCGGCGCGTTTCCGGCCGATGTCGCGAGCGTCCCGGGCGGGAATGCGGTCTCGGCCTTCGACGCCTCGTTCGGAACGGGCTGGAACAGTCCGAACGGGAGCTTCCAGACGACGCCACCCTACGTGCCCGCCGCTGGCCCCGTCTATCTCGAGGTCGCGTTCGAGCAGCCGACGCCGGTCTCCGGGATCCGGCTCCACCGTCAGGCCGGGATCCTGTCAGCCTCCTTCAAGCCCCAGTTCCCGAAGCAGGTCGTCGTCGAGGGCTCGAACGACGGCGTCGTCTTCGACACCGTGACCCGCTTCGACGTCGTCGGTTGGGACTACGCACCGCTCGAGATTCCGATCCCGGTCCCCGTACCGGAGCCCGGTCCGCTCGTCGGCCTCGCCGCTGGCGGTCTCGGGCTGGCGAGCGGGGCGCGGTTCAGGCGGCGCATCGCAGGCTCTGCGTCCGGTGGGTGGTAGGGGCGCAGCGGCCGCCCGGGTCGCGGATGCAGTGGGAGCCCCAAGGGAATCTTGCCCGGGGGCTCCCGGTCGGATTCGCGTATGGCCGTTGAATGGGTGATAAATCTCACGTTTTGTCTTCCGGTCCGCGGAGATCGGTGATACGGTGCGGCGTCGGGGTCGTTCCGAGGCCGATCGAAGTCGCCTTTGCGGGTGCAGGGGGCACTCAGGCGAGGACGGACGAGGGCGAGCCGACGCGCGCCACAGGGCGAGGGTGGGTCGCGGTCCGTCGCCGCGGACGACGGGCGAGGCAGTGCCGGCGGTTGCGGCAGGGCGCTCGAGGCGGTGCAGATCGGCGCCGTGCGCGACGCCCGGACGAGACCCGAATGAGAGAGACCGGATGAGGGATGGGATGACGGGTGAGATGAGAGATGAGAGGAGTCGTATCGTGAAGATCCGTGTGCTGGCGCTCGGAGCGCTGCTGATGACGATGACGTTCGCGGGCGCTGCGCAGGCGACCTACTTCCAGCTCGATCCCACCGGCTCCTCGGTGACCCTGACGGATCAGTCGGGCGGCGGCTTCGTCTGCGCGATGACCTCCTGCGGCGTCGAGGCCAATCTGGCCTCGGGCTTCGGCGGCGGCATCGAGCTCAACGAGGGCCAGAGCTGGCGTTTCGACTTCATCGAGTTCTCCGCGACCGGCTCGACCGGATTCCTGGGACGCAGCTTCGACATCGCCGCGACCCTCGCCTTCGCCTCGCCGACCGGCATCGATACGACGATCGGCGGACGGGGCGTCGGGTTCTTCATCTCCGGCGTCATCACCGGCGGCGCGCTCAGCTGGAATCAGGACGACGCCTGGTACGTCCTCGCCGATGGGACGCGCGTTCGCGTCGCCCTTCAGGACGGCATCACCATCCTGCCCCTCGACCGCACGGTCGTGACGCAGGCCTCGGTCGGACTCTTCCCGGGCGTCAGCGGAACGTCGCC
The DNA here is from genome assembly GCA_041389445.1 of Myxococcota bacterium. Lineage (GTDB taxonomy): Bacteria > Myxococcota_A > UBA9160 > UBA9160 > UBA4427 > UBA4427. Next base: position 240,254 of record JAWKRW010000004.1, read on the forward strand.
GGTTCCCGAGCCGGGGGCCGCGCTGCTCTTCGCGGCGGGCCTCGCGGTGGTGGCCGAGGGCCAGCGACGCCGCGTCCGCTGATCGACACGCCCGGACGCGGGCGCAACGACGACGATGCGTGGGCCAGTGGGGCGACTCACTGGCCCACGAACGTCTGGACCTTCCCGTTGACGTCGACGACGTAGGTCTCGCCGGCGACGAAGTCGCTGCCGAGGGCGACCGTCGTCTCGTGCTCCCCGTAGATCATCGTGCAGGCAATGCCCGCGCCCGCGGCCGGTCGCGTGTTGAACACTTCGATCCGGACGTGGTCTCCCTCCCTGTGGACGGCGGTGCGGGCGAAGCGGGTGCATCCGTCTTCGAGAGCCGAGACGACGTCGACGAAGACCTGCGGCGGATGGGACTCGGCGATGCGGAGCGCGACCCGCACGATCGTCGCGCGGACCTCGCTGCGCGCGACTGCGTCGGGCATCGGCTTCGGACGCGTCGCCCGGGGCCCGCGCGATGCGTCGGGCGCGTCGCCCCCGATGGAGGAGACGGAAGGATCCTCGCCTCCCCCGGACGGGGCGCAGGCCAGCGCGAAGGCGAGGGCGACCAGGCCGGCCCGGAGCCTCCTCGCGACGGGCGTCAGCTGAGCGCTCCGGTCGAGGCGATGTCCGCGATCTCGTCCTCCGCATAGCCGAGGATGTCGCGCAGGACCTCGAAGGTGTGCTCGCCGATCAAGGGGCCCGCGTGGCGCGGCCGGGCCGGCAGGTCGGAGAACGTCGTGACCGCGCCGTCGAACCAGCTCTTGCCGAAGCCCTTGTGGGGCAGCTCGAGGAAGAACTTCCGCGCCGCCAGCTGCGGATCCGCATGGAAATCCGTCGCGCGCAGGGGGACATAGGCAGGGACCCCGGCGGCGCGGAGCCGTTCGGCCGCGTCGAAGCAGGTCTGCTCGCGGGCCCAGTCGACGAGGATCGCGTCGAGCGCGGCGCGGTGGGCGATGCGCTGGTCGATCGCCTCGAGCGTCGCGCCGCCGTGACGCTCGGCGAAGGCGCCGATCGCCGGGACCGCCCGGCACAGGGCGCGCCACTGCTCCGCCGTCCGCGTCTCGAGGGCGACGAAGCGCTCGTGCTCCTGCGTGCGGTAGACGCCGTGCGGACAGCCCCACTCCGAGTCGTGACCGGGTCGGTCGAGGACGCGGCCGGTCCTTTGGTAGTCGAGGATCGCCGGGGCGAGCGCGTGGATCGAGGCTTCGATCTGGGAGACGTCGATGACCTGCCCCTCGCCGGTCTTGTCGCGATGGTGGAGCGCGGCGCAGAGGGCGGAGAGCGCATAGCGCGGTGAGATGAAGTCGGTGTAGGCGCCCCAGGGCGGGTTCGGCTTGCGGTCCTTCCAGCCGGTGACGCCGACGAAGCCGCCGAGGGCGGCACCGTGGAGGCCGAAGCCCGTGTGGCGCGCCTCGGGGCCGGTCTGGCCGCGCATGCACGTGTAGAGCATCACGAGCGAGGGATTGCGCTGACGCAGCGTCTCGTAGTCGAGGCCCAGGCGTTCGGCGGTCCCGGGCGTGAAGTTCTCGACGACGACGTCGGCCCACTCGGCCATGCGGTGGGCGACCGCGAGGCCCTTCGGGTTCGTGAAGTCGATCGCGACGCCGAGCTTCGACTGGTTCATGTTCGCGGCGGTATGGCCGGTCGTCGTCCCGGGCGCGCCGAGCCAGGGCGGGAGGAAGCGCAGGGTGTCGATCCGCTTCTCGGTCTCGACGCGCAGGACCGTCGCCCCGAGGTTCGCGAGATCCTTCGTGATGAGCGGCCCCGCCGCGATCCACGAGAAGTCCGCGACCTTGAGCCCCTCGAAGATCTCCCGCCGCGGCGCGACCGGCGCCGTCGCACCGCCGCGCCGTTCGAGCGGCCGCGCGGGCAGGGTCGGCCGGCGCTTCGTCGAATCGACCAGATGCTGATCCTGGCCGAGCTTCGGCGCGGGGCGGTCGTAGCGGATCGGCGTGGCCGAGAGCTTCGCGAAGGGGCCGGGCACCTCGAGTCCGTCGAGCTCCGTCCAGAACGCCCGCGCGCGCAGCTGGGGATCGGCGAGCAGGTCGGGTGCGAGATAGACCGGCGAGAAGAGCCACTTCTGCTCGACGGCCTCCTTCTGGATCTCGGCCTTGGTCATGGTGCGGAACTTCGCGAGCAGCGCCGAGACGGCGCGATTGCCGTCTGCGACCGAGAGCGTGCCCGCCTGGATCTGCTGGATCCACGTGGTCCAGTCGACGGCGCGCAGGTCCTCGTCGAGCGCGCCCTGCCGCGCGAGCCACTGCATCGCGTTGTTGAAGCTGGTCGCGCCCTGGGCCGCGAGCACGAGCACCATCGCGACGAAGCCGTCCTGACAGGCCTCGACCGAGGGCAGGTAGAGGCCCGGGATGATCTCCATCGTGCCCTTGCGCTTCGCGCGATCGTCCCCCGTCTGCGGCGGGTCCTGCCCCAGCGCCGCGAAGCCGGTGACGTACATCAGGCTCCAGAGCACGGCCGCCTGGATCGAGCTGTCGAGATGCTGGCCCCGGCCGCAGCGGTTGCGCGCCCAGAGCGCCATCAATACGTCGGCCGCCGCCTGGGTCGCGCCGAGATGGGCCGTCTCCGGCAGACCGACGGGGACCGGCGGCCGATCGCCCTCGCCGGTCATGTTGAGCAGCCCGCCCGCCGCGGCGAGGGTCAGGTCGGTCGCGGGCGCCTGCGCGAGGGGGCCGGTCTGGCCGAAGGGCGAGACCGAGACGAAGAGCAGCATCGGATTGCGCGCGCGCAGCGCGTCGGCGCCGAGGCCCTTCGCGTCCATCGTCCCGGGCGTGAAGGATTCGATCAGGACGTCGGCCGTGTCGACGAGGGCGAGGAAGCGCGCGCGATCGGCCGGATCGTCGAGATCGAGCACGACGCTCTTCTTGCCCTGGCCCCAGGCGCGCCAGAAGAGCGACGAGTCGGGATCGCCCTTGCCCGGTGCGGGCCGCGGTCGATCCGGCGCCGCGGGCGGCGTCGCGAAGGGCGGCGCGAAGCGCGACGCGCATCCGCCCGGCGGCTCGATCTTGATGACCTCGGCCCCGAGATCCGCGAGCAGGCGTCCCGTCGCCTCGGCGAGCGGCGTCGCGAGGTCGAGGACGCGGAGGTCGGCCAGCGCCGCGGGCCGCTCGGAGCCCGCGGCGTTCGCTCGTCCGCCCGTCCTGTCGGAGCCGGTCTCCGAACCGCTCATGCCGCGAGCTGGTTCAGCTGGCGCGTGTTGTCGCGGAGGATCTTCCGCTTCTTCGTGTCGTCGAACTTCGCGAGCTCGTCGACGTAGTCGAGGGGCTGCGGCATGCCCTCGATGTGGGGCCAGTCCGAGCCGAAGATGACGCGGTCGGCGCCCATCAGGCGCTCGACCTCGTAGACGTCGTCCTCCCAGAACGGGTTGATCCAGACGTGCTCCTTGAAGAGCAGGCCCGGGTCTTCCTTGTAGTAGCCCGTCACCGCCAGGCGATCGCGCGACTGGCGCAGCTTGCGGTAGAGGTCGTCGAGGAACTCGGCGCCGTTCTCGACCGAGGCGATCCGGACGCGCGGGAAGCGCTCGAAGAGCTTCTCGAAGGCGAGCGTGATCAGGAAGTCGTAGGCGGCGCGCTCGATGTTGAAGTGCTTGATGTTGGGCGCGAAGATCGCCGTCCCCGCGTCGGCGCTGAACCCGTCGCGGACGTAGCCGTGGGTGGTGTAGCCCGAGTCGCCGGCGTGGATCACGACGGTGATGCCCGCCTCGTTGACGCGCGCCCAGAAGGGGTCGTGGCGCGGATGCGAGGGCGAGAACGTGCCCTCCGGCGTGAAGATCGCCGAGGGCCGCATGCAGACGACGCGTGCGCCGCGGGCGAGTCCCCACTCGAGCTCCTCGCAGGCGAAGTCGACGTCGGAGAGCGTGATGTAGGGCGCCGCGTAGATGCGGTTCTTGTAGTTGCAGCCCCAGTCCTCGTCGACCCAGCGATTGAAGCCGCGGAAGAGCGCCTTGACCGCGTCCGGGTCGTGCTTGAGCAGCTCCTCGTAGAGGACGCCGAGGGTCGGGAAGAGCCACATCGCCTCGAGCCCCTGCTCGTCCAGCTTGGCGATGCGCGCGTCGCGATTCATGTAGTAGGCCGGCAGCCGCTCCCGCTTGCGCAGGCCCTCGGACATGCTCGTCTGGTTGGGGTTGCCGCGCAGGTAGTCGGAGATGGCGCCGGGCAGCGCGATCGGATCCCAGGTGGGGTTCTTGACCGCGTGGCTGACCTTCCCGCCGACGACGTGGTACTTGCGCCCGTCGATCTCGGCCCACTGCACGCAGCGCGGCTGCATGGCCTTCGGCACGTGGCGCGTGAAGGCGTCGAGCGCCTCGTAGTAGTGGTTGTCGCAGTCGAAGGGCTGGTAGCCGAGCTCGCTCATGGGCGGCACTCCTCACCGACCGGAGGTCGCGGTCCGGATGGAACGTGTTTCACGGGCCGCGGGAGTCTAGCGGCCCCCCGCGGCGTCGGACCAGTGCAGGCGATGCGCAGTCGCCATGCCCCGCGCGGGGCCGGTTCGGAGCGCGGGGGCGGAGGCGCGCCACGACCCGCGATCCCGCGCCGAGGCGCGCCGGAGCGGCGGTGCCGCGCGAAGCGGCGCTCGGTCGGGGGCTCAGCGCGGCCCTGCGACGAAGACGATGTCGCGGGGCGTCATCGGTCAGGTCGGCGGGCGGCAGGCCAGGTGGGGGCTCCTTCAGGCGCGCCGTCCGCCCGGTTCCGTCGCAGACGAGGCCGTTTCGCAGGACCCGGTCGAGCATGGCGCGCCTCCCGATCGATCGCGTTGGCGGGATCCAGCGTGAAGTTCCGAGGCTGAAGGCGTGCCGGTCCGGCGCCCGCCCGAGGCAACGACGCTCGCGCAATCCCGATTCGGCGTCACCCTTCGCGACGCGGCCGGACCGCGGCGAGGGCTGCGGCCGGGCCGCCGCGCGAGGCGTCGCCGGAGCGCGGCCCAACGAGGGAGGACGGGAGTCGTGTCAGAAGATCGGTCGACGTCGCCGACGCGCGGGACCTCGCCGCAGCTGATCCGCAGCGCGGTCGAGGTCGCGATCCGACTCGGCGCGATCGCGCTGCTCGTCGGCTGGTGCCTCGTCATCATCGCGCCCTTCCTCGGCGTGGTGGCGTGGGCGCTGATCATCGCGATCGGCGTCGAAGAGGCCTTCGAGGCGATCGCGCGCCGACTCGGCGGACGACGCCTGCTGACGGCGATCCTCGTCGTCGGCCTCGGGCTCTCGCTCGTGTTCGGCCCGGCCGTCTATCTCTCCGATGCCCTCGTCCACGGCGCCCAGGCGCTGGCCCAGGACGTGAAGAGCGGCGAGCTCGCCGTGCCGCCGCCGGATCCGCGGATCCGGGACCTGCCCGTCGTCGGACCGCTGGTCTTCGACGGCTGGCAGCGCGCCAGCGAGAACCTCGGCGAGACGCTCGGGCGGATGCGTCCCCAGCTGCGGACGGTCTCGAGCTGGCTGGTCAAGACGGCGGGCAGCGTCGGGGCCGGGATCCTCGAGCTGGTCGGCTCGATCGTGATCGCGGGCGTGATGCTCGTGCGCAGCGAGCTGCGGCGCGAGGCGATCGCGCGCTTCGCCCTGCGCATGGCGGGGCCGGAGCGCGGGCCGGAGCTCGCGGCGCTCGCGACGACGACCGTGCGCAGCGTCGTGCAGGGCATCCTCGGCGTCGCCGCGCTCCAGTCGTTCCTGGCGGGTACGGCGTTCGTGATCGCGGGCATCCCGGGCGCGGGGCTCTGGGCGCTGCTGGTGCTGGTCGTCGCGGTGGTGCAGGCGCCCGTCGCCCTCGCGATGGCGATTCCGGTGGTGATCGGCTTCTCGACGCTCTCGACGCCCGGTGCGGTCGCGCTCGCGGTCTGGTGCGCGCTCGTCGGGCTCGTCGACAACGTGCTCAAGCCGATCCTCTTCGCGCGCGGCGCCCGGGTCCCATCGCTCGTGATCTTCATGGGCGCGCTCGGCGGCATGTTGACGATGGGGATCCTCGGACTGTTCCTCGGCTCGGTGGTGCTCGCGCTCGGCTTCGAGCTCTTCATGGCCTGGCTGAACGAGGGCGTGGCGACGGCCGGGGCCGACCGGCCGGGGCTCGGCACACCACGGGGCGGCGGCGCGCCGCGCGACGGGGCTCCGCCGACCGGCGGAAGCGCGTCCGGGCCGCCGGTCGCGGCCGCATCGATCGGCACCTAGCGCTTCGCGTCGCCTCCGCCTGGGACCGTCGAGCGGACGAGCGGTCGTCCCGCCGACCTGCGCTCATTGCGGCCCAACGCGGGCCACCCATCCGACGGAGCGCGGATGGCCATGCCGCAAGCGAAACGGCGGGTCCGTCCGGATGCGGACGTCATGTTCGGGCGACGCCTCACATCCCGCTCCGAAGGGGCGCCACCCCACAGGCTCCCCGCGTCCAGCTGCTGCACGCGGCGATTTCGGCTCGCGCACGGTCGAGATTCCGCTTAGTGTTCGGGTCCCGCCGCGCAGAGTTCGTGCGGCCAGGGGATGGATGGAGCTGGAGGAGATCCCGTCATGTTCAAGATCGAGCACGTAGTCCTGGCCCTGGCGCTCGCCGCGGCCGGCGGTTGTGCGACTGCACCGATTCCGTACAAGGCCCCCGTGAGCGCGACGCCGCCGACCGGTCAGGTGATCGTGAGCCAGGCGGTGAACCTGCTCGATTCGTCGGGCTCCCAGGAGGCGAGCTTCGCCGACGGCAAGGCGACACTCGAGTCGATCGTCGGCGTCATGCCGAGCGGCAGCTACGACGCGGCCATCGTGAACTTCGGCGGGTTCTCGCGCGAGTCGACCGGCCTGGCGGCGTTCAACCGCTCGACGCTGGCCGCCGCCGCGAAGAACGCGAACTGGTTGCGCAACGCGACGCCGATCGCCGACGTCATCGAGTCGGACCTGACCGGCATGATCGGCGAGCGCGCGGGTCGCGCCGCCGTGGTCTTGATCTCCGACGGTCTCGCGACCGACTATGCAGGCCGCGAAGGCATGGGCGACGGCGCCGTCGCCGCGGCCCAGGCGCTGGCGCAGGCGCGCTCGGGCGAGACCTGCTTCCACACCGTCCAGACCGGCGACGATCCGGCCGGCGCCGCCACGCTGCAGGCGATCGCGAACGTGAGCCGCTGCGGCAGCTTCCGCACGGCCTCGAGCCTCGCCTCCGCCTCCGCGCTCCAGCAGTTCTCGCGCGACGTCTACCTCGGCGCCGGTCCGGCGCCGAAGCCCGCGCCGCGCGCGGCCGCTGCGCCCGGCGACGCCGACGGCGACGGCGTGCTCGATCCGAACGACGCCTGCCCCAACACGCTGAAGGGCGCCCCGGTCGATCGCCGCGGCTGCTGGACGCTGCAGGGCCTGCGCTTCGGCGTGAACAGCGCCGAGATCGACCTCGCCGACACGCGGGTGCTCGAGGAGGCGATCACGGTGCTCAAGGCGAACCCCGGCGTCCGCATCAGCATCGACGGCCACACGGATTCCGACGGCTCCGAGGCCTACAACCAGACGCTGTCGGAGCGCCGCGCCGCGGCCGTCCTCGACTACTTCCACACGAAGGGCGGTCTCGACCGTAGCCGCTTCGTGTCGAAGGGCTACGGCGAGTCGCGCCCGGCGGTGCCGAACGACTCGCGCGAGAACAAGGCGATCAATCGCCGGGTCGAGCTCACGCTGATCGACTGAGCCGAGCCCGAGGAGGCTCGACGAATCCGGGCCCGGAGACCGCACGTCTCCGGGCCCGCTTCGTTTCGGGTCCCCGCCGCGCCGGGAACAGAGCCGGCGCACGGCGAATGGATTCCGTTCCGCGTCGGGTCGGGCAGCGCGCGGCGTCAGCCGAGCGGGTCGCCGAGCCAAGGCTCCGGCGTCGTCTCGTGGCTGCCCTTGCCCGTCGAGAGGAAGACGACGCCTTCGGAGACCGTCAGCGACCAGCGCAGCTGCCGCTCGGCCTCGGCCGCGATCGCCGCGACGAAGGCCTCGTCGAGACCGGCGACCGCGAGGTTGCCCGGCGGGTCGACGAGGGGCTCGAGCTCGGCCTTGCGCCAGCGCCAGCAGCCCGGGCCGAAGGCGAAGAGGATCGCGCGGCCGGCATGGCGCGCGGCCTTCACGAGCCGCTTCATCTCGGGCTGACCGACCTCGATCCACTCGAGCGCGCGCCCGTCGCCCGCGCGGCGCCAGAGGTCGGGCTCGTCCGTCGCCGAGACGCCGCGACCGAACGCGAGATCGGGGGCGTAGCGCAGGCCGTAGGCGAGCAGTCGCACGAGCGCCCGCTCGATCGTCTCCGAGGGATGCTGGGCGAGCGAGAGGGACTGCTCGACGTAGACGCCGCGATCGACGTGGGCGAGCTCGAGATGGACCCGGTAGAGGGTGGCGCCGCGTGCCATGCGCGCGGGAGGTTCGCGCAGCCGGCGGGCCTGCGCGAGCGCACGCGGGCGACGCGCCGTCGGGCCGCCCGGCGTTGCTAGGGCGTCAGGTCTCCGGCGATCGCCTTGCGCAGGACCCGCTCGATCTCGGCGGGCGTGCAGGGCTTCGGATTCGTCTCGAGCGAGGGATCGGCGAGCACGTGCGGGACGAGGGCCGGGATCCGCTCGGGCGCGAGGATCCCGCTCAGGGTCTCGGGCAGGCCGAGCCGGCGGCGCAGCGCGAGGAACCAGTCGAGTACGGCGTCGAAGCCGGACCGCTCCGCTCCGGGCAGCTCGAGGCTCCGGGCCAGCCGTTCCATCCGCGCCTCGATGACCGGTCGGTTGTGGACCATCACGTAGGGCTGGAAGAGGGCGTTCGCCGTGCCGTGGTGGAGGCCGGTCAGGCCGCCGACCGGATGCGAGAGGGCGTGGATCAGGCCGAGGCCCTTCTGGAACGCGGTCGCCCCCATCGCCGCCGCCATCAGCAGATGGGTGCGGGCGACGAGGTCGTCGCCGGCATCGAAGGCGCGCGGCAGGTTCAAGGCGATCAGCCGCATGCCTTCGAGCGCGATGCCGTCCGCCATCGGATGATAGGCGGGGGCGCAGAAGGCCTCGAAGCAGTGGGCGAAGGCGTCGAGGCCGGTCGCGGCCGTGAGCCGCGGCGGCAGGCCGACGGTCAGCTCCGGATCCGCGAGCACGAGCCGGGGCTGCAGGCGCGGATGGAAGACGATCTTCTTGGCGTGGTCGCGGGGATCGAGGATGACGGCGGCGCGGCCGACCTCCGAGCCGGTTCCCGCCGTCGTCGGCGCGGCGATCGTCGCCAGGATCCGATCGCCCTCGGCGCGCCGCCAGTTCTCGCCCCGATCCTCGTAGTCGAGCACGCCGCCGGGGTTGTTCGCGAGCAGCGCGACGCACTTCCCGACGTCCATCGCCGACCCGCCGCCGACGACCACGCAGCCGTCGGCGCCATGGCGCTTCGCCGCGGCGACGCCCGCCTCGACGTGAGCCACGGCGGGATTCGCGTCGATCGCCGAGAAGACGGCCGTCTCGAGGCCCGCGGCCGCGAGCGACTCGAGCGCGGGGGCGAGCCAGGGCAGGGCCACGATGCCCGGATCGGTCACGACGAGCGGCCGGGCGATGCCGAGCTCGCGGCAGGCCGCGGGCAGCTCGGCGATGCAGCCGGCGCCGATGCGATAGGCGGTCGGATAGTGGAAGCGGCCTGCCGGCGGAAGTGCGTGGCGCATGCGCGTTCCTCCGCGTCCGACGCCTAGATCAGCTCGAAGTAGCGCTCGAGGTCCCAGCTCGAGACGGCGCGGCGGAAGGCGCGATCCTCCCACTCGCGGGTCGTCACGTAGTGGTCGACGAAGGCGTCGCCGAACGCGCGACGCGCGAGCGCCGAGTCCGCGAGCCGGCGGGCGGCCTCGGCGAGGCTGGTCGGCAGGGCGAGCTCCGGCGGTGCGGGCCGGTCGTAGGCGCTGCCCGCGATCGGGTCGGGGAGCTCGAGGCCTTCCTCGATGCCCGCGAGGCCCGAAGCCAGGGCGGCGGCGAGGACGAGGTAGGGATTCGCGTCGGCCGGCGCGATCCGGTACTCGCTGCGCTGCCCCTCCGCTCCGGCCGGGATGACGCGGATCGCCGTCGTGCGGTTCTCGACGCCCCAGTTCGACGCCGTCGGCGCCCACAGCCCCGGGACCAGGCGCCGGTACGCGTTGACGGTCGAGCAGACCATCGCGAGCAGCTCCGGCAGGTAGCGGACCTGGCCGGCGACGAAGTGGCGCATGGTCTCGCTCATCTCGAAGCGCTCGCCCTCGGCATGGAAGCGGTTGCGGCCGGTCCCGGGGTCGCTGAGCGAGAGATGGAGATGCCCGCTCTGTCCGGGGTAGGCGTTGCTCCATTTCGCCATGAACGTCGCCATCTTGCCGGCGCGCTGGGCGGCGACCTTCGTGAAGGTCTTGAAGAGCGCGGCGCGGTCCGCGGCCTCGATGCCCGGCGCATGGCGGATCGCGGCCTCGAGGACGCCGGGGCCGGTCTCGGTATGCAGCCCTTCGAGCGGGCATTCGAAGGCGTTCATCGCGTCGATCAGCGAATGATGGAGCTCGGCATGGACCGAGCTGCGCAGGACCGAGTAGCCGAACATGCCGGGCGTCGCGGGCCGCAGGTCGCGATAGCCCTTTTCGCGCACGCTCTCGGGCGTCTCGTCGAAGAGGAAGAACTCGTACTCGAAGGCCGACTCGACGCCGAAGCCGAGCTCTGCCGCCCGGTCGAGCGTCCGCGCGAGCACGCTGCGCGGACAGACAGCCGCGTAGTCGCCCGCGAACTGGCCGACGAGCAGCAGCGTGTCCTCCTCCCAGGGCACGCGCCGCAGGGTCGAGAGGTCGAGGCGGACGGGCGCGTCGCGGTAGCCCGTGTGCCAGCCCGAGACCGAGGCGCCGTCGTAGAGCTCGTCTTGGAGGTCCCAGCCGAGCACGACGTCGCAGAAGCCGAAGCCCTTCTCGACGGCCGAGCGCAGCTTGCGACGGTCGACGTACTTGCCCCGCAGCACGCCGTCGACGTCGAAGAGGCCGAGCTTGAAGTAGCGAACGCCTTCGCGCTCGATCCAGGCGTCGAGCTCGGCGAGGGTTCGCGGTCGGGCGGCGATCGTCGACATCACGGCTTCCTTCGCGATGGCCTCACGGCCCGCTTCCCGGCCGCGTGCCCGACGGGCTTCCCGGCCTTCTCGCGCGACGCCCGGCCGGGCGATTCGCGCAGGTGGAAGCTCTTGGGCCGGGTCACGGATCGGAAGCCCAGCTTCGAAAGTGAACATCCGAAGCCCGAATCCTTGACGCCGGTCCAGGCGAGGCCCGGGTCGAGGTTGTCGCAGCGGTTGACGTAGACCGTGCCGGCCTCGACGTCGAGGGCGAGGGCCTCGCCGCGCTCGAGGTCGCGGGTCCAGATCGAGGCCGTGAGTCCGTAGGGCGAGTCGTTCATGAGGGCGAGCCCTTCGCTCTCGTTCTCGACGCGCATGATCCCGATCGCGGGGCCGAAGGTCTCCTCGCTCATGAGCGTCATCCCGTGGTCGACGTCGACGAGGACCTGAGGCGCCAGGTAGCAGCGCGAGCGGTCCGGCACGGCGAAGTCCCGGTCTCCGACCAGCAGCCGCGCGCCCTTCGCCGTCGCGTCCGCTACCTGGGCGCGGACGACGTCGGCCGACTTCGCGTCGACCATCGGCCCGAGCGTCGTCGCCGGATCGAGCGGATCGTCGAGCACGTACTGTCGGGCGCGTGCGACGAAGGCCTCGACGAAGGCGTCCGCGATGCGGTCCGCGACGTAGATCCGCTCGATGCCGCAGCAGCTCTGCCCCGCGTTGTAGAAGGCGCCGTCGACCAGGTTTTCGGCGGCGAACCCGACGTCCGCGTCCTCGAGGACGAGGGCCGGGTCCTTGCCGCCGAGCTCCAGGCCGACGCCGATGAAGTTCTGCTGCGCGACCGCGCGGTAGACCTCGTGGCCGCCGCGGACGGAGCCGGTGAAGGAGACGTAGCCGAGCGCGCGCGAGTCGATCAGCCGCGCGGTCGCGGCATGGTCCATCGGCATCGCCTGGACGAGGCCCGGCGGCGCGCCCGCCTCGAGGAAGGCGCGCTCGAACTGGTCGGCGACGAGCGTCGTCTGCGTCGCGTGCTTGACCAGCACGGCGTTGCCCGCGAGCACCGCCGGCACGATCACGTTCACGGCGATCGCGAGCGGGTAGTTCCAGGCTGCGATGTCGAGCACGACGCCGACGGGCTCGTGGCGGATGAAGCGCAGGAAGCCCGCCTTCGCGGGCAGGACCTCGTCGGCCAGCGCCTCCGCCGCGATCGTGCAGAGATGCTCGGTCCGCTCGACGATCGTCCGCTCGAACTCGCCGCGGCTCTGGGCGATCGGCTTGCCCATCATGCGCGTGATCGCGGTGGCGTTCTCGTCGAGGCGCGCGGCGTAGGCGCGCAGCATGCCGCGACACAACGCGACGCGCTCGGCGAGCGGGCTCTCGCGCCAGGCGCGCGCCGTCGCGCTCGCGAGCGCGAGGCGTCGCGCGATCTCGGCCTCGTCGAGGAGTTCGAAGCGATGGAACGGCTGCCCGTCGATCGGGCTCGTGATCACGGGCATGAGGGCATCGCGTTGCGGCGCAGGCGGGGAAGCTCCGACTTCGGGACGGGGCGGTCGGTCCGATAGTTCTCGGCGAGCGCGACGGCGGTGTCGACGACGTTGCGCGTGAAGAGCCTGCGCAGGAAGAGCGCGTCGAGCAGGCGACCGAGCGGGCCGAAGGGAAGGCGGTAGGTCAGGGCCGTGTGGATCTCGCAACCGCCTGCGAACGGGGCGTTCGAGCCCGGACCGGACGCGGCCGGGCGGAACTCATAGCGGAAGAAGGCCTCGGCGAAGGGGCGGGCGGGGGCGTCGCCCTTGTGGAGCCGGACCGTGATGCCCTTGCCCTCGTCCCAGGCGACGACCGTCTCGTCCATCGCGCCGAACTGCTCGTGGGTCACGACCCGGCTGGCGCCGAGCCCCTCCTTGACCGGCGTCGTCACGACGCAATCCGTCAGACCCGGCACGTAGTCCTTCGCGCGCGTCAGATCGCGCATCTTCTCCCAACAGGTCTCGATCGGGAGCGGGATCGGCGCGGCGGCGCGCACGGTCGTCGTCATCGCAGGGGCCCTCCGCGGCCATGGCTGCCGTCGCGCGGAGCGAGGGCGTCCGCTGCGGCGATGGCCGGCCGCAAGGGTGACGGATCATGCGCGGCGCGTCACCGGTCCGCGCGTGTGTTCGGCGCGCCGCGTGCACGGGAAGCGCGCGCGGCGGCGATCGCGCCGATCGATGGGGCGGCGGTCGACGGGCGAGCTCGTTCGGGTCATGCTGGGCCGCTGCGATTTCGGGGCGGGACGACTCGCGGGTCGACGCGTCCGTACGAAGGAGAGCGCCATGCGTGCGATCGTGTGTCAGGCGTTCGGAGCGCCGGAGGAGCTGGTGCTCGAGGAGCGACCGGATCCCGTGCCCGCGAAGGGCGAGCTCGTGATCGAGGCCCACGCCGCGACCGTCACCTTTCCCGACGCGCTGATGATCGAGGACCGCTACCAGTTCAAGGCGACGCCGCCCTTCGTGCCGGGGGGCGAGGCGGCCGGGCGTGTCGCGGCGGTCGGTCCCGAGGTTCCGGGCTTCGCCGTCGGCGACCGCGTCATCGGCAACACGATGCTCGTCGGCGGCTTTGCGGAGCAGGTCCTCGTCCGCGCGAGCGCCGCGCGCAGGCTGCCCGACGCGCTGGGCTTCGCCGAGGCGACCGGCATCGGATACGCCTACGGTACGGCGCTCTACGGCCTGAAGTACCGCGGTCGCCTCCGTGCCGGCGAGACGCTGCTCGTGCTGGGCGCCGCGGGCAACGTCGGGCTCGCCGCCGTCGAGCTCGGCAAGCAGCTCGGCGCACGGGTGATCGCCGCCGCCTCCTCGCCCGAGAAGCTCGCGGTCTGCCGCGAGCACGGCGCGGACGAGCTCATCGACTACGCCAGGGAGGACCTGAAGGAGCGCGCCAAGGCGCTGACGGCCGGTCACGGCGTCGACGTCGTCTTCGACTGCATCGGCGGCGACTACGCCGAGGCCGCGGTCCGGGCGATCGCTTGGGAGGGTCGCCTGCTCGTGATCGGCTTCACCGCGGGCATCACCCGATTGCCACTCAACCTGACGCTGCTCAAGGGCTGTCAGGTCGTCGGGGTCTTCTACGGCGCCATGGTCCAGCGCGATCCCGCGCTGCGCGAGACGATCCAGCGCGAGCTCGACGTGCTCGCGGGCGCCGGCAAGCTCCATCCCCATGTCTCGGCGCGCTACCCGCTGGCCGAGGCGGGACGGGCGCTGCGCGCGCTGCTCGATCGGAAGGTGGTCGGGAAGGTCGTCGTCGAGCCACTGCGCTGAGCGCGCTCGGCGCGGAAACCCCGAGCGTCCGTCGCGCGTGGCGCGGAAACCTCGAGCGTCCGTCGCGCGTGGCAGGGAAGCCTCGAGCGTCGGTCGTGCGTGGCGCGGAAGCCCCGAACCGCGGTCGCGGGCGGCGCCGACCGTCAGTCGCGCGCGGCGGCGCGCGCGACCGGCTCGAGGGTCTTCCAGACGCGCTCGGCGATCCGGGCATGGCCCTCGGCGGTCGGATGGATGCCGTCGGCCTGGTTGAGGTCCGGCCGCGCGGCGACGTCTTCCAGCAGGAAGGGGATGAAGGCGGCGTCGAAGCGCGCGGCCAGGCGCGGATAGACGGCGTCGAACGCGTCGGCGTAGGCGCGACCGAGATTCGGCGCCGCCCGCATGCCGGCGAGGACGAAGCGCGCCTCCGGATGGGCGGCGCGCGTGCGCTCGAGGATCGCGGCGAGGTTGCCTTCGAGGGCCTCGACCGACTGTCCGCGCAGCATGTCGTTGGCGCCGAGCTCGACGACCAGCACGGCGATCGGCAGCCGCAGCAGCCAGTCGAGGCGCCGCAGCCCGCCGGCGGAGGTATCACCGCTGACGCCCGCGTTGACGACGCGATAGGCGAGGCCGGCGGCCTCGAGGCGGTCCTGGATCAAGGCCGGATAGGCCTCGCTCTCGGGCAGGCCGTAGCCCGCCGTCAGGCTCGTCCCCACAAAGACGATCGCCGGCCGCGGATCCTCGGCCGGCCGCTCCGTGGCGGTCGGAGCGACCCGGCGCTCGCGGGCGTCGCCCGAGGGCGCGGCGTCGGGGCTCGGGCAGTGGAGCCCTGCCAGCAGGATCACGAGCCATGCAGCGAGCGCGCGCAGCGGATAGTGTTCGGCGCGCAACGCGCCCATCGATTCTCCTCCCCCGCGCCGACCCGGCGCCGTAGCCGTCTCGGAGCCCGACCCGCGATCGACATGGCCGACGCCTCCCGTCTCCTCGAAGCATCCGATCGATCCGGCGGGCCCGGCGCGGTCGAGCGCATGATCGTCGCGCGCCACCTGGTCCAGCGCTACCTCCGCAGCGCCCCACGCTCCATCCCGCGCGCCCCGCTGACGGTCCTCGACGGCATCGATCTCGAGATCGCCCGCGGCGAGGTCGTCGTCATCCTCGGCCCGTCCGGCAGCGGGAAGACGACGCTGCTCGGGCTGCTCGCCGGCCTCGACCGCCCGAGCGCGGGCGAGGTCGAGCTCGCCGGCGTCCCGCTCGCGAACCTCGACGAGGACGCGCGCGCCGCGCTGCGGGCCGAGCGCATCGGGTTCGTCTTCCAGGGCTTCCATCTGCTGCCGACGCTGACGGCGCTCGAGAACGTGATGGTGCCGCTCGAGCTGCTGCCGGCCGCGCGCGCCGTCTCGCGCGACGCGGCGGAGGCGTCCGCGCGCGACCTGCTCGCGCGCGTCGGACTCGCCGACCGCGTCGACCACTACCCGGCCCAGCTCTCGGGCGGCGAGCAGCAGCGCGTCGGCATCGCGCGCGCCTTCGCGAACGATCCGCTCGTCCTCTTCGCCGACGAGCCGACCGGGAACCTCGACCGCGCGACCGGCAACGAGATCGCCGATCTGCTCCTCGCCCTCAACCGACTGCGCGGAACGACGCTCGTCGTCGTCACCCACGACCTCGAGCTCGCGCGCCGCGCCCACCGCATCGTCCACCTCGCCGCGGGCCGCATCGCCGCGATCGAGACCGTCTCGTGAAGCGGCGTTTCGTCGCAGCGATGCTGCGGCGCGAGCTGCGCGCGTCGATCCGGCGATTCGGGCTCTACGGGGCCTGCATGGCGATCGGGATCGCGGTCGTGACGAGCCTGCATGCGCTGCGGGAGGCGGTGGACGAGGCGGTCGAGCTGCGGTCGAAGGAGCTGCTCGGCGCGGATCTGCGTCTCGAGCGGCGCGATCCCTTCGGCCCGGAGGACGCGCCCCTGCTCGCACCGATCGAGGCCCGGGCGCTCGCGCCGGCGACGAACGTGACGCGCATGGGATCGATGGTGCTCGCCGAGCGCTCGGGCCGCAGCCGGCTCGTCGACCTGCTCGCCATCGAGGGCGACTACCCGATCTACGGCCGCGTCCGGACCGAGCCGCCCGGCGCCTTCGAGCGCTTCGGGGCGGCGCCGCGCACGGCCTTCGTCGATCGCAGCCTGATGATCCAGCTCGACCTCGCGGTCGGCGATCGGCTGCGGATCGGCAGCGAGTCGTTCGAGATCGCGGCCGGCATCGTGAAGGCGCCGGGCCGCTTCGGCTTCCAGGCCGAGGTCGCCCCCCGCGTCTTCGTGACGCAGCGCGACCTCGATCGGACCGGCCTCCTCGCCCTGGGCAGCCTGGTCACCTACCTGCGTTATTTCGCGCTCCCGGACGGCGTCGCGCAGCGCTGGTACGAGGCGAACGAGACGGCGCTCGATGCCGCCCGCATCCGCGCGCAGACGCTCGCCAGCTATCGGGAGGAGCTCGCCGAGGCCTTCGGCAGCCTGACGCGCTACCTCGGCCTCGTCGGCCTCTCGGCGCTCCTGCTCGGCAGCATCGGCGTCGCGGCCGGCATGCGCGCGTTCGTCGCCGAGAAGCGCGAGTCGGTCGCGATCCTGCGCTCGCTCGGCGCG
This sequence comes from Myxococcota bacterium, assembly GCA_041389445.1. GTDB lineage: Bacteria > Myxococcota_A > UBA9160 > UBA9160 > UBA4427 > UBA4427. Next base: position 257,160 of record JAWKRW010000004.1, read on the forward strand.
ACGCCGCGCGACGTGGTCGCGATCCACGCGGGCCTCGCGAGCATGCTCGGTCTCGCCGCCGGCGTGATCGGTGTCGTCGCCTGCGTGCCGCTGCTGGCCCTGCTGCCGAGCGTCTTCCGCGGCCTGCTGCCCGTCGAGGTCGGACTCGCGGTCGAGCCGGCGGCGATGGCGACCGGACTCCTGCTCGCGCTCTGGGCGACCCTCGCCGCCGGCCTCGGCTCGATTCTCGATCTGGCCTCCGTCTCGCCGCTGGTCGCGATCCGCAGCGATTTCGGCGGGGGCGGCGAGCGGCGTCGCGGGCGCGCTTGGATCGGCCTGCTCGTCGGGCTCTCGATCTTCGCAGGGGCGATCGCCGAGGCGCGCAGCCTGCGCGTCGGCGCGAGCTTCGCTGCGGGCACGCTCGCCTGCATCGCGCTGCTCGCGCTCGCGGCCTGGTCGTTGATGCGCGCGCTCCGGCGCCATCCGCCGCGCCGGCTGCCCTTCTGGGCCCGGCAGGGCGTCGCGAACCTGGCCCGTCCGCGCAACCACACCCTGCCGACGGCCCTCGCGATCGGCTTCGCCCTCTTCGTGATCGGCACGGTCCACGGCGTCGAGCGCAACGTGCTGGAGGGCCTCGCGAAGGACGCGCGCCCCGACCGACCGAACGTCGTCCTCTTCGACGTCCAGACGGATCAGGAAGAGGGCCTCGAAGCGATCCTCGCGCGGCACGGCGCGCGCGTCACGGACCGTGCGCCGATCATCGCCGCGCGCCTCGCCGCGGTCGACGGCCGCGCGCGCGCCGACGTCCTGGCCGACGCGTCGCTCGCGCGCGATCGCCGTTGGGCGCTGCAGCGCGAGTACCAGCTGACCTATCACGATCGGCCGCGCGATACGGAGGAGGTCGTGGCCGGCGCCTGGTGGGTCCCGGGGCAGGTCGATCCCGACGATCCGGTCCAGCCGATCTCGCTCGAGGCGGACATCGCCGATTCGCTCGGCGTCGGCGTCGGCAGCCGGATCCGCTGGCAGATCCAGGGCGTCGAGGTCGAGACGGTCGTCGCGAACCTGCGCCACGTCGACTGGGGGCGCATGGCGACGAACTTCTTCGTCGTCTTTCCCACGGCCGCGCTCGCGTCCGCGCCCCAGAGTCGCGTCCTGCTGGCGCATCTCGCCGACGAGCAGGCGCGGGCGGACCTGCAGCGCGACGTGGTGCTCGCCTTTCCGAACGTCTCCGCGCTCGACGCGACGCTGATCCTGCGCACGCTCGACTCGATGTTCGACCAGATCGGGGTCGCGGTGCGCGTGCTCGCGCTCTTCACGCTGGCGACGGGGCTCGCGATCCTCGTCGCCGCCTCGCTCGCCGCCCGACACGAGCGCGAGCGCGAGGCGCTGCTGCTGCGCGTCCTCGGCGGTTCGAGGCGGCTGCTGCGGCGGGTCGCGCTCTCGGAGGCGATCGCGCTGGCGGCCCTCGCGACCGTCGTCGGGGGCATGCTCGCGCTCGGGGCGACGGCGGCCCTCGTCGTCTTCGTCTTCGAGCTGCCCTTCTCGCCGCCGCTGCTCGATCTCGCGGCGATCTCGGCGGGGGCCTTCGTCGTGACCGCCGCGGTCGGCGGCGCGACGGCGGCGACGGTGCCGGATCGGTCGCCGATCGAAGGGCTGCGCGGGGAAGCCGGCTGAGCGGCTGCGGCGTCGGCGCGCTGATAGACTGGAGCGCGCTCGGCTGGATCGGACGGAGTCGTGTTTGGCCCGGGGACTGCGGCAAATCTTCGAAGAGGCGAGACGGCGCCGCGTCTTCCGGACGACGGGCGTCTACGTCGTCGCGGTCTGGGGGCTGTCCCAGGGCGCGGTCGAGCTCGCGCCGGCGCTCGGATTTCCGCCGGAGGTCGTGCGCTGGATCCTGACCGGCGCGGTCCTGCTGCTGCCGCTCGTCGTCGTGCTCGCCTGGAAATACGACGTGAGTCGGGAAGGGATCGTGCGCGATCCGCTGGACCAGCCGACGCTCGGCGCGTCGGCCTTCGAGACGCTCTCGACCATGCCGACGGTATTGGGGGGCGAAGGGGGCGCCGGCGGCATCGTCGTGCGCTGGTCGGACGCGCAGGGCGGGGGGGCGGTGTTCTTCCGGGACGCCTTCTTCGTCGGTCGCGGCGCGGATTGCCGGGTCCGCTACTACGATCCGCTGGTCTCGCGCAAGCACGCGCGCGTCTACCCCGACGCGGGCGTCTGGCGGATCGAGGACCTCGGCAGCCGCAACGGCACGCAGGTCGACGGCGACCGGATCGACGCCGCGCGCGCGCTCGCCGAGACGACGACGCTGCGGGTCAACGAGGTCGGCCCCGACCTCCGGCTCGAGCACGTCGCCGCCGGACCGGGCTTCCACGCGGCGACGATGCAGTTCGCCGGTCTTCCGACGGTCGCCCACGTGCGCTCGCCCGTCCCGCCCGCGGATGCCGCGCGCGCGACGGGGTCCGGACGGTCCGATCCGCCCGCGCGCGCGACCGGGCCCGTGCGAGAGGAGGAGGCTTGAGGCGCATCGTCATTCGCGGGACCGGCCTGTACACGCCATCCGAGGGCATCTCGAACGAGGCGCTCGTCGATTCGCTCACCGTCGCGACCGAGCGCTGGAACGTCGAGCACGCCGACGCGATCGAACGCGGCGCGCTCGCCGCGCGCGATCTGCCCTCGACGAAGTTCATCGTGCGCGCCTCGGGCGTGGGCCACCGCTATGTCGTCGATCGAGCGGGCGTCCTCGATCCCGAGCGGCTGAGGCCGCGTCTGCGTCGACGCGACGAGACGGAGACGTCGATCCAGGCCGAGATGGCGGTCGCCGCCGCCCGCGACGCGCTCGCGCAGGCCGGCCTCGCGGCGGGGAGCATCGACGCGATCGTCGTCGGCTGCTCGAACCTGCAGCGCGCCTATCCCGCCATCGCGATCGAGGTCCAGGCGGCGCTCGGTGCCCGCGGCTTCGCCTACGACATGAACGTCGCCTGCTCGTCGGCGACCTTCGCGATCCAGAACGCCGTCGACGCGCTGCGCGCCGGCCACGCGCGCCATGCCCTCGTCCTGAATCCCGAGATCACGTCCGCCCACAACAACTTCGAGCTGCGCGAGTTCCACTTCATCTTCGGCGATGCGTGCACCGCCGTCGTGCTCTCGATCGAGGAGGACGGCGATCCTCGTGGCGAGCGCGCCGGCGATCCGTGTGGCGAGGCCTGGGAGGTGCTCGATACGCGGCTCGCCACCCGCTTCTCGAACAACATCCGCAACGACGCCGGCTTCCTGAACCGCTGCGAGGAGCCGCCGCGCGCGCCCCACGAGCGGCTCTTCCGCCAGAACGGGCGTCAGGTCGCGAGCGAAGTCTGTCCGATGGTCGTCGAGCATCTGCGCGGGCATCTCGCGGACGCGGGCATCCCGGTCGAGCGCGTGCGCAGGCTCTGGCTCCACCAGGCGAACCTCGGCATGAACCGCACGATCGCGAAGTCCCTGCTCGGTCGGGAGGCCGCGCCGGACGAGGCGCCCGTGATCCTCGACGAGTACGCGAACACGAGCTCCGCCGGGAGCGTCATCGCCTTCCACAAGCACCGAGACGGGATCGCGCCCGGCGAGCACGCCGTGCTCTGCTCCTTCGGCGCCGGCTATTCGATCGGGAGCGTGCTGCTGCGCAAGCTGCGCGATTGAAGCGTCGCGGCGAGCCGGATCGCGAGCGCCGCGACCAGCAGGACGAGCCCGGGCCACCAGGTCGGATCCGCCGCGACGCGACCCGCGTAGGTCACGGCGTAGATCACGAAGAGCCAGGCCATGCCCGCGCGGTGGAGCGCCCGCCAGCCGCGCAGACCGAGTCGACGCACCGACCCGTCGTTCGAGGTCGCCGCCATCGCGGCCACGAGCGCGAAGCCGAGCGCACCGCCCCAGAAGCTCCCGTCCGGATCGAGGCCGCGGCCCTCGACGCGCACGAAGGCGAGGATCGCGGCGCCATGGACGAATTGGGCGGTCGCGAAGGCGAGGCCCAGCGCGCGGCGGCGGGCGGCGATCGCGCGGGTCGTCGCGCTGGGCAGGAGTCGCGCGAGGGCGGAGGCGGTGAACGCGATCAGGAAGAGGGGATAGGCGACCTGCGCCGTGCGCCGGGTGGCGAGCCGCCAGCCGAGGGCGCCGGTGCCGTTTAGCGCGAGCGTCGCGGCCAGGACGACGAGGGAGACGGCCAGCGTCCACGCGACCGCGCGAGCGGGGCGGTTCGCCCAGGCGAGCCAGCAGGGATGGGGGCGGACGCGCGGTGATGCCTGCACGAACCCTCCGGCGTCCGATCGGTGTCGAGCCACGCGACGACGGGCGCCAGCATACCAATCCGGTCGCTCGATCGGATATGTTCCCCGGTCGATGTCGATCTCCGCCCGCTTGCCCGCGCGCACGCTGGAGCTCGGGCGGGGATTCGCCGCGCTGCTCGCGCTCGCCCTCCCGCTGGTCGCCTCGGCCGCGGCCGACGCGCCCCCGGCGCCGGGGGCGCGCGACGGCCCGCGGCTGACGTTCCGCGCGCCCGGGCGAGCGGAGATCGCGCTCGACCTCGACGCGTTGCGCCGCGCGTGCGGGGCCCACGACGTCGAGGTCGACGATCCCTATCAGCGGCGTCGCGTGGGCTACCGCGCGCTCGCCATGGCCTGCGTGCTCGACCGGGGCTTCGCCGATCGCGGCGGCGTCGCGTCGCTGGCGAACGCGGGGCTCCTGCTCCGCGCGCGCGACGGCTACACGCGCCCCGCCTCCGGCGCCGATCTCGCCGACCCCCATGCCTGGCTCGCCTTCGGCGAGACCGCCCTCGGCGATGACGCGGCGGGCCGGCCGCGCTTCTCGCCGATCGACCGTCGCCAGGTCGATCCCGCGCCCTTCTATCTCGTCTGGACCGACGTCCGCCGCGGCGACCCCCACGAGCACCCCTGGCCCTACCAGCTCGTCACGATCGAGATCGCCGACTTCGAAGCGGCCTTCCCCCACACCGCGCCGCGCGGTCTGCCCGAATCCGATCCCGCCTGGCGCGGCTACGCGCTCTTCCAGGCGAGCTGCAGCGCCTGCCATGCGATCAACGGCGAGGGCGGCAAGGTCGGACCGGACCTCAACGTCCCGCATAGCATCGTCGAATACCGACCCGAGTCGCAGATTCGCGCCTACATCCGCGACCCCCAGGCCATCCGCTACACGAGCATGCCCGCCCATCCGGGCCTCGCCGACGCGGATCTCGACGCGCTGATCGCCTACTTCACCGCGATGAGTCGTCGCAAGCACGATCCGCGGCCGGGAGCGGGCTCGTGAATCGGATCGAAGACGCAGGCGGGGGCGGCCTCGGGGGCGGCGCCGGTCCGAAGCGGCAGGGCGAGCCGGCGCTGCGGCGCGCGGTGCTGCGTCTCGCGGGTCGCGTCGTCGCGACGCGCCAGGGCGAGTTCGCGCTGCACCTCTTCCGGGACCTCGCCGCCGGGCGCGTCGCGATGGTGCTCGCGCGCGGTCAGGTCTCGGCGCCCGGGCCGCTGCTCGTCCGCGTCCACTCCTCGTGTCTGACGAGCGAGTGTCTGATGGGGTGCGACTGCGACTGCGCGGAGCAGCTCGAACGCGCCCTCGCCGAGATCGATCGCGCCGGCCGCGGGCTGGTCGTCTACCTGATGCAGGAGGGGCGCGGCGCCGGCCTCTCCGCCAAGGCCCGCGATCGCATGCTCGTCCAGGCGAGCGGCAATCGGATGACGACCTTCGACGCCTATGCGGCGATGGGGCTCCCCGCCGATCTTCGGCGCTACGACGTGGTGGCCTCGGTGCTCGCGATGCTGGGCGTCGTCGGTCCGCTGCGGCTCATGACGAACAACCCGGAGAAGCGTGCGTCGGTCGCGGCGGCGCTCGCGGGCGAGAAGATCGAGGTCGAGCGCAGCGTCGCGCTCGTCGGTCGCGGCTCGCCCTTCAACCGCGACTACCTGCGCGCGAAGCGGCGCTCGGGTCATGCGATCGGCGCCGGAGATCGCGCGCCGGGCGTCCGGCCGCCGGAGCGCGTCGACGCCTTCGAGCCCGTCGCGCTGGCGGCCGATCCGCGACGTCTCGTGACCGCCTCCTACCTCCTGCCGATCGCGCTCGCGGAAGAGGTCGTCTGGTTCCGCGCCACCGTGCTCGTCGACGAGACCTCGGGGCGGGAGTCGATCGTGCTCGCCTCCGACGCCTGGACCGGGCCCGAGTCGACGCGGTTGCCCGCGGCTCCGGATTGGCTCGAGCTGTCGCTGCTCGACCGGCTCCCCCTGCCGGCGCCCCATGGCCGCGCGGCGCTGGCGCGCGCGCTCCGCGCGATCGCGACCGGCGGCGGTCGCGTCGGTGTGCTCTGGAACGACACGCTCGGCTCGAGCGCATCGCCGTCGGCGGCGCGGGCGCGCGGGGCGCGTCCGCCTTCGGTCCCGCCCATGGATGCGCGGTAGCGCGATGGGCGCGCCCGATTCCGCCGCGCGCGGTCGCGCGTTGCTCGCCGAGCGGATGACGGAGGCGCCCGCGGCCGTGGCGCGCGTGCCGGAGATCCTCGCGCCGCTGCTCGAGCGGCCGCGGCGACTGCCGCGCTGCCTCGTCACGACCGGCATCGGCACCTCGGAGGGCCACGCCCGTCACCTCGCGGAGCTCGCCGCGCGCCTGCTCGGTCAGCCCGCGCGCTTCGCCTCGACGGGCTCCCTCGCGGCGGGCGCGCCCCCCGGTGCGGCGGCGGACTGGCTCGTCGTCTTCTCGCAGGGACTCTCGCGGAACGCGCGCCATGCCTTCCTCGACGTCGAGGCGTGGGCCGGCGTCGTGCTCGTGACGGGGCTCGACCGCGATGCGGGGCCGGCGGAGGGCGTCACGCCCGAGCAACGGGCGTGGCTCGAGGCGCTCGAGCGTCGCGGCGTCGTTCGCATCGACATGGGGTGCGGCCCGGAGTACGGCGCGCTGATCCGGGTGATCGGCGCGCGCGTCGGTCATGCGATCGCCTGGAGCCTGCTGCGGACCCTCGCGCATCGTCGCCTCGCGTCGACCGATCCCCTCGCGATCGCGGCGGCGTCGCTGCAGGCCGCGCAGGAAGGCGCGCTCGACGAGGCCGACCGGACCTTCCCGCCCGGTGAACGCATCGCCGACTTCTTCGCGCCGGAGCGGGCGCTGCTCCTCGTCAGCGAGGCCGGCGCGCTCGAGCTCTGCGGCCATCTCGCGCTCAAGCTCGCCGAGGGCATGCTGCGTCCCGCGCCCGAGCGTGTCGACGTCCTGCACTTCGCCCACGGCCCGCTCCAGAGCCACTTCGATCGCCCGCTCTCGATCCTCTACCTGGCGCCCCGCCCCCTCGCTCCCGTTCCCTCCGCCGCCGGTCCGCTCGCCGCCCGCGCGCGCGCGACCGACCGGCCGGCCGTGGACGCGAAGACCGACGCCGAGCGTTGGCGGGCGAGGCTCGAGGCGACGCTCGATCCCGAACGGCACGCGCTGCGCTGCGTGCGGACACGGCTGCCGCTGCCCTTCGCCGTCCTCGAGCTCGAGGCGATCTTCGACGCCTGGATCCTGCGCCACCAGGACGAGACGGGTACGGATCTCGTCGCCTGGCCGGGCGCGTCGCGCGAGCGCGCGCTCTACGACGCGGGACCGGGTCTCGCGCGCCCTGCGTCGCTGCGCGGAGGCGAGCAGACACGGGCGGAACGCGCGCCAGAGGCGGCGGAGGAAGACGCGTCCATGGAGGCCCTCGCATCGTCCGTCGAGCGATCGCCGGCTCCGGTCGCCCTCGAGCGCGCGACCTGGCCCGAGCTCGCGGAGGCCTTGGCGTCGGGACGTCGCACGGCGATCGTCGCGCTCGGCTCGATCGAGCAGCACGGTCCCCACCTGCCGCTCGCCACCGACCGCTGGATCGCGGACGCGCTCGCGACGGCCCTCGCGCGGCGCGTCGGGGATGCGATCGCGTTGCCCGCGCTGCCCTTCGGCTGCGCGAGCGAGCACCTCGACTTCGCCGGCACGCTCCACGTCGAGCCCGCGACGCTCGAGGCGCTGCTCGGCGATCTGCTCGGCTCGCTGCGCCGCCACGGCTTCGCGCGCGCCTTTCTCTTCACCGCCCACGGCGGCAACGTCGCCTTCCTGCGCGCGATGCAACCGCGACTCGAGGCCTGCGCCCGCCCCCTGGCGCTCGCGCTCGGCGAGGTCGATGCGAACGCGCTGCAGGCCGCGATCGTCGCAGCCGCCGGGCTCGATCCCCGATCCGCCGGTCCCCATGCCGGCGAGTACGAGACGAGCGCCGTCGCCTGGCTCGAGCCAGGGGCCGTCCGCGCGGCGCGACTCGCCCCGGGAACCCTGATCGACCCGGCCGCGGTCTCGCCGGCGCTCTTCCATCCGAGCCTGCGACCGAACGCGCCGGAGGGCGTCGTCGGCGACCCGAGACGCGCGTCGCGCGATCGGGGCGCCGCCTATCTCGCCGCCTGGGTCGACGCGCTCGAGGCCGCCTATCGCTCGGCGTTCGGTGTCGTGGCGGGAACGGGCAGGGCGGCCGAGAAGAATCGGAAGTAGACGAACGGCGCCCATACGGCGTAGTAGAGCTGGTTGGGCAGCATCCGGATCGCCCAGCCGAGATCGAGCCCGAGGACGACGATCAGGACATCGGCGGCGAGCCAGAGCGCATAGTAGGCCGCGCTGAAGCCGAAGAGCGTCCGCACGAAGGACCGCGCCTCGACGCCGGTGGCTACCCGCGGCAGCCAGATCCGGGCGCCCAGAACGCAGAGGCCGAGGAAGCCGGCCTCGTAGCCCATCCAGAGCCACTGCCCGTCGACGTCGCGCAGCCGCCAGCGGACGAGGGCGTAGAGCGATCCGGCTCCGATCGGGACGATCGTCGTCGTGGCCGCCGACCGGAGGAGGATCGCCGAGAGCGGGAGATCCGTCCGGGCGACGCCCAGCACCAGCAGCAGCACGCGCCAGTCGCCGAGGTAGACGAAGACGAAGGGTACGACGCTCGTCGCCCAGGTTCCGCGCAGCGCCTCGCTCCGCAGCCAGGGCCCCGTCGCGATCGGGTCGAGGATCGTCTCGCAGGCGAATACGAGGGTCGCGACCGCGACGAGCCGGGCGGCGCGCGGGACACGGGCCCGCGCGAGCTCGGTCGGGGCGGCGAGCCGCCAGGCGAGGAACGCGAGGGGCAGCGCCAGCAGCGCCCAGACGCTCTGGAGCGCTCCCGCGTAGGCGCTCTGCCAGCTCAGCGACGCGTTCATCGCGCCTGCGTTCCTCCGTCACGCAGAGGGCGCGCGCTGCGCGCGAGCCGCGCATCGAGCCAGGCGAAGAAGCGCATGCGGTCGAGCAGCGGATTGAGCCAGCCCGAGGTGACGCAGTAGGCCTGATCGTGGAGGCCCCGGTGGTGGCGGGCGTGCTGGCGGGGCGTGAGCACGAGTCGGCGACGCTGCAGCCAGCGCGCGATCCAGGGCGGTCGCTGCGCGTGGGCCCAGGCATGAAAGAGGTTCGTCGCGACCGAGGCGAGGGTGCCCACGAGGGCGAGGGCGGCGGCGAAGGCGTCGAGCGCGGAGTCGACCGGCGGGAAGAAGAGCAGCGCTGCGGTCACGGGCAGCGTGATCAGCGCGTTGTTGCCGAGCACCTCGAAGAGGTGGTGGCGCGTGATCGAGAGCGGGTCGTCGTGATGGGCGCGGAAGGGCGCGATCAGGAGCGGGCCGATCACGGGCGTCTCCGGATCGAAATGGCGGTCGGCGAGCCAGTGGACGAGCCCCGCAATGAAATCGGCGAGGAGATAGCCGGCGAGGACGCCCACGGCAGCGGCGGGAAGGCGATCGAGCGATGGGTCCCGCCACGCGAGCCTCACGGCCGCGACGGACCAGACGCTCGCGAAGCCGAGGACGGCGATCCGGTCGAGCCAGGCGGAGCCGGCGGGACTGCGCGGCGCGGGACGACGGCGTTGGCGCAAGCGGACCTCCCGGGACGGGGTTCGCGCAGTGTGCCGCAGACGCGGCGCGGTCGCCGTGGATCGGAGGCGGATCCGCTTCGTGACACGGCCGGGCCGGAGCCGATCGCCGAGGCGGTCCGACCCAAACGGGACCGGGGGCCCTCTGCGAAGAGGGCCCCCGGTCGGGAACGAGGCACGATCCGATCACGGTCCGCGCCGCCGCGGCCGATTCGAGCGTCCGATCGCACGTTCGGCCATGCGTCCGACGGCGCTTCGGGCGATGCGCCCGGTCGGTCGCGGGATCAGCGGTGCCAGCCGCCGTGGCCGCGACCGCGGCTCTTGCCCGGGCCGCGCCGATGATCCCAGTCGCCGCCATGGCCGCAGCCGGCGCGGTGGACGTGATGGATCACGGTCGGCGGCGGCGCATAATGGTAGACGTGCTGCACGACCGGCGGCGCGGGCGGGTAGTACACGTGCTGCACGACGGGCGCGGGGGCCACGACCGCGATCGGCGCGGGCGCCGGGAAGCGACCGCTGATGTGGTCGACCACGGCGGCCGTGCGGTAGTCGCCCGCGATCGTCGCGGCGAGTCCGATCACGCCGAGCTGGGTATCGATGATCCGCGCCGGAATCGACGCCCGCGGATCCCAGTAGTCTCCGCGCCCTCCTGCGCTCGCGCTGCCCGCCACGAGCAGGCCGAGCGCCGCGAGCGCCACGATCGATCCACACTGCCAGAGCTTTCGATTGGTCGACTCCACAGGTCCTACCTCCCATCCGGTCCAAACGACCGTTCGTGCGGGATTGGAAGGACCGTCCTCGCGTCCGGTTCCGGAACGGCGGTCATGAAACCTTCGGGCGGTCGACCCGCGGGCGGGCGCCCAGGCCGGGCTTCAGGCGGGCGCGAGGACCAGCGTGCCGTTGTGGCCGCCGAAGCCGAAGGAGTTCGACAGCGACGGGCCGGGCGTCCACTCGCGCGGCACGCCCATCACGACGTCGATCTTCGGCAGCTTCGGATCGAGTTGCGCGAGGCCGTCGGTCGGCGGAATCAGGCCGCGCTGCATGCTGAGCACGACCGCGACCGCCTCGATCGCGCCGGCGGCGCCGAGGGAATGACCGGTGACGCCCTTGATCGACGTGACGACGGGCCCCGGCGTCCCGAAGAGCTGGGCGATGCCGAGGGCTTCGCCTTCGTCGTTGAGCTCGGTGCTCGTGCCGTGGGCGTTCACGTGGGCGATGTCGCGGGGCGAGAGCCGCGCGTCCTCGAGCGCGCGCAGCATGCAGCGGTGTGCCCCGACGCCGCCCGGTGCCGGGGCCGTGATGTGGTGGGCGTCGGCCAGGCTCGCCGATCCCTTCATCTCGGCGAGGATCCGGGCGCCGCGCGCCTTCGCCTGCTCCCATTCCTCGAGCACGACGACGGCCGCGCCCTCCGCGATGACGAACCCGTCGCGCTCGACGTCGAACGGGCGCGAGTGACCGCTCGGCGAGAGCGCCTTCATGTTGCCGAAGCTCGCGATCGAGACGGGCGTCATCGCCGCCTCCGATGCCCCCGCGAGCACGGCGTCGCAGAGCCCCCACTGGATCCAGCGGGTCGCCTGTCCGATCGCATGCGTGCCCGTCGCGCAGGCCGTCGCGACCGTCTCGCAGGGCCCCTGGAAGCCCCACTCGATCGAGATCGCCGCGGCCGCCGCGTTGGCCATCATCATCGGAACCGTGAAGGGCGACACGCGGCGCGCGCCCTTCTCGAGCAGGACCTGGGTCTGCTCCTCGTGGACGTCGGCCCCGCCGATGCCCGTCCCGACCAGCACGCCGACGCGATCCGGCGCCGCCGCCAGCGGGCCCGCCTGCGCGAGGGCCTCGCGCGCACTCGCCATCGCGAACTGCTCGAAGCGGTCGGCGCGGCGGATCGCCTTGGGGTCGTCGTAGTAGCGGCTCGGGTCGAAGTCGTTCACACGGCGCTCGCCCGTCGGTTGCGGGCGCAGCAGCCCCTGCCAGAACGCGTCCTGACCGATGCCGACCGGCGAGACCACGCCGACTCCCGTGATCGCGACACGCCGCATGACTGATCTCCTCGCGCAGATGGCCTGGGCGGCCGAAGCGCTCGCGACGACCCGACCACCGCCGGGACCACCCTCCGCATGCGGCGCAGATGTACCACAGGCCGGGAGCCCCGTCCGTGCCCGGACGGCTCGACTCGATCGAGCCTGCGGCCGGCGTCCTCGGGACTACCAGAGGCTGACGGGCGAGCGACCCTTGACGCGCATGTGGCGCTCGCGGTCGCTGCGCCGACGGCGACGCATGCGATGCTGCAGCGCTTCGCGCCGCTTCTCGAGCGCCTCGCTCGTGCCCGTCGCCGCGCGCTTGCGCTCGGCGCGGAACGCGACGAAGGCGTCGTAGGCCTCGATCTCGTGGCGCAGGTCCTGGACCACGAGTTCGACGATCACCGCGTCGTCCAGGTAGCCGAGCCCCGGCACGCGATCCGGGATCAGGTCGTCGGGGTCCGCGAAGTAGGCGAGGGCGTTCAGCACGCGCTTGCGATCCGACCCTTCGAGGCGCCAGTCCGTGTCGCGCAGCATCTCGATCAGCTTGCCGAGCTGGCTGATGCGCGTGCGGACGAACTCGGGCGCTTCGGCCTTGCGAACCTCGACGAGCAGTGCCTCGGCCTCGCGCAGGATCACCTCTTCGGCATCGTCGCCTTGATGCTGCCGAACCTTCTGCAGCAGCTGGCGGAAATAACGGAGGTCCTTGTCGGAGAGCTCGAAGGTGATCTTCATGGCGAGCAGTCTAACCGAAAAAAACGGACCGCCAGCGGGGAAAACGGTTCGAGCGCCGGGCTAGCGCCGTCCGCGCGACAGCAGGGTCAGCTGTTCGAGGACGAGCGAGCCCGGCGGCGGGGGCCCGAGCTGTCGGGCGAGGTCGAGCGCGGCGCGCACGAGCGGGGGGCGCGGTCGCCCGTTCGTGACGACCTGCTTCAAGGCCGCCCAGGCGATCGCCGGGTCGCCGGCGAGTGCGCCCGCCCGGGCGCGCAGGAAGTAGTGATCCGGCGTGCGCTCGCGCGTCAGCAACTGATCGATCAGGGCAATGGCCTCGCGGGCGCGTGTGGGGTCCTGCCCCTCGAACCGCCAGGCGACGCGCGCGCGCACGGCCGATCCGAAGAGCAGCTCGCCGGGCCCGACCCGGGCGAGCGCGTCGTCGAGCGCCGTCAGTCCCGCCCAGTCCTGCGCCCGGATCCGTTCGCTCGCCGCCAGGAGCGTCCGCTCGCTCGGCGAGAGCGAGTCGGCGTCGAGCGCGTCGCCGGCGAAGCTCGCGACCAGGCCATCGCGGGCGTCGGTCAGCGTCGGATCCGTCTTGAGCGCGCGGCGGAACAGGGCCTGGGCCCGGCCGACCGGGCCCGTGTCGAACATCATCCAGCCGTCGGCGGCCAGGCGCTGCGCCTTCGGCAGGCGGCGCGCGAGCTTGTGGGCCCGGCGACCTTCGCCGTTCCAGGCCATGCGGCGCAGGACGGCGACCGCGTCGACCTCGGCCAGGCGCTCGGGCGTCAGCACGTCGACGACCTCGAGGCTGGCGTCGAACGCGTCGCGGCCCATGTGGCGTTCCGCGGCCGGCAGCCGGGTCGTCGCGAGCCGGTTGTGATCGTCGGTGTTGAGCGGCCGGCCCGCCGCGAGCTGGCGGACGCCGGCGGTATCGAGGGACCAGCTCGCGTAGAAGTCTTCGACGCGGTGGATGCCGTAGCGACCGAAGCTCTCGGGGGCGGCGGCCAGGGCACGCGGGGCGGACTCGAGCAGGTCGATCGGCTGGTCCGACGCGACGAAGACCATCGCGGCGGGGACGGGGCGGTAGACGTGCACGAAGGGGAAGGCGTCCGACATCGCCGCCATCAGGCTCCCGAAGAGCTCGACGTTGACGAAGCCCGCGCCGATCCACTGCACGAAGATGCCGCCCGGCTCGAGCTTCGAGTGGACGAGCTCGAAGAAGTCGCGCGTGTACAGATGCGACGCACCCGAGGTCCAGGGATGCGAGGGCTGCGAGACGATCGCGTCATAGCGCTTGTCCGAGAGGTTCATCGCGCCGCGCGCATCGCCGAGCCGGAGATGGACGCGCGGATCGTCGAGGGGCTGGATCGCGCGCGGGATCAGCCGGTTCGCCGTGACGACCTCCTCCTCGAGCTCGATCACGTCGATCGAACGGACCGTCGACGCCACCGCCTCGAGCGTCTTCGCGCCGCCGAGTCCGATGATCAGCATGTCGGCCGTCCCGGGTCGCGCCGCCGTCGGCAGCAGCGAGAGCCAGGCGGTCTCGTTGAAGCGCAGGTCGGGCATCTCGGGCCGCTCGACGCCCGACTCGGGCAGGCCGTTGGTCAGCAGTCGCCAGCCGTCTTCGTGCTCGACGACGGTGACCGTCGCGGAGCGCCCGACGCCGAGGTAGAAGAGCTCGCCCGCCGTGCGACCGCCGGAGATCGCCGAGTGGAGCAGCAGGTTCACCGGCCGCGGCAGGCCGACGAGGGCCACGCCCGCGATCGCGACGGTCGCCACCACCGCGAGCACGACGCGCCGCGGCTGACTCGCCAGCGCGGTGGCGAGGGCCAGGCCGAGGCTCGTGACGATGCCGACCTGCGCCGTCCCGTCGAGCCCGGCCATCGGCAGCAGGAAGAAGCCGGCGCCGATCGAGCCGACGATCGAGCCGACCGTGTTCCAGGCGTAGACGCGTCCCGAGACCGCCGCCGCCTCGTCGGCGTCCCGCGCGAGCAGGCGCACGCCGAAGGGAAAGGTCGCGCCGATGCAGAGCGTCACGGGCAGCAGGATCGCTCCCGCCGCGGCGGCGCCCTGGAAGGGCTCCGCCGCCGAGCCGCCGACCCAGCCGACGACCTCCGGCAGGTGATCGCTCGCCCGGAACGCGAGCCAGGCGAGCACGCCCGAGCCGATCTGGGCCAGGGCGAAGCCCGTCGTCGCGGCGGATCGCGTGCGCGCGAAGCGCGAGGCCAACGCGCTGCCGAGCGCGATGCCGAGCAGGAAGCTCGAGAGCATCGAGGCGAAGGCGGAGGTACTGCCGCCGAGCACCTGGCCGAGCAGCCGGGTCCAGAGCACTTCGTAGAGGAACGAGACGGCGCCGGAGAGCAGCATCGCCGGCAGGATCCAGTGGAAGCCGCCGCGGCCGGCGGGCGTCGCCGAGTCGTCGGGCGCCATGCCGGCCAGGCCGCGGGCCAGCGCCGCCGCCGCGAGGAAGACGACGGCGTTGCCGGCGATGCCGACGTAGACCGTATGGCGCAGGCCGAGGGCGGGGAGCAGGACGAACGCGGCGACGAGCGTGCCGGCGATCGCGCCGAAGGTGTTGACGGCGTAGAGGATGCCGATCCGCGGACCGACCTGGGCGTCCTCGGAGACCGCATAGCGGGCGAGCAGCGGCAGCGTCGCGCCCATCAGCGCGGTACACGGGACGAGCACGAAGAACGAGCCGACGAGATGGAAGAGCGCCGTCGTCAGCGCCATCGTCTCGGGCGGCGCCTCGAGTCCGCCGGCGAGCCCGAGATAGACGGACTGCACGCCGCGGATCAGGAAGGGCACGGCGAGGGCGCCGAAGGCGATGCCGAGCTCGAGCACGCCGTAGGCGAGCACCGGTCGCGCGAGCCGGCCGACGAAGCGCGCCGCCGCGGCGGCGCCGAGGGCGAGCCCGCCCATGTACGCCGCCAACACCGCGACCACCGCGAGCTCGGAGGTCCCGAACAGGAAGGCGAATTCGCGCGTCCACGCCGTCTGGTAGAGCAGCGCCGCGAAGCCGGAGACGAAGAAGCAGACGAGGAGGAGGAGGAAACGGAGATCCATGGAGCCGGCTCGACCCTGTCCGTGCTGCGGCGCGGACGGCGCGCCGGCGAATGGCGGGAGCGGAACTTCCGCTCCCTCGATGGAGTGGCCCGATCGAGGCAGCCGGTTGTGTAGCGCGGCGCGCATCCGAATGCGCCGCGGGTCCGAGTTGCACGGCGCCTGCCGCTCGTCCGCCGTGAACGAAGTCGACCGAGCGCGACCGAAGGCGACCGGCGACGTTCGAACGCGCCGGCTCAGCCGCGCAGCCGCCGGGCCGTGCCCGCCGGATCGTCGCAGCGCCAGACGAGCTGCATGCTGCGGGGACCGTGTGCCCCGAGCACGAGCGCCTGCTCGATGTCGGCCGTCTTCGAGGGGCCGCAGAGGAACCAGCCGAAGCCGAGCGCGTCGAGGTCGATCCGCTCGTAGGCGGCGTGGAGATCGGCGACGAGCGCATCGCCCTCGAGGACGACGACCAGGTGCTCGGCGAGCAGCGCGGCGCGGCGCTCCCGGGCGCTCGCCGGGACGTGCCAGACGGCGCCGTTCTCGACCACCGCGAAGGCGCCGCGCAGGATGCAGAGGTCGAGCCCCGCGAAGTCGTCGCGCGTCGGATCGGCGGTCCCGCCGCCGCGGCTCGGGATCCCGGGCAGGGCGGAATAGAGGGAGGTTGAATCGCGGCCGTGCGCGTCCGCGTCGAGCGCGACCGGCCAGGCCACGTGCGCGATCCAGTCGTCGGGGGGCACCACGACGAGGCTTCCGCCGGCGGCCTCGACCCGGTCGCGCAGACAGGCGATCGGGTCGCTCGGCACCGGCGGGGCGGCGAGGGGGCGACCGCGTGCGGGCGCGGCGGGCCGGCGCGCCGCGAGCGCGGCCAGGATCGTGTCGCGCGCGGCGGTCATCGGGGGGCTGCCTCGCCGCGCGCCGACGTCGCCGGCGCAGGTCGGGCCGTCGACCGACGGGCCCGGTAGAGCGTGCGGAAGCTCGCGGCGGGCAGCGGCGGCAGCGCGCGCTCGCGGGTCCACGGCCGCGCCAGCCGCGCCACGACCGCCGGCGGCAGGACCCGCGCGAGGCGGCGCCCGAGACCGCCGGCGAGCGCGGCGAGGCGGGGCCGCGCGAGCAGTGCGGCCGCGAAGCCGAGGGCGAGGCGCCGGCGGCGGGGGTGGAGACCCGAGCTCGCGAGCACGCCGCGCCAGGCGAGCAGCTGGCGGTCGAGCGGAATCTGGACGGGGCAGATCTCGCTGCAGGAGCCGCAGAGCGTGCACGCGTGGGGCAGCTCCGCATGGGCCCGCGCATCGCGCGCCGGCTCGAGCACCGACCCGATCGGACCCGGGATCACGCTCGCGTAGCTGTGGCCCCCGCTGCGCCGGTAGACCGGGCAGGTATTGAGGCAGGCGCCACAGCGGATGCAGGCGAGCGCCTCGCGGAACGCGGGCTGGCCGAGCAGGCGGCTGCGGCCGTTGTCGACGATCACGACGTGGAGCTGCCGCTGCGTCTTCGCTCCGGCGCCTTCGGCGGCCGCGGTCCGGAGCGGGCCACCGAAGTGGGAGGTGTAGGCCGTGATCGCCTGGCCCGTCGCGGAGCGGGCGAGCAGGCGCAGGAAGACGGGCAGGTCGCGCTTCGCGGGCACGATCTTCTCGAGCCCCACGCAGGCGATGTGGAGCGGGGGCAGGGCGGTGCCGAGGTCGACGTTGCCCTCGTTGCTGACGACGACGAGCGAGCCCGTCTCGGCGACGGCGAAGTTCGCGCCCGTGATGCCGGCCTGCGCGGCGAGGAAGCGCGCGCGCAGGTCGCGGCGGGCGAGGGCGGCGAGGGCGTCGGGGTCGGAGAGGCCCTCCGGTGCGCCCAGCGTGCGCGTGAAGGTCTCGCCGACCTCGCTGCGGCGCAGGTGGATCGCCGGCATGACGATGTGGCTCGGCGGCTCGTCGCGCAGCTGCACGATCCGCTCGCCCAGGTCGGTATCGACGACCTCGATGCCGTGGCGCGCGAGCCAGGGGTTGAGGCCGCACTCCTCGGTCAGCATCGACTTGCTCTTCACGACGCGCGTGATGCCGCGCTCGCGGAGCAGGCGCGTCACGACCGCGTTGGCCTCGGCGGCGTCGCGGGCCCAGTGGACCACCGCGCCGGCGCGCGTCGCCTTGCTCTCGAACTCGAGCCAGAGCTCCGGCAGGCGCGCGAGGGCCTCGCGCTTGATCGCCGCCGCGGCGTCGCGCAGGCGCTCCCAATCCGGCACGAGGTCCACGGCGGCGTCGCGCTTCGCGCGCACGAACCAGAGCGCCGCGTCGTGCCAGGTCGTCCGCTCCGCGTCGGCGACGAAGTCCCGCGCGCGACTAACGTGGCCCATCGGGCGCTCCGGCGGGCGGCGAGCCGATCGGGGGCGGCCCGTCCGCCGGGGATGCGGGCCCGCAGGAGGGGCTCGGCCCGTCGGCTCCTTCGTCGGGTCCGAGCCAGCCCTCGGCCAGGATCTCGGCCACGTGGCGGAAGACGAGGGGCGAGCCCCGGCGACGCGCGAGCCCCTCGAGCTGGAGCAGGCAGGACACGTCGGTCGAGGTCACGATCGCGGCGCCGGCGCGTTCGTGGTCCGCCAGTCGATCGTGTCCCATGCGACAGGAGACCGCTTCCTCCTCGACGCAGAAGATCCCGCCGACGCCGCAGCCGTCGTCGCGCCGCGCGAGCGCGACGAGCTCGATGCCCGCCTGCGCGGCGAGCAGTCGGCGGGCCGGGTCGAGCGGGGCCCGCCCGTCGTCGGCCGCGGGCGCGCCCCCGGCAGGGCCCTCGCCTCCGCCCTCGCCTCCGCCTCCGCCCGCGCTCGCGCCGGCGCGCGACTCGCTCGGCTGGCCGTGGCGCAGCGAGCGCAGGGCGTGGCAGCTCGCGTGGAGCCCGACGCGATGGGGAAAACGGCCGACGCGCCCGCGGTCGGCGTCGCATTCGACGAGCAGCTCGCAGAGCTCCCGCGTGCGCCCGGCGAGCGCGCGCGCGCGCCGGTCGGAGACGAGCTCGGCGAGATGGCTCCGGATCATCGCCGCGCAGCTCCCCGACGGCGTCACGACGCGGTCGTAGTCGGCGAAGACGTCGACGAAGCGCGCGGCGAAGCGGCAGGCCTGCGCGCGTTCGCCCGCCGTCAGGAAGGGCTGCCCGCAGCAGGTCTGGTCCTCGGGAAATTCGAAGGGCAGGCCGAAGGCCTCGAGCAGCCGGACCGTGGCGATGCCCACCGCGGGGCGGAGCTGGTCGACATAGCAGGGAATGAACAGACCGATCCGCATGACGCTCCCTCGCGGGCGGCCTCCGTTTCGGGGCGACACCGCGAGAGGCCGAGGATATGTTGCGCCGCGGGCAGGGGGTAGAGCGGGCCGCGGCGCCCGGACGGGGGCGCATGCGACGGCGGGAAGAAGAGGCTGCGCTGCGCCTTCGCGCCCGCGGAGGATCGCCGCCGGGCGGGCTACGCCGCAGCGCGTCGGGGACCGGCGCGCGCCGGGCATTCGGGTTCATGACGGCGGTCGTCTTCGCTGCGGCTACGGCCGCCCCGGTCGCTGCGGCGGCTGCCGCCCGGGCGGACGTGGCCGTCTCGCGCTCTTTCCAGCCGGCTCCGCCCCCCGACGTCGCGGCCGATCGGGAGCCGGAGGCCGATCGGGAGCCGGAGAGGGATCGGGCGGCGGAGACCGACCAGGAGCAGGACGCCGATCCCGCGACGGAGACCGATCGCGCGGCCGCCGATCGGACGCGCCTCTTCGAGACGGCGGACGACGAATGGATCGTCACCGCGACTCGGATTCCCGAGGCGACCTGGGCCCGGCCCTACCAGGCGAGCGTGCTCGAAGGCGATCGCCTGGACGTCGGCCTGAGCCCCTCGGTCGCGGACGCGCTGCGCTTCGTTCCGGGGCTGCATCTCGTTCGCGAGGGGGGACCCGGCGGCCGCGCGAGCCTCTCGCTGCGCGGGCTCGACCCGAACCATGTCGTCGTGCTGCTCGACGGCGTGCGCCTGAACGATCCGACCAACAGTCGGGGCGGCTCCTTCGATCCGACGACGCTCGCCCTCGTCGACATCGAGCGGATCGAGACCGTGCGCGGCCCGCTCTCGTCGATCCACGGCGCGGATGCCCTGGGCGGCGTCATCCAGATCGTGACGCGTGGCGTCGAGCCCGATGCGCCGCTGCGGGCGCGCGTGCGCAGTCGGATCGGTCGCTACCACACGGCGGAGATCGCGGGACAGGCGAGCGCCGGGCTGGGCGGCATCGCCGGGCTCGCGCTCGGCGCCGCCCTGACGGGCGCGCGCGACCCCCATGGCGACGGTGGCTTCGACGGCGGCAGTCTGCACGCGAAGCTGCGCGTGCCGCTCCCGGGCGACGTCGAGCTCGAGAGCTTCGCCCGCTTCCATCGCAGCAGCGCCCGCGCGTTTCCCGAGTCGAGCGGGGGCCCCGAGCTCGCGGTCCTGCGCGCGGCCGAGGATCGCGACGTCCGGGAGATCGCCTTCGGCGCCACGCTCGCCCGGGCCTTCGCGGAGGACTCGGCCCACCTACGGCTCCGGGCGAGTCGCGCGTCGCGGCGCGAGGATGTCGAGTCGCCCGGGATCGTCCCCATCCCGGGCGGGCTCTTCGTTCCCGCCTCCCGCAGCGGCGACGAGTACGCGCGCTGGGACGCCTCGCTCGTCGTCGACGGCGCGCTTCCGTCGCCCGGCTGGTCCGGTCTCGCAGCGGGACCGCGCGTCGTCGCGGGCGTCGCCGGCGTCTGGGAGGACGGCGAGAGCGATACGGCGCTCGATCTCGGCGGCGGCTTCACCCCCTTCCCCTTCTACGCCCACCGCCGGACGGGCAGCGTCTTCGGCGAGCTCGAGCAGGCGCTCGGTGCGTACGTCGTCGTCTCGGGCAGCCTGCGCTTCGACGCGACGAGCGTCGCGCGCGATCGCGTCTCCCCCGCCGCCGGCATCGTCGCCGCGCTGCCCCATACGCCTTTCAGTCTCTTCGTTCGCTTCGGTCGCGGCTTCCGGCTGCCGAGCTTCTACGCCCTCGCCAATCCGCTCGTCGGCAATCCCGCGCTCGGCGTCGAGCGCGGCCGCGGATGGGAGGCCGGCGTTCGCTACCGCAGCCGCGACGCGGCCGTCGCGCTGCAGCTCGGCTACTTCGATCTCTCGGTCGAGAACCTCCACGACTTCGATGCGGCGCGCTTCGAGATCGTCGCGCGCGGACGGCTGCTGTCGCGGGGCGTCGAGGCGCAGGCGGAGTGGGACCTCTCGCCCGCCTTCACGCTGGTCGCTGCAGCGAGCTTCAATCCGACGGACTTCGGCGGCACCAGCCGGCCGCCGCTCGAGCGGCCGCGCTGGCGCGGCTTCGTCGAGCTGCACGCCCGACCGATCGAACGCTGGGATCTCCAGCTGCGCGCGCTCGCCGTGGGCTCGAGCAAGGCGAGCGCCGCCGCGATCGGGGGGCGCGTCGTCACGCTCGCGGGCTACGAGCGCATCGACCTGCGCGTCGCCCACACGCCCCGGCCGGGCCTCGACGTCTTCTTCGAGATCGAGAACCTGACCGACCGCACCCGCCGCGAGGCGGTCGGCTTCGAATCGCCGGGCATCGCGCCGCGCGTCGGGCTCGCCCTCTACCGATGAGCCGCCCACGCCGCGTCGCCCGGCTCGCTGGGCCCGCACGGGGCACCCTCCCCCCGGCCGGGTCGCAGGGCGGGGCGCGATGTCGCGGCGTGGCGGCCCGACGCGCCCCGTCGGCGCGTGCGCGACGGGGCGCGGGTCGGATCCGAAGGGGACGCTGGGCGCATGCGCGCGAAGCGACGCGCCGTCAGATCCCGGCTGCGAGGCGCGCGGCGAGCGACACGCGGCGCGATCCGATCCGTGCGCGCGCTCGACCGGCGCGACCCGACCGACGCGGGCCTCGGACGCTCCGCTTCGGACCCGATCAAAAAAGCGCTTGGGAATTCGATTTGGATTTGAAAGAATACGGCCTGCGCCCAGATGCTTCGACGCGCCCTCGGTGGGCCGGTGGATCGGACCGGAACCCCGCGCGCCGAAGAATCCTCCATCCATGTTGCATCTGGATCGTGGCGTGTAGTGTCTGGGGCGTTCGATCGTGACCCAGCACACGAGATGATCGCGGCTTGCGTGGATCTCGTGCGCAGGCGCTTCGTGAATCGGGATCGGGATCGTTCAAGGATCTAGGCAAGGATCGAAGGAGAGAATCGAATGAAGCGTGTGAGGACGACGGCGAGCGGGCTCGCCGCCTCCGGTTGGACGGCCGCGATGCGTCTCGCGGTCGTGGGCACGGTTTCGATGCTGGCGGCTTCGACGGCTTCGGCGCAGCAGCTCGACAAGCCGATCGAAGAGCGGGTCAAGGCGAACGAGTCGGGCGCGGCGTCGCAGAAGCGCGTCGAGGAGATCGCGACGGCGACCGACGGTCTGATCGGCGAATACCGGCTGACCATGAAGAAGATCGAGTCGCTCGACATCTTCAACAACCAGCTGCGCTCGGTCGTCGATTCGCAGAACGAGGAGCTCGCCAGCCTCCAGCGCCAGATCGACGGCGTCGAGGAGGTCAGCCGCTCCGTCACGCCGCTCATGCTCAAGATGATCGATGCGCTCGACAAGTTCGTCGAGATCGACATCCCCTTCGACCTCGCCGACCGCAGGGACCGCGTCAACAAGCTGCGCGTCCTGATGCGCCGCAGCGACGTCGCGGACGCGGAGCGCTACCGCGCGATCCTCGAGGCCTACCAGATCGAGAACGACTACGGCCGCACGATCGAGGCCAAGAGCGGAACGGTCAATCGCAACGGCACCGAGCTCCCGGTGACCTATCTGCGCGTCGGTCGCCTCGCGCTCATGTACAAGACCGACGACGGCAACGAGGTCGGGTTCTGGAATCGCGATTCGAAGAGCTTCGAGCCGCTCGGCTCGGACTACATGGGTTGGGTGACGCAGGCGATCCGCGTCGCCAAGAAGCAGGCGGCGCCCGAACTCATCAAGGTTCCTTTGCCGCGGCCGGAGCAGGCGACGGGAGGTCAGGGCTGATGTCGTGCGTGAAGTCTCTCTCGATGCGAAGCGGCGCCGTCCTGGCGCTCCTGTCGGGCCTCGCCTTCGCGTGGACCGGCCTCGCGTTCGCGCAGGAGGCGGCGGAGAGCGAGCCGACGCCGATGGTGATCGACGGCCCCCAGCCGACGAACGTCGACGAGCTCCTCGAGGCCGTCCGCAAGGGCTGGTCCGTCGAGCGCCGTGAGGACAAGGCGCGCGAGCAGCGGTTCGCGGCGGCCCGCGACGAGCAGAAGCAGCTCCTCGCCGACGCGAAGGCGGTCGAGGCCAGCAAGGAAGCCCTCTCCCAGCGACTCGAGTCGGAGTACCAGGCCAACGAGGTGAAGATCACCGAGCTGACCGGGGTCCTCGATCAGCGCATGGGCAATCTCGGCGAGCTCTTCGGCGTGACGCGTCAGGTCGCCGGCGACACGAAGGGCAACCTCGAGGCCTCGCTGACCTCGTCGCAGTTCGGTCCCGAGCGGCTCGAGTTCCTGAGCAAGCTCGGCCAGAGCAAGGAGCTGCCCTCGGTCGGCGAGCTCGAGCGGCTCTGGGCGGAGCTCGTCCGCGAGATGGGCGAGCAGGGCAAGGTCGTCGAGTATCCGTCGAGGGTCACGACGAATTCGGGCGTCGAGGAGCGGAAGGTGGTCCGCGCGGGCCCGTTCAGCGTGATCTCCCAGGGCGAGTACCTGCTCTGGGATTCGGTCCAGCAGCAGCTCAAGGTGCTCGGTCGACAGCCTCCGTCGAAGTTCGTCGACACGATCAGCGAATACATGAACTCGGACGAGCAGTACGCAGGGCTCGCGATCGATCCCAGCCGCGGCTCGCTCCTCTCGGTGCTGATCGAGACCCGCACGCTGGTCGAGCGCGTTCCGGAGGGCGGTGGCGTCGGCTACGTGATCCTCACGCTCGCGGCCCTCGCCATCCTGATCGGTCTGTGGAAGTTCGTGACGATCGTCGTGAACTCGCGCAGGGTGTCCGCGCAGAAGAAGAACCCGAACCGTCCCGACAAGAGCAATCCGCTCGGGCGCGTGCTCGCGGTGGCCCAGGAGAACCCCGACGTCGACCGCGAGAAGCTCGAGCTCCTGCTCGACGAGGCGGTGCTGCGGGAGACCTCCAAGCTCGAGAGCTGGCTCTGGTTGGTCAAGGTCGTCTCGGTCGTCGCGCCGCTGCTGGGTCTGCTCGGAACGGTGACCGGCATGATCAAGACCTTCCAGTCGATCACGCTCTTCGGTGCCGGTGATCCCCGCATGATGGCGGGCGGCATCTCCGAGGCGCTCGTGACGACGATGCTGGGTCTGGTCGCGGCCATCCCGACCGTGCTGATGCACTCGGCGCTGTCGTACAACACCAAGACCATCGTCGACACGCTCGACGAGCAGAGCGCGGGACTCATCGCGCAGCAGGACTAGCGAGCGATCATGAGCGAGATCATTCTCGACGTGCAGTCGTTCCTGGATACGGGCGGCCCCGTGCTGCTCGCGATCGGCGGCGTGCTCGTCATGATGTGGACGCTGATGCTCGAGCGCTTCTACTTCTTCTACTTCGTCTTTCCCGGCATGGCCGAGCGGACGCAGCGGGAGTGGAACGCCCGGGCCGATCATTCGTCCTGGAAGGCCCATCAGGTCCGGCGACTCAAGATCTCAGAGCTCCGCATGGAGCTCGAGAAGGGGCTGCCGTACATCAAAGTCCTCGTGGCGCTCTGCCCGCTCTTCGGGCTGCTCGGCACGGTGACGGGCATGATCGAGGTCTTCGACGTCCTGTCGATCGCCGGCTCGGGGAACGCCCGGGCCATGGCCGGTGGCGTATCGAGGGCGACCATCCCCACGATGGCGGGGATGGTCGCCGCCCTCTCGGGGCTGCTGCTCTCGGTCCGTCTCGAGCAGCACGCGGCCGACGAGGGCGAGCGGGTCGCCGATCGGCTCGAGATCGAGCACGCCTGAGGGGCAGGGGCCGGACGGCGCAGGGAACACGGAGTGTGACGAAGCATGCGACGACGTAGATCGAGTGGTTTGAGTGACGAGGCCGAGGTCGACCTGACGCCGATGCTCGACGTCGTCTTCATCATGCTGATCTTCTTCATCGTGACGGCGTCGTTCGTGAAGGAGGTCGGCCTCGACCTCTCGCGGCCCCAGGGCGGCGGCTCGGCCAAGACGGTGACGACGAGCGACAACATCTTCATCCAGCTGACGGGCGACGGCCGAATCTTCATCGACCAGCGGCAGGCCGACTTCGGCTCGGTCCGCGCCAACATCGAGCGGCTCCATGCGGAGCGCCCGAAGGGGCAGGTCGTGATCGCGGCGGAGGGCGGCTCGCTCAACGGCCTCCTGGTCGAGGTCATGGATCAGGCGCGGCTCGCCGGGGTCGACAAGATCTCGCTCGCCGCGGAGGTGCACTGACGATGGCGTCCGCGCGCATGATCGTCGCCTTCGGGGCGGCTTGGGTCGTCACCTTCGGGCTCTTCTATTTGATGCAGAGCCTGATCGGTGTCGAGGGCAAGCTCGACGAGAGCAAGGCGCCGAAGGTCGTCGACTTCGTGCGCGTCCAGCGCTCCGAGGTCGTCCAGCAGAAGACCCGCGAGGCGCCGAAGAAAGTGACCCTCGACGAGACGCCGCCTCCGCCGGACATGTCGACGGATCAGAGCACCTCGCTCGACCCCGACGCGATCGGCGTCGCGGCCGTCGTCGAGGAGGGGGGCGGTGGCAGTGAGGGCGGTGGAGGCCTCGGCATGCTCTCGGCCGATGGCGACGCGGTGCCGCTCGTGCGCGTGCCGCCCCAGTATCCGGAGCGGGCGGCCCAGCAGGGCAAGGAAGGCCGCGTGCTCGTCGAGTTCACGATCACGAAGTCGGGCTCGGTCAAGGACGCCCGCGTGATCGCGGCCGAGCCCCCGGGCGTGTTCGACCAGGCCGCAGTCAAGTCGGTCCTGCAGTGGAAGTACAATCCGAAGATCCTGAACGGCAAGCCGGTCGAGCAGCGCGGCATGAAGACCAGCGTGGTCTTCAAGCTCGACCAGGCCTAGGGGTGAGGTGCGGGGCGCGCGGGGCCGCAGGCGGCCGGCGCTCCGAACGGGGGAAGACGATGGCGGAACGAGCGGATCGCAGCGTGAACACTCCCTGCGCAAGGCGGGACTGGCTCGGGCGAGGCGCCTGGCTCGCGACGCTCGTCGCGCTGCTCGTGGCCCTCGTCTCCGCCCCCTCCGCGTTCGCCGCGGACAAGGAGAAGAAGCGCGATACGGGGGGCAACTTCAGCGAGCGCAACCTGAAGAAGATCATCAAGATGAACGAGCTGCGCGAGGAGGGGGACAACGCCGGCGCCAAGGCCGTTCTCGAATCGATCAACGTCAATCGCGAGAAGCCCTACGGCCAGTCGAAGATCTACCAGTTCCTCGGCATGTTCGCCCAGGAAGAGGACAAGTACGACGAGGCGATCGACTACTTGAACAAGGCGGTCGAAGCCGGCGGCCTGACCGAGGACGAGGAGCTCCGGACCCTCTTCCAGGTCGGCATGCTGCAGATGAAGCAGCAGCGCTACGACGAGTGCATCGCGACGATCGAGCGCTGGATGAAGGAGGCGCCCGAGATCAACGGGCAGGCCTACTACACCCTCGCGATCGCCTACTACCAGGCGGGCAAGGCGCGGCAGGCGCTCGAGCCCGCGAAGAAGGCCGTCGAGACGACGGATGATCCGCCGGAGGCGTGGTACCGGCTGCTTCTCGCCATGTACCTCGAGGCGGAGAAGTACGACGAGGGCATCAAGCTCCTCGACACGATCATCATGAAGTTCCCGAACAAGACGTACTGGACCCAGCTGGCGGCGCTCTACAACTCCAAGGACCAGATGGGCAAGAGCCTCGCCGTCCAGCAGCTCGCTCAGTACGAGGGCTACATCACCGAAGACAAGGATCTGACGCGCATGGCGCAGATGTTCATGGTCCAGGGCCTGCCCCACCGCGGCGCCGAGATCATGAAGAAGGGACTCGAGGACGGCTCCATCAAGCCGACCCAGCAGGCCTACCAGACCTACTCCGACACGCTGCTGCAGTCCCGCGAGTGGGCCCTGGCCCTGGATCCGATCGAGAAGGCGGCGAATCTGGCCGACGACGGCTCGCTCTGGGTCCGCCACGCCCAGGTCAACCTGCAGCTGGGCGAATGGGCCGCCGCGCGGGAATCGCTCGACAAGGCCTTCCAGAAGGGCAACCTGCCCGACGAAGGCCAGGCCCACATCCTCTACGGCATCGCCGCCGCCAACGACAAGCGCTGGAACGAGGCGATCGCGGCCTTCAATCGGGCGGGGAAGTTCACGGGGACGGCGGACGTCGCCGCCAAGTGGACCGCCTACGTCGAGCGCGAGAAGATGCGCTTCGCGACCCCGGAAGAGCAGGCGAAGATGGCCGAGGAGAAGGCCCGCGCCGAAGCGGAGGCGGCGGCCCAGGATGGGAAGAAGTCCGGCGAGGAGGCTCCGGGAACACAGACCCAGGCCTCTGCCGCGAAGGCGGAATCGGCGCAAGCGACCGCCAGGAACTGACCGAGCGCCCGAACGAACCTGATCGGTGTCCGGCCGGGCGATCGTCGATCGACCCGGTCGGTCGCTTTGGACCGGACGCCGCGTCCGGCGACGAGGAAGTGTGTCGATGAGCCAGCCGGGACCCGAACTCCTGCAGCGGATCGAGAACACGATCCGGTTCCTCGCGGTCGATGCGATCGAGCGCGCCGGGATCGGCCATGTCGGGGCGCCGATGGCGCTCGCGGCAGCCGCTTTCGAGCTCTGGGACAATCATCTGCGCTTCGATCCGCGGGATCCCGCCTGGCCCCTGCGTGATCGCTTCGTGCTGTCGAACGGTCATGCGTCGATGCTGCAGTACGCGCTGCTGCATCTCTTCGGCTTCGACCTCTCTCTCGAAGACATCGCGAAGTTCCGGCAGCTGGGATCGCGTACGCCCGGCCATCCCGAATACGGCGAGACGGCCGGGGTCGAGCTGACGACGGGGCCGCTCGGGCAGGGCTTCGCCCATGGCGTCGGGATGGCGCTCGCGGCGCGCATGACGCGGTCGCAGTTCGGAGGCGGCGATCCGGCGCCGGACGGCGATCGCGATCGACCGGGCCACCACTTCGTCTACGGCTTCTGCGGCGACGGCGACCTGATGGAGGGCGTGGCCTCCGAGGCGGCCTCCTTCGCCGGGACGCATGCGCTCGGCAACCTGATCTACCTCTACGACGACAACTCGATCACGATCGACGGCCAGACCCAGATCACCTTCCGCGAGAGCGTTCCGGCGCGCTTCCGCGCCTACGGCTGGCATGTCATCGACGCGATCGACGGCCAGGACCGCTCGGGTCTCGCGGATGCGCTCGAGCGCGCCCGGCGCGAGATCGATCGGCCTTCGCTGATCGTGCTCAAGACCCTGATCGGACGCGGTGCGCCGAACTTCGAGGGCCGCAACAAGGCCCATGGCGGTCCCCTCGGCGCGGCCGAGACGAAGCTCGCGAAGGAGCGTGCCGGCTGGCCGCTCGAGCCCGACCTGATCGTGCCCGACGACGTGCGCGCCTACTGCTCCGCGCGCGGCGAGGCGAAGCACGCCGAGCGGCGCGCGAGCGACGCCCGGCTCGACGCCTGGCGGAAGGTCGACCCCGATTCGGCCGCGCGCTGGGAGGCAGCCCGGAATCGCGCGCTCCCCGCCGACCTCGAGCCGAGACTGCTCGAGGGCATGGCTGGCCTCTCCGACGCGACGCGCAAGCATTCTGCGACCGCGCTCGAGCGCCTCGCCACCCTCGTCCCGTTCATGGCGGGCGGCTCCGCGGACCTCGCGGGCTCCGCCGCCCCGCCGATCGTGAAGGGCGCGGGCATGGTCGGTCCGGCGGCGGGTCTCGGGAACGACCCGTTCGCGGGGCGCAACATCCACTTCGGGGTGCGCGAGCATGCGATGGGCGCGATCGCCAACGGCATCGCGCTCGACGGGACGTTCCTCGCCTACTGCGGCACGTTCCTGATCTTCAGCGACTACATGCGGCCGGCGATCCGTCTCGCCGCCTTGATGCAGACGAAGACGCTCTTCGTCTTCACCCACGACTCGATCTTCGTCGGCGAGGACGGCCCGACCCATCAGCCGATCGAGCAGGTCGACAGCCTGCGCGTCATGCCCGGACTCACGACCTTCCGTCCGGCGGACGGCGTCGAGACCGCGATGGCCTATGCCTGGTACCTCGAGCAGGCGAAGGGGCCGGTCGCCCTGTCGCTGACGCGTCAGACCGTCGCGGCCATCGAACGGCCGGCGGACTTCGACCCGCGTTCGGTCTGGCGGGGGGGCTACGTCGTGTCCGGTCCGAGCGGCAAGGCCGACGTGGTCCTGGTCGCGACGGGTTCCGAGGTCTCGCTCGCCGTCGCCGCGGCCGAGCTGCTCGCGGCCGACGGGCTCGCGGCGCGGGTCGTCTCGATGCCGTCGGTCGAGCTCTTCCTGAAGCTCCCGGACGCGGAGCAGGACGCGGTCGTGCCCGACGACGGCACGTCGGTCGTCGCGATCGAGGTCGGTCGCGGCGAGACGCTCCGGCGCTTCGTCGGCCGCCACGGGCTCGTCATCGGGATGGATCGCTTCGGCGCGTCGGCGCCCTACCAGGCCCTCGCCGAGCACTTCGGCTTCACGCCCGCCGCGGTGGCCGAGCGCATCAAGGCCCAGGTCTAGCGCCCCGGTCGGAGTCCTCGACGACGTTCGCGCTTCGAAGCCGCTCCGCCTTCGAAGGCGTCCGATCCCCGTCGACGCTCATTCTTCGATGACGACGGACTCCATCACGTCGCCCTGGCCGATCGCGTCGACGACGTCCTGGCCCGCGAGCACCTTGCCGAAGACGGCGTGCTTGCCGTCGAGCCAGGGTGTCGCGACATGGGTGATGAAGAACTGCGAGCCGTTGGTATTGGGGCCCGCGTTCGCCATCGAGAGGCGGCCGGGGCCGTCGTGCTTGATCGCGAGCGCGCTCTTCTCGTCGGCGAAGGTATAGCCGGGGCCGCCGGTCCCGGTCCCCTTCGGACAGCCACCCTGGATCATGAAGTCCGCGATGACGCGGTGGAACTTCAGGCCGTCGTAGAAGCCCTGGCGCGCCAGCTTGATGAAGTTGCCCGTCGTCTCCGGCGCGTCGTCGGTGAAGAGCTCGAGCTTGATCGTGCCCTTCTTCGTCGTGATCGTGGCCGTCGTCATCTTGTTCTCCGTCTTCCGGCAGGCGATCCTGGGCCACGGCGACGTCCGCGCGAGCGATCGGATCGGTGGATCGAGGGCCGGAGTGTAACGGCTCCATCCGGTCGGAGCAGGCGCGGCGGTCAGAGGGGGGGCGATGGACATCAAGCGCTTCTTCGTGGACGAGCTCAAGCGCATCTACCAGGAACGCATCGCCGGCGCCGGGCGCGCGGAGGCAGACGCGGCCCAGGAGGCCGAGGAGATCCGGGTCGCATCGAATCGCCGCGAGGATGCGAAGAGCGCCGATCTCCAGAACCGCCTCGCGTCGGGCCACCGTCGGCGCCGCGAGCAATGGGTCGAGGAGATCGACCAGCTGCTCGCCTTCGCCGAGCGCGGGATGCCGGCCTTCAAGCCCGAGGCGAAGGTGGCGCTCGGGGCGCTGGTCGACGTGCAGATCGAGTCGGAGGAGGGGGAGGCCGAGGAGCGGACGCTCTTCGTGCTCCCGGTCGGCGCGGGGACCGAGGTCTCCGGTCCCGGCGGCGACGGCTTCGTCTCGGTGGTGACGCCGACCTCGCCGGTCGGTCGCGCGTTGATGGGCTCGCGCGCCGGCGACGCGTTCGAGATCGTCGTCGACGGGCGCGAGCGTCACTGGACCGTGTCGAGCGTGGGCTAGCCGCGGTCCGGCCATCGGCCGCGCAGCAGGAGGACGCATGGAACCCGGAAGGGAGTTCGAAGGGCGGCGGGCGCTCGTGACGGGCGCGGCCGCGGGGATCGGGCGGGCGATCGCCTTCCGGCTCGCGCGGGCGGGGGCTGCGGTCGCCTGCCTCGACGTCAATCCGGTTGCGCTGGGGGCCACGGTCGCCGGCATCGAGGCGGAGCGGGGGCGGGCCGTCGCGCTCGTGGCCGACGTCGCCAGCGAATCGGCGACGCGCGGGGCCGTCGAGCAGGCGACCGCGGCGCTGGGCGGGCTCGACGTGCTCGTCAACAACGCCGGCATCGTCATCCTGCAACGCTTCGACGAGACGCCGGTCGAGGACTGGGACCGGACCTTCGCGGTCAATCTCCGCTCGATGTTCCTGATGGCGCGGGCCGCGCTCCCCGCGCTCCGAAGATCGAGCGCGGGCGCCATCGTCAACATCGCCTCCATCGCCGCCTACCGATACACGGTCCCGCACGTCCCCTACGCCACCGCGAAGGCCGGCGTCCTCGCCTTCACGCGTGATCTCGCCGTCGAGCTCGCCGCGGATCGCATTCGCGTCAACGCCGTGGCGCCCGGGCCGATCGCGACCGAGATGCTCGGCCGGCTGACCGACGACGAGCTCGCGCGGGCGGGTCGGCACTACCTCCTCGGCCGGCTCGGCAAGCCCGAGGACATCGCCGAGGCGGTGGCCTTTCTCGCTTCGGATCGGGCGTCCTACGTCACCGGCGCGACCCTGCCGGTGACGGGCGGCGCGGAGCTGCAGTCGCGGCCCGTCCGCTCCGAGGACCGTTAGGTCCGAGCCGACGCGATCGACGGGTGCCCCGCGACGTCCCGGTCCGTGCCGGCGAGCGCGTCGCGAGGGGAGACCAGCCGGCGTCGGACGACGGATCGGCATCGGCGCGCTCGCATCGCCAGCGCGAGGGCCGCCGAGCCGAGCGCCGCGAAGAACGGCGGCTCGGGCACCTCGACCGCGCCGACGTCGCAGAGCGCGCTCCCGTTTCCGTCGCCGTCGAGCGGTCGCGGGACGCCGCGCTGATCGGTGGTCGGACAGGCGCTCATGTCGCCCTGGTCGATCGCGGGGCTGCCGGTCAGCGGCAGGTGGGTCCGCGTCGGTCCGCCGTTGCTCGCGAGGGCCGCGAGGAGCGGGTCCGTGGCGAGCTGGTCCGTCGGATCGTCGAGCAGGCAATCGAGACCGTTTCCGTCGGACAGGTTGTGACCGAGCGAGAAGATGCCGTCGGGATTGGCGGCGCAGTTCTGCAGGACGTTGCCCGCCCGATTGCCGGCGATGACGCTGTCGCGGAAGACGGAGAGCTCGAGCAGGAAGACCCCGCCCGGATCGAAGCCCGCGTCGGCCGTGTTGGCGTAGATCGTGCTGCTCTCGACGATCGCGGAGGAGGCGAAGAAGGCCCCCGTCGACGCCGAATGGTTTCCGCTGACCGTGCTGTTCTCGAGTCGGACGCGCAGGAACTCGCCGCCCCCGCCGTTGAACCCGCCGTCGGCGACGTTGTCGATCAGGCTGCTGCGCTCGAGCGCCGCGTCCGCCAGGAAGAGCGCCCCGCCGCCCGGGTTGTTCTCGATCGTCGACTCGACGATCTCGATCGGGACGAAGGCGGATCCGAAGAAGGACCCGGAGGTCGTCGAGCTCATCGCGGAGCCGCGAAATGCGTCGTTGGCATGGATCCGGACGCGCTCGATGCGAAGCGGGCTCCGCACGGCGATCCCGCCCCCGTTCTGGCTGCCCGCATCGCCGCCCGTGATCGAGAGATCGCGGAGGAAGCTCGTCGTCGGGGCGGGCTCGATCTCGAGCGGGGGGTCGCCGACCTCGAAGACGCGATCGAGTCCGGCGCCGTCGATGGTCGTCAGTCCGACGCCTGCGCCGCGGAGCGTGAGGGGCGGTCGCACGTCGAGATCGCCCGTCGCGGCGACGTTCTCTCCCGCGCCGGGGATCGAGAGCGCGTGCGTGCCCGGGCCCAGCACGATCTCGTTCATGCCGGGAATCGCGTTGGCCTGCTGGATCGCGGCGCGCAGCGTGCAGGTCGCGCCCGCCGTCGCGCAGACGTCGTCGGTCGGATCGGCGTCCGCCCCGTCGAGCAGGCTGTCCACGACGAAGGGAGGCGTGGCCTCGTACGCCCCGATGTCGCAGAGGAAGACGTCCTCGCCGAGGCCGTCCTGCGTGCGCGGGCGCCCGCGCGGGTGGCCGCGCTGGTCGAGCATGTTCTGGCAGTTGGTGCGGATCGCGGACGTCACGACGTCGATCGCCGGGCTGCCGGGCAGGAGCGCGATGGTCCGGGTCGGTCCGCCGTTCTCCGCGAGCGAGCCGAGCAGCGGATCGGTGTTCGGGAAGTTCGGGCCGGTCGGGGTCGGGCCGAAGCCGCAGCTCGCGCCCTGCTCGAGATTGAACGCGCCGAAGGCGGGCGGCGTCCCGACGCAGTTGCCGCCGCCGTTCTCGGCGAGCAGCGTGTTCTCCATGAACACGCCCGACTGGTTGTGGACGCCGGCGCCGACGTTGCGGGCGATCGTGTCCGAGTCGAGCAACGTCTGGGTCGAGTCCGCGTACACGCCCGCACCGATCGGCGCGACGTTCTCGGCGAAGGTGCTGAAGCGGGCGAAGCCGCCGAAGACGTCGTGGAGCCCGCCGCCCCGGATCGTCGCCTCGTTCGCGACGAAGGCGCAGCGCTGGATCTCGCCCTGCTCGGCCAGATGGACGCCGCCACCCAGGGCGGCCCGGTTGCGGGAGAAGTCGACGTACTGGACCAGGTAGCCGTTGCTCTCGACGGCGAGGCCGCCGCCGGAGCCGCCCGCGACGTTGTCGGTCACCTGCGAGCGATCGGCGCTGAAGACGCCCGACTCGACCCGGATCCCGCCCCCGTCCGCGAGGGCCTCGTTGCCGACGATCGTGCTGTCCTCGATCCGCAGCGCCGCGAGGACGCCCGCGCTCGCGATGCCGCCGCCGTGGCTCGTCGCGCCGCCGGCGATCGTGGTCGCGTTGTCGACGACGCGGCTGCGGCGCAGGCTGAGGCGGCCCTCGTTGAAGATCCCGCCGCCACTGCCGGCCCGTCCATCCGCGACCTCGACCTCGAAGAGCGTGACACCGTTCGCGCCCGTCTCGAGGTTCCACAGCACGCCGCCGCGCTTCGTTCCGTCCGTCGCCTGCCCGCCGCGCAGCGTCACGCGCTCGAAGACGACCTCGTCCGCGACGTCGTGGACGTGGAAGAGCCGGTCGATCGTGCCCGCGCCGCTTCCGTCGATGATCGAGTGTCGCGCCGAGGCGCCGCGGATCCGGACCGGGCCGCGCAGATCGAGATCGCCGCTGACGGCGAAGTCTTCGCCGGCACCGCTGCTGAGGTCGACGTGATGGACGCCGGGCCGCACGAGGATGTCGTCGCGGACGCTGCTCTGGCCGGCGGGACAGGCGTCGACGGCGACGTTGCCGTTCGCCGCGCGGATCGCTTCGCGCAGCGTGCAGGTTCCGTTCGCGGGATTCGTGTCGTCGTCGAGATGGGTGACCTCGATGACGCTCGCGCGGGCGCCGGGCGCGGCCGTGAGCGCGGTGGCGAAGACGAGGGCGGCGAAGAAGGCCATGCGGGAGGCAGCGGACCGTCGGAACCGGGGCCGGATTTCCATGGGGTCTCCTGGACGTACGCGCGCGAATCGGAAGCGCTCGAACGTCGACTGGGTCGGTCGAGGAGGAAGTCTGGCGCGCGGACGGAATCTGCTCATCGCCCGACCCGAAATCGTCCGCTTCGCCAGCGGGCAGGGCGCGCCTTCTCGCCCGCCCGGTCCCGTCCCCCCCGTCCCGCGGGCGTGCTCGCGGGCGAGCTGGCATGCTCCCGGCATGCAGGCCGTCCGCTCTACCGCCCATGGGATCGAGACGCGCCCGGTCGAGCCGGATGGGCCGGCGGCCTTCGGTCCCGACGACGGCCTGCGCATCCGGGTCCGCTCGGCGTCGATCTGCCAGACGGACATGGCGCTCGCGCGGATGGGCGCGCTGCCCGTGACCCTCGGCCACGAGTTCGCCGGGCTCCTCGACGACGGGACGGCGGTCGGGATCGAGCCCCTCGCGCCCTGCGGCCTCTGCCGGTTCTGCCGGCGCAACGACTACCCCCTCTGCGAGAAGGGGCATGCGATGGTCCTCGGCGTCGGGCGCAACGGCGGGATGGCCGAGGAGGTCCGCGTTCCCCGCCGCGCGCTCGTTCCGCTGCCCGGCGGACTCGACGTCGGCGACGCCTGCCTGATCGAGCCGCTCGCGGTCCATCTCCACGCGTTCGGCCTCGCCCGGCTCGACGGGCGCCACCGGGTCTGCGTCGTCGGCGCGAACGCCACCGGCTTCGGCCTGCTCGGCGGCGCCGCAGCCCTCGACCGAGGCTGCGAGGTCGATCTCGACGAGCAGGCGCCGCATGCGCTCGAGGCGGCGGAGCGGATCGGCCTCGGGATCCGGCCGAAGGATCGCTACGACCTGGTCGTCGAGGCGGACGGGGCGGAGGAATCGATCGCGCGGGCGGCCGAGCGGTGTCGCCCGGGCGGGACGGTGCTCATGGTCGCCGGCTACTACACCGAGTTCGAACGCATCCGGCTGCTGCCGTTCGTGGCGAAGGAGCTGACCGTCGTCTTCGGCACCTACTACGGCCACCACGCCGCCGGCCGCGACGCCGACTCGGCCGCGAGCCTGCTCGCGCGCCGCCCCGAGATCGCCGGCGCCGTCGTCTCGCATCGCTTTCCGCTCGCCGCGGCGCGGGAGGCGTTCGAGCTGGTCCGCTCGGACGCGCCGTCGCTGAAGGTCGTGCTCGAGCCGTGAAGGCGCGACCCATCGGATCCGATCGAGGACGGTTTCATGCGCAACGCCTTCTTTCGCGGTCACGGTCTGGGGAACGACTATCTCGTCGTCGATCCCGACGAGCTCGATTTCGCGCTCACGCCCGAATCCGTCCGTTCGATCTGCGATCGTCATCGGGGCGTCGGGAGCGACGGAATCCTCGTTTCGACGACCTCCGGGACGGCGGATTTCGGCCTGCGCATCTTCAATCCGGACGGCAGCGAGGCGGAAAAGTCCGGCAACGGACTGCGGATCTTCGCGCGCTATCTGCATGCGACGGGGAGGGTCCGCGAGTCCCGCTTCTCGGTGGAAACGCCGGGTGGACGCGTGACGTGCGTGCTCCATCTCGATGAGGAGGGAGACGCGAGCAGCGTGACCGTCCAGATGGGGCGCGCGAGCTTCGTTCCTCGGGACCTTCCCTGCGCTCTGGCCGTCGACGAGCTGATCGATCAGCCCATCGAAGTGGCCGGTCGAAGGCTGCGCTTCACCGGGGTGAGCGTCGGCAATCCGCACTGCGTCCTGTGGAAGCCCGCGGGCGAAGCATGGACGCGCGAGGAGCTCCTCCTGCTCGGACCGGCGCTCGAGCAGCATCCGGTCTTTCCCCGCCGCACCAACGTCCAGCTCGGAGTACCGGTCGGCTCCGACGGGATCCGGATCCTGATCTGGGAGCGGGGTGCCGGTGAGACCCAGGCGTCGGGGTCGTCGTCCTGCGCGGCGGCCAGTGCGGCCGTGAGGCTCGGTCTGGTGCGCAGTCCCGTGACGGTCGTGATGCCGGGGGGCCGGCTGGTCGTCGAGGTGGGCGAGGGCTTCGACCTGACGATGACGGGTCCCGTCGAAGAGGTGGCGCGGGGAACCTTCAGTCCGTCCTTCGTCAGGAGGCTGTCGTCGGGGGATCGCTCGGGGCGGCACTCCGCCTAACGATAGTCGTGCGACGGCGGCAGCCGAGCGGCGTCCCCCGGATCGGCGGATTCGAAGAGCGCGAGGGGCTTCACCTCCCGCGCCCGGACGTGGATCACGCCCTCGACCCGCTGCAGCGGCCCCGCGATCTCGAGCAGCGCCGAGCGGTGCAGCGGGACGCGGAAGCGGCTCGCCAGGTCGGGGGTCAGGACGGCGTTCGACAGCCCGGTCTCGTCCTCGAGCGTCACGAAGCAGAAGCCCTTCGCCGAGCCCGGGCGCTGGCGGACGATGGCGTGGCCGGCGGTGCGGACCCAGGCGCCGTCGGGCAGCTCGCGCAGGCGCGCCGCCGGGACGATGCCCGCGCGCTCGAGGCGCGGGCGCAGGTGGGCCAGGACGTGGACGCCGGTCGTCAGTCCCGCGAGTCGATAGTCGGCGAGCGTCTGCTCGAGGGGCGAGAGCGGGCGCAGCGGGGAGGCGGTCTCGTGCGCTCGGGTCGCATGCGGGCGGCTCGTGCCGTCGCCGCGATCCGGCGCGTCGTCGCGGGCCCGCGCGCGTCCGGCGAAGAGGGAGCGCGGATCGCGTTCGAGGGCGGCGACCTGCCAGAGCGCCCCGCGCCGCTCGCCCGCTGCGCCGCGCAGGCCAGCGAGGGCACCGAGCTCCGCGAGCGCCTCGAGCTCGTCGCGATCGGGCGCGATCCGGCGTACGAACTCGCCGAGATCGTCGAAGGGCCGCCGCGTCCTTTCGGCGACGATCCGCTCCGCCGTCCGCCGCGCGAGCCCGCCGACCGCGTCGAGACCGATGCGCACCGCCGGCGCGGTCCGCTCGGACGCCTCCTGCGCTCGGCCGCGTCCGTCTCCGTCCCCCGGCTCGAGATCGCTCTGCACGTTCGAGCAGCGCACGTCGACCGGCCGGATCGCGACGCCGTGGCGCCGGGCGTCCTGGACCAGCGTCGCCGGGCTGTAGAAGCCCATCGGCTGGGCGCGCAGCAGGCCGACGAGGAAGGCTGCGGGATGGTGGCGCTTCAAATAGGCCGAGGCGTAGGCGATCAACGCGAACGAGGCGGAGTGGGACTCGGGGAAGCCGTAGAGGGCGAAGGAGGTGATGTGGAGGACGATCTGATCCTCCGCCTCCCGTGAGAGCCCGCGCGCCCGCATGCCCGCGCGCAGCCGCGCCTCGATCTTCTCCATGCGGAGGGCGGAGCGCTTGAAGCCCATCGCGCGGCGCAGCTCCTCGGCCTCGCCGCCGGAGAAGCCCGCCGCCGTCATCGCGATCCGCAGCAGCTGCTCCTGAAAGATCGGGACGCCGAGCGTGCGCTCGAGGATCGGGCGCAGCGATTCATGGGGGTAGCGGACGGGCTCGCGGCCGGCGCGGCGGTTCAGGTAGGGATGCACCATCTGGCCCACGATCGGACCGGGCCGGATGATCGCGATCTCGACCACGAGGTCGTAGAACGTCTTCGGCTTGAGCCGCGGCAGCGTCGCCATCTGGGCGCGGCTCTCGATCTGGAAGACGCCGACCGTATCGGCCCGACGCATCATCGCGTAGGTCTCGGGATCGTCGGTCGGGAGCTTGGCCAGATCGAGTTCGATGCCCTCGTGGCGCGCGACGAGGGGCAGCGTCTCCTCGAGCGCCGCCAGCATGCCGAGCCCCAGCAGGTCGATCTTGATGATGCCGAGGTCCGCGCAATCGTCCTTGTCCCACTGCACGATGCGCCGCCCCGCCATCGTCGCCGGCTCGATCGGCACGACCTCGTCGAGGCGCCCGGCCGCGATCACGACGCCCCCGCTGTGCTGGCCGAGATGCCGGGGCAGGCCGCGGACGGCGTCGACGAGGTCGAGCCAGTGGCGCACGCGCGGCGCCTCGGGATCGAGCTTCGCCTCGCGCAGCCGCGCCACGAGCTCGCGGTCGCGCTCGCGCGCGCTCGCGGCGGCGCTCGGGAAGTCGAGATGCCCGAGGAGCTTCGAGAGGCGATCGATCGCCTCGGGATCCTGGCCCAGGACCTTGCCCATCTCGCGCACGGCGAGCTTCGTCTGGTAGGTGATGACGTTGGCCGTCATCGCGGCGCCGGCCGAGCCGTACTTCGCGAAGACGTACTGGATCACCCGCTCGCGTTGATCGCCCGAAGGGAAGTCGATGTCGATGTCCGGCCACTCGCCGCGCTCCTCGGACAGGAAACGCTCGAAGAGCAGGTCCATCTTCACGGGATCGATCGCCGTGATCCCGAGCGCATAGCAGACGGCGCTGTTGGCGGCGGAGCCGCGGCCCTGGCAGAGGATGCGGCTGCGGGTCGCGAAGGACGTGACGTCCTCGACGATCAGGAAGTAGCCTGCGAGGTCGAGCTTCTCGATCACGGCGAGCTCGTGCTCGAGCTGGCGGCGAACGCGCGGCGACGGGCTCGCGCCGTAGCGCCGCCGCGCCCCCGCCTCGACGAGCCGTCGCAGCCGGCCCATCTGCGTCTCGCCCGGATCGAGCGGATAGCAGGGAAAGCGATAGTCGAGGGCATCGAGCTCGAAGGCGCAGCGCTCGGCGATCGCGCGGGTCGCGAGGATCCACTCCGGCCGATCGGCGAAGCGGCGCACGACCTCGGCCGGGTCCTGCAGATGTCCCTCGGCGTTGGGCGCGAGCCGGCGTCCGGCGTCATCGAGGGGGACGCGCTCGCGCAGGCAGACGAGCGCGTCGAGCAGCCGGCGGTCCCGCGGCCGCGCGCAGCGCACGTCGCCGCTCGCGACGACCGGGACGCGACACGCCTCCGCCAGCTCGGCCGCGCGCCGACTCGCGCGCGCGAGCCGACGGTCGAGCAGACGCGAGACGTCGACGGCCAGGCGATCGCCGAACACGGCGCGTCCCCGCGCCAGCAGACGCGCGTCGAGCCGTTCGTCGCCGCGGACGAGCACGCTCCAATGCCCCGCGAATGCCTCGAGCTCGTCCCAGCCGACGCGGATGCGCGCCCGGGCGCCGGGGTCGCGCGCCTCGAGCGCCTTGTCGCGGCGCGCATGCGCGAGGGAGAGGAGTCGACACAGCCGCCGCCAGCCCTCGGCGCTCTCGACGAGCAGGAGCAGCCGATCGCCGGGCAGGGGCGCCGCCCGCCGCGCGCCGCCCGCCCCGGGCGCTTCGGTCGCTGGGCCGTGCGGCCCGCGCGCCTCGACGGCCTCGTCCCATCCGACCGCGACCTCCGCACCCAGGATCGCCCGCAGATCCACTGCCTTCGCCGCGCGATGGAAGCGCGGCAGTCCGCTCACGCCGTCGCGGTCGGCGAGGGCGAGCGCGGCGTGGCCCGCGCGGGCGGCGGCCTCGGCGAGCTCCTCGGGGTTGCTCGCCGCCTCGAGGAAGGAGAAGGCGCTGCGGGCGCGGAGCTCGACGTAGTCCTGGGGACGGGCCATGCCCGACTTTCGTTCCGTTTTCGCCTTTTATCAATGGGCGATCTGGCTCATGCTCTGGCCCACGCGTCGGGCCGCCTGCCGAACCCGGCGATCGGATTCGATTTTTCTCATCCGAAAGCGCCGGCGGCGGGGGGGGATCGGGCATGAGCGCAGGGCGATCCATCCTGCTCGTCGACGACGACCCGCAGCTCCTGCGTCTGATGACGCGGCTGCTCGAGAAGTCGGGCCATGTCGTGCGGTCGGCGACCAGCGCGGTCGAGGCGCTGACCTGCTTCGAGGACGGGCCGCCCGGCTTCGAGCTCGCGATCCTCGACGTGAACCTCGCTGCGGGCGGCGGGGCGGAGGCCCTGCTGCCCGAGCTCCGGGCGCGGATTCCGGAGCTCGAGGTCGTCCTGATCAGCGGCGACGTACTGCCCGCATCCCTCGAGCAGGCGCTCGCGACCCGGGGAGGTCGATTCCTGCGCAAGCCCTTCGCGCCTTCGGCGCTGCTGGCGCTCGTCGCGGAAGCGGACGGCGGGAAGGCGGGCGCCTAGGTGGCTTCGATCGTCGTCGTGGGCGCCGGACTCGGCGGGCTCGTCTGCGCGACGAAGCTCGCTCGTGCCGGTCATGCCGTATGCGTCGTCGAGGCCCAGCCCGCGGCGGGCGGGCGCTTCCGCGTGCTGGCGACCGAGCACGGTCCGCTCGCGCCGGGCGTCGGCGAGATCGGCGAGGGCGATCCGAACCTGCGCGCGCTGCTCGGCAGCCTCGGCCTCGATTCCGACGACGCGCGGCTCGTCGAGCGTCGCCATGCCCTCGTGCTCGGGGCCAAGCTCCATCGTCCGCCGCCGCTGCGACCGTGGGAGGTGCTGGTGCCGCGGCTCTCGCCGCGCATGGATCGCCCGATCGACGCGGTCTTCCTGCGAAGGCCGCGCTGGCGCGAGCGGCGCGGCGTCGTGCGCGCGCTCTGGGATGCGTCGCGGCGCGGCGTGATCGGGACGCCGGAGTCGGTGCGCGCGCTCGACGACCAGACCTGGTCGCGCGCCTCGACACGCGCCTTCGGCACGCGCTGGTGCACGACCCGCCTCGGCCCGACGCTGCTCGCGCGCACCGGCGTCGATCTCTCGGCCGAATCGGCCGCGGTCGTCGTCCCGATGTTGACGCGGCTCTGGGCCGGCGGCGGTCGCGCGGTGCCGCTGCCGGGCGGACCGTCGACGCTGATCGAGCGGCTGGCCGCCGCCCTCCCGATCCGAACCGGTTGCCGCGTCGAAGGGGTCGAGTCGACACCGGACGGTGTCCGGATCCAGCTGCGGGAGGGCGGGCGCGAGGAGTCGATCGGTGCGGACGCGGTCGTGCTCGCGATCCCGCCGAGCGAGATCCTGCGCATCGCACCCAAGCTCACGCCCATCGAGCGCGGCTACTTCGAATCGTTCGAGCCGCGCCGCTCGATCGTGCTCTACCGGCTCGTCTCCGATCCGGCCTGGCTCCTGCGCGGGCTGGGCGGCGTGACCTTCGTGCCCGGCGAGATCCCCGACATGCGCGATCTGCGCATCCTCGGCACGCCCGAACCGACCGCACGCGCGGAGCCCTTCTGGGTTCGCATCTCCTTCGAGCTCGCGGCGGTCGACGCGAGCTGGACGCTCTCCGACCAGGCGATCGCGGCGAAGGTCGATGCGGCCTTTCGCGGATCGCCGCTCGGCGATCTGCCCTCCGGCCCTTCCCGCGTCGACCGCATCGGCGAACTGATGTCGGTGCAGGGGCGGGGCGCGCTCGCGCGTCGCGAGCCGTTCGACGTGCGCAGCGAGCGCACCCCGCGGCTCGCCTTCGCGACCGAGGCCCGTACGACGCCCGATCTCGAGGGTCGCGTGACGGTCGGTCTGCGCGCCGCGGCGGAGGCGATGGCCTGCCTCGATCGATCGGATGCGGCGGGACGCGATCCGGCGGATGCGGCGGGACGCGATCCGCTGCGGGCGACCGGAGCGCCCGGGCGGGCGGCGGAGACCGGGACGTGAGCGCCGGGCGCGGCGGAGCGCGGGGCGGGGCGCGCGACGCGTCCCCGCTGCCGCGCCGTGTCCTGCACGCGGACATGGACGCCTTCTACGCGTCGGTCGAGCAGCGCGACCGACCCGAGCTGCGCGGGCGGCCGATCGTGGTCGGCGGCGCGGGCCCGCGCGGCGTCGTGGCGGCGGCGAGCTACGAGGCGCGGGTCTTCGGCGTGCGTTCGGCGATGTCGAGCTTCGAGGCGAAGCGGCGCTGTCCCGAGCTCGTCTTCGTTCCGGGCGACATGGTTCGTTATGCGGCGGAGTCTCGGCGGATCTTCGAGATCTTCCGCCGCTATTCGCCCGCCGTCGAGGGGCTCTCGCTCGACGAGGCCTTCCTCGATCTGACCGGGACCGAACGGCTGCTCGGACCGCCGCGCGCCGTCGGAGAGCGGCTGCGACGCGACGTGCGCGAGGCGACGGGGCTCGCGGTGTCGGTCGGCATCGGGCCGGTCAAGATGGTGGCGAAGATCGCGAGCGGCATGGCGAAGCCGGACGGGCTGCTCGAGGTCGAGCCCGATCGCATGCGCGCGTTCCTCGATCCGCTGCCGGTCCGCAGGCTCTGGGGCGTCGGCGAGGTCGCGGAGGCGAAGCTCCTCGCGGCGGGCTTCCGCACGATCGGCGACCTCGCGCGGGCCGACGTCGAGCGGCTGCGGCGCGCGCTCGGCGACTTCGGCGTCTCGGTGGGTCGGCTCGCGCGCGGCGAGGACGTGCGCGCGGTCGAGTCGCAGCGCGAGGCGGTCTCGATCTCGGAGGAGAACACCTTCGATCGCGACGTCGACGACCGCGAGACGCTCGAGCGCACGATCCTCGCTCATGCGGAGGCGGTGGCCCGGCGGCTCCGTCGACAGGATCGGATGGCGCGCACGGTCGTCCTGAAGTGGCGTCTCGGCCGACGGCGCAAGCCCGGGCCGCGCGGCTATCCGGTCCGCACGCGCCAGGCGACGCTCGCGGCGCCGACGGACGACGGCGGCGAGATCGCTCGGGTCGCGGCGTCGCTGCTGGCCGATGCGCTGCTCGAGCCCGTGCGTCTGCTCGGCGTCGGGGTCAGCGGGCTCGTCGCAGGCGCAGGCGCAGGCGAGCGCGAGGCGGATCGTTGCGGGCGGGAGCGCCGCGCGGAGGCGATCGGCCCGGGCGGCCGAGGCGACGCGGGCGTCGATGCCGAGCAGCTCGGCCTCTTCCCCCCTACCGCTCCGTCGACCTCGACCTCGACCTCTGCGGCGAGTGGCCGAGCGGCAGCGGGCGAGGGACGGGGGCGCACGGGGACGTCGGAGGCGGACGCGGAGCGACCGCGCAGGCGGAACCTCAACCGCGCCCTCGACGCGCTCGCGGAGCGCTTCGGCGACGACGTCGTGCGTCGCGCGAGCCAGGCGGAGATCCGGCACGCGACGCTGTCGGGGCAGTGGAAGGCGGGGAGCCGCGAGGTCGCGGAGCGGGATGCGACCGAGCGGCCGCCGGCGAGGCGACCGGCGCGCGCGCCCGCGTCGGAATGAGCGCGTCGCGTGGCGCTCCGCTTCAGGCCCGCCGATCCGGCGGGACGTCCCAGCGGTACACGCGCATCGGCGGAACGTTGAGCAGCTCGAGCTGCACGGAGGCGGGGCCGAAGACCCGCTTGCCGAGCGTATGGACCACGTCGCGGAATTGGTAGGCGACGAAGCGGCCGCCGGGGCGCAGGCTCTCCTGGACCGAATGCAGGATCGCGAGGCCGAGCGCGCGCGGCATGGTCGAGAAGGGGATGCCGGAGAGGATCACGTCGGGCGCGTCGAGCTCGTGTTTGGTCAGGGCGTCGGCGATCTCGGCGGCGCTGCCCTCGTGGACGATCAGGCGCGGGTCGTCGATCGTCTCGCGCAGCAGGTCGCAGAAGCTCGGGTTGATCTCGATCGCGAGCAGTTTCGCGTCGGGGCGCATGGCCTGGAGCAGCGCGCGCGTCGTGCCGCCGGTTCCCGGGCCGAGCTCGATCACGACGCGGGCCCGCGAGAGCTCGGCCGTGCGCGTGATGCGACGCTCCATCCAGCGCGAGCTCGGGATGATGGA
Source organism: Myxococcota bacterium (assembly GCA_041389445.1). GTDB lineage: Bacteria > Myxococcota_A > UBA9160 > UBA9160 > UBA4427 > UBA4427. The sequence goes on from JAWKRW010000004.1 coordinate 300,815, forward strand.
CCCGACCTGCTTCGGGCGCTCGAGGAAGCCCTTCAAGAAGGCGATCGGATGATCGGTCTGGGGGAGCGGTCGCGGACCTTTCGGTCGACGGGAATCGGCATGCCGTTCGGGCCTATGGTCGGGCAACTCGATCTCCTCGATCTCAGCGCGAGAGCGATTCTAGTCGTACAGCCCGTCGACCTGCCACTGATTCTGCCGCCAATCGAAGCGCAGCCGCAGCACGCTTCCGTCGCTCGTCTGGACGTCGTAGTGGTCGAAGGCGAAATGCCCCGTCTCCGACCACCATGCCCCGGTCGTCCGCCATGGACCGGCGACCTCGAGGATCTCGCCCCGAGCGACGGCGCTGCGCAGGAAGACGGGCCGACCGCCGCTGACGCGGACCTCGGCCGGGGCGGGCGGTCGGATCGCGCGCAATGTGAGGCGGGATGTCGTGGGCGTGGAGGGAGGCTCGGGGCCTCGGTGCCGAGGGGGAGCGGGCGCGTTCGGCGGCGGAGTGAGCGTCGACACGGCGCGTCCGGAGAAGGGGCGCAGCGTGAAGGCGTCCGGTCGATGTTCGTCGAGCACGGCCGGCGAGCCCACGCGCGTCGCACCGCAGATCGCACCGAGCGCGGCCAGGGTCTGATCGAGCTGGTTCGGATCCGGTCCGCGCGGCAGGAAGAGGTCGAGCTGCTCGCGGCGGAGCGCCCGGCCTTCGCAGGCGACGACGACGCCTTCGACGGCCGCCGCGGGCGGCCGCGACTCGAGGGCCTGACGGAGCGTGCGCAGCAGGACCTGCGCATCGCCGGTCGGCGAGGCGAGCGCGACGCGCCGCGCGTCGCGGCCCCCGCCCTCGAAGCGGAGCGAGAGAGCGAGCTCGCCGCAACCGAGACCGCGCAGCGCGAGACGATCCGCCAGACGGGAGACGAGACCGCGCAGGACGAAGGCGAGCGGCTCGAGCCGATCGATCGACCACTCGAGGTCGATGCCCTCTTCGAGCGTGCTCGCGCGCGGGGCGGCGAGGGGCGGCTCGACGCGTTCGCCCCGGGCACGAGCGACGAGCTCGAGGATCGCCGGGCCGACGCGCGCGGCGAGATCACGGCGGGAGAGGACTAATAAGTCGCGCAAGCGGTGGAGGCCGAAGCGGGCGAGGGCCTGGGCCGTCTCGTCGTCGGGGTCGAGCAGGTCGATCGGGAGCGGGGCGAGGAAGGCCTGCTCCTTGCGAGGCGAGAGCACGCGGGTCGACTCGATCTCCCGCGCATGGCGCGCGAAGCGGGCGCTCGTCGCGAGGTGGCGGGCGGCGAGGCGGGCGACGTCGCGCGAGGAGGCGAGGGCGACGAAGCCCGCGAGGCCCGCGTGTTCGGCGCGCGCATGCAGCAGCGAAGCGAAGCGGTGCTCGCTCTCGTGGAGCGCGCCGATGCCCGTCGCATCGACGAGCACCGCCCCCTCGGCGGCGAAGAGCCCGCTCCCGCGCACGACGGCCTCGGCGCGGGGCGAGAGCGAGAGCGCGACGTCGAGCAGCGCTGCGCGCGCCGCCTGCTCGAGCGCCGGCGACGCGACCCGGACCTCGAGGCCGGGCAGCACGGCACGCGCCTGCGTGAGCCCCTGGCCCGGCTGCACGCCCCCCTGCACGGCCGCGCGCGAGGCGGACAGGATCTCGGCGCGCGGACCCGGCCCGGTCGTCACGACGAGCGTCCGGTCCGCGAGCTCGGGCTCGGCGCGCAGCGCGGCCTGCAGCGGCAGATCCGGAACCAGCAGGCAGGCCACCCGCCGCCGCTCCGGCAGCGTTCCCGGTCGACTAACGCTGCGCGGCGTCGTCATCGGATGCGAGCTCGGCCGAGAGCGAGAGCTCGACCCCGCGGCCGAGCGGCCGGCTGCGGTGGCGCCGCAGGAGGGCGGTCGTCTCGAGGGCGTCGAGCAGGGCCGGCGGGCCGCTGAAGCGGCTGCGCCGACGGCGCAGCTCGAGCACGAGCTCGGCGTGGTGGTCCGTCTGCGGCGCGCTCGAGAGCACGACGAGCGCGCTGCGCTGGCGGGCGGCGAGGCGGGTCAGGCGGAGCCAGGCGGAGGCGCGGACGGGGCGGCCCGCGGCGGCCCGCCCCGGGTCGGGCGCGGTTCGCCCCCGCATGCGGGCGCGCGCCGGAGGGGGCGGCGTCAGGTCGCCGGCCGCATGCGCGAGGTCGAGCACCGTCAGCGCGAAGCCCTCCGTCTCGAGGACCCGCTCGCAGCTCCGGATCGCCTCCTGCGCCGTCCGCGCCCGGATCCAGAGCAGGCGCTGGAGGTCGCCCCGGCCGGCCAGGGCCGCCGCCGCGGAGGCGGGATCGAAGGCGTCGGCCGGGTCGATCCAGGCCGCCAGCGCGCCGCGCCCGAGCGACTCGACCAGCAGTGCCATGGCGAGCGAGGTCCGGCCCGAGGAGGGCGGCCCGCAGAGCTCCGAGAGCCGGCCGCGGGGCAGCCCCCCGCCGAGCAGGACGTCGAGGGCGGCGATGCCCGTCGGGCAGACGGCAGGCTCGCCAGCGACCTCCCGGGCCAGGCGCCGCCCCGGCCGGATCCGGCCGCCGAGCTCCGCGAGCAGGGCCGACAGGGCCTCCGATCCGCGTCCGACCTCGATCACGCCGCCGGTCCGGCCGGACGCGCCGCCGATCCGCCGTCGCCGGGCGGCGGCTCCGGCGGATTCGATGGCTCCGGGCTGGGAGGAGGCCTGGGCGAGCGGAGGGCGTCCGGAAGGTCGGGGGGGCATGCGCCGACTTTCGCCTTTTGTTCACCTCCCTGTCAAGGCATTTCGGGCGGTCGGGCAGGCGGTCGTCCGGCCGTCGCAGCCGCGGATTCAGCCCGCGCGCTCCTCCCCCGCCTCGCCCCCCGCCGCCGGCAGGATGCGCGTCCGTCGGCCCTCGATCCGGACCCGATCCTCCGCGATCAGGCGGATCGCCTCGGGCACGAGCCGCCGCTCGACGGCCTGGACCCGGGCGGCGAGCGCGTCGGGCGTGTCGTCGTCGAGGACCGGCACGCTCTCCTGCAGCAGGATCGGACCCTCGTCGTAGACGTCGCTCACGAAGTGGACCGTCGCGCCCGAGAGCTTGACGCCCGCGGCGAGCACGGCCTCGTGGACGTGATGTCCGTAGAAGCCCTGGCCGCAGAAGGCGGGGATCAGTGCCGGATGGACGTTGAGCGCGCGCCCCGCATACCGTCCGCGCAGCTCGAAGGGCGAGAGGAAGCCGAGCAGGCAGACGAGGTCGGGCACGAAGCGTTCGAGCTCGGCGTGGAGCGCGTCGTTGAAGGACGCGACGTCGGCGAACTCGCGCCGGGGCACCGCGATCGCCGGCACCCCCCGCGCCTCGGCCCGCTGCAGCCCGAACGCGCTCTTCTTCGAAGCGAGCACGCAGACGACCTCGGCCGGCAGTCCGCGCTCGATCTGCTCGAAGAGGTTCTCGAGGCTCGTCCCCGAGCCCGAGAGCAGCACGGCGAGGCGGAGCGTGCGCGGCCCGACCGCGCGCCCGCCCGCCTCCGATCGTGTCGTCGCGTCCGTCATCCGCCGAACAGGCTCCGATGGATCTCGCGCGAGGCGGGCGAGCGGTTCAGCGTGTAGAAGTGGAGCCCCGCGACGCCGCGGGCCAGCAGCTCGCGACACTGCATCGTCGCCCACTCGACCCCGAGCCGGTACGTCGCCTCGTCGTCGCCGTCCACGCGATCGAGCTCGCGCGCGAGCTCCTCCGGAAAGCTCGTATCGTTGACCGCGGCCATGCGGCGAATGCCGGCGACGCTCGCGATCGGCATGATGCCGGGCACGATCGGCACGCGGATCCCGATCGCCCGCGCGCGCTCGACGAAGTCGAAGAACTTCGCGTTGTCGAAGAAGAGCTGGCTGATCAGGAAGTCGGCCCCCGCGTCGACCTTGCGCTTCAGATGGACGAGGTCGGTCTTCGCGTCGGGGGCCTGCGGATGGATCTCGGGGCAGCAGGCCGCGCCGATGCCGAAGCCGCCGCGCTTCGCGATGTAGGCGACGAGCTGGTTGGCGTACTGGAAGCCGTCCTTCGGGATCACGAACTCGGGGTTGTCCTTCGGCGGATCGCCGCGCAGAGCGAGCACGTCGCGGACGCCGCCCGCCTCGAGCTGGTCGAGGATGGCGCCGATCTCGTGCGGGTGGAAGCCGGTGCAGGGGAGGTGGGCCATCGTCGTCAGGCCGAGCTTCCGCGTGATCTCGATCGTGAGGTCGACCGTCTTCTCGCGCGTGCTGCCGCCGGCGCCCATCGTGATCGAGACGAAGCCCGGGGCGAGGGACTTGAGCTCCTCGATCGTCTCGAAGAGCGCGCGGTAGCCGGCGTCGGTCTTCGGCGGGAAGAACTCGAAGGAGACGACGGGGCGGCCCGCCTGGTAGAGCTGCGGAATCGGCATGCGCGGGACCTTAGCACCGTGCCCCGCGCGCCCCCGTCGTCCGCCCCGCCCGTCGTCCCGACGCGATCGTTGACGGTCCCGGGCCCACCGGCGAGACTGCGGGGCCGCATCGCGCGCCGCCCGGCGCGCGCCTCGCACCCGGAGAGAACCGCATGTCCGTGCTCGTGACCGGCTCGGTCGCCGTCGACCACATCATGGTCTTCCAGGACCACTTCAAGAACCACTTCGTCGGGGACAAGCTCGAGAAGCTGAACGTCGCCTTCCACGTCCCCTCGATGTCGAAGCAGTACGGCGGCACCGGCGCGAACATCGCCTACAACCTGCGCCGGCTCGGCGTCGACCCGATCCTGCTCGCCGCCGTCGGTCCGGACCTCGGCGCCTACGCCGCCTGGATGGACCACAGCGGCGTCGCCCGCGACCATCTGTGCGTGATCGAGGACCAGTTCACCGCCGCGTGCTTCATCACGACCGACCTCTCGAACAACCAGATCATCTCGTTCCATCCGGGCGCGATGGACCGCGCCCACGAGGCGCGGATCGCCGACGTGAAGGAGCCCTTCGACGCCGCGATCGTCTCGCCCAACGGCCGGCAGGCGATGCTCGACTACGCCCGGGACCTGAAGACGCGCGACACGCCCTTCGTCTTCGACCCGGGGCAGGGCCTCCCGATCCTCGACGAGAAGGCGCTGCTCGGCGCGCTCTCGGGGGCGACGGTCTACATCGTCAACGAGTACGAGTGGGCGCTGACCTGCGAGAAGACGGGGCTCGGCGAGGAGGCGATCGCCGAGCTGGTGGGCGCGCTGGTCGTCACGCGCGGCGAGGAGGGCTCCTGGATCCGCCGCGGCGGGCTCGAGGCCGGACTGGAGCTCGAGGCGACGCGGGTCGCGATTCCGGCGATCAAGGCGTCGGTCGCCGTCGATCCGACCGGCTGCGGCGACGCCTATCGCGCGGGGCTGCTCTACGCGCTCGCCCAGGGCCTCCCGCTCGAGAAGGGCGCGCGCCTCGGCAGCCTGATGGGCGCGCTCAAGGTCGCGCGTCCGGGACCGCAGAGCATCGAGCTCGAGCTCGAGGCGATCCGCGAGCGCTTCCGGGCCGAGTACGGAGAGGCGCTCTGAGCGTCGCGGGCGAATCCTTCGCCGGCTTCGACGTCGTCGTCGTCGGGGCCGGCGTCGTCGGGCTCGCGGCGGCGATGGCCTGCGCGAAGGCGGGGGCGAGCGTCGTCGTGCTCGAGGCCGAGGACGGCATCGCGCGCGGGGTGACCAGCCGCAACAGCGAGGTCGTCCACGCCGGCCTCTACTATCCCGCCGACAGCCTCAAGACGGCGCTCTGCATCGCGGGGCGCCGCGCGCTCTACGCCTGGTGCGATGCGCGGCGCGTGCCCTTCCGCCGGCTCGGCAAGCTCGTCGTCGCGACGCGCGCGGACGAGGTCGGGACGATCGAGGGACTCTTCGCGCGCGCGACGGCCAACGGCGTCGAGGGGCTCGCGCTGATCGATCGGTCCGCGATCCGGCGGCTCGAGCCCGAGGTCGACGCGCAGCTCGCGCTCCACTCGACCCAGACCGGCATCGTCGATGCCCATGCCTTCTGCCAGTCGCTCGAGGCCGAGGCGGTCGCGCAGGGGGCGGTCGTGCTCTGCGCCCGGCGCGTGGTCGGACTCGCGCCCCGACGCTTCGGCTGGTCGGTCGAGGTGCGCGCGGACGACGGGGCGCACGAGTCGATCGACGCGGGCTGCGTCGTCGATGCCGCGGGCCTCGATTCGGATCGGGTCGCGGCGCTCGCCGGGCTGGACGTCGACGCGCTCGCCTGGCGGCTCCATCCCTGCAAGGGCGACTACTTCGCGCTCGGGCCGGGCCGCCGCGTGCGGCTCTCGCGACTCGTCTACCCCGTTCCCCAGCAGGCCGGACTCGGCATCCATGCGACGCTCGATCTGGCTGGGCGCGTACGCTTCGGACCCGACGCGGCGTACGTCGACGCGCTCGACTACCGCGTCGATCCGGACAAGGCCGATGCGTTTCGCGAGGCGGCGCGCCGCTATCTGCCGGGCCTCGCGGCGGCCGAGCTGCTCCCGGACTACGCCGGCATCCGGCCGAAGCTCGCCGGGCCGGGGCAGGGCTTCCGGGACTTCGTGATCGAGGAGGCGAGCGCCCACGGCGCGCCGGGCTTTGTCGCCTGCATCGGCATCGAATCGCCCGGCCTCACCGCGGCCCTCGCCATCGGCGAGCGCGTCGCGGCGCTCGTCGGCCTTCGCCCGGGCTCCGCAGGATCCGCCTAGCGTTCGAGCCAGACGACCGAGCACGCGAGGTTGTCGCCAGCGCGCTGGCGGCGGTGGGCACGCATCGCGATCTCGACGATCGAGCGGCAGGCGCGGACGGCGGAGAGGTCGGCCGCCGTGCCGGCCTCGACGTGCGCGACGCTCTCGTGGACGACGCGGGCCGGATCCGCGACGCCGATGCCCGGCTCGGAGAGCCCGTCGGTCGCGAGCGCCACGGCGCGCAGGTCGGCGAGGCGCCGCATGCCGACCCGGGCATAGCGCTCGAGCAGCGCGCGGCTCGCCTGCTCGTAGCCGAGGAAGGGCGTGAACTTCCAGGCGGGATCGCGTCCGCCGAGCTCGGTCGCCCCGGCGGCGTCGATCGCGAAGAGATGGCTGTCGCCGAGCGAGGCGTGGAGCAGCAGGTCGTCGGCCGGGCGGACGAGGGCGAGCACGAGGGTCGTCGGTGCCGGAGGCAGGCTCGTCCGTCCGGCCACCTCGAGCACGGCGCGATTGGCGCGCAGCAGGGCGTCGTAGGCGAGATCGAGCCAGGCCTCGCGGCTCGAGGTCGGGGCGGCGCCTGCAGTCAGGCGCGGGGCGAGATCCTCGAGGATGGCGGCGACGGCGGCCTCGGAGCCGCTCTCGCCGTGGTGGCCGTCGGCGGCGATCACGAGCTCGCCGCCCGCACCGAGGGCGAACGCGGCGCAGTCCTCGTTCGGGTCGGTGTGGTCGTAGGTCTTGCGGGCTCCGCCCCGGGAGAGGGCCACGGCGGCCCGTCCCAGCCCTTCGAGGGCGACGTCGCCGATGCGCTGATGCTCCCGGCCGCGCAGGAACGCGGTCTTCACGATCGATCTCGCCTCCCGGATGCGCCGCCTTCCGCCCGGGCTCGCGTCGAGCCCGCGCGACGAGCGCGACGGCGCCCATTGTAAGAGCCGGGTCCGACGCGGCAACTTCGCGGCCCATGTCGGATCCGAATCCCCGTCACGCGCTCGTGTTCGCCCTCGCGCACGAGATCGGCAATCAGCTCGCGGGCATCCGCCTCGAGGCGCATCTGCTCGACGAATCCCTCGGCCCGGCCGGGCTCGCGCGGGCCGCGCTCGCGATCGACGGCCTCGCAGGCCAGGCCGCGCCGCTGCTGGCATTGCTGCGTCCGCTGCTCGCGCCGGAGGCGCGACGGATCGGGGCGGCGAGCTGCGCGGGCGTGCTCGAAGCCGTGCGGCGGGAGCTCGAGGCGGAGGGGACGGGGGGCCATCCGATCGTTCTCGACGTCGCGGCCGATGCCGATCGGGATGCGCCGGCGATCGAAGGGCTCCACGCTCTCCTGCGGGCGCTGATCGGCGCGCCGGGCGACCTCCGGCCGCCGCGCCAGGCGATCCGGCTCGGCCTCGTCCGCGCGGGCCGGGGCGTCGCCGTCGTCTGCGACCTGCCGGGCGACGTCCTGGCCGACGCCGTCGGGTCGGGCGAAGGGGCGGGTGGCGGAGGCCGGGCTCCGCTGCCGGCCCACGCGCTGCGCGGTCGGCCGCTCGCCTGGGCCGTCGCCCGCCTGCTGGTCGAGGACGCGGGGGGGCGGATCGAGCTCGCGGTCGGAGCGGGTCGCTCGCGTGTCGTGCTCCAGCTGCCGGGCGCGGCCTGATCGGAGCGCGTCGCGGCCCCGTTGTCGCGGGCGAGGCGTCGTGCGAAGCCCGGCCGCTGCGCGAGCGCGGATCGGCGTGCGCTGCGGAGGCGTCGCCGCTGCGGTGCTAGGCCGCCTCGCGGGCCGGGCTCGAGGACGTCGTCGCCGCGTCGGCCTGCGGCGCGTACACGCGAGCCGGGGGCTCGCGCAGGTCCCAGACGAGGCCGACCCGCGCGAGCCCGCGCAGCACGAGGTACGTCACGTCGATCTCCCACCAGAAGAAGCCCTGCCGCGCCGAGGCCATGTAGTGGTGGTGGTTGTTGTGCCAGCCCTCGCCGAGGGTCAGCAGCGCGAGCCAGAGGTTGTTGCGGCTGTCGTCGGTCGTCGCGTAGCGGCGGGAGCCGAAGCGATGGGCGAGGGAGTTGATCGAGTAGGTGGCGTGCCAGAGCAGCGTCGTCGAGAGGCAGAAGCCCCAGACGAGGCCCGAGAGGCCGCCGACCGCGAAGCAGCCGACCGCCAGCGCGAGCGGGACGAGGACGTGCCAGCGGTCGAGCCAGACGAGCTCGGGAAAGGCCGCCCAGTCGGGGATGCGGGCCAGCTCGGTCCGCGACGAGCTCGGGTGGAAGATCCAGCCCTGATGGGCCCACCAGAAGCCTTCGCGTGGCGAGTGGGTGTCGCCGGGCTGGTCGGAGTAGGCGTGGTGGCGCCGGTGGTGGGCGGCCCACCAGAGCGGACCCTTCTGGGTCGCCGCGCAGCCGAGCAGGGCGAGACCGAACTGGAAGGCGCGGCTGGTCTGGAAGGCGCGATGCGAGAAGTAGCGGTGGTAGCCCGCCGTGATGCCGAAGAGGCGGAGCCAGAAGAGCCCGAGACAGAGGGCGAGCTCGAGGCGACCGACGCCGGTCACGAGGACGAGCAGGCAGCTCGCATGGATGCCCCAGTAGATCACGGTCGCGAGCGCCTCCTGGCGCTGCCAGGGCCCTACGACGCGCGCCGCCTCGCCCCGGGTCGACGCCGACCGGCGATCCACACACGGCCGATCGGACTCCCCCGATGTCTGATCCGTCAAATCGCTCCCCCCGTCGAGGCGCGTCCGGCGTGCGGGCGACGGCCCGGCCCGGCGCGGGCGCAAGGCTATGCGGGGCATCGGCTGGAGGCAGTCGGCGGGGTGTGAAAGTTGCGTCAAAAGGGGAATTCGGCCGGGGCTCTGCTAGCCTGCGCGCGCCTCGGCGGGGGGCGGGGGCAGGCCGACGGGGGCGGTGACGCCGCCGGCGGTCGTGTGCGGCGCGGGCGCGCCGCCGATCGTTCGCGGCGGACCCGGGGTCGGGTCGCCGCTCCCCCGGCGCGAGCGACTCGAAGCCCGAGCGCCTCGCGGCGGTCCCCGGCCGACTTTCCGACTCGCATCCGCCCGTCGATCCACCGATGCGGCGCGGGCGACCGACAAACTGCCAGCGCGTGCCCTTCGAGCGCACGCCACACGAGTACCACCATGTCTCCGCTCGCCCCCCGCTCCGATCTGCGCAACGTCGCCATCATCGCCCACGTCGACCACGGCAAGACCACCCTGGTCGACGGGCTGCTCAAGACCTGCGGCGCCTTCCGCGCCAACGAGCAGGTCGTCGAGCGCGTGATGGACTCGGGCGACCTCGAGCGCGAGCGCGGCATCACGATCCAGAGCAAGAGCACCGCCGTCGAGTACAAGGGCGTTCGCATCCAGCTCGTCGATACCCCCGGCCACGCCGACTTTGGCGGCGAGGTCGAGCGCGTGCTCGGCATGGCCGACGCGGCGCTGCTGCTCTGCGACGCCTACGAGGGCGTGATGCCGCAGACGCGCTTCGTGCTGCGCAAGGCGCTCGCCCACGGGCTGCGCCCGATCCTCGTCGTCAACAAGATCGACCGGCCCGAGGAGCGCGCCGAGGAGGTCGTGAACGAGGTCTTCGATCTGCTCGTCGAGCTCGGCGCGAACGACACGCAGCTCGACTTCCCCGTGCTCTACGCCTCGGCGAAGCAGGGGGTCGCTTCACTCGAGTATGGCGGCCCGATGAAGGACCTGACGCCGGTGCTCGACACGATCCTCGCCCATGCGCCGGCGCCGGTCGTCGACGAGACGGCGGCGCTGCAGTTCCAGGCCGTGACCCTCGGATACGACGCCTTCGTCGGGCGTCTGGTGATCGGTCGGGTCATGCGCGGGCGGATGACGCGCGGCATGGCCGCCGTCCGCGTCCGCGAGGACGGCGGAACCGACGCCTTCCGCATCACGAAGCTCTTCGGTACCCGCGGCATCCAGCGCGTCGAGATCGAGGAGGCGCGCGCCGGCGACATCGTGATCGTCGCGGGCATCGATGGGATCGACGTCGGCGACACGGTCTGCGAGCCCGGCAAGGTCGAGGCGCTGCCGCGCATCGCGATCGACCCGCCGACGATCCGCGTGCAGCTCGCGGTCAACAACTCGCCCTTCGCGGGCCGCGACGGCAAGTTCGTGACCAGCCGCCAGATCGGCGAACGCCTCGACCGCGAGGTCATGTCGAACGTCTCGATCAAGGTCGAGCGCACCGACCGCCAGGACGTCTTCGCCGTCTCGGGCCGCGGCGAGCTGCAGCTCGCCGTCCTGATCGAGACGCTCCGGCGCGAGGGCTACGAGTTCGCGGTCTCGCGACCCGAGATCATCGTGCAGACGATCGACGGCAAGCCCTGCGAGCCGATCGAGGAGGTCGTCGTCGACGTACCCGAGACGGCGGCGGGCTCGGTCATGGAGAAGCTCGCGCAGCGCAAGGGCCGCATGACCTCGATGGAGCACCAGGGCGCCCGCATCCACATGCGCTTCATGGTCCCGTCGCGCGGCCTGTTCGGCTACCGCGGCGAGTTCCTGACCGACACCCGCGGCGAGGGCATCCTCTACCGCAGCGTCGAAGGGTTCGAGCCCTACGCCGGCGACCTGCCGGGTCGCAACGTCGGCGCCGTCGTCGCGACGGATCCGGGCCGGACGACGCCCTACGCGATCTTCAAGATCCAGGAGCGCGCGACCCTCTTCGTGCCGCCCGGCGTCGACGTCTACGAGGGCCAGGTCGTCGGCGAGAACACGCGACCCGGCGATCTCAACGTCAACATCGTGCGCGCGAAGAAGCTCGACAACATGCGGACCACGAGCAAGGACGAGAACGTCATCATCACGCCGCACCGCAAGGTCACGATCGAGGAGGCCCTCGGCTGGATCGAGGAGGACGAGCTGCTCGAGGTGACCCCCGTCGAGCTGCGGCTGCGCAAGAAGGTCCTGAACCAGTCGTTCCGCAAGCGCTGAGCGGAGCCGGCCGGGCCGCGCCGCGCGCGGCTCGGGCCGACGGAGACGCCATGGCCGCCGAATCCTTCGTTGCCTCGCCCTGCGCGCTGCCGGTGCCGAAACCCGGCGGCCTGCTGCGTCTCACGACCGACGAGCGGCGGCGCTACGTCGAGGACGGGTTCTTCGTCCGGGAGGCGGTCTTCGACGCAGCGGCGCTCGAGGTCCTGCGGGTCGCGGCCGAGCGCGTCGTCGCGCGCGCCGCGGAGGCGGCGGAGCGGGCGGTGCCCGAGGACGCCTACGCGATCGACGGCAATCGCTACGTCGAGGCCGCGCGGTCGACGATCCAGTTCGAGCACCGCGCGGGCTCCGGCACGATCCGCGTGATCGAGCCCTTCCACCATCTCGATCCCGTCTTCGACGCGCTCGTCGGCGATCCGCGCATCGTCGCGCCCGTCTGCGGGATCCTCGAGGCCGATCGCGTCGCGCTCTGGACGGACAAGCTCAACCTGAAGCGACCGCGGGAGGGCTCGGGCTTCCGCTGGCATCAGGACTCGCCCTACTGGGGGCATGCCTGCGCCCACTGCGATCGACTGCCCAACGTGATGGTGACCCTCGACGACGCCGATCGCGGCAACGGCTGCTTCCGGCTCGTCCCGCGCAGCCACAAGCAGGGGTTCCTCCCCGGCCTCTCCGACGGGACGCGGCTCGGGCCGCTCTTCACCGATCCGGCCCACTTCGATGCGACGCATCCGTGGCTGGCGGAGGTGCCGGCCGGGAGCCTCGTCTTCTTCGACTCCCACGTGGTGCACGGGAGCGAGCCCAACACGAGCGATCGCGCGCGGCGCGCGATGGTGCTGACCTACCAGCCGGACGGGTTCGCGATGTTCAAGGCGGAGGGGACGCGGTCGTTCGGGATCGACGCGTGACACCGGAAGCGGATCGTCCGACGCGCGCGACGCATGGCGCCGGCCGCGAGCGTCAGAGGTCCCGCAACGAGGCCTTCGCGAACTCCGCCCGCAGCTCGGCGTACTCCCGCGCGACCGGAAACTGCGGGAACTCGTCGATCACGTTCTGCGGCGGACGGAACAGGATCCCGGCGTCGGCCTCGGCGAGCATCGACGTGTCGTTGTAGGAGTCGCCCGTCGCGATCGTGCGGAAGCGCAGCGACTTGAAGGCCTGGACCGAGGCGCGCTTGGGATCCGGCTGGCGGATCTTGTAGTCGCGGATCATGCCCCGCTCGTCGATCTCGAGCCGATGGCAGAGCAGCGTCGGCCAGCCGAGCTTGCGCATGAAGGGCTCGGCGAATTCGTAGAAGGTGTCCGAGAGGATCACGACCTGGAAGTGCTCCCGCAGCCAGCCGAGCATCTCGTGGGCGCCGGGCAGGGGATCCATCCCGGCGATCACCTCCTGGATGTCGCGGATGCCGAGCTTCTTCTCGGCGAGGATCGCGAGGCGCTGCTTCATCAGCTTGTCGTAGTCGGGGATGTCGCGGGTCGTCAGCCGGAGCGACTCGATGCCGGTCCGGTCGGCGAAGTTGATCCAGACTTCGGGGATCAGGACCCCTTCGAGGTCGAGGCAGGCGATTTCCATGACGGCGGTGTTTAGCGCGCTCGCACCGCTCGAGCGAGCGAAGCGCGGGGCCGATGGGTAGGATCCGACGCGCCGCGCCTCCCCCTCGCGCGTCCGAGGAGCCGTCGCGTGAGCCCGATCGAAGCTGCCTGGCTGGGTCTGGTCCAGGGCCTGACCGAGTTCTTCCCCGTCTCGAGCTCCGGCCATCTGGCCATGTTCCAGGCCCTGTTCGGGGAGGACGGCGGAGACGACCTGGTCTTCGAGGTGGCCGTCCACGTCGCGACGCTCGCCGCGATCGTCGTGTTCTACCGCAAGCGGATCCTCGACCTGATCCTCGGATTCCTGCGCCGCGAGGCCTTCGCGCTCGACTACGCCGGCAAGCTCGTCGTGGGCAGCGTGCCTGCCGCCCTCGTCGGGTTCACGGCCAAGGACTGGATCGCCGAGCAGTTCGGGAACCCGCTGCTCGTGGCCGGTGCGCTGGTCGTGACCGGCTTCATCGTCATGAGTACCCGCCTCACGGCGCCCGGCGCGAAGGCGTCGCTGCCGGACTGGCGGCAGGCGCTGTTGATCGGCTGCGCCCAGGCCTTCGCGATCCTCCCGGGCATCTCGCGCAGCGGCTCGACCGTCGCGATGGCCCTCGCGCTCGGGATCGCGCCGCTCGCGGCGGCCGAGTTCTCCTTCCTGCTGGGCATCGTCGCGGTCGGGGGGGCCGCGATCCTGATGCTGCCCGACCTCGCCCACGCCGACGCCGCGGCCCTGGCCCCGATCGGCATCGGCTTCGCGGCGGCGCTCGCCTCGGGGCTGGCCGCGATCGCGCTCTTCGTGCGCATGCTCGACCGCCAGCTCTTCCACGCCTGGGCCTGGTACTGCTGGGCGGTGGGCGGCGCGTTCCTGCTCTGGCAGCTCGTCTGAGGCGGGCCGGAGGCGGTCCGTCATGAGGCGGTGCCCGAAAAGCGCTGCCGCCGGCGAGCGCGGGGCTCGTCGGCGGCAGGCAGGTCATCGGGCGATCGGGGCGTTGCGTCGCGCGTCGCGATCAGGGCTCGAGGATCGGATGGAGCCGCTGCGCGGGCTGGGTCTCGCGCAGCTTCTTCAGCGCGCGTGCCTCGAGCTGCCGGACGCGCTCGCGCGAGAGCCCGAGCGACTGGCCGATCTGCTCGAGGGTGTGCTCCTCTTCGCCGCCCAGGCCATAGCGCAGGCGCAGGATGAGCTGCTCTCGCGGCGTCAGGCTGCCGATCAGGGAGCCCACGCCCATGCGCATGCGGTCGTCGTCGATCCCGCCGTCCGGGCGGTCCGCCGTCGCGTCGGGGACGAAGTCTTCGAGCCGCTTCTCCGTTCCGGCCACGTTCGACTCGAGCGAGATGGCTTCGCGCGAGAGCCGATCGAGCGCCTCGAGCGACTCCGTATCCGTCCCGAGCGCGGGAGCGAGCTCCGCGGGCGTGGGCTCGCGGCCGAGCTTGCCCGTCAGCTCCGCGCGCACGCGCTGGCTGCGCTGCAGCCGATCGTGGACATGGGACGGGAGCCGGATCGTCCGCGAATGGTTCTGGATCGCGCGGACGAGGGCCTGCCGGATCCACCACACGGCGTAGGTCGAGAACTTGAACCCACGGCGATGGTCGAACTTCTCGACCGCGCGGATCAGGCCGAGGTTGCCCTCCTGGATCAGATCCGGGAAGGAGAGGCCGAGGTTGCGGTAGTCCTTGGCGATCGCGACGACGAGCTTGAGGTTGTGCTCGATGAAGCGGTTCTTGACCGTCGACATCGACTCGTGCGCGTCCTCGACCGCGTCGACCAGCTCGATCATGCGGCCCCGCTCGACACCCGCCTCGAGCTCGAGGTCCGAGAGCTTCTTGGTCCGCTTGCGGGCCTTCTTCATCTCGTTGGCGAGCAGCACGCTCTTCTCGCGCAGCTCGTGGAGCACGGCCAGCGAGAGCTGCGCGCTGTGCATCTCCTTCGAGACCTTCTGGTCGAGCTTGTCGAGGACGGGGGTGTAGCCGAGGCCGGACTTCGCGACCTTGCCGTCGCGCTCCGTGAGCAGCGTCCGCAGCTTCTTCACGGCGCGCTCCACGCGCGCGGCGATCTCGCCCGTCTCCTCGTCGCCGGCCGACTCCGAGAGCTTGGCGCCCGTATGCGAGAGCGCGCGCAGCGCGTCCCAGCGCGCGACGACGTGCTTGGCGGAGGCCGGAATCGAGTAGAGCGAGCTGCGCAGCGCCGCGGTCGCCGCCTCGAGATCCTTGGCAAGGACGACCTCCTCTTCGCGCTTGAGCGTGCGGGTCCCGCCGATCTCCTGGAAGTAGGACTCGAGCGGCCGACGCTCGCGTCCCGGGTCCAGCTCCTCGGCGGCGACCACCGGGGTGGCCCCCATCGACACGGCTTCTTCGGACTGCTTCTTCTCTTGCGTCTTCAATTCGTTTCCTCTGCTCCCCGGTGCAGCTCTGGCTCAGATGCCGCCCGAGGGGGACCTGTTTCCGATCGTCCTTCGTGTGACCGAGGGACCTGGGCTTCCGTGGACCGCTCGCACACCCTGCGGCGACGGCGCTGCGGCCGACTCGGTTTCCGGAGCGCAGAGGCATCCGGCATGCTCGCCCGGGGCCATGAGGTCCGCCTGTGTAGCCCGATCTTGATTGAATTTCACCTATTTAGCCAGCGAAATTTCGCCCCCCGGCCCCCCGATCCGGTCGCCCGACCCGATCCGACCGCGCCGGAGCGGCGAGCGCGAATCCGGCCAGCGGTCCGCCTCGGCGGTTCGCGCTCCGTTCGGGCTCGGCGGCACCAGCGCCACGCGTCGATGGAGGGGTGGCTCGCTGATCGGAGATGTGTCGAATGCGTCCCGTGATTCCGGTCCTGCGGGCCGCTTTCCGCGATCCGGCGGCAGTCGGGGCGCGTCTGGTCGGTAGGTCGCCGCCCGGTCCGACTTCGTTCCCAGGGCGCGGCGACCCCGTGCGACGGGGGCCAGATCCGCAACAATGCGGCCATGTCGAACCCGGTGCGGACCTTCAACGAGCGCGAGTTCTACCTCGAGGAGTTCCACGGTCGCACGATCGGGATCGCATGGCCCGCCGAGGAGACGCTCGAGGTCGAGCCGATGGCGAGCGTGATCGAGGAGCTCGTCGAGAACGAATCGCAGGTGGTCGTGCTGAGCCCGCAGGAGGCCGTGCTCGCGCTCGCCGGCGGCGGGGCTCCGATCGAGCTCGACGAGGACCATGCGGCGCCGCGTCTCTGGCGCCGCCTGCGCGAGCAGGGCAGCGCCGGCCTGCGCGTCTCGGGCGAGCGATTCGAAGCCGATTGCGAGCGGGCGGTCCTGAAGCTCCGGCTCTCGAAGCTCGTCTGGATCCAGTCGACGCCGCCGGTCGAGCGTCTCGAGGGCAGTGGACGCGTCTCGGTCGTCGATCTCGCCCACCTCGAGCCCCTGCTCGCCACCGGGACGGCCGAGGGCGGAGCCGCGGCGCCTCCGCCGACGCCGGTCGCCGGGGACGCGATGGCCGCTGCCTCGCCCGGCACGGGGCCGCTCCGGGTCGCGCGTGGACGGCTCGGGATGCTCGAGGCGATCCGGCGGATGATCGAGGGCGGCGTGCCGGCGGTGAACGTCTGCGCCGCCCGGGACCTGGCGCGCGAGCTCTTCACCTACGCGGGGGCCGGCATCTTCTTCACGCGCAACCGCTACGCCGAGGTCCGCCCGCTCGCGATCGACGACTACGACCCCGCGGACGATCTGATCGCGCGGGGCGAGGCGGACGGATTCCTCGTGCCGCGCGGCATCGAGGCGCGCGATGCCGTGCTCGCCCACGGCGTCGGTGTCTTCATCGAGGGGCACTCGCTCGCCGGCGTCGGCGCGCTCCTGCCCTACGAGCAGGACCAGGCGATGGAAGTCGCCTCGCTCTTCGCGCTGACGCGCTACATCGGCGAGGGCGCGGGCGGACACATCGTCCGCTATGCGATCGACGTCGCCCGCCAACAGGGCCTGCGATACGTCTTCGGCTGCACGACGTCCGATCGCGTGCGCGTCTTCTTCGAGGAGCACGGATTCCGGTGCGTCGGGCCGGACGAGGTCCCGAAGCAGAAGTGGGTCGACTACGACCTCGAGCGCCGCGCGCGACTCCACTGCCTGCGGTTCGATCTCTGACTCGCGCCGACCCGCGCCGCGCCGGGATGCGGCGCGCGAATGCCCGTCGAAGCGCTCCGGGCATGGCCCGAAGGCTTCCTCCCGGAGGTCCGGACGCGAGGTCCGGATCGGCCTGTAAGCCGGGTTCTGTCCCGCACGCGGGTTGCCCCGCCTGCGGCGAAAGTCATTCCTCTAGGCCGACTATTGCTAGGCGGCTCGAGCGCTCTCACCCGGACACCGCGCCCGCGCTCGCGCGCGAGCGATCGAGCGGACCGCTCTCGACGGTGTCCCTATTCGAGCTTGCTCCGGGAGGGGCTTGCCTCGCCGCCGGTCGCCCGGCTGTCGCGCGTGGGCTCTTACCCCACGATTTCACCCTTGCCTGATCGCCGCGCCCTTGCGAGCGCGACGCCATCGGCGGTGTCATTTCTGTTGCGCTTTCCCTCGGGTCACCCCGGGTCGGTGTTACCGACCTCCCTGTCCTGTGGAGCCCGGACTTTCCTCCCGTGAACGGTCGATGTCCACCGGCGACCTTCCGGCCGACTTCGGCGGGCACGGCATCCTACCGCGCCCCGACGGGCCGGCCAAAAGCCGAATCGGAATTCAGGTTTGCACGGGGCTCGACCCCTCGTGGACGCGCGTCACGGCCAGGCGATTGAATCCGCGCCGGGCATCGCTTAAAGAAGAGCGCGGCTCGCGATCCGTCGGGCGGAAGGAGAGCGCCGTGATCTCGTTCGAAATGACCGAAGAGCAGACGCTGGTGCGGGACTCGATGCGCGAGTTCGCGGCGGCCGAGCTCCGATCGCACGCGCGGGCCGCGGACGAGGCGTCGAGCGTGCCGGCCGATCTGCTCGCGACTGCCTGGTCGCTGGGACTCACGAGCACGCAGATTCCCGAGGCCTGGGGTGGTGGCGGCGAGGCCCGCTCGCGGGTCACGAACGCCATCCTGCTCGAAGAACTCGCGCGAGGCGACGCGGCGCTCGCGCTCGCGGCGATGGCGCCCGCGCTCTTCGCCAACGCGATCCTCGACCACGGAACCGATGCGCAGAAGAAGGCCTTGCTGCCCCGATTCGCCGGCGAGCGCTTCACGACCGGCGCCGTCGCCGTCTGCGAGCCCGTCGCGCTCGCCGACGGCAGCCGTCCGCGCTGCATCGCCGAGGCGAAGGGCGGCGGCTACGTCCTCTCCGGCCGCAAGTCGCTCGTCGCGATGGGCGATCGCGCGACCCATTTCCTCGTCACCGCGCGCGAGGGCAACGAGCTCGCCGCCTACGTCGTCCCCCGCGACGCCGCGCGCCTCGTCGTCGGGCCGCTCGAGAAGAACATGGGCCTGCGCGCGCTGCCGACGACCACGCTCGCGCTCGAGGGCGTCGAGCTGCCCGCGGAGGCGCGGCTCGGGGGGGCGTCCGGGGCCGACGTGCAGGCCATCCTCGACGCCTCGCGGGTCGCGCTCGCGGCGGTGATGCTCGGTCTCTCCCGGGCGGTGCTCGAGTACTGCGTTCCCTACAGCAAGGACCGGATCGCCTTCGACGAGGCGATCGCGAAGAAGCAGGCGATCGCGTTCCGGCTCGCGGACATGCACATCGAGGTCCAGGCCATGCGCCAGCTCGTCTGGCGCGCCGCGAGCCTGCTCGACCACGGCGAGGCCGCGACGCGCGCGGCCTGGCAGGCGCGCGCGTACGCGGCGGAGAAGTCGATGTGGATCGCCGACAACGGCGTCCAGGTCCTGGGCGGACACGGCTTCATCCGCGAGCACCCCGTCGAGATGTGGTTCCGACACGCGCGCACGCTCGGTGTCGCCGAGGGCCTCGCCTCGCTCTGAAACGCGCAACCCCGCGCGCGACGCCGGGGCGTCGCGCCCGTCCGACCGCGTCGGACGCCGATCGAAGGCTCGCCGGGCCCGGGCCCGCGAGCCGGGAGAGACCGCGATGATCGACTTCCGCCTGAGCGAGACCGACCGGGCCATCCTCGCGCGCACCCGCGCCGAGGCCGAGATCTGCCGACGCCATGCCCGTGCATTCGACGAGCGCGAGGCCGAGATGATCCCGGATACGTTGCCCGAGACCGAGGCCTTCGAGGCCGCCGCGCAGGCCCATCCGCTGCCCCGGCCCGGTCCCGACGACACGGCGCCGGCGGTCATGATGATGCTGCAGGCGATGGGCGCGTACTGGGGCGACTACTCCGTGCGCCTGCGCCGGCCGACCTCGGGCGGTCTCGGCAACGCGGCGCTGATGGCGGCAGGGACCGAGGCGCAGAAGGCGAAGTGGGGCCACCTGCTGCTCTCCATGGCGATCACCGAGCCCGGCTGCGGCTCGGACCCTTCGCGTGTCGCGACCACCGCGGTCCTCGACGAGCGGACGAACGAGTGGGTGATCAACGGCGAGAAGATCTTCGTGACGACGGGCATCCGCGCGAACGGCGTCGTGCTCTGGGCGACGATCGACAAGCTCGCCGGGCGCGCCGGCATCAAGAGCTTCCTCGTCGAGAAGGGGACACCCGGTTTCGAGGTGCCCCACAAGGAGAAGAAGCTCGGCGTCCGGGCCGACGACACCGCGGCCTACGTCTTCCGCGACTGCCGCGTTCCGCGCGAGAACCTGCTGGGCGGCGACGAGTCGATCCCGAAGCAGAGCTCGGGCGGCTTCCGCGGCGTGATGAAGACCTTCAACATGACGCGGCCGCTCACGGCCGCGATGGGCCTGGGCATCGCCGAGGCCGCGCTCGACGCGACGCGCGAGACGCTCGCCGAGGCGGGTGTCGAGCCCGACTACACCGCGGGTCCGGGCGGCGTCGGCCGCCTGCCGGCGGCGGCGGAGCGGTTCATGCGGCTCGAGGCCCTCTTCGAGGCGTCGAAGTGGACGGCGCTCCAATGCGCCTGGATGGCGGGCAAGGGCCTACCGAACAACCTCGAGTCCTCCGTCTGCAAGGCCCACGCGGGCTCCGCCGTCCGCCAGATCACTCAGGGCTGCATCGAGATCCTGGGCGCGATGGGCATCTCCCGGGACCATCTCTTCGAGAAGTGGATGCGCGATAGCCGCATCACCGACATCTACGAGGGGACGGGCGAGATCCAGCGCCTGATCATCGCCCGGGGCCTGCTCGACTACACCCGCGACGATCTGAAATAGGAAGCGGGCCGCAGCGGCCGCCGGCGACGGTCGTTCGCGCCCCCGCCGCCGTCCCGCGTCGGGATCCGTGGGCCGCGCCCGTCGCGCGCGGCGCGCGGTGCAGTATCGTCGGCCGGCGATTCGACGACGAGACGAGGGGCCGGCCGCCGCCTCCCTTCGGCGCGCGCGATCGCTGCGCCTGGAGGCCCCGTGAGCGTCGATCGCCTCGTCTCCCTGCCGGAGGTCACGGCCGAGTCCGTCCGGGAACCGTATCCGCCGCTCTATACCCGATACGTGCTGTTCATGGTCCTGTTGACCATGATCTTCAGCAACGTCGACCGCACGATCCTCTCGATCCTGATCAAGCCCATCAAGGCCGAGTTCGAGCTGACGGACACCGAGATGGGATGGCTCCTCGGTCCGGCCTTCGCGATCATCTATACGGCGTTATGCCTCCCGCTCGGGCGCTATGCGGATACCACGGGCGTCCGCCGCAACATCGTCTCCGGCTCGCTCTTCCTCTGGAGCCTCTTCACCTGCAGCACGGCCTTCGTCACGAACTACTTCCAGCTCTTCCTGATGCGCATGGGCGTCGGCGTCGGCGAGGCGGGCGGGACGTCGCCGTCGGTCTCGATGCTCTCCGACTATCTCTCCCCGGCGCGCCGGGCGAGCGGGATCTCCGTGGTCTCGATCGGCGCGGTGCTCGGGATGGGCATCGGCATGGTGCTGGGCGGATGGATCTCGGAGCGCTGGGGCTGGCGTACGGCGTTCCTCTCGGCGGGTCTGCCGGGGGTCCTGCTCTCGATCCTCTACCGCTTGACGATCCGGGAGCCGAAGCGCGGCGGCAGCGAGGGACGACAGGCGGGCTCGATCGCCTTCTGGCCGACGTTCCGGGCGCTGCTGCGGACCCGGACCTATCAGTTCATCCTCGCCGCCAACGGGTTCGCGCTCTTTGCCTCGATGGGACGGAATCTCTGGGAGCCCGAGTTCCTGATCCGGACGTACCGCATGGGGCAGTTCGAGGCGGGCACGTGGTACTTCCTGACCTCGCCGCTGCCCTCGATGCTCGGCATCTACCTCGGCGGCTTCTTCGCCGACCGGCTCGGCGCCCGCGATACGCGCTGGTACATGTGGGTGCCGGCGGTGGGAAATCTGGTCAGCGTGCCCGTGCTGGTGGCCTTCCTGCTCTGGCCGGAGGCGCATCGCATCGCGACGCCCGGATTCCTCGCCGCGGTCGGGCTGTCCTCCATGCCGATCGCCCTCGTCTGGAGCGTCTTCGGCTCCGTGATCGGCGGCACGTTCACGGCTCCGTTCATGTCGACGATCCAGGGCGTCGCGCCCTTGCGGATGCGCGCGTTCGCCGCCGCCGTGTCGACGCTGGTCACGACGCTGGTCGGGCTCGCCGCGGGGCCGCTGCTCGTCGGCGTGATCGCCGACGGCTTCGCGGAGCGCTTCGGTGAAGACGCCCTGCGCTATTCGCTGCTCGTTCCCACGCTGACGCCGCTCCTCTCGGCGGCGATCTGTCTGCTCGGGGCGGGTCACGTCGGCCGGGATCTCGAGCGCGCCCGGAGCCTGGATCGCTAGGCTCCCGCTCGGCGCCCGCGTTCATTCGCCGCTGTCGGCGTCGGGGGGCGGGCTCGCGGGGGCGAATGCCGCCGCGAAGCGACCGAGCGAATCCGCGATCTCGTCTCGCGCGGCCGGCGGGAGCGACGCGAGGCGATGGCCTGCGGCGAGCGCCAGGGCACGCAGCGCCCGGCCGAGCGTCGCGTCTCCCCTGGCCGTCAGCTCGACGCGGCGACCCCGCCCATCGTCGGGATCCGTGGAGCGGGCGACCAGCCCGCGCTCCTCGAGCCGTCGCAGGATCTTCGTCATGCCGCCGGTCGTGTGGCCGAGCCGCTGTGCGAGGCGCGTCGGCGTCTCACGCTCGACCTGGCTGGCGGGTGCGAGCGCCAGCAGGACCCGCTGCTCGCTCGGCGCGAGCTCGAGCGGCTCGAGCACGTCGCGCAGGAAGGGCTCGAGCGATCGCGCGAGTCCGTCGAAGCGGAGCAGCAGCAGCAGGCTCGAGGCGTCGAGCGTCGGATGCTCGCGCTGGCACGCGTGTACGACCTCGTTCGTGCGATCCACGTCGGCCGTCCTCCCGCTCGCGCCGTCCGGGCGCCCGAGGAGGCAGATTAGGCGGGTGACCCGTGCGGTCGCCAGCCGAGCATGCCCGGCCGCGGCGTTCAGGGAACGAAGCGGATCATCGCCGAGACGCGCTGGTCCTCGATCCGCACCAGATCGACGACCGAGAGCGGGCTGCGCGTCGCCCACGAAACCTCGACCTCGACGCGCGGCGCCACGATGCGGGAGAGCGCGAAGCGGCTCTCGAGCAGGCGATTGCGGCGCTGGGGGGCCGCCGACGGCGGATCGAAGAGCGTCGACATCAGGTCATCGCTCGAGGGCAGGGCGAGCAGCGCCTGGGCGTCGTAGCGGGCGCGCAGGCCGTGGGGGAGGTCGACGAAGGCGAGGCCCCGGGCGCGCCAGCGCCCGTGCGGTGCCGTCGCTGCTGCACGGACGATCGCAGCATCGAAGGCGGCGCGGACGGTCGGGGGCTCGACCGCGGCTTCCGACGCGGGCGGGGAGGCGGCGATCGCGTCGGCGGCGCGGGCCGTCGCGCCGACGCAGAGCAGCGCGAGCAGGGCGAGCGGGAGCGCCACGAGCAGGCCGGTCGTCGGGATGGGGCGGGCGCGTTCGGTCATCCCGGGCCGCATCGGCCGCCACGGGCGGGATCGACCGTGACGCTTCACACCGGACCCCGGCTCGAGCGCGTCTCGGTCCCGAGTTGCACTAAGCTTGCCGCCGCCATGAGAGCCATCCTGATCGAGCGACCCGGAGACGAGGACTGCATGCGGATCGGCGAGACGGCGGCCCCGCCGCTCGTCGCGGGGGCGGTCCGGATCCGAAACGTCGCCTGCGGCGTGAACCGCGCGGATCTGCTGCAGCGACAGGGCCTCTACCCGCCGCCGCCCGGCGCCTCGCCGATCCTGGGACTCGAGTGCGCGGGTCGGATCGTCGAGGTGGCGCCCAGCGTGCAGCGTTGGCAGTCGGGGGATCGGGTGATGGCGCTGCTGCCGGGCGGGGGCTACGCGGAAGAGTCGGTGGTCGACGCCGGCTCCGTCATGCGGCTGCCCGATGCGCTCTCGTTCGAGGAGGGGGCGGGCTCGATCGAGACCCTGCTCACGGTCTTCCTCAACGTCTTCGAGCTGGGGGCGCTGCCGGAGAGCGGCAGCGTCCTCGTCCACGGCGGCGGCTCGGGCATCGGGACCACCGCGATCGACCTGGTCAAGCGCGCCGGCGGTCGGATCATCGCCACGGTCGGCAGCGAGGAGAAACGACGCCGCTGCCTCGAGCTCGGCGCGGATGCCGTCGCCAACTACCGCGACGAGGACTGGGTGGAGGTCGCGCGCCGGGCGACCGCCGGGCGCGGGGTCGACGTCGTGCTCGACTCCATCGGTGGCGCCTATCTCGACGGAAACCTCCGGGCGCTCGCGGACGACGGTCGGCTGGTGTTGATCGGCCTGATGGGGGGCGCCCGGGCGGAGATTCCGCTCGGGCAGCTGCTCGCCCGCCGGCTCTCGGTGGTCGGCTCGACGTTGCGGACGCGCAGCCCGGCCCGCAAGGCGGAGATCGTCGAAGCGTTCCGGCGCCGCTTCGGCGCGGACTTCGATGCGGGGCGGATCCGGCCCCGATTGCATCGGGTCCTGCCCCTCGCCGAGGCACCCGAGGCCCATCGCATGCTCAAGGCGAGTACCCACTTCGGCAAGGTCGTTCTGCGCATCCGCGACGACGAGCGCTAGCGACTTCGCCCCGCCATCCGGCCCGCTGGCGACCGTCAGCGGGCGATCCCGCCGCCCGGCCGTGTCCCGCGGCCACGCGCTGCGATCGCGTCGCCCCGGCGTGTCGGCCGCCTCCCGCCCGCCCGCCGCGCCCGCGACGGGAGGCCCGTCCGTGCGGGCGCGGTGTCCGCAGCGGCGCGATGCGGGCGGCGCCGCGGGATCGATCCGCTACGATCCGCGCCCGCGCGGGCGGGCCCGATCCCGACCGGCGCGACCCTGGACAACCCATTGCAGCGGGCGAGGGCGTCGTTAGTCGACCCGCCCGACCGAGGAGATCCCGCCATGGCGGTCGAGCGCACCTTCGCCATCATCAAACCCGACGCCGTCGAGAAGAAGGTCGTCGGCCGCATCCTGTCGCGGATCGAGGAGTCGGGTCTCGAGATCGTGGCCATGAAGAAGATGCATCTGAGCGAGCAGGGGGCCCGCGGCTTCTATGCCGTCCACAAGGCGCGGCCCTTCTTCGCGGACCTGGTCCGGTTCATGACCTCGGGGCCCGTCGTGGCCCTCGTGCTCGAGGGGGAGGGCGCGATCAAGAAGTGGCGCGACCTGATGGGGCCGACCAACTCCCAGCAGGCGCCGAAGGGAACGCTGCGCGGGGACTTCGGAACCGACGTGGAGCGCAACGCGACGCACGGATCGGACGCGCCCGAGACGGCGCGGCTCGAGATCTCGTACTTCTTCAACGCCAGCGAGATCTGCGGGGTCACCGAGGCGCTGCCGGCCTGAGCCGGCGCGCTCGGCGCGCGATCAGGCCGCGAAGCCCTTGGCCATCAGCAGCAGGAGGCCGAGGTAGCCGAGGGTGAGCCAGAGCTCCTGGCTGCGCAGTGCGCGGGTCACGAAGGTTTCCTTCCGAGTCGAGCGTGGGTTGGCGTTCCGGGCGGGGCGCCGGGCAGGCCGGGTCGAGCGGTCGGTCGAGCGGTGGATCCGTTCGCCCGGCCCGCGTTCGCGGCGATGCCGAGACGCTTGTCGCCGTTTCCTATCGAACTTCGAGCGCGGGACTTGAGCCGCAGCGGCTCGGTCGGCCTCGCGGCGGTCGGGGGCGCTCGATCCGGGCGGTCTTCTCGTATGGCCGGTCACGCATTCTTCCCCGGTCGTCGATCCGGGCATGCCTAACGCCCTTCGAACCGCGGCGAGCGGCGTTGCCGGACGGCGGCGATGCCTTCACGGGCGTCGTTCGATTCGAACGTGCGCGCCTGCTCGGTCGCCTCGAGCTGGAGCTGGTCGTCGAGCGACGCGGACTCGCTCTGGCGCAGCGCTCGTTTGATCGCCCGGACGGCGAGCGGCGCGGCCTCGGCGATCGTACGCGCGGTCTCGAGCGCGGCGGGCAGCACCTCGGCGGCAGGCAGCACGCGACTCGCGAGTCCGATCCGTCCGGCTTCCGTGCCATCGAAGGTTCGGCCCGTGAAGAGCAGCTCGGCGGCGGTGCTCGAGCCGACCAGTCGCGGCAGCGTCCAGGTCGCGGCCATGCCCGGGTGGAGGCCGAGCCGCGCGAAGTTGAGCCCGAGCTGCGCCTCGGACGCGACGAATCGCAGGTCACAGCCGAGCGCGACGCAGAGTCCCGCGCCGATCGCCGCGCCCTGGATCGCCGCGATCGTCGGCACCGGCAGCTCGCGCACCGCCAGGAAGAGCCGGTAGAAGCCCGCCATCTCGTCCCGGATCCCGCGCCAGGCGCGCCCGGGCGCCGCGGCGGCGAGCGTCGCATGCCGCTCGAGCATCTCGAGGTCGCCGCCCGCCGAAAAGGCTCGACCGCTGCCCGAGACGACCACGGCCCGCAGCGTCGGATCGGCACACAGGTCCGCCACCCGCTCGCGGAAGGCCTCGCCCATCGCACGCGACATGGCGTTGCGGCGCTCGGGATCGTCGAAGAGGAGGGTGGCGACGTCGCCTTCTCGGGACAGGCGGACCAGGTCTCGGGGGGCCATCGGAGTCTGGATCTTTCGGGTCGGTCGGAGACGGCGCCTAGCATAGCGGCTGCGTCGAGCGCCGCATCGTGTCGGCGCACGGAATTCGCGGGCGGTGGCGGGATCGCGCCGCCGTGCCTCGACCCGACGCCGGGTGCGTGCAGTCGGTTCGCGCGCGGACGGCCGAGCGCGTTCGCATGCGGGCGCTCCGAACGAGGGGGGGCATGCGGGCGCGCCGCGGCGCGGCGTGGTCCCGTGAGCTCGATCGATGGGGCGACGCGGGCGGCGCGCCGCGCGGGCGATCGGGTGGGGCGAACCGGCATCGATGGGCGATCGTCCATCGTGCGCCGACGCGGCATGCGGCCGTGTTCGCGCCCCGCCCGGGGCGGGCGCGCGCCTCTGTATAGTGGGGCGGGCGAAGACGGGGCGGGCCATCGGGGCACGACCGATCGGGCGGGGCGGAAGCGGAGGCTCGGAGCCCGAGTCGCGCGAGCCCGAGCAGCAGGAGGCGAGATGGCGGAAGCGTCGGCCGAGCGGTGGGAGGCGGTCTTTCCCTGGATGGAGCGGACGCTCGGCGGGCGCATCGTCGATCGGCGGCGACAGGGACGCGAGTCGGGCGGGCGTTTCGCCTGGTTCGTCGACCTCGAGGTCGCGGGCCGCCCGCTCAAGACCTACGTCCGCGGAACGCGCGACGATTCCTTTTCCTATACGCGGATCTACTCGACGCGACGGGAGGCCGCGATCCTCGCGGTGCTCCATCGCGAGGGACTGCGGGTACCCGAGGTGCTGGCCTTCCACGAGGATCCGCAAGCGGCGGTGCTCGGCTGGGTCGAGGGACGGGACGACTTCAACAACGTGCGCGACGAGGCCGAGCGCGAGTCGATCCTCGAGAGCTTCCTCGAGCTGCTCGCCGAGCTCCATTCGATCGACGCCCGCAAGTTCGAGGCGATCGGGCTGCGGATTCCGGAGACGCCCGAGGAGCTGGCGCTCCACGACCTCGACGTCTGGCAGTCGACCTACGAGGGCGCAGTGCGCGAGCCGCTGCCGATGATGACCTTCGTCTGTCAGTGGCTGCGGCGGAACGTTCCGCGCAAGCCGGTGCGGCCCGTCCTCTGTCAAGGGGACACGGGACCCGGAAATCTACTCTTCCACGAGGGGCGCGTCTCGGCGCTCGTCGATTTCGAGCTCGCCCATCTCGCCGACCCGATGACCGATCTCGCCTGCGTCCGCTCGCGCGACCTCTATACGCCGCTCGGCCGCTTCCCCGATCGCCTCGCCCGCTATGCGGAGCTCGCCGGACGCGAAATCGACTACGACACGCTGCTCTACTACAGCGTCAAGACCCAGGCGCTCGTTCCGCTCTCCCTCGCCCCCGTGATGGAGAACCTGCACGCGGGAACCGAGCACGCCGAGTGGATCGCGCAGCACGTCTTCTACCTGCGGACGACGGCCGAGGTCCTGGCCGAGGCGATGGGTCTCGCGCTCGATCCGGTCGAGCTGCCGGAGGGGCGCGCAACGCGCTTCTCCGCCTACTACGACATGCTGCTCGAGAACCTCGAGCGGGAGCAGGCGCCGGCGATCCAGGACCCCTTCCTGGCCAATCGCATGTGGTTCGCGACGCGGCTCGCGCGCCACCTGCGGACCGCCGAGCGCAGGGGCGACGCCTTCGCGCAGCAGGAGCTCGACGACATGGGCGCGCTGCTCGGCCGCCGCCCGCGTGATCTGCCCTCGGGCCACCGCGCCGTCGATGCCTTCGTCCGGCAGGCGAGCCCCGACCAGGACGCAGCGCTCGTGCAGTACTTCTACCGCCATGCGCGTCGCGAGGAGGCGTTGATGGAGGGCGCGCTCGGCATGTGCGAAGGGGCCCGGCTGTCGCCGCTGCGCGTCTGAGCGCCGCCTCGGGGTCGTAATTGCGTGCGCGTTGCCTCGCGATGTGGCGTCACCGCAGTACCCGCCGGGCGACTCACCGGCCATGGAGAAGCGCCGCTCGAATCGCACCAAGCACCGCCTGACCTGCGAGCTCCTCGTCGGTCGTGAGACCTATCCCGCCGTCGTCCGCGACCTCGCGCCGACGGGTCTCTTCGTGCAGACCCGCGCGCGTCCCGACGCGAACAGCGTCGTCGAGGTGCGCTTCCCTCCGATGGCCGACCTGCCGGGCTTCTGCATCGAGGCGGGCGTCGCGCGCCATCGCAACGTCCATCCCCGTCTTCAATCGGAGATCCATGCCGGCGTCGGTCTCGAGATCCTGGGGCGTCCGGCCGCGTACCTCGCCCTCGCGCGCCGGGTCGGTCCGCCGCGCGCGCCCGGCGGGCCGATCGCCGGCTCGACGCCGCCCGAGACGATCCTTCCCGCTTCGGCGGGGCGCGCCATGGCGGGCATCGCGCCCGCGCCGTCTCCGAGATCGCCCGCGCCCCGATCGGGGATCGCGTCCCTGCGAGCGGGTCTGGAGCCCGAGCTGCGTCGCTACCGGGTCCGGCTCCGCTCGCACGGCTGCACCCCGCCGCGCACGCTCGAGGTCCAGGCCTCGTCGCTCCCGACCGCCCGCGCGCTGGCCATGGCCCAGGCGGGCCCGGGCTGGAAGATCACGGACGTCCAGACGATCTGAGCCGCGCCGTCCGGAGACGACGCGGCTCAGTGGATCGGTCCGTCGGGATCCGCCGGCCGGCGGTCGCGGTCGCGCGGGCTAGTCGTTGCCGCGCCGCAGCAGCGAGCTGAAGCCGCCCTTGCGCAGGAAGGCCGGTGTCTCGTACTCGTCCTCGAAGGGCGACTCGAAGTCGCCGTAGCCGCCGGTCGTCGCATCCGACAGCGTCGTACCGCCATTCGCGACCTGCTGGTAGGCCTGCGGCAGGTCGAGCTCGAGGTGGTCCTCCTCGGCGTCGGCGTCGGCGCCGGCCTGGGCGATTGCGCTGGCGGCGGCTGCATGCGCCATCGGCGCCGCCGCCTGCTCGCGGATCGGCGTGACGTTCAACGACTCGGCCCGCGCCCGCTCCGGGACCGGCTCGAAGACGGGCTCGCTCCGCCGCGGTCGCGGGGGCGTCGGCATGCGGCGCATCTCCTGACCGTCGAGCCCCGTCGCGATCACGGTCACCCGCAGCTCGTCCTCGCCCATCGTCTCGTCGATCACGGCGCCGACGATGATGTTGGCGTCCTCGTGGGCCGCTTCGTGGATCAGGGACGACGCCTCGTTGACCTCGTAGAGGGTCATGTCGGAGCCGCCCGTGATGTTGATCAGCACGCCGCGGGCGCCCTCGATCGAGAGGTCCTCGAGCAGCGGGCTCGAGATCGCGGCCGTCGCCGCGTCGACCGCGCGCGTGTTGCCGCGACCGATGCCCGTGCCCATCAGCGCGACGCCCGCCTCGTTCATCACCGTGCGCACGTCGGCGAAGTCGAGGTTGATCAGACCGTGGATCGTGATCAGGTCCGAGATGCCGCGCACGGCGTTGAGCAGGACCTGGTCGGCGATCGAGAACGCGTCCCGGACCGCCGTCGTCTTGCCGGCGAGGGCGAGCAGACGCTGGTTCGGGATGGTGATCAGGGTATCGACGACGCTGTGGAGCTCTTCGAGGCCGTGGGTCGCGTGCTTCATGCGCACCTTCCCCTCGAACGGGAAGGGCTTCGTCACGACGCCGACGGTCAGGGCGCCCACCTCCCGGGCGACCTCCGCGACGATGGGCGCCGCGCCCGTGCCCGTGCCGCCGCCCATGCCGGCGGTCACGAAGACCATGTCCGAGCCCTCGAGCAGCTCGCGCAGCCGATCGCGGGCCTCGAGGGCCGAGGCGCGGCCGCGGTCGGGGTTCGCGCCGCAGCCGAGGCCGCGCGTGATCTCGGCGCCGAGCTGGACCTTGATGGAAGCCTTGCTGTGGGCGAGGGCCTGGGCGTCTGTATTGGCGGCGATGAACTCGACGCCGCCGAGGCCCGAGGTGACCATCGTGTTGAGGGCGTTGCCGCCGCCACCGCCGACGCCGATGACCTTGATCGTCGCCTTCTGATGCGCGCCCGCCTCGAACTCGAGCAGCTCCTGTCCGTCCTCCGGACCCAGCTCGAGCAGATCGATGCCGTCCCGATAGCTCCCGCCGTCTCCACTGCGATCATTGCGCTTCGCCATGTCTGTCCCACCCCCCAGCGACGCCTGGCTGCGGCGCCGACTGTAACACGAACCGTTTCGTTTTGTGCTTCTCGAAAGACTTTTTCCGGACGCTTCCCGGGTCCGCCGGCGGCCCGATCGGCCCGGACCGGGCCGGGCCGCGCCGGCCGGCTTCCCCGTCGCGGATCAGTCGAACTCCGCGTAGAACCACTCGCGCATCCGCTGCTTGACCCGACCGAAGATGGAGTCGTCGCGGATCCGGAACTGGCTCTGCTTGGACGAGCGCTGCTGGTTGAGCCCGAAGAGCACCAGCCCGACGCCCGTCGCGTACATGGGGCTGCGCACGACGTCCTGCAGTCCGCCGATCGAGGACGGCAGCCCCTGGCGCACCGGCGACTCGAAGATCTCCTCGGCCAGCTCCCCGATCCCGGCGAGGGCCGAGGCGCCGCCCGTCAGCACGAGGCCCGACGGGATCCGGTCGAGCAGGTCGGCTCGGATCAGCTCCTGGCGCGCGAGCGAGAGGATCTCCTCGACGCGCGGCTCGATGATCTCGCACAGGATCTTGCGCGAGATCTCCCGCGGCTTGCGCCCCCCGACCGAGGGCACGCTGATGATGTCGTCCGAGCCGAGGAAGCGCGCCGACGCGACGCCGAACTTCTTCTTGATGCGCTCGGCCTCTTCGAAGGGCGTGCGCAGGCCGACCGCGATGTCGTTCGAGAGGTGGTACCCCCCGAGCCCGAGCACCGAAGTGGCCTTGATCGCGCCGTCGCCGAAGACCGCGATGTCGGTCGTGCCGCCGCCGATGTCGATCATGCAGACGCCGAGCTCGCGCTCGTCGTCCGCCAGCACGGCCGCCGCCGAGGCGAGCGGCTCGAGCACGATGTCGATCACGTTGAGGCCGGCCTTGTTGCAGCACTTGACGATGTTCTGGGCGCTCGTGACGGCCGCCGTCACGATGTGGATCTTCGCCTCGAGCCGGACCCCGCTCATGCCGAGCGGCTCGCGGATCCCGTCCTGGTCGTCGATGATGAACTCCTGCGGGATCACGTGGATGACCTCGCGGTCCATCGGGATCGCGACGGCCTTGGCCGCGTCGATCACGCGCTTGACGTCCCCTTCGCGCACGTCGCGATCCTTGACCGCGACGACGCCATGGGAGTTGAAGGCGCGGATGTGGCCTCCCGCGATGCCGGCGTAGACCGACGTGATCTCGCAATCCGCCATCAGCTCCGCCTCCTCGACGGCGTGCTTGATGGAGTCGACCGTGGCGTCGATGTCGACCACCACGCCCTTGCGCAGCCCGCGGCTCGGATGCGTCCCGATGCCGACGATGTCGAGGCCGTTCTCGGTCGCCTCCGCGACTACGGCGCAGATCTTGGTGGTCCCGATGTCGACGCCGACGATCAGGTCCTCCTTCTTGTACTTGGCCATCGGATCCCCCCCGCGACCGTGCCGGCCCGCACGGTCGCCAAAGCACCCCATCCAGGGCACTCCCGTTCGGGTGGCGTCGCCCATCCGGGCCCCGCCACCACTTTCCGGCCCACCTCACCCCGACGTGGGCCCCGTCCGCAGCACCGCCCGGTCCGCGAACCGCAAGTCGATCACGCGCGCGCGCGCGAGCAGCGCATCGCGCTCGCCGAGCAGGCGCGCGAGCCGCGCGATGCGCCGCTTCAAGAAGGACTGCCCGAGCAGCGCGCGCGGCCCGGACTCGCCGATCGCGAGCACGTAGCCGCTCTCGCCCTCGAGCGTCTCGAGGATCTCGGCGGCCTCGGCCTCGCCGTCCGCCGCGCCCGCATCGCCCGCCGCGCCCGAGGCACCGGGAACGGCGAGGGCGCCCGCCGCGACGTCGACCGCGTTCAATCGGATCGGAGCGGCGAGCCCGGACGAGCCGGGCAGGTGGAGCGTCAGACGGGACGGATCGCCGGCCAGCGCGCCATGGCGGTCGAGCTCGCCGAGGATCTCGAGGGCCGTGGCCGAGAGCGAGGCGTCGCCGTCGATCGGTCCCTCGACGAGGGGCAGCGGCCCGGCGGCCGCGACCTCGCCCTCGAAGGGACGGCCGCTCGGATCGAGCAGCCGGACCTCGCCCTCCGGATCGACGCGGTAGCGGGCGATCGCCCGGCGCTCGGCGACGCGGACGACGAGCGTGCCCGTCGGCAGGCGGACGCTCTGCGCCGACTCGATCCAGGGATCCTCGGTCAGGCGGGCGCGGACGTAGCCGGAATCGACCCGGTCGAGCGGCGCGCCGGCGCTCGGCCAGAGCGCGCGCGCGACGTCGGCCGGCGCGCGCACCCGGGTCCCGACGACGGCCACCCGCATCAGCGGCACCCGCGGCAGCCAGCCGTGGACGAAGAGCGTGTCGCTCACGGCGTAGCCGAGGCCGAGCGCGAGCAGCGTCGCGGCGGGCACGACGAAGCGCGGCATCGGCGGCGTGGCGCGCACGACCGCCCGGGCCGAGACGCCCGATCGCCGTGCGGTCGAGCGGGCGGCCGGTCGCGGTCGGCTCGCCGTCGTCCGGCGCCCTTCCGCCGGGCCATCGAGATCGCTCCCCGCTCCGCCGCGCCTCGCCTGCGTCTTCGAGGGGGCCTGGCCGCGGTCCATGACGCCGGGCCGCTCATCGCAGGCGTGGTCGTGCGCCGCATCGCCGTCGAGCGGTCCCGGCTCGAGCTCGATGCCGAGTCCGGAGATCGGGCGACCGTCCGCGCGGGCCCGCCGCCGCTTGCGGGCGAGGTGGTCCCGGGCGCGCTTTGCGCGCAAGGCGGCCTCCACGGCCGGCGGTTGCCCGCGCCGCTCGGCCCCTCGGCCCCTGCGAAAGAGTCGGAAGAGATCCATACCGCCGTGCTCACCCCCGTTCGCACTTCGGTCTTTTTTTCGCGCGGCGCGTGCGCTCGGATCGCGGTCTCAGGGCGTGCCCAGGATCTTGACCTCGGTCTCGAGTCGGATGCCCGTTCGGGCCGCGACGAGCCCACGCGCGCGTTCGATCAGACATAACACGTCGGCGGCCTTCGCGTCACCGTGGTTCACGATGAAATTTGCATGGACGGTCGAAATTTCTGCCGCACCGACCCGCGCGCCCTTCAAACCGACCGATTCGATCAGGCGTCCCGCCCAGTCGCCGGGCGGATTGCGGAAGACCGAGCCGCAGGAGGGCTGATCGATCGGCTGGGTGGCATGGCGGTGGGCGAGCAGGCGGTCGACCTCGGCGGCCACGATCGGCCGGTCGCTCGGCGTGACGGCGAGGCGGGCGGCGACGATCACGCTGCCGGGCTCGAGCCCGGCGAGCTCGCGGTAGCGGAAGTCGAGCCGGTCGCGCGGGATCGGGGGCAGCGCGCGACCGCCGCGGTCGAGCAGATCGATTTCGCGAACGACGTCCTTCATCTCGCGGACGCCGATGCCGGCGTTCATGGCGATCCAGCCGCCGAGGGTGCCCGGGATGCCGGCGCCGAACTCGAGGCCGGCGAGGCCGTGGTCGACGCAGTAGCGCGTGATCGTGGCGTGGGACGCGCCCGCCTCGATCGAAAGCGTGTCCTGCGTCACGCGTTCGATGCGCCGGAGCTTCTTGAGCCGCACGACGACGCCGCGTATCCCGCCCTCCCGCACGAGCACGTTGAAGCCGCCGCCGAGGATCAGGACCGGCAGCGCGCGGTCGGCGCAGACGCCGAGCAGGCGGGCGAGCTCGGCGCGATCGGCTGGCGTCGCGAGGGCGTCGGCGGGGCCGCCGATCCGCAGGGAGGTGTGGCGCGAGAGCGGCACGTCGAACTCGACGCGCTCCCCGAGGCAGGTCGAGAGCGCTTCGCGCGCTTCGGCCTCGATCACGCGGGCGACTCCGCGTCCGCGTCGCGCGCGTCGAGGGCCTGCAGCAGTCGCGGGCCGAGGGCGACGACGTCGCCGGCGCCGAGGGTCATCACCAGCTCGCCCGGCGCGAGCCGGGCCGGCAGATCGCGTTCGACGTCGGCGAGGCGGCCGCCGTAGACGACCCCGGCATGGCCGGCCGTGCGAATCGCCTCGGCCAGACGGACCGAGTCGATGCCGGGGATCGCGGCCTCGCTCGCGGGATAGACGTCGCAGAGGACGACACGGTCGGCGTCGCCGAAGGCGTGGGCGAACTCATCCCAGCAATCGCGGGTGCGCGTGAAGCGATGGGGCTGGAAGATCGCCGTCAGGCGTCCGGGGTGGATGCTGCGAGCCGCCGCGAGGGCGGCGCGGACCTCCGCCGGGTGGTGGGCGTAGTCGTCGACGACGCGGATACCGCGGACCTCGCCCTTCGTCTCGAACCGGCGAGTGACGCCCGGGAAGCTGGCCAGGGCCTCGGCGAGCGCGTGCGGCGGCAGGTCGAGCTCGAGGCCGACCGCGAGGGCCGCGAGCGCGTTGAGCACGTTGTGCCGACCGGGCTGGGCGAGCGCGAACTCGAGGCAGTCGCCGGCCGCGAGGCGCACCCGGCAGCGCTGACCGCCGGGCCCCGTCTCGAGGGATTCGGCGCGGACGTGGGCCGTCGGGGCGAAGCCGAAGTGGATCTGGCGCGTCGCGATCCGGGGCGCGATCGCGGCGACGCCGGGATGGTCGATGCCGAGAATCGCCGCGCCGCTGAAGGGAACGGCGCTCGCGAAGGCGACGAAGGCGTCGCGCAGGCGCTCGGTCGTGCCGTAGTGGTCGAGGTGCTCGGGGTCGACGTTGGTCACGACCGCGACGACGGGGCGGACGGCGAGGAAGGAGCCGTCGCTCTCGTCGACCTCGGCGACGGCCCACGCGCCCTTGCCGACGCGCAGCGGACCGCGGTCGCCGCCCTCGAGCGGAATGCGTCCGCCGACCACGGCGGTCGGATCGAGGCCCGTGGCGCGCAGCAGGTGGGCCGTCATCGCGGTCGTCGTCGTCTTGCCGTGGGAGCCGGCGATCGCGACGGTGTCGTGCTTGCGGAGCAGCTCCGCGAGCAGCGCGCCGCGGCCGACGATCGGGAGGCCGCGCGCGCGGGCAGCGACCAGCTCGGGATTGTCGTTCGTGATCGCCGACGAGCGGACGACGACGTCGGCGCCGGCGACCCGCGCCGCGTCGTGGCCCTGCTCGACCGGGATGCCGAGGCGGCGCAGGCGCTCGGCGGTGGCGCCGAGGACGAGGTCGGTGCCCGTGACGACGAGGCCGCGGGCGTGGAGCCACTCCGCCAGGGCGGCCATGCCGATGCCGCCGATCCCGATGAAATGGAAGTGGCGGAAGCGGGGCCTCATGTGGGGCCCAGGCCGTCGAAGGGCGAGGCGGGGGGTGGGGCGGCGCGCGTGCGAGCGGTCGCGGGCGCGCCGGTCGCCTCGTCGAGGCGCGCGACGCAGGTCTCGACGATGTCGCTCGCAGCGCGCGGGCGAGCGAGTCGGGCCGCGGCCTGGCGCATCAGGACGAGCCGCCCCGGCGTCGCGACCAGCTCGGCGATCGTCTGGGCGAGCGCCTGGACGTCGAGCGGTCGCGCGGGGATCAGGCGCGCGGCGCCCGCCTCCTCGAGGGCGCGGGCGTTGGCGGCCTGGTGGTCGTCGGCGGCGAAGGGGTAGGGGACGAGCAGCGCCGGCATGCCGGCGAGGGCGAGCTCCGAGACGGTCAGCGCCCCGGCCCGGCAGATCGCGAGGTCGGCCCAGGCGTAGCGCCTCGGCATGTCGCGCTCGAAGGCGACGACCTCGGCCGCGATGCCGAGCTCCGCATAACGGGCCGCGACGGCATTGCGATCGGTCTCGCCGGTCTGGTGGAACACCTGGATCGAGCCCTTCGAGAGGCGGGCCAGCGCCTCGGGCACGTTCTCGTTGAGCTGACGCGCACCCTGGCTGCCGCCGAAGACGAGCAGATGCAGCGGCTTCGACGGCACGCGGGTCTCGCCGCGCTGGGCGAAGGCGCGCTCGAGCGCGCGACGCAGCGGGACGCCGAGGCAGAGGCTCTCGGTCCGCTCCGGCAGGTATCCGCGGGCGGACTCGAAGCCGACGAAGACGCTGCGCGCGAAGCGGGCCGTCAAACGATTGACGCGTCCGGGAATCGCGTTGGGCTCGACCAGGAAGAGCGGCAGCCGCAGCCACCACGCGGCGATCGCCGTCGGCATCGCCGCATAGCCGCCGACGGAGATCACGGCATCGGGCCGGAATCGCCAGAGGATGCGCAGCGCGCGGCCGACGCTCGCGAGGATCGAGAGCGCGCCCCGCAGCCGGCCCAGGAGCCGGCGACCCATGACCTGCTCGCTCGGCAGCACGCGCAGCTCGAAGCCCGCGTCCGGGACGAGCCGCGACTCGAGCCCGCGGCTCGAGCCGATGAAGAGCACCTCGTCGCCGCGGTCGGCGATCGCCTCGCCGAGGGCGAGGGCGGGGGTGACGTGGCCCCCGGTTCCGCCGCCCGTGATCACCCAGCGGCGGCCCATCGCGCCTCCCGGGGCTTGGGCGCGGGCCTCGCGGGATGACGTCGCGCGACGCCCAGCAGGATGCCCAGCGTGAAGCAGCTGACCACGAGCGAGGTCCGGCCGTAGGACAGGAAGGGCAGCGTCAACCCCTTCGTCGGGACGAGTCCCATCACCACCGAGGCGTTCAGGAAGGCGGGAATCGAGAGCAGCGCGACCATCGCGAATCCGCACAGCATGTCGAACTTGTCCCGCGCGCGCCGCGCGACCCGGGTCCCGGCGATCCAGAGCGCGGCGAAGGCGCCGATCACGACCAGCACGCCGAGCAGACCCAGCTCCTCCGCGACGAGGGAGAGCACGAAATCGGTGTGGGCCTCGGGCAGGTAGGCGAGCTTCTGGCGGCTGTTGCCGAGGCCCTGACCGAGCAGGCCACCCTGGCCGAAGCCCAGGAAGGATTGGACGAGCTGCCAGCCGGCGCCCTGGGAATCTTCGAAGGGATCGAGGAAGCCGATCACGCGGCGCCGGGCGTAGGGATTGAAGTAGATGTAGATCGAGACCAACGCCACCCCGGCGATGCCGGGCACGACGAAGCGCGGCAGCGGCGTGCCCGCAATGAAGAGGAGCAGCGCCGTCAGGGCGACGAGGACCACGGCGTTGCCGAGATCCGGCTGCAGGACGAGCAGACCCGCCGGGATCAGCGCGAGCGCCGCGGCCTGCAGCGTGCGCCGTGTCGTGAGCTCGCGGCGGTCCTGGCGCCGCGCGAGCCAGTCGGCGACGGCGATCAGCGTCACGCACTTCGCGAGCTCGCCCGGCTGGAAGCGGAAGCCCAGCCCCGGCACCACGAGCCAGCGCTGGGCGCCGTTGACCTCGGTCCCGACGGCGAGGGTCACGACGAGCAGCGCGACCACGCCGCACCAGACCGGCAGTGCGAGTCGGCGCAGCACGACGGGCGGCGTCCAGTAGCCGAGGACGCCGAGCGCGAGCCCCATCATCAAGCCCGTCACGTGGTCGAAGAAGAGCGGCGGCAGCTTCGTCTCGAGATCGAGCGCGGCGGTGGCGCTGTAGCTCATGACCACGCCCATCAGGATCAGGATCAGGCTCGAGATGGAGATGCCCGTATCGAGCCCGGCGGTCGGTCTTCTCTGGGCGTTCGCGTTCATGTCGGGCTCCCTGAGTCAGCGAGGCGCTTCACGGCGGCGACGAACTGTAGACCGCGATCCTCGAAGCTCCGAAACTGGTCGAAGGACGAGCAGGCCGGCGCCAGCAGCACCGCATCCCCCGGCCGCGCCAGCTCCGCCGCCCGCGCGACCGCCTTCGCGAGCTCCCCGACCCGCTCGCAGGGGACGTGGCCCGCGAGCGCGCGTTCGAGCTCCGGCGCCGCCTCGCCGATCAGCAGCGCGACCCGGACCCGCCCGCGCGCGCTCGCGGCGAGGGGGGCGAGATCGGCGCCCTTGTGCCTGCCGCCCGCGATCCAGACGACCGGGCGCGTCATGGTCTCGAGCGAGCGTGCGGCCGCGCCCAGGTTCGTCGCCTTCGAGTCGTCGTAGTACACGACGCCGGAGCGCTCGGCGACGCGCACGCAGCGATGCGGCAGTCCCTGGAAGGCGGGCAGCGCGGCGGCGGCCCGAGCCAGGTCGATCGGCAGGGTATCGGCGAGCGCGGCGAGGGCGAGCGCCGCGGCCGCCACGTTCTCTCGCTGCAACGCGAGCCCCGGTGCATCGGCGAGCGGGATCGTTTCGGCGCGTCCGCCGCGGCGAAGCGCGATGCCATCGCCCGCGATCCAGGCGCGGGCGCGCGCCGATCGTTCGGGGGGTGCCGTCCCGGTCGGGTCGGTGCGGAAGAAATAGAGCCGCTCGACGCCCTCCGGAATCGGGGCGCTGCAAGCGAACGCGTCGTCGCCGTTGACGACGGCGTGATCGCCCGGGCCCTGGCGCGCGAAGATCCGCGCCTTGGCGGCGAGGTATCCGGCCATGTCGCCGTGGCGATCGTAGTGGTCGGGCGAGAGATTGAGCAGCACCGCGACGCACGGACGGAAGGTCTCGACGCTCTCGAGCTGGAAGGAGGAGACCTCGAGCACCGCGAGCTCGAGCGGCGCGTCGAGGAGCTCGAGCGCCGGCACACCGATGTTGCCCCCGGCCTTCGCGCGCAGGCCCGCCGCCTGCGCCATCGCCTCGATCAACCGCACGACGGTCGATTTGCCGTTGGTCCCGGTGACGGCGACGATCGGTACCCCGCGCGCCGCGAGCGCCTGCGCCGCGAGCTCGATGTCGCCCCAGGCCCGCTTCGCGCGGCCCGCATAGCGCGCGAGCGCGATGCCCGGGCTCGGCACGACGAGATCGAAGCGCTCGAGGTCGGGGAAGGGACGGCCGAAACGACCCTCGACCCCGGGCGGGAGCGACGCCGCCTCGGGCATCGCCGCCGCGGGCCGCTCGTCGGCCACGACGACCCGAGCGCCCTGGCGCGCGCAGTACGCCGCCGCCGAGCGTCCGGACATGCCGAAGCCCAGAACGAGGACGTCTCGTCCGGTCCACTCCACAGTCATCCGTCTCCAACGCCGCCTGACGCGACCCCCGCCTCCCGGGTCCCGACGCGCGACGGCGCGCGGGCGCCGTCCTAGCGCAGCTTGAGCGACGAGAGCGCGACGAGCCCGAGAATGATCGAGACGATCCAGAATCGCACGACGATCTTCTGCTCGGGCCAGCCCAGCTCCTCGAAATGATGGTGGATCGGCGCCATCCGGAAGACGCGCTTGCCGGTCAGCTTGAACGACGCGACCTGGATGATGACCGACAGCGTCTCGATCACGAAGATCCCGCCGACCACCGCGAGCAGGATCTCCTGTCGGATCAGGACCGCGATCGTGCCGAGCGCCCCGCCGAGGGCCAGCGAGCCGACGTCGCCCATGAAGAGCTCGGCCGGCGAGGCGTTGAACCAGAGGAAGCCGAGCCCGCCGCCCACGAGCGCGCCGCAGAAGATCGCGAGCTGGCCCGCGCCCGGGACGTTCTTGATCTGGAGGTACTCGGCGATGCCGGCATGGCCGGCCGCGTAGGAGAGCAGCAGGAAGGTCCCGGCGGAGATCATCACGGGACCGATCGCGAGCCCGTCGAGGCCGTCGGTCAGGTTCACGCTGTTGGACGCGGCGACGATGATGAACGTCGCGAGCGGGACGTAGACCCAGCCGATGTGGGGCGTGAAGTTCTTGAAGAAGGGCACGGCGAGCTCGCCGTCGAAGGCCGGGCTCGTGTAGATCGCGACCGCGACGCCGAAGGCGAGCAGGATCTGCCAGAAGAGCTTGGCCCGGGCCGAGATGCCGGCGCTCGTCTTCCGAGTCACCTTCGCGTAGTCGTCGATGAAGCCGAGCACGCCGTAGCCCGCGGTCAGCCCGAGCACGATCCAGACGAACGGGTTCGCGAGGTCCGTCCAGAGCAGTACCGAGATGCCGAGCGAGAGCAGGATCAGCAGCCCGCCCATGGTCGGCGTGCCGGCCTTCGCCGCGTGGGCCGGCCCGATCTCGCGGATCGGCTGGCCGACGCGCAGGGCCGCGAGCCGCCGGATCAGCCAGGGGCCGACGATGAACGAGATGAAGAGCGCGGTCAGCGTCGCGGCTGCTGTCCGGAACGTGATGTAGCGGACGACGTTGAGGCCGGGGATCGTGTCGGCCAGCGGATACAGCCAGTGGTACAGCATCAGGGTTCGCCCTTCTCGAGTGCCTCGATCACGCGTTCGACGCGGGCCGCGCGCGAGCCCTTGAAGAGCACGCGATCCCCCTCCGCCACCCGCGCCGCGATGCGATCCGCGAGCGCCGCCGCCTCCTGCTCGCAATGGACCCGTGCGCTCGGCATCCCCGCCTCGCGCGCGCCGACGGCGATCTTCGCCGCGTCGGAGCCGAGCACGAAGAGCTCGTCGAGGCCGAGGCGCGCGGCGAGGCGGCCGAGCTCGAGGTGCGCGATCTCCGCCGCCTCGCCGAGCTCTCCCATCTTCCCGAGCACCGCGAAGCGCCGCCCCTTCTGCTCGAGACGCGCGAGGGTCTCGAGCGCGGCGCGCATCGACTGCGGGTTCGCGTTGTAGCTGTCGTCGATTCCGAGCACCCCGCCCGGCAGCAGCCTCGTCTGCATCCGCCCCGGCACGCCCGCATAGCCCGCCAGGCCCCGTTGGACCGCGTCGAGGGTGGCCCCGGCGGCGAGGGCGCCGCCGGCGGCGGCGAGCGCGTTCTCGACCATCGTCTCCGCGAGGCCGGGCACCGACAGCTCGCAGCGGCCGAAGGGCGACTCGAAGACGAAGACGAACGTGCCCTCGTCGAGGAAGCGCACGCGACTGGCGCGCAGATCGGCGCGCGGATCGCGGCCGAAGCTGAGGACGCGGGCGCGGGTTCGCCGGCTCTGGCCGAAGGCGAGGGGCTCGTCGCGGCCGACGACGGCGGTGCCCGACTCCGGCAGGCTCGCGAGCAGGTCGCCCTTCTCCTCGGCGATCGCCTCGCGCGAGCCGAGGAACTCGATGTGGGCCGTGCCGACGTTGGTCAGGATGCCGATCGTCGGCAGGGCGATCGCGCAGAGCGCCGCGATCTCGTGGCGGTGGTTCATGCCCATCTCGACCACGGCGTAGGCATCCTCCTCGCGGCGCGAGAGGAGGGTCAGCGGGACGCCGTAGTTGTTGTTCAGGTTGCCGCGGGTCGCGAGGGTCGGGCCCATTCGCGCGAGGATGCCGGTACAGAGCTCCTTGGTCGTCGTCTTGCCGTTGCTGCCCGTGATGCCGACGAGCGGGCCCGCGAAGTCGCCGCGGTGGCCGCGGCCGAGATCGCCGAGGGCGCGCGTCGTGTCCTCGACCTCGACGACGAAGGCACGGCCGGGAACGAGCGTCGCCTCGCTGCGGCCCCGTTCGATCAGGACGCCGGCGACGCCCTTCGCGAGGACGTCGGGGACGAAGCGGTGGGCGTCGTGGTTGGGGCCGACGATCGCGACGAAGAGCTCTTCCGATCCGACCTCGCGGCTGTCGATCCGGGTCCCGCGCGCCGTCTGATCGGCGCGACCGGCGAGCAAGCGCCCCCCGGTCCATGCGCAGATGCGGTCCGCCCGCGCCGCCACGATCATGCGCGTCTCCGGGCGGCGAGCGCGCGTCGCGCCTCGATCCGATCGTCGAAGGGGAGCTTCTCGCGGCCGATGATCTGGTAGTCCTCGTGGCCCTTGCCGGCGATCACGATCGTGTCGTCGGGCGCCGCTCCGGCGATCGCGAGTCGGATCGCCTCGCGGCGGTCGACGACGGTCGCATGACAGGCAGGACCCGCCGGGCGTGCCGCGAAGAGGGTGGTGGGCTCGACCTTCTGGAGCGAGCGCAGGCCTGCCTCGACGTCGGCGAGGATCGCGACGGGATCTTCCGTGCGCGGATTGTCGGAGGTCGCGATCGCGACGTCGGCGTTCGCCGCGACCGCCTCGGCCATGCGCGGCCGCTTGGTCCGGTCGCGATCGCCGCCGCAGCCGAAGACCGCGACGAGGCGCCCGCGACAGAGGGGCTTCACCGTCCGCAGGACCTTGTCGACGGCGTCGGGCGTATGGGCGTAGTCGACGAGCACGATCGGCTCGTCGCCCTCGCCGCTCGAGACCCGTTCCATCCGGCCCGGGACCTGCCGGCAGGCCGCGACGCCGGCCGCGATCGCTTCGGCGCCGAGACCGAGGGCGCGCGCGATGCCGGCCGCGACGAGCAGGTTCTCGAGATTGAAGTCGCCGAGCAGCGGGAGCGCGACCTCGAAACGATCGTGCGCGTCCTCGAGCACGGCCCGTGTTCCGGCGAGGGTGATCTCGCTCGCGACGAGCCGCAGGTCGGCGGCCGCCTGCGGGCCCCGGCCGACGCGGATCAGCTCGGCGCCCGCCGCGCGCGCGATGGCGGCGAGCTTCTCCGACGCGGGATCGTCGACGTTGAGCACCGCGCAGCCCCCCGGCGCGAGATGTTCGGAGAAGAGCCGCGCCTTGGCGGCCAGGTAGGCGTCCATGCTGCCGTGGAAGTCGAGGTGGTCCTGGGTCAGGTTCGTGAAGCCGGCGACGCGGAACGCGCAGCCGTCGACGCGGCCGAGCTCGAGTCCATGGGAGGAGACCTCCATGACCGCGGCGTCGATCTGCTCGTTGCACATCGCGCGCAGGATGCGCTGCAGGTCGAGGCTCTCGGGCGTGGTGTTGATCGAGGGTTCGTGGTGGCCCGCATAGCGGATCTCGACGGTGCCGATCAGGCCGGCTCGGAAGCGGGCGGCCGAGAGGATCGACTCGACGAGATAGGTCGTGCTGGTCTTGCCGTTCGTGCCGGTCACGCCGACGAGGCGCAGGTCGGAGGCGGGGTGGCCGAAGAAATGGGCCGCGAGCGGCGCCATCGCGCGGCGCGTGTCGGCGACCCGGACGACGGGCACGCCGCGACACGTCTCGGCGTCGGGTACCGCCTCGACGAGCAGCGCCGCCGCGCCGAGCTCGACCGCGCGCGCGACGTACGCATGGCCGTCCGCGTGCGCGCCGCGCAGCGCGACGAAGAGGTCGCCCGGGCTGACCGCGCGCGAGTCGTAGCGGATCCCTCGGATCGCCGGATCGTCGGCCGGGGTCCTGCGGAACCACTCGAGCGGCGCGTTCGTCTTCTGCAGCGCGGAGAGCAGCGACGAGAGTCGCATCAGCCTTCCTCCCGTGTTCCGGCGAAACGCAGGCGGACCGTCCGGTCCGCGCCGTGGATCACCGTACCGGCGACGGGAGTCTGGGACACCACCCGGCCATCGACCGCTCCGGTCGGCGCGATCTCGAGCGACTCGCTCGCCGCGATGCGGCGCGCGCTCGAGATCGTCCGACCGAGGAAGTCGGGCACGAACACGGGCTCGAGCGCGGCCGCCGCGAGCGGTCGGGGACGCGGTCCGAGTCCATCCGTCGCGGTCGCGCGCGCGACGGGGGAAGGGGGAGGTCCCGCCGCCGGGGCGGCGGCGGGACGGGCCGGGGGGGCCGCGATCGCCGCTCGAGGCGGCAAGGCGTGGTCAGGCTCGGTGGAGCGGGATGCGGGGGCGGGTGCCGCCGCCGCGGCGGTCCGGGCGGGCGCCGCGGCGGGCTTCGTCGCCGGTCCGGCGGAGACCGTGGGCACGCGGGCGGCGCGGGCTTCGGCGGGCGCGGGGGCCTTCGTGAGGACCGGCGCGGCGGCCGGCGCGTCGGCGGGGGCGACGCGCGCGATCACGGTCGGCGGCGGCGGCGCGATCGGCGCCGGCTCGGTCACGATGTGGCGGCGGGCGAGCTGGGCCGCTGCGACCCGGGCGAAGAGCGGTGCCGCGACCATGCCGCCGCTGTGGAGGTGGCCCTTCGGCTCGTCGATCGCGACGACGATCGCGAGCTCCGGCTCGTCGGCGGGGACGAGGCCGATGAACCAGGCGATGTACTTGTCGTTCGAATAGCGACCGAGATGCGCGTCGAGCTTCTGGGCCGTGCCGGTC
The DNA here is from genome assembly GCA_041389445.1 of Myxococcota bacterium. GTDB lineage: Bacteria > Myxococcota_A > UBA9160 > UBA9160 > UBA4427 > UBA4427. Next base: position 344,733 of record JAWKRW010000004.1, read on the forward strand.
TTGCCGGCGACGGCGACGCCGGCGAGGCCGGCGAGGCGACCGGTGCCGGTCGGACTGACCACCGTCTCCATCATGTCGAGCGTGCGGCGTGCGGCGATCGGCGAGATCGCCTGTCCGGCCGGGACGACCTCGGTCGGGACCCACCCGTCCTGGCTACGTCGCCGGCGCGCCAGCACGATCCGCGGCTGCATGCGCAGGCCATCGTTACCGAGCGCGGCGAGCGCGACCCCGAGCTGGATGGGCGTCACCGACAGCCCCTGACCGAACGCGACCGTCGCCTGGTCCACCGGCTTCCAGCGCTGCCACGGCCGCAGGATCCCCGCCGCCTCCATCGGGAAGCGCGAGCCGGTCTTCGAGCCGAAGCCGAAGCCGACGAGCCCGCGATGCTGCGCCTCGGGTCCCATGCGCTGGGCGATCTGGACGGCGCCGACGTTCGACGAGACGCGCAGCACGTCCGCGGGCGTCAGCACGCCGAAGGGATCTCGATCCTTGATCGTCTTGCCGGGCACGTGGATCCAGCCCTCGCCGGTGTCGAGCAGCGTCGACTCGTCGACGTCGCCCTGGTCGAGGGCGGAGGCGGCGAGGAAGACCTTCATGGTCGAGCCGGCCTCGACGGCATCGAGGAAGGTGCGGGCGCGGGTGCGGGCGTAGTCGATCTCGCGGAAGCGATTGGGGTCGAAGCCCGGGGCTTCGGCGAGCGCGAGGACGTCGCCATTGTTCGGATCGAGGGTCAGGACGAGACCGCCCTTGGCGTGGAACTTCGCGACGGTCTCGGCGAGGGCCGCCTCGGCCGCGCCCTGCATGACGGAGTCGAGCGTGAGCGCGACCTCGCCGCCCTCGACCTCGCGCGGATCGGTGGACTGGAAGGCGAGGGTGCGGCCGCGGGCGTCGCGTTGGACCCGGATCGTGCGCGGCTCGCCCTTGAGCCAGTCGTCCTCGATCTGCTCGACGCCGCGGACGCCCTTGCCCTCGATGTCCGCGAAGCCGATCAGTGCCGCCGCCAGCTTGCCGGACGGATAGCTGCGCCGCGGCTCGGGATCGATCCCGATGCCCTCGAGATCGAGCGCGCGCAGCTTCTCCGCCTTCGCCGCCTCGACCCAGCGCGCCACGTAGAGGAAGTTCTCGTGCTCGACGAAGCGCTTCTCGACGTCCGCGCGGCGCAGGCCGAGGGCGAGCGCGACCTGGCGCGCGGTCTCGACGCGATCCTCCATGACCTTCGGAATCGCGTACACCGAAGCAGCCCGCGTCGTCAGCGCGAGCTCGCGTCCGTCGCGATCGACGATGGCGCCACGCGAGGGCGAGAGCCGCAGCTCGGTCGTCAGCTGGACGATCGCGCGCTCGATCAGGCGCTCGTTGTCGACCGTGAGATGGGCGGCGCGCAAGGTCAGGACCAGGCAGACGAACAGGCCGCCGACGCGGAGCCAGGCGATCCGCTGTTGCGCCTTGTCGAGGACCTGTCCCCTCATTCCCATTCGCTCCCGCCCGGGCGGATGCGAGCCGGGGGGGCCGCGGCGACGGCGGCGACGGCGTCGGGGGGAGCGATCACGGGGCGCGGTGCGACGACGGACTCGAGGCTGCCCAGCGTGGGATCGGGCAGCGAGACGACGTGGACCGGCGGTCGGAAGCCGCGCTCGCGCGCCTGGATCTGGAGCGCGACGGGATCCCGCAGCTCGCGCCTCCGCACGATCAGTTGACGCTGTTCCTCGATCAGCGCGTTCTCGCGCGCCATGGCGGAGGAGACCGCATAACGTGTCCGAAGCAGGTCGATGCGCAGGGCCGCGACGCCCAGGGCGGCGACGACGGCGAGCGCGAGCAGCGGATACAGCCCGCGCGGTGCCGGTCGGATCGGCTCGTTCGAGAGGTCGACGCCGACCCAGGCCTGCCGATCGCGCCCGTTCGCGCCCGTCCGCCCCCCGCGCGCAGCGCCGCCGGCGCCCCGCGTCCGCGCGCCCGCACGCCGGAGGCCCGCCGCGCTCATGCGGCCTCCAGGCGGATGGCCGCGCGCAGGCGCGCCGAGCGCGCGCGGGGATTGCGCGCGGTCTCGCGCTCGGAGGGCTCGACCGCGCGTCGGGTCGCGAGCGCGATCGTCGGCCGGCGTCCGCAGCGACAGACGGGAAACGAGGGCGGGCAGACGCAGCCCTTCGCCGCGCTCCGGAAGGCCCGCTTCACGATGCCGTCCTCGAGGCTGTGATAGGTCAGGACCACCAGCCGACCGCCGGGTCGCAGCACGCGGATCGCCGCCTCGAGGCCCTCCTCGAGGGCGCCGAGCTCGTCGTTGACCGCGATGCGGAGGGCCTGGAAGACGAGGGTCGCGGGGTCGTGTCGGCGCCCCCGGCCGATGCCCGCGCTCCGGATCAGCTCGACGAGATCGCCGGCCGTCGCGAGCGGCGCCTCGACGCGCCGCGCCACGATCGCGCGGGCGAGCCGGCGCGCACCGGGCAGCTCGCCGTACGCCGAGAACACGCGCTCGAGCTCCTGCGCGGAGAGGCGGGCGAGCAGGGTCGCGGCGGTGGTCTCGCCGTGGTCGCGATCCATGCGCATGTCGAGCGGGCTCTCCGGTCCGGTCGCGAAGCGGAACCCGCGCTCGGGGCGATCGAGCTGATGGGACGAGACGCCGAGGTCGAGCACGACGCCGTCGACGGGGACGAGCCCCTGATCGCGCGCCACGTCGTCGAGGCGACGGAAGGAGGCGCGCACGAGGCGCACGCGATCGCCGAAGGCGGCGAGCCGCGCCCCGGCTTCGGCGATCGCGTCCGGATCGAGGTCGAGGCCGATCAGGATGCCGTCGGGCGCGGTGCGCTCGAGGATCGCCTCGGCGTGTCCGCCCCCGCCGAGCGTGCCGTCGACGACGACACCGCCGGGTCTCAGATCGAGCTGTGCGAGCGTTTCTTCGAGAAGGACGGGGACGTGGTAGGAAGTGGTCGCCACGCGGGGCGCCTCCCGTCGATCACTGCGTCAAGTCTCCCTGGAACGGAGCTCGCCGGATGGGCCACGGTCGCGTCGAGCCATCGTCGGACAAGACATTGGGGCGTCCCGGGGCACGTATCTTCGGCACGTACCCCCCAGTAACCGCGCCGGAGACCCTTCGTGCCCCGGGAACACCCCAACCTCTCTCCTGGAGGGCTCTCGCCCTCCAGTCCCCCCTGAAAACTCAACGCGAAGAGCGGTACGCCTGATCCACCGCTCGCTGAATGCCGTCCAGGTTCGCGATCGTCGCGGCCTGGTTCTGTTCGAAGCGTGTCGGGCTCCAGATCTCCACTCGATCGAGGACGCCCGCGAGAATCGCCTTGGACCCGAGGTCCGCGTGGTCGCGCATGAAGCCCGGGACCAGGATCCGCCCCTGCGAATCGACCGGGCAGGGCTGCGAGCCGGCGAGGAAGAATCGGCGCAGGCTCTGCGCGTCGGGATCGAACTCCGGCAGGTCCTTGAGGCGCTGCTCCGCCGCGCTCCAGGCTTCGGCGGGAAAGAGGGAGATGTGATCCTTCTGCATGACCAGCATCGGTGGATTCTCCCCGCTTCCTTCCAGCTCGCCCCGGAACGTCCGAGGAATGCTCAGTCGACCCTTGCCATCGATCGTGTGGTCATAGCGTCCGCGAAACATCGTTCTGCCAACGCCTCACCCACCTGCTCGATCTGCTCGGCGCCGCTCGCTTCGCTCGCGCCTCGCCTCGGGTTCGCGCCTGGAGATTCGTCGAATCGAGGTCCTTGATCCCACTCATCCCCACGCGAGTTGTTTTTTATCCCACTTCATCCCACCTGCCAAGCAGAATCTGGGCGGGTCCCGAAAATTTTTCGCTGCGCTCCGAGGCGGGTGTGCGCGCGCGGGTCGATCCGATGCGCCTCCGGCGCGGGGTCGGTCGCGCGGGCGTGCGACCTCGAGCGCACGCCGGGTGAAAGGCGTGCGAAAACCGGGCGAAACGATCACGAACGGGGGGCTGCGTCAGGCGGCGCCCAGACCCGGAATGCGCGCGCCATGGACGAGCGCGGCGCGGTCGACCAGCGCGCGCAGCACCGACCCGGGCTCGAAGGCGGGCGTCGGCGACGGCGCGTCGGCGCGCGTCGCGACGAGACTCGCGAGGACCGCGCGCGTTCCCTCGCGAACGCCTAACAGCGAATAGCCGCCCTCGAGGACGTACGCGATGCGGCCGCCGCAGAGCTCGTCCGCGAGCGCGCGCATGCGCATCGCCATCGTGCGGTAGCCCGTCTCGCCTAGCATCATTGATGCGAGCGGATCGTCCGCATGGGCGTCGAAGCCACAGGAGACGACGATCAGGTCGGGCCGGAAGGCGATCGCGGCGGGCGCGACGATGCGATCGACGACGCCGACGTACTCGGCGTCGCCGCAGCCCGGCGGCATCGGCACGTTGAGCGTCGTGCCGAGGCCGTGTCCCGCGCCCGCTTCGCGATGGTCGCCCGTACCGGGGTAGAAGGGGTACTGATGCGTCGACACGTAGAGGACGTCGGGATCGGCCTCGAACACGTGCTGCGTCCCGTTCCCATGGTGGACGTCCCAGTCGAAGATCAGGATGCGCGGGGAGCCGAGCTCGGACTGGGCCGCGCGCGTCGCGATCGCGACGTTGTTCAGCAGGCAGAAGCCCATCGCTCGATCCGCCTCGGCGTGATGGCCCGGCGGACGGACGGCGGCGAATCCGCGCGGGGCGCCACCCGACAGCGCCTCGCGCACGAGGTCGATGCTCGCGCCGGCGGCGAGGCGCGCCACGTCCCAGCTCGCGGCGACGTGATAGGTGTCGGGATCGATCTGCCCGTCGGGCGCCCCGCGCGTCGCGGCGAGGCGTTCGAGCAGGCGCGGGTCGTGGACGCGGCGCAGCTCGTCGAGCGTCGCAGGCCGGGGGGCTGCGGGGGCGATCGCCGCGTCGGGCGCTTCGCCAGCGACGTCCGCGAGCGCGAGGTCGATCGCGCGCAGACGCTCGGGCCGCTCGGGATGACCCGGCGGCGCCCGATGGTCGAGGAAGGCGGGATCGGCGACGAAGCGCATGCCCGCTCCCGTCGCGCCGGCGGCGTCAGCCACGCGGCGGCGACTCGTCGAGGCGGGCGTCGAGGCGTTCGAGCGCGGCCGCGACGCGCTCGAGATTGCGATTGAGTCGATCGATCTCCGTTCGGGTAGGCCACTCGCGCGGTCCGAGCGCACGACCCACCGCCTCGCGAACGAGGCGTCCGAGGTCGTGGGTCGTCGTCCCGTCCGCGGGGTCGTCCGTCGTCCGCTCGTCGCGCGGCGCCGCTTTCGACGATCCGGAGGCTGCGCCGGACGACGCCGCGGGTTCGTCTTCCGCGCCGGACGGGGCGCCCGCATGCGCGGCCGCGTCGCGCCCGCGTCGCTCCCAGCCGAAGGGGCGCGGCCGTGTCGTCGCGCCCTCCGCCCGCTGCACGAACTGTCGGAAGCGTTCCTGGAACTCGCCGATCCCGTCGGAGGCGTCGTCGACGCTTCGACGGATGGCCGAGTAGACCGCATCACCGCCGCGCGAGAGGATCTGCGAGAGCAGCGTCTCGGAGGGATCTTCGCGGGAGCGCTTGCTGTCGACGAGGATCTGCGAGAGGGCGATCTGGGTGATGTCCTCGCCCGTCTCGTTGTCGACGACGCGGACCTCTTCCCCGCGATCGAGCAGCTCGCCGACGCCCTTCAGCGTGATGTAGCGGCTCGTCTCGGTGTTGTAGAGCTTGCGATTCGCATAGCGCTTGATGAGGGTGGCCACGGACCGAGTCTAGCGTCCGCCCGCGCGATCGGTCACGCCGTCGTCGTCAACTGGCGGGCGATCGCCTCGAGGCCTTCGAGGCGATCGAGGGGCTCGCTGCGTTCGGTGATCCGGATGCAGTCGACGCCGCGCGTCGCGGCGGCCTCTTCGAGGACCCGGACGCGGCGCTGCTCGAGCGCGCAGGCGCGGGCGTGCTCGAGGACGGCGTCGACGACGGACTCCGCCGCATCGGAGGGCGCGTTCGCGACATCCGTCGCGGCGCGTGTCGTTCCGGACGCGTCCTCGGGCGGGCCGAGGCTCGCGGCGAGCCGCTCGACATCCCGTGCCAGGGCCTCGCCGCGGCAGCGCGCCAGCAGCTCGGCGGGATCCTCGGCGAGGGGCCAGGGCTGGAGCCGGTTGACGACGACGGCGCCGAAGGGCGCTCCCAGGTCACCGATTCCGGCCATGAACTCGCCGGTCGTCCGCTCGGAGCCGGCCAGCGCGCGGCAGACCAGCACGAAGCGCGTGTCGGCGCCGAATAACACCTCCTCGATACGCCGCGCGCGCGAGGCGAGATCGCCGGCCAGGCCGTCGAGGGCGCGCAGGAGCTCGGTCAGGTCCTCGAGGAAGCCGACGCCCGCGATGCGCTCGAGCAGGCCGAGGACACGGTGGAAGGGGCCGGCGAAGAGGCGCAGCGAGAAGCGGCTCGCGGTCATCGCCGGGCGGACGAGGCCGTGGAAGAAGCGACTGTCGAGGAAGGCCTGCAGGCGTCCCGGCGCGCGCAGGAAGTCGAGGGCGTGCTCGGCGGGGGGCGTGTCGACGACGATGAGGTCGTAGCGAGCGGATTCGACGAGCGCCTGGACCTCGGCCATCGCGGCGTACTCACTGCTCCCGGCGAGGGCCTCGGCCAGATGGTGGTAGATGCGATTGCCGAGGATCCGCTCGCGCGTCGCCTCGTCCTGCGTCAGCCGGAAGACGAGCTGGTCGAAGGCCCGTCGCGTCGAGAGCATCATGATCTCGAGCCGGGCCGGGGCCGTCGGATGCCCCGCGTCGGGCGACGCCCCGAGCTCGACCGGAACCGGCTCGGAGCCGACCTCGTCGCGTCCGAACGCATTGGCGAGTCGTCGCGCCGGATCGATCGTGAGCACGAGGGAGCGCCGCCCGAGGCGGGCCGCCGCGAGCCCGAGCGCCGCGGCAATCGTCGTCTTGCCGACGCCGCCGGTGCCGACGCAGACGATCAGCCGCGCGCGTGCGAGCGTTCGCGCGAGGTCGGTCCCGCCCGCGGCCGCGGATCCGCTCATGCCGCGTCGCCTCCGGTCGCGCGCCGGGCGTCGTCCGATCCGGGCCAGACGGGCTCGGCGAGGATCGCCGAGGCCTGCTCGGTCCAGCCGCCCTCCGCGTCGAAGCCGCCGATCAGGAGCGGCAGATCGACGACCGGCAGCTCGCAGCGTTGTGCGGCCTCGCGTCGGAAGAAGCGGGCCTCCTCGGCACGCCGCGCGCCGTGACCGACCATCGCCGTCATCGCGCGGACGTCGGGGAGCACGTCCAGCCGCGGTGGGGCCTGCAGTCGCGCCAGCGCGTCCCGGGCGCGTGTCGCGCGATCGCTCGGCATCTGGTTGATCACGATCCGGTCGACGGCGATCCCCACCTGCGCGCGCGCGCGCTGCACCAGCTCCTGCGTCTCGATCACCGGCAGCTCTTCCGGGAGGGTGACGGGCAGCAGCAGCGTGCGCTCCGGGTCGTGGATCAGCGCCTCGACCCAGCCGGCATGGCGCGAGAGCGGTCCGGCCCGGATGGCCTGCTGCGCGACGCGCGGCACGTCGAGGAAGGTGAGACCGTGACCGGTGGCGGGCGCGTCGACGACGATCAGGTCGTGGAGCGGCCGGCCCTTGCGATCGGTTCCCTGCTCGAGGTGCCAGATCTTTCCCAGCACGATCAGCTCGCGCCAGCCGGGGGCGGCCTCGAGGAGCTGGCCCAGGATCTCGCTCTGGAGGATGCGGTCGGTGACGAGCGGGAGATGGAGCTGGATGCGGACGTATTCGGCGAGAGCGGCGTGGGGGTCGATGCGGAGCGCGTGCAGGCCGGGCGCGAGCGCGCGACCGGCATGACCGAGTCGGCGCGGGCTGCGCTCGAAGCACGCGGCCACCTGCTCGTGGGCGGCGGTCTCGACGAGCAGCACGCGCCGGCCCGCGCGCCGGGCCGCCTCCGCGAGGGCGCAGGCGGTCGCCGTCTTGCCGACGCCCCCCTTGCCCGTGACGACGACGAGCCGGCGGTCGAGCAAGCTGCGCGGCTTCGGCATCAGATCCGGACCCCGCGCATCGATGAACGCCCGCTTCGGTAGTGAAATCCCGTCGTCATTTCGCAGGAGTCTAGCCGCCTCTCGACCCGATCGATGCGCTGCGGTCCGATCCGGGCTCGGGCGTCGTCTCAAGACGGGCGCAGCCGTGGCCGAAGAGCCCGACCGGCGCAGTGTCTTTCATCGACACCGCAGGACGAATCGAGGCGGGTGGTCGGTCGGACGGGGCTCCGAACGATCGCGCGCTGGAGTGCGCAACGTGATCGTGACCTGTGAGGAGTGCTCGACGAGCTTCCAGCTCGACGAGGCCCGGATTCCGGCCAGCGGTGCGCGCGTGCGATGCTCGCGCTGCAAGCATGCGTTCTTCCTTGCGAACCCCACGGCGAGCGCGTCGCAGGCCGTGCATGCGGTCGTGGAAGAGGTCGTGAAGGGGCCGGCAGGCCGGGCCCCGTCGCCCGCGCAGGATCTCGCCCACCCGAATCCGCCCGAGCGGGCCGTCCGACCGGGTCGCAGCGAGCCCGAGGAAGAAGAGAGCTGGGAGTTCTCGCAGGAGATCCGGATCGCCGGGGACGACGAGCCCGACGAGGCCGAGGACGGCGGGGCATCGCCGCGCCCCGACTCCTTCGATCTGACCGGAGACTTCGGTCGCGGCTTCGATCCCGACACCTTCGATCGGGACGAGACCGAGACGCCGACCCTCGATCGCCCCGCCTCCGGTTCCGACGTCGACGGCCGCCTCGCCCGCGAACGCGAGGAGGCCACCTTCGGAACCGTCGAGGACTTCTCGTCGATGATCGACGACGAGGACATCGCGATCGACGTCGACACGGAACGGTCGTCGACGCGCGCCCCGGCCGCCTCCGCCGGAGCCCGTCCAGCGGTGAACGCGAAGGGGCCGTCCGCCGACGACCTCGGTGAGCCGGAGAGCTGGGATCTCGTGGGCGGGGAGGACTCGCGCCAGGCCGGCGCCCGCGTCGCCGCGCTCGCGCGACCGACCGCCGCGCAGCGCAAGCCCGCGCTCGATCTCTTCGAGGAGAGCGAGCTGCCGTCGATCCGCGACGACGTCGGCACCGTCGGTCGCTGGACCGCGACCCGCTGGGCGGCCGTCGGCCGCGTCCTCGGCTGGGGCGTGGCGCTGGCCGGGATCGCGCTCGTCGCCGGTCTGCTCGGACAGGTCGAATGGAGTCGCTGGGCCGGAACGCCCCAGCGTCTGGAGCTCGGCCCGCTCGTCGCTTCGACGACGCGTGCGGGCTGGGTCGACACCAGCCGCGCCGGCCTGCTCCTCGTGTTCGAGGGCGAGCTGCACAACAGCGGCGTGACCCCGATTCCGGCCGTTCCGCTCCAGCTCCGTCTGCTCGACGGCGCGGGCATGCCGCTCCCGGCGCCCGCGATCGAGGCCGGGCTTCCCCTCACGGACCGTGCGCTGCGGGAGTCGACGCCGGAGCGGCTCGTCGCTGAACGATCGCGTGCGATCACGCGTTGGGGGGGCGGGCGGATGCTGGCGCCGGGCGAGCGGCGGCCATTCGTCGCGATCGCACTGGCCGAGGCGCTGCCGGCCGACGCCCGCCGGTTCGTGCTCGAGGCCGGGACGGCGGCGGCTGCGAGCGGCCTCGCCGCTCAGCGGCCCTCGGAATCGTTGCCCTGACCGGAGTCGACCTTCTTCTTGTCGGGCGTCACGTCGATCTCGTCGGCGCCGGACAACCCGGATTTGAAGTTCTTGATCGCCTTGCCGAAGCCGGAGCCGATCTCGGGAAGACGGCGCGCGCCGAAGAGCACGATCACGATCACCAGGATCACGACGAGTTCCATCGGGCCGAGTCCGAACATCGATTTCTCCAGTCCCGCCCGATGGCGGTGAAGCCGCGCCATGGTGGCGCCACGGACCGACCGGGTCAAGCGAACGCCAAGCCGTGTGGCGCCACGGACCGACCGGGTCAAGCGAACGCCAAGCCGCGTGGCGCCACGGACCGACCGGGTCAAGCGAACGCCAAGCCGCGTGGCGCCACGGACCGACCGGGTCGAGCGAACGCCAAGCCGCGTGGCGCCACGGACCGACCGGGTCGAGCGAACGCCGCGACGTGCGTCGATGCGCGAGCTCGTCGGATCCGGACGAGGCGGACTTGAGGTCCGGGTCCTGCGCGAGCGGGTGCGGGCCCGGTGAGGCAGGGAGGCTAGGATCGCGCGTCATGGGCATCTTCAAGGCGTACGACATCCGGGGCGTCGTCCCCGACGAGCTCGATGCGAAGCAGGCCTATCGGATCGGGCGGGGCGTCGCGCGCTTCGTCGACGCATCGCCCGTCGCGGTCGGTCGCGACGCGCGGACCCACTCGCCGGAGCTCGCGGGCGCGTTGGTCGAGGGCCTGCTCGACGAGGGCGCCGACGTGGTCGACCTGGGGCTCGTGGCGACGCCGATGCTCTACTACGGGGTCGAGGCGGTCGACGCGGCCGCCGGCGTCATGGTGACGGCGTCCCACAATCCTGCCCGCTACAACGGCTTCAAGATCTGTCGCGCGCAGGCCGTGCCCGTCGGCGAGGCGAGCGGCCTGCGCGAGATCGAGGCGCTCGCCGCCGCGCGGGCCGACGCCGCACCGGCGGCGCGTCGCGGCCGCGTCCGCCGGCACGACGTTCGCGCGGGCTACGCGGACCACGTGCTCGGCGTCGCGAGCCGGCGTCCGAAGCTCAAGCTCGCGATCGATTGCGGCAATGGCATGGCGGGCGTCGGGCTCGAGGCCGTGCTCGCGCGCCTGCCGCTCGAGGTCGTCCGGCTCTACTTCGAGCCGGACGGCACCTTCCCGAACCACGAGGCGGACCCGCTCAAGCGCGAGAATCTCGAGGATCTCGTCCGGGTCGTGCGCGCGCAGGGGGCCGACCTCGGCGTCGCCTTCGACGGCGACGGGGATCGCGCGGTGTTCGTCGACGGAGACGGCGAGCCCGTCGGAGCGGACCTCGCGACGGCGCTGATCGCGCGTCACCGCCTCGCCCAGGAGCCCGGCGCCCGCGTGCTCTACGACCTGCGTTCCTCCCGCGTCGTCGCGGAGGAGATCGAGCGCGCGGGAGGGGTCGCGGGGATGTGCCGCGTTGGGCATTCCTTCGTGAAGGCGCAGATGCGGGAAGAGGGGGCCATCTTCGCGGGCGAGCTCTCGGGGCATCTGTACTTCCGCTTCCGCGACGGGCTGGTGGCGGATGACGGCACGGCGGCGCTGATTGCGCTGCTCGACGTGCTCGGCGCGGAGGGTCGCTCGCTCGCGGAGCTGGTGAAGCCCCTGCGCCGTTATGCGGCGAGCGGCGAGATCAACAGCCGCGTCGCCGATGCGCAGGTCGTGATCCGCTCGATCGAGGCGGAGCATGCCGATGCCCGGGAGATCTCCCATCTCGACGGACTGCTGGTGCGCTATCCGACCTGGTGGTTCAATCTGCGGGCTTCGAACACGGAGCCGGTGCTGCGCCTGAATCTCGAGGCGGACACCGACGCCGAGATGGTGCAGCGCCGCGATGCCCTGCTGGCACGCATCCGGTCCTTCGCACCGCCCGCCGACGCGCGCTGAGCGAGCGGCGGAACGCGTCGCCCTTCGCCAGCGCGGGGAGCGCAGGGATGGCCGCCGATCACGCCGGTCGGAGATCGCCGGGCCGTCCGGTCGGGGGGGCGATCGGCGCGCTCGCGCAGCTCGAGCTCGGCCTGCGGCTGCTCTTCGAGGGCGCGCGCTTCCTGCGCCGGCAGCCCTCGCTCTGGCCGCTCGCCGTCGTCCCGGTGCTCTTCTCGCTCGTCGCGATCGCCGTCACGGCGTCGCTCTTCCTCTCGCATCTCGGCGCGATCGTCGCGTGGTGTCGCGCCTGGCTGCCGGTATTCGAGGCCACTGACCTCTGGAGCGGGCTCTGGGTCGCGCCGGCGACCTTCCTGGTCTGGATCGCCGGCGGGCTCGCCGTGGTCGTGGCCTTCGCGGTCGCGCTCGTCGGTGCGCTGCTCGCCGCCAACGTCGCGAGCGCGCCCTTTCTCGAGCATCTCTCGGCGCGGGTCGAGACGATCGCGCGCGGGGGCGAGGTCGCGTCGACGCACGCGGGCGGCGGTCTCGCGGGCATCCTACGCAGCTTCGCCGCGGAGCTGCAGCGGATCGGCCTGCTCGCCTCGATCTGGGCCCTGCTCACGGGCCTCGGACTGGTCGTTCCGGGCGCGCAGCTGCTGACGGCGCCCGCGCTGCTGGTCGTGACGGTGCTCTTCCTGCCGCTCGAGTACGCGGGACCGGCCCTCGATCGACGCGGCATCGGATTCGTGGAGAGGCTCCGCTTGCTCCGCGCGCGCTGGCCGACGATGATCGGCTTCGGCGGCGTCGCCTTCCTCGCATGCTTCCTGCCGGGATTCAATCTGGTGCTGATGCCGGTGCTCGTGACGGCGGGGACGCTGCTGGTGGTCGGGCGCGATCCGCATTCGGACGGGGCGGGCTTCTCGGATCTGGCTTCGTTCTCAGAATCCGATGCGTGAGCCCAGGTAGGCCTCGGCCGCCTCGGACCAGTCCGTCGCCCCGCGCCGCGCCTCGAGCCGCAGAACGGCGGTCGACGCGGATTCGGTCTCGTCCCGCATCGCGGCTCCGACGACGGCGTTCGCGTCGCGGATCAGCACGGCGGCGCAGGGTCGCGCGTCCTCCGCGAGCAGCATCTCGGCCACGCGCGCACCGAATCCGACCGCGACGAGTCCGACGCGCTTGGGATCGACATCCTCCATCGCGAGCACGCCGTCGAGCAATCGTGCGACGTCGCATCGCGCCTGGCGCAGCGCCTCCTCGACGAGCGCCTCGCCGTTGCGATCGAGGGGCAGGCCGCGCTCGAGCGAGGCCAGGCCGGCGATCAGGCGCTCCGAGAGCTTCGCGCTCGAGCGTCGACCATGGAGCGGCAGGTCGAGGGCGAAGGCATGGGGGCCGCGCGCGAGCCAGGCGGCGACGCGCCGCCATTCGGATCCGCTCGCGTGGCTGCCCGCGTCGTGGAGCAGCAGGAGCGCCGCCGCGGGGCCGCCGGTCGATTCGGCGCCGGGCGACGCCGGTCGCGCGCGGATGCCCGTCACGAGGTCGCCGCGGGCAATCAGCTCGAGGCAGTCCGTCTGCAGCCCGGCCCAGGGCTCCTGCGCCGGGATCGGCCGGAGGTCGAGGCGGGCAGGGGACTCGTCGTAGGGGGCTCGCGCAGGGCCGTTCATGATCGCGCGCACGGTAGCAGGCGGCGTCAGCGGGTCAGCAGGAGCTTGCGCGTCCGGTAGAGGTTCGACTTGACCGCGTCTTCCGACTTGGAAAGGGTCTGTGCGATCTCCGCGATCGGGATCGACTCGAGGTGGTGGAGCTCGAAGACCGTGCGTTGCTCTTCACTGATCTCGTTCTCGAGCGTCTCGAGGAGCTGCGCCTTGCGTTCGTTGTACTCGTAGTGCTCGAGAGGCGTCGCCTCGGGCTGGCCGGCGGCGGTCAGCCGCGTGATCGCGCCGGCTTCGTCTTCGTCGAGGAGCGGAACGATCGGATGGCGCTTCCGGCGGAAGCGTGCCGCCAGCGTGCGTCGCGTCAGGCCGAAGATCCAGGCCGCGAAGGGCGCATCGCCGCGGTATCCATCGAGCGACGCGAAGATGTTGATGAACACCTCCTGGGTCGTCTCCTCCGTGTCCCAGCGATTGCGCAGGCGCTTGTCGAGAAAGGCGTAGACGCGCTTGAAGTAGCGCTGGTAGAGCTCGTCGAAGGCGGCCCGATCACCTGCCCGCACGCGATCCACCAGGGCCTCGTCGGGCAGCCCGACGTGCGAGGCACGCGCCACAGCGGGCGGCCGGGTCGGGCGATCGTTCGCGTTGCGTTGCGGGATGCTCACAAGCCGAATCCTCGAGTCACGTCTCCGGATCGCCCAGGTCGATCCGAATGAGCCCTGATTCGGAGGTAGCCGCGAGGGGGCGGGAGGTGGCAGAAATTGTCACCCGTACCGGAAAATGGCACCGCCCCGGCGAATCTCCCTTCCCCTGGGAAGGAGGCGATCGCCTCAGCCGGCTTCCGTCCGGTGCCCGCGGAGCGGCGGGGCGTCGACGGGGATGGCCGGGTCCGCATGGGGGCGCGCAGGCGTCGGGGCCGGTCCAGCGTGGGCGGGAGTCAGATCGGCGGGTCGCAGGCCGGTCCGGAAGGTCGAGCCACTGGGCGGGTCGGCGAGGCGGCGGGCGATCCGCGTGTGGTCGGGCCGCTCGGCCGCTGCGGGCGCGACGGGTCGATCGGGACGCGGGCCGCTCGCGGGGGCCGACGGGGTCGACGCCCGCGTCTCCGGGGGACGCGGGGTCTCTGGGCATCGGGGTGCGACCGCCGCTTCGACCGGCCCCGGGCGTCGGGTCGGGCTCGCTGGACGGGCGTCGACGGGCTCGATGAGCAGCCTGCGCTGCCCGGCCAGATCGATGCCCCGACACTGCCAGAGCTCGACCGTGTGGTCGGGGAGGTTGTCGACCGCCGCCCGCGACTCGACCGAGAAGGAGCGACAGAAGACCATCGCCCGCGGCTCCACGGATGGATCGATCCCGAGACCGGGGGCCAGCTTCAGCCAATCCTTGCGCCGGGCGCGCAGCCAGGTCAGATCCGCCAGGGCGCGCGTCAGGGTCGCGCGATCGTCGGCGGGCTTCGCAAAGCGGATCGAGACGAGCTCGCCCTCGCTTCCGACGGCGAGGCCATCCATGACCGACTCCTCGCCGAGGAAACCCTCCGCGACCAGGCGCAGGTCGGAGCGGACCGCCGCGATCTCGACCGCGAGCGCCCGGCGGAGGTCGGCGCGATCGCCGTAGCCCTCGAGTGACGGCTCAGCCAAGCAGTCGGCTCCGCGCGTCCTCGTAGAGGAGCCGGGCGACATCGACCAGCGCGCGCGCCGCCGGCGAGCGCGGATGGGTCGAGCCGATCGCGCGTCCGGCGGCGATGGCGCGGTACACGTCGAGGTCGTCGGTCAGCAGGCCGTAGCTCGCGAGCGCGAGTCCCAGGCGCTCGTGACACCGCCGCGCGAGCTCGTCGAAGGCGTCGCGGGCCTCCTCGATGCGAGCGACGCCGCGGACCGTCACGCCGATCTCGAGGCCCGGTCGCTGCTCGACGAGGCGGCGCACGCGCTCGAACGTGGCCGAGCCGTCTTCGCGCCGCGGCGATGTGAAGAGCAGGATCCATCGCATGGCGTCGGTCGCCGCTGCGGGCGATGCCTCGAGCCATTCGGGCGGGAGGCGGACGAAGACGATGCCGCCCCGGCGGGTCGAGCGCCGCAGGGTCTCGGCCCGCTCGCCCGCCGCGGCGTAGAGATCCGCGGCATGCCGGGCTGGGCAGAAGAGGATCTCCGGCGTATGGGGGCCGGGCGCATGGGCGGACCACAGGGCCGAGTCCCGGTCGGACTCCGGCACGACGATCGCGACGGCTCCACCCTGGCGGGCCGTCTCCACGGCGAGATTCCAGGTCAGGGCCGCGTGGACGAGGTCGCGCTCGCCGAGGGGAACGCCCAGGATCGAGAGTGGCCGTCGAGCCGCGGCGGCCGTGGTCGGGCGGTCCAGCAGGGCCTCGCGCGGGGATTCCGTTGTCGAGGGCGCGGAAGGCGTCGCGGCGGGCCCGGCGTGCGGGAAGCGGCGAGTGGAGGTGTCGCGCGGCTCGGGCGGCGACTCGAGCTCGGGCAGGAAGAAGTGGAGAACATCGGAGAGGTCGCGCGGCACGGCTGCTCTCGGGATCCGGAGATCCGCTGGGTTCGGGGGGACGGCGGCGGTGTGGGACGGCCGCCGGGTCGGCGCAGGCGTTCAGCGCACGTGGAGGATCGAGTTCGGTTGGCCCGTCGGTCCCGGTGCCGACTGCGGGTTGGCGGGATCCTCCCGCCATTCCCCGTCGACGATATAGCGGTACTGATAGGTCCCGGGCTCGAGGGTCAGGACCTTCGTCCAGACCCGGGTCTGGCCCTCGGAGGCGATCACCGAGCGGACGCCCCGATCCGGAACCCAGCCGTTGAAGTCTCCGGCGATGCGCACGTCGCCCGCGTTCGGATCCTTGAACCGCACGACGACCTCGCGCGGCGCCCCCGGCTCGGCCGACGCAGGTTCCTTGCGATCGCTCGTGACCTGGGCGAGGAGCTCGGGCGGCGATGCGGCGAGCTCCATCGCGACGGAAGCGTAGTCGATGGCGCCGATCGCGGTGGGCGCGTAGCGGGAGATCGGGACGCCCTGCTTCGCGGCCTCGCGCAGCTTGACGTTGAGCCGGATGACCGAATCGAAGCAGAGCTCCTTGAAGAGCTCGCGGATCTCGCCGAGGGTGTTGCGCGCATAGCGGGTGCGGCCGTCGTAGAGCGTCGGAAGGACGCGGACGTGCAGCTTGTGGCCGATGCGGTCGGAGAGCAGGCTGATGGTCTCCAGCAGCTTCTGGACGCCGTCGATCGCGAAGAAGCTCGTCTCGAGCGGGATGATCACCTCGCGGGCGGCGCGCAGGGCGTTGAACGTCAGCAGTCCCACATTGGGCGGGCAGTCGATCAGGACGAAGTCGTAGAGCGGCGGCAGTCCTTCGATCGCGGCCGCCAGGCGCTCGGTGCGCGCGTCGTGGCGTTCGCCGGCGAGCTTCTGCTCGAGCGCCGAGAGCACGATGCTCGAGGGCGCGAGGTCGATCGACTCCGAGACGTCGACGATGATCGAATCGAGTCGGCCGGCGCCCGTCGGCTCGACGAGCACCTCGTAGAGGTTGGCGTCGAGATCGTCGGGCTCGAGTCCGAGGGCCAGGGTGGCATGCGCCTGCGGATCCATGTCGACGACGAGCACCCGGTAGCCCTCGTCCGCCAGGGCCCCCGCCAGGTTCACCGTCGTCGTGGTCTTCCCGCAGCCCCCCTTCTGATTCACGATGGCGATGACACGCATGACGTCCCCCCCCGAGGCGTACCGACCGCGACCCTCGTCGCGGGCGCGTGATCCGTGTGCGAAACGACCTTCCGGTCGCCGGCCGAGCCCGCGCTCAGCCGGTCCTGCTCCAGCGTCCCCGTTCCTGCTTGGCGCTCCTCACGCCCGGCTTCGACGGCCCGGCCGCCCCCGCAGCGCGCTCGCCCGCATCCCCATCGTGCCGGACGCGCGCAGTCGCCTTCTGCCGGACGCGCGCAGTCGCCTTCTGCCGGATGCGCGCAGTCGCCTCCTGCCGGATGCGCGCAGTCGCCTCCTGCCGGAGGCGAAAGTCGCTGACTTCGCGCTCGAAGGCTGCCACCGGAAAGACCCACTCCTGGCCGGTGACCGCTTCGAATACGGTCTCGTCGTGGAAGACGAGCACGACGTCGCCGGTGGCCACGAGCACGAGCTCGGAGAGGGGTCGTCCGACCTGCGGGAGCAGCGCTCGCAACGCGCCGACGCTGCTTCGGATCTTCTGGACCGACACACCGGCGTCGATCAAGCGCTTGGTCGCCTTCAGCGCGACGAGATCGCTGAAGTCGTACCGATGGTGTCCGCCGGGCGTTCGGCACGAGGGCTCGACGAGACCGGTCTTCGACCAGTACTGCAGCTGTCGGCGCGAGAGCCCGAGCAGCGCGACGACCTCGCTCGTCTTGAAGTGACGGACCGCCTCGTCGGTCACCAGGCCGGGCCTCGCATCGGACGAGGCATCGGACGAGGTGCCGGGCGCGACCCGGCCGCTGACCCGCCGGCGGACTTCCGGGGCATCGTCGGCGATTCGCATCGGCTTCGTCGTCTTCGTCGGTGTGTTCGTCGGCGTCTTCGTCATCCGGATCGGTCTTCCGCCTCCCGTTCCGTCGCGCCCTGCGCCGTGCAGCCGCTCGGCACGGTATCACCCGCGTCGCCGCACGCTCCCTGCGAGCGGCCGTCCCGGCCGCGACGGAGATTCAGGGGGGATGTCGATCGCGCCGGGCTGCAGCGGGGTCCACGGATCGAGCGCGGCCCGGCAGTCGAGAGTAAAAGTGGCACCCCGGAACAAGTCAAGCCAAAAAGACGAGGAAATGTCGCGATGAAGCGGTCCGATGGCGGGCATCCGAGGCGGGTCGCGGCGGCGACGACGGGCAGGCGCGTCTGCGGCGCGACGCCCGATGTCGCAACGGGGCGCGGGCTGGTAAGGTCGGGCGCATTGGGCACCACCGACTCCCAGACCCTGCTCGATCCCGCACCGGCCAACGCTTCGGAGCCAAGCGAAGAGACCGGTATGCCCCGTGGGCCGCTGTCACGGTTCACCAGCCTGGAGACGCACCCGTCGCCGACCGACCCTTCGCCTCTGCAGCCCACGTCTTCCCGCCGGTCGGGCGCGGGTGACCCTGCGGCGGCCGTCCGCACGGATCCGCCCCATGCCGAATCGCCCGAGGTCGCCGAGGACCGCATCGACGTCGTCGGTCGCGACGGGCGCTGGCCCTTCAATCAGGGCCGCCTGCTGCAATCGCTCTATCCGACCGGCCTCGAGCCGGATCAGGTCCTCGACGTCGCCGTCCTGATCGAGTGGACGCTGCGCCACCGCGGGACGCGCGAGGTGACCCGCGACGAGCTCCGGGCGCTGGTGCATGGCGTGCTGGCGCGCGACTACGGGGCCGAGTACGCGCGGCGCTACCGCGTCTGGCGCGTGTTCCAGAACGAGGACGCGAAGCCGCTGATCCTGCTCCTGGGCGGGACGAGCGGCGTCGGCAAGTCGTCGCTGGCGATCGAGGTCGCGCGACGCCTGTCGATCGCGCGCGTGCTGTCGACCGACGCGATCCGCGACGTGATGCGGGTGATGATCTCGGAGGAGCTGGTGCCGACACTCCACGTGTCTTCGTTCGAGGCGCATCAGCGGCTCGTGACGGCGGTGGCGCCGGGGCTCGACCCGATCGTCGAGGGATTCCTCGATCAGTCGCGGACGGTCGCCGTCGGGGTTCGCGCGGTGATCGAGCGCGCGATCGTCGAGGGGATGAACACGGTCATCGACGGCGTGAGCCTCGTCCCCGGGCTCTACGACGTGGGTGGCTGGCAGGAGCGGGCCCACGTCGTCCTGATGCTCGCGGCCGATGAGGATCCGGACTCGCTGCGCGCCCACATCCTGACCCGCGCCCATGGCCGCGGCGCGCGCACCTCCGAGCGCTACCTGCGCAGCTTCGCGGAGATCGTGCGGATCCAGGACGCCCTGCTCGAGCGCGCGCGGACGGTCGGCGTCGAGGTGATCGACGTGAAGGACCTCGAAGACGCGGTCCGGCACGTCGTCTCCCACGTGGTCTCCGGGCTCGCGGCGAGCCACGAGGCGCAGGAGGCGGCGGTCGATTAGGATCCGGCCGCCATGGGGCGCTCCCTCCGATACGAGATTCCCGGTGACGACCCCCGCGTGTCGGCGGAGGAGGTCGAGGCCCTCGGCTGGAGGGCGCTGTTCGCCCGCGCGCGCCCGCGCGCGCACGGGCACGCGGGCGAGGGGGCGGCCGCGCCCGTCGACCCGGCTGCGCGTCGATGCGTGCTCGAGATCGGCTTCGGACGGGGCGAATTCCTGCTCGCGCTCGCCGAAGCCGCGCCGGAGACGGACTTCATCGGGGTCGAGGTGTCCTGGAAGCGGACGCTCAAGATGGCGCGCAAGGTGGCCCGGGCGCGACGGACGAACGTGTTGCTGACGGTGGGGCGGGGGGAAGCGGTGTTGCGGGATGCCTTCGCGCCGGCGTCGCTCGCCGAGATCTGGGTCAACTTCCCCGATCCCTGGCCCAAACGCCGCCACGCCGACCGCCGACTGGTGAAGCCGGCCTTCGTCGCGCTCGCGGCGCGCGCGCTCGCCCCGGGCGGCACGCTCTTCGTCGCGACGGACGACGTGCCCTACGCCCATCAGATCGACGAGGCGCTCGCAGGCGAGAAGGGGCTCGAGAGTCGGGATGCGCCGCTCGCGTTCCTGCCCGAGGTACCCGGCCGCATGACGACGGGGTACGAGGCGCAGTGGCGCGCGGAGGGCCGGCCCCTGCATTTCTTCGCCTATGCGGCGCGCGCGGGGGGCCGCGCCGACGCGGGAGGCGCGGCCGACGCGGGACCTGCGGCCGACGCGGGAGCAGCGCGATGAGCGCGGCCGAGCTGCGGACCCACGCGCGACGGCGACCTTCGCTCAAGGATCATTCGCGCGCGACGCTGCGCGGTCTGTTCTCGCAGCGGGGATGGCCCGCCTATCGCGCGGACCAGGTCGCGAACTGGCTCTACCAGCAGGACGCGACGCACTTCGAGCAGATGACCAACCTGCCGGCCGGACTGCGAAGCGAGATCGAGACGGAGTTCGCGCTCGAGGCGCTCGCCGTCGTCGCCGACCAGCGCTCGATCGACGGCACCCAGAAGCTCCTGCTGCGCGCCTTCGACGGCGCCCACGTCGAGGCGGTCCTGATCCCCGAGGAGCGCCGTCACACGCTCTGCGTCTCGACCCAGGTCGGCTGTCCCCTGACCTGCAGCTTCTGCGCGACGGGCGCCCTCGGCTTCACCCGCAATCTCTCCGCCGGCGAGATCGTCGACCAGGTCCTGCACGCCCGGCGGCGGATCCCCGCCGGCGAGACGCTGACGAACGTCGTCTTCATGGGCATGGGCGAGCCGCTGCTGAACCTGCCGAACGTCTCGGAGGCGATCCGCATCCTCGTCGATCCGAAGGGCCTCGCGCTGGCCCCGCGCCGGATCACCGTGTCGACCGCCGGCGTGCTGCCGCAGATCGCGCCGCTGCTCGCCGTCGCGCCGATCCACCTCGCGGTCTCCCTGCACGCGACGACCGACGCCGTGCGCGACGTCCTCGTCCCCCTGAACCGCCGCTTCCCGCTCGCGGACCTGATGGAGGCGCTGCGACGCGAGCCCGCGCTCCATCGCCGTCGACCGGTCTTCTTCGAGTACACGCTGATGGACGGCGTCAACGATTCGCTCGAGGACGCCCGCCGCATGCCGAAGCTGATCGCGGGCATCCCCGCGAAGGTCAACGTCATTCCGATGAATCCCCATGCCGACGCGCCCTACCAGCCGCCGCCGATCGCCGTCGTCGATCGGTTCACGGCCGCGCTGCACGAGGCCGGTCTGCGCGTCACGCTGCGCCGCGACCGTGGCCGGGACATCGACGCGGCCTGCGGTCAGCTGGCCAATCGGGCCGCCGGGCGGCCGGAATCCCGTCAAGAGGGCCCGGCCGGGGACCGATGCGGCCCGGTGGACGCCGGCTCCCAGGCTCCGGCGGGCGAGGCCCATGCTCTACGCGATCGGCGACATCCACGGTGAGCTCGAGAAGCTCGACGAGCTGCTTCGCCTGCTTCCGCTCGAGCCCGGCGACAAGCTCGTCTTTCTGGGGGACTACATCGACCGCGGCCCCGACTCGCCGGGCGTGATCGACCGGCTGATCGAGCTGCGCGAGCGCTTCGACTGCGTCTTCCTGCTCGGCAACCACGAGTCGATGTTCCTCGACTTCCTGGGCTGGACCGACGACGCCTACTTCGGCGGCGATGCCTTCCTGATGAACGGCGGCGACCGGACGCTCGCGGGCTACGGCTACTTCGATCGCGAGGACACCGACCGCGAGACGTTCAAGCTCCCGAAGTCACACGAGGACTTCCTGCTCTCGCTCCGGCTCTCCTACGTCGAGGGCGACTACCTCTTCGTCCACGCCGGCATCAACCAGAACCAGCTGCGTTGCGGCGACCTGGCCTACGCCCTGCGCCGATCGCGGCCCGACGACCTGCTCTGGAACCGGACGAGCGGCGATCTGCCGCACGACCTCGGCATCACCATGGTCTACGGCCACACGCCCAACGAGGACTTCGCCGTACGCTGGAACACGCCCTTCAGCATCGGCGTCGACACGGGCGCCGTCTACGGCGGTCCGCTGACCGCGATCCGCCTCCCCGACGAGAAGGTCTTCCAGGTCTGAGGTCCTAGCCGGCGGTCGCGGTCCGTCCGACGACGTCCCGCGCGCTCGACTCGGTGTTGCGCTGCCGCAGCTTCGGCACGGTGATCGGCGTTCCGGCGGAGAGCGCGTCGAGATCGACGTCCGGGTTGTACTGGCGCAGCAGCCAGATCGGGACGGCGAAGCGACGCGTCGAGAGCGACCAGATCGAGTCGCCCCGACCGACTTTGTGGACCGACGTGCCCTCGATCTCCCACTCCGCGAAGAAGTCCTCCTGGAGCTGGCGATGGTATTCGACGCGGATTCGCTCGAAGTCCGCCGGCGAGACGTTCGCGAAGTCGAGGCGGATCTTCTGGTGGATCTCGACGGGCTCGCCGTAGCGCATGCCGTTGAGCTGGCGGAGGCGACTGGCCCGCACGCCCAGCCAATCGGCGTAATGTCCGAGGGTCTCGTTGGGCTGCACGATGATCGTGCGATCGGCCGCGATCGTGTAGTCGGAGGGATCGGCGAGCAGCCCGGGGCTCGGCTCCGTGGCGCTCTCGTCGTCGGGATCCCAGGTCTCGCCGACCGTCGCGGCGTCCTCGATCTCCGGCGCCGGCTCGCGATCGGCGAGGGCGACGGCGGTCGGCGGCGAGGCCGCGGGGGTCGGCAGGATCGGCGTCTCGCGCGCCGGTGCCCGCGGCGCGGGCGCCGGCGCCGGGGCGACCGGCTTCGGGGGCTCGGCCTTCGCGATCCGCGTCTCGGTCGCGCCCTCGGGCGCGGAGGGCGGGCTCGCCGGCGCGACGGGCTTCACGATCTGCAGCCGCTGGCCGGCCCGGATCGCATGGCGATTGCCGAGGCCGTTGATCGCGGCGAGCTCCGCGATGGAGAGGCCGTGCGCCCGGGCGATCGAGGTCAGCGTGTCGCCGCGGCGCACGGTGTAGGTCAGGCTCTCGGTTTCGCCGGCGGCCGACGCCGTCGACCCGGCTCGGGCCGACGTCCGGGGCTCGGAGGCGCGGGTCGGGGCGGGCTCGGGTCGCGTGGGCTCGGGCGGGGCGGGCCGCGCCGCCAGCCGGGTCTCGCGCGGCGCCTCCTCGGCGATCGGCGCGATCGTCTCGCGGGGCGGGACCTTGAGGCGCTGGCCGACCCGGATCTTGTTGGCCGAGCGGAGTCCGTTCATCGACGCGAGGCGCCGGGTCGAGATGCCGTGTCGGCTCGCGATCTTCGAGAGCGTGTCGCCCCGGCGGACGACGTAGGAGCCGCCCGACGGCTGGCTCGCATAGCGCTTCGCGTTCGGAATCGCGGCCACGGCCTGCTCGAGCGGGCGCGTGATGGCATGGCTCGGCACGCGCAGCTTGAAGCCCTTCGGGACGAAGTTCGAGTTGCGCCAGACGCCCGGCCGCAGCGACGGGTTGACCTCTTCGAGCGTGGCCACGTCGACGCCGAGGGCGCCCGCGACGTCCCCCGCGCGCGCGTAGAACGGGATCGTGACGGTCTCGAACTCGATCGGATCGTGGAGCGCCAGCTTGCCGAAGTAGTCCTCGTGGTTCGAAGCGACGTGGTCGGCGGCGAGGAATTCGACGTAGAAGTTGCGCGAGGCGAAGCCGAAGGTCCGGGAGCGGTACTGGCGGACGATCCGCGCGATGTCCTTCGTGCCGAGCTGCTGGGCGGCGCGGCGCATGCCCGAGGCGCCGTGGTTGTAGGCGGTGATCGCGAGGGGCCAGCTGCCCGTGACGCGGTAGTTCTGCTCGAGCAGACGCGCGGCGGCGACCGAGGCGCGGTAGGGATCGAGCCGTTCGTCGACGATGTGGTCGACACGCATGAAGCGTCGGCCCGTCGCGCTCGTGAACTGCCAGAGTCCCGCGGCACCGATGCGGGAGTAGACGTTGGGCGTGAAGGACGACTCGACGTGGGGGAGATGCGCGATCTCGAGCGGCAGGTTCATGTCGCGCAGGATCCCGCGGATGTGATCCATGTACGCGCCGGAGCGGATCACGCCCGCGCGGAACTTGTCGGCCTGGCCCAGCTGGAAGCGCAGACGTTCGGCGGCGAGTCGCAGACGGGCATGGGTCACGCCGTCGCCGAAGAGCGCGAGCACCCGGCGCTCGTCGCTCGTGAGTCCCGTGCGCTTGCCGCCGGCGAGGGTCCGCAGGATGCCCTGGTAGTAGCGCTTGCGCGCTTCGGTATGTCGCTCGGAGTTCTGACGGTTCGGGAACTTCACGACCTCGTAGACGAGGGAGAGGTCGTGGGTGTCGTGGATCAGGCCGCCGTCGGTTCCGACTTCGCTGTAGATGCGCTTCCAGAACGCGACGTCGGGCTCGAGCGCCTTGGGCTGCGGAAAGTCGCTTCGGGCCGCAAGGGCGCCCGAGGCCGCGAACAGGCCCAGGATCACACTCACCAGGATGCTCTTCATGGACTCCCTCTCGAACCCTTCCGATCGGCCGCAACGCGTGCGAATCGGAGCGGAAAACCTCGGACTCGTCCGACGGACGGGCCGCGGGGACCAGACGGGGGGAGTGTGGTCTCGATGGCGCTCGGGGCGGGACGAGCCGCCGGCACGCCCTGAGCGGGGCGGCGCGGATCCGGCGCTGCGTCCCGAGCGCATCGCTTCGCGGTCAGCGGACGAGGTTACTTCTTCCGGTGCTTCTTGCGCGAGTCACGTTGCTGCTTTCGCTTGTTTTTCTTCGCGCGGGCATCCTGCGGCTTGCGCGGTGCCCCGCCCCTTCCCGGTCCGCCGAGGAGCATCGACGGATCGAACCCCATGCCCATGGGCGGCAGCGAACCCTGACCGGCGCCGAGCCCGCCGCCCCCCGGAAGCCCCGGGAACCCGCCCGAGCCGCCACCGAGCTTCGAGAGCAGCCCCCCCTGCTGACCGAGGGCGCCCATCAGCTTCTGCATCTGCATGAAGCGCTCGACCAGCTGCTCGATGTCGGCGACCTTGCGACCGCAGCCGGCGGCGATCCGGCGGGCCCGACTCCTGTCGATCAGCGCCGGCCTTTCGCGCTCCTTCTTCGTCATCGACTGGATCATCGACTCGACCCGGACCAGCTCGCCCTCGTCGACCTGGTCGGCGAGCTGTCCGATGCCCGGGAGCTTGCTCATCACGTCCTTGAGCGGCCCGAGTCGCTGGATCATCCGCATCTGCTTGAGCAGATCGTCGAGCCCGAAGCGCCCCTTCAGCAGGCGCTGCGCGTCGGCCTCGGCCTCCTTCTCGTCGACGACCTCCTCGAAGTCCTTGACCAGGCCGACGATGTCGCCCATGCCGAGGATGCGCGAGGCGAGGCCTTCGGGTCGGAACGCTTCGAGACGATCGACGCCCTCGCCGGTCCCGATGAACTTGATCGGAACGCCCGTGACGGCCTTGACCGAGAGGGCCGCGCCGCCGCGCGCGTCGCCGTCGAGCTTCGTCAGGATCACGCCGTCGAGCGCGATGCGCTCCGCGAAGGCGCTCGCGACGTTGACGGCATCGCGGCCCATCAAGGCGTCGCAGACGAGCAGCTTGTTCGCCGGCGAGACGGCCTCGACGATCTGCTCGAGCTCCGCCATCAGCTCGTCGTCGACGGCGAGGCGACCGGCCGTGTCGTAGACGATCGCGTCG
Organism: Myxococcota bacterium; assembly: GCA_041389445.1. Taxonomy (GTDB): domain Bacteria; phylum Myxococcota_A; class UBA9160; order UBA9160; family UBA4427; genus UBA4427. The sequence continues at coordinate 370,077 of JAWKRW010000004.1, forward strand.
AGCCCCTCGCGCTTCGCCCGGGCGAGCGCCGCGGCGCAGATGGCGGGCGGCCGCTCGCCGGGCGCGCCCGTGTGGACCGGGACACCGATCGCCCCGCCGAGCGTCTTCAGCTGATCGACCGCCGCCGGACGATCGACGTCGGCGGCGACCAGCAGCGGTCTTCGCCCCTGCTTGCGCAGATGCACCGCGAGCTTGGCCGAGATCGTCGTCTTGCCGACGCCCTGGAGTCCGGCGAGCAGGACCGAGACGATCCCATCGCGTCGTTCGAGGGACGGGTCGACGGGACCCATCAGCTCCGTGAGCTCCTCCTCGCAGATCCGGACGAAGTGCTGGCCGGGCGTGACCCGCATCGTGCGACCGGTGCGATCGCGGATCTTGGTCTCGACCTTCTTGCCGAGGCTGCGCTCCTTGACGCGGGCCAGGAACGAGCGCGTGATCGAGAGGTCGACGTCGGCCTCGAGCAGCGACATCCGGACGTCGCGCAGCGCCGCGTCGATGCTCGTCTCGTCGAGCTCGCGGACGCCGCGCAGCCGCTCGGCAGCGCTCTTGAATCCCTGGGTCACGGTTTCGAGCACGGAGTCCTCCGAAGGGGCGCAAGCGTAGCAGCGCGGGTCGGGGCGGCGGGGGCGGGGCAGGGGCGCGGGCGCGGCTTGCCTCCGCGGAGGCCGCCGGGCATGCTCCGCGACGCACGCGCCTTCGCGTGCAGCAGCGGGAGGCGCAGGGTGGCGATCGAGGTCGAAGCGCAGGTCACGGGCAACGTATGGAAGATCGAGACGACCGTGGGCGCGCAGGTCGAGGAAGAAGAGGTCCTCCTGGTGATCGAGTCCATGAAGATGGAGATCCCGGTCGAGGCGCCGTCCGCGGGGCGTGTCGCCGAGATCCGGGTCCAGGAGGGGCAGGCGGTCGAGGAAGGAGACGTGCTCGTCGTCCTCGCGGACGCCTGATCGATGCTCGGCGGCCGCCTGCGCGCGCGCCGACTCACACCGGGCGATCGCGACGCCGCGCTCGACCATCTGCTGCACGCCCGCGATGAGAACCTCGTCCTGATCGACCAGCTCGAGCGCCTCGCCGAGCGACCGGGACCGGCCGAGCCGCCGCCTCAGCTCCATGGCGCCTGGGACGAAGGACGGCTCGCGGGGATGGCGGCTCTGCGGCCCGGCATCACGCTCTCCCATGCCATCGACGACCGCGCGCTCGGGGCGCTGCGACCGGCGCTGCTGCGTCTCCCGAGCGGCTTGATCAAGAGCGAGCGCCGTGCGGTCGACGCGCTCTGGCCCGCGTTCGTCGCGGACGGGCGCGAGCCGCTCATCGATCGCCTCGAGCTCGCCTATCGCCTGGTTCGCCCCCAGCCGCTGTCCGATCCGCTGCGGGCGTCGTGCGCGCCCGATGGGACCGCCGAGCAAGGACCGGGCCGCGTGCGGCGTGCGCACGCCGGTGATCTCGATGCGCTCGTGGAAGCGGCGCGGGCGAGCCTGCGGGAGGAGCAGCGCCCCGATCCCGCGGTGCGCGACCCGATCGGGTTCGCGCGCTGGGTCCAGGGAAGGATGGGGCGCGCCCGGGTCGTCGAGGCCGAAGGCCGCGTCGTCTTCGTCGCCTACGCCGACGTCCAGAGCCGCCACGGCTGGCTCGTCCAGGGCGTCTACACCTGGCCCGACCACCGTCGCCGCGGCCACGCGCGGCTCGGCATGCGCGCCCTCGCCCATGAGGCCTTCGCGGCGGGCGCTTCCCACATCCAGCTCGCCGTCGTCGGGGGAAACGATCGGGCGACGCGGCTCTACCGCAAGCTCGGCTTCGAGCCCTTCGCGGAGCTTCGGACGATTCTCTTCCACTGAGCGCTGCCCGGTCGCGAGCCGCCGGCGTCGACGAGGTTTTCATGATCGGACCGCTGCCCGAGCCGCAGCTCGCCCAGGTCGCGTGGGCCGTCCGCGACCTGACCCGCACGTGCCGCTTCTACACCGAAGTGGTGGGCTTCCGGCGCGCCGGGGGGCGCCTGCTCTGGGGACCCGGTCTGTCGATCCTGCAGGATCTGGGGCCGGACGCCGAGGCGATCCTCTGGTGGGTCGTAGGGAGCCAGGCGTTCGTCCAGCTCGAGTTCTTCGCCCATTCCCGCCCGGCCGGTCGCGCGCGTCCGAGCGACGCGCGCCCCTCCGATCTCGGCTGGTCGCGCGTCCGGATCGGCGTCGCCGATCTCGGCGCGGTGCTCGCGCGGGCTTCGGCGCGCGGTCATCGGCCGCTGGGGCCGATCCAGACGCGAGCCGGGTTCCCGAGCGCCGCCCTCTGCGATCCGGATGGCGTCGTCGTCGAACTCGTCGGGGACGGTGCGGACGCAGCGGACCGACGCGATGCGGAGCGATCGGGCGTCGAATCGGCCGGGCCGGACATCGCTCCGCCCGTCCTCCGCTCGGTCACCCTGTCCGTCGGAGACCTGGAGCGCGCGTCGCGATTCTGGACCGGGGTCTGCGGCTTGCGCCCGCGCGACGACCGGGCGCTGCTCGACCCGTCGAGAGAGGCGCTCTGGGGCATGGCAGGGGCGCGACGTGAGCTGCTGGTCGCGCGCGGCGGCGCGGTCGATCTCGAGCTCGTCCACTACCTCGACCCACCCGGTCGGCCGCGACCCCCGGACCACCGACTGTGCGATCAGGGGCTCCTCAACGTCGCGCTGGCGTACCGAGACCGCGAGCAGTTCGACGCCCTCCACGCGCGACTGCTCGCGGCGGGCTGTCGCGCCAGCGTGTCGTGTCCGCCCGGCCCCTTCGCTTCGACCTACCTGCAGGACGTCGAGGGCAACTCGTTCGAAATCTTCGCCTGTCCGGAAGATCACGACCCGCTGCTCGGCTTCGTCCCGGAAGCGGGGTTCGCGCCCGGCGTCCGATTGGATCCCTGAGACGTGGACCGAAGAATGCACCTCCGTTAGTCGAACGAAGCGGCCCACGGTCGCTCGGCCCGCAACTTGGCCTACACCGCATACCTCGCCCGATGCACCCCGCACCCCTCGATCGCCCGCGTCCGGATCCGACCGAAATAGCAAACCCACAACCAGCTCGACCGCGTGAGGATCCGCTCCGAAAAGAGCCGCCGCGCAAGGATCCTCCCCGCCGTGAGCGCCTCCCGGATCAGCCCCAGCCCCACCGCCGGCGGCCCAGCTTCCGGTTCTCCGACCGCGCCTTCATGTAGTTGCGCCACACCACCCACACCGCCATCCGGTACAACGCCGACTGCCGCCGCTTCGAGAACGCGATCGTCTCCCGCTTGTGGTTCGCACTGCTGTGCGGATCAGCATGTCCGACAGGTTCACCGGAAACAGCGGATTGCGCGGCGTCCGCGCGCCGCCCTCGAGCTCGTCCGCTCGTGCAGGATCCTGCGGTCCCGAAGCCGACGGATCGCCCGCGGATACGCCCGATGCTTGTCGCTGCGAGCTCGGCCACGCCCCGGCGGCACGACCCGCTGCAGCAGCTCCTCCACCCGCTTGCGCGTCGCCTCCGGGTCCGGCCGCCTAGACAGCTTCTCGAGCAGGGCCCGCTTCACCTGCTGCGCGGGTCGCATCGTCCCCTCCGCCGCAGCTCCACGTCGTTGAAGCCGTAGACGAAGAGCGAGGGCCGACCAGGAGGTTCAGGTCCACTTCGGCCAGTACTGGCTGTGCTCGAACGTGCGGAAGCCGTCGAGGACCAGGGGCTCGGTCGGGCTCGTCTTCGGGCGGAGCCTCTCGTGGAAGAGCAGGCAGTGGCGGCGAGGGCGGTCGCTCAGGCTCCGGATGGTCGAGTGGAGACCTGGTATTCGCGGGCGATCTGACGGAAGGCGGAGCAGGCGACGAGGCGGTGGAAGACGGGCTCGAGGAGGTCGGGTCGCTTGAGCCAGTAGGTGGTGGCGAAGCTCTGTGAACTGAAGGAGCGGCGGCAGCGTGAACAGCGGTAGCGCTGGACGCGGTGGGGTGGGCGGCCGCGCAGGTAGAAGCCCTTGCGTTGGAAGCGCCAAGGGGCCGGATTCGTTCGGGAATCGCAGCGGGGGTTGGGGCAGAAAGGGGGCGTGAAGCAGGCTGTGTGTTCGGCATGCGCCCCGGCTACGCAGGGTTCGTGCCGGGTGCATTTGCGGTCCACGTCTCAATCGAAGCGACGAATGGCCTCCAGCAAACTCACGCCAGAGAAGAGCCTCAAGGTCACCCCCGCGCGCCCGCCGTAGAGCAGTCGCCGGTCACCGCGAAACGGCGGCTCCTTGTACTCCGAGACCCCGGCGAATCCCCCGGCAAAGACCTCGACGCCCACCGGCCCGGCCGCGACCGGAAGGCGCCAGTGGAGATCGAGCGCGCCGGTCGCGTCGTCCTCGGAGAAGAACTCCTCCTCGCTGCGGGTCCACTGGCCAGCGAAGACGACGGCGACGTCCGGACCGGCGTACCAGCGGGCGCCACCCCGTACGTCATAGACGTCGGCGTCGACGTCGAAGGACTGGCCCGATCCGGCGACCTGGCGATGGCGGAAGGCGAAGGACGCGAACCAATCGACGGGGCCCGATCCGAAGTCGGGGAAGTAGATCTGGGCCTCGGCCCGCGCCGTGAGTTGGTCGGCCGAGACGCCGCCGTCCCCCTCGAGGCGGTCGTAGCCGCCGCCGACCGCGACGGACCCGCGGCGCGGATCGCGCACGAGGAGCTCGGCGAGGGCCCCGTAGCCGTCGAGGGTCGACTCGCCCGGCTCGAGCGCGTCGAGGCTGCGACGCGCCTCGCGGAAGCCGCCGTGGACCCCTGCCCTCAGCCCCACGATCGAGAAGACGGGCACCGTCGCCACGAGCCTACCGGTCACGCTCTGGCCCGACTCGGCGCCGAGGCGGAGCGTCTGCGTACCGCCGGGCCCGCTCGCGCTCGTCCGGGTCGCGTCGACATGCGCGTAGCCGTACTCGATGCCCGCGCGCAGGTTGGGCCGGGCCACGGCCACGACGGACGCTGCCTCGCGCCCGGCCGCCGGCTCGGCCGCGGCGAGCGAATCCGCCAGTCCCTGCGGCGGTCCGCCGAGGGCGGAAGCGACGACGGCCGCCACGAGCCCGATCGGGAGGCGCCGGGTCGGGCGACGAACCGCGCGACGACGGTCCGCCGGGGCGGACGCGCGCGATCCGTCGGGGCGGGCGGCGATGGAGGGCAGCATGGGCGGATCTTCGGTCGAACCGACGCCTCGATGAAGCGCCAGCTGATCCGATCGCCCGGGACGCCTCCTACTCGACCGTGATCACCGCTTCTGCGACGCTCGTCTGGCCCGACGCCGTCGTGACCTCGAGGCGGATCGTCCAGTCGCCGACCTGGCCGATCACGACCGGACCGGGATTCGCGGCGGTCGACGTGCCCCAGCCGCCGAAGTCCCAGCTCCGGGCGACGATCGGGTCGCTGGGGTCGCTGGTCGAGCGATCCTCGAAGTGGAGGCTCGCAGGCGCGACATGGGGCGCGGCGTCGACCACCTCGAAGGCCGCCTCGGGACCGGCGAGGACCGTCAACGTCAGCGTCGCCGTCGACGCCCGGTCCGCGCGGGCGACGCGCAGCGCGACGTCGTAGACGCCCGGCTCCGGGAATCGATAGGTCGGGCTCGGCGCGCGCGATCCGGAGGAAGCGGGCGGCGTGGCGAGCCGGCTCGTCCCGAAGTCCCAGCGCCAGCTCGTCGGCGCTTCGCAGCCGGAGGCCTGCGGGTCGAGACAGCTCTCGTCGGTGAAGACGATGTCGCGGCCGGCGACGATCGGATCGGACTCGACGAAGAAGCCCGCGGTCTGCGGGACGTCGGTCGGGGCCGTGAAGCGGACGTGGTCGACGTAGGCGCGCGGGCTGCGGAACGCATTGACGGCGTTGGCCACACGGATCGTCAGGCGGAAGAGCGAGTCGGGCGTCGAGGACGGGAAGGCCTGCGCCAGATCGAGGGCCGCCGTGAAGGTCGGCGTGACGCGCATCGTGCTGCCGTCGCGCGTCGGATAGCGGGTCGACGTGCCTTGATAGGCGGACGAGACGTCGGTCCGGGCGCTCGGGATCTCGATCGTCGTCCCGGTCGCGACCTCGGTGATCGTCGCCGTCACCGCGTCCATGACGCTCCCGGCCGGCGGCTCGGCGAAGAGCAGCGCGTAGTCGAGCTCGACGACCGTGTTCGAGACCGGGCGGAGGAAGACCTGCTCGATGCCGTTCTGGATCGAATCGACGGGCGTCGTGCCGCGGGTGCCGAGGCCGTCGAGGACGGCCCACTTGCTGCCGTCGGTCGGCATCCCGGCTTCGCCCCCGCCCGAGGCGGTCGAGAGCGACCGATGCGTCGCGGGCTCGAGCTCGTCGGGCGGTCGCAGCGCCGTCCACGCGCCGCCGATCGCGCCGTTGGCGGTCTGGGCTTCGAAGCTCGCGTCGAGCAACAGGACGCGCACCGCGTCCGGCGTCGTCTTCGTCGAGGTCACCGCCGGTCCGCCCGCCACCGCCGCCGGACCCGTCACCGTCAGCCGCACGTCGTAGCTGCCGATCGCGTCGTAGACGTGGGTCGGCCCGGCCGCATTGCAGAGCGGCGCAGCGCCGGCCGGTGCGGGAGCGGGCCAGGTGCATCCGCTGCCGTCCCCGAAGTCCCAGTCCCAGCGCGTGATGGCGCCGCTCGAGCGGTCCGCGAGCTGGACCGTCATCGGCCCGGTCCCCTCCGCGGGCGTCGGCGCGAAGTCCGCCGTTGCCGGGCTGTAGCCGACGACGTAGTCGATGGCCGTCGTGCCGACGATGCCGGAGCCGAGCAGGCCATAGACGAGCTCGACGCGATGCGTGCCCGGCTGCCGGAACACCCAGGCCACGCTCGCGCCGGTCCCGGCGAGCTGACCATCGATGGTCCAGAGCGCCATGCCGGCGAGGCCCCCGACCTCGGCGGTCAGCAGGACCGTCGCGGGCGCCAGCGCCGAGCCGCTCCCGGGACTCGCACCGATCGCGAGCGGATGGACGAGGATGCCGGTCGTCGCGACGTCCGTGCCGCCGGCGCTCGCGGCGCGCTGGGTGACGGTGAAGCTGCCCGCGGTGGCGTACACGTGGACCGGGTTGCGCTTGCTCGACGTGACCCCGTCGCCGAAGTTCCAGCCGACCGTGGTCGCGCCCGTCGAGGCGTCGCTGCAGGCGACGGTCAGCGGAGCGAAGCCTTCGGCCGGGAGGCAGTCGAGACCGGCCTGTGCGGGCGCGTCGACGGCGATCAGGGCCTCCTTGCGGAGCGTGTTCGCGCCGCCCGGGCCGCGGACGGTCAGCGAGACGCTGTAGACGCCGGGGGCGTCGAAGCGGACGCGCGGATTGCGGTCGTTGCGGGTGCCGGCGGCGCCGAAGTCCCAGACGTAGTCCGTGACGTCGCCGGTCGAGCCGTCGGTGAACTGGACCTCGACGCCGGGCGCGCCCTGGGTTCGATCCTCGAAGAACGCGGCCTGGGGGCGGCCGGTCCCGGTGGCGCCGACGGCGCCGTCGTTCTGGGACTGACAGGCGAGGAGACCGAACGCGACGAGCAGGGCGAGTCCGTTCGCGAGCGGCGGCCAGCCCCCGCGCATCGAGGGTCGCGAGGCCGGGGCGGAGGCGCGCAGGTCGGTCATCATCGGACTCCAGGCGATCCCGAATGGAGCGGATCGCGGTCTCGACCACGACGGGAGGCGCACGCAACGCGGACGTCCGCGCCGCCGCGGTCGGGACGCTCGTAGGTGCGGGGTGCGGGCTCGATCGCGACGCGCGCGGCGGCGGAAGATCCGCTGCAGTCCGCCGGCAGGGGGCGAGCCATCCGCCCGAGGCGCGGTCGGATTCGGGGCGGCGTCGCGCGGCCGGCACCGACCCGTTCGCCCGTCGTTATGCCGGAGCGCTGCGCGAGCGAGCGAGCGTCACGAGGCCGCGCGCGGCCCGGGCGATGACGGCCGGCGCCCGCCTCAGTCGAGCCCGCGCCAGCGGAGCCCGAAATCGATCCGCAACGCCGCCCAGACGGCCGCGAGGCCCTGCCATTCCTCGACCCGGACCGGCGCCGCGCCGCGCAGGCGCGCCTCGGCGAGCGGGGCGCGGTACCACGGAAAGAGCGCCGGCGGCGGGCGATCCGCTCCGAACCAGCGCAGGCGCGGGGTCTCGCGGGAGGGAGCGAGCGCGCCCGCGACCGGGCGACAGCGGAAGACGACCGCCGTATGGGGGCGGAAGCCTCGCCGGACCCAACGCCCGACCTCCGACTCGACCTCGACGACGAGCCCCGTCTCCTCGCGCACCTCGCGCACGACCGCCGCCTCGAGCGACTCGCCCGGATCCGGCGTGCCGCCCGGGAGCTCCCAGCCGAAGAGCTCGCAGCGCACCGCGAGCAGCACCTCCTCGCCGGGACCGGCCGACGCGGCGCGCCCGCGCGCGGGCCGCAGGATCGCCGCCTGCACGATCAAGAGCGGCGCCGATTCCGTCACATGGGGCGCGACGAGGCCCCACCAGGCCGTGCGCGCGTGGTCGCGCAGGCCGAACGCGAGCCGACCCAGCCGGCCGCGCTCGCAGACGGGCGTGCCGCCCGCGCCCTCCGGCCCGGTCATGCTAGTCGATGATCTTGTTGAGGGGCATCTCGATGATGCCGCGAGCGCCGGCCTCGTGGAGCCGCGGCAGCAGGTCGCGCACGAACGCCTCCTGGACGACGACCATGATGTCGACCCATTCGGCGTCGGCGAGCGGCGAGATCGTCGGCGCGCCGGCGTCCGGCAGCAGCGCGATCACGTCCTTCATCTTCGCCTTCGGCACGTTCATCGAGAGGCCGACGCGCGTCGCCGCGGCGATCGCGCCCGCGAGCAGCATCGTGAGCCGATCGAGCTTGCCGCGCTTCCACGCGTCGTCGAGGGCGGCGCGGTGTGCGATCAGGCGCGGCGTGCTCTCCGTCAGGACGTCGACCACGCGCAGCTGGTTCGCGCGCAGGGACGAGCCCGTCTCCGTGACGTCGACGATCGCGTCGGCGAGCACGGGCGGCTTGACCTCCGTCGCGCCCCAGGAGAACTCGAGCTTCACCGCCACGCCATGGCGCTCGAAATAGCGCTCGGTCAGGCCCATGACCTCCGTCGCGATCCGCTTGCCCGCGAGATCCTTCGGCGTCCGGAAGGGCGAATCCTCCTTCACGGCGAGCACCCAGCGCACCGGACCGTAGTTCGGCCACGGCGCCTGCAGGTCGGCGAGCTCGACGTAGTCGGCGCCGGTCTCGACGGCCCAGTCGAGGCCCGTGATCCCGCAATCGAGCACGCCCTGCCCGACGTAGCGCGCCATCTCCTGGGGACGGATCAGGATGCACTCGATCTCGGGATCGTCGATCGAGGGATAGTAGGAGCGGCCCGACACGCGGATCGCGTAGCCCGCCTTCGCGAAGAGCGAAAGCGTCGTCTCCTGGAGCGAGCCCTTCGGCAGACCGAGTCTCAGACGCTTCTTCTCTTCCTGGCTCATCGACCCACCTCGCGTGCCTGCCTCGATCCTCGCCCGTCGCCCGTCGCCCGTCGCCGGTCTCGCCGAGCCGCGCGACCCGTCCCGCCCGTCCACGCGGCCCGCCCGCGACGCGCCGCTTCACTTCGGCTTCTTGTAGACCTGGTTCGGGTCGAAGACCTGCTCGCCGACGTCCTCGATCCGGTCGCCGTCGATGCGGCGGAAGAAGCAGTTGCGCTTGCCCGTATGGCAGGCCGCGCCGCCGACCTGCTCGACGCGCAGCACCAGCGCGTCGCCGTCGCAGTCGACGTAGAGCCCGACGAGCTTCTGGACGTTTCCGCTCTCCTCGCCCTTGTGCCAGAGCTTCTTGCGACTGCGACTCCAGTAGACGGCCTCGCGCTTCGCGAGGGTACGACGCAGGGATTCCTCGTTCATGTACGCGACCATCAGGATCTCGCCCGTCGCGTCGTCCTGCGCGATCGCGGTGACGAGCCCGCCGCCCTTGGCGAAATCGACGAGCGACAGCGGGTCGGTGTTCTCGGTGTTCATGGGGAGCCCTCGCGTCGAAGGGCGCCGAGCCTACCCGTCTCGCAGCGCAGCCGCCAGAACGGCGGCGATCGACTCGAGCTCGTGCCACTTCTCCCCACGGGCATAGCGGGTATCGGAGACGCCTCGACGCCCCGTCTGGAAAGAATCCGCGGAGAGGACGCGGCGCCCCACCAGCCAGACCAGCGCATTGTCGAAGGTCGCGTCGCTCTGGACCTCGAGGCGCCGGACGCGGCCGAGCAGCCGCGCATTCTCCCAGGCGAGTCGGGCCTCGCGCAGCAGGCCGCTGCGCAACACGCCCTGCGGCGCGCTCTCCATCCAGGCGAGCAGCACGCGCACCAGCGTCTCGTACGCCTCGACGACGCCCCGCGTCTGCTCGGCGTAGGTCGAGAGCGGTCGGCGCCCGCGCTCCGTCGCCCGGACGATGTCGTCGCGGCGCTCGACGAAGCCCTCGCTCTCGAAGTACTCGAGCATGGCCTCGCCGCGCGAGAGCAGCAGCTCGCGCGAGGGAAAGAACTCGCGGTAGAAGAGGTCGATCCAGAATTCGAGCGTCTCGGCGAGCCGAGCGCCGTCGATGCCCTGGAGCGCGGCTCGGGACAGGATGCTCGGAATCACGAAGAAGTGGGCGATCGAGTTGCGGTAGAGGTCGAGCGCCGCTCGCTGCCGCTCCTCGAAGAAGACGATCTCGCCGCGGTGGTCGAGGCGGGTGCGCAGGAGCTCGGTCTTCTCGAGGAAGGCGATCGACTCACGGAAATCGGGCAAATCGTGCTCGAAGGCCCGGGTGAGCCGCACGCCCTTGAGCCGCAGGACGTCGACCGCCTCATTGACCCCGGCGACGAGCTCGTCGCGCAGCAGGCCGGTTCGCTGGCCGCCGAGCAGAACGAGCGCCGCGACCGACGTGGCGTTGGCGACCGTCGCGAGGCCGATGCGCTCGACCAGCGCGTTCGCCAGGCCGGCGACGAAGGCCCGCTTGCGCGCCTCGAGCTCGCCGCGGACCTCGGGCTCGTCGATCTGCCCGCGCACCAGCGCCTCGAAGGCCTGACGGTCGCGTCCGAGCGCATCCGCGAGCGAGATCGGCTCCCCGAAGCTGACGTGGACCGAGCCGAAGCGGCGCTGCAGGTATTTGCGCGCCCGAAGCAGGCCGATCACGCTCTCGTCGGCCTTCTTGGCGCCGCCGAGCTCGTCGACCATGCCCGACTCTTCGACGAGCCGTTCGTAGTTGATCGAGATCGGCACGAAGAAGAGGTCCCTTCGCCGGCTCTCGAGGAAGGCGTCGACGTCCCAGGCGAGCATGCCGAGCCGCGGCGCGAGGAGCTTGCCCGTGCGCGAGCGGCCGCCCTCGATGAAGAACTCCTGGGTGACGCCTTCGCGGACGAGGTACGCCACGTATGCGCGAAAGACCTCCTTGTAGAGCGGGTCGTCGAAGGAGCGCCGCAGGAAGAAGGCGCCCATGTGGCGGAAGAGGAATCCGAAGGGGCCGAAGGCCATGTTCTCGCGCGCCGCGATGTGGGGCGGGACCAGGTAGTTCTGGTAGAAGAGCCAGGAGAGGATCAGGAAGTCGAAGTAGGAGCGATGGCTCGGAACGAGCACGATCGGGTTGCATTTCGCGTCCTCGGCGATCTTCTCGAGCCGGTGGACGTCGATCGAGACGAAGAGCCGCCGCAGGAGCCCGCCGACCGCCCAGGCGCCGAAAGCCAGCCAGGTCGAGCTCATGTTGGCCGCGATCTCGCGGAAGAGCTTCTCGACCTCGCGCTCGACCTGCTCGGGCGAGCTGATGCCGCCCGAGGCGCGCAGCTGCATCGCCGCGCGCAGGCCCGGATCCGAGAGGACCTCGCGCAGGACGCGCCAGCGCGGTCGCAGCGCCGGGCCCTCGGCGACCTTCTCCTCACGGTAGAGATGGATCAGGATCGCGCGGCGGAGCTTGCGCGCCGCGATCGTCGGATCCGCCCGGGCGTCGTCGCGAACGAAGGCCGCGACGTCGATCGCGTCGCCGACCTTCACGGCGAGGCTGCGATAGGTCAGGACGAAGCGGGCGACCTTCGCGAAATCCGACGGACGGGTCAGCGCGCCGTAGTCGAAGTTGAGGAAGCGGTTCTCGGCGCGAGGGCCCTTGGTCCAGAAGATCGCGAGCGGAACCAGGTAGACCGGGCGCTCGCCCCGACCCGCCGTCGACGCGGCGGCGACCTCCGCGATCAGGTCGAGCTCGTCGTGGCGCTTGCCGCTCTTGCGCGACGCGAGGAAGGTCTTGAGCCGCTGGGTCCGGAGGAAGAGAAACGCGCTCTGGCCACGCGCCACCACGTCGCGCACCGCCGCGCGATCGTCCCCGTGCTCGACCTCTCGAGGCCGTCCGCGCGGCAGGCGCAGTCCGATGGACGCGAGCTCGAGGACCGGACGGTAGTAGTAGAAACGGATGGCGTTGGCGAAGCGCGACAGCCGCAGGCCGTGACGCAGGAAGAGGACGTTGAAGAGGAAATAGTCGAGACGGCTCGAGTAGCGCATCACGTAGACGACGCTGCCGCGCGCCTCGAGCGACTTCAGTCGCTCGACGACCTCGGGGTCGAGCGCGAAATGGCCGAAGAAACGCCGCTCGAACCAGCGGAAGACGAAGTTGAACCGCCGCGCCATCGCGGTTCGCAGCGCATGGAGCACCACGCCGCCGCCCGAAGCGCTCCCGGCCCCCTCGCCCTGCTCGTCGCGCGGCATGGGCGTCGAGAGTACTCGCACGGATCGGCCGCGGCAACGCGGCCGCCTAATCCGGCAGCAGGATCGCGCCGGCCGTCATCTTCGCGGCGATCTCTTCCGCGCTCCAGAGCCCGCCAGCCGCTTCCTTCTTGATGCCCGGCGCCGTCACCATCCGCATCTCGGCAATCTGCCCGCCGCCCGCGAGGAACGTCCTGCCGTTGACGTCCTTGGCGAGATCGCTCGCCAGGTACACGATCAGCGGCGACACGAGCTTCGGGTCGAACTTCTCGGCCATGCCCTCGCTTCCCATGCCCGGCAGGTCCTCCGTCAGTCGCGTGTGCGCGACCGGAGCGAGGACGTTGCAGCGAATCTGGTAGCGCGCGCCTTCGAGCGACAGGCAGCGCATGAAGCCGAAGATGCCCGCCTTCGCCGCGCCGTAGTTGCACTGCCCGAAGTTGCCGTTCAGCCCGCTCGTCGAAGACGTGCTGATGATGACGCCGCCCTGGCCCCGCTCCTTCATGTGGAGGTAGATCGGGCGCGTGACGCAGTAGGTGCCCTTCAGGTGGACGGCGACGACCGGATCCCAGAGGTCCTCCGTCATGTTCGCGAAGCTCTTGTCGCGCAGGATGCCTGCGTTGTTCACGAGGACGTCGACCTGGCCGAAGGCGTCGAGCGCGGTGCGCAGGATGCCTTCCCCCCCGGCGAGCGTCGCGACGTTGTCGTAGTTGGCGACGGCCTGGCCGCCCGCATCGCGGATCTGGTCGACGACCTGGTCGGCCATCGCCGAGCCGGCCCCCGTGCCATCGCGCGCACCGCCGAGATCGTTGACGACGACGGCCGCCCCGGCGCTCGCGAGCGCCAGCGCATGCTCGCGTCCGAGTCCGCCTCCCGCACCCGTGACGACCGCGACCTTTCCGTCCAGCAAGCCCATGACGTCCCTCCCTCGGTGCGGGAACGAGCGCCCGCTCGATCCGCGACGCTAGCCGACGTGTGCGTCCCGATTCAACGATCGCGCTGGCCTACGCGTGCCGGATCGTCCGCGACCTCGGTCGCGCCGGGGGCCGCCGGTTCGATCGCGTCGCGTCGCGGCGTGACGCGCGGCGACCGCGCCCCAGACGAGACCGCGCAGATTCGCGATCCCGCTCTGGTACCCCGCTCCGACGTCGAGATGCGCGACGGCATTGCCCGCCGCGTAGAGCCCCGGGATCGGATGTCCTTCGACGTGCAGTACGCGCGCGCTCGCGTCCGCGCGCAGCCCGGCGGCGTTGATGCCGCCCGACACGGGCCAGAGGCGCATGCCCGTGAAGGGAGGGCGCTCGACCGTGCCGAGATTGGCGTTGCCCGGGTGGCGGAGGTCTCCCGCCATGATCCGCGCCCACGGCACGCGTCCGCGTCCGAAGTCTTCGTCGGCTCCGTTGCGCACCTGCGCGTTGAATCGATCGATCGTGTCGCGCAGCGCCGCCGCGTCGATCCCGAGCTCGGCCGCGAGCCCGTCCACGGTCGGGCTCGTCGCCGCCAGCGCCGGCGGCAGGGGCGCGCCCGGCGGGAAGCCCGCCAGCGCATAGCGTGATCGGTGGCGATCGTCGACGACCAGATACATCGGCAGATTCTCGTAGCGCTGCCGCCGTCCGTCCCATCGGCGCGCTCGCGGCAGCAGATCCTTGTAGAACGATTCGTCGGCGAACCGGCAGCCGCGATCGTTGACCAGGATCGCGTGGGGAAGGCCCGCCTCGAAGCCGGCGCTCCGCCAGAGCGGGACGCCGTCCTGTTGCTCCCCGGGCACGTGGACGCCGAAGAGCGAGGAGAGATTGTGAGGCGGCACGGCCGCGACGGCGGCGCCCAGCGCGCCCGCCAACGAGAGATGATCGCCCGTGATCGACGGCGGGCACAACGACTTCCAGTCGGGGAGCTGGTCGAAGGCGCGCGTCAGGTCGGAATTCCAATCGTACCCGCCCGTGGCGAGCAGCACGCCGCACCGCGCCTCGATCTCGACCTCGCCGTTCGCACGGCGGACGACGGCCCCGGTGACGCCCTCGTCGTCGGCGCGGAGCGCGACCACCGGCGCGTCGACCCAGGCCTCCACGCCCCGGTCGACGCAGAGCGCGCGGACCAGGGCGCGCGCCATACCCGGGCCGAGGGTGTGTACGCCGCCCGTTCGGCGCTCCGCCGCGAGCGCGTCGTTCCACGATGCGCTGGCCGCCAGACCGCCCCAGGCGTGCATCTCGCCGTTCAGCACGGGAATCGGCACGTAGGGAGAGGTGCGCACGCGGGCCGCGTGGGCGCCGAGCGTCGAGTCGGCGATGGGGCCGACCTCGAGGTAGCGCCCATCGGCCACGGCGCCCTCGACCTCCGGCCAGTGGTAGTCGGGCAGTCCCGAAATCACCTGCCACGGCACGCCCGCACGTTGCTCGAGCGTGCGCACGACGGGCCCCGCCTCCTCGATCAACACGTCGCGCAGCCCGGGATCCCCGAACCCCGCTCCGAGGAACGCCACGTACGCCTTCGCGGCGTCGACGTCCTCGGCCATCGTGGCATCCGCGGACTCGCCGCCATCCGCGCCCGACCGCGACGGAGGGCGGAATGCGAGGTGGTTGCCGGGCACCCAGACTTGACCGTACGAGTAGGCTGTGACGCCGCCGAGCAACGAGGCCTTCTCGACCACGAGGACGTCCAGGCCGAGGTCGCTGGCGAAGATCCCGGAGCTCAGCCCGCCCGCTCCGCTTCCGACGACGAGCCAATCGACCGTCCGACGTTCGGACGGTCGGCGCCTCGCCGCGCGCCCGCCCGTGGAGCTCAAGGCTCGAGCACCACCTTGATCGTTCCGCCCTTCCGGTCCGCGGCCTGTCGAAAGGCCGCAGGCGCATCCGCCAGCGGGAAGCGATGCGTAATGACGGTCCGGGCGATCTCGGGGCGGGCCGCGATCAGCGTCGCCGCGTGGTCGAAGTCCCGACCGGCCGAGTGACGCCCGTACGTATAGGGCAGGACGACGCGCAGCTCCTTCATGAGCGAAGCGAGGCCGGGCAGGGGGATCACGCCGAAGTAGATCGCGACCGCGAGCAGGGTGGCTCCGGGCGCGGCGAGGTCGGCTGCGCGGATCAGCCCCTCGGCCGTGGTGGCGGCGTCGATCACGAGATCGTATTCGCCCTCCACCCCCGTCGCGCCGAGACGTTCTCCTGCCTCCATCTGATGGCGATGGCGCGCCTCCAGACCCACCTCGCATCCGAGCGCGGCCACGGCCGCCACCGACAACAGGCCCACGGTCCCGCCTCCGACGACGGCGACCCGCATGCCCGCCTCGGCCCGTGCCAGCTGCAAGCCGTGGAGCACGACGGCCATCGGCTCGGCCAGGCAGGCGTCCGCGACGGACAGACCCGGCGGCAGCGGCACGAGGCAGCGGGGCGGAACGACGATCGAGTCGCACATCCCGCCGTCGAGCGCGAAGCCCAGATTGCTCCCGGCGCCGATCCGACAGCGGTGGTACATGCCGACGCCGCATTGATCGCACGTGGCGCAGGGGATGATCGGCTCGATCGCGACCGGACGACCGTCGTCCGTGACGCCGGCGATCTCGTGTCCGAGCGTGAAGGGCAGGGGACCCGCCTGGATCATGGCGAGGTCGCTGGCGCAGACGCCGGCGGCGCGCACGTCGACGCGAACCGCCCCGTCGCTTCGATGCGGATCCGCGAGCTCGACGACCTGGATTCCCTCGGACGTGTTCCGAACGGCTCGCATCTCCACCCCCCACTGAAGCGTCTGACGCCCCTGACGCACCGAAGCCCGATGTATTCCACCGCAAACGACGATAGCGTCGAATCGGGGCCGTCATTGCCCGGAGGACCGACATGGATGGACGGATGCTCGACCCGCGGATCGTCGACTGGATCGCCACGACGACCGGCGGACGCATCGAACGACTCGAACGGGCGATCGCCCGGCGCGAAGCCTGGCTGGTCGACGTCGCGGTCGGCGACGCGCGTGCGCCGCTCCCGCTCTTCCTGCGAATCGCGCATGCCGGCGATCCGGCCAACAGCGCCGAGGCGCTCGAACAGGAGACCCGCGTCGTCCGGGCGCTCGCGGACACCGACGTCCCCGTGCCCCGGGTCCACGCCGTGCTCTCGGAGCCGCGCGCGGTGTTATTCGAGCGCGTCGTCGGCCGGAGCGATCTGCATACCCACCCCGCAGAGCAGCAGGACGCGGTCTATCGACATCATCTGGAGGTCCTGGGTCGACTCCACGCGCTCGATGTCGACCGGCTGGGGCTCGACCTCCGCGCGCCCGCGGACGCGCGGGACTGCGCCATGGCCGAGGTCGACCGCCTGACCACGGCGATCGCCGGCGCCCGCCCCGAGCCGCTCGCCCGCTTCGGGGTCGCCTGGCTCCGTCGACACGCGCCACCGGACGTGGAGCGTGTGTCGCTCCTGCACGGGGACGCCGGCATCGCGAACTTCCTCTTCGAGGGCGACCGCATCACCTCGTTGATCGACTGGGAGTGGGCCCACCTCGGCGATCCGATGGAGGACCTCGGAAGCCTCTGCGTCCACGCGTCGTTCTCGCCCTCCGGCGATTGGCCGAGGCTCCTGCCGTACTACGAAAAGGCGTGCGGCCGTCCGGTCGACCTCGCGAAGGTCCGCTACTACCGCGTCCACAACCTCGCGCGCTCGGTCCTGGCCCTCGCACCGATCCGGGCCCGTCTCGATCCCCGCGATCCGGTCGCTCTCAACCAGTGCTTCGCGATCCTCTGCGACCGGATGCTGTGCGAAGCCATCGCCGACGCGATGGGCATCGAGCTCGCCCGGCCCGTCGTCCCCGAGCCGCCGTCCGAGACGACGCTGTACGACATCGCCGTGGACAACCTCACGCAGGACGTGCTCCCCCACGTCCAGGGAGAATTCCCGCGCGACCGCCTCACGATGGCCACGCTCCTGATCCGCACCCTCGCGAGACGACACGCCCTGGGGCCGGGCTCGGACGCGGCCGACCTCGAGACTCTGGGCGACGTGCTCGGTCGTCGACCGGACGACCTGCGGCAGGGTCAGATGGCGCTCGAGCGACGGATCGCCGAGGACGACGGCCGACACGAGGAAGCCATCCTGCGCGCGCTCGCAGCACTTGCCTATCGCGCCGAGGCGATTGCGGCCCCGGTCGTCAGCTTGTTCGGACAGACTCGCCTCCGACCCGTGGTCTGACGACAGGCGTGGACCGCAGGATGCACCCGGCGCGAGCCCTGCGTCGTCGGGGCTCGTGTCGGACACAGCGGCTCGCTTCAGGCCCTCTTCCTGCCCCAACCCCCGCTGCGATTCCCGAACGAATCCAGTCCCTCGGCCCTTCCGAGACAGAAGGAGCGGTCGGAGAACCGGGAGCCGGGGCCGCCGACGCTGGGACTGGGGCTGATCCGCGAGGCGCTCACGGTGGGAGGGATCCGTTCGCGGCGGTTGTTTCCGGAGCGGGTGGTCTCGAGGATGAGCCGGCTGTGGGGGTGCCATTTCGGTTGGATCCGGACACGGGCGATCGAGGGGGGTGGCGTGCCGCGGGCGAGGTGCGCGGTGTAGACAAGGATGCGGGCCGAGCGACCGCGGGCCACGCCGTGCAGCCGACCGGGGCGCATTCTTCGGTCCACGCCCAAAGCCAAAAGCCCGACTCCTTGCGGAGCCGGGCTTCCTGGTTTTTCTCGATGCTCGAGAAAGGAAAGAACCGTTCTGCGACCCGACAGGCCTAACGCCGCTGCTCCCGCAGCCCCGAGGCCTCCCACTCCTTCGAGAGCTGCTGCAGCTTGCGCGAGAACTCTTCGAAGGGGTCGTCGAAGGAGAGGATGATCTCCGTCGTGCGCGGGATGTCATCGCCGTTGAGCAGGCCGCGGTAGCGATTCAGGTTCGCGAGGATCGCCTCGGCCACCTTCAGCGCCCGCTTCTCCGTCTTGATCAGGGGCGACTGGAGCGTGTAGACGTTGTTGCGTCCCCAGAGGCTCTCGTCGCGGACGATCGCGATCTCGCGGTAGACGCCGTTGATCGGGTCGAAGTTGTACTCGACCCGGACCTCCTTGAAGATGTCCGAGTTGCCCGTGTAGAAGCCACGCTCCTTCTCGACCTTCCCGAGCTGACGGCAGCGGGGGCAGTAGAAGGTGTCGCCGTGGTTCAGGAGGAAGACGCCCTTGGCGTAGTCCTCGCAGTCCGTGTTCTCGCAGTACCCAACGCCGCGCTTCATGCTGGCCATCCCTTTCGGACGCCTCCCTGGTCTCGAGTCCCGTCCGGCTCGTCTGGACCGGTCCCGGTACCCGTCTTGCCGCTCGATTTCGTCCGCCCGGATCCTGCGACGGTCGACCCTCGACTGTCAACTCGCGAATCCGTCTCGAATCCGCTCGACTCCGCCCCGCTCCGGTCGCATCGAAGCGACTCGGACCGGTTCAAAAGCAATCGACGTGCCAGTCGCGTCGTTTCCGTCCGGTCGGACGCCTCGCTCTGCTCGCGTCGGTCCGGCATCGCCCCTGCCTGCGCACTGCCGACGCGTCTCCTCCTGCTCGCGGTTCGCCGTCGCTCGCCAGCGCAGCGCGCCGGCAGCGTTCCAGCCGCGCCAGGCGTCGTCGAGCCATGCACACCCAGTTTGGGAAGAGGACTTCCGCTGCCCGATGGACCCCGCAATCGCGCGCATAGGGGAGCGTCGCGATCCTGTCGGCGGTCGTGCAGGCGATGGCTTCCCGATCGGGGGGCGCTCGGCTTTCGCCGGCTCACCGGGACGGAGCGGGACGACCGTCGGGTCAGGACGACGACCGGCGGCGGCTGCGTGACGGGGATCCGGAGAAGACCGGGCTCGATGAAACCCTTCGACGGTCTTTTTAGTCCGCGTGCGATGGCGTTGTCAACCGGGGTCACGATCGGCCGGCGCGAGGGCGGCTTCCTCGGCGGCGGACTCGAGCATCGCCGTCTGCCAGCGCAGGACGATCAGGTACGCGAACGCGAAGAAGAGCGTCAGATTTCCGACCAGGAACGGAAGTCCCATGCCCGTCCCCAGGCTGCCGCGCTCGATGTTCTGAGGGTGTTGGGCGCGTCCCCCGACGAGGTCGATGATCCAGTAATTGAGCGGAATCAGCACGATGCCGACGATGCCGTAGATCGATGCGAAGCGCGCGGCGCGCTCGTCGCCTTCGGTGAAGCTGCGCAGCAGCAGGTACGCGAGGTAGACGAACCAGAGCAGGAGGGTGAGGGTGAGCCGCGCGTCCCAGACCCACCAGTTGCCCGGGCCCCAGGCGCCGCGCGCCCAGATCGGTCCCGTGATCAGCATCAGCGTGCAGAAGACCGTGCCGACCTCCGCGCCGGCGACCGCCAGCCGATCGTGATCCTCGCGACCCCGCCAGAGGAAGAGTCCGCCCGCGACCGCCGTCACGACGAAGCCGAGGTACGCGCCGTACGCCGTCGGGGGGTGGACGTAGAGGATCTTCTGCATGACGCCCTGGACCGAGTCGAGGGGCGCCTTCCAGACCGTCCATGCGTAGACCGGGGCCAGCCCGGCGAGGATCCAGCCGAGGACCGCCCGCATACGCGCGGCCGGCACGCCCGCCCCGGACGCAGTTCGCGATTGCATCGTCGTCGATTCTCCTGGCGGGCCCGCGTCCGGCGATCCCGCCGACAGCGCCTCACTCGTCGAGGACGGGATCGAAGAGCAGGAAGCCGAGGATCGCGTAGATCCCGGCCATCACGACGAGGGGCTGGGCCAGCGGGAGCGTGAGCCCCGGACCCGCCAGCGTAGCCGTCGTCGCCCGCACCGCCGCAGCCAGCACCGGAATCAGCGTCGGGATCAGCAGGATCGGGAGGAGCACCTCGCGAAAGCGGCTGCGCGCCGACATCGCCGAGAAGAGCGTGCCGACGCTCACGATCGCGAGATCCGCGAGGACCACGACGAGCGCCAGCGGAAGCGCCGCGCCCCGCCAGTCGAGTCGGAAGAAGAGCACGAAGACCAGCGCGGTCAGCGCCTGGACGGTGCCGATCAGCACGAAGGACGCCGCCGCCTTGCCGACGAAGATCCAGCCGCGGGTTCCGGGGGCCAGGGCGAGCGCGGTCAAGGCGTCGTTCTCGAGCTCGAGGGTGAAGGTCCGCCCGAGGCCGAGCAGGGCAGCGAAGAGGTAGATCACCCAGAGCACGCCCGGAGCGAGCGTCTCCACCTGCTCACGGGGCAGGCTCGGCCATGCGAACTGGAAGACCACCACGACGAGGATCGAGAAGACCATCATCGCGACGAGGCGATCGCGCGAGCGCCACTCGCAGAGCAGGTCCTTCCAGAGCAGGGCGAGGGCGACGTTCACACACCGGCCCTCGTGTCGACGTCGCGGGCGGTCACGGACCGGCCGCCGTGGGGATCGTCCGGGCCGCCGTCGCCGCGTCCGTCGCCGCCTGCGACTTCGTGTCGCGCGGTCGTGCGCCGGTCCTCGTCCGCGAGCCCGGACAGGGCGCGGCGCAGCGCCTCGACCGAGAAGGCGTCGCCATCCTGGCGGCGGGGCGTCGCGCGCAGGCGACCGCGGTGGAGCAGCAGCGCGCGGTCGGCGAGCTCGACCGCGCGCTGTGGATCGTGGGTGACGACGACGAGCGAGCAGCCGCGCTGGCGGAGCTGCGCGAGCTGGCCCGAGAGGCGCGTCGCGGAGCGCTCGTCGAGGCCCGTGAAGGGCTCGTCGAGCAGCAGCACGTCGGGGGCGTGGACGACGCCGCGCGCGATCGAGACGCGCTGGGCGGTGCCCCGGGACATCGAGGCGACGCGGCGATCGGCGAACTCCTCCAGCCCGAGCTCGGCGAAGAGGGCGTCCTGCTCGGCGCGGGTCGGGCGCAGACCGTGGAGGCGGGCGGCGAAGACGACGTTCTCGCGCGCCGTGAGCTCGCCGGAGAGGAGCGTCGCATGGCCGACGTAGCCGACGCGGCCGCGCAAGGCTTCGCGCGCGAGCGGTGCGCCAGGCGCGGCCGAGGGCGGGCGCGGAGTGGGCGGGGTGGATGAGGCGGACGGGGAGCCGGCCACGGTCGCAGCGGCGGGACCCGGTACGCGCTCGGCGACGAAGCGACCGCCGGAGGGCTTGGCGAGGCCGGCCAGGATGCGCAGCCAGGTCGATTTCCCGGCGCCGTTGGCGCCGAGGATCGCGACGGACTCGCCGGGCTCGATCACGAAGTCGATGCCCGCGAGCGCCGTCACGCGGCCGAAGCGTTTCTCCACGCCGTCGCCCGCGAGGCGGACGCGACTCACGCGCCCGGCTCCCGCAGCGTGGGGAGAGATGCCCCGCAGCCCGCACAGAAGCGCCAGCCCGCCTCGCGCGCCGCGCCGCACTGCGGACAGTAGCCGGCGGCCCGCGGCAGGGGCGGTGCGAGGCGGGCCGCGCCATCGGCCGGGAGGGGCTGGGGCGTCGTCGTCGGCTCGCTCGCCGAGGCCACCTCAGACGGGGTGTCCGCGTCGGCCTCGGCGCGTTCGGCCGCGAGCAAGGCGATGGCGCGGGCGCGCAGGGCGTCGCGCTGCGCGCGGTGGTCCTCGGGCTCGAGCTTGCCCGTCTCGAAGTCGTGGTCGAGATCGAGGATCGCCTCGTAGGTCGCCTCCCGCTCGGTGCGCAGCTGCTCGCGGGCGGCGTCGGCCGTCGAGGCTTCGGCGGGCATCGCGCTGCGGCGTCGACGAGTCAGCGGGGCGACCACGAAGGCGGCCGCGCCGATCACGGAGACGATGGCGACCAGGGCACCCGCCTCGCGCGGCATGCCGCGCGCGCGCAGCGGCTCGATCCGCAGGTCGACCGTCTCGTCGTCGGCGACGTTGAAGGCCTCGCGGTGCAGGTAGTTGCGCGTCCCGGAGCGGAAGGCGCGCAGGCGGTGGAGTCGGCTGCTCTCGAGGGCGAGGCCCGTATCCGCGATCAACACGTTCAGCGTCGACACGGCGCGCGGGAAGCGCAGCGCGAGCTCGGCGCCCGACGGCCCGGCGTCGAGCCGATAGGCGTAGCCGAGCTGCGTCTCGCCCGAACCGAGCGGGCCGACGACGTCGAAGCCGTGCTCGCGCGGGATCAGCCCGAGGCGCTCGGACTCCGGCGAGACGCCGGTCAGGGAGGCGCCGTCGGGCAGCGTGATCGCGATCAGGGGCGTGTCGGGCGTTCCCGCGACCGGAGCGCCCGGGGTCACGGCCAGCTGGAGATCGACGGTCGCATTGAGCCGCGTATCGTCGAGATCGATCCAGACGTCGGCGCGCGGAATCGCCACGAGGTCGGCGTCGGCGCGCGCCTCGGGCAGCAGGAGCTCGAGCTTCGTCCGCTCGCCCGCGTCGAGCGCGCCCCGCGCCCAGGCGGAGAGCGGCTGGCCGGATTCGGCGCTGACCTCGCTCGAGCGGACGAGTCCCGCGCCTTCGATCGTCATGCCGGCCGTCCCGGCGATCGCGACGACGCGTGCCGCGGCGCGATCGAGCTCGACCGGGAGCGCGAGGCGGCGCTCGCCTTCCGCGAGGGGCAGCGTGTACTGGTATTCGATCGTCTGCTCGCGCGGGTAGAGCGGTCCCCGGTAGCGGACGACGCCGCCCTCCGACGCGAGCCCGTCGCTCAGCGAGAGCGTCCCTGCTTCGAAGCCGCTCGCGCCCGGCGGCAGCGGGCGGTTCACGATCGCGGGGCCGGATCGTTCGCCCTCGCTGGCCGGGAGCTGGATCACCTTTGCGCCCGGATTGACGAGGCGCAGGATCTCGCGCACGAGCACCCGATCGCCGAGCCAGTCGGCGCGGATGCGCAGCTCTTCGACCCGCACGCCTGCGGTCCGTGTCGTCGGCGCCGAGACCTCGAGCGAGGCCGTCGCCTCCGTCCGGCCGGGCTCGAAGGTCAGCCGCTGGCCGAAGGGCACGTCGTGGTAGCGGGTCCCGATCAGGTAGACGAGGTCGGGTGCGTTCGACACGTTCGCGAAGACGACGCGGCCCTCGGCGTCGGTCTGGGCGCTGGTGAAGCCGGGCCGGCCGTCGCTGCCGAGCGAGTAGAGCGCGACGTCGAGCCCCCCGACGTCGCTCGCGCCGGCGGCGACGACCTCGACCACGATGCGCGCGTCGCCAGCGGGGGGCGGCGGGGCCGTGCTCGGATCGCCGGCATGCTGGGACCGGGCGCTCGGGGCGGGCCCCGTCAGGGCCAGCCCGAAGGCGAAGAGCGATGCGATCGCCGCGCCGACCGCCCGGGTTCGAGGGGGCCTGCGAGCCCCGCGGCGTGCGTTCATGCCGCGGTCCCGTCACGGCCGGCACCGCGCTGCGGATGCGGCCACAACACGACCAGACACCCGACCACGAAGAGCACGCCTCCCGCCCAGCCCCAGTTGACGAGCGGATTGTGATAGATCTTGAGCGTCGCCGAACCGTCGGGCTCGAGCGCCGTGAGGATGACGTAGAGGTCCTCGCGCCACGACGAGTAGATCGCGGGGATCGAATTCGGCTGCTGCTCGAGCCAGTACAGGCGTTTCTCCGGCGTCATCACCGCGAGCGGCTCGTCGTTCCGGAAGAGCGCGAGCCGCGCCTTCGCCCCCCCGTAGTGCTGGGCCGGGATCGCGTCGGCGGTCAGGAAGTGGAGCCGGAACTCGCGCAGCGCCGCCCAGTCGCCGGGGCGGACGTTCACGATCTTCTCGTCGTTGAAGGCGGCGCCCGACACGCCGAGCAGCAGGATCACGACGCCGGCGTGGACGATGTAGCCGCCATAGCGACGCTGGTTGCGGCGCAGCAGCGTCGCGAGCGCGGTCCAGGCGCTCTCGTCGAGGCGCCGCATGCGCGCCCCGACCGCGCGGCCGTACTCCTGTCCGATCGTCGTCAGCACGAACCCCGCGAGCCCCCAGCAGGCGATCGCCCAGTAGCCCGGCGCCGTCCCGAAGCCGACCAGGATCGCCGCCGTCACGACGACGCCCACGGCCGCCGGAGCCCGGAACTGCCGCCGCAGCGACGCCCAGCTCGCCTGCCGCCAGGCGATCAGCGGGCCGACGCCGGTCAGCACGAGCAGCAGCAGCGCCAGCAACCCCGCGAACGTGTTGTACATCGGCGGGCCGATCACGATGCGCTTGCCCACCGCGAGCTCGCCGAAGACCGGCGCCATCGTGAAGAAGAACACGACGAAGAGCAGCGCCATGAAGATCCAGTTGTTGACGACGAAGGAGGCCTCGCGGGAGAGCACGCTCTCGAGCTTGTTCGGGCTCTTCAGCTTCGGCAGGCGGAAGACGAGCGCGACCACGAATGCCGCCAGCACGAGCAGGACGTAGCCGGCGAAGATGCGCCCGAAGCTGTCGGAGTTCGTGAAGGCGTGCACCGACTGGACGATGCCGCTGCGGGTCAGGAACGTGCCGAAGAGACAGAGGCCGTAGGTCAGCCCGACCAGCACGATGTTCCAGGTGCGCAGCATGTCGCGCTTCTCCTGGATCATGACCGAGTGGATGTAGGCCGTGCCGGCGAGCCAGGGCATCAGCGAGGCGTTCTCGACCGGATCCCAAGCCCAGTAGCCGCCCCAGCCGAGCACCTCGTAGGCCCAGCGTCCGCCGAGCATGATGCCGACCGAGAGCACGCTCCAGGCGAAGAGCGTCCAGCGCCGCGTGGTCCGGAACCAGGTCGTGCCGAGCTCGCCCGTCACGAGCGCCGCGAAGGCGAAGGAGAAGGGCAGGGCGAAGCCGGTGAAGCCCGTGTAGAGCATGACCGGATGGATCAGCATGACGGGATGCTGCAGCAGCGGGTTCAGGCCGTTGCCGTCCGAGCGGCTCTGGTCGAAGGGCTGGAGCTCGAAGGGCTTCGAGACGAAGTTGTTGAGCAGCAGGAAGAAGCCGACGTTCACGAGCAGCGAGACGCAGACCCAGGGCATGAGCCGCCGGTTCTGCGTGCGGTTGCCGAGCACGGCGACCGCGCCGTACATCGAGAGCATCCAGCCCCACAACATCAGCGACCCCGCCTGCCCGCCCCACAACGCGCCGAGGCGATAGTGGAGCGGCATCGTGCGCGCGGAGTGCTGGGCGACATAGGCGATGCCGAAGTCGTTGGTCGCGAGCGACCAGAAGAGCGCACCCATGGCGACCGTGAGCGCCGCGGCGACGACGAGCACGGCGCGCTCGGCGACCTGCGTCCAGTCGTCGCGGCGCGTCACGCCCGCGTACACGCCGACGAGGAGCCCGACGGCGCTCACGAAGAGCGCGAGGCGCAGTGCGTAGAAGCCCAGATCCGCCACGGCTTTCATCTCCGCCCCGTCCGGGGCCGTGCAGGGCCCGCCCGCCGGCTTCGGGCCGGCGCGGGCGGGCTGCTTGCTCTCACGGGCGCCCGCTCAGAGCGAGAGCTGCCCTTCGCGCGGGGCCTCGGCGGCCTGCGCCTGGAACTTCGACGGGCACTTGGCCATGACGTTGCGCGCGACGAAGACCGTCTCGCCCGCGCGCTGCGTCAGCTCGCCCTCGACGACGACCTCGGCGCCGTCCTTGAAGAGATCGGGCGTCTCGAGGCTGCCGTAGTCGACGGCGAGGGTCTCGCCGGGCGGACCGCCAGCATGGGGCGGCGCGTTCTGGACCGAGAAGCGCACGCGTCCCCCCGCCAGGTCCCGCTCGATCGAGGAGAGGGCGACGTAGCCATGGACGCGCGCCGCGCGGCCGAGCATGGCGGGGGCGTTCTCGTGGAACTCGTCGAGGGTCTGGAAGTACTGGAGCGAGAGCGCCTCGCTCGCGACCTGCGTGTAGCCGTACCAGCCGAGCAGCGCGGCGATCAGGAGGGCACCGGTGGCGATCTGCAGACCCTTCGACATGGGACCTTTCTCTTGCTCTCTCAGGCGCTCTCTCAGGTGCTCTGGCTCTCGCTCTCTCTGGCGCGAGCGGGCACGTCGCGCGTGAACCGGCACGAGCCGCGCGTCGGCGGGCCGCGGCGAGGGGTGGGACGGATGCCGGGGGCCTCGCGACGCGCGCCCACCTTAGCCGGCACACCCCCCGGTGTCAAAAGCGATCGGCCCAAAAACGGCTTTGAATCCGGTAACTTGGACCATTCGCTGCCTTGACGTCCCGAGGTCGTCGGGCTAACCGGAGCGGATGTCGCCCGCCCCGTCGCCCGCCTCCGCGCGGCTCCGCTTCGCCTCGCGCACGGAGGCGCTGACACCGTTCCTCGCCATGGAGATCCTCGAGCACGCCGCCTCGCTCGAGCAGCGCGGCGTCGAGATCGCCCATCTCGAGGTCGGCGAGCCCGAGTTCGCCCCGCCGCCGGCCGCGGTCCGCGCCTGCACCGCCGCCCTCGAAGCCGACGACACCGGCTACACGGACAGCCGCGGCCTCTTCGCCCTGCGCGAGGCGATCGCGGCCGATCTCGCGCGACGCTTCGGTCGATCGGTTCCGGTCGAGCGCGTGCTCGTGACCCAGGGCACGTCCAACGCGATGACGCTCGCCTTCGCGACCCTCGTCGAGCCCGGCGACGAGGTCGTGATCCCGACGCCCCACTACCCCTGCTACCCGAACTTCGTGCGCGTGATGGGCGGACGGCCCGTCTTCGTCCCGACCGAGGCGGACACGGGCTGGCGCATCGACCCCGAGCGCGTGCGCCGCGCGATCACCGCGCGGACCCGGGCGATCGTGGTCGGGTCGCCGGCCAATCCGACCGGCGCCGTGCAGCCGCGGGACGTGATGGCGGCGCTGGCCACGCTCGGACCGCCGCTCGTCTCGGACGAGATCTACGACGGACTCCTCTACGACGGGACGCGCAACGTTTCGGCGCTCGAGGTCGGGGACGACGCCTTCGTCGTCGACGGGTTCTCGAAGCGGTATGCGATGACGGGCTTCCGGCTGGGCTGGATGGTCGCCCCGGCCGACGCGATGCGACGGCTGCAGACGCTCCAGCAGAACCTCTTCATCTCGGCGAGCTCCTTCGTCCAGCGCGCCGGCATCGCCGCGCTCGCCGAGGGCGCTCCGATGGCGGAGGCCATGCGGCGCGCGTGCGAGACGCGCCGAGGGCTGCTCGTCGAGGGGCTGCGCCGGCTCGGCTTCGGCATCGACCGCGCTCCGGAGGGCGCGTTCTACGTCCTGGCGGATGCACGGCGTTTCGGCGGCGATTCGCGCGCCCTGGCCTTCCGACTGCTCGAGGAGGCCCGGGTCGGGACCACGCCGGGGATCGACTTCGGCGCCGCCGCCGAGGGCCGACTGCGCTTCTGTTATGCGCGCAGTCCCGCGACGATCGAGCAGGCGCTCGCGCGCATGGCGCCGGTCCTGGCGCGCATCGAGGCCGAGCGCGAGCGCGCGCCGGACGCGCGGGTCGCCCACGACGCCGCGTCGTCCCGCGAGCGCGCGTCGTGAAGGTCCTCGAGGCCGAGCTCGTCGCCTCGGCGCCGCGCGTCGATCGGCTGCCCCGGGTCGGGCTGCCCGAGATCGCCTTCCTCGGCCGCTCGAACGTGGGCAAGTCGAGCCTGCTCAACGCCCTCGCACGCCGTCGCCGGCTCGCACGCACGAGCGGCACGCCGGGCAAGACCCGCGAGCTCGTCCTCTTCCGCATCCGCACCGACGCGGGCGAGGTCGGCTTCGTCGACCTCCCCGGCTACGGCTATGCGCAGGTGTCGAAGAGCGAGCGCGAGAGCTGGCGCAGGCTCGCCGAGGGCTACCTCGCGCAGCGCGAAGCCCTGCGGCTCGCGATCCTGTTGCAGGACCTGCGGCGGGACTTCGGCGAGGACGAGCGGCTCCTGCTCGCCTGGCTGGCGGAGCAGGGCGTGCCGGGGCGGGTCGTGCTGACGAAGGCCGACAAGCTGAAGTCGATGCGCCGCAAGGAGCGCATCCGCGTCCTCTCGGCCGAGATCGGCGACGCGTTCGGCCAGCCGATCGCGACGTCGGCGGAGAGCGGCGAGGGCCTCGCGGAGGTCTGGCGCGTCTGCGTCGCCCATGCCTTCGGCCCCCCGCCCGCCTAACGGAACAGGTCCGTCGAAGCGTCGCGCAGCAGCATCCCTCGCACCGTGCCCTCGCCCTCGATCGGGAAGCCCTCGACGACGACGACCGGCACTCCCGCGCTCTTCCACATCAGCAGCCCCGCGGCCGCCGCGAGCTGGTCGGCCGTTGCCGGCTGCGTCACCTGGAGCGCCCGCCCCCCGCGATCGACCGTCCCGCGCTCGTCGCGGATCGGCGCGAGGCCCGCGGATCCGAGCGCGACGTCGACGAGCCCCTCGCGCCAGGGCCGGCCGAAGGTGTCGCTGATGACGACGGGCGTCGGGCCGGCGGGCGTCGACAGCGCCTCGGCGAGGCGGCGCGCCGAGGCGTCGGGGTCGAGCGGGAGCAGGACCGCGACGTCGGGTCCGGGCGCGTTCGAGAGGTCGACGCCGGCGTTGGCGCAGACGAAGCCGTGGTGGGTCTCGGTGATCAGCACGCCGCGCCCGCGGCGCACGATGCGGCGGCTCTCGCGCAGGACGAGCTCGACCTGGCGCGGATCGCGCGCGTGCTCCGTCGCGATCTCCCGGGCGAGCGCGCTCGGCTCGACGCGCGCGAGCGGAACGAGCCGCCCCTCGGCCTTTGACACGATCTTCTGGCAGACGACGACGATGCGGCCGGCGAGCGCGACGTCCGCTGCCCGGGCCGCGTCCCGGATGGCGGCAGCGAGGTCGCAGCCAGGCGCGATCTCCGGCAGGCCGAGCAGGGGGATCAGGCGGATCGGGGCGGGCGGGCGGGTCAAGGCGTGCTTCGCTTTCCGTCTTCGCATGCGTCTCCGCATGTCGCTCTGCGTGCGTCGTCGCTCGTGTGGCCGTTCGCTTGGCCGTTCGCTTGGCCGTTCGCTTGGCCGTTCGCGTGGCTGCTCGCGGGTTCGCTTCCGATCGTGGGCTCGCCACCGAGCAGGGCGCGCGTCCGCGGTCCGCCGCTCGAGCTCGCGAGGAAGCGGGACAGATCCTCGGGCTGATCGAGGTCGATCGCCAGCGAGTCGAGCGGCAGCGCGTGATAGGCGACGCCCGCCTCCTGCGCGGCTTCCTGGTGGCGGCGCGCGCTCTCGGAGCCGAAGCGGAATTCGATGGCGTCGGCGGGGCGCAGCAGCAGCGCCGAGGTGCCGCCGTCGTTCGAGGGCGCGAGCCAGACGCCGCGGGCCGGGGCGGTCTCGGCGTGGGCGGCGTCGACCAGGCGCGCGAGATCCTCGGGCAGGGCGCCGGCGACGTCGCCGAGCACGACGAGCAGGGCCTCGTCGGAGGCGGGTCCGAGCCGATGCGCCGCATCCTCGAGCGCCGCGTTCAGTCCGGGCTCGGGGCGCAGCACGACCTCGGCGCCAGCGGCCCGCGCGCGCTCGGCGACGATCGGATCCGGCGTCGTGACCGCGATCCGGTCGATGCGGTCCGAGGCGCGCAGCGCCTCGATCAGATCCTCGAGCATCGCGAGCGTGAGCGCCTGGCGGCGCGCGTCGGGGAGCTCCGGCAGCAGCCGCGACTTGCTCTGCTCGAGGCGCTTCACCGGAATCAGCGCGATCGTCACCGCAGCCGCTCCGCCAGCCCGAGCGCTGCCTCGGCCACGCGCCGGGACGCCTCGCCGTCGACCATCAGCGTGTCGAGCGTCGCGACGGCGAGCCCGAGCGCCTCGATCGCCGGCGCCTCCGCCGCGTCGCGCGCATCGAAGACGAAGCCGTCGATCCAGTCGCGGTAGAGCCGGGCCACGCCCGTCGCCGAGACGGCGAGCCCCTCGGCATGCATCAGCGTATGCGCGGGACCCTTGATCGGGAGGCCGCCGACGATCGGGGAGACGGCGACGACCGGACAGGACGCGGCGTCGAGCGCGCGCCGGATCGCAGGCACCGCGCGGATCGGCCCGATCGACACGATCGGATTCGAAGGCGAGACGAGGATCGTGTCGGCGCGCTCGATCGCCTCGATCACCCCGGGCGCCGGCCGCGCCTTCTCCGCCGCCGAGAGATCGACGCCGCGCACGTCGCGCGGCGCGCCGTCGCGCACGAGGTACTCCTCGAAGTGGACGCGCCGACCGTCGGAGAGCGAGACGAAGGTGGGGCACGGATCGTTCGACATGGGCAGGATCCGGAACCCGAGTCCGTGGTCGCGGCGCAGCTCGTCCGTCACCTCGTCGAGCCGTGCCCCCGCCTCGAGGCGCAGCGTGCGGTGGAGGCCGTTCGCGAAGTCGGCGTCGCCGAGGCGGAACCAGGTCTCGTGTCCCAGCGCGCGCAGCCGCTCGATCAACGTGAATCGATCGCCGGCGAGACCGAAGCCGCGCTCGGGATCGATCCGACCCGCCAGGGTGTAGGTCACGATGTCGAGGTCGGGCGAGACGTGGACGCCGTAGAAGCGGCGGTCGTCGCCCGTATTGACCACGATCGTCAGGCGCTCGGCGGGCACGAGCTGGACCACGCCGCGCAGGAAGCGCGCCGCACCGACCCCCCCGGCCAGCACGACGACCGCCTGCGCCGCGCGCGTTCGAGGCGTGGCCGCGCTGCCCGTGCCCGCCGCCGCGTCGCGCGGTGCGCCGATCGGCTTCGCGGCGGCGTCGCTCACGGCCGGCCTGGGGCGAGGACGTCCGTGTCCGCGAGGTTTCGCAGCCGGCGGGTCTGCTCCATCAGATGGAGCGCGAGCGCGCGCAGGTCGGGATTCGAGTAGATGGCCTTCGGTTGATCGAAGCGATCGGAGGCGATCAGGGCCGCGAGCGCCGCGTGGTCCTGCTCGATCGCCTCGAGCACCGCCTCCCGGGCCACGCGATCGCGATCGACCCGGTCCGCGGAGAGCGGCTCGCGTTCACGATGGGCGCAGCCGGCGCCGAGCAGGAGCAGGCCCGCGAGGGCGGCCCCCCGGCGCGCCCGCCCAGGCCCCGCCCCGGGCGTCGGGCGCCCCGGTCCGTGGTCGCCCGCCATGTCGCGGTCGCCCGCCCCGAAGGCGGCGATCCGGCCGCTCCCCGCCGCGGAGGGGGCGAGCAGGCGGCGCACGAAGGCGGACCGGGAGGCGAGGGGACGGACCATGGCCGGCGATTCTTCGCGAGGCCGCAGGCGGCGTCAAGCGGATGCGAGACGGGCGGTGGGCCGGCGTCCGCGGGTTCTCGGCCGGATGCGGGCGACGCGTTCACGCGGGTTCACGCGTGCGCGGCGGTTGCGCCCGCGACCGGCCCGGAGGCCGCCCGGGGCGCGCCTCCGACCGCGATGGCGCGTCGGCATGGCGCTTGCGTTGGGCCACCGGAGGATGGGACGACGACGACTCGACATCGCTGCGGCGTGGGGGCGGGCAGGCGCGTCGCGCTGGGATGCGTTGGGGACCGCGGCGGACGTCACGCTCGCCGTGCTCCTACTGGTCGCGATGATGGGGGTCGGCCCGCCGCCGGCCGCCGCGACGCCGCCCGCCACGACGACCTCGCCGCTCTCGCGGACGCGGTGGCAGATCGTCAACGGGCTGCCGAACCGGGGCGAGGCGTTGACGACCGTCGCGTCGGCGCCGCACGCGGGTCTCGCGGTCGGGGACGAAGGCGGCGTGTCGTGGTGGCACGACGGGGCCTGGGCGCGCGCGCAGACGCCCGCGGTGCGGGCGCTCGCCTTCGATGCCGCGGGGCAGCTCTGGATCGGGACCGACGAGGGGCTCTTCCGCTGGCCGGCCGACGCGCGACCGCAGCGGCGGCCGCTGCGCGACGGCGAGGCGTCGGCGCAGGTCTGGCGCATCGAGGCCGCGGGCGATGCGCTGCTCGTCGCGACCGGCAGTGGCGCCTACTGGTCGAGCGGTGGCCGTGGGTTCCAGACGCTGAACGCGGGCTCGACGGATCAGGCGGTGCGGCGGATCGTCTTCCGGCGTCCGCCGGGCGAGGCGCGTCGGGGCGGGGCGTCGCCGCGGCTCGTCGAGGTCTGGACCCACGGTGGCGAGGGCCTCGTGCGGACGCGCGGGATCGAGGCGGACGCGGGCCTGCGCATCGTCGAGCGGATCGTCTGGCCGCTGCCGCGGCCGCTGGTCGAGGACGCGGCGGTCGACCTCGTGCTCGACCCCGCGCGGGCGCATCTCCATCTCGTGTACGCCGACGCCATCGCCCGACTCGAGCTCGACGCGGCGGGCGGCGACGTTCGGCGGGCGCGCTGGCATTGGCTGCGTCCGGTGCTGCCGCCCGGCGCGCTGATCCGCCGCCTCGTCTTCGGGGCGGACGGCACGGTCTGGCTCGCGACCGACCACGGGCTCCACGTCGCAGGGGCGACGACCGCCGCCTTCGTCCGGGCCGCGAGCCCGGCGGGCTCCCGCGACTGCGCCGACGTCGCGCGCGTCGATGCGCTGCCCGCGGTGCGACCGACCGCGATGGCGGTTTCCGCGCGGACGGTCGCGGCCTGCCGTGCGACGCTGCTCGCCCTCGTCGCGGACGCCGCCGACCCGCTCGTCGACGCGGCGCCGCCGCCGGACGCGCGCGCGAGCCGCGACGCGATCGCGCGGGGTAGGCCCGCCGACGTGCGCGTCGGCGCGTCCGAAGGCGGGGATGGGCCTTCGCCGGGGGCGGTCGACGGGGCGAGCGGGCTGCCTCCCGACCCGCCGGTCGCCGTCCTTCGCGACCGGGCGCTCGCGCGCGTCGGCCTCACCGTCGAGCGCGCCGAAGGGCTCTGGCAGGGACTGCGGCGCCGCGCGCTGCTTCCGGCGCTCCAGCTGCGCGGCGGCTACGACGTCGATCGCGCCCGCGCCCGCAGCCGGGATCAGAGCTTCGTCTCCGGGGATACGCGCGAGCTCTTCGACCGCGATCGCGACCTCGGTCGCGGCTATCAGGCATCGTTCGTGCTCGATTGGGAGCTCGGTGGGCTCGCCTATCCCGACGACGCCGTCGATCTCTCGCGCGAGCTGCGTCAGGTGACGAGCCTGCGCGACGACGTCTCCGACGAGATCCATCAGCTCTACTTCGAGCGTCAGCGCATCCGCGCCCGGCTCGCCCAGCCCGATGCGCTGGCGCCCGGCGAGGCGGTCGAGCTCCGCCTTCGGGCGGAGGAGCTCGAGGCGGGACTCGACGCCTGGACGGGCGGATGGATCGGCGCCTGGCGCGCGCGCTCGGACGGCGAACAAGCGAATCACCCCGGTCGATCCGATGCCGCGATCGACTGAGTCCCGGACCTGGAGACAGCATGCAAGCCAAGTGGATCGTCTCTCTTCCGCTCGCCGCCCTCGTCGCGGCCTCGAGCTCGGTGGGCATCGCGCTGCCCGTCCTCTCCGAGCTCTACTACGACGCCGTCGGGTCCGACGACGGCGAATCGTTCGTCGAGCTCTACGGCGCGCCTGGGACGCTGCTCGACGGACTCGCGATCGACGGCATCAACGGCAGCAACGGGGCCGTGGGGCCGACGATCCTGCTCTCGGGCACCATCGGTGCGTCGGGCCTCTTCGTCGTCGCGGATCGACGTACGGACGGGACGAGCTCGGTCGTCGGCGCCGACCTGCTCGCGAACTTCGACTTCCAGAACGGGCCGGACTCGGTCGTCCTGCGGCGGGACGCGACGGTGCTCGACGCGCTCGGCTACGGCGAGTTCGCCGTGGGCGAGATCAACGCCGGCGAAGGGGCGCCCGCGCCCGGCGTCGGCGCCGGCGCGAGCCTCGCGCGCCGATTCGCGAACGTCGACACGGACGACAATGCCGCCGACTTCGTCGCGCTCGCGTCGCCGACGCCGGGGTCGGCTCCGCTCTCGGCGGTACCCGAGCCGGGCAGCGCGCTGCTGCTCGGTCTCGGCCTGGGCGGTCTCGCGACGGCCAATGGCCGGCCGGTGCGCCGGGGCTGCGGGCGGCGAGCGTCTCGACGCTGACCGGCCGCGGGGTGGACCGGTCGGCGGCGTCGGCCGGTCCACCTGCATGCGGATCCAGTCGGTCGACGGCTTGCGGGTGATGGCCCCCTCAGGCGTTCTCCGCCGATGCGCGGGGATCGCGGCGCCGGGATCGGTTGAGCCAGCGCACGGGCCTCCCGATAGGGGCCGACGGATCCACGCCCCGCCCGCCTCGCCCTTCGACGCCGATGCGCGTGCGCGCGCGCGCTCGCGAGCGGGTCGAGCGCGCATGGTATGGTTCGCCGACTCGTGCGCGGGCGGGCGGGCGACGGATCGTCGGGGGGGCATCGGACGCGCGATGCAGCTGGGCTTCAACACCAACTTCCGTTATCGCGACGTGGTCTTCCACGTCCAGACGGAGGACTCGGGGCGCGCGAACCCCCACGTCATCACCCATCTCTTCCACGGCGGCAACATCATCGCCTCCGTGAAGCGCGACTACGCGGACCTGCTCGCCGAGGCGGACCTCGAGGGCGCGGTGCGCAAGCTGATGGAGAGCCAGCACAAATCGATGCTGAAGCGGCTCTCCCGCGGCGAGTTCGACGCCGCGATCCGCGAGCGACTCGGCTCCGAGATCTTCGCGGCCGACCGGTCGGACACGGACGCGACCGGGGGCACGACCGAGGGCGGGCGATCGGCAGCCACCGCGACGCGTTCACCCTCCGGGACCACGGCCACGTCCCCAGCCGCCGCTCCGCCCTCCCCATCCGCCGCGTCCGCGCGCTCGACGCCGGGGTCCACGCCGACCCGTGCGGCGACGGCGCGGGCCGTGGCCGAGCCGACCGTCGTCGCTGCCGGGCGCCCCGAGTCCACCTCGGGCCTCGCGCGCGTCTTCGGGGAGCGCGTCGTGTCCGAGAAGCCGCTCGACGAGGTCGTGCTCGAGTACCTGGTCGAGAACGCCCGCAAGCGGAAGCGGCCGCCGAAGTCCTAGCCGGGACGAGCGGGGCGGTCGGGGCGATCGCGGAGGGACGTCGAGGGGGGACGCGCCGGGTGGAGCTTCGATGCGACGTCGCATGACGAGTGCGCCGGGCGAGTCGCCGGTGCGGCTGTACCACGTCTCGAAGTCGTACATGGCGGGACAGTTCGCGCTGCAGGACGTGTCGCTCGAGATCCGACGGGGCGAGTTCGTGTTCCTGACGGGCGCGTCCGGTGCCGGGAAGACGACGCTGCTCGAGCTGATCTTCGCCGCGGAGCAGCCGACCGAGGGCCAGATCGTCGTGCTCGGCCGCAACGTGGCGCGGCTCGGTGCACGGGCGATCCCCGCGCTGCGGCGGCGCATCGGCGTCGTGTTCCAGGACTTCAAGCTGCTCCAGGATCGGACGGTCGAGGAGAACGTGCGGCTCGCGCTCGACGTCATCGGCACGCCCCGTCGCGAGGCGCGCACGCGGGTGTTCCAGCTGCTCAAGTCCGTCGGTCTGCAGCACCGCCGCTTCCATGCTCCGCGCTCGCTCTCCGGCGGCGAGCAGCAGCGCGTCGCGCTGGCGCGGGCGCTGGTGAACGAGCCCGAGATCCTGCTCGCCGACGAGCCGACGGGCAATCTCGACCCGGAGCTCACGCTCGAGATCATGGATCTGATCGCGGCGGCCTCGACCCGGGGAACGACGGTCGTCGTCGCGACCCACGACCACTCGCTGATCGAGCGCTATGGCAAGCGCGTGCTGCGACTCGAGAACGGGCGCATCGCCGAGGATCTGCCCGCGACGGCGCGGCGCGAGCCGGGGGTGGGGGCGTGAATCGGGCGCTGATCCTGATCGGCATCGCGCTCGCGAACGCGGCGCGCGGCATCCGGCGCGCGAGCACGACGAGCCTGCTCGCGGTCCTGACGATCGCGGTCGTGCTCGTGCTGGTTGGCAGCGCCTGGCTGCTCGTCGACAACATGGCGGGGCTGCTCGACGAGTTCGGTTCGGAGCTCGGGCTCACGGCCTACCTCGATCCCGCGCTCGACGAGGCGTCGCAGCGCGCGCTCGCCGAGCGCTTGGCGGAGGCGCCCGGCGTCGAGGCGGTCGAGCTCGTGACGCAGGACGAGGCGCTCGTGCGCTTCGAGGCGCTCGCGGGCAGCGCCGAGCTGCTGACCGGCCTCGCGGAGAATCCGCTGCCGCCGTCGCTCGAGATCCGGCTCGCGCCCGCGGCACGGACCGAGGCGGCGCTCGCGTCGCTGAAAGCGACGCTCGCGGGCTCGCCGGGCGTCGAGGACCTCGCCCAGGGCCAGGAGTGGATCGAGGGGTACGAGCGGGCCATCGCGCTGGTGCGCGGGCTCACGCTCGGACTCGGCGTGGTGCTCGCGCTCGCCGCGCTGCTGATCGTCGCGAACACGATCCGCCTCGCGATCTATGCGCGCCGCGACGAGCTCGACATTCTCGCGCTCGTCGGCGCGAGTCGGACCTTCGTGCGCGTGCCCTTCCTGCTCGAGGGGACGATCCAGGGCCTGCTCGGCGGGCTGCTCGCCCTCGCGCTCGTCTTCGGCGCCTTCGCGCTGCTGCGTCCGCAGCTCGAGTACGGCCTCGAGCTCGTGCTGGGCCGCGCCGGACTCGCGTTCTTCACGACCGGTCAGGCGATCGCGCTGGTCGTCGCGGGGGCCGCGCTCGGCCTGCTCGGCTCCATCACGGCCCTCGTCGGCTGGAAGGGCACGTCGTGACGCGCGGACGGGCCGCGGTCCGGCGGGTCCGCGCGCGGGCGCCGCGCATGCGCGCGCGCGCCGCGGCGCGGCCCTCGCGCTCGCGGGCGTGCTCGCCGGGGCGGATGCCGCGGCGGCGGACCGCGAGGCGGAGCTCGAGGATCTGCGCGAGAAGATCGAGCAGAGCCGCGAGCGCGTGTCGGGTCATGAGGCGAGCGAGCGCGCGATCCTCGAGGAGCTCGAAGCGGTCGACCGCCGACTCACCGACGTGCGGCGCGAGCGGGAGGCGGCCCAGCGCGACGTGCGGGTCGCGCGCGCGCGGCTCGATGCGGTTCGCCCCGAGCTGGCGGCGGCCCGCACCCGCCTCGCCGCGACGCAGGAGGCGCTCGCCGCCCGCGCCGTCGCCCTCTACCGCAGCGGCGAGCTCGGCGCGGTGCGGGTCCTCTTCGCGGCGTCCTCGCTGCGGGACTGGATGGCGCGCGCCTCGGCGCTGCGGCTGCTCGTGCGCCACGACGCGGAGCTCGTCGCGCGCTCGGCGCGCGAGCGCGACGCGCTCGCGGCGGTCGAGGCGGAGGCGAGCGCGCTCGCGACCCGCCGCGAGGAGGCGACGGCCCGGCTCGGCGAGCTCGTCGCGTCGCTCGACCGGGAGCGGCGGGGCAGGCGCGCGATCCTCACGCGCGTGCGCCGCGATCGGAAGTCGGAGCGCCAGCTGCTCGTCGAGCTCGAGCAGGCGGCCCAGGCGCTCGAGGCCACGATCCGGACGCTCGGTGCGGATGCGGCGACGGAGAGCGGCGGTGTGCCGCAGGGCGGTGGGCTCGCGCGGGGCGCGCTGGTCCTGCCCGTCGACGCGCGCATCGAGAAGCCCTTCGGGCGCGTCGTCGATCCGGAGTTCCAGACCCAGACCCAGCGCAATGGCGTCGACTTCGGCGCCGCGGCGGGCACGCCGGTGCGCGCGGTCGCCCCCGGCATCGTTCGCTTCGCCGGCTGGTTCCGCGGCTACGGGCGCATCGTGATCGTCGACCACGGAGACGCGTACCACTCGGTCTCCGGCCATCTCGACGAGATCCACGTTCAGGTCGACGACGTCCTCGACGCCGGCCAGTCGATCGGAACCGTCGGCGAGACGGGCTCGCTCGCCGGGCCGAGCCTCTACTTCGAGCTGCGACACCGCGGCGCGCCGATCGATCCCGCCCCCTGGCTCGCGCCCGATTGAGTCGTGGCGGGCTGCTAGTGTCTGCGCCGACTCCACCCCTCATCGGATGCACGGCTGCGCCGCCGCGGCGCGGTCGGGAGGCACGTTTCGAGCATGCGTCGGAATCCGACCTTCCTGGCTCCCTTCCTGACCGGCGTCGCCGTCGCGATCGCGCTCGCCTCGCTCTTCGTCCGCGCGGAATCCTCCGACGCCGCGACCGCGAGCGGCGGCGTCGACGCGCAGCGCTACGAGGACCTCGCGCTCTTCTCGAGCCTGCTCGAGCTGATCCGCAACCACTACGTCGAGCCCGTCGACGAGCATGCGCTGCTGCAGGGCGCGATGCGCGGGCTGCTCGCCGACCTCGATCCCCACTCCTCGTTCATGGAGCCCACCGAGTTCGACGAGATGCAGGTCGAGACCCGCGGCGAGTTCCACGGCCTCGGCATCGAGATCTCGAAGGCGACCGGGGAGTACATCGAGGTCGTCGCGCCGATCGAAGGCACGCCCGCCCAGCGCGCCGGCATCAAGGCGCGCGATCGCATCAGCTCGATCTGTCCGACCGAGCAGCCGCCGGACTGGAACGAGCCCTGCCGCGGTACGGCGGACATGTCCCTCGGCGAGGCCGTGTCGCTGATGCGCGGCCGCAAGGGCACGACGATCACGATCTACGTCCTGCGCGAAGGCCTGACCGAGCCGAAGCGCTACGACATCCAGCGCGACACCGTGATGGTCGCCTCGGTCCGCTCGGAGCTCGTCGAGCCCGGCATCGGCCACCTGCGCGTGACCTCCTTCCAGGAGCGCACGGGTCAGGACGTCGGCGCCCAGCTCGAGCGCCTCGAGCAGGAGAACGGTGCACCGCTCTCGGGTCTGGTCATCGACCTGCGCGACAACCCGGGCGGTCTGCTCAACCAGGCGGTCGAGATGGCGGACCACTGGCTCGGCGAGGGGCTCGTCGTCTACACCCAGGGTCGCAGCGCGACGGAGCGCACCGACTACCGCTCCGACGCGAAGGTCACGGGCGGCGACTACCCGATCGTCGTGCTCGTCAACGAGGGCAGCGCCTCGGCGTCGGAGATCGTCGCCGGCGCGCTGCAGGACCGGCATCGCGCGATCGTTCTCGGCCAGCCGACCTTCGGCAAGGGCTCCGTCCAGACCGTGTATCCCCTCGAAGGCGGTGCCGGCCTGCGCCTCACGACCGCCCTCTACTACACGCCCTCCGGCCGCTCGATCCAGGAGGTCGGCATCACGCCGGACATCGAGGTCGATCCCGGCGAGGCGCCCGAGCTCGGCCTGCCCATGCGCCGACGCGTGCGCGAGAGCGATCTCGAGCGCCACTTCACCCACGGTCAGGCCGAGGGGCGCGAGTCGAGCGAGCCCGTTCCGATCGAGCGCGTCCCGCCGAGCAGGCCGGGCAGCGAGGGCGAGAGCGGCGAG
This sequence comes from Myxococcota bacterium, assembly GCA_041389445.1. Taxonomy (GTDB): domain Bacteria; phylum Myxococcota_A; class UBA9160; order UBA9160; family UBA4427; genus UBA4427. Next base: position 409,587 of record JAWKRW010000004.1, read on the forward strand.
GGCGAGCCCGCGGCGACGCCGGCGGCGGAGGAGGGACAGGCCGACGAGGCGGCGGAGCCGCGCGTCGACGTCCAGCTCGCCCGCGCGGTCGAAGTCCTGAAGGCCTGGCGGTACTTCGACGACCTGCGCGGCCAGCGCGCGGAGCGGGAGACCGCCGCGGCGTCGGCCGCCTCGACCGAGGTCACGGCGGCCGGGGCGCCGGCGGCGGCCGACGGGCCGGCGGCGGTCCCGGCCGAGCCGCAGGCGAACTGAGGCCGGATGGTCGCGCGCGCTGCCGCGTCGCGGGTCCGCGCGCTCGACGGGGCGCCGCCGATGCCGGAGGGCGCGCTCGAGCGCCCGATCCTCGGCGTCGGCCAGCTCCTCGCCGGGCTCTCGGGACTGCTCGCCCATCACGTCGGCCGCGTCCTCGTCGCGGGCGAGATCAGCAATCTCCATCGCGCCCGCTCCGGACATTGCTATTTCACGCTCAAGGACGAGGACGGGCAGATCCGCGCCGCGCTCTTCCGGGGCAACGCGGGGCGGTTGCGTTTCGAGCTCGAGGAGGGGCTCGAGGTCGTGGTCGAGGCCGAGGTCTCGATCTACGCGGCTCGCGGCGATCTGCAGCTGATCGTTCGGAACGTCGAGCCGAGGGGGGTCGGTGCGCTGCAGCTGGCCTTCGAACAGCTGCGCCGACGACTCGAGGCCGAGGGGCTCTTCGATCCGGTCCTCAAGCGACCGATCCCGATCCATCCGCGGCGGATCGGGCTCGTCACGTCGCCCTCCGGCGCGGCGATTCGCGACGTGCTCGAGGTAACGGGGCAGCGCTTTCCCTCGATTCCGATCCTGATCTCGCCGTGCCGGGTCCAGGGCGACGCCGCGCCGGATGAGATCGTGGCGGCGCTGCGGCGGGTCGCGGGGATCGAGAACGTCGACGTGATCCTGCTGGTCCGCGGCGGGGGATCGCTCGAGGACCTGCAGGCGTTCAACGGCGAGGCCGTCGCGCGGGCCGTCCGCGCCTCCCCGATCCCGGTCGTCTCCGGGGTCGGCCACGAGACGGACGTGACGATCGCCGACCTCGTCGCCGACGCCCGCGCCGCGACGCCGTCGGCGGCCGCGATGCGCGCGACGCCCGATCGCGAAGCGCTCGCGCGGGTGGTCGAGCGCGATCGGAGGCGGCTGCTCGCGGTGGTGGGAGCGCGGCTCGAGCGCGCCCGCGCGCGGGTCGCCCGGGACGTCGAGGCGCTCGCTGCCCGCAGCCCGCGCGCACGGATCGAGCGCGCGCGGGGGCGGGAGGCGCGGGCCCTCGCAGCGATGCGCGCCGCCATCACGCGCCGACTCGAGGCGAAGCGTCGGCGCTTCGTCGAGCGCGCGGCCCGCCTCGACGCGCTCTCGCCCCTCGGCGTGCTCGCCCGGGGCTACGCGCTCGTGCGTCGTGAGGCCGATGGTCGGATCGTGCGCTCGCCCGGGGACGTCGCGCTCGCGGATCGCCTCGACGTCCGACTGGCCCGCGGCCGCCTCGTCGTCCGCGTCGAAACCCTCGATCCGGATCCCGGATGAGCGGACGCTCCGCGCCAGCGCGTCGAAAACCGCCGGTTTTTCAGGGAGTTCGCGGCTTCCTTCGCGTTGACGCGGGAAGGGGCGACGGTTAGATTCGCGCGCACATGGCGCGGTCCAGGCGGAGTGCGGGCGAGGCGAAGGGGGCGAACGACGCAGGCGCGGCCCGCACGGCGGCGCCCGAAGCGATCTCCTTCGAAGCCGCACTCGCCGAGCTCGAGACCGTGGTCGCGCGGCTCGAGTCGGGCGACATGCCGCTCGAGCAGGCGCTCGAAGCCTTCGAGGCCGGCATCCAGCTCTCGCGTCGCTGCGGGGCGACCCTCGATGCGGCGGAGCGGCGGATCGAGATCCTGATGGCCGAACGCGGCGACGCCAGTCCGCGCATCGAGCCGTTCGAGACGGGCAGCGGCAGGGCGGACGCGGGACGCGACGAGGACGACCTCGAGCGCGATTCCGACGATCCCGATCGTTAGTCGGGGAGCGCGCGTTGGACGTGGAAGCGTACATGGCCGAGCGGATCCCGCGGATCGACGCGGCGATCGAAGCGCGGTTCGATCGCTCGGCGGGTCGCGTTCCCGAGGCGCTGCGGGGCGCCATGCGCCATCTGCTCTTTCCGGGCGGCAAGCGGCTCCGGCCGGTCTTCGCGCTCGCCGCGGCCGAGGCCGTCGGCGGGCGGGCCGAGGCGGCGCTGCCGCTCGCCGTCGCCGTCGAGCTGATCCATACCTACTCCCTCGTCCACGACGATCTGCCGTGCATGGACGACGATGCCCTGCGCCGCGGTCGGCCGACCGTCCACGTCGCCTACGACGAGGCGACGGCCGTGCTGGCGGGCGACGCGCTGCAGAGCGAGGCCTTCTCCGTGCTGGCCGAGGGGCATGCGGGTCCGGGCTGCACCCGGGCTGCCGCTTCGCTGCCGGAGGGGACCGACGCGGCGGCGCGAATGTTATTCGTCGTCGGCCGGCTCGCCCGCGCGAGCGGTGCCGAGGGGCTGGTCGGCGGACAGCTGGACGATCTCGCGTTCGAGGCGGCGAGCGGATCCGAACCGATCGCCGCGCGCGCCGGAACCGGCCACGCGCGGCTCGCCTCCATCCACGAGCGCAAGACCGCGGCGCTCTTCCAGGCGGCGATCGTCGGGGGGGCGGTGCTCGGCGGGGCGAACGAGGACGAGCGGGAGACGCTCGAGGTCTTTGCGCGGGACGTGGGCGTCGCCTTCCAGATCGCGGACGACCTGCTCGACGCCGACAGCGCCGAGGCGGCGAGCATCCTGCGCCTGCAGGGCATCGAGGACGCGCGTGCGGGCGCGGAGGGGCTGGTGGAGCGGGCGATCGCGCGGATCGAGGGGTGGGGCGAGCGGGCCGGGCCGCTCCAGGAGCTGGCGCGCTTCGCGGTACGGAGACGGCGATGAGCGAAGGCGCGAGGGAGAGGCTCCTCTACTCGATCGCGCGGCCGAGCGATCTGCGCAAGCTCCCGCGCGAGTCGGTCGCGCAGGTCGCGGAGGAGATCCGCGAGGAGATCCTGGCGCGCGTCTCCCAGACGGGCGGCCATCTCGCCTCGAGCCTCGGCGCGGTCGAGCTCATCACGGCGATCCACTACGTCTTCGACACGCCGGAGGATCGTCTGATCCTCGACGTCGGCCACCAGGGCTATCCGCACAAGATGCTGACCGGCCGACGCGAGGACTTCGATTCGATCGGCCAGCGCGGCGGCATGTCGAAGTTCCTGCGCCGCAGCGAGTCCGAGTACGATCACTTCGGGGCCGGTCACGCCGGAACCTCGATCTCCGCCGCCCTCGGCATGGCGCGCGCCAAGCACCACCTCGGCGAGCCGGGCGTCGTGATCGCGCTGATCGGGGACGGGGCGATGACGGCGGGCATGGCCTTCGAGGCCCTCAATCACGCCGGTCACATCGGCGAAAAGAATCTCATCGTCGTGCTCAACGACAACGAGATGTCGATCGACCCGAACGTCGGCGCCCTCTCGTCCTATCTCTCGCGCAAGCTCTCGGCGCCCATGGTGCGGCGCATGAAGGGCTGGGCGCGGGAGTTCCTGTCGGGCATGCCGGGCGACATGCTCCACTGGGCCCGCAAGGCCGAGGAGTCGCTCAAGGTCTTCTTCTCGCCGGGCCTGCTCTTCGAGGCATTGGGCTTCCGCTACGTCGGCCCGATCCAGGGCCATCGGCTCGACGTCGTGCTCGAGACCTTCGAGAACGTGAAGGAGATGGTCGCCCAGGGCTCGGGCCCCGTGCTGATCCACGCGCTGACCGAGAAGGGCCATGGCTACGGCCCCGCGCAGGCGGATCCGCTCAAGTACCACGGCGTGGGCCAGTTCGACGTCGAGTCGGGCCGATTCGCGCCGACCCGCAAGGCGCCGCCCAGCTATACCCAGGTCTTTGCCGATACGCTGATCCGCCTCGCGCGCGAGGACGAGCGCATCGTCGCGATCACCGCGGCGATGGCCTCCGGCACCGGCCTCGACCGCTTCGCGCGCGCCTTCCCGAAGCGCTTCTACGACGTCGGCATCGCCGAGCAGCACGCCGTCACCTTCGCGGCGGGCCTCGCCGCCGAGGGCATGAAGCCCGTGGCCGCGATCTACTCGACCTTCCTGCAGCGCGCCTTCGACCAGGTCGTCCACGACGTCTGTCTGCAGAACCTCGACGTGACCTTCGCGCTCGATCGCGCGGGGCTGGTCGGTGCCGACGGCGCGACGCACCAGGGCCTCTACGACTTCGCCTACTTCCGCATGCTGCCGAACGCGATCGTGATGGCGCCCAAGGACGAGAACGAGCTGCAGCACATGCTGCGCACCGCCGTCGAATACCCCGGCCCCGCGGCGGTGCGCTTCCCGCGCGGCTCGGGCCTCGGCTGTCCGCTCGATCCCGACGTCAAACCGATCGCGATCGGCCGCGCCGAGCTCCTGCGCGACGGTGCCGACGCGGCGATCTTCGCGATCGGCGCGACCGTCCACCCGGCGCTCGAGGCGGCGGCCGAGCTCGGAGCCGAGGGGATCGCCTGCACGGTCGTGAACGCGCGCTTCGTGAAGCCCCTCGATCGCGAGCGCATCCTCGAGGTCGCACTGCGGACCGGCGTCGTCGTCACGGTCGAGGAGCACAGCGTCGTCGGGGGCTTCGGCAGCGCCGTGCTCGAGCTGCTCGCGGAGGCCGGGCTCGAGCGGCCCGTGCGTCTGCTCGGCGTGCCCGACGACCTGATCGAGCACGGCGAGACGCCGACCACGGTCGGCATCGCGCCCGCCGACATCCGGACGGCCGTGGCCAGCCTCGTCGAGGCGCGCCGCTCGCGGCCGCCGACCGACGCCCCGGCGCGTTGATCGACCCGATCGGCCGCGGCCGGGGCGGCGGGCAGGGCGGCGGTGACGACGGACGCCACGGCGGTGGCCCGCCCGGACCCGATGAACGGCCCGCCCGCCCCGCGAAGCCTCGGCCCGAGCGCCTCGACGAGCGCGTCGTCCGCGAGGGGCTCGCCGCGACACGCAGCGCGGCCCAGGCGCTGATCCTCTCGGGTCGCGTGCTCGTCGACGACGTGCCGAGCGACAAGCCCGGGACCCGGATCGCCGCGGAGAAGAGCGTCCGACTCAAGGGCGGTCCGCGTCCCTTCGTCTCGCGCGGCGGCGAGAAGCTCGCCGCGGCCCTCGACGAGCTCGGTCTCGATGCCCGCGGTCGGATCTGCCTCGACGTCGGCGCGTCGACCGGCGGCTTCACCGACTGCCTGCTCCAGCGCGGCGCCGAGCGCGTCGTCGCCGTCGACGTCGGCCACGGTCAGATCCACTCGCGTCTCGTCCTCGACCCACGCGTCGAGGTGCGCGAGGGCGTCAACGCACGCCACCTCGCGCCGGCGGATTTCGCCGACCGCTTCGACCTCGTCGTGGCCGACGTCTCCTTCATCTCGCTCGAGCTCGTGCTGCCGGCCATCGACGCCTGCGCACCGGCGGCCGAGCTGCTCCTGCTCGTCAAGCCGCAGTTCGAGGTCGGGCGGGAGCAGGTCGGCAAGGGCGGGGTCGTGCGCGACGACGCGCTGCGGATCGCCGCGGCGGATCGGATCGCCCGGGCGGGACGGCGGCTCGGTCGGGCGGAGCGGGGGCGGGTCGACAGCCGCGTCCCCGGCCCGAAGGGCAACCGCGAGATCTTCCTCCTGCTCACGTCGCGTCGGGCGCCCTCCGAAGAGGCGTCGCAGGCCGAGGCGACGCCGCACCCCGGGGCATCGCGAGAAGAAGCGGGGCCGAGCTGCTAAGGTCCGGCGTTCGAGCGGGGCGGCGGCGCTTCGTCCGCCGGGGGCGACCCGGTCCCGTTTCGGAGGTCCTGCCATGATCGAAGTGACGAAAGAAGCGGCGGCGCGCATCCGCACGCTCCTCGAAGAGGACGGCAAGCTCGCGACCCACGGGCTGCGCATGAAGGTCGTCGGCGGCGGCTGCAGCGGGCTGCAGTACCAGCTCTCCTTCGACGACGTCGTGCGCGAGATCGACCACGCGATCGAGGTCGAGGGCGTCCGCGTGATCGTCGACGAGAAGAGCGCGCTCTACCTGGTCGGCTCGGCCCTCGACTTCGTCGACACGCTCCAGGAGTCGGGCTTCAAGATCCAGAATCCCAACGCCTCGAATACCTGCGGCTGCGGTCAGTCCTTCGCCGCGTGAGCGGGCCTTCGCCGCGTGAGCGGACGCGTGACGGATGAGCGGACGCAGGGCGGGGCGCGCAGGAGCCGGCGCGGCGATCCCGTCTATCTCGACCACCACGCCACGACGCCGCTCGACGAGCGCGTGCTCGAGGCGATGCTGCCCTGGCTGCGCGAGGAGTTCGGCAACGCGGCGAGCCGGACCCACGTCTATGGCTGGCGCGCGGAGGCCGCCGTCGGCGGCGCGCGCGAGCGCCTGGCCGACCTGCTCGGCGCGCGCGATCCCAGCGAGATCGTCTTCACGAGCGGGGCGACCGAGAGCAACAATCTCGCGCTGCTCGGGCTCGCCGAGGCGAACCCCCGCCGCCGCCACCTCGTCACGATCGCGACCGAGCACCCCTCGGTGCTCGATCCCTGCCGCGCGCTGGTTCGTCGCGGCGCCGCGGTCGACTTCCTGGACGTCGACGGCGAGGGCTTCGTCTCGCCCGAGGCCGTCGCGAAGGCGCTGCGCGAGGACACGCTCGTCGCGAGCGTGATGGCCGCGAACAACGAGATCGGGGTGCTGCAGCCGATCCGCGAGATCGCGGGGCACTGCCGCGAGCGCGGCGTCGTCTTCCACTGCGACGCCGCGCAGGCCGTCGGCAAGGTCCCGCTCGCCGCGGCCGCCGACGGGATCGATCTGCTCTCGGTCTCGGGCCACAAGCTCTACGGTCCGAAGGGCGTCGGCCTGCTGGTCGTCCGCAAGCACGGTCGGCCCCGTCTGCGCCTCGAGCCGCGCCAGTACGGCGGGGGCCACGAGGGTGGCCTGCGGTCGGGCACGCTCCCCGTCGCCGCGATCGTCGGCCTCGCCCGGGCGGTCGAGCTCTGCGCCGCCGAGCGCGCGTCGGAGGCCGAACGCCAGGGCGGGCTGCGCGACCGCCTGCTCGCCGAGCTCGAAGCCGCGCTGCCGGGCCGCGTCCTGCTGAACGGTCCCCGCCGCGCGCGCCTGCCCGGCAACCTCAACGTCTCGATCACCGGCGTCGACGGCGACCGCCTGGTCGCCGACCTCGAGGGGATCGCCGTCTCGTCGGGGTCGGCCTGCAGCTCGGCGATTCCCGAGCCGAGCCCGGTCCTGCTGGCGCTCGGCCGCGCCCCCGCGCTCGCGAAGGCCTCCCTGCGCTTCGGCCTCGGGCGGGGCACGACACAAGATCATGTCACGCGCGCCGTCGCGAGCGTCGCCGCGGCGGTGGCCCGGCAGGCCTAGGACGGGCCATCGGACGCTCGGATCGGCCCGCGTCCCGGCGCGACCGAGCCAATCGGGGCGATCGGGGGACCGATGCCGACGCGAGCGGTGCCCCGGGGTGGCAGGCGGGGCGACGGGCGGGCGGGCGACGCGCGGGCGACGCGAGGGCGGGCGGGGACCGTGCTGGCTATAGTGCGCCGCGCTCCGGCCGGTGCCCGGTCGGATCCACCTCCACGCGCATCCCGCGAGCCAACCCAGAGAGAGGACCCCTCCCGTGAGCGAATCGAAGTCGACGAACATCACCTGGCACGCCGGCCAGGTCAGCCGCCAGGACCGTGAGAAGCTGCTCGGCCAGCGCGGCTGCACCATCTGGCTGACGGGCCTCTCGGGCTCGGGCAAGTCGACCATCGCCGTCGCCGCCGAGCAGGCCCTCGCGAAGAAAGGTCGCCTGACCTACATCCTCGACGGGGACAACATCCGCCACGGCCTGAACGCGAACCTCGGCTTCTCGCCCGAGGACCGCACCGAGAACATCCGCCGCATCGGCGAGGTCTCGAAGCTCTTCGTCGACGCCGGCGTCATCGTCTTCTCCTCCTTCATCTCCCCCTATCGCGCCGATCGCGACGCGGTCCGCAAGATCATGGGCGACGGCGACTTCATCGAGGCCTACGTGGCCGCCTCGGTCGAGACCTGCGAGGGGCGCGACGTGAAGGGTCTCTACAAGAAGGCGCGCGCCGGTCAGATCCCCGAGTTCACGGGCATCTCGGCCCCCTACGAGGAGCCGCTCAAGCCCGAGGTCGTGCTCGACACGAACAAGCAGAGCGTCGACCAGAGCGTCGAGGCGCTGATCGCCCACCTGCAGAAGAACGGCTACCTGGGCTGAGGCACGGGCTGGCCTCTTTGAATCGAGCACACCCGATCCCGCGTCTCGTGACGGCGCTCGCCGCCGTCGCGGCGATGGTCGGCTGTGCCTCGGTCGGCGTGACCCCGCCGTCGCGCGGCCTCCGCGCGGCGGCGCGCGTCGAACGCCCCGATGCGCCGGTCGAGTACGACGTCCTCGTCGCCGAGCTCGCCCAGGCCGAAGGACGTTTCGAGGAGGCGCGCGCCGCCTACGGCCGCGCGGTCGCGAAGGATCCCGACTCGGCCGTACTGCACGAGCGGCTCGCGCGGCTGTCCTGGCAGCTCGACGACGTCGACGGCGCCGTGCGCGAGGCCGAGCGGGCCCTCGCGCTCGATCCCGAAGCGACGCGCCTGCGCCTCTTCCTGGGCCGTCTCTACAACCTGCGTCGCGACTTCGAAGGGCTCGACCGGGTGCTGCGCGACGCCGAGGGCGAGCCGCTCGATGCGGACGCCGCCTTCGCCCTCCATCAGGTCGCGCTCGAACGGCAGGACCTCGACGAGGCCGAGCGGCTGGCCCGCAAGCTGATGACGATGGAGTCGGATCCGATGCGGGGTCGGCTCGCCCTGGTCGCGGTGCTCGAGCTTCGACAGGAATACGATCGGGCGGAGGCAGTCCTGCGCGAGGGACTCGCGCAGCAGCCGGGGAACTTCCTGCTCTCGATGCGGCTCGCCCAGCTCGAGCGTGCCCGCGGTGATCGAGCGGGCGAGCTGGCGATCTACCGATCGCTGCTCGAGCAGGATCCGGACCACTATGGCGTGCTGCAGCGCCTCGGTCAGGCCCAGGTCGACGCGGGCGACGTCGCCGGGGCGATCGAGACCTATCGACGCATCGTGGCGGCGTTTCCCGAGGATCAGAGCACGCTCCGCCGCCTCGCCTCGCTCGAGTTCGCGACGGGACAGTACGCCGAGGCGACGAAGCGACTCGAGGCGGTGCTCGAGCGCGAGCCCGACGACAGCGAGCTCGCCCTCGTCGTCGGTCAGCTCCGCCGCGCGGCCGGCGACGACGAGGACGCGCGCGCTCTCTTCGAGCGCATCGCGCCCGGGGATCCGAAGTACGTCGAGGCGCGGCTGCAGATCGTCGGGATCCTGGAGTCCCGGGGCGAGCTGCAAGAGGCGCTCGACGAGGTCGAGCGGTTGCGCGCGGGCGGGGCCGGGCGGCCGGCGGACCTGCGGGCGGCGGCGCTGCGGGCGGAGCTCGGAGATGCGGACGGGGCGAAGCGCCTGCTGACGGGCATGCTCGACGGGTCCGAGGGCGACGCCGCCGTCTACTACCAGCTCGGTCTGCTCGAAGGCGGTCGCGCGCGGCCGGAGGCAGCGCTCGCCGCGATGCGGAAGGTACTCGAGATCGATCCGCAGAATGCCGCCGCGCTCAACTACATCGGCTACGCCTGGGCCGAGCGGGGCGAGAAGCTCGGCGAGGCGGAGAAGCTGATCCAGCAGGCGCTCACCTACGCCCCCGACGACGGCTACATCACCGACAGCCTCGGCTGGGTCTACTTCAAGATGGCCGAGGCCGAGCTGGCGGAGGGCCGGCAGACGGAGGCCGAGGCCCTGCTCGATCGGGCCGAGGCCCAGCTCGAGCGCGCCCAGACGCTCTCGGGTGGCGACCCCGTGATCTCGGAGCATCTCGGCGACGTCCATCTGCTTCGCGGCGAGAAGGCGCAGGCGCTCGAGGCCTACGAGAAGGCGGAGGGACTCGGGGTGCGGGAGGCGGAGCAGCCGATGCTGCGCGAGAAGCTCGAGCGGCTGCGCCGCGAGCTCGGCCGGGGCCCCGCCTCGGGCGGGGCCCCGTGAACGACGCGATCGGTGGGGGGCCGGCCGCTCGGTCGGCGCGCGCGCGTGGCGACCTCCCGATCGAAGCGTGGTCTCCTCGAACGCGTCGGATCCGATCGCTGCTGGCGGCCCTCGCGATCGCGACCTTCGCGACGGCCTGCCGGTCGCCTGCGCCCGATGCGGTGATGCGAGGCGTCCGGCTCGCGGTCGACGAGGCGCGGGCGGGTCGGATGCTCGAGGACTACCTCGCCCGCAGCGCCGATCGCGAGAGCCTGCGCGGCGCGGCGCGGGTCGCGCTGGCGGGGCCCGACTTCAAGCTGAACCGGCCGCAGAACGTCGTCGTCGCGCGGCCGGCGCGGTTGCGCTTCGAGGTCGTCGGGCTCTTCGATCAGCTCGCCGCGGTCCTGGTCTCCGACGGCGAGAGCTACGGCTTCTACGACGCATCGAGCGGCGAGATGGTCCACGGCGCCGTCACGCCCGACCTGCTCTGGCGCCTCGCGATGGTCGACCTCGGCGTCGGCGAGACGGTCGGGCTGCTGCTCGGCGCGCCGCGACCGCCGGAGCGGGGCGTGCGCGCCGCGGTCTGGCGGGAGGAGGGCGATCGCCTCGGCATCGCGTTCACGCGCCTGCGGCCCCATCGCCGGGCGGATTGTCCGCCGGCGCCCGAGTCGGGCTGGCTCGACCCCGCCTGCTTCGGGGAGCCGGCCGACCTCGCCGCCGGTGGCGAGGCCTTCGTCTTCGATGCCGGAGGGCGCCTGGTCGAGCTGCGCGCCTTCGAGGCCGATGCGGTCCTGCGCTACCGGGCCCGGTTCGCGGACTACGTGCCGCTCCCGGATGGCGAGCGCACGGTCGAGTTCCCGCTCGTGCTCACGATCGAGTCGCCGGGTGTCGAATCGGAGGCGCGGTTCGCGTGGAAGCGCGTCATGCTCGGCGGGGAAGTCGCCGATCGATTGTTCCAGTTGCCGGATGGAGGGAGGCGTTGGTGATCCGCGGGATCTTCTGCCGTCTGCTGGCCGCGGGGTTCGCGGTCGTCGCCGGCTGCTCGAACGATCCCTATCCGGCCGCGGACGAGCAGGCGAAGATCCTCTACGGCGCCTTCAGCGACGCGCCCAAGAGCCTCGATCCCGCGACGGCCTACTCCGTACGCGAGCATCAGATCACCGGGCCGGTCTACGACACCCTGCTCGAGTACCACTTCTTGAAGCGCCCGCTCGAGCTCATCCCCGGCATCGCCGAGGCGCTGCCGGAGGTGACGGACCTCGGCGGGGGCCGCTCGCGCTACCGCTTCAGCCTGCGCCGGGACCTGCTCTTCCATGACGACGACTGCTTCGAGCTCGGGGCGCCCGGCCGCCGCACGCGCGAGATCGTCACGGACGACATCGCCTTCGAGCTGCAGCGCATCGCCGATCCGCGGGTCGGCAGCCCCGTGATCGAGCCCTTCGCCCACGTCGAGGGATTCCAGGCCTTCGGCGCCCGACTCAGCGCGCGCCGCGAAGCGGATCCGGCGTTCGCGGCGCTTCCGGTCCACGAGCAGTACCGCGCGGTCGGCCCCATCGAAGGCATTCGGACGCCGTCCTCCCACGTCCTCGAGATCGTCCTCGCCGAGCCCTATCCGCAGATCCTCTACTGGTTCGCGATGGAATTCTCGGCGCCCGTGCCCTGGGAGGCGATCGCCTGGTACGACGGCGAAGCGGGGCGCCCGCGCTTCGACGACCACCCGGTCGGCTCGGGCCCGTTCGAGCTCGCGACGTACGACAAGCAGGCGAAGTTCGTGCTCGAGCGGTCGAAGAACTGGTACGGCGTCCGTCATCCCGAGTGGCGCGCGCCAGGAGCCGTCTACCCCTCCGAGGGCGAGCCGGCCGATCGCGCGGCGGGGCTGCTCGAGAGCGCCGGCCGCAGCCTGCCTCTGCTCGAACGCGTGGAGGTCCGACGCGAGAAGGAGAGCATCCCGCTCTTCACGAAGTTCCTGCAGGGCTACTACGACAGCTCGGGCATCGCGCCCGAGAACTTCGACTCGGTGATCCAGAACGGGAGCCTGACGCCCGAGATGGAGGCCCGGGGCATCGCGCTCGCGAAGGACGTCGCGCCGACGATCTTCTATCTCGGGTTCAACATGAACGATCCCGTCGTCGGCCACGGTCGCACGCCGGCCGAGCGCGCCCGCAACCGCACGCTGCGCCAGGCCATGAGCCTCGCGATCGACTCGGACGAGTTCCTCCGCATCTTCCTGAACGGCCGCGGGCTCCCCGCGCAATCGCCCATCCCGCCCAACATCTACGGCTACGACCCCGGCTACCGGAACCCCTACCGGCAACCGGACCTCGAGCGCGCGAAGGCGCTCCTCGTCGACGCCGGGTATCCCGGCGGCATCGATCCGAAGACGGGCGAGGCGCTCCGCATCACCTTCGACTCCTACAACACGACGACCCAGGGCCTGATCCAGCACCAGTTCTACACGAGCGCATGGAAGAAGCTCGGCCTCGACGTGCGCATCGAGGCGTCGACGTACAACCAGTTCCAGGACAAGCTGCGCAACGGCGCGCACCAGGTCTTCGAGTTCGGCTGGGGGGCCGACTACCCCGATCCCGAGAACTTCCTCTTCCTCTTCTGGTCGAAGATGAAGAACTCCGACTTCGGCGGTCCGAACTACGCCAACTTCTCGGATCCGCAGTTCGACCGGCTCTTCCTGGCCATGAAGACCGAGCCGAACGGTCCCGATCGCGAGCGCATGATCCGCGAAATGACGGCCTTGCTCGAGCGGGAGCGGCCCTGGATCGAGATCTTCTTCCGCGAGGACTACACCCTGCGACACGCCTGGATCTCGAACGTGAAGCCCTCGGGCCTCTCCATTCCGACCTACCAGTACATCGACATCGACCCGGCGCTGCGCGCCCGGCTGCGCACGAAGTGGAACGAGCCGATCGTCTGGCCGCTCTACGTGCTGGTGGCGGCGGCGGTCGCGATCGTGGTCCCGGGCATCCGCACGTACTTGAGGGAGCGGCAGTAGATGGGCGCGTACATCCTTCGGAGGCTCGCCTACGGCATCGCCGTCGTGATGGGCGTCCTCTTCCTCCTCTTCGTGCTCTTCTTCGCCGTCACGAATCCCGACGACATCGCGCGCAAGGCGCTGGGGGACAAGGTCCCGCCCTCGGTGATCGAGGTCTGGAAGGCGAACCACGGCTACGACCGCCCGCTCTGGCCCTGGCAGGACTGGCGCGAGAACCTGCTCTTCGACCACTACCGCCGGATGCTCGGCTTCGACTTCGGTCTCTCGGACGCCGACGACTCGCCGATCCTCGAGCGCATCCGGAGCGGCATCGGCCCCTCCCTCTCGCTCACCGTCCCCCTGCTGGTCCTCTCGCTGCTCGCCTCGATTCCGCTCTCGCTCGTCGTCGCCTTCTTTCGCGAGACCTACATCGATCGCATGGGCGTCCTGCTCTGCGTGCTGGCGATGAGCGTGTCGATGCTCCTCTACATCATCGGCGCGCAGTTCCTGGTGGGGAAGGTCCTGCGCTGGTTCCCGATCTCGGGATACGACTCGGACCCCCTGCTGCTGCCGCGCTTCCTCGCGATGCCGCTGCTGGTCGGCGTCGTCAGCGGCATAGGCTCGGAGGTCCGCTTCTACCGGACCGCCTTCATCGAGGAGAGCACGCGCGACTTCGTACGCACGGCGCGCGCGAAGGGCGCGTCCGAGGCGCGCATCATGACGCGGCACGTCCTGCGCAACGCGCTGATCCCGATCCTGACGCAGGTCGTGATGTCGATCCCCTTCCTCTTCATGGGGTCGATCCTGCTCGAGTCCTTCTTCGGCATCCCCGGCCTGGGCGGCATCACCTTCGACGCGATCCAGGCGAACGACTTCTCGACCCTGCGGACGATGGTGTTCATCGGGTCGCTGCTCTTCGTGCTCGGCCAGATCCTGACGGACCTCTCCTACGGCCTGGTCGATCCGCGCGTGAGGTTCGAGCGATGACGGTCGAGCCGTACGTGGTTTCGAACGGCGCGGTCGTGGTCCTGCTGGCGGGGGCGGTGTTCCTGGGAAGGGCCGTGCGACGCAATCGACTCTGGCGGGAGGCGGCCGCGTCGTTGTGGCGGCGCCGGCGGCTCGCGCTCTGCGTGATCGCGGTCTACGCGACGATCGCGCTGCTCGACTCGATCGCCTGGAAGGGCGGCGTGCCGGCCGAAGCCGTCGGCGTGCTGCCGGGGGCGCCCCACTCGGTCATCGATCGGCTCTTCCTCGACTCGGCCGAGGCGAGCTACTCGGCGCCCTTCGCGGACGTCGAGTTCTACGGGGGCAAGCCGCTCCGCCATCCGGGCGGCCATCCGCTCGGGACCGACATCATCGGCCGCGACGTGCTGCATCTCGCGCTCAAGGGCGCGCGCGTCGCGCTGCTGATCGGCGGGGTGACGAGTCTGATCGCGATTCCGCTCGCGCTGCTCTTCGGCGTCGGCGCGGGCTATTTCGGCGGTCGTTTCGACGACTTCGTCTTCTTCCTGATCTCGACCCTCGCCTCGATGCCGGGGCTGCTGCTGCTGATCGCGCTCGTCATGGCGATGGGGCGGGGAACGCTCTCGGTCTGCGTCGCGCTCGGCGTGACGAGCTGGGTCGGATTCTGCCGCCTCTCGCGGGCCGAGACGCTGAAGCTCCGGGAGCTCGACTACGTCCAGTCGGCCCGGGTCCTCGGCGTCTCCGAGCCGGGCATCATCGTCCGGCACATCCTGCCGAACCTGGTCCATCTGATCGTGATCACCTTCGTGCTGATGTTCTCGGGCCTCGTCCTGTCCGAGGCCGTGCTCGCGTGGCTCGGCATCGGCGTCGACGGGAGCTGGGGCCAGATGATCGACGGCGCGCGCAACGAGCTCTCCCGCGAGCCCATCGTCTGGTGGAACATCGCGGCGGCGGGCGCGGCGCTCTTCACGCTGATCCTGTCGGTCAATGCGGTGGGGGACGCGGTGCGCGACGTGCTCGATCCGCGCACGCGAGGGGAGGGGGCGTGAGCGCCTTGCTCGAGCTCGAGGGGGTCCGCACGGCCTTTCCCGGCGATCGACGCCGGGGCGGGCCCGCGCGCGTCCACGTCGTCGACGGCGTCTCGTTCCGACTCGAACGGGGGCGGGTCCTGGCGCTCGTCGGCGAATCCGGCTCGGGCAAGTCGATGACGGCGCTCTCGATCCTGCGGCTCGTGCCCAAGCCGGGGCGCGTCGTCGAGGGCGCGATCCGGCTCGACGGCCGGGAGCTGCTCGCGCTTCCGGTGGGCGAGATGCGCCGTCTGCGCGGACGGCGGATCGGCATGATCTTCCAGGAGCCGATGACCGCCCTCAATCCCGTCGTTCGCGTCGGCGACCAGGTCGTCGAGGCGATCCGGCTCCACGAGCGCGTCTCGGCGGCCGACGCCCGGGCGCGCACGCGGGCGCTCTTCGCCGAGGTCGGCATCCCCGATCCCGACGCGCGCCTCGACGCCTATCCGCATCAGCTCTCCGGCGGTCTCAAGCAGCGCGTGATGATCGCGATGGCGCTCTCGACGCGGCCGGAGATCCTGATCGCCGACGAGCCGACGACGGCGCTCGACGTCACGATCCAGGCCCAGATCCTGGGCCTGCTGCGCCAGCTCCAGCGCGACCGCGGCACGGCGATCCTGCTGATCACCCACGACCTCGGCATCGTCAACGCGCTCGCCGACCGCATCGCCGTGCTGTACGCCGGCCGCGTCGTCGAGGAGGCCTCGCGCGAGGCGCTCTTCGCGCGTCCCCTCCATCCCTACACCCGCGGTCTGCTCGCCGCGATCCCCGCGCTCGCGACGCCCGGTACCCGGCTGCACGAGATCCGCGGCACCGTTCCGTCGCCCGATCGTTGGCCGTCGGGCTGCCGCTTCGAGCCGCGCTGCGGCGAGCGCTTCGAGCCCTGCAAGGCGATCGATCCCGCCGAGACGCGCCCCGCCGAAGGCCGGCGCGTCTACTGTCATGCGGTCGCCCGCGATCTCGCTCTGGCCGAGGGCGCGGCCGCCCCGCGCTCGAGCGCGGGCGATGCCCTCGCCGAGGAGGTCGCGCGATGACGGCGGGCGAGCCGCTGCTGCGCGTCGAGGGCCTCACGACCTGGTATCCGATCCGCCAGGGGCTGATGCGCCGCGTCGTCGGACACGTCCAGGCGGCGACCGAGGTCGCGTTCGAGATCGGCACGGGCCGGACGCTGGCGCTGGTCGGCGAATCCGGCTGCGGCAAGAGCACGGTCGGGCGCTCGATCCTCGGCCTCGAATCGCCGCAGGCAGGCCGCGTGGTCTTCGAGGGAAGCGACATCCTGCAGCTTCCCGCCGAAGCGCTGCGCGCCGCGCGCCAACGCCTGCAGATCATCTTCCAGGATCCGCTCGCCTCGCTCGATCCGCGCATGCGCATCCGCGACCAGATCGCCGAGGGGCTGCGCGCGTTCCGCCTCGTCTCGAACGACGCCGAATGCGATCGCCGGGTCGCGGCGCTGCTCGAGCGGGTCCAGCTCGATCCGGACGTGATGGATCGCTATCCGCACGAGTTCTCGGGCGGTCAGCGTCAGCGCATCTGCATCGCTCGCGCCCTCGCCGTCGATCCGCGTCTGATCGTCTGCGACGAGTCGGTCTCGGCCCTCGACGTGTCGATCCAGGCCCAGATCCTGAACCTGCTGACGGACCTGCAGCGCGACCTCTCGCTCTCCTACCTCTTCATCACGCACGACCTCTCGGTCGTGCGCTACCTCGCCCACGACGTGGCCGTCATGTACCTGGGTCGGATCGTCGAGCAGGGGCCGACCGGACGGATCTTCGCGCGCCCGGCCCATCCCTATACGCAGGCGTTGCTCGCCGCGATCCCCTCGCTCGACCCGGGGCGCCGCATCGAGGCACCGCCGGTGCTCGGCGACGTGCCGTCGCCCAGCAAGCCGCCGCCGGGCTGCGCGTTCCACACGCGCTGTCCCTTCGTGATGGAGCGCTGTCGCCGCGAACGACCGCCGGCATATCCGGTCGAGGGCGGGGCACAGGGCGGCGGGACCAGCGCCTGCTTCCTCGTCGAGCCGGGCGCGTCGCCGCCGGTCGTCGTCGGGGCGGAACCGGGGCGCGAGGCGGAGCCTGCTCCGACCGGAGCCTGAGCCTCGCCGGGCTGGACGCGCGCTCGTCCGAGCGGAGCGCGCGACCCCGGCTTTTCCCGGATCTTCTCAGGTTTGACGCGGGCCCTTCCGATGCCACCGCGCGTGGAGGCCCCATGCGCGATCGACCCAGGGTAGGCGAGATCCTCCTCGAGGCGGGGATCATCGACGAGATGCAGCTCGCGGCCGCGCTCGGCGAGCAGACGCGATGGGGCCGTCGCCTCGGCATGACGCTGGTCAAGCTCGGGATGGTGCAGGAGGGCCAGCTCGTCCGCGCCCTGGCACGCCAGTTCGACATGCCCGTCGCGAGTCTCGCCGGGAAGAAGATCGCGCCCGAGGTGATCGCGCTGGTTCCGGCCCGGGTCGCGATCGACCACACCGTGATCCCGCTCTTCACGAAGAAGGACGGCCCGAAGGGCCAGCTCTTCCTCGGCATGGAGGATCCGTCGGATCTCGGCGTGCTCGACGATCTGGCGTTCCGCACCGGGATGGCGATCCGCCCGGTGATGGTCGGACCGACGGAGCTCGGCGAGGCGATCGACCGCTACTACAACGCGCGCCCGGCGCCGTCGTCGTCGACCCTGCCCGACGCACTTCGGGCCTCCGACACGCTGACCGAAACGCATCTCCGTCGTCCGGAGGCCGCGCCGACCCTCGCCGAGCTCTTGAAGCCCGGTCCGCCTGCGCCCGACACGGCGCAACCGACGACGGCTCTGCCGTCGGCTGCGAAGGCCGACGCGACCGTGTCCCTGTCGTCCGCCCCGACGCCGGCCGCGCGCGTCGAGCGGCTTGCCGCATGCGTCGAGGCGATCGACGCGACGCCGCTCCTGCCCGTGACCCCCGACGTGGACCCGGAAGTCGAACCCACGGGTCCCGTCGCGGAGCCGGAGGCGAGGCCGGAGCCGGCGTCGGTCGCGTTGCCGACGCCCGCGTCGGTTCCAACGCCCGAGCCGCTCGAGCTCGACGCGCCCGAAGCGGTCGCGCCCCCCCCGGTCCCACCGCCCGCCGCCGTCGCGCCCGCGCCGCTCGCCTCCTCGGACGCCGCGCCGGCAGCGCCCGACATCGACCGGGCGAGCGCGCCGCCCGTCGTCCAGCCCGCCGCCGATCGGCTCGCGCACGACGTCGCCCGCGCCGTCGAGGAGACCGAGCGCACGCGCCTCGTCGCCAAGGCGATCGCCCATCTCCTGATCGAGAAGGGCGTGCTGACCTACGAAGAGCTCCACGCGCGCATCGACAAGCTGAAGCCGTCGCGACCGGGGGCGTCCGACTAGTCGGTCGACCGCCCGCTGCGTCGGTCCCGCTTGACAGTCCGAAGGGCGGGCGCGACCTTGCCGCGCCTCGTTCGCCGCCCGGCCAGCCCGCAACGATCGGGTCGTTCCCGATCCCGGAGAAGATCATGCGTCTCGAATACGGCTTCCAGCTCGCCGAATGCGACGTGCCGCGCTTCGCGGTCGAAGCCGTCGAGGGCATCAACAAGCTGTTCACGCTGGCGACCCTCGTGCTCAACGTGGTCGCGACCCGGAAGAAGGTCGAGATCGTCTTCCATGGCATCAATCCCGATGATCCGGAACGCAAGATCGAGGCGTTCAAGCAGATCGCGACCAGCGCGCCGACCCCCGTCGCCTTCACCTTCGTGACGGGCGATCGCCGGCAGGTCTCCGGCTCCTCGAGCTACTTCCGCTGGCTGACCGTCACCGTCGGCTGAATTCCGCCCTCGGGCTGCCGCCGCATCCCTCGCCGCGAAAGCGGTGATGGCGCGTGCGCGCGCGCCGGGCGATCTCGCGCCGCGCCGTGGCGAGGTCGAGGCGCGGGTCGTCGAAGGGGAGCCGATCGACATAGCGTGCCAACGCGGCCACGCGCGCCGCGACCGGCCAGTCCTCGTCCGCGAGCGAGGCGTTCAGCTCGACGAGCGCCTGCAGACGCGCGTCATCGCGCAGTCGAGCGGGACCGGTCAGGTCCGCGAGATCGACGAGCCAGAAGCGGGGCGCGTCGCCGTCGAGGGCGACGCGGACGTTGCTTCCCTTCAGATCGCGGTGGCCGAGCCCGGCGGCGTGGAGCTCGGCGAGCCAGTCGGCGAAGTCGACCGCGATGGACCGGGCGGCGCGCGCCGTCGCGGGGCGGTGGCGATCGAGGTCGACTTCGCCGACGTGCTCGAGCACGAGCCAGCTCGTCGTCGCGCCGCGCGCGCGGATCGCCTCGACGAACGCGAGCGGCGTCGGGGCGCGCGGGGCGACCAGCCGGTCGAGGCGCCCCTTTCGGAAGGCCCGCGCGGCGCGCGAGGGTCGGACCCGGGCCAGCAGGCGCTGCAGACCGCGTTCCGCGCGCTCGCCCTTCACGACGACCGCGCGTCCTGCGAGCTCCTCCCGCGCGATCCACGTGCGACCGCCCCGTCGCGTCTCCCGCAGCGGCGAACACTCCGCGCGCTCGAGGACGGCGAATAGCGCCTGCTCCGAAATCCCCGCTTCGCGCAGACCCCGCCGCCCCGGCGAGCGGATCGCGGCGAGCCCGCCGCCCTTCGCGCGCGCGCGGCGGGCGCGTCCGCGGCGATGGTCGGCGAGAAAGCGGCGCAGCGCGCCATCGAAGGCGGCGGCATCGACGCGGCCGGACCGCAGGCGGCGCCGCATCCCGATGGGCCATTCGGCTCGCGCGAGCGAGAGCTCGAGGCGGGCGAGATCCCGCAGCGCCGCGCGCTCGACGGAGCCGCGGCGGGCGCGCTCGAGATCGAGCAGGACGATGCGGGGGGCTCCGGCGTCGAGGCGGCGATCGTCGAGTCGATCGTCGCGGGGGTGCGCGTCGGGGACGGGACCGTCGCGGGCGTGCTCTTCGCGCGGCGGGGCGAAGGGGTCGACCAGGCGGAGATTGCCGAGGTGGAGATCGCCGTGGATCCAGCCCGCGCGCGCGAGGTCGTCGAGCGTCCGGGCGAGCGCATCGACGAGCGCCGTGCGGCCCGCATCGCCCGAGGCGGCGAAGGCCGCCACGAGCGGCCGACCCGGAACGAAGCCCTGTACGACGAGCTCGTCGCCCGATGCGAGTCGACCGTAGGCGAGGGGACGCGGGACGGGGACACCGGCGGCGTGCAGGGCGACGAGCGCCTGCCACTCGCGACGCGCGGGCGAGCGACCGACTCGGCGTTTCAGCGCGTCGCGCAGCGGGTGGCGCCCGGTCGCGAGGTGGTGCGTCTTGAGCACGATGCGGAGGGGTGCGGGCCGGTCGTTCGAGGGCGGGAGCGTGGTCGCGTGCAGGGTGCGGCGGGGATTCGATCGCAGCAGCGTGGGCGTGCAGGGCGGAGCCGCGCCGAGGGCTTCGTCGAGGGCGCGCCGGAGCGCGGGCTCGCCCGCCAGCCATTCGATCGGAGCGGAGTCGAGGGCGCTCATGCGACGTCTCGTCGAGCGCTCGGGGTCGCATCGGCGGGCGCGCTCGCCGGGCCGCGCGCGGCGACGATGCGGGCGTATTCGGCCTGCAGCGCGGCGACGTGGTCCCCCCAATCGAAGCGGCGCACCTCGCGCCGCGCGGCTTCGCCCATGCGGCGGCCGAGGTCGGTGTCCGAGACGCGGCCGAGCGCGTCGGCCAGGGCCGGGCCCAGGGCTTCGTCGTCGTCGCTCGCGTCGCCATCGGATCCGACCACGACGCAGGCTTCGCGCGAGAGCCACTCCGCGGCACCGTTGCCGCGCGACGTCACGATCGGCAGCCCGGCCGCGGCCGCCTCGAAGGTGACGTTCGCGAAGGGGTCGTAGCGTGTCGGCAGGACGAGCCCGTCGACGGCCGCATAGACGACCTCGAGATCGTCGCGCGGGCCGATGAAGCGCACGCGCTCCGCGAGGCCGGCCCGCCGCGCACGCCGCCGCCACGCGGCCGCATCGTCGCGCCCCGCGACCCAGAGCGAGAGCCGCGGATCGCGGATGCGCGTCAGGGCGGCGAAGCAGCGCGCGAGCCCCTTGCGGTGCCAGCCCGATCCCGCGAAGAGCCAGACGCGCTCGGCCAACGCGTCGAGGCGCTGTCGCAGCGCATGGGCCGCTTCCGCATGGCGCTCGCGATCGAAGCGCCCGGCGTCGACGGCATTCGGCAACAGCAGGATGCGGGTCGCGTCGACGCCGTGGTGGGTGATCAGGCGGTCCGCGACGAGGCGCGAGGCGCACTGGATGCGTTGGCGCGGGTCGGCGAAGACGGCGCGATCGAGGGCGAGCAGGCTCGCATGACGCGGCTGGAGGCGGCGGAGCGTGCGGCCGAGCGGGCCGTGGCTCCGCGCGAGATGGTCCGCATGGCTGCCGCCGCCGGCGCGGAAGAGATCCTGATGACGGGTCCGGCTGAAGCCGTGGACGACGTCGAAGCGACCGGTCCGGACGGCCGCGGCCGCGGCGCGGGAGAAGGAGAGCGTGCGCCCGGGCGAGCGCCGACCGGCGCTGCGCACACGCACGATCTCGAGCCCGTCGCAGGGCACCGCCTCCCGCGCGATCACGCTCACGCGTTCGCCGCGTCGCACGAGCTCGCGGGCCACCTGCCAGGCGACGTTCTCGACACCACCGGTACCCGGAGCCAGGCGTTCGACGACGAGGGCGATGCGCAGGGGGGATCCTCGGGGCAAGCCCGCAGACGGTATCGACTCGGGTCCCGGGCGTCATTCGCGGATCGAGTCCGGCCGTCGGGTGCGCGTCGCGCACCCCGTCCGGCCTCGGGGCCGGTCGCGCCGGTCGCGGTCGAGCCGGGGCGGGGAACGCGTCCGTGCGCCGCGGTGTCGCCCACGCGATCGCGCGCGAATCGCGCCGCGCCTTGACTCGTTTGGCGTTTGTTCGCAAGAATTCGCGCGCCTGCGGTCCGGACGGCGGGGCGAGCGCGACGTGTCCACCGACCGGCGAGGCCAGCGGCGAGGCCGGCCGGCGCTGCGACGGGATGGCGCTTCGGCCGGTCCGGCTTCGGGGACGAGCGATCGAGGGGGGAGCGAGCCGCGTGGACGAACGCGAAGAGCGGGAACGGCAAGGGGGCGCGACGGGCGCGGCGGGCGGCGCGGCGCCGCTCGCGATCGAGGTCGCCGGGCTGTCCAAGCGCTACGGAGATCACGAGGCGGTGCGCGGCCTCTCCTTCTCCGTGCGCGCCGGCGAGGTCGTGGGGTTCCTCGGACCGAACGGTGCCGGCAAGACGACGGTGATGCGGATCCTGACGGGATTCCTGCCGGCGACGGACGGCACCGTGCGCATCGCGGGCCACGACGTGCTCACCGACGCGATCGCCGCGCGCCGGGCGATCGGGTACCTGCCCGAGACGCCGCCGCTCTAT
The DNA here is from genome assembly GCA_041389445.1 of Myxococcota bacterium. Classification (GTDB taxonomy): domain Bacteria; phylum Myxococcota_A; class UBA9160; order UBA9160; family UBA4427; genus UBA4427. The sequence continues at coordinate 432,013 of JAWKRW010000004.1, forward strand.
CCCGAGATGACGCCGGCGGCCTACGTCGACTTCGTCGCACGGCTCAAGGACGTGCCGCGGGCCGGCCGCCGCGCGGCCGTCGAGCGCGCGCTCGAGCGGTGTGGCCTCGCGGCCGTGCGCCACCGCGAGATCCGCCAGCTCTCGAAGGGCTATCGCCAGCGCGTCGGTCTCGCCCAGGCGATCGTCCACGATCCGCAGGTCCTCGTCCTCGACGAGCCGACCGTAGGCCTCGATCCGATCCAGATCCGCGAAATTCGCGCGCTGATCGCGGAGCTCTCGGCGACGGGGCGGCAGACCGTGATCCTCTCGACCCACATCCTGCCGGAGGTGGAGGCGATCTGTCAGCGCGTGATCCTGATCGGGCGCGGGCAGAAGGTGCTCGACCAGCCGCTCGCGGAGCTGACCGGTGGCGGGACCTCGCTCGAGGAGGTCTTCACGCGCGTCATGACGCGCGATGCCGCGGACGCCGAAGCGCGGGGGGCGGCATGAGACACGTCGGGACGATCGCGTCGCGCGAGCTGCGCTCGCTCTTCCTCTCGCCGGTGGCCTATGTCGTGCTGACGCTCTGGTCGGTGATCGCGGGGACGTTCTTCATCGTCAGCCTGCTGACGTTCCACGAGCGGCAGCTGCGGCTGCAGCAGTTCCAGATGCTCGACCAGATCGAGTCGATGAACCTGAACGACCATCTGATCGAGCCCTTCATCGGGTCGATGTGGGTGATCGTGCTCTTCCTGCTGCCGGCGATCACGATGGGGCTCGTCGCCAGCGAGAAGGCGAATGGAACCGACGAGCTGCTGCTGACGAGTCCGATCTCGGTCTGGGACATCGTGCTCGGGAAGTTCCTGGCGGGCGTCGAGTTCGTGACGATCCTGACGGCGATCGCGGGCTTCTTTCCGGCGCTGCTCTTCTACTACGGCGATCCCGAGCTCGGCAAGACGCTCGCCGGCATGCTCTGCCTCTGGCTCGTCAGCGTGACCTACGTCGCGGTCGGCGTCTTCGCCTCGTCGGTGACGCGGAATCAGCTGATCGCGTTCATCTTCACCTTCGTGCTGCTCCTGATCCTCGGCATGATGCTGCCCTTCATCGTCGACATCTCGACCTCGGGAAGCGGCATCGGGAGCGACTCGGCGGTGGCCGAGGTGATCCGCTGGATGGCGACGGGCAGCCACGTCGACCGCATGTTGCAGGGCCTGATCGACACGTCGGACATCGCCTACTACGCGGTGGCGAGCGCGATCTTCCTGCTGCTGGCGAAGACCGTGATCGAATCGGCGAGGTGGCGCTAGATGACCGGTCTGCCCCTCCTCCTCGCGGGTCTCGGCGTCGTCGCGCTCGGCTTCGGGCTCCTGACGGCGCTGCTGGCGGTCCTCCAGCCCTTCACGGATCCGGTCTGGATCGTGGGCAACCTCGCCGTCGGACTGGTCCTGCTCGTCGCGTCGGTCTTCATGAGCCTCGACACGCTGCGCGAGCGGCTCCAGTCCGGCGCGTCGCGCCGGGTCGGGCGCTACGGGACGAGCGCGATCCTGCAGGCGGTGTTCGGGATCGTGCTGCTCGGGCTCGTCGCCTTCCTGTCCGTCCGCCACGTCGAACGCTTCGACGTCAGCGAGTCGAAGGTCCACACGCTCTCGGACCAGACGAAGTCGCTGCTCGCGGGCCTCGACCGCGACCTCCAGATCACGGCCTTCTTCGCCGAGAGCGAGGCGCCGCCGATCCGCGACCTGCTCGATCGCTACGCGTTCGAGAATCCGGAGCGGGTCGAGCTCGCCTTCGTCGAGCCGAACGATGCGCCCGGGCTCGTCGAAGAGCTCGGTCTCGGGACCGAGGAGCTCTCCCGCGGCGTCGTCCGCCTCTCGCTCTCGAGCGGCGAGGCGATCACGCTCACCGACTTCACCGAGTCCGCCGTCACGAACGCCCTGCTCAAGCTCGTGAAGAGCAAGGACAAGACGATCTACTTCGTGACGGGCCACAACGAGCGCCGCATCGAGCCCGGGCCCGAAGACGAGGCGGAGCCCCCGATGCCCGGGCATCCGCCGCAGCGCAAGAGCGATTTCGCGATCGGCCCCGATACCTGGGGGCGCGCCGCGGAGGCGCTCGTCAACGAGACCTATCGGGTCGAGCCGCTGCTGCTCGCGACCCAGGCGGACGTGCCCGCGGACGCGGCCGCCGTCGTGATCGCCGGCCCGACGCGGCCGTTCTTCGACGGCGAGATCGCGGCCCTGACGCGCTACCTCGAGCGCGGCGGGGCGCTCTTCGTCGCCATCGATCCGCGGGCCCAGACGAACCTCTACGCGCTGCTCGCGGGCTTCGGCGTCCGGCTCGGAGACGACGTCGTCGTCGACCGGGCGCTCGCGATCTTCGGCCAGGCGACGACGCCGCTGGCGGCGATCTACGACCCGAACCACGCGATCACGCGCGTGCTGCAGGAACCCACCCTCTTCCCGATGGTCCGTAGCGTGGAGCTCGACCCCGCCGTCGCCGATGACTTCAGCGTCCTCGTCCGAACCGGAGAGGACTCCTGGGCCGAGCGCGACCTCGACGTCTGGCGCACGAGCGGTCGGGCCGAGCTCGGACCGAACGACCTGCTCGGCCCGGTCCCGATCGCGGTCGCGGGGACCCCGAGGCTCGCGCACGCGGCGTCGTCCGGTGGCGAGGACGGGGGGGCGGACGCGGCGTCCCCGCCGCAGTCGCCGCGCCTCGTCGTCTTCGGCGACTCGGACTTCGCGACCAACCAGGCCATCGACGACCTGCGCAATCGCGACCTCTTCGTCAACTCGATCAACTGGCTCGCCGGCGAGGTCGAATCGATCACGGTCCGCCCCAACGTCTCGCGGGCCTCGACCTTCCAGATGTCGCAGGACGAGTTCCGCTTCCTGCAGTACGTCTCTCTGCTCGTCGTGCCCGAGGCGATCGCGGTCGTGGGCGTGCTCGTCTGGTGGTCGCGCCGACGTGCCTCGGCCTAGCGGGTTGCCACGAGGGGGATGGCATGAGCCCGCGGACGACGGCGATTCTGGCGCTCGTGACCCTGGTGCTCGGCGCCTTCGTCTACCTCTACGAGATCGAGGGCGGGGCCGATCGCGAGTCGGCGCGCGAGGGAGAGAAGCGCTTCTATCCGGACGTCCAGGCCGAGGCGATCGACTCGGTCGAGCTCCGGACGAGCGACGGCGCGGACGCCCGCTTCGAGCGGACGTCCGGCACGTGGCGCATCGTCGCGCCCGTCGTCGGGCGGGCCGACCCGATGGCGCTCGACGCGATCGCGAGCGCGCTCGCGCAGCTCGCCCGCGCCGGTCGCGTGCGCTCGTCGCCGGGGGACGTCGCGCAGTTCGGGCTCGACGACGACGCGCGGGTGGTGCGATTCCGGGCGCAGGACGGGGATCACGTCCTGCGTGTCGGCCGGGCGACGCCGGTCGGCGGGAACGTCTACGTCCGCGCCGACGAAGATCCCGAGGTGGCCTACGTCGAGACCTATCGCCTGAATGCCCTTCGCCACGATCTCGACGCGCTGCGCGATCGGCGCATCGTGCGGCTCGAGGGCGAGGCCCTCGTCGAGCTCGTGATCGACGCGTCGGCCGTCGGGGGCGCCCGCGACGACGCCACGGGCAGTGCCGAGCGGGGCGCGGCGGCTCGACGCGCCAGCAGCCCCGCCGGTCCGACCGTCGGCGAGGCGAGGCGTCGGATCGTGCTCGCGCGCGACGCAGCGGGGCCCTGGCAGATCCGCGAGCCGATCCGGGCACAGGCGGATCAGCAGGCCGTGCGCGAGGTCGTCGCGAACCTCGAGTACCTGCAGGCCACGGGATTCGTCGACGCGCGCACGAGCGAGGTCGAGGCCGCGCTGCGGGAGCCGATGCTCGAGATCCGCTGGCGGGCGCCGGCGGACGAGGCGGCGGACGAGACGGCAGGCGACGCGACGACCGAGGCGGCGGCTGACGCGATGGACGACCGAGCCCCGGGTGCGACGGGCTCGATTCGCATCGCCGGCCTGGTCGACGGCTCGCGCCTGGTCGAGAGCGAGGGCCGGCTCTACACGCTGGCCCCGGAGCGGCTCGAGGACTTTCCGCGCTCGGTCGACGCCTACCGCGACAAGCAGCTCGTCGACCTCGATCCCGACGCGCTCGCGCGCATCGAGCTCGCGTTCGCGGACGGGACGGAGGTCGTGCTCGCGCGGGATCGGGAGGAGGGCGGGTGGACGGCCTCCGGCCGGGTGGTCGAGTCCGATGCGGTGGCGGCGCTGGCGGACGCGCTCGCGACGTTGCGAGCCGAGTCGATCGTCGCCGACGCGATGGGCGAGGCCGAGCGCGCCGGTCTGGGACTCGCGCCGCCGGCGGTACGGATCCGGCTGCAGACGGGCGATGGCGCGCCGGTGCTCGCGGAAGGGGACGAGGACGCCGGGGACGAGGCGCGCGTGGGTCAGGGCGCGACCGGGATCGAGCTCGGCCGGCTCGACCCGGATCGCGGTCTCTTCGCGCGGCGCTCGGGCGAGCCCGTCGTCTACGCCCTCGCCGCATCCCTCGCCGAGATCCTGCCCCTCGACCTGGCGCGCTTCGCCGCGCGGTACGAGCGGCTCGAGACGCCCGTCGACGCGAGCGACTCGCCCGGAGCGGGGAACGCGCCGGCGGGCTCAGGCGACGGGGCGGACCTTCTCGAGCAATGACGCGTGGACGCGCCCGTTGGTCGCGACCACGTCGCGCCCCGAGCGGTCCACCGGCCCGCCCCGCGCGTCGCTGACGCGTCCGCCGGCCTCTTCGACGATCAGGATGCCGGCGGCGACGTCCCAGGCATGCAGCTTCCGCTCCCAGTAGCCGTCGACCCGACCCGCCGCGACATAACAGAGGTCCAGCGCCGCGCTGCCGTCCCGGCGGATGCCGCGCGAGGACTTCACGACGTTCGCGAAGGCGCGGAGGTTGTCGTCGTCGCTCGTGTGGACGTCGTACGGGAAACCCGTCGCGAAGAGGCTCCGCGCGAGCTCGGGCTCGCTCGACACGGCGAGCCGCCGCGCGCCGAGCCAGGCCCCGCGTCCCTTGACGGCCTCGAAGCGCTCGTCGAGCAGCGGGTCGTAGACGACGCCGATCGTGCGCTCCTCGCGGCGTTCGATGCCGATCGAAACGCAGAAGCGGGGGAAGCCGTGGGCGAAGTTGGTCGTACCGTCGAGCGGATCGACGATCCAGCAGAACTCGGCGCCGGGCGGCGCGCCGCGGCCACCTTCCTCGGCGAGGATCGCGTCGTCCGGGAAGACGTCGCGGATGGCGTCCACGATCAAGGTCTGGCAGGCGCGATCGACCTCGGTGACGAGGTCGATCGACGCGCTCTTCGAGTCGATCGCGAGCCGTGTTCATAGCGGGCGCGCTGGAGCGCGCCGGCGCGTCCCGACAGCTCGCGGGCGAGGAAGAGCCGCTGCGCGATCGCGGGCACGGTCGAGACGAGAGTCACGGGCGGTGGACCTCGCTGGCGTCGGGGGTACGCGGGGCGGGCGGCAGGCGGAACAGGCGCCGGGTGTTCTGCGCCGTCGCCCGGGCGACGACCTCCACGGGGAGGTCGTGGACGGCGGCGAGCGCCTCGCCGACGAGGGGGACCCAGGCGGGCTCGTTTCGCTTCCCGCGCCGGCCCTCGGGCGCGAGGAAGGGCGCGTCGGTCTCGACGAGCAGGCGGTCGAGGGGGACGGCGCGGGCGACCTCGCGCAGAGCCTGGCTGTTCTTGAACGTCACGATGCCGGAGAACGAGATCGAGAAGCCCGCGTCGAGGGCCCGCAGGGCGAAGGCGCGGGAGCCGGTATAGCAGTGGAGCACGCCCTCGAGCGCGCGACCGCCCTCGGCGAGCCAGAGGTCGAGCAGCTCGTCGTAGGCCTGCTCGTCGTCGCTGCGGACGTGGATCGACACGGGGAGTCGGCGCTCGCGCGCCAGCGCGACCTGCTCCGCGAAGACGCGTCGTTGGGCGTCGCGCGGCGCATTCATGTAGTGGTAGTCGAGGCCGCACTCGCCGACGGCGACGACGCGGTCGTGGTCGAGCCAGGCACGCAGGCGCAGCCCGACCGCGTCGTCGGCCTGCGCGGCTTCGTGGGGATGGATGCCGACGGTCGCGAAGATGCGGGGGTCGGACTCGGCGAGGGCGATCGCCTCGGCGTTGCCCTCGACGCCGTAGCCCGAACCGATCGAGAGCAGGGCCTCGACGCCGGCCTCGAAGGCGCGCGCGAGGACGGCCGGGCGGTCGGCGTCGAAGCGGTTCGCCGTGACGTGGCAATGGCTGTCGATCCACATCAGGCGATCACGTCCCGCAGCCCGAAGAGCAGACGCTCGGCGACCATCTGCGGGTTGGCATTGCGCTGCACGAGATCGCGGCGCAGCTGGAGCAGGCTCTTGAACGCATCGAGCTCGCGGAGGGCAGGCCGCTCCCCGCGCGCGAGCCGATCGCCGACGCGATCGCGCAGCCAGCGCCCGGCGACGTCGATCAGCTGGGTCACCGCCTCCGCCGCCTCCGCGCGCACGCCGCGATAGGCGAGGGCGTCGTCGAGCAGCTGTGGCACGCTGCGCGCGCGCAGGCCATCGAGCAGCGTGACGATCTCCGCCACCGCGGCCGGCGTGGCCGGGTCGCGCAGCGGGATCGCCGGCGCTTCCGGAAAGCGGATCCGCACGCAGCGCGAGCGGATCGTCGCGAGCACCGACGACGGCCGCGCGGCGACCAGCACGAGCGTCGTCCGCGCCGGCGGCTCCTCGAGGATCCGCAGCAGCGCGTTCTGGGCGCTCGCGTTCATCCACTCGGCGCCGTCGATCACCGCCGCTCGCCGCCCCCGATCGAAGCCCCGCAGCCGCAGGGCCGTCTGCAGGTCGCGGATCTGTCCGATCTTGATGCGCGTGTCGTCGCGCCCGCGCGCGACCCAGAAGAGGCTGGCATGATCGCCGACGTGGCCATAGGTCGGCCCGCGCTTGCCGTCGCCATCGAGCGCGACCGAGGTCGGCGCGTCCCCTGCCCCCTCCTCGGCGGCGTCGCGCCCGCCCGCCCCCGACTGCTGGCAGCTCGGACAGGCCTCGCACGCCCGGCCGGTGCCCCGCTCGCAGACCAGCGCCCGCACGAAGGCCAGGGCCGACGCGCGCGCGCGCGCGGGCGCGCCGGTCAGGAGATAGCCCGAGTGGACGCGATCGTGCGGGATGGCGCGAGCCAGGATCGCGGCCGGATCCACCGCGCCGCTCGGCCCGTCGGTCGTCTCGAGATCGGTCTGCATGGGCAGCCGAGTCTAGCCCGCTGCCGTGGGGGCCGTCACAGCGACGCAGAGCGGGCCGCAACTCGTTCCGCCAGCACTCGAATCCGAGAATTCCCGCTCAAGAACCTCCGGGCCGGCGTCGATGAGCAGCCCATCGGCAATTTCAACGGGGGCGAGGCAGGACATGGCGATCAGCGGATTCGGTCGGGGCAAGTCGGGCAGCATGTCGGAGTCGGGCGCGATGCCGAGCAGCGCGAGCGCCGGAAGCTTCGGCAACCTGACGGCCTTCATCGATCAGGGGTCGGAGTTCGAGGGAAAGCTCTCCTTCCGCGACACCGTCCGCATCGACGGCAGCTTCAGCGGCGAGATCTCGAGCGAGAACACGCTGATCGTCGGCGAGTCGGGCAAGATCCACGCGAACATCCGCTCCGTCTCCGTCATGGTCTCGGGCCTCGTCGAGGGCGACATCCAGGCGAGCAGCCAGATCGTCCTGCACAAATCCGCCGTCGTGAACGGCGACCTCGTCGCGCCCAACATCGTGATGGAGGAGGGCGCTCAGCTGAACGGGAACGTGCGCATGGGGCGAACCCAGGCGAACGCGAACGCGGGCGCCGCGAAGGGCGGGGCGGCAGCGAGCGCCGACAAGGCGGCCTCGAACGCGAGCGCGGGGGCGCCCGCGGCCAAGCCGAACGCCTGATCGATTCGACGCGCCCCGAGCGGGCGCGGCTGGGAGTGTTGGGGGGCCGGCCCCGTTCTCCGTGTACAGCACGCGGGGGGCGGGGCCACTCTCGTTTCGGGGGCGAAGGCTCAGCCGCGCTCGATCAGGACGACGGCCTCGACGCCGGGCAGGGCGCGTTTGAGCGGCTCCTCGATGCCCACGCGCAGGGTCGCGAGCTGGGCGGGGCAGGTCGCGCAGGCGCCCTGGAGCTCGATCCGAACCGTGCCGTCGACGTCGATCGCGACGAGCTCGACGTTGCCGCCATCGGCGACGAGGGCCGGGCGGATCCGGTCGAGCCAGGCCTCGACGGTCTCGCGCTTCGGGGGCAATCGATCGAGCGACATCGCCATGGGCGTTCTGTTCGGCGCGCGCATGCGGGAGATTGACGGCGGATTCGCGTCGGGGCGCGGGCGCGCGCGGCATCAGAAGGGCCGCGGGATGGTCTCGCCGGGCCCCCGGATCTCGATGCGGCCCTCGTCGTACCAGACCAGCGCGGCGCGTCCGTCGCCGTCCTCGTCGAGCGCCGCGACGAGCTCCGTCGTGGGAGCGACTTCGAGGATCAGCCCGGACCAGCTGATCGCCAGGGCGTCGGCTCCGGCGATGCTCACCACGAAGCCGTAGGCGATGCGTCCGTCCTCGTGGCGGGCGATCAGGTCGTCCCGTCCGTCACCCGTCAGGTCGGCGGCCGCGATGACCCGTGTCCCGAGCGGTGCCCACCCGCCGGCGGCGAAGGGCGGCAGGCTCCCGCCCGGTCGGGCGAGCAGGAGCGCGCCATCGGCGTCCTCCCAGAGCAGCTCGACCGAGCCGTCGCCATCGAAGTCACCGCTGCCCACCAGTCGATCCGAGGCGGGCTGGTCGGCGGCCCGTGCGCTGCGCGCCGGCGTCAGGGCATCGACCCGGTAGGACACCTCACCCGTCGCGCGGTGCTCGACCACCCAGTCGCGCAGCGTATCCCCGTCGAGATCCACGAGGTCGACCCAGCGCTCGTCGGGGCCCAGTGCGAGGGCAGGCGTGGCGATCCATGTCTCGGGGGCCGCGAGACCGAGGAGCGCGCCGTCGGTCCAGTAGAGCCGACCGTCCGCATCGCGCCAGACGACATCGCGCAGCGCGTCGCTCGAGCGTGACGGGGTCCCGATCGGCTCGAGCTGGGCGAAGGGCGTAGCGCCGAGGGCGCCGCGGATCCATTCCGCCGCCGCCTGGCTCCGCTCGCCGAAGGGCAGCCGAACGTCGGCCAGCAGGAGCCGTTGCCGGAGGTCCGCGGTCGGCACGGACGGCTGCGGCGCGACCGGATCGGCCGTCGGCGAAGGGACGTCGCCGGGACTCGCCTCGGGGTCGGGCGTCGGCGTCGGCTCGACCGGCGCCGCGGGCGGCGAATCGACCGGAGGCTCGTCCGACGGCGGGCCGGTCGTCGGCGACGGGTGGCTCGGCCCGTCGGCTGCGATCGGCGGGAGAGCGGGCGCGGGATCCGTCGTCGCGAGGCCGTGGAAGCGGATCGGCACCGAGGGCGGCGAGGGCTCGCTCACGCGCTCGGCGCCATCGTTGAGGGCGATGACCATGACCCGGACCTCGTCGCCGGCCTGGCCCTCGACGATCGTGTTGGCCTGGGCCTCCACCCGAAGGAAGTCGAAGCTGCCGTGGTTTCGCGACAGCATGACCAGGTAGCCGCTCACGCTTCCGCGCGAGGGCTGCCAGGCGACCTGGACCGCCGTCTGACCGGGCGGCAGGTCGACGGGCTCGGTCGCCAGGACCACGTCCCCGCCGGCGCTCCCGCCGCCGACGTCGGCGCCGCCCGATCCATCTCCGCTGCAGCCGGCGAGGGCGACGCCCAGCGCGAGCCCGACGACGCCGCGCGCGCCGGCGGCGCGGAGCCGGCGCCAACCGCGGGGCGGGCGCGAGGCCGCCGCAGCGCTGTGCAGGGTCGGTCGAGTCATTCCCACGGGCCCCCCTCGTGGCCCATTCGAATGCTTCCGGGTCGTCTGTTCTGGCTGGAATCCACCGCGATGACTCGCGGGGCCCCCTTCGAAATACTGTCGGAAAACCGTCGCCCAATGGAAGTGACGATTGTCACATCATCGCCTGACTTTCTCTGCTTCTGCGTCGAATCCCGACTCGCATCGGTCTGCGACCCGTCGGATTGAGCTTCGCGCGTCGGATCATTAGGCTTCGCAGCCATGGCTGACCCGATCCAGATCACGCTCCGGCTCTTCGGCTCGCTGCGCGAGTCCGTCGGCGAGTCCCACCGCATCGTCGAGCTTGAGGCCGGCGCCCGGGTCGCGGATCTGCGCGACTGGCTCGCCGATCGCTCGCCGCTGGTCGGCCAGCTGGGCGACCGGCTGGCGGCGTCGGTCAATCTCGAGATCGCTGATTCGGGGCGGGTGCTGCGCGACGGAGACGAGGTGGCGTTCCTGCCGCCGGTGGCGGGGGGCGACGGCGCGGGGAAGCGCTGCACGATCAGCGAGCGGGCGCTCGACGAGGCGGAGGTGGCGGCTCGGGTCGAAGGGCCCGATGCGGGTGGGGTGGTCTCCTTCGTCGGACGCGTGCGCGACCATGCCCGGGGCCATTCGATCGAGCATCTCGTGTACGAGGCCTACCCCGAGATGGCCGAGCGCGAGATGGAGAAGATCGTCGATGAGGCCCGGACGCAATGGCCCGGGACCCGGGTCGCCATCGCCCATCGGGTCGGCCGGCTCGAGATCGGCGATGCGGCCGTCGTCGTCGTCGCCGCCTCGGCCCATCGCGACGAGGCGTTCCTGGCCTGTCGCTTCGCGATCGACACGCTGAAGGTCCGCGTGCCGATCTGGAAGCGCGAGGTCGCGACCGGCGGCGCCTACTGGGTCGACGACCACGCCTGATCGAGCGCACGCGGATGCGCGCGCGAACGCCCCGTCCCGGGTCGTGTGCGGCGCCGCCGGGCGCTCGCATCGCAGGGAGCAGAGCATTCCGTGAGCCATCCGAACGAGTCCAGTCCCTCGCATCACGCCCATCACCACCGAAAGGCGGCGCCGGAGGACGTGCCGACGGCGATCGTGACGGTCAGCGATACGCGGACGCTCGAGACGGATACGGGCGGGCTGCTCGTCGCCGAGCTGCTCGCGGGCGCCGGTCAGTCGGTCGTCTCCCGGGCGATCGTGAAGGACGAGCCCGCGGCCATCGCCGAGGCGCTCGACGCGGCGATCGACGACGCGCGCGTGCGCGCCGTCGTGTTCACGGGCGGGACCGGCGTCGCGCCGCGCGACGTCACGCCGGATACCCTCGAGCCGCGCCTCGATCGCATCGTCCCGGGCTTCGGGGAGCTCTTCCGCATGCTCTCCTACGCGGACATCGGCTCGGCCGCGCTGCTCTCCCGTGCGCTCGCCGGGCTCAAGCGCGGCAAGGTCGTTTTCGTGATCCCGGGCTCGCGCGGGGCCGTGCGGCTCGCGATGGAAAAGCTGATCCTCCCCGAGCTCGGCCACCTCGCGGGCGAGGCCCGCAAGACGCGCTGAGCCCCCGGCACGAAGCGGACGGTCCCGAGCGGTTCTCGGCCATCAAGCCGCGCCGGGCCAGGGCCGAGAAAGCCCCCATGCCGCGCGCCGTGTCTCCGAGCCCTCCCCGGCCAGGCCGGGTCCGATCGAGCCTCGCCTTCGCGTCGTTCGCGCTGTGCGGGCTGGGGGCCGGGCTCGCACCGGCGCGCGCCGACGACATCCGGTTCTGGGTCGACGCGCAGGGCGTCACCCACTTCAGCGACTCCGCCCGCGGTGTGCCGCCCGATGCGGTCCGGCCCGAGGACGCGGGACTCGATCGGCTGCGGTCGGTCTGGGAAGACGGCGTCGTCGGACCGCCGGTGGCGGCGCTGATCGGCGAGTCGGGGAGCGATGCCGATCGCGTGACGCGGCTCCTGCGCGGCGCGCTCGGGGACCTCGAACGCGGGGAGCATGCGCGTGCGAGCGCCACGCTGCACGGCGTCCTGCGGCTCGCGCCGCGCTCGGCCGAGGCGCATTGGTACCTCGCGCAGCTCGCGCGCTCGCGCGGTCGCTTCGAGGCGGCCGAGCGTCATCTGCGCCTCTTCCTCGACGCCGCAGGCCCCGCGCTCGAGCCGTGGCGACGCGAGGCGCGCGAGCGGCTCGCCGCGCTCGCCGACGAACGGCGCCTCGCCGATCCGGCGCGCCTCGCCGGCGCGCTCGAGCTGCAGTCGGTTCCGTCGCGCCACTTCCGCCTGCAGGTCGACGCGAAGCTCGGCGCGGTCGCGGCCGACTATGCGGTGCGCGTGCTCGGCTTCCTCGAAGCCGCGCGCACGCAGGTCTCCGCCTCGATCGGCGTGGCGCCGCTCGAGCCGCTCGGTGTCGTCCTCTATGGCCGCGCCGCCTACGTGCGCGAGCATGCCCACCGCTTCTCGTTCCAGACCGTCGGCTTCTTCGACGGCCGCATCCACGTCGCCTCGCCCGCCCATCCGACCGAGACCCTGCGCGGCGTCCTCTTTCACGAGTACACCCATGCGGTCTTCCGCGAGCAGACGGGCGGCGACCGCCCCTACTGGCTCAACGAGGGCCTCGCCGAGAAGGTCGAGCGCGGTTCGCGCGGGCTCGACGTCTCGACGCGCAGCGAGCGCTCGGCGCTGCGCGCGAATCTCGAGACCGGCCGCTGGATCCCGCTGCGATCGATCGCCGAGAGCTTCTCGGGGCTCGGGGATCAACGCGCACGCGACGCCTATCTCCAGTCGGTCGTGACCGTCGGCTACCTCGAGTCGAAGACGGACGTCGCGGCCCGTCGCCGCCTGCTCGAGCGCCTCGGCCAGGGCGTCTCGATCGATCAGGCGCTCTACGAGGCGCTCGGCATCGACACCGACGGCCTCGACGCTGCCGTCCAGCGCGCGATCCGCAGCGAGTTCCCGCAGTGGACCCGGGGCGCGGCCGACCTCACTCCGCCCTGACGCGCTCGAAGCGAACGCGATCCCCGACCTGCCAGCCCCCCGCCGCCGCCTGGCCGGCCGGGACCTCCAGCACCGCGTCGACCAGCGAGCGCGCGCGGATCGTCGGTCCGTTGCTCGCCGGATCGAAGGGCACCTGCGGATGGATCTCGACGATCCGCCCGTCGCGCAGGTAGACGATGTCGATCGCGAAGCGCATGCCCTTCATCCAGAAGGCGACGAAGCGCGGCTTCGCGTAGGGGAAGTACATGCCGGTCCCCCAGGCGAGGCCGTCGCGCCCGCCGAGCCCCTTCTCCTGCTCGGCGGCGGAGTCGGCGACCTCGACGGGGATCGTCCGGCCGCGGACCTCGACGAGCCCTTCGGGCGGCGGGGCCGCCGCGTCCCGTCCGCGACACGAGGTCGTCGCCGGCGCGAGCGGCAGGACCAGGAGCAGGAGCAGCAGCGCGAGCGGCGAGCCGGGCGCGCGCCTCATCCGGCGCCGGGTCCGTAGTATTCGAAGTCGACCAGGTTCTCTTCCATGTAGGTCCGCAGCCGCTTCACCAGCTTCGCCTCGAGCTGGCGGACGCGCTCGCGCGTGACGTGGAAGCGCTCGCCCAGCTCGGCGAGGGTGAGCGGCTCCTCCGCGAGGATCCGCTCACGCAGGATCTGCAGATCGCGCTCGTCGAGGGTCTGCGCGAAGGCCTCGATCTTCTGCATGAAGACCTCGCGCAGCTCGCTGGCGCCGACCGACGCTTCCGACGTGATCCCCGGCGCCGCCATGCGATCGCCGAAGGTCATGCCGTCCGTCTCGTCGGCCCGCAGCGGGGCGTCGAAGGAGACGTCGGGCCGCGAGAGTCGCGCCTCCATGTCGACGACGTCCGCTTCGGAGACGTCGAGCCGCTCCGCGATCAGGCGCGGCTCGACGTCGTAGCCGAGGCGCTCGAGCTCGCGCTTCTCCTTGTTCAGGCGGAAGAAGAGCTTGCGCGACGCCCGCGTCGTACCGAGTCGCACGCTGCGCATGTTGTCGAGGATGTATTTGAGGATGTAGGCGCGGATCCAGTAGACCGCGTACGACGAGAGCTTGACGCCCTGGTACGGATCGAAGCGCTGCACGGCCTCCATCAGACCGACGTTGCCCTCCTGCACGAGGTCGAGGGTGTTCGTCCAGGCGCGTCGGTATTCCATCGCGATCTTGACCACGAGGCGCAGGTTCGCGACGACGAGCGCCTTGGCCGCCTCGACGTCGCCCTCCTCGACCCAGCGTACGGCGAGCTCGTGCTCCTCCTCGCGGGAGATCGGCGCATGGTGGCGCAGCTGCGCCATGTAGGCGGTGAGGGCGCTCGCCTGGGCGACGCCGGACGGGATCGTCGGCACCGTCGTGCTGGGTACGGGGAGGCTCGAATCGGAACGGCTCGTCGCGCCGCGATCGGCGCTCGCCATGACCCGATCGGGTCGACCGCGCGGCGCCAGCGGATGGGCGCGCCGCGCCTTCCCGCCCGCTGCCGCCAGTTCGTCGACGAACTCGGCGTCGACTTCGCCAGCGTCGGCCTCGTCCTCGGCGGCCTCCGTCTCGCGCGCTTCGACCGGATCGCCCGCCGACTCGATCTCCTGCGGCTCGCGCTCGCGTCGGGCCACGCCGTCGACCTCGGTTGGGGGGCGGCGCGGCTGGCCGGAATCCCGAAGAGATTCGTCGTGGCGCGCGCCCGTGATGCTTCGTGGCGGGCCACGATAGCAGAGCGCCGCGGGCGCTCCGGCGACGAGCCCGGGGCCCGAAATGCGAACCGCGCGCCGGGCCGGGAAGGCCGGGCGCGCGGTCATGGGAAGGATCGCGAGCGGGCTACTTCTTCAGCGAGCGGATGAACGCGATCACGTTGGCCATGTCGGTATCGTTGAGCACGACCGGCGCCATCATCGCGTTGCCGCCGTAGGCCATCGCGCCCTTCGAGATCACGTTCTTCAGGTCGGCGTCCGTACCGGTCTTGCCGTCCTTGTCCGTGTCGAACTTGAACTCGCCCTTCGTGAAGTCGCGCGGCGCCGGCTGGCCCGCCGCCGCGAGCGCCTTGCCGGTCGGGCCGTCGCCCATGCCGGTCTCGCCGTGGCAGGAGACGCAGAGCTCCTTGAACTTCGCCTGGCCGGCGGCGACGTCCGCGGCGACGGCGGCGCCCGGCATCGCGAGCGCGGCGAGGATCAGAAACGACGTGACGAAACGGGACATGGCGATCTCCTGTGCTTGCCCGAGCGTCCTGCCCGAGCGGCCTCTCGCGCTCGGGGCCACCGAGGGCTTCTCGATCGCCGAGGCGATCCGGTGACGACTCCTTGGTCGGCGCGGGCGGAAGAATGGTTCCGGTTTTCGGGGTCGTCGAGGGGTGCAACGGATGGTTGCGCGAATGCGGACGGCGGCAGCGCGCCTAGCTCGCGCGGCTGCGCACCCATTGGGTCATCAGGCGAACCCCCACGCCGGTTCCGCCGCCGACGTGGAGCGGTGTCTGGTTCGACGTCATCCCCGAGCCGGCGATGTCGAGATGGACCCAGGGCGTCTTGCCGACGAAGCCGCGGAGGAACGCCGCCGCGGTCGAGATGCCCGCGTCGCGTCCGGCCGAGTTCTTCCAGTCGGCGACCTTGCTGCGCATCGCCTTCTCGTGGGGCTCGAAGAGCGGCATCGGCCAGACGATCTCGCCCGTCGCCGTTCCGGCCGCGCGGACCTCCTCGAGCAGCGACTCGTCGTTGGTCAGTCCGGCCGACGCCCAGGAGCCGAGCGCCAGCATCGCGGCGCCCGTCAGGGTCGCGATGTCGACGAGCGCGCTCGGCGCGTGCCGCTTGACGGCGTGGTCGATCGCGTCGGCGAGGACGAGGCGACCCTCCGCGTCGGTGTTGACGATCTCGATGGTCTGCCCCGAGGCGCTGCGGATGATGTCGCTCGGACGATAGGCGTTCGCGCTCGGCATGT
This sequence comes from Myxococcota bacterium, assembly GCA_041389445.1. Lineage (GTDB taxonomy): Bacteria > Myxococcota_A > UBA9160 > UBA9160 > UBA4427 > UBA4427. The sequence continues at coordinate 447,749 of JAWKRW010000004.1, forward strand.
TCTCCGCGACGGCGAGGATGCCGACGACGCGGATCGGGAGCGCGAGCAGCGCGATCGCCCGCATCGCGCCGAGCACGGCGGCGGCGCCCGACATGTCGTGCTTCATGTCGGGCATGCCGCTCGCAGTCTTCAGCGAGAGACCGCCCGAGTCGAAGGTGATGCCCTTGCCGACGAGCGCGAGGGTCTCGCCCGCGCGCTTGCGCCCGCGGCCCCGACCGCTTCCCGCTCCGGCGCGGCGCGCGCCCGGCACGTGCTCGAGCACGATCATGCGCGGCGGATGGGCACTGCCCTGACCGACGGCGAGGATCGCACCCATGCCGAGGCGGGTCATCGCCGGCACGTCGAGCACGCGGCAGCGCAGCCCGACCTCCCGGGCGATCCGCCGCGCCTCGCGGGCCAGCGCCTCCGGATAGAGGACGTTCGGCGGCTCGTTCGAGAGGTCGCGGGCCACCGTCTGGCACTCCGCCACGACCACCGTCTCCGCCAGCCGGCGCTTGAGCGTCGTCGCCGAGCGCGGGGCCCGGACATAGACGAGATCGAGTCGCGGCGCGGCGTCCTTGCGCGCACGGCGCGGGCGCGACGCGCCGTCGTCGAGGCTCTTCTTCGAGAGGTAGCGGTCGAAGCGATAGGCGCCGAGCACCGCGCCCTCCGCCAGCAGGCAGGCGGCGTGGTCGTTGGTGAGCTCGCTCACGGACGGAATCACCAGCGCGATCCGATCGCAGCTCGAGCGCTTGAACTCCCGCCCGACGTGGCCGCCGACCTCGCGCAGGCCTTCGTCGGTCAGCTTGTCCGCCTCGCCGAGACCGAGCAGGACGCAGCGCACCCAGTCGCCGCCCCGCGGCCCGTAGACGACGAGCCGGTCGCCGGCGTTGGCCTTGAAGTCACCGCTCGCCAGCGCGTCGGCCAGTCGACCGGAGAGGCGCCGGTCGAGGGCCACCAGCCCTTGGGGCAGGTCGCGGGGCGGGCCGCCGCGCCGAAGGCAGGGAAGGATGACGGTTTCGGCCCGAATCGCATCGATCCCGCCGCTTTCGAGCTGTACGCGCATGGTCTTCAATGGGCTTCTCCCCTAGATTCCGCGGCACCGTCGATCCCGTCGCGGTGTCCCGGTGCCGACTCGCATGGCCGTCCACCCGCGCCACCCGCGAAGGATCACGTGACCGCCGGATTGCGGTCGAGGCCCGCCGTGGGGGCGGCGGGTCATCAACGGTTTCACCGTGTCGCGTTCGTTCCTTCCAGAGCCGCCCACCGCGTCGAGCGGGAGCGGTCCGCGTCGAAAGCCCGGCGGGAAGCCGGGCGAAGCGATCGGTGAAGAGACGACTGCGACGATCCGCGTGACGCTCCGGGCGCCGCGCGGGTTTGGGACATGGGCGAAGGGGGGAACGCCGTGAGCTTCGACTGGATCGACCTGATCCTGCAGGCAGGTCTCATCGTCAAGCTCGTCCTCTTGGTGTTGCTCGGCTTCTCCGTCACTTCGATCACGATCATCGTGAACAAGTGGACGGAGCTGCGCAACGCCGATCAGGATAGCGAGGCCTTTCTCGAGGTCTATCGACGAGAAGGGTTCAGCCAGGTCTACGACGCGGCCCGTCATCTGGACCGCAGTCCGCTCGCGGTGGTCTTCCTGACGGCCGGCGAGGAGCTCCAGGCGGCGCGGGATCGCCATGCTTCGGACCAGCGGCGCGATCGGCTGCGAACGCAGCTCTCGCGCTCGATCGTCTGGGAGGCCGCCGCCCAGGGCCGCAAGCTCGAGCGCGGCATGTCGGTGCTCGCGACGACGGGCAGCTCGACGCCCTTCATCGGCCTCTTCGGCACCGTGATCGGCATCATCGCCGCGTTCCAGCGGATCGGCGAAGCCGGTCAGGCGTCGCTGGCCGTCGTCGGCCCCGGCATCGCCGAGGCGCTCGTCGCCACGGCGATCGGCCTGATGACCGCGATCCCGGCGACGATCGCCTACAACGCCTTCGGTACGCGCATCGACGGCGTCATGGGCATGCTCGAGCGCTTCTGCGAGCAGTTCCAGGAAGACCTCGATCGCATGCTGGGCGCCCAGTCGGCGGAAGGTCCCGTCCGTACGGAGAGCGAGCGCGCCGCGCGCGCCCACTGAACCAGGAGCTCCGATGGCGGTATCCCTCTCCCGCGGTGGACGGACGCGACGTGGCAACGGCGAGATCAACGTCACGCCCTTCGTCGACGTCGTGCTGGTCCTGCTGATCATCTTCATGGTGACGGCGCCGCTCATGCTCCAGGGCATGGACGTGAACCTGCCCGAGACGACGACCCAGCCGATCCAGATGACGACCGCGCCGCTCGTGCTGACCGTGACGAAGGACGGGCAGTACTCGATCGCGAAGCAGGCGATCCCGTCCGGCGAGCTGCAGACGAAGCTCGAGGCGCTCTTCGAGGCGCGCGGCGAGAAGGAGCTCTTCCTGCGCGCCGACGAGGCCGCGCCCTACGGCGTCGTCGTCCACGCGATGGCGGCGGCGCGGCGGGCCGGCGCGGCGCGCCTCGGCATCGTCACGGAGGAAGAGCGGCGTTGAGGGTCGGGTCGCTCGGCTGGCACGACGCGCTCGACGCGGCGGAGCGGCAGCGGCTGCGGCGCGCGCTCTGGATCTCGCTCGGGATCCACGTCGGCCTCGTCCTGCTGCTGGTCGTGACACCGCCCAGCTTCCGGCACGACGTGCCCGAGGCGCTTTCGGTCGAGCTCATCGCCGGTGCGACCCTGGCCCCACCGGCCGCGCCGCCGGCGCCCGCGCGCCGCGCGAAGCCGACGCCGGCTCCGCCGAAGCCGAAGGCCGCGCCGCCCCCGCCGCCCGAGCCGGCGCCGGCGCCGCCCAAGCCGAAGGCGCCCGTGAAGGTCCTGCCCGAGAACGCGCCGAAGCCCGACAAGAAGGTCGAGCAGGCGCCCGCCGAGAAGCCGAAGCAGATCGCGCGCGCCGAGCCGAAGGCGAAGCCGGCCGAGCAGGCGCAGAGCTACGACGACGTCATGAAGGCCCTCGAGGACGAGCTCGGCGACGACCCGACGGAGGACCTGCTCGAGGCCGCGCCCCAGCGTCCGGCCCCGCGCACCGCATCCGAGTCGAGCGGCGCGGCGACCTCGCGTTCGGGCGTGCCGATGGATCCGAAGCTCGCGGCCTGGCAGGCCGAGACCCTGCGACTCATCCGCAGCAAGTGGGTCACGCCTTCGAGCTTCCGGGGCCGGGGGCTCGTCGCATCGCTGGAGCTGAGGCTCTCGGCCTCGGGCAGGCTGATCGGCGAGCCGGTCGTCGTCCGCAGCTCGGGCGATCCCTACTTCGACGACAACGCGGTCGCGGCCCTGCTTTCGGTCGGGCAGCTTCCCGAGCCGCCCCACGCGGGCACGACGATCTTCGACTTTCATTCGGACGAGGAGTGAGCGGCATGCGGAACAGAGGAACCTCTCGGTCGTGGATGCGGCACGCGCTGCTCGGGCTCACGGGGGTCGGGCTCGCCGTCGCGGACCCGGCCGGGGCGCAGAACTCGCTCGAGAACGAGAGCGGCCCGCTGCCGACGCTCAAGATCACGCCGGGGGGCCTCTCGGCGTTCCGGGCGGCGGTTTTGCGGTTCGCCGAGGTAGGGCCGCCGGTCGGCGCGGATCGCGTCACGGCGCTGCGCGACGAGATCGAGAAGGGGCTCGCCTTCTCGAGCGTGGTCCTGCCGCTCGGACGCGAGGCCTATCTCGCGCCCCAGGAGAGCGCGCCGCTCGCGCAGGAGACGCTCGACTGCGAGACGTGGAAGCAGAGCGGGGCCGACGCGGTCGTGCAGGGGGAGGTCAAGCGAGACGAGGCGCGGCTGCGCGCGGACCTGCGCGTCTGGGACGTCGCGCGCTGTCGCGAGAAGAAGAAGGGCTTCGTCGTCGGCGATCGCGACGACCTCGCGAAGCTCGGTCGCATGATCGCCGACCAGATCGTCGAGGCGCTGACGGGGACGCGCGGCGTCTCGGCGACGGAGATCGCCTTCATCTCCGATCGCAGCGGCGTCCGCGAGCTCTACGTCATGTCCGCCGACGGTCGCAACCAGCGGCCGGCGACGCGGGTCGACTCGCTCAAGATGTTTCCGGAGTGGCTGCCCGACGGCAGCGCGATCCTCTACATCGCCTACGCCCATGGCCAGCCGGGGCTCTTCCTGACCTCGCGCAGTCCGCTGGTCAAGCCGGGGCCGATCCTGCAGAGCCTCTTCGTCGGCCGGCCGGTCTACCGCGGCCGCTTCGATCCGACCGGCGAAGAGCTCGCCGTCGTGTCGAGCGTCGATGGCGCGGCGGAGCTCTTTGCCGTGAAGCGGCAGGGGAGCCAGCCGCGGCGCCTGACGACCCATCCCGCGATCGACATCTCGCCCGACTTCTCGCCCGACGGGCGCCAGATCGTCTTCGTCTCCGACCGCAGCGGAAGCCCCCAGCTCTACCTGATGAATCGCGACGGAACCAACCTGACCCGGCTGACCTTCACCGGGTCCTACAACGCCGCGCCGACCTGGTCCCCGGACGGCCGCTGGATCGCCTACGAGACCCGGGTCCGCGGCCAGTTCGACATCTGGCTGATCGATCCCTCGGGCCAGATCAACTTTCCGATCATCCAGCATCCACAGAGCGACGAGGGGCCGACCTGGTCCCCGGACGGTCGCAAGCTCGCCTTCAGCTCGAGCCGGCGGGGGCGCTACGACATCTACGTATCGGATTGGAACGGCGACAACGTGCTCCGGGTCACGGAAGGCGCCGGCAGCAACATTCAGCCGGCCTGGGGACCGCACCCGCGGTAGCGCCTGCTAAACTGCGCCGCCCCCAGATGGCCCGTCCGCTCGCGGTGGCGCCGGAGGTCGGTCGATGCCCGAGAGAGCCTGGGCGACACGGATCGGTGGAGCGGCGCGCGCGGGCGCCGGACTGCAGCGGTCCGGTGTGCGGACGTGGCCGGAGACGGGGGGGAGCATGGCGATCGGAAGCGCGATGCGCGCGGCACGGACCGCGCGCGGGAGCCGGGTCGGGGGGCTGCTGGCGGTGGTGGGCCTGTTGGCGGCCGGGTGTGCGACCCAGGGTGATCTGCTGCGGCTCGAGGAGGAGGTGACGGCGCTGAAGCGCTCCGGTCGGACCGGCGCGGATCCCTTCGCACGCATCGCCCAGCTGGCTTCCGACGTCGACGTGTTGCGACAGGAGGTGCGCGACCTGCAGGGCGAGCTCGAGCTGGCGCGCAAGGAGGCGGCGGACGCGCTGGCCGAGGTGCGCAAGACGCGGACGGCGGTGGCGCAGAGCGGTCGGGCAGGCGGCTCCGCGGCGGCGCCGGGCTCGGACTATGCGGCAGGCGCCGCAGCCGGGGCCGCGGGCGCGATCGCAGGGGGGGCGACCGAGGCGCTCGACGCGGGCGTGCCGCAGGCGGAGTCTGCCGGCGGCTCGAGCGGCGACGAGCTCGTCGCCTATCAGAAGGCGCTCGACGCCTGGCGCCGCGACGACTTCAAGGGCTGTATCGATCAGTTCACGAGCTTCCTGCAGGTCCATCCCTCGTCGAGCTACGCGGACGACGCGGCCTACTGGCTCGCCGACTGCACCTACAACACGAGGGAGTACAAGCGGGCCGTCGTCCGCTTCAACGCCGTCGTGAACGTCTACCCCGACAGCCCGAAGGCGCCCGACGCCCTGTACCGACAGGGCGAGTCGCTGCTGAAGCTCGGGCCCAAGTTCCACGAAGCGGCGCGCACCGTCTTCAAGCGGGTCCAGCAGGAGTACCCGGAATCGCCCCGGGCGGCGGAAGCCAAGCGTCAGCTGGAGACCCTGGATTCCAACCCCGCTTGACCAATCTCGAGCAAACGGGCGGCCCCCGCGTCGTCCGGTCGGAGCAGAGCGTTGAAGAAGCGTGACATGATGCGGTTCAAGAAGATCCTGGAGGCGCAGCGCGAGGAGCTCCTCGGCAATGCCCAGAAGACGATCACCGGGGACATCCACCTCGACCCCGACGATTTTCCCGACGAGATCGACGCGGCCTCCTCCGAGATGACGCTCGCCTTCCAGGGCCGTCTGCGCGAGCGCGAGCGCGGCCTGATCGCGAAGATCGACCAGGCGCTCCGGAAGATCGAGGAGGGCGTGTACGGCGAGTGCGAGGCCTGCGGCGAGGAGATCTCGCTGAAGCGCATCGAGGCGCGGCCCGTCGCCGAGCTCTGCATCGACTGCAAGGCCGAGCAGGAGGCGCTCGAGCGCCGCAACGCCTGAGCCGTGTCCCTGCCCGAATCGCCGATCGTGCTCGGCATCGAGAGCTCCTGCGACGAGATGGCGGCGGCCGTCGTTCGCGGGGGGAGCGCCATCCTGGCGAGTCGGGTCCATGGGCAGGTCGAGGTCCATGCGCCCTACGGCGGCGTCGTCCCCGAGCTCGCGAGTCGCGACCACGTCCGCGCCGTCTCGGGCGTCGTCGAGGCGGCGCTCGACGCGGCCGGCGTTCCGCTCGAGGCGCTCGATGGCATCGCCGTCACCGCCGGACCGGGTCTGATCGGCTCGCTCCTCGTCGGCCTCTCCTTCGCGAAGGCACTCGCCTACGCCCGGAGCCTCCCGCTCGTCGGCGTGCACCACCTGGTCGGCCATCTGATCGCCGCCGAGCTCGCCGCGACCGATCCGCCGCTCGCGCCGCCCTACGTCGGCCTCGTCGTCTCGGGGGGACATACCGCGCTCTACCGCGTACCCGAGCGGGGCGCGCCGTTCGCGCTGGGCGAGACGCGGGACGACGCTGCGGGTGAGGCCTTCGACAAGGTCGCCAAGCTGATGGGGCTCCCGTTTCCCGGCGGTCCGTCGATCGCGCGACTCGCCGAGCACGGCGATCCGCGGGCGTTCGCCCTGCCGCGACCGATGCGTGGACGCGCGGGGCTCGACTTCTCCTACAGCGGCCTCAAGACGGCAGTCTCGCTCGTCGTGTCGCGGCAGGGCGGCGTCGAGGCGCTGACCGACGGGATGAAGGCGGACCTCGCGGCGTCCTTCGAGGCGGTCGTCGTCGAGAGCCTCGTCGAGCGCGCGCTGCGGGCGGCACGGCGCGAGGGGATCGAATCGATCGCCGTCGTCGGCGGGGTCGCCGCGAACGCGCGCCTGCGGCGCGAGCTCTCGGCGGCGGCGGCCGAGGCGGGGCGGCGCGCGATCTTCCCGCCGATGGATCTGTGTACCGACAACGCGGTCATGATCGCGGCGGCAGGCACGCGGCTGCTCGCGCGGGGCGTCCGAGACGGTCTCGAGCTCGAGGCCTTCTCGCGCGTCCCGATCGGCGAAGCGCCCTGGCGCGCGGCCGATCCGGCGCCCGCGCTCGCGCGGTCGGTCGAGGCGGACGGGAACGACGCGTGACACCGTCCCAGCTGCGCGACCTGCTCGTGCGCCACGGCCTGCACCTCTCGCGCGACCTCGGCCAGAACTTCCTGGTCGACGACGCGCTCGCCGGCGAGCTGGCCGAGCGGGCCGGGGCGGGTGCGGGCTGCTGCGCGATCGAGGTGGGGACGGGGCTCGGCGTGCTGACGCGGGCGCTCGCCGCGCGGGCGGACCGCGTGCGGACGGTCGAGATCGACTCGGGGCTGGTGCGCGTGCTCGAGGCCGAGGCGCTGCTGCCGGCGAACGTCGAGCTCGTGCATGCCGATGCGCGGCGCATCGACTGGGGCGGGTGGCTCGCGGCCATCTCCGGGCCGGTGCGCGTGATCGCGAACCTGCCGTACTCGGTCGCGACGCCGCTGCTGCGCGTCTTCCTCGACCATCGCGAACGGCTCGCCGACTGGTCGGTCATGATCCAGCGCGAGGTCGCCCTGCGCATGCGCGCGGCGACGGGCGGCGCCGACTACGGCTCGCTCGCGGTCCTGCACCGCCTGACGACCGACGTCGAGGAGCTCGTGCGGCTCGGTCCCGAGCGGTTCTTTCCGCGACCGAAGGTCGAGTCGAGCTTCGTGCGCGTCTGGCCGCGACGGACGTCGCTGCTCGGGCCGGGGGAGCTCGAGCGGGTCGAGCCGATCGTGCGCGCAGCGTTCAGCCAGCGGCGCAAGGTCGTGACGAACGGGCTCGCGCGGATCGCGGAGCGGCGCTTTCCCGCGCTCGATCAACACGCGCGGCGCGCGGCGCTCGACGCGGTGCTCCAGCGTGCCGGCATCGACCCGCGGCTGCGGCCCGAGCGGATCGAGCCCGAGGCCTGGCTCGCGCTCGCGCGCGCGTTCGAGGCGGCGGCGGGCGAGCCCGGCGCGGCGCAGGCCGATCCGGCGGCGCGCGATGTCGGGCCGTCGGGCGATGCGAGGCGGGCGGGCGGTCCGGGCCGGGGAGTCGGCGGCGATGGCTGAGACCGGGATGGCCGACGCGGATCGACTGGCGCGCCTGCTCGAGCTGGCGGAGCGTGCCGACCTCGAGCTGCGCGTCCTCACGGCGCGGGCCGCGGCGGAAGAGGGGGCGCCGAGCCAGAGCCGCGTCGGTCGCGTCGGCGAGCGGGTCTGGGTCCTGCTGGTCCCCGACGACCCGCCTGCGCATCAGGCGGCCGTCCTCGCGCAGGCGTTGGGCCGGTACCGTGCCGCGTTTCTCGAATCCTGCTTCGTGCCCCCCGCGCTTCGCGAGTTCATCGAGGCGGCGCCGGCACGGGCGACCGGCGCGAGCCGTTCCGGCGCCGGTGACCGTTGACCCTGGAAATCGTTGAACCTAGAATCCACGTCGTTCGAGGGGCACCGCAAGGCGCGGGCTCCATCTGAAAACAGCCCGGACGACTTCGCCGCCCGACGACTCGATTCGACGATTCCATTCGGCGACCCGACGAGACGACGCGTACCGAAGCGGTTCCGGAATCCGAAGAGCGTTCCTCGACGTCATCATGCCATCGCTTGGATCCTGGCTCGGCCGGGACTGAGACGAATCGGGGCAGCATGACGGGCAGGCACGACGAAGTTCCTCCCTCGATCCAGCCGAACGTTCCGCTCCCGCTCGGTCCGCCGCGACCGTGACCCGCGAGAGGACCCCGCTTCGACGGGGGGAGCCGTTCGAGGACGCGCGGGAGCCGCTTCGACCGGCGACGGAAGCGGGCCGAAGGCCCGAGCCGCCGCGCGCCCCGCCCGCCCCGGCCGTGGCTCTCGAGCGCGACTCGATTCCCGATCCGAAAAGATTCGTCCAGGACTCTGCGCGCCACAGGAGACATCCCCCCATGTCGACCGTGACCACTGCCTCCGCGTCCCGGGAACACCGCGTCACCGTCCGCTCCCTCGCGAGCCGCAAGCGCAAGGCGACGCCCTTCAGCGTGCTGACCGCCTACGACTTCACCTTCGCCCGCATCTTCGACGAAGCGGGCGTCGACGTGCTGCTCGTCGGCGACTCGCTCGGCAACGTCGTCCAGGGGCACGACACGACGCTGCCCGTCACCCTCGACGAGATCCTCTACCACACGCGCCTCGTCGTGCGCGGCGTGCGCCGGGCGATGGTCGTCGCCGACATGCCCTTCGGCTCCTATCAGGTCGGGCCCGAAGACGCGGTCCGCAGCGCCATCCGGCTGGTGAAGGAGGGGGGCGCGCAGGCCGTGAAGCTCGAGGGCGGGCAGGCCGTCGCGGACTCGATCCGCCGCATCGTCGCCGCGCAGATTCCCGTGATGGGCCACGTCGGCCTCACGCCGCAGTCCATCCATCCGATGGGCGGTTACCGGGTGCAGGGTCGGGGCGTCGCGAGCCGCCTGCAGGTGATCGAGGACGCGCTCGCGGTCGAGGCGGCGGGGGCCTTCTCGATCGTGCTCGAAGGCATTCCGCAGGACCTCGGTCGTGAGATCACCGAGCGCCTCTCGATTCCGACGATCGGCATCGGCGCCGGCGTCCACTGCGACGCGCAGGTCCTCGTCATGCACGACCTGCTCGGCCTCAACGACACGACGCCCTCCTTCGTCAAGCAGTACGCGAGCCTCGGCGCCGAGGCATCCCGCGCGGCCCGCGCGTACATCGACGAGGTCGTCCACCGCAAGTTCCCGGCCGAGGCCCACGTCTACCGCTAGGCGCGAGCCGGCGGTCGATCGCGCGAGGCGACCCGATGCGTGTCATCGAGACCCGAAGAGAGCTCCAGGCCCTGAGCGACGCCGAGCGCGCCGCCGGTCGGCGCGTCGCGCTCGTCCCGACGATGGGCGCGCTCCACCGCGGCCACGTCTCGCTGGTCGACCTCGCGCGCCGCCACGCGGACCGCGTCGTCGTCTCGATCTTCGTGAACCCGACCCAGTTCAACGACCGCCGCGATTTCGAGGGCTATCCCCGCACGCTCGAGACGGATCTCGCGGCCTGTCGCGCAGCGGGCGTCGACGTCGTCTTCGCGCCGAACGCGCGCGAGATGTATCCGGAGGGCGCGGCGACCTGGGTCGACGTCGACGGGTTGACCGAGCCGCTCTGCGGCACGAGCCGACCCGGCCACTTCCGCGGGGTCACCACCGTCGTGACGAAGCTCTTTCTCGCCGCGCGGCCCGACGTCGCGGTCTTCGGCGAGAAGGACTGGCAGCAGCTCGCGGTGATCCGACGCATGGCGCGGGATCTCGGCTTCGGCATCGAGATCCTGGGCGGCGAGACGGTGCGCGAGGGCGACGGGCTCGCGCTCTCGAGTCGCAACGTCCGACTCGGGCCGCAGGCGCGCAAGCAGGCGCTCTGCCTCGTCGAGAGCCTCGATCTCGCCCAGCGCATGGTGGCGGCGGGCGAGCGCGACGCGAAGGCGGTCCGCGAGGCGGTCCTCGCGACCCTCGCGCGCGCGCGCCAGGCACGGGTCGACTACGCCGAGCTGCGCGATCCCGATTCGCTCGCCCCGATCGACGGACGGATCACGGGGCCCGCGCTGCTCGCGCTCGCGCTGCACTTCGAGCCGGATCCCGATGGTCGGGGTTCGGCGGTCCGCCTGATCGACAACCGCGTTCTCGGACGACCGGCCTGACGGTCGCCGCGCTTCGTGTCCCCCCGACGAAACCCGAACCCCGACAGGAGTTCCCGATGAACCGCACGCTTCTCAAGTCGAAGATCCACCGCGCCACCGTGACCGAGGCCAACGTCGAGTACGAAGGCTCCGTCACGATCGACCAGGATCTGCTCGAGGCGGCCGACATGCTCCCCTACGAGCGCGTCGACATCTGGAACTGCACGAACGGAAACCGCCTCACGACCTACGTCATCGAAGGCGAGCGGGGGTCGGGCCAGATCTGCATCAACGGTGCGGCGGCCCATCTGATGAAGCCGGGCGACAAGGTCATCATCGCGAGCTGGGCCGAGGTCCCCGACGCGCTCTGCCGCGGCTACGACGCGAAGCGCGTCTTCGTCGACCACGAGAATCGCATCCGCGAGGACTGATCCGCGGCCCGCGGACGGTCCTCGGCTAACCTCGCGCGCCGTGGGACGCGCGCGTGCGCAGCATCGCGACCCGGGTCTGGCGCGTGTTCGCAGCATCGCGACCCCGGTGTCGCGCGGGGGAGCGGTCGGTCGTGGCGGAGCAGAAGAAGGCCCAGGGCCGAAAGGCCGACGGCAAGAAGGCGGCGAAGACCGACGCCGAAGGGCGGCTCGTGGTCGCGACCCACCGTCGGGCCCGCTTCGAGTACGAGATCCTCGACACGCTCGAGGCCGGCCTCCAGCTCGTCGGGCCCGAGGTCAAGAGCCTGCGCGCCGGCCGGGCGAACCTCGGCGACGCCTTCGCCCAGGTCCATCGCGGCGAGCTCTGGCTCGAGAAGCTCCACATCTCGCCCTACGAGCCGGCCACGCGCGAGAACCCCACGGACCCGCAACGCCGGCGCAAGCTGCTGGTCCACCGCCATGAAATCGCTCGTCTCGAGGGCCGGGTAGCCGAAAAGGGGCTCACGCTCGTTCCCGTGACGCTCTACTTCCGGCACGGACGGGCGAAGGTCGAGCTGGCACTCGCCCGCGGCAAGCAGCGACACGACAAGCGCGAGACGATCCGACGGCGAGAGCACGACCGCGAGACGCAGCGCGTGATGCGCCGCCATCGACGCTAGGCGAGTCCGGCGACGGGGGGGTGGGGCATGCTCAAGTGGATCCTCGGACTGCTGATGACCTCCCCGATCTGGTTCGGCGCGGCCGTGTTCGCCGCCAGCGAGTACGGGGGCGAGGTCGTCCTGCTCGAGACGATCGACGAGCGGGGCAACAGCTTCCAGACGAAGCTCTGGGTCGCCGACGTCCACCGCGAACCCTGGCTGCGCGCCGGGGACCCCGACGCGACCTGGCTGAAGCGGATCGAGCTCAATCCCGACGTCTTCCTCGTGCGCGCCGGCGAGCGCACCGCCTACCGGGCCGAGATCGCGGACTGGGACACGGATCGCATCAACTACGTGATGCGCGAGAAGTACGGCTACGCGGACCAGCTGATCTCGCTGATCCACGATCCCGAGGCCGTCGTCGCGATCCGGCTCTACGAGCCCGACTTCGATTAGCGCCGGGGACGGGGGACGCGTCCCCGATCGGCCGACCCCGTCGCGGCCGCTCACCCGGCCGGCCGATCCCGACCCCCGCTCCGGGAGGGGCCCGCGACGGGGACTCCACTTTGCGCGACTGCTGCCGATACCGGGAGCTGGCCCGCCTGCGGCCGGATCCGGACCGACCCGGATGCGCCTCGACCCGGCGGGCCCGCCCGAGGTGTCATGGCACAGCCCAGCGAGGGTCGGTCCTCCACCGGTCCCGGAAACAGGACGATCGCGACGACGCTGCTCGAGCTGCTGGCCGTGCGCGGTCGCACGGCCGCGCGCGAGCGGGCGCTCCGGGCGCTCCGGCTGCCGGAGGGCGGGCTCGCCGAGGCGCCCAGCTGGATCAGCGTCGAGGCGCTCGATCGGATGTTCAGCGCCGTCGATCTCGATCGCGGTCTCGCCCGCGCCATCGGCCACCGGCTGTGTGCGCCCGACGCGACGGGGCTCTCGCTCTACGGACTCGGCCTCGCGACGCCGGAGAAGGCCTATCGGAGGATCCAGGCCCTGCTCCCGCGCGCGGCGCGCGATGCGCACTGGCGGGTCGAGTCGATGGGGGACGCCCGGGCGGAGCTCGTCTACGAGATCGGGGCGTCGGCGCGTCGATCCCCGGAGCGGCAGGGCAGGGCGGTCGGCGCGTGGGGGCGCGCGGTCGATCCGGTGGCCGCGCTCCACTGCGCGCTGCGCGTGGGACAGCTCGAGGCGATTCCGGGCCTCTACGGGCTGCTGCCGGCGCGGGTCCAGTCGACGAGCTGCGTGGCGCAGGGCGACGAGGCCTGTCGTTATGTCGTCGACTGGCAGACGACGGGGCGAACGGGGCTCAAGCTCGGCGCGGCGGCGGGGCTCGTGCTGGCGGGCGTCGTCATCGCGATCGCGAGCGCGACGGGCGGGCTCGGCGCCGGGTGGATTGCGGTCGGCGCGGTCGGCGTGCTCGCGCTCGCAGGCCTGACAGGGCGGGCCGTCGACCTCCATCGCCAGCTCGAGGCCGTCGCCGGGGCGCGCCGCGGTCATCTCGCGCTCTTCGACCAGGTCGATGCGGTGCTGGCCGAGAAGCTCGACCAGCTCTCCCGACTCGATGCGAGCCTCGAAGCGGGACCGCGCGTCGGGCGAAGCCCGGGACGCGATGCGACCTTCGAGGAGGAGCCGCTCTCGATCGTCGACCTGCGTGCGCTCGTCGAGCGGGCGATCGAGAAGGCGCGACCCCAGGTCGTCGACTGGGCGGAGATCCGATTCGATTGCGAGCCCGGGCTGCGGCGCGTGGCCTGCGAGCCCGTCGCGATGGAGCAGGTCGTCGATGAGCTGCTGCAGAACGCGATCGAGGCCTCGCTCGCGGCGGGCGACGCGCCGGAGATCCGGGTCAGCCTGAGTCATGCGCCGCGCGGTGTCGAGCTCGCGATCGAAGACCAGGGGCGCGGCCTCGACGCGAACGACGTCGACGAGACCTTCGATCCGTTCTCCGATGCGACGCCGATCGGACTCGAGCGCGGCTTCGGTCTGCCCGTCTGCCTGCGCATCGTCGAGGCCCATGGCGGCGAGCTGCGCATCGCGAATCCGCGCGGCGTCGGCACGCGCGTCACGGTCCTGCTGCCGGCCGGCGTCGTCGAGGCGGATGCGAGCGCGGAGGGCAACGCGGATGGAGAGGGAGCCTGAGATGGGGCGACGCGCGGCTGTGAGCGCCGGCGGCGCAGACGGGGTCGCCTTCCGACGCGGAGGCCGCGGCGTGTGCGGGGGCCTCGTCGCCGCGGTCTCGACCTGGCTCCTGGTCGGCTGCACGCCGGTGCCCGGCGAGCTCGAGCCCCTGCCGCGCCATCCCTTTCCGCGCTGGGTCGAGCAGCTCGAGGTGGGAAGCAGCGACGCGGAGATCGTTCGCGCCCGCTTCGGCGAGCCCCATGCGGTCGAGCAGAGCGTGACCGGCGGCGCCATCCATCGCTACCGCTTCGCGGAGATCCACTGGCCCGATGACGACCCGGACCGGCCCGTCGTCGGCGCCCGGGGTCACCTCGAGCCGCGACCGCGGACGAAGCGCGAGGACATCGGCGCGTCGATCGCGGCCTTCGGACGCTGGCTCGACTGGCTGATGTTCTATCCGCCCCGCCAGCCGCGGCCGGCGGCGCCGCGCTACCTCCCCGCGACGATCCACCACCTCGAGGTCCGCTTCGATCTCGAAGGGCGGCTGGTCGCCTACGCCTATCGCTCGGAGCCCGGTCGCGCCCCGGCGACCCGACCCGGCTGACTCGCCCCGAGGCGCGCCGACGACGCGCCGGGCCGACGGGTCTCGGCGTCGATTCGCCGGCCCGCGCCGGCCGGGCGATCCCGGCGGGCGCGCCCCGGTGACCGGTTCCGCCGCGGCCGATCCCGCTCGCCCCGTGTTCGCGCCTGGCGGACCGCCATCGAGGGGTATGATCCGCGTGCCGCGGCGCGTCCCCCGTGCGTCGCGCGCACGAGGAGGGGCCCGTGACCCGAAATCCGACGACGATCCAGACTGCGAGCGGGACGACGACCACCGCCGACCTCGGCCGGACCCTGATGCACGAGCATCTCGTGATCGGCTACCCAGGCGCCGAGAGCCACACGAATCGTCCCGGGCTGTCGCCGCGCGAGCAGTTCGACGTCTGCGTCGAGAAGATCGAGAAGCTGAAGGCGCTCGGCTATTCGAGTCTGATCGACCCCTGCCCGAACGATCTCGGCCGCGATCCGGAGCTCGCGGCGAAGGTCGGCCAGGCGACGGGCTTCCACATCGTGATCGCGACCGGCCTCTACAAGCAATCCGAGGGCGGCTACCCGTACTGGCACTTCCGCTCGAACTTCGGCTCCCAGGTCGACGAGATGGCGGAGCTCTTCGTGCGCGAGCTCTCCGAGGGCATCGGCGCGACCGGCATCCGCGCCGGGATCATCAAGGTCGCGACCGGCCCGCATCAGATCACCGACTACGAGAAGACGATCCTGCAGGCGGCCGCGAAGGCCTCGGTCGCGACGGGCGCGCCGATCACGACCCATACCGACCTCGGTACGATGGGCGACGCGCAGCAACACATCCTGACCGAGGCCGGCGTGCCGCCGCATCGGATCGTGATCGGCCATTCCTGCGGCACCGACGACCACGCCTATCACATGGGCATCGCCCGCGGCGGCTCCTATCTCGGCTTCGACCGTTTCGGGATCGACGCGCTCTTTCCGGACGCGAAGCGGGTCGCCTCGCTCGTCCAGTTGATCCGCGCGGGAGCGGGCGACCGCGTCGTCGTCTCCCACGACTCGGTCTGGTGCTGGAAGGGCGAGCCGATCCCCTTCGAGCGGATGAGCGCGCTGTCGGCGGATGCCTTCGACCCGACCTTCTTCTCGCGCAAGATCATTCCGCGGCTGCGGGACGAGGGCATCGCGGAGGAGGCGATCCAGGCCTTGTTGGTCGCGAACCCGCGACGCTTCTTCGAGGGCGACAAGCTGGCTGCTCTCGCCTGAGGGCAGCGCTATCGTCCGGCGCCCACACGTTCGATCCACCACCCCCAGTCGACCCCGAGTCGAGGAGCACGCCCATGCAGGCCGCGATTCTCACCGAGCTGAACAAGGACCTCCAGATCCGCGACGACGTCGAGGTCTTCGGGCTGGGGCCGAAGGACGTCCGCATCCAGATCAAGGCCTCGGGCGTGTGTCATTCGGACGTCTCGGCCCAGAACGGGACGATTCCGACCGGGACGCCCTGCGTTCTCGGCCACGAAGGGGCGGGCGTCGTGCAGGAGGTCGGTGCCGCGGTGTCGAGCGTCGCGCCCGGCGACCACGTGATCCTCTCCTTCGTGCCGGCCTGCAACAACTGCAAGCCCTGCCTCCGGCATCAGTCCTATCTCTGCGAGGCGGGCATGGCGCAGGCGACGGCGGCCCACTTCAAGATCGACGGCAAGCCCGTCACGGGGATGACGGGGCTCGGGACGTTCTCGGAGGAGGTCATCATCGGCGAGGCGGGCGTCGTGAAGATCCCGAACGACGTGCCGCTCGACATCGCGGCGCTGATCGGTTGCGGTGTCACGACGGGCGTCGGCGCGTCGATCAACAGCGCGCAGGTCACGCCGGGCAGCTCGGTCGTCGTCTTCGGGGCGGGCGGCGTCGGCATCTCGGCGATCCAGGGCGCGCGCATCGCGGGTGCGTCGGCGATCCTCGCCGTCGACATGATGCCGAACAAGCTCGAGCAGGCGAAGCACTTCGGCGCGACCCACGTCACGACTCCCGACGGACTCGAGTCCGCCAAGCAGGCGATCACCGGCGGCGAGGGCTTCGATTTCGCCCTCGAATGCGTGGGCAACCCGACGACGATCCGCGCGACCTACGACGCGGCGCGCCGCGGCGGCAAGGCGGTCATCGTCGGCGTCGGACGCATCGAGCAGATGGTGCAGTTCAGCGCCTTCGAGCTCTTCTTCGGGGACAAGACGCTGCGCGGCTCGATCTATGGCAGCAGCAACGTCCGGACCTTCATGCCCGAGCTGCTCGCGCTCTGGAAGTCGGGCAAGCTCGACCTCGAGAGCATGATCACCCGGCGCATCAAGCTCGCCGAGGTCAACGACGCCTTCCGCGCGATGCAGGCGGGGGAGGTGATCCGGTCGGTCATCGACTTTTGATCGGTCATTCGGCGCGCGGCGCGCCGAATGACCTGGGCGGGTGATCGGTCATTCGGCGCGTGGCGCGGCGAGTGACCTGAAGCGGCGATCGCCCCTCGGCGCGCGGCGCATGGGGCGTCCGGGTCAAGGGGACCAGTCGACGAAGATCGGGGAGGACCAGGCGCGGGGCTCTTCCGTGCCGAGGCAGTCGTCGCCGAGACGTCGGCTGCAGCGCGTCGCCTCGAGGCAGCGTCCCTCCGCGTCCCGCTCGCAGCGGATGCCGTCGGCGTTGATGGCGGGCGCGGGCGGCTCGATGGCGCGGACGTAGTAGACGGTGTCCCGGCCGCCGGCGGCGAACTCGGGGTCGTCGAAGCGGACGGTGCAGCCCTCGGGCGAGCCGTCGCAGGCGAAACGCCGCCAGGGATCCTCGATCAGCGGGGCGATCGGCTCGTCGGCGGACCGTTGTGGCCTAATGCGCACGACCTCGATGCGCGTGATCGGGCGGCGCTTCTCGGACGGGTTGTAGCACTCGCCGAGACAGACCCGCGCGAGGCGTTCCGGGCCGAGCGCCGTCGTGGCGTCGTCGGGACAGCCCGGTCGCTGCTCGAAGGAGCCGACCGCGCGGACCTCGAAGCGGGGCGCGGCGTTCATCGCGACCTCGCCACCCATCGGGACACGTGCGTCACGCTCGCCGGGTGGTGCTTCGCCTTCGCCGGATTGCGCGTCGCCTCCGCCCGGTGGCGCGTCGCCTTCGCCCGGTGGCGCGTCGCCTCCGCCCGGTGGCGCGTCGCCTCCGCCCGGTGGCGCGTCGCCTCCGCCCGGTGGATTGACGAGGTCGAACCAGAGCAGGATGCGCGGACCGCTCGTGCCGTAGACCTCGCGGCGCTCGAACGCTTCCCAGAGCGCCGTCCGAGAGCGACCCGCGCTATGCGCGGCGACGAGGCCGCCCGTCATGAAGTAGGACGCCTGACGCTCCATCTCGCGCAATGCGAAGCCCGTCAGCTTCGTCGTCGCGAGGTCGAAGGGGCGGGATTCGGGCAGGGGCGCTTCGGCGGGGGGCGCGACCATCCGCTGGACGACGACGCCGGCGCCGGAGGCGTCGTCGCGGGACTCGGTGAAGCCGCGGCGGTGGACCTCCTTGTAGCCGGTGCCGGGGCGGCCGAAGTGGTTGTCGCTCGAGGCGATCAGGCCGAAGCGGAAGCGGCGGGGCGTGCCCGGCGTCGCGAAGTCCGAGAGCGCGAGGATGAACTGTGCGGCACCGCCCGGGCGATAGTTGAAGGCCGGCTGCGTGCAATCGCGACACTGACCGGCGTCGATCCAGTCCGCGGCGGTCACACCGGGGACGGTCAGATGCATCTGGCTGCCCGCGTCGACGGCATGCCGGCGCGCCGTGGCTGCGCGCTCGGCGCAGGTCTCGTCCGATTCGCCCGCGGCGAGGCAGCGCGCTTCGACGATCTCCCCCGCGCGCCAGCAGGTCGGCAGGTAGTCCGCGCTCGGCGCGGGACATCGGGCGCGTCCGTCGGGTCCGTACTCGACGGCGCGGAAGTCGCGGTACTCCTCCGAGTTGCCATGGCCCGAGTAGACCTCGATCAGGCGCTGGCGCGCCTCGTCGTGCATCGCGCCTCGCAGCTGCTTCGACCAGTCGGAGCCCGGAGGCGTATAGAAGCCCCAGGTCGTGCCGTGCGGGATCACGAGCGAGTCGACGCCCCAGTCGTCGAGCTTCTCGAAGAGGAGATCGGGCGAGTCGGCGAGCTCCATGCAGTCGGGCGGCAGGGAGCGGACCGGGACGCCCGGCGGACACGTCGGGACCGACCCGGTCTCGCGCAGGAAGCGAGCGAGGTCGTGCATGCGCGGCGCGTCGAGGGCGCGGAGGAAGGCCCCGCTGCGGGCCGTGCCGAAGGGATTGACGATGCCGCCCTTGCCGCGCAGCGCCGCCGCGCCGATCGGCCGCGTCGGGACGCGGTCCGCGTCGAGATCGCGCAGGACGACGTTCTTGTGGCCGTAGTGGGTCTGGGGCGTCGGGCCGACCTGCGTCCACTCCCAGCCGAGAAAGGCGACCGTGTCCGGCTCCGCCGCGGCGCCTTCGTCGCCGCGGCGGTCGCCCCCGTCACCGGCGACCGCGTTGCAGGCTCGCACGCTCTCGACGGTCTCGCTCCAATGCGCCGGGGTGATGCTCTCGGCGTGGTCGTTGATCGACCAGAAGTCGAGCGCGGAGCAGAAACGCGCGAAGTCGCACGCATCCGCTGGCGGATGCGCACCCTCGCCGCCGGCGAGCGGGAGGCTCAGCATGAAGGCGTCGAAGGAGAAGGTCGTGTGGACGTGGAGGTCGCCGAAGAGGATCTGCTTGGGATGGACCGGCGCGGAATCGCGCTCGGCGGACGAAGCCTGCTCGATCAGGCTCCGCTCGGCGGCCGCGATCTCCGCCTGACGGGCGGCATCGAGCGTCGCGGCACGCCGGGTCGGCGTGATCCGCCCCGCCGTCTCGTGCTCGCCGAGTCCGCCCTGGCCCACCCATCGGAACCAGGCGAAGAGCACACCGACCAGCACGATCGCGACCAGGATCAGCGCGCGGGACACGGTCTCGAGTCCTCCGAGGATGTGCGTCCGGTCACCGCCGTCACGCTATCACACGGCCCGGCCTCGGCGGGACCGATGCAGCCACCCGGAGGCGCGCGATCCGCGAGGCGGCAGACCCGAATCATGGCAGGGCCGCGGTGCAAGCGGTCGGTTCATGGACTATCCACCGTGTCGGGAGGGTGGGCAATCGATGCGATCGAAGCAGGCGCGAGCGGGCGGCGACGCTCCGCTGGTCGTGGGATTGATCGACGGGGGCGGAACGGGCCGCGAGCTGATCGACTGCGTCAAGCGCGTCCTCGCCGGCATCGCGGATCGCACGCGCCGGCGCTTCGACCTCGTCGAGTTCGACAATGCGCGATGGGCCGAGCAGTTCGACGAAGAGATCTGGGAGCCCGACCTCCACCGGGACCTGATCGAGTTCTACGACGGCATCCGGGCGCGCCGCGGCGTGATCGTCCGGGGCTCGCTCCCGGCGCCGGTCCTGTACCGGCTTCGGCGGGACGTCGGTCAGGCGCTGAAATGGGTCCCGCTCAATCCCTTCCCGTCGATCAGCCGGCTGCCCGACCTGCGCGTGCAGCTCGTCCGCGAGAGCATCCACGGGCTCTACCATGCCGACGACCTCCGCCGCGAAGGCGACCGGGTCGAGGGGCGCTTCTCCTGGCTCGAGGGGACGCTCCGCTTCGTCGCACAGGAGGCCTTCCGGCTGGCTTCGCTCGCGCCCCCGCATCGCGTCACGGTCGTGCTGAAGACCTCCGTCCTCGGCGAGATCGGAGCGCTCTGGCGGGAGGCCTTCGCCGACGAGGCCCGTCGCCATTCCGGAGTTCGGCTCGCCTTCCGCCCCTCCGGTGCGGGCTTCTCCGACATGTGGCTCGCGCCGCGCGAGTTCGGCGTCGTCGCGACGGACGACCAGTCGGGCGACATCCTGGCCGACCTGCTGCCGACGGTGCTCTACGACAGCCGCAATCTCGTGGCCGCGGGGAATCTCTCCGCAGCGGGCCATGCCTCGTTCCAGACGGATCACGGCACGATCAAGCCGTTGGTCGGCAAGGACGCGGTCAATCCCGTGGCGATGCTCGGTGCGCTCTCGATGGCCCTCGTCCAGGGCCTGCCGCAGAGCGGCCTCGGCGAGGCCGTCGGTCGCGCGATCGAGGACGCGCTCGGCGACGGGTTGCGCACGCAGGACTGCTTCGCCGGGCCGGACCAGCAGCTGGTGGGCACGCGGGAGATGACCGATCGGATCCTCGAGCGGCTCGAGGTCCGTCTCGACGAAGCGACGTGACGACCGCGCTCGTCGTCGTCGACCTGCAGAACGCCTTCTGCCGACCGGACGGCTCCTTCGTCCGGCGCGGCCTCGCGATCGAGGGCATCGACGAGATCGTGGCGCGCTGTCGGGCGCTCGTTGCGCTGGCGGAAGCGCGGGACTGGCTGGTCGTGCCCACCCGTCTCGCCTATCGCGCCGACCATGCCGACGCCGGCCTGCTCGTCGCGCGCAATCCGGCGATCCGGGCGCTCGGCGGGTACGTCGAGGGCAGCTTCGATGCCGCGCTCGTCGACGCGCTCGAGCCGCCGGCGGGATCGCCGAGGTGGCTCGTCGTCCGCAAGACGCGCTACGACCCGTTCTGCGGGACGACGCTGGCGGACGACCTGCGCGCGCGGGGCGTCGGGGAGCTCGTCGTCTGCGGGGTCGCGACGAACGTCTGCGTCGAGTCGACGGTGCGCCACGCCCACGACCTCGATTTTCCCGTCCGCGTCGTCGAGGATGCCGTCGCGTCCTACGATCGAAGGCTCCACGAAGCTTCGCTCGAGACCATGGGTCGACACTTCGCGACGCGGGTGACCCATGCCCAGCTCGCCGCGGAGCGGACGACGCCGGTCGGTTGACGGGCCGGCGCGCGTCGAAGAGGGATCCGAAGTTCGTCATGAGCCGACCGGTCCTGCTCGCGCGCTTTCGAGACGGGGTCGCGGCGCGACCGACGGCCCCCGCCGTATCCGACGCGGTGCGCGCGCTCGATCACGCCGCGCTCGCGCGCGCGAGCGCCCGGGTCGCCGAGGCGATTCGCGCGGCCGGCGGCGAGGAGCCGGGTGGGCGGGTCGTCCTGCTCTGCGGCCATCGGGTCGAGGCGATCGCCGCCCTGTTGGGCGCGCTCGAGGCGGACCGGGCGATCGTCCCGCTCCCCGTCCACGAGGACGACGCCGTGCTCGCTTCGCTCGCGCGCGACGCGGACGCCCGCGTCTGGGTCGTCGACGCGTCGCAGGCGGCGCGGGCGCGCGCGCTGGCCGACGCGATCGGCGGCGCGGCGGCGCCGGCGATCGCGCTCGACGACGAGCTCGTCGTGTTCGGCTCGGTAGGCAGCCGCGCGGAGCCGGAGCGCTCGACGCCGGACCGTCCGGATCCGCTCGTGGATGCGGATGCGCTGCTCGCGATCCTCTACACCTCCGGGACGACCGCCCGGCCGAAGGGCGTGATGACGACTGCGGCCAGCGCGCTCGAGCGCGCGCGGCAGTATCGCGAGGCGAGTGGGCTCACGGCCGGCGGTCGTCAGGCCGCGATCACGGCCTGGCACTTCGCCGCCTCGCTGCCCGAGGTCTGGGGCGCGTTGCTGGCGGGCGCGGAGCTGTGTCTCTACGACGCGCGCGAGCGCGGCGTCGATGGCCTGCCGGAATGGCTGCGCGAGCGGGGGATCGGCTGGCTGCAGCTGCCCGTCTCGATGGCGAGACGCATGCTCGTCGGGCTCGGGCCGGGCGCGCTCGCGGGCGTCCGGTTCGTGTCGATCAGCGGCGATCGGCTCCGCCGGCGGGAGGCCGTGGCGCTGCTCGAGGCGATGGCCCCGGACGGCGTCCTGCTCCACACCTACGGCTCGAGCGAGACGAATCTGATCGCCCAGTCGGCGCTGCGCCTGCCCGATGTGGATTGCCCGGTCGAGAGCGAGGCGGGCTTCCTTCCGGTCGGTCGGCCGGTCGCGGGCAAGCGGGTCCATGTCCTCGACGAGCACGGCGAAGCGGTCGCGCGCGGGGCCATCGGCCGCATCGCGGTCGAGAGTCCGCTCCTCTCGCCCGGTTATTGGCGACAGCCGGAGCGGACGGCCGAACGATTCCGCCGCGCGCAGGCCGGTGGTCGGCTCTTCCTGACCGACGATTTCGGCCGACTGCGCCTCGACGGATGCCTCGAACTCACGGGCCGCGACACGACGCAGGTCAAGGTTCGCGGCATGCGGGTCGACCTCGCTGCGGTCGAAGCCCAGCTCCTCGCGCTCGACGGCGTCGCGGGCGCCGCGGTCGCGTTGCGGACGCGGTCGGCGGGCGGCGCCGCGCGCGACGGGGAGGACGATCGGCGTGGCGGGGATCGCGATCGTCGCGACGTGCGCGGCGACCGCGACGACGACGAGCGGCTCGTCGCGTGGATCGAGCCGGTCGCCGGCGTCGACCTCGATACGACGGGCGTGCGCCGTGCGCTCCAGCGCCGGCTTCCGGCCCACTGGCTGCCGGCGCGCTTCGTCTTCGTCGACGCGCTTCCCTGGACGCCGAGCGGCAAGCTCGATCGCCGCCGGCTGCCGGATCCGGGAAGCGAGCGGCCACGGCTCGGCGTCGCCTTCGCGCCACCGCGCGACGAGCGCGAGACGTGGGTGTGTGCGAAGTGGGCCGAGCTCTTCGCGCTCGAGTCCGTCGGTCGCGACGACGACTTCTTCGACCTCGGCGGTGACTCGCTTCTTCTGCTCGAGATGCTGACGGGGATCGAGCGCGAGACCGGCCGACCGATCTCGCTCGGCGCGCTCGAGGGGCTGCCGACGCCCGCGCGGATCGCGGCGCTGCTGCGCCGCGAGTCGGAGAGGGCCGGAGCGGGCGGGGCGGTCGGAGCCGACGGAGACGCGGCGGGAAGGGAGGGCGAGGGACGGAGCGAGCCGGAAGGCGGTATCGGTATCGCTGGCGAAGGCGCGGCCTTGCGGTACCTCGGCGTACGCGCGGCGCCCCGCGCGAAGGCATCGCTCCCCCGCCGCCTGCAGCGCGGCCTCAAGCAATCGCTTCGCCATCCGCTGCGCGGCGCCGGACCGATCGTGTTCGGCCGACCGCTCGCATACGAGCGCGGATTCGGTCTTCATCGCCGGGTGGCACGCGTCCTCGCGCCGCTTCCGCTCTTCCGGGGCCGACTGCGGGCGATCGACGCCTGGCATGCGCGCCTCGGCCTCGACGCGGATCCGGCCCGCGCGCGACTTCGGAGCTTCATGGCGAATACCTGGGGCGAGTGGCGACTGCGCGCGCTCGAGGACGCGGAGGCCTTCGCGCGCACGGTCGCGATCGAAGGGGGCGAGCAGCTCGATGCACTCGCCGACTCGGGTCGGGGCATCGTGCTGGTCGTCACCCACGTCTACTGGAACGCTCTGCTCCGTCGGCTGCCGGCGCTGCGCAAGCGTCCCTTCGCGCTGGTGCGCCAGCCGAAGGGCGGGCGCTTCGGCGGCGGCGAGGACGCCGTCGCGACGGCGCGCGCCGAGCAGCTGCAGACGGCGGTGCGCGTCCTCGCGCAGGGCGGCGTCGCCCTGATCGCGGGCGATGCCGGGCGCGGGCGGGAGGCGGTCGAGATCGCGTTTCACGGCGTACCCCGGCGCTTCCGGCTCGGCGCCGCCACGCTCGCCGAGTCGACGGGCGCGCTGCTGGTCCCGGTCTTCAGCCGCCTCGAGGACGACGGCCGCATCGCCTTCCGATTCGAGGCCCCGCTCGTCTCCGAGGCGGAGACGCCCCCCGTGCGGATCCGCGACCGGACGGAGCGTTATGCGGCGCTCTACGCCGAACACTGGCCGCGCATCTTCGACAGCCTCGGCTGGAAGAACGTGCGTCGGGCCCTCGATCCGCCCGAGGGCTGGTAGGGGTGGAGCGGCATGCTCCGCGCTCTGCACGCCCGGGTCGCGGGCGGGAGGGCGCGTTGCAGCAGCGCTCAGCGCGTGGCAGAGGCCAGAGCGCGGTCGAGGGTATCGAGCTCGCTCTGCTGCGTTCGCAGCTCGGCCTCGAGCTGGGGAATCTCGTCGCGCAGCCGCGTCTTCTCGTCGTAGAGCTGCTTGACCCGGGCGGCGAGCTGGACGCGCTGGGCCGGGACGAGCAGCGGATCGAGCTGGGCGGTGACGGTGGCGGCGATGTCGGCGTCGATCGTTTCGAGTCGGCCGACCTTCTGCGCGAGGACCTGCTCGAGCTCCGCGACCCGTGTCCGGGCGACCCAGAGGCTCCGCCCCTGGTCGTAGGCGGCGAGGAAGCCGTCGCGCAAGGCGGCGGGGCAGACGTTGTCGTGGCCGCGGCCGCGCTCGCCGAGATCGAAGCCGTTGCGCGGGGTACAGAACTCCTCGACGCCCTGGTTCCAGCCGACCAGGTAGGCCGCGCGGTCGGGCGTGATGCCATGGGGCACGCACGCGTCCTGATGGGCGAGGATCCGGCTCGAGCGGTGGCCGAGCGCGCCGTCGCGGTACCCGATGGTCTCCCAGTCGCCGGCGGTGCACTGGCTCTTGCTGACGCTCTCGCGATGCGCGCAGGCGAGGGCGGCGGCAGCGACGAGCGCGAGGACGAGGAGCGGTCGAATGCGAATCACGGCGGACCTCCAGGGACGGCCATCGGGAGCGGGACCGGATGTCGATGCTCTTCGGCGGCGGCGGGTTCCGACTCGAGGTCGGCGGGACGGCGACCCTGCGGTTCCGGGTCGCGGGCGGAGGCCGCGCCGGCGACGCGCGGAAGGCTTGTGGCAGCGGATGCGCAGCGCGCCCGAGCCGGCGGGCGCGCCGCGCCCACGGGCGGACGGCGTACGAGCCCGTGGCCCATCGCAGCGTTTCCGCGGGTCTCGTCCGCTCCGGTCCGTCGTGGCGATCGGTTGCCCCGCGGGCCGCATTTGACGCGCGTCGATCCGGCGTTAGCTTGCGGCCTTCGTGGGGGCGATCGGTTTCGACGGGTCGTCGAGGTCGGTCGCTGCGTGTCGAGGTCGTAGCACCCTCGTTAAACCGCTGCAGTCTGGTAGCTCATAACTGCCGACGACAACTACGCTCTCGCTGCCTAACTAATCCTTAGGAACTAGCGACATCCGTCCATGACGTCCTCTAGTGGGTCGCGGGTGTAATGAGAGGACTGGCTCCCGAGCGCTGCTCGGCCGTATCCGGGAGCGAGATCACGTCGAGCTGGGGTGTGTTGGGCCGGTCTCCACGCCACGCCCACCCGAGATCAAGCGGAGACTACACACGTAGACGCGGCCGAAGGACGCGATT
>JAWKRW010000005.1:0-422600 GCA_041389445.1 Myxococcota bacterium
CTCCCCCATCGCTTCGTACTTCGTCAGCTTGCCAGCCTGACGGAAGTCACCGAAGCCATTCGAGAGATGCGCGTTCGGGGGGCGCCGCTCATCGGCGCGACGGCTGCATTCGGGCTGGCGCTCGCCCTACGAGAGGATTCGAGCGATGAGGCGCTCCGTCGGGCGACCGCGGAGTTGCTCGCGACACGCCCGACTGCGATCAATCTCAAGTGGGCGATCGATCGCCTGGTCCGAGTCGTGGCCCCGCTACGACCGGACGTCCGCGCCGAGCGGGCCCTCGCCGAAGCCATCGCGATCGCCGACGAGGACGTCGTAACGTGCTCCCGAATCGGGGATCACGGACTGCACGCGCTGCGGGAGCTCGTCGAAGCTCGGCGCTGCTCGGCCGACGCTCCGCTGCGGGTTCTCACCCACTGCAACGCCGGTTGGCTCGCCGCCGTCGACTGGGGTACCGCGCTGGCCCCCATCTACAAGGCCCATGATGCCGGGCTGCCGATCCATGTCTGGGTCGACGAGACTCGTCCCCGCAATCAGGGGGCTTCCTTGACCGCGTTCGAGCTCGCAGAGCACGGCGTGTCGCATACGGTCATCGTCGACAACGCGGGCGGCCACTTGATGCAGCGTGGCCTGGTGGATCTGGTCCTCGTCGGGAGTGATCGCACGACCGCATCCGGCGACGTCTGCAACAAGATCGGGACCTATCTCAAGGCGCTCGCGGCGCGAGTACACGGCGTCCCGTTCTGGGTTGCGCTGCCGGTCTCGACGATCGATTGGGAAATCGTGGACGGGATCCGGGACATCCCGATCGAAGAGCGGAACGGGGACGAAGTTCGATCGATCACGGGCCTCGCGTCCGACGGTCGGGTAGAGCGAGTACGACTTCTCGGTTCGGAAAGTCCCGTGGCGAATCCGGCTTTCGACGTGACTCCTGCCGAGTACGTGACCGGACTCATCACCGAATACGGGATGTTTCGTCCGACGTCGGAGTCCCTCGCGTCGTTGAAGCAACGCGTCCAGGCTGATCGCGGCTGATGACTGGGTCGGTTCGAGGGATCCGGCGGTGGCGATCTGCGTCCCGGCGCGACTCGCGTCGATCCGCCTCCGCCCGCCTAACCCCCGTAGAACCCCCGATACCACGAGACGAACCGCCCCATCCCCTCCTCGAACGACACCCTCGGTCGATACCCCACCGCCTCCGCCAGCGCCGAGACGTCCGCGTACGTCGCGCGCACGTCCCCCGGCTGCATCGGCAGCATCCGCTTGATCGCCTTCTTTCCCGTGCACTGCTCGATGATCTCGATGTATCGCAGCAGCTCGACCGGCCGCTCGCAGCCGATGTTGTAGATCCGCCAGGGGGCGCTCGAGCGCGAGGCGTCGGGGCGCGCCGGGTCGTAGTCGGGGTCGGGCTCGGCGGGGGTGTCGTTCGTGCGGACGACGCCCTCGACGATGTCGTCGATGTAGGTGAAGTCGCGCTGGTGGTCGCCGTGGTTGAACACGTCGATCGGCTGGCCCTCGAGAATCCGCTTCACGAACAGGAAGGGCGACATGTCGGGGCGGCCCCAGGGTCCGTAGACGGTGAAGAAGCGCAGACCCGTCGTCGGCAGGCGGAAGAGATGGGCGTACGTATGCGCCATGAGCTCGTTGGCGCGCTTCGTCGCGGCGTAGAGCGAGACGGGGTGGTCGACCGGGTCGCGCTCGGAGAAGGGCGTCTTTGTGTTGCCGCCGTAGACCGAGCTGCTCGAGGCGTAGGTCAGATGCTCGACCGCATGATGACGACAGCCTTCGAGGACGTTCAGGAAGGCCTGCAGGTTCGACTCGCCGTAGACGAGCGGATGCTCGAGCGAATAACGGACGCCGGCCTGGGCAGCGAGATGGATGACGCGCTCCGGGCGCTCGGCGGCGAAGAGGGCCCGGGTCCGGTCGGCGTCGGCGAGATCGAATTCGTGGTGGCGGTAGCGGGGGCGGTCGGCGAAGCGCGCGAGGCGGGCGCGCTTCAGCGCGACGTCGTAGTAGTCGTTCAGGCTGTCGACGCCGACGACCTCGTCGCCGCGCCCGAGCAGGCGTTCGGCGACGGCGGCGCCGATGAAGCCGGCGGTTCCGGTAACCAGGATCTTCATGCCGGGCGCCATTCTCGACTAGATCCGCATCCGCCGCCACGCGCCCGAGCGGAACCGCAGGTAGAGCACGAGCGCGAGCGTCGCCGACGAGAACACGCCGCCGATCCACGCGCCGGTCAGTCCCAGCTCGAGTCGGAACGCGAGCAGCCAGGCCAGGGGCAGGAAGATCAGCCAGGATGCGAGACACCGCACGACGAAGGGCCAGCGCGTATCCCCCGCTCCGCGCAGGGCCCCGTCCGACAGGACGGAGAACGCGTCGAAGAGCTGGTAGAACGCGCCGACGGCGAGCAGCGGGATGCCCAGGGCGACGACCTCCGGATCGCGCGTGAAGAGCTCGACCAGCTTCTCGGGAAAGGCGACGAAGACCAGCGCGAGGAGCGCCCCCGTCGCTCCGCCGAGCACGAGCGAGCTGTCGAACCGCTCCTCCGCGCGCTCGAACTCGCCGGCGCCGATGTAGCGGCCGACGAGCGTCGCGGTCGCCGTCGCGATGCCCGCGGCCAGCATGAACGAGACGCTCGCGAGCTGGCCGAACGCATGGGAAGCGGCGAGGGCGGCGTCGCCCATGCGCGCGACGAAGGTCATGAAGAGCGAGAACGCGAGCATCTCGATGACCCACTGCCCGCCGACCGGGAGGCCGACGCGCCAGAGGCGGACGACGGGATCCAGGCGAGGCGGCTGCCAGCCCGTCCGGAACCGAACGCGGACCGCGCGTCGGACGAAGGCGAACGCGATCAGGCCCAGATAGAGCCATTCG
Source organism: Myxococcota bacterium (assembly GCA_041389445.1). Taxonomy (GTDB): domain Bacteria; phylum Myxococcota_A; class UBA9160; order UBA9160; family UBA4427; genus UBA4427. The sequence goes on from JAWKRW010000005.1 coordinate 2,872, forward strand.
GCGATCGAGGTCGCGATGCCCGCGCCGACGACGCCGAGCGCAGGCAGGCCGAACCAGCCGTAGACGAGTCCGAGATCGAGCACGACGTTGACCGAGTTCGCGATCGCCGTCGCGACGAGCGGCGTTCGCGCATCGCCGATCCCCCGGAAGAACGACGCCATCGAGACCGCCGCCGTCAGCCCGACGATCCCGATCGCCCGCGCGCGCAGATAGCCCGCGGCGAGTCCGCCGACCGACTCGCCCGCCGCGATCCAGTCGGCGATGCCGTCCGCGCCGACGAGCAGCAGCGCGGCCGAGGCCAGCGCGAAGGGAACGGTCGAGAAGAGCCCGTGCCAGGCCCAGGCGCCGCATGCGCGATCCCGCCTCGCCCCGTGCTCCTGCGCCACGAAGGTCTGGACGACGCTCGAGGCGCCCAGGAAGAACGAGACGAGCGTCCACAGCCATGTGCCCGAGATGCCGACGGCGGCCAGCGGGGTCGCGCCGAGCCGGCCGACGATGGCGGCATCGACGATGCCCATCGTCGTGAAGAGCAGCTGGGTCAGGACGAAGGGGACGGCGAGGCCGACGACCTCGCGCAGGCTCTGCCGCACGCCGTCGCGCCCCCCGTGTACGTCCGTTTGCGTCATGGAATCTTCGGTCGGCGGCGTGTCGCGGCTTGGTAACATGGGCCTCGACCGCCAGCAAGGATCGCGACGCCGTCGAGGCCGGCCCGGAGGTGGAGCGCGATCCCGTCCGGGCGGACCGCGGAGATTCGAGGTCCCGATGAACGCAAGCGGAGGCGGGGGCCGCGTCATGGGGTTCGTACGCGTCGCGCTCGCCGCGCTCGTCGTCTCGGCGTGCGTCGGGTGTGCGACGTCGCCGCCGGTGCGGGCGATCCGGGCGGCGCGGTATTATGCGGCCGGGACGGAGGCGCTCGAGCGGGGTGAGCCGCGCAAGGCGATCGAAGCGCTCGAGCGAGCGGCTCGGCTGATGCCCGATGCGTCCGAGATCCAGAACCATCTCGGGCTCGCCTACTGGGCCGATGCGCGGTCCGAGGACGCGCTGCGCGCGCTCTCTCGCGCAGTCGAGCTCGATTGCGACAACGAGGCGGCTCGAATCAATCTCGAGCGCTTGCAGGCGGCGAGGCGTGTTTCGCCCAGGAGTGTTTCGCATGGCGGATGACGGTCGGAAGCTTTCCTACAGCGAGCGCGATCGCTTGCGTCGGGAGGGCAAGGGCGGTCCGCGCCGTGAGCGGCCGCTGTCGGGCAAGGAGCGCGCGCTCGAGGAGAAGCGCTCGCGCCTCGCGCTCGCGGCGGCCGAGGAGCTCTTCACGGCCGAGAAGGGCGGTCAGACGGGCAAGACGCTCGCGAATGCCGTGCGCGAGGCCCACGGCACGAAGGATCTCGCTGCCGCCTGTCGCGCCTATCTCGAGACGGTGGGCGCGCCCGCGTCGAGCGAGCTCGCTTCGATCTTTCTCGACGCGGGCGAGAAGTCGATCAGCCTGCCGGTGCTCGACGAGCTCCTGCGGCAGAAGAGCGCGGGTGCGCTGGAGCTCGAGGGCGGCCTGAAGCGACAGATCCGGCTGCTCGCCGAAGACTTCGACGACGAGCTCGCCTCGCGTGCGGAGGATCTGCTGGCGTAGCGCTCGGGCCGCGATCCGCCGCTGCGGCGTGGGGTCGGGATGCCGGGTCGTGGCGCGCGGACGCGACGCTCGGTCGCCGGACGCGCGCGGATCGGGAATGTGACTCGGGACCATGGTACGCTGCGCCAATGGCGCACGAAGTCGAGATGCGGGCGCTCGGGGAGTACCTCGAGCAGCACAATCTCAAGCACACGAAGCAGCGCGAGCTCGTCCTGTCGGCCTTTCTCGAGGCCCGGCGCCACGTCTCCTCCGAGGATCTCTATCAGATCGTCCGCGAGAAGTATCCGAACGTCGGCTACACGACCGTCTACCGAACCATGAAGCTGTTGGTCGAGGCGGGGCTCGCGACCGAGCGCCACTTCGACGACGGCATCACCCGCTACGAGATCGAGCAGGAGCACCACGACCATCTCGTCTGCGTGAAGTGCGGCCGCATCCAGGAGTTCGAGTGCGAGATGATCGAGCAGAGCCAGCGCGAGATCGCGGAGCGCTACGGCTTCCGCGTCCTGCGCCATCGCCACGAGCTCTACGGTCACTGCGCGGTCTGCGTCGCCGCCGGGGAATAGCGCGGAAGGTCGTCCGGTCCGAGGTCGGCGAGGCGCCGACCGGCCCGATCCTTCGGCGAGAGCGTCGGGTCCTCGATCGGCCAGGCGATCTCGATCGTGGGATCGTCCCAGGCGACGGTGAGCTCGCTCGTCGGATCGTAGAAATCGCTGCACTTGTACTGGATCTCGGCCTCGTCCGAGAGGACGCAGAACCCGTGGGCGAAGCCTTCCGGGATCCAGAGCTGGCGGAAGTTCTCGGCCGACAGGACGACGCCGACGTGACGACCGAAGCAGGGCGAGCCGCGGCGGATGTCGACGGCGACGTCGAAGATCTCGCCGAGCGTCGCGCGGACGAGCTTGCCCTGGGGCCGCGCGACCTGGGCGTGCAGGCCGCGCAGGGTCCCGCGGCGCGAGCGGCTCTGGTTGTCCTGGACGAAGCGGACGTCGAGGCCGGCGTCGGCGTACTTGCGGGCGTGCCAGGTCTCGAGGAAGAAGCCGCGCTCGTCGCGGTGGACCGCGGGCTCGACGATCAGGACTCCGGGCAGGCTGGTCGGAACGATCCGCAAGGCGCCTCCTCCGCGGCCTCCATCGCGCATCGCGCACGGAGGCGCACGGAGGCAGCGGCGGGAGGATGCCGCGGAATCATCCGCAGAGCTTTGCGGCGGGGGGCTCTTCGTAGGCGCCGTGGAGCTTCACGCGTCCGGATCGCAGCATGTGCATCACGGCGGCGACGACCTCCTGCTCGGAGGCGCTGAACTCGGCGACGGTCTCGACCAGCTCGCGGAGGGTGATGGCGTCGGGATCGACGACCACCTCGGGCTCGATCTCGTGGACGCGTCGACAATGCTCGATCGGAACGGAGACGCTGGTCGGCTGGGCCATGGCTGCGAACCTCCTCACCCCATCACCCCCACTTCACCCCACTACCCCTTGACGATCGGTCGAAACGTCGACTTCTGAAGGCGCGCCCCGCCGATCCGTTCCCAAACCCCGATAATCACCAACCTTGCACACACCATGCCGGCGTCCGAGCCCGAGACGCATGACCCCGCCTCGCGCACACCCGTTCGCGGACCCCGGGGCGCGCGACCTCGCGACCGGCGGGTGACGCGGGGACGGGCAACGGCTGTTCACGTTTCGATCAGGGGCCGTCTTCGGGCGGCGGCGGACCCCGCGTCGCGCGCTCAGCCGCGCTGCTGGCGCAGCATGAGCGCCTCGGCGACCGCTTCCCGCCCCGTCGTCGGGCGCCGATCGAGGTCGGCGATCGTCCGCGCCACGCGCAGCAGACGGCGGGCCACGCGCGCCGAGAGATGGAGCCGCTCGACGCTCCGACCGAGGAGCGCGAGGGCGTCGGGCTCGGCCCGGACCAGCGCCTCGAGCCTCGCGTCGGCAATCGCGGCGTTGTTCGCCGTCCCGCGCGCCCGTTGAGCCTGGCGGGCGGCCAGGACCCGGGCCCGGACCGTCTCGCTGGTCGGTCCGGTCGGCGGTCCCAGGAGCGTCGTCCAGCCGACCTCGCCGACGGCTACGACCAGGTCGATCCGGTCCACCAGCGGCCCGGACAGTCGGCGCCGGTAGCGCGCCAGCGCCGCGTCGTCACAGCGGCAGTCCCGCCCGGGGGCGCCGTAGTCGCCGCAGGGGCAGGGGTTGGCGGCGGCCACGAGCTGGAAGCGGGCCGGGAGCGCGCAGGCGTGGCTCGCCCGGGCGATCCGGACGACCCCCTGCTCGATGACCTCACGCAGGGACTCGAGGCAGCGCCGATCGAACTCGGGCAGCTCGTCGAGGAAGAGCACGCCGTGATGAGCCAACGAGACCTCCCCGGGACGGATCGGATGCCCGCCGCCGAGCAGGCCGGCGGCGCTCGCCGTGTGGTGCGGCGCGCGGAAGGGGGGGCGGCTCGAGAGCGGGGCGTCGGGCGGGAGGAGCCCGGCGGCGTCGAGGATGCAGAACGCCTCGAGGCGCTCCGCCTCGGCCAGGGGCGGCAGCAGGCCCGGCAGACGGCGGGCCAGCAGCGTCTTGCCCGTCCCAGGCGGTCCCGTCAGCAGGAGCCCGTGACCGCCCGCCGCGGCGACCTCGAGCGCCCGCTTGGCGAGCGGCTGACCGCGAACGTCGGAGAGGCATGGCGCGCTCGGATCATCGGGCGCCTCGTCCTCCGGGCTCGCTTCGCGGGCGAGCGGAAGCCGCTCGGTCTCGAGCAGGTGGGCGATGACGGCGCGCAGGTCCGGGGCCGTCCGCACCTCGATGCCCGGGGCGTGGCGGGCCCGGGCGGCGCTCGCTCCGGGCACGATGGCCTCCACGAGCGAGCAGGACCCCAGCGCGAGCAGGGAGGCCAGCGTGCCGCGCGTCGCCCGGAGGCGTCCGTCGAGGGCGAGCTCGCCGAGGAAGGCCCGGCCCGCCACCGCCTCGGCCGACACGACGCCCCCGGCCGCCAGGATCGCGATCGCGATCGGGAGGTCGAGTCCCGAGCCGCTCTTGCGCAGCTCGGCGGGCGCGAGGTTGACCGTCACGCGCCGGTCCGGGAACGCGAGCCCTGCGGCGGCGATCGCGCCGCGAATCCGCGAGATGCTCTCGCGGACCGCCGCCTCCGGCAGACCGACCACGTCGACGCAGGGCAGCTGGGAGGAGATGCGGGCCTCGACCTCGACAGGCACGCCCGCCACGCCGACGACGGCGGCGCTCCAGACACGGGTCATCGACTCACTCGCCGGGACCGGGTTCGGATACAGGGCGGGGCGGGGTCAGCCCAGGCGGGGCCAGCGCGTGATCATTCGGCCCGAACGCAAGGGAGGCAGAGCCCTCAGGGTAGGGCTCTGCCTCCGACTTTCGAAAAGCCCCGCGAGGAGCGGGCCTACGTTGCCAGTGTGTCTTGAAATCTGCCGATGTGTCAAAAAATCTGCGCGTGCTCCGCGGATTCCCCGAGGCATCCCGTTCAGCTGCTGTTGGGGCGTCAGAAATTGTCACTTCCCGTCCATCGACATCTACTCGAACGAGTTCGCATACCATGGTCCGCACCGGGCGGGGGCCAGAAGACGCCGTCGGCGGAGCCTCGCCGGTCGTCTCGCTGGCGGCCGATCGGCATGCGGGAAGCCTCGCGGCCGCAGCGAGGCAGCAGGGGGGAGATCTCGGCCATCTATCTGATTTCCCATGACTTTTCGTTGCGCCAACGAAATTGGCATGCTAGTTTCCCGGGCCCGTTCGGTGGCGCTGGGCCGTCGCCGCCGGGGGCAGCCTGGCAATGGACCCGTGGACGAGTCGCGAGCCTGCATGGGGAGCCCATGCGACGCTCGGGCGCCCCGACGTCGACGTGGCGGTGACGAGGCGATGCGCGCGCGATGTGTACGTTGATCGTCCTGCATCGCTGCGTACCGGGACGGCCGCTGGTGGTCGCGGCGAATCGGGACGAGTTCTACGCACGGCCGGCGGAGGGACCCGCCGTGCGCGATGCGCGTCGCGGGCGCGTGCTGGCGCCGCGAGACCTCGAAGCCGGGGGGACCTGGCTCGGCCTGTCCGAGCGCGGGGTGTTCGCCGGACTGACGAACCTGCGGCCGGCCGCGCCATCGGGAAGCGGGATGCTAGGCGGCGACGCGGGCCGCCGCGCGGCGAGCGCGGGGGCGACGACGCTGCGTTCGCGAGGCGAGGTCGTGATGTCGGCCCTCGAGGCGAGGAGCGCGGCAGAAGCGTCGGAGGCATTGGCGCGACTCGAGCCCGGGGTCCACAACCCGTTCCAGCTCCTCGTGGCGGACGGGCAGGACGCTGCGCTCGTCGTGTACCGGGATGGGCCGCGCGTGGTCGCCCTCGAGCCGGGGATCCACGTCGTGGGCAACGTCGAGGACGAATGCGCGGCGCGGACGTCGGATCGGCCGCGCGGTCCCGGGCCGGCGGACGCGTCATCGCCGACGGGTTCGGCGAACGAGGGTTGGACGAAGCCGTATCCCGGCTTCGAGGGCATCGACGGTCTGGACGATGCCGAGGAGCCGCGGGCGCAGAAGCTGGTGCGCATCCGTGGCCGGGTCGAAAAGCTTCTGACGGAGCCGAGGCGGGACCTCTTCGAGGGCCTGGCGCGGATCTGTCGAGAACACGTCGAGGAGGACGGTCCCCGAGAGCCCGGCGTCGAGTCGAGCCCGCGGAGTCCCTTCGAATCGACTTGTGTCCATGTGGCGGATCGGTACGGGACTCGCAGCTCTCTCCTCCTGGAGCTGGCCGAGGAGCTCCCGGCGAGTCGCCTCTGGACGACGGACGGACCGCCGTGTCGGCGGCCCTTCGAGAATCGATCGTCCCTGCTGTGGGACCTCGGCATCGCGCCGAGGACCCGCGTCGGGACCGAAACGATGCGAGGATGAAGCGTTGAGAAGAATCGGCAGCAACATTCGCAAGAAGAGTTCGGAAGAGCGGTCCCACCGACTGACGAAGAACATCATCGAATACACCGACAAGGAATCTCCGAAGAACGACTACCCCCGCCGAATCGTCTCGCCGACCCGACCCTCGAGGTGCTGCACCGAGGAGAGCCGGATCAACGTCGGATCGGTGCGCGAAGTCGAAGGCTTCATGTTCTGCTATCGCGTCTGCCAGGACTGTGGTCATGCCGTGAAGTACTTCTACCCGTCGACGGAGTCGACGAGCCCCGCGCTGAAGGCCTATCGCGAGCGCCAGAAGTACATGCTGCAATAGCGGCCGAGGCGACTGCCCGGTCATGCACGTCGGAGGCGGTCGAGCGATCGACCGCCTCTTTCGTTTGCGTCTTCTCTCTCTTGGCTGGGGATGGACTGCGGGATCGTTTCGCGATCGGGTCGGGCGCGCACGCGGAGCGCGCGTGCGGGTCGGGTAGAGCCGTTCGTTCGGTCGGGGGCGATCGGGTGGTGTCGATGAAGCGGTCCGAATCCGGACGGATCTCGAGCCTCGAGGACGCGGCGCGCTACCTCGACGGCCTGATCAATCGCGAGCGGGGGAGCGACTACGCCTACGCGCGCCTCGACCTGCGACCGATCGCGGCGCTCGTCGATGCGCTGGGTCGCCCGCAGGATCGCCTCTCGATCGTCCATGTCGCGGGCTCGAAGGGCAAGGGCTCGACCTGTCTGCTCGTCGAGGCGCTCCTCGGCGCCCTCGGCGAGCGCGTCGGCACCTTCACCTCCCCCCACCTCGTGAGCTGGCTCGAGCGCTTCCGGATCGCCGGTCGCGACGTCGCGGCCGCGACGCTCGCGGCCGCGGTCGAGCGCGTGCGCCCGGCGGTCGACGCGCTGCGCGACGGGCCGCCCGAGACGCTGCCGAGCTTCTTCGACGCGACGACCGCGGTCGCGCTGCTGCTCTTCGCCGAGGCGCGCGTCGATCGCGCGATCCTCGAGGTCGGCCTCGGCGGTCGGCTCGACTCGACCAACGTCGTGCGGCCCGCCGTCACCTGCATCACCAGCATCGAGCTCGAGCACACGGACAAGCTCGGACCGACCGAGGCTCGGATCGCCGGCGAGAAGGCGGGCATCCTGAAGCCCGGCGTGCCCGCCGTGCTCGGACGCCTCGGTCGGGATGCGGAGCGCGTGATCCGCGCGCGCGCGGCGGAGGTCGGCGCGCCGGTCTTCGCGCGGGGGGAGCACTTCGAGGTCTTCGTCGAGCAGGACGGCGTCGGGGCGACGGGCCAGACGATCCGGTTCGAATCGAGCGGCTGGGCGCCGATCCGCGCGTCGCTCCCGGTGCTCGGCGACGCCGCCGTGTCGAACGCAGCGCTCGCGCTCGCCTGCGTCCGGGCGCTCGACGTCCACGGCGAGGCGGCGATCCGTCGCGCCGCGGGATCGGGGCTCGCCGCGGCGAAGCTGCCGGGGCGCATCGAGATCCTCTCGCATGATCCCGCCGTCGTGATCGACGCCGCGCATACCGCGCGCTCGGCGCAGGTCCTCGCCGAGGTTCTCGGCAAGCTCGCGCCGAGCGGCTGCGCGTTGTTGATGTCGATCTCGAGCGACAAGGACGTCGATGCGGTGCTCGCGGCGCTGCTGCCGCGGGCGACGCGCATCTGGCTGACGCGGGCCGATCCCCAGCGATCGCTCGATCCCGGCCGGCTCGCGGAGCGCGTCCGGCAGCAGCGGTCCGAGCTTCCGATCGAGGTCGTCGAGGATCCGATCGTCGCCGCGCGTGCGGCGCGGGCGGCGCTCGGTCCGGGGGAGCGGATGTGCGCGGTCGGCTCGGTCTATCTGGCAGGCGCGGCGCGTCAGGCGCTCGCGAACCCGGGTCCGAAAGCGGAAGCGCCCGAGCTGGCTCCTCGCACAATCGTGCGAAGGGAGGGGTAGCCAGCCCGGGCGCGAGAACGGGGGGCCCGCTCCTCGTGGACGCCCCGCGTTGAACGACCCCCAGTAGAGCAAGCGGCGTGCCAGTCTGAGGGGCAAGGCCCACTCCGGCAACGCAGCGGTAGCTCGGGATCCGGAGGGTCCTCGCGCGAGCGGCGGTCGTGCAGCGGAGGGGAAGGTCGATCGGCGGCGCGGAATCCGATGGGAAGCCGGTGACCCATTTTGGCGACGGGCGCGCCGCGATTGGGCGCCTGGGCCCGGTCGGCGTGCGGGTCGGGCGCGACGGCGGGCGTCGGCTCAGCCGCCGAGCCGGGCGCGCAGGGCCCGGATGTGGGCCGGCGTCGTGCCGCAGCAGCCGCCGACGAGCCGTGGCGTCCGGTCGAGCCAGGGCTCGAGCGCCGCGACGAAATGGGCCGGCGCCCGATCCGCATCGCGCGCGAAGCCGGTCTCCGGATCGGGCTCGCCGAGGTTCGGGGACACCACGAGCGGGACCCCGGTCGCGACCAGCGCGACCCGACAGGCCTCGAGGTTCTCGGGCGGCAGGCAGTTGACGCCGACCGCCGCGGCGCCCGCCTGCATCGCCGCCCGCGCCGCGTCCGCGAGGGATTCGCCCGAGAGCAGCCGCGGTCCGTCCCAGGCGACGAAGCTCACGACGAAGGGCAGTCCCGTCCGAGACGCCGCCGTCGCGGCCGCGAGCGCTTCGCGCAGGCAGTTCATCGTCTCGACCAGGATCAGGTCGACCCCGGCCTCGCCTAGCAGCTCCGCCTGACGACCGTGCTCGCGCGCGAGCGCGGCGTCGTCCGGGACGCGGTCCGGGCGGTAGCAATCCTCGAGCGGAGGCAGGGAGCCGGCGACCCAGGCCGGTCGTGCGTCGTCGCGCGTGCGGCCATCGACGGCGTGTCGCGCGAGCGAGACCGCGAGCCGCGTCAAGCTGGCGTCGCGATCTCCGAGGCCGGCGAGGGCGAGCGTTCGGCGCTGCGTTCGGAAGGTATTGGCCGTGACGACCTCGGCGCCGGCGGCGAGATGGGCCGCATGGACGGCGCCCACGCCCTCCGGCGCCTCGAGCAGCGCATGGCTCGACCAGAGCGGCAGGCCCGTCGCGAGACCCGCGCGCTCGAGCTCGGTGCCCGTCGCGCCGTCGAGCAGGAGCGCGTCCCCCTCGCCGGCCAGTCGCCGAAGGAGCGCCGCCTCGCGGCCGCCCGCGGCGTCCTCGCCGCCCTTCGCGACCCTGCCCATCATCGGCTCGCGTCCACCATCGATCGCCTCGCGCTCGCGTCGCCCTCGGCTCGCTCGCATCGAGCGCCCGCCATTCCATGCGGCGCGTGCAGCGCCCCCTGTCGTCCCGCGACGCCCCCGTCTTCCCCGGACGTGCGCGTTCGCGCGGCGACACCCGGGGGCACATTCCCGCGACGGCGAGGATGCGCTAACCACCCTGCCTGCGCGAATCCCGGAGCCCCATTTGAAGGAAGCGCCCGCCCCCGCGACCCCGGCGGACCGATCACTCGCCGTCTTCTGCGATTTCGACGGGACGTTCTCGGTGCAGGACGTGGGCTCGACCCTCGCCCGGGAGAAGCTCGCGGAACGCCGCCGCGCGCTCTGGGCGCGCTTCGAGCAGGGCGAGTTCACGGCCTGGAGCTACGTCGTCGCGCTCTTCGACGGCTTCCGCCTCCCGTCGCAGGAGCTCGAGCGCTTCCTCGAGACGATCGAGCTCGACCCCGGCGCGCGCGGACTCGTCGACTGGTGTGCGCGGGAGGGGGTCCCCTTCCAGGTCCTGTCCGACGGCTTCGACTGGAATCTCGACCGCCTCCAGGCGATCCACGGCGTGCGCTTCGCCTATCGCGCGAACCACCTCGAGTACGAGGGCGACGTCTGGCGGGTCTCGCCCGGCGCGCCGAATCCCGACTGCTTCTGCGGAACCGGCACCTGCAAGCGCGGACTGATCGCCGCCCATCGCCGCGCGCATCCCGACGCCTACTGCGTCCACATCGGCAACGGCCGCGTCTCCGACCAATGCGGTGCGCTCGAAGCGGACCTCGCCTTCGCGAAGGACACCCTCGTCGCCGCGCTGCGCGAGCGCGGCAAGCCGTTCCTCCCGTTCGAGACCCTCGACGACGTCCGCCGCGCGCTCGACGACGTCCGCCTCGCCGGGCGCGAGCGCAGTCCGCGATGAACGGCGACGCAGCGTCCGCCCCCCGCGTCGCCGTCGTGGGGGCGGGACTCGCCGGCCTGCGTGCGGCCTGGCGACTCGCGCGCGCCGGGCTCGAGGTCGTGGTCTACGAGGCGCGCGAGACCGTGGGGGGGCGGGCCGCGGGCGAGTGGCGTGCCGGCCATTGGATGGACTCCGCCTGGCCCGTCCTCGACTCGGGACACGGTCTGCTGCTGCGCTGGATCGCCGAAGCCGGTCTCGCGGACGAGATGCTCCCGCTGCGGCCGGTGCAGATGCATGCGTGGCATGGGGAGCGGGCCCACGCGATCGAGCCGACCAGCCTGCGCGGCGCGGCCTGGATCCCGGGCTGGCCGATCCTGCAGACGCTGAAGCTGCTGCGCTGGCCGAGGCTGATGGCCCGCCATGCCCCGCTGCTCGACGCGCGGGCGCCCGAGCGCGCCGCTCCGCTCGATTTCCGCAGCGTGCGCGACCACGTCGAGCTCTACTTCGGCCGCGCCGCGCTCGACCGTTGGATCACGCCCGAGCTGCAGACGGCGTTCGGCGACTCGGTCGAGGACCTCTCGCGCGTGGCGTTGCTGCAATTCGCGAAGACGCGGGGACTCGGGGCCGCGCGCGTCGGACTCGCGGGCCTGCCGCGACGGCCGCTCTTCGAGCTCGCCAGCGCCGTGGCCGATCGTCTGCCGGTCCACCGCGGCGCGCGCGTGCAGCGCATCGACGAGGAGGCCTCCGGCGGCTTTCGCGTCGAGGCGATCGACGCGCGCGGTCTGCGCAGCGCCGCCGACTACGACGCGGTGGTCGTCGCGACGTCGGCCCGCGAGGCGATGCGGATCGGTGCCTCGCTGCTGACGACGGCGGAGCGGGACGGCCTCTCGGCCGTTCGCGAGCGCCCGGTCGTCTGTCTCGCGCTCGCGGTCGAGGGCGACGAGGGGGGCGTTCCCCGGGAGATCCGCTTCGTCCGCGGGGACGCCTCGATCGTCTCGACCTACGTCGTCGAGCCCGGGCAGATGCTCGGCCGCGCGCCGGAGGGAAGCAGCCAGATCGTCGCGCTGCTGCGGGACGCGGCGAGCGTTCGCGCACGACAGGAGCCCGACGACGTCGTCGTCGCGAAGGTCCTCCGCGCGCTCGGTCGCGCACGACCCGATCTCGGGGAGCGCGTCCAGGCGGCGCGGCTCGCCCGGACCGTCGCGCCCTTCTTCGAGGTCGGGAGCTACCGGCGGCTGGCCCGCTTCTTCGCGGTTCAGCGCGACCGTCGCGCGCTCGGGCGACGCCTCTACTGGGCCGGCGACCATCTGGCCGGCGCCGGCTTCGAGGCGCCCGTCCTCTCGGGCGATCGCGCGGCCGGGGATCTGCTCGCCGATCTCGCCGTGCCGACGGCCGCGCGCGTCACCTGATTCGCGAACGCGTCGCCTAACCCGAGAACGCGATGCCGCTCCAGACGGCGAAGCCGGCGAAGACGAAGCCCATCATCCAGAGCAGACCGAGCAGCAGCGCGCCGTTTCGATAGTGGGGCCGCGTCCAGGCGCGATGGCCAACGTCGACCGTCACGCCGAAGATCAGGACGAGCGCGGCGGCGGCGAAGGGATTGCGATCGACGAAGGCCAGCACCATCAGCGCCGCCGCGAAGGCGCCCCCGCTGCCGAGCAGCACGACCAGGACCGGCCAGAGCGACGATTCGCGCAGGAAGCTTCCGATCACGCGATCGACGTCGAAGAGCTCGTCGCGGACGTCGGGGCCCGACTCGGGCGCGGCGTCGCGATCGACGGGCTGACCGGTTCGGCGATCGGGCTCGCTCGACTCGTCCTGCGGCGGACGGGTCGGCGTCGGCGGGGTCTCGTCCATCGCGGTCAATCCTTTCGCAACACGGCGCGCGTCGCCCCGGCGCCCCCCTCGTCGCGCGCCGCCTCGAGCATCTCGACGACCCAGGGCGAGCGCGGCAGATGCTCGCGCACCGCCCGCCGCAGGGCGCCCGTCCCGATGCCATGGATGATGCGCATCTCGTCGCGCCCCTCGACCGCGGCCTGATCGAGCGCCGCCTCGAGCCGCTCGAGCGCCTCCTCCGCGCGCAGTCCGCGCAGATCGAGCTCGACTACGCCGCCCTGCCGCATCGGCGGGGTCGGCTCAGGCCGTGTGGCGCGCTCGGCCGGGCGCGTCGCATCGCGGTGACCCGCGTGCCCCCGGCTTCCGCCGCGTCCGCCCGACAACGCCCGGCCCGCCTCGGACGCGACGCCGGACTCCGCCCGCCCGAGCAGCTCGCGCGGCAGGGTCAGCTTGGCGCCGGCGGTCTGGATCGTGACGCGACCCTGCCGATCGGGCAGCGAGAGGAGCGTGCCGAGCGCGCCCTGCGCGGTGCGCACCGCATCGCCGAGTCGGGCGCTCGGCCAGTCGACGGGCACGAGCGGACTCGGGACACCCGCCCGCCCGACCGGGCCGCCCGGCGCGACGCCATGCTCCGCCTCGAGCCGATCCGCGCGTTCGCGCAGCGCCTCGAGCTCGCGGCGGGCATCGGCGGCGCGGCGCGAGGTCGGATCGCGCTGCAGCTCGGCGATGATCGAAGCGACCGAGCCCCGCGCCTCCCGGAAGGCCAGGTCGAGCTCCCGGCGCATCTCGCCGAAGAGCGCATCGCGCCGCTCCTGCAGGCGCGCGAGCTTGGTCCGGTACTCCTCGCGGACCTCCTCGCTCGCGATCCGCATGGCGCGGGCGGATGCCTGCTCGGTCTCGAGCTGGGCGCGGGCCGCGGAGAGCTCGGAGAGCATGCGATCGAGGCGGCGATCCTCGCGATCGAGCAGCGCATCCGCTCGTTCGAGGACCGAGGCCGGGATCCCCATGCGCGCCGCGACGGTCGTCGCGGAGGACGCGCCCGGCGAGCCGATCCGAACGCGATAGGTCGGGGCGAAGGTCTCGGGATCGAACTCGACGCTCGCGTTGGCGAAGCGGGGATCGATCTCGGCCATCTCCTTGAGCAGGTTGTAGTGGGTCGTCGTCACGATGCGCGCACCCGAGTCGGCGAGCGCCTCGAGCGCCGCCTGGGCGATCGATGCGCCCTCGGACGGATCCGTGCCGACGCCGATCTCGTCGAGACAGACGAGCGTATGGGGGCCCGCCGATCGAAGGACCCCGGCGAGATGGGCCATCGCCGCGGAGAAGGTCGAGAGGCTCGCCGCGATGTCCTGATGGTCGCCGACCTCGGCGACGATCGCGTCGAAGAGATCGACGCGGGCCGAGGGCTCCGCCGCCACGTGGAGGCCGGCGCGCGCCATCAGCGCCGCGAGCGCCATCGCCTTCATCGCGACGGTCTTGCCGCCGGCGTTGGGCCCCGACAGGATGAGCACGGCGAAATCCGCCCCGACCCGCAGATCGTTCGCGACACAGCGCGCCGGATCGATCAGCGGATGGCGCAGCCCCGGCAGCTCGAGCACCCCCGCGCGCTCGACGCGCGGCGGACTCGCGTCGAGCGCCTGCGAGAGGGCGCCGCGGGCGAAGGCGAGGTCGATGCGGCCGACACAGTCGAGATCCGCGCGGAGGGTCGGCGCCGCGGCGGCCACGTCGACCGCCAGCTCGCGCAGCACGCGCAGCGTCTCGCGCTCGACGGCGAGCTCCGCCTCGCGGTGGCGGTTGTTGAGCTCGACCAGCGCCTCGGGCTCGATGAAGAGCGTCGTGCCCGAGCGCGAGGCGTCGTGGACGATGCCCTTGACCTGCCCGCGCGCGTCGGAGCGCACGGGGAGCACGAAGCGCCCGCCCCGGATCGTCGAGTAGGCGTCGGAGAGATGGGGCGCGAGGCCGGGATCGCGGAGCACGCGCTCGACGCGCTGCGCGAGTTCGCTCGAGAGTCGGGCCTCGTCGCGTCGGGCGGCGGCGAGCGCGCCGGATGCGGCGTCGCGCAGCTCGCCGCCGGGATCGACGCAACGATCGAGCCGTGCGACGAGCTCGGGGCTCGTCGCGAGCGGCGAGGCCAGCGCCGAGAGCGCGGGACAGGCGGGGGCACGCGAAGCGAAGAAGTACTTCGTCGCGACGATCGCGGCGAGGGTCGAACGGACGTCGAGCAGCTCCGCCGGCTCGAGCAGGCCGCCCTTCTCCGCCCGGGCGAGCAGGGAGTCGAGGTCGACACAGCCGGCGAGCGCGGGCGCCTCGTCGCGATCGATCAGCCGCCGCGCCTCGGTCGTCTCCTGCAGACGCGCCTCGACGCCCGCCCGGTCCGCTTCGAAGAGCGCCTGGCCGCGACCCCCCGTGTCGCCGTCCGCGCCGATGCGGGCCCGGCCCTGCGGCGTGCGGCAACGGTCGGCCAGCCGGGCGACGAGGCGATCCCACTCCAGGCTGTCGAGGGTGGACGAGGCGACCGTGAACGGCATGCCGCAAGTCTAGGAGCCCGACCCGAATCGGCCCGCCCGGCGCCCCCTCCTTCAAGTCGGGGGGCGGCGAGCCGAAACGCTCGGGCGATGGCGGATCGACCTCCGACGGAGGCGCCCCTCGAGCGTTCGCGCGCGCTCGACGAGATGGGCGTCGAAGACATGCTGCGCCTGATCCACAGCGAAGACGGGCGCGCCCACGCGGCCGTCGGGCGTGTGATTCCGCAGATGGCGGAAGCGGTCGAGGTCCTCGCCTGCGCGCTGATGGGCGGGGGGCGCTGGTTCAACGTCGGTGCCGGCACGAGCGGCCGCATCGGCGTGCTCGATGCGTCGGAGCTGCCGCCGACCTACGGCCTCTCGCCGCGGCGCGTCCAGGGCGTCATCGCCGGCGGTGAGCGCGCGCTGCGCTTCGCGGTCGAGGGGGCGGAGGACGACGCAGACGCCGGGGCGCTCGAGCTCGAGGAGCGGGGCGTCACCCTCGGTGACGCGGTCGTCGGCATCTCCGCGAGCGGGTCGACGCCCTTCGTCCTCGGTGCGGTCGAGGCCGCCGGGAAGCTCGGCGCGCGAACGATCGCGGTCACCTGCGATCCCGATTCCCCGCTGGCGCACGCCGTCGAGATCGCGATCGTGCCCGAGGTCGGTCCCGAGGTGGTGACCGGCTCGACCCGCATGAAGGGCGGCCTCGCCCAGAAGATGGTCCTCGCCGCGCTCTCGACGGCGGTGATGGTCCGCATGGGACGCGTCCGCGGTCACCATATGACCCACGTCGCGCCGGTCTCGAGCAAGCTCGCGCAGCGCGCCCTGCAGATGCTGATGGAGCTCGGTCGGGTCGACGAGGCGCAGGCCCGGGATCTGCTGCGACGGAGCGAAGGCTCGGTCGAGCGGGCGCTCTCGCTGCTCGAGGCCGAGCGCGCCTGAGACGAGGCGGCGAGCTGCGGCGAGGCGCGGTGGCGCGCTAGCGCATCGGGCCGGACGGCGTCGCGAGCTTGGCGGCGTGCTTCAGGTTCTTCGCCTCGGCGGCGAGGATGACCTCCTCGGCGACGTTCGTCGCATGATCGCCGACCCGCTCGAGATCCTTCGTGATGAAGATCAGGTCGATCTCCTGCTCGCTGTGCTCCGGCGCGACGGCGAGCCGCGCGATCGCGCCGCGGATGATCCGACCCTCGAGCTCGTCGATCCGGTCGTCGGCGGCGAGCACGCTGCGGGCGAGCTCGACGTCGAGACTCCGGAACGCGCGCAGCGCGTCGCGCAGGGCGGTCGAGGCGCGCTCTTCGAGGATCGCGAGCTCGTCGCCGAGCTCGACGGCGGGCTGCTCCGCGAGTCGGCGGGCGCAGCCGGCGATGTTGCGGGCGATGTCCCCGATCCGCTCGAGGTCGGTCGCGATCGACTTGATCGCGATGACGTGGCGCAGATCGGAGGCGACGGGCGCAGCGAGGGCCAGGATCTTCAGGACCAGGTCGTCGATCTCGACGTCGATCCGATCGATCGCGAGGTCGTCCCGCTTCACTTCGGCGGCGAGCGCGGCGTCCCTTGCCCGGACGGCGCGCAGGCTCTTGGCCAGGATCGCCTCGCAGAGCTCGCCCATCGTCGTGGCGCGCTCGCGCAGGATGTCGAGGTCGCGCTCGACGCGGATGTGGACTCGATCGGGCAAGGCGCTCTCTCCCACCGGCTCGCGGCGCTCCCACCGGCTCGCGGCGCTCCCACCGGCTCGCGGCGCGCCCGCCGGCTGACGGCGCTCCCGCCGGCTCGCGGCGCGCCCACCGACTCGCGGCGAGCCGGACGGCAGCGTACGACTCGCCGGCAGGGTCGGAAAATAAGTCGAATGCGTTGCTTTTCAAATACGCAGCGCCCCGACGCCGATCGCATTCGTCACGGAACTGTCACACGCGCTCCCGCATGAACGCACGCTGCGGCCGTAATCTGCCCGCCGTTCTTCAAAGACTGGAAAGGAGATCGCTCCATGAAGATGGCCGCTCGAGGCTTCCTGACCCTGCTCGCCGCCCTGGCGTTCGCTCCGCTCGTCGTCTCCGAGGCCCAGGCCCGGGACCAGATCCACATCGTCGGCTCCTCGACGGTCTTTCCCTTCTCGACCGCGGTCGCGGAGCGCTTCGGGCGCACGGGCAAGTTCAAGACGCCCGTCGTCGAGAGCACCGGGACGGGCGGCGGCTTCAAGCTCTTCTGCTCGGGCATGGGCGACCGGACGCCGGACGTCGCCAACGCCTCCCGGCGCATCAAGCCCTCCGAGGTCGAGCTCTGCCATGCCAACGGCGTCGACCGGATCGTCGAGGTCAAGATCGGCTTCGACGGCATCGTCCTCGCGAACGCCAAGCAGGCGCCCCAGGTCAAGCTCACCCTGCGACAGGTCTTCCTGGCGCTGGCCAAGCAGGTCCCCGTCGACGGGAAGCTCGTCGCGAACCCCTACGCGAAGTGGAGCGACATCGACGCGTCGCTGCCGGCCGAGAAGATCGAGGTCCTCGGGCCGCCGCCGACCTCGGGGACCCGCGATGCCTTCGTCGAGATCGCGATGGAGGGGGGCGCGAAGACGTTCCCGACGCTCGAGGCGCTGCGCGCCAAGGACGAGAAGGCGTTCCAGGCCGTGGCCCATGCGATCCGCGAGGACGGCGCCTACGTCGAGGCCGGCGAGAACGACAACCTGATCGTGCAGAAGCTCGAGGCGAACCCGAAGGCGATCGGGATCTTCGGCTTCTCCTTCCTCGACCAGAATGCGGACAAGATCCAGGGCTCGATCATCGAGGGCGTCGCGCCGACCTTCGAGGCGATCGCCGATGGCCGTTATGCCGTCTCGCGCTCGCTCTACTTCTACGTGAAGGGCGGACACGTCGGGAAGATCCCGGGACTGCGGGAATTCATCCGCGAGTTCACGGCCGAGACGGCGACCGGCGAAGACGGCTACCTGTCAGACCGCGGGCTGATCCCGCTTCCCGCCGATCAGCGCAAGGCCGTGCGCGAGGCGAGCGCGAAGCTCGAGCCGCTCTCGCTCTGATCGCTCTGATCGCTCTGATCGGATGCGGGTCACGCCCGCGACGCGCGATCACGCTCGTCGCGGGCGTCGACCGGCTCAGGCGCTCGGCTCTTCCTCGAGCGCGCGCAGCTTCTTGTTGAGCTGCGCGATCTTGCGCTCGAGCTTCTTGACCTCTTCGAGGCGCGCGAGATTCAGGCGGGTGTAGACGCGGTCCATGCCGGCGTCGATGCCCGACTGGACCCGCGATTCGAGGTCCTGGCGCAGCTGCTCGGCGCGCTGCACGCCCGGCAGCTTGCGCAGCTCCTCCTGGATCTGGGCGACGCCCTTTTCGATCCGCTTCTGGCTCTTCTTGCGGAACCGGGCGCGCTCGGTCTGGAGCCGGTCGGTCCACTTCTCGAGCTCGGCGTTGATCCGCTCGATGCCCTCGTTGGCCCACTCGGGACGGAAATCCTCCCACTTCCAATCGCTCGTCTTCGCCTGCCGGACGTTCATCTCGGTCTCCTCCCATGCGGCGGCGGCCCGTGGCCGGACGCGTCGCGGCAGCGTAGACGCGGTGCGTCATGACTTCAACGGGATGCAATTCATTGATGCGTCGCGTCAGGCTTGATGGGTCCAAATCAACCCATCGAGCCGTCGGCCGGCGCCAGCCCACCTGCGGTCCGGCGCCACCGCCGCCCCACTTCGACTCGCCTCAGCCCCAGCGAACGAGCGCGGAGCCCCAGGTGAAGCCCGAGCCGAAGGCGGTGAGCGAGATCAGCTGGCCGGGGCGGAGACGGCCGTCGCGGGAGGCCTCGGCGAGCAGGATGGGCAGGGCCGCCGCCGAGCAGTTGCCGAGGCGCTGGATGTTGTTGAGGAGCTTCTCGGCCGGGATCTCGAGCTTCTGGGCCACCGCCTCGTTGATCCGCAGGTTCGCCTGGTGGAAGAGGTACAGGTCGACCTCCTCGCGCTTCACGCTCGCCGCATCGAGCGTCTCGAGCAGGACCTCGGGCATCCGGGTGACGGCGTGCTTGAAGACGAAGCGGCCCTCCATGGAGGGGTAGATGCGCCGATCGGCGAACATCTCCGGCGTGACGCGGCCCGGCACCGCGCTGCTCGGCGCCTCGAGCCAGAGCCGGCGAGCGTGCTTGCCCTCGGCGTGGAGTCGGACGGCGAGCACCCCCGTCCCGACCGAGGCGTCGACCGCCTCGAGGACGACCGCGCCCGCCCCGTCGCCGAAGAGCACGGAGACGTCGCGCCCCGCCGTGCTGATGTCGAGTCCGGTCGAATGGACCTCGCAGCCGACGACGAGCACCCGTCGATAATGGCCCGCCCCGATCAACGCGTCGGCCATCTGCAGGCCGTAGAGGAAGCCGCTGCACTGCGCTCGCAGATCGACGCAGGGGATCTCGCCGGCGTCGATCGCCTCGTGGAGGAAGAACGAGGTGCCCGGAAAGTCGTGCTCGGAGGAGAGGGTCGCGAGCAGGATGCAGTCGACGTCGCCGACCTCGAGCTCCGCCTCCTCGAGCGCGGCGAGGGTCGCCTCGCGCGCGAGATCCGACGGCTTCTGGCCGGGCTCGATCCAGCGCCGTTCGCGGATGCCGGTGCGCTGCTCGATCCACTCCTCGCTCGTGTCCATCCACTGCGTGAGGTCGGCGTTCGTGACGACGCGTCGGCCGAGGGCGTGACCCGTTCCGACGATGCGTGAGCGCAGGGCCATGGCAATCCTCCTCGGGAATCGATCCGGTCGGGACGGGGCCGTTCGGCGCCCGCGTGGGTGGGGGGGCGGAAGGCGGCCTAACGTCGGCCGGCCTGGGCGACGAGCGGCTCGCTCATCCGCGAGGCGACCCCCGCGCCGTCCTCGTCGGCCCAGAGCATCGCCTCCGCGCGCTCGAGCAGCCGGTCGAGCCCGCGCGCCTCGAGCGCCGAGACGGGGACGGCACCGTAGCGCCGTGCCAGGGCCTCGCCCTCCTCCGGCGGGAGTCGGTCGATCTGGTTGAAGACGAGCAGCTCCGGCTTGTCGTCGAAGCCGAGCTCGCCGAGCACCTGGCGCACGGCCTGGATGCGCCGGTCGATGTCGGGGCTCGCGGCGTCGACGACATGGAGCAGCAGGTTCGCGTCGGAGAGCTCCTCGAGCGTCGCGTGGAAGGCGGCGACGAGGTCGGGCGGCAGGTCGCGGATGAAGCCGACGGTGTCGGTGATGATGACCTCGCGCTCGCGCGGGAAGCGCAGCCTGCGCGAGACCGGGTCGAGCGTCGCGAACATCTTGTCCTCGACGTGGACGTCGGTCTGGGTCAAGGCGCGCAGCAGCGTGCTCTTGCCGGCGTTCGTGTAGCCGACGATCGAGAGGACCGGGACCGAACGCCGGCTGCGCTTGCGCCGCCGTCCTTCCCGCTGGTCGGCGAGGCGCTTCGCCTCGCGCTCGAGGCGGGTGATCCGTTCGCGCACGCGGCGCCGATCGCTCTCGAGCTTCGTCTCGCCGGGACCGCGTCCGCCGATGCCGCCGGCGAGGCGCGAGAGCGACAGGTCGGCGCGCTGGGACAGGCGCGGCATGCGGTAGCGGAGCTGGGCGAGCTCGACCTGAAGCTTGCCGTCTCCCGTCGTGGCGCGCTGGGCGAAGATGTCGAGGATGAGCTGCGTCCGGTCGATGACGCGCAGCTCCATGCGCTCCGCGAGGTTGCGGGCCTGGGCGGGCGTCATGTCCTGGTCGAAGATGACGAGGTCGATGTCGTTCTGGAAGCATCGGATCGCGAGGTCCGAGAGCTTGCCGGCGCCGAGGACCGTTCGCGGATCGACGGCGGGACGGGTCTGGGTGATGACGTCGACGACGGTCACGCCGGCGGCGCGGGCGAGCTCGCGCAGCTCGGCCACGTGGGTCTCGAGCGTCGCGCGGTCGCGGCCGGCGGTGACCGAGACGAGGATCGCGCGCTCGCCTTCGCCGACGTGATGGGTCGAGGCGGACGGGGCGAGCTCGTTCTCGAGGTCCCGGATGAAGACGCTGAAGGGGACGTCGAGCTCCGCGGGATGGCAGGGCTCGAGCGCCGCGGTCGTCCGCCCGTCCGCGTTCGCGGCGCAGAGGGAGGCTGCATGGGCCAGACCCGGAAGGCCGTCGTCCCGGACGCCGATCGAAACGACCGCGTCGAGGCGCAGCAGCGCCAGATCCGTCAGGTCGTCGCGCGTCAGGCCCTCGTCCGCGAGATGGGTCTTGATCAGGCGCAGGCCGCGCAGACGGCCGCGGCCCGCGCGCAGGCGACCCCAGTCGGGGAGCTCGGTGCCGGAGGGCGTGCCGACCAGGACGTGTTGCACGGCCCCCGACCGGTCGACCAGGACACCGACCTGGCGACGGATCTCGCGCGACAGCGCCGTCAGCTCGCGCGCGAGCTCGTTCGTGACGAGCCGGTCGGCGTTCAGCCGGCGGCGGAGCAGGCGTTCGAGCGCCTTGAACTGACTGGCCTTGAGGCCGTGCGTGTTGCCGTGAACCTGGATGAGGCTCTCCTGCCTGCGCGGATCGACGGCAGGCTCGCCCGGGCCGCCGGCTCCGGGCGGCGACTGCGCTCCGGCGGGAGCCGGCTCGACGGGGGCGGAGGGTAGGCGACCGCCCGGGGCCACGACAGACGTCGGATCGCGCTCGACCGCGCCGATCCGGCTCGCCGGATCCGGCTGTCCTGCCCCCAAGGAACGCGGACAGGCCGGTCGCGCCGGGCGGGCGTGCCGGGGCCGGCGCACCGACGCGCCCGGCCGCGCGACGCGCCCGGGCGTACGGGCCCGAACGGTCGCGCCCGACTACCGTCTCCGACGTCCAGCTCGTGGCCCGCTGGCGACGGTCGCCGGCGGCGCGCGTCGGTTGCCGCACGGATGCCGTCCGCGCGCTCGGCCCGACAAGACGGGCAAGTCCCGCTGCCTCCGAGCCGATCACGCGCCGGAGATCGCGCGCCCTTTTCCATCGGACGGGGCACCTACTCCGGGCGGTCGGACCGGAGGCGATCGGTCGCCTCGTGCGAGCGGGTCGTGGGCCGAGCGGGTCGAGGGCAAGCGGGTCGAGGGGAAGGGTTCTTGAGCGACATCACCGTCATCGTCCTGGCCGCAGGGCAGGGCACGCGCATGAAGTCCCGCCGCGCGAAGGTCCTGCACGAAGTCTGCGGCACGGCCATGCTCGAGCACGTCCTGCAGACCGCGGAGCGCCTGGCGCCTTCCCGCCTCGCCGTCGTCGTCGGCCGGGACGCGGACGAGGTCCAGCGACGGTATGCGAACCGCGCCGAGTTCGCGCTCCAGTCGGAGCAGCGGGGTACCGGCCATGCCGTGCGCGTCGCGCTCGCCGCGCTCCCCGAGCTCTCCGGCGACGTCCTCATCCTCTACGGAGACACGCCGCTCCTGCGATCCGAGACGATCGAGCGCATGTGCGCCGCGAAGCGCGAGCGCGCCGCCGACCTGATCCTGCTCTCGGCGCGGGCGCCGAGCGTCCCCGGCATCCTCGTGCGCGACGCCGCCGGTCGGCTCGAGCGCATCGTCGAGTCCCAGGACGCCTCGCCCGAGGAGCTCGCGATCCCCGAGCGCAACACCGGCGTCTACCTGGTCTCGGCGAAGCTCCTCCGCGACGGCGTGGCCGCCCTCACGCCGCACAACGCCCAGGGCGAGCTCTACCTGACCGACGTCGTCGGCCATGCCGTTCGCCACGGCTTCCGCGTCGACGCGATCTGCATCGACGACGCCGACGAATGCCTCGGCGTCAACACCCGTCGCGAGCTCGCGGCGGCGTCCCGCGTCATGCGCCGCCGCATCGTCGAGGGCTGGATGGACGAGGGGGTCACGTTCGTCGATCCCGAGAACGTCTACGTCGACGCGGCGGTCCGGATCGGCCGCGACACGGTGATCGAGCCCGGCGTCGTCGTGACGGGGGGCTCGGTGATCGGCGAGGGCTGCCACGTCAAGGCCGGCTGCGTCATCGAGGAGAGCCGCATCGGCAACGACGTGACGATCGGGCCCTCGGCGCACCTGCGGCCGGGCAACGTGCTCGCCGATCGCGTCAAGGTCGGGAACTTCGTCGAGCTCAAGAACGCGCGGCTCGGCGAGGGGACGAAGGCGGCGCACCTCGGCTACATCGGCGACGCCGACGTCGGCGCGGGGGTCAACTTCAGCTGCGGCGCGATCGTCGTGAACTACGACGGCTACCGGAAGACGCGCAGCACGATCGGGGACCACGCCTTCATCGGCTGCAACGCGAACCTCGTCTCGCCCGTCGAGATCGAGGCCCATGCCTTCATCGCCGCCGGCTCGACGATCACGAAACGCGTTCCGACCGACGCGCTCGCGATCGCGCGCGACCGCCAGCGCAACATCGAGGGCTGGGTCGCGCGCAAAGAGGGGCGCGCCCCGACCCGCCCGCCGCGCGCCGACGCGGTCCAGGACGCGGCGGCCGAGCCGGCGTCCGCGTCGCGCGCGGAGCAGAAGGCGTCGAGCGCGAAGCGGACGGGAAGCAAGGCGAGCGCGAAGCGCGTGGGCCGGAAGAAGAGCCCGACGAGCGCGCGAGCGAAGAAGGGCACGGCGAACGCCGGCAAGCAGAGCGCCGCGGGCGCGGGGAAGCAGTCGAGCGCGAAGCGCGCCGGGAAGAAGTCGGCGGTCCGCGCGGTCGCGAAGGCTCGCCCGGGGAAGGGCCGAGCCGTCCGGTCGCGCTCGGGGAAGACGCGCAGGAGTTAGGCCGCTGGGCGGGCAGTCCCGCCGGGCGAAGGCCATCGGGGAAGCCGGCCGATCGCATGCGTCGATCCGGTCGGGTCATCGGGAGAAGAGCCATGTGCGGAATCGTGGGATACATCGGGCGGGATCGACGGGCTTCGGACGTGCTGCTCGACGGGCTGCGTCGTCTCGAGTACCGCGGCTACGACTCCGCGGGCGTCGCGATCGTCGAGGGTGACCGGCTCGAGGTCCGCCGCGCCAAGGGCAAGCTGATGAACCTCGAGGGCAACCTGCGCGAGCGCCCGCTCCTGGGCCATCTCGGCATCGGTCATACCCGCTGGGCGACCCATGGCAAGCCCTCCGAGCGCAACGCCCATCCCCATCGCGCCGGCTCCGTCGTGCTCGTCCACAACGGCATCATCGAGAACTACCGCGAGCTGCGCGCCGCGCTCGAGAGCCGGGGCGCCGTGATCCAGTCGGATACGGACACGGAGCTGATCGCCCATCTCGTCGACGAGTTCGTCCAGGCCGGGCGCGACCTGCTCTCGGCCGTCCGCGCGGCCTGCCGCGAGCTGACGGGCTCCTACGCGATCGCCGTGGTCTGCGAGAAGGAGCCGAGCCTGCTCGTGACCGCGAAGCAGGGCGGCAGCCCGATCATCGTCGGCCATGCCGAGAAGCAGTCCTTCCTCGCGAGCGACATCCCCGCGATCCTGCCGTACACGCGCGACATCATCTCGCTGCGGGACGGCGACTTCGCCGTGCTCGCCGAGGACTTCGTCCAGGTCGTCGACATCGACGGGCGGCTGCTCGAGCGCGAGTTCCAGACCGTTCAGTGGGACCCCGTCTCCGCCGAGAAGGGCGGCTTCGACCACTTCATGCAGAAGGAGATCTTCGAGCAGCCCCGCGCCATCACCGACACGATCGGGACGCGCATCAACGAGTCCGAGCTCGACGTCGACCTCGACGGGATCGAGTTCACGCGGCGCGAGCTCGACGAGCTCTCGGGCATCACGCTCGTCGCCTGCGGCACGTCGTACTACGCCTCGCTGCTCGGCAAGTACATGATCGAGCAGATCGCGGGCATCCCCTGCGAGGTCGACCTCGCGAGCGAGTTCCGCTACCGCAGGCCGATCGTCGGCAACCGGCGCATCGTCATTCCCGTCAGCCAGTCGGGCGAGACGGCGGACACGCTCGCGGCCCTCGAGGAGGGCAAGCGCCAGGGCGCCCGGATCCTCGCCATCTGCAACGTGCGCGAGTCGACGATCGCGCGCGCCAGCGACGACGTCCTCTATACGCAGGCCGGCCCCGAGATCGGCGTCGCCTCGACGAAGGCCTTCGTGACGCAGGCGATCGCGCTCTACCTGATCGCGCTCAAGCTCGGCATCGTGCGCGGTCGGCTCGGGACGGACGAGATCCGCAACCGGCTCCACGACGCCATGCGCCTGCCCCGGATGATCGAGGGCGTGCTCGGGCTCAACGACGAGATCCTGCGCGTGGCGCGCCAGTACTTCAAGGCGCAGGACTTCCTCTTCCTGGGCCGGGGCATCATGTACCCGATCGCGCTCGAGGGCGCGCTCAAGCTCAAGGAGATCTCCTACATCCACGCCGAGGGCTACGCCGCCGGGGAGATGAAGCACGGCCCGATCGCGTTGATCGACGAGCGGATGCCCGTCGTCGTCATCGCGACGAAGGGCGAGCTCCACGACAAGCTGGTCTCGAACCTCGAGCAGGTCCGGGCGCGGGACGGTCAGGTCATCGCGATCGCGTCGAAGGGAGACGCGGAGATCGGCGAGAAGGCGAACGAGGTCCTCTACATCGAGGATCTCGGCGAGTACCTGACGTCGATCCTCGCGGTCGTGCCGCTCCAGCTCCTCGCGTACCACGTCGCGACGCTGAAGGGGACGGACGTCGATCAGCCGCGGAATCTCGCGAAGAGCGTGACGGTCGAGTGAGGGTCGAGTACGTTCGCCGGAACCCCGGCGGACGGCTCGTGGAAACTTCGACCAGTAGCGGCAAACAAATCATCGACGACGACGGCGCGGGCGACGGCAACGCCCTCGCCGACTCCATCTTCGCCGGCCTGAACGTCGAGCAGCGCGCCGCCGTCGAGACGACGGAGGGCCCGCTCCTCGTGCTGGCCGGGGCGGGCAGCGGCAAGACCCGCGTGCTCACCGCCCGGATCGCCTACCTGGTGGGCGTCTGCGGCATCCCCGCCGACCAGATCCTCGCGGTGACCTTCACGAACAAGGCCGCGGGCGAGATGAAGGAGCGCGTCGAGAAGCTCCTCGGCCCGATCGCGAGCGAGGTCACGATCGGGACCTTCCATTCGATCGGCGTGCGCATCTTGCGCCGCGAGATCGGCCATCTCGGGCGCAGCCGCGGCTTCGTCATCTACGACGACGCGGATACGATCTCGGTCGTCAAAGACGTGCTCAAGGGCGAAGGGCTCGATCCCAAGATCTACGAACCGCGGCGGATCCGCTGGCAGATCGATCAATGGAAGAACGCGGGGCTGCTCCCGGCCGCCGCCGCGGAGCAGGCGAAGGACGTCGACTCGCAGCTCTGCGCCCGGATCTACGCCAGGTACCAGCGCAAGCTCGGGGAGAGCGAGGCGCTCGATTTCGGGGACCTGCTGCTGCTGACGGCGGAGCTCTTCCGTCGCCATCCGCGGGTCCTCCAGTACTACCAGCAGAAGTGGGGCTACATCCTGGTCGACGAGTACCAGGACACGAACGGCGTCCAGTACGGGATCGTCAGCCAGCTCGCGGCGGCGCATCGCAACCTCTGCGTCGTCGGCGATCCGGACCAGTCGATCTACGCCTGGCGCGGCGCCGACATCCGCAACATCCTCGACTTCGAGCACGACTACACGGACACGCGCGTCATCAAGCTCGAGCGCAACTACCGCTCGACCCAGCCGATCCTCTCGGGCGCCTCCGCCGTCATCGCCAACAACCGCGACCGCAAGGACAAGCGCCTCTTCACGGATCGCGAGGGCGGCGCGCCGATTCGCTATTTCGAGGCCGAGGACGACCGCGAAGAGGCGCAGTTCGTCGTGCGCAACATCCTCACGGCCTGGCGCGGTCGCCGCGTCCCCTTCGGCCACCACGCGATCCTCTACCGCACGAACGCCCAGTCTCGCGTCTTCGAAGAAGAGCTGATGAAGTACGACGTCCCGTACACGATCGTCGGCGGTCAACGCTTCTACGAGCGCGCCGAGATCAAGGACGTGATGGCGTACCTGCGCCTGCTCGTGAATCCGAAGGACGACGCGGCGCTGCGCCGCATCGTCAACAAGCCGGCGCGCGGGATCGGCAAGGCCTCGTTCGACAAGGTCGAGGCGCTCGCCGCGCGCGAGAACCGCTCGCTGCTCGAGGCGATGCGGATGGCGTGCGGACTGCAGCTCGTCGGGCGCTCGACCTCGAAGCTCGCGGACTTCGTCGCGCTCCACGAGACCCTGACCCATCTCGCGACGGGCCATGCGCTCGAGGACCTGATCGCCGAGGTCCTCTCGAAGACGGGCTATCTGCGCGCGCTCGAGCAGGAGGACACGCCCGAGTCCGAGGCCCGGCTCGACAACCTGCGCGAGCTCCTCTCGAGCGCCCGCGACTTCCATGCGGCGAACGAGGACGAGCTCGAAGGCGAGCCGCGGACGGAGCTCGAGCTCTATCTCGACCAGGTCGCGCTGATCTCGGACCTCGACAGCTACGAAGACCGCGAGGACCGCGTCTCGCTCATGACGGTCCATTCCGCGAAGGGGCTCGAGTTCCCGACGGTCTTCCTGGTCGGGCTCGAGGAGCGCGTCTTCCCCCATGCCTCGTCGTCCCGCGACGAAGCGGGCGTCGAGGAGGAGCGACGGCTCTGCTACGTCGCGATGACGCGCGCCATGCAGCAGCTCTATCTGTCGTGCGCGGCCCAGCGGATGCAGTACGGCGAGCGAAGCTACCAGTCGCCCAGTCGCTTCCTGCAGGAGATCCCGGACGAATGGATCGAGACGCTCGGTCAGGCGGCGCGCGGTCCGCGCACGCGCACGGCCCCGCCGCGCAGCGGCTCGAGCTTCGACTACAGCTACGCCCAGGACGCGGCCCCGGACGACGCGCCGGGCGAGGACGGCGTCGCGGTCGGGACGAGGGTGCGCCATCCGATCTTCGGACGCGGGCAGGTGCTCGCGGTGATCGGGACCGACCTCAATCAGAAGCTGCGGATCAAGTTCGAGCGGGCAGGCGTCAAGACCGTGATGGTCCGCTTCGCCAATCTCGAGCTCGCCTGAACGGCTTCGTCCGAAACGGATCGTGAGGAGGTCGGGATGAAGGTCCGCAGCGAGCGCCGCGACGACCTCCTCCTCGTCACGATCGACCGGCCCCGGGTCCGCAACTGCGTCGATCGCGAGACCGCGGCGGGGCTCGCCGCTGCGTTTCGCGCGTTCGATGCGGACGCGACGCTGCGCGTCGCCGTGCTGCAAGGCGCGGAGGGCTGCTTCTGCGCGGGGGCCGACCTGAAGGAGGTGAGCCGCGGCTCGCCCGGCGCGAATCGGGTCGGCGTCGCGGGCGACGGACCGATGGGCCCGACGCGGATGCTGCTCGACAAGCCGGTCGTCGCCGCCGTCGAAGGGCATGCCGTCGCGGGCGGACTCGAGCTCGCGCTCTGGTGCGACCTGCGCGTCGCCGCGCGCGACGCCGTCTTCGGCGTCTACTGCCGGCGCTGGGGCGTGCCGCTGATCGACGGCGGGACCGTCCGGCTGCCACGCCTGATCGGCCAGAGCCGCGCGATGGACATGATCCTGACGGGGCGCGGCGTGTCGGGCGAAGAGGCGTTCGCCTTCGGGCTCGCGAATCGCTTGAGCGAGCCGGGCCATGCCCTCGAGGACGCGCTCGCCCTCGCGCGAAGCCTCGCCGAGTTCCCCCAGCGCTGCCTGCGCGCCGACCGCCGCTCCGCGCTGACGCAATGGGGCGAGCCCCTCGACGCGGCGCTGCGTGCCGAGACCGAGCTCGGCCTCGACGTCATCCGCTCGGGCGAAACGCAGGCCGGCGCGACCCGCTTCGCCGAAGGCGCGGGTCGCCACGGCCGCTTCGACTAGCACTGAGCCCGCCCGCCCGCCGATCAGCGGCGCGCTCCGCCGACGCCGAGCGCACCCATCGCGACGGCCGCCGCGACACCGCACGGCCTCCGCCGCGACTCGTCCCGCGAGCGCGTCCGACTGCAGCGGCGGGCGGCCCCCTCCGTCCCAGCCGCTACTTCAGCAGCTCTCCGGCGTTCACGAGCATGGTCTCGCCCGTGACCATGCGCGAGTAGT
Organism: Myxococcota bacterium; assembly: GCA_041389445.1. Lineage (GTDB taxonomy): Bacteria > Myxococcota_A > UBA9160 > UBA9160 > UBA4427 > UBA4427. Next base: position 31,739 of record JAWKRW010000005.1, read on the forward strand.
CCGAGCAGAAGAAGATGCAGGCGTTGGCGACGTCGTCGTCCTTCGGAATCTCGCCGAGGGGCATGTTCTTCGTGATCGATTCGATGACGGTCTTCTCCGGGACGCCCTGTCGCTTCGCTTCGGCCGCGACGAAGCCCTCGACCGGCGGGCCCCACATCCAGGTCGGGATCACCATGTTGACGCGGATCTTCGAGGGCCCGAGCTCGTGGACCATGTGGTACATCGCGGAGAGCAGCGCGCCCTTCGACGCCGCGTACGCGATCTGCGGCGCCATCGGCGGGTACCACATCGACTGCGAGCCGATCAGGACGATCGAGCCGCCGCCGGTCTGCTTCATGTGCTTCGCCGCCGCGCGTGAGATGAACGCGGCGCCCATCACGTTGATCGCGTTGCAGTTCGCCCAGTCGGACTCCTTCGTCGATTCGAGCCCGCCGAAGGCGGTATCGAGAGCGGCGACCAGGACGACGGCATCGACGCGGCCGAACTTCTTCGCGGCCGCGTCCATCAGGGCGTTGCACTGATCGTCCTTCGTGACGTCGGTCGAGACCGCGAGGATCCGCTTGCCGCTCGGGTCGAGGCTCTTCGCCTGCTCCTCGAGCTCGCTCTTGCGGCGGGCGGCGATGACGACGTTGGCCCCGTCGCGCAGCGCCGCGGCGGCGACCTCGCGTCCGAGTCCGGGTCCGACACCGACGACGACGACGGTCTTGTCCTTGACGATCATGGGGAGCTCCTCTGCGGGTGGTGCGTGCTCGCGCCGGCGTCCGACGACGCCGTCGCGATCTCGGATGGTTCGATCGGGCCGGCTCGAACGTCTTCCGCGCGCGGGGTGCGGCGGCGGGCGTCGGTTGGGCGGGACCCGACGAAATCGCGCGGCGGCGCGGATGTCAACCGCTGGATCCGGACCGGATCGCCTCCGGAATCGGCCTTCGCGCGGGCGCTTCGGGTCGACACGGCGGGACCTGCTTCTTAGGCTGTCGGACTGTCAGGTCGTCGGATCGTGGGTCCGGGAGGAGGGGAGCGTGGGCGCAGGCATCGTGCTCGTGAGCGGGGCGACCGGGCTCGTCGGCCGACGGCTGGTGCCCGAGCTCGCCGAGCGCTTCGCGTCGGTCCGGATCCTCTCGCGCTCGCGGGGGACCGACGCGGCGAAGGTCGATCGCCGCATCTGGGACGGCATCGACCCGGGCGCCGCGGCGCTCGTCGGCGTCGACGCCGTCGTCCATCTCGCCGGCGAGCCGCTCTTCGGTGGGCTGCCGACGAAGAGCCGGCTCGAACGCGCCCGGGCGAGCCGGATCGCGTCCACGCGGCGGATCGTCGAGCGGATCGCCGGGATGGCCGACGGCGAGCGGCCGCAGGTCCTCGTCTGTGCCTCCGCCGTCGGGTACTACGGCGATCGCGGCGAGGAGACCCTCGACGAGGACGCACCGCCGGGTACCGGCTTCCTCGCGGAGCTCTGCCGGGACTGGGAGGCGGAGGCGGCCGAGGCGGAATCGCTCGGCGTTCGGGTCGTCCGACTGCGGATCGGCGTCGTGCTGGCCCGGGAAGGGGGCGCGCTGCCCCTGATCCGCACGCCCTTCGCGCTGGGGCTCGGCGGCCGGCTCGGCGACGGGCAGCAGTACTTCCCGTGGATCCACGTCGAGGATCTGGTCGGCGCGATCCGCTTCGCGCTCGAGCGCTCGGATCTGCGGGGCGCGGTCAATGGCGTCGCACCGGAGACGGTGCGCAACGTCGAGCTGACCCGGACCCTCGCGCGTCTGCTGCATCGACCCGCGCTGCTGCCGGTTCCGTCGTTCGCGTTGCGGACGCTGCTCGGCGAGATGGCGGGGGAGCTGCTCGGGAGTCGGCGGGTCGTGCCGCGACGTCTGCTCGAGGCCGGCTTCGCCTTCCGTCACGCGACGCTCGAGACGGCGCTCGCTGCCGAGCTCGACGTTCAGCTACCGGCGCGCTGACGTCGAGCGCGATAGGCCTGGCGGAAGGCCTCGCGGGCGGCCTCCGGAAGCGGCTTCGGCGTCCCGATGCGCTCGGCCCCGGCGGCGATGCGCGCCGTGCGCTCGACGAGCTTCGTCAGCTCGAGCGCCTCGCCGGGCGAGCGGGCGACCACGACCAGGCCGTGATGGGAGAGCAGCGCGGCCGCGCGGTCGTGGAGCAGCTCGGCGACGGCGGCGCCGAGCTCGGGGGTCCCCGTCGCGTGATAGGCTGCGACCGGCACGTCGCCGCCGACGTAGAGCTCGACCTCTTCGACGACGCAGGGGATCGGTCGATCGCAGGCGGCGAACATCGAGGCGTGGATCGGATGCGAGTGGACCACGGCGCCGATCTCGGGGAACCGGCGCAGGCAGGCGAGATGGAGCTCGATCTCGGTCGTCGGCGCGCGATGGCCCGCGAGCGCGCGGCCGCCGACGTCGGTGACGACGAGGTCGTCTTCGTCCATCTCCGCATAACGCATCGCGGTCGGCGTCAACACGATCTCGCCGGTCGCCGCGCGGGCGGAGAGGTTCCCGGCCGTGCCTTCGGTCAGGCCCGCGCGATCCATGGCCTTCGCCGCGGCGAGCAGCGCGCGGCGAGTGGCGGCGACCGCGTCTCCGTCGGCGTCGCCGGGTCGCGCCGGCCCCTTGAGCTCGACCGTGTTGCCGTCGGGATCCGTCAGATAGAGGGAGGGGCCGAAGCCCTCGGCGCCGTAGCGTTCGGCCGTCTCGCTGGCCGGGATGGCGTGGCGGGCGAGGAGCGCGCGGATCCGATCCTCGTCGAAATGCGCGAGGGTCAGGGCGAAGTGATCCATGTTGCGGGCATCCGCGTCCGGCGCGCCGCCGCCGGCGCGCCCGAGCGATGAATCGATCGGGACGAGGTCGATGAGCGCCGTACCGGCGCGCAGCTGGACGAGCCCGAGGGCGTCGAGCCGCCGTTCGACGGCGAAGCCGAGGGCGTCGCGGTAGAAGCCGAGCGAGCGCTCGAGGTCGCGCACCCGCAACACGACGTGGTCGAGCCCGCGCGCCGCGATCACGACCGCGCTCGCATCGCCGGTCGACTGCATGGATGCGGCTCCTCCCCGGGCAGGGATTCAGCGCCCCCCGCTCTTCGGCGGCGCGTGGGTCTCGAGCTTCGCGCGTCGCTCGTGACGTTCGACGGCGAGCTCGATCAGGCGATCGAGCAGCCGCGGATAGGCCAGGCCCGTCGCTTCCCAGAGCTTCGGGTACATCGAGACGCTCGTGAAGCCCGGAAGGCTGTTCAGCTCGTTGACCCAGACCTGACGCGTGTTGCGTTCGAAGAGGAAGTCGACCCGCGCCATGCCCTCGGCGTCGAGCGCACGGAAGGCCGCGATCGCGAGCGCGCGCAGCTGCTCGCTCTCTTCGGGCTCGAGCTCGGCCGGGATGATCAGCTCGGTCGAGTCGTCGTGGTATTTCGCTTCGTAGTCGTAGAACTTGCGGTGGGCGCGGATCTCGCCGGGGATCGAGGCCTCGGGCTCGTCGTTGCCGAGGACGGCGACCTCGATCTCCCGCGCGTCGACGGCGGCCTCGACGAGCACCTTGCGGTCGTAGCGCTGCGCGAGGGCGATCGCGGCGACGAGCTCTTCGAGGGTATCCGCGCGCGAGATGCCGACCGACGAGCCGGAGTTGGCAGGTTTGACGAAGACGGGCAGCCCGAGCTCCGACTCCGCGCGCTCGGCCGCCGCGCGCGGACCGAGTCGCGCGAGCGTGCCGCCGCTGAACCCGATCCACGGCGTGACGGGCAGACCCGCCGCCGCGAGCACGCGCTTGGCGAAGTCCTTGTCCATCTGCAGCGCCGACGAGAGGACGCCCGACCCGACATAGGGGACGTCCGCGAGCTCGAGCAGCCCCTGCAGCGCGCCGTCCTCGCCGCCGCGGCCGTGGATGATCGGGAAGACGACGTCGAGCTTCGCCGCCGGGCCGAGGGCGCGCCGGCCCTCCGAAGCGCTGGGCAGGAGCGTCGTCGCGCCGGGCGCCGCAGGCAGGAACACGCCCTCGTCGCGCAGCACGGCCGAAAGCGCGCGCACGTGCTCCGCGAGATGCCAGCGCCCCTCCGGATCGACGCCGATCAGCGACACGTCGTAGCGGGCGGGGTCGAGCGCGTCGCGGATCGAGGTCGCGGAGACGATCGAGACGTCGTGCTCGACCGAACGGCCGCCGAAGAGCAGTCCCACACGCAGCTTGCCCATGTCCCCCCCGCTTCCGCCTCGCGATCGCCGGATTCGCGGCCCTCGCCGCCGCGCGATGATACGCCCGCTCTTCGGCGCTCGCTTGACCCTGCGAGAGGCCATTCGTACTCTCGCGGCGTGCGCGCGACCCCCGACACGCAGACCGATCTCGATCTCTCGCTGCGCGCGAAGCAGACCGCGCTCCTCGAACGCCTGGCGGCGTCCGGCCGATTGATGGTCGCGTTCTCGGGCGGCGTCGACTCGAGCTACCTCGCCTGGGCGGCGCACCGGGCGCTCTCCGGCGACAGCCTGGCGGTGACCGCGATCTCGCCCTCCTATCCCGAGAGCCATCGGGCGATGGCCGAGAAGATCGTGCTCGACTTCGGCCTGGCCCATCGCTTCGTCGAGACCCACGAGATGGAGCGCGCCGCCTACCGCGCGAACGCCGCCGACCGCTGCTACCACTGCAAGAGCGAGCTCTTCGAGACGCTCGACGTCCTGGCGCGCGAGCTGGCCTATGACCGGATCGCCTACGGCATCAACACCGACGACACCCACGACTTCCGCCCGGGCCACCGCGCCGCCCATGAGCACGACGTGCTCGCTCCCTTCCTCGACGTCGGCCTCTCGAAGCGGGAGATCCGCGCGCTCTCCCGCGCGGCAGGCCTCCCGACGGCCGACCTGCCGGCCTCGGCCTGCCTCTCGTCGCGCCTGCCCTACGGCACCGAGGTCACGGTCGAGCGCCTGCGCCAGGTCGAGCGGGCCGAGGAGCGCCTGCGGGCGCTCGGCTTCCGCCAGGTCCGCCTGCGCCACCACGGCGAGGTCGCGCGCATCGAGATCGATCCGTCGGAGCTCGCCGGCGCGCTCGATCCGGCGATGGCGCGCCGGCTGGTCGAGGCGCTCAAGCCGCTCGGCTTCCGCTATGTGACGCTCGACCTCGAGGGCTACCGGACGGGCTCCCTCAACGAGGTGCTCCAGATCCAGCGCGAGCCGATCCGCTGAAGGCGGATCCCCGGCCGCCCGGCCGGCTCGCCCCGCCGACCGGCGGAGCCCGAGGAGCGAAGTCAGCCCCATGTCGCCGCCCCCGCAGCCGATCGAATGCGCCGGGCATCCCCGCGACATGGGTCTCGCGCAGGGGCGCGCGCTGCGGGCGGCGATTCGCGCGGCGGTCGCGGGGGCGGGCCTCCCGCGGCGCCGCGCGCGCTGGCCGAGCCTGCGGCCGCTCGTATCCGGGCCGCTGCGCGGTCGCGGCGCCGGCCGCGAGCTCTTCCGGCATTTCGCGCATCAGGCCGAGCGCCTCGAAGGGCTCGCGGAGGGGGCGGAGGTTCCGCTCGACAGCGTGCTCGAGCTCCAGCTGCGGATGCGTTCAGGGGACGGCGGGCCGGGCGCCATCGTGCGGGCCAGCCGGCCGGTCGTCGGCTTCCGGTCGCTCGAGGTGACCTGGCCCTGGCTCGTGCCGGCGGTGGCCGGGGTCAACGAGGCGGGGCTCGCGGTGCTCGCGCGCACGCCGGTCGCGGTCCACGGCGGTGATCCCGCGATCCATCGCGAGGGCGGCGCGCCGCCGCTCCTGCTCGTCCAGGATTGCCTCGCGCGCTTCGAGGATCTCGCCGGCGCGCTCGATTGGTGTCGCAAGCGCCCGGTCGAAGGCGAGCAGACGCTCGTCCTCGCGGATGCGAGCGGGGCGATGGCCGAGGTCGTCGTGTCGGGTCGGATGCGGCGGATCGTGCCCGCCGTCTCGGCGTCGCGCTCGGAGTCGGGCGCGGTCGAGGGCGGGGCGTCGAGCCAGCGGCTCGGGCGCGAGCTCGATGCCGAGCGGGGCGTCGGGGTCCGGCTCGATCCGATCGGACGCGCGCTCTGGCTCGATCCGCCGATCGGCGCCGAAGAGGGGGCGCCGCGGCGCTTCGCATTGGCCGCGACGAACTAGCGCGCCGTCGTGATCGAGCCTGTCCCGCCCGATCCTCGCGGCTTCGGACTCAACCGGGCGCGATCGCCGCGGCCACGAGGTCGGCCAGACGCTCGATCGCCTCGTTCGCGGTCGAGCCGCCGAAGAGGAGCCGGAGCACGACGGCGCCGCCGAACAGGCTGGCGGCGAGGTCGACGTCGCTGTCGCCGGCGATCTCGCCTCGCGCCCGGGCGCGCTCGAGGGCGCGGAGGATCGGGCGCATCCGATCGGCGACGTAGGGGTCGAGCGCTTCGGCGAGGTCCGGATGGCGCTGGCGCTCGGCGGCCAGCGAGGCCAGCAGCTCGACGAGCGGGACGCGTTCGGCGAGCTCGAGGAAGCGGGTCATCAGCTCGACGAGATCGGTGCGCAGCGCGCCGGTATCGACGTCGGGGAGCTCCGGCGCGCTGCGAAGGGCCGCGAGCACGAGCTCGGACTTGCCGGGCCAGCGCCGGTACATCGTCGTCTTCGCCACGCCGGCGCGTTCGGCCACGTCGTTGACACGAACCCCTTCGTACCCCGATTCCGCGACGATCTCGAGCGTCGCCTCGAGCAGCGCGCGATCGGCCTCCGGCGCGCGCGGTCGACCGGCGCGTGAGCGACCGCCGAGCGGATGGCGTGCACGGGACCGGGAAGGCATCCGCGGCTCCTCTCGTTCGGGCGCGCCTCGACGCTCAGTCCTTCAAGCGGGTCGGCGCGAAGCGGATGGAGACCTCGTTGAAGCCCGACAGGAACTCGCCGTAGAGCCGGCGACAGGCGGACGGGTCGAGCTGGTAGGCGCCGACGGCCTCGAGCAGCTCCTCGAGCAGGATCGTGCCCATCGTCATGCCCAGATGCTCGCCCAGGCATTTGTGGACGCCGTGGCCGAAGGAGAGCGTTCGCCGCGGACACCGCAGGACGTCGAAGCGGTCGGCGTCCGGAAACTCGCGCTCGTCCCGGTTCGCGGAGGCGTAGACGAGCAGCACGCCCTGGCCCGCCTGCAAGCGTTGGCCACCGACCTCGACGTCCGCCCGGACCCGGCGCCCGAGCAGATTGGTCGGCTGGTCGAAGCGCAGCGTCTCGGCGAAGGCGTTGCCGACGTGGGCGAGGTCGTCCACGACGAGCCGCTGCTGGTCCGGATCGGCGGCCAGGTAGTAGAGGGCGCCCGAGACCGAGAGCGGCGTCGTCTCGGAGCCCGTCACGACGAGGGAGAAGAGATTGGCGGCGATCGCGTCGTCGTCGAGGCGTCGGCCGTCGATCTCCGCGGCGAGCCAGGTCGCCAGATGGCCGCTCGCCCGGTCGGGGTTCTTCCGACGGTCGCGGATCAGTTCGCGCAGATAGCCGTCGAGCTCCACGACGTGCGCGGCGTTCGCCTCCGACGTGCCGACCTGCCCCCGCGCGCGCACGAGGAAGCCGTCGATCCACCGGCGGACCTGCTCGATGTCCTCGCGCGGCACGCCCGCCATGTGTCCGGCGTTATGCGTCGTCACGCGATTCGCGTACTGCGAGTACACCTCCATCTCGCCGCGTTCGAGCAGGGGCGCCAGGATCTCGCGCGCGAGCGCGCGGATGCGCGGGGCGTCGCGTTCGGCGGCGCGGCGGGTGTACTCGGGGCCGATCAGGGCGCGATGGATCCGGTGCTCCGGGGGATCCATGGTCATGAAGGTATGGGGAGCCGGCTCGCGGAGGAGGATCTGTCCGGGCGCCTGGCCGCCGGTGGCCGTGAAATGGTCCTGATCGAGGCTCACGTTCCAGACGTCCTCGAAGCGCAGCAGGGCCCAGGTGTCGTAGCGCTCGATGTAGTAGACGGGCGCTTCGGCGCGGAGGCGGGCGTAGAGCGGGAACGGGTCGCTCATCGCTTCGTGCGAGTACGGGTCGTACGCGATCATGCCGTGCTCCCGACACCGGCCGCGCGGGCGATGGCGGCGGCGGTCGGTGCGTGGTGGCCCCAGACGCCCGCGATTCGGGGGCGGACATCGGCAGGCCATTCAGGGCGGCCCAGGGCGGCGGCGCTGCTCGATTACGATACTATCGGTATTCGAATTGGCCAGGGCGGATCCCCGAAGCCACCGCGGGCGAGGTCGCCCCGTGCGGGCTCGGGGCGACCTCGAGTCGCCGCGGAACGGGTCGCGGAGCCGCGCGCGGAGGAACGTTCGGGTCGAGTGGGCGGGAGCGAGCGGCCGGCTCGCTCGGCCTAGCGCGGTCGCCGCCGGCTGCCGCTTCCGGCGCCGCCGCTGCGGCCGCCGTCCCGGTCGCCCGAGCGCCCTCGGTCGCCGGCGCTGGCGCTCGAGCGCGAGCCGCCTCCGCCGCTGCTGCGGCCGCCCCGGCCCCGCCTGCGGCGGCGCTCCGAGCCGGGCGCCGACCCGGGGGCCTGGTTGGCCCGGTCCTCGTCGTAGCTGCGCTCGGCGTCGTCGGCGTTGGCGTCGGCCTCGGCCCCGCCGCGCGTTCCGGCCTCGCGTCCGTCTCCGTTCGGTCCGCGCGCGCCGAAGTCCTCGTCGCCGCCTTCGTCGGCTCGCGCCGCGGCGCGGGCCGCGCCCCGAGCGGGCGCCGCGGCCGGCTCGAGCAGGAACGCCGCGCAGACCTTCGCGAGCTCTTCGAGCCCGTCGTCGTTGCCGGCGAGCCGCTTCACGAAGGGCAGGATCCGCTGCGCGCGCTGCAACACCTCGTCGTAGGGGATCGTGGCGAGCCGGGCCTTCGCCTTCTCGATCAGCACGTCGAGCTCGGCCTCGGCCTTCTGCGTCGCGCGCTCGGCGGCGCGCTCGGCGACGTCGCGCTCGCTCGGGACCTTCTTCTCCTTCACGGCGATGCCGGAGACGGTCTGCATGAACTTGAAGTTGCCGATGTCGAGACCCGACACGAGCGAGATCGCGACGCCGGACTTGCCTGCGCGACCGGTACGGCCCGTACGGTGGACGTAGACCTCGGGCGAGTCCGAGGTGGTGTAGTTGATGACGTAGGCGAGGTCGCTGATGTCGATGCCGCGGGCCGCGACGTCGGTCGCGACGAGGTACCGCAGCTGCCCGGCCTTGATCTTGGCGATCGCCTTCTCGCGTGCAGACTGGGGCAGATCGCCGGAGATCTGGTCGACGTTGAAGTCGCGCTTCGCGAGATAGGCCGTGATGAAGCGGACGTCGGCCTTCGTGTTGCAGAAGATGATCGCGCTCTCGGGGTTCTCGTAGGCGAGGATGCGCGCGAGGACCGACTCCTTCTCGGAGGCGCTGCAGACGTAGTAGAAATGCTCGATCTGCTGGGGATTCGCGCCGTCGGTGTCGATCGTGACGTCCTCGGCGTTCGTCAGGAAGAAGCGCGAGAGCGAGCGGACGCGCTCGGGCATCGTCGCCGAGAAGAGATGCGACTGACGCTTCTTCGGCAGGAAGGAGGCGACCTCCTTCATGTCGGGCCAGAAGCCGAGGCCGAGCATCTCGTCCGCCTCGTCGAGGACGAGGACCTTCGTCGCGTCGAGCTTCATGCGGCCGCTCTTCAGATGGTCGAGGATGCGGCCGGGGGTCCCGACGACGATGTGGGCGCCGCGGTCGAGGCCCTCGAGCTGCGGCCCGTAGGCGACGCCGCCGTAGATCGGGAGCGTCCGAACGCCGCGGTACTTGCCGAGCGCGTCGAGCTCCGTCGCGACCTGATTCGCGAGCTCGCGGGTCGGCAGCAGGACGATCGCCTGGGTCTTCGCGAGCGCGGTGTCGATCGCCTCGACGAGGGGGATGCCGAAGGCACCGGTCTTGCCGCTGCCGGTCTGGGCGCGGACGATCAGGTCCCCACCGGCGCGCATGCGGGGGATGGCGGCGGTCTGGACCGGGGTCGGGGTATGCCAGCCGAGGTCACGGATCGCCCGCTGGATGTCGGGCGCGACCTCGGCGAAGAGGGCGGAGAGCTCTGTCATAGTGCGCGCGCACGCTACCCCCGTGCCGGGAATGCCGCAATCGTCCGGAGCGGCCGGAATCGGCCCGAAAACCCTGGGAACGCCCCGAATCGCCGCCAGGGCTCGTGCTACCGTGCCGCGCATGTCGAGGATCGGACGGACGGAGGTGGCCCATGTGGCCCGGCTGGCGCGGATCGCGCTCTCGGACGCCGAGATCGACGCGATGGCCCGCGACCTGGAGCACATCCTCGACCACGTGGCGTCGCTCGATGCCCTCGATACCCGCGACGTCCCGCCGACGCTCCACGGCTTCGACCTGCCGACACCGCTGCGGGCGGATCGCGCGGCTCCGCCGCTCGACCCGGAGCTCGCCGTGGCCAACGCGCCTGCCCGTCAGGGGACGGCCTTCCTCGTTCCGAAGGTGCTCGAGGAGGAGGGCTAGGCGGATGTCCCAGGCGGAGCAGGCGCTCTCCGGCAGCCTCCGCGACCAGCGCGAGGCCCTCGACCGGGGCGAGATCGGTGCGTCCGAGCTCGTCCGCGCGAGCCTCGCGCGGATGGACGCCCGGGCGGACCTGGCCGCGGTCGTGACGCGTCAGGACGAGTCGGCGCTGCGCGAAGCCGAGGCGGCCGATCGCAGGCTGGCGATGGGCGAAAGGCGCTCGATCCTCGACGGCATTCCCGTCGTCCTGAAGCACAACATCGTCGAGCAGGGCCAGCTCGCGACCTGCAGCTCGCGCATCCTCGAAGGCTTCGTCTCGCCCTACGACGCGACGGTCGTCGAGCGGCTGCGCGCGGCGGGCGCGATCTTCGTCGGTCGCGCGAACATGGACGAGTTCGCGATGGGCTCGTCGACCGAGCGCTCGATCTACGGCCCCGCGCGCAACCCCTGGGATCGCGAACGCAGCTGTGGCGGCAGCTCGGGCGGGAGCGCAGCCGCCGTCGCGGCCGGCCTCGTCCCCCTCGCCCTCGGCAGCGACACGGGCGGATCGATCCGGCAGCCGGCCAGCTTCTGCGGCGTCGTCGGATTCAAGCCGAGCTACGGCCGCGTCTCGCGCTGGGGGCTCGTCGCCTTCGCGTCGTCCCTCGACCAGATCGGGCCCTTCGCGCGGCGGGTCGAGGATTGCGCGGCGATCTTCGAGCTGACGGCGGGCCACGATCCGCGCGACTCGACCTCGTTGCCGGAGCCCGCGCCGCGGGTCTGCGAGCGGCTGGACGGCGACGTCGCGGGGCTCACGATCGGGCTGCCCGAGGAGTACTTCGTCGAGCAGGGCGTCGACCCGAAGGTCCTCGCGCGCGTGCGCGAGGCGCTCGCCGTCCTCGAGCGCTCCGGCGCGAAATGCGTCCCCGTCTCGCTTCCGCATACCGCGCATACCATCGCGACCTACTACCTGATCGCGACCGCCGAGGCCTCGAGCAACCTCGCCCGCTTCGACGGCGTCCGCTACGGAAGGCGCGCCGAGGCGCCGGTCGACCTCGAGGACCTCTACCGCCGCTCGCGCTCGGAGGGCTTCGGCGCGGAGGTCAAGCGGCGCGTCCTGCTCGGGACCTACGTCCTCTCGGCCGGCTACTTCGACGCCTACTACGGCAAGGCCCAGCGCGTCCGCACGCTGATCCGACGCGACTTCGAGGGCGCCTTCCGCGGCTGCGACGTGGTCGTGACGCCGACCGCGCCGGAGACGGCCTTCCGGCTCGGCGCGAAGAGCGGCGATCCGCTCGCGATGTACCTCTCCGACGTCTATACGGTGTCGGCCAATCTCGCGGGTCTGCCGGCGCTCTCGCTGCCGTGCGGCCTCGCGAACGGGATGCCGGTCGGGCTGCAGATCCTCGGCCGTCCGCAGGACGACGCGACCGTGCTGCGCGTCGCCGACGCCTTCGAGCGCGCGACGGACCACCACCGGCTCGCGCCGCCGGAGGGGGCGTGATGGCCGACTGGCGCGAGCGCTGGGAGACGGTGATCGGGCTCGAGGTCCACACCCATCTCAAGACCGAATCGAAGCTCTTCAGCCCGGCGCCGGTCCGCTACGGCGAGCCGCCGAACCATGCCGTGCACGAGATCGACCTCGCGTTGCCGGGCGTCCTGCCGGTGCTCAACGAGCGGGCCGTCGAGCTGGCGATCCGGCTGGGCCTGGCGATCCACGCGACGGTCAACCCGGTCTCGATCTTCGCGCGCAAGAACTACTTCTATCCGGACCTGCCGAAGGGCTACCAGATCTCGCAGTACGAGGATCCGATCGTCGGCCGAGGCTGGCTCGAAATCGACGTCGGCAAGGGCGAGTCCGCCGTGCGTCGCCGGATCGGGATCACCCGCGCCCATCTCGAGGAGGACGCCGGCAAGTCGATCCACGACGACGCGATCGCCGGCGGCGACGACTCGGCGATCGACCTGAACCGCGCCGGCGTACCGCTGCTCGAGATCGTCTCGGAGCCCGATCTGCGCTCGCCCGAGGAGGCCGCGAGCTACCTCCGCGCGCTGCGGGAGATCCTGCGTGCGGTCGACGTCTCGGACGCGGACATGGAGAAGGGACAGTTCCGCTGCGACGCGAACGTCTCCGTCCGGCGTCGCGGCGAGTCGGCGTTCGGCACGCGGACCGAGATCAAGAACCTGAACTCCTTCGCCCACGTCGAGGACGCGATCGAGGCGGAGGCCCTGCGGCAGATCGAGCTGATCGAGGACGGCAAGGCGGTCGTCCAGGCGACGATGGGCTGGGATCCGGCGCGGCGTCGGACCCACGTCCAGCGGCTCAAGGAGAACGCGGACGACTATCGCTATTTCCCCGACCCCGACCTGATCGAGCTGCGGATCGATCCGGCGCGGATCGAGGCGGTCCGCGCGAGCCTGCCCGAGCTGCCCGATGCGCGACGCGCGCGCTTCGAGACCGACTATGGACTCTCCGCCTACGAGGCGGGCGTCTTGACGACGTCGCGCGCCCTGGCCGACTTCTTCGAGGCGACCGCGAAGGTCTGCGGCTCGCCGCGGTCGGCGTCGAACTGGATCGTTCGCGACGTGCTGCGCGTCCTGAAGGAGCGCGATGTGGAGCTCGAGCAGACGGCGCTCGAGGCCGAAGCGCTCGGACGGCTGATCGCCCTCGTCGAGTCCGGCCGACTGACGGCGCGAAGCGCCGGCGAGATCTTCGGCGTGCTCGCCGAGCAGGGCGGAGACCCGGAACGGCTGATGGTCGAGCGGGGTCTCGAAGCCGTATCGGATACCGGGGCGATCGACGGATTCGTCGAGCAGGTCGTCGCCGTCCATCCCGACGTCGTGGCGCAGGTCCGCGGCGGGGACGACAAGCCACTCAACTTCCTGATGGGTCAGGTCATGAAGGCGAGCAAGGGCAAGGCGGATCCGGGCACGGTCCGCCAGGCGCTCGTGAAGAAGATCCGCGGCTGAGGCTTCCCGAGCGGTGGAGGGCATCGGACTGCAGAACCGCTCCCGGGTCTGGCTCGTACTCGCTGGCTTCGCAGCCCTCGTGGCGGCGTCGCTCGCGCTCCTCGCCATCGCATTGCCGCGCGTCGTCGAATCGCCCGAGTTCCAGACGGCGCTGGCCGCGCGGGCGGGCGAGGCGCTGGGCACGCCCGTCGAATGGGAGCGCCTGTCGATCGGCCTGTTTCCGCCGCGGGTCGTCGTCGAGTCGCCGGTACTCGTCGGGCAGGCGGCGCAGAGCGAGGCGACGGCCAGCGTCCGCGCCGATGCGATCGATCTGCGCCTGTCGCTGTGGCCGCTGCTCGAACGGCGCGTCGCGGTCGAATCGCTCGTGTTGCGGGGCGTCGCGTTGACGGCGACGCGAACGGCCGAGGGCTGGATCCTGCCTGAGATCGCCCGCCGCGTCGCGGAGGACGCGCGCGGTGACGGCGGCACGTCGTCCGGGGCCGCCGAGTCGGACGAGGTCGAAGGCGGTGACGCCGAGGCGACCGGTGCGTCGGGGGCTGGATCGGAAGCCTTCGCGCTCGATCTGCGCGTCCTGCGCGTCGAGGCGGGGAGCGTCCTCGTCCACGACCGGACGACCGACCCCGCCGTCGACTGGCAGGTCGAGGGTCTCTCGGCGACCGCGCGCGGTGCATCGCTCGGTGACCCGCTCGACGTCCGGGCCAGCGCGGCGCTTCGCCTCGACGAACGTCCACTCGGCCGCGTGTCGATCCGCGGTCGCGTCGACCTCGCGGGCAGCTATGCGCTCGACGTCGATCTCGAGGACGTTGCGATCGTCGAGCTCCAGCGGTTCGCGCGCCCGCTCGCTCTGTCCTCGGGCGTCCTGTCGGCGAGCGTCACGGCGGTCGCGGAGGGCGCGTCGTCGAGTCCGCGACTCGAGGGCGCCGTCGAGATCGACGACCTCGCGCTGCGGACGCGCGGGGTCGACGTCGCGGGCGACCTCGTCCTCCGCGCGCGGCCCGGGAACGACGATGCGATCGCCTTCGAGGCGACCTTCCGACCCGAGGACTCGGGTCGGGTCGAGGCGAACGGGGTCCGGACCGACGACGGGAAGATCGAGCTGACGGCGATGCTCGAGGGCTTCGAGCTCGCGCCCTTCGCGCCGCTCGCCGGGGAGGGGCGGACGCTCGCAGGGCGCGCGACCGGCGAGGTCTCGCTCCTGCTCTCCGGCGATGCACTCAATCGGGTCGACATGGATCTCGTCGTCGATGCGGCGCGTTATGCGGACGGGCGGATCGACGCGCGCGGCAGGCTCGACGTCGCCCTCGGCCTCGAGGGCGACGGCGAGTCCGCGCCCGCCCGGCTGCAGGCGGTGTTCGAGCCGGAGCAGGGCGGGCGGGTCGACGTCGCGGGAACGGGGACCCTCGGCGGCGCGTTGAAGGGCTCGCTTCGCTTCGATGCGCTCGACGTCGCGCTGCTCGCGCCGCTATTGCCCGCGGAGGCTCGGGTCGAGGGAACGCTCACCGGCGATCTCGAGCTCGACGTGACGGCCGAGCGGGAGATCGCGCGCCTCGCGAGTCGGCTCCGGATCGCGGGAGCGCGCCTGCGCCGGGACGACGTCGATCTCGCCGGCGATCTCTCGATCGACGCGCGCAGCGAGGACGCCGGGCCCGTCGACCTAACGGCGAAGGCGACCCTCGCCGATGGCGGTCGGATCGCGGTCACGGGCGGATCGTCCCGCCAGGGCGACCTCGACCTGATGCTCGAGCTCACGCGCTTCGACCTCGCGGGCCTGATGCCCTTCCTCGACACGGAGGCGCTCGCGCTCGCCGGACGCGCTTCCGGCCGCGGCCGCGTGGTCGGCCCCTACGACGACCCGCGGTCGCTCTCGCTCTCCGTCGAGGTCGTCGAGGCGCGGATCGCGCTGGAGGACGCCCTGCTGACGGGTCCCTTCACGCTCGTCCTCGACGTCGACGCACCGCTCTCCGAGGCGCGTCGCGGTCGGGTCGACCTCGATCTCTCCGAGGCGGTCGCGCGCTCCGGCGAGCGGTTCGTCAAGCCGGCCGGCGTGCGCGCGAGGCTCTCGACGCGGTTCGAACGGACGGGGGCCGGGGCAATCGCCTTCGAGACGAAGGGCGCGCTCAACGACGTCAATGCGCTCGCGTTGAAGGGCACGATCGGGTCGCAGACGCAGCTCGCGTTGACGACCTCGAGCTTCGACCTCAAGGGCTGGGGCCTGCTCGTCCCGGCGCTCGCGCCCTACGACCCGGCCGGCATGGCGGCGTTCGAGGGGTTCTCGCTGACACGGAGCGAGGATGCGCCGGACCGCTTCGGCGGAAGGCTCGCGCTGCGGAGCGTCGATGCGACGCTGCCCGGCGCCGGCCGCGTCCGGATCAAGGGCACCCTCGACGGGGTCGGCGAGCGACTCGACCTCGACGTCGACTCGGCGAGCCTCCATGGCCTGACCGTCGGGATCGACGGCTACGTCGACGATCCGCTCGGCGACGCGCGCTTCCAGGTCGCGGTCCACTCGATCGGGGAGGCGGAGGCGAACACCTTCGTCTCGGGCCTCGCGAACGTGCGCAACACGCTCTTCGGCCCGCTGCGGCTCGATGCGCATCTCGCCGGCATCGCGGGCGGCGAGGCCCGCCTCGTCGACTCGCTCGACGGAAGCGTCCGCTTCAGCGTCGGCGAGAGCGGGGGCGGCCGGCTGCGCGGCGTCTCCCTGCTCCAGATGACGCTCGGGCAGATCCCGGTGCTCGGGGGGGTGGCCCGCGTGGCTTCGCGACTTCGGGCGCAGGCGGGCGGGCCGGACTACCTGGCCGAGTCGTTCGAGATCCTCGAGGGCGACCTCGCGATCGCGGACGGTCGGGTCGAGGCGCGCACGCTGCGACTGCGCCGCCGCGGCTACGAGGCCCGACTCACGGGCCAGCTCCAGCTCGACGGGCTCGTTCTCGACATGAAGGGCGAGCTGCTGCTCGAGTCGCCCCTGGTCGCGGCGCTCTCGGGGCGGCCGGCGGCGGCGCTCGCGGGCCGGGGGCCGGTTCGCATTCCGCTCGCGCGTGTCACGAACACGCTCGCCGATCCGAAGGTCACGCTGACGGCAGAGACGCTCGCCGCGGCGCCTGCGCTCCTGCTGATGTCGACCGGGGTCGGCGCCGTCGTCGATCGCACGATCGAGGAGACGACCGAGCGGGTCGGCGAGGTCCGCGATCGCGTCGGCGGCGCGGTCGGGGACGCGCTCGGCCGGATCGGTCGGGCGCTCGGCGGATCGACCGATCCGGCGAATCGCGACCAGCCGACGGCACGGGGCGATGCGCCGGTCGCGGTCGATGCGCCCGTGGAAGCGAAGTCCGCCCCGGCCCGACCGGAGCCCCCGTCGACCGAGGCGGTGCCCGCGGACGTCGCCCCGCCGATCGACGCGACGGAGGGGCCGGCCGCCTCGACGTCCGCCGCGGGCGGCGACTCCGTGACCGCGAATCCGGAACCTCCGGAGCGCGCGGCGGGCAGCGCCGGGGAGGGCGGCGACGCGAGCGGCGCTCCGAGCCCCGACTGAGTCGACGGCGGGGCTCCGTTCCCGCTCGAGGATGGCAGCCGGCCAGCAAGCCTTTCGCATCCCGTGGTGCCCCGGCTCAGGCAGAGCGGGAGGCGTCCGATAGGGGTGCCGGAGGAGTGCGCGATGCCGTCGACGATCCTGTGTGTCCAGGAAGATCGCGCCGTCGCCCGCGCATTCGCCTCGGCCCTCGAGGCCGACGGTCATCAGGTCCTCTTCGCCCAGGACGGCCGCCGCTGTCTCGAGGTCGCGGCCCGCCAGACGCCGGACCTCGTCGTGCTCGACCTCTACCTCCCGCGCCAGGACGGCTTCGAGGTCCTGTCGGAGCTGCGGCGGCGACCGCTGCTCGAGTCGGTCCCCGTCCTGCTCCACTGCACGCGCGAGGTCACGCGCGAGCTCGCGGCCCGGGCCGATCGCCTCGGCGCGAACGGCATCGTCGCCGCGCCCGTCTCGCCCGAGGAGCTCGCGCTGCGCGTCGCGACCCTGCTCGAGCCCGGCGACAAGCCCCCCGCCTACGCGACCCGCACGCCGGCCCACGGCACCCTGCGCGAGCTGCCGATCCCGGAGCTCCTGCGCGCGATCCATCAGGACGCCCTCGACGGCGTGCTGCTGCTCGATCATGGACGCAAGAAGAAGGCGATCGAGTTCCGGGTCGGCTGGCCGGTCGCGGTCCGGTCGAACCTCGTCTCCGAATGCTTCGGCCAACACCTCGTCGACAAGGGTCTCGTCAGCCAGACCGAGCTCGACGAGTCGATCGAGCGGATGCGCGGCGGCGAGGGGTTGCAGGGCGAGATCCTCGTCGCGATGGAGGTGCTCGACGAGGAGGGGCTCGTCGAGGCGCTCGAGGACCATGCCGTCCAGAAGTTCCTCGAGATCTTCTCTTGGCGGGACGGCCGCTTCGAGATGCGGCGCGGCGTCCACCTCGAGAAGGGCTCCTCCATCGGACTCGACGGCCACCCCTCGCGGCTGATCGTCGACGGCGTGCGCCACCGCTATCCGCTCAAGCAGATCGATCGTTATTTCGCGGCCCATCGCGACGCCTTCCTGGTCCCGAGCGCGAACGTCCACGATCAGCTCGAGGACCTGACCCTGTCCGGGCCCGAGCTCGAATGGCTCCGGAGCCTCGACGGAGCGACCCGCATCGCCGCGCTCGAACGCGTCCCGGAGCCGATCCGTCGCCTCGCCTTCGCGCTGCTCTGCGTCGATGCGATCTCGGTCGAGGCGCATGCCGGGGATCGCCAGGCCTCGCAGGCCGCGATGGGGCAGCTCGAGGGCGGACCGCGGCGTCCCTCGCGATCCGCCGACGACGACGCGCTGCGCGCCGAGCTGGCGACCCTCGCCAACGCCATGCAGGACAAGGATCACTACGGCGTCCTCGGCGTCCGCCGGGACGCCTCCGACGAGGCGATCCAGGCCGCCTACGAGAATCTCGCCCGGCGCACCCATCCCGATCGCTACCACGGGGCCAGCAGCTCCGTCCGTCATCTGGCCGCCCAGGTCTTCGCCCGGATCGGCGAAGCCCATGCCGCGATCGGCCATGCCGAGGGTCGCGAGGCCTACTCGGTCGAGGTCGCCCAGGGCCGCCGCCAGGCCGAGGCGGTCGACGAGGGGCGGCGCGCCCTGCAGGCCGAGACCGAGTTCCAGAGGGGGGAGGCACTGCTCGCCCAACGCGCCTACGAGAGCGCGCTGCTCTGCTTCGGCCGGGCGATGGAGAACTTCCCGAGCGAGGGCGAATACCATTCGTTCTACGGCTGGTGCCTCTACCTCTGTCATCCGGACAACCAGATCATGCTGGGCGAGGCGCTGGAGCACTGTCGGGAAGGCATCAAGCTGGCGAAGGATCGGGAGAAGCCCTACCTGTTGCTCGGCCGGCTGTACAAGGCCATGGGCAAGCCCGGCGCCGCGAAGAAGATGTTCTCGCGCGCCGTCGAGATCCGACCGCAGTGTGTCGAGGCGATGCGCGAGCTGCGGATCATGAACATGCGTCGCGACAAAGACAAGGGCGTGCTCAAGCGGATCTTCCGGCGCTGACGCCAGCGTGCGTCCATCCCGGGGCTTCGGCGAGCGCGCCCTCGAACGACGAGCTTCCCGGCGCCGACGTGGCGGCGCCGAAGTGGTGCCGACAGGGACGAGGGACGATGGCGAAGAACGCGGCCAAGCGGGTGACGGGCGAAGAGATCTGGCTCGACGGCAAGTTCGTGAAGTGGGCGGACGCCAACGTCCACATCCTGACCCATACGCTCCACTACGGGCTCGGCGTCTTCGAGGGCATCCGCTGCTACGAGGGCGTCGACGGGCGCTCCGCCATCTTCCGGCTCCCGGAGCACGTCCGTCGCCTCTTCGACTCCGCGAAGATCAACCTCATGCAGATCCCGTTCTCGCCGGCCGAGCTCGAGACGGCCTGCCGAGCGTCGCTGAAGCGCAACCATCTCCGGGCGGGCTACGTCCGTCCGCTCGCGTTCATCGGGGACGGCGCGATGGGCCTGCATCCGGGCGAGAACCCGGTGCGCGTCGCCGTGATCGCCTGGGAGTGGGGCAAGTACCTGGGCGACGAGGGCATGGCCAAGGGCATCCGCGCCAAGGTCTCGACCTTCGCGCGCCATCACGTCAACTCGAAGATGACCAACGGCAAGACCTGCGGCGACTACGTCAACTCGATCCTCGCGAAGCGCGAGGCGCTGCTCGACGGCTTCGACGAGGCGATCATGCTCGACACGCAGGGACTCGTCTCGGAGTGCACGGGCGAGAACATCTTCGTCGTTCGCGACGGGCGGATCCGGACGCCTCCGCTCCACAGCATCCTCGACGGCATCACGCGCGACTCGGTCATCCAGATCGCTCGCGATCGCGGATTCGAGGTCGTCGAGACGACGCTGACCCGTGACGATCTCTACGTCGCCGACGAGATCTTCCTGACCGGGACCGCCGCGGAGCTGACGCCCGTGCGCGAGGTCGACCACCGACCAATCGGCGAGGGGCGACGAGGGCCCGTCGCGGAGGAGCTCCAGGGCGCCTTCTTCGACGTCGTGAGGGGCGCGGACTCGCGCTATGCGCGCTGGCGTACGTTCGTCGACTAGCGTGGACGCGGCGGGAACGCCGACGCGGGGATCCGCTCCATGACCGATCGCCTGATCGAGCTCGCCCGGAAGATCGAATGCCAGGCCTGGAACCGCCCCGGGACGGACAAGACCTGGGTCCTCGACGCGATGTGGCAGCGGCTGCGCTTCGAGGGCGAGATCCGCGCGACTTCCCCGATCCGCCATGTCGTCGAGCGCTAGCGGCTATGCACGCGCCCTCGCGGCGCTCGCGCGGGGCGGGGTCCGCTTCGTGCTGGTCGGCGTCGGCGGGATCAACTTCTACGCGAAGACGGGCGCGCAGGCCTTCATGACGCTCGACGTCGACGCGCTCCTCGCGCCGACGGTCGAGAACCTCGCGCGCGCCTTCCAGACGCTCGCGGACCTCGGGTTCGCCTTCGAGGCCGGCGGGGAGCCCTTCATCGACCTGCGCGACGAGCTCGTGCTCCGTCGCGTCCTCGAGCGCGGCGCCTGCGTCTCGGCCCGCCATCGCGAAGGCGTCCAGCTCGACCTGATGACGGCGATCGCGGGCTTCGACTTCACCTCGCTCTCCGAGGACGCGACGACCTTCGAGGTCGCGGGCACGCCCGTCCGCGTCGGCCGGCTCGAGAAGCTGCTCGCGTCGAAGGAGGCGAGCGGCCGGGCCAAGGATCGGGCCTTCCTCGAGGCCTTCGAGGCCAGCCGGACGCGGGAAGGGACCTGATGGCGGACGGGCGTCGCGCGAGCCGCCATCGCCTCTGGCGCAGCTACGACGACGAGCGACTGCTCGCGTTGCGCTTCTGCGATCTCACGCTCGACATCCGCCGGGGCCGCGTCGCGCGCCACGTGCGACGGCTCCATCGCGAGCTGCGAGCGCGGGGGCTCCGGTTCGAGCCGCACGTCTGGTACGGGACGGAGTGGTTCTCGCCGGACGGAGTGCCCGGGATCTCGGTGCCCTTCTATCTGGGGGATCCGCGCCTGCAGCGGCTCGAGCGCCGCTTCATGCAGCAGGTCGAGGGCGGACAGAGCCGCTGGCTGATGCGGATTCTGCGCCACGAGGCGGGTCACGCGATCGATACGGCCTACCGATTGCGCGAGCGGAGCGATTGGCGCGCCGTCTTCGGTCCCGCGTCCAGACGCTATCCGACGAGCTACACGCCCCGGCCGGCGAGTCGTCGTTATGTCCTCCATCTGGGCGAGTGGTACGCGCAGAGCCATCCGACGGAGGACTTCGCCGAGACCTTCGCCGTTTGGATGCAGCCGCGCGCGCGCTGGCGCCGCGACTACGCGGGCTGGCCCGCGCTCGAGAAGCTCGAATTCGTCGACGCGCTGATGACCGAGATCGCCGACAAGCGGCCGAAGCGTCGCAGCCGCGCGCGGGTCGAGCCGATCGAACGCGACCGGCAGACCCTGCGCGCCCACTATCGGCGAAAGGTCGCGCGCTACGACCTGACCGACGGTCGCTACGACGAGCTCCTGACCCGGGTCTTCGCGACGCCGAAGCGCCGACCCCGGGGCCCGTCCGCCGCGCGTTTCCTGCGAGAAATCCAGCCCCAGATCGAGCGGCTGCTCCTGCGTCGCGCGCGTCTGCATCCCTACGTCATCGCGCATGCCCTCGAGACGATGACACAGCGCGCCCAGCTGCTCGAGCTGCGGCTCGCCCGGGACCAGCGTCGGAGCAAGCGCGACGCGGCCCGATTGATCGAACGCGTCGTGCTCGACATCCTGCACCGCAACCGTGAGAATTTCGCCCTATGAAGAAGCTGCGGATCCTGATGTTGGTTCACGAGACGCTCGTGCCGCCCGACGACATCACGGGCCTGTCCGAAGTCGAGATCGACGAGTTCCGCACGGAGCACAACGTGCAGGCGACCCTGCTCGAGCTCGGTCATCGGGTCGAGGTTCTCGGCATCGGCGACTCGATCGCGCCGCTGCGGAGCGCCCTCGAGGAGTTCAAGCCCGACATCGTCTTCAACCTGCTCGAGGAGTTCTCGGGCATCGTCAGCTACGACCACTACGTCGTCGCCTACCTCGAGCTGATGCGGCAGCCCTATACCGGCTGTAACCCGCGCGGCATGATGATCTCGCGCGACAAGATCCTGACGAAGCAGGTCCTCGCCTACCATCGCATCCCGACGCCCGCCTTCCACATCTTCCCGAACGGCAAGCGCTACAAGGAGCCGCGCCGACCGATCTTCCCGTTGATCGTAAAGTCCGCGTCCGACGACGCTTCGCTCGGCATCTCGCAGGCCTCGATCGTCCACGACGGAGCGCACCTGCGCGAGCGGGTCGAGTTCATCCGGGAGCAGACCCGCAGCAACGTGATCGCCGAGCAGTACATCGAGGGACGCGAGATCTACGTCGGCATCATGGGCAACGACCGGCTCACGACCTTTCCGGTCTGGGAGCTCGACTTCGGCACGCTCTCCGAGGTCCAGTCCGGCATCGCGACCCGGCGCGTGAAGTGGGACCGGAAGTACCAGGAGAAGCACGGCATCAAGGCCGGCGTCGCGAAGGATCTCTCCCCCGCGATGCAGTCGAAGATCACCCAGCTCGCCAAGCGCATCTACCGCTCGGTCCACATGACCGGCTACGGTCGCATGGACATGCGCATGCGCGAGGACGGCAGCCTCTGGGTCCTCGAGGCGAACGCCAACCCCGATCTGACCTGGGGCGAGGACTTCGCCGAGTCGGCGGAGCGGATCGGCATCCTCTACCCCGCCCTGCTGACGCGGATCCTCGCGCTCGGGCTCTCGTACCAGCCGGAGTGGCGGATGTTCGACAGCTGATGCCCGCGCACGACGCATCGCAGGATCCCTTCCTCGATCCCGTCGACGACGAGCCCTTCGACGCCGAGCGGGTCGAGGCGGGCGCCTGGTCCCCCGGTCCCTACGGCCCGGCGGACACGCTCGGTACCTACCGCGAGGTCACGCCCGCGAAGCGCGCCGCGGCGCTGGCCCTGCTCGATGCCGGCGCCCCGATCCGGACCTTCACCCTCGCCGACACCCTCTTCGACGGCTATCCGGCCTTCGGCGACCGCGGCCTGCGACAACGCCTGGTCGTGAGCGGCTTCGTGCCCGCGAAGCCCTTCGCCGGCGTCCAGCAGCGCGAGCGACCCTGGGGCCGCAACCGCATGTCGTCCCTCGAGGAGCGCGTCGAGACGACCTGGAACCTGGGCTCGAAGATCAACGGCCTGCTCCACTGCGGCGTCGGCTCGACCTTCTACGGCGGTCGCAAGGGCGACGCCCTCGTGTCGGATCGGGGCGTCACCGACCTCGACACGACGACTTGGGGACCGCCGCTGCTGACGCGCGGACTCCTGCTCGACGTGCTCGGGCTGAAGCAGTCCCAGGGCGCCGCGCGGGAGCTCGAGACCACGCGCGACGGGGGGACCGTCCTGCGCGGCGGGTATCGCCTGACGGTCGAAGACCTCGAGCAGGCGGTCGCGCGCCAGCGCCTGCCTGCCTTCGAGCCCGGCGATGCCCTGCTGATCCGGACGGGCTGGGTCCGGCTCGTCCGATCCGATCCGGATCGCTACCGGTCGGCCTGCCCCGGTCCCTACCTGCGCGAGGCGCGCTGGCTCGCGCGGACGCGCCCGGCGCTGGTCGGCGTCGACGCCTGGATGTTCGCCACCTCCGACCCCGCCGTCGCCGGCCGCAGCATCTCGCCGACGCTGCAGCTGATGCTGGTCCGCTACGGCATCCGGGTCGGCGAGGGCCTGCTCCTCGAAGAGCTCGCGCAGGCGGGCGTCGATCGCTTCGTCCTCTGTCACGATCCGCTGCGCGTCGTCGGCGCGACGGCCTCGAACGCGCCGGCGACCGCGATCGCGAACGTCGCCTGACACGTCGCCCCCCCGTGATCCCGAGGCTCGCCGTATGCGCCGGTCTCCGCGATCACGAAGCTCGCCTAACGACCGGCGGCCGCGAAGAGCTCGACCGCGTTGTCGCGCAGGATGCGCCGCACGTCGCCTTCGGAGCAGCCCTCGAGCAGCTCGGCGAAGCGCGCGGGCTCGGAGAGCCCCTCCGGATGCGGGAAGTCGCTTCCGAAGAGGACGCGCTCCGCGCCGATCCGCTCGATCAGCGCGAGGACGTCGTCCTCCGGGTAGGGCGAGACGAAGACGTGGCGCTTGAAGACCTCGCTCGGCCGCCCGCGCCAGTAGCCCCCGACCCAGGGACCGCGTCGGCCCATGCCCTTCTTCTTGTCGAGCAGGTCGAGCAGGTAGTCGACCCAGCCCGAGCCGTTCTCGAGCGAGAGCACGTACAGGTTCGGGAAGCGACCGAAGAGGTTGTCGTAGATGAGCGCGCCGAGCGTCTCCATGATCGGCCGGTCGCCGTGGAGGAACGCCCATTGGAAGGCCGATTGATGGCGCACGTTCGGCTCGGGCTCCTGGCCCCAGGCGCGACCGACGAGCGCCGAGTAGCCCGAGTCCGAGATGTGGAAGGCGACCGGTACGCGCGCCTCGTCGAGCCGAGCCCAGAAGGGATCGAAGTGGGGGTCGCCGGGGGAGCGGCCGAAGGCCGGACCCGGTCGGAGATGGACGAGGCGGGCGCCGAGCCCGAGCACGCGGTCGAGCTCGCGGCACGCCTCGCCGACGTCGAGCAGGGAGAGGAGCGGCGGCGTGAGGATCCGCCCCTCGTGGTCGTAGCCCCATTGCTCCTCGAGCCAGCGGTTGAAGGCGCGCAGGTTGGCGTAGGTCGCCGCGACGTCGTCGCGGACCACCTGCTCGATGCAGACGGCGAGCGTCGGAAGCATGATCGTCGTCTCGATCCCCTGCTCGTCCATCAGCGCGAGGCGTGGGGTGCGGTGTTGATAGGCGGGGAGCATGTTCTCGGTCGTGTAGCTCTGGGACCAGGCCTCGCCGCCGGCCTTCTTCTGGAGCAGCTCGAAGAGCGAGCCCGGCGCGTTGGTCGCGTCGAACTTCGGGTCCATGAAGCGGAAGGGGCGATCGCCGACGACGATCCGCTCGCGACCGCCCGCGTCGACGACGGAGCGGACGGCGAGATGCGCGTTCGCCCGCTCCATGTGGCGCGTGAAGCAGTCGCGCGTCTCGTAGTAGTGGTTGTCGGCGTCGAACAGGGGGTAGTCGGGCCTCTGCATGTCTTCCTCCTCGGCGCGTGTCGTCAGGGGGAGAGATACCAGCCGCCGGAGACGTTGACGATCTCGCCCGTGACGTGGGCCGATTCGTCGGAGCAGAGGAACGCGACGACGTTCGCGACGTCGACCGGCCGGGCGTGGCGCCGGAGCGGCGTCGCCTCCAGGAAGGTGTCGTAGCGGTCGCGCTGGCGCTCGACCCACTTCGATTCGACGAGGCCCGGGGCCACGGCGTTGCAGCGGATCCCGTACGGACCGGCCTCTACGGCGATCGCCCGCGTCAGCTCGTTCAGCCCGGCCTTCGCGACCGAGTAGGCGACCTCGCGGCCGCTCCCGCCGAGGTAGGCCGCGACCGAGGAGACGTTGACGATCCGGCCCCAGCGCCGCTCGCGCATCCCGCCGAGCACGCGTCGCGCGAGGGCGAAGCAGGCCGTCAGGTCGACGGAGAGGATCCGTTCGAACGTCGCCAGCTCGAACTCGAAGATCGAGCCCTGGACGTTGATCGCCGCGTTGTTGACGAGCAGATCGACGGGTCCGAGGGTCGATTCGACGCGCGCGACGCCCGCGTCGAGCGCGGCGTAATCCGCGACGTCGAGGGCGACGGGGAGCGTCACGACGCCGTGCTGCTCGGCGAGCGCGGTGGCCATCGCCTCCGTGCGGCCGAGGTGGACGTCGACGACCGCGATCGCGGCTCCGAGCGCCGCCAGTCG
The DNA here is from genome assembly GCA_041389445.1 of Myxococcota bacterium. Lineage (GTDB taxonomy): Bacteria > Myxococcota_A > UBA9160 > UBA9160 > UBA4427 > UBA4427. Next base: position 57,449 of record JAWKRW010000005.1, read on the forward strand.
GTGGCAGGTCGCGCCGCCGATCCCTGCCCCCGCGCCGCCCGTCACGAGCGCGACGCGCCCCGCGAAGGGCGCGCCCTTCGAATCTTCGCCGCGCTCGTCACGCGGCACGGAGCGCTCTCCGTGTCGCTGCGCGGTCGCCCGCGCCGACGGCGCGCAACCCGACCATGGGCGAGGCGTCGCGCGAGGTGCGCACGTCGAGCACCGTCGGTCCGCCGCGCTCGAGCGCACGCGCGAGCGCATCGGGCAGGGCCGCGATCGACTCGATCCGCTCCCCCGCGGCGCCCATCGCCCGCGCGACGGCGGCGAAGTCGATCTCGCCGAGATCGGAGGTCGGCTCCATGCCCTTGAACTGCTCGGTGTGTCGGATCCAGGCGAGCGAGGCGTTGTTGAGCACGACGTAGACGAGGTCGAGACGCCAGCGCACCGCGGTCTCGAGCTCCGCCATCGCGTACGAGAAGCCACCGTCCCCGGCGAGGCAGACGAGCTTCCGTTGCGGAGCGAGGCCCATTCGCGCCCCGATCGCGGCGCCGCCGGCCCAGCCGATCCCGGCGAGGCCGCGCGGCGCGAGGTAGCCGCGACCGGCGTGCTTCACACGGTAGTGCTGTCCGCCCCAGCCGGATGCGAGCGATGCATCGCAGAGCAGGACGTCGCCCGGGCCGAGCGCGTCGGAGAGCGTCGCGACGACGCGCTCGGGCGGGATCGCGGGGTCGTCGGTGCGTGTCCCGGGCTGGCCGCCGGTCTCGAGTCCGTCCTGCCAACCGCGTTCGAGTGCGAGCGTCCCGCCCTTCAGGCGATCGGCCAGGGCGAGGGCGGTCTCGCGCACGTCGGCGCAGAGGCCGAGCTCGACGGGCGCGGTCCGGCCGATCTCCTCGGCGTCGACGTCGACGTGGATCACGCGTTGGCCGGGGCCCGGGAGGCGGAAGGTGAAGGTCGAGAGCTGGTCGAGCTTGCTGCCGAGCACGAGCACGAGGTCCGCCGCTGCGAGCGCCCGTCCGGCGCGGACGTCGCCGAAGATGCCGACCACGCCCGCGGCGAGCGGATGGTGCTCGTCGAGGGCGCCCTTTCCGTTCAGCGTCGTCGCGACCGGAATGCCCGTCGTCTCGGCGAGGCGCGTGACGGCCTCGGCCGCGCCCGAGAGATGGACGCCGCCGCCCGCGAGCACGAGCGGTCGGTGCGCGGCGGCGATCAGGCGGAGCGCCGACTCGAGCGCGTCGCGGGCCGGAGCCGGGCGCTGCCGCGGGCTCGCGAAGGCGTCGGGCTCGAAGCGCCTGCGCGCTGCGCCCGGATCCGCCTGGAAGACGTCGTCCGGGATCTCGAGCACGACGGGACCCGGTCGCCCCGTCGTTGCCACGCGCAGCGCGTGATCGAGCATTTCGTCGAGGGCATCGGCGCGCTCGACGCGGGCGACCCACTTCGTGACGGGCGCGAGCAGCGGCGCCTGCTCGAGCGCCTGCGAGGCGACCCCGCGCCGCCGCAGATGACCCCAGCTCGTCGGCACGTCCGCGATGATCGCGAGCAGCGGGATCGACGAGGCGAAGGCCTCGGCCAGACCGGAGACGAGGTTCGTCGCGCCCGGACCGACCGTCGCGTCGCAGACGCCGATCCGACCCGAGACCCGCGCGCAGGCATCCGCCGCGCACGCCGCCGCTCGCTCGTCGCGCATGATGACGTGCCGCATGCCGCGGCGTCGCGCGGCGGCGTAGAGCGGAAGCGTCTGCCCGCCCGGCACGCCGAACATCGCGTCTATGCCCCCGGCGAGGAGCGCTTCGACCAGTCTGTCTCCTACGTCTCGTCCCAAGCGCGCTCTGCCTCGCTTCGTCGCGCGTCGTCGCGCTTCGTCCCGTCTCGTCTCGTCGATCCGCGTCGCCTCGCGGGCGAGCCTGCTCGCCCCGCGCCCAGTCTATCAACGCGCCGGCCGGCGTGGGCCCGTCTCGACCCGCTGCTCGCCTCGACTCGGATCCGCCCTAGTATCCGACCGGAGGGTCTCGCGCGCCGGGAATCCGCGTTCCTTCGCCATCGCTCGGGTGCCGTCCGCCGGCGCGCCCCGTCCGGCCGCCTCCTACGAGGAGTCCGAATGAGCATCAACGGTTCGGAGCTCTTCGTCCAGGCACTCGAGCAGGAGGGCGTCGAGTACGTCTTCGGCATTCCGGGCGAGGAGAACCTCGCCTTCCTCGACGCGCTCTCCCGCTCGCCCCAGATCCGGCTGATCCTCACGCGCCACGAGCAGGCGGCCGGCTTCATGGCCGCGACGTACGGCCGCCTGACCGGTCATGCCGGCGTCTGCCTCTCGACCCTCGGCCCCGGCGCGACGAACCTCGTCACCGCCGCCGCCTACGCGCAGCTCGGCGGGATGCCGATGCTGATGATCACGGGCCAGAAGCCGATCAAGTCCTCGAAGCAGGGGCGCTTCCAGATCATCGACGTGATCGACATGATGCGTCCGATCACGAAATACACCCATCAGATCGCCTCCGCCGACAACCTCCCCTCGCGGGTCCGCGAGGCGTTCCGCCTGGCCGAAGAGGAGAAGCCCGGCGCGGTCCACCTCGAGCTGCCCGAGGACATCGCCGAGGAGCGGACGACGAGCCGTCCGATCCCGCGGAGCCACGCGCGCCGCCCGATCCCCGAGGAGAAGGCGATCCGCCGGGCCGTCGAGCGCCTCGAGTCGGCGCGCACGCCGATCTTGATCCTCGGCGCCGGTGCGAATCGCAAGATCACCTCGCGCATGCTGCTCGCGTTCGTCGAGAAGACCGGGATCCCCTTCGTGACGACGCAGCTCGGCAAGGGCGTCGTCGACGAGACCCATCCGAAGTTCCTGGGCAATGCGGCCCTCTCGGCCGGCGACTTCGTCCATCGCGCGATCGACGCCGCCGACGTCATCGTCAACGTCGGCCACGACGTGATCGAGAAGCCGCCCTTCTTCATGCGGCTCGGCGGTCAGGAAGTGATCCACGTGAGCTTCAGCTCGGCGGGCGTCGATCCCGTCTACTTCCCGCAGATCGAGGTGATCGGCGACATCGGCAACGCGATCTGGCAGATCAAGGAGGCGATCACGCCCCAGGCCAGCTGGGACTTCACGCGCATCGAAGCGATCCAGGGCGCGGCGGAGGCGCATCTCCTGGTCGGCGCTGACGACGACCGCTTTCCCGTCTATCCGCAGCGCCTCGTCGCCGAGGTCCGCCGCGCGCTGCCCGAGGACGGCATCGTCGCTCTCGACAACGGCATCTACAAGCTCTGGTTCGCCCGCAACTACAAGGCGCGGCGCCCGAACGGGGTCTTGCTCGACAACGCGCTCGCGACGATGGGGGCGGGCCTGCCCTCGGCGATGGCGGCGCGGCTCGTGCATCCGGATCGCAAGATCCTCGCCGTCTGCGGAGACGGCGGGTTCATGATGAACGACCAGGAGCTCGAGACCGCCGTCCGGCTGGGCATGCAGCTCGTCGTCCTGATCCTGCGCGACGACGCCTACGGCATGATCCGCTGGAAGCAGGCCAACATGGGCCTCGCGGACTTCGGCCTGACCTACGGCAATCCCGACTTCGTGCGCCATGCGGAGAGCTTCGGCGCGATCGGTCATCGCGTGGCGTTCGCGGCGGACCTCGCGCCGATGCTCGCACACTGCTTCTCGACCGACGGGGTCCACGTCATCGACTGCCCCGTCGACTACAGCGAGAACGAGGCCGTCCTGAACCACGAGATCGCGCGGCTGGCCGCCGCCGTCTGAGTCGCGGCCGTCGCCGGCGATCGGACGCGCGAGGCGAACCTGCGAGGAGGCACCATGTCCGTCATCCGTCCCCGCTATCCCTACTACCTGGCGAGCCGACCGGTCGACGTCGAGGCCAGCCTCCCCGTCACGGACAAGTATTCGGGCGAGGAGGTGACCCGCGTCGCCCTCGCCGACGCCGACGCGATCGATCGGGGGATCGCCGCCGCGACCGCCGCCGCGCCCGCGATGGCGGGCCTCGCCGCCTACGAGCGTCAGGCAGTGCTCGACCACTGCGTCGCGCGCTTCCGCGAGCGCGCGGAGGAGCTCGCGCAGCTCCTCTGCATCGAGGCCGGCAAGCCGATCCGGGACGCGCGGGGGGAGGTGACCCGGCTGATCGACACGTTCCGGATCGCGGCCGAGGAGTCGGTCCGGATGCAGGGCGCGCTGCAGACGCTCGACATCTCGCCGCGCGCTCGTGGCTACCGGGGGATGTGGAAGCGCGTCCCGATCGGGCCCTGCTCGTTCATCTCGCCCTTCAACTTCCCGCTCAACCTCGCGGCGCACAAGATCGCGCCGGCGCTGGCCGTCGGCTGTCCCTTCGTCATGAAGCCCGCCTCGAAGACGCCGCTCGGCGCGCTGGTGATCGGCGAGGTCCTGGCCGAGACCGATCTGCCCGAGGGCGCCTTCTCGATCCTCCCCTGCACCCGCGACGGCGCCGAACGCTTCACGACCGACGAGCGCCTCAAGCTCCTGTCGTTCACGGGCTCCCCCGACGTCGGCTGGGACCTGAAGGCGCACGCGGGCAAGAAGAAGGTCGTGCTCGAGCTCGGCGGCAACGCGGCCGTCGTCGTCGACCACGACACGGACCTCGACGACGCGGTCGAGCGGATCGTCTTCGGCGCGTTCTACCAGTCGGGGCAGAGCTGCATCTCGGTCCAACGCATCCTGATCCATGCGCGCGTCTACGAGGCGTTGCGTGATCGGCTCGTCGCGAAGACGAAGGCGCTCGTCGCGGGCGATCCGCGCGAGGAGTCGACCTTCATCGGACCGATGATCTCGGAGTCGGAGGCGAGGAGGCTCGAGGGTTGGATCGCGGATGCCGTCGACGCGGGTGCACGGCTGCTCTGCGGTGGCGGTCGAGCGGGCGCGATGCTCGAGGCGACGCTGCTCGAGGACGTGCCGAAGGCGGCGAAGGTCTGCGCGGAGGAGGCGTTCGGACCGGTCGCCGTGCTCTCGAAGTTCGAGGACTTCGACGCGGCGCTCGAGGAGGTCAACGCGTCGCGCTACGGGCTGCAGGCGGGCGTCTTCACACGGGACGTCTACAAGGTTCAGCGTGCCTGGGACGGGCTCGAGGTCGGTGGCGTCGTCGTCGGCGACGTGCCGTCGTATCGCGTCGACAACATGCCGTACGGCGGCGTCAAGGATTCGGGGCTCGGTCGCGAGGGCATCGTCTTCGCGATGGAGGACATGACGGAGATCCGCAACCTCGTGATCCGGTCCGACCCGGCGGAGCGCTAGTCCTCTGGCGCGGACTCGCGCTGCGCGTCCGCGCATGCGGTCCGGGCTCGAGGGCGGACGCCCGGACCGGCGAGGCCGAGCGCGTTCCGGATCGCCGAGCCACGCTCCGGACCAGGACCGGGACCCGCGTGCCGTCGATGTGCGTGCGCGCCGACGGGGCGTCGCCCGGGGCGGGAGCGGCCACCAGCAGCGGGGTATCGCGGGTCTCTGCCCGTTTCATCGCTCGAGGCGGCGGAATCGGATCTCGATTTCGAGGCTCGGTGATCGTCTGGGGCAGGCGTTCTGCGGATGCGCTTCCGTGCTGCGTGGGCGTTCGGACGAGGCGGACGAGGCTGCGTCTCGCCGCGTGCCGTCCCGTTTCGAGGACGGTCGGAGACCGACGATTTGCGGGGTCTCGCGCGGCTCGGGAGCCCGGCGGGCGACGACAAATCCGTGACGGGTGCGTCACGGGGGAGGTGCGCGATGCGGAAGCGGACACGGATTCGGACCGGGGGCGCGCTCGCGCTCGCGGTCTTCGGCGGAGGGATTGCGCGGGCTTCGGACGGCGTCGTCGAGATCAATCAGACCTGCGCGACGCAGACGGGCTGTGTCCCGGGCGACTCGCCGGGCTTTCCGGTGACGCTCTCGACGGCCGGCAGCTACCGACTCACGAGCGTCCTCATCACGCCGCTCGTCGGTGGCGCGAATACGACGCTGATCGAGGTCACCGGAGCCAACGTCGATCTCGATCTCAACGACTTCGGGCTGCGCGGCTTCGTCACCTGCAGCGGCGTTCCCGCGAGCTGCAACGTCAGCGGCTCGGGACGGGGCGTCGACGGCTCCGCCTCGGGGACGTCCATCCATGACGGCTTCGTCACGGGCATGGGCAGCAACGGGATCTTCGCTTCGACCGATGCGCGCATCCGGAACGTGACGGCCGTGTCGAACGCGGGCAACGGCATCTTCGCCAGCGCCGGCAGCCTGCTCGAGGACGTCGTCGCCTCGTCGAACGGCGGATCGGGCATCGCGCTCGGCGGGATGGCGATCGTGCGCAACGGCGTCGCTCGCGCGAACGGGGCGCTCGGATTCTCGCTCCTCTCGAACGGCCAGGCGAGCGGTCTCGTCGCCGCGAGCAACGGCAGCCACGGCATCTCGGCGGGCACCGCCGCCGAGGTCGCGGACTGCACGGCGACCGGAAACGGAGGCGACGGGGTCCACGTCGGGACGAATTCGACGGTGCGGCATTGCACCGCCCGCTCGAATCAGAAGGCCGGGGTCTTCGCTTCGGGTACCGCGCTCGGCGAGTCCCTCCACAGCGAGGACAACGGTCGCTACAGCCTCGAGGGGCCCTTCTTCTACCGCGAGTCGCTGCTCGGTTGTTCGAGCGGGTCGTTCGCTGCGACGGATGCGCAGGCCTCGGGAATCGGCGGCACCGCGTCGAACGTCTTGCTGGCCTGCACGGGGACGTAGGCCTCCGCGGTCCGGGATCGCCGATCGAGGGGGGCCGGCATGGCCGGGGCGTGCGTCTCGACGCGGACGCTAGAGTCGATTGAGCCCGTCGAGCGCCGCGATCCGATAGGTCTCCGACATCGTCGGGTAGTTGAAGACCGCGCCCTGGAGGTCGTCGAGGGTCCCGCCCATCTGGACCAGCATCAATCCGATGTGGATCAGCTCGCTCGCCGCGATCCCGATCATGTGTACCCCGACGACCTCGCGCGTGTCGCGTCGGAAGATCAGCTTCAGCAGCCCCTCGTCGCGCACGATCTGGCCGCGCGGCGTCTCGTTCGTCCGCGCGATGCCGATCTCGTAGGGGATGCCCTCGGCGCGGCACTGCTCCTCCGTCAGGCCGACCGCCGAGATCTCCGGAATCGTGTAGATCGCCATCGGGAGCTTCGAGGTCGAAGGGCAGGGACGTCCCAGGGCGTTCAGGACGGCGAGTCGCCCCTGATGCATGCTGGTCGAGGCGAGCGCGGGGAAGCCGATCACGTCGCCGACGGCGAAGACGTTCTCGACCTCGGTCCGAAAGCAGGCGTCGACCTTGATCAGCCCCGACTCGTTCGTCTGGATGCCGACGCGGCCGAGGTCGAGCGCCTCGACGTTCGAGACGCGGCCGGCCGCGACGAGCACCCGCTCGGTCCGGACCGTGCGCCCGCTCTCGAGGTAGACCACGCCCTCGCGATGGCGCTTCTGGGTCTCGATCCGGACGCCGCTGATCCGCTCGGGCATCAGGACGCGGATGCCCATCGAGAACATCGAATGACGCAGGTGGTCGAGCACGTCGCCGTCGAGGTCGCGCAGCAGCTTGTCGCGGCGATCGATGATCGTGACGCGCGTGCCGAGCATCGCGAAGACGGTGGCGTACTCGCAGCCGATCACGCCGGAGCCGACCACGGCGAGGCTGCGCGGAATCGAGTCGAGATCGAGGAGCGTGTCGCTGTCGACGATGACGCGGTCGTCGAAGGGCAGCTCGGGCGGGCGGCGCGGACGGCTGCCGGTCGCGATCACGACGTGGTCGGCCTCGACGATCTCCTCCCCCTCCCGATTGGCGATGCGGACGCGATCGCGGGCCACGAAGGAGGCCGAGCCGGCGAGGACCTGGACGCGATTGCGGTCGAAGAAGGAGCGGATCGTCTGCTGATGATTCGCGATCAGCATGTCGCGGGGGCCGCGCAGATCGTTGATCGAGAGCGGGCGCAGCTGCGTCGCGTGGACCCCGAGCTGCGCGGCGCGGCGGCTGTTGACGAGCTCCATCACGGTATGGCGCAGCGCCTTCGACGGCAGCGTTCCCGTCTGCACGCACGCCCCACCGAGCATCAGCCCCCGCTCGACGACCGCGACCTCGAGGCCGAGCTTCGCGCCCTGGAGCGCCGCCGACCAGCCGGCCGGGCCGGCGCCGATCACGAGGAGGTCGTAACGCATGCGGGTCTCCCGAAGCCTCGCGCTTCCGACGCGGTCGAAAGACCGCGGCGTCGAGGCCGCAGTCGACATCGGAGGTCGGGAACGCTCGCTTGACGTCGACGCAGCCCGTCGAGCGAGGTCCGGTCGAGTCCGGTCGAAGCTGCTCGATGGAAGTCCGGGGTCGCCGCGCGAGGCGATCGGTGAGATCGAAGCATGTCGAAGGACGTCGAAGCGTGCCACGGGGCATCGCGCGGCCGCGCGGGGCATCGAGCGCCGTCGAGCGTCGACTCCGCCGCCTAACCGAGCACGAAGGCCGCGACCGCCTCTTCGAACCCCTTCGGATTGTCCGTCGCGACCGAATGCGCGGCCTGGGGGACGACCGCGAGCCGGGCGTTCGGAAGCGCCTCGTCGACCATCCGATCGGCGATCTCCGGCGAGAGGATGTCGGAGGCCGCGCCGCGCACGACGAGCGTCGGGCAGGGGAGCTTCGCGAGGGCGGCCCACATCCGCTGCGAGAGCGCGGCCTCGGCGCTCCGCAGCTGCGCCTCGTCCTGGTCGGCCCCGCGCGCGCCGCGCAGCGCGGGATCCATCTTGAGCTCGAAGCGCCCGTCCGCGCGGCGTCGCAGGCCGTGCTCGGCCATGCGCCGCAGCGCGGCCGGGCTGCCGGCCGGATAGTTGCGCGCGAGCATGCGGGCATACTCGTCGACGTCGTGGAAGACCGGCGAGGGATGCTCCGCGATCTCTCCGGCGATGCGGATCCGACCGCGCGCGTCGAGCTCGGGACCGATGTCGACGAGGACGAGGCCCGCGAGCCGCTCGGGATGTCGCTCGGCGAATACCATCGAGGCGCGCCCGCCCATCGAGAACCCGATCAGCACGAAGCGATCGATCCCGAACGCCTCGAGGATCTTCTCGAGGTCGTCCGCCAGCGCGTCGGAGTCGTAGCGTCCTTGCGGGTCCCAGTCGGAGTCGCCATGGCCCCGCTGATCGACGGCGAGCACGCGGTAGTAGGGGGCGACGCAGGGCACGAAGTCGTCCCAGAGATGGGCCTCGTTGCCGTGCCCGTGGAGCAGCACCATCGGCACGCCCTCGCGGCTCCACTCGAGCACGTGGAGCGAGAGCCCGTCGGCGCCTTCGATGCGATGGGAGATCGGTTCCATGCGCGACACGGTATCACGCGCCTCGAACGGCGACCTGCCCGCGACCGCCGCCCGTCTCGCGAATGCCCGGCCGCACGCGGTCGATGCCGCGTGCGGCCGGGCAGGCCGGGCTCCGGGTCGGCGTCAGAAGCGCGCGCGCAGCCCGAAGCGGATGCTCCGGCCCGGCAGCAGGATGTCCTCCTTGTTGAAGGCGACATGGTTGCGGCCCCGGACGTCGTTCAGGTTGCGACCGACGACGTTCGCCTCGAGCCGCAGCCCCTCGACCGGCTCGAAGCGATAGGCGAGCGAGGCGTCGAGCCAGGTGTAGCTCGCGGTCGACGAGTCGAAGGGGCTCGTCCGGTTCTGTGCCTCGTTGCGCAGGAACCCGACGCGCGCGTCGAGGGACTCGCTCGTCAGGTAGAGGCCGCCGCCCCAGCGGATCGGGACGATGCGCGGGAGGTTCGTCTCGTCGCCGTCGGTGAAGCGCGCACGCACGACGTCGAAGCGGCCGTCGATGCCGAGCGCGCCGAAGGGCAGGTAGACGAGATCGAGGTTGCCCGTCAGCTCGCCGCCGAAGAAGAGCGCATCGCGTCCGTCGTAGAGGAGCTCCTTGAGCGCGTCGGGATCGTTCGGATCGGCGACCGGATCGCCGTTCGCGTCGACGGCCTGGCCCGTCAGGCTGCCGTAGATGAAGCCGCGGTAGCGGGTGACGAAGAAGGCGCCTTCGAAGCGGCCGCGCGTGCCCTTCGTGATCGCGCGCAGCTCGCCGGTGAACGTCGTCTCCTCGTCGAGGTCGGGATCGCCGACCTCGTAGGTCGAGGTCGCCTCGTGGGCGCCTCGCGCGAAGAGCTCGACCTGTGTCGGCGCGCGCTGGCTGATCGAGCCCGTGAGTCCCAGGCCGAGCCAGTCGAGCGGGTCGTAGCGCAGGGCCGCCGAGCCCGAGAGCGGCACGAAGCTCCGCTCGCGGTCGCGGTCGGCGGCGTCCGTCCCGTCGACGGTCGTGTACTCGGCCCGGAAGCCGATCTCCGCGACGAGGTCGGAGGTCAGGGGGCGCTCCTCGAAGAAATAGCCCGCGACCATCGCCGTCTCCGTCGGAGAAAGGAACTCGGCCGCCTCGCCTTCGGCGCGGAAGTCGCGGCTGCGTCCGTGGAGACCGATCGCGCCGTCGAAGCCCGCGAACGTCTGGTGGACGAGCTCGAGTCGACCGTCGAACTCCTCGTTGCGATAGGTCTGGCCGACGACGCCACTCGCGATCTCGTCGTGTTGATAGTCGGAGTAGACGCCGCGGACGCGCACGGCCTCGATGCCCGGCAGGTCGGCGGTCAGGTCGCCCTCGAAGCGGAAGCGATCGATCGACATGTCGATCTCGACCGGCTCGTCGTCCTCGGGAATGCCGTAGCGATCCTCGGCGCGGATGTAGGCGAAGCCGATCCGGCCGAGATCGCCGATCCAGGCGGTGCCGAGCGAGCCCGTGTACGACTCGAACTGGGTCCCGGGCTGGGTATGGGGATTGCCGTCGTTCGGGATCGCATAGTTGTTCGCGCGGCGCAGGGCGCCGTCGGCATGCCAGGCGAAGTCGCCGAAGCGGCCCTCGAGGGTTCCGGCGAAGTCGCGCTCGTCGGCGACGAGGCCGATGCCGGCGAAGACGTCGCCCGTGAGGCCGTCGCCGGGGAGCCGGTCGGGCACGCGATTCGTGATCACGTTGACGACGCCGGCGGAGGCGCCGCCGCCGTACCGGACGGTGGCAGGGCCGCGGATGATCTCGGTCCGGCGGGCAGCGAGCGGATTCACGGGGATGCCGTGGTCCGGGCTCTCCTGCGAGACGTCCTGGGTCCGCAGCCCGTCTTCGAGCACCTCCGTCCGGAAGGCGTCCTGTCCGCGGACGACCGGGCGGCTCGAGCCGCCGGAGAAGCCGGTGGTCGTGAGCCCCGGGACGCGGCTCAGCGTCTCGCCGAGGGTCGAGCCCAGATTCTCGAGCATCTCGCCGCGCTCGATGCGATCGACGGGGATCGCGAGCTCGTCGCGGCTGTGCTCGAGGGGCGAGCTCGTCACGACGATCGTCTCGCCGACGTCGTGTTCTTCGTGCGCGTGTTCGTGGGCGTGGCCTTCGTCGGCGGCGGCCGATTCCGATCGAGCCCGGGCTTCGCTGGACAGGGCGACGAGCGAAAGGGCCAGGATGGACGGAGCCAGGACGCACAGCGCGCCGGGCGACCGGGCGGCGCGGGATCGGGCGCGGTCGAGGGGCATGGCGGTCGTGCGGGGCGTGTTTCGGAAGCGGAGGCGGCATCGGGTGGAGCGGAACATGGAATCCTCCGTCCGCCCGGCGCGTCGAGCGCGCGGGGCGGCGGTTGGGCGGGGCGGACTCGGGGCGGCGACGTCGCGCACGGGATCGCGCGAACGACGGCGACGGCTCGAATCGAGGTGGGGGCGGGTGGGCTCGGCGCGATCAGGCGATCGGCGGGGCGCGGGCTGCGTGGCGGCGCGCCAGCGGTCGGGCGGGCCAGGCTTCGAGGCGCGGCGCTTCGAGGCGCGCGGCAGCGGTCGGGGCGAGTCGGACGGCGGTCGGGGCGACATGGGTCGCCGCGCGATGGACGCCGTTGCGGCAGAGCGTGCACGGATGTCCGTCGCCCGTCTGCGTCAGTCGATGCGATTCGTGGGCGTCGTCGCTGGAGAGCGTGGCAGGGACGCGCTGCGCGCCGTGCGCGTTCCGCGTCGCATTCGGCGTCGCCGCGTCGCGCGCGTCTTCCGTTCGGTAGGTCGCATTCGCGTCCGCCGGGAGCGCCTGCGCCACCGCGCGCGGCCGACTCGCCGCGGGCTCCGCGCCATGGGCCGAGCGATGGACGTGGGGCGTCGCTGCGTAGAAGAGCAGCGCGAGACCCAGGGCGCTCAGCGCCCGCATCGATCGTCGGGTCCACGTCATCGGTCTGGCTGGGTAGCACGCCGGCTTCGGCCCCGGCAAGCACGACGCGAAGGCAAAGGCGGCCCGCCTGGCCTAACGGCGGCGGGACGGCTCGATGCGGGGCGTCTCGGGATCGGGCCGGTAGAGGATGACGGTATGGCCGACGACGCCGCAGAGCGCGGCGTGGCCCGCCTCGGCGAGGGCCTCGGCGGCGGCGTGCTTGTCCTCCGGCTGACGCAGACGGACCTTGATCAGCTCGTGGGTCGCGAGCGCGGCATCGACGGCCGCGAGCACGGCGGGGGTGATGCCGGACTCCCCGACCATCACGACGGGCTTGAGCGGATGGGCCAGGGCGCGCAGGCGGCGGCGCTGGGCGCCGTCGAGCGTCGGGGCGGGCGGCCGCACGGCGTCGGGCATCGGCTTCGAGGATTCATCGCGCGACACGGCTTCGGCCTCTCGAGGGGATCCGGGCCTGGGGCTCCGGTCGGGGCGTTGCGAGCGGGGCCGGCAGGTCGAGCGGGCTCCGCCGGAGGGCCCGGACCGTAGCCCAGCCGTGCGGGTCGCGAATCGACGGGGGGCCATGCGCTCGGCTCGGCGGAATCGCCGGCTCGCGTCCGGTCCTCGCTCAGGGCGATCCGCGAGCCTGCCGATAGGCGGGCCCGATGGCGCAGGACAAGCCGATACCGCTGGTGGGTCGCCTGGCGATCCAGCTCAAGATGGTGACCACGCAGGAGGTCGCGCGCGCCATGGCCGAGAGCGAGGCCCGCGGCAATCCGCGCCTCGCGCAGGTCATGCTCTCGATGGGCCTGCTCGATCCGGATCAGGTCGCGCGCCTGCAGCAGGTCCAGAAGGAGCTGATCGAGAAGCAGCGCGCGAAGACCGCCGGTCCAGCGGCCCCCGAGCCCGCGCCCGCCTCCCGGCCCGCCCCGGCCCGCCCGGCGGCCGCCGCGTCCATGCCGCCGTCGAAGGCCCGTCCGTCCCCCCCCGGCTCCGCGCCGCCCCGGCCCGCGCCCGCTGCCGGCGGTCCGACGGCGCCGCGCCCCGCGAGCCAGGTCCACCAGGCCGCCGAGCATGCCGCGAAGGTCGCCGCGCCGATGACCGCCCGCGACATCGACGACCTCTACGAGACCCCGACGAACGCGGCGTCCGCATCGCAGCCGACGGCGGAGACGCCCCCCCGGCAGGCCGCGTCCATCCCTTCCGCCGCCGCATCCGCGTCTTCCGAGCCGCGCGGCCCCCGTCCCGCGCCGTCCCCCGCCGCCCCCGCCGGACCGGCCCCGGCCCGGGCCGCGACGGTCGCCGCGTCCGCTCCGGGCGCCCCGTCCTCGTCCGCGCCCGTCGCCGCCGGCCCCGTCCTCGGCAGCCACGGCAAGCCTTCGCTCGAGCTCGAGGTGCCCGAGCCGTCCGCGTCGGATCGCGAGCGGCTCGAGGCGCTGCTCTCGGCCGGCGTCGAGGGCGGCGCGTCGGACATCCATCTGCATGCCGGGGGGCCGCTGAAGCAGCGCCGCGTCGGCGAGCTCGTCGTCGTCGAAGAGGACGTCGACCGCGCGCTCGTCGAACGCATGGTCTCGGCTTCGCTCACGTCCGAGCAGCGCGACGTCCTGCGCTATGACGGCGAGCTCGACTACTGCTTCGACCTCCCGGGCATCGGCCGCTTCCGCGCCAACGCCTACCGTCAGCAGCGCGGCCTCGACGCGGTCTTCCGCTCGATCCCGAACCACCCGCCGACGCTCGAAGAGCTCGGCCTGCCCGAAGAGCTGAAGAAGTACACCGACTACCACCAGGGCATGGTCCTGATCACCGGCCCCGCCGGTTGCGGCAAGTCCGCGACCCTCGCCGCCCTCGTCAACCACATCAACGAGAGCCGCGACGACCACATCCTGACCGTCGAGGACCCGATCGAGATCGTCCATCCGTCGAAGCGCTGCCTCGTCAACCAACGCCACGCGGGCCACCACACGAAGAGCTTCTCCCGCGCGCTGCGCGCCGCGCTGCGCGAGGATCCCGACATCATCGTGATCGGCGAGCTGCGTGATCTCGAGACGATCAGCCTCGCGATGACGGCGGCCGAGACGGGCCACTTCGTGCTGGCGACGCTCCACACCGCGAACGCCGTCCGCACCGTCAACCGCATGATCGGCGCCTTCCCCTCCAACGAGCAGGATCAGGTCCGCGCGATGCTCTCGGAGTCGCTGCGTGCCGTCGTCTCCCAGCGCCTCGTCCCGACCGCCGACGGTCAGGGGCGCGTGCCCGCGCTCGAGATGCTCGTCATCAATCGCGCGATCGGGAACCTGATCCGCGACCAGAAGACGATCCAGATCCGCTCCTCGATGCAGACGGGCAAGGCCCACGGCATGTACCTGCTCGAGCAGTCGCTGAACGAGCTCGTGGCCCAGGGCAGGATCACGCGCGAGGTCGCGCTCTCGCTGGCCGAGGAGCAGAAGCTGATCACCGCGGGCGCGTGAGGGCCCGGACGACGCGTCGTTCGCCCGCGCCGTTCGCAGAGGAGTCGCAGCGTTGGCCCGGATCGATTCGTTCCTGAGACATCTCAAGGAGCACGACGGCTCCGACCTCCACCTCGTCGCCGGTCAGCCGCCGCGCTTCCGGACGAAGGGCACGATCCGACCGATCGAGGGCGAGGGCGTGCTCACGAACGAGACGCTCCGCACGATGATGCGGGAGGTCGCCTCGAATCGGGGCTGGGACGAGTACGAGTCGACGGGCGACCTCGACTTCGCCTTCAGCCTCGAGGGCGTGGCCCGCTTCCGCGCCAACTACTTCGTCCAGCTCTCCGGCGCCGCCTGCGTCTTCCGCATGATCCCGGAGAAGATCATCTCGCTCGAGGACCTGAACCTGCCGCAGGCGGTGCGCGACCTGGCCGACCTGAAGGAGGGGCTCGTGCTCGTGACCGGGCCGACGGGCTCCGGCAAGTCAACGACCCTCGCCGCGATCATCGACAAGATCAACAAGACCTACTCGCGCCACATCGTGACGATCGAGGACCCGGTCGAGTTCGTCCATCAGAACCGCAACTCGCTCTTCTCCCATCGCGAGGTCGGTCTGCATGCCCAGGGCTTCGGTCCGGCGCTGCGCTCGGCGATCCGCCAGGATGCCGACGTCATCCTGGTCGGCGAGATGCGCGAGATGGAGACGATCAGCCTCGCGATCACCGCCGCCGAGATGGGCATGCTGGTCTTCGGCACGCTGCATACGAACAACGCCGCCAAGACGATCGATCGCATCATCGACGCGTTCCCCGCCGAGGAGCAGAACATGGTGCGGCTCTCGCTCTCGGAGTCGCTGGCGGCGATCGTCTCCCAGCTGCTGCTGCCGAAGGCCGACGGCAAGGGGCGCGTCGCGGCGAACGAGATCCTGCTCAAGACCTCGGGACTGCCCAACGTGATCCGCGACGGCAACACGCCGATGCTCGCCTCGATCATCCAGTCGGGGAAGAGCCAGGGCATGCAGGCGATGGACGACGTCCTCTTCCAGTACGTCAAGGACAAGAAGGTCACGGCCCACGACGCCTACATGAAGGCGACGGACAAGGCCCGCTTCCTGCCGCTGCTGAAGGCCGAGGGCGGTACGCCCGAGCCGGGTGCCTGAGGGGGAAGCGAGGGAGATCCACGCGCGCGCTTGAGCATCCGCGCCCCCGGTGTCAGAATCGCCGAGGGGGTGAGAGGGAGGACGCCTGACGAGGGACTCCCCGATGATGCTCCGAAACGCTGCCGCTGCCCTGCCGACCCTCTCCTTCTCGCTCTTCCTCGCGTTCGCTCCCGCTGCGCTGGCGCTCGACGCCATCGATCTCTCGGAGCCGCAGGCGGCGCCTGCGCCGGGCGAGTGTCCGCCGCTCGTGCGGATCAAATACCCGTTCCTGTCCTGCGTCTCGGCGGCGGAAGGACACGAGCTGCTGCAGGCGCGGCCCGTCCGGGTGGAGCCTTCCTGGTCGAACGTGCGCCAGATCCCCCTGATGAGCGTCTGGACGGAGAGCGACGGCGCCTGGGGACCGGACCTGAACCAGGACTAGCAACGACGCGCGCCGTGACGCGGCCTTCCGCGTTGCGCGGGCGGACCCCGTGTCCGGGGCGTCGATCGTCTGGTAACCAGACCGGATGACCCGACTCGACGCTCCGGCCACGGGCCGCAATCGCGGCCCCATCCTCGAGATCCTCACGCGCTGGCTCGACGCTTCGGGGCCCTGCGACGTGCTCGAGATCGCGAGCGGCACCGGCCAGCACGCGGTCTTCTTCGCCGCGGCCCTGCCGCAGCTGCGATGGCAGCCGTCGGATCGCGATCCCGATGCGCTCGCGTCGATCGAGGCCTGGCGGGCGGAGGCGGGACTCTCGAACGTGCTCGCGCCGATCCGGCTCGACGTCCGGGACGAGGATTGGGGCGTCGCGGCGGTCGACGCGATCTTCAATGCGAACATGATCCACATCGCGCCCTGGTCCGTCGCCGAGGGATTGTTTCGCGGCGCGGGTCGGCGGCTGCGTCCAGGGGGGCTGCTCTTCCTCTACGGTCCGTTTCGCATCGGCGGTCGGCATACGGCGCCGAGCAACGAGGCCTTCGATGCCGGCCTGCGCCGGCGCGATTCCGAGTGGGGCGTGCGGGATCTCGAGCGCGTCGTCGAGCTGGCGCGGGCGGCCGGCTTGCAGCCGCTCGAGACCCACGACATGCCGGCCAACAACGCGCTCGTCGTCTTCCGTCGGGAGGGGAGCGGCGGCTGAGCCATCGCGGCCCGACGCGGCGCCGCCGGACGGAGCGTGGCGCGCCGCGGACCCATGCGACATGACGTGCCGCCGAACGACCGGCCGACGCGTTCATCGCCCCGACCCGGTCGTTCAGTCGCGCGGTCGCATCGCCTCCCGACGCGCGATCGTGTAGGGGCTGTCGCGACGCCACATGTAGCAGCTGTCGGGCATGCCGCCGATGCCGGCGACGCTCGGGGTGGCGGGGTCGTCGTCCTGCCGGTCCGGTGTCGCGTCAGCGGCCGCGCCCGGCCCGGCGATCGGGCGGCGAAGGGTGTGGTCCATCAGGGCGGCGGTGATCTGGATGAAGCCGGGCGCGAGCTGCAGCAGGGTGTCCTGGAGGGTCCGCTTGGATTCGTCCTCGCCGAGCCGGTCGAAGATCCGCCGCGCCATGCCCGGGAGGATCGGGACGTGCGCGAGGGGGGCGACGAGCGGGCCGTGGTCGTGCCAGGGCGTCTCCGGGTCCGCATCGCGACCCCGGGCGCGTTCGAAGGCCTCGAGGCGGTCGACGACGAAGCGCTTGCGCTCGACCCGGGCGAAGGCCTTGACCTCGTGGATCGAGACGAGACGCTCTACGCCGCGATTGCCGGGGAAGGGCGGTCGCGTATGGGAATCCGTCAGCTGCGTCGCGACGTCGATCGATTGGTCGGGCATCAGCGAGCCGTCGACGAAGAGGCTGCGGCGGAAGAAGCGGGTCGCGGGGGCGGTCGGCGTCCGCTCGGCTTCGGCGCGGGCGGCTTCGAGGCGCAGCGCGCGCGGCACGGTCGACGCCATCAGCTGGAAGAGCGTCAGCAGATGGGAGCAGCCGAGGGCCCCGCCGAACGCCGCGCCGAGGCGGCGGTTGAAGCCTTCGTCGAGGCGTTCGCCCGCCATCGCGACGAGCCGGGGCGCGGGGTCGCGGCACGACTCGAACCCGGTCGCCGCCGACGGCTCGACGGCGACGAAGGGCTGCTCGACCCCGACGCGGTCGAGCCGGAGCGTGTCGGGGTCGACGTCGAGCTCGAGCTTCATCATGTGGATGATGCCGGCGGGCTGAACGTCGTCGACGGAGGGTACGCAGCCGTTCTTGCGCAGGTCGATCACGTCGCCCCGTGCGCGCCAGAGGCGATCGGATTCGCGGGAGACGACGACCGTCAGCGTGCGGGTATGCAGCGGCAGGCCGCACGCGCGGGAGGCGGAGAGGAGCGAGGACACGGATTCAGCCGTGCTGATAGGTCGTATGCTGCGGTCGACCGCGCAGGATGTGGGCCGAGCCCCAGTTGGTCACCTTCTTGAAGGCGTCGGAGGCGACGAAGTCGTTGAAGGCCTGCTCGCTCTTCCAACGCGAGACGATCAGGTAGTTCGGCTCGTTCTCGAAGATCTCCCGGTAGAGCGAGGAGGTCTCGTGGCCGTCGATGCCCTTCATGGTTTCGATGACCTTCGCGACGGCGTCCTCGAAGACCTGCTCCTTGCCCGGGATGACGAAGTAGTTCATGCCGATCGTGACCACGCTGGACTCCTCTCGTATAGGGCGCGGAGCATAGCGGCGCAGACACGCCTGACGGCTCGATGCCCTGCGGGGTCTGCGGCCGTGGGCGTCTTCCCGGCGCCCGCGACGACGCCATGCGGTTGACCCGGTCGCGGCCCCTCGCTACCTACTGCGCTCCCCCGACCGAGGAGCAAGGCGATGGCCCGCGTGTGTGCACTGACCGGCACGAAGGTTCGATACGGACACAACGTGTCCCACTCCCACCGCGTGACCCATCGGCGATTCGAGCCGAACATCCAGAAGGTCCGCCTCCCGTCGGAGGCCCTCGGTGTCGCGATCTCGCTCAACATCTCGACGCGCGCGCTGCGGACCGTGCAGAAGAAGGGCGGCCTCGACGGATTCCTGCTCGGGACCGACGATGCCCGCCTGCAGCCGGAAGCGTTGCGCCTCAAGAACAAGATCCGACGGAAGCTCTCTGGCCGTTAGGCCGAATCGCTTCGAAGCCGAAACGAAACGAGGGGCCCCGGGGCCCCTCGTTTCGTTTCAGGCTCGGCATGCGTCGGCGCGCGGCGCGCGCCTCGGGCCGATCGCCTACTTCTTGGTCTTGCCGGCGCCGTAGCGCTTGCGGAAGCGATCGATCTTCCCGTCCGCGTCGAGCTCGCGCATCTTGCCCGTCCAGAAGGGATGGCTGATCGACGAGATCTCGAGGCGGATCACCGGAACCTCCTCGCCGTCGACCGAACGGGTCTCCTTGGACGTGAGCGTCGAGCGGCTCGTCCACTCGCTTCCTGTCGCCGAGTCGACGAAGATGACCTTGTGATAGTCCGGATGGATTTCGGGCTTCATGGCGGCTCTCCTACCAGCTCGACTTGCGCACGCCCGGCAGCTGGCCACGGAGCGCGAGATCGCGCAGCGCGATGCGGGAGATGCCGAACTTGTTGTAGTAGGCCTTCGAGCGACCCGTCAGCGCGCAGCGGTTGTTCTTGCGCGTCGGGCAGGAATTGCGCGGCAGCTTCGCGAAGGCCTGCTGGGCGTCCAGCTTCTCGTCGAACGACGCGTTCGGATTGCGGAGGACCTTGCGGAGCTCGGCGCGTCGCTTCGCGTACTTGTCGATCAGCTCGCGTCGCCGGTTGTCTCGGTTGACCTGGGATTTCTTCGCCATCGGGTCGTGCTGCTCCCTGTAGTTCCGTCGTTCCCGTTCTTCCCGACCGCTCCGAGCACGTCGCCCGTCCGTCGTCGGGTCCGCGCTCGGCGCTCGACGTGGACGCCCGGAATCGGATGGCCGAGTACGGATGCCCGGATTCGGGTCGGAGACGAATCGGGGATGGATCCGTCACGAAGATCGGGAGCCGCCATCGGCTCGATCGAGGCGCGGAAACGTACGGGGCGGGGACGAAGACGGCAAGGTGCCGGAGCGCCAAAGCGGCGAGTGGACGACTGACCCCGTGGGAATCAAGAGTGGATGCCCCGCGGGCCGGGAATCCCGGCTCATTTCTCCTCGAGGTCGATCGGGTCGACCTCGATCCGGTCGCGCCCGGCGTGCTTGGCCTGGTAGAGGGCCCGGTCCGCCCGCTCGATCCAGCCGGCGGCGGTCTCGCCGGAGCGCAATCGGGCGATGCCCATCGAGGCGGTGATCCGGATCGGCTCGGCGAGCCCCTCCCGCTCGATGTCGAGGAGCCGGATCGTCCCCATGCCGCGCTCCGCGACGGTCTTGGCCGTCGCGATGTCGATGTCGCGCAGCACGACGGCGAACTCCTCGCCCCCGTAGCGGGCGACGAAGTCGTCCTTGCGCTTGAAGCAGCGTGTCAGGGTCGTCGCCATCTCGCGCAGCACGTGGTCGCCGGTGCGGTGACCATGGGTGTCGTTGACCCATTTGAAGTGGTCGATGTCGACCATGATGAGGCAGCCGCGCTTGCCGAAGAGGGTCGCGAGATCGACCTCGCGCTCGATCTGCTCGTCGAAGGACGCGCGGTTGTAGACGAGGGTGACGGCGTCGATCGCGGCCTGGGCGCGCACGCTGTCGAGCTCGGCGCGCAGCGCCTCGAGCCGCGAGGCCATGGTCGCGATCTGCTCCTGATGGCGGGCGCCGCGCTCGGCCAGCAGCTCGGTCAACATCGTGACCGTTTCCTGGGCCTCGGACTTGATCTTCATGGGATCGCCGGTGCGGACGGCGCCCTCGAGGCGCCGCATGCGATGGCTGATCCGACGGTCGGCGGCCTGCTCGGCGGAGAGCGAGCGGCGCAGCCCGCTGATGAAGGCCCAGGTCGCCTCGCGGAATTCGACGAGCGAAGCGGTCACGTAGCGGGCCTCGGCGATGCGATGGTCGAGGAAGGCGCGGCGGAGCCCGGAAAGATCGCGTCGCGCACCGGTCGATTCCTCGGGCTCCACGCCGCGGCGGGCGCCCGGCGCGGGCGTTCGACCGGGGATCGGCGTGCCGATCAGGAGGTGGCGAGCCCAGGCCTCGAAGAAGCCGGCGATGTCGCTGGCGCGGGTCTCGCCGACGTCGAAGGCGTGTTCGCCGAGCGCGCGCAGCATCTCGGCGATGCAGTCCACGGCCTGGTCCGCCGCGATCGGCGTGCCGCCCTCCGACGACCCGCTCTCGTCGCCCCGAGCGGTCGCCGCGTCGTCGTCCACGCGGTCCCGGGGCTCCGCCTTCGAGCCGCTCTTGCGCCTGCCGAATATCATGCGGGGCGTTTCGGTCGGAAGGCCGTCCGACCCGAGCGTCTCCTGCACCCCGCCTGCCGACCCGTCGGCGGCCTCCGATGAGCGCCCGAGGCGGGGTCGACGGAATCCCGTACGCGGACCCGGCATTCGAGCTGCACTATGCTCGCCCGCGGTCTTCTCCCCTTCCATCGAGCCATGCCTTCGAGCATCCCGTCGAGAGTCCCAGATGAGCGAGTCCGAACACGCCGGCAGCCCCGGCCCGGCCGGTCGACCGGCCCCCCGCGCGGTCCGCGCGATCGATCCCAGCCAGCTCCCGAAGCACTTCGACGCCACCGCGGTCGCGGAGCGTTGGGATCGCTTCTGGCAGGAGGAGGACGTCTATCGCTGGGATCCGTCCCGCGCTCGCGCCGAGACCTTCGTCGTCGATACGCCCCCGCCGACGGCCTCGGGCTCGCTCCACATCGGCCACGTCTTCTCCTACACGCAGGCCGACGTCGTCGTGCGCTTCAAGCGCATGACCGGGATGAACGTCTACTACCCGATGGGCTGGGACGACAACGGGCTCCCGACCGAGCGTCGCGTCCAGAACTACTATCACGTCCGCTGCGACCCGAACACGCCCTACGAGCCGGGCCTGCGACTCGAGCAGGCCAATGCCGAGACGCGCAAGAAGCCCGCGCGGCTCGTCTCGCGCCCGAACTTCATCGAGGCCTGCTTCGACCTGATCAAGGAGGACGAGCGGGCCTTCAGCGTCCTCTGGCATCGTCTCGGCCTCTCCGTCGACTGGCAGCTCGAGTACCAGACGATCGACGACCACTGCCGCCGCATCGCCCAGCGCTCCTTCCTCGACCTCTGGAACAAGGGCCACGTCTACACTTCCGAGGCGCCCATGATGTGGGACGTCGACTTCCAATCGGCCATCGCCCAGGCGGAGATCGAGGACAAGCCGGTTCCCGGAGCCTTCCATCAGATCGAGTTCGCCGTCGAGGGCGGCGATCGCATCGTGATCGCGACGACGCGGCCCGAGCTGCTCCCGGCCTGCGTCGGCGTCACGGCCCATCCCGACGACCCGCGCTACAAGCCCTTCTTCGGCAAACGCGCGATCACGCCGCTCTTCCGCGCGCCGGTTCCGATCTTTCCCTCCGAGCTCGCGGATCCCGAAAAGGGAACGGGCATCCTGATGGTCTGCACCTTCGGCGACCAGACGGACGTGCAGTGGTGGCGGACGCAGGGGCTCGCCCTCCGCCAGGTCGTCGGCCTCGACGGGCGACTGCGACCGGTCGACTTCGCCGCGGCGCCGTACGAGAGCCTCGACGTCGCGAAGGCGAACGCGGCCTACGCGGAGCTCGTGGGCAAGACGGTCAAGCAGGCGCAGGCGCGAATCGTCGAGATGCTGCGCGATCCGGCCGGCTCGGCGACGGGCGGCGGTGCGCCGCTCGTGCGCGATCCCGAGCCGATCCAGCATTCGGTCAAGTTCTACGAGAAGGGCGATCGGCCGCTCGAGCTGCTGCCGACGCGGCAGTGGTTCTGCCGCCTGCTCGACCACAAATCGGAGCTGATCGCGAAGGGCGAGGAAGTCGAATGGCATCCGGCCCACATGCGCGCCCGCTTCCGCGACTGGACGGAGAACCTCTCGCTCGACTGGTGTCTGTCGCGCCAGCGTTATTTCGGCGTGCCGATCCCGGTCTGGTATCCGCTCGACGCGCAGGGGCGGCCCGACTACGACCGCCCGATCGTCGCCGAGGCCGAGGCGATGCCGGTCGATCCGACGACGGACGTGCCGAAGGGCTACACCGCCGCGCAGCGAGGCGCACCCGGCGGCTTCGTTGGCGATCCCGACGTGTTCGACACCTGGTTCACGAGCTCGCTCACGCCGCAGATCAGCTCGCATTGGAGCGTCGATCCGGCGCGCCACGCGAAGCTCTTCCCGGCCGACGTCCGGCCGCAGGGCCACGACATCATCCGGACCTGGGCCTTCTACACCATCGCGAAGGCGCTGCTCCACGAGAACACCGTCCCCTGGCACCACGCGCTGATCTCGGGTTGGATCCTCGACCCCGATCGCAAGAAGATGTCGAAGAGCAAGGGCAACGTGATGACGCCCTTGCCGCTGATCGAGACCTTCGGCGCGGACGCCGCGCGCTACTGGGCCGCCTCGGCGCGCCTCGGGGCGGATACCGCCTTCGACGAGAACGTATTCAAGGTCGGCAAGCGGCTCGTCACGAAGGTCTTCAACGCGGCGAAGTTCGTCCTCGCCCTGCCGGCCGACGACGCGCCCGTCACCCACGAGCTCGACCGCGCCTTCGTCGGCGAGCTGCGCGCGCTCGTCGAGTCGGTCACGCAGAGCTTCGAGGCCTATCAGTACGCCCACGCGCTGCAGGAGACCGAGACCTTCTTCTGGACGCGCTTCACGGACACCTACCTCGAGCTGACGAAGGTCCGCGCCCGCGGCGAGGGCACCGGGACGTCGCGCGGACGCGGCGCCGCCGAGGCGGACCTGGCCAGCGGCTCGGCCATCGCGGCGCTGCGCCTCGGCCTCTCCGTCCTGATCCGGCTCCTCGCGCCGGTCCTGCCCTTCATCACGGAAGAGGTCTGGAGCTGGTCGTTCGCGGCCGAGCACGCGGCCGCCGCCGGCGATGGGTCCGCGAGCCGCAGCGTCCATCGGGCGCCCTGGCCCGCGCCGCCCGAGCTCGCCCGCGTCGCGCCGCCCGACGAGGCCTCGAGCTTCGAGATCGCGATCGCCGCCCTCGCCGCCATCAACAAGGCGAAGGCCGATGCCGCGGTCTCGATGGGCCGGGAGGTCGATCGGCTCGTTCTGCAGGCGTCGGAGGCGACGCTCGCGGTGTTCTCGGGCGTCCGTGCGGACGTGCTGGCCGCGGCGCGCGTCGACCATTGCGAGGCCGAGCCTTCTGGGACGCTCGGCGACGGTGCGTTCGCGATCCGGTCGATCGAGTTCGCCGAGCGTCCCGCGGCGGGCTGAATCCTCCATCGAGGCGGCCCGCCCGGCCCGCCCGCCCGTGGCCCAACGGTCCGAGTCGGATGAGGCGGTGGCCTCGCCCTTCGGACTCGGGGCTCGCTCCGAGCTCTCGGGACCGAGCGCAGCTTCTCGTCGCGCGAGCTGTCGAGATCGATCGCAAGTCAAGAAAAAACATATTTTTACTAAATAAATAGTAAATTTAGATATGGATCTGCTCGACTCGCGGGTCGAGTGGCAGGTCGAGGCGGACTCATCCAAAAAAGATGAGTCAGATCTAAAAATAGAATGAATATGATCATCGACTGTGGCAGCATTCGGCCATGATGAGCTCCGACGTCGGACTCCGGGCCGCCAAGAAGCGCCAGACCTTCGAGACCATTCTTGCGAACGGGGTCGCACTGTTCCGAGAACGGGGATTGCGCGCAGCGAAGACCGAAGCGATCGCCCGAGCCAGCCAGGTCTCGACCGCCACCCTGTTCAACTACTTCCCGTCCAAGGCCGCGCTGGCAGGCGCCTGGGTTCGCGGCGAGCTCGACCGGGCGATCCAGACGGCAGCGCAGGAGCTGAGCGATCGGGGACTGCGGCCGATCCTGCGCGCGGCCTGTCGGGGCCTTGCCGCGCAGTCGCGCGATGCCCCGGCGCTCCGCCTCGACGCCTGGCAGGCGGCTGGGCGCGCGCGGAACGCCGGGGGCGAAGGCCCCGGATTCGAGCGGGTCGGTCGGGAAGGGGGCGGCCTGCTGGTGGAGGCCGTTCGCCGTGAACAGCAAGGCGAACGAGTTCGCAGTGATGTCTCGCCCGGCGTTCTGGCCGAGATGCTGCTCGATGCGCTCGAGTCGGGGCTGATCGCCGGCCTGCGCGCGGACCAGACGGAGGATGCGGTCGCGCGCGGACTCCAGGCGCGCGTCGACCTGATCCTCGACGGCGCGCGGAAGCGCAACGAGCGGGTCGAGTCACCGCGGCGCGCCGAGGGTCCCTGAGCGCGGGACGCTTCCGGGTCATGGATCGCGCGCGTGATCCCGCGTGCGCAGCGGAGCGGCGATTGGTGGCCCGGACCGACGGCGGTGCCGCGCATCACGGGGCGAATCCTCCTCTGTTGCCGATGGCTGCGCTCGGGTCGACCCGGGAGCCCCATCGGACGAGTCGGCATGCCAGGCGGTCGCCCGGCGATGTCCCCCCTCACCGACCCGGGTCGACCCGGCCATGGAAGCGAGATGGCGTCGGTCCGAGCGAAAAGTGGCGATCCCAGTCCCAGGCCCCGGGCGCAAGCCTCTCGGGGCGCGCAACCGCGGGCCATGAGCGACCTGGCGGCCGCCCAGGCGGTCTCCCTGCCTGCCCCGTCGAGCCCCTGCAACAACGTCCCGCAGGCCCCCGACCCCGCCGCCTCGAAGCGCTCCGCGCTCTCGGCGCAGCTCGCCCATCTGCCGCTCTTCGCCGATCTCCCGCCCGAACGACTCCATGCCCTCGTCGTCGAGGCCGAGGCGGTCGACCTGCCCGCGGGCGGAATCCTCTTCCATCAGGGTGACGCCGCGAGAACGCTCTACGTCGTCGTCGACGGCGCCGTCGTCCCGATCGCCGAAGACGGAGCCCGGCGCGCGGATGGCGGCGCGCGGCGCAAGCTCGCGGTGCTCGAGCGCGGGGACCTCGTCGGCGAGATCGGCGTCCTCACCCGCCAGCCGCGCAACGCCACGGTGGTGGCGCTCGTCGATTCGAAGCTCCTCGCGATCGACCGCGGCGCCCTGCTCCCGGTCATGCGCGCGTCGCGCGAGCTGATGCAGCACATCCTCGCTCCGGCGCGCCGGCGCATGCTCGACCGCCAGCTGCGGACGAATCTCTTCTTCGCCGCCTTCGCGCCCGGCGAGCGGGGCGCCATCGCCCGGCAGTTCCGGCTGCTCGAGGTCAAGGCGGGCGCGCGGCTCGTACGGCAGGGTGAGCCACCGGAAGGGCTGTACCTCGTGCTCTCCGGCTCGCTCGCCCGAATCGATCCGCGCAGCGGACAGGAGCTCGGGGGGCTCGGGATCGGCGACGTCTTCGGCGGACGCTCGCTGCTCGAGGGCGTGCCGGCGCCGGCCGACGTGGTCGCGAAGGGCCGGGCCTGGGTGCTCGTGCTGGGCGAGCGTCGCTTTCGCCGGATCGTCGCGGCGCATCCGCGGATCGTTCGCGTCGTTCAGCGTCTGTCGCAGATCGAGGCCGGGGCGGCGGGACCCGGTGCGAAGCCGACCCCGCCTAACGCGCCATCCGCCGCGCGCCGCTCTTCCCGTCCGCCTTCCCGTCCTTCGCGTCCTCCGTCTTCGCCGCGCGCTCCTCGCGCGGGTGGGGCAGGTAGGGCTCCGCGATCCCGATCTTGACCGGCTCGCCACGCTCGAGGCGGCTCGAGGCGAAGACGCCGTTCAGCACGCCGGTGTAGCCGAGCTCGAGCGCGTTGCGGGTCCGTTCGGCGAGGTCCTGGAGCGTCTCGCCGTCGAGCGCGCGGGCGATCCGCAGTCGTGTCACCTCCAGCGAGTGGGCCGTCGCCTCGTCGATCGGGCGGAAGCTCATCGCGAAGGCCGTCGCGCGGCCCCGGTACTTCTGGGCCGAGCCCGCGAAGCTCGTCAGCGCGAGGCGGTAGACCATGCCTTCGTGGCCCACGAAGGTCATCTGCATGTAGACGTGGATCTCCTGGGGCCCGTTCTGCGTCATGACCTGCTCGCGGCCATGGCCCTCGAGGCGGACGGCGGCGAGCTCGCCGAGCTGGATCGCGCGGCGATCGCCGACGCGCACGCGCAGGGTCTCGGCCTCCTCGTCGAGGAACGCGTCCACGACGGCATCGACGTCGTCGCCCTCGCCGGCGAGCGTGAGCGTCAGCTGGGCGTCGCCGTCGGGGGAGATGGCCGAGACGGCCTGCTGGCTGTTCATCGTCTGCCAGCCCTCCGGAAATCGGATCGAGAAGCGCATCTCGGGATGGACGAACAGGGGACCGTCGAACAGGCCGCCGGACGGGTCGTCGCCGAGCACGAGGCCGTCGACGACGCTCAGGTAGCCGAACGCACGTCCGTCGGAGACACCCGGCTCGCGCTTCCAATCGAGCGAGGTCGCCCGATCGGAGGCGAGGGCCGCGCGCTCGGGACTCGTCGGATGCGTCGCGAGGAAGAAGGGCAGGCGCGACCACCCGATCTCGTAGCGCTCGAGCGCATCGAGCTTGCGCAGGAACGTCGCGATCCCGGACGGGTCGTAGCCCGCCTTGGCGCAGAGGATCTGCCCACCGCGGTCGGCATCCCGCTCCTGGTCGCGTCCGTAGGCCGCGATCTGGGCGGCGCGCATCCAGCCGATCACGAGCGGGTTGATGCGCCGCGCGATCTCGATCCGGGCCGCGGCATGCCGCTCGGCAGCATGCGTGATCTCGTGGCCGAGGACCCCGGCGAGCTCGTCCTCGGTATCGACGAGTGCGAGCAGGCCGCGCGAGACGTAGATCTTCCCGCCCGGCAGCGCGAAGGCGTTGGGCACCGTCTGGTCGACGATCTTGAACTCGTACTCGAAGGGGCGCGGCGGGGCATGGCGCAGGAGCCGCTTCGCGACGCTCTGGATGTAGGCGTTGAGCTCGGGGTCCGTGACGAGCCCCATCTCCGCCGCGACCGCGTCCGTCTGCTCTTCACCGACGCGGCGATCGTCGTAGGGCGTGTCGAGCACGATTCGACCGGAGCCCTTCGACTCCTCCTTGCCCTTCCCTCCATCCTCCGCGCTCTCCGCTCCCTGCGCCTCCGCTTCTTCGTCGGCGTCCTTCGGCTCGTCCGTGGCGTCCGTGGCGTCGGAAGCGTCGTCGGCGTCGGGTGGAGCTGCGCCCTTGGCGGGCGCCGGCGGGGCGGATGCATCGGTCGCGCGGGTCGCATCCGTCGCATCGCCCTCGTCGGTCGGAGGCGATTCGGCGGTCGGCTCGCGGGTCGGCTGGTCCGTCGACGGGTCCGAGTCTGCCGCGCTCGCGCGCGCCGTGGCGGCGGGCGCGGTCGAGCGCCGTGCATCGCTCGGGGAGACACAGCCCGGGGCGAGCAACGCGAGCAGCAGGGCGATGAGGAGCGTGAGGCGGGTCAAGGACCGGCTGGCCTTCTTGGGCGGATCGTGAGGCCGAGTCTATCATCCGGCGCGCCCGATTTCGGGCGGTTCGTGATCGATCGTGCGGGACCGGCCCCGGTTCGGCCCCGCGTGGACCCCGCGTCCGACGTGCCGACGTGTCGCGGCGTGGAGTCGATCGGGGGCTCGCTCGATCGGCCGGAACGCATGCGCATGGGAGACGAGTGGATCGATGGGGGAATGGACGCTTCGCCGCAATGACCGGTTCCCGAGCGTCGCGGGACCGGTCGTCGTCTGCGTGCTCGACGGCGTCGGGATCGGCCGCCGCGACGAGAGCGACGCCGTCTGGCTCGCTCGCACGCCGACCCTCGACCGCCTCGCCCGCGAAGTCCCCACCGGTCGGTTGCGTGCCCATGGCCAGGCCGTCGGCATGCCCTCGGACGACGACATGGGCAACAGCGAGGTCGGCCACAACGCCCTCGGCGCTGGCCGGGTCTTCGACCAGGGCGCGAAGCTCGTCGCCAAGGCGATCGCCGACGGCTCCCTCTTCGAGGGCGAGCAGGCAGGCACGTGGCGCGCGCTCGCGGACCACGTTCGCGCGGCCGGCTCGACGTTCCATTTCCTCGGCCTGCTCTCCGACGGCAACGTCCACAGCCACATCGATCATCTCTTCGCCCTCCTGCGCCGCTGCGACCACGAATCGATCGAGCGCGTCCGCGTCCACGTGCTGCTCGATGGCCGCGACGTGCCCGAGACGAGCGCCCTCGACTACGTCGATGCGCTCGAGGAGCTGCTCGAGACGATCTCGCGCTCGCCACGTCGCGACTACCGCATCGCGTCGGGCGGCGGACGCATGACCACGACGATGGATCGCTACGGCGCCGACTGGTCGATGGTCGAGCGCGGCTGGCGGACCCATGTGGAGGGTCAGGGGCGAGGTTTCCCTTCCTGTCGCCGCGCAATCGAGACCTTTCGCGCGGAGAAGCCGGGCATCGGCGACCAGCAGCTGCCGCAATTCGTCGTCGTCGGACGGGACGGGGAGCCGGTCGGCTCGATGCGCGACGGCGACGCGGTCGTCCTCTTCAACTTCCGCGGCGATCGGGCCGTCGAGATCTCGCAGGCGTTCGAAGACGAGGCCTTCACCCATTTCGATCGGGGTCCGCGACCGAAGCTGCTCTTCGCCGGCATGATGGAGTACGACGGCGACCTCAAGCTCCCGACGCGCTACCTCGTCGCGCCGCCCGCGATCGACCGCACGCTCGGCGAGTACCTCGCCCGTGCCGGACTCGCCCAGCTCGCGATCAGCGAGACCCAGAAGTACGGCCACGTGACCTACTTCTGGAACGGCAATCGCAGCGGCTGCTTCGACGCCGCCGTCGAGACCTACGTCGAGATCCCTTCGGATCGGCGTCCCTTCGAAGAGCGCCCTTGGATGAAGGCCGCCGAGATCACGGACCGCCTGATCGACGAGCTCGTGACGGGCCGCTACCGCCACGCCCGCGTCAACTACGCCAACGGCGACATGGTCGGCCACACGGGCCACCGCGAGGCCGCGATCCTCGCCGTCGAGTCGGTCGATCTGCAGATCGCGCGACTGCTCCCCGTCATCGAGGCGGCGCAGGGGGCGCTCCTCGTCACCGCCGACCACGGCAACGCCGACTGCATGTTCGAGCTCGACAAGCAGGGCAACCCCGTCGCGTCGCCCGCCGGCGGGTTCAAGCCGAAGACGAGCCATACGTTGAACCCGGTCCCGCTCCACGTCTACGCGCCCAGCGTCGCGTTCGCGCTCGATCCGGCCGTGAAGGAGCCGGGGCTCGCGAACGTCGCGGCGACCGTACTGCAGCTGATGGGATACGAGGCGCCGGAGGGATATCGGCCGGGGCTGCTCGCGCGCTAGTCGGGGTCAGAGCTCCGCGTACTCGATCCGCCGGATCGGATCGCGACCGTCCCACGCCGCCGCCTCGGCGATCCCCTGCTCGAAGATCTCGCGCAGCATCGCCGACGACTCGAGGAACTCGATCCAGACCTCGGGCATCGCGGTCGACTGCAGGTAGAAGTAACGGAAGCCGTGCTTGTCGCGCATCGAGCAGACGCGCTCGAAGCCCTGCTTGCCGGCGCGCTCGACGTCGGCGTCGGGCGCGTCCGTGAAATGGGCGACGTGGTGGACGCCCCAGCGGCCGGCGCGGACCCAATCGGAGTAGGGCGTCACGACGTCCGGGCCGTCGAGGGACTGGACGAGCTGGATCTGGAGGGGCCCCTGGTAGGCGAGCGCCTCGTGGATGTGGAGCGTGAAGTCCCGTCCGTCGAAGCGGGTCGCCAGCTCGATGTTGCGAAAGTTCGTCCAGGGACCGAGGCCGGCGTGGCGGAGCCACTGCTTCATCGCGGCGTCGATGTCCGGGACGAGGTAGGCGACCTGGACGATGGGGCCGAACCCCTTGCCGAGCGTGGACATGCGAGCTCCCCCCGTTCTCCCGGACTTGCTCCCCGCCTTCCCCTCGGACGGTCGCGCGCGGCTACGATCGCCCGATGCCGGCGCGCTCGCTCGGCTGGGACGGGTCGACCCCCGGCTCGCCGTTGGACAGAATGGCATAGGTCACGGCTGACGCGAGGCGACGCGCGTCGCGGGACCACGATGCGGCGGGACGGCGCCGAGACGGCGCCGAGACGACGGACCATGGTCGACCCGAAGCGGCGGCCGTTCGACGCCACGCTTCGACGCGGCGAAGATCCGAGAAGGAGGCGAGCCCGGTGTCCGAGAAGACGACGACCCTGGTGGACGAGCCCACGAACGTGCTCCACCAGCATTGCGGGCCCGACGTCGACTGGTCGCGGGTGAATACGGCGGAATCGATCGTCGGCGTCCAGACCCCGCTCTCGTGGTCGTTCTGGGACGAGGGCGGCGAGCGGGGCTTTCGGCTCGCCTACTGCGGGATGGGTCTCCTGCCGTCGGCCGAGCGGGCGATTCCGAGTCGCGTCGACGAACAGTTCACCGCGCTCTTCTACGGTCGCGGCGCGACCAACGTCTCGGCCTTCCGCCGCGCGCTCGACGCGCTGCCCTTCGCGGCGACGGACGACGCGGAGGCGAGCTTCTTCTCGTCGCGCGGCGAGGCGGCGCGCATGCGGGCGTCGCGGGGCCAGCGAGTCCACGCAGCCGTCCTCCTGCCGGCGGTCGCGCTCGGCCTGCCGCGGCGTCTGGCCCGCCTGCGCACGCGGAGTCGAGCGGCCTGGTCGACCGCGCTCGCCGCGCTCCCGAACGCGGACGGGCCGGCCGCGCATGCCTGCTTCGAACGCGCCCTGCCGCGCTTCGCGGAGGAGGTCGCCGCGCAGATCGTCGCCTCGACCGTCGCGACGATCCTGTTCGGCCGGCTGCAGCGGCTCGCCGCGCGTGTCGGCGAAGCCGAGCGGGCCAACGAGCTGCTCGGCGGATTCGGCGAGATGGAGGAGGTGCGGACCTCGGCGGACCTCTGGGCGGTCGCTCATGGCGCGCTTCCGCTCGAGCGCTTCCTCGCGCGCCACGGATTTCGCGGGCCCGCCGACGGCGAGCTCTCGAACGCGAGCTGGCGCGAGGACCCGCGCCCCGTCGAGATGCTGCTCCCCGCCTATCGCGCGCTTCCGGACGAGCGCCGTCCGGACCGGGCCGAGGCGACGCGGGCGGCGGCGCGAGCGCGGGCCGCCGACGAGCTGCTCGCCGCGCTCCGCGGTCGCGAGCGGCGGGCCGCCCGCGTTCTGCTCGCGCTCGGTCGGCGCTACATTCCGCTCCGCGTCGTCGCGAAGGCGGCCTTCCAGCAGACCTTCGACGTGGCCCGCGCCGCCGCGCGTCGAATGGGGGCGCTGCACGCCCGCTCCGGTCGCCTCGCCGACGCCGCCGACGTCTTCTATCTGACGCGCGAAGAGCTGCTCGAGCCGCCGCCGGACGCCCGGGCGCGCGTCGCGGAGCGTCGCGCGCTGCGCGCACGCTATGCGGCGCTCGAGCTGCCGGTCGAGTTCCGGGGCATGCCGGAGCCCTTCGTGCCGGAGACGGCGGAGGCGCGCTCGACGGAGGAGACCGGCGCGACGCCGCGCGCGTGCGAGGGCGGAGCGGGGAGGGCGGCGCTCGGGGACGCGACGCCCGTGACAGGCCTCGGCGTCAGCTCGGGGGTCGTCGAGGGCGTGGCGCGCGTCGTCCTCGAGCCCGGCGACGACGAGCTGCTTCCCGGCGAGATCCTCGTCTGCCGGACGACCGACCCCTCGTGGAGCGCCTACTTCATGCTGGCCGCCGGCGTCGTGATCGACATCGGTGGGCCGCTCTCCCATGGCGCGATCGTCGCACGCGAGCTCGGCATCCCCTGCGTCATCAACACGATCGACGGGACGCGTCGGATCCGGAGCGGCGAGCGGATCCGCGTCGACGGCGGAGCGGGGCGGGTCGAGCGATCGGACTGATCGGGTCGGGGCGAGGCGGGCGTCTTCGGACGGTGCGAACGATCGCCGATCGCGCCGAGCTCAGGGCACGCTCTCCCTCCGCCGTCGCGCGATCAGCCGTCCGCCGCGGGCGTCGTCCGTCGGATGGAGGACGCCGTCGTAGACCTCGACGACGTCGATCTCGAACGGGTCGACGCCCTCGAGACAGCCGACGTTGAAACCGTAGAGCGCCGGGTTCGAGCGTCGCTGGTGGTGGGTATAGATGCCGCAGGTCGGGCAGAAGTAGTGGCGGGCCGTGCCCGTATTGAACTGGTACACGCGAAGATGATCGGCGCCGTCGACGATGCGGAGCTGGTCGAGTCGGGCGGTCGCGACGATCGCGCCGCGTCGGCGACACATCGAGCAGGTGCAATGACGCGGGTCGACGAGGCCGTCGGGCAGGTCGACCTCGAATCGGACCCGACCGCAGTGGCACGAGCCGGGATGGACGGGCTGAAGGTTCACGGAACGTCCCCCTGCGCGCTCGGCGCGCTCAGCTCGACCGACCGGCGGCCGATTCGGCCGCGCGCGTGCTGCCGGCCAGTCGGATCAGGTCCTCGTGGAGCTCGAACCAGACGCCGTGGACGGAGTCGACACGGGGCGATGCGACGAAGCGACCGTCGCCCGAACGGATGGCGTCCAATCCGTGGCGGAGCCGCTTCGAATAGCAGCGCAGACGCGGCAGCCGATCCGCCGTTGCGTCGAGCCAGGCCGTCGCCTCCTCGACGATCGCCCCGAGCCGCGCGAGCACCTCCGCGTCCCACCGGGCGTCGGCATGATCGTTGGGGACGAGCTCCGTGCCCTGGGGTCGCAGCTGCCAGTCGGTCACGGTCTGCTTCATGCGCGGATCGAAGGGTTGGAAGGCGAGCAGGGCCGCCCGGGCCGCGTCGGGGCCGAGCATGGCTCGATCGAGCTCGAGGCGCGCCTCCGCCCGGGCTCGCCCGGATTCGGTCGAGCGGAAGCCGATCGGCTTGGCCGCGACGACGAGATCCTCGGCGACGAGCTCGTCGAGTCGTTCGCTCACCGTCTCCGGCGCCGCATCGATCGCCGCGGCGAGGGCGTCGATCGTGGCCGCGCCCTTGAGTGCGAGCGCATGCAGCAGCGCATCGCTCCGTGCGTCGCTCGGTCCGCCGTCGGTCCTCGGCGGCTCGGCCGGGGATCCCGCGGACGTCGTGCGGGTCGGCGGCGCGCTCGTCCTGGGCCCGCCCTCGCCGTCCAGCGCGATGTCGAGCTCGCGCGCCCAGCCGAGCAGCGTCTCGAGCTCGGGCGCGACGTGTCGCTCCGCCGCGACGACGCCGCGATGGACCGCGCCCGAGGCGCCGTCGATCGAGATCGGCTCGCCGACGGCGAGTCGCCGACCGCCGACCTCGATGGCATCCCGCTCGATCAAGAGTCCCGCGAGCCCGACCACCGCCGGAATCCCCCAGCCCCGCGCGACCACGGCCGCATGGCTCGCGAGCCCACCGCGCGAGGTCAGGAGCCCCGCGGCGACCGCCATGCCTTCCACGTCCTCCGGCGAGGTCTCCGGTCGCACCAGGATCACCGCGCGCCCGGCCTCCGCCGCGGCGAGCGCGCCCTCGATCGTCGTCGCGATCTCGCCGCTCGCGATGCCCGGGCTCGCGCCGAGCCCGCGCGCGAGCGGGGTCCCCGCATCGCGCACGCTCGGCGCGCCCGCCTCGCCCGGCCGCGGCGTTCCGACCGCGTCCGAAGGCGCGGCCTGCTCGCGCGGCCGCGCCAATCGGTCGCGGACCCGAAGCACCGCCTCCCGCCGATCCAACGGAAAATCCGGTTCGAGGGCGAGCTCCGCCGCGATCCGCAGCGCTGCACGGGGGCTCCGCTTGCCGACGCGGACCTGCAGCAGCCAGAGGCGGCCGCGTTCGACCGTGAACTCGATCTCGACGAGGTCGCGATAGGCGCGCTCGAGCCGGGCGCCGACTGCGTAGAGCTCGCGCGCGACGTCGGGCAGCGCGCGCTCGAGGGCGCTGAGCGGCTCGGTCGCGAAGCGACCGGAGACGACGTCCTCGCCCTGCGCCCGGAAGAGCACGTCGCCGTAGGGCCGCGCTTCGCCCGTCGCGGGATCGCGCGTGAAGTAGACGCCGGTCGCGGAGCGCGCGTCGAGATTGCCGAAGACCATCGCCTGGACGTTGACCGCGGTCAGGAGCGCCTCCGTCAGCCCCTCGTGGCGGCGATAGGCCGCCGCCCGCGCCGAGCGGACGGAGCGGAAGACGGCCTCGACGGCCTGACGCAGCTGTTCGAAGGGATCGCCCGGCGGCGGCCCGCCGACGCTCGACGCGAAGCCCGCGACGAGCCGGTCGCGACAGCGCGCGACGAAGGCGGGATCGATGCGCTCGAGCGCGGCCTCGGCGCGGGCGTCGAGCCCGACGTTGAGGAGCGTGTCGAGCATGCCGGGCATCGAGACGGGCGCGCCGGAGCGGACGGAGACGAGCAGCGGCATCGCCGCGGCGTCGCGCGCGGTGGCCGTTCCGAACTTTCGTTCCGTCGTCGCCTCGAGCGCGGCCATGCCGGCTCGCAATGCCGCCTCGAGCTCCTCCGTCCAGCCCCGCTCGAGGTAGCGCTCGCAGGCGCGCGTCGTCAGCACGAAGCCGGGCGGGACGGGGAGCCCGAGCTCGGACGCCATCCGCATGAGCCCGTCGCCCTTTCCGCCGAGGAGCGCCACGCGGGCGTCCGGGGAGAGGGCGAGGGGTTCGTCGTACCGGGCGAGCAGCAAGCGATTCTCCAGCGATCGGGTATCGGCCGTCCCGCGACCCGCCTCGCGGACGTTACACTGCGAGCCATGTCCGTCGATCCCATCCACGAGTCGCCCCACGCCTCGACCGATCCCAGCTACTGCGAGACGTGGGCCTATCTGTTGACCGATCTCGAGCGCAAGATGACGCTGCTCGTGCATGCCTCCTGGCTGCCGGGCCGCGGCGTCGGCAACCACTTCGTCACGCTGCAGCGGGCGGGGCAGCCCGAGCAGGCCGTGCGCGTCGAGTCGCGGGAGCCCTTCCGATCGGAGCTCTTCGAGCTCGAGGTCGACCCCTGGAAGAACGCGCGCGTGCGCAGTCCGCGCTTCGAGCTCGATCTCGAGTTCCCGGCCTTCACGCCGCCGATCGACTTCGGCTCGCTCTTCACGCTCGGCGAGGGCATGAAGCAGAGCCATGTCCAGGCGGGGGTCCGCGCCTTCGGACGCGTCGGCCGCGAGGAGCTCCGCGCCGTTCCGGGCTTCCGCGACCGCTCGTGGGGACCGCGCGAGCTGCGACAGATGGGGCGCATCGTCGCGCTGCTGATGACGGGCGTCGAGCGCGATCTCTTCATCACGGTCAACACCATGACCCATCGCGATCGACCCTTCACAGCCGGGCCCGACACGACGCTCGGCTGTGTCGCGATCGATGGCGAGGTCACGGTCTTCGGCGAGCCGCCGCGCGTGCTGCGCAACGCCGACGCGACGCCGGCCGTCTTCGAGCTGCCGGGGGTCACGATCGACCTCGACCTCGCGCAGGCGTTCCAGGAGGGGCGCTTCCTCGCGGATCGGACCTCGGCGCCCGACGGCTTCCCGACGGCGGAGCCGATCCTGATGTTCCGCATGTGGGCGCTCGGTGCCGAGGCGCGCGGGCTCGGGCGGCTCGCCGGCTCCTATCAAGAGGGGTTCCTGTTCACGAATTGAGCGCGGGGCGAGCCGCGCGCTTCGGCGTCGACCCGCGACGGGGGGTGCCGCACGCTTCGGCGTCGACCCGCGACGGGGCGTGCCGCACGGCGAAGCACCGCATTGCGCTACGGCCCCCACTGGGCTGGGCACACGCGATCAGACCGGGCTGCGTCGCGCCCGGCCGACCGAGCGAATGCAGGCGACGCCCGTCGCCGGGAGGACGAGCGTTCCGATGTCGACGATCGATCCCGAGGCGCCCAACGTCCTTCACACGCTCGGTCGTCATGCGAGCTGGTCGCGGGCGAACGAGAAGGGCGTCTTTCCGGGCGTGTCGACGCCGCTCAACTGGTCGATCTGGGGCGAGATCGGGGAGCGGGCCGTGCGCCAGGGGGCGTGCGATCTCGGGCTGCTCGACGAGCACGAGCTCGAGCCGCCGGCGTCGATCGACGACTGGGGCTGGTCGATCTTCTACGGTCGCCCCGCCGCCAACGTCGACACCTGGCGGCGGATGTACGAGCGCGGGCTCGGCGGCGCGGGGCAGGGCGCGGCGACGCAGCGGCAGGTCTTCGGCGGAGCGGGTGCCGGCGGGGATGCCGGTCCGCGTGCCGGGTCGGATGGCGGCGTGGGTGGCGGCGCGGGCCCCGTGGCGCGTGGCCCGACGAGCGGCTCGGCGACCGCGGCGGATGCGACCGGCGCGCTCGATCCGGTCCGGCGCCGCACCCTGATCGAGGCGAAGCGACCGATCGCCCTCGCGACCTCGCCCGCGCGGCTGCGGGCGACGCGCCGGGAGGCGATCGCCTGGTGGCGCGAGGCGACGCGCGCGATGTCCGGCGGCGATCCCGGAGTCGCGACGCGCTGCCTCCGCGAGGCGCTCGCGCTCTTCGAGCGCGCGGATCGGGACCACATCGTCGTCTCGCTGCTCTCGACCGAGGCCGTGACCGCGCTCTCGGCGGCGGCGGAGGCCGCCGGCCGGCCCGACGCGGCGAATGCGCTGATGGTGGGCTCCCCGGGCATGGAGGAGTTCGAGACGGCCGTCGCGGTCTGGGACCTCTCGCGCGGTCGCATCGATCTCGACGCCTTCCTCGCCGAGCATGGCTTCCACGGCGCGATGGAGGGCGAGATCGCGAGCCGCTCCTGGCGCGAGGATCCGGCGCCGATCCGCACGCTGGTCGGACGTTATGCGAAGCTCGCGGAGGACGCGGATCCGCGTCGGCGTGAGGCGCACGCGGTCGAGGCGCGTGGGCGGCTCGAAGCCGAGCTGCTCGCGAACGTGCCGTCGGACGAACGGGGCGCGCTGTCGGCGACGTTCGCGCTCGCCGCGACCTGTCTCCCGATGCGCGAGGCCGGTCGCGCGACGCTCACGATCGCGCTCGACGCGATGCGCGCGGCCGCGCGGGTCGTCGGACGCGCCTGGGCCGCGAGCGGGACGCTCGCGACCGCGGACGACGTCTTCCTGGCCACGCGCTTCGAGCTGCTCGCTCCGCCTGCCGACCTGCGCGCGCGCGTCGAGGCGCGACGGGCGCTGGTCGCCGAGTACGAGCGGTTCGATCTGCCGGAGACCTGGCAGGGGATGCCGGAGAAGGTCGCGCGGGTGCGCCTGCCTGCGGATTCGCAGTCGGGCGACCAAGCCGAGGAGAGAGGCGCGTCGCTCGCCGTGGGCAGCCGGCTCGAGGGGCTGGGCGCGAGCGCCGGCCTGCACGAGGGCATCGCCCGCGTCGTGCTCGACCCGTCCGATCCGGCGCTCGAGTTCGAAGCGGGCGACGTCCTCGTCGCGCCGGCGACGGATCCGAGCTGGGCGCCGCTCTTCCTCGTGGCGGGCGCCGTCGTGATCGACACGGGCTCGAACATCAGCCACGCGGCGGTCGTCGCGCGGGAGATGGGGATTCCGGCGGTGGTGGCGGTGCGGGAGGCGAGCCTGCGCATTCGCGGCGGGCAGCGGCTGCGGGTCGACGGGAAGACGGGGATCGTCGAGATGATTGGCGACTAGCAGGCGTGCGTGTGTTTCGTCGTCGTGGTCCACGGCTTCTCGATTGCGGGAAGCCGGGATAGAATGGGGCTCGCCCACGCGCGCCGGGACGATGGCCGGCGGTGCGCATCGACGGGTCCGCCTTCGCGACGGGAGCGCTCATGTACCGAGACATCCTCCTCCCCCTCTCCCTCGTTCCCGAGCACGACCGCGTCTTCGCGGTCGCGCTGCGGCTCGCCGAGCCGGGACGGGCGCGGATCCGGCTGCTCCACGTCATCGAGACGATCCCCGGGATCGAGGGCGACGACCTCGCCGCCTTCTACGACTCCTTGCGGGAGCGGGCCGAGCAGGCCCTGGCGGGCTGGAGCTCGGCGCTGCGCGCCCAGGGGCTCGACGTCGAGGCCGAGATCCGATTCGGCAAGCGCGGGCCGACGATCGTCGCGACGGCGGTCGAGCATCGCTGCGATCTGGTCGTGCTGACCTCCCATGCGGCGGATCCGGGTCTGCCGGACTGGGGCTTCGGCTCGACGAGTCACGGCGTCGCGCTGACCGCGCCCTGCTCGGTCCTGCTCGTTCGTTAGCCGGGTCGGAGGGTCGCATGACCTTCGAGATCGTGATCGCGTCGAAGAACTACTCGTCCTGGTCGCTGCGGGCCTGGCTCGCGCTCGAGCAGACGGGTGCCGCCTACACGGAACGGCTCGTCTCGACGGGCGATCCCGACTGGCACGACCAGGTCCGGCGCCTCTCGCCGAGCGGCAAGGTCCCGCTGCTGCGCGACGGCGAGCTCGAGATCCACGACTCGCTCGCGATCGTCGAGTTCCTCCACGAGCGCTTTCCCGCGGCCGGGCTCTGGCCGCCCGCCGAGGGCGCCCGCGCCTTCGCGCGCAGCGTCGCGGCGGAGATGCACTCGAGCTTCCATGCGCTGCGCGCGAGCATGCCGATGGACATCCAGGCAGACGAGCCCGGTCGGGGCACGACGCCCGAGGCCCTCGCCGACGCGGATCGCATCCAGGCGATCTGGCGCGAATGCCGCGAGCGGTTCGGCAGCGCGAGCGGCGGGCCCTTCCTCTTCGGCCCGTTCACCGCCGCCGACTGCTTCTACGCGCCGGTCGTCTTCCGCTTTCGCGCCTACCACGTCCCGCTCGATGCGACGGCGCGCGCGTACTGCGACGCGCTGGTCGCCGAGCCGAAGGTCGCGAAGTGGGTCGCGGCGGCGCGGCGGGAGCCGCGAGTCTACGCCCAGCCGAAAGGCGGTCGGAGCTAGCGACTCGCGACCCGCGCCGAGATCTGGATCAGCAGATCGTCGGCGGCCGCCGCGACGGACTCGCGCAGCGTGCGCTCGAGCAGGCGTCGGCGCGCGCGATCGACCTGCCAGATGAAGAGCGTCCGGCTCGAGGCCTCGGCGCGTCCGCGGGCGCAGCCGAGCATGATGCCGCTGCGCACGTCGACGGCGCAGAGCTCGGCGCTCGCGCTCGCGGCGAGGTCGGTGCCCGGGAAGAGCGGGGCCGTGACGATTCCGAGGTAGCCGAGGGCGAAGGGGTTCACGCCACGCTCCTCGGCCGTGGCCGTCTCGAGCAGGAAGGCGACGTCGTATTGAAAGCGGGCCGCCGCGCTGCGGACGCGGGCGAGGAGCGCCTCGGGCGCGGCGTCCTCCTCGGGCTCCGGCGGGAGCGGGAGCGCCGCGACCGCCTCGAATGGGGCACGGCGAAGCGCCGCGAGCGCGCCTTCGACG
This sequence comes from Myxococcota bacterium, assembly GCA_041389445.1. GTDB lineage: Bacteria > Myxococcota_A > UBA9160 > UBA9160 > UBA4427 > UBA4427. The sequence goes on from JAWKRW010000005.1 coordinate 97,276, forward strand.
ACGCCGGCGCGGTAGTAGTCGACGAGTCGGCGCGCGTCCCCGGTCGCAGCCGTCCGCGCGAAGCTCTCGTTGAGCCAGACCAGGCCGCCCGAGAGCGGCGGCCGGAGTCGGAGCGGGGCGCCCATCGCGTCGGCGATGCCCTCTTCGTTCAGCGCGACGAGGTCGGGGACGAGCGCGCGCTCGAGCTCCAGTCCCGGCGGGTCGGGATGGCGAGCGCAGCCCGCGAGCGAGGCGAGCGCGAGGGCGAGAACGACGAGGCGGACGATGCGCGGCACCGGTCTCCTTCCTTCGATCCGCGGACCGTGCGGGGTCCGCGCGCGAACCATGCGCGGAATGAGTCGCCGAGGAGCGCTGCGTGGGGACGGGGAGCAGGCGAGGGCTCCAGGGTAACGCCGCGAATCGGGCGCGGCACGGGCGGCGGCCCATGCCGGGGCCGACGTGATAGCGTCGTGCGAGGAGGAACCCCCATGCGCATCGGCATCATGTGCGGCGATCGTGGCTCGGACAATCGCATCGAGCGACTCGTCGCGCGTGGCCGGGACGTCGAGCGGCGGGGCTTCGCGACGCTCTGGATGGCGAACGTCTTCGCGCTCGACGCGATCCTCGCCCTCGCGATCGTCGGGCGCGAGACGCGGCGCATCGAGCTCGGGACCGCCGTCGTCCCGACCTATCCCCGACATCCCTTCGCGATGGCGCAGGAGGCGCTCTCCGCGAACGAGGCCGCCGGCGGTCGCTTCGCGCTCGGGATCGGCCTCTCGCATCGTCTCGTGATCGAGGAGATGTTCGGTCTCTCCTACGAGAAGCCGGCTCGCCACATGCGCGAGTACCTGGACGTGCTCGTCCCGTTGATGCGAGGCGAGCCCGTCGCCTTCGAAGGCGAGACCTATCGCGTTCGCGCGAACCTGTCCGTCCCCGCGCCGCCGCCGGCGCTGCTCGTCGCGGCGATGGGCGAGCGGATGATCGAGCTGGCCGGGGAGCGGACGGACGGCACGATCCTCTGGATGACCGGCCCGAAGACGGTCGAGGGCCACGTCGCGCCCAGGCTCGCCGCGGCGGCGCGTGCGGCCGGTCGTCCTGCGCCGCGGATCGCCGCGGGCATCCCGATCGCGCTCACGAGCGATGCCGACGGCGCGCGCGCCTGGGCCGCGAAGCATCTCGTCATGTACGGCCAGCTCCCCTCGTACCGCGGCATGCTCGACCGCGAGGGGCTCGCGGGTCCGCCGGACCTCGCGATCGCGGGCGACGAGAAGACGCTCGATGCGGGACTCGCCCGCCTGCGCGACGCCGGGGTGACGGACTTCGTCGCCGCGATCATGCCGAGCGATGCGGAGGCCGACGCGCGGACCCTCGACTACCTGCAGAGCCGCATCGGGGCCTTCGCGTCGTGAAGCTCGAAGTCGAATCGCTCCTCGCGGCGGGCGAGGCGAAGGCGGGGCTCGCGCCGGGAGGCGCGGCGCGCGGCGCGGCCTGGGTCGGGAACCTGCGGCGCCTGGTCGAGAGCGCGGCGAGCGAGGGCGGGTTCCACGCCGAGGGCGAGGCGGCCTATGCGGCCCAGCTCGCGGGCTTCGTCGGCGATCGGCTGGTCGCGGAGCGATGGCTCGCGCGCGAGCCGGCGATCGCCCGCCGGCCGATCGCGACGCGCTTCCTGGTCGCGGGCATGGGGCGCTCGGGGACGACGTTCCTGCAGCGGCTGCTCGCCTGCGATCCCGAGGTGTCGTTCCTGCCGACCTGGCAGGCGATGAACCCGGTTCCGGCGCTCGACGCCGCGCCCTGCGCGCGGGCGGACGATCCGCGTCGGCAGCGGACGCTCGCCTTCCTCGACGAGCTCCGCGCGAAGCATCCCGAGGCGTTCCGGATCCATCCCCTCGACGCCGACGCGCCGGAGGAGGAGGTCTTCCTGCTGCAGCCGTCGTTCGCGTCGATGCTCTTCGTGATCCCGACGCCGGTCCCGCGCTATTCGAGCTGGCTCAACGCGACGGACCACACGGCGGCCTATCGCTTCGCGCTCGACCTGATCCGGCTGAACGAGTGGTTCGAGGGCACGCCGGAAGGGCGACCGCGGGTCATGAAGTCGCCGCAGTTCCTGCTCGACCTCGAGGTGGTCCAGCGCGTCGTCCCCGACGCGCTGATCGTGCAGACCCATCGCGACCCGGTCGATCTCGTGGGCTCCTACTGCTCGACCTACGCCGACTCGCGCCGACGGACGCAGGCCGCCTTCGACCCGATCGTCCTCGGCCGCGAGCGCCTCGCGCAGCTCCACACCATGAGCGAGCGCGCCGTCGCCGCCCGGGAGCACGGGGATCCCGCCCGCTTCGTCGACGTCCACTACGCGCGCCTCGTCGCCGACCCCCTCGCCGTCGTCGCCTCGCTCTACGAGCGAGCGGGCATCCCGTTCTCTTCGGCGGCGCGCACGGCGATGCGGGACTGGCTCGCCCGCAATCCGCAGCACAAGGCGGGCCGGCACGCCTACGCCCTCGCCGACTACGGCCTCGATCGCGCGCAGGTCGAGCGTCGTTTTGCCCGCTATCTCGATCGTTTCACCGTCCTGCGCGAGGTCGAGGCCGGCTGAGCGGCCGGCCCGACGGAGTCCAGCCCATGCCGCCCGAATCGAAGACGCCGCCCGCCTCGGTCCACGCGTCGCGCAGCGAGGTCGAGAACGCCTTCGACGTCTTCGTCGCCGCGCTCGAGGCCGGGCGCACGACCCTCTTCGAGGGTCGCCCGGACCTCGACCCGATCGACGTCGCCGATGGCGAGGCCTTTCTCGCGACGCTGGTCGAGGGCGCGACCCAGTTCGTGCGCGCCGATCCCGATCGACCCGTCTTCGCGCCCTGGGCGAACGCCCATCGTCGCTGGGTCGACAACGGCCACGACTCCGTCTACTGGGTGGCCCCGGTCGCCGGCGGCCGCCGCTACCGCGTCCACGGCCGTCGGGGCGACGAGTGCTATCTCTCCTTCACGCTCTACGCGGGCAATCCGGGCCATCCCGAGAAGACGGTGGGCAACTGGAACTTCCGTGATCTCGGCGCCGATGCGCCGGGGGACGCCTTCTCGTTCGAGCTCGAGCCGCCGCCGGATGCCTGCTATGTCATCTCGCGGCAGTACTTCCTCGATCCGACGAACGCGCGGCCGGGGGTCTTCACGATCGATCGGCTCGCGCCGGGCTCGGGGCGCCCGGATTCGCCCGCGTCCGACGCCTCGGCCGCCGGTGTTCGCTCCGGCGGCGCCACCCCGACCGCCGGCCTGGCGACGCAGGCGCCGCCGCCCGCAGCGTCGGCTCTCGCCGAGCGGTGGCGGGCGGCGGCGAGCTTCCTGCGCGCGATGACGCGTGGGACGGGCGGCGGGACGGCGGGCATGAAGCTGCCGCCCTACGTCTCGACCGAGCCGAACCGGATGGGCGATCCGTCGCAGTGGCGCGAGAGCGAGGGCGGCGGGCGTGGGACGCCCGATCAGGTCTACGCCATGGGCCCGTGGCGGCTCGAGCCGGACCAGGCGCTCGAGCTGCGGCTCCGCTTCCCAGAGGCGGCCTACTGCAGCGTCGCGCTCTGGAACCGCTTCTCCCAGACGGTCGATCCGCGCGTCTGGCGCTCGACCCTGAACCAGCAGCAGGCCGTCCGCGAGCCGGACGGCTCGGTCAAGGTCGTCGTCGCGGCGCGGGATCCCGGTCATCCGAACTGGCTGCAGACCGGTGGACGGCGTTCGGGCAGCCTCTTCTGGCGCTTCCTGTTGACGCAGTCGCCGCCCGGGAAGATCGAATCGAAGCGGGTCCCGCTCCCGCGCTAGCGTCGTGCGTCGAGCGCCCCGTGCGCCTCGGGCGCGCGGGGCGCTCGGAGTGCGGGGCGCGCGTCGAGCGGATCGACCGGCTCGCAGCAACGGAAGCGAACGAGGGGACGACCATGATCCATGAAGTCGCCGTCGGCTGGGTCGAGCGCCTGCTCGGCATCGTCGAGCGCGGATGGCCCGAGCTGGCCGAGGGCTACCTCGAGGTCCCGCTCGAGGTCTACTCCGACGAAGCGATCGCCGCGCGCGATCGCGCGCTCTTCGAGACCTCGCCGCTCGCGCTCCTCGCGAGCTCGGAGATCGCGAAGCCCTACGACTATCACGTCCGTACGGCCGTCGGCCGCTCGCTCCTCTTCACCCGCGACGGCGAAGGCCGCGCCCACGCCTTCCTCAACTACTGTCGCCACCGCGGCGCCGAGCCCGCCCGCGGCTGCGGGAGCGCGCGAGTCTTTCTCTGCCCCTATCACGGCTGGTCGTACGACGTGAAGGGACGTCTGACCGGCATGCCGTTGCGCGATCGCTTCGCCGACCTCGATCTCGAGCGCATGGGCCTCGTCGAGCTGCCCGTCGAGGAGCGCCACGGCTTCGTCTGGGTCGTCTTGCGCCCGGGCCATCCGATCGACGTGGCGAAGCATCTCGGGGCGCTCGACGCCGAGCTCGCCTCGATCGGATGCGAGGCGATGACCTACCTCAACGCGCTGCCGGAGGAGCCGCTGGCGACGAACTGGAAGTCGGTGACCGAGGGGCTGCTCGAGGGTCTCCACGTCCCCTTCGTGCATCCGGGAACCTTCGCGACGAACCCGCAGGCGCTCGATCTCGACCTCGGCTTCTTCGAGTCGATCGGGCCGCACGTGCGCTGGGTGCTCCCGATGTTCACGAGGGCGGACGTCGATCGGATCCGCGCGATGCCGAAGTCCGAGTGGAAGCCGAAGGAGCTCGTCGCCTGCGTCTGGTGGATCTCGCCGGGTCTGCTCCTCGCCCACGAGTACTACGGCCTGATCTACGCCGATCTCTCGCCGGGCGAGAAGCCGATGGAGGCCGTCTTCCGCTACGGCTGGCTGACGCCCTTCCTCGAGGCGCCGCCCGAGCTGCCGCAGCCCCACGACATGGCGGCCCGCGCGGCCGTCGCGGTCCGTCAGGACAAGCCGGTCTGGGAGGGCTGCGGACGCGGGCTGCGACACGGCGCCCATGCCCAGGTCGTGATCGGGCGCAACGAGCCGGGTCTCAAGCTGATGCACGAGAGCGTCGCTCGTCAGACCGGCTACACGGGTCTGACCCTGCGCGACGCCGCCGCGCGCTGAGCGACCCGGCCACAGGGCGCCCCGCTCGGACGAGCCGCGCCGCAGCCCGCTAGAGCCAGCTGTTGACCAGCACGAAAGCCGCCCACTGGCTCGGGTGGTGGAACGCCTCGCTCGCGATGAGCGCGCGTTGCGCCCGCTGCAGGGCTCGTCCCCGGGAGACGCCGGGCCGCGCCAGCTCGCGGTAGAAGCGGCCGATCAGCTCGGCCGTCGCCTCGTCGTTGACGCTCCAGAGCGTCGCCAGCGCGCTGCGCGCGCCGGCCTGGATCGCGACGCCGGCGAGCCCGAGCGCGGCGCGCTCGTCGCCCACGGCCGACTCGCAGGTCGAGAGCGTGAGGAGCTCGACGGGGCGCTCCGCGCGATTGCGCGCGCGGCCGAGGATCGCCGCGAGGCGATCGATCGTCATGCGCGCGTCGTGGGTCAGGACGTAGCTCTCCTCCGAGCGGCGCGAGAAGGCGCCGTGCGACGCGATGTGGACGATGCCGTAGGGGCGGCGATCGAAGGTCGACTCGAAGCGGGCGAGGGTGAAGCGTTCGCCTGCGAGGGTCGTCGCGGGGAAGGCCTCGCCGACCATCCGGATCTCCCGCTCGACGGCGACGAGCCGCGCCATCCCGCCGGCCTCGGTCGTGAGTCCCGCGACGAGCGCGCGCGTATGGGCCGGATCGAGCGGCCGCGGATCGGTCAGTTGGAGGCTCGGCGTCAACGCGACGGGGATCTTCTCGATCAGGAAACGCTCCGTCCGCTCGTCCCAGAGCGCGGCGAAGGGCAGCTGGACGAGGGGGCCCGACGGAACGACGACGAGCGCCTCGATCCCGTCGCCCAGCCAGGGCTCGATCGGCCGGACGAGCCACTCGTAGAGCTGCCCCGCCGAGCGCACATAACGCCGCGTCGTGGCGTCGGTCAGATCGAAGGGAAAGCGGCTCGCCAGATCGACCAGCGCCACCGGGTCGGCGGGCGAGCGGACGAGGCGCAGCGTTCCCCCGACTCCGATGATCAGCTCGACGCGATCCGCGAGCACGACGGGATGCAGGACCAGCGCGCCGTCGATCGCGCCGGCGTCCTTCTGGACGGGTTCGGCGAGACACGGATCGCCGAAGAGCTCGCGCAGCTCCGCGCCCTTGAGCCCCTCGAGCACGTTGCGCGCGGTCTCGAGCCGCATGGACGCATCCGCCGCGTCTTCGGCGGCCTCCGCGAGCAGCAGGTCGGTCAGCGGCAGCAGGATCGGGCGCGCGAGGTCGAGGAAGTCCTTGACGTCGAGCGCCGTGCGAGCCCGCTCGAGCGCCGAACGCGCCGCCTCGTAGGCACGGCGCGCCTCCTCGCGTCGACCGAGCCCGCGCAGGCTCCGACCGCGTTCGCCCTGCCAGCGCGCGAGCGCCTCGGGATCGTTGAGCGCCTGGGCCGCGAGCAGCGCCGCGTCGGCGAGGACGAGGGCGTCGTCGAAGCGGCCCGCGTCGGCGTAGAGGGCCGCGCGGTGGCCCGCGGCATAGGAACGCACGAGGGGCAGACCGAGGCGCTCGGCGGCGTCGGCGACGTTCGCGAGCTCGGTCGCGGCCTCGCGTTCGAGGGCCATCGCCCGACGCGGCTGCGCGCGTGCGGCGAGGGCCCGGGCCCGTGCGCGAAGCGTGACGGCGAGATGGAGCCGCGCGCGCAGGTCGGCCTCGCCGGCCCCATCGATCGGACGTCGGGCGGCGCGTGCGCGCGCGATCGCTCGGTCGACGTCCTCGGCATCGCTCTCGACCGCCGTGCGCGCGGCGCGAAAGGGCGCGAAGGGATCGCGTTCGCGGGGTCCGTCCGAGCGGAGCCGCTCGTCGACGGACGCTTCGTCGGTCGGGGCCGCGAGCGCGAGGTCGGCGCCGGGACGGGACGGGGCGGCGCTGCGCAGGCAGCGATCGATCGCGGTCGGGCTCGCCGCGCGCGCGGAGTCGGGAAGGAGGGCGAGGAAGACGGCGACGACCGCGCCGAAGAGCAAGGCCATGGCGAGGTCGGGGCGACCGGGGCCGTGCGGGCGGATCCGACTAGAAGACATCCCAGGCCACCTGCAGATAGATCCCATCGCGTTGCCAACCCTCGCCCGCGTCGAGCGCGTCGCGCAGGCGGTGGCCCCAGGATGCCTCGGCGCGGAGCCCCATGCCCGGATGCACGCGCAGGGCGAGACCGACGCTCGAGAGCGTACGCAGACCGATCGGACCGCGCGCGTCGGTCGCGCCGCCGATGTCGAAGAAGGGACCGAGCTCGACGACGGGCTCGCCGAAGGGGCGCGTCCAGACGGGGACGCGCAGCTCGACCGATCCGATCGCGGCGCTGTCGCGCACGAGCGCGTTGCGCCGGTAGCCGCGGACGGTATCGGGTCCGCCGATCGCGATCTGTTCGGTCGGCAGCAGCGGGTCGTTGGCGAGCTGGACGTCGCCGCGCACGACGAGCAGCGGGCTCGGCGGCCAGTGCCATCCGAGTCGTTCGGTCGGGAGGCGCTGCAGCCAACGGACCTGGGCGAGCCAGGAGACGAACTCGCTGTCGGCGCCTTCGGCCTCGCGTTCGCGGGTCGAATCGAGCAGCCGCGACGAGAAGCCGAAGCTCAGGCTCGAGCGCGCCGAGACGACGGTCGAGCGGCTGCGCCAGAGATATTCCTGGCGCAGCCGGACGACCGAGGCCGTCGGCTCGCAGTCGACGAGGTCGGCCTCGACGCAGGCCGTTCCGCCGAGGAGCCGCGCGCGGCTGCGGGCCCAGGAGCCGACCACGCCGAGCCAGACCTCGTGGGGGCCGCTCCGCCAGACGGGATGGCGCAGCTCGAGCTCGGCCTGATGGGCCTGGCTCGTGATGTCGGCGAAGGCGAAGGGCGAGTCGACGACGTCGGCCTCCGTGTAGCGGTAGGAGGCGACGAGCTCGGTGTCGTAGCGGTTCAGCGGGAAGCGTTCCTGGACGGAGACCTGCTGCAGGCCGCGGGTGAAGCGGGCGGCGATCGAGAGGGTGTCGCCCCAACCGACGAGGTTCGCGATCGTGAGCTCCGGTCCCCCGCCCCAGCTCCCGATCGCCGGTGGGCTTTCGTTGGAGGCGTGGAGCTGGAAGTCGTAGGGCGAAGCCTCCTGGACGGCGACGCGAAGGCGTGTCACCCCGATCCGATCCGTCGGCTCGAGCACCGCCTGCACCCGCTCGATCCGCGGATTGCGCTGGAACACGGCGAGCTGGTCGGCGAGGCGTTCGACGTCGACGGGGGCACGCGTCGCGCGTTCGAGGCGCGTGCGGAACCAGGCGGGGCGGAAGGAGCGCGCGCCCTCGATCGCGATCTCCTCGACGCGCCCCTCCACGATCTCGATCTGCAGGCGGCCCGAGGCGAGGTCCTGGTCCGGCAGCAGCGCGCCGGAGGTGACGTAGCCGGCGTCGACGTAGCGCTGCGTGATCGATCGGACGAGGGCCGCGAGATCCCCGCTCGAGAGCGGACGGCCGAGCCAGGGCGCGGCGAGCGCCGCGAGCTCGCCCTGCGAGAAGCGGGTCGCCCCGCGGAACGCGATCTCGCGGACCGTGACCCGGAGCGCCTCGGGCGGCTCGGGCCGCGTGGAGGGCGTCGGCGGAGCGGGCGTGCCCGGCGGTCCGATGGGCGGCAGCGTCAGCGAAGGCGTCTCGAGATCGGCCTCGGGCTCGACCGGCTCCGGCAGCTGCTCGGCGGGCCGCTCGACCTGGGCCGTCGCGACCCGGGCCGCGAGCGGGATCGAGACCGGCGTCGCGAGGAGCAGCGCGAGGAGCAGGGCAGGCGTGCTAGTCGAGCGCATCGCCGTTCGGATTCGCTTCGATCGGCTTCGGCGGGGCAGGCGGCAGGCGATCCGGGGCGCCCCGGGCGAAGGCGTCGCCCTCGACCTGCAGGCTGCCGACACGCCCGCCCTGCTGCATGCACGACTGCGAGACCTCGTCGGAAACGGTCAACAGGTCGCCGCGCAGGACGGCGAGCTCGCCGAGGTAGTCGGTCTCCGGCGCCTCGACCGAGATCTGGCCCGAGATGCCCTGGCTCGCGCGCGCGAGCACCGTCGTCTGGCCGAGCCCGAGGTACGCCTCCGAGGCGCGCAGGGTGATGTTGCCGGCGTCGGCGAAGGCCTGGTCCGCGTTGGCCGTGACCGACGCGCGCTCGAGCACGACGAAGGGCGCCGTGATCGAGACGTCGCCGCCCTGTCCGCCGGTCGCGTCGACGTCGGTTTCGACGATGCCGAAGCGCGTCACGGAGACGAGCCGCCCGCCGACGAGGCGGATGTTCCCGCTCTCGGGCCGTGCGGCGACGGTCGAGATCCGGCCATGGCGCACGACGAGGTCGCCCCCTGCTTCGATCACGACGTCGCCGGCCGGACCGATCGTGCCCGAGCGGCGCAGGCCGGTCGCTTCGATGCGACCGCCCGACCGGATCGTGATCGAGTCCGCGGAGGAGAGCAGGACGTCTCCGGTCGAGCCGTCGCCCTCGGTTCCGGCACTGATCTGGCCGCCGTCGGCGACCTCGATCGACTCCGTCGCCTGGAGCCGGATCGTGCCGGCATCGCCGCCGCCGACGGGCGAGCCCGTGGTCGAGCGGATGCGCGCGCTCTCGCCGGTCGGACCGCGACCCGCGACGCGGATGCGCGCCGCGTCGATCTCGATCCGGCCCGCGACGCCCGTGTTGAGCGTCGAGGCGGCGACCCGCGAGCCGTTCGTGAGCGCGACGTCGGGCGCCGCGATCCGGAGGCTGCCCGCGTCGCCCTGGCTGACGGATTCGGACGAGACGTTCGAGCCGCCGTCGATCGAGACGCGCTCGGCGAGGACGAGGTCGATCGAGCCGGCGGCGGCGGCGGCGTTCGGATTGAAGGCGGCGCTCGAGACCTGGCCGCCGTCGCGGACGACGAGCGTGCCGCCCTCGATCCGAACGTCGCCGGCGTCGCCGGTCGCGCTCGTCGTCCGCGCGTCGAGCCCAGAGCGCGCGAAGACGCCGGGGCGCCGGGGCGAGCCGGCGCTCGCGCTGCCGTCGATCGTCAGCGTCTCGAAGCCGTGGAGCCAGACGTCGCCGGCGCGGCCGCTGCCGTCCGTCGTCGTCGAGAGCTGGGCCTGGTCCACGATCTCGATCGCATCGGCGCGGACTTCGATCCCGCGCGAGCCGCCGGTCGAGGTCGCGAGGGAGAGGGACTGGACGAGGGCCCGCTCCGAGAGCGCGAGCCGCGTCGCGTCGACGTCGACCCGCCCCGCGTCGCCGCTCGCGCCGCGCTGGGCGATCGAGCCGAGAAAGGCGTCGCCGTCGAGGGCGATCGTTTCGTCGACGCGCAGGATCAGGTCGCCCGCATCGCCCGAGGCGTAGGCGTCGGTCTCGAGCCGGGCATGCCCATGGAGTTCGGCCGCGCGCGCCTCGACGAGGAGATCGCCGCCGCGATCGGCGCCGTCGGAGTAGGCGAAGACGTCGGGGATCCGCGACGGCGTCGCGAGGCCTTGCAGGATCAACCGTTCGGCGGCGAGACGGACGTCGCCCGCCCCCGCCGGCAGGCCGAGCGAGCCCGTGCGCGCCTCCCAGTGGATGCCCGCGCCGAGGCGGATCGTGCCGCTCGTCTCGACGTCGAGGGCCGGCAGCGCGCGCCCGTTCGCGTCGAGCTGCGAGCCGTCGCCGCCGCCGGCGTAGGCGGGGGTCGAGGGGGCACAGCCCGCGGTCGTGCAGATCGGGTCGACCGTGAGCCGTCCGCCGCGGACGACGATCCGGCCGCGCAGGGGCGCCACGGCGCCGATGTTGTTGAGCGTCGTGCCCGCACCGATCTGGATCGAGCCCGTGTCGCCGACGCCGGCATCGGCCGGCGAGAACGCGTGGACGCCGACGGGAACCTCCGCGGCGGCGTCGCCGACGGCGACGAGCTGGATCGTGCCCGTCGCGCTCGGCACGCTGGCGCCCAGGCTCGCCGAGATCTCCGCGGGCTGCGCCATGCTCATGCGGAGGCTCGAGCCGACGACGGAGATCGAGCCGCGCCAGCCCGGGTCGGGAGCGGCGTCCGAGCGCGCGACGAGGCTGCCCTCGACCTCGATCGCGCCAGCGTTGCCCGCGTCGAAGCCGTAGGCCGCGGGCGGGAAGGCGAGCAGCAGCGGCGCGTCGGCGGCGACGTCGAAGCGGGCGCCGTTCGGATAGACGAGGTGGTCGGCGGTCGTGACGTGGAGCTCGCCGTCGAGGTCGACCGTCGCGGTGGGCGAGAAGAGGACGCCGCGCGGGTTGATCAGCCAGAGCGAGGCGCCTTCCCAGCTCGAGCGGATCGCCCCGTCGATGCGCGACGGCTGTTCGCTGCGGATCCGCGCGATCACGTTGTCGACCGAGGTCGTGAAACCGCTGCCGGGCTCGAAGAGCGCGGTCCGGCCCGCGGCGACGTCGAAGCGGGAGAAGCCGTAGAAGAGGTTGGTCGCGGAGCCGCCGCCGACGAGGGTCCCTCGGCTGGCATCGATCGCGTAGGTGTCGCCGACGGGCGCGATCTCGCCCGCCGGTCCGAGGCTGCCGTCGAGCACGACCTGGGCCGGGGCGGCGATCGGCAGCGCGAGGGTCGCGGCGAGGACGGCGACGGGGGCGGACGCGGGGGGGCGGGACGCGCGCGCGCGGCTCATCGGATCCGCGCCATCAATCGGCCTCGTCGGGCAGGGCGGAATAACAGAAGCCCGGCGTGAACAGCCCGCTCGCGCTGAAGGCCTTCTTGAGACGCACGAGGTCGGCCGTATCGCAGTGGGGATCGGCGTCGGCGCTGCAGAGATCGCGGATCGCCGGGTCGTCGGTCGCGCCGATCAGGTAGGCGCGGATGCGGTCGACGTCCGAGGCCGTCGCCGATCCGCTCGGCTCCTCGCTGAGCGACTGGAGCACGCCGCCCGTCGCGTTCGTGTCGCCGCACTCGCAGGCGTCGCCGTCGAGATCGAAGCTGCCCGAGCCGGGCGTGTAGATCGTTCCGAAGTCGCCCTGGTTCTCCTGGCCCGGGTTGTACGCGTACTTGCAGTTGTCGTAGTCGTCGAGCATGAAGTCGCCGTCGCGATCGACGCCCGTGTTGTACTGGGCCGCGACGTTCAGCGTCAGCACGCCGAGGGGATTGCCGTCGGTCACGCGCAGGGGGACGGGATCGGCGTCCTTGAAGGGCAGCGCGTCGAGGCCGTCGAGCCGGAAGGTCGGGTCGAGCCCCGCCATGCTCGGCGGGACCTCGATCGTCGCGACGCACCAGGGGCCGACCAGCGGTCGATTGAGCCGCGGCAGCAGCGGGCCGCCCCCGCCATAGCTGCCCTCGAGCGCGACGTAGAGCGTGTCCGTCTCGAGCCCGACCGCGGCGAGGGCCGAGGCGTCCCGGCTGCCGAACGGGCCGTAGCTCAGCGAGTTGCCCTCGGAGACGACGCCGGTCGGGTCGATCGCGGCGGGATCCGCGCTGCAGAGGTTCGGCACGCCGAGCGTCGCGCCGCTCGCCGCGCAGCCAGCGAGCGAGAGCTCGCTGGGACTCACGCCGGGCGGCCCGCCGATGCCGAAGGTCACGCGGTTCATGTCCTCGGCGACGTGGCCGAGGTTGGGATCGAAGTCGAAGCAGATCTGCCAGCGGTCGACCGTATCCGAGGTCTCGCCCGCGGCGGGCGTCGCGAAGACGACGATCTGGGAGAAGCCCGTCGTGCTCATCAGCATGCAGGGCACCGCCTGCCCCGGCGTCGTCAGCGCGCGCGGCAGGTTCACGACCGAGAGCCCCTCGTGGGTCAGGATCGAGCGCCCGAGCAGCGCGACGCCGCCGGGCGGATCGACCGGCCCCGTCGTGAAGCGCCCGAGGAAGACGCCCTCCTTGAAAGGCGTGCACAGCTCGCCGTTCGGCCCATTGCCGCCGAGCAGCACATAGGCCGTATCGAGCCGCATCCCGTTCGGCAGCGAGCGGCTCGGCCCGACGACGCCCGACGCGTCGGCGTCGACGTTCTGTCCGAGCAGCGCCGTCGGCTCGCAGCCGCTGCCCGTCGGGAGCCCGGGCGGCCCGACGCCGGGGCGCGGCGCGCCGCAGCCGGCGAAGGAGGCTTGCGCGAGGTCGACGCCCGGCGGCGCCACGACGCCGAAGTTCACGCGGTTGATGGACTCGCCGCCGCAGTCGAGGAAGACGTCGGCCAGGGTCTCGCCGGTCTGGGGATCGGCGGGGAGCTGGCGGAGCCAGACGCGCGGATCGTCGCAGGCGTCGCCCCGGCCGTTCTGGTTGACGTCGTCCTGACCCGCATTCGCGCGGTCGCTGCAGTTGTCGCAGACGTCGCCGACCCCGTCCTGATCGCCGTCCGCCTGTCCGGGATTGAACACCGCCGGACAGACGTCGACCGCGTCCGGCACGCCGTCGAAGTCCTGATCGGCGGGCGCCGGGACGCTCGTCAGCGCGACGATCGCGTCGATGTCGGCGCCTGCGCTCGGATCGCCGACCGGCGTGTCGGCCGCATCGTCCGTCACGCGGACGAACGCGATCACGTGGTTCGGCCCGAAGCCGTGGGCGTCGAGGTCGATGTCGCCGGTCGGCCCCGAGACCTTGTCGAGCAGGGTCCACGCCTGGCCGTCGGGGCTGATCTCGACGAGGGAAGACTCGTCGAAGGGCGAGGTCAGCTCGACGATGCGGAGGTCCGGCGCGGGCGTGCCGCTGCCCGCGAGGGCATTGTCGGCGAAGCGGACGACGAGGCTGCCGCCCGTCCCGAGGGAGACGCCCCGTCCGTCGGCGGCATCGAGGGCGCGCGTCGCGTCCCGCGCGTCGAGCGGCGGGTTGCCCGCGACGATCTGAGGCTGGAACGCGACGACGAGATCGGCATCGGGCTCGTCCGCGAAGGCGTAGACGACGTCGTCGAAGACGAGGTCGTCGCTCGGTCCGCCCGAGTCGTCCTCCTCGACCACGATCTTCTGGATCGAGCGCTCGCCGGGGCGGACGGCGTAGCCGAAGAAGCCGGCATCCGGCGTCGGCGATCCGCTGCCGCCGGGCAGCGGCAGGCTTCGGATCTCGCGGTCCTCGCCGTCGAGGAAGCGGACGAAGCCGGCGCCGTCGGTGTCGTTCGCGATCCGGATGCCGGCGGCGACGACGGGGACGTCGAACTCGACGACGAAGTCGTCGTCGGCGCTGTTGGTGCTGGCGGGCGAGACGACGGTACCGGCAGAGGTGCCGGTCGCATAGGCGAGGAAGGTGCCCGAGAGGCCGAAGCCGCCGATCAGGGGGACGTCGCTCGCGAGCGCCAGGGCGGTGAAGCGCGCCTGGCGCTGGCGATCGCCGTTGTGGAGCGCGGCGACCTGGGCGGTGCCTTCGACGGAGAGGGGAAGCCATTCGAAGTCGACGTGTCGCGCGCCCGGACCGAGCTCGGACAGGAACGCATCGCGGTCGTCGAAGACCTGGCTCGCGGCGGGCGTCGAACCGAAGAGCAGCGGGAAGAGCGGGGGGGCGAGAAGGAGCATCGCGAAGGGCGCCACCGTCGCTCGCGCGTCCGTCCGCCCGGCGCTCGCGCACGTAGCGACGTTCGGGGCGGCCTCGCCGCGCCGCGCGAAGAGCACGAGCAGCGCGAGGGGAGCGAGCAGGGCGAGGGCGCCCGACGGCTCCGGGAGCGGGCGCTCGTCGAGGGAGGCGTCGACCCAGCGGCTCGATTCGGCCGTGACGAGCAGGCCCGCGCTCGACGGCGCCACGACGACCGTTCCGAGCGGGATGACCGCGCTCGCGAGCCCGTTCGGGCGCAGCAGGTTGAAGCGGACGTCGCTCGCTGTCACGCGAAACAGCAGGTCGAGCGCGGGGTCGCTCGCCCCGATCAGCGAGGGGTGGGGGAGGAAGTCCAGGACGGTGACGCCGCCGGGTGCGGAGTGGAAGCCGGCCGTGATCGCGCAGAGCTCGTCGCCATTGCCGTCCTGACAGATCGTGCCGGCGGTCGTCGGCGTGAGCGGTCCGAGGCAGAGGGAGAGCGGGCGTTCGATGGGCCCGGGACCCGCTGGCAGCGGCATCCAGGCCGTGGCGCAGCCGTCGATCGAGAGATGGGGGTACGGATCGGCGAGCGCCGGGTCGGGCCGGGCGACGAGCACGAGAAGGAGAAGAAGGGGGGGGAGAAGGAGAAGAGAGGGGAACCCGACGTCGCGCAGCGCGACGCACGGGCCGGGACGGCCGTCGGACGGCGCGCCGTCGCGCTGGATCGGGCGGGTGTTTTCGGTCGGAGCGCTCATGACGAAACCCGGTCTTCATTGGACGATCGCGCGCTTCGGCGATCCTAACACGATCGCGATCGGCCCTGGCCCACCTCCCCGGAGACTCCATCGTCCCAGCCGCCAGATCCGGATCAACCGACTCGAAATCGGCGTGCAGCTCGCGTCGCAAGCGGTCGGGGCCGCGCGAGGATCGCCGTTTCGTGCTCAGCGGCCCGCCCGGGCGTGGATTCGCCCGTCCTCGATGGTCCAGTGCCCGCGGCCCCCGGATGGGGAGACCTCGATCGGGATGCCATGCAGGCGGTTCAGGAACACCTCGGTCTCGACGGGCTCGGCGGGATGGGAAGCGGTGAACGCGAGGGTGGTCGTCGCCTCGGTGTACTGCACCGACCGGCAGGATTCCGAGAGGGGGACCTGCTCGCGGATCGTCGTCCCCTCGAAGTCGATCCGGAAGCGGTGGTGTCCGCCCAACATGATCCGCGAGGGGTCGGGAGTCGCGGCGATCAGGTAGACGAGCCAATCCGACCCCGGCGCTTTGCCCGCCGGGATCACGACGCCGTGGTAGCGGTCGGAGCAATCCATGGCCGACCGATGCATCGCGACCTGGAGCGCGCGCCACATGCCCCGATCCCGCGGCGGGAGCGACTCGGCGAGCGGATGGGCCATCACGTAGGGTCGGAGCGCGCTGAAGGGGTCGACCGAGACGTCGACGACCGCCCGCTCCTTGTCGTCGATGAAGCGCACGAGGAGTCCCTGCTCGTAGGGCACGACGATCCGTCCGAGCGCACCGATTCGAGCGAGATCGACCTCCGCCAGCGCAGCGTCCGTGCCGCGCAGGGCGGCGATGACGCGCAAATGGAGGTCGAAGCCGCGGCGCTCGACCTCGGACAGCGTGGCGCGGTCGACGGGCGAGGCGATCAGCTGATAGGGAACGGGCAGCGGGGCGGCCTCGGGCGCGGGTCGGGTCGCGCACGCCGCGACGAGGATCAGGAGCACGGCGGCGGGAAGCGCTGCGGCGCGCGACATGTCGTGGACCTCGGCGGGCTCGCCGGCGAGACATAGCGCAGGGGCGGGCTCCGGCGCTCTCGCGACCGGCTTCGGTCGCGAGAGCGCGTGCAGCCCCGGAGACCGTCGCCGGCGGCTCCGGGGCCGCGCCCCGCGCGTGCCGCGCCACGCCGCGGCCGAGGCTAGAAGCGGTACTGCCCGCCGAAGGTGAAGATGCCGACGCCGTCGACGTCGTCTTCGTCGGTCACGTGGCCGCCGCCCTCGACGAAGAGACCGATGTTGTCCGTCGCCCAGAGGTCGACGCCGAGGATGAAGCGGGAGATGAAGGCCGACTCGTCGTAGTTCGTGTCGTCGATCTCGAACCGACCTCCACCGATGCCGACGAGGGCGTAGGGCTGGAAGAACTTGGGCACGCCGCGCGCATCGAGCGCGCCGAGCGGGTAGAACTTCGGGCCGAACGTGAACGCGAAGAACTGGCCGTCCCCGACGTTGTTGTTGCCGATCTCGACGTCGCCGCCGCCCAGGAAGGTGAAGTTCGCCTCGCCCGCGAGCCAGGGCAGCAGGCGGTAGCCGCCCGTCATCGTGAAGCCGCCGCTCGCGTCGCTGTCGACGTTGCCGTCGAAGTCGATGCGGCCGACGGCGACGCCGAACTGGGCGTAGGGGCCGGTGTACTCGTTGCCGCGGATGTTGCCCGAGAAGAGCTCCTGGGCGGAGGCCGAGCGGGCGCCGGCGAGCAGCAGCGGGAGCAGCAGCGTCAGGACGGCAGCGACGCCGCTCGCGGCGCGAGCCGCGGACGCCGCTTCGCTTCGAAGGTCGTCGGTCTGGTCGATCGTCTGCGTTGCTCGCGCCACGGATTCCCCCATTCCGACCGTCGTACGCGAATCGGATTCGTTCGCGAATGCGGTCGCGGGCGCAGACTATGGCGGCTGGTCGGGGCGGCGCAAGCCGAATCGGTCGACTCGGGCGGAATCCGAGCCTGATTCGCGTCGGCTTCGTGCGTCGGAATGTGACGGCGATCTCAATCGGCGCACGGCGATCGATCGTCGTTGCGCCGAACGTGGTCGAGCAGAAGTCGATCGAGCTCCGGCGCATTCGTCTCGGGAAGCCAGTGGGGCCCGCCTTCGATCACGACGAAGCGATAGGCCGCCTCGACGGAGTCGGCGGTCCATTCGGCGCCTTCGCGACCGAGGGCGGGATCGTCGGTGCTCCAGACGAAGAGGGTCGGGACACGGATCGCCGGCGCGCTCTGCCGCTCGAAGTCGTAGGCCCGGTACCAGTCGAGGCCCGCCCGCATCGCGCCCGGCTCGGTCAGGACGCGGATGTGGTCCCCGACCTCATGACCCGCGAGCCCCGACGCGTCGAAGGCCATGCGGAGGAACGCCTCGCCCATCGCGGCCTCGGCGCCCGGCTGCTTGAAGCCGGCGATGTAGTTCGAGCGGGTCGGCTGGTCCGTCCCGCTCTTCGGGTCGAGAGCCCGCGCGAAGGCGTTCGGATGCGGAACGGAGACGATGCCGAGCGAGGCGAGGCGCTCGGGATGATGCGCGGCGACGTGCCAGGCGACGATCGCGCCCCAGTCGTGGCCGACGAGATGGAAGCGCCCGGCGCCGAGCGCGTCGGCCATCCCGAGCACGTCGGCGACGAGTCGCTCGATGCGATAGGCGTCGACGCCCTCGGGTCGCGCGCGGGGCGAGTAGCCGCGCTGGTCGGGCGCGACGGCGTGGTAGCCGGCGCCGCCGAGCGCCGCGAGCTGCGACTTCCACTCGGCGGAGGACTGCGGGAAGCCGTGGAGCAGGAGCACGAGCGGGCCGTCCCGCGGACCGTGCTCGCGGGCGCGGAAGACGTTCGATTCGACGGCGATGTGGAGGCGGTACATGGCGGCGAGACTAACGTCTCCGCGACGCGTGCGCCGCTGCCGCGCCACTCGCTCCGGCGCCCGCGACTACTCGTTCTGGCGCGGGACGAGGGCGCTGCCCGCATGGACGCCGGTTCCGTCGTGGCCCGTCCAGCAGTGATAGGTCAGCTCGTAGAACTTGACTCCGGCGCCGCTCTTGTCGACGAGGACGAAGAAGGTTCCGGGTCCCGCATTGACGTACACGGACGGGCTCGACAGGGCGTCGGCGACGAGATCGTCGGAGACGTTGACGAGGGCGAGGTCGCGATGGACCTGCGCGCTGACGCTCGGCGCCGCGCCGGGGGACGAGTCGAGGATCGCGATCTCGAGGGAGCCCGGCGTTCCGCTCCCGTTGTCGAAGCAGGTGACCTCGTAGGAGTCGGTCGCGGAAGCGCCCGTCCCGAGGTTGCCCGCCTGCTCGTGGGCGCGTACGGCGGGTGCGCCGAGCGCGCCCACGAAGAGCGCTCCGCCCGTCCAGGCGGCGAGCGCGCCGGGAGGGCCGCCGCGCCGGCGGCCCGCGACCCGGAGCAGGGCCGCGCCCGTCCCGAGGAGAGCCAGGACGAGCGTCAGCTGCACGGGCGCCGAGGCCGCGGGGACCGCTCCGCCCGCGGCAGCGAAGAGCGTCGTGCCCGTCGTGGCTCCGGTTCCGCCGACGCCGGTCCAGCACTGGGCCGTGACCTCGAACGCCTCCGCGCCGGTCGCGTTCTTGTCGACGTAGACGTCGTAGCGACCTGCGCCGCCGTTCACGGTCACGCTCGGACTCGCGCCCACATCGCCGTCGACCGCATCGCTCGCGTTCTTCGCCGAGAAGCCCTTGCGGACCTGGGCGCTCACGATCGGCGCGGCGACGGGCGCGAGGTCGCGCACGGCGAGCGTCATCGAGGCGGGCGCGCCGCTTCCGTCGTCCGCGCAGTCGACGGCGAGGAGCACGGCGTCGGTCGCCTCGACCGCGAGGCTGCCCGAGAGGGTCGCGGCTCGGGCGCTACCGGCGGCCAGCAGGAGGGCGGCGGGGAGCGCGACGAGCAGCGCGCCGACGCGGCGCTGGACCGGGCGCGCACGCAGGCCCTTCCCCCGCGCGATGCTCGACAGGCCCACTGAAACGGACCCGGATCGGGGCGCGCGGGACGTCAACCGGGGACGAGAGCGGAAGCCGGAAACGGCATCGGCAGCAGCGGAGAATCGCATCGCGTGCACCTCGGGCTCGACGTCCCCCCGCGCGGCGCGTCCGGGCGAGGCGAGCCGGCTGGACCGTCGACCTTATCGAAGGCGCGCCGACGCGGAGCTGCGTCAATTTGCCGCAGCGTGCGAGGCGCGGGCGGCGGGCTCGTGGGCCGCGCCTGCAACGTTCCGCCGCATGCGACAAACGACCGCAATCATGCGTCGCACGCCCATGCAAGACTGCGCGCCGTGCCTGGATCGGAATCGATTTCCGATCTCGCGCCGTTCCGGGCCGGGCGAGCCGCTTCCAACGGTTCGTTCCACGAAGCCACTCGGCGAGGAAAGAAAGGAACAAAGAGATGAAAGAGATGGAGCGGGCAAGGAGCGGATTCGGCGCGCTCGCCGGCGCGGGGGCGGCGGCCTGGATGATGATCGCCGCGTCGCAGGCTTGGGCCGTCGGTGCGGTCGGGTTCCAGACGTGGGATGGAGGAGGGACGACCGCCCAGGTGCTCGCCCCCGGCGCTTCGGCGACGAAGACGGGCGCGGCCGCGGCGCCCGCCTCGATGGCGAACAACCCGGCGCTGAACGGCTCGGCGTGGGCGCATACCGGGACCTGGTACAGCGTCCAGGTCGGGGATCTCGCGACGCTCCGGATCGACGTGACGTCCCAGAACGCCGGCGGCTTCGCGCCCGGTCTCTCCGTCTGGGCGGTCGGGAGCGGCGGCGCCTTCGACGGCGGGACGACGGGCTTCGACGCCGAGGTCTCGACGGCGGCGTTCGGTACGCCGCACTCGTTCAACGCCTTCGGCCCGCTCGGCAGCGCGGGCACGCTCTGGATGCAGGACGGTCAGGGCGGCAACGCGAAGGAGCTGCTCGGCTACGCGATCGCGGGTCCCTCCGTGCTGACCGCGACGGGCTGGGGCGAGACGATTCTGAGCGGCGCGCACGACCAGCGCGTCTCGAACGCGTACGCCTCGGGCGTCACGGGCTCGGTCGGCGCGGGCTTCGCGTCGCTGACGCTCAGCGACGTCGAGGCGGGCTGGCTCCTCATCTACGCCGGCGGGACGGATCCCTCGAAGAGCGGCTCGCTCTTCGACGTCCGAGTCGCGGCCGTGCCCGAGCCGGGCACGGCGCTGCTCGTCGGGCTCGGTCTGTCGGGCCTCGCGCGGACGGGACGCATGCGGCGCCGACGGGGCGCGGCGCGCGGCTGAGCGAGGAGCGGACGATGAGGAGACCGCTGTCCGCGTCGCGCGCGCTCGAGCTCGGCTCGGCGATCGTCCTGGCCGTCCTGGTCGGGCTCGTCGCGGCCGCGGCGCGCGCCCACTTCGGGCCGGTCCCCGTCTCCCTCGTCGGCGCTCCGATCCCGCCGGTACCGGGACTCCTCGATGGGCCCGATCCCATCGTCGTCGATCGCGACGTGGCGATCGCCCTCGGCAAGGCGCTCTTCTGGGACATGAACGTCGGCAGCGACGGCATGGCCTGCGCGTCGTGCCACTTCCATGCGGGCGCGGATCTGCGCACGAAGAACCAGATCGCGCCCCAGGGCAAGAGCGTCGCGGTCCATCAGCCCGTCTACGAGAACGCCCCGAACGGAACGCCGCGCGGTCCGAACGCGACGCTCTCGCTCGACTTCTTCCCCTTCTTCCAGACGGCCGATCCGCTCGATCCGATCTCGATCGCCTTCCCGACCTACGTCTCGGACGACGTCGTCGGCTCGGGGGGCAGCTTCGGCGGTGCCTTCGACGCGGTCTCGACGAGTCCCTCGCTCGATGCCTGCGCGCGCACGGCCGACGCCGACTTCCAGGTCGGGGGAACCGGACTGCGTCGCGTCGAGCCGCGCAACGCGCCGAGCATCGTCAACGCCGTCTTCAACCATCGCCAGCTCTGGGACGGCGCGGCGAACAACGTCTTCAATGGCAGCAGCGCCTGGGGCGAGCGCGATCCGGACGCCGGCGTCTGGGTCCGGACGGGCCCCGGCACGATCGAGCGGCAGCGGCTGGCGCTCGCGAACGCCTCGCTCGCCTCCCAGGCCCTGCTTCCCCCGCAGAACGACGTTGAGATGGCCTGCGGCGGTCGTCGCTTCGCGGACCTCGGCCGCAAGCTGCTCCCGGGCGAGCCGCTCGCGACCCAGACGGTCCGCTGGGACGACGGCGTCCTGGGACCCTGGGCGAACAGCACGCCCGGTCGGCTCCGGAGCGGGCTCGCCACGACCTATCAGAGCCTCGTGACCCAGGCCTTCGCGCCGCGCTTCTGGTCCTGGCCGACGCCCGGCGGCTTTGGCGCGCCGAGCGGCAGCGATCCGACGCCCTACAGCCAGATCGAAGCCAACTTCGCGATGTTCTTCGCCCTCGCGATCCAGCTCTACGAGTCGACGCTCGTCTCCGACGACTCGCCCTTCGACCGCAGCGCCAAAGACGCGGAGGGCATCCCGATCGACCTCTCGCCCGAGGTCCAGACCGGATTCACCGCGTTCCGCGTCGGCCACTGCGCCCTCTGCCACATCGGCCCGCTGCTGACCCCCGCCGCCGTCGAGACCAACGCGATGCTGGTCCACGACAATCCGGAGGCGTTCGGCAGCCAGACCTACGTCATCAGCACGACGCACAACGTCGTGACGCGCATGGGGCTCACGGGCGGCCCGCTGCTCATGGATACGGGCTTCACGAGCAACGGCCTGATCGCCGAAGACGGCGACCCGGGCCTCGGCGGCGTCGACGCGTTCGGAAATCCACTCTCGTTCTCCGAGCAGTTCCTGCAGCTCCTCGTCGGAAACCTCGCGGGCGTCGTCGACGACCCGGTCGCCGGCGTCCGCCCCTGCGACTTCGACCTCGATCTGGCCCGCGACACGGCGACGCCGCATCCGGCGTTCTTCACCCAGCAGGAGGGCGTCCAGCCCCAGAGCCAGCCCGCGACCGACTGCTTCTCGCCGACGGGCGCCTTCGTCCCGACCCCGTCCGCCGCGCAGGCCGAGCTCGCGAGCCCGATCAACACCAGGATGAAGAGCGCGGCGCAGGGTTCGTTCAAGGTCCCGTCGCTGCGCAACGTCGAGCTGACCGGGCCCTACATGCACAACGGCAGCATGGCGACGCTCGAGCAGGTGCTCGAGTTCTATACGCGCGGCGGCAACTACGATCCGCCCGCGAAGCAGTTCGGGACGGTCTTTCCCCAGGTCGAGCTGCGCTTCGTCCCGGGCCAGCGCGAGTCGATCATCGCGTTCCTGAAGAGCCTGACCGACGAGCGCGTCCGCTACGAGCGCGCGCCGTTCGACCATCCCGAGCTGCGCGTGCCCAACGGTCAGGTCGGCGATGCGGCGAGCGTCGTCGCGGGCAACCCGATCGACCCGGCGCTCGCCGCCGACGATTGGATCGTCGTCCCGCCGGTCGGGGCCGGCGGTCGCCCTCATCCGCTCCCCACCTTCGAGGAGCACGTCACGCCCGAGCCGGGCCTCGGTCTGCTCACGGCGGGGGGCTGCCTCGCGCTCGCCGGGGCGGGCCGGAGGCGGGCGCGATCGAGACGCGCCGAGCGCCCGGGCCGCTTCGCTCCGTCCCGAGCGATCCGTCGGGATCTCGAACGCGAGCCCGATCGCTGCTTCCGCCGCCTCTTCGACTCACGCCGTCGCTCGCTCCCTTCGACCCCGACCCCGACCCCGAACGCTCACCCTCCTGGCCTCGAAGGCCGCGGCGTCTTCCCGACCGCGTTCCACGCCGCGAGGCACGCGAGCGTGATCAGCAGTCCGACGACGAGCAGCACGGGCCGCTGTCCGTTCCGATCCACCGCCGCGCCGACCATCGGACCCACGACCGCGAAGGCGCCGCGGAAGCCGAAGCTGCGAAGCGAGAGCAGCGCCGCCCGGTCGCTCGAGGGGATGAGGCGCTGCTCCTCGTGGTGGAGTACGGGAAACCAGAGCCCGCGCATGAGAGTCAGGCAGTAGTAGAAGGCGAAGCCGAGGGTGGCCTGCGAGAGGCCGAGCCCCGCATAGCCCGTCGCGATCAGAGCGATGCAGACGAGCAACGTCGGCATCAGACCGAGCGCCGCACCGATGCGCGTGCTCGCGAAGGCGCCGGCGGCGACCGCGAGGTTCGCGACGGCCCAGATGGGGCCGAGCCACTCGACGGGAACGCCCGCGTCGAGCGCATAGACCTGGATCAGCCAGACGGGGATGAAGGAAGCGAGACTGAGGAGCACGGCGAGCGAGAGGATCGCCCGCAGCGGACCGCGCCGGGTCGCGAGGGCGAGGATCCCGCGCAGACGCTCGCGCGGCGTTCGATGGGGCTCGGGCGTGCGCGGTGGCTCGACCAGCGCGAAGGCGATCGCCGCCTCTGCCAACGCGACGCCGATCTGGAGGACGAAGGGCAGCCGGGTCCAGTAGGCGAAGAGCAGGCCCGCGACGAGGGCCGCGGCGGCCTCGGCGATCTGACCCGCCATGTGGTGGCGCGAGGCCCAGCGGGCGAAGGCGGGCTCCCGGTCGCTCGCGCGCAGCGACTCGTAGAGCATCGCGAGATCGGCGCCCGATACGAAGGAGATCGAGGCGGCCAGGATCAGCTCGGCGGCGACCGTGTCCCAGAAGCCGGTCGCCCGGGCGTAGAGCGACCAGCCGGCGAGGGAGAGGCCCGCGGCGAGCAGCAGCGTCCGGCGGTAGCCGATCCGGTCCGCCAGGTAGCCCGACGGGAACTCGAGCCCGGCGACGGTCGCGGCGAAGATCGCCTGCACGAGCATGACCTGCGTCATGTCGAGGCCGAGGTCATCGCGCCAGAAGAGGGTGAAGACGGCGACGGGGAAGAGCGCCATCGAGAGGGCGTGATAGGCGCAGAGCAGGAGGGGGTTGCGGGTCATGGCCGGCTCGGGCTGGGCGGGCGGTGGCGATGGAAGCGGCCTGGGAGAGCTCGAGCGCCGCGAGCCTGGGTCCGACGGCGCGCCTTCGCCTAACGCGACCGCATCGGATTCGCCCCCGCATGCGGGAAGTGGGCCTGCATGCCGCCGTCGACGACGAGCGTCTGGCCGGTCAGGAAGGACGAGAGCTTCGAGACGAGGAAGACGAGCGGGCCCGCGATCTCCTCCGGCCGGCCCCAGCGGCCGAGAGGCATGCCGTCGGCGCGGACGATCTCGTTGGGATCCGTGACGCCCCGGGCGTCGAAGCCGGCCTGTGCGCGCGGGGTCAGGATGCAGTCCGGGGCGACGGCGTTGGCGCGGATGCCGTGGACGCCCCACTCGTCGGCCATCGAGCGGACGAGCGCCATGACGCCCGCCTTCGCGGCGCCGTAGGCGGCATGGTTCGGGGCGCCGTAGAGGCCGCTGACGGAGGCGACCATCGCGATCCGGCCCGCGACCCCGTCGGCGACGAAGCGGCGGGCGGCGGCCTGGCCGACGAAGAGGTGGTGGTCGAGGTTGCGGCGGACGTCGAGCTGCCAGGTCTCGGGGTCCATCTCGAGCAGCGGCTTCCAGCCGGCGAAGCCGACGATGTTGACGACGACCTCGAGCCCGCCGAGCGCCGCGTGCGCGCCGTCGACGACGGCCGAGGCGCGCTTCGGATCGAGCACGTCGCCGGCGAGCGAGACCGCCTCTCCGCCGGCGGCACGGATCTCGTTCGCGACCCGCTCGGCGCCCGCGCCGTCGAGATCGGCGACGGCGACGGACGCGCCGACCCGGCCTAGCAGGAGCGCGGTGGCGCGGCCGATTCCGGAGGCGCCGCCGATCACGAGCGAGGGGGTTCGGGTCAGGCCGAAGAGATCGGTCATGGCGGGCATCTCCGTTGGGCACGCGGGGCGGTGGATCGAACGGACGACGCGCGACGCCGGGCCGGATCGCCGAACGGGATCGGCGAGTCGATCCGTGAGATCAGTCGGCCGCCGGAGGGCGAACACAGGCGTCCGCGTGGCGCGCTGCGTCGCGGGGTGGTACCCGATGCGCGGTCGAGCGTCGAGCGCGCGCCGGAGCGCTGGGGAGGCAGGATGGAGGGGACGCAACGCAGCTTCGGGGAGCGCTACGGACCGTGGGCGGTCGTCGCCGGTGGGTCGGACGGGATCGGCGCGGCGTTCGGCGAGGCGCT
This sequence comes from Myxococcota bacterium, assembly GCA_041389445.1. GTDB lineage: Bacteria > Myxococcota_A > UBA9160 > UBA9160 > UBA4427 > UBA4427. The sequence goes on from JAWKRW010000005.1 coordinate 122,571, forward strand.
CGTGCGGCGCGGGCTCGGCGTCGTCCTGATCGCGCGCAGCGGATCGAAGCTCGCAGCGCAGGCCGAGCGGCTCGCGGCGATCGTCGCGGAGCCGAACACGGCGGGAGGCCCGGCCCGTGCGGCGGCCCGCGCGGACCGGATCCGGACCCTCGTCGCCGACCTGACGTCGCCCGACATCGCGGCGCAGGTCGCCCGCGCGACGGAGGCCCTCGACGTCGGGCTCTTCGTCTACAACGCGGGGTCCGGCCGGGAGATGGGCTCCTTCCTCGACCACGAGGTCGACAACTGGATCCGCCAGGTCGATCTCGCCTGTCGCGGTCCGCTCCTGCTCGCCCACCATTTCGGTCGCCGGCTGCGCGCGCGGGGCCAGGGCGGGATCGTCCTCATGTCCTCGCTCGCGAGCCTCGTCGGGAGCGCCTACATCGCGACCTATGCGGCGGCGAAGGCCTTCGACACGATCCTCGGCGAAGGGCTCTGGGCCGAGCTCGGACCGGCGGGCGTCGACGTCGTCGCCTGCCTCGCGGGCGCGACCGATACCGAGACCTTTCGCGAGGACACCGGCGGCTCGCCCGAAGCGATGGCGCCGCGCGAGGTCGCGACGGGGACGCTCGACTTCCTCGGGCGTGGTCCGATCTACGTGCCGGGGGCCTCGAATCGGGCGTCGGCGCGGGCGGCGTGGCCGGTACCGCGCGTCGCGTTCATCCACGCGATGAGCGCGATCAACGCGCGGAACTTCGCGCTCGACTTCGAGCCGCGTCCGGGGGTCGAGTTCGGGGACGCCTGAAGGCCGTGCGCGTTCGAGCCCCCTCGTGCCCGAGGAGGCCCGAGGCGGCGTGATGCGATCGGGCGGCGTCGGATCCCGCCGTCGCCGTCGGTCGGAGCGCTGCCGGCTCGACCGTCGCCTCATGACGCGTGGATCGCCGACTAACCGGATGCCGTCGGTCCGGGGCAGACGTCCCCTCCATTCTCCCCGCCGGTCGGAGACGGCGCGACATTTCGCCCGGATCCGGGCTCTTCCGCGGATTCCGGTTGTCCTCGCCGGAGCACTCGTTTAGGGTGGAGCGACTTCGCTTCGATCGAGATCGTCGCTTCCGCTCGAATCCGCCCGTGAACAGCCCCCGGTGTCGGCCGCGTACGACGGGGCTCATGTTGGAGGGGCCATGCCGTACCCGAACCGCCGTCGATCGCTTTCGCGTCCGTCCACGAGATCCGTCCTCCGCTGCCCGCGGCGCGCCGCGTCGGTCGCCTTCTGTCTCGCACTGATCGGCGTCGTCGGGATCGCCGGCGATGCGACGGCCGCCCTTCGCGTGGCCGTCGAGGCGCGTCCCGATCCGGTCCGACCGGGCGAGACGGTCCACGTCGTCGTCCGGCTCTCGAACGACGGGACGACGAACGTCGTCTCCGCGAGCCTCGCGATGACGCTCCCCGCCGAGATCGAGCCCTTCGCCGAGTCGCTCGTCACCGGCCTGTCGAACTGCAACGCCGGCGCCGACCCTTCGCTCTGCGAGCCCGGCGAGGTCATCGCGAGCGCGTTCGGCACGCTCCAGCCCGGAGAGGGCGTGAGCATCAGCTTCCCGGCCATCGTCCTGTCCGGGGGCTCGGCGCCCGCGGACGGAACGTCGATCGTCTTCTCCGCGACGGGCTCGGCGACGAGCCAGACCCCGGTCGACGCGAACGGCACCGTCGTCGTCGAGTCGAGTCCGGCCCTCGACGTCACGCTCGAGCCCGAGCGGGATCCCGTCGTGCAGGGCGAGTCCCTGACGTATCACCTGCACTTCGCGAACAAGACGGCGGCGACCGCGCTCGCCGGGACGACGCTCTCCGTGCCCGTTCCCGCCGACACCACGTTCGCTTCGGCGAGCGACGGCGGCGTGCTCAACGTCGGCACGGTCGAGTGGTCCCTCGGCACGCTGGCCCCCGGCGCCTCGGGCGCGCGTTCCTTCACGGTCACGGTCGGAGCCGGCGCGACCTCGGGCACCGTCCTCGCCGCGAATGCCACGCTCGCGGGCGGCGCGCCGCTGCGGACGGCGCGTGCCGTCGCGCGGACCCGGGTCCAGGCGAGCGAAGAGCTGGACCTGCGCATCGCGCCCGCGCTCGACCCGACGGCGCCCGGCGAGCCGCAGACGACGCTCGTCCAGGTCACGAACGACTCGCCCTTCGCCTCGGCCTCGGTCGTCGTCGCGTTGCGCCTGCCCGACTGGGTCGCCGCCTTCGCGGAGTCCGACGTGATCGGACTGGCCAACTGCAATCAGGGGATCGACGCGTCGCTCTGCGAGCCCGGCGAGCAGGTCGTCTGGACCCTCGGGACGCTGACGGCGGGACAGGGGCAGACGCTCGCGTTCCCGATGCAGGTTCGCGACGACGGGCTCGCGCCCGGCGACGGCGAGCTCGTGAGCCTCCAGGCGATCGTCAACGACTCCGGAAACCGCTACGCGACGGTGCAGCGGAGCTTCGCGGTGGCGCCCGCGGCGAGTCTCGGCGTCTCGCTCGAGCCCGAGCGGTCGCTCGTGCCGCCCGGGGACGCGCTCGCCTACCGCCTGCGTTATGCAAACCGCGGGCTCGTCGCGTCGCCGGCGACGGAGCTCGAGGTCGTCCTGCCGCTCGGTGCGAGCTTCGTCTCGGCGACGGGCGGGGGCCTGCTCGCGGGCAGTCGCGTCACCTGGGCGCTCGGATCGCTGGCCGCCGGGGAGGCCGGAGAGGTCGGCCTCGTCGTCGACGCGCCGGCCGGGGTCCCGAACGGCGCCGCGCTCGAGCTGCGGGCTCGGCTGTCGAACGGCGCAGCCCCCGCGGCCGAGGCGCGCGCGCTCGCGTTCGGTCGCGTCAGTGCGACGAGCGAGCCCGTACTCGCCCTCGAGATCGCCGCCGATCCGGTCGCGCCCGGCGAGCGCATCACGGGTCGGGTCGTCGCGTCGAACGCCAGTGTCAACTCCTCGGGCAGCTCGACCGTCTACGTCATCCTGCCCGACGCGATCGAGGCCTTCGACGAGGACTCGCTGATCGGCCTCGCCAACTGCAATCGGGGCGCGGATGCGTCGCTCTGCGAGCCGGGCGAACGAATCGAATGGTCCTTCGGCACGCTCGTCCCCGGCAACGCGCGAACGGGCGGCTTCTCGACCCGCGTCGCGGCGTCGCCGAACGCGCCGGACGACGGCTCGCTGCTGCGCTTCGAGGCGATCTTCCTCGATTCGGCCAATCGCGACGCGCACGCCTCGCGCGCCGTCCCGGTCGAGACGGACGGCGCGCTCGTGCTCTCGCTGGCCGACGCCCGTGATCCGGTCGAGCAGTCTGCCGAGCTCGCCTATCGCATCGACGTCGGCAACCGGCGCAGCGCTGGGATCGCACCCGACGTGGTCGTCGAGGTCCCGGTTCCGCGCGGCACGAGCTTCGTCGAGGCCGGCGAGGGGGGCGTGCTGGTCGGGGACGCAGTCCAGTGGCAGCTGGGCGATCTCGCGGCGGGCGATTCGCGCGTCCTGTCGCTGGCGCTCGCGGCCGATCCCGGGCTCGCCTCCGGCAGCCTGATCCAGGCGGTCGCATACGCCTCCGACGCGAGCGCGCCGGCCGCGTCGACGACTTCGCCTCAGGCGACGCGGGCGAGCGCGTCGGCCGATCAGCAGGTCTCGATCGAGCTCAATCCCGATCCGGCCTCGGCCGGCGAGCGCGTCACGGCGCTGGTCTCGGTGACGAACCGGGCCGCCGTCAACGTCGCTTCGGTGGCCCTCTCGCTGACGTTGCCGGAGGCGATCGAGGCCTTCGAGGAGTCTTCGGTGGTCGGCCTGTCGAACTGCAATCGAGGCGCGAACGCGTCGCTCTGCGAGCCGGGCGAGACGGTCGAATGGTCGTTCGGCACGCTCAACCCGGGCGAGGGGCGCACGGGCGAGATCTCGCTGCGCGTCGCCTCGGACGGGGCGGCGCCGGCGAACGGGGACCTGCTCCGGTTCGAGGCCGTCGCGTCCGACAGCGGCAATCGCGCGTCGAACGCGCGAGCGGCCCTGCCGATCGCGCAGGACGCGGGGCTGACGCTCGCGATCGACGACGAATCGGATCCGGTCCATCCGGGCGACGCGTTGACCTACCGCATCCCGTTCGCCAACACGCGCGCGAACCCGCCCTCTCCGGGCATCGTCGTCCGCATGCGCGTCCCCGAGTCGACGAGCTTCGCGTCGGCCTCGGCCGGCGGCGTGCTCGACGGCGACGTCGTCGAGTGGAGCCCCGTCGATCTCGACGATCTGCCTGGCGAGGTCACGCTGACCGTCACGGTCGATCCGTCCGCGGCGGAGGGGAGCTCGATCCGCGGATACGCATGGATCGAGAACGCCGCCTCGACGACGGATCGCGCGCAGGCGGAGGTCCGGACGCGCGTCGAGACGGCGCCCGGCCTCGTCCTCGACGTCGACGCGGTTCCGACGGTCGTCGGTCCGAATCAGGTCGTCGATCTGACGTTCTCGGCCACGAACGAGACGGCCGTCAATGCCGGCTCGGTCGCGATCTCGGCGCGGCTGCCCGACTTCGTCGTGCCCTTCGCCGAATCGAGCGTCACCCCGTTGGCCAACTGCAATCGGGGCGCAGATGCGGCGCTCTGCGAGCCCGGCGAGCAGATCGAGTGGAGCCTCGGCACGCTCAATGCCGGGGCGAATACCGTCCGCAATGCGACCGTCACGCTGGTTCCGCCGGAGGGCGGGCTGCCGGCGGGGGACGTCGTCCGCTTCGAGGCGGTCCTCACCGACAGCGTGAATCGTGAAGCCGTCGCGACGCGCAGCCTCCCGGAGCCCGTCGTGGTCGTGGGGTTGATCTCGGGGGCCGTGGCGCTCGCCGCTGCCGGCAGGCAGCGGCGTCGTCCATCGCGCTAGGTCACGTACGCCCGCCGGCCCCGCTCCGGGTTGGCCCCGTTCCGGCCAGCCGGCGATCGGATAGCCTACGGCGCGATGGCAGACCTCGACGAGATCGGTCGTTGGATCACCACGAACGAGTCGCTGCTGAGCGGACTCGCGGCGATGGTGGCGCTGGTGGGCGCGACGCTATCGGTCCTCGCGTTCGGGACGAGCGGGTGGCGCCGACGCAGAAGGGAAGAGCGCGCGCCGGTCGTGCCGGCGCCGGCATCCGCGTCGACGTCGGCGCGCGAATCGATCGGGGAGCCGGGGCCAGCCCGGGAGCCGGGCCATCCCGTCCTCGCCGTGCTCGCCTTCGAGAACCTCTCGAGCGATCCGGAGCTGCAGTACCTCTCCGACGGCATCAGCGAGGACATCATCCAGCGCGTCTCCCGGAGCGAGGGCCTTCGCGTGGTCGGTCGCAGCTCGAGCTTCCAGCTCCGCGGCGAGCGCAAGGGCGAGGCGGCGGGTCTGCTCGGCTGCTCCCACGTGCTCGATGGCTCGGTGCGTCGCGCGGCGGATCGCGTGCGGATCAGCGCGCATCTGATCGAAGCGGCCTCGCGAACGACGCTCTGGTCCGAGCGCTACGACCGCGACCTGGCCGATCTCTTCGCCCTCCAGGACGAGATCGCCGACCAGGTGGCCGGCGCGCTCGACGAGGCCTTCGCGCCGCGCGCGCCGAGCCCGATCGATCCCGCCGCCTATGCGCTCTACCTCAAGGCGAGTCCACGTTCCTATGCGCCCGACGAGCTGCGTTCGAACCTCGGGCTGCTCGAGGTCGCGACCGAGCGCGCGCCGGCGTTCGCGGAGGCCTGGGGCCGGCTGGCTTATCAACGCGGGCTGCTCCACTTCTATCTGCCCCATGCCGCTCGACCTTCGGATGCGGCGCAGATCGATGCGATCGCCGAGCGGGCGATCGCGCTCGACCCGGGCAACGTCGACGCGCTCGCCGCGCGGGTCTGCATCATTCCGCCCTTCGGCCGGTTCATCGAGCTCGATGCCGCGATCGAGCGACTCCGGAGCGCGCCCGGCGCGGGCCACGGCCGCCACTACGTCGGCTACTTCCTTCGGACGATGGGGCGCGTACGCGAGAGCCTCGAGGAGAGCGAGCGCGTCCATCGCCTCGATCCGCTCGATCCGATGTCCGCGAACCTCGTCGCGCTCGCCCGCATGGCCGCGGGTCGCGTCGACGACGCGATCCCGGTCTACGCGGATCTCGTCGAGCGCATTCCCGAGATGAGCTACCCGGTCTCGAGCCTGCTGCGCGCGCACGCGTTCAAGGGCGACTGGCCGGCCGTCGACCGGCTGCTCGCGCTGGCGGAGAAGCGTTCGCTGCGCGAGCTCGAGGACGGCCTCGCCTTCATCCGGGCGAAGCGCGATCCGACACCCGACCAGCTCGCGCGCTGGCGGACGGACCTCGAGGCGCGCGTCGCGCGGACCGGCTGCGTCGACGTCTCCCGGCTCGTCTACACCGCCCATCTCGGCCTCGTCGACCTCGCCTACGCGCTCGTCGGATCCGCGCGGCTCGGTCCGAACGGGAGCCCCGACGACGTCCTGGGCCCGGACGCCTATCGCGCCTCGCTGCTCTTCCAGGCGGGCATGCCCGAGCTGCGACGCGATCCGCGTTTCGTGGCGCTCTGCGCGCGGCTCGGCCTCGTCGAGCTCTGGCTCGCGACGGAGAAGTGGCCCGACTGCGCCGACGAGGTCCCCTACGACTTCCGGGCGGCCTGCGAGCAGGCGCGCGGGATCGAGAAGGAGGTCTGCGGCGTGGTGGCCTGAGCGGTCGGGATCCGACGGCCGCGTCGCGGCCGATCGGGGGCGCGGATCTACCGACCTCCGCGCCGCTCGAGGGGAACCCCGAACCGCTCGCGATAGGCGCGGTAGCGCTCGTCGAGCGCCTCGCGCGTGAAGCCGTAGTCCTCGAGCGCGTAGCGGTGGACGCCGTAGCGATGCTGGGTCCGCTCGCGGACGTGGCGCTCCATCGCGGCGCGGGCGACGGGCGTGATCGCATGGCCGGCCGCGGCGGCGACCTTCTCGGCCGTCGCGATCGGGCTCGAGACGAGCTCGCCGTAGGGGACATGGATCAGGTCGTCGTCGCCGGATCGATCCGCCCAGTCGACGAGCCGATCGCAGCAGAGCGCGATGAAATCGGCGACGCGCCGCGCGAAGGCGCGCGAATCCGGCGCACGACCCGTCTGGCCCTGGAGGAAGGCGCAGAGGCTCATCGTCGAGGCCGCGCAGACGGTCGGATCGCGATGGGTCACGATCAGCCTCGCGTCGGGATAGCGGACGCGGAGCGCGGCGAGGGTCGTCGCGTGTTGCGGCGCCTTGAGACACCAGCGCCCCGGCTTGCGCGACTGGAGCAGCTTCAGCAGGCGCTCGTGGTAGGCGAAGTTCGCCGTGGCGTCGGTCGCGAGCGTCCAGTCCATGTAGCTCGGGACGTGGAAGGTCGACCAGAGCGCGCTGCTGTTGAACGTCTGGTTGAAGAGGAGGGAGCACTCCATCGGCGCGTCCGGCGGGTCGTAGTGGAGCGCGCGGAAGCCCGGCATCGCGGCCTCCATCGCGGCGTCGCGGGCCTTCGCCGCGAGGAAGCGCGGGTCGCTCCCGTAGGTCGCGGTCTCGGGCGGCGGGATCGACTCGTTCGTCTCCCAGGCGAGCAGGCAGCGCAGGTTCGGGTCCTTGCCGAGCAGATGGGAGAGCGCCGTGGTGCCGGAGCGGGACATGCCGACGATCACGAGCGGCGCGTCGATCCGCTCCTGCTCGAGCTCGGGGTGCGCGGTGTGCCATGCCGTGACGCGCAGCCGATTGACGAGCGCGCCCTGGATCAGCCCGTCGGCCATCGCCTGGCCGATCGGCGAGAGCGATGCCTCGCGCTCGAGCGCGTCGACGAAGCGGTCGAGCCCCTCGCGAAAGCTCGGATCGCCGAAGTCGTCGAGGCCGGTCGTCTCGACGGCGCGATCGAGGTGGTCCGTCACAATACCCCCTCGCCCGCGTCGACCATCAGCGTGCTCCCCGTCATCAGGATCGACAGGTCGCTGGCGCAGAAGACGACGACGCGCGCGACGTCGTCGGGGACGCCGATGCGTCCGAGCGGCGTCCGGCTCTCCATCTCGGCGACGAAGGCGTCCATGCCGGGCGCGTTGACCGAGTCGAGGAAGTCCTTGCGTCCTTCGGTCTGCGTCATGCTCGGCGCGACGCCGAGGACGCGGATGCCGTGGGGACCGAGCTCGACGGCGGCGGTCTTCGTGAGGCCCACGACGGCGTGCTTCGACGTGATGTAGTGCGCGACGCCGGGGCCGGTCTTGAAGGCGCCCATCGAGCCGACGTTGACGAGGACGCCGCGCGTGCCCGTCGCGACCCAGCGTCGGCCGACCTCCTGCGTACAGAGGAAGACGCCGCGCACGTTCAGGTCCATCACGCGGTCCCACTCGTCCACGGGGATCTCGAGCAGCGCGTGGCTCGGGTAGATGCCCGCGTTGTTGACCCAGATCTCGATCCCGCCGAGCGCCGCCTCCGCCTGATCCGCGAGGCGCGCGACGGCGTCGGGCCTCGTCACGTCGGCTTCGATCGCGACGACGCGGCGGTTGTGGCGTCGGGCGAGCATCTCGGCGACGCCCTGCGCCTCGTCGAGACGGACGTCGGCGATCGCGACGTCGGCGCCCGCCTCGGCGAGCCGCGCCGCGACGGCGCGCCCGATTCCGCGCGCGCCACCGGTGACGACGGCGCGGCGGGGGAAGAGGGAGAGGAAGTCGAGGAGGGGCTTGTACGAGACGTCGGGGATGGCCATGGGGGTCCTTGCAGGCGTCGGGAGGAAGGAGCCTGCTCAATACAGCACACGCCCGCGCGCCTGCCCACGGTCCCGGATCGGCCGCGGAACGTTCGGAGCCAGCCGGTCCCGTTCGCCGGGCGGGTCGCATCCGGGGCACGCGTTCAGGGGAGCAGGTCGAGTCCCGCGACGAGCGCGTCGAACGCGTGGGCCTGACTCGGCCCGTCGCCGACCTGCGTATGGAGCACGAACAGTCGACCCTGATTCGAGACGCAGAGATGGGTCCGGACGAGGGCATGACTGAGGCGGTCCCGCGTCGTGACGCGCAGCGCGGGGCGCCCGGAGATCGTCAGCGGATCGAGGGCGACGACCTCAGTGGGCGACTCGGGCGCGAGCCGCGCGATCGCCTCGCGCGTGATCGCCTCGAGGTCGCGCTCCGGAATCGCCGCCGCCGCTTCGGCGACGCGGTCGAATGCCGCCTCGACCCGCGGATCGAGCCCCGGCCCGATCCGGACCTCGGCCACGACGCCGTCGTCGACCCGGAGCCAGGCGATGCGGCGCCAGTCGGGCTCGATCGACTCCCAGCGGGTCTCGCTGCGCAGGAGTCGTCGCATCGGGACTCGCGCCAATCGCTCGCGGACCGTCTCCCATCGCCCCTTGCGATAGAGCGCACGGGCGTGCTCGAGGTCCTCGACGACCGATTCGGCCGTGACGGGACCGAGATCCCAGAGGCGGACCCGTGTCCTCGAACGAACGAACGTCTGCTCGTCGCCGCGCACGACATAACGCCATCCGGAAGGCAGCGCGAGCTCGATCCGGTGGGCCCCGACCGGAACTTCGATGCGCGCGGGCGTCGGCGTCTCGAGGCGACGACAGGCGAGGAGCGCGACGCCTGCGACCACGAAGACCGTCGCCCGGAACAGCGCGTCGCGTCGCATCAGTCTGCGCACGGACCGGGCTCGAACGCGATCGAGTCCACCAGGGCCTCGAAGAGCGGCAGGCTCTCCTCGAACCCCTGGAAGCTCGCGACGAAGAGATGATTTTCGTACTCGACATAGCGTTCGCGTCCCTGCAGCGTCCGATCGCGATCGGAGGGGGCGAGCGTGTAGTCGATCGCGCGTGCCGGCTCGCCGGCGACCTCGATGTCGACGGGATCGGAGACGGAGACGCGCCCGATCGCCTCGTAGCCTTCGCCGGTGAAGAGGGCCGGCGCGACGACCTCCTCGAGCGTGTAGTCGACCCGGGCCAGATGGCGGAGGGCTTCGTCGAGGCGGTCGCGCACGGTCTCGAGATCGCCTGCGGCGTAGGCGGTGCGTGCCTCCCCCAGCGCGGCAGCGGCGTCGTCGAAGGCGTCGCGCTCGACCTCGGAGAGGGCGTGCGCGGCGTAGGGGCGGGCTCGCTGCAGCCGGGTCGCGAATTCCCGGGGCGAGAGCGTGTCGAGCGCGTCGCGCAGCGACAGGATCTCGCTGCACCGATCCCGCTCGCCGACCGCTCGAAACTCGGCGACATGGATCCGCTCGCCACCCGAACCGATCCGGACGAAGCGCACGCCCGTCAAGCCGCCGGACTGCTCGCGTTCGCGGGTCCAACCCTCGGCGGGGGGCCGAAACGCGATCGGCTGATCGCCCCAGGCGAAGACCTCGGCGGGGCCGAGTGTCGTCGCTGCGGCGGATCGGTCGGCCGCGTCGTCGGGGCTCCGATCCACATCGTCGGGGAGGCTGCAGCCGAGTGCGATCAGGGCGATGAGGAGCGAGGTCGGGGTCGACGGTCGAAGCATGTCGAGGACCTGTCGACGGCTCGGTCTCGGAGCTTGAGACGGCGCTCGTCCCGGTCCGCTTCCGGTCGGGCGTCAGGCGCCGCGATCCATGCGGATCACGCTGCGCGCGACATGGCCCGAGCGCAGGGCGTCGAACCCCGCATTGATCTCGTCGAGGGTGATCCAGCGCGAGACGAGCTCGTCGAGCTTGAGGCGGCCCTGGAGGTAGAGGTTCGCGTAGGTTGGCATGTCGATGCGGAAGCAGGTCGAGCCCATCGACGAGCCCTGGATGCGCCGCTCGGAGAGGAGATCGACCGCGTGCAGCTCGAGATTCGTCCCGATCGGGATCATCCCGATGACGGTCGCCGTCCCGCCGACGCCGAGCATCCGGAAGCATTGCTCGGCCGTCTGCTTGAGCCCGACCGCTTCGATCGCGTGGTCGACGCCGCCCCCGGTCAGCTCGACGACCAGAGCCACGGGATCCCCCGCGCTCGCGTCGACCGTATCCGTCGCGCCGAAGGCCACCGCGAGCGCGAGCTTGTCCTGGATCCGGTCGACGGCGATGATGCGCTCGGCGCCCGCGAGCCGCGCGCCCTGGATGGCGTTCAAGCCGATGCCGCCGCAGCCGACGACGGCGACCGTGTCGCCCGGTCGGACCTTCGCCGTGTTCTGCGCGGCGCCGACGCCGGTCACGACGCTGCAGCCGAGCAGCGCCGCCTTCTCGAGCGGGAGATCCTTCGTGATCTTCACGACGGCCTTCTCGTGGACGAGCATCTGCTCCGCATAGCAGGAGAGCTCGAAGTATTGATGGACGCGCTCGCCGCCTCGGGAAAGGCGCGGCCTCTCGTCGGGGCCGCGGACGAGGCCTTCGTGGGCGCAGAGGTGTGACCTCCCGCGCAGGCATTGGCGGCAGGATCCGCAGCCCATCGAGACGCAGGTGATGGCGTGGTCCCCGGGTGCGACATAACGCACGTCCGAGCCGACCGCTTCGACGACGCCCGACGCCTCGTGGCCGAGCACGGTCGGACAGGCGCAGGGGTACTTGCCCTCCTGGAAGTGGAGGTCGCTATGGCAGATGCCCGAGGCGACGGTCCGGATCAGGACCTCGTTCGGGCCGGGCTTGTCGACCTCGACGTCGAGGATCTCGAGGGGCTTTCCGACTTCGGTCAAGACGGCGGCGCGCATGGGGGCTCCTTGTCAGGCAGGTCGCGGATTCGATCGGTGTGCTGGCGTCAGGGTCGACCCGCTCCGGCGACGGCGACGCGGACGGACTCGATGCGGCCGTCGTGCAGCGGGATCGACGTGCGGATGCTCATGGTCGGGGCGGTGATCAGGTAGAGCGTGCGGCGGTCGGTGCCGCCGAGCATGCAGGCGATGGCGTGGCGGTCGCCGGTCGGGAGGCGGTCGGTGATCTCGCCGCCTTCGCGGATGCGAAGGAAGGCGCGCGTCGTCGGGCTCGCGACCCAGACCGCGCCCTCGGCGTCGAGGCAGAGTCCGTCCGGCGCGCCGCCGGGCTCGAGGGGCGCGTAGACGCGGCGGTTCGAGAGGTCGCCCGCCGCGTCGACGTCGAAGGCCGTGAGACAGCCGGCACCGCTCTCGCCGACGATGAGCGTGCGGCCGTCGGGCGTGATCGCCATGCCGTTCGGGGCCATCAGGTCGCTCGCGACCGCGCGGGCGCTGCCGTCGGGATCGACGCGGACGAGCACCGTCGGCCGCGGCTCGATCGGCTGGCGCTCGAGATCGAAGCCGATGTTCCCGACATAGGCGCGCCCGTGCGCGTCGACGACCATGTCGTTCGCGTCGCCGCCGCACCACGGCGAGAGGTCGGCAAGGACCGCGAGCCCGCTCGAATCGAATCGCATGAGCCGGCGGTCGTGCATCGAGACGACGAGCAGCCGCCCGTCCGGGAGCCAGCCGAGACCGGAGGGTCGGCCCGGAATGTCGACGACCTTCTCGAGCGCGCCGGACGACGAGACGCGGAAGACGGCGCCGGCGCCGATGTCCGAGAACCGGAAGGCGCCGTCGTGCCAGCGCGGGCCCTCGCCGAAGAAGATGGGGGCGGCGACGAGGGCGCGGGGGGCGAGGGCGGCAGGGCCTCGGGCGTCTGCGCGGGTTTCGTCGAGGGAAGGGGTCATGGGGGCGTTCCTCTTCGTGCTGGAGCCGACAGGGCACCATGGTACCTGCGCCCCGCCAGGCAGCGAGTGACGGGGATCGACGCGGCGCCGCTCGAGCGGTCGCGGCGATCGGGGCCTGTCGTGGCGTGCGCTCGCTAGCATTCGTCGCGCCACACGGGAGGATCGACATGGCGATCGAGATCGGGCTCGCGAACGAGCAGCGCTACCGGGTCACCGACGACATGGCGCCGCCGCACCTGCCGGTGAAGGTGCTCGGCACGCCGAACATGATCGGCCTGATCGAGGGGACCTGCCTGCTCGCGACCCAGCCCTACCTCGAGAAGGGGCAGGCGACCGTCGGCACGCACGTCTGCGTCAGCCACCAGGGCGCGGCGGCGTCCGGCCAGGAGATCACCGTCCGCTGCAAGCTCGTCAAGATCGAGAAGCGCCGACTGACCTTCGAGACGGAGGTCGAGTGTGAGGGCCGGCTCATTTCGAAGGGAACGCACGAGCGCGCGATCATCGACACGGCGCGGTTCGGCTGAAGGCGGACTCGCCCGCGCCGTTCGAGCCGGCAGATCACGCTCGCGGCCTGGCTGCTCGACGAGGCGCCGCGCGCGCTGCTCGAAGAGGCGCTTTGTCACGAGGCGGCGCGGGCGGCAAGGAGGTCCTGGTCCACCAGATCCGGATTGCGATGGAACGCGTCGGGATCGGAAAGGCCGAGATGGCTCGCCGGATGGGAACGAGCCGGGCCGCGCTCGAGCGCCTCCTCGATCCGGAGAACGGATCGATCGCGCTCGGCACGCTCTTTCGTGCGGCGGCGGCGCTGGGAAGCGAGCTGCGCGTGGAGCTTCGACCGCGACGCGGGGCGCAGCGGCGGGGATAGCGACTGCTAACGAGACGAGACCGACGAGAGAGCGGAACAGACGTCGGAGAGGGCGCCGCGACGAGCCGCCCTCAGCCCGCTTCCTTCAACGTGATCGAGAGTCGAAGGCCGAGCGCGTCGAGCAGCGCTTCGAGGCTGCGCAGCTCCGGGTTCCCGTTCTCGGAGAGCATGCGATAGAGATGCTCGCGATTGAGCGACGCGTTCTCGGCGAGCTTCGCGATCCCGCCGCTTGCCCGCGCGACGTCGCGCAGCGCGATCAGGAAGGCGTCGGGGTCACCGCCTTCGAGGCAGGCATCGAGATAGGCGGCGGCCCGGACGGGGTCCTTCAGGACCTCGTCGAGGTGATCTTCCCAGCGTCGGAAGCTAGACATGGGATCGGCTCCTGTAGTCCATCCAGTAGAGCTGGGCGCGTCGGATGTCGCGGCTCTGGGATCGTTTCTCTCCGCCGCAGAGAAGCAATACGATCGAGTCGCCGACCCGACCGAAGTAGATCCGCACTCCAGCGCCGAAGGGGAGCCGAAGCTCGAAGACACCACCTCCGACGGACCGGAAATCTCCGAAGTTGCCGGCGCGGAGTCTCGCAATCCGCTCCTGGATCCGATCTCGTGTCGCGGAATCGCGAAGTCCCTCGATCCACCGCGTGAACGGCTCGAACCCGTCCGCTCGAGCATAGAGGCGGACCTCCTGCTCAATCGGCACGTTGGCACTGTAGCTTATGAGCTACCGTGTGGGCGACCCGAATCCGAGCCACCCCGACGTACGCCCGTCTGATGACGATGCATCCCGACACACCGACTCGATCGCGCGGGTCTCCCACTCCGGCCGACGCCGGGTGGCCCGTCTCGCAACGCGCTCGACGTATGGCTCTGCCCTTCGTGTGCACGGGCCCGAACCTGCGACGCTGCCCCACGCATCGCAGCCAGCGAGCCGCGCGTTGACGCCTCGCGTCCTCGCAAGCCCGACGCGATGAACCGTCCGCGCCGCCCCGTCGTCCATGCTGCGTGCTACTTCCTACTATCGCCGTGGTGAACACCGATCCGCGAACGCATTCCGAGCTCCACGCCCTGCTCGAAGGCTGGGCCGCGCTCTGGGGCGTGCCGGACCTCGCGCAGGCTGTCGGCGTTCGAGTCAGCAAACGCCTGCGCCGCTCGCTCGGGACCTACCGCCCCTCGAGCCAGCAGATCACGCTCGCCGCCTGGCTGCTCGATGAGGCGCCGCGTTCGCTGCTCGAAGAGGTGCTCTGTCATGAGGCCGCGCATGCGGCGGTGCATCTCACCGAGGCGGCGCCGGCGGAGCGTGAGGCGACGGAGGCCGGAGGCGGTGTGGCGGCCGAAGGCGCGCCGTCCGAGAGCCGCATGGTGGCGAACGCCGATAGGCGTGGGGCCGTAGGCGCTGAGGCCGATGCGAGCGCGAAGTGGCCGCGTGGCGTCGCGGGTCCGCTCACGAAGCTCCGAGAGCGCTTTTCGCGTCGAGCCCTGGAAGAGCGATCGCGTCCCAGCGGTCGGTCCGGCGGCCGCGCCGCGAGGAAGAAGGTCCGCTCGCGCGCGGGCGCGCGCGTTCGCCCGCATGGTGCCGAGTGGCGGGCCTTCATGGAGGCGGCGGGATTTCCGGCGCGAGTGCGGATTCCGGAGGAGCTGATGCCGGAGTCGATCCGCGCGGCGAACCGCGCGAGTCGGAAATGGGAGCATCGCTGTCCGGTGTGTCAGGCGACGCGGATGGCGCGGACGCGCGTGACGCGGTGGCGGTGTAGGCGGTGTGTCGAGGATGGGCGGAGTGGGAGGTTGGTGATTGGGCGGGTGGGGGAGCTGTTTTCGATTTCTGTTGGTCCCTAGATTGAGCGACTCATGTCAGTTCTGGAATTCCGATTTCACGAAGATACTGGAAGGTGGGATCGTAGAACTGGTGAGACCTCGTGCTGTCTTGCTCGCTACCCGGTGGGATGAATAGGACCATGCCTTGCCGAGCACGCGTCAAGAGTACGCGATAGGCGTTGCGAAGATAGTTCTGTCGTTCCGCAGACCGGATGTTCTCCCAACGACTCCCACGAAAGTCGAAGTAGGTCCATTCTTTCCCGTTGTATCGAAGGTCCCCATCCCAGTTGACGCAGGTCCAGTCGAGTTCGAGGCCCTGAACCTGAAACTCAGTCGCGCAATCTTCGAGGTAATCACTCGCACGTATATCTGATCGCTCTTTCAAGAACCAGTGAACCGGGTTGACCGACACGCGAATGTCAATCGCGTGTGGTTTGAGTCGCATTGCCTTGGATGACGCAACCAGGCCAGATCTTTCGCTGCCCCGCGCCTTGTCGCGAATCCACGCTCTGGCGCGCCCCAAGTCCCGTGTGATCACGATCGGGAATCGATCAAGGCGGCTGAACGCGATGCGGGCAGCATCCAATCTTCCGTCGAGCATCGATTTGACGAACGTGGACACATGATCGGCGCGAAACGACCTCATCGAGACCGCCAGGTGCAGCTTGTCTTCGAATGTGACGTTTCGTCGTTTGCTGACGAGATCGATCGCTGCTCCCGCCGCATATTCGCTATCGGTGAGATCGGACGAGATGTAGAGGTGCCAATCGGGGAACAGGCGATTCGCTGCATCGATCCACTCCCCGATTCCCGCCTCTCCGGTATGGATTTCTTGTCCCCCGCCCACGAGGCAGATAACCACTGCCCAGTCATCATGGCGATCCATGTAGCGAAGCAAGAACGCCGGTTCAGAATCTGTGAACTGTGCGCGGCCTTTCCGCCTCTTCATGAACTCTGCGGTCTTGCGCAGGTCCCAAGCTCGCTGCGCCTCATCGAAGATTACGACTCGATTCGCGGGCGGAGCGGGATGAGTAAGTGCTTCATCTCGAAAATGGTGGACGTTCTGTATGAAGGCCTTGACGGGATTCGCCGCCTTGTGGGCTCCTCGAGGAGCTGCGAGGCGTAGTCGTCGTTCCTTGTCGTCGCGGGTGAGCGCTGCTCGCAATACTTCGACGAGAGGGCCGTTGCCCGACAGGAATACGGCGTGCGTTTCGGACGAATCTCTTCGCTGCGTGGCAACGTTCAGCCCGACCAGTGTCTTGCCGGCGCCAGGAACTCCGGTGACAAAGCAGATGACTTTCTTCTGCCTTTGACGCGCTTCGTCGATGATTTGCTCGATGCGGGTAGAGGTGTGTCGAAGGTTCTTGGCTCCGGCGTCATGTCGTGCGATCGATTCGACTGAGTGGTTCGCGTACAGCGACCGCGCTGCTTCAATGATTGTTGGTGTAGGTCGATAAGGCGCGGTGGCCCACGTTCGCACATTGATTCCGGCTCGCGCTCCTTGTTTGAGCGGTAGCGCGGCAAGGAGCGAGCGAAATTGGTTTGGAGCGATCCGAAGCGGTCGACTCACAAGATCGTCAGCGAAATCGATCTCCGTCGATTCGGATTCACTAGCGGCGGTTGCAACGAGGATCGGTACGATGGGTAGATCGTGGCTCGATTCATGAAAGTTCTTGAGGTCGAGCGCGTAATCCCAGACTTGATCGAATCCGGAGCGATCGAAGGTAGTCGCTCCGACTTTGAATTCTATGACAAGCACGAGTCCGCTCATCAAGAGAATCGTGTCGACACGACGACCCATCCGCGGAATGGCAAATTCGATGTAGATCGATCCGGCGATGTCCTTGAGCCACTCCTTCAGGAGCTCAATCTGAACTTCCCATGCCTCAACCTGTTCAGGGTCCGTTGGGAGCGGGTTTGTCCGGCTCATCCGGCCGATGATTGAATCACCGCTCGCTCCCAGAAACTCGGAGATCGAAGCCTCGTACCAGGCTCGGTTTGAGAGAAACGAGGATGCAGGGGATGTCATGGAATCAATCGCCTCGATCGCGAGTGCGGCGTCCAAGAGCCAGGCGTCGGCAGCGCCGCGCGTCACTCCCCCTTGCGCACCAACCCAATCACCCGCTCCACCCCCGCATCCCCCCACTGATACAACGTCTCCCGATCCGTCCCCCCGATCGGATGCGGCAATACCAACAGCCTCGCCTCCGCCAACCCGAACTGCGCCGAGAGCGTCTCCGCGATCGGCTTGAACTTCGTCGTCGTCACGACGATCGCCGGCTTCCCCGCCTTCTCGAGCGCGATCGCGTCGACGACGGAGTAGGCCGTGCAGCTCCCGCAGTCGGCCGCGCCGGTCAGCACCACGTCCGCCTCCTTCACGACCCGCTCGAAGATGTCCGGCGCGCAGGGAATCGCCGCGTTCGCCGATTCGCCGCGCGGCCCCTTCTTCGTCACGAGCGTGACCTTCGCGCCGACCCGCGCCGCGAGCGTCTCGGCGATGCGCGTCATCACGACGCCGGCATTCGGCTTGCCGTTGTCCAGCACGGCGATGCGCAGTCCCGCGAGCGACGAAGGCGAGGGCGCGAGCTGCGCGACCTCGGGGCCGGGGATGCTGTCGGGGCGGTAGATCGCGGTGGTCATGGCTCTCTCCTCTCGCTTCCTTCTCAATCCTCGACTCAACCCTCGACCGGAACCGTCGCGCTCTTGGTCATGCCCCAGCTCGGGACGACGAGGCTGTGCTTCCCCGGGCCGCCGGCGACGACGATGCGGATGTGATCCGGATGCGCCGTCATCGGAAGCAGCGCGTCGTCCGGCGCCGTCTTCATCCACTGCGCCCAGGCCAGCTCCTCGAAGTGGCGGCGGAACGTCCCGGCCGGGATCCGCGCGCGCTCATATAGATAGGAGGAGACATCGCTGCGGGTCATTCCCCTCGCGGCGCAGCTCTGGGCGTGTTCGGGGCCCAGGACGATGAAGAACTCGCCCTGGCTGATCGGGGCGTTGTTCATGCCGAGGGTCGCCATCGACGACGCGATCTTGTCGAGGATCAGCGCGGGATCGCCGTCGGCCTCGGCGTCGTGGACGTTATGCGGGCCCTCGCCGCAGTGGACGGTGACGGCCGAGGGCGCGTCGAGGCCGCGGCTCGCCGGGTAGCTCTCCCAGGGACATTCGGCGGCGTTCTCGGCGGCGCAGTAGGTGTACTTCGCGGGCTGGCCGTGGGTCGCGGCGTCGCCGAAGCCGGGGCGCGCGCCGGCGACGTGCAGCAGGATCAAGCGGATGGCGCGGCCGACGGTCGCGTTCGCGCGGTGGCCCGGGCCGAAGCAGCCGACGCCCGCGTGGAAGCCGGCGCGACCGACGATCTCGCCATGGACGATCAGCATCGGCGCGACGAGATGGGTCGTCGCGTTGACGCCGCGCAGGTTGACCTCGGGCCGGGCGAGCGCGCGGATCGCCGAGAGGACGACGGGGAAGACGACCGGCGGACAGCCCGCGAGCACCGCGTTGATCGCGACGACGCGCCGCGTCACGACCCCGGCGCGCGGGAGCAACGTCGCGAGGACCTCGTCGGGATCGCCCGTGGCGTGGGCGAGCATCGCCTCGACGCGTTCGGCAGTCGGGGGCACGAGCGGCAGGCCGTCGCCCCAGGCGTGCTTCTCGAAGAGCTCGTACATCGCCTCGGGCGAGAGGTCTTCGAGGTCGAGGGTCTCGGGCTCGTAGCGTTGCATGTCGGATCCTCGCGGGACAGCTCGCCCCGCTCCGGTCGTCTGAAGGGTCGGGTCCCGTCGCCGGGCCCCGTCAGACACTACTACGC
This sequence comes from Myxococcota bacterium, assembly GCA_041389445.1. Lineage (GTDB taxonomy): Bacteria > Myxococcota_A > UBA9160 > UBA9160 > UBA4427 > UBA4427. Next base: position 141,577 of record JAWKRW010000005.1, read on the forward strand.
GGCCGATCCGGAGCCAGTTCGTGGGGCGAGCGTCCCTTTCCGCATTCGGCGAGGGCTCGCCCGCGTTCGGCGATCGGCCACCCGGGACGCGGGCGCGCTCGAGGTGCAGTCGTGCTCGTAACCGCAGGTCGTACGAGCGGGAAGAGGGGCCGTCGATGCCGGCTTCCAGTGGCCTCGGGACGCGTCGCCGCACGGGCGGTTCGCCTTCCGATTCGCCGAACCGACACGCGCCTGCGTCGTCCGGGCGCGCGAAGGGTTGTCGGGGCGGCTCGATGTCCTAGGGTCGATCGGATTCGGAAGAGACGGAATCGGGATCCGTCGGAAAGGCTGCCCCATGCGCGTTGGTCTTCAGGGGGCGGTCTTCGTCGTCTGGCTCCTCGCCGCCATCGGAACGTCGACTCCGGCCCAGGCCGGCAACCGCTCGGAGTGCAACTCGAATTGCGGCGGGCTCAACCAACAGGCCTGCCTCGTCTTCGATTGCGTGCCGTCCTGCGACAAGTTCCTCTACGAGAGCGTCGAGGGCTGCGGCTTCCTCTGTACCGAATCGATCTGCCGCGACGCGGGCTGCGGCGATCGCAACGAGCGCGCCTGCGTCCCCTTCGTCGACCACGGCTGGGCCGACGTCTGCAAGCCCGGCAACTACAACGCCGGCGGGACCTGCCGGGCGCTCGACGGTGACGGGTTTCCGACCGTCTGCGGCGACGAGAACGAGCGCGCCTGCACCCTCACGGAGCACATCCCCTCCTGCAAGTCCGGCCTCGTCGAGGTCGTCAACACGTCGGGCTCCTTCTGCCGCTCGATCGACGCGGACGGCTATCCGTCCCATTGCGGCGATACCGGCGAGCCGCCCTGCCAGCTCACGGAACACATCCCCTCCTGCAAGGGCGACGACTTCGAGTACGGCGGCGTCTGTACCGACCCCGACGCCGACGGCTATCCGACCTTCTGCGGCGACCTGAACGAGGATCCCTGCGATCTCGGGCTCCAGGCCCAGCTCGGCATCCCGTCGTGCAAGCCCCGACTCGAGGAGGACTTCGTGCTCGGGATCTGCCTCGATGCCTGCGGCGGCAACGGGCTGCCGGCGTGCGCGATCGGCGGATGCGATTCCGGTCTCTCCGTGCGGAGCGCCGACGCGATCGACAATCTCGCCGTCTGCGGGAAGGCGCCGGTCGCCTGGGGCGAGAGCGACGCCGACGAGGCCGCGCCGGGCGGGTCGCGCGTCGTCTTCTTCGTCCACGGGCGGGGCAACGACCTGACGACCGGCGACTACACCGCGGACAATCCGCTCCTGAACGAGCTCCTCGAGGCCGCCAACGTCGAAGCCGTCTACGGGATCGACTGGAACAACCAGGCGACGGGAGCGCTCGGTCCGCGCCGCCGCGTCGAGGTCCGGCAGCTCGCGGCGCCAGGCGGGATTCCGACCTGGCAGCTCGTCGATCGCTATGGCCGCAGGACGTTCAACTCGACCGACTTCCAGATCTCCGACGTCGCCCAGGCGATCGCCCAGGCGATCGACGCTCTCGACATCACGACCCCGATCACGATCCTGACCCACAGCTACGGCGGCGTCATCGCGCGCGACCTCGTCTACCGCCACTACGACGCGCTCCGGAGCCGCAGCCATCGGATCGTCGAGGTCGTGACGATCAAGGGCCCCCACCGCGGCGGTCTGATCGGCACGCCCGATCTCGTCTCGACCGGGTTGCTTCCGCAGACGGGCCTCACGCTCCAGACGGACTTCGCCTGCGCGACCGGCCGCGTCGCGGGCCTCGTCGGCCTGGGGAGCGGCCAGGACGGCTGCCTGCTCGGGCGCTGGGTCGACTGGTCCCTCCGCCAGGCGCCCTTCGGCATCGACGACACCCGCTATCCGCAGATCCGCTGGATCGCGGTCGCAGGCGGCGGCGACCGCATCGCGGCGGATGCGATCGACCTCGTGCTGAACGCGCCCGTCCCGCTCGATCCCCGCTTCGTCGAGCTGCTCGAGAACGAGCGGGACGCGCTCCACGAGCCCTTCCTCGACTCGGACGAGACCGTGCCGACGCGGAGCGCCTTCGGTCTCGCCGTCGACGCCTGCTACCCCTACGTCCAGGCGCTGCCGCCCGGCAGCGTCGAGACCGACGCGACGATCGTCTTCGATACGGCGAGCTGGAACGACCAGGCCGCGATCAGCGCGACCTGCTACCACGCCGCCGCTCGGACGGGCCCCCTTCCTTCGACTCGTGCCGCGTCGAACCATGACATGTCGAGCGACGCGGACGAGCGGGCGTTCATCGTCACCAGCCTGACCGAGCCCCTGCCCGAGCCGGACGTGGCCCTGGCCCTGCTCGGCGGAATGCTGGTCCTTCGCGGACTCCGTCGGCGGTCGGGGCGGCGATCGCGCTGACCGCGGTCCGGCCGGGAGGCGCCGCTCGCGCGACGGGCCTGCGCGCGTCGGATCCGATCCGAAGACGACGAACCGCCCCGCCGGCTTCGCCTTCGAGATGGCGCGGGGCAAATCGACTAGCGCCGCGTCACCCGTCTCGCCGATCCGGCAGAACGCCGGCAATCCAATGGCGGTTGCGCCCGGTCGGCGAGCGACGCGATCGGGCGGGGTTGTGGAGGGCGAGCGGTCGACTAATCTGCGAATCGACGTCGGAACGATCCGGTCCCGCCCTGTGGCGCTCGGCCAAGGGTCGTGCGCCCGAGCGCGAAAGGGCTGGAATCATGGTCTTCCGGAGCGCTCTCCATTCCGCGGACTCCGCTCGCTCCCGCTCGCCCCGCCGTTCGCGCGCGTCCGTGCCGCGCTCGCTCGGTACGCTGCTGCTCTGCGTCGCGGCGACGCTCGTTGGCTCGGTCGTGGCCTCGCCCGCCACGGCCGGCAATCGCGTCTCGAGCTGCGGCGGGCTCAATCAGGTCCCCTGCACCATCTTCCAGGCGATCCCCTCCTGCGACACGACGATCCCCTGGCTCTACGAGAACTTCGCCGACAACCGCTGCCGTGCGCTCGGCTGCGGCGGCGAGGGCCAGGCGCCGTGCACGATCGTCCAGCACATCCCCTCCTGTAATCCGGGGCTGTACGAGATTCCGCTCGGGGTCCGCTGCACGGCGCTCGACGGCGACGGCTTTCCGACCTTCTGTGGCGATACCGGCGAGCGCGCCTGCACCCTCGTCGAGCACATCCCCTCGTGCAAGCCCAATCGGATCGAGAACCTCGACGACAACTTCTGCTATGCCTTCGACGGAGATGGCTATCCGACCTACTGCGGCGATGCCGGCGAGGAGGCCTGTACCGTCATCGAGCACATCCCCTCCTGCAAGCCGAACACGATCGAACGGCTGAGCGAGGGAAGGTGCTATGCCGTCGTGGACGGCTACCCGACCTACTGCGGCGACCGGTACGAGCCGGCCTGCACGCTCGACGTCCAGACCCTCCTCGGCATCCCGTCCTGCAAGTCCGGCCTGATCGAGGAGCTCGAGAGCGGGACCTGCTACGGCTTCGACGCCGACGGCTACCCGGAGTTCTGCGGCGACCTGAACGAGAGCGCCTGTGCCGTCACGCTCCAGGGCGCCTACCTGATCACGAGCTGCAAGCCCGGCCTCTTCGAGGAGTTCGGTCTGCCGCTCGGGACGTGCCGCTACTCGCCCGTCGCGGAGCCCGGGCTCGCGACGACGGCGATCGTCGCGCCGAGCCCGGGCGAGCCGATCTTCGGCCTGGCCGATTTGCATTCCCATGCCTTCGCGAATCTGGGCTTCGGCGGCCGCCTCTTCCACGGCAAGGCCTGGTCGCCCTACGGCGTCGCCGGCGCGCTGCCGGACTGCTCCCTCGCCCATGGCCCGGGCGGCTCGACCGACCTCGTCGGCAACCAGCTCAACGCGACGACGGGCCACGACACCGCGGGCTACCCCGCCTTCACCGACTGGCCGAGCCGCGAGCACGCCCACCACCAGCAGATGTACCACCGCTTCCTCGAGCGGGCCTACCGCGGCGGACTGCGACTGCTCGTCGTCCATGCCGTCAACAACGAGGTCCTCTGCTCCGTCTCGCTCCAGCGTGAGGGCTACGGCTGCGGCGACATGCCGTCGGTCGATCGGCAGATCGACGCGGCCTTCGAGCTGAAGGCCGCGATCGACGCCGCGGCCGGAGGGCCGGGCCAGGGCTGGCTCGACATCGCGCTCTCCGCCGCCCATGCGCGCCAGATCATGGAGGCGGGCAAGCTCGCGATCGTCCTCGGCATCGAGGTCGACGCGCTCTTCGGCTGCAAGCCGGGCGCCTGCTCGCCCGCCAGCGTCGCGGCCGGTCTCGACGCCTACTATGCGAAGGGCGTCCGCCACGTCTTCCCGGTCCACCTCTTCGACAACGACTTCGGCGGCGCCGCGATCTACGACGATCTCTTCAACGCTGGGACGTTGATCTCGACGGGCTCGGCCTACTCGACCCGGGATTGCTCGCCCGAGGGCTTCGGCTTCCAGCTCGGCGCCACGTCGATCGCGAGCTGGCTCTCGATCTTCGGCATCAGCGTTCCGCCGCCGCCCCCCTACGCGGCGCATTGCAACGCCGACGGCCTCTCGGCGCGCGGCGCCGCGCTGATCGCCGGCCTGATGCAGCGCAAGATGATCATCGACGTCGACCACATGAGCGTGCGCATGGTCGAGGACGTGCTCGGCCTGGTCGAGCCCGCGAGCTATCCCGTCGTCGCGGGCCATACCGGCTTCCTCGAGACCTCGATCGGCGCCAAGCGCTCCGAAGGCCAGCACACCCGTGATCACGTCGAGCGGATCCGCGATCTCGGCGGCCTCGTCGCGCCCATCCTCGAGCAGGGCGATGCCGACGAGATCGACTATCTCCCCGGCCGCGCGCGCATCGCGAACGACTGCGACCGCTCGTCGAAGTCCTGGGCCCAGGCCTATCTCTATGCTTCGGACCGAACGCGCGGCAGCGGCTTCCTCCATGCAGTCGGTCTCGGCTCGGATCTGAACGGCTTCATCCATCTGCCGACCGCGCGTTTCGGAAGCGGCGCCTGCAACGGCAATGCGACGCAGGCCGCTCAGCAATCGCCCGCGACCCAGATCGCCTATCCCTTCGCCGCCCACGGCGACGGAGCGACGGGGACGTTCAGCCTGCTCACCGCCGGAGGCCAGGCCTGGAACTACAACCAGACCGGCTTCGCCCACGTCGGCCTGCTGCCCGACTTCATCGAGGACCTGAAGCAGGCGGGCCTCTCGGATCGCGACCTCGATCCGCTCTTCCGCTCGGCCGAGGCCTACGTCGCGATGTGGGAGCGGATCGAGCGCGGGCCGGAGTGTGGCGACGGGATCGACAACGACGGCGACGGTCTCGTCGACGCGCTCGATCTGGGCTGTACGAGCGCGACGGACGTGTCCGAGCGCAGCGCCGACCTCGTCTGCGACGACGGCACGGACAACGACGACGACGGGCTCCTCGATGCGGAAGATCCGGAGTGTGCCGATCCCGTGACGGGGGCGGAGACGACGGTTCCGGAGCCGGGGCTGGGGGTGGGCCTCGCGGCGGGAATCGCGCTCATCGCGCGCGGGCTGCGGCGACGACGCGGATGAGCGGGGCGCTCGCTCGCGCCTCATCCCCTCGTCCCGATCGATGGGGGTCCGATGCTCGCCTCGCTCCTGAGATCGCTGGGTGTGCTCGCGCTGGTCGGCCTCCTCCTGGTCGTGGGCGGCGTCGTCGTCTTCGTCGCCCGGAGTCTCCTCTACACACAGCATGACGACCCGGGCGCGCTCGCGCGCAAGCAGGGCGAGCTCGCCTGGATGAAGGAGCAGGCGCGTCGTGGGACGTCTCCGAGCGTCCGCCCGCCGAACGTCGTGCTCATCCTCTTCGACGATCTCGGCTACGGCGACCTCGGCGCCTACGGGAGCCGCGCCGTCGCGACGCCGCAGATCGACGCGCTCGCACGCGAGGGCGCCGTCTTCGAGACGTTCTACGCCCCCGCGCCCTACTGCACACCCTCGCGCGCCGGCTTCCTGACGGGAAGGTGGCCGATCCGGACCGGCTTGACGCAGGTCGTCTTTCCGCGCGGCGATGCCGTCGACCACGTGCAGCGCGCGAGCGGCGGACCCATCCGCCTGCCGGCGGACGAGATCCTGCTGCCGGAGGCCCTCGAGGCCGCCGGCTATGCGACGGGCATGGTCGGGAAGTGGCATCTCGGCGATGCGTCGCCCTCGCTGCCCAACGATCTGGGCTTCGACGCCTACTTCGGCGTGCTCCACAGCAATGACATGCGTCCGCTCCCGCTCTGGCGCGACCGAGAGGTCGTCGATCCCGATCCGATCGATCAACGCCAGCTGACGCCGCGCTATACGGACGAGGCGATCGCCTTCATCGAAGGCCATCGCGACGCGCCCTTCTTCCTCTACGTGGCCCACAGCTTTCCCCACGTTCCGCTCCACGCGACGCCGGAGCAGGCGGGGCGGAGCGACGCCGGTCTCTACGGAGACGTCCTCGCCGATCTCGACGCGAGCGTCGGAAGGCTCGTCGACGCGCTCCAGCGTCTCGAGCTGGCGAACGAAACGCTCGTCCTCATCACCAGCGACAATGGTCCCTGGTTCCAGGGCAGCCCCGGTCCCGTCCGAGGGCGCAAGAACGACGTCTTCGAGGGCGGGATGCGCGTCCCCTTCATCGCCTGGTGGCCGGGCCGGATCGCGTCGCGCCGCGTGAAGGACATCGCAGCGGGCGTCGACGTCCTGCCGACGGCCCTCGCGCTCGCGGGCGTTCCGCTCCCGCGCGATCGCACGATCGACGGCGTCGATCTCGGGCCGCTGCTGTTCGCAGCCACGCCCGATGAAGCCGGGACCGGGGCAGACGAAGCTCCCCGCGCCGACGCGAAGCTTCCGGAGCGCCCGATCTACTCCCTGAGCGGCGACACGATCGCGGCCATCCGGGTGGGCCGCTGGAAGCTGCATGCGAGGCACGGGGTCTTCGGCGGCGCGCCCTGGTCGCTGCCCTTCGCGCCGCTCTTCGAGCAGGGGCCGTGGCTCTTCGATCTCGAGCGCGACCCGGACGAGTCGTACGACGTGCACGAGCGATTCGCCGAGCCCTTCGCGCGGCTCGACGCGATCCGAGACGCATTCGAACGCGAGCGGATCCGGAATCCTCGAGGCTTCCATGAATCCGCGCGGCTTCCATGAGGAACGACGATGAGCCCGAGCCCCGAAGCCCGATGGATGGACGGGCACGCGTCGTCCCGCTCGACGCGCTCGAGACGTTCGCGTCGCAGCGAAGGATCGAGGGGATCAGACCCTTTCCTGATCCACCGGGCCCGCGCATCATCCGCTCCATCATGAAGATCGGCCTTTCGATTCCCTCGACCGTCGCCGAGGCGGACCGCGACCTCCTCTGCGAGTGGATCCGCCGCATCGATCGCGGTCCCTTCTCGACGCTGGCGACGGGCGAGCGGATCGCGTCGCCGTTCCTCGATCTGATGGCCGTGCTCTCGGCGGCGGCCGTGCTGACGGAGCGCGTGCGCATCCAGTCGCTGATCGCGCTCGCGCCGGTCCACGAGCCGGTCCTGCTCGCGAAGCAGGCGGCGACGGTCGACGTGCTCTCGGGCGGTCGCTTCACGCTCGGCGTCGGCGTCGGCATGCGCGACTACGACTACGTGCTCGGCGGGCAGGGGGAAGCGTTCGCGCGGCGGGTCGCGGTGCTCGACGAGCGCGTCGCGGTCATGAAGCAGGTCTGGTCGGGGACCCATCCGATGCCGAAGGATGCCCCGCCGATCGGGCCCGTTCCGGTCCAGAAGGGCGGGCCGCCGGTCTTCTCATCGTCGCTCGGGCCGAAGTCGACGCGGCGGGCGGTGCGCTGGGCCGATGGGCTCGCGGGCTTCCACATGGCGCCCGACCTCGACGAGGTCGCGAAGATCTTCGCGCGCTTCCGGGCGGAGTGGCGCGCGGCGGGGCGGGCCGGCGAGCCGACGCTGCAGATGTCGTTCTGGTACGGGCTGACGGACGACGCCCCCGCGCGGGTCCGCGCCTTCGCGCGGGACTACTTCATGATCTTCGGCGAGGCGTTCGCGGAGCGGCAGAGCCGCAAGTGCTGCGCGACGTCGCCGCCGGCGATCCGCGATCTCGTGCGCCGGCTCGAGGACATGGGCTGCGACGAGGTCGTGCTCGCGCCGACGACGGGGAGTCTCGACGAGCTCGCGGCGACGGAGGAGCTCGTCGCGTCGCTCTGAGCGTGGGATCCGCTGGGAGGCAGGGCGCTCGGGCGGAGCGAACCCCCCTCGACCCCCATCGGGGGGAGCTCGACCGATTCGAGATCCCGTACATGCTGGCCGGCTAGCCGATCGAGCGGCCTCGACCTCACTTCCCGTCCGTTCCTCCCCGCGCCCCGCCCCCCGGCGCACGGACACCTCGCAGCAACCCCGCGACGCTCAGATCCTCGTCGAGCCCGGGCCAGCGAATCCCGCTCCCGCCGCCGAGGAGCTCGTAGTTCCGGCGCTGATCTCTCGAGGCATCACGAAGTCGCGGAAACCAGCTCAAGGGAACGGACAGGCGCCTGCCGTCCATGAGAACGACGACGAGCTCGTCGTTCGTGATCTCGACGGAGGTGGCTCGCGGATCCAGCTCAGGCGCGGAAGAAGTCATCCCATGCATCCCGGAACGTCTCGCGACGTTCCTCGATCAGGCGTTCGAGTCGTGCGATCTCTCGAGGCGAGAACGCCGAGGCGGACGATAGCGCGACCGGGTCGAGCCAGAATTTCGCGAGGGCTTCGTCGCGTTGCACGTGAACGTGACGCGGCTCGTCGCCCTCGTTGGAAAAGAAGAAGAACCGGTAGGGTCCGGCTCGAGCGATGGTCGGCACGCGGCAAGGCTATAGGGTCGGCCGCGACGCGCTTCCGACTCGGACGTTTTCTGTGGAATTCTCGAGATCCTCGTCGAGCCCGGGGCAGCGAATCCCGCTCCCACCGCCGGCGTGCCGAACGCGACGCTAGTTCCGCACCGCCTCGACGCTCTGCATCTCGCTCTCGCAGAAGCTCGTCAGCGCGACCGCATGCAGGCTCCCGAGCCCGCCGCAGACGACCGGGACGAGCTGATCGGGCCGCTCGACGAGCATGACGCGGCCCTTGCCGTCGACGCGCTCCTTGTCGCGCAAGATCTGCTGGTTCGCGGGGCGCCAGAGCTCGATCGGCTGCCAGGCGTTCTCGTAGAGGTATTCCTGGAACGACTCGATCTTCGGGAAGGCCTCGCCGAAGCGCTTCGCCCAGATCGGGTTGACGCAGAGCACGAGCTGGCCCGTCGCGCCGGTGGGCTCGAGGTACCAGTTGTTCAGCGGGAACGCGATGGACTTGGCGATGGAGTAGGCGAGGTCTTCGGCCGAGTCGTTGTTGACGTCGGCGAGCGGGAAGGTTCCCTTGCCGCCGTGGACGGTGACGACGTCCTGATCGGCGCGGAAGCCGCGACGGACGGCGAGCGAGGGCCAGGGCGAGCGCTCCTCCCACTCGCCGAAGCAGAGGCCGAAGCGCGCCGGCTGGCCGAAGACCGTGCGCGAGGTCTCGCCGGCCTTCTGGCCGCCGATGTTGCGCAGGCAGAGCGAGACCGCGCGCCCGATCGTCATCGAGCCGCGGCCGGCGGCGCCACCGAGGCAGCCGGCGCGGTAGTTGATGCCCAGCGCCTCGCGCGAGGGGCCATTCGCGATCAGCATCGGGAAGACGGACGAGGTCGTCGTCGTCAGGGCGAAGGCGTTCCACTCGGGGGTGCTGATCGCCTCGAGCGCGGCGAGGACGAAGGGGAAGCCCGCCGGCTCGACGCCGGCCATGGCCGCGTTGACGGCGGCGAGCTCGACGGTCGCGACGCCGTGGCGCGGCGGCAGGACGCCGATGATGTGGTCCGGCGGATGCGGCGTGGCGGCGAGCAGCCGCTCGATTCGCGCGTCGGTCGGCGGCAGGATGGGCGCACCGTCGCCCCAGCCCTGCTCGAGGGAGAGCGCGAAGAGGGCCTCGGGATCGTCCTCGATCTCGAGGGGCTCGGCGGTCAGGGCGAAGGGGGTCATCGGGCGCTCCTCGCCCCGAGCAGCTCGAGGAACTTCGGGTAGTACTCGACCGCGATCTCCCGCAGCTCGTCCTCCGGCCGCGCCTCGAGCGGGTAGGGGAGCACGAGGACCTTGAGGTCCGGATGGCCGAGATGCCGCGCCATGTTGTGGGCGTGCTGCGCGAACTCCTCGGTCACCGCCACGATCGCGGGGCGCTTCTGCTTCTCGAGCGAGACCGCGTCGTGGACGCTCCAGGAGGTGCACGAGCCGCAGGTTCCGAGGCCCGAGATGCCGCAGTCGACGGACTCGGCCCATTCCTTCACGAGCGCGCGCGTCTGCTCGCCCTCGGTCGACGTCCGCTCCCCGGTCTGGACGACCACCGCCGTCGCGCCGTCGCGCGCGAGGAACTTCTGCCACTCCCCGACGATCAGCATCCACGAACGCCAGGAGCCCTCGTGGCGCAGGCCGACCTTGAGACCCGCGATCGGGCGATCGAGGGTGAAGGCGGGCGCGCCCTTCTCGGGCGCGGGTCGCGCGGTCGGCAGGCGGATGCGCAGGCGGCGCGTCGTCGCGGGCGCGTCCGCGTCTCGAAGGGCGCTGGCCGTCATCGTCGTCGTCTCCTCGTGCTAGGCCTCGCGCGGATCGTCGATCAGGATCTCGAGCTCGCCCGGGTACTTCGCGGCGACCGCATCGCTGATCACTCGCCGCAGCATGTCCGGCGGTACGACGCAGTCGAGGCACTCCACGTTCGCGAGATCGACGGCGAGATGCAAGCGCGCCGCCGCGACGTCGAGCTCCTGGACGACGAGGTCGGCGCCGTCGGCCTGCATGAGCTTCCGCATCTCGTCGACGGCGGATCGGATGGCATCGGCAGGGGCGGACTGGGACATCGCGGGACCTCGCTCGGCTTGGATGGGGTCATGGTACGCAAGTTCGCGGGGCGTGCCGGACCCGATCGGCGGCGGGCGGGCGCGCCCGCTGCCGATCGGACGCCGATCCGAACGGCACGGGAGGCGATCGCGAGGCCGCATCAGGCGTTGGCCCCGCGGCCCCGCCCGCCCCGCGGCCTCGGACCGTCGCGTGCGGTCTCGCTTCAGTCGTCCCCGCCGTGGCCCCGGCGGCTTCGACCGTCATCGCCCGGAGAGCCGGCGCCCGCAGCCTCGTGCGCGGCGCCGTCGAGGATCTGGCCCATGATCGTGCTGCCGACGGCCTTGGCCGTGGTGCCGCGATCGAGGTAGGCGAGCGCCGCGCCGTGGGTATAGACGAGCTCTCCTCCGGTGTGGCCGACCCGGGCCACGGCGGCGGCCGTCACGAGGGTCCCGACCAGGGCGGCGACGCGCGCCGCGCCGGCCAGACGTCGATCCCGGAGCAGGCCGAGCGCGGCGAGCGGGAGAGTCGCGCCCGCCATCCAGACGAACCACTCGGCGGCCTCTTCGTGCTCGTGGAGGGCGGACCGGGCCACGACGCGTTCGACGCGCTCTTCTTCATGCTCGCCCGTCTCCATCGTGACCCAGCCGAGCCCGACGATCGCGGCCTGCAGGGCCACGGCGATCAGCCAGGCCCGCTGGGGCAGACGCCCGCCGCGCAGCGCCAGCAGGAGGCCGGCCAGGACGAAGGGGGCGAGCACGGCGAGCACGATCGGAAAGTGGACGACGGCGGGATGGAGCGGATCGGGAAGCATGGCGTTCTCCTCGGCCGGCGTTTGGAGGCCGGCCCTTGGCGTCGATCCGGCCGACCGGCGGGGCGATCGCGACGCTCGGATCGCCCCGATCGGCGCCGGCGGGCTCGACGTGCGGCATCTTCGTCCCGTGCGTGCTCGTCGCCCATCCGTCGGATGCTCGGGGGGCGACCGTAGAGCGGCGGAATCGCGAGCGGAAGGGGAGGAGGAGCGGCTTGGGCTCTCCGTCGGATGACCTGGATCCGCGTTTTCGGGGCGGACTGACGATCCTGCTGGTCGCGATCGCGGCGTTCGGACTGACGGACCTGCTGCTCGACCGGCCGCGGACGCTCCTCTCGCTGCACGTCGGCTTCGAGCTCGCCTTCATCGCCCTCTGTCTCGGCTCGGTCGCCTGGCTCTGGCAGGGCTGGCGCGGGACCCACCACGCGCTGGCCGACTCGCGTCTGGCCCTGCGGGATCGCGAGGCCGAGCGGGACCGCTGGCGCGGCGAGGCGGAGCGCCTGCTCGCCGGTCTCGGCGTCGCCATCGAGGCGCAGTTCGGCCGCTGGGGCCTGACGCCGGCGGAGAAGGAGGTGGCGTTGCTCCTGCTCAAGGGGCTGGGTCACAAGGAGGCGGCCGAGGTCCTCGGCCGCAGCGAGCGCACCGTCCGCCAGCACGCGATCGCCGTCTACCGCAAGTCCGGCCTCGCCGGCCGCGCGGAGCTCGCGGCGTTCTTCCTCGAGGACCTGCTGCTGCCGCCGGAAGACCCGGGCGGCACGCCCGCAGCCGCCGAGGAGCACGCGCGTCGCACGGGGCAGGGCGGGCGCTAGGCCGTCCACTATTCTGCCCCGCGATGGGGCTCCGCGTGTTCGATCGCAAATTCGGCAGCGACCTGCTTCGCGACCTGCCCGAGTCGCCGGCGGTCTACTGCTTCAAGGACGCGTCGGGCGCGATCCTCTACGTCGGCAAGGCGAAGAACGCCCGCCGCCGCCTCGCCCAGTACCGCAACGCCACCCGCCGCAAGGTCCACCGCAAGCAGCGCGAGCTCGTCCGCGTCGCCCACGCGCTCGAGGTCGAGCTCGTCGCGAGCGAGCTCGATGCGCTGCTGCGCGAGAACGATCTGATCCGCAGCCACCGGCCCGCCTACAACGTCGACGGCGCCTACGCCTTCCTCTACCCGGCGATCGGGACGGCGCTCGACACCAGCGGTCGACTCCTGCTCTGTATCGCGACCCAGCCCGACGCCCACGGCGCGCTCGCGCTGCGCTGGCACGGCTGCTTCCGCCCGCGCTGGCGCGCCCGCGAGGCCTTCGACGCGCTGGTCTCGCTGCTCGGCCGCGTCGGCCATCTCGAGCCGAGGGGCCGGCTTCCGGACGGCGCGCGCGGCGTGAAGGGGACCCGGCTCGTCGCGCTGCGGCGGATGGGAACGGATTGGCTCGCGCCGCTGCAGGCCTTTCTCGATGGCGAGTCGGACGCCCTGCTCGGCCGGCTCTTCGACGTCCTGCTCGAGCGGCCCGACGCGCGCAGCGATCGGGAGGCCGTACAGCAGGCCTTCGACGCCCTGCGCGCCTTCTTTCGCGAGGACGCGCGGCGACTCTGCGGGGCGCGGCGCCGCGTCGGGTGGGCGGAGACGTTCGTGCCCCAGGCGGAGCGCGATGCGCTCTTCATTCGAGCGCGCAGGACGCGGAAGGAGACACGATGAGCCGAGCTCGGGTCGAGGCCTTCTTCGAGGCGCTCTGGCAAGACTACGTCTCGATCGCGCCGCGCGCAGAAGCCGTCCGGGCGCTCTTCGCCGCCGAGAACCCCGACCTCGCGAACGACCACGTCGCCTTCCGTACCTTCGACCGTGACCCGATCGCGATCGAGCGGCTCGAGCCGCGCCTCTTCGACCTCGGCTATCGCCGCCTCGCCCCCTATCGCTTCGAGGAGAAGCAGCTCGATGCCTGGGCCTACGTCGCCCCGGACCCGACCTGGCCGCGGATCTTCCTCTCGGCGCTGCGGACCGGGTCGCTCTCTGCGCCGGCGCGCGCCATCGTCGATCGGCTGCTCGCGCAGGCGGCGCGGCGCGCCCGGGACGAGCCGTCGCGCTTCGCGACGGAGTCGATCTTGCATGCCGGGCGCCTCTGGGACATGCCGAGCTGGGACGACTACCAGACACTGCTCGCCGAGTCCGAGTACGCCGCCTGGCTCGCCGTCTTCGGTCTGCGCGCCAACCACTTCACGATCTCGGTCAACTCGCTGCGTTCGCCCGCCACGCTCGAGGCCGTCGTCGAGCGGGTCGAGGCGGCGGGCCATCCCCTCAACCGCGCCGGCGGCACCCTGAAGGGCTCGCCCGCGGAGCGCCTCGAGCAGGCGTCGACGCTCGCCGATCGGATCGAGCTGCGCTTCGACGAGGGCGAGGTCCATGCCGTGCCGAGCTGCTACTACGAGTTCGCCCGTCGCTACCCCGACCGCGACGGCCGGCTCTATCAGGGCTTCGTCGCCGCCAGTGCCGATCGCATCTTCGAATCGACCGATGCGGGCGCGCCGCCGCGACCGGAAAAGGGGCGGCGCTGATCGCGCTTCCCGGTCGGAATCCCTTGCGTGGCTGCCCATCGCGCGGCCCGGAGGGAGCTCGGTCTCCACACGTACAGCTCGGAACCCGTCGAGCCGATCCGGCAACCCATTGAACCTGCGACGAGGGCAGTCGAAGGGGAGGGCCCGATGAGCAAGACCCCGATCCTGATCCTGGGCGCCGGCAACATCGGCACTTCGATCGCGAAGCTCCTCTACCACGCCGGCGATTGGCAGGTGGCCGTCGCCGACCGCAGCGAGGCGGCGCTCGCGCGCGCACGCCTCCCCGACGAGATCGAGACGCTCTGCGTCGACGTCCGCGGCGACCGCGCCGTCGTCGATGCGCTCGAGGGTCGGCGCGTCGTCGTGTCGGCCTGCTCCTTCGACGTCAACGTGGCCATCGCCGAGGCCGCGCTCGAGGCGGGCGTCTCCTACTTCGACCTGACGGAGGACGTCGAGACGACGCGCCGGATCCGGGCGCTCGCCGAGGAGGCGCGACCCGGACAGATCTTCATGCCGCAGTGCGGGCTCGCGCCGGGCTTCATCGGCGTGCTCGCTCGCGCGATGAGCCGTCGTTTCGATCGACTCGATACGATCAAGATGCGCGTCGGCGCGCTGCCGCGCTTTCCGCACAACCACATGAAGTACAACCTGACCTGGTCGACGGAGGGCGTCATCAACGAGTACTGCAACCCCTGCGATGCGATCCATCGCGGCGAGCGCGTCGATCTGCTCGCGCTCGAGGGTCTCGAGCGCTTCTCGCTCGACGGCCTCGAGTACGAGGCCTTCAATACCTCCGGCGGCCTCGGAACCCTCTGCGACACCCTCGCGGGCTCGGTCGAAGAGCTCAACTACAAGACCGTCCGCTATCCCGGTCACCGCGACCTGATGGACTTCCTGATCAACGGCCTCAAGCTCGGTCACTCGCCGCATCGCCGGGCCCAGCTCTGCGAGATCATGGAGTCGGCGCTCCCGATCACGCGTCAGGACGTCGTCCTCGTCTACTGCTCGGTCGAGGGCTGGCAGGACGGCGAGTTCGTCCAGGAGACCGACGCGCGCAAGATCTACCACCAGACGCTCTTCGGGGAGCCCTGGAGCTCGATCCAGCTGACGACGGCGGCGAGCGCCTGCGCGATGATCGATCTCTTCCGCGCGGGACGACTGCCGACGTGCGGCTTCGTGCGTCAGGAGGACGTCGAGCTCGAGGATTTCCTCGCCAACCGCTTCGGTCGCACCTACTCCGAGGAGGCCGGCGTCGCGCAGCGGGTCAGTCGATGAGCGCCGGGCTCGCGCCGCACGCTTCGGTTCTCGCCGCCGCCGGCCTCGAGCGCTTCACCCACTACGGACGATGGGCGGCCGCGTCGATCGACGGAACGCCCCGCTTCGATTCCGAGGTCGGGAGCGAGGTCGAGCGCGGGTTCGATCGCGAGATCGACGGCGGCGAGCGCGCGCAGCGCTCCCCGATCGATGGCGCGTCGCTCGGACGACAGGTCCTCGCCGGGCCGGCGCTCGTCGCCGAGGCGATCTCGGGCGCCGAGCGGGCGGCGCTCGCCTGGCGACGGGTGCCGGCGCCGCGGCGGGGCGAGCTCGTGCGGCGGATCGGCGAGCGGGTGCGGGCGAAGCAGCGCGAGCTCGGCGCGCTGATCACGCTCGAGGCCGGCAAGATCACGAGCGAGGCCGAGGGCGAGGTCCAGGAGTGGATCGACGTCTGCGACTTCGCGGTCGGCCTCTCGCGCCAGCTCCACGGCCTGACGATCGCCTCCGAGCGCCCCGACCACCGCATGATGGAGCAGTGGCATCCGCTCGGCGTCGTCGGCGTCATCACGGCCTGGAACTTCCCGATGGCCGTCTGGGCCTGGAACGCGATGATCGGCCTCGTCTGCGGCAATGCGCTCGTCTGGAAGCCGTCCGAGAAGACACCGCTCTGCGCGCTCGCGGTCCAGCGCCTCGTCGACGAGGTCATCGCGGAGTTTCCGGAAGCGCCCGTCGGCCTCTCCCAGCTCGTGATCGGCGTGCGGCCTGCGGGCGAGGCGCTCGCGGCGGACGCGCGCGTGGCGCTCGTTTCGGCGACGGGCTCGGTCGCGATGGGCCGCGCGGTCGCGCAGACGGTCGCCGCGCGCCTCGGCCGGAGTCTGCTCGAGCTCGGCGGCAACAACGCCCTGATCGTGGCGCCGAGCGCGCGGCTCGAGCTCGCGCTGCGCGCGATCGCCTTCTCGGCCGTCGGCACGGCGGGCCAGCGCTGCACGACGCTGCGCCGCGTGATCGTCCACGCCTCGCGCATCGACGAGCTCGTCGCGCGCCTCGCCGGCGCCTACGCGAGCCTGCCGATCGGCGATCCGCGCGCGCCCGATACGCTGGTCGGACCGCTGATCGACGGCGATGCCTTCGCCGCGATGGAGGCGGCGCTCGCGGAGGCCGCGCGCCAGGGCGGGCGCCTCGTCTGCGGCGGCGAGCGCGTCGTCGAGGGCGTGCCGGCGCAGGGCTTCTACGTGCGGCCCGCGGTCGTGCGCGTCAGCGGGAATCTCCCCATCGTCGAGCGCGAGACCTTCGCGCCGATCCTCTACGCGATGCCCTACGACTCGCTCGAGCAGGCGATCGCGCTGCAGAACGGCGTGCCGCAGGGGCTCTCGTCGGCGATCTTCACGGACGATCTGCGCGAGGCGGAGCGCTTTCTGTCGGCCGCAGGCTCCGATTGCGGGATCGCGAACGTCAACATCGGGACCTCGGGCGCCGAGATCGGCGGCGCCTTCGGCGGCGAGAAGGAGACCGGCGGCGGCCGCGAGTCCGGCTCCGACGCCTGGCGCGCCTACATGCGCCGCACGACCAACACGATCAACTACGGCGAGGCGCTGCCGCTCGCGCAGGGGATCCGCTTCGAGCTGTAGCGATCGCTTCGCCCGTCTCGAAGGCGCCGGCACGGGATCTGCTCCCGCGCAGCGAGAGCAGGCCGATGCGGATCGATGGCTGCCGCATTCGCGGGGCCCGGGTCCTGCGGGCGAGCCAACCCGGGTCGGGCGCCTGACTTGATTGGCTGACTGACGGTGTGACGGGCGAGTCTGTCGTCCGATCGCCCTCCGTCCGCTGCATCCGCTCCGATCCGGCCGCCCTTCGGATCGACCCCGCCCCGTCGGCGGCGGGACCGCGACGGCTCGTTCGAGCCGGGGTGTGCGGGCGCCGCGCGTCCTCCGCAGCGCCGGTGCCCGTTGCGTCGACCGTCCGTGCTGCCTGCTCGGGAACCGACGGACGCAACCTTCGTGCCCGGCCATGCGGCGGCCGAGACGGAGCGTCGACGCTGCGCGTTAGTCGCGGCGGATGCGCGTCGAGGCCCGTCCGGAGGCGCTCTGGGGTCCGGAGCCACGACCGGTCGACCGGCGGCGGCGGATGGAAGGGAGGGCGTTTCTACAAAGACGCGGATCGCCAGGCGCGATCGGGGTCGCATGCCGCTCGCGCGAGGCGCGGATCCTGCGCGAGCGGGCGCGTCCATCGAGGAGGCGCGAGTCGAGAGGCGGTCGCTCGGGGTATGCGCCTTGCACCCCCGTTCGGTCTCGAGCGATTCCGGAGGGCGCGTCGCCATGCGACGGCCCCACGAGGGCAGGCGGCCAGGCACCAGGACGGCACCATCATGATGGCGGGCGAAGACGACGTCACGGCGACCGCCGGACGCGGGGACGACGCGCGGGACGACGTGACCGTCGAGTCGCAGAAGTCCTATGCGACGATCCTGCAACAGGAGATCCAGGAGGGCCTCGACGAGCTCGAGCGCCCGGCCCGGGGTCTGCTCCTGTCGGGATTCTCCGCCGGCCTCGACGTCGGGTTCAGCCTGCTCGCGATCGGCGTGGTCGGGACGCTGGTCGGCGAGGGCGCTTCGGAGCTCACGCGCGCGCTGCTCCGGGCGAACGCCTACGCGCTCGGATTCACCCTCGTGATCTTCGGTCGCTCGGAGCTCTTCACCGAGCATTCCACCATCGCGGTCCTGCCGCTGCTCGGGCGGCGGACGACGGTCGCGCGGGTCGCCCGGGTCTGGGGACTCGTCTATGCGGGCAATCTCGTCGGCGTCCTCGTCTTCTCGACCGTGCTCGCGGCGGCGGCGAGCGGTCTCGGGACGATCGATCCGGGCGTGTTCCGAGGGGAGGGGGCCCGGCTGGTCGGTCCCGACGGCTGGATCCAGGTGATCTCGGGCGTGCTCGCGGGCTGGCTGATCGGTCTCGTGTCGTGGCTCGTGACGGCGGGACGCGAGACGACGAGCCAGATCCTCTTCGTCTGGATCATCGTCGGATTGATCGGGCTGGCGGGCCTCCACCACTGCGTGCTCGGGACGGCGGAGGTGCTCTCCGCGGTCTTCGCCGGCGGCGAGATCTCCCTCTCCGACTTCGCCCGCTTCTTCGTCTGCACCACGCTCGGCAACGTCATCGGGGGATTCTTCTTCGTCGCGGTCGTGAAGTACGGCCACGCGAGCGTGATCCGACCGGGGCTGCGGGACTGGGACTGACTCGGGCCGCGAAGCGCGCTTGACAGAATCCTGCCGCTATGAGACAGCTTCCTGTCGAATGGACCGCGCCCTCCGCCTCCAGCACGCCCGAACCGCCGCCGGCCTGACCCAGGCCGAGCTCGCCCGACGCGCCGGCGTCAGCCGGGCCCTCGTCTCGGCGGTCGAGGCGGGGCGACACCTGCCGCGGGTCGATGCGGCCCTGGCGCTCGCGCGGGCGCTCGGGACGACGGCGGCGGCGCTCTTCGCGGCGACCGAGCCGGTCGATGAGCCGGTCGACGCGCTCTCGGGCGAGCGCGCTGCGCCGGGGTCGGCCGTCCGGCTCGCGTTCGTGGGCGAGCGCGCCGTGACGACGCCCGTCCGCCATGGCGACACGGGCTGGGATGCCGTCGATGCGATCGTCGGCGGATCGAGCCCGGCGTCGCGCTCGGCGTCCGAGCCCCAGGTCGTCCTCGCCGGCTGCGAGCCGGGTCTGCGGACGCTCGAACGCCTGCTCGCCGGGCAGGGCGCGCATGCCCTCGCCATCACGGCGTCGAGCGCGACGGCCCTGGCGGCCCTCGCCGCGGATCGCCTGCATGCCGCCGTCGCCCACTACCGCGAGACGGACGGTCCGCCTGCCTTCGCGGGCCCGCCGCTCCATCGTGTCCATCTCGCCCGCTGGCGCGTCGGTCTCGCCGCGTCCCGCGGCGGGCGCAAGGGCTGGTGGCAGAGCGCGCTCGGGGGGCGCAAGCCCGTGATCCAGCGCGAGGCCGAGGCCTCGGCGCAGGCGGCCTTCGAGCGGGCGCGCCGCGAAGCGCATCCGGCCGGGCGCGAAGCGCATCCGGCCGGGCGCGCGGCGCGTCGCGAGCGCGCGGTGCCGGGGCCGCGCGTCGACTCGCATCTCGCCGCCAGTCGTCTCGCGCTCGCGACGGGCCTGCCCGCGGTGACGATCGAGCCTGCCGCGGCCGCGGTCGGTGCGGACTTCCACCCGCTCGAGACGCATCGCGTCGAGCTCTGGCTCTCCGCCGCGCGCGCATCCGAGTCCGGCGTCGTCCGACTGCTCGACGCGCTCCATGCCGCCGCCTATCGCCGGACCCTCGAGAGCGTCGGGGGCTACGACCTGTCCGACGCCGGACGGCGGGTCGCGTGACGGCGCGCGCTCGGGTCGCCGGACGGGGCGGATCCGGATCCCGGGTCGAGCTGCTGGTCCGACGCAGGCCGACCCCGAACGGGGCGGGGTCGATCGCGCGCGCGCTCGGGCGCGTCGCCGCGCTCCGCCTCGCGCTTCTCTCCGCGCTCGTCGGGGTCGTGTCCCCGCTGATCCCGGCGCGGTCGACCGCCGCGACGGAGATCGGGAGGCCCGCCGAGACCGCCGACTCGGTCCTCCATGCCGACTCCGTCGGCTGGAGTCGTCGCCTTCACGACGCGCTCGGTCTGCCCGGATGGTTCGACGTCGCCGTCGACCACCGAACGCGCTTCGAGCTCCTCGACGATCCCTGGCGCCCGGGCGAGTCACAGCGCCAGACCCAGGTCGCGCAGCGAACGCGGCTGCGTCTCGGCGTCGACGCGCCGGCCGGCCTCCGTCTCCTCGCCGAGCTCCAGGACGCCCGGATCTGGAACGACCGGCCGAACGACTTCACGGGCAACGAGGTCGACCCCCTCGACGTGCTGCAGCTCTTCGTCACGGCGAGCCGCAAGAGCCTCTTCGACCGGGGACTGCGAGGCGACGTTCATGTCGGCCGTCTGAACCTCGACGTCGGCAGTCGACGACTCGTGGCGCGCAACGACTTCCGCAACACGACGAACGCCTTCGACGGGGTCCATCTCCAGCTCGGCAGCGACGATCGCGAGTGGCGCGTCCGCGGCTTCTACACCTTCCCCGTCGCGATCCGGAACGGCGATCTCATGAACGACCGCCCCTCGACGCGGCGCCGCTTCTGGGGCGTCGTGTTCGAGGATCTCCGGAACCCCTGGATCCAGCTCGCCGCCTACTATCTCGCGCTCGAGGACCTGCCGGGCAACCGGAGCGAACGGACGTACGGCGTCCGTGGCTACCGAAAGCCCGCGCCCGCGCAGCTCGACTACGAAGCCGAGGTCGCCGGCCAGTTCGGGGACCGCAAGACGGCCGCCCAGGGAACTCGCGACCAATCCGCCTGGCTGGTCCACGGCGAGCTCGGGTACACCTTCGCCGTTCCCTGGTCCCCGCGCCTCGCCGCGCAGATCGACTTCGCCACGGGCAACGACGATCCCTCGGACGACGACGTCCACGCCTTCGATCCGCTCTTCGGGGCACGGCGCTTCGACCTGATGCCGACCGGCATCTTCGGGCCCTTCCGGCGGACGAACCTCCTCTCGCCCGGAATGCGTCTGGGGATCCAGCCGAGCCCCGCGATCCGACTCGACCTGAAGGTCCGCCATTGGCGGCTCGAGGAGGGCCGCGACGCCTTCGCGGGATCCGCGGGCCCGGGCGGCGGCGCCCTCGTCGACGCGAGCGGCGATGCGGGTCGCGATCTCGGGACCGACCTCGAGTTGCGCGCGCGCTGGGAGGCGCGTGAGTGGCTCGGATTCGACGTCGGCTACGACCATTGGTGGAAGGGGCGCTTCCTCGACGACGTCGCGAACGCGCGCACGCGCGGCGACGCCGACTACTTCTATCTCCAGTCCCGGGTCCGGTTCTAGCCAGCGCGGCGGAATCGAGGCGGCGGATCGCCGCAGAGGAGGATCGATGTGGCTCTCCGATTCGCTCCGCACCGCGATGACGCGTGTCATCGGCGTCGGGAGCGCGGTCTCGATCCAGCTCGTGCTGGTGATGCTCGGATCGGTCGATGCCGCCCGGGCGGAGGGGGCCGCCGAGTCCGAACGGTCGGCGCTCCGCATCCTGGCTGCCGCCAGCTTGACGGAGGTCGTGCAGGCGCTGGCGCAGGACTTTCCGGAGGGTCCGGTCGTGACGAGCTTCGGCGGCTCGAGCGATCTCGCGCGGCAGATCGCGGACGGTGCGCCAGCGGACGTCTTCCTGTCCGCGAGTCGAGAATGGGTCACGTTTCTCGAGGAGGGCGGGCGCGTCGACCGCGAGGCCCTGACGTTCGCGCGCAATGCGCTCGTCTGCATCGCGCCCCGGTCGGGTCGACTCGCGGGCGAGGGGCATCCCGCCGATCCCGCCGCGCTCGTCGCGGCGCTCGACGACGACGACCTCGTCGCGATCGCGAACCCCGGCGTTCCGGCAGGCGAGTACGCCCGCGCGGCGCTCGACGCGCTCGGGCTGCTGTCGGCGATCGAGCCCCGGCTCGTCGGGCAGAAGGACGTGCGCGCCGTGCTCCATGCCGTCGAGCAGGGCGAGGTCACGGCCGGCATCGTCTACGCGACCGACGCGCGCGTGGCCGACGTCGCGACGCTCTTCGCCTTCGATCCGTCGACGCAACCGGCGATCGCGTACGTCGCGGTCGTCCTGCGCGCGTCGCCGCGAATCGAGCGGGCGCGTCGCTTCCTCGCCTTCCTCGCGAGCGGTTCGACGCGCGCGCGTCTGTCGAAGGCGGGGTTTGTGGTTCCGCCGTCGGCTGTGCTTCCGTAGGCGACCATGACGAGCGAGGTCGAATGGGCGGTCGTCGGGCTCTCGATCCGGGTCGCGGTGCTCGCGGTCGTGGTCTCGCTCGTGCCCGGCATCGCCATCGGCTGGCTGCTCGCGCGTTGGACGCATCCGCTGCGGGCGCTCGCGCAGGGATTCGTGATGCTTCCGCTCGTGCTCCCGCCCGTCGTGACGGGCTATCTGCTGCTCCATCTCTTCGGGCGCAGCCGACCCGTGGGCCGGCTCTGGCATGCCTGGACCGGCGAGCACGTCGCCTACACGACGACCGCCTGCGTGATCGCCGCCGCGGTCGTCGGATTCCCGCTGCTCGTCGAAGCGATCCGGCTCGCGATGCTCGCCGTCGATCCGCGCCTCGAGCAGGTCTCGCGCAGCCTCGGCCGCGGCCCTCTTGACACGTTCTTCCGCGTGACGCTCCCGCTCGCGCTGCCCGGGGTCAGCGCCGGGGCGGTGCTCGCGTTCGCGCGCGCGCTCGGCGAGTTCGGCGCGACGATCGTGCTCGCCGGCAACGTCGCGGGCGAGACGCGGACGATCCCGGTCGCCGTCTACACGCTCCTCAGCGTGCGCGGGGGCGATGAGGCCGCCTGGCGGCTCGTCGCGATCAGCGTCGCGCTCGCGCTCGCTGCGCTGCTCGGATCGTTCTGGCTCTCGGCGCGATCGCGGCGGATCGGCTGATGCTCGAGCTCGCCCTCGTCCACCGCTTCCCCGCCTTCGCCCTCGACCTCGACGTGCGCAGTCGCGGCCCCGCGCTCGGCATCTTCGGCGCGTCGGGCAGCGGCAAGACGACGCTCCTCCACGCCCTCGCCGGATTGATCCGCCCCGAGCAGGGACGCATCGTCGTCGCGGACCGCGTCGTCTTCGATCGCAGCGCGCACGGGTTCGTCGCGCCCGAGCGACGCGGCCTCGCGCTCGTCACCCAGGACGCGCTCCTCTTTCCCCACCGCAGCGTACGCGCCAACCTCGCCTACGCGCCCGGCGCAGCGGCGCGGCTCGAGACGGCGGAAGGACGGCAGGTGCTCGAGGTCCTGCGCATCGAGCCCCTGCTCGACCGCCGGCCCGAAGCGCTCTCGGGCGGCGAGCGGCAGCGCGTCGCGATCGGACGCGCGCTGCTGGCCGCGCCCCGACTCCTCCTGCTCGACGAGCCGACCAGCGCCCTCGACGCCGAGCTCTCCCGCGACGTGCTCGGCCTGCTCATGCAGGTCAAGCGGACGCTGCGCGTCCCGATGGTCTTCGTGACCCACCGCGCGCCCGAGCTCCTCGCCCTCGCCGACGATTGCGTCGTGCTCGACGCCGGCCGTGTCGTCGCGCAGGGCCCGCCCGTCGAGGTCTTGAAGCGACCGCGCGCGCTCGGGATCGCGTCGCTGGTCGGCGTCGACAACCTGCTCCATCTGCCCGTCCGCGCCCACGACGAGTCGGGCGGCGTCACGCTGGTCGACCTCGGCGGGGAGACGATGCTCGCCGCGCCGCTCTGCGACGCCGCGATCGGCGACGCGATCGACGTCGGGTTCTACGCGGACGAGGTCATCATCTGTCTCGAGAAGCCGGCCGGCATCTCGGCCCGCAACGCGCTCGCCTGTCGCGTCGCGTCGGTCGATCGGCTGGGTCACGAGATCCTCGTCGGGCTCGCGGTCGGGCAGGTCGAGCTGCGCGCGCGCATCACGCCCGCGGCGGCCCGCGAGCTCGCGCTCGAGCCCGGACGTCAGGTCGTGGCGCTCGTCAAGACGAGCGCGATCCATCGACTCGACCGCGGCGGCGTGCAGACCGCGCGGTCGGATGCGGCGGCGGTCCATTCGGGCGCGGGCGCCTAGACTGCCCGCGGAGGTTCCGCATCGCATGCAGCCCGAACGCTTCACGATCGACGTTCCGCAGCCCGACCTCGATGATCTCCGTCGCCGGCTCGAGGGCTTCCGCGCCGCGCCCGACTTCGGCAACGACGACTGGCGCTACGGCATGGAAGGCCGCTACCTCGCTTCGCTCGTCGCGAGCTGGCTCTCGGACTGGGACTGGCGCGCCGTCGAGGCGGAGATGAATCGCTACGAGCATGCGCGCGTCGTGATCGACGGCGTTCCGATCCACTACATGCGCTGCCGGCCGCGGGATGCGGCGACGGCCGCGCGCGCCATGCCGCTCGTCGTGACGCACGGCTGGCCGTGGACCTTCTGGGACCACCGCTATGTCGTCGACGCGCTGGCCGATCCCGCGAGCCATGGCGGCGATCCGGCGGATGCCTTCGACGTGGTCGTGCCCTCGCTGCCGGGCTTCGTCTTCTCGAGTCCGCTCCGGCAGACGGGGATCGGCTGGGCGCGGACCGCCGACCTCTGGGCGAAGCTGATGAAGGACGTCCTCGGCTTCCAGCGCTTCGCGGCGGCCGGCGGAGACTGGGGCGCCTTCGTGACGGCGCAGCTCGGTCACAAATACGCGCCATTCCTCCACGGCGTCTACGAGAGCTTCCCGGCGATCCCCGGCCTCGACTACGCCTCGGTCCGGGCCGAGGACTACGCCCCCGACGAGCAGCGCTTCTACGCCCGTCGAGTCGAGGCCGAGCCGACCACGACGAGCCACATGATGGTCCACTCGATGGATCCCCAGACCCTCGCCGTCGCGCTCGAGGACTCGCCGGCGGGGCTGCTCGCCTGGATCGTCGAGCGAAGGCGCGCCTGGTCCGATTGCGGGGGCGAGGTCGAGCGCGCGTTCACCCGGGAGCACCTGCTGACCACCGCGTCCCTCTTCTGGCTGACGCGGACGATCGGGACCTCGCTGCGCTTCTATTGGGAGACGGCGCGCCAGGGCTGGCAGCCGGCCCATCCGAGGCAGCCCGTGATCGAGGCGCCGACCGCGATGGCGGTCCTGCCGCGGGACGTCTTCGCGTTGCCGCGGAAGCTCGTCGAGCGGCACGCGAACCTGCAACACTGGCGCGTCTACGCGAAGGGCGGTCATTTCGGACCGGCCGAAGCGCCGCAGGCGTACGTCGAAGACGTGCGCGCGTTCTTCCGGCGCTTCCGCGCCGGCGGTGCCTGACCGCGGTCGGCCCGCTTCGCTCGGCGTGCTCGTGCAGTCCCGTGGGTTCGCGTCAGCGACCCGTCGGCGGGTCGTCGCAGTCGGTGCGCGGTCGGCCGGCCTCGATGTGGAGGCCCATCAGGCGCGCGATGAAGATCGCGACGTAGAGCTGTCCGATCAGGGCCTCGCCGGCGGCGAGCATCTGGGCGATCTCCGCGTTGGGCGTGATGTCGCCGTAGCCGGTCGTCGTCAACGTGATGAAGCTGAAGTAGAGCAGGCGCGCCGGGAGCGAGCTCGTGTCCTGGAGCGAGGCTTCGAGGGGCTCGCCCGCGATCACGAAGGCGGCGGGGACGGTGTCGACGAGCAGCCGATAGATGGTCGCGAAGCAGACGCCGATCAGCAGATAGGCGCAGATCCCCCCGATCACGGTATCGAGCTCGACCTCCCGCTCGATCACGATCGAGCGGAGGATCACGAGGGTCGTCAGGACGAGCAGGGCGAGGCCGATCAGGTCGGCCGCGATGCGGACGACCGGCGAGGCCGTGAAGAAGGCGATCATGTTGCCGGCGATGGCGCCGATTCCGATCACGACGGCCGCCCAGAGCACCCAGTGCTTCGTCTGGTTGACCCAGATCGCGGCGAAGAGGACGAGCCCGAAGAGGATCGGAAAGCGCAGGTGGCGCCCGGGCGACCACTCGAGCAGCGGGAGCGCGACCAGCATCAGGATCAGCGAGCCGAGCATCAGCGAATGCCGGCCGAGGGTCTGACTGTCGCTGCCGAGGATCCGATCGAGCCACTTCATCGTTCGAATCGTGGTCCGTGCGGAAGAGATCCGCCAGCTCAGTCCGCCAGGTAGTGGAGCAGATCGTGGTTCGTCACGATCCCGGCCAGGTTCTCTTCGTCGTCGAGGACCACCAGCGCGTGGAACTCGCCGATCCCGATGCGATCGATCGCCGCCTCGACGGGCTCGTCGGCGTAGATGGTCTCGAGGCCGCGCGTCATGACGTCGGCCGCGGTCTCGCTTCCGTAGGCGCCTTCGGAGAGCTTCGTCGCGCCGTGCTTCTTGGCGACGCGGACGAGATCGCGGGTGCTGATCATGCCGACGGGGCGGCCCTCGTCGACGATCGGAATGTGGTGGCAGCGCTCGTCGACGAGCATGCGCCAGACCTCGTGCAGGCTCTGGTCCGGTCGCGCCGTCCGGACGCGGCTCGTCATGACCTCCCGAATCGTGACGATCTGACGGCTCGAAGCGGGGGACATGAATGGGGATCTCCTCGGGAAGATTCGGTTCGCGCCGCGCCGCGACGACGCAGCATACCCCGGATCCCCGATCCGATGAGCAGGTTCCGTGCCATCCCCGAACCGGATGCGATCGCCGGCGAGGCCCCTTCGAAGGGACGGCGGCGGTCGTGGTCGGGACATTCCTTCACGGAGCGTGGCGTGCTACCCCGACCGCGAGGAGCGAACGCATGGGCGCCGAGCGCGATCCGTCCCGGAGCTTCGTCGTCCGGCTGGTGACCCATCCCGTCACGACCTGGCTGATCCGGACCTTCGTCGCGCCCGTCGATCCGTTCGTTTTCCGCGCGACGAACGGCCGCTTCTTCGTCTTCGGGCCGAGCAGTGACGCCATGCTGACGCTGACGATGCGCGGCCGGCGGACCGGCCGGCGACGCTCGGTCCACCTGACCTCCGTCGCCCACGAAGGCGATCGGCTGCTCGTCGCGAGCGCGATGGGTCAGGCCCGCCATCCCGCCTGGCGCTACAACCTCGAGGCGGATCCCGAGGTCGAGGTCCAGGTCCGTGGGCGCCGCTACCGCGCGCGGGCCGAGCGGCTCTCCGACGAGGAGAAGGCGCGGGTCTGGGACGTGATGAAGGCGCAGATCCCGATGATCCACGTCTACGAGCGGCGTACCGACCGCGACCTCTGCGTCTTCCGCCTGCGCGAGCTCGATGAGCGGGCGGCTCGGGACGTCTTCGCCGATCCATCTCCACGAACCTGCGCTTCTCGAATCGAGGACGGCTAGTCGAATCGATTCGTCGTCGATGCGGGCCGTCGGGCGCCGGGATTCGCGGGGGCGAGGCGATCGAGCTGGCGGTCGTGGAAGGGGGCGAGGCTGGCGAGGGCGACGAGGGCGCCGATCAGCGCGAGGAACATGTCGCTCTGGGTATCCCAGGGATCGCCCTGGGTCCCGAGGAACGCGTCGGCGCCCTGGCCCATCGCGAGCGCGGCGCCCCACTCGACGAGCTCGTAGCTCGCGCTGATCGCGAGGACGACGCAGAGGACGAGGAAGCGCCGCATGCGATCGCCGTGCACGAAGCGTCCGCGGATCAGGATCTCGCGGGCGGCGATCGCCGGGACGAAGCCCTGGAAGAAGTGGCCGAGCTTGTCGTAGGGGTTGCGCTCGAGGCCGAGCCAGTCGGCGACGGCGAAGCCGATCGGGACGCGGGCGTAGGTATACGTCCCGCCCACGATCAGGACGCACGCGTGAAGGAAAAAGAGGACGTAGAGCAGCGTCGTCAATGGGAAGCGGCGCCGGGTCACGAAGAGGATCGGACAGGCGATCAGGACGGGCGCGACCTCCATCCACCAGGTAGGCCGGTCGTAGGGATGCCAGCCGGAGAGGACGAGCAGGACGAAGAGGAGGATCGAGCCGGACGTCAGCAGGCGTGCGCGGGGTTCGGACATGCGCGACCGAAACTAGCGGGAATCGTCATTCCAGTCGCTTCGTCATCTCGACGTGGTAGTCGCGGAAGCCCGCGGCGCGGTAGAGCCGGGCGGCGTCCGCGTTGCGCGACAGCACGCCGATGTTCAGCGTACGGGCGCCGGCTCGCCGCGCGGCGGCCTCGACCTCGCCGAGCAGGGCCTTGCCCAGGCCTCGTCCGCGGTGGCCGGGCACGACCACGAGATCGGTCACCCAGGCGGCCGGGCTCTGGATGCGATCGGGCTCCTCGGGCCCGACGGCGAAGAGGACGGCCGCGAAGCCGACGACCCGGCCGCCCTGCTCGGCCATCCGGATCTCGCCGCCGAATCGCGCGATGCGATCGAAGAGGGTGGCGCGATAGGCGTCGGCCATGGCCTCGCCGGCCGGCAGGTCGGGCTCGAGCGCGCGCAGGTCCTCCTGCAGCGCGACCGTGCAGCGGCGCAGCGCCTCGGCGTCGCGGTCGGGGTCGTAGGGGCGGATCATCGGATCGCTGGACCTCGCTCGTCATGATGGGATCGCCTCGGCTCCGACGTCGGCTCCGCGCCCTCTCGTCGGCT
This sequence comes from Myxococcota bacterium, assembly GCA_041389445.1. GTDB lineage: Bacteria > Myxococcota_A > UBA9160 > UBA9160 > UBA4427 > UBA4427. The sequence continues at coordinate 170,064 of JAWKRW010000005.1, forward strand.
CGCTTCCGCGCATGGACCGCCGCGAACCGTCCGCATTCTGGCGCATGCGATAGGCTCGCGGGATGGGCCATTCCCGCTCGCCGCTCGACCGGGCGCTCGTCGAGCTCGCCGCCCTCCGCGACGAGGTCGACCGCGAGGCGCGCGCCCTCGCGGCCCGACACGCGGGCCGGCTCCAGTGTCGCCGCGGCTGCCATGCCTGCTGTCTCGATGGGCTCACGGTCAGCCGGATCGAGGCCGAACGCATCCGCCGCGCCCATGGCGCGCTGCTGGACCACGCCGCGCCCCATCCGGTCGGCGGATGCGCGTTCCTCGACGACGCAGGGGGCTGTCGCATCTACGCCGATCGGCCGCTCGTCTGCCGGACGCAGGGGCTCCCTTTGCGGGTCGTCTTCGAGAACGAGGCGGAGGAGCTCGAGGAGCGGCGCGACGTCTGTCCGCTCAATCGCCCGGGCGGCCCGCCCCTCGAGGCGCTTCCCGAGGCGGATCTCTGGCTCGTCGGTCGGTTCGAGCTGCAGCTGACGTCGATCGACGAGGCGGCTGGCGGCAGCGACGCCGAGCGGGTTCCGCTGCGCGCGCTGTTCCGGTCGGGCGGCGGCACGGGGGGAGGCACGGGCGGTCGCGGGGGCCGCTGAGGTCGGGCTGCTAGGCCGGTGCGTCGAGCGCGGCGTCGATCCGTGCGCGGACCTCGTCGAGCGTGAGCCCGTCGATCTCGAGCGTCTTGCGAGGGGACGCGCCCCCGGCGTGGATCCGCACGGCGTCGATCGGAAGATCGAGCGCCGCAGCGACGACCCGGAGCACGGCGGCGTTCGCCCGTCCGTCCTCGGCAGGCGCACGGACCCGGACCTTCAGCGCCTCGCCCAGCCAGCCGGCGACGCCCTCGCGCGTCGATCCGGGGACGACCTTGAGGGCGATGCGCATGCTCAGGCCGGGAGCTTCTCGCCCGACCACCGCTCGGAGAGCGTCACGAGCTTGCGCGCCGCCTCGCGGTCGAGCGCGTAGGGCATGACGCCGACGGCCGCCCCCGGATCCCGGATGAATTCCGCGACGCCGCAGTCCTCGCAGTAGACGCCGCCCCGGTCGGCGAGCTCCGGCGCCGTCGCGGCCCAGACGGAGGTCGCCGCGCCCTGGGGTACCCGCTTGAACTGCATGGGCTCGGCCTGCGGACGCTTGCCCATCATGATCTTGAAGTCGTCCTGGGAGAGATGGCGGCCGAGTTCGGTATGGATCGCGCCCGGATGGACGGCGTAGGCTCGCAGACCGCGGCTCGCATAGCGTTCGTCGAGCGCGACGCTGAAGAGCACGTTCGCCGTCTTGGCCTGGCCGTAGGCGACCCATTTGTCGTAGGGCTCCTCTTCGAAGAGCGGGTCGTCGAAGCGGAAGTTCGACATGCGGTGGCCCCCGCTCGTCAGGTTCACGACGCGGGCCGGCGCGGCGGCGAGCAGGTTGGGCAGCAGGCGGGCGGTCAGCACGAAGTGGCCGAGGTGGTTGGTGCCGAGCTGGAGGTCGAGCCCCTCCTTCGTGCGTCCGAGCGGACAGGCCATGACGCCGGCATTGTTGACGAGGACGTGGATCTTCGGGAAGCGGCGGGCGATGTCGTCGGCGCCGCGGCGGACCGAGTCGAGATCCGAGAGATCGAGCAGCGCGATCTCGAATTCGCCCTTCGGATCCGCCTCGCGAAGACCGGCGACCGCCTTCTCGGTCTTGCCCGCGTCGCGCGCGACGCAGACGACCTTCGCGCCATGGGCCGCCAGCACGCGCGCCGTCTCGATGCCGAGGCCCGCGGAGACACCCGTCACGACGATGGTCCGGCCCGAGAGGTCGATGTCGCGGGCGACCTCCTCCGCGGTCGAAGAGAATCCGAACGTCTGCGTCATGGGGGGCTCCTCAGGTCTCGGGGACGAGTCCGGCATCGAGTCGCGCGCCGATCGAGGGGATGCGCAGGAAGGCGATCCGGCGGCGGTTCCAGGTGTAGCAGAGGGCGAGTCCGTCGCCCGACGGGCCCGATGCGACGATCGCGGGGTAGGAGAACTCGCCGGGGCCGGACTCGACGTCGAGGCGCCAGGGCCAGCTCGCGCCGTCGTCGCGGGAGAAGAGGAGCGAGAGCGGCGTGCGCGCCGCCCAGTTGCCGGCGACGGGGTTCATGGCGAGGGCGAGGGTCCCGTCGACGAGACGGGCCACGTCGAGCGCGCTGTTGTTGTTGGGCAGGTCCGTCGCGTACGCGCGCGACCAGGTCCGGCCGTCGTCGGTCGAGTCCGCGCGATGGATGCGGCCGTCGGTCGAACGGAACAGGGCGTGGACCCGGCCGGGCGCCGACTCCCAGAGCGTCGGCTGGATCAGGCCCTTGCCGACGAAGGCGGCCCGGTCGGTCCCGATCCGCGCGGTCGCGACCCAGTCGCCGACGCCGTCGGGGCTGCGGTCGAAGAAGGCGTCCCACCGCCAGCGCGTCTCGATCGACGCGCCCGCGAGCCAATTCCCCGACGCCAGCCGGATCGGCTTGTTGCGCACCGCGCCCCGCCCGCCGCGATCACCGGCGACGAGCGGCCGCGGCGACTCGAATCGCCGCCCGCCGTCGCGTGAGATCGCGAGCCAGGTCGACCAGCGCCGGATGCGCTCGCCGACCTTGAACTGCAGTGCGATCGAATCGTCGTCGAGGCGGTAGAGGACGGGATTCCAGTGGGCCCGCGCGGCCACGCGGGCGATCCGACGGGGCGGGGCGAAGGGCGCGTCGGGCGCGCCCGACGGCTGCTCGGCGAGCCAGATGCCGACGTCGGGATGGCCTTCGTGGGGCCCGGCGAAGAAGGCGACGAGGGTCCGGCCGTCCCGCGTCTCGACCAGCGTCGAGGCATGGCATTGCGCGAAGGGACGTTCCTCCCCGAAGAGGAAGAGCGGCCGCAGCGCGGCGCCGGCGTGGGAGCGGGAATCGGAGAACGTCAGCGCCTGCTTCTCCCCGGGCTCGGGTTCGGGGCTCGGATCGGGCGGCTCGAATCCACCGGTGGCGTCCGCCCGAGCGCGCGTGGCGCACGAGTCTCGCACATCGCCCCCGTCCGTCGCGCAACGTCGTCTCGGCGGCGGGCCTGGGGAACGCCGGCAGCCACCTCCGGAGAACGCACCATTTTCGCGTTTTCGCGCAGGAGCGTGGTTTGCCCTACTCGGATCTCGGGGAGACGCGTCCGATAGGGCCGTCGAACGCCAGGGGAGCTTCTCGTGCTGAAGGTGGGCAACGACGTTCTGTTCCAGGAGCCGACGGTGAGCACCCGTCGGCTGCGTCGCTCGGTCGTGATCGCGGCGGACGGCGAGACGATTTCGGTGCGCTTCGTGGGCGAGCCCTTCGCCTTCGCGGTCGACCAGGAAGTGCTGATGTACTTCAACGGGAAGCGCGAGTTCATGCAGCAGGTCGCGCGGATCACCGAGATCCAGACGCACGAGCCGGCCGACGAAGGACGGCACGACGCGCAGGCGAACGAAGCCGTCGTCGAACCCGCCGCCGTCCCCTCCGCTCCGGACGGTCGCGATCCGAACGAGGGACCGATCTTCGTGCTCGAGCCCGTCGGCGATCCGATCTCCGCCGAAGCGCGTCAGACCTACCGGGTGACGACGATCGGCGCGCGCATCGAGGCGCGCGTCGGCAGCGAGTCCGGGCTTCCCGTCCAGGATCTGAGCTCGACGGGCTTCGCCGTGCTCGCGAGCGAGATCTACCTCGTCGGTCAGACGGTCGACGTCGCCATCCGCCACGGCGACGAGGCGTGCACGGGCAAGGCGTCGGTCCAGAGCTTCCGAGAGCTCGATAGCGGCAGGCTCCGCTACGGGCTGCGGGCGATCGCCGAGGATCCGCGCGCGCAGGACTTCCTCTCGACCCTCCAGCGCATCTCGCTCGCGGTCCAGCGCGATCAGCTGAAGCGGAGCGGTGCGGTCGCCGACTAGCGGACGATCGTCGCGCGTTCAGCGCCCCTCGAAGCGAGGCGGTCGCTTCTCGAGGAACGCCCGCACGCCTTCGGCCATGTCCTCCGTCGACGCACACGCCGCCTGCGCCACCGCCTCGATCTCGAGGGCCTCGGTCATCGAGACCGTCGTCGCGCGGTGGAGGCTCTGCTTGATCTGCGCGAGCGCGATCGGCGGCCGTTCGGCGAGGGCCGCCAGCTTCTCGTCGACCGCCGCTCCGATCCTGTCCGCATCGAAGATCGCGCTCACGAGGCCGTACTCGCGCGCGGTCTCGGCCGAGATCCAATCGCCGAAGAAGGCGAGCTCCTTCGCGCGCTGCAGCCCGACGAGCCGCGGGAGCAGCCAGGACCCGCCGCAGTCGAGGGCGATCCCGCGCCGGATGAAGATCTCGCAGAAGCGGGCGTCGGGCGTCGCGTAGACGAGATCGCAGGCGAAGGCGAGGTTCGCGCCCGCACCGGCCGCGACGCCTTCGACGAGCGCGACGACCGGCTTCGGATGCTGGTGGAGGGCGCGGATCGCCCGACCGTAGACGCGGTTCATCACGTCGAGCGTCACCGCCGCCGGCGACCCCGCTCGGGCCCGCGCGCGGGATCGCCGGGGGTCGAAGTCGCGGCCGGCCTCGGTCGCCGGCGCGGGCGCGAGGTCGCCCCCCGAGCAGAACTGGCCGCCCGCGCCGCGGATCAACACGGCGCGCACGGCGGGGTCGCTCTCGAGCGCGTCGAGCACCTCGGCGAGCTCCCATGCCATGGTCGAATCCATCGCGTTGCGCTTGTCGGGACGGTCGAGCAGGATGCGGGCGGTCTGGGCGCGGAGCTCGAGCCGGAGCGTCGTCAGCTGCATGGATTCCTCAGTCGGCCGCGGGGCCCGGGTCTCGCCTCGCGTCCGGCACGCCGATCGCGGCGAGCAGGTCGTAGATCGGATCCGATCCGTCGCGGCGACTGTGCAGATGGGTCTCGGGCACGTCCCACCACGCGTCGGCCGGCAGCCGCAGTGACCATTCGCCGATCGCGACGCGGCTGGCGATCCTCCAGACGCCCTTCCGCCGCTCGAAGCGGTCGAGGTAGCGGAAGGCCGTCGCCAGGTTCTGATGCGGCTTCGTCGGATCGCCTCGGTGGACCGAGACGCCGTAGGTCTCGGCGGCGGCGAGATCGGGATCTGCGCCGAACTCGATCGAGATCTGATGCAGCGCATGGGTCGTGAAGCGGTAGCGCGCGAGCAGGCCATCGACCCAGGCGACGTATTCGTCGGCGTCGCCGAAGAAGCTGCCGTGGCGATCGGTGGCGTCGTCGTGATAGCAGGCGCGGACGAGGGCGAGGTCCCGACGGTCGATGCCGCGGCAATAGCCGTGCAGGATGCGTTCGATCTCCTGTCGGTCGAGGAGGCGGGCCAGTCGCTCGTCCATCGAATCAAGCTAGCCGGCGACCGGGAGTCGGTCGAGGCGAGCGGCGCCGGCGGCTATGCTCCGCGCGCCCGGGTCCGCCCCCGTCCCTCCGGTCGGGTTCGCCGTACCCGGCGGCTCGTCCCTCGCATCCGGCCTGCCCGGCGCTTCGACTCCGTCGCGCGGGCGCGCCGGACCTCGATCCACAGGAGTTCCGCGTGAGCGCAGCCCCCGCCATCCGCTTCGGAGTCATGTTCGGCTACTGGGGAGCGCAGCCCCATCCGAACTTCGTCGAGATCGCCCAGACGGCGGAGCGCCTCGGATTCCACTCCGCCTGGACCGCGGAGGCCTGGGGGAGCGACGCCTTCACGCCGCTCGCATGGATCGGTGCCCATACCAAGACGATCCAGCTCGGGACCTCGATCGTCCAGATCTCCGCGCGTACGCCGACCTCGACCGCGATGCACGCGCTCACGCTCGACCACCTGACACAGGGTCGCGTCATCCTCGGCCTCGGCGTCTCCGGCCCGCAGGTCGTCGAGGGCTGGTACGGTCGCCCCTTCGACAAGCCGCTCGCCCGGACGCGCGAGTACGTCGACATCCTCCGCCAGGTCCTGCGCCGCGAGCAGCCCGTGAAGAACGACGGCCCCCACTACCCGATTCCCTACTTTGGCGAGGGCGCCTGGGGCATGGGCAAGCCGCTCAAGTCCATCACGCATCCGCTGCGCCCGAACCTGCCCATCTACCTCGGGGCCGAGGGGCCGAAGAACGTCGCGCTCGCGGCGGAGATCGGCGACGGATGGATTCCGCTCTGGTACGCGCCGACGCGCGAAGAGGTCTACGCCGATTCGCTCGTCCATGCGAAGGAGGACTTCGACATCGTCGTGCCCGTGACGGTCCAGGTCACCGACGACGTCCAGAAGGCCTACGACGCGATCCGACCCTCGCTCGGCTTCTACGTCGGGGGCATGGGCGCCAAGGATCGCAACTTCCACAAGGAGCTGATGGGCCGCATGGGCTATCCGGCGGAAGCCCAGAAGATCCAGGACCTCTTCTTCGAGGGGAAGCGCGGCGAGGCGATCGCGGCGGTGCCGGATGCCTTCATCGACGACATCGCGCTGGTCGGGCCGAAGGAGCGCATCCGCGACCGGCTGGCGGCCTGGAAGGCGAGCCGCGCGAAGACGCTGCTCGTTCACGCGTCGGATCCGGAGACGTTGAAGCGCACGGCCGACGTGCTGATGGGTTAGGCCAGGGGCCGGAGGGGGCAGGGGCGGTCCGGTCCGGCGCCGAGCCAGAGCCAGGAACAGGACAGGGGCGTCATCGCGATCGACAGGGGAGGGGGCGGAATGAAGTTCGGTTATTTCGGGCTCAACGTCGGCACGTTCAACCATCCGGACGCGATCGAGCGACTCGTCGTCGCGGCCGAGCAGCTCGGCTTCGAGTCGATCTGGACCGGCGAGCACGTCGTGCTGGTCGACCCGCAGGTTCCGCCCTCGCCGGTTCCGCCGCTGTCGACCTTCCTCGACACGGTGGCGAGCCTCGGCTTCGCGGCGGCCAAGACGAAGCGCATCAAGCTGGGGACGGGCATCGTCCTGATCGCGCAACGCCAGCCGATCGTGCTCGCGAAGGAGCTCGCCGGCATCGACGTCCTCTCGAAGGGTCGCCTGCTCGTCGGGGTCGGCGTCGGCTACGTCGAGGGCGAGTTCGACGCCCTCGGCATCCCGTACGCGGAGCGCGGCGCGCGGACCAGCGAGCACATCGAGGTCCTGCGCACGCTCTGGACCTCGGAGCAGCCCGCCTTCGACGGAAGGTTTACGCGCTTCTCGGGCATCCAGTCGCGCCCGCTTCCCGTCCAGAAGCCGCATCCGCCGATCCACGTCGGCGGCATGTCGCCTGCGGCGCTTCGTCGCGCCGTCGCCCAGGGCAACGGCTGGTACGGCTTCTTCCTCGACGTCGACAACACGAAGAAGATGGTCGAGGGCCTGCGCGAGACGGCGAAGCGGGTCGAGCGACCGGCGTCGCTCGGACGGCTCGAGATCACCGTGACCCCGCCGGGCCCGGTCGATGCGGACACGGCGAAGCGGTACGAGGACCTCGGCGTCGACCGGCTCGTCCTGATGCGTGGCTTCGGGGACATGGCGGGGCAGCGAGCGCAGAGCGCCGAGGATGCCGTGATCGCGTTCCTCGACGAGATGGCCAGGGCCCATCGGATCAGCTGAGCGGCTTCGGGGGAAAACCGGAGCGGGCAGCCTGGACCGCGGAGGGGGCGACGGGCGAGGGACGGGCGAAGGACGCCGAGACGGGCAGGACCGCGAGAAGAGGGTCGGCTGAAGCGGCGGGTCGACCGATGCGCGTCCCATCCGCTCGCCTCGGCGACGGGCGGGCGAGGGGAGTTCGATGAACGCGATCCTGATCACGCTCAACATCATCATCCTGTCGAGCCTGGCGGCGCTCGGCGTCCAGTGGCCGCCGGCCTTCTTCGCCTTCCTGCTGATCGGCCCGCTCGCGCTGCTCTCGGTCTGGAGCATCACGAAGGGCGGCGTCTCCGCGCGCACGATCTTCGGCACGACCGCCGCCGTCATGCTCGGCGCGATCGCGACCTCGAGCTATTTCTGGTCCTCGGCCTGGTACGGGATGTTGCTCGTCGGGCCGATCGTGCTGCTCGGCTTCGCCGACATGCTCCAGACGAAGCAGGCGATCCGCCGCAACTTCCCCGTGATCGGCCATGCCCGCTACCTCTTCGAGGGCATCCGGCCCGAGATCCAGCAGTACTTCGTCGAGAACAACATCGAGGGTCGGCCCTTCAGCCGCGAGGAGCGCTCGCTCATCTACCAGCGCGCGAAGGGCGCGGTCGACTCGCTCCCCTTCGGAACCCAGCGCGACGTCTACGAGACGGGCTACGAGTGGATCAACCACTCGATGGCGCCTTCCGTGCCGGACGAGCACGAGCCGCGCGTCTGGTTCGGACAGGGCCGCTGCGCGAAGCCCTACGCCGCCTCGATCTTCAACGTCTCGGCCATGAGCTACGGCGCGCTCTCCGCGAACGCGATCAAGGCGCTCAACTGCGCCGCCAAGGAAGGCGGCTTCGCCCACAACACCGGCGAGGGCTCGATCTCTCCCTCTCATCTCCAGGGCGGCGATCTCATCTGGCAGATCGGGACCGGCTACTTCGGTTGCCGCGACAAGCAGGGCCGCTTCGATCCCGTCCCCTTCGCCGAGCGCGCGAGCCGGGACGAGGTCAAGATGATCGAGATCAAGATCTCGCAGGGCGCGAAGCCGGGCCACGGCGGCATCCTGCCCGCCGCGAAGATCACGCCCGAGATCGCCGCGATCCGCGGCGTCGAACTGGGCCACGACGTCAACTCGCCGCCGGCCCACACCGCCTTCGCGACTCCCCTCGGCCTGCTCGAGTTCGTGGCCCGCCTGCGGGAGCTCTCCGGCGGCAAGCCGACGGGGTTCAAGCTCTGCCTCGGCAAGCGTCGCGAGTTCCTCTCCGTCTGCAAGGCGATGCTCGAGACCGGCATCGTCCCCGACTTCATCACGATCGACGGCGGCGAGGGGGGGACCGGCGCCGCGCCCTTCGAGTTCTCGAACAGCCTCGGAACGCCGCTTCTCGAGGGCCTGACCTTCGTCCACAACGCGCTCGTCGGCATCGGCCTGCGCGATCAGGTTCGCGTCGTCGCCTCGGGCAAGATCTCGAGCGGCTTCACCCTCGCGCGGACCCTCGCCCTCGGCGCGGACGCCTGCAATGCGGCCCGCCCGATGATGCTCGCGATGGGCTGCATCCAGGCGCGCAAGTGCAACACGAACGAGTGTCCCGTCGGCATCGCGACGCAGAACCCGGCGCTCACGATCGGGATCGTGGTCGACGAGAAGGCGAAGCGCATCGCGCGGTACCACCGCGAGACGATCCACGCCGCGGTGGAGCTGATGAGCGCCGCCGGTCTCTCGAAGCCCTCCGAGCTGCGCCCGTGGCACGTCATGCGCCGCGTCTCCCAGCTCGAGGTGCGGCACTACGGCGAGATCTTCGAGTACCTCGAGCGCGGCGCGCTGCTGCACGACCCGCTCCCGCCGAGCTTCGCGCGCGCCTGGGAGGCGGCTGATCCATCGACCTTCGCCTATCAGGAGCCCGAGCCGGGGTCCTGGCTGGCGCGGACGCGGATCGACACCGAATTCGTGATGCGGCCGCAGTCGTAGGGGGCGGCGCTTTCAAGCGCGTCGGCCGTCCGGGCCCTTGCGGGGACGCGCGCTCGGATTGGAGCGACGTCCTTCCGACCCTGCTCGGGTCGATGGGCGTGAGCGACGCCGCGAGCGCCGGAGGAGACGACCATCGGCCGGGCGCGCCGGCTCAGGCCTTTGCCCGCATCGAGTCCACCGACCAGCCCTTCTCGACGTCCGACCTCGACGGCGTGGCGAAGCGAGCCGAGCTCTTCCTGGCGTTCATCGGCGTCGGAGGCGAGTTCGTCCGTTACCGGGAGGATTCGCCGAGTCAGCATTTCGATCGGGGTTCCGTCGAGGGCCTCTTCCGGATCGCCCCGAGCGAGGGAATCGAGCTGACCTTCGCCGCGGGGAGCCGTCCCATCGCCCGGCGACGACCGCGTCGGCGCGCTGCTGCGCGTGCCGGACTCCCGGTACCTGGCGCTGCGCGCGGGCGACCGGGCGATCCAGTCCCCGAGCGAGACGCTCGACGGTCCGGAGATCGGGCTGGTGGCGACGGGGTAGGGGGCGGGCGGGGCCAGTCGGCTCGACGCGATGCTCAGGGCAACGGGTCGAGCAGGATCTCCGTGCGGTCGTGCTCGATCATGCCCCAGTCGCCCATGTCGTCGGCGCCGAGCTCGCGCTCGACGACGCGCAGCTTGCCGTGCATGAACTCGAAGCGGGTCGAGACGCTGGCCTTGTCGTTTTCGAACTCGATGTAGCTGCCGGGCTCGACGAAGCGCGCGACGGCGGCGAAGAAGCGGGCGATCGGTCGGGCGGGCAGCTCGTCCATCATGCCCTCGCGGCCCAGGCCGTTGATCCCGCCGCCCGGCACCTCCTGGACCACGGCGTGATCGCCGAGGGCGACCAGCGCGCGCAGCGACTCCGCGAAGGTCATGGCCGAGGCGAAGGCGCGCCAGGCGACGTCGTCGCGGCCGATGCCCATGTCCAGGAAGACGGCCTGGGTGGGGAAGGTCGCCTTCAGCTGGGCGACGGCCGCGCGCTCGGCGGCGGCGTTCATCCGGAATTGCGCCTTCTCGATCCAGACCGCGGTTCCCATGGCAGCTCTCCGATCCTGGGTGGGCGGCGCGACCCCGTGGGACCCGTGCGTCCCCGGGCCGGCCCGACATCGCTCCCTCGGATCGTCGCGTTCGGGGCTTGAGCCTCGCGTTCGGGTCGTGGGCGTCGCGCGCGAAGTTCACGTCTTCGCGCGTCCTCCGTCGATCGACGGGCGCAGGCCGACTACCGTTGCGGTCCGCGGTGCAGCGGTCGTCTGCGAAGCGGATTGCGCAGGGCGCGAGGCGGACGGGTGCGCGGACCGGGAAGAGCGCGGAGCAGGTCCAGCGCGCAGCGCCGCGATGGCTGAGCGCGCCGAGCGCGCGGTGCCGGACCGCGCGGGACGCGGGACCGGGATGCGAAGAGCGGAGGGACGGGCTTGCGCGTGGCGTTGACGGAGGCGGAGCGGTCGCGGCTGCCGGCGCGCTGGCGCCGGGCCTTCGACTGGGCCGAGCGGCAGCTGGGGGGGCGCGTCGTGGCCTGGGAGCCGCAGCCGCGCTGGCGCCCGGCCTGCTTCTTCGAGCTCGAGCGCGATGGTCGGACGCTCCCCCTCTACTGGCGCGGCGCCCGCGGCGAGTGGCACCGCGATGTCCGGCCGCTCGAGCGCGAGATGCGCGTGATCGACGTGCTCGAGCGAAGCGGCATCCGGGTGCCCCATGCGTACGGACTGTGTCCCGACCCGCCGGGCCTCGTGCTCGAGCGGCTGCCCGGGCGTTTCAACCTGGCGACGGCGAACGACGAGCGCCACCGGCGGACCGTGCTCGACGAGTACCTCGTCCAGCTGTCGAAGATCCATTCGATCCCGATCGAGGAGTTCGAGGCGATCGGCTTCGACCGGCCGCGCAGCGGCGAGCAGAGCTGCCTGGGCGAGACGCCGCGCTTCGAGCGCGCCTACCGCGCGGCGAAGACCCGGCCGGAGCCGATGATCGAGTTCCAGCTCGGCTGGTGTCGGCGCAACGTCCCGTGCGATCGGCAGGAGTTCTCCTTCCTCGTCTGCGACGCCGGCCAGTTCATGTTCGACGACGCCGGCCTGACCGGTCTGATCGATTTCGAGCTGGGCTACATCGGCGACTACGCGGCGGACCTCGCGGCGCTCCGCACGCGCGACCTGTCCGAGCCGATCGGAGAGCTCGGCCGCGCGATGCGCCGCTACGGCGAGATCAGCGGGCGCGAGATCGACCTGCGCGCGATCGACTACCACACGATCCGCTTCGCCCTGCTCAATCCCCTCTCGCTCGCGAGCGTCGTCGCGAAGCCCGGGCGCGACGCCCACTACGTCCAGTACCTCGGCTGGTATGTCGTCTACGCGCGCTGCGGCCTCGAGTTGATGGCGCGCCACGTCGGCGTCCCGCTCGATCCGCCGCAGCGGCCTGAGGCGACGCCTTCGCGGCGGGCCGTGGCCCATGCGCATCTGGTCGATCTGCTCGATCCCGCGCGGGCCGGGGGCGACGATGCCGCGGCCGAGGAGCGAGCCTACGACCTCGATCGCATGCAGCGCATCGCGGTCTACCTCGAGCAGTCGGACCGTTTCGGACCGGCCCTCGAGGCCGACGATCTCGACGACCTCGCGAAGATCCTGGGGCGACGACCGCGCTCCTGGGAGGAGGGCGACGCGGCGCTCGAACGCCTCGTGCAGGCGGCCGGCCCCGAGCGCGACCCCGAGCTGATCCGCTATTTCCACCGACGGCTCTGCCGCGAGGAGTCCCTGCTCCATCCGGTCCTGAGGGAGCAGCAGGACGCGCGTTTTCCGCCGCTCGACGAGTGAGCGTTTCTCCCGCTTCCTTTCCACGTCCGACCTCATCGAGGAGTCCAAGCCGATGACCCAGATCCAACCGCTCGCGGGCTACCGCGTCGTCGACCTCGCGGACGAGAAGGGCGAGCTCGCTGGCCGCATCCTGGCGGACTTCGGCGCCGAGGTCGTCCGCGTCGAGCCGCCGACGGGCGCGCGCTCGCGGACGCTTCCGCCCTTCGCGCCCTCCGGCGCGAGCCTCTACTTCGCCTACCGCAACTGGAACAAGCTCGGCCACGTGCTCGATCTCGAGACCGAGCCGGGGCGCGCGTCGCTGCTCGACCTGCTCGCCCGCGCCGACCTGCTGATCGAGTCCGAGGCGCCCGGCCACCTCGCGGCGCTCGGCCTCGATCCGAAGGCGTTGGTCGAGCGCTTCCCGCATCTCGTCGTGCTCTCGATCTCCGACTTCGGCCAGACGGGGCCCTACCGCGACTGGGTCGCGACGGATGCGACGATGTGCTCGATCTCGGGCATGCAGTTCAAGGCGGGCGTGCAGGGTCGCGAGCCGCTGCTGACGCCGGGCGCCATGGCGTACGACATCGCCGGCGTGATGGGCGCCTTCGCGGCGATGACGGCGCTCTACCAGCGCGAGCGGACGGGTTACGGCCAGACGATCGATCTCTCGGTCCTCGAGGCCGTCGCGCAGCAGACCGACTGGTCCTTCTCGAACGGCTCGATGACCGACGCGAAGCTGCAGGAGACGCCGCAGACGCGCTTCGGCTCCGGTCCGATGTACAAGATCTTTCCCTGCAAGGGCGGGTTCGTCCGGCTGGTCATCCTGTCGCCACGCCAATGGCACGCGATGCGCGCCTGGCTCGGCGAGCCCGACTACCTGCAGGACAAGAAGTACGACAGCTTCCTCGGCCGCATGGAGATCGCCGACGCGTTGAACGTCCTGATCGGCGACCACTTCGCGACCATGACCCACGAAGAGGTCGCGTTCGAGGCGCAGAAGCGCGGCATCGTCTGTACGCCCGTCCTCGCGCCCTCCGAGGTCCTCGAGAACGTCCACTTCCGCTCACGCAACACCTTCGTCGACGGCGAGTACGCGAAGGGCGAGCGCGGGCCGATTCCGGCCGGCTTCTTCGAGCTCGACCGCGTCCGCCAGGGCTTCCGCGCCCGCGCCCCCGAGCTGGGCGAGCACGCGGCGAGGATCGCGGATCTCTGGCCCGACCATCGCTCGAAGCCGGTCCACCCGCGCCCGGCCCCCTCCCAGCCCTTCGAGAACCTGCGTCTGCTGGATTTCGGCATCGGCGGCGTCGGCGTCGAGGCGGCGCGGCTCTTCGCGGAGTACGGCGCGGACGTCATCAAGATCGAGAGCGAGACCTATCCCGACTTCATCCGCACCGTCATGTCGACGGCGATCTCCGCGAGCTTCGCCTCGTCGTCGCGCTCGAAGCGCGGCCTGGGCATCAACCTGAAGCAGGACGAGGGCCGGAGGCTCCTCCACGAGCTCGCGCGCCACGCCGACATCGTCACGGAGAACGGCTCGACCGGCACGATGGACTCCCTCGGCGTCGGCTATGCCGATCTCGCGAAGACGAACCCGCGCATCGTGCTCGCGAGCAGTCAGCTGCTCGGCGACCACGGCGCCTGGGCCGACTGGATCGGCTACGGCCCCTCGACCCAGCCGATCGGCGGACTCGTCCATCTCTGGGACTACGAAGAGGGCGACGAGCCCGCCGGCTCGACCTCGATCTTCCCCGACCATCTGGCCGGACGCCTGCTCGCGATCAACGCGCTCGCCGCGCTCTTCCGGCGCATGAAGACCGGCCGCGGTGGCCACGCGTCCGTCGCCCAGGCCGAGGCCGTCGTCAACATCCTCGGCGATCAGCTGCTGAAGGAAGGCGTCGCGCCGGGCAGCGTCAAGCCGCGGGGCAACCGCAGCGAGCGCGGGGCGCCGTGGGGGACCTATCCCTGCGCGGGCGTCGACCAGTGGGTCACGATCACGGTCCGCGACGACGCCGACTGGGGCAGGCTCAAGATGGCCCTCGGCGATCCCGAGTGGACGAAGGATGCGCGGTATGCGACCGCCGCCGGTCGCCTCGCCGCCCAGGACGAGATCGACGCGCAGCTCGTCGCGTGGACGCAAAAACAGACGAAGCGCGGCGTGACGTCGATCCTGCAGCTCTTCAAGATCCCGGTCGCGCCGATGTTCACGGCGCGCGACCAGATCCACGACCCCCACTATCAAGCGCGGGGCTACGTCCGCTGGCTCGAGCAGCAGGTCGTCGGCTGGATGGCGATGGAGGGCCCGTGCTTCCAGGCGAGCGGCATGAGCGACGTCACGATCTTCCAGGCGCCGCTCGTCGGGGAGCACACGCGGGCGATCGCGCGGGAGATTCTCGGGCTGTCGGAGGCGGAGATCGAAAGGCAGATCGCGGCGGAGGTGCTCGAGGCGGCGGGGTGAGGGGAGCGGGGAGGTCGTCGTCATGTCGCTGCTTCATGCGCTCGTCGCGGCCTTCTTCTCCGGCGCGCTCTATCGCGACGTGGCGCACCGCTGGCGTCCCGGTCGGGGGGTGGCGCTGCTGGCGCTCGCGTTGGCGGTCGGCTGGGCCGTGCAGGTGACTTCGATCGGGCGCTCGCTCGGCGCCTGGGCCCACGGCGACGCCGCCGCGTTCATCGCGGCTCTGCCACCGCTCGTGCTGCGCGACGGCCAGCTCGAGGCGAGTCCGCCTGGTCCCCACGCGCTGACGCTCGGCAGTGGCGACCAGGCAGACCGGGTCGTGATCGATACTTCGCAGGATCCGGTCGCGATGACGCCGGAGACCCGGATACGGGTGACGCGCACGGAGCTCGCCGTCCGCCGCAACGCGCTCGAGACGCGCACGTTCGCGATGGGCTCGGCCGTCGAGATGGCGGGGCTCGAGGACGGTCCGGTCGATCCCGATGTGCTCCAGGGCGTGGTCGACGGGTTCGCTCGCTGGGCTCCGGTGGTGTTGTATCCGGTCGCCGTGGTCGTCGAGCTGCTGTACCGGATCGCGGCGGCAGCGCTGCTGGCGCTCGTGGCGCTGCCGCTCGGGCGCCTGCTCGGCACGCGGCTCGACTACGGACGACACTTCGTCGTGTCTTTGGTGGCGCTCGTCCCGCTGGTCCTCGTGGCCTCGCTGCTTTCTGCTTACGGCGCGCCGCTGCCCGCCTGGGCCGGCGTCGTCCTCGCGGTGGGCTATCTCGCGTTCGCCCTGCGCAGCGCTGCCGAGCGCGCCCCCGCCGCTTCCGGGCCCGCGGTCGTGGGAGGAGGCGCGTGAAGCGGAGCGGATCGGTTCGCGTTGCGTTCGCGCCGCTCGGCCTGGCGTAGGAGAGTCGATGCCCCGATTTCTCGCCGTCTACACCATGAAGCCGGAAGACCTCGCCGCCTTCCGGCGGCTCCCCCGATCCGAGCAGGCGGCGATCGACGAGGCGGGGCTGGAGGCGTGGGCCGCATGGGACGAGCGCAACGCCGCGACGATCGTCTCGCCCGACGTCATGGTCGGCAAGACCCGACGCGTCACTCGCGCGGGCATTGCCGATGCGCAGAACGCGATCGCGGGCATCCTGATCGTCGAGGCGACCGACCTTGACTCGGCCGCGCGCCTCTTCCAGGACCATCCGCACATCACGATCTTTCCCGGCGACGGCATCGACGTCATGCCCGTCGTCACGGGCCCGCCGGAGGACCAGTCGACATGAAGAAAACCTCCGGAAGGGCGGCCGCGAACTGGAGGCGCCTCTACGCCACGCCCGTCGCGAACGTCTATCCCGCCTACGTCGCGAAGGCGGAGAGGAAGGGGCGTACCCGCGCCGAGGTCGACGAGATCCTCCGCTGGCTCACGGGCCACACGCAGGCCTCGTTGGAGGCCGAGCTGGCGAAGAAGACGAGCTTCGAGGCGTTCTTCGCGCGGGCCCCCGAGCTGAACCCGTCGCGCGCGCGGATCACCGGCGTCGTCTGTGGCGTCCGGGTGGAGGAGATCGAGGACCCCCTGATGCGCGAGATCCGCTATCTCGACAAGCTCATCGACGAGCTCGCCCGGGGCAAGGCGATGGATGCGATCCTCCGCCGATCGCCGCGTGGCGGGCCGCGTCTTCCGAAACCCTAGACCCGTCGAAGGATGCCGCTCACGATGCGCTCGATCCGGTCGCGCCGGCGCGCTGAGCGCTCGTGCCCGGGATCAAAGCCCCCGGCGGCCTCGCGGCGGGCGATCCGGAAGGTCTCTGCGGTGTACGCGCAGACGAGGATGGAGGCCCTCGGGTGCCGAATGGATGCACGGCCCGCTAGGCTGCCGCATGTCGTGGCTCAGCGGAATCGGCTCCTGGATCTCCATGAGCGAGTCGCAGTTCAGCGGCGTCGCGGCGATCATCGTCGTGGCAGGTGTCTTCTTCTCCTCGCTGGCCGGCTGGCGCCGCCGTCGCAAACGGATCGATGACGGCGCGAGGGCAGCGTACGCGGTGAACGCGAAGAGTCTCGCCACGAGCGACGTCCCGGCACGACCGACCCTTCAGGACCGGACTCGACCCACGCCGATGGAGACGTGGTTCACCCGCAGCGACGGCGTCCGGATCGCGGACAACGAGCGGGGCAGCGGGCCGCACGCGATCCTGCTCGCCCCCGGCATCGTCTCCCATCGGCACATCATGTCGAACCTGCCCCTGCTCCCCATGCGATCTCGAGGAGGATGCCCACCATGGCCCATGTCGATCCGCTCCCCCGTCAGGCGGCCACCGAGTTCGAGGAGTACTTCCGACTCCTCGATCGCACGGCCGGCTACGTCCCGAACTCGTTCCTGACCATGGCTCGGCTCCCCGAGCTCTTTCGCGGCTATCTCGCCTTCTCCGGCGCGCTCGCCCGTCTCGATCGCGTCGACGCCGGACTCAAGGTCCTGATGTCGCATCTGGCCTCGAGCGCCAACGGCTGTCGATTCTGCGAGGCCCATACGAGCCATACCGCCCGCCAGCGCGGCGTCGAGGCGGAGCGCATCGCGGCCGTCTGGGAGTTCGAGACGTCGGCGCTCTTCGACGAGGCCGAGCGCGCGGCCCTGCGACTCGCGCTCGCGATGGGTCGGTCGCCGAACGACGTCACCTCGGACCATTTCGACGCGCTGCGGAGCCACTTCGACGAGGAGCAGATCGTCGAGATGGTCGCCGCCGTCTGCCTGTTCGGGTTCTGGAACCGATGGAACGACACGCTGGCGACGGATCTCGAGCGTCCGGTCGCGGAGCTGGCAGAGGTCGTGATCGGCGCAAGGGGCTGGGCGCCGGGTCGGCATCGCGTGGCGGATTGACGCGGACGTCGTCGACTCCGGCCCCCGCTCGACCCGACATCGAGACGCCAGCTCCCGCGTGGTCGCCAGGCCACCGGGGCGCAGGCTCGCGAGCGGCCGCATCCCGGTCTCGACGAGCGCCTCGAGCGAGGGTCGATCGAAGGGATCACGCTCGTTCATGGCGTCGCCTCCCCGCGTATCGGATCGGCCCGGGACGTCGGCCTGGTCCCTCGCGCCGTGCTGTTCGCGTCAGGTCGCGTCGAAGGCGCCCCTCGCGATCTCGCCACGCAGCCAGCCGATCGTTCGCGCGAGCGACTCTTCGTGGCCGTAGACGGGCTTGTAGCCGAGCTCCTCGCGCGCCCGTGTGCCGTCGAAGGTGTGGTCGTGGCAGACGAGCCGGACGCTCGAGCGCGTGAGCGAGGGCGACCAGGGGACGAAGGGGCGGCTGAGTACGGCCGCTGCCTCGACGACCGTGCCGAGCGCGAGCAGCAGCGGGTAGGGCACCTTCCGATGGCGCGGCGGGAGCGGATGGCCGATCGCCTCGCAGATCGGCTCCATGAACACGAAGAAGTTCTCGAGCGGCGAGTCGTCGACGATGAAATAGCGCGCGCCCGACACGCGTTCGTCGCCGGCGAGCAGGCGCTTCGTCGCGAGCACGTGGGCATGCGCGACGTTGCCGACGTAGACGTGGTGGAAGCGCGCGCGCCCGTTGCCCGGCCGAACGGGGAGCGCACCCGTGCGGACGGCGCGAACGACGTGAGGGACGTGGTAGGGATCGCCTTCGCCGTACATGCCGACCGGGCGAAGCGCGCAGGTTCGCAGCGGGGCGTCGACGTCGCCCGGGGCGTTCGCCGCGAGCACCATCGTCTCCGCCCGGGCCTTCGTCTCGGAGTAGAGGTTCAGGAAGCGCTCGGGAAAGGGAAGGGACTCGTCGACGTCGACGACCGGTCGACCGTCGCAGACGACGTCCATCGAGCTCGTATAGACGAGCGCGCCCACGCCATTCGACCGGCAGGCCTCGACGACGCGCGCCGTCCCCTCGACGTTCACGGCGCGCAGGCGAGCGGGCGGGACATGTCCCCAGTCCACGAGGGACGCCGAGTGGATCACGGCGTCGACGCCGTCACAGGCGCGTTCCAGCGCGGGCCCGTCGACGACGTCGCCCGGGATCGAGACGACCCCGGGCTCGTCGATCGCTGCGGGGGCGCGATCGAAGATGCGGACTTCGCGCAGCGCTCGCTCGCCGTCCCGCAGCTCGGGCAGCAGCTCGCGCAGGATCGCCTTGCCGAGGAAACCGGCGCCACCGGTCACGAGGATGCGTTCGAGGTTCTTCAGCGCGACCCGTCCCTTCCGGTCCAGTGGAGGCCGGCGGAAAGAGATACAGCGGGAGGTGGCGACGAGCCAGCGCCAGAGGCGGGCCCGCGGTGACCGAAGATGGGCTGGACGGGTCGATGGGCGCCGCGCTCGCACGCGCTCGGCGTCGTCGTCTCGAGGGCAGGACGAAGGGAAAGGAGCCGTGCGACGCGCCGTGAATCGCCATCGCCTCGGGGCGAGGTCCATCCATCCGTCGTGACCGCGCGGCGCGCGGACCGGCCCGAATCGCCGGCTCGTCGGACAGACTGATCTCGACCTCGCCTTCGGCCTGCCATTCGGGTCGGCGTCCGACGGTCTCCGAGTCTCCGCCGTCAGCGTCGGGCGCGCCGCCGCGTGGCCAGGCAAAGCAGGCCCGGACCGATCCATGGCATCACGCCAATCGTTGGCTCCGGCACGGTCAGGAAGACGCCGCTGGCGCTGTCCCAGGTCAATCCATCGGGCGGCATCAGGGAGAGCTGCGCCCCGTCGAGCTCGCTCATGAAGTCGATTCCGTAGCTCCCGTCTCCATCCCCGGAGTTCAATCGCAGCAGCGCTTCGATGCCCATCGCCTGGTCGATCGGATTCGAACCCGTCGGAAAGAGCGCGTAGTCGACGATCAACACGTCACTGACGCCGCCGGTCGCGTTCCAGCGACGGAACGCCAGGCTGTTCGGTCCACTTCCCACGAGGAGCTGCGCGTAGACCTCGGAGCTGGCGAATACGCCCATGGGCCGGTCGTCTCCGATCGTACCTTCGACCGTCAGGAAGACGCGCGCCGTTCCGCCCGCGTAGTTCGCGGGGAGGTGGAACGTCACGGTCTCGCGCAGCGAGAGATCCGCCCTCGCCTGGCTCACTTCGAAAAGCGAAGCAGGAAAGAGCGTCGTGTCCCCGCCCTCGATGCGCGCGCGCATCGTGCCGCTCGCCAGGTCGGATTCGGTCTCGACCCGGGCCAGCATGCTCAGGTCCAGCGTGCCCGCCTCGGCGCGCGATTCGGCGTACTCGGTCGAGCGGATCTGGAATCCGAGACTGAAGCGGTTGCCGTTCTCGGTGAGGTCCTCGATGCCCGAGCCGAACTCGCCCCCGACGATGTACTCGCCGGCCGTGTAGCCCGGGCGAACGTCGGAGTGGTCGACGCGCGCGAGGACGGAGGTGATCACCGCGTTGCACGGCGGATGGGTCGGCGTCGGGCAGGGGTCCGTGGCCCAGGCCGGACCGGCGAGCAGGAACGATGCGACGCCTGTCAGGGCAGGTACCGCCCGTCGCCATGCGCCGTCGATGACCCGTACGAGCCCATGCGAGGTGTCCTGCCATTCGATCGCGGAGAAGACCATCGAGGTTCCCTGATGCATCCTGGCCGTGGCTGCACTGTTATCGACTAAGAATCTTATTCGAGATCGGAGGACAGGCAATCCAACTCGCGGCGATGAATCTCCGGGTCGGTTCGCGGTGGGTGTGCCGGATCCGACTCCATCCCGGTTGGGCACACCGATCCACCAAGGCAGCGCGCCGGATCCGGCCGATCGTCGCCCGGTTCGGAATCGAGCTTCCGAGCGGCCAGAGCGATCTCGCAGGCGACCGATCGCGCCGACCGCCAGATCCGAGCGCCGCTCGACGGGGCTTCAAACGGATCCATTCCGATCCAAGCACGTCTCCGTCGATTCCCCCGAGACCGGTCTTCTCGCGGTTCGGCGACCGCCGAGCCTACGCGGCTCCGGTCCCGGAATCGATCGGGCGATCTCGTCGGGAAGCCCGAAGCGCCCCGTTAGGCTCGAGCTCGATTGCCCCGGGGGCATCGAGATCGCGGCCGAGATCGGCTTTGCGCCGATCGACCCGCAGGCTCCGCCGCCGTTGCATCGTTCGATCGGGTCGCCAGACCTCAGCAAGATCGCCAGACATTCGCCGATGGCTCGCAGTACAATCGACACGTTCCTTGGCCATCCGGCTCATCGAAGCCGCGCATCCGAGCCGGCTGCGCCCGGGAGTCGTTCGAACGATTCCGGAGACGGGCCGAGTGGGTGCGCTCGAACGCGGCGCGACGCTCGTCTCGCTCATGCCGGAGTGGTGGAAGGCGCGCCGTCAAGCGTCGACACCGTCAACCGACTCGAACCGGGAATGGGAGTCTCGATCTCGTGATCACGTAAACGATCAAAGGAGCAACGTCCATGCGGCCATTCGTACCGATTGATTCGCGCGTGCTTCTGGCCTGGGCAGCCGCCATCCTGATCGCGTCGTCCAGCGCGGGTCGGGCAACCGCCGCGGACCTGGAGGTGATCGGCGGCGAGCTCGTCGGTGCCTCGAACGTGGTCGTCGGTGGCGTCGCCTACGACGTTTCGTTCGTGGAAGGCTCCTGCAACTCGCTGTTCGGCGCGCCCGACTGCCAGGCCATCCCGTATCCGTTTCGCAATCTGCCGAGCGCGGAGCTCGCTGGACTGGCCCTGCTCGACCAGGTCTTCATCGATGGACCGGCCGGGAACTTCGATACGGCGCCGAACCTGATCGCCGGGTGCAGCTCGACGACCGTCTGTGCGGCGGCGACGGCTTTCGGCAGCGATCCGCCGAGCAACGTCCTCGAGGTCTCGGCCGTCAACGTGAGCCCGAGCGTCCCAGGCGGGGATCTCGTCCAGAACTTCAGCGTGAGCCAGACCCTGGATACCACGTCGATTCCCGATGCCGTCTACGTGGACTGGACGCTCTCGGCGCTTCCTCCCGGTCCCGTCCTCAACGAGATCTCCGTCAATCCACCCGGTGCGGACATGCCCTACGAGTACCTCGAGATTCGAGGTGAGGCCGGCGGCACCCTCGCGAACGTGTATGCCGTCGCCTTCGACGGCGATGTGGGCTTCGCTGGGATCGCAGACTGGGTCGTGAACTTGAGCGCGTTTCAGCTGGGGGCGAACGGCATCCTCATGGTGAAGTCCGCGAGCGGTCATCCGGCGGCCGCGGGGACGACGGTCGTGGTGGATCCGCAATTCGACACGCTCTTCGGATTCGAGAATGGCACGATGACTCTGATGCTGATCCGGACGGCCACCGGTCTGGTCGAGGGCGTCGACTACGACGTCGACGACAACGGCGCGCTCGAGCTTCCGGCCGATGCGCTGGTGATCGACTCCGTCGGCTGGGACGACGGGAACCAACCGGACGATCACGCCTACGGCCCGACGCTGCTCCTGCTTCCGCCGGCGGTGGGCGCCGCGACGCGCTTGATCGACATGCCGACGCCGTTCCTGGCCTCGGCCTGGTTCCACGGCGTTCTGGCGGGGACCCAGAACGACGGCGTCCTCTACGATCCGGCGCTCGTCTCGCCGAACGCGCCGAACAACGCGGCGCTTACGCCGGGGGCGCCCAATCAGTCGGTGGCGCAGACGCCGTCGCTGGCTCCCGCCGCACTTGCGCTCCTGGTGCTGGGCCTACTGATCGTCGCCTCGGTGAAAGGGGCCTTGGAGCGCAGGACTCGACGCGTCCGGCGGGTCTGACCGCGACGCCCGTCGAGTCCAGGTCGTGGCTCGTCCCCGGGTCGTGACGTGCGTACTCCGCGCGCCCGGCGAATTCCGATGGACGAGCCCGACTACGCCTCCGCGCGCAACATCCGACCGGGCCGCCGCCCGGTCGGCCGATCCGACCGGATCGTCGCGACGCCATTCACGAAGACCGCCCGGAAGCCGCGTCCCGACTGGACGAGCCGCGGCGCGCCGTCGGGCAGATCGTGGGCGACCTCGACCGGACCGAGTCCGATCCGATGCGAGTCGATCACGCACACGTCGGCCCACCGGCCGGGCGCGAGCAGCCCTCGATCGCGAAGGCCGTGCAGCCGCGCCGGCACCTGCGTCATCCGATGGACCGCCGTCTCGACCGCCATCCGCCGCTGTTCGTTGACGAGCGTCTCGAGCAGGTACGTCGGGTAGCGATAGTTCGTGACGCTCGTGACGTGGGCCCCCGAGTCGCCGAGACCGAGGAGCGTCCGCTCGTCGCCGACCAGGCGCGCGGCGCCCTCGGCGCTGCGATTCAGGATCGGCACGTCGACCAGCGTGGCGAGGTCGTCCGAGAGGATCTGGTCGCAGAGGAGGTCGACGGGGTGGGCGCCTTCGCCGCGCGCGATTTCGGCGAGGGACCGACCCGCGCGTTCCGGCCGGGAGGGCGTGCGCGTGAAGGTCCAGAGCCCGAAGTCGGGGGTCAGGGGGTTCTTCGGATCGCCGCCGCCGCGCTTCATGACCGATCGCACGGCCGGATCGGCGAGGAGCCGCTTCTTCCCGTCCGGATCACGACCATCGAAATCGTGCAGGACCGCCTGCCAGCCCTCGATCGCCGTGAAGACGCTGCGCTCGTCGAAGCGCAGGAGCAGCGTGATCGGGACCGCCGTCACCTGCGGCGCGACGCGCGCGCCCGAGGCGTTGAGCCGCTCGTTGTGGGCGAGCACGTCGCGCCAGACGTCCTCGCCGGGCTCGGCGTAGAAGGGCGTCCAGGTCATCCGGGCCCCGGCCGCCCGGGTCCACGCGGCATAGCCCTCGATCTCCGCGATCAGCGCGGTCGCATCCCGGCTGAACTTCGTCGCCACGTTGATCTGCCAGATCCGACCGCGGCACGCCCGAACGAGCGCCTCGAGCTCGGCCGCGTCGGCGACGCGACTCGGGACGGGTCCGCCGAAGGCATCGACATGGTTCGGTCCGCGCGAGGTCGCGAAGCCGACGGCGCCCGCCGCGAGCGCCTCGCGCAGGGCCTTGACCATCGCTTCGCGCTCGTCGGACGTCGCGACGTCGTGTCGCGCCCGCTCGCCCATGATCGCGTGGCGGAGCGCGGAGTGGGGAACGAAGCCGGCCACGTTCACCCCGAGCGGCTGTGCGTCGAGGAAGTCGCGATAGTCGCGCCAGCTCCGCCATCCGAACGGCACGCCGCGTCGAGTCGACGCGTACGGGATCTCCTCCACGACCTCGAGCGCCCGCAGCAGGTACGCCTCGCCCCCCGGCGGACAGGGGGCGACCCCGAACCCGCAGAGCCCGATGACGACCGTCGTGACGCCGTGGGCATTCGAAGGCGAGCCGCTCGGATCCCAGCAGAGCTGGGCGTCGAGATGCGTATGCGGATCGACGAACCCCGGAGTCACCCAGCAGCCGGAGGCGTCGAGCTCCTCGCGGCCGCGCGCCGCGACCGGACCGATTGCGGCGATCCGGCCGCCGGAGATGGCCAGATCGCCGACGCGGGCCGGCCCGCCGCTCCCGTCGACGAGCTGGCCACCGCGCAGGACGAGATCGTGCATGGGCGCTCCGATCGAATCCGTGTCCGTCGTGGAGCCGCCGACCTCCGTGATCGCATGGCGGCCCGAATCCGAGGGACAGCGGGAGGATACCGATCGATCGAAGACGCGGACCCGCTACCGTCGAGAGGCATTCCGACGCCGGGCAGGTGAACCATGCAGATCCTCTCCGCCGACGAGCACATCGTCGAGACGAACGCGTTCTGGCACGACTGGCTTCCCGCCGCCCTTCCCCCGGGCATGCGCGACCGCGCGCCGCGCAGGATCGGGACGGGCCTCGCGCTCGATGGCGTGACGTCGCTGCGCACGTTCACGCTCTTTCCCGAGCTCGTGCGCGTCTCCGACGAGGCGGCGGGCGCGGGGGACGTCGAGCAGCGCCTCGCGGTCCAACGCGCCCACGGCATCGACGCGGCGGTCGTGTACCCGCAGCGCGCGATGGCGATGTGGGGCCTCGACGACCCCGACCTGCGCGACGCCTGCTTCGATGCGTACAACGGATGGCTCGCGGCGCAGTGCGCGAAGAGCGGGGGGAGACTGATCGGCGTTCCGATCCTGTCGACCGTCGACCGCCCGGAGCGCACGGCCGAGGCGATCGCGCGGCTGCGCGACCTTGGCTTCCGCACGATGATGCTGCCGAACTACCCGCGCAACGTCCGCTACGGCGAGGCGTCGATGCGTCCGCTCTGGGACGCGATCGAGGCGAGCGGTCTGCCGCTGTCCTTCCACATCAGCGAGGCGCCGGACGGCAACGGCCCCGGCGAGCTCGGCAGCTACCTGATGGTCTCGTTCCAGCCGTTCCGCAAGCTCTGGTCGTATCTCGTCTTCGCCGGGATCTTCGATCGCCATCCGGGGCTGCGCATCGTGTTCGCCGAGGGCGGGATCGCGTGGATCCCCTCCGCCCTCGAGCACGCCGATCGCATCTTCCGCGACTTCCGCGACCACCTGAGCCCTCGCCTCGCGCATCCGCCCAGCCACTACTGGCGCGCCCACTGCTGGGCCACCTTCATGGACGACGCCCGCGGCCTGGATCAGATCGACTGCATCGGGACCGATCGCGTGATGTGGGGCAGCGACTATCCCCATCCAGAGGGGACCGGCGCGTCCACCGGGCGGATCCTCGCCGACCTCACGCGTCGATTCGGGCCGGAGACGAGCGCCGCGATCGCCGGCGGCAACGCGCACGGGGTGTACGGCGCTTGATCGTCGCGCGACCCGGCGCGCGAGGCCGGTCGCTGGGGCGAGCGTCTCGACCGGGCGCCTTCGGCCGTTCCGATCGGGCCCGCCCGATCAGACGCTCGTCCCGAGCCGCGCGCCGTCGTGGGTCGCGTGGAGGATGCGCCGCGGCGCGAGGCAATCGCCGATCGAGTGGAGCTCGAACGGACCGCCCCTGAGCGCGTCGGCGAGGTCCGTTCGCGCGCGCGCGCCGCAGGCGAACACGATCGAGTCGACCCCCAGGCGCTCGCGTCGACCGAGCCAGACGTGCTCGAGCACGGCTTCGCCGCGCTGCGCGGTCGCGAGCCGCGTCAGGGGGCGCAGCGCGACGTCGCGCTCGAGGAGCCGATGGACGAGCGCGTAGCGAGTGGCCTTCTCGATGCCCTCCCCGATCGCGTACGACTCGCCCACGAGCGTGACCGCATGACCGCGCGCCGCGAGGAGGTCGGCCATCACCAGCGCCCCGACCTGGTCGTCGGTTCCCGCCACCACGAGCGCGCGTCGGCCGACCCGATCGCCGCGCAGGACCGCCGTCGCGAAGTGGAGGGCGGGTGACGCGTCGCCCGCGCCTGCTTCGCCGACGCCGGGCAGCGCCGGCCGCCACTCCCGAGCCCCGACCGCGAGGACGACGACCTCGGGCGCGAGCTGCGCGACCTGCTCCCCGTCCAGCTCGGTCGCGAGCCGCAGCTCGACGCCGGCCCATTCGAGTCGCCGGCGCAGATAGTCGGCATAGCGGGCGTACTGGGGGCGATGGGGGTCGAGGCCGAGCAGGGCGACGGTGCCCCCGACCCGGTCGGTGCGCTCGCAGAGCACGACTTCGTGGCCGCGTGCGGCCGCTCGCCAGGCCGCCTCGACGCCAGCGGGGCCCGCGCCGACCACGAGGATCCGCCGTCGGCGCGGCGCGGGGACCAGCGCGAGCTCGGCCTCCTTGCCGGCCGCGGGATTGGTCGCGCAGACGACGGCACGCCCGGGGTGATGACATTCGTTGCAGCCGAGGTTCGGCGCGATCGGCTCGCTCGAGCGGCCCCGGCTCTTCCGGACGAGTGCGGGCTCGGCGATCAGCGCCCGCACGAGCCCGACCCCGTCCGCCACGCCCTCGGCGACGAGCCGTGCCGCCTGCGCGAGATCCGCGATCTGCCCCGTCACGAAGACGGGGATCGAGACCGCCTTCCGGATCGCCGCGGCCGCCGCGGCGTTCGGGACCTCGGGCTCGTAGATCGAGCCGACGTAGGCGCCGGTCCGCCCGCGGCGATTGCCGGTATAGGTCCCGCCGCTCACGTTGAGATAGGCGACGCCGCGCGCCTCGAGCCGTCGCGCGACGAGCGGGATCTCGTCGAGGCCGTAGCCGCCGGGCGGCTCGATCCCCGTCAGCCGGACGCCGACGGGGACATCGGGGCCGACCTCGGCGCGGATGCGCTCGACCACCTCCTCGAGCAATCGACAGCGATTCTCGAGGGAGCCGCCGTAGGCGTCGCGACGGAAGTTCGTCGCGGGCGAGAGGAACTGCTGGAAGAGATAGCCGTGGGCGGCGTGGAGCTCGATCAGGTCGATGCCGGACTCGGCGACGCGTCGCGCGCCGTGGACGAAGGCCGCCTCGATCCGGTCGATCTCGGCGAGGGAGAGGACGTGGGGCGTCTGGCGCTTCTCCTCGTCCGGCGCTTCGGACGCCGAGACGGCGGGCTGCAGGTCGTCGTGCGTGCGGCTCGCGCCGGGGTGGTAGAGCTGGCCGATGCAGCGGGCGCCATGGCGGTGGACCGCCTGCGCCTGCTCGGCGAAGCGGGAGATCAGCGTCCGGTCGTGGAACGCGATGCCTTCCTGCGAGAGCGGGTCGAAGGGCATCGCGTCGAAGTCGCCCTGCATGTCGATCCGCGCGCGACCCGGTCCGAAGGGCACGTCGCCGACGCCCATGCCCGCCGGCACGCCGATCATCCCGACGCCGCCCGCGGCGCGCTCGGCGAGGTAGGGCAGGTAGCGCGCCTGCGAGAGCCGCGGACCGTGGACCGACATCAGGATACGATTGCGGACCTCGATCGGCCCGATCCGGAGCGGCTCGTCGAGGAGTCCGAGCGTCCCCGTGCCCGCGGCCACCGTCAGTGCTCCCGGCCCGGGCGCTCGGGCTCCGATCGCGCCGCGCGGCCCGATCGCGACCCGGTCGCGAGACCGAGTCGATCGATCGCGTGCTCGATCTCCGCGATTTCGCCGGGCTCGAGCTCGAGATAGGGCCGGCGCAGATGCCCGGCGGGCAGGCCGACGGCGCGCATTGCCGCCTTGACCGAGCGCGGATTGCCGAAGCGCGAGAGCACCGCGTTCAGCGCGAGCATCCGGGCGAACGCGCGCTCGAGCCCCGCGACGTCGCCCGAGCGGAAGCGCGCGACGACCTCGAGGCAGAGCTCGGGCGCGACGTCGGCCTCGAAGCAGAGCGCGCCCGCGCCCCCGAGCGCGAGCGTCGTCACGAGCTGGGACACCACGCCGACGTAGACCGGGACGCGCGGCGCGAGCCGCCGCACGACCTCGGCGCTGGCAGCGGCATTCGGATCGCTGGTATTGAGGGCGTGGATCTGCGGGTAGCGCGCGACGAGCGCCTCCATCAGCTCGAGGGGCAGGGCGTAGCCGCTCATCACGACCTGATTGGTCAGATGGACCTCGCCCTCGATCGCGCCGAGCACGTCCGCGTAGAAGCGCTCGAGCTCGGCCGGCCGCGGGCGGATCGCGATCGGTCCGGGACGCGGCGGATGGATCTGGACCGCGTCCACCCCGATCGCGAGCGCTCGGCCCGCCTGCTCGATGACGCGATCGGTGTCGGTGAACCCGATCGCAGCGGCGTAGACCGGTATGCGACCCTCGGCCGCTTCGACGCCGACGGCATAGAGGCGCTCGATCTCGTGCTCGCGCAGCAGGTGGCCCTCGCCGGATCCGTAGCTCCCGAGATAGACGCCGACGCCCGCCCGCGCATAGCGATCGATCGCCTGGCGCAGCGCGCCCTCGTCGAGTCCGCCGTCGTCCGAGAAGGGGGTCACCGCCATCGCGTGGATCGGCGGAGCCGGAAGGCGATCAGGACTTCGCGTCGGCGAAGAGGTGGACTGGGTGCGCGTCATCTTCGGGCTCCGGGTACGACCATCGCGCGCAGCCGGTGCTTCTGCACCTTGCCCGACGCGGTCGTCGGGAGCGCGTCGACGACGCGCCAGTCCTGGGGAAGCTTGTACGTCGCGAGCCCGGCGGCGCGCAGCCGTTCGACGGCGGTCGCGAGCTCGAGCGAAGCACCCGGAGCGAGCACGACGCAGGCGCAGACCCGCTCGCCGAGCCGCTCGTCCGGCAGGCCGATCACGGCGCAGCGCTCGATCTCGGGAAAGGCGAGCAGGCTCTCCTCGATCTCGCGCGGCGCGATGTTGAGCCCGCCGCGGATGAGGATCTCCTTCTTGCGCCCGACGATCGCCAGCGCCCCGGACGGATCGATGCGCCCCAGATCGCCACTCCGGACCCAGCCCCCGGCGCCGAAGGTCTCGCGCGTGCGCTCGGGATCCCCGAAGTAGCCGAGGGCCGTCTGGGGGCTGTGGACGAGGACCTCGCCGTCCTCGGCCAGGCGGATCTCGACGTGGGGAAGCGCCGCGCCGTCGCTCGCCATCCGCTCGGCGAGCGGGGTCCCGGGTCGATGGCAGCTGACGACGAGGGCCTCGGTCGAGCCGTAGAGGCGAAGGACCCGGAGGCCATGGGTGTCGGCGGCGGCGACGAGCTCGGGCGGCACGGGCGCGCCGCCGCAGCAGAAGCGGTCGAGCTGCGGGAGCGCCTCCCTGCGCTTCGCGAGCGCATCGACGAGATCCTGCAGGAAGGTCGTCGCGGCGAGGGTGTAGACCCGGCCTGTCTGCGCGCGTATCAGATCGATCGCGGTCGTCGCATCCCAGCGATCCTGCAGGACGAGGGGCAGCCCGAGCGAGAGCGCGAGCCGCAGGCCGAAGTTGAATCCCGTCGAATGGCCGACGGGCGAGGGCATCCAGACGACGTCGCCCGCAGCGAGGCCGAGCGCGTCGCGCATCGCGCGCACGCCGGCCTGGGTCGTCTGCTCGCTGTGGAGGATGCCCTTGGGCGTCGACTCGGTGCCCGACGTGAAGATCAGCTCGGAGGGGGCGGAGGCGCTCGGGCGATCGACGCGCGTCGGCGGCTCGGCGCGGAGCGAGTCGAGGAACGCCTCGGGCCGCGCATCGTCCTCGCCGCAGGGCACGACGAGGTGCAGCCCGTCGGCGGGCAACGTCCCGCGAAGCCCCGCGATCATCGCCGCGTGGTCGTGGCCGCGGTAGCGATCGGGGGTGACGACGAGCCGCGGCGCCGCTTTTCGGAACACGAAATCGAGCTCGTGGACGCGATAGCTCGGGAGCAGCGGATTCACGATCAGGCCGAGGCGCAGCGCGGCGATCGCGACGACGACGGTCTCATAGCGGTTCGGCAGCTGGATGCTCGCCACGTCCCCCGCGCGCAGCCCGGCCCGTTCGAAACGGCCGGCGAGCGCGAGCGCGTCGGCGACGAGCTGGCCACGGCGCGTGGTGCGCGCGCCCGCGAGGTCGACGACCGCGATCGCGTCGTCGGCCTCGCGGGCGCGCCCGAGGAGCTCGCCGACGAGCGTCGCGTCGTCCCAGCCCGCGCGCATGGCCGCGTTCATCGTCCCGACCAGCGCGGCGGCCGGCGCTCGAGAAAGGCGTGGAGACCCTCCGTCGCGTCGTGGGAGGTCGTCGCATAGCGTGCGACCACCTCGATCTCCGCGGCGAGGCCGACGGGGCGCAGCTCGTCCTGAGAGAGCGCGATCAGCGACTTCATGCGTTCGACGGCGAGCGGGCTGTGGCGGGCGATCTCGGCGGCGAGCGCGAGCGTCTGCGCCTCGAGGTCCTCGGGCGCCGCAGTCGACGTCACGAGCCCCATCGCCTGCGCCTCGCGGCCGTCGACCAGCCGACCCGTGAGGAGCAGCCAGCGCGCCGGCTGCAGCCCGATCGTGCGGCAGAGGCGTTGGCTCCCGCCCGCGCCCGGCAGCTGGCCGAATTTCAGATGACCGTCGCCGATCCGCGCCGTCGTCGCGGCGATCGCGACGTCACAGGCGAGCATCAGCTCGAGGCCTCCTGCGACGCAGTCGCCGTTCACCCTCGCGATGCTCGCGAAGCGGCCGCGTTCGAGCAGGTGGCACGCCGCTTCGAAGTCGTCGAGGAACGCGCGGAAGGCCGCCTCGTCCCGGTAGAGCGCGAGGTAGCCGCGCAGATCGCCGCCCGCCGAAAAGGCCGGCCCTTCGCCGGTCACGACGACGACGCGGACGGACTCGCTCGCATCCGCCTCCGCGAGCCGAGCCCGCAGCGCGCTCGCCATCCGCGCGTCGATCGGGCTGCGGCGGTCGCCGTGCCCCAGGGTCAGCACGCGCGCGACCCCGGCTTCGAGGGCGTGATCGACGACGGTGATCGGCGGTTGCTCAGCCATCGCGATCTCGGCCTTTCTCGGCATCGGAGGCCGCGGCGGGAACGAAGACGAGCCGCCGGAGGACCATGCCCTCCTCGCCCGCTTGCGCGGGCGCCGAGCGATCGGGCTGCCAGCGCACCTGAAGCTTAAGGCCGTCCCGCAACGCCTCGACCTCGACCTCCTCGATCCGCGCGAGGATGCGCGCACCCTCCGGCAGCTCGACCACGCCGACGACGTAGGGCACGTCGGCTGCGAACGCGGGATCGAATGCGACGTGGCAGACGGTCCAGCTGTGGAGGCGACCCTCGCCGGACGCGACGCGGACGCGCCCGTTCGGGTCGCCGCAATGGGGACAGCCCGGGCGCGGCGGACAGGCAGCGCGACCGCAGCCGTCGCAGACGCGCAGGCGCAGCTCGCCTACCGCCAGTCCCTCCCAGTAGAACGCGTCGTCTCGCATCGTCTCGCTCAATGCCGCGTCAGGACGAGCGCGCTGCCGTCCTGCAAGGCCCCGGACGTCACCGCCGCCACGCGCGCACCCGCCACCTGGCGATCGCCCGCTCGACCCTGGAGCTGGATCACGGCCTCGGCGAGGGTGTTCATGCCGTGGAGGTAGCCCTCGTTCAGCAGGCCGCCGTGGGGATTGACCGGGAGCCGGCCGCCGGGGCGCGTCGCGCCGGATCGGACGAGGGCGCCCGCCCCGCCGCGCTCCGCGAACCCCAGGCCCTCGAGCGCGAAGAGGACGACGCTCGAGAAGCAGTCGTAGAGGAGGGCCAGGTCGACGTCGGCGGGTCGCAGGCCGGCCGAATCGAAGAGGCGCGTGGCGAGCAGCGAGGTGTAGTTGCGCGAGAGGTCGGGCCAGGAGAGGAGGTCCGCCATGTCGAGGCCGCCGCCGCGGCCGAGGGCGTAGGCGGCGCCCTCGATGAAGACGGGCGGATGGGGTCCGTCGTGAGCCGCGGCGAGGTCCGAGAGCACGATCGCGCAGGCGCCATCGACCTCGAGCGTGCAGTCGGCCTGTCGGAGCGGCGCCGCGACGTAGGGCGATCGATCGTAGTCGGCGCGCGAGAGCGCAGTCCGTCGCAGCGCGCGCGGATTGCGCATCGCCCACTCGCGCTGCGCCAGGGCGACCGCGGCGAGGTCGTCTTCGCTGCCTCCGGTCTCGACGAGAAAGCGCCGCGCCCAGAGCGCGATCGTCTGGGGGTAGGCCGTGAGGCCGACCGCCTGGCGCAGATCGGCGGCCGGACCGTCGGCGCGCGCGCGGCCGACGCGTTGGCCGCTGCGTCCGTTCAGGGCGCGGTAGACGACGACGTGGCGCGCGGCGCCCGAACCGATCATCGTCGCGGCATGGGCGGTGAGCTGACACGGGGCCTGACCGGCGAGCCCCGAGTCGAGCGTATGGCGCAGCGCGCCGAGGCCGAGCGCCGCGGCCACGGCCTGGGCCGGCACCGAATCGCCGAGGTATTGATAGGTGACGACCCCGTCGACGTCGGCCGGCGCGAGGCCGGCATCGGCGATGGCATTGCGACAGGCCTCGCTCGCGAGGGCGAGCACCGAACGCCCCGAGCTCCGCGAGATCGTGCTGAACCCGACGCCCATGATCGCTGCACGTCGGTAGACCGGCTCGCCCATGCGGTCCGTCGCCATCTCCATCTCCATCTCCATCGCCATCTCCATCGCTCGTCGATCGCTCGATCCGCGCCCGCTCGCGCGTCTCCCATGATGGCACGCTCACCGGTTGCGGGAGCGGGCGGACTGCCTAGGATTCGAGCAATCGCTGCGAGTCCCCACCCATGACCCGACCCTATCGTCTCATCTCCGCCGACAGCCACGTCAACGAGCCGCCCGACCTCTGGCAGTCGCGCGTGGCCGAGAGGTTCCGTCCGCGCGCGCCGCGTGTCGAGCGCTTCGCCGAGGGCGATGCCTGGATCCTCGAGGGCGTGTCGGATCCCGTGAACTTCGGCTGGAACGCCTGCGCGGGCCTCGATCCGGCGCAGATGACCGGCTGGGCCCGCTTCGACGCGATCCGTGCCGGGGGCCACGATCCCGCCGCGCGCCTGCTCGAGATGGACCGGGATCGCGTCGATGCCGAGGTCCTCTACCCGACGCCCCGGCTCTCCCAGGCGATCATCTCGAATCGCGACGTCGAGCTCCACGTCGAGCTCGTGCGCGCCTACAACGATTGGCTGGCCGACTATGTCGCGCATGCGCCGGAGCGCTTCGGCGGCATCGCGTTGCTGCCGAACGTCGGGGCGAAGGCGGCCGTCGCGGAGCTCGAGCGCGTACTCGGGCGGCCCGGTCTGCGCGGCGCCCTGATCGGCGCCTATCCCTCGGGCGGGCTCGAGCCCGAGGCCGAGGACGACGCGGTCTGGGCCCGCCTCGTCGAGGCCGGCTGGCCCCTCGACGTCCATGTCTCGATGGGGCTCGGCGCGCCCTCCGCGCATCGCTCGAAGCTCCCGGGCTTCGGACGCTTCTACGACGCGCCGAACCGCATGGTCCAGATGGTCTTCAGCGGGATGTTCGATCGCTTTCCGGCGTTGCAGGTCGTGTTCGCCGAGGTCGACTGCGGCTGGGTGCCCTACGTGAAGGAGCAGATGGACAACAACTATCTGCGCCTCGCGCCGGCCATGGGCTATCGACTCGGCGCGCTCCCCTCGGAGTACATCGAACGCCACTGCCATTTCGCCTACATCTCCGACGCGTTCGGCATCGACAATCGCCAGCGCATCGGCGTCGAGCGCATGCTCTGGTCGTCGGACTATCCGCACATCAGCGCCGACTGGCCCCACTCCTGGCGCACGATCGAGGCGGCGTTCTCCGGTGTTCCCCGCGCCGAGCGCGACCTGATCCTCGCCGGCAACGCCGCGCGGCTCTACGGCTTCGGCCGCTGACGGCCTGCACGGTCTACGCTGCGCAGGATCGCTGGCGACGGGGACCGACTTCGAACGATCCGGGAGGAGACCATGGCCGACGACGAGCTCGAGATCCTGCGCGCCGAGCGCGCCATCACGCGCGTCATCCTCGATTATGCGCGCGGCGTCGACGCGCTGGACCTCGAGCGGATCCGCGGCTGCTTCCATCCCGATGCGCGCATCCACTACGGCGAGATCTTCTCCGGACCCCGCGACGAGGCGATCGCCTGGCTCGAGAACTCCCTCTCGCGCCTGCAGGGGACGATGCACGATTTCGGCGCGCCCTGGATCGAGCTCGATCTCGCCCGGGGCCGCGCCGAGTGCGAGACCTACGCGACGAACGCCGCCCGCTACCCCGCCAACGAGCGGGGCGAGGTCGTGCTGAACGTGACCGGAACGCGTTACATCGACACGTTCGAGCGACGCGACGGCGCCTGGCGAATCCTCGAGCGTCGGAACGTCTCGAGCTGGGCCCACAACTCGATCGAGACGCCGACCCCGCCGCCGCCCTTCAAGCTGGGCGGCCCGCGCCAGCGCTGAGCGCGGTCGGGCGGATCGGCGGTCGGGTCGGGATCGAGCCCGCGTCGAACGGCCGCAGGGCGGTTCGATGAGGCCGAAGTTGCACCGCGGGTAGGCGTCTCGAGCGGGCGATCGATCGCCTCGACGACGAAGCGGGGATCCGGGGCCTGCGCGATGTCGAGGATCGCTCGAACCTCCGCGCCGACCGTCGACTCCTCGATCTGTAGGGGGACGAAGGCCTGGTCGCCATCATCGAGCGCGTTGGACATTCTCCGTGATCGGGTCGACGGAAGCCTGCGGCAGGGGCAGTCAGCTCCTGGCTTCACGCGAGCGAACGGCCATGCCGCCCGCGACGACGCTCAAGAGCGTCGCGACCAACCGACCGGTCATCGATGCCAAGCCCGGAACGGGAGCAGCCTCGACCGCCTCCTCGCCCACCGCGAGCGACTCGGGAACGAACAGCCGTACGGGATCGGTCCCTGTCGGGTCGACCTGGATCCGAAGCTCGGCGACGGGGCCCGGGGCGCCGGAAGCGTCGAGCAGGATCGTATCGAGCAAACCCTCCTCGTAGTCTTCCCCGCTCACGGAAGCGACGATCTCGTCATCCAGATAGAACGACAGAGTCGCTTGCGAGCCGTTCTCGAGGAAGGCGAACGGAACGTGAAAGGCTCCGTTGCCCGGCAGGGTGACGTCATAGACGACGAAGCCCGGCGAAGCCGTCTGGATCTCCTGGCCGATCGCGTCGAGCGATCCGCGGACGCCGCCCCCGGTCCCTCCGCTGGTCCGGACGTTGAGTCGTTTTCTCTGCGTCGCCTGCGACTTCGCCTTCAGGAGGCTCCGAATGGTCGCCGAGCTGGATCCGAGGACGCGCAGGTTGTCGATGAACGGAGCCGTCTCGGTGAGAAATGGATCGTCTTCGGCGATGCAGAAATGGTGGGTCATCGTCTCGGAGATCGAGAACTCGTGTCTGCTGTCGATCCATTCCAGCTCGGAGTCGATGTGTCCGGAGATTCCGATCTCCTGCAGCGACTCGAAGTCCTCCTGGGCCGTGAAGACGACCGAATGCGTGGAGGGCGTGTGCTCGGTCACGCCGAAGACGTTCTGCACGGTCATCAGAGCCTCACGATCGAGGTAGACCTCCGTCGTGCCTCCGATCGACGTGACGAGACTCGCGCGCCACTCCCAATCGACCTCTTCCGTCTGGGCGGGGGCGCCCGTGATCAGGTCGTACTCGAATTCAAAGAACGACGCCTCATAGGTCGCGTCGGTGAGCAGATCGGCAGGTCGGAAGTAGTGCCAGTGACTCGCCACGATGAGGTCCTGCACCCAGTCGCCGGCGAACTCCACGTCGGAAGTCGTGGATTCGGTCGCCAGCAGCGTCACTTCGATGGGAGAACAGGCGAGGGCCGACTTCCCCGGCAGACACGTGAGCGCGCACGCGACGATCGGCGGACCGGCCCGACGGATCCACAGCGCTGCCTTGTCCAAGTTGATCGCCTCCAGCCACCGCCCCCGCTCGATCCGAATGACTTCGAGCCTAGCACCGGCTGGGTCACGGAAGGCCCCATCGATCCCGCAGTCGCTTCCGGCCTCACGGCGGATCGGCACAGGCTCGGAGCGGTCATCGGGGTCGGGTGGGGGGGGAGACACCGGAGTACGACGTCTCACGTCGCGCTGATGACACCCGCGATTCGAATCGGAGAACGGTCGGTTGCGCATCGGCCGGTCGACGAGTGCGCGGGTCGATCGGTCCACCGGCTCACGGATCGCAGCGCATCTTCGGGACACGATGTCGCGGTGTCGATCCCTGACGGCTCGTGGTCGGCGTGGACGTCAGGTTCACTCGTCAGGGGCAGCCCGAGGCGCCATTGCAGTAGTTCCCGCCCCCGTTCACGTCGCAGGTGATCGTCGCGCGGGACCCGATGACGGCCGAGACGGCGTTCCCCGAGCAGACGGTGTCGTCGGCGGTGCTGATCCCGAAGGGGCTGTTCTCGCGGAGGACGTTTCCGCGTACGAGCGAACCCGTGCCGGTGACCACGCCGCCGCCGCCATTGCTGTAGATCGCGTTGTCGGAGACGATCGAGCCCGTGCCCGCGTTGATGCCGATGCCGGAATTCTGGCCGACCGTGTTGCCCGAGATCGTCGATCCCGCCGTCGATACGATCCCATCGTCGCTGTTGCCGTAGCTCGTGTTTCCGGTCACCGTCGAAGCCGTCGACACGCTGATCCCGTCGCCGCCATTGTCGTAGGTGGTGTTGGTGGAGATCGTCGCGCCGAAGCTCGTTCCGATCCCGTTGCGGCCATTCTGGAAGGTCGTGTTGCCGACGACGACCGCTCCGAGCGTGACGTTGATCCCGTCGAGCCGATTCCAGCGCGCCCGGACGTTCGTGACCTCCGCTTGATCGCCGAGGAAGACGCCGATCAGGCCCATGCCGACGATGCTGCCGTTCCGGACCGCGGTACCGCGCATCGCGCTCGACGTGCGTTCGACGCCGGAGCCCGAGCCGCTCGCGGGGACGCAGCTCGCCGTCGCGCCGACGCAGGCGGCCCGGATGATCGTGAATCCGTGGAGATCGACCGCGATGTCGCTGGCGCCGACGACGATGCCGTCCGTGTTCTCGTCGGGGAGGACGAGGTCGCTCGTCAGGCGGAAGCTGCGCCCGGCGCTGCCGTCGATCGTCACCGGAAACCCGGCCGTGTCGCCCGGGAAGCATCCGGTCAGGACGGCGCAGGTCTGGTTGATTTCCGCGACGCCGCCCGAGGCGAGGGCCGATGTCGCGAGGATCAGTGCGGACGGAATCAGGATGAGCGCCGAGGGCGGAAAATGCTGCATCGTGAAGATCTCCTGTCGGATACGACTCGTTCGGGTGTATCCTAACAGAGCATCGAATCCGATCTTCTGTGCCGGTCTGCGGTCGACGCGCGAATCATCGGTCGGAGCCGCTCGAACGGTGCCGGCGTGGGCCC
The DNA here is from genome assembly GCA_041389445.1 of Myxococcota bacterium. Classification (GTDB taxonomy): domain Bacteria; phylum Myxococcota_A; class UBA9160; order UBA9160; family UBA4427; genus UBA4427. The sequence continues at coordinate 207,298 of JAWKRW010000005.1, forward strand.
GCGCTCCGAGGTCGACACGGAGATCGACCGGAGGGCGATTCCGCATGCCGTACCCCCATTCCCGTGGATCCGGAGTCTTGATCGAGCTCCTGCGCCCCGGGCGAATCCGCGTCCTCTGGCTGCTGGTCGCGGTCGCATGCATCGGCGCCCGGTCCGCCACGGCGCAGGTCTTCTACGACGACCTCGGATCCGTCGACGTCTTCGACGATGCCGACGTCGTCGCGCTGATCGGGGACCATTCGAGCGCGCTGGGAGGCAGCGATTGGTTCCAGGGGTTCCGCTTCACCAGCGAAGCGACCGGCACGCTCCACTCGATCGACGTCGCCGTCGGCAACTACTTCGCCGGCCCCCAGACGATCGAGTTCCGACTCTACGCCGACACGGGCGGCGCCCTCGGAGCGCAGCTCGCGACCGTTCCGGTCCTCGCGACTGCGGAGGACTTCGACGGGACGATCCGGCGGGGCTTCGTCGAGCTCGGGGCGGGCAGCCCCCCCGTGCTCGTGCAGGGCGCGAGCTACTGGCTGATGGCGACCTCGGAGGGACCCACGATCTGGTTCCAGAACGAGCAGGGCGTGTCGCTGCCCCGTCTCTGGACCGAGTTCGGACCCGGCGCGCCGCTCAACTCGGACACGACGATCGCATCGGCGTTCCGGCTGAACGGACCGCCGGCCGTCCCGCTCGCGAACGAAGGCAGCGTGCTCGTGCTCGTGCTCGCACTCCTCGGGGCTGGATCCGGGACGCTTGGGTCGCTGGCTCGAGACCAGGGGACGGCCGGCGGCGTCGGGTCATCCGAGGACCGCCTCGGATGAGTGAAGGCCACCCGCTTCCTCGCGAATGAGGATCGCGTCCCCCTCAGAGCCCCGCGAGCGCGAGATCCAGATTCGCGCTCGTGATCCCGCCGTGGATCTCCATGACGCTGCCCGTGACGAAGGCCGAGGCGGGCGACGCCAGGTAGAGCGCGCCGAGCGCGATGTCCTCGGGCTCGCCGAGGCGCCGGAGCGGCGTCGACTCGACCATCGCCTTGCGGACCTTCGGGTTCGTCAGCACGGTCTCGAGCGCCGAGGTCGCCGTCGAGCCGACGGCGATCGCATTGACGCGGATCTTCGGCGCGAGGTCTTCGGCGAGCAGGCGCGTGAAGTGGCTCATCGCGCCCTTGGCCGTGCCGTAGGCGGCGAATCCCTTGCCCGTCATCTGACCGATCGACGACGAGATGTTGACGATCGATCCGCCGCGTTCTTGCATGTGGGGCACGCAGGCCTTCGAGAGCGCGAACGCCGTCGTCACGTTGAAGTGGAACGCGCTCTCGAACTCCTTCTCCGTCGTCTCGAGGAAGGGCTTCGGCATCGAGCCGCCGACGTTGTTGACGACGATGTCGATGCGGCCGAATTCGTCCATCGCCCGCGCGGCGAAGGCCTCGAGGTTCTCCGTCCGGGCGGCGTTGCACTCGACGACGAGCGCCCGCCGGCCGAGCTTGCGGACCTCCTCGGCCACGGCCTCGAGCTGGTCGCGGCTGCGTGCGGCGAGCGCCACGTCGGCGCCGCATTCGGCGAGGGCCAGCGCCGTCGCGCGGCCGATGCCGCGCCCTGCGCCGGTCACGAGCGCGACCTTGTCGTCGATTCGGAAACGGTCGAGGAGCTTCATGGACGCATTCTAGCGGCGGGTCGATGGCCCGCACCGCGACCCCGGCTTAGACTGGGCGACCGCCGTGAGCGGGGCGGCGGACGAGGCGGACGAGGCGGACGAGGCGGAAAGCCGAGGAGGCAGCGATGAAGGACTTCCGGGGGCGAGTCGCCGTCGTGACCGGCGCGGCGAGCGGGATCGGGCTCGGGACGACCGAGCGGTTCCTGCGCGAGGGCATGAAGGTCGTGATGGCCGACGTCGAGAAGTCGACGCTCGAGCGCGAGGCGGCGCGGCTGCGGAGCGCCGGCGGCGACGTCCTGCCGCTGGTCTGCGACGTGCGCGACGCCGACGCCGTCTCCGACCTGGCCCGCCAGACGGTCGCCCACTACGGCGGCGTCCACGTCGTCTTCAACAACGCGGGCGTCGGCCCCGGCGGACCGATGCTCGACACGACGCCGGCCGACTGGCGCTGGATCGTCGACGTGAACGTGCTCGGCGTGGCCTACGGCGTCCTCGCCTTCGGCCCGATCCTGCGCGATCAGGGCGAGGGCCACATCGTCAATACCGCCTCCGAGGCCGGCCACGTCACGAGCGCGGTGCTCGGCATGTACTCGGCGACGAAGCACGCCGTCGTCGGGCTCTCCGAGTCGCTCTACCGAGAGCTCGAGGGCACGGGCGTCTCCGTCCACTGCCTCTGCCCGAATCTCGTGCGGACGAGCATCTTCCACTCCGAGCGCAACCGCGACGACGGCGCCGCGATGAAGCCGTCGCAGGTCGCGACGATGGCGCCCTTGCGCGAGGCGATCGCCGCGCAGGGCATCGCGCCCGCGCAGGTCGGCGACGCGATCGTCGAGGCGATGCGCGCCGACCGCTTCTGGATCTTCACCCACGACATCACGCGCCAGGCCCTCGCGGTCCGCCCGGCCGACATCGCGGCGAATCGCAATCCGACGAATCCCTACGCCGGGATCGCGGGCCTCGAGCAGATGGAGACGCTCGGCCGCGGCGCGGGTGGCGAGGGCGGCGGGAGCAGCGCCGGCGGCGAAAGCGGAGGCCCGCGATGACGACGACGATGCGGGATCTCCTGCTGGCTCGCGCGGAGGACGACGCGCCGGCGCTGCGCTTCGAGGACGAGTCCTGGAGCTGGCGCGCCTACTTCGATGCCTGCTGCGTCCGCGCTGCGGCGCTGCTCGCGTGGCGGCGCCCCGGTCCCTTCCACATCGGCGTCCTGCTCGAAAACGTGCCCGAGTACCTCTTCATGACGGGAGCGGCGAGTCTCGCGGGCGCGACGGTCGTCGGCATCAACCCGACGCGGCGGGGCGCCGGTCTCGAGCGCGACATCCGCCATACCGACTGCCAGATCCTGATCACCGAAGACCGCCATGCCGAGCTGCTCGAGGGCCTCGACCTCGGCATCCCGATCGATCGTCGCTTCGACGTCGCCGGGGAGGCCTGGAATCAGGCGCTCGCGCCCTTCGCGGGCGCGGGCTTGCCGGCGATCGAGCCCGATCCGCGCGCGATCTACATGCTGATCTTCACCTCGGGCACGACCGGCGAGCCCAAGGCCGCGATCGTCTCCTCGATGCGCACCGCGATGGCCGGCCGGGCCCTGTCCCAGATGCGCAGCCTCACGAGCGCCGACGTCGGCTACCTCGCGATGCCGCTCTTCCACTCGAACGCCCACATGGCGGGCGTCGCGCCGATCCTCGCGGTCGGCGGGACATGGAGCCTGCGTCGGCGCTTCTCGGCCAGCGCCTTCCTGCCCGACGTGCGCAAGTACGGCGTCACCTACTTCAACTACGTCGGCAAGCCCTTGACCTACATCCTCGCGACGCCCGAGCGCCGTGACGACGCGGATAACACCCTGCGCGTCGCCTTCGGCAACGAGGGCGCGGATCACGACCTCGATCGCTTCGCCCGACGCTTCGGCTGCGAGGTCATCGACTCCTACGGCTCGACCGAGGGCGGCATCGCGATCTCCCGCATCAGCGGCATGCCGGCGGGCGCCCTCGGCGTCGCGCAGCCCGGGACGCTGATCCTCGACCCCGAAACGAAGCAGGAGTGTCCCCGCGCGCGCTTCACGCCCGATGGCCATCTCGCCAACGCCGACGAGGCGATCGGCGAGATCGCGAGCACCGAGTCCGCGAAGAGCTTCGAGGGCTACTGGCGCAACGCGGAGGCGAACCAGGAGCGCACGCGGGACGGGATCTACTGGAGCGGCGACCTCGGCTACCGCGACGAGGCGGGCTTCTTCTATTTCGCGGGTCGCAACATGGACTGGCTGCGGGTCGACGGCGAGAACATCGCTGCGGGCCCGATCGAGCGGATCCTGACGCGCCATCCCGACGTGGCGCTCGCCGCGGTCTACGCCGTCCCGAACGCCGACGTCGGCGACGACTGCATGGCGGCACTGATCCTGCGGCCCGGCGCGCGCTTCGATCCGGTGGGCTTCGCCGCGTTCCTCGAGGCGCAGCGCGATCTGGGGACGAAGATGGTGCCCCGGTACGTCCGGATCGCCGATTCGTTGCCGCAGACCGAGACGAACAAGATCCTGAAGCGCGTCATCCGCGACGAGCGTTGGGAATGCGCGGATCCGGTCTGGCTCCGCGACGGCGGGACCTACCGTCGGCTCGAAGGGGCGGATCGCGCGGCGATCGTCGCCGCCTTCGAGGCGAGGGGGCGCAGCAAGATCCTGGATCGCTAGCGGGCTGCTAGCCTCGCGGAGCGCGCCCGCGCCGAGGAGATCCGATGCCCTCCTTCATGTTCATGGCCCCCTTCCAGAACCAGACCTATGCCCTGCTGCGCATCGTGATCGGCTTCCTCTTCCTCTGGCACGGCTCGCAGAAGCTCTTCGCCTTCCCGATCGGCATGCCGGATGGCGTGCCGGGTCACATCGTCTGGATCGCGGGCTCGATCGAATTCTTCGGCGGCATCGCCGTGATGATCGGGCTCTACACGCGCTGGGCGGCCTTCCTCTCGAGCGGGCTGATGGCGGTCGCCTATTGGATCGGCCATGGCTTGAAGGCGCCTCTCCCGATCCAGAATCAGGGCGAGCTCGCGATCATCTACTGCTTCGTGTTCCTCTTCATCGCTGCGCGCGGAGCCGGCATCTGGAGCGTCGACGGCGCGCGGGGCGAGGGCTAGGCGCTTGGCGACCGAGGATCCGCTCGCCGTCGTCGGCCGGCCGGTGCCGACCGGTCGGGAGGCACGTCTCTGGCGGGTGCTCGTCGAGCTCGCGATCCAGGTCGACGAGGCGATCGCGGCCCATGCCGAGGCGATGGCGGCCGCCGAAGCGGCCGCGACGACGGCGGTGTCGCCGGGTCCCCGGCGCATGCGGCACAAGACGCGCCCGATGCTCCCCGGTCGCCTCGAGAACCTCGTCGTCGAGTTCGACGACGCCTACACCTTCTTCGTCGAAGGCATGACGAGCCTGCCCACGGAGGCGCAGATGCTCGCGCTGCAGGCGATCGACCGCCAGCTCGCCGCGATGATCCGCGCGCGCGAGGCCGAGCTCTGGACCGAGCGGGCTTTGCGCGAGGACGCGCGCTGGAGCGAGGCGCAGCGGATGGCCGCCGCCGTCATCGAGGCCTTCGCCTGGCCCGCGCGACGGATGGCCCTCGTCGGGGCGAGCCGGGGAGGCGGAGTCGGACGCGTCGGAGGCCGGGAGGGCGATCGATGGCCGGCCTGAGCGAGAGCTACGAGATCCTCGTGTGCGGCCTGCGCCCGGAAGGCGGCCTGGTCCACCTCGCATCGCTCGTCGCGTTCGTCTGGCTCGCGCGGCGGATCTCGCCCCGGCCGACCGGGATCCGCAGACGGCTCCCGCGCGCCTAGCACCAGCGCCCTTGCCGTTCGCGTGGCTTCGGTCCGAGGTACCTGGCCGCGGTGCTTCGCGAGATCCTTCCTGCCGAGTCGCGATCGAGCGCAGGGGGGTGCAACCCTCAGTCGACTGCCGGCTCACCGAGCGCCGCCTCGATCCGCAGCGCGTCGCGCAGCGCGCGGACGTCGTGGGTCCGGATGAAGTCCACGCCCGCGCGCGCGGCGTAGAGCTCCGCGGCGAGCGTCGCGGGACCGATCGCCTCGAGCGCGCTGCCGGTGAGCGCGCGCAGGAAGGACTTGCGCGACACCGAGACGAGCACGGGTCGGCCGAAGCGCGCCCGCAGCGCGGGGATCCGCTGCAGCACCGCCAGCGACGCGGCGGGGTCCCGTCCCAGGAAGAAGCCCATGCCCGGATCGACGATCAGCCGCTCCTCCGCGACACCGGCGCGGACGAGGCTGGCGAGGCGCTCGTCGAAGAAGCGCTCGATCGAGTCGAGGGCCGCGCCCGGCGAGATCGGCTCACGACCGGCACGCGTCGCCCGGGCGATCGAGTGGACGACGACGAGACGCGCCGGCGCACCGGCGAGGACGGGGTGCAGTGTCGGATCGGGGAAGCCGCGGACGTCGTTCAACCAGGCGACCCCCGCTTCGACCGCGAAGCGCAGGACGGCGGGGTCCGTCGCGTCGACCGAGAGGGGGAGGCCCTCGGTCGCGAGGGCGGCGAGGACGGGTCGCAGGCGCTCGATCTGTTCCGCCGCGGGGACGGGCCTGGCGTCCGGGTTGCTCGAGGCCGGGCCGAGCTCGACGAGGGCGGCCCCGGAGCCGGCCAGCGAGCGGGCGTGGGCGATGGCGCGTGCGGGATCGAGGTAGCGACCGCCGTCGGAGAAGGAGTCCGCCGTGATGTTGACGATCCCGACGATCTGCACTGTGCTCTCCACGCAGGCTTTCTAGCACGGTCCCCCCGACGAGGAGGCAGCCCATGTCGCTCTCGCACGCGTCCGATTCGTTGGCCGAGCTCCATGCCTCGCGCTTCGCCGCGCGACTCGCGCCGGCCGGTCCGCGACTGCCCGCCGCCTACGCCGCGACCCTCCAGCCCTTCGCGATCGGCCTCGCCGAGAGCGGCGAGACGGTGGGCTTCGAGATCCGGGACGAGCGCGTCGCCGTCCTCGACGACCCGGGCGAGGCGAAGACGCGGATCGAGCTCGCGCGCGCCGACTGGGAAGGCTTCATGCAGGACTTCGAGTCGGCGGCGGGTCTGATCTACGGCCAGCGGGCGCGGACGCTCGCGGGCGACATGATGGACTTCATGCAGTGGGAGCCCGCGCTGCGCTTCGTGCACGCCGGTCGCCCCGTCTACGATCCGAGCGCGGTCGATCTGCGCGACCTGCGCGGTGGGCCGCTCGATCCATGTCGGTCGTTCCGACTCGACGACGATCGCGAGGAGATGGCCCACTTCCTGCGAACCGCCGGCTACCTCCACGTTCGCGACGTCCTGTCGCCCGACGAGATCGCGGCGCTCCAGGCCGAGGCGGAGACGCTGCGCGCCGCCGCGCGCGAGGGCGATCAGGAGTCGTGGTGGGGCAAGCGCGCGGACGGGACGAGCGTGCTCTGCCGCGTGCTGCGCGCCGGGATGCAGCCCGGGATGCGCTCGCTCCACGGCGATCCGCGGATCGAGAAGCTGGCCGCGCTCTGCGACGTACCGATGCGTCTCAAGATGGGGCCGGAGGACAGGGACGGCGTCACCGTGCTGTGGAAGCAGCCCGGCGTCGAGGAGGGACTCAGCGATCTGCCCTGGCATCGCGACTGCGGTCTCGGCGGCCACGCGAGCATGTGTCCGACGGCCGTCGTCAGCGTCTTTCTCGGACCGAACACGCCCGAGGCCGGTGAGCTGCGCTTCCTGCCGGGCTCCTGGCAGTGCTCCTTCCCCCATCAGACGCCGGACTCGACGCTCGCGCCGCCCGGCGTGGCGCCTGCCGCGCGCCCGGGCGACGTGACCATCCACTACGGCGACGGACTCCACGTCGCTCCGGCGCCGACGGCCGCGACGGGCCCCTTCCGCAGCAGCATCCTGCTCGGCTACGGGCGCGTCGATGGCGGCCATCATGCGGGCGGGCGCCACTACAACGACATCCTGCTCGGGGGCGAGGGCGGTCAGATCGACCGCATGGAGAAGATCGCGGCGAAGCGTTAGGGGCGGGGTCCCCGGCGCGGCGGTGCGTTGATGCGATCCTCGAGATCGACCTCGATCGTGTCGCCCGAGACGCGGACGCGAAAGCAGGGGATCGGGAAGCCGTCACGAAGATCCGGGTCGAATCCGGTCCGCACGTCGTAGCGTAGCCCGTGCGCGCCACACTGGATCACGCCGTTCTCGTAGCGTCCCTTCGAGAGCGGATAGCCGGCGTGGGGGCAGGCGTCCTCCATCGCGTGGATCGCGTCGCCGACCCGGTAGAGCGCGATGGCGATCTCGCCGACCTTCAAGCGAAGGCCGCGAGAATCGTCGAGCTGGTCGACTCGGGCGACGGGAACGAAGGCCAGCGGCAGGTCCCTCCGCGCGCCGCGAGGTCGGGCGCGCCATCGAAGCGGAGCGGAGCGCAGCATGCCGCAAACGACGCGCGCCGACCAAGGCGGATCGAGCTCGTCGATCCGCTCCGGTCGGCGCGCGCGTCGCGAGGCGGAACCGGGCGCGGGGGGCCGGCTCGCTCGCGTCAGTTCTGGGCCATCGCGGCCGGGGCCTTCGACGTCGGCGTTCCGACCGCCCGTACGACGCAGGTCTCGAAGCCGGCCTCGACGTCGTTGCGGCACTCCATCCAGGTCGGACCGGCCAGGCTGATCGCCAGCCGCTCATCGACGCGCGCCGCGACCTGCTGCGCCTGGGCGCCGCCGAAGTCGGCGCTCTCGAAGGAGACGATCGGGTCGAGCTCGAGCGCGGCCGACTCGCCGGCGAAGGCGGCGCCGGTCGCGGTCGCGACGAAGAGGGCGGAGAGGAGGGTCGTGAGTGCCAATCGTGACGGGGATCGCATGGGGGGCTCCTTAGTTGCGGGCCCACTATCGGAACCTCGATGGATTGCTTGAGGGCTTCTTCCGTCTCGGTTGGAACGATTTCTCGCCTCGATCGGCAGCGAGGCGGCAGCGGATTCCGTGCGCCGCGCCACAGGCCCGCGCCAGGCCACCTCACCCCCCTTCCGCTCCAATTCGTTGCACCGGATGCGGGTAGGTGAATTCCAGGAGCGTCGGACTAGACTTGCCGGTTCCCGAACAGGAGGCGCCGTGATGAAGCTCTGGGACGAGCAGCTCGAGGGATTTCGCGAAGAAGCGCGCAGCATGCTCCAGCACCTGCCGGCGCTCGTCCAGCCGGACGCGCGTCTGGACGCGAAGGCGCGGGCGGCCCTGATCCGCGAGGGCTTCGCGTCCATGACGGCGGCCGCGCCGAGGTCGGCGAAGGCCGAGGCGACGACGATCCCCGGGCCTGCCGGTCCGATTCCGGTTCGGCTCTTCCGGCCGAAGGGGAAGGCCCGTGGCCTCTATCTCCACATCCACGGCGGCGGCTGGATCCTCGGCAGCCCCGAGATGGGCGACGCGACCAACGAGCGACTGGCGGAGGCCTTCGATCTCGCCGTGCTCTCGGTCGACTACCGTCTCGCGCCCGAGCATCCCTATCCGGCCGGACCCGACGACTGTCAGGCGGCGGCGGCCTGGCTGCTCGACAAGGGGACGAGCGAGTTCGGGAGCGACCGGCTCTTCATCGGCGGCGAGTCGGCCGGCGGACATCTCACGCTCGTGACGGGCTTGCGCGTGCGGGACCGACTGGGCGCGGCCGACCGCTTGCTCGGCCTCAACCTCGTCTTCGGCTGGTACGACGTCAACGGGACGCCCTCCCAGCGCGGCAATGGCGGCCATCCGGACATGCTCGATCCGGAGGGGCTGCGCTTCATGGTCGACTGCTTCACCCCGGGCCTCGGCGAGGAGGCGCGTCGCGCGCCCGACATCTCGCCGCTCTTCGCGGACCTGGCCGGCCTGCCGCCGACGCTGATCTCCGTGGGCAGCCTCGACCACCTGCGCGACGACTCGCTCTTCCTGGCGCCGCTGCTCGCCTGCGCCGGCGTCGACGTCGAGCTGCAGGTCTATCCGGACTCGCCCCACGGTTTCCAGGGACTGCCGACGAAGATGTCCGCCGCGTTCAACGAGCGCAGCGAGCGCTGGATCGCGCGCGTGATGAAGCTGGCCGGCGTCTGACGCGCGAATCGGGAGGGCAGGCGGGATGAAGGACTGGAAGGGCAAGGTCGCCGTCGTCACGGGCGGCGCGGGCGACATCGGCAAGGCGATCGCGAAGGCGCTCCTCTCGCGCGGTGTCAAGGTCGTCCTCTCCGACGTCGAGCAGAAGGCGCTCGATCGCGCGGTCGCGGAGCTCGCGCCGCTCGGCGAGGTCCGCGGAATCCGGACCGACGTCTCGAAGCCCGAGTCCGTCGAGGCCCTCGCGGAGCAGGTCTACGCCGTCCATGGCGTCTGCCATCTGCTCTTCAACAACGCCGGCGTCGGTGCGCCGTCGGTCAACGTCTGGGAGACGACGGTCAACGACTGGAAGTGGGTCCATGGCGTCAACGTCATGGGCGTCGTCCACGGCATCCAGTCCTTCGTCCCGCGCATGATCGCCGGCGGGCAGCCGGGCCACGTCGTCAATACCTCGTCGGGCGACGGCGGCATCGCGCCGCTCGGTGGCCAGTCGGTCTACGCATCGAGCAAGGCCTGCGTCTCGATCATCAGCGAGTGTCTCGAGGTCCAGCTGCGCCAGCAGCATCCGCAGCTCAAGGCGACGATCTTCTATCCGGCGGGTGGGGTGCTCAAGACGGGGATCTGGAGCTGCGACCGCAATCGGCCGCCGGAGCTCGCGCGCGAGAAGCCCTCGGGTCAGCCCGCGGACCTGATGGGCGCCTTCATGAAGGCCGCGGAGGAGTCCGGCATGCAGGTCGAGTTCCAGGATCTCGACGAGCTCGCGGCGTCGCTGCTCGCCGATCTCGAGACCGGGAGGTTCGTCTCCATGATCGGCATCGAGGGCGCGGGCGAGACGCTGCGCCAGCGCGCCGAGAAGATCGGTCGGGGCGAGGCGCCGATCGACGAGCACTCTTATCTTGCATGAGAGAGGCGCGAGCGCGTATCTCGCATGAGAGCGGCGCGAGCGCGGTTTTCGCACCAGGCGCGAGCGCGTGCCTCGGGCGAGGTGCGCGTGGGGCGCGAGCGGTGGCTTTGCATGAGGTGGGTTTGAGGACCGCACGCGGGGGCGGGAAGGCTGCGTCGGGCGCGTCCTCGGCCGGCGAGGCCTATGGCTGGTACGTCGTCGGCCTGCTGACCCTCGTCTACGTCTTCTCCTTCATCGATCGCCAGATCCTCTCGCTGATGGTCGGGGACCTGAAGCAGGGGCTCGCCCTCGAGCGCGACTGGCAGGTCGGGTTCCTGATGGGCCCGGCCTTCGCCGTGTTCTACACGCTCTTCGGCTTCCCCTTCGGCCTGCTCGCCGATCGCGCGAACCGCAGCCGCGTCGTGGCCGCCGGGCTGGCGATCTGGAGCCTGATGACGGTCGGCTGCGGCCTCGTGCGTCATTTCTGGCAGATGGCCCTGATGCGCGTCGGCGTCGGCATCGGCGAGGCCTCGCTCTCGCCCTCGGCCTACTCGCTGATCAGCGACTACTTCGAGCCGGGCAAGCTCGCCCGCGCGATCTCGGTCTACGCGAGCGGCATTTATCTGGGCTCCGGCCTCGCCTTCATGATCGGCGGGTCCGTCGTCGCGAGCCTGCGTGGGACGGAGCCCTGGATCCTGCCACTCGTCGGGGCGATCGAGTCGTGGCAGAAGGTCTTCTGGATCGTCGGTCTGCCGGGCCTCGTCGTCGTCCCTGTCGTGCTCGCGACCCTCGCCGAGCCGGTTCGCCGCGGCCTGTCCCCTGGCCCGGCCCCTGCCGGAGCGGCTTCCGAAGCCGCGGGTCCGTCGTTCTCCGCGGCCATCGTCTTCGCGCGGCGTCACGCGAAGCTGCTCACGACCCATCATCTCGGCTTCGCGCTGCTCTCGTTCTCGAGCTACGGCACGACGGCCTGGCTCCCGTCCCTCTTCAAGCGCGTCCACGGCTGGGACGTCGCGACCTTCGGCGCGGTCTTCGGCGTCGTCGTCTTCGTCGGCTCCTCCGCCGGGGCGATCGCGGGCGGCGTGCTCGCCGATGCGCTCGCGCGCCGCGGCCATCGCGACTCGAAGATGCGGGTCGGCTGGATCGCGGCGATCGCCTGGCTCCCGTTCGGGATCGCCTTCCCGCTGGTCGAGGACGGAACGCTCGCGATGGCGCTCGTCGCGCCCGCCGCGGTCCTCTCTGCGATGCCCTTCGGCGTCGCGCCGGCGGCCATCCAGGAGCTCGCGCCCGGCGAGCTGCGCGGCCAGATTTCCTCGATCTACCTCTTCGTGATCAACCTGGTCGGCCTCGCGATCGGCCCGCTCGTCCTCGCGCTCTTTACCGACTACGTCTTCACCGAGGCGACCTACGGCGCGAGCGGCATCCGCTGGTCGATGCTCTGGACGACGGCCTTCGCCCACTGCGGCGCGGCGCTCCTGCTCGGCGTCGGTCTCGGCGAGTTCCGGCGCGTCGCTGGCGAACGCGGCCGCGTGTCGCGAGACTGAGCGACCGCGCGGCGCCATCGCGCGCATCGGACGCGCGCGCAGCACGCGGAAGGGAGGGATCGGATGAGGGCATGCGTCACGCGGGTGGCAGGCGCGGTCGGCGCATTCGTCGTGATGGGATGCCTGGTGATCGCGCCGGCTCGGGCGGAGGCGGCCGTCGGTGATCCGTCTGCGAACGCGGCGAGCGTCGGCGACGCGCGTGCGGTGGCGACATCGACGCCGGCCCCGAGGCCCGCACCGGAGCCCGCGCCCGCGCAGGCCGCCGAGCCGGCGATCGCGGCCCATCCGGATGGCGCGAGTCCGCAGGCGGCGATGCGCGCCTTCCTCACCGCGTGTCGCCAGGGCGACTTCGCGGAGGCGAGCCGCTACCTCGACCTCCACGCCATCGCGCCCGAAGAGCGAGCGGCGAAGGGCGCGGATCTCGCGTGGCGGCTCAAGTCGGTGCTCGATCGTCGGGCCTGGGTCGACGTCGATGCGTTGAGCGCGGCGCCGGAGGGCGATCGCGAAGACGGGCTGCCGCCCAACGTGGAGCACGTCGCTTCGATCGAGGTGGCTGGCCGGACCACGCCGATCGCCCTGGTCCGCGCGCCCGCGTCGCCCGGTCGCCCCGCCTGGCAGATCGCCTCGACCACGCTCACGGCCCTCGAGCCGCTGCTCGCGGAGATTCCCTGGGTCGAGGAGCACCTGCCGTCGTTCCTGACCCGCGACCGCTTCGCCGAGATCACGCCCTGGCAGTGGATCGCGCTGCCCGGGCTGGTCATGATCGCGACGGCGCTCGGGACGCTGCTGACGCGGCTGTTGCGGGGGCCGGTGCGCCGTCTCGCGACCTGGATCTGGTCCGATGCCGGCGAGCTCGTCGACGGCACGCGCGCGCCGCTCCGCGTGCTCGCGAGCGTCGGACTCTTCCTCGGTCTGCTCCCGTCGCTGCTGCTCTCGGTCCCCGCCCACGCGATCGTGCGAAAACTCGGCCTCGCCGGCCTCGCGGTCGGCTTCATCTGGCTCGGGGCGCGCGGTCTCGACGAGCTCGGACGCCGGACGATCGTCCGCCTGACGGGCGAGGGCCGGCTCGACGCGGCCGGACTCGTCCGGCCGGCGTCCCGGGTGGCGAAGCTCGCGCTCGCGCTCGTCGTGCTCGTGGTGCTCGCGCAGAACTTCGGACTCGACGTGACGGGCGTCATCGCCGGTCTCGGCGTCGGCGGTCTGGCAGTCGCCCTGGCCGCGCAGAAGACGGTGGAGAACCTCTTCGGCGGCGTCACGCTCGTCGCGGATCGCCCGGTCCAGGTCGGCGACTTCTGCCGCTTCGGCGATCGAGTCGGCACGATCGAGGAGATCGGTCTGCGCTCGACGCGGATCCGAACCCTCGACCGCACGCTGGTGACCGTGCCGAATTCGGAGTTCTCGTCGCTGCAGCTCGAGAACTACGCGGCCCGCGATCGGATCTGGCTCAAGCTCGTTCTGGGCCTCCGCTACGAGACGACCGCCGATCAGCTGCGCGGCGTCCTCGCGGCGTTGCGGCAGATGCTGCTCGACCATCCGCGGGTCGACGACGATCCCGCGCGGGTCCGGTTTCTCGACTACGGCGCCTACAGCCTCGACGTCGAGATCTTCGCCTACGTCCTGACGAACCAGTTCGACGAGTACCTCGAGGTCCGCGAGCAGGTCCTGCTCTCGATCATGGACATCGTCGCCGAGCACGGGACGGGCTTCGCCTTCCCCTCGCAGACGATCTACACGACCCGCGACGGCGGAATCGATCCCGGTCGCGCCGCCGCGACGGAGCCGGGCGTTCGCATCGAGGCGCGCGGCGCCTAACGCGACGCACGGGGAGGTTCGGCCCGGGAGGGCGGTCGACTGCGCAGCCCGCGCAGCCAGACGGGCGCTGCGCCCGTCGCGACCGCGAGACACGCCGCGACGAAGAGCGGTCGCGGGATCGGGATCGGCGCGGGTGCGCCGACCAGCAGGATGCCGAGCCCGACGAGCAGGCCGTAGAGCGTGATCGCGGCCGCGCCGGTCCGCACGAGGCCCGCCACGAGCGCGCGGCGGGCCTCGGGGACGCCCCAGAAGCCCGGCGGTCGGACACGCTCGAAGAACGCGTCGAGGCGATCGTCGGTCTCCGGCCGGGTCGCGAGCGAGCCCGCGACCGCCGCGACGGCGCCGACCGCGCCGACGAAGAGCAGCCGCGTCGACTCCTCGGCCCCGCTGCGCAGTCCCAGCCAGGCGGCGAGCCCGGAAGCGCCGATCGCCGCGAGCTCGCCCCAGGCGTTGGCGCGCCGCCAGAGCCAGCGCAGCAGCAGCGGGATGCCGAGTCCCGCGCCGAGGGTCAGCGTGACGTGCCACGCCTCCTGGATCGAGCCGAGGCGCGACATCAAGGCGAGCGAGGCGATCATCAGCAAGGGCGAGCAGGCGCGCGCACACCAGACGAGCGCCCGCGAGCGCGCCGGCTCCGCGAGCCAGCGCGGCGCCAGGAAGCGCGCGAAGAGGTCGTTCGTCAGGTACGACGCGCCCCAGTTGAGATGGGTATCGAGGGTCGAGGCGAGCGCGGCGAGCATGCCGACGAGCATCAGGCCGCGAACCCCGATCGGCAGCAGCGCATCGATGCCCGACACGAAGGCGAGCTCGCGTTCGGCCGGCGTCTGCCCTTCGGCGAGGGGGAAGAGCACGAGCAGCGCGACCAGGATCGGCAGCCAGAGCAGGCTGCGGCCGAGGATCTGCACGAAGGCGAAGTAGACCGGCGCCCGGCGCGCTTCGTCCGCCGAGTGGCAGGCCATGCAGCGTTGGGCGAGGTAGCCCGTCCCGTCGCTGTTCATCTGCAGCAGCCACTGCAGCCCGACGATGGCGAGCAGCGTGCCGCCCGCCTCCGCCGCCTGGCGCGGGTCGAAGCTGAGCCGCGTCGCGGCGGCCGCGGCGCCCTCGAGCTCGGCGAGCCGGATCGGCAGCTGCTCGAGTCCGCCCACCGCGGCGATCGCGAACCCCGCGTAGGCCGCGGTCGAGAGGCCGACCAGTGCGAGCTGCATGACGTCGGTCCGGATCACGCTGCGCAGGCCCCCGGTCGCGGAGTAGAGCAGCGTGAATCCGAAGATCGCCACGACCGAGATCAGATTCGAGGCCGTCCGCGCGAAGAGCCCCTCCGGATCGGGGTTCGCCGAGAGCGGTACGCCGACCTCTCGGACCAGCGACTCGATCGCGGCGAAGACCGGCGTCGGCAGCCAGGCCTGCCAATCGAGGAAGGCCTCGGCGATGCGGACGGCGGCCGTGAGCACCATCGCCAAGGCGGCGCAGTTGAAGACGAAGCCGAAGTAGATCGCCTTGACCGCCCGCAGCAGCGACGCGGCCCTTCCCGAATAACGCAGCTCGCACAGCTCGGCGTCCGTCAGGACCCCCGCGCGCCACCAGGCCGGCGCCAGCAGGAAGCCGAGCAGCAGGAACGCGATGCCGTAGCTCCAGAGCCGCCAGAGCGCCGCGATGCCCCCGGTCGCGACGAGTCCCGCGGCGAGCATCGGCGTATCGGCGGAGTACTGCGTCGCCGCCATGCTGAGGCCGCTCTGCCAGCCCGGGAGTCGCCGGCCGGCGAGGAAGTAGGCCGTCAGGTCGCGCGAGGCCTCGCGCCGATCCCGGAAGCCCGTGCCGACCGACCAGACGACGAAGGCGAGCACGAGTGCGGCATCGATCATCCGGGCTCAGACCCGTTCCGGTGAGCGGGCGACGGCCTTCAGGTAGATCGTTGCGACGTCCGTCTCGTCGAGAAAGCCCACGATCGCGCCGCGCTCGTCGACGACCGGGATCTCGCGCAGGCCATGGGTCACGATGCGATCCGTCGCGAGCCGGAGGTCGTCGTCGGGCCGCACCGACACCGGCTCCTGCATCAGGTCGGCCGCGATGGCCCACGGCAGGTTGGTCCCTTCCGTCGCGAGCACGCGCAGGCCGTCGGCCGTCACGAGTCCGGTCATGCGCTGCTCGCCGTCGACGACGGGGAAGACGTCCTGCCAGGTCGACTCGCTGATGCGCTCGAGCATCTCGCGCGCTGGCGTCTGGGGACCGAAGGCGACGAACGCGCGGCCCTGGGTCATCAGATCCGCGACGCGGATGGACTTCAGCGCGTCGAGCAGGAATGCGTCGCGGTGGACCGGGGACTCGCGCATGGTCGGTACCTGCGCCGGGTAGAGCGTGCGCTTGCGCAGCGCCACGAAGGCGATGCCCTGGGCGAGCATCAGCGGGACCAGCAGGTCGTAGTTGCCGGCCAGCTCGCAGACGAGCACGAGCGCGGAGAGCGGGACGTGGGCGATGCCGCCGTAGAAGACGCCCATGCCGACGAGCGCGAATGCGCCCGGGTCGATGCTCGGATCCTCGAGCAGGAGGCGCGCGGCGCGGCCGAAGGCGCCGCCGAAGAGGCCGCCGATCGCGAGCGAGGGCGCGAAGTCGCCCGCGCTCCCCTCGGAGCCGATCGTCAGCGAGGCGGCGACGAGCTTGGCGACCGAGAGCATCAAGAGGATCAGGATCGCGTTCCATCCGTCCGGCAGCCAGGCCGCGCCGCTGATCGCCGCCTGAACCGCGCCGTAGCCGCCGCCGAGCACGCCGAGACCGTGGCCCACCGTCCCCGCTCGGCGGCCGACGTAGACGACGATCGGGATGGCGAGGGCGCCGAGGGCGAGTCCGCCGAGCGCGGGCCGCAGCCAGCCCGGGACGGGGAGCGCGTGGAAGAGCCGATGCGAGAGCCGCAGCGACGCGGCGAAGGCCGCGGCGAGCCCGGCGATGCCGACGGCCATCAAGCCGTAGAGCGGGAGGTGGCCGGGGACGAAGGGGAAGCGGGGGGCGTGGGTGAAGAGCGTGCTCTCGCCGAAGATCGAGATGACGACGGAGTAGGCGATCACGCTCGCGAGGATCGAGGGGACGAGGGCGTCCGCCTCGAAGCCGTCGCGGTAGAGGAACTCGACGGCGAGGAGCGCGGCGCCCAGCGGTGTGCGGAACACGGCGGAGATGCCCGCGGCGACGCCGGCGAGCAGCAGGATGCGTCGTTCGCGGGGACCGACGCCCAGGACGCGCCCGACGAGCGTGCCGAGCGCGCCGCCGATCTGCATCGTCGGTCCCTCGCGGCCACCGGCGCCGCCGGTTCCCAGCGTACAGAGCGAGGCCAGCATTCGGACCCAGATGACGCGCCGGTCGATCGCGCCGTCGTGGTGGTGGAACGCGCCGATCGTCGCGTTGCCGCCGCCGCCGCGCGTCTCCGGCGCGAGTCGCGTCAGGAGGCCGCAGACGAGACCGCCCGCCGCGGGCAGGACGAGCAGCAGCCAGGGGAGGAAGTGGGAGG
This sequence comes from Myxococcota bacterium, assembly GCA_041389445.1. Taxonomy (GTDB): domain Bacteria; phylum Myxococcota_A; class UBA9160; order UBA9160; family UBA4427; genus UBA4427. The sequence goes on from JAWKRW010000005.1 coordinate 224,693, forward strand.
AGGGCTCGAGGCCCGCCCAGAGGGTCTCGCCGTCGGCACGCAGGACGGTGTAGCCGGCGAGTCGCTCGAGCAGCAGGTACTGGACGAACTCGACGCCCGCGAAGAAGAAGGCGCCGACCAGGCCGGCCGCGACGCCGACGAGCGTCGTATGGAGCAGCATCCGGCCGACGATCTGCAGATCGAGCGGTCCCTCGTCGAAGAAGCTGCTCGGCAGCAGGATGCGGTCCTTGAGCGACCACGGCCGGCGGCGTCGCGGATGGGTGGGCTCGCTCAAGACGGCTGCCTTCTGGGAGCGGCGCTGCCCTGCCGTCGCACGTGCACGTCCTCCGCGATCGATCTGCCCTGCGCGCGAGCCATGTTAACGGAATCCGCGCACTCCGCGGCTCACCGACCGCAGCGCCCGCCACGCCGCGGCGTCGTGACGCCGCGATTCCCCGGACCGATGGCGCGGTCGCACTGCCCTGCCCGCTTCGAGCGCTCCGACACCCGGCCCGCCCGCTTCGAGCGCGCGCGTCAGGCGCGCCAGAGGTCGAGCAGCTCCTGGGCCGTCGCGCGGGTCGTGATGCGGGCCAGGCCGTGGTCGACGACCTGCTTGGCGTAGTCGACCGGATAGCCCGCGACGCAGTCGGTGACGAGGACGACGTGGTAGCCGTGATTGAGCGCTTCGATGACGACGCCGGGGATGCCGACGTTGAGCGAGACGCCCGTCGCGACCACCGTCTCGACGCCGAGCGAGCGCAGCCCCATGTCGAGGTTCGTGCCGTGGAAGGGCGACATGCCGTGGAGGCGAACCGAATCGAGGTCGCGGGGATCCGGTCCGAGCTCGGGGATCACCTCCGTCGCGGGCTCGCCCAGCACGAGGTAGTCGGGATCTTCGAGCATCCGGTTCACGAGCGGAATGTTGAAGAAGCTGCCCTTGCGGTCGCGGCGGAAGGCGGCGCGACAGTGGACGACGGGGACGCCGACCGTGCGCGCCCGGTCGAGCAGACTGCCGAGCCGCTTCGGAATGCCATCACCCGCGACGACGTCGGCGAGGGCGCGGATCACCGCGAGGTCGCCGACCACGCCGCGCTGCATCTCCATCGTGAGGATCGCTGCCTTGCCGGGCGAGGCGATGTCTGCGAGTCGAGCCATGGGTCCCTCCTGTTCGTCGTGTGCCTACGTCGTGTGCCGGTTCGTCGTGGTCTCAGTGGTGTCCGCGCTCGGGCGCGTCGGGAGCGAAGGCCTCCTGGCCGTCGACCTCGACCCGGATGCGCCGGAGTCGCAGCTCGAGGATGCGCCAACGTCCGTCCGGATCCTTGCGGTAGCGCTCGTAGTACCAGCCGACGCCCCAGAGCGTGCGGCGCGGCGAGCCCTCCGGAAACCAGAGCATGTCCTCCATCGCCCAGGTCCCGACGGCGGTCGTCGGGCTCGTCAGCTCGATGATCGGGGTATGGCCGTGGTGGCAGGTCTTCACGCCTTCGAGGATCGGCGGCAGGAAGTCGACGAAGGCCTGCCGACCGTGCAGGATCGGCGAGTCGTCCTGGGTCGTGTCGATGGTGCAGTCGAGGCAGAAGACGTCGGCCCACTCGCTCCAGCGCTTCTGATCCATGAGCAGGAAGTAGCGGGCCTTCAGCTGCTTGATCTCCTCGATCTCAGCCAGCTCGGCGGGGGTCATCGGGCGCTCTCCTTGAATGGGGCGGATCGGGACGGAATGGACCGCGCACGGCCGGGGGTCGGCGCGCTCCGGGGCGCCGAGCGACCGTCCCGAGCGAGCCGCTGCGACCAGGCTGCCCGCCGGACCGTGGCCCCCGACCGGGCCCGTGAAGGGAGTCGGGCGCACGGGACGCACGCAACCCTCGCTCGCGGAGGGGGCGGGTCGCAAGGGGATTGATCAGACCCGCGGGGCATCCAGTTCGTTCGCGTGGAGCGTCGTTCAAGCAATGCGAACGAATTCGCTTGGATCTGGGACGGCCAGGGTCCAGCTCCGCCGTGCTTCCGCCGATCACCTCGTCCATCATGGGTGAAATCGACATTGATTTTCATTTTCCAGCTGCGTAGAATCCGGCCGTCATTCGGGAGAGACCAGATCAGCATGCTCGTCTGCCATTGCCGTGGAGTCTCGGATCGACAGATCAAGCGCGCCGTTCGCAACGGCGCCTGCTCCGTCCGCCAGGTCGCGCGCGAGACCGGTGCCGGCATGCGCTGCGGCGGCTGCCGGGCGAACGTCACGCAGCTCGTCGAAGAGGCGCTCGCCGACTCGGCGGGCTCGTCGTCGGTCTCCTCGATGATCGCGATCGATCTGCCCGTCGCCGCCGAGATCTGAAGCGGGCGCGAGCCCGAGGCGGCGACCGCCGAATGCCATCGACTCCATCGTTCGCGCTTCATCTTCTCTTGGCGCTCTCTCCGCGCGCTTCGCGCGTCCGCCCGCGCTCAATCGAGCGGCGCGTAGGCTGCGTGCTGGGGCAGGGCGTCGGTGATCGCGTCCCACGGCGCCTTCGATCCGACGAAGATGTGGGCGACGGGTCGCAGGTCCGACTGGTCGTCGAGACTTCCTACGCTGACGAACTCGTGGTCGGGCAGGGCGGCGTGTCGGAAGAAGAGGCGCGTGCCGCAGCGGCTGCAGAAGCTGCGGAGCACCTCCGGCGACGAGGCGTAGGTCGCGACCCGCTCGGCGCCGCGCACGAATTCGACGGCGTCGCGCCGGACGCGTCCGAAGGTCGCGCAGGGCGCGCCGTGCGCCCGACGACAGATCGAGCAGTGGCAGTGATCGATCGGACCGAGCTCGCCGCGGATCACGTAGCCGACGTCGCCACACAGGCACTGCCCCGTCTTCATCGCACTCCTCCCGCCCTCTCCGAGTCTCTCGGCGCCTATGCGAACCCGACGGACTTCATGTCGACGACGTTGCGCAGCGGCTCGCCCGCGACGAAGCGCTCGACGTTGTCGTAGAAGAGGTCGAATACGTCGTCCATGTAGCGGTCGACCGAGACCGATGAGTGGGCCGAGATGTAGACGTTCGGGATGTCCCAGAGCGGGCTGTCGGCCGCGAGCGGCTCGGGGTCGAAGACGTCGAGCACGGCCGCCGCCAGCGGTTCCTCCTTCATCACGCGCGCGAGCTCCTTCTCGTCGACGAGCGTCCCGCGCGCGACGTTGACGAGCACCGCGCTGCGTGGCATCGCCGCCAGGGCCTTCGCGTCGATCAGGTGATGGGTGTCCGGCGTCGCGGGTGCGGCGACGATGACGGCGTCGCAGCGGGCGAGCATCGCGTGGAGGCCGCTCGTCGGGAAGAGCTCGTCGACGTCCGGGTCGGTGTCCCCCGCGCGCACCGTCCGCCGTGATCCGAGCACGCGACAGCCGAAGGCCCGCGCACGGACGGCGACCGCGCGGCCGATGTGGCCGAGTCCGACGATGCCGAGGGTCGAGCCCGCGAAGGTCCGGCCGTAGGTCCGCTCGAAGGCGTGGTCGCGCTGGAACGCGTCGGCCTCGCGGAAGCGCTTCCAGACCTGCAGGAGCCGTCCCATCACCCACTCGGCCATCGAGCCGGAAGAGAGTCCCGAGCAATTCGTCAGCACGACGCGATCCGGCGCCAGGCCCGCCTTGCCGAACTGCTCGACGCCCGCCCCCGCGCCCTGTACCCAGCGCAGCCTCGGCGCGCGCTCCGAAAGTCGATCCGGCGTATGGAGGGCGAGCAGGACGTCGGCCGAGGCGAGGGCCTCGGCGCGCTCGCGCGCGACGCTCTTCGCCCAGGGCGGCGGCTCGTCGTGGGGCTCGCCGGGCGAGACCGAGAGCCAGTCGCCGCCGGGATCGATCGGCAGGACGACCGGCTCGACGCCCGGGATCGACCGGAGTCGCTCGAGGTAGTGGGGGGCCGCGAGCGGCGCGAAGCCGATGCAGACGCGAAGCGATTGCTGTCCTTGCATGAGCGCGTTCTCCTGGTTCTTGCGCCGGCCAGTCTCGCCCGTTCGACCGCGCCGTTCAATCCGCGCCGCGCGCCGCCTGCGTCGAGCCCCGGGATTTCGGGACTAGACCCGATCGACGCCTCTGCGAGGTGCTGGAAGAATCGCCAGCACTGCACGTTCGATGGGCGCGGGCGATCCCGCGTCGACTCGAATGGGCGGACGGGGAGCCAGCGCGGGCCCGGCACGCCCGATGCAAGGCGAAGGAATCGAGCGGGTCGTCGCCGCCGGATCGGACCGCCCGACCTCGGGCAGGAGCGGTGGCGAGCGGCTCGAGGGAGAAGAGGCGACCTGCAGCACGGTCCGGACCAGGAGATCCGGAATCGAGGAGAGGAAGTCATGGGCAAGGCGTGTGCGTGGTGCGGTGCGATCCTGCGCGTGCTGGTCGGGAGCTCGGTGCCGAGCTCGCACGCGCTGTGTCAGGGCTGTCTCGAGGATCTTCGGACCGCCCTGTCGACGAACGGCCTTCGCCCGGCCGAGCGCGAGAGGCATTCGCGCTAGGCGGCGCGGCGGGCGTCGACCGGGGTGGTCGCGCCCGCCCGCATCGCCGCTAGCCTCTACGAGTGGGACGCGCTCAGGCCGCGAGCAGCGCCTTCGCGATCGCCCGGATCTGGATCTCGTCGGTCCCCGCGTAGATCTGCAGGACCTTCGCGTCGCGGGCGAGCTGCTCGACGACGTACTCGGCCATGTAGCCGTTCCCGCCGTAGACCTGCACCGCCTCCATCGCGACCTCGACCGCCGCGCGCGCGGCGTAGAGCTTCATCGCCGATGCCTCGGCGAAGGACATCGAGCGGCCATGGGACGAGAGCTCGATCGTCCGGAACACGAGGTTCTGCAGGTTCATGCGCGCCACCTCCATGCGCGCGAGCTTGTCCTGGATCAGCTGGTACTCGCCGATCGGTCGCTCGAACTGCACGCGCTCGCGCGCGTACTTGAGCGAGAGCGCGAGGCAGCGCTCGACGATGCCGAGGGCCATGGCCGCGACGCCGGAGCGCTCGGTCTGGAACGTGTCCTTCGCGCCCTCGCGTCCGCCGCGGCGCGCCTCGAGCGCCGTCGGGCCCCCGAGCAGCCGATCCATGCCGACCCGCACGTCGGTCAGGAAGAGCTCGCCGGTCGGCGAGGAGTGGAGCCCCATCTTCTTGAGCGGGCCCGACTGGACGAAGCCCGGCAGCCCCCGATCGAGCACGAAGGAGAGGATCTTGCGGTCGCGCAGCGGCGTGCCGTCCTCCTCGAGCTTGCAGATGAAGACGGTGGTGTCGGCGTGGGGGCCGTTGGTGATGAAGGTCTTCGAGCCGTTCAAGACGAACGCGTCGCCGTCGCGTCGCGCCGAGGCGCGCATGCCACCGAAGGCGTCCGAGCCCGAGCCGGGCTCGGTGATCGCCCAGGCGCCGATCTTGTCGAGGGTGAGCAGGTCGAGGGCCCAGCGTTCCTTCTGCTCGATCGTCCCCTTCGAGAGGATCGCGGCGCTCGTCAGCCCGACGCTGACGCCCATCGCCGTCACCATGCCGGGGCAGTAGCGGCAGAGCTCGATGATCGGAATCAGGGTCGCCGCCGCCTGATCCGCCCGCGCGGCCGGGTCGGTCGTGCCGCCGCCGCGCGGGGCGCGCGGCTCGCCCCGCTTCTCCGCCTCGATCTGCTTGCGGAAGCGCGCGCGGGCCATCTCGTCCATGCCGAAGGCGGCGTACATCTTGCGCAGGATGCCGTAGGGGGGCAGATCGCCGTGCTCGAGGTCCTCGACGTGGGGGACGACCTCCTGCTCGACGAAACGTCGGACCATCTCGCGAATCGTCTGCTGGGACTCGCTCCACTCGAACATGACAGGCATCCTCCACGGCTCGGCGCCGGAGTCTAGCCGCGCCGTTCGGAGGCTCGGCTGACTGACGTTCGCGGGCGCCGCACGGCCCCGGCATCCGCTCGGTCCGGCCGCTCCGCCGCGAAGGCAGCCGGCTCCGCGCCGATCGGCGGGGTCGGCAGGGAGGTTCACGATGGCGGATGCGCGCTCGACCCCGACCCCGGTCTCGCCGGAGGAGGGCGCTCCGCGTTCGTCTCGACCCCGCGTCGGTCCGATGCTGGGCGTCGCGGCGACCATCCTGGTCGGCTTCGGCCTCTTCACGTTCTTCTACGCCGACGGCGCCTCCTACCTGACGGACGCGCCCGAGGCCTGCGTCAACTGCCACGTCATGCGCCCCCACTTCGCGTCCTGGCAGAAGAGCAGCCACCACGCCGTCGCCGTCTGCAACGACTGCCATACCCCGGCCGGCTTCGTCGGCAAGTGGTCGACGAAGGCGACCTCCGGTCTCGCACATGCCTGGGCCTTCACGACGGGCCGCTTCCCCGACGAGATCCACATCCATCCGGCCTCCCTCGCGTTGACCGAGCGGGCCTGTGCGAAGTGCCACGCCGAGATCGTCGAGTCGATGGGCCACGGCGGGCGCCCGGCCGAGGATCGCCCCTGCGCCCGCTGCCATGCGGGGGTCGGCCACTCGTGAGCGGGCGATGCCGCCGGGCGCGATTCGAGTGGCCGCGATCCGGTCCGGCGCGACCGGGTTCGAAAGCGACGCCCGTCGGGCCCGCGGCCAGGGACGCGCCGGGCCGAAAGAGGAGGCCACCATGACGCCGCCGACGCGCTGGATGCTCGCCGCGGTCGGCTCGATCGCCCTGGCGACGGCCGGCGTCGCCGCGCTGCTCGCGAACATCGCCGAGCGGCGGCGCGAGGCGCAGCAGCCCGCCGCCCCCGTCGTCGCGTTGACGGACGAGATGGACGACCCCGCGCTCTGGGGTCGCAACTTCCCCCTCCAGTACGAGCGCTACCTGCGCAGCGTCGATTCCGAGCGCACGCGCTGGGGCGGCAGCGAGGCCGTGCCGCGCGAGCCGACCGGCTCCGACCCGCGGAGCGAGGTCGCGCAATCGAAGCTCGACGAGGACCCGCGCCTGCGCCTCCTCTACGCCGGCTACGCCTTCGCTGTCGACTACCGCGAGGAGCGCGGCCATGCCTACATGCTGGAGGACCAGACCTACACCGGCCGCCAGCAGGTCGCCCCGCAGCCCGGCGCCTGCCTGCAGTGTCATGCGTCGGTCTACACGGCGATGAAGCGCCTCGGCGAGGGCGACCTCGTGCGGGGGTTCGAGCGCATGAACGCGATGAGCTGGGCCGAGGCGCGGGCCGAGGTCGCGCATCCCGTCGCCTGCATCGACTGCCACGACCCCGAGACGCTCGCGCTGCGCATCACCCGCCCGGCCTTCGCCGAAGGGATCCGCGCCTGGAAGAACGCCGTGACCCCCGTCGACTTCGACCTCGAGCGGGACGCGACGCGGCAGGAGATGCGCTCGTGGGTCTGTGCGCAGTGCCACGTCGAGTACGCCTTCGAAGGTCCGGAGAAGCGACTCTTCCTGCCGTGGCAGCGGGGTCTCGATCCCGAGTCCATGCTCGCCGAGTACGACGCGCGCGGGCAGCGCGACTGGATCCATGCCGAGACCGGTGCGCCGATGCTGAAGGCTCAGCATCCGGAGTTCGAGCTCTGGAGCCAGGGGCCGCACGCGCGCGCGGGCGTCGCCTGCGCCGACTGCCACATGCCCTACCGCCGCGCCGGCGCGCGCAAGTTCAGCGATCATCGCGTGGCGAGCCCGCTGCTCGACGTCAACCGCGCCTGTCAGACGTGTCATGCGGGAAGCGAATCGGAGCTGCTCCTTCGGGCCGAATCGATCCAGCTACAGACCTTCGCGCTGCGCGACCGCGCGATCGCGGCGGTCGTCGACCTGATCGGGGACCTTCGGGCCGCCGTCGACGCGGGCCTCGACGACGACGCGCTCGCCGAGGCGCGGACGCACCACCGCAGGGCGCAGTTCCTGCTCGATTCCGTCGAGGCCGAGAACTCGATGGGCTTCCACGCGCCCCAGGCCGCGGCCTCGATCCTGGCCGGGGCCATCGACGAGGCTCGCCAGGGCCAGCTCGCCCTGCCGCGGCCGGAGGGATCGAAATGACGATGGGCGTCGCTCGCGTGATCCCGCTCGACGAAATCGACCTCGCCTTGCCGGAATTCTGGCTGCGACCGCGCGCCGAGCGCGACGGCGCCTTCGCGACGCTGCGCGCGGAGCGACCCGTGCCGTTCATGCCCGAACGACCCTTTCCGGGGCTGAGCCTCCCGGTCGGCCCGGGCTACTGGTCGCTGACCCGCCACGCCGACATCCTGACCGCGAGCCGCATGCCCGAGCTCTTCAGCTCCGCCGCCGGCGCGACCTCGATCACGACGCTGCCCGCCGAGTTCAACGCATTCTTCGGCGGAATGATCAACATGGACGACCCGCGCCACGGCGCCCAGCGCCGCATCGTCTCCCGCGGCTTCACGCCGCGGGCGCTCGCGCGACTCGAGGCGGGCGTGCGCGCGCGTGCGGACCGCATGATCGATCGCGTGATCGAGCAGGGCGAGTGCGACTTCGTCGCCTCGCTCGCGGCGCCGCTTCCGCTCGAGCTCATCATCGACCTGATGGGGATCCCGCCGAGTCAGACCGAGATGGTCTTCCGCAACACCAACACGATCCTCGGCCTCGGCGATCCCGAGCTGATGGCCGGCCAGAGCGACCTCGTCGCGACGGCGCTGCGCGCGGGCGCCGAGCTCGCCGCGCTGATGAAGGAGATGGCCGAGGAGCGGCGGAAGCGTCCGCGGGAGGACCTGACCTCGGTCCTGCTCGACGCGGAGCTCGAGGGCGGCGCGCTCTCGGACGAGGATCTGACGTCGTTCTTCGTGCTGCTCGTCGTCGCGGGCAACGAGACGACGCGCAACGCGATCAGCCACGGCATGAAGGCGCTCTGCGACTTCCCCGACGAGCGGCGCCGATGGACGGCGGACGTCGAAGGCCTCGCGGCGACGGCGGTCGAGGAGATCGTCCGCTGGGCCTCGCCCGTCATCTTCATGCGCCGCAATCTGACGCGCGACACGGACCTCCTCGGTCCCGCCATGAAGGCCGGGGACAAGGTCGTGCTCTGGTACGCCTCGGGCAATCGCGACGAGGCGGTCTTCAGCGATCCCTTCCGCTTCGACGTCGGGCGCTCGCCGAATCCCCACGTCGGGTTCGGCGGGCCGGGGCCCCACTACTGTCTCGGCGCCAACCTGGCGAGGCGCGAGATCCGCGTGGTGTTCGAGCGGATCTTCGCGCGCATGCCGGACCTCGAGATCACGGGCCCGCCCGTGATGCTGCAGTCGGACTTCATCCACGGGATCAAGCGCATGCCCTGCGCGTTCACGCCCGGGCGGCGGATCGGCGGGTTCGACTAGCCTCGATGAGCAGCGATGCCCGACGGGCGTCGACGAGAGGGCCGGAAGGCGCGCGGCTCGCCGCGGCCCCCTTCCGTCCGCCTCAGCCCGCCTTCGTTCCGGTCGCCGTCGCCGCGGTCCGGCCCGCGAGTCTGCCGAAGAAGCTGCCGCCGCCGATCGACATGCCGCTCGCGTAGTACCGGCCCGAGCGGGTCAGGCCGGCCGACGCGCGTCCCGCGGCGTAGAGGCCCGGGACGACCTGGCCATCGACGGTCAGGACCTCGCCGGTCGCCTTCGTATCGAGGCCGCCCAGGGTGAAGGTCGCCCACACGGCCTTGTCGACGGAGAGGTCGAGGGCGGCGAAGGGCGGGTGGACGAGCGGCGTCACGTACTTCGACGCCTTGTGGAAGATGGGATCCTCGCCGCGCTCGGCCGCGCGGTTGTAGCTCGCGATCGTGTGGACGAGCTGGCCTTCGGGCATGCCGAGGCTCTTCTCGAGCTCCTCGATCGTCTCCTCGACGCCGGCGAGCTCGAAGGGGACGACGGCCTGACCGTAGAGCGAGTCGTCGACGATCAGATAGGCACGGCCGTCGGCCTTCTGCATGATCGCGTCGGTGACGCGGCCGTGATAGCAGTCCTCGTTGATGAAGCGCTGGCCCTGGGCCGAGACGAGGACGCCCTTGACGTGGGAGATCGGCGGGAAGAAGGGCGAGGTCATCAGGCCTTCGTGCATGTTGACGGCGGCGCCGCCGACGCCCATGCCCATGCGGATGCCCGAGCCGTCGCAGCCCTCGCTGCCGATCGGATAGCGACACTTCGCGAGGTCGGGCGCGTAGTGCTCGACCATGGCGCGGTTCATGATGAAGCCCCCCGTCGTCAGGATCACGCCGCGGGTCGCCCGGATCGCGATCGCCTCGCCTTCGCTCTTCGTGATCACGCCGACGACCCGCCCGTCGTCGTCGCGCACGAGCGTGAGCACGCGGGATTCGTTGCGGATCGTCACGCCGAGCTTCGTCGCCGCGTCGATCATCTGCTCGATGATGTAGGCCCCCGCGCTGCCCTCCTTCTTCGGCTTGTGGCCGCGGGGCATGGGCTTCGCGTCGCGGGAGAAGGGCCAGGCCTCCTCGTTGCCGGAGTAGATGAGGCAATCGTCGGTCGGCGGAAAGATGACCTTCTCGGCGAAGTGGGTGTCCTTGAACTCGACGCCGATGCGCTCGAAGAAGGCGAAGTGGTCGAGGCTCTGCTCGCAGTAGAGCCGGACCTTCTCGGGGTCCGCGGTGGGGCCCGCCGCGGCGCGGACGTGGGCCAGCATGTTCTCGAGGGTGTCGTCGAAGCCGGTCGCCTTCTGGACGCGCGTTCCCCCGCCGAAGTAGATCGTGCCCTCGGAGAGCGCGGTCGCACCGCCGCCCCGGGTCTGGCGCTCGAGGATCAGCGTCTTCGCCCCGGCGCGCGCCGCCTCGATCGCGGCCGCGCCCCCCGCGACGCCGAAGCCGACCACGATGACGTCGAACGTGTCCTGCCAGCGCTCGATCGTGGCGGCGCGCCGGGGCTGGGAGGGCAGGTGGCTCGGGCGCTCGGTCGGGCTCGACGACATGGGGGCTCCTCTGGATCCGCGGGTCGACGCGGCGGCGGACTATAGCGAGATCGCCTCGCGCGGCGTGTGAGGCGCGCCGCCTGCGCGGCGTGTGAGGCGCGCCGTCTGCGCGGCGTGTGGCGAAGGGAAGGACGGCGGGACGGACGGAGGAAGGGTCCGCGTCCGTCGTGTCCCCTGACGACGCCGACGGGCCGGCCGGCCTAGCATGGAGGCGGCTGGGCAGGGGGGGCGCATTCGGCGGTCGACCGGAAGTCAGGAGCGCGGGGCAGGATTGCGGGCCTGGAGTGGTATATAAGCGGCTCGACGGTCGGGGGCATCGGCTCGAGACGCCATCGGAGGGAGAAGCGATGAAGTTCGGACTCATCTTCGCGAACGTCGGGCCCTTCGGTCGGCCCGAGGGCCTCACGCATCTCGCCCAGACGGCGGAGTCCGTCGGGTTCGAGTCGCTCTGGACCGTCGAGCACGTCGTCGTGCCGAAGGGCTACGCGTCGAAGTATCCCTACAGCCGCGACGGGAAGATGCCCGGCCCCGAGAACGCGCCGATTCCCGATCCCTTCGTCTGGCTGGCCTACGCCGCGGCGGTGACGAAGCGCATCCGGCTCGCGACGGGCATCGTCATCCTGCCGCAGCGGCATCCCTTCTACGTCGCGAAGGAGGTGGCGACGCTCGACGTGCTCTCGAACGGGCGCATGATCCTCGGCATCGGGATCGGCTGGCTCGAGGAGGAGTTCAAGGCGGTCGGTGTCCCGTTCGCGTCCCGGGCCGAACGGACCGACGAGTCGATCGAGGCGCTGCGGGGACTCTGGGGGCCGGGCGAGAGCGCGCACGCGGGCAAGCACTACGCCTGGGGCGCGGTCGAGTCGAACCCGAAGCCGGTCCAGGCTCAGCTTCCGATCGTGATCGGCGGCCATACGAAGGGCGCCGCCCGTCGCGCGGCGCGTCTCGGCGACGGCTTCTTCCCGGCCCGTCCCGACACGCTCGCCGAGTGCATGGTCGAGCTCTCGGCCGAGTGTGCCCGCGTGGGACGCGATCCGTCGGAGGTCGAGATCACGACGGGCTGCCCGCCGCAGCTCGACGAGATCAAGCGGCTCGAGGACATGGGCGTCGGTCGGATCACCTTCCCACCCCCCGGATTCACGCCGGATGACGTGAAGGCGGGGCTCGAGAAGCTCGGCAACGAGATCATCGCGCGCGCCTGATCCGCCGCACGCACGGCGTCCTGCCGAGGGCGGCGGCATCTGCCACATTCCCAGCCCATGCCCGTCGTCGACGTCATCGGACTCCGCAAGGTCGTCGCCGACCGCACGCTCTTCGACGACGTCACGCTGACGATCCGTCGCGGCGAGAAGGTCGGCCTCGTCGGTCGCAACGGCTCCGGCAAGAGCACGCTCGCGCGCGTCCTCGCCGGCCTCGAGACCGCCGACGCCGGGCGCATCGCGCGGCGGCGCGAGGCCACGGTCGACTACCTCGAGCAGGAGCCGCGTTTCGAGCCCGGGAGCACGATCCGCGCGGTCGTGCTCGAGCGGTTGACGACCTGGAACGCGGTGCGGGCGCGCTTCGATGCCCTCTCCGAGCGCATCGCGAGCGCACGGGACGCGGGCGAGCAGGCGCGCCTCGCCGGCGAGCAGGCGCAGGCGGCCGAGGCGATCGAGCGCGAGGGCGGCTGGGAGCGCGAGCACGAGGCGCTCGCGATCGTGAGCGCGCTCGGTCTCGTCGACCCCGACCGCCGGGTCGATGCGCTCTCGGGCGGAGAGGCGCGACGCGTGGCCCTCGCACGGCTGCTGGTCGCGCGGCCCGACCTCGCGATCCTCGACGAGCCGACGAACCATCTCGACATCGACACGATCGAGTGGCTCGAGAGCTACCTCGCCGAGACCTTCCCCGGCGCGATCCTGCTGATCAGCCACGACCGCCGCGTCCTCGACGCCGTCACGACGCGGACCTTCGAGCTCCACGACGGACGCCTCGACGCGTACGACGGCGGCTACGAGACCTACCTCGAGGCGAAGGCCGAGCGCGAGGCCTTCGCGGAGCGCGCCGAGCGCAATCGACAGAACTTCCTGCGCCGCGAGCTCGAATGGCTGCGCCGCCAGCCGAAGGCCCGGGGTACGAAGCAGAAAGCGCGCATCGCCCGCGCCGAGGCGGCGCTCGACGTCCGCGCGCCGCGCGAGGCACGCAGGGCCGAGCTGCGCCTCGCGGCCGATCGGCAGGGCAAGACGATCCTCGAGACGAAGGGGCTCGTGCTCGAGCGCGACGGTCGCACGCTCGTCGCCGGGCTCGATCTCGCCCTGCGCCCGGGCGATCGCATCGGCATCGTCGGACCGAACGGATCGGGCAAGACGACCCTGCTCGCCGCCCTGCGCGGCGAGCTGCCCGTACGCCGCGGCGAGATCGTGACGGGGTCGAATACGAAGCTCGGCTACCTCGATCAGGCCCGCTCGGGGCTCGCCGACGACGAGACGGTCTACGAGGCCGCGGTCGGGGACGCGAGCGAGCTCGTGCTCGGCGAGGAGCGGCTCCCGGCGGCGAGCTATCTCGAGCGCTTCCTCTTCTCGCGCCCCCGCCAGCGCGTCCGCGTCGGCGAGCTCTCGGGGGGCGAGCGCGCGCGGGTCGGCCTCGCACGGCTGCTGTCGGGGCGCGCGAACCTGCTGCTCCTCGACGAGCCGACCAACGACCTCGACGTCGATACCCTCGCCGCGCTCGAGGCGATGCTCGACGACTTCGCGGGCAGCGTGCTCGTCGTCAGCCACGACCGCTGGTTCCTCGACCGGATCGCGACGGCGATCCTCGCCTTCGAGGGCGATGGACGCGTCGAGCTGCACCAGGGCGGCTATTCCGACTATGCCGCCGTACGACGGCGCGCTGCGGGCGGAGCCGCGCGTGCGCCGTCCGCGGCACGCGTCGCCGTCGCGGAGGGCGCGCTCTCCGCCGAGGCGTCCCGGTCCCCGGACTCGACGGGAGCACGGGACGCGGCGTCGCCTGCGAGCGCGTCGCGGGCCGGTCGCGATCCCGGCGGGCCGCCGCCGCGGCCGAAGAGGCTGAGTCGTGCCGAGCAGCGCGAGCTCGACGGGATGCTCGAGGTCGTCTCGGAGGCGGAGGAGGCGGTCGCGGTGCTGCAGGCGCGGCTCGCCGATCCGGTGACCTATCAGGGCGAAGGGGCGGCAGTGGCTCGCCTGCGCGCGGAGCTCGAGCAGGCCGAGCGCCGGCTCGCGGAGCTCATGGCACGCTGGGAAGCGCTGGAAGCGCGCGCCAGCGCGAGCCGCTGACTGACGACCAGTCGCTGGCGCGAGCGCGTCCGTCCGCCAGTGCGCGTCGGCGCAGGCGCTACCGTGCCAGCGCGCGGGTCCCGCCTCCGGCCCGCGCGAAGGAGCCCCATGCCCATCGACTTCAGCTTCCCGGAAGAGGTGACCCGCATCGTCGCCCGCGTGCGTCAGTTCTGCGACGAGGTCGTCGCGCCCGCACAGGCCGAGATCGAGGCCCACGAGGGCGATCGTCAGGTCCTCGTCGGGCAGATCGTCGCGATGCGCAAGGCCGCGAAGGAGTGGGGCCTCTGGCTGCCCCACATGCCCGAAGCGTTCGGCGGCATGGGCCTCGGCCACGTCGCGATGGCCGCCGTCTCCGCCGAGGCTGCGAAGAAGAGCAGCTTCGGTCCCTTCGCACTCAACGCCCAGGCGCCTGACGAGGGCAACATGCATACGCTGCTCCACTGGGCGACGCCCGAGCAGAAGGAGAAGTACCTGCGGCCGTTATGCGAGGGCCGCGTCCGCTCCTGCTTCGCGATGACCGAGCCCGAGGTCGCGGGCTCCGACCCGACGTTGATCCAGACGCGCGCCGTGCCCGACCGCGACGGCTGGATCGTGAACGGCCACAAATGGTTCATTTCGGGCGCGCGCGGGGCGAAGTTCGCGATCCTGATCGCGCGCACCGAGGACGAGCCCGACATCCCGCAGGCCGGCAACTCGGCCTTCCTCGTCGACCTGCCGGCCCCGGGCTGGGAGATCGTCCGCGACGTCGAGACGATGAGCGGCGCCCACAACCACTGCGAGATCCGCATCACGAACCTGCGCCTGCCCGCCGACGCGCTGCTCGGCGGGCGCGGGCAGGGCCATCTGCTCGGTCAGGCGCGGCTCGGTCCCGCGCGTCTCGCCCATTGCATGCGCTGGATCGGGCAGGCCGAGACGGCCCTCGAGATGATGGTCGAGCGAGCGATGACCCGCTTCGCCCATGGCTCGCTGCTGGCCGAGAAGCAGGGCATCCAATGGATGATCGCGGACAGCACGATGGAGCTCTACCAGTCGAAGCTGATGGTGCTCCATGCCGCTTACAAGATCGATCGCGGCGAGGACTTCAAGAGCGAAGTCTCGATGGCCAAGCACTTCGTCGCGAACGCCCTGAACCGGATCATCGACCGCGCGATCCAGGTCCACGGCGCGCTCGGCTATTCGACCGACACGCCGCTCGCGAAGATGGCGACCCAGGCGCGCTGGGCGCGCTTTGCCGATGGCGCAGACGAGGTGCATCAGTGGCGCATCGCCGAGCGGACCATCCAGTCCTGGGCGCGCACGCGCTCGGTCAAGGCGGCGACCGGCGACCTGCCGGTCTGAGCGGTCGGGAGGCGGCCGTCTCGGTCGCGGCGCGCGGTGGCCGACGGGGCGAGGGCGGGGCGGAGCAGCGTGGCCGGGGTGTGCTAAGGTCCGGCCGCTCCGAGCGCCTGCCCCGATCCCATCCCGAACCAGACTGGAACTTCCGGCCTCTGGCCGCGCTCGGAAGCGGCCGAACGCCCTTCCGTGTCGGCGCGCGACGCCGACGACCCGACCCCATGACGAATCCCGCCGACCTCTTCCCCGACCTCCCCGCTCCGATCGCCCGTGCGCTCGCGGCCCGGGGCTTCACCGCCCTGACCCCCGTGCAGCGCGCCGTGGTGGAGGCCGAGCTCGCCGGGCGGGACCTGCGCGTCTCGTCGCAGACCGGCTCGGGCAAGACCGTCGCGATCGGGCTCGCCCTCGCGGCCCACTTCCTCGACGCGCCCCCGACCACCTCCGGGACCTCGACCGACGCGTCGCCCGGCCCCGACCCTTCGAGCGCGTCGCCGGACTCCGTCGGCGCGCCCCGCTCGCGCCCGCTCGCGCCGGCGGCGATGCGCGCGCGATCCGGCGCGGATCCGGCCGCCCATCCGCGGGCACTCGTGGTCGTGCCGACCCGGGAGCTGGCGGCGCAGGTGCGCGCCGAGCTCGCGTGGCTCTTCGCCGAGCTGCCCGGGGCGACGGTCGAGGTCGTGACGGGCGGGACCTCCGTCCTGCGCGAGCGGCTGGCGCTCGCGCGCAAGCCGGCCTTCGTCGTCGGCACGCCGGGTCGCCTGCTCGACCACATGCGCGGCGAGGCCCTCGCCTGCGACGCGATCGAGCACGTGATCCTCGACGAGGCGGATCAGATGCTCGACATGGGCTTCAAGGACGAGCTCGATGCGATCCTCGAGCAGCTGCCCGAGCAGCGGGCGTCGCATCTGGTGTCCGCGACGTTCCCGCAGGCGGTGAAGGCCCTGGCCGATCGCTTCCAGCGCGATGCCCTGACCGTCCAGGGGACGAAGCCCGGTGATGCGCATCCCGACATCGATCACGTCGCCCATGCCGTCCGCCGAGCCGGAACCTACGGGGCGCTCGTCAACGTGCTGCTGCTCGCCGGCGATACGCGCTGTCTGCTCTTCGTCAATCGACGCGTCGACGCGGTCGAGCTCGCCGAGAAGCTCGCGGCCGACGGCTTCGGCGCGGCGCCCTTCAGCGGCGAGCTTCCCCAGTCCCAGCGAACGCGCACGCTCGCCGCGTTCCGGACCGGCATCCTGCCGATCCTCGTGTCGACCGACGTCGCCGCGCGCGGCATCGACGTGCCCGAGATCGGCACCGTCGTCCACGTCGATCCCCCCCGCAACGCCGCCGCCTACGTCCATCGCAGCGGGCGTACCGGTCGCGCCGGGCGGACCGGCCGCAGCATCGTCCTCGTCGACGTCGCCGAGTCGCGTCGCGTGGCCCGCATGCTCGACGCGGCGCGGGTCGCGGTCGACTGGCGACCCGCGCCGACGCGGGGGCAGGTCGAGGCCGCGCTCGACAAGCGGGCGCGCAAGACCCTCGGCGAGCGACTCGACGCCTTCGAGCCGAGCGAGCCGCAGCGCATCGCGGCGAAGCAGCTGCTGACCGAGCGCGATCCGGTCGAGCTCGTCGCGGCGCTCGTCGAGCTCGCGAAGCCGCGTCCGCCGCGCCTGCCGATGGACGTCGAGGTCGTCGAGGCCCGTTTCGACGCGGGTCGCGGCCGGCGCGGTCGGACCGAGCGTCCGGCGCGCGCGGGGCGCCCGGAGCACGCGGCGGGGTCGCGCGAGGGGGGGGCGGGGCGCGAGCGGCAGCGGTCGGCGGCGGGCTTCCAGCCGTTCTACGTCAGCTGGGGGGAGCGGGCCGGCGCGACGCCGGCGCGGCTCCTCTCGCATGTTTGTCGGCGGGGCGGGATCTCGGGCGAGCAGATCGGTGCGATCCGGGTCTTCGCGAAGAACGCGCTCGTCGAGATCGCGAGCGACGTCGCCGACGCCTTCGCAGCGCGCGCCCAGCGTCCGGACGAGCGCGATCCCGGCATCACGATCGAGCGGGCCGTTGCCCGCCGTGGCGCCGACGACCGACGCGTGCGGACGGAGCGCCCGGTCGGAGGGCCTGCGCGAACGATGCGAGCTGCGCAATCCGGCCGACCCGTTCCCCCCGAAGGACCCGCACGAGCGGATCGGTCCATCCGGGCGAGCGGGCCCGCGCGATCCGCGCGGCGCGACCGACCCGACGACCGGCCCGAACGGCCCGCCCGGGCGAAGCGAGCCGGGAAGGCGGGCGACTGGACGACAGGACCGACGGAAGCGGCGGCCGAGCGTGGGCGAGCGCGGGGCGGACGACCACCGCGCCCGTCGGTCGGCCAGATCGCGGCGCGCGTGCTCGAGCGGCATGCCGCCGCGCGGACGGCCGGGCCCGCGGTCGGCGGTCCGAAGGCGCGGGTCAAGCGCAAGCCGATCCCCGCGGCGCGGCGTGTCGACGCCACGCAGGAAGCGCCCGGTCCGCGTTCCCCGGACCACGGACCCCACGCGCGCGGGCGCGCCGCGGACGCCGCGCGCCGACCGAGCCCGAAGCACGCGCGGAAGGACGGGCCGAAGGGCCGACCCGCCGGTGGCCCGCGCGCCGGATCGCCCGCTCCCGCTTCGCGCAAGAGGCGGTAGAGTCGCGACCGACCCGGTCGGCCTTCCTCCGTCCGGGTCCCCCATGCGACGAAGGAGGCAGGCGGGATGGCCAGTGCAGGACGACCGGGAACGAACCCCTCGCTGACGAAGAAGGCCATGGGCATCGCTCCGGGCTGGCCCCTCGAGGTCGAGGACGAGAGCCCGCGGTCGCTGCGCAAGGCGATCCAGATGCTGATGGACATCGAGGCGATCCGCCGCGTCAAGCACGCCTACTTCCGCTGCATCGACACGGGCAACTTCGAGGAGCTCGAGACGCTCTTCCATCCCGACGTCCAGGTCCATTTCCTCGGCGGGACCTACGAGTGGAAGCTCCAGGGGCGCGAGGACTACCTCGCCGCGATCCAGCAGTCGTTCCATACCCGCTCCGTCGGACACCACAACGGCCACCACCCCGAGATCGAGATCCTCTCCGCCGACGAGGCGACGGGCGTGTGGTATCTGGCCGACAACATGTGGATCATGAACCAGAAGAACTTCGCGACCGGGACGGCGATCTACTGGGATCGCTACAAGAAGGTCGACGGTCGCTGGCTCATCCACGACACGAAGTACGAGCGCATCTACGAGATGAACGAGCGCATTCGCGAAGAGCCGAAGTTCGACTACCACTATCTGGCGAAGTACGGACAGAGGCTCCACGAATGATCCGAGGGGGCGATCCCTGGTGATCGGGCGCACGCTCGGGGTCGAGCGCCTCGATTCTGTTAGTCCGATCCCGATCGGGAATCGGCTCGACTGGCCCGGAACGCGCTGAGCGCGTATCCTGAGACAGTGCACGGTGGCTCGCGCCTTCCCCCAGGCCGCGCAGGACCTCGACTCGGGGCTCGCTCCGTCGCTCGCTGGCACGAGGACGGTTCGCGCTTCGAGGACGTCCATCCAGGCCGCGAGGGAATCCCGACGTCATGAGCCTGCGATTTCGTCTCAATCTGATCATGTCCGTCCTGATCGTGCTGTCGTCCTTCGTCACGGCGAAGATCATCCTCGACGATGCGCGTCATTCGATCCGCGAAGAGATGGAGGCCGGGACGCGGATCACGCATCAGCTCCTCGCGTCGCTCCTGACCGATCGATCCTTTCTCGCGCGCAACGAAGAGCCGAGCGTCACGATGTACGAGTTGCTCCGCGGCGTTCGACGCGTGGGCGTCACCGGCATCCGGCTGTTCCGTGAGGACGGAACCCTCGTCTACGCGTCGCCCGTGCCGGAGCCGGTGCGGGCCCATTCCGTGCCCGACTGGTTCGCTTCGCTCGTCGCGCCCGAGCTCGCGACCGAGGCGTTCGCGGTCCCGGGTGGGCGGGTCGAGCTCGTGCCCGATCCGACGAGCGCCTTGTTCGAGGAGTGGGACGATCTGCACAAGCTGATCCGCCTGCTGCTCGGATTCCTCGTGCTGGTCAACCTCGTCGCGTTCTGGCTGCTCGGTCGGGCCTTGAGTCCGATCGCGAAGATCCTCGGTGGCCTGTCGGAAATGGAGCGCGGCCGCCTCGAGACACGTCTCCCCCGATTCGGATCGCCCGAGTTCGACGCCATCGGCCAGACGTTCAACCAGATGGCGGCGGCCCTCGAACGAGGCCACGCCGAGAATGCCCGCCTCGCGCTGATCGCGAAGCAATCCTCGGACGCCATCCTGATCCACGATCTCGACGGCCGGGTGTCGTTCTGGAATCCCGCCGCGGAACGCCTGTTCGGCTACCGAGCCGACGAGATCGTGGGGCGGTCGGCGGATCTGCTCCTGCCCGGGCCGGGCGATGCGCTCGATCCCGAGCGTCCCGCGGCGCCCGGGACCGATGCGGGGGGCTCCGAAGACTGCGAGACGCAGCGGCGCACGCGCGAGGGTCGCATCGTTCACGTGGCCCTTTCAGTGGCCCCGCTCGTGGATCCGACGAGCGGGGCGGTCCTCGGCGAGATCTGTCGCGTCCGCGACATCACCGCGAGAAAGCTCGCCGAGGCGACCGAGCGGGAGCTCGTCGAGAATCGACGCTTCACCCAGCGGATGCAGACGCGCCTCGAAGAGGAGCGGCGCAGCATCGCCCGGGAGCTCCACGACGAGCTCGGTCAGTACGTCACGGCGATCAAGACGATCGGAACCGCCATCGCGAACCGGACGGCAGACGACGTCCCGGACGTCCACCGCAGCGCGCAGGCGATCGTCCAGGCCGCGAGCCACATCTATGACGGCGTCCACGGAATCATCCGACAGCTGCGGCCCGGCACGCTCGACCATTTCGGCCTGCCGGCGGCGATCGAGGAGCTGGTCAAGAGCTGGAGCAATCGCAATCCCGAGGTCGAATGCACGCTCGAGATGGCGGGCGACGTCGGAGCGCTCGGCGAGCCCGTCAGCATCGGGGTCTACCGCCTGGTCCAGGAGTCCCTGACGAACGTGGCTCGCCATGCCGGAGCGAGGCGTGTCCGCGTCGAGATCCGTCGCCTGGGGCAGCGTCTGACGGTCGACGTCGCCGACGACGGCCGGGGTCTTCCGAGCGGCGAGCCGGACGGACGGGCACGGCTCGGCGTGGTCGGCATGCGCGAGCGGGTCCAGGCGCTCGGGGGCGAATTCCGTCTGGATTCGGAGCGAGGGGTCGGGGTCCGAATCCACGCGTCGATCCCGGTTCCGACGGATCTGGCCGACGCGACCGAAGGCACGTCGAGCGACATGGGAGGCTGGGGCGGGTCGACATGAAGAAGTCCGGGATTCGCGTGATGCTCGTCGACGATCACGCCGTGGTCCGAATGGGGTTTCGGCTCCTGCTGGACGGCACGGACGACATCACGGTCGTGGCGGAGGCGGAGAGCGGGGAGGAGGCCGTCCGCCGGCATGCCGAGGTCGCACCCGACGTCGTCGTGATGGACATCTCCATGCCCGGGATCGGCGGGCTCGCGGCGACCGAACGCATTCGAGCGCAGTCTTCAGTCGCCCGCATCCTCGTCCTGTCCGCCCACGAGGACGTGACGTACGCGAAGCGGGCGCTCGAGGTCGGTGCATCCGGGTACCTGACGAAGCGAAGCGCTGCGGAGGAGCTGATCGAGGCGATCCGAAGCGTCGCCGACGATCGGGTCTATCTCGAGCCCGAGATCCACCGGGAGCTGCTGGCGCAGTTCCCGATGGCGTTCGCGTCGACCCGGGCCTAGCACGCAGCCAATCCGCGCCCGCCTCCCACGGCGACGGACCGCGAGATCCGACCGTGCCGTCGGCGAGTCGGTGGATCGACAGCGCTGGTCCGTCCCCCTATGCTGGCCGACCCATTCGAAGGACCGATCGTGGCCACGACGTCGACCCGGCTCCGCGAGCGCATGGAAGACGCCTTCGGAGTCTGGGCGGGGACCGTCTCGCGCCACGCAGGCTGGATCGTGCTCGGCATGCTCGCCCTGACGGCGGGGCTCGCGACGCGCATCCCGGACCTCCAGGTCAAGACCGCGACCGAGGACTTCCTCTTCGAGAACGATCCGATCCGGGCGACGTACGACGCCTTCAAGGTCGACTTCGGACAGGATCAGATCGCGCTCGTGACGATCGAGCCGCCGGAGGTCTTCGACCGCCGCTTCCTCGAGCGCCTCGTCGCGTTCCACCGCGAGCTCGAGGAGGAGCTCCCCTACCTCGAGGAGATCACGAGCCTCTGGAACGTACGCTCCGTCCGCGGACGCGGCGACGAGCTCGTCGTCGAGGACCTGCTCGAGCAGATGCCCTCGACCGACGAGGAGATGGCGGCGCTGCGCGAGCGCGTCCGCTCGACGCCTTCGTATCGGACCCGAGGACTCATCTCGGACGACGGACGTGCGACCTCGATCCTGCTCGAGGTCGCGACCTACTCCGCGGCCGGCGACGGGGGATCGGCGGTCGACACGGACGTCGACGACGAGCTGCTCGGGGGCTTCGAGGAGTCGGGCGTAGCGGGGACCCGACGGCCCTTCCTGACGGGGCCCGAGAACGACGCCTTCATCGGCGCGCTCAAGCGCGTGATCGCGCGCTACGACGCGCCGGACTTCCGCATCCGGCCGACCGGCGGCACGCTCTTCACCCACGAGCTCACGATGACGATGGCCGAGGACGTGCCCCGCTTCTTCGGCGGCGGGCTGCTGGCGATCGTCGTCTTCCTGGCGGTCCTCTTCCGCCGCGCGTCGCCCGTCCTGCTCTGCGTCGTGGTCGTGCTGCCCGCCGTCCTCTCGACCTTCGGGCTGGCCGCCGTCCTCGGCATTCCCTTCAGCGTCACGTCCCAGCTGATCCCCTCCTTCCTGCTGGCCGTCGGCGTCGGCTACACGGTCCACCTCGTCACGATCTTCCTGCGCGAGCTCTCTCCTTCGGGATCGCGCGCGGCCGCCCTCGAAGCCGCGCTGCGCCACTCCGGCCTTCCGATCGCGATGACGGCGGTCACGACCATCACCGGCATGCTCTCCTTTCTCGCGGCGCAGATGAAGCCGATCATGGAGATGGGGCTGCTCGCGGCGCTGGGAGCGGCCGTCTCGCTCGTCTTCGCCTTGACGCTGCTGCCGGGCCTGCTCGTGCTGATGCCGATCACGCCGCGCCCGGAGCGGGAGTCGTTGCTCGTCCGATCGCTGCTCGGTCGTCTCGCCGCCTTCTCCGCGCGTCATGCCTGGCCGATCGTCGGCGCCACGGCCGCGCTGACCCTTCTGTCGATCGTGCTGATGGGCTGGCTGCGGGTCTCGTCGAATCCGACCTCGTGGCTTCCGCCGGAGCATCCCTATCGCGTCGCCACGGACTTCGCCGAGGCGCGCTTCGGCGGCGCGATGACCTACGAGCTCCTGATCGACACGGGTCGGCCCGACGGCGTGAAGGATCCCGCCGTCCTGAACGCGCTGGCATCGCTCGACCAGGTCGTGGCGGATCATCGCGATCGTGGCGCGCGCATCACGCACACGAGCTCGATCGTCGAGATCGTGAAGGAGAGCCATCAGGCCCTGAACGGGGACGACCCGACCTACTATGCCTTGCCGCAGGATGCGCCGCTGGTGGCGCAGGAGCTCCTGCTCTTCGAGAACGGGGGACAGGACGATCTCGAGAAGGTCGTCGATTCCTTCTATGCGAAGACGCATCTGACGCTCAAGACGACCTGGCGAGACGGCGTCCAGCTGGCGCAGTTCATCCGCGAATCCCAGGCCGACTTCGCGGCCAAGCTGGCGGGTCTCGCCGACCTCGAGATCACGGGCATGAGCGCCGTCGTGTCGCGCACGGTCGACGCCACGACCGAGAGCATGCTGCGCAGCTATGCCCTCGCCCTCGCGCTGATCACGCCGCTCCTGATGCTCCTGATCGGGAGCCTGCGGGCGGGGCTCGTCAGCATGGTGCCGAACCTCGTGCCGATCGTGATGACGCTCGGGTTGATGGCGGTGCTCGACATTCCGATCGACATGTTCACGCTGCTCGCTGGCTGCATCGCGATCGGTCTCGCCGTCGACGACACGATCCACTTCATCGCCGGCTTCCGGCGCTACCTCGCCCAGGGCCACGACGCCGTCCGCGCCGTCGAGCTCACGATGCAGTCGACGGGGCGCGCGCTGCTCTTCACGTCGATCGTGTTGACGTCGGGCTTCCTCGTCCTGACGCTCTCGTCGCTGCTGAACCTGCGGCAGGTCGGGATCCTGACCTCGTTCGCGATCGCCTCGGCCTTCGTCCTCGACGTGACCGTCACGCCGGCGCTGCTGGTATTGACCCACCGGAGACGCGCGGCCTGACGCGAGGGGCGGCTCGAACGAGCAGCCTTCCGAATCCGGGTCTCGCGTCGCTCCTGCCGATCCTGCCCTTCGGGCCGGTCGCGCGGTGAACACGGCTTCGGCGACTCGTTCGAGCGCAGTCCATGCGTCGCGCCAGCACGCTGCCCGTCCGACCCTCCGGTGCGTCTTCGTCCTGCTGGTTCTCGGATTCCTGCTGTCAGCCTCCGATGCCTGGAGCTACGCGTGGCGGACGGGGGCGTACGGGCAGTGCTCGCTGAGCTGCGGCGGCGGCCTGCCGACGCGGTCGGTGATCTGCGTGGACGATGTCGGGACGCCGGTGGCGGAGTCGTTCTGTGCGGGTCAGCCGAAGCCGGCGACGTCGCAGGCCTGTAACGATCAGGCGTGCGTCGCCGAGGTCCCTGCGCTCGCACCGCTCGTTCGCGCTGGCCTCGTCCTCGTCGCGACCGGTCTCGGCGGCGTGATCCGTCGACGTCGTCGGCGGCGGGGGTGAGCCGTCGTCCCCTTGGGTCGGGCGGGGACCGGCGGCGAGGGCCGGGGGCTCGCGATCGGGGGGCGGGGGCTTCGCAGACGTCTGATCGGGCGCATGGGGCGTCTTGTGGCTCGTTCCGAAAGGGAGGATGCTAGGTCGGTCGGTCGGCCACCCGGGAGTCGCTCGGAATGCGCTCGGCAGGCAGTCCTGGAGGTCCGTCGTGCCGCTGTCTGCTCGCCCCGAGGCGGCGACCGTTTCGGATCCCGAGTCCGGCTCGCTCGGGATCGCGATCGTCGCCCTGCTGATCCTGCTCCCGCTCTCCCTCCTCGCTCCGGTCCGTTCCGCCTCGGCCGTCGGGATCGATTGGGTCGACGTCCCCGGCCCCGGCAACGCCTGCGACGAGCAGGCCACCGGCTGCTTCGGCGCCGTCGCGACGAACTATCAGATCTCGCGGACGGAGGTCACGAATGCCCAGTACGCCGAGTTCCTGAACGCGAAGGCGGCCTCCGACCCGTTCGGGCTCTACAACCCGTCGATGGCCTCGGGCCAGGGCGGGATCGTCCGCAGCGGCAGCCCGGGGAGCTACGTCTATTCGACGATCGTCGGACGGGGCGAGATGCCCGTCGTCTTCGTCTCCTTCTTCGACGCCCTTCGCTTCGCCAACTGGCTCCACAACGGCCAGGGCAACGGCGATACGGAGAGCGGCGCCTACACCCTGCTCGGCGGTACCGCGACGCCGAGCAATGGCGCGACCGTCGTGCGCGAGCCGGGCGCGACCGTCGTCGTTCCGCTCGAGGACGAGTGGTACAAGGCCGCCTACTACGATGCCGACTCGGACCTCTACTACGACTACCCGGCGGGCTCCGATGACGTCATGACCTGTCAGGCGGGCGGGCTCTCGCCGAACGCGGCGAACTGCCTGGGCGGGCCGGGCGGTCTGGTCGCGGTCGGGAGCTATGCCGGCAGCGCGGGTCCGAACGGAACGTTCGACCAGGGCGGCAACGTCTACGAGTGGACCGAGACCCTCGTCGCCCAGAACCGTCGGCTTCGGGGCGGCTCCTGGTCGTCTTCGGCGAGCACCACGGGCGCCGCCTCCGGGAGCTTCACGGCGCCCGCGACCGAGAGCCAGCAGACCGGCATGCGTGTGGCCACGCCGAGCGGCGGCGCGGCGGTTCCGGCATCCTCGTCCGTCGGACTCGGCTTGCTGGGCGGCGCGCTCGCGGTGCTCGGTGGGCGCCGGATCCGCCGGACGGCGACGGAACCCTGACGGGAGATCGGATCATGGAGCTCGACATCATCGCGCACCCGAAGACGCTGCGGGAATCGCAGCGCCACGCCCAGGAGGTCGAGGCCGCGGGCTTCGGCGCGATCTGGTGGACCGACTCGGGACGTTCGGCCTATCTCGCCGCGACGGCCTCTGCGCTCGGGACCGAGCGGCTGCAGATCGGGACGGGCATCGCCGTCGCGTTTCCGCGCAGCCCGATGGTGACGGCGGGGATCGCGTGGGAGCTCGCGGCGTCGACGAACGGGCGCTTCGTCCTCGGTCTCGGCAGCCAGGTCAAGGCCCACATCGAGCGGCGCTACAGCGCGGAGTTCGTCCCGCCGGGTCCGCGGATGAAGGAGTACGTGGAGAGCGTGAAGGCGATCTTCCGCGCCTTCGCCGGGGAGGAGAAGCTCGACTATCAGGGCCGCTACTACCGGTTCTCCCTGCTTCCGCCGACGTGGAGTCCGGGGCCGATCGAAGTTCCGGCGCCGCCCGTCTACATCTCCGCCGTGCTCCCCTACATGAGCCGCCTCGTCGGCGAGGTCGCCGACGGCATCCACGTCCATCCCTTCCATTCGCCCGAGTACGTCCGCGACGTCCAGCGCGAGGCGATCGAAGAGGGGCTCGCCCGGTCGGGTCGAACGCTCGACGCGATCACGTTCTCCTGCCCGATCATGACGGCCGTCGGTGATACGGACGAGGCGCTCGAGCGGACCCGCGAGCATGCGCGCACGATGATCGCCTTCTATGGCTCGACGAGGACCTACTCCCCGGTCTTCGAACACCACGGTCATCACGGCCTCTCCGACGAGCTCCACGCGCTCCAGAGTCGCGGCGACGTCGCCGGCATGAAGGCGCTCGTCACCGACGCCGTCCTCGACCACTACGTCGTCACCTCGGATTGGAACCACCTCGCCGGGAAGCTCGTCGCGCGCTACCGCGGCCTCGCGCCGAACGTCCGCGTCACGTCCTATACCGCGGCCGACGGCTGGAAGGATCCCGCCTGGCGCGAGAAGTGGTCGCAGGTCGCGAAGGCGATGCGTACGGCGGGCTGATCCGAGCGAGGCCTCGATCGCGAGGGGCATCGACGGGTCGCCGACGAGGGACGATCTCCACGCGATGGTCGATCTCGGGTCGTTGCCCGCAGGAACCTGCGACGTCTCGATCCAGACCGACCGGGCCACGCTCTTCGGGGCGTCGCTCTGGGATTCCGCCCGCCTGAGCTCCACCGTCGTGCCCGAGCCCGCGACCTCCGCGTTGATCGCGATGGGCCGCGTCGGTCTCCCGGCTCGAATTCGGCCGCTGGTCCGGACTCGTCGGGGCCGCTGAAGCGCGCGCCCACGCGATCTTGCACCTCGCCTCGCCTCGCCGGACCGGCAGGCCGGAGGCAGTTCGCGCGCGTACACGGGGTTCGGAGTCACGGGCGATGGCCGCGAGTCGATGATCTGCGCTGGGCCGGGCTTCGTCGGACGGGCGCTGGGCCGGGCTTCGTCGGACGGGGATGGTACGATTCGCCCCGTCGATCCGATCCGACGGCCGCTGCAGGCCTAACGCGCCGGGCGATCGCGATTCGATCCCGTGAACGAGACGACCGGGGGTTTCCCTGCCGATGCCGATCCTGCTGCTCCTCCGACTCGCCCCGGCCCTCCTGGTCCTCCTGGTCTCCTCCTCCGCCCAGGCCGCCGGTCTGCAGAGCCGGTTCCTCCACCAGGGAAGCGCTTCGCCCGCGACCCAGGGCTGGACGGCCGTCGGCGTCTATCCAGGGCAGGCGGTCGTGGACCAGGGCGTGCCCGCGTGGAACATCGCCGATACCGGCACGGCGAGCGGCAATCTCGGCTACTACCTGCAGACGCCCACCGCGGCGGACATCGCGCGGGCGCGTCGCGTCGGCTGGACGCTGCGCGTCGTCCTCCGCGAGGTTCCGCCGACGAGCGGCGGGACCGTCCTCGGTCGGGCGCCCAACTACTCGGCCATGGCGGAGGTCGCGAACGGTGCGCGCGCCTGGTCGCTCAGCTTCGGCAACGAGGCCGGGACGGGACGCATGCAGGTCCTGCTCGGCGGGACCACGACGACCCACACGCTCTCGTCCTCCGGCTATCACCTGCTCGAGCTGACCTACGTCCCCCAGACGAACAGCGTCGAGCTCCGCGCAGACGACGTCCTGTTGACGGAGGGATGGACCGGGGCCGCTTCGACGAGCACTCGCGTGATCTTCGGGGCCGGCGCCAGCGCGACGACGAACGAGGCGAACTACAACCGCGTCGAGTGGCTCGTCGGCGTACCCGACTGCAGCGACGGTCTCGACAACGATGGCGACGGTCAGGTCGACCTCGCCGACCGCGACTGCTTCGACGGGGAGGATCCGGGCGAGGCGACGCTCCCTCCCACGACCGGCGACATCGCGTTCCTGCAGTACCGGTTCGACGACCACGACGGGTTCGGATTCGTCGTGCTCTCGGATCTCGCGGGCGACGACCCGTCGACGCCGGGCGTCGACGAGCGCGCGAGGATCCAGTTCACCGACGAGGGCTGGAACCTCTTCGGACTGCGCTTCGACGCCGACCGCGGCAGCGACAAGACCGAGCACACCTGGGTCTGGACCGCGCCCGCCGCCGGCGTCCGCGCCGGGACCGTCATCAACTGCCAGGTCGGCTGCACGCTCGGCACGATCCAGGCGCCGACCGGGACCGACCCCGACCCGAACGTCCCCGGCGAGCCCGAGGAGTCGACGAACGAGATCGTCAACCTCGACAACGACCTCGGCGAGCAGCTCTTCGCCTTCCGGGGGGATCGCAATCGACCGGTTCCGCTCTACGCGCTCAACGGGCGTCCGTGGGTCCCGCTCGCCGGGGCCGTCGACAAGCACGAGTCGGAGGTCCCCGTCGGACTCGTCAACGGACAGACCGCGATCAGCCTCCAGCAGGCGGCGGGCGAGGGCGACAACGGTCGCTACGGCCCCCGGACGCTCACGGGCACGCCGGCGCAGATCCGCGCGGCGATCAGCAACCCGGCCAACTGGGTTCTCGACAACTCCTCGAGCTTCGCGTTCCAGGCACCGAGCTGGTGGGCCGTCAACGTCATTCCGGACCTCGCGCCCCGCGTCGAGCCCGGTCCGCTCGGCAGCTCGATCGTGGCCTACGCCCAGGACGCGACGAGTCCCGCCGTCTCGCCCGGCGTCGAGCTGATCCTCTCGGATCCCGACACGCCGCCGCAGCTGCTCGATGCGACCGTCTCGGTCTCGTCGCGCTTCGGCGAGACGGCGGCGACCGTCACGGGAACGGGGCCGTCCCGCTTCGTCCAGATCGAGTCGACGGACCTCGACGTCGCCGACCTGACCGTCCGCGTCAGCGACGGTCGCTTCACCCGCGAGCATCGCCTTCGCTACTACGCGCGCTCGCCCCTGAATCCGGGCGCGCTTCCGCCCCTGACGCACAACGGCATCGCCGACGCCTCCTCCGCGCTGCCCTTCCAGCTCGGCGGCGAGGACTACATGATCGTCGCCAACGACGAGCGCAACGGCATCGTCGACGGCCTGTTCATCTACGAGCGCAACGCCTCGGGCGCGCCCCTCAAATGGGTCGACCTCTCGGTCTGGGCCGGATGGCTCTGGTTCATCGGGATCACGGACCCGCCCTGGGAGCTCGACCTCGAAGGATCGCTCAGGACGACGAATCCCGATCGGATGTGGTGGATCGGATCGTCGAGCAACAACGACGACGGGCTGTGTCGCCCCCAGCGCTTCGGCCTCTACTCGACGCAGCTCGTCTCGGGATCCGAGGGTGCGGTCGACTTCGGCGACCTGCTCGGCTCGTCGATCGATCGCGACGTCGCCTTCTACGGCTTCCGCAACGACGTCGGCTTCCAGTTCCTCGACTGGGATCAGGCGGGCGGTCACGGCCGCGGCGCGAATCACTACGGATTCGCGGTCGGTCAGCAGTGCCGCGTCGACACGTCGATCCTGCCGGGCGGCTTTCCGGTTCCGCCGGTTCCCGCCTGGAGCCCGAAGCGCGACGACGGCTTCAACATCGAGGGATTCGCGCTGGCGCCGAGCTCGCAGACGACCGCGTTCGTCGGATTCCGTGCGCCGCTCGTGCCGCATTACAAATCGGGTGGAAGCGCGCGGAGCCGCGCGCTCCTCGTTCCGATGGTCATCGATCAGTCCTATCTGACGGACAGCCCGTTCCAGTCTCCCGGGCAGGATCTCGACTTCGGCACGCCGATCGAGCTCGATCTCGACGGTCGATCGATCCGCAGCATCGAGCGCAACGACGAGGACGAGTACGTCATCATCGCGGGCTCGACCGGCGAGCACGGTCCGCCGCCCGACGATTTCCGCCTCTACACCTGGACCGGACGCGATCCCGACGTCACGGGCGATCCCGCGGACATGCCGGTCATCCACTCGGCCGATCTCGCCGCGGCGCGCAACGGATTCGGGAGCTTCGAGTCGATCGTCGAGGTGCCGGACGACCTCGACGGCGCGGAGCTCCAGCTGCTGCTCGACGACGGCACGGCCTTCCTCTACGACGAGCTGATCGATGCGCTGGGTGGCGACTCGGGCCTGAGCCGGGCGCTCAAGACGCTGCCCCAACCCTTCCAGGAGTTCCGCAGCATGCGGGTCCGGCTCGACGCCGCGACCTGCTGGGCGAGTCACGACGGCGGGGCCACCGTCTTCGCCAGCGCCGACGCACAGGCCGTCCAGAACGCCGTTCATCGGGCGGGGAGCGGTGCGACGGTCCGCATCGCCGGTCAATGCGAAGGTGGGAGCTATGTCGTCCTCCCGAGCGGCCTCAAGAGCGCCACGAGCGCGGCGCTCTACCTGATCGGCAAGAACCTGACGCTCGAAGGCGGCTACGCGCCCGGCTCGAACGGGACCGGACTCGCCGGCATTCCCGACCCCGTCGCGCATCCGACCCGCCTCGCCGGCGGCGACCCGCGCTTCGCGCTCTCGCTCGACGCGTCGAACGTCACGGTCCGTGACCTCGTGCTCGGCGGCACGCCTCTCGGGCCGATCGCGCTCCTGAACGGATCGAACATCGTGTTCGACGGCGTCTCGATCGAAGGCGACGCGGATCTCGATCTCGTCGGGGACGACGTCGACAATTGTCCGAACGCCCCGAACGCGAGCCAGGCCGACCAGGATGGCGACGGCGTCGGCGACGCCTGCGATCTCTGTCCCTCGGTCTCGAATCCCGATCAGCTCGACGCCGACGGCGACGCACGCGGCGACGCGTGCGAGGCCTGCCCCGGGATCTTCGATCCGCTCGACTTCGATCGGGGCGGCCTCGGCAGCGCCACCGTCGGCGATGGGACGCCCGACGCCTGTCAGTGTGGCGATCTGACCGGCGACGGCGGCCTGCTCGCCGGGGCGGGCCAGGACGTCGATCGGCTGCGCGACGCGCTGGCGGGTCGCGGGCTTCCGCTGGACGCGGCGGGCGCCGCGCGGTGTGCCGTCTACGACGGATCCCCGCGCTGCGACATCCGCCAGGCCGTCGTGCTCGCGCGCGCGCTCGCGACGCCGGCCGGCGGGCCCGGCGTCGGGGCGGCGTGTGGCGGCGCGAATCCGCGGCCGATCCATCAGTGGACCTTCAACGCCGGCCCGAGCGATCTCGTGGGCGGCGCGGACGGGACCCTGATGAACGGCGCTGCGGTCGTCGGTGGCGCACTCGAGCTCGACGGCATCGACGACTACCTCGTGACGCCGCCGCTCGCGCGCAGCATCGGGCCGCGCACGCTCGTCGTCTGGCTCGAGCTCGCCTCGACGGCCCAGCGCAGCGGCGGGGCGCTGACGCTCCAGGACGCGAACGGCACCGACGTCTTCGACGCCATCGTCTACGGCGAGAACACCGCGAACCGCTGGCTCAACGGCAGCGACTTCGCGACGCGCTCGCACCTCACGTCGCGGGGGAACGACGGCGCGCTCGAGACGGCGCTGCAGCCGCAGACGATCCAGATCGTCGTTCGCTACGAGGCGGATGGGACGATCCGGATCTTCCGCGATGGCCAGCCCTACACGACCGCGCCCTACGCCTCGGGCGCTCCGCCGATTCGCTACGAGGCGGGTCGCGCGAACGTCCTGATGGGTCTCCGACATCAGGACGTCGCCGGAACGACCGGGAGCCTCGCCGGGAACGACCCCTATCTCGCGGGGCGCATCGATGAGGCCCGGATCTACGCGGTCGCCCTCGACGACGCGCAGATCGAGCGGCTCTTCGTCGAGGGGCCCGTGCCCTTCGATCCGATGCCGGGGCTGCCGGCGCCGAAGCTCTGGCTCGACGCGTCGGCCTTCGACTCGATCGACGTCGCGGGCGACGGATCGGTCATCGAGTGGCGCGATCGGGCGAACGGGCTCGCGCTGCGCGCATCCGTTCCGGGCGAGCGGCCGCGACAGCCCCTGGGCGGCGGGATGCTCGATTTCGACGGCGTCGACGACCACCTCTGCTCGAGCGATCCGATCGACCTGCGAGCGGGCGCGACGATCTTCGTCGTCGCCTCCAACGACCGGCGGAAGAGCTACCAGGGGCTCTTCAGCCAGCGCTCCTCCCGCTTCGAGAACGCGGACGTCGAGGTCTACTGGCAGGCGGGGACCGGCGGGAGCGGCAATCTCGTCTACGCCGCGAACCGCCGTCAGTCGGGCGGCAACCCCTCGTACTTCGTCTCGGCCAACGCCCCACCCAACGTCCCGACGCGCTATCTGGTGACGATCGAGGCGACCAGCGACGCCGCACCGGGCGTGCTTCGGACGAATCGTTCGACTCGTGCGAACACGCAGATCCTGGACAACCATGCGTTCTTCCCGGATCCGGTCTGGCCGGTCTGTGTCGGATACGGCGTGGGAACGACGCCGGCCGGCAACACGCTCGAGGGCGGATTGGCCGAGGTCCTCGTCTTCGAGGGCACGCTGACGCCGAGCCAACGCGACGACGTCGAGGCCCATCTGATGGACAAGTGGGAGGTGGCGCGATGAAGACCCCGTCGGTCGCATCCGAACGGGTCTGGCCCGGCGCCGCCCCCCGTGCCGGCGGGTGCCCGAGGGTGCTCGAAGCGTTCTGCAGCGCGCTCCTGGCCCTCGTCCTCGCGTCACCGGGCGCGGCGCAGGTCCTCGTCTACCACAGCCCGGGCGACGATGGCGTCGCCGCGCCGACGCCGCCGATCCTCGACGCGAGCACGCCTCAGGATCTGAATCTCTGGGTCGATCTCGCGGGAAGCTCGCCGACGCAGAACGGTGTGGTCTGCGAGAGCGGTGACGGGAGCGAGCTCTGCGGCTGGGACTTCACGTTGCGGGCGAGTCCGGGCGTCGGGCTCTACGACTTCATCCCCGAGCCCGGGGTGGTCGCGCTGCTCGAAGGCAGGCATCTGCGGGTCAACGGGCTGCACGCGTCGGGACCGTCGGTCGCGCCGGTCCGGATCGGTCGGCTGCGCGTGGTGCGGGAGACTTCGAGCGGCGGCACGGTCGCCGTGCGCGGGGTCGCGGTGGCAGCGGATCTCGCGCTCGAGGAGCTCGCGGCGACGACGGTGGCGGAGATCGCCGTGCCCGAGCCGGGGGCGGGCTGGGCCCTCGCGATGGGGGCGAGCCTGCTCGTGCGGAGCGCGAGACGTCGCATGCGATCGGGCGGTGACGCGCGGGCGCCCCGTGCGCGTGGGGCGGGGCGTTGAGCCCGCCCGTCCGTTCCCGTCCGCTCAGTCGTCGTGCTGTCTGATCCAGGCCCGGGCCTCCTCCCGGCGTGCCGGGGGAAAGACGCGCAGCTCACCGGGCATCAGGAAGCCGAACAGGCTGACGGCATGACCGATCCAGGGCACGTCGGTCACGACCGCGCCGCGCTCCCAGCGACGCAGGTTCTCGACGCCGACCTTGACGTCCTCGAGGACGGCGCCCGGATCGATGCCTTCGAAATCCGAAGCGACCTCGTAGTAGATCCGCATGCAGTCGTGGGTCGTGAGCGCCCGCTCGACGGCGGGGACGAGGGTGGCGAGGTAGTCGTCGCGGGTGACGTGGCCATGGCAGGAGAACGCCAGGACGTCGTCGGGAAAGCCTTCGAGTCGCTCGATCATGTTCGGACCTCCTCATCGCTGGGATGGCGCGATCGACGGTCGGGGCGAGCGCGGGACCGTCGGCGCCCGCCGCCTGCTCGCACGGGCGCTCCGCGAAGCGCTTCGGTTCCCTGCCGGCGCCCGCCCGCCCGGCCGCCCGGCCGCCCGGCCGCCCGGCCGCCCGGCCGCCCGGCCGCCCGCACGGGCCACGGCCGCCCGACGCGACCCGGCCTGGTCGATCCGCCCGCCGGAGCCCGTCCCGCCCGATCGGACGGGGGCGAGTCCCGTGGCATGGCCATCCGACACGGTTTGGACTACTCAAGTCAGTCGATAGTTCCGATGGACACTACGCTTCGATCGGAGAGTCCGCCATGGCCTACCTCGTCCGCCGCCGCGGCGAGCGCGTCGAGATCCGGGAGAGCTGCACGACGGAGCGCGGCCCGCGCTCGCGGACCCTCGCGCGCTTCACGGGCGCCCTGACGCCCGCCGTCCTCGCGACCGCGGAAACGCGGGCGACGCGTCCCTTCGACCCGCGTGCGCTCGTCCGGCGGGCCCGCGCGCTGGGGATCCCGGTGCGCCTGCAGTCGCCGGAGCGGGAGGCTCGCGCGCTCCTCGCCCGGCTGCGCCGCGGGGATCCGGTCGACCCCGTCGTTGCGGGCCTGCTCTTTCGCGTGCTGGAGGGGGTCGAGCGTCGACCCGTGCCCGAGGCGCTCGCCGAGGTCGCGGACTGGGTGGGTGCGCCGCTCGCCGCGCGGGGTGCCGCGCTGCGCGACCTGCTCGAGACCTACGGTCGGATCGAGGCCGCCCGACCGCCTCGGCGAACGCGGGCGCGGCGCTCCTTCCCGCGCTTCTCGTCGGTCGCGAAGGCCGCCGCCTCGTGAGCGAGCCGTCGCTTCCGGAGAAGATCCTCTCGATCGATGCGCGGCTCGAGGCGGCTCGTCTCCCGCATGCCTTCGGCGGGGCGCTGGCTCTCGCCTACTACGCGACGCCGCGGGCGACGGTCGACATCGACGTCAACGTCTTCGTCGACGCCGATCGCTCGGACGAGGTCTTCGACGTCCTCGCTCCGCTCGGGATCGAACGGCCGGACGCGCGCGAGGCGGAGCGGCTCCGGCGGGACGGCCAGGCGCGTGTTCACTGGGGGCGTACGCCGATCGATCTCTTCTTCGCCTACGACCCCTTCCACGAAGCCTGCCTCGCGCGCCGTCGGGTCGTCCCCTTCGGCGAGGGCGAGACCATCCACGTCCTCTCGGCCGAAGACCTCTTCGTGTTCAAGGCGATCTTCGATCGGGACAAGGACTGGCGCGACGTCGACGAGCTGGTCTTCGCGATGAACGACGAGCTCGACGCGACCTGGATCCTCGATTGGCTCGAGCGCATCGTCGGCCGGGATGACGCGCGTTGGACGCGCGGATCGACCGCGCTCGCGAAGCGTTGATCGGCGCCGAGCCGCAGAGGAGACGATGGAATCGGTTCGGCGCGATCATGGGGAGGACGCGTCATTCGAGGTCCGGATTCCGCGCGTCGATCCGAAGGGCACGTCGCCGGCCAGCATGACGCGATGCATGACGCGGCGCTCGCGGTAGTCGGCCACCGCGTAGTGTTGCGTACGGCGGTTGTCCCAGAAGGCGATCGAGTCGCGACGCCAGCGGAAGCGACACTGGAGTTCGGGCTGCTTGACGTGCTCGTAGAGGCGCCGGAGCAGGGATTCGCTCTCGGCTTCGGGCAGTCCGACGATGCGGTCGACCCAATTGGGACTGACGAAGAGGAGCTTGCGTTTCGTCTCGGGATGCACGCGGACGATCGGGTGGACGACGGGCGGCGCGATCTGCCGGTCGCGGGCGTAGGCGTTGTCGAGGCGCTCGACGAGGGCCATCACGCGGGTCGCCGAGTGCTCGGCCGAGAGACCGTCGAGGCGCGCGCGCAGATCGGGCTCGAGCGCGTCGTAGGCCGCGGCCATGTCGGCCCAGAGCGTGTCGCCGCCGCAGGCCGGGACGTGGACCGCTCGCAGGATCGCGCCCATGGGCGGGGTCGGCATGAAGGTGCTGTCGGCATGCCAGACGTCGGTGCCCGAGCCCTTCGGATTCGACTGATCGACGACGGTCAGGCCGGGCGTCTCGGTCGACTTGTTTTCGAAGACGGGGAGCTGGATCTCGCCGAAGTGGCGCGCGAAGCGGATCTGGTCTTCGGGCTCGATCGCCTGGTCGCGGAAGAAGAGCACGCCATGCTCGAGCCAGGCGCGGCGGACCGCTGCGACGGTCCTCGCGTCGAGGTCGGCCCGCAGGTCGATGCCCCGGATCTCGGCGCCGATCGTCGGCGTCAGGGGTCGGATGTCGAGCGTCACGCAGGCCTCCCACCGAGCGGGGGGCGGGACCATCCCGGCCGCGCGCTCAGGGCATCGGATCGGATCCGTTCCAGAGCGTGCCGAAGACGATCGGTAGCCGCTCGTCGCCCTGCTCGAAGCCGACGAGGACCTCGTCGCCGATTTCGGGCACGCGCGCGCTCCCGAGGTTCCCGATCGCCTGGGCGACCCGGACCCAGGCGCTCGAGCGCTCGTCGGTCGAGCCGCTGCGATCCCAGAGGAAGCGCACGCGGATGCGGCCGAGCGAGTCGGTGAAGACGGTCTCGCCGGCGGGGCCCGTCACGATCGCGGTCTGGATCGCGGGGATGCTGGGCCGCGGCGTCAACGCGGGCGGGCGGTAGGTCTTCGTCGAAGGAATCGCTTCGAACGCGTTGGCGTAGCCGTAGCAGCGGCGGGTCTCGTCATAGAGGGCGACGTGGTCGACGCGGATCGCGACGAAGTTGCCGCCGAGGCCGTTGGCGGTCGCGTCGGTGGCGCGGAAGACGTGGCCACCGCGGAGTCCGGGCAGGTTGCTCGTGCCGACGGCCACGTGCGACGCGAGCTCGGCTCGGCTCGCGACGACGGTCGCGCGTGCGGCCGTCTCGGCCGAATCGGGCTCGGCGACCGCGTACTGGTAGATCTCGCCCGTCGCGCCGAGGCCGGCGCGAACGACGGTGCTCTGGACGACGATCCCGCCCGGGTCGGCGAGCGAGAAGCCACGGATCGTCGCGCGCTCGCTGTAGGAGCGGTGGAGTCGGGCCAGCGAGGTGAAGCGGTTCGACGCGACCGAAGGACCGGCGAGGTGGCCGCCGTAGGTTCCGGTCGGACCCGAGCCGTAGCCGGCCGTGGAGTCGCCGAGGACCATCTGGCCCGCCGCGTTCGCGTAGTAGTAGATGCCCTCCTCCTCGAGCAGCCGACTGACGAAATCAAGGGCCGTCTCGTCGTACTGCATCGCGAACTCGAGCGTCGGCGGGTTGCCCGCGATGTTGGCGGCGAGGCCCGAGGCAGGCAGACCGGCGTCGTCGAAGACGAGCTGGACGAGGTCGGGCGCGTTCGAGCCCTGACGGATCGAATAGCCGGCGTGGAGTCGCAGCCGCGCGGCAGCGGGCTCGATGCGGACGAGATAGGTCGTCAGCCCCGCGTCGGACGCGACCGGACCGAACTCGGTCACGACGCCCGTGAAGGTTTCCGTCAGTCCGCCGCGCGTGATCGTCGATGCGGCGCCCTGGTCGATGAAGCCGCTCTCCGAGAGTCCGGCGGAGGCCTGGAAGAGGACGGCACGGAACGGCATCTGGGACATCGCGTCGCGCCCCAGGATCGCGACGACACCGGTCTGCACCTTGCCGCCGACGGCCAGCCCGACCGTCGCGCCCTCGCCCGTGAGCGAGCAGTCGCCCTGGATGGGCAGATCGAAGGGCAGCCCATCCCGCAGCTCGGGCACGCGTGCGAGATCGGCGAGGTCCTGCACCGCCGCACCGCGCGCCTCGCCCGGCAGCCCGCGATCGCCCTTCGCCCCCGTCGCACCCGGCGGTCCGGTCGGGCCTGTCGGCCCGGTCGGACCAGCAGGCCCCGCCGGACCCTGCGCCCCGGTCGCGCCAGGCGGGCCGGCCGGCCCCGCCGGTCCGATCGGGCCTTCGGGGCCCGCCACCGGATCCGCACAGATCCAGGTTCCCGCGATCTGGCGCAGGCTCTGCCCTTCGCCGCAGAGGGGCGCCAGGCGATCCGGAGCGAGGGCGCCGACCGCGACGTCGTCGGCCACTGCGGCGCGCAGCGCGTAGGCGTCGCTCGCGAGTCGCACGCGGGGCGCCAACGGATCGCCGCCGACGACGATCTCGAGCCAGCGCTCGAGCCCGTCGAGCAGATCCGGCGAGAGGGGCGTCAGGCTGCCGAGCTCGAGCGACACGAGCCCGCCCGCGACGGGGACGGCCGCATGTGTCTCCTCCCAGAGGAAGTTGTCGCCCGTCGCGTCGTCGTAGATCCGGAACCGCAGGTCGACGGCGCCGTCGAGGAGCTGGCCGGTCGCGTCGCGAACGACCGCTTGATAGTGGAGCAACGCGGGAGTCGTCGCGCGCGTGGCCGCGGCCGGGAGGAGGAGCGCGAGCGCGAGCAGGAGCATGGGGATCGGGCGGATGCGGTCTGTCATGGGTTCGGCTCCCGGGCGAGGCGGCGCCAACGGATCGGACCGGCGCGACGAAGACCGGCGGACCGTCGAAGGCAGCCGGACCGTCGAAGGCCGGCGAGCAGGGCGAGGGCGAGCGGAAGCGCATGAGCCTGCGACGGCTCGGGCACGCTCTGGGCCGCGAGCACGCCGCCGATGCCGCCGACCCAGCGCGGATGGCCTCCGGCATCGACGAGTGCCGCGGAGCCCGCGGTCTGGCCGAGACTCACGGCCTGCTGCGCGTTCGTCGAGCCGGTCCAGCTCGCTCCGCCGCCGTCGACGCCGGGCGCGATCAGCTCCTGCGCCGTCGCCGAGCCGCTCGCGAGCAGGCCGATCCCGAGTCCGATCCCGATGCCGAGGGCGAGCCCGAGCGCGCGCGCTGTGCGGATCGTGCGGCCGAGGCCGGGCGCGCACCGCTCTCGGGCGAAGAGCGATCCCCCGCGGACGGCTGCGCG
The DNA here is from genome assembly GCA_041389445.1 of Myxococcota bacterium. GTDB lineage: Bacteria > Myxococcota_A > UBA9160 > UBA9160 > UBA4427 > UBA4427. Next base: position 263,139 of record JAWKRW010000005.1, read on the forward strand.
AACCGGCCTGCGGCGTGCGGATCGAGCGCTGGAGCCGAGGTCGGATCGGATCGGCATAGCAGCGATCCTAACAGGAACCGATCGGTGGGCGGAAGCGGGAAGGCGGACGCCGCGCGCGACCCGGCGTCGCCGCGAGCAGGAGGAGCAGGCCGCCCGCGACCAGGCCGCCGCCGATGGCCGGCTCGGGGAGATAGGCCGTGACGCCGTCGACGCCGGTGCAGATCAGGCTCGCATGGGACGTCCAGTGCATCGTGCCCGTGAAGGACGCGAAGTCGGAGGCGATCGTGAGGGGGTTGTCGTTGGCGTCGAAGACCGTGAGATCGCCGCCCGACTCGCGGATGGCGAGCCCGAGGCGGATCGTCTGGCCCGAGACGCGACCGCGGATCCGGGTCTGGCCGAAGTCGACCGGGACGGTGAACTCGACGAGCGGCCCCGACTGCTCGATCGTGACCGGAACGACGACCGGCGTCGGATCGATCGGATCGCAGGTATCGCCCGTCTGCACGGCGGTCACCGTCCAATCGCTGCCGCTCAGGTTGCCGGGCGTGCCGGCGCCGGCGCGGCTGAAGGACCAGGTCTCGGTTCCGGCGCACGCCTCGGGCCAGTAGAACTCCCAGCCGAGCGTTCCGCTGAAGAGGTCGCCGGCGGCGTTGCGCGTGAGCGACGAGTCGGCCGGGTCGTAGAGCGTCGCCCCCCCGTCTTCGAAGACCTCGAAGCCGAGCTCGAGATCGGAGCCCGATCGCCTGCCCTCGATCGGCGTCTGACCGGGGAGACCGCCCGGTACGTCGACGGCGAAGAGACCGCCCGATTCGAGGATGTCGACCCCGTTCGCCTCGGCGGGGCCGAGCGGGTCGCCGCACGTGTTCGAGATCTCCTCGACCGTGATCTGCCAGCTGCCGGTGAGCGATTGGGCCGAGGCCAGGCTCGCGGCTCCCGCCGCGCCCACGACCAGCATGACGCCGAGGACGCCCGCGCGCGCGCCATGCCGCTTCGACCTCGTCTGCGGCGCCGCTCCGCCGTCTGCCTGCCCGGGCAGGGCCGATTCGCGATCGGGCATCCGCCGACGGCCTGGGGCGGCTTGGATCAGGGCGCGCAGATGATCCTGGGTGGATCGGGCGCGCAGGTCGGCGGCCATGGAACCCTCCGATCTCCCCCCATGTCGCCATCATCTCCACCGCGATCGGATGCGTCAACCCGGAATCGCGCGCCTTCGCGCCCGTTCGCGCGTGACACCGGGAAGAATCGCCACGACGCCCGCGAGCGACGTCCACCCCGCCGGCTCCGGAACGTCACCGGGGTCGGTTCCAGCCTGGGCAGCCGCCGGATCGACGGGATCGACGGGCGGGTCCATCGGCGGCAGTCCGGCGTCGCCGGCGCAGTCCGGCCCAGTGGATCAGCAGTCCGCAGGCGGCAGATGAAGCGCAGAGGGCGTCGGGCTCGGGGAGATAGGTCTCGATGCGATCGATGCGCGCGCCGACCGAGGCCGCGGGCGCATCGTTGTTGGTCGAGGTCGTCACGAAGATGGCGTCCTCGAGGGCGTCGAGCGTGTCGAAGCTCGGATGGGTCGAAACCGGCGTCACGAAGAGCTCGTCTCCCACGCGCAGGCTGCCCTGGAGCTCGCGCACATCGAGGTCGAAGCGCAGCTCGATCTCGAAGGCGGCGCCCCCGCGAATCGCCGCATCGGCCGTCGGCGAGAGGAAGACCTGTTGATAGCCGCCGAGGATGCCCGGCCCGAGGTTGCTGATCGCGATGCGCAGCGAGCCGCTTCCGAACGAGAGCAGGTAGGCCGAGACGCCGTTGCCGACGGTCAGATCGCGGAACGTCAGCGCGACCGTCTGGAAGGCGCCGTTGACGGGGTCGTTGGTGACGGAGTAGCCGTCGAAGCGGCCATAGAGGCCGATCGTGCCGGTCGACGGGGCGGGCCCGATCGCGAGCCGGGCCCCCGCGGACTGCAGATTCGCGGCGGAGCCGGGGGCCTCGACGACCGGGATCGAGAGGCCGCTTCCGTCGAAGGTCGGCGCGGAAGGCAGCGGATCGCCGAGCTGGAGCGCGTCGAGGCCTCCGAGGCCGTTCGAGTCGACGTCGGGGGTCGTCGGAAAGCCGGTTTCGCCCGTGAAATCCTCCACCCAGCCCGGCTCGCCGAGATCGTCGAGGAGGTCGACGGCCCGGGCGGTGGGGGCGATCGGCGCGAGGAGCAGGGCGCTGGCGAGGAGCCGTCCGAGTCGGCGTGACGTCGCGACCGAGGCGGCGAGACGGCCCACCCGATCGACGGCGCGGGGCATCGAGCTCGAGGTCGCGATCAGTCGCGGGTCAGGGTTCATCATCGACGTCCTTTCCAACTCATCGATCGGATGCATGCGTCGATCCCGGTGGATTAGTCGGACATAGCACGCGCCTCGGCGATCGGCGATTCGGGGAGGGGATCGGGGCCCGACTCGCGGTCGACCTTCGACGCTCGGCGCCGATTCCCGAGATCCGAGCGGCATTTCGAGGACGCGAGTCGAAGCCGGTACGAGGTCGAGGGACCGATCGACCCGTCCGTCCGGCCGATTCCGTGGCGATCGGAGGCGCGCCCAGTCCGACTGCCGCTGGGCCCGGCGGGACGGCCCCCCCGCCCCCGAATTGAGAATAGAATTCTCCTTTGACGAGAATCGGATTCTCTATTAGCGTCGGCCCTCGTCGCGCGTCGTCGCGCGGGAGGCATCCCATGCAGCTCGGCTACCGGCCCTTCGACGCGGACAACCACTACTACGAGCCCCTCGACGCCTTCACGCGTCATCAGCCGGCGAGCATGAAGCGGCGCGGTGTGCAGGTCATTCGCGAGGGCAAGCGCGCCTACGTCGTCGTCGCCGACCGGATCAGCCGCTTCATTCCGAATCCGACCTTCGACCCCGTGATCGAGCCCGGCTGCATCGAGCTGCTCTTCCGGGGCGAGATTCCGGAGGGCGTGGATCCGAGGACGCTCTACCGGATCGAGCCGATCCATCCCGAGTATCGCGATCGCGCGCGGCGACTCGAGGTGATGGACGCGCAGGGCCTCGCGGCCTCGTTGATGTTCCCGACGCTCGGCGTCGGCGTCGAGCAGGGGCTGCGCCACGATCCCGAAGCGACGATGGCCTGTCTCTCCGCCTTCAATCGCTGGCTGGAAGAGGACTGGGGCTTCGCCCATCAGGGCCGCATCTTCTCGGCGCCGCTGCTCTCGCTCGCCGATCCGGGGGCCGCGCTCGTCGAGCTCCGCTCGCTCCTCGATCGCGGTGCGCGCATCGTCCACGTCCGCCCCGCGCCCGTCCCCTCGGCGAGCGGGCCGCGCTCGCTCGGCCATCGCGAGCACGATCGCGTCTGGGGCGCGCTCGCCGAGGCGGGCGTCCCCATCGCCTTCCATCTCGGCGACAGCGGCTACCACACGTACGCGGCGGCCTGGGGCGGGAAGGCCGACTTCGAGCCCTTCGGCGCGGCGGATCCGCTCGACGGCGTGCTGGTCGACGACCGCGCGATCTACGACAGCATGGCGTCGATGATCGTCCACGGCGTCTTCCATCGGCATCCGAACCTGCGCGTCGCGAGCGTCGAGAACGGCTCGGACTGGGTCGCGCTGCTCGTCAAGAAGCTGAAGAAGAAGGCGAACCAGATGCCCCAGGCCTTCCCCGAGGATCCGCTCGACGTGCTCCGCCGCAACGTCTGGGTCACGCCCTACTACGAAGAGGATCTGCGAGCGCTCGCCGATCTGATCGGCGTCGAGAAGATCCTCTTCGGCTCCGACTGGCCGCACGGCGAGGGGCTCGCCGAGCCGCTTCAGTTCACGAAGGAGCTCCAGGGATTCTCGACCTCGGACGTGCGCAAGATCCTGCGCGACAACGTCCTCGAGCTGCTGGGCGACGTGAAGGTCGCCGACTGAGCCGGTGGACGGTCGGCCGACCTTCGCTCGACCTCCGTCCGGCCCTCGACGCCACCCGCCGCCCCCGCGCCTCGAACGATCGACGGAGAAAGCCCCGATGACCTCGCCCGCGCGCGCCCATGATGGCCTCGTCAACGTCCACTTCGGCGACATGGAGCAGCCCGAGTGGATGCATCGCGTCAAGAACGAGACCTTCAAGCAGGCGGACTCGATCTTCGGCAAGTGGGAGATGGAGAGCGTCCTCGACGAGATGGACCGCAATGGCGTCGAGCGGGCGATCCTGACCGCGAGCCTGCGCGAGCCGAAGGGCTCGCCGATCCGCTTCGTCGAGGCCCGCCCGGACCGCTTCGCGCTCGCCGCCGGCGGCCTCGATCTGCTCCGGCCGATGCCGACGCTGCGCGAGCTCGAGGCCTTCGCGCGCAACCTCCCCGTCGCGACCGCCGTCGTCGGCCCCGCCTTCTGGGGAGACGGGCGCTACGACCCGAGCGACGCGGTCTACTACCCGCTCTACACGAAGTGCTGCGAGCTCGATCTGCCGCTCTGCCTCAATACGGGATTGCCCGGCCCGCCGATCCCGGGCGAGGCGCAGAATCCGATCCATCTCGACCGGGTCTGCGTCCGCTTTCCCGAGCTCTGGCTCTGCATGATTCACGGCGCCGATCCTTGGTGGGAGATCGCGATCCGGTTGATGCTCAAGTATCCGCGGCTCCATCTCATGACCTCCGCCTGGGCGCCGAAGTACCTGCCCGAGTCGCTCCTCCACTTCATGCGCACGCGCGGCAAGCAGAAGGTCCTCTTCGCCTCGGACGCGCCGGTCCTCTCGATCACACGTACCGTCGGCGAGGCCCGCCGGCTCGCGCTCCCGCCGGAGGTTCTCGACGACTATCTCTACGGCAACGCGCAACGCTTCTTCTTCGACCGTCTCGCGCAGCGCCCGGGCTGAAGGGCGAGCGGGTCGATCGCTCTGGTCGCGCGGCGCTGCCGACGCACGGCTTCGTCCCGAGACGGGCTTCGCCACCCCATCCCCCCATCCCCACCCGGAGAAACGCCATTGGCCGACACGCTCGTCGAACGCGAGGACGGTCTCGTCACGCTGACCTTCGATCGTCCCGAAAAGAAGAACGCGATCAACGCCGAGATCTGGTCGGACCTCGATCGCGTGTTGCGCGAGGTCGCCGCGAATCCCGAGGACCGCGCCCTCGTCCTGCGTGGCGCCGGGGGCAACTTCTCGGCCGGCGCCGATCTCGGCGGCGGCCTCGCGGGCGGCGCGAAGGGGCTGACGGGCGGTCCGCCGCAGGCCGTTTTGCACGAGATGCGGATCGTCGGAGAGCTGATCAATCGCCTCCATCGCCTGCCCAAGCCGACGCTCGCCGTCGTCGACGGCGTCGCCATCGGCGTGGCGCTCGGGCTCGTGCTGGCCTGCGACCTCGCCGTCGCGAGCGATCGCGCGCGCTTCTGCGAGGTCTTCGTCAAGCGCGGCCTCGCCCTCGACGGCGGGACGTCCTGGTCGCTCCCGCGGCTGATCGGGCTGCGCCGGGCGAAGCAGATGGCGTTCTTCGGCGACATGCTGAGCGCGCAGGAGGCGCTCTCCTTCGGCCTCGTCAATGCGGTCGTGTCCGTCGAGGAGCTCGACGGACTCGCGGAGGCCTGGGGCCGGCGGCTCGCCGACGGACCGACGACCGCCTATGGACTGATCAAGCGGATGCTCGACGCGAGCGCGTCGCTGACCTTCGAGCAGGCGACCGAGGACGAGGCCCGCGCGCAGCACATCGCCTTCACGACGAGCGACATGCGCGAGGGCATCCAGTCGTTCCTCGAGCGCCGCGAGCCCCGGTTCAGCGGCCGATGAATCCGCCCGATCCGGCGGCGATCCACGCCCGATTGACGGGCCCGGGCGGCGCCTTCGAGCTCGCCCGGGAGGCGGTCCGCGGCGAGCCGATGACCGTCTTCCGCGATCGCATCCGCTCGACGCGGGCGATGCTCGAGGCGACGGCGCGCTTCGGCGATCGGCTCTACCTGGTCGAAGGCGAGCGACGCATCCGATTCGACGAGCATCTCGATCTGGTCCGGCGGATCGCGTCCGGGCTCGCCGTGCAGCACGGGATCCGGCCGGGCGACCGCGTCGCGCTCTTCGCGGCGAATCGCTGGGAGTGGGTCGTCTCGTTCTGGGCGACGAGCTGGCTCGGCGCGATCCCCGTGCTGATGAACGGCTTCTGGACGGCCGAGGAGTTCGCCGATGCCGTCGCGCGCGTCGACCCCGCGCTGGTCCTCGGCGACGAACCGCGCTTCGAGCGGGTCGCGGCCGTGCTCGGGCGAGTCCAGGCCGTCTCGTTCGATGGCGGCTTCGTCGAGCGCGTGGGCGGGGACGTCTCCGTCGGCGTGGAGTCGGGATCGAGCTCGTCCTCGCCCATCTCGTCCCGGTCGAGCGCGTCTTCGGACGCAGCCTCCGCGACGACATCGGCGAGGGCGGCCGGCGCGTCGGGCTCGGATCCCGCCGAGGACGACCCCGCCTTCCTCATCTTCACGAGCGGAACGACGGGTCGACCGAAGGCCGTCACCGTGCCGCATCGTGCGGTCTGCGGCTTCTCGCAGGTCAGTGCGTTCACGGAGTCCTCCGGCCGTGCGCTCTTCGGCCTGCCGCTGCCCGAGCCCGGCGTGCCGACGCCGCCGTCGGACGACGTCGTGCTCGTCACCTCGCCGCTCTTCCACGTCTCGATGCTCTATGGCGCCGTCGTGATGGGCGCCGTGAAGGGCTTCCGCATGGTCCTGCTGCCCGGGCGCTTCGATCCGGAGCGGACGCTCGCGGCGATCGAGCGCGAGCGCGTCACGCTCTGGATGGCGCTCGGAAGCGCCGCGCCGCGGGTCGCGACGCATCCGGCGCGCGCGCGCTACGACACCTCGAGCCTGCGCCAGGTCGGCATCGGCGGCGCGCCCGTCAGCCCGACGGTCCAGGAGGCGCTGCGCGAGGCCTTCCCGACGGCGTCGCGGACGCTCGGCATGGGGTACACGAGCACCGAGGCGGGCGCCGTGATCGCCTCGATCGGAGGCCCCGAGCTCGAACGACATCCGACCTCGACGGGTCGGGTCTCGTTGACGGTCGAGGTCGAGCTGCGCGACGACGCGGGTCGAGCCGTCGCGCCGGGCGAGGCGGGCGAGGTCCATGTCCGCAGCCCGTACGTCATGCTCGGCTACTGGAACGATCCCCAGGCGACGGCGGCCGTGCTGCGTCCCGGCGGCTGGCTCGCGATGGGCGACGTCGCGCGCTTCGAGGAGGGGCGGCTCTACATCGACGCGCGGGCTCGAGACATGCTGCTCGTCAGCGCGGAGAACGTGTCGCCGACCGAGATCGAGCACCGGCTGGATGCCCATCCGTGGGTGATCGAGGCGGCGGTGCTCGGCGTCGACGATCCGCTGACGGGGGACGCCGTCTGCGCGGTCGTCGTCGTGGACCCGGGCGAGCGGCCCGAGCCGCGGGAGCTCGACGCGTGGTGTCGTCAGGCGCTCGCGCACTACAAGGTGCCGACCCGCTGGTACCTGACGGACGAAGCGCTGCCCCGCACGCCCAGCGGCAAGATCGTGAAGCCGGCGGTCCGGCGTTGGCTCGAGCGCGCGGGCGGCGCCGCGGCGCGCGCGGTCGGAGGTCAGGAATGATCGGGTCGACGCAGGGCGTCGGCCGCCAGCCGCTCGGCGTCGCGCTTCGAACGCGCGGCGTCGGCGTCCGACATCGTGAAGCGCGCCTCCCAGCCGATCGGCAGCCGCGCTCCGAGGCCCTGGACGCAGAAGCGGACCAGTTCGGGGATCGACGGCACGCGCGAGCTCGAGTCGTTGCCGAGGTAGATGGCCTGGATGTAGCTCATGTGGAGGGCCATCAGGGCGAAGGCCGAGCGCTCGGGATCGCCGCGCTCGATCGCGCCCGCGACCATCGCTTCGTCGATCAGGCGCGTGAAGACGGCAGCCACCGGCCGGCGCGCGGCGCTGACGCGCTCGGGGGAGGCGAGGGACGCGCGGTGGACGTAGCGCAGAAGCGCCGCGTTGTAGTCGCGGGCGGTATGCTGGCGATCGTCGAAGGCCCAGTAGAGCGCGGCGCCGATGCGTTCGAGCGGGTCGGTGAATCGGGCGGCGCGTCGCGTCAGCAGGCGTGCCATCACGATCTGCGACTCCTCGATCAGCGCGATCAGCAGGTCGTCCTTGCCCGAGAAGTGCTGGTAGAAGGCGCGCAGGGTGAGGCCCGCTTCGGCGGCGACCTGCTGGACCGTGAAGTCATCGCCGCTCGAACGAAGGACGAGGTCGCTCGCGGCGGAGATCAATTGCTGCCCGCGCCGGACGGATTTGTCCGCCGCCGCGGCGAGGGCGCGACCGACCACGCGGCCGCGCCAGCCGGGCTCGGACTCGACGGATTCGGCGGCGTCGATGCGCAGGTCGTCCTCGGTTCGATCGGAGCGCGTACTCTTTCGCGGGCTCATGGCAACATGTTAGGGCGACCGGGCCTGAAGGACCATGCTCGCGCAAGCGAATCGCGATGGAGGTCGCGTCCATGACCGTCGAGACCGTTCGGGGCGCTGCATCCGCTCGATCCGCTGCCGGCGACCTCGCGGAGACCGCAGGGCTCGGATTCGATCCGAACGCGCTTCGTGGTCGTCGCGAGCGACCCGCTCTCCCGCCCCAAGCTCCCGGGCAATCCCGGCATCGAGATCTTCGAAGGGCATGCGTTCCACACCAGTCGCTGGGACTACGCCTATACCGGCGGCGATACGACGGGTGGGCTCACGCGCCTCGCCGACAAGCGCGTCGGCGTCATCGGGACCGGGGCGACGGCGATCCAGCGCATCCCGCATCTCGGCGAGTGGTCCCGGCATCTCTTCGTCTTCCAGCGAACGCCCTCGTCGGTCGACGCCCGACGCAACGCCCCGACGGACCCCGATGGGTTCCGTTCTCTCCCGCCCGGCTGGCAGGCGGAGCGGATCTGGAACTTCAGCAAGACCCTCTCGGGCGGGATCCTCGACGTCGATCTCGTGAGCGACGGTTGGACCGACGTCATGCGCAACCTGGCGGGCATGCTGGCCCGGCGCGACGGCTCGACGCGCTCGCCCGAGGCGCTCGTCCTCGAGGTCGAGCTCGCCGACTTCCGCAAGATGGAGGCGATCCGGGCGCGCGTCGATCGGATCGTGAGCGATCCGAAGACGGCCGAGGCGCTCAAGCCCTGGTATCGCCAGTTCTGCAAGCGACCGTGCTTCCACGACGCCTACCTCGAGACCTTCAATCGACCGAACGTGACGCTGGTCGATACCGACGGCCGCGGCGTCGACGCGATCACGAAGGAGGCCGTCGTCGTCTCCGGCCGCGAGCATCCGGTCGATTGCCTCGTCTTCGTGACGGGCTTCGAGGTCGGAACGGACTACGCACGCCGCGCGGATCGCGAGATCGTCGGGCGCGGGGGCACCCCGCTGACGGACCGCTGGTCGACGGGCGTCCGGACCTTCCACGGCCTCTTCGCGCGCGTTCCCCAACTGCGTCCTGATGGGCGGCGTGCAGTCGGGGCTCACGCCGAACTTCACGGAGCTCTTCGACGAGCAGAGCCGACACGTCGCCCACGTCCTCGGTCACGCGCTCGGGGCGGGCGTCGCCCGGCTCGAGCCGACCGATCGGGCGGAGGCGGAGCGGGTCGCGGCGGTGACGCAGACGAACCCGATGCTGCTCGATTTCGCCCGGAGCTGCACGCCTGGCTACGACGACAACGAGGGCCAGCCGACGGAGGGGCCGGGCTGGTTCGGGGGGACCTTCGGCGGCGGCCCGCAGGCCTACTTCGCGTTGCTTCGCGCCTGGCGGGAGCGGGGCGACTTCGAAGGGCTCGAGCTCGGCTGAGTCGCGGTCTTTTCGGTACGCCCGCCGAGCCAGGGGCCGAGGAGTGCGGCCGAACGCGTCGGGCGGGAGACGCCGGCCCCCGATCTCGCCGCGAGCCGGATCGCGCCGCTCGTCCGTTCGCCTCTCGAGCGGGGCGGAGACCGTGATCCCGCCGCCGCGCCACGAGCAACTCGCCCGCATCCCGCTCGCACCTGCACTCGCGCTTCAAGTGGCTCGAACGGCTCGACGATCGCGCAATCGCGACCGAACCGAAGCGGCCAGCGGCTTGAGCGGGGCCGGGGGGAAATCGTGATGCGACCGGCGCCTCGTCTGCTCGTCCTCTCTTCGATCCTGTCCATCGGCCTGACCGCCTGCAGCGCCGGCCCTTCCGATCGGCCGGCAGCCCAGGCCGCGGTCGAAGAGTCGTTGGAGACGGTCGAGCTGGCCCTGCTCGAGCGTCCAAGGACGCCCCGGGTACGCGTCGAACGCATGCCCGATCGCATCGCGTTCCTGCCGATGCTCAACCGCGGCAGCCGACTCATCCATCCGATGCTGCTCGACGGTCCGAGTGAAACGCTCTCGGTGCTCTCCCGATTGGTCGACGGAATCGAGAGCGTCCGGCCGGACGTCCTGGCGGGGATCCTGCGCGAGTCGGGCCGATCCGATTGGTTCGAATCGCCGACTCCCTTCGTCTATGACGATTCCGTGCTCGAGATCGTCGCGGATCGGACGGGGGCGGGCACGATCGCCTGGAGCGAGATCGGTCCGGACGACGCCGTCGTGATGACGGCCCGGGCCATGACGCCGGGCGCGAACGATGGGATCTGGAAGGACATCCGCATCGAGCCGGGACCGGGACAATCCATCGACCGGCACGTCTTCGACGTGCCGCGGAAGCTGATCCTCGCCCTCTCGTCCCGCATGGCGCTGCGTTCGACGACGCCGGTCTCTGCCGAGGAGCGTGCGCGCTTCGACGAGGCGATCGAGTCGGCACGGGAGCAGATGTGGACGGGCCAGGCGGGGCCGCTCCGACGAGCGGAGCAGGCGCTCGCGGACCTCGCCTTGCGATACCCGGGTCGACCCGAGCCGTGGATCGAGCTCGCGTTCCTACGCGTCCTTCGGCCCATCGTTCTCGGCGAGGAGTTCCGACACGAGCTCATGCTGGATGGACCGAATCCCGCCCGTCACTTCGCGCTCCGCTTCGAGGATCTCGACGAGGCGCAGCGCGCGCGCCTCGCATTCATCGATCATGCCTACGTCGGTGAGGGAGACCGCCTGGCGGAATATCTGGCCTTCCTCGACGGGCTGCCGCCGCGGGCACCCGAGCGCGTCCTGTTGGCGTTCCTCCAGGAGCGGGAGCACAAGGACCGGTTCCGGATCCCGGCCGGCGTCCTGCCTGGGTACCTCGGCTGGGTCCTCACCGAGCTCGCGGCCATCGAGGGGCGGAGCGAGCAACGCGCCTGGGCGTGGCAGCTGGTCCAGGATCCGAAGCATCGGCAGGCGCTCGTGCTGGTCCCGCTCGTGACGCATCACGTCCGGCGTGAAGTCGACTCGACGAGCCGCTGGTCGATGCGGTTGCCGGTCCGCCGTCCCGACCTGGCGCAGGCCGGAATCGAGGCGCTCGAGGTCTGGCGCCATGCCTGCCTATCGCTCGAGGCGGCGGACCGGCGTTCGGCCTGCGTCGAACGGGTCGCGGCCTTCGTCCGGACCTACGCGCCCGACGCCGAAGTCGATGAAACGTCGCTCCGTCAATCGGCGTCGTGGCAGCGGCTCGCGGATGGTCTCGTCGTGCCGCTGATGGAAGCGAAGCTGCCGGAGGCGGTCGCGCATTCGCTGGCGGAAGACGCCATCCAATTCAGGGATCCCGGCTTCGGCGGAATCCTCCATCTGCTCGAGCGTGTGATCGAGGAGTCGAACGCGATCGCGAGCCTGGTCGACGACGATCGCCCGATCCGGGCCTCGGTCGAGTCGGTGCTGATGACTGATGGCCGCCGGCTGCTCGGCGGAGACGTCGATTGGATTCTCGCCGCGGCCGAGCAGCCGATGCAGATCGGCCGCATGCGGGGACGGGCGGACGAATGGGAGCCGTACCGCGATGCGCTGCAGGCCTTCTCCGATCGATACCTCTTCCGTGACTTGATGGAGATTGACGCCTGGCTCGCGCAACGCGGCCGCCGGCGGATGCCGGAAGAGCGCGAGAAGAAGCTGTTGGCCGACCACCAACCCTATGCGATGCCCTACGTCTCGGTCGCGCATCGGCAGCTCCGCAAGCGGGGCCGTCTGTCGCGTGCGCAGCAGCTCGAACGACTGGTTCCGACGATGGGCCGCCTCGTCGCCGAGGCCCATAACCTCGAGCGCAAGGCCGGCGAGCTGGGTCTGGCCTACGACGGTCTGCAGCGACAGATGGCGCGGCGGCCCGACACCTTCGCGGTCGAGATTCGTGACAAGGTGATGAAGGACCTCGGGCGTCCGAAGGACGAGCGTCTGGCGGCCCTTCTCGAAGGGGAGGCCCTCTTCGCGCTGGACCACGAGATCGAGGCGCGGATCGCGAATCTCGCCATGGAGCTCGAGCAGTATGACGTCGCTGCTGCGCGTTATTCGCACATGCGTCAGCGGAGCCTGTTCCAACGGCAGGGATGTCACGGCCTCGCGGAGATCGAGCGGAGGAAGCAGCGCCCGGATGCGCTCGAGGCGGTCATGCTGGACTGCGCCGCCTCGTCCGTCAGCAACTTCGACCGCGCGTCCGCCTGGACTGTCGTGGCCGGTCAACGGCGCGATCAGGGCCGGCTGGTCGAAGCGCTGGAAGCGAGCCGGGCGGCGCGCGGCGTGATCGGCGACGCGAGTCACGTGCTGCTCTCGCAGGGATACATCCTCGAGCTGATGGGGGATCACGCGGCTGCCGAAGCGGTCTATCGGCTCAACGACGCCACTTACGACGGAGCCAGCGACGGACGCATCGCGGTGGCGATCATGGCCCTCCGCCGCGGGCGACCGGCAGAGGCGATCGAGATCGTCCGCCACCTCGCAATGGAACCCCGCTACCACACCTACGATCTCAGCGACACCGCGCGACTCGCCTTCCTCGCCGCCGGCGATCTCGCGGGGTTCCGACCGTTCGCGCTGGGGTTGGGACAGCAGGGTCTCATCTCGCTGGCCGAGGCCGAATGGCAGGTCGATCGAAATCTCGACGAGTCCATGCGACTGCTCGACCTGGCAGCGGAGGGCGACACGGAATGTGCCTGCGTTCCGCTCAGGCGCGCTCGAATCCTGCGAGAGGCGGGTCGAGTCGCGGAGGCCCTCGATGCGGCGAAGGTGGCATGGACGCGACAGCAGAACTTCGTCATCGAGCACGAGCTCGTTCGGGCCAGGATCGCAGCCGGCGATCTCGCGTGGGTTCGTGACCACGTGGCGCGCTCCGATGCCTGGAATCCCGACGGTTGGCTCGCGCGGGTGATGCTCGCCGCGGCCGAGGGCGACCTCGCGGGAGCGCGCCGTCAGGTCGCCTCGTTCGCCGAGCGCATGCACCCGGTCGATTCGACGTCCAAGGTCAATTGGGCGTGGCAGCTCCGGCCATTGCTGCTCTTCGAGACGACGCTCGTCGATCGGGTCGGAACGCATGCGGACGACCAGCGTCTGCTCCGGCTGCTCGAGTTCGCGACGAACGGGCTCGCCTACGACGCACGGTTGTGGGAGGCGCTGAGTATGGTTCGGCGCAAGCTGGGGGACCAGGCGGGCGCCGTGCTGGCCGAGCGTCGCATGCTCGCGCTCTGGCCCCATCGGGACGGCGCCGCGCCCGTCGCGTCTTCGTCCGACTCGGTGGATTCCCGGACCTGATGCCGGCGGCCCGTGCGGATCGAGCCCCGGAAGGTCGCGTTCGAGCCTGAAACACGAGGCGCCCAATCCGATCGACGCACTTCTCGAATCAGGGACTTTCCGTCGGCGCACGATCTTTCTTGAACCCGCCTTTCCGGATCGTCAGAATGCAGATCGCATGGCACGACGTCGCCTTCGCCCGTGGCACACGGATCGGAGGGGAGGTGTCGGTGTTCCCCGATTCTCCGCGATCCGTTCGCATGCGCGCGCTCGTGCCCTGCTCGCCCTGATGGGTACGCAAGTCGTCGCCTGCGGAACGATGGTGCATGGAACCCGGCAGGAGGTCAGGCTCGAGTCCGACCCGCCTGGTGCGCAGGTCACGGTCGAGCCGTCCGGAATCGAGGTGGTGACGCCTGGCGCGGTCGAGCTGGAGCGCGAGCGCGACCAGCTCCTCACCTTCGAGCTCGACGGCCACGGGCCGCGTGCGCGGCAGGTCAATCGTCAGATTTCGGGCATCTTCTTCCTGAATCTCTTGCTCGGCGGGCTTCCCGGCATGGTCGTCGATCTGGCGTCGGGGGGCGCGTACGATCTGGAGCCGGCGACGACGATGACGCTCAAGCCGAAGCTGACGGCGGAAGGGGTTCGATGAGATCCGGATCGTACGGATCATACGGATCGGCGCGTCGCGCGGTCGCGCTCGCCGTCTGCATCGCCCTGTAGAGTGCGTCTTCGGGCTGTTATTAGCGATGGAGCAATGCGGCAGGCGATCCCTTTCCGGTCGCGGAGTCGATCGAGACGATTCCGCTCACGGTGGGGGTCGCCCAGAGCGGGCTCGCGAACGCGCCGTCCGCCCCGTCGATCTCCCCCTCCGACGTGACGGAGCAGCTCGCAACGCGGCTCGCCGAGGATCGCGTCTTCCGGGACGTGATCCATCCCGATACGGCGCTCGCGAAAGTTCGGGTCGACGTGCTCTTCGATGTCGTCGTTCGCGTCGAGGAGGATGCCCACTGGGGCGAGGACATCTTCAAGGCGATGCTGACCGGGTTGACCTTCCTGCGGCTCGGCCCGCTCCTACCGTCCCACTTCACGGTCGTCGTCGAACTGACGGCGAACGTCGATGGCGCCGGAGGCACGGAGGTCGACCGAGACCGCTACCGGAGCGAGTACGACGACCACAGTACGACCATGACGCCCAGCGGCGAGAAGATGGAGGAGTTCCTTTCCACCGCGAAGCGCCATGCCGTCGAGGACGTCCTCCTGCAGATCCAGCGCGATCGCCCGCGCTTCATGGCGCTCGTCGACGGCGAGGCGGGCTGAGCGTCGGGCCGGGAATCGAGTTCGCGTCGATTCGTTCTCGGAAGCCCTCGGCCCCGTCGACGTCGATATCGACGATCTTGTCATTGCATTGCCGCTGGATTGCTGATGCGCTGCCACGCGGCTCGAACGGCCGTAGGTTGCGCGGGTGCGCGAGGCCGATTCGATTGCGACCTTCTCGGTCTTCGCAGGCACCCATCTGCACGAGGAGGCCCCATGCGATCCCCGCGACCCACCTTCGTCCTGCTCCCCGCAGCGCTCGCCGCCGCGGCGATCGCGCGCCCGGTCCCGGCGCGAGCGAGCGATGGACAGATCGAGATCAATCAGACCTGCGCCACGCTGACCGGCTGCGTCCCGGGCGACACGCCCGGCTTCCCGATCCTGGTCACCCAGCCCGGCAGCCTTCGCCTGACGAGCGACCTCGTGGTGCCCGACGAGAACACCGCGGCCTTCCGCGTCGGCGCGGACGACGTCCGGATCGATCTCGCTGGGTTCACGGTCTCCGGTCCGACCGTCTGCTCGGGGCTCCCGCTCGGCTGCGCCCCGACCGGCAGCGGGGTCGGCGTCGACGTCGACCTCGGCGACCCGCCGGAGCGGCTGGTCGTCCGCGGCGGCAGCGTTCGCGGCTTCGGCAATCGCGGCATTCGAACGGGGGCCTCGGCGACCCTCGAAGACCTGCGCGTGATGCACAACGGCGTGACGGGGATCGACGCCGGCGCACGGAGCGTCGTCCGGCATTGCGAGGCTTCGCTCAATGGCTTCATGGGCATCGCCGGGCCGTCGGGCGCGGTGATCGAAGAGAGCATCGTGTCGAACAACGGCAACGTCGGGATCACGGTATCCAACTCGATCGTCGAGCGGAGCGTCATCTCGAGCAACGGATCGGCCGGTCTGGTCCTCGTGTCCGGCGGCTCGGCGATCGGCAATCTCGTGTCGGGCAATCGGGGCGATGGCATCGTCACGACGGTCGGAACCGCGAACCTCGACGGGAACACGACGATCGACAACCGGGTCTTCGGCGCTCCGAGCGACGAGGACGGGGTCCACTGCAACTCGCCCTGCAACGTGCGCAACCACGTCTCGTCCGGAAACGACGGCTACGGCCTGAATCTCTTCTCGGGCTCGGCCTACGGCCAGAGTCTGATGAGCGGCAATGCGCTGGGCGGCGTCGCCGGAGGGACGAACGCCGGCGGCAACGCCTGCTCGGGACCCGGCGTCGGCAGCGCGAGCTGTCCGTAGCGCCGCAGGTCAGAAGCGCGCGTCGCGCGCGGTGGATCGCCAGCAGCTTCTTGGCGCCGTTCTCGACGTCGAGGTTCGACTCGCGCGGGACGAAGCCGCGCTCGGCCAGCAGCGTCCCGACGCGGGCCATGATGAAGGCCATGCGCCAGGCGCCGAAGACGGCATGGTCGTCGAGGTCGCGGGTGGAGAGGTCGCTCGCGACCGCCCGCTGCGCGACGGTCTCCTCGCGCGACCGGAAGCCGGGCAGGCGCGGCAGGCCGGTTCCGACCCGGAAGGAGTCGTCGAGCATCAGCCACCAGGCGAGGTCGTCGACCGGATTGCCGAGCCCGATCTCCTCCCGGTCGAGCGCCGCGACGACGCGCTCGTCGCGGAAGACGCAGTGGCCGAGCGTCTCGATGCCGGAGAGCCAATGGCGCCGCTGCGCCGCGGATTCGAGTGCATGGAGCCAGCCGCCGACGCAGTCGGGCGGATCGTCGCTCGGGACGCGACCCGCGACGCGCTCCATCAGGAAGCCCGCGCCGCGCTCCATCAGGAAGAAAGGGCCGCCCAGCCGATCCGGATCGGGCTCGAATCCGAGCAGCTTCGGGACGGGCACCGCGCTGCCCTCGAGCCGCTCCCTGACGCGGTCCTGCCGCGCGATGTCCGTCCCTGGAAAGATCGCGAGCCCGCGCGGCTGAAGGCGCAACGCCACCTCGAGCCGAGCCGTCCGCCCTGCGACCCGTCACTCGACCTCGGAGAGCAGCGTGACGTTCGATGCCTCGCCCGGCGAGCGCGCGAGCGGGCCCACGCGCACGGGCGTGCGCTCGGGGTACCGCTCGGCCAGCCAGGCGGCGAGGGCGGACGCGGCTTGATCGGGATCCTCGATCATCCCGAGATGCCGAGCGTCGAATCCCGAATCAGTACGGCTCGCAGGCGAAGACGGGGATGTTGCGGTCGGTGCGGGCCTGATAGTCCTCGTACTCGCGGTAGTGTTGGACGCAGACCGGCCAGAGCCGCGCCTTCTCCGCGTCGTCGACCTGGCGCGCGCGCAGCTTCACCTTCTTCGAGCCGAGCTGGACGACCACGTCCGGGTTCTTCTGCAGGTTCTTGACCCAGACGGGCGACTTCGGCGCGCCGCCCTGAGAGCCCACGACGATGACGCCGTCCTCGAGCTGCTCGCCGAGCGGAACCCACATCAGCGGGATCGTGCGGTCCTGGCCCGTCTTCGCGCCCTTCATCGTGACGAGCATGACGGGGCGGCCCATGAACTTTCCGAGGATGCGTCCGCCCGAGACCTTGTAGAGGAAGACGTTGAGGGCCGAGTAGGGCCTGATGAACTGGCGGAGCCGTTTGAACTCGACGTCGGTCATCGGATTCTGGGCCATGCGATCTCCTCTTCTCGCGCGCGAATCGCGCGCCTCGGTCGCGCCTCCATCGTGCGTCTCTCGCGTTCGCTTCCGCGTTCGTCTCCGCGCATGTCTTCGCCCTGCGTCACGCCTTGGCGGAGGACCGTCGTTCGCGGCGGATCGGGCGAGTCTAGCCGCAGCCCGGCGCATCCCGGTAGGCTCCAGGCCATGACTTCACCGATCACGACCCGCCGCGTCCGGACCCGAGGCCTCACCTTCGAGCTCAAGGAGGCCGGCCGCCGTCGCCCCGGCGAAGAGCCCGTGATGCTGCTCCACGGCTTCCCGCAGACCTCCCACATGTGGCGTCACCAGATGCCGGTCCTCGCCGAGCGCCATGCGGTCTACGCCCCCGACACGCGCGGCTACGGCGGAACGGACAAGCCGCGCATCCGCGTCACGCGTGACCTGCTGGCGCGCGACGTCCTCGACCTGCTCGACGCGCTCGAGATCCCGAAGGTCCGCCTCGTCGGGCACGACTGGGGCGGCATCATCGCCGCCGCCGTCGCGCTGAAGCATCCCGAGCGCGTCAGCCGGCTCTGCCTGATCGACACGCTCGTCTCGGTCTGGATCACCTGGGGCATCCACGGCTACTGGTTCAAATGCGAGCCCGAGGCCGAGGACTTCTTCGCGAAATACCACCGCTCTTTCATCCGCTCCGTCTTCGCGAACGGTCCGCGCCCCTACGGCGGCCCCCCCGAGTCGCCCTGGGCGCCCGTCGACGGCGCCGAGGGCAGCGACGCGCTCGCTCGCTTCGACATGGCCCGCGCCTTCTCGCCCGAGGACGTGGCCGTCTACGAGGAGGCGTTCGCCGATCCGGGTGCCTGGTTCCACGCCGTCGAGTACTACCGCCACGCGCTGCCCTTCCACGTCGCGACGCCCGATCCCCGCGCGCCCGGCGGGTCGCGCTTCGTGTTCCGCTCGAACCCGCAGGTCGCGGCGATGTGGAAGCATCCGGGCCTTCTGTTCTCCCATCCCGAGTGGGCCGATCACTTCATGGTCTTCGCGCCCGAGGATTGGCACCTCCGGTATCCGGGACCGACGTGTTATTTGTTCAGCCCCTTCCTCGTTCCGCAGGCCTTCGAGAACGGCGCCCTCCCGCCCGACGATTATCTCCCGACGGGCAACCCCTACGCGGACTCCTTCGCTCGTCACTTCCCGGACCTGCGCACGCGCGGCGCGCTCTGCGGCCACTTCATCCCCGAGGAGGCGCCGGAGCGGACGAACGAGGTCGTGATGGGCTTTCTGGCAGGCGAGATCTAGAAGGCTGAGGTCGATGGCGGGCTACGGCCGGGGTCGAGCCGAGCCGCTTCTCGCGGCCACCGGATGGTCTCCACCCCGGACAGGCTCGTCACTCGGCCGGAACGAGAGGGACCGACGGCTTGCGACCTAGGACCCCGGTCGCGCACCCGAAGAAGTAGGTCCGATACTGAACCTCGAGCCCCGCTTCGGCGAGGCATCGCGCGAAGTGTCGGCAGTCTCCGAACGCTCGAGTGTATCGACCCAGCATCCGGTAGTTGGCCGGGTTTCCGAGCATCAGCCAGCCGATGAACGGGATGACCCGATCCAGGTAGAAGAGATAGACGACGCGCAGGAACGCGATCCTCGGGACCGAGATCTCGACGAAGGAGTACGTACCGCCGTCCCGCAAGGCTTCGGCCACGCGGCGAGCGAGCGCGAGCTGTTGAACCGCGTCGAATGTCTTCAATCCGAACGAGCAGACGACGGCATCGGCCGGTGCGTTGGATGGATTCCAATCGAATACGTCGCCGATCCGGACCTCGACGCTTCCCCGGAACTTCGAGTCGCTTCGGCGTGCCATTTCCGGAGAGAGCTCGATGCCCGAGACGTGGAGTGAATCGCCGAACCGGTCGAAGATCGATCGCCACAGCTCGCCCATGCCCGACATCAGATCGACGAACCGCTCGGCCGGATCGGGTCGAGGGAGGCTGGCGATGCATTGTCGACGCCACCGCAATGCGAATCCGAAGGAGCAGACGAGATTGACGAGTCCGTAGGTCTCGGCCATTTCGTCGAAGAGCGTGCGGACGAAGGCGGGGTCGTGGGGCGGATTCGCAGTCGAGCGAAGCACGGTGGACGCGCGCTCCTCCCGATCAGCTTCGGGCCGCGAGGCGGCGAGCGAGGATCGCGACGATCTCCTCCGCGTTCCGCTTCGAAGGTTCCGCCTCGGTCACGAAAGCCGAGCCGTGGAACGTCCCCGCGTAGCTGTGGAGCTCTACGGAGACGCCGGCCTCGAGCATCGACGCCGCATAGCGGATGCCTTCGTCGCGGAGCGGATCGAACTCCATCGTCGAGACGTAGGCGGGCGGGAGGCCTCTGAGCTGCGCGACCGTCGCGCGAGCGGGAGCGGCGTAGATCGAGGGCGTGCCCTGGTGGTTTGGGCCGAGGTAGTGCTTCCAGCTCCAGACGGCGTTCGGGCGGTTCCAGAACGGCGTGTCCTGAAAGGCCAGCATCGAGGGGGTGTCGAGGCGGTCGTCGAGCTCGGGGATCTCGAGCAGCTGGTAGACAATCGCGGGGCCGCCCTTGTCGCGCGCCATCAGGGCGAGGCCCGCCGCGAGGCCGCCGCCCGCGCTCTGGCCGGCGATGGCGAGGCGGGCGGGATCGATGCCGAGCTCGCCGGCGTGGTCCGCGGTCCAGCGCAGGCCTGCGTAGCAGTCGTCGACCCCGGCCGGGAACGGATGCTCGGGGGCGAGGCGATAGTCGACGCTGACGACGACGGCATCGAGGGCGGCGCAGATCGACTCACACCAGGGATCCATCATGTCGAGCGTGCCGAACATGAAGCCGCCGCCGTGGATCTCGTAGACGCAGGGGCGGAGCGAATTCGCGGGGGCGGACGGCGTGTAGATGCGGATCGGGACGGCGGGCTGGCTGCCCGACGCCGGGACGACGCGGTCCCGTCGGGCGACGTCGGAGCGATGCGGAGGGAGCTGCTGCGTGTCGACGCGGATCGCGCGCATCGCCTGGATCTTCTCGGCCGTCGAGTAGTCGCCGACGGTCGGAATCTGGCCGAGCGCGGGCAGGAAGTCGGGGTCGTAGGCGTATTGCGTCATGCGCGCGACGATAGCCGGAGGGCCTGCAGCCGCAATCGGGGTCGGCGGGGCGGCCGCTCGGGACGGGCTCGTGCGCGACGTGCTAGTCCCCGAGCGAGCGGTAGAAGGCGTCGATCACGGCGTAGCCCGTCTGTCCGCCCGTCAGCGCCGCGCCCATCTTGTTCATCACGAAGCCGAATCCGATGCGGCGGTCGGGATCGGCCATGCCGAGGGACCCGCCGGCGCCGGGGTGGCCGAAGGCGCGGGGCGAGGGCGAGAAGGGCATCGACTCGCTGCGCAGCATGAACCCGACGCCGTAGCGGATCGGCATGCCCGCGAGCGTCGCGTCGGGGCCGGCCGCCTGCTCCTCGGTCGCGCTCGCGATCGTATCCGGTTCGAGCAGGCGGACGCCGTCGATCGCGCCGCCACGGGCGAGGGCGCCGTAGATGCGGGCGAGGGCGCGCGCCGTGCCGTGGCCGTTCGCGGCGGGAATCTCGGCGCCGCGCCAGGCGCGCTGATTGACGCCGCCGCGCGGGATCGGCGGATTGTTGAACGCGGCGCCGACCATCGTCGTCGGATCCGTCATGTCCTGCATGAACCGGGCGAAGGGACCCTTCAGGCGCGGCTTCGGCGTCGAAGCCTCCGGCTCGCCTTCCGCCCTCGCGGGCGCGAGTCCGCCAATCATGTCGGCGACGCGGGCGTCGTCGCGCGCGTCGAGGCCGATGTGAAAGTCGGCCTCGAGCGGCCGGGCGATCTCCTCGCGGAACATCCGGCCGACCGTGCGACCGTCGATGCGTCGGATGACCTCGCCGACGAGATGGCCGAAGGTGACCGGCGAATAACCGTGCTGCGTGCCCGGCGTCCACCAGGGCGCGGTCTCCGCCAGCGCGGCGACCATCGCGTCCCAGTCGTAGAGGCTCTCGGCGGGCATGGGCTTGCGGATCGCGGGCAGGCCCGCGCGATGGCTGAGGAGCCAGCGAACGGGGATGTCCTGCTTGCCCGCCTGCGCGAACTCGGGCCAGTAGCGCGCGACCGGCGCGTCGAGATCGAGGCGGCCCTGCTCGACGAGGCGGTGGGCGCAGATCGTCGTCATGCCCTTCGTCGTCGAGTAGGTATTGACGATCGTGTCGCGCTCCCAGGGCCGGGTACGCTGGCGGTCGGCGTGGCCGCCCCAGAGGTCGACGACGAGCTCGCCGTCGAGGGTGAACGCGATGGCGGCGCCGACCTCCTGCTTCGACGCGATGCGCTCGGCGAAGATCCGGCGCACGGTTTCGAAGCGCGGATCGCAGGTGCCGTGGACGGTGGTCATGGCGGGGCTCCTCGAGGCGACGGCCGATCAGGATGACATGCCCGGCCGATCGGGACTAGACTGGCGCGCGTTCGCCGCCCCGAAGACCGATCGCGCGACACGCAGGCCGATCGCAAGGCCCGATCGCAAGCCCCGATCGCAAGCCCCGATCGCAAGAAAGCCGCTCGCAAGAAAGGAAGCGCCATGCCCGCCCGCGAAGAGAAGCTCGTCCTCTGCAACGCCACGCTTTACGGCGGCGCCCTCGACCTGACCCCGGACCAGCTGAAGGCGACCCTCGACGCGACGGTCGAGGCGAAGTTCGGCGGCATCTCGCTCTGGGCGTTCCATCAGGCGTCGGTCGCCGCGGCCGGCGTCGCGCCGGAGACGGTGAAGAGCTGGCTCCAGGAGCGCAGGCTGACCGTTCCGATCGTCGAGTCGCTGATCGGCTGGGAGTCGGGTGACCGCGCGACGATCGAGGCACAATGCGTGCCGACGCTCGACTGTGCGGTCCTGCAGGGGGCGAAGGACGTGGCGGGCGTCGTCATGGCGCCGGAATACGATCGCGCTGCGGCCCTTCGCGGACTCTCGCTGCTCGGGAAGCTCGCGGCGGACCGCGGGCTGCGGATCTGCATCGAGTGGCTGCCCTGGTCGGCGCTCAAGACGATCAAGGGCGCCTGGGAGCTGGTCCAGGACGCAGGCGGCGAGAACATCGGTCTCGTCATCGATACGTGGCACTGGCTGCGCCAGCCCGGCGGCGCCGACCTCGCGACGCTGCGAGGGATCCCGGGCAGCCGCATCCACTGCGTCCAGCTCAACGACACGACGCGCAAGGGGACGGGCGACGACATGATGATGGAGTCGATGACGAGTCGACTCCTGCCCGGCGACGGCGAGGTCGAGTGGAAGCCGCTGCTCGACGCGCTCGATGCGATCGGCGCGGATCCCGTCTGGGCGCCCGAGGTCTTCAACGTCGGATTGATGGAGCAGGGGCCGGCCCCGATGGCGAAGAAGATCGGTCAGGCGACTCGCAAGGTGCTCGGCCTCCCGAGTTAGTCGGCGCGCTCGGCGGAAGCCTCCTCCCTTCGTTTCGTCCCGTTCTCCCGCGAGCGTCCCCGGGACGTGACGCGCTCCACTGCACCTTCCCATCGGCGCCTTCGTCGGGTCACGCATCACCGATTCGCACAAGGATCTTTTTCCCAGATCGTGATTCGCGCTACGCGCGTGCCTCCCTCCGCCACCGAAGTTTCCGGCGTCTGCACCCCATCGTGGGGCCGTCGGTCGTCGGCGGTCCGGAGGTTTCGATCATGCGCATGCGATTCAAGTTGCGGGGATCGGGCGGTTGGCTCTTCGCGCTCGCTCTCCTTGGCGCGGCCGGGGCGTCGGCCTTTCCGAACTACGGAACCTCGGTCGATTCGACCTGTACCGCCAATGGCTGGGTACCGGCGCGACCGTACGCGAGCAGCGGCAGCGATTGCGGCCTGTGTCATACGAGCGCCTCGAATCCCGGCTCGAGCCTGACCCCGGCGGGCGATCAGTACCGCCGCTCCGGTCATGCGGACGTGACGCCCTTCTGCTCGGCCCCCGCCGCCAATCGCGCGCCGTCCTTCGCGCCGATTGCCGCGCAGACCGCGACCGTCGGCTCGCCCTTCGCGCTGACGGTCACGGCGACGGATCCCGACGGCGACGCGCTGCTCCTCAGCGCGGGCAACGCGCCGAGCGGATCGAGCTTCGTCGACGACGGCAACGGGACGGGCCGCTTCAGCTGGACGCCGACCGCTGCCCAGCTCGGCGCCCATGCCGTCACGTTCCACGTCACGGATACCGGCACGCCGATGGCCGTCGCGTCCCTCGAGGTCTCGATCGCGGTCGGTCAGGCCGTGAATCGGCCGCCGGTCCTCGATCCGATCGGGAACCAGCAGCTCGACCCCGGACAGACGCTCGACTTCACGCTGTCGGCGACCGACCCCGAAGGTCAGTCGCTCGCGTTTTCGGCGACCGGACTTCCGGCGGGTGCCGCGCTGCTCGGGGCGGACTTCGCCTGGACGCCCGACGCGACCCAGATCGGACAGCACACGATCGTCTTCACCGTCACGGACACGGGCTCGCCCGCCGCTTCCGACAGCGAGACGGTCGTCTTCACCGTCGGCCGCATCAATCGCCCGCCCGTCCTCTCGGCGATCGGCAATCGCCAGGTCCAGGTCGGCAGCGAGCTGCGCGTCGGTCTGACCGCGACGGACCCCGACGCGGATCCGATCGCACTCGACTGCACGGACCTGCCGGTCGACGCGGTCTTCACCGACTTCGACGACGGGACCGCCGAGATCGTCTGGATGCCGTCCGCCGCCGCCCGCTCCAGCGTGACGTGCACCGCGACCGATACCGGTGCGCCGCCCGAGCAGGATGCCGAGACGTTCACGCTCTCGGCCGTCGACGCCACGAACGCCGCGCTCCCGACCCTCGAGACCGCCTCGTGGCGGATCGCGCGCGGCGGCGGACGACTCGCGGTGCGGGGCACGCTGCCGACGACCGAGGCCGGTCCGCGCGGCGGTCGCCCGACGCTCGACGTGTTCGCGGTGCTCGGCGATGGCATGCCGGTCCTGCTGGGCAGCCGGGCGGGACAGCGGAACGGATCCTTCCGGTTCGAGCTCGATCCCTTCATCGCTCCTTGCGCCGTCGCGGTCGCGAGCGGCGGCGTCATGAGCGAGGTCGTCGACGTGATCGGCGCGCCGAGCGATTGCGACACCGACCTGCGCACCTTCGCCCGCGCGCGGAACGCCTGCGACGGATCGACGCTCGTGGTGGCGGGCGCGCGCGGACCGATCGGTGGCCGGGTCGTCGTCAGCGACGCGATCGATGGCGCGATGCTCGGCGTGTTCGACGTCAGCGACCGCAACGGTCGCTTCGGCGGCCGGCTGAACGACGTGGGCGTGCCGGCCGAGGTCGGACTCCGGGCAGAGGTCGGCGGTCTCAGCTGGTCGCTCGCGACGCCGCTTCCAGTCTCCCGCGATCGACGCTGCAGCCGCGTCGACGAGGACGACGACGACCGCGCCGCCGCCACCGGTGACGACGAGGACGACGACGAGTCGGACGACGACGCGAGCGAGGGCCTCGACCGCGCGCGCGTCGAGGCGCGCACGACCGGAGGATCGACGGAGGCCCGTTCGCGCCCGCGTCGAAGGGAGCGGGACTGACGGGTCGGGACCGCGGCCGTGATCGGACCCGGGCCGTGGGGCTCGGGTCGCACGACCGGAAAGGACGGGGTCGTCCTCGCGGACGGCCCCGTCCTTCGTCCCGATCGTCAGCTGCTCGTCGGTCCCAGGTAGCGGCGGAAGAACCGGACGATCACGTCGTTCGCCTCCCGCGCCTCGGGCAGCATGAAGTTGTACCAGTGGGCGTGGGGCATCGACTCGAAGACGAAGAGCTCGGCCTCGACGTCGGCGCGGCGCAGCGCGCGATGGAAGAGCGCGGTCGCGGACAGGAGCGCGTCGCGGCCGCCGGTCAGCAGCAGGCAGGGCGGCCAGCCACGGAGATCGCCGCGAATGGGCGAGACGAGCGGATCGGTCGGGTCGTGGCCCGCGAGATAGGCGCGCCGCTCGCTCGCGGGATGATCGAGCGGGAGGAGCGGCTCGCCATGGAAGCCCGAGAGGCCGAAGAGCCGGGCGCTCTCGCCGAACTCGGCGAGGTCGCCGCCCGCGGTGAAGACGCCGATCGCGGCCGGGAGCGCGACCCCTTCCCGGCGGAGTCGGGCGATGAGCTCGGCCGTGAGGAAGCCGCCCGCCGAGGCCCCGTAGACGCCGATCTGGTCGGGCCGGTGGTGGCTCAGCATCGCGCGATAGACGGCGAGGGCATCGTCGACCGCGGCCGGATACGGATGCTCGGGCGCGAGGCGATAGTCGACGGCGAGGACCGGGAGCTTCGCGTCGTGGGCGACGGGGATCGCCTCGACCAGGCAGCCCGAGCCGAGCACGAAGCCGCCGCCGTGGAGATTCATCAGCACACGACCCGCGTTCTCCGGCGCGGTCTCCTTCGGCTTGACGAGATGACAGCGGACCCCGGCGATCGAGAGCGCCTCGACCTCGACGGGGTAGACCTGGGCTGCGGCATCGGACAGCTGCTTCATCATGACGTCGGTCGCGTCCCGCATCGCCCACATCGGCGCGTCCGCGGGCGGCGGCGCGGCGTCGCCCCACGGCGGCGTCGCGAGGAAGGCGCGCGCCTCGATGCTGACCGCGGCGGGCGGCGGCAGCACGCGCGACCCGACGCGGACGGTCCCGTCCCGCTCGATCCGGATTCCCGTCGCTGCGCTCGTCGCCATCGCTCGCCTCCGTCGCGCTCGTCCCGCCCTGCGCCAGTCGCGAGCGTACGCTGTCCTCAGCCCTTCATCATCTCGTCGTAGCGTCGCTGCATCTCTTCGGGCGAGACCTGCTCGATCTCGTGGCCGATGTTCCATTCATGACCGAAGGGGTCGCGGATCGTGCCGGAGCGCTCGCCGTAGAACTGGTCGGCGGCGGCGCGGACGACGGTCGCGCCCGCGTTCACGGCTCGGCGGATCAGGGCGTCGGCGTCGTCGACGTGGAGATGGAGCGTGAAGGACGTTCCGCCGACCGAATCCGGGCCGTAGATCCCGAACTCGGGGTACTCGTCGGAGAGCATGAGCGTGGTGTTCCCGAGCGTCATCTCCGCGTGGCCGATGCGACCGCTCGGCTCGGTCAGGCGGAATTTCTCGACCGCGCCGAAGGCCTCGGCATAGAACGCGAGGGCGCGCGCGGCGTCGCGCAGTCGCAGGTAGGCGAAGACTTCGTGGATGGCCATGTCGCTCCTTTCGGTCGCGGTCGCGGTCGCGGTCGCGGTCGCGGTCGAGGTCGCGGTCGAGGTCGTACCGCCGTTCCGGGCGGGCGGTCGATCGGCTTCGGCGTCCTACTCGGCCTTCCCCTCCGGCGCGGGCCTGGATGGGGGCGTGGTCGCCGACGGCGGCGGGGGAGCGAGGTGGGGCTCCCAGCTCCGGCCGGTGATCAGGCGCGCTCCGCGCGCGAAGGCGAAATACTGCCATGCCCAGCCGATCATGACCGCGATGCGATTGCGGAACCCGATCAGGTAGGCGATGTGGATCAGCCACCAGACGAGCCAGGCCAGGAAGCCCGTGACCTCGAGTCGTCCGATCCTTCCTACGGCCGCGGCGCGGCCGATCGTCGCGAGGGAGCCCTTGTCGACGAAGTGGAAGGGCTTCGTCTCGCGGGCGGCGGCACGCGCGAGCACGTTATGCGCCGCGGCCTCGCCGGCCTGGATCGCGGCCGGGGCGATGCCCGGAACGGGATGGCCCCCCTGCTCGATCGCCATCAGGTCGCCGGCGACGAAGACCTCGGGATGGCCGGGGACCGAGAGGTCGGGCTCGACGCGAACGCGCCCCGCGCGATCGAGCGGCGCGCCGAGCGAGCGGCCGAGCGGGGAGGCGGCGACGCCGGCGGCCCAGAGCACCGTGCGCGCCTCGATGCGTTCGTCGCCGAGCGAGACGCCCGTCTCGTCGATCCCGGTGACGTGGGCGCCGGTGCGGACCTCGACGCCGAGGCGCTCGAGCTGCGCGCGGGCGGCGGCCGAGAGCTTCTCGGAGTAGGGCGGGAGCAGGCGGGGCGCGGCCTCGATCAGGACGACGCGGAGGGTCGTCGGGTCGAAGGAGCGGAAGTCGCGGGCGACGGTATGTCGGCCGATCTCGAGCAGCGCGCCAGCGAGCTCGATGCCGGTCGGACCGCCGCCGACGATGACGAACGTCAGCATCGCCGGAAGCCGGCTCGGATCCGGCTCGCGCTCGGCCGCCTCGAAGGCCGAGAGGACGCGTCGTCGGATCTCGAGCGCGTCCTCGATGGTCTTGAGCCCCGGTGCCCAGGTCTCCCAGTCGTCGTGGCCGAAGTAGCTCTGGCCCGCGCCGGGCGCGAGGATGAGATAGTCGTAGGCGACCTCGCCATCGGCGAGCACGAGGGTCCGCCGCGCGGCGTCGACGCGCTCGGCGCGGGCGAGGATCGTGCGGGCGTTGCGCTGTCGGCGCAGTACGGAGCGGATCGGATAGGCGATGTCGCCCGGGTTCAGCGCGGCGGTCGCGACCTGGTAGAGGAGGGGCTGGAAGAGGTGGTGGTTGCGGCGATCGACGAGGGTGATGCGGACCGGGGCATCCGCGAGCGCGCGCGCGGCGGAGAGCCCGGCGAAGCCGCCTCCGACGATCACGACGTGAGGCAGCGCGAGAGGGAGCGCGGTCATGGCACCTCGGGGCGGGCGCGGGGGGCGGACGCGGCGAACGAACCTCAGAGGCCGATCGCCGGCGCGCGGTTCGAATCACGACGCTCGTCGGACGCCACCTCCGTCTACGCGTCGTCGCTGCGGCCGAAGGTCGGATAGCGGCCCGTGCAGGGATAGGTCATGAACTCGACGAGGTTGCCGTCGGGATCGCGCGTGTAGACGCTCGTCCCCATGCGCCGGCCCTTGCTCGCGCCGCCGGGTTGATCGAAGGGACCGTAGGCGATCTTCGCCCCGGCCTTCTCGATCAGCTCGACCGCCTCTTCGATCGTTCCCTCGAAGACGAAGGCGAAGTCGCCGCAGCCGGGCAACGCCGTCGGACCGCGCCCGTCGAAGGCCGGATCCTGCCAGAAGGCGGGGCCGTGGAAGTTGAGCTTCGCGTTCGGACCGATCGCGATGGCGAAGATGGGATGCGTGCCGGCACGGAACTCCGCCTCGTGGATCGTCTCGAAGCCGAGGCGCTTGTAGAACTCCATCAGCGCGTCGGGGTCGCGCGCGGGAAAGGAGACATGGTCCCAACCGACGACGGGCATGGCAGCACTCCATTCGGGGGCTCGCGGGGCGCGAGCAGACGGGGCGGGCCGGCCGACGACCGGTCGATTCCGGCGCGGTCGGACCGCGCGGGGGAGCGGTCGCTCGGACTGCGTCCTTTTATGCCAGAATCGATCGGGTCCCGCGAGGCCCGTCTCATCGTCGACCCTTGCGCCGCGGAGACCGACCTCGGCAGGGACCAGGAGGAACGCGATGAAGCTGGTCGTCACGGGCCATGACGCGAAGGGCGATTCGATCTTCAGCTACGCGGGGGCGCCGCCGCGGGTGGCGAGCCCGGGCGCCTTCGACCTCTGGTCGACGCGCGGACCGATCGTGATGCCGGACCCGACCGAGGCGAAGTCGCCCGCCGCGATCGGCTACTTCCCCAAGGAGGGCGAGAGCGCCTGGAAGATCGTCAGCGTGCCGGGACTCGCCGCGCGCGCGCAGAGGGGAACCGGCGCGATGACGATTCCGGACGAGCTCCGTGCCCACTTCGACGCGGACGATCCGGAAATGCACACGACGGACACGATCGACTACGTCCTGATCCTCTCGGGCGCGGCCGATCTCGAGCTCGATCACGGGCGCAAGGAGTCCGTGAAGGCCGGCGACTGCATCGTGCAGCGCGGCACGCGGCACGCATGGCGCGTCACGAGTCAGGAGCCGCTCGTCATGGCGGCCGTCCTGATCGGGGCTCGGCGCGTCGGCTGACGCGCCGATGGCGGGCGCGAGGCGTCGCCGCCCGCGCGGATCCAGCACTCGACCGGGCCGTTCCGGACCGGTCGACCGACGAGACACGAGGAGGCATGGCCATGGACGACATCCTGATCACCGGCGGAACCATCGTCGACGGTACGGGCGCCCCGGCGCGCCGCGCGGACGTCGCCGTCCGCGATGGGCGCATCGTCGCGGTCGGCGACGTCTCGGGACCGGCTCGCGAGACGATCGACGCGACGGGCCGCATCGTCGCGCCCGGATTCGTCGACGTGCATACCCACTACGATGCCCAGGTCTTCTGGGACCCGACGCTCTCGCCCTCGCTCTACCACGGCGTGACCACGATCGTCGGCGGCAACTGCGGCTTCTCGATCGCGCCGCTCACCCCCGACGCAGGCGAGTACCTGATGCGCATGCTCGCGCGAGTCGAGGGCATGCCGCTCGAGAGCCTGCGCACGGGCGTCCCCTGGAGCTGGACGAGCTTCGCCGACTATCTCGCGCTGCTCGAGGGCCGCCTCGCCGTCAACGCGGGCTTCATGGTCGGCCACTCCGCGATCCGTCGTGTCGTGATGGGCGAGCGCGCGGTCGGCCATGCGGCGACGGCGGAAGAGCTCGAGGCGATGAAGGCGCTCCTGCGTCGCTCGCTCGAGGAGGGCGGGCTCGGCTTCTCGTCGACGCGCTCCGCGGCCCACAACGACGCCGACGGCCAGCCCGTGCCCTCCCGGCATGCGACGCTCGAGGAGCTCTACGCGCTCTGCCGGGTCGCCGGCGAGTTGCCGGGGACCTCCCTCGAGATGCTGCCCGGGACGAGCACCTTCAGCCCCGAGGACAAGGAGATCCTGACGCGCATGTCGCTCGAGGCCCGGCGCGCCCTCAACTGGAACCTGGTCGCGCCGCGCTCGGACATGCCCGAGGTCGCGCTGAATCAGCTCGACGCCTCCGACTACGCCGCCGCGCGCGGAGCGGTCGTGCTCGCGTTGACCGTGCCGCAGGAGATCCAGGGACGCGTCAACCTCCATTCGGGCTTCGCCTTCGATGCGTTGCCGCGCTGGGCGAAGGTCATGCAGCTGCCGATCCCCGAGCGCATGAAGGCGCTCGCGGACCCCGCCGTGCGCGCGGCGCTGCGCCGCGGCGCGGAGGAGCAGGGACCGGGACCGCTCAAGGCGCTGACGCGCTGGGCGCAGATTCGCATCGAGGAGACCTTCGAGCCGCCGAACGCGTCCCTGCGCGGGCGGACGCTGGGCGAGATCGCGCGCGAGCGCGGGGCGGACGCCTTCGACGTCCTGCTCGACGTCGCGCTCTCGGAGGGGCTGCGGACGTCCTTCGCGTCGCCGACGGAGGGGCAGACCGACGCCGAGAGCTGGCGGCTGCGCGGCGAGTCGTGGACGGACCCGCGGACCATCGTCGGCGCGTCGGATGCGGGCGCCCACCTCGACATGCTCGACACGTTCGCGTTCACGACGCAGCTGCTCGGCCGCGGCGTGCGCGAGATGGGGCTCGTCACGCTCGAGGAGGGCGTGCGGCAGCTGACCGGGATTCCGGCGCGCCTGTACGGACTGCGGGAGCGGGGTCGCCTCGAGACGGGCTGGATCGCGGACCTCGTCGTGTTCGACGCGGAGCGGATCGGGAAGGGGCCGACGTACACGCGGTCGGACCTGCCGGCCGGCGCGCCGCGGCTCTACGCCGACGCGATCGGCGTCGATCACGTGATCGTGAACGGGAAGACCGTCGTGCGCGACGGGGTCGAGACCGGGGCGCGGCCGGGGACGATCCTGCGCTCGGGGCGCGATACGCAGACGGTGCCGCTCGAGGCCTGGCTGCGCGACATCGAGGCGCGGCCGCGGGCCTGAGCCGTCACCTCGCGCTGATCGGTCTGCCTAACGCCTCTGCAGCTCGGCGAGCGGCACGATGCGGGCCTTCGTGTCCGGGATCCACTCCGCCCCGACCCAGCGCAGCGCGAGCCCGCCGCGGGCGTGGCCCGCGGTGTCGAGCCAGTTGGGGACGCCGGGATCGCGGCGGGCGACGACGACGCGGACGCGGCCCCGCTCGTCGGCGACGGCGGTCGCTGCGTTGACGTGGGTCTCGAAGCGCATGAAGTCGAACGACTCGAGCCAGTGGTTTCCGATCTGGAGGTTCCAGTACTCGCAGGGCGGGGGCTCGAGGTCGACGACGAAGGCCTCGTCCTCGCCGATTTCCCAATAGCCGTAGAAGTAGCGGGTCTTCGGGTCGCCCTGGGCCGCCGCGGAGAGGGCCGGGTCGATCTCGCGGATCGCGTGGCGATGGGCCTGGAACGACTGGGTCCAGGCCAGGAACTGGCGCACCGTCCCCTCGAGCGTCCGGCCGACGCGGTCGAGGCCGGCCGTGAAGGCGGCGGGGTCGAGGGGCGGCGGCTTCTCGAGCGGGCCCTCGTGGACGAGCTCGAGCTCGGGCAGGCGGTCGGTCGCGCGGCGGAGCAGCGTGATGCGGGCGTTGAAGTTGTTCGTCGCGGGTCCGGTCCGCAGCCCGCGCCCCTGCGCGACGTCCGGGCCGATCGGGATCTCGAAGCGGGCCTCCGGCCCGGCGGTCGTCGCGGCGTCACGGAGCCAGTCGACGCTGTCGACGTAGTCGTCGCAGACGAGCCCCGTCGGCGTTCCGAGTCCGCCCGAGTAGACCCCGAAGCCGATCCGCGCGGCATCGCCCATGCAGCCGCGCAGGACGTAGCGCACGCCCGGCTCGATCTTCGCCCCGAAGTAGGCGTAGTCCGGGTTGTCGAGGCCGATCTTGAGCCAGTCGCCGGGAACGAAGGGGAGTCGCGGAGGCTGGGCGTCGGCGACGAGGTCCTTCAGGAAGCCGCGCGCGAGGCGCGCGACATAACGCAGGCCTTCGGCCCGATCGAAGGCATCGTCGGGAGCGGCGGCGAGGGCCGCGTGGCCGGTCGCCTTCAACCGATCGCAGAAGGCGTCCCAGATCGCCGTCTCGTCGAGACCGTGGATCGATTGCGGCTCCTTCGGCATCGCTCGTCCCCTCGTCGTCGCTCTCGCTCTCGCTCTCGCTCGCGTTCGCGTTCCCGCCCGCGTTCCGGTCCTCGTTCTCCGCTCCGACGCCGCGCTTCGGCCCCGTCCCGATTCCGGCGTCGCCCTGGCTCGAGCTCGGGCCTCATGCCATTCTGGCCGACGGGTCGCGCTTGGCAAGCGCGTCGACGATCGGTCGCGCGCGATGGCGGGAGCCCGGAATCCGGGAAGACGCCGTCGCCTGGCGAGCCCGCGCACCCCACGAGATCGGAGACGAGGCCATGGATGCCGAGCTGGCCGGGCGGGTCGATCCCGCGCATACGACGATCCTCTCGATGGAGATGCAGCGCGGCGTCGTCGGCGACCTGTCGCGCTATCCCGCGCCCGTCGAGGCGGTCAAGGCGGCCGGGCTGATCGAGCGTTGCGCCTCGCTCTACGCGGCCGCCCGGCAGGCCGGCATGCGCGTGATCCACTGCTCCGCGGGGTTCCGCTCCGATCGCGCCGGCAGCTACCGCAACATGCCCTTCGTCAACACGCTGCTCGAGAATCCGGACCACCTCCGCATCGACACACCGGCGGTGGATCCGATGCCGGAGCTCGTCGGCGAGGGCGACCTCGTCTCGCTCCGCCTCCACGGCATCTCCCCCTTCGCGGGCACCGACCTCGACTCGATCCTGCGCAGCCTCGGCACGCGCACGGTCGTGGCGGCCGGCGTCTCGCTCAACCGCGGCATCATCGGGATCTCGATCGAAGCGGTGAACCACGGCTATGAGGTCGTCGTGCCGCGGGATGCGGTGATCGGGTATCCGCGGGCATACGGAGAGGACGTGCTGCGGTACACGCTGGACGGGCTGGTCACGCTCTCGGGCGTCGACGAGCTGGCGGGGATGTGGGCGGCGCGCCGCGGGTGACCAGGGCCGTCGTGCGCTCGGCCCTCGCGAGACGACACCGGCGAAGGCGGGCGCCGCGCGCTTCGATCGCCGGATCGAATCGGCCCTAACGATACCCTTCGACTACGGGCCGCCGCGGCAAGACCCACCACGCCTCCTCGAAGCGTCGCGCCAGCTCGCCGTCGAGCGCGAGCTCCGTCGCGGCGAGGGACGCGTCGAGCTGCTCGGGTCGGCTCGCGCCGATGATGGCCGAGCTGATGCCGGCCCGGCCGAGCACCCAGGCGATCGCAGCCGTGACGAGCGAGACGCCCCGCTCGCGGCACGCCCTCGCGAGGCCCTCGACGACCTCGAACTGCGCGTCCTGCCAGTAGCGGTCGCGGTAGATGTCGGCCGCGAAGCCGAGCGTGAAGCGCGTGCCCCTCTCGGGCTCGCCGGGTCGATGCTTGCCGGAGAGGAAGCCGCCGGCGAGCGGGTTGTAGACGAGCACGCCGAGTCCCCGGTCCCGACAGAGCGGCAGCAGCTCGGCCTCGATCTCGCGGTAGAGCAGGTTGTAGCGCGGCTGAACCGAGACGTAGCCCTCGATCCCCAGCCGCTCCGCCGCGCCGAGCGCTTCGCCGAGCCGCCAGGCGGAGTAGTTCGAGCAGCCGACGTAGCGGACCTTGCCCGTGCGGACGAGATCGTCGAAGGCGCGCAGCGTCTCCTCGATCGGGGTGCCCACGTCGAAGAAATGGCTCTGGTAGAGGTCGATCCAGTCGGTGCGCAGGCGTCGCAGGCTCTGCTCGACCGAGGTGACGATGTGGCGGCGGGAGAGGCCGTAGTGGTTCGCGCCGGGCGCGGTGGGCGCGGCGCATTTCGTCGCGAGCAGGACGCGGTCGCGGCAGCCGCGCACCGCCATCCACTCGCCGAGGATCGCCTCCGTTCGACCCATCGTGTCGAAGAGGCCGCCGAGGGGATAGGCATCGGCCGTGTCGAGGAAGTCGAGGCCGGCGTCGAAGGCGGCGTCGAGGATCGCGAAGGAGGTCTCGCGGTCGCATTGCAGGCCGAAGGTCATGGTGCCGAGGCAGAGCTCGGGGACGGTGAGGCCGCTTCGGCCGAGCTTTCGGGTCTTCACGGGAGCTCCTCTCGTTCGGGGTCGGACGCGCGGGGAGGGTCGTCGATGCGATCGGGCACGTCGCGCGGCGTCGCGCGGCGTCGCGCCAGCAGACGGGCCGCCACGGTCAGGGCGACGAGGAAGGCGAGGGCGGCGAGGAGCCAGACGAGACTGCCGTCGAAGGCCGAGCGGCCGAGTACGATGAAGCCTGTCGCGTAGATCATCTGGATCGCGACGGAGA
Source organism: Myxococcota bacterium (assembly GCA_041389445.1). Taxonomy (GTDB): domain Bacteria; phylum Myxococcota_A; class UBA9160; order UBA9160; family UBA4427; genus UBA4427. The sequence continues at coordinate 297,708 of JAWKRW010000005.1, forward strand.
GCACGACGAATCGGACGAGGTCGAGCCGGGCGGCGGCGAGGATCACGTTCTGCAGGAAGTAGGGGATGCCCGGCGTCAGGCGGACGAGCAGGATGAAGAGCGCCTCGTCGAGGGGCGAATCGAAGTCGGGGATGCGGTGGCCGCGGCGCGCGGCGAGGCGCTGGAAGGCCTGGTGGAGCACGCCGCGGGAGCCGGCATGCAGCAGCAGATTGCTGATCACGAGCGCGCCCGCGAACCAGAGGAGCGACGGGCCGACGCCGAAGGCCGCCCCTGAGGCCATGTAGAAGAGCGCGATCGGAAAGGGCAGGAGGCTCGCGACGACGAAGGCCGCGAAGAAGAGCGCGGGCGGCGAGCGCCGCAGGCGCTCGATCACCTGCTCGAGGCGCGCCGCGGCGCCTTCCGGTCCGATCGCGGACGTCTCGCCTGAGACGTCGACGGCTCCGCTCGCGCCGTGGATCGTGGGGAGGGCGACGGCGGGGAGCGCGACGCCCGTCCCCGAACCGATCACGAGGCTCGCGAGGGCCAGCGCGACGAGGCGAGCCCGAAGCGGAGCCGACGACGGAAGGCGCCCCCCGCGCTCGGGCGGAGCCGACGACGGAAGGCGCCCCCCGCGCTCGGGCGGAGCCGACGACGGAAGGCGCCCCCCGCGCCCGGGCGGAGCCGAGGACGGAAGCCGGCCCCCGCGCCCGGGCGCGCGTCGGCGGCGGTCGCTGGAGGCCGAGTACTTCGCTTCGTGCTGCGACCCGGTCATGCGCTCGGGCTCTCCACCCCTGCTTCACGCCCAGCATATCCGCTCTGGTCGCCCTTCGACGGGCATGACGCGCCGGCGGCGCAACGTCCCCGATTGGCGCCGAGCGCAAGACCGTTCGCGCTTCGATTGCAGGCGCATCCGGGATCGAGTACCAAGATCGGCGGGTCTCCTGCCTCGTCCGCTCGCGGTCCCGGTCCCCCATGTTCTTCTTCGACTTCTCGAACTACTTCAAGATGATCGGGCTGGCCTGGAACGAGAAGGTTCCGAAGGCGAGGCGCTACTACCTCGCCGTACTGCTGATCGGGGTGCCGATCCTCGCGACCTTCCATGCGATCTGCTTCCTGCTCGATCGGCTCCTCTACCCGGACCTCGCCGGGGTCGAGGTCAAGGCGCCGATCTTCATGGTCGGCCATGCCCGCAGCGGCACGACCCTGACCCATCGCCTGCTCTCCGCGGACCGGGGTCGCTTCAGCTCCTTCCTCCTCTACGAGCTCTACTTTCCTTCGCTCATCCAGAAGAAGTTGATCCGCTGGATCGCGCGCATCGACGCGGAGAAGTGGCGCGGGCTCCTCGCCGGTCAGGTCCGTGCGTGGGAGGACTGGCGCTACGGACCGATGCGCCACATGCACGAGATGGGACTGACCGAGCCGGAGGAGGACGACATCGTCCTCTACTGGTCGATGGCCGCGGGCTTCTGGATCACGAAGATGCCCTACATGGGCGACCTCGACTTCTACTACATGAACGATTGGCCCGAGCGGAAGCGCCGGCGCTACAACGACTTCTACCGTGAGTGCGTCAAACGCCAGCTCTACCTGAACGGCCCGGACAAGATCCATCTCAGCAAGAACCCGATGTACTCGGGCCGCGTCGCCGCGCTCCACGAGGCGTTTCCCGACGCGCGCTTCGTCGTCAACGTGCGCGATCCGAACGAGACGATCCCGAGCCTGCTCAAGCTCGTGCGCGCGGGCTGGAAGCAGCTCGGCTGGGATCCGGAGCGTCAGACGCGCTGCCTCGCGATCCTCGCCGACCAGTCCTGGCATACCTACAAGCATCCGCTCGAGTTCCTCTCGACCCATCCCGAGGTCAAGGGTGCGGTCGTCGACTATCGTGACCTGACCGCCGACCCGGCGGGCACGATCGAGAAGCTCTATCAGGATCTCGAGCTCCCGATGACGGACGAGTACCGCGCCTTCCTCGCGACCCAGGCGAAGCGCGAGCGCAAGCACGACAGGAGGCACACCTACAGCCTCGAGGAGTTCGGTCTGGAGCCCGAGGCGATCCGGACCAACCTGGCCGAGCTCTTCGAGCGCTTCGGCTGGGACGCCTAGCGGGGCCGTGGACGCGCCCGGGGGATTCGCGTCCGATCCGGTCCGTCACGTTCGAGGAGGAATTGCGATGACGAAAACGACGGCGACGGGCGAGGCGGTCGACGCGCAGAAGGATCTGCGCGCCGCGTGGGACGAGGTCATGGCGCTCCTCGCGGACGCGCGCGACGCGATCGACGAGCCGCGGCTCATGCCCGCGCCGCCGACCGACCGCAACCTCGCCGAGGGCTACCGCTACCTGATGGGCTTCGTCCACAACGCGATCGAGCGCGTCTTCCATCAGGACCCCGTCCGCCCCCATTTCCGCAACGCACTCTCGATCATCACGCGCAGCACGATCGACAATCCCGACGCCATCTACTTCTCGACGCCGATCGACGGACGCAAGACCTATCGCCTGCGCGGGGAGATGGGCGACGCCCGCCATTGGACAGGCGAGCCGCCGGCTTCGACCGGGCGAAAGGCGCCGCATTACATGATCTTCGAGGCCAGCTGGGGCTGCCTCGCCGGCGACTCGGGGACGCTCCAGGAGCTGCGGCCCGGCATGAAGAGCCAGACCGGTCGGATCGACTCCTCGTCGATCCAGGTCGATCCGGACGGTTCCTTCGAAATCGTCTTCGCCCCCGAGCGGCCGAAAGGCTGGACGGGCAACTTCGTCTCGACGCTCAAGGTCGTGAGTCAGCCGCATCCGACGATGCCCGAAACGCCCCCCGAGCGGTACGCGCAGTACATCAGCGGCCGCCAGATCTTCGAAGACTGGGCGCGCGAGGACGCGGTCCACTTCGAGATGGTGCAGCTGGGCGCCGAGGGCACGGCGCCGCCGCCCTACGACGCGCAGCAGGCGGCGGATCAGCTGCGGCGGTTCGGGGAGACGGTGCGCAACCAGATCCACTTCTGGAACGCGTTCTGGACGATTCCGATGGGGACCTACGGTCCGCGCCCGGGCACGCTCCCGGGCATCGGCTTCCCGCGCAACGCCTTCAACCAGATCAACGCCGCGTCGGCGGCGACCGGCGGCGGCATGTCGACGAACCTCTACGCGGGCGGCGTCGGCGAGATCGGGCCGGATGAAGCGATCATCATCGAGAACCGCATCAAGAAGAAGCCGAACTACGTCGGGTTCCAGCTGGGCAACCTCTGGGGCGAGTCGCTCGAATACGCCGATCGCTGCAGCAGCCGCAACGGGCATCAGTCGGCCGTCGATGCGGACGGCGTGATCCGGCTGGTCGTTGCCCACGAAGATCCGGGCGTCCACAACTGGCTCGACACGACGGGCCATCCCGTCTTCTTCATGTCGCCGCGCTGGGCCTACAGCCAGACGCCCGATCCCGACGACTGGCCCTCGATCTCGATGAAGGTCGTCAAGGCGAAGGACGTGATCGCGCACCTGCCCAAGGAGACGAAGCGGGTGACGCCCGAGGAGCGGCGCGCCGAGATCGCGATCCGCCAGCGCCACGTGACGAAGCGCTACCGCGTGTTCTGACGAGGGGAGGGGCAATGCATCGCGCGAGAGGACCGCGGTCTTGATCCTCGACGCGTTTCGCCTCGACGGAAAGGTCGCGATCGTGACCGGGGCGGGGCGCGGCATCGGCGCCGAGATCGCGCGCGCCTTCGCCGAGGTCGGCGCGGCCATCGTCGCCGTCGCTCGCAGTCGGGACGAGCTGCTGCGGACGGTCGCCGCGGTCGAAGCCGTCGGCGGCCGGGCGATCGCGGTCGCGCTCGACCTCGTCGCCCCCGATTCCCCGGCGCGGGTCGTCGAGCAGGCGCTCGAGGCCTGCGGTCGCATCGACGTGCTGATCAACAACGCCGGCGGCGGCGGGCACGTCCCGACGCGCCACGCGACCGACGACCATTTCGCCGCCGCGCTCGACCTCAACTTCAAGGCGCCCTTCTACCTGACGCGTGCGGCGGCGCCGCACCTGAAGCGGGACGGCGGCGCCGTCGTGAACGTCTCGTCGGGCTTCGCGTCGGCGGCGAACGTCGGCTCGATCCCGTACGGTGGCGCGAAGGCGGCGCTCGAGCAGATGACGCGCATGCTGGCGCTCGAGTACGCACCGCGGATCCGCGTGAACGCCATCCGCGTCGGGGCCGTCGCGACCGCGAACATGCGACGGAACCTGCTCGACGCGGCGCCGGGGATCGGCGAGAAGCTCGAGGCCTGGACGCCCCTCGAGCGCCACGGCACGCCGGCCGACATCGCCCAGGCGGCCCTCTACCTCGCGTCGCCCGCCTCGAGCTACGTCACGGCGCGGGTCCTGCCCGTCGACGGCGGCGTCGTGCTCGAGCGTTCGGCGATGGAGCTGATCGCGCGGGCGGAGCGGATCGCGAAGGCTTGAAGGGCAGGAGCCGAGTGGGGGCGGGATGGCGACGGTGAAGGCGACGGTGAAGGCTCGGGGGGGAACCGGCGCAGCGCCCGGCGGTGCGCGGGCTGCGCGTTTTCGGGCGCGCTACGGGCCGGCAGCGATCGTGACGGGCGCGGCCCAGGGCATCGGGCGCGCCTTCGCCGATTCGATCGCGGCGCGCGGCCTCGCGGTCCACCTCGTCGACGTCCAGGCCGAGCCGCTCGCCCGGGCGGCGCGGGAGGTCGAGGCGCGGTTCGGCGTGCCCGCGAGCGCGGTCCCCGTCGATCTCGCCCGGCGCGATTGCCTCGACCTCGTGCGGGTCGCGGTCCCGCCCGACGAGATCGGCCTGCTCGTCTGCAATGCGGCGATCGGCCAGGAGGGCCCTTTCCTCGACGAATCGCTCGACGCGCTCCACCGCGCCATCGACGTCAACTGCCATGCCGCCGTCGCGCTCGCCCACGGCTTCGGCGCCGAGATGGTCCGCCGCGGTCGCGGCGGCATCGTCCTGATCGCGTCGGGCACGGCACTCCAGGGCTCGCCGCGCTACGCGAACTACGCCGCGACCAAGGCCTTCAACCTCGTCCTCGGCGAGAGCCTCTGGTACGAGTTCCGCGAGCATGGCGTCGACGTCCTGTCCTTCGTCCCCGGACCGACCAACACGCCCGGGCTGCGCCGCAGCGTGCAGGGACTGAAGGAGGGCGTCGCCATCGGTCCGATCCGGCTGCCCGGGGAGACGGCCGAGCGCGCCATCGACGCTCTCGGTCGTGCGGCGAGCGCGTCGCGCAAGGCCGATCATGCGGCCCAGCTCGCCGCGCGCCGCCGGCGGGCGGACGCGAACGCGGCGCGGAACGGGAAGACGCAGAGAGGGAGCGGAAAGGCATGAGCGACGTGCGGCGGACGCGGGAGGTCGGACGATTCGAGCGGGAGGTCGACGTCGTCGTGATGGGCCTCGGGATGGCGGGGGCGGCGGTCGCGCTCGAAGCGAAGGCGGCGGGCGCCGACGTGTTCGTCGTCGAGCGTTCGGGGGCGGGCGGTGGCGCCTCGGCGCTCTCGGGCGGGCTCGTCTACATGGGCGGCGGCACGCCCGTCCAGCAGGCGGCGGGCTTCGAGGACAGCGAAGAGAACATGTTCCGATTCCTGATGGCCGTCTCGAGCCCGGGGGCGGACGAGGAGAAGATCCGCGCCTTCTGCGCAGACAGCGTCGAGCATTTCCACTGGTTCGAGAAGCAGGGCGTTCCGTTCAAGCGGAGCTTCTACGACGAGCCCGGCCTCGAGTCGCGGACCGACGACTGCCTCGTCTACACCTCGGGCGAGGACTGCGCGCCCTGGAACACGATCGCGACGCCCGCGCCGCGCGGCCACAAGGCTCAGGTCGTCCAGAAGGGCGGCGGTCTCCTGATGAAGGTCATGCTCGAAGCGGTCGGGCGCGAAGGCATCCCCGTCCAGAGCGACACCCGCGGCGAGGCGCTCGTCCTCGACGACGACGGCGTCGTCGCGGGCCTCGTCGTCCGGCACGCGGGGCGCGAATCCGCGATCCGCGCGCGCCGGGGCGTCGTGTTGACGGCGGGTGGCTTCATCATGAACGAGGCGATGTGCGCCCTGCATGCGCCGATCCTGAACCGCGTCACCGACCGCAACGGGACCCCGGGCGACGACGGCACGGGCATCCGCCTCGGCCAGTCCGCCGGCGGCACCGCCATCCGCATGCATCTCGGCGAGGTCGCTCTCCCCTACACGATTCCGAACCCGCTCTCGAAGGGCGTCTACCTCAACGCGCGGGGCCAGCGATTCATCAACGAGGACACCTACCACGGCCACGTCGGCATCGCGGGCCTGTACACGCAGAACGGCGAGCTCTTCCTCCTGCTCGATGACGCGACCTTTCGCCGCGGCCTCGTCGGGCTCCAGCCCGCCTGGGTCGCCGAGACCTTCGAGGAGCTCGAGGCCGAGGCCGGCTTCCCGCCCGGCTCCCTCGTCGGAACCATGGCGCTCTACAACCGCCATGCCGCGGAAGGCCGCGATCCCGTCTTCGGCAAGCGACCGGAGCGGATCGTGCCCCTCGTGAATCCGCCCTACGCCCTCGTCGATTGCCGCGTCTCGCAGGGCGCGATCTGGTCGGGCTTCACGATCGGGGGACTGCGGACGAGCGTCGACGGCGAGGTGCTCGACGACCAGGCGCGGCCGGTGCCCGGGCTCTACGCCGCGGGGCGAACGGCGGCGATCTTCAGCGGGCATGGCTATGCGGGGAGCGGTGCTTCGCTCGCAGATGCGAGCTATTTCGGACGGCGCGCGGGCAGGGCGGTCGCGCGGGCCGCCGGTCGCTGATTCCGACCCGTCCCCGAGCTCGCCCGCGCGGCGCGCAGAAAGGAATGGCCATGATCAAGCTCGTCTTCTGTTGTCGTCGCAAGCCGGGCATGACCCGGGAGCAGTTCCAGGCGCGCTGGCTCGAGGTCCATGGCCCGCTCGTTCGTCGGCTCCGGGCGGAGCTGCCCATGATGAAGCGCTATGTCCAGAGCCATACGCTCGCGGGCGCCGTCGGCGACGCCGTCCAGGACGGCCTGCGGGCGTCGCGCGGCGTGAAGGAGCCCTACGACGGGATCACGGAGGTCTGGTTCGACAGCCTCGAGGCGATGGGGGGCGGGCGTGGAGAGGCCGCGCGCGCCGCGGCTCAGCGCCTGCTCGAGGACGAGGCGGAGTTCATCGATTTCGCGGGATCGGCCGTCTTCGTGACGGAGGAGCACGAGATCTTCTAACGCGCGAGCCGCGCGTGCGTGTTCGATCCGAAGATTCGCGGCGTCCAGGGGAAAGCGCGCCTCGACTGCCACGACTTGCGGTCCAATGCTCGCCGGTCGTGACGACCGATGGTTCGTCGTCGGGGCCGACGCGGCGGGTCGCTCGGACCCGCCCGGACGCGCTCACGGCACGATCACCGCTCTCCCCGTCAGCTGGCCCGCCGCGAGCTTTTCGAAGGCCTTCGCCGCGTCCGCGATGTCGAAGAGCTCGACGTCGTTGCGCAGCAGGCCCTGCTCCGCGAGCTCGATCGCAGCGCGCGTGTCCTCCGCCGTGCCGCCCACGAAGGAGCAGATCGAGGCGCCCTTGCCGGCGAGCGCACCCATCAACGGCGCCTCGAGTCGGCCTTCGCCGGCGCCGATCACCGCATAACGACCCAGCTTCGCCAGCGCCGCGAGGCTCGTCGCGATCGTCGCCGTGGTTCCGACGAAGTCGAGCACCGCATCGGCACCGCGACCCTCGGTCTTCTCGAGGACCTGGGCCGCCACGTCGTCGAGCGAGCCGTCGACGACGTCGTCGGCGCCGAGCTCGACCGCGCGGGCGCGCTTGTCGGCGGCGATGTCGGCGACCAGGATGCGCGCCGGCGTCAAGATCTTGAGGTACTGGATCGCGAAGCTGCCCAGGCCTCCCGCGCCGATCACGAACGCGGTCCGTCCGGGGCCGAGGCGCTCGCGCACGCGCCGCACGCCGTGGAACGACGTCGAGCCGGCGTCGGTCAGCGGGCCCGCGAGCTTCGGGTCGAGGCGGTCGAGGGGCAGGAGCGATCGCGTGCTCTCGACGATCATGTAGTCGGCGATTCCGCCGTTCATGCCGTAGCCGCGACCGAGTCGGTTCCAGTCGCAGGCGTTGTCGAAGCCCTCGTCGCATTCGAGGCAATGGCCGCAGGAGCGCGTCGAGACGACTGCGACCGGCTGGCCGGGCTCGAAGCCGAGGACGCCTTCGCCGAGGGCGTCGACCCAGCCGCCGACCTCGTGGCCGAGGGTGAAGGGCATCTTCCAGCCGAGCAGCTGGCCCAGGACGGGAGGCAGATGCGGCATGTGGAGATCGCTCTGACAGACGCCGTTGCCGGCGACCCGGATGCGGACCTCGCCGGGTCCCGGCGAGGGGACGTCGATCTCGACGAGCGCCGGCGGCGTCTGCCATTCGATCATGCGAAATGCGCGCATGGTGGCTCTCGACGTCTTCTTCGTCGTCTTTCGGGCGGACACGGCGGTGGGGAGCTCCCTTCGGTCCGGCCGGCGGACGCGGCGACCGACCCGACCGAGGCTACCGGCCCCGGCGCCTCGACGCACGCCGGCCGGCGTGGACCGCCGCGCGGGTTGCGACCGGCTCGGCACTGCCTAGCCTTGCCGACTTTCGAGCCGCAGGGCCGCGGGAGCTGCAGGAGGGGGATGGCGATGGCGCGACGGATCGGGGCGAGCGAGAGGGCGTCGACGCGCGCGGTCGCTGTCCGGACGGGCTGGGGCGCGGCGTTCGCTTCCGCCGGCTCGCTGCTCGCGGCGCTCGCGCTCCTCGCGCCCGCGCCGGCCGGCGCCGACGACGATCTGCCGGAGCTCTTCTGGGGCGATCTCCATCTCCATACCTCGAACTCGCTCGACGCGAACCTCTTCAACAACTTCACGCTCGGCCCGGACGTGGCCTATCGCTTCGCGAAGGGCGAGGCGATCCGGATGCCGAACCGCCGCAAGGCGAAGCTCGCGCGTCCGCTCGACTTCCTCATGGTCTCGGACCACGCCGAATACCTGGGCGTCTTCTCGATGATCCGCCGCGAGGACCCGCGCGTCATGCATACCGAGACCGCGACGAAGGTCCGCCGCTTCATCGCCGAGAACCCCGTCTTCGGCCCCGAGCAGATCGGCAAGCTGACGCGTCTGCTCGCGGGCGATCCCCTCGGCGCCGACCCGGCGCTGCGGCGCGCGGTCTGGGACGAGGTCGTCGACGTCGCCGAGCGCATGAACGAGCCCGGCCGCTTCACGACCTTCGTCGGCTACGAGTGGGGCTCGATGCCGAACGGCAACAACCTCCATCGCAACGTGATCTTCCGCGACGGTCCGGACCGCACGAAGGAGATCCTGCCCTTCTCGGCGATCGATTCGGACGAGCCCGAGGCGCTCTGGCGCTTCCTCGCCGGCTACGAACGCGACACGGGCGGCCAGGCCTTCGCGATCCCCCACAACTCGAATCTGAGCAACGGCCTGATGTTCGCCCTCGTCGACTCGAAGGGCCGGCCCTTCGACGCCGAGTACGCCCGCATGCGCGCGAAGTACGAGCCGGTCGTCGAGGTGACGCAGATCAAGGGCGACAGCGAGACGCATCCCTTCCTCTCGCCCGACGACGAGTTCGCCGACTACGAGCGCTGGGACAAGACCAACATCGCCGGTACCGCCCGCACGCTTCCCGAGATGCACGTCGGCAGCTACGCGCGCGCGGCGCTCAAGAACGGCCTCGTCGTCGAGCGCCTGCTCGGCGTCAATCCCTTCCGCTTCGCCCTGATCGGGAGTACCGACTCCCATACCTCCCTCGCGACCGCCGACGAGGACAACTACTGGGGCAAGACCGCGAACATGTTCCCCGGGACCGACCGACAGAAGGGCGAGTTCATCCACTCCTCCGATCCCTCCGGCGCCCCGACCCTGAACTGGGAGCAGGCCGCGGCGGGCTACGTCGGCGTCTGGGCGAAGGAGAACACGCGCGCGTCGCTCTTCGACGCGCTGCGACGCGGCGAGACCTATGCCACGACGGGGCCGCGCATCGCCGTCCTCTTCTTCGGGGGCTGGCGCTTCGGCGACGTCGATGCGGGTTCGTCGAACGTCGCGCGCGCCGGCTACGTCAAGGGCGTTCCGATGGGCGGCGATCTGCCGGAGCCGTTGCGCGGCCAGGACGCGCCGACGTTCCTCGTCTCGGTCGCGAAGGATCCCGTCGGTGCCAACCTCGCGCGCGTCCAGATCGTGAAGGGCTTTCTCGACGCCGAGGGCGGGGCGCAGGAGAAGGTCTACGACGTCGAGCAGGCGCCCGACGCGAAGGGCGTGCGCGAGATCTCGACCGTCTGGACGGATCCCGACTTCGACGCGTCGCAGCCGGCCTTCTACTATGCGCGCGTGCTCGAGATCGCGACGCCGCGCTGGAACGCGATCGACGCGACGCGCTTCCGCAAGAAGAGTCCGCCGGACGCCCGCATGACCCAGCAGGAGCGCGCCTACACCGCCCCGATCTGGTACCGCCCGAAACGGTGATTGAATCGGGGGCAACGACCCTCTAATCTCGGGCGCGCTTCGCGCGGCGTTCCGCCCGCTGGCCGTTCCCGATGCCCTCCGGAGCCCGATTCCGGACGCGCGTCGTTCGAGGAGTCCTGTCCATGAGTCGAGGGAGTGCCGAGAACCGCGCCGCATTCGACGACGCGTCGATCCTGGCCGACGCGCAGGCGCGCACGGGGCTCGAGGACTTCGGCCCCGATCCCTTTCGCGAGCCGCTCGGCGTCCTGTTGAAGTCCCTGCGCGAGGAGGCCCCGCTCAACGAGCTCGGTCGGACGGCGATGCGCACGCGCGTCCTCGAGAGCCTCGAGGCGCGCCTCACGATGCAGGAGTGGATTCGCCGTCAGCCGGAGATCCTCGCGGAGGAGATCGGTGCCCCGATCGTCATCATGGGCCTGATGCGGACGGGCACGACGATGCTCCATCGCATCGTGGCCAGCGATCCGCGCAACCACGCCGCCGACTGGTGGGAGGTCCGCTTCCCGGCGCCGCCGCTCGACATCGACTGGTCGAAACTCGATCCGCGCATCGTCGCCGCGCGGGCCGAGGTCGCCGCGATCCTCGAGGCGGACCCGCGACAGGCTTCGATCCATCCCTGGGACGCCGAGGCGCCCGACGAGGAGATCATGCTCCTCGAGCACTCCTTCCGCTCCCACGTCCCCGAGGCCTTCGTCAACATTCCGACCTATCGACGCTTCCTCACCGAGACCGACTGGACGCCCGCCTACGTCTACCTGAAGAAGCAGCTCCAGTTCCTCCAGTGGCAGAAGCGCCAGCGCGGCAACGTGCGGGAACGCTGGATCCTGAAGACGCCGGGCCATCTCGGCTACATCGAGACCCTCTTCAAGGTCTTCCCCGGCGCCCGCGCGATCTTCAACCACCGCGATCCGGTCGAGACGGTGCCGTCGGCGGCGTCGATGAACTTCGCGATGTGGGCGCTCTACGGCGACCCGTCGGAGGCCCACATCGCGGCGGCCCAATGGCAGGAGCGCCTCGCCTGGGGCACCAACCGCGCGATGGAGTCCCGCACGCGCTACGCGGCCGACCGCTTCGCCGACATCTGGTTCAAGGACGTGATGAAGGATCCGATCGCCGAGGTCGAGCGCGTCTACGGCATCTTCGGCATCGAGATGACGAAGGCGGCGCGCGCGGGCATGCAGGCCTGGCGCGACCGCAACCCGCGCGAGAAGCGCCCGCCCCACGAGTACGCGCTCTCGGAGTACGGCCTCACCCGCGAAGGCATCTGCGAGGCCTTCGCCGAGTACCGCGAGCGCTTCATCATTCCGCGCCAGGGAAGCTGAGCCGAGCCGGTCGCCTGGCGCGCCCCCTAGCGGGGAATGGTGTAGCCGTCGGGCAGCCGACCTTCGCGTACGACCGGCTCGCAGACGCGGGCGACGATGCGCCAGCCGTCGGCGGTGCGGATCAGGCGGTCGACGAAGCGGCCGGATTCGGTCAGCGTGTACTGCTTGCCGTCCTGGGCCTCGCGGCCGATCGGGACGTGGTAGTAGGAGGTCGCGGTGGCGCGGTCGCCCTCGAGCTCGAGGATGACGTTCGAGACGAGGTGGAGGTTGTTGGGCCAGCTGTCGAGCGCGCGGTCGAGCCAGGCCATCATCTCGCGGAAGGGGCCGGCGGGTCCGCCCGACTCGCGGAAGTCGACGGTCGCCTCGAGCGCGAAGATCCGGTCCATCTTCGTCCACTCCCGTCGATCGACCATGTCGGCATAACGAGCGAGGAGCTCCTGGATCTCGAGTCGGTCCGCCAGCGCGCGCGTCGACGGGTCCTGCATCGCTCATTCCTCCTGGGAGAGAGGTAGCAGGCGGGCCCGGAAGCCCGCTCGTCGGCTCGCCGCGAGCGCGACGATGATGTCGACCCGACGCAGCACGTCCTGGATCTCGTTCGCGAAGGCGAGCCGGGCGCTGCGACTTCCTGCCTCGCTTTCCCCCTCGCTCCCGCTCCCGGCTCCGGCCAGCAGACCGCGATTGCGAGCGAGGCGCAGCGCCGTCTGGAAGAGCACCTTCGAGATCGAGTCCGCGGCGTGGATCCGCCTCTGCAGCTTGTACTGCCGGCCGACCCCGATGCACTGCGCGAGGAAGCGCCTCTCGTCGAAGGGCGCGACCGGATCGGCGAGGGCGAGCTGATCCGCGACGACGCGGTAGCTCTCGAGGAAGGGGCGCAGGGCGCGGTGGGCGCTGAAGGGGCGGGAGCGGCGGACGAGCTCCTCGGCCTCGAGCTCGCCGGAGGCGAGGCGCGACTCCCAACGCTCGGCGGTGTGCTCGAGCTCTTCGCGTAGCTCCTCGCGGAAGGCCTCCTTCTCCGGAAAGAAGAACTCGAACTTGAGCAGGTCGCGCAACCGGTTCACCTCGGCCCAGAAGCGCGCGACCGTCTCCTCGCGCGGACCCTCGGCGGCATGGAGCAGGGCGAGCTCGGCGATCGCACGGCCGACGAAGAAGTGGACGATGGTGTTGCGATAGTAGGCGGCAGCGAGCTGCTGGTCGTCGCCGATGCAGTAGACGGGCTCGATCCCCTCGTCGAAGCGGGTCAGCACGCCGCTGTCGACCAGGGCGTCGAGCGTCGCGCGAATCCCCTCCTCGCTCTCGAGCAGGCGGAAGTCGGCCGTCGTCGGAAGGCCCCGCAGCCGCACGCTCTCGAGCAGGCTCTCGAGCGACGCGCGGGTCTCGCGGATCGAGAGCGCCTCGCCGGTCGCGCCGAGCAGGGCGAGGGTGGCGAGCGAGGTGGGCGTGATCGGCGTGACGCGATTGATGCGGACGGCGACCTCGAAGGCGAGCTTCTCGAGGTCGAAGCGCCGGTCGTCTCCGCCCGACCGCTCGCGCTCCGGCGGGCCGAGCTGCTGGCGGAGCGAGACGGGCTCGCCGAACGCGAGGTCGATCCGGCCGTAGCGTCGCTTGAGCTGGCGGACGAGCCGCAGGAACCAGGCGAAGCTCTCGCGCTCCTTCTCGGCTCCGCGCTGCTCGGCGACGTAGCTGCCGAGGTCCTGGATCTGGTCGTAGGCGATCGAGACGGGGACGAGATGGACGTCGTCGCTCTTCCCGCGCCGCCAGGCGTCGACGACGTTCGCGAGCAGGCCGAAGCGCGGCGGGAGCAGCTTGCCGGAGCGCGAGCGCCCGCCCTCGATGTACCACTCGAGGGGGAAGCGCTTCTCGATCAGGTAGTCGATGTAGTGGGAGAGGACGTGTCGATAGACGGCGTCGTCGCGGAAGCTGCGCCGGATGAAGAAGACGCCGCTGCGCCGCACGAGGGCGCCGACCGGGAAGAAGTTCATGTTGATGCCGCCGGCGGTGTGGTTGGGCGGCAGGCCGTGCTGGTGGAGGGCGTACTGGAGAACGAGGTGGTCGAGGTTCGATTTGTGGGTGGGCAGGAAGACGACCGGGGCCTGCTCCTCGAGCTCGGCGATCTGCTGGATCCGCTTCTCGTCGTAGACGAGCTCCTCGTCGTAGCCGCGGGTGTAGAGCCAGCGGATCGCATGATTGACGAGGTCGATCACGGCGGGGCTGTGGGTCGCGGCGATCTCGCGCAGGTCGCGGGCGGCCTCGGCGGTGACGGCGGCGAGGTCGGTCTCCCGGCGGCTGCGCGACCCGCCCGCGGCGCGGCGCGCCTGGACGATCCGGGCGAGTCCGCCGCGGAAGGCCGGCCGGCCGAGGATCTCCTCGTGGACCAGACGGGGCACCTTGTAGCGCGCGCCGCGCAGCCGCCGCTCGGCGCGTTCGAGCGCGAGGGTCGCCTTCTGCCGGACGAATTCCGCGAAGCCGAGCGTCTCGGTCTGGTCGAAGCCGCAGCTGGCGGCCCAGCGTGCGCGCAGGTTCGAGGCGGAGGCGGGCTCCCCGGCGACGACGAGGCAGCGATCGGGCGCGCGTCGCGACACGGTCGCCTGTCGCAGCCAGCTCGGATCCCGCGGATCGCCCGTCAGGAGCAGCTCGAGGAAGCCCGTCTCGCGCGAGTCGCCGCGCAGCGGCGCGAGCCAGACGACGCGCAGCGGTGCCATCAGCGGGTCGCCCGGCGTCGCGAGCGCGGCCTCGAGCGCCGGGTCCGGTGGGCGCCGGGCACGGCCCGGCAGCAGGCCCGGACGGCGGCGGGGGCAGGGGATTCCGACGAGCTCGTAGTCGTCCGGACCCGTCGTCGCGGGGCGCTGGCGCTCGATCCAGTCCTCGACGAGGCGGCGCTCGATCCGACTCGCGGCCTCGACCAGGAAGACGATGCGCTGGCCCTTGGCGGGCGCGGGCCAATCGGCCTCTTCGATCGATCGGGACAGCGGTGTGCCGCGCATGGCCGGATTCTACCCGTCGGGTTCGCGGGCGGGGGGCGACGGCGCGCCGAGCCGTTGCATCCGGCCCGGGCTGGCCGATCCTGTCGCGCGCATGTCCCGCCGCGCTCCCCTGACTGCCGACGAAGCGGCCCGGCGCCTGCTTCCGAACGATCGCCTCGCGATGCCCCTCGGACCGGGTCAGCCGCTCGCCTTCCTCGCGGCCCTCGGGCGCCGGGACGACTGGCAGGCGCTGACGGTCTTCACCGCCCTGCTGACCGACCTCCATCCCCTCTTCGCGCGCCCCGGCGTCCGCCTCGTGTCCGGCTTCTTCGGCCCCGCCGAGCGGGCGCTGCGCGCGGCGGGGCACGCCGTCGAGTTCGTCCCCGGCGACTTCCGCCGCTTCGAGAAGATCGCCCGGCATTATGCGCCGCGCGTCGTCGCGACCGCCGGTGCGCCGCCGGACGCGCAGGGCCGCGTATCGCTCTCGCTGCATGCCGGCGCGACGGTCGACGAGATCCACGCCGCGAGCCGCGATCCGGATCGGCTGCTCGTCGTCGAGACGAGCCCGCACTTCCCGCGCACGCTGGGGCTCCCGCCCGAACATCCCCACTCGGTCGACCTCGAGGCGATCGACGTCTGGATCGAGAGCGACGCGAAGCCGCGCGAGCTGCCGGACGCGGAGCCGGGTCCCGAGGAGCTCGCGATCGCCGAGCACGTCGCGCGTTTCGTGGCGCCCGACGCGACGCTCCAGGTCGGCATCGGCGGCATCCCGAACGCGGTCGTCGGGCAGCTCGCCCGCGCACCGGGCGGCGCCTACGGCATCCACAGCGAGATGTTCACCACCGGTCTGATGCGGCTCCATCGGGCCGGCCGCGTCCGCAACGCGAAGGGCCAGCTCGACGGCCATTCGATCGCGACCTTCGCGATGGGCTCGCGCGCGCTCTACGACTGGCTCGACGGCAACCCGGCCGTCCGCTTCCTGCCGGTCGACGTCGTCAACGATCCCGCCGTCATCGCGAAGAACCGGCGCATGCTCTCGATCAACGGCGCGCTCGCGGTCGACCTCGCCGGCCAGCTCGTCGCCGACACGATCGATGCCCGGCAGTTCTCGGGCATCGGGGGCCACGAGGACTTCCTGGCCGGCACCGGCCTCGCCTCCGACGGCCGCTCGCTCGTCTGTCTGCCCGCGACGTTCACGGCGAAGGGCCAGCGCCGATCCCGCATCGTCGCGCGCCTCCCGGAAGGCGCGATCGTGACGAGCCCGCGCCACCAGGCCGACGTCGTCGTCACCGAGTACGGCGCCGCCGAGCTCGCCGGCCGGACGGTCGGCGAGCGGGCGCGCGCCCTCGCCGAGATCGCCCATCCCGACGAGCGCCCGGCGCTGCGCGCCGCGGCCCGCGCGCTCGATCGGCTCGGCGTCGATCCGGCGGCGACGGACGCATGAGCCCCCTCGGCCATGCACGAAGCGGGGTCTCCCTCGTCTTCATCACGGCCAACCTCGCCTTCTGGCTCCTGCTGGCCGTGCCGACGCGGCTGGTCGGGGGGCTGTTGCCGGGTCTCGCGGCGTCGGCCGAGCGGTGGCTGCGGTCGTTCTATCTCGCGGCGGTGCGCGTCGACGACTTCTGGCTGAAGCGGGTGATCGGGCTGCGCTGGTCGATGCCCGACGCGCTCGCGCTCGCGCCGTCGAGCGGAAGCTGGATCGTGCTCTCGAACCATGTCTCCTGGGCGGACGTCTTCCTCGTCCAGAGTCTGCTCCTGCGCCACGGGCTCGTGATCCAGTTCCTGACCAAGCGCGAGCTCCTCCTCCTGCCGGTCGTGGGGCTCGTGCTCTGGACCTTCGAATTCCCGCTGCTCCGCCGCAGCGCCCGCCGCGGCGAGAGCGAGGCGGCCCGCCGCCGCGGCGACTTCGAGGCCCTGCGCGCGGCGTGTCGGCGGGCGCGCGAGCGGTCGGTCGCGCTCGTCTGCTTCGCCGAGGGCACGCGCGCGACGCCGGCGCGGCGGGCCGCGCGCGCGAGCCGCTACCGCCATCTCCTGCCGCCGCGCGCCGGCGGGTTCGGGGCGCTCTGCGACGGCCTCGGCGAAGCGCTCGCGGGCGTCGTCGACTGCACGCTCGTCTACCGCGGGTCCAGCGGCACGGACCGCGCCGCGACGAGCGCGGGGCACGCCGCGAACGCGATCTCGTTCTGGTCGTTCCTGGCGGGCGACGTCGGTCCGATCGAGGTCCGGTCGCGCTGCTGGCCGGCGGCGTCGATTCCCCTCGATCGCGACGAACGCGCGCGCTGGCTCGAGGCGCGCTGGGCCGAGAAGGACGAGGTGATCACACATCGCGCCGCGGCGCGCTGACGTCGGTCCGGCACGGCCGGGCGATCCGCGGCGGTGCCTGCACCCGGCGGTCTTCGGCGATACGATCGGCGCGCGAAGCGAGGCGAACGGAGCTCCCGATTGCGGATCGTCGGTTGTCAGGAGTGCGATGCGGTGATGGAGGAGCCCTTCGTCCCGGACGGGGGCGCCGCCTACTGCATCCGTTGCGGGGCGCTGCTCTTCCGGCGCCATCACCGCACGATCGAGGTCTGCTTCGCGCTGGTCGTCGCCGCGGCGATCCTCTTCGTCGTCGCGAACCTCTATCCCTTCCTCGCGTTCGAGATCCAGGGTCAGATGACGCAGACGACGCTCCTGCACGGCGTGCGGGCGCTGCTCGACCAGGGGGAGCGGGGCGTGGCGAGTCTGGTCTTCATGACGGCGATCGCCTCGCCCGCGGCCGAGATCGCGCTCCTTCTCTACGTGCTCGGTCCCGTGTATTTTGGGCGGCGCGTCCCCGGCATGGCGGCCGCCTTCCGCTGGGTCGAGCGCTTCCGACCCTGGAGCATGATGGAAGTCTTCCTGATCGGGATCTTCGTGGCCGGCGTCAAGCTGGCGGACCTCGCGGAGATCGTGCCGGGGACGGCGCTCTGGGCGTTCGGACTCCTGATTCCGATCCTCGCCGCCGCCTCGAACTTCCTCGACGCCGAGCTCGTCTGGCGTCGCATCGCGGGCGAGGCCTGATGGCGAACCGTTCGCTCGTCGACTGGCCGCACGTCCAGTGCCACGTGTGTCGCATCGTGATGCGCGCGCCGCAGCGCGAGGGCGGCGGGGCGCTCGGCTGTCCCCGTTGCGGCGCCATCGTGCACCGGCGCAAGCCCGAGAGCCTCTCGCGGACCATGGCCTTCCTGATCGCGGCGACGATCTGTTATTTCCCGGCCAACTTCTATCCCGTGATGGAGTCGACCTCCCTGGGTCGCGCGCAGGAGGACACGATCCTGACGGGCATCGTCTACCTCGCTGAGAGCGGGATGTGGCCGCTCGCGGCGATCGTCTTCATCGCGAGCATCGTGGTGCCGATCGCGAAGATCGTGAGCCTGCTCGGCCTCGTCCTTTCGGTCCGATGGCGGAGTCGCTGGCGGCCCCGCGATCGTGCGGCGACCTATCGGATCGTCGGCCTGGTCGGGCGCTGGTCGATGGTCGACGTCTACGTCGTGACGATCCTGGTCGCGTTGGTCCACATGGGGACGCTGGCGAACGTCGAGGTGCGCTTCGGCGCGGTCTTCTTCGCGGCGGTCGTCGTCTTGACGATCCTCGCGGCCGAGAGCTTCGACCCGCGTCTGATCTGGGACGCGCTCGAGGAGGGCAATGGAAGAGAACGAGCGCGAGCGAGCTGAGTCCGAGACCGGCGCGACCGTCGTCCCGAACGCGACGCTGCTGCCGGATGCGCTCGTGCGCGCGCGGACCTGGCCGTCGATCGTCTGGCTGATTCCGCTCGTCGCGGCCTTCGTCGGGCTCTACCTGGCCTACTGGGCCTGGACCCAGACGGGACCGACCATCACGATCCGCTTCGAGACGGCCGAGGGGCTCGAGGCGGGCCGAACGGCTCTCAAGTACAAGGACGTGGAGGTCGGGCAGGTCGAGTCGGTGCGGCTCGACGAGGACCTGTCCCACGTCGTGGTGAGCGTCAGCGTCTCGCCGGACCTCGAGGGCTACCTGACGGAGGACACGCGCTTCTGGATCGTGCGCGCGCGGGTCTCGGCCGGCGAGCTCTCGGGGATCGAGACGGTCTTCTCCGGCGCCTACATCGCGGTCGATCCCTCGAGCATCGGCGAGTCGACGCGCGAGTTCATCGGGCTCGAGAAGCCCCCGGTCGTGACCTCCGACAAGCCGGGCAAGTACTTCCGGCTCCGCGCGGAGGAGCTCGGCAGCATCGAGGTCGGCTCGCCCGTCTACTATCGCTGGCTCCAGGTCGGGCGCGTCGTCGGCTACGAGCTCTCGGCGAGCGGTGACTCGGTCGACGTCCAGATCTTCGTCGAGGCGCCTCACGATGCACGCATCCGTTCGACGACCCGCTTCTGGAACGCGTCCGGCTTCGACGCGACGCTGCGGGCCGACGGGCTCGAGATCGATACGCCTTCGCTGACCTCCTTCCTGCTCGGCGGCATCGCCTTCGAGACGCCCGCGACCGTGACCATCGCCGGCGACGTTCCGCCCGACATGGTCTTCGAGCTCTACCCGAACAAGCAGGCGACGAAGCGGCCGCGCGCGAAGAGGCGCTCGCGCTTCCTCGTCTACTTCGACCGGTCGGTCGCCGGGCTCGCGGCGGGCTCGCCCGTCGAGTTCCGCGGCATCGAGATCGGCGAGGTCCAGGACGTCGAGCTCGCCCGCGATCCCGAGACCGGCGCCATCCGCATTCCCGTCGTGATCGAGATCGAGGTCTCGCGGCTCGGCTTGGAAAAGGGCCAGGACGAGCTCGACTACCTCGCGCAGCAGGTCGAGCGCGGGCTGCGGGCCCGGCTCGCGACCCAGAACATCCTGACCGGACAGCAGGCGGTCGACTTCGACTTCGTCGACGACGCTCCGCCTGCCCGACTCGTCCGGACCGATCCCTACCCCGTGCTCCCGACGACCGGCGGCGACTTCGACGCGATCACCGAACGCGTCGCGCGCATCGTCGAGAAGCTCGACCGCGTCCCGATCGAATCGATCGGACGCAACCTCGACCAGAGCCTCGAACGCCTGGCGGCCGTGCTCGTCGAGATCCGCGAGCTCGCAGGCACGACCCGCAGCGACGTCCTGCCGAGCGTCTCCTCCTCGCTCGAGAAGCTCGAGCGCACGCTCGAGTCGGCCGACGGCCTGATCGCGCCCGAATCGGCGCTGGCCCTCGAGCTCGAACGCCTCGTCTCCGATCTGTCCGAGGCGGCCGGCTCGATCCGGCGCCTCACGGAGCGGCTGGAATCGCATCCGGAGGAGCTCCTGCGCGGGAGGCCCGACTGATGGCCAGGGGAGATCGCATGCCGTTCCGGATCGCGTTCGCGCTCGGACTCGCGTTCTGCGCGCTCGGCGCCGCCGCCTGCCTCGGCCGCAGCCCCGACGTCCACTACTACGCGCTCGGCTTCGAGCCGCTCCCGCCGGCCGACCGGGTCGCGCCGGAGGTCGCGGTCCAGATCGGTCCGGTCCGTCTGCCGGCCTACCTCGAGCGCCCCGAGCTCGCCCGTCGCCGCACGAGCGGGGAGATCGAGCTCGACGCGACCCACCGCTGGCTCGACTCCTTCGAGCGCAACTTCCTCCGCGCCGTCTCCCTCGGCGTCGGAGAGCGCCTCGCCTCGACCCGCGTCGTCGCCCATCCCTCGAAGGCGCCCTTTCCGATCGACTACCGCGTCCGGCTCCACGTCGACGATCTCATCGTCGACGGTGTGGACACGCTCCACGTCCGGATCCGCTGGGCCCTGATCGGTCCCCGCGATCGGAGCAGCGATTCCGGGGCCGCTCCCCCGGCGCGTCTCTTCACGTTCGAGACGCGGCGAGAGCGCGTCGGGTCGGGCGCCGCGGCCCGAGTGGGCGCCTACGAAGCCGTGCTCGACGAGCTCGCGACGCGGATCGCGGCGATCATCGCCGAGGCCGAGACCGGCGGTCAGGCCCCCGCGGCCGCCCCCGAGGCCGGTCCGGCCACGGGGGCGTGACGCTCGCGGCTGCAGGCAACGGTGGGCTGCATCGCGGGCGGGAACGGACGCGCTTAAGCTCGTGTCATTGCAGGGGCCTTGGCGGCCGAAGGCGGATGCGCGCGCGTCGTCGGGCCCGGGCGGTTCGGGGAGCGAGGCGGCGGGCGCGAGCGAGGAGATCCGAGATGTCCGTTTGGCAGACCTGGCGCAGGAATCTGGTCCATGAGGTCAAGGAGCACCCCTTCGGCTACGGCGTGCTCGCCGCGTTCCTGATCGGGGGTCCCGCGATCGCCCTCATGATCTTTCCCGAGGCCCCGCCGGCCGTGGTCATCGTGGGTGGGCTCGTATTCGGCGTCTATGCCGCGCTGTGTGCGGTCCCCCAGAAGTTCATGTAGAACAGAATTTCATGTCGAACGGTTCGCGCCGCGGCGGCTCGGTCGTGCGGGCGGCCGGCAGGACGTGCGCGGGCCCCGCGCAAGCGCGCCGTCGCACCGGTCGTTCCTGCCACGGGGCCCATCGGGTCGCGACTTCACGACGAGCGACCGCGGAGGAGCGATCCGGGAGCGCGCGGCTGGGAGCGCGCGACCGGGCGAGCGCGGCCGGAAGCGGGCGGCCGCGAGAGAGGATCCGGACGGTGGCAGGATCGCGCAGCCGGCATGGTCGAGGGAGACGGAGCGGGCTCGCCGGGCTCGCACTGCTGCTCCTCTCGCTCGGTCCCGGCCCGGCGCGAGCGGCCGGTGCCGATCCGGGGATCCGCTTCGAGATCGATCGGGCGACCTATCGGGTCCATGTCGTCGATCTCGCGTCGGGCGAGCTCGGGCCCGAGATCCCCGTCGCGATCGGCTCCCCCGCCCATCCTTCGCCGACCGGCGAGTTCCGGCTCTGGCAGGTGGTCCACGATCCCGCCTGGAATCCGGGCCAGACCGCGAAATCCCTCGGTGCGCAGCGCGTCCCGCCCGGGCCCGACGGTCCCCTCGGCATCGCGAAGATTCCGATCCAGGGCGAGTACGCGCTGCACGGTGGGGCCAACTGGCTGACGGTCGGCAAGCCGCTGACCCTGGGCTGCCTCCGCGCGACGGACGAGTCGATCCGGACCCTGATCGACTGGCTCGAACGCCGGGGCGCGCTGGCGGCGAAGCCAGCGGGCGGGCGGGGCGAGAAGCCGCAGCCCTTCAAGCGGCCGGCGCGCTTCGTGATCCGCTGATCCGGCCGCTCGGCCGGAAGCTGCCGGCGGTCTGCCGACGGGCCTCCGGTCGGTCGTGAAAATCGCCCGAAGCCCCCAGATCCTTTGAGATTTTCCCGTGGCCCGCACCACTCAGTGACCAGACCGAACCCGCTGGTCCTGGAGTGCACCCATCCATGCTGCCGATCTCGTGGAAGCCGTCTTCCGAGCGCCTCTCGCAATCGAGCCTCTCCCGCCCGTTTCCGTCGCGATCGAATGCCTCGTCCCGGACGCGAGGTCGGGCCGCCGTGCGGCGCGCCGGCCTCGCGGCCGCCGTCGTGGTCGCGGCGCTCGTCTCCTTCGTCGCGCCCGGGCAGGCGACGCCCATCGACGTGTTCTTCGACGGTCCGCTCTCCGGCTCGACCCGCTACGGCATCAGCGCCGCGTCGGCGTCGGCGGCCCAGAGCGCCGGCGTCACGATCATCGACAACCAGGACCTCCTGACCCAGGTCGGCGGCTACCTCTCGGTGACGCTGCCGCCCGCGTCGACGCTGGTCGTCTCGCCGAATCCGCCGACCTCGTCCCTGAACCGCGTGACCTCGAACTGGGCGATCCAGAACGTCTCGGGCGAGGACATGACCGGCGCGAACTTCCTGCTCTTCACGAATACCAAGCCCTATGCGGTCGGCTCGACGACCGTCGACTACCCCGACGACGAGGTCGGCCTGCAGATCGACGGCGCGCTCGGCTGGTACATCATCAAGGCGACCGCCTCGGGCGTCGACTACTACTACCCCGCGCTGCTCCTCGACCGCACGGCCCAGGACATCCTGGCGGGCAACGTGACGGCCGGCGCCTCCGTGTCGGCGGCGATCCAGTACGTCGTCAAGCAGGCGCTCGTCAAGGTCGGCAACGACTACCAGCTCCCGAAGCTCAACCTCGGATTCGCGCGCGTCGTGATTCCCGAGCCGGGGACCGCGCTGCTGCTCGGCGTCGGTCTCTCGCTGCTCGCGGCGCGGCGCTCGAGGAGCTGATCGTTTCCGCTTCGAGCGGCCCGTCGGTCTCCGTCGGCGGGTCGCTCTTCATCCCAGGACGAAGGAATCATCGCAATGACCGCCGCGCTCCCGAACGGAGCTCCCCGCCGCATCCACGGTGGACTGACCTCGTCTCTCCTCATCCTCGGACTCTCCCTGCCGCTGATCGCCCAGGCCGCCGACGAAGCGAGCGTCCTGCGCGCGCGAGCGGCGAGTCTGGCGTCGAAGGGCGACTGTGAGGCGGCGCTCCCGCTGATCGACCAGGCCCGGGCCCTCGATCCGGCCGGAGAGGGCGCGTCGGCGCTGATGGCGGGGCGCTGTCTGATCAGCATGAAGCGCTTCGCGGAGGCCAGGCCCGTCCTCGAGCGCGCCGTCGAGCACGATCCGAGCTCGGGCGACGCGCGCCTCGCCCTCGGCGTCGCCGAGTACCACGTCGGCGAGCGGGATGCCGCCCGCGCGGACCTCGAGCGGGCGCAGACGATGCTGCCGAACAATCCCGAGGCCGAGCTCTACCTCGGCCTGATCCTGCTCGAGGAGGAGAGGCCCGCGGAAGCGATCAGTCGCCTCGATCGATCGCGCAATCTGCAGGGCGACGCGTTCGAGCCCGCAGCCAACTACTATGCCGCGCTCGCGCAAGCCGAAGTCGGCGAGGAGAGTCGTGCGCGGGAGTCGCTTCGCCACGTCCAGGAGATGGCGCCCGGCACCGTCTGGGCCGAGCGCGCCGGCGAAGCGCTCGAGCAGGCCGAGGCGCGAAGGCTCTCCGCCGCGCCGACCCATTGGCTCACGCTACAGGCCGGTCTCGACTACGACTCGAACATCGCCCTGCGAAGCGGCGCGATCTCCCAGCCGGCCAACATCTCCCATCGCGGGGACGGGAAGGGCTGGTGGGCCGTGGACGGCGGGGTCGAGCTCTTCCGCGCGAGCGGCTGGGCCGGCGGCATCGGCGGGAACTACACCGGATCGCAGCCCTTCCGCGAGGACGACTTCGACCAGCATTACCTGACGGCCTCGATGTGGCTCGATCGCGACCTGGGCCAGCGGACGCTGCTGCGCATCACGCCCGAGGCCGGCTACGGCTGGTTCGATGGACACGACTTCATCCGGTATGCGGCCGTGCGTCCCGAGATCCGTCACGACTTCGGCAAGGCCGGGCTCGGTACGGCCTACATCCGCTACGCCTACAACGACTTCCTCTACGACGAATTCGACCCCGCCTTCCTCGAGATCCGCGATCGGGACGGTCACGAGATCCTCGGCGGATACGACCATCAGGTGATGGTGACGGACTCGACGACCCTGCGCGGCGGCCTCTTCGGTCACGACTACCGGTCCGAAGGACAGGACTACGACTTCGTGGGCGGGGGGGGCTGGCTGGGATTCCGCCAGATCCTGCCGTGGAGCCTGATCCTGGACGCGACCGGCAGCGTCGAGTACGACAAGTACGACACGCGGTCGTCCTTCGCTCAGGTCGGTGAGATCGTCGGCGATCGTCGGGACCTCGTGGGCGCCGCGAGCGCCGTACTGACGAAGCCGATCAATCGCTGGCTGTCGGTCTCCGCCCGCTACCAGTATCTCGACAACGAGTCGAATACGCGCGTCTTCGACTACAACCGCCACATCGTGGGCGGATTCGTCACGATTGGCCTGCTTCCCTGGTGAGGAAGCCGGTCGGGAGAATGAGAGCCATGAAGCTTCCCGGTTCGTTTTCGATCTCCTCGCTCGTCGGCTGTCTCGGGCTCGTTCTCGGGCTCTCGGCGGCCGAAGCCCGGGCGACGGATACCCCGGTCGCCGAGGTCGCGAGCGTTTCGGGACGCGTCGACGTCGTCGGCGTCGAAGGCCAGGTCCGTGCCGCTCAGGTCGGCGATCCGATCTACGCCGGCGAGAGCGTGCGGACGGGCGCGGGCGCGTCGGCCGGTCTCTGGCATGACGCCGCGCTGGCGCAGCTCGACGAGAAGAGCGCCGCGCGCATCGACCTCAACGCCGACGGCGATCCGCGCGTGACGCTCGAGTCCGGTGCGGTCCGGCTCGTCGATCCGCGCGAGACGGGCGACCCGATCGAGCTCGTGGCGCTCGATTCCTCGAGCACCGTGCTCGGCGGCGACCGCGAGGCGCGCATCCTGCAGGAGAAGGCAGGCGCCTACGCGATGCTCTGCGATTGGGTCAAGCCCATCGCCGTGAAGCGCCGCGCCGAGGGCAAGAGCGCCAGGCCGGGAGATTGCATCATCGGCAATCGACGGGAGCCTCTGTTCGCCGCGCCGGGCCATGCGGAGCGGATTCCGCTGCTCGCCGGCGCGCCGCTGCTGGCCGATGCCGGTCCGGCGATCGATCCGGCGACGCTGATCGATCCGCTGCCGCCGGTCGGTGCGCCTGGCCCTGGCCCGGTCGCCTACATGGGCGCGGGCGGCAACGGCGCTCCGGGTACGCCGATGAGCCTGCGAAGCCCCTGCACCACGATCGGGGCGGGCTGCATCGGCACCAACGGCTTCGGCATCGTCGAGCCGCCGCCGGACGGCGATCCCTTCCCGGGCGGAGACGGGTTCCCCGGCGGAGGGGGCTTCCCGGGCGGCGGGCAGCAGTAGTCGGCGGGACGGAAGCCGATCGAGAACGGGCAGCGGGCGCTTCGGCGCCCGCTGCCGTTTCGGCTCTGCGTTCCATGATTTCCTCCCGTTCGAACGACGATCGGTTCGCGGAGGTCGCATCGGTCGGGCGCTGCTAGTTCGCCATGCCCGCCGATGCCGTCGTGCCCGATGGGCTCGCGGTACGGGCCGCTCGGAGCTCGGCCGCCGTCTGCGTCGAGCCGTCGGGGCTCCAGCCGGGCGGGGCGAAGACGTGGGCGAGGCGCGTCGCGAGCGGGGCCGGGCGCAGGACCGCTCGGATCAGGTCGGCCCAGTCGTGAAGGGCGATCCGGATCGGCGAGTAGGTGTCGATGTTCCTCGTCAGGCCGTAGACCACGGGCGCCCGCTCGGCCGCGAAGCTGCCGAAGAGGCGATCCCAGACGATCAGGATGCCGCCATGGTTGCGGTCGAGGTACTCGACGTTCGCGCCGTGGTGGACGCGATGATGGGAGGGTGTGTTCAGGATCGCTTCGAACGGGCGCGGGAGGCGATCGATCAGCTCGGTATGGATCCAGAACTGGTAGATCAGGCTGATCGAGATCTGGGTCGCGAGCATCGCCGGATGGAAGCCAGCGAGCGGGAGCCAGAAGTAGAAGAGCGGCGTCGTGAAGGGCGTCGTCCAGGACTGGCGCAGCGCGGTCGAGAGATTGAAGTACCGGCTCGAGTGGTGGCTCTCGTGGGCGGACCACATGAAGCGGATCTCGTGGGATGCACGATGCCATCCATAGTAGGTGAGATCCTCGGCCACGAAGAGGAGCAGCCAGGCCGCCGCGCCGGTTCCGATCTCGAACAGGCGGTACTCGTAAAGCAGGCCGAAGAGCGCGAAGGTCGGGACCTTCATCAGGCCGTTGACCGCGACGTTGCCGAGGCCCATCACGAGGCTCGCTCGCGCGTCGGGGGCGAGGTAGCCGCGCACGGGCGCGCCGGTCGACGGGATCGTCGTCGATACGGTCGGGGGCCCCACCGTCGACGCGCCATCGCTCGTCCGGCGCAGCCAGGCCCACTCGAGCAGGAGCAGCGCGACGAAGCCGGGGATGGCGTAATAGACGAGGGGCAGCATGCTGCCTAGGATGGCGGCTCGAGCGGGAATCGGCGAGGCGATCGGGATGGACGAGGGCGTGAACGCGGGTCGGGATGCCGGGCGTCCGGGCGGGGGCGGTCGGGCGAAGCGGCCGCGAGACGGAACGGGGGGCCGGGGAGGCGCGACGGCCAGCTGGCTCGCGACCGCGCGTCGTCCCGAGATCGTCCGGCGCTCGCTGCGCGTCGCCGCCGTGGTCGGCACGATTCTCGTCGCGATCAACTACCTCGATCGTCTCGTCGCCGGCGGCCTTTCGTCCTTCGACGGGCTCAAGATGGCGACGACCTATCTCGTGCCGTATTGCGTCTCGACCTATGCGGCGGTCGAGACCGTGAGGAGGGGGCGATGAACGAGCCGGCGAAGCGGGGCCTCGACGCCTGGCATGCGATCGTGCGTCATCCGACGGAGGCCGCGCTCGACGCGCTGCTCGCCGACGAGGTCGTCTTCCACTCGCCGATCGTCCATACGCCGCAGCGCGGCCGCGCGCTCGCGAGGCTCTACCTGTTGGCGGCCTTCCAGGTGCTCGCATCGGACGGGCCGGCCGGCGACGGGGCGGCGGGCGCGCCGCCGAGGCGCCGCTTCCGCTACGTGCGCGAGGTGGTCGGCGAGCGCGATGCGGTGCTCGAGTTCGAGAGCGAGATCGACGGGCTCGCGATCAACGGCGTCGACATGATCTGCTGGGACGAGGCCGGGCGGATCGTCGACTTCAAGGTCATGATCCGGCCGCTGAAGGCCATCCAGGCGATCCATGCCGCGATGGGTCGGATGCTCGAGGCGATGAAGCGCGATTGAACGGGGCGCGTCGAGGCGCAGGACCCGCCGCGAGCGCGCCGGCCTGCCGGCGGCCCGCTATGCTGCCGCGCGATGTCCCCCTCTCCCCGCAGGCCCTACCAGCTCCCGATCCCCGAGCTCAACGACAAGATCGACGCCCTGCTCGAGGCGGCGCGCCGCGAGGCGACCGCGCCGGCGGACGTCGAGCTCGCGCGCCAGATCCTCGTCACCGGTCTGAATCTGCTGCGGGACGGCACGTCGCGCTCGGAGCTCAAGCTCGTCAACAGCGCGCTGAAGGAGCTGCGCCACGCGTTTCGCGTCTTCCGGCCCTATGCGGCGATCCGCAAGGTCGCCGTCTTCGGGAGCGCGCGGACCCGCCCGGGCCATGCCGACTACGAGGCGGCACGGGCGTTCGCCGAGCGCATCGTCCGCTCGGGTTGGATGGTGATCACGGGGGCCGGCGACGGGATCATGGGTGCGGCCCAGGGCGGGGCGGGGCGGGACGCGTCCTTCGGCGTCAACATCCGGTTGCCCTTCGAGCAGCAGGCGAACGTCACCATCGCCGGCGATCCCAAGCTGATCAACTTCCGTTATTTCTTCACGCGCAAGGTCGTCTTCGTCAAGGAGGCCCATGCGATCGCGCTCTTTCCGGGCGGCTTCGGGACCCACGACGAGGGCTTCGAGGCGCTGACTTTGATCCAGACCGGAAAGAGCGAGATGGTCCCGATCGTCTTCGTCGACGCGCCCGGCGGACGTTATTGGCGCGACTGGTACGACTACGTCACGACCCATCTGGCCGATCGCGGTCTGATCGACCCCGCGGACCTCAACCTCTTCTGCGTGACCGATTCGGTGGAGAAGGCGGTTCGGGAGATCGAGGGTTTCTATCGCAACTACCATTCGAGTCGCTACGTCGACGGGCGCCTCGTGTTGCGGCTCCACGTCGCGCCGGACGACCGGCAGCTCGAAGCGCTGAACGACGAGTTCGCGCGACTCCTCGATTCGGGCCGGATCGAGCGGGCCACGGCGCCTTCGATGGACGAGAGCGAGATGCCGCATCTCCCGCGCCTGCGTCTCCACTTCAACCGGCGCGCGGTCGGGTCGCTCCGGGTCCTGATCGACCGGCTCAACGATCTCGCCCCGGAGCCCGCGCCGCCCTTCGATGCGCGTCGTCGCGCGATCTTCGACGAGCCGATGCCGCCGGGTCAGGCGGCCGAGGAAGAGGACGAGAGCGAGTGGGAGGCGGGCGGCTGAGGCGGCGCGTCGTCCGGCTTCGATCTAGGATTGGCGACCCGCCCGCGCGGCGGGCGTGATGACCCCGCTCACGAAGGTGAAACAGCCGTGACCCAGGCGAGCCCCCATCCGATCGACCTCCTCGATCACGCCCTCTACGAAGGCGATCCCCAGCCGACCTATGCCTGGCTCCGTCGGAAAGAGCCGGTCTACTGGGACGAGATCAACCGGCTCTGGGCGATCTCGCGACATGCGGACATCGTCGCCATCTCGCGCGATCCGAAGCGATTCTCGAGCGCCCAGGGCTCGCGTCCGAACACGAACGGCTCCGGCTCGATGATCGACAACGACGATCCGCGTCACCTCGCCTACCGCCATCTCTTCCAGAAGGAGATCACGCCCCGGGGCGCGAAGAAGTTCGAGGCGCGAATCCAGCGCCTGGTCGACGACGTGTTCCGCGGCCTCGCCGGTCGCCGCGAGTTCGACCTCGTCAAGGAGATCGCGATTCCGCTTCCGGTCCGCGTGATCGTCGAGACGCTCGGTCTCGCGGACGCGGACTGGCCGCGCTATGCGCAGATCGCCGAGATCACAATGGCCGCCGGCGGCGGTCCCCGCTACCAGAGCGAGCACATGATGCAGGTCGCCCAGGCCTACTATCAGGAGGCGCTCGGCGTCGTGGAGCGGCGCAAGCGGATGCCGGGCGGGGTCGACTGGTTCTCCCGCATCGTCGACGCCGCGGCCTCGGGTCCTGCCGCGCGAACCGACCTCGAGCTCGCTAGCGAGTCGCTCCTCTTCCTGAACGGTGGCAGCGACACGACCCGCCACGTCATCGCGGGCGGGACGCTCGCCCTGCTGCAGCATCCCGACCAGCTCGAGCGGCTGCGCGGCGACCGTGCGCTGCTTCCGATTGCGATCGAGGAGATGGTGCGCTGGGTGACCCCGCTGCTCAACATGCGGCGGACCGCGACCGCCGACGTCGAGCTGCACGGGAAGAAGATCCGGGCGGGCGACCAGGTCCTCCTGATGTACGCCGCCGCGAACCGGGACGAGGACGTCTTCGTCGATCCCCAGCGCTTCGACGTCGGGCGCTCGCCGAATCCCCATGTCGCCTTCGGCATCGGCGCGCATTTCTGCATGGGGGCCAACATCGCGCGGCTCGAGCTGCGTTGCGCCTTCGAGGCGATCCTCGATCGACTGCCGGGACTCGAGCTCGCCCGCGAGGGGCCGTTCGAGCTGCACGCGCCCGCGTTCGCCTGCGGGCTCAAGTCGCTCCCGGTTCGACTGCGCGACGAGCGAGGCGTGCTCGCGGCTTGAACGAGGCCTGGGAGCGACCGGGGGCCGAAAGCGACCGGGAGCCGAAAGCGACCGGGAGAGAGGAGCTCGACGATGGGCAAGCGCGCCGCCGCGCTGGTCGGCTACACGGAGTGGGCACCCCAGCGCAAATGGGACCGCCCGATGTTCAGCATGGAGGCCTGCGCCGCGCTGGCGGCCGAGGCGCTCGCCGACGCGGGCATCGAGAAGAGCGAGGTCGACGGGCTCGTCGTCGGCGGGCTGCAGGAGTCGCCGCTCTTCCCGACCCTCGCCCTCGCGGAGTACCTCGGCATCGAGAGCGGCTTCAACGAGGTCGTCGACATCGGGGGCGCGACCTCGGCCGGCATGATCTGGCGCGCGGCCGCGGCGATCGAGGTCGGGGTGGCGGAGACGGTGCTCGTGCTGGTGCCCTCGACGCCGGCGCCGATGGAGGGCGGCGCGGATCCGCGCAAGATGGTGATGCCGCCCTACCTGATGGGGGATGCCTGGGGCTCGCCGCAGGGCCAGTACGACATTCCGTACGGACTCGTCGCGGCGACGCCCTCCTTCGCGATGGTCGCCACGCGCTACATGGCGAAGTACGGCGTCGCGCCCGAGACGCTCGCGCGTATCGCGGTCCACGAGCGGGACAACGCGCTCAAGAATCCGAAAGCCGTCTTCCGCGACAAGCCGATCACGGTCGAAGACGTGCTCGCGTCGCCGATGGTCTGCGATCCGATCCATCTGCTCGAGATGGTGATGCCCTGCTTCGGGGGGGGGGCGGTCGTGTTGACCTCGGCGGAGCGCGCGAAGCGTTTGAACCGCCGGCCCGTCTTCGTCTCCGGCTACGGCGAGTGCGTGACCCACAAGACCGTGACCTACATGCGGGACATGACCGAGACACCGGCGCGCCCGGCCGCCGATCGCGCCTTCGCGATGGCCGGCGCGGATCGCAAGCGGATCGATCTCGCGTCGTTCTACGACTGCTTCACGATCACCGTCCTGCTCACGATCGAGGACGCGGGCTTCGCCGCGAAGGGCCAGGGCGGCGGCTTCGTCGAGGAGCACGACCTGCGCTGGGACGGCGACTGGCCGCTCAATACCCATGGCGGTCAGCTCGGCATGGGGCAGGGCGGGTCCGCGGGCGGCCTGTCCCACGTGCTCGACGCGATGCGGCAGATCCAGGGCCGCGCCGGCGACGTACAGCTGCGCAAGGCCGACCTCGCCTACGTGACCGGCGTCGGCGGGCTGATGGCCGCGAACGTCGGGCTCGTCCTGGAGGGCGCCTGATGCGCGTAGAGCAGCCCTTCGCCCCCGACGGCCGGCCGATCCCGCGGCGGACGCCGATCGCCGCGCCCTTCTTCGATGCCGCGCGCGAGGGTCGCCTCGTGCTGCAACGCTGCCCGCGCGACGGCTTCTTCTACTATCCGCGCGTGCGCTGTCCGGTCTGTCTCGGCGACGACTGGAAGTGGGAGTCCGTCTCCGGCCGCGGCCAGGTCTACTCCTTCACCGTCGACCGCGTCGGGCTCGATTCCGCCCAACGCGCGCAGCTTCCGCTCGTCGTCGCCGCCGTCGAGCTCGAGGAGGGGCCGCGCATGACGACACGCATCGTCGACTGCCGACCGGAGGACGTTCGCGTGGGGCTGCCGGTCGAGGTCCGTTTCGAGCCGCTCGGCGGCGAGTCGCTTGTCCACTTCGCGCCGCGGGGGGATTGAGCGCGTTCGCGAGTCGGGTCGGGCGCGCGAGCGCTTCGTCGCGGGCGGCGGTGATGCGACGCGCCCGCTCCTCCGTCCCGTCCCGGTTCGCCGCTTCGTCCGCCCGTTCGAGAGTCCGCACGCCGTCCGTACGCCACCCAAGGAGAACCGATGAAGTTCGTGATTTCGGGCGCCTTCCAGCCGCCGCAGCATCTCATCCCCCTCGCTCGAGCCGCTGACGAAGCCGGCTACGCGGCCATCGCGTTCTCGGACCACGCCGTCTATCCCGAGACGCTCGACACGCCGTATCCCTATACCGAGGATGGAACCCGTCGCTACGACGAGAACACGGAGTTCCCGGATCCCTGGGTCGTCGCCGGCACGCTCGCCGCCGTGACGAAGCGGTTGCGCTTCACGACCAACGCCTTCGTGCTCCCGATGCGCAATCCGTACCTCGCGGCCAAGCAGGTCGCGACGGCAGCGGCCATCTCGAACGATCGCATCACGATGACGATCGGGGTCGGGTGGTCGAAGGTCGAGTTCGGCCTCGTCGGTCAGGAGTTCGAGCGTCGCGGGCGACGCGCGGACGAGATGTTGACGCTGATGCGCAAGCTCTGGAGCGGCGAATTCTTCAGCTTCGAGGGCGAGTTCTACCGCTGTGACCGCCTGAAGATGACGCCGCCGATTCCGACGGCGCCGATTCCGGTCTGGGTCGGCGGCATCTCGGACTTCGCGCTTCGGCGCGCCGCGCGCAACGACGGCTGGCTGTCGGACCTCCAGACCAGCGCCGAGATCCTCGAGTGCATCCAGAAGATCCGGGGCTACCGCAAGGCCGCCGGTCGAAGCGAGGACTTCGACGTGCTCGCCAGCGCCTCCGACGCCCATGGCGTCGACGCCTACGCGAGACTCGGCGACGGCGGGGTCACCCACATCCTGACGATGCCCTGGGCCTTCTATCATGGCGTCACGGGAGATCTCGACGAGAAGATCGACGGCATCAAGCGTTATGCGGACGACGTGATCGCGAAGATGAGCTGATCCGGTTCGACGGCGCCGGCGTGCGAGCGGCGCTCTGACGCGGCGGGGGGGACGAGATTGGACGTCGCGAAGGTGTCGGCGATCGCGACTTCGTTCGCGGAATCGAGTCCCGGCTGGCTCGTCCTCGCCTTCGCGCTCGGACTCGTCCATGCCCTCGATGCGGACCACGTGATGGCGGTCTCCGTGCTCGCGACGCGCGGGCGCGGCGTCGCCGAGGGCGTGCGGGCGGGGCTGCGATGGGCGACGGGCCACGGTCTCGTCGTGCTGCTCGCGGGCCTCCTCCTGCTGCTCGCCGGTCGGAACCTGCCCGCGACCGTCGCGGCGGAGGCCGAGCGCGCGGTCGGCCTCGCGATGGTGGTCCTCGGCGGATGGGTCCTCGTCGAGCTGCTGCGCCGGCGTGCCCACGTCCACTTCCATGCCCACGACGACCTGCCGCCCCATGCCCACTGGCACGGCCACGACCAGGCGCCTCACGCGGATCGCGCCCACACGATCGTCGAGTCCGCGGCGCCGAGTCCCCAGCGAAGAACGCATCCGAGCGCTCATCAGCACGATCACGGCGCGCTGCTGGTCGGCGCGATCCACGGCCTCGCCGGTTCGGCGCCGATCCTCGCCGTGTTCCCGCTCGCTCGGGCGTCGCTTCCGCTCGCGCTCGGCGCGCTCGTCTTCTTCGGGCTCGGCGTCGCCTGCACGATGGCCGTCGTCAGCGGCGTCCTGGGACACGCGTCGGGTCGACTCGCGCAGCGACGAGCGGATCGCGGGCTCGCCTGGCTGCGGGGCATGGCGGCGGGCGGATCGGTCGCGCTCGGCGCCTGGCTGCTCGTCCTCGGCTGAGCCGGCGGCGGGTCGGTCGCGCGGGAGGGCCGACCGTGGATCGGACCCGAGCGATGTCCACCGCGCGGGCCGGAGCGATGGCCTTCACACGGGTCCGGGGGACGCGCTCGACGGGCGCCGGAAGGCGCCGCGGAATCGACGGATCAAGGACCGAGCTCGGGCTCCGGGATCCAGCTGCCATGGAACCCGAACGGCACGCGCTGAGGCAGACGGACCCGCGCGACGGGTCCCTGTTCGATGCGTCCCGCCTCGAAGACCGCGAGCGCGCTCGGCCCGCAGCCGCGATCGTGCAGATAGGCGAGCAGCCAGCCGTCGCCCTCGGCCGAGTCGGGGCGCGGATCCGCCGCGACGAAGACCGCTTCGCCGGGCAGCCAGCGGTCTTCGGCCCAGATCGCGCGTTCGCCGGTCTCGTCGTCGTAACGGACCAGCGCTGCGCCCGAGAGCGCGCCCTCGACGTCCCGCGTATGCGTCGCATAGCCGAATCGATGGCGCAGCCCGGTCCGATCCTCGCGGACGCGCGGAAACTCGATCGCGAGGTCGTCGATCCGCTCTTCGCGAACGCGCCCCCGCGCGCGATCGAGCGCGTAGCGGTAGAGGTACGCCGAGTCGAAGCGTCCGGAGCTCCGACTCCAGAGCTCGGGATAGCGCGCGACGTCGAGCCGGATCGCGTCGCCGTCGTTCCACGCGTTGACGGGATGGAAGAAATAGCAGGGCTCGATCTCGAGCCAGATGACCGGATCCTCGGGCGCGTCGCGCCGCAGGATGCCGAGGCGTGCGCCTGCCTTCGCGTCGAAGGCATAGGGCATTCCGCCTTTCGCGATGGCCTCGGGCGAGAAGACGATGGGGAGATCGAAGAAGAGCACGAAGTCCCGGGTGATCGCGAAGTCGTGCATCATCACCGGGCGCGGGAGATCGATCGGTCGCGAGAGGACGAGCTCGCCGGACCGGTCCGCACGGTGGTAGACGAGGTGGGGCTCGGCGAAGTGGTAGCCGAAGAAATGCAGCTCGCCGGTCTGCGGACAGCGTTTCGGGTGGGCCGTCATCGGACCGCGCAGACGGCCGTCGAAGTCGTGGAGACCGACGGTCTCGAGCCTGCGGTCGACCTGCCAGGGGAATCCGTTCTCGGCGAGGGCGAGGATGCGGCCGGCATGCGCGATCACGTGGGTGTTCGCGGGGCTCGCCGTGAAATCGACGCGTCCATCGTGATCCACGTAGCGGGCCAGGCCGCGCAGCGCGCGGGTCCGAACGAAGCGGCTGCGGAAGGAGCGGGCACGCCCATTCGCGAGCTCGACGGCGTGGAGCATGCCGTCGCCGAGGAACCAGTGGCCCGGGTCGCCCTTCGCGGGATTGGGGCCATTGCGCAGGTAGAGGCCGACGAGCTCGGGCGGCAGCGCGCCCTCGATCGGAAGATCGAACGCCTCCACCTCGTGCTCGACGGGCGCATGGGGACCGCGCAGGTAGAAGGGCTCGGTCGCGTGGCTCGCATCGGGCTCGAACGACATGGCGAATCCTCCGCAGGCGCCGGGTCCGCCAGCGGCGTGCACCCATGCGCCGAGTCTCGTCGATGGAGCGGGTCGGGGCCACGGAATGCGGCCGACCCCGAGTCGCACGGCGGTCGTCCGCTTCGGGCGGACGGGGGCGCTGGCTCCGTTATGCTGGGCCGTGCGATCGGGTCGCGGCGCCGGGACGGGCGCGGTCGCGATGCGAAGGAGGCGGGATGGCCGAGGCGATGAGCTGGGACCAGGCGATGAAGGTCCTCACGGGCCCGGGCGGACCCTTCGAGATCGTCGACGGAACGGCCGCGGGTCGACCGCTCAAGGTCTTCGCCGAGCTGCCGCGGTCGATGCGCGAGGCCTTCGCCCTGGCTCGCCTCCATGGCGACAAGCCCTTCGTCGTCTACGAGGACGAGCACTGGACCTTCGTCGAGCTGATGAGACGAGTCGACGGCATCGCCGACGCGCTCGTGCATCGCTACGGCATCCGCCGCGGCGATCGCGTCGCGATCGCCATGCGCAACTACCCGGAGTGGATCGCGTCCTTCGCCGCGGTCCTCTCGGTCGGCGGCATCGCCGTCTGCATGAACGCCTGGTGGAAGACCGAGGAGATGGCCTACGGGCTCGAGGACAGCGGCGCGAAGCTGCTGATCGCCGATCTCGAGCGCTTCGAGGTCGCCAAGCCGCGCTTCGAGACCGGCGGGCTGCGCGTACTCGTCGTGCGCCACGACGGAGCCCTTCCGGTCGGCGTCGATCGACTCGCGGACGTGATCCGTCCCGACGCGACCATGCCCGAGGTCGAGGTCGAGGCGCAGGACGACGCGACGATCCTCTACACGTCGGGCACGACGGGTTTTCCGAAGGGCGCGGTCTCGACCCACCACGCGCTGCTCTCCGCGCTGCGCGCCTTCGCCTGCCGCGCGATCGCGGGCGCCATGACGCAGCCGCCGCGGGAGCCCAACCCCCATCCGGCCTGCTTCATCCTGGCGGTACCGCTCTTCCACGTGACGGGGCTCGTTCCGGTCATGCTCTCGTCATTCCTCGCCGGCATCAAGCTCGTCATGATGTACAAGTGGAGCCCCGAGCGAGCGCTCGAGCTGATCGAGCGCGAGCGGGTGACGCAGTTCGTCGGCGTTCCGACGATGTCCTTCGACCTGCTCGAGTCGAAGGACTTCGCGCGACGCGACACCTCGAGTCTCGCCTCGGTCGGGGGCGGAGGCGCGCCGGCGCCGCCCGAGCTCGTCGCGCGCATCGACAAGAGCTTCGCCCGCGCGCAACCGGGCATCGGCTACGGCATGACGGAGACGAACGCGTACGGTCCCCAGAACTCGGGCGCCGACTACCTGCGCAAGCCACGCAGCGCGGGCCGCGCGGTCCCGATCCTAGAGGTCCGGGCGTTCGATGCCGAGATGAAGCCCCTGCCACCGGGGCGCGTCGGCGAGCTCTGCTTCCGCGGTCCGAATCTGATCCGCGGCTACTGGAACAAGCCCGAGGCGACGGCCGAGGCGATCGTCGAAGGCTGGCTGCGAAGCGGCGATCTCGGTCGCGTCGACGAGGAGGGGTTCGTCTTCGTCGAGGATCGGGCGAAGGACATGGTGCTGCGGGCCGGCGAGAACGTGTACTGCGCCGAGGTCGAGGCGATCATCTACGAGTTTCCCGGGGTCCACGAGGTCGCCGTCTTCGGCGTGCCCCACGAGCGGCTCGGGGAGGAGGTGGCCTGCACCGTCCTGCCGAAGCGTGGCCATGCAATCGATCCCGAGGCGCTGCGCGCGTTCGTCGGGCTGCACCTCGCCGGGTTCAAGGTGCCGACGATCGTCGAAGTCGTCGACGAGGCGCTTCCGCGCAACGCGGCGGGCAAGATCCTGAAGCGGAATCTCCGCGACGAGTTCGTGGCGCGGCGGTCCGGATCGCGTCCGGTCTGACCGACGTCCGTTCCCGCTTCCGCCCGCCTCAACCCTCGTCGAGCACCGCGACGACCGGCGCGTGGTCGGAGGGTGTCAGATCGCCCTTCTTCTTGCGGAACTCCCGGTCGATCTCGACGCCGCGCAGCCGGGCCACGACCGCCGGCGTTCCGAGCAGCAGGTCGATCCGGAGGCCCTGCTTGCGGTGGAAGGCGCCGCCGCGGTAGTCCCACCAGGTGAAGGCCTTCGTGTCGGGCTCGACCTCGCGATACAGATCGTGCAGGCCGAGCGCAAGCAGCGCCGCGTGTCGCTCGCGCTCGGCGGCGGTATGGAAGATGCTGCCCGCGAGCTCTTCCTCCGACCAGGAGTCGAGCGCCGTCGGGACGATGTTGAAGTCGCCGCAGAGCACCGCGCTCTCCTGCGGTCGAACGAAGCCCGCTGCCCAGCTCCGCAGCGCGTCGAACCAGGCGAGCTTGCGCGGATAGTCCTCGTGGTCGACGTCCTTGCCGTTCGGGCAGTAGAGCGTCGTGAAGTCGAGGGCGAGCGGCCCCTCGCCGACGCGCGCGCGGACCAGGCGGGCGCCGAAGTCCGCCTGGCCGGGCAGTCCGGCCTCGATCGGCTCGAGGGGCAGCCGCGAGAGGATCGCGACGCCGTTCCAGCTCTTCTGGCCGTGGGTCACGGCCGTGTAGCCGAGCGCCTCGAAGTCCGCGTGGGGGAACTGGTCGTCCACGAGCTTCAGCTCCTGGAACCCGACCACGTCGGGTACGCGCTCTTCGAGCCAGTGCTTCACGAAGTCGAGCCTCGCCCGCAGTCCGTTGACGTTCCAGGTCGCGATGCGCACGGTCGATTCCGTCCTCCGGTCCGATCCCCGGGGCCCGAGCGTATCATGCGTCGGAGGGGCGGGCGGTCGCGGACGCGACGGGCGCGGCTATCCTGCGGCTCTCCCGTTCCGCACCCGGATCGTCGCCGCGTCGCGCCCGAATCCGGAGCGGGACACCCGAACCGGAGGCGGGACGCCCGAATCGAGGGCGGGACGCTCGAATCGGGGGCGAGACGCCCGAATCGAGAGCGGGACGCCCGAATCGTCCGAACCGCGAGGGAGGAGGCCGCCATCATGAGGCTCTTCGGCAAGCCGATGGAGATTCCGAGCCGCGAGGCCGCGCTGCCGGGTCGCAGCCAGCGCATGCGCGTCGCCCCGGCGCATTTCGTGACGGGTCAGCCGCTCGACGCGGCCTTCGAGGGTCATGGCCGCATCCTCGTCGCGATGGGCTGCTTCTGGGGCGCGGAGCGCAAATTCTGGCAGGCGCCCGGCGTCGTCAGCACCGCGGTCGGTTACGTCGCGGGCCATACGCCGAACCCGACCTACGAAGAGGTGTGCTCCGGCATGACCGGCCATACCGAAGCGGTGCGCGCGATCTTCGACCCGGAGAAGACGGGCTATTCGGAGCTGCTGCGCGTCTTCTGGGAGAGCCACGACCCGACCCAGGGCATGCGCCAGGGCAATGACGTCGGGACGCAGTACCGCTCCGGCCTCTACTACTACGACGAGGAGCAGAAGCGCGCCGCGCTCGCCTCGCGGGACGCGTATCAGGAGGAGCTCGACGCGGCCGGCTACGGGCGGATCACGACGGAGATCCTGCCCGCCCCCGAGTTCTACTTCGCCGAGGACTACCATCAGCAGTACCTGGCGAAGAATCCGAACGGCTATTGTGGTCTCGGCGGGACGGGCGTCTCGTGCCCCATCGGCGTGCTCGGACGTTGAGGCGCTTCTCGGAATCCCTCGTGGGCTCGGAATCCCTCGTGGGAGAGCAGGGCGACGTCCTCGAGCCGCTGCCCTCGAGACGCTGGAAGAACGTCGGAATCGTCGGCCGATGACGCCGCGAGAGAACGCCGGCGAGGGCTGTTGGCAAGGCCGGTCCGGAAGCCCGGCAAGCGACCTTGACAAGGCAAGCGACACGGACGAGGAAGGTGGAACGAATGGATCTGGTGCTGCGCGACGGCGCATTTCTCGGTGAGACCCACATCGTGACGGGAGCGGCGCAGGGAATCGGCTTCGCGATCGCGCAGGCACTCGCTCTCCATGGCGCTCAGGTCGCGATGGTCGATCTCGACCGCGGCCGCCTCGACGAGGCCAAGTCGCGAATCCAGCAGGCGAAGGTCTCGCCCCTCGTCGTTCCGGCGAACGTCGCGAAGGAGGAGGACGTGAAAGCCGCCGTGGCGCAGGTCCTCGAGGTCTCCGGCTGCATCAACGGCCTCGTCAACGTCGCCGGGATCACGCGCGACGCGCGCATCACGAAGAAGGCCCTCGCCGACTTCAACCTCGTCCTCTCGGTCCATCTCGGCGGGACGTTCCTGTTCACCCGGGAGGTCGCGGTCCAGCACTGGCATCCGCTCTACAAGGCGAAGGGCGACCAGCCGCTCGACGACGGCGTGAACCGCTTCATCATCAACTTCTCGTCGGTCTCGGCGCGCAACGGCAACATCGGCCAGGTCGACTACACGGCAGCCAAGGGTGCGATCGAAGCCGTGACCCGGACGACGGCGCGCGAGTTCGCGAACTACCGGGTCCGGGTCAACGCGATCGCGCCGGGGCCGGTCAACACGCCGATGCTCGGCGCGACGGGCGAGCAGGCGATGACGGCCTTCAAGCGCGCGACGCTGCTCGGCAAGATCGCGGAGCCCGAAGACATCGCGGCGACCGTGCTCGGCATGGCCTGCCCCAGGGTCTCGGGCTACACGACGGGCCAGATCTTCGCGGCGAACGGCGGGATGTATCTCGCCTGATCCGCGTTCGTTCGCAGCCCGGCGCGCAGCGCCTCATCGATCGATACGCGCGGGGTCTCGAATCGCGTCGGCGGCGCCGCGAGCCGGCGGGGCCGTCTCGGCCGGGGAGACCGCCTGAGCCGAGGAGACCGCTGGAGCCGAGGAGACCGCCGGAGCCGAAGAGACCGCCGGGGCCGAAGAGAAGAGCACGAGCACCTGGTTTCCGCAGCCAGGCGTGGCGTCGAATCGAAGCCGGGCGCCGAGCGGACGGGCGATCTCCAGTGCTGCGCGAAGCAGCGACTCGCGTCGCGACCGCGGCTCGCGTGCGGGCGCGGCCGCGGACGCAGGCATCGATTCGGCGTGCCGAAGGCGTTCGAGCGCATCCGGTGGAAGCGGGTGGCCCGTGTCGTGGATCTCGAGCAGGACCTGCGCTCGATCGATCGGTTCCGGCGGGCCCGAGGCGATCGGGTGGACCTTCGAGACGATCCGTCGGAAGGGGCGCGCGACCGCGGTCGAGAAGGTGATCACGGCGCCGGCGTTGGCCGCCTCGTCGATCGCGAGTCGCGCCGCCTCCGTCAATGCGTCCAACAGCGCTTCGAGCGAATCGAGCGGCGCGGCGATCGGCGGGAGCGCCGCGTCGAGATCGAAGTCGAGCTGGGCGGTGGGATTCGTATCGCGATCCGCTTCGAAAAACGTGTCGACCGGTGCGTCGAAGGATCCGCCGCGATGCGGTTCGGGACGCGGGTCCAGGCGCGGGGGGAGGGGATGGTCGAGGACGAGACGCCGTTTCGACGCGACGCGCTCGGCCGTCGCCCGCGGTCGGGTGAAGAACGCCGTGACGACGCGCGAGAGATCGCTGTGAGCCTGCGAGCGAAGCGGGCGGTCGATCCGTCGTTCGCTGATCGACGGTGCGATCCGTCGGGTCGCGACCGCCCCGACCTGGGCATCGTCGGACCCGTCCGAGCCCGCGTCGGCCCGCTCGCGGACCTCGGCCATGAAGCGATCGACTTCGCCCTGCTCGTCGTGCAGCGCCGTGACGTCGAGCACGACCTCGATCCGCCGGCCATCGGGGCGGTCGAAGGGAAACGCGATCCGGCAGACCTGTCCCGCGAAGAACTGCTGCGCGACGAGCTCGACGACGTCGAGTCCGACGCCCGCGCGCTCGAGCAGTCGGTTGACCGGCTTGTCGACCGTCTCCGCGAGCGGGACGCCGGAGAGCGTCGCGAAGGCGTCGTTCGCCCACTCGACCACGCCGGCGAGATTGCCGATGGCGCGGGCGACCGGATCGCGCGCCGGCGTCGCCCGGCGAGTCTCGTCGAGTCGATTCATGGAGCCCCCGGCACCGGACCCTAGCAGCGAACGCGCGCGGACCCGCGAACGAACGCTTGTTCGCGGGTGTCGACGTCTCGCATGAGGCGCCGTCGCGATCGGCGGATGCCGCCGCAGGCGTATGGCGCCTCTGCATCGATGCGCTCAGATGCCGGCTCGCCTCGGTCGGTGCGCGCCGGGGGCCGGGTTTTTCGGCGATCGGCGTTAGACTCGGGCGGGTCGGGCATGCGCGGGTCGGGCACTCGAGAGGAGGGGTGATGAGCAGGGAAGTGAGCAGGGATGAGAGCGAGGGCGACGTCGAGCTCCGCGCCGCGATGACGCTCGTGCACGACGAGCCGCTGACGGGCAAGGCCGCCACGCAGGAGCGGATCCTCGTCGCCGCGACGGAGCTCTTCCTGACGCGGGGCTACGAGAATACGACCATCGCCCACGTCGCCGAGCACGCCGAGGTCTCCCGTGCGACGGTCTTCTGGCACTTCAGCGACAAGGAGTCGCTCTTCCGCGAGTGCTTCAACCGGCTCTGCGAACCCTTCCGTCAATCGCTCGCTCGCGACATGTCGTCCCTCCCGCCCGAGAAGCGGCTGCGCGAGCAGGTCGAGCTCTACCAGACCTTCGTCGCGGGCCATCGGGCCGACGTCGACGGCTTCATCCGCTGGGCGATCGAGCACTCGAGCTTCCGCGATTGGCTGGTGCGCACGCTCTACGACCTCCACCATCGATTCGGCGGCGTGCTCGCCGAGACGCTCTCGGAGATCGTCCCGCGCGAGGTCGATCCCCATGCCGTGGCGATGGGCATCCTGATGATGCTCGACGGGAACCTGCTTCTCTCCTACTACGAGGGCTCCGCGCGCGCCGCCGAGCAGCGGCAGGCGTCCATCCAGGCGATTCTCGACCTGGTTCCGCGCCGGATACCCGGTCGCCATTGAATGCCCGTCCCGCTCGGCGACGCCTGGTCGGCGTCGCCGAGCTCCTCGACGCGCTCGAGCGGGATGCCGAGCTGCAGCTGGTCCTCTTCGCGCGCGAGTCGCTCACGGCAGACGAGGCGGCCATCGTCGAGCGCGCGCGTGATCGCGGCATCGCCGTCCGGCCCGCCTCGGAGCGCGAGCGCCTGCGCCTGACGGAGGGGCGCCGTCCCGCGACGTTGCTCGCGCTCGAAGGTCCCACGCCACGACCATCGCTCGACGCGCTCATGCGGCGGCCGGGCATCGTCCTCGTGCTGGTCGGGCTCCGCTATCCGGGCAACGTCGGCTTCATCGTGCGCGCAGCGGAGGTCGCGGGCGCCGCCGGGATCGTCGTCGTCGAGCGGTGGACGCGGGCGGAGCGCGCGAGCGCGATGCGCTTCGCGATGCAGGCGGATCGCTACTTCCCCGTCCTCGAGGCCGATCCGGATGCCGTCGTCGAGTCGGCGCGCCGCGGCGGAAGGCGGCTCGTCGCTCTCGAGACCGAGGGGACGCGCACGCCCTTCGAGACCGGGATCGACGACGCGTCCGCGGTCTTCCTGGGAGGAGAGGCCGAGGGCGTTCCGTCCGATCTGATCGCGCGGATGGACGAATGCCTGCGCATACCGATGCGCGGGTTCATCCCCTCCTACAACGTGCAAGCCGCCGCGGGCATCGTACTCGGCGAGTGGCTGCGCCGGACGAGCGGGTGCGACGCGTCCACTCGATCCGACGAAGCGGCCACCGGCTCGATCCGACCCCTCACTCCGCCAGCGCGATGATGCTGGCGCAGCGATCGAGGCGGGCGACCGAGCCCGACTTGATCCGCTTGCAGCGCGCCTCGAGGTCGTTCATCCGCCGATCGATCCAGGACGCCGCGAGATCGAAGCGGCGCGGATCGGCCTTCGCCTGCTTGAGGAGCTCGCCCGCCGCGAGGACGCTCGCGACGACCTCGGCGAGGGACTGCGCGGACATCATCGCGTACTTGAAGTCCGCGATGAGCGCGCCCGCCGCGCCGAGGATCTCCTTCATGCCAGCCATGACCTTGTCGGCGTACTCGCGCAGGCGCGGCTCGTCGAAGGTCTTGAGCTCCTCCTCCAGGATCTCGAAGACGACCCCGAG
Organism: Myxococcota bacterium; assembly: GCA_041389445.1. Classification (GTDB taxonomy): domain Bacteria; phylum Myxococcota_A; class UBA9160; order UBA9160; family UBA4427; genus UBA4427. The sequence goes on from JAWKRW010000005.1 coordinate 340,689, forward strand.
CGCGCCCTTGCCGATCTCCTTGAGCGCGAACGAGACCTGGATCTCCGAGGTGCCCTCGTAGATGGTCGTGATGATCGCGTCGTTGTGGAGCTTGCCGACCTCGGATTCCGCCATGAAGCCGAGCCCGCCGTGGATCTGGATCGCGTCGCGGCTGATCGCGTCGGCGGCCTCCGTGCCCATGTACTTCGCCAGCGGGGTGAGCAGGCGGATCCGGGTCTCGTTGCGCTCGTAGAGCTGCTGAAGCTCGACCTTGTGGGCCTCGGAGACCTCCTTCGAGCCGCCCTCGACGCGGCCCATCAGCGCCTCGATCGCACGATTCTGGTCGGACAGCGCGCACGCGCGATAGAGCAGGGCGCGACTGCCCTCGAGCTCGAGCGTCATGCGCGCGAGGCGGTCCTTCATCAGCGGCTGCTCGGCGATCGGCTGGCCGAACTGCACACGCGTCTTCGCGTACCGGATCGCGACGTCGAGGGCCGCTTCGGCGATGCCGACGCCCTGGGCCGCGACGCCGAGGCGGGCGTTGTTCATGAGCGAGAGCATCGCGGTGAAGCCATGGCCGCGCTCGCCGACGAGCCAGCCCTCGGCCCGATCGAAGGAGACGGCGGCGGTGGGCGAGCCGTGGATGCCGAGCTTCTCCTCGAGGCGGGTGACGGTCACGCCGTTCGACGTGCCGTCGGCCTTCGTCCGCGGCACCAAGTAGAGCGACAGTCCCTTCGTCGTTCCCTTCGACTGGTCGAAGGTCTCCGCATCGCGCGCCAGCACGAGGTGGATCTCGCAGCCGCCGTTCGTGATGAAGATCTTGCTTCCGTCGACGAAGGTCCGGCCGTCCTTCGTCGTCGCGCGCGTCTGGATCGCGCCGAGGTCGGAGCCCGCCTGGGGCTCGGTCAGGTCCATCGCGCCCATGACCTCGCCGGAGGCGAAGCGCGGGAGCCAGGCGCTCTTCAGCGCGTCGGATCCGTAGCGTTGGATGTCCTCGGCGACGCCCGCCTGCAGTCCGAGGATGGTCATCAGGCCCGCGTCCGCGCGGGAGACCATCTGGAGGATCACGTTGGCGACGAAGGCTGGCAGACCGAAGCCGCCGTACTGCTCTTCGACGCCGAAGCTGATCAGGCCGGCGGCGCGGAGCTTGTCGAGGGTCTCCGCGATGTGGGGCGGATAGACGACCCGGCCGTTCTCGAGTCGCGCCGATTGCTCCCAGCCCGCGCGCAGCTTCGGCTCCTGCTCCTCGCAGATCTGCGCCGCGGTTTCGAGCACCTCGCGCAGCGCCGCGCGATCGACGTCGAGATCGCTCGCCTCGCCGCGCCGCCAGTTGAAGTAGCTGTCCCAGTCGATCAGCTCGTCGAGATAGAGGAGCACGACGTCGGAGAGATACGCACGCATTGGATTCTCCCAGGTCTTCGCTTCTTCGCCCGCTTCGGGGTCGGTCGACACGAAAGAGCGTCACCACGAGCCCCGGCTCCGGGTCTCGCTGGATCGGTACCGCTCGGATCCGATCCGGATTCGGGGGCCTGATCGACCGGCCGCTCCGTTCGATGTAGAAGAAACGCTACAAGTCGGGAGAGGCCGGGTCGGCAGCTCGCACGAAGCCCGCAGGTCGCAGGTCCGGCGACTCCGACAACTTAGCGTCCTGGCCGCCTTCGTGTCGCGCATCGACGTCCGACGCGGATGACCGTTGGCCATCTTCGGCGAAGTCTCGAGCACGGCCGAGCGGCGAGCCGGTGCCGACGAGCGCTTCGAAGCCGCTTCGACCGTCGCGTCCTGCGCGTGTGTTGCTCTCGGCGCGCGCCGCGATCGGCACGCGCGCGACCTCGCGCACTTCGCGCGGCGGTGCGCCGCCGGGGGCGAGCGGGCCGGCGCGCGCAGGGGCCGTCACGGGCCCTCGCAGTCGACCGAGCACGACGCCGTCGATCTCCGCGACGCGCACGTCGCGGATCGCGCCGGCGTGGTCGACCGCGCCGCGATCGAGGGCGGGCAGCCGCGACGAGTCATCCGCCGGCGCTTCGGCGGTCGACCCGTCGTGTCGCATCCAGAGCGCGAGCAGCAGACCGCCGACGGCGACGGCAAGCGATGCCAGCAGGAAGGGGCGTGCGACGCGGCGAACGAAGCCTCCCCGGATCGCGCGCAGCTCGTCCGCGCTGGGAGGGGCCGAGAGATAGGCTTCGAGCTCGGGATCGATGCGCGCACCGGCCGCGGTCGGACCCTCGGCGCCTTCGAACGGCGTCGCGCCCGCGCTGTGAGCGGGCGCGCGTGCCCCCGCCGAGCCGGTCGCCCGCGTCGTGCGCGGCGATCGGCCGGCGTCGAGCCGCATCGCGGGGATCGCGAGTGCCTCGCCGGACGTCTCGCGCGGATGGTGGTCGGCGTCGTCCCAGGCGATGCCGGTCTCGTCGGCGAGCGTGGAATGCAGCGCGGTCGACTCGCCGCGCGTGCGCGCGAAGGGCTCGTCGACCGAGCGCAGACGGCGCGCCGCCGCGGCATGCAGCAACGCGTCGCACAGGCGGGACACCGCGCCCGGAACGCCGCCCGTCTCGGCGTGGATCACGAGCGCCGCGCGCGGCGTGAAGATCGGCGGATCCGCGTGGCCCGCACGGCGGAGCTTGCGCTGGATGTAGTCGGCGACGCCGTCGGGCGTGAGCGGCTCGAAGGGGAGGCGCGCGGCCTGGTGGCGCTCGAGCCAGGCGAGGGCGGCGCAGCTCGGCGTCGGATCCGATTCGGCTGGCGACTGCACGAAGAGGATGGCGGCGACGATCGGTTCGCCCCGCTCATCGGCGATGTCCTGCAGGACGTCGAGATGCCCCAGCAGCGACTCGGGGGCGTCCTCGGCGCGGTCGACGACGAGCACGAGCCTCGACTGGGCCGCGGCCGCGACGAGCGTCGCGCGCGAGAGCCGGTCGCGGTCGAGCTGCCAGCTGCGGGCGAGCGCGGCGCGGATCGTGGGCCACTCGAGGCTCGGATCCGAGATCGTGGCGACGCGGGCGTGGCCGGCAAAGAGCTTCGGAAGCGCTGCGGCGAGGCAGGTCTTGCCGATGCCCGCCGGTCCGTGGACGCCGATCCGCGCCCGACCATCGCGCAGGGCGGCCTGGACGCGGGCCACCACCTTGCGCAGGGCACGCGTACCGATGACGCCGACCGCCGGCGACTCGTCCGCAAACGGCGAGCGGTCGAGACCGAAGTGTTCGAGCGGATTCGACATGTTGAGCGGCGACCGGCCGGATGAGTCCATGACGGCGAAGCGGGGAACGAATACGAGGCGGATTCCGTCGCGAGATCGGTCACAAAGGCGAGGGGCTTGAGGCCCGAACCGTGCGGACTCCCGAGCGTCTCCAGAGATCGGCGCGGGACGGACGCGCACGCCCGGTTCGCCTGCGGCGAGCGGCGGGCCGGGCGTCCTGCCCTGGCCGCGCCGCGCCGCACGCCGCGCGCGGTCCGACGGGCGCCGGGGGTCGGCGGCATGGCGTGCGCAACTCGCCGCATCGGCGACCGACGGTCCGTTCCGCCCGGGTCACGCCCGGCGCGCACGGGGCACCCTTCGAGAGCGATGCAGTCCCGAGAACCCGCCAGCCGCCGCCATCGAGCCCAGAACGGGGTCGAGTGCCCCGGGCTCCCCGCGACCGAGGCGACCGACCCCGCGCGGTCGTCCCCGGCGCCCCGCCGGCGCGTTCCGGCTGAAGCCGGTTTCGGGCACGGTGCGCCCTCGCGCCGGGCCAAGTCGCGATATCGTACCGGTCCGCCTGTTGCCGAACCGGATCACCCGTCCGCCGGGAGAACCAGCGTCATGCCCGAGCACGCGCCAACGAAGCACCCGAGGCTCCTCGCCTGGGTCGAGCAGGTCCGACGGCTGACCCAGCCCGACGAGGTCGTCTGGTGCGACGGGTCGCAGGCCGAGTACGACCGCATGTTCGAGCGGATGCTCGCCACCGGAACGGCCGAGCGCCTCGATCCGAAGCGCCGCCCCGGCAGCTACCTCGTCCTCTCGGACCCCGCCGACGTCGCCCGCGTCGAGGACCGGACCTTCATCTGCTCGGCTCGAGCCGAGGACGCGGGCCCGACCAACAACTGGCGGGACCCGGCGGAGATGCGCGCGACCCTGACCGGCCTCTTTCGCGGCGCCATGCGGGGTCGGACGATGTTCGTGATCCCCTTCAGCATGGGACCGATCGGCTCGCCGATCGCCCACATCGGCGTCCAGATCTCGGACAGTCCGTACGTCGTCGCGAGCATGCGGATCATGACCCGGATGGGAAGGCGCGTGCTCGACACGCTCGGCGAAGACGGCGAGTTCGTGCCGTGTCTCCATTCCGTCGGCGCTCCGCTCGAGCCGGACGGGCAGGACGTGCCCTGGCCCTGCAACGCCGAGAACAAATACATCGTCCACTTTCCGGAGACGCGCGAGATCTGGAGCTTCGGTTCGGGATACGGCGGCAATGCGCTGCTCGGCAAGAAATGCTTCGCGCTGCGCATCGCCTCCGCGATGGCGCGCGACGAGGGCTGGCTCGCCGAGCACATGCTGATCCTGAAGCTGACGTCGCCGGCCGGCGAGGCGAAGTACGTCGCCGCGGCCTTTCCCTCCGCCTGCGGCAAGACGAATCTCGCGATGATGGAGCCCGCGATCGACGGCTGGACGATCGAGACCATCGGCGACGACATCTGCTGGATGAAGTTCGGCGAGGACGGCCGGCTCTACGCCATCAATCCCGAGGCCGGCTTCTTCGGCGTCGCGCCGGGAACGAGCTACAAGTCGAACCCCCACGCGATGGACAGCCTCCGCGAGAACTGCATCTTCACCAACGTCGCCCGGACCGACGACGGCGACGTCTGGTGGGAGGAGATGACGGACGAGAAACCGGCGCATCTGCGCGACTGGCGGGGTCAGGACTGGACGCCCGCAGCGAAGACGCCGGCCGCGCATCCGAACGCCCGCTTCACGGCGCCGGCGCGCCAGTGTCCCGTGATCGCCGACGAGTGGGAGGATCCGCGGGGCGTTCCGATCTCGGCGATCCTCTTCGGCGGCCGGCGGGCCACCGTCGTCCCCCTCGTCCACGAGGCCCGCAGCTGGGCCCATGGCACCTTCCTCGGCTCGATCATCTCGAGCGAGAAGACCGCGGCGGCGGCCGGGACCGTCGGCGAGCTGCGCCGCGATCCGATGGCCATGCTGCCCTTTTGCGGATACAACATGGCCGACTACTGGGCCCACTGGCTCCGCATCGGGGAGCGCCGCGGTGCCCGGCTGCCGCGCGTGTTCTACGTCAACTGGTTCCGGAAGGGCGATCGGGGCGAGTTCCTCTGGCCCGGGTACCGCGAGAACAGCCGCGTGCTCAAGTGGATCCACGAGCGCTGCTCCGAGAAGATCAGCGGCGTCGAGACGGCGATCGGCGTGCTGCCGGCCGCGGGCGAGCTCGATTTGTCGGGTCTCCGCCTCGACGACGGCGCGCTCGAGCGGCTGACCCGCGTGGACGTCGCGGGATGGCTGTCGGAGATTCCGAAGATCCGTGCCTTCTACGCCGGGTTCGGGGATCGCGTGCCGAAGGCGCTGCTCGACGAGCTCGACGCCCTCGAGGGGCGGCTGCGCGCCGCTCGCTAGTCGAGCGCCGCCCTCAGATCACCGGCAGCTCGTCCTTCGCGGCGGCTTCCATCCGCTTCTCGTGCTCCGCGAGCAGCCACGCCGTGATCTCTTCCGGGCGTTGAGGCTTGCCGTAGTACCAGCCCTGCGCGATCTCGCGCGACATCTGGAGCAAACGTTCGGCGTGCTCCTGCGTCTCGACGCCCTCGGCGACGACGATGCGGCCGAGCGCGTGGGCCATGCGGATCATCGCGTCGACCAGCTGGAGGTCGGCCGGGCGGTCGAGCATGTCGATGACGAACGCCTTGTCGATCTTGAGCACGCTGAACGGGAGCGTCCGCAGCTGCGAGAGCGACGAGTAGCCCGTTCCGAAATCGTCCATCACCATCGTGAAGCCCGCGCTCTGGAGGTCCTGGATCCGGTTCAGGAAGGACCGCGACTGCTCGCTCATCACGGATTCGGTGATCTCGAGATTGATCTGGTGGGGCTGGATCGACTCCTGCTCGAGGATGGCATGGAGGCGCTGCGGGAAGTCGCTCTGGGCGATCTGGCGAGGCGAGACGTTGACCGAGACCGCCATGCCGCGCAGGCCGGCCGCGGCCCAATCGGCGAGCTGTCGGCAGACCCGGCTGATCACGAACTCGCCGATCGGAACGATCAGCCCCGTCGTCTCGGCGATCGGGATGAACTCGTCCGGCGGGATCAGCCCGCGTTGCGGATGGCGCCAGCGGACCAGGCTCTCGAGGCAGACGAGATCGCCGGAGGAGAGCCAGACCTCCTTCTGGTAGACGACCTCGAACTCGTTGCCGCGCAGGGCCTTGCGCAGCTCCTGCTCGAGGGAGAGGCGGGATGCGACCTGGAGGCGCTGGACCGGATCGAAGAAGGCGATCCGATCCCCGCCCAGGTTCTTGGCCTGCTGGTTGGCCGTGATGGCGTCCTGGAGCAGGGACTCCGGATCGGTCCGATCGGAGTTCGCGCGGACGATGCCCAGGCTGGCGGTCAGCGCGATCTCGCGACGCGCGATGGTGAAGGGCTGGGAGAGCGCGGACCGGATCCGTTCGGCGACGATCTGGAGGGCGTCGGACCCCGTCTCTTCGCACATGACGATGAACTCGTCGCCCGAGAGTCGCGCGACGACGTCGGACGAGCGGACGGCGAGCTGGATGCGGTCGGCGACGGCGATCAACAGCCGGTTGCCGGCTGCGGGTCCCATGCTGTCGTTGACGTGCTTGAAGCGATCGAGGTTGACGGCGATCAGGCCGATGCGATGGCGCCGATCGAGCGGCTCGCGCAGCGCGCGGCCGAGCAGCTCGAGGAAGCGACGGCGGTTGGCGAGACCCGTCAGCTCTTCGACGAAGACGCTCGCCTCGAGCTCGAGCTCGTAGGCCTTCTGGGCCGATAGATCGTGGAAGATGGCCGCATAGCGACGCGGTTGGCGGGGCGAGCGCGAGCCGACCTCGAAGGCGACGACCGAGAAGGGGACGAGCGCGCCGTCGTGGCGCTCGAGCAGGATCTCGCCGCGCCACGGCCGCCCCGCGCGGATCTCCTCGACCGCGCGCGCGACGATCGCGTTCTGGGATCCGGGCACGACCGATGCGGGCGTCAGGTCGATGCCGTTGCGCGGGTCGGTCACGCCGAGGAAGCGCGCGGCCGCCTTGTTCATGTAGTGGAAGCGCCGGCCATTGGACACGACGACGAGGTCCGGCGTCGCCTCGAGTACAGCCAGCAGATCCGTCGTCTGGATCTCGGGCGGGATCGCCTCCGCGCGCGCGCGCTCCGGCGCATCCCCGCGTCGCGACGAAGGACGCGCTGCGAAATCGTCATGCATCGTCGCAGTCCCCGGTCGGCGGATCGAGCTCGAGTCGATAGCTCGAATTGCCCGTGACGATGCGAGCGGCGCCCTTCCCGAGCGCGATGACCTCGCGGACGAGCGAGGTCGAGACGACGCGCCCGTCGACGCTGAACGAAGCGCTCTCGCCGGGCACGAGCGCGGTCAACAGGATCGCCCGCCCGAGCTCGCGTTCCTCGCCGTCCCGCGCATGGACGAGCGTGATGCGCGCACCCGCCTCGAAGCGGCCCGGCGCGGCCTCGGGCCAGTCCGCGATCTCGACGACGCGCGTTCGGTCCCCATGTTCGGTCGGCCCGTCGATCGGTCCGCCCGTCACCGGAAGCGCCATGCCACCGCGCACCGCCAGCGATCCCGCGACGCGTCGCAGCTCGTAGCGATGGTTGCGGGTCGAGATGCGGAGCGTGTCGGGTCCCTGGGCCTCGATGCGCAGGACCGTCGTCGCCACGAGCACGCGCCCGCCGTCGACGGCGTCGATGCGCAGTCGGATCGGGTGGCCGACCTCGATGCGTGTCAGCAGCTCGCCCATGCCGAGTGGCCGGGCCATGGGCGCGTCCGGCCCCGGCAGGCGGGAGACGCTCACGGTCGTGCCACGGCCCCAGCCGGCCGGTCCGTGCGCTTCGGGGCGGCTCATGCTCGACGGTCCTCGGGCGGCGCGGCGGCGCTGCCGTGCGGCGAATGAACGAAACGGAGGCGACGCAGGCGCGTATCGACCCGTCGCGGAGGCGACCGGAGCGGGAGTTGTCCAGCGCGCGTCGCGCGCCGCAAGGACGCGACACGCGATGGCAGGCAGTGCGCAGCGCCGACGAAGAACGCGCCTCGCCCGCGCCCCCCGCCTCGGAATTGATCCGGAGTCGGGGGCGCGAGGCGCGCGCTGCCCTGCGGCGGGGTCCGGATCGGCGGTGGCTACCAGGCCGGCGCGACGATCTGGCCCGCGCGCGCGAGGGAGACGGCCTCGACCTTCTGGATCTCGACGTAGCCCTGGCTGCTCGTGGGGTTGAGCCCTTCGGAGGCCTCCATCGAGGCGTCGGCCTGGTTGTAGAGGGAGCCGGCGAGGTCGGTCATCTGCTGGAAGAAGAGATTGCCCTTGTAGAGTCCGAACTCGACGCGGCCGGAGGCGCGTTCCGCGAGCGTGTCGATCGCTGCGAGCGCGGCGCGCGGTGCCGGGTCGAAGATGCGCCCGTCGTAGATCGCGTCCGCCACGAGCTTCGAGAGATCGCGGAAGAAGAGCGCCGCCCGACGGTCGAGCACCGCCTGGTAGATCGACTCGAGGCCTCGTCCGAGGAGCTCCATGCCGGGCGCCTCGTAGACGCCGCGGCTCTTGGTTCCGATGATGCGGTTCTCGAGCGCGTTGGTCATGCCGACGCCGTTGCGGCCGGCGACGTGGTTCGCCTCCAGCATCAGGTCGAGCGGCCCGAGTCGCTTGCCGTTCAGCTCGACGCAGACGCCCTTCTCGAAGCGCAGCGAGACCGTCTCGATCCGATCCGGCGCGTCCTGCGGCCAGACGCCCATCGTCGGGGCCACGATCGTCGCGGGCGTCTCGAGCGACTCGAGATCTTCCGCCTCATGGGAGAGGCCGGCGAGGTTCGCGTCCGTCGAATAACGCTTGGCGGGACCGGTGGAGGCTTCGATGCCCTTGGCGCGGAGGTAGGCGACCATCTCCTTGCGACCGGGAAACTGGGTCAGGAGATCGGGGTCGCGCCAGGGCGCATAGACCTTCATGTCCGGCGCGAGCACGTTCGTGTAGCGCTCGAAGCGAAGCTGGTCGTTGCCGCGTCCGGTGGCGCCATGGGCGAGGACCGTGCAGCCCTCCGCCTGCATCGCGCCGAGCAGGCCATGGACCTTGACGGCGCGCGCGATGCCGGTCGTGTTCCAGTAGCCGCCGTCGTAGCGGGCCTGGGACTTGATCACCATCATCGCGGCCTTCGCCATCGATTCCTTCAGGTCGACGACGCGGGTCGGCGCGCCGGTCGGCGCCATGCGGCGGGGAATGTCGTGGACGTCGGACTCGTCGGGCTGCGCGAGATCGGCGATGAAGGCAACGACGTCGAGCCCCGCCTCCTTGAGGCGCGTCGTGACCGACTTGCTGTCGAGACCGCCCGAAGCACAGATTCCGACCTTCCGACCCTCGAGATCACCGATCCGCATCGCGACTCCGATTCCGCTCGTAGCATGCATTCGACGGCCCGTCCCCGGAAAGGTCGGGCGGGCCGCCTGGGAGCGGCCGGCTCACGCCGGCTGGGGGCGGAGCGAGCTGGACGATAGCAGCCTCACCGGGCCCGAAAACGGACCCGTTCCCGCCTCCCGTCGCGAACTCGTCGCTCAGGCGCGGCGCCGGACGGCGCGCTTCTTCGGCGCCGGCCGCCGTGCCGGTCGCTTGGCGCTCGCCTTCGGCTTTCGCTTCGGCTGGGCACGGCCGCGCATCCGATCGACCGCGCTTCCGAGCTTGCGGCGCAACTTCTCCGCGTCCCCCTTGACCTTATTCTCCGCGTCGCGCCAACGCTTCTCGCCGTCGGCGCGGGCCCGGTCGACCTGATTCTGAAGCTCACGGACGTTCCTGCGCAGCTGCCGTACCAGCTTCGGGATCTCCCGTTCGAGGCGCGCGAGCGCATCGTCGATCGGGCTCGAGCCCCTCGTCCTGCGATTGCCGCCGCCCGACTTCCTCGCCCTGCTCGCCATCGGACCTCCTCCAACGATCTCCATCGATCTGCATGGTTCGGATCGGCGGGCCGCTCCGGCGCCCGTGGCCGGGCTCGTTCCCCTTCCTCGTCCGCCTGCACCGCCTGCACCGCCTGCCGGCGCCTACGGTCGATCGTCCGCCGCCTAGCTTCGGAGCTTACCGACTGGACCCGGACCCGTCGCTGCAGCATTCGGTCGTGACGCCCGGAGCCGATGCCGATTCGGTCGCCCACGATCGAGTCCGGCGCGTCCGTCTCGGATGGCCAGGCAGGGGGCAGGCGTTAGAATCCGCGAGCCGTTCCGTTTTCCCGATCTCCCTGCATGCCCGCGAGGTGGGTTCCACCATGCCTAGCTTCGTTCGTCGTTCGAACTCTTCCCTCGCCTGCCTGGTCGCGTCGTCGTGGCTCGCTGCGCTGCTGGGGGCATCGTCGCTGCCCGCCGCGGCGGCCGACCCGGCCGTTCCGCGCACGGCGCGGCCCGATTCGGCACAGGTGTATTTCATCAGCCCCGCCGACGGAGCGAAGCTCAGGTCGCCCGTCCTCGTCCTCTTCGGGCTGCGGGACATGGGCGTCGCGCCGGCCGGCGTCGTGCTCGAGAAGACCGGTCATCATCATCTGATCGTCGATGCGCCGATCCCGCCCGCCGGCCTGCCGATCCCCAAGGACGAACACCATCGCCACTTCGGCGGCGGTCAGACGGAGGTGTCCCTGCCGCTCGCGCCGGGGAAGCACACGCTCCAGCTCCTGCTCGGCGATCACAACCACGTCCCGCACGATCCGCCGGTCGTCTCCGAGCGCATCACGATCGAGGTCATCGAGTGAGGCGCTCGGCTCGCGGGTCGGGGGGCGCCGATGCGTGAAGACGATCGGCGCCCGGTCGACGACGCGACCGAGGTCTTCTCCGAGGCGGACGCAGGGCGCTCCGACGCGGGGCTCTCCGAGGCCGAGCTGGCCGAGGCGGCGACCCGGGTCCTGCCGGAGCACGCCGCGCCCTTCGGACGCGATCGGATTCCAGGGGATCGCGGTCCGGCGCCTTTTCCGGGGGACGCCCCGGGCGCCGCGCCCGCCCGCGATGCCGGCGAGGCGACCGCCGGCGAGCCGGACGACGACGCGTCCGGCATCGCCACGCGGGTGCTCGCGGTCGAGGACGAGACGGCGCCGCCGCCCGCGGCCGAGCGGGCACGCCCGACGCCCGCTGCCGCGCCGGCGGCGCGGGTCGACGCGTCCGACCGCGGACTGCAGCCCGGGACGGTCCTCTTCGGCGAGTACGAGATCGTGAGCGTGCTCGGCGCGGGGGGCATGGGCGAGGTCTACCGTGCGCGACATCGCCGGCTCGACGAGCATCGCGCGATCAAGGTCATGCACGCCGAGCTCTCGAAGCGCAAGGGCGCGTCCGAGTTCTTCTACCGCGAGGCCAAGGCGCTGCTCGCCGTCCGTCATCCCGCCGTCGTCCACTGCCACGACCTGCTCTCCGACGACACGGGCCGCGTCTTCCTGATCATGGAGATGATCGAGGGCATCCCCCTCTCGAAGAAGCTCAACGATGGACCCCTCGCGCCGGACGACGTGGCGGTCCTCGGGGCGCGGATCGCGCATGGGCTCGCGGCCGCCCATCGCAAGGGCGTGATCCATCGCGACCTCTCGCCCGACAACATCGTCCTGCCGGGCGGACGGGTCCAGGACGCGAAGCTGATCGATTTCGGCATCGCCAAGCTGCTCGAGCAGGGCGAGGGCACGATCGTCGACGGATTCAAGGGCAAGCTGACGTACGCCTCGCCCGAGCAGCTGGGATTCTTCGGCGGCCGCATCGATGGACGCTCCGATCTCTACAGCCTGGGCCTCGTGCTGGCGGCGGCGGCGCTGGGTCGGCCGATGGCGATGGGGACGACGGTGATGGAGGCGGTCGACGCGCGGCGCGGGCTGGCGTCGCTGCCCGATGCGATTCCGGTCGGGCTGCGCTCCGCGATCCTGCCGCTGCTCGCGCTCGATCCCGACGCGCGACCGCGCCATGTCGACCGGCTCTTCGTGTCACCCGGTGCGGGCGACGTCGGTCCCGATGTCGACGCGTACGGCGTTGGGTCGGACGGCGCCGGGCGAACGGCGAGGCGGGGGCCGGGCGCATCGTTCCGGGCACGGCCGCCGCGGGCGGGGCTCTTCGCCGGGGGGGCGGTCGCGGCGGCGGTCGTGGGGCTCGGCGCGTACGTCCTGCTCGGGCCGGATGAACAGCGCGGGGGCGCGCCGTCGCTCGCCGAGACGGCCGACCCGGTCGCTCCGATGGAGACGTCGATCGAGGCCACGGATCCGTCGCGCGCCCCGGCCGGCGCGACGGGTCCATCGGCGCAAGCCGGTGCCACCGCGACCGCCACCGCGCGGCCCGAGGCCGGCGCGGGGGGCGCAGTCGTCCTCGAGGCGGCGGGTGCGAAGGCGGACGATTCTCCGGCCGGGCGGGCGAGCACCGGGCGGGAAGTCGCCGCCGTGGAACCTCGAGCGGCCCGAGCGCCCGCGCTGCGCAAGAGCGGGCCCTCCGCGAAGGATCGGGTGCGGATCGTAGGGCTGCTGACGGGAGCCAAGCTCGCCCTCGGCGAGGACCACCTGATGTCGCCGGCCGGCGACAACGCGTTCGAGAAGTACCGCGCCGTGCTCGCGCTCGACCCGGGCAACGAGACGGCCCGCAGCGGGCTGGGCGAGATCGCCTCCCGGCTCGTCGCACGCGCCGAACAGGCCCTCGATCGCGGCGACACCGCGGCCGCGCGGGAGGCCCTGCGCCAGGCGCGTCAGGCCGATGCGCGGTTCTCCGGCATCCGCGCCGCCGAGCAGCGACTCGCCGGCGCCGGAGGCTAGGCGGACGACCCGAGGATCGGCCGCCGGCGACCGCGTGCCGGTCCCGCGAACGGCGTCAGAAGCGCTGACTCTGCATCGCGTAGGCGCGCAGCTGCTCGCGCAGCTTCTCGGCCTCCTTCGACTTCGCCTCCCGCAGCGCGATCGCGTACGCGATCTTGCTCGCGGCCCCGACGTAGTCGCCTTCGTCGACGAAGCGCTTCGCGTCCCGCTCGTACTCGACCTCGGGATTCTCGAGGAAGCCGACGAGCTTCTTGCCGATCGCCTCGGAGATGCGGTCGGCCAGGCCGTCGTCGCCCGAGAGGATCTCGATGTCGGGCGGGAGCTCGATGAAGTCGGTCTCCTGCTTGAAGTCGCCGAGCTGGACGCCCTGTCGGCCCTCGTCCTGGAACTCCTGTCGCGTCTGGAGCGAGTCGGTGAACACGACTCGACCCGAGCTCGCCTCGACCACCCGGTAGGAGACGGAGATGATGCCGACCTTGCGGACGGCGGTGACGTCGAACTCGACGTCCTCGGTCACGTCGTGGGTGACCGTGGCCGGCGGCTCGGGCTCCTTCTTGCGCTGCCGCTCGGAGAGCGCGAGCCACTGGGCATGCGCCGGGTTCGGCAGCGTCTCCCTTCCGGTCAGGACGCGGCGGGTCTCCTTGCCGGTCTTCTCGGTCGTCTCGACCTTCGCGTCGTTGATCGTTCCCTGGACGATGAAGTCGGCGGTCGTCAGCTCGTTGCAGTTGCCCGTGCGCTTGCACTCGTCGAGGATGCGCTCGAGCTGCTCGCGCTCGACGATCCGAACGTCGGTCGGGATCGTGCTGAAGATGTGCTGCACGACCTTCGACGCCACCGCGTCGCCGACCTTCGCCGCCGAGGACTTCGGATCCTCGAAGGGATACGCAGTCAGTCCGCGCACCGCGCGCCGGTCGATCTCGTCCCGGGTCATGCGCAGGTGCTGGCGCATCTGCGGCGTGACCGTGCCGAACTCGGCCATCACGTCGAGCAGGCCCCAGGCGACGCCGTACTCGCCGGCCGCCATCGCCTTTTCATAATGGCCGTCGAGCTGGCCGAGCAAGCCGTCGACCGCGGGCAGGCTGGCGCTTCGTCCCAGGAGCATCTTCGAGATGGCCTGGGCAAGGCCGTAGTAGTGGTAGGCGAGGCCGAGATTCTGGTTGGCCGTCGCCTCGGCGCCGAGGGTGCCGAAGGCTTCGACGAGCTGCGGCGCCTGGTCCTGCAGCGCCGACCGGATCTCGGCGAAGCAGTCGCCGTCGGAGGCGTCGGAGAGGGTTCGCATCGCGCGGTCCCCGCTGCCGGTCTCGAGCGCCTGGCCGATCTGCTTGAGGATGAGCTTGCCGTCGACCTCGCACTTCTTCCGCCGCGCCTGCTCGTCGTCGGGGGCGGCCTCCTGGACGATGCCGAGCAGGCTCTGGGCCTTCTCGAAGTCCTCGCTCCGGATCGCCTCCTCCGCTTCCGTCGAGACGCTCTGCAACAGCTTCTCCCGCTGCTCGGCATAGCGGGTCCGGTCGCTCGATCCCTCGCCGGTCAGCGCGATCAGTCCGGCGAGCAGCTTCAGGCGCTCGAGCAGGTCCGCATGGCCGAGGCTGGCGACGGCGCGCTCGCGCTCGCGCACGACGCGCGCGGTCTGCTCGCGCTCGGGCTCGATCTCGGCCGCGAGCGCGTCATGGATCGCGGGATCGAAGCGGGCGATCGGCGCCGTCGCGGCGCGCTGGGCCTCGAGCGTGGCGAGAGGGATCATGCCCTCGACGCGCGGCGTCTCGGCGAGCGTCCTGCGGATGCCATCGGCGGCGCGCGTCGCGAGGATTTCGCCCACGACCTTCTTCTGCTCGGCGAGCTCCGTCGCCCGACCACTGCCGGGCTTGGCCTGGGCGAGCCCGGCCTCGATCTGGCCGAAGAGCGATTCGAGCGTCGCCTGGGGCGCCGAGGCGGGATCGGCGGGCAGCTCGATCGCGGGGCCGCCGCCGCCGCATCCGGTCGCGAGCAGGAGGACGACCGCCGCGAGCGTGGGGAAGAGCGTGTTCAGGGCTTTCATCGAAGGGGCTCGCTCCTGTCCTGGGTCCTGGTCCTGGGGGCCTCGGCTCCGCGGCTCTTCGGCCGGTCGGAGGCTATTCGAGATGGTCAGTTTGAGCCAACGGGAGGAGGCGGCGTGTGAACCGCTTCACACGGCTGCGCGCGCTCGGCGTCGATGACGCCCGCACGCCGCGGGGCGCTGCGTCCGCCGGAGCGCGCACGGTCCGACGCCATCTTCCATGCCCGGATGGCCGCGCCGCCGTCGCCGGCACTCGCAGGCTGCGCAGCGGAGCAAGGCGGCATGGGAACACGCGCGGTCGATCGGGGTCGGATCGACGCGATTCCACGATTCGTGGCCCCCGGCGAAAGGTTTGGCCATCATGCGGCCGACGAGTCGGCTCGAGCACGGTCGCGCGTGCGTCGCCCTCGGGCATCGGAGCCCGGCCGGAACCTGGCCGGAGCGCCGGTCGAGCGCGGGTCGAGCGCCGGTCTAAGGGGGGGTGAGCGTGAGTCGTTTCGTGATCCATGGCGGGCGACCGCTCTCGGGCGAGATCCGGGCGTCGGGGAGCAAGAACGCCGTGCTCCCGATGATCGCGGCGGCGCTCCTGACCGACGAGGAGGTCGTTCTCGAGAACGTCCCCTCGATCCGGGACGTCGACGTCATGCTCGAGATCGCCGCCGTGATCGGCGCGCAGATCGCCCGCGCCGGCGACCGGGTCACGATCCGGGCGGCCGACGTCGGGGACGCCGTCCTGCCCGCCGAGCTCTGCGAGCGGGTGCGCACCTCGCTCCTGTTCGTGGCGCCCCTGCTCCATCGTGTCGGTCGTGCCAAGCTGCATCCGCCCGGCGGTGACGGCATCGGTCGCCGCCGCCTCGACCCCCATTTCTACGGCCTTCGCCGCCTCGGAGCCCACGTCGACGACGCGGAGTTCGAGTTCCGCGCTCCCGCCGGCGGACTCTCCGGCTCGATCCTCTTCTTCGACGAGGCGAGCGTCACCGCGACCGAGCACATCTTGATGGCTGCCACGCTCGCGAGGGGCACGACGACGATCCTGAATGCCGCGAGCGAGCCCCACGTCATGGATCTCGCGAAGCTGCTCGTCTCGATGGGCGCCCAGATCGAAGGCCTGCATACGAACACGCTGACGATCACCGGCGTCGAGCGCCTGCGCGGCGCGACCCATCGGGTCGTCTCCGACCACATCGAGGTCGGCTCCTATCTCGCCCTGGCCGCGGCGACGCGCGGCGGGATCACGGTCCACGACACCGTCCGCGGCCATTACTGGATGATGCACCGGGTGTTCGAGCGCTTCGGCATCGAGATCGAGATCAAGAGCGATCGCATCGTCCTCGCGAGCGGTCAGGTCCCGCGTGTGCGGCCCGACGCCGGCGGCAAGATTCCGCAGGTCGACGACGGCCCCTGGCCGCAGTTCCCGACGGACATGATGAGCCCCTTCCTCGTGCTCGCGACCCAGAGCGAGGGGACGATCCTCTTCTTCGAGAAGATGTTCGAAGGGCGCATGTACTTCGTCGATCCGCTCGTCCAGATGGGGGCGAACGCGATCATCTGCGATCCGCATCGCGTGATCATCTCGGGCCCTTCGCCGCTGCGCGGTCAGACCGTCCGCAGTCCCGACATCCGCGCGGGCATGGCGATGATCATCGCGGCCTGCTGTGCCACGAAGCGACCCTGCATCGTGCAGAACGCCGAAATCGTCGACCGGGGCTACGAGCGGGTCGAGGAGAAGCTCCGCGCGCTCGGCGCGGACATCGAGCGCGTCGCGGACTAGCCCGCCGAGCGGGAATGCCCGGCGCGCCGCGTCGGCTCCGCAGGGCTCGGCCGCTCGCGCGCTGGTCCGGTCGCCGGATCGGGCTGGGGCAGGCGGATCGCGCGTGCCTCGGCCTCGGGCGCGGCCACCGGCTCCTCGAGCACTCCGCCCATCGCCCTGGCCGCGTCGGCGGCGAGGGCGAGCGAGAGCTCCCCGTCGCCGCGCAGCGGGCGAGCGAGCCCGGGCACGCGCTCCGTTACGGCGACGACCACCATGATCCGCAACGCGTGCGCGGCCGCGCCCGGGGCGTCCGGCGGGGCGTCGTCCGCAGTCGGTGGAAGCGGGGCGAGCGAGAGCGCGATGTGGCCGGGGCCGTCGACCCCGCGCCGCGCCGGGGAGCGCTCGACGGCCCAGTCGAGCAGGCCGACGAGGCAGGCTTCGAGCAGGGGCTCGGATCCATAGAGCTCGGCCGGAGCGCGGGAGACGTCGAGCGAGAGCTCGATCTCGTTCGCTTCGAGTCGCTCCCGCCAGCGTTCGCGCAGGTGGTCCACCCGCTTGCGCGTCTCGTGCCATTGGGCCGGCGCGAGTCCGCCGCTCTCGCCGAGCAGGGTGTGCTCCACGATCCGGGTCATGCGCTGGGTCGAGTCGACGAGGCGATCCGCGTAGCGCGGCCCGCTGTCGCGCTCGAAGGCCTCGAGCAGGGAGACGAGCTCCGGGAGCGACCGCTCGAGCGGGTGGCCGCCGCGTCGCTGGCGGACGCGGTCCAGGCCCCTTCGCAGGCGATCGATCGAGCCGGCCGGCTCGATGTCGGCCGGGGAGTCGAGGGCCGGGGAGTCGAGGGCAGAGGAGTCGAGGGCCGGGGGCGCGAGCGCGGGCGGAGCGATCTCGGGCGCCTTGCGGGACGCGTGCCGCGGAGACCACGACTGCGGCGGGATCGGCCGGGGCGGGATCGGCGAGGTCGCGGGGCCACTCGCGCGCGTCGCCGGGGCGGCGGCGGGGGACGCCGCGAGCGGCCGAGGCGGGGCGGTCGGGCGCAGCGCCCTCGCGCGTCCGGTCGCGTCGCGGCTCGCGTCCTGCGCGGCCCGCAGGCAGACCACGACCCGCCACCGGCCGTCGGTGCCGAGGTGGGAGCGGACCGATGCCTCGGCGCCGATCCGGCGTCCATGGGCGGCATGCAGCTCGATCCAGCGGCGCGCCACGGCCGTTCCGACGGGGGCCGAGCGCAGCGCCTCGAAGCGGGCGTTCGCCAGAGCATGCAGCGGCGTCGGGACCCAGAGGCGGTAGTGGCTGCCGACGATCTGCTCGGGCGCGTAGCCCATCAGCTCGTAGACCGACGCACTCGCGAAGACGATCCGCCCGCTCTCGTCGAGCTCGCATAACACATCGACCGCCGCATCCGAGAGGGCGCGCAGACGCGACTCGCTCGCGGCGAGCTCGGCATGGGCGCGCGTCAGCTGCGTCAGCCGCGCGCTCAGCTCGAGCTGGCGGTCCTCGAGCTGGCGCAGGACGGTGCCGGGCGTGAGCATCGAGCGGACGAGGCGCCGCAGCCGAGCGACCAGCGTGCGCGAGGAAGGCACCGTGATGTCGTAGCGGGCGTGGCGCGCGTCGATCCGGCTCTCGACGACGGCATCGGGCATGCCGAGCAGGCCGGGGAGCGTGCGGTAGATGCCGGCCGTGACGTGGAGGATCGGCGAACAGGGGCCCAGGGCTTCGGGTACGTGGACGTCGAGCGTCAGATGGTTCGGCGAGACCGGCGTCAGCTCGATGACGACGCCGGGCATGGCGCGCGGGGCGGCCCAGGTCGCCGCGGCGCGGTAGAGCGAGAGCGGCGAGGTCGCGAGGGCGACGAGACCGCTGAACGCGTTGTTCCGTCGTTCGCGTCCCAGCCACTCGCCGCAGCGCTCGAGTCCCTCGGGTCCGCCGACCCGTCGTTCGAGTCGCCTCAGGAAGAGGTTGAAGTGGTCCCAATGAACGGGCGCCTTGACGAGCCCCCGCTCGTCGACGGCGATCGGGAGGTCGCCTAACAACTCGGTCGGCGGGATGCCGTGGCGCGCCAGCGTGAGCCAGAGCTCCGAGAGGAGCCGGCTCGAGACCCGGCCGGGGCCGTCGTGCAGGTCGTCGATGCGCGATCCAGAGCCAGAACGCATGCTCGTCCTTCGCCGTCCAGGGCGGGGGAGTGACTGGACGGTGACACAGGATGGGGCGGCGTCGGTGACTCGAGTCACAAAAAAATTTCCGATCCGGACTCCCCTGGGGTAAAAGCCGGAGGTCGATGCCCGGGCCCCTTCCGCCGCGGCGTCCATCCCGCGCGCTATGCTGCGCCGCGTTCGTCTGGCCCCCGTGATCTCGATCGAGCCGGCGCCGTCCGGAATGCCGGGCCAGCCATGGGGTGCACCACGGGAGAGGGCGTGCTGCCCACCACCTTGCCCAACCGACGCCAACGCTGGGCGCTGGCGGCGCTGCTCGCGCTGTCGTTGCCGTGCCTCGCATGGGCAGCGGCTCCGGCGCCGGAGCCGGCAGAGGCGCTCCGGCTCGATCGCGCGTTGCACGGACCCTGGCGCTGGCTGGCGCCGGAGCTCGCGACGCCGACCCAGTCTTTGACGCTCTTCCTGGGTCCCTGGCTCGAGCCCGCCATCACGCTCGATCCGGTCCGCCGCGCCGAGCTGGTGAAGCGGCTCGCCGTTCCGCCCCCGCCGCCTCCGCCCCCGCCCGCCGCGGAGGTCGTGGCTCCGCCCCAAGAGGGGCTGGTCGAGGCGCCGGCGACGCCGGCGGAGGAGGAGCAACCCGCGCGCGCACCGATCCTGCGGCAGGCGGCGCTCGAGTCGGCGCGCATGCTCGAGGCGGCCAACGAGTCGGCCGCAGCGGCCGAGGCGTATGCCGGCGTGATCCAGGCGGCGCAGCAGGATGGCGAGTCGGTCGACGTCGACGTCTGGCATGGCCTCGCCGTGAGCCTCGCGCGCGCCGGCGACGCGGCCGGGGCAGAGCGGGCCTTCCTGACGGGGCTCGACGCATCGGGCCAGGCGGATCGCCAGGTCCGATTCCGCTACGACCTCGCCGGGTTCTATCGCCAGCAGGGGCGATTGCTCGAAGCGATCGCCGTCGTCGAGGCGCTGCTCGCCCACGCTCCGGATTCGCGCGAGCTCGTCGCGGCCGACAATGCGCTGGCGGCGTCGCTCGAGATGACCGCGCAGGCGCTCTCGCGGCGCGACTCGGTCGACTGGCCGCCGCCGCCGCCCACCCCCGGCTGGGAGGCCGTCGATCCGAGCGTCGAGCGGGCGCTCTCGTGGATGCCCGAGCCCTTCCGTCGCTACGGGCTCGTCGTCGGGCAATGGCTCTCGGACGCCTTCCATTCGAGCGGGCTCGCCATCCTGATCGGCGCGCTCGTCGTGCTCTCGGGGCTGCTCTTCGTGCTGCGGCAACGCGGCGACATCGCGGTCGCGATCGAGTATCCCGAGGAGCTGCGCGGCATCTTCCGCGTCCGCTGGCGGCGCGGAACGCGACCCGCCCCCGACTCGACGACGGAGGAGCAGATCCGCAAGGGCGGTGCCTCGACGCGCCGGCAGCATCACATGGTCGCGCGCGAGACCCAGTTCCAGCGGCTCTTCACCGGCCGCTACCACGTCGTGGTCGACGGGCTGTTGATCGATCCCGCGACCGACGAGGTCCTGGGCAAGATCCACGAGGAGCGCCTCGTCCGCGTCCGCAATCGGCGCACCGTCCGCGTCGAGTTCGACGTGCATCCGGCGACCTGTCCGGTCGACCTCACGGTCGTCTGGGGGGATCGACCGGCCCACGAGACCCAGATCGCGGTCCCGGGCCTGGTCGACAAGCCGCGCTCGGCGAGCGCGGGCTCGATCCGCATCCAGCTGCCCAAGGGCAGCCACCATCTGCTCGTCGGCTGCGGCGATCGCGTCTTCGACCACACCCTCGTGGTGACCTCGTTCCGACCGACCTCGGTCCTGATCGACGTGCTCGCGGCCGACGCCGTCTTCAAGGGTTGTCCGCCCGCCGTCCTCCCCTACCTGACCGGCGATCTGCCGTCCGCCGCCCGGGCCCTCGAGCGCGACGGGCAGTCCGCGCTCGGCTACCGCCTGCTCGCCATCAAGTACGAGCGCGAGGGCGACCTCGCCCGCGGCGCGGACTTCTACGAGTCCGCCGGCGAGCCGCTCGCCGCGGCGCGACTGCGCCTCACGCGGCGTGAGTTCGGCCGGGCCGCCGCGCTGTTCGAGCAGGGCGAGTCCTGGCTCGAGGCGGCCGAGGCCCATCTGCAGGACGATCAGGTCCTGCGCGCGGGCGAGTGCTACGAGCGGGTGCTCGACTACGAGCGCGCGATCCGCTGCTACCGCGACTGCGGTGCCATCGATCGCTGGCTGACGGCGCTCGAGCGCTACGGCCGCGTCTTCGAGGCGGCCCAGCTCGCGATCGAGCACGGCCAGCGTCCGCGCGCGATCCGCCTGCTGCAGCTCGTCGACGCCACCGATCCCGACTTCCGTCAGGCCTGTCTGCTGCTGGCCGACGCCTTCGAGAACGAGGGCCACTTCGATCTCGCGGCCGCGAAGCTCGACGAGCACATCGCCACCTTCCGTCCCGCCTACGCCCCCTCCGATACGTACGCGCGCCTGGCGGACTGCTGGGAGCAGGCCGGCCATGTCGAGCGCGCGCTCGGCATCCTCGAGGATCTGCGCCGCCGCGAGCCCACCTATCCGAACATCGCGTCGCGCATCGAGCTGCTGCGCAAGCAGCGCAGTGCCTCGGGCCATCTCTTCGTGGCGTCCCGGGAGCGGATCAGCGATCGCACGCCCGACGGCGCATCGACCGCCTTCGTCGGCGAGGTCCGCTACGAGCTGCTCGAGGAGATCGGACGCGGCGGCATGGGCGTCGTGTACAAGGCGCGCGACACGCGGCTCGGTCGCATCGTCGCGCTGAAGCGCCTGCCGGAGGGCCTGCGGCGGCATCACCCGCGCGCACTGCAGTTCTTCCTGCGCGAGGCCCAGTCGGCGGCCCGCCTCAACCACCCGAACATCGTGACCGTCTTCGACGCCGACCAGCAGGACGGCCAGTTCTTCATCACGATGGAGCTGCTCGAAGGCCAGCCGCTCCACACCATCCTGCGCGAGCGCGGCCAGCTCTCGGCCGCGAGCGTCGTCGGCATCGCCCGCCAGGCCTGCCGCGGCCTGGAGTACGCCCATGGCCAGGGCGTGATCCATCGCGACGTCAAGACGGCGAATCTCTTCGCGACGACCGATCGCGTCATCAAGATCATGGACTTCGGCCTCGCGAAGGTCCTCGAGGAGGTCCGCGGGGCGACGACCCTCGTCTCGGGAACGCCGTACTACATGTCGCCCGAGCAGGTCCTCGGCGAGGACGTCGACCACCGGACCGACCTCTACTCCCTCGGCGCGACCCTCTTCGAGCTCGCGACCGGCCGCGTTCCCTTCGACGCGGGCGAGGTCGCCTATCACCATCGCCACACGCCCGCCCCGGATCCCCGCACGCTGCGGCCCGATCTGCCCGAGTCTCTCGCCGGGCTGATCGTGAAGCTGCTCGCGAAGGATCCGGCGGATCGCTTCGCGACCGCCGGCGCCGTGCTCGATGCGTTGATGGAGCTCGAGGTCGAGTAGCGCGCGCCCCGGCGCGCCGGAGCCGCTTCGCTCCCGGACGCGGTCGTCCCCGTCCCGACACGCGCCGGTCTCGCGGTCGTCATCGATCCCGACCGCCGCTCCAGCGAATTCTCCAGTCTTCGATCGATGATCGTTCGGAGATCTTCTGACGGACAATCAATGTCGGCGGCTGTGTGTCGGGTCACTTCACTGCCTTCGCGACTCGTGCAAGCTGCGCCGCGATGCAACCCGCCGATGGTCTCACGCCGCAAACCGACGCCTTCGACCCCGAGCTCGACGCGCTCGTCGGCCAGTTCGCGCATCGCGTGCGCTTCTTCGCCCAGCGCGTCGAGCGTCGGTACGGGCTCGATCGGAGCTGGCGCGACGATCTGGTCTCCGCCGGCTATCTCGGCCTGTTGAAGGCGCTGCGCAATCGGCGCGCGGGGGCGCACGCGTTCGAGCTCTCGGCGTACGTCTCGAAGCGGGTCGAGGGCGCCGTGCTCGACGAGGCGCGTCAGATCCTCGAGCGGCTCTCGAACCGGGTCGAGCTCGACCCCGCCGACCTCGACGACGGTCGGGCGGAGGAGGTGGGGCTCGGCGACTGGCTCGGCCGCAGCGAGAGCGATCCCGAGGACGTCGTCGACGGGCGGGGCCGCTGGGAGCGGATCGAGGACTCGTTCGCGCATCTCGGCGCGACGGAGAAGGGCTGGCTGCTGGCCGTCGCCTCGGGACACTCCCTGGCCGAGATCGCGCGCAGCGACGGGGCGAGCCCGGCCCGGCTCCAACATCAGATGGCGCGGATCGCGCGCGCCGTGCGGGCCCACACGCCGGAGCTCCGCCGCCTGCTGCGCCACGAGATCTGAGCCGCCCGAGGCGGGGGTCGATCGATCGACCGTCTGGTCTTAATCTTCCCCCCGACCCAGACGAGGGATGCGGTCGCGGGCCCGGGATCGGGTCCGACCGGGGAGGATCAGCGTGTCGGAGAGTGGAATCGGGCGGTCGGTGATCATCGCCGCCGTGCTCGTCAGCCTGTCGATCATCGGAGGGAGCTTCTTCATCTCGGACTCGCTCGAGCGCACGACGTCGCAGCTCGAGCGCGTCACCGACGCGCTCGAAGAGGTGCAGCTCGCCGGCGGGCCCGGGCAGCCGAGTCGACCCGCCGGGCCCGATCCGCGTCGGCAGTACGAGGTCGAGGTCGGCGAGGCTCCGACCCGGGGCGAGCGGGACGCGAAGATCACGATCGTCGAGTGGGCGGACTTCCAGTGCCCGTTCTGCAACCGCGTGGTGCCGACCCTCGATCAGATCGAGAAGGAGTACGGCAAGTCGGTGCGCGTCGTGTTCAAGCATCTGCCGCTCGACATCCATCCCGACGCGCGGGCGGCCCATGCGGCCGCCGAGGCGGCGCATCGCCAGGGCAAGTTCTGGGCGATGCACGACCGCATCTTCACGAACCAGCGTGACCTGCGCGCCGAGACCTTCGAGCGCTACGCCCGCGAGATCGGGCTCGACATGGATCGCTACCGCAAGGACGTCGCCTCCGAGGAGGTCCGGGAGCGGATCGAGTCGGACCTCGCGCAGGCCCGCAAGCTCGGCGTGACCGGCACGCCCTCCTTCTTCATCAATGGCCGCAATCTCTCGGGCGCGCAGCCCTTCCCGAACTTCAAGCAGATGATCGACGAGGCCATGGAGGCGAAGGGCTAGCGCCCGGCCATCCGGGCCGGAGGACGTCGGACCGGCGCGCGCACGATCTCGGTCGGGCGACGGGGCCGTCGGTGAATGGGTTGCCATTGATCCGGGGCATCGTCTTCGATCTCTTCGACACGCTGGTCGATCAGAACCTCCGGCGCCTTCCGCCCGTCGAGGTCGGGGGGCGAAGGGCCATGCCGACGCTGCCGGATCTGCAGGCGGCGCTCCGCGAGCAGGTCGGCGTCGCGCTTCCGCTCGAGCGCCTCGCGGCCGAGCTGGCCGAGGTCGACGCCCTGCTGCGACCGTCGACGCTCGACGTCGGCGTCGAGCTGCCGACGCGCGATCGCTTCCGCGCCCTCGCGCGACGGCTCGATGTGGCGGACGCGGACGCGATCGCCGAGGCGCTCACGGCCGTCCACATGGGCGCCCTGCGCGCGGCCGTCACCGTCCCGGACCACCACGAGGCCGTGCTGCGGACGCTCGCCGCGAAACGACCGCTCGGCCTCTGCTCGAACTGCTCCGATGGCGCGACGGCCCGCGCCGTGCTCGCCGAGGCGGGCTTCCTGCCGCATCTGCGGTCGATCGCCATCTCCGAGGAGGTCGGCTTCCGCAAGCCGAGGGCCGAGATCTTCGAGGCCGCGGCGGCGGGGCTCGGCCTGGCGCCGCGCGAGCTGCTGCACGTCGGCGACAGCCTGTCCGCCGACGTCGCCGGCGCGCGGGCGGTCGGCATGAAGACGGTCTGGCTGACGCGTCAAGTCCGCGATCCGGAGGCGCTGCTCGCCCGATCCGGCGGACCGGGACCCGACGTCGCGCTCGACGATCTGCGCGACCTGCCCGTGCTGATCGCGCGCTTCGGAGCGATGACCTAATGGATCGAGCCGGGCTGGATCAGCTGGAACAGCGCCACCTCGGCCTCGAAGCGCGTGCCGTTGCGGCGGATCATCTCATAGGTCCCCGCCATCGAGCCGAAGGGCGTCGGCAGGGGGCAGCCCGAGGTGTATTCGAAGCGCTGACCCGGCTGGAGCACGGGTTGCTCGCCGACGACGCCGGGACCGTGGACCTCCTCGGCATGGCCCGTCGCATCGACGATCGTCCAGTGGCGATTGAGGAGCTGGACCGTCTCCTCGCTCTCGTTCGAGATCGTGATGGTATAGAGGAAGAACCAGCGGCTCGTGGGCGGGCTGCTGTGCTCGGGCGAATAACGCGCACGGACGTGGACGCGTACGCCCTCGGTCAACGCTTCGGATCCCGTCTCGAAGAGGTCGGTCTCGCCCACGGGACCCACTCTAGCAAGCGGACCCGGGGCGTGGTCGAATGAACTGCCTGCTGATCGAGCCCGAGGAGATCGATGCGGCGAGCGGGATCGCGCGCATCGTCGGCCGTCGTCGGCGGCACGCACAGGAGATCCTGGGCTCGCGGGCAGGCGACTGGCTGCGGGTGGGCGTCCTCGGCGGGCGGATGGGTCGCGGGCGGATCCTCGGGCTCGACGACGACCGGCTCGAGCTCGCCGTCGAGCTCGAGTCGGACCCGCCCCCGAAGCGGCCGCTCGAGCTGGTGCTGGCCCTGCCGCGGATGCCCGTGTTCCGTCGACTGCTCTCGACCGCCGCGAGCCTCGGCGTCGAGCGCCTGCTCGTCGTCGCCACGGCGCGGACCGAGAAGAGCTTCTGGCAGAGCCGCGACGTCTCGGCCGAAGCGATCCGTGAGCGCCTGCTCCTCGGCCTCGAGCAGGCGCGGGACACCGTCCTCCCCGAGGTCGAGCTCCACCGCCACTTCCCGTCCCTGGTCGAACGCGTCCTGCCGGCCCGTCTCTCCGGTCGCCGCGGCCTGCTCGCGCATCCTGCGGCAGCCCGGCCCTGTCCGCATCGCGTCGAGGGCCCGATCACGCTCTTCGTCGGGCCGGAGGGCGGGCTGCTCGACGAGGAGGTCGAGCGGCTCGCGGCGATCGGCTTCGAGCCGGTCCATCTCGGCGTCCGCATCCTGCGCGTCGAGCCCGTCGTACCGCTGCTGGTCGGGCGCCTGCTCGACTGACTGACGTCGGCTCGCTTCAGGGGCGGGGGCGATCGGGGGCGGCCGCGCCGGCCTCGAGCGGTCGCGCGTGATCCACGGCGGGCCGGATTGCGGCGTCGTCCTCGCGCATCGGCTCGACCCCGAACGCCACGATCCCGAAGTGGACGGCGAGCAGCGCCGAGTAGACGGCGAGCGAGGCGTAGAGGCCGATCTTCGCGAAGCGGAAGTTCTTGTGGACGAGGAGCAGGATCAGCCAGAAGCCGACCACCAGGCATTTCTGGAAGAGGAACGCGGCCGGACCGATGTCGAGGAAGAAGTCCATCACGGGGTTGGCCTCGCGGCCGCCGCGGTGGAGCCAGAGCATCGTCATGAAGGCGTCGGCGACGTTGAGCAGGAAGATCGCGAGCAGCAGCGCGACGTCCTGCTTGGTGTAGCGGTCGACGTAGCCGCGGTCGCTCGTCCGTCGGCCACGGGCGCGTCGCAGGGGCGAGAAGAGGTCGAGCCATGGGCGCGTCGGCCGGGCGCGTCGATCCCCCCGGCGACGATTGCGGCCGTTCCAGGTCGAGCCCCCGAGCCGTGCCGCCGAGCGGGCATCGCCCGACGGAAGGGAATGGGTCCCGCGCTTGCGGCCATCCTGCACGCGATCTGCTCCCCTCGGTCGATCCGGCACGGACGACTCGGAGGCTATCGGCGCGGTCGGCGCCGGATTTGAGCGGAGCGATGCATCGGGAGTCAGATCGGGCGGGGCGCGGGGGCGGACCCGGATCCGGAGGCTCGGCGCGGGCCCGGACCCGTGTCGCGGCCAGGCCCTAGGCGCCGAGGGCGCGGCTGTAGAGCCAGAAGCAGCCGAGCCCGCAGAGGCTGGCCGTCGCGAGGTCGCCCGCGAGACGCCGCGTCGGCGCTGGGAACGTCCGGGCAGCGAGCCGGAGCGCGGGCCAGAGCAGCACGACGATCGCGATCTGACCGAGCTCGACGCCGAGGTTGAACCCGGCGAGCGCCGGGACGAGGCGATCGCGCGGCAGGTCGAGCTCGACGAGGATGCCGGCGAACCCGAAGCCGTGGACCAGGCCGAATGCGAAGCTCAGCGCCATGCGCGTCCAGACGGCGTCGGGTCGTGCGCTCGACGCGAAGTGGCAGACGGTGAAGAGCATCAGTCCGAGCGCGCTCGCCAGCGGGAGCGAGGAGCGTCCCGCCAGCGCGGCCGCCGCGAGACCCGCCAGCACGACGAGCGCGCCGATCGGGATCGTGAGGCCGCGCCCGGCGGCGTGCCACGCCCCTTCGGCCGCGACCAGCGCGACCGAGAATGCGATCACCGCCTCGACCGCCTCCGGTCGGGGATGCAGGAGACCGGCCACCGTGAGGGCGAGGGTCAGGCTATGGGCGAGGGTGAAGCCGGTGACGAGGCGAGCGACCTCGCTGAGGCGATTCGCGAGCAGGACGAGGCCGAGCAGGAACGCGAGGTGGTCCCAGCCCGTGAAGATGTGGTCGATGCCGAGCCGCAGGTAGTCGCGAAATCGACCGCCGACGACCTCGTCGGAGCGCGCGCTCGTCGCGTCGGGGCGGACGACGAAGCGAGGCATCGCCTCGGTCAGGACCTGCTCCCGGATGCCCCGAGGCGCGTCGTCGAAGCGGACCCGTGCGAAGTGGAGATGGCCCGGCGCGACGTCGAGCAGGATCCGGCTCTCGATCGCGAGGTCGCCCGACGCGGCCGGACAGGCGACGCGCCACGCATAACGCACCCAGCCCGTCCGCTCGACCCGGCGCCGGATCGGCGCGACGGGCGGGCAGCGCGCGGCTCCGACCGACAGGGCGAGGTCGGAGGCGAGCCGGGTCGCGAGGGGGTCGCGGTCGACGTCCGCGGCGCCCGGCCCGCTCGCGTCGAAGAGCTCGGCGGCGAGCGCGTCGGGCCCGAGCCGGGAGAGCTCGAGCAATGGCAGTCGCAGCGATACCGTCGCTCCCGCGTCGTCGAAAACCCAGGCGGAGTACGAGACGCTGCGGGCATGCGCGCCGGCCTCCGTCGGGGCGAGCGTCGCGACGAGCGCGGTGACGAGCGCGGTGACGAGCGCGCGCATCGTGAAGGGCACGAGGCCGGCGAGGGCCGCGGGCGGGGGTCGGACATCGGCGCGGGGGCGCGACATGGCGCGACGGTAGCGCGGGGTCGGAACGGTCCGAAGCGGCGCGCACTGCGACGCGCCGGCTGGATCCGACGGACGCGCCTCAGAGCCCGACCGTCGCGGCCACCTCGCGCACGACGTGGTCCCGACTGCCCGCCGTCGCGAACTCGGCGCGGGCACGCAGGGCGAGCTGGGTTCGAATCCGGCTGCCCTCGCCGTGGAGCGACGGGCTGCAGCGGACCTCGACGCGGAAGCCCGAGAGCGCGCCCTCGGCGAGGGTCAGCGTCGTCGTCGGAGCCGGGCAGTCGCCCGCGGCGATGGCTTCGCGCAGCGCCCATTCGATGCCGCTGCGCGCGGCGAAGTGGGCGCGGCTGCCGAGCAGGGCCAGGGAGGCGGAAGCCTGCTCGGTTCCCGTCAGGCGCAGCATCGTCGAGCCGAGGGCCGCGAGCAGGACGAGGATGACCAGCGCCGCGACGAGCGCGAACCCGCCTCGATCGCGGCGGCGAAGGACCTCAGGGCGCATTGGGGATCGGCACCTGCTGGAGGAGGCGGACCCGCTCGCCGTCGCTCGCGAGCACGAGCTCGACCGTCACCAGGCCCGAGCGCGCGGGCGTCCCCGGGACGTAGTCGAAGCGGCAGCGCTCGACGCGGTCGGCGGCGCGCGCGCTGCGGCCGCTCGCGAGGGCGGCGGCGGCCGGGCTCGTCGGCTGGGCGGCGGCCACGCCATAGCCATCGACGCGCCAGAGTGCCGCCGCGCTCCCGTCGCAGAGATAGCTGACGGGGCCGTCGACCAGGTAGAGTCGCGCGCGCGGCGAGGGGTGGACGAAGCGATGTGCGCTCGCGAGCACGACCTGATCCTCGTCCCCGTCGTCGACGAGGGTCACGCGGTTGGTCGCCGACGTGATCACGGCGTGACCGGAGCCGGCGGCGGCGACGCCCCAGATGCTGCTGCTCGTCGGATGGACGGCGACGCGGGTGCCGGCGGCGAAGGGGGTCCCGTACGCGAAGTCGAGGTTCGCGACGCGGCCGAGCAGGTTCCAGCGCGCATCGCCGCCGAAGGAGAGCCAGTCGCTCGCGCCCGTATGATCGGTGCCGTCCGGATTGATCCCCGGCTCGGCGCGGTAGCGCGCGCCGGCCAGGACGTGGAGCAGCTCGATGGCATCGCCCGATCCGCTGACGCGCACGCTGTTCGGTAGCGCCATGCGCAGGTCGCGGCTCATGCGCAGGAGGGCCAGATCCGCGAGCTCGACGAGCTCGGCCCGTCGCGCGACCGCCGCATGTCCCTGCATCGGATGCCGAAGGAGGCCGGCCAGGGCGACCGAGAGGACGCCGGTCAGGGCGATCACCGTCACCATCTCGATCGTCGAGAGCCCCGCGCGGCGCCCGGCGCGATCCGACAGGGGCCGCGCGTTCATGCGTTGCTCCGGTACGCCGAGAGCCGCACGGGCCGCCCGAGCGGGTCGAAGACCGTCACGTCGATCCGCAGCACGGAGGCGTCGCCAACGAGCCCGCCGAGGCGCGCGCCGCGATCGATCGCGACCTCGATCCGATACCCGTCGAGGCCCTCGATCGGCGCATCCGTCTGGTCGCGCGCGCCCGCGTCGACGAGTCCGGCGTAGTCGCAGACGTTGTCCCAGCGCGAGCGGGCCGCCTCGGGCGCGGGACAGACCGCGCCGTCGTCCGGATCGAGGTAGGCCTGCTGGAGGATCTCCTCGAGGTAGGCCTCGGCGATCGACGTCGCCTGCCGTTCGAGCATCGGATCGGCGCTGCGACGCGTCGTCGTGTCGACCAGCGCGAAAGCCCCCGTCAGCGCGATCGCGACGACGACGATCGCGATCACGAGCTCGATCAGCGTCATGCCGCCGCGCGGGTCACGGCGCACGGAAGAGCCCCGTCTCGCCGATTCCCTCGATCGCCCGGGCGCCGACCCGGATCGTCACCGAGGTCGGCGTTCCGTCGTCGCGGGTGATGCGTCCGAGCGCGTCGAGGACGATCGGGTCGGCCGAGCTCGCGAGCGTGACGCCGGCCGGGAGGGTGACGGCATAGGGCTGCTGGTTCGTCACCGGATCGACGAGCTCGAGGGCGAACGCGCCGCTGCGACAGTCCGTCCTCTGCCGCAGCCGGTAGCCGTCGGCCTGGAAGTCGACCTGCACCGGGCAGCCCGAGCCGGATGCCCGACGCTGCGCATGGCGGAGATCCGCGAGCGCCTGGCGATGGGCTCTCGCCGCTTCGAGCTCGCCGAAGGAGAGCAGTCGCGGCGCCGCGACCGCGCCGAGGATGCCGATGATCGAGAGCAGGACGATCGCTTCGACGAGCGTGAAGCCCTCACCGCTCCGCCCGCCCTTCCTGCTGACCCGCCGTCTGCCCACGTCGAACGCGCCGCTCGGATCCCGAATCAGGGCACCGTGATCGCGATGGCTCCGGTCGCGGTGTCGTAGTCGATGTAGCGGCCGGTCGCGGCGTTGTAGGTGTAGCGGCACGTCGTCGTGCCCTGGACCGACGCGAGCCAGTCGGCGGCGCCCGCCGTCGCGGAAATCGAGGGGGCCGAGTTCATCAGGCCCGACCAGAGGGCGACGCATTCCGCGGCCGTCGCCGTTCCGTCGCCGCCGGTCGAGACCGCGTTCTCGGGCCAGCCCGTGTCGTTGACGCCGATACTGCCACCGCCCTCGACGGTCACGGCGTTCACGTTCGCCGTGGCGCCCTGGGCGATCCAGCCGGCATGGACGAGGTTCACGCCGCTCTGGAACGAGCTGCTCATCGCCTGGACGTTCGCGCTGTGCGCGTCGTCGGCGAGGTTCACGAAGCGCGGCAGCGCCGTCGCCGCCAGGATCCCGATGATGACGATCACGACCACCAGCTCGATGATCGTGAAGCCTCGCCCGTCCCTTACTCCGTTCCCGCTCTTCGCCATCTTCCTCACCCCGTGTCGCCCGATCCGTCGATCGACGATCGCGCCTTCCCTCGTCGTTGCTTCCGGTTTCGACCGGTGAACCGTCTCGGGTCCCGTCCTCGGGACCGCGTTCCTCATTCGGTCTGCGTCTGCGCCGCCTTGATCCGCGAATGCGTCCGACGCGCGATGGACGACGATCTGCGCCGACGAGGCGCTGACCTCCGGACTAACCCCGAGACGCGGACGCGAGCTCCCACATCGGCAGGTAGACGCCCAGCGCCAGGCCGAGGACCAGGATGCCGACGACGACGATCATGATCGGCTCGATCAGGTCGGTGACGCGTTTCAGATCGAAATCGACCTCGCGCTCGTAGTAGGCGGCGACCTCGGAGAGCGTCGCCTCGACGGACCCCGTCTCCTCGCCGACGGCGATCATCTGCAGGATCAGGGGGGGGAAGAGGCCGGTCGCATGGGCGGCGCCCGTCAGCGAGTCGCCCGCCTCGATGTCCCGCCGCATCTCGGCGATCTGGGTCGCGACGTGTTCGTTGTCGACGGCGCGCGCCGCGATCGAGAGGCATTGCGTCACGGGGAGGCCGGCATGGAGGGTCACGCCGAGGGTCCGGCAGAAGCGCGCCAGCAGCGCCCGCTCCAGCAGCGTGCCGAAGCGGGGCAGGCGCAGCTGCCAGCGATGCCAGGCGAGGCGTCCCTCCGGCGTGCGCAGGGCCTGCCGCACGGCGAAGGCGACGGCGAGCCCGCCCCCGAGCAGCCAGGGCCAGGCCTCGGTCGTGAACGCGGAGGTCGCGATCAGGAGCCGCGTTGGCCAGGGGAGCTCGGATCCGAAGCTCGCGAAGAGCTTCGAGAAGGGCGGGATCACGAAGACGTTGATGACGGCGATCGCGATCACGATCGCGGCGACCACCATCGTCGGGTAGCGCATCGCGCTCGCGACGCGCTTGCGCGTCTCGTCCTCGAGCGAGAGGTAGCCGTGCAACCGGTCGAAGGCCTCGTCGAGCTTGCCCGAGGTCTCGCCGACATGGATCAGGGCGACGAAGAGGTTCGAGAAGATGCGCGGATGTCGTTGCAGGACGCTCGCGAGCTCGTGACCCTTCTCGATCTGTTCGGCGATCTCGAGCAGGACCTTGCCGAATTCGGGATTGCGCATGGTCTCGGCCAGGCCGCGCAGGCCCCGCGTGATCGGGACGCCCGCACGGATCAGCGTCGACATCTGACGCGTGAACATGATCACGTCCATCAGCGAGATCTTGCGCGCGTTCCACCAGCGCTCGATCCCGTCGAAAGGGGATCCCCCGCTCGAGCCCGCCGCCTCGATCCGCAGCGGGACGATGCCCTTGCCGGCGAGCTCCGCGGCGACACCGGCGCTCGAGCTGCCTTCCATGCGACCGCGGATCGCCACGCCCGCCGCGTTCCGTCCCGTGTACTCGAAGTTCGCCATGCCGACCCGACCGCCTCAGCTCGAGCCGACGCCGGCGGACTGGACGCCGCGCGGCTTCAGGTTGCCGCCCGTATCCTCCTGCTCGCCGGCGATGCGGAGGACCTCGTCGAGGCTCGTGATGCCCTTCGAGGCGTATTCGAGGGCGCAGATCGCGAGCGGACGGAAGCCCGGCGAGCGCGAGGCGGCGTTCATGTAGTCGTTCGTGTCGCCGCGTCGGAGGGCGTCGGCCATCGCCTCGTCGATTTCGAGCAGCTCGTAGACGCCCGTCCGACCCCGGTAGCCCGTGCCGTTGCAGCGCGGACATCCGCGCGGCTTCAGGAAGTTCAGGAACTCCGCGTTCTCGGCGACGTTCGCGCGCAGCCACATCTTCTCCTGGCTCGACAGGACGTGGGGCTCGCTGCAGGCCTCGCAGACCCGCCGCACCAGCCGCTGCGCCAGCACGCAGGACAGGGCCGTCGCGACCAGGAAGCCCTCGGCGCCCATGTCGAGCAGGCGCGCCGCGCTCGCCCCGGCGCTGTTGGTATGGAGCGTCGAGAAGACGAGGTGGCCGGTCATGGCGGCGCGCAGGCCGATCTCCGCCGTCTCCTGATCGCGCATCTCGCCGATCATCACGATGTCGGGGTCCTGGCGCAGGGCCGAGCGCAGGACGGTGGCGAAGGTCAGGCCGATCCGGGCGTTGACCTGGACCTGCTGGATGCGCGGCAGCCGGTATTCGACGGGATCCTCGCAGGAGATGATCTTCTTCGACGCCTCGTTGAGCTCG
The DNA here is from genome assembly GCA_041389445.1 of Myxococcota bacterium. Taxonomy (GTDB): domain Bacteria; phylum Myxococcota_A; class UBA9160; order UBA9160; family UBA4427; genus UBA4427. The sequence goes on from JAWKRW010000005.1 coordinate 373,906, forward strand.
GAGAGCGCGCCGTAGAGCGTCGTCGTCTTGCCGCTGCCGGTCGGACCGGTGACGAGCACGAGGCCGTGGGGCTGGTGGATGAAGTGGCGGAAGCGGCGCAGGATGCGACCCGGCATGCCGATCTTGTCGAGGCCGAGCGCGTCCTGGCTCTGGTCGAGCAGGCGCATCACGACCGATTCGCCCCATTGGACCGGCATCGTCGAGAGGCGCACGTCGATGCCGCGCTCGCCGATGCGGACGTTGAAGCGGCCGTCCTGGGGCAGACGTCGCTCGGAGATGTTGAGTCCGGCCATCAGCTTGAGCCGGAGCACGAGCGCGCCCGCGATGCGCGCCTCCTTCATGACCTGCTCGTGGAGCGTGCCGTCGATCCGCTGACGGATCCGCAGACAGCTCTCGTCGGGCTCGATATGGATGTCCGAGGTGCCGCCCCGGACGGCGTCCTCGAAGATCGTCTTCAGGAGTCGGACGACGGCCGCGTCGCTCTCGCCCACGTTGGCGTCGAGCTGCGAGAGGTCGAAGTCGCTGCCGGTGTCGAGCTCCTCGTGGAGCTCCTCGGCGAGGCTGTGGATCTCGCTGGCGCGCGAGTAGGTCCGATCGATGGCGGCGAGGAGCTCGGACTCGCGGACGACGGCGGGCTCGACGTTGAGCTTGAGGATCCGTTCGATCTCGTCCATCGCGAAGATGTTGGTCGGGTCGGCCATCGCGACGGTGGCGACGCCGTTCTTGACGTCGAGCACCATCGCCCGGAATCGCCGCGCGTAGGTCTCGGGGAGGAGCTCGGCGGTCGTCTTGCGCAGCTCGTAGCGCGTGAGGTCGACGTGGGGGATCTCGAGCTGCTGCGACAGGAACTCGAGGAAGCGCTCCTCGCTGACGAAGCCGGCCTCGATCAGCTGGCGACCGAGCTTGAGGCCCGTCCGCTTCTGGGTCTCGAGCGCGTTCTTCAACTGCGATTCGCTGATGACGCGGTTCTCGACCAGGAGCTCGCCGATCCGGACCTTCTTGCGGGCCACGACTAACGCGCCTCCTCGCCGAGGCTCGAGAGTCGGCTCGTGATCCATTGGCGGGTCGAGCCGGGCAGCGCGCCGACCTGGAGCGCGATGCGGTAGACGTCGCGCGCCTCGCTCGCGCGACCCACGGCCTCGAGCGAGATGCCGAGGCCGAGCCAGCCGCGCGACTCCTCGGGGAAGCGGCGCAGGATCAGCTCGTAGCGCTCGATCGCGGCCTCGTGGCGACCCGCCCGCTGCAGGAAGGCGGCGGCGAGGGCATGGACTTCGGGCGCCTCGGTGACGGCGAGCCCGCTTCGGTCGAGGAGCTCGATCGCGCCCGCGCGATCGCCGGCTCGCTCGAGCAGCCTCGCGTGGGCGACGAGCAGTTCGACGTCTCGGGGGGCGGCGGTGCGGGCCGACTCGAGCAGGGCGCGGGCCTCGCTGGCGCGTCCGAGCCGCTCGAGGACCTCGGACCACTCGGCGAGGGCGATCGGTTCGTCGGGGGCGAGCAGCGCGATCTCCGCATAGCGCGCGTCGGCCTCCTCGAGGCGGCCCTCGACGTTCGCCCGGCGCGCCGCGTCGAGCGCGGCGGCGAGGGTCTCGCGTCGCGCGGCGCGGGCCTCGCGCTCGCGATCGCGGCTCGACCGCGCGATGTGGAGCGCGCTGGGGTCGCCGAGATCGGGGGAGTGGACGCGATCTGGGCTCTGCGCCGGTGCGGCGGGGGGGGCGCCGCTCGTCGGCGCCGGCGAATGCCTCGTCGCCATCCCGTCCCGGCTCGAGGGGCCCGACTCGAGCTCGAGGATCAGCACGGCGCCGCCCGCGCGCTCGAGCCAGCGCGCGCGGCTGGCGACGTCGCGGTCGAGCGCCAGGTCGAGATGCAAGTCGGAGGCCTCCTCGCGCAGATCGAGGGCGCGGATCGGGGTATCGACGAGCTCGATCGGCTCGGTCGCTCCGACCAGCGCGGCGTCCTCGAGCACGAGCTCGAGGCGCGCGGAGGCGGGGTCGTGCTCGATGCGGTGGCGGGTCGGACCGTCGGTTTCGACCCGCACGCGCGTCACGCCCGCCACGCGATCGACGAGGACCGCTTCGATCCGGGTCGGCCGCTGGGCCGAGAGCGCCCGACCGCCCTCCTGCGCGGCAATCGGCTCCGTTCGCGGCGTCGCGGACTTCGCGTCCGACGAGGCGGGCGCCTCGGCGAGCGGGGCCGCGACCGCGGGCAGCGCGGGGAGGTCGCCGACGAAGGAGGGGCCGCGCAAGGCGGCGACGCGCGCGCCCAGGCCGGCAGCGACGGCGATCGCGAGCAGCGCCACGGCTCCGATCGCGACGCCGCGGAGGCGGGCCGATGCGGATCGGGACCGGGACGCGTCGTCCCGAACCGGGACGAGGTCGTCGAGCCGGAGGGTGCGCGCGGTCGAGGTGCGCCGTCGGCGGCGCTCGGTCTCGATCAGGAGATCGTTCACGAGGCTCATGCGGGCGGCGCTCCCGGATGGGCGGTCGGCGTCGTTCGCCCCGACGCGAGGACGCCGCGCAGACGGATCAGCGGCCGGATCCGCCAGCGCGCGAGGCCCTCCGTGTCGCCGACGGCGCGAGCGACGTGGCGTCGCTCGATGCGCAGTGCCTCCTCGGCGAAGGCGGCCATCGAGGCCTTGTGGGCGAGGGTGTTGATCAGGCGCGGGATGCCGCCGCTCGCGCGATGGAGCGCGGCGAGGGCGGCGGGGGAGAACAGGCCGGGATCGCGGGCGCCGGAGGCGACGAGTCTGCGCTGGACGTAGACCCGACAGGCCTCGCGATCGAGGGGCGAGAGTCGGGCGGAGAAGGCGATGCGCTGCTCGAGCGGACGCAGCGCATAGCGCGCGAGCCGGGCATCGAGCTCCGGTTGACCGAAGAGCACGATCTGGACGAGCTTGCCCGCGTCGGACTCCAGGTTCGAGAGCAGACGGAGCGCCTCGAAGGTCGCGGTCGGGAGCGTCTGTGCCTCGTCGATGAAGAGCGCGACGCGCCGACCGGAGCGCGCGACGTCGATCAGGATCTCGCGCAGGCGCTGCTTCACGACCTGGATCGGAGCACGGGGCGGCAAGACGACGCCGAGATCGTCGGCGACGGTCTCCAGGAAGGCATGGGGGCGGAGCGCGGGATCCGGGACGAAGGCGGGGACGAACGCGTCGCCGAGTCGCGCCAGCGTGACGCGGCAGAGCGCCGTCTTGCCGGTCCCGACCTCGCCGACGACCTTGAGGAAGCCCTCGCCCGAGCGGAGGCCGAAGAGGATCACGTTCTGGGCCTCACGATGGGACGCGAGGTCGACGTAGAGCGAGCCGTTCGAGGTCGAGTCGAAGGGGGGGCGGTCGAGGCCGAAGTGTTCGAGGTACATCGTGCGTCTCCTCGCTAGTCCAGGTCGCCGCCTTCGCCGACGGGCGGCGTCGGCGGCAGCCAGTCGTCGAGGCGGAGCTCGCGCGAGCGGGCCTTGCGGCCGCGCTGCCAGACGGAATCGATCCGATCGGCGGTGTCTCGCAGCTCGCTCGCCCACGCGCCGGAGTCGGCGACGATCGGCCGCAGCAGGATGACGAGCTCGGTCCGGCGGTTCCCGACCCGGGAGTGGGAGAAGAGCCGGCCGACGAAGGGAATGCGCGAGAGCCACGGCACGCCGTAGCGCGCGTCCTGCTCGGCGTTCTGGATGAGGCCGCCGATCACGACGACCTGGCCGCTCTTCGCGCGGACGATGCTGTCGGATTCGCGGATCGTCGAGAAGGCGAGCGGCAGCTCCTGCTCCTGATCGGCGATCGTGAAGGTCTTCGTCTGGTCCTCGACCTCGGTGACCGCGGGATGAACGTGCAGGATCACGTCGCCCGCGTCGCTGATCTGTGGCGTCACGTCGAGCGCGATGCCGGAGAAGAAGGGCGTCAGCGTCACGTTCGGCGTCGACGTCGTCGCGGTCCCCGTCACGACGGTCGTCGAGACGTTGGTCACGAAGAACTCGTCGCTGCCGACCTTGATGACCGCCTTCTGGTTGTTCACGGTCGAGATGCGCGGATTGGAGAGGGTGCGGACCTTGCCCTGGCTCTCGAGCAGCTCGACGAAGGCGCTGAACTTGTCGGCCTGGAGCGCGAGCGAGAAGACGCCGCCGAAGGCGCTGCCGGCGGTGCCCGCGAGGACGTCGGAGAGCGGCGGACCGATGTCGACGGTGTGGCCTCGACTGTCGGAATAGCCGGTGTCGAAGACGCTGCCGCCGCCGGTCTGGCCCGCCACGCCCGTGTCGCCATTGTGGGTCGCGAGCGCGGCCCAGTTGATGCCCGATTGGAACCCGTCGTTGAGCGTGACCTCGAGGATCTTGGCCTCGAGGATCACGACGCGGCCCAGAGCGAGCTCCGCCGAGCGAAGGTAGGCCGACACGCGGTCGAGCTCGTCGGGATAGGCGCGGACGACGAGCAGGCCCGCGTTCGGGCTGGTCACGACCTTGCGACCTTCGGCATCGCCCACGATGGCTTCGACGCCCTCGACGACCTCCTTCCAGAGGTCGGAATCCGTCTGCGTCTGGACGCGGCTGCCGGTATTCGCCCCGCGCGCGCCTCCGCCCGAGACGACCGGAGAGCCGAGAGCCGTACCGAGGGCGCCGCCGCCCGCGAGGCCGTTCGCGCCGTTGTTCGAGACCTGGTCCGCGATCTGGCCCGAGCTGACGCGGGTGTCGGAGGTGCCCATGCGGCGGAGGTTCAGGTAGTCGAGCTGGAAGACGCGCGTGCGCAGACCCGCGGGCAGGACGAGGAATCCGGTGCGCGTCCGCTCGTAGGCGTAGCCGTAGGCCTGCTGCACCGTGTCGAGCACCTCCTCGACCGTCACGTCCCGCAGCGAGAGCGAGATCTCGCCGCCGACGCCCGGCGCGAGGGCGAGGGACTGATCGGTGCCTTCGACGAGGCTCATGAAGAACTGACGGGCGGGCGCGCGATCGACCGTGACGTCGAAGCGCGGCTCCTCGCGCTCGAACGCGACGGGCGTCTCGCGCATGCGATCGGGGACGAGAGCGCGTTCGACCTCGGCCGGGATCGCAGGCGAGGCGGAATCGGCCTGCGCTGCGGCACGCTCGTTCGTGGCCGGTGCGGTCCGCTCGGGGTGGGCGCAGGCGAGGGGACCCAGGGCGAGGACCAGGAAGGCGCCGAGGCGGACCAGGCTTCGTACGGCGGAATGCATCATGGGGTACCTCGCGGTGCAGCGGTCGCCGCTTCGGCGCTCTCCGCGGCCGGCACGTCGCCATCCGGCGGCACCGTCTGCCGCGCGTTCTTGAAGGCGGACGAGACGAGCTCGATCTCGACGATCTCGCCCCCCCTGCGCAGGCGCACGCGATCCGCATCGATCGCGATCACCGTCGCGTCTGCGACGCGGTCGCCCACGCCGACGCGGCGGTCGTCGAGGAGGGCGATTCGGCGATCGTCGGCGTGGAAGATGGCGCGGAGCTCGAGGCGGCTCGGCGCCGCGACCTCGGGCGTCGGCGAGGCCGACAGCGCCTCGGCCGGCGGCCGCGTGGGATCCGGCAGGGGCTCCCCCGCTCGGGCCGAGGCGGCGGTGAGCAGGAGCGAGACCGCGCAGGCCGTGCTGCGATTCGGCATCCGGCTTCGTCTAGACACCGAACCAGGCCTCCATCTGCGAGAGCGTGTGGAGCTCGATCGTCACGCGGGCCTTCGGAAAGCGTTCGACCCGGTAGTCGAGGCGGTCCCAGAGCAGCTGCCAGGGAGCGCGCTCGATCCGGCGCACGTAGTCGAGCGTCGAGGCGAAGTCGCCTTCGATCTCGAGCGTGATGCCGTGCTGGAAGAGCATGCCCGCGCGCTCCGACGGCTCGGCGCCGAGCGGCCGCGGAGGCGCGCTCGTCAGACGGACGAGCTCGAGACCGTCGCTGCGGCCGAGGAGCGCCTCGAGCACGGCGACCGCCGACTCGGGCGGGACGAGCTCGGTCACGGCCGATCGAATGCGTCCATCGATCTCGCTGATCTGCTGCTCGAGCTGACGCCGTTCGTCGAGGCGCGCGCGCTCGGCCGCGTCGAGCACCGGATGCCGGATCGCGTCGAGGCGGGACTCGGCGTGGCGGATCTCCTCGTGCCGCGCGCGCGTGGCGGTCGCGACGCGCTGGCGTTCGCGTTCGATCGGCCGCAGGAACGAGGCATCGATCAGGAAGGCCGTCACGGCGAGGAGGCCGGCCGCGAGCAGGAGTCGTTCGCGGGTCGATCGCGCTCGGAAGCGATCGTCGGCCTGCTCGTAGAGCGCGCGCAGTCGGGCGTCGAGAGCGGCGCTCACGGCTCGTCCCCCGCGCCGTCGTTGCGGGTCGCGACGTGGAAGCGAAGGCCGGCGGAGGCGTCGGTCGGGCGCTCGATCTCGAGCGTGCCGAAGGCGCGACCCCGGAAGGCGGGCTCGGCGCGAAGCCGCCGCAGCAGGGCCGGTACGTCCTCGGCGCGCAGCGCCCGTCCGCTCAACGCGAGCGCCGCGCCGCCCTCGAGGAGCTCGATGCGTTCGAGCCAGACGCCGGCGCGATGCTGACGGGCCAGGCCGGTCAGCAGCGACGAGAAGGTCGCGCCGTCGCCGGTCCCCTGCTGTCCGAGATCGCGCAGCAGCGCGAGTCGGGCATCGCGCTCGGCACGCAACGTCGCCGGGTCGTCGTGCGCACCGTCGGTCCCCGCCGAGCCCTCCTCGGCCATCGCGCGCGCCAGCCGGTCGGCGAGCGCGCGCTCCTCTCCGGCGAGGGCTTCGAGCGCGCCGCGATCCTCGTGCAGCCGCCAGGCCTCGAAGCCGCCGAGGAGTCCGAGGACGAGGGCCACGACCGCGGCCGCCTGCGTGACGCGGCCGAGGCCGAACGCGCTGCGCTGCATGCGGATCCGATGGGGCACCAGGGACTCGCCGAGGGCGAGATCGCCGGCCAGCGCGGCGCCGACGGCGAGGGCGAGGGGCGCCTGCGCCCGGCTCGGCGGGCTCGCGTCGAACTCGAGGACGTGCTCGAGGGCGTAGGCCTCGACCCGGAGCGGACGCAGCGCCGTCGCGAGGAAGGGCGCGAGAGGCGTCAGGTCGATCGAGCCGGGCAGGAGCGTCAGACGGGTCGCGGGGGGACGACCGTATTCGCTCTCGTAGTAGTCGAGCGAGCGTTGCACGTCGAGGACCAGCGGCTCGAGCGCCGCCTCGAGTCCTTCGTCCCGCTCGTCGTGGCGCGCGAGCGCCCGCTCGCCCGCGTCATCGAGGGTCGCTGCGTCGATGCGCAGCGGACGGGCGAGGTAGAGGCGTCCCTCGCTCGCGAGGGTCAGCGTGCTCGACTTGGCGTCGACCCGGACCATCGCACCGGCGGGCACCGCCTCGCGCAGGCTCGACTCGAGGGCGAGCATCGCCGTCTCGACGACCTCGAAACCGCCGCAGACGAGGCCCGCCTGCGCGAGGACCCGCGCCATCGAAGCGACCGTCTCGTCGCGCGCCGCGACGACGAACATGTGGGGCGTGCGTGCCCGACCGCGCTGGTCGGGAACCGTGACCACGGCGATCGCGGCCGTCTCGACGTCGATCTCGACGAGGTCGCGGATCAGCCAGCGCGTCGCATCCGCGAGCTCCGGGTCGGGGACGTTGGCGGGGCGTTCGACGAGCTTGAGGTCGTAGCCGCTCGCGGGGAGCGTGATGCGACTCGTCGCGCCGTGGAGATGGTGGTCGTCGACGAAGCGACGCAGTCCGCGCTCGAACGCCATCGCATCGCCGGCCGGGAAGACGTCCCAGGCGACGACGCGGGCGCGTTCGACTCCGGCGTCGCCGGTGAGGGCGACGACGGCGATCTCGTCCTCACGCTGCGCGATCCCGACGATCGTGTCGCTCGTACGCCGGCGTTGGCCGGGCCATCTCAGGCGGCGCATCGCGCAGGTTCCGGCGCCGCAGGCGGCGACTCTTGCAGACTCACTGGACCGATTCCCCGTCGGCCACGACGAGCGCGGGTCGCCCGCGCGATCGACGCGCGGGCGCTGCCGGCTCCCGTGGTGCTGGATGCCTCCGCTGTTAACGGAAGCTGCGGGTGAAAGTTGAGAACGGGAACGGGGCGGAGCGGGGCACGAGGCGGCGGATGGCCCGCTCGGGCGGCGAGGGCGGGTCACGGCCGATTTCCCGAGGGGTCCAAGGCGGGGAGGGGAGCGCACTCGAACGGGATCGCGCGCGACCGAGCGCCGCATGGGGCATTTCGCCGATTCCGACCAGGAACGAACGGGCCGGGTCTTGAAGGCGCGGCACAGTTTCGTTAGAAAACGCCGGCCATTCATGAAAATGGTTTTCAATTTCGCTCTCACGCGAGCCATCGGGCGCGACCGGGTCGTTCGAGCGTCCGCCCCGTCCGATCCGGGCGCGCGTCGGACGCGACATCCGGACCGCTCGGCGGGGCCGAGTCCGGGACACGGGACGACGCCCGAGGACGACGCCGGAAGGCGGGACACGGGAACGCGCGGGAAGCGGCAGGAACGAACACGAGGAAGGACGACGGAATGGGACGGACGAGCGGTCGATGGACAGCCGTGATCGCGACGATCGGCTGGCTGGGTTGGCCCGGGATCGTTGGCGCGGAGGCGGCGCCGGTCGCGGCCGAGGCGGCGGGGGCGCAGGCGGAGTCGGTCGTGGCCGCGAACGATGCGGGCGACGCCGCGGGGACGGCGGGCTCCGAGCGCGCGAGTGATGCGCCGGCCAGCGACAGCGAGCGGATCGACGAGCTCGAGGAGAAGGTCGACGTCCTGGCCGAGGAGGTCGGTCGACTCGAGTCGATCTTCGCCGTGCCCGAGGAGCTGGCGCTCGTCTCCTACCACGGCCTCGGTCCGGCGGCCTCGAAGGTCTACAAGAAGGACGGCGGTCTCTCGATCGGCGGCTACGGCGAGAACCGCATCCGCACCTTTCACAACACCGACGACGACGACCGCGACAACGAGTACGACCAGCTTCGCGCCGTCCTCTACGTCGGCTACAAATTCGACGAGCGCTGGGTGCTCAACTCCGAGATCGAGTTCGAACACGGCGGAAGCGAGGTCAGCGTCGAGTTCCTGACGGTCGACTACCTCTGGCGGGACGAGGTCAACTTCCGCGCCGGCAACCTGCTGGTCCCGATGGGCTTCATCAACGAGATCCACGAACCCAACTTCTTCTTCGGCGCCGAGCGCCCCGAGATCGAACGCACGATCCTGCCCTCGACCTGGCACGAGAACGGTGCGGGCGTCTGGGGTCGCATCGCCGACCGGGTCGAGTACCGCTTCTACGTGATCAACAGCTTCGACGCGGAGGGCTTCAGCTCGAGCGGTCTGCGCAGCGGTCGTCAGGGCGGCGCGGAGGCGATCGCCAACGACTTCGCCTTCGTCGGTCGCGTCGACGTCGATCTCGTCCCGGGCCTCGAGGTCGGCGGCTCGGTCTACACGGGCCAGACCGGTCAGGAGCAGGAATCCGACGCCACGAACCGCGATCTGCCCGACGCCCAGACGACCGTCTACGAGCTCCATGCCCAGTACAAGGGCTACGGTGCGAGCCTGCGCGCGCTCTGGACCGAGGCCTTCATCGACGAGGCCGGTCGACTCTCGCGCGTGCGTGCGCTCGATCCCGACCAGGCGATCGCCCAGCAGATGCGCGGCTGGTACGTCGAGGCGGCCTACAACGTCATGCCGCTCTTCCTCGAGTCGCCGCGCATGAGCCTCGAGCCCTTCTTCCGCTTCGAGCGCTACGACACCCAGCACGAGGTGTCGGACCTCGGCTTCGTGCGCGACCGGACGAAGGACGTCGCCCTCTACGTCGCGGGCATCCAGTTCAAGCCGATCCCGCAGATCGTCTTCAAGCTGGACTTCCGCCACTTCGAGCTGGCGCGCACCACGGCGGCCGGCGCGCGGGATCGGGCGGACGAGGTCCAGGGCCTGGTCGGCTACGTCTTCTGAGCGACGGGGGATCGAGAGGGACGATGGAGCTGCACGGGACAGGCGTGCTCGTCGAGGCGCGCGGAGCCCGCTCGGGTCGAATTCGGGGGCGACACGCGACCCGCATCGCCTGCCGCCGCCCCTCGCGGGCGCTCCTGCTGCTTCTCGCGCTCGCGGCGGGACTCGTGTCGGCGCCGCCGGCGCGAGCCAAGGTCTTCGCGAGCCAGAAGCAGGCGCTCGCCGAGGCCTTTCCCGAGGCGACGCGCATCGAGCGGCGCACGTTCATCCTCTCCCGCGACCAGGCGGCGCGCCTCGAGGCGCTCACGGGGCGGCCCGTCGACGCCAAGGTCGTGGTCATCCACGTCGCGCATCGCGACGACCGCGTGATCGGCTTCGCCGAGATCGCGGTGCACAAGGTCCGGACCCAGCCGGAGGCGATGCTCATCGTGCTCACGCCGGAGGGCGTCGTCCGAAGCGTCCGCATCATCGCCTTCCACGAGCCGCTCGACTACCTGCCGACGGACCGCTGGTATGCCCAGCTCGGGGGCACGAAGCACGGGGATCGGCTCAATCTCGGCCGCGACGTCCATGGCGTCGTCGGCGCCACGCTCTCCGCGCAGGCCGCCGTCGACGCCGTCCGCCGCATCCTCGCCTACTGGGAGGTCCTGCTGCGACCCGACTACGGATCGGCGGAAGCGTCGCCCTGAGACCTCGGGAAGATCGGCGTCCCGCGGCGATTGACACTAGACTCCGCCCGCACGTCAACGCATCAGGAGTCCGGCTTGCGATTCACCGTCACGGGCGAGTGGGACCACAACCGCCTGCTCCAGGTCGTGGTCGTCCTCTACTGCCTCTTCGTGATCCTGCTGTGGGTGACGAACTGGCTGCTCTACCTCGACGACATGGACTTCACGACCGCCTCCGTCGTTCGCCACTACCTCGGCGACGAGGAGGCCTTCCGCTCGCCGCGGACCTATCGGGGCATGCTCGAGCTGACCCACTTCCATCTCTTCGCGATGGGCATGTTGATGATGGTGTTGACGCATCTTGCGCTCTTCGTGCCGCTGCGTCCGAAGACCAAGGCCGCGTTGGTCGTCGTGCCGTTCTTCGCGGCGCTGGCCTCCGAGGGTGCGGGCTGGCTCGTGCGCTTCGGCGGGGCGGGCTTTGCCTGGACGAAGATCGCGGGCGTACTGCTGCTCCAGGGCAGCCTCGCGGGGCTGGTCGGGATCGCCCTCTGGTCCGTCTTCGCGGGTCGACAGGCCGAGAACTACACCGGCGCCGACGCGGACGACGACGATGAAGAGGCCTGGGGTTGAGCGTGCGGCGCGAACCGCGCGACGGACGCCCCCATCCGTCCATCGCCGCGTCGTCCGTCGCGCTCGTCCTCTCCGCCCTGCTGCTCGGACTCCTGCCCGGCTGCCTCGGCGGGGCGCGTCGCGGCGCGGCCGGTGAGGAGCGGGTCGCGCTCTCCGACGGATGGCTCGCGATGGGGACCTTCTTCGAAGCGGATCTCCGTCTCCGCGAGGACCAGGTTCCGGTCGCGAAGGCATGGCTCGCCTGGGCGCGCCTCGAGCTCGAGCGTCTCGAGCGCGTCTACTCGCGCCACGATCCGGACTCCGCGCTCTCCGACCTGAATCGCGCGCTCGCGACCGAAGCGACGACCGAGACGAGCGCGCCGATCGGACCCGAGCTCGAGACGGTGCTCGGCGAGTCCGTCTCGCTCTGGGAGGCGACGGGCGGGGCCTTCGACGTCACGGTGGGGCCTCTCGTCGAGGTCTGGCGAAGGGCTGCCGAGCAGGGCGTCTGGCCGTCGGTCGAGGCGATCCGCAGCGCGAAGGAGCGGGTCGGAAGCGACCGGCTGCGGCTCGACGAGCCGGGGCGGCTGGCCGTGACGGCACGCCGTGTCCGCATCGATCTCGATGCGATCGCGAAGGGCGCGGCGGTGGATCATGTCGTCGGGAGCCTGCTACGCGATCTGCCGGACGTCGCCGCCTTGATCTCCTTCGGACAGAGCACGACCGTCGCCCTGGGCGATCCCGATGGCGCCGGCGGCTGGGTCGTCGTCGTCCAGTCGAGCCGGCCCGGGGGCGGCGAGCTCGCGCGGCTCAAGCTGCGCGATCGGGCGGTCTCCGTCAGCTCGAGCGTCGGGAGCACGAGCGAGATCGCCGGCCAGACCGTCTCCCACATCCTCGACCCGCGCACGGGCGCGACGGTCGAGGGGACCGTGGAGGCCGTCGTGATCGGCAGCCGCGCGCTGCGGACCGACGCCTGGAGCACGGGGCTCCTCGTGCTGGGCGCGCAGCGCTCGTCGATCCGCCTCGTCGAGAAGGCGGGTCAGGATGCCTTCGTCTACGACTCGACGGGGCGCAGCGTGTTCAGCGACGGATGGGAGTCGTATCTCGCCACGGCGACCGATTCGTCGGACGTGGACGGCGCGCTCGAAGCGGCCGGCGTCGCGCCTGTCGCCGAGGACGCGCCGACGGCGGCCTCGAGCGGGGCGGTCCTCGGGCGCCAGGCGGCCCTGCGGCGTTAGTCGCCCCCGCGCTCCGGGGCGAGCGCGCACTCGCGCCGCGCCTCCTCGCTGCACGCGCACTCGCGGCCGCAGGAGCCGCGCAGCCGGCGATTCGAGACGATCACGCCGATCGCCATCGCCGCCATGACGATCCCGATCAGGAGCACGCTCGCGAGCAGGGTCTGCATGACTTCCTCCGGGAACCGGTCGCGTCGGCCGGCCTTGGCCCTCGACCGGCTTGGACACTAACCCCCCGCCCTCCGATCCGCTCTGCCGCGCGTCGCGCCGCCGTCCCGGCGCATCGCGCCGTGCCGCGCCCGTCCGCATCCGCCGGTCGACGCTCCGGACCCGTCACCGCCCGCCGCGACAGCGCGAGGCCGCGAGGGCGGCGATCGCCGTCGAGAAGAGCTCGACGCCGATCTTGTCGGTCGCGAGCGGTGCGCCGTGGAGCGCCCACGCGGCGATCCGGTACGCCGCCGCGCCACCGACCAGGACGGCGGCGGCCGTGAACCACTGCCGCTCGAGTCGGACGGCCCCGAGCAGGAAGAACGCGCCGATGCCGAGGAAGAACGCGCCGATGTCGCCGATCTGCGTGCTGAGCGCCGCTCCCCGGAGCAGTGGCAGCGCGAGCCCGTTCGCCGCCTCGGCGGGCGAGAAGAGCCATTGGATCGCGATCGCACAGAAGAGGACACCGGGCAGTCCGGCCAGGATCCGAAGCGGAAGGGGCATCGAGCGCTCCTCGTGAAGGGCTGCAGCCGCCCGCGCGGCGCGGGGCCCGGGTCAGGGTCGAACGAGCTGGGTCAATTGGGCGAGGCGGGGGCCGAAGACGAGCGCGGCGACCACGAGCGCCGAGAGGGCGACGAGCAGCACCGCCCCCGCCGCCACGTCCTTCGCGCGCTCGATCAGCGGGTGGCGACCCGGGGACGCGACGTCACAGAGGGCCTCGAAGGCGGTGTTGAAGCCCTCGGCGGCCCAGACCGAGCCGATGGAGAGCACGATCGCGAGCCACTCGCCGCGCTCGAGCCCGAATCCGAGGCCGGACGCGACGACGACGAGCGTCGCCACGGCGTGGATGCGCGCATTGGGCTCGCTTCGCAGCATCGCGAAGATGCCGCGGACCGCATAGCGGAACGAGGCGACGCGGCGACCGAAGGCGGCGGGAAGGCTCATGGCTGCACGCCTTCCGCCGGAACGGGGACGGGCGTCGAGCCCGCGTCGCCCGGACCGGCCTCGTCCGGACCTGCCCTGTCCGGACCTGCCCTGTCCGGACCGACGTCGGGCGTGGCCAGAGCGGCTCGGTCGAGCGGCTCGGGGTAGAGGGCGTTGCGCTCCTCGACGAGCGTGCCGTCGGCCCTGCGCGTCAGCGTCATCGCGCCGAGCCGCCACGCCTCCGCCAGCGCGAGCCCCTCCTTCGCGCCCAGCACCATCACCGCCGTCGCGAACCCGTCCGCTTGAGCGGCGGTCGGGGCGATCACCGTGGCCGATGCGACGCCGCTCTCGATCGGGCGGCCGGTGCGCGGATCGATCGTATGGGACATTCGCCGGCCGTCTTCGAGGTAGTAGGCGCGATAGTCGCCCGAGGTGGCGAGTCCCTGGTTCGAGAGCTCGACGACGGCATGGATGCGGTGCGCCCCGTCGGTCGGCTCGTCCGCGGGCTCTTCGATGGCGACGCGCCAGGGCCGGCCGTCGGGGCGTTGGCCGGCGGCGAAGATCTCGCCGCCGATCTCGACCAGGAAGTCCTCGCGGCCGAGGGCGAAGAGGCCGACCGCGACATGGTCGGCGGCATAGCCGGGCGCGATCGCGGAGAGGTCGATCTCGACGTGGGGATCCATCTTGTGGAGGAAGCCGCCGCTCTTCGGGTTGCCGCGGCCGACGTGGATGATCTCGGCGCCGGTGTGGTCGAGGTAGTCCTGGATCTCGGCCTCGCTCGGCGGATCGTCGAGTCGCGCGCCGTGTCCGAAGCCCCAACGCGCCACGAGCGGGGCCACCGTGACGTCGAAGGCGCCCCCGCTCCATTTGCAGAGCTCGACCGCGTAGGCCACGAGCTCTGCGGTCGGCGAGGAGACGGGAAAGGGCTCGTGGTCGCGGCTCGCGTTGAAGCGCGCGATCTCGCTGTCGGGCCGCCAGGTCGAGAACCAGAGGTCGATCTCGGCGAGGCGCTTGTCGATCTCGGCGCGCGCCTGCTCGCGCAGCGCCTCGTCGAGGTCCGGGCCGGCGATGCGGACCTCCCAGGTGGTGCCCATCGTGTCGCCGTCCAGCACGAGCACGTCGGGCGACGGGCCGGGCGGCGCGGCGAAGAAGAGGCGATGGACGGTCAGCGCCGCCAGCAGCACGAACGCGATCGCCATCGCGCGCAGCGTTCGACGATCGAGCTCGAGGCGGGGCGGGGGCATCTCGGGCGGATCTCCGGCAGGCGCATCGCGTGAACGGCCCGATTCTAGTCGCATCGCTCCACGCCGCACAGCATGGGGCCCTGCGCCCGGATCCGTCCGGCACGACCGGGAGGCCAGACGTCGAGAGGAGACCTCCGCTTCGAAGGCTGCCTCTCGGTCCGTCGCCGGGCTCCGCGGACGCTCAGCCGCCGAAGTCGTCGAAGAGGATGTTCTCCGGCTCGACGCCGAGCTCGGTCAGCATCTTGATGATGGCCGAGTTCATCATGGGCGGGCCGCAGATGTAGTACTCGCAATCTTCGGGCGCGGGATGGTCCTTCAGGTAGTTGTCGAAGAGGACCTGATGGATGAATCCCGTGAGTCCCGTCCACTCGTCCTCGGGCATCGGCTCGGAGAGGGCGAGGTACCACTTGAAGTTCTCGTTCTCGCGCTGGATCGAGTCGAAGTCCTCGACGTAGAACGCTTCGCGCAGGCTGCGGGCGCCGTACCAGAACGTGACCTTGCGCTTCGTGTGGAGCCTGCGGAACTGGTCGAAGATGTGGGAGCGCATCGGCGCCATGCCGGCGCCGCCGCCGATGAAGATCATCTCGTTCTCGGTGTCCTTGGCGAAGAACTCGCCGAAGGGACCGGAGATCGTGACCTCGTCGCCGGGCTTCAGGTCGAAGATGTAGGACGACATCTTGCCGGGCGGGACGTCGGGCATGCGCGGCGGCGGCGACGCGATGCGGACGTTCAGCATGATGATGCCGTGCTCCTCCGGGTAGTTCGCCATCGAGTAGGCGCGCGTCACCTTCTCGGTCACGGTCGAGGTGTATCGCCAGATGTCGAACTTGTCCCAGTCCGAGTGGTACTCGGACTCGATGTCGAAGTCCTTGTAGTTCACGGTGTGGGGCGGGCACTCGATCTGGATGTAGCCGCCGGCGCGGAAGGGCACGACCTCGCCGGCGGGCAGCTCGAGGACGAGCTCCTTGATGAACGTCGCGACGTTGTGGTTAGAGCGGACCTTGCACTTCCACTTCTTGACGCCGAAGACCTCGTCCGGAATGCGGATCTTGAGGTCCTGCTTGACCTTGACCTGGCAGGAGAGGCGGTAGCCCTCGCGCTCCTCGCCGCGGCTGATGTGGGTCTTCTCGGTCGGAAGGATCGACCCGCCGCCCTCGGAGACGCGCACGCGGCAGACGCCGCAGGTCCCCTGTCCGCCGCAGGCCGAGGGGATGAAGATCTGCTTCCCCGCCAGCGTCGAGAGCAGGGTCGCGCCGGCCGGTACGGTCAACGTCTTGTCCGGATCGTCGTTGATCTGGATCTTGACGTCGCCGCTCGCGACGAGCCGCGAGCGGGCGATCATCAGGAGCCCCACGAGCCCCAGGATGACCGTCGTGAAGGCGATGACGCCGTAGAGGATGGTGTCCATCAGAGCTGGATTCCCGCGAAGGCCATGAAGGCGACCGCCATCAGGCCGACGGTGATGAAGGTGATCGGGAGCCCGCGCAGGGCCGGGGGCACGTTGTTGTACCGCAGCTTCTCGCGGATGGCGGCGAGCATCACGATCGCCAGCGCCCAGCCGATGCCGGAGCCGAGGCCGAAGACGGCGGCCTCCGGCAGCGTGTAGTCCCGCTCCTGCATGAAGAGGGAGGCGCCGAGGATCGCGCAGTTGACGGCGATCAGCGGGAGGAAGATGCCGAGCGCGTTGTAGAGGCCGGGTGAGAACTTGTCGAGCGCCATCTCGACGACCTGCACGACCGCCGCGATCGTCCCGATCAGCGTCAGGAAGGAGAGGAAGCCGAGGTCGACGTCCGGCAGCCCGATCCACCCGAGCGAGCCCGGCTCGAGCAGGTTCGCGACGAGGATCTGGTTCAGCGGCGTGCAGATGCCGAGAACGAAGATGACGGCGAAGCCCAGCCCGATCGCGGTATCGATCTTCCTGGAGACGGCGAGCAGCGAGCACATGCCCAGGAAGAAGGCCAGGGCGATGTTCTCAACGAAGATGGCCTTCGTTGCCAAGCTCAAGTAGTGCTCCAACGTGGAACTCCTCTTCGATTTGTTCGGGCTTGAAGTAGGTCCGCAGGATCCAGACGAAGGACCCGATCAGGAAGAACGCGGCCGGGGCGAGCAGCATCAGGCCGTTGGGCACGTACCAGCCGCCCTGGGTCACGGGCTTCAAGATCGTGAAGCCGAAGAGCGAGCCGGACCCGATCAGCTCTCGGAAGAAGGCCACGACGATCAGGATCATCGAGTAGCCGAGGCCGTTGCCGAGACCGTCGACGAAGGAGACCCAGGGCCTGTTCTGCATGGCGAAGGCGTCGGCGCGGCCCATCACGATGCAGTTCGTGATGATCAGGCCGACGAACACGGAGAGCTCCTTGGCCGTCTCGTAGACGAACGCCTGCAGGATCTGGTCCGTCACGATGACGAGCGACGCGATCACCGTCAGCTGCACGATGATGCGGATGCTGCTCGGGATGTAGTTGCGAAGCGTCGACACCGCGAGGTTCGAGAAGCCCGTCACGGCCGTGACCGCGACGGCCATGACGAGGGCGGTCGACATCTTGGTCGTGACCGCGAGCGCCGAGCAGATGCCCAGCACCTGGAGGGCGATCGGATTGTTGTTCGCGATCGGATCGATGAAGGCGTCGCGTGCGGTGATCTCGGCCATGTCTCGTCCTCTCTCCTCGTCCTGCTCTTCCCCAGGTCGCCCCGCTCCCCAGGTTGCCCCTGCGTCGACCTGCGCTCTCCGGCCCCGAATCGCGCGGTCGCCCGCTCTGCCCGCTCGCGTCCTGCCGTCCGGGGCCCACCGCGTGGCGCGCCCCCTTGCCTCAGGCCCCGGCGCGCTCGCGCACCTTCTCGAGATAGGGACCGTAGCCCTCGTCGCCGAGCCAGAAGTGCAACAGGTTGGTGACGCCCCGGCTCGTCAGCGTCGCGCCCGACAGGCCGTCGACGTTGTACGGATCCTCGGCGGGCGGACCGGCCGGCCCCTTGCGCACCGCGATCGTCGGAACGCCGCGATCGTTGTAGGCCAGTCGTCCCGGCCAGAGCGCCTTCCAGCGCGGGTTGTCGACCTCGCCGCCGAGCCCGGGCGTCTCCTTGTGGCTGTAGAAGGTGATCCCGACGATCGTGCGGGCGTCCGGAGCGAGCGCGAGGTAGCCGTAGAGCGTCCCCCAGAGGCCGTAGCCCTCGATCGGGATGATCAGGGCCTTGAGCTGGCCGTCCCGCTTGACGTCGAAGACGAGCGCGTGATTCGGCAGGCGCATGATCTTCGACGGGTTCTCCGGCGCCGGCCGGCTCCGATCGGGATCCTTCGCGGCGGCGCGCTGATCGAAGTTGCGGGGGTCGATGTCCGGGGCGGGCTCGCCCGTCGCGAGGTCGATGACCTTGGCCTCGACCGACGATTCGTAGAGCGAATGGATCTCGTCGCGCGAGGGATGGGCCGACTCGTCGATCAGACCCGCGACCTTGAGCACCTTCTCCTGGCGATCCAGCAGCCGGTTCGTCTCCTGGCGATCCTTGAGCCCGACCGCGGCACCCGATACGAGTACCGCGCAGACGAGACAGACGGCCGCCGCGAAGCCGATGACGTAGCCGGTACTATGCTGCATAACGCGCTTCCCTTCGGCGGACGTTCGCCTCGACGACGAAGTAGTCGATCAGCGGGGCGACCATGTTCATGAACAGGATCGCGAGCATCATGCCCTCCGGATAGGCGGGGTTGACGACGCGGATCAGCACGACGAAGACGCCGATCAGGAAGCCGTAGACGAGCTTGCCGACGTTCGTGAAGGCCGAGGAGACGGGGTCGGTCGCCATGTAGACCGTCCCGAACGCCCAGCCGCCGGCCACGGCGTGCCAGTACCAGGGCATCGCGAACATCGGGTTCGTCTCCGAGCCGACGACGTTCAGGAAGTTGGCCGTCAGGATCGTGCCGACCAGGACGCCGCCCATCGTCCGCCACGAGCCGATGCCGGTCCAGATGAGGAGCACGGCGCCGAGGAGGCAGGCGAGCGTCGAGGTCTCGCCCATCGAGCCGGCTTCGAAGCCGAGGAAGGCGTCCATCCAGCTCGCCTTCGCGAGGGCCGCTTCGCCCGAGGTCGCGGCGCGGGAGAGCAGCGTCGCGCCGGAGAAGGAGTCGACGCCGGCGAAGTTCGCCGCGATCCAGGGCTTGTCGCCGCTCATCGCCGCCGGGTAGGCGAAGAAGAGGAAGGCGCGCGCCGTCAGCGCGGGGTTCAGGAAGTTCATGCCCGTCCCGCCGAAGATCTCCTTCGCGAAGACGATGCCGAAGGCGGTTCCGACGACGACCATCCAGAGCGGGATCGTCGGCGGCAGGGTCAGCGGGATCAGCATGCCCGTGACGAGGAAGCCCTCGTTGATCTCGTGCTTGCGGATCATCGCGACGAGCGGCTCGACGATGCCGCCCGTCAGCATCGACGCGACCACGACGGGCAGGTAGTGGAGCGCGCCGTAGATCACGCAGGCGAAGAAGTTGCGGAAGTCGAAGGGCAGCCCGACTGCCTCGAAGAGCGACGAGCGCCAGCCCTCGATCGGCGTGGCGCCGTGGGCCATCGCGAGCAGCGCCTGGTAGCCGGTGTTGTAGAGCGCCATCGCCATGCAGGGCAGGAGGGCGATCACGACGGTGATCATCAGGCGTTTGTTGTCGATGCCGTCGCGGACGTGGGAGGCGGTGCGCGTGACCTGACCGGGCGTGAAGAGGCCGGTGAACTGGGCCTCCCAGAGCGGATAGAAGAACTCGAGCTTCCCACCCTTCTCGAAGTGGTGCTTGACGTTCAGATGGAGGTCCTTCAGGAACTTCATGGGCGGCTAGCCTTCCTTCGCCAGCGTCTCGAGGTTGCGACGCAGGATCGGGCCGTAGTTGATCTTGCCGGGATCGACGAAGGTGCAGAGCGCGAGGTCCTCCTCTTCGAGCTCGAGCACGCCGAGGCGCTCCGCGCTCTCGAGGTCGCCGACCAGGAGCGAGCGCAGCAGGAAGGTGGGGAGCAGGTCCATCGGCATGACCTTCTCGTACAGGCCGATCGGGACCATCGCCCGCTGGGAGCCGTTCGTGGTCGTCGTGAACTTGAACCTCTCGGGCGCGAAGAGCTTCGACAGGTAGATTCGCGTCACCGAGAAGAGGTTCCGGCCCGGCGAGAGCCAGCCGAGGAAGGCCTGCTCCCGATCCTCGGCGAGCAGGCTGATCTGACGGTCGTAGCGGCCCATGAAGTCGAAGATCTCGCCGTGGGTCCGCTTGCCCGAGAGGACGCTGCCCGAGATGGTCCGGATCTCGCGGCCCGCGGTGCCCGCGAGGTCCGCGGCCACGATCTCGCTGACGCAGGCGCCGAGGCGGCTTCGCTCGAGCCGCGGATCGGCGACGGGCTCGCCGGCGATCGAGATGATCCGCGAGACGTCGAGGCGACCCGTGCGGAAGAGATGGCCGATGGCGGCGACGTCCTGGTAGCCGAGATGCCAGACGCGCCGGTTGCGGTTGACGGGGCGGAGCGTGTGGATGTGGACGCCGACGGTGCCGGCGGGATGGGGGCCGGCGAAGTGCTCGACGCGGACCGACTTCGGCGCGCCTTCGGCGAGCTCGGAATGCTCCGCGACGCAGAGGTAGGTCGGCCCGTCGATCAGCTTCGCGACGAGCCGCGTCCCCAGGCGGAAGTCGTCGAGCTTGCCCTCGAGCGCGACCTCGGGGAGCGGCGCGTGGGGGTTGGTGTCGATCCCGGTGATGAAGAGGGCGTCGGCGTCGCCCTCCGGCGAGGGGACCCGGCCGAAGGGGCGTTGGCGGATCGCGGTCCAGAGCCCCGATTCGACGAGCAGGGCGCGGATCGCTTCGCCCGAGAGCGCGTCGGGGCCGGCCCCCGTGAAACGCTCGAATCGCTCGTGCTCGTCGTCGGCGGGCTCCCCGCGGCGCTCCGCGTCCGAGAGATCGATCACGATCGACTGGAGCGCGCGCTTCTCGCCGCGATGGATCCCGATGACGCGTCCGGCGCCGGGAGCCGTATGCCGGACGCCGGGCTGCTTGCGGTCCTCGAAGAGCAGTTGTCCACGCTTCACCGTCTGGCCCTCGACGACGTGCATGCCCGGCTTCATGCCCGGGTAGTCGTCTGCGAGGATCGCGACGCGCGTGCAGGGAGAGGTTCCGCGAACGATCTGCTTGGGACTTCCGGGAAGCGGGAGGTCGAGGCCCTTCTCGAACTTGTGCAGTGCCATGCTCGCTCAGTGTCGATGCTAGGCCGCGGGGATGCGTCGACGTGTTCGACTGCATCGGGCGCGCGGCGGGTAGTTCGTTCTCCGGATCTTCAGGACGAGCGCCAGCGGACCCCCATCCGACCGACCCCCATGCGCCTCGCCGGGGGTTCGTTCCTGCGAGGCTCGGGCGGGTCGGAGACGAGGTCTCGGTTGGATTCAGGCCTGGTTGAAACGCGGCAGAGATTACGCTCGGCGCGGCCTTCTTTCAATCTGTTAGGCAGTCGCGGGGCCTCATCGATCGATCGCCCGGGGGACCTGAGGTGATTCTCCAGCCCGTACCGATCGCGGTCGCACGGAGGACGTCGGAGGAGCCCGATCGATCAGGAGGGCGGGATCGGGCCAGCGTACGATAGGAGTCGCGAACGCCTGGAGCAAGCGTGACGCGGCCGCTCCCTGCGCGCGCGTCCACCCGCGCGAGCCGCGCGCAGCGCGCGGGCGATCGCGCGACACGCGCGGGCGCGATGCGGGACGGGGCGCGACGCGCGTGGCGCGGGCGCGTCGGGGTGATCCGCGCGGTGCCAACGGCGGCGAGGCGTGCCCGGTGCGTCGCCATGCCCGCTCGGGTGCGCGCACGCCGAGCCTGCGCCCGCACGGTCTCGCCGGGCCGGGCCTCGACGCGCGGACCGCATCGTCCACGTGCCGCGCACGCATCCGCGCGACGACCGTCGGCCGCGCTCCGTGCTCGCGCGGAGCGCCCCGTCGACATCACCCGGGCGCTCGACCGGTCTTTCCCCGGATCGAACGCGATCGCCTCGCCGAGGCGGGGCCCGGCGAGGGGGCGGGCGCAGGCGTGGTCTTGGACGCGGGCGCGCTCGCCCACGCGGTCCCGCGATCGCGGGCATGCGCGGTCCCGATCCGGCGTTCGCCGGTGGCGTCCGACGTCGGTGTCCGACGTCCGTGTCCGGCGTCCGTGTCCGACGTCCGTGTTCGACAAGGGCGAAGCCTTCGCGTTGAATTCACACCGCCGCGGTCGCTCCCGCTCGCCGCGCACGGGGACAGCCGAGTCGACGAGGGCGGATCGGGCGCCGGGGGATCGGCCGGAGGGCGCCGCCGCGAGCCCGCCGACCGGGCGGGTCGAGCGGACCCGGGCTCGCCGGTGTGGGCGGGGCCGACCGGCGATCTGTGACCGCTGACCCGGGGCGTACGTCGTGCCGGGCGTCGCGCGCCGGCGCCTGTTCGCGTTCGGGTCGGGTCTTCGCGGCGGGCGCGGCGGGCGCGGCGGCGGGCTCAGTCGGGCAGCGCGACCAGGACCCGGCCCGTCACGTGGTCGCCGATCCGGTTGTGGCCGCGGAGTGCGATCTCGACGGTCCCGGCCGCCTCGTCCTTCGCCGCGACCGTGCCTTCGAGGGTCATCGTATCGCCCGGGTAGTTCGGCGCGCCGAGCCGGATGTCGATCTGGCGCAGCGTCGCCTCCGGTCCGGTCCAGTCCGTCACGTATCGCCCGACGAACCCGTTCGTCGTCAGGATGTTCATGAAGATGTCCGGCGAGCCGCGCATCTTCGCGAGGTCGGGGTCGTGGTGGACGTCCTGGTAGTCGCGCGAGGCGATCGCCGTCGAGACGATCAGCGTCCGCGTGAGCGGAATCGCGAGCGGCGGCAGGACGTCGCCGACGGAGATCGTGGCGAGCTTCCGCGTCGAGGTCCCGCCTAGCACGGCTGGAGCACCTCTTCCGCGCTCCGGCCCGAC
This sequence comes from Myxococcota bacterium, assembly GCA_041389445.1. GTDB lineage: Bacteria > Myxococcota_A > UBA9160 > UBA9160 > UBA4427 > UBA4427. The sequence continues at coordinate 396,596 of JAWKRW010000005.1, forward strand.
CGCACCTGATCCGCCATCAGCCCGCCGAGCAGGGCGAGCTGCTCGTTGGCGCCGCCGAGGGTCATCGCGACGTGCTTCAGGCGGAGGAAGAAGCGGTGGATCGGGTAGTCGACGTCGGCGCCGATGCCGCCGTGCAGATGCTGGCAGGTATGCGAGACGCGATGGCCGCCCATGCACGCCCACCATTTGGCGACCGCCGCCGCCTTCGCCGCGTCGTCGCCGTTGTCGATCCGCCAGGCCGCCTGCCACATCGTCGAGCGCATCGCTTCGACGTCGATGTAGGCGTCGGCGGCGCGCAGCGAGACGCCCTGGAAGGAGCCGATCTCGCGACCGAACTGCTTGCGGGTGCTCGTGTACTCGGCGGTCTGCCGGAGGCCTTCGCCGGCCGCGCCGACGCCGAGCGCGGCGAGGGCGGTCGATGCGCGCGGGGCGAGCCAGTCCATCACCGCCTCGCCGCGCCCGGGGGCGACGACGACGTCGTCGCCCGAAACCGCGACGCGGTCGAGGGTCACGACGAACTGGCGCTCGTGGGCCGTCGTCTTCTGCTCGGCGAGGCCGACGCCCTTCGCGGTCGGCGAGACCAGGAAGAGGCCGAGGCCCGCTTCGCCCGAGGCCGAGACGAGCATCTTCGTCGCGGCGCCCGCGTACGGCACGCAGAGCTTCTGGCCGCTGAGCTCGAAGCCGTCGCTCGTCTTCGTCGCGCGGGTCCGCGCCTTGCGCGAGAGCGGCGCGTCGCCGAGCTCCGAGAAGGCCGCCGTCAGCACGACCTCGCCCGAGACGACCTTCGGAACCAGGCCCTTCTTCAGGCTCTCGCCGCCGAACCGCTCGATCGGCAGCAGCGTCAGCACGACCGACTCGAGCAGCGGGATCGGCGCGAGCGTCCGCCCCACCTCTTCGAAGAGCAGGCAGAGCGCGAGGAAGCTGAAGCCCTGGCCGCCGAGGTCCTCGGCGACGGAGAGGCCGATCAGGTTCGACTCGGCGAGCTTCTGCCAGAGCTCGCGGTCGAAACCGGGGCCCGACGCGTCGCGCTCGACGTGGCGCAGGCGATCGAAGCTGGTGCTGCCCTGCAGGATCTGGGCGGCGAGTTCCTTCGTGATCTCTTCCTCTTCGCTGAACTTGAAGTTCATGACCTGCTCCTCGATCGGGTGCGGGCCGTCATCGCGGCCACGCGGATGGAAGTCGAATCGGCCGGGGGAGCCGCGTCCCCCGGCGCCGGCTCACGCGCCGGCCTCGCGGCTCGGCGGCTTGAACTTGAGGATCCGGAAGCGCATGGTGCCGACGAGCTCGCCCTGCGCATCGAAGAATTTGTAGAGCTGGGTCACGAAGCGGCCGATGCCGAGCCCCGTCTTCTTCTCCGGCGAGACGGACTCGACCTCGACCGTATGCGTCAGTCGGTCGCCGGGTCGCAGCGAGCGGAAGTACGCCTGCTCGCAGTTGGTCGCGACGACCGACGTGTAGCCGTTCTCGTCGAGGACCTGCAGCACCGACTTGCGATCTCCGGCCGTGCGCTGGGCGGCCGCCTCCTCGGGCGTGTCGGGCCGCAGCCCGCGCATCGTCCAGGCCTGGAGCATCGCCGGGGGCGCGATGACCCCGCCGTGGACCGACTTCTCGGCGAAGCCTCGGTCGAGGTAGGCCGGATTGCGGTCACCGATCGCGTCGCACCAGTGATGGATCATCGGCTCGTTCACGGGGTAGGGGCACCAGCCCGGCGCGCCGTCGGTCGTTCCCGCGTACGCGGCCAGCGCCGCATCGAGGTCGTCCCCGTTCGCGCGTCTCGCCGGGCCGCTGCCGGCGCCCGTCCCGGCCGTTCGATCGTCGTCTTCGATTGCCATCGTGGAGACCGACTAACGCGGCACGCGCGGCATGCGGAGGCCGGCCATCGAGACGATCTCGCGTTGGATCTCGTTGACGCCGCCGCCGAAGGTGTTGATCGTGCCCATGCGGGCCTCGACTTCGATCTCGCCGTCGGCCTGGGCTCCGGGCGATCCGCCCTCGACCAGAGAAGCGGGACCGACGATCTCCTGGAGCAGCCGGTAGACCTCGAGCACGACCTCGGTCCCATAGACCTTGACCGCCGACGCGTCGGCCGGATTGACGAATCCGGTCTCGAGCGCCGCCGCCATCCGCCAGTTGAGGAGCTTCATCGCCTCGATGCGCGCGAACACCTCGGCCAGGTTGTGCTGGACCCAGGGCAGGTCGATCATCTTGCCGCCCTCGGCGGTCTCGGTCGAGCGCGCCCACTCGATGACCTTCTCCGTCCGCGCATAACAGGCGGAGCCGAAGGCCGCGAGGCCGACGCGCTCGTGGTTGAGCTGGGTCGTGATCAGCTTCCAGCCGCCGTTGACGCCGCCGACGACGTTCTCCTCGGGGACGCGCACGTTCTCGTAGTAGCTCATCGCGGTCGCGCCACCGCCGACGGTATGGATCGGCGAAGCGCTGAAGCCCTTCGAATCCGCGGGCACGATGAACATCGTGATGCCCTTGTGCTTGGGGGCGTTCGGGTCGGTGCGCGCGGCGAGCCAGATGTAGTCCGTGTCGGTCGCGCCGCTCGTGAACATCTTCGTGCCGTTGATGACCCATTCCTTGCCGTCCTTGACGGCCGAGGTCGTGAGGCTCGCGAGGTCGGTGCCGGCGTTGGGCTCGCTGTAGCCGATCGAGAAGTGGCACTCGCCGGCGAGGATGCGCGGCAGGTACTCGCGCTTCTGCGACTCGGTCCCGAAGTCCATCAGGGCGGGGCCGACCGTCGAGACGGTGACGAAGGGGAAGGGCGCGTTCGCCCGGCGCTGCTCCTCGAGGAAGATCATCTGCTCGATCATCGTCATGCCGCCGCCGCCGAACTCCTTCGGCCAGCCGACGCCGAGCCAGCCGTCCTTGCCGATCTGCCGGACGAGCTCGCGGTAGAGCTTTCCGCCTTCCATGCCGCGCACGGCGCGGCGCCGCTCCGGCGTCATCAGCTCTTCGAAATAGCGGCGCAGGGTCTGGCGGAGCTGCTTCTGCTCGGGGGTGAGATCGATGTACATGGCTGCCTCGCTCGGCCGAGGACCCGGACGCATCCGGCTCCGCGGCGAAGGATGGATGGAAAAAAGAGGAGGGAGGACCCGGGTTCGGGAGGGGTGGTTCGAAGCCCGCGGCGCCTCCGTTCGGACGATAGCGGCACCGGAGCCGGGGTGGAACGCGTTCTACCGACCCGGGTGACCGAGACCCCGTTTGCCCCTAGGGGATTTCGATGGGCGCAATGGGGGTTGGGAGCCCGCATTCCGCTGCGAGCGGGCTGCGTGACGAAATCGCGGTCCAGTGAATTTCCGGGGAGCGACGTGGTCGTCGGCATCGAGAACCTTCTTCGATGCGCGACGTGTCGACGCAGCTCATCTCGACGCGCCGGCAGGTATGCTGGCCCTCTACGCTGGAGAACGGCGAAAGTGGAAGACGACCTCAAGCGGATCGCGGCTCGGATTCGGACCTGGCGCAACGAGGCACGGTTGACGCTTCAGCAGCTCGGCGATCGCTCGGGCGTCTCCGCCAGCACGATCCACAAGATCGAGAACCTGCAGACGGTCCCCACCATCTCGGTCCTGCTCAAGGTCGCGAACGGGCTGCAGCGCCGGCCGAGCGAGCTGCTCGCGGAGGTCGAGGCGGGACAGCAGGTGGCGGTCCTTCGGCGCGACGACCGTCCGCGCGCGCAGCTCGGCGACGGCGGCGCGATCGAACACCTGATCGGCGCGATCCCGCGCAGCCAGCTCGACGTCTGGCGGATCCGTCTCGAGCCGGGGGTCGGGGTCGGCCAGCCCGGAACGCAGCCCTGGCAGTTCCATGGCGAGATCGCCGTCATCGTCGAGGACGGCGTGCTCGAGGCCGTGATCGCGGACGAGCCCTACGCCCTCGACCGCGGCGACTCGCTCCACTTCGACCCCACGCTCCCGCACCGCTGGTTCGCCGGCGGCGACAAGGCGGCGCTCGTGCTCGTCGCGGCGATCCTCCCGGGTCGGCTCCATTCCGACATCGTGACGCGGATCGCGCGCGCGGCGATGGAGCACGACGAATCCGCCTGTCTCAACGCCTAGACGCGGCGTGCCCCCTGGCGACCGGCGTTCGGTCCGGGCGGGCCATTCCGGCTCGGCGGCGTAGACTGTCGCGATCGGGCCGAGGCGCCCGACGGAGGGAGGCGCATGAAGATCCTGCTGCGCGGAGGCCTCGTCGTCGACGGCACCGGCGGCCCGGCGCGACCGGCCGACGTCGTCATCGAGGGCGATCGCATCGCGCGGGTCGATGCCGTCGCGCCTTTCGACGCGCGCGACGCCGACGTGATCGACTGCGCGGGGCTCGTCGTCGCGCCCGGCTTCATCGACATCCATACCCACTACGACGCGCAAGTCTTCTGGGATCCCGACCTCACCCCTTCGTCCTGGCACGGCGTGACCACGGTCGTGATGGGCAACTGCGGCTTCGGCATCGCACCGACCCGGCCGAAGGATCGCGGCACGATCGCGCGCATCCTCGAGAACGTCGAAGGGATGACGCTCGAGGCGCTCGAAGCCGGCATTCCGTGGGGCTTCGAGACCTTCCCCGAATACCTCGACGCCGTGGCCGGTCTGCCTCTGCGCCTCAACGTCGCCGCCTACGTCGGGCATACACCCGTCCGTCAGTACGTGATGGGCGAAGCGGCGACGGAGCGCGCGGCCGAGCCCGCCGAAGTCGAAGCGATGCGGCGCATCGTCGGCGAGGCGATCGACGCGGGGGCGATCGGTTTCTCGACCTCCCATGCCGCGTCCCACGTCGGGGCGTACGGCCGACCGATTCCGAGCCGGCTCGCCGCGCTCGAGGAGATCCGTGCGCTCGCCGGCGAGCTCGGTCGCCGGGGCGTCGGCGTCGTCGAGGCGACCTGGGGGCCGGACCTCTTCGTCGACGAGTTCGCGGCGCTCGCGAAGGCGATCGATCGGCCGGTGTCCTGGGCCGCCATCATGGCGACGCGGCGCCAGCCCGACTACGCGCCCGACGTCGTGCGTCGGACCGCCGCGGCCGGGGGCTTCGTCCGCCCGCAGATCGCCGGTCGCGCGATCGTCGTGCAGATCATGCTGACGGATCCCGGCCCGTTCGGGAACGTCCCGAGCTTCGTCGAAGTCCTGGCCCTGCCGCACGCGGAGCGTCCCGCGCGCTATCGCGACGCGGCCTGGCGGGCGCGGGCGGGGCGCGAGATCGCGGACGCCTGGGGCGACATCGTCGACCGTTCCCGCGTCTCCGAGAGCCGCCGCCATGCCGACCTCGTCGGCGGTCCGACGCTCGGCGAGCTCGCGCGCGAGCGCGGCGCCGCGAGCGCGTTCGATCTGATGATCGACCTCGCCCTCGAGGAGGAGCTCGCGACCCGCTTCCACGTCCCGATGACCAATGACAACGACGAGCAGATCGCCTGGATGCTGAACGAGGACCATCTGCTGCTCGGACTCTCGGATGCCGGCGCCCATACCAGTCAGCTCTGCGACGCGGACTTCGCGACCTGGCTGCTGCAGCACTGGTGGCGCGAGAAGCGCGCCGTCACCCTCGAGCGCGCCGTCTGGCGGCTGACCGGTCAGCCCGCGGAGTTCCTCGGTCTCGTCGATCGCGGGCGCCTCGCGCCCGGGGCCCGCGCCGACGTCACGGTCTTCGACCCCGACCGCGTCGGGACCTCGGCGCTCGAGCGCGTCCACGACCTGCCCACTGGCGCCGATCGCCTCGTCGCCCGCAGCCGCGGCATCGAGCACGTCTTCGTCGCCGGTCGCCCGATCCGCCGCAGCGGCCAGGACGTCCCGGCGGCGGGCGCGGGCAGCGTCCTGCGCGCGTCGCGGGCATCCGGCGGATCGCGCGGCTGACGCTCGGGCAGCTCGCCCGGGTGTCTGGCCTCAGACGCGCGCGGGCGTGCCGAGCGCATCCTCTTCGCGTCCGCCGGGTCCGCCGGGGGTCGCCTCCGCGCGCCGACGCCCGCGGACGAGCTCGTCGAGGATGACGTAGCCGACCGGGACGAGGAAGAGCGTCATGATCGCCGCGTACAGCACGCCGAAGCCGAGCGAGATCGCCATCGGGATGAAGGGCATGACGGGGACGGCCGTCTCGAACATCAGCGAGAGCAGGCCGAGGAACGTCGTCGCCGTCGTCAGCACGATCGGCCGGAAGCGCATGAGCGCCGCGTCGTGGACGGCGTCGAGGAAGGCCTTGCCCGAGGCGACGTTCGTGTTGATCGCGTGGACCATCACGAGTGACGCGTTCACGACCACGCCCGCGAGCGCGACGATCCCGAGCACGGAGAAGAAGACGACGTCCCAGCCGAGGATCCAGTGGCCGAGGACGGCGCCGACGAATCCGAAGGGAATGACGCTCATGATGATGAAGGGCTGGAGGTAGGACCCGAGCGGGATCGCCAGCAGGACGTAGATGATGAGCATCGCCATCACGAAGCCGCGCAGCACCCCGCCCGCGGCGTCGGCCTGCTCCCGCTGCTCGCCGCCGAGGCGATAGGAGACGTGCGGGAAGTCCGCCTTCAGGGTCGGCGCCCATTCGTGGAAGGCCGTGAGGACCTGCTCGGGGGTCGAGACGCTCCGGTCCATCTCGGCGGTGACCGTGACGACGCGCTGGCGATCGGTCCGGCGGATCGCGGAGAAGCCGCGCGTGATCGTCGCGTCGGCGACGGCGTCGAAGGGGACCTCGACGCCGTCCCGGGTGCGGATGCGCATGTCCTCGAGCGAGCCGAGGGAGCGCCGCTCCCATTCCGGATAGCGGACCATGACGCGCACGTCGTCGCGACCGCGCTGGATGCGCTGCGCCTCCTCGCCGTAGAACGCCTGGCGGACCTGTCGCGCGAGGTCGTTCTGGGTCAGGCCGAGCGGGAGCGCCGACTCGCGGACGGCGAGCTGGATCTCCTGCTTGCCCGCGCGAAACGAGTCCGCGACGTCGTTGACGCCGGCGAAGTTCGCGAGGAACTGCTTCGTTCGGGCGGCCGCGCCGGTCAGCTCGTCGATGTCGTCCGTCCCGAAGAGCTCGATGTTGATCGCGTCGCCGACCTTGAAGGCGTCCGAGCCGAAGACGAGCTCGACCGCGTCCGGGACGAGCCCCGTCTTCTCGCGCCAGCGCGCGATGACCTCGTCGGTCGTGATCTCGCGCTCGATCGAGGGCACGAGCTCGATTCCGACCTCGGCCAGGTGCGAGCCGCCCACCTGGCCGGGCTCGACCGGTCCGTCGCGCGCGAGCTGCTCGCCGACGGAGGCGAAGGTATGGACCACGATCGGCTGGCCCGGGTACTCGGCCTCGATCTCGGCGCGCAGCGCGTCGGCGGCGCGCTGGATCTGGGTCACCGCGAGCTCCGTCCGCTCGAGCGGGACGCCGCGCTCCATCGTCAGCGTCGCGTAGGCGATGTTGCCCGCGACCTGGGGGAAGAACTGGTAACGGAGCCGACCGCTCGCGAAGAGCGCGGTCGTCAGGATCAGCACCCCGACGCAGGCGGCGACGACCGCATAACGCCATTCGATCGCGCCTTCGACGAGGCGCCGGTAGTGCACGTTTCCGAGCCGGTCGAGCCAGGCGATCGTGCGGTCCTGGAAGGCGGTCCAGCGCCGGACGAAGGGATTCGCGGAGACGTGGCCCTTCGGCGTCCGCTTCCGATGGGCGAGATGGGCCGGCAGGATCAGCTGGGACTCGATCAGGGAGAAGGCGAGCGCGAGGATCGCGACCTTGCCGATGACGCCGAAGAAATCGGCCATGCGCCCGGGCACGATCAGGATCGGCAGGAACGCCGCCATCGTCGTCAGCACGCCGAAGAAGACCGGCACGCTCATGGCCTGCGTCCCCTTGATGGCCGCCTCGATCGGGTCGTCGGTCTCTTCTTCCTGGACGTGGACCGCCTCGCCGATCACGACGGCATCGTCCGTCAGGATGCCGAGCACGAGGATGAAGGCCATCACCATCATCGTGTTGATGGTGATGCCGAAGAACGGGAACATCATCATGGCGCCGAGGAACGAGATCGGAACGCCGGCGACGACCCACATCGCGAGCCGGAAGCGCAGGAAGAGCGCGAGGGTGACGATCACGAGGGCGAGGCCCTGGACGCCGTTCTTCCGCATCACGGCGAGGCGCGTCACGAGGTCCATCGACTCGTCGTTGAAGATCGTGACCTCGACGCCCTCGGGCACGGACGCGCGGAACCTCGGCACCCAGGCCTTCAGCGCCGTGGAGGCTTCGAGCACGTCCTCCTCGCCGATCAGCTGGACGCGGATCACGACCGAGGGCTTGCCATTGAAGAGACCCCGCAGCTCGGTGTCCTCGAAGCCGTCGACGACGCGGCCGATGTCGCCGAGGTGGACGATCGTGCCGTCGGTCCGCGTCAGGACGACGATCTGCTCGAACTCGCGGCCGCGGTAGGCCTGGCCCTTCGCGCGCAGGAGGATCTCGCCGCCCTCGGTCTTGACCGAGCCGCCGGGCAGGTCGAGCGAGGCGTTCCGGACCGCGTCGGCGACGGCGTCGAGGGTCAGGCCGTGGCGGCGGAGCGTCTCCTCCGAGACTTCGATCGAGATCTCGTAGGGGCGCGCGTAACGGAGTTCGGCCTGGGAGACCTCCTCGAGCTCGGCGATCTGGTCGCGCGCGCGCTGGCCGAGCTCCTTCAGGTCGCGCTCGGCGACGTCGCCCGAGATCGCGATCTTCATGACGCCGCGGCGCAGCTCGTACTTCGAGACGTTCGGCTTCTCGGCCTCGATCGGAAAGGTGTCGATCGCGTCGACGCGGTTCTTGATCTCGGCCGTCGCGGCGTCGACGTCCGCGCCGACGATCAGCTCGGCCGTCACGTTGCAGGCGCCCTCGACGGCGATGGCGTTCAGGCGGTCGAGGTTCGGCGTGCCTTCGATGGCTTCCTCGATGCGCAGGCAGATCGACTTCTCGACCTCCTCGGGCGAGGCGCCCCGGTACTCGACCGTGACCATCACGGCCTCGGGCGAGACGGCGGGGAACTCCTCCTGCCGGACGCTGAACGCGGCGAGGAGCCCGCCGACCACCATGATCAGGGTCAGGAGATTGGCCGCGACGGGGTTGTGGACGAACCAGGCGATGACGCGATTCATGCGCCGTCCTGCTCGCCGACGGGCGAAGGAGTCGGCGTCGACGCGTCCGTCGCGGTCGGAGTCGGCTTGGCGGCCGCGGCCGGGGCCGAGCCCGGGGGCGCGGCGGGGGTCGGAGTCGAGCCTGCCTCCTTCGGATCCGCGACCGCGTGGACGAGGCCGCCTTCGACGACGACCTGGATCGGCGAGACGCAGATGCGCTCGCCCTCGCCGAGGGGCCCCTGGATCAGCACGTCGTCGCGATCGATGCGCAGGACCTCGACCGGACGCGAATGGAGCCGATCGTCCCGGTCGACGACGAGGATCGTCGACGCGTCGCGCAGCGCATAACGCGGGACGACGATGACGTCGAAGGCCTCGGGGCCCAGGATCTCGGCCTCGACGAAGAGCCCGACCGCGAGCGGGGGCCGCCGCTCCGCGTCGCTCTCGCGATAGGGATCGTCGACGCGGGCGACGACGTTCATCATGCGGCTCTTCTCGTCGATCTCGGCCTCGGTCCGGACGATGCGACCGCGCCACTCGAAGGGCTGGCCGGCGAAGACCGCGTGCAGGATGACCTCGGGGCCCTCGCGCAGGGTCTCGGGCGAGGCGACGCGGGGGTCGGGGAGATCGAGGAAGGCGATCTCGTGGTCGGGGATCGGCAGTCGGATCTCGGCGTAGTCCGTCGCGTAGAGCCGGCCGAGGACGTTGCCGCGGGTCACGAACTGGCCGATGTCGACGTGCTCGACGCGAACCCGGCCGTCGAAGGGGGCGCGGATCTGGCTGCGCTCGAGGTCGCGTCGGGCCTGCTCGAGCGCGGCGCGGGCGTCGATCACGGCCGCTTCGGCGACGGAGGCCGCGCGGCGAGCGTCGGCGAGCTGGGACGCGCTCGCGACGCCGGCGCTCGACAGACCCTCGCGGCGCCGCAGCTCCGAGGCCGCGAACTCGTACTCGCTCTCGGCTCGCTTCAGCGCCGCGCGCTGCCGTTCGACCGCGAGCTCGAAGTCGCGCGTCTCGATCCGGATCAGCGGATCGCCCTGCTTGAAGAAGCCGCCCGGCGCGAAGGCGGGCGAGAGCCAGACGACGCGGCCGGCGACTTCGGCGACGAGATCGGCCTCGGTCCGCGGGGCGACGGTGCCCTGGGAGCGGACGCGATGGCGGAGCGTCGTGGTCTCGGCGTCGATCGTCCGCACGGTCGGAATCGCGCGCTCGGGCTCCTTGTACTCGACGGACGGTGCGGTCGCGACGATGACGAAGGCGCCGAGGAGCGAGACGAGCGTGATGACGATCGGCGCGAGGATCCGGGGCGAGAGCGAGGCGAGTCGCTGCTTCCAATTCTGCTTCGGTTCGGCGGCGTTCATGATCGGTGCGGCTCCTGGGCCCGCTCGCGGAGATTGAGACGGAAGAGGCGGGAGAGGCCGAAGGTCGACTCCGAGGCGAGGGCGCCGTCGGCCGCCTCGATCGCGCGCGAGAGCGCGGCGAGCTGGGCCTCGGCCTCGGCGCGGGTCGTCGGATCGTCGAAGACCTCGTATCCGGCCCGCGTCTGCTCGGGGCGCATGCGCAGGCCCTTCGCCATCAGCCGCAGGACCATGTTGCCGCTCGCCTCGACGAAGGCCTCGCCGAGGGCGAAGACGAGCTCGGCCCGCTCCGCGTGGCCGAGCTCGGTCTGTCGCATCGAAACGAGCAGGTCGAGCAGATAGGCGCGTTGTTCGGGCGTCGCCCGCTCGGTCCCGAGCCGGGCGGCCATCGCGCGGAAGCCCGAGATCGCCTCGATCGCCTGGTCGACGATGTCGGGGTCCGGCGGATCGTCGAGCGCGAGCAGATGCTCGACGACGTCGAGGCTGGCCTCGTCGATGGGCGCCACGCGCGCGCCACCCGGCGCGATGCGCGCGACGCCGAGCTGGGCGAGGCGCTTGAAGGCTTCTCGGACGGTGCTGCGGTGGACCCCGAAGCGCTGGGCGAGATCGCGCTCGGAGGGCAGACGTTCGCCGCAGCGGTACTGGCCGCGGAGGATGTCGTCGCGCAGGGCGGCGGCGACCCGCGAGTCCTGGGTCATGGGGGGCAAGCTCGGGGCTCCAGCTGGGGCGCGCGGGAGAATTGGTCCGGCCATGATGGCACGGCCAATCGGGGCCTGTCGAGGGGCATCTCGGCTGGCTCGGGCCTCGAGCCCCCCGCCGGCTCGACCACGAGCCTCAGCCCGCACCAGGGCCGAGCCGCATGACCGCGAGGCAGGCGAGGGCGTTGTTCAGCGCGTGCAGGATCACGGCGGAACGCAACGAGCCGCTGCGATGGGTGAGGCGGCCGGCGACGAGGCCCAGGGCGAGGAAGAAGGGCGCGAGCGCGATCTCCTCGTGGATCGCCGCGAAGAGCGAGGCCTGCAGGAAGTTGGCCCAGCCGAATCCCAGATGGCGTCCGATCCCGCCGAGCAGGACCCCGCGAAAGAGCGTCTCCTCGGCGAGCGGCGTCACGATCGCGACATCGGCCAGCAGAACGGCTCCGCCGTAGGTGTGGTAGACGGAGCGGATGATCAGCTCGGTGAGACTCGTTGCCGGTGTCGTCGCGAGGACGGCGCCGACCGCCTCCGAGAGGCTGCCCAGCAAGGCCGCGAGGGGCCAGAGCAGGACGAGCCCGCCCACTGCCGACCGGATCGACCGTCCGAGCCCCCAGCTTCCGGGCGCGAAGAGTCGACGGAGGCGGCCGCGCCCGGCGACGAGGGCGGCGAGCCCCGTCGCGAGCGAGAGCAAGAGGCCGAGCCGTGCGAACCCGGCCTCGTCGACGTCTTCGCCCGCCGCCTCGAAGCCGTCTTCGGCGAAGAGCGTGAACACGTCGTCCGGGGCGAAGAGGTAGACGGCGCCGAGCTGGGCCAGGAGAAGGAGGGCGAAGGCGAGCCAGGCGCGTCGCAGGGAATACGGCGTCGCCAGCACGACCCGGCTCGGATCGCGCACCGTTCGCCACAGGCTGACGTAGTGGATCGGCAGGATGAACCCGAGCGGCAGCAGGGCGACCCCGACCATGGCGAGCAGGAGCGCGAGGAGGCCGAGCAGGTCGCGTGCCTGCCAGGGGGCGGTCGGGGCGGCGAGCCAGACGTCCAGTCGGTGTCGCGCGAGCGGATCCGACCAGAAGCCCTCGTCGCGCAGCGTCTGATAGGCCGTGGAGATGGTCGACGGATCACCGTGGGCGAGCTCGAAGCGCAGGCTCGCGACGAGCAGCTCTTCGCGCCCGAAGGCGAAGTCCGCGGTCTGCTCGATCGCCGCGGCGTGGCGCGTACGCGCCTCGTCGATCCGACCCAGCGCCTCGAGCGAGCCGGCCCAGGCCGCCTGGTCGACGGAGGCTTCGCGCTGCTCGGCGCGTTCGAAGCGCGCGACGCTCTCCGCATGGGCACCGAGGTCGTGGAGGAGCTTCGCCTCCATCGCGAGCCGCGCCGGATCCTGCGTCTCCCGACCGCGACGCAGCACGGCCAGCGCGAGCACGTCCTCGCCCGCGTCGCGATGGGCGAGCGCGAGCTCGTAGGCGAGATCGAGCGCCGGGTCGAGCTCCATCGCCCGACGCGCGTGCGGGATCGCCCGCTTCGCGTCCTCGCCCCATCGGAGCTTGTCGACCAGGCTGCGACGGACGCGGAGCTCATGAACACTGCCCTTTCCGCCGCTCTCGAAGAATCGATCCGCCGCGGCCAGCGCCTCGTCGCCCCAAGCCCGCTCGACGGCGTACGCCTTGTAGGGGAGGGTCGCAGCGAAGGCCCGCTCCAGCCGGTCGCGACAGCGCTCGGCCTCCTCGGTCAGGCGGACGCCGAAGCCCTCCTCGTCGTAGGCGACCCGGTCGAGCAGGCGACAGCGCTCGACCGCCGCGCTCGCGTCCGTCGGATGGGCCTTCATCCAGGCGTCGAACTGCGCCAGGACGCGCGCCGCCTCCTGGTCCGTGGCCTGCTCGACGCGCTCCGCCCAGCGCTCGCCCGCGCCCGGTACGGTCGGCAGCGGCAACGCCTCCGATTCCGCCGCGGCCCGGTTCGCGAGCATCAGCAGGAGGAGGACGACCGCCAGCGGTGTAGGCATGCGCGCAGTCTACCACCGGCCGAGCGAGCGTCAGCCGGGACGGGCGTCTCGCGCTAGGCGGCTTCGGGCGATCACACGACGACGTCGAGACGCCGGCTGACATGCAGCCGGGCGGGCTCGTCCAGGGACTCGAGGCCAAGAGGGCTCGCCATCTCGTTGGTCGGGAGGGTGGACTCGGCGTGCCGGAGCGGCCAGGGGAAGTGCTGGACTTCCGTTCGGGTCAGCGCGCCGCGGGGCGAGGCGGCGTAGGGACAGGATCGCTCGGTCGGCCCGTGCTCGGGGGTTCCGGGGGCCGCCTCGCAGGGATCCGAGGTCGGTGCATGGCGGGCCTCGAGTCGGGCCCGCCGCGTCCCGAACGTCGAGCATGATAGGCGAAGCCCGCGTCATCCGGGGCGATCGAGATCCCGGCCCGATGGTCGGGCAGGTGGAAGAAGCGCCCTCCTCGCCTACCTCAAGCCGCGCGCTGCGCGAGCGGGTCGCCCATCCGCTCGAAGCAGGCCTGCATCGTTCCGCCGAGGAAGGCGCGTCGCAGCATCGGATCGAGGCGATCGAGGGCATCGCCGTAGAGCCGGATCGGATCGGCGTTGCCCTCCTGATGCGGATAGTCGGAGGACCAGACGGTGCTCCGGGGCATCGCGCGCAGGACGTCGAGGGCGTCGTCGTCGCCGAAGCCGGGCAGCGGCGTCAGTCGGACGTTGCGCCGCAGCATGTCGCCGCCCGAGATCGCGAACGGCCATTCGCCGAGGGCGGGCTGGGGCAGGGACTGGCGCTCGAGCATCGCGAAGAAGGGCGGGACCCAGTTGACGCGCAGCTCCTCGAGCAGGACCGTGAGCGCGGGATGGCGCGCGAAGACGCCGCCGAAGAGCAGGGCCGAGAGCAGGTTCTGCGCGGCATGGGCGCGTTGGCTGTTGGCGAGGCGGACGAGTCCGCCGACCCCCGCCCCATCGGGCTCGTTCCAGCCGATGTCGGCCCAGCCCGAGAAGTCGGCGCCCGTATTGCCGACGTGGATCACGGCGACCATGCCGAGGCGGGTCGCCGCGGTCCAGACGCGATCCCAGGCCGGATGGCCGAGCGAGCGGTTGCCCGGCGGCCGACCCGCATGGGTATAAAGGAAGAACGCCCGCGCCCCGCGCTGGCGCACATGCTCGAGCTCGCCGACGGCGACGTCCAGGTCCTCGAAGTCGACGATGGCCACCGGATGAAGCCGCCCCCGCGCGTCTCCGAGCCGCTCGGCCAGGAAGTCGTTGCAACGCCGCACGGCCTTCACGCGATCCGCCTCCGGAACGAAGGGCAGGTACTGCCAGTAGCCGCCGGGATTCACGAGGCAGTGGTCGATCCCGATGCGATCCATCCACGCGACGCGCTCGGCTGCGCTCGAGTCGTGGGCGGGATGGAGCACGACGCCCTTGCCCGCTGCGTCGGCCCGGGCGAAGAGCGCCGGGAGGAGCTGACGGGCCGGCGGTCGCTCGGCTTCGGGGAGCGCCGTCAAGAGATCGCCCGCGATCGCGAAGGCGAGCAGGTCGCCGTAGCCGGGCAGGTGATCGCGCCAGGGCGCGAGCGGTCCATGCTTCGAGCTGTTCGCGATCTCCCAGTGCGTGTCGACATCGACGATCATGCGCGCCCTCCCGGATTCGGCCGCCTCACGCCCGGCCTCTGGGCCGGCCGATCGAACGGCCTCACGATCGGCCTCGAGACCGGTGCCCCGGTCGGCGCGCCGATGGGCGTCCGTCTGGGGCGCCCGGCCGGCTTCACGCGAACCGGACGCCGCCGTCCTCGAGCGGAAGCGAGCGGATCCGCTTGCCGGTCAAGCCGAAGACGCCGTTGGCGAGGGCCGGCGCGACGAGCGGGGTCCCGACCTCGCCGATTCCGCCCGGCGCCTCGTCGTTCTCGATCCGGAAGACGGCGATCGGCGGGACGTCGCGCATCGACGGGATCGGGTGGTCGTCGAAGTTGCTCTGCTGGACGCGTCCGTTGGCGACCGTGATCTTCGCGCGGACGGCGCCCATCAGGCCCGTGACCGCCGCCCCCTCGATCTGCGCGATCACCTGGTCGGGATGCACCGCGACGCCGCAATCGACCGCGAAGGTCAGCCGCTCGATGCGAACGGCGTTCGCGTCGAGCGAGAGCTCGGCGACGAGCGCGACGTGGCTCCCGTAGCATTGCATCGACGCAACCCCGAACGCCCGATCGCGGCCGGGGCTCGCCGAATAGCCCGCCTCCTTCGCGGCGCGCTCGAGCACGGCGGCCTGACGCGGCAGCTCGCCGAGCATCGCGAGACGGAAGTCGACCGGATCGAGGCGGGACGCCCGCGCGAGCTCGTCGACGAAGGACTCGATCGCGAAGGCGTTCTGCGCATGGGAGACCGAGCGCCAGTAGCCGACGCGGATGCCGACGTCCTGGATCACCGTCCGCAGGTCGAGGTTCGGGACGGCGTAGGCCAGGTCGGCCGTGCCCTCGGTCATGAACGGATCGAGACCGTCCTTCACGAACACCGGGAACGCGCGAGCCGTGATCGAGGGCGAGATCAGCTTGTGTTCGAGCGCGGCGATGCGGCCGTCCGCGACGGCGCCGCGAACGACGTGGAGGCTCGGCGGGCGATAGTAGTCGTGCGTGACGTCGTCCTCTCTCGACCAGAGGAGCTTGATCGGCTTGCCCGGCACGGCCTTCGCGATCTTCACGGCCTGCGCGACGAAGTCGACGTCGAGGCGGCGGCCGAACCCGCCGCCGATCGGCTGCGCATGGATCTCGACCCGCGCCGGATCGATGCCCGCGATCTCGGCGGCGACGGCCTGCGCGCCTTGCGGGAACTGCGTGCTGACCCAGACCTCGACCAGATCGACGCCGGGCGTCTTCGTCTTGCCGTTGGGCACGACCAGCGCGACGCAGCTCTGCGGCTCGAGCGTCATGTGGGAGAGCATCTGGGTCGTATAGCGGGCGGACAGGACGTTCTGGCCGCGGCGCGCGAGCGTGCCGGCGGCGTCGCCGGCCCGTTGCACGACGGCCCCCGGCTTGCCTGCCGCGCCATCGAGCGTCGCGCGGATCGTCGCCGTATCGAGCTTCGCCGCCGGTCCTTCGTCCCACTGGACGTCGAGCGCGGCGAGCGCCGACTTCGCCGTGAAATGCCGGTCGGCGACGATGGCGATGCCCTCGCCGATGTCGACGACCGCGCGCACGCCCTTGCGCTTCTTCGCGGCCTCGGCATCGAAGGAGACGACGCGGCCGCCGAGGACGGGGCAGGGGAGCAGGGCGGCATGGAGCATGCGGGGGAGCGCGACGTCGATGCCGTAGCGCGTCTGGCCGCGCGCCTTCTCGGCGCCGTCGAGGCGGTCGAGCGGCCGGCCGATGACGCGGAACGCGCTCGGCGGCTTGAGCGCGACGTCGGTCGGGACGGGCTGGCTCGCGGCCGCCTCGGCGAGGTCGGCATACCGGAGGCTGCCGTGCTTCGGGTGGTGGACGATCGCGTTCTCCGCGCGGCACGCCTCGGGCGGGACGTTCCAGCGTGCCGCCGCCGCCGCGACGAGCATCGATCGGGCCGTCGCGCCGGCGCGGCGCAGCGGCGTCCACGCGTCGCGGATGCTCGTGCTGCCACCCGTGATCTGCGCGCCGAGCAGGCTGTTCGTGTACGCCTCGGGGTCCGCGGGGGCCTGGACGACGCGCACGCTGCGCGGATCGACCTCGAGCTCCTCGGCGATCAGCATCGTGAGCGAGGTATGGACGTCCTGTCCCATCTCGTTGCGCGAGCAGGTCAGCGTGATCGTGCCGTCGGTGCCGATCGCGACCCAGGCGTTCGGGACGAAGGGGCGCGTCGTCCGCTTCGCGCGGGCGGCGGCGCTCGGGCCCTTCTCGATCTGGCATCCGACGAGGAGGCCACCGCCGACGAGGGCGGAGACCTCGAGGAAGCGGCGGCGGGTGAGCGCGTTCGCGGCCTTCGTCTTCGTCGTCATGACCGGCCCTCCAGGTCCTGCGCCGCCGATCGGATCGCGAGGCGGATGCGACCGTAGGTCCCGCAGCGGCAGAGGTGGCCGGACATCGCGTCGGTGATCGCGGCGTCGTCGGGCGTCGCGTTCGTCGTGAGGAGCGCCGTCGCCGTCATGACCTGTCCCGACTGGCAGTAGCCGCATTGCGGGACCTGATGGCGGTCCCAGGCGTTCTGGATCGCTTCGGCGACACGGCCCGAGAGGCCCTCGATCGTCGTGATGCGCTTGCCGGCGACGCTCGCGAGCGGGGTCGTGCAGGAGCGGATCGGCGTGCCTTCGAGATGGACGGTGCAGGCGCCGCAGAGCGACTTGCCGCAGCCGAACTTGGTTCCCGTCAGTCCGAGGTGGTCGCGCAGGATCCAGAGGAGCGGCGTCTCCTCGGGCGCGTCGACCTCGACGTTCCGGCCATTGAGCTCGAACCTCGTCATCGTGATTCCCCCCTCCCGACCCTGTCGGCATCATACCGCCGGGTCGGTCGGGGCGTGGCGGGAAATGCGGATCTCGGGCGGGGTCCGCCCGCGCGCGCGTCCGCTCGCCCGCCCGAACCGCGCGGTCGCCAGTCGCGTTCTGCCCACACGGTCCGCGCGGAACGCATCCGAGTCCCATCGCGACGCTCCGCGATCGTTCGGGATACTCCGATCGTCGCATCGAGACAGGAGGACCCTTCCCATGCAGCTCGGACTCCAGATCCCCGACTTCACCTGGCCCGGGGGCCCGCGCGCGCTCGCGGACCGCTTGCGACGGATCGCGGAGGCCGCCGACGCGGGCGGGTTCGCGAGCCTCTGGGTCATGGACCACTTCTTCCAGATCCCGGTCGTCGGCCCTGCCGAACGCGAGATGCTCGAGGGCTATTCGGCCCTCTCGTACCTGGCGGCGGTGACGCGCCGGGTCCGGCTCGGAACCCTCGTGACCGGCGTGACCTACCGCCATCCCGGCGTGCTCGTGAAGACGGTCTCGACGCTCGACGTGCTCTCCGGCGGCCGGGCGATGCTCGGAATCGGCGCGGCCTGGTTCGAGCGGGAGCATCGCGGTCTCGGCGTCGCCTTTCCGCCGATGGTCGAGCGCTTCGAGCGACTCGAGGAGGCGCTGCGCATCGCAAGGCAGATGTGGTCGGACGACGATGGCCCCTTCGAGGGGCGCCACCATCGTCTGGCCGAGACGCTCTGCGTCCCGCAGCCGCTCTCGCGACCCCATCCGCCGATCCTGATCGGCGGGGGCGGCGAGCGCAAGACGCTTCGCTTCGTCGCTCGGTACGCGGATGCGTGTAATCTCTTCGTCCAGGCAGGCGTCGAGGGGATCGCCCGCAAGCTCGACGTGCTGCGGCGCCACTGCGATGCCGAGGGGCGCGACTACGACACGATCGAGCGGACGACGCTCGGGACGGTCCGACTCGCGCCGGGCGCGCAGTCGCCTTCGGACGTCATCCGGGAGCTCGAGGCGCTCGCCGGCGTCGGCGTCCAGCAGGCGATCGTCAACCTGCCGAACGTCGCGGAGATCGCGCCGATCGAGACGCTCGCGCGCGAGGTCATCCCGGCGATCGCGGGCCTCTGACGGTCGTCGCGGGGCGTTCCGGCGAGTCGCGCTCCAGGATCGGGCTCGGGCGCCGGGTCGGCGCTCAACGCGTCTCGGAACCCACGGCCTCGAGCTCCTTCGATCGCTTCTCGATCATGACCCGAAGCTCGTCCTGGTGTTCCGACGCGACCTCGACGCCGAACGCCGCGCCGCGCTCCATCAAGTAGGGCTGGACCTCGATGCTCTTCCTTCCGGTCGGCGTCCGGTAGAAGGCGATCAGCTCCCGGAGCTCCGACTCGGAGAAGCTCTCCATGTAGATCGAGATGAAGCGCTCGCGGAAGTTCTCCCACGACATGGTCCGCGTCGCCCACTCCGCGATCACGTTGCGATAGGGAGCCATCAGCGGATTCGACTGGATCATGGAGTCGGTCATGATCGAGGCCATGCTCGACATGTTCCTCTCGATCTCGATCAGGACGAGGAGCTCGGCGGCCGCCTCCCGATGGGAATCGAGCGCTTCCGCGGCCGCGGACGAAGCCGTGATCAGGACAGCGAGCCACGCGGCCAGACATCGAATCATGACGTCCTCCCTCTCTCCGCGCTGCCCGCCGACGGGACTGCAGGACGGATGGTCGAGCGAGATTACGCGCTCCGCCCGCGATCTGCAGGGGAAGCGGTCCGGTCGCGAGTCAGGGGCCGGGTCTCGCCCGTCGCGACGCCTACGGGGAGACGCCCTCGGCGGCTCGACATCCGACGGATGCGCGCGCCCTCGACCAGGCACGCTCCGTGCTCGGTTCCGACGTAGCGGGGCATTCGACCGGTCGAGCGGGTGAAGACGTGCGTCTCGATCGCCGCTTCGACGAACGTCGTCGATACCAGGTCTGGGGGCGCTCGATGGCCCGCTCGGGCTCGCAGCCGCTCGGCGGCGAGAGGCGTCCCGATCGATCCGGACAGGGCCGCGCGTCACCGCAAGCCCCGGATCCGGGTATCCAGAGGCAGGGATCCGCCCGGACCGCTCCCGGGCTCGAACTGGATGCGAACCTTGAGATCGCGCTTGCCCGCCTCGCGCGGACAGAGGCGCCACTGGACGAAGGCCTTCCGCGCCGGCGCGTCGAAGCGCCTTCCGAGACTCGATCGGCCGACGCGAATGTTGATCGGAACGCCGTCCGGACCGACGTCGAATCGCAGCTCGACGAACCCTTCTTCGAGCCCGCCCCGGCTCGTGTTCTTCGGATATCGGGGCGGAACGCGATGGGAGAAGGCGATCCGGTCCTCGGGAAAGCGGCTGCAGTCGAGCGTCTCACCGCGCGCGGGTCGGCCAGGACGGGAGGCTTTCAGCGCGTTGGACGGCGCCGGGGACTGGCAAGCGAGCGATCCGGCGAGGAGGAGGCAGACGACGACGTCCGGGATCGGATTCACCGGGTTCCTTCCCGAGCTCGCCCGCGGACTCCGTTTCCGCGCAGGGCGGGCAGCACGCGGCTCGCGATCAGCTCGAGGCTCTCCTCGGCCAGGGCGGGCGGGATCCCGCCGAAGAGCGGATCGACGATCACGTCGTCGACGCCCCGGACGAGCTCGAGGCACGCCTCGGGCGTCGCGATCTGGAAGGTTCCGGTCGCCCGTAGCGATGCGACGTCCGAGACCGGAGTGTAGACGGGGGTCGTCCCCGCCTCGCTCATCCAGCGCGCATAGGAGTTCGCCACGTGGAGGAGGTGGGGCGCGAGGCGAGCCCAGGCCCGGTCCGGATCCTCGGTGACGAAGAGGAACATCCAGGCGATCCGGCGCTTCAAGATCGGCTCGCGTCCGAGCCGTCGGCACGTCTCGCGGTAGATCGCCTCGGCGTCGCTCCCGGGCATCGGCATGAAGGCGTCGGCGAGACGGGCGGCGCGACGAGCGGCGGGGGGCGAGTATCCCGCATAGCAGAGCTTCGGCCCGCCCGGCTGAGCGGGTCGCGGTCGCACGAGCACGCGCCGCCCCCGATATTCGAACGGCTCGCCGGTCCAGGCCGCACGCAGCGCTGGGAGCGCCTCCTCCATCCGCCGAGCTCGCTCCGACATCGAGCCGCCGAACATGGCGAACTCGCTCGGTCGGTAGCCGGCCCCCACGACGAGCTCGATGCGGCCCCCCGCGACGAGGTCGAGCACGGCGACCTCCTCGGCGAGGTGGATCGGATCGTAGAGGGGAAGGGCCACGACCGGCGCGATGCGAAGACGACGGGTCCGCGCCGCGATCGCGGTCGCAGCGACGAGCGGCGCCGGGCCGTAGTCGTCTTCGCAGCCGTGATGCGACGAGATGACGACCTCGTCGAATCCGACGCCCTCGCCCCAGGCGCATTGCTCGAGCGCCGCCGCGTAGAGATCGGCCGCCGGCGGTCCGATCGACGGGGCGCGGAAGTCGTAGTGGAGGAAGAAGTTCTTCGGATTCGACACGGGTCGCTCCACGGACGGGGGGGGCGAGCGGTCGCCGTCGCGCTCGCTCGGCGGTTCGAACGGACTAGGAGCGCCCGTCCGACGGGCTCGCGTCGCGCAGGGCGATCACGCGCGGGATGCCCGACTCGAAGTCCTCGAGTCGCTCGCGTGCGGCGCCGAGCGCCCAAGGATCCGTGAACAGGTAGAACCGGCCTTCCTCGATGCCCTTGAACGCGATCTCCGCTGCCGCGCGCGGAGGGAGGCCCCGCGCCTGCTGGCGCTCGTTGCTGAAGGCCTGCTCCTCGACCGAGGGCGGCGCGGTCTCGACGGGCTTCAAGTGGTCGGGACGATTGCGGTCCGCCTGACGGAGCCGGGTCGCGACCACGTCCGGGCAGAAGACGGAGACGCCGATCTTCGATCCGGCGTCGCGCAGATCATGGAAGAGGGTCTCCGAGATCGAGAGCACCGCGTGCTTGCTCGCCTTGTAGGGGCCGAGCATGGGGCCGGCGATCAGGGCGGCGGCCGAGGCGGTATTCAGGACGTGGGAGGGCGCGTTCTGCTCCATCATCCTGGGCAGGAACGCGTCGAGTCCGTGGATCAGACCCCAGACGTTCACCCCCATCAACCACGCCCAATCCGAACGGTCGAGCTCCCAGATCCGCTTCGTGACGCCGATGCTCACGCCGGCGTTGTTGCAGAGCAGGGCGACCTCGCCGAAGGCTTCGAATGCGCGGTCGGCGAGCGCTCGGAGCGACGCCGCGCTCGAGACGTCCGTGGCGATCGCGAGGACGCGTCCTCCGCGCTGCGCGAGGCGCTCCTCCGCCCGCTTCAGCGCGTCGGCCTCGACGTCCGCCAGGACGACGGCCATCCCGCGCTCGACGGCCGCCTCGGCGAGCCCGAAGCCGATTCCGCTCGCTCCGCCCGTGATGACCGCCGCCCGATCCCTGAACTCCATGCGCTTCCCTCCAGCGCCCGCTGTCGGGCTGCTTCGACGATCACGGCACGTGCCCGCGATCCCATCGGGCGAAGGCGAGCGGACTCGCGGATCGGATCCACGATTCGGCCGCTCCGCCGGCCCGCCGCGCCGTCGAGACGCAGACGAGGCCGGGCATCGATCGGATTCGCCGCGCTCGTTCGTCGTCCGGACGGCTCGTCGGGGCCCGCAGCCATGATAGACCGGCTCGACATGGATGGACGCACCCGAGAAGCGCGCCCGATGCGGCCGGGGAACGCCTCGATCCCGGCAGGCCCCGGCGTCCGAGCGGCGGCGATGACGAGGACGCGAGCCGGACGACGCCAGGCGCTTCCGTGAAGCCGCTGATCGAGCGAACGAGCGCGACGCCGACGGGAATCGAAGCGGTCGGCCCGCTTCAGCCGCATGGGTGGCCGAGCGGGCCTGTCGGCTCCCTCCCCGTCGTGCGAATCTCCAGCCGACGACAAGAAAGGCCCGCCGGGCCGCCGTCAGGAGATTTCGATGAGCGAGCGTGATGTCGTGGTCTTGAGCGCTGCACGATCCGCGATCGGCAGCTTCAACGGGTCCCTCGCCGACGTCGAGCCGGCCGAGCTGGCCGGCACCGTCATGAAGGCGAGCATCGAACGATCGGGGGTCGATCCCCAGTCGATCGGCTACGTGACGGTCGGCAATACGATCCCGACCGAGAGCCGATTCGCCTACGTGGCGCGGGTGGCGTCGATCCAGGCAGGGCTTCCGATGGATTCGGTCGCGATGGCCGTCAATCGGCTCTGTTCGTCCGGGCTCCAGGCCATCGTCACGACCGCGCAGAACATCCTGCTCGACGACTGCGAGTACGGGATCGGAGGCGGCGTCGAGGTGATGAGCCGAGGCGGCTATCTGTCGACCGCGATGCGCACCGGCGCTCGCATGGGCGACACCACGATGATCGATACGATGACGGCCACCCTGACCGACCCCTTCGGCGTGGGCCACATGGGCATCACGGCCGAGAATCTGGCCGCCAAGTGGAAGATCAGCCGCGAGGAGCAGGACGCGCTCGCCGTCGAGTCGCATCGGCGCGCCGCCGCCGCGATCGCGGACGGTCGCTTCCAGTCGCAGATCGTGCCGATCGTCAAGCAGACGCGAAAGGGCGAGATCCGCTTCGACACCGACGAGCACGTCAAGCCCGACACGACGCTGGAGCAGCTGGCGAAGCTCAGGCCCGCCTTCAAGAAGGAGGGGGGAACGGTCACGGCCGGCAATGCCTCGGGCATCAACGACGGCGCCGCGTTCCTCGTCCTCGCGGACGCGTCGGCTGCCGCGTCGGCGGGACACACGCCGATCGCTCGCCTGGTTTCCTACGCCGTCGCGGGCGTGCCCAACGAGATCATGGGCGAGGGGCCCATCCCCGCGACGAAGCGGGCATTGGCGAAGGCGGGATTGCGGCTCGACGAGATGGACGTCATCGAGAGCAACGAAGCCTTCGCCGCGCAGGCGATCGCGGTCGCTCGGGGCCTCGGTCTCGACCCGAAGAAGACGAACCCCAACGGCGGCGCGATCGCGCTCGGCCATCCGATCGGCTGCTCGGGCGCCTTCCTCGCCACCAAGGCGATCTACGAGCTGCAGCGCGTCGGTGGCCGCCATGCGCTGGTGACGATGTGCGTCGGCGGTGGGCAGGGAATCGCCGCGATCTTCGAGCGGCTCTGAGAGCCGACGACGGCGCGACGGCTTGGTCTCGAGCCGTCCCGGCCGATCCGTCCCGACCTCGATCCTCTCGATCGCTGCCGCATGGTCTCCCTGGCCGGACTGGCCCGATTTTGCCAAGGACAGCGGACGAAAGAGCGGAAAGCGGAGCATCCACGGCGGACGAGCGGCTCCGCGGACGGCGCTCGATCTCGCCGCCCTCATCGCCTCCCGGTACAACCCGACGCTCAAGACGGTCTATGACCGGCTACGAACCGCTGGCGAGCCAGGCAAAGTGGTCCTGATCGCCATCGCTCGGAAGGTCCTTGCGATCCTCCATGCGATGGTCCGAGATGGGAGTGAATGGAGGGACGTTCAGCCCGCTTGACACAACGGTTGCTTGTTATGCGGCAGGCGCAGCACCGGGATAGCCCTTGCGCCACGTCAGCTCATCTCCATTACGCTCGCAGATCTCGATTCCGCCCATCCCGTAGTCGTACAGCAGCACGAATTGCGGCTCCATCCCCGACACTGCTTTCGCAAACCGGGTCGAGCGCTCGCACAAGCGACAGAATTGCTCAGCGGCACGATCCAGCTCAGCCGCAGCGGAATCGAAGGTCACGTTGTCGGGCTCGTCAGCGGTTGGGACACGGACCTGAAGTTGAGATTCGACAAATCCGACCCCACCCATAGGCTCGAAGACGAACCAATCACCTCGTAGAAAATCTGCGATCGCACTGTCGAGCTTGGGATCATCGAGCGTCTTGACGCGAGTCGGGCGCATCGTCGCCTGCCGCATAACGGACACACGGATAACCTGCGAGTCCGCGCTAGAGAAGTTTCGACGAGACTACAACGATCGCTGCGAAGCCGCACGAGCCGCCCTTCGGCCGAAGGCCGATGAGGGCGGCGAACCTCGCGACGGGCACGACTTCGGGCTCGTCAGGTTCATTCGTTTGTTATGCGGCGTCAGGGTTCGGATAGATTGCCCGTCAGTCGATCGACCGCATACGTTCGGAGGGCTCTTGGTTCTGACTTGTAGATCTCGCGATAGTAGATCAGATCCATTCCCACGATGGGAACGTCGAATCCAACAAACGAATTGGTATCAGATTCGTATAGGTTCTCATGCAGCCAAACTGTCCGGCCGGATTTGAGCGAGAGTCCTGCGAGAAACCCAAATGCGGACAGGTAGAGACGATCACCTTCTACGAGCGGATGGCCGATGTTGAACCCGGGGATTTCATAGGACCATCTGAGGGCACCATCAGGAGCAAGACGCACGGCCGCGCCCCATCCCGCTTCACCGTTGGTCATTTCGTATACAAGAATCGTGTCGCCGCACACCTGGGTTGCGAATACGCGGACCACGCGTCCCTCTCGCGTCGCCGGAAGGTTTGTCTGGACCGAATCGCCGATAATCAGGCGGCCGGGTCGTTCGACGCGAATCTTGCCAATTGGGAGGAGGCCGAGACAAGGAGCATCGACATCCGCGTCCAATGCGTCATTTGGACACTTTAACTCCGGAAGTAGCACCGGCGAGCCGTGGCTCGCGGCTCCGCTTCTGCACGCCAGAACAAGCAATGCACAAGCCACGAATCGACGCATAGCGTTGGATGCCGCATAACGGACACACCGATCAGCGGCGATCCGCGCTAAAGAGGTCTGGCGAGAGTACCGCGGTCGGCGCGAAGCCGCACAAGCCGGCCTATGCGGAGGGCGAAGCCCGGAGCATCGAGGTCGGCGCTGCAGGCGACGGCCTCGGCTCCGGATCGTCCGACTGCATTGGTTGGTTATGCGGCGTCCTTGCCGGAATCGCGCGGGCCGGCGTTGTTCCCGCCCGAGGAATCTTCTTGCCGATAGTCTGAGATCTAATGAAGGCCATCGGCAAGATCGAGAGAAGCCCCTTGGGCGAATTCGTAAGTTGCTATCACCAGGACGCCCAGCTCTGCTGGGCGAAGTTTGATGATTTCGTCGACGAATACTTTTCCGAGATCGAGAGAAACGACGCTCACGCGTTGGCAGATGAGATTCGTCGGCTGCTCGAAGAAAATCCTGGTCGGCGCGGCAGGGGGCTTCGCAATGCGCTCATCCGCATGGGAGCCACGGGCCCGATCCCGCACGGCAACGACCTTCGGCGGGCACTGGAGCGGGCAATGCGGCTCGCGGATGCCGCATAACGGACGCACCGATCAGCGGCGATCCGCGCTAGAGAGGTTGGGCGAGAGTACCGCGGTCGGCGCGAAGCCGCACAAGCCGGCCTACGCGGAGGGCGAAGCCCGGAGCGTCGAGGTCGGCGCTGTAGGCGACGGCCTCGACTCCGGATCGTCCGACTGCATTGGTTTGTTATGCGGCGTCGACGGTCCGGTCC
>JAWKRW010000006.1:0-152500 GCA_041389445.1 Myxococcota bacterium
TCAGCTGCCCCGTCGTGTAGGACGAGGCGTCCGAGGCCAGGTAGAGCGCCGTGCCGACGATCTCCTCCGGATCCGCGACGCGTCCGAGGACGTTGCCCTGCGCGATGGCCGACGCGGCGGCCTCGGTCGGAACGGAGCGGCGGAAGCTGTCGGTCCAGAACGTCCCGCAGACGATCGCGTTCACCCGGATCCCTCTCGGCGCGAACTCCTGCGCCATCACCGAGGTCAGCACGTTGAGCCCGGCCTTGGCCGCCGCGTAGACCGCGGTCAGCGCGTTCGGCCGGACCGAGGCGACGGAGCTGATGTTCAGGATCGTGCTCCCCGGCGCCATGTGCTCCGCCGCCTTCGCCGCGAGCCGGAGCGGCCCCTTCAGGTTGACCGCGAACGTCTTGTCGAAGAGCTCGTGGGTCACGTCGAGCAGACGCGGCGCCACCGGCGCGATGCCCGCGTTGTTGACGAGCACGTCGATCCGCCCGAGCTCGCGCAGCGTCCGCTCGACGAGCGCGTCGCACTGATCCCAGTCCCCGACGTGGCAGGCGACGGGCAGGCAGCGACGGCCCAGCGCGCGGATCGCATCCGCGGCCGCCTCGCAGGCCTCCTGCTTGCGAGAAGCGACGACCAGGTCCGCCCCGGCCCGGGCGAAGCCCCTCGCCATCGCGAGACCGAGCCCCTTGCTGCCGCCCGTCACGACCGCGACACGTCCCTCGAGCTCCGGCCTGGCCGCGTCCTTCGCCGTCATCGGCCCTCCCCCGAGACCAGCGCCACCGCGCGCGCGAGCAGCCGGTCCGCCATCGCCCCGAAGTGCGCGTGCACCGGATTGCTCGACTCGCCGCGCAGATGCTTGGCGTGGCTCCCCTCGAGCACGATCGCGAGCTTCCACGGCGAGAAGACGCGGTACCAGTCGAGCGCCGAGACGTCGCGGCCCGTCCGCATCGCATAGCGCTCGACCAGCTCGGCCTCCCCCGGCAGACCTTCGATCCGGAATCCGCCCGGCTGCCCCGCCGCGCCGAGTGCGAGCGGATTGCCCGCCTGCGGCAGGAAGATCAGCGTCCAGGCCAGATCGACGAGCGGATCGCCGATCGATGCCATCTCCCAGTCCACGATCGCGAGCGCGCGGGCGGGGAGCGTTCGGCTGAAGAGCAGATTGTCGAGCTTGTAGTCGCCGTGGCAGAGGGCGGGGGGCTGTTCCTTCGGCAGACGGGCCGAGAGCCAGGTCGCGAGACGCGACGCTTCGGGCAGCGCGCGCCCGCCGTAGCGCTCGAGCTGCGCGAGCCAGCGGGGGATCTGGCGCCGCAGGTAGCCCTCGGACTTGCCGAGCGACTCGAGCCCGCAGGCCTTCCAGTCGAGGACGTGGAGCTCGGCCAGGGCGTCGATGTGGTCGACCAGCGCGGCGGTCTGGGCCTCGACGTCCTCCCGATACGCCGATGGCAGCTCGGCGCGGATGGGCACGCCGTCGACGAACGCCATCAGATAGAACGGGGCGCCCGCGACGGCGGGATCATCGCAGGCGAGCAACGGCCGGGCGATGCGCACGCGCTCGTCCTGGATCGCGTCGAGGATGCGGAACTCGCGCAGCACGTCATGGGCGGACGAGGACGAAGCGTGGGCCGGCGCGCGGCGCAGGACCCAGTGGTCCTCGCCGCGGCGGACCGAGAAGATCTCGCAGGAGCCGCCGCCGCGGAGCGGCTCGACGTCGATCGGAGCCGGTCGACCGAGCTTCGCGTCGAGCCAGTCCGCGAGCCTCGCCGCGTCGAGCTCCGCCGCGTCGCGGCGAGGACGACCGCTCATCGTGCAGGCCCCGGCGAAGTCCTTCCGTGCATCGCGCCCATCGACCTAGCTCGCCTTCGCCTCGGCGAGCAGGCGCGCGAAGACGCGTTCGCCCTCGGCGACGCGCGAGGGAATGTGTTCCGTCGGCCAGCCCTCGACCGCCGCGAAGTCCTTGAGCGTGTCGCGCGCGACGACCACCTTGTGGACCTCGTCGGGTCCGTCGCCGATCGGCCCGAAGCGATTCGTCCGGTACCAGTCCTCGAGCGGCAGGTCCCCCGAATAGCCGAGCGCGCCGCAGACCTGGATCGCCCGGTCGAGCACGCCGAGCAGCATGCGCGACGCGACCGCCTTCGACATCGAGATCTCGGCCCGCGCCGCGCGGGCGCCGACCTTGTCCATGCGCCAGGCCGCCTGGAACGTGATCAGGCGCGCCGCCTCGATCTCCGTCCGCGACTGGTAGATGAAGTCCTGCACCAGCTGATGCCCCGCGAGCGGCTTGCCGTGGGAGGTGCGCGAGACGGCGCGCTCGCAGAGGATGTCGAGGGCGCGCTTCGCGAGGCCGATCCAGCGCATCGCATGGTGGATGCGACCGCCACCGAGCCGCTTCTGCGCGAGCACGAAGCCGTCCCCGGGCTTGCCGATCAGGTTCTCGTTCGGCACACGGCAGTCCTCGAAGAGGATCTCGGCATGGTTGCCGAGCTCGCCGAAGACCGGATCGGGGCCGTGCATCGTCGGGATGTCGCGCAGCACGTTCATTCCCGGCGTCCCCCGCTCGACGACGAACATCGAGGCGTGCTGATGCGGCCGGCCCTCCGGATTCGTCTCCGCCATCACGATCACGAAGTCGGCGAAGGAGCCGTTCGTGCAGAACCATTTATGACCGTCGATGACCCAGGCGTCGCCGTCCCGGCGCGCCGTCGTCCGCAGGCGCGTCGGATCGGAGCCCGCCTCGAAGGGCTCGGTCAAGGCGAAGGCGCTGCGCAGCTTGCCCTCGAGATTCGGCCAGAGCCAGCGCTCCTTCTGGGCCTCGTTCGCGCCGGCGGCGAGCAGCTCCGTATTGCCCGAGTCGGGCGCCTGGTTGCCGAAGATCTCCATCGAGTAGGGACAGCGGCCGATCAGCTCGTGCATCAGTGCGAGCTTCATCTGACCGAAGCCGGGACCCCCGAGCGCCGGATCGAGATGGCAGGCCCAGAGCCCCTGCGCCTTCACCGCTCGCTGCAGATGCGCCTTCACCGCCGCCCAGTCGCCGCTCGGCATGCGCTTGATGACCGGCTCGAGCGGGATCAGCCGCTCGTCGATGAAGGCCCGCATCCAGTCGAGCTTCCGTTGGAACTCGGGCTCGGTCTCGAAATCCCAGGCCATGATCGGCGCTCCCGTCTCGTCGCCCCGCCGCCGGCCGCGGGCAATCGCGCGGCCCGCATTATACTCGCCCGTCCCTGCGTTCGAGACCTCGAGATCGGCGTCCACGCGCATGCGACGCCCTCGAACGCGCGATGCCGCTGCCTGATGGAGGTCCCATGCTCGAGGGCGAGAAGATCCTGATCACCGGCGCGAGCGGCGCCGTCGGCCTGCCGATCGCGACCCGTCTCGCGCAGGACAACGAGGTCTGGGCGATCGCGCGCTTCGGCGCCGGCGAGCGCGCGGCGAGCGCCTTGAACGCGAGCTCGGTCTCGCCCGAGACGCTCGAGGCGCGCGGCATCCGAACGCGGCGCGTCGACCTCGCGGCGCCGGATCTCGGCGACCTGCCCGACGACTTCAGCTACGTCCTCCACCTCGCGCATACCCGCCTCGGCGCCGAGTTCCAGCGCGCGATCCAGGTCAACGCCGTCGGCGCCGGTCACGTCCTGGCCCACTGCCGCAAGGCGAAGGCCGCCCTCGTGATGTCCTCCGCCGCGATCTACTCGCCGAAGCCCGACCCCTTCGCGCTCCACGTCGAGGACGGCGACCTCGGCAAGGCCTCGACGCCCTGGGCCCCGTCGAGCCCGGTCTCGAAGGTCAGCCTCGAGGCGATCGCCCGCTTCTGCGCCGAGGCCTTCGGCCTGCCGACGACGATCGCGCGGCTCAACACGATCTACGGAAGCTTCGGCGGCATGCCCGTCATGCAGATGGACGACGTCGTCGCTGGCCGCACGATTCACGCCGTCGCCGAGCCCAACGTCCACAGCCCCATCCACATGGACGACGTCCTCGACCAGCTCGAGCCGCTGCTCGACGCGGCGAGCACGAAGGCGCTGCTCGTCAACTGGGCGGGGGACGAGGTCGTGACGACGCGGCAGTGGTGCGAGCAGGCGGCCGCCCTGAGCGGGAGGCCCGCGAAGATCGACGTCGCGCGCGTTCCCGGGATCCTGGCCGGCAACGCCGTCGACGTCTCGCGCCGCCACTCGATCACGGGCCCGTGTCGGCGCGCCTTCGAGCCCTCGTTCGCCGCGATCTACCGCGAGCGCCACGGCGCGGGCAGGACCTGACCCCGCCAGACGACGCTCTGGAGCGCCGAGTGGGCGTGCAGACCGAACTCGCCGCCGTCGCGACCGAGACCGCTCCGCCTGGTCCCGCCGTAGGGCGTCTCGTGGTTGCGCTGGGTCGTGTGGATGCCGACGTTCGCCGCCGCGAGCCGCTCGCGGATCGCCATGGCGCGCGCGGTGTCGCGCGTGAAGGCGTAGTCGTAGGAGTCGCAGGAGTCGTAGAGGCCGCACTCCGTCTGGTTCGCGATCGCGAGGCCCTCCTCGAGCTCGTCGAAGCGGAGCGCGATGATCACGGCACCGAAGGTGCTCGTGGTTCGCCCACTCCGCCTTCGCGTCGGCCGTCGCGAGACAGGGACCGACGGAGAAGCCCCTGTCGGGCGACGCCGGGCGCGTCCCACCGAGCACGATCTCGCCGCCCCCCGCCCGGGCCGTCTCGATCGACGCCTCGATCCGCGCGCGCTGCACGCCCGAGACGGCGGGCCCGAACCCGTCGCCGATTCGAGGGGCGGACCGCCCCGCAGCGCGCGTTCGAAGGCGGCCAGACGATCCACGAGCTCGACGACGGCGAGCGGGTCCTGCCGCGCGGGCCGGACGACGACGGTGTTCCCCAGGACGAGGGCCGGGGCGAGCTGGCCGGCGGGGTTCACGATCGCGTACGCCCGCTTGGCACCGCCCTGCCACGGGCCACCGACCCGGACCCGACCCGTCCGCGTCTCTCCATCTCGGTTCGAGGGCGCTCTGTGGTATCCCTCGCCGGCGGCCGCGGAACGCCGACCGGCCCACGGACGGCAGGCAGCACGATCGCAGCGGACGGCGCGAGGCGGGCGAACGACCCGCGCGCAGCCGACGGCGCGAATCCCCAGGATCGGGCGGAGGAACGCATGCACGGAATCGTCTTCGATGGCAGGAAGCTCGAGCTGATCGACGATCTCGAGGGACCGGATCCCGGACCGGGCGAGGTCGAGGTCGCCATCCAGGCCTCCGGCGTCTGCCACAGCGATCTCTCGGTCGTGAACGGCACGATCGCCTTCCCGACCCCCGTCGTGCTCGGCCACGAAGGCGCGGGCATCGTCTCGCGGGTCGGCCCCGCCGTGACCACCCTCGTCGAGGGCGATCCCGTGGCGCTCGCCACGCTCGGACAGTGCGGCGCGTGTCCGGCCTGCGACGGCGGTCGACCGACCCTCTGCCGCGACACCTTCGGCAAGCGGCCGACGCCCTTTCGCGTGAAGGGCCGCGCCCATCACAACTTCGCGAACCTCTCGACCTTCGCGGAGCGCATCGTCGTCAAGGCGAACCAGGCGATCCGGATCCCGAAGGACGTCCCCTTCGCGTCGGCGGCGCTGATCGGATGCGGCGTGCTGACGGGGACCGGCGCCGTCTTCAATCGCGCGAAGGTGCGACCGGGCGAGTCGGTCGTGGTGATCGGCGCGGGCGGCATCGGGCTCAACGTGATCCAGGCGGCGCGCATCGCCGGCGCGAGCCCGATCCTCGTGCTCGAGCCCAACCGGGAGAAGGAGGCGCTCGCCCGCGCCCTGGGCGCGACCGACTTCATCGATCCGATCGCCGAGGGCGACGCCGTCGCCGCGGTGAAGGCGCGCACGGGCGGCTGGGGCGCGGACCACGTCTTCGAATGCGTCGGCGCGAAGCGGCTGATGGAGGACGCGATCAAGATGGCGGACTGGGGCGGCAACGTCGTCCTGATCGGCGTCGCGCCGCCCGAGACCAAGGTCGAGTTCGAGCCGCTGGGGCTGCTGCTCGACGTCTCGATCATGGGCTGCCGCTACGGCACGTCCCAGCCGCAGCGCGACGTGAAGCGCGTCTGCGAGCTCTATCGGGCCGGCCGCCTCGAGCTCGATGCGCTGGTCTCGCAGCGCTACCCGCTGACCGACTACCGCCGTCTGATCGAGGACATGGAGGCCGGCCGGATCGCCCGGGGCGTGCTCGACATGCCGGGGGTGGCCTAGCAGCCCGGCCTAGCGGTCCCGTCGCCCTCCCGCGCACCGTCGATCGCCGGCCCCCGCCCGCCGCGAGCGCCGGCTGGCAGCGGATCGGAAAAATCCGCCGCGCCCGGCGAACCGTCCCCGGCGCGCCGGGGTCACGGGGAATCGCGAGCCCACTTCCGCCGCCGTCGTGGTCGCGCTCGCCCGACGCGGGCGTGACCGCGGGAGTGACCGAGCCATGCGCGCCCTCTGGACCTGCCTCCTCCTGGCCCCCCTCCTCGCGAGCTGTCATTCGTCCGGCGGCCGCCCGCACGGGGAGTGGGGCGCGGCCGAACCGGTCGCCGCGCTCGGACGCGCAACGGGATCCGCGTTCGACGACGCCGCGGCCGCTCCGCCCTTCGCCGAGCGCCTGCGGCCGAGCCCGCGCGCCCAGGTCGCGTCCCTCGCCGGGGCGGCGGCCGAGCCCGAAGCGAGCGCGCTCGAGCCGACGCCCTCGCTTCCGCGCGAGGTGATCTACACCGCCTCGCTCCGCCTGGTCGTCGTCTCGATCGAGGACGCGACGCGCGCCGTGCAGCGCCTCGCCGAGGAGGCGGGGGGCCATCTCCAGCACGCGACCTCGCAGTCGATCACGATCCGCGTCCCCGCCGCGAAGTTCGACGCCAGCCTCGAGCGCATCGCCGCCCTCGGCGAGGTCACGGACCGCTCGATCGACGCCACCGACGTGACGGAGCAGATGCTCGACCTGAACATCCGCCTCGACAATGCGAAGAAGACCCGCGAGCGGCTCCTCGAGCATCTCGCGCGCAGCCAGAAGATCGCCGACACGCTGAAGATCGAGCAGGAGCTCGCGCGCGTCTCGGAGACGATCGAGCAGCTCGAAGGCCGCCTGCGCCTGATGCGCTCCCAGGTCGCGATGAGCACGATCACGGTCGTCTTCACCGCGCGCACGCCGGCCCAACCGGCCACGGCGCTCCCCCTCGGCCTCCCCTTCCCCTGGATCGAGGCGCTGGGCGACGGCCTCGTCGCCGGCGCGGTCGAGCCCGTCACGCGCGAGCCGGGCTTCTTCGACTTTCCGCCGAAGCTCGAACCGCCGACCGACTTCCTCCGCTACTACACGAGCCACGACCGCGTCGAGGCGCTCTCCGCCGACGGTCTGCGCATCAAGCTCCGCCGCCACGAGAACCCCGACCGCGGCACGCTCGCCTTCTGGCAGGCGCTCGCGCGCGAGCAGCTCGTCCGGGGCCGCGGCGTGGCGATCGCCGAGGAGCGCGCGCTGGGCGACGAACGGGCGCTGCTGCGCGGAACGCGCGAGCTCGGCGGACGCCGGCTCGGCTATCTGCTCGTGCTGAAGCGCACGAAGGGGGCGGTCTACACCTTCGAGGCGTGGGGTCCCGAGAACGCCTTCGACGCGCGGATCGAGGCGCTCGTCGAGAGCGCGAAGTCGATCTGAGCACGCCCGAACGCGCGCGCGTCGCGGAGCCGAGGCCCGGGCGCACGCGCCGGATCGCTCAATCCGTCTCGATGCGGACCCGGAACGATTCGAGCCGGCGGATCGAGACGAAGGGCACCTGCCGCGGCGCCGAGCCGATGCGCTCGATCCGCCGCGCGTCCTGCGCCATGCCGCGGATCGTCTCCTGGACCTCGGCGCGGGCGAGCGCCGCGCCGAGACAGAAGTGCGAGCCCCAGCCGAAGCTGAAGGAGCGGATCGGATCGCGACCGATGTCGAAGCGCTCGGGCTCGGCGAAGACCTCGGGATCGCGATTCGCCGCGAGCACGGAGAGGAAGAACATCTTGCCCGCCTCGAGCCGCGTGCCCCGCGTATCGAGCGCCTCCGTCGGCTCTCGCCCGAGCACGGCGACGGGCGGCTCGAAGCGCAGCACCTCCTCGGCGGCTTCGGCGGCGCGATTCGGGTCGCGCCGGACCTGCTCGAGCGCCTCGGGATGGGCGGTCATGAGGGCGAAGGCCGAGGTGAGGACGCTGCGGGAGGTGTCGTGGCCGCCGAAGATCAGGTTGATCACCAGCGTGACGAGCTCGGTATCGTCGAAGGCGGGGCCCGCCACCTGCGCCTCGGCGAGCAGGCGCGAGAGCAGGTCCTCGCGCGGCCGACTGCGCCGCTCGGCGAAGAGTTCCCGGATCCGACGATCGAAATGCACGAGCGCCCGCTCGGCCTTCGTCCGCCGGTCGGGCGTCATGACCGAGGCGAGCGCGTCGCCGAGGTCGGTCGACCAGATCGCGAAGGCGCCGTGCTCGGCCGGATCGATGCCGAGGAGCTCGCACATCATCCAGATGGGCAGCGGATCGGCCAGCTCGGAGACGACGTCGAGCTCGCCCTTCGCCGCCCCCGCCGCGAGCATCGCGCCGACCCGCTCGCGGATCCGCGGCCGCAGCGCGTCGATCGAGCGCGGCGTGAAGGCGCGCGAGACGAGGCGACGCAGGTCGTCGTGGAAGGCGCCGTTGCGGTTCGTCAGCATGCGGGTCCACCACGCGTGCAGCGGTCCCGACCTGACGCCGACCTGCTCGAGCATGGGAACGGCGTTGCTGACGACGCGCGGGTCGCGCGCGAGCCGGTCGACCTCGTCGTAGCGCAGCACGATCGCGTCACCGGTCGCCGTCCAGGCGACGTCGCCCTGGCGGCGCGCGTCGCGCAGGGCCGCGTGCGGGTCCTGCCAGTAGGCGGGATCCGCCATGTCGATGATCGCGCCTGCCAACCGCACTGCTCCCTTCGACGCGCTCCCGGTCGACCGGAAGTTCTCGCCGCCTATTTCGTGATGCCGAAACGCTCGAGGCCGTACGCCGCGATCGCGTTGCTGCGGAGCACCTTGTAGCACTCCTCGGCGGTCATGTTCGCTTGCGAGAAGAGCTCGTGGGCGATCTTGCGGGAGTGCGGGAAGGTGCCGTCCGAGTGGGGGTAGTCGGTCTCGAAGAGGATCGAGTCGATCGAGTACTCGTGGCGGGCGCGAAGGCCGTGGAGGTCGTCGAAGATGCAGTTCCAGACGTGGCCGAGGACCTGCTTCGAGGGCGCGACCGGCATGTCGACGCCGCCGACGCCGTCCTTCCAGACGCTGTCCATGCGCTCGAGCTGGAAGGGCATCCAGCCGGCCTGGCTCTCGGCATAGACGAGCTTGAGCTTCGGGAAACGCGTCAGCGACTTCGAGAAGATCCAGTCCGCGAGCGAGGCCTGCGCGTTGTGCGCGTAGAGCGACATCGAGGTCGCGAGCGGCGCGTCGGGACTGGTCGTCGGCATCGACGACGACGAGCCGATGTGCATCGAGACCGTCGTCTGCGTCTCCTCGCAGGCCTGCCAGAGGACGTCCCACTCGCCGGAATAGAGGCTCGGGAAGCCGAGCTTCGAGGGGTTCTCGCTGAAGGCGATGGCGTAGGCGCCCTTCGTCGCACACCGGCGGACCTCCTCCGCCGCGAGCGCCGGGTCCCAGAGCGGGATCAGCGTCAGCGGGATCAGCCGGCCGCGCGCCTCGCCCGCGCACCACTCGTCGATCATCCAGTCGTTGTAGATGCGCAGGCAGGCGAGCGCGAGGTCCTTGTCCTTGCGCTCGGCGAAGCCCTGGCCGGCGAAGCGCGGGAAGATGTTCGGATAGTTGATCGCGGAGGAGACGTGGTTGAGCGCCATGTCGGCCAGCCGCGCCCGCTTGTCGTACGTGCCCTCGCGGAAGTCCTCGTAGATCGCGGGGACGTTGCGCTGCTCGCTGCGCGGAATGCCGGCGGGGCCGTGGAGCAGGCCGGTCGGCATCGCGAGATCGTCGAAGAGCCAGACGTCGCACCACTGTCCGTCCGGATCGTTGCGCTTGAAGCCGTATTGGCCGCCCTTGAACTCGAGCGTGACCCGCTCGCGCGAGACCTTCGGACCGCGGTCGCGCAGGCTCGCCGGCAGCGCCCGCTGCCAGAGGTCACGGGGCTCGAGCACGTGGTCGTCGACGGAGATGATGTCCGGAAGCTCGTGCTCGGCAGGCGTGACGGATCGGGCCATGGCTCTTCTCCTCGTGGGCGTGTCACTCGGTGTCTCGTCGGACGTCGATCTCGGGCGTCTCGTCCGGACGGCGCCCTCGCAATCGCGTCGGGCGTCGCGCGCCCGGACCGGAGGGCGCGCGCCCGAACACTTTACTCGGAAAATACCCGCGGCGCCGCCCCCCGCCGTCGACCGGGACCGCGGCCCGCCCGTTCCGGCCCGGCCACGGTCCAGCCCGGACGCTCGCAGCGGGAGGCGCGCTGGGTATGCTGGGGCCGTCGCCGCGCCCCGGCCGGCCCCGCTTCGAGGAATGCGCATGCAAGACACCGCTTCGCCGGCGAGCCCGCTCGATCCCGGGCGCGCCCTGCTCGACCCCGTTCTCTACGCGCGGGAGGGCTATCCCGATGCGCTCTTCCGCCGGCTGCGCGACGAGGCGCCGGTCTGCCGGGTCGGCGATCCGATGGCCCCGTACTGGGCGATCACGCGACACCGCGACATCGTCGAGGTCTGCCGCGACCCCGAGCGCTTCTCGAACCTGCCCCAGTTCCAGATCAACATCGACGCGCCCTTCGGCAGCGAGGACGCGCGCGAGCCCGAGACCATCATCCAGATGGATCCGCCGCGGCACCGCCGCTTCCGCGAGCTCGTGAGCCACCGCTTCACGCCGCGCGCGCTGCTGCCCGTCGAGGCCGCGCTCGATCCGATCGCCGACGAGGTGATCGACGCGCTCGAGCAGGACGGCGCGGAGGGCGTCTGCGACTTCGTCGAGCGACTCGCGACGCCCTTTCCGATGGCCGTGATCGCCTGGCTGCTCGAGGTCCCGCGCAGCGACTGGCCGCTGCTCTTCGAGTGGACCAACGGCGTCGTCGCGCCGAACGAGCCCGAGTACCAACGCCCCGGCGAGACGCCCCACGAGACGCGGCTGCGCTCCTCGAAGGCCCTCTACGACTACTTCGCCGACCTCGCGCACGAGCGGGAGAAGACGGGCGGGGACGATCTCGTCACGCTGCTCGCGCGCGCGCGCGTCGACGGTCGGCCGCTCCCGCCCCACATCCTGTCCTCCTACGCCATGCTGCTCATCGTGGCGGGCAACGAGACGACGCGCAACGCGATCAGCGGCGGCTTGCAGGCGTTGCTCGAGAACCCGGCGCGGTGGGACGAGCTCGTCGCGAATCCGCGCCTCGTGAAGGACGCCGGCGAGGAGATCCTGCGCTGGTCGACGCCGGTGGTCCAGATGGCGCGGACCGCGACCTGCGACGTCGAGCTCCGCGGGCAGAAGATCCGCAAGGGCGACACCCTCGCCTGCTTCTACGCCTCGGCCAACCGCGACGAGCGCGTCTTCGCCGATCCCTACGGCTTCCGCTTCGACCGCCGCCCCAACCCGCATCTCGCCTTCGGCATCGGCGAGCATTTCTGCGTCGGCGCCCATCTCGCCCGCCTCGAGGTCCGCGCGATGCTGCGTCGCCTGATCGCCCGCTTCGAACGCTTCGAGGCGGCGGGCGAGCCCGCGCGACTGCAGTCGAGCACGACGGGCGGCTACAAGCGGCTGCCGGTGCGATACGCCTTCAAGCGCGGGCATTGATCGGATCGCGGAGCGGAGGAGCGCATGGATGCGACGAGCCGACCGATCGATCTGGGCCTGGCGGGCCGTGTCGCGCTGGTCACCGGCGCGGGGGCCGGCATCGGACGCGGCATCGCCGGCTGGTTCGCGCGCGCGGGATGCCGCGTCGCCGTCAACGACATCGACGCCGCGCGCGCCGAGGAGACCGTCGAGGGGCTGCGCGCGGCGGGGGCGGAGGCGAAGGCCTTCGTCGCGAACGTGCGCGACGAGGCGGCCGTCGCGGAGCTCGTCGCGACGATCCGCTGGGACCTGGGCTCCCTCGACGTCGCCGTCAACAACGTCGGCATGAACGCCGGCCGGCCGGCGACGCCCTTCGTCGAGTGGCGCGGCGAGGACTTCCGCGAGGTCGTCGAGCAGAACCTGATCGCGACGGCGCTCTGCTGCGTCGCGGAGGCACGTGCGATGGTCGAGCAGGGGCGCGGGGGCGTGATCCTGAACGTGACCTCGGGCGAGACGACGCGGCCCGCGATCCGGCTCGCGCCCTACGGCGCAGCGAAGGCGGCGATCAACCACCTGACCCAGACCATGGCCGTCGAGCTCGGACCCCACGGCATCCGGGTCAACGCGATCGCCCCCGGCACGACGCTGACCGAGCAGGTCCGCCAGACCTTCCCCGAGTCCCATGTCGCCGCGATCCTCGAATCGATCCCGCTGCGCCGCATGACCGAACCCGAGGAGCTCGGCCGCCTCGCCCTCTATCTGGCGAGCGATCTCGCGCGCTGCGTGACGGGCCAGTTCCTGCTCGCCGACGCGGGCGCCTTCCTCTCGCGCAGCCGGCCGCCGATGCCGGCGCCCGAGCGCTAGCCGGCCACGCCCCGGGCCGGGCCACGCCCCGGGCCACGCCCCGACCCGCTCGCCGCTTCGTTCCGCTCGCTGCCCCGCCGCGCCCACTGCCCCCGCGCCCACCCGCCGGGCCGCGATATCCCACGGCCTCGACCGCCGTCTCCTCCGCCAGACGACGGGCCCGCCCTCGCGGGCCCCGACCGGGAGGACGGCCCCATGCTCGATCGCCTCGAATCGATGGTCCGCGCGGCGTGGAGGCCCGCGCTGGCGGGTCTCGCGACCCTGACGGTGCTCGCCTCGCCGGTCCCGGCCGCGCCCCCGATCGGACTCTCGAGCGATACGCGCGTCGCCCTCGGCGCGGCCTCGGTCGTCGTTGCGGACGAGGGCGTCGCGCTCGACAGCCAGACGGGCATCGTCGTCGCCGCCGCCGCGACCGGCTCTCTTCCCGAGTCGACGGATCTGATCGGCCTCGGGCGAACGCTCGGGGGCGCGAGCCTGCTCGCTTTCGATACGACGGTCGAGCTGACGGGCGGCCTCGTCGCGCGCCCGGGCGACGTCGTCGCCTGGGACGGCGCGACCCATACCCGGCTCTTCGACGCGACTGCGGCCGGCGTCGCCGCCGGCGTCCGCGTCGACGCGGTCTCGCTCTCGCCGGCGAGCCTGGCGCTCTCCTTCGATACGGACGTGCTGCTCCCCGGGCCCCTCGCCGTCGCGGACGAGGATCTCGTGCGCTGGGACGGTGCGCGCTTCGAGCGCGTCTTCGACGGGTCGACCTTCGGGATCGATCCGGCCCTCGACGTCGATGCCGTCGACGATCGGGGGGCCGGCACGTTCCTGCTCTCGTTCGACACGGGCGGGCGGGTCGGGGACTTCGACTTCGCCGACGAAGACGTGCTCTTCTTCGACGGCGCGCGCCTCGTCCCGGCCTTCGACGGCTCGAGCGCGGACCCCGACTGGGTCGGCGCCGATCTCGACGCGCTGCAGGTGCCCGAGCCGACGGGCAGCGTCGGTTTCGCTGGCGCGACCCTCGGCCTGCTCGCCGCGCTCCGCCGTCGCCGGCTCCGCCGCCGCCCCACCCCGCCTTCGATCGCGCCTGCCGGCATGGTCCATCGCCATGCCGAAGCCACGCATACCAGGGAGATCACCATGGCCACCGCTCGTCTCGCCCTCGTCCTCTCGATCCTGCTCGCCCCGATTGCCGCCCTCGCCTCCGACGGCGTGCTCGAGATCAATCAGACCTGCGCGACGCTGACCGGCTGCTTCAGCGGCGATGCCGCCGGCTTCCCCGTCACGATCGACGGCTCCGCCGGATCGAGCTACCTGCTGACGAGCGACCTCGACGTGGCCGACGCCGCCACCGACGGCATCCTGATCACGACCTCGGACGTGACGATCGATCTCAACGGGTTCGCGCTCCACGGCCCGACCGTCTGCTCGGGCACGCCCACGACCTGCGCGCCGACGGGCCTCGGAAGCGGCATCCGCGCCGATCGCACGAGCGGGAGCGCCGCCTCGATCTCGGTCCGGAACGGCAGCATCGAAGGCTTCGGACTCGACGGTCTGTTGCTCCGTGAAGACGCGCGCGTCGACGAGGTCCGCGTCCGGAGCAACGGCTCGACCGGGATCCAGGTCGACGCGTCGAGCGTCGTGACGAACTGCGTCGCGGAGCGAAACGGTTCCGACGGCATCAAGGCGATCGGGACGGGCATCGTGTCCGGGTGTACGACCGCATGGAATCATGCCCGGGGGATCTACGCGGGGCCGGGCTCGACGGTGACTGGCAGCACCGCCTATCGCAACGACGGCATCGGCATCGTGGCCGGCGACGGCAGCCCGGGGGCCAAGGGCGTCGAGATCAGCGGGAACGCCGTTCGCGAGAACGGGCTCGACGGCATCTTCCTCTCGGTCGGCGGCCTCGCGCGAGGCAATGCCGTCGTGCTCAACGGGGACGACGGCATCGACGCCGCCGATGGCTCCCTGATCGTCGACAACAGCGTCGTCTCGAACGGAGACGCGGCCGCCGACGACGGCATCGAATGCGACGCGGGCTGTGCGGTGCGCGGGAACGTCGTCCGATCGAACCTGGGCCTGGGCCTGAATCTCGGCGTCGGCAGCGCCTACAGCGGCAACACGATCACGGCGAACGCGGCGGGGACCGTCGTCGGGGGCATCGCGCGCAGCGAGAACTACTGCGATGGCGCCGCCGCCCCGGCCTGTCCCTGAGCGGCGGTCGGCCGACGCCTCGACAGGGATGGGGCGTCGCGGCGACCGGCCCGGCAGGGCGCGCGCGGAGCGGCCGCCTCCGCGGGCGCCCTGCCTTCGGGTCGACGTATGCTGGGCCGCGGGCCCGGCGAGCGGGACGACCGGGCCCCGGGACAGGAGAGACCGCCGCATGCATCCCGCGCTCGAAGCGGTCCTCGACTTCTGGTTCGGCGTGCTCGATCGCGCAGGCCTCGCCGCGCCGGCCTTCGCCGAGCGGTGGTGGAAGAAGGATCCCGCGTTCGACGCCGAGATCCGAGCCCGTTTCGCCGATCTCCACGCCTCCGTCGCGGCGGGCGATCGCGACGCCCGGCTGGAATCGCCGCGCGATCGCCTCGCCCGGATCGTCGTGCTCGACCAGCTCTCGCGCAACCTCTTCCGCGACTCCGGGCGCATGTTCGCCTGCGACGCACGCGCGCTCGCGCTCACGGAGGCCGCCCTCGCAGCCCGGGAAGAACGATCGCTCGCGACGGACGAGCGCGTCTTCCTCCTGATGCCCCTGATGCACAGCGAGTCGCTCGCGGACCAGACGCGCTGCGTCGTGCTCTTCGAAGCCCTCGCGGCGCAGTGCGCCGGACGGGCGCGGGCGCGGGTCGCGAACAACGCCGCGTTCGCGCGCCGCCACCGCGACGTGATCCTGCGCTTCGGGCGCTTCCCCCATCGCAACGCCCTGCTCGGCCGGGCGTCGACCGAGGAGGAGCTCGCCTTCCTCGAGCAGCCCGGCTCCTCGTTCTGAGGCGGCCGTCCGGACACCGGCGCGCCGCCGCGATCGGTCCATTCGCGGTAGCATGCAGCGCGATGCCCTCGCGCCCCTCGTTGCGACAGCGGATCCGGATCGCCGCCCATCGGGCCTTCCAGGCCGCCGACGCCTACTTCCTCTCCGACGCCGTGCGCGCGCGCTCCGCCAACGAGCTCGCCTACGCCCGCATCGGCGTGATCGCCTGCATCGCCATGGGCCTCTCCGCGATCGCGTTCATCCCCTGGCAGACCTTCCACTGGCCGACGCCGGTCCTCGTCTGCATGCTGGTCTCCGGCCTGCTCTGCAGCGCCCTGCCCTTCGCCCTCCGCCGCCGCGACGGGATCCGCCACCTGGGTCACCTCGCCTGCGCCCAGGTCACGGCCTATGCCCTCGCCGTCGTCGTGCTCTCCGGGGGGCGCGCGACGGGCATCCTCCCGGTGCTGCCGATGATCCCGATGCTGGCGCTCCTGATGCGCGGCGGGCGGGCGGTGCTCGGATGGGGGGCCGCGACGGTCGGGGTGATCGCGATCGGCGCGCTGCTCGCGGGCCACGACGTCGCGCCGCGGGTCGCGGGATTCCGGGAGCTGCAGCATGCGGAGCGCTATCCGATCGCGCTGCTCTGCCTGCTGACGATGCTCGGCGTGACCCTGCTCTTCGAGAAGCTCTGGAACCGCAGCGCGCTCGAGCTGGCACGACGCGCGCGCGCCGACCTCGCGCTGCGTGAGGACCGCTACCGCACGCTGCTCGAGCACGCCTCGGAGGGCCTGCTCGTGGTCGACGCCGCGGGCCGCATCCGCTTCGCGAGCCCGGCGGCCGAGCGGCTGATCGGACTCGAGCCGGGACGCTACGTCGGACGTGGCCTGACCCGGCTGACCGACGCGGCGGGCATCGCCGAGACCATGCCGCTCTGGGAGCGGGCCCTCGCGCATCCCGGCGAGCGCGTGCGGGCCGTCCTGCGCCGGACGCTGCCCCGGAGCAGCGACGGCGGTCCGCCCCCGCGCTTCGAGATCACGATGACGAATCAGCTCGACCATCCCGCCGTGGGCGGCGTCGTGATCCATCTCCACGACGTGACGGCGCTCTTCCGCGCCGAGACCAACTACCGCAATCTGGTCGAGCAATCGCTCCAGGGCATCGCCGTCGTGCGCGAGTTCGGGATCGTCTACGCGAACGAGGCCCTGGCCGAACTCTTCGGCACGCGCATCGAGCGCATCGTGGGCCGCCACGTCAACGAGCTGCTCGAGACCGTCCATCCCGACGATCGCGACCGCGTGGTCGACGCCTTGAACGCGCCGTCGAGCGGTCCCGCGGAGCCGCTCGAGATGCGGATCCGGCGCGAGCGCGACGGGGCGACGCGTTGGATCCAGATTCGTTGGGCGGACGCCGTCTCCGAAGGCATGACCGCCCGCCAGATCGCCTACGTCGACATCACCGCCCAGAAGGAGCTCGACGCGGCGCGGCTGCTCGAGCAGGAACGGCTCGAGGCGCGGATCGCCGAGCGCACGCGGGAGCTCGAGGCGAGCCAACAGACCCTGCGCGCCCAGGAGCGCCTAGCCGCCGTCGGCACGCTCGCCGCCGGCGTGGCGCATCAGATCAACAACCCGGTCGGGGCGATCCTCGCCGCCGCCGAGTTCGCCCTCGTCA
This sequence comes from Myxococcota bacterium, assembly GCA_041389445.1. Lineage (GTDB taxonomy): Bacteria > Myxococcota_A > UBA9160 > UBA9160 > UBA4427 > UBA4427. The sequence goes on from JAWKRW010000006.1 coordinate 17,180, forward strand.
CCGAGGCGGATCCGGATCACGCCGCGGTCACCCACAAGGCGCTGCACGAGATTCGCGCCCAGGCCACACGCTGCGGTCGGATCATCCGCAGCATCCTGCAATTCTCCCGGGCCCGGTCGGCAGAGAAGTGGAGCGGCAAGCCGATCGACGTGCTGCGCGCCTCGATCGACGCGACGCGTCAGCTCGCGCGCGACCGCGGCGCGAGCGTCTCGCTCGAGTTCGAGCCGGAGGTCGCGACGATCGGCGTCTGGATGAGCCCGATCGAGCTCGAGCAGGTCTTCATCAACCTGATCCTGAACGCAATCCAGGCCCAGTCGTGCGGTGCCCGCGTGGCGATCACCGCGCGCCGTCTCGGTCACGAGATCGAGATCCGCATCGAGGACGACGGCCCCGGCATCCGCCCCGAGGATCGCGGCCGTGTCTTCGATCCCTTCTTCACGACGCGCCTCAAGGGCGGCGGAACCGGGCTCGGCCTCTCCGTCGCCCACGGCATCGTAGAAGACCACGGCGGGCACATGGAGCTCGTCGCGACGACGGCGGGCGACGACCGCGGCGCCTGCTTTCGCGTCACTTTGCCGATCGACTCGAGATCGAAGTGAGCCCGACCCGTTCCCTCCACCGCCCGCGCGCAAAGGCCCTGGGGCTCCCCGAGCTCGTCGCGATCGCGCTCGGCGGCATGGTCGGCGGCGGCATCTTCACGATCCTCGGCGTCTCCGTCTCGCTGATCGGCGTCTGGACGCCCCTCGCGATCGGCCTCGGCGCGGTGATGGCGCTCCTCGCCGCCTACTCCTACGTCAAGCTCGGCGTCTACTACCGGGACGAAGGGGCGACCTACGCCTTCTTCCGGCGGACCTATCCCAGCTCGCCCTTCGCGGCGTCGCTGATCGGCTGGTGGGTGATCTTCGGCTACGTCAGCACGATCGCGCTCTACGCCTGGACCTTCGCGTCCTATGCGATCGGCGGGCTGGGCCTTCCGGACGGCATCGGCGCGCGCCGGGGCCTGGCCATCGGCGTGATCGCCTGCTTCACGGCCGTCAACCTCTGGAGCGTCCGCGGCATGGGACGGATCGAAGACGCGATGGTCTACACGAAGCTCGCGATCCTGGTCCTGATCTCCTTCGTCCTGATCGACCACGGCACCGCGAGCTGGCCGACGCTCTCCGCCGAGACCGGTCCGGTCGATCCGCTCTCGATCGCGATCGTGACCGCCCTGACCTTCGTCGCCTACGAGGGCTTCCAGCTCGTGATCAACGCCGTCGAGGAGATGGACGAGCCGGAGCGCAAGATCCCCCGCGCCATCTACACCGCCGTCCTCCTCGCCGCGCTCATCTACGGGATCCTCGCCTTCGGCGCGCTCCGTGCGATCCCCATGCAGGACATCATCCGCAATCGCGAGTTCGCCCTGGCCGCGGGCGCCGGCAGCGTTCTCGGTCGGGCGGGCATCCTGCTGGTCGTCGCGGGTGCCCTGCTCGCGACGAGCAGCGCGATCAGCGGCACCGTCTTCGGGGCCTCGCGCCAGCTCGCCGTGATCGCCGTCGACGGCCACGCCCCCGCGCTGCTCGGCCGTCGGCGGAATCGCATTCCCGTACACGCCATCCTGGCGATGTCGGGCTCGGCCAGCGCGTTGATCCTCGCCGGCACCCTCGAGCTGATCCTCGAGTTCGGGAGCCTGACCTTTCTGCTGGTCTCGCTCCTGATGGCGCTGGCGAACCACCGGATCCGCGCGCAGACCGGCTCGAGCCCCTGGGCGACGAGCGCCGCGATCGCCGGCCTCCTCTCGGGTACCGCGCTGATCCTCCGCTACGAGCTCCGCCACCGACCGGAGCAGGTCGCCTTCATCGCGGGACTCTACGCCCTGCTGACTCTCGGCGCCTGGTTCTATGCGCGCCCGCGCTCGACCCGCGTCGCCGGATCCTGACCGTAGTAGGCGGCGAGCACGTCGTAGAGGTCACGGTCCTCGCCGCGCAGCTCGACCGGCCGATCGAAGAAGATCTCCGTCGCGACCGCGAAGAATTCCGCCTCGTTCGTCGCGCCGTAGTCGTCGAGCAGCCCGGGCTCCCCGCGCGCACGCCGCGCGCGCAGGGCGAGAAAGGCGCGCGAGCAGACCTCGGCCCAGCGCCTGCGCTCGGCCGCGCTGGCGAGCGGCGGCGTCCCGTCCGCGCCGCCGTCGAGCAGGTCGAGCTGGTGGGCGAACTCGTGGAACACGACGTCGTGGCCACGCTCGGGATGGCGACCGGTCCGCCGCACGGCATCCCAGACCAGGATCACCGGCCCCCGCGGCCACGCCTCCCCGAGGATCGGCTTCGGCGCCTCGACGGGCCCCGTCGCGACCTCGAAGGGGCGAAGACGCCGCAGCGGCGGGACGACGGTCGAGGGATAGACGAGGATCGTTCGGACCCGACGATAGGCGTCCTCCGCCGCCGGGCGGCCGAGCAGCAGCAGACAGGCGCGAGCGGCGATCGTGACCCGGATCTCGTCGTCGAGCGCGAGGCCGCCACAGCCCTCCCAGCGCTTCTCGGCGACGAAGAGTCGGACGAGATCGCGCAGCCGGCGCTTCGCCGCCGGATCGAGCCAGCGGTCATGGACCACGTTGCGCGCGAGGATCGTCTCCCAGGCCGCAGGGAACGGCCCCGCGAGCCGTTTTCGGCGACGCCGCGCGCGAAGCCAGCGCAGCACGCGTCCCCGCTAGGCCGGCGGCGGGGGCAGCTTCTCGCGCCACGCCATGGTCACGATCTCGATCAGCTGATCGTCGGGATCGCGGATGTAGATCGCCTGGCCCCAGTCGCTCTCGGCGCCACGGCTCTCGTAGTGGACCCGTCCGCCGTAGGACTCGACCTGCGCCAGCAGCCCCGGCACGTCGTCGCAGGAGAGGGCGAGGTGGCTGAGACCCGGCTCGTTGAGCCGTCGCGCGCGATAGGCCTCCCGCGCCGCCGGCTCTCCGAAATACATCAGGTTCATGACCATGTCGGGTCGCCAGAGATAGGTCGCAGTCAGCTTGCAGGGCGAGGGCACCATCAGGACCTTGCTGGCGAGCTCGTCCGGCGCATCGAAGGACCACCAGAACTTGAAGCCGAGCAGCCCCTCGTAGAAGCGTCGCGAACGGGCGATGTCCGTGATCGTCTGACCGAGGTGATTGAAGAAGACGCGATGGGTCATCGAGGCGGATCTCCCGGGGCGGAACCGTCCGGACGAATGGACGGAAGGAGGATGGAGCCGATCCACGCACGCTCGCCGCGGGTGGACGACGGATCGACGTTACAGGAACCGGACGACGGCGCCCCGCTTCCGGCGCGTGCAGCGCAGCGGTACGCTCGCGTGCCAGGGGGTCGGGAAAGGAACGCCTCGATGCCGCGCCGGCCCTTCCTCCTCCACCCGCTCCTCGCCGCCCTGTCGACCCTCGCGAGCTTCCCGGCCGCGGCGCTCGAGGGGCTGATCGAGATCAACCAGACGAGCATCGACGCCGCCGGCGGCTTTCCCCTGACGCTCGGATCGGGCAGCTACCGCCTGACCGGCGACCTGAGCGTCCCGGACCTCGACACGACCGCGCTCCGCATCGCCGCCGACCTCGTCACGGTCGATCTCGCCGGCCACGCGATTCGGGGACCGAACGCCTGCGAGGGCGGCCGCTGCGGCACGGGAAGCGGCATCGGCATCGAGGCCCTGCCCGGCGCGACCGGGACGACGATCCTGCACGGGACGGTCGCCGGCATGGGCGCCGACGGTCTGCGCCTCGGCGATCACGCCCATGTCGAAGGCCTGCTCGTCTCCGGCTGCGGCGGCGACGGGATCCGGGTCGGGACCCACGGAGTCGTGCTCGCCAACCGTGCCTGGAGCAACGGCGACGACGGCATCGAGCTCGGCGATCACAGCCTCGCCCGCGACAACGTCGCGACCGCCGCCAATCAGGCGGGCACCGGCGGCCTCGCGCTGCGCAACGCGCGGGGCGGAGAGGCGAACGTCTGCGACGATCGGAGCTGTGGCTCGGGCGCGGAGCGGCACTTCTATCTCAGCAAGACGCCCGTCAACGGTCAGTCGGCGCTGCAGCAGTGTGCGGCGGGCTTCCACATGGCGTCGCTCGGCGAGCTCTTCGATCCGAGCGGGCTGCGCTACGACGCATTGCGCGGCCATGCCCTCGGCGACGGGACGCCGCCGACCTCGAGCGCCGCGGCGGGCTGGATCCGCACGGGATACACGGCCTATGCCAACAGCGGGGAGCCGGGCAAGAGCAACTGCGACGCCTGGACGGCGGGGGCCGGGATCGCGGGCGGAACCGTGGCCTACCTGAACGAAGTCTGGACCCAGACGGGCACCACCCCGCCCGTCACGCCGCCCCTCTGGCCCTGGAAGCTCGCCTCGCAGCTCTGCACCTTTCCTTCGCGGGTCTGGTGCGTCCAGGACTGAGCTCCGCGCTCGCATCCTGGGTCGCGGATCCCGGATCCTCGATCTTCGACGGCCGACTTGCGAGGGCCGACCTGCGGGCTTCGACCGCCGACCTTCGACCGTCGAGCGCGCGTCGCACGCGTCTTCCCTCCGTGCTCGCGACCGGTAGATTCCCGGGCCATGCTCGTGCACATCGGACTCATCGCCGTCGGCCTCTTCCTGCTCGCCGCCGGCGGCGAGGCGCTGCTGCGCGGATCGGTCGCGCTCGCGACGCTGCTGCGCCTCACGCCCGCCGTCATCGGCCTCACGGTCGTCGCGGCCGGAACGTCGCTGCCGGAGCTCTCGGTCAGCGTCCTCGCGGCGCTGCGCGACCAGCCGGACATCGCGGTCGGCAACGTCGTGGGTTCGAACATCTTCAACATCGCGGTCGTGCTGGGACTCTGCGCGCTCTTCCGACCCCTCGCGATCACGGGCAACGCGATCCGCCTCGAGTACCCGGTGCTCGCCTTCGTGACGCTGATGTGTCTCGCGGTCGCGCAGGACGGCGTCGTCAACCGGCTCGACGGGGCCCTCTTCGTCGTCGTCTACGGCCTGTTCACGGCCTACATGCTGACGCTCGTCCGCGCCCAGGTGACGAGCGATGAGCGCGGCGAGCTGGCCGCCGAGGTCGCGTCGCTCGCCGGGGCGACCCGCCTGCGGCCGGCCCTCGGCTGGATCGCCCTCGGAACGGCGACCCTCGCCCTCGGCGCGACCCTCACAGTCGACGGCTCGGTCGGCCTCGCGCGGCAGATCGGGCTGTCGGAGCGCGTCATCGGCCTCACGATCGTGGCGGGCGGCACCGCCCTGCCCGAGGTCGTGGCGTCCCTCGTCTCGACCTGGCGCGGGCGCGACGACGTCGCGATCGGCAACGTGATCGGGTCCTGCCTGTTCAACATCCTGGGCATCCTCGGGCTGCCCGCGCTGATCCGCCCCCTGCCCGTGCATCCCACCATCGCGCGGATCGACAACGGGTGGATGCTGGGCATCACCCTGCTGCTCTTCCCGCTGATGTTCACGCGCCTCCGGATCGACCGCTGGGAGGGCGGCGTGCTGCTCGCGACCTATGCTGTCTACGCGACCCAGCTCGCGACCCGAACGGGCGGCTGAGTCGAGGGCGGGGCGCGACGCGCGACGGACGAGGCCAGGACGGTTCGAACCGATGGTTCGAACCAGAGGAGGACGACGCAGATGGAATCCCAGATCCGCATGGAGGCGAATTCGACGGGCGCGACGGCCAGCGAGCTCGACCTGCGACCGACCTCGGGCCACATCGGCGCCGAGATCCACGGGCTCGACCTCGCACAGCCCCTCTCCGACGAGACCATCGCCGCGCTGCGCCAGGCGCTGCTGCGATGGAAGGTCCTCTTCTTCCGCGACCAGAAGCTCTCGCGCGCGCAGCACGTCGCCTTCGGCCGCCGCTTCGGCGAGCTGACGCCCGCGCATCCGACGCTGCCCGCCGCCTTCCCCGAGCATCCCGAGATCCTCTTGCTCGACTCCGAGCAGGCCCAGGCCCTGGGCGGAACCGAGATCGCGAGCCTCTGGCATACGGACGTGACCTTCGTCCCGAACCCGCCGATGGGCGCGCTGCTCCACGGCGTCGTGATCCCGCCCTACGGCGGCGATACGCAGTGGCTGAACCTGGCGGTCGCCTACGAGCGCTTGTCGGAGGGGATCAAGCGCATGATCGACGGGCTGCATGCGGTCCATACGAATCGGATCAACGTCAAGCGCGGCGAGCTCGCCAGCGAGTACGAGCAGCGCTTCCGCTCGCGCCCGCTGAAGGCCGTGCATCCCGTCGTCCGCGTCCATCCGGAGACGGGAGAGAAGATCCTCTTCGTCAATCCCAACTTCACGGACCACATCATCGAGCTCTCGCGCCTCGAGAGCCGCCACCTGCTCGCGATGCTCTTCGAGCACCTGATGGACCACGACCTCACGACCCGCTTCCGCTGGACCCCCGGCAGCCTCGCCTTCTGGGACAACCGCGCGACCGCCCACATCGTGCCGACCGACATCCCGCCCGAATTCCGCCGGGCCGTCGAAAGGATCACGCTCGCCGGGGACCTGCCCTTCGGTCCCGACGGCGAGCGTTCCTACGCGCTCGAGGGCGCGACGTTCCAGTAGGCGGTCCGCCGCGCGACCTCAGCGGCGCGACGTCCGCCGCGCCCGGCCGAGCCCCGCGAGCCCGGCGACCCCCGCGAAGGCCATCGCGGCCGCCGCCGGCTCGGGCAACGGCGTCGTCGCCGCGCTGAGCGCGACCTCGCCGACGATCGCGTAGGCGAAGCTGTCGGAGGCGCTGTACTGGTAGGCCGAGTCGACCTGGATCCGGACGTAGTCGGCCTCGTACTCGCCGCCGAGATCGATCACGTCGTAGGGATAGGAGAAGGTGTAGAAGAGCCGGTTCGGCAGCGTGTGCTGCGCGACCTCCTGCCAGGGGCCGGACGCCGAGTCGGAGACGAGGATCCGGACGTTCTCGAGCGAGCGGTTCCAGATCGCGAGGCGATCGATCCAGTAGGTGCCCCCCAGATCGAAGTCGAGGGTGCCCGTCACGGGCAACGTGAAGGAAACGACGCTCTGCCAGTTGTTGAGGTAGTTGGCGTTGGCGTTCGGGGTCGGCGAGAAGTCGAAGTAGCGGTCGAAGCCCGTGACGCCGCTCGCGAAGGGCTTGGTCAGACCCGACTGATCGATCATGTTGCCCTCGGGCACGCTCGAGTTGTAGGTCCCGAGGCTGTTCCCGACGACGGCGACCGGCGAGAGGATCGTGCGGGCAGGGATCGGCGCGACGGGGACCTGGTCGAGCACGGGATAGACGAAGCCCGAATCCGCGATCACCGTCGCGAAGGGCACGATCGCGCCGAAGCCGTCCCGCACGATCACGCCGATCAGCTCTGCGGACTGATCGAACGCGGCGACGTGGTGGCCCTCGACGTCGAGCGCCGTCCCGCGCAGCTCGACCTCGTTGTCGAGGCGGGTGTCGGGCTCGACCTCGAAGGCGGTCTCGACGGCGAGCGGTACGCCGCCGGTCCCCGGGAGCGTGACCTCCACGTACTCCTCGAGCTGCTTGTCCTTGTCGACGTCCTCGGTCAGGTAGGTCGGCGACCAGGGGATCGTCTCCTCGTAGGCGTCGCTCCCCGACGCACCGGTCGCCTCCAGGCGGACGCGCGTCGAGAGGAAGGCGTAGAGCGAGTCGGGCGGAACGAGGTCGATCAGGACGTCGTCGGTCCCCGTGACGTCCCAGTAGAACTCGAGGCTGAAGTCCGCGCCGGCGCCGATGCCCGTGACCACGAGCTGGTCGACCAGGGTCGCGCGCAGCAGCTGATCGCCGTCGACCCCGGTCCAGACGTCGGTCTGCCGGTCCGTGCCGGTCAGGTCCCAGGTGTGCTCGCCGCGGGCGCGCAGGATCGGTGCGCCGTTTTCCTGGGCGTCGACCTGCGCGCGCAGGTTCACGCTGTGGGTCCCGTAGGTCGCGTTCATGAACTGGAGGTCCTCGACGAGGTCGAGGTCGTCCTGGCCGGGATTCGCGTCGCTCGTGACCGCGAGGTTGCCGCCGACGTACTCCTCGTGGACCAGCGACCACTCGAGATGCGTCGCGGGGCCGACGCCCTGCGCGAGGGCGGCGCCGCTCGCGAGACCTGCAGCGAGGAGCAGGACGGGGACGAGGGTGCGGGCGAGGACGAGGCGGCGCGACGGGCGCGCGGGCGATCGGTGCAGGGAAAGGGCGTTCATGACGGGGCTCCTCCGGCTCGGCGCCCGGGATCGGGCGACCCTTCAGCTCGAGAGGACGGAGGCCGCCGCCGCGGCATATCGCCCGGATCCGAGGAATTCCGCCCGGCCCGTTTGCGCTCCGGCGGCCCGTCGACGACGCTCGACCCGAGCCGCGCGCGCGGCCCCGCCTTCGGAGGAGCGATGACCGACCCCGCGGCGGACGCGAGGGACGAGGCGACCGCGGCCGACCCGCTCCCGCTCCTCGATCGCCCCCTCGGTCGACGCTTCCTGTTCGCATCGCTCTACTTCGCCGAGGGCGCGCCCATCGGATACATCTGGTGGGCCCTCCCGACGAAGCTCCGCGCGGCCGGGATCCCGGTCGAGGACGTGACCGCGATCTCCGCCCTGGTCACGGTTCCGTGGTCGCTCAAGTTCCTCTGGGCCCCCCTCGTCGACGCCTGGCAGCCGCGGCGCTTCGGCCTGCGCGCGTGGATCGCCACGGCCCAGATCGCGATGGCCCTCGCGCTCCTGCCGCTCACGCGCCTCGAGCCCGCGTCGGGTCTCGGCCTCATGATCGCCTGCCTGCTCGTGCACGCCGTCGCGGCGGCGACGCAGGACGTGGCCATCGACGCGCTCGCCGTGCGGCACGTTCCGAGTCGGGAGCTCGGCGCGATCACCGGCTGGATGCAGGTCGGCATGCTCACCGGCCGCGCCTGCTTCGGCGGACTGGCGCTCGTCGTCGAAGACTGGCTCGGGGCGGGCAACGTGCTGCTCGCGATGATCGCGCTGATCGGCCTGTCGGGCTCCGCCGTCTGGGCCGTCGCCGAGCCCGCACCGGTTCGCGCGGCCGCGGACTCCCCCTTCACGCGCTTCGTCGCCACCGCGCGCCGCGTCTTCACGCGGCGGGAGACCTGGCTGGGCCTGCTGCTCGCGACGCTCGCGGGGGCGGCGATGGAATCGGTCGGCATCGTCGCGGGGCCCATGCTGATCGACGTCGGCGTGTCCAAGGAGACGGTCGGCTTCTTCTTCGCGGGCCCCGCCGTCGTCGCCATGGGCCTCGGCGCCCTGCTCGGCGGGCGTCGATCCGACGCCCGCCTCGACCGCGCGGGCATCACGCGAGCGCGCTCGTTGGGCGAGGCGATCGTCGCCGTCGCGATCGGCGTCGTCGGACTCGCCGCGCTGATCGGGGCGGAGGTCCCGACGGGCTTCGCGGCCGGGCTCGTCTGGCTCGCGCTCTGCTATGGGCTCTTCGGCGTCTACACGGCCGCCGCCTACGCCCTCTTCATGGAGCGGACCGATCCCGACCTCGGCGCGACCCAGTTCAGCACCTTCATGGCCGGCATCAATCTCTGCAGCATCGTCTCGGGCTTCGCGGTGGGCCGGCTCGCCGGCCAGTGGGGCTATGCCACGGCGCTCGCCGCCATGGCCCTGGTCTCCCTCGCCGGCCTGCCCCTCGCCCGGGCGGTCGGGTGGCGCACGCCCGCGCCCCGGGACACGGGCCGGGGCGCGGAGGGGGCAGGGCCGCCCTGAGCCCGCGGCGAAGCCGCGCGCACCCGGCGTTGGAACGGGCGCGCATTCGGTAGACTCGGCGGCCGACGCCGCGAGGGGGATGGGGTGAGTCGAGGGCCGAGGCCGTCCGGAACGGGCATGCGACCGGACGGCGGGCAATCCGCGGATGGACGGGACCGAGGACCGGGGAGGCGCGCGTGAACGGCGACCACGCCTCACTCGATCTCCTCGGCGTCGCCTGGCGACTCGGTGCGACGCTCTTCTTCGTCGCCCTGAACGGGTTCTTCGTCGCGGCGGAGTTCGCGCTCGTCAAGATCCGCGAGTCACGGGTCGAGCAGCTCGTGCGCGAAGGGCGCAGCGGGGCCCCGGCCGTCCGGCTCATCCTCGGTCAGCTCGACCGCTACCTCTCCGCCTGTCAGCTCGGCATCACGCTGGCGAGCCTCGCCCTCGGCGCGCTCGGCGAGCCGGCGGTCTCGGTGCTGCTGATCGCCGGCGCCGAGTCGCTCGGGATCGAGCTCGACGCGAACGCGCGCTGGCTGCCGATCCTCTCGATCGCGATCGCCTTCGTCATCATCACGATCCTCCACATGACGGTCGGCGAGCAGGCGCCGAAGATGTGGGCGCTGCGCCGGCCGGACCAGACGGCCCTCGCGACCGGTCGCGCGCTGCGCGCCTTCACGGCGGTCTTCGGCCCCTTCATCGCCGTCATCAACCGCATCTCGAACGGCCTGCTGCGCATCGTCGGCCTGACCCCGAGCGGGACCCATGAAGGCGGGCCCAGCGCCGAGGAAATCCGCAGCATCCTCTCCCTGTCGGCGCACGCGGGCGAGATCTCCGAACACGAGCTGCAGCTCACGGAGAACGTCTTCCGCATGATCGAGATGGAGGTGCGCCACATCCTGGTCCCGCGCGTCGACATCACCTTCCTGACCCTCGACTACGACCTCGAGGACAACCTCGAACGCATCCGGACCAGCGGCCACTCGCGTTACGCGCTCTGCGAGGTCGGCCTCGACACGATCATCGGCTTCGTGCATGCGAAGGACGTGCTCGACGCGACCTTGCGGGGCGACTCGCCGGACCTGCGCGCGATGGCGCGCGAGCCCCTCTTCGTGCCCGAGTCGATGTCGCTCTCGGACTTCCTCCGCGAGCTGCAGCAGAAGCGCCAGCACTGCGCCGCCGTCCTCGACGAGCACGGCACCATGATCGGCATGGCGTTCCGCGAGGACGCCCTCGAGGAGATCGTCGGTCCGCTCGGCGACGAGTTCGACGAGGAGGAGGCCTGGCTCGTCGCGGAGGTCGACGGCGCCTTCGTCGTCCAGGGCCGCGTCTCGATGCCCGAGCTCGAGTCGCGCCTCGACTTCGACCTGCCCGACGACGAGTACGAGGATCAGGACACGATCGGCGGCCACGTGACGGCCCGTCTCGGCCGGCTTCCGCGCGTCGGCGATCGCGTCCGCGTCGGGCCCTATCAGGCGGAGGTGATCGACGTGTTCCGCCGCCGGGTCCAGCGCGTACGGATGGTGCTCGTCCCCGAGGAGGAGGAATCGGAGGAGACCGAGACCGGCTAGCGCCAGTCCCGCCCGGTCCGCACGCGCGGCCTGCAGCGGGTCGGCCGGGCGCCTAGGCTCCGCCGACCTGTCCCGACCGGAGGCCGATCGCCATGCCCCCTGCCCCGCCCTCGCCTTCGCCGCGTTCGAGGCGAAGCCCCGGCCCGCCGCCGGCGCCCGCGCGACCCGCCCTGATCGATACGCTGACCGAGCTGCCGCGCGCGGGTCTCGAAGCGACCCGGCTCGCCTGGTCGGGATCCCGCCTGCGGCGGCGTCTGCCGCCGGGCGACGGCCATCCCGTGCTCGTGCTTCCCGCCTACGGCACCGGCGACCTCGGCATGCTGCCCCTGCGGCGATTCCTCGCGCGGCTCGGCTATGCGGTCTTCGCCTCCGAGCTCGGAATCAACCTCGACCGCGGCGAGCTCCGCATCCGACGCATCGAGGACGCCGCGCGCTTCCGCCGTGCCCAGAGCGAGCGGGTCGCCGCGCGCGCCCGGGCGATCCAGCGCGAGACGGGCCGCCGGACGAGCCTGATCGGCTGGAGCATGGGCGGGCTCTTCGCCTTCGACGCAGCCCGACTGGCGCCGGACTCGGTCCGTCGGGTCGTGACGCTCGGCGCGCCCTTCGGCGATCCGCGCGGGACGGCGCTCTGGAACGTGATGCGGCGACTGAACGGGAGCGCGACGCCCGTCGAGGAGCAGGACTTCGACGCCTGGCTCGATCCGGCACCGACCGGGGCGACCTGCCCCGTCACGATCGTCTTCAGCCCGCGCGACGGCATCGTCGGAGCGGAGGCCGCCCGCCTCGCGCTCGCGAGCGCCGCCATCCGCTACGAGCCCGTCGCGTCGAGCCACCTCGGCTTCGCGGTCAACCCCGCCGCCTATCATGCGGTCGCGCGGGCGCTCGCGCGCGACGGCGACGCCTCGCGCGGCGCTCGCCGCGATCCGCCTCAATCGTCCCAGCGACCGAGCGGGGGGGGATCGACGTCCGGATCGTGACGACCATAGGGTCCGAGGCTGAAGTAGAACATCTCGCACCCCGCGTGCCCCGCGCCCTCCGCGCCGTAGGCGAAGCCGCCGCGGACCCAGCGGACCTGTCCCGCGAAGAAGCTCCCCTCGCCCTCGATCACGAGCTCGCCCCGGGTCACGAGGTAGAGCGAGTCCGAGGCGTGCCAATGGCCCGGGGCGCGATGGTCGGGCGGCAGGTGCAGCAGCATGCAGTTCTTGCCGAGTGCCGGGTCGACGATCCACTTGAAGCGCACGCCTTGATCGCGACCCGCGGCGTCGAGGAAGGTCTCCCAGGGCAGCGCGTCGAGCGTCACGGCGGTCCGCTCCGGCAGGAGCGCCGACCAATCGACCGTTCCGGGCAGGGCCACCCGCATCGCTCTCCTCCCGCGCGCCTCAGCGCCGTCCGTACTCGCCCATCGCGCGCAGCAGCCGCAGCGGGTCGGGGGGAGCCGGCGGCGCCCCGAACTCGCGGTAGAGCGTGTCGACGTTGACGACGATCCGCTCGGGATCGCTCCAGTCGCCGAACTCGCCGAGCGCGATGTCCCGGGCCGCCGCGAGCGCGTCCTGGCCCGATTCGAAGCGCGCCCGCGCCTCGCCCGTCAGCCAGACGAAGTAGGCGCGCATCGCTTCGACGCCGCGGCGGTCCGTGATCGGACCGTGACCTGGCACCACGACCTCCGGCGCGAGCGCGAGGATCCGGTCGCAGGCGGCGATCCAGTTCGCGACGGGCCCGTCCCAGACGATCGGCGTCCCCTCGCAGAAGACGATGTCGCCCGTGAAGACGGCCCGGGCGTCCGGGACGTGGACGATGACGTCGCCCCGCGTATGGGCCGGGCCGACCTCGAAGAGGTCGATCGCGCGGTCGCCGACCCGGAGCGAGAGCGCGCGTTCGAAGGTTCGCGTCGGGCGCTTCGTCTCGCCGACCTCGTCGAAGGCGAAGGGCCCGAAGGCCCGCTTCACGAAGCGCCCGAGGTCGGAGTCCTCCTGCCCGAGACCCGCGGCGAAGGCCGCGAGGACGGAGGCCGGCATGTGCGCCATCTCCTCCGCCGCCGCCTTCGACGCGACGATCTCGGCGCCCTCGACGAGCGCGTTGCCGTAGCAGTGGTCGCCGTTGGCATGGGTATTGACGACCCGGCCGATGCGGCGCGTCGCGTGCGGCAGAGCGCGCCGCATCGCGTCGAGCATCGCCTGCGTCAGCCGCAGATCGAAGAGCGTGTCGACCAGCAGGGACGCCTCGCCGTCGACCACGAGTCCGGCGTTGCTCCAGCCCCAGGAGCCGTCCGGCTGGAGCCAGGCGTGGAGGCCGGGGCCGATCTCGTGGAGCCCCCTCTCGAAGCGATGGCGCGGCAGCCCGAGCGATGACCAGCGCCCCATGCTAGGCCGCGCCCGCCTCGCGGAAGACCTCCCCCGCGAGCCGCATCGCCTGGACCATCTTCGGCGTCCCGACGTAGGGCAGGATCTGGACGAAGAGCTCCGCGATGTCGTCCGGACGATGGCCGAGGTTGAGGGCGCCGCGGACGTGCATCTTGAGCTCGTCGGTACAACCGAGGGTCGCGAGCACGACGAGGGTGAAGAGGCTGCGCTGCTTGACGTCGAAGACCCCGCCCCGGGCCCATGCGTCGGCATAGCAATGCTCGACCGCGAGCTTCGCGAAGGCCTCGCCGGCCGGGGTCTTGACGGGGACGCCGCCGCCGTGATTGCGCCAGGCGGGGGTCAGGACCTGATCGAGAACGGCCTCGGCCTTCTCCGTCCGACTGCGGTCGTCGTCGCGGGCGGGCGGGGCGCTCGACGCGGCGGCGGGAGCCGGGGAGGACACGACGGCCGTCGTCGTCGCGGGCTTCGACGCGGGCTTCGCGGCCGGCTTCATGTCCGGCCGGGCGGGCGAGGGCTCGCCGCGCTCGACGGCGGTCATGTGGGCCGTCAGGCGGGCGGCGGCCTCGTCGAAGCTGCGCTCCTCGAGCGTGAACCGGTCGAAGCGCCAACCGGCCGGCGTCCGCACCGCATGCCCCCGGTAGACGCCGCCCATGCTCAGATGCAGCACCTGCATCAGCGTCTCCGTCGTGGCCGCGTCGCCGTCGAGGGCGATGCGATGGTTGGTCATGAAGTGGAGCACGTCGGGGAACGGGGCCAGCGCCTTCTCGAACCATGCCCGGATCGGCCCGAAGCCCTTGACCCGCGTCTCGCCTTCGATGTACTCGCCGACGCTGCCGAAGTCGAGGGTCGCGTCGGGCGTGAAGACCTCGGCCAGCAGCGCGAAGTCGGCGTTGTCGATCGCGGCGGCATAGCGGTGGAGCAGCTCGGTGATCTCCATCCGATCGGCGGCCTCCGCGAGCCGGCGCTCCGACGCCGCGGCCCTTCCCGCGGAGGCCGTCGCCGCAGGCGCCCTGCGCGCCGCGGCCGGTCGGGCGGCGGCGGTCTTCCGACGGGTCTTCTGCTTGCTCGATGCCATGCTCCCTCCTCGACGGCCGCGCCCCCCACGTCTTGCAGGGAGCGGCGGGATCCTGGTTCGCGTTCCATCAGCGCGGAATGGCGTAGCCCTCGGGCAGCGCGCCCTGCATGATCGTCATCCGCATCTCGCGCTCGACGATCCGCCAGCCCGCTTCGGTCTTGCGCAGCCGGTCGACGTAGAGGCCCGAGTTCGTGATCACGAGCTGGTCGCGGCCCATCTCGCCCCGGGCCATCGGGGCGACGAAATAGCAGGTCGAGCGCGCGCCGCGGCGCTCGGGCTCGAACTCGATCTCGAGGTTCGTGACGGCATGGATGTTCGTCGGCCAGGGCGCGAGCGCGCGGTCGAGCCAGTCCATGACCTCGCGCGCGGGGCCGCGGATGCCGCCCGAGGAGACGTAGTCGCAGGTCGCCTCCTTCGCGAAGACCTGATCGAAGAGCTCCCACTGGCGGAAGTCGACCATCCGGGCGTAGCGGTAGAGCAGCGCCTGGATGGCGAGGCGGTCGGCGAGCTCTTCGAGGGTCGGGTCGGTCATGCGTCGGCTCTCTTCTCTCCAC
This sequence comes from Myxococcota bacterium, assembly GCA_041389445.1. Taxonomy (GTDB): domain Bacteria; phylum Myxococcota_A; class UBA9160; order UBA9160; family UBA4427; genus UBA4427. The sequence continues at coordinate 32,373 of JAWKRW010000006.1, forward strand.
CTCCGGGCGACTTCCCGGATGGTCGGCACTTCGCTGCGGCGCCGCCCCTGCGGCGCGTCGGGCTCGGCGACCCGTGTGGTCGCGCGCGCGGTTCAATCGATGCGCACCTGCAGCTCGATCTGCTGGCCCGCGAGCAGGAGACCCGTCGAGACGACGTCCGTCCGGACGAACCCCTGGATGACCCGCGGATCGACCGAGCCGGGCTCGCCCGGGCGGAACGGCCCGGCGAGCCGGACTCGGCCCGCGAGCTCGGGCGCCTGCTGGAGCGCCTCGAAGGCCCGCGCGAGCCCGTCCTCGCCGAGCGCGACCCCGACGTGGGTCATCGCCTGGGGCTGGCTCGCGAAGCTCGTCTGATAGGCGTCGTAGCGCGCGCGCAGACCGGCATCCTTCTCGATCGCCGCGCGCAGCCCCTGCTCGAGTCGCCACTGGGCCGGGTCGACCTCGGAGCAGTACATCACGTTGTCGATCAGGTCCTTCCGCTCCGGATCGACGAAGACGATCAGGTAGGGCCCCGCCGCCGGGCCGAGATCGGCGGGTCCCGCCTCCTCCTGCGGATCGAGCACCCGACAGCCGATCGCCCGGAAGAGCGCGCGCGCTGCGGCGCGGTCGCCGGGGGCGTAGAACATCTCCGCGTGGTTGAGCAGGCGCGCAGAAGGCGGAAGGGCGGTCCGGCCCATGACGTTCTCCAGCGGGATCGTTCGATCCTTCGAGGCGCTCCGCGGTGCGACCGGACTCGGTCCCTCGTCACACGCATCGGATCGCGATCAATCGTTCAATGGATAGTGCGTTCGCGGATCGGGCGCCCCCTTCGGCAGGGAGCCGTTCAGGTCGGTGAAGCCGTAGTCCTCGGCGACCTGGCGCGTCGTGTAGATGCGACCGCTGCGCGCCACGACGTCGGGATCCGCCGCCAGCGCGACGACGCCCCGACCCGGGAAGCGCGGCGTCTCGGCCCCCTCGAGATCGAGCCCCCACTCGTCGGCATCGAAGGCGAGGATGCGCTCGGTCAGGACGAAGGACGGCCAGAGCGTGACGACCGCGACGCCGTGCTTCGCGAGCTCGCGGCCCGTGTCCTGGCCGAGCCGGTCGAGGGCGGCCTTGCTGATGCCGTACGTCGCGTGGACGAAGTACTCGCGCGAGCCCTGGGAGCTGACGTTGACGACGAGGCCGCGACCGCGCGGGATCATCGCCTGCGCGGCGTGCCAGGTCGTGACGTAGACCGAGCGCGCGCTGATCGCCGTCATGTCGTCCCAGTACGAGATCGGCGTCGCGTAGAACGGATCGCCGTTGCCGCAGCCCTCGGGCAGGTCGAAGGCGCTGTTGACGAGCACGTCGAGGCGCCCGTCCTCCTCCATCACGCGCGCGAAGACCGCCGCGATCTTCGCATCGTCGCGCAGATCGCAGACGACGGGGATCGCCGTGCCGCCGAGGGACGCCGCCTCTTCGACCGTCTTCGAGAGGCTGCCGGGGAGCGCGCCCTCGCCCTCGTTCAACGTCCGTCCGAGCACGTAGACCTTCGCCCCGGCCACCGCCAGCTCGAGCACGCAGCCGCGCCCGACGCCGCGCGAGCCGCCCGCCACGATCGCCACCTGACCGTCGAGACTTCCCACTCCGCCTCCTCCGCGATCGAAGCGTCGATCGCCGCGACGCGCGACGTCCGGCGTTCGACCCGACTCGAATCGAAGACGGTCCGCCTCGTCGCTCGCCGCGCCGTTCGTACCGCCAGGCCCCCGACGATGGCGCGCCTCGCGCGCCGATGCACCACCTCCGCCCGCGTGCGAGACTCGCGCCATGCCGACACCCGATCCGACCGAGCCGACCGATCTCGCCCGCCTCGACGCCACCGCCCAGGCCGACCTCGTCGCCCGCGGCGCGCTCGCGCCGATCGATCTCGTCGACGCCGCGATCGCGCGCATCGAACGCGTGAACCCGCGGCTGAACGCCGTCATCCATCCCCTCTTCGAGAAGGCCCGCGACGCCGCGCGCTCGACGGCTCTTCCGCACGGCCCTTTCCGCGGCGTACCCTTCCTCGTGAAGGACGCCGTCTGCACGACCGCCGGCGACCCCTACCACGCCGGCATGCGCTTCCTCAAGCGCCACGCTTATCACGCCCCCGAAGACAGCGAGCTCGCCCGCCGCTTTCGCGCCGCCGGCTTCGTCTTCGTCGGCAAGACGAACACCCCCGAGCTCGCCCTCTCCGCGACGACCGAGCCCCTCGCCTACGGCCCGACCCACAACCCCTGGCGGCAGGGCTTCTCGCCCGGCGGCTCCTCGGGCGGCTCGGCCTCGGCGGTCGCCGCCGGCCTGGCCCCGGTCGCCCATGCGAACGACATGGGCGGCTCGATCCGCATTCCCGCCTCCCACTGCGGCCTCGTCGGACTGAAGCCGACCCGCGCCCGCAGTACGCTGGCCCCGGCCTTCGGCGAGTACTGGGGCCCACTGACCCACGAACACGTCGTGACGCGCAGCGTGCGCGACTCGGCCGCCGTGCTCGACTGCATCGCCGGCCCCGCCGCAGGCGATCCCTATACGGCGCCGCCCTTCGCCCGGCCGCTGCGCGAGGAGGTCGGCCGGGCGCCGGGCCAGCTCCGCGTCGGGCTCGCCACGCGCGCGGGCGGCAGCCCCGTCCACGCCGACTGCGTCGCCGCCGCCGAGCGGACGGCGCAGCTGCTCGCCGAGCTCGGCCATGCGGTCGAGCCCGTCGTGCTGCCCGAGCTCGACGCGCCGCAGATGGGCCCGTGGATCGCGCCCGCGGTCGCGCGGGACCTCGACCGGCTGGCCGAACGGGTCGGTCATCCGATCGGCCCCGACGACGTCGAGCCGCTCAACTGGATCATGGCCGAGCAGGGCCGCGCGATGAGCGCGCCGGAGTACGTGCGTCAATCCGAGCTCGCCTGGGCCTGGGCCCGGGCGCTCTGCGCCCATTGGGGTCGCGCCTTCGACGTGCTGCTGACGCCGACGGCGGGCGCGCCGCCGCCGCCTCACGGCGTGCTGGGCCCCCTCGCCCCCGTCGAGCAGCTCTTCGCCCGCCTCGGCGCGTTCACGCTCTTCACGATGCCCTTCGACGTGACGGGCCAGCCCGCGATCTCGCTGCCCCTCTTCTGGAACGACGGCGGGCTGCCGATCGGGAGCCAGCTGGTCGCGGGGTATGGACGGGAGGACGTGCTGATCCGGCTCGCGAGCCAGCTCGAAGAGGCGCGGCCGTGGCGGGAGCGGAGGCCGTCGGTGCACGCCTAGCGTCGCCTCGAACCCTCTACCGCGCCCGCTCCGCCAGGATCTTCCGCGCCTCGTCCTCGACCGCCGTCCCCTCGAAGAACTTCGGATTCATGCCGCCGTGGAGGCGGACCGCGTTCGCGAAGGTGAAGTCGCGGAAGTCCTCCGCCGTCATCAGGCCCTCTTCCGTCAGCTCGTACGCCTCGGCGACGACGCCCCGCATGTCGGGCACGTCGAAGTGGCCGATGTCGCTGCCGAAGACGGCGTTGAAGCGGACGCCGAGGGGCGTGAGTCGTCGGTCGAAGGCGAGCACGTTGGCCCGGTCGTCGGCCTCGCAGCCGAAATAGAGGCGGGCCGCGTAGCGATCGGCGAAGTCGCTCTCGTCCTCGATCTCCATGGCGGCCCACTCGTCGAGCGCGTCGGGCTCGACCTTCGCCGTGAAGAAGTTCTCGAGACTCTTGTCGAAGAGGTCCATGCGACCCGCGGCGAAGCGGCCCGCATAGCGCTCGACCAGGGCGCGGTAGCCGGCGCGATCGAGGTTCGCCGGGTTCGTGTTCTCGAGGCCCGCGACCGAGCGTTTCTCCCAGAGGCCCATGATCTCGGCCATCTGCTGGAAGCCCCAGCCCATGCCGCCCTCGAGCAGCGCGAAGTTCAGCTTCGGGAAGCGCCGCGTGACGCCGCCCATCACGAGCGACTTCGCGAGCGCCGCCTGGTGCATGGCGTGGTTGCCGACGTGGTTGTAGCTGTAGCTCGAGATCGAGCGGCCGGACCAGGGGATCGTCGGGAGCGTCCCGGCGTGGGCCGTGACCGCGACGCCGAGCTCGACGCAGCGCTTCCAGAAGGGATCGTAGTCGTGCTCCGAGTCGACGCCGTAGTAGTCCATCCAGTGCGCGTCGGGAAAGGCCTGGGGCGCCGTCTCGTGCAGCCCCGCGATCGGGCGCGGCACACCGGACGGGATCATGATGATCTTGTGGCGCAGGCGCAGGACCGCATGCTCGAGCTCGTCGACCGCCTCCTGCGGCGTCATCATCGGAATCACGGCGACGGGACAGATGCGGTCGGCGTACTCGGCGTACATGTCGGCCTGCAGCGTGTTGAGCGCGCGGCAGCCGATGCGGCGACGCTCCTCGTCCTGCTCGATCGGCAGGAAGAGGCCGAGCCCGCCGTAGACGATCGTGAAGTCCCAGCCGAGCTCGGGCATCCGCTCGTAGAGCAGACCGGGGAGCACGGCCGTCGCGGCGTCCTGCAGGTTCTTCGTCGGCATGCCCCACCATGCCGGGCGCCGGGTCCGCCACCTCCGCCGCTCCTCCCAGCTCTGGTCGACCCAGCCCGAGAAGTCGCCGCCGCGATGACCGCCGCCGGTCCCTTCGGAGAGGAAGCCCGCGCGGTAGCGCTTGCCGAACTCGGGCCCGCCGACCTTGTCGATCGCCTCGAGGAAGCCGGGGTAGAACTCGTTGATGTGGGCGTCGCCGTCGATGATCGGGTGACCGAGATGGGCGCGGATCTCGGAGCCGGGGCGGTGGGCGTGATGACTCATGGTGGACTCCTGCTGGCCGTCTCGGCCGTCCGAATTCGAGCGCGGCGGATCAGGCCGCCGCCAGGCCGTAGATCTCGGCCGAGTTGCGCGAGAGGATCGCCTCGGCATCGTCCGGCTTCATCGCGCCGGTCAGCTCGTCGACGATCTTCGCCGTATACGGATAGGTCCCGTCGCCATGGGGAAAGTCGGAGGCCCAGAGGATCCGATCCGCCCGCATGCCGGGGAGCGCGTACTTCACGCTGTAGTCGTCCTGGAACGTCACGTAGATGTTCTCGTCGAAGTACTCCGACGGCATGCGGGAGATCAGCTTGTACTTCTGCCAGTGGCGATGGCGCTCGAACGTGTGGTCCATGCGGTATTTGAAGTGGGGGACCCAGCCGGCGTCGGCCTCGACGCAGATGATCTTCAGCTTCGGATGCCGCTCGAAGACGCCGCCGAAGATCAGCATCGACATCAGGTCCTGGTTGCCGCGGATGGTGATGAGGTGCTGGATGATCTTGTGGCCGCGCTGGTGGTCGCCGATGTCGCCGCGGGTCGTCAGGATGTGGAACGAGAGCGGCAGGTCCAGGTCGACGGCGGCGCGCCAGAAGGGGTCGTAGTCGGGGTGGTCGTAGTCGTGGAAGGCGGCGTTGCCCGAGAGCATCACGCCGCGGTAGCCGAGGCGCTTGGCCTCCTCGAGCTCCGCGATGCCCTCGTCGATCGTCCGCAGCGTGACCTGCGGCAGCATCACGAGACGATCCGGCGCGGCCTCGTGGAAGCGCAGGATCCAGCGGTTGTAGGCGTCGAAGCAGGCCTTGCGGTAGTCCACGTCGGGATGGTTGCAGAGCACCATCCCCATGCTCGGATAGATGATCTCGGCGGCGATCCCGTCCTCGTCCTGGAGCGCGAGGCGCGCCTTCGGATCGTGGCCTGCGGGATGCAGCTCCTCCCAGCGCTTCGGCTTCCCGAACTCCTCCGGTGGCCGCCCGGCGGTGCAGACGAGCGCCATGGGAATGATGTCGGCGATCGCGAGGTTCGGGATCGTGAACACCGCGCCGCCGCGCTCCTCGACGTAGGCCGCGCGCGGCCGGACGTCGCGGAACTTCGGGTCGATGTCGGCATACGTCTCGTCGTGCTCGACCGTGTGCGAATCGGCGGAAATCAGTCGTCGGGCCACTCGCGAACCTCCTCGGCCGTGCTCGAAGCGCCTGCCCTTGCGACCCGGCGCCTCCGACCCCGGACTCGGAGTCGAAGCACGGCGGAACGACGGTGGCGAGCGCATGGCTTCGCTGGACGGCGCTTTCCGCCTCAGCATCGCGCAGGCGGGGCACTTCGCAACGGGCCGATCCCGCGCGCCGACGTCCGCCACACGGGCATCAGCGCGCGAGACGAACGCACGTTCGCCCCGCCCGCGACGCACGCTCGACCCTTCCCCGTCGCCCGATTGTTTGAGAGAATGAGCCCAGCTCGCGAAGGCGCGCTCGCGCGGTGCCCGTGCACGATGCGGGCACGCAAGCACGCAAGCACGCAAGCACGCAAGCACGCAAGCACGCAAGCACGCAAGCACGCAAGCACGCAAGCACCAGGAGGATCGTCGATGGACTTCGAAGTCAAGCCGACCGGTTCCGGTGTCGGCGCCGAGATCGTCGGGCTCGACCTCTCGCGTCCGATTCCCGACGCGACGCGCCGCGCGCTCTACGACGTCTGGCTCGACGCCGGCATCCTCGTCTTCCGCGGCCTCGCGACCTCGCCCGAGCGTCATGTCGCGCTCTCGCGCAGCTTCGGCGAGCTCGACGTCCATCCGGTCGAGAGCGTCCGACTCGCGGGGCATCCCGAGATCATCGAGCTCACGAGCCGCGGCCAGGACGAGCCGATCATCCACTACCTCGACGACGAGCCCATCATCGGGCACATCCCCTGGCACACCGACATGATCTACACGCCCCGCCCCTGCCGCGGCGCGCTGCTGCGCATGGTCGAGCGACCGGACCGGGGCGGACAGACCGGCTGGATCGACACCGCCGCGGCGTACGACGCGCTCTCTCCGGCCATGAAGAAGCGGATCGAAGGGCTCGAGGCCCGCTTCGACTTCGTCGTCAACATCTGCGACATGCGCTTCGGCCGCCCGGCCAATCTGCGCTTCGGCACGATGGGTACGAAGGACTTCGGCCGGTTCACGCCCGTCGCCCATCCGATCGTCTGGACCCATCCGGAGAGCGGCCGCCGATCCCTCGTGCTCTCGCCGATCCACCTGATCGAGATGGTCGGCCTCTCGCGAAGCGAGGGCGACGCCCTGCTCGAGGAGCTCGTCGCCCACACGATCGGCGGCCGCTTCACCTACGTCCACGACTGGCAACTCGACGACGTCGTGCTCTGGGACAACTGGCGCACGATGCACAAGGCCTTCGGCACGCCCGAGGGCCTGCACCGCGTCGTCCAGCGGACCTCCCTTCGCGGCGAGCGCGAGAGCGGCCGGCTGCTCGCCGACGTCGCCTGACCCGGCGCGAAGGCGCGGCGCTCCCGGGCGCGCGACCGGGGCACGGGCGATCGCCTGCGCCTGCGCGGACCCGTCAGCCCGTGCCGTCGCGCCCGCCCGCGCCCGAGCGACCGACGAGCAGCAGCGCCGGTCCGGCGAGGATCAGCCCGAGCACGACCGGGCCGAGCGCATGACCGAGCAGCCAGTGCATCGGCTGGTCGCTGCCGCAGGTCAGATGGACGGCCGCCGCGCCGAGCGCGACGCCCCCGATCACGCCGAGCAGGATCGCGGGCCCGAAGCGATCGGCGAACGCCCGCAAGACGAACCCGATCACGACCGCGAAGGGCAGCACGCCGAGGCCGACCGCGTGGCGGATGCAGCCGATGCACTCCGCGAGGCCGACTTCGCCCCGACCGACGAGCCCCACGCCGACGCCGCTCGCGAGGAGCGCGAGGGCACCGCCCGCCACCGCCAGCTTTCCGCCGCGTCGACCCGCCGCCTCGCGCCCCGGCACGGCCCGGGCGAACGCCGCGGCGAGCGCCCCGCCCGCGACCAGCAGCAGGCCGACGAGCAGACCGACGAAGACCGGCCGCTCCGCGGCCCCGACCGGACCGCGCAGCCCCGGACCGCCGAAGACGAAGTGGGCGACGACCGCGAGCGGGACCAGCGCGAGGGCGAGCGCGAGCAGCGTGCGCAGCCGCGGAATCGGGCGCACCGGCTCGAGCTCCTGCACGAGCGCTTCGATCCGGTCCTCGGCTTTCGACTCACTCATCGTTCCTGCCTCGTCAGGAGCCCGCGCAGCGCGCGGTAGCCACGGTGGGCCCGAACCTTGAGCGCGCCGGGCGTGACGCCGACCCGGCTCGCGGCCTCGGCGACCGAGAGCCCCTCGAGATGGATCAGCGCGACCGCCTCGCGCTGGGCGACCGGGAGCGCCTCGAGCGCCCCGCGCAGTCGCGGGGAGAGCGACTCGGGTCGCGATTCGGTCTCGACCCGCTCCGGCGCCCCGTCCCCCAGCTCGTCGATCGCCTCGACCGACTCGAAGCGCGCCACCTGGCGGCCCCGCCGCCGCAGGCTGTCGATCGACGCGTTGCGCGCGATCGCCCGCAGCCAGGGGAGCAGCGGTTGCTCGGGCCGGTAGGTATGGCGCGCACGATGGACGGCGAGCAAGACGTTCTGGACGACGTCCTCCCGCTCGCTCGGCGCCTCGATCCGCCGCGCGACGATCCGCCGCACGACGGGCAGGAGATCGCGCAGCAGCGACTCGTAGGCCGCGCGGTCGCCCGCCTGGGCGGCCACCATCCAGAGCCGCCAGCGATTCTCGCGCTCTTCCTGTCCAGGCGTCGGATCGGTCATGGGTTCCCGCACGACCGCTCCGAGCGAGCGGCCGCGCAGACGCTAGGCCATCTCCGGATCCGACGCCGAGCGGGGCGCCCCCCGCACCGCGCACGACGCAGGCGACCAGCGCGACATTCGCCGTCTCCACCACCGCCCTGCGTCGTCCCTCCGCCACGTCCCGCCTCCGAACCCCGGCCCGCACGCCGCCGACGCCACCCCGCATCGGTCCATCGCGCGCCCGCGACGCTGCGCTCGACCGGGCCCCGGTCCTCCGTCCCGGCTTCGACGGGCTCTACGCTCGAGCCTCGATCCCGGTTACGCGCCGAGCCGGGGCGCGGCCGTGCGGGCGCCACGCATCGACCGTCAGCCGCCGAAGATCCGATGATGGAAGTTGAAGAGCAGGGCATAGAGGCCCAGGGAGGCGGCGAGCGGAACCGGACGGAGCTCCCGCAGGACGAGCCGATTGCGACCCTGCAGGATCGCGACGAAGGGCAGGAAGGAGGTCTCGGCGAAGAAGGGCGCCAGCGCCGTCCCCGCCGCGTTCCGCCGCCGCCCGTCCTGATGCCAACAGCCGACGACGCAGTAGAGGACCAGCCCGCCGAAGAACGCGCGATCGATCGGCGCCCGGTTGACGAGCAGGTGAGCGAGGCCCGCGAGCGCGACGCCCATGAAGCCGGGATGTCGGGTGATGCGCAGCGCGCCGGTGGCGCCCGAGCCCGCTCGCCCCGTCAGGGCCGAGACGGGGTTCGGACTGGCGAATCCGAGCACGATCAGGGGCACTGCGACGAGCATCAGCGCCATCGTCCCCCACGCCACGCCCGGGACCCGCACGAGCACGGGCAGCGGAATCGGCGTCGCGATGCGGTTCGCGAAGAAGGTCCAGACCAGGGGAACGAAGACACCGAGCGCGACGAGCGAGTAGAAGAGCAGGAACCCACGCTCGCCGAGCCGGGCGACGAGCCGCGATCGGACGGGCGGATGCGAGAGCGCCGTATGGCTTCCGCCGAATGCGAGCCAGCCGACCACCACCTGCATCGTCGGATCCACGCGCCCCTCCTCCTGCCTGCCCGTCCCGGCCGCGATCGCGGAAGATCGGGATCCCGCTCCCTAGAAGTCGTAGACGTGCTCGACGACGACGCCCTGCTCCGCCTCGTCGAATGCGGGGAGCGTCTCGTGCAGCGGGCCGACGTCGACGGCGAGCGCGACGCGCTTGCGGCGCGCGTCGGTCGGCAACGGCCATTCGCCGAGGACCCTCCCCCGATGCCCCTCGTCCCGCCATTCGCCCGGCACCAGCAGCGTCATCAGGATGCGATCATTGCCGGCGATCTCGACGATCCGGCCGCCGCCGGCGACGATCGCGCGGAGGGCCTCGCCGAAGGGCTCGTATCGGGGAAGCACGACGCGATGGGCGCCCGGCGCGATCGTCTCCGCGACCTCGATCCGCGGATCGAGCGCCGCGAGCGCGGACGCGCCCCCGTCATGCTCGACCCAGGCCTCGATCTCGAGCGCGGCCGGGTCGTAGCCGGTGCGCGTGGCCCAGCCGACGAACGAGCTCCAGGCCGCCTTCGCGAGGAGCTCGACGGTGAAGGCGAAGCGGCGCTCCCACCGCCGAACGACGCTGCCGTTCGCCAATGGCTCGAGTCGCCAGAGCGGCGCGATCCGCGGGGCGAAGTCGAACGCGTACCAAGGCGTCGCATGGACGAACGCGGCGTAGTCGCGCGCGACCGCGCGCGCATAGCGGTCCTCGCTCGAGTCGGGCGGGCCGCCGGTCGACGGCGTCGCGAGCCAACCGGTGAACCGACCGATCGTGCTCTCGTAGAGCCCCCTCGCGAGATACTCCGCGCTGTAGGAGAGACCGATCACGCCGATCATCACCTGGTAGCCCCAGTTGAAGTCCGGCCCCGCCCGCGTCTCGCGCACGACCGCGCGATGGATGCGCCAGAACTGGGCGACGCTCGCGAGCCAGGGAAAAGCACTGGGCGAGCGCGTCGCGACGAAGTCCGCGTACTCGTCGGCGCTGAATACGATGAACCACTCGGGCAGTGTCAGGAACGTCTGATCTCCGGGCCGGACATGGCCCGGCACGGCGGCCAGCCGCGCCCGGATCGCTTCGCTCGAGGTCGCCGCGTCGGCGCGGCGCGGTAAGGGGGCGGGGGCGGGGGCGGGGGCGGGGGCGGGGGCGGGGGCGGGGGCTCGATAGTAGGCGTCCCAGAGCTTGTTGCGGAACCGGTTCCCCGGATCGACGCGGGCCTTCAGCGCGAAGAACTCGCGCGCACGCGGATAGCCGCGGTGGAACTGATCCTCGGTCGCGTGGATCTGGTACGGCAGGTACCAGGTTCCGCCGACCGCGAGGACGGCCTCGATCAGCTCGCGCGTCCAGATGCCGACGGTCGTGCGCTCGTGGGGCAGCGTGCCCTGCTCGTAGTACACGACGAAGGCGAAGACCTCCTCCCGGGCCCAGGCGAGCTGGGTCCCGGGATCGGGGATCGCGTGGCGAATCGACACGTTGATCACGTTCGCGTCGTAGCGGCGGAAGATCTCGGCCATCTTCGGAACGAACGCGTGGAAGCGATCGACCGGGACGAAGTACTCCTGGAGCACGAAGGTCGACTCCGCCCGAGAGCGTGGCTCGAGCTCGGCGACGTCGTAGCTGGCCTCGTAGTTGCGCCAGACGACCGGATCACCACGCAGCCGGAACGGGTCGACGAACCGCTCGCGCAGCGTCTTGGCGTAGGGCGCCCCCGAGACGAAGGCGTAGAAGAGCCGCTCGAACGGGTAGCGATCACGGATCGGCCGCAGGCGGGACTCGATCGTGGCGGGGCGATCGGTCGCGGACCAGGTGATCGCGACGACCCGCTCGTAGTCGGGGGGATAGAGATCGCCGTTGTGGAAGACCGCGGTCGGCGAGGTCGCGATCGTGTCGAAGAACCAGTCGGGATAGACGGCGACCGGCATCCGGTCGACGCGTCGCTCGACACGGCCATTCTCTTCCAGCGCGAGCGTCGCCTCGACGATCACGCCGAGCCCGCCGTAGCCCCCGATGCAGCCGAAGAAGAGCTCGGCATTGCGCTCGGGACTCGCCTCGACCAGCGAGCCGTCCGCCAGCACGACGGCGATCGACCGGACCGAGCCGACGAGCGGCCCGCGACCGACGTAGCGGCCATGGACGTTGACGGAGAGGGAGCCACCGACGGTGAAGCTCGCATAGGACTGCATGATCGCGACGGCGAGGTCGTGACGGTCGACGACCTCCTGGATGGCGCGCCAGGTGATGCCGGCCTGGACTCGGATCCAGCGCGCCTCGGGCGAGAAGGCGACGATCCGATCGAGGCGGCGCAGGTCGAGATGGAGCGTGCCCTCCGAGGCGGTCTGGCCGCCCATGCTGAAGCGGCCGCCGCCGATCGAGATCGGCCCCGGATGCCGCGCGACCAGCCGACGGACCTCGTCGACGGTCCGCGGGACCTCGACGCGCTCGACCTCGACCGGATGGAGGCGGGTCACCTCCTCGACGATCGGGCCGGCCCCGACGGCGGGCGCCGCGAAGCCGACGACGGCCGACGCGAGCACGACCCGCGCGACGAGCCGACCGACCGCGCCGCCCGCGCGGCGCCAGCGCGTGTCGGCGCGCCTACAGGACACGCGTCGCCGGCTTCGTGAAGACCATCAGCGCGTTGCGCGTCGGGTCGTGGGCCTGGAAGAGGCGGGCCTCCGTCCGCTCGAAGCCCGCCGCGCCGAGCGCCGCCTCCAACCCGGCGATCGACGTGAAGTGACGAATCTCGGCGGCATTGCGCGCCCAGGGCTGCGCGAGACCCGCGTTGAACACGTCGTGGGCGAGCGCGACGAAGGCGTCCATCTCCTCGGAGTCGACGTCGTGGTCGCGCACGACGAGCCGCCCGCCCGGCGCGAGCACGCGCCATGCCGCCTCGACGAAGCGCGCCCGCCGCTCGGGCGGCGCATGATGGAAGCCGATGAAGTTCGAAACGAGCTCGACGCTCTCGGGCGCGATGCCGCGCTCGTCGAAGGGATCGTAGGCCCCGAGCGCGACGTACTCGCCGACTGGCCCGAGCTGTCCCCGCTCGGCGAGGTCGTTCGGCGAGTAGCCCGGCGCGACGTCGTTCACGACCCAGACCGGTCCCTCGAGCGCGAGGCGCGACCGGATCGCGTTGACGTAGCGCCCGGTCGTCCCGATCTCGACGTAGCCCCGGATCGGCGATCCCTCGCCGAGCAGCGCCGCCGTCTGCTCCGCCATCTCCCGCTTCTGCTTGCGCAGCGCGGGCAGGCCGTAGGTCACCTCCGAGAGGAATGCCTTGAGCGCGGGCAGGCGCGCCTGCAGCGCGCGGTAGATCGCCTCGTCGTCGGCGTGCTCGCGCGTCGTTTCGAGGATCAGCTGGTGGAACGCGCTCTCGGGGTAGAGGCGGTAGACGTTCTGCAGGAAGAGGAAGAAGCGGTCGCGCGCGAGCGGGTCGTCGTACACGACGTGGAAGTTCGAGCGGCGGGGCGCGGACGCGACGGCGACGGTGGGAACGGGTGCCGCCGCGGAAGCGGCCGCAGCCGTCGCGGGGACGGCTTCGGGCGCCGCGTCTCCGGGGCCCGAAGCGGATCCGGACCGACGGAGAGCGTCCGCTTCCGCGAGCCGCGGCGGAGCCACGCTCGCGACGGCGGCGGCCGCCACCCACTGCAGGGCGCGGCGGCGGGTGATGCGGGCCGGCCGACCCGGTCGGGGCGACGCGCTCCGGCGAAGCCCGGCGACCTGCTCCTGATCGCTTCCCACGTCGTCCCCCTCGACGGAGCCGGAGCGACCGGAGAGGCCGCCCTCGCGCGAGGATGACAGCTCGAGCTCCGACGATCCAGCGCATGGACTGACTCGTGTCCCGCGCGGCGATATCGTGCGGCGATGCCGTCGACCCCGCGCGCGCCCATCCGCCTGACGTTCAAGACCCGACCCCAGGACACCGCCTGGTCCGATCTGCTCGCCATGTGGCTCGAGGCCGAGCGGATCCCCGCCTACGACGGCGGCTTCCTCTACGACCACTTCTATCCGATCTACGGCGACTCGACGGGGCCCTGCTTCGAAGGCTGGACCGCCCTCGCCTATCTCGCGGGGCGGACGCGACGCCTGCGCCTCGGCCTGATGGTGACCGGCAACCCCTATCGCCATCCCGCCGTGCTCGCGAACATGGCGGCGACCTTCGACGTGTTCTCCGGCGGACGGCTCGACCTCGGCCTCGGCGCGGGCTGGAACGAGGAGGAGGCGTCCGCCTACGGCATCCCGCTGCTGCCGTGGAAGCAGCGCTTCGATCAGCTCGACGAGGCCTGCCAGGTCCTCGATGCGCTGCTGACGCGGGAGACGACGACCTTCACGGGCGAGCACTACCGGCTCGTCGACGCGCGTTGCAACCCCAAGCCGATCCAGAAGCCGCGCCCGCCCTTCCTGATCGGCGGGGGCGGCGAGAAGCGGACGCTGCGGATCGCCGCGAAGTACGCCGACGACTGGAACTTCCCGGGCGGCAGCCCCGAGCAGTTCGCCCACAAGGTCGCCGTCCTCCACGACCACTGCGCCGCCCTCGGCCGCGACCCGGCCGAGATCGCGCTCTCGACCCACGTGCTGGCCGGCGCCGACGTCGCCGCGACCGCGGCCGCCGCGGCGGGCTTCGCGGCGGCCGGGGCGACGCACCTCTGTCTCTACTTCTGGGACAATCGGGACCCGTCGCTGCTCGGCAAGACGGCGGAGGCCGTCGGGGCGGCGCTCGCCTGAAGCGCCCCGCCGCGACCGGCATTCGGCAGGGGCCGAACGCGCGGCGGCCTAGCGACCGGGCGCCCGCCCGAGCATCGCCCGCACCGCCCCCGGCTTCGCGACGCCCCGCCCCGCCGCGTTCGCCATCGCGACGATCTCGGCGACCTGCTCGGCGTTCGACAGCAACCGCCCCGCATAGCGCGGCGAATCGCCGACGCCGAGGCGGACGTGGCCGCCGTTCTGGACGGAATAGCGACAGAGCTGCTCGAAGTTCCTCGAACCGCCCTCGACGAAGAGCATCCAGCGGCAGGGCGTGCCGGCCGGGATCACGCCCTCGGTCAGGAAACGCAGGCCCGCGAGCGAAGGCGAGACGCCCCAGAGATGCTTCTCGCTCATCGTGATCTTCAGGAAGAGCGGATCGGCGACGAGGCCCATGTCGCGGTAGGCGAGCACGTGGCGAATCTGGCCGGGCTCACGGACGGTGAAGCTGAAGCGGATGCCGTGTCGCCGAGCCAGCTCGAAGAAGTACCGGACCTCGGCGTGGGTCACGGAAAGGACGTAGTCCCAGCCGATCCGCTTGTTCTCCCGGTCGTAGTCGGCGTAGTTGACGGCACCCGGGTCGATCGTCGCGAAGTCGAGCCGGCATTCGGGATCGTCGGCGAGGATCGCGAGATGGGCGAAACGCTCCTCCGGGGTCGGCGAGGCGCCATAGGTCGGGTAGAGGATCACGTCGGGCGCCTCGCGGCGGATGCCGCGGAGGATCGCGCGATAGGTCTCGGTCCCGGGGTGGAGCAGCGCGCCGGTCCGCTCGTCCCGGGCATGGAAGTGGAGGATCGCGGCGCCGGCCCGGGCTGCGGCGACGCCGTCGGCGACGATCTCGTCGACCGCGATCGGGACGCGCGGATTCTCCGCCTTCGTCACCTGCTCGTTGAGCGAGCACTCGATGATCAGCTCTTCCATCGACGTCCCCTTTCCTCCGATCTCGTGCGCCCTGCGCCCGTTTGCCCCGCTCCCGCGAGCCCGACGGGTCTGCGCCTAACGCACACCCTCACGGCGCACGAGCCGATTGCCCGCGAAGCCGCCGATCCAGAGGTCGCCGTCGAGCTCGACGGCGATCGAGGCCGGCCCCAGCACCGTCGGCGGGTCGTCGTCGACGATCGGATGGACCTCGAGCGAGACGGGATCGACGGCGACGACGACCGCCGGCAGCGCGCAGGTCCCCCGCTCGATCGCCGCGCAGCCCGGCACGTCGAAGACGCTCGCCCGCTGCCCCGTCACGAGCAGACGTCCGTCCGCCGACCAGGCGAGGTTGTCGGGCGAGAAGTCGAGCGCCACGACCTCGCGCGTGCTGCCGTCCGGCGCGACGCGAACGACGCGATGCCCCGTCCACTCCGCGATCCAGAAGCGGCCCTCGGCGTCGACCTCGACGCCGTTCGGCGCCTGCCCCGCCGTATTCGGCACGACCGTGAAGCCGACGTCGGCCGGCCCGTGACGCAGCAGCGCGCCGGTCTTCAGGCCGAGTACCAGCTTCGCGATCCCGAGCCACTGCGGCCGCTCGACCATCTTCGTCACGGCGAAGCCGCCGTCGTCGAGGGCGACCACGTCGTTGGCCGCGACGTCGTCGGGAAGCGGCGTGCAGCCCTTCCACGTGACGACCGGTCCGCCGCGGTCCGCCGAGAGGGTGAACGCCTCGATGCCTTCGCGGGACCCGTGATCGACGACGAGCAGTCGCGTGCCCGAGACGTCGATGCCGTGGGGCGCGAAGTCGTCGAAGGTCGGCGGTCCGCCCGGACCGCAGCCCGTCTTCGCGCTTCCGTCCGCGGCGGCGCCCGGCGCGGCGGCGGCGTCCGCGCCGGCCGGCGGCTGGGTCACGACGGCGCCCGCCGGCGGGTAGAGCCGGCGCACGGTCGCGGACTCCGGATGGAAGGCGAGCAGGCTGCCCGGCCGGCTCGGCGTCGGCATCTGGCTCAGGATCAGCCAGTGGCCGACGACGGCCAGGTCCTCCGGCGCCTGGAACAGGCAGATCGGCCTCATCCCGTTGTTCGGAAGGCAGTCCTCGAGCACCGGCGGCTCGCCGCAACCGGCGATGCTCGTCGTCCAGACAGCGAGGACGAGCCGGCGACCGGCCCGCATCCACCCGCTCCGATCCCGTCGGGCCGCCCGACGCGGACCGGCTCCGAACGCCCCCCCGACCATGCGAGCTCCTCCCGATGCTGCGTCCGGCCCGCTGCGGACCTCGACCCCGACCTCGGCCGGACCGGGGACGAGCGCTCGCAGTCTCGCGCAGCCGCGCCGGCGAAGCGATCGGTCGCTTCCGGAGCGTGCCGATTCATGCACATTTGGCAGGCAGTCTGCCCAGGCATTGGGCAGCCCTGCCGACCGATGCGACCCGCCGCGTTCCGGTCGATCTCGATCCCGCGACCTGAAACCGGCCTGGTTTCGATCTCGCGCGCGCGGATCCTGTCGCGATCCAGATTGAGCAGTTGCCCCGCCTTTGGCACAGTCGTTGCTCTTCGAATCCGCGGCTCCCCGGCCGGGGCGTGCAGACTCCTGCCCGACCGGCCAACGACCACCCGGACCGATCACACACTCTCACCAGCACACGAACCTGCACACGAAAATGGAGATCCCCTGAAATGGGCACGAAGGCGAAGCTCGAATACATCTGGCTCGACGGCTACATGCCGACCCAGACCCTGCGCAGCAAGACCAAGGTCGTCGAGGACTTCGGCGGCACGCTCGAGGATTGCCCCGGCTGGTCGTTCGACGGCTCGTCGACGGAGCAGGCGCCGGGCGGCTCGTCGGACCTCCTCCTCAAGCCCGTCGCCCTCTTCCCGGATCCGGGCCGCAAGAACGGCTGGCTCGTGATGACCGAGGTGCTCAACGCGAACGGCTCGGCCCATCCGAGCAACGGCCGCGCGACGATCAACGATCCCGACGACGACTTCTGGTTCGGCTTCGAGCAGGAGTACTGCATCTGGGATCTCGAGCATCAGCGGCCGATCGGCTTCCCGCCCGGCGGCTTCCCGGTTCCGCAGGGCCCCTACTACTGCTCCGTCGGCGCGGGCAAGGCCTTCGGTCGCGAGATCGTCGAGGAGCATCTCGACATCTGCCTCGAGGCCGGCCTGAACGTCGAGGGCATCAACGCCGAGGTGATGTGCGGTCAGTGGGAGTACCAGGTCTTCGCGAAGGGCGCGGCGCGCGCCGGTGACGAGGCCTGGGTGGCCCGCTACCTGCTCGAGCGGACGGCGGAGCGCTACGGCTTCTCGATCAACTGGCAGCCGAAGCCGATCAAGGGCGACTGGAACGGCTCGGGCATGCACGCCAACTTCTCGAACACCCTGCTGCGCACCTGCGGCAGCCAGGCCGTGTACGACCAGATCTGCAAGTCCTTCGAGCCGGTCATCGCGGAGCACATCGCCGTGTACGGTGCCGACAACAACCAGCGCCTGACGGGGGCGCACGAGACCCAGTCGATCGACAAGTTCAGCTACGGCGTGTCGGATCGCGGCGCCTCGATCCGCATCCCGATCGCGACGGTCGAGAAGGGCTGGAAGGGCTGGCTCGAGGATCGCCGACCGGCCGCGAACGCCGACCCCTACAAGGTGGCTGCGGTGATCGTGAAGACGGTCAAGGGCGCCTCGGCCAAGATCAAGGCCTAGCCCCGACGGGTCGCGAGGACGAGGGCGTCCGGACCGCGGGTCCGGGCGCCCTTCGTCGTTCTGGGGAATGCTGTCGCGGGGCGGCGGCCCGGTTCCGGTCGACGGATCGCCCGGGCCCCGTCCGGCGAGGGAATCCGATGCGCATCCTCGTGACCGGCGGAACCGGCTTCATCGGCAGCCATACCGTCCGCGCCCTGCGCGCGGCGGGCCACGACGTCCGCCTGCTCGTGCGCGACGAGCGCAAGGCGCGGCGACTCTGGCGAGACGATCCGCCGGTCCTCGAAGACCTCGTCGTCGGCTCACTGACCTCCGCCCCGGATACCGCCCGCGCCCTGCGCGAATGCGAAGGCCTCGTCCATACCGCCGCCCCCGTCGCCCTCGCCGCCTCCGCCCGCGAGGCCCGGCGCGTCGCCCGCGACAACGTCCTCGCGATCCGACGCCTCGTCGAGCGGGGTCTCGAGGGGGGCATGACGCGCATCGTCCATCTCTCGTCGACGACGATCTTCGACACGCGGGGCCTCGAGCGGGCCGACGCGACGACGCCGATCATCGAGGACGGCGACGCCTACGCCGCCTCGAAGGTCGCCGCCGAGCGCCACGTCCGCGCGCTCCAGGACGCCGGCGCCCCGATCGCGATCACCTATCCCCCCGGCGTGATCGGCCCCGACGACCCCGGGCTGTCGGAGGGCGTGAAGGGCGTCCAGATGTTGATCCGCGACGGCGTCGCCGTCACCAGCTCGGGCCTGCAGAACGTCGACGTCCGCGACGTCGCCGCCGTCCATGTCGCCCTGATCGAACGCGCGCCCGCTCCCGGCCGCTTCGTCACCGCCGCCGAGTACCTGCCCTGGGCCAAGTTCGCCGACCTGCTCGACCAGGCGACGGGCATCCGGGTACCGCGCTACGGCCTGCCCGGCGGCGCCATCCGGCTCGCGGGTCGGGTCGGCGACCAGCTGCGACGATATGTCGGGCTCGAGATCGACCCGATCGTCTCGACCGAGGCCTCACGCTTCGCGACGCAGTGGGTCGAGTTCGACGCCAGCGAGACGACGCGCGCGCTCGGCGTCCCGTTCCGGCCCGCCAAGGAGTCGCTCTACGACACCGTCCGCTGGCTCGCCGAACAGGGCCACGTCGATCCCGCCCGCGCCCCCCGCTTCACCCATCCCGGCCGGGGCCGCCGTTGAGCGCGACGGCTCGCCACGGTCCGCCGGGCCCCTTCGTCCTCAACCTGCCCAACGCCTTCACCGCGTCGCGCCTCGTGCTCGTCGCGCCCTTCGCCTGGCTGCTCTTCACGGGCGCCCCGCGCTGGACGCTGGTCGCGACCTTCGCCTTCGCCGCTGCGACCGATCTCTTCGATGGCCAGCTCGCCCGTCGCCTCGGCCAGGTCACGCCCGGCGGCGCCTGGCTCGACCAGATGGTGGATCGGGTCTTCACCGTCGCGATCGTCGCCGTCGTGCTCGTCCACGACCTCGGCTTCGCCGCAGTACCCGCCGGCTCGCCCGATCCCGCGCGCCCCGTCCAGCTCCTGCTCGCCTGCACGCGCGAGGCGGTCGGCTCGATCGGCGTCGCGATCGCGCTCGCGCGCGGCGTCCCGCTCTACTTCGTCGAGCCGATCGGCAAGCTCACGACCTTCGTCCAGAGCACCGCGATCGCCGTGATTCTGCTCGGCCCGGCGTTCGCGTCCTGGCTCGCGATCGCATGTGGCGTCGTCGGGGCCTTCTCCGGCGCGAGCTACGTCCGCCATGCGCTGCGCGCGACGCCCGCCGGCGCTCCGGGCACGACAGGACGAAGCGACGCCTGACCCCACCGAAGCCATGCAGACGCCGGCCGTGGAGACGATCCCGAGTCGGACCCGCCGCATGCCCTGCCGCCGCCCATCGGCCTGCGCCTCACACGCTTTCGTCGCTGGTCCACGACCGGATGGCATTCGATCGGGCGGAGCGCCGACGCAGACGGAATGCGCGCCTGCCTGCGGCGTCCGCCGCGCTCGCATCGTTCGCAGGGAGTCCCCACGCGCTCGAGGACGAGACGGCCCGCCACGCTCGGTGCGACGCGGCGCCGTGCCGCACGCGTGAACCGTTCCGAAGCGGGCCGGCTGCGCCATACTGCGCACTCCCCAATCGGAGGCCGCCTCGATGAGAAGCCCGCTCGTCCGCTCGATCCGTTTCCCCGCCCGTGCCGCCGCTCCGGCGATGCGGATCGCCCTGATCGGCCTGCTGCTCGTCGCCGCAGGCGGTTGCCGCCATCCCGCCCCGCCCTCGGAACAGCCGGAGAAGCTGACGGTCGGACGCGTCCAGCGGGAGATCCAGGTCGGCATGGCGGCCTCCGAGGTCGCCGAGATCCTGGGCTCGCCCAACATCGTGACGACGGACGAGCAGCGGCGCGAGGTCTGGATCTACGACAAGGTCTCGACCGAGAACGTCGACACCAAGAACTCCTTCGGCGGATCGCTGATCATCCTCGGCGGACAGACCAGCCAGCAGCAGAAGAGCCGGACGCAGAAGACGCTGACCATCATCATCAAGTACGACGAGAACAAGCTGGTGCGCGACTTTGCGTACAACTACTCCCAGTTCTGAGCGTCGCGGTTCCCGTCCTCTCCGCTTCCTTCGCCGCGTCGGTCCCGGCGCGAGCGGGGGCGCGCGGCGAAGCGCCGCCGCAGGCGGATGCGCCCGCGCGCTCGCCCTCGTCGTCGCGCTCGGTGTCGTCTTCGCGCTCGGACTCGCCGCCGGCGGATGCGCGCCGGGACCGAAGACGACGCCGATCGAGCTCTTCCGATTGACCCCCGAGAGCGCGCCGAACAAGGCGATGCAGACGCGCCGGTTCGAGACGCCGAGCTCCGACGAGCTGCTCTCGGCCTCGGCGGCGGTGCTCCAGGATCTCGGCTTCCAGGTGACGGAAACGGACCGCGCCCTCGGCTTCCTGCGTGCCGCCAAGGAGCGCAGCGCCCGGGAGTACGGTCAGGAGATCCGGCGCGGCGTCGTCGCGACCCTGACCGGCCTGCTCTCGATCTTCGCCGCGGCAGGCGGAAGCAGCGCGAATGCCATCCTCGTCCTGCCCGTCGACCTGCAGCAGCAGATCTGCGCCTCGATGATCGCGCGGCCGATCGACGAGCAGGATCGACGCCAGGAGGTCCGGATCGCCTTCTATCGGCTCGTCTGGAAGGGCGCGGGCTCGTCGGGCAACCAGCAGATTCCGCCGGGCGAGCAGCGCATGGAGATGATCCGCGACCCGGAGATCTACCAGACGTTCTACGCGCGGCTCGCGAAGGCCGTCTTTCTCGAAGCGCATCGCATCTGAGAGGTTCCCGAAGTGTCGACGCGATCCGTCTCGTCTCCGCTCCCGATGCTCGCCCTGGCGCTCGTCCTCGGCGCCTGTGCGACCGGCCCGAAGGCGCCGCCGGCGCCGCTGCTCGCCCCGACCGAGGCGCAGATGACCCTGCGCAACCTCCAGACGCGGACCTTCGACGTCACGGATCGGATGGTCGCGATGCGGGCCGTGATCGCGTCGCTGCAGGACCTCGGCTTCATCATCGAGCGCGCGAACGAGCCGCTCGGCCTCGTCACGGGCGCGCGCTTCGCGGAGCCCAACTTCTACGACGTCGTGGGCATCACGGTGACCGTCCGCCAGCGCAACGAGAAGCAGACGACGATCCGGGCGAACGCGATCTTCGACAACCAGCCGATCACCGACCCGGAGGTCTACCGCAACTTCTTCGCCACCCTCGAGCGCGCGCTCTTCATCGGACGGAATTGAGTCCTTGGACGGGCCGAAGACGGGACTGCTGATCGCCCTGCTCCTCGGCCTCGCGACGGGCTGCGGCTACGTCGAGCGCCACGACATCATGCGCGACGCGACGACCCAGATCTGGCTCGCCGAGGAGAGTCAGGTCAAGGTCCGCAACGCGCAGAGCCGCGTCTTCGACGGGACCGACCGGGTCGGCATGCTCGAGGCCGTCGTCACGACGCTCCAGGACATCGGCTTCCAGATCGAGGTCCTCGACGAGACGCTCGGGATCGTCTCGGCCAAGCGCTACGTGGACCTCGAGCGGCCCGGCGACGCGGGCCTCCAGAGCTACCTGCTCTACGACGAGGAGAGTCTCGTCGTGCTCAACCGCAGCTACCGGACCTGGGGACCGTTCCAGCGCCGGAGCGACCTCGTGCGACTGACCGTGACGGTCCGGCCTCGCAACGCGTCGCAGCTGATCGTCCGCGCGTCGGCCCAGTTCGCGCTGCGTCCGGTCGAGGATCCGAGCGCCTATCAGGGCCTCTTCGCCGCGCTCGAGCGCGCGCTCCTCCACGAGCGGTCCATTCGATAGCGTCCGATGCCGCGAGCGCGCGCGGACGCGCCCGCGCTCGATCGGCGCGGGCGGCGGCGACGGCAGGATCAGTCGCCAGCGGACCGCTCGTCCCTCGTGCCGAGGGCCGTCAGGTCCGGCAGCGCCATCGCGTCGACGACCGCCTCGCCGTAGACCCGCTTCGCCATCGGCGCCATGCTCGGCATGACGGGGACGTTGAGGCCGCCGTCGACGCCGAAGACCTGGCCCGTGATCCAGCCCGCGTCGTCGCTCGCCAGGAAGGCGACGCAATGGCCGATGTCCGCTGGCGTGCCGGAGCGGCCGAGGGGCGCGGCGTGGACGAGGGTCGCGTCGAGCTCGGGCGGCGTCACGACCGCGAGCACCTCCGTCGGCACGTAGCCCGGCTGCACCGAGTTGACCCGGATGCCATGGGGCGCGAGCTCGACCGCCGCGCAGCGCACGAGCATGTCGAGCGCGCGCTTCGAGACGACGTAGGCGGCGAGCCAGGGCTGGACCTTCGTGCCCGAGGTGGAAGAGATGGCGATGATCGAGCCGCCACCATGGTCCTTCATGACGCGTCCCGCCTGCTTGATGCAGAGGGCCGAGCCGGTCACGTTGAGCTTCAGGCAGAAGTCCCAGGCCTCGGCCTCCATCTGCAGGATCGCGCCGGGGTAGCCGCTCCCGGCGTTGGCGACGAGCACGTCGAGGTTTCCGCCCCGGGCCGCAGTCTCGACGGCGCGACGCACGTCCTCCTCGTTCGTGATGTCGCAGCCGACGATCGCCGCATCGAAGCCATCGCGCGCGAGGCGGGCCGCCGCCTGTTCGAGCACGTCGATGCGTCGGCCCGCGAGCGTGACGTGCGCCCCCTCCGCCGCGAGCGCCTGCGCGCAGCCGAATCCGATGCCCGTTCCCCCGCCCGTGACGAGCGCGTTCCTGCCCTCGAGCTTGCCCATGTTCGATCCTTTCACGACGTTTGCGCGGTCGCCGCGCGGACATCGCACGCCGCTCGAACGGCGAAGCCGCGTACGGGATTCGACGCGCGGAACCGGTAGCAGCCTCGCGCCGGAGGCTCGACCTGGATTAGTCTCGGCGGCGGAGGCGACTCGATGCCGGTGTCGGTCCGAACGCTCTGCCGCTCCTGCTCGGCCGCCTGCGGCATCGTCGTCGACGTCGAACGCGGCGGCGCGTCGGGCGAAGACCGCGTCCTGCGCGTGCGCGGCGACGCCGCGAATCGCCGCTCGCAGGGCTACCTCTGCCCCAAGGGCGCATCGCTGCCGGACTTCCATCACCGCGCGACCCGCCTCGAGCGGCCGCGTCTGCGCGGGCGCCCCGCAACCTGGGACGAGACGCTCGACGACCTCGCCGCCCGCCTCGACCGGCTGCGGCGCGCCGGCGGTCCCGACGCGATCGCGCTCTACCAGGGAACCGGCGCGGTCTCCGACAGCCTCGCGCTCCCCGCCATCGGGCGCTTCGTGGCCGGATTGGGCACGCGGCAGCTCTATACCGCGGCGACCGTCGACGTCGCACCGGCCCTGCGCGCGGGCGAGCTCGTCGCCGGCTTCGCGCAGCCCTGGCCCGTCTGGCGGCCCGAGGATCCGGACGGTCGCCTCGCGCTGCTGATCGGGTTCAATCCCGCGCTCTCCCATGGCTACCTGACGCTGCTGCCGAACGCGACGGAGCGCCTGCGCGCCTATCGCGCCCGCGGCGGCGCGCTCTGGGTCGCCGACCCGCGGCGCACCCGCACGGCCCGCCTCGCCGATCACCACCTCGCCCCCCGCCCGGGCAGCGACGCGATCCTGCTCGCGTGGCTGGTGCGCCAGGCGCTCGGCGCGGCCCGCGACGAGGCGAACGGCACGGATCGCGCACGCGCGCTCGCCCGCTGCACGACCGCCGCCGACCGCGACGCCCTCGCACGCGCGCTCGCCCCGCTCACGCTCGAGCGCGTGACGAACGAGACGGGCCTGCCCGGGGCGTCGATCGAGGCGCTCGTCCAGGCGATCCGCGCGGCGGGTCGGATCGCCGTCGTCGCGGGCACGGGCATCATGCTGGGCCGCGACGCGCTGCTCTGCGAATGGCTGCGCTGGGCGCTGCTGATCGCGACCGACTCGCTCGATCGCGCGGGCGGCATGGCCTTCGATCCGGGCGTCCTCACGCGCTTCGAGCAGACGGGCGTCCCGATCGCGCCGCCCGAGGGCTGGATCGGACCCGGGCCGCGGTCGCGGCCCGAGCTCCCGCGTCTGCTCGACCAGCATCCCTGCGTCGCGCTCGTCGACGAGATCGAGGCGGGAAACGTCCGCGCGCTCTTCGTCGCCGGCTCGAGTCCGCTCACGGCCTTCCCCGAGCCCGAACGACTCCGCCGCGCCTTCGCCCGCCTCGACGCCCTCGTCGTGCTCGACGTCGCGGAGACGCCGCTCGCAGCGATGGCGACCCACGTGCTCCCCGCGACCGGCCAGCTCGAGCGGACCGACCTCGTCGTCGAGACCCAGGCCGCGATCGCGCCCGCGGTGGTGCCGCCGGTCGCGTCGCGGCGGCCGATGTGGTGGATCCTGGCGGCGCTCGCCGCGCGGCTCGGCTTCGACGGGCTCGGCGAGGGCCTGACGCCGGACCGGACGCGCGACGAGGACCTCGTCGCACGCGCGGCGGCATCGGCGCGCGGTGGCGCCGCGGCGTTGCTCGCGGCGGGGCCCGACGGGATCGATCCGACCTGGCCGGTCGGCTGGATCCGCGAGCGGGTGTTGCCGGAGGGCCGCTTCCGACTCGTTCCGCCCGGCCTGCTCGACCGCCTGCAGACGCGTATCGCCCGTCCCCCGGCGACGGCGCCCTTCCGGCTGATCGCCGCCCGTCAGCGGACGCGCACCAACGCGACGCCCTACATGTCCCCCGCGCGCTCGCCCGATGCGCCGCGCCTCGCGCTCCATCCCGAAGACGCCCGCACGCTCGGCGTCGATGCGCGCGATGCCGTCGAGATCACGAGCGCCTCCGGCAAGCTCGTCGCCCCGGTCGCGCTCGATCCGGATCTCCTGCCGGGCACGGTCTCCCTCGCCCACGGCTGGTTCGAGACGAACGTCTGCGCGTTGACCTCGTCCCGCGACGACGTCGACCCGTTGACGGGACAGCCGTCGATGACGGGCCTCCCCGTCCGCATCGCACGCGTCGCGACGCCCGGGCGGGCCTGATGCGATGAGCGGACCCGGCGCCGCCTACAACTTCGCGCTCGCGCTCGGCAGCGGCGTCGCCGCCCACGTCGTCGCGCGCCACCTCCACGTCCCGAGCATCGTCCTGCTGCTGGCGACGGGCGTCGCGCTCGGTCCGGACGGGCTCGGCTGGATCGCCCCCGACGCGCTCGGCGACGGGCTCTCGGCCTTCGTCTCGCTGGCCGTCGCCGTGATCCTGTTCGAAGGCGGCCTTGGGCTCGACCTGCAGCGGCTGCGGGCCGCAGCGACGCCGGTGCGGCGGCTCGTGACCTGGGGCGCGCTCATCACCATGTTCGGCGCCGGCATCGCGGCGCAGCTGATCCTCGACTGGCCGCCGGAACGCGCGCTGCTCTACGGCTCGCTGGTGATCGTGACGGGGCCGACCGTCGTGCGTCCGCTCCTGCGCCTCGTCCCCGTCCACAATCGACTGACCACCGTCCTCGAGGCGGAGGGGCTGCTGATCGATCCGGTCGGCGCGATCGTCGCGGCGGTCGCGCTCGAGGTCGTCGTGCAGCAGACCGTCGAGAGCTTCGCGAGCGGCGCGCTCGGTCTCGTCTCGCGGCTCGCGTTCGGCCTGGGAGCGGGGCTCGCGATCGGCGGCAACCTGGCGCTGCTGCTGCGGCCGGCGCGCATCGTGCCGGCCGGGCTCGAGAACCTGGTCGTGCTGGGCGGCGGGCTCGCGGGCTTCGCGCTCTGCGAGTCGTTCCTGCCCGAGAGCGGCATCCTCGCGGTCGTGATCGCGGCGGCCGTGCTGGCGAACCTCGCGCCCGAGCGCGCGCGCGCCGTCGGCGAGTTCCAGGAGCAGCTGACCCTCGGTCTGATCGGGATGCTCTTCGTGTTGCTCGCGGCGGACGTGCGGCTCTCGACGGTCCTCGCGCTCGGCTGGCCGGGCGTCGCGACGGTCGCGGCGCTCGCCTTCGTCGTGCGGCCGATCGGCGTGCTCTGGTGCACGCGCGGCTCGGAGCTCACGATCCGGGAGCGGCTCTTCGCGGCCTGGCTCGGACCGCGCGGCGTCGTCGCGGCGGCGATCGCCTCGGTGACGGCGACGACGCTCGAGGCCGTCGGCGTGCCAGGCGGACCGGAGCTGCGCGCGCTGGTCTTCCTGTCGATCGCGCTCTCCGTCGTCGTGCTCGGCGGTCTCGCACCGGTCGCGGCCTGGGCGCTGCGCGTCCGTTCGCCGGGCCGGACCACGACCGTGATCCTCGGCGCCGACGAGCTTCCGATCGTGCTCGGCGAGGTCCTGCGCGACGGCGGTCAGACGATCCTCTTCACGGACAAGAACCCCGACTGCTGCCGCGCGGCCGAGCAGCGCGGCTTCCCCGTCGTCTTCGGCGACGCGCTCTCGCCGACGACCCTCGCACGCCTGCGGCTCGAGCGCGCGAAGTCGGCGATCGGACTCACGACCAACGCCCAGCTCAACCACGTCTTCACGATCGAGGCCCAGGAGGAGTACGACGTCTCGGACGTCTACGTCGCCGCGGCGCGGCAGCAGGCCGAGGAATCGTCGCGGCTCGCGCGACGGCATGCGGTGCGCGTGCTCTTCGACCGCCCGAAGGACGTCGAGCGCTGGAACGTGCGGCTGCGCCATCAGCAGACGGAACGCGTGCGGCTGAAGGCGCTGCCGCCCGCGAAGCCCGCCACCGAGCGCGGCGCGAACGAGGCGCCGCCGCCCGCCTCGATCGCCACGCAGGCGACGGCGCCGAACGCCCGCGCCGCGGCCGAGGCCGCGTCACCCGACGCCTTCGTGATCCTCGCGGTCCGGCGCGGCGGTCATTGGCAGCCGATGCACGAGGGCTGGACCGCGAAGGCGGGCGACGAGGCGATCGCGCTGATCCATCGCGACGAGGCCTTGAGCGCGCGAGCAGCGCTGCTCGCGCTCGGCTGGCAGATCGTCGAGGAGGACGCCGCGGCGGCGTGACGCGGGATGGACGCCGGCGGGAGTCGGCCCATCCGAGGAGCGCGTGCGGCCGCGGACCGCGGGCGGGATCGACGCGCCGCCGCGCCGGATGCCGCGCGCTACGGGGTCAGGCCGCACCCATCGTCTTCTCGAAGTCCCAGTAGGCCTTGAGCGAGACGATCCGGCCCGACGCGTCGAC
Organism: Myxococcota bacterium; assembly: GCA_041389445.1. Classification (GTDB taxonomy): domain Bacteria; phylum Myxococcota_A; class UBA9160; order UBA9160; family UBA4427; genus UBA4427. The sequence goes on from JAWKRW010000006.1 coordinate 59,890, forward strand.
GCGGTAGACGAAGACGCCCTCGGCGACGATCTCGCGGCCGTCGGGCAGGCGGTTGGCGATCGTGCCGATGTTCGCGATCTCGTCGCCGCAGACGATCGCGCGCTCGATCGCGAAGCGGACCTGCCCGGGCCCGATCAATGCGTCCCAGAAGGCGGCGATCGCGGCACGACCGCGGTGCCCGCGACCCGTCGGCTCGAGCGGAGAGGGACCGACGGGATCCTCGACGACGGCATCGTCGGCGAAGTTCGCGAGGAAGGCCGCACGATCCTTGGATTCGACGGCGGCGACGTGGCGGGCGAAGGCGAGCTCGGCGGGGGATCGCGTATCGGACATCGGGCCTCCTTGCATCGATCGCGCGATGCATCGGCGCTCTGCGGCCGACGCGCGCACGCGCGCGCATCCGTCGGCGCGGCGGCGCCAGTCCGTCCCCGGATGGGGGCACATGACACGGAGAAGGAATAGCCCGATTCCGAGCGGGATCGCCGAGGAAGACTCCCGAATCGGGCCCGCGATGCCCGGCGTCGGACTCCCGAAGAGCAGGCCGATCCCGAAGCCGGTCCGGGTCCCGGGCGCGGGGATCGAGGTCGAGCTGAGCGAGCGCTCCAGACTCGGGAGCGGATCGCCGCCCGTGGCGATCGTCCCCAGATCCCCGAGACCGAGGGTCCGGTCGGCCAGCCGATCGTCGACGTCCCCGCCTCGAAGCGCGGATGGGGCACGATCGGACTCGCGCTCGGCTCGAGGCGAAGCGAGTCGAGACGTCCCGAATCGACTGCGTTCGACGCGAACGGCGCTGGGGCGTCCGCTCGCTCAGACGAAGCCATGCTCCCGCCCCACCCGCAGGTAGTCCTCGGTCAGGTCCGTCTCCGAGACGTGGTACCGCCGCAGATGCCGCGGCCGGTCGTTCGGCACGGGACGCGCGTGCTGCACCGTCCAGTTGTCCCACATCACGAGGTCGTGCTCCCGCCACGCATGGGCATAGACCTGGTCGGGCGCGTACATCGCGGCGTAGATCTCGGCGAGGAGCGCATCGCTCGCCTCGCGCGAGAGGCCGTGGAGGCGGTCCGTGTGCTGCAGACAGAGGAAGAGCGTCTCGACGCCGGCGGCATTGCGCAGGATCGCGGGATGGCGCGTCCAGTAGTGGTCGGGCCCCCAGCCCGGCGCGCCGCGGGGAACGATCGGATCCGGCTCCTGCGTGCGGACCCCCGGCGCGTCCGGACGTTCGAGGAAGCAGGCATGCGACGCGGTCCGCCCGCGCACGTCCTCGACGAGGGACTTCGGCAGTCGCTCGAGCACCGTCGAAGAGCTCGCGAAGAGCGTCGGCGTCGCCCCCGGCGCGACCGCCTCGCCGTACATCGAGATCGCGGGGATCGGCGCGGGGTCGTAGGCGTAGTCGTAATGGAAGACGAGCTCGCCGTCGGGGGCCGTCGAGCGGTCGTGCCGGTTCGTGACCTCCATGCGCATCGGCGCGCCGGAGGGATCCGGCTCGATGCGGCCCAATACGGCGAGCAGCTCGATCTGCCGCTCGGGCGAGAGCGCGCCGTCCTGAACGACGAGCAGGCCGTGCTCGCCGAAGAGCCGGCGCAGCTCGAGCTGCTCGGCCGAGGTCAGCGGGCGGGCGGTCTCGAGGTGGAGACGTCGACCGAAGGGGGCATCGAGGGGCTCGGTTCGCATCGGCAGCTCCCGCGCCAGGCCGTCCGTCGGGCGGCTTCGCGCTCGGTGGCGAGCCGCTAGCATTGCACCCCACGCAACCCGAAGCGAGGCGACACATGCAAGAGGAACATCCCGCGCTGATCGCGGCGCGCAGCTCCTGGCGCTGCGTGCAGGCGAAGGACAAGGCCGGCTGGCTCGCGCTGATGGCGGAGGACGTCTGCATCGAGGACCCGATCGGCGTCGCGCCGACGAATCCGACCGGGCGCGGGGCGCGCGGCAAGGCCGAGGTCGCGGACTTCTGGGAGAAGAACATCGCGCCCTCCGAGATCCGGATCGAGACGCACGGCTCGCGGACCGCGGGCCAGGAGTCGGCCCACGAGCTGACGCTCCACAACGCGTTTCCGAACGGCGTGCGCGCGGCGGTGCGCGGCTACTTCGTCTACCGCGTCGACGAGCAGGGGCTGCTGACGAACCTGCGCGGCTACTGGGACATGCAGGACATGACGATCGAGACGGCGGGAGGAACGGCGCGATGAGCCACGCGGAGCGACGCAAGAAGGGCCTCGAGATGATCCAGGAGGTCTACGCCGGCGACGTCGTGACGCCGCCCGAGGGCAACGTCTTCACCGACGTGATGCTCGAGCAGGTCTTCGCCGAGGTCTGGTCGCGTGACGTGCTCTCGATCCGGGATCGACGTCTGCTCCTGCTCGGCATCATCGCCGAGAAGGGCGAGCCCGTGACCTGGGGCATCCAGGCGAAGGCGGCGCTCAAGCGCGGCGAGCTCTCGCCGGCCGAGCTGCGCGAGCTCCTGCTGATGATCGCCCAGTACGCGGGCTATCCGCGCGCGGCGGCGCTCGTCGGCATCGTCGAGCAGAAGATCGCCGAGGTCGAGGCGGAGAAGCAGGGCCGGAAGAGCTAGGCGCGCTTGAGGAGTCGAGCATGATCGAGCTGATGTCCGGCGCCGTCACGATCGCCCTCCACGGTCCCGTGGCCGACGTGCGCCTGAACCGCCCGGAGAAGATGAACGCCGTCGATCCGGCGATGTGGCGCGCGCTGTCCGAGGCCGGGGGCCTGCTCGCCGAGACGAAGGGCCTGCGGGCCGTCGTGCTCTCTGGCAACGGCCGGGCCTTCTGCTCCGGCCTCGACATGGCGAGCTTCCAGACGATGGGCCGGAGCGACGCGGCCGGATCCGGCGGCATCGATCTGGCCGCCCGCCCCGCGGACGCGGACGACGACCTGCCCGGCAACGTCTTCCAGCGCGCGGCGCTGGTCTGGAAGCGCCTGCCGGTCCCCGTCGTCGCCGCGCTGCACGGCGTCGCCTTCGGCGCCGGAGCCCAGATCGCGCTCGGCGCGGACTTCCGCATCGCGGCGCCCGACCTGCGCTTCGGGGTGCTCGAGATCAAATGGGGGCTGATTCCGGACGTCGGGATCACGCAGACCCTGCGCGACGTCGTCCGCCTCGACGTCGCCAAGGAGCTCGTCTTCACCGGCCGCATCGTCCAGGCCGAGGAGGCGCTCGCGCTCGGCCTCGTCACGCGCGTCTCGAACGATCCGCTCGCCCATGCGACCGCCCTCGCCCAGGAGATCGCCTCGAAGTCCCCCGACGCGATCCGCCTCGGCAAGCGCCTCCTCGACGCGTCTTGGCATGCCGACGAGGCCACGGGCCTCGCGCTCGAGGCAAAGCTCCAGGGTCGACTGATCGGCAGCCCGAACCAGCTCGAGGCGATCCGCGCGAACTTCGAGAAGCGGGCGCCGAAGTTCGAGGACCCGGACTAGGCGCCGACAGCCAGCGTGTCGCGCGTGCCGGCGAGCTCGGCCATCAGGTCGAAGGCCTCTTCCTGCTCGGTGCGGACCGTGACGCCGGTATAGGGCATCGGCTCCCAGAGCTTGCGCCAGCGTTCGGTGATCCGGGCGCGGTCGCCGAAGAGGCCGCCCTCGTCGATGTACTCGTCGGGCACGGCGGCGATCGCCTCCTCCCGCCGGCCGGCCTGGAAGAGCGCGTGGATCCGATCGGCGGCCTCGCCCCAGCCCTCGCGATGCATGCGCTTCTTGTGGAAGTTCAGGTCCGGATGACCCATGCCCCCCACGTAGAGCGCCACGAAGGGCTTGCCCGCCTGCAGCGCGGCCTTCACGTCGTTCGTGAGCGTGACCGAGACGCCGCCCTGGATCTCGAACTGCGCATAGCCCTTGCCGCCGCCGGCCTTCGCGAAACCCTCCTCGAACCAACGCTTGAACGTCGCGACATTGCCGGGCCGCATGCCGAACGCGAGCCAGCCGTCCGCGATCTCCGCCGTCATGCGGACCATCGCGGGCGCGCCCGTCCCGAGCCAGATCGAGGGTTTCTGCTCGAAGTGGAGGATCGACTTGAGCGGCTTGCCCATGCCCGTGCTGCCCGGACCATCGTAGGGCAGTCGGATCTCCTTGCCGGCATGGGTCACGGGCCCCTCACGCGCGAAGATCTTCTTCATGATCGCGACGTAGTCGCGCAGCCGCTCCTTCGGATCGCCCCACGGCGTCCCGTACCAGCCCTCGACGATCTGCGGCCCCGAGAGGCCGAGCCCGCCGATGACGCGGCCGCCGCCCGCCAGCGCGTCGACCGTGGCGAGCTGCATCGCGGTCATCGTCGGCGTCCGCGCGCCGACCTGGATCACGCCGGTACCGAGCCGGATCCGCTTCGTGTACGCGGCGATGAAGGCGAGCGGCGTGATCGCGTCGGAGCCGTAGGCCTCCGCCGTCCAGACCGAGTCGTAGCCCAGCGTCTCGAGCCGCCGGATGCGCTCGATCGGCACCGTCACCCCGCGCCCCGCGTATTCGATCGCACATCCGAGCTTCATGCGTGCGCTCCCTCTCTTCCCCCGTCGACCCCCGTCGACCCCAGAGCCGGCCCGAACCCGCGCGTCGGGATCGTCGAATCCCATGCCAGGCTGCCCCCGAGCGGGCCCGGTCCCGAACGATGCCCGAGCCCGCGTCCGAACGCCGGCCCGAGCCCGGCCGAACGCGCAGCATACGCGATCCGTCGCGCGCGGCGAACGCGGCCGCGCGACGCCGCGGCCATTCCGGCTTGCGGTACGCTGGCGCCCCAGTCGGATCCGGTCGGAGCGACCGATCGCCGCGGGAGGAAGGCATGCCGAGCTACACGCCCGAAGAGCAGCGCAACATCGACGTCGTCCATCGCCTCTTCGATACGACGCGCCGCGAGGACAAGAGCCTGCTCTTCGCCGAGGACGCCGTCTGGTGGAACGGACTGCCCTACGTCGGTTCGGCCGGTCAGACGGAGCACAAGGGTCGCGCGGCCATCCGAGGCATCCTGACGGGCTCGACGAGCGGTCCGACCGGCGAGAAGGTCGACCGCGGCGTCGACGCCTACGACGTCTCGACGATCCGAAACGAGGACGTGGTGTTGATCGCCGACGGCGACTTCGTGGTGCGCCAGCATACGATGATCGCGAAGACCCATCGCGGCCGGGACTACACCAACGTCTACTGCTTCGTCTTCCGCTTCGACGCCGAGGGGCGGATCCGATACCTGACCGAGCACTGGAACACGTGGCACGCCTGGAACGTCCTCTTCAACCAATGGAAGCTCGAGCCGGCGCATCCGACGCGCTGACGGACTCGAACCGAAGGGGACGCCATGTCGCGAACGCTCGATCCCTGCACCCCCCTCGACGCGAGTGCGATCCCGAGCTGGTTCGACGAGACCGACGTGCTCGTCGTCGGCTACGGCGGCGCGGGCGCATCGGCCGCCCTCGAGGCCCATGCGCAGGGGGCACGGGTCACGCTGCTCGAGGTCGCGAGCGGCGGCGGCGGAACGACCGCGCTCTCGGGCGGACAGATCTACCTCGGCGGCGGGACGCCGATCCAGCGCGCCTGCGGCTTCGAGGACTCACCCGAGGACATGGAGGCCTACATCCGGATCGCCGCCGGGGCGAACGCCGACGCCGACAAGGTCCATGCCTACTGCGCGGAGAGCCGCGCGCACTTCGACTGGCTGGTGGCCCAGGGCGTCGTCTTCAACCCCGAGTACTACGGGGGCAAGCACACGAACACGCCCGAATACCAGTCCCTCGGCTGGTCCGGGAACGAGAAGGGATTCCGCGAGTCGCAGGTCGCCCGCCCGGCGCCGCGCGCCCACAAGCCGAAGGCCTTCTGGGAGGATGGCGGGGCGACGTTGATGGCGACGCTGCGGGCCGCGGTCGAGCGGACGACGATCCGCGTCGAGGCCGACACGCGCGCGCTGACCCTCGTGCGGGACGGGGAGCGCGTGGTCGGCGTGGTCGCGCGTCATGCCGGCGAGCAGCGCGCCTTCCGCGCGCGGCGGGGCGTCGTGCTCTGCTGCGGCGGATTCATCATGAATCGCGAGATGGTCGCGAAGTACGCGCCGCGCCTGCTGGACGGCACGCCGCTCGGAAGCGCCCACGACGTCGGGACCGGGATCCTGATGGGCATCGGCGCCGGCGCGGCCGCCGTCAACATGAGCGAGGGCTTCATCTCGGTCATCTGGTATCCGGACGGCATCTTCTGCGAAGGCGTCTTCGTCAACGAGCAGGGCCAGCGCTTCGTCAACGAGGACTGCTACCACGCCCGCGGCGGACACCACTGTCTCAACCAGCCCGGCCGGCGCGTCTACATGGTCGTCGACAGCGCCCTCTACACGAAGCCTCCCCTCTACTCCGCGGCGCCGGTCAAGGAGGTCGGCGAGTCCTTCGAGGAGCTCGAACGGGGCGCCGGGTTCCCCGCCGGCACGCTGACGGCGACGATGGCGACCTACAACCGCTTCGCCGTCCGCGGCGAGGACCCGCTCTTCCACAAGGGCCGAGAATTCCTCCGACCCCTCGACCAGCCGCCCTATGCGCTCCTCGACTTCTCGATCGAGAGCGGGGTCTACTACCCGGCCTTCACGCTGGGCGGCCTGGACACGACGATCGACGGCGAGGTCCGGAGGCCGACCGGCCTGGTCATCCCGGGCCTCTATGCCGCCGGCCGGACCGCCGCCGGGCTCCCCCGCAGCGGCGAGGGCTACGCGAGCGGCATGTCCGTCGGCGACGCGACCTTCTTCGGCCGGCGCGCGGGACGTGCGGCCGCGAGGGCGGCCAACTAGCATCCAGACGCTCCGCGGCCGAGCGGGGAGGTCCGGGCCGACGCGTCCTCGAAGTCGACTGACAGTGTCGAGCGGGACCCGACCGTCGGCGATAGGCTGCCGGGCCGATACGCGCCCAAGGAGCACCCGCCGATGGAAAACGCGTCCGGCCCCCTCGACCCCGATCGACTCGACGTGATCTCGCCCGAAAAGTACGAGCGCGACGGCTATCCCCACGCCGAGTGGACCTGGCTGCGCCGGCACGACCCGGTCCGGCGCTTCGCCCCCGCGAGCTGCGAGCCCTTCTGGGCCGTCACGAAGCACCACGACATCGTCGAGATCGGCAAGCATCCCCGCGACTGGATCATCGAGCCCCGCCTCGCCGTCTTCACCGACCTCGAGGTCCCCGACGAGCGCAAGACGCGCCACCTGCTCACGATGGATCCGCCCGACCACGGCCGATTCCGCAATCTGACCGCCAAGGCCTTCACGCCCCGCTCCGTCCAGGTCTGGGCGACGAAGGTCGCGCGCATCACGCGGGGCGTGCTCGATCGCGCCGCGGCGAAGGAGGCGATCGACTTCGTCGCCGACGTCTCCGCCCCGATCACGATCGAGGTCATCGCGCTGATGCTGGGCGTCCCGGAGGAGGACTGGCCCCTGCTCTTCCGCTGGACGAACGAGATCATCGCCCCGTCGGATCCCGAGTTCCAGCGCGGCGCGACGACGGAGGAGACCTTCGAGCGCGCGCGCAACGAGCTCTTCGCGTACTTCCATCGCCTGTCCGAAGAACGACGCGCCCGCCCGACGGACGACATCCTCTCCCTCGTCGTGAAGGGTCGCATCGACGGCCAGCCCCTCGGCCCGCTCGAGCTGCTCTCCTACTACTTCCTGCTGGTCGTCGCCGGCAACGAGACGACGCGCAACGCCATGACCGGCGGCCTCCAATGCTTCCTCGACAACCCCGATCAGTGGCAGGCGCTGGTCCGCGACCCCGCGCTCCTCGACGGCGCCGTCGAGGAGACGGTGCGCTGGACGACGCCGGTGATCCAGTTCGCGCGCACGGCGACGCGCGACATGACGTTGCGCGACCAGCGGATCCGGGCGGGCGAATCCGTCTGCCTCTTCTACGCGTCCGGCAATCGCGACGAGGAGGTCTTCGAGGAGCCCTTCCGCTTCCGGATCGACCGCCGTCCGAACGACCACGTCGGCTTCGGCCGCGGCGAGCACGTCTGCCTCGGCGCCCACCTCGCCCGCCTCGAGCTGCGCACGATGTACCAGCAGCTGCGCGAGCGCTTGATCGAGATGGAGCGCGCAGGATCCGTGGTCCGCGTCCGCTCGAGCTTCGTCGGCGGCATCAAGCGCGCGCCAATGCGCTGGCGGCTGCGCCAGGCGCCCTGACCGCGGGCGTCGTCGGACGGAGCGAGCCCCCTCGCGGCTCAGAGACCCGCCGCCTCGCGCACGACGCGGCACGCCTCGAGATCCTCGATCGCCGCCTCGGCGCGCGCCTGGAACGCCGCCGCGAAGCGGCGCCGTTCCGGCGTGACGTCGTCCGGCAGCGTCACCACCTGACAGGCCGCCGGCGCGAGATAGGCCGCCTGGATGCGGTACGTCCGGAACGCCTCCTCGGGACCGAAAGGCGCACCCCCGAGCGCGCGGTGCGCCTCGAGATAGTGGGCGAGCAGCCCCCGCTCGTGCCCGCGCCGGTCCGCGACCGAGAGCGACATCTGGAGGAAGTAGGCGACGTCGCGCAGGGGCGTCGACTCGACCAGCATGCCCCAGTCGAGGAAGCCGACCCGACCGCGATCGAAGAAGAGGTTGCCGATGTGGGCGTCGCCGTGGATCACGGTCGGCGGACCCGCGGAGAAGAGCGCGTGGAGTGCGGCCTGCTGGTCGACGTAGAGCCGCGCGGCCTCGGCGAAGGCGTCGCCGAAGGAATCGCGGCGATGGGCGAGCGCCCAGGCGAGACGCGTCGAGCCGTAGTCCGACGGCGGATCGGGCGGCTTCACGAAGGGGGCCTCACTGCGCCGCCGAGCCGGATCCTCGAAGCGGACGTGGAGCGCCGCCAGGTCTTCGAGGGCGCGGGCCGCGGCGTCGGGCTCGACGCTCTCCGGGCCGGTCGAGACGGTGCAGCCCACGCTCCGGAGGTCTTCGAGCACGAGCACGAAGGCCCCGTCCCGGTCGTCGTGGCGGGCGACGAAGGCGCGCGGGATCCGCAGCGCGAGCCGGGGCGCGAGCTCGGCGTAGAAGCGCGCCTCGCGCAGCCCCATGCCCGTCGCCGCGATGGCGCCACGACGCGCCGGGTCCGCCGGCAGCAGCTTGCAGAAGAGCGACTCGGGGACGGCGGAGGGCGCGGCGTGGACGACGCGGAGCCAGGCGTGGCCGTGGGTGACCTCGGCGCGCCCGGTGATCTCGACGGAACCGATCCGCGCGTCGGGATGGCGCTCGCGCAGAGCGGCCTCGAGCCAGGCCGCGTCGATCGCGTCGGCCGAAGGCGGAATCGTCTCGACCGGGGCCGCCGAACCGACCGCGTCCCGCCGCGCGGCCATGCCTAACGTCCCTGCTTCACACGCTCGAGGATCTCGCTGGCACCGACCTTCCCGAGGTGGGGCCCGGCCTGCAGGTCGCCGAGCGCGCGGATCGTCGCGCGAGCGCCGCGGTTCTCCATCGCGGTATGGACGGCGCGCTTGTTGACGGTCAGCACCGGGATCGGGACGGCGGCCATGCGACCCGCGATCTCGAGCACCCGCGCCTCGAGCTCCTCGGGCGCGAACGCCTGGTTGACGAGACCGATCGTCGCCGCCTCCGCCCCGCTGAACTCGCGCCCGGCGAGCTGAAGCTCCATCGCATGGCGCCAGCCGAGCCCGACCGGGAACCAGTCGAAGTCGGGCAGCGCGAAGCGCGTCACCGGATGCGAGAAGCGGGCGTCGCTCGCGGCATAGGCGAGGTCGCAGGCGCCGACCAGCTCGAGCCCCCCCGCCATCGCATAGCCGTGGACCTGGGCGATCACGGGCTTCGCCAGATCCCAGATCGACATCCAGCCCTCGGAGACGTGGCGCGCCCACTGCATGCCGACCTGCGACGTGAAGTAGGGCTGGTCCTTCCCGAGGTCCGAGCCGAGATCGTAGCCGGACGAGAAGCACTTCCCTGCGCCCCGGACGATCGTGACGTGGATGGCGTCGTCGCCGTCGGCTGCGCGCAGCGCTTCGAGCAGCGCGGACCGCAGCGCGTTCGAGAGGGCGTTGCGCTTGTCGGGCCGGTTGAGCGTCACGCGCCGGACGCCCTTCACCGGCTCGTCGACCAGGATCGGATCGGCCTCGCTGCTCATGGGGTTCCCCTTCGACGGGCGGTGCGCCCGTGGCTCAGATCCACTGGCCGGCGGTGACGTGGAGCTCGATGCCCGTGATGTTGCGGGCGCGATCGGAGGCGAGGAAGAGGCAGGCCTCCGCGACGTCCTCGGGATCCACGTGGCGTTCGAGCACGGCGGACTTCGCGAGCCGCCGGCTCGTCTCCTCGGGCGTGATGCCGAGACCCGCGGCCATCTGCTCGAACAGCCGGTCGAGGGGCTCACCCGTCGTGTAGCCCGGCGTGACGACGTGGACGCGCACGTCGAATCGGCCCATCTCGCGCGCCAACACCTTCGACGCCGCCACCATCGCCGCCTTGGTCGAGCTGTACTCGGCGCCCTTCGCCTGCAGCGCGGTCGTCGCGAGCGTCCCGATGTTGACGATGGCGCCGCCGCCCGTCTCCGCCATCCGGCGCGCCGCCGCGCCGCAGACGCGCATCGTCCCGGCGACGTTGAGCTTGACCGACTCGAAGTAGGCACCCCAGTCGATGTCGGCGACCGCCGCCCGCTGGTGGGGATGCGTCGCGACGTTGACCACGGCGTCGATGCGCCCCATGCGCGCGACCGTCTCGGCCACGATGCGATCGCAGTCCTCGAGACGCTTGAGATCGGCGGCGAGCGCGAGGAAGCGCCGGCCCGTCAGCGCCGCCAGCTCGCGCGCCATCGCCTCGAGCGGCTCGCGCCGCCGAGCGGCGAGGACCACGTCGGCGCCGTCCTCGGCGAAGCGCCTCGCCGTCGCCCGGCCGATACCCGGGCCCGCCCCCGTCACCAGGGCGACCCGGCCCCGCAGCGTGCGATCCATCAGAAGATCCAGCCCGGCGTTCCCTCGGCGGGCACCTCGTGCACCCAGTGGAACTCGAAGCCATGACGCAGCGCATAGACCTCGTCCGCGTTGCCGTCGCCGATGTGGATCAGGCGGGTCGCATGGGGGAAGCGGGCGCGGACCTCGTCGAGCTTGTGCTTGTGGCCCACGAAGTCCATCACGATGCCGTGACGCGCCCAGAGTCGCTCCTGGTCGGAGACGACGCGATCGGACGAGGAACCGACGATGTAGCCGAGCGCGCGCGCGCGATGGACGAGGCGCAGCGGGATCGTGCCGGGCGGATCGCCGACTTCGAGGGTTCCGTCGATGTCGAGACTCAAGAGGACCACGTTTCGCTCTCCCGCCGATCGGCTCCGCCTATCGCGCCGGGTCCGCCTGGACGTTGCCCCCGGACCAGGGACGCTGCGTCAGCTCGATCAGGACCGGGTCGCTCTTGCGTTCGAGATAGGTGTATTTGATCTCGTCGCTCATCGCGTGGTACCAGATCGGCTCGAAGTCGAAGGCCTTCGCGCGCTCGACGACGGCATCGAGGTCGGGAACGTGGAAGGAGAGGTGGTGCATCCCGCGGCCGCCGCGCTCGAGGAACTCGCGATGGGGCGTGTCGCCGCTGACCCATTCGATCAGCTCGATCTCGAGCGGACCCGTATAGGCGACGGCGAGACGCAGATGATAGGGCGCGAGCTTCCCGCGGAAGCGGGCGCCCTCGGTCACGCCGAAGTCCACGATCCGAAAGTCGCCGAAGAGCGGGCGGAAGAGCTCGATCGCGGGCTCGAGCTTCGGGTAGACGAAGCCGACCTGGCAGCAGGGCGGCAGGTCGAGCGCGGTCCGAACGTCGGTCATGGCAGGGAGCTCCGGGTTCGACGGCGAGCGGGGTCGCGGGTCCGGCAGGGATACGACCCCGAGTCGGGAAAGTCAACGCCCGCCGCTCGGGTCGCGGCGGAACGAGGCGCGGGACCGACGCTGGGCCATACTCCCTCGGCGGAGTCGGCAGTCGCCCCGCGGCGATCGTGCGCGCGGCGGATCGCGCGCGCGGCGCCCGAACCGACCTCGTCGGGAAGCCGGGAGAAGACCGGGACGGAAGTCGAGACGGAAGCCACGACAGGAGCCGATCCATGCCGGATGCCCTCGCGATCGCGCCGCTCGCCCACGACTTCGGCGCCGTGGTCCGCGCGCCCGACCTGCGCACGCCGCCCTCCCCCGAGCTGGCCGCGGCGATCCATGCCGCCTGGGCGCGCCACGCCGTGCTGATCCTGCCCGATCAATGCCTCTCGCCCGCCGAGCTCGAGGCCTTCACGCTGGCGATCGGTCGCTTCGGCGCGGATCCCTTCATCGAGCCGATGCCGGGCCATCCCAACGTGCTCGAGCTGCGGCGCGAGGCGGACGAGACCGTCCAGAATTTCGGCGCCGCCTGGCATTCGGACTGGAGCTTCCAACCCGAGCCGCCCGCCGGCACGATCCTCCATGCGAAGGTCGTCCCGCCGGTCGGCGGCGACACGCTCTACGCGGATACGACCCGCGCCTTCGAGGCGCTCTCGCCGACGATGCAGGAGATGCTGGCGGGGCTCCGCGCGATCCACAGCGCGCGCTTCGCCTACGGTCCGCGCGGCGTGCTGGCCCGCGACGCCGCGCGTCGAACGATCAAGGTCGTCGTCTCCGAGGAAGCGGAGAAGATCGTCGTGCACCCCCTGGTCCGCACGCATCCGGTGACCGGGCGCAGGGCGCTCTTCGTGAACCCCGTCTATACGGTCGGCATCGAGGGCCTGACGCCGGCTGAGAACTTCACGCTCTTGAAGTTCCTCTACGACCACATGGTCCGCGACGAGTTCGTCCTGCGACACCGCTGGCAGAAGGACATGGTCGTGCTCTGGGACAACCGCTGCACGATGCACTTCGCCGACGGAGGCTACGACGGCCATCTGCGCGTCATGCACCGCACGACGCTCGCCGGCGACCGGCCCGTCTGATCCGCGCCAACGCGTCGACCCGGTCTCGTCGGCGCGCCACGCGCTCGGACCCTGCCGCGAGCACCCGCTCAGTCGTGCATCATCTGCGCGAGGTAGCGCTCGCGCCCGAGGTCCTTCACGAGATACAGCTGCGTCTCGTGCCAGTCGATCGACTCTTCTTCGTCGATGAGGAGCTCTTCGAGCAACTCGCGCGTGCCGTTGTCGCCCTTCTCGCGCGCGAGCGCGACCCCCTTGTTCAGGCGCTCGACGGCGTCCTTCTCGAGGGCGAGATCGAGCTGGTGCTGCTCGATCGGATCTTCGCCGACGCGAACGGGGTTCATGCGCTGCATGTTGGGGATTCCGTCGAGGTAGAGGATCCGCTCGATCACGCGATCGGCGTGCTTCATCTCCTCGATCGACTCCTCGCGCTTCTTCTTCGAGATGCGCTCGTAACCCCAGTTCGCGCACATCTTGTGATGGATGAAGTATTGATTGATCCCCGTGAGCTCGGAGGTCAGGACCTCGTTGAGACACTCGATGACGGCGGGATCCCCTCGCATGGAACATGCCTCCCCGCCCTCGTCGCGGGCGCATCGTCTCCGATCGGATCGGACGATCCACGGGGGTACGCCGGCGGAAGGGCCAAACGGTCGCGTCGGCCTCTACCTTAACGCCCCGCCCCGCTCCGCGCCGCATGGACGCCGGCGCGACGTCCGAAAAAGGTCGACTCGCCGATGCAGGTCCCGCTCGAGTAGCCGGTTCCCTCCTGGGCGATGTTCGACGCGCAGCCGCCGATCGCGTAGAGGCCGGGGATCGCCTTGCCCTTCGCGTCGAGGACCTCGCCGTCGATCGAGACGTCGAGCCCCCCGAGCGTGAAGCACATGTAGGTCGCCGCGCCGACCGAGGCGTCGAGCGCCGCGTAGGGCGGATGCGTCAGCGGCTTGATCCACTTCTTGCCCTTGTGGAACGCCGGATCCTCGCCCTTCGCGGCGCTCTCGTTGTAGCGGCGCAGCGTCTCGACCAGCGAGCCCTCCGGCATGCCGAGCGCCTTCTCCATCTCCTCGACGGTGTCGAAGGCATCGACGAGGGGATAGGCTCCGTAGCTCGGCGGGTCGGGCTGATAGGTCTCCTCGTCGAGGATCAGCCAGCCCTTCCGGTCGGGCTGCTGCGTCGTGAAGATGCTCGAGCGCGAGTGGTAGCAGTCTTCCGCGACGTACCGCTTGCCGAGCTTGTTCACGAGGATGCCCTTCAGATGGCTCTCGGGCGGATAGAACGCGGCGGAGACGAGCGCGCCCTCCATGTGCTTGAGCACGCCACCGGCGGCGAGTCCGAGCTGGTGGCCCGCGCCGTCGTCGTTCGGCGTGTACTGTCGCGTATATCCGGGATCGAGGAGCTCGGGACAGTACTTCGCGAGCATCTCCTCGTTCTCCGTGAACTGTCCCGCCGCGAGGATCACGCCGCGTCGCGCCCGCACCGCCGGTCGCTCCTCGCCGAAGACGCGATACGTCAAGCCGACGATCCGACCGTTCTCCCGCACGAGCCGCTGGACGTGGGCGTCCGTCACGATCCGCACGCCGAGGGCCTTCGCCTTCGCGATCAGGAGCTCCATCATCTTGGCGCCCCCGGCCTCGCCGACCTGGGCGACCTTGTGGCCGCGGGGAACGGGCAGGGCCTTCTCCCGGAACGGCCAGACCTCCTCGTTGCCCGACCAGATCAGACACTCGTCGGTCGGCTGGAGGACGTGCTTGCCCTTGTAGATCGAGTCGTTGAAGGGCACGCCGTGGGCCACGAGCCAGTCGAAGTGGGCGACCGACTGCTCGCAATACATGCGGATCTTCCGCTCGTCGGGCTCGGGCGTGTTCATCATCAGATACGTGAACATGTCCTCGACCGTGTCCTCGAGGCCGACCGCCTTCTGGACCCGGGTCCCGCCGCCGAGATAGAGATGCCCGGCCGCCATCGCGGTCACGCCGCCACCCCCGCTCGCGCGCTCGAGCACGAGCACGTCGGCGCCCGCCTCCCGCGCCTCGATCGCGGCGCATGCGCCCGCGCAGCCGAGACCGACGATCACGACGTCGGCCTCGTCGCCCCACTTCGCGACCTGGCTGGCTTCGATGACTCCGTACTGCGTCTTGCTCATGGCTCCCTCTCCTGCACCGCCCGCCCGAAGCCCCCGCGGACCCCGCGTCGTTCCGGAATCGCCGCGCGCCGGATCGAGGCGCGACGGTAGACCACGCCGCTGCGCCCGCCCACGGCGCGGGCGGCCCCAGCGAGGCGACGTCTCCGCCTCGGCTCAGGGCTGGACGATGACCTTGCACTCGGTCGTCGGCCGACGCAGGCGTTCGAAGGCCTCCGGCAACGCGTCGAGCGCGATCCGATCCGTGACCATCGGCAGCGGATCGAGCCGCCCGGCTTCGAGCATGGCGAGGGTCAGCTCGTAGTCCTGCCTGCGGTAGTAGCTCGCGAAGAGGAGCGAGAGCTCCTTCGTCCCGAAGACCAGCGGCACGTACTGGTCCGGCGCCATGCACATCCCCGCCGTCAGGATCTTCGCCCCGCGCGCCGCGATCTGCGCGATCGACTGCACGACGCCCGGCCGACCGACGCACTCGAAGGCGAGCCGCGGCGCATGGCCCGTCGCGCGCTCGAAGGCCGGCCCGAGCTCCTCGCGGTTCGGATCGATCCCGTCCGTCGCCCCGAAGCGCGCGGCGAGCGCCCGTCGATGGTCCGCCGGATCGCTGACGACGACGCGCCGCGCGCCGAGGAGCTTCGACCAGACCGCGACGGCGAGCCCGACCGGTCCGGCTCCGACGACCAGCACGTCCTCCCCCGTCGCGAGCCCCGCGACGTCGACCGCATGGAGACCGACCGCCAGCGGCTCGACCATCGCACCGTCCGCGCTCCCGACGCAGTCGGGCAGCCGGAAGGTCATGCGCTCGCCCGCGATCGCGTACTCGGCGTAGCCGCCGCCGATTTCGCCGAAGCCGGTGGCCCGCAGCGAAGCGCAGCCCATCACGTCGCCCGAGAGACAGGCGAGGCAGGTTCCGCAGCTGATGCCGGGCATCGCGCAGACGCGGTCGCCCTCGCGCCACGGACCGTGCGGCCCCGTCGCGCCGCGGCCGACCGCGACGATCTCGCCCGCGAACTCGTGGCCCATCACGGTGCCGCGGCGGATCGCGCCGGGGAGCTCCGTCACGTGGAGATCCGAGCCGCAGATGCCGCAGCCGCGCACGCGCAGCAGGACCTCGCCGGGGCCCGGCGACGGATCGGGGACGCGGGCGACCTCCATGGGCTTGCCCGGCTCGACGAAGCAGGCGGCGCGCATCGGCGATCCTCCGTTGGCTGGATGGCCGGGGCAGCGTATATCGTCGCCGGATGCCGCGCCGCCCGAGCCTCTCCGTCGTCGAGCAATCGCCCCTGCGCAAGGGCGGAACCGGGGCCGACGCCCTGCACGAATCGATCGCGCTCGCGCGAGCGTGTGAGGGCTGGGGCTACCGCCGCTTCTGGGTCGCCGAGCATCACGACATCGCGGGCATCGCGAGCACGAGCCCCGAGATCCTGATCGGGCAGATCGCCGCCGCGACGACCTCCATCCGCGTCGGCTCGGGCGGCGTGATGCTCCCGCATTACAGCGCGTTCAAGGTCGCCGAGAACTTCCGCATGCTCGAGACGCTCTTCCCGGGCCGCATCGACCTGGGACTCGGCCGCGCGCCGGGCGGCGATCGACGGACCCTGCTCGCCCTCGCCTGGCCCGGGCAGCCGAAGGACGTGCGCGCCTATCCGGACCAGGTCGACGATCTGATCGGCTTCCTGGCGGACACGCTCCCGCCAGGCCATCCCTTCGCCGGCATGCGCATCGGCGCGCCCTGCGAGGGCGTGCCGGAGGTCTGGCTGCTCGGCTCGGGCGTCGACTCGGCGATGCTCGCCGCCGAGCGCGGCCTGCCCTTCGCCTTCGCCCACTTCTTCGGCGCCTCGAATCAGGGGCCTGCGATCACGGCCTGGTACCGCGACCACTTCCGCCCCTCGGACGAGCATCCGGAGCCGCAGGTCCACGTCGCCGTGCAGGTGATGTGTGCGGACACGAAGGAGGAGGCCGAGTGGCATGCGTCGAGCATGAAGCTCGGCCGCATCCAGATGGCCCGCAACCAGGGCGGCAGCGGCATCGTTTCGCCCGAGGAGGCGGCGGCCCACGTCTTCACGCCCGAGGAGGAGGCATTCCTCGCCCGCTCGGGCATGCGCGCCACGATCGGCGACGCGGCGAGCGTCGCCGCCGAGCTCGAGGCGCTGGCCCTCGCCTACTACGCCGACGAGCTGGGCATCGTCACGATCTGCCACGCGTTCGAGGCGCGGCTGCGCTCGTTCGAGCTCGTGGCCGAGCGGATGATCGAACGCCCCGAGCCGACGCCGACCCGACGCTGAGCGGATCGGTCGACGTCGGCCCGGTCCGCGTCGCTTCAGTCCTGGTAGGTGTGCATCACCGGCGCGCCGGCAATGAAGCCGCCGAGCGCCTTGCCGACGTCGCCCATCGCGGGGCTCTTCATGTGGGCGTCGAGGTCGGCCTGCGAGGCCCAGCTCTCGACCATCACGAAGCGCGACACGTCGTCGACGCTCTGGAACAGGTCGTACATCTCGCAACCCTTGTCCTCGCGCTTCACGCGCGCGAGGGCCGGCGTCGCCGCGGCCTTGAAGGCGTCGGCCTTGCCGGGCTGGACCTGGAGCTGGACGGTCAATCGGACGGACATCGCGGATTCCCTTCTGGCTGGCGTCGTCTTCGTTTCTCGTCTCCACCGCTCGGCTTCGGCTTCGGCTTCGGACGCTCGGCGCTCGACTCGCGTCGACCGTCTCGGCGCCCCCCGCGGAGCCGCCGGCTCCGCTCGCCCGGCCCGATCGGCGACGACCGGCGCGATCGGACCGCGGACGTTACCCCGCCGCGCCGGTGGGCGCCCGGCGAGGTATGCTCGGGCGGCGCTCGACCCGCAGCGCCCCGGGAGGCGACTCGACGGTCGCGATTCCCGGACGATCGCGAACCCTCGATGGCAGCAGGCCGAGCGATCGCCGCGAGAAGGCCCAGCGGAGGCCGAGCGAAGGCCGCGAGAAGAACGAGCGAAGTCAAAGGGAAGGCAGGCGAGCATGAGCAAGTCGAAGGGATCCATTCCGACCGGCGGCCTCGAGGGCATGGCGATCCTCGTGACGGGCGGGGGCACCGGCATCGGCGCCGCCTGCGCCGCACGCCTCGCGGCCGACGGCGCCTCCGTCACGATCTGCGGCCGCACCGCCTCGAAGCTCGAAGACGCCGCCAAGAAGATCGAGGCCGCCGCCGGCCACGGAGGGCGGGTCCAGATCGAGGTCGGCGACGTCACGAACGAAGAGGACGTCCAGCGCATCGTCGCCCGCGCCGCCTCGATGACGGGCGAGCTCGACGGCTGCGTCGCGAACGCCGGTGGTGGCGGCGGCATGGGCCCCTACCACCTGCAGGACACGAACGAGTTCATCCGCGTGCTCCACCTGAACGTGCTCTCGACGATGCTCTGCGTGAAGCACACCGTCCCGCTGATGCGCGCCGCGGGCGGCGGCTCCTTCGTCGGCATGTCGTCGATCGCGGGCCACGTGACCCATCTCTACTTCGGCGCCTACTGCGTCGGCAAGGCCGGCATCGAGCAGATGATGAAGAACGCGGCCGACGAGTTCGGCCCGGCGAAGATCCGCTTCAACGCGATCCGCCCCGGCTTCATCGCGACCGAGATCATGGAGGGCATCCCGCGCGGCAGCGACGTGTACAAGTCCTACATCGAGAACACGCCCCTCGGCGACGTCGGCGAGTCCGAGGACGTGGCCCATCTCGCCCGCTTCCTCGTCGGTCCCGAGTCGCGCTGGATCACGGGGACCTGCATCAACGTCGACGGCGGCCACGCCCTGCGCCGAGGTCCCAACTTCACGCAGTTCGTCGAGCCGGCGATCGGCCACGACGCGCTCTCCGGAGGCCAGCCGAAATGAGCCAAGCGAACCCGACCGGCTACAAGATCATCGACGTCGATGCCCACATCAGCGAGCCGCACGACCTCTGGAGCCGGCGCGCACCGGCGAGGTACCGGGGCCGCCTCCCGCGCGTCGAGCAGTCGGGCGACAAGAAGGCCTGGGTCGTCGACGACGGCATCGAGCTCTCGATGGCGACCCCCTCGTCGGTCATCCGCAGGGACGGCGCCAAGTCCCGCGGCCTCGAGTTCATGGGCTGGCAGATCGAAGACGTCCACGTCGCCTCCTGGGACATGCGCGCGCGCGTCGAGCTGATGGACCAGCAGGGTCTGTTCGCCCAGATCCTCTACCCGAACGTCGCGGGCTTCGGCAGCCAGAACTTCATGAAGGTGAAGGACGACGGCCTGCGGCTCGCCTGCGCCCGGATCTACAACGAGGCGATGGCGGAGATCCAGGCCGATTCGAAGGGCCGCCTCTTCCCGATGGCGCTCATGCCCTGGTGGAACATCGAGCAGAGCGTCGCCGAGGTCGCCCACGCGAAGGAGATGGGCATGAAGGGGATCGTGATGTGCAGCGATCCCGACTCGATCGGGCTGCCGGACCTCGGCTGCGACGAGTGGCTCCCCTTCTGGGACGCCGTCGACGACTCGGGGCTGGCGGTCAACTTCCACATCGGCGCCAGCGAGACGTCCTTCAACATGTTCGGGCGCGCCGCCTGGCCCTCGATGGGCTGGAGCCGGCGACTCGCGCTCGGCTCGGCGGCGCTCTTCGTCGAGAACTCGCGCGTCATCTCGAACCTGATCTACTCGGGGCTCTTCGACCGCTGCTCGAACCTGAAGGTCGTCTCGGTCGAGAGCGGAATCGGCTGGATCCCGTTCGTGCTCGAGTCGATCGACTACGAGTGGGAGGAGACGGGCTCCTCGAGCGAGAAGAAGCTCGCGATGAAGCCCTCTGACTACTTCCGCAGGCACGTCTACGGCTGCTTCTGGTTCGAGAAGACGGCGCCCGCGAAGCTCGTCGACGTCGTCGGCGAGGACAACGTCCTCTTCGAGACGGACTTCCCGCATCCGACCTGTCTCTACCCGAACGTGCAGGCGCACATCGCCGAGGTCAGCCGCGACTGGAGCGAGACGCGCAAGCGCAAGATCCTGCAGGACAACGCGGCAGCGCTCTACGGTATCGCGGTCTGAGGACGGCTCGGAAGGCGGACGACCCGGTGGCCGAATCGAGCCGTCCCGCGGACGCGGGCGAAACGCCCGGGGCGCGCAGGACCGCTTCGCTCACGAAGCAGCGCCTCGTGGCGATCGGCGGCCCCCTGATCAGCGTCGTGCTGTTCGCGGTCGCGGCCAGCGTCCTGCACGAAGCGCTGGCTGGCTACCGGCACGGCGACCTCGTCGACTCCCTGCGCGCGATTCCCCCGTCGTCGTTCCTGCTCGCCGCCCTCTTCACGGCGGGCAGCTACCTCTCGCTCACGGGCTACGACGCGCTCGCCCTGCACTGGGCGCGCGCTCGGCTCGACTACCGCCGCATCGCCCTCGCCTCGTTCATCGCCTACGTCTTCAGCCACAACGTGGGCCTCTCGTTCTTCGGCGGAACCGCCGTCCGCCTGCGGATGTTCACCAGCTGGGGCATCCCTGCCGCCCGGATCGCGCGCATGCTGCCCTTCAACGCCGTGACCTACTGGCTCGGCTTCCTGCTGATCGGTGGCGTCGCCTCGATCGCGGCCCCGCTCGCGATCCCGGGCGACTGGAACGCCTCCGCCGCGACGAGCCGCCCCTTCGGCGTCGTGCTCCTCGCCGCGCTCGCGCTCTACGTCCTGCAGAGCGCGCGCCACGTCCGCTCGCTCCGGCTCTTCGGCCACGTTCTCGAGCTCCCGGGTCTCGGACTCACAGCGGCCCAGATCGCCGTCGCGAGCGTCGATTGGCTCTTCGCGGCCTCGGTCTTCATCGCGCTGCTGCCCCCTGCGAAGGGGCTCGAGCCGCAGACCGTGCTCTCGGCGTTCCTGCTGGCGCAGGTCCTCGGTGTCGCGAGCCAGGTCCCCGGTGGCGTCGGCGTCTTCGAATCGCTGATGGTCGTGCTGCTCGGACCCTGGCTGCCGGCCTCCGCGGTGCTGGGAACGGCCGTCGCCTATCGGCTGGTCTACTACCTGCTGCCCCTGCTGCTCGGCATCGCCCTCTTCGCGAGCTTCGAGCTCGGGCGCCGGCGACGCCTGCTCGACCCGCTGCGGCGCCTGCTCGGCCAGTGGGCGCCGGACGTGATCCCCCACGTCTTCACCGTCGGCATCTTCGCGGCCGGCGTCGTGCTGCTCCTGTCGGGCTCGACCCCGGCGGCGAGCGGTCGCATCGAGTGGCTCGCCGGGTTCCTGCCGCTCGCCGTCCTCGAGACGTCGCATCTGCTCGCGAGCGTCGTCGGCGTCGCGCTGCTCTTCCTGGCGCGCGCGCTCGAGCGACGCGTCGACGCGGCGTGGGCAGCGACGCTGGCCCTGCTCGCGATCGGCGCCGTGCTCTCGCTCCTCAAGGGACTCGACTGGGAAGAAGCGGCGCTCCTCACGCTGCTCGCCCTGCTGCTCCTGCCCTGTCGACGCCACTTCCATCGCCGAAGCCCGATCCTCAGCGAAGCCTTCACCCCGGGCTGGATCGTGAGCTTCCTGCTCGTCTTCGTCGGCACGGTCTTCGTCGTCGGCCTGAGCTACCGCCACGTCGAGTACCGAAGCGAGCTCTGGTGGCAGTTCGCCTTCGATGCCCACGCACCGCGGACGCTGCGCGCCCTGCTCGCGAGCGCCGTCGGTGCCGCCCTGTTCGGACTCGCCCGCCTGCTCCGCCCGGCGCGTCCGCCGCGCGCGCCCGCCACGCCGGCCGAGCTCGAACGCGCGGTGCCGCTCGTCCTGCGCGCGGATCGCGCGGGCGCCCATCTCGCGCTGCTCGGCGACAAGCGGCTGCTCTTCGCCGAAGGCGACGCGGGCTTTCTCATGTACGGCATCGCCGGTCGCTGCTGGGTCGCGATGGGCGATCCGATCGGTCCGGCGGAGGCGCGACGCGAGCTGGCCTGGCGCTTCCATGAGCTCGTCGACGCCCACGGCGGCATGACCGCCTTCTACGAGGTCGAGCCCGAGAACCTGCCGCTCTACCTCGATCTCGGGCTGACGCTCCACAAGCTCGGCGAAGATGCGCGCGTGCCGCTCGAGGACTTCTCGCTCGAGGGAAGCCATCGGCGCGAGCTGCGCAGCGTCCGTCGGCGGATGGAGCGCGAGGGCGCGTGCTTCGAGCTCGTCCCGCGCGAGGGCGTCCCCTCCGTGATCGACGAAGTCGCCCGCGTCTCCGACGCGTGGCTCGCGAAGAAGAAGACGCGCGAGAAGCGCTTTTCGCTCGGCCGCTTCGAACCCGACTATCTCGCCCGCACGCCGCTCGCCGTCGTACGTCGAGAAGGACGCATGGTCGCCTTCGCCAACGTCTGGGCCCCGGAGACGCGGAACGAGCTCTCGATCGACCTGATGCGCTACGACGCCGAGGCGCCGTCCGGCGTGATGGACTTCCTCTTCGCCGAGCTGATGCTCTGGGGCCGCGAGCAGGGCTATGCCTGGTTCGGTCTCGGCATGGCGCCCCTCGCCGGGCTCGAACACCATCGCCTGGCACCCGCCTGGAACCGACTCGGCGCGCTGCTCTTCCGTCACGGCGAGAACTTCTACAACTTCCGCGGCCTGCGCGCGTACAAGGCGAAGTTCGATCCCGTATGGGAGCCGCGCTACCTCGCGTCCCCCGGCCGCTTCAGCCTGCCGATCGTACTGACCCAGACGGCGACGCTGATCTCGGGCGGCGTGATCGGCGCCGTCCACCGCTGAGGCGACACGGCCGCGCCCGTCCGGCCCCGCGACGCCGGTCCGACTTCCCCCGTCCGATCCCCGCTGTCCGATCCGATCGATGACCCGAACCTCAGGGCGACTCGACGCGCAAGGCACAGAGATGACCGTCGGGCTGGCCGGCCAGTACGAGCACGTCCGGCGTCGTGAAGTCCACGCCCGGAACGCCCTGCCGGACGGCGAGCTCGCCGGGCGTGCGCAGCTCGCCGATCGCGTCGTTGGGCGCGAAGGGGGCCGACTGGCCCGCGACCTGGAAGCGCTCGCGCGGATACGGAATCGGCGGATCACCGGCGAGATCGAGGCGGACGCGGGTGAAGGTGCCGTCGCAGAAGTCCGTCGCGAAGACCTCGCTCGCGGCGCGGTTCAAGGCGACGTGCGTGAAGCCCTCGCAGCTCCCCGCCCGGCCGTCGCCGCGCGCCGGCAGCACGAGCGGCCGATCGCCGTCGAAGACGCGCGCGTCGGGAAACCCCGTGGTCGCGCCGTCGAGGACGACCGGCGGCCCGCCGCCGGCGAGCAGACCCGGCGCGTCGAGCGCGCGCAGGTCGACGGCGTAGAGCTGACGCTGCGACGAGGCGCCGAGCCAGGCGATGCGTCCCGCGGCATCGACGGCCGGCGCGTCGAAGGCGGGGCCCGCGCGCTCGAGCGGAATCGTCGCGACGAGCCGCGCCGCGACCGGATCGATGACGTCGATCGCGGCGTCGCTCTGGACGTTGCCCGCGCCGCTGCCGGAGCCGATCACGCCGGTGACCGTGACCAGGACGAGCTCGCGACCGCCCGGTGTCACGACGCGTGCGACACCCGTCGGATTGAAGCCCGTCGTGAAGAGCATCGCCGGCTCGACGACGGGCCGGACCGTGATCCCGGTCGGGCCGGTCTCCCAGTCGAAGACGAGCACCGTACCCGGCAGGAAGCGACTGCCCCGCAGCAGGTTCGACGTCGCGACGAAGAGTCGTCCGCCCGCCACGCTCGCCCCCGCCGTCAGCGTCGTCCGGTACGAGGGCGCGTCGGCATCGCATCGGGGCTCGGGCTCGATCGGACGACCCGAGGAGTCGACGTCCGTCGTCGGGGCGACGCACGCGAGCGTCGAGAGACCCGTGCGGGAAGCCGCGCTTCCGGGCGGCGGGAGCAGCGGGAAGCGCTCCGGCGGAATCGCGCCGGGGACTTCGATCGCGACCTCGATCGGTGCGCCGGTCGAGGGATCGGCGAACAGGACCTGCTCGTAGTTGCTGGTCGACACGAGCGCGAGCCCGTCATCGAGCGCGCGAATCCCCCCCATCGTCGGCCGCAGCGCGCGACCCGACACCTCCGCCATCGCCGCCGCATCGTCTCGTCCATCTCCGTCGCTGTCGGTTCCGATGTTCACGAAGGTGAACGGCACCGGCTCCGGCGCCTCGATCCCGTAGACGAGCAGCCCGGGCGGCTCGGACTGCACGAGCGCGGCGCGCGCGACCGCCTCCGAGAGCACCGCGAGGCCCGACGGGAAGGGTCGACCGCCCGGCGTGCAGCGCTCCGCGATCGGCGCGTTGCGGATGACGAGCCCGGCCCCGTCGTCGCCCTGGCCCTCGCAGCCGGCGAGCGCGAGCCCGATGCCGTGCGCGAGCGCGACGACGAGCACGCGGGAGGCGCGCTGGCGCCGAAGTCCCGGCCCTACCCGATTCCCCCGTCGCGTCGTCAAAACGTGACCTCCACGCCCGCCGTCGCGTTGCGGCCGGGCTGGGGGAAGGAGATCGAGTCGCGCACGGCCTGGTCCGTCAGGTTGTCGATCCGGGCGAAGAGCCAGAGCTCCTCGACGAGCCGCCCGACCGGCAGCGCGTCGATCCGGGCGAGATCGATCGACGCGGAGAGATTCCAGACCGAGCGCGCCGGCAGGCGCCGACTCCCGCCCTCGCTGACCAGGATCTCGCCGACGTGCTCGAACTCGGCCACGAGCTTCCACGCGTCCTCCGGCCCGACGCGCAGCCGGACGAAGGTCTCCTCGCGCGCCTGGCCCGGCAGGCGTTCGCCGGTGGCGTCGCGATCGGAGTCGGTGCGGGTGTGGTTCGCTGCGAGGCGCAGGAAGCGGGTCCAGTCGATCGAGGCGGCGAGCTCGAAGCCCTGGGCGGTCGCCGATCCCGTGTTGATCGGCGCGATCGTGCGCGGATTGATGAGCACCCAGACGACCGATTCGTCGATCTCGCGCCGGAACCAGCCGCCCGTGAGGCGCAAATGGGTGAACGGTCCGGCGCGCGCGAAGTCGAACTCGAGGGCGACGTCGAAGTTCCAGGCGTCTTCGGGCGAGAGGTCGGGGTTGCCGCGCAGGAAGCCCTCGTCGGGATGGAAGAGCTCGTCGAAGCTCGGGGCGCGATAGGCGCGGCCGACCTGACCGCGCGCGCGGATCCAGGACCACGGCGCGATCACCAAGCCGGCCGAGGGGAGCAGCTGCGGATCGAAGCCATCCGTCCAATCGAGGCGCAGGCCCGCGCCGAGCGTCAGCCGTCGCGCGAAGAGCGGCAGGCGCTCCTCGATCGCCGCGCCGGCCTGCGGTCGCACGCGCCCCGCGCGCTCGGAGGAGCGGAGCCAGTCCTGGGAGGCATCGACGCGGACGGCGAACTCCTGGGGCTGGCCGAAGAGCGGGTGCGTGATCCGATCCTCGGCGCGCAGGCCGAGGGTCTGCAGGCGCACGTCGACGTCGATCGGATCGCGGAAGACGACGTCGGGGTTGCGGAAGTGGCTGCGCTCGAAGCGGTGGTAGAGCTGGCCCTCGAAGGCGTGGCCGAGCCGCTCCGATCCCGCGCGCTCGAAGCGCAGCTGGACCAGGTTGCTGACGTCATGGCTCCGCGCCTGGAGCGTCTGGCCAGCGGAGACGCCGTTGCCCGAGTCGATGCCGGGCTCGCCGCCCGAGGTGTAGGTCGCGTAGTCCGAGAGCCGGATGCGACCGCCCGCGAAGGGGGTCGCGACGGCGAGGCTCCCGCCGTGCTGGACACGGTCGTTGTTGAAGCGCTTCGTCGTGTCGGGCTCGAAGGGCGCATCGACGCCCTCGATGCGCTCGGTCGGGCGCGCGAACTCGAAGTCACCGTCGGTCTTGAGGCCGCAGTAGCCGGCGCTGTACTCGACGCCGCCGCGCACGTCGGAGTGGAGCAGCGACCCCTTCCAGGTATCGAAGGCTCCGCCCGTCATCTGCGCCCGGGTCGTGGGCTCGGGATCGGCCGCGCGGGTCACGAGATTGACGACGCCGCCGACGGCCCCGCTCCCCTCCCGCGTGCTCCCGGCGCCGCGCGTGATCTCGACGCGATCGACGAGCGGAAGGCAGAGGCGCGACAGGTCGAGCCCCCCCGTCAGGATGCTGTTCGCGCGGACACCGTCGAGCGTCACGACGACCTGGCTCGGCGTCGACCCGCGGATGCTGACCTCCGAGCGATCGCCCGGTCCGCCGAAGGCGCGCACGTTGACGCCCGCGCTCTCCGACAGCAGGTCCGCGAGGCTCTTGTTCTCGGCCTGGAAGTCGTCGGCGAAGAGCACGTCGGTGCTCGCGCCCGGAATCGGCGGAAGCCGTCCCGTCCGCACGCCCAGCACCTCGACCTCCTCTACGCCTTCCCACACGCCCTGCTCCCGGTGCGGGCGCGCCGCGCCGCCCGCGCTCGGCAGCGCGACCAGCGCGACGAGCGCGACCAGCGCGACGAGCGCGACGAAGCCGATCGGAGCGGGGCGACGCATCACCCCCCGCTTCCCGCCAAACCGGCGGCCTCGAAGCGCGCCTCGGATCGCTCACGCCTTCGCCCGCGCCGTCGTCGCCGCGCGAACGAGACGACGCCGCCGAGCCCCGCGACGAGCGCGGCGAGCGCCTCCGGCTCGGGCGCGGGATGGACGACGCCGATCGCGTCGAGATCGAAGCCGCCCGCGGCGAATGCCGTCGGGTAGGGATCGAAGATCGGCGCATCGAAGGCATCCCGCGTCGAGCCGTCGCCGACCACGTCGACGACCCGCACCTGCTGAATGGTCGCGAGATCGAGCCGACCCGTGTCGACCAACGGATGGGTCGCGAGCGTCGCGAGGTCGAAGCCCGTGCCGAGACCGAGCGGATGACGCCCCGCGAGCCCGTCGTAGTCGGTCGGCTCGATCGGCTCGTATCCCTCGACCGGGTAGGCCTGGACGCTCTCCGACTCGAAGCGTGCGAAGTCGACGCCGTTGCTCGAGACCTCGACGAAGGCGAGCTCGCCGAAGAGCCCCCCCGGCGCGAAGAATCCGTTCTCGAACACGGCGAAGTCGACGCCCGGCCCGTCGCCGATCCCCTCGGCGAAGCCGAGCGTGATGGCCCCGCCATCGCCGAGCGAGACGACGTCGTAGACATCGCCGTTGACGGGCCCGAGCGTCAGCGCGGGATCGCCGAAGCTCGCCACGCCGAGCTCGGGCGAAGCCACGTCGAGCGAACCGCGGACCAGCTCGACGACCGCGTCCGCCCAGGCCGTGATCGCGGCGGGCTCGATGCCGGGATCGTCGAACGGGCCCGCCAGAACGGGAGTCGCGACGAGGACGGGGACCAGCCCCCAAGCCCCCGTACCCGGCCAGGAGAAGAACCGAATCCTGCTGCGCATCAACGCCTCGATTCGGCGCCGTCGCGTTCGACGGCGCGCTCGCTCCGATCCACCGCGCGCTGGCCGGGCACCCGCCCGACGAACCGCGGCGGAGGCCCGCCCCGACGCGCGGGGCGGGCGTTCTCCGACGCGGTCTCTCAGCCGCGCGACGTTCCGACGCACGCGGGCCGCCCCGGCGCGACCGCGCGGGGCGGGCTTTGCCGGACCCCCTCGGACGCCGCCGGCGACCCGCGCGCGCCCAGGCCGAGCGAGCCGAGCCCGATCAGCCCCAGACCGAGCAGCAGCGCCGCCCCCGGCTCGGGGATCGTCGTCAGGTCGTCGAGGGCGACGTAGGTCGGCGTATTGATGCCGAAGGGACCGACGTCGCTCGACTCCCAGGCGAGCACGAGCGACTTCACGGCGCCGAGCCCCGAGAGATCGAGAAAGACCCATTCGTCGAGGATGAAGTCGAGCGAATCGTCGGCGAAGCGATAGTCGGCGAGCATCAGCTCGACGCGGCCGGTCGAGGCGCCGAGGTCATCGAAGCCTTCGACGAGCAGGCGCAGGTAGTCCGGGTCCGATCCGCTCGCGCCGCCGAAGCGCTTCGAGAAGGCGTCGCCGTTCCGCATCGAGAGCGCCGCATAGGTGGTGTTGGTGAACGACGCCCCCGCCACGATGGTCTCGAAGGGCAGCACGATCCGCGCGTCGGCGTAGGCGACGCCGAACGTCGACGAGCCCCCCGCCCCGGCGCCCGTGACGGTGCTGTACTGGTTCGTGAATCCCGGCGTCGTCGTATCCGTCGTCGTCGACGCCGAGAAGCCGAGGAACGCGCCGTCGTTCTCGAATCGGATCCCGCCGCTCGCGAAGCCCCCGCCCGACGCGAAGGGATCGAGGAACGTCTCAGGCGCGAGGCCGAGGTCTTCGAAGTCCGCCGTCAACGCGGAAGCGGACGCCGCGAAGAGGCCGACGAGTGCGAGCAGGATGAAGCCCGCGCGCGCAGCGTGTCGCGTCGGGCCCGACGCAAGGGGCACGGCGCGGATCGCGAGGACGACGCCTCGCGACGGATGAATCAGGCTCGGCAGCCGAGCGACGGACGACATGCGCATTCCCTCCGACCGCCGGATCCGGGCGGTCCGGGCCCGGCGCGAGAGGTCCATGGGGACCGCCCGCCGGACCGCTGAAGACGGAGAACGGCCTGCGCTCGTCGGGAACAGTTCGGGAATTCGCAAGGATGTCGGGGTCGATCCGAGGGGCACGGCGCTCGGGCGTCGTACCGGTGGCGTCGGGCACCGCGGACCCATCACGTCGGAGGACGCAATTCATCCGCAGCGGCGCGACGCCGCTCGGACACCCTTCGAGCCCTACGCCCTCTGCTCCCGAGAGACGTAGCGCCGCTGGAGGACCGGTCTTCTGGCTCCCGGATCATCCGATCTCGTGCGCCTTCCCGATCGATCCGACTCGTCTCGCCCGCCAACCCGATTGGCCTGCGTCGGTCGTCTTCTCGATCAGTGGCTCCGACCGCGCCATGTTCGCGACATGCGCGGCTGCACGATTCGTCCCCGGTCACAGCGACGGGCTCGCGCCGGATTCACACCGGCTTCCCGCAGGAAGAAGCGCACCTGCGCTCCATTCCTGCCCTGCCCGGCCGCTCGTTCGCATCGAACGATCATCCGGACAGGGACATCCTCCACCGTCGGTTGTCGTCCGGTCGGATAGCGAAGCGGCATCGTTGCCGCAATCGAGCGGCGCGGGCCGGTCGCGCGCCTCGTCGCCGAAGATCGACGACTGCGTCGACATCGCTCCGGAGCGGAAGGCGAATTCGGTCCTGGACGGACCCGACCTGATGTCGACGCGAGACCAGCACGGAAATCCGCCGCGACCGCTCGACGCTCGGCCCTCTGCTCGAGTTCTTCGTCTTCTCCGAGCCGACGAAGCTCGTCGCCCAGCGTGCCGACCCGAAGCGTTGGAGGAGTGTGACCGAGCCGCATTGTCCCTTGCGGATTCCGAAGTGCGCTCGCAGGGGCGCCGCTGGTCGGCGAGCCGAGCACAGTCCTCCCGCCGCGCCGCGCCGCGTCCGGCAAGGCGGCATGCGCCTTCATGCCGACGTGGCCGTCCCCGCGCGTGATCGACGACGACGCGAGCGGCTCGCGCCCCCGATCCCGCCGCCGCGGGCGCATCGGATCCGATCTCGCGGAGTGCTCGCTCCCTCTGCGAGCGGACGGGACCGGGTCGTGCCGGGAGACGCAGGGAGCGGGAGGGACCCGGGGTCCGAGGCCAGGCGCGTAGGGCGCTCGCTACGCCGCATCGACGAGTTCCGGTCCGAGATCCGGGCCTGGACCCGATGCGGGAGCTGCCGGCCGAGGATCCGACGAAGAAGACGACCACGGACGTCGATGGCCCGGGTCGATGGAAGCGGCTGACGAGGAAGGGAACCTCGAGACGATCGCCGCCGCCGCTCCGCCGGATGTCCGAGTCGAGGTGAGTGCATCGCCCGCTCGGCGTCTCGCGTGGGCGGATCTGCGGAAGCGAGTCTTCGAGGTCGACGTGCTTCGCTGACCGGCCTGCGGAGGGCGGGTGCGGCTGATCGCGGCGATCACGGAGCCGAGCGGGTCGTCCCGCATCCTCGCGCGTCTGGCGCTTCCGCCTCGCGCTCCGCCGCTCGGTCCGGCGACCGCGACCGATCGAGCGCGTGGCCCGGACCCGAGTCTGCTCGAGCAGCCGACGCGGGAAGACACGGAACCGGATCCGGGCTTCGATTTCGGTCCGTCACAGCTCGAAGAGGCGCCCCCTCTCGCGGCGCTCGATCGATCGGAACCGACCCCGACGCGCCGGCCGAAGGCGGTCGGAGTCCGGGAGTCTTGCCCGCGGACCGGCTACCCAGAGGGCGGCGACGACTCGGTTGGGGATGGGATCCGCGGGAGCGGCTTGCATCCGTCCCGGGACGGGTCCAGTGGACGCAACGGAAACGGGCGGCGGTGCAGAGGAGGCCGCTTCCTCTCCCGATCCACCGCCCACGGATCCATCGGATCGCAGCGAGCCGCCCGATTTCGTGTGGCAGACAGGGCCGCATGGTCGACTAGCATCCCGACGACTTCGCGTGTCAAGCGGATGGGTCGAGCGACCGAAGGGCGAACGATACCGGCTCTGCCTCCAGGAACGCCCCACCGGCTCCCGGACTCCGCCTCGATCGCCCCGTCCTCTCGAGGAGATCCACGCCCCATGACGCAGCACGCTTCCCACATCGCCGCCCGAGCCACCTCGTTCCCGGTGCTCACGCTCGCCCTGCTCGTCTCGGGACCCGCCGCAGCGCAGGGCAACTTCGGGCTCGTCCCCGCACTCGACGCACCCGACTGTCGGGACTGGCAGTCGGGCGGTCTCTCGGCGGACGGCCAGACCCTGCTCGTGACGCAGCAGTGCTCGCTCGTCGATCCGCCCGTCTTCGGGCTCCGCGGCCAGCTCCATCAGGCCTTCCGCGAGGGCTCGACGCCCGTCACCCTGACCTCGAGCCCCGATCATGGGTGGAACGCCCTCTCCGACGCGGGCGACGTCGCCGTCGGTGCGCGGAACGAGGACTACGGCGCGACCGGATACGTGCCCATGCAGGCCGTCGCCTGGCGGGCGTCGGAAGGCATCATCGACCTCGGCGGGCTACCCGGCGCGGATCCGTCCATCGCCCCCTCCATCGCCTACGGTATCGCGCCCGACGGCGGCACGATCGTGGGCGGCGCGGACAACGGGTGCGGGATCGAGGTCCCCTTCGTCTGGACCGCGGCGACGGGCATGCAGACGATCTCGGCCGGGTCGCTCCCGGTTCCCGAGTTCGACGAGAACGACGTACCGGCCTGCGTGCGGCCGGGGCGCGCCTACGACGTCTCGCGCGATGGAGCGGTCGTCGTCGGCGCGTCGGATCAGGAGGCCTTCGTCTGGGATGCCGAGCAGGGCATGCGGCTCCTGGGCGACGGCCCTGGCTCGTCGCGGCGCACATACGAGGCGACCCACGTCTCCGAAGACGGCGCCGTCGTCGCCGGTCATGGTCTGATCGATGGGATCCCGCAGCCCTTCGTCTGGACCGAAGCGACCGGCGTGCAGCCGCTCGCGTCGCCGGGCGGTCCCGATCTGTCGGGAACGTGGCCGAAGGGCATGTCCGCCGATGGCCGGGTGATCGTCGGCGGACGACCGGGCGCCATTCCCGATAGCGGAATCGGGGGCACGAATCACGAAGGCTTCGTATGGATCGCAGAAGCAGGGGCGCGCAACGCCCGTCGATTGCTGGACGATCTCGGGGTCGAGACGCACGAGTGGTCTCGCTTCACGTCGGTCTGGGCGGTCTCGGCCGACGGCTCGACGATCGCCGGCTCGGGGCTCCGCGGCAACAGCAATGACATCGAGACGTTCTATGCGTCGCTGCGTCGCCCGCAGACGGGTGCGCGACGCTGCGCACTCGAGGCGCCCGACTGCATCCCCGTCGAGATCGTCGCCCGCACGGGGCTGCTCGCGACTCCCGATTGGGAGAACGGATCCCTGGCGGAAGCGATCTACGTCGAGTTCGACGACGCGACCCTGAACGACGCACGAGACGTCGCGTACAGCGCCACCGCGCGATGGCTCGCCGACGAGTCGGGAGCCGCTTCTCCCCTCCAGATCTTCGGACGCGACCGATCCGGCCGCTCCAACCGATGCGCCGGGAACGGCTTCCCCTCGACCCCCGTGACGAACGTGGGCTCCGCGGATGCCCGCCTCTCCGAGGTCTTCCGGGACTCCATGGCGCTCGAGGCGTCTGGGCACGTGCTCTTCTGGGGAACGATGCACGACGCCGCGAACGGCTTCACGAGCGGGATCTTCCGTTGCCATCCCGACGAGGCCGGCGTCTCCGCCGTCGCCCGACCGGGAGGGCCGCTCTCCTCGCCCGCGGACGGCTCGATCTCGTCGATCGACACCGATTTCCAGCTCTTCCGCTCGAGCTTCGAGACCGACGGACGCGGCGGCGTGAGCTTCGTCGGCGCAACGTCGGATCCGCTCTTGGGATCGGCCTTCTCCGTCGTCGTCCCCGATGGCGAGGGCGGCCATCGCGTGGTCGTGCGGGACGGCGAGACGCTGCCCGGACTTCCTCCCGACCGCACCTTCCATCACACCCGGGCGCCGGCAGCGAGTCCGTCGGGCGCCTTCGTCTTCGCCGGCCGACTCGCGGGCCCCGCCGGTCCGCTGACGGAGGAGTCGGGACTCTGGGTGGGCGACGCGGAAGGCGGGGTCGAGCTCGTCCTGCGGCACGGTGATCCCGCTCCGGGCTTCCCGAGCGACACGACCTTCGGCCCGCCCCGCTCCTTGTATGGCGCCGAGCTGACGCCTGCCCTCCGAGCATCCGGCGAAATCGCCTTCTCGATCCCGCTCGACCTCCCCGGTGGCCCGAGCGCACCGTCGTACTCGACCGTCTGGCGCTGGACGAAGGCCGGTGGCCTCGCGCTCGTCGCCGACGAGGAGGACGCCCTGCCCGGACTCGACGGCTCGCTCGGCACGCCCTCCTTCGTCTCGCCGCGACTCACCGACCACGGCGATCTGCTCCTACCGGCCCTCTTCCCGCACGGTCCGTCGAACGACGACCGGGGCGCACAGTGGCTCCTCCGCAGCGACGGGCAGACGATTTCGATCCTGCGTTCAGGACAGCAGGCTCCCGGTCTCCCCGACGGCGTCCGGCTCGACGCATGGACGCGCCCGGAGGCCGAGACCCGGCTCGACGCAGCCTACCTCGCCGTCAACGAGAGCGGGCACGTGCTCGTCGAGTACGGGCTCGAGGGTACGGGCGTCGATGCCTCGAACGATCGCGCGCTCTGGCTCGTCGACCGGAAGGGCGAGGCGACGCTCGTGGTCCGACGCGGCGACGGGCTCGAGGTCGCGGACGGCGACGTGCGCACGATCGGCGACTACCGGGTCTCCTTCGGGTCGCGCAACGCTCGGGGCCGGAGTCCGTTGAACGCGTGGGGCGACGTCGTCGCACGGCTCGACTTCACGGACGGGTCGAGCGCCGTCGTGCGCTTCGCCGTGCCGGAGCCGGAGCTCGCATTTGCGTTCGCGGCGGGGGTGGTCGGGCTCGTGGGGCTCGACGGTACGCGCCGAAGTCGCCGCTCGCGGGAACGCCGCGCGGCGGAGGGATCGGCGTTCTCGCGGGCCTGATGCGAACCGAGCGCACGTCTCAGCACCGGATGCGAAGCCCCCGCCACGTCATCCCACGCGGTGATTCAACGGCGCAATTGCCTCATGGCAGTCAAGCTGCTCAACGCCGCGAGGACGAGCCAGCCAGGGGCGGACGCAATCGGGACATCGGAACTCGTGGAGACTTCTGCACCGACGTCGCCCGAATGCACGACCCATGCGTAGTTCAAACTGCTCTTCAAGCTGATGTACTGGTAGCCACCGGCGAAATTGAAGAACCATGAATTGGTCGTGGCCGACACGTACTCGGTGGCCGACCAATAGACGTCTGGAATGACGTTGCCGAAAGGGCCGGCGTTCGACAGCGAACCCACACCGTTCGACAACGTGTCATAGAAGAGAGAGCCCATCTCACTGGCATTGCAGTGATAACCGAAGGAAAAATTGCCGCTTTGCGTATCGCAACCGCCGTCAGGTTGCGTGGTATCCGGCAGTCGCCACGCAGTGAATCCGCCCAGGGTCAGACCACCGACCCACGCTACAGCCTCATCCCAATCCATCAGGCCATCGACGCTATGCCCACTGGTTTGAGCATAGTTGGCATCCGCCAGCCAGGTGACATCCAGAACGTCATCGTAATAGGCCTCGATCGTATTCGAGTCACCATCCAGGTCGCGGGCCAGCAACTCACCGTGCGCAGCGTGTGAAACCAGGAGCCCGCCGACGATCGCGATCATCTCTTTCATGGGTCGATCCATGTATTTGATCATTGACCCTGGCTAACAAATCGGGAAAGAGCGATCAACTCGCGAACTCCATCGCCCGCATCTGCTTCCCGGATCCTCGACCCCTTTCGCCTCTCATAAGCGACGCGATCCGGTGTCGATTTCCTCAAGAATCTCACCCACTTGAGGTCACCGAGGCGCGTGGTCGCCACCGCATTCCGAACCGCCCGCGGCGCCCACCCCCGCAGGCGGGTCCACGGCTCGATGCCACAGACCTTCACCGACCCCGTGGCGAGTCGAAGACCCCTGCGACGCGGGCGCCCAGCTCGGATCGGCTGCCGCAGGGATCCCTCCGCCCGACCACGACGCCGCCAAGCGCGCGTTCGACGGAGATCGTGCCCAGCGGGATCTTCGGATCTCCGAGGAAGCGCACCCGGTCGGACCGCAGCCCGTTCGCCCCGGACGGGGCCAGTCGACGGGACGAAAACTAGCGGCGGTGCAGAAGGGGCCGCTCATTCTTCCTGTCCGCGGAGGCAGGCTCCTCCGGCGGCTCGAAGTAGTAGTCGGGCGAGCTGGCGGGGGGCTCGAAGTACGCCTGGACCCGCACGACGCGTCGGTCGTCATCGAGCTCCCACACCTCGATGTCCTCGTGCCAGTACGGCCGTCCGTCGACGGTGCTCATGTGCGAGAAAGTGACTGCGGCGCGGTTGCCGCACACGACCATGAGGCCGGGCACCATCGTCCAGGGCTCCGGGTACGAGAACCCGACGTCCCAGGTCGACTCGGCAGCGGCCCGCCCCCGGCGCACTCGTGACCCCACCGGATCCTCGATCGTGACGTCGTCACGGAACATCGAGAGCCACCCCGCACGATCCGCGGCGTTCCACCGCTGGCACATCAGCACGATCGTGTCGGCGACCTCGTTCCTCGACAGCGGCATCCCCCGCCTCCTCTCGCCGCGCCTCGAGAACGCGGGCGTTCGAACGTAGCGAACGCGGCCTCCCGCCCCCCGGTTCCGGCGCCGTCTTCGTCGCCCCCACCGGGCGTCCGCTCTACGAATCAAAGCGGTGCGAGGCGGACGAGCTCGAGGCCGTCAGCGCTCTGCCCAGCGGCATCGCCCCCGAAGACGACAACGCGCTCGGCGCCATCTTGATCCAGCTCGAGCTGGCGAGCGCCGCGGCGGAGGCAGCGCCGACCTGGGCGGAGCGAATTCGCGAAGTCGAGACCGTCCCGAAGCAGGGCAGACGCCTGATCGGCGAGCTGCTCGACGACGCGCGAGGGCCCGGGACGGCCCGTGGACGAGTTCGTTGACGGATTGAAACTGGGCGGTGGTGCCGAAGAGGCCGCTCGTTCTTCCCAGCCACCCACCCGATCCACGCACCCGATCCACCCGCCCCACGCTCGCCGGGAATCCCATCGCGGCGATGGTGCTCGACGAGACGCCCCGGACGATCGGCGTGGCCGGACGACGGACACGCGACACCGATCCGCGGTCGGCCCCGACGACGCCGCCTCAGAGCGCGAGCACCGTCCGCAGCCCCCGCCCCGCCCGCATGTCGTCGAGCCCGGCGTTGATGTCCGTGATCGGACGCTGGTGCGTGATCATGCTCTCGAGATCGAGGACGCCCTTGCGCCAGAGGGCCAGGAAGCGCGGGATGTCTCGGTGTCCGCTGCAGGACCCGAGCAGGCAGCCGGAGAGCTTCTTCTCCTGCGTCAGGAAGATCGCGGGGATCGGCAGCGTGAGCGGCTGCATCGCGGCCCCCACCATGACGATGGTGCCGCCCGTCCGCGCCGCCTGGATCCCCGTCGAGATGCAGTCCGAATGCCCCGCGCCGTCGAATGCATAGTCGACGCCGATGCCGCCGGTCAGCGCCATCGTCCGCGCGACGACGTCCTCCTTCGTCGGGTCGAGGATGTCGGTCGCGCCGAAGTTCGCCGCGTAGTCGCGTCGGCCCGGATTCGGGTCCGAGACGATGATGCGCGCCGCGTTCGCGAGCCGCGCGCCCTGCACGATCGAGATGCCGATCCCGCCGAGCCCCATGACGAGGACGGTCGCGCCCTCCTCGACCTTCGCCGTGTTGAGCACCGCGCCGACGCCCGTCTGGATCGCGCAGCCGATCACGCAGGCGATCTCGAGCGGCACGTCCTCGTCGATCTTGACCGCGCGGCGCTCGTCGACGCAGGCGAACTGTCCCCAGCCGCCGAGCCCGAAGCCCT
This sequence comes from Myxococcota bacterium, assembly GCA_041389445.1. Taxonomy (GTDB): domain Bacteria; phylum Myxococcota_A; class UBA9160; order UBA9160; family UBA4427; genus UBA4427. The sequence continues at coordinate 96,194 of JAWKRW010000006.1, forward strand.
GGAAGACCCGCTCGCCGCGGCGCGAGAGCGGGCTCGTCCCGTCCTTGCGCAGCCCCGTCATGAAGTTCTGGCCGTCGACGCAGAGCGAGCTCTGACCGCGCACGCAGAAATAGCAGGCGCCGCAGGTCGGGATCGGCGTCAGCATGACCTTGTCGCCCTTCCGGACGCTCGTGACCGAGCCGCCGACCTCCTCGACGAGGCCCGCCGCTTCGTGGCCGAGGACCAGCGGCAGCTGTCCGCCGCCGGGCGCGTCGATCATCGTCAGGTCCGAGTGGCAGATGCCGCAGTGGGAGACGCGCACGAGCACCTCGCGCGGTCCGGGCGACTGGACGTCGATGTCGTCGACGACGGCGAGGGGCTGCTGGTTCTTCTCGAGCAGGGCGGCACGCATGGCGCGGGACTCCTCATCGTGAGATCGGGCCGGTTCGCCCCGACGGATGGATTCGCAGGCGGGTCGGGCGCGCCGCGGCCACCACTCGCTGGCGACGTCGCTCGTGACGCCGACGACTCGAACGGGGCATCAGACGGGACGGCGGACCGACAGCTCGAGCGCGTTGTCGCGCATGACCTGCTTGATCTCCCGGTCGCTGAAGCCGCCGAGCTCGTGAACGAACTCCGTCGGATCGGGGAGCCCCTCGGCATGCGGCCAGTCCGATCCGAGCAGCATGCGGTCGGCCCCGACGAGCTCCTTCAGCGCCAGGACCGAGTCCTCGTGGAAGGGCGAGATCCAGACGTGGCGCCGGAACGTCTCGCGCGGATCCTCGAAGAAGCTCTTCGGGCTCTGTCCCCAGGTCCGCTCGAGCGACTGGAAGAGCCACTGGACCCAGAAGGCGCCCATCTCGATGCTCGCCATGCGGAGATTCGGGAAGCGTCGGAACAACCCGTGCGAGAGCAGCGCCGCCATCAGGTCGAAGGGCGCCTTGTGGGACATGGCGACGGCCTTCATCGGCGACATCGAGAAGCTCTCGATCGAGCCGCCCTCGCCCCAGTCCGCCATGTAGTCGCCGTAGCCCGAGTCGCCGCCGTGGTAGACGACCGTGACGCCTTCGTCGTTCACGATCTTCCAGAACGGATCGAAGTACGGATCCGCCGGCGAGCGGCTGCCCGCCTTGTCGTAGACGAACGAGGGTCGCATCACGATGAAGCGCGCGTCGTTCGAGAGCGCCCACTCGAGCTCCCGGATGCCGCGATCGCGATCCATGATCGAGATGTAGGGCGCGGCGTAGATGCGCTCCTCGTACGCGAAGCCCCAGTCGTCGAGCAGCCAGCGATTGAACGCCTCGAAGGCGGCATGGACCGCCTCCGTGTCGTGTTTGAGCGCCTCTTCCATGCCGACGCCGAGAGTCGGGAAGTAGATCGCCTTCTCGATCCGCTGTGCGTCCATGACCTCGAGGCGCTTGTCGCGATCGCGGTACTCGGGACGGATCGGCTCGAGCGCGCCGAACGCGTCCTTGATGGACTTCCCTTCCGGGTTGATGCCGCGATAGTACTCGTCGAGGCAGCCCGGCCGCGCGACGGGATCGAAGGTCGGATTCGGGATGAAGCGGTTGACCTTGCCCGCGACGAGCAGCTCCTTGCGCCCATTGAGCTCCGCCCAGCTCATGCAGCGCCGCTTCATGCGCGGATCGATGTGGCGCGTGAAGGCGTCGAGCGCCTCGTAGTAGTGGTTGTCGGCATCGAAGAGCAGGAAGGGCAGTTCGGCCATCGCAGGGGATCCTCGCGCAGTCGTCCGCCGGCGGCGGGCGGACGGGGGTTCGCAGATGCGTCGCAGAGCGGATGGACCGGACGATATCTCCTCGGCGGCCGGCTGAGTATCCCCCGGTTCGCTAATCATCCCCCGCCATGGCGCCGACCTTCCAGGACCGATCCAAATCGCCCCTCGACAGCCTGCTCGACCTGCTGGCCCTCGAGCCCGGAGGAGACGACCGCTTCCGCGGCTACAGCCAGCCGGCGCTGAACGGACGCATCTTCGGCGGCCTCGTCTTCGCCCAGGCGATGCGCGCCGCGCAGTCGACGGCCGAGGGTCGCCCGATCCATTCCGCCCACGCGTACTTCCTCCGCCCCGGCGACCCGTCGGTCCCGATCGACTATCAGGTCGATCGCGTTCGCGACGGCCGCAGCTTCCATACGCGCGGCGTGATCGCCCGGCAGGGCGAGCCCGCGATCTTCGACCTGATGGCCTCGTTCCACGAGAACGAGCCCTCCCCGGTCCACGAGCTTGCGACGACCGTTCCCGCGGAGCCCGACGGCGAGGAGTACGAGGAGGGCCTCCTGCGGGCGATCCGCGCACGCGGGATCGATTTTCCGAGCGAGCGCCTCGGACTCGGACCGGTCCAGATCCTGGTCGAGGACGGCTTCCACATCTCGGACAGCCAGCCGCGGCCGCCGGCGTTGCGCGCCTGGATGCGCTCGCGCGGCCCGCTGCCCGACGAGCCCGGGCTTCACGCCGCCCTGCTCGCCTACACCTCCGACCTGCTCGTCACCGTCGCCGGCGTCTATCCCTTCGACTTCGGCCTCATGAGCCCCGGCGTCTCGTCGGCGAGCCTCGACCACGCGATGTGGTTCCACGAGCCGTTCCGGATCGACGAGTGGATCTACGCCGTCCACGACGCCCCGGTCTTCAAGGGCTCCCGGGTCCTCGGCCGCGCCCTCTTCTATGCTCGCGACGGGCGTCTGGTCGCGTCGGCGGTCCAGGAGGGCCTCGTCCGCAACGAGAGCTGGCCGGGCGCCGCCGATCGGCGGCATCGCCCGAACGTGCCCGAGGGCCGCCGCCAACAGTGAGCGCGCGGCGTCCCGCCTTCCCGTACGATCCACGACCGAGAGCGGTGCTCGCGAGCCCGCGCCCGGGAGGATGCACATGACCGAGAGCCGCCCCGCCAGCCGACCGCGAGCCGAGAGCGCCTCGACCCGCATCGTCCATCGTTCGTGCCCGACCTGCGAGGCCTCGTGCGGTCTCGACGTCGAGATCGATCCGCAGGCGCGGCGCGTGGTTCGCATCGAAGGCGATCCCGAGGACGCCCGCAGCCGCGGCTACCTCTGCCCCAAGGCCTACGCCATGAAGGAGATCTACGAAGATCCCGAGCGGCTCCGTCGACCACTGCGCAAGCGGCCCGACGGAACCTGGGAGGAGCTCGACTGGGACACGGCGCTCGACTTCGCGGCGACCCGTCTGCGCGCGATCAAGGAGCGACACGGCCCGAACGCGAACGGCTTCTACATCGGCAACCCGACGGGCCACAACGTCGGCGGCCAGCTCTATCTCCCGGCCCTGATCAACGCGCTCGGCAGCCAGCGCTCCTTCTCGGCCGGCACGATGGACCAGTTCCCGCAGAACGTCGCGCTCCACCTCGTGCTCGGCGAGTCCTGGATGTTTCCCATCCCGGACATCGAGCGGACGGAGTTCTTCGTCTGCATGGGCGGCAATCCGCTCGTCTCCCAAGGCAGCCTCATGTCGGGCCCCAACGTCAAGAAGCGCCTCCAGGCGATCGTCGACCGCGGCGGCCGCGTCGTCACCCTCGACCCGCGCCGGACCGAGACCGCCGAGGTCGCGACCGATCACCTCTTCATCAAGCCCGGCTCCGACGCGTACTTCCTCCTCTCCGTCTGCCACGTCCTCTTCGACGAAGGCCTCGCGGATCCCGGTCGGCTCGCCGCCTTCACCGACGGCATCGACCGCATCCGCGAGCTCGCCGCCCGTTATGCGCCCGAGCGCGTCGCTGCCGCGACCGGCATCGCGCCGGAAGCGACGCGACGTCTCGTCCGCGACTTCTGCGCCGCGAAGGGCGCCTGGTACGGCCGCATCGGCCTCTGCACCCAGGAGTTCGGCACGCTCGCGAGCTGGCTCGTCTATGTCGTCAACGTCCTGACGGGCCGCCTCGACGCCGAGGGCGGCATGCTCTTCCCGCGCCCGGCGACGGGCCGCTCCGAGCCCGGTCGCCCGGTCGAGCCCTTCGCGATGGGCCGCTACCGCACCGTCGCCCGCGACATCCCCGAGATCGCGGGCCAGATCCCCTGCGGCCTGATGGCCGAGGAGATGGAGGAGGCCTCGGCCGGCGAGCAGCGCATGCGCGGCTTCCTCACCGTGATGGGCAATCCCGTCCTCTCCGCGCCGAACGGCGAGCGACTCGCAGCGGCCCTCGACGAGCTCGAGTTCATGGTCTCCCTCGACGTCTACCTGAACGAGACGACGCGCCACGCCAATCTGATCCTGCCCTCGACCGTCCAGCTCGAGCACGAGAACTACGACTTCCTCTTCGAGACGACGAGCGTCCGCAATTTCGCGCGCTGGTCGCCCACGGTCTTCGAGCCCGAGACGGACCAGCGCGACCACTGGCGCATCCTCTGCGAGCTCGGCGCGCGAATCGCCGGTGCGCCCTGGGAAGCGATCGACGACTTGATGGTCAAGGGGCTGCTCGCGATGGTCACGGGGCCCGGAACGCGCTGTCCCGACATCACGCCGGACGAGGCCTTCGCGAAGCTCGAGGATCGCCACGGCCCGATGCGCATGGTCGAGGCGATGATCCGCGTCGGCCCCTACGGCGACCGCTTCGACGACCGGTCGGACGGGTTGAACCTCCGGCGCCTGCGCGCCGCCCCGCACGGCATCGACCTCGGGCCGCTCGAGGCGAATCGCCTGCCCGAGGCGATGCCGAACGCGCGCATCCAGCTCGCACCCGACCATCTGCTCGCGGATCTCGACCGGCTCGAGCGGGGCCTCGAGGCGCGCAACCGCGACGACAGCCTCGTGCTCGTCGGCCGCCGTCAGATCCGCAACATGAATTCCTGGCTCCACAACCTGCCCGCCCTCGCCAAGGGCCCGAACCGGTGCACGTTGCTGATCCATCCGGACGACGCCCGCGCGCGCGGGCTCGAAACGGGCAAGCCCGTGCGCGTCCGGTCGCGCGTCGGCGAGATCGAGGTCGAGTGCGTCGTCAGCGACGAGATGATGCCGGGCGTCGTCAGCCTGCCCCACGGCTACGGCCACGCCGTGCCTGGCGTGCGCCTCTCCGTCGCGCAGGCGAAGCAGCCCGGGGCATGTTCGAACTATTTGACGGACGAGTCGGTGCTCGACGTGCCGTCGGGAACCCACGTCGCGAACGGCATCCCGGTCGAGGTGCGCGCGCTCTAGTCCGTGCGCATTGCGGCTGCGGCTCCCGGGCGCCATTCCCGGGTGCGCTCCGCAGCAGGCGTGCGCGTGCGCGTCCTGCCGGATCGCGGTGGGGCGCGGCGCGGATCACGACGTCCGAGGAACGAGATCGGAAGGAGGAGCGAGCATGCGAGCCTGGCAGGTGGTACGCCACGGACGACCGACCGAGGCGCTCGCGCTCTGCGACATCGAGGAACCGATCCCCGGGCCGGGCGAGATCCTCGTCCGGACCTCCGCGAGCGTCCTCAACTACAACGAGGTCGACGGCTGCCACGGCCGCTATCTGACGATCGACCCGACGCTGCCCTACACCCTCGGCATGGAGTGCGTCGGCGAGGTCGTCGCGGCCGGGGCGGGCGCCGAGTCGTGGATCGGGCAGCGTGTGACGGCGAGCGGACGGGGCGGCATCGGCGCCCACGCGGACCTCGTGGCGGGCTCGACGGCGATGACCTTCCCGGCGCCCGATGGCCTCGACGACGTCGAGGCGGCGGCCTTCTTCTATCCCTTCCATCTCGCCTGGCTCGGACTCCACGAGCGCGGCCGGCTCGGAGCGGGCGAAACGGTATTGATCCATGCCGCAGCGGGCGGCGTCGGATCGGCGGCCGTCCAGCTCGCCTGCGCGGCCGGCGCCCGCGTGATCGCCACCGTCGGCGACGACGCCAAGGCGGAGCTCGTCCGCGGGCTCGGTGCGGACGTCGTCGTCAACTATCGCCGCGAGGATTTCGCGGCGCGCGCGCTCGAGGAGACGAAGGGACTCGGCGTCGACGTCTGCTTCGACGGCGTCGGCGGCGAGACGATGATGAAGTCGCTGCGCTGTCTCGGACGCGGCGGCCGCCATCTCGTCGTCGGCTTCGCGAGCGGGATCGAGGCCGAAGAGGTCCCCTTCGTCTCGGGACGCGTCCTCTGCTTCGGGAACTTCGACATCGTGGGCGTGATCCTCTCCTACGTCGACGAAGCGGTGGCACCCCACGCGACGCCCTTCGCCCCCGTCCCGGTCCCGCGCTTCAATCCGCCGGTCGCGAGCGTCGGCCAGCGCATCCACGCCCGACTGCTCGAGCTGCTCGACCGCGGCGCGATCCGTCCGATCGTCGGCCAGCGCGTCGCCTTCGAGGAGCTCGCCCGGGCGCTCGACGCGATGGAATCCCGCACGACCGTCGGCCGCATCGTCGTCGGGCGCTGATCGACCGCCGCTCGACGCCGGAGGACGCGGCGCCCGCGCGAGGCCCGACGCGGACGAGGAACGCGCGACGCGCGCGGCCTGCGGGTCCCGCGCTCAGAGCCGGTCGAGGTGGCCCCGACCGGGAACGTGATTGACCTCGATCCGCTGCCCGTCGGGATCCTCGAAGAGCACCGAGTAGTAGCCCGGCGCGAAGCCGTCCTCCCGCGGCGGATGCACGACGACCGCTCCGAGCCCGACGACGAAGTCATGGACGGCGTCGACGTCGGCGCGTTCGCGCGCGCGGAAGCAGAGGTGGTGGAGCCCGACGCGGCGCTGATCGAAGCGATCCCCTTCGTGCTTCGGGTCGATCGGCGAGAGCGCGACCCCCGTGCGACTCCCGATGCAGTAGAAGAACGTCTCGCTATCGAGCAGGATCTTCATCTCGAAGAGCTCGAGGAGCGGCTTCCAGAAGGCGCGCGCGCGCGGCAGATCGCTGACCGTGAGCTGGACGTGGGCGATTCCGTTGAGCTGCATCGTGCAGGGCCTCCCGAGCGGGCCGGACGAGCGAGCCGACGCACGCGCGCCGCCCCGACCCGACTCAGCCCCTGATCAAGCCTTCGAGATCGGCGTCGAGCGTCGAGCGGATCCGATCGACCGTCTCGCCGTGGGCATGGCGCTTGTTGTTCCGGAACGCCGGCTGCTTGAGCGCCGCGAGGCGCCGCGCCGTCGCCATGACCTCGGACTCGAGCGCGTCGGCCTCGACGACGCGATCGAGGAAGCCCGCGTCGACGGCGGTCTCGGGGTCGTAGATCTCGGACTGGACGACCGCGCGATCGTAGTGGCGCCTCGAGAGTCGCAGCCGCGTCAACAGGATCGCGTAGAGCGGCAGGGTCATGCCGATCGCCGTCTCGTTGAGGCCCAGCTTGAACCCACCCCGAGCGCCGATCCGATGATCGGCCGCCATCGTCAGGAAGGCGCCCATCGCGATCGCATGACCGGTGCAGCCGACGACGACCGGCTTCGGATGCGCGAGGATCGCGGCGAGCAGGACCCCGCCCGTCTTCACCATCTCGCGCGCCGGTCCCGCCCCCTGCCCCATGACGCCGAGGTCGAAGCCGCCGCTGAACATGCCGGGCCGACCGAGCAGCACGACCGCGTCGGCGCTCTTCTCCGCCCGTTCGAGCTCGCCGAGCAACGCCCGCGCGAGCTCGGTCGAGATCGCGTTCGCCTTGCCGTGGTCGAGGCGCAGGACGAGGAGGCCGTCGCGGAGCTCGGTCTGAAGTACGGACATCGAGGACCTCCCGGGCGCCGCGATGGCCCCGCTTCCGGATCCTCGGGCCGGCGGCCCCACGCCGACGGACGGCTCGGCGGATTCGAGCCTCGGATCCTGCTCACCGGCTCCGCGCGATCGCGAATCGCACGGTAGCGCCCGCGAGCGCGACCTCCTCGGCGATCGAACCGTCGGTCAGCGACCCGAAGTCCGCCGCCAGGACCTCGCGGGCGATCAGCTCGCCGTGCTCCCGGAGCGCGATCGACACGATCGCATCGTCGCAGGCCCAGCCGATCCGCACTCGATCCGAGACCTCGAACCCCTTGTCCTTGCGCACGGCATTGAAGACGTTGATCGCCTCCCGCGCGATGCCCTCGCGCCGCAGCGCGTCGTCGAGGCTCGCGTCGAGGACGACCGTGTACTCGCCGTCCGTCGCGATCGCCGCGCTCTCCTTCGCGCTGCGCTGCAGGATCACGTCCTCGAGCGAGAGCGCCTCGCCCGCGACCGTGATCGACTCGCCGACCTCGAGCCGTGCGACCTCCTCGAAGCCCCACGTCGCGAGCGTCGCGCCGATCGGCTTGAGCTTCGGCCCGCAGCGCTTGCCGAGCGTCTTGAAGTTGGGTTTGACCGTCACCGTGGCGAACGCGCTCTCATCGGGCTCGACGGCGACCTGCTTGACGTTGAGCTCGTCGGCGATCAACGCCGAGGCGGCCAGCACGTCGGCGCGCACGCCGGCGTCGCGATGCACGACCGTGAGGCCGCGCAGCGGCTGACGGACCTTGATCTTGTGGTCCTCGCGGACGCGCCGTCCGAGGGTCGCGAGCGCCCGGACCGTCGCCATGCGCCGCTCGAGCGCGGCGTCGATCTGCGTCGCGTCGACCTGGGGATAATCGCACCAGTGGACGCTCGCCGGCGCGGCGGGGTCGACGGGCCGGGCCAGACGCTGGTGGACCGTCTCCGTCAGGAAGGGCATGAAAGGCGCGAGGACCTTCGAGAACGTCGTCAGGACCGCGTAGAGCGTCGCGAACGCGGACCGCTTGTCCCCGTCGTCCTCGGACTTCCAGAAGCGCGCCCGGGAGCGGCGGACGTACCAGTTGGTCAGGTCGTCGATGAAGGCGACGAGCCGGGGGACCACCGTGTAGAGCCGATAGGCCTCCATCTCGACGTTGACGTCGCGGATCAGGCTCTGCAGCACGGAGAGGATCCAGCGGTCGATGTCCGCCCGCTCGGAGAGGGCGGGCGCCTCGCTCGTGCGCGGATCCCAGCCGTCGACGCTCGCGTAGGTCGTGAAGAACGACAGGACGTTCCAGTAGGGCAGGACGACCGTGCGCACGATCTCCTTGAGCCCCGCCTCGTCGAAGCGGAGCTCCTCGGCCCGGACGACCGGCGAGTCGATCAGATACGCGCGCAGCGCATCCGCCCCGTACTGGTCGAGCATCTCGTTGGGATCGGGGTAGTTCTTGAGCCGCTTCGACATCTTCTTGCCGTCGCGGGCCAGGATCAGGCCGTTCACGATCACGTTGCGGTACGGGCTGCGTCCGTAGAGCGAGACGCCCAGGACGAGCAGGGTGTAGAACCAGCCGCGGGTCTGGTCGAGGCCCTCGGCGATGAAGTGGGCCGGGAAGAACTGGTCGAGCTCGGCCGCCCGCTCGAAGGGGTAGTGCTGCTGCGCCCAGGGCATGGACCCGGACTCGAACCAGCAGTCGAGGACCTCGGGTGTCCGACGGTAGGTCTTGCCGTCCTTCACGATCGCGACGGAATCGACGACGTGCTTGTGGAGGTCGTCGACGCGAACGCCGGAGAGCGCCTCGAGCTCCGCGCGCGAGCCGACGCAGATCGTATCGCTCGGATCCTCGACGTTGATCCAGACCGGGATGCACGAGCCCCAGTAGCGATTGCGGCTGACGTTCCAGTCGTTGGCCTCGGCCAGCCAGTTGCCGAAGCGGTTCGTCCCGATGTGCGCGGGGACCCAGCCGACCGTGTCGTTCGCGGCGACCAGGTCCGCGCGCAGGTCCTCGACCTTGACGTACCAGGCGTCGATCGCCCGGTAGATGAGGGGCGTGTCCGTGCGTTCGCAGAAGGGGTAGCTGTGGACCAGGGTCGATTGCTGGACGAGGCGGCCCTCGTCCTTCAGCCGCTTGATGATCGCCTTGTCGGCGTCCTTGCAGACCTGGCCCGCGTATTCGACGACCGGCGCGACGAAGCGCGCCTCGGCGTCGAGCGGATCGACGAGCTCGATGCCGTTGGCCCGGCCGACGCGGAAGTCGTCCTCGCCGTAGGCCGGCGCGAGGTGGACGATGCCCGTGCCGTCCTCGGTCGTGACGAATCCGTCGGCGAGGACGACGAAGGCGTTCGGGCGGTCGCGGAAGTACGGAAAGAGCGGCGCATAGCGCAGCCCGACGAGCTCCTGCGCCGCGACGGCGCGGACGAGGCGGAACCGCTCGCCCTCGGCCCCGGCCTTCGCAGCTTTCGCGTCCTGTCCGATCGCCGCGCCGAGCGACTTGTCGTAGGCGGCGAGCCGCGCCCGCGCGAAGACGTAGCGATCGCCGCTCTCGATCTCCTCGACGAGGGCGTACTCGATCGCGGGTCCGACGCAGAGCGCGAGATTCGAAGGCAGGGTCCAGGGCGTCGTCGTCCAGGCCGTCAGGTAGACCCGGCCGGAGGGGCCCGGTTCGAGCGGCGATGCCGCGCCCGCCGCTCCGCCGACGACCTCGAAGCGGACGGTGATCGCCGGATCCTGGACGTCCTTGTAGTTCTTGTTCGCCTCGAAGTTCGAGAGCGGCGTCGCCAGCTTGCAGCTGTAGGGCATGATGCGGTAGCTGCGGTAGACGCGACCCTTGTCCCAGAGCTGCTTGAAGACCCACCAGACGGACTCCATGAAGTCCGGATCCATGGTCTTGTAGTCGTCGTCGAAGTCGACCCAGCGCCCCATGCGCGCGACGGTGCGACGCCACTCCGCGACGTAGGTCTGGACCATCGAGCGACACTGCTCGTTGAAGACGTCGACGCCCCGCTCGGCGATCGCCGCTGCGCCGGAGAGCCCGAGCGCCTCCTGGGCGAGGGCCTCGATCGGGAGACCGTGGCAATCCCAGCCGAAGCGCCGCTCGACGTGGTGACCGCGCATGGACCAGAAGCGGGGGACGATGTCCTTGATCGTACCGGCGAGCAGGTGGCCGTAGTGGGGCGTGCCGGTCGCGAAGGGCGGGCCGTCGTAGAAGACGAAGGCCGGTCGACCCGCGCGCCGACGATTGCTCTCGCGAAACGCGTCGAGTCGCTCCCAGAGCGCCAGGACCGCCCGCTCGAGGCCCGGAAAGTCGGCGCTGGCGTCGACGCGCTCGAAGACGGACCGGCTCTGGCTGCTCATCTTGCCCCTTCTCCCGTCGCTGCCGTCCGCGCCGGCCGTCCCGTCGATTGCCCGACCCGCGCCCGTCCCGATCCGATCCGCCGCCCCCGATCCGGCGATGCCGATCCCCGACCCCGCACGGCGCATCCTTCTGGGCCGAGATTCACACGCGCGCCCACCCCAGCCGCCGCCGAGGCGGAACGGACCGGAAGACGGCGAGTCGGCGGTCGAATGGCCGGAGTATCGGGGAACCGGGTCGCGGGCGGCAACCGCTCGCGCATCGCCATAGCATGAACGTCCGACATCCTCGACAGGGGCCGCTGGGGCTGTGCTAATGACTCCTGGATTCCGCGAAAGGAGTGGCTCTCGACATGGATCTCGGCCAACTGCTCCATGGCACCAACCCGATGTTGACCGACGTCGCCCTGTTGATCGGGCGCGCCGCGATCGGGGTCTGCTTCATGATCCACGCCTTCGGCAAGCTCGGCTGGGTCGGCTCCGGGTCGATGGAGGGCTTCGCGCGCTGGCTCGGCGACCTCGGCGTGCCGATGCCCGAGATCCAGGCCCGCATGGCGATGCTCTCGGAGCTCGTCGGCGGCGCGCTGCTCGGGCTGGGCCTCGCGACCCGCCCGGCCTGCATCGCCCTGATCGGCACGATGGTCGTCGCCGGCATCGTCGGCCATCGGGGCGCCGGCTACCTGATCACCAACAATCCCCCCGGCGCCGAATACACGATCAATCTCGCGGTCGTCTGCCTGATGTTCTTCCTGATCGGCCCGGGCGCGATCTCGCTCGACGCGCTGCTCTTCTAGCGAGTCCAGCGAGCGGTCGAACCCCTTCGGCGCGGATCGACTCCGGCCGCCGATCGTCGATCGGAGCTCGATGCTGAAGCTCTGTCTGGCACATCCGGTCTTCCATCCCATCTTCGGCGGCGGCGGGCTTCGCTTCCGCCGCTACCTGCCGGGCCTCCAGAAGCGCGACGTCCAGGTCCGCGTCCTGTCGGGGACGAACCGCGCGAAGGACCTCGTCCTTTCGCAGGACGGGCCCGACTGGTCGCGCTACCGGATCGGCGAGTGGCTGCCGACCGAGCGCCTCGACGGCATCCCGCTCCATCGGGTCCGACTGCCGAAGGAGACGGGCGTCCGCCGCACGTCGATCTGGTTCCGTCGCTTGATCGAGCTCTGCCGCACGCCCGAGACGCGCCCCGACGTGATCCAGCTCCACTCCTTCGAGCGGCTCGAGTCGCTCTTCTGGCTCCCGCGCCTGCGGCGCCTCGGCCTGCCGCTGGTCTACGCCGTCCAGATCACCAGCCCCCGGCTTGGCGCCTCCGCCCCGATCCGCGCCGCGCATCACGCCATGCTGCGCCGCTTCTACGGCAGCTTCGACGCCATCGTGACGAGCAGCGAGCAGATCGGCGGCCACCTGCGCCGCCTCGGCGTCGAGCGGCCGATCGCGATCATCCCGAACGGCGTCGATCTCGACCGCTACCGACCGCGTGACGGGAACGCGCGGCGAGCCGCCCGCGCTCGACTGGGGATCCGGGGCGACGGACCGGTCCTGCTCTCGGTCGGCTCCGTCAGCGCGCGCAAGGGCAGCGACATCCTGATCGACGCCTGGAGCCGCTGCCTCGCGCAATGCCCTTCCCTCGAGCTGGTCCTGATCGGCCCCTGCCCCGACCCGACCGACCAACGACATCGAGCGGGCGCCTTCGGTGCGCGCATCGCCGAGCTCGTCCGGGCCGCACGCCGCCCGGACCAGGTCCACTTCACCGGCGTCCGCGACGACGTCGAGGCGCTGTACGCCGCGGCCGATCTCTTCGTCCTGCCCACCTCGCGGGAAGGCGGCACGCCGAACGGCATGCTCGAGGCCATGGCCTGCGGTCTGCCGGTGGTGATCACGCCCTTCGAGGGCCAGTCGACGGCGATCGGTCGACCGGGGCTCGAGTTCGTGCAGGCTGCCCGCACCGCCGATTCGCTCCACCGCACCCTCGCCGACCTCCTCGACGACGCGCCCCGATGCCAGGCCCTCGCGCGCCGAGGTCGCGCATGGGTCGAGCGGCACCTCGCGCTCGATCGCAGTCTCGATCGCTTCACCGACCTCTACGGGCGGCTGGCGAGCGGCGACCTCGACGCCGGCGAGCTCGACGCGCGCAATCCCCGCTTCCCGACCGCCTGGCGATGACGGCCGCGTCCGAGCCGGCCGAGCGCGCGAGCAGCAATCCGCGACCGATCCTCGTCCTCTCCTCCCAGCGCGCATTCGAGGCGTTCACCGGTCCGGTCCCGCCCGCTCGGCGAGCGTGTTTCGCCTTCGCGAAGCCCCGCCAGGCCGCGCGCATCCGCGCGATCCTCCCCGACGCCCGCCTCGTCGTCTCGCAGAGCTACGCACGCCCCGAGGTCGATCGCTGGATCTTCGAGGCCCGTCGCGCGGGCATCCCGACGCTGCTGCTGGTCGACGGTCCGCTCGAATGGTCGAACCTCCACGCGAGCCCCCGCATCGCCGCCGCAGGGGCGCGCAGCCTCTTCGATCCGATCGTCCACGACGTCGTCGCCACGATCGGCGACGCCCAGGCCCGCTTCCTCGCGCGCCGCAACGCCGGCCGGGGAATCGTCTTCTCCCCCTATGCCAACCGACGCATCCGGACGTCGGTCCGCCCGGTCTCGGAGCAGGTGGCCAGCGATCGAGACCCGACCGCGGACGGGCGTGCGTTCGACTTCCTCGTCACGACGGCGCGACGCGCGGCCTTCGATCCAGTCGAGCGGGCCGATCTCTCGCGCGCCCTCCGCCATTGCGGCGACGCCCTCGCGGCAGGCGGCCATCGCGTCCTGCTCCGCCTCTTCGACGAAGACCTCGCGCAAGCGTTCCGGTCGGGCATGCCGGCCTGCGTCGCGGACGCGAGCGGAACGTTCGCGGAGGCCCTCGAACGGGCGCGCTGCGTGATCGGAACGCCGAGCAGCGTGCTGCTCGAAGCGATGCGCCACGATCGGCCGACGGCGACCCTGGTCTTCCGGGACGCCCCGCTCTTCCATCAGACGGGCTGGCTGCTCGGCGGCTTCGCCGACTGGCGCGTGAGCCTGGCGTCGATGCTCGCACGCGATCCCGAGCGCATGCAGCGACAACGGGAGATCGTCCGTGACGAGGTCTCCGAGACCGACTTCTTCTCCCTGCTCGAAACGGCCGACGGGGGGCGATGGCCGAGCGCGGCCCGCCCCCTCGACGAGCGTGATCTCGCGTTCGAGAATCGGATCCTGCGTCGACTGACGGGATGGCGGAGTCGGCTCCTCGCCCCGATCCTGCGCAGCGTCGGTCGAGCGCGACACGTCTGAGCCCGAGCCGTCTGCGCGCCACGGCGGCGACGAGGCCCGAGCCAAGCCGGAAGGAAACGGAGACAAGCGAGCCCCATGCCCGATCTGCTGGTCGAACGCGACGAACACGTCCTCACGCTGACCATGAATCGCCCATCGCGCTTCAACGCGCTCACGGGCGCGATGCTGATCCGGATGTACGACGCCTACCGCGAGGCCTCCGCCGACCCGGACGTGCGCTGCATCATCGTCACCGGCGCCGGCGGCAACTTCTGCTCGGGCGCGGACCTCAAGGGCATGGCGGGCGACGCGGGCGACGCGGACCCCGGGATCGACGTCCAGGCCCGCATGAAGTCGGATCCGGACATCCATTGGAAGGCCCTGTTCCGGGGCTACCGGCCGACCAAGCCGATCGTCGCCGCCGTCGAGGGCGTCGCGATCGCCGGCGGAACCGAGATCCTGCAGGCCATGGAGATCCGCGTCGCGGGCGAGAGCGCGCGCTTCGGCGTCTCGGAGGCGCGCTGGTCCCTCTACCCGATGGGGGGCTCGGCCGTGCGCCTCCCCCGCCAGATCCCCTACACGCACGCGGCCGAGATCCTCCTGACCGGAAAGCACATCACGGCGCGCGAGGCGCTGTCCATCGGACTCGTCGGCCACGTCGTCCCGGACGGCCAGGCCCTCGCGAAGGCGCGGGAGATCGCGGCGGTGATCGCCTCGAATGGCCCGCTCGCCGTCGAAGCCATCACGCGTACGCTCCATGAGACCGACGGCATGACGCTCGACGATGCGCTCGCCCACGAGTTCGACTACGGCCAGGCGGTCTTCGCGAGCCACGACGCGAAGGAGGGTCCGCGCGCCTTCGCCGAGAAGCGCAAGCCCCGCTTCGAGCGACGCTAGGCTCGGGTCCCGCCGGTCAGCGCCCTTCGCGCCGGATGTCGTATCGCTCGCGATAGGGCCGCCAGATCTCGGCCAGCGATTCGTACGTGAAGCCGAAGTCGACCGGATCGTAGACGTGACGACCGTCGGCCGTCTGCGGCTTCTCGCGCAGCCAGGCCTCGATCCGACGCTCGTGGAGCCGGCTCGGCTCCGTGTCGAAGTGGGCGTAGATCCGGCGCACGACGGCGATCGGGTCGCGCATCAGCTCGTCGTAGTGGACGTGGACACACCACCCCGCGTCCGCTCGTTCGTCGAACGCCATGCCGCGATCGACGGCGAGCTTGAGCTTGGCGAGCCACTCGGACCCGACGGCACGGGGATCGAGTCTTTCGGTGAAGGTCGCCTGCAGGCTCGCGTTGAGGCTCGAGACGGAGGCCGTGACCGGTCCGGGGTCGCGATGCGTCCAGATGAGCCGTGCATCGGGGTAGAACTCGAGGAGGGTCTCGAGGCACCAGAGGTGATTCGGCGTCTTCAGCACCCATGCTTCGGTCGGCTGCCCGGTCTGCAGCGCCTGCAGCGCCCGCTTGTGCTGGCGATAGGCGGAGTGCATGTCGCAGTCCTGCAGCCAGGCGCCGTAGGACGGCACGCGCGCCTGGGTCTCGAGCCCCAGCGTCCGCAGGTCGAGCATCAGGAAGGGAACGCATTCCTCGGCGAGCATCGCCCCGGTCGGATGCATGGCCTTGAAGGGCGGATTCAAGCGGTGGAGCTGCTCGAATTGCCGCTCGGCCTCCGCGATGCGCGGATCGAGCGAAGCGCTCGCCAGCGTCGCCGGCGGCACCGGCGTCCGCGCCTCCCATTGCCGGATCGGGCGCGCCATCGGATCGAGCCCGAGCAGGATCGACAAGATGCTCGTCCCCGTCCGCGGCAGGCCGAGGATGACCCACGGCCGTCGGATCTCCTCCTTCTCCGCCTCCGGATGCGCCTTCGTCCACGCGTGCAGTCGGATCCGCGTCGCGAGCTGGGTCGTCAGCATGCCGCGCAGCGCCAGCCGGCCGAAGGTCGAGAGCGCGGCCTCCTCTTCGAGCGAGGCGACGTAGCGCTCGAGCGGCTCGCGATGACTCTCGCCGTCGAGATCGTCCGACCCCGTGGCGCGCATCGCCCGCGCCTCGATGTCGTCCGGATCGAGACCCGGTCGCAGCCCGAAGGCGTCCGCGACCCGGCCGACCCGATTGAGCCCACGCAGCAGTGGCGAGCGCACGCCCGCGTCCCGAAACGTCACGTCCCCGGTCAGGGTGGTCATGATGCCGATGCGCCTCCGCGATTCGATGCGACCAGGAGTCCGATGGCCAGCCCATGTCCCGCGGCCAGGATCACGAGCGCGCCGCCGTAGTGGCCCTGCCGCTCGAAGCCGCCCGCGGCCACGAGCGCCGCCCCGGCCAGCACGGGCAGCATCAGGAGGTTCGAGACGCTGAATGCCCGGCTGAAGACCGCGGGTTCGACGCGTCGGCCGAGCAGCAGCAGGAAGAGCGGAATCAGCCCGCCGGAGGCCAGTCCCGAGAGCACGCCCAGCCCGGCGAGAACGACATGCGGCAGCGCCGCCGAGCCCAGCGATCGGGCGAAGAGGAGCAGGATCAAACCCTGGAGGGCCAGGATGGCGAGCAGGAGTCGACTCGGACCGAGGCGATCGCCGAGCGCACCGAAGGCGAAGGAGGCGGGGACGGCCATCCAGAATTGCGCCGACAGCAGCGCGGCGCATTGCTCCTCGGCCAGACCCTGACCGGCGAGATAGGCGACGAAGTGCGCCGTCCAGCCCGTCGAGATGCCCGCCGCCAGCGCGAACATCCCCGCCGTCAGCCAGAAGACCCGCTGCCGGAAGGGCGACGCCGTCCCCGGCGACGCGGGCGACGTCGATCCGCGCACCGACTCCGCCGCCGAAGCGGGCGTCATCGGCGGCGCCGCTTCGAATCGCGCCGGGACCGCCAGCCAGATCAGCGGCCAGAGCACGAGCGCGACGCCCGCCGCGAACACGAGGAGCGTCGTCCGCCAGTCGACGCGTGCGAGCAGGAGCCCGGCGAGGCCCGCGAAGAGTCCTGCGCCGAGCGGCGGCCCCATGCCGATCCAGCCGAGCGCGCGACCGCGCTCGGCTCGGAAGAAACGGGTCACGAGCGTGCCCCCCGAGAGCGGCCCGATCGACGGAACCGACATGCCCATCAACGCGGCCGATCCCGCGAGCGTCCACAGCCCGGAAGAGCGGGCCGCGGCCACGAGCGCGAAGGCGAGCAGCATGGCACCGCCCAGCATGATCCGGCGCGCGTGGCCGCGATCGAAGAGGTGGCCGGTCAGGAGGCCGCTTCCCGTCAAGGAGAGCATCATCACCACCTGCCCCGCCGCGATCGTCGTCCGCGGCGCGTCGAAGGCCGCCTCGATCGGTTGGAGGAAGACCGGAAAGATCCCGTGGGTCAGCCCGACCGCGAAGGCCTGACTCACGAGCGCGGTCATCAGGATCGATCGTCGCCGGGCGTCCATGACGGCGCGCAGTCTAGACAGCGCGGCGGACGAGCGCCGCGCCGCGGCCCCGCTACGTTCCCGCCCGCCCGCGGCCCGCCGACGGCCGCTCGAGGACGCCTGCCGTTCATGGCCCGAAGAAGATTCCGTCGATGGCTCGCCCGCCTGTTCCTCTCGGCGACCGGCTGGCGCGCCGAGGGCGTACGCCCGGACGTCCGACATTACGTCCTGATCGCCGCGCCGCATACCACCAACTGGGACTTCCCGTACCTGCTCGCCTTCGCCGAGCATTTCGGCATGCGCATCTCGTGGCTCGGCAAGGCGAGCCTCTTCCGACCGCCTTTCGGAGGATTGATGCGGCGGCTCGGCGGCATTCCGATCGAACGCGACCGCAGCGAGCAGCGCGTCCGGACGATCGCGCGGCTCTTCTCGGGTCGTGACGAGCTCGGCCTCGTCGTGCCGGCCGAGGCGACGCGCAGCCGGTCGGAATACTGGCGCTCCGGCTTCTACTACATCGCGCTCTCGGCGGGCGTCCCGATCGTGATGAGCTACCTCGACTACGCCCGCCGCCGCGGCGGAATCGGACCGGCCTTCGTACCGACCGGAGACCTCGAGCGCGACATGGACCTCGTCCGGGCGTTCTATGCCGACAAGCGCGGCAAGTACCCCGACGCGTTCGGGCCCGTCCGGCTGCGAGAGGAGGGGCAGGAAACGGTCGTGCCCGCGTCAGTCGCGCAGGCTTGACGCGAGTCGCGTCGCCGCCGCGGCCACGGCCGCCGTCTCGATCCGCATGTTATGCGGACCGAGGGTGACTGCGGTCGCGCCCACTTGGCGCAGCGCGGCGAGCTCGGCCGCGGAGAATCCCGCTTCCGGCCCGATGACGACGGTCGCGGCATCGGACGGGACCCCGGTCCGCTCGCCCGCGCGATCGCCGAAGCAGACCCGCTCGGCGCGTCCGACGGCGCCGAGGAGCGTGGCGAGATCGCAGGGCGGCCGAACCTCCAGCAGCCACGGACGCCGCGCGAGCTTCGCGCTCTCGACGAGGATCCTGCGCATCCGGGCCGACTCGACGTCGAGCGAACGGACCGCGGAATCCTCGAGCACGAGCGGCTGCCAGACGGGGACGGCGAGCTGGGTCAGCATGGGCAGCAGGATCGCGAGCCGTTCGCCCTTCGGAATCGCCGTCGCGAGCCGCCAGACGTCCGCTGGAGGCGTCACCTCCTCGAGGGTCTCGACGCGGATCGCGACCCCACGCCGATCGGCCGACTCGATGCGGGCGAGTCCCGTATGCCCCGCGCCATCGAAGGCGACGAGCGGATCCCCCGGACGCAGGCGGCGGGCCGCCACATGGCGACCCTCGTCGCCCGACAGGACGATGCGCTCGGCGCGCTCGAAGGACTCGACGAAGACCCAGAGCTCGCTCACGACGACGCCCTCCCGCGCCGAGGCGCTTCGACATAGACGTCGAAGCGCACCAGCTTGCTCTCCACTTCGAAGCTCGCCCCCGGCGCGAGCGGAGGCGCGTGGGTCGGTCGCTTGACGACGACCCGCGAGGCCCGTTCGCGCGCCGCCGCGAGCAGGTGCGCGCCCTCCGCCCCCTCCCCCCCGAGCAGCCGACGCAGCAGCTGGAGCTCGCGGCGAGGCAGCGCAGACGCGCGCCGCGGCGCGGGGTACCTCGGATCGAGATAGACGGCGAGATCTCCCGGCGTGCTCGACGCGAGCCGGTCGAGGGCGTCCGCATGAACGAACGTGAGCCGCTCGACGACCGCATCGGGCACGCGGCCGCGCGCGACCGCGCGCGACCAGCCCGATTGGAGCAGCGCGTAGACCACGGCGTGACGCTCGCAGGCCTCGACGTGGTGGCCCGCCGCGGCCAGCCGATAGGCGTCCGCGCCGAGTCCCGCGGTCAGGTCGAGCACGCGTCCGGTACCTCGCCCGAACGCGCGGACGAGGGGATGGGCGCGCGCCGAGCGTGATGCGCGCTCGGGCGGGAAGTCGGCGCGAATGCCGGGTCGATCGAGCGCCTCGGGCGGCCTCAGTTCGAGCTGCCCGTCCGCCTCGATCAGCAGGAAGCGATCGGCACGGGCCGCGGGCACACACGGAATCTTCAGGGTCTCGAGCAGGCCGCCGCAATCCGGGCCCGCGATCCCCAGGACCTCCCCCGCCTCCGCCAGCTCGAGCTCATCGCAGGACACGAACCAGGCCCACTGAAGATCCTCTTCGGCGCTGACCGGTGCGGGTCATCGCGCCGGCGAGGATCCCACCCCCCATGGCGATCGCAACCGACGGCCCGGGCGCCCCCACCGCCCCCCGGTGCGCGAGCCCCAGCCACGCACCGGGGGGACGGCCCGCGCGCCCCGACCTAGGAGCGAGCGGTCTGAGGGGATGCCGTGCGCCGGCGACCCACCGCCGAGAGACCCGCGAGGCCCGTCACGAAGAGCATCATCGTCCCGGGCGAGGGGGCCTGGCCGCCCGCCACCGCCTGCGAGAGCTCGACGCCCGACGACAGCACCCGCTCTCCCGGCGTCTGAGCGATCGCCTGACCCCGATCGCCATCGAGAACGGGGCGCGGCGTGCCGGCCACCACGTTCTGCGCCATCGCGAGCGTCGAGAGGCAGAGGAAGACGGTGAGGAAGCGGTGCATCGGATGGGCTCCCGGAGAGGGGTGACCTGGATCACCGCTCCGCTGACCTCTGGCGTATCGGTCCTGGATTATTAGGGCTTTAACCCCACACTTGATTTGCGGAGGGCATGCGAGACCTGCTGGGGCAGCAGGCTTGACCCGCGGGACATGGAAGGGCACCGCTCCGAACGGAATCCGGGCCGCCGGCGGGCGCGCGTTCGCATGGATCTCGATCGCGCGCCACCCGGCCCGTCAAGGCCGGCAGCGGAGTGGCCCCCTCGCCGGACGGTGCCCGTGAACCCCCTGTGGCGGGCGGGCGCGCCCGCGCCGGGATCGCCGGTCAAGCGGGGCGCAACGGGCGTCGAAGAATCGCGCGGAGGAGACGTGCATGAGCGCGACCGAGCCGCAGCTCGACCGGGTCCAGCAGCGCCAATTCGCCCGGTTCGAACGCATGGGGCTCGCCTGCCGGGTCATGCCCGACGGACGCTCGATCCTGGTCTCGCTGCCGATCGCGTCCACGCCCTTCGAATCGCTCACGGGCTCGCTCGCCTTCGAACGCATCCTCTTCACGACGGTCGCTGGCGATCAGATCAAATGCCTGCGTCCCCGGCCCCTCTTCAACCTGCCGCTGCTCGACATCCGACGCTGTGCCGACGCGGCCGCCATCGAGGCGGTGATCCGGCAGGCCTGGCGCGATCGCACGCGGGAGCTGCGGGAGACGGGCCGAGCGCTCGAGCGGATCGGCCTGGCAGTCGGCGCGATCGAGGGCGGCTCGCTGCTCGCCGTCCCGCTCTCGGGCGAGTCCCCCGATCGGCCCGTCCTGATGCACCGTCTCGACGAAGCGATCCTGCCGACCACCCGCGCGCTCTCCGGCCATCGACTCGAAGGCCTCGCCGAGCGCGTCGTCGATGTCAGCGGCCGGCTCGAGTCCGGCGCGGAGCTCGACCTCCTGCTCGGCAACCGCCTCCACGAGCTCGCCCGCATGGCGGCCGCCCGTGACGAGCAGGCGCGAAGGCCTCGATTCGAGCCCGCGCGGGCGGCCGCGGGACCCGCCGCGCCCGGGGCGTCGGCCCGGCCGTCCGGTCTCGGCCTGGAGCCCGAACGGAGCGGCGGCGGAAGGCGGGAGCCGAAGGTGCTGCTCGTCGGGGCCCGCCTGCTCGAGGACGCGGCGCTGCGCGACGCGCTGCGCGCCCGGGGCTATCGCCTCGCGACGGCGCGAAGCGAGACCGAGGCGCTCATGCGGCTCGCCTCGATGACGCCCGATCTCGTCCTCTCGCAGTACGACCTCGGCCGCAGCGACGGGGCGACCTTCGTCCAGGCGATTCGCGGGCTGCCGGGCATCGTGCGGATCCCGGTCGTCCTGCTCGACCAGATGCACCACCCGAGCCGACAGGACGCCGCGCGCACCGTCGGGGCGGCGGGCTACGTGATCCAGCCGGTCGACCTGCCCCGTTTCGTCCCCAAGCTCGGCAAGGTCGCCGCGTCGACGGGCGACCGGCGCTTCATCCGCTACGCGGGTCGCCTGGCGGCGCGCCTCGCCGGCCAGACGCGGCCGTGCGTCGCCACCGAGATCGGACGCGGGGGCGTCTTCATCGCGACGCACGCGGCGCTCGACGAACACAGCGAGACACAGTGTGAGATCACCCTGCCCGAGCTGCAGCGCAGCCTCTCCTTCACGGGGGAGGTGCTCTACCGCAGCGAGCTCCAGGGCGTCGAGCGCCAGGGCGTCGGCGTCCGGATCTGCGACATGTCGCCCGAGGACGAGGCGGCGCTGATCGCCTACGTGACGCTGCGCGCGAGTCGTGCCTGAGTCCGACACGTCCGGCCCACGAGACGAAACGCGGCCCCGCGCCGACTGGACGCTCGCAGATCGCGAAATCAGCAGCGCCTCGCCAGGAAGTCCGCGGCGGCGCGCGCGAGGGCGCGCCCGTCGTAGTCGACGGTGGCGACGTGTCCGGAACGCTCGAGGTAGTAGAGCTCCCGGTCGGCGGACTCGACGCCCGCGTGGATGCGCGCGGCGTCGGCCGGAGCGGCCGTCCGATCGCGCCGGCCGTGCGCGACGAGGATCGGCGCTCGGACGCGCCCCAGATGGGACGCGACGAGCGCCTGAAGGCGCGTCAGCTCGACGACCGCCGCGAGCGGCATCGCCGCCAGGCCGGGGTGGCGCGCGCGCGCGACGGGCTCGCAGATGTCGGAGCCCTGCTTCGCGCGATACGGCAGGACCGGACGCAGCAGCCGGGCGAGCAATCGCAGGGGGCGCGGCAATGCGAGCGGCACGCCGACCACCACCAACCCGTCGACCGCCGCCGTCTGCGCCAGACGCAGCGCGACGAGGCCGCCCATCGACACACCGACGAGGAACACCCGCGCGTGCTCGGACCGAAGGCGCACGAGCTCCGCTTCGGCGAGCTCGACCCAGTCCGCGCACGAAGTCCGGGCGAGCACTTCATGACCGCCCTCATGACCGGCCATCCAGGGACCGCGGGCGCGCAGCCCCCGCGCGACGAGCGCCTCGGCGACGGGCCGGACCTCGTAGGGCGTCCCCGTGAGCCCGTGCAAACAGAGCACCGCCGCATCGCGCGCGACCGAGCGCTCGGGCCGGAGATCGAAGGCATGCGGCTCGATCCGCGCCCACGCCTCGGCCGACATCACGCCCGGAGCTCCCGCCGCGCCTGGGCGAGCACGCCCTCCACGACCTCGCGCAGCGCGACGCCGCGTCGTCGGGCGGCCCGCTTGCAATCGTCGTACTCGGGCGAGAGCTCGAGCCCCCCCTCCACCCCGCGCACGACCTTGACGCGCACCGGGCCGAACTTCGTCGAGAGCCGCACGCTCTCCCGTTCGAGCACGAGACGATCCAGCTCTGCGATGCGCACGCCGATCGCCGTCGATTCCGCGAAGACGATCCGAGCGAGCCGCTCGCGATCGGAAGGCCGCGCGAGCACGCGCAGCAGGAACCCCGGCCGGTTCTTCTTCATCTGGACGTGCTGGATCGAGACGTCGAGCGCACCGGCTTCGAGCAGGCGCTCCATCAGGTAGTCGAAATGCTCCGGCACGAAGTCATCGAGATTCGTTTCGATCGCGACGACGCGATCGCCGCGCCAGCCCGCCTCCTTCCCGAGCACCGCGCGCAGCAGGTTCGGCATCGGGCCCGGTCGATCGTTGCCGGCCCCGTAGCCGACCCGTTCGATCGTCATCGCCGGCTGTGGTCCGAACGAATCGACGACCGTCCGCAGGATCGCCGCGCCCGTCGGTGTCACCGTCTCCCAGCCGACGTGCGCGGGCACCGTCGGGATGCCGGTCAGGAGCTCGAGCGCCGCTGGGGCGGGCAGCGGGAGATGACCGTGGGCCGAGTGGATCCGGCCGTGGCCGAGCGCGACCGGCGAGCAGCTGATGCGATCGATCGCGAGCAGCTCGAGCGCGAGCGCCGCCGCCGTCACGTCGACGATCGCATCGACGGCGCCGACCTCGTGGAAATGGACGGCGTCGAGGCGGATGCCATGGACCTTCGCCTCGGCCCGCCCGAGGGCCTCGAAGATCGCCAGCGTCCGCTCCTTCACGGAACGGCCGAGGCGCGCGCGCTCGATGAGCCGCCGGATCTCGGCGTAGTGGCGACCGGGCGGATGGGCATGGCCTGGTCGCTGCGGTCCGGTTCGCCCATGGCCCGGGTGGGCGCCGACCGGATGGTCCGGGTCGGCATGGGCGAGATCGACATGGGCGAGGTCCGGCGGGTGTGCCCGATCCGCGGCCGCGACCCGCCGGGTGGCGCCCGAAGATCGTTCACGACGAGACGACGAGGTCTTGGACCGCCCGACACCCGAAGCGCGCGGGCGCGTCTCCGGCACCACGACGTCGACATGTCGGCCCGCGAGACCGTGTCGCGCCACGCGCCGGACGACCAGCTTGAAGTCGAGCCCGAGCGGCGCCAGGCCCTCCAGCAACCGCGCCCGTGAGAGGCCGAGATCGAGCATCGCGCCCATGAACATGTTGCCGGCCGCGCCGGAGAACGCATCGAGATGAAGCAGCCTGCGACTCATCGGACCTCGTTCCGTGCGCGCCCGGT
Organism: Myxococcota bacterium; assembly: GCA_041389445.1. Lineage (GTDB taxonomy): Bacteria > Myxococcota_A > UBA9160 > UBA9160 > UBA4427 > UBA4427. The sequence goes on from JAWKRW010000006.1 coordinate 120,478, forward strand.
CCGACGCGCCTCCCTCGGATCGGCGGCGGCCGTGACGCGACCGCCCCGTCCGGGCATCAGAGCCGATTGATCAGGGTGGCGACGTGGGCCGCCCCGAATCCGTTGTCGATGTTCACCACGGTGACGTTCGACGCGCAGCTCGTGAGCATGCCGAGCAGCGCCGCGATGCCCCCCAACGAGGCGCCGTACCCGACGCTCGTCGGCACGGCGATGACCGGCTTGTCGACCAGGCCGCCGACCACCGAGGGCAAGGCGCCTTCCATCCCCGCCACGACGATCAGCACGCGTGCCAACCGCAACCGATCGAGGGATGCAAAGAGCCGGTGGATGCCCGCGACACCGACGTCCTGCAGAAGCTCGGCCTCGTTTCCGAACCGACGGGCGACCTCCAGCGCCTCGGTCGCGACCGGGCGGTCGGCGCTCCCCGCGGAGACGACCAGCACCGTCCCCCTGCCCCGCACCGGCACTTCGCGCGGTCCGATCCAGAGCGTGCGCGCCACCGGATGATGCTCCGCCTCCGGAAACGCCCCGCGTACCGAAACCGCGATCTCGGCCGCCACCCGCGTCACGAGCACCGGCTGCCCCGCGGCACGCAACGCCCGCGCCGCGTCGACGATCTGCTCGCTCGCCTTTCCCTGGCCGAAGATCACCTCCGGAATGCCCTGACGCAGGGCGCGGTGGGTGTCGACGCGCGCATGCTCGACCTCCACATACGGGAGCACTGCGGCCCGTCGGACGGCCTCGTCGACCGCGACGTGCCCGGACTGCACGGCTTCGAAGAGCTGGCGCAGGGCTTCCGAATCCAAGGCGTTCCCATCTCGGCGATCGCCGCCCGACACGGGCGGAGGCGTCGGATCCTAACAGACCGACGGGTCCCGAGAGGGCTCGCGGCCCGGATCGCTCGCCGCCCGTCCGGTCGGCACGACCACGAGTCGACCCACCGCCTCGCCCGTGGCCAGCGTCAGCTCCGCCTCGATGCGCAGCGCCTCGCGACCGACGATCCGGTCGACCCAGGCGTCGAATTCGACGTCCGCCCCTTCCGGCGCGAGCGCCGGGATGGAGGGCAGCAGACGCGATCGGAGCGCGTCGGCGATGCCCGAGGCGACGTGGGAGGCGAGGATGTTGCCCACCTCCATCAAGGCCGACTCGACGATCATCGGGTCGAGCGTGCCCGACTCGATTCCGACCACGCCGCGGACCAGCCGCTCGCATCCCTCCGCAGGAAAGAGGATCCCGACCAGTGCCTCGAGACAACCCTCGAACTCGAAGAACACGCCCGTCACGGCGGGCATCGCGCCCGCGCGTGCGGAGTGGGAATCGCTCGATCCGATGGATCCCCCCCGTATCGTCTGGCCATCGCGGGCGATGGGCGTGCCGACCTCGATGGGCGCGTTCGCCAGCTGCCCGAAGGCCGTCGCCGCGCGCACTGCGCCCGCATGCGTCAGCTCGACGAGGCGCTCGATGTCCTGGGAGTCCGTCGATTCCATCGTCTTCTAGACCAGCTGCGTCAGATCGAGCAGGAAGACGGGACTTCCATCTTCGAGCACGGTCAGCCCCGCCAGGATGCGAACCGAGGCGAGGAGCTCCGGTACGGGCTTCACATAGAACTCCTGCTGCCCGTGGAAGCGATCGACGGCGAGCGCGACACGCTCGCCCCGGACCTCCGAGAGCACCAGCGGGACCGAGGTCGAGCTCATGGGCCGCTCCTCGATGCGGAGCCGCTTCGCCAGGCTGAGGAGCGGGACCGGTGTGCCGTCGATCAGCACGAAGGAGTCGCCCGCGGCATGCTCGATGGCCTCGGCGGGGACCTCGAGGATCCGCTCCACCTTGGCGATCGGAATCGCGACGCGTTCCTCCGCGATGCCGACGAGCAGCACGCGCTGCACGGCCGCCGTGATCGGCACGCGCAACGTCGTCGTCGTCCCGCGGCCGCGCTCGGTCCGGAGCAGGATCTCCCCCCCGAGCCCCTCGATCGTCGCCTTCACCGCATCCATCCCCACGCCGCGGCCGGACACCTCCGAGACGGCTTGAGCCGTCGAGAGTCCCGGATGGAAGATGAAGCGAACGATCTCCTCGGACGGGAGGTCCGCGACGAGATCCGCATGGATCAGGCCGGCTTCGACGGCGCGGCGCGAGACCGATGCCAGATCGATTCCGCGCCCGTCGTCGGCGACGTCGATCAGGATCGAGTCGCGCTGACGACGCGCCTCGATCCGGAGCCGTCCGGTCTGGTCCTTGCCGGCGGCGAGTCGATCAGCCGGTGTTTCGAGCCCATGGTCGACCGCGTTGCGGACGAGATGGAGCAGCGGTTCCCCGAGCCGATCGAGGATGGCGCGATCGAGCTCGAGCTCGCCGCCGACGATCTCGACGTCCACCCGCTTGCCGAGCTTCTCGGCGACCGCGCGGGCCGTGCGGGGCAGGTTGTCCGTGACCCGCTCGAGCGGTGCCGTCCGCAGCTCGAGCACACGCCGCTGCAGCTCGGCCACGCGGCGCTCGACCCGGTCGAAGCCGTCCGCGACTTCGGGCTCCTGTGCATAACGCGCGACGCCCGCTCGAAGCTGGCTCGACGACAGGATGACCTCGCCCACCGCGGTGAGGAAGCGATCGAGCGTCTCCGTCCGGACGCGGACCGTCGGACTGCGCGGCGCGCCGACCGCCGCGCCCACGCCTGCGACCTCCGGCGTTGCCGCATCGGCCGCCGGAACCTCGCCCGCGGTGGGAGCCGCGGGCTCTAGGGACGGACTTTTTTTGGCGGGTCGACCCGGGAAGCGGCAGGGGCCGCGGACGCGCCGCCCTCCGCGGGCGAGGCCTCGCCGAGGGCGACGAGCAGCGCCGGATCCGCGGGCGCGGGCTCGCGGTCGTCGGCGACCGTCGCGACCATCGATTCGAGCGTCTCGAGCGCTCGGAACAGCAGAGCGAGCTCTTCCGGTCCCCGAACGCGGCCGTCTCGCCGAACGCCCTCCATCCGATCTTCCATCCGGTGCGCGAGCTCGGCGATGCCTTCGAAGCCCAGGGACGCGGCCATCGACTTGATCGAATGGGCCATCCGGAAGACGGTATCGATCGCCTCCGCGGCGGCGAGCTCCTTCTCGAGCGCGAGCAGCGCGTGGCCGATCTCGCCGAGATGTTCCGCCGACTCCTCGAGGAAGAGCCGGCGGTATTTGGCCATGTCGAGCGGCATGCGTCAGTCCGCCTTCTCGAGAACCTTCTTCAACGTCGCGATCACGCTGTCCGGCTTGAACGGTTTCACGATGAAGTCGCGCGCGCCCGCCTGGAGCGCCTCCATCACGAGCGATTCCTGACCGAGCGCGCTGCACATCACGATGCAGGCGGTCGGATGGTCGGCGAGGATCCGCTTGACCGCGTCGATGCCCGAGCGCTTGGGCATGACGATGTCCATCGTGACGAGGTCCGGCGAGAGCTCCTTGTAGAGATCCACGGCCTCGATCCCGTTCGTCGCCTCCCCCACGATCTCATGCCCTTCGGGCTCGATGATCTCCCGAATCATCTGCCGCATGAAGGACGCGTCGTCTGCAATGAGAATCCGTGCCATCTCGTTCCCTCCGATTTCCATCGATCTCAGTTGGTGGCGCTCTCGATGACCTCGGCCCCGCGCGCCACCAACGCGACCGGATCGAGCACGTGGACGATGCGACCGTCGACGGGCCGTCGTTCGACGACGAGGCCCTCACCGCGGCGAATCTCGTCGACCCTCCCCTCGAGCAGTCCGACGACGCGATCGACCGGAATCCCGATCCGACCGACGCTGCCCGGCTTCGCCGAGAGGACGACGACCTGCTCCTGCGCGTACCCCACCGTCGTCGCGGCGCCGAAGGGCGTCGCGCCGGCCTCGTCCCGATCCCGCCCCAGCAGGAGCTCGGTCGCCACGAGCGGGAGGGCCTCGCCATGCCAGTTCATCACGCCGCCGATGGGCAGGGCGAGCGAGGGGACGCTCGTCACGCGGTCCTTCTCGGCGACCTCGACGACCCAGGCGATCGGCAGCGCATAGCGAACGTCCTCGAAGAGGAACATCAGCAGGCGGTCGCCCCCGTCACCGATGCTCGCGCTCGTCCTCACGACGCCGCCTCCGGAGAGGAGTACGGGGCGCGGGGACCCTCCTCGATGGCGGCGCCGCCGGTTCGGAAGTACGCGAGCGACCCGTCGAGCTCCCGGACGAGTCGGTCGACCGCCTCGGCCGCGGCGAGGATCCGCGAGAGCGTCTCCATCTGACGCCTCATCGTGTCGTCGAGGCCCGCGACGCTCTTGCCGTTGTCGCCGGCGACCTTCGCGATCTCCTCGATCGCCTCGACCATGCTCTGCGCGTTCAGCGAATGGCTGTCCGCGCCGTGGAAGATCTCTTCGGATCGGGTCGCGGCCTCGGAGACGGCCATGCTGATCTGGGCGAGGGCTCCGGCGATGGTGTTGATGTCCTCGCGCCCTTCCCCGATGACCTGACTCGACTGCCGCATCTCGTCCGCGACCATCGCGGTATCCGCCTGGATCTCGTGCATCAGCTGACTGATCTCGTCGGCGCTCTTGCCCGCGCTCTCCGAGAGCTTCCGGATCTCGTCGGCGACGACCGAAAAGCCCCGTCCGGCCTCGCCTGCGCGAGCGGCCTCGATCGAGGCGTTCAGCGAGAGCAGGTTCGTCCGGTGGGCGACGGACGTGATGATCTCGGTGATCTGATGGACGTGGCGCGTCTTCGCTTCGAGCTGGAAGACCTTGACGCCGGTCGTCTCCGCCCGCTCGAATACGGCCTTCATCTTCTCGATCGCGAGTCGGGCGACCTCGACGCCCGTTCCAGCCTTCTGATTCGCCTCCGCAGCGAAGCCGAAGGCCTCGCGCGCACGGCTCGCGTTGAGGTCGATCTCGCTCGAGATCTCGGCCATCCGGTGGGACGCCTGGCCGAGGAGCTCCTGTTCCTGGGCGACGCCGGCGGCCACGCGTTCGACCGTCGCCGAAACGTTCTCGCTCGTTCGCCGGAGATCGGCGAGCCCGGCCTCGAGACCGGTGGAGGAGTCGGCGACGGAGTGGGACGTCTGCTGCACGCTCGCCACGAGCTGTCGAAGGCGCACGAGCATGTCGGCCAGCCCGCGTTCGAGCTCGTCCATCTCGTCGGGAAAGCGCGAGGGCGAGTGGCTCGCGAGGTCGAGGCGAAGCTCGCCCTCCCGGATCCGATCGGTGGCCTGTCGCAGAGCCTGGAACTTGACGCCGAACATGCGTGACAGGAAGAACCCGATCACGCCACCGACGCCCAGCGCGACGAAGAGCGTGCCCCACGTCGAGAAGGCGATGCCGAAGCGGCGCGCGAGGTCGGGCAGCAGCGCGGTGGCGCCGGCCACGACGAACGAGCCGATCACGAATTTGGCCGTCAGGGATACGTGCACGCCCGCGTATCGGTCCTGCCCCGCCCCGGCTTGACGCCGCGCGCGGAGGAATCGCCGGGATCGCGGGAGGCCGGAAGCGCGCGATCCCCCGGCTCGGATGCCGCGAAACCCGGGCGAGAGCGGGGAGGGATGGCACGCCGCAGGCGCTGGAATGCCCCGATCCCCCGGCCGCCCGAGATGGGCGCGGACCCGGTTCGCCCGCGTGCCCGGCCGTCGCGTCCGACGGCCCGCCCCCGGCCACCGGCCGATCCGGCGGGAGGGCAGAGCACCGCGCGAGGTCATCCGCCCCCGCGATCGGCCGTCCGAGCGGATCCCGTCCGAGCGCCGGGGCGGCTCGGGCGGCTCCCGGATCATGGGTGGATGGCGCGGAACGCGAACGCGCGCCGACGGCGAGGTGGGGGCTCAGTCCGATTTCGACGCACCGATCGGTGCACGACCGGCGGTGCGGGTGGTCGTGGAACCCGACGCCTTGCGCCGCCGCGTCTTCCAGGCGAGCGGCGCGACGAGCACGCGTTCGAGGACCTCCCGCATGTGACGCACGGGGACGAACTCGATTCGCCGCTTGAGCTCCTTCGGAATCTCGCGCAGATCGCCGACGTTGCTCTCGGGAATCACGACGGTCGTGATGCCGCTCCGCAGCGCGGCGAGCACCTTCTCGCGGATCCCGCCGACCGGCAGCACCCGCCCCCGCAGCGTCACCTCGCCCGTCATCGCGACGTCGGCCCGGACGGCGATGCCCGTGGCGAGCGACGCGATCGCCGTGGCGATCGCGACCCCGGCGGAGGGTCCGTCCTTCGGCGTGGCGCCGGCGGGCACGTGGACGTGGATCTGATGGCGCGCGAAATCCCGGTCGGAGATGCCGATCTCCGGCAGGATCGACCGCACGTAGGACAGAGCGGCCTGTCCGCTCTCCTTCATGACGTCGCCCAGCTGCCCCGTCAGCACGAGTCCGCGCCCGTGCGACTGGTTCGCCTCGAGCGAAAGGACCTCGCCACCACCTTCCGTCCACGCAAGGCCGTTCACGAGGCCGACCTCGGACTGCTTGCTCGCGTTGTCGTTTCGATAGGGCGGCGGCCCGAGGTACCTGTCCAGAGACTTCGCGTTGATCACGACGTCGGAGAGGTCGCCCTCCGCCCGACGGCGCGCGATCTTTCGGCAGATCGCGGCGACCTGGCGCTCGAGATGCCGAACCCCCGCCTCGTACGTGTACTCGCTGCACAGCGATTGGATGGCGCTCTTCGTCCACGTCATGTGGGACACGTCCATGCCGTGCTCCACGACCTGACGCGGAACGAGAAAGTTCGTCGCGATCTCCGCCTTCTCTTCGGGCGTGTATCCCGCGAGGCGGATCACCTCCATGCGATCACGGAGCGGCGCCGGGATCGGCTCCAGCATGTTCGCCGTCGCGATGAAGAGGACGCGGGACAGGTCGAACGGCGTATTGAGGAAGTGGTCGCTGAAGTCGCGATTCTGCTCCGGATCGAGGACCTCGAGCAGTGCCGCCGACGGATCGCCGCGGAAATCCGCTCCGAGCTTGTCGATCTCGTCGAGCATCATGACGGGATTGCTCGTGCCCGCCTGCTTGATGCCCTGGATGATGCGACCCGGGAGCGCGCCGACGTAGGTCCGCCGGTGACCACGAATCTCCGCCTCGTCGCGGACGCCGCCCAGCGAGACACGCACGAATTCCCGACCCATCGCACGAGCGATCGACCGCCCGAGCGAAGTCTTGCCGACGCCCGGCGGACCGGCGAAACAGAGGATGGGGCCCCGGGAATCCTGTCGGAGCTTGCGCACGCCGAGGAACTCGAGGATCCGATCCTTGACGATGGAGAGGTGGGCGTGGTCCCGATCGAGGATCTCGCGCGCGGCGTCGAGCTCGAGGCGATCGACCGAGCAACGATCCCAGGGGAGATCGACGACCCAGTCGAGGTAGTTGCGCACGACCTGCGCCTCGGGTCCGTCGGGATGCATCCGCTCGAGGCGTCGCAGCTGCCGCATCGCCTCCTCGCGCGTGGCCTCGGGCAGGTTGGCCTCCTCGACCTTGAGACGGTAGTCGTCGAGCTCGTCCGCCCGCGGATCGACCTCGCCCAGCTCGCTCTGGATCGCGCGGAGCTGCTCGCGCAAGAAGGTCTCGCGATGGTCGGAGGCGCCGGCGGCCTCGGCCGGCATGCTTCGGTGCAGGTCGACGCGCGAAGCGACCGCCTCGAGCTCGCGCTTCAACAACGAGTCGACCTTCCTCAAACGGGCGATCGCGTCCTGGATCTCGAGGACTTCCTGCGCCTCCTCCAGGCGGAGCCGGAGATTCGAGGCGACGAGATCCGCCAGGCGTCCGGGGCTCTGGACGTTCGTCGTGATCGAAAGGACCTCGGGCGGAAGATTCTTGAGCGGCAGGAGCTCCTCGACGCGTCCGCGCACCGCGCGCGTCAAGGCCTCCCCCTCGACCGTCCACTCCTCCCCCAGCTCGTCTCCGGCTGCGAATGGCGACACGCGCACGCGCGGAAAGCGGCTGTGCTCGATCAGCGACTCGATCCGCGCCTTCCCGAGTCCCTGGACGAGGACCTTCAAGCGCCCGTCCGGCATCTTCAGCTTGCGCATGATCATCGCGACGGTCCCGACGCGATGCAGATCGTCGGGATCGGGATCGATCGTCTCGGGATTCCGCTGCGCCACGAGCAGGATCAGTCGGTCGCCTTCGAAGGCTTCCTCGACGGCCGCGACGGACGCCGGACGCGCGATCAAGAGCGGGAGCACCATGTACGGAAACACGACGAACTCGCGAAGGGCGAGGACCGGAAGCTCTTCGGGAATTCGATCGACCGGGGGCGTGCACTCCATGGCAGCATTAGCGGCCGGGAGCGACCCGACTTGAGAAGCCAGATGGGATTAGGAATCGCGAGTTGAAACGCATGAAGACCGGCAGACGAACGGCAAATCGTCAAGCGATGCGCAGGCAAAGGGGTCAATCCAGCGGCACGAAACGCTGACCCGACACCTCGAGCAGGAAGGGTCTTCGTCGAGCGTTTCCGTCGGGCAGCATCGAGAGCGAGCCCGAGGCACCCGGGTACGCACGCACGGCGAGCATGCCGTCGCGTACCGAGGCCCGGTCCCGACGTCGCGCAGAGAGTTGTTGTAGAACCAGGTTCGCCGCGTCGTAGCCCTGCGCCGCGAATGCGTCCGGAACGAGACCGAATGTCCGGCGGTAGCCATCCGCGAATTCCCGAACGACGCCGACGTCGCTGGCGACATAGAAGGGTGCACTGACGACCGCGCCCGCGACATGGCGGTCCGCGCCTCTCAGTAGCTCTTCATCGAGCCAATCACTCGACCCGAGCAGATGTGCGTCGTGAACGCCCTGCAGCGCGAGTCCAGGCGCGATCATCGCAACCGCTTCCGCGGAGTCGGGAATGAAGAGCACGTCGAAGTCGACGATCGGCGGCAGGCGTTCCCCGTTCGGCCCCGTCTGCAGGTACGCTTCATTCCGCGCCCGCGCGGCTTGCGCCGCGGGGAGCGAGCGGGCCGCGTCGATCGCACGGTCGCGAACCGCGATGGCCTGACGTTCACCGGACGTCAGGAATCGGAATCCGACCATTTCGCGAATGACACTGGAGAAGTCCGTCTCGTCGGGGGAGTAGCTCGCGAGCGTCACGAGTCGACCGCCTCGAGCGGCGACGGCGTCTGCATAGAGCTTGCGCATGCCGCGGCCGTAGCGGGTCCTCGGGTACAGGACGCCGAACCGGCGGGCTCCGAGGTTCTGGATCGCGTGATCGACCAGCACGCGCACCTCGTCGGCGGGAGTCGTCCGGGTTCGAAGGACGAACGGGCGCCCCTGGGTCACGTCTTCCCGATTCGACAGCGTCACGAGCGGGATGCCCGCCGCTTGCGCTGCCTCGGCGGAAGCCAACGCCTCGTCGCTGAAGATCGGTCCGACGATCGCCACCAGGTCCTCGCGCTCGGCGAGCTGCCGCACGGCCGCCGCCGCCCGCTCAGGATCGTTCCCGGTATCTCGGATCACGATCCGCACGTCCCGATCCCTCGACTGCCCGCCGAGATCGCCCTCGCCCGTCCCGTCCTCGTCGAACGCGCCCGCCGCGAGCAGGATGCCGCGCAGGCTCGACTCGCCGAACTCCGCGAAATCGCCCGAAAGCGGCAGGACGACGCCGATCGTCCCGGAAGCGCCGCGCGTGTCGGGCCTGGCATACGACGACAGCTCGCGCAGGGGCGGAAGCTCGCCGTACTCCCCCTCCGCCATCGTCGACCGCTCCGTCAGGCGACGCTCGAGCGTGGTCAAGACGTCACGCTGACCGTCGTCCTCGAGCAGCGACTCCGCGCGAGCGAGCTTTTCCTGGGCGACGCTCGGCGCCTCGCCCTCGACGGACCGACGCGCGAGCTCGAGCGCGATCGCGCCGGATGGGGAGCGACGGCCGAGCTCGTCGAGCATCGCCTCGAGCTCGGGCGCGGCCGCCGTGGCGATCAGCTCGTCGATTTTCTGATCGACGACGCGTCGACGCGCCTCGAGCTGGCTCGCGTCCACGGTCGCTCCTCGTCGCGCCTTCGCGGACTCGCGCAGCGACGATCGATAGCGGGCGAGCTGTCGCATGCGCTCGACCGGCGTCTGGGCGAGGGAGACGCGCAGCTCGAGCACGGCGAGTGCGTCGGGCGCCGACAGGCGCCGGATCTCTACGGGATCGAGCAGGGCGCGCGCCGCCGTCCGCCGGTCTCGAGCGAGCTCCAGCTGAGCGAGTCGAAGCCGGGCGACCGGCTCCGAATCAGACTCGGGGTACTGCGTCAGGATCGTCCCGAGCCAGCGACTGGCGTCCTCTGGACGTCCCGCGGCGTTGTCGAGCTCGGCCAGCTGCAGGAGCGCATCGTCCGCCATCGGGCTGGTGGGGAAGCGCCCGACGAAGCGCTCGAACTCGGCGCGCGCCGTCTCGGGACTCGCCGCACTCGTTCGAATCGCGCCTTCGTACGCGCTCCGCTCCGCGTCGGACATGCCGCGCGGCATGGCCCCCGGACCGGCGCAAGAAGCGCTCCAGACGAGCACGATCGGCCAGAGAATCGCGCGTGCGCCCCACCGCCTCTTCACCATCGGAATGCCCCTCGAGCGCGAGCCATGTCCGTATCGATCCACGGATGGATGCTCAGTCGAAGAGATCGCGCAGCTTCTCGACGAATCCCTTCGTCGTGGGCGAGACCTCGTGGCCGGATTGAGCAGCAAACTCCTCGAGGAGCTCCCGCTGTCGAGCGTTCAGCTTCGTCGGGACCTCGACGAATACGCGAACGTAGAGGTCGCCGCGCATCTTCTTGAGCTGCGACGCATCGAGACGCGGCTGCAGCGGCGGCAGACCCTTGCCGCGCAGGCGGAGGACCCGACCGGGCTGCGTCCCTTCCGGAATCGCCAGCTTGACCTTGCCGTCGAGGGTCGGGACCTCGATCTCCCCGCCGAGAGCGGCCTGGACGAAGGGAACCGGGACCTCGAGGTGCAGATCCGTGCCATCCCGCTTGAACCAGGGGTGATCGCGCAGGACGATCACGACATAGAGATCTCCGGGCGCTCCCCCGGCAATCCCCGCCTCGCCCTCGCCCGTCACCCGCAGGCGCGCGCCATCCTCGATCCCGGGCGGCACCTTGACCTGGATCGTCTGCTGTCCCTCGACCCGCCCCGCGCCACGACACGTCGCACAGGGGTCCGTGATCACTTCGCCCGCGCCGCCGCAGGCATCACAGGGCCGATTGACCCGGAAGAACCCTTGCTGGAAGACCAGCTGCCCCGTGCCCTCGCACCGACCACAGCGTGCGGGTCGCGAGCCCTCCGCCGCCCCCGACCCGGAGCAGGTACCGCATCGATTCATGCGCGGAATCTTGAGGCGCGGCTCACATCCGTTCAGCACGTCGTCGAGGCTGATCTCGAGGTTGTAACGGAGGTCGGCGCCCCGCTGGCCTCGCCCCCGTCGACTGCCGCCGCGCCCGCCCCCGCCGCCGAAGATGTCGCCGAAGAGATCGTTGAAGAGATCGCCGAAGTTGCCGAGATCACCGAAATCCGCGCCCGGTCCGGCGCCACCGGGTCCAGCGAGTCCAGCATGGCCGAAGCGGTCGTAGCGAGCCCGCTTCTCCGGATCCGAGAGGACCGCATAGGCCTCGGAGACCTGCTTGAAACGCTCCTCCGCCGCCGGATCGTCCGGATGGCGATCCGGATGGCATTCCATGGCGAGCTTGCGGTAGGCCTTCTTGAGTTCGCTCTCCGAGGCCCCTCGCGCGACACCGAGCACCTCGTAGTAGTCCCGCTTGCTCACACCGTGGCCCTCTCGATCGAAGACGGAAGGGAACCGTCCCAAGGGGACGAATGCGCGGGACTCTCGGCACCGCGGGCCATCCTGTCAAGGCGGCGGGGTGGAACATTTCGAAATCGCCCGGAACGACGCAGGGCCGATCGGGGCGACGCGGATTCGACCGGCGGACGGTCCCGTCGCGGAAGGCCTACTCGCCCTCCTCCTCCGTGTGGCCGCCCAGCTTGGCGTAGAGCTTCTCGGTCAGCGCGTAGCTCTGACGGGACAGCTCGTCGATCGCCTGCTTCAGGGCGTCCGGATCCTGTCCCCGTGCGAGCTCGCGCGTCGTGGTGATCTGAGCATCGAGCATCGACCGGTCCGAGGCGTCGATGTCGTCCGCGAACTCTTCCAGGGTCTTGGTCGCGGAGTACATCAGCCCGTCGGCCTTGTTGCGCAGGTCGATCAACGAACGAAGCGCCTGATCGGCCAGGGCATTGCCTTCGGCCTCCGCGACCAGTCGCTCCACCTCCTCCTTCGACAGCCCGCTCGACGCCGTCACCTGGATGCTCTGGCTGCGGCCCGTTCCGAGGTCCTTGGCCGATACGCTGACGACGCCATCCGTGTCGATCGCGAAGCTCACCTCGATCTGGGGCACGCCGCGCGGTGCAGGTGGGATGCCCACGAGCTCGAAGCGGCCGAGGGTCATGTTGTCTTCCGCCATCTCGCGCTCGCCCTGGAGCACGTGGATGCGGACGATGTCCTGGTGGTCCTCGGTCGTGGAAAACACGCGGCTCTTCGTACAGGGGATGGTCGTATTCTTCTCGAGGATCTTCGTGAAGACGCCACCCTGGGTCTCGACGCCCAGCGAAAGCGGCGTGACGTCGAGCAGCAGGACCTCCTCGACTTCGCCAGTGAGTACGCCGCCCTGGATGGCCGCGCCCGCAGCCACGACCTCGTCCGGATTGACGCCCTTGAGCGGGGTCTTGCCGAAGATCGCTTCGACCTTCCGCTGGACGAGCGGCATCCGGGTCATGCCGCCGACCAGCACGACGTGGTCGATCTGGTCGGGCGAGAGGCCGGCATCCTCCATCGCGATCCGACAGGGTCCCTCGAGGCGGTCGACCATGTCACCGACCAGGACCTCGAGCTCTTCGCGGGTCATCGAGTGGACCAGATGCTTCGGTCCCTCGTCGTCGGCGCAGATGAAGGGGAGATTGATGTCGGTCTCGGTGGTCGACGAGAGCTCCTGCTTCGCGCGCTCCGCCGCCTCCTTGAGACGCTGGAGCGCCATCGGATCGGCGCGCAGGTCGACCCCGTTCTCCTTCTCGAAGCGGTCGGCAAGCGCGGCCACGAGGACGTTGTCGAAGTCCTCACCGCCGAGGAACGTGTCGCCGTTCGTCGAGAGGACCTGGAAGACCCCGTCCCCGATCTCGAGGATCGAGACGTCGAACGTGCCCCCCCCGAGATCGAAGACCGCGATCTTCTGGTCGGTGTCCTGCTTGATGCCGTAGGCGAGGGCGGCCGCCGTCGGCTCGTTGATGATGCGCAGGACCTCGAGCCCTGCGATCTTTCCGGCTTCCTTGGTGGCCTGGCGCTGTGCGTCGTTGAAGTAGGCGGGAACGGTGATCACGGCCTGGTCGATGGGCTCACCGAGAAATTCCATCGCGGTATCGCGCATGCGCGCGAGCACCATCGCCGAGATCTCCTGCGGCGAGCAGGCCCGCCCGTTGATCTCGACCCAGGCGTCGCCGTTGTCGGCCGCGACGATCTTGAAGGGCGCGATCTTGGCGAACGCCTGGACCTCGTCGGCCTCGAGCTTCCGACCGATCAGCCGCTTGACGGCGAAGATGCTGCTCTGGGGATTCGTGACGGCCTGACGCTTCGCGATCTGCCCGACGAGCTTCTCGCCGCTCGCCGTGTAGGCCACCATCGAGGGCGTGGTCCGCGCACCTTCCGCATTGGCGATCACCTCGGGCTGGTCGCCCGTCATCACGGCCACGCAGCTGTTGGTGGTGCCGAGATCGATCCCAATGACCTTGCCCATTCGGCCTCGCCCCCCCCGGCCGCGGCACCATCCGCACCGCGGAGGGCCGAGACCTAATCGACGCCCTTCGAGCCCCGCTCCTCGGGCGTGGGCTCTCGGGAAACGATCACCCGCGACGGACGCACCATCCGGTCGTAGATGACGTAGCCCTTCTGGAGCACCTGGAGAACGGTATTCGCCGCCACCTCCGCGCTGGGCATCTGCCCGATCGCTTCGTGGACGGCGGGATCGAAGGGCTTGCCCAGGGCGTCGATCGGCGTGACCCCGTGCTTCTCGAGCGCGTTGAGGATCTCGCGGTGCACCAGCTCGATCCCGTCCAGCACTCCCTTGACCTCGGATCCGGCGTTCTGCGCCCCGTGCTCCAAAGCGCGCTCCAGATTATCGACGGCCGAAAGGAGATCCTTGACGAGATTCTGGTGGCCGTAACGGAGGCTTTCCTGCTTCTCCTTCAGGCTCCGGCGCCGGAAATTCTCGAATTCCGCCTGGAGCCGAAGGGACTGATCCTGCTGGCCCTCGAACTCCTTGAGCTTCTGTTCGTGTAATCGCTTGAGATCCTGCAGCTCCTGAGACAGCAGCTCGATCGTCATCTTGTCCGCCGACCCGGATGCGCCTCCGCCCGGATTGCCGGAGTCGGGGGTCCAAGCCCCACCTTGGCGGCCCTCTCGGGCCTCATATGCCCGCGTCGCCTCCCGCAAGGCCTCTGCCATTTCCGCGGAGGGCTCGATCGTGAGCCCCTCCTCCTCGACTTCGTTGGAATCGTTTCGGGATCGATCGCTCATTGACACGGCACCCACTCATCGTCCGACGGACACCCTACGTAAGCAGTCCGCCGAGACTGTAAAGCCACTCCAACCGAATCGCCCGAATCCGAGGCGCGGAGCCGGGTCGGAGACCCATCCGGCCGAGGTGGGCACGCTCGGCGATCGGAGATGCCGGCCGTCCGCCGGGTCACGCTCGTCAGGCCCGTCAGGCCCGTCAGGCCCATCACGAGAGGAACTTGCGGGTGACGACCTCGGAACAGAGCCGCACGAAGGGGATCACGCGCCCGTAATCCATGCGCTGGGGACCGATGACGCCCAGTACGCCGAGCGGCTCCGACCCGACTGGCGTGCCATAAGCCACGGCAACGAGCGCGCAGTCCTTCAGGGACGGCTCGCCCAGCTCCACCGCGAGCGACATCGACAGTCCGACACGCAACGCGCCCTGGTCGGCGAGCGCGATCTGGCGGAGCAGCTCGAGCAGGCGCTCGTTGGTCTCGAGCGCGGAGAAGAGCCCGCGGATGCGGTCTGGATCCGAGAACTCGGGCTGCCCGAGCAGCGCCAACCTCGTGGCGATCACGAGATCTTCACCCTCCTCGCCCGTACAGGCCGCCATGCCGAGCATCCACGCCCGGCGCAGCAGGTCGTCCGCCTCGCCACGCAGGCGCTCGCGCTCCTGCTCGAGGCAGCGCCGCAGCCCGATCAGCGTTCGGCCCGCGACGCGCTCGGCGAGCATGCGTCCAATCCGCTCGAGCTCTCGCGGGGAGATCCTTTCCTCGTGGGTCACGACGCGTTGGACGAGCGAGCCGCGTTCGGTAACGAGGACGGCCAGGACGCGCCCCGTCCCGACCGGTACGAGGTGCACGGTTCGCAGCAACAGCTGCTCTACGCGCGGCGGCACCACGAATCCGAGCTGACGGGTCCGATCCGAAAGGACCTGCGCCGTCAACCGAGGCGTCTCGGCGGGATCGGCTCCCTTCAGGGCTTCCTCGAGTCGCCGGCGGTCTTCGGCCGCCAGATCTTCGGGCTCGAGCAGGTGATCGATGAACGTCCGAAGCCCGAGCGGCGTCGGGACACGCCCGGCCGATGCGTGCGCCTTCTCGACGAGTCCGCAATCCTGGAGCTCGGCGAGGGTATTTCGGATGCTCGCAGGCGAGAGCGCGCTCGGCATGCATCGCGCGAGCACGCTCGAAGCGACCGGCGCTGCGCGCTCGACGTAACTCGCGACGAGCGCGCGCAAGACCATGGCCTGCCGCTCGCTCAGCGGGGGCTCGAAGGTCGAGCCATACACCTTCGGCCTCGCACCCTGGGGCCTCTCGTCCATCTCCTTGCCACCTCGGTCGGACCCATCCTATCCCCCTGTGTCAGCCCCAGTCAATCTCCAGGCGGCTCGACGAAGAGAGCAGCGACGGTGTCGGCCTGGAGGCGTCCGGCGGATGTGAGTCGGAGGTCACCGAAGCAGGCCACGCCCTCCTCGAGCCAGCCGCTCGCGACCGCGATCTCGATCTCGGAGTCGAAGAATCGGCGCGGTACGGCGCCGAACTCCGCCTCGAACCGCGACGCCGAGACCCCTTCCCTTTGGCGGAGCCCCAGAAACATCGCCTCGCCCCGAGCCGTCGCCGCAGTCAACTCCTCGGCCGATCCGACCTGCGGAGACGGGCCTCCGATGGCCTCGAGCCAGGCATTCAGCGTGCGGGGATTCGATCGCCGTCGCCCATGCGGACGGTCGCGGGTTCTGGGATCGAAGGAATGGGACCCCATCCCGATCCCCAACACCGCCTGGCGTTGCCAATACCGCGCATTGTGGCGCGATCGGAAGCCGACCTGCGCGTAGTTGGAGATCTCGTATCGGACATAGTCGCTCCGATCGAGCCGCTCCTCGATGCGCTCGATCATGCGAGCAGCCAGGTCCTCATCGAAGGCCGCCATCCTCCCTGCGGCGAATGCGCGTCCGAAGGGCGTACCGGGCTCGAGCGTGAGCTCGTAGGTCGAGAGGTGCATGGGGCTCCAATCGATCGCTTCCTCGAGGTCCCGGTCGAGCTGCCCAATCGTCTGACCGGGCAATGCGAACATGAGGTCGATCGATACGTTGGCGAATCCTGCCCGCCGAGCCGTGGCGAGCGTATCCCGCGCGACGCCGGCCCGATGCGCGCGCCCGAGACGCTTCAAAAACTCGTCGTGGAACGACTGGATCCCGATCGACAGCCGATTCACCCCCACCCGGCGGAAGTCCGCGAGGCGATCGCGCTCGACGGTGCTCGGATTCAGTTCGAGCGTCACCTCGACGTCGTTCGAACCCTCGCCCGGCGGAAAATACGACGCGACGGCGCGAAGCACCCGCTCGATCGACGCAGGCTGAAACAAAGCCGGCGTTCCTCCGCCGAAGTACACGCTCGCGAGCGAGCGATCGGGAAACGCTGGCACTCGCGCCTCCAGCTCTCGCAGGAGCGTATCGACGTAGCGCGACTCCAACTCCGCTCCGAGGGCGCGCGCCGCGACGACCGGGAAGTCGCAGTAGGGACAGATCCGTTCACAGAAGGGAACGTGCACGTACACGCCGACCCGACGATCGTCGACTTGGGACGGACCGGCGGCGCGGTCCCGTTCGCTGGACATGAGGCGAGATTAGCGGCCCTCACGCCGGAGATGCGGCGAGGCCCCACGACCTCGGGTAATCTCCGGCGGCCTTGACGTCCCCTGCAACCCAGTACCGCGTCTTCCCGAACGGCCTCTCGCTCCTGATGCGCGAAAGCCACCGCGATCCCGTGGTCGAGCTGCAGATCTGGGCCGGCGTCGGGTCGGCCGACGAGCTCGCCGGGGAGGAGGGGCTCGCCCATTTCCACGAGCACATGCTCTTCAAGGGAACCCCGAGACGGCAGGTCGGCGAGATCGCCGGAGAGGTAGAGGGACTCGGCGGACAGATCAACGCCTACACTTCGTTCGATACCACCGTCTACCACGCAACCCTCCCCGCCTCCGAATGGCGAAGCGGCCTCGACGTGCTGATCGACGCGATCCGATTCTCGAGCTTCGACGCGGAGGAGATCGACCGAGAGCGGGAGGTCGTCCTCGAGGAGATCCGGCGATCGGAGGACACGCCGGGCCACGTCCTGTCCGATCTCTGCTTTCGCGAGGCGTTTCGTGTACACCCCTATGGCCGGACGATCCTCGGTCCGTCCCAGAACGTCGCAGCGTTCGATCGCGATCGCGTGGTGCGCTTCTTCGAGCGATGGTACACCCCGGACAATTTGATGATCGTCGCCGTCGGCGATTTCGTGTCCGCCGAGATGACGGCCGAGGTGGAGCGCCTGTTCGCGGACGCTACGCCAGGCCGGATGCGGCGGGAGCGCCAACCCGAACCCCCGCGCGACGCCATGTCGATTCGCGTCCTCCGGAAGCCATTCGAAGGGCATCGGGTCGATCTCGCCTGGCCCGCGCCTTCCTTCCGTGAGCGTGAGGCCATCCATCTCGATCTGCTCGCCTACGTCCTCGGCGAGTGCGAATCGAGTCGCCTGGTACAACGCATCCGCGAAGAAGAGGCCCTCGTCGATCGAATCGACGCAGGCGCGTTCACCCCGCTCGATCGCGGCTTGTTCACGATCGGCTACGAGACGGATGCAGATCGACTGCTCGATGCGACATCCCGGATCGTCGAAGAAGCTGAACGCCTTCGACGCGAACCCATCTCGTCGGCCGAACTGCATCGCGCGCGGGTCAACTTCCTCGCGAGCGAGCAGTTCGAGCGCGAGAGCGTCTCGGGCGTGGCTTCCAGGCTCGGCAGTTTTCAATCGATGGCCGGAAGCTGGGAGCGCGAAGCCTGGGCGCTCGAGGCGATTCGCACGGCCACACCCGCCGACCTCCTCGATGCCGCAAGGAAGTACCTCTCGCCGAGCTCGCTGGCCGTCGCCGCGTTGATCCCGGAGGCCAGCGACTCCGCGCCGAGCGAATCCGACCTCCGCGAGGCGATCGAACGCGGGCTCGAGGCCGCGCGCGCTCCGCGCTTCGAGCCCGAGAGCCCGGTCACTGCCAGTCCACGCCCTACCGTTCGCACATCGACGACCCAAACCGCTCCGCTCCGACACCGTCGCACGACCCGCGACGGCGCCGGCGAACGATACGACCTCACGCTCTCCAACGGATTGAACGTTCACATCCTGCGCCGAACCGAGGTCCCCGTCACGGCGATGCGTTTCGCCTGTCGAGGAGGCCTGCTCTCCGAAGACGCGTCGACGAACGGCTTGAGCCGCTTCCTCTCCGCCATGTGGACCCGCGGCACGCGGGCCCGACCAGCCGTCGCGTTTGCGCGCGACGTGGAAAGCCTCGCCGCCGAGATCGACGGATTCTCCGGACGCAATTCGATCGGACTGACTCTCGATTGCCTCTCCGAAACCCTCGAGCCGGCTTTCGCACTCTTCGCCGACGCGCTGCTCGAGCCAGCTTTCGACCACGACGAAGTCGAGCGCGAACGTCGTGAGACCCTCGCCGCACTGGATCGTCGCGAGGATCGGCTCGGTCAACTCGCATTCCAGCTCTTCGCACGAACCGAATACGAGACGCATCCCTATCGGATGTCAGTGCTGGGAGAGCGGGAGAGCGTTTCACGTTTCGACGCCGGGCTGCTCGCACAGCATGCCGAACGGTTGGTCCGCGGCGATGGGGGCGCACTGGCCGTCGTCGGCGACGTCGACCCCGATCACATCGCGCGACTGATCGAGCGCCACCTCTCCGGCCTACCTCGAGGTGGCTCTCCGCAGCCCATTGCGCCCTCGAATCCGCGTTCGGCCGGCATACGCGAGTCCACCCTGATCAAGGACCGATCGCAGGCACACCTCGTAATCGGCTTTCGCGGCCTCACGCTCGACGATCCGGATCGGTACGCACTCGAGCTGATTGCCCAGATGCTCGCGGGGCAGGGAGGGCGCCTCTTCGTCGAGCTCCGAGATCGACAGGGTCTCGCGTACACGGTTTCGGCTTCGAACGTGGAGGGACTCGCAGCGGGGCATTTCACGATCTACATCGCGACCGCTCCCGACAAGCTCGAGCGGGCTCGCCAAGGCATCCTCGAAGAAATCGACCGAATCGTCCATCGTCCTCCGGACATCGACGCCCTGTCGCGCGCGATCCGCTATGGGACGGGGACGTTCTCGATCGGGACTCAACGCAATCATGCGCGAGCCGCGCATATCGCGCTCGACTCGATCTATGGCCTGGGCCCCGACCACACGGAGGGCTATCCGGATGCGCTCGCTCGGGTGACACCCGCTGACGTCTTGCGCGTGGCGCAACGCGTTCTTCGCCAGAATGCCTACACGGCGAGCGCCGTGCATCCGTGACGCCCTCGTCGCCGACGCGATCGATCTTGGGGAGACGAGATCACGTATCGCGGCCAAGCCGAAGCGATGGCCGGCCCCGCGATCATGGATTCAGTCTCTGAGTTTGCATCGACGAGTCGAAACGATCGAGGATGCGATGAAGGGCCAGCGACTTCTGGAAGAGCAGATCATCGCGATCCTGAACGAAGCCGAGCGGACGGGGAACATCCGAGAGGCCTGCAAGCACAACGACATCTCAGACACGACCTTCTACCGCTGACGGACCAAGTTCGGCGGCATGGAGGTCTCGGACGCGAAGCGGCTTCGGGAGCTCGAGCGTGAGAACGCTCAGCTGAAGAGGATGATCGCTGAGCAGACCCTCGGCGTCGAAACCTCGAAGGAGCTCAACTCAATGGATCGGTGAGCCAGGTGAAGCGACGAGGAGTGGCCGAGTTCCTCGAGACCGGGCACGGTCTATCCGAACGGAGAGCCTGCCGAGCTGTCAGGATCTCGCGCAGCTCGAAGCGCCGTTCGTCGAGCCGGATCGTGGAAGCCCTTCTGGTTCGCGGTGTCCATGGGCTCTCGGAACGCTATCCGCGCTTCGGCGACCGCAGGATCGATGCGATCTCGCGGGCCGAGGGGACGGCGATCGGCCCGGATCAGCTCCGATTGACCCGAGGCGACATGGCCTCCAGGCGGCTCGGAAGGCTCGAAGGCGGCGGCGGCCGGCCAAGAGCATGACGACGGTCGATCAAGCGCCCTGCCCGAACCCGGTCTGGAGCCGCGACTTCATGGGCGACCAGACGGCCGATGGGCGACGTTTTCGAGTCCTGACGGTGATCGACGGGTTGACACAGCAAGTGATCTGGATCGGGACGGCTCGGTTCGTGAACGCGAACGACGTCGATCGAGCCCTTCAGCAGCTCGTCGGGATCCGCGGCGCTCCCCGCGCGATACTGAGCGACAACGGCCTCGAGCTCGTCTCCGAGCGGGTCCGGGAGTGGCTCCCGGAGCGAGGGATCGGGACGAAATTCATCGAGCCCGGTCGTCCCTGGCAGAGCGGTCGAGGCGACTCCTGCAACAGCGTACTTCGGGATGGCTGCCCGAGGCGATGGCTCTTCGTCTCGGTGCGGGTCACTCGCGCCAGGTGTGCGACGAGGAGCGTCATCAACGGACACTCGGGCAACTCACGCCTGCTGGATTTGCAAGGGGGAAGGACGGGAGAAGCGGGCAACGGCCTGAAGGTCAGGCCGAAGTCCAACCTTGAGACTGGACTCGATTCAGTGGGCTGGCCAGCGACATTCCGGCGACGACGCGGTCGCATGCCGTAATCCGGAACGAACGAAGCATCGCTCGAGGCTCGACGGTCGGCCCGCTCCGACCTCCCGCCCTCGATCAAGCCCGCCGCGAGCAGGCGAATCAGTATGCCGTGGCACCGCCACGCATCGTGCGCGAATCCGTGCCAAATCGCTTGCTAGGCAGCCCGTACCCATCGCGACCAGGCACGCGGTCTACGCCCACGGCGGCACCGTCCGTCCTCGGATCGGCGCCGCCGAGATGGAGTCCAGTAGCGGGATCGATCACGATGACCTCCGCGGCCGACCATCGCCGGGGATTCTTCACGACTTCATGCCCTCGTTTGCGCAAGCCGGCCGCGACCGAGTCATCGAGTCCCGGCTCGAGCTCGATTCGATCCGGGTCCCATTGATGGTGGAACCGCGGTGCCGCGGTCGCGCGAGCCGGATTCATGCCCCAATCCACCACGTTGACGATCGTCAACAATGTCGTAGAAATGATCCGTGGTCCGCCCGGACTCCCTGTCACCATGAAAAGCCGACCATCGCGCTCGAGAATGGTTGGAGTCATGCTCGAAAGTGGCCGTTTGAACGGAGCGACGAGGTTCGCGCCGCGCGTATCGACCAGGCCATAGCTGTTCGGCGTGTTCCTGGCGACGGCGAAGTCGTCCATCTCGTTGTTGAGAATTATGCCCGTACCCGGAACGGTGATTCCGGATCCGTACGGTGTGTTGATCGTCATCGTCAGTGCGACTGCATTTCCCCAGGAGTCCGTGACAGAGAGGTGCGTCGTGCCCGAATCCTCCGGGATCGCGCCGGGACCACTTATCCGGGTGGCCTTGGAAGTGTCGATTCGTGCACGCTGACTCCTGGCATACTCACGAGACACGAGACGGGCGATGGGAACGTCTACGAAATCGGCATCCCCCAGGAAGGCCGCACGATCCGCAAACGCGAGTTTCATCGCCTCGGCCAGAAGATGGATGGCCGAAACCGAATCCGCCCCGATTGATCGAAGATCGAACCCATCGAGGACATTCAGAGCCTCGGCCAGAACCGCACCGCCCGATGACGGCGGAGGAAAGCTGAGGACGCGGTACCCCCGATACTCGCTCACGATCGGATCACGCCACTTCGGCTCGTAGGACGTCATGTCTTGGAGGGAGAGAATCCCGCCACGACGTTCAACCTCCCGGACGATTGCTCGGCCAATCGGACCATCCCGAAAGAGACGTCCACCTTCACGGGCGAGCAGCCGCAACGAGAGTGCCAGATCAGACTGAACGAGCCTCTCTCCCTTCATATGGACGGGGTCAAATGGCGCGAACTGTATGCGCCAGGTTTCTGCAAATTCCTCGCTTCCCAGTCGGGCGCGCATGAACCCTGCCATCGTCGCGTGGTAGCTGCCGATCTCTACCCCGTTCTCGGCCAGATCGATTGCGGGCGCAAGAACCTGCTCCGGCGACATCGTCCCATGCGCATCAAGAAGCGCGAGCATCCCTGGGACGAACGCCGGTACGGCAACCGCGAGCGCGCCATGCACGGAAGCATCCTCGCGCACGCCTGGACTGACGAACATCATCGACGTCGCCCGCCCTGGAGCCATTTCCCGCGCATCGAGGGCAATCGCGCTCCCATCAGCGGATCGGGCGAGAACGAACGCACCACCGCCGACCCCTGCCGAAAATGGCTGCGCAACGCCGACCGCGAAGGCCGTGGCCACGGCAGCATCGAATGCATTTCCCCCTTGCTCGAGTATCGCTGCGCCAGCTCGCGCGGCATCATGGTGACTCGACACGACCATTCCGTATCGGCCCACCACAAGTTGGCCTTCCTCCGGCGGAGAGGCCTCTACAGTGGAGCCGACCACGCACGACACAAGAAGAAATGCGCAAAGGATGCCGTTGGCTCGGTCGATCCGACCCGCCCGCCTGCCGCATGGAGACGCTGCCTCGCTACGTCTCCCACTCAAATTTTCGGAATGTTCCGTCGATGAAGTCAGCATGCCTCGCAAGCTATCACACCCCAGGCCCGCACATCTTGACCTCGAAGCTTCCGACACGAAGACCCTTTTGGAGCGATCGCAGCGCACTCAGTGGGAGGTCCGCGAGCGAGATCTGGGCCGGCGGGCCAGGAGGCGCGACCTCGTCATCGCTGTCATCTTGACGATCACC
Source organism: Myxococcota bacterium (assembly GCA_041389445.1). Taxonomy (GTDB): domain Bacteria; phylum Myxococcota_A; class UBA9160; order UBA9160; family UBA4427; genus UBA4427. The sequence continues at coordinate 143,714 of JAWKRW010000006.1, forward strand.
GCTGTGACGGCGTGCAACCAGACCGACGGGGCGCGATCACCCAGTGAAGAGTCGGGCCGCGATCGAGCAGTCGAAGATGCGCCGTCGCATCCGACCGATCTGTCGCAGCCGTTCAAATGGCCACATGACTCGCCGCACCCGCGACTCATCCTCGAAATCGAGATGAAGGACCGCAATGGAACGATCGAGCTCGAGCTCCTCCCAGAGCTCTCACCTCGCAGCGTCGACTCGGTCGTTCGGATCGCGCGCAGCGGAGCGTACGATGGCACCACCTTCCACCGGGTGATTCCGGACTTCATGATTCAAGGCGGCGACCCCAACACGCTCGATCGCGATCCCTCGAATGATGGCCGCGGTGGCAATGCCATCGCGATTCCCGACGAAGGCCGGAATGCTCCCCTCGTGCGGAGCGCCGTCGCACTCGCGAATCACGGATTGCCCGGTTCGAACAGCACTCAATTCTTCATCATGCTGTCCGACAACCGGTCTCTCGACGGGAAGTACAATGTCATTGGGTACGTGAAATCAGGAATGGGCCTGGTCGACGCGATCGCAGGAACCGAAACGGACCGGACCGGCCGGTGGGGCCCCAAGGATCGGCCCATCGCAAACGTCACGATTCGCCGGGTGACCACCACTTCCCCGCAGGCGAAAAACTGATCCCCTCCCCCGCCGCGACAAAGCAAACACAAGCCACCCTAGCGGGCAAGCCTCGCTTCCAACGTGCCGATCATCCCGACGCGAAGCGTGCAGCTCGCGATAACCAGCCCGCCGCCCCCCCGGCCCGAAGCGGCCAGGCTAGTCAGCACGACGGGCATCATCATTTCTACGGCCCCGACTCGACGTCCTCACGAAGTCCGGTAGTCTCTGCCCCGCCGGTGGCCCGGTAGCTCAGCTGGTAGAGCACGCGACTGAAAATCGCGGTGTCGGCGGTTCGACCCCGCCCTGGGCCACCACCGCTTTCCCCGGCAATTGTTCCTAGGGACGCTGTCCGACGTGCGTACAAATTTCGCGGCAATCAACGCCGCAACGTTGCTTTGGCATCTTCAAACCTGAGCAACAACCGCGGGGAGCGAACGGATCGCACGACTCTCTCCGCATCAACCAAGACCGAGCTCGCTGAGGATCTCTTTGACGGGCTCGCGCCGAGCGCAAGGGCAAGGTCGATTAACGAGTAGCCCCGCCAAAGCTCCGCACCTCGCGAAGCCTCGCCTTCTACAGAAAGACTGAGAAGCTCAATCGACCTCTTCGAGAGACCAATTGACCTCGCGAGCAATCCGCCGTACCTCAGGAATCCCCCAAAATACACTACACCGTATCCCGCGGTAGCACACTTATCAAGAATTGGCTCAACCTGACTCCAGAGTAGCCGGCGCAGCTGAAGCGACCCAATGTCCGCAGCAATTTCGCATAGCATGGCAAGCGCCGCACCCGCGCCCGACTGTTGCGCCAGTCGAACAATTCGCTCTTCCGTCATCTGCCCCAGCACCCGAACACACTCGCCCTCGTCACCCAGAGTCCAGTGAAGCCATGCCTCGGCCGCGCGCCATCCCGACACCAGCGGGAATCGCATCGCAATCGATCGCAATGGACCAAGTACCCCAGCCTGCCGACAACACTCAACCTCCCGAAAGAATGATTGAGCCGCGTACCCCTGAATAACGTTTGGATCTTCCGAAACCTCCAACACAGCCCGATAGTAGGATTCCAAAGAATCTGGAAAGACCAGATCCCCCGCCAGCATAGAGCGCATCACATCAGTCGTTTCCGCATACCAAATATGATGAGGCCGACCGGCCCTAGTCGCCAACTCTCGGTATGCCTCATTCTCCACAGCAATCCGATCAACCTCGCCCATCTCAAGCAGCGCAGAAATCTTCCTAACATGATGAAGCAATACTTCACTGGGATCGAGATGGCTTAACCCAAGCGACTCGACCTCCTCCAATAAAGCCTTGCGAACGTCAGCCTGACCGACACCCGAGTGGCACTCGATCAGCGAAGACAGCCCACTGTGTAAGGCAACTCGACACTCCGACTTCCGTGCAATTTCGCAAGCCCGAGCCGCCAGGCTCAATTGTTCCTCCGCTCGATCCGACCAGCGCAACGACAACGATAGCCGGGCAATAACAATCGCCTTCATCACAACATTCTCGTCGGGACACAATCTCAATGCCTCCCGAAGCAGGTCCTCAGCAATTCCATCATGAACACCCACATCGATTGTAGAAAATTCATCCGACAAAGAGAGCGCACACTGGATCAGCACTTCATCAAGCGACTCTCGCCGAGCCATTCCCGCCGCGTCCAAGACAATTTCGCGCGCTTCTCGCCGGGCACCCAGCAAGCGATGACACTTCGCCAGCGCGAGCATCAACTCGCATTGCTTCAGGCAACTAGAAGTTGGCATCCCAAGACAAAGCGCCAGCGCCGACTCGGCAAATCTTTTCGCGTCATCGTATGATTGAATATCGACGGCAACCTTCGTCGCGATCTCCGCAAATCGCTGCGCCTCCACTCGATCGGCAGCAGGGCCGCCCGCGATTAAATGAAAGGCGATCGGAATCGCAACACTGCTCAGACTACCTTGATCGAGCAGCGCCTGAGCAATTTTCGCATGAATACCCCTGCGTACCCCAGGCTCCACAATTGCCCCAACGGCGTCCCGAAACATCGCATGTACGAACTCGTACTTGTTTCCATTCTCAATGAGCAGACGCGCGCGTCGAGCCTCCTCCAAAAATTGCACCGCTCCCGAACAGCCTACATCACCAACAATCCCGACGAGCTCGCTCGAAAACGGGTGACCGACGAGCGCACCAATTGACAACAGTTGTCGAGTAACTTCGGGAAGGTCGGAAGTCAGCCGTGCGACTAGGTCACTCTTTCTCGACATCTCCCTACCAACCCTATCAACACAACCCTCCAAATCTGCCCGCAGCGCAGCAATCCCATGACCAATCAAGAATGGATTCCCGCCGGTCGACGATCGCATTGACTCAGCGGATATTGTCGAACTCGAAATGAGCGACGAAACCAACTGCTCAACATCGGCCAGTCCCAATGCACCGACATCCAACAGCAAAACATTTGGCAACGTCAAGATTTCACCGATTAGCTTTCGAACATCGAAACCGGACTCCCTTGGACGTTGCGTTAGGATCACGAGGATGGGCAGCTCAGCACTGAGCTCAACAATCCACGCGATCCAATGCAGGGTTTCGGGATCAGCAAGATGAATATCTTCAAATCCGAGAATCAGCGGATCTTCTGCCACGAGATCCCGTAGGTAATCGGCCCAGATCGAATAGAATTTCGAACGTGGGATTTCCCTCCTCTTCATTTCCCCCAGTGCGCCGTGGACATCAACACGCTCGGCTATCGAGACAGCTGCACGAGTCCTTAATGATGGCTTAAGCGCTACAACCTGCTCAAGAAATCTCTCCCACAGAACAAACGGGTCTGACAAAAAGGAATGACAGCGGAATAGAACTCTACGAAGTCCGTCGGGGACTTGCCTGAGGAACTCTTCCACGAGCCTCGTCTTTCCGATCCCAGCCTCACCTCGCAATAGGATGCATTGCGTTCGGCCAGTCTTGCCAAGCCTACGCAGCCCCACACGCATTACCGATAGTTCGCTTTCTCTCCCTACAAACGGCAATTCATCCGACCGAGAGAGACCAATCAGATCCGGTCGCGAATAAACGCAGACTGGAATGAAACGGTATCCGCAGGATCTCTTCGATTCGATAATTCGGGGAGCAATCGCCGTATCACCCAATACCATCCTGAGCTCGCGCACGCAGGTAGGTATTGCCGCGGGACTTAGCCGAACACCTCCCCATACGCTCTCCCTAAGAAGCTCCAAGGACACGTACCGCTGCCGATTTTGAATTAGAAAAATGAGTAGATCGAGACACCGTCGCCCAATTGGGAGAAGCCGTTCTGAACGGGTGAGTGTCCGAAGGTCTAGATCAATTTCGAATTCCAGAAACTGTATTCGTCGCATTGCTATTCTCCAGGCCCGCACGATTCTAAAATACTCTCTGGGGATCACCACAGAAATGAAGTGCCTAATGGAGAACGCGCCTCTCCCCGAGCCTCCCCGAATTTCACCGATTTGGTCGCGATTGCAGATAGGATCAATCCGGTCCGTCGGGCGCGGCAAACGAGCAATTATTGCGTCATCTGTACTGGTCCGTTCCTCATTCGGGTCCAACGCGAAGCATCAGATTAGGGATCGCTGGAAGTTTCCGAGTGGCCAGCCCCGCGATAATGGATCCAATCTCTGAGTTGGCTTCGAGCGACCGAAGCGATCGGAGACGGGGTGAAGGGTCAGCGATTTTCGGAAGAGCAGATCATCGGGATTCTGAACGAGGCCGAGCAGACGGGGAACATCCGCGAGGTCTGCAAGCGCAACAATATCACGGAGACGACCTTCTACCGCTGGCGAACCAAGTTCGGGGGCATGGAGGTGTCGGATGCGAAGCGGCTTCTTGAGCTCGAGCATGAGAACGCTCAGCTCAAGAAGAAGGTCGCCGAGCTGTCGCTCGATGTTCGGCTGCTGAAGGAGCTGAACTCAAAAATATGGTGAGCCTGGCGGAACGACGAAAAGCTGCCGAGCACCTCAAGACCGAGCACGGCCCCTCCGAACGGAGAGCCTGCCAGGTCGCCGGGATCCCGCGCAGCTCGAAACGTCGGACGTCGGGCCGGATCGAGGAAGTGGCCCTGGTTCGTCGTGTTCATGAGCTCTCTGATCGGTAACCGCGCTTCGGTTATCGCAAGATCCATGGGGTCCTGCGGGCTGAGGGGACTGCGATCGGGCGAGATCGGCTTCGCTGTCGAGGGACACGATCTTTTGCGCACTAAGAGGAGAGGATCTTTGTCGCACCTCCCTGTCTTCATGAGGGATCGACCGGGGTTCAGGGGCGGAGCCCCTGGACCCCGGTCGCCTCAGGTTCTCTGACCCGTCCCGTTGGCGGCACGTTCGAGCTCCCGCAGCCGGTAGCTGCGACCGCTGATGTTGAGCACCTGGCTGTGGTGGAGCAGCCGATCGAGGATCGCCGTCGCCAGCACCTCGTCGCCCGCGAGCACCCCCGGCCACTCGGCGACCCCCTTGTTCGTCGTGATCAGGATCGAGCCCCGCCCGTAGCGGTACGAGACGAGCCGGAAGAACAAGCTCGCCTCCGTCCGCGTCATCGGCTCGAACCCCACTTCGTCGATGACGAGCAGCGCCACGTTCATGTGCTTGCGCTGCCGCAGCCGCTGCGGGCTGACGTCGGCGTCGCGCTTGAGCGCGGCGAGCAGATCCTCGAGCCGATGGAACGCGACCGAGAACCCGTTCTCGATGGCGCGGACCCCGAGCGCGACGGCCAGATGGGTCTTGCCGACGCCCGGTGGACCCTGGATGAGAAGGCTCTCCTTCTCCCGGATCCAGGCGCACGTCGCCAACGTCTCGATCCGGCTCCGCTCGACCGAGGGCTGGAACGCGAAGTCGAACGTGCTGAGCGTCTGGCCGGTCGGGAGACCCGAGAGCTTCAACGACGTCTTCACCCGTCGTTCGTCCCGGGCCGCGAGCTCGGCTTCGAGCAGGGCATCGAGGAACCGATGCGGGGGCTGCGTCTCCTTCGTCGCCGTCGTGATCTGCTCGGCCAGTCGATCCGCAGCATGGGTGAGTCCCAGTCGGATCAACCGTTCCCGGGTTCGATCGAGATCGACCTGCGGAGCCTTCTTCGGCAGCGGGGCTTCGAGATGCGTCGTCGTCATCGCGCCACCTCCGCCAGCGCTGCGTACTGCGCGATCGAACGGCGCTCGGGCGCCAGCGCCCAGAGCTCCTGCAGCCGCTTCCCCATCCGACCGAGTGGCGTCGGCGCCAGGACTCGATCCGTACTCGGTCCCTCGTAGTGCGACGGCTCGAGCACGATCCGGCTCCGCGTATGCCGCGGATGCGAGGCGATCACCTCGCCCTCGGCCCAGACCTGCACCGATCCGGCGCAGCCCCGCACCTCGACCATCTGATCCGCATAGCGGAACGGCACGCTGTAGGTCCGGCCCTCGAACGCGACCGTCGAGTCGATCGCGACCCGCCGCTACGCCACCAGGTCGAACGGCTCGGGCATCGCAAGCGGCAGCGGCTGTAAGCAGGTTCGCTCCGCGACGAACGCATCCCAGACGCTCGAGCCCGTGATCGGGCAACGCCGGCGCCGCGCCGACTGCTCGACCGCGAGATCCGTCGCCCCCTGCAGCTCGGCCAGGTCTCTCCAGGGTCGACGCCTGGGATCGAAGCCCGTCTTGTGGGCGAGGATCCGTCGCTCGACCTTGCCCTTCTCCTCAGGGGCCCGAGGTCTCGTCGCGTCGACGTGGAAGCGAAGCGTCCTCGCGTAGATCGCATAGCGCTCGTTCACGACGCCCCGAGGTCCAGCGCCCTGGACGATCGCCGTCTTCGTGTTGTCGACTCGGATCACGGCCGGGACACCACCCAGGCGACGCAAGGCCGCGTTATGCACCGATAGCCAGGCCAGCTCGTCCTGACGCTCTGACCAGACGACGGCTTCCATCCGCGAGTGCGAGAGGACCAGGTGGAACGCATGGAGCGTCGTCTCGAGGCGGCCCACGATCAGCCGCGGGAACGTGCCCCAGTCGGCCTGGGCCTGCGCCCCGGGCGGCGTCTCGACCCGACGGCGCACCCGCAGCTTCGGCTTCGGGTATCTCGCTCGAACGAAGCGCTGGATCGCCTTGTAGCTGCCGGGGTAGGCGTGCTCAGCGACGAGCCACTCGTACAGGGCCTGGCCGTTGTTCCCCCGGTACGACGAGGCCTCGCCCATCCACTGCCCGATCGCGTCGGCCCAGGGCTCGGCCGAGAGCGACTTGGTCCGCCCATCGGGCCGGGCCTCCGCCCGGCGCCGCAATCGATACCGGATCGCGTGCTCGCTCACCCCCAGCTGCCGGGCGATCGCCCGGTTGGAAACACCCCGCTCGTGCAGGACTTCGACCGTCACGACTTCCTCCTCCCGTAGTCGGCGCTCCATCCTGACGGCCTCCCCCGTGGAAGCCCTCACCGGAGCACCTCAACGGGAGGTGCGCAAATGTTCGTGTCCTTTTATGCGCGAGATATCAGGTCCGCCGACATTCGCCTGATCCGCAAGCGGGAAGGCCTCCAGGTGGCCCGGAAAGCTCGGAAACGGCATCGGCCGGGCAAGCGCACGACGACGGTGGATCGGGCGCTCTATCCGAACCACGTCTGGAGCTATGACTTCGTGGCCGACCAAACGGCCGACGGAAGACGACTTCGGTTCCTCACGGTCATCGACGAGTTCACGCGCGAGGCGATCTGGATCGAGACGGCTCGGCTCCTGAACTCGAACGACGTCGTTCGAGTCCTTCAGCAGCTCGTCGAGATCCGCGGAGTTCCGGGCGTCATCAAGAGCGACAACGGACCGGAGCTGGTCTGCGATCGGGTCCAGGGGTGGATCTCGGAGCGAGGGATCGCGACGAAGTTCATCGAGCCCGGAAGCCGCTGGCAGAAAGGTCACAACGAGTCGTTCAACGCCGTGCTCCGGGACGGTTGCCTGAACCTATCCCGCTCCCCTCAGAGGTTGAGCCACCGTTAAGCCGCTGGCACCTTGGTGCCAGGGGCATGGAGACGGACGGTGGCAGAGGAAGATTTCGAAGGAATTCAGCGTTGGACGGCGCGGAGGCGGACGGTCTTGGTCCTCCAGTTGATCCGGGGCGAGACGTCGGCCCAGGAGGCGGCCCGGAAGCACGGACTGACCGTGGCCGAGGTTGAAGACTGGCGGGACAAGTTCCTGGCCGGGGCCGAGAATGCCCTGCGCTCGAAGCCCCGGGACGAAGAGGCGGTCAAGGAGGAGGAGATCCGCCGGTTGAAGCAGAAGATCGGCGAGCTCGTCCTGGACAACGACATCCTGCGGGAGGCCGCGAAGCCCTACCGCCCTACCGACGGGAGGACGTCCGACGAGTGATGACGGTCCTCCCTCAAAGCTCCGAACGAAGGATCTGCCGCGTCTTGAGTGTTGCCCGGTCGGCTCTTCGATCGCAGGAGAGCGACGAACGATCGAGCAAGCCCGTCGACGAGCTGCTGGCGGCACGAGTCCATCGCTTGATCCAGACGCATCCGACCTTCGGATACCGACGGATCTGGGCGATTCTACGATTCCGTCAGGGGCTGCAGATCAATCGGAAGGCCGTCTATCGGGTCCTCCGCGTGAAGGGTTGGTTCGTTCATCAGCGCCAGCCTGCGGCTCGTCCTCGAGTCAGGGGACGTCGAAGCGTCGCCTCGACGAGCAATGCGCGATGGGCGACGGACATCACGCATGTCTCTTGCGGTCGCGACGGCTGGGGACATCTCACGGCCGTCATCGACTGCCATGATCAGGAGATCGTGGGATACGAGTTTGCTCTTCGAGGACGAGCTCGAGAGGCCTAGCGAGCGATGGAGGAGGCCTGCATCCGGCGGTTCGGGACGCTGCGACCGCGAGGCTCAAAACCGATCATCCGATCGGACAACGGGCTCGTCTTCCAGAGTCGGCGGTTCCGGGCTGCGTGTCGGGACTACGGGCTTCGCCAGGAGTTCATCACGCCGTACACGCCGGAGCAGAACGGGATGATCGAGCGGTTCTTCCGGAGCCTGAAGGAGGAGTGCACGTGGCAGCACTCGTTCTCGAGCTTCCGGGAGGCGAAGCGAACCATCGACCGATGGATCGCTTGGTACAACGAAGAGCGACCTGATCAGGCGCTCGGATATCTGAGCCCAGTCGAGTACCGGACTCA
>JAWKRW010000006.1:157500-404638 GCA_041389445.1 Myxococcota bacterium
CGAACGTCGAGTAGGTGTTGAGTTCCAGGCCCTGCTCGTGGGCTGGTGGGCCTGGGTGGACTCGAACCACCGACCTCCCGCTTATCAGGCGGACGCTCTAACCACCTGAGCTACAGGCCCGAGAACTTACGGGAGTCCTGGTTCACCGCTCCAGGGCGGCAGCCCTCGACGCTCCGGTCTCCAAAAACTGAATAGCGTGTGGCGCGGAAGGAGCGCCGATCAGATGGCTCCCCGATTGAACGAGTGACCGGGAGAACCCGGGATTCAAACCTTCTTGGCTCGCATTGAGCGGGCCTCGATCGACGTGACTTCTGGTTGCTCATGCCGAATTCCCGACAGTGAGCTCGTCCGTGGACGAGCTCGACATCGGATTCGATGGTCATCAGACCGGAGCTCCCTAGAAAGGAGGTGATCCAGCCGCAGGTTCCCCTACGGCTACCTTGTTACGACTTCACCCCAATCACCAGTCATACCTTGGGCGGTTCCCTCCTTGCGGTTGGGTCACCGACTTCTGGTTCAACCAGCTTTCGTGGCGTGACGGGCGGTGTGTACAAGGCCCGGGAACGTATTCACCGCAGCATGCTGATCTGCGATTACTAGCGATTCCGCCTTCATGAAGTCGAATTGCAGACTTCAATCCGAACTGAGGCCGGCTTTATGGGATTGGCTAACCCTCGCGGGCTCGCAGCCCTCTGTACCGACCATTGTAGCACGTTAGTAGCCCTGGACATAAAGGCCATGAGGACTTGACGTCATCCCCACCTTCCTCCGGTTTAACACCGGCAGTCTCGCTAGAGTGCTCAGCCGAACTGCTAGCAACTAACGATAGGGGTTGCGCTCGTTGCGGGACTTAACCCAACACCTCACGACACGAGCTGACGACAGCCATGCAGCACCTGTCTTCTGGCTCCCGAAGGCACTCCTCCCTTTCAGGAGGATTCCAGAGATGTCAAATCCAGGTAAGGTTCTGCGCGTTGCTTCGAATTAAACAACATGCTCCACCGCTTGTGCGGGCCCCCGTCAATTTCTTTGAGTTTTAGTCTTGCGACCGTACTTCCCAGGCGGAGTGCTTCATGTGTTAACTTGGTCACCGCAGGGGTCAATACCCACGACGACGAGCACTCACCGTTTACGGCGTGGACTACCAGGGTATCTAATCCTGTTTGCTACCCACGCTTTCGAGTCTCAGCGTCAGTCACCGTCCAGGTGGCCGCCTTCGCCACTGGTGTTCCTCCCGATATCTACGGATTTCACCCCTACACCGGGAATTCCGCCACCCTCTCCGGGACTCTAGCCAGACAGTATCGGATGCAGTTCCGGGGTTGGGCCCCGGGATTTCACATCCGACTTGTCAAACCGCCTACACTCGCTTTACGCCCAATGAATCCGAACAACGCTTGCACCCTCCGTATTACCGCGGCTGCTGGCACGGAGTTAGCCGGTGCTTCCTTTGGAGGTACCGTCAAACGCACGGATTGTTTACCCGTACGCATTCTTCCCTCTCGACAGAAGTTTACGACCCGAAGGCCTTCATCCTTCACGCGGCGTTGCTGGGTCAGGCTTTCGCCCATTGCCCAATATTCCTGACTGCTGCCTCCCGTAGGAGTCTGGACCGTGTCTCAGTTCCAGTGTGGCTGATCATCCTCTCAGACCAGCTATTGATCGTCGCCTTGGTGAGCCATTACCTCACCAACTAGCTAATCAAACGCGGGCTCATCCTTTGGCGATAGCTTTCAAGAAGAGGCCACCTTTTCCCACGTCAACCGAAGTCATCGTGGTCTTATCCGGTATTAGCTCCGGTTTCCCGGGGTTATCCCAGACCTGAGGGCAGATTACCCACGCGTTACTCACCCGTGCGCCACTTTACTCATCTCCGAAGAGACTTTCTCGTACGACTTGCATGTCTTAAGCACGCCGCCAGCGTTCGTCCTGAGCCAGAATCAAACTCTCCAGTTTAAATTTGGCTGACGACTCGAGGCGTACCTCGGTCGCCATGATCGCAAGCAGAGTTTGGTTCCCCGGCGGCTTCCCGCCCGGGCACACTCTGCCAGGGGACATGTATCCATTGTCTCGATCCGCTTCGTCGAGCATCCCCGACTCAACGGACCACACGCTATTCAGTTTTCAAAGAGCGACCGAGGCCCTGGGAGCTTGTCGAGAGCTCCCCTAGACGAACCTGCGCCGAAATTTGCGCTTTGGCCAGGATTCCGACCGCGCGAGTGATCCCCGCTGCGGGCGCCGGAACTTAAAGGAGCTGCATAGACGGGTCAAGGGCCAAAAACACCGCCTCGGCAGGATTTTTGAATCCCCAAGGGGTCGAATTCGGGCCGATCAGCCCCGGATCCGGACCCGGACGAACCTCCGCTTTCCGACCTGAAGAACCCGCTCGCCTTCCGGAAGGATCGCGAACGCATCGGCGCAACGCTCGCCATCGAGGCTCACGCCCCCCTGCTCGACGAGGCGACGCGCGTCGCTTCGACTGGAGCAGAGGTTGGCCGCAACTAACACTTCGATGAGCCGAAGCTCCGTTTGGCCGGATGGGAGTTCGACGATCGGAATGTCCTTGGGCCGCTCCTTGCGCTGAACGACGCGGCGAAAGTGTTCCTCGGCCTCATCCGCCGACTGAGCGCCGTGAACCCTCGACACGATCCTGTGTGCGATCCGATGCTTGATCGCCATGGGGTCCCCCGAGCCCTCCGCCACGCTCGCGGCGTCGGCGAACAGGTCGTTCCACTCTCCGCACGACAGGATTCGGAGCCAGGCAGGCATGGTCTCGTCGGGCAGGCTCATGACCTTGCCATACATGTTCGCGGGGTCGTCGGACAGCCCCACGCTGTTCCCCAGGCTCTTGCTCATCTTCTCGCGGCCATCGAGACCAACCAGCAGAGGATGCGTGATCACCGCCTGGGGCTCCTGGCCATAGGCCTTCTGGATTTCACGACCCATCAGCAGATTGAACGTCTGGTCGGTCCCTCCGATCTCGACGTCGGCTTCGAGCACGACGGAGTCGTAGGCTTGCACGAAGGGGTAGAGGAATTCGTGTACGAAGATGGGGACCTCGCCCGCGTATCGCTTGGCGAAGTCTTCGCGCTCGAGCATGCGCGCGACGGTGCCCTGGGAACAGAGGCGGACGAACTCGCTGGATTTCATCTCGTCCATCCACTCACCATTAAATCTGAGCTCGAACCGCGAGACGTCGATCAGCCTGGACACCTGGTCGACGTACGTGCGGGCGTTCTCTTCGACCTGTTCGCGCGACAGGGGCGGTCGGGTCTTGTTTCTACCGCTCGGGTCGCCGATTCGCGCGGTGAAGTCACCGATCAAGAAGATGGCGGTGTGTCCGAGCTCGACGAACCTGCGGAGCTTCATCAAGACGACGCTGTGACCGAGGTGGAGATCAGGCGACGATGGATCGGCTCCGAGCTTGACGCGAAGGGGGCGGCCTTCCTTCAAGCGCTTCGCGAGCCGAGTCGCGAGATCGGATTCACCGTAGAAGTCGACCGCCCCCTCTCGCATCACCGCGAGCTGACGCTTCACCTCGGCGTCGATTTCCGCATCCGTCATTCCCCGTCGCTCCTCCCGTCCCGCTTCATTGACCGCGCGTCACCGAGGCCGCTCGGGCCGAACAGGATGGTTCCCGATTCGCTCGCGAAGCCATCCATTCGCACATCGTGATCCGCCATCGGTACCCGCTCGATCAGCTGGAAGCAAAACCCCACTCCGATCCTGATGGGCCCTTCATGCGCATTCGGGTACCGGGCGAAGACCCGATCATAATATCCAACCCCACGTCCCAGACGGCCGCCCTGCGCGTCGAAGGCCAACCCGGGCACGAGCACCAGGTCGCCCGCCATCAGCTCGCTCGTCGGAGCTTCTCGGGAAGGCTCCAGGATTCCGAAGCGCCCCGGCTGCAGTCCTCCGAGGTCCGGCACCACGACGAACTCGAGAACGGACTCGTCCGCCATCCGGGGAAGGAGGACGGGCCGGCGAGCTTCGAAGGCGCGTTCGAGAAGCGGTGTGGTGTCGATTTCGTCGCGCCGCGACATGAAGAGCGCCAGGCGATCGGCTCGGCGCCAGGACTCCGAACGGGTCAATCCCGCGGCCAAAGCCCGTCCTGCCGTCGCGCGCACGTCCGAAAAGCTCGCCAGCCGGGCAAGCATCTCCTGACGGAGTCGGCGCTTGTACATCGCGAGATCGGCGTCGGACATCGGCAAGGGGGTCTCGAAGCGCTCGAACCGCTCCGGATCTAGCCGACTCGATCGCGGCCGCCTGCGGCGGCGCGAGCGGGCGTATTCAGGTCCGCTCCGCTCGACTCGATCGGAGTGGACGACCGCCGATCGCGGAGCTCCTCGACGCTGGACAACTCGAGCGTCCGGCCGGCAGCCTCGGCCCCAGCCGGCTCGTTGGCCTCGTGCCCGAGGGCTGCCTTCCGAGGGTCCCCGGCATTCCGGTCGTCCAGGTTCTTCTCGGCTTCGAGGGCTCGCCGATCCAGGGCCGCTTCGACCCGCTCGATCAGCGTTCGAATGCGCCCCTCGTCGTCGGCTTCGCCCGACCGCTGCTCCCGAGCAGCCAGGATCTCCCGGGCCAGATTGAGACACGTCAGGACGGCGACGTCCAGTGAATCGACGGTCCCCGTCCGCGCACGCACGCGCTCCATCGCCCGGTCCACGTAGCCCGCGATCCGAATCAGCCCCTCTTCGTCCCCGTCACCGCGGATCTTGTAGTCGTGGCCCGCGATCCGGACCGACACGGCGAGCCGATTGCTTGCCGCACCCATCAGACGCGCTCCGACTGGGGGAAGGCGCTGGCCTGCAGCTGCTCCAGGCGGGAAAGGATCTTGTCGACGTGCTCCACGGCAGCCGCTCGCTGGGCCCGCTCGGATTCCAGGCGAGACTCGAGCATGGCGATGCGATGCTCGCGCTCACGGAGCTCGCCTAACAGAGCTTCGCGTTCCGCGGACAGTCGTCGGTGCTCGTCGATCAAGAAGTCGATGCTTCGTTCGAGGCGATCGAAATCGAATCGCCCGTCTCCCTCGCCGGCGCGCCCGCTTCGAGTCGCGTTCATCATGCAGCCAAGACTACACGATCCGATTGGGAGGGGAACACGGATTCTCCCGTCGAGGCCCGCACGCGGCGGTGATGCTCGGCACGGAAGCCTCGAGCAGATGAGCGTCGTCTCGCGCGATCATTCGACCGGCTCGAAGCGGGCGCAGCGATCGGAACGAAGTCGCGAGTGCGCGCGGACGAGGGCCCCGATCAGGCCGGATGATTTCCCGGCGTGCTCCGAGACTGGAGGTGCGTCTCGCCCACCAGGAAGCGATCGACGGCTCGCGCCGCCTCACGCCCTTCCCATTGCGCCCAGACGACGAGGCTCTGACCGCGCCGGCAGTCACCGGCGGCGAAAACCCCCGGCTCGGAGGTGCGGAAATCCGAAACGGCGGCCTCGACATTTCCTCGCGCGTCGAGCTTGAGCCCGAGCGACTCCAGCAGACCGGTCCGGTTGGGGCCGAGGAAACCCAGCGCGAGCAGCACGAGATCGGCCTTCATCTCGAATTCCGTGCCAGGGATCTCGGACATCTTGGGTCCGTCGAACTGGACGCGTACGCCGTGCAATCGCTCGACCCGTCCGTTGGAGCCCGAGAAACGCTTGGTCGTCATCGCGAAATGCCGCTGACCGCCTTCGTCGTGCGAGCTCGAACTGCGCGCGATCATGGGCCACATCGGCCAGGGGGTGGCTGGGTTCCGACCCGTGGGCGGCTCGGCGAGCAGCTCGATCGACGTGACCGATCGGGCCCCCTGACGCAGGCTCGTCCCCACGCAATCGGAGCCGGTGTCACCACCGCCGAGGACGATGACGTCCTTCCCGGTGGCCAGGATGTCGAGCTCGGGCGGCAGCTGATCGCCATGGACACGCTTCGTCGCCTGCGGCAGGAACTCCATCGCGAAGTGGATGCCCGCGAGATCCCGACCGTCGACGTTCAGATCTCGCGGATGCTCGGCCCCCATGCAGAGCAGGACGGCATCGAAGCTCTTTCTCAGATCGGAGGTCGTGAGGTCCTGCCCCACGTGGACGCCAGTCTGGAAGGACACCCCTTCCTCCCGCATCTGATCGAGCCGACGATCGATGATCCACTTCTCCATCTTGAACTCGGGAATCCCGTAGCGCAGCAGCCCGCCGATCCGGTCGTTCTTCTCGAAGACCGTGACCGCATGACCCGCGCGAGCCAGCTGCTGCGCCGCTGCGAGACCGGACGGTCCCGAGCCGACCACCGCGACGGACTTGCCAGTCCGCCTGGCTGCGATCACGGGCTTCACCAGTCCCTGTTCCCAGGCATGGCTCACGATCTTGAACTCGACGTTCTTGATCGTGACCGGATCGTCGTTGATGCCCAGGACACAAGAAGCCTCGCAGGGGGCGGGACAGATCGAGCCGGTGAACTCGGGGAAGTTGTTCGTGGAGTGGAGCCGACGAATCGCTTCCTCCCACTTGCCCCGGTAGACGAGGTCGTTCCAATCGGGAATCACGTTGCCGAGCGGACAGCCACCCCGACCGACGTTGGCGTTCGTGCAGAAGGGGATGCCGCAATCCATGCAGCGGGCGGCCTGGTTGCGGACGACGTCCTCGGGGACCTCGTTCATCACCTGCTTGAAATCGCGGAGGCGCTCCTCGACGGGTCGATAGGTCGCACCCTTCCGCTTGATCTCTAGAAATCCGGTCGGCTTGGCCATGGAATCGTCCGCCTCTGCTTCACTTCACGAAACGCGGCTCGCGCCGCGACGTCCCCGATGGACGTCGTCGATCAGGATTCCGTCTCGCCGAACTGCTGCAACGCAGCCCGGTACTCCCTCGGGAAGACCTTCACGAACTTCGGTGCATACGTGTTCCACTTCCGGAGCACGTCTTCCGCTCGGCCGCTTCGGGTGTAGTCGAAGTGCTTGCGGAGCATGTTCTGGAGGTACACGGCATCCTCCTCGCCGAGCGGCTCGAGATCGACCTCCGCGAGGGGATTCAGCTTGCTCTCGAGCTCGCCGTCGACATCCAGCACGTAGGCGATTCCACCGCTCATGCCGGCCGCGAAGTTTTGGCCGACCGGACCGAGGATGATCGCCCGCCCCTTCGTCATGTACTCGCAGCCGTGGTCGCCGACGCCCTCGACGACTGCCTGCGCGCCCGAGTTCCGCACACAGAAACGCTCTCCGACGACGCCCTGGAAGAACGCTTCCCCCCCGGTCGCGCCGTAGAGCAGCACGTTGCCGGCGATGATGTTCTCGGTCGGCTCGAAAGGCGCGTCGGCCGGAGCGCGCACGATCACGCGGCCCCCCGAGAGGCCCTTGCCGGTGTAATCGTTCGCATCGCCCTCGACGCGAATCTGGATGCCCTTGGGCAGCCAGGCGCCGAGGCTCTGACCGGCCGATCCCTTGAACTCGATCTCGATCGTCGCATCGGGAAGCCCCTCGAGGCCGTACTTCCGCGAGACCTCGGAACCCAGAATCGTTCCGACCGTCCGGTTGATGTTCTCGATGGGAAGCTCGATGTGCACCTTCTCGCCCCGCGCGAGTGCGGGCTCCGCGAGCTCGAGCAACTTCATGTCGAGCGCCTTCTCGAGGCCGTGGTCCTGCTTCGCACAGTGGTGCGTGGCATGGGGCAGACCAGGCTTGTAGAGCAGGTCCGACAGATCGATCGACGAAGCCTTCCAGTGGTTGATCGACTTGCGCATGGTCAGTCGATCCACGTTCCCGATCATCTCGTCCATCGTGCGATAGCCGAGCTTCGCCATCAGCTGGCGAACCTGCTCCGCCACGAAGAAGAAGAACCGGGTGACGTGCTCGGCCTGCCCCTGGAAGCGCGCCCGCAGCTCCGGATCCTGGGTCGCGATGCCGACGGGGCAGGTGTTCAGATGACAGACTCGCATCAGGATGCAGCCCATCGCCACGAGCGGCGCCGTCGCGAAGCCGAACTCGTCCGCACCGAGCAGGGCTCCGATGACGACGTCGCGACCGGTCTTGAAGCCGCCGTCGACCTGCAGACGGATCCGGCCACGCAGATCGTTCTGGACCAGCGTCTGCTGGGTCTCGGAGAGGCCGATCTCCCAGGGGCAGCCCGCGTTCTTGATGGACGTCAGCGCCGAAGCCCCGGTGCCGCCGTCGTGACCCGAGATCAGCACGAGGTCCGCCTTGCCCTTCGAGACGCCCGCCGCGATCGTGCCGACTCCGGTCTCCGAGACGAGCTTCACGCTCACGTTCGCGAAGCGGTTGGCGTTCTTCAGGTCGTGGATCAGCTGCGAAAGGTCCTCGATCGAGTAGATGTCGTGATGCGGAGGCGGCGACGTCAGGCCGACGCCCGGGGTCGAGTACCTCGTCTTCGCGATGATGCGATCGACCTTGTGGCCCGGCAGCTCGCCGCCCTCTCCGGGCTTGGCACCCTGGGCGATCTTGATCTGCAGCTCGTCGGCGTTGACCAGGTAGGCGCTCGTGACGCCGAACCGCCCCGAAGCCACCTGCTTGATGGCGCTCCGCCGTGAATCGCCGTTGGGATCGCGCTGCCAGCGCTTCGGATCTTCGCCGCCCTCGCCCGTGTTGCTCCGCCCACCGATGCGATTCATCGCGATCGCGAGCGTCTCGTGCGCCTCGGCCGAGATCGATCCGTAGGACATCGCGCCGGTACAGAATCGGCGAACGATGTTCGCCGCGGGCTCGGTTTCCTCGAGCGGCACCGGCTCGCGGTCGAACTTGAACTCCATCAGACCGCGCAGCGTGCGCATCCGCACGGCGTCGTCGTCCGCAGCCTTCGTGTAGTCCTCGAAGCTCTGCCAGCTCTCCTGACGCACCGCATGCTGCAGCTTCGAGACCGAATCGGGATTGAACGTGTGCTGCTCGCCGCGCAGCCGCCACTGGTACAGGCCACCGGCGTCGAGCTCCGGGTACTCGAACGACCCGCTCGGGAATCCGCGCTCGTGACGCATCGCGACTTCCTTCGCGATGACGTCGAGCCCGATGCCGGAGACGCGCGAGTGGGTTCCGGCGAAGGCCAGATCGACGACCTCCTTGTGGAGCCCGATGGCCTCGAAGATCTGCGCCCCGCGATAGCTCTGCAGGGTCGAGATTCCCATCTTGGCGAAGATCTTGAGCAGGCCGAGATCGACCGCCTTCATGTAGTTCGCGATCGCCTTGTCGAACGACAGCCCCTCCGGCACGAACGCGGCATCGCCGACGAGGTCCTTCACCGTCTCGAAGGCGAGATACGGATTGATGGCGCCCGCGCCGTAGCCGATCAGGAGGGCGAAGTGGGCCACCTCGCGCGCCTCGCCCGTCTCGACGATCAGGCCGCAGCGGGTGCGGGAGTTCTCGCGGATCAGATGGTGATGGACGGCGCCGGTCGCGAGCAGCGACGGGATCGGCGCCAGCTCGGGACTCACGCCCCGATCCGAGAGGATCAGGATGTTCGCACCGTCGGCGATCGCCTGCGACGCCTGTCGGCAGAGCTCCGCGATGGCCGAGCGCAGTCCCGCCCCCGCGTCCTTCACCTTGAACAGGCTCGGAAGCGTCACCGCCTTGAAGCCCGGCCGATCGATCTGACGGATCGCCTCGAGCTCCTCGTCGCGCAGCACCGGTCGGTGCAGGCGCAGCAGACGCGCGTGGTCCGGGGTCTCGTCGAGCAGGTTCTTCTCGGCACCGATCGTCGAGTCGAGCGTCATCACCGGCCGTTCGCGGATCGAGTCGATCGCCGGGTTGGTGACCTGCGCGAAGTTCTGCTTGAAGTACTGGAACAGGAGTCGGGGCTTGTCGGAGAGGCAGGCGAGTCCCGAGTCGTCGCCCATCGAGCCGAGCGCTTCCTTTCCGGTCGAGGCCATCGGCGCGATCAGGAAGCGCAGATCCTCGAGCGTGTAGCCGAACGACTGCTGGAGGGGCAGTCGCAGCTCCGGATTCGGGCGGTAGGTCAGGTCGACCTGCGGCAGGTCGTCGAGCGTCACCCGATTGGTCTCGACCCAGGTGCGATAGGGATGGCGCCGGATGTAGCGCTCCTTCAGCTCCGCGTCGTCGACGATCCGGCCCTCTTCGAGATCCGCGTAGAAGATGCGGCCGGGCTCGAGCCGCCCCTTCAGGACGACGTCGGCGGGATCGATCTTGAGCGTCCCGACCTCGGAGCCCATCACGAGCAGCCCGTCCTTCGTCAGCACGTACCGCGACGGCCGCAGCCCGTTGCGATCGAGGACCGCGCCGACCCCGTCGCCGTTCGAGAACGACATCGATGCCGGGCCGTCCCAAGGCTCCATCATGTACGAGTGGAACTCGTAGAACGCCCGCCGATCGGGATCGAGCAGCGTGTCGTTCTCCCATGCCTCGGGGATCATCATCAGCATGGAGTGCGGCAGATCGCGGCCGGCGAGATGGAGGAACTCGAGCGCATTGTCGAAGCGCGCCGAATCGCTCGTGCCCTCGCGCATGATCGGGAAGAGCTTCTTCAGGTCGTCGCCGAAGAACGCGGACCGCAGCGTGCCCTCGCGTGCGTTCATCCAGTTCTGATTGCCGCGGATCGTGTTGATCTCACCGTTGTGGGCGAGGTAGCGAAAGGGCTGGGCGAGGTCCCAGGTGGGAAACGTGTTCGTGCTGTAGCGCTGATGGACGACGGCGAGTCGGGTCTCCATGTCGCGATCCTGGAGATCGGGGAAGAACTCGGGCGTCTGATGAGCGAGGAACATGCCCTTGTAGAGGAAGGTCTTCGACGAGAGGCTCGCGGCGTGGAACGCCGAGTCGAGCGCGTCGAGCCGGTTCTCGATCTGGCGGCGGATGACGTAGAGCTTGCGCTCGAACGCCGGCTGGTCGAGGCCGGGGGCGGCCCCGACGAAGATCTGACGCACGTTGGGCATGCCCGAGCGGGCGATCCGACCGATGGCATCGGGGTTCGTCGGCACCTCGCGCCAGCCCAGCAGTCGCTGCCCCTCGGCCGCGATGGCCGCCTCGATGACCTCGGTCTGGCGCTGCCGTTCGGCGGCGTCGGTGGCCATGAAGAAGAGCGCCGACGCATACTGGCCGCGCTCCGGGAGGGCGAAGCCCGCGGCATCCGCGACCTTGCGCAGGAAACGATCGGGCGTCTGGATCAGGATGCCGGCGCCATCCCCCGTCGACTCGTCGGAGCCCGCCGCACCGCGATGCGTCAGTCGACACAGGACCTGCGTCGCCTTCTCGATGATCTCGTGGCTCGCCGGCCGCTTGAGATCGGCGACGAATCCGATGCCGCAGGCATCGTGCTCGAGGGAGGGATCGTAGAGCCCCTGCTTCTTCGGCAGTCCGTATCGCATCATGCGCGTATCCGGCTTTCCTGACGTGCTCGACGCGCTTCGGTCCGAGTCGCCACGTGGCGGCCCGTCCCGAATCGTCGTCGGCGGAGGTCTGCCACGACCTCGCGGCTCGTCGATCGCTCCGAACGCGCGCCCCAGACGGGCGCGCACGCACACCCCCGACCGGCGGAGAACGCCTGCGCAGGGGGTATATGGAGGTCCGACCGGAGCCGGCCCATTCGAAGCGACACCCCTGGACGCCCTCGATCCTCGCCGCTCGCTTGGCGCTCGTCGTCCGGGTACCCACTCCGACTCGATCGATTGCCCGATCGTTCCGGGGCGTGCGGGATCCCGGCGCAAGTGCCGGCAGCCTGTCGAGATTCGTCCTTCGAGCCGCTAAGTCGCCGCAGGTTCAACGTTTTTTCGAACAAGCGACCCTAAACCACAGTTCTCCGGGTGTCAACAAGCGAGGATGCAGCAAGCGGTGGCAACTCCCCGGCGGTCGGACGGCTAGCGCTCGTCGACCAGGGCCCGCAGCCGATCCGGATGGTTCGTGATGACGCCATCCACGCCACAGTCGAGCAACCGCACCATCTCGGCCCGGTCGTTCGCGGTATAGGGATAGACGGCGAGTCCGCCGGCATGCGCCGACTCGACGAATGCCCGGTCGACGAGGGAAACGTGTGGATTGACCGCCTCGGCGCCGACCCGAGCCGCGCGATCGAGCACCCGCCCCGGCCGGCGCGCCGAGACGAGCACGGCCAGCCGTGCGGCCGGACTCGCCGCCCGCAGCCGCTCGAGCACGACGTCCTCGAAGCAAGACAACAGCATGCGCGGAAGCAGCCCGCGCGCCTCGATCTCCGCGAGCACGACCGACTCGAGCCCCTCGTACGGCGCCCGTTGGCCGACCTTGAGCTCGAGATTCCACTCGATCTGCGCGCCGAAGCGGGACAGCAGGTCGAGCAGCGTCGGCATCCGCTCGAAGCCGCCGCGGCCGAGGCTGGCATCGAGCGCGAAGAGGCTCGCCGCGTCGTGGTCGCGGATCTCCCCCCGGCCGCCGAGCCGCGCGAGCGATGCATCGTGGTGGATCACCACGACCCCGTCGCGCGTGAGATGCAGGTCGGTCTCGATCATGTCCGATCTCATCTCGATGGCCCGCTCGAAGGCCGCGAGCGTGTTCTCGGGCAGCTCGCCCGAGGCGCCGCGATGGGCGATGACGAGCGGCCTTCCGCCCGGCCCGCGCCGACTGCCTCGCGTCGTCGCCGTCGCGCCGCTCATCCGCTCCCCTCCACCCAGCCCCGGGAACGCTCGACCGCCCGCAGCCAGGTCGCGTAGCGCGCCTCGCGTTCGTCCCGGCCCATGCGCGGGTCGAACGTCCGCGGTTCCCCGAGCTGCCGGTCGAGCTCGGCGCGGTCCCGAACCCGACCGATGCCGACCCCTGCCAGCGCCGCGGCCCCGAGCGCCGTCGCCTCGAGCAGCACCGGCCGCTCGACGGGGATCCCGAGCACGTCCGCCTGGAACTGCATCAGGAAGTCGTTCTCGCAGGCCCCGCCGTCGACGCGTAGCACCGCGGGCGTGATGCCCGAGTCCTGTGCCATCGCCTGCATGACGTCGCGGGTCTGATAGGCGATCGACTCGAGCGTGGCGCGGGTGATGTGGGCGCGGGTCGTGCCCCGGGTGATGCCGACGATCGTGCCGCGCGCCTGCTCGTCCCAGTACGGGGCACCGAGCCCCACGAAGGCGGGTACGACGTAGACGCCCCCCGTGTCGGGGACGCTCCTCGCCAGCGCCTCGGTCTCCCGGGCGTGCGCGACGAAGCCCAGGCCGTCGCGCAGCCACTGGATCGCGGAGCCCGCCACGAAGATCGACCCTTCGAGCGCGTACTCGAGCACCCGCGCGCGGCGCCAGGCGACGGTCGTGACGAGACCGGCCTGGGAGCGCGGCGCTTCCCGGCCGGTGTTCATCAGCATGAAGCAGCCGGTGCCGTAGGTGTTCTTGGCCTGGCCGGGCGCGAGGCAGCCCTGCCCGAAGAGCGCGGCTTGCTGGTCGCCGGCGACGCCCGCGATCGGAATCGCATGTCCGAGCCACTCGGGATCGGACTCGCCGAAGGAACCGACCGAGTCGCGGACCTCGGGCAGCATCGCACGCGGGATGCGCAGGGCCTCGAGCAGGCGGTCGTCCCAGTCTCCGGTGTGGATGTTGAAGAGCAGGGTCCGAGAGGCGTTCGATGCCTCGGTGGCGAAGACGCGGCCGCCGGTCAGCTTGTAGATCAACCACGTGTCGATCGTGCCGAAGCAGAGCTCACCCGCCTCGGCGCGGGCCTGTGCCCCCTGGACCGCGTCCAGGATGAAGCGCGCCTTGGTCCCGGAGAAGTAGGCGTCGATCAGCAGCCCGGTCCGCTCGCGGATCGTCTCCTCGAGCCCGGCTTCCCGCAGCGCCTCGCAGAGGGGCGCCGTCTGACGCGATTGCCAGACGATCGCGGGGTGGATGGGACGCCCGGTCGCCCGCTCCCAGACGACGGTCGTCTCGCGTTGGTTGGTGATCCCGATCGCGGCGACGTCGCGCCCCGCGACAGCGGCACGCGCGAGCGCGCCGCGGGCGGCGGTGAGCTGGGTCCGCCAGATCGCCTCCGCGTCGTGCTCGACCCATCCGGGCTGGCGGAAATGCTGCTCGAACTCGAGCTGCTCGAGCCCGCGGATCGCGAACGCCGGATCGAAGAGCAGCGCCCGCGACGAGGTCGTCCCCTGATCGAGCGCGAGGATGAAGTCCGCCACCGATCCCCCCGCCGATCAGTCGCCCTCGCCGAAGAGCGCGTCGACGAACTCGCCCGCCTCGAAGACCCGCAAGTCGTCGATCGACTCGCCGACCCCCACGAAACGGACCGGAATGCCGAATTGATCCGCGAGCCCGACGATGACCCCGCCCTTCGCCGTCCCGTCGAGCTTCGTCAGCACGAGCCCCGAGACCTGGGCGACCTCGGTGAAGAGCCGCGCCTGGGAGAGCGCATTCTGGCCCGTGTTCGCGTCGAGGACGAGCAGCGTCTCGTGCGGCGCACCGGGCACGTCGCGCCCGATCACGCGCGCGATCTTGGCGAGCTCCTCCATCAGCGGCTTCTTCGTCTGGAGCCGACCCGCGGTATCGATGATGGCGACGTCGACGCCGCGCGTGACCGCCGCCTTGACCGTGTCGAACGCGACCGACGCAGGGTCGCCGCCGGCCTCGCCGGCGACCACGTCGCAGCCCACGCGCTCGCCCCACACCTGGAGCTGCTCGATGGCGGCAGCGCGAAAGGTATCGCCCGCGCCCAGCAGGACGGAGCGCCCCAGGGCCCGATGCTTCGCTGCGAGCTTGCCGATCGTCGTCGTCTTGCCGGCGCCGTTCACCCCGAGCACGAGGATGACATGCGGCTTGCTCGCGAGGGCGAAGGGCTCGCCCGTTCCCTCCGCCGTCTCGAGCTTCTCGGCGATCGCGCCCTTCAACAGCGCGCGCACCTCGGGCGCGTCGCGCCCCTGCCCCTCGCGGCGCACGCGTTCGAGCAGCGAGTCGGCCGTCGCGACGCCGAGGTCCGCCGTCAGCAACACCTCCTCGAGCTCGTCGAGCAGCGCCGGGTCGACGGCGCGACCGCTCCCGAGCAGCCCCGACAGCCGACCGGCGAACGCCTCGCTCGTCCGCCGCAGTCGGTCGCGCAGTCGCACGCGGGACGGCGCAGGCGGAATCGGCTCGGCCGTCGGCTCCGGCGCCGCGGGCGCCGGCTCGACGATCTCGGGGGGCAGCGGAGTGGACGGCGGCGCGGGCTCGGTGACTTCGGGCTCGGCGGGCGCGGGTGCGACCGGAGCCGCTGGGACGGGCGCCGGTCGAAGCGGCTCGGGCGCGGCGGGGGGCGCGATCGCCTCGGCCGCGGGCTCGGCGGTCGCCCGGCCCGGCGGCCCGGGCTCGACACCTGGCGGCGGCACGGCGCGCGGGCCGGACGGCACCCGCTCCCCGCTCACCGCGGGCGCCTCGACCGTCTCGGCCGGCACGACCTGCGGCTCGGCGCCCGGCTCGGCCACGCGCGGCGGCGGGATCATCCGTCGTCGCCGGCGCAGACGGAGACCGACGGCGGCGAGACCGGCCGCCGCCATCGCGAGCCAGGCGAACGGGCCGTCGCCGAACAGGCCCAGGATCTCGATCAGGATCTTGTCCATGGGCCGCGGAGCTTACCAGCCGGGTCCCGGAGTTCGAGCCCGCGGACCGCCCGTCCGATCGCGGCCGGCAGCACGGCCCGCATGAGGCCGGAGCCGTCTGGTCCGGCGGGGCGCTCCGATCTCAGGTCAGCACGACCGACACCAGCTTCGACACGCCCTTCTGCTCCATGGTGACGCCGTAGAGCACGTCGGCGACCTCGATCGTCCGCTTGTTGTGGGTGATCACGAGGAACTGGCTCTCGCTCGACATCTCGGTGATCAGCTGGTTGAAGCGGCCGACGTTGGCGTCGTCGAGGGCCGCGTCGACCTCGTCGAGCAGGAAGAACGGCGACGGCCGGACCTGGAAGACGGCGACCAGCAGCGCGAGCGCCGTCATCGTCTTCTCACCGCCCGAGAGCAGGTTCACGTTCTGCAGCCGCTTGCCCGGCGGCATCGCCATGATGTCGACGCCCGCCTCGAGGATGTCCTCGGACTCCGTCAGCTCGAGGCTCGCCTTCCCGCCGCCGAACAGCCGTGGGAAGTTCTCCGAGAAGTGCTTCGAGACGAGCTCGAAGGTCTCGCGGAAGCGCTGGCGACTGGTGCGATTGATGCGCGCGATCGCCTCGCGCAGGCTCGAGATCGTGCCCTCGAGGTCGTCCTTCTGCTCGGTCAGGAAGCGCTGACGCTCGGCGAGCTCCTCGTGCTCCTCGATCGCACCGAGGTTGACGTCGCCCAGCGCGAGCAGGGCCTTGCGAACCCGCTCGGCCTCGCGCTGGCGCGCCTCGGTCGGCAGCATCGCGAGCTCGATGTTGCGCCGCGCGTCGCGCAGCGCCGAAGCCGGGCTCGCCGCTGCCTCGTCCTCGTCGTCCTCCTCCCCACCGCCGTCACCGCGCTCGCCCGTCTCGCCGTCGTCGAGCGAGGCCTCGCCCCGTGCACCGCCTTCGCCGTCCCCGCTCGCGGCATCGCCGCCGGCCCCCGCCTCGGGCGCCTGTCCCTCGCCGACGAGCTCGGCCAGACTCGGGAGCTTCCAGTGCTCGATCTCGACCGACCAGCGCTCGCGCACGGTCGTCGCCTGATGATCGAGCCGCATGCGCGCCTCGGAGAGCTTGAGCTCGGCCTGGCCCGAGCGCTCGCGCAGGTGGCCGAGTTCGGTGCGCAGGCTGCGGAGCGCGTCCTCGATGCGGCCGACCTCGACCGACGCGTCCTCGAAGCGCTGGCGCAGGGTCTCGCTCTCCGCGCGCGCCGTCTCCTCGGCCTCGAGCTGGGTCGCGAGCCCGGCCTCGGCCTCGGCGATCTCCAGCTGGAGCGCCTCGCGCCTCTGGCGGGCCGCCTCGATCTCCTGATGCCGGCGTTCGATCCAACCCCGGGTCTCCCGCTCCGCCTGCTCGGCCCGCGTCGCCGTCTCGCGCAGCCGGAGCCGCTGCTCGTCCCGCGCGCGCCAGGCGACTCGCAGCTCGGCGACGCGGCTCTCGCAGCGCGACAGCTCGCGGCCGGCCGAGCTGATCTGCAGCCCGACCGCGTCGACCGCCCGCTGGCCTGCGTCGCGCTCGGCGCGGCGATCGGTCAGCTGCTGCATGGCGCGGATGATCTCCTCGCCGACGCTCTCCTGCTCGCCGAGCAGGTCGCTGCGCTCCGCCGCCCGCGACTGCTGGGCCTCGCCGATGCGCTTGACCCGCTCGGTCGAGCGCTCGAGGTCCTTCTCGTGGTTGGCCACGGCGAGCGCGGCGGTGTGGTGGCGATTGCGGAGGTTCTCGAGGTCCTCGCTCGCGCGCGCCAGCGCCGTCTCGGCATCGCGGCTCGCGATGCGGGCCGCCTCGGCCGCGGTATCGAGGCGCTCGACCTCGAGCGCCAGCTCCCGGACCTCGCGGGCGCGCGTCAGGACGCCCGAGACCGAGGACTCGCCGCCCCCCTGGATGACGCCGCTCGGCGTCGCGAGGTCACCGCTCGTCGTGACGAAGGTCGCGGGCAGCCGCTCGGCCCCGAAGTGCCGGAACGCCTCGTCGAGACTGGCAACGAGGTAGACGTCGCCGAGCAAGCGGCGGGCGATCCCCTCCGTCCCCGCGTGCGGCCGGACCCGGGCGAGCAGCGGCTCGCCGAAGGGTACGAAGCCCGCACCGAGCTCGCCCTGTCCCGCCTGGACGAGGAACACGCCGCGCCCGGCGCCGTCCGCGCGCAGCTTCTCGAGCGCGCGAATGGCGCCACCGGCCTCCTCGATCACGATCGCCTCGGCCCGCTCCGCGAGCACCGCCTCGACGGCGCGCTCGACCTCGGGATCCGCTTCGATCAGCTCGCGGACCAGGCCGCGCACGCCGAGCCCCGCGACGACCTCGTCCCCCGCGGCCAGCAGATGGCGCGCGCCCGAGCCGATGTCCTGTCGCCCCTCGACGACCTCGCGCAGCGAGTCGTAGCGGGCGCGCGTCACCTGGGCCGCACGGGCCGCCGACTGGTCGGCCTCGACGGCGGCGCGGTGGGTCTGCTTGGCCGACTCGTGATGGCGCATCGCCGCGAGGAGCTGCTCCTGGCAGTGGTCCCGGGCGGACAGCAGGTTGCGCAGGCCCTCCTCGAGGCTCGACTGCTCGCGCCCCGCCTCGGTCGCCTGGTTCTGCTGTGCCTCGACGTCCGCGTCGACGCCGCGCAGTCGATGGTCGATCGCCGACTGGCGGTCGCGCAGATGCGCCACGCGATCCTCGAGCCGGGCGACGGAGGTCAGGACCTCGACGTGCGCCGCGTTGCGCTGGCTGCGCTCGGCCTCGAGCGTGCGGAGCGCCTCCTGTGCCGACTGGACCTCGCGTTCCGCGGTCTCGATCGCGGCCTGCTCCTGGGCGAGCCCCTGCTCGAGCTGCTCGAGCTCGGCGCGGGCCGTCCGGTGCTCGTTCTCGGCGACCTGGAGCTGTTCGGCCAGCTGGGCAAGCTCGCCGCGCCGGGCCTCGCTCGACTCCTCGAGCGTGTCGCGCTCGCGGCGGGCGAGCTCGATCCGCCCCTCGAGCGCCTTGATCTCGCTGCGGATCGCAAAGAGCCGCTCCGACCCCGCGGTCACCGCCTTTTCCGCCTCGGTCAGCGCGATGCGCTGCTGCTGGGCCGAGAGCTCGCGCTCGGCGAGCTGCGTCTCGGCGACGAGCGTCTGCTCGCGCAGGGTCGCGAGGTCGGCCGTCTCCTGCCCGACCTCCGCGGCGAGGCGCGCCCGCTCGTCGGCGGCCAGCGAGAGCTCGAGGATGCGCTGGGTCTCGTGGAGTCGCTTGTAGCGCGCGGCCTTCTTGGCCTGGCGCTCGAGGGTCCCGATCTGCCGCCGGATCTCGCCGAGCACGTCGTTCACGCGAACGAGGTTCTGCTCGGTCGACTTCATCTTGCTCTCGGCCTCGCGCCGGCGGGCCTTGTACTTCCCGATGCCTGCCGCCTCTTCGATCAGGCCGCGGCGATCCTCGGGCTTGGCGGAGACGATCTCGGCGACCTTGCCCTGCTCGACGATCGTGTAGCCGCGCAGGCCGATGCCCGTATCGCGGAAGAAGTCGTGGACGTCCTTCAGCCGCGCCGGCTGCTTGTTCATCAGGTACTCGGACTCGCCCGAGCGGTAGAGGCGGCGAGCGATCTCGATCTCGCTGTAGGCGGCGTAGGCCGGGGGAGCCTGTCCGTCGGTGTTGTCGAAGGTGAGCGTCACCTCGGCCATGCCGATCGGAGGGCGGTTCTCCGAGCCCGCGAAGATGACGTCGTCCATCCCCTTGCCGCGCAGCTTCCGCGCGGACTGCTCGCCCATCACCCATTTGATCGCGTCGACGACGTTCGACTTGCCGCATCCGTTCGGCCCGACGACGCAGGTCATGCCCGCGTCGAAGCTGAAGACCGTCCGGTCGACGAAGGACTTGAAGCCGTGGAGCTGGAGACTCTTGATGCGCAAGCGATCCCTCGATCGATCGACCGACGGTCCGAGCAGGGCGCGCCCGACGTGCCCGCCCTGACTCGCGGCCGGACGACCGGCGAGGGAGCGGAGACCGGGATGTCCCCTGCGAGACCGTGGCGAGGCTATTCCACTGCGATTCTAGACGACGACCGCCCGGAATCGGATCACACCAGCCAGGTTTCGAGACGCCCGATCGGGCGCGCGCCGGCTTCGTCTTGGTTCCATGCCATGCGCGCGTCGGGCCGGGAATCTCGAGCGGGGATCTCTCGGGTCGACGCGGGCTTGGCGCGCCGACCCCTTGGACGATTCAGGGGGTGCCGATTTGGTACCACTTCGACTCGGCCCTGCCAACCGCCGCCGACGGCGAATTCGGGCCGGGCGCGATCCCGTGCGCCCGAATCCGCCCCGTCACGCCATTGGCCGCGTGACCCCCGACACCGCTCCCGCCCCGCATCCCGGTCGCGCGTGCCGCGTGCCGCGTGCCGCGTCAGACGAAGAGCTTCCGCAGCCAGCGATTGCCGAAGACGTTCTTCACGACCTTCTGCAGCCCTGCGGCCTTCTCGATCGTATAGGGATAGGCCGGCTGCCCCTTCTTCTTCGTCGTGTCGAAGATGATCGGATGCAGATGGCAGTAGCCCCGGATGCCGACCGCGCCGTTGACCTGGCCGACGCCGCTCGCCTTCCTCCCACCAAAGGGCGCCTCGGCGATGCCGTAGGTCACGGCGATGTCGTTGACGGCGACGCTCCCCGTCTGCATGCGCGCGGCGATCGCCTCGCCGCGGGCGAGGTCCCGCGTCCAGACGTTGCCCGAGAGGCCGTACTCCGAGTCGTTCGCGAGCGCGATCGCCTCCTCTTCGTCGCGGACCTTCTGGATCGCGACGATCGGTCCGAAGGTCTCCCGCTTCATCAGGTCCATGGCGTGGTCGACGTCGACGACCACGGTCGGGGGAAAGAAGAAGCCCGAGAGCGCGCGGTTGCGCTCGCCGCCGACCAGGACCCTGGCCCCCTTGGCCTTCGCGTCGGCCATGTGGGCCTCGATGATGTCCATCTGCTTGTCCCAGAAGACGGCACCGACGTCCGACTCGCCCTTGTCCGTCTGCTTGAGCGCCTTCGCCTGCTCGACGACCTTCGCGACGAAGGGCTCGTAGATCGCCTCGGGGACGTAGACGCGTTCGGTTCCACAGCAGTAGTGGCCCGTATTGAAGCAGGAGCCGCGTACCGCCCCCTCCGCCGCCCGGTCGAGATCGGCGTCGCGGCAGACGATCATCGCGTCCTTGCCCCCGAGCTCGAGGGTCACGGGAATCAGCAGCCGGCCGCAGGCCTCTCCGACCTTGCGGCCGGTGGCGACGCTGCCGGTGAAGGAGACCTTGTCGACGCCGGCCTCGATCAACGCCGCGCCCGTCTGCCCGTCGCCCTGTACGACCTGGTAGAGGTCCGCCGGGAAGCCCGCCGCCTTCGCCATCTCCTGCAGCAGGACCGCCGAGAAGGGCGTGACCTCGCTGGGCTTGTGGACGACCGCGTTGCCCGCCATCAGTGCCTGGGCCAGCGGATTCGCCGCCAGCGCGACCGGCCCGTTCCAGGGCGTGATCAGACCGACGACGCCGAGGGGCTGGTAGACGAGAGTCAGCTTCTTGGTGAAGCGCATGACGCCGGTGGGGCGCCGCCGCACGGTCGCGAGGTATCTCGCGCCGTACTTCGCGTAGTGGGCGATCTGCATGCAGGGGGCCAGCACCTCCATGCTGACCGCCTCGTTGCGCGGCTTGCCCGTCTCCCGGACCACGACGTCGATGATGTCCTCCTGGCGCGCCACGAACTGGTCGACGAGGGCCCAGAGGAGCTCCGCGCGCTCCGTGAAGGAGCGCTTCGACCAGTCGAGCTGTGCCTTCCGCGCCCGCGTCACGGCGGCCCGCACCTCGTCGGCCGTCGCGCAGTCGAACTGCCCGATCGACTCGAGCGTGACCGGGCTCTTCACGTCGTACCGGCGCCGGCCGTCGGCGCCCTGGATCGGTTCGAAGAGGGCCATGTGCGTTCCTTTCTCGTGGCGCTGGTCAGGCGGGGGGGCCGGCCAGCGAAGCCGCGTCGGCGGAGAGATGCTCGCGCACGATCGCGTCGAGCGCCTGCCGCTGTCCGTCGTCGAAGTAGTCCTTGAAGCCGCCGACCTTGCCGCGCCGCACCTTGAAGGAGTCGGCGTCCTCGGCATCGCCGGCGGTCAGCCGCCCGCTCGCGAAGGCGCCCGAGCGCTCGAGCGACTGCAGTCGGTCGAAGCGCGCGCGTTCGATCGCGGCGCGCAGGGCACGCCCATCGGGCTCGGCCTCGCCGAAGAAGCGCAGCGCCCGCGAGAGCGTCTCCTCCGGCGCGGCGTGCATCGCTTCGTAGGAGATGTGCAGCGCGTGCGGCATCGACTTCAGCGCCTCGCTCCAGATGTTCATGAACTCGACGGTCGTCCGCAGGCCGCCGCGCTCGCCCCGCATGAAGTCGAAGAGCGGATGGTCGAGATCGTGGTCGCGATGGCGGCGGTGGAAGTAGAGCGAGACGGTGACGTCCCGGGGATCGCGCCCGACGAAGAGGACGTGCTTCCTGCGGTAGCGCGACTTGTCCCGGCCGAGTTCGGCGGGGGTCCGATCCGGCTCTTCGTCGTGGGTGAAGTAGATCTTCGGGATCCGCCGGTCCAGGTAGTGGAGATTCGCGAACTCGAGCAGCGGCGGGTCGTTCAGGCCGTAACGCTCGGCATAGTAGAAGGTGAGCGTCGCGCGGAGCCAGGTCCGGCCGCTCTTCGGAAAGGAGACGACGACGTAATCCGCCGTCGCGAGCTTCCAGGCATGCATCAGCTTCCGCTTGATCCCGAAGGAGCGCGGCAGGAGCTTCTTCATGATCCACTGGATGCGGTCTTCGGGCTGGGGCACTCGAACTTCCTGGGCGGGAGGTCTCTCGCTGGCGGTCAGGCGCGACGCGCGACCGGCGCCTGGGCTTCCTCGCGTTCGGCCTGCAGGCGGTAGAGTCTCGCGTAGACCCCGCCGGCGGCAAGCAGCGCCTCGTGGCGCCCGGACTCGACGATCCGGCCACCGGCCAGCACGAAGATGCGGTCGACGTCGCGGATCGTCGAGAGACGGTGGGCGATCGCGATCGCCGTCTTGCCCTCCATCAACGTGCGGATCCCGCGCTGGATCGCGGCCTCGGTCTCGGTGTCGATCGCGCTCGTCGCCTCGTCGAGGACGAGGATCGGCGCGCCGTGGGCGAGCGCGCGGGCGAAGGACAGGATCTGGCGCTGGCCGGTCGAGAAGTTCGTTCCGCGCTCGCGCACCTCGGTCCGGTAGCCCTCGGTCAGACGCGTGATGAACGGATGCGCCTCGACCGCCCGCGCGGCGCGCTCGATCGCCGACCCGTCGAGGTCGTCGCGACCGAGCGCGATGTTGCGGGCCAGCGTCCCGCTGAACAGGAAGACGTCCTGGAGCACGGTCGCGATCCGGCGGCGCAGATCGGCCTGCGGAAACGCCCGTACGTCGACGCCGTCGATCCGCACGCAACCGCGCTGGACGTCGTACAGACGCGTCAGCAGCTTGATGATCGTCGTCTTGCCGGCTCCGGTCGCACCGACGAACGCGACCTTCTCGCCCGGCGCGACCCGGAACGAGACGTCGCGCAGGATCCACTCGTCGTCGACCGCCTCGTCCGGGGCCCGGCCCGCGACGCCACCGGCGGCGGTCCCGGGCGCGTCGCCGCCGCCGGCCCCGGGATCGGCCGCGCGCCCCGGCGCGGGCCCGCCGTAGCGAAACCAGACGTGCTCGAACTCGACGCTGCCGCGGGCCGCCGGATCCGTCGCCGGGGGCTCGCTCGCGAAGTCGCGCACGTCGGGCTCGGTATCGAGCAGCTGGAAGATCCGCTCGCCGCTCGCCATCGCCGACTGCATGACGGAGTACTTCGCCGACAGGTCGCGCAGGGGCATGAAGAAGCGCTGCATGTAGTCGATGAAGACGTACATGATGCCCGCCTCGGCGAGGCCCGTTCCGACGCCGATGATGACGGCCATGGTGACGCCGATCGCGACCTCGATCGTCGAGAAGAGCAGCGAGTCGTACTTGATCGACTGATGCCAGGCATCGCGGTGGTCGGCGTTCATCGCGTCGAAGTCGGCGGCGTTGCGCGCCTCGCGAGCGAAGAGCTGCACGACCTTCATGCCGGTCACGGTCTCCTGGATCTGGGTGTTGATCCGGGCGATCTTGACCCGCACCGCGCGATAGGCCTCGCGCACCTTCCAGCGGAACACGAACGCCGCCACGGCCATGACCGGCACGATCGCGAAGGCGTAGAGCGTGAGCTTCGGCGAGACCAGAAAGAGGACGACCGCGAAGCCGACCATCTTGATCACGTCCGTCACGAGCGCGACGAGCCCCTGCGAGAACATCTCGGCGAGGTTCTCGACGTCGTTGGTCGCGCGCGTGACGAGGCGGCCGACGGGCATTACGTCGAAGAAGCGCATCGGGAGCCGTTCGATGTGGGCGAAGACGGCGCGGCGCAGGTCGAACATCGCGTGCTGGCCGGTGGTCGCCATGATGACCTGATGCAGCCAGGACAGCAGGCCGAGCGTCGTCGAGGCGACCAGGTAGAGGGCGGCGAGCCAGATCGCGATCGGCAGCCCGGCGGGCGGATGGGCCAGGCGGCGCTGCAGACCGACCAGCGTCTCGTCGACCAGGCTGCGGGAGATCGCGTCCGCGGGCAGCCCGACGACCGCGTCCCCGCCGGCCCCCGCGCCCGCGAGCACGAGGTCGAGCCCGACCTTGACGATCCAGGCCGGCACGAGCTCGAGGACGAAGATCGGGAAGAAGAGCGCCAGCGTCGCCCAGATCTGGCGACGGTAGGGCCGGACGAAGGGCCAGAGCCGGGCCAGCAGGCGCAGATCGTAGGCCCGACCGAGTTCCTCCTCCTCGTGGTGGTCGAGCGCGGGACGGGTCGGCTTCTTCCGCTCGGGCTCGCTCATGTGCCCTCCCCGCCGCCTGCCCCGCCGCCGACGGCCCGCGCGAGCCGCGTCTCGCGATCCACGCGGTCGGCCTCGGCCTCCTGCTCGGCAGCGAGTCGCGCGTAGAGCCCGCCCTGCGCGATCAGCGCGGCATGGGTCCCGCGCTCGACGATGCGACCGCCGTCGAGGACCACGATCTGATCGAGCTTGCGAACCGACGCGACCCGCGATGCGACGACGACGACCGTCCGCCCGGCGAAGGTCCGGTCGAGCTCGGCCTGGATGTGGCTCTCGGTCTCGGCGTCGACGGCCGAGAGCGTGTCGTCGAGGATCAGGATCTTCGGGTCGAGGGCGAGCGCGCGGGCGAGCGCGGTGCGCTGGCGCTGGCCGCCCGAGAGCATGATGCCGCGCTCGCCGACCAGGGTGTCGTAGCCGTGCGGCAGGTCTTCGACGTCGCGCGCGAGCTGGGCCCGCTCCGCAGCGCGCTCGACGGTCTCCCGCCGGGCGTCGGCGGGCAGCCCGTAGGCGATGTTGTCTCGCAGCGTCATCGAGAAGAGGAACGAGTCCTGCGGCACCATCGCGATCGCCCGCCGCAGGCTCCCGAGCCGGATCCGGTTGACGTCGACCCCGTCGATGAAGACGCGGCCGTCCTCGACCTCGAAGAGCCGCGGGATGACCGACGCGAGGGTCGACTTGCCGGAGCCGACCGGGCCGACGACGCCGAGGCTCGTGCCGGCCGGGACCTCGAGCCGGACGTCGTCGAGGGCCGGCGCGCGGCTCGCGTCGTCGTAGCGGAAGGTGAGCCCCCGGAACTCGATCCGCCCCGCGATGTCGTCGAGCGCGACGCTGTCCGTCTCGTCCCGGATCGAGGGCTCGATCGAGAGGATCTCGTCGATGCGCTGCATCGCGGAGGCGCCGCGCTGCATCAGGCTGATCGCGTAGCCCATGATGAAGGTGGGGAAGGTCAGCTGGCGGGCGAAGATGGTGAAGGAGAAGAGCGCGCCGGTCTTCATGTGGCCGGCGCGGATCTCGCCGAAGCCGACCCAGAGCGCCAGCGCGAGACCCACCGCCGGAAGCAGCCCCGTCACCGCGGGCATCGTCGCGCTCGTCCGCACGAGCTCGAGCGCACGCTCGCGCAGCTGGCGGTTCGCCTCGTCGAAGCGCTCGGCCTGATCGCGCTCCATCGCATAGGCCTTCACGACCGAAATCCCGGCGACGTTCTCCTGCACGAAGTTCGACATCGAGGCGAGCGACTGCTGGGCGGCGAGGCTGCGCGCATAGAGCTTCGCCCCCATGACGCGCGAGATCAGGATGAACGCCGGGTACGGCAGCATCATCAAAACCGCGAGCTTGAGCGAGAGCGTCGACATCGCGATGAAGGCGCCGACGAAGAGGATGGGACTCTGCGCGACGGAGAGGAGCCCGGGCCCCAGCAGCATGCGAACCGAGTTCAAGTCGTTGACGCAGCGGCTCATCAGGTCGCCGGTCCGCCAGCGGAAGAAGAAGGACTGGGGCAGGCGCTGGAAATGCGTGAAGAGATCGTTGCGGATCTCGTACTCGACCTCTCGGGCCGCGTCGAAGACGAGCTGACGCGAGAAGAACCGCATCCCCCCGCCCGCCACCGCCAGCCCGAAGAGGATCCAGCAGCGCCGGAACACCTCCCCCCGCGCCACCGCCGGATCGACCAGTCCGTCGATCGCCCAGCCCACCGCCAGGGGGATCAGGTTGAACGAGGCGACGTAGAGCAGCACGACCACGAACCAGAGCAGGTAGTAGCGGGCATTGCGGCGCAGGTAGACGGACAACCGCCGCAGCGCATGGGTCGTCGGCGTCTCGCCCTCGCGGATCGCCGCCTGTCCGATCACCGCTTCGCTCATCGGCCGAGCCTGCGCGCGATCCGCTCGCGATCCCAGCCGAGCCACCAGCCGACGAGCGCCCACTGATGGAGGAGGATCGTCCGCAGCCCGCCCCGCTCGCGGTAGCGCCGGGCCGAGGTCGTCGCGACGGCCGTCAGCAGGCGGAGCCGCCCGGCGCGCCGGATGCCGCGGACGAGGTCGAGGTCCTCGAAGATCGGCACGTCCGGAACCCCGCCCATCGCCTCGAGCACCCGCCGCCGCAGGAAGAGCGCCTGGTCGCCGTAGGGCAGCCCGAGCCAGCGGTTTCGCAGGCGCGTTCCCCACTCGATCGAGCGAAACAGCCCGCCCCGCTCGGCCAGCCGAAAGCCGAAGGCCCCACCGGCGCAATGCGGGTCGCGCGCGGCCGCGCGCAGGGCGTCGACCCAGCCGTCGGGCAGGCTCGTATCGGCGTGAAGGAACACGATCCATTCCCCGTTTGCGGCAAGGCCCCCCAGCCGGAGCTGGCGGGCGCGGCCCCGCGGCGACTCGAGGACGCGGGCACCGGCTCGTCGGGCGAGCTCGGGGGTCCCGTCCCGGCTCCCCCCATCGACGACGATCACCTCGACCCCGTCCCGGACGAGCCTCGGGACGAGGCTGCCGATCCGCGGGGCCTCGTCGAGGGTCGGGATCACGACCGAGACGATCACGGCGCGCGAGCCTAGCCCGCCTGCTGGCCGGCTGCCGCGAACGCATGCCACGCCGCCGCCAGGGCGCCGATTCGATTGACTGGAATCGGACCTTTGCCTATCTCTCGCTCGTGCCGCGACCCCCCAAGCCCGAATCGGCCTCCTTCACCACGACCGCCGCGCCCGCCTATGCGCGCGCGGGCGTCGACCTCGACCACGACGAGTCCTTCGTGGACGACATCAAGGACATCGCGAAGTCGACCTTCCGACCCGAGGTCCTGTCCTCGATCGGCGGCTTCGCCGGGATGTTCAAGACGCCCGACCGCTACAAGGATCCGATCCTCGTAGCGGCGACCGACGGCGTCGGGACCAAGCTCAAGCTCGCCGCGAAGATCGGCCGCTACGACACGATCGGCATCGACTGCGTCGCGATGGTCGTGAACGACCTCGTCGTCCAGGGTGCCGAGCCGCTGATCTTCCTCGACTACGTCGCGATGGGCGAGCTCTCGAAGTCGATCGCGTCGGATACGCTGCGCGGCGTGGCCGAGGGCTGCCGCCGGGCGGGCTGTGCGCTGCTCGGAGGCGAGACGGCGACCATGCCGGGCGTCTACGCCAAGGGCGACGTCGAGCTCGTGGGCTTCAGCGTCGGCGTGGTCGAGCGCGACGGCGTGATCGACGGCTCGAACATCGCCGAGGGCGACGTCCTGATCGGCATCGCCTCGAGCGGCTTCCACAGCAACGGCTACTCGCTGGTGCGCTCGGTGCTCGACCAGGGCATCGCAGCGGGGACGGTCGATCTCTTCGGCCAGCCGCCCGAGCTGCGGACGAGCCTCGCCTCGGCGGTGCTCGCGCCGACGCGGATCTACGTCAAGCCGATCCTCAACATCATCCGTGACTTCGAGGTCCACGGCCTCGTCCACGTCACGGGGGGCGGCTTCGAAGGCAACGTCCCGCGCGTGCTGCCCGCCGGCGTCCGCGCCCACATCGACACCCTCGCCTGGCCGCGCCCCGACGTCTACGCCTGGATCGCGCGGGTCGGCGGGCTCGCGGAGATCGAGCTGCTGCGCGTCTTCAACTGCGGGATCGGGATGATCGCGATCGTCCCGGCGGCCGTATCGGGCGAGATCCTGGACCGGCTGCAGGGGCTCGGCGAGCGCGGCTACCGGATCGGCGTGATCGAGCGCAAGACGGCGGGCGAGCCGCCGATGCTCTTCGATCCGGGCTTCCTCTCGGGCGAGTGATGGTCGACCTTCCCGCGCTGGATCCGAGCGAAGCGCCCCGGGCCCGCCGATGGGACGCGCTCGTCCTCGGCAGCGGGCTGGCTGGGCTGCTCGCCGCCGCCCGGATCGGCGCCTCGGGCCAGCGGGTGCTCGTCGTCGAGGAGGGCGCGCGAGCGACGTTGCCCCCGGCCCTGAAGGAGCCCTTCTTCCTCGCGGGTCTGCGCGACGAGGGGGTGCTCGACGCCTGCTTGCGGACGCTGATGGTGCCGTTGATCGACCGGCGGCGGATCGCGCCCGAGCGGCTCGCGTTCCAGATCGCGGCGGATCCGATCCGCATCGACATCGGCTCGGCCGGCGTCACGGCCGAGGAGCTCGTCGCCTGGGGGCTCGCCAAGCCCGACGAGGCCCAGACCCTCGTCCGCGAGCTGCTCGAGTCCTCGAAGGTCGAGCGCAGCGTCCTGCTCGAGGCGCCGATCGTGCGCGTCGGCCGACGCGTGGCCGGCAGCCGGGCGGCCCAGGTCGGTCATCACCGCCGCGGCCTGCCCGGCATCGTGCGCGGCCTCTCCGGTCCGGTCGCGCGCCTCGTCGGCGCGCAGCTGCGCGTCCTCTCGAATCTCGGCGAGAGCGCGGCCCCGCCGGAGGCCCAGGCCCGCCTGCTCGGCCTGCCCCTCGCCGGCGGGGCCGGCTTCTCCGACGAGCCGCCCTGGCTCTGCGACCTGCTGCGCAAGCGCGTCGCGGCCGCCTACGGCGACTTCCGGACGCTGACGGGCGACTTCGAGCTCGTCTCGGTCTCCGGTCAGCCCGGCGTGCGGGTGCGGCGGACCGGGGAGATCTGGCTGGGGCGGACGCTGGTCCTCGCGGCGGCGCCCTCGGCACTGGCCGACGCCTACCGGGAGCCGGCGGGCGCGGGGCCGGACGCGCCCCCGCGGCCGGTGCCCAGCCTGCTCCAGCGGACCGGCTCGCGCGCCTTCCGCGCCGCCTTTCTCTTCGCGGTGCCGACGGCGATCCTGCCCGAGGGCATGAGCGCGCGGCTGATCCTGCCCGAGCAGGACGCGGACCACCCGACGACGGCGATCACCGCCTTCCCGAGCCAGACCCATCCCCAGCGCGTCGAACTCGTCGCCCGCGCCGTCGTCCCCGATCGGGAGCCCGAGCGCCTGGCGCGGGTCCGCCAGGGCATCGCCCGGCGCCTGCGCGACCTCATGCCCTTCTGCCGCGATGCCCTGCTCGCCCTCGACGTCGAGCAGCCGCGCTGGGACGGCGACGACGGCTGGCTCGAGGATCCGGCGCCCGGCATGGGTTGGCCTTCCGAGATCGACCTGCGAATCTCTGCGCGCCCCTCCATCTACCACCTCGACCGCGCCGCGGTCGGCGCCCTCGGCCTCGAGGGCGACCTGCTGCTCGGCTGGCGCGGCGGCGAGGCGATCGCGGCCGAGCTCGCCTGAGGACCGCTCGGGCGGGACGCCGGGAGGCTGCTTGCGAGCCATCGACGAAGGGCGAGCCATCGCCGAAGGGAGGGCAGCGCCCCGCGCGAGCGGGCCGATCCGCCGCGCGCGGCGTCCGGCGACCGTGCGGGACCTGCTGCGCACGATCCGCCTCTCCACCCGCCATCGCGGCGCGATCGCGGGCACGGTGCTCTGCGCCGCGGTCTTCTCCGCCAGCCGCTACATCCGCAGCTGGCTCGCCAAGCCCTTCCTCGACGACGTCGTGACCGCAATCGATCCGGCCCGACTCGAAGCGCACGGCATCGATTGGACCGCGATCAGCCCGCGGCTCTGGGAGATCGGAACGATCTTCGTGGTGGCGCTGCTCGTGACGCCGCCGGTCATGTTCCTGCGGCTCTATCTCGCCAACGTCGTCGTCGGCCGCGCGCGTCAGGACGTCGACCAGCGCGTGGCCCGCAAGTTCCTCTCCGCGCCCCTGCGACTCCACCGCGGCGAGGCGAGCGGCGAGCTCCTCTCGCGGGCATTGACCGACGCCCACCTCGCCGTGCGGACGCTCGAGGTGCTCTACAAGGACGTGCTCGAGGACGTGATGCTGCTCGTCGGCGGCGTCATCGCGATGCTGCTGCTTTCCTGGCAGCTCTCGCTGATCTCGCTCGCGACGATGCCGATCCTGCTGGTCGTGCTCGGCTACTTCGGCGGCCAGGTCCAGAAGAAGACGCAGCGCCGCCAGGAGACCCAGAGCGATCTCTCGCAGCGCCTGATCGGCATCCTCTCGGGCATCAAGGTCGTGAAGGCCTTCCGCGGCGAGAAGACGGAGCTCGAAGCCTTCGCCCGCGAGACACAGACCTACTTCCGCCGCCACATGAAGGTCGTCTTCAACCGCGCGATGGCGAAGACGACGAGCGAGGCGGTGAACCAGATCATGGGCGCGGTGATCCTCGCGCTCGGGACCTACTTCGCGCTCAACGGGATGTTCGGCATCACCTTCGGCACGCTCGGCGCGTTCGCCCTGATGCTGGTCCAGATCTACAAGCCGATCAAAGCCCTCACGATCTCCTACACGACGATCATGGAGTCGAACGCGGGCGCGCAGCGTCTCTTCGAGGTCTTCGATCTCGAGGAGGAGCCGCCGGACCGCCCGAACGCGGAGCCCATGCAGGGCCTGGCCCATTCGATCCGGTTCCGCGACGTCCACTTCGACTACGGCCAGGGACCGATCCTCGCCGGCGTCGACCTCGAGGTGAAGCCGGGCGAAGTCGTCGCCGTCGTGGGGCGCACCGGCGCCGGCAAGAGCACGCTGATGGACCTGCTGCTGCGCTTCCACGATCCGACGCAGGGCCGCATCGAGATCGACGGCGTCGACCTGCGCGACCTGAAGCGCCAGTCCTTCCTCGATCACGTCGCCGTCGTGACCCAGGAGCCCTTCCTCTTCGACACGTCGGTGCTCGACAACATCCGCTACGGGCGCCCCGACGCGAGCCTCGAGGAGGTTCGCGCCGCGGCGGTCGCCGCCTCCGCCGACGAGTTCATCGAAGACCTGCCGCAGGGCTACGACACGCCCGTCGGCGAGTTCGGGCTGCGCCTCTCCGGGGGCCAGCGCCAGCGCATCACGATCGCGCGCGCGATCCTCGCCAACCCCGCGATCCTCGTCTTCGACGAGGCGACGAGCTCCCTCGACGCGAAGACCGAACGCGCCGTCCAGCTCGCGATCGAGTCGCTGCGCGGTCAGCGCACGATCTTCCTCGTCGCCCACCGGCTGACCACCATTCGCCACGCCGACCGCATCGTCGTGCTCGACGCGGGCCGCGTCGCCGAAGTCGGCGACCACGCCACGCTGCTCGCGCGCGGTGGCATCTACCGCGAGCTCGTCGGCGCCGATCGGGCGACGATCGCCTCGTAGAAGCGCTCGGTGAACGCGCCGAGCGCTTCCGGCGCGAAGCGCACCCTGGCATCGCGCCGCGCCGCCTCCCCCATCGCCTGCCGCCGCGCCGGATCGGCCGCGAGCGAGGCCCAGGCCGCGGCGAGCGAGGCGGGCGTCTCGTCGACGAGCAGTCCCGTCTCGCCGTCGACGACGATCTCGGGGATCGCGCCGCGGCGCGTGCCGACGAGCGGCCGACCGAGCGCCGCCGCCTCGCGCAGCGCGCGACACGTCCCGTCGGAGCCGGGCACGAGGAAGGTCACGACGTCCATCGCCGCCAGCAGCCGCGCGTAGTCCTCGGTGCGGTAGCCCGCGCGCACGACGAAGCGCTCGAGCCCGAGCCGGCGCACCGGCTCGCCGACGACCGCCTCCGCCCGCGTCCCGCGCCCGAACAGCACGAGCCGCACCTCGGGCCGCGCCCGGACGAGCTCCGCCAGCGCCGCGAAGAGCAGGTCGAAGCGGCGATGGGGCTGCAGACGTGCGACGACGCCGATCAGGAACGCCTCGTCCGCGACCGGCAGCGCATCGCGCGCCGGATCGCGACCCGCCGCCCGGTCGAGCGCGTCGAGATCGACCGCCCCCGGCGTGACGGCCAGGGCCCCGGCCGGGCGGAGGCGGCGAAGCGCCGCCGATGCCCCGGCACTGACGCAGAGCAGGCCGTCGCAGCCCGCCTCGCCGAGGAGCCAACGATTCCAGGGCCAGCCGGCGACGGGCTCGGCCGAGGCGAGGAAGCGCACGATGCGCAGCGCCTCGCCCCCCGCCGCCTCGCCGCCCTCGCTCCGAGCGGCGTCCCGGGCACCGGCGCCCGCACGCCGCTGCACCCGCCCGCGACCCCGATCGAGGCGCCGATGGCGGGCGCGCGCCCGCAGCGCGAGCGCGTGATCCCGCGCGTGCCAGACGTGGACGACGTCGAAGGGACCACCGACCGCGTCGCCCGCGAGCCACGCCGCGAGCGTCCGCACGACGGCGCCGTCGCCCCGCTGCCAGGCGCCCCGCCCCCGCGGCAGCGTCGCGATGGGCGGGAGGCCTCGGCGCGCCGCCTCCTCGAGCAGGTTGCGGCCGGCGCCGGCCGGCGGCGCCGCACACGCGAGCTCGACGCGATGGCCGCGCTGCCGCATCGCCTGCATCGAGACGAGCATCGGATCCGCCGGGCCCGTCCATTTCCAGTCGCTCGTCAGGTGGAGGATCTTCAACGGCCGACTACTACGAGCGCCCGACGATCGGAGCCGACGGCGGCGGCGGCGACCGCCGCGCACGCGTCCGTTCCCAGAGCTTCGCGTACTTCAGGAAGACGTAGAACGCGCTCGCGACGGCGATGACGAAGCCCGGCACGCCGTCGAGCAGCCCGCGCTTCATGACATAGCAGCGCAGGAAGCGCGCCGGCGGATGCAGCACGAGATGGCGCAGACCGACCCGGACGCCCACCTGCTCGAGGGCCGCCGCCGCTTCGCCGCTGAAGAACTGGATGCGCGCGATCTGGTCGGCGAGGTCGCGGTAGCTGTAGTGCTCGAGCGCCCCGGCGAGGCGCGCGACCCCGCCCCGGACCTCGACGCGGCCGTGCGGATCCCGGCCGACGAAGCGCGCCTGCGAGCGGCGGAAGAGCCGCAGCTTCCAGTCCGGGTAGAAGTCGCCGTGGCGGATCCAGCGGCCGAGATGCCAGGTCACGCGGTCGAGCTCGTAGCCCGCGATCCCCGGCGAGCGGAGCGCCTCCGCGAGCGCGCCGCGGATCGAGCGCGCGAGCGCGGGGGTCACGACCTCGTCGGGGTCGACGATCAGCGCCCAATCGTGCTTCGCGAGCGAGACCGCATGACGCTTCTGATCGACGTCGCCCTGATAGGCGCGGACCTCGACCCGACTCGCGCGTCGCTCGGCGACCGCGAGGCTGCCGTCCCGGCTCTTGGCGTCGACCACGACGACGATGTCGTCGGCCCACTCGACGGCCGCGAGGCAGCGCTCGAGCTCGTGCGCCTCGTCGCAGGCGAGGACGCAGACGCTGACGGGTTCGCGCGCGGGCGCCGCTGCGCTCATCCCCGCATCCGCTCGACGGAGCGCACGCCCTTGACCCGCCGGATCTCCTTCATCACGGCCGAGAGCGTCTGGGCGTTCGGCACCCAGAGCTCGAAGAACTGCTCGGCACCGGTTCCCTGGGTCCCCTCGGTCGTGACCCGGGCGGAGCCGATGTTGATCCCGGCGGCGGAGATCGTGTTCGTGATCTTCGCGAGCATGCCGGGCTCGTCGCGCGAGAGGACGCGGATGCCGACCGCTCGCCGGACGTCGCTGGCCGGCTCCCAGTCGACCTCGATGCGCCGCGCGGGGTCGAGGGCGAAGACCTTGACGCAGCCGCGCGCATGGACCGTGACCCCCCGCCCGCGCGTGACGAAGCCGATGATCTCGTCGCCCGGCAGCGGCTCGCAGCAGCCCGCGAAGCGCACGAGCACGTCGGCCGTGCCCGAGACGCGCACGCCCGAGGTCGAGCGGCGCCGCTCGCGGGTGAAGAGCTGGCGCAGGCGCTTCGGCACCGCCGAGACCGCAGCGGAAACCGGAGCCGGGTCCTCCGGAGCGCCGGCCTCCGCCGGGCCGAGCACCTTCCGCGCGACCACCGCGGCGGTCAGCTTGCCGTAGGAGATCGCGGCGAGCAGATCGTCGACGGTCTGACCGGAGAGCTCGCTCGCCAGATAGCGCGCGAGGCGCCCGTCCTCCTCGATCTGCGCGAGCGTCCCGTCCTGCTTGCGCAGCTCGCGCTGCAGCAGGTCTCGACCGAGCTCGACCGCGCGCTTCTTGCCGGCCTGGCGGATCGAGTGGCGGATGTGGTTGCGCGCCTTCGAGCTGACGGCGAACTCGAGCCAGTCCTTGCGCGGCTGGCGATCGGGCTGGGTCAGGATCTCGACCGTGTCGCCACCCTTCAGCTTCTGGCGCAGGGGGACGAGCCGGCCGTTGACCTTCGCGCCCGCGCAGTGCGAGCCGATCTCGCTGTGGATCGCGTAGGCGAAGTCGATCGGCGTCGCCCCGACGGGCAAGTTGATGACCTCGCCCTTCGGCGTGAAGACGAAGACCTCGTCCTTGAAGAGGTCGAGCTTCACGGCGTCGAGGAACTCGTGGGGGTCGGAGATCTCCTTCTGCCACTCGACGAGCTGGCGCAGCCAGTCGAACTTCGCGTCATCGCCATCGGCGGCGACGCGGCCCTCCTTGTAGCGCCAGTGCGCGGCGATGCCGAGCTCGGCGTCGCGATGCATCTCGCGCGTTCGGATCTGGATCTCCATGCGCTCGCCGAACTGGCCGACGACCGTCGTATGCAGCGAGCGGTAGCCGTTCGGCTTCGGCAGCGCGATGTAGTCCTTGAACCGTCCGGGCACCGGCGGCCAGATCGAATGGATCTGGCCGAGGACCGCATAGCAATCGCCGATCGATCCGTCGATCACGACGCGGAAGCCGATCGCGTCGTAGATCTGCTCGAGCTCGATGTCGTGGCTCTTCATCTTCGCGTGGATCGAGGGGATGTCCTTGAGCCGACCCTTGACCTCGCAGGGCAGACCGAGCTCGGCGAGGCGCGCGGAGATCGCCCCGATCACCTGCTCGATGTACTGCTCGCGCTCGGGCCGGGAGACGAGGAGCTTCGCCTCGAGCTCCGCGGCCGCCTCGGGCTCGAGCGTCCGGAACGCGAGGTCCTCGAGCTCCTGCTTCATCCAGTACACGCCGAGGCGATGCGCGAGCGGGACGTAGATGTCCATCGTCTCCTGGGCCACGCGTCGCCGGGAGTCCTCGCTCATGTGGACGATCGTCCGCATGTTGTGGAGCCGGTCGGAGAGCTTGATCATCAGGATGCGGATGTCCTCGGACATCGCGATCAGCATCTTGCGGAAGTTCTCGGCCTGCCGTTCGCGGGCGCTCTTGAACTCGATGCGCGCGATCTTCGTGAGGCCCTCGACGAGGAAGGCGACCTTCGGTCCGAAGAGGCGCTCGAGCTCTTCGCGGGTCGTGAGCGTGTCCTCGAGGGTGTCGTGGAGCAGACCGGCGATGATCGTGTCTTCGTCGACGAAGAGCTCGAGCAGGATGCCCGCGACCTCGAGGGGATGGATGAGGTAGGGCTCTCCGGAGAGGCGCTCCTGGCCGTCGTGGACCTTGGCCGTGAAGACGTAGGCGCGCTGCAGCCGCTCGAGATCGGCCTGGGGGTTGTACTCGAGGAGGCGGTCGGCGATGTCGTTGAAGCGGAGCATCCTGGATGCAGAAAAGCCTTCGGTTCCGGTCAGTTAGGTGCGAACGAC
Source organism: Myxococcota bacterium (assembly GCA_041389445.1). Taxonomy (GTDB): domain Bacteria; phylum Myxococcota_A; class UBA9160; order UBA9160; family UBA4427; genus UBA4427. The sequence goes on from JAWKRW010000006.1 coordinate 193,157, forward strand.
CCCGCGACAGCGTACCGGTGGCGCCGAGTCGGGGCAACGCGGGGGGCGGCGCGCGCCCCGTGCGGGTCGGCCTCGACGCGGGGGGCGCGCCGGCTTCACCGCGGGCGCGCGGTGTCGCGCGCTTGTGCGGCGCGGAACGCGGCCATCACCGCTTCGCGACCGAAGCGCGTCCGGATCTCCGACTCGCGCCCCGCCCGCACCGCCTCGATCACGAGCAGAACCTCGTCGACCGCGCGCTCGAGGTCGTCGTTGACGACGGCAAAATCGAAGCGAGCGGCCGCCGCCAGCTCGCGATCCGAGAGCGCCATCCGACGCTGGATGACCGCCTCGTCGTCCGTGCCGCGGCCGCGGAGTCGCTGCTCGAGGACGGCCATCGAAGGGGGCAGCAGGAAGATCAGGCAGGCGTCCGGCATGCGCTCCTTGACCTGCGCCGCGCCCTGGACCTCGATCTCGAGCACCACGTCGTGCCCCGACGCGAGCGGCGCCTCGATCGCCGCCCAGCTCGTCCCGTAGATGTTGCCGCCGTACTCGGCGTGCTCGAGGAAGCCGCCCGCGTCGACGAGCGTGCGGAAGGCGGCCGGCGAGACGAAGTGGTAGTGGACGCCGTCCTGCTCGCCGGCGCGGGCCTGGCGCGTCGTATGCGAGATCGAGAGCCGCAGCGCGGGATCGCGCTCGAGGATCCGGCGGCAGAGCGTCGTCTTGCCGGTCCCCGACGGCGCCGCGATCACGAAGACGTGGCCGCGACGGATGGCGGCCTCGGGTGCCCGGCTCATTGATCGAGGTCCCCCGAGAAGTCGGGGGCGACGCGGGTCGCGATCGTCTCGGGCGTGATGGCCGAGAGGATCACGTGGTCGCTGTCGGTCAGCACGATCGAACGCGTGCGCCGCCCCTCCGTCGCATCGATCAGCTTCCCGCGCTTGCCCGCCTCCTCGCGCAGCCTCCGCATCGGCGAGGAGCTCGGCGAGACGATCGCGATGACTCGCGCCGCCATCACGAGATTGCCGTAGCCGATGTTGACCATCGTCGGCTTCGCCGCGGGCAGCCGTTCGCGTGCGCCCCGCTCGCCGTCCGGGCGCTCGGCGTCGGCGCGGGATCGACCGTCGGCGCTACTCAACGTTCTGGACCTGCTCGCGGACGCGCTCGAGCTCGGTCTTGAGCGCGACCACGTCCTGGGCGAGCGCTGCGTCGGAGGCCTTCGATCCGACGGTATTCGCCTCGCGTCCGAGCTCCTGGAGCAGGAAGTCGAGCCGGCGCCCGACCGGATGATCGGGGCTCGCGGCCTGCATCGTCTCGCGGAACTGGGCGACGTGGCTGCGGAGCCGGACGAGTTCCTCCGTGATGTCGAGGCGATCGGCGGCGAAGACGATCTCCTGATGCAGACGCGCGTCGTCGGTCAGTCCGACGTCGCGGCGGATCTGCTCGGCCCGCTTGACCAGCCGCTGGCGGGCGGCGAGGACGACCTCCTCCGAACGCGCCTCGAAGGCGTCGGCGAGAGCGAGCACCGTCGTGAGCCGACCGTCGATCTCGGCGAAGAGCGCCTCCCCTTCCGCCGCCCGCATCGCGACGAGCCCGTCGATCGCCGCGTCGAGCGCGTGCTCGACCGCGGCCGCGAGCCGATCCGCATCGACCTCGGCCTCGACGATCCGCGTGACGCCCGGGAGCGCGAGGAGCGCCGCGACCTCGAGGCCGCCGCCGAGCCCATGACGCGCCGCGAGCGATCGGGCCGCCTCGACGTACTGCCCCGCGATCGCCTCGTCGATCACGAGCTGCGCGCTCGCCGAGGTCGCCGGCAGGTTGATGCCGATCTCGACCTTGCCCCGCGCGAGCCGCGCCTGGACGCGTTGCTTCCAGCCGCTCTCGCGCTCGGCCAGCAGCCGCGGCAGGCGGAAGCGCAGGTCGAGGTGGCGGTGGTTCACGCTGCGCGCCTCGACCTCGAAGGCGACCCCGCCAGCCTCGCCGGCCGCGCGCCCGAATCCCGTCATGCTGAAGATCAAGACCCCTCCATCCCGCGCGTGAAGGCCGGGTCCGCGAACGCCTCGTCGAGGCTCGCGCCGAGCTCCGCCCGGCTCACCGCCGCCGTCCCCAGCTTGCCGACCGCGACGCCGGCGGCGGCGTTCGCCACGAGACAGGCGTCGAAGAGCGACGCGCCGGCGGCGCGACAGCCTGCCAGCGCGGCCATCGCCGTGTCGCCCGCGCCCTGCACGTCGAAGACCGCGCGCCGCCGCGTCGGGACGTCGAGCATGTGCCCGTCGGCGCCGAGCGCGCAGGCCCCCTCCCCGCCCCGGGTCACGACGATCTCCGCCCCGCCGAGCCGGGCCCGGAGCTTCTCGAGCAGCCGTCGGCGCGCGGTGACGTCCGTGCCGCCACCGCCGACCGCCGCGCAGGCCTCCCCCCAGTTCGGCTTGACGAGCGAGGCCGCGCGGAAACGCGCGAGGTCGTGCTTGGGATCCGCGGCGACGAAGCGTCCGCGCGCCCGCGCCGCGGCGACCAGGGTCCCGGCGAGACCGTCGGCGAAGAGGCCCTTGTCGTAGTCGACGAGCAGCAGCGCGTCGCAGGCGTCGAGGGCGGCGAGCGCCGTCGCCTCGATCCGAGCGCGGGCCGCGGCGGGCAGCGGCGTCGTCTCCTCCCGATCGAGGCGGAGCATCTGGCGGGATTGGGCGACGACACGCAGCTTGTGCGTCGTCGGTCGCCCCGGAACGATCACGAGTCCGTCGCGCGCGAGTCCGAGCGACGCCATCGCGTCGCCGACCTGCCGCCCCTCCCGATCGTCGCCGAGGATGCCGACGACGCGGGTCGCGACCCCCAGTGCGACGAGGTTGCGCGCGACGTTGCCGGCTCCACCGAGGGCGAGCCGCGTGCGCTCGACCCGCACGATCGGAACGGGCGCCTCGGGACTGATCCGCGCGACCTCGCCGATGCGATAGTCGTCGAGCATGACGTCGCCGACGACGAGGACACGCAGACCCGCCATGCGATCGAGGACGTCCTCGAGCTCCGCCCGCCGTGACCCGATCAAGCCGCTCAAGCCACTCAAGCCGCTCTCCCGCTCCCGGCCGCCAACGCCTCCGCGAGGACGGGCTCGTCCGGCCGGCCGCGAAGATGCCACAAGAGCAATCCCGCCCGCTCCCGTCCACGTCGTCGGGCGCGGCGCGAGGCCACCGCCGGCAGCAGCAGGAGCGTGGCGCCCAGGGCCGTCCGCAGCGTGCGCAGAGCGCGGACGAGGCCCGCGGTCGCGCGCCCCCGATGGCGCCGCAGGAATCGATCGAGGGAGCGCTCGAATTCGATCCGGGTCGCGAGCGGCGCCCGCGCCTTGCTGCTCGCGCCGAGGGCATGCGTCGCGCGGACGTCCCCGGCCTCGGCGACGCGAAGGCCCGCGGCGCGGACACGCCAGCAGTAGTCCGTCTCCTCGAGGAAGAAGAAGTAGCTCGCGTCGAAGTCGCCGATCGCGTCCAGAACGTCGCCGCGCACGAAGAAGACGGCGCCGCGGACCGCCGGTACGTCGCGCAGGGCATCGCCCGCCCCGCTCGCGCCGAACGGCCGGGCCCGCGCGATCGCGTGCCATCCGCGCACGAGTCGGTCCGAGAGGAGCGCGCTCGCGAGCCCGGGGAAGGCGTGTGCGGACCGCTGCGGACGACCGTCGCCATGGCGCAGCCGCGCGCCGACCACGCCGAGGTCGGCCTCCGCGTCGAGATGCGCCAGGCCGCGGGCGAGCGCGTCCGGCTCGACGACGGCATCGCTGTTGAGCAGCAGGACGTGTCGCCCCCGCCGCAGTCGCAGCCCGAAGTCGACCGCCGCTGCGAAGCCGCGGTTGCGGGCGAGAGCCACCACCCGCGGCGCGAGCGACGAGGCCCGCGCGGTCTCGACGACGGGCTCCCGCGAGCCGTTGTCCACCACGACCACCTCGAATGCGAGCTCCGGATGGGCCGCCCGCGCGCGCGCGAGGCCGTCGAGGCAGCGCGCGAGCAGGGCCGCGTTCTCGTAGCAGGGGATCACGACCGAGAGATCGATCAAGCGCCCTGCTCCACGATCCCCAGCGCCGCCTCCAACGCCGACCCGACGGACACGTCGCGCAGGCAGCGATGGTCGATCGGACAGCGGCGCCGGTAGCAGGGTCGGCAGGCGTGCTCGGTCTCGAGCACCGCGACCCGCTCGAGGTTGTCGGGCGTCTTCGCGACGGCCGTCGGTCCGAAGAAGACGACGCTCGGCACGCCGAAGGCCGCGGCGACATGCCGCGTCCCGGCGTCGTTGGCGACGAGCAGGCGCGCGTGCTGCAGCAGGACCTTCAGCCCGCCGAGGTCGAGCACCCCGTCGAGCACGATCGGCGCACGGGTCATCGCGCGACGCACGGCCGCGATCCGCTCCTGCTCGCCCGGCGCACCGACGAGCACGACGGTCACGCCGCGGCCGATCAGCGCGTCGGCGAGCGCGCCGAAGGACGCCGGCGGCCAGCACTTCGCCTCGCCGAAGCCCGCGCCCGGCGCGATCACGACGGGCCGGACGCGGGGCAGCGCCGCGCGCGACAGACCGAGCGGCCCGGCCACGGCATCGAGCCGCGCGGCCTCGTCCTCCGTCGTCGCGAGCACGAGTCGGGGCGGCCCGTCGATTGGCTTCGCGCCGGCCGCCTCCACCAGTCGCAGCACGAAGCGCTCGCGCGAGACGAGCCGTCGCCGCCCCCAGGCCGGATCCGCCGGCACGCGGACGTGCAGGAGCCCTCGGCGCAGCGGATCGCGCGCGAACCCGACGACACGCCGAATTCGTCCGAGTCGCATCAGGAGCGCCGACGAGATCGACTCCGGGATCGCGATGCCGAGGTCGAAGCGATGCGCCGCGATCCGGCGCGCCTCGCGCAGGAGCGCCATGCGACCGGCCGATCGCGGCGGCAGCGACCAGATCGCGTCGACGAGGCCGGCGCCTTCGAGCAGCGGCGCGAGCGGCGCCGGAAGCTGGGCCACGATCTCGGCGTCGGGATGCGCCGCACGCAGCGCGGCGAGCCCCGGCGTCGACATCACGACGTCGCCGACGTGATTGGGACAGCGCACCAGGATGCGGGCCACCGGTCGCGAACCCGCCGAGCTGGGCCTCACCGCGACGCCTCCGCCCCCCGCGTCTGCGCGAGCAGCTCGGCGATCGTCCCCGCGACGCGATGCGGCGCGATCGCCCGCATGCAGGCCGGATCGGCGCAGCCCCGGCGGCAGGGACTGCACGGGAGCGGGACATGCAGTCGACGCCAGGGCGACGCCGGCCCCGGCTCGTTGTGGACCGGATCGGTCGGCCCGACGAGCTGGACGACGGGAACACCACAGAGGGTCGCGGCGTGGAGCGGCCCCGAGTCGCAGGCGGCGAAGAGCCCGGCTCGCTCGATCAAGGCGACGAGGGCATCGAATCCCTCGGTCGCAGGCGCGGCGACGACGCCTTCGCCCGCGCCCTCGACGATCGCCCGCGCGAGCGCCCGCTCCTCGGCGGAAGGCCCCGCCGCGACCCAGACGTCGAAGCCGGCCCCGACCAGAAGGCGCGCGACGGTCGACCAGGCGGTCGGCGCATACCGCTTGTGGCGCGCGCGATCGCTGCTTCCCGGATGGAGCAGCACGAAGCCCGAGGCCGACGGCCGCCCCATCGCTTCGAGGGCCCCCTCGAGCGAGGCCCGCGCCGCGGGCGTCGCCGCGAGCAGGGGCGAGTCGGGGATCACCGCCTCGCGTGCGAAGCCGCGGGCGAGGGCCGCGTTGCGTTCATGTCGCGAGACGTGCGGTCGCGGGAGCGGGACGCGGCGATTCGCAAAGAAGGCGGCGCCTTCGCGAGCGACGCCAAAGTCGAAGCCGTATCGCAAGGGCGAGCCCGAGAGCCGCGCGAGCAGCCCGCTCTTCGCGATGCCGTGGAAGTCGAGCACGCAGTCGAATCGCCGGGCCCGCAACCGTCGCACGAACCCGCCGAGCAGGCCGGAGAGCCGGATCGCGTTCGCCCGTCGCAGCGATTCGACGAGCTCGCCCCGCGGAAAGACCAGCGTCTCGTCGGCGTAGCCCGAGAGTCGGACGGCGCCTTCCGACGGAGGCTCGACGAGCCAGGCGAGATGACTGGCCGGGAACAGCGCGCGCAGCGCCGCGACCGCGGGCAGCGTGCGCAGGACGTCGCCGAGCGCACCGAGCCGGATCACGAGGATCCGCTCCGGCCGCGGCGGCCTACCGATGGGCTCGTCGTTTCGCATGCGGGGATCCCGGCGCCTCGCCGACCTTTCGACCGGCGGATACGATAAGGAGCATGCGAATCGCGCGCACCCTGTCGCTCTACGTGATGCGCGAGACGCTGGTCCATTCCGTCCTCGCGTTTCTCGCGGTGACCCTCGTGCTGCTGACGCAGAACCTGCTCGTCCGGCTCGACGAGCTGCTCGTGATCGGCGTGACCCCGGGCGACTTCGCGCGGCTCGCCCTCTGTCTGATGCCGGTCGCCCTGACCTACGCCATCCCGGTCGCCTTCCTCGTCGGCATCCTGCTGGCGGCGCGCCGCTTCGGAGCGGACGGCGAGCTCCTCGGCATGCGCGCCGCGGGCATCGGGCCGGACCGGTACCTGCTGCCCCATCTGCTGCTCGGCGCGCTCGCCGCGGCCCTGCTCGGCTGGCTCGTCAACTCGCTCGAGCACGTCTCGCGCCGGGAGCTGATCGATCTCGTGAAGACGGTCGCGGCGCGCGGCGCGATCCTCGAGCCGCGCCGCTTTCGCCGCATCGGAGACCAGCTGATCTTCGTCGAGGACCGCACGCCGGACGGCGTGATCTCCGGCGTCATGATCTACGACTCCAGCTCGAAGACCCATCCGTATCGGCTCTTCGCCGAACACGGCCGATTCCGCTTCGACGACGTGGATTCGGCGATCGCGATCGAGCTCTGGAACGGCGACGTCCACCTCGAGCCGACGGCCGCCGAGCCGGGGCGTTCGGCGCGCATCCACTTCGACACGCTCTCCGTCGCGATCGACGTCTCGAAGATGCTGGGTCGAGAGCTCGCGCCCGTGCGTCCGAAGCAGATGACGCGCGGCGAGCTCGATGCGGTGATCGAGCGGGCGCGCCAGGGCGATCCGCTCCGCGACCTCGATCAGAAGAATCCCGTCGAGTACGCCCTCGAGATCGAGCGGCGTCGGACGCTGCCCTTCGCGCCGCTGCTCTTCGCGGGCGTCGGCGTGCCGATCGCGCTCGCGAGCGAGCAGCGCGGCCGCAACCTCGGCCTGCCGATCGCGCTGGCGGCGGCCTTCGGCTACTTCGCGCTCGGCGTCGTGGCGGAGTCCATCGTCCAGCACGGTTGGCTCCCGGCCGCCGTCGCGAGCTGGCTGCCCAATGCCATCTACTTCGTCCTCGCGCTCGGCCTCGCGCGCTTCGTCCGCCGACGGATCCCGCGATGAGCGCGGGCGATCGCATCGTGCGCGTGCTTCACCCGGATCATCGGCTCTCGGTCGCGCTGCCCTGGCGCGCGGCACTGCTCGCGGCCGGGTTCGGCGACCCACAGCGCTTCAGCGCGCTCCTCGAAGGCGCCTCGCCCGTCGCGGGGGGGCGCGGGGGGCAGCACCGGATCGTCGTGGCGGGATGTCCGGGCCCGCTGCGAATCCGGTCCGCGCGCCACGGGGGCCTGCTCCGGCGCGCGCTCGCCGATCGCTACGGCTCGCCGGCGCGAATCGAGGACGAGCTCGCGCTCTGGGTCGCCCTCTACGACCGCGGCCTCGCGCTGCCGACGCCCGTCGCCGCCATCGCACGCCGGCGACGGGGACTCTGGCGATGTCATCTCGCCATCCTCGAGCGCGAGCGCGCCCGCGACGGCTTCGCCTGGCTCGCGTCGGAGCCGACGCCGGGCCGGCTCCGGCGCGCCGCGATCGACTTCGCCCGGAGCCTCCGCGCCCTCCACGACGCCGGCGTCGTCCACGGCGATCTCCACCCGGGCAACGTCCTCGTCGAGGAGGACGACGCGGTCGTCCGCTGTCTGTTCATCGATCTCGACCGGGCGCGTCGACCCGCGTCCGTGTCGACGCGCCGACGCCTCGCCGACCTCGCCCGCTGCGCCCGCGCCCTCGAGAAGCATGGCCTCGCCGACCGGATCGACCGGCCTCTGCGAGCGCGCGTGCTCGCCGCCTACTGCGGCCCCGATCGCGATCTGCGACGCGCCATGGCGCGTGGGCTCCGGCGTGAACGATGGCGCCTCGCCGGCCACCGCCTCGCATGGCGCGCCGGCCGGATCGTCTCGCGACGCGGCCCGGTCGCGCTCGCGGCCGGCATCGCCTCCGCGATCCTCCCGGGCGCGACGGACCTCGCGCTCGCCCCGGTGGCCCTGGTCGCGCCGCTCGCCACCGCTTGCGATCGGCCGGAGACCGACGCGGAGGCGACCGCGTCGGTCCCCGCCCTCGCCCCTCGAGCCCCGGTCGGAGCGGGGCGGGTCGTCGCGACGGCGACCCCGGCCGAAGCCGGAGCGCCGGTCGCGATCCCCGTCGCGCCCGATCCCCCTCCCCGCTGGTCGCTGCTCGCCGTCGGGGATACCGGCCAGAGCGAACCGAAGCCCGCGCTCTTCGAGGGACAGCTCGCCGTCTCGGAAGCGATGACGGACGAGGCGCGACGCCTGCCGGTCGACGCCATGGCGCTGCTCGGAGACAACTTCTACGACGCCGGTCTGATCGCGTCGCAGATGGTCGATCGACTGCGCAGGAACGTGGTCCGACCCTACTGCCACTTCCTCGCCCTCGACGGTCCGCGCTCGCCGGAGATCGAGGCGGCATGTCCCCTCCCGGCGGCGAAGCGGCGGCCGGTCCCGATCCTCGCCGTGCTCGGCAACCACGACCTCGAGTCGCCCGAGAGCGCCCCGCTGCAGCGCCAGGCCGTGCCGGACTTCCTCCCGGGCTGGACGATGAGCGAGCAGCTCGCGCGGGTCGTCGAGGTCGCCCCCGGCGTCAGCGTCGTGCTCTTCGAGTCCGAGATCGCGATCGACGACCGCCCCGCGCTGCGGGCTGCGCTCGTCGACGCGCTCGAGCGGGCGCGGGGGCCGTGGCGCATCGTGCTGACCCATCGCCCGGTCGCGACGGACGAGTTCGGGCATCCGCCCGTCGGCGGCTATCCGATGTGGATGCGCAAGGCGATCGCGGAGACGGGGCGCACGGTGCAGCTCGTCGTGAGCGGCCACCACCACGACCTCGAGGCCTACGCGGTCGAGTCGCCGACGCCGCTGCTGCAGATCGGGGTCGGCAGCGGGAGCCGCGCCCGCTCGCGACCGGTGCCCCCGCATCCGGCGCTGCGCTTCGCCGCGCTCGAGCTGGGATTCGCCCGCGTCGATCTCGTCGGGCACGCACCCGACGATCGCCTGGTGGTCTCGCTCTACTCGGTCCCGCCCTGGCCCTGGCTCGCACGCCTGCGCGGCGACCGATTGCGGGCACGATTCGAGGTCGATCGATCGGGGCGGGTCGCGGGCGGGCCCGTCTCGGCTGCGTCGAGCTCGGAATCCGCCGGCGACACGGAGCGCGAAGCGGTCGACGCGAGCCGGCCCGCGGCCTGGAGCGCGGCCTCGAGGCGACCGAGCAGGCCCATCGCGTCCTCCACCTCGAGCTCGATCGACAGCACCCAGATCGACGTGCTCCCCGGCCAGCTCGGCGAGATCTTCGTCGCGTCCTTCTCCGTCGTGAGCCAGAGCTCGAGCGTCGGGTCGAGGGCGCGCAGATCCTCCGGGCGATAGGCGTGATGATCGGGCAGCGCACGCAGCGAGACGACCCGTGCCCCGAGCGCCTCGACCGTGCGTCGGAAGGACGCCGGCGCCGCGATGCCGCAGACGAGACCGACCCGCCGACCGGCGAGCCCGGTCGGGGCACACCGCCGCGTCCCGTCGAGCGAGACGAGCGCGCGCGCGCGCCTCCGGGCCCCGAACACGACGCCGCCATCGCGACGAAATTCCGCCGCGAGCGCTTCCACCGCGGATGCGGGCTCGCCCTCGTCCCCGATCAGCCCGAGCCAGTCCGCGTGTCGGAGGCTGGCGCGCGGCTCGCGCAGGGGCCCGGCGGGCAGCACGCGGCCGTTGCCGAGCCCCGCCGTCGCGTCGATGCAGACGACGTCGAGGTCGCGCGCGAGCCGATGGTGCTGGAAGCCGTCGTCGAGGACCAGGATCTGGGCGGCGAACTCCGACACCGCATGGTGTCCGACGCGCCGACGGTCACGGCCGACCAGCACCGGGACCCCCGGCGCGTGCGCCGCCAGCACGATCGGCTCGTCGCCGACCGACGCCGCGCTCGCCTGCACGCGCGCACCGTCGGAGACCACGACGACGGCCGCGCGCGTTGCTCCCCCGTAGCCCCGACTCGCGAGCACGACCCGCCAGCCGCGCCGCGCGAGGCCCGCCGCGATCCACGCGGCGACCGGCGTCTTGCCGGCCCCGCCGACCGTGAGCGCACCGACGCTCACGATCGCGCAGGCGGGCCGAGCGCGGCGCGGGCGGAGGCGGGTCCCGACCCGCCGGTGGACGGTCGCGCCCGCCGCGTAGAGCCAGGCGAGGGGCCGCAACAGGCAGCCCGCCCAGCCCGGCCAGCCCGGTCGCGCGGATGCGACGCTCACGGCTGCGTCTCCGCCCCGGGCGACGGGCGCACCGGACGCTCGGTCGCCGCGGGGGCGACTCGCGTGCCCCGGGCGAGGACGTCGAGAATCAGCGCGCGGCTGCGCTCGACGCTGCCGCGATGGCGCTCGAGCGTGGCCCGCCCGATCTCGCCGCGTCGACGACAACCCTCGAGATCGCGCAGCGATGCCGCGATCGCCGCGACGAGCGCCTCGGTCCCGGGAACCCGACGCCCGCATCCGTCCGCCTCGAGGATCTCGACGATCTTGCGGACGTTCGCGAGCTCCGGGCCGAAGAGGACCGGGCAGCCGGCATGGACGGGCTCGGATACGTTGTGTCCCCCGACCGCGACGAGCGTCCCACCGACGAAGGCGAGCGAGCTCGCGGCGTAGGCGGCGGCGAGCTCGCCGTAGGAATCGAGCACGAGCACCTCGCCCGCGCGGAGCGTCGCGTCGGCGAGCCGGCTGCGCAGGACCGCGCGGCGGCCGCGCGCGAGCGCGAGACGCACGATCTCGCCGCTGCGCCCCACGTCACGCGGCGCGATCACGAGTACGAAGCTCTGGCCTTCCCGCTCCGCGGCGTCGAGCGCGGCGAGCAGGGGATCCTCTTCGCCGCGGTGGGTGCTGCCGCCGGTGACGACGACCCGACCCGCGAGCGCGCGGGCGAGGTCGGGACCGAGGGCCGGAGGCGAGGTCGGCGGATCGAGCTTCAGATCGCCCGTGACGCGGATGCGGTCCTCGGGCACGCCGAGCTCGGCGAAGCGGGCGGCGTCGAGCTCCGTCCGCGCGCCGACCGCATCGAGGCGGCGAAGGGTCGGCGCGAGCAGGCGGCGGATCCGGCGGTAGCGCGGGAAGGAGCGATCCGAGAGCCGCCCCGATACGACGACGACCGGCACGGCGTGGCGCGCACAGCTCGCGATCCAGCTCGGCCAGAGCTCGGTCTCGATCAGCACCGAGAGCCGCGGCCTTCCCGCTCGCATCGCCGCCTCGATGCACCAGGGATGGTCGAAGGGGGCGAGCGTCGCCGGCATCGTCGGCCGGTCGCGGCGGAAGATGCCGCGACCGGAGACCGTCATCGTCGTCGCCCGGGTCGCCTCGCCACCGGCCTCGAGCGCATCGAGCAGGCGGCAGGCCGCCTTCGCCTCGCCGACGCTCGAAGCATGGAGCCAGATGCGCCCGGCGCCGGGGGACGTCGCGAGGCCGAGGCGCTCCGGCAGCTGGCTCCGGAACGACGGGCGCAGCAGCGCCGCCAGCGCGAGGACCGGCGTCGCCGCGACGGCTCCCGCCGCGGCCATGCTATGCGCGAGCGGACCCAAGCATCTCCTCCACCACGTCGGCCACCGCGTCCGTGGCCCCCGGCGGCCCGAGCCGCTCGACGACCCGCGCCAGTGCGGCGCGTTGTGCCGCCCGCGCCGGTCCCGCGAAGAGGGGGGCGAGGGCAGCCGCGATCCGCGCGGGTGTCGCATCGGCCTGGACGAGCTCCGGGACGCAGACGGCGTCGGCGATCAGGTTCGGCAGCGCGACCGACTCGACCTGCGCGCTGCGGCGCGCCAGCCAGACCGAAAACGGATGCGCGCGCGCGATCACGACCATCGGGCACCCGTGCAGCGCCGCTTCGAGCGTGATCGTACCGGGCTTGACGAGCGCCACGTCGAGCGCGTCGAGCAGCGCCCCATCCGCGGTCTCCCGGACCAGCAGGCCCTGCGCGACCGCGGAGTCGAAGGCGGCGGGCGCGGCGCGCCGGAGCTCCGCCCGCGAGAGGCCCGGCGCGAGACCGATCACGCCGAGCAGCCGCTCGCCCGGCCCGCCCGGCTCGCTGCGGAGCCGCGCGACGGCCTCGAGCTGGTGCGGGAGATGGTGGCGCAGCTCGTTTCGGCGACTGCCCGGGAAGAGGCCGAGCAGCGGCGCGTCGAGCGGCAGGTCGAGTCGACGCCGCCCCGCGGCGCGTCGCTCGCTGTCTTCCTGCCCGTCGCCCCCGCTGCTCCGCGCACGCGCGAAGGCGTCGACGATCGGATGGCCGAAGAACTCGACCGCGACGCCGCGACGCGCGTAGTAGTCGCGCTCGAGCGGGAGCGCGACGACGATGCGATCGGCGCGCTCGGCCAGGCGCTCGAGCCGCTCGGACCGCCACGCCCAGACCTGGGGCGCGACGAAGTAGAGGATCCGCGCCTGCGATCGGCGTCGGACGCGTCGCGCGAAGGGCAGATTGAACCCCCCGGAATCGACCAGGATGACCAGGTCCGGCGGGGCGTCGCGCAGCGCCCGGCTCAATCGACGCCAGGCCCGCCAGACGCGCCCGAGCTCGGGCAGGAGCTCGACGAGGCCGCCGACCGCGAGCTCGCGTTGGTCGACGACGATCTCGACGCCCGCCGCCCGCATCCGCTCCCCGCCGAGACCGAGGAAGCGCAGATCCGCACGCCGCGCGCGCAGCGTCTCGACGAGCGCGGCCGCATGGCGCTCGCCCGACACGTCACCCGCCGAGAGGAGAATCGTCGCCACCTTCCCCCTCCGCCCCCGCGGCGCCGATGCGCCCCCGGATCCGCTCGACCAGGCGCAGCGCCGCGAGTCCGATCCGGCCGTCGTTGACCGGCGGCTTGCGCATCGCGACGGCAGAGACGAAGTCCCGCCATTGCCGACCCAGCGGATCGAGCCCGGTCGGCTCCCTGCCGGGCGCGATCGCGGCGAGCAGGTCGACGCGCACGCTCGCTTCGCATCCCTCGATCGCGAGCCATCGCTCGCGGACCGCATGGACGCGGCTCGCGCGCAACGACGCGACGCAGCCGGAGCGCAGTCGCAATTCGACGTCCGCCTCGTCGAGGTCCCCGCCCCGCCCCGCGATGCCGCGCGCCGAGAAGGTCTCGAGCTCGTCGCCGAGCGCGCGCGTGACCCAGTCGAGATCGTGGAGCATCAGGTCCTGGATGACGTCGACGTCGAGCCCCCGCTCGCTCGGCGGCTGGAGCCGCTCGACGCGAACCCGTCGCGGCCGGCCCGCTCGCGCGAGCGCGTCGCGCCAGACCGGGTTGTACCACTCGACGTGTCCGACCTGAAGGATCCGATTCATCGCCTCCGCGCGCGTCACGAGCCGTTCGCCCGAGCGCGCGTCGAGGGCCAGCGGCTTCTCCATCAGGACGTCGAGGCCCGACTCCACGAGGGCGAGGCCGGTCTCGACGTGGCCCGCGGTCGGAACCGCGACGACCGCGGCGTCGACGTCGCGGAGATCCGCGAGCGTGTCCACGGACCGCCCGCCGAACGTCTCGGCGAGGGCTGCCGCGCGCGCGAGGTGGCGATCGACGATGCAGACGAGCTCGCAGTCGCCGTCCCGCTCGGCACTGCGGCGGACGGTCCGGGCATGCAGCCGGCCCATCGGTCCGGCGCCCACGACGGCGACACGCAAACGGGTCAAGACGCCCCCTGTCCGGCATCGAAGCCCAGGCAGGCGATGCCCGCCCGATCGGCCGCCGCCCGGGTCGATTGACGCTCGAGGATCAGGGCGAGGCCCGCCTCCACGGCCAGACAACACGCCCCGACCTCGCGCATGACCGCGATCGTATCCGGCCCGACGGCCGGCAGATCGATCCGCCGGTCCTGTCCCGGGCGTCCGGCCTTGACGACGACCGCGCCCGGGCCCACGAGTCGACCCGCCCGGCGGATCGCGTCGTCGGTCCCCTCGATGGCCTCGACCGCGACGACCCGCGCGCGATGGACCACGACGCACTGCCCGCCGTCGGCCCCCGCCCCCCGCGCGAGCGCCGCGCGACCGACCTCCACGTCGGCACGCTCGCCCGCCGTCGGCGCCCGCTGCGACCAGACGCCGGCGGGTGCGAGCAGGGGGGCCAGCGCCTCGCTCTGCGACACGACGTCGAAGCCCACCGCCTCGAGCCAGAGCAGCAGCGCGCGGAGGATCGCATCGTCGCCCTGACTCGCGAGGCGACCGAGGAGCGAACGGGCCGTTCCGTCGAGCTCGACGAGCCCCTGCCCATCGCGGAGGAGCCGCTTCGGGACCGAACCGACCAGCAGGACCGACTTCACGTCCATCGACCGAAGCGCCTCGGCGGCCGCCTCGAGTCGGCCGACGCGCAGCCAGCGGATCGCGTCGACCTCGCCCGCGAGGGCGGGGTCCGCGAGCCCCTCGAGCGCGAGCGCGCGAATCGAGACGCCGCCCGCGCGCACGGCCGCCGCGGCGAGGATCGGCAGGCGACCGCGGCCGGCGATCAGTCCGAGACGGGACACCGGTTCGCCCTCTCGCATGACGGCCTCAGCGGCAGAATCCGCGCTCGGTCTTTCGAAGGAAGGAGACGAGGCGCTCGACCTCCGGGACCGCGCCGATCTCCTCGTCGACACGGGCCAGCGCCGCCTCGAGGCGGAGCTTCGAGCGGAAGATGAGATGGAAGGCGTGCTTGATCTGCGCCTGCGTCTTCGCCGGGATGCCGCGACGCCGCAGGCCGACGGAGTTGAGGCCGACGAGTCGGGCGCGATCGCCCGCGACCATCGAGAAGGGCGGCGCGTCGAGGGAGAGCTTCGAGCCCCCGGCGACCATCACCGACTCCCCGACGCGCGCGTACTGGTGCAGCCCTGTGTACGCGCCGAGCACCGCGTGATCCTCGACCTTCGAATGTCCGCCGAGACCGCAGAAGCTCGCGACGATCACGTTGTTGCCGATCTGGCAGTCGTGGCCGATGTGGGCGCTGTTCATCAGGAACGCGTCCTCCCCGATCCGCGTGCAGCCGCCGCCGCGGGTCGTGCCGACGTGGATCGTGACGTGCTCGCGGATCTGCGAGCGGGCGCCGATCTCGAGGCTCGTCGACGCCCCGTCGAAGGATCGATCCTGCGGCTCGCCGCCGAGACACGCATGCGGAAAGATCCGGCCCCCCGGACCGATCCGCGTCCGCCCGATCAGCGTGACGTGCTCGGCGACGCGGACGCCCGCCGCCAGCTCGACCTCCCGACCGACGAAGGAAAACGCTCCGACCATCACGTCGGCGGCCAGCACCGCCCCGTCCTCCACGTGCGCCGTCGGATGGACGTCGGGCAAGTCATCAGCCCTTTCCGTTGTAGGTCTTGATGACGAGATCGGTCACGTCGAGGGCTTCCTTCTGATACTCGAGCCCGGGCGTGTCCGTCCGGAAGATCGCGGAGAAGCCGTTCTCGCGGCCCACGTCCTTGATCGTCGCCTCGAGCCGCTCGACCAGGGGGCCCAGGATCCGCTGCTGCTCGATCTTGAACTGGCCCTCTTCCTCCTTGGCCTTGTTCTCGTAGCGGTTGCGCAGCTCGACCATGTCGAGCTGCTTGGCCTTGACGGCCTCCTCCGACATCACGAACTGCTTCGACTGGAGCTCCTTCTCCATCGCCTGGAGCTGCTCCACCATCGGCGCGAGCCGCTGCTGCGCCTCCCGTCCCTTGCGCTCGAGCTCCTCGCGCGCGGCCTTCCCCTTCTCGACCGTCGCGAGGACCTGCTCGATGTCGACGAACCCGATCTTCACGGGATCGTTCGTCGCAGCGACGCCCCAACCGAGCACGAGTCCCATGGCGAGCGGCAACAGCGCCCTCTCGATCTTCATTATTCCGACGATGCCTCCTGACGGTCGACGCCTCCGGGATCCGGACCCGTCGCCTTCCATTGCGAACGCTAGATCCCCAGGCCGCCGACCGAGAATTCGAAGACGGGGCTCTGTTCGTTGGACCGCGGGTCGATCGGGAAGCCGAGCACCAGCTGCAACGGTCCGAACGGGGAGAACCAGAGGACGCCCGCGCCGGTACCGTAGCGCCACTCGGTGGCATCGAACAGCACATCACCCTCGGCGAAGGCGTTGCCGGCGTCGAAGAAGCCGATCCCCAGCAGGCCGATCTGTTCGGAGATCGGGAAGCGGTACTCGAGGCTGCTGCTGATGTAGGAGTTGCCGCCGATCACCTGGGTCTCGCTCACGTCCTCGAAGTCGTTGAAATCCTTGTCACCGAGGTCGTTGCAGCGCCCGTTGCCGTTTCCGAAGTTGCGAACGAAGAACGTGTCGTCGCAGACGGCTGCGATCTGACCCGTCGCCGGGTTGCTGATCAGCCGGGTGCCCACCGGGTGGTAGACCCGACCGGAGGCCAGGTCGGTGAACGAGAGCGTCGGTCGGCGCGGGCCCACGGAGCGCCCCTGGTAGCCGCGCAGGCGCGTCGCCCCGAGTCCGCCGAGGAAATAACGCTCCGTCAGAGGCAGCCGTGCGTCGTCGTCGATGTTCTCGAGGTTCCCGGCGTTCACGCAGTTCGACGGATCCTCGCAGATGGTCGAGGAGCGGATGCCGGTGTCGAAGTCGCCGATCCGGTTCAGGGGGAGCGCGTAGCCGAGCCGCGTGCTGACGACGAAGGTCGAACGCTCGAAGAGCCAGCGCGGGGCGCCGAAGTAGTAGCCGGCCTGGCCTTCGAGGGAGAGGTAGTTCGAGAAGCCGCCGAGCCCCGCGTACTCGATGAATCCGTTGGCCGCGTAGCCGGCCGTCGGGGCGAACAGGTCGTTGCGGCGATCGACGCCGAGAGACACGCCCAGCCGGCTCGTGCTCTGGCGACCCTGCAGCACCTGGCGGGTGATCGGCGCCGCGAGCGCGTTGAGATTGGCGTTCTGCGTGACCTTGCGCTGGGAGTAGCCGTAGTTGATCCCGATCGAGGCGCGCCGGTCGACGGAGAGCGGGTGGGCGACCGAGACCTCGGCGCCCTGCTGGTCCTGCCGGAAGCTGCTGTAGCGGACCTGGGTCAGGAACGCGGTCGCGCTGAACCCGAAGGTCGAGCCGAGGAAGTAGGGATCCGAGAGCGAGACGTAGTAGCGACTCGAACGCCCGCCGATGTCGGCGGAGACGTTCGCGCCGTACCCGCGACCGAAGAGGTTCGACTGGGACAGCGACGCGGTGAAGATGAAGTTGTCGACGGAGGAGAATCCGGCCCCGAAGCTGAAGGCACCGGTCGGACGCTCCACGACGTTGACGTCGAGATCGAGCTGGGACGGATCGTCCGTCGTCTTCGGCTCGAACGCGACGTCCTCGAAGAAGCCGAGGCGCTTGATGCGATCGCTCGAGACCTGCAGCGCCCGCGCCGAGTAGAGCTCGCCCTCGACGAGCCGGATCTCACGGCGGATGACGGGATCGATGGTGCGCGAATTGCCCTTGACCTCGATGTTGCGGACGAAGTAGAGGGGGCCCTTCTGGACGGCGAACTGGACGTCGACCGTCAGCTCCTCCTGATTCGTCTGCGTGACGGGATCGACGTTCGCGAAGTAGAAGCCGCGGTCGGTGAAGTGGGATTCGAGCGTCTCGACGTCGGAGGTCAGGTCCGAGCGGCTGAAGATCTCGCCCTCCTCGAGCGCGAGCTTCTCCCGCAGCACGTCGAGATCGATCGTCTCGTCCCCCTGGACCTCGAGCTCGCCGACCCGGAACTGCGGGCCCTCGACGATCTCGACCTTGACGACGAGGCCCTTCTCGCTCGCATCGACGGTCGGTCCGATGACGCGCGACTGGATGTAGCCGTTGTCGGTGTAGAGCTTCTCGACGAGTCGCAGGTCGCGCAGGAACACCGGCTCGGAATAGGTCCCCGTCTTGTCGAGCCAGCTCGTCGCGAAGGAGTAGAACCGCCATGTCTTGGTCGAAAAGCCCTCCTTGAGCTCGCGATCGGAGAACGCCGCATTGCCCTCGAAGACGATCTTCCGGAGCTTGAGCTTCTCGTGCTCCTCCACGACGAAGTTGACCGCGACCGACCCGTCCGTGATGTCCTCGGTCTCGTAGTCGACCTCGGCGAGATAGAAGCCCTCGCTCTTGTAGAGCGCCGCGATGCGCTCGACGTTCTCGTGGACGAGCGGATAGTCGAGCGGCGCGCCCGTCGTCAGCGTCAGGGCTTCCTTGATCTTGTCGCTGTCGATCTCGTCGTTGCCCGAGATGGCGATCTCCCGAACGATCGGGTTCTCCTCGACCTCGAAGATCACGGCCGGCCCGAGCGGGGTCGTGTCGACGTAGACCTGCACGTCGCGGTAGAAGCCCTGCTGGAAGATCGAGCGGACGTCGCGCGCGATCTGGGTCGGATCGAGCGGTTGGCCGGGCGCGGTCTGGATGCGCGTGCGGATCTCGGCCTCGTCGATGCGCTTGTTGCCGCGAATCGCGACTTCGGCGACGACCTCGCGGCCGCGCCCCTTGACGCTCTCGCCGAGCAGGCGCTCGGCGCGCACCACGTCGAAGAACACGATCACGCCGTCGGGATTCTGCTGCGTCCGCGCCACGATGCGCGCCACGCGCGGATCCGTCGCGAGCAGACGCCGGTCCGATTCGAGCCGCGCCGCATCGAAGGGCTCGCCGCGCCGCAGGGCCAGCCGGCTGCGCAGCTCGGGCTCGATGTCCTCGGCGCCCTGGATGCGGATCTCGACGATCCGATCCGGCTTGCCCCCGACGACGGTCGCCGTCACCCGCTCGGCGAGCTCGCCGAGTCGATCGAGCAGCTCGCGATCGCTGCCGGCGGTCAGCACCAGGCTGGTCGTCGAGCCTCCCGTCGCCGCGGGCACGACGCGGACGTCGATGCTGAAGCGACCGGCAAGCTCCGTCAGACTGCCGACGACGACCCCCGCGAGCCCGCGACTGGCGGCCCAGGCACGCAGCGCGGAGTCCGAGCGCTCGGCGTCCGGGATCTCCGTCTCGCCCGCCTTCTCGAGTCCGGGCCGCGCGATCGCGGAGACCTCGCCGCCGGCTTCGATGCGCTGGGCCAGCAGCTCGTCGAGCGGTCCCGACAGGAAGCGCAGGGAGCCCCGACTGTTGACCCGGAACGGCAGCACGGCGATCCGCCGTTCGCTGCGCTCCACCGGTCGCTCGGGCTCGATCGCACCGTACTCGACGGGTCCGCCCGCGCCCTGCGCGCGCACGAAGGACGCGGCCGTGGTGACGAAGAGCGCGACGAAGAGCGGCAGGACGGTCGCGATCGCGCTGGCGCGGCTGGCCCGATGACTCGGTTGCACGGACTCTCCGGGGCCGTCGGGCGGCCGATCGAGGCGCCGAAGAGTATGCGAGGGCTATTTCGCTTTCAACCGACGGGACGCGCGGAAAGCGTCGCTCGGACCGGGAGTTGCGCGACTTCCCGTCCGCATCGCCACGCCCCGACCGCGGCCTCGCCCGGGCGGAAACCCGGTCGGTCATGCGGGTGTCCAAGGCGCGCTCAGACGACGGCCGAACCGGCCTCCGCCTCGATCAGCTTGCCACCTGTGAGCACGAGCACACGTCCCAGGCGATCCGCCATGCGCTTGCTGTGGGTCACGACGACGAGTGTCGTGCCGCGCGTGCGGTTCATCTCGAAGAGCAGCTCCGCCACCTGGTCCCCGGTCGCCGGATCGAGATTGCCCGTCGGCTCGTCCGCGAGCACGAGCGGGGGATCGAGCACCAGCGCCCGCGCCACCGCGACCCGCTGCCGCTCGCCGCCGGAGAGCTTGCCCACCGCGTGCTCGATGCGGTGGGACAGACCGACGTCGCGCAGCATCGCCTCGGCCCGACCGCGCATCTCCTCGCGAGTCCGCCCCTGGATCAGGCCCGGCATCATGACGTTCTCGATCGCGCTGAACTCCGGCAGCAGGTGGTGGAACTGGAAGACGAAGCCGAGGAAGCGGTTGCGCAGATGCGAGAGCGCCTCGCGCGTGCGCGCGAAGACGTCCTCGCCGCCGAAGCGGACGACGCCGGCGGTCGGATGGTCGAGCGTCCCGAGGATGTGGAGTAGCGTCGACTTGCCGACGCCGGACTGGCCGACGATCGCGATCCGATCGCCGCGCGCGATTTCGAGATCGACCCCCTGGAGCACCTCGACGGTGCCTCCGCCGGTCTCGAAGCGCCGAACGAGGCCGCGGATCTCGACCAGCGGTCCGCTCTGTGCCGCCGACGCGAGCAGCTCACTCATGGCGCAGCCCCGCCGCCGGATCGATCCGGGCGCCCTGCCGACTCGGCAGGAGCGTCGCGCCGAGCGAGAGGATCATCGCGATGACCGCGACGCCCGCGACCTGGCCGGGGTCGACCTTCGAGGGCAGCTCGGAGAACTGGTAGACCGAAGCCGGCAGCGTATCGATGCCCGTCAGGCTCTCGATGCGGTCCTGGATCCAGGCGAGCTTGCCGGTCACGGCGATGCCGGCGGCGACGCCGACGACCGTTCCGCACAGACCGATCAGCGTGCCTTCGAGGGCGAAGATGCGCTCGATCATCGCGTCCTCCGCGCCCATCGCCTTCAGGATCGCGATGTCGCTCGACTTCTCCATGATCATCATGACGAGGGTCGCGACGATGACGAAGGCGGCGACGACCATGATCATCGTGAGCAGCAGGAACATCATCACGCGCTCGGTCTTGAGCGCCTGGAAGAAGGCCGGGAAGACCTCCTTCCAGTCGCGCGCGTAGTAGGGGTAGCCGAGCACCTGCTGGACCTCCTGACCGACGACGCGCGAGCGATAGTGATCCGTCGTGCGGGCCTCGATGCCGTCGACGACGTCGCCGACCTTGCGAAAGTCGCGCGCGGCGTCGAGCGTCGTGTAGGTGAAGGCTTCGTCGTACTGGTAGAAGCTCGACTCGAAGATGCCGACGACCGTGAAGCGCTTGAGGCGCGGGCCGGGACCGAGGGGCGTCGGCGGGCCGCCGAAAGGCGAGATCAGCAGCATCTCGTCGCCGACCGAGAGCCCCATCGAGCCCGCGAGATGGCCGCCGATCACGATGCCGGGATTCTCGTCCGCCGGCTCGAAGGCGTCCGCCCCTGCGCCACCGCGCCGCACCTCCGCCCCGTCGTCCGACCGGCGCGCGAAGCGCGCGACCAGATCGGGCTCGGTCTCCCCCTCGATCGGTCGCAGGTCGTGCTCGAGGTCGGTGACCCGCCCGACCGTCGCGGGGTCGACGCCGCGCAGCCGCACGCTCGCGATCTCCCCGTGACGGCCGCGGACCATCCCCTCGGCGTCGAGGTACGGGCTCGCCGCCTCGACGCCGGGTACCGCCCGGACCTTCTCGATCAACCCCTCCCAGCCTTCGAAGGGACCGAAGCTGCTGTGGATCGTGAAGTGGGCGCGATTGCCGAGGATCTCGTCGCGCCAGGTCTGCTCGAACCCGTTCATGACCGAGAGCACGACGATGATGAGCCAAACGCCCGCCGCGATGCCCGCGACGCAGATCGCGGTGATCGCCGAGATGAAGACCTGACGCCGCTTGGCGACGAGGTAGCGCAACGCGATGAACCACTCGACCGACCGCCGCATGGAGAGGAATCCGGCGATCGCGAGCGGCAGCAGACCGAGGACCGTCGCGCCGAAGAGCAGGCCGACCAGGATCGCCGAGACGTTCCGCGCCTCCGCCATGGCCTCCTCCGGAAGCCACGTCGAGACCGCGCCGGGCAGGAGCCCGATCGCGACGACGAAGAGGACCGCGGGCAGCCCGCTGGCCTCGCCGCTCTCGCCCGCCCGGCCGCGCCGGCGCAGCAGCAGCGCCGCGAGCACGAGGACGGCGGCCGCAGCGAGCAGCGCGGGGGCCTGCCCGAGCTCGCCGACCGTCATCCCCGCCGCGAGCGCCGCGACGCCCGCGACCGCGGTCGCGACCGTCGCCTGCGGCAGACGCCGCGTCGCGAAGCCCACCCCGACCAGGAACACCGCGCATCCGATCGCCCCGACCCCGAGCTGCTCGCCGAAGGCCCGCCACCACTCCGACCAGGTGTAGACGGCATCCGACGGAAAGTTCTGGAGCGTCGAGAGGAGCGAGACGAACGCAGTCACGCAGAGGCCGCAGACCGCCGGCAGCAACCATCCGCGCGAGACGCGTGCGAAGCGGTCGAGGACGAGCAGCGCCGACCCGACGTAGAGCAGCGTCATCGCGACGATGCCCGCCGCGAGCAGCACGATGAACCCGACGGCGATGCCGCCTCCGGCGGTCGAGAGCTTGTCGGCGAGCGCCGAGACGATCGATTCCACCGCCACTATTCCCCCGCCCGCCGATGACGAAGCTCGGCCGCCTGGGCGAGGAGCGTCGCGCGGATGAACGGATCGAGCTCGCCGTCGAGCACCCCGTCGACGTTGCCGATCTCGTAGTCCGTCCGATGGTCCTTGGCCCGCTGCTGCGGATGGAGCGTGTAGGAGCGGATCTGGCTGCCGAAGCCGATCTCGCGCTTCTCGCCGGTCAGCTCCTCGAGCTTCTCCATCTGCTTGCGCCGCTCGAGCTCGAAGAGCTTCGCGCGCAGCATCTTCATCGCCGTCGCGCGATTCTTGTGCTGCGAGCGCTCGGCCTGACAAGCGGCGACGATGCCCGTCGGAATGTGGGTCAGACGTACTGCCGACTCGGTCTTGTTGACGTGCTGACCGCCCGCGCCGCTGGCACGGTAGGTATCGACGCGAAGATCGCCCTCGTCGATCTCGACCTCGACCTCGTCGTCGATCTCGGGTACCGCCGTCACGCTCGCGAAGGCCGTATGGCGACGCGCGTTCGCGTCGAAAGGCGAGATCCGGACGAGACGGTGGACCCCCTGCTCGGAGTTCAGGTAGCCGTAGGCGTACTCGCCCTCGACCCGGACCGTGACGCCGCGGATGCCCGCTTCCTCGCCCGCCTGGATGTCGAGGATCTCGGTCTTGAAGCCGTGGCGCTCGGCCCAGCGCAGGTACATCCGCAGCAGCATCTCCGCCCAGTCGCAGGCGTCGGTCCCGCCGGCCCCGGCATTGATCGACAGCAGCGCGTTGCCCGCGTCGTACTCGCCACCGAGGAGCTGCTGGAGCTCGGCCTCCTCGAGGACACCGTCGACCTCGTCGCATTTCTCGGCGACCTCGGGCAGGACTCCGGCATCGTCCGCCTCGCGGCCGAGCTCGAGCAGGACCTCGGCGTCCTCGATGCCCTTCTCGACGCGATCGTGCAGGGCGAGCTCGCGTTCGGCCGCCGTCTTGCGCCGGCCGAGCTCCTGAGCCGCGGCCGGGTCGTTCCAGAGATCCGGTCGCGCCATCTCGACCTCGAGCTCGGCCTTGCGGGCGCGCAGGGCCGCGACGTCAAAGACGCCCCCGGAACTCGTCGAAGCGCCGTCGCAGCGCGCGGATGCGCTCCGACAGATCGCTGAAGTCCAGTCCCGTCCGCTTCTCCACGCTCATCTCCCCTCACCCTCTCGACACCGGGTCGCCCCCGCTCGATCGCCCCGTGACCCGTTCGATCACGAGCCCCACGAGGGCGAGGAGCATACAGCTCCAGGCGAAGAAGTCGCCGTGTCGGACGTAGAAGGTGGCCCCCTCGCGGGCACGTCCCGGCGCCGTCGAGCGGCTCCGGACGACCGGGACGTCCGCGACCAGCACCGCCTCCTCGAAGAGCCGGCTGCGCTCGAGCACGCGCCCCCGCGCGTCGATGATCGCCGAGATCCCGGTATTGGCCGCGCGCACCGTGAAGCGGGCCGTCTCTGCGGAACGCAGCGCCGTCATCGCGAGGAATTGATGGGGCGCGCCCGTGCGACCGTACCAGGCGTCGTTGGTGACGGCGAGCAGCACTCCGGCCCCGTCCGCCACGAAGCGACGCACGACGTCCGGAAAGAGGAGCTCGTAGCAGATCGGCACGCCGACACGGAAGCCCTCGGGCCGCTCGGCCGTTCCGGGAACCGACATCGCCCGGACGCCCGGACCCGCCGTGACGTCGTCCGGCGAGAGCCCGCGCGCGAGCGACTGGAAGAAGCGCCCGAACCAATCGCGCAGCGGGACGAACTCGCCGAAGGGCACGAGCTGCACCTTGTCGTAGCGATCTCGCAATCGCCCCTCCGCGTCGACGACGAAGGCGCTGTCGTAGTAGGCGCTCGGCCCCTCGCGACCGGACGTGAAAGCGATCCCCATCCCGCCCACGACGAGTGTCACGCCCCGGTCCCGGGCGAACCCGACGATCCGCTCCCGCAGCACGCGATCCCATTCGAGCGAACCGGGCACCGCCGTCTCGGGCCAGACGATCCAGCGCGCCCCGGCGGCGACCGCCTGGTCCGACAGCCGCAGGTAGGTGGCGAGGATCCGCTCGCGCCGCGCCGCGTCCCACTTCTCGCCCTGATCGATGTCGCCCTGGACGGCGGCGATGCGAACCGACTCGACCGCCCCGCCCGGATCCGCGCCGTCGCGTCCGCCATCCGCCGCATCCGCCGCATCCGCCGCGAGCCCTGAGCCGAACAGATGGGCCGCGACCAGCCCCGTCGCGATCGTCGCGAGCGAACGCAGCGGACGTCCGGGCCGCGAGGCGAGCCGGTCGAGCGCCAGGCGACCGAGGGCGAGGCCGACGAGCGCGGCCATGAACGAGAGGACGTAGACCCCGCCGAGGCGGGTCAGCCCGAGCAGGGGCAGGTCGAGATGGAGCGCATAGCCGAGCGTCGCCCAGGGAAAGCCGCCGAACAGCGAGCCGCGGATCCAGTCGAGCCCGACCCATGCGCAGGCTCCGAGCCAGACGGCGCCGCGCCGGCGCGCGAGCCCGGCCCAGAGCCCCGCAAAGAGCGCGCTGAACTGGGCGACCCAGTAGGCGGGCAGCAGCGGCGAGAGCAGCCCGAGCGCGAGCGGCATGCCGCCGTAGCCGACCGTCACCACGATGAACCAGTGGAAGAGCACGGCATGTGCGAGCAGGCTCGCGAGGAAGGTGCGCCAGGCGGCGCGACGCGCCGACAGTCCGTCGAGCGCGACCACCAGCGCGGCGGGACCCAGCCAGGCCGAGACGAGGCCGAGGTCGAAGGCGCCGAGACCGGGGAGCTCGTGGGGGAAGGCGAGCAGCGTGAAGAGCGCATAGAGCGCGAAGGCGATCCGCCTCGGCCTCGGCTGGATCCCGTTCGGGTGGATCGGGGTCACGCGCGCAGGACCCGCCCGATCCGGCGTTCCTCGGCCTGCATGCGCCGCGCCTCGTCGTCCGCTTCGTGATCGTGCCCGAGGAGGTGGAGCACACCGTGGACCAGGAGCTTCGCGACGGTGTCGTCGAGGCTGCGACGACGCGCGCGCGCCTGACGCGCGGCCGTTTCGACGCTGATCACGACGTCCCCGAGGAGTCCCCCGCGTCGCTCCGCATGCTCGCCTTCGACCAGCGAGAAGGAGAGCACGTCGGTCGGGCGCGGCTTGCCCCGGTAGCGTGCGTTGAGGTCACGGATCGAGGCGTCGTCGACCAGCGCGATCGAGAGCTCCGCCCCCGCCTGTCGCGTCGCACGCAGGATCCCCGTCGCCCGCCGTCGCAGTCGTGCGACATCGACCTTCGACCCCCGGATCGCTTCGGGCGGTCCGGAAATCCGCACCTTCATCCACCGTCTCCGCGGCCGTCCTCGTCCCCGCCGCGGGGCGCCCCACCGCGCCGGGTCGTGTCCCCGGCCCGGGCGTAGGCCTGGATGATCGCCTGGACGAGCGGATGGCGGACGACGTCGGTCGCCGCGAACTCCATCACCCCGATGCCGCGCACGCCCCGAAGCACGCGCGTCGCCTCGACGAGGCCACTCTCGGTCTCCGGCGGCAGATCGATCTGGGTGACATCGCCCGTGATGACCGCCTTCGAGTTCTCGCCGAGACGGGTCAGGAACATCTTCATCTGCTCGCCGGTCGTGTTCTGCGCCTCGTCGAGGATGACGAACGAGTCGTTCAGGGTCCGCCCGCGCATGAATGCGAGCGGGGCGACCTCGATCGTACCGCGCTCGATCAACCGGGCCGCCTTCTCGACGTCCATCATGTCACGCAGGGCGTCGTAGAGGGGTCGCATGTAGGGGTCGACCTTCTCCGCCAGATCGCCCGGCAGGAAGCCGAGCCGCTCGCCCGCCTCGACCGCCGGACGCGTCAGGATGATGCGCGAGATCTCCCGTCGATTCAGCGCTGCGACGGCCATCGCCATCGCGAGATAGGTCTTGCCGGTTCCGGCCGGTCCGACCGCGATCGCGATATCGTGCTTCTGGATCAGGTCGACATAACGTCGCTGCGCCAGGTTCTTGGCTCGGATCGTCTTGAGCGAGCCACGCAGGATGTTCTCGTAGACGTCCTTGAGCTGGACGTCGGGCTCGTCGGAGAGCATCCGGATGACGTGCCGGACGTCGGCATGCCGAACGCCCTGCCCCGATCGTTGGAGGCGGTACAGCTCCTCGAGTACCCGCCTCGCTAGGCTGGCGCTGCCGTCGGTGCCCCGGATCCGGAGCTCGTTGCCGCGCGCATGGATCTCGACGCCCAGCGACCGCTCGATCAGCCGCAGGGTCTGCTCGCCGTCGCCGTAGAGCGCGACGGCCGCCGAATTGTCGTCGAAGGTCAGACTCTCCTGGGTGACGTCTTGGTCTCGGGCCAGTCTCTTGCTCCTCGGGCGGCGAGCGCGCGCCCGGACTCCGTGTACCCTCGACCTCAACCGCGACCGCGCGGACAGGACGCTCGATCCACAGGGGGGCGATCTCGATCCGTGAACTGCTCGACGCGTCCTACCCGTCGATCCGTCGGCTCTCCGTCGCGCCTCCGTCGGCTCTCCGTCGCGCCTCCGTCGGCTCTCCGTCGCGCCTCCGTCGACCGACCCATCAACCCGCGTCGCCATCCGTGGCGTTCAGGTCGCGTCGATCGGGTCGAGCATCCCGTCGCGTCCTTCGCGTTGCGATCACTTCGCCGCCGTACGC
Organism: Myxococcota bacterium; assembly: GCA_041389445.1. Taxonomy (GTDB): domain Bacteria; phylum Myxococcota_A; class UBA9160; order UBA9160; family UBA4427; genus UBA4427. Next base: position 220,278 of record JAWKRW010000006.1, read on the forward strand.
ATGGGCGAGAGGAGCACGACCTCGTCGTTTCGAACGACGTAATAATAGGCGGCGAGCCGAGCGGGCGTCAACGAAGTTCCCGCGAGGGATGCCCTGTCGGCCACGTCCTCGAGACGCTCGGGGTAGACGCCCGTCTCGAAGGCGTGGATCTCGAGCAGCTGGCGGATCAGGTCGCGCTCGCTCGCCGCTCCGAGCCCATCCAGCACGCGATCGGGGATCGGCGCGCCCGGGACGCCCCGCCCGGCTCCGCTCGCCGACTCGGTCACCCGCATCGCGAGCATGCCCAGGAGCACGAAGGGCACGGCGGTGGCCGCGATCGCGCGGATCGGAGGAAGACGCGTCTCGGACTTCGCGGCGCGCCGCGGTGCGCGTCGACCCACCTCCTGCCCGACCTCGATCAGGCCAGCCTGTCGCAGCTCGGCCATCACGCGCGTCGCCTCGAACGTCCCCATGCGCGAGAGGTCGATGACGCGACGCACCGTGAGCCGTCCGTCGATCAGCCCGAGGATGCGTTCGATCTGGGCCAACCGAGCGTCACCGCCGCCCTGCGCGAAGGCCCGGGAGGCCTCGACGCTCCCCAGCCGCCGGAAGACGATCTCCTCGGAGGGCACCGCCGCCGCGAACGTCTGCCATTCGTCGAGCATGCGCAGCCCGTCCATCAGGATCTGCTCGGCGCCGAGCAACCGATCGCGCGGCACGTCGTGCTCGACGGGCTCCGTCGAGAAATGGAACTCGCCGCTCTTGCGACGCATGATGTCGAAGACGGTCTCGCGCGTCAGCAGGTCGCGCATCTCGTCGAGGTCCGACCGGTCGACGCGGCCGCTCGCAACGAGCAGATCAGGGATCGGGCGCGCCGATCGGCCGCTTTCCCGCTCGAGCTCCGAGAGCTGCTCGCGCGTCAGGAAGCCGGCTCGAACCAGCTGCCGTCCGAGCGAACCGCTCTCGCTCCCGGCATCGACCGCCTCGCCCGTCACGACGCGCCCCTCGTCGAACGTCAGCGCGACCGCGTCGCTGCCCTCGCCGACGACGAGCGTCCCCGTCTTGCGTTGCTGGCCGATCAGCTGGAACACCTCGGCGATGCCGAAGTCGCGAAGGTTCCCGTGCAGCGCGATGGACATCGACCTCTCCTATCGGGTCCGGCGCACGAAGAGGCTGGCGGCGACGATCGCCGCATAGCCTGCGAGCGCGAGCACGCCGAAGACGCCGAGCACGACGGGCGCCAGCCCGCCCAGCCAGGTGGTATCGACGAGGACGCCCGCCGGCCATCGGAGCCACGCGATTCCCCACGCGAGGAGCGCCAGCGAGAGGAGCGCGACATCCGGCCGCCGGACGGCGAGTCCCGCCACGCCCGGGACGAGCACCGCCCCCGCCGCGACCAGCCGACTGCGCCACGCCTCGCGACGCGCGAGCACCTGCAGACGGGCGGTCCGGAGCTTCGCGTCCGTCGCGTCCGGATTCTTGAACAGATGGTGGCAGTCCTCGCAGAGATCGTCGCTCCAGACCGTCTCGTCGCAGCGCGTGCAGATCCGATGGCCGCAGCGATGACACACGCTCGATCGATCGAAGCGGCTCGGGGCGAGCATGCCGAAGAGCACCGCGATCCCGAAGGCCGCCCCCGCCGTTCGCACGTTTCGTCCCATGCGCCCCGGCGCGAGGATCTGGACCAGTCGCAGCGTCGGTGTCCGATCGACGGAAAGCGTCTCGAGCCGAGCTCGTAGCGTCGAGACCGGGAAGCCGAGATCGGCGACGAGTCGGGGATCGGAGAGGCTCGACAGCGCCGCGACCTCCGCATCCGCGAGATGCTGTGCGCGCACGAGCGCGAGCTCGGCCTCGTCCATGCGCAGGACGTTCGAATAGGCCTGGGAGAGGTCGAAGAGCAGCGCTGGCGACGCCGTCTGGCTCGCCGCCCGTTCGTACAGGGCGATGGCCTCCTCCGTCCGTCCGGCGCGCATCTCGACGTTGCCGAGATTGGCGAGCGCCACGGGATCGGCGGGATGGAGCGCCGCCAGGGCCTCGAGCCGCGCGGTCGCGACGGCCTCGTCGCCGGCCCGGCGAGCGTGATAGGCGATGGCGTGGGCGGCGGCGAGGTCGTCGTCGAAATGGGCTTCGAGCCGCTCGAGATCCGCGCGCGTCGGCGTGCCACGGCTGACGGCGAGGGCGCTGCGCGCGATCGGATCGAGCTCGAGTCCGGTGGCCGCGACGGAGGCCCAGTGCGCGAGGGGATGCAGCGCGACCGTCCAGGCGATCGCCGAGAGCACCAGCGCGCTTCGCTCCAGCGGATCCGCATACACGAAGGCGACCACGAACGCGGCGAGCACGAACCCCGCGACGCCCTCGCCGAGCGCGAGCGGAAGCATCAGCGCGGCCACGAGGAGCACGGCCCGCGCGAACCCGGGCGTCGCCGTCGAGAGCGGATCGGCGAGGTCGTGGGCAGCACGCGGGAAGGCCTTGGCCGCGAGCAGGAGGATGAAGCCGCCGGCCGTGGCGAGGACGACGAGCCAGGCGAGGATCACGGCGTTGCCGGCGAGCCAGAGCTGGGATTCGAGATCGCGCGTCGCCGCCGTCACGACCCCCCCGAACGCCCGCACCGCCTCGCCGAACGCCCCCGCACGCCAGAGGTCACGGACGTGGACCCACCCGAGCGCGGGCATCTGCGGCGCCAGCTCGCGGGCCAGCATCGTACCCGTCTCCGGATCGTCGGGATCCGCGGCCGCCAACACGACCTGCGCCGGAGCAGGCAGATCGCCGAGGCCGTACTCGAGGCGGAGACGTCGCAGCGCGGCCGTTCGGGCGTGCGGGGTCGGGGGCGCCGCACGCCAGGCCGACGCCACGCGATCCGGCGACGTGGAGCTCGCCGTCTCGGCCATGGCCTCGGGGTCGAACAGCGCCTCGGCATCGACGACCGCCGCCGAGGCGACCGCGGTCGCGGAGGCGGCGTCGGCCTCGAGCGGCTCGCCCGGGCCGACCGGGACGATGTCGGCCGAGGGCGCGATGTCGGTGGGCGGCAAGGCGGCGGCGACGGCCGAGGCGGCGAGCGCGGCAGCGACGACTACGGCGACGCGCGCCGCACGAACGATGCGGTGGACCAAGGGGAGCTCCCCCGAGTGGAACGGTTCGGCGGTCGCTATCGGTCGGCCCGCGATGGCCCTGAAGGCCGTCCCCGCGGGCCGCAAGCTGCGACCCGGGCGCGCGAGCCGTCGTCCGCTCTCGACGCTCCCGGCAAGCCTGAGTAGACTGCCGCGCCCACGAACCAAGGAGCCCCCGCGTTGGCCAACCACAAGTCCGCGATCAAGCGCATCAGCCAGTCCGAGCGGCGGCGCAAGCGAAACCAGCACGTTCGCAGCAAGATGCGTACGATGGTCAAGCGCTATCGCGACGCGCTGGCGACGGGCAACGCCGCGCAGGCCGGCGAGGCATTCAAGGTGGTGGAGCGTGAGATCCGGCGCGCGGCATCGAGCGGCGTGATCCCGAAGCGACGTGCCGACCGCAGCGTCGGTCGCCTCGCCCGTCAGCTCAACGCGCTCTCCTGATCTGCGTCCGCATCGCATCCGCCCGACCGAGCTCACGCTGATCGAATCGCGTTCGCGCCCGACGCTCGAGCTCGGTGGCCGCTTCAGCCCGAGAGCTGGATCACCAGCTGTTCGAGAGCCCGCTCCGGCCGCAACCGACCGCCCCCCTTCAGATCGACGTCAGCCCGATGGATCGCGCGCAGTGCGGCGAGAAGCCGCGCCGGGCCGAAGCGCCGGGCCTGCCCCTCGAGCTTGCGCGCGACGAAGGGCGGGGCCGGAACGGATTCGCCGTGCCCCACGCGGGCGAGCCGCCGGAAGTGCGAGGCGAGCGCGCCGAGGATCGCCTGAGAGGCCTCGCCGCGGGCGAGCATCTGCGCGAGCTGGGCGACCGAGTCCGCGATCCGTCCCTGCCCGATCGCATCCGTGAGCTCCCAGATCGACTCCTCGGCGACGCTCGAGACCGCGAGCTCGACGGTCGCGCGATCGATGCGGCCACCTTCTCCGGCATGCAGGTCGAGCTTCTCGAGCTCCTGTCGGAGCAGCAGCAGGTTCGGCCCGATGCGCTCCGCGAGCAGCGCCGCGGCGTCCGCGGTCAGATCGACGCCGATGCGCCTCGACTCCTGGTCGAGGAACGTCTCGAGCTCGCCCTTCGCCGTCGGCGCGTCGCATTCGACGAGCGCCGCCGGGTCGCGGAACGCCTTCACCCAGCGACTGCGTCGATCGACCTTCCGGACGACCACGGCGAGCACCGCCGTGCCCTCGCCCGAGACCGTCGTCAACGCCTGCTCGATGGCTCGACCCCAGCCCTCGTCGAGCCCGCCGGCGCGCCCGCTGCCCTCCCGAAGGACGACGAGTCGTCGGGCCGCCATCAGGGGCAGGGTCCGGAGCGACTCCTCGAGGCGCGCCGGCGTCGCCCCCTCCGTCTCGAGCCGATCGAAGTTGAAGTCGCGGGGGCCCGAAGCGAGGACGGCGGCCTCGAGCGCATCGAGCGCCGCGTCCCGCAGCAACGGCTCGTTTCCGGCCAGGAGGTACGCGGGCCGCACCTTCCCCTTCGCGAGCTCGGCCGTCAGCTGCGCGACGTTCATCCGCCCGCCCTCGGGCCCGCCATCGCCGGAATCGGCCGCTCGATCAGCTCGATCGCGTCGGCGACGCGCGCGGCGAGCAGATCGGCGATGCGTCGCAACGCCTCGAGACGGTTCGTGCGCGTGACCTCGACGTCGGGACTCGCGAGGTAGGAGTCGGTCTCGGAGAGCATCACGGGATCGAGCTGGACGACGTCCCCGCTCTCGAGCACGACCTCGAGATCGAGCGCCAGGGTGAGCGAGTACTCGAGTGCCGCGACGAAGCTCGAGAAGCTGCGGCTGTTGATGTCGAGGTCGCGAATCCGCCCGCGCAACGTGAGCTCGGCGTCGGCCGGGTCGTCCGTCAGCGCGAGTCGGGCGCGCCCCCCGACCTCCCGCCGCAGTGCATCGGTCACGATGCGGTCGAGCCAGGGCTCGGGCGAGTCGCTCCGCAGCGCGACGACCGAGACCTGCGAACGCGAGCGGGCGACGGCCTGCTCGCCCCGCCCTTCGAGCGGGGCCGGACCGAGCGTGCTCCGGTAGCCGCAGGCGGAGAGCGTCGCGGCAAGAAGCACGAGCAGCAGGGCCGGACGGAGGGGGCGGCGCATGGCAGACCGATAGCATGCCGGCGTGATCGCCGGTCGCTCGGTTCAGGCGGAGAGCTTCAGGAGATCGCGGGCGATCGTGAGCACCTTGTGTGCCTGGATCGGCTTGCTCAGATACTCGTTGGCGCCGAGGGAGAAGGCGCGCTGGCGGTCGTCGTTCGCGCCTTCCGTCGTGATGACGCAGATCGGAACCTCGGCCAGATTCGGGTTGCTTCGGATCAGGCTGATCAGCTTGAGACCGTCCATCACGGGCATGTTGATGTCGACGAACACGAGATCGAAGGGCTCGCTCGTCACCTTGCGCAACCCGTCCATCCCGTCCTGCGCCTCGACGATCTGGACGCCCTTCATCCGCTTGAGCGCGAAGACGAGGAGCTGTCGCATCGTCGGACTGTCCTCGACGACGAGGATCCGCTGGTCCGTTCCCGCCATGGGCAACCCGCTCCTACCGACCTCGTACGCCGACGACCGTGTCCGACGGGGACTGCACGTCTTCGGTCGCGTCGTCCGCCCTCGGCCGCGACTTGAGCTGCAATCGCGGCCGATCGGCCGCTCGGGCGCAGGTCCGGCCCGCCCGACCGGCTTCCGCCGCCCGGCTCAGCCGCCCTCCCCGCTCGCGTCGATGGCCGCCCGAGCCACCGCATGCCAGAGCGCGTCGGGCTCCTCGCCCGGGATGGGCCGGCGATAGACGAGATCCCGCTTCAGGTGTTTCAGCTCGAAGAGCGTGGTCACGCTGGCGAGCGACTCGCTATGGCCGAGCAGCAGGCAACCGCCGGGCCGGAGCTTGTCGTGGAAGGTCTGCATGACCCGGCGCTTGGTGGAAAGGTCGAAGTAGATGATCACGTTGCGACACAGGATCACGTCCATCGTCCCGATCAGCGCGAGCTTCGCGTCGTCGACCAGGTTCAGATGCATGAAGTCGACGTGACGACGCACCTCGTCGGAGATCTTCGAGACGCCGTCCTTGCGGGAGAAGTACCGGGCGCGCGTCGACTCGTCGCGGTCGCGGAACGACGCCTCCCGGTACAGCCCCGTCCGCGCACGGGCGAGGATCGATCGAGAGATGTCCGTCGCGAGCACCTGAAAATCCCGACCCGGGACGAGTCCCGCCTCCAGTCCCAGCATGACGACCGAGTACGGCTCCTCGCCGCTCGCGCATCCGGCGGACCAGATCCGCACGGGCTCCCCCTGTCGATCCGCACGGAGCCGGAGCTCGGGGATGATCTCGTGGACGAGCGCCTCGAGCTGGGCGCGTTCGCGGAAGAAGTAGGTCTCGTGCGTCGTCAGCAGATCGATCAGGCGAGCGAGCTCTTCGTCGGCGCCCTCGCCATGCCTCAGCTGATAAAAGTAGGAGGCGAAGGACCCGAAGTCGGTCTCGTCGATGCGCCGGGCGATCCGGGACTCGACGAGATACCGCGTCGTCTCGTCGAAGTGGAGACCCGCTCGCTCGCGCACGTGTGCGGTGAAGAGCCGGAACTCGGCGTCGGAGAGCTTCGCCGGATCGGATCCCGTCATCGAGGCATCCTCATTCCTCGAGCCTGCGCGTCGCCGCCAGCAGCGCGTCGCGGACGAAGTCGTCGTGCTCGACCTCGAGCCTGCGGAGCATCGCCGGCAGCGCGCTGCGATGACGTCGCGCGGCGAGCGCGCGGACGGCCTCGGCGCGAACGGCCCAGTCCTCGTGGGCGACGAGGGGAACCAGCGCGGCCAGAGCATCCGAGGATGCGTGCCGAGCGAGGCAGGCCGCCGCGGACCGCACGAGCTCGGCCTCGGGGCGCGCGATCGCGCCCGCCGCCGCTGCGGCCGCCGCCGGCCCGCCGACCCGCATCAGCGTCTCGAGCGCGGCGAGCGCGACGGTCGGCTCCCGGCCCAATGCGCGCGCGATCCAGGCTTCGCTCTCGTCGAGCCCCCGACCACGGCGTTCGAGCACCGCGCCGGCCGCGCGCACGGCCGCAGCGGCGACACGCGCGTCGCCGTCGCAGGCGAGGCGCGCGAGATCGTCGAGCGCTTCCCGGGCATCGGATCCACCCATCACGCCCGCCGCCGCGATGCGCACTCCGCTCGCCTCGTCTCCGAGCGCGAGGCGGGCCGCCGAACGCGCCCGTCCATCGGGCAGACGGGCGAGCGCGTGGACGGCGGCGCGCCGGACGAGCGGGGAGGCATCCTTGACGAGATATTCGATCACGTCTCCGTCGTCGGGTCGGCCGATCTGCGCGAGGACCCGCGCGATCGCGACACGCAAAGGCGTCGACGCGCCGCCGAGCCGACTGACCAGGACCTCGACGAGCTGGACGTGAACGTCCGGATCGGCCAACTCGGCGCGCGCCGCGAGTCGGGCGATCGCATCGATCAGCCGATCGACCAGGTCGATGTGCTCCGCCTCCACGTCCAGCGAGGCGCGCTCGAGCCTGCGGACCAGGTCCGTCATCCGGCCGAATGCACCGCCCTCGCCGAGGGCCTGGGCCGCGGACTCGACCGCGCTCGGTCCGTCGCCCTGCAGCGTCCGAACGAGTACGGCCTCGGCCTGATCGCCCCCGATGCGACCGAGGATCCGGCATGCACGGATCTCGAGATCGACCGCGAGCTCGCCCCAGACCGACGTCAGGGCCGTGACCGTGACCGCTCCCAGGTCGACGAGCGTCTCGTCGACGAGCGATTGCAGCGCTTCGTCGCGTCCCGCTCGCAGCAGCGGCAGGACGGCGCGAGCGTCGGCGACGAGGCCGAGGAACTGCACGAGCGTCGCCAGCCGGAACCCGTCGACGCCGGACAGTCCCTCACAGCACCGCTCGACGAGCTGACCGTCCGCTCGAGCCATCGCGCGCAGGCGGTCGACGAGTCGATCGCCGTCGAGCCCGTCCCGGTGGCCGAGCTGCTGCAAGAGCGCCCGGATCGCGCTCTCCCGGACGGTCCGGACGCCGCTCGAGACCGCCTTCTCCAGCTCGCCGAGGGCGGCGGGATCCGTCGAATGCCCCAGCAGCTCGAGCGCCGCCGAGCACAGCTGCGGATGCGACAGGGCGTCCGCGAGGCGTTCCAGTCCGACGCTCGCGCGCAGGCCGTCGAGCGAGCGGAGCGCCGACAGGCGCACGAGCGGGGCTTCGGTGCTCGCGGTTCCGACGCGGACGAGCTCCGCGATCTCCGCGACGCCACCGACGCGACCGAGCGCGTCCGCAGCCGCCGCGCGCACGTTGGCGTCTGCATCGCCGAGCGCGCTCACGAAGACCGTCCGCGTGCGCTCGTCGCCGATCGCGGCCAGGGCATCGATGGCCAGCTTGCGGACGTCGACGTCCTCGCTCGAAGCGGCCTCGACCAGGGTTGCGACTGCGCGGGGTCCCAGCGCGACCAGGGCTTCGAAGGCGGCATTGCGACGTCCGGCGTTCTCGTCGTCCGCCAGCGCGGCAGCCAGCGCGGGCAATACGACCGCGTCCTCCCGACACGCCACCATCCGATCGATCGCCGCCTTGCGGACGCGCCAGGACGCGTCGCCCAGTCGCTCGACCAGCAGGACGACGGCCTCCTCGACGGGGAGCCGGAGCGCCTGCTCGACCGCGAGTCGACGCACCTCCTCGCTGGGGCTGATCAGCCCTTCGAGCAGGGATTCGCGCTCCTGCCTCGAGAGCGCGCCCGTCATGCCTGGGCGCCCCGCTCCCGCGCCACGCGATGGAGCTCTTCGAGGACGAAGTCGGCTTCGGCTCGCACGTCGGGACCGATCCGCTGTCGGATCAGCGCGCGCGCCTCCTGGATCTCGACCTCGAGCGCGCGCTCGAGCGTCCCGTCCCGGCAGGCCTGCGCGAACTTCTCGGGCTGGTAGAGGAGCATCTCCGACACGGCGATCCGCGCCAGTCGGCGAGCCCGCTCGCGCTCCTCCTCGCGCGCTGCATCGCCCCCCGCCGCAGCGCCTCCGGCGGCGGACGCAGGCGCGGTCGCCGGCGGCGGCGCGGCGGGGCGTCCGACCCCGGGCCGATTGTCGGGGGCGGAGGGGCGCGCGGCCGCTCGACTCGGAGCCGCCGCGGGCGGACGCGTCGACGGGGCGACCCCGCTCGCCAGCCCCTGCACCTGCAGGATCGCGCCCAGCCCGTCGGGCACGTCCGGCGCCTCGAGCCGATCGTCCGGTCCGAATCCCGCGCTGCTCGCGTCGCCGTCGACCTCGTCCGAGCCTCCGATCAGGACGACGTGGGTCGAGCGCAGGCTCTCATTGCGCTTCACGATCTCGCAGACCTCGAGACCCGTCATCCGCGGGAGCATCGCGTCGAGCACGACGACGCGAGGCAGCACACGCTGGATCGCGAGCATGGCCTCGACGCCGTCGTGGACGAGGTGAACTCCGATCCCCAGCCGGCCCATCGCATCGGCGGAGGCCTTGGCGCGGTTCGCGTCGCGATCGGCCACGACCACGACGGGCCGGCTCGCCCGCGACTCCGGAAGACCGGACGTCGGGGCGGACGGACCGGGGGAAGCGCCACCGGACGGGCCCACCGCGGGTGCCGCGTGCGCGTGCGAAGACGGCGCGGGGACGCGTACGAGAAAGAGCGCCGAGCACTTGCTGCAACGGAGCTTCGCGCCATCGGGTCCGACGCGCGTCGTGTCGACGCGGTAGCGAGCGCTGCACTTGGGACAAACGGCGATCATGAAAGTTCTCCCGCTCCTCGAGCCTTCGGGCCGAGACCCGGACGTGAACGACTACCCGAGGACGCTTGCGAGGACCCGATCCGACGTCTCACGCAGCCACCTCCGCGCGCCGCTCCGGCGACGCGTCCGCGACGACGCGCGCGACCAGCACGTCGAGATCGAGTACCAGGACCGGCGATGCTTCGGCGCGGCGGACCGCGGCCGCCACGATCCGACAGCCGAGCGATCGGACCAGCTCGGGAACCGGCTCGAACGACGCCGGCGAGACCGCCACGACCTCCATCGCGCGATCGACGCGGAAACCGAAGACGAGCTCGCCCACCGAAGCGACGACCAGACGCGTGCGCGCCCCGCACGTCGCGCCAGCGCCCGCGAGCAGCGCGCCGAGATCGACGATCGGGACCCAGACCCCGCGCAGATCGACGATCCCCTCGATGACCGGCGGCGCGTCGGGCAGCGGCGTGATCGCGGGGGTCGGCAGGATCTCCCGGACCCGATCGATCGCGACACCGTAGATCCGACCGGCGAGCTCGAAGCAGGCGAGGTCGATCGCGTCCTGCGGTGCGTGCGCCCGTCGCGCCTCAATCGCCATGACCCGCCCCCAGAACCCGATCGAGGTCGACGACACCGAAGAACGACTCGCCGACCCGCACCATCTCCTCGACCGCACGGAAATCGCCTTCGTCGCAGCCGACGAAGTCCGACGCGGACGCGCGCAGCACGCCCGTCACGGAGTCGACCAGCAGCCCCGCCACGCCCTCGTCCTCGGCATGGATCACGACGATCCGACTCGCGGCGCCCGGCGAAGTCCGATCGCGACGAAGTCGCTGGGCCAGATCCACGACCTCCACGATGTCGCCGCGCAGCGCGATCGCCCCCACGACCCAGGCGGGCGTGCGCGGAATGCGCGTCAGCGAACCGGGCTGGACGATCTCGCGTACCCGCTCGATCGGGATCGCATAGCCGCCGCCCCCGACTTCGACGACGAGCAGCTCACGCGGCGGCTCGCCGTTGGGGACGGCGAGCCAGGAGCGCGCGGCGGTGCGCGCCAGCTCGAGCCAGTCCCGTCCGTGCGCGGCGGACGTCGACGCGCCATCGGCCATCGTCATGCCGCCTCCCGCCTTCGGGTCGCGTCCGAAAGGATCGCCGTCACGTCGAGCACGAGCGTGGCGGCCCCGTCGCCGAGCTCGGTGGCCCCTGCGATCCCGCGGATCTGCCGGAACGGCCCCTGGATCGGCTTGATCACGACGTCCCGCTGGCCGACGAGTCCGTCCACGACGAGCCCGAGCCGCTGGTCGCCCATCGACACGACGACGATGAAGCCCTGCAGGGTCGCCGCGGCGCCCGCGACTTCGAGTTCGTCCGAAAGACGATGCAGGACGAGCGGCGTTCCCCGGAGATTGATCAGCGCGCGATCTTCCGTCTGCTGGATCGCGTAGGAATCGAGCGCGAGCGTCTGCTGCACGGAGGCGAGCGGGATCGCATAGCGCTCTTCGGCGACACGAACGATCAGCGCCTGGAAGATCGCGAGGGTGATCGGCAGCGTGATGGCGATCGTGGTACCGGCGCCCTTCGCACTGGATACCTCGACGACCCCGCCGAGCGCGCCGAGGTTGGAGCGCACCACGTCCATGCCGACGCCCCGCCCGCTCGTCTCCGAGACCGTCTCGCGCGTCGACAGGCCGGGCTCGAAAACCAGGTCGAGGATCTCCCGATCCGGGACCGTCACGGAGGCCGCCAGCAGGCCCCGCTCGACCGCCTTGCGACGGATCGCTTCGACGTCCATGCCGCGCCCGTCGTCGACCACCTCGAGCACGACGTGGTTGCCGCGCTGGAAGGCCGCGATGCGGATGCTTCCGATCGGAGCCTTGCCGAGGAGCTCACGCTCCTCCGGCGACTCGAGCGCATGGTCGAAGGCGTTGCGGACGACGTGGACCAGCGGGTCCACGAGCTGCTCGACGATGAGCTTGTCGAGCTCGGTGTCGCCGCCGGTGAACGTCAGCAGGGCGTCCTTGCCGAGGTCGACGCGCAGGCGCCGCACGACGCGCGACAGCTTGTCGAACACCTGCCGCAGCGGGACCATCCGGACGTCGAGGACTCCGCTCTGCAGGTCCTTCAGGCGTCGATCGATGAGCTTGTGGACCTTCGCGAGCTCCGCCCCGACGCGCGCGTTGCGGGGGTCGGAGGCGAGCTGCGACACGATTCCGGCGAGCGCGTTGCGGTGGGTGGCCATCTCGCCGACGAGGTTCATGAGCGAATCGAGCTTCTTGATGTCGACGCGGACCGACCCGCCGATCGATCGAAGGGATTCGATGCGCGCTCCGGGATCGCCCGCGGATTCCGGCTCCGACTCGTCGATCGCGCCGTCGCGGTCGACGACGCCCGCGTCGGCGCGCGCCGCTTGCCCCCGTTCGTCTCCGACTGGCGCGGCGACCGCCGGACGCGGCGCGCCCGGGTGCACGACGCGCAGCGACGCGTTCCCCTGATCGATGCGCCGGAGCAGCAGATCCGGATCGAGGGCGGTGGCCACGAGCAACGAGAAGCAGATCCGCTGCTCGCACGACGCCGCAGCCGACGGCAGCGTCGAGATGACCTCTCCCGCCTCGCGCAGGGCTGCGGAGATCTCCGCCAGGCCCTCCTCGAAGCCCGTGAGGTCGAAGATCGCGTCGATCAGGACGACGGCCCGGCCGCGCGCGAGGCTCTCGCGGAGGCGGTGCTCCTCGTATTCGGTCAGCGCGCGCAAGACCGTCGCGTCGAGCGCGAGGCTCGGGAGCCCTGCGGTCGGGGGAGGCGCCTCGAGGGCGGCGTCGAGACGCGCCAGCAGGGCCTCGGCCTCGCGGGCCGCACGATCCTGCGCGGCCGACTCGCCGGGGAGACTCGCGACGAGCGCGACCATCGCGGCGACGCCTTCGTCGAGCAGGCCGAGGACCCCGGCCTGCTGCGGAATGCGACCGAGGCGGAGGCCGTCGAGTACGTCCTCGAGCCGGTGGGCCAGTCGCCGGAGAGCGCCCAGGTCGGCGAGTCCGGCGAGTCCCTTCAGCGTATGGGCCGAGCGGAAGAGGCGATTGACCAGATCGGGGGAAATCTCGCCCCCGCCGTGACGCTGCTCGTGCAGCAGGCAGAGATCCGTGCACATCTGCTCGAGGATCTCGTCGGCCTCGGAGACGATTTCACGTCCCTCGCGGCCATCCCTTCCGCGTCGTCCCGGAGGCGACGTCCCGCTCCGCTTGCCCGCTTTCCGGGGGCGAGAGGCAGCCACGACGCCCTAACACTCTTGGGGCCGGACCGCGAGCAGGTCCAGGACGACCTGGCGGAGCGCTTCGGGATCGAAGGGCTTCACGAGGTAGGCGTCGGCGCCGATGCCGAGTCCCTTCTCCACGTCGCGCTCGGAGCCTTCCGTCGACACGATCACCAACGGGATCGAGGCGTACTTCGAGCTGCCCTTCATGAAGGAAGCGAGCTCGAGACCGTTGATGTCCGGCATGTTGATATCGGTCACGACCAGGTCGAAGGTCTCGCGCGGCAGGAGTCGCAGCGCCTCGAAGCCGCTGCGCGCCTCGACGACCTTGACCGGGCCGTCGAGGGCCTCGAGGCTCGAGCCGATGAGCGATCTCATCGTCGCCGAGTCTTCCACGATCAGAATTCGTTTCACGAGCCCCTCCCGGCGCGGGTCGATGGCCTCCGATGCCGCAACACGGGATCGCTCATCGGAAATCGAGCGGCAGGCTTGAGGCGCGGTCGGCGCCGGGCGCCCGGGCGATCTATCGACCCGTCCCCGAGCCTTCGCCGCGGGCCCGCCCGAGCGCGATCCGTCCGAGCTCCTGTCCCGCCCGGTCGACCAGGCGCTCGAGCGACGCGACGTCGGGCATCGCGCGCCGGGCGCCCGCCTGATCGCCGTAGAGCACGGCGACGACGCCCGCCGGCCCCACGATCGGCGCCAGGTAGGCGGTGCGGGGCTCGACGGGTCCGAACATCGCGGCGAGGAGGCGATCGGCCTGAGCCCGGAGCGCACCGGTGGCCGGTCGTCCGGAGTCGACGACCCGTCCCAGCAGGCTGGTCGGCGGGACCGGGCACGACAATCGCGGCGCACTGGCGAGCGGATCGACCTCGAGCGTCTCGATCCCGCGGCCGGCGACCGGAAAGGCCTCGCCGTCGCGCAGGGCGAGGACCGCGACCCGGGTGAACAGGCCCGCCGCAGCCTCGATGAGGAGCGAATGGATCTCGTGCTGGGACTGGGCGCTCGCGAGCGCGGCCTCGAGCTCGGCGAGCCGCTCCGCGGAGGGTCCGCCGCGGGTGGGTGTCCCCGCCTCGCCGCCGGAGGGACGCGAGGCGGTGGGCCGCGCGACGAGCGCACCGAGCGACGCGACGAAGCGCGCGCGCGCCGACTCGAGCTCGACGGCGCCCCCGGCTCGGAGCTTCTCGCGCGTCGGTCGCGAGAGCGATCCGTCGAGATGGCCGGGCTTCGCGCCGGGGCGTGCCTCGCCTGCCTCGTTCAGGCCGATGACGACGATCCGCGCGGCCTGCGTCCGCAGCCGCTTGACGAAATCGGCCAAGCCGTGAATGCCGGAGAGCGGATCGATCGGAGTGGCGAGCGCGATCAGGACGACGGGCACCTCGCCGCGGATCAGGTATTGACGGATGCGTGCGAGGCCCTCTTCGGCGCGCTGGAAGACGTGGGTCCGGGCCACCTGCCCTTCGATCGCGGCCTTGATCCATTCGAGCGCGACCGCGTCGGGATCGATGACGACGACGGTGCGAGCCGACAGGACGGCGGCGGACGACGAGGGCGAAGCGGCCAGGGGCTCGACCGATTCGATCGCGACGGATCCGTCGGAGGCGGCGTCGATCGCGGCTGCCTGTTCGCTCGTCGGATCGGTCCCCGCCTCGCGTTCGAGCACGCGCTCCACGGCCCGCTCGACCCCGCTCGCGGGCTCGACCTCCGCGCCGACCGCAGACACGCCCCGAGCGACGGACGGCCTCGACGGCGCCTCCCAGATCGCATCGAGCTCGATGGCATCGTCGCCATCGACCTCGAGCGGTTCGGCTCCGAAGAAGGGCGCGTCGTCCGCGGCGCCGGGAGCGCCGGCGGCGGGGACCGACGGGCCGCCCCGCGCCTGCTCGTCTCGCAGCCGCATGCCTTCCATCGCGAGGTACTGCGCGTTGATGCCCGAGCGGAGCGTCGCGAAGGACTCGTCGCCCTCCCCCTCTGGACCGGCGTCGAAGCTGAACTCGCCCGACTCCCAGCCGAACATCGCGAAGATCGCGGCTTCGGCGGCCTTTCGAACTGGAGCCTCGATCTGCTCGAGCGGCAGGCCCGTCGATTCGGCGAGTCGCTCGACGCTCGTCGCCCCGGTCGGGACCCGGCCGCGCAGCGCGGCTTCGATCCGATCGCCGTCGGCGAGGCCGGCCTGGCCGAGCAGGCCGCGAAGATCGGGCGAGCGTCCCTTCACGCTGGCCGCATGGACGAGTCCAGAGCGGAACACGATCTGTCCACTGCCGCTGACCGAGCGGAGCACGAGCACGCCGGACTTCTGCGACATGCTGACGATCTGCAGCAGGTCACCGAGGGAGAGATCCTCGAGGTTTCCGACGAGACTCATGCACCCCCCCACGTCCTCACGGACGGAGAGATCGATCGCGGACGAAGACGGCACGGAGCGAAGGGTGGACTCCGGTCGATCCCATCGGCGGGAGGGGGTGGGACTTGATTCACCTCGAAGCACGCGATGCGGCGGTGCGCCGGACCCCGTGGGGTCAGCACGCGGCGCCCCAACTCACCGCAGACCGCGGTCCGTCTCGGCCAACGCGACCGAGAGTCCCTCGAGCCCGACCGCGCGCGCGGCGCCGTCGAACGCCTTCAAGACGCCCGCCAGCTCGCCGCGCGGAACGCAGAATCGAAGGCGCAGCGGCCGATCGCCG
The DNA here is from genome assembly GCA_041389445.1 of Myxococcota bacterium. Classification (GTDB taxonomy): domain Bacteria; phylum Myxococcota_A; class UBA9160; order UBA9160; family UBA4427; genus UBA4427. The sequence continues at coordinate 235,995 of JAWKRW010000006.1, forward strand.
TCGCGCCAGGCCTCGCGAATGCCCGTGACGAGCGCCGCCGCATGCCGCGGCAGATCGTCCGATGCGATCCCGAGCGGCGACATGGCGACGCGCGAGAAGCCGAGGCGCCGACAGCGCTCGAGCGCCGTACGCATCTCGTCCGTCGCCCGCATCTGATCGAAGGCGTGGCGTTCGCCGAGACCGAGGAGCATCAGGCGCGGCGAGCGCAACGCCGGCCCGCATCCGATCAGCAACGCCTCCCCGCTCTTGCCCGAGAGATCTCCGCCCTCGATCCGTCGCGAGAGACCGCCGCAGAGGCGCCAATCGGCGCGCGCGGCCCCGCTGCGCAACGGCCGGTCGTCGACGAAGAAGCCGGCCACGGCGACCTCGCCTTCGACGCGCTCGAGCGGCTTCGACGTCAGCAGCACCTCGATCGCCGGCTTCATGCGCTGCGAACCTCCTTCGCGATCGCATCGAGTACGCCGTTGACGAACGACGGCGACGAGTCACTGCCAAACCGGCGGGCGAGATCGATCCCCTCGTCGATCACCACTGCCACCGGCGTATCGGTCTTGCAGAGCTCGAATGCCCCGATGCGCAGCACGTTGCGGTCGACCACCGCCATCCGGGCCACCCGCCAATTGCGCGCATGAAGACTGACGAGTGCATCGAGGTCCGGCAAGGCGGCCACGACGCCACGCACCAACTCCCGCGCGAACTCGAGGGCACCCCCGGGCACCGAAAAGTGCTCGATCACACGCTCGAATGCCCGGTCCCCGAGCGCGACCGTCGGGCCCCCGGAAACCGATGCGCCTCCTTCCTCCGCCGACGCCTCCGCCCGGGTCGGCTCGTCGTCGCCCGCTTCATCGAGCGGAGGCCGATGCATCCCGGCCTGGCCGCCGAGGTCGATCGCGTAGAGCACCTGGAGCGCCACCTCGCGACCCTGGTGTCGGCTCGCCGTCTTCGTCGCCGCTGCGCTCGTCACGCGCGCATCCTCTCGTCGTCACCGACCGCGCGCAGGAGCCGCGCCATCTCGACCGCGGCGAGGGCGACCTCGGCTCCCTTGTTGCCATCGCTTCCGCCCGCGCGGGCAATCGCCTGCTCGATGTCGTCTGTCGTGAGGACGCCGAATGCGACGGGTACGTTCGTGGTCCGCATCACCTCGCGCACGCCGTCCGTCACGCCCCGGCAGACGTAGTCGAAGTGGGGCGTTCCGCCGCGAATGACCGAGCCGAGCGTCACGATCGCATCGAATCGCCCGGTCTCCGCCAGCCGACGCGCCGCCTGCGGGATCTCGAAGGCGCCGGGCACCCAGTAGAGGAAGAGATCGCCCTCCGCGACGCCCCGCTCGAGGAGCATCGCGCGCGCGCCTTCGACGAGCCGGATCGAGATGAGATGGTTGAAGCGCGACACCACCAGCGCGATGCGCAGCCCGCGCGCGTCGAGGTCGGGCATCTGGACGATCATCTTCGACCCCTCATTGCGGTCTTCTCGCTCCGCTCTTCGCAGGCTTGCGCGTCGCCGACTTGCGCGCCTCCGACTCGTGCGACCTGCCCGGCCCGACCGAATCGCGGCAATCCGAAGAGCGCCGCCCCGCCCGTGGCTCGCGCGGCGCTGGCGCCAGGCGACCCGAGACGTGGAGGTCCGGCCCGCTGCGATCGACGCGCCAGCCAGCGAACGATCGCGCATCCGCCAGTCGCTCGAGACCCAGCGCGCCGAGCGCCGCTCGCCCTTCGGATCCGATCAGACGCGGCGCGAGGAACCAGTGTACCTCGTCGACGAGGTCCGCTCGCAAGAGCGCCGCCGCGAGCTCGCCGCCGCCTTCGACCAGGATCGAGGTCAACCCGGCCTCGGCGAGGGCCGGCAATGCGGCCCGCAGATCGACGTGGCCCGCGCGATCGCAATCGACTTCGATCAGACGATCGACCCGCCGCCGCGCGGCGGGGCGCCCCCGCGCAGCGCGACCGCAGACGACCCAGGTCTCGCCGGAGCGCGCGGCGCGGGAAGCGCTGGCGCCCGCGCGCGGCGGGTGCGGCGCCCCGGCTGCGCTCGAGTCGTCCCTCCGCTCCGCCCCCCCGACGAAGAGTCGCGCCGAGGCAGGGACGCGCAGCCGACCGTCGATCAGGACCCGGACGGGGGTGCGCACCACGCGATCGCCGCGGCGCACCGTCAGCTCGGGGTCGTCCGCGAGGGCCGTGCCGGATCCGACCAGGACGGCGTCGACGCGGCGGCGCAGGCGATGGACGCGCGCGCGGCTCGTCGGGCTCGTGATCCAGCGCGATTCGCCGCGGGCGGTGGCGATGCGGCCGTCGAGGCTCGTCGCGAGCTTCAGCGTGACGAAGGGGCGTCCCCGCTCGCAGACGGAGAGGAAGCCGCGGTGCATCTCGCGACACTCCGCCTCGAGCACGCCCGCCACGACCTCGACGCCGGCGCGTCGCAGCCGCGCGAAGCCGCGCCCGGCGACGCGGTGATGCGGATCCCGGCAGCCGGCGACGACGCGTGCGATGCCCGAAGCGAGAATGGCCTCGGTGCAGGGACCGGTGCGACCGGTGAAGCTGCAGGGCTCGAGGGTCACGGCGAGCGAGGCACCGCGGAGGACCGCGCTGCCGAAGCGACGTCGCGCGCGATCCATCGCCACGATCTCGGCATGCGCCCCGCCCGGCGGACGCGTCGTCCCGACCGCGAGCACGCGATCGCCTCGATACACGACCGCGCCGACGCTGGGATTCGGATGGGTCAGACCCTGGCCGCGCGCCGCGGCCGCGAGCGCGCGGCGCATCATCCGCAGGTCGCGGTCGGTGGGCTCGGGCCGCGGTCCCCGACCGCCCCGCCGCGCGCCCGCGAGCCTTCCGCGCGCGCTCATCGGCGAAGGCCGAGCGGCCTCACCGTGCGATCCGCGGGCCGCTCCCCGGGCTCGTCCTCCCCGGCCGCGATCTCGGCGAAGAAGCGCTCGTAGTCGCGTGGACTGCTGAAGTCGAGGAAGACCGAGGCGAAGCGGACGGCCGCGAGAGCGTCGATGGCCGAGAGCTCCGCGAGCGCCCGCCTGCCGATGTGCTCGCTCGTCACCTCGCGCTCGCCCGACTCCTGCAAAGCCCGTTCGACGCGATCCATCAGCTGCTCGAGGGCGGCGGCGGAGACGGGCCGCTTCACGCAGGCGTGCTCGAGGCCGCGCTTCAGCTTCTTTCGGTCGAACTCCTCCCGCCGCTCGTCGCTCTTGATGACGCGGGGAAAGACCTCTTCGACGCGCTCGCGCGTCGTGAAGCGACGACCGCATTCTTCGCATTCGCGGCGACGACGGATCTCGGTCCCCTCGCTCGCGAGCCGCGAATCGACGACCCGATTCCCCTCGTCACCGCAGAACGGACACTGCACGGCCTAATCCGTCTCGCTCCACCGCTTCGGGTAGAGCGGGAACTTGCGGCACAGCTCCGCGACCTCGGCGCGGATCGCGTCGAGCGTCTCGACGTCGCCCGGGTTCTCGAGGACCCGCGCGAGGAAGGCCGCGATCTGATGCATCTCCGACTCCCGCATGCCGCGGGTGGTGACCGCCGGCGTTCCGATGCGCACGCCCGAGGTCACGGCGGGCTTGCGCGGATCGAAAGGGATCATGTTCTTGTTGGCCGTGATGCCGGCGCGATCGAGCGCGATCTGCGCGGCCTTCCCGGTCGTGTCCCGGCCGACGAGGGAGAGCAGGAAGAGATGGTTGTCCGTCCCGCCGGAGACGACCTTGAATCCTCGCCCCTGCACGGATTCGGCGAGCGTCCGGGCGTTCGCGACGATCTGGCGACAGTAGTCGCGGAATGCCGGCTGGAGCGCCTCGTGGAAGGCGACCGCCTTGCCGGCGATCACGTGCATCAACGGCCCGCCCTGCAGCCCCGGGAAGATCGCGCTGTCGATCTTCTTCGCCCACGCCTCCTCGCAGAGGATCAACCCGCCACGGGGACCGCGCAGGGTCTTGTGGGTCGTGGTCGTGACGATCTGGGCCTGGCCGACCGGAGAAGGATGCAAGCCCGCCGCGACGAGCCCGGCGATGTGCGCGATGTCGGCGAAGAGCACCGCACCGACCTCGTCGGCGATCGAGCGGAACGCGGCGAAGTCGATCGTCCGCGAGTACGCCGTCGCGCCGCACTGGATCATCTTCGGTCGATGCTCGCGCGCGAGGCGTCGGACCTCGTCGTAGTCGATCTGCTCGTCGGACTGCGAGACGCCGTAGGGGACGATCGTGAAGTGCTTGCCCGAGAAGTTGACGGGGCTGCCGTGGGTCAGGTGACCGCCATGGTCGAGATTCATGGCGAGCACGGTCTCGCCGCGCTGCAGGACGGCCTCGTAGACCGCCGCGTTGGCCTGGGAGCCCGAGTGGGGCTGGACGTTCGCATGGTCCGCGCCGAAGAGCCGCTTCGCGCGCTCGATCGCGAGGGTCTCGACCTCGTCGACGACCTCGCATCCGCCGTAGTAGCGGCGCCCCGGGTAGCCCTCGGCGTACTTGTTGGTCAGGACGGACCCGACGGCTTCGAGCACCGCGTCCGAGACGAAATTCTCCGAAGCGATCAGCTCGAGCGAGAGGCCCTGGCGCCGCCCTTCATGTCGGATGAACTTGGCGATCTCGGGATCGACCCGGTCCAGATGGGGGGTCGCGCTATCGGACATTTCGGCCACTCCTGCTGACTCGGCGGTCTCGACCGGGCTGCGGATCGAGCACCCGTTCGGATCGACGACGGATCGACGGCGCTCCATCGCCCAGCGCGACCCGACGGGCGCGAGGCCCCCGGCCGATCCTCCCCGACGAGGCCGACCCGACCCGCCCCGCCCGCGAGCGATCGGCGACGCCCGAACGGACGGATCCGGGGCGCGAGCGCGCTACTGCTGAACGCGCTCTTTCAGATAGTCGATCGCATCGGCGATCGTCTGCATCTTCTCGGCATCGTCGTCGGGAATCTCGATGTCGAAGGTCTCTTCGAGCGTCATGACGAGCTCGACGATGTCGAGCGAGTCGGCACCGAGGTCGTCGATGAAGGATGCGTTGAGCACCGCCTCCTCCTTCGAAACGCCCAGCTGCTCGACGATCAGATCGGTGACGCGCGATTCAAGCGACGACATGACTCGCTCCTCCAACACTCGGTCCTGAAAAGACGACGAAAGCTAGCGCCGTACCCCCCGTACGGCGACGGCCGGGCGGCCTGCAGGATCAGGCCGACCCCTCCTTCTCGACCCCGCTCGAAGCCAGGAACGAACGCACCTCTTCGAGCTCGGCGAGCTCCGAGAAGTTCGCTCGCGCGGCGCGCCGCTCGATGCGCGCGATCAATCCGGACAAGACCCGACCGGGACCGACCTCGAGAAAACGATCCACCCCGAGGCCGCGCATGCGCATCACCATGTCGGTGAAGCGGACCGGCGCCGTGACCTGCGTTCGGAGCAGGCCCGCCATTCGCGTCGGATCGTCGTTGGGCTCCGCCTCGACGTTCGTGACGACGGGCGGAAGGGCTCGGCGGAAGCGGAGCTTCGCGAGCTCGACCTCGAGCTTCTGCGCCGCCGGCTCCATCAACGCGCAATGGAAGGGAGCGGAAACCGGAAGCGGAACCGTCTTCTTTGCGCCCAGCTCGCGCGCGCGGTTGCAGGCGATCTCGACTGCCGCCGCGTCGCCGGCCACGACCGTCTGCTGCGCCGAGTTGTAGTTCGCGGGCGTCACGACGAGCCCCGTCTCCTCGGCGGCGCGGCGACAGGCCTCGGCCACCCCCTCCGGATCGACGCCCATCACCGCCGCCATCGCGCCGCGCCCCTCGGCGACGGCCTCCTGCATCAATCGCCCGCGCAGGTTCACCGTCCGGACCGCGTCCTCGAAATCGAGCGCGTCGGCGGCGACCATGGCGGTGTACTCGCCGAGGCTGTGCCCCCCGACGAAGGCCGGCGCCAGCCGGCCGACCTGCTCCTCGAGCGCACGCAGCAGGGCAATGCTCGTCGCCAGGATGGCGGGCTGCTGGATCTCCGTCCGGCGGAGCTCCTCCTCCGGCCCCTCGAAGCAGAGCTTCGAAAGCGACATCTGCAGCACGTCGTCCGCGGCCTCGAACGTCTCGCGCGCGGCGCGCGACGCCTCGAAGACATCGCGGCCCATGCCGACGGTCTGCGACGCCTGACCCGGAAAGAGCAGCGCGAGCACGACCGCCCTACTCCTCGGCGACGGCCACGATGGTGCGGCCCTTGTAGGTGCCGCAGCTCGCGCAAACGCGGTGGGGCGCCTTCGGCGCGCCGCACTGCGGACAGGTGCTCGTCGCCGGCGCGGCGAGCGCGTGATGACTGCGACGCTTGTCGCGCTTCGACTTCGAGGTCTTTCGCTTCGGAACCGCCATGAACCCTCTCTCCCGTCGGCCGGCGACTGCCGGCGCTCGTCAGCTTCTCTCGTCCCCGGTCTACTTCTGCTTCCACCCCGCCAGCACGGCGAACGGGGACTCGACGCGCTCGTCCTCGCACGTGCAGACGGCTGCGGCCTGATCCCCTTCGACCCGCCTTCGCTCCATCCCGCAGCGGGGGCAGAGTCCCGGACACGCCTCGTCGCAGAGCGGCTGGATCGGCAGAGCCGTGGCGACCACCTCCGCGAACAGGTCGTCGAGGAAGATCACCGGGCCCCGAAACCAGCCGGCCTCGAGATCGTCTCCGAGGCAGACGCCATTCTCGGCCAGGGCTCGCTCGCCTTCCGGATCGATGTCTCCAGGATGGGCCCGCGTCCCGCTCCGACCGTCGTCCTTGAGCGGCTTCAGGACCAGCCGGAAGGTGTCACGAAGCGCGTGAGCATAGCGTCGCGTGCATCGGCTGCACTCCGCGACGAGTCCGCCGGACATGCTGCCTTCGATCAGCACGTCCTCCCCGAGCCGGCTGGCCGAGAGCGTGAAGTGGAAGGGCCGGTCGACGACCCCCTCGTCCCCGGGCGACTCGCTCCCGGCGTGGTCGGTCCACCAGCCGGGAGCCGCCTCGAAGTCGAAGCGTTGTGGCCGATCCGTCAGCCGATCGATCAGGAGCTTGAACTCGGGCATCGGCACGGATCCGTCGAAGGCCGCGGGGCGATCCCGGCCGTCCGACATGCTCGGGAGGGGGGTGTGGCGCGCCGGGCGGGGATGATCGGGCAGCGGCGCGTGCCCCGGGAAATAGCGCAGGGGGCGCCTGGCCGCATCTCTCGACGCCCTCGAGACAGGACCGATCGCCGACACGCCGCATGGCGACGGATCGCTGCGATATGCTGCGCGCCCCATGTCGACCCTGCGTACCCGATTCGCCCCTAGCCCCACGGGGTTCCTGCACATCGGCGGGGCGCGAACCGCGCTCTTCAACTGGGCGCTGACCCGCAAGCAGAGCGGCACCTTCGTCCTCCGGATCGAGGACACCGATCTCGAGCGCTCGACGCGCGAGTCCGAAGCGGCCGTCCTCGACGGACTCGCCTGGCTCGGCATCGACTGGGACGAGGGTCCGATCCGTCAGAGCGAGCGGGCCGCCCGGCATCGGGAGGTGATCGAGGACCTGTTGATCCGGGGCGCCGCCTACCGCTGCATCTGCACCCGGGAGGAGCTCGAGGCGCGTCGCACCGCCGACATCAAGGCGGGCGGCAAGGGCAACTACGACGGTCGCTGCCGCGACCGGGGCCTCGGCCCCGATTGCGGGCCCCACGTCGTGCGGCTGCGAATCGATCCCGATCGCGCCCTGCGCTGGGACGACCTCGTCTTCGGTCCGAGCGGCCAGGAGGCGAGCGAGATCGGCGACGGCATCCTGCGCCGAAGCGACGGCACGCCCCTCTACCATCTCGCGGTCGTCGCCGACGACGTCGACATGCGCATCACGCACGTCGTGCGCGGCGCCGACCACCACAGCAACACGCCCTTCCAGATCGCGATCTACCGGGCGATGGGCGCCCCGATACCGACCTTCGCCCACGTACCGCTGATCGTCTCCGAGAGCGGACGCAAGCTCTCGAAGCGACGCGATCCCGTCTCGATCCAGCAGTTCCGCGCCGAGGGCTACCTCCCCGAGGCCATGCTCAACTGGCTCGCGCGACTCGGCTGGTCGCACGGCGACCAGGAGATCTTTTCCGCGACGGAGATCATCGACCACTTCGATCTCGCCCACGTGGGCCGTTCCGGGGCACAGGCGGACCTCGCGAAGCTCGCCTGGCTCAACCAGCACTACATCAAGGCCCGCTCCCCCGAGACGCTCTTCGCCGCCGCGAGCCCCTTCCTCGACGTCGTCGCCGGCCGGCCTGTCGCGCGCGACCCCTCGCTCGACAAGCTGCTCGACCTGCTGCGCGAACGCGCCACGCGACTCGACGAATTGGCGCAGAAGGCGCGCTTCGCGCTCGTCGACGCCGTCGAGGTCGAGCCCGAGGCGGCCGACAAACATCTCCGACCGGTCATCCAGGACGCGCTCGAGAAGCTGATCGAAGCGCTCGAAGCGCTCGAGGCGTGGACGACCCCTGCGATCGAGTCGGCCTTCGGGCGAGCGTGCATGGCCGCGGGGGACCTGAAGCTCGGCAAGCTGGCGCAGCCGGTCCGGGTCGCGGTCACGGGCACGACGGCGTCACCCGGCATTTTCGAGACGCTCGAGGTCGCGGGCCGAAGTCGCGTGCTCGCCCGATTGCGCGGAGCCGTCGAGACGATCCGCGCGCGCGGCGACGCGTCGAACGGACCGAAGGGAGCGCGGCGCTAGGCGACCTCGAGCGCGACGCCAGGCGACCGGGCCGCATGGAGCGCAGCGCCCGGCGACCAGGCCGGTCCGGTCGCGAGGCGACGGGCGCGAAGCGCGCCGCTTCAGCCGAGCAGGCGCAGGAGCCAGAGCCGGGGCAGGAAGAGCGTCAGGATCGAGCCCGCCGCGATCGCAGGGGCGAATCCAAAGGGGATGCCCATGCCGCCGCGCATCGCCGCATGGAGCACGCCGAAGGCGAGGCCGACCAGGGACGAAACGAGGATGGCGTCGAGGACGCCGACGGGCCCGAGGACCGCGCCGATCATCGCGAGCAGCTTGACGTCGCCGAGGCCGAGCCCCGGAAACCAGAGCCAGTAGTCGGCCTCGTTCGGCCGGGGCACCGCCGCCCCCTCGCCCGGCCAGTGCTCGAAGGATCGCCCCATCGCGACCGAGATCCGCGCGTGCAGGAACGCGACGCACCAGAGCAGGCCCGCGCCCGCGATCGCGCCCATCGCGCTGCGAACGAACGCATCGACCCAGGCGATGTGCTCCGTTCGCCAGGCGACGATCGGCACGACGACCAGCGCCACCCCCAATCCGCCGAGGGAGATTCCGTCCGGAATGATCTGGTGATCCGCATCGATCAGCGCCGTCGCGATCAGCGCTGCGGCGAAGGCCCAGTACACGACGGTCCCGGCGCCGACGCCGTAGCGCCAGCCGATCGCGACGAAGACCGCGCCCGTGAGCAGCTCGACCGCGGGATAGCGGACGGGAATCGACGTCCCGCAGTGGCGGCACCGCCCGCGCAGCCAGAGCCACGAGAGCAGCGGCACGTTGTCCCTGGGCGCGATCTTCGTCTCGCAGCTCGGACACCGGGACGGCGGATGGACGATCGACAGTCCAGCCGGGACCCGATGGATGACCACGTTGAGGAACGACCCGATCAAAAGGCCGACGACGAACGCGATCGGCAGCCACGCGCCCGGCGCGATCTCGATCGACATTCGCAGCGGCTCCTCTCGCGCGATCGGTCTTCGCGGCCGCGGGATCGGTCGCGGGTCGAAGCGTCCGTACGGGTTCGTCGGGCTGGCGAACCTACTTGAGGTCGCGCCGCGCGAAGATCGCCGATGCGATCACCAGCGTCACCACCGAATAGCCGCTCGCGTAGAGGACGGCGAAGCCGACCTCATCGCCTCGAATGGGCAGACCATAGACGGCCTCCAGCGTCTTGTTGAAGACCTCGAAGTCCGGGAGGACGGCGTAGAGCCACCCCGTGACGCGCGGGATCGACGCCTGCTCGGACTGCTGGCCCAGGACGTAGAGATCGCGGGAGAGGTGACCGATCAGCCAGAGCCCGAAGGTGTAGAAAGAAGCCAGCATCGGCGTGGTGACGCAGGAGAAGAAGGTCGCGATCGCGATCAGGACCATCAGCTCGAGGCCGACCAGCGCGATCGCCGCGCCGTGCTCGACCCGGACGGGCGCCCCCGAGACCTTCGAGACCGCGACGAAGGCGGCTGCCATCAGCAGCAGCTGCAGCCAGACGGTGACCGTCAGCCCGGCCCACTTCCCGACCAGGAATTCGCCGCGCGAGACGGGCTTCGAGAGGATGGTGTAGATCGTCCGGCGGTCGACCTCGTTGTGGACCAGGCCGGCGCCAATGAAGATGGCGATCCCCGCGCCGAAGAGCCGGATCGCGGCCATTCCGACGTCCTGGAGGATCTCGGAGACCTGGACGTAGGACAGCGAGGCGAGCAGGACGCCCGCGCCGATCAGGCCGATCGAGAATCCGAGCAGCATGTAGAGGAGCTTGTTGCGGATCGCCTCGCGAAAGGTGTTCGCCGCGACCGCGTGGATCCGGGACAAGGACTTCGTCATCGCGGCTCCTCCGCGCGCCGCACCGCGTCCAGGAACACGTCCTCGAGCGAGGCGTGCATGCGCGCGACCGAGACGACCGACCCGCCCGACCGGAGGACGAGCGCGAGCATCTCCTCGACCTCCTTCTGGGGCAGCTCGATCTCGACGTGCTCGCCGCAGCCGAGGAGGCGCGCGTCGGGGAAGCGGGTTTCGATCGACTCGACGGCGTCGGCCGCCAGGCCCTCGACGACGACCTTCGCGCCGAAACGACCCTCGCCGACCAGCGCATCGACCCGTCCCTCCCGTCGGATCGAGCCCTTCACGATGATCGCGACCCGGTCACAGATCATCTCGACGTCCGAGAGGATGTGGGTGTTCATGAAGACGGTCTTGCCAGCGCGCCTCAGGCCGAGGATCAGCTCCCGGATCTCGCGTCGGCCGATCGGGTCGAGGCCGCTCATCGGCTCGTCGAGGAAGACGACGCTGGGATCGTGGATCAGGGCCTGGGCGACGCCGACGCGCTGGAGCATGCCCTTCGAGAAGGATTTCAGGCGCAGATCGGCCGCGTGGCTCAGATGGACCAGCCCGAGCAGCTCTTCGATCCGATCCGCGCGACGCCGCGCTTCGACGCCCGAGAGGCGCGCGTAGAAATCCAGGATCTCGCGCGCCGTCAGGAAGACGTGGAAGTAGGGGTTCTCGGGCAGGAACCCGATCTGTCGGCGCACCTCGGGATCGCTGACGTCGCGACCGAGGATCGACGCCGACCCGGCCGTCGGGCGCACGAGGCCCATCAGGACCTTGAGCGTCGTCGTCTTGCCCGCGCCGTTCGGACCGATGAAGCCGAAGATCTCGCCTTCGTGGGCGGTGAAGCTCACGTCGGTGAGGATCCGCTGGCGGCGGATGCCGAAGCCGACCCGAAAGTCCTTGACCAGGTCGGCGACACGCACGACCTCACGCGGCTCACCGCTCATCCCGCGCCTCCCTCGCGTCGATCCCGCGCGCTTCGCCAGCGTTCGAGCCGCGATCGATCGGCCGCGGAGAAGTTGACCTCGTAGCGTCGGTTGAGATAGGTCGTGACGATCCGCTTCGTCCGTCTGTCGATCTTCCACTTCGAGCCACGCTTGAGCGGCTCCGGAATCGCGTCGGGCTCGGGACTCGGAAGTCTTTCGAGCATGCGATGCGGGGGGCGGATCAGGTCGTCGATCGACCGGATGTCGCGCCCCGCCGCGCGGCGATAGGCCTCGCGCGCGCGATCCAACAGCCGCGCCTTGTACTCGAGCTCGATCTCGTCGAGCGCGATCTGGATCCGTGCCCGGTCCTCGGGATCGACGGTGTTTCGCAGCATCTCGCGCAGGAAGATCTCGGCGACGTCGATGTCCCGGGACTGGGCCTTGAGTCGCGCGACGAGGCGCGGGAGATACGGCGGGGCCCCCTCGCGGACCATCGCCCGCTCGAGCGACTCGGCGGCGAGCTCGAACTCGCCGAGGTAGAAGAACTGGGCAAAGCCCAGGTAGAAGTGGTTTCGCCAGTCTTCGGGGTGGTACCGCGTCGCGCGCCGCAGCAGACGGACGCCCTCGCGAACCTGCGTCTCGTCGTGCGTCAGCCAGATCGCGGCGAAGCGATACGGGTGATCGACGTGGGGATTCAACGTGGTGACCACGTCGACCAGGCGACCGAGATGGTCGGCTCTCGTCGCGTCGACCTCGGCCGCGCCGCCGACGACCTGCACGGCCCGCAGCCATTGGTAGTCGGCTGCGATCGCGTCGTAGCCGAGCGTCAGCGCCCGGACGTGATCGGGATCGGGAACGAAGCCGAAGCCGCTCGATTCGGTTCGCTCGATCGGAATTCTGGAATGAGCCCATCCCGTGCAGCTCACGGTCGCGATGAGCAGCGCGATCTGGATCCAGCTTTTCGACAACTCGTGCCCCTTCTCACGCAGTCGATCGAATCGGAAGGCTCGCGAGGACGCCGGACGGCGGAGCGGGTCGCCGGACCGGCGTGCGAGAACGGCGCCTCGAGGACTAGAAGTCGTCCGCCAGGCCCGAGGGCACTCGCGCGACCTCGTCGAACGCGCGACTACCCCCACCGGAGATCGGCGGCGAGTAGCCGAAGATGCCCGATTCGCAGTAGTTCCCGAGCGCGTCGGGATGGGAGAAGACCATCGCCGACATCGTGCCGTCGCCGTCGAGATCGCCGTAGGCCGTCGCGGTGAAGCAGGCCTCGACGCAAGTACAGGTCCCGCTCCACGGCTGGTCGGGCGTCGCGGTGTCGTAGTCGAAGAAGACGTCGCCGTCCGGTACCCATCCGACGGTCGCGAAGGACGTCGCGAGTGCGGCTTTGCTCCGGGTCACGCTGGTGGGATTGACGCTGAGCGTCGTCGACGGCTCGACGAGCGCCGGAACGAACTCGTTGAACTCCGCGAAGTACGCCTTCTGGGCCTTGGCGAGCGAGGCCAGATTGGCGTAGGCCTCCGTACGCTTCGACGAAAGCTGATAGTTGATGAACGACGGGATCGCGACCGAGGCGAGGATGCCGAGGATCGCGACGACGATCATCAGCTCGATCAGCGTGAAACCCCGAGATCGACTCACGGACTTGCCGGGCATTGCATTCTCCCTGTGGGGCCGACGGCGCCGAGGCCGAGCCCGCCACGTGCTCCCCCCTTCACCGGACAGAGCAACCGACGTGCCAGCCGACACACGATGTGACGCCCATCGGCAAGAGATTTCACACCCTTGAGCCAATGCTCCCGGATCGACGCCCGGGACCGATCCGGTCGGCGACGGTTCGCGGCGTGGCGCACGCCACGAAGCGACGATTTGCGCGCCCGAGCGACGCACGGCGGCACCCCGACCGCCCATCGATCGATCGCACGGCGGGCGCTCCGGCTCGCCGGCTCCCCGGAATCGATCCGATCCGAACCCCTCGGGTTGACAGCCGCGTCGCGACGTGGCTAGTCTCGGCCGCCTTCGCGGGGCTCCCATCGTCTAGTGGCCTAGGACGCGGCCCTCTCAAGGCTGAAACACGGGTTCGAGTCCCGTTGGGAGCACCATGACCGCCACGCCCGCCCGTTGCCGCGATCGCTTGCCGCCCGGGTGCCGCGCCCCTTCCCCGACCGGGCCCGCATGAGCACGGAGCTGGTCTTCGCCTTCCTCGATTGCGAATTCGGCGGCCTCGACGTGGACCTCCACGACCTGACCGAGGTCGGCGTGATCGTCACCGATGCGCGGCTCAACGAGCTGGCGCAGGGCCAGTGGCGGGTACGCGCCCGCCCCGATCGCATCACCCCCGAAGCCGCCGCGATCTTCGGCTACGACGCCGAGCTCTGGGCCGCCGCGCCCGGGGTCCGGCAGGTGCTGACCGAAATCGTCGAGCTGCTGCCACGCGATCGCAAGGTCGTTCCCGCCGGCCAGAACGTGCGCATGGACGTCCTCTTCCTCGAGCGCGCCTACCGCAACTGCGGGATCCCCTACCCCTTCGACTATCACGTCCTCGATCTCGCGACGCTCTACTACGCCTGGTCGCTGGTCTCGGGGGAGCCGGCGCGGGCGATCTCGCTGCGCCAGGCCGCGACGACCGCCGGGCTGCTCGGCGAAGGCGGCGTGGCCCACCGCGCGATCGAGGACGCGCGGCTCACGCTCGAGTGCTTCCGCCACTACATCGCGCGACTCGCCCCGCGCGATCCCGCCGAGCTGCCCGAGCCGACGCCCTGACCCGAGCGGGCCGAGTCGGGCGGGCCGAGTCGGGCGCGCCACTTCGCGAGTGCACGCCGATCGATCGCGCCGAGCAGTCGGACGGCGAGACGTCCGCACGCGCGCTGCGGATCGAAGAACAGCGCCGAGGCGAAGTCGAGCACGACCGGCTGGCCCTCGTCGTCCGCCAGGACGTTGCTGCGGTGACGCAGATCGAGATGGACGACACCGCGGCGGTGCATCTCCTCGACGACGGCCTCGAGGCGGGGAAGGAAGTCCGGGGACACGCGACCGGCGAGGCTTCGCGAGAGCGGGACGCCGGGTCGGTGCTCGAGCACGATCGCCGACCGGTCGAGCCATCCGAGCCAGCGGGGCACCGACGCGACGCCCGAAAGCCGGCGGTACGCCCGAACCTCGCGCCGCAGCAGCCATGGACCGAACCAGCGACGCACCCAGGCCGAACGCGGCCCGAAGTCCTTCACGACCACCGACCGGTCACCGGCCTCCACGAGCAGCACGTCCGGATTGCCCCGGCCGCCACGCGACAACACGGAGCGCGTCCGTGTCCTCAACGTCGCCCGGTCGAGTCCGAGCCCGCGCCCCCGCGCCGGACTCAATGCAGCCCCCAGACCGCGCGCGCGACGAGCAGGAGGCTGCCGGCGAGGATCGCGAGCAGGGTCCCGAGCTCGTTGTTGTCCGAATAGCGCTCGAGCTGCCATGCCGGCGCCCCTCCGAGCGCGACCGGCTCGACGGCGGCCCCGGAGCCATGGGGGCGAAGCGTGTCGTGATAGGCGCGCCAGCGCGGCCAGAGGGCGGGGACCGCATCGCGGTAGCGCGTGAACGCCTCCCCATGACACGCGAGCAGGCGAGCGCTCTCGCCGCGCTCCTTGCGCGGGAAGTAGTGGAGCGCGAACCAGGGCCAGACGAACGCGAGGATCGCGACCGTGAAGAGACCGCCGAGGACGAATGCGAATCCGGTCGCGACCAGCAGGGTCCCGAGATACAACGGATGTCGCAGATGGGCGTACGGGCCCTCCGTGGTCAACGCGTCGGTCTTCACGAGATGACCGGCTGCCCAGCTCCGCAGGCCTGCTCCGACGACGACGAGGGGCATGCCGAGCGCGAACCCCATCGGCGTCGGCTGCCGCAAGACGAGGATCACGATGCCCAACGCGATGTAGGGAAGGAAGCGGACGCGGAGATTCTTCAGGCGGATGGGATTCCGCATGGCGGAGGCTGCGTTTCCGACGTGGTCCCGACGACTCGGCTCGCCGGGCGGATCGGCGAGGATAGTCGCTCAGTGGCGCGATGGACGAGGCAGCCGACCCGTCGTGACCAGCTCCCAGAGCTGCTCGCGCAGGGCGCGCTCGAAGCGCGGATCGGCGGGTACGGGATCGAGGTCCGCAGCGAGGAACTCGAGCAGCTCGAGCTCGTCGGCCTCGGTCTGGAGCGCTTCGATGGCCTCGCCGAGCATTCCGACCGACTCGTCGCCCACTTCTTCCGCTCCCGGCGCCCTGCTCATCGCTCGATGAACCGTCTCACCCGCATCCGACACGCGAGTCCCACCCCCCGACCACGACCATCGACTTCGTCCGACCGCGGCCACCAGGCCCCGACGGATCGCAATGCATCGCGGACGCCATCGACACGGCCCCGGCTCGTCCACGCGGGGCCTCCGGCCCCGCGGAACGATCGGGATCGGCTGATCCGGATTCCCAGAACAGTGGAGTCTCGGGCCCGCATGTGTCAGAAAGTCGACGCAGGAAATGCATTCTGCCGACATCCCCCGAGACCCGCTTCATCGGCCCTCCGAGGCCGCTTCGAGCCCGCGAACGACGAGGTCGACCCAGGCCTCGCAGGACAGGCGCAGGGCCGGTCCGCGGGACATCCGCGAGTAGATGCCGAAGAGGCTCGTCGCGACGACGACGGCGAGCTGATGCGCGGAGAGGGTCGATCGGAACTCGCCCCGCGCCTGCACCGTCGCCAGCTGCCTCGCCAGCTCGTCGACCAGGTTCGGGACATTGCCGGCCGGATCGGAGAGGTCGTGGGGCCGGCGGACGTGGAGCGAGAGCATCTCGGCGAGCAGACCCGACTCGCCGACGCGATCGTGCTCGTCGGCGATCGCGTCGTTGACGCGTTCGAGCAGCTCGCGCAGGGACGGCGCCGATTCCCCGACGAGGGCGATCCGTCGGGCGATCCGCGCTGTGACCCGGGCCGCGAGCTCGAGCAGCACGTCGTCCTTCGTCGGGAAGTGGAAATAGAAGGTGCCGCGGGCAACGCCGGCCGCGCGGGCGATCCGATCCACCTGGGCCGCGGCGACGCCGACCGTCCGGAACTCGCGCAACGCCATCTCGAAGATGCGCTCGCGCGTCTCCTCGCGACGACGAGCGCGTGCACCCGTAGCCGCCCCGGCTACGGACGGGCTCGCCGCTCCAGCGATGGGTAGCGGTGCAGGCGTCGCTCCTCCCCCCTTGGACGGGAGGATTACGCCAACGATTGACACGTGTCAAAGCGAAGCGACGCGGATCGCGACCGGCAGCAACGCTCGGAAGCCAGCGTGGGATCGATGAAAAGCCGGACGGGGGGGCGGCGGGCGCCGCCCGGGCGGGCCGGTCCACCGCCCCTGGGGCGACAGACCGGCTGCCCGAGTCTAGTTCTGGAGCAGACCCTCGAGGCCGGGCGTGCCCTCGGAGATCGCGCGACGCATCCGGTAGAGATTGGCCTTGACGGCGTCCTCGCTCTTCCCGAGCGCCTGGGCGATCGCGCGAATCGGCTGACGCCGCAGATGCTTCAGGTGGAAGATCCGCCGCTGGAGCGGGGTCAGCTCGTTCTCGATCACCGCCTCGCAACGTCCCAGCATCCGCCGCGCATCGACCGCTTCGTCCGCGAGCGGACCGGCCGCTTCGAGGTCGAGCGCTCCGCCCTCTTCGAGCGCCTCGAGTCGGGGGCGAGGCCGCCGGAACCGGCGATTGACCTTGTTGCGGGTCACGCCGAAGATCCAGACCAGCAGCGTCGACTCGCCCTTGAACGACGCGAGCGCCGTCATCAAGGTCATGAAGACCTCCTGGGCCACGTCCTCGGCCTCCCCGGGGTCGCCGAGACGCTTCAACGCGAAGCGGTAGACGCGCGGAAAATAGGCTTCGTAGAGCTGGTCGAAGTGCTCGCGGCTGCCCGCGAGGATCTGGTGGACGAGCTCCTGGTCCGAGCCCCACGCGTCGGCGTTCTCAGCCGGGACACGGCCGGCACGCCTGCCCGCGCTCCGCAGGGTCATCCTCGCCGCACGACCCTCGTCCTGCACCGCCGCGGCCGAGCCCGTCTCGACGACCGGGCCGTCCGTGCCAGCGGGGAGGAGATCCTGCTCCCGCGCATGCTCCGGCTCCTCGGTCGTTCGGTCCTCGAAATCGTCGTACTGCTCACCCACGGCGCGTCCCTCGAGTTCGGCATCGCCGATACTTCGCGCGGGGTGAGCCGGCCGGAAATCCGGTTACGACTCGACTCGGCTTCCCTGTGGGCGGCGTCGCATAACCGGGTGGGGCCCTGAATCCCACCCGACGACGTCTCCCAGCCGAATCCACCCGCTCGAACTCGTCGAGCCTTTGGCTATTCGAAAGTCGGCCCGGTCTCCCGGGCTGGGCTCGAAAGGAGCAATCCACGTGCCATCCCTCTCGGGGCGGCAACTTCATCGGTAAGTGCCCGTCATTTCGAGAATGTGACCGGGGACACGCTCGATGGCGTCCGCGTCCGGGATGGGCAGGCGTGGAACAACTTTTCCCAAAGCTGGACGGAAATTCCCCACGCCTATGACCCGACGAGCCGTCGGCGCCTGGCCGGCCCCGCTCAGACCTTCCCCGGAACGACCCACCAGCGGCCGTCCCGCCAGCGCCATTCGTCCGTGCGCAGCAGCGTCGCGTTCCACCAGCGCAGCGGCAGGTCGTTCCCGCCGACGAAGCGCAGCGAGAGTCGCATCACGCCGTCCCCGACGACGGAGACCCCGAGCAGATCGATCCGCGTCGGCTGGTTGTTGAGGAAGTGGTTGCGGTCGAGCACGTCGACGAGGGCGGCATAGTAGTCGGAGTACGCGGCCAGGGAGGGAAAGAACTGACGCATGCTCGGGTCGTCGAAGGTGGCGCGCGAATTGAAGCGGCGGCTGGTGATCCGGTCGTAGAAGACCTCCGTCAGCGGCAGGAAGGCGCGCTGCGCCGCCGGCGGGAGCGCCGCCAGCGCGAGGTCGATCTCGTCGCTCGGGACCGACCGGGCCCAGCGTGCGCCCTGCGATCCGGCACAGGCGATCGCCAGCAGGATCGCCCCCACCGCGAGCCGGGCGGCGCTCGCGCGTCCGAGCCGGCGTCGGAGACCGGATCGGTCGAATCGCCTCGCCCCGCTGGCCGCGCCTTCCGGACGCTCGGTCCGTCGCCGGAAGGCGCCGATCAAGATTGCGCCCGACCGAGCACGACCGCCGCCTGCGCCGCGGCGAGGCGCGCGAGCGGCACGCGGTACGGCGAGCAGGAGACGTAGTCGAGTCCGACCCGGGCGAAGAACCGTACGCTGGCCGGATCGCCCCCGTGCTCGCCGCAGACGCCGACCTTGAGATCGGGCCGCGTCGCGCGCCCGCGCTCGACGCCGAGCTGCACGAGCTGGCCGATCCCATCCTCGTCGATCGACACGAAGGGATCGGACGGAATGATGCCGCCGTCGACGTATCCGGGCAGGAAGCTCCCTGCGTCGTCGCGCGACAGGGCGTAGCCCATCTGCGTCAGATCGTTCGTTCCGAACGAGAAGAAGTCCGCGTGTCGCGCGATCTCGTCCGCCGTCAACGCCGCGCGCGGTACCTCGATCATCGTCCCGATGGTCGGGCGGACGCGCGACTCCGGATGCTCGGCCCGCACCTCCGCGACGACCTTCTCCGCCAGCTTGCGCAGGCGCTCGAGCTCGCGGGCATGGGCGACCAGCGGGATCATGATCTCGGGCTTGACCTTGACGCCAAGCTCCGTGACTCGACAGGCCGCCTCGGTGATCGCGCGGACCTGCATCGCGTAGATCTCGGGGTACGTGATGCCGAGCCGACAGCCGCGGTGACCGAGCATCGGGTTGAACTCGTGCAGGCTCTCGAGCTTGTGGCGCACGTCCCCGATCGAGCGACCGAGCGCCTCGGCGACCGCCTGGATGTCCTCGTCGGTCTGCGGCAGGAACTCGTGGAGCGGCGGGTCGAGCAGGCGCACCGTGACCGGCAGCCCGTCCATCGCGCGGAAGATCCCCTCGAAGTCACCGCGCTGCATCGGCAGCAGCTTGGCCAGCGCCCGCTCCCGCGCCGGCGTGTCCGAAGCGAGGATCATCTCGCGCACCGCCAGGATCCGTCCCGGCTCGAAGAACATGTGCTCCGTCCGACAGAGGCCGATGCCCTCGGCCCCGAAACGCCGCGCGACCTCCGCGTCCTGCGGCGTGTCGGCGTTGGTCCGCACGCGCAGCTGCCGGATCTTGTCCGTCCACTGCATCAGCTCGGAGAAGGCGCCCCCGAGCTCCGGGACCACCGTCGGCGCGCGGCCGAGCATGACCTCGCCGGTCGAGCCGTCGATCGTGATCGAGTCGCCCTCGCGCACCACGTGCTCGCCGATGCGCATCTGGCCCTGGCCGTAGTCGATCAAGAGCGCGCCACACCCGGCGACACAGCTCTTGCCCATCCCGCGCGCGACCACCGCCGCGTGGGACGTCATGCCGCCCTTCGCCGTCAGGATGCCCTGCGAAGCGTGCATGCCGACGATGTCTTCGGGGGAGGTCTCGGTCCGGACGAGGATCACCTTCGCTCCGCCCTTCGCCCGCGCCTCGGCATGCTCGGCCGAGAAGACCACCTCGCCCACGGCGGCGCCGGGCGACGCCGGCAGGCCGCGCGCCACGACCGGCGGCGCCTGGCTCTTGTCGATCGTCGGATGGAGCAGCTGGTCGAGGGCGTTCGCGTCGACGCGCAGGACGGCCTCCTCCTTCGTGATCAGCTTTTCGCGCGCCATGTCGACGGCGATGCGCACGGCCGCGCCGGCGGTCCGCTTGCCGTTGCGCGTCTGGAGCATCCAGAGCTTGCCCTTCTGGATCGTGAACTCGATGTCCTGCATGTCGCGGTAGTGACGCTCGAGCCGCTTGTAGATGGCCACGAGCTCGCGATAGGCCTTGGGCATCTCGCTCTCGAGCGTCGGGAGGTGCTTCGTGTCTTCGGCTCGGCTGGGCTCGTTGATCGGCTGGGGCGTACGGAT
The DNA here is from genome assembly GCA_041389445.1 of Myxococcota bacterium. Lineage (GTDB taxonomy): Bacteria > Myxococcota_A > UBA9160 > UBA9160 > UBA4427 > UBA4427. Next base: position 256,423 of record JAWKRW010000006.1, read on the forward strand.
GCCCGCGACGACGTCCTCGCCCTGGGCGTTCTTCAGGTACTCGCCGTAGAAGGCGCGTTCGCCGGTCGACGGATTGCGCGTGAAGGCGACGCCCGTCGCGCAGTCGTCGCCCATGTTGCCGAAGACCATGGACTGGACGTTGACGGCCGTGCCCCAGTCGTCGGGGATGTCGTGCAGACGCCGGTAGGCGATCGCGCGTGCGTTCTCCCAGGACGAGAAGACGGCGCCGATCGCGCCCCAGAGCTGGGCCTGTGGGTCCTGCGGAAAGGGCTCCCGCGTCGTCTCGCGAACGATCTCGAGATAGTCCGCGACGACGCGCCGCAGCTCCTCGGCGCCGAGCGCGACGTCGTCGATGACGCCTCGCTCCTGCTTCGCCTGATCGAGGCGATGTTCGAAGCGCTCGTGCGGCACGCCGAGCACGACGTCCCCGTACATCTGGATAAAGCGGCGGTAGCTGTCGAAGGCGAACCGTTCGCCCGCCATGGCCGCGAGGCCCTTCACGGTCTGATCGTTCAGGCCGAGGTTCAGGACCGTGTCCATCATGCCGGGCATGGAGGCCCGCGCGCCCGAGCGAACCGAGACCAGCAGCGGTCGCTCCGGATCGCCGAAACGGAGTCCCATCTCCTGCTCGACGTTGGCGAGCGCCGTCAGCACGTCGGCGCGCACCTCGGCGGGCAGCTTCTTGCCCCGCTCGTTGAACTCCGCGCAGACCTCGGTCGAGATCGTGAATCCGGGCGGAACGGGAATGCCGAGCGAGGTCATCTCGGCGAGGTTCGCGCCCTTGCCGCCGAGGACCTCCTTCATCGAGGCATCGCCGTCGGCGCGACCGCCGCCGAAGAAGAAGACCTTGCGCTGCGTGCCGCCTTCGCGAACCCGACGTCCGGCGCGCGCCGCGCCCGTCCGAGCGGCGGCCCGGCCCGAGCTTCCCGCCCCGACGCCCCCTGCGCTCCGAACCCCGGCTCGATTCGACGCGGCGGCCTTCCGACTCGTCGTCCTGGCGCGCTTGCGCGTCCCCTTGGCCGCGCCCGTCTTGCGGGCGCCCTTCCCGGCCCTGGTCGCACCGGTCTTCTTGCGAGCGCTCAAAGCCCCTCCTCCAGGCGATCGCGCAGGTAGGTGACGATCCCTTCCACCGGAACCCGCGTCTGGCTCATCGAGTCCCTCTCTCGAACGGTGACGCAGCGATCGTTCTCCGAATCGAAGTCATAGGTGACGCAGAATGGCGTTCCGACCTCGTCCTGGCGCCGATATCGGCGGCCGATGTTGCCGGCGTCGTCGTAGAACGAATTGAAGCGGCGGCAGAGGTCGCGATGGATGGCGAGCGCCGGCTCGGCGAGCTTCTTCGAGAGGGGGAGCACGGCCACCTTGATGGGCGCGATCGCGGGGTGGAAGCGCATGACGGTCCGCGTCTCGCCGTCGGCGAGCGTCTCCTCCGCGTGGGCGGCGACGAGCAGCGCGAGCGCCGTCCGGTCGACTCCGACCGACGTCTCGATGACCATCGGCGTGTAGCGCTCCTTCGTCTCCTCGTCCGTGATCGCGAGCTCCTTGCCGGCGTACTGGGTATGGCGCGAGAGGTCCCAGTCGCCGCGATCGTGGATGCCCTCGATCTCCTGCCAGCCGAAGGGGAAGAGGAACTCGATGTCGGAGGCGGCGCGGGCGTAGTGCGCGAGCTCGTCCTGCGCGTGGGGGCGGATGCGGAGGAGCTTCGCATCGAAGCCGATGTCCCGATGGAAGCGGTGGTGGGCATCGAGCCAGTGCTCGAACCATCTCTCGCGCTCCGAGGGATGGCAGAAGAACTCCATCTCGGCCTGCTCGAACTCGCGCGAGCGGAAGGTGAAGTTGCGGGGCGTGATCTCGTTGCGGAAGGCCTTGCCGATCTGGGCGATCCCGAAGGGCACCTTCTGCCGCGCCGCTTCGCGGACCCGCTTGAAGCCGGAGAAGATCGGCTGGCAGGTCTCGGGTCGGAGATAGGCCGTGGTCGCGTCCTCGACCGAGGCGCCGATCTCGGTCCGCAGCATCAGATTGAAGTCGCGGGCATCGGTCAGGTCGCAATCGCGGATCGCCCGCTTCGCCGGGGCCTCGGGACAGCGCTCGCCCTCGATCTGATCCGCGCGGAATCGACGCTTGCAGGTTCGACAGTCGACCATCGGGTCACTGAAATGCTCGACGTGACCCGAGGCCTCCCACGTCCGAGGATGGCAGATGATCGCGCTGTCGATGCCGACGACGTCGTCCCGCTCGCGCACCATCCGGCGCCACCAGACCGCCTTCAGGTTGTTCTTGAGCTCGACCCCGAGCGGTCCGTAGTCCCAGAACCCGGCGATGCCGCCGTAGATCTCGCTCGCGGGAAAGATGAACCCGCGCGCAGCGCAGAGGGAGACGAGCGTCTCCATGGCGAGGGGATGGCGCTCGCGTTCGTCGCCGTCGCGCGTCGGTCGTTGCGAAGCTGTATCGGACATGCGTTTCGGGGCCCTGGTGAGAGACGCTGGTCGGGGTCTCTCCGGCTGGTCGCCCGCCCGCGGATGGGTCGGGCGAGCGGATGGCAAGACCGACCGCGGGGCGTCCGACCGGACCGTCCGCGGGAGGCTCGGGGCGGCCGAGTATCCCCCATTCGGGACGGCAGGGTCAAGCCGCGCCCGACCCCGATCCCGCCATCGGAAGCACCTCCTCGAGGAAGCGCTCGCTGCGCAGCTCGACGCCCACGTGGAAGCGCTGGAAGCGGTGGAGCAGGCGCGCGGCCTCGCGTGCGCCGGCCCCCGGCAACGGATGTCGCGAGAGCCGCTCGATCGGGAGGGCGAGTCCCTGGTCGAGCGCGCGCAGCGTCCCGAGGGCCACGGGCACGAGACCCTCCCGTCCCCGCGCGCAGGCACTGCACACGAGCCCGCCGTCGGGCACGTGGAATCTCACCTCGTGCGAATCCGCCACCTGCGCGCCCGGCGCCCGGCCGCATCGCACGCAGCGGGCGAGCTCGGGGCGCAGGCCGAGCGCCTCGAGCACCCGCAGCTCGAGCAGGATGCGCAGGCTCGGCGTCGGGGCGTCGCGCTCGACGGCGGCGAGGCTCTCGCTGGCGAGCGCGAAGAGGCGGCCCGCTTCGTCCGCCTCCATCGACTCGGGCGAGAGCCGGTCGAGCAGCTCGACCAGAAAGCTCGCGAGCGCATAACGCGTCGGGTCGCGCCGAAGGCCGAGATGGGGATCGACCAGACGCGCGCGCTCGAGGAAGCCCATGCCGCCCCGCGGCCGTGTGCGGCCCTCGATTGCGAGCCGGTTGAAGAGGTCGAGCGTGCCGGGGAAGCGGCGCAGGCTCTTGCGCGCGCTCTTCGCGATCGCCGTGAAGCGACCGGTCTGCTCCGTCAGGAGATGGACGACGAGATCCGACTCGCCGAACTCGACGGCCCGCAGCAGCACGGCCTCGCAGGCGATCGACGCCACCGCCCGCTCTCAGGAGTGCTCGGCGATCGGATCGCCCGCCGGCAGCGGTTCGGGAGCGTCGTCGGGAGGACCGTCGCCGCGCTCCTCGGGCGACGAGGCGGTCGCAGGGGGAAAGCGTCCCTGCGCGACGTCGCGCGCGAGCGTATGAACCGGATCGCGCCAGACGACGACCTCGCGGCTCGCCGAGGGCCCGTTGCCGACCAGCAGGCGCCATCCTGCCCTCGCCACGATCACGACGATTGCCGTCGCGAGGACGAGCGCGACGAGGGCGATGACCTGCTTGCGCCAGATCCCGCCCCCCTGGCGATCCCATTGGCTGGCCGCGGGCTCCTCGAGCATGCGGGCGACGGTCTGGTCGGCATCGAGGCCGAGCGCGATCGCGACGGTTCGGACGAAGCCCCGGACGAAGCCGTCCGTCACGCCGTCGAAATAGCCGGCCTCGAGCCGCTCGAGCGAACGGAGCGGGATGCGGGTCGTCACCGCGAGGTCTTCGACGGTCAGGCCGCGGAGCAGGCGCTGCCGCTTGAGATAGGCGCCGATCGAGCCCGCACGGGAGCCCTCGTCGGCGTGCTCCACCGGCGGCAGCTCGTGCTCGCGCGCGCGCAGCGTTCCCTTGCTCTCGCTCATGCCCACCCCGTGGCGGCGAGCTTAGCAGCGCCCGCGCACGCGCGATCGCGCGCCCCTCACCGCAGCAGGTCGAGATAGGCCTGCGATTGAGTGCCCCACTCGACCATCGGCCCCGTCTCGACGGCCGCGCGGAAGTGCTCGATCGCCTTCTCCCGGTCGCCGAGCGAGACGAAGATCTCGCCGAGTCGGAAGTTGGCCTCGGCGCGCCCGGAGGTGTTCAGCCGGCCGCTCGCGATCGCCTTCTCGAAGGACGTGATCGCGGCGAGGCTATGGCCCTGCTTGGTCTCGAGGATGCCGAGGTCGAGCAGGGCCGGGCCGTAGCGCGGAAAGTACTCGAGCGCGTCCCGGAAATGGGCCCGGGCCTCGTCGTAGCGCCCGAGCTGGAGCAGCGCCCAGCCACAGTTCGTGAGCGCCCGCCAGGGGCTCGGAAACGTCGGGTCTTCGGCCAGGGCCTCGCAATGCGGCAGCGCATCGGCGTGGCGCCCGATCTGGGAGAGGAGGGCCGAGAGGTTCAGGCGGGCATCCTGCTCGGTCTGCACGTCGCGCTGCCCCGCAGCGTCGCGTGCGGCGGTCTCGAACGCGGCGAGAGCGCGTTCCGATTGGCCCTTGCGCCGGTAGGCCTCGCCGATCCAGAGGTGGGCCACCGGATCCGAAGCGTCCTGCTCGATCGAGGCCGCGAGCTCCCGGATCGCCATCGCCGTGCGGCCGGTCGAAAGGTACTCGATGCCGAGATCGCGATGGGCGCGCGCCTCGCTGACCGTGCCCATCTCGTCCTCGATCGGCGGCGACACGCATCCGCTGGCGAGCGCCAGGAAGACGGCGAGCGCGCACCCTCCCGGCCCGCCCGCTCGCCCGCTGCGCCGACCCCGCCCCCTCGGATCCGATTGCTCCATCACGCCTCTCCCACGACGCCGCCTCCGAGCGCGGACGTCAGAAACTCGACAGCAGCCGCGCCAGTACGGACACCCGCTTGCCCGGATCCCGCTCCCGGCGTACCCGCACGATCGGAATCCGCGCCAGCTCCGAGGAGCGATCGGCGCCGACCTCGGAGCGCCCCTCCGTGCCGGGCCCCGCCGGACTCCCCGCGACCTGGCGGAACTTCGAGAGCACGACGCGCGGCGGAACCTCCCGGCGCGCCGTCTCGGGCCGCTCGCTCGCCCCCGCCCGGGGCGCCGTCGTCGCAGCAGCGCGTCGGACGGACACGGGCGGGTTCCCCGAGCCGGCGGGACGCGCCCCGGGCACAGGCGCGGCGACGCCGCCCTCTCGCCCCTGCGCCGTCGCCCGGGCCGCCTGGTCCGACGTCCCCCGGGCCGGGAATACGTCGGCGGGCTTCGCCGGGCCCGGTCCCGGCGTCGACTTCGGCATGGGTCGCGGGCTCGCCTCGGGTCGTCCCTTTTCGAGCGTCCTGCGCGCCGCGGCAACCGGCGCCGTCGGCTCCGTCCAATCCGACTCGCCGAAGGCCGCATCGTCGATCGCCCAGTCGTCGTCGAGCGGATCGCCCAGGGCGTCCTCGAGGGCCTCTTCGAAGTCGTGTTCGAGCTCGAGGTCGTCGCCGAAATCCGGCTCGAGATCCGGGAAGGCTTCGGCGACCGCAGTGAGCTGCGGGCCGAGCTCGAGCTCGGTCTCCGGATCGAGCGTCTCGGTCACGTCGACGCCGACACGTCCGTCGTCCCCCCGGTCCGGTCGTTGGTCGCCCTCGACCGACTCGTCCTCGGTCGCGACCTGGAACCCGTCGAGCTCGAGCGGCGCCACGTCGTCGAGGATCAGCTCGGGATACTGGGCCTCCTCGACCGCCAGGCTGGGAGAGAGCGGACCCGAGGCGTCTTCGTCGTCCTCGCGGTCCTCGACCTCTTCCGGCGCGAGCTCGTCGAGTCGCGGCGGGATCAGTGCGTCGAGCTCGCCCATCAACTCGGCCCAGAGCGTCATGGCCTGCGAGCGCCCGCGATCGCCGGGCAGCGTCTCGAGCAGATCCTCGTCGAAGAGGAAACCCATGCGTTCCGCCTCGGCGAGGAGCGGCTCCAGCGCCTCCGCGATGGGCACGTCGAAGTCGATCGACTCCTGATTGCGCACCACGGCGAGCTGGCCCGCCTCGATCGCGCGCAGACCGAGCGCGACGCCGATACCGCCGTACTCTTCGGCGAAGACGACCACCGCCGCCCGAGCGGGACCGATCGGGAGCCAGCCCACGTTGAGGACCGGCGCGTTCAGGGCCGGGCGGAACAGGAGCAGGCTCGCCGCCGAGAGCGGGAGCGGTTCGGACAGACGTCGGAACATGTCGGCTGCATCGGCCCTGCTGCCGGGATCTTGAGCTTCATCCGCCGGCAGGGGGGCGCCAAAGTCCCGGTCCGGTCGGCCCTTTTTCGGACTCGGCCGGCCCCGGGGACGGGCTACCGGGACCTTTCGCCCGCTCTCCGACCCGATACAATCCGGACGGCCAACGCTCGGCCGGGCCGTCTGGCTTCCGACTTCGCTCGGAGAGGCGCTCGCGCTTCGCGGTACGAGCCGGCCTAGAGAAGCATTCCCGATTCATCCGTTCGAAGACCGATCGACATTCCCAGCACCGCCCTTCGCCGTACCATCCCCCTCTCGAGCGGGCCTGGAGCGCGAAGCCTGCGCGATCCGCAACACGAAAAGCAACACGAAAGACGAGCCAGCTTGACCACCAGCCATTCGTCGCCCAACAAGCCTGTCGAACAACTCACCAGCGTCGCCATCCGGTTCGCCGGCGATTCCGGCGACGGCATGCAGATCACGGGCTCGAAGTTCACCGACGAGACCGCCCTCGCCGGCAACGATCTCTCGACCTTTCCCGACTTCCCGGCCGAGATCCGCGCCCCGGCCGGCACGATGGCCGGCGTGTCGGGCTTCCAGATCCACTTCTCGAGCCAGGACATCCACACGCCGGCGGACCGTCCGGACGTGCTGATCGCGTTCAATCCCGCAGCCCTGCGCGCGAACGCGAACGACGTCCGACCCGGCGGCATGATCATCCTCAACACCGACGCGTTCAATCAGAAGGCGCTCACGCGCGCGGGCTACGACGGCGATCCGTTGCCGGGCCTGCGCGACCGCTTCAGGCTCGTCGAGATCCCCTTCACGACGCTCAATCGCGACGCGCTCCACGGGCTCGAGCTCTCCTCGCGCGAGATCGATCGGTGCAAGAACTTCTTCGCGCTGGGTCTGCTCTGCTGGCTCTACGGTCGACCGATGGAGGCGACGGAGCGCTGGCTCGCGACGAAGTTCAAGGGCGCCGTCCTCGAGGGCAACGTCCGCACACTGCGTGCGGGCCACGCCTTCGGCGAGACGACGGAGCTCTTCCCGGCCTCCTTCGTCGTCCCCGCCGCCAAGATCCAGCCCGGCACCTACCGCAACATCACCGGCAACCAGGCGCTCGCCTGGGGCATCGTCGCGGCGGGCGTCCAGATGGATCGGGACATCTTCTTCGGCGCCTACCCGATCACGCCCGCCTCGGACGTGCTCCACGAGGTCGCGCGGTTCCGGCACTTCGGCGTGAAGACGTTCCAGGCCGAGGACGAGATCGCCGCGGTCTCCTCGGCGATCGGTGCCGCCTTCGCGGGCCAGCTCGCCGTGACCGTCTCGAGCGGTCCGGGCTTCGTGCTGAAGCAGGAAGCGCTCGGCCTCGCGGTGATGACGGAGCTGCCGCTCGTCGCCATCAACGTGCAGCGCGCGGGGCCATCGACGGGCTCGCCGACGAAGACCGAGCAGGGCGACCTGCTCTCGGGCCTCTTCGGCCGCCACTCGCAGAGCCCCTTGCCGATTCTCGCCGCCTGCACGCCGGGCGACTGCTTCTACACCGCCCTCGAGGCGTTCCGGATGGCGGTGAAGTACATGACGCCCGTCATCGTGCTCTCGGACGGCTACCTCGCCAACAGCGCCGAGCCCTGGCTCATCCCGGACGTGAACGCGCTCGAGCGAAGCCCGATCCAGTTCGCCCAGCCCGTCGAGGTCGGCGCGTTCAAGCCCTACGCGCGCGACCCGCAGACGCTGGCCCGCCCGTGGGCGATTCCCGGGACGCCCGGACTCGAGCATCGGATCGGTGGCCTCACCAAGCAGGATCTGACGGGCAACGTCAGCTACGACGCCGACAACCACGGCAAGATGATCGCGCTGCGCAAGGCCAAGATCGACGGCATCGCGAACGACCTGCCGCCGGTCGAGATCGACGGCCCCGAGAAGGGCGAGCTGCTGGTCGTCGGCTGGGGCGGCACGAAGGGCTCGATCACGGCCGCGGTCGAGGCCGCGCGGGCCGAGGGGATGAGCGTGTCGCAGATCCATCTGCGTCATCTCCATCCGTTCCCGACCAACCTCGGCGACGTGCTCCGCCGCTTCGAGAAGGTGCTGCTGCCAGAGCTGACGGACGGCCATCTCGCCCTGCTGCTCCGCGCGAAGTACCTGGTCGACGTCCAGTCGTACACGAAGATCATCGGTCAGCCCTTCAAGGTCGCCGAGCTCGTCGAAGCGATCCGGAAGATCCACGGGGCCTGATCCGAACGGCCCGAGCCGAGCGGCCCGGAGGGGCGGCTCGGCTTCCGCCGCGCCCGAGCAATGCAACGTCCGTCCCGGTGCAGGACCGGGAACGGCCCATCGAAGCGATCGAGGAAGGCAATCGTCATGGCCGCACCCGCCGTCAAAGTCTCCGCCAAGGATTTCGTCTCGAATCAGGACGTCCGCTGGTGTCCCGGATGCGGGGATTACTCGATCCTCGCCAACGTCCAGCGTGTGATGCCGGAGCTCGGCGTGCCGCGGGAGAACGTGGTCTTCGTCTCGGGCATCGGGTGCTCCTCCCGCTTCCCCTACTACATGAACACGTACGGATTCCACACGATCCACGGCCGCGCGCCCGCCTTCGCGACGGGCATCAAGTGCTCGCGTCCCGAGCTCTCGGTCTGGGTCGTGACGGGCGACGGCGACGGCCTCTCGATCGGCGGCAACCACCTGATCCACACGATCCGCCGCAACCTCGACTGCCAGATCCTGCTCTTCAACAACCGCATCTACGGCCTGACGAAGGGCCAGTACTCGCCGACCTCGCAGCTCGGTCTCAAGACCAAGTCGACGCCGCAGGGATCGATCGACTACCCGATCGACCCGATCGCCTTCGCCCTCGGCTGCGGCGCGACCTTCGTCGCCCGCTCGGTCGACGTCGACGCCAAGCACATGCAGGAGGTCCTGACCCGCGCCCATCAGCACAAGGGCACGGCCTTCGTCGAGATCCTCCAGAACTGCCCCGTCTTCCACGACGGCGTCTGGGAGGAGATGCAGGACCGCAAGACGCGGCCGACCACGACGCTCACGCTCGAGCAGGGCCAGCCCCTCGTGTTCGGCCCGGCCGATGCGCGCAAGGGCATCGTGCTCGCGAACGGCGTGCCGACGGTGGTCGACCTCGCGGCGGACGAGGATCCGATCGCGAAGGGCGTGATCGTCCATGACGAGCGATCGTCGACCTCCGCCTACGCCGGCATGCTCGCGACCCTGCAGCGGCCGGACTTCCCGATTCCGGTCGGCGTGTTCCGCGCCGTCGCCAAGCCGACCTACGAAGACCTGCTCCAGAGCCAGGTCGACGCCGCGGTGAAGCAGCGCGGGCGCGGCGATCTGCAGGCCCTCCTCCACTCGGGCGACACCTGGCAGATCTAGCCCGCGAAGCGTCGATACCCGGACAGCGCGGGGAACACGCAGACCAGGCATCCGAGCGCCGGATCGCGACGGGCGATCCGCTTCCGGGTCCCGTCGGCCCGTTCACGCCGTTGCGCGAGCGGCGCTTCCTCGCCTGCTTCCTGACGGGTACGCTCGCGGCCTCGGGCAACTGGATGCTCTCGCTCACGGTGCCCGTGCTCGTCCTCGAGCTCACCCACTCGAATACCTGGCTCGGCGTGTCGGCGCTGGCTTCGAACCTCCCTTCCCTGATCGCCTCGCCGCTCGGCGGCGCTTTCGCGGACCGCTACTCGAAGCGGGCGCTGCTCCTGATCACGGGCAGCCTGCAGGTCCTGCTGGCCGCCCTGCTCTTCTCGCTCTCTCGCGCCGATCGCCTCGACCTCGGCTGGCTGATCGGACTCGCGATCGCGATGGGCTTCGCCTCGACGACCCAGACCTCGGTCTACCAGTCCTTCGTGGCCGAGATCGTCCCCGCCCATCAGATCCCGGCCGCCTATCGACTCAACGCGATCCAGTTCAACGTGTCGCGTGCGATCGGACCGGCGGTCGCGGGCGTCGTCCTGCAGCGCTTCGGTGCGAGCTCGGCCTTCCTGGCGAACGCCCTCTCCTTCGCGCCGCTGCTCTGCGTACTCGCCGTCATCCGGACCCGCGACGTCGAGCGCAGCATCGCGACGAGCGTCCTCGGCGAGATCCTCGAGGGCGCGAGGCTCGCCTGGCACGACCGCCGGCTGCGCCTGGCGGTCGTGACGGGCGCGCTCTGCTCGATGTTCGGCATGAGCGTCTTCTCGCTCGCGGCCGGCCTCGCGAAGGAGGTCTTCCTTGTCGACGAGGCGGGGCTCGGCATGATGGTCTCCTCGATCGGTGTGACGTCGTTCCTGACCGCGATCCTCGCGGTGTCGATCGGCGACCGAATCCGTCGCTCGCGGCTCGTGACCTCCGGTCTCGTGCTCTACGGACTCGGGCTCTGGCTCGTCGCGGCGACGGACGACTTCGTGGTCGGCGTCGCGGGATTCGCGATCACGGGGATCGCGCACGTGATGGTCAACGTCTCCGTCACGACCGCCCTGCAGGCCTACGTCCCACCGGCCTTTCGCGGTCGGGTCACGGCCTTCCAGCTCATGGGCATCATGCTCGCTCTGCCGATCGGCGCCCAGCTCGGCGGGCTGGTCGCGGACGTGACCGGCCTGCCGTTCGTGGTGGCCAGCTTCGGGGGGTTCCAGATCGGCTATGCGATCTGGGCGATGGTGCGGATGGAAGGGCTGCGCGTCCTCGATTGAGGGGCGAGCGGTCCCGGCGAGGACGCGGAGGAACGAGCGATGGAAATCGGCATGACGCTCCCGGGGATGGACCCGGGGCTCGACCGCGGGCGCCTGCTCGACTGGACCCGGCGCATCGAAGCCGGGCCGTTCGCCACGCTCGCGTTCGGCGAGCGGATGGCGTTCTACAACCCCGAGCTGATCGCGCTCTTCGGGGCGTGTGCCGTCTTGACGGAGCGGGTCAAGCTGCGGACGACGGTGCTCGTGATGCCGCTCCACCAGCCCGTCATGCTCGCCAAACAGCTCGCGACGCTCGACGTGCTCTCGAACGGGCGGCTCTCGGTCGGGATCGGCATCGGGGGACGGGAGGAGGACGTGCGGGCCGTGTCCGCCGACCCGGCCCGGCGACGCAACGCGGCCCTCGCCGAGGACGTCGCCTGCATGCGGCGGGTCTGGCAGGGCGAGCCGGTCGTCGAGGGGCTGCTCCGACCCGTCGAGCCCGCGCCCGTCCAGCCCGGCGGCCCGGAGCTCCTGTCGGGCGCGATGGGACCGAAGGCGGTCCGGCTGGCGGCGAGCTGGGCCGATGGTCTCTGCGGCTTCAGCTGGGGCGCGACGGCGGGGGAGGTCGCGCCGACTCTGCAGCTCGCGCGCGACGCGTGGCGGGAGGCCGGACGAGGCCGACCGAGGCTGGTGACGGGCTTCTGGGTCGCGCTCGGCGACGGCGGTCGCGCCCAGATCGCGGAACACCTCGGCCGCTATCTGAACTGGCTGGATCCGGCGGCGCGCGCCCAAGCCCAGGGCAACGCAGGCTTCGCCGGGACGGCGGGCGAGCTGCGCGACCTGCTTCGTCGGATCGAGGACCTGGGCGCGGACGAAGTCCATCTCGTCCCGACCTGCGGCGAGCCCGCGGAGGTCGACCGCCTTGCGGAGGCGATCCGCTAGGCCGCCCGGCCGGACGACGCGGCGCGCCACGGCGAAGATCCCACCGCCCCCCGGCCCGAGCCGCCCCGACCTGAACGACCGCTTGGACCGGGGGGCGACGCCTCGCCGAACGGTTTCGCGCCGTTCCCGTGCGACCGGCCTTGCGATGCGGGCCGCAATCGAGCCACATTGACGAACGCTGCGATCCGGTACCGCAGGGAGAACGAGTGTATGTCCATCCTGGATCTCGACGCCTTCGACCGAACCCCCCTTTCGACGGACCCCTGCGATTTCGTCGTGGTGGAGAACTTCGTCCGACCCGATCTCCTCGAGCAGGTCGTCGCCGACTATCCGAGGATCGACGCGCCAGGGAGCTTCGACGCCCGAGATCTCGTCTGCGGACCGACCTTTTCGAAGCTGCTTGCCGAGCTTCAGAGTCCCGAGCTCGCCGCGCATTTCTCCCGCAAGTTCGGCGTCGACCTGAGCGCGTTCGACCAGCAGACGGGCATCCGTCGCTTCGCGGACCCGACCGACGGCCGGATCCACAACGACTCGCGCAACAAGTTCGTGACGGCCCTCATCTACTTCAACGCGTCGTGGACGGACGACGGCGGTCGGCTGCGCCTGCTCCGCGGACCGAACGACATCGAGGACTACGTCGCGGAGGTCGAACCGATCCGGGGAACGCTCCTGGCCTTCCGACGCTCGGAGCGTTCCTACCACGGATTCAAGCCGTGCCAGGGGGAGCGCCTCTCGCTGCAGACCTACTGGGTCAATCCGAAGCGGGGCAAGCGCGGCGGGCCGAAGAACTCCTGGCCGGTCTTGAGCGAGATCAAGCGGCTCTTCAAGCGCGGATGAGTCGGCGCACGGACCAGGAAACGCGCGGGATGCGCTCGCGACTCCTCGGACGCGTCGGACTCGTCGCGGTCCTGCTGGGATCCGCGCTGGGATGCGGCTCGACCGAACCGGCCGAACGCGACGAGGGGAGGGGGCGGGATCGGGAGGCCATTCGCGACACGCTCCAGCGCTACGCGATCGACCTCGACGATGGACGGGTCGAAGCGTTCCTCGATCTCTTCACGGAGGACGCGGTCTTCACGGCCGCCGAATTCGTCTACGCGGGCCGGGACGCGATCCGGACCGAGCTCGCGATCAAGCCTCGTGGACCGGGAAAGCATCTGCCCTTTCCCGCCGTGATCGAGTTCGAGGACGAGCATGCGGCCCGCGCCTGGTCGGACTTCCTGCGCGTCAAGCAGGGTCGCGCGGGCGATCCCGGATCCTGGGTGATCACGAGCGTGGGGCGCTACTACGATCGGCTCGTCCGCGGCGACGATGGCCGCTGGCGGATCGAGCGTCGCGACGTCCAGATCCTCGAGATGGCCAATCTGCATCCCCTCGTCGAGCCGGGGGGAGCCGCGAAGCACGCCGCGTCCGACTCGGTTCCTTGACCCATGCAGACCTGTCATCCGGACGCGCAGGCCCAAGGCAGCGGATGGGAAAGCGGCGATGCGCCTCGGCACGCCCTCGAAGCGAACGGGCCCGGTCGATGACTCGACCGGGCCCGTGATCGATGCGAGCGCGCGCGAACGGACGCCTCTCGCCTCAGCCGAGGACACCTGCCGCGTGCTTTGCGAGCGTCTCGCCGATCATCGCCGGCGACGGCGCGACGACGACGCCATTGGCCTTCAGCGCCGCCATCTTGTCGGAGGCCTTGCCCTTGCCGCCCGCGATGATCGCGCCGGCATGGCCCATGCGCTTGCCGGGAGGCGCGTTCTGACCGGCGATGAAGGCCGCGACGGGCTTGGTCATGTGGGCCTTCACGAACTCCGCCGCCTCCTCCTCCGCCGAACCGCCGATCTCGCCGATCATGACGACGGCCTTCGTCTCGGGATCGTTCTGGAAGAGCGTGAGGGCGTCGATGAAGTTCGTGCCGATGACCGGATCGCCGCCGATGCCGACGCAGGTCGACTGCCCGATTCCGAGGCGCGAGAGCTGGTCGACCGCCTCGTACGTCAGCGTGCCCGAGCGCGAGACGACGCCGACGGGACCCGGCCGCGTGATCTGAGCCGGCATGATTCCGATGCGGCACTGGTTCGGCGTCACGACGCCCGGACAGTTCGGCCCGAGCAGGCGAGTCTTGCTGCCTCGTAGCGCCGCCTTGGCCCGCGCCATGTCGATGACCGGGATGCCCTCGGTGATGCAGACCGCGAGCTCGAGCTCGTTCTCCGCCGCCTCGAGGATCGCGTCCGCGGCGCCCGGCGGCGGAACGAAGATGACCGACGCGTTCGCCCCCGTGGCCTTCACCGCCTCGCGCACGGTGTTGAAGACCGGGATGCCGTCGATCACGGTCCCGCCCTTGCCCGGGTGGATCCCGCCCACGACCTGCGTGCCGTAGTCGCGCGAGAGCCCCGCATGGAACGTGCCCATCTTGCCCATGCCCTGGATGAGCAGCTTCGTGTTCTTGTCGCACAGGATCGCCATGCTAGGCCCCCTTCACCGAGGCCACGGCGAGCTCGCCGGCCTGCTTGAGCGTCTCCGCGGGCGTGATGTTCAGCCCGGACTGGGCGAGGATCTCGCGGCCTTCCTTGGCCATCGTGCCCTGGAGTCGAACGACCAGGGGAACCTTCACGCCGAGCTCGTTCGCGGCCGCGACCACGCCCTCGGCGATCAGATCGCAGCGCACGATCCCGCCGAAGATGTTGACGAGGATCGCCTTCACGTTCTCGTCCCGCAGGATCAGCTTGAAGGCCTCCTTGACCTTCTCCTTGTCGGCGCCGCCGCCGGCGTCGAGGAAGTTGGCCGGCTTGCCGCCGCAGAAGTGGATCATGTCGAGCGTCGCCATCGCGAGGCCCGCGCCGTTGACCATGCAGCCGATGTTGCCGTCGAGGCCGACGTAGGCGAGATCGATCTCCTTGGCGGCGCGCTCGCGCGGATCCTCCTCGTCGGGGTCGCGCAACGCGGCGATCTCGGGATGCCGGTAGAGCGCGTTGTCATCGAAGTTGAGCTTCCCGTCGAGCGCGAAGAAGTCCCCCTCCGCCGTCAGCACGAGCGGGTTGATCTCCACCTGAGAGCAGTCCTTCGCCAGGTAGAGCTCGTAGAGGGCCATGACGAAGGGGACGAACTTCTGGATCTGCTTGCCGTCGAGGCCGAGCCGGAAGCCGAGGTCGCGCGCCTGGTACTCGCGCAGCCCGAGATTCGGGTGGACCTGCGTCGTCAGGATCTTGTCGGGCGACTTCTCGGCGACGACCTCGATCTCCATGCCGCCCTCGGTCGAGGCGACGATCGCGAACTTCTCCGTCGCCCGGTCGAAGAGGATCGCGAGGTAGTACTCCTTCACGATGTTCGAGCCCGCCTCGACGTAGACCTTGCGGACGAGCTTGCCCTCGGGCGGGGTCTGCGGCGTGTGGAGCGTCATGCCGAGGATCTGGCTCGCGGCCTGCTTCGCGTCGGCGGCGGACTTGACGACCTTGACGCCGCCCGCCTTGCCGCGGCCGCCGGCATGGACCTGGGCCTTGACCACGACCACGGGCGAGCCGAGCGCCTTGGCGGCGCGCTCGGCCTCCTCGGGCGTCGTCGCGAGCTGGCCGTTCGGAACGGCGACGCCGAACTCGCGGAACAGCGCCTTCGCCTGGTACTCATGAACGTTCATGTTCTCCGTCCTCCGGAGCGGCGCTCGCGCGGCCGCCGTCGATGGACCGCACCCGCGTGGAGTGGGGTCAGCGAACGCGCCGGACGGCGCGTTCGCGATCAATCAGAGCTGGATCTGCGAGATCAGCGTGCGGACGTGCTCGACCGAATCGTCGAACGCGGCCTTCTCGTGCTTGTCGAGCTCGAGCTCGATGATCCGCTCGAGGCCGTTCGCGCCGATCACGCAGGGCACGCCGACGTACAGGCCATCGACCCCGTACTCGCCCTCGCAGAGACAGGCGCAGGCGAGCACGCGCTTCTTGTCCCGGAGGTAGGCCTCCGCCATCTCCAGGGCCGAGAGCGCCGGCGAGACGAAGGCGGATCCGGTCTTCAGCAGGGCCACGACCTCGCCGCCCGCCTGCTTCGTGCGCTCGACGATCGCGTCGATCTTGTCCTTCGACAGGAACTTCGAGACCGGAATGCCGGCGACCGTGCAGTAGCGGACCAGCGGGACCATCGTGTCGCCGTGACCGCCCAGCACGAGCGCCGTCACGTCCTTGACCGAGACGCCGAGCTCCCAGGCCACGAAGCTCCGGAAGCGCGTCGAGTCGAGCACGCCGGCCATCCCGATCACGCGGTTCTTCGGGAAGCCCGAGACCTGTTTGAACGTGTAGACCATCGCATCGAGCGGATTCGAGATGACGATCACGAAGGCGTTCGGCGCATGCTTCTTCACCCCCTCCGCCACCTGCTTCATGATCGAGAGGTTCGTCTTGAGCAGGTCGTCGCGACTCATGCCCGGCTTGCGCGCGAGACCCGCCGTGATGATCACGACGTCCGCTCCGGCGATGCCCGCGTAGTCGTTGACGCCCGTGATCTTCGCGTCGCTTCCGACGAGCGGGGCGCCCTCGGCCATGTCGAGCGCCTTGCCCTGCGGCAGACCCTCGACGACGTCGAAGATCACGACGTCTCCGAGCTCACGATAGGCCGCCTGCTCGGCCAACACGCCACCGATGTTCCCACCCCCGATCAACGCGATTTTCGGCTTTGCCATTCCTGATTCGTCCCTCCCCACCCCGGTCCGCCTCGTCCGAAGGCGACCGGTCTCGTACTCCGCCGTTCAGTCCCGCGTCGGCGCCAGTCGAACGCG
Organism: Myxococcota bacterium; assembly: GCA_041389445.1. Taxonomy (GTDB): domain Bacteria; phylum Myxococcota_A; class UBA9160; order UBA9160; family UBA4427; genus UBA4427. The sequence continues at coordinate 273,103 of JAWKRW010000006.1, forward strand.
CAACGACAGCTCTTCGAGCTGCGCCTCGTCGACCGGCGAGGGCGCCTCCATCAGGAGGTCCTGACCGCGCTGGCTCTTCGGGAACGGGATCACGTCGCGCAGGCTCTCGACGCCGGCCAGCTTCATGACCCAGCGGTCGAAGCCGAAGGCGAAGCCGCCGTGGGGCGGCGCGCCGGTGTCGAGCGCGGCGAGCATGAACCCGAAGCTCCGTTCCATCTGCTCGGGGTCATAGCCCATGATCCCGAGGATCTTGCGCTGCACGTCGCTGCGATGGTTGCGCAGGCTGCCCGAGCCGAGCTCGGTCCCGTTCAGCACGACGTCGTAGTGGGTCCCGCGCACACGCTCGGGATCGCTGTCGAGGAGCGGCAGATCCTCGTCGAAAGGCGCGACGAAGGGCTGGTGGACGTAGGTCAGCCGACCCTTCTCGTCGCGCTCGAAGAGCGGGAAGTCGACGACCAGCAGGGGGTCCCAGGCGCGACCGTCGACGCGGCCGAGGCGTCGTCCGACGTCCTCGCGCAGTCGCGCGAGGATCGCGTTCGCCTTGTCTCTCGCATCGGCCTGGAAGAGGATCACCGAGCCGGGCCGCGCGTCGCATCGAGACCGGATCGCGAGGATCTCGGGCTCGCCGAGGAACTTCGTGATGGGCGACTTCCAGGTCCCGTCGGCCTCGACCCGGATCCAGCCGAGCCCCTTCGCGCCGAGCTCCTTGCGGACGAACTTCTCGAGCCGGTCGATCTCGCCGCGCGTCAGCTCGTCGGCGTCGGGGATCGGCAGCGCCTTGACGATGCCGCCCTTCTCCACGACCTCCCGGAACGCCTTGAACGCGCTGGCGCGGAACTCCTCCGTCAGGTCGACGAGGGTGAGCTGGATGCGCGTGTCGGGCTTGTCGCAGCCGTAGCGCCCCATCGCCTCGGCGTAGGTCAGGCGCGCAAACGGCGCGGGGAGCTCGACGCCGCAGGCGCGACAGCCCTCGATCGTGACGCGCTCGAGCACGGCCAGGATCTCCTCGACTCCGACGAAGGACATCTCGAGATCGACCTGCGTGAACTCGAGCTGGCGATCGGCGCGCTGGTCCTCGTCGCGAAAGCAGCGGGCGATCTGGTAGTAGCGGTCGCAGCCCGCGATCATGAAAAGCTGCTTCATGATCTGAGGCGACTGCGGCAGGGCGTAGAACTCGCCCGGGTGGTGGCGCGAAGGGACGAGGAAGTCCCGGGCGCCCTCGGGCGTGGCCCGCGCCAGGATCGGCGTCTCGATCTCCATGAAGCCCTGGCTCGAGAGCGATTCGCGAACGGCCCGCGCGAGGTCGTGGCGGATCTGGAGCGCGCGCTGCAGCGGCGGGCGGCGCAGGTCGTGGAGCCGATGGCGCAGGCGGATCTGCTCGTCGACGTCCGTCTCCTCCTCGATCGCGAAGGGCGGGACGGTCGCGGCGTTGAGGATCCGCAGCGCCTGGGCGTTCACCTCGATCGTGCCCGTCGGCAGGTTCGGATTGATCGTCTCGTCGGTCCGCCGCTCGATGGGTCCGCGCACCATCACGACCCACTCCGAGCGCAGCGCGTGGGCGCGCGCATGCGCCTCGGGCGCAGACTCGGGACGGAAGACGATCTGGACGAGACCGGTCTTGTCGCGCAGGTCGACGAAGATGACGCCGCCGTGGTCGCGCCGCCGATGCACCCAGCCGGCGAGCACGACTTCGTCCCCCACGGCGCACGCCATCACCTCGCCGCAGCGATGACTGCGGCGCAGCGATCCCATTCCATCGAGCTCGACGCCGGTCGTACTCATCCGCGCTCCCGGGCCACGTCTCGTCGTGCATGCGCGGCGGGCGTTAGTCGTTCACGATCGCCACGACGCGTCGTGGATTTCGGGCTCTCCCGCGCCCGGCCGCGAGCGACGAGCGTCGACGGTACCCCCCGTCCGCCCGGCCCGACGTCGCACGGCTGCGCGGCGCAGGACGCGCGCCACGACGGGCGCATCGAATCCGCGCGGCGAGCCGTCCGCCGATCACTGGAAGTCCAAAAAGCGTTGCGAAATCGGCGGGTTGGTTAGCAACCACGCCCCCCCATGTCAATCGCGGGAGGGTGTCGACGGGGGTCCGAGGTGGTCGGCCGAGCAGACGCGGTTGCGCCCCTCGCTCTTGGCCCGGTACATGGCCTTGTCGGCCGCGTCGAGCACGGCCTCCCGGGTCCGGCCATGCAGCGGGCAGGTGGCCACTCCGATCGAGATCGTGAGCCGCAGCGAGCCCTCGCGCCCCGCCTCGAAGAGGTGGCCCTCGACCCGCGCGCGGATGCGCTCTCCGACCTTCAACGCGACCTCGTGGGGCGTGTCCACGAGCAGGATGGTGAACTCGTCGCCGCCGTAGCGGGCCAGCGTGTCGACCTGGCGGACGCATTCGGAGAGCAGCCGCGCGAGGGCGCGGAGGGTGTCCGAACCGACCAGATGGCCGTGGACGTCGTTGACCTGCTTGAAGCGATCGAGATCGAGGAAGAGCACCGAGAGCGGATTTCCGTAGCGCGCCGCGCGCTGGATCTCGTTGTCCGCCGTCGCGAGCAGGTAGCGGGCGTTGTAGACGCCCGTCACGTCGTCGATGAAGGCGCGCTCCTTCGCATGGTGGTAGCGCTCGGCGGTCGCGAGCGCGGCGTTCGCCCGACCCATGATCGTCGCGGCGGCGGCGAGATCCGCATCGTCGAAGCGCCTGCCGTCCGTCAGGACCCAGACGTGCCCGAGCTCCCGGTCGCCCCCGCGCAGCGGCACCGAGAGCAGCGCCCCGGGCGCCTCGAGCCCGATCCGACCGAGCGCGTGGTGCAGGGGACCCCAGGGCACGACACCGAGCTCGCCCTGCCCCATCGAGGCCGCGAGCGATTTGTCGTCGATCAGCAGTCGGCACAGCCGGTCGCGCGTCGGCTCGTCGAAGCCGCGCGCGACCACGCCCGCCTCGCGCGGCGCCGGCGAGGGCGAGAAGAGCGCGATGCCGCGCCGCACGCGGAGGCGCTCGAGCAGGAGCTCGAGCGTCATCGAATAGAGCTTGCCCGGGTCGAGGCAGGAGGCGAGCGGTGCGCAGGCCTGCTCGGTATCGAGCGCCGCCCGGAGCTCGGCCTTGGCCGCTTCCGCGTCGAGCAGCTGCGCGACGACGATCGTCGCCATCGGCAGGGCCTCGGACTGGGCCGCGGGAAGCCGGTACTGGATCCGGTCGGTGGGCGCCCGCGAGGCGGCGGCGCCCGAGTCGACGTTCGGCAGGGCGTCGCTCACCGCGATGCGCGCCATGGCCGCGCCGCCCTCGCCGCTCCAGGGGGCCCAGACCGGATCCTCGAGGATCGCCTCGGCCCCGGCGCCGAGGGCGATCAGGATGAGCTTCGCGGCCCCGCTCGATGCCTGGGCCGCGGCCTCGACCGAAGCGAAGGCCGCGCAGGAGAATCGGGCTGCGACGCCCGCCGCGGCGAGGCCCGCGACCAGCTCGGCCTCGACCCGGGATGCGCCCTCGCCGACGAGCAGGACCGGAGTCGGCGTGCGCGCTTCCGAATCGGCCATCGCGGCGTCCCCCAGCGTCCTCGGCGATCCGGCGCCCTCCGCCGGCGGTGGCCGGAGGCAAGCCCGCCCCCTAACCGCCTGATCGGACTGGAGAGTCGCGGTCTTGAGCGGGCCTGTCGAGCGCGCGCGGCGCCGCCAAGCGCGGTCCGGACCGACGCCTCGAACGCGCCCGGATCAGTGTCCCGCGGTCGAGAGTCGGAGCGAGGTGACGCGGCCCACGAGCGAATCCTCGACGCAGGCGACGTCACCGCCGAGCGCCTGGATCGCCTGGACCAGCACCTCGGGCGGGTGACCCGCCAGCTGGCGCCGATCCGCGTCGGGCCAGTCGACCACCGAGACGAGCAGGCCGCGCGAGCCGTCGCCGCCGAGCGCCCGCGCGAGCAGCGTCAGCGGGCGGTCTTCCGCCCCCTCGCCCGATCGCTGACGCACGAGCTGAAGCAAGGCGCGCTCGAACGCCCCGGCCGACCCCGCGGCGCGCGGCAGATTGGGTGGCATCAGCAGCTCGACTGCAGCACCGCCTTCGCTGCGCACGCGCTCGACCGTCCGCAGGATCGAGGCGGCGACGTCGAATCGCCCCTGCTGGGTCTTGCCGCCCCGAATCGCGAGCTGGAGCTCGCGCAACCATTTCTGCGCGGTCTCGAGCGCATGCACACCACGCTCCAGCGAGCCACGCTGCTCTTCGGTGAGTGCTGCGCCGGTGCCCGGCGCGTCGAGCACGCGCGCGACCGCGCGCTGGGCCTCGCCGATCGGCTCGCCGATCTCCTCGGCGAGGCCGGCGAGCTGGTCCTCGTTCGACTGCTCCTCGAGCATGACCATCACGACGCCGACACGATCGTCCTCGGCCTCGATTGGCGAGGCGAGGCCGAGATAGCCGATGCCGCCCTCGCGGATCTGGAGGCGCGTCGGCTGCCCGCGCTTCAAGACCTCCGCCGTCACCTTGAGCACCGCCTCCCGCGACCCGCCCCCGAAGACGCCCGCGAGCGGCTGGCCGGTCGGATCCTCCCCCGCCGAGCAGAAGCGACGCCGGAAGCATGGATTGGCGTAGACGATCTGCCCTTCCGGGTCGCCGACGAGGATGGGCGTGTCGAGATGACCGAGGAGCGAGATCTCTTCCGCGTGGCTCATACCGGGAGCTCCAGGATCCCGGCCTCGCGCATGCGCCAGACCGAGCGAAGGGCCTCGAAGCGGTCCATGCCGGAGACCGAGATGAGATCGGCGAGCGGCGTCATTCCGTCGATCATCGAGAGCAGGAAGCCCGCCGACGGCGGCAGATTGCGACTCTGCAGGTTCGAGGCGCTCGCGCTCGCGACCCGCGGAATCCGCGCGAGATCGCCGAGCTCCTCGCGGTAGCGACCGAAGAGATGCGCGCGGAGCAGCTCGATCATGGCCTCGGTCTCGAGCCCCCGGTTGCCCGGCGCGCTCGAGAGCAGCTCGAGCGCCTCCTCGGCATTGCCGGCGTGCAGCAGCCGGCGCGCATCGTCGAGCAGCGGTCGCCTCGGCCCCTCCTCGGCGCGCGGCCGACTGCGCCGATCGGCATCCCGCATGTAGTCGAGCGCCTCGGCGTTGCCGGGGTCGACGTCGAGCACTTCGCGCCAGGTCAGGAACGCCCGCGCGACGTCCCCGGTCCCGTAGTATTCGAGGCCCTTCTGCAGGAGCTGGGAAACCTGCTCCGCCGTGGACGCCTTGTGCGCCATGGTTTCGTCTAGCCCTTCAGCTGGACCTCGTAGAGGTCGTGCTCCTGGATGATCTGCTCGATCTCGGCGTCGGACAGCTTGCCGGTCGAGCTGACGGTGATGGACTGCTCCTTGCCGGTCGCGAGGTCGCGGGCCGAGACGCTGACGATGCCGTTCGCGTCGATGTCGAAACTGACCTCGATCTCGGGCTCGCCCTTCGGCGCCGGCCGGATGCCCGAGAGGACGAACTCGCCGAGCAGATCGTTCTCGGCGGCGATGTCGCTCTCGCCCTGCAGCACGCGGATCTTGACCGCGGACTGGTCGTCGCGCGTCGTCGTGAAGACGTGGCCCTTGCTGACGGGAACGGTCGTGTTGCGTTCGATCAGCCGCGCGAAGTGGCCGCCGTAGGTCCCGATGCCGAGCGAGAGCGGCGTCACGTCGAGCAGCAGCATGTCGTTGTTGTTGTCGAGCAGCATCGCCGCCTGGACGGCCGCGCCGAGCGCGACGACCTCGTCGGGATTGACGCCCTTGTGAGGCCGCTTTCCGAAGAACTCGGTCACGCGGCGCTGGACGAGAGGCATGCGCGTCTGGCCGCCGACGAGCACGACCTGGTCGACCTCCGCCGCCGTGACGCCGGCGTCGACGAGACACTGCTCGACGCTCTTCAGCGTCCCCTCGACGATGTCGCCGACGAGCTCTTCGAGCTTCTCGCGCGTGAGCTCGTAGTTGAGATGACGCGGTCCGTCTGCGTCGCTCGCGATGAAGGGAAGGTTGATCTCGACCGCATCGCGCAGCGAGAGGTCGCATTTCGCCTTCTCCGCCGCGTCCTTGAGCCGCTGGAGCGCCATCGTGTCGCCCCTGAGATCCAGCGACGCCTCGTCCTGGAACCACTCGACGAGGTGCTGGACGATGCGGCGATCGAGGTCCTCGCCGCCGAGGAAGGTGTTGCCCGAGGTCGCGAGGACCTCGACGACACCGTCCGACATCTCGAGGATCGAGATGTCGAAGGTGCCGCCGCCGAGGTCGTACACGGCGATCTTCTCGTCGCCGGTCCGGTTCATGCCGTAGGCGAGCGCCGCCGCGGTCGGCTCGTTGATGATGCGCAGGACCTCGAGGCCCGCGATCTTGCCCGCGTCCTTGGTGCACTGCCGCTGAGCGTCGTTGAAGTAGGCGGGAACCGTGATCACGGCCTCCTGCACCGTCTCGGAGAGGTATTCCTCCGCGACGCGCTTCATCTCGCGCAGGACGATGCCGGCGATCTCGGGACACGTGAACGTCTTGCCGCCGATCTTGATGCGGGGGTCGTCGTTGGGGCCGCGCACGATCTCGTAGGGACAGAGATCGATCGACTTCTGGACCTCGGGGTCGTCGAAGCGGCGGCCGATCAGGCGCTTGCTGGCGAAGATCGTGTTGCGGGCGTTGGTGATCGCCTGGCGCTTCGCGAGATGGCCGACGAGGCGCTTCCCGTCCTGCGAGATGCCGAACATGGAGGGCGTCGTCTTGTAGCCTCCGGCGTTCGGGATCACGGTGGGCTGACCGTTCTCGATCACCGCCACGCATGAGTTCGTCGTCCCGAGGTCGATTCCGATCACCCGGCTCATCGTCTGCCTCCTCGCGCCGCGTCGTGCGCGGCAATGCGCATGGAGGCCAGGGACCTCCGTGCGTCCAGATCCTCTCGATCGATCGAAAGCGCCTTCTCGAAGGCGCGTCGCGCCGCTGCGCCGTCGCCGCGCGCGAGCTCGATCCGGCCGAGCAGCGAGTGGTGGCTCGCGCGGTCCGGATCCGTCTCGAGCAGCGTCTCGACGTATTCGACGGCCTCGTCATGACGTCCGAGCTGCAGGCAGACCTTCGCGGCGCGGAGGTTGAGCTCCGCGTCGTGGGGTCGGTACGGCAACACGTCCTCGATCAGGTCGAGGACGTCGCGCAGCTCGGCGGCGCTCATGCGGTCGGAGGGCGTCTCGAGCAGCTTCGCCGCACGATCGCCGGCCGCCCGGATGCGCAGGGCGCCGAGCGCCTCCTTGTACTCGGCGCGTGAAGGGTCGAAGGTGATCGCGATGCGGATGCTCGCCTCCGCCTCGTTGAAGCGTCCGGCAGACAGCGAGGCTTCGGCGGCCTGGAAGATCTCCCGCGCGCGCGCGCGCCGCGCCGCGAGCGCGGTCTGATCGATCTTGAACGGCATCCGTTGCTTGAGCCGCTCGAGCTTCGACAGACGCTCCTGGGTCCTGGCATCGACCTTGGCCGGGGCGACCGACGCGGGTTCCGGGCCCTCGCTCGAGACGCTCTGGGCGGACGTCGCCGGGGGCTCTCCCTTCGCGGTGGTCGATGCGCCGGACGGACGCGCGCCGGTCGTCGCGGACGGGACGCTCGCCGGATTCGTCGACGCCGCGACGGGGTGGGCCGCGCCCGACGAGGACGGGCCCGAATCGGACGCCCCCGTGGCCGAGGACGGGGCGGTCTCGCTCCGGACGACGTCGACGGCTTCGGCGACGGCCGCCTCCGACTGGTTCGCGACCTGACGGAGGTCGGGATCCGAGAGGATTTCGTGGGCCTCGAGGACCTTCTTGAAGATTCGCTCGAGGCGCTGCGCGAAGGGACCGATCTCCCTGCGGAAATAGCGGTCGGGATGGAACTCCTTCGAGAGCTTGAAGTAGGCGCGCTTGACCGCCTTCGGATCGGCGCCGGCCGGCACGCCGAGCAATTCATGGTAGGGGCGCGAGAGCGACAGCTCGAACTCGAGGATCCGCCGCTGGACGGTGCAGTCGATGTCGAGCGCGGGATCGAGGAGCGAAGCGTCGATCGGGATCGTCGTCGTCACGACCGGAGGCGCGCTCGCCGCGTCGACGGCGGCGGGACGCCCGCCCGCGGCTCCCCCGCCCACGACCTCGACGATCCCCTGGTCGAGCCATCGCTCGAGACACGCATCGACGTCGGCCGCGGGAATGCCCCCGATCTCGCGCAGCAGGCGCCACGGCGTGCGTCCGTCGATGCGCGAGAGCAGATAGCCCTCGGCCGCCGAGAGGCGAAGCTGCGTCGGGTCATGACCCGAGGCGATCGCGATCGGACACGCCAAGCGGTCGTTCTCCTGGGAAGACTTCGCCATCCACGTCCCGCATGCATCGGGCAAGCAGACGACATGCCCCGCGCATGCGTCCGCCCGTCATTCTTCGGCTGCACCGGGATAAAGCTGAGGCAGCAGTCGCACCCGCCGGTGCGATTCCGAAGGCGATTCCGGCGACCTGATGCGGCCGGGAACGGCGGCACCGCGCACCGGCCTGCCCGCCGCTCGTCCCGCAGGGACTCCGACGTGGATCCGGCGACCTTCCGGTGTGGGAAGCGCGCTCAGGCGCTCAGGAGATGCTCGAGGATCGCGTTCTGGGCGTGGAGCCGGTTCTCCGCCTGATCGAAGACCAGGCTGCGGGGTCCGTCGAGGACCTCGTCGGTCACCTCCTCGCCCCGGTGCGCCGGCAGGCAGTGGAGGAACCGGGCGTTGCGGCTGTGGCTCAGCAGCTCGGGATTGACCTGGTAGGGGCGGAAGAGCTTCCGGCGCTCCGCCGCCTCCTTCTCCTGGCCCATGCTGGTCCAGGTATCGGTGTAGACGAAGTCCGCGCCGCGAACGGCCTCGACCGGATCCTCGAGCAGGCTGATCCGGGCGCCGCTCGCCCGCGCGAGCGCCCGGGCCTGGCCCATGATGCGGGTGGCGGGGGGATGACTCGCCGGCGTCGCCACGCGCAGCTCGAGCCCGAGCACCGCGGCGAGCAGGATCAGCGAGTTGGCGACGTTGTTCCCGTCGCCGACGTACGTGATCGCTGCGTCCTGGGGCTTCATCACGCCCGCGACGGTCACGAGGTCGGCCATCGCCTGACACGGATGGAGCAGGTCCGTGAGGCCGTTCACGACGGGAATCGAGGCGTTGCGGGCCAGGTTCTCGACGAGCTCATGGCTGAACGTCCGCGCCATGATGCAATCGACCCAGCGCGAGAGCGAGCGCGCCACGTCCTCCGGGCTCTCGCGCGTCCCGATTCCGACCTGATCGGGGCGGAGCAGGATCGCGTGTCCGCCGAGCTGCGCGATGCCGGCCTCGAAGGTGACGTGGGTGCGCAGCGAGGGCTTCTCGAAGTACATGGCGAGGATGCGCCCCTCGAGCGTCCGCGGGCGCTTGCCGGTGCGATGGTTGCGCCGCAGGAACGCCGCGCGTTCGGCCATCGACCAGAGCGCGTCCGCGGACCAATCCGCCACGGTCAGGAAATCCTTCGGCACTTCCACTCTCTCCTTCGATCTCCTCGATCGATCCGCATCCCCTCGCAGCCCGCCGCTCATGGAACGAGCAGCGTACCGACCCCCGCGTCGTCGCTGAAGATCTCGAGGAGCACCGCATGCCGGATCCGACCGTCGACCACGTGGGTCCGGGCGACGCCGCCGGCCAGGGCGTCCATGCAGCACTCCATCTTGGGGATCATGCCTCCCTTGATGGTCCCGGCCGCGATCAGTCGCCGACATTGATCGATCGTGATCTGACTGATCAGCTTCCCGCCCGCGTCGAGCACGCCCTCGACATCCGTCAGCAGGATCAGCTTCTCGGCCCGCAGCGCCGCCGCGATCGCGCCCGCGACCTCGTCGGCATTGACGTTGTAGCTCGTGCCCTTCTCGTCGACACCGATCGGCGCCACGACCGGGATGAAGCCCGCCTCCATCGTCGCCTGGAGCACGCTCGGATCGACGGCGCAGGGGTCGCCCACACGACCGAGGTCGCGGCCGTCGATCAGCTTGCGCGTCACGCGGAGCAGGCCGCCGTCGCTGCCGGTGAAGCCGACCGCTCGCCCGCCCGCCTGCTGAACGAGCTCGACGATCTCGCGGTTGATCTTCCCGCCGAGGACCATCTCCACGACTTCCATCGTCTCGTCGTCCGTCACGCGCCGGCCGTCGACGAAGGTCGACTTCTTGCCCATCCGCGAGAGCGTCGCCTCGATCTGGGGACCGCCGCCATGCACGATCACGGGGCGCAGACCGATGTGCTTGAGCAGCACGACGTCGGCCGCGAACGACGCCTGATAGGTCTCGTCCGTCATCGCATGACCGCCGTATTTGACCACGATCGTCTTGCCCAGGAAGCGCCGCATGTACGGCAGCGCCTCCATCAGGACCCGTGCCTTGTCGACCAGCTGCTGCATCGCCGCCTTCCATCCTGCGCGAGCCGATGGCGCCCCGTTCGGGACGAACGCTCGTCGCCCGTCTCCCTCGGACCGGACCGGACCGTCGGATCGAGAAACGCCTAACGCGTCGAGGTCCCCTCACCGCGTGCCGCCCGACGCGCCGCTGCGAGCTCCTCGATGCTCTGGAGCAGACTACGGTACAGGAGGACGTTGCGAACGGCCGCGGAGATGGCGGCCGAGAGGACCTCGCCCGTGCGCGGCGAGGGCCGCGCCCCGCCCTCGTAGAAGACCCGCAGGACACCGACCACCCTTTCCCGGAGCTTGACCGGTACACAGAGGAGCCCGCGGGCCACGCCGTCCGCAGCGGTATCCACGGTCGGATCGAAGCGGGCGTCGTCGGCCGGCGCCGGGGCCGCGACGATGCCGCCCGACTGGCAGACGATCCCCGTGAGCCCTCGATCGACGCGCAGGGTCTCCCGGTCGCCGCAGACGCTGCCCTCGAGCTCGGCCTCGCGCCGGAGCGACGTGCCGTCGGGCGCCTGCAGGTAGAGCGCGACCGGCGCCGCGCCCAGGGCCCGCGCGATGCTGGCGAGCGCCTTGCGGAGGATCCGCCCGGGCTCGACCTCCGCGGCGGCCGCCTCGCAGACCGCCCGGGCGAGGTCCGCATCGCCGTCGGCTCGCAGCGACGAGCGGGAGAGGCTTCCGCTGACCCCTTCGGCGTCGAGCGTGCTCGCGGCCTCGAGGATGCGTTCGACCTCGGGATCGGCCGCCAGGAACTCCGAGACCTGCATGCCGAGCAGGCGGAGCACGTTCGCCTCGTCGCTCGCGAGCCCCTGCTCGTCCCGCGCGTCCGTGAGACACAACACGCCGACCGGCTCCCCCAGGCAGACGAGCGGTACGATGGCGAACGCGCTGCCTCGATACTGCCCGACGCCCCGCCCGGCGAAGCGCGCGTCCCGCGCGACGTCGGCCACGCAGACCAGGCTCGACTCGGCGAAGCAGCGCCCCGCCGCGCCCTCGCCCGCCTTGCGCGGCGTCAACGTCTCCCGCGCGATGTCGACCCCGCGACAGGCGACGACCGCGAGCCAGGCTCGATCTTCGTCCGCGAGCATCAACGAGACCCGTCCGGCCTCGAAGACCGTCGCAGCGGCATCGACGATGCCCCGCCGCAGGACCTCCGCCCGCTCCGCGGGCGCCGCCCAGCGCACGAGCTGGGCCAGACGCTCCATGCTCTCGACCAGCCGATCGATGCGGGCCTGGAGGCGTCGACGCCCCGCCGACGCCTCGTGTCCGTCGATGCCCCGCCCGACGGCGAGCACGAGCTCCTCGTCGTGGAGCGGCTTGGCGAGATAGTCGGAGGCGCCGAGCCGGAGCGCCTCGAGCACGATCTCCTGATCCGTCGACGCCGACAGCATGATCACGGGCAGCTCGGGCCGCTCGGCCCGAATCCGCTCGAGCACCGAGATCCCGTCCATGTCGGGGAGTCGCACGTCGAGCACCACGACGGCGATGCTCGGATCCCCCGCGTGCTCGAGCGCCTCGGCGCCGTTCGCCGCGCGCAGCGTCTCATAGCCGGCCTCGGTCAGGATCTCTTCGATCGCCTCGAGGAAGAAGAGCTCGTCGTCGACGATCAGCACGCGATTGCGCATTCGACCCCTCTCCTCGCCTTCCGCATCGGCGTCCGCTTCGGCATCCTCGCCACGCCCGCGCGTGACCCGAAGCCCATCTCGATCGAGCGCGACCGCCGGCACGACGGCATCACGCTCGTCGGTGCGACTCCGTCCGCCCGAACGTCACAGAATGAACTGCGAAAGGTCCTGATCGTCCAGTAGTTCGCCCAACCTGGCCTGGACCAGCGCCCGATCGACCGTGACCCGCTGGCCCGGGAGATCCGGCGCTTCGAAGGACAGATCTTCGAGCAGGCGCTCCATCACGGTATGGAGCCTGCGGGCCCCGATGTCGGCATGGCGCTCGTTGACGGTCGCGGCGATCTCCGCGATCGCCTCGATTCCGGAGGGCTCGAAGTCGAGCGCGATGCCCTCCGTCGCGAGCAGGGCGGTGTATTGGCGGACGAGGGAGTTGGTCGGCTCGGTCAGGATGCGGACGAGCTCTTCGCGCCCCAGGCTCGCGAGCTCCACGCGAATCGGGAATCGACCCTGCAGCTCCGGCATCAGATCCGAGGGCTTCGCCACGTGGAAGGCGCCGGCCGCCACGAAGAGGATGTGATCCGTCTCGACGGGGCCGTGCTTGGTCTGCACCGTCGAGCCCTCGACGATCGGCAGCAGGTCGCGCTGTACCCCCTCCCGCGAGACGTCCGGCCCCTGTCGTCCGCCGCCGGCGACGGCGACCTTGTCGATCTCGTCGATGAAGACGATCCCGGACTGTTCGACGCGGCGCACGGCCCGCTCCCGGACGCGATCGGGATCGACCAGCGCCTCCGCCTCCTCCTGGATCAACGCCTCGCGCGCGGCGGCGACCTTGAGACGCCGTCTGCGGGTCTTCTTGGGCAGCATGCCGGCGAGCAGCTCCCGCCACTGTGCCCCGATCTCCTCGGCGCCCCCCGGCCCCGCGACCGAGAGGGAAGGCACGCCCCCCGGCGCGTCGGCGAGCTCGAGCTCGACCTCGCGTTCGTCGAGCTCGCCGAGCCGCAAGAGCCGGCGCAGCTTCTCGCGCGTCTCGCGCGGACGCGCGCCGGTCTCCGGGTCGGCCGGTCCGGCGACGGGCACCGGGCTCGGCAGCAGCGCGTCGATCAGCCGCTCCTCGGCCCGCTCCTCGGCCTGGGCCCGGACGCCGACCTGCTCCTCCTGGCCGACCATCTTGATCGCGAGCTCCGTCAGATCGCGGATGATCGATTCGACGTCGCGACCGACGTAGCCCACCTCGGTGAACTTCGACGCCTCGACCTTGATGAACGGCGCCTGGGCGAGCTTCGCGAGTCGCCGTGCGATCTCGGTCTTCCCGACCCCCGTCGCCCCGATCATGATGATGTTCTTCGGCGCGATCTCGTCGCGCAACTCGCTCGCGACCTGCTGGCGGCGCCAGCGATTGCGCAGCGCGATCGCGACGGCGCGCTTGGCGTCGCGCTGCCCGATCACGTAGCGGTCGAGCTCGGAGACGATCTCCCTCGGCGTGAAGACCCGTTCGTCGCTCACGGCAGCGTCTCCACCGTGATCTGGGCGTTGGTGTAGATGCAGATCTCGGAGGCGATTCGCAACGCCTCCTCGACGATCTCGCGCGCGGAGAGCCGGGTATGACGCACCAGCGAGCGAGCCGCGGCGAGCGCGTAGGCCCCGCCCGACCCGATCGCCGCGACCCCGTCGTCGGGCTCGATCACGTCGCCGTTGCCCGAGACCAGGAGCAGCGTCTGCGGATCTCCGAGCAGCAGCATCGCCTCGAGCTTGCGCAGCACGCGATCCGTACGCCAGTCGCGCGCGAGCTCGACGGCCGCCCGTCGGACGTTTCCGGGATGACTCTCGAACTTCCCCTCGAGCCGCTCGATCAGCGTGAGCGCATCGGCCGCTCCTCCCGCGAATCCGACGAGCGCCCGACCCTTGCCGATCCGTCGGACCTTCTCCGCCCGATGTTTCATCACCGTATCGCCCAGCGTCACCTGTCCGTCCGCACCGATCGCCACCGTCCCGTCGCGCACGACGGCGACGACGGTCGTCGCCCGCATCCGACCCGCCCGCTCCGACCCGTCACGCATCGTCGTTCCGCTCCCGCTTCATCCAGCTCTTCCCGCCCCCGTGCGCCGTGCGCCCGTCTCGAGGCTCCGCGCATCCGTCCGGTCTCGCCGCGGGCCCGTCATCTCGCCTCGCGTTCCCGACGCCTCGTGCGGGCGGGCGGGCGAGCGGATGGCTTGGACGACGCGGCCGGAGGGCCGCCGCGGGCGCGGGGGTGGGCTTGATCATAGACGTCGCGCAGGTGCTCGATCGAGACGGCGGTGTACTTCTGGGTGGTCGAGAGGCTCGCGTGGCCGAGCAGCTCCTGGATCTCGCGCAGGTCGGCGCCCATGTCGAGCAGATGGGTGGCGTAGCTGTGGCGCAGGCGATGGGGGTGGACGTGCTCGCTGAGATCGGCTCCCCGCGCGCGTTCGTCCAGGACCCGGCGCGCCTCGCGCGCGGCGAGACGACGGGGCGCGCCTTCCCGGCGCGGCCGCAACGCGATGAAGAGCGGCTCGCGGAGGACCCCCGCATGCCGCCGGACCCCCAGCCAGGCCGAGAGGGCCTCGCGCGCGCGCTCCGGGATCGGGACGACGCGCTCCTTGCCCCCCTTGCCCATCACCCGGACCTCGCGCGCCCGCAGCTCGAGATCGCGCACATCGAGCGCGACGAGCTCCCCGATGCGGATCCCCGTTCCGTAGAGCAGCTCGACCAGGGCCCGGTCGCGCAGGGCGAGCCATTGGTCGGCCCGGGCCCGCACGCCGCCCTCCGGCGCGGGTCGCCGGCTCGCACGGCGCTCGGTCCCGGCGAGCTGCGCGCAGTCGTCGATCGAGAGCGGTCGGGGCAGGCGCTTCTCGAGCTTGGGCATCGGAATCCCTGCCGTCGGGTCGTCTCCGCGCACGCCCTCGCGCACGAGCCATCGGAAGAAGGACCGCACCGACGCCAGCTTGCGACCGCGCGTCGCGGCGCTGCGCCGGCGATTGAGGCTCGCGAGCCAGCCGCGCACGTGATCCGGATCGACGGCGGCGGGCGCGATTCCGCTGCCGGTGTGGAGCGTGAGCTGGCGGACGTCGGCCAGGTAGGCGCGGAGGGTGTGGGGGGACATCGCCCGTTCGCTGGCGAGATGACGGGCGTACCCCTCCATCGCCCGCGTCCAGTTCACGCCGCCCCCTGCGTGTCGAGCGACGGGGCGATCGGCGCGGCGGCGACGACGCGCGCGCGGAAGCCGGCGATCCGCTCGAGCGCCCGCCGAGCCAGGGCCTCGTTCTTCTCGCGCTTCGGGCGCTTCACCCGGCGACCGCGCTTCGAGACCATCGTCGCCTGATCGGGATCGAGGGGCGGGAAGAGGCCGTAGTTGACGTTCATCGGCTGGAAGTGCTTCGCATCCGCGTTCTGCAGATGGCGCACCAACGCGCCATGCGCCGTCTCGGGCGGCGGCGCGATCGCCGGCAGGGCCAGCACGCGCCGCGCGACGGCGATCCCGACCAGCAGCCCGACCGCCGCCGACTCGACGTACCCCTCGACACCCGCCATCTGGCCGGCCAGGAAGACGCCCGGTCGCTTGCGGAGCTGGAGCTCGGTATCGAGCTGCAGGGGGGCGTTGACGTAGGTGTTGCGGTGGACCCCGCCGAAGCGGGCGAAGACCGCGCCTTCGAGTCCCGGAATCAGGCGGAAGATCCGCTTCTGCTCGCCGACGCGCAGCTTCGTCTGGCAGCCGACGAGATTCCAGAGCGTCCCGGCGCGATCCTCCCGCCGCAGCTGCACCACGGCGTACGGCCGTCGCCCGGTGCGCGGATCGACCAACCCGACCGGCTTCATCGGGCCGAAAGCCAGCGTCTCGCGACCCCGACGCGCCATCTCCTCGATCGGAAGACAACCCTCGAAGTAGATCGCCTGCTCGAAGGCGTGGACCGGCACCGTGTCGGCCGCCAGCAACGCCTCGACAAAGCCCTCGTATTCCGCTCGCGTCATCGGCAGGTTCAGGTAGTCGCCGCCCTCTTCTCCCGGATCGTCGTCGTAGCGCGAGGCGCGAAAGGCAATGCCCTCGTCGATCGAATCCGCGTAGACGGTCGGCGAGATCGCGTCGTAGAAGTAGAGATGCGCCTCGCCGAGCGTCCGCGCCAGATCTTCCGCGAGCGCCGCATCCGTCAGGGGCCCCGTCGCCAGGACCACCCAGGGCGCATCCGGAATGCGCGTCACGCATTCCGAGCGCAGCTCGATCGCCGGGTGCGATGCGACCGCCCGGGTGATGCGTCGGGCGAACTCGACCCGGTCGACGGCGAGCGCCTTGCCGGCCGGAACGGCCGTCTCGTCCGCGACGCGCAGGACCAGCGAGCCGAGCTGCCGCATCTCCTCCTTGAGCAGGCCCACCGCGTTGCCCAGCGTGTTCGCGCGGAGGGAGTTGCTGCAGACGAGCTCGCCCAGGTCGGTCGAGCGATGGGCCGGCGACATCCGCTCCGGCTTCATCTCCAGCAGGACGACGCGCACACCGCGCTCCGCGAGCTGCCAGGCCGCCTCGCAGCCGGCCAATCCGGCCCCGACCACGACGACCGGAGCGCGCTGCGAGGGCGGAGGATTCAAGACCCGTTCTCCTGCTTCGATCGTTCGCCGGGCGCGCGCTCGGGCGCAGGACCAGCGTCCCGCAGCTGGCCCGAGGCCGAGCGCGCCTCGGGCGCGTCGCCGCTCGTTCGCATCGGGCCTCGTCGCGCGTCCGTCGAAGGCGCGCAGGGTAGCGAAGGCCGCGCACCCCCTCGATGCGCCGCGGGGCGCCCGCACAGATGGAGCCGCCCATCGCGCTCGCCGGCGATCCGGCCCGCCAGCTCGAGCTCGAGTAGCGCCGTCGCGACCCGACCGGGATCGATCCCCACCTCGAGCAGCAGCTCATCCGCCGTCCGCGGCCCATCCGCCAGGAGCGCCTCGAGCCGCGCTTCGACCGCCCGCGACCCGCTCGATGCCGTCGCCTCCGTGGTCTCGGTCGCGCCATCTCGAGGGGACGAAGCACGCGCGTCCCTCGCCCGCCCGGACCGCTCCCGCCGCGCTCGTGATCCGACGAACGAGGGCTCGAATCCCAGGTCCTCGAGCAGATCGCGCGCGGATCGGATCGCCCGCGCCCCCTCGCGCAGCAGCTGATTGGTGCCCGCCGCGAACGGGCCCTCGACGGCGCCCGGCACGACGAAGACCTCGCGCCCCTGGTTCAGTGCATGCCGCACGGTGATCAGCGAGCCGCTCCGACGCCGCGCCTCGACGACGACGACGGCCCGCGAGAGACCACTGATGATGCGGTTGCGCAGCGGGAAGTGGAGCGGTCTCGGCAGCGTACCGAGCGGCAGCTCGCTCACCACGGCCCCCGCTCGCATGATCTGCTCCGCGAGTCCACGATGCTCGGGCGGGTAGATCCGATCGACGCCGCACGCCAGGACGCCGATGGTCAGGCCACCGCCCTCGAGCGCGCCCCGATGCGCCTCCGCATCGATGCCCCGGGCGAGTCCGGAGACGATGACGAAGCCGGCTCGGGCCAGGTCATGGGCCAGGATGCGCGCGAAGGACCGCGCCTGGCGGGTGGCGGCCCGAGCACCGACGATCGCGATCGCCTCTCGCGCCAGCACCGCCGGATCGCCGCGCAGCGCGAGGACGGCCGGCGCGTCGTCGAGGACGCGAAGCGCATCGGGGTACGACGCGTCCGGAAGGGGAACGATCCGCGCCTGCAGGCGCTCGTAGCGAGCCACGGTCGCCGCCGTCGCGTCGCGCGTCCCGGCGATCGGCCGACTCCGCCCGCCCGCCGATGCGAGCAGCGTCGATGGCGCGCGGCCCGCCCGAAGCGCGGGCGCGATGCGTTCCGGAAAGAAGGCCAGCGCCTGCTGGAGGGCGATCCATTCCCGCGCGTCGGCGGGCGCCAGACCCGCCCGCGATCGGGCCTGCTCGCTCGGCTGCGCCGACGCATGGGGCGTTCGTTGTTCGGGACTGTCCGTCGCGCGGCTCCCGGGACCAGCGGGGGTCGCGCAATGGAACCCGATTCCGACGTCGGCGCCGAGCGGCGAACCGGCGGCCCCACCGCGTGGACCGGCGGCCGCGCGCTCAGCGCGACGCGAGGCTCGCCGCGAGCGGCCTCACGCGATCGCCCACCTCGAGCACGCGGCTCGCATTGAGGACGAACGCGACCGCCGTCTGGGGCTCCACGGAGACCACCACCAGCGTGGCGACCTTGTGGTCGGGCGTCTGGACGTCGACCCCGCGCGGCACGTCGGTCATGATGCGGCCCGGGTCGATGACCTCGAGCTCGCTGCCGACCTCGAGGCCATCGAGCTCGCCTCGGTTGAGGTAGACATAGCCACCATCGGCCATCACGGTCTTCGAGGCCGGAAGGAATACGATCTGGCCCGCGCTGGCCTCCGGCGTGCGCATCACCGTCACGTGTCGCGGGGCCGGCGGTCGCGCGAGGATGCGCGTTCCGCGGGTGATCTCGGCATAGCTCATCCGGATCTCGGCGATCGACGTATCCCCCGTCAGCTGCTTGACCTCGAGCCATCCGAGCACGTCGACGTGATGGCCGATCACGCGGGTCGAGCCGACGTCGTAGACCATCTCCACGTCGTCGAAGATCGTGAACCGGTCGCCGACGTGGACGTCGCCTTCGCCGAGACCGATGTAGACCCGATCGCCGTCCGTGAGGAGCGTCCTTTCGACCGGGCTGTCGAGGATGCTGGAGGCGGCCTCCATCTGCTCCGTCGTGACGAAGCCCATCGCCGCGCGCATGCTGACCGTGATCTGGCGTCCTGCCGGCGTCGGCTCGGGAACCGACGCGAGCACGCTCTCCGGAACCACCTCCATCGCCTCGTCCGTGTCCGGCGCCGCCGGCGCCTCGTCCATGACCATCTCGTCGCCCTCCGATGCGTCCGGAGCGGCGCTCTCCTCGAGCAGGCGATTCAGGAAGGCGTCGGCTTCGTCGTCGCTGACGACGCGCATCTCGTTGGCCGTGATCCAGATCCGATCGCCGGGGTGGATCAGGTGGGGATTCGCGATGTCGTGGTTGTCGATCCAGACGGAGGGCCAGACCCAGGGCGTGCCGAGATAGGCCGCCGAGAGATCCCAGAGCGTGTCGCCGCTCGAAACGGTGTGGAGGCGGCCGATGCGCCCCTTGTCGTCGACGCCCTGGGGCCCGAGCACGATCTTCTTCGACCCGCGGACCACCTCGACGACGGGCTGCGCCTCGACGCGCGCTTCGACGCCCGATTCGTCGTCGGTCGACGCCACGACCTCGCCGATCGCCGTCGCCGCTGCGCCCGGAACGTCGGTCTGCGCGTCGGTCGCCGCCCTGGCTGCGCCGTCCTGCGTTTCGGGCGTCACGTCGCTCGCTTCGGTCCCGACCGGATCCTTCGCGATCGACGGCGCATCCGCCTGGCCCTGCGATCCATTCGCCGATTCGACCTGCGTCTCGGCTCCTGCCGATCCGGCGAACGCGCACAGCGCGAGCGAGACGATCAGGATGACGGTGCGCCTCATGAGTTCCTCCGTGGACCGAGTCCGCGCGTGGGCGTCGACCGGTGGGACGTGGCGCTGGTTCGTTGACGAACGCACGCACCCCCCGGCGGATGGCGGACCTATCGGTGCACGGACGGGAACTCTTGACGCTCCGCAGACCCCGACGCTTCGCGCGACCCGCGGGGAAGCAGGCGTGCGATGGATCCTCGGCGGGCGACCGAGCGATGCCGGGCGGACGGACGGCTCAGCCCTGAGCGCCGAGCCGCTCGATCCGCTGGCGCGCCTCGACCGACCACGAAGGCTCCTCCAGCGTGACGCCGCGCTTCTTCGCGGCGGCGACCATGCTCGCGCCGAACTCGATCGACTTGCGGCTCTCGGTGATGGCCTTGTCGGGCTCCTGGTTCTTCTCGTAGGCCTCGGCCAAGTGGTTGCGCACGATGCCCTGGACCTCGTGGGCGTCCTGCGGAAACCGGCCGCGCGCCTCCTCGAGATAGCCGATCGCCGCGGACGGCACGCCGCGCTTGAGCATGACCCAGCCGAGCGTGTCGGCGGCGTTGCCGTCGTCCGGCATCTGCTCCTTGGCCTGCTGCGCGAGCTCGAGCGCGCGGTCGAGGTCCCCTCCGCTCTCGGCCATCAGGTAGGCCAGGTTGTTCTTCGCCATGGCGAGATCGTTGTTGAGCTTGATCGCCTTCTCGTAGGCGGTGATCGCGTCGGCGCGGCGATCGTTCTGCTCGTAGACGACCGCGAGGCGATACTGCAGGTCGGCGGACTCCGGGACCGACTCGGCCGCGCGCTCGAGGATGCCGATCATCTCCTCCGGCTTGCCCTCACGCTGCGCGAGCTCCGCCAGCGTCAGCTGCGCGGTCACATTGCGTCCATCGAGCTCGATCGCGCGCGAGAGCGCCTTTCGGCCGGACTCGGTTTCCCCCCGCAGCAGGGCGACCTCGCCCTGGAGCTCGGCGAGCTGGCTGTCGCTCGGATTGGCCTGCGCAGCGCGGTCGATGCGCGCCGCCGACTCGGCGAGCTTGCCCTGCTCCCGGTCCACGGCGAGCAGCGAACGCAGGACCTGCGCGTTGCCCGGAGCGAGCGCATCGGCCTTGAGCAGACGGGCCTTGCCCTGCTCCACGCGCCCGAACGCGAGGTCGAGCCGACCGAGCGCGAATTGCGCTGCCGCGTCGCGCTTCTCCTCGGGAATCTTCTCGACCTCTTCGTAGGCTTCCTGGCTGCGACCGACCCGGATCAGGCTCTGGCCGACGACGATGCGGACCTCACCGTCATCCGGGCGCTGGGCCAGGTAGGCGCGTCCCTGCTCGATCGCGAATTCGTGCTCGCCGAGCTGAGCATGGACCCGCGCGAGCAGCTTGCGCGCGTCGAGCAGCTGGGGATCGAGCTCGACCGCGCGGGCGAGCTCGACGCGGGCGCGGGCGAACTCGCCGGACGCGACGAGCGTCGAGCCGAGGACGAAATGCGCCTGCGCCCAGTCGGGCTTGGCCTGGAGGACGATCTCGAGCGAGCTCTTCGCGCCAGCGAGGTCGTTCTGGGTGAGCTTCAGCTTGGCATCGACGAAGCGGGCCTCGGGGCTGTCGGGCTCCTTCTCGAGGATGGCGTCGACCATCTCGCGCGCCTTCTTCATGGACGCCTCGTCCTGGCGCTTGTACCCGATGTCGGCCAGCAGCTCGGCGACGCGCAGCTCGGCTCCGCGATTCTTCGGATCGATCGCCACGGCCCGCTCCGCCGCCGCGAGCGCGCCGTCGAGATCGCCCTGCTGACCGAGATAGAGCGAGAGGACGAGCTGGGCCCCGAGACTGTCGGGCGCCTCTTCGGTCGCCCGGCGGATCAGGGCCGCCTCCTCGTCGAGACGCCCCTCGAGTCGATTCAAACGCGCCATCTGGTAGATCAGCTCGATCTTCGAGGCGCTCTCGCTGACGCCCTGCTCGAGATCCCGGATCGCCTCGTCGAAGCGTCCCCGCGTGTAGTGGAACGTCGACAACAGCAGATAGGCGTTCTGGACCGCTTCTTCGCGGAGGAAGTTGGTCACGAGCGACGTCGATGTCCCGGCCTTCTCCTTGGGGTCGCGCTTGGGCTCCTCCACGGGCGCCTGCGCCGCCAGCTCCACGGTCTTGCGGAGCAGCGCCTCGGCCTCGTCGTCCCGATTCTTGGTCCGCGCGACCAGCCGGACGAGGCTCGAGTAGGCGAGGTAGCTCTCCTCGACCTCGATCAGCTCGCGCAGGACGCGTTCGGCATCCTCGAAGCGACCGCGGCGCTCGAGGAAGCCGGAGTAGAGAAAGCGATAGGCGGGGCCCTGCGGATCGGCCTCGATCGCCGACCGGAAGTCGGCCTCGGCCCCCTCGAAGTCCTCCTTCGCCTCGCGTCCCTGCGCGCGCAGGATGAAGGCCGGCGCGCTCTCCGGATCGATCGCGAGCACGGCCTCGGCCTGCTCGAGCGCGACGTCGTGCTCGCCGATCGCGGCCGAGACGGTGCCGTAGCGCAGGCGCGCCTCGACGTTCTTCGGATCGAGTCGGACCGTCTCCGACATCTCCCAGTAGGCCTCGCGCGGCTTCTCGGTCTGGAGGTAGGCGAGGGAGAGCGCCTCATGGGCTCCCGGATGCTCGGGATCGATCTGGAGCACGTTCTTGAACTCGATCACCGCCTCGTCGAACTTCTCCTTCTCGACGTAGTCCTCACCACTCTTCATGAAGCTCGCGATGCGATCGGCATCGTCCGCGCAGCCGCCGAGGGCGACCGCGAAGACGAGAGCGAGGCTCGCAGCGAGCCACGTCGAAACCAAGGACCGGGAGAGACGAGAGAAGCGATCGGGAACCTGCACGACTCATCCTCTGACTGGGAAGCCTGGGAAATCGGGGGAGGCCGCAGGGTCGGAAACGGCGTCCGGCCCGGCCGGATTCGGGCCGGCGGCAAGCTTGCGTCATCCCCCGGATGGACGCCATACGCCGAGCCGCCCCGACCGACGGCGAACTACCAGGGCGACGGGACGAATCGCGCGAGGGCCGGTCGGGAGACGGAAGGACCAAGCGGAGGGTTGCGTGCGAAGCTGAAGCTCAACGTTCGGCGGGAATGACGTAGCGCTTGCCTTCCTGCATGAGCCAGCCCGACGCCTTGAGCTGCTTGATCGCCCGCGTCACGGTCTCGCGGGAAGTTCCCACCATGTCGGCGATCTGCTGATGGGTGAGCGGCGGCGTCATCAGCCGGGTCGGGCCGGTCTCGGCGGGCCGAGCGATCCGCTCGAAGAGGTTGCGGGTGCGCTCCTCGACGCCCTGGAAGGAGAGCGAGCGCGCCTGCTCGTTGGTCTCGCGAAGCCGATTGGCCAGCTCCTCGATGACGGCCAGAGAGAGGTCCGGGCTCTGCCGCAGGAGATCGATGAAGTCCCGACGCGAGAGCGCGAGCAGGACCGACTCTTCGAGGGTCTTGACACTCGCGGATCGGGTCTCGTTGCCGAGCAGGGCCATGTCGCCGAAGAAGGCGCCGGCCTCGAGGAAGTTCATGATCTTCTCGCGGCCGTCGTCGGAGGCCTTCGTGACCTTCGCCCGCCCCTCCCGGATCACGTACATGTAGTCGCCCGGAAGCCCCTCCTCGACCACGGTCGCGTTCTTCGGAAAGCGCCGTTCGATCAGATGGGTCGCGAGCTCTTCGAGATCGCTCTCGTTGACCCGCCTGAAGAGCGGGATGCCCCGGAGCGAATCCAGTACGTCCTTGCGAACCGAGCCAGTCGTCGTCATTTCCACCTCGTCGGCCCGGCGCTGGGGCGGGAGCCCCGGCCCGGCTTCGACGTGATCGTACGTCTCGACACCCCGCGCCCTTGGTGACCATTGTCACAAACCGGCCCGGGGTCGTGCGGAAAATCCCAGGTTTCTCGCCGCTCTTGCCGCCGATCGTCCCGCCCGATCCTCTCTTGGGCCCCACGGGCCCGGCGGTCATTCGCGGCCGACACCCCAATACTGGAAGCCGGCCGCTCGCACGGGATCGCTCTTGTAGATGTTGCGCAGGTCGAGCATCCGGGGCTCCGCCATGAGCTCCCGGGCCCGTGAGAGGTCCAGCATCCGGAATTCGTTCCACTCGGTCACGATCACCATCGCGTCGGCGTCCGTGATCGCTTCGTAGGCGTCCTTGCAGAGGACCATCTCGGGGACGAGCCGACCGGCGTGGGCCATCGCGGCCGGATCGTAGGCGCGGACCTTCGCCCCTCGGTCGAGCAGCGCCCGCACGATGTCGAGCGCGGGCGCCTCGCGCAGGTCGTCCGTCTCCGGCTTGAACGAGAGCCCGAGCACGCCGACCGTCCGACCGGCGACCTCACCGTCGAGGGCGGCGACGATCTTGTCCACCATCCGCAGCCGCTGGCGCTGATTGACGCGGATGGTCGCCTCGACGATCGAGAACTCCTGACCGAGCCTGCGGGCGAAATGCGCGACCGAATGAGTGTCCTTCGGAAAGCAGGAGCCGCCGTACCCCGGTCCCGCGTGCAGGAACTTCTTTCCGATCCGGTTGTCGAGCCCCATCACGCGGGCGATGGCCTGCACGTCGCCGCCGACCCGCTCGCAGATCGTCGAGAGCTCGTTGATGAAGGAGATCTTCGTCGCGAGGAAGGCGTTGGCCGCGTACTTCGAGAGCTCCGCCGTATGGATGTTCGTCTCGACGAAGGGCGTTTCGTTCAGATACAGCGGACGGTAGAGGTCCTTCAGGATCGCCCGCGCCTGATCGTCGCCCGGTTCCGTTCCGATCACGACGCGATCCGGACGCATGAAGTCGCCGATCGCGGCGCCTTCGCGGAGGAACTCGGGATTGGAGGCGACGCTGAAGCGCAGCTTCGAGCCCCGCGCGTCGAGCTCCTCCTGGATCCAGCGGCGAACGTGATCCGAGGTCCCGACGGGTACGGTGCTCTTCGTGACGACGACCTTGTAGGACGAGAGGGCCCGCCCGATGTCGCGCGCCACCGCCTCGACGAAGGTGAGGTCCGTACCCCCGTCGGAATCGGCGGGCGTGCCGACGGCGACGAAGACCACGAGTGCATGGTTGATCGCATCCGCGAGATCGAGCGAGAAGGCGAGACGTCCGCTCCGGGTGTTGCGCTCGACGATGTCCTCGAGGCCCGGCTCGTAGATCGGGATCTCGCCCCGCTTCAAGGCGTCGATCTTCTCGGGGATCTTGTCGACGCAGGTGACCTGGACGCCGAACTCCGAAAAGCACGCGCCCGTGACCAGGCCGACGTAACCGGTGCCGATGACGGCGACGTTCATGACTCGTCTTCTCCCTCGTGACCGACCGTTGCGGACGGATCCTGTTCCGTCGCCTTCTGCGACGTCGCCGACGGCCCCTCCAGCGAGAACGCGTCGAGATTCCTGAGCAGGCGGATCGTCACCGCCACGACGGCGACCAGATAGACGAACGCGAGCCAGCCATCGATCTGAGCGAACGAGATCGCGATCATGCAGAAGCAGCTCGTCAGGAAGTACAGCATCAGGACCGCGTTGCGGTGCGATCCCTCACGCATGAGCAAGCGGTGGTGCATGTGGAGCTTGTCGGGCGAAAACATGCTCCGCCCGCTCCGCACTCGCCGCACGATCGACAGCAGCGTGTCGAGCAGGGGAATCGCCAGCGCGAGCATGGGCACGATGAACGCCAGGAAGGCGGCCTTCCGATAGCCCTCGAGCGCGAGGACGGCGAGTCCGAATCCGATCAGGAGCGATCCGGTGTCGCCCAGGAAGACCCGCGCCGGCGGAAAGTTGTAGGGCAGGTAGCCGATCAGGGCGCCGCAGAGCGACAGACCGATCACGACGCCGACCCATTGCTGCGCCTGCCAGCAGATGATCGTCAGCGTCGCCGCGATGATCGCGCCGAGCCCCGAGGAGAGGCCATCGAGTCCGTCGACCAGGTTCATCGCGTTCGTGACGCCGACGATCCAGACCAGGGAGACCGGCAACATGATCCAGAACGGAACGTCGAGCGTTCGCAGCGTCAGGGGATCGCTGAACAGATCGAATCGGAACCCGGCCTGGATCGCGATCAGCGCGGCCATCACCTGGAAGCCGAACTTCGTGCTCGCTCGGATCGTGAACCGGTCGTCGACGAAGCCGACGGCCATCAGCAGGCTCGCCCCGACGGCGAACCCGGCCGCCTTCGGCCAGATCGCGGGCCCCCCCGACCAGACCGTCGAGACCGACAACGCCGCCGCGCAGCCCACGCCGACGGCGAGACCGCCCAGCAGCGGCATCCGTTCCCGCCTCGAGACCTTGCGCTCGTTCGGGCGATCGACGGCCCCGATCGCCAGGGCGAACCGCATCACGAGCGGCGTCACCAACGACGCGACGCCTGCGGCGAGCAGCAGGATCGTGATGGCCCGGATCTCGTTCACGCCGGCAGCTCTCCCTGGTCCGGCCGCGCCCGAAGAGCCGCGCTCTTCCGCGTCGCGATCGCGAACGGAACG
This sequence comes from Myxococcota bacterium, assembly GCA_041389445.1. Classification (GTDB taxonomy): domain Bacteria; phylum Myxococcota_A; class UBA9160; order UBA9160; family UBA4427; genus UBA4427. Next base: position 299,030 of record JAWKRW010000006.1, read on the forward strand.
ACCATTCGGTCAGTAGTAGCCGTACTGCTCACGGGTGGCCTCGGCCCCGTTGAGCACGAGGCCGACGACGCGCCGTCGATCGAGGATGTCGAGCGCCGCCTGCACGTCCTCGCGCGGCGTCACGTCGGCACGCACGACCATGACCAGTCCGTCGCACAGCTCGGAGACGCTCTTGGCGTCCGGAAGGCCGAGACACGCGGGCGTGTCCAGCACGATGCGGTCGTAGCGCTGCGCGACCTGCTCGATCAATCGGCGCATCTCGGGTGACGCGAGCAGCTCGGAGGGATTGCTCGGGATCATCCGCACCGGCAGCACGTCGAGCGCGAGCCCCTCGACCTTCATGATCGCCTCGTCCAGCGTCGCTTGATCGAGCAGGACCTCTGCCAGGCCGACCTGAGGCTGGAGCCCGAGCGTCCAGTGCACCTTCGGTCGGCGCAGATCGCAGTCGATCAGCAGCACGCTCCGACCCACGCTCATCGCCGTCACGCTCGCGAGGTTCACGGCACAGGTCGACTTGCCCTCGCCCGCGTTCGCGCTCGTGACCGCGATCGTCTTGAGCGGTCGCTGGGAGGCGAGGCTGTCGAGGCGACCGCGCAGGGTCCGGTACTGCTCGGCGACGTACGAGTCGGGCTGAAGGAGCGCGATCCGCCGCTTGTTGGCATCCGAAGGCGCCTCGGCCCCGCCCCGCCCGTCCGGCGAGAGCCAGCGCGCGAGGATTCCGGGCTTCTCCTTCGCCGCGGGCGGAGTGATCGCCGAGCCTTCGAATGCGGGCACCTGCGGGATCGGCGTCTCCGCTCCCGACGTCCTGCGACGCCGCTCCATCTCCGCTCGCTGCAGCGCCTCGTAGTGCTTGGCCATGACTCGTCTTCTCCCTCGGTCCCGTACCCCGACGGCGACCGACTAACGCCCAAAACGAAGGAATCGGCGCAAGGACCGGCGCCGCCTCGACGGACGCGCCGGCGGCGCCTGCTCCGGCTCGAAACCCGCCTCGTCCTTCGGGACGAGAGCCAGATCCCGCGCGACCTCTTCGATCACGTCCGCACCGACCAACGACTGCTGCCGGACGTAGCCGAGCAGCAGCGCCCCGTCGCAGACGTTGTTGATCAGCCTCGGCGTCCCGCTGGTCACGCGGTAGAGCTCGCGCAGCGCGCGCTTGCCGAAGAGGCCCGATCCGGTGTAGCCGGCCTTCTCGAGACGCCCCGTGACGTACTCCACGAGCTCGTGTTCGTCGAAGGGTCTCAGATGATGACGCAGCGCGATCCGTTGCCGGAGCTGGCGGAGCTCGGGCTTGTCGATCAGGACCTGCAGCTCGGGTTGTCCGACCAGCATGATCTGGATCAGCTTGGAGGTCGGCGTCTCGAGATTCGAGAGCAGTCGGATCTCTTCCAGCATTTCCGTCGAGAGGTTCTGCGCCTCGTCGACGATCAGCAGCACGCGCTCGTTCGCCGCGAGCTTGTCGATCAGATACTGGTTCAGATTCAACAGGTACTCGGCCTTGGTCTCGCAGGCCGGCCCGATGCCGAGCTCCTCGAAGAGCACGCGGAAGAAGCCCATCGGGTCGAGCCGCGGATTGAAGATGAAGGCGGCGTTCGTCTTGGCATCGAGCTGACCGAGGAGCGCGTGCAGCAGCGTCGTCTTGCCGGTGCCGACCTCGCCGGTCAGCATGACGAACCCCTTGCCGGAGTTCACGGCATAGACGAGCGTCGCCAGGCCTTCGCGATGCGCCTCCCCCAGATAGAGAAAGGAGGGGTCGGGCGTCATCTCGAAGGGCGCGCGAACCAGCCCGTAGTACTCGTTGTACATCGAAGCCGACTCCTTCCCCTACCCGCGCGGCACGCCACCCGGCAACCGCGCCTGCGGCCGCGGCGAGGCCGGCGCCTCCTGTCCGCCCTCGCCCGACTCCGCCGCTTCGTCCGCCATCGAGCGGCTCCCGGCGAAGCCGTTGACGAAGACGTAGGTCACGAACCCCCCGACCAGCACGAACGCGACGACCGCCACCGCTGCGACGACCTCCCTCCGCAGACGACGTGCCCGCGCGACCCGGTCCGCCTCGAGCATGATGCGCGGAACCGACGCGAGAACGGGGATGCCCAACGCCGTCTGCAGCTCGGTCGAGCTGTGCACCGACGAATCCGTCACCTCGGCGACGAGTCCGATGCCCGCCCCCAGCGCGATGCCGAGGATCGCGCCGAGGGTCAGCAGGAGGATGCGGTTCGGCGAGCTCGGCTCGAAAGCCTCCTCCGCCGACTCCAGGATCCGGAACTTCTCGCCGAGCTGGCGCCGCTCCATGTCCGCCTGGACGCTCGCCTGCTGGAGACGGTCGCTGAAATCCTGATAGGTCCGACTCAGCTGATCGAAATTGCGGGTCAGCGACTCCAGCCTTTCGGCCACTGCGGGCGTCGCCGCGATCTTCGCCTCGATCGACTCGATCTCGTTGCGGAGCCGTTCGACGTCCTCGGCCGCCGCCACGGCCCGCTGCTCGGCCCGGCGCTGCTCGGCCCGAGCGTTCTGCTCGCCGATCGTCGACGGGTCTTCGTCCTCTCCGCTCCGCGACTCCAGCTGGTTCCGCAACACCGCCATCTCCGCGTCCACGCGGACCAGATCGGGATGTTTCTCGGTGAATCCGCGTGCGATCAGGCTGTTGCGCTCGAGCTCGAGCGCACGCATCCGATACACCGGGCTCGTGACGTCGTTCGGCGTGCTCATCCCCGCAGCGCTGAGCGCCTGATTCTTCCAGTAGGCCGCGTCACTCTGCGCCGAGTCGAGAATGCGCTGCGCGTCGCGCAGGTCGTTGATCGCGTACTGCAGCGAGTTCTGATTCGCATTGAGCTCCTCGGGAAGGCTGCCGACGCTCTCCGCCTTGACCTCCGCGATCCGCTTCTCGACCGCGGCGAGCTCCTTGGAGAGCGAATCGATCTTGTCCCGCATGAACTCGAGACTCTTGTTCGTGATCGACGTCCGATCCCGGATGTTGCGATTGATGAAGTCGTTGGCGATCCGCTGCGCCACGTCGCGCGCGACGCCCTTGTCTTCGTGCAGGAAATTGATCCGGAACGTATTGAAATCGAGATCCCGATTCGTCCTGCGGCTGCCCGATTCGAGCTGGTTCAGGACCGGCTCGACGCTGACGAAGCCGCGCATGTACTCGACCAGCTCGGCGCGCTGCATGTCGCCCCACTCGTCCTCGTAGAGGTCGAAGTCGTCGATGATCTTCGACAGACGCGTCCGACTCAGGATTTCGGACGTCATGAGACCGATCCGCTCGTTCAGGTCCATCTCGCCGACGCCCGAGTCGACCAGCTTCTCGTTGACCGTCTGCGGCTCGACCATGATCGTCGCGGCCGACGAGTAGAGATTCGGCAGAGCCATCGCGACCCAGTACGTGACCAGCAGGGTCGCCCCGGCGACGAGCGCGACGAGCTTGCCGCGGCGCCGCACGAAGCCGAGGAGGTCGATCACCTGAGTGCCCTGTTCGAGATTCATGTCGATGTCCTGCTCAATACAAGATGGGGTCGAACGTGTATCGCAGCCCGATGAAGGCGAGATGCAAGTCGACCTCCGCCGATCGGTTGCTGCCGAACGTGCTGTTCTTCGTGTCCTGCCGCGTGTATCGATACTGCGCGAGCAGGAAGACGCGGGAGGTCCAGGCGAAATCGAGCTTGAATGCGCTCCGGATCGCCTCGATGCGGAAACGTCCCGAGAGCCCCTGCTGCGACGTGATCTGCTCGAGTCGATTCCAGGAGACGGACGCGCCGACCCGCCAGCGCTCGGTCAATCGCTGATCGACGTCGAGGCTCAGGACGTCGGAGATCGAGGAGCTCGAAGCGACGTTGCCGCTGCGAGCCTCGCTCCGGACGTACGACGCGTCCGCATCTCCGTTCTGCCAACGCTTCGAGAGCGATCCGACGGCGAAGACATTGATGCTCGAGCTCTCATCGTGGAGGAGGCCGCGCACGCCGTTCGGGAACTGCTCGCTCCGGATGAAGGAGGGACCCGCCTGGATGGCGGCGTCGATCGTCGGCGTGATCTGGTAGCGGATGGATCCCAGCACGTCCCAGACGTTGGTTCGGGACGATGCGCGCGGGCTCGTCGGGACGGAGACCTGATCGGGTTCGACCGCGCGATTCTCCCGCCACCGGCCCGACCCGATCAGACCGATCTCGAGCCGCTGGCTCAAGGACTTCATGATCGAGACGCTTCCCGTGTACGCCCGGCTGTCGGTCAGGCTCCGCGCACTCGTTCCGCTGGCGTCGAAGTCGTCGAAGTCGAACTCGAGCCCGAGCCGAAGGGTAGGGGTCAGGACGCGCCCGTAGTAGGCGTTCGCGTCCGATCGGCGGAGCCGCTCCCGATCGTTCACCTGGTAGACCGTCGTCGTTCCGAGATCCGCGGCTTCCGTCAGGAACTGACGTCCGTTGTAGTGGGAGCCGCTCAGGCGGATCACGTCGACCGGAGTGACGTCCCAGTCGATCGATCCGCGCGCGACGTGATCCGCTCCATCGATCCCAGAGGTCCGCATGAAGGTCCGATAGGTCGGGCGGTACTCGAAGCGGTACTCGAGCGGATCGCGCGCGTCCCGGACGGTCAGCATCGGCGAGATCTCGTGCGTGCCGTCCTCGGTCTCGTTCGTCGAGCGGAAGACGTTGCTGTCGAAGCCGAGACGATTCTCGACCGACAGATCGACCTGCCCCGCTCGTGTCGACGAAGACGCCAGCATCAGTACTCCAAGCACCAGTCCTGCGCGGAAACGCGCACTTCTCATCGCGCGCCTCGGCTATTCCGGAACGATGATCGTGTCGCCGGGCTGCAGGAGGAAGTTCGAGTCGGGCGCCTTGCCTCGGGTGTAGGCGCCGTAATTGAAGCCGTATTCGGCCGTCGTCCCGTCCGGCAGCCGTCGGATGATCCGGATGCTGTCCTTGCGGGCAAAGGGTCCGAACCCGCCCATCGTCGCGATCGCCTCGAGCACGCGCATCTGCCGCGTCAACGAAACCTGTCCGGAACGGACGACGCCGCCGACGACCGTGACGGTATGGCTGTTCGTCTCCTGGACGACGACGGTGACGTCCGGCGCCGTGACGTATTCGGCGAGCGCCTCGGTGAGGACCTCCTTGAGCTCCTCGGGCGTCAGGCCCTCGGCCTGGACGTCGTCGACCAGCGGGACCGAGATCTTCCCGTCCCGCCGGACGGGCACTTCCACCGAGAGCTCCGGATTGCGCCAGACGACGATCCTCAACACGTCGGCGACGCCGATCACGTACTCCTCGCGCTCGCCCGCGACGGCGTCGGGCGGCGGCGTGCCGCGGGACCCGAGACAGCCGGCCAGCGAGAGCAGCGCGAGCCCGACCGCGAGGCGCCGCACCAGCGATCGTCCGAGACGGCGATTGCGAACCATTCCCTCTTCCCCCCTCGATCGACGATCAACGATCATCGCTGAGCCCGTTCTCTTTCATCTTGTAGAGCAGCGCCTTGTAACTGATCTGGAGGCGCTCGGCGGCCTCCTTGCGGTTCCATCGCGTCTGCGCGAGGACGCGTTCGATCACCTTCTTCTCCGCGATCTGGGCAGCCCGCTTCGCGATCGCCTTGAGATCGAGATCGCGACCCGCGGCGATGTCCGCGCCGAGCGCGGCGAGATCGACGTCGTCTTCGACGCCGTTCGACGCATTGGCGCCGATCGCGCGCTGCCCGATCTCCTGCAAGACGGTCTGCTCGCTTCCGAGCACGACCATCCGCTTGATCATGTTCTCGAGCTCGCGGACGTTGCCCGGCCAGTGGTAGGCCATCAGGACGCGCATCGTCTCGGTCGAGAGCTTCTCGACGCTCTTGTTGTACTGCGCGTTGTACATCTTGAGAAAATGCTCCACGAGCAGCGGAACGGCGTCGATGCGCTCGCGCAGCGGCGGGATCTGGATCGTGACCACGTTGAGGCGGTAGTAGAGGTCCTCGCGGAACTCGCCCTTGGCGACGGCCTCTTCGAGGTTGCGATTCGTCGCCGCGATGATGCGCGCGTCGACGCGCACGTCGGACTCCCCACCCAGACGGGAGAACTCGCCGTCCTGCAGGACCTGCAGCAGCTTCGCCTGCAGGCTGGGGGCCATCTCGCTGATCTCGTCGAGGAAGATCGTGCCCTGGTTCGCGTACTCGAACTTGCCGAGCTTGCGCTTCTGGGCGCCGGTGAACGCGCCCTTCTCGAAGCCGAAGAGCTCGCTCTCGAGCAGCTCCGAGGGCAGCGCCGCGCAGTTCACCTTCACGAAGGGCCGATTGCGGCGATTGCCGAGCTGGAAGAGAGCGCGCGCGACCACCTCCTTGCCGGTCCCGCTCTCGCCGCGGATCAGGACGGTGATGTCGGTATCCGCGACCTGCTCGATGATCTCGCGCACCTCGCGCATCTTCGGGTTGTCGCCGCCGAGCAGCAGCCCGTCGACCTCGCTCCGAACGCGGCCGCGCAGGTTGCGCACCTCCTCCTCGAGCGCGCGGTTCTCGAGCGCCTTGCGAAAGGCGAGCTCGAGCTCTTCGACCTCGAAGGGCTTGCGCAGGAAGTCCGTCGCCCCGAGCCGCATCGCTTCGACGATCGTGCGCGCCTGGCCATGGCCCGAGAGCATGATGACGGGGACCTCGGGGATGCGTTGCTTGATCCGGCGGAGCGTCTCGAGCCCGTCCATGCCCGGCAGCACCGTGTCGAGCGTGATCAGATCGGGAAGCGTGCGATCGAGACCGGCGAGCGCCGACTCGCCGTCGGTCGCGGTGTGAACCCCATAGCCCTGCCGCGTCGCCAGCGTCTGCAGGTAGTCTCGGATGCTCGGGTCGTCGTCGATCACGAGGACCGTCACTCGATCGGCCATCAGCGGCTCCGCTCCCAGATCGCCCCGATTCGGCGGATGAATTTGGCCACGCCGCCCGCACCTCGGGGATTCTCAAACGATGTTCTCGACGCGCTCATGCCGGACGGTGCTCCAGAGTGGCCCCATCGTAGCCCTTGGTGGCTCGACATTTTGGAAGATTGTGTAAACAAGTTCCGAATTTGGATATCCGGCGGTCTCATTGGGAAAGGGCGTTCCGCTTCATCGGCGGACGACGGGGGAGGCTTTGGGGATTCCCATCGAGGGAAGACCCGGGATCCGGTCCGGCCCGAAGCCGCTCGCTCGGAGTCCGTACCTCGACGCAGGTCCTGCGCGTGCCCTGGGCAGGCCGTTCGGCAGGGCCGTTCCGATGGCCTCATCCCGGATGATCCGGTTGCCCTTAGGGGATATCGCGGACCGCTCGACCGGCCGTGCTAAAGAATGACGCGCTCGCCCCCGAACCATCCCCGCGAGGAGCGCGGCTCGATCGCAGTCGACCCCGTCGTGGACGATGATGCGCGGGCGCAATCTGACTCCTCCCCGATCCGTCGGGCCACCTTCACAAGGAAGGCCCCAGCCGAGATCGCAGCCGCCCCAGCTCGGGAACCCCCGCATGTCCGCCCACGAGACCCAGAGCCCCCACGCGCGACGCCCGATCCGCATCCTCGCCATCGCCGGTGCACGGCCCAATTTCATGAAGATCGCGCCCCTGATGACGGAGCTGCTCCGCCGGCGCGATCGCTTCGAGCCGATCCTGGTCCACACGGGCCAGCACTACGACGCCGCCATGAGCGAGTCGTTCTTCCGCGACCTCGGGATTCCCGAGCCGGACGTGAATCTGGGCGTCGGCTCCGGCAGCCATGCCGAACAGACCGCCCAGGTACTCGTCGCCATCGAGAAGCTCCTGGTCGAGCGACGCCCCGACATCGTGCTCGTGGTCGGCGATGTGAACTCGACCGTGGCCGCGACGCTCGCGGCCGTGAAGCTTCAGATCCCGGTGGCCCACGTCGAGGCCGGGCTCCGCTCGGGAGACCGGACCATGCCGGAGGAGATCAATCGGATCCTGACGGACGCCGTCTCCGAGTGGCTCTTCACGACCGAGCCCGCGGCGGAGACCAACCTCCGCCACGAGGGGGTGCCGGGCGAGAAGATCCACTTCGTCGGCAACGTCATGATCGACACGCTCCTGGCCCACAGGGAGCGGGCCCAGCGCCTCGATACCCTCGCGCGTCTCGGCCTCACGCCCCGCGGATACGCGGTGCTCACCCTCCATCGGCCGAGCAACGTCGATTCGCCCGACCAGCTGCGTCGCCTCTTCGGCGTCCTGTCGCGCCTCGGCGAACGGATCCCGGTCGTGTTCCCCGTCCACCCCCGCACCCGCAACGCCATCGAAAAGAACCTGCAGGGCGAACGGATCGGGCTCCGCATGACCGAACCGCTCGGCTACCTCGAGTTCCTCAGGCTCCTGATGGACGCTCAGATGGTCCTGACCGATTCGGGCGGAATCCAGGAGGAGACGACTGCGCTAGGCGTCCCCTGCCTTACACTCCGCGCCAATACCGAGCGTCCCGTGACCGTGACCGAGGGGACGAACACGGTCGTCGGGACGGACCCGAGCGCCATCGAGACGGCGATCGAGAAGCGGCTCGCCGCCCCCTGGCCCGCGGAGCGCAGACCGTCGCTCTGGGACGGTCGGGCGGCGGAGCGGATCGTCGACGTGCTCGAGCGGGACCTGAGCGAACGGATGGCCGCGTCCGACAGCACGTCGTCGCACGCATGACGCGGACGGTCCGCGGTCGGACCGATCGAGAGCGGGAGCATCCTTCGATGTCGCAAGCGGTCGAATCGGCCCGAGCCGAGCACCGATCGTCGGAAGACGCCTCGTCGCGAGATCGGACGCTCGTCTACGCGACCTGCGGCGCGATCGTCCTCCTGCTCGGGATCTACTTCCCGATCCTGCGCATCATGGTCCAGCACTGGGCCGCGGTGGAGGACTATCAGCACGGCTTCCTGATCGCGCCGCTCGCGATCTACTTCGCCTGGGAGCGGCGCTGGGACCTCGAAGACGCGCGCATCGAAGGTTCCTGGCTCGGCCTCGCTCCCCTCACGATCGGGCTCGTCTCCCTCGCGATCGGTCGCCTCGGCACCGAGCTGATGACGATGCGCAGCGCCTTCGTCTTCACGCTGATGGGCCTCGTCCTGCTGCTGCTCGGGCGTCAGGTCTTCCGGATCCTCGCCTTTCCGCTCTGCTTCCTCTTCCTGATGGTGCCCCTGCCCCAGTCGGTCGTGAACACCGTCGCCTTTCCGCTCCAGCTGATCGCCGCGAAGGTCGCCGTCGTCTCGCTCCAGCAGCTGGGAATCCCGGCCCTGGTCGAGGGCAACATCATCCATCTGGCCCACGCCCAGCTCTTCGTCCACGAGGCCTGCAGCGGCCTGCGGAGCCTGATGGCGCTGATCACGCTGGGCGTCGTCTTCGCCTACTTCTTCAAGCGGGGCGTGCTCTGGCTCCAGCTCCTGCTGGTCGCCTCCACGATCCCGATCGCGATCGCCGTCAACTCCTTCCGCGTCGCCCTCACTGGCTACCTGACCCACTACTTCGGCGAGAGCGTCGCCACCGGGGCGATCCACGACTTCCAGGGCATCTTCACCTTCGGGATGGCATTTCTGATCCTGCTCGGGGAGGGGCGCCTGATCGAGGCGCTGCTGGCGCGATCCGGCCATCCGCTGCCGACCGCCGGGTACGAGGGCTTCGATTCCGATGGGGGAGAAGCCGGGTCGGGCGATCGCGAGGAGACGCCGTCATGACCAAGCTCGCGGTCGCCCTCCTCTTCCTCGGCCTCAACGGCTACGTCTACTGGTACATGGGCAGTGGCGAAGTGATCCCGCCGCGCGCGCCCTTTTCGAAGTTCCCCGACACGATCGGCGATTGGCAATGCGAGGAGCGGGAGGCCCTCGACCCGGCCGTGATCGACAATTTGAAGCTCGCCGACTACGTCTCCTGCAGCTACGCGAGCCCGTCGGAGCCGCTGCCCGTCCATCTCTATGTCAGCTACCACGAGCGCCAGACCCGCGACCGCAACACGGGCGAGGTCGGCGCGATCCATCCGCCCGAACACTGTCTCCCGGGGAGCGGATGGGACGTCATCGACGCCAAGGTGATCCCGATCGACCTCGCCATCCCGGGCGAGGCGAAGCGCTTCGTCATCGCGAAGGGGAGCCACCGCGCCGTCGTCTACTTCTGGTACCAGTCGAACGGACGCGTCTTCGCACGCAATTATCAAAAGATCCTCTGGATGTTCCTCGACCGGACGACGCGGCAGCGTTCGGACGGCTCGCTCGTCCGCTTCACGATCCCGATCCCGCTCGACGGAGGCGAAGAAGCGGCCGACACGAGCTTCCAGGACTTCGCGGCCCGCGTGGCTCCGCTCCTGCCCGACTACGTCCCCAACTGACGAGGCCCGCCGCGCGTCGCCCCGCGCTTCCCCGCATGAAGATCCTCTTCCTCTCCCACTACTTCCCGCCCGAGGTCAATGCCCCGGCCAATCGCACGCACGAGCATTGCCGACGCTGGGTCGCGGACGGCCATCGGGTCACGGTCATCACGGGCGTTCCCAACCACCCGCGCGGCCGGATCTTCGAGGGGTACCGCAATCGGTGGATCCAGGAGGAGACGATCGACGGCATCCGCGTCATCCGGACCTGGATGTACCTGACGCCCAACTCGGGCTTCCTCCGCCGCGTCGCGAACTACCTGCTCTTCGCGCTGACCGCCGTGCTCGCGAGCCGGCGGGCCGAGCGCCCCGACGTCGTCGTCGCGACGAGCCCGCAGTTCTTCTGCGGCGTCGCCGGCGCGATCGTCGCCCGCCTCGAGCGGCGGCCCTTCGTCCTCGAGGTGCGCGACCTCTGGCCCAAGTCGATCGTCGAGCTCGGTCAGCTCTCGCCGGGTCCGATCCTGTCCGTCCTCGAGGCGATCGAGCGCTGGCTCTACCGCAGCGCCGCCGGCATCGTCGTCAATACGCGGACCTTCCGCGCCCATCTCCGCGAGCGCGGCGTCCCCGACGACGCGATCGAGCTGGTCTACAACGGGATCGATCCCACGCTCTTCAAGCCGCGCCCCGCCGATCCGGCCCTGCTCGCCCGCCACGACCTGACGGGCCGCTTCACCGTCGCCTACGTCGGGACCCTCGGCCTCGCCCACGGCCTCACGCTGCTCGTGGACGTCGCCGAGCGCCTGCGCGCGCGCAGCGAGATCCACTTCGTCCTGATCGGCGACGGAGCCGACCGCGAGAAGATCGAGGCGGACGTCGCCCGCCGCGGCCTCGACAACTTCCATGTGCTCGGCCTGCAGCCGCGCCACACCATGCCGGACTGGATCGCGTCGATCGACGTCCTGCTCGTGATGCTGCGGGATCTTCCGGTCTTCGAGACGGTGATCCCGTCGAAGATCTTCGAGTTCCTGGCGCAGGAGCGTCCGGTGATCCTCGCGGCGAAGGGCGAGATCCGGCAGATGATGGATGAGGCGGGCGGGGCGCTGGTGATCGACCCGGAGTCGGAGGAGCAACTGGTCGGGGCGATCGAGACGATCATCGCCGATCCCGGCGCAGCGGCGCGGCGCGCCGAGGCGGGTCGGCGCTGGGTCGAAGCGGGCTTCCTCCGAGACGATCTAGCCCGCCGGATGGCGGCCTTCCTGGAGCGCATCGTCCGCGATGCGGCCTAGCGCGCATCCACCTCGCACTCGCGGATCTTCTGCAGCAGGGTCTTGTAGCTGACGCCGAGACGCCGCGCGGCGAGCTTGCGGTTCCAGCCGGTCGAGTCGAGCGCGCGCACGATCGCCTCGCGCTCGACCTCGAGCGCGAAACGCCGGCCGACCTCGCGGAGCGGCAGATCCCCGGCCGTCTCCTCCATCTCGAGGAGCAACGCCTCGAGCTGCGCACGCCGCTCCCGTCGGCTGGCGCGGGGGCGCGTCAGCTCGGCGACGACCTGGTCCTCGTTCTCCAGCACGACGATCCGCTTGATCAGGTTCTCGAGCTCGCGCACGTTGCCCGGAAAGGCGTACTGGCGCAGCGCCTCGATGAGCCGCTGGGAGAGACCGCGCATCGGTCGGCCGTACGACGCCGAATAGCGCGAGAGGAACGTCTCGACGAGCAGCGGGATCTCCTCCCGCCGCTCGCGCAGCGGTGGGATCTCGATCGCGACGACGTTCAGGCGGAAGAAGAGATCCTCGCGGAAGCTGCCCTTCGCGACCATGTCGACGAGGGAGCGATTCGTCGCGCAGACGATCCGGACGTCGACCTTGACCTCACGATGGCCGCCCAGACGGGTGAACTCGGCGTCCTGGAGCACCTGCAGCAGCTTCGCCTGCAACGGTGCCCCCATCTCGCCGATCTCGTCGAGGAAGATCGTGCCGCCATGGGCCAGCTCGAACTTGCCCTGCTTCCGACCGAAGGCGCCCGTGAACGCGCCCTTCTCGTAGCCGAAGAGCTCGCTCTCGAGCAGATCGTTCGGGAGCGCCGCGCAGTTCACCTTGACGAACGGGCCGGTCCTGCGGGTCGAGACGGCGTGGACCTCGCGGGCCACGACTTCCTTGCCGACGCCGCTCTCGCCCTGGATCAGCACGGTCACGTCCGTCTCGCCGATCCGCTCGATCACGCCCCGGATCTCGCGCATGGCCGGACTGACCCAGACCGTCTGCCCCGAGCGCTCTCGACCGGGACGCGCCCCGCCCGCCTCCCGCCGCCGTGCGCGACTGCTGTGGAGCCCGAGACGATCGAGCGCCGCATCGAGCTCGACCTCCTCGAAGGGCTTCGTCAGGTAGTCGGTGGCGCCCGACTGCATCGCCTCGACGATCGTGCTGGCCCGGCCGATCACCGACATCATCACGACGGGCAGCTCCGGCCAGCGCGCTCGGATCACGGCGAGCGTCGCGAGGCCGTCGTCCCCGGGCATCATCACGTCGAGCAGCACGAGGTCGGGGTCGGCGCCGCTCTCGAGCAGGGCCACGGCGCGTCGGCCGTCCTCGCAGGTGTCGACCTCGAATCCGCGGGTCTCGAGGATGCTCGCCAGATACGCGCGCATGCCGTCCGCATCGTCGACGACCAGCACGCGGGGCAGCCGCACGCGCTCGTCTTCCGTCGAGGATCCTCCCGCGCTGCGACGCGTCGCGGTCTGCATCTCAATCCGCCTCGCGGCCGGCGATCGCCGGAACGGGCAGCGCGAACCGGAGGCAGGCGCCCCCGAGCGCGCTCGCCTCCGCGCGAATGGTTCCGCCATGGGACGCCACGATCCGCCGACAGATCGCGAGGCCGATTCCGAGCCCGTCCGACTTCGCCCGTCCCTGGCCCCGGACGTAGGGCACGAACAGGCGCTCGCGGTCGATCTCCGGGATGCCGGGGCCGTCGTCCTCGACCTCGACGACCGCGTAGCCCTCCCCGACCGGTCCGTCGGCGGCGGGCTCGAAGCGGGTCGAGATCCGGACGACGCCGCAGCGGCGCCCGTAGCGGATCGCGTTCGTCATGAGATTGGTGATCACCTGCTCGATCCGACGCGGGTCGAAGCCGAAGGGCGCGAGGCTCGGGTCGAACCGGCGCTCGATCGAGAGGCCGCGCTCGGCGAGCAGCGGTGCCAGCGACTCGAGCTGCCCCGCGATCGTGGCGTTGAGATCCGCCGGGACGCTCTCGATCGGGAGCGGCGTCGCCGAATCGTCGTCGGCCTCCAGCAGATCGCCGACGAACGCGTCGAGGCGGCGACAGGCCTTCAGACACTCGTCGACGAAGTGGCGCTGCCGGTCGCCGAGGCGCCCCCCTTCGTCGCCGAGCAGGAGTCGTCCGAAGCCGGAGATGACCGTGATCGGCGTGCGCAACTCGTGGGCGACGAGATGGACCAGCTGGGTCCGGACGCGCGCCTGGCGCGCCAGCTCGGCCTCGAGCTCGGCGATCCGCTTCGCCGCGAACTCGAGCTCCCGACGCAGGTCCCCCTCGTCGGCGAACGCGGATGCCGCGCGCCGGCTCGACGTCGGAAGGCTGTCGGAGGAACGGGCCATCGTGTTGTGGGTCTCCACGATCCGGGGTTCGGGGCGGCCGTGGTATCGTGGGCGTCCTCAGAGCCGCCGGTCCGCTCGAAAATTCTTCGGCGCCGAGCCGAGGGGCCTTGACGGGATTCCCAACCAGCAAGCGCGGGGCGCGCGGTGCTCGCCGCGAGGCGCAGCGCGCGGCCGACCGGCATCGCGCGCGCAGGAGCCGCCTCATCGCCGTGTCCCGACGAACGTCCCGAAGCCGAGCAGCCGGACCCGACGAGCTCGATGCGGCGAAGCGCCGAGTCGAATCGCTCGCGCGCGAGATCGAGCACCACGACCGCCTCTACTACCAGGAGGACGCGCCCGAGATCTCGGATCGCGACTACGACCTGCTGCGCCGGGAGCTCGAGACGCTCGAGGCCGAGCATCCCGAGCTGGTCCTGCCCGACTCGCCGACGCGGCGCATCGGTGCACCGCCCGCCGAGGGCTTCGCGACGGCGCCGCATCGCTCGCCGATGCTCTCCCTCGACAACGCGATGAACGCGGACGAGATGCGCGCCTTCGACGCCCGCGTGCGCAGGCTGCTCGGGACGGACGACGCGGTCGACTACGTCGCCGAGCCCAAGCTCGATGGGTCGGGCGTCGAGCTCGTGTTCGAAGCGGGGCGCTTCGTCCAGGGCCTCACGCGCGGCGACGGCCAGACGGGCGAGGACGTCACGGTCAACCTGCGCCGCATCGCTTCGATTCCGGAGCGGCTCGCGACGAAGCGCCCGCCGGCGATCGCGTCGATCCGTGGCGAGGTCGTGCTTCCGCTCGCCGCCTTCGAGCGGCTGAACGAGAGGCGGGTGCGCGACGCACTGCGCCCCTTCGAGAACCCGCGCAACGCCGCCGCCGGAAGCCTTCGCCAGATCCACGACGTCGACGTCGAGCGACTGGCCTCCCTCGAGTTCCGCGCTTATGCGATCGCCGAAGGGCAGCCGGCCAGCGCCAGGCGACAGGCCGAGATCCTCGACCAGCTCCGGGCATGGGGCTTCGTCGTCAGTCCGGAATCCGACCGGATCCATGGCGCCGACGAGGCGATCGCCTATCACGATCGGCTGCTCGCCCGGCGGGGCGAGCTGCCGATCGAGATCGACGGCACGGTGTTCAAGCTCGACTCGCTCGCGGGCCAGGCCGAGCTGGGGACGGTCGCCCGCGCGCCGCGCTGGGCGATCGCCTTCAAGTTCCCGCCCGAGCAGGCGGAGACGGTGCTCGAGGGCGTCGAGTTCCAGGTGGGACGCACGGGGGCGCTGACGCCGGTGGCGCGGCTGCGGCCCGTCCGGGTCGGCGGCGTCACGGTGTCGAATGCCTCGCTCCACAATCAGGACGAGCTCGACCGCAAGGACATCCGGGTCGGGGATCGGATCGTGATCCAGCGGGCGGGAGACGTGATTCCCCAGGTCGTGCGCGTACGACTCGATCGACGCAAGGAGGCGATCGAGGAGGGCCGCGCGCTCGTTCGGACGCGACTCCCGCGCCGTTGCCCCGTCTGCGATGCCGAGACCGTCCGGCTCGAGGGCGAGTCGGTCACGCGCTGCCCCAACATCGACTGCCCGGCGCAGCTCAAGAACAACCTGCGTCATCTCGCGAGTCGCGGCGCCCTCGACATCGACGGACTGGGCGAGAAGCTCGTCGACCAGGTCGTCGAGGCGGGCCTCGTCGGCCGGCTCTCCGACGTCTTCGCGCTGCGTGCCGAGGATCTCGCCGCCCTGCCGCGCATGGGCGAGAAGTCGGCGGCGAACCTCGTCGCGGCCCTCGACCGCGCGCGGCGGCCGACGTTGACGCGCTTCCTGATCGCGCTCGGCATCCGCCACGTCGGCGAGACCGTCGCGGATCTGCTGGCCAGCCACTTCGGATCGCTGGAGCGCCTGCTCGAGGCGACGCCCGACGCGCTCGCGTCGATCGACGGGATCGGCAGCACGATTGCCGAGAGCGTCCGCCGCTTCCTCGCGGACCGACACAACCGGGAGGAGATCGCGCGCTTCGCCGAGCTCGGGGTCGTGATCGAAGCGCCCGCCGACGGCGGCGACGCGACGCAGCCTCGCAGCGACGCGCTGGCCGGATTGACCTTCGTGCTGACCGGTACCCTCTCCCAGCCCCGCGAGGTGTTCGAGCGCCGCATCCAGCACGCGGGCGGCAAGACGACCGGATCCGTCTCGAAGCGGACGAGCTACGTGCTCGCGGGCGAGGGCCCCGGCAGCAAGCGCACGAAGGCCGAGTCGCTGGGCGTCGAGATCCTCGACGAAGCGGGATTCGAGGCCCTGCTCGCGCGCCGCCACGCCGCGCAGGGCTGATCGACGCGGCTCAGTCGAGGAGGCGGAAGATCGTGCGCGCGTCGATGCAGGCGCGCCCCACCCCGACCAGCACGGGCCGCTCGAGCGTCCGCCCGAAGCTCGGATGACACGCAGCCGTCTCGACGCGCCACGCGAAGCCCGTCGGCAACTCGATCTCGATCGCCGGGCCGCCGACATCGCCCGCGCGGCAGCGCGCAAACCCGCCCGCCGGCCCATCGGTCCCCGGCCCCGCGGTCGATCGCAGCTCGACCGTGACGCCCGGCGCCAGGGGAAGACGCGAGGTGATGCGGCGCGCCGGTCCTTCGACGGAGTCGACGATCTCGACCTCGCGTCCACCGACGCGGAAGCGGCGTCGATGCAGCGTGTCGGGACGCGACCAGCCGCGGCAGGTCGCCTCGGCGACGCCCAGGGCCGCATCGAAGGCCGTCACGACGACCGCCGGGCGACCGCCGACGCGATGGGCGGCCCAGATCTCCGCCTGCTCCTCGTCATCGATCTGCAGCGTCGCATGGCTCGCCGTCGCCCGCGCGTGCGTGCGCCACGGGCCCGGGACGTACTCGCGAACGCCGGTATCCGTCACGAGCCGTCGCCCGTCGAGCGAGAGCTCGAAGGCCAGCGCGTCGCAGTGGGCATGGCCGGGTTGATGCGCCGGAGCCGGTCCGGCGACCGAGGCGATGAGGAGCCAGCGGGGCGAAGCGAGGCGGACGTAGCCGGTGTCGGAAAGCCGGGCCGAGCCCGGAGCGGTCAAGGCGGGGAGGCCGGATCGATCGCGTGCAGGCGCGGCAGGCTCGACCAGCCCGAGGCGCACGGCGTAGTCGCGCAGCGCCGCGGGCTCGGCGGCGAGATCGAAGGCCGAGTCGGCGAAGAGCGCGATGCGTCCGTCGCCATGACTGAGTCGCTCGAGCGCATCGACCATGCGCGGCAGCACGCGGACGAGCCCGGCTTCGAGGCCGTACGGGGCGCGCGCGGGGGCCGCGCGACAGAGGTTCAGCAGGTCGAGGAGCGCCTCGAGGAGCGAGGCGTGGTACATCGGGCTGCGCTCCTCGTGGCCGCCGTCCGGATGGACCTGGCGCGCGAGCTCGTCGAGGAGCAGGGTCGCCCGCGAGCGCCATGCCTCGGCCGCGGGCGCATCGACCAGCAATCCCGCGTAGACGACGCCGATCAGGTTCGAGAGCAGATGGTTCGCCTGGAGCCGGAACTCGAGGCCGTGCGCGAGGGTCGCCGCCTGATCGGCGAAGGACCGGAGCATCGCCTCCCGCAGCGCGGGGTCGTCGGGCAGGCCGCCCGCCGTCGTGAAGAGCTTGCCCCAGGCCAGCAGGCGCAGCCCCGTCGGATGCGGATCCCAACCGATGCCGGCGCGATGCGAGGCGATCCAATCGGCGATCACCGCCGCCCGACGCGCGGGCGGGACGTCGGGGAGCCGCAGGTACTCCTGCTGATGCAGGTGGTAGGCGAAGAGCGGACCGTGCGACGAACGCGACCAGCCCTCGCCACTCGGCGGCTCGAACGCCGTCGCGAGCAGCTCGAAGCGATCCGGCGGGAGCGCCTTCACGTGGGCGGGCGGCGGGAGCCAGGGCGTCGCGGGGGCCGGGATGGCGAGTCGCGGCGTCGCGGGGCCGGCGCTGCGGGGTCGCGCGAGGCCGAAGAGCGCATGGTGGATCTGCGCGAGCGCCTGGCGTGCGCGCAGGTGACGGACGGTGCGCAGCAGGGTCGGCGCGCGTCGAAGCAGCTGCCGCAGTCGACCGCCGCG
The DNA here is from genome assembly GCA_041389445.1 of Myxococcota bacterium. GTDB lineage: Bacteria > Myxococcota_A > UBA9160 > UBA9160 > UBA4427 > UBA4427. Next base: position 316,958 of record JAWKRW010000006.1, read on the forward strand.
CGATCGGACCGGTCGCGTCATTCGCGGGTCTCGCGCAGGCGCCCGCGACTTCCACCGCCTGCGCTGCACCCGCGCGCCTCCGCTCGCGCGTCCGCGTCAACGTCCGCGTCCGCGTCCGAGTCCGAGTCCGAGTCCGAGTCCGAGTCCGCCGGCGGCTTGCGCGTCCGGAGCGCCAGCGCCCGCGCGTAGACGGCGCGCTTCGGTCGCCCCGTCGCCGTCGCGAGCCGTCCAGCGAGATCGCGTACCGACTCGCCCCGCGCGAGGCCCGCGGCGAGCTCGGCATCGAGTCGCGCATCGAGCTCCTCCGCCGAGTGGTCCGCCCGAGACGCTTCGTCTTCGCGCGCCGCACCGGCGACGACGATCGTGCACTCGCCGCGCAGGGTCTCGCCGGCGCTGCGGGCCGCGAGCGCGCGCAGACCATCGCGCCAGACCTCCTCGTGCCGCTTGGTGAGCTCGCGGGCGAGGCAGGCCGGCCGATCCCCGAGCACCTGAGCGGCCAGCGAAAGCGTCGCCGCGACCCGATGCGGGGACTCGAAGAGCACGAGCGTCTCCGTCCGGCCCTTCTGGCGCTCGAGCAGTCGGATCTGCTCGCCCTTCTTGCGGGGCAGGAAGCCCAGGAAGAGCACGCGCTGCGAATCGAGTCCCGCGACGCAGAGCGCCGCCAGCAGGGCGGAAGCGCCCGGCACCGCGTCGACGTGGTGACCCGCCGCGGCGACGGCGGCGACGAGGCGCGCGCCGGGATCCGAGACGAGCGGGGTCCCCGCGTCGGAGACCAGTGCGACGCTGCGATCCGCCTCGAGGGCGGCGAGCACCTGGTCGAGGCGGGCGACCTCGTTGTGGGCGTGGAGCGAGGTCGGCGTCTTCGGAATCGAGAAGTGGTCGAGCAGGATGCGCGTCCGGCGCGTGTCCTCGGCCAGTACCCAATCGGCCTCGCGCAGCACCCGCAGTGCACGCAAGGTCACGTCCTCGAGGTTGCCGATCGGTGTCGCGACGATGTGGAGCGTGCCCATCGCTATCCTGGTCGGCCCACCCCGCGTCCCCGCCGAGCCCGCGGCGAACCTGCGAGCGCCGTCGTGACCCATGACCCGAGCCGCACCGGGACCCCGCGCGATGGCCCCCGGAGCGACGATCGACGCGCGACGCTCGGCCGTCGCGGCGAGGATCTGGCAGCCGGCTATTTCGCGGCGCGAGGGTATCAGATCGTCGCGCGCAACGTCCGCGCGGACCGCGTCGAGCTCGACCTGATCGTGCGGCGGGGGGACACCCTCGCCTTCGTCGAGGTGAAGACGCGCCGCAGCGCGCGACACGGCGCGGCGGCGGAAGCCGTCGATGCGCGCAAGCAGCACAGGCTGCGCCGGGGGGCGCGGGCCTGGCTCGCGGGCCGACCGCCCGCGGCGCAGGGCGTCCGCCGCCACCGGTTCGACGTCGTCACCTGCGTCGCGCTCTCCTCCGAGGCCGGAGCAGCCGCCGCGGCCGATCCCGACACGGAAGCCGACGCCGGCCGGTCCGCCGCGGATGCGGCGCGATCGAAGCCCCGAAATGCGACCAGCGCGCCCGACGGGACGCGCTGGTCGATCGAACACTGGGAGTCGGCCTTCTGAGCCAGCGGTCGCCCGACGCGAGCGGCCGCGGCCGCCTGGCCGCTCGGCTTCCGCAGCGGCTCCGCTTCAGGCGCTCGGGCTCTCGCCACCCGCCTCGCTCGCCTGCTGGGCGGCGGCCGCCTCCTCGCGCGTCTTCGCCTCGGCGCGGGCCTGGGCCTCGGCCTCGAGCACGACCTTGCGCGCCGCCTTCTCCTTGGCCCTGGCCTTCTTGCGGGCCTTGCCCTTCAGCTCGCCGTCGCCCGCTGCCTCCTCGGCATGGGTCTCGGCCGACGTCTCCTCGAGCGGCGCCGCCTCTTCGAGCGCGCTCGCGTTGGCGATCGCCTCGCCCTCCTCCTCGGAGATCAGACCCGAGAGGTCGCGGACCTTGCTGTGGAGCCGCGCCTTCTTGCCCGAGAGGTCGCGCAGATAGTAGAGGCGCGAGCGGCGCACGAAGCCGCGCGCCCGGATTTCGAGCTTCGTCACGAGCGGCGACTGCACGGGGAAGATGCGCTCGACGCCGACGCCGCTCGACACCTTGCGCACCGTAAAGGTCTCGCCTGCGCCCGCGCCGCGCCGTCGGGTGACCAGTCCCTGGAAGACCTGGATGCGCTCCTTGTCGCCTTCCCGGACCTTCACGTGGACGGCCACGGTGTCGCCCACCTTGAAGGGCGGCAGGTCGCGGCGCAGATTCTCTCGGTCGACGAAATCCAGGGTTCGCATCTCGGTCTCCTGTGACACGCGCTCCCGTGCCACGCGTTGATCGGCGATCGATCGGCCGTTGGCATGCCGACATCGATCGCCCATGTTCTCGAGCGGCGAGGCGGATCCGTCGCGTTCGCCGCGACCCGGCCGCACCCGTGCTCCTGTTGTTAGTCCGAACGCTCGTCGATGCGAGCGATCGTCCGCTCCGATTCCCGTCGCTCCGAAGCCCCTCGTTCCCTCTCACGACTCCGTCGGTCCCGTCGCTTCGTCCGGCGCTTCCGCCGACCGGTCCGCCGCCGCGCTCGGACCGAGGGCCCGCCGATCCTCGACGAGGTCGGGTCGCCGCATCCGGGTTCGGGACACCGCCTGCTGCGCGCGCCAGGCAGCGATCGCGGCATGGTCGCCCGATCGCAGGATCTCTGGCACCGACAGTCCACGGAAAATCGGCGGCCGAGTATAGTGCGGACCTTCGAGAAGGGCGCCCCCCCGGAAGGATTCCGTCTCGATCGACTCCGGATTGCCGAGCACCCCGGGCAGCAGACGGGCCAGCCCCTCGATCACGACCATGGCCGGGAGCTCGCCCCCCGAAAGCACGTAGTCCCCGAGCGAGAGCTCGAGGTCCACGGCCAGCTCGATCACCCGCTCATCGATCCCCTCATAGCGGCCGCAGACGAAGAGCAGCGATTCGGCCGCCGCCAGAGCCTCGAGCCGGGCCTGGCTGAGTCGCTCGCCCTGGGGCGAGAGGTAGACGACCAGGCCCCGGCGCCCCGCGCCCTTGGGACCCGCCAGCGCCTCGATCGCGGTCACGAGGGGCTCGGGCGTCATGACCATGCCGGCTCCGCCCCCGTACGGGGCGTCGTCGACCGAGCGGTGGCGATCGCGGGTCCAATGGCGGAGGTCGTGCGCCGCGAGCTCGACCGCGCCCTGACGCCGGGCATGGCCGACGAAGGCCGTATCGAAGAACGGCCCGAAGAGCTCGGGGAAGATCGTCAGGACGTCGATCCGCATCGGTGGATGCGATCCCTCCGGGCTCAGACGGGCTCGAGCAGGCCGGGAAGCTCGGCGACGACGATGCGACGCGCCTCGAGATCGACCTGCTTCATCAGCGCCTCGGCCGTCGGAACGAGCCGGCGCAGCCCGTCCTCGTCCACGATCACGAGCACGTCGTGTGCCCCCGTCTCCCAGATCTCGCGCACGCAGCCGAGCGGTCGTCCGCTCTCGGACTCGACGCGACAGCCGACCAGCTCGTGCCAGTAGAACTCGCCCTCGGGCAGCTTCGGCAGCTCATGGGCGTCGATCATCACGACCCGCCGGACGAGGGCCTCCGCGGCATCCCGATCACCGACCCCCTCGAGCCGCAGCCGGACTTCGCCGCTGCGTCCGGGTCCGCCGCCGCAGACCCGGAATCGCCGAGCGGCCGCGTCGTCGATCGAGCGGCCCAACCAGAGCGATTCGGCCTCGAGCAGGTTCTCCGCCGAGTCGCCCGCGATCCGGACGCGCAGCTCGCCGCGCAGCCCATGGGCACCGACGATCTCTCCGAGCACGATGCGACGTTCGGCAGACATGCTGGCCTCCGCGAGCGTCGCCGCCGGACTCATACGCGAAAGCGTGTCGCGCGGAGAAGGGGCGCGGCCCCGGTCCGGCCGGCCGCGCGATCCGCGTGGTCGGGCGCGCCGATGCGTCGACGGCGACTCAGTCGACGATGTCGAGTCGGACGCCCTGGCCGTCGGCCGTCGCCGAGAGAATCGCGCGCAGCGCCTTCGCGACGCGCCCCTGCCGACCGATGACGCGACCGCGGTCGTCGTCGGACGTCTCGAGCTCGATCAGCTCGCCGTCCTCCTCGACGACCACGTCGACCTCTTCGGGCTCGGAGACGAGCGCCTTCGCGAGGAATCCGATCAGCTCTGCCGAGTCGCGCCCGCGATCAGCCATTGGCCGACGCTCCCGCGCTGCGGCGCTGCTGGCGGACGAGGCTGCCGACGGTCGAGGAGAGCTGCGCCCCCTTCGCGACCCAGCCGTCGATGTGCTCGAGCTCGAGCTTCAGCGCGGGCGGATTGCAGTTCGGGTCGTAGGTGCCGAGGAATTCGATCGGTCGGCCATTGCGCGGCGCGCGCTCGTCGATCGCGATCACGCGGTAGAAAGGGTTGCTCTTCGAGCCGAGGCGCATGAGCCGGATCTTGACCATCTCGTTCGGTTCCTCTCGGGCAGCGCCCGAAGCCATCTCTCGCAACGATCTCTTGCGCCCCGATCCGTTACCCGAGGATCGTTCGCGCAGCGGTTCTCTCGGATGCATCGCTCGGAACGCGACGGGGGCCCTCGCGAGCGCGCCGTCGGCGCACCGTCGGGCGCCCGGGCCAGCGCAGCGCCGGCCGAAGCGGCGGGGCCGCTTCCAAGCAGGCGCGCAAATTAGGAAAATCGGCGTGCCGGGTCAACTCTCAGCGACGATTCAGGCCGAGCCGGCGGCGCTCCTTGGAGTCGAAGCAGGGCTCGCAGGCGTAGAGCTCCTGATGCGTCCGCTGCAGCCGGTCGTACTCGCGGTCGAGGGCGACGCGGCGAACCGCCGCGACGACGTTCCCGCACAGGTCACAGCGCCGCCCGCCGCTCTCGGCCTCCTCGGGCCGCCCAGCGGCCGCCACCGGCTTCGCTCCATCGGCGCTCATGCCTTCCTCCCTGGCGCCCGGGACTCCCTGGCGCCCGTGACTCGAGGCTTCTCTGGCCCGGCGCGCTCCGACGGTCCGGGCCCCTGGCTCAGCCCCGCGGTCTGGTTGGGCGGCGCCGCCCCCGATCGAGGGGGCCCCGCCTCAGCGGCGCCGAACATAGCCGACCTGAAAGCGCAGCTCGCGCGGCGCGTCGGCACCGAGCACGCGTCCGAGCGCCGCCAGGATCTCGGGCTTGCGAAGCTGAAGCTGCTGGGACCAGACGGGACTGTCGACGGCGATCTCGAGGACCTCGCCTCGCAGCGCGACCGGCCGGGCATGGGCCGCGACCGCCTCGCCGACGGCGGTCGGCCAGACCTGGCCGATGCGATGCGCCTTGGCGACGGAGTCGAGACCGAGCTCGCCGAGTACCCGGCCGACGGCCTCCGAGAGCGCGGTCGGCCGTCCGCGGCGGCGGGGCGGCGGCCGGCTCATGCCGGAACGCGCCCGGCCGCCGCGGCGGCGGGCGGGCGGTGGTCCCGGAAGACCATGCCCGTCGGCACCTTCGGATAGAAGAACGTCGACTTCTGGGGCATGACCTCGCCCTTCCCGGTCGCCCGGAAGACCGCCTCGGGCGAGAGGGCGTTCAGATAGAGCGCGACCGTCCCCTCCCCCTCGCGGACCGACTGCGCCGCCCGCTTCGCGCTCTTGGGAAAGTGAACCGCGCCCTCGCGGATCGCCGTCGCATCGAGCCCGAAGACGGCCCCGAGCACCTCGTCTTCGAGGATCCGGACCATCAACGACTCGCCGAGGGGCTCGGCCTTGTGGATCAGGAGCGGGGCGCCCGCGGCCGGCTCCGCGACGAAGGCCGGCTGCGCCGCGAGCGGAGCGAGCTCGGCCGCGAGCAGCGCGTCGATGCCTTCGACCGTCGTCCGGGGAAGCGCTGTCACCTGCCAGTCGGGCAGTCGCTTGCGCCACTCCTCCTCGGTCGGCGCCGGTCGCTGCGCGATCACGCGATGGATCGGCAGGAGCAGGCTGCCTCGGGCGTAGGCGTTGGCGAAGTAGGCGAGGGTCGATTGCCAGGGCGCGCTCGGGCGATCGCCGAGACGGGCCTGCATCTCGCGGCGGTATTCGAGGGCCGTCTCGTAGCGGTGGTGGCCGTCGGCGATCACCGTCGGACGCTCGGCGAGGAAGCGCTCGATGCGCGTGATCGCCGCGGGCGACACGAGGCGCGCGAGGCGGTACTCGACGCCGGCGCCGTCGCGCGCGACCCCGATCGGTTCGTCCTCGAAGGCCCGGGCCAGGAGCGCGCCGAGCGCGTCCTCCGGATCCTCGTAGAGCAGGAAGACGGAAGAGAGGTTCGCCTCCGCCGCACGCAGGAGCTTCAAGCGATCCGCCTTCGGTCCGGCGAGCGTCCGCTCGTGGGGCCGAACGACCCGCGCGTCGTACTCCTCGAGGCCGAGCTCGGCGAAAAAGCCGATTCGCTCGAGCGACTGGCCGGAGGGCGCGACGTAGCGCTGGCCCATGACGTAGCAGGCCGGTGCCGGATCCTGGACGAGGACGCCCTCCGCGCGCCAGGCGTCGAAGGTTCCGCGGATCCAGGCGTAGTCGGCCGCGGCCTCCTCGCCGACTTCCCGCGTCAGCTCGAAGCGGATCGCGTTGTGCGGATCGCGGTCGAAGAAGAGCGCCCGCTCGTCCGCCGCGACGACGTCGTAGGGCGGCACGATCACCGCCGAGAGATCGACGCAGCGGGTGTCGTAGCGAACGGCGCGAAAAGGGCGCGCGACGGTCATCGGTCGTGGCTTCTCCTGATCTGCCTAACGCGCGAGCGCGCGCGCGGCGATGTCCCGCCGGAAGTGCATGCCCTCGAAGCGGACGCGCCCGACCGCGCGATAGGCGCGCTCGACGGCCTCGGCGACCGAGTCGCCTCGCGCCGTGATGCCGAGGACGCGACCGCCCGCGGTCTCGAAGCCCGCGCCATCCGCCGCACGACGCGTCCCTGCATGGAAGACGACGACCTGCGCGTCCTGCTCGAGCGCCTCGAGCCCCTCGATCCGTTTGCCCGTGGCGTAGTCGCGCGGATAGCCGCCCGAGGCGAGCACGACGCAGACCGCCGCCTCGCCCCACTCGATCGCGGTCCCCTCCGCGAGCGCACCGCCCGCCGCCGCGGCGAGGACCGGCAGCAGGTCGCTCTGCATGCGCACCATCAGCGGCTGCGTCTCCGGATCGCCGAAGCGCACGTTGAATTCGATCACGAAGGGATCGCCGACCGAGTCGATCATCAGCCCGACGAAGAGCACGCCCTGATAGGGATGGCCGTCGCGGGCCATGCCGAGGATCGTCGGATGGACGACGCGCTCGAGGATCTTCTTCTCGACCGCCTCGCTCACGACCGGCGCCGGCGAGTACGCGCCCATGCCGCCGGTATTCTCGCCGCGGTCGCCGTCGAGGGCGCGCTTGTGGTCCTGGGCGGCGGCGAGGGTGACGATGCGCTCGCCGTCGGTGATCGCGTAGTAGGAGACCTCCTCGCCCTGCAGCCACTCCTCGATCACGACGCGCCTTCCGGCGTCGCCGAAGCGGCGAGCGGACATCATCTCGTCGATCGCGGCGTGAGCCGCCGAAGCGTCGGGACACATCGCGACGCCCTTGCCCGCGGCGAGGCCGTCGGCCTTGACGACGCAGGGCCGCGCGATCGCATCGACGTGCGCGTGGGCCGCGGCCGCGTCGTCGAAGACGGCGTAGCCCGCGGTCGGAATCCCGTGGCGGGCCATGAAGGCCTTGGCGAAGGCCTTGCTGCCCTCGAGCTGCGCGGCCTCGCCCGAGGGCCCGAAGGTCGCGATGCCCGCCTCGCGCAGGCGATCGGCGAGGCCGGCCGTGAGCGGATCCTCGGGGCCGACCACGACGAGGTCGATCGACTCGCGCTGCGCGAGCGCGACGATGGCCGGGACGTCGTTCGCCTTCGTGTCGGGATGACAGGTCGCGAGGCGCGCGATGGCCGCGCTGCCCGGGGCGGCGTGGAGCCGGGTCAGCTGCGGACTGCCTGCGAGCTTCCAGGCGAGCGCGTGCTCGCGCCCGCCGCTCCCGATCACGAGCACCTTCACCGTGGGTCCACCTCTTCTGGCTCGCTCACCCTCTTCTGGCTCGCTCACCCTCTTCTGGCTCGCTCGCCCTCGCCTGGCTCGCTCGCTTCGCCCCGCGCCGCTGCGGGCCCCGCCAGGCGCTCGATCGCGGGCACCGCCCCCGGGCGCGAGCCGCGCGCGGGTCAGTGGCGGAAGTGCCGCGTTCCCGTCAACAGCATCGGAATGCCGAGGCGATCCGCCGCCGCGACGACCTCTTCGTCGCGGGTCGAGCCGCCCGGCTGCACGACCGCGACGGCGCCGGCCGCGACCGCCGTCTCGAGTCCGTCCGGGAAGGGAAAGAAGGCGTCGCTCGCGAGCACCGACCCCGCCAGCGAGAGCCCGACCCGCGCCGCCTTCGCCGCGGCCGCGTGGACCGCGTCGACCCGCGAGGTCGCGCCGCCGCCGATCGCGAGCGTGCGGTTCTCCGCGGCGAAGACGATCGCGTTGCTCTTCACGTGCTTGACGACGCGCCAGGCGAACTCGAGCGCGCGACGCTGGGCGTCGTTCGGCGCCTGCTTCGTCGCGAGGCGCGCCGCCGCGACCTCGTCCGGCGCCGGGTCGGCCTGCTGGACGAGCAGGCCGCCGAAGACGCGTCGCAGCTCGAGTTGCGAGGGGTCGATCCGCTCGCGGTCGAAGCGCAACAGCCGACGGTTCTTCTTCTTCTTCAGCAGCGCCAGGGCCTCGTCGCTGAAGTCCGGGGCGATCAGGACCTCGCTGAAGATCTCGTCGACCCTGGCGGCGAGGGCGAGGTCGAAGGGCTGGCTCGAGACGATGATGCCGCCGAAGGGCGACTCGGGATCCGTCTCGAAGGCACGCTCGTAGGCTTCGAGCGGCGTGGCGCCGGCGCCGACGCCCCAAGGGGTGTTGTGCTTCAAGATCGCGACGACGGCAGGCGCGGTCGCGTTCCAGACGCCGCCGTCGGCGGGCATGAAGTCGACGATCAGCGCGAGCGCCGCCTGCGCGTCGATCAGGTTGTTGTACGAGAGCGCCTTGCCGTGGAGCAGCTCGGCGAGCTCCGAAAAGCGCCCATAGAGGGCGGCCTGCTGATGGGGGTTCTCTCCGTAGCGCAGCGATTGGCTCTTCTCGAGCGAGATGAAGAGCCGCTCCGGAAAGAGCGGTGCGGCCACCTCGGGATCGTTCTCCGTCAACCATCCGAAGATCGCCGCGTCGTAGGCCGCCGTATGTCCGAAGGCCTTGAGCGCGAGCCGGCGCCGCGTCGCATCGGAGAGACCGCCCTGCTCGCGCAGCTCGCTCACGAGCGCAGGGTAGTCGGCGGGGTCGCAGGCGACGGCGACGAAGGCGTGGTTCTTCGCCGCCGAGCGGATCATCGACGGACCGCCGATGTCGATGTTCTCGATCGCCTGCGCGCGGGTCACGCCGGGACGCGAGACCGTCGCTTCGAACGGGTAGAGATTGCACACGACGAGGTCGATCTCGCCGATGGCCTGCGCCGCGAGGTCGGCGCGGTCGGGCTCGAGGTTGCGGCGGGCGAGGATGCCGCCGTGGATCTTCGGATGGAGCGTCTTGACGCGACCACCGAGCATCTCCGGGCTGCGCGTCAGGTCGGCGACGTCGAGCACCGGAAGGCCCGCGTCGCGCAGCGCCGTCGCCGTCCCGCCCGACGCGATCAGCTCGATGCGGGCGCCGTGGAGCTCCTTCGCGAGCTCGATCAGCCCCGTCTTGTCCGAGACCGAAAGCAACGCCCGGGCGATCCGACGCACGCCCCGCGTCGCGTCATACGCCGGGTCGTCCACGATCCGGCCGGACTCCGATCCCTGTGAGGCCACGCGCCTCCCTCCCTCGTCTTCGACCTGCCTTCGAGCCTGGCCTTCGATCCTGCCTCGATCCTGGCCTGGGATCCTCGCCTGCGTCGCGACACGCACGGCGCGCCCCCGCCATCCGGCCCCCCGCCTCGCGGCGAGGCGGCGCCTCGGGCTCTCGCGCACCCATTCGGGCACGGATCCTGTTCGGGGATTCTGGGGGCTGGCTCTTTGTACCCGCGCGCGGCCGCGGCGTCAAACGGCCGGATCGAGCCGCCGCTGCTCCTCGGGCGGCGGGCCTTCGCCGTAGCGACGGGGGACGCGATGACCGACGCCGACGAGGATCTCGTAGCCGATCGTGCCGGCCCCCGCGGCGAAGGCCTCGACCGCGACGCGATCGCCCTCGGGCGTTCGACCGAAGACGGTCGCGACGTCGCCGAGCTCGACCGGCGCATCGCCGACGTCGACGCCCACGTAGTCCATCGAGACGCGGCCGACGATCGGCCGCAGCCCGCCGGCGAGCCAGACCCGGGCGCCCCCGCCGGCCGCGGCCCGGGGCATCCCGTCTGCGTAGCCGAGCGGCAGCGTCGCGATCGTCGTCGCGCGCGCGGCGCGCCAGGTCCCGCCGTAGCCGACCGTGTCGCCCTTCGCGACGCGCCGCAGCGCGACGACCCGGGCCGCGAGCGTCATCACCGGCTCGAGCTCGAGCGCCTCGGCGCCGCGTCCGAGCACCGCCCCCGGCCCCACGAAGGGCGAGACCCCGAATAACATCAGTCCCGGCCGAACCGCTTGCGTCACGAAGGGCTGCCCGCCCTCGCGCGCCGGCTCCTCGCCCGCGCCCTTGCCCTCGAGCTCGGGCAGCCGCAGCAGCCCGGCGGAGTTCGCCATGTGGGCCGGCGGGCGGTGGCCGCTGCGCGCGACGTGCTCCTCGACGACGCGCGCGAGCGCCGCCCACTGGGCGCGGGACGGCTCCGGATCGATCGCGTCGGCGCAGGCGAGATGGCTGAAGAGGCCCGAGAGCACGAGCTGCGGCGTCGCTCGCACCTTCATGAGCAGCCCCGAGGCCGCCTCCCGCGCGACGCCCATCCGACGCATGCCGGTGTCGATCTCGACCTCGACGGCCAGCGGCGCGTCCCGGCGCGCGAGGCGCCGCGCGAGCTCGAAGCCGCGCTCGTCGTGGATCACCGGCGTGAGGCCCCATTTCACGGCGCGCTCCGCCGCCGCGAGGTCGTCGAGCCCCCCGAGCAGCAGGATCGGCGCGACGATCCCGGCGCGACGCAGCCGCGCCCCTTCGGCGACGCTCACCACGGCGAGCCGACCGACGCCCTCCTGCAGCAGCGTGCGCGCCACGCGCTCGGCCCCGTGACCATAGGCATCGGCCTTCACGACGGCGATGACGCTGCGACCGCCGGCGCAGGCGATGGCGCGACGGGCGTTGTGGCGGAGCGCCGCGAGGTCGATCCAGGCCCAGACGGGTCGCTCCTCGGCGGCATTCGACATGCGGCAACTCCAGGCCGAGGGGCGGAGGGGGCCACCGCGCGCGGCGGGCGGAAGGCTACCGAATGCCGGCTCGTTCCGGATGCGCGGCATGCGCGGGCGGGGTCGGTTATGTTCGGCGCCGCGCTGCGCGACGGGCGCGGAGGAGCGGCGGGCGCCGGAGGCGGCGCGCGGCGCGGCAGTCGGGCGTCCCCGCGCGACGGGCGCCGAGGACCGGCATTCCATGAACGAGGGCGAGCGCGGGCGGGCGGTGACGGAAGGGTCGCTGCGCGTGAACGGTCTGGAGCAGACGCTGCCGCTGCCGTGCAGCGTGGCGACGCTGCTCGAGCGGCTCGATCTCGGCGGGAAGCGGGTGGCGGTCTCGGTCAATCGCGCCGTGGTGCCGCGGTCGCGCCATGGCGAGGCCCTCGTCCGGGTCGGGGACCGCGTCGAGATCCTCGAGGCAGTGGGAGGAGGCTAGCGATGAGCCAGACGACAGCGACCGCCGGGCCGGACCCGGCCGCCGGAGACGCTCCGGCCTTTCGGATCGGGCGCCATGCCTTCCACGCCCGCCTGATCATCGGGACCGGCAAGTACGCGAGCTTCGAGGAGAATCTCGCCTGCGCCGAGGCCTCGGGCGCGGAGATGGTGACGGTCGCGCTGCGGCGCGTGAACTTCGACGCCGCGAAGGGCCCGCGTCTGCTCGACGTCATCCGGCCCGACCGCTTCACGATCCTGCCCAACACCGCCGGTTGCTATACGGCCGAGGACGCGATCACGACCGCCCAGCTCGGCCGCGAGCTGCTGGGCACGGACCTGATCAAGCTCGAGGTGATCGGCGACGAGCGCACCCTCTTCCCCGACGTCCCCGCGACGCTCGAGGCCGCGAAGCGCCTGCTCGACGACGGCTTCACCGTGCTTCCCTACATCACCGACGATCCGGTCGCCTGCCAACGCCTCGCCGCGATGGGCTGCCCCGCGGTCATGCCGCTCGCCGCGCCGATCGGCTCGGGCATGGGGATCCGCAACCCGGCGAACCTGCGCATCATCCTCGAGACGGTCGAGGTCCCCGTCATCGTCGACGCCGGCGTCGGGACCGCGAGCGACGCCGCCATCGCGATGGAGCTCGGGGCGACCGCGCTGCTGATGAACACGGCGATCGCTCAGGCGAAGGATCCGATCAAGATGGCGATCGCGATGCGCAAGGCCGTCGAAGCGGGCCGCCTCGCCTACGAAGCGGGCCGCATGCCGAAGCGACTCTACGCCTCGGCATCGAGCCCCCTGGATGGCACGGCGCGCTTCTGATCCGCCGAGCCCGCCGATCCTGGTCGCGGTCCTCGACGCCACGGCGCTCGGGGACGCGCCCGAAGCGCGCGCGCGCGCCCTCTTCGAGGCGGGCGTCGACTGGATCCAGCTGCGCGACCGAACGCTCGAGGCAGCGGCGCTCTTCGACCTGGCCCGCGCGCTCGTGGCCGCGCGCGACGTGGCCGCGCGCGACGAGACCGCGCGCGATGCCGGCGCGCGCATGGGCCATCACCCGCCGCGACGCCGCGACGGCGCGGAGGGGCGGGCAGTGATCGTGAACAAGCGCTGCGACGTCGCGCTGAGCGCCGGCGCGGATGGCGTCCACCTCGGGCTCGACGCGATGACGATCGGGTCCGCGCGGACGCTCTTGCGCGACCTCGGGCGGGACCCGGGCGGGCGAAGCGCATGGATCGGTGCCTCCCTGCACGGCGTCGACGAGCTCGAGCGCGCGCTCGCCTCGAATGCCCCCCCCGACTACGTCCACCTCGCACCGATCTGGTCCCCCCGCTCGAAGCCCGCCGAACGCCCCGCGCTCGGGCTGGAAACGCTCGCGGCCGCCGCGCGCGTCGGAGCGGCGGGGGGCGTGCGCGTGATCGCGCAGGGCGGGCTCGACGCCGGACGGGCGGAGGCGGCGGTCGAGGCCGGTGCGGCGGGCGTCGCCGTGACCGGGCTCCTCACGCTGGTCGACGATCCGCCGGCCAGCGCGCGGGCACTGCGCGCGGCGCTCGACCGCGCCGCATGGGCGTTGCCGCAGGCGGGAGGCGGACGATGAGGCCCGACCCGAACCCGGCGGCGACGCGCGGCGACAGAGCGTCGACCGCGCCGGCGCGAGCGATCGCCCGCAGCCGGCGCAGCCGGGAGGTCGACGACGCGTGACGAGGAACGGACCGACGGCCGCGCTGCTGCGCGCTCCCGCCTTCAGCCGTCGACCCACGCCCAGAACCGCGCCCGCGCCGGTCCTTGGCCTCGCGGTCTGGCTCGCCCTCCCGCTGGCGCTCCTCGTCCTCCTGTTCGCGCCCATGCGGGCCTCCGCGGCCGATCCGTTCCTGCGCCGGACCGCCACGGTCCGCGTCGTCGAGCGGGTCGGCCCGGCGGTCGTCAACATCACGACCGAACGGCTGCAGGCGCAGCCGAGCCCCTTCACGTCGAACCAGCCGCCGGAGCTCGGTTCGCTCTCGGACGAGTTCTTCCGCCATTTCTTCGAGCCCGACCAGCGCCGCGTCCAGAGCCTCGGGTCGGGCGTCATCTTCGATCGCGCGGGCCACGTGCTGACCAACGAGCACGTGATCGCGCGTGCGGAGCGGGTCTCGGTGACCCTGGCCGACGGACGGGAGTTCGAGGCGGAGCTCGTCGGCGCGGATCCGAACAACGACCTCGCCGTGCTGCGGATCGTGACGGAGGAGTCGCTGCCCTTCGCGCCGCCGGGCGACTCGAGCGACCTGATGGTCGGCGAGCCCGTGATCGCGATCGGCAACCCCTTCGGCCTGTCGAACACGGTGACGACCGGCGTCATCTCCGCCCTCGACCGCTCGATCAATGCGCCCGGGAGCTTCGGGTTCCACGGGCTGCTCCAGACCGACGCGGCCATCAATCCCGGCAACTCGGGCGGACCGCTGCTCAACGCGGAAGGCGAGCTGATCGCGATCAACGTGATGGTGCACGGGCGTGCCGAGGGGATCGGATTCGCGATCCCGATCGAGGTCGCGCGCCGGGTGATCCGCGAGCTGCTCCTCTACGGCGAGGTCCATCCGGTCTGGCTCGGCCTCGAGTTCCAGGACCTGGAGCCGGCCTTGCGCGACGTCATGGCGCTGCCCCGCGGCGTCGGCGGGGTCCTGATCAACCGGCTGCATCCCGACAGTCCCGCGACCCGCGCCGGTATCCGCCGCGGCGATCTCGTGACGGGTCTCGACGGTCGCGCGATCCGCGACGCGGGCCAGCTCTTCGAGATGCTCGAAGGCATGACTTCGGGCCAGGTCCGCATCTTCGAGCTGTACCGCGACGGGCGCTTCCGCAAGGCGAGCGTGACGGCCGAGGAGCTGCCGCAGGCGATGGTCGACAGCATCGCGAGCCGCAAGCTCGGACTCGAGCTCACCCTCTCCGAGAAGACAGGGAGCTTCCGCATCACGGCCGTCGCCCCCGATTCGGCGGCCGCCCGCCTCGGCCTGCGCGTCGGCGATCATCTCCTGCGCATGAACGGCGTCACGCTTGCCTCTCGCGAGGATCTCCGCCGCGCCGTCGCGCGTCTGCGCAGCACCGCCCGCGCGCTCATCCTGGTTCAGCGCGGGGCGGGTCGATACCATCTGACCCTTCCGCTGCTCTGAAGGCCACCCACGCCCGCTCGCACGGCAACCCCTTGCGCTCCGAAGGCCCAGCCTACGCCCGCGCCCCCGCACGAGGAGACTCGAGCATGCATTCCGCGTCGATCGCCACCGCCTGCGCCCTGATGATCCTCGCCGGTGTCACGGGCTGCTTCGGCGACGACGCACGAACGGACGCGACCTCGAGGTTCGAGCGAACCGCCGACGACCTCAGCGACCCGATCGCGGAGCCGGCCGCCGACGCCGGAGGCGACGCCGCGGTCGCCCTCGACGAGCGACCGGCCCGGCCCGATCCGGACCGCGCGCTCCCCGACGTCGCCGCCGGCCCCGCCGAAGCGCGCGCCGTCGCGCCCGTGTTCTGGCGGACCGAGAGCGGCATTCCCGAGGCACAGCCCACCGGCGTTCCGACGAGCTTCGCGGACCTCGCCGAGCGCGTCGCGCCGGCCGTCGTCTCGATCCAGACGAGCGGCACCGTCGACCTCGGCGCGGCGCCGATGCTGCCGCCCGGCTTCGAGGAGTTCTTCGGCGGTGCGCCCTTCGGCCCCCATGGCCGCAAGCACAAGAGCAGCGGCGAGGGCAGCGGCTTCGTGATCTCCGCCGACGGCTTCATCGTGACCAACGACCACGTCGTGCAGGACATGGACGAGATCACGGTCAGCTTCCTCGACGGCACGAAGCTCCCGGCCGAGGTCGTCGGCCGCGACCCGAAGACGGACATCGCGCTGGTCAAGGTCGACCCCGCCGGCCGCACCCTCGCGACCATCGCCCTCGGCGACTCCGATGCCATCCGCGCCGGCGACTGGGTCGTCGCGATCGGGAACCCCTTCGGCCTCGAGCATACGGTGACCGCCGGAATCGTCTCCGCGAAGCACCGCCGCGACGTGACCCACGAATCGTACGAGGACTTCATCCAGACCGATGCCGCGATCAACCCGGGCAACTCGGGCGGCCCGCTGATCGATCTGCAGGGCCGGGTCGTCGGGATCAACACCGCGATCCGCAGCGACGCCAACACGATCGGCTTCTCGGTTCCGATCAACCAGGCGAAGCAGATCCTGCCCCAGCTGAAGAGCGACGGCCGGGTCACGCGAGGCTGGCTCGGCGTGCAGATCCAGGAGGTCACCGAGATGATGGCCGACCAGTTCGGCCTGCCCGAGGCGCGCGGCGCGCTCGTCTCGCAGATCCTGCCCGAAACGCCGGCGGCGAAGAGCGGCCTCGAGCGGGGCGACGTGATCGTCGAGTTCAACGGCGAGGGCATCGGCGAGTGGCGCGACCTGCCGATCGTCGTCGCCCAGGCGCCGGTCGATCGCGACGCGAGGGTCGTCGTCATCCGCGACGGGAAGCGCAAGGACCTCCGCATCCGCATCGGCCGCCTGCCCGACGAGGAGCAGCTCGCCTCGAACGAGCCGTCCGAGGAGGGCGCCGACGCCTTCGGCCTCCGGCTCCAGGACCTGACGCCGCTGCTCGCGCAGCAGCTCGGCATCGAGGACGCCGAGGGCGTCGTCGTCGCCGACGTCGATCCGGACGGACCGGCCGCCGAGGCGGGGATTCGACGTGGGGACCTGATCGTCGAGATCGACCGCCAGCCCGTCGTGGACGCCGAGCGGCTCGCGGCGAAGCTCGGCAAGGCGAAGCAGAACGCGCTCCTGCTCGTCCGTCGCGGCGAGAACACGCTCTATGTCGCGCTCGAACGAGCGGGCTGACCGGCAAGACCGGGCCGCGCAGCGCGGACGCGCAACGAAGGACGCCTACCCCTCGACGAGCTCGTGGTCCGGGACGACGCGCAGCGGCAGGTTGTCGCTCGCCTGCGAGAGGATCAGCGCGCGATCGGCGCGCAGGCAGGTCCCGGCCCAGGCGCCCGCGGCGGTGAACGTGCTGATCTGGACGTTGTAGCCGCCGACGGTCGGGAGGCGGTGGAGCTCCTGGTAGATCTGGTCCTGCCGGTGGAAGGCGCCGGCGGTCTCCTCGACGAGGCCCGCCTCGCGATCGAAGATGCGGATGTTCGCGCCGCAACGTCCGACGATCGGCTTCGAGACCCAGCCCTGCTCGCGCAGCGCCCCCGTCAGCTCGAACGCCGTCCGCAGCAGGTAGGGACACTCCGGAAAGAGCTGGGAGAGCACCGGCAGGATCGCCTTGTTCGACGGGATCAGCGTCCAGAGCGGCTCGTAGACCATCACGCTCCCGCGCAGCAGCACGTCGACCAGTCGCGGCGCGCCCGCGTGGCGCTGGCCCGGCCGGTAGGTCCGCAGCTTCTCCGGATCGTCGCCGCACTCGGAACGGATCTGGTCGAGCGCCGTCTCCCAGGCCCAGGTCTTCCAGACCCAGCGGATCGGCTCGCCGTCGGGATCGAGGACGTCGCCCTTCGCGTCCCACGACAGCCCCTCGACGCCCTTCAGGATCTTGCACTCGATCCCCGCCTCCTCGAGCGCCTCCTTCATGAAGAGGGCGTGGTACGTCTCCTCGGGATCGCGGTCCTGCATGATGTGGAGACGCGCGTCGACGTCGCTCTCGCGCCACGCCTCGACCAACGCGTCGTGCAGCGAATCGCCGGGATCGCGGCCGACCTTGCAGCCGAAGTGCTTCGCCCAGCGGCCCTGGATCTTGCCGCACTCCATGTGACACGCGGCGGAGTCGGCGTTGTACTCGTAGAGCTTGATCCCGCGATGCGAGAGGGCGAAGTCGAATCGCCCCGTGATCATCTGGTTGAGCCGGTTGTCCCAGGACTCGTGGATCTTGCGCCAGAGCGAGCGCGGCAGATTGAAGCGTTCGAGCAGACGCTCGTCGTGGAGGACCTGCTCGGTCGCGTGCATGAAGAGGCCATGGAGCTCGCCGGTCGCGCGGACGAGCTCGTCGTGGGCGCTCTCGGAGATGACGAAGTAGAGGCGCTGGTCCTCGTCTCGGGTCGCGAGGCGGTGGCCCCCTACGACTTCGACGTAGGCGGCCTCGTCGGCGTTGGCGACGTTCAGCCAGGAGCGGCGCGTCCGCCGCTTCTTCTCGACCTCCCGCGCCTCGATCTCGAAGAGCGCAGGCTCCACCAACGCCATCGGCTCGGCGTGGCTCGGATCGTCGGTCTGGATGACCCAGCCCGCGATCGTGGCGTCGTTGAAGGAGCACTCGATCCAGTACTCGCCGTCCTCCGTCCCCTTCGCGCGGAGCTCGCGGGCGAAGCGGCGACCCTCGGGCCAGACCTGGTGGCCGACGTTCTGCTCGGCGAAGCGGACGAAGTCGGGACCGACCTCGGTCACGACGGCGACGTGGCCCGTGTGCTCGAATTCGCCGCCGGGCTCCCAGATCAGGAGGCAGCCGGGCTCGGGCGGGCGGCGCGAGCCGTTGCGGAACGCGTAGAGCGGGAGCCGCTTGCCGCTCTTCACCTCGCGGACGAAGCGCAGGCGGAAGATCTCGTGGGCCATCGCGACGTCGTCGAAGACGCAGCCGGTATTGACGTACATCCACCGCCGCGCGAACTCGACGCACTGCCACTTGTACCCCATGTAGAGGCCGTCGAGATAGCTGCGGAACGCCGTGCGATCGGGCAGCTCGCGCGGGTCCGCCGTCTCGTAGTCCGACGAGTAGACGGGGACGTCGCCGGGGGCGAGGCCGAGCAGCGTGCCGAAGGGCGCGGGGCGTTCGGTGGGGGTCAGCCGTTCGTCGTGGGTCGAGTCCAGAGGGCGTCCGGTCCCGTCGTAGGCGGCGCGGGCGCGCCGCGGCGGGAGTGTGACGCGTCCCGGGCAATCCTCAAGCGGCGCGCGCCGGCGACGCGCGGCCGGGGGACGGGCCGAGGGCCGCCGCGCCGCCGGCCCGCCCGCTTCGGACCGCTCATGCGCGGAGCGGCTCGAGCGCCTCGACCTCGCGATGGGACGCCAGCACGACGAGCCGGTCGGCGACCGCGACCGCCAGGAACAAGCCCCGAATGCCGCCATCGAGGCCGAGCCCGATCGGGACCGCCGCGGGCGAGCCCCGGCCGAAGTCCGCCCCGAGCGGGACCCCGATCCGCGTCACCGCCACGAGATCGTCGAGCACGCCCTGAACCGAGGGCCGAATGAAACGGATGGTCTTCCTTTCACGCGAACGGTCGCGCGCGCGAATCGGATCATGCGCCCCGCGACGCCTGCTGCGCCTCGAAGAGACAGACGAGTGACGCCGCGAGCAGCACGACGTCCTTCAGCAGGAACTGCCCCGGCAAGACCGAGAGCGCCGGAAAGCCACCCGCGGCCGGCTCGAAGACGCCCGGGGTCGAGAGCAGGAACGAGAGCGTCGTCGCGAACATGCCCACCGCGAGCAGGCATCCGAACGCGGCGAGTCGCGGCGCCCGGGGCCGCAGCGCGATCAGGCCGGCGATCACGAGCTCGGCGACGCCGATCAGCACGGCGGTCTCGCGCACGCCGAGCCCGGCGTAGAGCCAGCGCATCAGCGGGCTGTTCGCGATCAGCCCCGAGATCGCGTCGGCCTCGACGGCGGTCCACTTCATGCCGCCGATCCAGACCAGCACGACGACGAGCGAGAGTCGCAGCCCCGTGACGCCGACGCGCAGCGGATCGCCCCGATCCGGCCCGCGGCCCGGCTCCGCCCGGCCCCCGTCCACGCGCACACGCCGCCCCTCGATCTCCGCCTGCATGGTCTCGCCTCCTGCTGCCTTCGGAGACGCGGCGGCGCGGCCGCCCCTTACCCGCGAACGACGCGATCGACCACGATCCTCGAGGGACACGGCCGGCGGGGACGCGTCATCCCCGCCGCGCGTCGCGGAGCACGTCGAGGAGCACCTCGTACTCCTCGCGGCACTCGGGACAGCCCGCGATGTGGGCCTCGACGCGCGCGAGCGCGGTCGGAAGCTCGGCGCCGAGCAGCTGGCACTCGGCGAACTCGGCCAGGTCGAGCAGGCAGGCGTCGCAGTCGATCTCGTCGTCGCGCGTCTGCGCGACGGACTCGAGCAGGGCCAGCACGCGTCGTCGATCGAGATACATGGGGATCACTCCTGGCCGTAGGCCGCGAGGATCTCCTCGGGCGAGAGGCCGGTGGCAGAAAGCGCGCGCTTGAGCTTCGTGCGCGCGTCGTGGCCGAGCTTGTAGACGGCGTTGCGACCGATGCCGAGGCGCCGGCCGATCTCCTCCTGCGGCATGCCGTGGAGCTCGGCCACGATCGCCGTGCGCTGGCGCTCGGTGAGGGCGCACGCGATGGCTTCGCGCAGCCGCTCGCCGACCCGCGCCCGATCGATCGCCCGCTCGGCGTCGCCGCCGACGGGCCCGAGCTCGATGGAGACCGAGTCGACCGGTCCCGCGAGCGCCTCGAGCGACACGTCCTTCCAGCGTCGGCGTCGCAGCTCCGTCATCGCGATCCGCACGCCGATCGTCGTGACCCAGGTGGTGAAGGCGCTGCGCCCCTCGAAGTCGTCGAGCCGATCGAGCGCGCGCAGGAGCGTCTCCTGGACGACGTCCTCGAGGATGGCGTCGGGAAGCCGGCCGAAGCGCAGCATCGCGCGAGGCAACGTCTCGAGCAGGCGCGCCCGCAAGCGCTCGAGCGCGCGCGCCTGGCGCACGTCGTCCGCCCGCAGCGCCTCGACCCAGTCGATCGCCTCCGCGCGAGCGGAGGACGGCCACGCGGCCGAGCCGAGCGGTCGGGCGTCGTCTGCCTCCCGCTGTCGGGCCTGCTTTTCACGCATCGATCGACCTCTCGCCCGGCGGCCCGGGCCCTGCCCTTCGACGCGCCCACCGCGCGAGATCTTCCCTCGTCCGCGAAGAATCCCGCCAGGAAGATTCCGCCCGCTCGCGGCGTCGCATCGCCAACCCGGCGGGCCCCGGCCCGCCCCACGAGGAGCGATCCGAATGAACCGAATCCTGAGCCTCTTCTCCCTGGCGTCCCTCGCCATGGCGGCCTCCGGGCCCGCCGCGGCGGGCGGCGACCCTTCGATCACCCACAGCGCACCGGCGGTCCAGGGCTACGACGTCGTCTCCTATCACCAGGGGGAGAAGCCGCAGCGCGGCAACGGCAACCACGTCGCCGAGTTCGAGGGCGTCCCCTACCTCTTCGTCGACGAGGCGAACCGCAAGGCGTTCGAGCGCGACCCGGCGCGTTATGCGCCCGCCTACGGCGGCTTCTGCGCCTACGGCGTCTCCGTCGGCAAGAAGTTCATCGGCGATCCCGACGTGTGGAAGATCGTCGACGGCCGGCTCTACCTGAACCTCGACACCCGCGTCCAGGAGAGCTGGGCGAAGGACATCCCCGGCCACATCCGCCGAGCCGACGCGCGCTGGAAACAGATCGCTGCCACGCCGCCCGGCGAGCTCTGAGTCCGCCGGCTCCCCCGGCCCGAGCGGACCGGCCACTCCCGGGGCTCGCTCTCCTGGGCCGCGCTTCCTTCGCCCGCGCCGCGCACGAGCGATGCGAAGTCGAAGGCCCGCGGATCGGCGAGCTGCGAGAGGCTGACGTTGCAGATCGCGCGGAAGATCGAGTCGACCCGACCGGGGCTCGCCGCCTCCCACTCGGCGAGCATGCGCGCGATGGCCTTGCGCTGGAGGTTCGGCTGCGAGCCGCAGAGCGTGCAGGGAATGATCGGAAAGGCGCGTGCCCGCGCATAGCGCGCGATCTCGCGCTCGGGGACGAAGCAGAGCGGCCGGATCACGACGTTCGTCCCGTCCTCGGAGAGCAGCTTCGGCGGCATCGCCTTGAGCCGACCCGCATGGAAGAGATTCAGGAAGAGCGTCTCGACGATGTCGTCGCGATGATGGCCGAGGGCGATCTTGTCGAAGCCGTGCTCGCGCGCGAAGCGGTAGAGCGCGCCTCGCCGCAGCCGGCTGCAGAGCCCGCATTGCGTCCGCCCCGCCGGCACGACGCGCTGGACGACACCGTAGGTGTCCTGCTCGATGACGTGGAAGGGCACGCCGACCGACCGGAGGTAGTCCGGCAGCACGTGCTCGGGAAAGCCCGGCTGTTTCTGGTCGAGGTTGACGGCCACGAGCTCGAAGTCGACCGGGGCCGATCGCTGCAGCGAGCGCAGCAGGTCGAGCAGCGTGTAGGAGTCCTTGCCCCCCGAGAGGCAGACCATCACGCGATCGCCGGGCGCGATCATGTCGTACTCGTCGATCGCCTTGCCGACGAGGCCGCGCAGCCGCGCCTGCAGCCGCTTGAAGCTGGCGGACGCCGTCGGCGGGACGGGCGAGGCGCTCATGCGTCGGCCTCCGACCCGGCCGGCGTCGGCCGGGGCATGCCGCCGTCAACCGGGCCGAGCGCGCGGTGCTGATAGAGATCGCCGTCGACGAAGCCCTGGCGGCGGTAGTAGTCGCGCGTCCCGATCGCCGAGATGACGGAGAGCGTTCGGTGCCCCGCGGCCCGGGCGCGCCGGGCCGCGGCCTCGAGCAGGCGGGCGCCGAGACCGCGGTGTTGCGCGCGCCCCTCCGCCTCGCCGCCGATCGCGACGGCGCCCCCGTAGACGTGGAGCTCGCGGACGATCGCGTTCGTCCCGAGCTCGTCGACGAACGACGGCGTCCCGGGGAGCGAGAGGCGCAGGAAGCCGACGATGCGATCGGCGTCCGTCACCAGCTCGAGGAAGACCTCGCGCGCATCGCCCGCCGCGTATTCCGACTCGACGAGCCGCAGCGACGCCGGATCGATCCGGTCGGCCCGGATCTCGCGACTGCGAATCTCGACGAGCCGCCCGCCTCGCCGTCGGACGGCGTCCTCGGCGATCTGGCGAAAGTTCGTGCGCTTGTTGCCGACGACGATGTCGTCGGAGGAGATGTCGCGGATCACGCGCGTGACGCGACACCAGCGCGGCACGCGCTCGAGCGCCCCCGCGACGACCGCGAGCAGCTCGGCCTCCGCGTAGGGCCGCCACGCGCCGCTTTGCCAATGGCGCATCAGCTCGGCCGTCTCGATCAGGCTGCAGGGATAGAGCTTGAGCTCGTCGGGTCGGAAGTCGGCCTCGGCGAAGAGCCGTTCGAAGTCGGCGAGGTCGCTCGCGGGCGTCGCGCCGAGCAGGTTCGCCATCCAGTGCGCGTGGAGCTTGAAGCCCGCCTGGCGCAGCAGGCGGAAGGCGCGCCGCGTCGTCGCGACGTCATGCCCCCGCCGGTTCGCGGCGAGTACCGCGTCGTCGAGATGCTGCACGCCGAGCTGCACCTTCGTCGCGCCGAGCCGCCTCAGCCGGACGACCTCGTCGGGCGTCACGTGGTCGGGCCGCGTCTCGAGCACGAGCCCGACGCAGCGCGCGCCGGCCGACGCGTTGTCCGCCTGGGCCGCGCGCAAGGTCGCCCACGCTGCCGCGGTCGCGACCGCCGCGGGCCGCGTCACCGCATGCCTCCGCAGGAAGTCCGTCACGCGTCGGTTGTACGGATTCGCCTCGAAGCCGCCGCCGTCGACCGCGGCGTCGATCGTCTCGAAGTCGGGCAGGCCCTTCTCCGCTGCGACCCGTCGATCGATCCCGGCCCCGAAGTCGTTCATCGCGGAGAGACAGCGCTCGACGAAGGAGACCTGATAGGCCTCGGGATACGCGGACCAGGTTCCGCCGAGCACGATCAGCTCGATCTTGTCCACCGGGTGGCCGGTCGCGTCGAAGGCGGCGAGCCGATTCCAGGTCTGCCGGTAGGGATCGAAGCGGTTCTGGGCCGCGCGCTGGGCGCCGGGCTCGTCCGAGAGGTAGCTCTTGGGCATCCGCACGTCGTTCGGGCAGAAGATGCACTGGCCGGGGCAGGGAAAGGGCTGGGTCAGGACGGTCAGGGGCGTGACCCCGCTCTGGCTGCGGACGGGGCGGCGCTGGACGCGGCGGCGGAAGCGCGCCTCGTCGAGGCGCAGCCCGGCCTCGCGCGCGAAGGCCCGGTGGCCCGCGATCAGCTCGGCGCGCGAGAAGCAGCCGCCGCCCGGCCGCGGATGCCGCCGCAGGAGCGGGTCGAGCGCGGGCCCCGGGAGCGGCTCGCCGGCCTCGAGCGGAAGCGCCTCGATCGCGCGCAGCAGGGGCAGCATCGCCGCCCGCAGCGGGCGGGGATCGAACGCCCGGTCGGGGCCGCGCCCGCGGAACCGCCCGCCCGGTCGTCTTTGCTCGAGGGTCTTCACGCGTCGTTCTCGTGGGGGGTGGTCGTCGGGCCTCGAGTCTAGACTCGACCCGCCGTGAACGCGCGTACCCGAGCCCAGCTCCTCGAGCTCAACCGCCGCTTCTACGAGGCCCATGCCGAGGCCTTCGATCGCAGCCGCGGCGCCCGGGCCTGGCCCGGCTGGCATCGTCTGCTCGCGCTGCTCGTCCCCGCCCTGCGGGACCCGGCCGCGTCCCGCCCCCGCCTCGGCCGCGTGCTCGACGTCGGCTGCGGCAACGCCCGCCTCGCCTGCTTTCTCGACGAGGCGGGCGTCGCGTTCGACTACACCGGCGTCGACGCCAACGCCGCCCTGCTCGCCGCGGCGCAGCGCCAGCTCCCGCCCGCGGTGGCCGGGACGGGCCGTCTGATTCAGCAGGACTTTCTGGCCGGCCCGACCCCCGGCGACGCGCTGCCCGCCGGGCCCTTCGACCTCGTCGTCCTGATGGGCGTGCTCCATCACGTGCCCGGCGCGGACTGGCGCCTCGCGCTGCTGCGCGCCGCCACTGCCCGTCTGGCCCCGGCTGGACGCCTCGCCCTCACGACCTGGCAGTTCGCGTCGGATCCGCGGGAGAGCGGCAGGCGGGTCGCGTTCGAGGCGCTCGGCCCGGTGCTCGGCGCGCCGATCGACGTCGGCGCGCTCGAGCCCGGGGATGCGCTGCTGCCCTTCGGCGCCGATCCGCTCGCGCCGCCCCGCTACTGCCATGCCGTCGCGGACGCCGAGTTCGAGGCCTGGCCCCGGGCGCTCGGCCTGGCCTGCCTCGCCGACTTCCGGGCCGACGGTCCGCGCGGCGATTCGAATCGCTACGCGCTGATGCGACGCCGCTGATGCCGCGCGCCCTCGCCTCCCTTCACTTCCTTCCGGCCGCGACCGATGGAGCCGGTACATGCCCACCCTCGCGCGCACCCTCCTCGCCGCCGCCGCGGGCGGTGACGCCGTCGCCCCGTTCGGGGCGCTCGGAGCGGAGGCCCTCGCCGCGGCCCGCCTCGGCCCCTCGCCGATCGACGGGGCCCGGCTCGACGGGACCGGACTCGATACCCTGCTCGCGCCGCTCGCGACGGGCGTCGGCGGACTGCTCGAACGCGCACCGCTCGCGCATCGCCTCGCCGAGCTGCTCGGCTCGAGCGAGGGCTGGACCACGCTCGCTTGCCTGTCCGTCGCCGGCGGCGTCGCGATCGGCGTGCTGCGGCATGTCGCCCGCCGACTCCGACCGACCGGCCGTCTCTCGCTCCGGATCGGGTTTCCCGAGGCGATCGAGGGGTGCTTCGCCGTCCGGCTCCGTCGCCGAGGCGGCGGGCGGACGCGCGGGCAGCAGCGCAGCGCGGTGCGGCGCGAGACCCAGTTCGACGAGATCGCGGTCGGGCTCTACGCGCTCGAGCTCGAAGGCGAGCTGCGGGCGCCGCGGTCGCAGGCGGTGCTCGCGCGCATCCGCGACACGCTCGAGGTCCGCATCGAGCCGGACGGCTGCACCGAGATCGACCACCGCCTGCCGGCCGTCGAGCCGCTGGTCGAGTTCCGCATCCACTGGGATCGCCGCCCCGCCCGCGACGTCGGACTCTGCCTCGACGGACGCCCCCAGTCGCTGCGTTATGCGGCGCAGGGCCAGCTCAAGACCAGCCTCGCCCTCGGCGAGCATCGCCTCGTCGTCGGCGCCGGCGATCGCGTCATCGAGCGCAGCGTCGTGATCGACGGCTACGAGCCGAAGGTCGTCCACATGGATCTCGCGTCGCCGGAGGGCCTCGTCTTCAAGGGCTGCCCGCCGGCGGTGAACGCGTTCCTGCAGGGCGATCTCGGGGCGGCGGCGCGCGCGCTCGAGCGTGACGGTCAGGGCGCCGTCGGCTCGCTGCTGCTCGCGCGGCTCCATCAGGAGCAGGGTCAGAGCGAGCGCGCGGCCGAGCGGCTCGAGAACGCCGGCCGCTGGCGCGACGCCGCGGAGCTGCGACGGGGCCTCGGACATCACGATCGCGCCGCGCGCTTGTTCGAACGCGCGGGCCAACCGCGGGACGCCGCGAGCGCCTACGAGGCGGCGGAGTCCTGGGCGGCGGCCGCGCGCGCGCATCAGGCGGTCCAGGCCTTTTCGGACGCCGCGCGCTGCTGGGAGCGGGCTGGCGAGCCGCGCGCCCGCATCGACGCGCTCGAGGCAGCGGGCGACTTCTTCCCGGCCGCGGCGATCGCGAGCGAGATCGACGACCGGGCGCGCGCGATCCGACTGCTGCAGCAGATCGGACCCAAGGATCCCGACTTCGGCCGCGCCGGCGAGCTGCTCGCCCTCGCGTTCGAGCAGGAGGGCCACCACGACCTCGCGGCCCGCCAGCTCGAGCGGCGGATCGAGCTGCTCGCGCCCGGCGAGTCCGCGCCCCAGCTCGAGATCCACCTCGCCGAGCTGCTCGAGGAGTCCCACGAGTACGCCCGCGCGCTCGAGATCCTGCAGTCCCTGCGCGAGCGCGAGCCGACCTGGCCGAACGTCGCCTCGCGGATCGAGACGCTGCGCAAGAAGCTCTCGGGCCCGCTGCGCAGCGTCGCCTACGACGGCTTCCCGTCCCAGCCGCTCGCGACCGCCTTCGTCGCGGCCAGCCGCTACGAGATCCTCGAGGAGATCGGTCGCGGCGGCATGGGCCGCGTCTACAAGGCGCGCGACCGCCGGCTCGGACGCATCGTGGCGCTCAAGCGGATGCCGGAGGGCCTCCGCGACCATCCCGCTGCGCTCCAGCTCTTCCTGGGCGAAGCCCAGGCGGCGGCCCGCATGAACCATCCGAACATCGTGACGCTCTACGACGCCGACCAGGAGCGCGGCCAGTTCTTCATCACGATGGAGCTGCTCGAGGGCCTGCCCCTCTCCACCATCCTGCGCGAGCGCGGGCGCCTCGGTCCGCGCGACACGGCCCGCATCGGCCTCCAGGCCTGCGCCGGTCTGCAGTACGCCCACGACCAGGGCATCGTCCACCGCGACGTCAAGACGGCGAACCTCTTCCTGACCCGCGATCGCACGCTCAAGATCATGGACTTCGGCCTCGCGAAGATCCTCGAGGCGGTACGCGAGACCGGCTCGACGATCATCGCCGGCACGCCCGACTACATGGCGCCCGAGCAGACCGCCGGCCGCGTCAGCGACGGCCGCACCGACCTCTACGGCCTCGGCGTCACGCTCTTCGAGCTCTCGACCGGTCGGCTGCCGTTCCGGGACGGCGACGTCGCCGAGCAGCATCGCAGCGCCCCGCGCCCCGATCCGAGCACGGGCCTGCCCGACTACCCGCCGACGCTCGCCCGGCTCGTCCTGCGCATGCTGTCACCCGATCCGGCAGAGCGACCCGCGAGCGCCGCGGCGGTCGCCGCGGCGCTGACGGCGATCCTCGATGCCGAGGCGAGGCGCGCCTAGCGCGCGGCCGTCTCCGGATGCAGCGGTCCGAGCCCCGCCGCCTGGCGGCAGGCCTCGAGGATCGGAGTCGCCAGCGCGCGCGCCCGGATCGCGCCGTCGCGCAGGATCGCCTCGATCTCCTCCGGCCGGGCCTCGAGCGCCGCGCGCCGCGCGCGCATCGGCTCGAAGTAGTCCATCAGCCGGGCGAGCAGGTCCTTCTTGACGTCGCCGTAGCCGAGCCCGCCGGCCCGCGCGCGCTCGAACATCGCCTCGCGCTCGGCCGGCGTCGCGAAGAGGCTCCAGAGCTCGAAGACGGCCTGGCTCGTGTCCTTCGGCGCCTCGACCGGCGTCGAGTCGGTCACGATCCCCATCACGGCCTTCTTGACCGCGTTCTTCGCCGCGAACATCGCGATCGTGTTGCCGTAGGACTTCGACATCTTGCGGCCGTCGGTGCCGGGAACGGTCGCGGTCTCCTCGAGGATGTACGGCTCCGGGAGCGTCAGCGCCTCGCAGTCGTAGAGGCGGTTGAAGCGCTGGGCCATGTCGCGGGCCATCTCGATGTGCTGCTTCTGGTCGCGGCCGACGGGGACGAGATGCGCGCCGTAGAGCAGGATGTCGGCGGCCATCAGGACGGGATAGGTGAACAGGCCGTGGTCGACGTCCTCGCCCTTGTCGAGGGCGGCCTTGTAGGCATGCGCGCGCTCGAGCATGCCCATCGGCGTCACGGAGGTCAGGAACCAGGTCAGCTCCGTCACTTCCGGCAGATCGCTCTGGCGGAAGAGGATCGCGCGCGCGGGGTCGAGGCCGGCCGCGAGGTAGTCGAGCGCGACGTTCAGCGTGTTGCGGCGGCGCTCGGGACCGCTCCTCAGGCTCGTCATCGAGTGGTAGTCGGCGATGAAGTAGAGCGCCGTGTCGTGGCGGTCCTGCAGGTCGACGAACTGGCGCAGCGCGCCGAAATAGTTGCCGAGATGCAGGTTCTCGCCGGTCGGCTTGGTTCCGGAGAGGACGGTCTTCGCGCGCGCGGCGGGCGCGGTCTTCGGTTCGGTCGCAGGGCTCGTCATGGGTCGGGGAGAGTTCCGATGGCAGCGCTCACGCCGAGACCGGCGTGAGCCAATGGGCGAATTCGGGATCCTCGCCGCCGGCGACGCGCACGAATCGGTCGCGCAGCCGCGTCGAGATCGGGCCGGGGCAGATCACGCCGAGCTCGGTCCCGTCGACGGACTCGATGGGCCAGACGCCGGCCGAGGTGCCCGTCAGGAAGGCTTCGCTCGCGGCGAGGAGCGCCTCGGGCGGGACCTTCGCCTCGCGACACGGGATCCCTTCGGCCTTCGCGAGCTCGATGATCGAGCTGCGCGTGACGCCGTGGAGCACCTTCTCGGCGGCGGGCGTCAGCAGCTCGCCCGCGTCGTTCACGAGGAAGAGGTTCGTGGTCGGGCCCTCGGCGACGAAGCCGTCCTCGTCGACGAGGACGATCTCGTCGTAGCCGGCAGCGCGCGCCCGGGCCTTCGCCGTCATCGGCGAGGCGTAGTTGGCGGAGACCTTCGCCTGGGGCGAGAGGATGTCCTCGCGCCGATTGGCGCGCTCCTTCTCGATCCAGAGCCGCAGATGCTGCGGCTTCGGCGGCGAGGGACGCGGCAGCCGATCGCTGATGTCGGCCTTCGGGTCGTAGGCGGCGATCGCGATCGTGACGTGGGTATCGATGGGGACGACGTCGATCTCGACGGACGCGAAATAGGCGCTCAGCTTGACCGCCTTCGCGCCGGGATTCGCGCGCACCGTGGCGCAGATCGCCTCCGACAGGAACTCCGCCGACTGCGACACGGGCAGCCCCATCAGCGCGCAGGAGTGGAAGAAGCGCTCGATGTGGGGCTGGAGCCGGAAGACGGCCGCCCCTTGGGGCGTCTGGTGCACCGACATGTAGTCGAAGACGAGGGAGCCGCGCTGATGGGAATGAGCGAGGACATGCACCGTCGCCTGCGCCCAGGGCCGCAGCTCGCCGTCGACCCAGACGAGTCGGTCGGGCGCACGGGAGATGGCGGCGGCAGGGCTTCCCACGGGCCGGAATGTATCAGGGAAAGCAGAACGCAAGAGGCGGGCCGTTCGATTTCCTGCCACGCGCGGGGGGTCGACCGCTACTTCCCTCCGGACCCGCAGCCCATCCGACCCCCTGAGCGAGGACTCCCGATGAGCGCCGCCCTCCGCCGTGCCAGCAACGCCCTCGTCCTGGCCGCCCGCCTCTACAAGGAGCTCGCCGTCTCGGCGAGCGACCTGCTCCGGCCCGCGACGTACCGCGGGCGCTGAGCAACCCGCTGGCTGGACATCATCGTCCCGACCCGCGGCCGTCTTCCTGTCGCTTCCTCACGGCGTGCCCCGATGACCCGATGCTCCCCGTTCGCCGGTGCCGGTTCAGGCGCGCCGCTCTTCGGCTGCCTGGCCGACGACCGCCTCGCCCGGCCCGCCGTTGCCGTTCCCGAGCTTGCTCCAGGCCGCGAGCGTCTCGTCCCGCCGTCGGACCGCCGCGACCCCCGGCTCCTGCGCCTTGACCCAGGTGCGCGCGGCGAGGGCGATGGCGAAGAGCATGGCAGCGACGGCGACCTGCAGGAAATCCTTGGGTGTGAGCGTGAGGATCGTCGGCCGGTACGAGGTCGTCAGATAGACGACCTTCAAGACGAAGCCCACGAGCAACGCCGTCCAGCCCGAGAGCAGCAGCAGATCGATCAGCGGCAGGACCGGCATCAGGAAGGTCTCCTCGGGGTCCAGCCATCCTAATCCCCGGCCTATCGCAGGGTCAACGCATTCCCGGCGCGCGGCCTCCGCTCGCGATGGCAGGCCCCGACATCGACGCTACATTCCGCGCCCCGTCGACCCGAAGGGTCACGGGTCCCGCCCGATCGCCCAGGTTCCCCGGGCCGACGTAGCTCAGTTGGTAGAGCAGCTCACTCGTAATGAGCAGGTCGTCCGTTCAAGTCGGATCGTCGGCTCCATTTCTCCCCCCTCCTCCGTCTCTCCTTCCTCCATCGTGCTCGCACCGCGCACGATCCAGCGCCCGACCCGCTCGGGCGGCGCGTCGCATTCGCGCGCATTGCGCCACGCCGACCGCTGGCTGCGCGGTCCAGCACGGATATCGTGTGGACGGCGCGCCGCTCGGCCGTCGCGACCGGAGCGGGGTCTTCATCGCGCGCCACGCCCTGATCTTCGACGGCCACCCCGAGTCCGCGCACGGCGACGGGTCAGACACGCGGCGCGCACCGGGCGCGTCGTCCGGCCAGCGTGACGCGCTCCCCGTCCCGGTCGCCCGGCCCACGCGCGACGGTCGGGCGCGCGACGGCGGGGCAAGGCGGAACGAGACAGACGGCCATCCGACGGCCGTCGACGGAAACGATTCGGGAGGACAGGTCATGCTCGATTGCGTCGTGCGGGGAGGAAGCGTCGTGGACGGAACGGGCGCGCCCGCCCGGAGCGCGGACGTCGCGATCTCCGGCGGACGCGTCGTCGCCGTCGGTCGCGTCGACGAGCGGGGCCGCGAGGAGCTCGACGCGGACGGACTCGTCGTCTGCCCGGGCTTCGTCGATCCGCATACGCATTACGACGCCCAGCTCTTCTGGGATCCCTACGCGAATCCCTCGAGCCTCCACGGCGTCACGACCGTCATCGCCGGCAACTGCTCCTTCGCCCTCGCGCCGATCCGCGGGAGCGACGCCGACTACACGCGGCGGATGATGGCGCGGGTCGAGGGCATGCCGCTCGCGGCGCTCGAGCAGGGCGTGCCCTGGAGCTGGCAGTCCTTCGGCGAGTACCTCGACGCGCTCGAAGGGCGGATCGCCGTCAACGCCGGGTTCATCGCGGGCCATTCCGCGTTGCGCCGCTACGTCCTCGGCCCCGAAGCGAATCGTCGGGCCGCATCGCCCGCGGAGCTCGACGCGCTCCGCGCGGCCCTCGACGAGGCGATCCGCGCCGGCGCCCTCGGCTTCTCGACCGACATCTCCGAGTCCCACATGGACGGCGACGGCGCGCCCATCCCCGCCAAGGGCGCGACGCCGGAGGAGCGCATCGCGCTCTGCGAGGTCGTCGGCCGCCACGCGGGGACGATGCTCTCGGGGATCTTCGAAGGGGGCAGCAACGGCTGGAGCGACTTCGAGCTCGACCACCTCTCGCGCATGTCGGCCACGGCCAATCGGATCCTCAACTGGAACCTCATGGTCGTCGATGCCAGCGTCCCCGAGCGCGCCCGACAACAGCTCGGGCTTTCGCATCACGCGCGCGCCCACGGCGGCCGGATCGTCGCGCTGCTGATGCCCGTGATCGTTCCGATGAACATGAGCTTCGGCAACTACTGTGCGCTCTTCCTGATCCCCGGCTGGCGCGAGACGATGGCTCTGCCGCCGGCGGAGCGCATGGCAGCCCTCGCCGATCCGGCGACGCGGAGACGACTCCTGGAGACCGCCGTCAGCCCGAAGGCCGGCATGTTCCGGCGCCTGTCCGACTTCGCCGGCTACGTCATCGGCGATACGTTCTCTCCCGCGAACGCCGGACTCGGCGGTCGAGTCGTGCGCGACATCGCCGCCGAGCGCGGGACCGCCCCCTTCGACACGCTCCTCGACATCGTGCTCGCCGACGAGCTGCGGACCGTGCTCTGGCCCTCCGCCCCCGACGACGACGACGCGCATTGGGCGCTGCGCGCGAGCCTCTGGGACGATCCCGACATCCTGCTGGCCGGCTCCGATGCCGGTGCCCATCTCGATCGCATGTGCGGCGGCTCGTATCCGACCCAGTTCCTCGCCGACTGCCTGCGCGGCCGCAAGATGATGTCCCTCGAGCGGGCGGTCCACGAGCTCGCGACCAAGCCCGCGCGGCTCTTCGGCCTGCGCGACCGCGGCGTCGTCGAGCCCGGCGCCTACGCCGACCTCGTCGTCTTCGATCCCGGATCGGTCGGATCCGAGCCTGCCCGCCTGGTGCACGACCTGCCCGGCGGATGCGCGCGCGTGACGGCCGATCCGATCGGCATGCGCCACGTGTTCGTGAACGGGATCGAGACCGTGCGCGACGGCCAGCTCCGGGGCGCGAAGCCCGGTACGGTCCTGCGCTCCGGTCGGGACACGACCACCGTGGCCGCCCGCTGACGGAGCAGCGCGAATGGACAAGACCTACCCCTCGTCCCAGCAGCTGATGGAGCGCGCGTCCGAGCGGACCGGGCTCGACGACTTCGGCGCGCCCACCTTCGTCGAGGGCCTCGAGACGCTGCTCGAGAGCCTCGCTGCCGACGTGCCCTACGGCCCCGACGATCGGCGCAGGGCGACCGACCTGCTGACGCGCCGCCTCGTCAACCGCCTCGAGATCGAGGCGTGGCTCGCGGCGCATCCGGAGGTCGAACACGCCCCGATCGATCGCCCCGTCTCCATCGTCGGCCTGCCGCGGACCGGCACGACGGCCCTCGGCAACATGATGTCGCTCGACCCTCAGTTCCGCGCGCTGCGTCCCTGGGAGCAGGAGGAGCCCTGCCCGCCGCCTCGGATCGAGGACGAAGCGAACGACCCGCGGCGGGTCGCCTATCGCCAGATGGTCGAGACGCTGCTGCGCGAGCATCCCGAGCAGGCGGCGATGCACCACTGGGAAGTCGACGCGACCATGGAGGACACCGAGGTCCTCGGCCTCGAGTTCCGGGCCCAGCAGATGACGATGCCGGTGTGGCGCTACCACGCCTGGTGGCGCGCGGGCGACATGACCGCGACGTTCGCCTACCACGCGCGGGTGGCCCGCCTGCTGCAGTCGCGCCGCCCGCCGAACCGCTGGCTCTTCAAGGCGCCCCACCACAAATTCCACCTCGAGCCCATCGTGGCCGCCTATCCCGACATCCGCTTCGTCTTCACGCATCGCGACCCCGCGAAGTCGGTCCCCTCCTACGCCAGCTTCGTCGCCGCGCTCTTCCCGCCGGCGGTCGTCGCGCAGATCGGCCGCGAGAAGATCGGCCGCGAGATCCATCACCATCTGCTGACGGGCATGCGTCAGGCGATGGCCGCCCGCGAGCGCCTCGGGCCCGAGCGCTTCCTCGACGTCCACCACGCCGAATTCGTGGCGAAGCCGATGGCCGTGCTCGAGCGGATCTACGCCTGGCTCGGGCTCGAGCTGACCGATTCGACGCGGACCGCGTTCGAGGGCTGGCGCGCGAAGAACCACTCGGGGGCCCACGGCGCGCACCGCTACAGCGCGGCCGAGTTCGGCCTCTCGACCGAGGCGATCCGCGCGGACTACGCGGACTACGTCCGGACCTTCGACGTCGAGATCGGCGAGCGGGGGACGACGCGATGAGCGGCACGGCCACGACCGGAACGAACCAGGGAGGAAGGTGGACAGGATGAGCGAGAAGCGACTCGAGATGCCCGAATGGAAGGCGATGCTCGCCAACCTCGCGCCGGTCGGCGATCAGCTGATCCGTCGCTGGGGGCGCGAGAACCCCTCCGCGGACGACCGCCGCGACCTCTTCCGCCTCGCCCTCTCGGCGGTCGCGAACGGCTACCTCTCCCACGTCGCGCTCGATCCGCGCCGGCCGACCTGGACGCCCTGCTGGAACATCTCGATGAACATGGGCGGGCCCTGCCCCGACTACACCTACCGCACGACCGACGTCGACCCGACGGGGACCTATCGCATCTCGGGCTTCCGCGGGTCCAACCGCTTCGTCGAGATCGGCCAGCAGAGCTACGAGCTGCTCGGCCACGAGGGTCCGACCTCCGTCGCGCCGATCCAGCACAGCCTCGACGACCTCACGCTCGGCGCGGACGGCGCGTTCAGCGTGATGCTCAGCGCCGAGCGGCCGGCGGGCCACGCCGGCGACTGGTGGCCGCTACAGCCGACGACGGTCCGGCTGCTGATGCGGCAGTGCGCGGTCGACTGGATCCGGGAGCAGGACGCGCGCGTCGCGATCGAACGGCTCGACGACGGCCCGCCGACGACGACCGCGGAGATCGACCGCCGCATCGCGAACCTCGGTCCCTGGGCCGAAGGCATGGTCCGGTTCGACATCGATCTGGCCCGCTGGTACCGGGACAACCACGGCGTCAACGTGCTGACCCGCTCGAAGAAGATCGAGAGCATCGGCGGCATGCCCAACCAGGTCTACTACGACGGCGCGTACGAGATCGACGACGACGAGGCGCTCGTCGTCGAGACGGCGCTGCCGCGCGAGTGCCTCTACTGGTCGGTGCTCGTCGCCGACGATCGCTTCGCGACCGTCGACTGGGCGAACCACCAGTCGAGCCTCAACGCGTCACAGGCGCGGCTCGATCGCGACGGCAAGCTGCGGGCGGTGATCTCGAAGCGGGATCCGGGCGTGCAGAACTGGCTCGACAAGGCGGACAATCCCTGGGGCATCATCCAGCTGCGCTGGAAGCTCCCGAGCGACGCCCCCGATCCGACCGTGACCCGCTGCAAGCTCGCCGACGTTCGCCGACACCTGCCGAGCGACACGCCCGCCTACACGCAGGCCGAGCGCGAGGACGCCATCCGCCTGCGCCGCGTCGGATACCAGATGCGACAGCATTGGTGAATCGGAACGCGGATCCCTGCGACCGGCTCCCCTGGATCGACCGCAGCAGCGGTCGCCCTCCCGCGCGTCGACGCTAGGTCTGCCAGTCGACGTGCCCTTCGGGCCGATATGCACAGCTTCGACCCGTGCGCACCGAACGGAGCAGGTGCTCCCCCAGCGTCGGATGCGCACGCTCGATCCGCCGGATCGCATTGCGGATGCGATTCCGCACGGCCTTGCGCGCGCGCTCTGCGGGCCCGGGCATGCTCCGCGCCCGCCCTCCGAGACCCGTCGCCCGCCCGAGCTCCGACTCGAGGGCGGCGAGCTCGCGGTGACAGCGTTCGCTCGCCGCCTGGTCGCCGAGCGACTCCGCTTCTTCCCGCTCGCGCTGGAGCTCCCTCAGGCGCGCGATGTACGCTCGACGCGCCCGAGCGTCGAGCAGCCGATCCTCCCCTTCCCCGCTCGACACGCGAAGGCCGACGCCGTCCGGCGGCTCCCCGTAGAGATCGGTGGCGGAAACCGGATCGTTCGGCCGTGCCAGCAGAACGGCGAGATCCCGCAGCCCCTTCGAGTCCTGCAATCGGAGCTCGCAGCCGTCGAATGCGATGGTCCAGATTTCGCCCTCGCGTCGGAAACGACCCGTCGAGGTTCGCGGCCGTGGCCGCCGATCCGACGAGCTGCGCTCGACGGTGGACGGCGCCGCCGACGTCGATGCGTCGCCCGCCATCGCGATCCGCCGGAGCGTCGTGTCGGCCTCTTCCATCGCCGCGGCGAGACCGAGATCCGCGAAGATCGCGCGCGCATCCCGCGCGTGCCGCTCGGCTCTTTCTCGATCGCCCGGGCGACGGCGACGCAGAGCGAGCTCCGCGAGCGCCAGCCACGAGTGACCGAGGTGGGCATTCGCTCCGAAGCCCGCGTGCAGACCCACCGAGGCCTCGAGGGCCTGCTCGGCGGCCTCCCACGCCCCGACGAGCACGCAGAGCCGGCCGCGATGATAGTCCCAGGCCCCGTCCCAGTCGTTTCCGAACCCGATCACGACGGCCAACCCGCTCGTTCCCTCGAGTCGGGGCAGGATCTCGGCCGCCCAGGCTTCGTCCGCGAGCCGCCAGGCGATGCGTGCCGCGCTGCTCATGCACGCGGACCAGTTGAAGTCCTTCGCCTGGCAGCGCAGCGCGTCGACCAGCGCGCCGTGGACCAGCGCGCGCGATTCCGCGTCGCGGCCCGCCGCGAGCATCGCTTCGGCCAGCAGGAAGCGGGCGGCCCGGAGCTGGGGCGACTGCCGCACGATCGCGGACAGGATCGGCTCCAGCTCGCCGAGCCGCCCCTGGGCCCGACGCACGCCGCAGAGCAGCGTCGCGAACGCGGCGTCGGCGTTCGGACTGCCGGCGCGGCGGCCGAGCTCGCGCAATCGACCGCCCGCCTCCTCCGCCTCGGCGACGCGTCCCAGCGAGGCGAGTCGCGTCGCGTGCAGCCCCGCGTGCTGGAAGGCGAAGAAGGGAAGCCTGAGGCGCGCGGCTTCCTCGCCCAGAGCCCGGATGTGGAGGTCGACGTCGGGCGCGGCAGCCGCCTCGAAGGCGTCCTTGGCGCGATTGAAGTGGGCGAAGGCCAGCGCGTCATGGTCCGGTGCACGCTGCCCCGCTTCGAGCTGCCGGCGAGCGATCTCGACGCGCTCGGCCAGCCGACCCGGACGCCACGACAGGAAATGGGACGAGTCCAGAGCACGGGAGACCAGACGCGGATCTCCGACGGTCTCCGCCGCGCGCACCGCCGCCCGCGCGATGGCCTCGCGCGCGTCGTCGTTCTCCTCGAAGTACATCGCCGCCGCGAGCCGATGGAGCACCTCGGCTCGATGCGCCGCGTCCTCGGGGCCCAGACGTTCGAGCGCCTCCTCGAGCCGCGCGCGCGGCTCGTCCTCGGCGACCGTCGCCCGGTCGGTCCGCCCCGCGAAGCCGATCGCGGCAGCCGCGAAGGTGCGCGGGGCGTCTGCGACCCGCGCGATCTCCATCGCCCGGAGGAAGCAGGCCCGTGCCTCCTCCGCCTGGCCATCCGACCACAACGCCGTCCCGAGCCGCTCCTCGAGACTGGCGCGGTGCCGGTCCGAGCCGCCGATCGACGCGACGATCGCGAGCGCGGACCGGAACCAGTCCGCCGCCCGCTCGTAGGCGTGCTGCGCGAGCGCTCGCTCGCCGGCGCGGGTGACGAGCTCCAGGACGTTCGGATGGAGCCCCTGCTGGGCGTGATGAGCGGCCGCGCTCAGCCACGGCTCCAGATCGATGTTGCGATGGGCGAGGATCGCCTCGCAGGCCGCAGCGTGGACCTCGCGCCGTCGGGCCGGTGCCAGCTCGTCGTAGAACGCATCGCGCAGCAGCAGGTGCGCGAAGGTCAACGTCTCCGGCGAATCGTCGGCGGTTCGAATCAGACCGCAATCCTCGAGACCATCGAGCCGCGAAGCGGGGTCCTCGAGTCCGCTCTCCTTGGCGAGGATCGCGAGCAGATCCCGCTGGAAGGATCGCCCCAGCACGGCAGCGAGCGTGAGCACCTCACGATCGGTCGCGTCGAGGGTGCGCATCCGAGCATGCATGACGTGGCGGACGCCGTGGGGGGCCGATCCGGCGAGTCGCTCGAGCAACGTCCGATCGTCCTGAGGACGAGGCTCGATCGATTCCAGCCACTCCACGAGCTGGCGCACGAACAGGGGATTGCCCCCGCTCCGCTGGTGGAGCGCGCGCACCAGGCGCGCGGACGGGCGACGTCCCGTGATCGAACGGGCCAGAGCCCCGACCTCATCGCGAGCGAGAGGCTCGAGCGGCAGGGTCCGTGCCCGCTCCAGGAATCGACCGAGGTCCGCAGTCAAGGACGTTCGGGCGGCGAGCTCGGCATCGCGCGCCGTCGCCACGACGATCAATCGGCACGCCTCGAGCTCCGCCGCGAGAAAGGCCAGCAGACGCGCACTGGCGCGGTCGACGGCATGCAGATCATCGAGCAGGAGCGTCAGGCCGTCGTCTCGGACGAGCCCCCGCAGCCATTCGGCCAGATCGGCCAGGAGCCGGAAGCGCCGCGGCTGCGCGTCGAGCGCTGCGGGCTGGACGGCGTGGACCAGATCGAGCAGCGGGGATCCCGCTGGAATCGCCGCTTCGGATCCCGGGAATGCATCGCACGTCAGGCTGCGGACGATCTGACGGATCGGCCAGAAGTCGGGGACACCGGGGAGCTCCGCGCATCGGCCGCGAACGAGCGCACGGTCCCCGGCGGCGCAACGTCGCGCGAGCTCGTCCAGCAGGCGGGACTTTCCGATGCCCGCCTCGCCCGTGACGAGGAAGAGTTCGATCCCCGCGGCTCCTCCCCGCTGGACCGACTCGGAGAGCAGCTCCAGCGGCACTGCCCTGCCGACGAAGACGAAGTTGCCCGATCCCATCGCCACGAAGCCCAGATCGCCGTGCCGAGTCGCATCGCACGGAGGACCGCGATTCGCCCTTCCCGCACGAGCCGCGCGCAGGCCGCGCCCGGCCGGGACACCCGCGCCCCTCACCGCGTCGAGTATGCCACTTCGAGGCCGCCCGGGGTGGAGAAGACGCGATCTTCGCGTGCGGACGAGCCGACCGGGCCGAGGCCGAGCGATCGATCTCGCCTCGCCTGCCCGTCGAGGGGCCCGTCAGGGCTCGTTCGAGGCGCCATGCCACGCGGATCCCGGAGCGCGACATAGCGATGCCACACGGCGAATAGCGCCTCTTCCTCGAGCATTGCGAGGTGACCCGACGCCGTCTGGCGACGCAGCCCGCGGCATCGGCCCTCCGCGCCGAGGAGGACCCTCATGTCCAACCCGATCCGTCTGCTCCTGCGGCGCCGCGGCCGTCGTCCGCTGTCGTCCGAGAGGCGCTCCACCGCGCTCGTCATCGCCATTCCGCTCGCCTCCATGATCGCTTCCGCGACCCCGTCGCTCGCCGCCCCGGACCTCGTTGCCGTCTCGCCCGAGACGAGCCTCGATCTCGTCCCGGGAGGCGGAACCGATCTCGTCACCGATCAGGATGTCGCGGTCGACAACCTGCTCGGCGTCGTCATCGAAGAATCCCTCGGCAACGCGGTCGCCGCGCGGGACGGCGTGGAGCTCGTCGGGTTCCACGACGAGGGCGGATCGAGCCGTTTGATCGTCTTCGACGAGCCCATCCAGCTGATCGGCGCAGTGCTCTCTCCGGGAGACGTCGCCCGCTTCGACGGCTCCCTGTACCAGGCGATCTTCGATGCTTCGCTCGAAGGCATCCCTGCCGGCGTCGAAGTCGATGCCCTCTCGCGCGGCATCGACGGTCATCTGGTCTTCTCCTTCGACACGACGGTCACGCTCGACGGCGTCACCGTCGCGGACGAAGACCTCGTCCGGTTCGACGGCTCGGGCTTCGACCTCGTCTTCGACGGCTCCGCCTTCGGCGTTCCGGCGTCACTCGATCTGGATGCGGTCAGCTACGACGCCCAGGGACGCCTCTACGTCTCGTTCGATACCTCCGGCCGGATCGCAGGGGTCGACTTCGCCGACGAGGACATCCTCGAATTCGATCCGTTCACCGGAATCTGGGCCGGCCAGCTCGCCTTCGACGCCAGCGTCGGCGGCTCGGGCAACGGGAGTGGCTGGCCGGCCTCGGACGTGAAGGCGATCCACGTCCCCGAGCCCGGCCCCGGTCTCGCGCTCGGAGCCCTCGTTCTTCTCGCGCTGGGGAGGCGCCCCGCCCTCCGCCTCCCCTGAGCGATCCCCCTCTCCTGATCCCAACCCGACTCGATTCCAACCCGACCACCGTCTCGCCGAGGAGTTTCGACATGCACGCCATTCGACCCAACCCGCTCGCCGCCCTCTCGATCCTCGTCCCGCTCATGCTCGGTGCCCCCTACGCTGCTCGGGCAGCCGAGGGTGTGCTCGAGATCAACCAGGCCTGTGCCGTCAACTCGGGGTGCTTTCCGGGAGATGCGCCCGGCTACCCCGTGACGATCGATGCGTCCGCCGGGGCGCAGAGCTTCCGCCTGACCGGCGATCTCATCGTCCCTTCCCCGTCCACCGATGGGATCGTCGTGTCGATCAACGACGCGTCGATCGATCTCGGCGGCTTCACCATCCTCGGCCAGAGCTGCGTCGGCGTGACGGTCGACTGCACGCCGGCGAGCACCAGCACCGGAGACGGCATCGACGTGGACGGCGTCGTCTTCGGGCTCTCCGTCTCGAACGGTCAGGTGGTCGGCATGGGTCGCCACGGGGTCAACGTCGGCACCCAGGCGCGCGTCGAGCGGCTCACGGCGCGCTGGAATGCCAGCATCGGCATCAACGCCGGTTTCAACGCGCTCGTTCTCGACAGCAACGTCTATCAGAACGGCGGCACGGGCATCGCGGTCTCGACCTCTTCGTCGGTCCAGCGCACGAACGCCTCCGAGAACGGCAACATCGGCATCTCGACGGCTTCAGGCGCGACCGTCCAGGACTGCACGCTGCGCGCGAACCTCAACGCCGGAATCAACGGCGGCGTCTACAACACGATTTCCGGCAATACCGTGACCGACACCGGGGACGGCGGGGCGGCGGACGACGGGATCAACGCGGGAGACGGGTCGATCGTGTTCGACAACACGGTGCGCAACAGCTCGGCGATCGGCATCGATTGCGGCGACGGTTGCACGATCTCGCGTAACACCGCGTTCTTCAATCTGTCCGACGGCATCCAGTGCGACAACGGCTGCACGATCCAGGAGAACAGCGCCTACGACAACGGAGATGCGGCCGGAGACGACGGCATCCAGTGCAGCCAGGGCTGCAATATCCGCGCGAACACCGTCTACCAGAGCGTCGGCGAGGGCCTGAACCTCAGCTTCGAGACCGGCTATTCGGGGAACGTTCTCGCCAACAACGTGGGGGGCAACGTCAGCGGGGGCGTCAATCTCGGCGGGAATCTCTGCGACGCCGCGATCTGCCCCTGAGCCGGATGCATCCTCTCGACGGAGCGTCGTCGAGCGTTCGGTCGTGCGAGCCCGCCGCTCCGGGGCGGGCTCGCCTCGTTTCGCCGCTTCCGATGACCGGCGGACCGACGCTGGGGAGTCGACGCGAACGGACGTTTCGCATGATCGCTTCGCGGCCCATCGGCGGGCCGCGTCGAGCGGATCGTGTGCTACACAGCGCCTCATTCGGACGAGGCCGTTCGCTCCGGTAGAGGTGTCGCGCATGGCCGCCAGGCCTTCCTCCCGCCCCGTCTTCGACTGGTCCGACCCCCTCCTGCTCGAAGACCAGCTGACCGACGAAGAACGCCTGATCCGCGACTCGGCCCGCGACTACGCCCAGGACGCGCTCCTGCCCCGCATCCTGACCGCCAACCGCGAGGAGCGATTCGATCGCGAGATCATGAACGAGATGGGCGCCCTCGGGCTCCTCGGCTGTACCCTGCCCGAGCGGTACGGCGGATCGAGCGCCTCGCATGTCGCCTACGGCCTGGTCGCGCGCGAGGTCGAGCGCGTCGACTCGGGCTATCGGTCCGCCATGAGCGTGCAGTCGTCGCTCGTCATGCACCCGATCTTCGCCTACGGAACGGAAGCGCAACGCACGAGATGGCTGCCGGGACTCGCGACGGGCGAGCTCGTCGGCTGTTTCGGCCTGACCGAGCCCGACCACGGCTCCGATCCGGGAAGCATGCGGACGCGCGCCGAGAAGGCCGACGGCGGCTACCTGCTGACCGGCAGCAAGACCTGGATCACCAACAGCCCGATCGCCGACGTCGGCGTCGTCTGGGCCAAGCTCGACGGCGAGATCCGCGGCTTCCTCGTCGAGGCCGGCATGCGAGGCCTCTCGTTCCCGAAGATCGAGGGCAAGCTGAGCCTGCGCGCGTCGATCACGGGCGAGATCGTGATGGACCGCGTCTTCGTGCCCGAGGAGAACCTCTTCCCCGACGTCCGCGGCCTGGGCGGCCCCTTCGGCTGCCTCAACAAGGCTCGTTATGGCATCGCGTGGGGCTCGATGGGCGCCGCCGAGTTCTGCTGGCACGCAGCGCGGCGCTACACCCTCGATCGGCTGCAGTTCGGTCGCCCGCTCGCCGCGAACCAGCTGATCCAGCTCAAGCTCGCCGACATGCAGACGGAGATCACGCTCGGGCTCAACGCCTGCCTGCGCGCCGGCCGGCTGCTGGACGAGGGCCGGCTCGCGCCCGAGAACGTCTCGATGCTGAAGCGCAACAACTGCGGCAAGGCGCTCCAGATCGCGCGGCTCGCCCGGGACATGCACGGGGGCAACGGCATCTCGGACGAGTTCCACGTGATGCGCCATCTCGTGAACCTCGAGACGGTCAACACCTACGAGGGCACGCACGACATCCACGCGCTGATCCTCGGCCGCGCGCAGACCGGGATCCCGGCGTTCAGCTGAGGGGCGGGGGGCCCTCGACGCGGACCGGGGGCGCGGCTTCGGGCGCAGCCGCGGGCCGAGCGCCCGGGACGCGCGTCTCGACGTCCGCCACCACCAGCCCGACGAAGACCGCCAGCAGGAGCAGCGCCGCCATCAGGTACAGCCCGTTCACCCGCTCCTGCTCCGCCAGATGCATGAAGAAGAAGACGATCAGCGCCGCCTTCGCCGCCGCGATCGCGAGCGCGACCGGAACGTGCGCGGCACCGAGCGGCGCGAAGGAGAGCAGGAACGTCGCGGTCGTGAGTGCGACGAGCGCCAGGAAGACGCCGACCTGGAACCCCGATCCGATCGTCCGCATCGCCTCCTCCTTCTCAGCGCAGCAGATAGAAGAGGGGCCAGAGGAAGACCCAGACGGCATCCACGAGATGCCAGTACATCCCGCCGAGCTCGACGGGGGTGTGGTAGGCGGCATCGAAGCGTCCGCGGCGCGCGAGGACGGCGAGCGAGAGGAGCAGCCCGACGCCGACGGCGACGTGGAGCGCGTGGAGACCGGTCATCAGGTAGTAGAGGGTGAAGAACAGCTTCGGTCCGCCCCCCTCGAGCGCCGGATGGTCGTAGTAGATCCCCGGCGCGAGCCCCGCGCGAAGATGCGAAGCGTACTCCCAGCCCTTCAGCCCGAGAAAGACCACTCCGAGCACCGCGGCCCAGCCGAGCCATGCGGCGGCGCGCCGGCCCGCACCGCGGCGGATCGCCTGGACGGCGAGCGCGACGAAGAGGCTGCTGACGATCAGCAGATAGGTCATGAGCGTGCCGAGCGCGAGCGCGGTCTCGCCCGCGGCCGCCCGGAAGCCCGCCGCATGGGCCGCCCGGTAGCTCCCGTAGAGCGCGAAGAGCCCTCCGAAGAGCAGGACCTCGCTGATCACCACCAGCCACATCCCGAGCCGGGCCGCATGCGTCTGGCGCCCCAGGTCCTGGAAGTGGTCCCGCAGTCGCGGATGGATGCCCTCCTCCGATCCGACGGCGCTCATGCCTCCTCCTCCCGCCAGTACTGATGGGGCGCGTCGTCGACGACCAGCGGCTCCTCCCAGTTGTGGACCGGCGGCGGCGAGGTCGTCCGCCACTCGAAGCCCCGCGAGCCCCATGGGTTCTCCGCGACTCGCCCGCTCCGGAGGGCGCGGACGAGATAGACGGCCGTCCAGACGAGCCCCGTCGCCAGGACGAGCGCGCTCCCCGTCGAGACGAGGTTGAGCGTCTGGAATCGCTCCGGGTAGCTGGCATAACGCCGGGGCATCCCGCCGTTTCCGAGCAGCAGCTGCGGGAAGAACGT
Source organism: Myxococcota bacterium (assembly GCA_041389445.1). Lineage (GTDB taxonomy): Bacteria > Myxococcota_A > UBA9160 > UBA9160 > UBA4427 > UBA4427. The sequence goes on from JAWKRW010000006.1 coordinate 360,475, forward strand.
GAAGACGAATCCGAACGAGACGAGGGCCCAGCCCCAGAGCGCGGCGCGGGCGGAGTAGGTCCGACCGAACATCTTGGGAAACCAGTAGTGGAGCGCGGCCAGGAAGGCGGTCAGGCTGCCGCCGACCATGATGAGATGGAAGTGGGCGACGACGAAGTAGGTGTCGTGCCAGTGGAGGTCGAGCGACGTGCTCGCCAGCGCGACGCCGGTCATGCCGCCGAAGCTGAAGACGAACAAGAAGGTGAAGAGGTAGAGCATCGGCGCCTCGAGCGAGATCGAGCCCCGGTAGAGCGTGCCGACCCAGACGAAGACCTTGATCGCCGAGAAGATGGCGACCAGCATCGAGAGGATCCCGAAGATCGCGGCGTCGACCGAGGACATGCCGGCCGTGAACATGTGGTGGCCCCAGGTCAGGAAGCCCGCGAAGGCGATGCCGAGCGACGAGAGCGCGATCGCCCGATAGGAGAGCCCGTTCTTGCGCGAGAGCGCCGAGACGACCTCGCTGACGACGCCCATCGCCGGCAGGATCATGATGTAGACCGCCGGATGGGAGTAGAACCAGAAGAGGTGCTGGTAGAGGATCGGATCGCCCCCGAGCGCGGGATCGAAGACGCCGAGGCCGAACGCGTGGTCGACGATGATCAGCAGCAGCGTCATGCCCAGCACCGGCGTCGCCAGCACGAGGATCACGCTCGTAGCGTAGATCGACCAGACGAAGAGCGGCAGACGCATCCACTGCAGGGTACGGGCCCGCAGCGAGTGGGTCGTGACGATGAAGTTCAGCCCGGTGATCGTCGACGAGATGCCGAGGATGAAGACGCCGCACAGGATCGGCACCACCGCGGTCGGCGTCGTGCTGCTGTAGGGCGGGTAGAAGGTCCAGCCCGTGTCGGCGCCGCCGTAGAGGAGTCCGGCGAACACGGTGAGGGCGCCGGCCACGTAGAGCCAGAAGCTCGCGAGATTCAGGCGCGGGAAGGCGATCTCCCGCGCGCCGACCATGATCGGAAGCAGGAAGTTCCCGAAGCCGGCGGGGATCGACGGGATCAGGAAGAGCCAGACCATGATGACGCCGTGCAGCGTGAAGAGCCGATTGTAGGTCAGCGCATCGAAGGGCCTCGCCTCCGGCGTCGCGAGCTGGATTCGCATCGTCAAGGCGATCACGCCGCCGACCAGGAGCGCCGTCATCGTGGCGCCCAGGAAGAGCAGCCCGATGCGCTTGTGATCCGTCGTGAGCAGCCACGACCGCGCCGTCGTCTCGCTGCGGAGGTAGTCGGGCGGCGCGGGCGCGACGAGCTCTTCGGCGGCGGCCATCAGCGCTCCTCCTCGGCTGGGCGCGCGGCCGACCCGCCGCGGGCGAGGGACTTGATCAGCTCGACGATCGCCGCCGTCTCGTCGGGGTCGATCTGGCCGCGGTACGAGGGCATCACGGGCTCGAAGCCGGCGACGAGCTCGGCGCGCGGGTCCATCATCGAGCGCGTCAGGTAGGCCTCGTCGAAGCGGACGCGATCGCCGCTCTTCAGCAGGACCTCGGAGTCGAAGGCCCCGCGCCAGGTCGGTCCGATGCCGGGCGAGCCGTCGAAGCTGTGGCACTGCAGACAGCCATGGGCGCGCGCGGCGCGGCGCCCCCGCGAGACGAGGTCGGGCTCTCCGGCGCCCGCCGGCCGCCCGCCGCCCGACAGCCAGGCGGCGAAGGCGTGCGGCTCCATCACGACCAGCTCCGCGTCCATCTGCGAGTGGCCCGTGCCGCACATCTCGGCGCACAGGACGGGATGGCGTCCCGGCTCCTCCGCCACGAACCAGAGGCCCGTGTAGCGCCCGGGGACCGCGTCGCGCTTCATGCGGAAGTCCGGGAGGAAGAAGCTGTGGATCACGTCGCGCGAGGTCAGGAGCAGTCGAACGGGTCGCCCTGCCGGCACGTAGAGCACGCCCGCCGACGCGGCCCCGTTCGGATAGGCGAACTTCCACATCCACTGCTTGCCGGTGACGTAGATCTCGAGCGCGTCCTCGGGCGGCCGACCGAGCGCGAGGTACTGCCCCACGCCGATCACCCAGAAGCCGATGAAGCTCGCGAGGATCGCTCCATAGGTCAGGACCTCGAGCGCGCGCGGCGCGACGACGCGCTCGGTCGGGCCCAGGGGATCGCCGGGCCGCCGGCGGTAGCGCACGACGAAGGACGCGCAGACCAGGGCGATCAGGACGGCCGCGCCGGTCGTCACGCTGATGATCAGGAAGTGGAGGTGGTCGATCGCGCGGGCCTGCGCCGATGCCGGATCCGGGAGGAAGAGCAGCTTCCGATAGACGCCTTCCACCCATTCGAGGAGCGCGCTCACGAGTCCGCCTCCCTGCGCCGACGACGGCGGACGAGCAGCCAGCCGCCGGCCACGAGGGCGAGCAGCGAGAGCGAGGCGCCCGCGCGGAGGAAGAGCCGGATGGCGCCGGCGTGCTGGCGCAGCGCCGGTACGTACTGGAAGCAGCGCAGCAGGATCGGCGAGATCGTCGGCCCGACGACGCCGCGCGCGGCGCGCGTCACGCCTCGCGCCAGGGCGGCGGGATCGAAGACGACCCCGTAGAGCGCGTCCGAGACCCGGCCGTCGGGCGTCAGCAGGAAGACCACGGCGGGATGCGCGAATTGATCCGTCTTCGGGTCGAAGCGATAGGTGAAGCCGAGTCGATCCGCGAGCCGCGCGACCGCGTCCTCGCGACCGAGCAGGAAGGGCCAGTCGCCCGGCGGGAGGGCCGGATCGAACGCCGCGAGGACGTGTTGCTGCTGGGCGCGCGCGCGCGCCCGCACGTCGCGCGGATCGAGGCCGATCGTCACCACCTGCAGATCGCGACCCGGTCGCAGCCCCGCCGCCCGAATCGCCTGCGACGCCCCGTCGAGCACCCGGCTGCACAACATCCGGCAGTCGTAGTCGGCGAGGATCAGCAGCAGCGGCCGCCCCGACGCCGCGGCGACGACCCCGTCGAGCGAGGTCGCCCGCCCTTCGGCGTCGACGAACGCGAGACCCCGCGGCAGGGCAGCCCCGATCGCGACGTCGACCGCCGCCGCATCGAGCGGCGCCCGCGTCGCCGGCGCGCCGCCCGCTGCCGGAGCGACCGCCGCCGCGAGCGCGAAGCCGAGCGCGAGCCGCCTCGCCGTGCCCCTCACGAGCCCGGCTCCGCGGTCGCCGCCCCCGCCGGTTCGTCCGGCCCCGGACCGGTATGCGCCAGCTGCAGCTCGATCGCGACCGCGATCGGAATGCGGATCTCGCCCGCCTCGCGGTCGACCCAGCCGAATCGATCGAGCCTCGCCCGCGTCGCGGACGCCGCGTCTCCGACCGGCTCGTCCGGAATCAGCGTCTGGAACACGCCGCTGATCCGACTCGGCGTCTCGACCTCGACGCCCTCCGGCAGCGCCCGCCCGCCCCCGCCCCGCGCAGCCCAGCTCGCCCATGCGATGGAGCCCAGCGTCACGACGACGCAGGCCGCGGTCACGCCGAGCACGGCGCCGGCCGCGACGCGGTCCCGCTCCTGGCTCGGCCGACGGGGATCCGCGCCTTTCTTCGACCCGTGCGCCCGCCCCTCTGTCATGTTCCGTCCTCCCGCCCGGACGCGCGTCGCCGCGCGCGTCACCGGGTTCCGAAGCGCAGGGACCGCTCGAAGCGCGGATCGCCCCGCGCCGCCTCGCGCACGCGACCGGCGCGCCAGAGCGAACATCCGACCGCGCCGCCGCCGATCGCGAGAAACGCCGCGAGGTCGAGCCACGACGGCGCGAACGCGGGCCGGGGCGTCGACGGCATCACCAGCCAGTAGACGTCGACGTAGTGCATCGCGAGCAGCCAGAGCGCGACGCGCGCGAGCGCGACCGGGCGGCGCTTGCGATCCCGCGAGAGCAGCAGCAGGAACGGCACGACGAAGTGGCCGAGACCCAGCGCCAGCGACACCGGCGCCCAGCCCGCTTGCCAGCGGTCGAGGTACCAGGCCGCCTCCTCCGGCACGTTCGCGATCCAGATGATGAAGAACTGGAAGAAGGCGATGTACGTCCAGAAGACGACGAACGTCAGCAGGAGCTTGCCCATGCCGTGGTAGTGGGAGACGCGGACGACGTCGTGGAGACGTCCCCGCTGCTGCGCGCCGACGCTGACGACGACGAGCGAGGCCAGCCCGCCGACGATGCTTCCGGCGAAGACGTAGACGCCGAAAACCGACGAGGCCCAGGCCGGCGAGAGCGACATCACCCAGTCGAAGGACGCGAAGGTCAACGCCAGCGCGACCGCCGGCAGGGCGGCGACGCTGAGCCGCTTCTGGAGTACGCCGAGCCGTACGGCGTCGCCCGCCTCCTGGGCCACCGACCAGCGCGCGAGCAGCGCGCCGCTCGCGAGCCAGATCCCGAGATAGGCGAGGGCCCGGATGCGGAAGAAGCCCGCGCCGAGATAGGCGCTCTTCGCGATCACCCTCTCCCGAACGATCGGATCGAGCGTCTCGGGATGGAGCCAGGGGTAGAGGAGTTCCATCGCGAAGAGCAGCGGCACGAAGAGGAGCGCCAGCAGAGGCAGCGACGCGAAGAGATGCTCGGCCAGCCGTCGCAGGACGATGAACCAGGTCGATCCCGTGACGTGGTGGATCATCACGAGGCAGAGCGCGCCGAGCGCGAGGGTCGCCCAGTAGAGCCAGGCCACGAGGTACGCCATCGCGGCACGCTGCGGATCGAGGATCGCTCCGACCAGCAGGGCGAGCGAAGCGACGACGGCGACGACGCCGATCGTGGTCGAGGGCCTCGCGCGCGCGAGGAAGCGACTCATGAAGCGCCCTCCCCGCCCGCCTCGCGCCCGCGCGCCTTCGCCCGTCCGCCCTCCGACTCGGCCGCCCCCGCTTCGAGCGCCCGCAACGCCGCCTCGCGCACGTCGGGGGGCAGCGACGCGAGCTTCACCCGCTGGCTCGCCTGCAGGACCTTCGCGTACAACGCGACCGCCCAGCGCTCGCGCGGGAGCAGCAGGCCCGCATAGGACGGCATCAGCCCGTACCCCTGCTCGATCACCGCATGGATCGCTTCGCTCGAGAGGGCACGCAGACGCGGCGCATGCAGCGAGGGAGGGCGCCGCAGTCGCATGCTCTCGGCGACCGGCGTCTGCGCACGGCCATCGACGCCATGACAGGCGCCGCAGATCGCCTCGAACTGGTCTCGCCCCGCTCGGAGCAACGCGGCCGTGACCGGCGGCGGCTCGGGCCAGGGGTCGACGGGCCGCGCGAAGGGTCCCGGTCCCGCGAGCGGTCGATAGGCCACGGTCCCCGACGGCGGCACGCGCATCGCCATGCCGTCTTCGAAGAACGCGCTCGCGCCGTAGGGGTCGTAACGCGGCTGATCGAGCATGCGCTCGAAGTCGAAGGGGAAGCCGAGATCGGGCCCCTCGCAGCCCGTCGAGACGAGTCCGACCAGCAGTCCGACGGCGAGGCCGGCGGCGACGCGTCGCCCTTCACGCGTCATGGCTCGCCCTCTACGCACTCGATCCGCAAGGGCGCGAGCGCCGCGAGGTCGGCTCGGATCCGCGCGACCTCCGTCTCCTCCTCGACGTCCCGGTCGGTGCCGGCGCCCGCTCCTGCCCTGGCCGGCGTCAGCGCGAGCCAGAAACGGTCGATGCTGGCCCGCTCGAAGCCGGCGACCTCGAAGACCGGCTGCCACAGCCGCGGCAGACGCGCGAGGCGGAGCAACCCGAAGAAGGCCGCGAACGCGGCGATGAGGACGCCCCCCTCGAACGTGATCGGCACGAAGGCCGGCGCCGAATGGAGCGGCCGCCCGCCGACGTCGATCGGGTAGCTGACGGCATCGACGTACCACTGGATCGCGTAGGCGGTGGCCGCCCCCGAGAGCCCGGCGATCAGGACCGCGCGCGGCAGGACCCGGGGCCGCTCGAGCGCGAGCGCCTCGTCGGCGCCCTCGAGCTCGTAGGGCGAGTAGAGCTCGAGTCGCGCGTGTCCCTGCTCGCGCAGGCGACGGGCGGCGGCGAGCGCCGCTTCGCCCGACTCGAACTCGATCAGCCACGTCCGACGCGCCATCACGCGCCCCTCCCGGCCCGCGCCTCGCGCTCGAGCCCGACCCGCGCCTCGGGCGCGAACCCGACCTGCGCCTCGCGCTCGAGGTCGTCGCGCAGCGCCTTGACCTCGGCGACGGGCACGAGCGGCACGAAGCGCAGGAAGAGCAGGAAGAGCAGGCCGAAGAAGCAGATCGTCCCGAAGAGCAGGCTCCAATCGACCCAGGTCGGGGCATAGGCGCGCCAGCTCGACGGCAGGAAGTCGCGCTCGAGGGAGGTCACGATGATGATGAAGCGCTCGGTCCACATGCCGATCTGGATCGCGATCGAGGCGAGCAGCAGGACCCAGGGCGTCCTGCGACACCAGCGCGACCAGAACAGATGGGGTGTGAGCAGGTTGCAGGCCAGCATGAGCCAGAAGACCCATGCGTAGGTGCCGAACGGACGCGAGAAGAGCGCCGTGTACCGCTCGAAGGGGCTTCCGGTGTACCAGGCGATGAAGAACTCGCAGACGTAGCTGTACGTGATGATCAGGCCCATCGCGAGCGTGATCTTCGCCAGTGCGTCGAGATGGCGGCGCGTGATCACGCCGTCGAGTTCGAAGGCCCGTCGGATGGGGACGAGCAGCGTCAGGACCATCGCGAAGCCCGAGTAGAGCGCGCCGACGACGAAGTAGGGCGGAAAGATCGTCGAGTGCCAACCGGGCAGGTTGCTGATCGCGAAGTCGAGACTGACGATGCTGTGGACCGAGATCACCAGCGGCGTCGCCAGCGCGGCCATCAGCCCGTAGGCGATGCGGTGGCGGGACCAGTCGCGCGCGGAGCCGGTCCAGCCCAGCGCGAAGACGCCGTAGATGCGCGCCCGCGCACGACTCGGCGCACGGTCCCGCGCGGCCGCGAGATCGGGGAGCAGGCCCGTGTACCAGAAGAGGAGCGAGACCGTGAAGTAGGTCCCGATCGCGGCCGCATCCCAGGGCAGCGCGCTGCGGAACTGCGGCCAGACGCCCATCGTCGCCGGATACGGGATCAGGAAGTAGAAGAACCAGGGCCGGCCGAGATGCAGGAGCGGGAAGAGGCCCGCCTGCATGACCGCGAAGAGCGTCATCGCCTCGGCGACGCGGTTGATCGACTGACGCCAGCCCTGCTGGAGCAGCAGCAGGAAGGCGGAGATGAACGTCCCGGCATGGCCGATGCCGATCCACCAGACGAAATTGATGATCGCGTACGCCCAGGCCACGGGGATCTGATTGCCCCAGGCGCCGATGCCGACCGTGAAGGTCCAGGCCATCGCGAAGAAGAGCCACGCGGTCCCGGCGCTCGCGAGCAGGAAGAGCAGGCGCCAGGTCCGCGAGCGCCCCGCCCCGCCGGCCCAGAGCGGCGCGAGCAATCGATCCGTCAGCTCCGCATCGCCCGAACGATCCCGGAGCGTCTGCGGTTCGTCGAGCGCGTCGGACGCGGCGGCCGCCATCTCAGGGCGTCTCCGCATCGTCGTCCGCTTCGAGGACCGGGTTCGGATTCCGGATGCGGGCGAGGTAGCGGGTCCGCGGCCGGGTCCCGAGCTCCGCCAGCACGCCGTAGGCATGCGGCACGTCCCGCGCGCGGGCGACGGCGCTGTCGGGGTCGTCGATCGATCCGAAGACGATGGCCCCGGTCGGACACGCCTGCTGGCAGGCCGTGACGACCTCGCCGTCGCGCAGGGGTCGCCCTTCGCCGCGTGCCCGGATCTCGGCGCGCCGGATGCGCTGGACGCAGTAGGTGCACTTCTCCATCACGCCGCGCGCGCGGACCGTGACGTCCGGATTGAATTGCATCCGGCGCGTCTCGGGGACGTCGCCGTTGAACTCGAACCAGTTGAAGCGCCGCACCTTGTAGGGACAGTTGTTCGAGCAGAAGCGGGTCCCGACGCAGCGGTTGTAGACCATCTCGTTGAGGCCGTCGTCGCTGTGGACGGTCGCCTCGACGGGGCAGACGTACTCGCAGGGCGCCATCTCGCAGTGCTGACACGCCATCGGCTGGGAGACGGAAGCGGGCTCTTCCTCGGACCCGCGCAGGTAGCGATCGATGCGGAGCCAATGCATCTCGCGGCCGTTCGAGACGGCCTCGCGCCCGACGACGGGGATGTTGTTCTCGGCCTGACAGGCGACGACGCAGGCGCTGCATCCGGTGCAGACGGTCTGATCGATCGTCATGCCCCACTGCGGACCGCCCGGCGTCGGCGGGGCGTAGAGCGATGCGCGCCCGGCATCGGCCTCGGGCCCGGGCCGCTCGAGCAGATCCCCGCGCGTGCGCTCCCGGACGACGTCGCGGCCGTGCAGACGGAAATGCGTCTGCGTCACCGCGAAGGCATGCGGCGAGCGCTCCGTCACGCGCTCGACCACGACGTCGGTCGCGAGTCGGCCGGCATCCGACGTACGGATCGGCCCGACGTCGACCCCGACGCCCTCCGCGACGGGCACCATCGCGCCCCGGCCGTAGCCGAGCGAGAGCAGCAGCGAACGCTCCGCCTGCCCGGGGACGACGAGCGCGGGGATCTCGATGCTGCGATCGCCGCGCCGGAGTCGCAGCCAGTCGCCGGTATCGACGCCGAGCGTCCGTGCCGTCGCCGGCGCGATCCAGGCGGCATCGTCCCACGTCAGCTTCGTGATCGGGTCCGGCAGCTCCTGCAGCCAGGGATTGTCCGCATGGCGTCCATCGTGGACGCGCGCGTCGCGGCGGAACACGACCTCGATCCGATCCGGAGCGGGCGGCGCCGGGAGCCGACTCTCGGCGATCGCCTTCGCGACGGCGTCGGCGACACGCGCCGGGTCGACGTCGGCCGAGCGCGCCGCGCTGGCGCTGTCGGGTACGACACCCTCGGCGAGGAGCGACCGCCAGCGCGCGTCTCCGGCATCGCCGACGTCGGCCCAGCGCCCGCGCAGGCGCGCATGGACATCGGGCGCTGCGTCGCCGAGGAAGGCCGCGAGCAGGTCCGCTCGCGTGTACCCCTCCCAGAGCGGCGCGATCAGCGGCTGGATCAGCGCGGCCGTCCCGTCGAGCGCGCGCGTGTCGCCCCAGGACTCGAGCGCATGCCGCTCGGCCACGTGCCAATCGCAGCGCTGCGCGGTCTCGTCGCGCAGCGGCGCGAGGCCGACGCGATCGCCGACCTCCGCGAGCGCCGCGGCGAAGTCGAGCTCGGCGGGTGCATCGTAGACGGGGTTGCCGCCGAGGTTGACGAGCGTGGAGACCTGGCCGGCGCGCATCGCTTCGACGAGGGGTGCGAGCTCCTCCGCCGGTGCCATCGCTTCGAGCAGCCCCGACTCGACGAGCGCGAGCGGCCCGCTCTGCTCGCCGAGCCGGCCGCCGGACGGGCGTTCGAGCAGCGACTGCAGCGCATGGCCCATCGCATGGACGACCGCCGGCTGATGCTCGCCGACCACGACCAGCGCCTCCCCCGGCCGCGAAGCCAGATCTCCGGCGATGGCGCGCACGAGACCCCCGTCGCTCTCGTGCGCCGCGAGCGGCACCAGGGCAGCGACCAGGTCCGGCCAGGCGCCCCGGGCGCGCGCGACCTCGACGAGCACCGCCGCGAGCATCGCCGGAATCGCGGCCGCGCTGCGCCGGATCCGGTGGTCGGCGGCGTTGCCCGTCACGCTGGGCGCGGGCTCCGCGACGTAGAGCCGGCTCATGGGATCGCTCGCCGACCGCACGCGCCGCCGCGTCGCGAACGCACGGGCATGGGCGAGCTGATGGGGTCCGGTCCCGAGCGGGTCACCATCGAGGATCCATGCGACGGACGCGCGCGCGAAGTCGGGCAGCGGCTGCAGCCATCGTCCCGTCGCGATCCGAACGCCCTCGCGCGGCGCCTTCGCATGGAGCGGAGCATGGAAATGGAACTGGACGTCGGACCGCTCCGCGCGGAGACGCCCGACGAGCTGGTTCAGGAGAGGCGAGGCCGTCGGCTCCATCAGGAAGCGGACGGAGCCGGGGCCGCGCGCGCCCCCGGCGGCGGGCGCGAAGCGCTCGACGAAATCGCGCCAGAGGACCGTGCGGCCGGCGTGCTGGATGCCGCGGGCGCGGAAGGGATCGTAGAGCGCGAGCAGCGAAGCCTGCTCGAAGAGTCCGGCCGCGCCGCGGCTCGCCGGATGCCGCGGGTTGCCTTCGACCTTGACGGGCCTCCCCTCGCGGCTCTCGACCACGACACCGACGCCGAAGCCCTCGTGTTCGAGGCTGGTGGCGTAGGCCGTCGCGACCCCCGGCGTCGTCTCCGGAGGCCGGTCGACGTAGGGCAGGATCGTCTCGCCCGGCGACTCGAAGCAGGCCGTTCCGACGCCGGCGAGCGCGGCGCTCGCGCCGGCGAGCCGCAGGAACGCGCGCCGACTGAGGCCGCCGAGCGGCGGGATCTCGTCGGTCCGCCATGCGGGTCCGGTCGCCCCTTCGCCGCGACGCTCGACGAGACTTCGCCAGTAGTCGACGCCCTCCCGACTCATCGATGGCACGTCGTACAGCGGGTCAGGGAGCGGACGTCGTAGGCGAGCATCAGGGCGCTCGCCAGTCCCCGCTCCTGTCCGGGCGGAGGGCGCCAGACGAGGTCGGTGATCCGACTCTGCGGGCGAAGCCGCGGGGCGGGATTGCGATGGCAATCGAGACACCAGCCCATCGAGAGCGGAGCGAACTGCTCGATCCGCGCCATGCGATCGACGCGCCCGTGACAGCTGACGCAGCCCACGCCGTGGTTGACATGAGCCGAGTGGTCGAAGTAGACGAAGTCCGGGAGCCGGTGGACGCGGACCCAGGCGATCGGGCGCCCCTCCGTCCGACTCTGCCAGAGCGCGTCGAGCAGCGGGCTCTCGTTCCAGATCTGCGCGTGACAGCCGAGGCAGCGCGCGGTCGTCGGCATGCCCGCCGTCGGTGCGCGCACGAAGAGGTCATGGCAGTAGCGGCAGTCGATGCCGTCGTCGCCGACGTGATGACGATGGTCGAAGGCGATCGGCTGCGCGACGGGTCGCGCGCGCCCCGTGACGAGGGGCGTTCGCTGGAAGACCATGAGGAGGACCGGCAATCCGACGAGGAGTACCACGACCGCCACGACGAGCGTCGCGACGAGCGAGTTGCTCCAGCGCGGAAAGAGCGGTCGCTGTCTCATCGCGGCACTCCCCTGACCGGGCGCGCCGCCTGCCCGGGCCACGGGCCGAATCCTGCGATCGACCCTCGCGACGCCTGCCTGGCACCAGCGAACTAGCAAGAACCATGCCCCGCCGGCGTCGACGACGCGTGCCTCGCACGCCGATTCTCGACGCGTGAGACGCCGCCGATGCGGCCCGTGGCTCACCGAGTGGGTGCTCGCTTTCTACAAACGAAGGCCGTCTGCCGACGGGCGGACGCCGCGAGCGGATCGACTGCGGCGCGCCTCGCCCGCGTGCGATCCGGTCGTGCGGCGGCGCAGCGATGCGCTCCAGAGCGCGATCAGGTCGAGCCGGGGCCGCGGACCACGCGCGTCAGTGCGTGATCCGCGTCGGCAGGACGCCGGCCTCGCGAATCCAATCCTCGACGGTCGCCTGGGACGGAACCCGACGGGTGAGATGCTTCGCGGCATCCACCTCCGCGAGCCTCTTCGCCAGGTTCTCGCCGTTGCGGGTGGCGAGCTCCCTGACCGTGTCGACGCCGGCCGCCACCGGCAGCTCCGCATACTCGCCCGCGACGCCGCGGACGCGGAAGAGGTCCGCCATGTCGACGAAGGTCAGGATGCGGGATTCGGACAGGCCCGTCGCCGCCGCCAGGGTCCTGCGGCCGGCCGGCGTCGCGCCCTGCGCGAGCAACGCGTCGGTGTCCGCGACACCAGCCGACTCGAACTTCGCGCCCAGCGCGGGCCCGATCCCTTCGATCGCCTCGCGCTTCTCGGTCGCCACGACCTCGGCTCCCTCTGGTCGTCTCCGCTTCCGCTCTTTCGGATCTCCGCTTCCGCTCGTTCGGATCTCCGCTGCCGCGTTCGGATCCCCGGACCGCCGTCTTCGACTAGCGACCGAAGAGCTTGCCCGCGACGCCACCGAGGGCGCCGAGCGCGCCCGCCCCGCCCTTCGCGCCCAGCGCCGAGAGCAGCCCGTCGATGCCGCCTCCCTGGCCTTGGAGCAGCCCCATCACCGCGGGGACCAGGCGCTCGACGCCCTCCCGGACCTGCGCCTCGCTGAGCCCGGCGGCCGATGCGATGCGGCCGAGATCGAGCTGGCCGATCAGCGCCTGGACCGCGCCCTGCCCCCCGCCGAGGAGCGCGCCGAGATCGAGCCCGCCCGCGCCGCCCTGCACGGCATCGCCGATCTGATCGAGCGCCGGCGGCAGCATGCGCTTCGCCTGGTCGGCGTCGAGCCGCGTTCCCTGGGTCATGGCCGACACGAGCGGGTCGGCGTGCTGTCTCAAGAGCTGCTCGAGCATCCTCGATCTCCCCGCGCTGGATCCTGCGCACCCACGCCGCGCGCATCGCGTCCGCCCGGGCGAACGACGGCATGCGATGCGAAGCGACGACGGACCTGGTCCAGGGTTCAACGCCTGCGCCGTCGTTGCAACCGCGACGGGCCATTCTTTTCCGGAGCGGGATGGCGAGCGGATCGAGCGAAATGCGCGTTCTCGGCGCCTATGCGCGCACGAGCTCGTTCTCGTCCGTATGCGCGAAGCCCTTCTGGTCGTAGATCGCGAGGGTCGTCGTCTCGAAGTACGCGAGGCGATCGCCGTCGAGCGTCATCCGGTGGTGGAACGCGACGGTACTCGCGTGGTCGCGCATGAAGGGCGACTGCGCGACGGGCCAGTCGGGATCGGCGAGGGCGGCACGGACCTCGAAGACGATCGGCCCCGCTCCCGTCGCGGTCCCTCCCGCCGTCAGGCAGACGCCACGGGGGATCGTCAACGTCTGCATCACGGTCTTCGAAGCCGGATCCCAGAGCCAGTAGCCGACCTGATCGTGGAAGACCTCGCCGTTGCTCTTGCGCATGACCACCTGGTGGTAGCGGAGGATCGAGAGACGTTGCTTCACGTAGTTCTCGACGTCGCCCCCGGCCTCGAATTCGAGAACCTCGTAGTAGGGCGCCCTTTCGACGCCGTCCGGCTCGGGCGCCACGTCGAGTCCCTTGTCGCCCTTCCAGGTTCCGATCAGTCCCGCCAGCGGGCCGTAGTCGATCGCCATGCTCGCTCGTTCCCCTCGTCGTGTCGTCTCGTCGTGTCGTCTCGTGGCGCCTCGTGGCGCCTCCGATCGTCCGCTCCCGGACGCCCGCGAGACTAGGGCAAAAGCAGCGATCGTGCGGCCGCGCCGATTCCGACCACGGCGGGTCGGATCAATCCCAGTTGCGGTCCCGAACGCTGTGGCAGCCCGAGCCGCCGCAATCGCGGTTCTGGCTGACCGAGCGGTTGTTGTGCGCTCCCGGTCGGTAGTCGTTCGCATGACAGCCGGCGCAGGAGGGCTGATAGGCGGGCGAGCTCCAGGTGACGGCGGAGGTATTGCCGCCATGGCAGTCGCGACAGCCGAGGGCGGCGCGGTGGTCGCCCGGATAGTTGGTCCCGACGTGGTCGAAGCTGGCCGGGATCCAGCCGGTCGTCGCATGGCAGCGGTCGCAGGAGAGGGTCGTTCCGAAGTGGCCCGTCGGCTGCCCCTCGGCCTGATTGCCGTTGTGGCAGGTATTGCAGGTCCCCGGCGTCACCCCGGAATGGTCGAAGGCGATCGCCGGCGACCAGTAGTCGCGCGAGTGGCAGTTCTGGCACTCGTTCGTGGCCGGAACGTGGTCGCTCGGCTTGCCCGTCGCGTTGTTGTTGTTGTGGCAGGTGAAGCAGGGGGCCGTCTGCCCGTCGTGGTCGAAGTAGGGCGCGGGGCGGAAGGCGGCGGTGTTGTGGCAGGACTCGCAGTCGTTCCCGCTCTGGATGTGACGGTTGTTCTTGCCTGGCGCGTCCTGCCCGTTGTGGCAGTTGAAGCAGCCGTTCACGATGCCCGTATGGTCGAAGCGGGAGGCGGGGGACCAGCGATCGCGCGAGTGGCAGAGGTCGCACTCGTTGGAGCTCTGCACGTGGTTCTGCTTCTTGCCCCGGGCGTAGATGCCGTTGTGGCAGGTGTAGCAGGGCGCCGTCTGGCCGTCGTGATCGAAGTTCGGCGCCGGGCTCCAGGCGAGCGTGTTGTGGCACGTCTCGCAATCGTTGCCGCTGGGAATGTGGTTGCCGCCCTTGCCCTCCGCCTGCTGGCCGTTGTGGCAGGTGAAGCAGCCGTTCGTGATCCCGGTGTGGTCGAAGGTCGTCGCGGGGGACCAGCGGCGCGTCGAATGACAGGCCTGGCACTCGTTCGAAGCCGGAACGTGGTTCTGCGGCTTGCCGGTCGCCGTCTGGCCGTTGTGGCAGGTGAAGCAGCCGTCGAGGATGCCGCTGTGGTCGAAGCCGGCGTCCTCCCAGGTCAACGTGCCATGACACTCCGCGCAGTCGTTCGAGCTCTGGATGTGGTTCGCGGGCTTCGGCGTCGCGAGATGGCCGACGTGACACGACTCGCAGCGCTGGCTGACGGCGTCGTGGTCCATGCGCGCCGGCTCCCAGCGATCGGTCGTATGGCAGGTGTCGCAGCTCGCCGTGATCGGGATGTGCCGCGACGACGGTCGCGTCTGGGCACGGCCGGAGGTCGCGATGTGGCAGACGTCGCAGCGGCGGGGCGTTCCGAGGAACTGGTCGCCGAGGTGGCAGCTCTCGCAGCGCGCGACGCGGTGGCGACCGGTCAAGGGGAAGCGGCTGATGTCGTGGTTGAACGAAGTGTCGAACTGCGCCTGGGCCGGCGCCGCGATGGCCAGCGCGAGCGCGACCCAGGCGACGCCGCGGCCGGGTCCGCGTCCGCCGCGGCGAACGATCGCGTGAAGGGCCCGGGCGGCGGCTCGAGCAGAGTGGGTACGCATGTCATCGACCTCCCGAGCGACGGATCCGCGCCGGCTTCCAGGCCGCGTCGGAATGACAGTTCTGGCAGCCGCGCCCGAAGCGACCGCGATGGGCGTCGTCCGTCTCGTGACAGTCGACGCATCGCTGCGCCATCTGGAAGCCGCCCCCCATCGGCTGGCGATGGCAGCCGTCGCAGGCGATGCCCGCGTGACCGCCGGCGAGCGGGAAACGCGTCTGCTCGTCGTGGTCGAACTGCCAGAGCATCCAGCCGTTGGGCGTATGGCAGCGTTCGCAATCGCGGCCGAGGGTTCCCTCGTGGACGTCGTCGCCGGCGTGGCAGGCGCGACACGCGCGATCGTCGCGCTGGAAGGTCCGATCGGGATGGCAGGCCTCGCAGCTCGCGACGGCATGGAGTCCGAGCAGGGGAAAACGCGTCAGGTCGTGGTCGAAGCGGACCCGGCCCGCGAAGCGGAGCTCGTCGTGGCATTCGGCGCAGTCGCGGCCGAGCGCCTCGCGATGGACGTCGTCCTTCGCGTGGCAGGCGATGCAGCGCATGTCCATCTTCTCGTCGGACGCGAGTCCCCGCGTATGACAGCCTTCACACGCCACCTTCGCGTGCGCATCGCGGAGCGGGAACTCCGTCTTGCGGTCGTGATCGAAGCGGACGGTCTTCCAGGCGACGGCCCCATGACAGCTCTCGCAGGCCGTACCGAAGCGCCCGGCGTGGACGTCGTCCGCGCGATGACAGGCGTCGCAATCCTTGGGCAGCTCGAGCTCGTCGGGCGGCTTGCGATGGCAGCTGTCGCAACGTGCCGTCGCATGCGCGCCCTCGAGCGGGAAGCCGGTCTTGCGGCCGTGGTCGAAGTCCTTGCGCCGCCAGGCCGTCGTCGTATGGCAGTCGGCGCAGGCTCGGCCGAAGCGGCCGCCGTGGGCATCGTCGATCGCATGACAGGCGATGCATTCGGTCGGCGTGCCGGCGTAGCGCTGGCCCGCGTGGCAACCGTCGCAAGCCGCCTCGCGATGCGCGCCCGTCAGCGGATGATCCGTCTTGTCGTGGTCGAAGCGCGCGGCCTGCCATCGGACCACGTCGTGACACGAGGCGCAATCGTCCGACATCGCGTCGCCATGCGGGTCGTCCTCGCGATGGCAGCCGACGCAATCCTGCGGCGCCGCGTCGCGGCGCCTGCCCTCGACGTGACAGCCGTCGCAAGCGACGCGCTGATGCGCGCCCTCGAGCGGATAGTCGGTCCGACCATGGTCGAAGGTCGCCTCGGACAGGCCGAGGATGTCGGCCCCCCGCCCCTTGTGCTCCGCATGACAGCTGCGGCAGGGACCCGAGAGCGCCATCGTCTGCCGGCCGTGGTATCCCGTCTTCGCGGCGACGTCCGCGGCGACCTCCTCGTGACACGTCATGCAGAGCTGTCGTTCGGCCCCGCTGTCGAAGGCCTTGTGGCAGCTCCCACAATCCGACTCGAGATCGGCGTGGGCCTCCGAAAGCGGACCGGGCATCACCATCTTCTGCCAGTCGACGGCCCGCGCCGGCGCGGGCCCGAGGGCGAGCGCGACCAGTCCGAGCCCGGCGAGCGCGAGCCCGACCGGGCAGGAGGACACGAGCGAGCGGCGGCGACGCCCGCCCCGCGTTCGCGCAGCGAAGGACGGCCCCCGCCCAGGCAGGATCGACGCTCTCCCTCGAGCGCGATCCGTCCTCCCTGCGCGAGCCCCGCGATCAGTAGAGATGGACTGCGACGACATGGACGACCGCCGAGAGGAAGAGGATCGCGCAGAGCGGGACGTGCACGGCATGCCAGAGCGCGAAGACCCGCTCGTACACCGCGAGCTCGACCGCGCGAGACTTCGCCGAGAGATGTCCGCGCAGCGCCCGGCGGACGTCGCCCCGACGGAAGCGCCCGTCGCCCGCGCGCGTGAGAGCGGAGACCGCGCCGATGCGCACGCGCCAGGACCAGGGCCGAAGCCAGAAGGGACGCGTCAGGCGGAGCGCCCACGGCAGCGGACCGAAGGCCGTCGCCTCGAACCGCTCGAGACGCGCGCGCACGCGCGGCGTCTGCTCGATCAGCGTCTCGATCGGCGCGAGCTGCTGGCGGGCGTCGCGCCGCAGCGAGTCGACGCTCCGGCGCGGCCCCGCCAGGCCTCGATGGATCCGCCCGTAGACGAAGCGACCGCCGACGCCGCTGCCGGCGACGGCGAGCATGCAGAACATCGCGACCGACGCGTTCATCGAGCTCGAGCCGAAACGGGCGTGGTAGAGGATCGCGGTCGGCCCGATCAGTCCGAGGATCAGATGGATCTCGAGCCAGACCGAGAGCGGTCCGGCCTGTCGCAGCCATCGCGCGCGCTTGCGGACCGAATAGCCGAGCAGCAGCGTCATGCAGGCGAGACCGAAGGGCCCGAGCGCATAACCGAGCCCGTCGTCTGCCGCCAGCGTCAGGGCATCGACGTTCGCGATCCCCCAGCCGATCAGCCCGAAGACCATCAGGCCGACGACGGCATGGGGCGCGGGAAGCGGCCAGGGACGAGGCGGCGTCGCACGATCCGAGGACGCTTGCCGCGCCGCGCCGCGAGCGACTCGGCGGGACATGCGCGGCTCTTCGTTGAAATCCGAATTCAAATTCAGCCGAGCGCGGGGCGCGGGACCGGGCGGTGCTCTTCGAACCGGATCATTGCGTTCGAGCTGCCGCTCCACCATTCCGTCGATCCATTCGTCAAGGACCCTGGGCTGAGACTTCTCGCCCCAGGTCGTCCCCGCTGCGCGAGCCGCCCCGTGTCGGACGGGACGCCGATGCGCCCTGGCCGTCCGGGCGCATGCATTGCGACCCTTTCGGATCTGGGCGCGAACGACTAAACCTCGGCCGCATGATACGGGATTTTTTTCCCTGAACATGTTCTTTGGTCACATTCTCACACGGTCGGTCGATTCGATGATTCGGTCGACGCAATCGTCGGAAGTCTCTGCCGCTTGCCCCTGTGTGGATCACGCGCGACCGCGGCGCGGCCGTCACGCGCGTCGCCGCCATTGGAGTCGATCGGAATCGGGGAATGGGTCGGGGGCTTTCCGTGATGGGCGTGGGGGGACGATGGCACCGGACGACGACCGTCCTGGTCGCGGCGGTCGCGTGTCTGCTCGCGCTCGCCGCGCCGGCGTTCGGGCAATCGATGCTAGGCCGCAAGCTCCGCACGGCGGACATCCGTCGCGACGAGGACGGATGGACGATCGACGTGAACTTCGAAGTCCCCGTTCGCTACCTGCGCCACACGCCTCAGACCTCGGGACGCAGTCTGCGCATCCAGGTCGATCCCGTGAATCTCGGCAGCACGCCCGAGAGGCCGGTGCCGCAGGAGAACCTGCCGCTCCCGCCAGGCGAACGCGGCCCCGTCCGCCAGATCCGCTACGACGCCTCGCTGCCGACGGCGCAATTCGTCGAGATCTTCTTCGACGAGCCCGTGCGATTCGAGGTCGATCAGGGCAGCGACTTCCGCAGCCTGCGCGTCCGGATCCAACCGATGACGACGCGCCGCGCGTCGCCGGCCCCCGCACCGACGACGAGCCAGGCGACCGCGCCGGCTTCGAGCGACGTCCCGCCCGACCACCCGATGGCGAAGCTCCTCGACGACGCCCAGCACTCGATCCGCGACGGCGACCTCGAGCGCGCGACGGCGCTGCTCAATCGCATCCTCGAGGAGCCGCGCGCGACCGTTCCGGCGAGCCTCCGCATGGACGCACGGGAGCTGCTCGGCCTGACCTTCGAGCGCCGGGGGCAGCTGGCGAACGCCCGCGCCGAGTACGAGGCCTACCTGAAGGAATTTCCGGAGGGCGAGGGCGCGCGACGCGTCGCCCAGCGCCTCGACGCACTCATCACCGCCGCCTCCGAGCCGCGCAAGAAGCTCAAGCGGGTCGAGGTCCGGAAGCGCTCGGGCGTCGACTCGGACGTCTTCGGCATGCTGGCCGCCCGCGCCTTCTACTCCGACGCGATCGTGACCGATCAGGACGGCTTCCCCCGCAAGTCCGACATCTTCACGGACGCGAACCTCGCAGGCCGCGTCGAGACCGAGGATTGGCGTTTCCGCGGCGACTTCTTCGGCAGCTACGACTACGACCTCTCCGATGGCGGACGGAGCAACGACGTGCTCGTCCGCGCGCTCTCCCTCGAGGTCGAGGACCGCCAGCGCGGCCTCGATCTCGTGGTCGGCCGTCAGCGACGCAGCGACTCCGGCGTGCTCGGCCGCTTCGACGGCGTCCGCCTGACGAGCCGGATCGGGTCGCGCTTCGAGGTCGCGGCCCTGGCCGGCCTCCCGGTCGAGAGCCTGCGCGACCAGTCGCCGAATACCGACAAGATCTTCGGCGGCGGCTCGGTCACGGGCCGCGATCTCGGAATCGAGGGGCTCGAAGCGCAGGTCTTCCTGATCGGCCAGGAGGCCTGGGGCCATCTCGACCGTCTGGGGCTCGGTGGCGAATTCCGCTATTCGCGCAGCAACAGCTTCTCGGTCCTCTACCTCGACTACGATCCGTACTTCAACTCGCTGAACACGGTGCTGCTGACCAGCACGATCCCGATCACGAGCGACGTCAACCTGCTCGTCCAGGCCGACCGCCGCAACACGCCGATCCTGACGACGTCGAACGCGCTGATCGGGCAGACCGTGACCGACCTCTCGTCGCTCGAGCAGACCTACTCCGACAGCGAGATCGAACGGCTGGCCGAGGACCGGACCTCGGTCTTCTATACGGGCATGGCCGGCGCGACCTGGCAGACGACGCCGGACCTCCAGCTCGCGGGCGACGTCACCCTGACCTATCTCGAGGGGACGTCGACCTCCGGCAACGTGCCGGGCTTCGCGTCGAGCGGGCCCGACGTCATCACCTCGCTGCAGGCGACCCTCAACGACTGGCTGATCGAGGGCGGATCGGGAACCTTCGGCGCCCGCTACTACGAGGGCGAGACGACCCGCGCCTTCGGCCTGACGGCCGCGGGCCGCGTCCCGCTCGTCGGGAAGCTGCGCGTGCATCCGCGCGGCATCTTCGACTGGCGCGACACCGATTTCGACGGCGAACGCATCCGTCTCGCGCCGAGCCTCGAGTTCATCTGGCAGCCGTCGAGCTTCTGGATCGACCTCGAGGTCGGTCTCGACTGGTCCCGCCCGGTCGGCGGGGGAACCTCGCCGGAGATCCTCGGCAACTGGGTCGACCTGACCCTGCGCTGGGACTTCTGACGTGCGGGATCGCGCGGGGCGTGCGCCTCGAGTCGGGTGGTGCGCCCGCCGAAGGAGCCGAGCATGAGTGCGGAATGGACCGAGCCGCTGCTGATCTACGGACCGCTTCTCGGCGGCGTGCTCGCTTTCTATGCGCTGCGCCGCCACCGGACCCACGTCGTCGCGGCCGAGACCCTGCTCGACTCGCAGCAGGCCGGGCTGATGCTGCCGGTGTCGCTGCATCCCTGGATCGATCCGGCGCGCTGCCTCGGCTGCGGCACCTGCGTCGCCGCCTGCCCCGAGAAGAGCGTGCTCGGTCTCGTCAATGGCAAGGCGGAGCTGATCACGCCGGCGAGCTGCATCGGCCACGGCGCCTGCGCGCAGGCCTGCCCGCTCGACGCGATCCACCTCGTCTTCGGCACGGAGGAGCGCGGCGTCGACCTGCCCACGGTCTCGCCGGACTTCGAGACCAACGTGCCGGGGCTCTTCATCGCCGGCGAGCTCGGCGGCATGGGCTTGATCCGCAACGGCATCGAGCAGGGCAAGCAGGCCATCGACTCGATCGCCGCCCGCGTGCGGAGCCAGGACGATGACGTGCTGGACCTCGTGATCGTGGGCGCCGGGCCGGCGGGCATCTCGGCGACGCTGCGCGCGGCCGAGCTCGGGCTGCGCAGCGAGACGCTCGAGCAGGAATCGCTCGGCGGAACCGTCGCCCACTACCCGCGCGGCAAGCTCGTCATGACCGCGCCCGTCGATCTCCCCCTCTATGGCCGGATCAAGCTGCGCGAGACGACGAAGGAGGCGCTGCTCGCGCTCTGGACGGACGTGATCGAGAAGACGGGCATCGACATCCACTACGGCGAGCGCATCGAGCGGATCGATCGCGATCCCGACGGCCTGTTCCGCATCCACGGCACGCATCAGCGCTTCTACGCCCGCTCCGTCCTGCTCGCCATCGGCCGCCGCGGAACGCCGCAGAAGCTCGGCGTCTCCGGCGAGGAGCTGTCGAAGGTGGTGTACCGCCTGGTCGATGCCGAGCAGTACGGGGGCCAGCGCGTGCTCGTCGTCGGCGGCGGAGACTCGGCGCTCGAGGCCGCCTGCGCGCTCGCCGAGGTCCCCGGCACCGAGGTCACCCTCTCCTACCGCGGGGACAGCTTCTACCGCGCGAAGCGCGCCAACCGGGAGCGGGTCCAGAACGCGGCGCGGGATCGCGGCCTCTGCGTCCTGCTCGGATCCAAGGTCATCGGCATCGGGGAGGAGGAGGTCTCGCTCCAGACCAAGGAAGGCAGCGTGTCGATCGAGAACGACGCCGTGATCATCTGCGCCGGCGGCATCCTGCCGACCGAGTTCCTGCGCTCGATCGGCGTCGCGATCGAGACGAAGCGGGGCACGCGATGAGCGCGAGACGCGCGGGCGCCGCGCTCCTCCTCCTCACCCTCGCGCTCGGGTCCGCGCCGGACGTCCGCGCCCAGGCCGGCGCCCCGACGTCGAATCGCCGCGATGTTCCCGCCGCCTCCGCCGCGCCGCTGCTGCGCGAGGCGGAGAAGGCGATCCGGCTGCGCGATCCGAAGCGCGCCGTGGCGCTCTGGGAGCGGGCGGCCGGCATGGGCGATCCCGAGGCGGAGTAC
Organism: Myxococcota bacterium; assembly: GCA_041389445.1. Lineage (GTDB taxonomy): Bacteria > Myxococcota_A > UBA9160 > UBA9160 > UBA4427 > UBA4427. Next base: position 382,180 of record JAWKRW010000006.1, read on the forward strand.
CGGCTCGGCAACGCCTATCGCTCCGGCGTCGGCGTCGACAAGGACGACGCGAAGGCCGCCGAGTGGTATCGACGCGCCGCGGACAAACGGCATGCGGATGCCCAGTTCGCGCTCGGCTCCCTCTATCAATACGGCCGCGGCGTCCCGGCCGATCGCGACCGGGCGCTGCGCCTGTTCGGCGCAGCGGCGAAGGCCGGGCATGCCGAGGCGAAGCGCCGCCTCGCGACGTTCGGCGAGACGGGATCGATCGTCGTCGCCAGCGGATCGGCCCGGCTCGCGGCCGCCGCGACGGACCCGGTCCATGCGCTCGCCCAGGCCGTGCGCGACACCGACCTCGGCGCGGCGCGCGAGGCCCTCGCGCGGGGGGCGGCCGTCGACGGGCCTCTCGACGCGTCGTATCCGATGCCGCTGCTCGTCGAGGCCGTTCGACGCGATGCGCGCGAGATCGTCTCGCTCCTGCTCGCCCACCACGCGGATCCGAACGCCGCCCTCCCGACCGGCGAGACGGTGCTCGTCCATGCGGTGCGCGAGGCGAGTCCGACGGTCGTGCAGGCGCTGCTGCGAGCCGGTGCGCGTCCCGACGCGCGCCTGCCGGGCGGCTCGACCGCGCTGCACGAAGCGGCGCGCCTCGGGCGCATCGACGTCGCCTCGGACCTCCTCGCCGGCGGCGCCTCCGCGGCCGTCGTCACGAACGAAGGCGTCAGCGCCGCCGAGATCGCGCGCCGCTTCGGACACGCCCGCCTCGCCTCCCTGCTCCGGCAGAAGGGCGCACCGAGCCCGCGCACCGGGGCGGACATGGCGCTCCGGGGCGGGACCGATGCCCCCGCCCGCGCCGCCCGGGAAGCGAAGCCGGGCGAGCTGCCGCCGGTCGTCGAGGCGGGTCGACGCGGCGACGTCGAGCTGATCCGCAAGCTGCTCGCGGCCGGAAGCGCCGTCGACGTCGTCGACCCGGACGGCGATCGCGCGCTCGGCCGCGCCGCCGAGGGCGGTCACGCCGACGCCGTTCGCCTCCTGCTGGCCTCCGGCGCAGCCGTCGACATGGCCGACGGCCAGGGCCGGACCCCGCTGCTGCGCGCCGCCGCAGCCCGCGGCACCGGCGCCGACGCGGCCTTCGCTGCGCTGCTCGCCGCCGGCGCCGATCCGAACGCCCGCGATCGGCGAAATCGAGGCATCGCCTATCATCTCGCCGAGTCCGCCACGCCCGGGAAGGTCGAAGCGCTCCAGTCCCGGGCCGTTCAGGCGGACTCGGGCGATCTGACCGAGGCCATCACGCGCGCCGCGGTCGCCGAACGGCCCGAGAGCCTGAAGGCCCTGCTCGCCCTCTCGGGCGATCCCCGTCTGCGGACGCCGGCGCTCTGCGGCGCGCTCGCCGGCGGACGGACGGAAGCGATCGAAACGCTGCTCGCCCACGGTGCCGACGCGAACGCGACCTGCGAAGACGGCGGACGTCCCTTGATCGCCGCCGCCCGCGGCGGCGACGAGACGCTGGTCCGTCGTCTGCTCGCGGCCGGCGCCGACGCCTCCGCCGCCAGCCGAGCCGGCGACACGGCATTGATCGCCGCCGCCAGCCGCGGCCACGTCGAGGTGGTCCAGCGCCTTCTCGAGGCGGGTGCCCCGGTCGATCAGCGAGGCGAGCACAAGCTGACCGCGTTGATGGCGGGCGCGGCCAATGGCCACGTCGAGGTCGTCGACCGTCTGCTGCGCGCCGGCGCCAACGCGCGCAATCGCGACGACGCCGCGCAACGGGCCACGGACCTCGCCCGGGCCGCAGGGCATGACGCCGTCGTCGAGCGGCTGCGCGGCGGCTCGGAGTCGAGCTGGGGCGCGTGGATGGGCTCCTCCGAGCGCCCCTGAGGCCTCGACGCAGGCCCGGCAGGTCGGGCGTTCGATCCCAGCGATGCGTTCCGTCGCGGTCGCCCCCGCTACCGTGTCGGGGGAGGCATCCCCATGCAGGCCATCCTCGACCGTTTGACCCGCCTCGAAGCCCTCGTGGCGATCCAGCACGTGATGTACCGCTATGCCGAGTGCGTCGATCTCGCGCGCTTCGACGCGCTCGGAGAGCTCTTCCGGTACGGTCGGATCCACGCTGAGGGCGAGGAGCCGATCCGCGGCGCGGCGCAGGTCGCGAAGTTCTACGCCGCGACCAACAAGGTCCACGGCGACGGCACGCTCCGAACGCGCCACCTCGCCGCGAATCCCGTCATCGAGGTTGCCCCCGACGCGCAGTCCGCGACGGCCCGGTCCTACTTCGTCGTGCTGCAGGCGACGGAGGCCGTGGCCCTCCAGCCGATCGTCGCCGGGCGCTACCAGGACGCCTTCCAGGTCGTCGACGGGGCGTGGTGGTTCGCCGAGCGCATCGTCCACGTCGATCAGATCGGGAACATGATCGACCATCTGCGCTTCGACCTGCGCCACGACCCGATTCCCCGGATCGGAGCTTGACCCTGCGTCGACACCGATCGGGATCGGATGCGCGCGATGCGGCGCCGATCAGGGAACGCCGCCCTGCGTGCCGTGAGACCGACCGGAACGAACGGGACCGCGTGCGCGGCGCGCGGGCCGGCCTCAGTCGAGATTGCGTCGGAAGAGCGCGACGATGCGTTCGCGGTGGAGCGCGTCGGCCCGGGCGTCGTAGCCGTGGGCGCCGACCAGTGCGAAGCCGTGGTGACAGCCAGGATACGTCTCGAGCTGGTAGTTCACCCCCGCCGCGGCGAGCGCCGTGTCGATCCGCTCGGTCTCGCCCGGGATGATGTAGGGATCGTGTTCGGCGACGGCGAGGTAGAGCTCGCCCGTCATCTCCTTCGCCAGCCGATGGGGGCTGTCCGGCCGATCCGTCGCGAGATTCGCGCCGTGGATCGAGGCGGCCGCCGTCACGCGCCCGGGAAAGGTCCCCGCCGCGTAGAGCGCGAACGGGCCGCCCATGCAGTAGCCGACGCAACCGACCCGCTTGCCCCGGACCTCGGGCTGGCGATCGAAGAAGTCGAAGAAGGCCCGCAGCGAGCGCATGACCCCGTCGTTCGTGACGCGCTCGACGAGGCGCATGACGCGCTTCTGCTCGACCGGATCGTCCTGGAGCGTCGAGTGGTCGAAGGGCGGATAGTCGCCGGCGACCGAGTAGAGGTCGGGCACGAGGACGTAGAAGCCCTGCTGCGCCAGTCGCTCGGCCTGGCCGAGGAGCGTCGGACGGATCCCCATCCCATCCATCAGGTAGACGACGGCCGGCCAGGCCCGCTGCTCGCCCGGCGCCGGATGATAGGTCCGACAGCGGACGACGCCCTCGGCCGTCTCGATCTCGACGCGCGCTCCGTTCATCGCTCTCCCCACTGGCGTTTCGCCCGGCCCGACGTCCGGCGGAGGCTCCCTCCGACGGCGCGAGGCCGGCGCGGCCCAGCCTAACCCCGAGGCGGTCGCCCGACCACGCCTCCCACCGCCATGACGTGCCTCATCGAGGCTCGCCACCCTGCGACCCGCCGTACTGCACGTGGTCCGAAGCCCCCCGTCGGATCACGCGATGCCGCGTCGATGACGGACCGTCCGCCGCTCGGCGGATCCGATCCGCGGACCTCCGCACATTTCGATGGACGGCGCGACCGCCTCCCGTGTAGGATGGAACGAACTCGACCTCGACGACGTGGCGGGAGCCGTCGCGCGTCGCCCCGGGAGGCCCGAACCATGCTCCGCCGCCGACTCGCGATCGCCCTCGCCACCCTCGCGCTCGCCCTGCCCGGCCCGGCGCTCGCCGGCGCCGTCATCGACAGCGACGCCGACCTCGTCCCCGACCAGTTCGACAACTGCACCACCCGCGCGAACGGCCCGAACGAGAACTCGAACCAGGTCGACACCGATCTCGATGGCTACGGCAATCGCTGTGATCCCGATCTCGACCAGTCCTGTACGGTGACCGCCCTCGACTTCGGCCGCTTCCTCAGCTGCTTCGGCACGACCTGCCCGGACTCCAGCCCCGATTTCGACGGGAGCGGGACGGTCACGGCGCTCGACTTCGGCGTCTTCCTCACCTACTTCTCGGCCGGCCTGCCGCCGGGTCCGTCCGGCCTGGTCTGCGCCGACTGCACGCTGCGCACGGACCTCGGCGACACGCCCTGCGTGCCCTGAACACGCCCGCCCCGCACCCGCCTGCCTGGATGCGGTGCAACCGAGCCACGACCCTCCGCCTCGGAAGGAACCTGCGCGTCTGATAGCGTAGAGCCACCCCCGAACGGGACCGACCCGCAGTGCGCCGATCGCGCGATGCAGTGCGTGGGACCGCGGCTCGGCCCCGTCGCGAAAGGAGTCTCCGCGTGACGACCCCCGCGAACACGAGCTGGGAGTGCTCGCCTGCCAGCGGATCGATCGGCCTGGAGATCCGCGGACCCGACCTGCGCAAGCCCCTCGACGCGCGGGCCATCGCGGCGATCCGCGCGCTCCTGATCGAGCGCCTCGTGCTCTTCTTTCCGGAGCAATCCCTCTCGCCCGACGAGCAGCGCGCCTTCATGCGTCAGCTCGGCTCGGTCCAGAAGCATCCCGAGCGCCCCCGCGTCCTCGAGGACTCCGACGAGGAGGTCGTCGTCGTGATTCCCGACGACGGCGTCTCCGCGGTCTGGCATTGCGACTACGACCCGGACTTCGTGCCCTGCGGCCTCTGCACGCTGAACATGGTCCAATGCGCCGCGGACGGCGGCGGCGACACGGTCTTCGTCAACAACGACCGGATCTACGACGCGTTCTCGCCCGCGATGCAGCAGCTCCTCGACGGCCTGACGGCGATCCATCGCAACACGGGCAACGGCGGTCGCGTCCGCGACGAGGCGCGCTTCCCGCTGGTCGGCATGCATCCCGAGGCCGGACGCAAGACGCTCCTCTACAGCGCCCATCACGTCCAGGACTTCGCCGAGCTCCTGCCCGACGAGACCGAGCTCGTGCTCGCGCGGCTGCGCGCGCTGACGCAACAGCCGAAGTTCGCCTGCCGCCACCACTGGAAGCCCGGCACCCTCGCGCTCTGGGACAACCGCCGCGTCCAGCACTACGCGGTCCCCGACTTCGACGGTCCGCGTCGCCTCTACCAGGTCACGATCGAGGCCCCGCTTCCGGTCGCGATCCCCCGCGACGGGCGAGGCCTCGTCACGGGCGACGTCCTGCGTCCCCCGCCCGACGTCTCGCCGCGTCGGCGGGCGGCCGACTCCGGCTGATCGGTCGCGTCGGCCCGACCGGCCGGGCCGAAGGCCGTCCCGCTAGACTCGCCGCCAGCGCGCCCGCGCCCCGAGGAGCCGTCATCATGTTCATCGCCATGAATCGCTTTCGGATCGCCCGCGGTCGAGAGGACGTCTTCGAGGAGCTCTGGCGCAAGCGCGAGTCCCATCTCGACGGCGTCCCGGGCTTCCGCGAGTTCCATCTGCTGAAGGGCCCGCAGGACGACGAGGCGACGCTCTACGCGTCCCACTCCGTCTGGGCCTCGCGCAAGGACTTCGAGGCCTGGACCGAGTCGGAGTCCTTTCGAAAGGCCCATGCCCAGGCCCGCGCGCCGCAGGGGACCTATCTCGGTCATCCGCAGTTCGAGGGGTTCGAGGTCATCCTCTGATCGCTGGAGTGACCGGCTGGCGGCGGGCCGCCGTGCCGAAGCCGCGCCCGGTCCACTCGCGCATCGAGGGGTCGATCAGCGCCAGTACGGCACCGTCGATCGATGGGCCCGCGCGACGAACTCCTCGATGTCGCCGCCGCGCCAGGCCTTCGAGAGCACTTCGACGCTGACCAGCCCGTCGAAGCCACGCCCGCGCAGGCTACGGCTGAACCGGTCGAGATCGAACAGGCCCTCGCCGGGGAAGACGCGGCGATCGATCGTCTCCTCGCGCAGGTCATCGCTCGCGATCGCGGGATGGTCGTCGAACTGCACGTAGGCGAGACGGTCGAGGGGGAGCTCGGCGAGCTCGTCCCAGCTGCCGGGCCCGAGAAAGAAGTGCCAGGTGTCGACGAGGACGCCGGCGCGGGTCGCGCCCGCGCGGTCGAGCAGCTCGAGCGTGCCGGTGATCGAGCAGATCGGGGTGATCGCGAGATACTCGAAGGCGACGCCGCTGCCGAGGGCGCCGAGTCGATCGGCCGCGCGGCGCAGCTCGCCCGCGGCCTGCGCCGAATCCGCGGGGAGGCTCGAGTTGACGAGGATCCAGTCGGGCCGCAGCACACGGATCATCGGCTCGAAGGCGACGAGCTGCGCCTCGTTCTCGGCCGGATCGGGCCCGATCATCAGCGCCGCGATCTCGGGACAGCGCAGGCCGAGCGCTTCGATCAGGGCCGCGACGTCCTCGACGCGCTCGCCCGACGCCTTCCACTTCTCGAGCGAGAAGAAGTCGAGTCCGACGGCGTCGAAGCCGACGGCGGCCGCCGCGCGGATCTGGCGGGGCAGGTCGGGGGTCGGTCCGAAGTAGCCCGATTCGTTGAAGAGATTGAAGCAGAGCTCCACCACGCCCGATCCTCCGATCCAGACTTGCGCGATCGGGAGTACGTTAGATCGATTCGGGGCGGGCGGTACCGCATTGCCAGCAGTCGGTGAACTGGGGCTCGAGCGTCTCGCCGCATCGCGGACAGGTCCAGGCGGTGCGCGGGCCGGTCACGGCGGAGGCGAGGGCGCGTCGGTGGTCCTCGACGATCGCCCGGGCGCGATCGAGCGCGGCGGCGTCGAGGACGCAGACCGTCGGCAGGGTATCCGTCGTCATCGGCAGCTCCCCGCGCAGCGCGAAGGCCCCTGCTCCCTGGACGACGGCCTCGATGCCCGCGGCGTCGAGCCGGCTCTTGACGAGCTCGGCATCGACCAGATCCGTCGCGACGTAGACGTCCCGCATGTCGCCAGCCTCGCCCGTCCCCCGATGCGGCGCAACGCATTCCGATCGCGCGCCTCGGCCCCCGAAGCCGCTCGACCGGCCTCAGGCCCGCACCGCGGCGTGGATGAAGTCGACCGCCGCATCGACGAGCGCGTCGTCGTAGGGAAATTCGGGATCGGCGCGATAGGCGCGCGAAGCGTACTCGGCGTGGACGTGCTGGATCAGGTCGGCCGTCGCGTCGACGTCGAGATCGCGGCGGAACTCGCCCTTCGCGATCCCGTCGGCCAGCACGTTCGCGACGAGCTGGCGATGGGCGTGGACGCGGCCGCGGTTCGGATTGCCGATCCGCGCGAGCTCGAAGCGCTTGTCGCCGGAGAGGACCGCCGGCAGCAACGGATTCGTGCGGCAGAACGCGACCGAACGGCGGAGCATCGCCTCGAGCTTCGCCGTCGGCGACAAGCGCTCCGACTCCGAGGGCACGAGCGCGCGGACCCAGTCGCGCACGATGTCGGTCACGACCGCCTGGAACAGGTGCTCCTTGCCCTGGAAGTGCTTGTAGAGAAGGCCGTTCGAGACGGCGGCCCGCGCGGCGATGGTCTCCACCGTGGTCGCGGCGAAGCCCTTCTCCGCGAAGCAGGTCCGTGCGGCGTCGAGAATGCGCGCGAGGCGCTCCTCCCGCCCCCGCTGCCGCGCTCCGAGCGCGTCGACCGACGACGACCGGGGCTCGCCTGCCCGCCCGACCGGATCCGCCTGCGCCTCCTTTTCGGCCTCCGCCCCGGCCGCCTCGTTTCGGCGCATCTCGATCCCCCCAAGGAACCCAAAGCGATCGGACCCGATCCGATGCCAGGCCATCGGATCTTCGCACAAAAATGAATCATCGAGGATGAGTATTCATTGAAAATTCGAGCCGAATGATTCACCATCCGGCCGCCGCAACCCCGACCGGCCATGCCGGGCCGCGGGGACGCCCCGGAGCCCTCGGCGCTCCGCCCATCCGCAGCGAGGATCACGCCTCATGACCCGACTCGGCTTCTCCGCCTTCGACGCAGACCACCACTACTACGAGCCCGAGGACGCCTTCACGCGCCACATGGACCCGAAGCTGGCGAAGCGGGCGATGCAGTGGGCGGACGTCAAGGGCCGCCGCTGCCTGCTCGTCGGCGGCAAGCTCAATCGCTTCATCCCGAATCCGACCTTCGACCCGGTCGCCAAGCCGGGCTGCCTCGACGAGTTCTTCCGCGGCCGCAATCAGGGCGGCAAGAGCATCCGCGATCTCTTCGGCGCCCTCGAGCCGATCCATCCGGCCTATCGCGACCGCGACGCGCGCATCGCGCAGCTCGACGCCCAGGAGATCGACGCCTGCTTCATGTTCCCGACGTTGGCGGTCGGCATGGAGGAGGCCCTCGCCGACGATCCGCAGGCCGCCGTCGCGGCGTTCCGCGCCTTCAATCGCTGGCTCGAGGAGGATTGGGGCTTCGCCTATCGCGAGCGCATCTACTCGACGCCCTACGTCTCGCTGATCGACCTCGACGCGGCGATCGGCGAGCTCGAGTTCGCCCTCGCGCACGACGCGCGCGTGATCAACATGCGCGCGGCGCCGATCAAGACGTCGGACGGCTTCGTCTCGCCCGCCGACCCGCGCTACGACCGATTCTGGCGGAAGGTCAACGACGCGGGCATCACGGTCGCCTATCACTCGGGCGACTCGGGCTACCTCTTCTTCACGGAGATGTGGGGCGGCAACGGCGAGTTCCAGGCCTTCGACTTCCAGCCGAAGCGCCTCTGCCTCTCGGCCTCGCCCGTCTCGGACCTGATGGCGACGCTCGTCTGCGACGGACTCTTCGACCGCTTCCGCAACCTGCGGGTCGCCACGATCGAGCAGGGCAGCGCCTGGGTCTTCCCGCTCCTCTGGAAGCTCAAGAAGGCCTACGGCCAGATGCCCTGGGCCTTCCAGCGCGATCCGCTGCAGACCTTCGCCGAGCACGTCTGGGTATCGCCCTACTACGAAGACGACCTCCACGGCCTGCGTGACGCGATCGGCTCGTCCCACATCCTCTTCGGCTCCGACTATCCCCACGCCGAGGGGCTGGCGGATCCGGTGTCCTTCGTCGACGACCTCTCGGGCTTCTCGAAGGACGAGGTCCAGCTGATCATGCGCGACAACGGTCTCGGACTGGCGACGCGGCGGCCCGTCTGAGCGCAGCCGGGGATCCCCGTGCGCCCGGGCCGAGATGGCTCGGGCGTACGCCGACGCCGACGGCCCCGAACCCTCAGCGATCGAGGCGCTCGAGACAGGCGACCAGCGCCTCGGCGAGCCGTTCCGGACAGGTGAAGAAGGGCGAGTGATCGCCCGGCAGGACGATCGGCTCCCGCCCGCCGAGCCAGCGCCGCGCTTCGGGTCGTGCCCACTCGAGCCGCACGGCCGCATCCTCCGCCGTCAGCACGATCTCGATCGGCCCCTCCGGCCAGGTCTCGAAGGGGGCCGGCTCCGCGAGGGGCCGCGCGCCCTGCCAGCGGAGCCTCGAAGCGGCCCAGCGCGCCGTCTCCTCGTCGCAGGTCCCGAAGAAGACGCGGCGCGCCGCCTCCGGGTCCATCCGTCGTGCGCCGTCGGCGCGCGTCTCGACGGGCGCCGACGCGTACGCCTCGGTCACCATGCCGGAGAACGCCTCCGCATCGACGGGACCCGCCCCGGTCGGAACGCTGCAGAGGAAGACCATCCGCGCCGCCGGTCGGCGCGCGGCGACGACGGGAATGGTCCGACTGCCCAGCGAATGACCGACCAGGATCGGCGCCTCCGCGCCCGGCAGGCCCGCGAGGCTGGCTTCGACCGCGTCGGCATAGGCCGCGAGTCCCGCTTCGACGTCGTCGCAGGGCAGATCGGGGGCGACGGCGCCGTGGCCCCGCCGCTCGAGCGCGGGGACGAGATCCCGCCAGCACCAGCCGCCGTGCATCGAACCGTGGACGAGCGCGAAGAGGGCCATCGGGCGAGCATCGCACGCGAGCGAGCGATGCGTCAGATGGGTCGACGCTGCGGAGCCGAGCAGGGCGGGGGCACGGTGGTATGCTGCCCGCGGCCTCGACGCGCCGCCTGCGATGCGTCGGACGGCGACGGATCGGGCGGCGGGGAGCCCCGCGCGGCGCCGCCGCCCGATGCCATCCGATTCCCAGCCCGAGAATGGAGCGCCCATGTCGTCCCGATCGATCCTCATCTCGTCCGACTCCCACATCATCGAGCCGCCCGACCTCTGGACCGAGCGCATCGACCGGGCGTACCGCGATCGCGCGCCGCGCGTCGTGCGGGAGGAGAAGGGCGATTGGTGGGTCATCGACGGCAAGCGTTCGATGTCGTTCCTCGGCGTCCAGACCGGCGACCGCTTCGAGAAGGACGCGTCGGAGCTCATCATCGAGGCCCACTTCGAGAACGTCCGGCCGGCCGCCTACGACCCCAAGCGCTACGTCGAGGAGAACCGTCAGGACGGCGTCGAGGCCTCCGTCATCTACCCGTCGGAGGCGCTGCTCGTCTACGGCATTCCCGACGCGGGCTTCTGCTCGGCGGCGATGCGCGCCTACAACGACTACATCGCCGAGTTCTGCAGCGAGGATCCGCTGCGCCTCAAGGGCATCGCGCTCCTCAACGTCGACGATCCGGAGGAGGCCGCCGACGAGCTCGCGCGCTGCCGCAAGCTGGGTCTCGCCGGCGCCATGATCACCGTCCTCCCGCCCGCCGATCGCCCCTACGACCTGCCGATGTACGAGCCGCTCTGGTCTGCCGCCGCGGATCTCGAGATGCCGCTCTCGATGCACGTCGCCACCGGCCGCGCCGCCGCATCGGTCGACACCACGCAGACGAGCGTCAAGGAGGTCAAGGAGTCGGCCTTCTACCTGCAGGACCATTTCGTCCGCAAGTCGATCGGCGAGATGGTCTTCTCGGGCGTCTTCGAGCGCCATCCGAAGCTGCGGATCGGATCGGTCGAGCACGAGGTGTCCTGGGCGCCCTTCTTCCTCTTCCAGATGGACTACACCTACACGCAGCGCCCGATCCGCGGCAATTGGCACCGCTTCGCGGACAAGAGCGTGCTGCCCTCCGACTTCTTCAAGCGCCAGTGCTTCATGAGCTTCCAGGAGGACGCGATCGGCATGCGCGAGCGCGAGACCGTGGGACTCCAGACCTTGATGTGGGGCAGCGACTATCCCCATACGGAATCGACCTTCCCGCGCTCGCGCGAGGTGCTCGAGCGGGTGCTCGACGGCGTGCCCGAGGCCGAAAGGGAGGCGATCACGTGCGACAACGTCGCCCGCCTCTACGGCTTCGATCTCGCCGCGCTGCGCGCCTGACGAGCGGACCCCGATGGCGTCCGCGCCGACGAGGCGGATCGGATGAGCGCGCGCTTTCGGATCGCCGTGATCGACGACTTCCAGCGCGTCGCGGCGGCGTGTGCCGACTGGTCGGCGGTGGGCTCGGAGGCCGAGGTCGTCTTCTTCCACGACCCCCTCGCCGAGGCCGACGCGCTGGCCGCCCGACTCGAGGGCTTCGACGCGATCGTCGCCATGCGCGAGCGGACGCCGTTTCCGGACCGGCTGCTCGCCCGCCTCCCGAGGCTCCGACTGCTCGTCGCGACCGGGATGTTCCACCAGACGATCGACTTCGACGCGGCGAAGGCGCGCGGCATCGTCGTCTGCGGGACCGACAACGGCCCCGGCCTCGCGACGACCGTCGAACACGTCTGGTCGTTGATCCTGGGCCTGGCGCGTCGCCTCGCCGACGAAGACGCCGCCATCCGCCGCGGCGGCTGGCAGGTCTCGCTCCCGCCGCTGCTCGCGGGCAAGACCCTCGGCGTGCTCGGCCTCGGCAACCTCGGGCGCGCGATCCTCCCCCACGCCCGGGCGTTCGGGATGGAGGTCGTCGCCTGGAGCCGGAACCTGAACGACGAGCAGGCGGAGGCCGCCGGCGTCCGGCGCGTCGAGCGCGCCCGCTTCTTCGCCGAGAGCGACGTCGTCACGATCCACCTCAAGCTCTCGCCCCGATCGGTCGGCTACGTCGGCGCGGAAGAGCTGGCCCTGATGAAGCCGTCGGCGCTGCTCGTCAATACCTCGCGCGGCCCGGTCGTCGACGAGGCCGCCCTGATCGCGGCGCTCTCGGCCGGACGGATCGCGGGCGCGGCCCTCGACGTCTTCGATCGGGAGCCCCTCCCGGTCGAGCATCCACTGCGCTCCCTCCCCAATACCCTGCTGACGCCGCACATGGGCTACGTCAGCCGCGAGACCTACCGCGCGTTCTACGCCTCGGCCGTCGAGGTCGTCGCCGCCTTCCGCGCGGGCAAACCAGAACGCCGTCTCGCCTGACGCCCGAACGTGCCACTCCCGGCACACCTGCCCGCTCCCTGAGCAGTCGCTGGCCAGCGACCTAGCAATCCCACGCACAGTCCGGCGCGAGACGGCACAGGATCGCCTCCCGCACGCGCGACGAGCGGCCTCGAGCCGGCACGCACATTGCTCTGTCCCCGATCCGGTCGAGCGGCGCAGCGACGGCGGCACCGCCGGAGCACCGCTCGGCCGAGGGCCCTGGGCCTAGTCCAGCTTCCCCTCCGACCGGGCTCGAGTCGAACGTTCGGAACCGGAAACGACGGGAAGACCCAACCACCGACCAGGAGAGATTCCCAATGCGTTCCAAACTGATCACCGCCGCTCTCGGCGCAGCGACCACGTTGTTCGCCGCGTCCGGAGGCATGGCCGCCACCGACGAGCAGATCCGGCTCCTCGAGCAGCGCATGGCCGAGATGGAGGACCGGCTGCAGGCGACGACGGCCGAGCTCAAGGAGGAGAAGAAGCAGAACACCGAGCAGCGGCAGCTCCTCGAGAGCGCGGGGCTCATCGAAGAGGACGAAGCGGGCGTCCGCTCGGGCGTGAGCAGCTTCCTGCAGATGGTCGACGTGACGGGCGTCGTCGCGTCCAGCTACAACTACCGCTTCATCAACTCGGGCGACGAGGACCCGGGCGACGGAGTCGACAACGGCGGCGCCATCAACGACCCCTTCTTCACCCACAAGAACGCCGACTCCTTCCAGCTTGACCAGCTCTGGATGACGCTCGACAAGGCGCCGACGGAGGAGAGCCGGGCGGGCTTCCACGCCGACTTCATCTGGGGTGAGACGGCGAACTCCCAGGCCAGCGGGACCCGGGATCCGGGCCTCCTGTATACGGGGTACGTGAGCTACCTCGCGCCGATCGGCAACGGCGTCCGGATCGACGCCGGCAAGCTCGCGACGGTGCTCGGCGCCGAAGTGCTGCAGACCAACGTCAACCTGAACGTCACGGAAGGCGTCGTGTTCCAGAAGCTGCAGCCCTTCACGCATACCGGCATCGCGGCGACCACGCAGCTCACCGACAACGTGGGACTCGTGCTCGGCGTCGTGAACGAGGTCTACCGCGACACCAACATCAGCGTCGATCGCGACAAGGCGGCCTACGCCCAGCTGCGATTCTCGGGCGACAAGGCCGGCATCAACATCGGCGCGATCGTCGGCCAGGACCCGACCGGGGCGACCTGCGACACGTCGGAAGACGACTGCAACACGTCGGTCTTCGACATCACGGCGACGCTCACCCCGAGCGACGTCTTCACGGCCTGGATCGACTTCGACTGGGTCCGCAGCTTCGGCCAGGACGTCAACGAGGGCGACAAGTACGGCATCGCGACGGCCGGTCGCTTCGCCTTGACCGACGCAACCGGCATCGGCGGCCGCTTCGAGTACCTCGAGCAGGACGGCAGCGTGATCGGCGGCGGCTCGAACGACCAGCAGTACATCACGGCCACCGGCACGATCGACCATGCCCTGACCGAGGGCCTCGTGATCCGCGGGGAGCTCCGCTACGACCGCGAGCTCGAGGGCGACTCGCGCCAGTTCATCACGAGCAGCGGCGATCGCGACAGCCTCGCCGCCATCGCGCAGATGTACTACGCGTTCTGATCGGCCCGACGGGACCGAAGCCACGGGGCGCGGCATCGCAGGATGCCGCGCCCTTTCGCTTTTCTATGCTCCGCTTCGGCGCTCCGTTCCCGCCGAGGCCGCGCCGGCAGGGGTCGGGACCGGAGCCCCCGTTCGCGAGCGGCGCGGACGGCGACCCGCCCGGACGAACCGGGCCGAACCGACCGGCGGAAGGCCGCCGCCCGATGGAGAACGTGATGCCGACGCGCGAGCAGGTGGAGAAGGCGCTGCAAACCCATTTCGACGCGTGGAACGCGAAGGACCGCGCGCGCTGGATCGCGAACTGGCATCCCGACGTCGTGATGCAGGATCCCGTCGGTGGACCGGAGAAGAAGGGACGTGCCGCCGTCGAGGCGTCCTGGGATCGCTCCTTCCAGTCCGGCCACGACTGGCGGCTCGAGCCGGTCTTCATGCAGGTCTGCCTCGACCAGGCGGCCGTCCACGTCCGCAATCACGGGACGATCGACGGCCGCCGCTTCGCGATGGACTCGATCGAGCTCTACTGGGTCGGCGATGACGGACGCATCGTGCGCGTGCAGACCTACTTCAGCCCGCCCGAGGGCCAGGCGCTCGACCCCTACTTCATGCAGCAGCGCTGACGCGCCGCGCAGCACCGCCTCGAGGCGCGATCGGAGCCGGCCGCCGGGCGACCTCGCCCGACGAACGACCGGCCACCGGGAGGAGACGATGTCGGACGAGAGCACTGCGCCGCTCCGCTACCAGCCCCGCCCGCGGCCGGAATGGGTGCGGGGCGCGAACGCGATGGGGCGCGCGATCGACGCGCGCAACGTCGTCCCCCTCGACGAGCGCTCGCTGCTCGAGGCGGCGATGGCGAATACGGGCCTCTCCGACTTCGGCGAAGACGACTGGCAGGAGCCCTTCCGCATCCTGCTCGACGATCTCGAACGGCATGCCGAGCTGAACCTCGTCGGCCGCCTGATGACCCGTTCGGACCTGCTCGTCCATCTCGAAGGTCGACTGCGTGTGATCGACTGGTGCAAGCGCCATCCCGAGGTCGAGCGCGAGCGGATCGAGGCACCGGTCTTCGTCGTCGGCCTGCCGCGTTCCGGGACGACGATCATGGAGGAGATCCTCGGCGCCGATCCGAACGCGCGCTCGGTCCGCATGTGGGAGGCGAAGTTCCCGGTCCCGCCGCCGCGACCGGACGACCCGAAGCCGGATCCGCGCATCGCGCGCGCCGACGCCCTGGTCGGCCTGCAGGACGCGATCACGCCGGAATGGGCGACGATGCACAAGGTCGGCGGGGACCTGCCCGTCGAGTGCATCGAGTTCACCTACTCCTCCTTCGTCTCCTACGCCTTCTCCGCCTCGTTCCACGTCCCGAACTACACGCGCTGGGTCGCGGCCAATGACCATCGGACGGCCTTCGCCTGGCACGAGCGGATCCTGAAGCTCCTGCAATCGGGCTGGAAGCCGCGGCATTGGCTGCTCAAGGGACCGACCCATCTGCCCGTCCTGCCCGCGCTCTTCGAGCGCTATCCCGACGCGCGCCTCGTCCTGATGCTGCGCGATCCGGTCAAGGCGACCGCCTCGGTCGTCGACGTCTCCGGGACGCTCTTCTACATGCGCAGCGACGACACGGCGCTCAACAAGCGCCACGGTCAGTTCATCGACGGCCACCCCGCCGTGACGGCCCTCCAGCGCGTGATCGACTGGATCGAGTCAGGGACGATTCCGCGCGACCGCATCCAGCCCGTGCCCTATCTCGACTTCTTCGCCGACCCCGACGCGGGCCTGACGAAGCTCTACGCGGGTCTGGACCTCCCGCTTCCCGAGACGAGTCGCAGCGCGATGCTCGACTATCTCGCGAACAAGCCGAAGGACAAGTTCGGCCACCATCGGTACGCCGTCGGCGGCGACGACCTGATCGCCGCCGAGCGCGCGAAGTGGCGGGACGTCCAGGCGTGGTTCGGGGTGAGGAGCGAGCTCTAGCTCCGGCGGGACGTCATTCCCCGGTCGGTCCCTCGAAGTCCTGCAGCAGATGCGCGGAGAGATCGCCCGTCTGGCCGACCAGCTCGCGCCGCTCCGTGAAGACCCACTCGCCGCCGCGCTTCTCGAGCCGATCGAGATAGGTCCCCGTGATGATCGGCTGGAGCGGAAATCCGTCCGCAGCCTGGAACACGACGAAGTAGGTCTGGCAGCGGGCGTGCTCGGCGTCGTCGAAGTCGATGATCGGGTTCACGCAGAGATGGCGCGTCTTGGGATTGCCCGTATCGGCATAGACCTTCGTCCAGCGATGGAGATGCTTCGCGAACTCGCCCGAGCCTCGGCGGACGGACGGCTTCTCGTCGCCGGGAAAGTAGACGTCCGCCTCGTGGAACATCCGGCCGACCCCCTCGAAGTCGCCGCGATCGACGGCATCGGAGTACCGGTTCAGCATGTTCAGGATCAGGAAGTAGTCGATCGCCTCGGCCATCTCGATGGTCCTCCGTCGCCCGCCCGCCTTGCGGAGCGAGGGCGACCGCTGTATCCGCAGGGCAGGAGGCCCCGCCTTGGAACCTTCGCCGCCCGGATCGCGCACGACGCGCATCCCGACCGCACGCTACACCCTCCCGGCCTGGAAGGCCCTCGAGGACGAGCGGCTCTGGCCGCGCGTCTGGCAGATCGCCTGCACGCTCGACTGCGTCCGCAGGCCGGGCGACTACTTCGAGTACGAGATCGCGGGCCTCTCGATCCTGATCGTCCGCGACCGCGCGGGCGTGCTGCGCGCCTTCCAGAACGCCTGTCCCCACCGCGGCAATCTCCTGCTCTCGGGGTCGGGCAGCGGCCTCGAGCAGCTCCGCTGCGGCTACCACCACTGGTGCTTCGAGCTCGACGGGCGTCTCGTCCGTCTCGCCGGAAGTCGTCCGCGAGGACGAGCCGCCCGGCCGGCCGACCCGACCCGCGTCGGGTCGCGGCGCACCCCGCGCGAGCCGACTCGATCTGATTCCCGTCGCCGTCGACAGCTGGGCCGGCTTCGTGTTCGTCAACCCGAGTCCCGACGCCGAGCCCTCGCCGCCTACCTCGAGACGCTGCCCGAGGAGCTCGCCTGGGTCGGAATGGAGCGATTCTCCTGCGACGCGTTCATGACGCTCCCGATCGCCTGCAACTGGAAGGCGGTCGTCGATGCGTTCATCGAGACGTACCACCTCCACGCCGTCCATCCGCAGATGCTCGCCATCGCCGACGACGTCCATACGCCGATCACCCTCTACGACAAGCACTCGAAGTTCGTCCAGCCCTACGGCGTCCCGAGCCCGCGACGGCGGGGCAGCGTGTCGGATCAGGAGCTCTGGGAGTCGTTCGTCCGCAATCTCGGCCATCGCATGGGCATTCCCTTCGCCGATGCGGGCGAGCCCGGACCCCACCCGCCGATTCCGCCGGGCCGCACGATGCGCGACGTCCTGGTCGAGCGGATCCGCGCGCATCTGGCCGGCATGGGCCCGCTCTACGCCGAGCTCGACGACCATCGGGTGATCGACGATTTCCACTACCACCTCTTCCCCAATGCCGTACTGAACGTCTTCGCCGGCTGGTTCGGGCTGATCCGTGCGCGGCCGGGCGCGACGCCCGACGCCTGCTGGCTCGACATGTGGAACTTCGACCTGCGGCCCGAGCAGGCGGCCGATGCGCATCCGCGTCCCAGCCTGCGAACGCTCTCGGAGGAGGAGACGCGGGCGCTCGGCCCGGTGCTGCTGCAGGATCTCGAGCTGCTGCCGCGGATCCAGCGCGGGCTCCACCAGCCCGGGCTGACCCACTTCCAGCTGACCCGCTCGGAGGCGCGCATCGGTCGGATGCACGAGGTGCTCGACCGCTACCTCGACCCGCCGGCCGAGCTGCGTCTCGAGTCGCCCTGAGCGGGGCGCCGCGCGGGTCCGTGGCCGCCCGGCGGACCGCGTCGAGGATCGGGGCGCACGCGGCGCTCGGGCTGCGCACCGGCGGCACGACGGGCGGATCGCTCCGCCGCGGTCGCCCCCCGATCGGGAAGGCGTCGGACGCGCGTCAGTAGACCGACATGCCGCCCTCCGCGGAATCGTCGCGCCATGGATCATGCGCGATTCGTCCGAGGCGAGGAAGAGCACGACGCGCGCGATGTCGATCGGCTCGCCGAGCGCGAAGGATGCGACTCGAGCGAGAGACCGTTCTTCGCCGCCTGCTCCAGCAAGCCGTCTCCCATCCGGGACCTGATCCGCTCGGAGAGCACGATCCCGGGACAGATCGCGTTGACGCGCACGCCCTGGCGCCCGTAGGTCGACGCGAGCGCCCGCGTCAGCGCGAGGATGCCCCCCTTCGCGGCGGAGTAGACGTGGATCGGATGACCCTTCAGGGCGACGACGGAGGAGCTGTTCACGACCGAGCCGCCGCCCGCGGCGACGATCTTCGGGATGACGTGGCGGCAGACGAGCAGCGTTCCCTTGAGATCGAGCCCGATCGTATGGTCCCAGACGGCGAGGTCGACCTCGGTCACCGGCCCGTCCTGCGGAATCGAGCCGCCCGCGCAGTTGAAGAGCACGTGGATCGCGCCGAAGCGGCCGATCGCGGCCTCGACCGCCCGCTCGACGGAGCGCTCGTCCGTCACGTCGGTCGCAACCGCGAGCGCGCGCCCGCCCGCCTCTTCGACCTCGCTGGCCGTGCGCGCACCGGCTTCGGCGTTCTTCTCGGCGATCACGACGGACGCGCCCTCCTCGGCGAAACTTCGCCGTCGCACGCCCGATGCCGGATCCGGCCCGGTGATGAATGCCACCCTGCCTTCGAGCCTGCCCTTCGCCGACCCGTCTCGCGCCGTCATGCCTCGCCTCCTCGTGGGTCGGTGCGCGTCGACACGCGCTCGCCCGCCGCCCGACCGCGCATGATAACGACCCATTCCATCCTCGCCGTCCTCTAACGTCGATCGCGGGCGGAGCCGGCCCTCGAAGGAGCGTTCCCGAATGCGACGTGCTCGATTCCTCCCGCCCGGCGCCGCGGCGTGCGCGCGTCGACGACGGCGCGGCCCCGACGCGAGGCCTAACACCCGGCGATCGCTCGTCCTCCGCTCGCGCGCATCGCGCGGTCCGCGCGATCGCCTGCGCGATCGCGCTCGCCGGCTGCAGCCTGTTCTCGTCGGGTGACGCAGGCGACGCGGTCGAGACGACCGGGACGGCCGCCTCGACCGCGGCCCCGAAGCCGGTCGACGAGGTCCGGATCGTCGCGGCGGCCCCCGGCGAATGGGTCTCTCACGGTCGGGACTACGCCGAGCAGCGCTACAGCCCGCTCGATCGGATCGACGAGTCGAACGTGAAGGATCTCGGGCTCGCCTGGAGCTTCGATCTCGCGAGCGATCACGGCGTCGAGGCGACGCCGCTCGTCGCGGACGGCGTCCTGTACGTGACCGCGCCCTGGAGCATCCTCTACGCCCTCGACGCCGCGACGGGCGAGCGCCTCTGGACCTTCGATCCCGAAGTGCCGCATGCCTACGCGCGCAAGATCTGCTGCGGCTTCGTCAACCGCGGCGCCGCGCTCTGGGGCGACAAGGTCTTCGTGGGGACCCTCGACGGCCGGCTGATCGCCGTCGATCGCGCGACCGGCGAGGCGGTCTGGTCGACCTCGACCATCGAGCCCGGCTTCAGCTACTCGATCACCGGCGCGCCCCGCGTCGTCGAAGGCCGCGTCGTGATCGGCAACGCCGGGGCCGACCTCGGCGCCCGCGGCTACGTCTCGGCCTACGACGCCGAGACCGGCGAGCTCGCCTGGCGGACCTACACCGTGCCCGGCAACCCGGCAGAGGGCTTCGAGTCGCCCGCGATGGAGCGGGCGGCGAAGACCTGGACCGGCGAGTGGTGGAAGGCCGGCGGCGGCGGAACCGTCTGGGACGCCCTGGCCTACGACCCGGCGCTGCGCCTGCTCTACGTCGGGACCGGCAACGGCACCCCCCACGTCCGCTGGCTGCGCAGCCCCGGCGGCGGCGACAACCTCTACCTCTCGTCGATCCTCGCCCTGCGTCCGGACACGGGCGAGCTCGTCTGGCACTACCAGACGACGCCGGCCGAGTCCTGGGACTACACCTCGACGCAGCACATCATGCTGGCCGACCTCGAGATCGACGGGCGCGTGCGCAAGGTCCTGATGCAGGCTCCGAAGAACGGCTTCTTCTTCGTGATCGACCGCGAAACGGGCGAGTTCATCTCGGCGAAGCCGATCGCGCCCGTCAACTGGGCGACCCACTACGACGAGAACGGGCGCCCGGTCGAGACGCCGAACGCCGACTTTCGCGAGGGCTCGCGCTTCATCCGGCCGAGCCCGTACGGCGCGCATACCTGGACGCCGATGAGCCTCCACCCGAAGACGGGGCTCGTCTACCTGCCCGTGACCGACATGGGCTACGTCTTCGGCGGAGACCCGAACTGGAAGTTCACGCCGAACAGCTGGAACACCGGCCTCGACATGAGCGCCTTCGAGAACTTCGGCGAGTCCGAGAGCACGGAGTCCTGGGGCGCCTATCTGCTCGCCTGGGATCCCGTGAACCAGCGCGAAGTCTGGCGACACACCCATCGAACCGGCTTCAACGGCGGCACGCTCTCGACCGGCGAGAACCTCCTCTTCGAGGGCTCCGCCGACGGGCGCTTCGTCGCCTATCGCGCGAGCGACGGCAAGCAGCTCTGGGAGTCGCCCGTCGGGACCGGCGCGATGGCCGGCCCCGTGACCTATGTCGTCGACGGCGAGCAGTACGTCGCCGTCGCCGCCGGCTGGGGCGGCTCGTTCGGCCTCTCGGGCGGCGAGGCGGCGCTGCTCGCGGGCGTGCGCGGCGGGGGCCGGGTGCTCGCGTGGAAGCTCGGCGGCACGGCCCAGGTCCCGCCGGGCAAGCCGCCGCTCGGGCCCGTGCCCGCGCCGGCGATCCGGGTCGAGGCGACGGACGCCGAGCTGCGCCGCGGCAGCGTCCTGTACCACACGCAGTGCAGCGCCTGTCACGGCCCCGGGGTCGTGGGCGGGGGATCGGCGGTGCCGGACCTCCGCTATCTCGACGCGTCGCGCCACGCGCTCTTCGAGCAGACGGTGCTCGGCGGACTCCACGAGCCGGCCGGCATGCCGCGCTTCGACGATCTGCTCTCGAAGGACGACGTGCGGATCATCCAGGCCTATGTCCTGCAGCAGGCGGCGAAGGGCCATGCCGTCGAGCTCGAGCAGCAGTCGAGGTGATGAACGTGAGCGAGAACCGAAACCTCCCTTCCCGTCCGCCGCTTCGATCCGGCGTGTTCCTCGCCCCCTACCATCCGGACGACGAGAGCCCCGGCCTGCAGTTCCGCCGCGACCTCGAGCTGGCGGAGCAGCTCGACCGGCTGGGCTACGACGAGCTCTGGATCGGCGAACACCACTCGGCCTCCTACGAGTCGATCCCCTCGCCCGAGATCTTCATCGCGGCGGCGGCGGAGCGGACGAGCCGCATCCGACTCGGCACGGGCGTCGTCTCGCTGCCCTATCACCATCCGCTGATGGTCGCCGACCGCATCGCCATGCTCGATCACCTGACTCGCGGACGGGTGATGTTCGGCGTCGGCCCGGGGCAGCTCCCGTCGGACGCCCACATGATGGGGATCGACGTGGCGGACTCGCGCCGCCGCATGAACGAATCCCTCGACGTCGTCATCCGACTGCTGCGGGGCGAGACCGTCACGAAGAAGACGGACTGGTTCGAGCTCCGCGACGCGACGTGTCAGCTCGGTTGCTATTCGCATCCGATGATCGAGATGGCGGTCGCGGCCGCCGTGTCGCCCTCCGGGCCGCGCGCGGCGGGCAAGCACGGCATCGGCATCCTCTCGATGGCGGCGACCAGCGATCAGGGCTTCGACGTCCTGCCCGCCCACTGGGCCGTCTGCGAAGAGCAGGCCGCGATCCACGGCCAGCAGGTCGACCGCCGCCACTGGCGTCTCGTCGTCCCGATGCATCTCGCGGAGACGCGCGAGCAGGCGGAGCGAGACATGGGCTATGGCCTGCTCAAGCTCGTTCGCTACTTCGAGAAGCTCGGCGGCGAGGATCTGGCCGGGGTCCGGACCCTGGATGCGGCGATCGAGCAATGGACGCAGCGCGGACTGACCCTGCTCGGACGCGCGATCATCGGCACGCCCGACGACGCGGTGGCCCGGATCCGCGAGCTCGAACGGCAGTCGGGCGGCTTCGGCGCGATCCTCCTGCTGGCCCACGACTGCGCGAGCCCGGCGCGGACGTCCGAGAGCTACGAGCTGTTCGCGCGCCACGTGTTGCCTGCCCTGCGCGACGAGAATCGCGGCCGCGTCGAGAGCCTCGAGTGGTTCAACAAACACAGCAAGAAGATCGTCGGCGAGCTCAAGGTCGCGATCGGCAACGTCATCGCCGAGCACGAGGCCGAGCGGCAGCAGCGCGGCGGCGGCGTCGCATGGGGCGACGCCCGGGATCTGCTCGTCGGGGACGACCCGCGCAAGCGCTGAACGCCGAGGGAGATCGGCGGCGAGGAGGTCGAAATGCCGCACGTGGAGCCGCTGCCGCGATCCGAGCTGGCCGAGTTCGAGCCGGTCTTCGAGTCGATCGAGTCGCTGATGGGCTTCGTCCCGAACAGCCTGCTCACGTTGGGCCGCTCGCCCGAGATCCTGCGCGGCTTCGGCGCGCTCTCGGCCGCGGTCCTCGGCCACTGCTCGGTCGATCCCGCCCTGCGCC
>JAWKRW010000007.1:0-395240 GCA_041389445.1 Myxococcota bacterium
ACGTCATGAGCCAGTCGAGCGAGAATCCCGACGAGTTCTGGTACTTCGACGTCTACGCGGATCAGGCGGCCTTCGAGCTCCACTGCGCGAGCGCGCCCTTCAAGCACATGTCGGCGAGCCTCGCCGACATCGTCGCGGAGGTGAAGGTCGTGCCGCTCTCGCCCTTCGCGGCGGTGAACTTCGACTGAGGACGCCCGCTCCGGGCCTTCGCCCGGTCGGATGCGTCCGGGAAAGGATGGGACCATGCGCTTCCTCATCATCGGTGCCGGAATGGCCGGCATCCTCTCGGGCATCCGACTGCGGCAGGCGGGCTACGAGGACTGGGTCATCTACGAGAAGGGCGACTCGGTCGGCGGCACCTGGCGCGAGAACACCTACCCCGGCCTCTCCTGCGACGTGCCCTCCCACATCTACAGCTACGCCTTCGAGCCCAATCCGGACTGGAGCCAGCGCTTCTCGCCTGGCGCCGAGATCCGCGCCTACTTCGAGAACGTGGCGGAGAAGTACGGTGTCCTGCCGCGCGTCCGCTTCCACGAGGAGGTCGAGCGCCTCGTGTTCGAGAAGGGCCGCTGGCAGGCCACGTTCAAGAGCGGCAAGCGCGACGAGGCCGACGTCGTGATCGCGGCGACGGGCGTGCTCCACCATCCGATGATTCCCGAGATCCCCGGTCTCGACACGTTCGAGGGCGCCTGCTTCCACAGTGCGCGCTGGGACCACTCGGTCGCGACCGAGGGCCAGCGCGTCGGCGTGATCGGGACGGGCTCGACGGCGATCCAGATCACGAGCGCGCTGGTCCCGAGCGTCGCGAAGTTCTCGCTCTTCCAGCGCACGCCGCAGTGGATCGCGCCCCAGGAGAACGCGTACTACACGGAGGAGGAGAAGGCCGGCTTCCGCGGCGACCCGATCGCCTTCCGGAAGATGACCGAGGACATGACGCGCGGATTCCACGAGACGTTCTCGAACGGCGTCGTCGACGCGAAGAGCGATCAGATGCAGAAGCTCGAGGCGCTCTGCCGGGAGAATCTCGAGAAGTCGGTGCGGGATCCCGTCCTGCGCGAGAAGCTGCGCCCGAACTACCGCGCCGCGTGCAAGCGCCTCATCATGTCGGGCGACTTCTACGACGCGATCCAGCAGCCGAACGCCGAGCTCGTGACGGAGGGCATCGAGCGGATCGAGCCGAAGGGGATCCGCACGCAGGACGGCCGGCTCCACGAGCTCGACGTGCTCGTGCTCGCGACGGGCTTTCGGGTCGACCGCTTCCTGCGTCCGATCCGCGTGATCGGACGCGACGGCGTCGACCTCGAGGACGTCTGGAAGGACCGGCCGAACGCCTATCTCTCGATCTCGATCCCGAACTTCCCGAACCTCTTCATGCTGAACGGCCCGAACGGGCCCGTCGGCAACTTCTCGCTGATCACGATCGCGGACATGCAGCTCCACTACGTCCTGCAGCTCGTCGAACAGATCAAGGAGGGCCGCGCGCGGGAGGTCTCGGCCTCGGAGCAGGCGATGCAGCGCTTCAGCGAGGAGTTCGACCGGGCGGCGCGCAACACGATCTGGGCGACCGGCTGCCGCAGCTGGTACCTCGATTCGCGCGGCGTCCCGGCCGTCTGGCCCTTCACCTACCAGCGCTTCACCGAGGAGATGGCGCGACCCAGGCTCGAGCACTACGAGCTGCGAGCCTGAAGGCGGCGCGAGGCGCGGGGAGGGCGGGAACCGGGCGGCGAGGTCGCGGCCTCGCCGCCCCGCCCGCTCACGCCGAGAGCTCGAACCCCTCGTAGCCCGCCGCCGCGACCGCGTCGCAGCGCTCGCGGTAGGCGGGCTGGCCGCCGGCGTAGGGCATGAAGACCTCCGGCTTGCCCGGGATGTTGCAGCCGAGATACCAGGACTTCGCCTCGTAGAAGAGGGTCTTCTTGGCGACCTCGAGCACGTGCTCGACCCAGGCGTCCTGGGCGTCCTCGCGCGCTTCGATGCGCGTCAGGCCGTGCTGGCGCATGTGGTCGAGGCAGGCGCCGATCCAATCGACGTGCTGCTCGATCGTGACGGGCATGTTGACCAGGACCGAGGGGCTGCCCGGGCCGGTGATCGTGAAGAGGTTGGGGAAGCCGGCCGTCTGCAGGCCGAGATAGGTCCGCGGTCCGAATGCCCAGGCGTCGGCCAGGCGCCGGCCGCCTCGGCCGCGGATGTCCATGCGCAGCAGCGAGCCCGTCATCGCGTCGAAGCCCGTCGCGAAGACGAGGAGGTCGACCGGATGGGTCTCGGCCGTCGTGCGCGGGCCCGCCTCGGTGATCTCGACGAGCGGGGTCTCGCGCAGGTCGACGAGGGTCACGTTCGGGCGGTTGTACGTATCGAAGTAGTCCGAGTCGATCGGCGGTCGCTTCGAGCCGTAGGGATGGTCGGTCGGCGTCAGACGGCGCGCCGTGTCGGGGTCCTTCACGATCGAGGCGATCTTCCGCCGGATGAACGCGGAGGCCGTCTCGTTGGCCGCCTTGTCGCGCAGGATGTCGCCGAAGGAGGCGTAGAGGAACTTGAAGCCGCCCTCCTTCCAGAGCGCCTCGTAGACCCGATCGCGCTCCGCCTCGTCGAAGTCGAGCGCTCGCTCGCCGGCGAGCGTGAACGGGAAGCCGGCGGCGCCGTCGCGCGCGCGCTTGCGGATGTCGGGATAGGTCGCCTGGATCTCGGCCCACTGCGCCTCGGTATAGGGGGCGTTGCGGGCGGGGATGGTGTAGTTGGGCGTGCGCTGGAAGACCGTGAGATGCTCGGCCACGGCAGCGATGCGGGGCGTCGCCTGGATGCCGGTCGAGCCCGTTCCGATCAGGCCGACGCGCTTGCCGGCGAAGCCGACGCCTTCCCGGGGCCACTGGCCGGTATGGACCCAGCGTCCCTGGAAGCGTTCGAGGCCCGGGATCTTCGGCAGGTTCGCCGCCGAGAGGCAGCCCACCGCCGTCAGCAGGAAGGGGGCCGTCACGCGCTCACCGCCCTCCGTCTCGACCCGCCAGATCCGGGCCAGCTCGTCGTAGCGGGCCGATGCGACGCGCGTCTCGAGCTGGATGTCCCGGCGCAGGTCGAAGCGGTCGGCGACGTGGTTCAGGTAGCGGAGGATCTCTTCCTGGTCGGGATACTTCGAGCTCCAGCGCCATTCGCGCTCGAGCTCGCGCGAAAAGGAGTAGCTGTAGATGAAGCTCTCCGAGTCGCAGCGCGCGCCGGGGTAGCGATTCCAGTACCAGGTCCCCCCGACCCCGTCGCCCGTCTCGTAGACCCGGACCCGGAAGCCCAGCACGTCGCGCAGGTGGTACAGCGCGTAGAGCCCCGCGAACCCGGCCCCCACCACGATCACGTCGAAATCCCTCTTCATGCCCTGGCTCCCGCTCGCGCGTCCGGCCGATCCGGACGTCCGTCCCCCCGCAGCATCGCATCTCTCAGCGCGCAATGGGACTCGATCAGGCAGCTCCGGTAGATGTCGGGCCGGGGCATCATCTCGCGGCAGGCGTGGAAGCCGAGCAGCATCCGGCCCTGCCTGCCGATCACCGCGCTCGAGGCCGTATGGAAGAGCCCCACGCCCGGCACGAGGGGCCCGATCCCGAAGCCCTCGACGCTGCGCGCGCCCGCGAAGTAGAGCTGGACGGGCGGTCCCGGCACGTTCGTCAACATCGTGTTGAAGGGGGTCTGGTTGATGCCGAAGGCGGCGGTGACCCGGACGGCGAGCGTCATGATCCCGCCCGGAATCAGCTCCATCAGCTCCATCGGGATGCGGACGTCCGAGGCCTGGGCGTCGGCCTTCGCTTCGAGCGCCGCGGCATGGATCGCGCGGAAGCGTTCGCCGTCGTCGACGAGGTCGGTGCGCAGGTCGACGCCCATGAAGCCGATCACGTTGCCGCCCTTGCCCCGCTCCCCGCGCTCGCGCACGTCGATCGGGCAGCCGCAGGTCAGGCTCTCCGTCGGCAGCTCGTCGAACTGCTCGAGGAAGCGCCGCAGCGCGCCGGACACGATCGCGAGCATCACGTCGTTGATCGTCGCGCCCGGCAGCGCGTCCTTGATCGCCCGCAGCTCGGCGAAGTCGAAGCTGACGGCATCGACGACGCGATGGGGCGAGATCTTCCGGTCGTTGAAGCGCGTCAGCACGCGGCGTTCGGCGGCCCGTCCCCGCGTCCGCTCGTCCATGCGTTTCTTCGCGCGCTCTGCGCCGAGGATGCGCCGGCCGAGCGCGACCAGCCGTCCCGGCTTGCGCAGCGCATTCATGACCGCCCAGGCCGTCAGCTCGAGCGGATGGGGCGGCATCTCGACGCTGCGCGGGGCCTCGGGCGCGACGGCCCGCGGCTCGGGGGAGAGATCGTGGATCGCCGCCATCATCTCGGCGGCGCTGACGCCGTCCATCACGCAATGATGGAGCTTCATCATCAGGGCGAAGCTCCCGGGCGGCACGTCGGGGATCTTGTCGAGCCCTTCGATGACGTAGAGCTCCCAGAGCGGGCGCGCGAGGTCGAGCGGTCGGGCGTTGATGCGCGCGATCAGGATGCAGAGCTGTCGCCAGTCGCCGGGCTGGGGCAGGGCGATGTGACGCACGTGGTATTCGAGATCGAAGTCGTGGTCGTCGACGAGGTAGGGCCGATCGAGGTCGAGGGGCGCGCTCAGCAGCTTCGAGCGGAAGAGCGGCGAGAGATGGAGCCGCGATTCGAGCAGGGAAAGGATCCGCTTGAAGCGGACGAGCCCGCCCGGAGCCGTGCTCTGATCGAAGATCGTGACGCTCGTGAAATGCTGCGGGAGACCCAGCGTCTCGAGCTCGAGGAAGTTGTCGTCCTGACCGGTGAGCTGGCGCATCGGACTCCTTCCTTCCTGCGGCCGGTGGTGGCCCGGTTCGCGAGGCCGCCGCATTCCTGGTCCCGGAGCGTCAGGCCAGCTCGAGCCCCTCGAGCGCCCCGCGCTCGCGCCAGCTGCGCAGCAGGGCGAAGAAGGCCTGTGCCCCGCCGCCGAAGCTGCCGCCGAACCAGCCGGGCCCCTCGTCGGGCCGACCCTCGTTGTTGTAGTAGCCCGGCGTGCAGCTGCGGCTGAACTCCGGGTTGCCCATCGTCGATTCCCGGATGACGCGGACCCAGTCGGCCTCGGCCGCCTCCGACGTCTCGAAGCGCTCGAGGCCCCGCTTCCCGAGCTCACCGACGATCCAGGCGATGTGGCGGCTCTGCTGGTCGTAGAGCTCGGTGAAGTTCGGCGTGACGCCCGACTGCATGCCGCCGAGCAGGAAGCAGTTGGGAAAGCCGCGGGTCGTGAGGCCGTGGAAGGTGCGGATACCCTGCGACCACTTCTGCGTCAGCGTGACGCCGTCCCGGCCGACGATCTCGCAGTCGGCGCGCCGGGCGTAGTCCGTCCCGACCTCGAAGCCCGTCGCGAGGATCAGACAGTCGAGTGCGTACGCGCGGCCGCCCGCGAGGACGCCGTTCGGCGTGATCGCCTCGACGCCGCGGCCTCCGGTGTCGACGAGCGTCACGTTCTCCCGGTTGAAGGTCGCGAGATAGTCGTCGTGGAAGCAGGGGCGCTTGCAGAACTGGCGGTACCACGGCTTGAGCGCCTCCGCCGTCTCCGGGTCGCGAACGATGCGGTCCACGCGCGCCCGGATCTCGTCCATCTTCGCGAGGTCGGCGAGCTCGACCTGTTCGGCGAGGGCTTCGGGCGAGAGGTCCGCGAAGGAGGTCCTGGCGGCCAGGCCCGAGAGGTTGCGAATGATGTCCGTCCAGCCGTCCGCGACGAGGTCCTCCGTCGCGAGGCCGCCCGAGACGACGGTGCTGAAGTTCGCGATGCGCTCGGCCTGCCAGCCGGGGCGGAGCGAGGCGACCCAGGCGGAATCGGTCGGCGCGTTCCTGCGCGCGTCGACCGAGGAGGGCGTGCGCTGGAAGACGGTGAGCCGCTCCGCGTGTTCGCCGAGATGGGGGATGCACTGGATCGCCGTCGCGCCGGTCCCGATCACGCCGACCCGCTTGTCGCGCAGCTTCACGAGGCCGCCGTTCGTGTCTCCGCCCGTGTAGGCGTAGTCCCAGCGGCTCGTGTGGAAGAGCTTGCCCTCGAAGCGCGGGAGGCCCGGGATGCCGGGGAGCTTCGGCCGCGAGAGGGGGCCATTCGCGACCACGACGAAGCGTGCGCGCAGGTCGTCGCCCCGACTCGTCCCGATCCGCCAACGGCGCGCCGGCTCGTCCCACTCGATTCGCGTGACCCGGGTCTGGAAGAGCGCGCCGCGGTACAGGTCGAAGTGGCGACCGATCCGCTGCGCGTGGGCGAAGATCTCGGGGCCGTAGGCGTATTTGAGACTCGGCATCGTGCCGAGCTCCTCGAGCATCGGCAGATAGACGTACGACTCGATGTCGCACTGCGCGCCGGGATAGCGATTCCAGTACCAGGTCCCGCCGAAGTCGCCGCCGGTCTCGATCATGCGCAGGCGCTCGGCGCCCGCCTGGCGCAGGCGGGCGCCGGTACAGAGGCCGCTGAAGCCGCCGCCGACCACGACGACGTCGAGCGCCTCCGCGATCGGCTCGCGCGTGAATCCGGGCTCGACGAAGGGATCGTCGAGGAGCCGCGCGAAGCGACCTTCGAAGGTCCCGTACTGCGCGTTGCCGTCCTGGCGCAGGCGCCTGTCGCGCTCGCGCCGATAGCGGGCGCGGGCGGCTTCGAGCGCTCGCTTCGAAGCGTCGGGCCCGGAGCCCGTCCTCTCCGTCTGCGCGGCCATGGGATCTCCTCTCGACGCCATGAGGCGGGCCCCGACGTCCGTTGACCGTCGTCCGACGGCCGCTGCCGGCTCAGCCGTTCGCGACGTCCTGCCAGTCGGCGACGAGGCTCTCGACCGTCGTGACGTTCACGACATGGCCCTGCTCGTCGAGGATCTCGTAGAGCGCGCCGTCGCCTTTTGCATGGCAGCCGAAGAAGACGAGGCCGCCCTCCGGTCCGCCGCGCTCGAGATGGGGATGCTTGTCGCCGGTCGAGAGATGGTAGTCGCCGGCTTTGCGGACCTTCGCCGCGCCCCGCGCGCCGTCGGGGAGCACGTCGCGCAGGTGCTGCTCGCCCTCGAGGACGAGGACGGTCGTCGTGCCGACGTGTCGATGGATCGGGCAGTGGCCGCCGTCTGCATGCCAGCGCACGACCATGTCGAGGGTCCCGCCCTCGAGGTCGTAGCCCAGGATCGTGTAGTCGTGGTGGATCTTGAAGGACGAGGCGCCGGCCGGGACGGTCACCTTGCGCCAGCGGTGCTTGTCGGGATCGAAAGTGCTGCGTTGCATCGTCTCCATCCTCTCCCTCTGCGTCCGGGAACGACCGTTACGGACGGCCCGGGGGCGAGATCGCTCGGCTCGACTCGCCTCCGCTCAGCTCAGCTCGAGATCGTCCCACTCGACGTGGGCGCACATGCGGTGGAAGTCGGGGCCGTACCAGGGCGCATTGACCTGGACCCGCCCGAACTCGTTGACGTAGTAGTTCTTCTCCGGCGCGCCCTCCGGCTGGAGCAGGATCAGCTTCTGGCACTCCTTGTCGAGCGCCTCGTTGTAGCGCGCGTAGGCCCCTTCCTTGACCTCGACCCGCGAGCGCCCCGTCTCCAGCATGCGCACGATGCACTGCGCCGCGTACGCCGCCCAGAGGACGTACCAGATCGGGAGGCCCGTCCCGCCCGAGACGGGCTGGGAGTTCGGGCCGTAGAGCATGAAGAAGTTCGGGAAGCGCGGGACCATCAGCCCGAGGTAGGCGCGCGGGCCGTCCTTCGACCAGAAGTCGTGCAGGTCGACGCCGCCCGCCCCCGTGTACTGGCTCGGCCGGAGGTACTGGATGATGTCGAAGCCGGTCGCCGTCACGATGGCGTCGACCTCGCGGTGCCTGCCGTCCGCGGTCTCGATGCCGGTCGGGGTCAGGCGCGCGATCGGATCCGTGACGAGCTCGACGTTGTCGCGCGTCAGCGCCCGGTACCAGCCGTTGTCGATGACGGGGCGGCGGGAGAAGGGCGCGTAGTCGGGGATCAGCCGGTCGATCAGGTCCTGACGGCCGCCGGTCTGCGCCCGGATGTAGGCCGTCAGGTCCTCGCGCAGCTTGTCGTTCATGGCGTTGAAGCGCCCGCCCTTCGCCTTCCAGGCCTCGTCGACGAGCAGGAAGTGGTGGGTCTGGAACAGCGCGGCGATCGCCATGTAGCGCCACCAGTTCCAGTAGCCGGGGAAGTGGTCGAGCAGCCAGCGCACCTCGGGCTCGACGGGCTGGCCGTACTGGGCGCGCGGGCTGATCCACTGGGGCGTGCGCTGGAAGACGTGGACCCGCTCGGCCTCCTCCGCGATCGGCGCGAGCAGCTGCACGCCGGTCGAGCCGTTGCCGAGGATCGCGACGCGCTTGCCCTTCGCGTCGAAGTCGTCGGGCCAGCGGGCGGGATGGAGGATGCGGCCGCGGAAGGCGTCCTGTCCCTCGAAGCGCGGAAACCGCGGGTTGTTGAACGTTCCGACGGCGCTGATGACGACGTCGGCTTCGAGCGTTTCGGTCCCGCCAGGCGCCGCGACCTCGAGGGTCCAGCGGTTGCGCGCCTCGTCGAAGATCGCCCGCTCGAGGCTCCGCTCGAAGCGCGTGTTCTCGAACACGCCGTACTTGCGCGAGATCATCTCGAGGTAGGCCCGGACCTCCGGTCCCCGGGCGAAGTACTCCGTCCAGGGATGGTTCTTCTCGAAGAAGAACTCGTACGTGACGGAGATCGTGTCGACGCGGATGTCGGGGTAGCGGTTGATGCTCCAGGTCCCGCCCGGCTCGGGCCGGCGGTCGAGCACGACGTAGGGGATGCCGAGCAGCCCGAGCTGGACCCCCATCGCGATGCCGGAAAAGCCGCTCCCGACGATGACGACGCGGAAGCCTTTCGGGAGCGCAGGGCGCTCCTTCGTCCAGGTCGCCGTCATCGGGAAGGGCTTGAACGCCATCAGGTCGCGGCGCGCCTCGAAATCGAGGTCGTCCATGTTCTCGCCCGTCGCCATGTCCATCAGTGCGCGCAGCTCGGCTTCCGGCGGCTCCTCGGGCATGCCGGGGCGCGCGTTCGCGAGCAGCCAGTCGACGGCCTTCGCGATCAGCCGTTCTCGACCCGCCTCGTCGAGGTTCGCCGCGACGGGCAGCGCCGCGAGCTCGGGATCCTTCGTCTGCTGGTAGAGCGCCACGCGCACGGCGTTCAAGTCCGCGAGCTCGATCGCCCGCCGGATGAACGCCGCATCGACCGTCCTTCCCATCGCTTCCTCTCGTGTCCCGATCCGCCTAGCTTCGTTCGCCGGCCGCCGTCGCCTCGAGCACGCCCGGCTTCGGGGCATAGCCCTCGAGCTCGGGCAGGACCTCCTTGCCGAGCAGCTCGATCGTCTTCATGACGGACTCGTGCGCGTGGTAGCCGAACTGGACGTAGCAGATCAGCTGGTCGATCCCGAGGTCGGCGTAGTGCTTCATCTTCTGGAGGCAGCGCTCGGGATCGCCGACGACGAGCATGTCGGCGTCGTGGAAGGTCTGGACCGGGATGTCGCCCTTCATGAGGGGCTCGAGCAGCGGAAAGGTCCGGGCCTTCTCGTCTTCGGGCAGGTGGACGAGCTCCCAGTCGAGCGTGAACTGGGCGAGGTTCTGGTACCACCACGAGACCGAGTCCCAGATGCCGTTGGCCTCCGCCTCGGCCATCGACTCCGCGCAGTGGACGAGGGTGTAGGCCGCGACCCGATTCGTCGACACGTCCGTCAGCGGCTTCGCGGTCGCCTGGGCCTTGCGATAGGCGACGACCTGGCGCGCCATCTGCTCGAGCGGCTGCATGATCGAAAAGGAGAGGAGACCGAGGCCGTTCTCGCCGGCGACCTCGGCCGAGCCCTCGGAGGTCGCGGCCATCCAGCAGGGCGGGTGCGGGTCCTGGAAGGGCTTCGGCGTCACGAGGCGCTTCGGGAACTGGAACGAGGGCGAGTCCCACTCGAAGTACTCGTCGCGCCACATGCCGCAGACGATCTCGATCGCCTCCTTCCACTGCGCGCGGGACTTCGCGCGATCGACGTGGAAGGCGGTCTGCTCCATCGGCGTCGAGCGGCCCGTGCCCCACTCGACGCGGCCGTTCGAGAGGATGTCGACCGTCGCGACCTTCTCGGCGATGCGGGCGGGATGGGTGAAGCCGAAGGGGGTCAGCGTCACGCCGAAGCCGAGACGGATGCGCTCCGTGATCTGTGACAGCGCGCCCAGCAGGACCTCGGGCGCGGGGCAGTGGGAGCGCCCCTCTCGGAAATGATGCTCGACGGCCCAGATCGTCTGGAAGCCCAGCGAGTCGGCGAGCTTGATCTGCTCGAGCGCCTCGCGATAGGCGCGCTGCTCGCGGCGGCGCTGGCCGTAGGGATGGGGGCCGTCCGTCCAGGGACGGGGGGCGTCGACTTCGTAGAGCAGATCGAGCTTCATGGGGGCCTCCGGCTCTCGGACACTCTTCCGCGTCCGAAACCGGAGGTCAATCGGGGCGCGGGTCGCGGCGCGCCGGGCGCCGCTCGGCTAGAAGGTGACGCGCAGCGTCCCCCGCAGCTGGCGCGGCTCGACGGGATGGCGGTGGATGCCTTCGACCGGGGCGGCCTCCGCGGCGAGCTGCGATTCGTAGTAGTACTGGATGTCGTTGTCCTTCGAATCGAAGAGGTTCACGACGGTCAGCTCGGCCGTCAGCCAGCGCCAGGTGTAGGCGGTCAGGAAGTTGACGAGGGTCGTCGACTTCGCGCGGTGGACGTTGTCCTCGGTCAGCGGGTAGGCGCCGAAGTGGCGCAGGCGCAGGCTGCTCGAGAAGCCGCCCGCCGTCACGGTCGCGCCCGCCGACACGACGTGCTCGAGGGCATTCGGGATCCGGTCCTGCCCGGTCGGGCGGTTCACGAACCAGCCGTCGGACCAGGCGTATGACGCGTCGAGGGCGAGCCAGGCAATGGGACGGACGAAGGCCGTCAGCTCGACGCCGTAGCGCTCGCTGCTGCCCCTGGGCTCGGTCGTGCCCGCGTCGCCGACGAAGACGAGCTCCGACTCCGAGCGCAGGAACCAGACGACGCTCGTGACGTGGAAGCGGCTGTCCGGCTGCCAGCGCGCTCCGAACTCGGTGCCCCATTGGCGGGCGAGGGGATCGACGGAGTGGACGCGTTCGGGCGCGAGCGGATCGGAGGTCGGGTCGATGCCGATCGTGGTCCCGCGCGCGTCGTTCGAGTGGAAGCCGCCGCCGCCGTCGAGGTAGAGCTCGAAGTCCTCGTGGGGGCGCAGGATCACGGCGAGCTTCGGGTTGACCAGCCCGTCGACGGCGTGGCCGGAGTTCGTCGACGCGCCGAGGCCCCCGCGCGTGTCGACGTCGAAGGCGTAGAGGTCGCCGCGCACGCCCGCCACGACCGAAAGCCAGTCGAAGGGCGAGTAGCGCGCCTCGCTGAAGAGGGTTCCCGACCACTCGGTCACGGCGTCGCGGCGGATCGTGTTGACGCGGTCGCGGGACTCGGTGTTGAAGAGGCCGAGATCCGGGATGCGGTCGATCTGGGTGTCGAAGCCGGTCCTGATCTCCAGGGGCGTGCCGAAGAGCCTGGGCGTCCAGTCCTGATGGATCTTCGCGCCCCAGACGAAGCGCTGGTCGCGCTGCTCGAACTGGTCGCCGTCGATCGGATCGGCGTCGCCGATCGGATGGTCGAGGAAGTAGGTGAAGTTCGACCAGAGGTGGAAGTCGTAGTAGAGAAAGTAGGTCGAGAGCGAGAGTGGCGTCGCGTCGTCCTCCTGCCAGTCGAGGTTGGCGCCGACGCGGGTGGTCTTGCCGCCGAGGTCGGGATCGATCCAGCCGAGGCGCGAGACGGAGATCGCCGGATCGGGGCTGCCGATGGCCCGATCGGGAATCTGATCCGTCGAGTTCCAGTCGGCGCGGTAGCCGAGCGCCGAGGCCCGCAGCGTGCCGCCGGCGATCTCGGTCGTCCACTTCGCGAAGGCGTTCAGATGGAGCAGGTTGGCATCGAGGTGGTAGGGATCGTCGTTCGTCTTGCCTTCGAGCGCGATCAGGACGTCGCCGTCGCCGACCTCGAAGCTGCTGGCGGCGAGGCCGCGCACGTAGTCGTACTGGCCGTACGTCACGCTCGCGATCGATCCGGGCAGCCGATCGTAGGTCTTCAGGAACGAGGCGCCGGCCGAGCCGAAGTCGCCGACGTCGGCGCGGTAGGGCCCCTTGCGGTAGTCGATCTCCTCGACCAGCTCGGGGATCACGAAGTTGAGGTCGGTGTAGCCCTGCCCGTGGCCGTGGCTGCGGAAGTTGACCGGGACGCCGTCGAAGAAGGTCGCGAAGTCCGTGCCGTGGTCGAGGTTGAAGCCGCGCAGGAAGTACTGGTTCGCCTTGCCCGTGCCCGAGTGTTGCGTCGCGATCAGGCCCGGGACCGTCTCGAGCAGCTCGCCGACGCGGCCGATCGGTCGCAGGCTCAGGTCGGCATGCCCGACGCGGCCCTCGGAGCCCGCGGTCGCCAGGCCGAGCTGCTCCTCCGCGCGGCCGAAGACGACCATCTCGTCGGGCGGCGGCTCGCTCTCCTCCGCGCGAGCGACGCCTCCGAACGCGGTGATCAGCCCGAGCGGGGTCGAGCACAGGGCGCCGAGCAGGTGGCGTGTGAGAAGGCTTCGAACGACGTGTCGGCGAGGGCGCGGGCGCATCGCGCCGCACCCTAGAAGAGCGCTCCAAGTCCGACCATGGATCGGAGCACGGCGTCGAGCGCGTGCTCGGCGAGGTGGTGGAGCGGGCGGGCCACGGCGAACGCGAGGGCGATCGCGCCGAGGATCCAGCCCGCGCGGTTCCGCCGCGTCGGCGACGCGGCGGGGGGCGAGACGGGCGACGCCGTGTGCGCCGAAGGGAAGGGCGAAGGGGAGGGCGACGGGAAGGGCGAAGGGCGGTGCGGCGAGCGCGGATCCGAGGCCGAGTTTCGCGCGGGATCCGTCCCATACGTCGCCCCGCGCGCCGTCGCTTCGGCGTCGGATGCGACCAATGCTTCGATCCGCGCCGGGAGGCTCGCGTCGAGCAGCGGCGCGGCGAAGCGGAGGTCCGACGGCGTGCCCTGCAGCAGTCGCTCGACGCGCAGCAGCGTCGCGGCGACGCGCAGGGGATCGCCGACCGCGCGCGCCGCGTCCGCATCGCAGGCCTGCTCGGCGGCGAGACGCAGCGCGGAGAGGACGCGGTCGCGGAAGACGGGGAAGTGAAGCCGACTGGCGAGGGCGGCGAGGGCGAGCCGTGCGGGGTCGCGGCGCGCGACGTGGGCGCGCTCGTGGGCAAGGACCACGGCGCGTTCCGCGGGCGTGAGCGCAGCGTCGAGCGAGCGCGAGATCCAGATCTCCGGTCGGCGCAGGCCGTGGCTCAGCGCGATGGGCAGCGCGCTGTCGAGCCGGTGGAGACCGGGCGAGGGGGAGTCGAGCTGGCGCTGGCGGAGCCAGCGCGACTCGCGACGCCCGCGGCGCAGGTCGCGGACGAGGCCCACGAGGAGCGGGAGGCCGACGGGCGCGAGGGCGAGCAGCAGCAGCGCGCTGCTCGCCGGCAGCGCGCGCGTCGCATGGATCGCGCAGAAGTGGGGATGGTCGCCGTGGGCGGCGCAGTGGTCGCCGGGGCCGAAGAGCGCGCCCGCGATCCCGGGCAGGGCGCAGAGCCCGACGAGGATCGTCGGCAGCAGGACCGGGGCGACCGCGGCGAGCCAGGCGACCCGTGCGTGGGCGTCGGCGCCGCGGTCCCGGACGAGGCGTTGCGCGAGTGGCCAGACGAGCGGCGTCGCGATCGCGGCGAGCAGGGCGAGCAGGAGCCAGAGTCCCGAGAGCGCGGCGAGCGAGGCGAGATGGCCGCTCATGTCTTCCCTCCGCGCCGCGCGCGCGCCCGTCGGCGTTCTGCCACCAGACGCTCGAGCTCGTCGAGGCCCGACTGATCCATGCGCTCGGCGAGGTCGACGAAGGCAGCGAGCAGCGATCGCGGATCGCGTCCGGGCATCTGATCGATCGCGTCTTCGAGCGCGCGCGGAAGGAAGACGTCGCGGGGGACGATCGCGCGATAGGCGAAGGCGCGACCGGCGCGCCGGCGTTCGGCGAGCCCCTTGCGGACGAGGCGCTCGAGGGTGCTCTGCAGGGTCTTGGGCGAGCGGTTGGCGTCGCCGGCATGCGCGGCATGGGCCGCGCGGACGTCGACCCATTCCTCGCCCCAGAGCCACTCGAGGACGCGGCGCTCGAGCGCGCCCAGCTGGGGTCGTCGGAAGGTCATCATCGGGACGCTAGCGTGCGCCGTGTCGGGTCGGCGACGCACGGCCGTCCTGCCATCGGTCGAGATCCCGCTTCAGTCCGATTGGCGCCGACCGATCAGACGGGCTACATACCGGCGACCGCGGCATCCGCCCGGTCACCCTCATGGGATGCGAGGACGACGCGCGAAGCGCCCCGACCCGCATCCGCGGCCCGCAACAGAGCCTCGGCGTCTTCTCTCCGTCGCCCGACCGAATCGGCCGGGCGGGTCCGACCGAAGCCGCACGCCCCCCATCGAGGCTGAGCCGCCCGAAATCCCTTCTTTCCCTTGGCTGTTGTCTGGGTCAGAACGAAACGGTCCCGTCCGGATTCCGTCCGGACGCGACGGAGAACTGCATTGTCCAGCGCATCTGCGCCTTCTGCTTCCGCTACTTCCTCCTCTTCCTCCTCTTCTGCGGCGGCTTCGCCGGCCACCCGGCCGGCGGCCGACCGGGCGCGCGCCGAGAGCGGCTTCGCCCGCTTCCAGCTCGATGCGCGCCTGCTCCGCGCCCTGGCCGACGCGGGCTTCAGCTCGCCCCGTCCGATCCAGGTCGAGACCCTGCCCGCCTGCCTCGACGGACAGGACGTCCTCGGTCTCGCCCAGACCGGGACGGGCAAGACGGCGGCCTTCGCGCTGCCGATCCTCCAGCGTCTGATCGAGGAGCCGGGCCGCGGTCCCCTCGTCCTGATCCTCGCCCCGACCCGGGAGCTCGCGATCCAGATCGACGCCGAGATCCGTCGGCTCGCCCGGCATACCGACATCGAGACGACGACCGTCTTCGGCGGCATCTCGCCGCGATCGCAGGCGGAGGCGTTGCGACGCCGACCCGAGATCGTGGTGGGCTGCCCCGGTCGCGTCCTCGACCTGATCCGGCAACGCGTCTTCGACCCGTCCTTCATCGACACGCTCGTCCTCGACGAGGCCGACCACATGTTCGACATGGGCTTCCTCCCCGACGTGACGCGGATCCTCGACGCGCTGCCGAAGGATCGCCAGAACCTGCTCTTCTCGGCGACCATGCCGCCGCCGATCCGCAAGCTCGCGAACCGCATTCTCGACCGACCCCACGTCGTCGAGCTCGCGAATGCGCGGCCCGCCGCCCAGATCGAGCACTTCCTCTACGAGATCGCCGAGGGCCAGAAGCGCTCGCTGCTCGAGCGCGTGCTCGCGGCCGAAGACTGCCGCACGGCGATCGTCTTCACGCGCACCAAGCACCGCGCCAAGCGGATGGCGCTGCAGCTCGATGCCCAGGGCCATCGCGCCGTCGCGCTCCAGGGCAACATGTCCCAGGCGCAGCGCGATCGCGCCATGCAGGGCTTCCGGGAAGGGCGCTTCGACGTGCTCGTCGCGACCGACATCGCCGCCCGCGGCATCGACGTCGCCGACGTCGACTACGTCGTCAACTTCGATCCGCCTTCGACGCCCGATACCTACACGCATCGCATCGGCCGCACGGGCCGCTCCGACGCGAACGGCCGCGCCGTCACCTTCGTGACGAGCGAGGACCGCGCCTGGGTCCGCGACACCGAGCGGGTCCTCGGCGCGCCGATCCCGCGTCTCTCGGCCGAGGGCCTGGCCACGCGACCGGCCCTCGACACGGAGCGCGGGACGGGCCGTTCGCGCGACGGAAGACCCGTTCGCGCCCGCACGTCATCGCGCGCCGACACCGGGGCGAGCGAGCGGACGGGCGAGCCGGGCCGGGGGCGGGGACGCTCGCGCCGTCGCTCCGGCTCGCGCGGCCGCTCGGGCGGCGCGTCCGCCAGCGGCTCGCCGAGCCGCGTGCGCGCCCGCGCGGACCGACCGCTCGCGCTCAACCCTTGATCGCGACCTGCTTCGGCTTCGGGGCCGCCGTGCGATGGACGGTCACGTCGAGCACGCCGTCCTTGAAGGTCGCGGCGATCCGATCGGGATCGATGTCCTGCGGCAGGCTGAAGCTGCGCGAGAAGGCGCCGTAGCTGCATTCGAGGCGACGGCCCTTCTCGCTCTTCTCGTCGCGCTGGCTCTTCTTCTCGCCGCGGATCGTGAGCAGGCCGTGCTCGAACTCGACGCGGACGTCGTCCTTCGAGACACCCGGCAGCTCGGCCCGCACGCGGTAGGCGTCGTCGCGCTCCGTGATGTCGACTCTGGGGGTCGTGATCGTCTCGAGCTGTCGCCAGCTCTCGGACCCGTCCTGGAAGAAGCGGTCGATCAGGCTGCGGAAGGGATCGGTCCCTCGCCACGGATCGAGATCGAAGAGGCGCGAGGGTTGTTGACGCGTGACGGCGGATTCCTTCTTTTCGCTCATGGGGGACTCCCGGGTGGGGGCGCTCGAGCGCGGGTCGGCACCCCGCGCGATCCATGCCCGAAGCGCAGGCTTTCGAGCGAGCGGTCCAGCAGGAATCGTACCAGCCGGAACGTTCGTCGATCGCGGAGCCGATGCACCGTCCCGCGACGGGCGTCGTTCGAGGACGTGGCGTCCCGCCACGACGCGAGCACGCGGTACACACTCGGGACGTCAGTCGGGCGCCCCGAGCCCGATCGGACGGCACGCCGCCCCTTCGCCCTTCGGGCACGTCGCTTGCGATGCGATCCATGTCGCGATGCCCGATCTGGAGGATTCCACCATGCGCCGTCAACGAGAATCGACCCACTCCGCCTCCTCCACGCCTCGTGGCAACCGGCGCATCCATGAAGAGCGGGCAGGCAAGCACCCGGAGCTCGCCGCCTGTCCGCGGTGTCGGGCGAGCTACCGCAACGGGCGCTGGACCTGGGAAGCGCCGCCGATCGGCTCGTACGATCTCCTCTGTCCCGCCTGCGAGCAGATCCAGCAGGACTACGCCGGGGGCGAGCTGCGCCTCGAAGGGGCCTTCGTCGCCGCGCATCGCAATGAGATCGAGGGCCTGCTGCGCAACGTCGAGGAGCGGGAGAAGAGCGAGCATCCGCTCAAGCGCATCCTGTCGATCCGCTCGGAGGGCGATGCCGTCGTCGTGCGCGTGACCGACGGGAAGCTCGTGACCCAGCTCGGCCATGCCGTGGATCGGGCCTACAACGGTCAGCTCGAGCTGCCGCCGACGACGAGCGAGCAGTCGGAGCTGGCGCGGGGGCGCTGGCGGCGCGATTGAGTCGAGGCGGGTCCGGGCGTCAGCCGCGCACGATGCTCTTCTCGAGGTGGACCGGGCAGGCGAGGGAGTTCGAGATCAGGCAGGCGGACTCCGCCTTGTCGAGGACGCGTTCCGCGCGCTCGAGATCGGTCTCGGCGGGGACGACGAGCTCGACGCGGAGGGTCAGCTCGGTGAACCGGGTCTTGCGCTCGACGCGGTCGAGCTTGCCCTCGACCTGGCAGCCGACCTCGGTCCAGACGAGCTGGGAGGCCTGGGCCACCGCCCGCAGCGAGAGCACGAAGCAATCGGCGACCGCCCCGACCAGCAGCGTCTCGGGCGACCAGCGATTGCCGGGCCCCCCGAACTCGCTCGGCGCTGCGGTCGAGAGGGGCGGGAGGCCGGGGCTTCCGAGCGCGACCTCGCCCTGGGGTCGCCCCTGGGCCGAAACACGATAGTGATGCGGGAAGCTCTGCACGGGACCCTCCGATCGGATGGGGCGGTTGTCCGCTAAGGTAGGCGCCCCCTCGGACTCCGACAGGACCTGCTCCCATGATCTCGGTCGTGAACCTGGCGAAAACCTTTGGCGGTCGGACGCTCTTCGCGAACGTCTCGCTGCAGTTCCAGCGCGGCGAGCGCTACGGCATCGTCGGCGCGAACGGCTCGGGCAAGTCGACCTTCCTGCGCATCCTGGCCGGCGAGGACGCGCCGAGCGACGGTGAGGTCTCGATCCCGAAGCGCGCGGTCGTCGGCGTCCTGGCCCAGGACCACTTCCGCTACGAGGACGTGCGCATCCTCGACGTCGTCATGATGGGCCGGTCGGCGCTCTGGGCCGCGATGCAGGAGAAGGAGACGATCCTGGCGCGCGCATCGGAGGCGTTCGACGCCGAGCGCTACGCCGCCGTCGAGGACGTCATCCTGCAACACGACGGCTACGGGCTCGAGGCCCGGGCGGGCGAGATCCTCGAGGGCCTCGGCATTCCGACCGCCTCCCACGATCAGTCCCTCTCGACCCTCTCGGGGGGATACAAGCTGCGCGTGCTGCTGGCGCAGGTGCTGGCGGCCGAGCCCGACGTCCTGCTGCTCGACGAGCCGACGAACCATCTCGACATCCTCTCGATCCGCTGGCTCGAGACCTTCCTCCAGGGCTACAAGGGCGTCGCGCTCCTGATCTCCCACGACCACCGCTTCCTCGACACCGTCGCGACGACCATCGTCGACGTCGACTACGGCGGGATCAAGGCCTACCCGGGGAACTACACCCGATTCGTGGCGCGCAAGCGCGAGGAGCGCGAGCGCAAGGAGGCCGAGATCGCGAAGCGCGAGGCGGAGATCGCCGAGCACAAGGCCTTCGTCGAGCGCTTCCGCGCCAAGGCCACCAAGGCGCGCCAGGCCCAGAGCAAGCTCAAGGCGATCGACCGCATCGAGATCGAGCGGCTGCCGGAGAGCTCGCGGCGCTACCCGCGCTTCCGCTTCCGCCAGCGGCGGCCGAGCGGGCGTCAGGTCGTCGAGCTCGAGGCCGTCTCGAAGGCCTACGGCGAGAAGCAGGTCCTCGACGGGGTCGATCTCGTCATCCAGCGCGGCGAGCGCGTCGCGATCATCGGCCCCAACGGCATCGGCAAGTCGACGCTGCTCGAGATCATGATGGGCGAGAAGCCGCCGGACCGGGGCCGCGTCGAGTGGGGCTACGAGACCCATCCGGGCTACGTCGCGCAGGACCACAAGGCCCAGCTCGTCGCCGAGCCGGGCGTCGAGCGGCAGAGCCTCGAGGATTGGCTCGCGGGATTCTGCCCGGGCGAGCCGATCGGCTTCGTGAAGGGGCAGCTCGCGGCGGTGCTCTTCTCCGGCGAGGAGGCGAAGAAGCGGATCGGCGCGCTCTCGGGCGGCGAGGCGGCGCGGCTGCTCTTCGCGCGCCAGGCGGTGGGGGAGCCCAACGTGCTCGTGCTCGACGAGCCGACGAACCACCTCGACCTCGAGGCGATCGAGGCGCTCGTCGCCGCGATCCGCGACTACGACGGGACCGTCGTCTTCGTCTCCCACGATCGCTGGTTCGTGGGGGAGCTCGCGAACCGGATCGTCGAGATCACGCCGGACGGCGTGCGCGACTTCCCCGGGACCTACGACGAATACCTCGCCCGGGCGGGTGACGACCATCTCGACGCGGCGGAGGTGCTGCGTCGTGCCAAGGCGAACCGGCGCGCAGCGCGCGCCGGCGCGCGATAGGGCCGATCGCCATGCTGCAGCTCGACTCGATCTCCAAGCGGCACGGGAGTCAGATCCTCTTCCTCGAGGCCTCCGCCGCGATCCAACGCGGCGAGAAGGTCGGCCTCGTCGGGCCCAACGGCGCCGGCAAGTCGACGATCTTCCGCCTCCTGATGCGCGAGGAGGAGCCCGACGACGGCCGCGTCGCGATCGATCGCGGGATCACGCTCGGCTACTTCAGTCAGAACGTCGGCGAGATGAAGGGACAGTCGGTGCTCGAGGCGACGATCGCCGGCGCCGGTACCGTCTCCGAAGCAGCGGCGCGGCTCCACGAGCTCGAGCGCGCGCTCGCGGATCCCGAGCAGGCCGACCAGCTCGACAAGCTCGTCGAGCGCTACGGCGAGACCCAGGCGCTCTTCGAGTCGCTGGGCGGCTACGGCCTCGAGGCCCGCGCCCACGAGGTCCTGGCCGGCCTCGGCTTCAGCCCGGAGCAGGTCGCCGGCGACGTCGGCCTCCTCTCGGGCGGCTGGAAGACACGCGTCGGGCTCGCGCGGATCCTCGTCATGCGCCCCGACGCGCTGCTGCTCGACGAGCCGACGAACCACCTCGACCTCGAGTCGATCCTCTGGCTCGAGCAGTGGCTGCGCGACTTCGACGGGGCGCTGGTCCTGACGTCCCACGACCGCGAGTTCATGAACCGAATCGTCGGCAAGATCGTCGCGATCGACGGCGGCGAGATCACGACCTACTCGGGCAACTACGACTTCTACGAGCGGCAGCGCGAGCTCGCCGAGCGCGAGCAGGCGGCGCAGTACGCGCGCCAGCAGGCGATGCTCGCGAAGGAGGAGGCCTTCATCGCCCGCTTCAAGGCGCGGGCGAGCCATGCCGCGCAGGTCCAGTCGCGCATCAAGAAGATCGACAAGATCGAGCGCGTCGATCCCCCGAAGCGCGCCCAGACCCTCGAGTTCGACTTCCGGCCGGCGCCGCGCTCGGGCGACGACGTGCTGCGGCTCGACGGCATCCGCCAGGCCTACGGCGAGCGCGTCGTCTTCGACGGGTTCGAGCTCCTGATCCGACGCGGGGAGCGCTGGTGCGTGATGGGGGCGAACGGCGCGGGCAAGTCGACGCTGCTCAAGATCGCGGCGGGCTCGCTCACGCCCGATGCGGGCAGTGTCACCCTCGGCGCGGGGGTCAAGCTCGGCTACTTCGCCCAGCACTCGATGGACCTGCTCGAGCGCGACGAGACGGTCTGGCAGACCCTGGAGCGCGCCTTTCCGAACGCGAGCCCCGGCGTGCTGCGCTCGCTGGCGGCCGCCTTCGGTTTCCCGAGCGACGACGTCGAGAAGCGCTGCGGGCTCCTGTCCGGCGGCGAAAAGGTACGCCTCGTGATGGCGCGCATGCTCTTCGACCCGCCGAACTTCCTCGTCCTCGACGAGCCGACGAACCATCTCGATCTCGCGACCAAGGCGATGTTGATCCGCGCGCTCGCGAAGTACGAGGGGACGCTGCTGCTCGTCTCCCACGATCGCCACTTCCTCGCGCACCTGACGGACCGCGTACTCGAGCTCGACCCGATCGAGGGACCGAAGGTCTACCCCGGCAGCTACGCGGAATACGTCGTCGCGAGCGGGCACGAGGCGCCGGGGATGCGGGCGGCCTAGCTCAAGCGTCGTCGGAGCGATTCGATCCGAGTTTTCGGGTCGTCTCGGAGGGGCGGCTCAGCAGTCGGGACAGCAGGCGGTAGGTCTGCGCGCCGTAGGGCCACTGGGTCACGATCCTGCCCGCCGCGTTCTTGAAGTAGTTCTCGCTGTCGACCCAGGCCGTTCCCCGCATGCCGTCCTGGAGCCAGGCGTGCCACACGTCGGCCCAGAAGGGCTTCACCTCCACGGCCGTGGAGCCCTCGCGCATCATGCGGCGGATCGAGCGCAGCGCGTGGCTCGACTGGGCGAGCAGCGACGTCACGATCTCGCCGCCGTTGGTCCCGGGCCCGTAGAGCATGAAGAAATTCGGGAATCCCGGGACCGTCACGCCCATGAAGCCTCGCGGCTCGTCGTTCCAGTACTCCTTGAGCGTCCGTCCGCCCCGTCCCACCACCTCGATCCGCGCCAGGTAGTTCGTCGGCTGGAAGCCGGTCGCCATCACGAGGACGTCGATCTTCCGCTCCGTGCCGG
The DNA here is from genome assembly GCA_041389445.1 of Myxococcota bacterium. Classification (GTDB taxonomy): domain Bacteria; phylum Myxococcota_A; class UBA9160; order UBA9160; family UBA4427; genus UBA4427. The sequence goes on from JAWKRW010000007.1 coordinate 21,684, forward strand.
CGTCGTCGACGAGTCCGTGGGGCGTCACGCGAGCGACCGCATGCGGGATCAGCTCGACGTTGGGGAGCAGCAGCGACTCGTAGTAGTTCGAGCTGAAGATCGGCCGTTTTCCGGGATAGGGATAGGCCGGGGTCACGAGCGCCTTCAGGTCGGGCCGGTCGGCGAACACACGGTCGATGTAGCCGAGCGCCGCCGCCTTGCCATGGGCATTGACGCGCGTGCCGGGCTTCCAGAAGGCGCCTCGCCAGGAGCTGCGCTCGATGTCCCAGAAGCCCTTGGCGCGGCGCAGGCGGTGGCGGAGGCGGTTGCGCGACTGGCGCCGCTCCTCCGCCGTGTAGTCCCGATCTCCCTTGGGCAGGACCCAGCCCGGCGAGCGTTGGAAGAGATGGACGCGCTTCGCGATCGGCGCGATCGCGGGGACGATCTGGGTCGCGCTCGACCCCGTACCGACGACGGCCACGGTGCGATTCGTGAGGTCGTGCTCGTCCTCCCAACGGGCCGTATGGAACTTCGGGCCCTCGAACCGGTCGAGTCCCGGCCAGGCGGGATACCGGGGCACGTTGAGGAACCCGACCGCGGAGATCAGCACGTGGCAGACGAACGTCTCGCCGTTTCCGAGCGTGAGCTTCCAGCGATGCAGGGACTCGTCCCAGACGGCCCGGTCTACGGAAACGCCGAGCTTCAGGAAGGGGCCGAGCCCGTACTCTTCGACCGTCTCCTCGAGATAGGCGTGAAGCTCGGCGCGGCTCGCATGGGTCCGGGACCAGTCATGGGGCTTGAAGGGGAAGGAATACATGTGCGAGGCGACGTCGACCTCGCAGCCCGGGTACCGGTTGTCCCACCAGGTCCCGCCGATCCGAGGCGACGCCTCGAAGATCGTGAGGGACGAGATGCCCGCACGCCGAAGCGTGTAGGCGGCCGCGATGCCGCCGAAACCGGCACCCACGATCGCGACGACGGGCGTTCGCTGCTCGCCAAACACGTCTTTCCTCCCGGGGCTCCGGAGTCGGTCCGACGGACGCGGTCCGTCGTCGCCGCGCACGGCCTCGTCGGCAGCGGAGAATCCCGCTGCCGGCGAGCCCGAAGGCCGTCACGCGCCGATGCCGTAGAGGGCCGCCGCGTTGTCGTAGAGCATCTTGCGCACGTCGCTCTTCGGCACGCCCCGGAAGTCCCGCTCGATCACGCCCCGCGACATCGGCCAGTCACAGCCCGAGTGGGGATAATCGGTCGAGAACATCACGTGGTCGACGTTCAGGCGATGACGGAGCTCGATGCCGACGGTATCCAGCATGAACGTGGCCCAGAAGTTCCGATGGAACAGGTCGCTGGGCATGCGCTTCATCTGGTGCAGCGCTTCCGTGAAGAAGCGATAGCGGCGGAACATGTCGTCGGCCTGCTCGAGAAAGGTCGGGATCCAGCCGATGTTCGACTCGACGAGCACGATGCGCAGGTCGGGAAAGCGTTCGAGCACGCCGCAGTGGATGAGCTGCGAGGCCGTGGCCATCGCGTGCATGCCCGCCTTGGTCGCGCCGGCGCCGGCCAGGAACTCGCGCGAGTCGTAGGCCGGATGCTTTCCGCCCGACGTATTCGCCGTGAAGCTGCCGATGTGGATCGAGACGGGCGTCTGGGTCGCGGCCACGGCTTCCCAGAATTCGGCGTCCCCGGCGGCCGGGTCGAGGCTGCCGTTCGGGAAGGCCGAGATGATCACGCCGCGATGGCCGTTGTCGATCGCCCACTGCAGCTCCTGCGTCGCGTCCTTGGTCCCGGTCGTCGGAATGATCGCCAGCGGAACGAGGCGACCTTCGGCGGGCCCGCTGAACTCGAGCAGCCACTCGTTGTAGGCGCGCACGCAGGCGAGCTGGAGCGGCCGATCTTCGGCGTAGGTCGCCGCGCCGGTCAGCGTCACGCTCGGGTAGAGCACGGCGAAATCGATCCCGTCGATGTCCATGTCCTCGAGGCGGGCCTTCGTGTCGAAGCTCCCGGGGCGGATCGACGCGTAGGTCCGGCCCGTGGGCCGGTAGTCCACGGGGTTCAGACCGGCCGTCGCGGTCAAGCCGAGGGGCCGCATCCGCTTTCCGTCGTCGAACGACCAGAACTCGCCCTTGTCGGTCGACACGACCTTGGGCGCGCGCGCGAGGAGGTCGCGGGGCACCCGGCTCTGCCAGAGATCCGGCGGCTCGTTGACGTGCGCGTCGGCGTCGACGATCGGATGGTCGATCGAAGCGATTTCAAAGAACAGATCGGTCTTCTCCATGGGGGCCTCCGGACTTCCCGTCGCTCGATGCGTAGGCCGGGCGGGCATGCGGCCGGCCCGCGGCGAACGGCACGATCCGGAAGTCGTTTCTGTCTTACAGAATCGGATTCCTCGATCTTAATGCTCGGCGATCGGCTCCGTCAACTCGGACGGCAGGGCGTTCGTTCACGGGCTTCCGGTCCTCCGTCGCGACGTGGACCGAAGAATGCGCCTCGCTCGACCGCACGACGCGGGACGAATCCGCCCCCATGCCCTGCTGGATCGCGTACCTCCCCCGCGTCGATCGGTCCTCGCGCGATCGAACGGACGGGGGGATGCAGGGTGCACGGGCGCGGAGGTCGCGGCCGGCGCGCGGGCGGTTCTCAGCGAGTGGACGAGGACCGCGGTTCGTGAACCGCCGGGACGGGCCCCGCGTGAACAGTGGAGGGATGGATTCGGCGGAGCAGGTCGCAGCGCGGACCGGAGCGCTCGCATCTCGGGCGCCAGGTAATCGGATTCGTTCGGGAATTGCGGCCAGGGTCGGGGGCGGAGCGAGGCGGGCGGACGAGGACGAAGCTCGCCCTGCCTCGCCGACGCAGCGATCGGGGCGGGCGCATTCTGCGGTCCACCCCGCATGGGATGGCGCTAGCGCGTGTCGTTCCGATCCAGCGTGGCACGCAGCTCGAGCCGTGTGACACAGACCAGGGGACCGCTCAAGGGCCCAAAGGGGGCCGCGTCGGCGAGCGCGGCGTTTCCGAGCTCGCGATAGGCGTCCGAAGATGCGTCGATCACGCGGACCAGTCGGATCCCGCCCTGGTCGTCGAGGACGAATCCCAGCACGACGGACCCGCTTCCCTCACCGGACGTCGGCCGGGCGTCCCAGGCCTCGCGCAGCCGGCGGTGGAGCGCCTCGAGGTAGGCCTTCGCGGGCTCGCTCTCGAGACACGCCCGCGCCGAGGCCGAATCGTCGATGAGGTGGATCTCGGGGGGCGGGGTCGGAGCGATCGGGGCGAAGCGCGCGCGGCGCTGCAGGTCGCTCCGGGAGACGATCAGGATGGAGCCGAAGAGCAGGATCGCGGGCAGGCTGGTGAGGGCGACACCGGTCACGCGCGGTCCGAGCCGGTCGGTGTCTCCGCGCCCGCGCGTCGCGCCGAGCCAGACGAGCGCGAACGCGGCGCTCGCCGCACCCGCTGCGCAGAACGCCCGCGGCAGACCGTCCAAGACGAGCGCGCCGGCGGAGCCGGCGAGCAGGGCGAGCAGGGAGGGCAGGCGCGAACGGAGCATCGCCCCCAACATGCACGAGACAGCACCCGACGGCTACGGCTTGCCGCACCCGGCGCCGACTCTCTTCTAGGGTTGCCTTTCAAGGTCGCGTGTCCGCGCGAATCCGCCCCACGGAGCGAAACGAAGACGGGGGAGGGGGCCCGAATCCCGAGGCCCGCTCCCCCGTCCTTGTGTGCGGACCGTGCGCACCTCGCCGACGTCAGGGGCGGGCGAGGTGCGCGTCCGGTCCTCCGCTCGCTCAGCGCGCGCGTCGCTTGCGAGCGAGCGCGAGTCCCGCGAACCCGAACACGCCACTCCCGATCAGCAGCAGCGAGCCCGGCTCCGGGACCTCCACGATCAGCTTGTTCGTGTAGGAGCGCCCGTTGTTGCCGTTCGGGCCCTTGCTGCGGATGATGAACGGCTGGACGATCTGGACCGTCCCGACGCCCATGACCGTCGAACGTCCCCCGACGTCCATGCGCGTCGTCGTCGTCGGGAACACGCCCGGTCGGCTCATCTGGGTCACCGTGACCATGCCGGTCGTCCAGGGGCCCTCCTCGCGGATCGCGAAGGTGTTCCGGCTGCCCACCGTCGAGCCGAGGTCGACGAAGCCGCCCGGCGTCAGGCCGTTGTTGATGCGGACCTTCTGGATCTCGACGCCCTTGTTGCGGTGGATCAGGGTCGCGCCCGGAATGGTGCCCGATCCGGTCGTCGAGACCGGAATCGGCTGGCCAGGCCCCTGGATCACGGGGAAGCTGCCCGTGGTGGCGACGCCCGGATTGAACGTCAGGACGAGGTAGGCCGCGTTGACGCCGGTCAGGTTCAGCGTTCCGCCGAACCGCTGGGCGCCGGTCACGTAGCGGAAGACGCCGCCGTGGTTGGGCGGCGTCGGGTCCGGCCGCGGTGTCGTCGCCGCGCTGTTCGGCGGGTACTTGAAGGTCTGGACCCCGTTGCCATCCGGGTCGTACTGGAAGAACTCCGTGCCCAGGGTCGCCGGATCGTTGCCCGTCGCGTTGAACGTGATCGTGCCCGCCTGGCCCGCGCCGAGGCCCGGACCGAACGAGGCGTTCCCGTAGTCCTCGAGGTTCCGGAGGATCAGGACGGGAAAGCCGATGTTGCCGAGGACGGTCCGCGTGTTCTGGATGTCCCAGCCGTTTCCGTCGAACATGATCGAGTTCGCGGAGTTCGCGGGACCGGCGTTGCCGTAGATCGCCCCGTTCGGATGCGCGCCGAAGTAGCGCGCGGCGCAGACGAACATCGAGGTCGCCGTTGCCTGCTTCTTGCCGCAGGCGGGCGGCCAGTTGCGCGGATCGATCGAGGCCGGCGCGTTCGGCCAGCCGGGGACCGGACCCGAGTTGCTGCCGCCGCGGAAGAGCCGCGCCCGGACCAGGTTCAACGCGTCGGACTCCCTCGGAACCATCGTGAGACCCATCGCGACCACGGCACCCAGGGCCATGACGCGAGACGCCCATCTCAATCTCGCCATTGCGATCTCCTTCCGCTCGACCAGCTGGATCCACCACCGGGTCACGGGCCCGCGCGAGGCCCGCCGACGAATGCGTCGGCGGAATCGCCGATCCGTGAGGTCTGGATCCACCCTACCCGGCGCGGATTCCGGGTGTCAAGAATTTTTTTCGCGCCTGCAGAATGGCTTTCCGCACGCTCGGGCCACCACGGGACCCTGTCCGGGGCGCGGAATCCGGTCCCGGGCACCGCGCCGCGGGCGGCGCCGAGGCGGCATCGCGAGCGGTTCCGGCTGCAATTCGGTTCCGTTGGACGGAATGTTGTTCTGTCTTGCAGAGACTTCTGCTAAACCGGGAGGCGGGTCGAGCGTGGGCCGCGCAGGGGCATCGGCGATTGGCGAGCGCCCCGCTGCCGAGCGAGCGTCTGCCTGCCGGGCGAGCGTCTGCGGCACCGACCCGGACGCCGGTCCGACGGTCGATCGACGGGGAACGATGTCCAGCGTAAGTCGCTTCTTCTATCTGCTTCCGCTCGCGCTGATCGCCGCCGGGCTCCTGCTGCACATCCAGCAAACGCCCCGAACTCGATCACGGGAGGAGGCGCTCGCGGCGATCGAATCGCTCGCGCAGCGGCGCGATCTCAACGTGCTCTTCCTGCTCGTCGACACGCTGCGCGCCGATCGGCTCTCGAGCTACGGCTACGCGCGATCGACGAGCCCGACGATCGACGCGCTCGCGCGCACGGGCATCCGCTTCGCCCATCATCTCTCGCAGTCCTCCTGGACGAAGGCCTCGATGGCGTCGCTCTGGACCGCGACCTATCCCGTCTCCACGGGAATCCTGCGCTACGACGACGCCCTGCCCGACGCTGCCGAGATGCCGGCCGAGGTCCTGAAGGCGCGCGGCCTGCTGACGGCCGGCATCTGGCGCAACGGCTGGGTCGCTCCGAATTTCGGCTTCGACCAGGGTTTCACCGTCTACCACAAGCCCAACTACGGCGCGGTCAAGACGGCGCATCGGCGTGACACGCCGACGAGCCGGATCGCGGGATCGGACCAGGACATCACCGATTCCGCGATCGAATTCATCCGGGTGGAAGGACACCGCCCGTGGTTCCTCTATCTCCACTACATGGACGTGCACCAGTATCTCTCCGACGAGACCTCGGCGATCTTCGGCACGACCTACTCGGACATCTACGACAACTCGATCCACTGGGTCGACCGTCAGATCCGCGCGCTGCTCCACGCCATCGATCAGGCCGGACACGGGGACCGCACGATCGTGGTCCTCGCGGCCGATCATGGCGAGGCCTTCGGCGAGCACGACAGTGAGGGGCATGCGAAGGATCTCTACGGAGAGGTGATCCAGACGCCGCTCGTGGTCCACCTCCCGTTCGACATCGAGCCCGGCATCGTGGTCGAGTCGCCGTCGCGGAACGTCGACGTCTGGCCGACGATCTTCGCGCTGCTGGGCGAAGCGGTGCCCGACGACTCGGACGGTCGCAGTCTCCTGCCGGAGGTCGCGGCGGCCGTCTCGGGCGGCGCGTCGCGCGTCGAGGAACCCGTCTTCGCCCAGCTCGATCGCAGCTGGGGACGTGTCGGCGTCGCGCCGAACGGGCTCATCGCCACGACGCTCTGGCCCCACCGGCTGATCTTCCATCCCGACGACGGTCGCCCGAGCGAGCTCTACGACCTCGCGGCCGATCCCGGGGAGCGCGACGATCGGTCCGGGGCCGAGCGCGAGACCGCGGAACGTCTGGAGCGGATGGCGCGCGCGTACGCGGAGCGACCCCGCTCGAGGTGGGCCCGGGAAAAGAAGACGGTCGAGCTGGACGCGATGCTGATGGGACAACTGCGAGCGATCGGTTATGCAATCGAGTGACGGCCCCGGTGTCGTGAGAGCGACGGCGGGACCTCGGGTCGGCCGGTCGATCCCGCGCGGCCTGCTCCGCGTGCTGCCGGCGCTCGTCCTGCTGGGGGCGACGACGGGCAGGACGCAGCCGAGGACGCCGGATCCCTGGGCCGGCGTGGAGGAGATGGTCGTCACGGGCTCGGTGGCCAACGAGGTCCTGACCCAGAGCTCCATCTCCGTGGCGGGCTTCGACGCGACGGACCTCCAGGCGATCGGCGCGACCGACGTCGGAGACATCGCCGAGTTCACGCCGAACCTCGAGATCAAGTCCGCGTTCGCGTCGTCGAATCCGACGATCTTCATCCGCGGCGTCGGATTGGACGATTCGCGCGCCAATGCGTCGAGCTCCGTGGCGGTGCTCTACGACGACGTCTACATGAACTCGCCGGCCGGCCAGCTCGCCCAGATGTTCGACACGGAGAAGGTCGACGTACTCCGCGGGCCGCAGGGCACCTTCTTCGGCCGCAACGCCAGCGCGGGCGCCATCCGAGTGATCTCGAACAAGCCGAGCGGCGACTTCGGCGCGAGTCTCTCGACCACCTGGGGCCGCTTCGATCAGCTCGACGTCGAGGGCATGCTCGAGGCGCCGATCGTTCCCGACTTCGCGGCGATCCGCGTCTCGGGCAAGCTGAGCCAGCGCGACGGCTACGTGAAGAACCGCTGCGCCGAGCTGAGCTCCCAGACGCCGGTCAACCGCCGCTTCACCGGCTGCTCGCCGACGGTGCTCGCGGTCGGTCCGAAGCCCGAGAAGTGGGTCAACAACGTCAACAACTGGGCGGGCCGATCCATCCTGCGTCTCACGCCCCTCGGCGACGACGACCTCGAGCTGCTCTGGAACATCCACGGCAGTCAGAGCCGCGCGCTGTCGCCTCAGTTCCAGACCATCGGCACGGCCGGGACGCCGCAGAATCCGCGGACGGGCCGCGACTTCATCGATCCGGACAACTGCACGGACGTCCGCCTCGTCAATCGCCGGCCGGTCTGCTTCGCCTCGGTCAAGCGCCCCGAGCTCGGCAATCCGTTCGAGGGAAGCTTCTTCCGGACGGGGAAGGAGAAGCTCGACCTCTTCGGAACGAGCGTGACGGCACGCTCCGCCATGGGCGACTTCGAGCTCAAGTCGATCTCCGCCTACGAATGGCACGACCGCGACGCCGACCTGAATCTGGACGCTTCGCCGAGCGTGAGTCTCGAGCCCCTGTTCACCGACAAGGCCTACCAGCTGACGCAGGATCTCGAGGCGACGTGGGATCCGGGCGATGGCTACGCGGCCACCGTCGGCGGATTCTTCCTGTACGAGCATCTCAACGTCTTCAACATCTTCTTCAACGGCACGGGGTTCGCGGCGCTCCAGGATCAAACGCAGCGGACCCGGTACATCGGCGCCTTCGCCCACGTTCGCTGGGAGTTCAGCGAGAGCTTCCGGATCGAGGGCGGCGGACGGGTCAACAGCGAGCGCAAGACGTTCCAGATCACGAGCAGCACCTGGAACAGCGCGACCAACTCGCGCGTCGCGTCGAACGACCTCGACGACAAGAAGGAGGTCAAGGTCACCCGCGGCTCCGGCGAGGTGACGCTCACCTACTCGCCCCTCGCCGAGGCGAGCTTCTACGGCAAGTACACGCGCGGATTCAAGGGGCCCCACTTCAACGGCGCCGCCGTTCGCAGCCGCGACGAGGTCATCAGCCCGGCGAAGCCCGAGACGGTCGATTCCTTCGAGGTCGGCGCGAAGACGCAGCTCTTCGACTCGGCGGTCAGCTTCGACGTCGCGGCCTTCTACTACAACTACAAGGATCAGCAGGTCTTCCAGACCCGGAGCATCACGGACAACGTGATCGTCAACGAGCTGATCAACGCGAACGACACCCGAGTGGCCGGCGTCGAGCTCTCGCTGCGGACGATCGACGTCGTGCCGCTCCTGCCCTGGATCGAGTTCCCCGGCTTCTCGGCCGGCTTCAACTTCGCCTACCTGTACACGGAGTACACGAACTTCGTGAACGTCGACACGAAGCTCATCACGGATCCGCTGAACCCCGGCACGACGATCACGCTGGCCCAGATCCGAAACTACTCGGGCAACCAGCTCGTCTCGGCCCCGGAGTTCAACTTCTCCGGAGACTTCTCCTACGCCATCGACATGGGCGCCTGGGGCAAGCTCACGCCCCGTCTCGACTACAGTTGGCGCAGCAAGGTCTATTTCACCGTCGACAACCAGGCGCGACTCGGCGATCGGTCGCGCCTGCTGGTGGGTTCGCGCCTGACCTGGTCCATGCTGGACGGAAAGGTCGAGGTCGCGGGTTGGGTCCGCAACCTGACCAACGAGGTGTACCGCGTCACGGCCCTGAACCTGATCGGTGTCCTGAACCAGATCGACTATGCCTTCGCCGAGCCCAGGACCTACGGCATCACGGGCACGGTCCGGTTCTGAGATGGCCAGGATCGAGGGGGGACCGATGTCGTCGATCGTCGTTCGAAGCCGAGCCGGATGGCGCGCCACCCTGCTCGCGGGAGCGGGATGGGTCGCGCTCGTCGCGGGCGAGGCGGGCGCGGCGGAGGCCGATCAGGCGGTCGCGGCAGCCGAGAAGGTCGACTCGAGCGGGCCCGCCTGGCTCCACGGCTGGTCGCCGCTGGCCGACGTGGAGCTCGCGGTGCATGCACAGGAGCTCAAGGCGACCGGCGAGACGACCTTCGGCGCCCGAGACAGCGGGACGAACACGGTTTCGACCCTGCTCGTTCGGCTGGAAGCGGGCGTCTTGACGCCGAACCTCGGCGTCCTGCCGGGGGCGCCGCGGCTCGTGATCCGGGGGGGCGGCTCGTTCTCGCTGCGGGAGTCCTCGACGATTTCGAGCACGCAGCGGCTCGCGGGCGCCGAGCTCGGGACGGACTTCGCCACGTCCTGGAAGGACATGTGGCACGCCGGTCTCGACCTGCAGTTCCGCTTCCCGATCGGCGATCAGGTGATCGTGATCCAGCCCGGTGTCGAGTACCTGCAGTCCCGCTTCCGCTTCGAGCCCCACTTCACGTTTCGCGCGCAGCCCGGGTCGCCCGAAGCGCAGGGCTTTCCGAACCCGCAGAATCCGCCGACGCTGAACTTCAACGGACGCTCGGGCTCGGACGTGAACCGGTTCGTCGGCCCGAGTCTCGCCATCGAGAGCGAGGTCCTCCGGGTCGGTCCCCTGCGAGTCGGCGTCTATCTCCAGGGACGGATGTACTGGCTGCTGGGCGATCGAGACACGACGGTGTCGTTCGCGCGGCCTCTGAACGGTCAGCCGCAGTCCGCGACGGCGCGGATGGAGGCCAACTTCCTGGCCGGACAGGTCGGATTCGGCCTTCGGGGACGTTTCTGATGCGATCGCGATCCGATTCGCCGGCTTCGCCCGCGCCCTTCGCCGCAGTCGGACGCGCGGCGTCGCGCGGCCGGCGCGTCGTGTCCGCGGTCGTCGGCCTCGCCCTGGCGGGGGTCGTCGTGCTCGCGTCGGCGGGATGCGATCGGCAGGGAGGCCTGGACGAGGCCCGCGCGCTGCTCGAGGCCGGTCGCGTCGACGCGGCCCTCGACGCCCTGCGAGACGCGCTGAGCGAGCGCCCCGACGATCCCGCGCTCAACCTCCTCTACGGGCGCGCACTCGTGGCGGGCGGAGAGCCGAGCCTGGCCGTCTGGTCGTTGACGAAGGCGGGCCGCGATCCCGCGCTCTTCTCCGAAGCGATGCTGCTGCTCGCCCGCGCTCAGATCTCGACCCACGACGAGGACGGCGCGGTGGCCACCCTCTCGAGCCTGCTCGAGCGCGAGCCGGACGATCTCCGCGCGCTGCACCTGATGGTCGAGGCCTGCATCGAGGCCCGGCAGCTCGATCGGGCCCTCGAGACGGTCGAACGCGCGCTGGATCTCGCACCCGACGATCTGGGCCTCGAGATGTCGCGCATGCGCGTGTTCCTCCACCTCGATCGCAAGGACGAGGCGGAGGAGGTCCTGGCGGGCATCCGTCGTCGGATCCCCGAGCTCGCGGACCTCGACGACGAGCAGTCGGACTACCTCGCGGGCCGCTACTGCGCGATCGAGGCGATGTTCCGGTTCGAGAGCGGCGACCCGGATCACGCGCGGACGTCCTTCGAGCAGTGTCTGACCGATCATCCCGACCACCCCCAGGTCCTGTCGAGCGCGATCGAGTTCTTCGATGCGCTGGGCGAGCGCGATCGCGCCACGACGATCGCGCGGGACGTGCTCGATCGGGATCCCGGGAACCTCGGGCGGCGCGTCGCGCTCGCGACGCGGCTGACCCGACTCGGCCACGCCGACGAGGCGGAGACGCTGCTGCGGTCGGTCGTCGAGGCGCAGCCGGGGGTGTGGACGGCGCTGGTCGACCACTACGTCGACGTCGAGGAGCAGGCGAAGGCGCTCGATGCCCTGGATCACGCGATCGCCGAGGCCCAGGGGCCGATCCCGGGCGACTGGAAGACGATGCGCGCAGACCTGTTGATCCAGACGGGGCGCCTCGACGAGGCGGAGCGCGCGATCGACGAGATCGAGGAGGAGGTCTACGCGACGACCGCGCGCGGTCGCCTCGAGCTTGCCCGCGGCCACCCCGCCCGGGCGCTCGAGCTCTTCGAGCGCGGTCTGCGGCTCTGGCCCGACGGCACCGCGGCGCGCTACCTCGCGGCCGAAGCGGCGGAGCAGCTCGGCGACTTCGAGCGAGCCGAGGCCGAGTACCGTGAGGCCTACCGATCGGATCAGACCTACACCGACGCCGGGCTCCAGCTCGCCGACCTGCTGGCGAGCCGTGGCCTGCCGGGCGAGGCCGCGACCCTGGCCAACGCCTATCTCCAGAACAACCCGGACGATGCGGACGGCTTCGAGCGGGCGATCGGCTGGGCGCTCGAGGCGAAGGACGGCGATCTCGCCCGCACCTTCCTGGTCCACTACCAGCGGCAACCGGGCTCGAGCGTGCGCGCCGCGGCCTTTGCCGTACGCCACCTGCTGCAGACGCACCAGACCGCCCAGGCGGCGAAGCTCGCCGACGACCTCCGGCTCGACCCCGCGTTGCCGGCCCACTTCCCGCTGCTCGAAGCCCGCTGCGAGGCTTGGGTCGCGTCCGGTCGTGCGGCGGAGGCCCTCGCGCTCGTGCGGCGCGCGCGGCAGGCCGAGCCGCAACGCCTCGATCTCGCCGGGCTCGAGGCGGAGCTGCTCGCGGCGACCGGGGCGACGCGTGAGGCGCGTGCGGCGTGGGAGCAGGCGCTGGCCCGCGATCCCGGGTGGGCGCCTGCGCTGCGCGCGCTGGCGGCGGTCGCCGAGCGGGACGGGGACGCCGCGCGCGCGCGCGATCTCTACGATCGAGCGGCTGCGGCGGACGCGAACGACGCGGATTCCCTGGTTCGCGCGGCAGGCCTCCTGCCGGCCGGTCCGGAAGGCGAGACCCGACTCCGCGAGGCCCTGCGTCGGCAGCCGCGCAATGGTTCGGCCGCCGCCGCGCTCGCCGCCCGACTCGTCGACCGCGGGCCCGCGTCGCGCGCCGAGGTCGATGCGCTGCTCGCGCGTGCCCGGCGCTTCGGCGCCGCCGAGCGGGCGGATGCGCTCGCCGAGCGGGTCGGCGCTTCGCCGCCCCGACCCTCGGAGTCGGGGCGCTGAAACCGCCGCGAGGACGATCGCTCGGTGGGCGCCGTCGGACTCAGCCCTGGGACGGGGGACGCGCCGTCCGATCCATGCGCTCGTCGCGGGTCCGGGCGAGCTCCGCGATCATCCCTTCGGCGGCTTCCGGGCTGAGGCCGCCGGCGACGAGCCAATTGCGGGTCTGCTCGCTCCGCCGCAGGAACCAGTAGCGGGCGAAGGCGCGCAGGGCCTCGTGCTTGATCGAGGGATCCTCGATCCGGGCGGCCAGCGCGATGGCGCGGTCGGGCTGCGAGATCGTGAGCAGGCCCGTGAAGCGACGCGCGAGGCGATCGATCATCGGCGAAGGGGGGCGCGTGAGCGTCCAGTCGATCGCCGCCTGCGGATCGTGCGCGCTCCAGCGGTCGAGCAGCGCTTCGAGGGCGCGGTCGCTCTCGTCGTCCCGCGGCTGGCTCTCGACCCAGGCGAGCGCCGCCGCCGGATCGACGTCTGCCCACGAGGCCATCAGCTGGCTCATGCTGTTCTCGGCCCAGGGCTCGTCCGCCTGCGAAGCGCGAAATCGGAGTGCGGCCTCGGCGTCGTCGCGTACGAGCTTGTCGAGCACGACCAGGAAGGCCTGCCGCTTGTACTGGCCGGGCGCGTCCCCGGGAATCCGGTCGAAGTACGCGACGACCGCCTGCGCGTCCCGCTCGCGCAGCAGCTTGAGCACGACGCCCTGCGTGAGTCTGTTGCGCTCGGCCGCGTCGTCGATCGAGCCGATCCATCGGACGAGGCCCGCCTCGTCCCCGCCGTTGAGCGCGCCTTCGATGAGGCGATAGCCGGTGACGAGCCGCAGGCGCGGCGTCAGCGTGTCGTAGTAGGGCGCCGCCCGATCGGTTCCCCCCTCGAGCGCGTATTGATAGGCGACCCAGCCGATGCCCTGGGACTTCCCCTTCTCGTCCGGCCACGATGCCATCGCGTCGGCGAGCCCCTGGACGTCGAGGCGGGACCAGGTCGCGAAGAATTCTGAGACGCCCAACGTCTCGGCGCGGGTCGAGAACGCGCGGAAGACCTCGACGGCCCCGGCGAGGTTCTCCCGGTCGACGAGCGGAATCAGCCGGTTCATCGCCCGAGCCCGGAGCATCGGATCCGTCTCGACGAAGGCGCTGCGGAGCGCACGGCTCATCGACTCGGGGCTGTCGACGTCCGGCGCCCCGTCTCCTGCCGTCACCCTTCCCAGCAGGAATCCGAGCCCCACCGCCATCGCGATCCAGATGCCGTACTTCACCGTCCTGCCCATCCCCTGTCTCCCTCGCCGCCGTCCGATCGGCGGCCGACCGCCGCGCCCGTCCGGCGCGCGCGTCGGATCATGCTACGTCCGGGCGGTCGTCGGGACCGGCGCCGTCTCGATGACGCGGTCCATCGCCTTGGCACGCTCGAGGTCTCCGTGAAGGAGGCGCGCCACGAGAAGCTGGCACACGACGGCGAGCGCCAGCACGAGGATGGCCGCCGCCAGCGAGTAGCGGATCGCTTCCGTTCCCAGATCCGGCTCGAGACGGACGTTCAGCTCCCCGACGAGATAGGGACCGAAGCCGAGCCCGACGAGCGCGTAGAGGGCGCTCCAGACCGCGGCGGCGACCGTGCGCATGCGCAAGGGTGAGAGCGCGACCGACATGGCCATGCTCTGAGGCACCCAGATCCCCATCAGGAACGAGCAGAGGGCACCGCCCGCGAACGAGAGGGGCCAGGGGCCGAGACGCAGGTCGGCGGGCATCAGCACGAAGGCCAGGCCGAAGGGCAACGCAGCGGCCGTCGCGAGCGCCGACAACCACATGTGCCAGCGCACGTCGCGTCGCGCGAGCCGGTCGCCCAGCCAGCCGCCCAGGAACGAGCCCAGAGCCATGGGGACGGCGTAGATGAGGAAGTAGACCGTGCCGACCTCGCCCGGCTCCATGCCGTACACACGCCGCAGGAAGGTCGGCTCCCACATCGAACGGCCATAGGTCGTGATCCCCGCGAAGCAGGCTCCGATCACGATCAAGCAGTAGGCGGGGAGACGGATCAAGGTCGCGAGGACGGATCGAAGCGGCACGATCCGCCCGGGATCGGTCCGCCGCTCCGACTGACCGCGCACGGGCTCCTCGACGGTCAGGTAGAACAGGATCGCGAGCGCGATGCCCGGCAGCCCCGCGATCACGAAGGCCGAGCGCCATCCCCAGATCTCGTTCGCCCAGCCTCCGAGCAGCATGCCGACGCCGAGGCCGACGGTGCCGCCGACCGTGATGACGGCGAGGGCGTGGGCGCGGCGACCCGGCTCGACGTAGTCGGCGATCAGGGACTGACTCGGCGCGGCGCCCGCCGCCTCGCCGAGGCCGACGCCCATGCGGGACGCGATCAGCTGCCATGCCGCCAGCGCGAGCCCCGCCGAGACCGTCATCGCGCTCCACACGAGCAGACCCAGCGCGATGACCGTTCGCCGCGAGGTCCGGTCCGCGATCCGGCCGAGCGGGACCGCCGCGCCGAAGTGGACGGACGTGTAGGCCGCCCCCATGAGGAGGCCGATCTCCCGGTCGTCGAGCCCGATGTCGCGCTTGATCTCCTCCACCAGCAGGCCCACGATGGTCCGATCGCAGACGTTGAAGACGGCGACCAGGAAGACCAGCGCGAGCACGTAGCGCACGTAGCCATTCGAGTAGACGCGGGCCTCCGTGGTCATGTCTCAGTCCCGATCCACGTTCAGCACGAAGGCCTCGCCTTCCCCGATCCCGCCGCACAGGGTGACGAGGGCGCGGCCGCCGCCCCTTCGGCGGAGCTCGAGCGCCGCCGTGAGCAGGAGGCGCCCGCCGGTCGCGCCGGTCGGGTGTCCGATCGCGATGGCGCCGCCGTTCGGGTTCGTCTTCCGGCGGATCGCCTCGATCCGCGCGGGATCGCCGCCGCCGAGCACGTGGGTGCTCACGAGCGGCATCGCCGCGAACGCCTCGTTGATCTCGACCAGGTCGATCGCGTCGAGCCCGATGCCGGCGCGCTCGAGCACGCGGCGGGCCGCCTTGGCCGGCACGGAGGCGATGTGGTCGGGGTGATCGGAGACGCGCGCGTGGGCCTGGATCGTCGCCAGCGGGCGAAGGCCGCGATCGCGCGCCCTGCGGCGGGTCGTGAGCAGCAGGGCGGAGGCGCCGGTGCTGAGGCCCGGTGCATTGCCTGCCGTGACGGACTCGCTCTGGTAGACCGTGGGGAGCGCGGCCAGCGCCTCGAGGCTCGTTCGGCGAGCCGACTCGTCGGCGCGGACGACGCCGCTTCCCCCGAAGCGCGCGAGGTCCACCGGGGCGATCTCCGCTTCGAAGACGCCTCGCTCGGCCGCCTCGAAGTAGCGGGCGTGGCTGCGGAAGGCCCATTCGTCCTGGGCCTTGCGATCGATCCCGAAGCGCGCGGCTTCCCGGGCGGCCTGGACGGCGCGCGGGGTACCCGTATGGGGACAGCTGATCACCAGCTGATCGGTCAGGGTGATGGCGCCGAGTCGGTGACCCCAGCGCAGGTCCTCGAGGAAGTAGGGCACGCGCGAGAGGTTCTCGGCACCGCCCGCGACGACCCATTCGACGTCGCCCGAGCGGACGGCCCGCATCGCCAGGGCGACGGCCGTCAGCGACGAGCAGCAGGCGCGGTCGACGGTGAAGGCGTTGCGCGACGCCGGGATGTCCGATCGAAGCAGCGCCTGGCGCGCGATCGAGCGGTCCGAGCCCGGGAGGTTCACGCCCAGGATCAGCTCGTCGACCGCCTCGGGCTCGAGTCCGGCGTCGGCGAGCGTCGCGCGGATGGCGACGCTCGCGAGCTCGGGAATGCGGAGGGCGCGCAGGCTCCCCCCGAAGCGGCCGAAAGGGGTTCGTCGGCCCGCGATCAGGACGCAATCGTCGTCGGCCCGGGCATCGATGCGTTCAGTGGACACGACGCGCCACGCCCTGCCAGTAGCGCTCGCGGATCTCGCGCTTCAGGATCTTGCCCGTCGAACCCTTCGGCAGCTCGGGGACGAAGTCGACGGATTGCGGCTTCTTGTAGCCGGCGAGCCGCGCGCGGCAGTGTTCGACGAGATCCGTCTCGCTCGCCGACGCGCCCGCGCGCAGCACCACGACGGCCTTCACCGCCTCGCCCCAGCGGTCGTCGGGCACGCCGACGACCGCCACCTCGGCGATCGCGGGATGCTCGTGGAGGATGCGCTCGACCTCGGCCGGGTACACGTTGAGTCCACCGCTGATGATCATGTCGCGCGAACGATCGACGATGGAGAGGTAGCCCTCGCCGTCCATGCGGGCGACGTCGCCCGTCGCGTACCAGCCGTCGCGGAGCGCCGCCGCCGTCGCCTCCGGGTCGTCCCAGTAGCCGGACATGACGTGGGCGCCTCGGACCTGCATCTCTCCGTTCTCGCCCTGCGCGACCGGGTTGCCCTCGGCGTCGACGAGGCGGATCTCGGTCTGGTGGGTCAGTCGCCCGATCGTGGCGAGGCGGATCGGATCGTCCTTCGCGGCGAGGTGGTCGTCGCGCGTGAGGATCGTGAGCGGATGCGGCGCCTCGCAGGATCCGTAGACCTGGACGAAGACGTTGCCGAGGATCCGCATCGACTCCTGGAGTCGCGCCGGGGCGATCGGCGCGCCGCCGTAGCTGATCGTCTTGAGCGAGCGCAGGTCGAATCGACCGCCTGCCGCGGCCTCCGTCAGGCTCGCCATCATCGTCGGCACCATGAACGATCCCGTCGCCCGCTCGCGCTCGACGAGGGAGAGGAACGCCTCGGGGTCCCATTTCGGGACCATGACGTTGCGCGCGCCGCGCAGGTAGTAGGCGAGGATCTTGGAGCCGCTGCCATGCGCCACCGAGCCGACATGGACCATCGCGTCGCCGGGTCCCGCGTCGATCTCCTCGGCGAGCATCGTCAGCGTCGCCGCGCGACGTCCACGTTGGCTGCTGACGGCGCCCTTCGGCCGCCCCGTGGTACCGGAGGTGTAGAGGATGAAGCTCGCTGCCTCCTCGTCGGGCTCGATGCCCGGCGGATCCGGCGCACCCTTCTCGAGCAGGGCGGCGTAGTCGAGCCCCCCCGCGATCGATCCGTCGAGGGCGATCACCGTCTCGAGTGCCGGCAGGCTCGGCCAGGCCGCCTCGACGAACGGGGCGAAGGACGCCTCGGCGATCAGGATCTCGGCGCCGGAGTTTTGGAGCAGCCACGCGCGCTCCCGATCGACGAGCCTCGGGTTGATGGGCAGCTTGACCTTGCCCGATTTCACGATCGCGAAGTCGGCTTCGACGAACTCGAGCCGGTTGTTCATGAGGAGCGCCACCCGCGTGCCGGGGGTCGGGGCGAGGGCGATCAGCGCGTTCGCGAGGCGGTTCGAGCGCGCCTCGACCTCCCCGAAACGCAGGCTCCGCGGACCGTCGACGACCGCGACGCGATCGCCGTACCAGCCGGCCGCCCGCCCGATCAGTCGGGCGAGGCTCGGCGGCGCGGCTCCCCTCACGACCGCTCCCCGTCGGACGCGAGGACCGGGCAGACGCGGCAGCCGCCCAGCGTCCAGCCGTCGTCCCTCGAAAGCGTCGATCCGAGCCGCGAGGCGCGCGTCGCGTCCGCGAGATAGTCGAAGATCTCGGCTCCGTGCCCCTGGGCGGCATCGAGCGGCTCGGTCTGCCCGTTGGGCAGGATGTAGGCCGGAATCAGACCGACCCGGCGAACGCCGCCGCGATCGAGCTCGATGCATCCCACCATCGAGATCCGCGACTCCGGATGCATCGGCAGCAGCGGATAGTCGTCGTAGGGGCGCGGCGCGTACGCGTCCGCCTGGCGCTCGAGCGTCTCGCGGACCTCCTTCGAGATGCGCTGCGCGAAGCCGCGGACCTGGAAGACCGCGTTGCCGAGCCCGTGGAAGATCGGTCGTCCGCGATGGTAGTCGACGCCACGGACGATGTGGGGATGATGGCAGAGCACGGCATCGGCTCCGGCGTCGATCGCGAGGCGTGCCGTCTCGCGCTCGTAGTTTCGGATGATCACCGGACGCACGGCCTCGCCCCAGTGGAAGCTGACGACGACGACGTCGGCCTGCGCGCGGGCCGACGCGATCGCCTTGCGCAGCGCCTCGAGGTCCGCCGGGTACGGGATCGCCATCACCTCGGGCGGCATCTCGGGATTGAACTCGAGGTCGCCCTCGGCCACGTAGTAGTGGTTGTGGAATCGCAGCGGATTGACGCCCGGGCGATTGCTGCGGGCCTCGATGCCCGCCGGAAAGGTCGAGACGAACGCGACGAAGGCGACGCGGATGCCCGACCGCTCGAGCACGACCATCTCGCGCGCCTCGGCGAGATTCTCGCCCGCGCCGACCGGTTCGATGCCGACCCCGCGGAGCGTCGACAGCGTGCTGCGCAGGCCCTCGACGCCATCGTCCATGACGTGATTGTTGGCACAGGCCATCACGGAGAGGTTGCCGACGCGCAGCCCCTCGGCCTGCTCGGGCGACGCGGTCAGCAGTCCGCGTCCCGCGCTGGTCGAGTAGACCCCTTCGCAGTTGGCGAAGACCAGGTCGGCCGCGCCCAGCGGCCGCTCGAGCAGCCCGAAGGCCGCCTTGGGATCCTCCGCGTTGATGAAGACGTCGCCCAGTGCGCAGAGCGTGATCCGACCGCCATCAGCCATGTCTCGTTCCTCTCACGATCGTGCGAGCCGACCGTCGCCGCGGTCGAAGCAGCCCTCGACGCCGAGGCGCTTCAGCAGGGGTCGGTCGACCTCGCCCTTCGCCGCCGTGCGGGGCAGCTCGCCGAGGACCCGCACGTAGCGAGGCACCTTGAACGCGGCCATGCGCGCCTCGCAGTAGGTCAGCAGGCTCGTGGGGTCGGCGGCTTCGCCTCCGTGCCAGACGACGGCGCACAGGATGTCGTCCTCGCCCATCTCCGACGGGACCGGGACCACCACCGCCTCCTCGACCGAAGGGTGCGCGACCAGGACCGACTCGACCTCGGCCACCGAGACGAGCTCGCCCCGTCGCCGCAGGAAGTGGCCCTTGCGGCCGACGAACCAGAGGTAGCCGTCGGCGTCGACGTAGCCCTCGTCACCGGTGTGGACCCACAGGTCGCGCCAGTTGCGAAGCGTCTCCTCGGCTCGACCGAGGTAGCCGTGGGCCATCATGCCCGGCGCGCGCGGGCGGACCGTGATCTCGCCGAGCTCGCCCTGGGCGACCTCGTAGCCGTCGGCGTCGACGATCCGCAGGTCGTACCAGCCCTGGACCTTCCCGGAGGAGCCGCGACGCGGCTCGTCGCGATCCGACTCCGTCGTGACGAACCCGCCCGCTTCGGTCTGGCCGTAGGGTTGATAGGTCCGGATCCCGAAGCGCCGCTCGAACTGCGCTCGCAGCTCGAGCGAGCGCGGCTCCGATCCGCCGAAGCCGCTGATCGCGACGCGGGCCTTCGTCGCGCGATCGCGCGGCGTCTCGGGCGTCTTGAGCAGGGTCGCCACCATTCCGATGAAGGGGTCGACGACGGTGGCGCCGTAGCGTTCGACCCGATCGACGAAGGCCGAGGCGCTCCACCAGCGCGTGAAGCAGACCGGATAGCCGCGCACCATGCAGAGCGGAATCACGGCGCAGGGCAGGAGGGCGTGGTAGAGGTGGGAGCTCGAGTAGAACACCTCGTCGTCGCCGAGCGCTACGACCTCGAGCATCCGGTATCCGCACGAGACGGCGCAGAAGTGGGGCAGGACCACGCCCTTCGGCCGTCCCGTCGTTCCGCCGCTGTACATCACGCAGAAGGGATCGCCCGGGGCGGCCGGTCGGCGCGTCGCGCTGGCGCGCGCCGGCAGCCAGGCCTCGAAGGCCGCTCCGCCGCCCGGGCCCGCGTCCGGATCGACGACCACGCTGCGCTCGCGCCACCTCGCGTCGCCGAGGCCCGCGAGCGTCGGAGCGAGCTCCGCGTCGACGAAGACCCGTCGCGGGGCGAGCTCCTCGAGCGAATCGCCGATCTCCTCGCCCTTGAGCGCCACGTTCTGCGGCGCCCAGAGCACGCCCGTTCGCGCGCAGGCGAAGAGCAGGGCGAGATGCCAGAGCGAGTTGTGCATGAACGTCGCCACGCGATCGCCGGGCTCGAGCCCCTCGGCCTCGAAGCCCGCGACGATGCGTCCGATGCGCCGATCGAGCTCGCGGTAGCTCACGCCCTCGTCCTCGAAGCGCGCGAACAGGCGATCCGGCGTCCGAGCGAGCCGCCAGTCGAAGAGGCTCGACATGTCGTCCGCGACGATCTCGCGCCCGAGCACGACCCGCTTCACAGGCTCGCCTCCAGGAGCGTCTCGATCTCGTCCGCGGTCCACACCCGGGCCGAGCGCGAGCGCGCGGCGAAGTCGCCCGCGGCCCGCCGCGCGAGCTCCGGGAAGTCCTCGCGGCGCAGGCCGAGCGCCCCGAGCGAGCGCGGCAGCCCGAGCTCCGCGAGCAGCGCGTCCATGCGATCGGCCAGCGCGGCGCGCGCGACCTCGGGGCGATCCTCGGTGAACGGCACCTCGGCCGCTCGACACAGCGCTGCGAGGGACGCCGGCGCTTCCGGCGCGGAGGCCGCGACGACGCGCGCCAGGATTCCGCAGGTGGCCTCGCCGTGGGAGAGCTTGTGGATCATGCCGAGCTGGTGGCGGATGGCGGCGCCGATCCCGACCTTCGTCGCCGCGGAGAAGGTCCCGAAGAGCGCCAGCCACGAGGCGATCTGGCAGGTCAGTCGGGCCTC
The DNA here is from genome assembly GCA_041389445.1 of Myxococcota bacterium. GTDB lineage: Bacteria > Myxococcota_A > UBA9160 > UBA9160 > UBA4427 > UBA4427. Next base: position 42,856 of record JAWKRW010000007.1, read on the forward strand.
CGCGCCGACGGCGCGGGAGCCGGGCAGCTCGCGCACGAGGAGCTCGAAGGCACGCAACGTGAGCGGCTCCATGACGGGGCCCGCGACCCCGGTCGAGAACTGCTCGAAGGCGTCGCTCAGGATCTTGACGCCGGTCGTCAGCCAGAGATAGTCGGGCGTCGCGCGCGTGACCTCGGGATCGAGCATCACGACGCGCGGACACAGCGCGCTGTTCTGGAACGGCTCGCGTTCGCCGGTCGACTCGTTCGTGATCGCGATCATCGGGCTGTATTCGGCCGCCGAGAGCGTCGTGGGCAGCGCGACGAGGGGGACGGGCCGGCCCGAGAGACGACACGCCGCCGGTCCCGCGCCGCGGAAGCGATCGAGCTCGTCGGCCGACGCGAGGGCCTCGCAGAGCATCAGAGCCGTCGCCTTGGCGGTGTCGACGACGCTGCCGCCGCCGACGGAGACGAGCAGGTCCGGCGCGAGCGCTCGGGCGCGCGTCGCGCAGGCCTCGACGGTCGAGCGCGGCGCGTACTGTCGACATCCCGCGAAGCGTCCGACCAGCCGGGTCCCGATCGCCTGCTCCACGGCCTTGAGGACCGTCGCCTCGTTCTCGAGCGACGGCGTCGTCACAATCATCACCCGCCGCGCGTCGAGGGCGTCGAGCTCGTTCGCGATCGATCCGAGCGTCCCCCGCCCGTACACGACGGACTGCCATTGCCGCTGCCAATCGAACCGCCCGCTCGTCGTTCGTGCCGTTCCGCCTTCCATGTTCAGACCACCAGCAAGGGATTCAGCGGGCTGTTGACGCCGCGATGGATGCGCAGGGGCGCGATCACGAACATGCCGCTGCGGACGCCGTCGGCCGCGGGGGCGGCGAGATGCAGCAGCTCGAGGATGTACACCCCGAGATCGCGCAGCACGACGTCGTGGAAGGGCATCGAGCCCTGGTCAGGGCGTGGGGTCGCCTCGACGGCGACGTTGTCGGCGCCGACCAGGCTGACGTCGCGCTCGGCCAGCCAACCCGCCACGTCGGGGGAAACGACGGGAAATGACCGGCTCCGGTCCTCGCGGCGCAGTGCGGCCTCGACCCAGCCGGTCCGGAAGAGCACCGCGTCGCCGCGCTCGACCTGGATGCCGTATTCGGCGGCGTAGGCCCGCACGTCGGCCGCTCCGATCACGTCCGGCTCGTCGGTCGGACGCCCGACGAAGTCGAACAGATGTCCCGTGGTCACGATGCCGCCGAGATGCTCGATGCCACAGCGCGAAGCGCCGCTGCTGCGAACCTCGGTATAGGGGAAGCCGTTGTAGAGGTGGCCGTCGTACCACATGTGGCACAGGCCATCGACGTGGGTCGTACCGCCGGTGGCCATCACCACGTAGTCGTCGGCCGTCCCCCAGCCAGGGCGACCCAGCGCGGCGAAATCGCCGCCGTCGACGGCCATGAAGTGCTGCATCGGCGAGCGCGGCCCGCCGAGCGGGGCGTCGCGGCGGATGTCGAGGCCGAGCTCGTAGGTGTGTCCGCGGCGAACGCGCGTGGCGGCTCGCGCCACGACGGCGGGCGTGACGAGGTTGGCCGCGCCGCGCTCGTCGTCCGGTCCCCAGCGCCCCCAATTCGAGGGGCGCGTCGAGCGACGCTCGTCCACCGACCTCATCCTCCTGCGTGCTCAGGCTCCGGATCGGCGGGGCGCGCGACCGCGCGTTTCGCGCCCGTCCGCGCCAGCCGCTGTCCGCCGGGGGTCCGCCGGGGAGCGGCTCGATCCGCGTCCCGACACGATAGATTCTCTCCTGCGAAAGGTCTATTCTTTTCTTCAGAATGCGTCAGGAAGCGCGGAGGGGGCCCCGAGCGGGGCCGAGGCGATTCGGATGACCACGGCAGCGGCCGTGGCGCAGACCGTTGGCCCCTCCGGATTCGCGCGTCGGGCCGCGATCGTGGGCGTCGGGCAGACGGCCTATCTGCGCCGCTCGGATCGGGACGAATGGGACCTGGCGCTCGAGGCCGTGCGGAATGCGGCCGACGACGCCGGCATCCGACCTTCCGAAATCGACGGAATCGTTCGCTATTCGCAGGACCGGATCCACGAGGCCCAGCTGGCAGGCGCCCTCGGGCTCTCGCTCCGGTACCACGGCCAGGTCGGCTTCGGCGGGCAGTCCGTTTGCGCGGTCGTCGGCCAGGCCGCAGCGGCGATCCACGCGGGTCTCGCCCGGGTCGTGGTCTGCTACCGCGCGCTCAACGGACGGACCGGAGCCCGGTACGGTCGCGCGGAGCGATCGCTCGAGGACGAGGGCAACGGGACCTATCGCGCATTCGGCGACCGCGTCCCGTCGGGAGCCTTCTCGGCGCCCTATGGACTGCTCGCGCCCGGCCAGGTCATGGCGCTCTGGGCTCGTCGCTATGCGCACGAGGCAGGGATCGGGATCGACGTGCTCTCGGCGGCCCTCGCCCGCATCGCCATCGACCAGCGCGCCTGGGCAAGCCGCAATCCCGCGGCAGTGATGGGCGGAAGGCCGCTCGATCTGGCCGCCTACCAGGCAGGTCGCGTGCTCGCCGAACCGCTTCGGCTGCACGACTTCTGCCTCGAGACGGACGGCGCGGCGGCCATCGTGGTCTGCGACGCCGAGCGTGCGCGCGCGATCTCGCGTCAGCCCGTCTACGTCGTCGGCGCGACCCAGGCCCTCTACGCGGAGGCGATGGAGGTCTACGGCGAGCTGATCAACGGCCCCGACCACCGCGCCCGCGCGCGGGCGCTGTTCGCCGGCTGCGGCGGAATGACGGCCGCCGACGTCGACGTCGCGATGCTCTACGACGCCACCACGATCATGGTGTTGCTGCAGCTCGAGGGCTATGGCTTCGTACCGCCCGGTCGGGCGTGGGAGACCGTGATCGAGCGGGGCATCGGCGCGGAGGGGGTCGTGCCCGTCAACACGTCGGGGGGGCAGCTCTCCGAGGCCTACGTCCACGGGATGAACCTCGTGATCGAGGCCGTGCGCCAGCTGCGGGGGACGGCCTCGAGCCCGGTACCGGGCGCGGCGACGGCGCTCGTCGGCGCCGCCGGCGCGAGCAGCCTGGTGCTCGCGCGATGATCCTCCCGGAGATCACGCCGCTCACGCGTCCGTACTGGGAGGGGGCCCGCGCGAGGCGGCTGCTGCTCCAGTCCTGTCGCCGTTGCGAGCGGGTCTGGCATCCGCCGTCCCCCGGCTGTCCCCACTGCGGGGCGCCGGATCCCGAATGGGTCGACGCCGGGGGCACGGGCCGGGTCCACTCCTTCGTGGTGATCCGCGAGGCCGCGCATCCCGCCGCGCAGGGGCGCTTGCCGGTCGTGGTCGCCCTCGTCCGTCTCGCCGAGGGACCGCTCTTCGTCTGCAACCTGCAGGGCTGCGCGCCCGAGGACGTTCGCGTCGAGATGCCGGTCCGCGTCGACTTCGAGTCGATCACGGACGAAATCGTCTTGCCTCAGTTCCGGCCAGCGGGATGACGTCGGCGCGCAGGCGTCGCCGTTCGCTGCAGTGCGTCTCGCGCGGTGCCCATCGCACCCGACGCCCGCGATCAATCCCAGAGTGAGAGCTTGTTCGCGACGGCGTTCATCGCGCCGGCGGCGACGAGTCCCCCGTCGATCAGGTGGTCGGCGCCCGTGATCGAGGCGGCGTCGTCCGAGGCGAGGAAGAGGACCAGGCGCGTGATCTCCTCGGCGGAGGTGGGGCGGCCGATCGGGACCGGCTCGAGGATCGCTTCGTACATGGCCGGGTCGCGGGTCGCCATCGGTGACTCGACGAGGCCCGGATGGATCGTGTTGACGCGGATCCCGAAACGCGCGAACTCGAGCGCGGCGCATTTCGACAGTCCGCGCAGCCCCCACTTGCTGGCGGAGTAGGGCGCGCGGTAGAAGCCGTGGAGCGAGGTCGCCGTCCCCGTGTTGACGATCGAGCCGCCGCCCGTCTCCTTCATCAACGGGAAGCAGGCGCGCATGCCGTGGAAGGCACCGCTCAGGTTGACGTCGAGCACGGCCTTCCACTCGTCGAGGGCCGTGCCGAGCACGCCCTTGCCGAGGCTGATGCCGGCGTTGTTGACCAGCACGTCGAGTCGATCGTCGCGCTCTCGAACGTGGGCGACGACGCGCTCCCACGCCGACGGGTCCGTCACGTCGAGCGTGGCGCGTTCGACGCCGGGCGGAGCGGCGAAGTCCGATTGCAGATCGCAGGCCCAGACGCGCGCACCCTCGGCGGCGAAGCCCGCCACCTCCGCCGCCCCCTGACCCTGGGCGGCGCCCGTGACGAGGACGACCCGTCCCTCGAATCGCTTGACCTGCATGCTCCTCCCCGGACCGCCCCGCGATGCGAGCGCTCTGCCCCGCCGCCCCGTTTCGCACGGGCGGGCCTCGACGCGGCGCTCAGAAACCCTTTCCGTGACGGCCCCAGACCGCCGCGAGCTCACCCACGATCTCGCCGATGGTCGCGTAGGCGCGAACCGCGTCGAGGATGGGGGGCACGCTGTTGCGATCCTCGACCGCGGCCCGTCGAACCTCGGCGAGCGTGCGGGCGACCCGTCGGGCGTCGCGCTCGGCGCGGACCTTGGCGAGGCGCTCGAGCTGCTCCGCCTCCGTGTCCGCGCCGACGGCCGGCATGGCCGCGTAGTGCGCCTCGCGGCCCTCGGCGAAGCGGTTGACGCCGACCACGGCCTGCGCGCCGTCTTCGATGCGCCGCTGCTTGCGGTAGGCCTCGTCCTCGATCTCCTGCCGAACCCAACCCGACTCGATCGCGGCGAGGCTTCCGCCCTGGGCCGCGACGCGCTCCATGTAGGCGAGGATCGCCTCCTCGATGCGATCCGTCAGGAACTCGACGTAGTAGGCGCCGCCGAGCGGATCGGCGGTCCGGGTCACGCCGGTCTCGAAGGCGAGGACCTGTTGCGTTCGCAGCGACACGCGCACCGCCTCGTCCGACGGCAGGCCCAGGGCCTCGTCGTAGGACGACGTCGCGAGGGTCTGGACGCCGCCCAGCGCTGCCGCGAGGGCTTCGTAGGCGACCCGGGCCACGTTGTTGAGCGGCTCCTGCGCCGTCAGCGCGCTGCCGAGCGTGTAGCAGAAGATGTTCAGGGCACAGCTCTCCGCATGCTTCGCGCCGTAGTGCTCGCCGATCAGGCGGCACCAGATCCGGCGCGCGGCGCGGAACTTGGCGACCTCCTCGAAGAGGTCGAGGTCCGCGGCGAGAAAGAGGAAGATCGAGTGCGCGAACTGGTCGATCTCGAGGCCGCGCGCCAGCGCCGCGTCGATGTACGCGATGCCGTTGGACAGGGCGAGGGCGACCTCCTGGACGGCGGTCGAGCCCGAGTCGCGGATGTGGTACCCGCAGAACTCGATCGGCTCCCAATGCGGCAGCTCCTTCGCGCAGTACTCGACGACGTCGACGGAGAATTGCAGTCCCCGGTTCGGCGGGAAGATGTAGGTGCCGCGCGCGACGTACTCCTTGAGCACGTCGTTCTGGAACATCACCTTGAAGTCGCGCGCGGAGTGGCCGTTGGCCTCGGCGGCGGCGACGAAGAGCGCGACGGCGATGGGCCCGATGGCGTTCGCCGTCGTACGGATCTGTCGCACCTGGTCGAGCGGGATGCCCGCGAGCAGATCCTGCATGTCGCGCAGCGAATCGATCGGAACGCCCACGCGACCGACCTCGCCGCGGGCGAGCGGATGGTCCGAATCGAGACCGACCTGCGTCGGCAGGTCGAGCGCGACCGAGAAGCCCTTCTGTCCGCGCTCGAGCAGTGATCGGATGCGCCGGTTCGTCTCCGCCGGAGAGGCCCGGCCGGAGTACATGCCCATCACCCACGGCCGCTCCCGATACATCCCCGGCTGGGGACCCCGCGTGAACGGCGCCTCGCCCGGAAAGCCGAGGCGCTCGAGGTACCACTCGCCGAGGCCCTCCCGATCCGCAGCGGGGAGATCGGCCGGCGTGTAGAGCGGGGCGACGTCGATGCCGGTGGCGGTGCGTGCGTCGACCGGACCCGGCACCAGCCGATCGGCATGGCGCTCCCGCCAGGCGCGCAGGCGCTCTTCGAATCGACTTCCCGACACCGCTCAGGTTCCCGCCGGCGCCGACTCGAGGCGCGCCTGCAGCCAGCCGGCGATCGCGTCGAGGGAGGCGCCCGGCGTGAAGATCTCGCCGACGCCCTCGGCGATCAACGCCTCGCGGTCGACGTCCGGGATGATGCCCCCTCCGAAGACCACGACGTGTCCGAGCCCGTCCCGCTCCAGCAGCGCGAGCAGCGCCCGGAACAGGTGCATGTGGGCGCCGGACAGGATCGACAGGCCGATCGCGTCGGCGTCCTCCTCGAGCGCGGCCTTCACGATCGCCTCGGGCGTCTGGAACAGCCCGGTGTAGATGACCTCGAAGCCGGCGTCGCGCAGCGCGCGCGCGACGATCCGCGCGCCCCGGTCGTGCCCGTCGAGCCCTGCCTTCGCGATCACCACCCGATGGGGCCTGGCCAAGGTCGTCCTCCATCCGTCACGGCGTCATGACCTCTGCGTCACGCCCGGCTCGCGCGCGGCCGCGAGTCGGCCTCGGACGCCTGGGCCGCGCCCAGCCCCGCGATGTACCCGAAGATCAGCGCGCTGCCGATCGTCGTGCCACCCGACCAGTAGGCCTGGCCCGCCGGCGACGCGACGCAGTTGCCGGCCGCGTAGAGGCCGGGAATCGGCCGATCGTCCGCGTCGATCACCCGCGCTTCGCGGTCGATGCGCGGTCCGCCGCAGGTATCGAAGCAGGCGGGAACCAGCAGGATCGCGCAGTAGGGGCCCGTCGACTCGAAGGGCGCCATCGTCTGGTTCTTGAGGCCGTTCCGGATGGGCGGGCTGTAGTTGAGCTCGTGCGGCGTCTCACCGCGGCCGAAGTCGAGATCCTTCCCCTCCCGAGCGAAGCCGTCGAAGCGGGCGATCGTCTTCTCCAGGTTCGCCCGGAAGTCGGGCGCGAGCTCGAGTGCGCCCGTGTGGGTCCGCAGCGTCTCGAGGCGCTTTCCGATCTCCTGCGCGAGCTCCTCGAGCGTCTCACCGATGATCAGGTAGTCGGGGAACTCGCCGACCGGCGGGATCGGCGCCCGGACCTTGTGCCAGCCCTCGGGCTCGGGCGTCTCCGCGACGTAGCGGTCGTAGATCTGGATGAGCACCTGGTTCGTATAGCGCTTCGCCGTCGGATCGAAGTAGAAGTGCGCCTGGGCACGCTCGTGGTAGGGCGCCTTCTCGTTGACGACGCGGTGGCCCGCGACGTTGACCATGATCATGCTGTCGCCCCACGGAAAGTACGACATGCCGGCGAGCTGGCCGCCCTTCTCGAGGGCGAGCTCGAGCGGCGTCTGCCCCCACCACGCCATCTCGAGATTGGCGACGGACGCGCCGGCGTTCTGCGCGAGGCGGAGGAAGTCTCCGGTATTGGTCGCCACGGCGGTCGAGCCGTAGAGTCGACCGCGCAGATAGCGATGGGTCAGGACCGGATCGTGGGCGAAGCCGCCGCTCGCGAACACCACGCCGCCGCGGGCGCGCGCGCGGAGCTTGCGCCCGCTCGGATCGGTCACCTCGACGCCGATGACGGCGCCCTGCGCGTCGCGGACGAGCCCCGTGACCGCGTGCGAGTGGAGCACCTTCGTGTCCGTCTTTTCCAGGTACTCGCGCACCGCCCCGATCAGGAACGCGCCCTGACCCGACGTATGGATGCCGCCTTCGGAGAGGAGATGGCGACCGAAGGGCACGCGGTTCTCCGGGAGGTGGGCATTGTACTCGGGCTTGCCCATGGGCTTGTCGAAGTCCGGGCTGTAACGCGACTTGATCGCGCCGACGTCGTGGAGGTGGTCCACGGCCTCGGTGCCGCGATCGTAGTAGGCCTCGAGCAGCTCGTACTCGTTATGCGGGAGCCCGAGCGTCTCCGACTCCGGATCGTACAAGGACGGATACGACAGCCGCGCCATGTAGCGCAGGCAGTCGTCGCGCGGATCCTCGATCCCGTCGGCGCGCAGCCAGCGGTTGTTCGGCACCCAGTACTCGCCCGAGGACAGCACGCTCGTCCCGCCGATCTCCCGTCCCTTCTCGAAGACGATCACGCTCCGCCCGCGGCTCGCGGCCGTCGCGGCCGCCGCCATTCCGGCGATGCCCGAGCCCACGACCACGACATCGGCCTCGAGCTCGAATCCCTCCGCAGCCTCCTCCGACTTCTTCCTGGCCATCTGGCGCCTCCCGTCCCGCGATCCGCTCGGCCACGTCTGCGGCACCGAGTTCGCAGAATCTTTTTCTCTCTGGCGGAATACGCGGCTATTATGGATCGCGGCGCGGGGGGGAGTCAACCGTCGCGACGGGGGCCGCTCCTCCACGCCGGACGGATCGCGAGAAGGGCGCGAGAAGGGAGAGTGCGCGGTGGGCCATCGGCTCGGCTACGGGATCTTCGACGCGGACAACCACTATTACGAGGCGACGGACGCGCTGACGCGGCATCTCGATCCGAAGCTGCGGCGGCGCGTGGCGGAGTGGGCGGAGGTCCGCGGAAAGCCCCGGCTGCTGATCGGGGGCGCGCTCAACGACTTCATTCCGAATCCGACCTTCGATCCGATCGGGAAGCCCGGTGCGCTGATGGAGTACTACCTCGGGACGGCCGAGGGCGGGCGCTCCTTCGCGACGCGCATCCGAGACGTCGAGCCGCTCGCGAACCGCCCGGAGTATCGCGACCGCGCCGCGCGGCTCGTCCGCATGGACGAGCAGGGGATGGACGGATGCTGGCTCTTTCCGACGCTCGGTGTCGGCATCGAGCACGCCCTGCGCGACGACCTCCCGGCCTGCCAGGCGGCCTTCTCCGCCTTCAATCGCTGGCTCGACGAGGACTGGGGCTTCGCTCATCGCGATCGCCTCTTCGCGACGCCCTACCTCTGTCTCCGCGACGTCGACCTCGCGGTCCAGGAGCTCGAGTGGGTCCTCGCGCGCGGCGCGCGGGTGATCCTGATCAAGCCCGGTCCCGTCGAGACCGCGACCGGGCGGCGATCGGGCTTCGGATCCGCGTTCGATCCGTTCTGGTCCCGCGTCGCGGAGGCGGGCCTCACGACCGCGATCCACGGCGGCGCCTCCGCCTACAGCGAGATGGCGAAGATCTGGGGCGCCACCGACGACATGCGCGCGTTCTTCGGGACGCCGCTCGCCTCGCTGATCCACGGGACCCACCGCGACATCCACGACACGCTCGCCGCGATGATCTGCGACCGGCTCTTCGCGCGTCATCCCCGCCTGCGGGTCGCCTCGATCGAGAACGGGGCGAGCTGGCTCGCCGGCCTGTTGCAGAAGCTCGCGATCACCGGCCACCAGTACCCCGATTGGTTCCCGGAGGCGCCGGTCGAGACCTTTCGGCGACACGTCTGGGTCGCACCGTTCTGGGAAGACGACCCGGTCGAGACCGCCCGTCTGATCGGCGCGGACCGCACGCTGCTGGGCTCGGACTGGCCGCACCTCGAGGGCGTCTCGGATCCGGCCCGCTACGCCGACCGCCTCGGCCCGCTCGGTGCGGACGGAATCCGACGCGTGATGCGCGAGAACGCCGCGGAGCTGACGCGGCCGCCCGCGGCCTGAGTCCGGCGCCGTCATGCCGATGCCCCGCGACGTGCCGATCGTCGACACGATGATCGGGTTTCCGGCCGGATTCGACGAATACGACTTCATCCGCCGCCAGCTGAAGGACGCGGAGTCGCGCGATCGCTTCGATTTTCCCGTCGAGTACATGTTCAAGACCGTGCCGAAGGCGGTCTACGACCACGCCGATCCCATCGCGGCGACGCTCCACGAGATGGATCGCTTCGGCATCGAGATGGGCCTCGTCGGCGTCCATGACGACGTCGGGAAGCGCGCCGTGAAGCAACATCCGGACCGCTTCCTCGCCCTGGGCGGGACCGATCCCCACGCGATCGTCGACGGCATCCGTTCGATGCGGCGCCAGCGGGACGCGTTCGACGTGCGCGCGTTCACCGCTTTTCCCGCCGGCTTCGAGCCGCAGGTTCCGATCGACGACCCCCGCATGTATCCGATCTATGCGGAGTGCGTCGAGCAAGGCCTGCCGATCTTCGTCTGCGCCGGCGTGCCGGGGCCGCGCCTGCCGATGGCCTGCCAGCACGTCGAGCGGATCGATCGCGTGATGGCCGACTTCCCGGAGCTCGTCTTCGTGACGCGTCACGGCTGCGAGCCCTGGGTCGACCTCTGCATCGCGTTGATGCGCAAGTGGCCGAATCTGCACTATTCGACCTCGGCCTTCGCCCCTCGCCACTACCCGCCGGAGATCGTCGCCTTCGCGAACGGCGACGGCGCCGAGCGGGTCGTCTACGCCGGCTACTTCCCGATGGGCCTGTCGCTCGAGCGCATCATGGGCGACATGCAGCGCGTCGCGCTCGACGAGCACGTCTGGCCGCTCTTCCTGCGCGGCAATGCGCGACGGCTCCTGGGGCTGGACTAGCCATCGCCGAGACGACGGGGAGCGACCCGACGTCGCGCGTCAATCCTCGTGGAAGATGCTCGCGCCGCCGTCGCGCAGCACGTGCTTCAAGACCTTGCCCGTCACGTTGCGCGGAAGGGGGATCTCGCGCAGCTCGAAGTACGCCGGAATCTTGAAGCCGGCCAGGCGGGGCTCGAGCCATCGGCGCAGCTCCCCTTCGTCGAGGGGGGCGCCGTCGTGGGGGCGCACGACTGCCTTCACCTCCTCGCCGAGCACGCGATGGGGGACGCCGAAGACGGCCGCCTCGGCGACGGCGGGATGGGCGAGGAGCTGCGCTTCGACCTCCGCCGGGTAGACGTTCTCGCCGCCCCGAATCACGAGCTCGCCCCGGCGCCCGGCGACGAAGAGGAGCCCGTCCTCGATGCGCCCGACGTCGCCCGTCGCGAGCCAGCGCTGGGCGTCGAGCGCCTCGCGGCTGGCCCCGGGATCCTGCCAGTAGCCCAGGAACACGCCCGGACCGCGCAGGCAGATCTCGCCCTCGACGCCCTCGCCGCACGGGTCCCCCGACGCGTCTCGGATCTGGACGGCCATCGTCGGCCGCGGTCGGCCCGCGGAGTCGGGACGCGCGTGCAGCGGCGGCCCGCTGTTGGCCGTGCCCATGCCCGCGCTCTCCGTCTGTCCGAATCCGAAGGACATCGCGGCGGCCGCCGCGGGCAGCTGCTTGCGGACGAGCTCGGTCAGGCTCGGGGGCCATGCCGATCCTCCGCCTCCGACCGAGCGCAGGGAGGAGAGCTCGTGGTCATGGAAGGCCGGGTGCTCGAGCAGTCGGTACAGCTGGGCGGGCACGACGCTCCAGGTCGTGACGCGCTCGCGCTCGCTTCGTTCGAAAACGAGTCGCTCGTCGAATCGACCGGAGAGCCAGACGGACTTCCAGCCCAGCAGCAGGGTATGGATCAGCCCGCCCTGCAGTCCCGACACGTGGAAGAGCGGGAGCAGGTAGAGCGAGCAGGGCGGATCGCTCGCGCCGCCCGGCATGGGGGGCGGCGCCTGGCTCGCGACGTGACCCGTGCAGCTCGCGAGGACCATCAGATTGCGATGCGACTGGACGGCGCCCTTCGGTCGCCCGGTCGTTCCGCTCGTGAAGAGAATCGCGGCCGGATCGTCCTCGCGGATCGAAGCGCGGGGCAGGGAGGCCGAGGGTCCGCCGGCGACCGCCTCGTCGACGAAGGCTTCGAGCTCGCGCAGGACGATCCCGTCTCCGATCGGCGCCGTCGGTACGCGGGGCAGCCGACGTCGGTCCGCGAGGACGAGACGGGGCGCGGTCAGCGCGATGCCGTGGCGGATCTCGGCTTCGACCCACCAGCCGTTGAGCGCGACCGCGATGGCGCCCAGCGACGTGATCGCGGAGAAGGCGATGACCCACGCGGCGGTGTTCGATCCGAGCAGGGCGACCCGGTCCCCGGGTCCGATGCCATGGCAGTCCGCCAGCATGCGCGCGACCCGGGCGACGCGCTCGACGTAGTCGATATGGGAGATCGGCGCGCCGTCGAAGACGAAGGCCGCGGCGTCGCCGAAGCCGGCCGCGTGCTCGAGCAGCTCGAGCATGCTCCGCGGCCGCGTTCGAAACACCGCGAGCCTCGACCCGAGGACCTCCTCCTCGACCAGCGCGAAGGGCCCGTCGCCGTGGAGCGAAGGTCGATCGGGCCAGATCAGCGTCGTTCCATCGAAGCGGCCCGCGTCCTCGATCGTCGCCATCGGGATTCCCCCCTGCGGAGCCTGTGCCCGTGTGCCGGGTGCGATCCTCGCCGCGCGGGCGCGCGCGGCGGCAGGAAGCGGGCCCGAGCGCGTGGCTACAGGAGGTAGTCCTTGAAGTCGTAGCCGAGCGTCGCGCGACCGTAGACGCGAGCCGATTTGTCGCGGTGGGTATAGGCGTGGACCGCCATCACGCGCGCGTCACGGAAGGCACGCTGGTTCGGATCGTCGAGGAAGATGCCGTGGCCGCCGCCTGCGTCGAAGATGCGGCTGCAGACGTCGGCCGACAGACAGGCCGCGCGCGCGGCGTCCCAGCGGTAGCGTGCGCGCCGCTCGATCGGGATCGCCTCGCCCCGCCGCGCGTAATCCATCATCTCGAGCAGGTCGTGGCGGCGCTGCAGCACGGCGGCGTCGAGCTCCGCGACCGACTCGGCGACGATGACCTGCGCCGGAGGATCGAGCGGATCCCGGCCCTTCGATCGCTCGACCTTCTCCCGGCAGCGGGTCGTGAAGCGCTCGAGCGCGCCGCGGGCATTGCCGATGGCCGGTGCCGCGAGGCAGTTGACGAAGATCGCGGCGAAGGGCGCGCGGAAGAGCGGGGCGGGGTTCGCGTGCCAGCCCTCGCACTCGTTCGTCACGAGGTTCGCGAAGGGCAGGGTGCGATGCTCGGGAACGAAGGCGCCGTCGACGACGATGTCGTGGCTGCCCGTGCCGACCATCCCCGCGGTGTGCCAGGTGTCCTCGATCCGATAGTCGGCGATCGGGAGCAGGAAGGTCCGGATGTCCGGCAGGCCGCCCCAGGTCCGGCTGCCGTTCGGCACCACGCCGCCGAGGAAGGCCCAGGTCGCGTTCTGGCAGCCCGACGAGAAGCTCCAGCGTCCCGACACGCGGTAGCCGCCGGGTACGACCTCGATCTGCCCCGTCGGCGCGTAGGACGAGGAGATCAGCGCGGTCGGCTCGTCCTTCCAGACCTCTTCCTGCGCCTCGAGCGGGAACAGCGCGAGCTGCCAGGAGTGGACCGCGAGCACGCCCGTCACCCAGGCCGTCGACGCGCAGACCTCGCCGATGCGGCTCATGCCCTCGTAGAACTCGACCGGCTCGAGCTCGAGGCCGCCGAATCGCTTCGGCTGGAACGCGCGGATCACGCCCGTCTCGACCAGGTCCTTCGCCGACTCCTCCGAGACGCGGCGCTCCCGCTCGCAGCGGTCCGCGCGCTCGGCGAAGGCGGGGCGCAACCGCTCGATCGTCCGTCGGAAAGCCTCTGCCTCCATGTCTTCTCCTCCTGCGCACGGTCCTTCGGGTGCGGTCGGGCGAACTCAGCCGGGAACGACCCCGCGTCCGAGGGTGATGCCGCCATCGACCACGAGGGTCTGTCCGGTCACGAAGCGGGCGGCGTCGGACGCGAGGTAGACCACGGCGTCGGCGACGTCTTCGGGCTCGCCGAGGCGTCCGGCCGGCGTCTGCGCGGCGATCGCGTCCTCGTGTCGCTCCCAGATCGCGCGGGACATGTCCGTGCGGATCACGCCCGGCGCGACGCAATTGACGTTCACCCTCGGCCCGAGCTCCTGGGCCATCTGGCGAGTGAGCTGGACGATCGCGGCCTTCGTCCCGTTGTACCAGCCGATGTTGGGCTCGGGAACGAGGCCGCCCATCGACGAGACGTGGACGACCCGCCCGCCGTGCTCGGCCATCCAGGCGTGCCAGGCCAGCTGGGTCCAGAGCACGGCGCCCCATTGATTGACCTGGATCGTGCGCTCCGCCCGCTCGCGGTCGATCTTCATCAAGGGGCCGAAGTACGGATTCGTCGAGGCGTTGTTCACGAGCACGTCGAGGCGCCCGAAGCGATCGAGGGTGGCCGCGATCGCCGCCCGCGCGCCGGCTTCGTCCGCGACGTTGGTGGCATGGCCCGCGACCTCGGGGCCGAGCGCGAGGCAGGTCGCCCGGAGCACGTCGGGCTTGCGCGCGACGATCATCACGCGCGCCCCTTCCTCGAGCAGGCGCGCGGCGACGGCCCGCCCGATTCCGCGCGAACCGCCGGTGACCACGGCGACCTTGCCCTCGAGGCCGCTCTTCATGACGCCGTCGTGAGGAAGTCGACGACGAGGCGGTCGAACTCCGCCGTCTTCTCCATCTGCGCCCAGTGGCCGCACTGCCCGAAGACGTGGAGCCGGACGTCGCGCATGCGCTTCAGCGCGAAGAACGCGCCGTCGAGCGGCATCGTGCGATCGTCGCGTCCCCACACGAGCAGCGTCTTCTGTCGGATGCGTTCGAGATGCCGCCAGAGCTCGCCCGCCGCGAAGAACTCCTTCGCGCGGACCGTCTCGAGCGCGTGGCGCGTCCCCTCCATCGTCGCCGGATCGGTCGCGAGGGCCAGCCGCTCGCGCACGAACTCCTCCGTCACGAACTTCGAGTCGAAGGTCATGACGCGGATGAACTCCTCCATCTTCTCGTAGGTCGGGCCCTCGCCGCGGTAGAAGTCGCGCACCGACTTGAGCCCCTCCGAGAGCCCGGGGAAGAACACGTTGAACGCGAGACCGCCGGGACCCATCAGGACGAGCCGATCGGCGCGCTTCGGGTGGTCGAGCGCGATGCGTACGGTCGTGCCGCCGCCGAGCGAGTTGCCGAGGAAGTGGGCGCGGTCGACCCCGAGCTGGTCGAGGAGCTTCATCACGAAGCGGGCGGCGTAGTCGAAGAAGTGCTCCTGGAACTTCGGCTGGTGGGAGCGACCGAATCCGGGCTGGTCGACGACGAGACAGCGGAAGTGTCTGGACAGCTCCGGCAGGTTGTACTTGAAGTTGCTCCAGCCCGAGACGCCGGGCCCGCCGCCGTGGAGCAGGACGAGCGTCGGGCCGGAGCCCGCCTCGTGGTAGTGCATCCGGAGGCCGTCGACCTCGGCCGTGCGGCTCGTCGCTTCGAAGGTGATCTGCATCGCGAGGGCTCCGCGGCGTCTGAATTCTGCTGGGTGGGATCATTTTCTGCTAGATTCGAAGCCCTGTCCAGAGCCGGAACGGACCGGATCCGCGAGCGGGGAGGGGCGACATGAGCGTGCATGAGCTCGGCTATCTGGGGCTCGAGTCCGCCGATCCGGCCGGCTGGGCTCGCTTCGCACGCGAGGTGCTCGGCGTCGCGACCGCGCGTCATTCGACGGACGAGGTGGTCCAGCTCAAGCTCGACGAGCGGCCCCATCGCATCTCGCTGCGCGCCGGCGATCGGGACCGTCTCGCCTACACGGGCTGGGGCGTGCGCGACGGCGAGCGCCTCGCGGCGCTGCGCGATCGCCTCGAGAAATCGGGATTCGAGACGACGCCGGCGACCGAGGCGGAGCTCGCCGATCGCCGCGTCCAGTCGATGTTCTGGTGTACAGACCCGGCCGGCTTCCGGGTCGAGCTGTACCAGGGGCCGATCCACGACCACCAGCGCTTCGTGTCGCCGGTCGGTGTCCGGCGCTTCGTGACCGACGATCTCGGCCTGGGCCACGTCGTCCTGCTCACGGACCACTATGCCGAGTCCTACGCGTTCTACGTCGATCTGCTCGGGTTCCGGCTGTCGGACAGCATGGTCCTCGACGGCCGTCCGCTGCGCTTCCTGCGCTGCAATCCACGTCATCACAGTCTCGCGCTCGCGCCGCACCACTCGAGCCGTCTCGCCCATCTGATGCTCGAGGTGCCCGACATCGACGAGGTCGGCTACTGCCTCGATCGCTGCCTCGAGCGGGGGGTTCCGATCGCGATGACCCTCGGTCGTCACACGAACGATCGCATGGTCTCCTTCTACATGCGTGCGCCGAAGGGGTACGAGATCGAGTACGGCTGCGGGGGGCTCCGTCTCGACGAGGCGGCGTGGAGCAATCAGGAGATCACGGCGGTGAGCTTCTGGGGCCACCACCGGGAGCTGAAGTAGCGCGCCGCGAGCCGGCCGAGACCACGAGGATCCGAAATGTTGAGCCAGGCCCAGCGCCGTGCCATCGCCGACGAGCTCGCCCACGCCGAACGCGAGCGGAAGACGGTTCCGCCCCTCGTGGGCCGCTACGAAGGCATCGACGTCGAGGACGCCTACGCGATCCAGCTGCTCCAGATCGGCGACAAGCTCGACGCGGGACGTCTGATCCGCGGCCACAAGGTCGGGCTCTCGTCGCCCGCGATGCAGCGCATGATGAACGTGACGGAGCCGGACTACGGCCACCTGCTCGACGACATGTTCGTCTTCGAGAACACCCGCATCGACGTCGGCGCGCTGATCCAGCCTCGGGTCGAGTTCGAGGTCGCCTTCGTCCTGGGCGAGGCGTTGCCCGCGCCGGGCTGTACCGTGGCGGACGTCCTGCGCAACACGGCCTACGTCGCGCCCTCGATCGAGATCATCGACAGCCGGATCGAGGGCTGGCGGATCGGGCTCTGCGACACGATCGCCGACAACGCGAGCTCCGCGCGGGTGGTGCTCGGCGCCCAGGCGCGCTCGGCCCGGGAGCTCGATCTGCGTCTGATCGCCGCGATCGCGACGAAGAACGGCGAGATCGTGGAGACCGGTGCGTCGGGCGCGGTGCTCGGCAATCCGGCGGTCGCGGTCGCCTGGCTCGCCAACAAGGTTCATCAGTTCGGCGTGAAGCTCGAGGCGGGGCACGTGATCCTGCCCGGCTCGTGCACCCGCGCGGTCGACGTGGTCGGCGGCGACGTCGTGACGGCCGAGTTCTCCGGTCTCGGCAGCGTCACGATCTCGTTCCAATAGCGCCGCGCGAGGCGAGGAGGCAGGCATGAAGGCGATCGCTGCCATCGTCGGGTCCGGCAACATCGGAACCGACCTGATGTACAAGCTGATGCGCTCGAGCTGGATCGAGCCGCGCTACATGGTCGGCATCGACCCGACGAGCGAGGGCATGAAGCGGGCGGCCGAGGCCGGTCTCGAGGTCTCGGTGGAGGGCGCTGCGTGGCTCGAGGGGTTGTCGCGGCGGCCCGACCTGGTCTTCGAGGCGACCAGCGCCTATGTCCACCGCGCGAACGCGCCCCTCTACGAACGGCTCGGCATCCGCGCGATCGATCTGACGCCCGCCGCGCTCGGCCCCTACGTGATTCCGCCGGTCAATCTCGCCGACCACGTCGACCGACCCAACATCAACATGGTGACCTGCGGCGGTCAGGCGACGATCCCGATCGTCCACGCCGTCTCGCGAACGTGTACCGTCGAGTACGCCGAGATCGTGGCGACCGTCTCGTCGCGCTCGGCCGGGCCCGGCACCCGCCAGAACATCGACGAGTTCACCCGCACGACGAGCGCTGCCGTCGAGCGGCTGGGCGGCGCGTCGCGGGGCAAGGCCATCATCATCCTGAATCCCGCCGACCCGCCCCTCATCATGCGCGACACGATCTACTGCGCGCTGCCGGCGAGCGCCGACGAGGCGGCGGTGGCCGCGTCGATCGCCGAGCGCGTGCGCGAGGTGCAGTCCTACGTGCCGGGCTACCGGCTCGCCGCCGAGCCGCAGTTCGACGAGATCGGCGGGCGCCGGCGGGTCGCCGTGTTCGTCGAGGTGGAGGGGGCCGGCGACTACCTCCCGCCCTACGCGGGCAACCTCGACATCATGACCGCCGCCGCGACGAAGGTCGGCGAGGAGGTCGCGCGTCGCCTCGTCTCCGGGGCGGACGCGGGGAGGGGAGACGCCCGATGACGCGCGCCGACGGTCTCGACGTCCGGATCACCGACACCTGCCTGCGCGACGGCTCCCACGCCAAGCGTCACGCCTTCACCGAGGACCACGTCCGCTCGATCGTCCGCGCGCTCGACGCGGCAGGCATGCCGGTGATCGAGGTGACCCATGGCGACGGGCTCGGCGGCTCGTCGTTCAACTACGGCTTCTCGCTGACCGACGAGCGCAAGCTGATCGCCGCCGCCGTCTCCGAGGCGCGCCGCGCGAAGATCGCGGCCTTGATGCTGCCCGGCCTCGGTACCAAGGACGACATCCGGGCGGTCCGCGACCTCGGTGCCTCGATCATCCGGATCGCGACCCATTGCACGGAGGCCGACATCGCCGAGCAGCACTTCGGTCTGGCCCGCGAGATGGGGCTCGAGACCGTGGGCTTCCTGATGATGGCCCATACGGTGTCGCCGGAGAAGCTGGCGACGCAGGCGCGCATCATGGCGAACGCGGGCTGTCAATGCGTCTACGTCGTCGACTCGGCCGGGGCGATGATCCTCGAGCAGGCGGGGGAGCGGGTGGCCGCCGTCGTCGCGGAGCTCGGACAGGACGCCGAGACGGGCTTCCATGGCCACGAGAACCTCTCGCTCTCGCTCGCGAACTCGATCTGTGCCGTGCGGGCCGGTGCGGTCCAGATCGACGGGTCGACCCGACGCTTCGGGGCGGGCTCGGGCAACACGAGCTGCGAGGCGATGGCGGCGGTCTTCGAGAAGCTCGGCCTCCGAACCGGTCTCGACGTGCTGCGCATGATCGATGCGGCGGAAGACGTCGTGCGGCCGGCGATGGACGGGGAGTGCGTGCTCGATCGCCTCGCCCTGATCATGGGCTATGCGGGCGTCTACTCGAGCTTCCTGAAGCATGCCTATCGCGCTGCGGAGCGCTACGGGGTTTCCGGTGCGGAGATCCTGCTCGAGTGCGGCCGCCAGAAGCTGGTCGGCGGACAGGAGGACCAGATCATCCAGATCGCGGCGAACCTCGCGCGCCGGTCCGATCCGGGCTCCGCGGCGTGATGGCCGGCATTCCCGGGACGCCGTTCCCCATGCGGAGCCTCCTCTTCGTCCCGGGCAATCGGGAGTCGATGCTGACGAAGGCCGCCGGGACGCGGCCCGACGTGTTCGTGCCGGACCTCGAGGATTCGGTGACCGTCGACGAGAAGGAGAGGGCGCGAGACACGGTTCGCGGGGCGCTCGCCGGGCTCGCGCGCACGGGCCGACCGGTCGTCCCCAGGCTCAACGGGGTCGACAGCGAATGGCTCGAGGCCGACGTGCTCGCGCTGGTCGGGCCCGAGATCAGGGGCGTCTCGGTCGGCAAGATCCGGAGCCCGGACGACGTGCGCCGGATCGACGCGCTGCTGGCGCGTGCCGAGCGGGCGCGCGGGATCGAAGCGGGACGGACGCGGCTGATCCCTTGGATCGAGACGGCGGCCGCCGTGCTCGACGCGCGCGCCATCGCCACCGCTTCGGCCCGGGTCGTCGCGCTGGCCTTCGGCGCGGAGGATCTCACCCTGGACATGGGCATTCCGCGCTCCCGGGACGACGCCGAGGTCTCGGTCGCCCGCGGCCTGACGTGCCTCGCGGCGGCGGCGGCCGGCGTCGCGGCGCTCGACACGCCCTTCTTCTCGTTCCGCGATGCCGAGGCCCTGGCGCGCAACGCCCTGGCCGCCAAACGGACCGGCTTCCGCGGCAAGTTCGCGATCCACCCCGATCAGATCGAAACGCTCGGCCGCGTCTTCTCGGCTTCGCCCGAGGAGCTCGAGGAGGCCCGGCGCGTGGTGGCGGCCTTCGACGCGGCGGCGCGGATCGGACGCGGCTCGACGGCTCTCGACGGGCGCGTCGTGGACGTCCCGGTCGTCGCGCGCGCGCGCGCGCTGCTCGCCTCGGCGCCGGCGGGTGGGGGACCGGGCGAATGACGAGTGGTGGCCCCCTGAGCGGTCCGGTATCAATTGGCCCCGTGGCCAAGGCAAGCGCTTCGAAGTCGAAGAGTTCCGGGAACGAAGCGCCCAGCTATCCGATCGAGTCGGTCAACAACGCGCTGAAGCTGCTGACGCTGCTCCAGGATCGCCCCTCGATCGGCGTCACCGAGGCGGCCCAGATCCTGGCCGTCGCGCCTTCGACCGCCCATCGCCTGTTCCAGATGCTCCGCTACCACGAGCTGGTCGATCAGGACACGACCTCGCGCAGCTACCACCCCGGTCCCGCCTTGATCCATCTGGGCATGTCGATCCTGCGCCGGTTCGATCTGCGCACGATCGCGCGACCGCATCTCGCCGAGCTCGCCGAAGCGACCCAGGAGACCGTCCACCTCTCGATCCTCGAAGGCGCGAAGATCCTCGTGATCGAGAGCATCGAGTCGACCCAGGTCGTGCGCGTCGGGACGCGCCTCGGCATGACCTTCCCCGCGCACGACTCGACCTCCGGACGGGTGCTGCTCGCGGCCCTCTCGCCCGAGCGCCTCGGCGCGCTCTACCCCAACCCGCGCATCCCGCTGACGCGGACGGGCTCGCCGACCTCCCGCGCCCAGCTCTTCAAGCTGATCGAGAAGATCCGCGACGATGGCTATGCGGTTCGAGTCGGGGAGACCGCCGACGACGTGGCGAACATGGCCGTGCCGATCGTCGACCATACCGGCAACGTGCGGGGCGCGATCGGGATCGCGATCCCGATCACGCGCTTCAAGACGACGCAGGTCCCGCATCTGCTCGAGCTGATGCGCACGACGGCGGAGCGGGTCGGCGCCGCGCTGCCCTGAGCGCCGGAGCGTTCGGACGCCGCGCGCGGCGGATGCGTCCCGCTCATTCCTTCGCGCCCGTCTTCGGCTCCTTGTAGACCCAGTGCTGCTCGCAGCCCTGGTCGCCGCGGTAGCGGCAGCGATGGACCTCGACGCGAAGCAGGTTCTCGTCCGCGGCCTTGTAGCCGTCGAAGCAGCCGAGCTCGAACGCCTCCGTGTACTTCCCGTTCTGCGGCGTCTGCTCGTTGTAGTAGATGCACTCCTTGCGGCGGACGACGCAGCGCTCGTCGTCGTATTCGGCGTAGAGCGCGGCCGCGTGCTTGGGTCCGCGGATGCTGTGCACGAGGTCCTGGTAGAGCGCCATCATCCGCGCGCTGCCCCGCTTGCCGAGCCCCTTGGCGGCGAGCAGCGTCGCGTAGCCCCGGCCGCCGTAGCGCCGTCCGATCTCGTTCGCGATCCGCAGCGCCTGCGCCTCGCCCACGATCTCCTCCGCGACGGTGTAGAACGTCTGGAAGTTGTTCTCGATCTGCTTGCTCATCGCGTAGACGAGGTGGTCGATGGTGATCTCGTCGATCCCGATCTCGTAGCCGTCCATGCGGCGCCGCTCCTCGTCCGAGAGCCGGCGCCCCGGGTAGAAGAGGATCGCGTCCTTCGAATAGGGTTCCTGCTTTCGATCGGCCATCGGCTCGTCCTCCTGGTCCCGTCTCGTCTCGACTCGGCTCGGCGAGTCGGCCCCGCCCGAACGCCGCGCCCTTCAGTCGAACACGACGACGCTGCGCGCCACCGTTCCCTGCTGCATCCGCGCGAAGGCGGCGTCGAGCTCCTCGAGTCGGATGCGCTCCGAGATCATCGTGTCGAGGTCGAGGCGCCCCGCGAGATAGAAACCGACGAGCTTCGGGATGTCGATGCGAAACCGGTTCGATCCCATCAGGGAGCCCATCACGCGCTTCGCTCCGAGCACGAGGTCGAAGCCTGGAAACGAGAATGCCCGACCCGCCGGCATGAGTCCGATCAGCAGACAGGTTCCCCCGGCTCGCAGCATGCGGATCCCATCCTGGACGGTCGCGTCGTGGCCGATGCACTCGAAGGACCAGTCGACCCCCCCGCGTGTCGCCTCGATCACGCGCTCCGGGACCGCGCCCTCCGTCGCCAGGACGACGTCCGTCGCGCCGAGCTTCTTCGCGAGCTCGAGCTTCCAGGGCACCGTATCGATCGCGATGATCCGCCCCGCGCCCGCGATCCGACAGCCCTGAACGACCGAGAGTCCGACGCCGCCGCAGCCGATCACGGCCGCGGTCTCGCCCGCCCGCACGTTGGCCGTGTTGAGGGCGGCGCCGACGCCGGTCAGCACGCCGCATCCGAGCAGGCACGCGCGATCGAGGGGCATCTCCCGAGAGATCCGGACGACGCTGTTCTCGTGGAGCAGCATCGCCTCTGCGAAGGAGCTCAGATAGGCGAACTGCTGGACGGTCTCGCTTCCGCTGCGCAGCCGCGGGGGCTCGTCCTCCGCGCGCAGCGTCGCCATGCCGCCGCAGAGAAAGGTCCGGCCCTCGCTGCAGAAATCGCATTGGCCGCAGTAGGCCGACGAGCAAGCGACGATCGCGTCGCCGGGCGCCACGCTCCGCACGTCGCGTCCCACCGCCTCCACGATGCCGGCCGGCTCGTGCCCGAGCACGATCGGCATGGCCCAGGGGTTCTCGCCGAGCAGTACGTGCAGGTCGCTGCCGCATACGCCGCTCGCGACGGTGCGGACGCGGACCTCGCGCGGGCCCGGCGCGTCGAGCTCGACGTCCTCGATCCGAAACGGCCCGCCGACCTCGCGCAGCACCGCCGCCTTCATCGCCAGGAAGCCCTCCGTCTCCGTTCCCGACGCCGCCCCTGCGGCGACCGTCGGTCCGCGGAATTTTTCCGCTTTCCAGAATCGATTTCTGGCGATACTACTGAGTTCGCGTCGAGCGGGTCAAGCGAAACGATGCGCCCGGCGCGTCGGGACGCGCGTCGGGCGATGGCCGCGCGGCGATGCGCGACGCGGCGGTGCGAGAGGAGTCCGGTGTCCGAGTGGGAGGCGTTGATCGCAGAGCTCGAGCGGCGGCGCGCGGCGGCCCGGGCGATGGGCGGCGCCGATCGCCTCGCGCGCCAACACGCCGGGGGACGCCTCGACGCGCGGGGACGGATCGCCGGCCTCGTCGATCCCGGCAGCTTCGAGGAGCTCGCGCTGCTGGCGGGCGGCGCGGAGCCGGGCGGGGGCGTACCGGCGGACGCGTACGTCTGCGGCACGGCGCGCGTCGAGGGGCGGACGGTCGCCGTCGGCGCCGAAGACTTCTCGGTCATGGGCGGCTCGATCGGGGTTCCCGGCGCCAGCAAGCGCGAGCGCCTCGCGCGGCTCGCCATCGACGAGCGGATTCCCTTCGTCGCGATCCTCGACGGCGCCGGCGCACGGGCCTCGAAGGCCCTCGACCGCCACGTTCCGGGACCGATCGATCTGCAGCGACTGGCCGAGGCCTCCGGGCTCGTCCCGACCGTCTCGCTCGTGGCCGGCGCTTCCGCAGGACACGGCGCACTCACTGCCGCGCTCTCCGACTTCGTCGTCCTGGTCGAGGGGCACGGCGCGCTCTTCAGCGCCGGTCCGCCGCTCGTCGAGGCCTCGATCGGCGAGCGCGTCGACAAGCAGACCCTCGGCGGCGCGAGGGTCCATGCCGGCGCGAGCGGCGTCGCCCAGCTCGCGGTCCGCGATGAACACGCGGGGCTGGCTGCCGTGCGTCGCTATCTCGGCTACTTCCCGTCGAGCGCCTGGGCCTGGCCTCCGTGGCGCGGTCCCGAGCAGGGCAACGACGACGTCGCACGTCGGCGGCTCGACGCGATCGTCGATCTCGTCCCGGCGAACGCCCGTCGACCGTACGACGTGCGACCCGTCGTCGAGCTCGTCGCGGACCGCAGCAGCGTGCTCGAGATCCAGCCGGAGTGGGGGACCGGTCTGGTCACGAGTCTCGTCCGGATCGGCGGCCACGCCGCCGCCGTCGTCGCGAACCAGCCCGCCGTCCGCGGAGGCGCGATCGACGCGCGGAGCGCCGACAAGGCGGCGCGCTTCATCGAGGTCGCGGGCTCGTTCCATCTCCCGATCGTCTTCCTGGCCGACAACCCGGGCGTGCTCGCCGGCAGCGAGTCCGAGCGCGCGGGGATCCTGCGGGCGGCCGCCCGGATGTACTTCGCCCAGCACCGGGTCCGGAGCCCGAAGATCCACGTCACGCTCCGCAAGGCCTTCGGGTTCGGCGCACCCGTCATGGGGATGAACCTCTTCGACGGTCGCACGCGGCACTACGCCTTTCCCGGCGTGTCCCTCGCGACCATGCCGGCGCGGGCCGGCGGCGCGCTCGCCAAGGCCGGCGAAGCGACGCGCGTCGAGCTGGAAGCGGCGGAGGCCGGCGGTCCGTGGAAGCTCGCGAGCGAAGCCTCGTACGACGACGTGATCGATCCGCGCGACCTGCGCGACGTCCTGATCGCGGACCTCGACCGCGCGGCGCGCACGCGCGCGGAAGGCGTCCGACCGCTCCGCCGCGCGGGCCACATGCCTTGATCCGCGCGCTGCGTCGGCGGTGGATCGTGCGCGGCCCGACTTGGGCACGGGCGGAGGGGAGAGCGTGACGAAGATCGAGCTGGGATTGGGGCTCGAGACCTGGTCGAGTCGGCACGCCGAGCTCCCGATCGACTGGATCCGACGCGCGGAGGCGCTCGGTTTCCATTCCGTCTGGAGCGCCGAGGCCTACGGGGCCGACGCGTTGGTCCCGCTCGCCCACGTCGCGGCCCATACCCGCCGCATCGGACTCGCGACAGGCCTGCTGCAGGTCTCGGCGCGACCCGCCGTGACCGCCGCGATGTCGCTCGCGACGCTCGCGCGATTGGCGCCGGGTCGCGCGATCATCGCAGGGCTCGGCGTCTCGGGGCCGCAGGTCGTCGAGGGCTGGTACGGCCAGCCGTGGGGCCGCCCGCTCACGCGGCTGCGCGAGTACGTCGAGGTCATGCGCCTCGCGTGGGCCCGGCAGGGGCCGGTCGGCTTCGACGGGCGCGAGATCCAGTTGCCCTATCGGGGCCCCGGCGCTTCGGGACTCGGCAAGCCGCTCAAGCCGATCCTGCATGCGCCGCCGGGCATCGAGATCTGGCCTGCGGGCGGGGGTCCGAGGGCCGTGGCCCAGGCGGCCGAGATCGGCGACGGCTGGCTCCCGATGGGCTTTCGTCCCGGGATGATGTCGACCTATCGTCGGGAGCTCGAGGCGGGGCTCGCGCGTCGCGCCGACGGCATGACGTTCGAGCGGTTCAAGATCTGGCCGATCCTGCCGGTCGTGCTCGCCCGGGACGTGCGCGCTGCGCTCGACGCGCTGAAGCCCGGCATCGCGCTGCTGGTCGGCGGCTACGGCGCGAAGGAGAAGAACTTCCACGTCCAGCAGATGGCGCGCTGCGGCTTCGCCGAGGAGGCCGAACGCATCCAGGCCCTCTGGCTCGCCGGTCATCGCGACGAGGCGATCCGCGCAGTGCCCGACGACTACCCGGACTCGACGCGGCTGATCGGTCCGACCGCTCGCATCCGAGAGCGCTGGCTGCCCTGGTCGCGGGCCGGCGCGACCGGCTACACGATCTACACGCAGTCGCTCGAGGCGCTCGAGCTCATGGCGGAGCTGGCGGGGACGCGCGACGACGCGTGCGCGGTCTGAGGCGCTCCGGACCGCCCGCGGATGCCCGATCCGCCCGCTCGATCGGCCCTTGCAGAAGCGGGATCTGCCCTCCAGAATGGCCGGGACGCCTCGTTCCCGGGGAGAACCCATGGAGCCGCTCCGGTACGACCCCTTCGCGCCCGAGGTCATGACGGATCCGCTGCCGATCTACGCGCGCATGCGGGAAGAGGATCCGGTCTGCTTCGTGCCGCGCTTCGAATGCTTCGCGTTGACGCGCTTCGAGGACATCTGGGCGACCGCGCGCGACTGGGAGACCTTCAGCGTCGAGCGGGGCACGACCTCTGCCCAGCTCCTCACGCGCAAGATGGGTCCGTACCCGGCCCTCGGGAACCTCGACCCGCCGCGCCAGAAGGAACGGCGCAAGATCGTCAATCCGCTGATGACGCCGGGGGCGGTCCGAAGGCTCGAAGAGCCGCTGCGCGCGATCGCGCGCGGTCAGGCGGCGCTCCTGCGCGAGTCCGGCGAGCTCGACGTGGTCACCGACTACGCCGCCCGCATCGCGATCGGCGCGCTCTGTCTCTCGACCGGATTCCCGATCGAGGACGCCGAGCAGCTGCGACAGTGGGTCAACGCGATCTTCGTCCGGGAGCCCGGCGGCGGCGGTCTGCGGCCCGAAGGCGTCGCCGCATACGATGCGCTGTCATGCTATGCGATGGATCTGATCGCGCGCCATCGGTCGGGCAGGAGCGGGCCGGGCGGTCTGATCGCGTTGCTCGGCGAGGCGAGGGTCGAGGGCGGCCGCGCGCTCGACGACGACGAGATCGCCGGCCACCTGCGCGAGTTCATGATCGGTGGAACCGAGACGTTCCAGAAGGCGTTCGCCGCCTGCATCCATCGGCTCGGCGAGCATCCCGACCAGCGTGCCGAGGTCGTCCGCGATCCGTCGCTCGCACGCGACGCCTTCCTCGAGGCGCTCCGCCACGACACGCCCGGCCAGTTCATGGGCCGCACGGCCTTGCGCGACACGTCGATCGCGGGCGTGCCCGTGGCCAAGGACCAGGTCGTGCTCTTGATCTGGCCCTCCGGCAACCGCGACCCGCGCGAGTTCGCGGACCCCGACCGGTTCGACATCCACCGTCGCGCGCCCCGCATGCTCGCCTTCGGTGCCGGGGTCCACGACTGTCTGGGGCGTCACGTCGCCGTCGCCGAGGGCACGATCGGAGTGCAGTGCCTGCTCGAGGCCGCCCCCGAATACGTCCTCGAGCTCGACCGCTCGCTGCGTCTCGCCTCCGAGTTCATCCAGGGCTTCACGTTCCTTCCGATCCGGGCGCGCTGATCGGGGCGGGGGAGGCACATGAAGTTCTGCTGCACGCTCGGCTTCGTCCATCCGGACCATCTGGTACGCCTCGCGGTCGCCGCCGAGGAGGCCGGATTCGAGACGGTCACGGTCGCCGACCACGTCGTCCATCCGATGACGATCCGCGCCCGCTACCCCTATACGGCGGACGGATCGCGCGCCTGGGACCATACTGCGCCCTGGCCCGATCCCTTCGTCGCCACCATGGCGATGGCCGCGCGGACCACTCGCCTCCGCTTCAGTCAGGGCGTCTTCATCCTGCCGATGCGCGACCCGTTCACGGTCGCGAAGGCGGTCGCGACGTGTGCGCGGCTCTCCGGCGATCGGGTCCGCCTCGGCATCGGGCTCGGCTGGATGGCGGACGAGTTCGAGCTGCTCGGTCGTCCCTTCGCCGAGCGCGGCCCGCGCTGCGACGAGATGATCGAGGTGATGCGCAAGCTCTGGACGGGCGAGATCGTCGAGCACCGCGGGCGCTTCTTCGACTTCGGCCCCCTCGCGATGGTGCCCGGCGTCGATCGACCGATCCCCATCGTGGTGGGCGGCATCTCGAAGCCGGCGCTGAGGCGCGTCGCGGACCTCGGCGACGGCTGGGCGCCGGCCGGACTGAAGGTCGACGCGGTCGCCGCCGGCATGCGGGAGATCCGCACCCGGATGGAGGCGAACGGACGGGCGGACGCGGCGCTCGAGGTCTTCGCGGCCTGTCCCGACGCGAACGACCTCGACGGCTTTCGACGGATGGAAGCGGCCGGCATCAGCCATGCGGTGCTCAAGCCCTGGGCGCGCTACGTCCCCGTCGATCGCACGGGCGTGGCGGCGCCGGACGCGATGGAGGACGGCATCCGGCGTTTCGGCGAGGAAGTGATCGCTCGGATGGGAGGCGTGGGATGAGCGGCGGACGCCTCGGCGAGGCCCGGCTGATCGTGACCGGCGGATCGGGCGGCATCGGTCGCGCCGCCGCGATCCGATTCGCGCAGGAGGGCGCCCGGGTGCTGGTCGCCGACCGCGACGTGCGGGGCGGCGAGGAGACCTGCGAACGGATCCGCGAGGCGGGCGGCGCGGCCTGGTTCCACGAGACCGAGGTCTCGCAGGAGGCATCCGTGCGGGACATGGTCGGGCAGGCGGTGGCGCGACTCGGCGGGCTGACCGGGGCGTTCAACAACGCGGGCTACGCCGAGCCGACCGCGGCCTTCGACGAGACCGACTTCGCGAGCTGGCAGGCGGTCCTCGCGGTCGATCTCTCGGGCGTCTTTCTCTGCATGAAGCACGAGATCGCCCACCTCCGGCGGAGCGGCGGTGGATCGATCGTGAACACCTCCTCCGTCGCCGGCCTCGTCTGTGCCCCCGGTCGCGTCGCCTACACCGCCGCGAAGCACGGCGTCCTCGGTCTCACGAAGCACGCCGCTCGCGAGTTCGCCCGCGACGGCATCCGCGTCAACGCGATTTGTCCCGGCCTGATCGACACGGCTGGCCTGCGCGGCTCGCTGGACGCGGCGGGCTTCGCGGCGCTGGCCGAACGGACGGCGCCAGGTCGCGTCGGCCAGCCGCGGGAGGTCGCGGACGTCGCTGCCTGGCTCCTCTCGGCGGACTCCTCCTACGTGAGCGGCGAGTCGATCGTCGTCGATCACGCGGGCCTGACCCGATGAGCGCGCGGCCCGACGGTCGGGCGATCGACGGGCGTCGGACCCCGGACGAGGGGGGTCGGGCGGCCTCGCCCGTGGTCGAGCGGGGCTCCGAACGCCGCCGCGTCGCGAGCGAGCCCGTCGAGGCGCCGCTTCCGATTCCGATCGGCTGGTCCGCGATCCTCTTCTCCGACGAGCTGGTTGCGGGGCAGGTCCGCCCCCTGCGTGCCTTCGGCGTCGACCTCGTCGCCTTTCGCAGCGCGTCGGGCGAGGTGGGCGTGCTCGACGCCTACTGTCCCCACATGGGCGCCCATCTCGGTCAGGGCGGCACGGTCTCGCACGACGAGCTCGTCTGTCCGTTCCACGGCTGGCGCTGGCGTCGCGATGGCCGCTGCGCCGCGGTGCCCTACTCGAAGCGGGCGCGCCTCGACGTTCGGACCGGGGCGTGGCCTGCCCGGGACCGCAACGGGTTCGTCTACGTCTGGTTCGATCCGAGCGGCGATCCGCCCACCTGGGAGGTGGAGGAGATCCCGGAGACGCGCGATCCGCGCTACCGCATCACGGCCCGCAAGCTCTGGCCCGACATCCACTCCCACCCCCAGGAGCTCAACGAGAACGGCGTCGACCTGGCCCACTTCACCACCATCCACGGCTTCACGACCCGCGGCATCCACTGGCAGACCGACGGCCATGCCTACGCGCTCGACTACGACATCGATCCGCTCGACACGGGTATCGCGGGCGAGTCGAAGTACACGCTCGAGTCCTACACCGAAGGCCCCAATTGCACCCGCACCCGCTTCCGCGGCGCGCTCGAGGGCGTGACCGTGCACGGTTGGCTCGTGACCGATCCGGGGCACGTCGCCGTGCGCTCGCTCTACTGGTTCAAGGACAGCGTCTCGGACGCCGCGGCCCGCCGCGTCTTCGAGAACTCCCAGGCCGGCTGGGCCCGGGACGTCCAGGTCTGGCACCACAAGCGCTACCGCAGTCGACCGAACCTCGTGCCCGAGGAGTCCCTGGTCCACGACTTCCGTCGCTGGTTCGCCCAGTTCTACCGCGGAGAAGACCGCGCGCTGCGCCGGGACGGCGATGGAGGCGATTGAGATGGACGCCACCAACGTCAGCCTGGAGCCGGTCGACGCGGGTCGGACCTGCATCCTCCGACTGAATCGGCCCGAGCGCCGGAACGCCTGGTCCCCGGCGATGGCGAGCGAGCTCAACGACGCGCTCGTGCGCCTCGACCGCGACGACCGCGTGCGCGTGATCGTGCTGACGGGGGCGGGGTCGACGTTCTGCGTGGGCGCCGACCTGACCGCGGCGGAGGCGACGTTCGCCGATCGGCCGGGCGGATCGGATCCGACGAGCTGGCGGACGCTGGTAGCGCCCTGGTCGCTGCGCAAGCCGGTCGTCGCGGCGATCAACGGCCATGCCGTCGGCGTCGGCATCACCTACCCGCTGATGTGCGATCTGCGCTTCGTCGCCGAGGACGCGAAGCTCGCGTTCGCGTTCGTGCGGCGGGGCGTGCTGCCAGAGCTCGCCTCCCATGCGATCCTGCCACGGCTGGTCGGTCTCGAGCGCGCCGCCGACCTGCTGCTGTCGGGGCGCACGTTCAGCGGTCGCGAGGCCGCCGAGTTCGGCCTCGCCCACCGGGCGCTGCCCGCCGAGGACGTGCTCGACGCGGCGCTCGCGTGGGCGGCCGACGTCGGGCACCACACGGCCCCGGTCTCGGTCGCGCTCTCGAAGCGCTTGCTCTGGCGGAGCCTCGCGGCGAGTCCCTTCGAGACGTTGCGCGCCGAGCAGGCGTGGATGCCCTGGATCTGCAACCAGTCCGACGCGGCCGAAGGGGCGGCGGCGTTCGTCGAGCGACGTGCGCCCGCGTTCCGCCTGAGCCCGACCCGCGATCTGCCCGACTGGCCCTGATCGAGCCGCCCCGATGGGGCGCGTCGCTCCGCTAGTCCACGTGGACGGGGATCCGCGAGTAGCCGCGCACGTGGGACTGGCTGGTCCGTTCGAGGCCGGCCTCGTCGATCCGGTAGTCGGGATGGCGAGCCAGGAACTCCTCGATCACGACCCGACCTTCGAGCCGCGCGAGCGATTTGCCGAGACAGACGTGCTGCCCATGACCGAAGTAGAGCGATCGCTCGAAGCGACGCTCGAAGTCGAAGCGATCCGGGTCCGAATACTCGCGCTCGTCCCGACAGGCGGCGCCCGTCAGGATCACGACGCGTGCCCCCTCCGGAATCCGCGTGCCGTGCAGCATGACGTCCTCGGTCATGATGCGGCCCGTGTTCTGTGAAGGGGGCTCGAAGCGCAGGCTCTCTTCGATCGCGTGCGGGATGCGCGCGGGGTCCGCGACGAGGGCTCTTCGCTGCTCGGGATGCTGCGCGAGCAGCACGATCGTGTTGCCCAGGAGCTTCGTCGTCGTCTCGTTGCCCGCGGCGGCGAGCAGGTTGAGGAACGCCACGATCTCGTCGTCGGTCAGCCGCTGGCGCCGACCGTCGAATTCGAGCTCGGCGGCGAGCAGGATGCCGACGAGATCGTCCGTTCCGCGTCCGCGCTTCTCTTCGAGCAGCTTCCGCAGGTAGTCGCGCAAGGCGTGATCGGCCGCCTGCGCCTCGGGCGGCGGCTCGGCGCGCCCGTGCTCCCGGTGGAGGGACGTGTTCGCCCAGTCGCAGATCTGCTCGTTCATCGATTCGGGGATGCCCACGAGGTCGCAGATCACGCTCATCGGCAGTCGCGCGCCGAGGCAGGCCTGGAACTCGAAGCTCGGCTGACCCTCGAGCGCGTCGAGCAGGCTCCTCGCGAGCCTGCGAATGCGTGGCTCGAGGTCGGCGATCCGTCGCGGCGTGAAGCCCCGACTGATGACGTTGCGCAGCACCGTATGCCGGGGCGGATCGATGCCGATCAGCGAGAAGTCCTCGCCGCGACCCGAGAGCTCGAGCGAGGGGCCGGCCTTCGAGCTGAACCGCTTCCAGTCGATCAGGGCGTTCCAGCAGTCTTCGAAGCGGGAGAGGGCATAGAAGCCGAGCACGGGGTCGCGGTAGCAGGGCGCTTCGTCGCGCAGTCGCCGGTAGTGGGGATACGGGTCGAGTTGCACTTCGTCGGAGAAGAGGTCGAAGCGCATCGGATTCCTCCTGGCCGCGCGAGCGGATCGGGATTCGCCAGGAAAGAATCCTATTCTGGGCGATCGCGGGCTGCAATGCGCCGCGATCGGTCCGGAGACGAAGCCCGGGGATCGCTCGAAGGGGCTCGCAGGCTGGCGCCGACGAGACTTCGGGCATCCCCGGGCGTTCGGCCGCGGCGCGGGCGGCTCAGAGCGCCGCCAGGATCGCCTCCGCGCTCGAGACCTCGAACTTGCCGCCGGCGTCGACCGCGAGCTTCTTGACCACGCCATCCTCGACGATCGCGGCGAAGCGCTGGGAGCGGACGCCGAAGCCGATGCCCGAGCCATCGAAGTCGAGGCCGAGGGCCTTCGCGAAGTCGCCGTTGCCGTCGGCGATCAGCCGGACCTTGTCGCCGGCGCCGCGATCCTCGCCCCAGGCCTTCATGACGAAGGCGTCGTTGACCGACATGCAGATGATGTCGTCGACGCCCTTCTTGCGGAGGGCGTCGGCCTGCTCGATGAAGCCCGGCAGGTGCTTCGCGGAGCAGGTCGGCGTGAACGCGCCGGGGACGGCGAAGAGCACGACCTTCTTGCCCTTGAAGAGCGATTCCGTCTGGACGTCGCTCATGTCGGTCGCCTTGACCTTCACGTTCGGGATCTTGTCACCTTCCTTGATCGCCATCTCGTCTCTCCTCGTGGTGGATGATGGTGGGCGGCGTGTTTCGCGTCCTCGGCTGCGTCCCGTCGACCTCGACGGCCGCAGGTCCCGCGTCGCCTCGAGCCCGGTTCAGCCGGGCTCGAGATCGCGTGCGAGGGCCCGGCGCGTCTCGCCTTCGATGCGGGTCTCGCTCCGATAGTTCGGGTGGTCGACCCGGAGCGCGACCGGGACGCTCGGATCGCGAAAGCGCGCGGCGAGCGCGGGGCCGAGCGGAAAACGGACGTACTGGACGGCCGAAATGCGCTCCTCCTCGAACTGCTTCGGGTCGAAGCCCGCACGCACCGTCTCGCCGCCCACGTCGAGCAGGACGTGCTCGTCGATGCCGATCAGCCGGTCGAGCTCGCCGCGGATCCGCGTGCGGTCCGGGATCTCGATCATCAACGTCGCCGAGAGCGTGTCGTCCTCCGGGACGAGCTCGTTGTAGACGGCGACCTCCTCGGCGATGGCCTTCGGGTCGACCGTGCGCTCGGCCCGCGTCATCTCCTGGATCTGGAAGTGCACGGTCCTTCGATCCTCGAAGACGAAGCAGAGCGCGTCGCCCACCTGGACGCGGCGCGGCCGCTTGTGCTCGATGATCTGCTCGAGGAAGCGGGGACGGATGCGCTCGTAGGCGGTCAGGTCGAGAATCTCGCTGGGCTCGAGCTTGCGCATGCGTTCCCTCCTCGGGCTCCCGCGGTCGCGTCCGGCCGCCGCCGGCGTTCGCCGACTCAGTCGCCGAATCCGTATGCCTCATGGAGCAGGACGATCGGATGGACCGCGTCGCGGCCCGTCCGCTCCTGGATCCGCAGCGCCGCGAGCGGACAGTCCGTCGCGACGCGCTCCGGCGCGGCCGCCTCGATGGCCTCCATCAGCGGCCGGCAGATCGCGAGGCTCGCGTCGTAGTTGCGCGACTTCATGCCCCAGGTGCCGTCGACGCCGGAGCAGGCGTCGACCATCACGACGTCGTCGGAGACGAGTCCCAGCAGCTGCTTCGAGCGGAAGCCGATGTTCTGCGCCTTCAAATGGCAGGGCAGGTGATAGGCAATGCGCCCGAGCTTCTTCGCGAAACCCCGGTCGAGCTGCTTCGCGGCCGCGAGCTTGAAGACGTATTCGCCGAGGTCGAGCGTGTTCTCGGCGACCCGCTTCGCGTCCTCGGTCGGCACGAGGGCGGGGAACTCGTTCTTCAGCTGATAGGAGCAGGTCGGTCCGGGCACGACGATCTGCCGCCCGGCACGCACCCGCGGCGCGAGCGCCGCGACGACCCGCTCGGCGTTGCGGCGTGCGCTCTCGAGGTCGCCGCCATGGAGGAAGGGCGCACCGCAGCAGGCCTCGTAGCCGGCCTCGACCGTGACACCGTTGTGCTCGAGGAGCTCGACCGCCGCCGCGGCGGTGCGCGCCTCGCTGTACTCGACGAAGCAGGTCGTGAAGAGCACGACCTCGCGCGAAGGTGCGGTCGCGGTCGTCGTCGCGCTCCCCTCGGCGCCCGTCGCCGCGTCGGCCGCCCCGGTCGCCGTTTGCGCGGCCGCGCCGCGCGCGCGCGCGCGTTGCCGGCGCGCGAGGCCGGGCGAGAAGGGCTCGCGCTCGTAGGTCGGCATCACGAAGCGCCGGTCGATCCCGGTCGCCTTCTCCATCAGCAGACGCACGGCGCGATTGCGGAAGGCGGCGTTGGTCAGCGAGGCCGTGCGACACGAGACCTGGCCGAGCAGGTCCTGTCGCGAGCCGAGCCGTTCGCCGAGGGGGATGCCTTCCTCGCGACCCTGCACGAGCTTCGCCCGCGTCATCAGCTTGGGGAAGTCGATCGCCCATTCGTGGGGGGGATGGTAGGGACAGTGGTTGTAGCAGAGCTTGCACTGGTAGCAGAGGTCGATGACCTCGCGCGTCTCGGCCGACGAGAGGGCTGCGGCCTCCTGCTCGTGGCGATCGATCGCGGCGAAGAGCGACGGGAAGGACGGGCAGAGCGGGAGGCAGCGTCGGCAGTCGTGACACTTCTCGAAGACGCGCGTCAGCTCGGCGTCGAGGTCGGCGCGTTCGAGGAACTCGGGGTCGGTGAGGCTGGCGTTCTTCATTCGGGCGCTCGACCTCGCTGCGAGCCGGGTTCGGGCAGGGGCCACGGGGTTCGGATCGATCGGCGCCCCGCTTCGATCGCGCGCGTCGCGAGCCCGCATCGATCGCGGCGCGACCGCCGGAGCGGACGTCGAGGCGGCCGGCCCGGGCTCGCGTTCGAGCCCGGACCCGCCGATCGATCGCCGTCCGGACGCGGACGGACTAGAGCTTCTCGAGCCCGTCGAGCGCCTTCTGGAAGCGACCCGCATGCGACTTCTCGGCCTTCGCGAGCGTTTCGAACCACTCGGCGATGTCGGCGAAGCCCTCGCCGCGCGCGGTCTTGGCCATGCCCGGATACATCTCGGTGTACTCGTAGGTCTCCCCGGCCGCGGCGGCCTGGAGGTTCAGGTCGGTGGCGCCGATGGGCTTGCCCGTGCCGGGGTCGCCGATGCGCTTCAGGAAGTCGAGATGGCCGTGGGCATGGCCCGTCTCGGCCTCGGCGGTGTCGCGGAACAGACCACCGACCTCGGGGTAGCCCTCGATGTCGGCCTGCTTCGCGAAATAGAGGTAGCGGCGGTTGGCCTGCGACTCGCCGGCGAACGCCTCCTTCAGGTTGTCGTGTGTCTTGCTTCCCTTCAGATCGGCCATCTCGAACCCTCCTTGGTGGATTGCGGATCGCTGGAGCGCGCTTCGTCGGATCCCGTTCGGGAGCGCGACGATGGCGCGCGGGCGGCTTGGGATCGCGACGCGACGGCGCGGGCGTCGCGGCGTGCGGATCGGCCGGGCCCGACGTCGTCCGCGGCGTCGGCGTCGGACCGGGCGTCGGGCGGGCGAGCGGCGATGGATCGGGCGAGCGGCCGCGTGCCGGCGGCGATGCAGGCGCGACAGGTTCCGACGAAGGCGACCCGGACGCGGCGTGCGACCAGGCCATGGCGTCGCTCGAGCGCGCGCGCCAGGCGCGTCGGCGCGCAGGCCTGGACGTCGAAGAGGCGACCGCAGGCCTCGCATTCGAAGTGGTCATGGGGATCGAGGCGGCCGTCGTAGCGCAGGGCGCCGGAGGCGGTGGGCACCTCGTGGACTCGACCCTCTGCCACGAGCAGCTCGAGATTGCGGTAGACCGTGCCGAGCGCGAGGGCGGGCAGGCTCGATCGGAGCGCGGCGTGGATCTCGGCGGCCGTCGGGTGGGCGGTCGTGCGGCGCAGATGATGGAGCAGGCGTTCGCGTTGACGCGAACGGTGCCGGCGCGGCGAGTTCTGGGCGGCGAAGGGGGGGGCCACGTCGGCAACAGTAGGACCCGGCGGGTCCGGAGTTCAAGCCGAATCGAGAAGATTTCTCGTTTCGTTCCGTCGTCCCGGGCCTCGGTCGGGGTCGCTCCCCGGCCGGCGTCGACCTATCGTGCGCGCACCGTGGACGAGCAGCGAAGTGGGCAGCATGGATCGGGCGCGCCGGCGGGTCGCTCGAGGGGGGCCGGACCGTCCGTCGAGACGGGCCCCGAGCCGGGTCGGCGCGATCGCCGGCGCCGCGGGATCGCGCTCGCGCGCGTGCTCGTCGGGGCCGTGCTCGCGACGCTCGTCGCGGTCGGCGTCGGGTACTGGCTGCTCCATCGCGGCTTCGAGTCGACGGACGACGCCTTCGTCGAGGGGACGATCGTGTATCTCGCGCCGGAGGTGGCCGGGCGCGTGATCGCGGTCCCGGTCGTCGAGAACCAGCGCGTCGCCCAGGGCGAGGTCCTCGTCCGGCTCGATCGCGAAGAGGCGGAGATCGCGGTCGCGCGGGCCGAGGCGAACCTCGCGGCCGCCCGCAATCGCATGGCCTCCGCGGAGGCCGCGGCCGCGGCCGCCGATGCCGAAGGCCGGGCCGCGACGGTCGAACGATGGCGGACGGGCCGCGAGCTCGACCGGATCCGCTCCCTCGCGGCCAAGGGGGCGGCCAGCGATCAGCAGCTCGACGCGGCGCGCGCGGCCCACGACGCGGCCCTCGCGACGGTCAAGGCGCTCGCGATGCGCGCCGAGTCCGAGCGCAGCGTGCTCGGCAACTCGGCACCCGTCCGGCAGGCGGAGGCGGAGCTCGCCGAGGCGCGACGGACGCTCGAGCGGACGGTGCTCGTCGCGCCCTTCGACGCGATCGTGGGGCGCAAGAACGTCGAGCCGGGCGACATCGTGCGCGTCGGCGAGTCGTTGATGGCGCTCTCGCGCGTCGAGCGGCGCTGGGTCGAAGCGAACTTCAAGGAGACGCAGCTCGGACGCCTGCGGACGGGCCAGCCTGCGACGGTCGAGGTCGACGCGCATGCCGATGTCGTCTTCCACGGCCACGTCGACTCGTTCTCCCCGGCGAGCGGCGCCAAGTACGCGCTGATCCCGCCGGAGCCCGCGGTGGGGAACTTCACGAAGGTCGTCCAGCGCGTGCCGGTCAAGATCGTGCTCGACGAGATCGAGGACGGGGCAGGGCGTCGACCGCTCGGCGAGGACGATCCCGCCGCGGCGCTCGCGCTCGGCCTCTCGGCCGTCGTGACCGTCGATGTGCGTTGAACCGGGCGACGGCGGCGGATTCCGCCGGCCTCCGTTCGCCGACGCCGACGCAGGCGCCGACGCCGGCGCAGGGTCCGGACCGCCGACCGCGGGCGCGCCGGAAGGCGAACGTGCGGGGGCGGCGCGCCCGGCCTCGCCCCGACGCCCGACGCGATCCCTGACGTCCGAGGCCGACTACCGGCTCGACTTCCATCGGCTCGTGATCGTGTTCTCGGTCATGCTCGCG
Source organism: Myxococcota bacterium (assembly GCA_041389445.1). Lineage (GTDB taxonomy): Bacteria > Myxococcota_A > UBA9160 > UBA9160 > UBA4427 > UBA4427. The sequence goes on from JAWKRW010000007.1 coordinate 79,680, forward strand.
GTGCTGCTCGAGATCATCGATACGAGCATCATCAACGTCGCCGTGCCGACCCTGATGGGCAATCTCGGCGCGACCCTCGACGAGATCGACTGGGTCGTGACCTCGTACATCGTCGCGATCGTGATCGTGCTGCCCCTCACGGGATGGATGTCGAGCCGCTTCGGCCGCAAGCGCTACTTCGTGACCTCGATCCTGATCTTCACCGCGGCCTCCGCGATGTGTGCCGCCTCGCAGACGGTCGACGCGCTGATCTTTTGGCGCGTCGTCCAGGGCCTCGGCGGGGGGGCGCTGATGGCGACCGCGCAGGCGATCCTGGTCGAGTCCTTCCCGCCTTCGAAGCAGGGGGTCGGGCAGGCGATCTTCGGCGTCGGCGCGATGGTCGGGCCCGCCCTCGGGCCGACGCTCGGCGGCTGGCTGACCGACAACTACTCCTGGCATTGGTGCTTCCTGATCAACGTGCCGCTCGGGCTGGTCGCCGCGACGCTCTGTGCCGCGAACCTCGAGGATCCGCCGCATCTGGTGCGCAATCCGCACGGGCGCGTCGACTGGCCGGGGATCGCGCTGCTCGTCGTCGGGATCGGGGGGCTGCAGACCCTGCTCGAGCGGGGCAACAAGAAGGACTGGTTCGAGAGCAGCGAGATCGTCGCGCTCGCGGCCCTGACCGGCCTCGGCCTCGTCGGTCTGCTCTGGCGGGAGCTCACGACGGACGATCCGATCGTCGACTTCCGCGTGCTGCTGCATCGCGACTTCGCCGTCGGCTGCCTGTTCGCCGCGCTCGGCGGGCTCGCGCTCTACGGCGTGATCTTCCTGATGCCCGTCTATACGCAGTCGCTGCTCGGCTGGACCGCCTGGCAGTCGGGGCTCTCGTCGCTGCCGTCGAGCGTGACGACCGCCCTCGTGATGGGCGTGCTCGGCAACCTCATCTGGTTCGTCGGCCCCCGCGCGCCCTTCCTGCTCGGCATGCTCCTGATGCTTCTCACCCTCTGGTTCATGCGCGGTCTTACGCTCGCCTCGGGCTGGAACGAGGTGCTGACGATCCAGGCCCTGCGCGGCATGGCGAGCGGCATGCTCTTCGTGCCGCTCTCGGCCGCGACGCTGCGATCACTGCCGGCCCTCGAGGTCGCGAAGGGCGCCGGGCTCTACAACCTCTTCCGCCAGCTCGGCGGCAGCTTCGGCATCGCGACGCTGGCATCGATCCTCGACCGTGGCAGCGACACCCACAAGGCGGAGCTTGCGCGCCATCTCTCGCCCGTTGATTCCGGGACGGTCGCGGGGCTCGAGCGCCTGGTCGATCGCTTCCTCGATCGCGGCCTCGATCCGCAGGCCGCCGAGTTCGCCGCACGCGCGGCCCTCGATCGCATGCTCGAGGCCCAGGCGATGATGGAGGCCTTCTACGACGCGTTCTTCTTCATCGCCGTCCTCTTCATCGCGCTCTTTCCGCTCGCGCTGCTGATGCCGCGGGAGATGCCGGGCAAGTCGGGGCGGATCGAATAGCGGGGCGGGAAGAGGGTGCGGCTCGGGTCGAGTCTCGACCCCGGGACAGGGCTTCGCCCGAGGCGTTCCGCGGCCCCGCGCTGCGTGCGGGCCTCGCCTGCGCCTCGTCGTCCGTCGTCCGGTCGGTCCGGTCATCGAGTCCGACCGGCGATCGTCCGATCCCTGTTCGGCCTGGCGGCTCCGGTCGAGCCTGCCGCAGGAGGACCGCGCGATGTGTCGCTTCACGCTCTACATGGGCGAGCCGATCCGGCTCTCCTCGCTCCTGATCGAGCCCGAGCACTCCCTGATCCGACAGAGCAGCCACAGCCAGGAACGCGAAGAGCCCCTCAATGGCGACGGGTTCGGCGTCGGCTGGTACGCCGCGGATCCGCGCCTCGAGCCCGCCGTCTTCCGGTCGATCACGCCGGCCTGGAACAACCGCAACCTCGCCAACCTCGCCCGCGTCGTCTCCTCGGGCTGCATCCTCGCCCATGTGCGCGCCGCGACCCAGTCGAGCGGCGTCAACGAGGCCAACTGCCATCCCTTCCGCTTCCGCTCCCACCTCTTCATGCACAATGGCGACGTCGGGAACTTCCGCCAGGTCCGCCGCCCCATGCTCGCGTCGGTCTGCGACGAGGCCTTCGACAACGTCTACGGCAGCACCGACAGCGAGCACGTCTTCGCGCTCGTGATCGACGAGATGCTGCGCGCGCCGGCCTGGATCGACTGCGGCGAGCGTCTGGCCCGCGCGCTCGAGGGTGCGATCGCCCGCGTCGTCGAGATCGTCGAGAAGCACGGACAGAACGAGCCCTGCTACCTCAACTGCGCACTCTCCGACGGCCAGAATGCGGTCGTGACGCGCTATTCGAACGATCCCGACGCGCCGCCGGAGTCGCTCTACTACTACTCGGGCGGCATCTATCCCTCGCTCGAAGGGCGCGTGGCGCGCTCGGTGCTGGTGAGCTCCGAGCGGCTGACGGCCGACCCGGCCTGGCGCGAGATCCCGCCGAACCACATGGTGATCATCCGCGCCGGACACGAGCCGGAGCTCGCGGCGATCGCGGTCGCGGGCGCGGTCGTACCCGGCTGATCACCGGGCCTGCTAGTCTGCCGCCCGACGGGAGGCGGGCATGCGTCGGAGTCCGGAGGAGATCGAGGCGCTCGTGCGCGAGCTCGTGGGGACGAGGCGCGACGCGCTCGAACCCTCGCCCGACTCGCTGCGCGCGCTGCTGGCGCTCGACGTCGCCGGGCCGCTGCAGTTCCTGAACCTGCTCGCCTACCACGAGACGGCCCGCTACCCCGGCGGCCACGCGCTCGCCGCGAGCCCGTCGACCGGCGCGGACGCCTACGCCCGCTACGGGGGCGTGGCGGTTCGCCACGTGACGGCGCGCGGTGGCCGGCTCGTCCTGCTCAATCCGGTCGAGCTCCAGCTGATCGGCGACGCCGACGCCTGGGATCAGGTCGCGATCATGCTCTACCCGGACGTCGAGGCCTTCGTCGACATGATCCGGGATCCGGACTACCGCGCCGCCTGGGTACACCGCGACGCCGGGCTCGCGCGCACGCGGGTCTACGTCACCCGCCCGCTCCTGCCGGAGCCGGGGAGCGCTGCCGCGTGACGATGAACGAGCTCGTCGTCGTGTTCGCCACGCCCCTGGTGGCGATGTTCGTGCTGGTGGCGCTCAGCGTCCGCCGCTACGGCGCGATCCATTGGGTCTGGGCGGTGGTGGCGAGCTGGCTGGCGGGTCTCGTCGACGGCTTCGGGTTCGCGCTCCAGCCCCTCGCGATCGCACTGGGATCGCTGACGTCGGTCTTCTTCGCAACGGGCGCGTACGCCTACGCGGGACGGCGGCCCGGACTGCGTGGCTGGCTGGCGGGAGCTTCTCTGCCGCTGGCGCTCGCGCTCGGGACGGCCCTGCTCGGGACGGGGGTCGGGTATGCGGCCCTCGCGTGGACCGACACGCTGGCCCTCGCTCTGGCCGTGCATTGGACCTGGCCGCGCGGCGAGCTGCGAAGACTCGCACCGGCCCGGGCCGTCCCCTTCGGATGGGTCGTCTTCGTGCCCATGAATCTCTACGGGCAGCTCAGCCGGAGCCTGGGCGCGAGCGCCGAGTGGCCGACGGTCGTCGTCGGGACCGGCCTGATGCTGCTCGCGATCATCCTCCTGATGGCGCTGACCGCGCGGCTCGTGCGGGACGAGCTGCTCGTGCGGCAGGGGCTCGAGGCGCGACTGGTCGAGCGCGAGGGCGAGCTCGAGGCGACGCTCGAACGCGTGCGCGCTTCGGAGCGGCTCGCGTCCGTCGGGACCCTGGCCGCCGGGATCGCGCATCAGATCAACAACCCGATCGGCGCGATCCTGGCGGCCGCGCAGTTCGAGCTCTCCGAGCCCGACGAAGGCAAGGAGGCCGCGGGAAGCGTTCGGTCCACGCTCGAGACGATCGAGCGCGAGGCGCTGCGCTGCGCCCGCATCGTGCGCAGCGTGCTGCTCTTCTCGCGGACCGACTCGGGCCGCTTCGCTGCGCACGATCTGCGCGCCATCGTCGCCGCGGCGAGCGACGCCACGCGGGACGAGGCGCGTCGCCGCCGGGCGACCGTCGCCATCGACGTGCCGGCGGAGGCGGTCTTCGTCGGGGGCAACGAGGTCGAGCTCGAGCAGATCGTCGTCAATCTGATCCGCAACGCGATCGAGTCGCGGGCGAGCGGCGCGCGCGTACGCGTCGCGGTCCGACTCGAGTCGACCCCGACGCAGGCGATCCTGACCGTCCGCGACGACGGCGACGGGCTGTCGAGCGAGGCGGGAAACCGCCTCTTCGAGCCCTTCTTCACGACCAAGCTGCGCGAAGGCGGAAGCGGACTCGGCCTGTCCGTCGTCCACGGCATCCTCCGCAACCACGGCGGCGAGATCGCGATCGTGCCGATCGTCGGGCCCGGGACCTGCTTCGAGGTGCGCCTGCCGCGCGCCGACTCGGCGTCGGCTGCCGGGTCCATCGGCCCGCCCGTGTCCCGCTCGCTCGGCGTGGGTCGCGCCGTCGCCGGTTGACCGCGGCGCCGCCGGGCGGCCGCATCGCGTTGCGGCGTGCAGGCGAGCGGATGACGCGGGCGCCGCCTCCGACTACCGTCGACCGCGTCGCCTGCGCGTCGATCCCGATCGAGCCCGGCGCCCTCGCGCCATCCGCCCCCTGTCCGGGAGACCCGCCGATGACCGCATCGCCCGTCGATCGCCTGATCCGTGGAGGGACCGTCGTCGACGGCAGCGGCGCGCCGGCGTTCCGTGCCGACGTCCGCATCCGGCAGGGCACGATCGTCGAGGTCGCCCCCGGCCTCGAGCCGGTCGCCGGCGAGCACGTCGACGATGCGACCGGCTGCTCCGTCGCCCCCGGCTTCATCGAGAGCCATACCCACTTCGACGGCACCATGTGGTGGCAGCCCGACCTCGATCCGCTCCCGGGCTACGGCGTCACGACGATCGTCAACGGCAACTGCGGCTTCGCGCTCGCGCCCCTGCCGGAGGACCCGGCCGCCCGCGCCGAGGTCGTCAGGATCTTCTCCTTCTTCGAGGACATCCCCGAGCGGCCCTTCTTCGAGAACCTGCCCTGGGATTGGCGAAGCTGGCGCGAGTATCGCGATTCCCTCGCGGGCAAGGTCGCAGTGCCGACCCACTACGCGACCTTCGTCGGCCACATCGCGATCCGGCTCGCCGCGATGGGCATGGACGCCTGGAAGCGGCCGGCGACGCCGGCGGAGATCGCGCGGATGGCGGCCGATCTCGAGGACGCGCTGGCGGCCGGGGCGCTCGGCCTCTCGACGAACCTGATGGACCACGACGGGAGCGATCGACCCGTGCCCTCGCTGCTCGCCGACGACACGGAGCTGCGCGCGCTCCTCGAGGTCCTCGCGCGCCATCGCGGCGCGACGCTGCAGGTCGTCGTCGACACGGTGATGCGCATGACCGCGGTCGCCGCGCTCGAGCGCGTCGAGCGGCTGATCGGGACGCTGCCGATCCGTCTGCAGTGGGCGGGGCTGCCGACGCTCGCCTGGCAGAAGGCCCATGGGATCCAGAAGCCGCTGCTCGAGATGCACGAGCGTTATGCGCGGGAGGGGCGCGATTTCTGGACGGGCTATGCGCACGTCCCGATCACGACCGTGATCAGCTTCGATCGCTCGCTGCTCTTCGCGCAGTCGAACGAGTACGTCTGGCACGAGGTCGTGACCGCGGAAGGCGAGGCCGCGAAGACGGCGCTGCTGCGCGATCCGGCCTGGCGTGCGCGGGCGCGGCATTCCTGGGACGCGCTGGCGCTGCCGACCTGTCCCTTCCGTCATCCGCGACCGATCCTGCTCGATCAGTCGGCGAGCGGAGCGGGACCGGTCGGGCTCCTGCTCGGGGACTACGCCGATTCGCTCGGTCTGCATCCCTCCGACGCCCTGGCCGAGTGGGTCCTCGCGAACGGCGTCGAGTCGACGGTGACGGCGCCGGACTGGGATCGGGATCTCGAGATGGTCGAGCGGCTGCTCGTCGATCCCCGCTCGGTCGGCAACATCAGCGACGCGGGCGCCCACGGTCAGATGTTCTGCGGGGCGGGCGACAACATCGTGCTGCTGACCGAATTCGTGCGCGAGCGGCGGGCGATCGGGATCGAGCAGGCGGTCCACGTCCAGACCGGGAAGCTCGCCGGCTTCTTCGGTCTGCACGATCGGGGCGAGGTCCGGGTCGGGCGGCGCGCGGACCTGACCGTGTTCGCCCTCGACGAGCTCGAGCGGCGGCCGAAGCGCAAGGTCCACGACGTGCCGGACGGCACGGGCGGGACGACCTGGCGCTGGACCCGGGACGCGGCGCCGGTCCGGCTGACCCTCGTCGAGGGCGTCGCCACCTTCGAGCGCGGGCGTTCGACAGGGGCGCGACCCGGCAGACCCTTGGCCCCACGGGCGGCAGGCTGAGCGCTGGCACGACCCCGTTCACGACGGGCTTTTGGACGGTTGTCATTTTCTGATTGCCATCCGACGCGACCCGGTCCTATCGTGCCGCCTCGCAACGCGGGGCGCGGACGGGGCGCCGGAGAGGTCGAGCCATGTCGTCTTCCAGGGTCATGATCATCAGCTCGGACTGCCACGCGGGGGCGCTGCCCTCGATGTACAACGCGTACCTGCCGCGGCAGTACCACGCGGCGGCGAACGCCTGGTGGCTGGCGCATGCGCGCGAGATGATGTCGCGCAGCGGGACCTTCTTCGACCAGGAGGCGGTCGAGGCCTACGCGACGAAGGCGGGCGAGGGCGGCGAGCGCATGAAGGCGATGTCGGATCCGAGCGTGCGGCTCTCGGACGACGAAATCATGCGCATGCTCTGCGACGAGCAGAGTCCCTTCGCGCCGCGCCGCGGCGAGTTCGACGCGGCCGTGCGGACGCAGGAGCTCGATGCGGACGGCATCGCGGGGGAGATCATCTTCCCGCAGATGGCGCCCTTCGGCGCCGGCCTGATGCAGTACCGCTATCCGGTCTCGCCCGAGGAGAATCTCGAGGGCTGCCGCGCGTACAACCGCTGGCTCGCGGACCTCTGCAAGACGGATCCGAAGCGCCACGCGGGCGTCGCGCTCGTCAACGTCGACGACATCGAAACGACCGTGAAGGACATCCGCGAGGCGCGCGCGATGGGGCTCTGGGGCGGCGTCCTATTGCCGACGAGCACGGGCGTGCATCCCTTCTACCACCATCCCCGCTACGAGCCGCTCTGGGCCGTGCTCGAGGAGCTCGAGCTGCCGCTGCAGTCGCATTCGGGCTGGTCGCCGGACTACGGCGACGTCGAGTGCGCGACGGCGATGTTCATCAGCGAGGTCGACATGTGGGCCCAGCGGCCGTTCACGGCGCTGCTCTGGGCGGGGGTCTTCGAACGCCATCCGCGCCTCCAGTACGTCTTCACCGAGGCCGGCTGCGGCTGGGTCCAGGAGAAGCTGCGCGTGCTCGAGTTCAAGTACGCCGACCCGATCTTCAAGCACTTCACGAAGGGACTCTCGCTGAGCCCGACCGGCTACTTCGAGCGCCAGTGCTACATCGGCGCCTCGTTCCTGCCGCGTCACGAAGCCCATTTCCGGCACGGCATGGGGAAGGACAAGCTGCTCTGGGGCTCGGACTATCCCCACCTCGAGGGGACGTGGCCGAATACCATGGAGGCCCTGCGCAAGACCTTCTTCGACTTCGAGGAGCAGGAGATCCGCGACATCCTCGGCCAGAACGCCGCGAAGGTCTACGGCTTCGACGTCCCGGCGATGCAGCAGATCGCCGATCGGGTGGGGCCGACGATCGAGCAGATCCGCAGCGGGGCGGCCTAGCATGCCGCAGGCGGAGCCCGAGGCGGCGGCGGAATCGGAATCGGAAACGGAGTCGGCAGGGGGCGCGGAGGCGACGCCGGCGAAGCTCCGCGACGCCGCGCCGAGCCGGCGAGAGCGGCGCCGGCTCGCGGTGCGGGATCGCATCGTCGCGGTGGCCCTCGCGCTCTTCGAAGAGCAGGGCTACGAGGCGACGACCGTCGCCGAGATCGTCCGACGCGCCGACATCGCCTACGGGACCTTCTTCAACCACTTCCCCTCGAAGCTCCACCTCCTGCGCGAGGTCGCGGACCACTCGCTCCACGACCTCTTCGAGAACGTCGAGGAGGTCCGCAAGCAGCCGGGGGACTTCGCGGCCCATCTCGTCCAGCTCTTCGAGCGCACCGCCGATCGGACCCTCGAGAAGGGGCCCCGGATGCGCGAGCTGCTCGGCGCGATGATGGCCCTCGCCTTTCCCGAGCGGGCCGGCCGCGACGACCGCCGGATCCGGCTGGCCTTCCGCGGGCTGCTCGAGGACGGCGCGGACGGGGGCGAGCTGCGCGGCGACGTCGATCCGGATACGCTGCTCGAGGTCGTGGTCGGTGCCTGGTACTCGATGTTCTTCAGCTGGGTCCACTTCGACGACTATCCGCTGCGCGAGCGGGCGACGAAGGCGGCGCGCTTCCTCGCGCAGTCGCTGATCGACGGTCCGCCCGCGCGGCCTGCGATCCGGACCGAGGCCCACCCGGGTCCGCTCGACGCGGATCCCACTCTGGAGGTTCGACGACATGGCCACTGATCCCGAGCAGCTCCGCGTCAATCCCGGCGAGATCGGCGGCTGGCCGATCCTTCGCATCAGCTATCCGACGGATCCGGAGAAGCTCGCGGCCCTGCTGCCGCCGGGCATCGAGCCCGCGAAGACCGCGAACGTCCACCTCTCGATCTACAACGTGCCGATCTCGGAGGAGCCCGAGTACGGCGTCGTCGTCAAGGTCGATGCGGTCCATCGCGGCGAGCCCGGCAGCTACGCCGTGGCCTACGGCATCGACCAGGAGTCCGCGGTCTACATCAGCAAGGAGACGAACGGACAGCCGAAGTTCCTCGCCGAGATCGAGTACTTCCGGCTGGGCGACGCCGTCCGCGCCCGCTGCTCGCACCACGGCTACACCTTCATCGAGTTCCGCGGGCGGGCGACCGGCGACGCCCCGCTCCCGCCGGCCTACAAGGACCGCGAGTACTGGATCAAGGTCTCGCGCGCCGTCGGCTTCGCCGAGAAGAGCTACGACTTCCCGCCCCACGTCGTGCTCGTCGAGGCCGACTATCGACCGGTCTGGCGCCAGAACGTGACGGGCGAGCTCCGCCTGCTCGAGAGCCCCTGGGATCCGATCGCGGAGCACCTCCCGATCCGCGGGCCGATCGAGGCGCAGCTGACCCTCGACCAGCCGATCTCGCGCTCGATCAGCCTCGCTTCCCCGCTCGACCCGGACGCGTTCTGGCCCCATTGCGACACGATCGGCAGCTCGCGCTGGCCGGGCACGCGCGGCGGCCCGAAGCGCTAGGTCAGACCCCCGATCCCGAACCGGAGTCGACGCCGTCTCCCGCCGGTGCGCCTCGAGGACCCAGTCATGCACGATCTCCTGATCCGGAACGGCCAGCTCGTCGACGGCACGGGGCGCGACGCGGTGCGCGCCGACGTCGCCGTCTCCGACGGACGCATCACCGAGGTGGGCCGCGTCGAAGGCCCCGCCCGCCGCACGATCGACGCCGAGGGGAAGCTCGTCACGCCGGGCTTCGTCGACGTGCATACGCATTACGACGCCCAGGCGACCTGGGATCCCCACCTGCTGCCCTCGGGTTGGCACGGCGTCACGACCATGGTCGCCGGCAACTGCGGCGTCGGCTTCGCGCCGGCGGCGCCGGATCGACACGCATGGCTGATCGCCCTGATGGAGGGGGTCGAGGACATCCCGGGCGCGGCGCTCTCGGTCGGGATCCGCTGGAACTGGGAGACCTTTCCGCAGTACCTCGACGCGCTCGAGCGTTCGCCCCTCGCGGTCGACCTCGGGACCCACGTGCCCCACGGCGCCGTGCGCGCCTACGTGATGGGGGAGCGCGGCGCGAAGAACGAGCCCGCGACCGCCGCGGACATCGAGCAGATGTACCGCATCGTCAAGGAGGGCCTGCAGGCCGGCGCCCTCGGCTTCTCGACCTCCCGGACGATGGGCCACCGCGCCCTCGACGGCGAGCCGGTGCCCGGGACCTTCGCCCAGGAGGACGAGCTCTTCGGCATCGGGCGCGCGCTGAAGGACACGGGCCTCGGCGTCTTCGAGCTCGCCAACGCCGGGGCCGCCGGCGACGCGGGGGGCGACGGGGCGGACGACGCGCTGAAGGAGATCGACTGGATGCAGCGTCTCTCGGTCGAGATCGGTCGCCCGGTCTCGTTCACGGTGCTGCAATTCGACTCGCGGCCGAAGCAGTGGCGCGACCTGATGAAGACCTGCGAGGCGTCGGTCGCGCAGGGCGGCAACGTCATCGCGCAGTTCGCGGCGCGCCCCTTCGGCATCCTCGTGGGCCATCAGACGACGGCGAACCCCTTCCTCTCGCGACCCGCCTACGTCGAGATCGCGGGGCTCCCGCTGGCGGAGCGCGTCGCGCGACTGCGGGACCCGCAGGTCCGGGCGCGCATCCTCTCGGCGGAGCGCGTCGGCGAGCCGGGCTGGGGCAGCATGCTCGACAACCCGGCGATCTACGCGCGGCTCTTCCCGATGGGCGATCCGCCGGACTACGAGCCGACCGCGGACCAGAGCATCGCGGCGATCGCCGCGCGCGACGGGCGGCGACCGGAGGACCTGCTCTACGACCTGATGCTGCGCGACGAGGGGCGCGAGCTCCTGCTGCTGCCCTTCTTCAACTATGCCGACGGCGATCTCGAGCCCTTCCGCGAGATGCTCGACAGTCCGCAGACGGTGCTCTCGCTGGGCGATGGCGGCGCCCACTGCGGCGTCATCTGCGATGCCTCGCTGCAGACGTTCATGCTGACCCACTGGGCGCGCGATCGGAAGCGCGGCCCGCGCATCCGGCTCGAGCAGGCGGTCCACCGCATGACGCAGCACACCGCGCGGCTCTACGGGTTGCTCGATCGCGGCGTCCTCGCGCCGGGCTACAAGGCCGACCTCAACGTGATCGATTTCGAAGGGCTCACGCTCCATCGCCCACAGATGGTCTACGACCTGCCGGGCGGGGCGCGGCGGCTGATCCAGCGGGCGTCGGGGTATGAGAAGAAGATCGTGGGCGGGCAGATCGTGATGGAGCAGGGCGAGCCGACGGGGGTGCTGGCCGGTCGGCTCCTGCGCGGGCCGCAGGCCGCGCCGCGCTGAGGTCGCAGAAAGGCGGCAATTCGCGGTGGCATGGACCTGGCGGCTGCTCGGATCCCGCTCGGGGCCCCACTCATTCCATGTGGGCTTTCCGTCCCTTTTGGGACGGACAGGCGTCCTTTGGGCGGACAGGCCTGCTCGGCTCGGGGCCGACCCGGGACGGGGCCGGGGCGTGGCTCGCGCTTCGGGCGCCAAGGCAGGTCGATCGATGACCGGGGCGATCAGTGACCGGGGCGATCGAATGGTCAGAAAATACCAATTCGATTAAGGTTCGGGCCGAGATCGATGGGCGAGCCCGTGCCGTCGGTCGGGGGCCGAGCGGGATGGTCGGGGCGCGGTCGTCGTCGGAAGCCGCCCGGGCTGCGATGCGGTGCCGGTCGTCGCGCGCGGGCGACAGTCCGTGGGACCTGGGCTAGAAGAGGCGGGCGCCTCGAATGCCCCGCCGTGCGGATCGACGGCCCGTAGCGTCGGCGACCGGCGTCCGTCGGAAGGGGCGTGGAGACGTGAAGCAGTCCAGCTCGGAAGCGCTCGAGCACGCGCTGGTCGCCCTGCTGCGACCGCTGGTTCGGCTCGTGCTGAAGCGCGGGATGGCCTTCGGGCAATTCGCCGAGCTGGTCAAGCGCGCCTACGTCGAGGCGGCCGAGAAGGACTTCACGGTCCCCGGCCGCAAGCTCACGATCTCGCGGGTCGCCGTCCTGACGGGGCTCACGCGCAAGGAAGCCAGCCGCTTGATGCAGGCGGATCCGGCCGTTTCCGAGTCGCAGGCGCGCCGGCGCATCAATCGCGCGGCGCGCGTCGTCTCGGCCTGGGCGGCGGATCCGGAGTTCCAGGGCCCGGACGGGGCACCGCTCGAGCTCGCCTTCGACGGCGGGACGGGGCCGACCTTCGCGCGGCTCGTCGCGCTCCATGGCGCGGACGTTCCGCCGCGCGCGGTGCTCGACGAGCTGCTGCGCGTGGGGGCGGCCGCGCGCCAGGGCGACGGACGGATCCGGCTGGTCGAGCGCTCCTACATTCCGGCCGGCGACGAGGCGGAGAAGCTCGCGATCCTCGGCACCGACGTCTCCGACCTGATCGCGGCGATCGAGCACAACCTCGAGCCCGGCGTCGCGGAGCGCTTCTTCCAGCGGAAGGTCGCCTACGACAACCTGCCCGCCGACTACCTGCCGGCGCTTCGGGCCCTGCTCGCGCGCGAGGGCCAGACGCTGCTCGAGCGCCTGAATGCGGACATGGCGCGGCACGATCGCGACGTCAGGGGCGAGTCCGGCGACGCGGATCGGTGTCGGGCGATGATCGGGATCTACTACTTCGAGGACGAGATCGATGACGACGCATGATCGGCGGACCCTCCCGGCCGGGGTCGACGGGAGCGGACGATCCCGCGATCGGGGCGACGCGCGTCGCCGAATCGGCCTCGTGGCGCGCACGGCCGGATCGCTGCTCCTGCTCGGGCTGGTCGCGCTCGGCTGCTCGGCTTCCGACAGCGGCGGCATGAGCGGGACGGGCGTCAGCCAGGGCTCGATCGACGCATTCGGCAGCATCTTCGTCAACGGGGTCGAGTGGGAGCTCGGCGGCGCGACGGTCGAAGTCGAGGGGGCGCAGCTCGCCGAGGCGGATCTGCGCCTGGGCATGGTCGTGCAGGTCGAGGGTGATTTCGGGCAGAACGGCCTCTCCGGGCGGGCCCGCCGGGTCACGGCGGACGACGCGATCGAGGGTCCGATCGAGAGCGATCCGATCGAGACGATCGCCGGGCTCGAGCGGAGCTTCCCGATCCTCGGCACGACCATCGTCATGCGCGTCGGGCGCACGGTGTTCGCGGACGGCGCGCTCTTCGACGGGCTGCGCGCGAACGACGTCGTCGAGGTCAGCGGCTTCGTCGACCCGTCGGGCGCGATCCAGGCGACGCGAATCGAGCTCGTGGGCGTGTACCCCGCGGAGGATCGCGTCGAGCTCCGTGGGGACGTCGCGAACCTGGTCCGGAATCCGGACGACAGTGGCATCTTCGATCTCGGTCCGATCGTGATCCGCTACGACGCGACGACGCGATTCGCGAAGACCTCGCGCAGCCAGCTCGCGGAGCAGGATCGAGTCGAAGTCGAGGGCCGCCTCCGGCCGAGCGGGACCGAGGTCGACGCGAGCGAGATCGAGCGCGAGTCGACGGGCCTCGGCGTCGGCGATCGCGACGACGTCGAGCTCGAGGGGATCGTCGTCGCGTGCGTCGCGCCTTCGGGCTACTGCGTCGGCGACGTCCCGATCGACGACGCCGAGGCGCGCTTCGAGCCGTCGGACTTCGTGCCGATGCCGGGAGACCGGGTCGAGGTCGAGGGCCGCCTCCGATCGGGCGTGCTGATCGCCGAGCAGATCGAATCCGAGGACGCGGACGAAACGGCGCGGAACGTACGGATCGACGCGGCGATCACGAGCGTCGATGCCGAGGCGCGCACGCTCGTCGTGCTCGGTGTCACGGTCGTCGCCGACGGTCGCACGCGTCTCGAAGACGAAAGCGAGGTCGACGACGAGCGACTCACCTTCTCGGCACTCGCGCCGGGCCAGTTCATCGAGATCGAGGGCATCGCGACCGGTACGAGCAGCGTCCGCGCGCTGTCCATCGATCGGGAGGACGCGACGGCGGGCTCGGACGACGTGCGGCTCGAGGGGCCGGTGACCTCGCTCGATCCCGACACGCCCGCGCTCGAGGTGCTGGGACAGACCGTGCCCGTCGACGCGGGGACCGTGTATCGCGATGCCGACGGTCAGGTTCGGAGCGAGGAGCAGTTCTTCCGGGTTCCCGGCGACGTCCTGCTCGGCGACATCGTCCGCGCCAGGGACCGGAACGCGACCGCGCTCTCGACGCTCGGCGAGGCGGACGAGGTCGAGATCCGGAACGCGGGCGAGCTCGTCGACGACGATGACGACGAGGAGGACGACAGCTGACGGGTGCTTCTCGCGCGACGCCTGTCCGCGGTCCGAGCTGACGGCGCCCGACGAGCGCCTTATCATCGGCGGCGCTCGCGCCCGCGCCCGATCGCGCTCGTTGCGCGCGAACGCGTCGGGGCGAGCCCGACCGGGGAGCGCCCGCCATGGACGACGCTTGCGCGAAGACCCGGCGGGCTTTCGTCCTCGAGTCGGCGGCCTGGCTGGCCACCGGATGGGCCGCGGGTGCGGCGCGCGCGATCGACGCGCTGGGTCCCGCGTCCGAAGCGGTCGATCGGTCGAGGTCTTTCGCCCTCTCGTTCGCCGGGCTCGCGTCGTCCGGCGGGCTCGCGCCGCCGCCCGAGCTCGGCCTCCAGAGCTTCACGCTGCGCCGCTACGCGCTCGAGCCCATGCTCGATCGGCTGGTCGACCTCGGTGTGCGTCGGGTCGAGCTGATTCCGGAGCTCGAGATCCTCTTCTACCGGCTGGGCTCCCACTTTCCCGTGACGACCGATCGAGCCGAGATCGCTCGCGTCGTCGACGCCGTCCGCGCGCGGGGTCTCGCCCTCTCCGCGAGCGGTGTCCATGCCGTCGGCGACGCGGAGGAGGCGAAGCGGCTCTTCGACTTCGCGGCCCGTGCGGAGATCCCGCTGCTCACGATCGCGCCGGACGAGGAGGCCCTCGATCCCCTCGACCGTCTCTGCGCCGAGCATCCGCAGATCCGCCTGGGCATCCACAACCACGGTCCCTGGACTCGTCACGCATCGATCGCCGACGTCGAGCGGAGCCTCGCCGGGCGCGCGCCGAACTTCGGGGCCTGCGCGGATCTCGGTCACTTCATCCGCGCGGGCGAAGATCCCGTCGCGGCGCTGCGGCGGCTCGGGCCCCGGGTCTTCGGCGTGCATCTCAAGGACCATCGCGAGGCGGGCTTCTTCGCGGCGGGCTGTCCGCTGGGCGACGGTCGGCTCGATCTCGAGGCATGCTTCCGCGCGCTGCGCGAGATCGGATTCGGGCCCGATCGGGCGCTCTCGCTCGAGCTCGAGTGGGGCGATCAGGACCAGCTCGCCGACGTCCGCCTCTGTCTGGAACGGGCGCGATCGGCGATCGCGTCGGTGGCCGCGGAGGCGAGCCCTGTCGGCGGACCGGGGCGGGTCGGTCCAGCGCGCATCGGGGTTCCGGGGGCGACGATTCCGACGGAACGGAGGGGCTGAGTCGGCATGCCGGACTTCCAGGCCCTGCTCGCCGCGCACGGTCCCGCGGTGGTCGCGCTCGCCGTCCTGATCGACCAGCTGGGGCTGCCGATTCCGTCGCTGCCGACGCTGCTGCTCGCGGGCAGCCTGATCGCGTCGGGAGAGATCTCGGCGCCAGCCGCCCTCGCGTCGGCGACGCTCGCCTCGCTCCCGGCCGACTGGCTCTGGTACGAGATCGGCCGACGGCGCGGGCATTCGGTGCTCGGGCTGCTCTGTCGGATCTCGCTCGAGCCCGACTCCTGCGTGCGCACGACCCGCGCGAGCTTCGAGCGGCGGGGCCCCGCGACGCTGCTGTTCGCGAAGTTCGTCCCCGGGCTGCAGACGGTGGCCCCGCCACTGGCCGGTGCCGGAGGCGTCGGGCTCGGTCGATTCCTCTTCTTCGACGGCATCGGCGCGCTGCTGTTCAATGGCACGTTCCTGATCGCGGGCGCGCTCCTGCACGATCAGATCGAGCGTTTTCTCGAGGTCGTGGCCGCCTTCGGTCTGCGGCTCGTCACCGTCGTCGGCGTCTCGGTCGTCGCCTGGATCGCGTTCAAGTTCTGGGAGCGACAGCGCTTCCTGAGGCTCCTGCGGACCGCCCGCATCGACGTCGACACCCTCGCCGGCCTGCTCGAGAGCGGGATGCCGCCCGCGATCTACGACCTGCGCGATCGCCTGACGCTGGCCGCCCAGCCGATGCGCGTGCCGGGCGCCCGCGTGATCCGGATCGACGAGCTCGAAGGGCGCCATGGGGAGATCCCGCGTGATCGCGAGATCGTGCTCTACTGTGCTTGACCGAACGAAGCCTCGAGCGCCCGGGTGGCGCTCATGCTGAAGCGCCGGGGGATCCATCGGGTGCGGCCCCTCGAAGGGGGCTTCGAGGCCTGGGTCGCGGCGGGTCGGCCGGTCGAGCCGGTCGAGGCGACCCCGGAGCCGGGTTGAGGCGCGGCCTTCCGTCGGCTCAGGACGTGCGCGGCGACCCGGCGAGCCGGCCCGGCCGGCGCGCGCTCCATGCGCATCGGCGTCACCGCTCTTCGCGTCCCAGCGCGCCGCTCTTCCTTTCCTGGCAGCCCTTCGAGCGGCCGTCGCGCCTCGACTTCCCGCGCGGAATCCGTCGGGGCTCTGCCTCCGACCGGGGCGCCGAGCCCGGAGTTCCGCGGGTCGCGAACGACCGGCGCGGCCTGCCAGGGCTTTCTCGATCTCGACGCCCGCGCGATGCTCCCGCTGCACGGGGGGACGTTCGATCTCACGGGCGAGCCGATCGACCTGCCGCCGGAGAGGCTGCGCGTACGCGTCGCGCGCCGCGCGGGCGGGGACGAGCGCGTCCAGGTCCTCGCGATCGGAGCGCGTTGGAGGATCCCGCCGCCGCCGCGACTGCACGCGACCCACGTGAGGAATCGGACCCCGCCGAAGGATGCCGAAGGAGGCGAGACGAAGGATCCATGACGGAGCTCCTCACGACCGAGAGCCTGATCGCGCTGCTCACGCTCTCGGGTCTCGAGATCGTGCTCGGCATCGACAACATCGTGTTCATCTCGATCCTGGTGGCGAAGCTGCCGCCGGCCGATCAGCCGCGGGTCCGCCGCATCGGCCTGGTGCTCGCGATGGGCATGCGGATCGTGTTGCTGCTCGCGATCAGCTGGGTCATGGGCCTGACGAAGCCGCTCTTCGCGGTGCTCGACCACGCGTTCGCGGGGCGCGATCTGATCCTGCTGCTCGGCGGGCTCTTCCTCGTCGCCAAGGCGACCTGGGAGATCCATGACAAGCTCGAGGGCGCGGATCACGCCTCGGCGGACGGGGCGAAGGCGCGCGCCGCCATCGGCGCGGTGCTGCTCCAGATCGTGATGCTCGACATCGTCTTCTCGCTCGACTCGGTCATCACGGCCGTCGGCATGGCGCGCCACATCGAGATCATGATCGCGGCCGTCGTCGTCGCCGTCGGGGTCATGCTCGTCTTCGCAGGGGCGATCGGCGCCTTCATCGAACGCCACCCGACGATGAAGATCCTCGCCCTCTCGTTCCTGCTGCTGATCGGCGTCGTGCTGATGGCCGACGGATTCGGACAGCACGTCTCGAAGGGCTACATCTACTTCGCGATGGCCTTCTCGCTGTTCGTCGAGATCCTGAACATCCGGATCCGGCGACCGAAGGCAGTCCCCATCCGACTCCACCAGCGCTACGTCGCGCAGGAATGACGCCGGCGTCGAGCGCGCGCGTCGACGCGACGTGCGCTACTGCGGAGCCGCGGAGACGGCGATCCCGCGGCGCGCGGCCTCCGCCTCGATCTCGGCGACACGCTGGCGGCTCTCCGCGACGCGCTCGGTCGCATCGGCGAGATCTTCCTGGGCCTGCTCCAGGTCCTTCTGCGCCTGCTTGATCGCCTTGCGGGCAGCGCGGACGTCATCCTCGGCCTCGTCCTTCGCGGCTTCGGCGGCGTGCCAGTCGTCGGCGAGCCGGGTGTGGGCGTCGCCGACGGCGGCGATGCGCTCGCCGAGACTCGGCGGCTTGTCCTGCGCGCAGGCCGACAGGACGACCACGACACCGGCAAGCGAGACGCAGGATTGACGGACCATCGACAGGGCCAGACGCATCATGAGAGCCTCCTCTGCGGAGGCCGCACCGTATCGCAGACGTGTCGCGTTCCTCAATCCTCGCGTCGAATCCGGGTCCGATCCCGTCGACCGGCGAACGCTTGTTCGGCAGAATCCCGCGGCCGGCGGCCGGTCCGTGCGCCCGATCGCCGCCCGATCGGAAAGGATGACACCCCCCATGTTGGATCCGAAATACGTCGACGACTTCCAGTTCGCGGGCCAGGACATCCCCTGGCTGGTCTCGCACTGGGCGAAGCACAGGCCCGATCATCCCTTCCTGGTCTGGGAGCCGAAGAACGGCGCCGAGCGCCGCTGGACCTATGCCGCGTTCGAGCGCGAGGTCGCGGACCTGGCCGCCGGCCTGGCTGCGCGCGGGGTCGGGAAGGGCGACAAGATCCTGATCCATGCCGAGAACTGCCCCGAGGCGGTCCTGACCTGGTATGCGTGCGCGCGCATCGGCGCCGTCGCGGTCACGACCAACACGCGCAGCGCGGGCGCCGAGATCGAGTATTTCGCGGACCACACGCGCTGTGTCGGTGGCATCACGCAGCCGCAGTTCGCGCAGGTCGTGAAGGAGAACGCAAAGAAGCTGCGCTTCCTGCTCGTCACGGAGGACAACTCGGGCGAGGCCGCGAGCGCCGACCAGCGGGAGCACGGCCTCGAGCCGTTCTCGGCGCTGCGCGGCGAGGGCGCGTCGCTGCCGCCGCGCAAGGCCGATCCGATGGCGCCGGCGGGCATCATGTTCACCTCCGGCACGACCTCTCGCCCCAAGGCCGTCGTCCACACCCATGCCAATGCGCTCTGGGCGAGTCGCATGGGACCGGCCAACATCGACATGAACGGGGACGACACCTATCTCGTCTACCTGCCGTTCTTCCACGTCAACGCCCAGAGCTGGTCCTTCTGGACGACGCTGGGCGCGGGGGGCACGGTCGTCCTGCAGCCGCGATTCTCGGCGAGCCGGTTCTGGGAGGTCGTGCTCAAGCACGACGTGACCCACATCTCGTTGATTCCCTTCGTCTTCAAGGCCGTCGCGGGCCAACCCGTCCCGAAGCACAAGCTCAAGGTCGGCGTCTTCGGTCTCATCATGCCCGACCTCGAGCAGTGGCTCGGCCTGCGCGTGATGGCGGCCTGGGGCATGACCGAGACCGTGATCCACGCGACGCGCAACGACTGGCTCCAGGTCTGGCCGGTCGGATCGATGGGCAAGCCCACGCCGGGCTACGAGTTCGCGATCGTCGACCCCGACACGGGCAAGCCCTGCCGCGAGGGCGAGGTCGGCGAGCTCTGGATCCGCGGTCGCCGCGGCATCCAGCTCTTCCTCGAGTACTTCGACAACGAGGAAGCGATGAAGAAGTCGTTCACCGAAGACGGCTGGTTCAAGACCGGCGATCGCGTCGTGCTGGGCGCCGAGGGCCACTTCTTCTACAAGGAGCGGGACAAGGACGCGCTCAAGGTCGGTGGCGAGAACGTGTCGGCGCGCGAGGTCGAAGACGTCTGCCGCGAGGCCGGCGGCATCGCGGACGTCGCGGTCGTGGGGCGCAAGCACGAGATGCTCGATCAGGTACCCGTCGTGTTCGTGATCCGCACGCCCGACGAGCGGCGATCCGAGGCGGACCATGCCGAGGCGATCCTCGCGCGATGTCGCGCGAAGCTCGCGGACTTCAAGCGCCCGCGCGCCGTCTACTTCCGGGACGTCTTCCCGACCGCGACCCTCGACAAGGTCGCGAAGAACAAGCTCCGCGAGATCGCGGACGCGATGCCGGAGCCGGGCGAGCCCGCGAAGCGCTGACGCCCGCGCGCCCCGCCGACGCCACGAACGAGGAGGAGAAGCATGGCCGATTCCGTTCCGCGCGAGGACATCCTCGCCGCCCTCGCGATCCCGGCGGAGATCCGGGACGACGCGAATGCGTTGATCGCGAAGACCGCCGGCTCGGTCTGGCAGCGTCCCGCGCTCTCGCCGGCGCAGCGCAGCCTGATGTCGCTCTCGACCCTGGGCGCGCTCGGGCGGACCGAGCAGTTCCGGGTCCACGTCGGGATGGCCCTCGACAACGGGCTCACGCGCCATGAGATCTGCGAGGCGATCCTCCAGCTCGGGGTCTACGCCGGCATGCCGGCCGCCGTCACGGGCTTCCGCATCGCCACCGAGGTCTTCGCCGAGCGCGACGCCGGAGCCGCCTGACGGCCGGTCGCGGGCTCCGCGCTCAGGGCTTCGCGACGACGCGCCCGAAGGTCTTGCGGTCGGCGAGCGCCTCGAGCGCCGCGGGAATCTCCGCGAAGGAGATCACTCGGCTGGTCGTGGCGCGGTAGCGGCCGTGGGCGACCAGCGCCATCAGGTCGTCGTGGGCCTTCTGCTCGATCTCCATCAGCTTGGGGCCGTAGCCCGAGCCCATGCAGACGCCGACGAGGGTCCAGTTCTGGACGTAGAACTCGTTCGGATGGATGGGGATCAGGCCGCCGGCGTGGCCGCAGAGCAGATGGCGGCCTTCGACGGTGAGCAGCGGCCGCGCCCGTCGGCCCGGCTCGCCCTGGACGAAGTCGACGATGACGTCGATCGCGTGCGGGCCGACCGTGCGTTCGACCGCTGCCACGAAGTCCTCCTCCGCCGAGTCGATCGCGATCTCGGCGCCGAGCTTGCGCGCGAAGTCGACCTTCTCGGCGCCACGCGCCACGGCGATGACCCGGCAGCCCGCCGCCGCACAGAGCTGGACCGCGGAGGAGGGAACGCCGCCCGCCGCCCCGAGCACGAGCACCGTCTCGCCCGCCTGGACCTTGCCGCGGCGATGGACGGCGTGATAGGCGGTATGGGCGGGGATGACGAAGCCCGCGGCGTCCTCGTCGCTCATCGCGTCGGGCACTTCCCAGATCGTCGGCAGCGCCATCACCGTTCGGGAGGCGAAGCTGCCGAAGGGCTGCGGCGTGAAACCCATGACGCGCTTGCCGACGAGGTGGCGGAGGGAGGGCGTCGCGTCTTCGACGATGCCGACCGCTTCCTGGCCCGAGACGTAGGGCCGCGGAATCGGAACCGGATACTCGCCGGTCGCCATCGTGTGGTCCGGCGTCGCGAGGGCCGCCGCGAGCACGCGCACGAAGGCGTAATGCTCGCAGGCCGGCTCGTCGTCCCGTCGCGGACGCAGGCCCTCGATGTCCATCGCCATCCGGCTCATCGCTTCGTGGGTCGGCTCCGGGAACGTCTCCCAGCGAAAGACGTCCCTCGGCAACCCCTTCTCGCGTACGACCCAGGCCTTCATCGGCAATCCTCCGGCGGCGTGACGATCCCGCCGCGTCGACGCCCCGATTCATCCTCGCGGCAGCGTCAGCTCGACGGTGCCGCTCGCGTGCATGCCGAGCTCGTTGCTCGCCTGCAGTCGGACCGTGAGCGCTCGCTCGTGGCCCTCGCGCCGCTCTTCTTCGACCCGGCCCTCGAAGCGCAGCTTCGTCCCGGGCGTCGCGGGACCCCCGAGGCGGATGCGGATCGCCTGCAGGCACGCCTCGCTCCCGGCCCAGTCGGTGACGTAGCGCGCGACGTAGCCGTTCGTCGTCAGGATGTTCATGAACAGGTCGGGCGCGCCCTGCTTGCGGGCGTAGTCACGATCGTGATGGACGGGCATGAAGTCGCGCGAGGCGATCGCGCCGGCGACGATCCGGGTCGTGGTCACCGCGAGCGCGAAGTCGGGCAGTCGCTCGCCGGCGGGCGGAGCGTCGTCGCCCGGTGCGCTCGCCGCGCCGCGCGCCGCCGCTCGGGTCGCCGCCGCGCCGGCGGCGTTGCGTTCGTCCCGTGCGGCGGCCGTCGGCGATCGCTCGGCGCTGTGCGCGTCGGGCCGTCCCGGAGCGAACTTGAAGATGCGGAAGCGCTGGCGCCCGACGAGCTCGTCGCCGTCCGCGAGGTAGCGCGTCATCCACGTCACGAAATAGCCCGTCCCGAGCCCGGTCGTCTTGCGCTCGGAAATCGATTCGAGGACCGAACTCGAGACGAGCCGATCGCCCGGGCGCAGGTAGCGGACGAATTCGAGCTCCGAGTTCGTCGCGAGCGTGCCGGGGAGGCCCGCTCGCGCGAGGGCGGAGAAGGGGCTGTCGGGGTCGATCTCGTCGGCGGAGCCGCCGCGTTCCGCGATGCCTTCGAGCCTCGGCCGTCCCATCGTCCAGGTCTGCAGCATCGCGGGCGGAGCGACGAGGCCGCCGAAACGGCTGGCGCGCGCGCGCGCTTCGTCGAGGTAGATCGGGTTGTGGTCGTCGAGGGCATCGACCCAGTGGCGGATCATCGGGACGTTCACGGGGTCGGGCGCGACGGCGGGCCCACCGCGCGAGAGCGGCTTGCCGATCCAGGATTCGAGGCTCGCGCGCAGGGGATCGTCTTCGCTGGGGGGCATGCTCGTCCTCGTCGACCGGTCCGCTCGGCGGCCCGGGCGCGAAGTTCGCGCCGCCCGGACGCGCTGGCAATGGCATCGGCCTCGCGTAGCATCGCCTCCGACCACGAACGTCGGGAGGGGCCATGCAGCGATTCCGCGCATTTCGAAGGCGGGCGAAACGAGCGAACGGGAAGGCCGAAGAGCAGGCGAGGGCCGTCGACGCGCATCCCGTCGGCGCCGGCGGTCGGAGCGGGTGCATCACCGACCGCCTCGTGGCCATCGTCCTCGCGGCCGGCCTGGGCCTCGGCTCCGCCTTCGCCGTCGCGGCCGCCGCGGAGGGCGCGGCGGGGCCCTCGGACGCTGCGTCGCGCTTCGAACAGCTCGAGAGCGTGCGCGCCTTCGACGAGGTGATGGCGACGCTTTCCGACCTGCGCGCCATGATCCTCGCCGATGCCACCAGCGAGCGGGAGGCGGCCGAGGGCATGCGCTTCCTGCTGCGCAACCTCGCGATGTCCCAGGAAGTCTCGGGAGACGGTCATCCCGCGGCGCCCCACTTCGCGCGCATGGACACGCCGCGCCGCAAGATCGGCGGCGACAATCCGAATGCGGAGTACGACAACCTCGCCTGGAACGGCGACTACGACTACCGCATCACCGGCAATCGCGGCAGCGTCGACCACCTCTCCTTCACCGTCCTGCTGCGCGGGGAGAACGGGCGCAGCCGCGCGATCGGCTACGTCAACGAGCGGGACCTCGAGCCCGACGCGAACGGCGACTTCACCCTCTGGCTCACGCGGAGGAAGCCCGACGCGAAGGGCGTCTGGATCGAGACGCAGCCCGGAGACGGCTCCGTCCTCGTGCGCCAGTACATCGGCGATCGCTCGCAGGAGACGCTCGCCACCTACCGCGTCGAGGTCGTCGGCCGGAAGCCCTTCGATCCGCTGCCTCCATCGACGGATGCGGAGGTCGCCCACGGCATCCGTTCGACGCTCCTCGCGCTCAATGGGCTAGGTCGGCTGCATCACTACGTCTCGCCCCGACTGGGCGAATCGCCGAACGGCTTCCGGCTCCGCAACAGCGACGATTTCGGCGCCGACATCAGCAGCATCGACAACCTCTACGTGATCGGGACCTACGAGATCGAGGAAGACGAGGCGCTCGTCGTCGAGGTCGATCGGCTCGACGTGCGCTACTGGAACTTCGCGATCGAGAACCCCTGGCACGAGTCCGTGGACTACGCCCAGCGCAAGACCTCCCGGACCCACGACGACGTCCGCGTCGATCCGGACGGCAAGGTTCGCTTCGTGATCGCCCATGCCCGAACCGACCACCCGAACTACCTCGAGACCGCGGGCCATCGCCGGGGCTTCATGACCTTCCGCTGGGTCGGCGAGCGCGACACGAAGGCGCCGCTGCCGAAGGTGACGAAGCTGCCCGTGGCCCGGGCGGTCGCCGAGGCGCGCAGAGCGGGCGGCGGGCGCTAGGGGCGCGGCGTGCGTGTCCCGGGCTCGGCCGTGGTTCAGGCGCGCTGGCTCGTGACGGGCTCCCAGGTCATGAGCCAGGCGGGCGCGACGGAGGGGGCCGCGGCCTCGGCCTCGCCGACGGTCGTGCCGAAGATCGTCTGGTAGGGGGGGAGCGGCGACATGCCGGGCGCGATGCGAACGGGCGTCGCGCGCAGCAGGTCGGCTCCGGGCGCGGCCTTCTCGGCGGTCGCGAAGACCGCGAGGTGATGGCCCGGCCCGCGCCCGTCGACATCGCTGGTCGCGAGCCAGCGGATCGGCGCCCGGATCGCGTCGTGGGGGAGCCCGAGCCACCACGGCCGCGCCGCCGGCGCGCTCGCCGCCGCACGCCAGTCGTTCTGGATCGTGGTCAGCGCGCCGACCTCCTCGAGTGCGGGCCCGTGGCCCCCGGCGACGCCCACGAGCATGAGCGCGAATCGCACGGAGGCGACCTCGCCGCCCGCGCGCCCCGCCTCGCGCAGCGCCTGGGCGCGGGGTCCGATGTACGCCCAGGCCTCGGCCTCGGAGCCGAAGCGCGCCTCCCAGAGCGCGAGATACGGTGCAGGGCGGGGGCCCGGTCCCGTCGCGCGGAAGCGGTGGACGGCCAGGAAGGAGCCGTTCTCGAGGGCGTCCGGGCCGTGGATCTCGTCGTACCAGCGGTTGAACTCCGTCTCCTGCTCGGCGGACGGGTTCGCGAGGGCGACGAAGAGGGTGCGCGGCGTGTTGGACGGGAGCTGCATGCGCAAGGGGCCCTCGCTTCTCGGAGCGTCAGTCCGACCGCTTCGGATCGAGCGGGTTGTCGCGGAGATGCTGCGAGAGATCGCCCTGCAGGTCGCCGATGATCAGGCGATCGGCGAAGCGCCAGGCGCCGTCGACCTTCTCGAAGCGGTCGTGGTAGCGGCCGGCGATCACGCATTGCAGCGGGAGCGAGCGGGTTCCCTGGTAGACCGTGAAGTACGAGCGCGTCGCCGCCGCTCGGCCGTCCGGATCGATCTCGAGGATGGTATTCGTGGTGACGTGCTTGGTTCGCAGCGTGCCGTCCTCGTGGACCTGGTCGTGACGGGTCTTCAGCGCGTAGACCTCGTCGTAGCCGAAGAGCGAGGCGCCCCCCTGGACGCGGTAGCCCGAATGGCGGAAGAGCTCCGAGACGGCGACGAAGTCGGCGGCATCCTGCAGCTCGCAGTAGCGATGGAGGAGGTTCAGGATCTGGGATTCGTCGGAGAGCATCGACACCCCGCGTTGCGACGGCCAGAGAACGCCTTCGGACGTCCCGTGTCAAGGGCGACGTGCCGCGTCGACGTCGGGCCCTGCGTCGTCAGCGCAGGCCGAGCGGATCGCCCCGGGTATGCTCGGAGAGATCGCCGACGAGGTCGGGACGGATCCATCGATCGCGGAACTGCCACTCGCCGTCGATCTTCTCGAAACGATCCTCGTAGCGGCCTGCGACGATGCATTGGAGCGGGAGCCTGTCCGTCGCCTGGAAGACCTGGAAGGAGGAGCAGGCGCGCGCGGAGCGTCCGGCCTCGTCGAGCTCGATGCGGACGTTCGTCGTGACGTGCTTCGTGCGCAGGGAGCCGTCGGGATGGACGCGGTCGTGCGCGCGCTTGAGCGCGAGCACCGCCTGCGCGCCCTCCGCGGAAGGGCCGCCCTCGACGCGGAAGGCGGCACCCCGAAAGAGCGCCGCGACGCGTTCGAAGTCGGCGGCGTCCTGCAGCTCGGCGTAGCGATGGATCAGGTTCACGATCTGTCGTTCGTCGGAGAGCATCGCGCGATCCGCTTCGAGTCGGCCGCAGGGTAGCGCGATCGTCGGTGCGCGGCGTGCTCGGAGCGGCGCCGTTGCGACGACAGGAGGCGACCGATAGCGTCGGGGGGCCCCGCATCCCGCCGCCCTTCCGGCGGCGCGCCGTGGGCCAGCCAGATGGAGAGCCCGCGTGTCGTCTTCCGCCCGAGGATCGGATTCCCAACGCAAGACCGCCTTCGTGACCGGCGCGAGCCGTGGCATCGGCAAGTCGATCGCCGTCGAGCTCGCGAACGCCGGCTACGACGTCGCGATCACCGCGCGGACGGTCCACGAGGGCGAATCGCGCGAGCACAGCTCGACGATCAAGCGCTCGGACACGACGCCGCTCCCCGGCTCGCTCGACTCGACGGCGGGCCTGATCGAGCGGGCCGGCGTGCGTTGCATGAGCGTCCCGGCGGACATCCTCGATCATCCCTCGCTCGTCGCGGCGGCCGATACCGTGCTCGCCGCGTGGGGCCACATCGACGTCCTCGTCAACAACGCCCGCTACATCGGCCCCGGCCACATGGATCTCATCCTCGACACCCCCGTGCGCATCCTGCGCGACCACCTCGAGGCCAATGCCCTCGCGCCGATCGTGCTGATCAAGGCGGTCGTGCCGCAGATGGTGAAGCGAAAGCAGGGCGCGGTCATCAACATCACCTCGACCGTCGCCTACGAGGACCCGACCGAGCCCGCCGGCAAGGGCGGATGGGGACTCGGCTACGGCTTCTCGAAGGCCGCCCTCCACCGCATTGCGGGAGTCCTCGGCGCGGAACTCCGGGAGACCGGCGTGCGCGCCTACAACGTCCAGCCCGGCTTCATCGCGACCGAGCGCATCGCGCAGGACATGAAGGCCTTCGGATTCGACGCGTCGACGGGCGCGCCGTCGGCCGTGATCGGCAAGGTCGTGCGCTGGCTGCTCGAGTCGCCGGACGCGGCGAAGCTGAACGGTCAGACGATCCAGGGCCAGGAGCTCTGCAGCGAGCTGGGCCTGCTGCCCGGATGGTCGCTGACCCCGTCAGAGCGTTAGGCGGGCGGCGGGGCCCTTCGTCGGGCTGCGGAGGAAGGAAGTCACGATGGCGGGAATCAAGCTCGAGGAGATGGAGACCCGGGCGGGCTTCATGAAGGGCAAGAAGCCCGAGCAGGTGACGCTCCTGCCCGATCCCCCGCGCGCCCGAAGGCATTGGCCGATCGTCTCGACCGACGATCATCTGGTCGAGCCGCCCGAGATGTTCGAGGGGCGCCTGCCGCGCAAGCTCGCCGACCGCGCGCCGCGCGTCGTCGAGAACCCCGCCGGCGGCCAGGCCTGGCTGTACGACGGCAAGCTCAATCCCCAGATCGGGCTCGCGGCGGTCGCGGGGCGACCGATCGAGGAGTGCTCGTACGAGCCGGTTCGCTTCGAGGAGATGCGAAAGGCGGCCTGGGACGTCCACGCGCGCGTCCACGACATGGACCTCGACGGCGTCTGGGCCTCGGTCTGCTTCCCGTCGGCGATGGCAGGCTTCTGCGG
The DNA here is from genome assembly GCA_041389445.1 of Myxococcota bacterium. GTDB lineage: Bacteria > Myxococcota_A > UBA9160 > UBA9160 > UBA4427 > UBA4427. Next base: position 106,694 of record JAWKRW010000007.1, read on the forward strand.
GCATCGGCTCCAGCTCGGCGTGTCGGATCCGGCGCTCGCGCTCGCGACCGTGCGCGCGTTCAACGACTGGCATCTCGACGCCTGGGTCGGGGCGCATCCCGAGCGCTTCATCCCCTGTCAGATCCCGTGGCTGCTCGATCCGAACCTCGCCGCCGAGGAGGTCCGCCGCAACGCGAAGCGGGGTTTCAAGGCGATCTCGTTCAGCGAGAACCCCGAGCCCCTCGGCCTGCCCTCGATCCATACCGGCCATTGGGATCCGTTGCTCGCCGCCTGCGAGGAGACGGAGACCGTCGTCTGTCTCCACGTCGGCTCGTCGGGCTCGACCCCCAATACCTCGAGCGATGCGCCGGGCGACTGCATCGGCGTCCTCTTCTTCGGCTACGCGATGTTCTCGGCCGTCGACTGGCTCTACTCGAAGATCCCGGTCCGTTTCCCGAACATCAAGATCTGCCTCTCCGAGGGCGGCGTCGGCTGGGTCGCGGGGCTGCTGGACCGCCTCGACCACGTGGGCAAGTACCAGGCGATCTACGGCACATGGGAGGGCATCGAGCTCACGCCGCGCGAGGTCATGCAACGCAACTTCTGGTTCTGCTCGCTGGAGGAGGACGCGGCCTTCGACGTGCTCGACGAGATCGGGCGCGACCACGTGACGATCGAGACCGACTATCCCCATCTCGACGGGACCTGGCCCGACTCCCAGGCCGTCAACTTCCGCCATCTCGAAAAACTTTCGCGCGAGGACCAGGAGCGGGTCGCCTGGCGCAACGCGGCGAAGCTCTTCCGCCATCCCGTGCCCGACCGCGTCGTGGCCGACCCGGAGAAGTGGTGAGCGCGCGCGCCGAGCTCGTCCTGCGCGGCGGCCTCGTCGTCGACGGGACCGGCGCGCCCGGCCGCGAGGCGGACGTGGCCGTGGCGGGCGGCCGCATCGTCGGGGTCGGGCCGGGGCTCGAGGGCGAGCGGGCCATCGACGTGCGTGGGCGCGTCGTCGCGCCCGGGTTCTTCGACATCCATACCCACTACGACGCCCAGGTCTTCTGGGACCCGGGCCTGTCCTCCTCCTGCTGGCACGGCGTCACCTCGGTCGTCGCGGGCAACTGCGGCTTCTCCCTGGCGCCGACCCGCCCGGCCCAGCGCCAGGCCATCGTCCGCACGCTCCAGGCCGTCGAGGACATGTCGGAGAAGATGCTCGACGCCGGCATCGACTGGCGCTTCGAGACCTTCGGCGAGTACCTCGACCTGATCGAGCGCCGCGGCCTGATCCTCAACTACGGCTGCTACGTCGGCCACAGCCCCGTCCGCCTCTTCGTGATGGGCGACGCCGGCTACGAGCGCGAGGCCACGCCCGACGAGATCGGGCGCATGCGCGAGGTCGTCGCGGACAGCATGCGCGCCGGCGCGCTCGGCTTCGCTTCGAGCTACTCGGCGAACCATCGGGGAGACCGGGGGCTGCCCGTCCCCTCGCGAAACGGAACGAAGGAGGAGTTCGTCGCCCTCGCGAGCGTGCTGGGCGAGCTCGGCTACGGCGCCGTGTCCTACGCACCGGGGGTCCCGGTCTCCTGGCGCGACAGCTATGCGATCCAGCCTTCGATCGGGCGACCGCTGATGTGGACCCCGATGCTGACGACGTACCCGGAGCGGGACTACCGCATGATGATGCGGATCCATGCCGAGGGTCTCGCCGCCGGCGCCGACGTCCATCCGCAGATCACGTGCCTTCCGCTCAAGCTCCAGTTCCGGATGGACAACCCCTACTACTTCCGGACGGTCCCGATCTTCCTCGAGCTGCTCGGTCGGCCGGTGTCGGAGTTCGCGCGCTTCTACCGGGATCCCGCCTGGCGGGCCGAGGCGGTGCGGCAGGTGCCGGACGTCAAGCCTCCCGTCGTCTGGGAGAAGTTCTTCGTCGCGGAGACGAGGCGCCACGCGCCGCTGATCGGTCGCGACGTCGCCTCGCTCGCGAAGGAGCGTGGCTGCAGCGAGATCGACGTGCTCTGTGACCTCTCGCTCGAAGACGAGCTCGAGACGCGCTTCCTCGTCATCCTCTCGAACGACGAGGACGCGCCGGTCGCGGAGCTGATGACGCAGCCCGGCGCCGTCTTCGGCCAGTCGGACGCGGGCGCCCACGTCGCGCAGCTCTGCGACGCGAACATGCCGACGGAGCTGCTCGCGACCTGGGTCCGCGACAAGGAGGTCTTCACCCTCGAGCGCGCGATCCAGAAGCTGACGAGCGAGCTCGCGACGCTCTACGGCATCGTCGACCGGGGTCGGATCGCCGTGGGCTGCGCCGCCGATCTCGTCGTGTTCGACCTCGAGACGATCGATCCGGGGCCGCTCACGCGCGTACGCGACCTGCCGGGCGACGAGGAGCGGCTGGTCGCGGATCGACCGCGCGGCATCGACTGGGTCTTCGTCAACGGCGTCGCGATCACGGAGGCGGGGCGATCGCGCGTGGCCGAGATGCGCGAGCGTCCGGGGCGGGTCCTGCGCGGGGGGGGCTCGGCGTGAAGGCCGTCGTCTGTCGTGGTCCGGGGCGGGTCGCTGTCGAGGAGATCGACGATCCGACGCCGCAGGCCGGCGAGGTCAAGCTCGAGGTCGCCGCCGTCGGCGTCTGCCATACGGACCTCAACTTCACCTCGGGCAGCGTGCCGGTTCCCTTCCCGATCGTGCTCGGTCACGAGGGGGCGGGGCGCGTCGTCGAGGTCGGGCCCGGCGTGCGCGGGATCCGCGTCGGCGATCACGTCCTCTGCTCGATCATCGGACCCTGCGAGGAATGCTTCCAATGCGTCCGCGACGAGCCCGCGCTCTGCGAGCGCGCGCCGATGTACACGGGCACGATGCTCGACGGAACGACGCGCCTCTCGAAGCGGGGCGAGCCGATCCACACGCTCCACTACCAAGGCTCCTACGCCGAATACGCGATCGTGCCCGAGCGCTTCGTCACGAAGATCCGCGACGACGCGCCGCTCGAAGTCGTCTGCGGTCTCGCCTGCGGCGTCTCGACGGGGCTCGGCGCAGCGATCGTGCGCGCGAAGGTCGAGCCCGGCTCGAGCGTCGTCGTCATCGGTTCGGGGGGCGTCGGCCTCTCGACCATGCTCGGCGCGCGTTTTCGCGGCGCGACGACGGTCGTCGCGGTCGACAAGCTGGCCCACAAGGCGGCGAAGGCCGTCGAGCTCGGCTTCGCGACCCACGCGCTCGACGCCTCGGCGACCGACGTCGTGAAGGCCGTGCAGGAGCTGACCCGGGGACGCGGCGCCGACTACGGATTCGACGCGGTGGGCGTGGCCGGGACCCTCGAGCAGGCGATCGCCGCGACGCGGCCAGGGGCGACGGTCGTCGTCATCGGACGCGCGCTCGGCTCGGTCGAGCTGCGCGTCGAGACCTCCGCGCTGCTGCGCCATCGGACGCTGACGGGGACCTTCGGCGGCTCGATCCATCCGCGTCGCCACCTGCCCGAGCTCGTCGAGCTCTGCATGCAGGGCCGCCTCGATCTCGCCGGCATCCTCGACACGCGGTACACGCTCGACGAGGCCCCGAAGGCCCTCGACGACCTCCACCACGGCCGCATCACCCGCGGCGTGATCGTATTGAGGGACTGATCCATGGCCGGCTCCATCACATTCGATGAGATCGAGACGCGCGAGGGCTTCTTCAAGACGAAGGGCAAGCCCGAGCAGATCGACTGGCTGCCCGACCCGCCGCGCCAGAAGCGCCATACGACGCTGATCTCCGTCGACGATCACCTCGTCGAGCCGCCCCACATGTTCGAGGGCCGCGTTCCTGCGCGCTTCGCCGACCAGGCGCCGCGCGTGATGACGGAGGACGACGGCCGCAGCGAGTACTGGCTCTGGAACGGCAAGAAGCACCACAAGGTCGGCCTCAACGCCGTCGTCGGAAAGCCGCTGCATCAGCGCACCTTCGACCCGGCCCGCTTCGACGAGATGCGGCGGGGCGCCTGGGACATCCACGCGCGCGTGCGCGACATGGACCTGAACGGCGTCTACGCCTCGGTCTGCTTTCCCTCGTCGCTCCCGGGCTTCGCCGGCCAGCGCTATCAGCTGGACGTCCCCGATCGCGAGCTCGCGCGCGCCGTCGTGCGCGCCGCCAACGACTGGCACCACGAGGAGTGGGCCGGGAGCTATCCGGGCCGCATGATCCCGCTGCAGCTGCCCTGGCTGCTCGATCCGATCGAGGGCGCGGCCGAGATCCGTGCGAACGCGAAGCGGGGCTTCTCGGCCGTGACGTTCCCCGAGCTGCCCGAGCGCCTCGGCCTCCCCTCCCTCCACACCGGCTACTGGGACCCCTTCATGGCCGCGTGTGAGGAGACGGGCACCGTACTCTGCCTTCACGTCGGCTCGTCGTCTACGGCGCCGACCACGTCCTCGGGCGCGCCCTCGGACACGGTCGGCGTGCTCTTCTTCGGCTGGGCGATGTTCGCGGCGATCGACTGGCTGTATTCGAAGATCCCGGTCCGCTTCCCGAACATCCGGATCTGCCTCTCCGAGGGCGGGATCGGCTGGGTCGCGGGGCTCCTCGACCGCCTCGACCACGTCGGTCGCTACCAGCGCATCTTCGGGACCTGGGAAGGCATCGCGATGACCCCGCGCGAGGTCATGCATCGCAACTTCTGGTTCTGCACGATCGACGACAAGGCGGGCCTCGAGCAGCGCCATCACATCGGGGTGGACCACCTGCTGCTCGAGTCCGACTACCCGCATCAGGACGGCACCTGGCCCGACACCCAGTCGATCGTCTGGAGCCAGATCGGCCAGTTCCCGGCCGACGAGGTCGAGCGCATCGCCTGGCGGAACGCCTCCGAGCTCTTCCGGCATCCCGTCCCCGCGGAGCTCGCGGCGAATCCCGACGCGATCTGACCGACGACCGGGGCGAAGCTGCCCGTCTCACACGACGCGGCCGACCCGGCGTCCGGGACGCGAATGGCTCGCCCTCCGCAGCGGGCATTCGCGCGTCACGCCCGCCGCGACGCCGACGTTCGCCTTGCGGAACCGACCGACGGCTGCGCTTGGCTTCGCGTCCCGGACACCGGCCCGGCCGCTCCGGCCGTGCCGGGCGGCCCCGGCGATTCCGTTCGAAGATCGCGAGCGAGAACGCCCGTTCGGGAAGGTCGGTGACGCGTGCGACGTATCCGTCTCTCGGCCTGGGATCGCCCGGCCAATCGCCGTTCCTGCGCCCGATCAGCAACCCAGCGAGCGATCGGCGCGGTGCTCGGGGCGCGAAGTCAAGCGCAGCCCGCAGCTCGCTCCATCGAGCGGGTCGCCGACGCGCCGAACGCCGAGAAGCAATGCCAGCCGTGCCGAGGGCGAGCCATTCGCGCCCCGAGTGCCGCGTCGGTCGCGTCTTGTGCGTCTCCTGCGCCTTGTGCGTCTCCTAGTCGGAGCCCGAAACCTCGACGAACTCCTTGGGCAGGTACGCCTCCGGCAGGCGATAGAAGTCGAGCGCGTTGTCCCAGAGGATCTTGCGCTTGCTGTCGACGGCGATCTCGTCCGGCATCAGCTCGAGGAAGTGCTTCGTCGCTTCGGGGTACTTCGAGTCCGGATGCGGGAAGTCGCTCTCGAAGACGATGTGGCCGTCGCCGAGCCAGCGGATCACGTCGGCGACGAAGGGGTCCTCGCATTCGGTGGTCGTCCAGCAGTTGCGCTTGAAGTACTCGGTCGCGCTCATCGTGAGCGCGGGGAACTCGCGGGCGCCGGCCATCTCGAGCTGCTCGTCGATGCGGTGGAGCCAGGAGGGGACCCAGCCGCAGCCTGCCTCGAGGTAGGCGCATCGCAGGCGCGGGAAACGTTCGAAGACGCCGTGGACGATCATCGACAGCATGGCGTTCATCGCTTCGTGGGGATGGACGGTGGTATGCCACTCGGTGAAGGTGCGGAAGCGGTTCGAGCCCTCGGTCTCGCCGGTCAGGCCCATGAACTCGTGGGTCGCGAAGGCGCAGTCGAGACTCTCGAGCAGCTCGTAGACCGGGTCGTAGTAGCGATCGCCGAGGTTGCGATGGTTGAGGTAGTTCGGGCGCGCCCAGAAGGCCCGGATGCCGAGGACATGGTAGGCGTACTCGATCTCCTCGACGGCGCGCTTGACGTCGCCGAGCGGGATCGGGCCCGAGGTCAGCACGCGTCCGCCCGAGGTCTCGCGCATCTCCTGGCCCCAGCGGTTGTACGCGCGGACCATCGCCGCCTGCAGGTCCGGGTCGATGCCGTCGAACCAGAGGTCGTATTCGGGGCCGTAGACGACGGCGATGTCGATGCCCTCGCGCGCGAGCGCCGCAGCGACGCGCTCGCCGCTGAAGCCCTTCGTGATGAGCTCGCCGTACTGCTCGATCATGTCGTCGTGGGTCCAGTCGATCGCCTTCTGGAACTGGCCGTAGAGGGAGGTCGCGTGCTGCGTGTAGCGGCCGTCGACGAGGACGGGGTTGTAGTGGGCCAGTCCGGCGGGATCGCGGACTTCGATGCGCGAGACGTGCTTCTTGTCGAGGTACTTGAACCAGAGGTCGCGCGGGTAGACGACGTGGGCGTCGGCGTCGAAGATCTTGAAACCGTTGCGCATGGGGACTCCGGACGGGATCGGGTTTTGGTCGAGAGTAGATCCGTGATCATCGATCGGCGAGACGGGGACCGGCGAAGGGGACGCCGTCGACCGAAGCCGCAGCGACCCGATCAGGCGATCCGCGTGAAGACGCGTCTGGCTGCCCCCTCGAGGTACTCGAAACGGACCTCGGGATCGAGGCCGAGCCCATCGAGTCGTTTCAGCGCATGGCGGTGGCCGACGGTCGGGAAGCTCGTCCCGAGCATGCACTTGCCCCGCCCCTGGCCCTTGACGAAGTCGACGAACGCGGCGGGCCAGCGATGCGCGGGCCATGCTGCCGTCCCGATGAAGACGTTCGGGAACTTCATCGCCATCGCGATCGCCTCCTCGGTCCAGGGCCAGCCGAGGTGGGACAGGATGAAGCGGACGCGACCGAAGTAGATCGCCGGGCGGTCGATCCCGATCGGCTTGCCGCACTCGGAGGGCATGATCCCGCCCGAGGTCCCGGCCTGCATGATGATGGGCACGTCGTGGTCGGCGGCGAGGGCGTAGTAGGGATAGTAGTCGCGGTGGTCGAACGGACGGTCCCAGCTGTGGGTATGGACGTGGAGCCCGACGAATTCCTTCTGGGCGAGCGCGCGCGCCGCCTCCTCGACGCCTTCCTGGCCCGTCGTGGGATCGAGGCTGAAGAGACCGTAGAAGCGGCCCGGATGCTCCCGGGCGAGCTGCGTCGCGAGGGCGGGAGTCGAGGCGTAGCGCTCGTAGGCGAAGGGCAGGGCGTGTTCGGGAACTTCGCAGGCGGCGAGCAGGAGGGTCGAGAAGCCGATCTCGTCCATGCGCTTCAGCATGTCCGCCGGCTCGGCGAAGGAGTCGTCGTCGCCCTTCCGGATCCGGAGCGCGAGCCCCTGTGTCTCGATCACCTTCTCCCAGCGTGCTCGATGCTCGAGCGTGAAGCCATTGCACCAGACGTCGATCGCACCCATGCCTCCTCCTCGCTCCGTCTCCCGGGCGGTGGCCCGTGCGCTTCGCTCCGCTCGTCCCGACGCGCTCCACGCGATGACCGGGTCACCGCGACCGATCCGGATCAGCGCTCGTCGCGGAAGCGCTTGGGCTTGGGCGAGGTCTTGACCTCGGTCCAGGCATCGAGCGAGTCGACGCCCGAGACCTCGACCTTGAGGCGGACTCCGAATCGTTCCTTGAGTCGCGCCTCGGTCTCCCGCGCGATCCCCTCGTACTCCGACGCCTCCGCGCGCGTCGTCACGTGGGCGATCATCTCGTCGCGCTCCCCCTCGCGCACGGCCCGCACGAAGTACTCGTTCTCGAGCCGGGCGTCCTGCAGCGCCACCTCGCCGACCGCCTCGGGCCAGATGTTGACGCCCCGAAGCTTGACCATGTTGTCGGCGCGACCCGCGAAGGGCGCGATGCGCCGCAGCCAGGAGCCGCAGTCGCACTGCCCGCGCGGCATCAGGGCCGAGAGATCCTGGATGTTGTAGCGGAACTGCGGGCTGCCGGTCTTGTAGATCTCGGTCACGCAGAGGCTTCCGAGCGTCCCGTCGGGCACCGGCTCGCCCGTCTCCTTGTCGACCACCTGGATCACGAAGGCGTCCTCGAAGACGTGGAGCCCCTTGCGCGCGGGACACTCGATCGCGACCCACTGCACCTCGTGAAAGCCGTACGACTGATAGCAGGGCACGCCGAAGGTCGACTCGAGCTTCTCGCGATCGCCGACGTTCGGCAGGGCCTTGATGTTGAAGTCCTTCTTGGGATCGAGGCCCATCTGGCGGGCGGTGTCGGCGAGGTGGAGCAGGTAGTCGCCGGTCGTCAGGATCGCGGTCGCCTCGTACTGCCGCGCGAGCTCGACCTGGCGGCGGCTGCTCGTGACGTTGCCCGTTCCCGTCGTGATCACGACGCAGGACAGCCAGTGGTAGAGCGCCTCGTCCATGGAGAACGCGCCGTTGTGGGTCGAGTAGGCCCAGGCGTTGAGCACGACGTCGCCCGGGCGGATGCCCTGCGCGTAGAGGGCGCGCGCCGTCAGGATGGCGCCCGCTTCCCGGTCCCAGGTGGTGTAGAGCGTCGGGCGGGCCGCGCCGGTCGTCGCGCCGGACATGTAGAGCCGCAGCGGGCTCTCGGTCGCGCTTCCGATGGAGGCGCCCTGGTAGTCGCCGAGGGGCGGGTTCGCCTCGATGCTGTGACGGATGTCGTCGACCCTGTAGCTCGGCGCCTTGGCGAGATCGTCGAGCGTCCGGATGTCGTCGGGATGGAAGCCCGCGGCCTCCCAGCGCTTGCGGAAGAAGGGGACCCGGTAGGCCGCCTGGGCGCGCTTCTTGAGGCGCTCGAGCTGGCGCTTCTCGATCGCCTCGGGGCCGATCAGGTAGTCGGTCTCGAAGTACTCGGGCGGCGGGACGTGGGTCCGCATCAGCTCGGGGTAGTCGATGATTTCGAAGGGACGGCGGAAGCGTTGACTCATCGGGATGGCCTGTCGGATTGGGGCGCGATCGGTCGCGCGTGGATGGACGAGCGGTCGGGGGGCCGGGGCGAACGCAATCGTGCAGCGGCCTAGCTCGAGCGCGTGTCGACGAGCCAGTCGGGCATGTCGATCGGCGGATTCGGGAGCTGCTTCGCCTTCTTCTCCGCGAGGAGCTTCTTCCACCCGTCGGGATCGGCCGCGAAGGAGCGCGGATCGCCCATCATGACCTCGAAGAGCTTGACGCCCTTCGGGCCGGCGACGAAGGGGCCGAAGGCGGCGCCCTTCTCGAGCGTGATGTGCATGCCCGCCGTGCAGAGGACGTCGCCGCAGGTCATTTCGCCCTCGATGACGTAGACGACGTGGTCGCTGTTGTGGCCGTGCTTGTGGACCATCATGCCCGGATCCCACTCGGCGTACAGGGAGAGGAAGGCGGGCGTGAAGTCGAGCCACTTCTCGCGCACGCTGGCGCGGCGGCCGTCGATCTCGAGCGCGCGGACCTCCTGCCACTTCTCGCCGTCGAGATGCCGGAAGCGGAGCTGGGGCTCCTTCTCGCGTGCGTCGGGGGGCGCCATGTCGATTCTCCTTCGGGTGCTCTCGCTCGTGGTCGGTCGGCTGCTCGTCCTGGCCGCCTTCGGCTTCTTCGTGTCGGGCGGGCGCGTCGCGGCCGCGCCTAGCGGGGCCGGTCGCCGACCAGCGTCACGCGGTTCATGATGCGCCGCTCGTCGTAGTCGGGCACGGCGTAGTGCTGGACCGAGCGGTTGTCCCAGAAGGCGATCGAATGGAGGTCCCAGCCGAATCGGCATTGGAAGAGCGGGTCGCGGACGTGGTCGATCAGGAGGCGCAGGATCGCCTCGCTCTCCCGCTCGCTCATGCCGACGATGTGGGTCGTCGAGTTGCCGTTGACGAAGAGGGCCTTCCGGCCCGTGACCGGATGCGTCCGGACGACGGGATGGACCACCGGCGGCCACTTCGCCTGGATCGCCGCGAGCGACTCCTCGGTATGACCCGCCTCGATCGCCTTGCGCATCGGCTTCGTGATGTCGTGGACCGCCTGCAGCTCGTCGCACATCCGGCGGAGCGGGGCCGCGAGCGCGTCGTAGGCGGCGTGCATGTTGGCGAAGCAGGTATCGCCGCCCTGGCTCGGGATCTGGACCGCGTGCAGGATCGAACCCATCGGCGGCTCGGCGGCGAAGGTGTTGTCGCTGTGCCACTCGTCGGCGCCCTGGCCGCGGGGCGCGACCTGGTCGAGCACGATCAGCTCGGGGTTCTCGCTGTACTTGGTCAGGAGCGGCGGGACGTCGATGGCGCCGAACTGCCGAGCGAAATCGATCTGCTCCGCGGGCGTCACGTCCTGATCGCGGAAGAAGAGGACGCCGTGGCGGAGCAGGGCGGCCTCGATCGCGTCGCGGTCGTCGCGAGCGAGCGGCTTGCGGAGATCGACGCCGGAGACGGTCGCGCCGATGGTCGGATTCACGGGTTGGACGGAAATCATGCATACCTCGCCGAGACGGAGGCCGGCCCGACGCAGCGGGCGAGCCGGGACCGGAGTCGGGCTCGGAGTCGCTTGCGTGCGGGCGGTCGGTGGTCGTAGCTTCGGTCCGTCGGCGCGGGTCCGCAAGCCTGCCGTCGAGGACGCGAAACGCGCGCGCCGCGGTCGGGCGCGGCGTCGCGGTCGCGAGAGGAGGCGCCCGGTTGATCGTCGACAGCCACGTCCACGTCATCGCCCCCGACCGCGCACGCTACCCGTTCACGCCCCGCTCGCTCTCGGGCGAGTGGTATCTCGAGGCGCCCTGCTCGAGCGAGCGCTTCGTCGAGGAGATGAAGGCGGCCGCGGTCGATCGGGCCGTGCTCGTCCAGGCCGTCGGCGCCTATTCCTTCGACAACGCGTACGCCGCCGACAGCGCCGAGGCACGACCCGATCGCTTCGTCTCGGCGGCCTGCATCGACCCGCACGGCGCCGATCCGCGGGCCGCCATCGACCGCTGGATCGGCGAACGGGGGATGCAGGGGCTGCGCATCTTCGCCGTCTCGCGCGAGCGATCCTGGCTCGACGATCCCCGGACCTTCGCGCTCTGGGAGCACGCGCTCTCGCTCGGCGCGCATCTGATCGTCACGGTCATGCAGCATCAGCTGGCCGAGCTGACGCGATTCCTCGAGGCGTTCGCGGACGTCCCGATCTCGCTCGACCACTGCGGTTTTCCCGATGCGGCCCGCCCCGAGCCGCTCTTCGCGCTCGCGCGATTCCCGAAGCTGCATCTGAAGGTCTCGACCCACGTCCTCGACGCCGGCGCCGAGCGGGACGGCGAGCCCCAGCCCTTCGTCGCACGGCTCGCCTCGGTCTTCGGCGCCGAGCGCCTGATGTGGGGCTCGGATTTCAGCCAGACCCACGACCGCAGCTATGCCGAGCTCGTCGCGCTCGGTCGCCGCGCGGCGGAGGGCCTCTCGGCCCGGGATCGCGCGGCGTATCTCGGCGGGACGGCGTCGCGGATCTGGGGGATCTGAGCGACAGACCGATCCGGGAACATCGACGTCGCCGCCGACGTCCGATTCCGCGTGCGACCGGAGTCCGCCCGCTCCGCGACGCGCTGCGTGCGGAGGGCGGACATGGCGGGATCGACGCGTGGGGCCGCGCGCCCCGGATTCTCGGAATCCGCGAAGCCGAGGAAGACGAAGGCGACGGAGACGACGACGAGGACGTCGGTGGCGCGCGGGGAGGCGAGGCCCGACGCTTCTCGGCGCGCGATCCGTCGTCCGGCGCTGCGTGCGGTGCGTGCGCTGGATCCGGTCGCTCAGGCCGCCTCGCTGCTCGCGGAGTGTGGCATCACGCTCGACGGCCCGGCCCCCACCGATCTCCAGGTCCACGATCGCCGCTTCTTCGGCCGCGTCCTCGCCCACGGCTCGCTCGGGCTCGGCGAGTCCTACATGGACGGCTGGTGGGACGTCGAGTGTCTCGAGGGATTCCTGGCGCGGCTGCTCGAAGCGCGGCTCGACGCGCGCCTGCGGACCTTCGACGACCGGCTGATGAACTGGCGGGCGCGCGTGTTCGACCTGCAGACGCCGCGCCGTGCGCTCGCGGTCGCGCGGCGCCACTACGACATCGGCAACGATCTCTTCGCCGCGATGCTGGGCCGCCGACTCGTCTACAGCTGCGGGTACTGGCGCGACGCGGACGGCCTCGATGCGGCGCAGGAGGCAAAGCTCGATCTCGTCTGCCGAAAGCTCGGACTGCGTCCGGGCATGCGCGTGCTGGACGTCGGCTGCGGCTGGGGCGACGCCCTCGCGTTCGCGGCGGAGCGCTACGGCGTGTCGGGCGTCGGCGTGACGCTCTCGGTCGAGCAGGCGGAGGGGGCGCGCGCGCGCTGTCGGCGATGGCCGATCGAGATCCGGGTCGCCGACTACCGCACGCTCGACGAGCGGTTCGATGCCGTCTACTCGATCGGCATGTTCGAACACGTCGGCCCGCGGCACCACCGCGAGTACTTCGAGGTCGTCCGGCGTTGCCTGGCGGCGCGGGGCCTCTCGTTGCTCCACACCATCGGGACGAACGAGGCGCCGGCGCGCCAGGATCCCTGGATCGCGCGGTACGTCTTTCCGAACTCCGCGATTCCCGCCGCGCGCCAGGTCGCGCAGGCGCTCGAAGGGCTCTTCGTCGTCGAGGACTGGCACAACTTCGGCCAGGACTACGAGACCACGCTCCGCGCCTGGCGGGACAACATCGAGCGGGCCTGGAGGCGATTGCCCGACTACGACGAGCGATTCCGGCGGATGTGGCGCTACTACCTGGGCGCGTCGATCGCCCAGTTCCACACGCGCCGATTGCAGCTCTGGCAGCTCGTGTTGAGCGCCGACGGGATCCCGGGCGGATACGTCGCCCCGCGTTGAGGCACGGTCCGGGCGCGTCGAACCGTCTGCGCGGGGCGTGCGATCCGGCCGCCAGATCGCGTCCAGGCGCGGGAGCTCGGCGCCCCGCGTCGGCCCGACGAGGGTCGTCGCGTCCCGCGGTCGAGAAGAACGAGTCGATTCGCCCGAAGGCGCCCCGTTCCGGTACCGTCGAAAAACCCGATGCAGGAGGCCCGACGTGGCATCCGTTCGCGAGGGGCTCGCCCTCCTGCGACAGCGCGACTTCGCGCGACTGTTCGCCGCCTATCTGATCACGCACTCCGGGAGCGCGATGGCCCCGATCGCGCTCGCCTTCGGCCTGCTCGAGACGACGGGCTCCACGGGCGACGCGGCCTGCGTGATCGCCGCGCCGGTCGTCGCGCAGATCCTGATCCTGATGGTCGGCGGGGCGCTCGCGGATCGGACGTCGCGCCAGCGCATCCTGGTCCGCGCGGATGCGACCTCGGCGCTGTCCCAGGGCGTCGTGGCCTTCGTCTTCTCGACCGGATCGGCGAGCTTGCCGCTGCTGGTCGGGTTGATGTTCGTGAATGGCGCGGCGCTCGCCTTCCATCAACCGGCGTCGGTCGGGTTCATTCCGCAGGTCGTGGCGCCCGGACGGATCCATGCGGCGAACGCGCTCCTCGGCGCGGCGCGGAGCGCGGCGTGGATGGTGGGCGCGGCGCTTGCGGGGCTGCTCGTCGCGGGCATCGGCGCGGGGCCCACGCTCGCGCTCGACGCGCTGTCCTTCGCGCTCGCCGGAGGATTGATCGCCGGGATCCGCGCGCGCGATCAGGTGAAGCCGGAGCAGGCGTCGCTCTGGTCGGATCTGCGGATCGGCTGGCGCGAGTTCACCTCCCATACCTGGCTCTGGACCATCGTGCTGCAGTTCTCGGTCCTGATCATGGGGGTCGAGGCGCTGTTCGGGCTGATCGGACCCGCGACGGCGCGGGATCGGCTCGGCGGTGCCCGCGACTGGGGCTGGATCATGGCCTGCTTCGGCGCCGGCACGATCGCGGGCGGCGGTCTCACGCTGCGCCTGCGGATCGATCGGCCAATGCTCGTCGCGACGCTCTCGATCTTCGTCTGGGCGCTCCTGCCCCTGTTGCTGATCGCCCGGGCGGACCTGCCCTGGCTCCTCGGCGCCGCCTTCGTGATGGGCATGGCGGCGCAGCTCTTCGGCGTCCTCTGGTACACGACGCTCCACACGCGGATCCCGCCGGATCGCCTCTCCCGCGTCTCGGCCTACGACCACCTCGGCTCGATCGTGCTGGCACCGCTCGGCGTCCTCGTCGCCGGTCGGCTCTACGATTCGGTCGGCGCCGATGCGACGCTCGGGCTGATCGTCGGCGCCATTCTGGGACCGACGCTGCTCGTCCTGCTCGTGCCGGACGTCCGGGGGATGCGGAGCGGGACATCGGAGCCCGTCCCCGTCGAGCCGCCTCGATCGACCCCAGCGGAGTGCCGGGCCGGCGGACCGAGCGCCTCGCTTCGACGCGAGGCTGCGCCGGCGCCGATCGACGAGCCGCCCATTCCCGGATAGCGTCGAACGCGGCACGGCCCGGCGGGCCCGTGCAGCAGGCGCGCGCGTCACCGGCGCTGGGCCGGATCGGGCGCGCGGCGCGGGAGGCGGACGATGGGTTTCGAGTACGATCCGACGGCGCTCGACTTCCAGGTCGATCCGCTCCCGGTGTTTCGAAGGCTGCGCGACGAGCATCCCGTCTACTACAACGAGCGGCTGCGGTTCTGGGCCTTGACCCGCTTCGACGACGTCTGGAACGCGGCGGGCGATTGGGAGCGGTATTCGAGCAGCCCCGCGCACTACGGGGATCGGCCCGATGAGCCGACGGCGTTGATGCCGCGCGCGATGATGGATTTCGGGATCTTCTACCTCGACCCGCCCCGGCACGATCGGATGCGGGGATTGCTGGCGAAGGCCTTCACGCCCCGTCGCGTGGCCGCGCTCGAGCCGACCGTTCGCGGACTCACCCGGGACCTGCTGGCCTCGTTCGTCGAGAAGGGCGAGTGCGAGCTGCTCCACGACTTCGCGGCGCCGCTCGCGACCCAGGTGATCGGCGCGTTGCTGGGCGTGCCGCGAGAGGATCGCTGGCAATTCCGGCTCTGGGCCGAGAAGATCGAGCAGCACGACCCCTCGACGCCGATCGAGCGGGCGCGTCAGGAGCAGGTCGAGGCCGTCTCGGCGATCCACGCCTATCTCCGGACGCTCGTCGAGGAGCGTCGACGGCGACCGCAGGACGATCTCGCGAGCGCGCTCCTCGCCGCCGAGATCGAGGGCGAGCGGCTCGAATCCGAGGAGATCGTCGGCATCGGCTACCAGCTGATGGTCGCCGGAAACGACACCACGGCCTCGTTGATCTCCAACGGAGCGTTGCGCCTGGCGGAGCATCCGGATCAACGTCGTCGGCTCGTGGCGGATCCCGGGACGATCCGCAGCGGAGTCGAGGAGATGGTCCGCTACGACGCGCCGACGGTCCAGTCTCCGCCGCGCGTCACGACTCGCGCGATCGAGCTCCATGGACGGCGGATCCCGAAGGGCGAGGCCGTCGTCCTGGTCTGGATGGCCGCCAACCACGACGAGCGGCGGTTCGAGGCGCCGGAGCGCTTCGACGTGACGCGCTCGCCGAACCGGCACGTCGGCTTCGGACACGGCCTCCACTTCTGCGTCGGCGCCAATCTCGCGCGGCTCGAGGCGCGCATCGCCTTCGAAGAGCTGCTGGGCGTCATGCCGGAATTCGCGTTGGCCGGACGCCCCGTGCGTTGGGCGAGCATCTGGCTGCGGTCGCTCGGGGGGGTGGCCGTCCAGTTCGACCCGAAGCGCGCAGTCGCCCGCCTCGAGGCCGCCCGCTAGTCGCGACCGGTCGACGGGCGGCTCGAGCGGCTCGCCTCAGCGCAGCGGTCCCACGTCCGTCAGCTCGACGACGTTGCCCGCCGGATCCTTGCAGAATGCCGCCCGGACCGGAACGCCGAAGTCTTCTCGCGTCCGCGTGTCCATCACGAAGGGCACGCCCAGGCTCTTGAGCGCGTCGATGGTCTCTTCGAAGTGGCCCGACTCGACGTGGAGCGCGATGTGCGGGAATCCGCCCTTCAGGTCGGGCATTTCCTTCACGACCGAGAGATGGAGCTGGAGGTCGCCGATCCGGTACCAGGCCCCGGCGAAGCCGCCGAAGTCCGGGCGGGGCAGGACGGAGAAGCCGAGCTTCCCGATGTAGAAGTCGTGGGCGGCATCGAGGTCGTCGACCAGGATGTTCACATGGGAGTAACCGGCGATCGGATGGGCGAGACCCATGGCGAATCCTCCTCGAGCGGGCGCGGGAACGCGGCGCGGTGGGAACCCGCGCAGCGTAGCCCAATCGATGCACGGATCAGCCCGCGAGCAGCCCCCGCATCAGATCCACCGGGAAGTGGTTCGCGAGCATCTCGTCCGAGATGGCATGGCCCTGCGCCTTCATCCGCCGCATGACCTTGATCGTGACCGCGCCGCGCCAGAAGGCCGAGTAGAGCATGGCCCAGCGCCAGCTGCGCAGCTTCTCCCCGGTCGCGCGCTCGTAGAGCGCGATCAGCTCAGATTCGGCGGGCGTCCCGGGCAGGCAGGTCCCGGCCGATTGCTGTGCGCGCAGGTCCGAGATCTGCAGCGACGCGAGATCGACCTGGGGATCGCCGATCATCGCGATCTCCCAGTCGATCACCGCGGCGACCTCCCCCGACGCGACGCGGTAGAGGACGTTGCCGAGCTTCGCATCGCCCCAGACGAGGGTCGGGCGCGGGCATTCGGGTCGGTTGCGCTCGAGCCAGTCGAGCGCCTCGTCGTAGACGGGGATCACCTCCTTCGGATCGTCCTTGATCCATGCGTCGAGGTAGCGGCGCCAGTACTGCAGGAGGTGGCGCTGCGGATCGTCGCCGGGCCGGCCGCCGGGCACGAAGTCGAGGCCGACCGCGCGCCAGTCGACGGCATGGAGCTTCGCCACGGCGTCGATCGTGGCGCGCCAGAGCCGGCGTCGCTCCGCCTCCTTCATGTCCGCGTAGAAACCGCTCGCATGATAGGCGGGCCAGTCGAGCGGCGGCTCGCCCTCGACCGCCTTCATCGTCAGGAAGGGAACGCCCAGCCAGCTCGGATCCTCTTCCTGCCAGAGCACCTCCGGAACGGGCACCGTCGTATGCGCCCCGAGCTGGCGCATGATGCCGAACTGCATCGCGAGGTCGTACTCGGGGAAGGGACCGTCCGATCGCGGCGCGCAGCGCAGGACGGCATCGAGCCGCTGCTCCGCGCCGGTCGCGCTCGCGCCCGTTCCGGCGGCATCGCGCCAGTGGATCGTGAAGAGCTGCGTATCGCTCGACAAGCCCGCGCCGGGCTTGCGCAGCCCCGAGATCCGCAGGTCCCTCGCGTCGGGCAGGCGGGTCGCCAGCCAGGCGACCAGTCGCGCAGGCAGCGCGTCCGTCTCGTCCGTCTCGTCCATCGTCTGCCGCCCGCCCGCGCTCGTCACGCAGCTCCTCCGATCGACGCCGATCGCCACGCCGGAGGCCGCATGATAGTGTGAGCCCGTCATGCTCACACCCATGGACGATACGCTCTGGCACGTGCTGCCGACGACCTTCGACCACGTCGGGACCAGCGATCCGCGTTTCTTCGACCGCTATTGGTTCGCGGCCACCGATCCCCGTGGCGGCGGCACGCTCCAGCTCACGCTCGGCGTCTACAACAACATGAACGTCGTCGATGCGGGCTTCGTCGCGATCCGGGACGGTCGCCAGTACAACGTGCGCGCGTCGCGCTCGCTGCGACCGCGCTTCGAGACGGCGGTCGGGCCCCTCTCGGTCGAGATCCTCGAGCCGCTGCGTCGAGCGCGCCTGCGCCTCGCGCCGACCGGGGCCGACGGCGTCGCCGCCGAGCTCGATTGGGTCGGCGACTTCCCCGCGCAGGAGGAGTCCGCGCGCTTCACCCGCGTACGCGGCCGGGTCGTCGAGGAGTCGCGCCGCTTCGACCAGGTGGGCCACTGCACGGGCTGGCTCGAGCTGGCCGGCGAGCGCGTCGCGGTCGATCGCTGGTGGGCGACCCGTGACCACTCCTGGGGCGTGCGCGAGATGATGGGCATTCCCGAGCCGGTGACCGGGCCCGCGCCCGCGCCCTCGGCCGGCTCGTTCTTCGCCTTCCTCTTCTTCTCGACGGATCGCATCGGCGGCCACCTCCAGATCGCCCAGTTCAGCGGGCGACCGGACTACTTCACCGCCGAGATCGCATCGCGCGACGCGTCCGCCGTGGCGGGAAGCGTCGACGACGGAGCGGAGGGGCTCGATGCGATCCACCTGATCGAAGCGACGCCGACGCTGGAATTCCACGACGCGGGCCGCCCGCGCCGCATCAAGCGGGCGCGCTTCGACGCGCTGACGCGGGACGGGCGCGAGGTCGTGATCGAGGCGCGAGCGCTGTGCCCCGCGGTCGACATGCAGGGGCTCGGGTACAGCGGCGGCTACCGGGATGGGCGCGGCCTCGGCGTCTGGCGCGGAGAGGAATGGCTCGAGAGCGATGCCTGGGACGTCTCGCATCCCTGCGAGGTCGTCCGCGCGGACGGCAGCCGGGTCCGACCGATCCACCGCATCCAGCCGGTCGCGCTCACGGTGCGCGGCGCCGGGCTCGACGGCGAGGGGACGGGCAGCCTGACGCTGATCGCCGAGGGGCTGCTTCCACGGCTCGGACTCGCCTAGCAGGGCGACCGTCTGCGGGCGCCCTGCTAGGTTTCATTTCCTCTTGCCGTAGGCCTCGAGCTCTTCGAGCACGGCGGCGGGATGGCCCTCGGCCTTCGCGACCCGCTTCCAATGCTTGATGACCTTGCCGTCGGGACCGATCCAGACGGAGGAGCGGATCACGCCCGTCGTCTTCTTGCCGTACATCATCTTCTCGCCGTAGGCGCCGTACTTCGTCATCACCGATTTGTCGGCGTCCGAGAGCAACGTGAAGGGCAGCGCGTACTTCTGGATGAACTTCTGATGGGCCGCGGCGCCGTCGGGCGAGACGCCCAGCACGACCATGCCGCGCTTCTTCAGGTCGCCGAAGAGATCGCGGAAACCGCAGGCCTCCTTCGTGCAACCGGGCGTGTCGTCCCGGGGATAGAAGTAGACGAGCACGTGCTTGCCGGCGTAGTCCTTGAGGGCATGCTGCTTGCCGTCCTGATCGGGGAGGGTGAACGCGGGGGCCTTCTTGCCTTCTTCGATCGACATGACTCGTCTCGCCTTCCTTCTCTTTCTGTCTTCGTGCTCGCTTCCTGGTCGTGCTTTTTCGTGCCGCTCGTGCCGCTCGTGCCGCTCGTTCCGCTGAGCGGTGCGGCCGAGGATGCCAGACGCGATGCGGCGATGCACGGTGGGTCGTGCCGATCACGCGTCGGGAACCCGGCGGCACGCGCGTGCAGTCGTTCGGGGCGCGCGGAATCGACGTCCGCCGTCGCCGCGGGCGCGGGGTTGTGTCACGTTTGCGCGCGTTCGAGGTGGGGGGTGTCCATCCACCATGCGATGGCCTACGCGCGGACGCGGCAGGGCGGAGCGCAGGCGTCCGGGCGACCGACGGCCGCGGGGCGGCTCTGCGCCCGACCCCGACGCGTCGAATCCCTTCGCGGCGTTCGAGGCGACGCACGAGGCGGCCCTCGAGCGGGCGGCGGACGGCGACGCCGCCGCCGGGCGAGGGACGCGCGCTCGCCGGGGACGGAGCGCGGCGGGGAGCCGAGCAGGGCATCGGGGGATGGCGCGCCGGACGGGGAGTCGACAGGGGACCGGAAGCGGGATCGCATCGTGGCGGGTGAGCCGCGGCCGAAGCGCTTCGCGCCGGCGGCGGCCTACGCGCCGGCGGCGCGGGAGCGCCGTCGGCGTGCGGCGCCGCGCGCACGCGCAGCTGCGACCCGCAGCCGCGGTGCGTCCCGGCGCCGGGCCGTTCGGGTCCTCGCGCTGTCGGGGCTCTTCCTCTTCTTCCTGCCCGCCGTGCCCGTTGCACTCCTGCTCCATGTCCCGCCGCTCGGCTCGGCGATGATGGTCAAGCGATGGGTCGACGCGCGGGCGGAGCACCGGGCCTTCTCGCTCCAGTACCACTGGGTTCCCGCGTCGCAGCTCCCCCGCTCGCTGCGCGAGGCGGTCGTCGCCTCCGAGGACCAGCGCTTCTACGACCACGCGGGCTTCGACTGGAAGGAGCTGCGCCATGCCCTCGACGAGTGGCGCGAGGGCGGCGGGCTCCGCGGCGCCAGCACGATCACGCAGCAGGTCGCCAAGAACCTCTTCCTCTGGCCCGGGCGCAGCCTGCTGCGCAAGGTCTTCGAGGCCTGGTTCACGGTCTGGATCGAGTGGCTCTGGCCGAAGGAGCGAATCCTCGAGGTCTACCTCAACATCGCCGAGATGGGCGACGGCGTGTTCGGCGCCGAGGCGGCCTCTCGGCGCCACTTCCGCCACCCCGCGGCGAAGCTCGTCCCCCACGAATCGGCGCTGCTCGCCGCGATGCTGCCGAGCCCGCTGCGCTCGAACCCTGCCCACCCCTCGGCCTATCTCCGCGCGCGTCAGCGCTGGATCCTGCGCCAGATGTAGCGCGGCCCGCCCCGGCGACGGCGTACGTCTCGCACGCGTCGCGTCGCCTCGCGCTCGTCTTCACGTCAGGCCGGCCCGGGACGGGGCCGCGCTGCTAGGCGCGAGCCGGTGTCACGTGGACCGGGATCGCGCTCATACGGGGAATGCCGCTGTAGGGATCGTAGTCGCGGTCGACGGGGGAGAGGCGGCCGGTGTTCGAGCCGAGCTCCTTGACGCGGCGGTCCTCCGGCGTGCCGGGCACGTCGCCGAAGGCGTGGGGCATCGAGACGACGCCGCAGCGGATGCCGGCTTCGGGCTCGACGACGCCGAGGATGCTGGCGTGGTCGGAGCGGATCTCGACGACATCGCCCGGCGCGAGGCCGAGCTTCTCGAGGTCGACCGGATTCATGAACGCCGGGTTGTAGCGGTACTTCCGCACGAGCTTCGGGATGTCCCGGCCGGCGGAGTTGTGGACGTCGGGGAGCCGGCGCGAGACGAGGCGGAAGGGGAACGCCGCCTCGCGATCGAGGGGCTCGGCCGCGACCTCGGCGAGCTCGCCGATCATGGTCGCGTCCGCGAGCTCGAGGCGCGCCGTGCAGTCGGCATCCCGCGGCCCGACGAGAGCCGTCGGATCGTCGAAGACGTGGCCCTCGGGATGGCGCTTCACCTCGGCGAGCGAGATGCGCGAGCCCTTCGTCAGGATCTCGAACAGCGCGTCGTCGGTCGGCTTCTGCGAGAAGTCGAGCCGCGTCTGGACGTGCTCGACGTCGGGGCCCCAGGTGTAGCTGGGGGCGAGGGTCAGCGGGAGCTTCATGCGCTCGGCGAGGCCGTAGAAGAACTCCCACTCCTGGATCAGGTCCGAGCCCGGCGGCGGCTCGACGATCGCGGGCGAGTACTGGCCATAGGGCGCGGGGTAGCCCATCGCGTAGGGCGTCAGGGACTCGGTCGGGAAGGTGAAGCCCGGGACCTCGAGCGAGAGCTTCGGCGCGATCACGTAGTGGGCGAGCTTCGACGTGGCCGACATCTTGATGTCGAGCATGACGTTGAGCTCGAGGGCCTTCATCGCCTCCCAGGTCTTGAGCTGGTCGGGCCAGGCCGCCATCGGATTGCCCCCGACGTTGATCAGGGCACGGACCTGGCCCTCGCCGGGCAGCAGGATCTCGTCTGCGAGCGCGGCGGTCGGGAGCCCCGCCGCAGTGTTGGCGAGGCCGCGCACGCGGATCTTCTCGCCGAAGCCCCAGGCCGGCGTCGGCTCGCCCGGCTGGGCCTTCGCCGTCGCCTTCGGCAGGAACACGCCGGGATTCGTGATGCGCTCGCCGGCCCGCTTCCAGTGTCCGCAGACCGTCTTCAGGGCGAGCAGCAGGTACTCGGTCAGATTGCCGCGCGGCGCCATGTTGGGTCCGGTGCCCGCGTTGGCGCCGCCGTTGCGCGAGGACGCGTAGAGGCGGGCGGCCCGAAGCAGCTCCTCGGGTCGGACGTCGGCGCGCCGCTCGACGTAATCGGGCGTGAAGGGCTCGAGCGCGCGGCGGAGCGTCTCGAGGCCGCGGGCGTTCTCGGCGACGAAGTCGCGGTCGCCGAGCCCCTCGTCGAGGATCAGGCGCAGCAGGCCGGCCAGGATCGTCGGATCCTCGCCGGGCTTCGCCTGCAGATGCACCGTCGCGACGCGGGCGAGCTCCGACACGCGCGGATCGATCACGATCAGCCCGAGCCCGCGCTTGACCGCGTCGTGCAGGTGCTTGGCGGGATTCATGCTGGGAATCCCGATCGACTTCGAGACCGTCGGGTTGGCACCGACGAAGAGCCAGACGTCGGCCGTATCGAAGTCGCGCGCGCCGCCCAGCCATGGGCCGTGGAGCGCGGGGGCGATCATCTTGCCCGGCTGGTCGATGGTGGCGCTCGTGAAGAGCATGGGAGAGCCGAGCGCCTCGAGCCAGGCGTGCGCCATGGGGGCGGCGGCGGGGTAGGGGAAGGCGAAGGTGCCCGTGTAGATGGCGACGGCGCGGGGGCCGTGACGGTCGACGATGCGCGTGATCTTCTCGGCGATCTCGTCCATCGCCCGGGACGAGGCGATCGGCTGGTAGCGGCCGTCCGCGGTCCGTTTCTGGGAATGGAGAAGTCGTTCCGGATGGGCGTGCTGCTCGGGCAGGGCACGGCCCTTGGCGCAGGTGTAGCCATGGTAGATGGGGTTGTTCTTCGCCCCGATCGCGGAGACGGCGCGACCGTTCTCGACCGTGACCTTGATCGCGCAGCCGGCGTGGCAGAACCGACAGAAGGAATCGTGGACCGTCGCCATGGCAGGGCCTCCCGCTCGCCCGCCCGCGTCAGGCGGGCATCGTTCCCAGCTTACGCGATACGGGCACTTCCCGAACGGATCCCGCACGACATCGACCCGCCCGGGCGGGGCGGGGCGGGGCGGGGCGGGGCGGGGCGAGGGGGGGGGGGCGGCCGGACGTGGCGGTCGCCCGGGCGACCCGGCTAGATTCGGCGCCGCGAAGTCATGGAAGCCATGAAGGGCCAGACGAGGAGGCGTTTCGATGAGTTCTCGCAACGCATGCCGGCAGGCTGCCCCGCGCGACCGCGTGGGGCCGGGCCGCCGTCCGACACGACGTCCGTCGGCCCGGGGCGAGGCGCAGCCGGCCGGGTCCCGCCGCGCGTCGGCATTCGCCCCGCGCTTCTCGTGGCGGATCTTCTCGATGCTCTTGATCGCGATCGGCGGATCGCTGGCCGCCCCGCCGGCCAGGACCGCCGAGCCCGCGATCGACCCCGCGGCGGGGGCAGCCGTCGCGGCCGCGCCCGCGGAGGCCGCCCCGTCGAGCGCAGTCGCGCCCACGGCGGCGAGCGGGACCCTGCTGCTGGCCCAGTCCGGTGGAACCGAGCCGCGAGAGCTCGAGCCGCGCTATCCCGCGCCGCCGCCCGGCGATCCGGGGCCCTACAGCGAAGAGGGGCCGGGCTACAACAGCGACTACATCTTCGGCATCACGCGCAGCCTCGCGCGCTCGACGATGGTCCCGGCCGCGAAGGCGCCGCTCTTCCTCTTCACGGTTCCGCTCGACCTCGCGTTCCTGCCCTTTGAACTGATCGGAGGCTTCTTCGGATGAAACCGCTCCGCGTTCTTCCGGCGACCGCGCGCTCGTCGACCTTCTTCCTCGCGCTCGTCCTGGTCGGCGTCGTCGTCGCCGGCTGCGCGCCGCGCGTCTACCGCGGCGGCGAGGGCACCGGCAACCCCGAGATCGATCGCCCCGCGATGTCGGTCGGCCTCGATCGCGACGACATCAACTTCATGGTCGACGGCTACCTCGCGCGGCTCGAGGCGTCGCCCTTCTGGCAGCAGACCGTGAAGGGGAGCCGGACGCAGCCGGTGGTCGCGATCTGGCCCATCCGCAATGCGACGACGCAGCATCTCGACGACCAGATGCTGACGCTGCTCTCGGCGATCGAGACCGCGCTCGTCAATACGAACGCCGTCCGCGTCGTCGACCGCTCGCGCCAGGAGGAGCTCGCCCGCGAGATCGGCATCCAGCAGGGCGAGATCTTCGATCCGGCCTCCGCCCAGCGGCTCGGTCGCATGCTCGGCGCCCAGTACTTCTTCACCGGCAAGATCACGGGCAACGACGAGAAGCTCGACAAGACGCGCCGGGTCCAGTACTCGCTCTTCCTGCAGGTCCTCGAGATCGAGAACGGCCAGATCCGCTTCCAGGACCAGGTCGATCGCACCAAGCAGATCGAGCGCTAGGCGCGGTGTCGCAACGGGCAGGCGCGCTCCTCGTCGCCGTCACGGTGATCGTTGCGGGCGCCTGCGCGACGTACACGGAGCGCATGCAGACGGCGACCGCCGCGGTCGAGGCGGGGGCGTACGCCGAGAGCCTCTCGGCCCTCAACAAGGCCCTGCACGTCGACTCGGCGACCGAGCGCCCCGTGCATTGGAAGGCGAACGACACGCTCACCGTCCTCGAGCGCGGCATCGTGTTGCAGAGCCTCGAGCGCTGGGACGAGAGCCGCCAGGACCTGCAGGCCGCCGAGCAGGAGATCGAGCTGCTCGACTACCGCGTCGACGCGGTCGGCGCCCTCGGCAAGTATCTCTACAGCGACGCCGCCGCGAAGTACAAGGCGCCGCCTTCGGAGCGTCTGGCGCTCAACGCCGTCAACCTGCTCAACTACCTCGCGCGCGGGGACCTCGACGGGGCGGCGGTCGAGGCGCGTCGCTTCCAGACCCAGCGCGAGTACCTGACGACGATCGGCATGGACGCGCCGGCGCCGGCGAGCCTCGGGGCGTACCTCGCCGGAGCGGTCTTCGAGCATCTCGGCGAGGGCGACCGGGCGCTGCGCTACTACGAAGAGGCGCTCGAGGGCGCGGGGGCGCTCGACTCGCTGCGGGCGCCCGTGGCGCGCCTCGCCGCGCGCAATCCCTATCGCGGGCCGCGGATCGAGGCGTTGCTCGCCGAGGCCCGCGCAGCGGGGGACGGAGCGGCGCGCGCAGCGGCGGGCGGATCCGGGCCGACGGGCGAGATCCTCGTCATCACGGCCGTCGGCCGCGTGCCGAGGAAGGTGCCCGAGCGGATGCCGATCGGCGCGGCGATCGGCTATGCGGGAACGATCCTGACGGGCGACCTGTCGGTGCTGCAGCACAGCGTGCTCAAGGTGCTCGTCTATCCGGCGCTCCAGCCGGTCGGCTCGGGCCTCTCGCGGGTCGCGGTCGATCTCGACGGGGCGTCCGTCCCGATCGAGCTCGTCACGGATCTCGGCGCGGCCGTCACGCGCGAGTACGAGGCGAACAAGCCGAAGATCATCGCCGCGGGCCTCTCGCGCCTGCTCGCCCGCGCGGCGCTCGCGGAGGGGGCGCGGATCGCGGGCAGTCAGGTCAACAACGACCGTTCGGGCGACCTGCTCGGCGCGCTCTTCGGGCTCGCGACCGAGGCGGCGCTCGTCGCGGCGGACCGGCCGGATACGCGCTCGTGGACCCTGCTGCCGGGGCGCTTCCTCGCGACGCGACATACCGTCGCGCCCGGCGAGCACACCATCGCCGTCGCCTTCGGCGCCGCCGGCGCCCCGCCGCGCGTGTACCGCGTCGAGGTCGCGCCCGGGGGCCTCGCGACCGTCGTCGTCACCGAGCCCCGCTGAAGCCGACGAGAGGGGGCCGGAAGTCGGACCGGCTCAGTCCGACGCGACGGGCCGAATCGCCGTCACCGTCAGCGACCGACCCTGGCTGTGCAGGGTGAAGTCGACCGGCGTGTCGGGCTCGAGCGATTCGAGATCGACGCCGGGGGCGACGTCGAAGGTCATCGTCATGGCCTGCATGAAGCCGGGGATCGCATCGTGGTCGATCTCGAGCGCGCGATGTCGACGGTCGATTCCGACGAGGCGGCCGTGTCCCTCGTAGTCCACGGGCTCGGCCGGGGAGCAGGCGAGCAGCACGAGCACGAGGCCGAGCCTCGTCACGAGCCCGCCGACGCGCGCGCCCATCGGCGTCACGCGCGTCGACGGCGGCGCGTCGCCGCGGCGGGCGCGATCGCCGCATCCGCATGGTCGGGCGACGGGGCGGTGGGGCAGGGCGCGGCGTCGTCGATGCAGCCAGAGCGCGATCCTGTCCCCTCCTCGGATGCGGATCGGCACGCTGTGTGCACCTCCCTCGAGAGGATGACGGTTCATCCGCGCGATGACACCCCGGAAGCGGCCGGGGCGGGAGGAGAACATGGGACTGCTGGCTCGCGACGTGATGGAGAGACACGTGATCACGCTCTCTCCCAATGATCCGATCTCGAACGTCCACCGGCTCTTCGTCGAGGAGGGCATCCACGGCGCACCCGTCGTGGACGAGACGGGAAGGCTTCTGGGTGTGGTGTCGAGCCTCGATCTGTTGCGCAGCGCCGCGGAGGTCCACGATCTGCCGGAGCCGGATCCGCGCGACCTGCGCCAGATCCTCGACCTCGGCAACCGCTCGTTCGGCCTCGACGTCGAGGCGGGCGGCGCAGCGGAGCCGACGGTCGCCGACGTGATGACCGACGGGCCGATGGTCTCGGTCCGACCCGATGCGCCGATCCCCGCCGTCGCGCGCGTGCTGCGGGAGAACGCGGTCCATCGGGCGATCGTCGTCGAGGGGCGTCACGTCTGCGGCATCATCAGCAGCTTCGACCTGCTGCGGGTCCTCGAGGAGGAGGACGCGCGCTGAGCGGCGCGCGGTCCGCTCGACCGCACGCCCCGGCCGGCCCGTTCGGGCCGTGCGCCCTCGGTGGTGCAGCGCGCGCGTCCTCGCTTCGCCCGCGTCGGCTCAGAGCCCGCGTCGGTCGAGCGGGGGCGCCGCGACGAAGCGCGCCTGGGGGCCCTGCTCGCCCGCCTCGAAGTCGAGCCCGACGCGGTCCCCCTCGGCGAGGGTGTCGAAGTCGAGCCCGCCGCCCACGGCGTTGCGATGGAAGTAGACGCGCAGCCCGGCGTCGGTCAGCAGGAAGCCGTAGCCCTCCGGACGCCGGATCTCGTCGATCATGCCGAGCTCCGGCGGGGCAGGCTCATGGGCATGGCGCCGATCGGTCCGGCGGTTGCGCATCCGCCAGACCTGCCGCTCGAAGGCGTCGAGCGCCTCGTCGAGGGCGAGCCCCACGTCGGGTCGCGTGCGGGCCGCGACCAGCTCCTTGCCCCGCGCATCGCAGGTGATGCGGACCTCGTGGCCGCCGTGGCGATGGTGGTCGTTGGCGCGCGCCGTGACGCGCACGTCGATCAGGTCCTTGTGGCCCTGAGCGATCGCCTCGAGGCGAGCCGCCGTGTCGTCGCGTTGTCGCGTGGCAAAGAGCTCGGGATGGACCCAGTGGAGCTGCATGTCGAATCCTCCTGTCGTTGGTCTCCGTTCGGTGACTGGCGTGGGGCTCGTGCGTCTCGTCCTCGTCGTCCACTCGGGGCGGTCGCCCCGAGGTCGGCCAGGGCGTGTCCCCGCGACCGATCGACGATCGAGGGGTGGAGCAAGCCGCGTGCCCACGGCGCCGCCGCGACGTGCGCGCTCGGGCCGCGGTCTGCGCCATCCCGACCCGGGCGCGGGGCGCGCTGTCGCGCGCCACGGCCCGCTCGGGTTTGGACGGCGATGGTGCGCCGCGTGTTCAAGCGCCCCGGGCGTCGAATCGGACGACGAGCCGGTCGAGCTTGTTCTCCATCACGAAGGGGATCCAGCGGGGCTCGTTCGCGAGTCGCGGCGCCGGACAGCGCTCGATGAAGCAGGCGAGGGCCTCGTCGAGGGTCGCGCGGGCCATCGCGTGGCCCAGGCAGAAATGCGCGCCCATGCCGAAGGTCAGCGACATGACCGCGGGGTCGCGGCGGATGTCGAAGCGCTCCGGATCGGCCCAGCGCGCGGGATCGCGGTTGGCGGGGCCGAGCAGGACGGCGATCGGCTCGTCCTGCTCGAAGGACAGGCCGAAGGCTTCCTGAGCCCTCGCCGACTTCTGACCCACGTAGATGATCGCGGGACGGCAGCGCAGCGTCTCCTCGGTCACGCCGCGCTTCCAGCCCTCGGGATCGCTCGCGAAGAGCGCCGCCTGCTCGGGGTGGCGGGCGAGCTCGAAAATGCCGCTCGCGAGCACGCTCGTCGTGCTGGCGCCCGAGCCGAAGATGGTCGAGAAGAGCGTGACGAGCTCGCCATGGGAGAGCGCGCCCCGCTCGTCCTTGGCCTGCATGAGATGCGTCAGCAGATCGTCGCGGGGCGCCTCGCGCCGTTTCTCGTAGAGGCCGGCGACGAAGGCCATCGACTTCGCGATCGCGTCGTTCGCGGCCGCGCGCAGCTCGGGCGTCACCCGCGGCCCGAAGCAGTCGACGATGTTGACGCGGGCCATCGCGGCGAAGGAGCCCGCGAGCTCGTCGGCGCCGAGCCCGAGGAAGTCCATCATCACGAGCCGGGGCAGGGGGCTCGCGAAGTCCTTGTGGACGTCGAGCTCGCCGGCGGAGGCGATGCGGTCGAGCAGGGCGTGGGCGTGCTGGCGGATCAGCGGGCGGAGCGAGTCCATGTTGCGCTTCGAGAGCGCTCCGGTCGCGAGCGAGCGGACGCGGCGGTGGTCCTCGCCCTCCATCACGCCGATCGCGTGGCTGCGCCAGGTATGGAGCGGGTCGCCGGGCTTGAAGCCGCGGCGTTCGAGGACCTCGATGCCCTCGGCGATGAAGTCGGTGCCCTTGATCGCCCAGGCGGCGTCCTGCCAGTGGAGGGGAACGACATGGCCCTGATCGTTCTGGGCGACGCGGTGACCCTCCCTCAGTCGGCGGAAGATCGGATAGGGGTCCTGCCAGTATCCGGGATCGTCGAGCGGGAGGACGGGGATCGAATCGCGCATCGGGGCGGGCTCTCGCGCTGGCGCGCCGCGGGAAGGCCGCGGCGACGGCGGCGACCGCGGGCGTCGCCGGCTCGGCCCAGCATCGCATTCCGGCTGGCTTGGGGAAACCCGACGCGTTGGGCTACGTCTAATGGCCGGATTCGGACTCGAACGAGGAGGAGGGCCCCATGGCCAGTCATTCGGACATCGTCGACCGCTTCATCGCCGCCTGGGCCCGGAAGGACGTCGATCAGATCATGTCCTTCTTCACGCCCGACGCCGTCTACATCAACGTCCCGATCGAGCCGCCGAACGTCGGCCAGGAGATGATTCGCAAGACGATCGAGGGCTTCGTCGGGATGGCCGAGGCCGTCGAGTTCCGCGTCCACCACCAGGGCGAGTCCCCGAGCGGTGTCGTCCTGAACGAGCGGACCGATCGGTTCAAGATCAACGGCCGCTGGGTCGAAGCCGGCGTGATGGGCGTCTTCGAGTTCGACGGGGACAGGATCAAGGCCTGGCGCGACTACTTCGACATGGCGCAGTTCACGAAGGCGATGTCGGGCGGCGCCTGATCGAACGCCCTTCATTCCGCCAGGCGCGCACGCAGCGCGGGCAACAGCTCCGCACCGAGTCGCTCGATCTGCTCCCGGATCGCGGCGTGGTCGACGCCCATCTGGTGGATGCGCAGGTTGAGCGCCTGGGAGCCGGTCTGCCGCGCGGCGTCGGCCAGGCGCTCGGCGAGGCGGATGGGATCCTCGTCCGCGACGAGCTCGTCGCCGCCCCAGGTCGCTTGGGTCCGCTCGCTCGTATAGCTCTTGTAGAAGGCGAGCTGCTGGGCCGACGCCTCGTCCGGCGGGCGGCCGAGCCAGACGCGGCGGATCAGGATGCGCTGGCGGGGCCCGCCGGCCTCTTCGTGGATCCGGGAGAGCCCGGCGAGATGGTCGGGTGTCTGCAGCGAGTCGTAGAGCAGCCCGACCCCGAGCCGCGCCGCGCGCTCGACGGCGGGCCGAACCTGCGCCGCGACGACGATCGGGATCGGCGCGTCGAGGCAGTGGCGGATCGCCGCGTCGCGACCGAGGGGCTCGCCTGCGCGGCCGCGCAGCGCCTCGACGATCCGCGGCAGCGCCTGCGCATAGCATCGAAAGCGCGTGGCCCAGTCGAGGTCCGCCATCTCGAAGTCCTGGGCGAGGCCGCCGACGCCGAAGCCGGCGCCGACCCGGCCCGGATGGCGCGCGGCGAGCCAGGCCAGGTCCTCGGCCGTCTGCGACCAGTGGCGCAGGGGCAACAGGATCGGGCAGGCGGCCGCCCAACCGGTCGGCATCGCGTCGAGCGCGAATCCCGCGAGCTGGATCGGATTCGGGAGGTAGGCGGCGAAGCCGCCGTGGTGCTCGGCGAACATCACGCCATCGAAGCCGGCCCGGGCCCCGACGGCGGCCTGCTCGCAGAGCGTCTCGACGATGCGGGGCGCATCGAGGTCGGCGGCGTAGAGACGGAGCGAGACGCTTGCGGCGGCGAGGGGATGGGTCGTCATGATGGTCCGAGTCTGTCACGCGCCGACGCGATCGCCCAGCCATGGTCCAGGATGCGGGGCCGGGATCGGAGACCGGGACGGGAGCGCGATGGGGTAAGGTCGGGACCGGCTCGGCTCGGTCGGGCAGAGGGGGAGGCAGGCGTGTGGCGCGAGGCGTGTTCCGTTCCCGGGCCTTCGGGCATCGGATCCTGATCGCGCTGCTCCTCGTGCAGATCGCCCGGCCGACGCCGACCGGGGCGACCGAGCCGTCGCCGCCGAGCGGTCGAAGTCCCGCGGCGGATTCGTCGATCCCGGTCGAGTCCCCTCCCGCTCCGCCGCCGGCGTCCCCGGACGCGCCCGCCTCGCGGGCAGAGTCCGTCGCCCCGCTCGACGATCGAATCGCCGCGCTGCGGGCCGAGCGCGATGCGACCCGCCTGACGGGCCCGATCGTCGGCACGACGCTCGGCGCGCTCGTCCTCTGGGCCGGCCTGCAGACGGTCTACACGGCGCAGGTCAGCTGCCGCGGCATCGGCCTCTCGGGCGGCTACGACTGCTCGGACGACACGATCTGGGGCCTGACCGCGGGCGGGGGAGCGGCGATCGCCGCGGGCGCGATCGCGGTCGCGCTGATCGGCCCGAAGCTCTCGAAGCGCCTCGCGCGACGGCGGGCCCTGACCCACGCGATCCGCAGACTCGAGCTCGAGCGCGAGGCATCGGGCGCCCTGCGCCACCCCCGCCCCGAGCTCCGCTTCGGACTCGCGATCACGCGCGAGCGACAGGCCCTGCAGGCCGTCGTGCGGTTCTAGTCCGGCCGCGGCGTCCAGGCAGGCATGCGACGCAGCGCGCATCGCAGTCGTGTGTTTCGCGCGCAGAGAGCTGCACGCGACGGCAAGAGGCGTTAAGTTCAGACGCGCCCCCACCTCGATCCGTCCTCATGCATCGGCCAGCCCCCGTGCCGTCCACTTCGGCTCCCTGGCCGGGAGAGTTCGCGATGCGCGTTCTTCTCCGCAAGCCGCGCTCCGGAGCGCTTCCTTGACGCCCCCTGAAGCGCGCACGTCCCCCGAGATGCCGCCCGACGAGCGGACGTCGCCCGAAGCGCGCCGCGAGGTCCACCAGCTCGCCGATGGCGACGCCGTCTTCGTCGCGATGGAGACGCCCGAAGCGCCCTGCCACATCGCGGGGCTGACGATCCTCGACCCGACGACGAGCCCGCGCTTCGGGTTCGAGTCGTTCCTTTCGGTGTTGTCTGAGCGAATCGCGCTGATCCCGCGATTCCATTGGCGTATTCGGGAGGTTCCGCTCGGCCTCGACTGTGCCTACTGGGTCGAGGATCCGAGCTTCGACGTGCGCGCGCACGTCCAGCGCATCGCGCTCCCGGCGCCCGGCGACCGCGCGACGCTCGCCCGCCTCGCGAGCTTCCTGCATGCGCAGCCGCTCGATCGGGCGCGGCCGCTCTGGGAATGCTGGTGGATCGAGGGACTCCACGACGGCCGCATCGCGATCCTGATCAAGCTCCATCATTGCCTGGTCGACGGCCAGTCGGGCATCGGGCTCTCGGAGATCCTGATGGATCTGTCGCCCGAGCCTGGCCAGACCCCGATCGCGACGGCCGGCGTCGCGGCCGAGGCCTCGCGCCCCCGGCCGCCCGATCCCTGGGAGATCGGACGCCGCCTGGTCGAGAACGGCCTGCGACGCCAGGCGCGCATGGCGCTCCACGCCGGACGGGCGCTTCGCGATCTCGCCCGGATCCCGACGGCGCTGCCGCGCACGCTCGCCCGCTCGATGCCGACGGGACAGGCGGCGGTCGGGCGGGACGAGCCCCGCATCCCGCGCGTCGCCTGGAACGGCAATCGGCTCTCGCGCCACCGCGAGTTCGCCTTCACCTCGCTGCCCCTCTCACCCCTGCGCGAGATCAAGAAACACTTCGGGGTCAAGCTGAACGACGTGCTGCTCGCGGTGGTCGGGGGGGTGCTGCGAAGCGTGCTGCTCGAGCGCGGCGAGCTGCCGGAGGGCTCGCTGGTCGCGCTGTGTCCGGTCTCGCTGCGGGAGGCGGGGGACCAGCGGATGGGCAATCAGCTGACGAGCATGCCCGTCACCCTCGCGACCCATCTCTCCGATCCGGTCGAGCGGCTGCGGGCGATCCACGCGAGCGCCTCCGAATCCAAGCAGCGGACGCGGGACGGCGCCTTCGAGTTCATCACGGCGCTCGGCGAGTCGCTCGCGCCCGCCGCGCTCCATCTGGTGATGCAGGCGGCGCACAAGCTGCCCCGCCTCGCGCCGATGCCCGGCAACCTCGTCTGCTCGAACGTGCGGGGGCTGCCGATCCCGACCTACATGGCGGGCGCACGGGTGCTCGAGCTCCATCCCATGTCGATGCTCCAGGTCGGCAGCGGCATGAACCTGACGGCCGTCTCCCACGACGATCAGGTCGACTTCGGCTTTCTCGTCGATCCGAAGCTCGTGCCCGATCCCTGGCTCTTCGCGCATCGGCTGCCCGAGGTGCTCGCCGAGCTCGAGGCCGCCGTGGAGCGGCTCGCCGCGCCGGCGCGGCCGCGCGGCCCGCGCGTCGAGCTGCCGGCGCCCGGCGAGCCCGTCGACCTCACGATCCTGATGGCCACCGTCCGCCGACGCCGGCGCGACTGAGACACGTCCGCCCGGGACGGCGCGCGCGCGATGCTCGCGCGGGATGCGAAGCGGGTCGTGAAGAGGACCTCGCAGGGCCCGCCCTGCGGCCGCCGCGCGCCGCGCCCGTCAGGCGGAGCGCGGCGCGGCCAGGGTCCGGCGCTCGAGCGACGAGCGGATCGCGACGAGCTCGCCGACGTTCTCGACCGTCACCAGCCCGACGAGCGCGCCGCCGCGGGTCACGGGGATCGTCCGTGCGCTCCCGCCCTCGAGTCGCTGGATCGCCGTCTCGAGCAGCTCGGACGCATCGATCGTCGCGAACTCGCGCTGCATCGAGTCGGCGACGGACGAGCGCGCGCCTCGGCGCGCGAGGCCCTCGAGCAGGTCCCGCCGCGTCAGCAGGCCGACGACGCGGCCCTGCTCGACGACCGGGAAGTCCTGCTGCGGAGAGGAGAGCGTCTCCTCCACCGCCCGCTCGAGCGGGTCGTCCGGCGCGAGCACGCGAAAGAGCGTCTCCATGGCGCGCACGACCGGGATGCCATGCAGCGCCGTCCGCATCTCGACGAGGCCCGCCTCCTGGGCGGCACCGACCCAGACGAAGAGGGCGATGAACATCAGGAAGGGGTTGTAGAAGAATCCGATCAGGCCGAACACGAGCGCCATCGCCTGGCCGGCGCTGGCCGCGATGCGGGTCGCCCGGTTGTAGTCCATGCGGGTCGCGAGCCCGGCACGCAGGACGCGACCGCCGTCCATCGGGAAGGCGGGAAGCAGGTTGAAGGCGGCGAGCGCCAGGTTGATGAAGAGGAGCCGCCCGAGCAGCGTGCCGTCCGTCAGGCTCGGCGCCTCGAGGGCGCCGAGCGAGGCGCCGAGGCGCCAGACGACGAAGAGGCCGAGCGCGATCGCGACGTTGACCGCCGGCCCCGCCAGCGCGACGAGCAGCTCCTGGACCGGCTCCTCCGGCATGCGTTCGAGGCGCGCGACGCCCCCGATCGGATAGAGCGTGATGTCGCGCGTCCGCACGCCGAAGCGCAGGGCCGTCAGCGCATGGCCGAACTCGTGCAGGACGACGCAGCCGAAGAGCGCGAGGATGAAGGCGGCGCCTTCGATCGCCTTCGCCCCGTCCTGGCTGCTGATCCAATGGCTGACGATCACGACGGCCAGCAGGACCAGGAAGGTGGCGTGGACGTAGACCGCGATCCCGCGGACCTCCGCGATCCGATACGACCATTTCATGCGAGCGATCCTCATGGACGGGCGTCGAGTCGCCCCCCACGATGACGGCGGCGGCGCGCTCGGGCAACCATTCAGCCCCTGGGACACCGCCCGAGGTGCCGATCAGCGAGGCGCCCCGCACGCCCCGGGATGGTCGAGCCGGACCTGGGCGCGCCCGAGCTCGCAGAGGTTGCCGTAGGTCTGGCCGTCGCAGCCGCAGACGGGATCCCAGAGCGTGAGGCACATGTCCGAGGGCGGCGGGAGCGGGTCGGTCGCGTTGCAGGCCCCGCCCGGGCCGGGCTTCACCTTCGTGTAGAACTCCCCGGCGACGAGGCGGACGCCCTGGCCGGCGGGCCCCCGGAAGAGCTCGCGGTGGCCCGCGACCAGCAGGCCGTCGCCGTAGAGCGCGGTCTGGCCCTGCGCGAGCTGCCCGGGCGTGGCGCCCGAGGCCGCGAGGTCGACCTCGTGCACCATCCGGCGGCCGCGCTTGTTCAGGATCTGCGCGCGGAAGCTCGGGCAGGGGAAGGTGAAGCAGACGATGCCGGAGGAGACGACGCCGAAGAAGCGCGGCGGCGGCGTCTGGCCGGTGACGCCCCGCCAGGCGTCGCGGACGACGAGGCCCGGGAGCGGGCCGAAGGGCGAGTCGAGCGACTGCAGCTCGCCGCGCACGAGCACCCGCCGATCGCGGAAGGCCCCTTCGAGCGCGCCCGTCTCCTCGGGCGAGAGCGCGAGTGCGGACCAGTCGAGCAGCGGCGCATAGCACTGCTCGGCGACGCGTCCGTCCGCACAACGCGTCCCCTTGCGATTGACGAGCGAGACGTAGACGCCGCCGCAGAGCGGCGAGGGGCAGAGGCGCGGATCGATTCCGGTCACGATGTAGTAGGGGGCGAAGGGGAGGCCGGCGGTCGGATGGGCGTGGGCGGGCTCGCTGGATGCGCTCGGCGGACCGAGGAGCAGGACGAGCGCGATCAGGGCGAGCGACGGAGCGGCGCGGCGGGGCATGGCGATCCTCCACTGCGGTGGGCGTGTCGGACGGCGGGCTCGCCGAGCGCTTCCGCGGCGGGCGGAATCGGCGCGCCGAGCCCCGACACGGTAGCGCCGGGTCGACTCGGCGCGACCTCGGCCGCGCCGCTGCGAAGAGGCCGGCCGGCAGGCGGGCGAGGGCCCGGCGCGCGAAGCCCGGCGCGGACCGGCTTCGGCCGGAGGCCGCTGCAGGCGCAAGGGGAGAGGCGAGGGGCGGGCGCTTGCGCTCCCAGGGGCGACGCGGATGCTCAACGGGTCGGGGCGGCGGCCCGCGGCGTGTTCGCAGGCGATCGCCGCCCGCGACAGGAGGCTTCGATGTCCCGCATGGTGTCCCGCAAGCTGCCGTTCGTCGCTGCCCTGGCCCTGCTCGCCGTCGCGCTCGTCGCCGGCGACTGCTCCTCCAACAACTGGTACTTCGGCAACGGCTTCACGAGCCATCCCGATCTGCTCGCCGTCGCCTTCGCCGACGACGCCTGGGTCACGGTCGGCCAGGACTACACCATCGCGAACTCCGGCGATGGCGAGACCTTCACGCGCCAGGTCGTCGACTGCTGCGGCGCGCTGCGCGCGATCGCCTTCGGCGGCGGAACCTGGGTCGCCGCCGGTGACCAGGGCGTCGCCTATACCTCGACCGACAGCGCGACCTGGTTCTTCCAGTTCCTGCCGACCTCGCGCTCGATGCGCGGCGCGGCCTACGGGGCCGGGGTCCACCTGCTCGTCGGCGAGGACGGTCGCATCCTGACCTCGCCCAACGCCGGGGCCTGGACGCTCGAGACGAGCCCGACCGCCCTCGACCTCGCGAGCGTCGTCTTCGCCGAGAATCTGTTCGTCGTCGTCGGCGACGGCGGCACCGTCCTGACCTCCCCCGACGGCGTGGCCTGGACCGCGCGCACCTCCGGGGTCGGCGCGGACCTCCACGACGTCGGCTGGGGCGATGACCTCTTCGTCGCCGTCGGCGACGGCGGCACGGTCCTGAGCTCCCCCGACGGCATCCGCTGGACGCCCGAGAGCACGAACGTCACGGCCGATCTCGACGGCGCGGCGTTCGGCGCGGGCGTCTGGGTCGTCGTCGGCGACGACGGCACGCTGCTCTCCTCCCCCGACGCCGCCGCGTACACGCGCCGCGACCCGCAGACCGGCCGTGATCTCGAGGGCGTCGCGTTCGCCGACGGGCAGTTCGTCGTCGTCGGGCGGCGCGCGGTGATCCGCAACTCGACGGATGGGGTGACGTGGTTCTGAGGTGCCGCGTCGGCCGCGTCGGCGCGTGCCGGATCGCGATCCGTCGCCTGCCCCACCGTTCGATGATCGGAATCGTTCGGAGGCGAGGCCCGTCGACGGGTCGGGCGAGGGGCTCGGAGCGCGGCCCCGGGCGCTTCGCGTCGATCAGCCGCATCGATCTCCGGGGGGCGGAGTCGGGCCCTCCGCGAACGCGGCCCTCCGGCGGCGAGCAGCGCAAGGGCGCCGAGCGCCGGCCGGGAAGGAATCGACGCTTCGGGGACGGTGAGGTTCGTCAGAGCGTTGCCGCTCACCAACGACCCACGGCGTGCCGACTGGCATCGTCGCTCGTCGCGATCGTCCCCGACGCCGTCCGCGAAAACCACTCGGCGCGTACGGCCCGAGCCGGGGCCTTGGATTCCGGGCGAGGTCGCGCGGTTCCGACGGGACGGGGCGTTGGATCGGCGCCGGGAGCGACTCGGTCGGGCGGGGCTCGGCCGCGATCGTGTGGATCGGCCCGTTCGTCCCCCGTGTCGTGGTCGACGGGCCCCGCATCCGGCGCAGCCTGCACGGCAGCTCCCGACCGATGGAACGCCCAATGCCCGGGCGCGTGGCGGGAGTCCACGCCCGGGATCAACCGGGGAAATCGCGGTCGGGGCGACGTCGAGGCGGGGGCGTGCACCGAAGAGAACTAGCATCGGCGGGCGTGGGGTCGGGCGTCGATCCGACGGTGGACTCGAGCGGTCGCGCTCGCTACAACCCTTCGAAACAATCGAGGCGATCGCCATGGCCAACGGCAAGCCGATGTCCTTCTCCATGATCTTCGAAGCCCAGATCGTCGACACCTCGCGCAAGGGCGAGCACCAGATCATGCAGGAGTGCGTCGAGCAGGCGGTGCTCGGCGAGAAGACGGGCTTCGATCGCGTCTGGGCCGTCGAGCACCACTGCCTCCAGTGGTACGCCCACATGAGCGCGCCCGAGACCTTCCTCGCCTACGTCGCGGGCAAGACCGAGCGGATCCGCATCGGGCACGGCGTCGTCTGCCTGCCGTTCCGGATGAATCATCCCGTCAAGGTCGCCGAGCGCATCGGCATGCTCGACATGCTGACGGGCGGCCGCGTCGACTTCGGCATCGGCAAGGGGGGCACGCCGCAGGAGGCGGGCGCGTTCCAGACCGAGATCGACGAGATCCCCGCCCAGCTCGAGGAGTCGGCGCGCATGATCCCGCGCATGTGGCGCGAGGAGTACTTCGAGCACGACAGCCCGACGATGAAGATCCCGCGCCGTCCGATCTTCCCGAAGCCCTTCCAGGATCCGCATCCTCCGATGTACCTCGCCTGTACGCGCGAGGCGACGCTGAACCAGGCCGGCGAATGGGGGCTCGGCGCGCTCGTGCTCGGATTCGCCGGACCCGAGGACATCGCGAAGAAGAACCGGGTCTACCGCGCGGCGATCGAACGTCGCACGCCGGAGAGCCAGATCGGCGACTTCCCGGTCGAGCATCTCGCCGCGCTCTGTCCCGCCATCGTGCTCGACGACGAGAAGAAGGCGCGCGCCATCGGCCACCGCGGCCAGCGCTACTTCACCGAGGCGATCCGGCACTGGTACAGCCCGATGGGCGACGCGCCGGCGCCGCGCGCCGAGATCGCGGACATGACGGACGAGGAGGTCTTGAAGGCCGAGGGCGAGGCCCTCGTCGCCTACCTCCACGAGGAGAAGATCACGGCGGGGACCGAGGCGACCGGCATGTTCAACGTCAACCATGCCTACGGCCGCGTCGAGCACGCGATCGAGTACGTGCAGCGCCTGCGCGACGCCGGCGCCGACGAGGTCATGTTCCTGATCCAGATGGGCACCGTCCCCCAGTGGGCCGCGCTCGAGACGATCCGGAATCTCGGCGAGCAGGTGATTCCGAAGTTCCGCTGAGCGGGCGCGCGCCGCAGGACGCGGCGGCCGGCATCCCGGTCGCCGCGGCAACCGAGCCGCCGGAGGATCGAGCCGGCTCGTCCCGCGTCGGCGCGAAGTCGCCGCGCCGCTAGACTGCCGCCTTCCGGGCTGCCCCCGAGCCGGCGCTCCGCGCTGGTCGCGCGGCGTGATGCCCGACGGGATTCCCACGAGAGGCAGGGTCGGTGGTGTTTCGGAAGGCGGCAATCGGGCTGTCGGGGCTGGCGATCGCATTCGGGCTCGCGCTCGGCTGCGGGCGACCCGGGCTCGTCGATCCGGATGCGCCGCCCGATCCGCGCATCGAGCGGATGGACCTCCAGGCCGCGCTCTGGAGCTTCTACCGCTTCCACTACATCGTCGACGGGGGACGCGTCGTGTCCCTCGACGAAGACGGGATCACGACCTCGGA
The DNA here is from genome assembly GCA_041389445.1 of Myxococcota bacterium. Taxonomy (GTDB): domain Bacteria; phylum Myxococcota_A; class UBA9160; order UBA9160; family UBA4427; genus UBA4427. The sequence continues at coordinate 145,342 of JAWKRW010000007.1, forward strand.
GGGGCAGAGCTACGCGATGCTGCGCTCCGTCTGGAGCGACGATCGCGAGACCTTCGATGCGGTCTGGGCCTGGACCCAGCGGCACCTGCGGCGCGAGGAGGACGGGCTCTTCTCGTGGAAGTGGAAGGCGGGCGTGCTCGACCGCAATGCCGCGACCGACGCCGACACCGACGTCGCCCTCGCCCTGCTGCTCGCCGCGCGGCGATTCGAGGAGCCCGCCTTCGAGCGCGAGGCGCTCGCGATCGTCCGCGCGATCTGGGACGAGGAGGTGCTCGTCGACGGCGAGGCCTGCCTGCTCACGGCCGGCAACTGGTCGAAGCGCGAGCGCGTTCCCGTCCTCCATGTCGGCTACTTCGCGCCCTATGCCTACCGCGAGTTCGCGAAGCTCGACCGCGACCATGACTGGTCCTGCGTCGCTTCGACCGCCTACGACGTCCTGCGACTGATCTTCGTCGAGCGGGATCTCGACTTCCCGCCCGAGCGGGTCTACTACGACCGCAAGAACCGGCGCGTGCGACTCGAGCATCCGAAGACGCTCGAGATCGGCGACTTCGGCTACGACGCCTTTCCGATCTACTGGCGCCTCGCGGCCGACTGGCATTGGAGCTGGCGGCTCGAGGGCGAGCTGCGCGCGCGCATGCTCGCTCCCCTCCACGAAGCCTACGTCCGCGACGGCGCCCGCCTCTTCGATCGCTACCGACCCGACGGGGCGGCGAAGTCGCGGCTCGAGGCGCTCCCGCTCTATGCGACCGCGCATGCGCTCGCCGACGTCGTCGACCCGGCGTTCGCCGAGCGGCTGCGGCGGGAGAAGCTCGAGCCCCTCTGGCGCAACGCCCTGGTCGGCCGCGACACGCCGTACTACCTCCACAACTGGCTCGCCTTCGACGAGCTGCTCTCGCTCGGCCTCGCGCGCCCCTACGGCGAATGGCTCTCCTTCCTGCTTCCCTTCGACGGGCGCGCGTTCTACGCGAACCTGCCGAAGGTCCCCCTCGCGGCCTGCCTCGGCCTCTTTCCGCTCGTGCTCCTCCTGCGCGGTACGCGGGCCGAGCCCGTCCTGCGCGCCGGCTTTCTCGCCGCGGCGTTCGCGGTCTGCGGCCTCTACCTGGTCTGGCGGGCGCGCCACTCGCTCAACTTCATCGAGCCGGCCGGCCCATGGATCAGCGTCGGGCTCTTCGCGGCGGAGCTCTACTGCTTCGTGTCGGTGGCGCTGCTCGTCGTCCAGACGGGTCTGGGGGGACCCCGTGGCGTGCGTCGCCCCGAAGCGCCGGGCTTCGCGCCGAGCGTCGACGTCTTCATTCCGATCTTCAGGGAGCCGCTCGAGATCCTCGATCGGACGCTCGTCGCCGCGCGCGCGATGGACTATCCGAACGCGCGGGTCCACGTCCTCGACGACGGCCATCGCCCCGAGGTCCGCGCGCTCGCCGAGCGCCATGGCGCCACCTATCACGAGGGCCCCCGTCGACACGCGAAGGCCGGCAACCTGAATCAGGCCCTGGCGCGGACCGACGGCGAGCTCTGCGTCGTCTTCGACACGGACCACGTCCCCACGCGGCCCTTCCTCGCGCGAACCGTTCCCTTCTTCCAGGACCGGCGCATGGGCTTCGTCCAGACGCCCCACCACTTCCGCAACCCCGACGTCTTCCAGCACGCCTTCCGCGCCGCGGGCCGGATCCCGAACGAGCAGGACATGTTCAACCACGGCATCCAGTCCGAGCGCGATCGCTGGGGCGGGACGTTCTTCGTCGGCAGCGGCGCGGTGTTCCGCCGCGAGGCCCTCGAATCCGTCGGCGGCTTCAAGCTCCTCTCGATCACCGAAGACATCCACACGAGTCAGCACCTGCATGCCCGGGGCTGGCGCTCGGCCTTCGTCGACGAGGATCTCGCCGTCGGCCTGTCGGCGGAGAACCTCGCGTCCTACATCGTGCAGCGCCGTCGCTGGATGCTCGGCTGCCTGCAGATCTTCTTCCGCGACAATCCGCTCTTCTGCCGCGGCCTCTCCCCGCGCCAGCGGCTCGGCTACTTCGCCTCCCTCTACCACTTCTTCTATCCGCTCCCCCGTCTGATCTTCTGGCTGACGCCGCTCGCGTACCTCTTCTTCCACTGGCATCCGATCCTGGCCGACGTCGCGATCCTCACGGCCTACCTGATCCCCTACCTGCTGGTCCTGCCGATGATCTCGGCGGTGCTGATCCCCGGCTGGTCCCGGCCGCTCTGGGGCTCGTTCTACGAGAGCGCCGTCTCCGCCCCGCTCGCCCGCTCGATCCTCGATCTCCTGCTGCCGAAGTCGCTCGGCTTCCAGGTGACGCCCAAGGGCATCACGAGTCAGGCGCATCGTTTCGACTGGGCCTCGGCCCGCTGGACGCTCGTGCTGGCGGTCGGGATGGCGCTCGGCCTCGCGAAGGGGACCTGGGAGCTCGTCGAGTTCGGAGTCGAACGCGACGCGTACGTCTTCAATCTCGCCTGGTGCGGGCTCAACCTGGTCTTCCTGCTCGCGGGACTGATGATCGCCTGGGAGCGGCCGCAGCGACGGGTCGAGGATCGCGTGCGGCGGGCGATTCCGGTCCGCATCGCGCTCGCGCCCGAGCGGGGCGGATCGGCGCAGGCGTCATGCGCTGGGGGCTACGTCGTGGTGTCGACGGGCGACGTCGGACTCGGCGGGTGCGCCCTCGACCTCGATCGTCCGCTTCCGCTGCCGGATCGATTCCCCCTCGAGCTGATGCTCGAAGTCCCGTTGCGCATCGAGGCGAGCCTCGCCTATCAGGAGCGACGCGGTCGCCGCACGCGGGCCGGTCTGCGATTCGAAGCGCTCGACGAAGCCGAGCAGCAGGCGCTGCTGCTCGCGATCTTCGCCGACGCGCGGACGTGGGCGCGCGCGCACGAGCGCGAGGCGCGGCATTTCCTGTCGGCGATCTTCGCCTTCGGACGGGCCTTCGCCGGATACGTCCTTCCGGGCCGGGCGGCCCGTCGCCGCCATCCGCGCCGACGGGGATGCCGGACGGTGCGGGTACGGATCGAGGGGCGAGAAGCGCGCGCCTGGCTGCGCGATCGCTCGCCTCGCGGCCTCGGACTCCGGGTGCGCGGCGCCGCGCCGGCGTCCGATGCCCGCTGGCGGATCGTGTCGGAGCGGGGCGGCGATCGATGGGGCCGAACGGTGTACGTCCGTCGGTCCTGGCACTGGCTCTGGTCGGTGGGGATCGAGCTCGGCGGCGACGGCGAGGTCGCCGGGGCGGATGCGGAAAAGAGAGAGGATGCGCTTGTTGCAGTCGACTGAGGCGGGACGGATGAAGAGGGGGTGGCCGCTCGCGGGAATGGTCTCGATCCTGGTCGTCGCGTGTGCGACCGGCGCGCTGGCGCAGGGGGAAGCGCCGGCTTCGGGCACGGAGTGGTGGTACGTCCTGCGGGCGCGCGCCAACATGAAGATCGGCAACTACCGCGCGGCGATCGAGTCGTACGAGAGGGCCGCCGAGCTCAATCCGAACAACCGCGAGGCGTTGAAGCAGCTCGGCGTCGCCAACGAGAAGCAGGGCCTGACGACCAGGGCGATCGAGGCCTACGACCGCTATCTCGAGCGCTTCGACGACGATCCGGACGTCGCCTTCAAGCAGGCCGAGATCCTCGGCTGGGAGCGCTACGCGTACCGGCGAGCCGACGCGATCCGCTACTACCGCATGGGGCTCGCGCGGCGGGAGGACCTGGAGCGCCGCCACGAGCTCGCTCGGCTGCTCGCCCAGGACCGCCGTCAGCTGAAAGACGCCCTGGTCGAGTACCGCAAGCTCGTCGCGGCGCGACCGGCCAAGGCGGAATGGCGGGACGAGTACCGTGCGCTCCTGCTCTGGGACCCTGCCTACGTCGACGAGGCGATCGCGGAGTACCGGCGCCTCGAGCGGGAGCGGCCGCACGATTTCGAGGTGAAGCGCCAGCTCGCCGAGCTGATCGCGCGGCGGAGCCCCGCGAGCGACGAGGCGGCGGAGCGCTATGCGGCGCTCGTCGCCCGCCGTCCGGAGGACGCGCAGCTCCGTCTGACCTACGCCGAGGTGCTGGCCGCCGACCCGCGCAAGCGGCGTCGGGCGATCGACGCGTACCGCGAGGCGCTCGACCGCAACCCGGGCTACGACGTCCGCCTGACCTACGCGGATCTGCTCTCGTCGGAGAAGGACCGCCGGGCGGATGCGGCGCTCCAGTATCGCGCGCTGCTCCGCGAGCGACCGAACGACGTCGCGGTGCGACTCAAGCTGGCCCGGCTGCTCGCGGCGAAACGCGCGGACGCCCGCGCCGCGATCGCCGAGTACGAAGCCGTCCTCGAGCGCGATCCGCGAAACGTCGAGGCCCACGACGGGCTCGCCAAGACCTACGCCTGGGTGGGCGATCGCGACCAGGCGCTCCACCACTCGAATCTCGCCTTGCGCTACGGCGCCGAGGCGCGGGCGAGCGCCCGCCTGCGCGGCGACCTGACGCGCGGCCGCGAGACCCGCGTGGGCCCGGTCGTGAGCGGCCTCTTCCAGGAGGGGGGATCGAAGACCGAGCTGCGGGGGGTTCGCGTCGGTGCCCGGGGCCGGGGCGACGTCACGCCCTTCTTCTCGCTCGGACTCGAGGCCGGCGTCGAGGACTACTTCCGCTCGGGCGGAGGCGGGCTCTCCGCCAACAACCAGGCGGCGGGCTACCTCGAGGTGGAGGGCGAGTACCGCTTCGACCCGGGCCGTCGCGCGCGCGTCGGCCTCGGCTACCACGCGCTGACCGACAGCGGTCGCGACGTGATCGGAAGCGTCCGCTTCGAGCAGGACGGCGAGCGCTTCGACTGGGGGGTCGGCTTCGAGCGCACGCGGCGCTTCGACTCCTTCGCCGCGCTCGTCGGCGAGTCGGTCGGGGGGCGCGCGGTCGGTGCCGCGCGGGAGAACCGCTTCTACGCCCGGATCGAGCGCGACGGCGAGCGCCTCGTCGCTTCGATCGAGCCCTACACGGGCTGGGTCGGCGCGCGCGGGACGGACGAGAATCCCTTCGTGGGGATCCGGGGCGAGGTCCGCGCGCGGCTCGCTCGGCTCGCCGTCTTCGAGCTCTGGCCCTTCTACCGGGCGAACGTCTACCACTACGCTGACGACGCGTTCGGGATCGATCCGACGATCGACGATCCGGATGCCGGCGGGTACTTCAGTCCGACCTTCTACGGCGAGCAGGTGCCCGGTCTGCGCCTCGAGGGCCATTGGGGCGGACGACACGAGTTCGTCCTGGAGGGGGGGCCGGCCGCGCAGTTCGTCGACGAGCCGGGTGGCTCGATGCGCTTCGAGCTCGGCGGCCACGCGCGGCTCGCGTACCGGTTGCGCCTGCGCGAATCGCTCGATTGGACGGTCGAGTCGCGATTCACGCGCATCGGCGACGCCTATACGCGCGGGGACGCGACGTCGAGTCTCGTCTTTTCCTTCTGATCCGGCCGCGCGGGCGCTCAGCCTTCCTCGGCTCGCGTGAAGCGAAGCAGCACCGACTCGCCCCCGGTCGTCGGCTCGAAGACGGGCGCGAGTCGCATGCCGATCGCGACCTCGCCCTCCTCGACGCCGACGAGGGTCGAGGCCATGCGCACGCCCTCGTCGAGCTCGATGATCGCGAGCAGCTGCGGCGTCTCGTCGACGAAGAAGGGAGCGGTCGGCAGCCGGGCGATCGTGAAGGCGTGGAGCCGGCCGGTGCCGGCGACGGTCTGCCAGGCGAGCCGCGTCGAGAGGCAGCGCGGGCAGTTCGTGCGCGGATAGAAGACCCAGGCGCGGCAGGCTTCGCAGCGCTGGATGCGGACCTCGCCGGCGCGCAGGCCTGCCCAGAACGGCGCGGCGGTCGGCGTCGCCTGCGGCAGCGGCTTCGAGATCGGGGACGTCGCGGACGGCATGCACTCTCCTCGTCAGTCGCCGCGCAGGATCAGGGCGGACTGCTCGCTCATGACGCCGCCGGTTCCGGAGACGTAGACGGTGTCGCAGCGGGCGAGCTGGCGCGGCCCTGCGGCATGGCGGATCTGGCGGACGGCCTCGGTGACCTGGGACATGCCGCCGGCGCCGCCGGCCTGGCCGTAGGAGAGCTGGCCGCCGTGGGTGTTGAGCGGGAAGTCGCCGCGGAAGGTCAGGTCGTGGTCGCGGATGAAGGCCATGCCCTGGCCCTTCGCGCAGAAGCCCGCGTCTTCGAGGGTCAGCAGGACGGTGATCGTGTAGCAGTCGTAGAGGCAGGCGAGCTGGATCTCGTCGCGACGGATGCCGGCCATGCGGAAGGCGAGCTCGCTCGCGGGACCGACCGGCGTCGCGAGCAGGTCCTTCGCCCAGGCGGGCGACTTGATGGCGAGGTGCTCGCCGCAGCCCGCGACGAAGGCGGGGCGATGGCGCGCGCGCTTCGCGCGATCGCGGCGCGCGACGACGACGGCGTGGCCGCCGTGGACGGGCATCACGATCTCGAGCAGGTGGAGCGGATCGGCGACGAGCTTGCTGGCGAGCACGTCGTCTGCGGTGATCGGCTGGCCGTGGAACACGGCGTCGGGATTCGCGCAGGCGTTGGCCCGCTGGTCGACCGCGATCTTCGCCATCGCACGGGCGTCGTATCCGTGCACCGCCGCATAGCGCTGCGCGATCAGCGCATAGCCCGCGTTCTGGGCGAGGTGGCCGTAGGGGATCTCGAACTCGGCCTGGGGCGAGCCGTACTCCGGTGACGACGCCCCGAAGAACCAGCGCGGGTCGGTCTTCACGTCGGGGGCGTCGGGCCGGCGCGGCGTCGGGCGGCCGGGAATCGCGCAGACGACGACGTTCGCGAGTCCGAGCTCGATCGCGGCGGCGGCGCGCCAGACCATGCCGACGGCATTCGCGCCGCCGAGATCGACGAGCTCGGCGAAGTTCACGGCGAAGCCGCAGTATTCCGCGACCGTCGCCGGGACGAAGTTCGAGGACTCGCCGATGCGCGACGTGACGAGCCCGTCGACCTCGCCGGGCTCGATGCCGGCGTCCTCGAGAGCCAGGCGGGCGAGCTCTGCATACTGCTCGATCGTGAAGCGCGGCGGGCCCGCGTACCGCCGCTCCGGCTTCCAGTCGGCGAGCCCGACGATCGCGGCGTCTCCGGCCAGTCCCATGATCTGCGCATCTCCCGTCGGCGTACCGCGCCGCTTCGGCGCCCCGCTGCAGCGACTCTAACCCGAGCGCGTGCCTCTTCGCGCGCACGGCCGGCGCAGCCGATTGGTGCGGCACGGCCGGTCGAAGCGACACGGTCGATCGGCGAGGCGGGGCAGGGCGCGCCGACGGGTGATCGGCAGACGGGTCGGCGAGCGAGACGCGATGCCTCGCGCTCAGGCGCTCGGATCGACGAGCACCTTGACGTCGCGCGTCCCACCGCCGGCGAGCTCCGCCATCGTCTCGGCGAGCTGCGAGAGACCGACCGTCCGCGTATGGAGAGGCTCCGCCCGGATCCGGCCGTCGGCGAGCATCTCGACGACGGGCGCGAAATCGCGCTGCTCGTAGGCGATCGAGCAGCGGACCGTGACCTCCTTCATGAGCCAGATGCCCGGCCGGATCGTCGCGTCCCGATCGGAGAGCCCGATCAGCGTCACGCTCCCCCCGCGCCGCACGAGATCCACGGCCGACTGGATCGTCTCCGGGCGCCCGGCACACTCGACGACGGCGTCGGCTCCGAGGCCGCCCGTCGTGTCCTTCACACGTTCCTCGATCTCCGCGGGCGCGCAGGTCGCCGTCGCGCCGAGCGCCCGCGCGAGCGCCGCTCGAGTCGGCGAGGGCTCGACGACCAGGACCTCGCGCGCGCCCGCGTGGCGGACCCATTGCAGGGCGAGCAGCCCGATCGGTCCCGCCCCCTGGACGACCACGAAGTCCCCGAGCCGGATCCGACCGAGGCGCACGCCGTGATAGGCGACGGTCGCCGGCTCGATCATCGCGGCTGCCTCGTTCGAGACCGCGTCCGGAATCCGGACCAGCCGGTCGGCGGACGCGGCGAGTGCGGGGGCGAAGGCGCCGTGGGCCGAGCCGCGCGGATCGAACCCGCCGAGCGACATCATCGCGGGATGACACCAGGCCCCCTGCCCCGCGCGACACTGCACGCATGCGCCGCAGGGCGGCCGGATCCCGACGCTGACGCGGTCGCCGGGCGCGAGCAGGCGGACGTCGTCCGCGACGTCGCGGACGCGACCGACCCATTCGTGGCCGCAGAGCCCGGGCGGATAGGGATCGCCGGATTGATAGGCGTGGACGTCGGTTCCGCAGATGCCGCAGCGCAGGACGTCGACGATCGCGCCGCCCCGCACCAGCTTCGGGTCGGGGTAGGGGCGCGGCTCGACGCGACCGCGTCCCGTGATGAGCATGGCTTCCATGGTCCGCTCGCTCCAGCGACTCGGCGCGAGGGCGCGCCCGGCGCCGCCGTATGCTAGCGACTGCTGCGGCCGCAGCGACGACGGCGGTCGCCCGGATCGCGGCGCGCGTGCGGGGATCCGGAGGGAGGCCGCGACGTCCGCGCGCTCCACGCCGATCGTGGGCGCGACGTGCGTCGTCCTCGCGCGCGCTGCAGGCCGCTGCAGGGCAGGCCGCTGCAGGGAGAGGTAGAGCGTTCTGGGCACCCCGTTCACACCGACCGCAACGATCCGTCGCGCGCGACCTGCCTACGTCCTCTCGCTGCTCGCCTGCATGACGGCGCTCAACGTCATGGATCGCCAGCTGCTCTCGGTCCTGATCGATCCGATCAAGGCCGAGTTCGGCGTCTCGGACGGCGCGATGGGTCTGCTGACGGGGACCGCTTTCGCGATCCTCCACGTCACGGCCGGCATCCCGATCGGTCTCGCGGCCGACCGCGGCACGCGCCGGACGATCATCGCGGCGGGTCTCGCCCTCTGGAGCCTGCTGACCTTCCTGACCGGCTTCGCCCGCAGCTACGTCGAGATCTTCGCGATCCGCATCGGGGTCGGAATCGGCGAGGCGGCGGGCGGGGCCCCTTCCCAATCCCTGCTCTCCGACACGTTCCCGGTCGAGCGCCGCGCGACCGCCTTGGCGGTCCTCACGCTCGGCGCACCGCTCGGCTCGATCCTCGTCTTCGCGCTGGGCGGCTGGCTCGCCGATGCCTACGGCTGGCGCGTCGCGTTCATGATCTTCGGCCTGCCGGGGCTGGCGCTCGCGCTGTTGATCCGGACGACGGTGCCCGAGCCGAAGCGGGGGAGGTTCGACGGCGGCGACGGGGGCAACGGCGGCCCGAGCGCGTCGAGCGCGGACGGGCCGCGCGGCGCGGCGGACGCAGGCGACGACGCGGCGCCGATTCCCTTCGCGTCGACGCTGCGCTTCGTCGTGGCGGTGCCGGCGCTGCGCTCGGTCGTGCTCGCGTCGGGTTTCCACGCCGTCGCGATGTACGCGGTGCTCGGGTGGAGCGTGCCCTTCCTGACGCGGGTCCATGGCATCTCGACGGCCGAGGCGGGGGCGCGCCTCGCGCTCGCCTCCGGGCTGTTGACCGCGCTCGGCACCTTCTTCGGCGGCGCGCTGGCCGATCGTCTCGCCCGCCGCGACCTGCGCTGGCTCGTCTGGCAGCCCGCGCTCGCGCTCGTCTTCGCCTGGCCCTGCGCGGCGGGTTTCGTCTTCGCGCCGAGCGCGCAGGCCGCGATGTGGCTGCTCGCGCCCGTGTCGCTCCTCGCCGGCAGCTGCTTCGGTCCCTTCTACAGCGTCGTCCAGACGCTGGTCGCGCCGCGCATGCGCGCCGTCGCCGCGGCGCTCGTCATCACCGCGAATACCGTGCTCGGTCTCGGCCTCGGTGCGCCCCTCGTCGGCTGGATCAGCGATGCCGGCGTCGAGCGGTGGGGAACGGCCTCGATCCGGCCGGCGCTCTTCGCGGCGCTCTGCATGTTCGGGGTGTCGGCCGTGCTGGTCGCGCTCGCCGCTCGGACGCTGCGGCGCGATCTCGGGGCGAAGGACGACTGGCGCGCACGGTCGGCTTGACGACGACCCGTGGGCGTGCGGTAATGACCGCATGACGAAGACATCCCCCGGCGCCCGCGCTCGGGCGCGACTCGGTCATCCGGTCGTCGACGCCGACGGCCACTCCCAGGAATACGTCCCCGCGATCGACGAATACTTGCGCAAGCAGGGCGTCGACGTCGGGGTCCACGCGCTGATCACGGGCCTGCTCGGCCCCGACGCGCATCGCTGGGCCGAGCTCTCGCCCGCGGAGCGCGCCCGCACCCGCGCGCTGCGGCCGCCGTGGTGGGCGATGCCGACGAAGAACACGCTCGACTTCGCGACGGCGACGGTCCCCGGCCTGCTCGAGAGCCGGATGGACGAGCTCGGGATCGACTTCGGCGTCGTCTATCCGACCCTCGCGCTCGGCTTCCCGAGCATCCAGAACGACGAGCTGCGGCTCGCGGCCTGTCGCGCGATCAACGCCTATCATGCCGATCTCTACGCCGAGCACCGCCGTCGCCTGACCCCCGTCGCCCTGATCCCGATGCACACGCCGGAGGAGGCGATCGCCGCCCTCGACCATGCCGTGGTCGAGCTCGGTCTGCGCGCCGTCATGATCGCGTCCTACGTCAGTCGGCCGATCGACGTCGTCGCCGAGCGGGCGCCCGAGCTCGCGCCCTACGCACAGTGGCTCGACTTCTACGGCCTCGACAGCGCCCACGACTACGACCCCTTCTGGCGTCGCTGCGAGGCGCTCGGCGTCTCGCTCGCGACCCACGGCTCGGGCATGGGCTGGAGCGGCCGCCGCTCGATCTCGAACTACATGTACAACCAGATCGGTCATTTCGCGTCGGTCGGCGACGCGCTCGCGAAGTCGCTCTTCATGGGCGGCGTCACGCGCCGGTTCCCGAAGCTGCGCTTCGCCTTCCTCGAGGGCGGCGTCGCCTGGGCCGTGACCCTGCTCGCCGACCAGCTCTCCCACTGGCGCAAGCGCAACCCCGCGATGCTCGCCCACTACGATCCGGCGGCCCTCGACCGCGCGTTGCTCGACGAGCTCTTCGCGCGCCACGCGGCCGAGCGCGGCTGGCGGACCGAGGGGACGGGCTGGGTCATGCGCGGGGCGGGCGCCCAGCCGGTCGACGACTGGGCGGCGCTCGAGGCGACGAGCGAGGCCGATCTCGTCGAGCTCTTCGTGTCCCGCTTCGCCTTCGGCTGCGAAGCGGACGATCCGATGACGCGGCTCGCCTTCGACGCGCGCGCCAATCCCCGCGGCGCGAAGCTCCGCGCGATCCTCGGCTCCGACATCGGGCATTGGGACGTGCCCGACATGACGGAGGTCGTCGCCGAGGTCCTCGAGCCGATGGACGAGGGCTGGCTCACGGCGGACGACCTGCGCGCCTTCGTGTTCGAGAACCCGGTCCGCTTCTATACCGACACGAACCCCGATTTCTTCGCGGGAACCGCGGTCGAGGGCGAGGTCGCGGCGCTGCTCGCCGGCGGCGGATGAGCGGACCGGGGCTGGGCGTCGCGGCGGCGGAGCGCCTGGTCGAGGCCTATCTCGACCGCCATGCCGCGACGGACCTCGAGGGCGTCCTCGCGCTCTTCGCGCCCGATGCCTGGCTCGAGGATCCGGTCGGCGCGCCCCGCGTCGAGGGTCGGGAGGCCATCCGCGGCTTCTACCGCGCGACCCACGCGCGCAACGGGCGACTTCGCTTCGAGCGCGTCGGGCCGCTGCTCCTCGGGGGCGACGAGCTCGTCTTCCACGTGCGGGCGGGGCTCGCGCACGATCCGGGCGGTCGGGGCATGGACGTGATCTACGTCTGGCAGGTCGGTGGTGACGACCGCATCCGGTCGCTTCGCGCCTTCTTCTGAGGCGCGTCGCGCGGGCATCCTGCCGATGGGGCGCGGCGATCTGCCGTGGCGCTGCGGGCGGCCCGCGGTCCTGCCGTGTTGCCTCAAGCGCCCGCTCTCCACTCCGATGGAGGCCGGTCGGGACCTGTCGAGGATCGATCGATGACTGAGGGCCGTGACGGCGTCGAGGAGGACGAACGGGGGGGCGACGGCATGGAGGCGGCCGGCGCGCGAGCCGAGCAGGAGACGCTGATCCAGTGCATCTACATGAGCGCTGCGGCTCGGCCCTTCGACTCCGAAGCGCTCACCACGCTGCTCGCCCGCGCCCGCGCCCGCAACGCCGAGGCGGGTCTGACCGGCATGTTGCTCTACGCCGACGGCAGCTTCATCCAGGTCCTCGAAGGTCCGGAGGAGGCCGTCGACGCGCTCTACCGACGGATCGAGGCCGATCCGCGCCACGTCGAGATGACGAAGCTGATCCGCGAGCCGATCCCCGAGCGCTGTTTCGAGGATTGGTCGATGGGCTTCCTCCAGGCGACGCGGGACGAGATCGCCCGCATTCCCGGTCTGAACGACTTCCTGCGCGTGACCCACGCGAGCGTCGAGGAGCAGGCGGGGCGTGCGCGCAAGCTGCTCGCCGGCTTCCGCGAGGGACGCTGGCGCAAGCGGCTCTCGGGCTAGCGGCCCGACCCGACCGGGTCCCCACCGATCCCAGCGGGCCCGCCGGAACGCCGGGTCGTCTGCGAGGCCCCTCCGTCCCGCGCGCCGCGTGATATCGTCCGGCCTCCGCCGGTCGCGCGACCCCGTCAGGGCGCGGCGAGGACCGGCCGCGGGCGCGGCCGAACCGAAGACGCCGGTCGATGACCCGGGTCGAAGACGCAGGTCGAAAGCGAAGCATGTCGATCATCGAGCTCAGCGAGACGCCGGACCACGTCGCCCTCGTCACGATCCATCGCCCGGAACGGCGCAACGCCCTCTCGGCGAATGCGCTCGCCGCGCTCCACCGGACCTTCGACGCCCTGGCGGCCCGACCCGAGCTGCGCGCCGTCGTCCTGACCGGGGCCGGCGTCTCGTTCTGCTCCGGCGCCGACATGAAGGCGACGCCCGAGGACATGGACGACCTCGCCGGCACGCCGATCGGCGCGATGCTCGGTCGCGTGAAGGGCAGCGTGACGCGCAACTTCGTCATGCAGGAGCTGATGGCGGGGCTCTTCGAGAAGATCCATCGGATGCGCCTGCCCGTGATCGCCGCCGTCAATGGCACGGCCCACGGCGGCGGCTTCGCCCTGGCGCTCGCCTGCGACATCCGCTTCGCCGCGAAGAGCGCCTCCTTCGGCGCCGTCTTCATCAAGCGCGGCGTCTCGGCCTGCGACATGGGGACGAGCTACTACCTGCCGCGACTGGTCGGCGCCTCGCGCTCGGCCGAGCTGCTGCTGACGGGGCGGGTCTTCGACGCGGCGGAGGCGGAGCGGATCGGGCTCGTGATCGAGGTCGTCGACGACGGCGCCGTCGTCGAGCGCGCGCTCGCGAAGGCCCGCGAGATCGCCGAGAACAGCCCGCTCGCGGTCTGGATGACGAAGGAGACGATGTGGCAGACGGTCGACTCGCCGAGCCTGCGTCACGCGCTCGACCTCGAGAACCGGACCCAGATCATGTGCACCGCGACCGGCGAGCTGAACCAGGCCTTCGCCGCGTTCCGTGAGGGACGCAAGCCCGAGTGGGACGGGCTCTAGCGGTCCGATCGGGGCACGGCGGCGCAAAGACCAGCAGAGGAGACCAGGATGTACATCGGACTCACCCCCGAGCAGGAGAAGCTCCGACACGAGCTGCGTGCCTACTACGAGAAGCTCTTGACGCCGGAGGTCCGCGTCGACCTGGCCCGGGAGCACGGCATCGGTCCGAAGACCACCGCGGTCCGCAAGCAGATGGCCCAGGACGGATGGCTCTGCTTCGGCTGGCCCAAGGAGTACGGCGGCCAGGGGCGGGACCAGGTCGATCACTTCATCTTCTTCGACGAGTCGATGCGCGCCGCCGCGCCGATCCCGATGCTCACGGTCAATACCGTCGGCCCGACGATCATGCGTTACGGCACGGAGGAGCAGAAGCGGTTCTTCCTGCCGAAGATCGCGACCGGCGAGCTCGAGTTCTGCATCGGCTACTCCGAGCCCAACGCCGGAACCGACCTGGCCTCGCTCCAGACCCGCGCGGTCCGCGACGGGGACGACTATGTCGTCAACGGCCAGAAGATCTGGACGAGCCTCGCGGGCGGCGCCGACTACTGCTGGCTCGCGGTGCGGACGGATCCGAGCGCTTCGAAGCACGCGGGCATCTCGATGCTGATCGTCGACATGAAGACGGCGGGCATCCGGGTCGACCCGCTCCACCTGCTCTCGGAGCACGACATCAATCAGGTCTTCTTCGACGACGTCCGCGTCCCGGCGAAGAACCTCGTCGGCGGCGAGAACAAGGGCTGGAAGCTGATCACGAACCAGCTGAACCACGAGCGCGTGACGCTCTGCTCCTCGGGCGTGATGGAGCGCGCCTACGGCATCACGCTCGACTACGCGAAGGCGACCCGCCTCGCCGACGGGCGGCGGCTCCTCGACGAGGAGTGGGTCCAGGTCAACCTCGCCAAGGTCTACGCCGGCATCGAATTCCTGCGCCTCATCAACTGGAAGGTCGCGTCCACCGCGAGCAAGGGGGCGCTCTCGCCCGCCGACGCCTCGACGACGAAGGTCTTCGGGACCGAGTTCTATCTCGACGCCTTCCAATGGATGATGGAGATCGTGGGGCCCCAGGCCTATCTGAAGCGCGGCTCGCCCGAGGCGGTCGCGGCGGGCCATCTCGAGGGGCTCTACCGCAGCATGATGATCCTGACCTTCGGCGGCGGTGTGAACGAGGTCCAGCGCGATCTGATCGCGCTCTTCGGTCTCGGGCTTCCGCGCATTCCCCGACACTGAGACGGGTCCGGGCCCGGCGGACGCGACGATGGCCGACCCGTTCGGCGGCGGACGCGACGACCCGGGACGCGAGCCCGAACTCCCAGAACGACCGGAGACACGACGATGGACTTCTCCTACTCCGACGAGCAGCAGGCGGCGATCGAGCTCGCGCGCCAGATCCTCTCCGACCACTGCACGCCCCAGCGTCTGCGCGCCCTCGAGCTCTCGGGCGAGCCGCGCTTCGATCGCGCGCTCTGGCGGAAGCTGGCCGATGCGGGCCTGCTCGCTGCGGCCGTGCCCGAGGCCCAGGGCGGGGCGGATCTCGGCTTCCTCTCGATCGCGGGGATCGTCGAGCAGGTCGGGCGCACGGCGGCGCCGGTGCCGCTGCTCGAGACGATGGTGATGGGGGCGCTGCCGCTCGCGCGCTTCGGCAGTGCCGCGCAGAAGGAGCGGTGGCTGCCGAAGGCCGCGACGGGCGAGGTCGTCTTGACCGCGGCCCTCGTCGAGCCCCATCGCGAGCCGACCGCGCCGGGAACGCGTGCCATCCAGGACGGCGAAGGCTTCCGGCTGACGGGACGCAAGGTCTGCGTGCCGGCGGGGGGGCTGGCCGACCTGTTCCTCGTGCCCGCCCGCGACGACGTCGGCCTCGGCGTCTATCTGGTCGACGCGAAGGCCGAGGGCGTCCGGCAGACGCCGCTCGCGACGACGAGCCAGCAGCCCGAGTCGCTGCTCGAGCTCGACGCGGCGCCGGGGGAGCTGCTCGGCGGGGCCGGGCAGGGCGGCGAGATCGTCGATTGGGTCGAGCTGCGCACGACGGCCGCGCTCTGCGCGCTCGCGACCGGCGTCTGCTCCGAGGCGCTGCGGCTCACGGCGGAATACACGAAGACGCGCAAGCAGTTCGACCAGCCGATCGCGACGTTCCAGGCGGTGGCGCAGCGTGCGGCCGACGCCTTCATCGATACCGAGGCCGTCCGACTGACGGCGCTGCAGGCCGCCTGGCGGATCGAATCGGACCTGCCGGCCGATGCCGCGGTCGCCGCGGCCAAGTACTGGGCCGCGCAGGGCGGCTCGCGGGTCGTCCGCGCCGCGCAGCATCTCCACGGTGGCGTCGGCGTCGATCGCGAGTACCCGCTGCATCGTTTCTACGTCTACGCGCGGCAGCTCGAGCTGACCCTCGGTGGGGCCACGACCCAGCTTCGCCGACTCGGACGGCTGATCGCGAGCGAGGCGGCCTAGCGCTGCAGGCCGGAGCGAACCGGGCAGTCGGGGCGCATCGCATGGCGCTGCATGAGAGCACGGTCGACCGGGGACCCGACGGCGTCGGATCCCCGGTCTCTCGGACGAGCGGGGGTAGCCACTCCTTCTGCGCGCGTCAGCGCCAGCCGTTGATCTCGAGCACGATGCCGTGGCCCGTGACGTTGTGCTGGATGCTCACGAAGTAGCGCCGACCGGTCGCGTCGAAGACGCCGCCGGTGGTCTCGGCCTCGAGGTCGCGGACGGTGAGGATCCGGATGCAGCCATCCGATTGGAAGTCCTCGTCGTCGCCATCCTCGAGGCAGGCATAGATGTCGTTGTTGCCCTGGAGCTGGTCGCCGTCCTCCTGGATGATCCAGTTGCCGCGGCGGCCCGGCCGGTAGGCGATGTTGTCCATCATCGCGAACTCGGGCGTGCCGTGGACGAAGGGCTGGACCTCCGGCGTGGCGGCGTTCGCGAGGGCCTCGTCGATCGAGCCGTCCGTCACGCAGATCGTCTCGCCGTAGTAGAGGTCCCGACCCTCGTTGCCCGTGTTGTTGGCGCAGAAGCGGACGAAGCCCTTCGCGAGCTCGGCGCCGTCGAGCGCCAGGTCCTCGGGCCGGTAGTAGCCGGTGAGGCGGAGCGTCGGCGTGAGGGTGCGCAGGTTGGCGTCGTACGCGTTCGGGACCTCGACCCAGGTGCCGAGGCCGGCGCTCGTGCCCTGGCCGTTGTCGGTGCCGGGGGCGCTGCCGTTCTTGCCCAGGCGCAGGCCGTAGACCCGGCCGTCGACGAGCGGCGACTGGGCGAGGTCGGTGATCGCCGGACCGCCGGACCACGGGATCGAGGGGACGAACTTGAAGTAGGCCCCGCCCGGGGTCGTCTGACCCGGACGGTTCTCGTCGCCGTAGTAGAGGACGCCGTTCGGCAGGATGCCGACGCCCTCGAAGGCGAGGTGGCCGACCGCCGGTCGGGTCGCGACGTTTGCCGCATCGGCGCCGGAGAGCGCGCCCGTCGAGCGGTCGAACGCGACGCCGGTCGTGTTCAGCGGGTCGATGATCTCGAGCAGCCAGCCGCCGTTCGTCTCTTCGCCGACGATGACCGTGCCCCACGGCGTGGCATGCGCGGGGTCGCAGCTCGTCGTGCCGGTCAGGATCGTCTCGACCGTGCCGTCCGAGAGGCGGATGCGCTGCACGCCGGGCTGGGTCGTGCCCTGCTCGTTGCAGACGATCAGATGGGTCGGTCTTCGATCGTTCGGCCAGAGCGCCATCATGTCGATGTTGGCGCCGAGCGCCGGGTCGGCGCTCACGACGCGCGCCCGCAGCGAGCGGGCGAGCTCGACGATCTTGCGCGGGTCGGCCTCGACCGTCGCCGCGTCGAGGCTGTCCTGCGACGAGGCGCCGACCGGCCCGACGACCCCGAACAGGTTCATCGCGCGGCTGCGCAGGGCCCTCTCCACGAACGTCCCGAAGTCCTTGCTTCCGTCCCAACCGTCCAGATCGGTCGCACCGGCATTCGATGCGAAGCCGAACGCCGCCATGGCCGCGAGCCAGGTCGCCGTCTTCTTCATGTCCTCGTTCCTCCCTTGCCGACGTGTCGCCGGTCTTCGGGCGCAGGGAACCAGAGCGCGATGACGCCCCGATGGACGCCTCGGCACGATCGCGGGCGGGAAGCGAGACGAAATCGAGATGGCTTCATGCGCGCGATGCGGGTTCGTCATCGGCGCGTCGGATGTACACTGCGCGGCGGGCATGCCGACGCGCGGGGCGGGGAAGGATCGGACGATGAACGCCGGCGAGCCGAGTCGGACCGCGATGCAGGTCGCCGCCTGTCGGGCGGCGCATCTCCGCTTCGATCCGCCGCCGCATCTGCTCGAGGACCCGTTCGCCGAGCGGCTGCTCGGGGACGAGGCCGAGGCGCTGATCGGGAGCTATGCGCCCGGGGGACCCTGGATCCTCGAGGAGAATCGCCACTTCCTGCCCTTCCGCGGCCGCTTCGGCGAGGACGCGATCGCCGCGGCCCATCGCGAGGGGACGCGCCAGCTCGTGATCCTCGGCGCCGGCCTCGACTCGTTCGCGCTGCGGCGCGCGGGGGCGCTGGCCGACCTCCAGGTCTTCGAGCTCGACCATCCCGCGACCCAGCGCTGGAAGCGCGCGCGTCTGGCGGCGCTCGGCATCGCGCTGCCGGCCGGCGTGGCGCTCGTCGAGTGCGACTTCGAGACGACCGCCGTCGCCCAGGCGCTCGCATCGACGTCCTTCCGTCGCGATCGCCCCGTCATCGTCAGCTGGATGGGCGTCGTCTACTACCTGGCGAAGGACACCGTCCGCCGCGCCCTCGCGGAGCTGGCCGGGCTCCTCGCGCCGGGGAGCCGTCTCGTGCTCGATTATCAGCTGCCGCTCGAAGACCTGCCTCAGCGCTACCGGGACGTCTTCGCGCAGCAGTCCGCCTATCTCGCGCGAGCGGGCGAGCCCCAGGTCAACCGCTATCGCCCCGAGCAGCTGCGCGCCGCCCTGCTCGAGGCGGGCTTCGTCCGCGCGGAGCTGCCGACGCTCGAGTCGCTCGTGGCGCGTTATTTCGTGCCGCTCGGACGGTCGGTCCCCATCGCCGAGCGCTTCGGGATGGCGACCGCCTGGCGCTGAGGCGGGGCGGGGGCCTCGCGCCCGGACAGCGCGAACGCATCGCGCCAAAGCGGGGCGGGGGCCTCGCGCCCGGACAGCGCGAACGCATCGCGCCAAAGCGGGGCGGGGGCCTCGCGCCCGGGCAGCGCGAACGCATCGCGCCGAAGCGGGGCGAATGCCGCGTGCCGAAGCGGAGCGGCGCGATCCGTGCGATGGTCGAGCCCTCCACACGAGCTCTGGAGACCCGAGCATGACCCGAGCCACCCTGCCGAAGGCGGGCATCCCGCGCGACCGGCTCTTCGAGACGATGCGCGCCCGCAAGCAGCACGACGCCGACTGGCGCGGCGCGCGGACGTGGAGCCTCTGCTATCCGGCGGGCGAGGACGTCGATGCGGTGCTCGCCGAGGCGAATCAGCTCTATCTGTACGAGAACGCGCTCAACCCCTTCCGCTTCCCGAGCATCCGGCAGATGGAGGTCGACGTCGTCGGGATCGCGCTCTCGCTCCTGCACGCGCCGGAGGCTGCCGACGGCTGCATGACCTCGGGCGGGACCGAGTCGATCATCATGGCGATGAAGACCGCGCGCGAGCGCGCAAGGGCCGAGCGAGGCGTCGAGCGGCCGACGATCGTCGCGCCGTACTCGGCCCATCCCGCCTTCGCGAAGGCGGCGAGCTATCTGCGCATGGACCTCGTCCAGGTCCCCCTGCGCGACGATCATCGCGCCGACGTCGGCGCGGCGGAGAAGCTCGTCGACGATCGCACAGCCGTCGTCGTCGGCTCGGCCCCCTGCTACCCCTTCGGCGTCGTCGACCCCGTCCCCGAGCTCGCGGCCCTCGCGCAGGCGCGCGGCGCGAGCTTCCATACCGACGCCTGTCTCGGCGGCTTCCTCTGGCCCTTCTGGGAAGCGCTCGGCGAGCCGGTCCCGCCCTTCGACTTCCGCGTCGACGGGGTCACGACCATCTCCGCCGACGTCCATAAATACGGCTATGCGACGAAGGGCGCGTCGACGATCAGCCATCGCGACGGCGACCACCTCCGCCGCTACCAGATGTTCGTCTTCCGCGACTGGCCGGGGGGCGGCTATGCGTCCTTCGCGATGGCCGGCGCGCGACCCGCCGCGCCGATCGCGGCGGCCTGGGCGATCCTCCACTGGCTCGGCGAGGCCGGCTACGTCCGTCTCGCGCGTCGGATCCGGGACACGGTGCGCCGGCTGCGCGAGGGCATCCGCGCCATTCCGGGGCTCGTCATCCATGGCGAGCCCGAGATGAGCATCCTCGCCTTCGGCTCGACTCGGCTCGACGTCTTCGCGATCGGCGACGTCATGGACGACCGGGGCTGGCATCTCGATCGGCAGACGGGACCCGACGCGCTCCATCTGATGGTCTCGCCCGAGCACGAGAAGGTCGCCGAGCGCTTTCTCGCCGACCTGCGCGAGGCGGTCGATACGCACGGCGCCTCGCGCGGGCGGGAAGCGCGCTACAGCTAGTCCAGGCGGGCGAGGGCGGAGGAGCGCATGGGTTCGTTCGAGGACAGGGTCGCGGTCGTGACGGGCGGGGCGAGCGGCATCGGTCGCGGGATCGCGCTTGCGCTCGCGCGGCGGGGGGCGAGCGTCGCGCTGGCCGATCTCCACGCGGAGCGGCTCGAGGAGACGGTCCGCGCGCTCGAGGCGCTCGGGGCGAAGGCGCTCGGGCTTCGCTGCGACGTGACGAGCGACGCGGAGGTCGAGCGCTTCCGGGACGCGGTCCTCGCGCGCTTCGGTCGTGTCGACGTGCTCTGCAACAACGCGGGCGTCTCCGTGCTCGGGCCCTGCGAGCGGGCCGAGATGGAGGACTGGCGCTGGGTCCTCGACGTCAACGTACTCGGCCTGGTCCGCAGCGTGCGCGCCTTCGTGCCCGCGATGATCGCGCGCGGCTCCGGCCACGTCGTCAACACGGCCTCGGTCGCCGGCGTCTGGGCCTACTCCTGGGACGCGGGGCCCTACATCACGTCGAAGTTCGCGGCCTACGGCTTCTCGGAGGTCCTGGCCCGCCAGCTGCGGCCGCACGGCATCGACGTCTCGGTCCTGTGTCCGGGGCTCGTGACGACGAACCTGGGCGAGTCGGCGCGCTTCTCGGGCGTGCCCGAGGCGCGGCGGGGGGACTGGTTCTGGTTTCCCGAGGAGATGCGGGACGCGATGGCGCCGGACGCGGTCGGGACGATCGTCGCCGACGCGATCGAGGCGAAGCGCTTCGCGATCTTCACCCACGCCGCCGACGCCGAGCGCTTCCGGACCTGGCGGCTCGACATCGAGCGCTCGCTCGCCGACGCGATCGAGCGCCAGCCCGCGCCGCCGCGATTCGATTGAAGGGGGAGGGTCTTGGAGGCCGCGGACTTCGCGCGCTTCGGGCGCTGGGCCGAGGGGCTCCTCGGCGGTCGGGTCGTGCGAGCGGAGCGTCAGGGGGAGCGGCGCTCGGGGGGGCGTCCGGCCTGGTTCCTCGACCTCGACTGCGGCGGCGAGACCGTGGCCTGCTATGCGCGCATGGATCGGGGCGCCGAGCAGCTGATCTCCCGCGAGTTCACCCTCGAGCGGGAGTACCGCGTGCTGCGCGCGCTCGGCGAGTCCGGCGCACGCGTGCCGCGCGTCCACGGCTACTGCGCCGATCCGGCCGGCATCCTGATGGAGCGCGTCGCCGGCGACTTCGACTACACGGCGATCGCGCCGGGACCGGTGCGCGACGCGCTCGACGACGACTTCCTCGGCGAGCTCGCCCGCATCCATGCGCTTCCCGCCGAGCGCTTCGTCGCCGCCGGCCTCGAGCCGCCGCCCTCGGGCGAGGCCTGCGTGCTCCACGATCTGGCGCTCTGGGAGCGCGCCTATCGGCGGGACCTGAAGCGGCCCGTGCCGCTGGTCGAGTTCGCGCTGCGCTGGCTCAAGGCGAACCGCCCCGCCGCGCCCGAGCGGCTCTCGCTCGTGCAGGGCGATACGGGACCCGGGCAGTTCCTCTTCTCGGGCGCGCGCCTCACGGCGATCATCGACTGGGAATTCGCCCATCTGGGCGATCCGATCCTCGACCTCGCGCAGATCCGCACGCGCGACTTCTACAATCCGGGCATCGATCTCGGGCGCTGGATCGCCCGCTACGAGGCGCTGAGCGGGCGACCGGTCGACCGCGGCAAGCTCGCCTACTACACCGTCAAGTCGATGGCGATCACGCCCCTCGCCCTCGCGGGCATGGTGCAGGGCATGCATCCGCGAACCGATCACGCCGAGTGGTTCGCCCAGGACGTCGCCTACAAGCGGGCGACCGCCGAGGCGCTGCTCGAGGCGCTCGGGCTCGAGCCCGATCCGCCGGCGCTCCCGAGCCCGAACGCGAGCCGGACCGACCGCAGCGCGATCTTCGATCTGGTCGAGGAGAACCTGCGCGAGGAGCATCGCCCGGGCGCACCCGACGACTACGCCCGGTATCGGATCGACCTCCTGGCGCGGCTGGTGACCCATCTGCGTCGGGCCGACGTCCATGGCGAGGCGCTCGAGCGCCAGGAGCTCGACGAGATCGCGACGCTGGTGGGCCAGCGTCCGCAGACCGCCGCCGAGGGCGATCATGCGCTCGCGCGCTTCATCGCGTCGAGCCCGCGCGCTGCCGAGCCGGCGATCGCGACCCACCTCTATCGGCGCGCGCTGCGCGAGGAGGCGTTGTGGCGCGGCGCGCTCGGGGCGGGCGAGCGGGCCGTCCATCAGCGGCTCGGCGCGGGGAGGAGCGATCGATGAAGGGGGTCGCGCTCGGCCTCATCGCGTCGCGCGCTCGACGGTTCGACCGGAGCGGATCCGAGCGGGCATGAATCGGCACGGTTCGCGCGCCGTCCTGCCGATTCCGACCACGACCTTCGCCCGTTCCGCCCCCGTCGTGCGGTGGATCGATCAGGCGACCGACGATCCGGTGCGCTCGGACGGGGCCGCGGGTCCGGCCGCACGGAGGGCGGCGCTGGGGACGCCGCCTCCGTCCGCACCGACGCCATTGCGCCCGTGCCATGGCACCGCTCGCGGCGAGCCGACCGGCCCCGCCGCTCGAAGAGGTCGGTTGAATCGCGGTGGGGCGGGGGGGCACGGGTCGTGCCGCGATGGATGGGGCCCCGGGCGACGGCCGTGGCGGCCTCGATGTTCGTTCGATGTTTGGTGAGATTTTCTCAATTCGAAATTCGAGAACGACTCGAGCATTTTTGTATTCCTTTTGTGTGCGATGACCGTTATCGTGCGGTGTGGCCGAGATCACAGTCGTCCTTCCCGTATTCAATCGCGCCGGCGTCGTGACGCGGGCCATCGACAGCGTGCTCGGCCAGACCTTCGGCGACTTCGAGCTGGTCGTCGTGGACGACGACTCCCGGGACGGGACGCCGGAGCGCGTGGCGAGCTATGCGGATCCGCGGATCCGTCTGATCCGCGTCGACCGCAATCGCGGCGCCTGTGCCGCGCGCAACCGCGGCATCGACTCGGCCCGGGGCGGGATCGTCTGCTTCCTCGACAGCGACGACGTCTACCGGCCGACGAAGCTCGAGGTGGTCCGGGCGTTCTTCCATGCCCAGCCGGCCCTCGACCTCCTGGTCGACTCCTTCGTCTGCCGCAAGGGCCTCGACGGGAACGGGAAGCGGACGCCGAAACTCAACCCGCCGGGCCTGACGGGCGCGGAGTTCCGGGCCGCGGTCTTCGAGCGGCGGATCGCCAAGGCGACCTCGGCGCTCTCCGTCCGGCGACGAGCCTTCCTGGAGGGAGGCGGCTTCGACGAGGCGCTCCGACGCCGCCAGGATTTCGACCTGGTGCTGCGCCTCTCGCGCGCCCGCGTCTGCCTCTCGACGGATCAGGTCCTCTGGGACAAGTTCGACAGCGCGGACGCGATCTCCCGCGATCACGCCCGCTTCGTCCAGGCCTCGATCGACGTCTGCGATCGTCATCCCGAGTATCTGCAGGCGCATGCTCCGGCGCTCTACCGCGACCTGCGCAGCCACTTCCTCTCGCTGATCAAGCGACGTCATCTGGGCAGCTTCGTCCGAGATGCCCGTCTCTACGCGGGCTACCGCCCCTTCGCGCCCTCGCTCGCGCGGCTCATGCTCGATGCGCGTGTCTCGAGGCCCGACTCCGACGCCTCGATCCAGCGCTGGCGGGCCGCTTCGGGCAACCCGTCGAGGATCGCCGAGACGAGCTGCGCCCCCGCCAGCGTCGAGTAGTAGAGCGAGCCGACGGCGAGCGACAAGGGGAGCTGCCAGGCCGGCAGCTCGACCTCGCGGAAGTGGGTCAGGATCCGCCGCGCCGAGCGCCCGTTCTTCTTGAAGAAGACGCGCAGCGCATAGCCGAGCCGATCGAGGCGGCCGTGTCCCTCGAATCGGGCCTTCGCGTCCCGGTCGAGCCCCGCCTGGACGCCACGCCAGAGGATGAAGACGAGCCCCGAATGCGGCGCGTGCAGGACGAGCGCGTCGGGCGTGCGCTCGAAGCCGAAGCCCCGGCCGACGATGTCCGCGAGCCAGATCCCGCACTGCTTCTTGAAGGCGAGCGTGTTCGGGAACGGGTTTTCCTGGAAGAAACGGGTTCGGACTGCGAAGTTGTTCGCGTGCATCGTCCGGCGGCCCCGGGACCGCGGGTGCTCGCTCGGCAGGTCGAAGATCCAGACCATCGCCATCGTGCGCGAGACGAGATCGACGGGCTCGAGCGAGGTGACGCCCGAGACCGCCATGATGGCGGGGTCGGCAAAGGGCGCGAGCAGGCCGCGCAGCCAGCCCGGCTGGGGACAGGCGTCGCTGTCGAGCAGGATCGTGAAGGGCGTCGTCGCGAGCTCGGCCCCGCGATTCTTGAGCCGGTAGTAGGTCATGCCGTCGGTCGCGACGAGGCGCAGCTCGGCGCGGGATTCGAGGCCCGGCGCGCTGCGGGCGAGGCCGCGGCGGATCGCCTCGGGATCGATCACCTGGGCATCGTAGAGGTAGAGAAGGGTCGGTCGGCCCGTCGCGCCCTTCGCCTGCTCCCGGGCGATCTCGGCCTCGAGCGCTGCGAGGGACCGGTCGGTCCACTTCGTCCCGACGTCCCGGGGATTCTCCCACTCGATCGCGATCGTGATCGAGTCCAGGTCGAGCTCCGTCGACGACAAGCATCCCCCTTTCATCCGAGTCGGTCGCGCATCCGAGTCGCTCGCGTGCGGGTCGACCCCGGACGGATCGGCTTCGTCCGGGTCGACCGATCGCGTCCGTCGCTCCGGGCGGCGGCGACCCGCGCGAACGGCCCCTAAGCTAACGCAGGGAGGCATGTTCGTGCTGGCTCGGATTCCCTGGAACCTCACGCGCAAGATCGAGCGCTTCCACGACGCAGACGTCGTCGTCCTCTCGCTCGGCAAGAGCGGAAGAACCTGGCTGCGGGTCATGCTCCACCGGGCCCTCGCCCTCGAATACGATCTCGCCTTCGACCCGATCCGCCTCGACCCGGGCTCGAGTCCCGCGCCCCGCATCGCCTACACCCACGAGCTCGCGACCCATCTCCGCGCGGACCCGCTCGGCAAGCAGCTGCTCGGACGTTCGATCCTGCCGCGCTCGCTGACCGACCGGAAGCGCCTCGTCGTGCTCGTCCGCGATCCGCGCGACGTCGTCGTCTCGAGCTACTTCCACAAGCGCGAGCGTTCACGCAAGACCGACATGCCGCTCGAGGCCTTCATCCATCATCCGCGCTGGGGCATCGAGCTCCTCGTCGCGATCCTCAACCGCTGGCGCCGCCGCTTCGCCGATCATCCGCGCTGTCATTGGGTGCACTATGAGGCCCTTCGACGGGCGTCGGAGGCGGAGCTGGGCCGGCTGTTCGAGGCGCTCGCGGTTCCGGTCGGGCACGACGCCATCGCGCGCTCGGTGGACGCGGCCCGCTTCGATCGCATGCAGGCGGCCGAGGCGGCGGGGGCGTTCGGCGATCCCCGCCTGCGTCCCGGCGACGTCGACCGCCCGGAATCGTTCAAGGTTCGCCGGGGCAAGGTCGGCGGCTATCGGGATGACTTCGGGCCCGAGGCGATCGCGTTCCTGGATGCCGCGGTCGCGCGACTCGACCCGTTCTTCGGCTACGGACCGACCGCGGTCGAGGCCGTCGACGCGCGTTGCTCCGCGCTGCGCCGGGCTTGATGGGGGCGGATCGCGGTCCGTGGCCCCGGGCGGTCGGCGAGCTGCTTCGATTCGTGGCGCGCTTCAGCCCGCGCCGAAGAAGGCCCGCTCGATCTGGGCCGTGTAGTACGCGGTCCGGGCGAACGGGACGCCCCAGCTCGGCGGCGAGAGGGAGAAGGTCGTGGCGATGGCGGCGGCGCGCTCGACCTCGCCCCGCGCATGGTCGGCGTCGCCGAAGATCACGAACGCCCGCGCCATCGCCTCGTCGATCTCGTCGGCGGCGCGTGCGCGCTCGCCCTGCGCCCAGAGCCGGCGGACGCGGGCAGCCGCGTCGCCGAAGCCGCGATCCTCGAAGAAGGGCGCGTACTGCTCGATGGCGGCATAGGCCGCGACCGACTCGCGCGCGTCGGCGAAGGCCTCGCGCGGATCGTCGGCGATCGCGACCGTCAGATAGACGCATTGATGGAGGTCGGCGACCCGGCGGCCGCCGGCCCGCGCGCCGGCGGCGAGGTCGGCCTGGACGCGCCCGAGCCAGTGGTCGACGCCCCAGAGCGGATGGCCGATCACGCCGTCGGCGATCTCGCCGGCCAGTCGCGTCATGCGGGAGCGCAGGGCGCCGAGCCAGATCGGGATCGCCGTGCGCAGCGGCGGCGGCGTCGGGGTGAAGCCGACGAAGTCGGCCCGGAAGTGCTCGCCCTCGAAGGGCGTGAGACCGGCATGGGCATGGGCGACGACGTGGCGGACGGCGGCGACGCACTCGCGCAGCTGGTCGACGGGCTTCGCGACGTCGATGCCGAAATGACTGCGCGTGATCCAGCGCGTGCTGGAGCCGAGTCCGAGCACGAAACGCCCGTTCGAGATGCGGTCGAGATCGAGCGCCGCGAAGGCCGTCTCGAACGGACTGCGCACGCCCGAGATCGCCACGCTGCACGCGAGCAGGACGCGTTCGGTCACCGCCGCCGCGGCGGCGAGCGGAATCCAGGGCGGCCCCCAGCTCTGGCCCGCGAGGATGCCGTAGCGGCCGGCCGCCTCGATCCGCCGGGCGATCGCCGGGAGCTTCGGACCGAGGATGGGATAGACGCCGCCCCAGTGGCGAGCCGGGTCGAAGGGGGAGGGGATCATGGGGACCAGCCTAACCCGCCCCGACCGCGCGCGAAACGCGCGTCCGGACCGCGCGACGCGATTGCGCGCCCGCGCGTCGCCGATCTCGGCGCCCCCCTTCACTGCCGCTGGGCCTCGTCGAGCGCGAGCGATTCGGCGAGCCGCTGCGCCCGTCCCAGCAGCTGGTCGAGCAGCAGCGCCGTCGCGCTGTCGTAGAGGAAGCCCATGAAGGCGCTCATCGAGAGCTGCATGAAGGGATCGGCGAGATCCTCGCCGTCGCGGGCCTGCTCGATGCCGGCGAGGACGCTCGCGAAGAAGCGCTGCTGCCCGGTCTGCTCGGACGTCTCGGCGAGCGCACAGAGCGCGCGCAGCAGGGGGGCGAGCTCGGACTGGGCGTAGGCGACCGGGTCGAAGGACATCGCGGGCTCCGGAGGGCGGTGCGGAGGACGCCGCGGACCCTAGGCGCTCGATCGGTGCGGGGGAAGGCGGCCCGACCCGTCGCGTGCGTTCCTGCTGGACGCGTCGGCGGGTTCCGCCGATTCGCCCATTCGGGCATGGTCCAGGGGACGGGTGCGGTGTGCTCGCGCTCGGGTCGAGCCGCGCAGGCGTTCAGCCCGCTCGCTCCAGCCGCGTGCAGCCCGAGGAGAGCCCGAGGAGAGCCCGAGGAGAGCCCGAGGAGAGCCCGAGGAGAGCCCGAGGAGAGCGCGCGGAGAGCCCGAGGAGAAGCGCATGAGCACGGCATCCCGTTTCATCCCGGTCGCCCCGCCCCGGATCATCGAGGGTGCGTACAGCGAAGACCAGCTTCGGCGGCTGATGGCCATGGTTCGGCGCAAGGGACCCTGGCCGCTGATCCTGGCCCTCCACTTCCAGTCGCCCGAGGAGGTGCTCGCGACGACCTCCGGCATGATCCCGGAAGGGTTCAAGCCGGGCTGGGACCTGTTCCTGACGCCGGTCTTCCGGGGCTACATCGCGCAGGGGCATACGGTCCTGCATCCCGAGCTCGAGGACTGCTTCTTCAATCCGAAGTTCCTCGACCTCGTGCGCGGGTACTGGAAGGCCGAGTACGCCCGGCCGGAGAGCATGCTCTTCAACATCCAGGGACCATGGCCGGGCACCGAGCGCCCCCACGGCGACGCGACCCGCTTCCGCGGCATCTCCGAGGCGACGACGCCGGTCTGGGTGATGAACAAGATGGTCAAGTCGGGGCTCTTCGAACGCTGGCGCGCGAAGAAGGCGCAGGTCATCGCGTGGTACTCCAAAGGGCGCATCGGCGGCGGGTTCAACGACTGGCCCGATGGACCGGATGCGGCGCCGCAGCAGATCAAGGCGCCGATGTGGGGGCGCGCCGTGGTCGTCGAGAACGAGATGATGTTCCATACCGCCGAGGCCGTCGGTCCCGCCGCCCTCCGGATGCCGAAAGGCCTGACGATCGAGTCGATGATGGGCCCCGATCCCGAGCGCGAGGACGGCTGGCAGATCACGACGAAGGGCGAGGTCATCCAGAAGGTGGCGGCCGAAGAGCTGCGCTTCCTCGCGCACTGGGGCGCCGAAGTGTTCACGGACGATGCCGATCTGAAGCGCACCCTCGACCACACGGACGACATCGACAACGACCGCGTCTTCGAGATCCTGATGGCCGACCTCCGCGCGCGCGGAATCCCGTTTGAGGTGGCGTCGGATCCGATCACGGATCAGACCTTCATCGGCTTGCTGACGCGGATCTACGATCCGGGTCGGCCGGCGATGCAGCCGCCCGAGCCGGGGGAGGTCGCCGCCTGAGAAACGCGGTGGAGCCGCTCGCGACTCGTGGCGCGCCGCAGCGATCAGCGATCAGCGACGAGCGATCAGTGAAGAGGGAAGGGACGCGCGCGATGGTCGGGTCGGTCGAGACGGAGCTACGGGGCACGGTCCTCGTCGTCCGCATCGAGCGGGAGGAGAAGCGCAACCCGATCGATCGGGTCGTCACGGCCGGGATCGATGCCGCGCTCAACCGGCTCGAGGACGATCCGGCGTTGCGCGTCGGAATCCTGACCGGCACCGCGAACGTCTTCTCGGCGGGGACGGACCTCGGCGTCGGAATGAGCGAGAGCGAGCGGGGGGGCCGTACGGCGTGATCCGCCGCGCGCGCAGCAAGCCCTTGATCGCGGCGGTCGAAGGGCTGGCGCTCGGCGGGGGGTTCGAGATCGTGATGGCGTGCGACCTCGTCGTCGCGTCGGAGACGGCGCGCTTCGGTCTGCCCGAGGTGACCCGCAGCCTGATCCCGACCTGCGGCGGACTCTTCCGGGCAGGCCGCGTGCTGCCCGCGAACGTCGCCGCCGAGCTGCTGTTGCTCGGTCGACCGATCGATGCGGAGCGGGCCGAGCGACTCGGCCTCGCGAATCTCCTCGTACCGGCGGGCCAGGCGCTCGCGCGCGCGCTCGAGAGGGCCGAGACGATCGCGAGCAACGGGCCCGTTGCCGTGCGCGAGACGATGCGATTCCTCGAGACGTTCCGCGCGGAAGACGAGGCGCGGGGCTGGGAGGGGACGCAGCGCGGCGAGGGCGTGATCTATGCGGCCGAGGACACGGTCGAAGGTGTGAAGGCCTTCTTCGAGCGGCGACCGCCGCAGTGGAAGGGGCGGTCGCGCGCGGGGCCATGCGGTGGCTCGAGCGCGTGCGAGCACGCGTCGAGCGCGGGTCGAAGCCGATCGATTTCGATCGCGTTTCCGATGGCGGGCGCGGGGTTCGAATGGCGCGCCGGGAGGGATTCGAACCCCCGACCCTCAGGTTCGAAGCCTGATGCTCTATCCAGCTGAGCTACCGGCGCGCGGGACCGCCGCGCTGGGACGCGGGGCCTGAGAGTCGGCCCAAGCTAGCAGAGGCCGGACGCCTCGACAGCCGCCTCCGCGCGCGAGAACATGGCCGGACCGGTCGGGGCGCGGATCGCGGGCCGACCGGGTCGAATCCTCGACCGCTTCGAGCCCGCCGCGCGCGGCGCGTCGAGCCGTTCGGCGATCCGCGACGGGCACGAACGAGCAGGAACGAGAAAAGGAGCAGCGCGATGCCTCACGATCTCCTGATTCGAAACGGTCTCCTCGTCGATGGAACGGGCGCCCCGGCGCGCCCCGCCGACGTCGCCGTCGCCGACGGACGGATCGTCGGCGTGGGGCGCCTCGCCGGCGAGGCCGCGCGCGAGACGATCGAGGCCGAGGGCCAGGTCGTCGCCCCGGGCTTCATCGACGGCCATACCCACATGGACGCCCAGGTCTACTGGGACGCGCTCGGAACCTGCAGCTCCTACCACGGCATCACGACCGTCGTCATGGGCAACTGCGGATTCACGCTGGCGCCCTCGCGCGAGGACGCGCGCCATCTCGTCGTGCGCAACCTCGAGCGCGCCGAGGACATCTCGCCCGCCGCCATGGCGAAGGGCATCTCCTGGGGCTTCGAGACCTTCCCCGAATACCTCGACGTCCTCGATCGCCTGCCGAAGGGCATCAACTACTCGGGCTATGTCGGCCACTCGGCGCTGCGGACCTACGTGATGGGCGAGCGCGCGTTCGAGGCCTCGGCGAGCCCGTCGGATCTCGACGCGATGCTGCGCGAGCTGCGCGCCGGCCTCGCCGCGGGCGCGATGGGCTTCACGACCTCGCGCTCCGTCAATCATCAGACGGCCGACGATCGCCCGGTCGCGAGCCGCCTCGCCGACTGGAGCGAGGTCTGCGCCCTGGTCGAGGCGACCGGACAGGCGGGCGGGATCTTCGAGATCACGAACGAAGAGAAGATGCTGGGAACGCCCGACGAGCAGGCGGAGTACTTCGGCCGCCTCTCGCAGCTCGCGCTCGACTCGCGCGCGACCTTCATGTTCGGCGTCGGCAGCACGCGCATCGCGCCCGACGCCTGGCGCGCGATGATCGGCATGGTCGACCGCGTCAACGGCGCGGGCGGTCGCATGTTCGGCCAGGTCCACTCGCGCCGGTTCGACGTCCTGCTCTCCTTCGCCGGGCAGCTGCCCTTCGATCGCCTGCCGGTCTGGAGCGAGCTGCGCGCGCGACCGCTGGCGGAGCAGAAGCAGGCGCTGCGCGATCCCGCCCTGGTCGAGCGGCTGGTGCATCAGGCCCATCACGGCCCCTACGGCAACGCGATCGGGGCCGAGGCGCGCAAGCCGGACTTCGACTGGGTCTTCCTGATGGAGGATCCGCTGGGGCCGCATCGCTGCCTCGGGACGCTCGCGAGCGAGCAGGGCAAGGATCCGGTCGCGCTGATGATCGAGCTCGCGCTCGCGAGCGACATGCAGCAGATCTTCCTCCAGGCGGTCGCCAACGAGAACGCGGAGAACGTGCTCGCCCTCATGCAGCATCCGCGGACGATCACGACCTTCTCCGACGCGGGCGCCCACGTCTCCCAGATCTCCGACTGCTCGATCGCGACCCATCTGCTGGGTCATTGGGTCCGCCGCGAGCAGCGGGTCGGTCTCGAGGAAGCGGTCCACTGGCTGACGGGTCGACCCGCCGCGGCCTTCGGCTTCGCCGATCGCGGTCGCGTCGCCGAGGGCTTCGCGGCGGATCTCGTCGTCTTCGACCCGGCCCGCATCGCGCCCGAGCTCCCGAAGATGGAGCACGACCTGCCGGGGGGCGCGCGGCGACTCGTCCAGAAGGCCCGCGGCATTGCGGCGACCGTCGTCGGAGGCGAGATCCTGCTGCGGGACGGGCGGCATGCCGGGGCGCTTCCCGGGCGCCTGCTGCGCCGCCGGCGTGACGGGACCGTCACCGCCGCCTGAGCCGCCGGTCGATGCCGCCGCGCGCCGGACGCGGACGGTCGGTCGTCGACGGGCGCCGCGGCCCGCGCGTCGACGGGCGCGGCCGTGCGAGGGCGGGCTCGGCGGCGCCGGGCTCGACCGATGGCAGGGATCCGAAACGAATGCATCAAGGAGGGACGCGACCACCGATGGGCAAGCTCGAAGAGGACAACAAGGCACTGGCTCGCCAGATGGTCGATGCGCTGACGCGCGCCGACGTCGATTGGGTCAAGCAGAACTACGCCGACGACTTCACGATCTGGGTGACGGGCTCGCTGCCCTTCAGCGGGACGACCGACAAGGCGGGGGCGGTCGCGGGCATGCCGGCGGTGCTCGATCTGTTTCCGAAGGGTCTGCGCTTCGAGATCGTGGCGATGACGGCCGAGGGCGAGCGCGTCGCGATCGAGGCGAGGAGTCGCGGAACGACCTTTCGCGGCGACGAGTACCGGCAGGAGTACCACTTCCTGATGCGCGCCCGCGACGGGAAGATCGTCGAGTGGAAGGAGTACATGGACACGGAGCACGCGCGGAAGGTGCTCGTCGGCGGCTAGCCAGGACACGGCGCGCCGGACGGAGACGTCCGGCACGCCGGTGGCAGGTCGCGGGCGTCGACTAGAACGTGTACCGGATGCCGAACACGAGCTCGTGGGCGTCGTACTCGCTATCGACCTGGCGTCCGCCGATGCCGGTGATGCGACCGCGGAAGTTCAGGTCCTCGGTCGCGAGGTAGCGGTAGCCGAGGGTGAAGGTCGTGATCTCCGAGAAGGGGACCGACACGCCGGCCGCGACGTTCCAGAGGAAGGCGTTGTCGTCGTCGTCCGCCTGGAACGTCCCGGCGTCGTTCTCGACATCGATCTGGACCAGGCCGTAGCCGGCGCCGATGCCGAACCAGGGGATCACGCCGATGTCGAAGTCGTACTCGGCGTAGGTATTGAAGAGGACGTGGACCATCGAGAGCGTGCCCTTGCCGTCGGAGGGACCTGCCTGGATCGCGACCTTGTCGGTCTTGTTCTGGCGGTAGCCGACGTTGATCTCGGTCCGGAAGTGCTCGAGGAATCCGACGCCGACGGCGCCGCCCACGTTGAAGCCCGGCTCGGACTCGACGCGCCCCGAGAGCCCGCCCGTCGGCGGATTGGCGCGGGTCAGGTTCTGGTTGCGCATGAACGTGACGCCCACGTCGTACTCGACGTAAGGATCGAGCCCGAGGTCGACCGCGCGGCTCGTGGAAGGCACGAGCCCCGCAGCCAGACCGAGGAGGGCGAGCAAACCGAGACGAAGAACAGTCATGGGATCTCCCGTTCACGAGCGGCCGAGAGGTCCCGGCCGGGCCGGCCCATATTACATCCGTTGCGAGCTGATGTTGCCGCCGTCGACCACGAATTCGCTGGCCGTCACGTAGCTCGCCTCCTCCGAGAGGAGGAATCGCACGGCCCGCCCGACTTCGGCGGGCTCCCCGATCCGCCCGAGCAGGATGCGACGGGTAAAAGCCGCGTCGCCGAGCGCGTCGAGGCTGGGCTGCATCATCGGCGTCCGGATGTTGCCCGGCGAGATGGCGTTGATCCGGACCCCGTCCCGGGCGAGCCGGTCGGCGAGCGAGCGCACGAGCGAGAGGACACCGCCCTTCGCCGCGCTGTAGATCGGGTTCATCGCGTTGCCGAGCGTCGCGTTGATGGACGCGAAGGCCACGATCGCGCTGCCGGGATGCGAGGCGAGGTCGCGGAGCAGGGCCTGCGCGATCAGCGCGACGGGTCGCAGGTGGATCTCGAGTCCGTCGGTGAAGCCTTCGGCCGTGAGGCCGTCGAGCGAGTCGGTATCGCAGACGCCGGCAGCATGGACGAAGCCGCCGATGGAAGGCAGGGCGCGGCGGGTCTCGTCCACGCCGGCGAGCAAGGCCTTCGGATCGCGGACGTCGACGGCCAGCCCGGTCGCGACGACGCCGTACTGCCCCGCGATCTCCTCGGCGACCTTGCGGCTTCGATCGGCGTCGAGATCCCAGATCGAGACGGGTCGGCCGACGGCTGCGAGGGCTTCGGCGCTCGCGCGCCCCAGGCCCGATGCACCACCGGTGACGATGACGCCCGTCGAAGGGCGTCCGAGTCGGGGAGCGAGATCCAAGGCGCGTTCTCCTGGGTGCGGGTTGGCATCGGGCGCTCGAGCGGCCGGAGCGTCGCGAGGCCCGATCGACGCCGCCACGCCGGGCGGGTCGCCCGGTCGCAGGATCCGGGGACGATGCCGGGGCGGCCCGATCGACGGAGCCCGCGTCGATGTTAGGCGGTTCGGACTTCCACCGCGGCGGCGGGCGTGGGTCGAACGCTGCGCACGCGGACGAAGTACTCGTCTCGCATCTCCCACGGCACGCCGAGCGCGTTGAGGATGTGTCGCTTGGTCGCCTGTCGACAGGCGCGACCCTTCTCGACGGCGTGGATCGTGCGCGGACTGACGTTGGCGCGTTCTGCGAGATCGTTCTGGGTCCAGCCGAGGGCTTGTCGTGCAGCGCGAATGCGGTTCATCGGGGTCTCTCGCAGGGTTGGGGGCCTTCGCCGTGAACGCGGCCGAGCATAGCGCCCGACCTTCCCCGCGGCGCCGGGTTCGCGCTGCAAGTGCTTGATTCCCTACGGGGTTTTCGGATCGAGGGGCGTGGCGCGACCGGCAGGTCTCTCCACCCGCGGGAGACATCGGGATCCATTTCGAAGTCTTTTGGACCCATTTCCGCGTGCCGTCCGCGGCTCCGTCCTTCAAGTGGCGTTCGTCAGCCCTCCGGAGCCGGCGTGCGCGCGTCGAGGACGCGGCCGGGCGTCGCCCCGGTGAGCTGCCCGTCGCGCTGGGTCAACACGCCATTGACCGCCGTGGCCCGGTAGCCGCCGCCCGGCCGCCGCAGGCGCCGGGCCCCGTCGGGCAGGTCGCTCACGAACACGTCGCTCTCCCAGCGCAGCCGATCGAGCTCGAAGACCGTCAGGTCACCGGCATAGCCGGGGGCGAGGAAGCCGCGATCGCGAAAGCCGAGCGATCGGGACTGGCGGCCGGTCAGCTCGTGGATGGCGCGCTCGAGCGTGAAGTCGCCGCGCTCGCGGACGTGTCGGGTCAGGAAGAGGGTCGTATCGCCCGCGGCGCACATCATCTGGACGTGTGCCCCGGCGTCGCTCGCGCTGACGAGCGTGCGCTCGTCGCGGAGCATCGCGGCGACGCCCTCGACGTTCGCATTGCCGATGCCCATCGCGACGATCCCCGGCTCGAGATCGTTCTCGAGCACCCAGTCGGCGAAGACGTCCGACGGGTGGCCGCCGCGCGCCGCAACGAGATCCGCCAGGCTCCGACCGAGCCACCCCTCGTTCTCCTTGCGCGTCACGGAGGTCAGGCGCACGTATTCGATCCGCGTGTTCGGAAACAGCGACTTGTCGACCGCGTCCCACTCCTCGCGCGCGACCCGCCGCCACTCGGGGTCGCGCAGCCGCGCGGCCCGTGCCTCGCCGCGGACCAGCATGATCTGGTTCCAGCCCTTGGGCAGCATCATGAAGACCATCGTCTGGTCCCAGTCGACGTTGAAGTCGATCGTGCGGGGCGAGACGATCGGCCAGACCGGGGCGCCGTAGTCGCAGAGCCTGCCGGTGTACTCGATCAGCTCCCGAGCGCGATCGGGGTTGAGCTCGGTATGCAGCAGGCCGTTCCAGATCGACGGGACGCCGCGCGGTCCGAGGATCTCCGCCATCCGGCGCATCTCGCCGAGGGGGTCGTCGCCGGTCTGGTTCGGGATGTACTCGACGAAGCCGTGGCCCGCGCGCGCGAGGGCATCGGCGAGGGCGACGAGCTCGGCCTCGTCGGCCAGCCGGCTGGGAACGGGCCGCGCCGCGCGGTCGACGTCGAAGAACGAGGTCGAGAGGCCGTAGCAGCCGGCGGCGAGCGCGTCGCCGAGCTCCCGACACATCGCGTCGATCTCGGCCGGCGTCGCCGCGCGCTCCCAGGCGGCGGGTCCCATCGCGAAGACGCGCAGCATCGAGTGGCCGACCAGCGATGCCAGGTTCAGCGCCGAGCCCTGCGCGTTCATGGCCGCGCGGTACTCGCGCCAGGTCTGCCAGCTCCAGGGGATGCCCTTGCGGAAGGCTGCGACGGGCATGTCCTCGATGAAGCAGAAGACGTCGATCAGCTCGTCGAGATGTTCCGGGCGCACGGGCGCGAGCGAGAGCGAGCAGTTGCCGAGCAGCGCCGTCGTGACGCCATGCTGCGGCATCGGATCGCAGGCGGCGTCCCAGAACATCGTCGGGTCGAGATGGGTATGGCTGTCGATGAAGCCGGGCGTGACGAAGGCACCGCGCGCGTCGACCTCGGTCTCGCCCGCGGGCGCCAGATCCGGTCCGACCTCGACCACGACGCCATCCCGCACGCGGACGTCCGCGCGCCGCGCGGGACTCCCGGACCCGTCGATCAGCTGGCCGCCCATCACGATCAGGCTCGACATCGACCTCGTCTCCTTCCTCTTGGCCCTTGGCCCTTGGCGTGACCCTGGGCTCCCGGCGGGCCGTTGCCCCGCGCCGCTCCGGTCGGCCGCTGCGGGCCCACCGCCCGTGCCGCGCGCTTCGGTTCCGGCCTGGGCCGGAAGCCGCGCCGCGCCACGGTAGCCGCTGCGCGCACGACCGTGAACGCCGACCCGCGCTCTGAGGCGACAGGTACGCGGGCCGCGTCGGCATGGGTCGATCGAATTCGTCGTCAGGTCCGCTCGAGCGGGAGCAGGATGCGGACCTGGGTGCCCTTGCCGAGCTCGCTCTCGACCCGGATCTCGCCGCCATGATCGACGATGACGCCATGGGCGAAGGAGAGGCCGAGGCCCGTTCCGCCCTGCTGAACGCGGGTCGTGAAAAAGGGCTGGAAGAGCTGGTCCAGCCGCTCCCGCGGCATGCCTCGCCCCTCGTCGTCGACGGCGATCTGGATGCGACCGTCGCGTCGCTCGGCCCGGACGCAGACGACGCCGCTTCCGTCGAGCGCCTCGGCGGCGTTGCGGATCAGGTTGACCAGGACCTGCTCGATCTCGATCGGGCTCACGATCGCCGGGAGCGCGACGTCGCCGATCTCGACCCGCAGCTCGCCGCCGTGCTCCGTCACGTAGCCCCGGCATAACGTCGCGGTTCGGAGGACGAGCGGCGCCAGGTCCTCGCTCCAGCGCATCGTCGGCTGTTGACGCGCGAAGCGCAGGACGTTCTTCACGATCTGCCCGCAGCGGGCGGCCTCGGCGATGATCGAGCGAAGGGCGCGCTGGCGGGCGGGGTCGGGCGGCGTTCCGTCCTCGTTCTCGAGGCTCGCGAACTCGGCGGCGGCCATGATCGAGGCGATCGGGTTGTTGATCTGGTGGGCGATGCCGGCCGCGAGCGTGCCGATCGAGGCGAGCTGGCGCTGCCGGCCGAGCGCCACCTCGGACTCGCGCAGCCGCGCGCGATCCTGGGAGGCGCGCTCCTCGAGGAGCTTGCGCGAGGCGGCGAGGGCCTGCTCGGCCTGCTTGCGCGCCGTGATGTCGAGGCCCTGCGCGAGGACGTGGGGCAGACCGTTCAGCTCGAGCAGACCCGTGGCGACGAGCAGCCAGATCTCCTGACCCGAGCGGGAGCGCAGCGCGATCTCGACCTCCTGGGTCCCGCGCCGGTCGAGGATCCGCTGGTAGAGGCGCTCGCGGTCGTCCCGGGAGACGTAGACGTCGAGCTCCGAGAGCGTCCGACCGAGCGCCTCCTCGCGAGACCAGCCGGTCAGACGCTCGAAGCATTCGTTGACGTCGACGACTCGACCGCTCGGCAGCTCGGAGAGGACGAGCAGGGCCGGCATCTGGCGGAAGGCCTGGGCGAGCAGCTCCCGACTCGAGCGGAGCTCGGCCTCCTTCTCGTCATGGGCACGGGCGAGGCTCGACGCGGCCTGCGCCAGGCCGACGGCGTCCTGGCGTGCGCGATCGCGCGCGGCCTCCGCGAGGCAGCCCCCGACGCCGACCGCGACGGTGGCGATCAGCGTGTTCCAGCCGAGCGTGAAGCCGAGCGGATCGTTCGCTGCGTGCGCCGTCAGCGCGGCGAGGACGAGCAGCGTCATGCCGGTCCAGACGATGCCCCTCCGGACCCCGCCGAGGGCCGACGCGAAGAGCGGCACGACGGCGAGCACGACCGGCACCTGAAGACCGCGCTCGGACAGGAGCGGGCCGACGACCATGCCGATCAGGACGAGGCCGAGGAAGACGTCGATGGTCGCGCCGAGGCCGGGCGGGCGCGTCGCCCGACCCCGGGCGACGCGGCGGCGGTGGACCCGGTCCAGCAGGTGGGGCAGGGCCAGCAGGGCCGCGCCGATCGGGATGCAGCCGAGGTCGAAGAGCGCCCGTTCGGGTCGGTCGACCAGGAAATGGGCCAGACCGCTCGCGATCGCCATCAGGCCGCAGGCGAGCAGGATCGCGACGAAGATCCGACCGCGGTGGCGGACCACGGGATCCTCGTTCTGCCGGACCGAGGTCGGTAGCAGCGCGTCGAGCAGGGCGGTCGGTGCGGCCGGTCCGGCGAGCGGCATGCGCGGTCTCGTGGGGGGAGAGCGGAGGGGGGCCGAAGGCGCGGCGAGTCTCGCGCAGGCGGGGCAGCGTGTCCATCGGGCGGACTGCCGACCTGAGCCGCGGCGGTGTCGGCCGCGATCCGCGCGCGGGCTCCGCTAGGGTTCCGTGGCCCGCATCCAAGAAGCCTGCGTCGGACGAAGCCAGCCGAAGAACGAAGAGCAGGCAGGCAGAAGAGCAGGCAGGCAGAAGGAGACCGATCGGGTCATGAGCATTCCTCGCATCGCGATCAACGGGTTCGGCCGGATCGGTCGGACGATCACGCGCATCGCCAAGCTCCGGCGCCATTTCGACCTGGTCGCCATCAACGACGTCGCTCCGCCCGAGGCGCTCCTCTACTCGTTCCGCTTCGACAGCATCCACGGCCGCTATCCGGGCCACGTCGAGCTCGTCGGCGACACGATGAACATCGACGGCGATCCCTTCCGGATCCTGTCGGAGAAGGATCCGGCCAAGCTTCCCTGGAAGGAGCTGCGGGTCGACTACGTCGTCGAGGCGACGGGCGCCTTTCGCAAGCTCGCCCAGCTCGAGCAGCATCGGACGTCGGGCGCGCGACGGGTGCTCCTGACGGTGCCCTGCAAGGATCCGCTGGAAGCGACCCTCGTCATGGGGGTCAACGACCACGTCGTCACGGCCGACACGCCCATCGTCAGCAATGCGAGCTGCACGACGAATTGCGCGGCGCCCCTCGTGAAGGTCCTGCACGACCAGTTCGGCGTGAAGCGGGGCCTCCTCTCGACCGTCCACGCCTACACCTCCGATCAGCGCCTGATCGACGCGCCCCACAAGAGCGACCTGCGCCGTTCGCGCAACGCCGCGACCAACATCGTGCCGACCTCGACCGGGGCGGCCCGGGCGATCGGGGAGGTCATCCCGGAGCTGAAGGGTCGGCTCGACGGGCTCGCGATGCGGGTGCCCGTCCCGGACGGCAGCGTCGTCGACCTGACGGTCGACCTCGAGCGGGAAGCCAGCGTCGACTCGATCCAAGCGGCGATGAAGGCGGCGGCCAGCGGCCCGATGCGCGGGATCCTCGAGTACACGACGGAGCCGATCGTCTCGGCCGACATCATCGGCAACAGCCACTCGGCGATCTTCGACGCGCCGCTGACCCAGGTCCTCGACGGTCGCCTGGCGAAGGTCGTCGCCTGGTACGACAACGAGTGGGGCTACAGCTCGCGCGTCGCGGACCTGATCGCCCGGCTCGCGAAGCTCGACGGGATGACGATCGAGCAGGAGGCGTGACGCGATCGCTCAGGGGCGGACGACGTAGAACGCATTGACCGCGTGGCCGAGGTCGACGGGCTCGAAGCGCGTGAAGCCTGCCTCGCGGACCCAGCCCTCGAGCAGCTCCGCGTGGAGGCCGAGCGTTCCGAGTCCGGCGCCGCCCGGCGCCGAGAGCGAGGACGACATGCAGACCATGACCGACATGCCGTACATCATCGCGGCCATCGGATTGCGGTCGACGTTCTCGCGATAGGTCGGCCTCGCCTTGATGTCGGCGACGAGCCAGGTCCCATCCGGCGCGAGCGCGGCGCGGATCTCGCCGATCACGCGGCGCGGATCCGTCATGTCGTGGAGGCAGTCGAAGGTCGTGACGAGGTCGAAGCGGTGGTCCGCCGGCAGCTTGTCGACGTGGGCGTCGTGGAATCGGACGTTGCCGACGCCGGCCTCGACGCGGTTCTTCTCGGCGCGCTCGAGCGCGTGGCGGGAGATGTCGTAGCCGTGGAGCTCAGCGGTCGGGAAGGCCTTCGCCATCTCGATCAGCGCGACGCCCCCGCCACAGCCGACGTCGGCGACCTTCGCTCCGGATCGCAGCTTCTCGCAGACCCCCTCGACCCGCGGCAGCGCCATCGGCACGAAGACGCTCCGGAACCAGGGCGCGAGCCCGCGCTCGATGCCCTTCGCGCCCTCGGCGCCCAACGTGTCGTAATCGAGGCCGAGCCCGGATCGAAAGGCTTCCGGCAGTCGCTCGAGCGTGCGCGCCAGGTCCGGGAGCTGCGAGACCATGCCGATCCCGTTCGCCGGATGCCGTTCGTCGACGAGGACCGCGACCGCCTCGGGCGAGAGCGCGAACCGCTCCCCGTCCGTCGTCTCGACGAGCCCGCTCGCCCCCTGGCCATAGAGCCACTCGCGTACCCAGCGCTCGTCGAGCCCCGTCGCCGTCGCGAGCCCCTCGCTCGTCGTCTCGCCGAGCTCGGCCATCGCCGCGTAGAGCCCGAGCCGGTCGCCGAGACAGACCATCAGCGAGACCGTGGCGCCGTTCATGTAGCCGAAGAGGCGCAGGCTGTAGGCCTTGAGGCGGTCGGGGTCGAGGGGGCCGATGGTCGTCATGCCGGGGATCCTCACGGAAGGCGGGTTGCGGGTCGTGTGGGTCGCCATCTCGGGCGCCATGGCGGTCGGGGAGGGCGAGCCCGCCCTCGCGCCCTCCCTGC
Organism: Myxococcota bacterium; assembly: GCA_041389445.1. GTDB lineage: Bacteria > Myxococcota_A > UBA9160 > UBA9160 > UBA4427 > UBA4427. The sequence goes on from JAWKRW010000007.1 coordinate 185,845, forward strand.
GAAGGGGCGGGGCGGGTAAGGGGGGCGAACGAGCCCGGACCAAGAAGACGGTCATTCTCGTCGCCTGATCTTGCGGGGTGCATGATGCCGCCACAACCTCGGAGGGCGAGAGCCTCGTCACTGACCGGCCACCGACCGGCCACCGACCGGCCACCGACCGGCCACCGACCGGCCGCCGGATGGAGCGACGACCCATGGCGGAGCGAAGCAGAGCGGGGGCGTCGCGCCGGTCGGATCCGGGGGGGCGACCGTCCCGTCCGCTTCGGATGCACGCCGCCCTCACCCTGCTGGCCTCGATCGTCTCGCTGGCCGCACTCTTCGCGACCCCGACCGCGGCGCAGACGCCGCCCGGACCCATCGCGGCCTGGAGCTTCAACGAAGGCACGGGCTCGACGCTCGCCGACAGCGTCGGAAGTCGGGACGGCGCGATCCTCGGCGCGACCTGGGCCGCGGGTCGGTACGGACAAGCCCTCGACTTCGCGGGCTCCGCGGCGGTCGACCTCGGCGACCTGGATCTCCTCGGTGCCTTCTCCGTCTCGGCCTGGATGCAGACGCGCAGTCTCGCGACGGGCACGTGTCGCTCGCTCGTCATGAAGGCCCGCGACTACGGCTTCGAGATCTGTGATGGGCGCCTCTATGCCGGCGTCGGCAACGGAACGAGCTTCACGGCCTATCTCTCGACGCCGCTCACCCCGGCCGACCTCGGGGTGTGGAAGCACGTCGCGCTCGCCTATGACGGCGCGACCCTGCGCTTCTATGTCGACGGCGTGCTCGTCGCTTCCGGGGCCGGGGCCCACGTCGCGAGCGTCAACCCGCTCTACTTCGGGCGCTGGGTCACGGGCGAGTACTGGGACGGCCGGATCGACGAGGTCCGGATCTACGATCGCGCGCTCGGGATCGGCGAGATCCAGGCCGATCTCGCGACGCCGGTACCGGATCCGAGCACGACGAGCGCGCGGTTCCGCAACGAGATCGTGATCGCTTCGGGTCTGAATCTGCCGACCAACGTCGCGTTCCTGCCCGACGGCAGCATGCTGGTCGGCGAGCTCGGGGGGACGATCAAGGTCATCCCACCGGGCGCGACGCAGCCCCTGCCGACGCCCTTCCTCGCCCTGACCAACGTCGGATCGACCAATGGCCAGCAGGGTCTGATGGACATCGAGCTCGACCCGGGCTTCGCGAGCAACGGCCACTACTACGTCTTCTATACCCTGGGTTCGCCCAATCGCGATCGCGTGTCGCGCTTCACCGCGAATGGCCTCACGACGAACCTCGCGACCGAGCTCGTCGTCTACCAGGATCCGCAATCCGCCAATGCCGAGCATCACGGGGGCGCGCTCGCCTTCCTGCCGGACGGGAAGCTCTACATCTCGACGGGCGAGCATTTCGATCCGCCCGCGGCGCAGGACCTCGCGAGCCCCCGCGGCAAGATCCTGCGCATCAACCCAGACGGCACGATTCCGACCGACAACCCCTTCTACGACGGCGCGGGGCCCAACCGGGACGAGGTCTGGGCGCTCGGCCTGCGCAATCCCTATCGCATGGCCTACGACGCGCCGTCGGACCGGCTCTTCATCGGCGACGTCGGGGGAAACGAGTTCACGACCGCGATCGAGGAGATCAACGTCGGCTCGGCCGGCGCGAACTTCGGCTGGCCGGCGTGCGAAGGAAGCTGTCCGGGAACGGGGTTCAAGCCTCCGCTCTACGCCTATTCCCATCTGGGACGCGACGCTGCCGTCACCGGCGGCTTCGTCTATCGCGGCACGCAGTTCCCGCCGGAGTACGTCGGCAGCTACTTCTTCGCCGACTATGCGCAGAACTGGATCCGACGCCTGACGTTCGATGCGAACGGCAACCTCCTCCAGGCGCTTCACTTCGAGCCGCCCGATGGAACTCCCGACGGCCCCTACGGCGACATCGTGCATCTGGCCGAAGGGCCGGACGGCGCGCTCTACTACGTCGACCTCGGCTACTCGGACACGACGGGGACCTTCGGCGTCGCGAAGATCCGACGCATCCGATACGAGCCCGCCGACGACCTGCCGCCGATCGTGCTCGCGAACGCGACGCCGACCTCGGGCGATCCGCCGCTCGCGGTGGACTTCTCCGACGCGGGCTCTTCGGATCCGGAGGGGCAGCCGCTCGATTTCCTCTGGAGCTTCGGGGACGGCGCGACCGCGGGGACCGCCTCCGCCTCCCATGTCTACGAGCAGCGCGGCCGCTACGACGCGACGCTCACCGTGTCGGACGGCGTGCTCTCGACGACGTCGGAGCCCATCGCGATCACGGTCGGCCACGCGCCCGAGCCGACGATCGGATTCCCGGCCCCGAATTCGACCTTCCGGGCGGGCGAGGAGATCGTCTTCGGCGGGACGGCCACGGACGCCGAAGACGGCGTCCTCCCGGCGAGCGCCTACACCTGGACCGTCCACTTCCTCCACGCGGATCACGTTCATCCCGCGCTCCCCTTGACCGGCGTGACCCAGGGCTCGTTCGTCGTGCCGACGAGCGGCCACGACTTCGCGGGCGACACCCGCTACGAGATCCGTTTGACCGTCGTCGACTCCGACGGCATCGAGACCACGTCCGCGATCCTGATCTACCCCGAGAAGGTCGACCTGAGCTTCGAGACCGTTCCGCCCGGCCTCGCGGTCGAGATCGACGGCATTCCCTACACGACGCCCGCGGTCGTCGACTCCCTGGTCGACTTCGTCCACACGGTCGACGCGCGCGATCAGACGATCGGGTCGACGACCTATACCTTCGCCGGCTGGTCGGATGGCGGTGCCCGGACCCACGACATCACGACGAGCGCCGCGCCCACCGCCTTCACCGCGAGCTTCACGACCTCGGTCGTCGAGCAGCCGCTCGGCTTCGCTCGCAGTCAGGGCGTCTCCGCCGACGCGAGCGGCTCGTCGCTGTCGGTCTCGCTCTCGGGCGTCCAGGCGGGCAGCCTGCTCGTCGCCTACGTGAAGTGGGAGGGGGCGGCGGGCGCGAGCGTGGCCTTCGGCGACGGGACCAGCACCTTCACCGCGGATGCGCAGGCCGATGCCGCGAACGGCGACCTCCACGGCCGCTTCTTCTACCTGCCCGCGTCCGTCGCGTCCGGCGACGTGACGTACACCGCGACCTGGAGCGCCGCCCGGCCGTATCGTCGGATCCTGATCTACGAATACGTCCACGGATCCGGGGCCGTGGTCTTCGACGGCTCCAATCGCGCGACGGCGACGTCCGGCAGCCTGAGCAGCGGCAGCGTCACGACGAGCGGGACCGACGAGGTCCTGTTCGGCGCCTATGGCGAGTACAGCGCGGCCACCACCGCGAACGAGCAGATCGGCGGTCTCGCCGCCGATCAGGTCGTCCGCAGCGGCTTCGCCTCGATGTGGAGTCGCCGCTTCACGGCCCCGACGACGGCCGCGGCGACCGCGACGGGCCACAGCTCGACCTGGATCGGCAGCGTCATCGCCTTCAAGCAGGTCGGCTCGCCGAACACGCCGCCCACGCTCTCGGACGTCCTGGACCGGACGATCGAAGAGGACGCCTCGACCGGTCCGATTCCCTTCACGGTCGGGGACCAGGAGCAGGCGCCCGGCGCCTTGAGCTTGAGCGCGACCTCGTCGAACCCCGCGCTCGTCGCGGCGAACGGGATCGTGTTCGGCGGAAGCGGCGCCAATCGGACGATCAGCGTCACGCCGCTCGCGAACGCATCGGGCACGACTTCGATCACGCTCGGCGTCAGCGACGGGACGGCGACGACGAGCGACGTGTTCCTCCTGACGGTCACGCCGGTCAACGATCCGCCCACGATCTCGACGATCGCGAACCAGGCGACGAGCTCGGGCTTCCCGACGGTCCCCCTCCCGATCACGATCGGAGACGTCGAGACGTCCCCCGCGAGCCTCTCGCTCTTCGGCAGCTCGTCGGCCCCCGCGCTCGTTCCCGACGGGAACATCGTGTTCGGGGGCAGCGGTGCGAATCGCACGGTGACGGTCACGCCGACGACCGGTCAGAGCGGAACCGCCCTGATCACGATCGTCGTCAGCGACGGGAGCGCCTCCGCCGCGACCAGCTTCACGCTGACCGTCACCGCCTCGAACGCCCCGCCCACGATCTCCGACGTGATCGACTGGATCACGCTCGAGGACACCTCGACCGGTCCGATCGCCTTCACGATCGGCGACGCCGAGACGCCGCTCGCGAGCCTGACGCTCTCAGCGACCTCCTCGAATACGGCCGTCGTCGCCCCGAGCGGCATCGGGTTGGCGGGAAGCGGTTCGGATCGCACCGTCTCGATCACGCCCGTCGCGAATGCGAGCGGCGACGCGACGATCACGCTGACCGTCCACGACGGCCTGCTGAGCGCGAGCGACACCTTCGTCGTCACGGTGGTCGCGGTCAACGATCTGCCGACGATCTCGACCGTGGCTGGCCAGACGACGAGCGAGGGGGTCGCGGTCGGGCCGCTCGCGATCACGATCGGGGACGTCGAGACCGCCGCAGGAAGCCTCGTGCTCGCCGGGGCGTCGTCGAATCCGACCCTCGTGCCGGACGCCAACATCGTCTTCGGCGGGAGCGGCGCGAATCGGACCGTCACGGTCACGCCGGCGCCGGGGCAGACCGGGACGACGACGATCGCCCTCTCCGTCGGCGACGGCAGCGCGACGGCCTCGTCGTCCTTCCCGCTGACGGTGGTCGGAGGCGGCGGCGGCGCCCCGCTCGCCTTCGCGCACAGCGGGGGCGTCGCCGCCGACGCGAGCGGGACGACGCTTTCCGTCTCGCTCGCGGGCGTCCAGGCCGGCAGCCTGCTCGTCGCCTACGTGAAGTGGGAGGGGGCGGCCGGGGCGAGCGTCGCCTTCGGCGACGGGGCGAGCCCCTTCACGCCGGACACCCAGGTCGACGCCGCGAACGGCGACCTCCACGGCCGCTTCTTCTACCTGCCCGCCTCGGTCGCCTCGGGCAGCGTGACCTACACGGCGACCTGGAGCGCGGCGCGACCGTATCGCCGGATCCTGATCTTCGAATACGCCCAGAGCGGCGGCAGCCTCGTCTTCGACGGATCGAATCGCGCGACGGCGACGTCCGGGAGCCTGAGCAGCGGCAGCGTCGCGACGACCGGGACCGACGAGGTCCTCTTCGGCGCCTACGGCGAGTACAGCGCGGTCACGACCGCGAACGAGCAGCTCGGCGGCCTCGCCGCGGAGCAGGTCGTTCGCAGCGGCTTCACCTCGATGTGGAGTCGCCGCTTGACGGCCCCGACGACGGCCGCGGCGACCGCGACGGGCCACAGCGCGACCTGGATCGGGAGCGTCATCGCCTTCAAGCGAACCGGGGGCGCGCCCAATACGCCGCCCACGCTCTCGGACGTCCCGGATCGGACGATCGCCGAAGACGGGTCGACCGGGCCGATCCCCGTGACGGTCGGCGACGCGGAGACGACGCCGGGCAACCTCGTGCTCTCGGCGACGTCGTCGAACGCCGCGGTCGTCGCGCCGGCCGGGATCGTCATCGGCGGAAGCGGCGCCGATCGGACGATCGGCATCACGCCCGTCGCGAACGCATCGGGCTCGACGACGATCACGCTCAGCGTCAGCGACGGGCTCGCGTCGTCGAGCGATGCCTTCGTCCTGACGGTGACCCCGGTCAACGACGCGCCGACGCTCTCGTCCGTCGCGGACCAGACGACCGGTGTCGGGGTCGCGGTGGGCCCGCTGCCGGTCACGGTCGGCGACGTGGAGACGGCCGCCGGGAGCCTCGTCCTGTCGGCCACCTCCTCGAACCCGACCCTCGTCCCGAACGCGAGTCTCGCCGTCGGCGGGAGCGGCGCGAATCGGACGCTCACGATCACGCCCGCCGCCGGCCAGACCGGCTTGGCGACGATCACGCTCAGCGTCAGCGACGGGCTCGCGACGGCGACGTCGAGCTTCGTCCTGACCGTCGGCTCGACCCCGTCGACCCCGCTCGCCTTCGCGCGCAACGGCTCGGCGATCGGCAACGGTGGCGGCACGTCCCTCGGCGTCACGCTCGCGAACGTCCGTGCCGATAGCCTGATCGTCGCCTACGTCAAGTGGGAGGGCGCCTCGGGCGCGAACGTCACGCTCTCCGACGGGACGAGCGCCTTCACGGCGGACGGGCAGGTCGACGCGGCGAACGGCGATCTCCACGGCCGCTTCTTCTACCTGCCCGCGTCGGCGCGCTCGGGCAGCGTGACGTACACGGCGAGCTGGAGCGGGTCGCGCACGTTCCGCCGGCTCTTCGTCTACGAGTACGCCTACACGGGCGGGAGCGTGGCGCTCGACGCCTCGAGCCGCGCGACGGGGACCTCGGGCAGCCTGAACAGCGGCAACGTCACGACGACGGGCAGCGACGTCGTCGCCTTCGGCGCCTACGGCGAGTACAGCTCGGCCAACACCTCGAACGAGCGGATCGCCGGCGTCGTCGCCGACCAGGTCGTCCGCCAGGGCTTCGCCTCGATGTGGAGCAAGACCTTCGCGGCGCCCTTTACCGGAGCGGCCACGGCGACGGGCAACAGCTCGACCTGGATCGGGAGCGTCATCGCGTTCAAGCGGACGCCCTGAGCGGGCCGGCTTCGGCCACGGGGCCGCCTCAGCCGGCTTCGGCCCAGACCTCGTCGTACGCATCGGCGAGGTCGACGCGAACGAGCGCCGCTTCGAGTCGCGGCAGCGCGTCGCCTTCGACGAGGCGGGCGAGCGCGTCCGCGCCGCTTCCGAGGTCGAGCCGCCGGGCGGCGCGCAGCACCCGATCGTCCGCGAAGGGCCGGAACTCCTCCCAGATCCCCTGGACCTCGCGCAGGAAGATCGCCGCACCGATCTCGCCGATGCCCTTGAAGGCGCGCAGACGGCGCATGGCCTCTCGTTCGTCTCCGTCCGCCGCCTCGCGCAGCTTGCGAAGGTCCCCGTCGTATTCGTCGAGCACGCGCCGTGCCCCGTCCCCGAGCATGCGCGCGGCGCTCTCGTCGAAGCGCTTGTAGCCATGCCGCGTCAGCACGTCGACGCGCTGCTGCCAGGTCGCGTCGGCCATCTTCCGCGGCGTCGCGAAGCGTTTCTTGAGGGCGCGTGTCGCGCGCACGCCGTGTTCGGCGGAGATCCGGGCCGAGAGCAGCGTGGCGAGCACGAGCAGCTGATAGAGGGGCGCCGGCTTGTCGCGGAGACGGATGCCGGCCTCCTCGGCGAAGGTGCTTCCGTGGCGGTCGAGCAGGGCCTTCGTCCGATCGCGCCTCGATGTGCGGGCCATGGGGCCTCCGGGGCGAACGCGTGTGGGCGCGATGCGCGCGTGCACGCTTCGCTGATGGGCGATGCTGCGATGCTGCGATGCTGCAGCAAGGCGTGTGCCGATGCGGTCGATGGGGGTGCCGCGCGGCTTCGGGCGACGGGAGCGTTGGAGATTGAACAAAGCGTCGACGCGCGCGCCGGGCTCGCTCCCGTGGACGGCGCCCGCCGGCGCGGAGCATTAGGCGCCCGATCGGCCGACGGTCGGTCGCGGCTTCCCGTCGCGTTCCGGCGTCCCCATCGGCTCGGGGCCGGGGCGGCGCGTTCGCGTGCAGCGCGGGAGCCCTCGGACGACGGCCGGCGAACGGCCCTCGCGCGCCGAGGCGCGACGACGAGGTCAGCGGTCGCTTGGACCACCACCCCGGCAACTCTCCGATTTTCCGTTATTTTCTGCCCCGTCGCCCCGGTAGCTCAGGGGATAGAGCAACTGCCTTCTAAGCAGTGGGTCGCAGGTTCGATTCCTGCCCGGGGCGCCAGCGGCCTGATCGACGAATGGCTGGCAGGGCGACGGACATGCGACCGCCGGGCGATCGGGGCGGTCGACCGAGTCGGTCGGGGATGGCGCGGGGTCAGGCCGAGCGTGAACCGACCCGAGGAGCGCATGGCCCGACGATCGAGCGCGCCGAAGGCGCCGAAGAAGCCACGGAAGGCGGGGCGACCGCTCGGGTCCGAAGGTTTCGAGACCCATCGGGACATGGGCTGGACGAGTGCGGCGGGTGGGGCTCCGAACGGAAGCCGGACGCGGTCAGCGTCTCTTCTCTTGCTCGGCGCGCAGCAGCAGAGCGCCAGCCAGCGGTCGCACCGAGCCATGAGAGGCCGAGCACGAGGAGCGCAGCCGAGGCCGGCTCTGGAATCACGACCCGGTAGCTGGCGCGCTCTCCGTTGTACTCCCCGATCGCGACGATCGTCCGACCGTCCGCCGAGATCTTCGGGAACTCGCTGTAATTCGGATCGAGGTTGAGACGCCAGCCGCTGAGATCGACGCCCATCGTCCTCAGCATGACCTCCAGGTCGCGCATCCCATGTTCCGCATCCCAGACAAAGGTCTTGTACCCGTCGTCGGCGAATCCGATTCCCACGACGACCTTCCCGTCCGCCGATACGTCGGTCGCTGTACTGAGGAAGAAGTCGCCCAAGCCCACGCCGCCCGGCAGGTCGCCGAGACCTTGCATGCCGTTCACGGCATCCCAGAGAAATGCCTCGACGCCAAACGCCGAGGCGCTCACGCCCACGACATGCGAGCCACTGTCGGAAACCGCGGTGGCCCAGCCCGTCCCGTCGCCGCCCGGCAGACTGCCGAGCGGCCGCATCCCGTTCGCCGAGTCCCAGATAAACGCTCCGTCTCCGCCGTCGATCCGGTCGACTCCGACGACGATCGAGCCATCCGCCGACACGCCCGTCGGATACGGGAAACGACCTGTCGGCAGACCGCCCAGATCGCGGATTCCGTTTTCGGCATCCCAGACGAAGGCCCCGTTTTCGCTTCGGCCCACGACCGTCGATCCGTCCGACGACAGTCCCGTAGCGTTGAGCAGGGGGATGTAGGGGGCGTTACCCGGATCACCATCCAACGTGACCTGCCCGTCGACCAGGACCAGGGCGCGTGGTCCGTGCGCCTCGTGCCAGATGAATGCCGAGACGCCGCTGTTGCCGGCCACGATCGAGCCGTCGTCCGACATCCCCACCGCGACGTCACCTTCGTCCGGCCACACACCCGGGACCGCTCGCATCCCGTTCACCCGGTCCTCAATGAAGATGCGGGCACCTCCGGTCGGGGAGCGGCTGGTGCCCAGGATCGTCGAGCCATCGGGTGAGATCGCGGCTGCGTCGCTGTAGACGTCTCCTTCGAGAACGCCCAACGGGGTGAGCGAAACCGCCTGTGCGGATCCGGAGAGGATCGAGGCAAGGACGATCGCCGAAGCCGAGCGGAATCGTCTCCGGGTGGAATGCACTTCCCCCCTCCGGATCAGCCGAGGTGGGTGGATGATGCGGTGTGTAGATCCCCTTGGCGAGGGGCGTGTCGGTCGGGGAGGCAGGACGCCATTCTCCCGATCGATCCGTCGGATGAGGGAGCTTCCGACGCGAGCGCAACGCGCCGCGCGCGCCCGGATCCCGGTCCCCCCGGCTATTCGGCGAAGCAGGGATGGACCGAGTCGTCGAAGACGAGGTAGAGCTCCACCCGCTGGCCGGGGAGCAGGTATGCCTGCATGCGATCGCGGACGTTGGCGCAGCGGGCCTCGTGTCGTTCGACGTTCGAGAGGTCGCCCGTCACACCGAGCCGGACGTGCACCACCATCCGCGTACCATCGTCCTGGAGGGCCGTCGCGACCCAGAGCGGTCGATCCTCTTCCGCGAGGCCGGGTTCGGCAGACGGTCCCTGCGAGCGAACGCCGGCATCGATCCGATCGATCTGCTCGCCCGAGAAGCGGGTCGAGACGGGCTCCCGCTCCACGTCGCGGCAGCTCGCTCCGAGCGCCGGCAGGGCGATCGCGAGGGCCGCACGCATCGGCCGGCATCGCGAGAACGATCGACTCATCGACTCCCTCGCTCTCCTCCGATCGATCGATCGGCGCTTGCCCCCTCCGGTTCGAAGGGCGCGCCCAGCTTAACGCGGACGTCGTCCAGTCGCCCGGCGAGGACGGGAGTCGGCGAGGCGCGAACGGCCGGGGCCGGACGGCGCGACCGCGCTCGGATCCCGCGTCCCGGTGGCGGGCGCTCAGCGCGTGGGCGAGGGACGCCGTCGGAACGCCAGGAGCGCGAGCCCTCCCGTCAGGAGCAGGGCCGTGGACGGCTCCGGAATCGGGGCCAGGACGAAGCCGAACGAGACGCCGTTGACCCGCATCGTCGAGTCGATCGGCGCGTCCCCGGAGACCCCCCAAACGATTCGGATCGTCGCCGCTCCGGAGAGATCCGGCAGGCTCGGATCGATCGGGCCCGGACCGAGCGCGATCTCACCGAACTGACGAGATTGCGCGATGCTGTTTCCGTCCGAGCAGGTCCACCCGTTCGTTCCCGGGTAGCAGAGCGGAAGCAGCACTCTTCCCGTGCTGAAGAAGGTCGTACCGGTCGAATCGATGAACGAGACGCCGACCGAGGCACTGCCCATCGAGGAGGCGTCCGGATAGACGAAGGCGTAGGTCGCGTTCCCGCCCACGGCCGCGGACGCATTGATCATCCGCCATCGTTCCGGATCGGGCGGAAGCTCGGCCGAGAGCGCGATCTCGAACTGCGGCTCGTCGTAGGTCGTCCACGTGATCGGATCGTCCGCCGCGTAGAAGCGGTAGCAGAGCCACTGGCCGCCGGTTCCGCAGGCTTCCGGGCTCAGCGTGAGCGCCGTCGAACCCGCCTGGGCCGATCCGGCGAGCAGGATCGCGATCGAGATCGCTCGTGCCATGGAGCGAACGAGCGAGGCGCAAGACAAGGTTCTGGGCATCGTCTCCCCTTCCCAGTAGGAGTGCGCTCGAGCTCGATCGTATTCGCGGAGGGACGCGCGCGTCAATCGGGATTCGTCGCGAAGCGCGGATGTCCCGGAGGGTGGACGGACGGCGCGCGAGGCCGTGCTGCGCCGCGACAGCGGCAGCGAACGTCCGGAGCGCAGTCGTCTGGGAGAGCGCGTCCCCATCCGAGCAGTCCGTCGCTTCGCACTCGGCGTTGCAGCGTTCGCAGCGCTTCTCGTACGGCGGCGACGTCGCGAGCGCAAGGCACGGCTTCCGCCGATCGCGCGCCGGCCGCGGAGCGGACCGTCGACGCCCGAGGGACGAGGCTCACGCCTCGATTACGCCCGACTCGAGCGCCGCGAGCAGCTCCGCCGTCCGCTCCTCGATGGCCGCGCGGTTCGGGGCGAGGCTCTCCGGCGGCATGGCGAAGATGTAGAACGCCTCCCGCAGCACGCCCTCGCGCACGCGGATCCCGACCGCGCGGGGCGAGATGCCGTGCCGGGCTGCGACCTCGGGATCGACCGATTGCCGATGGGTCCGGCCGCTGCCGTCCGGACGATTGCGCTGCGAGGCGACGATCTGGCTGCGGATCGCGCTCGGCAGCACGACGGAGACACCGATCGGCGTGCCTGCGAGCTCCTCGCGCAGCGACTCCGAGATCGAGAGGACGGCGGCCTTCGTCGCCGAGTAGACGAAAGTACCCGAGGCGCCGCGCAGACCCGTGACCGAGGCGGTGTTCACGACATGGGCCGGCTCGCCGTGGGCGCGCATGCGGGGCAGGAAGTGTTCGAGGCCATGGGCGATGCCCATGACGTTCACGTCGAAGGTCCAGCGCCAGTCCCCCGCGATCATGTCCCGCTGCGGTCCCATCAACAGGACGCCCGCGTTGTTGCAGAGCAGATGGACCGCCCCGAGCTCGGCCTCGCAGCGGTCGGCCAGCGCACGCACGGAGTCGCCCTGCGCGACGTCGACCGGCATCCCGATGCAGCGCGCTCCCGCCGCCGAATGCCGTCGGGCGACCGCGATCGCCTTCTCCTCCTCGATGTCCGCGACCGCGACCTGCATGCCGGCCTCGGCAAAGGCCTGGACGAGGGCCTCGCCGATCCCGCTCCCGCCGCCGGTCACCACCGCCACCTTGCCCGCGAGCGTCCGCATCCTCCTCTCCCCCCGTCCCGTCCCGTCCCGTCCCGTCCCGTCCCGGCGCGTCGCCCGGCGGCGTCGCCGGCGGTACCGTGATGGCCGGATCGCTGCCACCGCGAGCCGACGCGAGGATCCCATGATCGACTTCTACGGCTTCATCACGACCATGAGCTGGCGCGTCGGCATCGCGCTCGAGGAGCTCGGCCTCGCCTACCGCTTCCACGCGCTCCATCTCGGTCGCGGCGAGCATCGCACGCCGGCGCATGCGGCGCGAAACCCCATGCAGAAGGTGCCCGTCATCGTGGATCACGCGCCGACGGGGGGCGGGGCGCCGATCAGCGTCTTCGAGTCCGGCGCGATCCTGGTCTACCTCGCGGAGAAGACCGGCCGGCTGGTTCCGACGGGCGTTCGCGAGCGCGCGGCGTTCTGGACCTGGTTCTTCTGGATCGTCGCGAGCTACGGCCAGGACCTCGGCCTCTGCGGCGCGGCCTTCCATCGCGATCCGCGCTACCGGCTCGACCAGCAGACGGACTACGGCGAAGCGACCTATCAGTACTTCACCGAGGCGAGCATCGCCGCCCATCACAGGCTCGACGAGCGGCTCGCGGGGCGGGACTTCCTCTGCGGCGCCTTCTCCCTGGCCGACATCGCGGCGATCGGCTCGACCGTGCCGCTCCTGCTCCATGGAATCGAGCGTCTCGACGACCTGCCGAACCTCGCCCGCTGGTACGCGCGCATGCGCGCGCGGCCCGCGGTGGCGCGCGGCCTCGCGCTCGGGCGCGACGGGCAGTCCGGACTGCCCGACGAGTACGAAGCGGCGCTCTTCGACGATGGCTGGGAGACCCGCGCGCCGCGAGCGTGAGTCCAGGCACGACGAGGCGCGGCCCCTGCGTCGTGTGCGGAAGGCCGGGCGCCGCGAACAGGAGCCCTTCGCGCGGCGCGGAGAAGCCCTTCGCGCAGTGACGAGAAGCCCTTCGCGCCGCAGGCAGGCGAGAGAGGAGTGCCCATGACCCGTCCCCCGAGCGCCGGGCTTCCCCGTCCCGGGGATCGGCCCGTCCCCGAGCGCCCCGTCCGCCGCGTCGAGGATCTCGTCGCCGCGGCGCGGGCCATCCAGCCGATCCTCGAGCGCGACGCCGAGGCGGGCGAGCGCGCCGGCGCGATCACGCAGGACGCGCTCGCAGCGATGCAACGCGCCGGCGCGTTCCGCATGACGATGCCGCTCGCGCTGGGCGGCCTCGAGGCGGATCCCGTCACCCAGTACGAGGTGATCGAGGCGCTCTCGGAGGCCGACGGCGCGGCCGGCTGGGTCGCGATGATCGGGTCGGACGCGGGCTACTTTGCGGGCCGCGTCGACGAGGCGCTGGCGAAGGAGCTCTTCCCCGATCCCGACCGGCTGATCTGCACCAGCTCGGCGCCCTCGGGCCGGGCCGAGCGCGTTCCAGGCGGCGTTCGCGTCAGCGGCCGCTGGCGCTTCGCGAGCTGCTCCCGTCACGCGACCTGGTTCAACGCGGCATGTCTGCTCACGGAGGGGGGCGGCCCGATCCTCGGCGCGGACGGTCGCCCCGAGACGCGCACGGTCGTGCTGCCGATCGAGTCGGTCGAGATCGTCGACAACTGGCATACCACGGGGCTCTGCGGCAGCAGCAGCAACGACATCGCGGTTCGCGACGTCTTCGTTCCGGAGCGGCGCGTGGTCGGTCATGGGATGAGCGGCCACGACGCCGTCCGCCCCCCGTCGCCGCTCTACGTCTACTGGATGATGCTGATGTGCAACGTCTCGGGCGTCCCGATGGGACTCGCTCGCCGCGCGATCCGCGAGGCCTGCGCCATCGCCCACCAGAAGACGGTCTACGGCGGGACGACGCTGGTCCGGGAGGATCCGCTGCTGCAGATGCGGATCGGACGGGCCGAGACATCGCTGGCCGCCGCGCGCGCCCTCCTGATCGAGACCGTCGGCGAGCTCTGGGACACGCTCGTCGCCGGCCGACCGCTCCCGATGGCGCTCAAGAGCCGCTTCCGCATGGCGAATCTCCACGGGTTCCACGTTCCGCTGGAGGTGACGCGATCGATGTACGAGCTCGCGGGCTCGGGCGCGCTCTACCGGCCCCATCCGCTCGAGCGCGCCTTTCGGGACGCGGCCGTCGCGGCGAATCATCTGCTGGTCCGCGAAGGCGGCTATGCCGAGGTCGGGCGCGTCTCGCTCGGCCTGGATCCGAAGAGCTTCGTGCTGGCGGGATGACGCCATCGCCTCGAGCGGGCGATCGACCGACGCGCGAAGGTCGTTTTCTCGCCGACGTTCGGGGACCGTTTCCCGGTCCCTCCGCTGGCAGACATGGCCCCACCCGATAGGATCGCGGCGCGCCGAGGCCCCGGTCGGTCCGGCGCGAGCCGATCGCCTCATCCCCGTGCTGGAGACCCCATGCCCCTCGGCCCGATGGACGACTACCTGGCCCACCAGACGCCCGAGACCTTCGACCACGTCTATACCGGCGATCGCGCCTTCTACGACCGCTACTACTTCAACTGCCATTCCTGCAGCGACGAGATCTTCCTGATCACGGGCATGGGGCAGTATCCGAACCTCGGCGTGCTCGACGCCTTCGTGACGGTCTCGATGGGCGACAAGCACTATTGCGTGCGCGCGTCGCGCGAGCTCGGCCACGATCGGCTCGACACCTCCGTCGGGCCCTTCTCCGTCGAGGTGGTCAAGGGTCTCGAGCAGCTGCGCGTGCGCTGCGCGCCGAACGCGTGGGGCGTCGACTTCGACCTGATCTGGAACGCCTTCGTCCCCGCGCTCGAGGAGCCCGTGACCCATCGCCGAGTCGGCAACCGCCTGACCGAGCATACGACCCGGTTCGCCCAGGTCGGGCTCTGGTCGGGCCAGATCCATGTCGACGGCCGCACCTTCGAGGTCACGCCCGATCGCTGGAAGGGCGCGCGCGACCACTCCTGGGGCGTGCGACCCAATACCGGCGAGCCCGAGCCGCCCGGCATCCTCGCCCGGTACCGTCCAGCCGGCGCCTTCGGCCACTTCCACAACTGGATCCCGATGCAGTTCGACGCGTTCATGATCAAGGTCTACTTCGACGAGGACGCCGACGGAAACCGCCACATGGAGGAGGCGGTCAAGGTCCCGAGGCTCGGCTCCGACGAGCCGATCTTCCATCTCGGCAGCCCGAAGCACGAGATCACCTTCAAGCCCGGTACCCGGGAGATCGCGCAGACCCGTCTGCGCTTCGCCCACTCCGATCTCGTCGCGGTCGGGACGCCCCTGCGCACCAACTACCTGCTCGGCGGCTCGGGCTACCGCTCCGACGGCCGCTGGGGCCTCGGCTTCTACCAGGGTCCGCTGGCGGTCGAGGGCCTCGTCTGGGACCTCAGGGATCCGAAGCAGTTCGCCGAGATCCAGGGCCTCAACGAGATGCTCTGCCGCTGGACGCTCTCGACCGGCGAGGTCGGCTACGGCATGCACGAGAACGCCTGCTTCGGCATCTACCGCCCGTACGGATTCGACACCCCGGACGCCGTCGCGCCCTGAGTGCCGGGGCGTCGCGCGTCCCGCATCCCGCCGCGCCGAGGTCGGGCCGCGCGCGCCCATCCCCTTCGAGAGGCTTCGCTTGGAGAGGCTCCGCTTGGCACCGAAGTCCGACCCGCGCCGTCGCGTCGTCCTCTACTCCGGCGGCCAGACGCGGCGCAACGCGCTGATCCACGAGTCGCTGCTCGCGCTGGCCTTGCAGGGGCACGGCGCCGGTCGACGCCGCGTGCGCATGACCTACGTCCCGTTCACGGCGGAGGGCGCGCTGCCCTTCTTCCGGCGCTTCGAGCGTCGCTACCGCCCCTTCGGCGGGACGCACTTCCGCTGCGTCCCGGCCGATCTGCCGGAGCTCGCGCGACCGGGCGCCGCGCGCCGACGGGCGGCCGAGACGCTCCTCGAAAGCGACATCGTCTATCTCGCCGGAGGCAACACGTTCCACTTCCTGCTCCATCTCCAGCGATCGGGTCTGCTCGCCGTCGTGCAGCGCTTCGCTGAGCGCGGTGGCGTCGTCGCCGGCATGTCGGCGGGGGCCCATCTGTGTACGCCCGACATCCGCCTCGCCGGCCATCCGCCCTTCGATCGCGACGAGAACGAGGTCCGGCTGCCGCGCCATCGGATGGGCGCGCTCGCGCTCGTCGACTTCGAGTTCTTCCCCCACTACCGCCACTCGCCGCGCTACCGCGCCGCGCTCGCCGCGTGGTCTCGTCGTCGCCGGGGCCGGCTCTACGCCTGTCGAGACGGGAGCGGTCTCGTCGTTGAGGACGGTCACGTGGCGATCCATGGCGACGTCTGGCTCTTCGAGCGGGGGCGCGAGCGGCGCGTCGGCGCGTGGGCGCGCTCGCCGGGGCGCGGCCGGCCGGTGGTGGCGATCCGGCGGGAGGGCTGACGCCCCCCCGACCGGGCCCACGCCTAACGACGAGCCACGTAGTAGTGGTTCAGGACGTCGTGGGGGAGGGCATGGCGCTCGACCTCTTCGAAGCCCGCCTCCCGCATCATGCGCGTCGCCGTCTCCGCGCCCCACATCGCGCCGAGCCCGGCGCCGCCCTGGGCGAGGGAGACGGTCATGCAATGGAGGCAGGACACCGTGTAGAGGAAGGGCGCGACGGGATGGTCGACGTCGTGCTCGACATGGCTCGTGCCGGCGATCTCCTGGACGAGGAAGCTGCCGCCCGGGCGCAGCGCCCGGGCGATGGCCGCGAGCACGCGGTCGGGGCGCGCCTGGTCGTGGATCGCGTCGAAGGCCGTGATCAGGTCGAAACGGTCGGTCTCGTCGAGCTCGGCGACGTTGCGGATCTCGAAGCGGACGTTCGCGAGACCGCGCTCGCGCGCCTCCCGCCGCGCCGTCGCGACGGCCTCCTCGGACAGGTCGTAGCCGACGAAGCGGCTCTCGGGAAAGGCCTCCGCCATGCGGCAGAGGGCGCGGCCGCTGCCGCATCCGACGTCGAGCACGTCGAGGCCCCGCGTCAGCTCCGCATCGAGCCCGGGCACGATCGGCAGGATCAGCTCGACGAGGACCGCGACGACCGTCTGGTCGCTCTCCTCCGCCATGACGGCGTGGAAGCGATCGAACGACGCATAGGGAACGCCGCCTCCGCGCTCGAAGCACTCGACCACCTCGTCCTCGACCGAGCCGAGCAGCGGAAGCCATTGGCAGGTCACCGCGAGGTTGCCCGGGCGCGCCGCGCGCGTCAGCGAGGCGGCGTGCTCGCGCGGCAGGAAGTAGGTTCCGCGCTCCGCGTCGTAGTCGACGACCCGGCCCGTCACCATCGCCCCCAGCCATTCGCGCACGTAGCGCTCCGAGAGGCCAGCCTGCTCCGCGATCGAGGCGCTCGTGGCGGGCGGCAGGTCGGCGAGGACGTCGAAGAGGCCGGTGCGATGGCCGATCGAGAGCATCAGGGCGAGCGCGCCGCCGTTGATCGCGTCGAGGACGCGCTGGGCGAAGGCTTCGGATCGGGTCGGATCGGGGTCGGGCGTCCGGATCGGGGCGGTCGACATGGGCAGGGCTCCTCGGGCCGCGGCGCGCGGGGGGCGTCGACGGCGGGTGGGGGGCGAGTCGGTGGGGAACGATCGGGCCGGGTCGGGACCCGCGCGCGACCGGGCGACGACGAGCCTGGGCTCGACGCCGCGCCGGCCGCTCGCGGATCAGGCGGTCGCCTCCCGTGCCGCGCTCGCCGGTCGCTCCACCCGACGGCGGAGCGGGAGGAACTTCGGCGTGCGCGCGCGCCAGCCGGCGTATTCCGGTCCGAGCACCGCGAGCAGGTCGCGCTCCTCGAAGACGATCGCGACCAGGATGTAGGCCGTCACGACGCCCGCCATCAACAGGTGGCTGAACGTCATGTCGGGCGTCGCCCAGAACGTGATGAACCAGCCGACGTAGAGCGGGTGGCGGATGTGCCGGTAGAGGGAGGGCGTCATGAAGCGCTTCTCCGTGTAGTCGACGCCGCGGACGTAGAGGAAGGCCTGGCGCAGGCCGAACAGGTCGAAGTGGTCGATCAGGAAGGTCGAGTAGAGGACGAGCCCGACGCCGCCGAAGAAGACGGCGCGCAGGACCAGGCGCCCCGTCTCGTTCGTGACGGTGAAGAGGCTCCCCTCGAGCGGCTGCCAGCCCCAGAAGAGCAGGGCGAGGGCCAGCGACGAGGCCAGCACGTAGGTCGCCCGCTCGACCGGGCGCGGCACGATCCGCGTCCAGAGGCGTTTGAAGCTCGGCCGCGCCATCACGCTGTGCTGCACGGCGAAGACGCCGAGCAGGGCGAGATTGACGATCAGCGCGAAGGCCGTCGTCGCGGCCGGGACCGAGTCGATCGACTTCGGGACGCCGACGTTGGCGAGGAAGCCGATCGCATACAGGAAGGTGGCGAAGAAGAGGCCGTAGCAGACGACGGCGTAGGCGAGGGTGGCGAGGCGTTTCATGGCGGGATCCTCCGTGGGCGGTCGCTTCGACCGGTTTGGACGAGCCGAGCATCGAGCACGCCCGGCCCCGCCCCCTGACCGCGATCGAACCAATTTCGAACCGCTCGCGAACGCCGGAAATCCGTCGCCGAATCGGGCACTTGGGGATCGCCCGGGCCCCGCTAAGCTCGCTCGGCGCACGGCGCGAGGGTCCGCTCATGCGATTCCGGTTCGGCCTCTACGAGCTCGACTAAGACGCGCGCGAGCTGCGACGTGCCGGCGAGCCGGTCCGCATCCAACCCAAGCCGTTCGAGCTGCTGCGCCTGTTGCTGCGGGCGCGCGATCGCGTGCTCGGGTTCGACGCGCTGATGGCGGCGCTCTGGCCCGACGAGATCGTCTCGCCCGCGTCGCTGAATCGCGCCGTGACCCATGCCCGGCGCGCGATCGGCGACACCGGTCGCGGCGCGCTCATCGCGAGCGTCCCACGCCGCGGCTACCGCTTCCTGGGCGAGGTCGTCGAGCTCGGCGGAGCCATCGATGCGACGGAGCGCGAGGATGGCGCCGCGCCGCGTGCCGGATCCCCGCCGCCGCGCGCCGACGACGGTCGCCGCACGCGCGCGAGCGAGCGCGCGCGGCGCTTCGTCGGTCGGCGCGACGCCCTGGCGCGCCTCGAGCTGCGCCGGAGCGCGATGCTCGAAGGCGAGCTGCAGCTCGTGCTCGTCGGAGGCCGCGCCGGCATCGGCAAGACCCGGCTCGCCGAGATCTTCGCGCGCCAGGTCGCCCGCGAGGGCGTCTTCGTCGCGACGGCGCGGGCGCGGGACGGCAGCGGCTATCCGGCTTTCTGGCCCTGGATCCAGGTGCTGCGACAGCTGCTCGAGGAGCCGGCGCTGCGCGACGAGATCGCGCGGCGGATCGGCACGGGCGAGATCGCGGCGCTGCTGCCCGCGCTCGTCGAGTTCGCGCCCGAGGTCGCTGCCTCCCTCGGTGGTCGCGATCGCGCGATGCCCGACCTCTCCGACGACCAGCAGCGCTTCCGCTTCTTCGACGCCGCGGCCCGGGCGCTGCGCGCGTGCGCGAGCCGCCGGCCGATCCTGTTGCTGCTCGAGGATCTGCAGTGGGCCGACTCGGGCTCGCTGCGCCTGCTCGAGCACCTCGCCCTCGAGCTCGCCCGAACGCCCGTGCTCCTGCTCCTCACCCTGCGCGACGCGCCCCGCGAACGCGGCCACCCCGTGCGCCGCACGCTCGCCCTCTTGCGCCAGCAGCCCGCGTTCGAGGCGATCGATCTCGCGGGGCTCTCGCGCGGCGAGGTCGGCGAGCTGTTGCGGGCCGCGGCCGGACGGCCGGCGCCGGTCGATCTCGTCTCCGAGCTCTACGCCCGGACCGAGGGCGTGCCCCTCTTCGTCGGCGAGGCGATCCGATTGCTCGAGGAGCGGGGCGACCTCGCGCATCTCTCCCGCGTGCCGCGGCAGGGCGTGACGCTCCCCGCCCACGCCGTCGATCTGATCCGGCGCGCGATCGACGCGCTCCCGCCCGAGTGCGTCGAGCTGCTCGGAGCGGCCGCCGTCCTGGGACGCGACTTCACGCTGCGCGACGTCGCCGCGGTCGCCTCGGCGGATCGCGCGCGCGCCCTCGACTGGCTGGACGCCGCGATGGGCGCCGGGCTGCTCGAGGCCTCGTCCGAGGGGCCGAGCCGCTTCCGCTTCGCGCACGCCCTCTACCGGGAGGCGCTCTACGAAGACCTCGCCGCGGGCCGACGCGCGCGCCTCCACCTCGCGGCGGCGCGTCATATCGAGCGCCAGCAGGCCGGGATCCTCGAGCCCGTCCTCTCCGAGCTCGCCGACCACCTCCACCGCGCGCTCGCCGTCGGCGACGCCGAGCACGCCCACGCGATCGCGCTGCAGGCGAGCCGCCAGGCGCAGCGCCTGCTCGCCTGGGAGCAGGCGGCGATCCACCTCGAGCAGGCGCTCGACGCCCTCGACCATCTCGAGGAGGTCGAACCGCGTCGACGCGCCGAGCTCCTGCTCGCGCTCGGCGAGTCCCAGCGCCTGTCGGGTCATCGCGAGCGACGCATCGCCGCCTACGAGCAGGTCGTCGCGATCGCCCGGGCGATCGACGACGCCGCGCTGCTCGCGCACGCGGCGCTCGGCCTCTGCGACGTCTCCGAATGGTCGGCCCATACGCCGCCGACGGCGTCCGACGCGATCGCCGGGGCGCTGGCGAGCCTCGATCCGCAGGCCGAGACGCTGCGCGCGCGGCTCACCTGCCGACTCGGCTACCTCGACATCCGCCGGCGGGAGCGGGCGGAGCCGCTCGCGCGCGAGGCGTTGGCCCTCGCGCGCACGAGCGGGAGCCCCGTCGCGCTCGAGGAGTCGCTCTACATCCTCCACTATGCGATCTCGGGCCCCGACGACCTCGACGAGCGCGCGGCGCTGATCGACGACCTCGAAGACGCGGCCCGAAACGGCGCGGATCGCGACGTCGGCGTGATCGCCCTGCTCGACATCGCCTGCGACGGGCTGATGCAGGGGCGCCTCGAGAAGGCGATCGAGCTCCGCGCCCGCGCCGCCGCGCTGGCGGGCGAGGTCCCGACGCCCTCGATGACCTGGCACCTGCGCGTCTGGGACACCGGACTCGCGCTGATGCAGGGCCGCTTCGACGAGGCCGAGCAGCGCGCCCACGACGCCCTCCTGCTCGGTCGTCGCGTCGGGCATCCCTTCGCGGGGACCTGCTTCAGCGGCCAGATGTCGATCCTCGAGCGCGAGCGGGGTCGCGAGGCGGAGACCGCGCAGCGGATGGCGGACAAGCCCGAGGCGCCGGCCGGCGCGTCCCATTGGGCGTCGGCGGTGCTGGGCCGCGCCTTCCACGCGATCGGGGACGAGCGGCGCGCCCGGGCCCAGCTCGCGGCGCTCGCCGCGAACGGCTTCCAGGACCTCGTGCGCAACATCCGCTGGAACGCGTCGATCGTCGAGATCGCGATGCTCGTCGTCGAGATCGGCGACGACGCCGTCACGCCGGTCCTGCTGCGCGCGCTCGAGACGCAGCGCGCGCAGCACGGCGTGATCCCGATTCCGATCGCCTACGGCGGTCCGTTCGTCCGTCCCATCGCGGGGCTGACCGCTCGCCTCGGCCGCGCCGACGAGGCGCTCGCGCTCTACGATGAAGCGCTCGAGGCGGCGGCCGCCCTCGCGGCCGAGCCGACGGTCGCGCGCATCGAGCTCGAAGCGGCCCCGCTGCGCGCGCGGGCGGGCAAGCTCGCGCGCGCCGTCGAGGGCCTGCGGACGAGCGCGTCGATCGCCGAGTCGCTCGGGATGGCGCGCGTGCTCGAGGCGGCGCGCGGGCTGCGGGGACGATTGCAGGGTTGAGCGCTCGCGCGCGTCGAGCGCAGCGAGCGGAGGAGGGGACGTTGAGGCGAACGGGCGGGATCGGGTGGAGCGGCGTATTGGGGGCGGCGATCGGATGCGGGATCGTCGGCTGTGCGGATCCGGCGGCGGTCTCGGACGACGCGGCGGCGTCCTCGCCGCGGATCGCATCGTCCGGGGCCGAGGTCTTCGCCGCGAACTGCGCCGTCTGCCACAGCCTGCCGATCCTCGACTCGCTCTTCGAGCAGAACCGCGGTCGCCCGCCGGGCTTCGTCTACGACGCGCTGACCCGCGGCAACATGCGCCGCGTCGGCTCGACGCTCGACGAGGCGAGCCGGCGCGCGGTGGCCGAGTTCTTCACCGGGGTCCCCTTCGACTCGCCGGCCGCGCTGCGCGACTTCACGATCTCGCCCCGCTGCGATGCCGAGCACGCGCGCTTCGACTGGGGCGAGCTCGCCTATCCGAGCTGGGGCGGCACGCCCCGCAACCTGCGCTCGCTGCCCGACGACGGGGGACTCACGCCCGCGGAGGTCGAGCGGCTCGCCGTGGCCTGGGTCGTCGCTTTTCCCGAAGCGTCGCAGCTGCGATCGCAGCCGACGGCCGCGGGCGGCGCGCTCTTCGTCGGCAGCCACGACGGCGCGGTCTACGCCCTCGACCAGGCAACGGGCTGCACCCGCTGGCAGTACAAGGCCGCGACCGAGGTCCGCTCGGCGGTCACGCTCGACGTCGCGCGGGGCGAAGGCGGCGCGCCTCGCGTGCGCGCCGTCTTCGGCGATCGGGCGGCCAACGTCTACGTGCTCGACGCGGAGACGGGCGCCGAGCTCTGGGCGCGCAGCGTCGATCCCCATCCGAACGCCGCGATCACCGGCTCGATCACGGCCCACGACGGCCGCCTCTTCGTCCCGATCTCCTCGAACGACGACGTCAACGCGATGGACCCGAGCTATCCCTGCTGCGACCACTCGGGCGCGGTCGTCGCGCTCGACGCGACGACCGGCGAGCGCCTCTGGCGGACGGCGACGATCGAGGCGCCGGCGCGCGTGACGGGCCGGACCCCGATCGGCACCGCGATCCGCGGTCCCTCCGGCGCGAGCGTCTGGAACACGCCGACCGTCGACGCCGCGCGCGGCCTCCTCTACGTCGGGACGGGCAACAACCACAGTCGCCCCGCGACCGATCGCAGCGACTCGGTGCTCGCGCTCGAGCTCGCGACGGGGCGCGTCGTCTGGACCTATCAAGCCCAGGCCCAGGACGCCTGGAACGCCGCCTGCGCCTACGGCACCCGCACGAGCTGCCCCGATCCCGAAGGCCCGGATACCGACTTCGGCGGCACGACGATGCGCGTCGAGGCGACGGACCGCGCGCTCGTGGTCGCCGGTCAGAAGGCCGGCGTGGTCCACGCGCTCGACGCCGGGACGGGCCAGCTCGTCTGGAAGCGCGCCCTCGTGCCGGGCGGAGCCAACGGCGGCATCCGCTACGGCATGGCGAGCCGCGACGGCGTCGTCTACGTGCCGGCGATGGTCGAGGGGGATGCCGACGGCGTCGAGCGCGAGGCGCTGCCGGGGCTCTACGCGCTCGCCGCGGCCGACGGCGCGGTGCGCTGGCGGACGAGCGGGGCCGCGCTCTGCGGGGGGACGGACGCGTGTGTCGGGATCGTCGGCGCGCCGCCGATCGTGGCGGGGGACGTCGTCTTCGTCGCGGGCGTCGACGGACGCCTGTATGCGCTCGACCGCGCGTCGGGCAACGTGTTCTGGCGCTTCGAGACCGCGCGCGAGTTCGAGACGCTGCTCGACCGCCCGACCCGCGGCGGCGGAATCCAGGGCACCGCCGGCCCGTTGGTCACCGGCGGCCGCCTCTTCGTCGGCTCGGGCTACGGCCAGGCCCAGCGGCCGGGCAACGCGTTGATCGCGCTCGCGCCCGCGAAGGAGACACCCGGCGCCGGAGCGGATCGATGAAGCGCACGCTGCGGGCGGGTCAGGGCGCCGCGGGCGCGGCCTCGCCCGGGTCGACGCGCTCGGCGATCGCGGCCTCGTAGCGGGCGATCGCGCGGAAGTAGGCGGCCTGGGCGAAGACCAGCGAGCGCGCGGCCTCGGCCGCCTGGAGCTCGCGGATGTTGACGTCGATCAGGTTGCTCGAGCCGAGCTCGAGCTTGCGTTCCTCGCCGAGCTGGAGGCGCGTGGAGAGGGCATAGCTCTCGCGGGCGAGCCGCGTCTGGTCGTAGGCGGCGACGACCGCCACCATCGCGCGGCGGATCTCGGCCTCGATCGCGTCGCGTGCATACCGCGTCTCGTTCTCGAGGCGGACGAGCTCGGCGCGGCGCGTCGCGACACGGCCGCGGGCGGTGCGCTGGAGCGCCGGGACCTCGAAGCGGACGGAGGCCTTGACCTCGGTGTCGTCGTTCGGGTTCGTCGAGAAGGATCCGATCGAGCTGATGCCCGCGGCGCTGCGTCCGATGTCCTTCGAGCCCTCGACGCCGACGCGGAGGTCGGGGAGGAGCGCGTTGCGGTCGAGCGCCAGCGAGACGTGCAGGCCCTCCCGGCGGAGGGCGAGCTCGCGCAGGATGGGATGGCGCGCCTGTGCGCGGTCGATGTCGGCCACGAGCCGGCGCTCGTCCCAGGCGCGCTCCGTCGGAAAGTCGCGCGGCAGGCGCGCGTGGTCCGGGATGCGCATCGCGCCCTCGGCGTCTCGGTAATAGAGGGAGAGCGCGACGGCGGCCTCCTGCGCGTCGCGCTCGGCGCCGCGCAGGCGGATCGCGCGGTCGAGGATCAGCCGCTCGTTGTCGACGACCTGGATCGCCGGAATCGCGCCGCGCGCGGCGCGGCCCTCGAGCTGACTGCGGCGATCCTCGGCGGTGCGCAGCAGATGGCGCTCGACGTCGACGGCGAGCCCGAGCGCGACCCAGTTCCAGTAGGTCTCCGAGGCCTGTCGGAGAATGGCGAGCCGCTCGAGCGCGATCTTCGGCTCGGCGGCGCGCCGCTTGATCTCGCCGGCCCGCAGCTTCGCCCGCGGCTCGTCGATGGCGCCGCTCTTGAGCAGCGGAATCTCGAGCCCCGCGCGCAGCTCGCCGCTCTCGTTGGTCTTGGACGCGCCATAGTAGGAAGGAAAGTCGCCGCGACCGAGGCGGTAGCCCGCGTAGAGCCGGCTGCCCCAGAGCCGGGTCGGCTGCTCGATGCCGAGGTCCGTCGTGAAGCGATCGTAGTAGCCGGTGGGCGCGGCCTCGCCGCGCGCGAAGAGGCGCGAGTCGAAGCTGCCGCGGGCCGCGAGCAGCTCGCCGCTCGCGAGCGCGGTCTCCTGCTCGATCGCGATCAGCAGCGGATAGCTCGCCTCGACCGATTCGAGGACCTCGGCGAGCGCGAGCGGCTGTCGGCCCTCGCCGGGAAAGGCGTCGTCGCCGTAGGCGGGCGGCAGCGCCTCGCTCGGCTCGTCCCCGGGCACGACGAGCGTCTCGTTCGCGTCGACCGGCATCGGACCGGGGGACTGCGCCGCCACGGGCAGCGCGTCGCCGAGGGTGGCCGCGAGGGCCAGGCCGAGCAGCCCGGTGCGCCGATGGACGAGGGGCGGCCGCGTCATCCGGTCTTCTTGCCCCCGACGCCCCCGACGCCCCCGACGCCCGTGCCGCCCGGCGCGGGCGCCGTCGCGTCGGGTTTCGAGCCCGTCGTCCCCTGGAACGCGACCGTGGGCGGGAATCCGTTCATCTGGCGCCAGAGCTCGTAGCCGAGCGCGACCTGGTCGAGCAGGACGAAGCCGTTCGCGCGCGCTCCCTGGCGCAGGAAGGTCGGGCTCGGCCAGGGCTCGTCGTCGGGATCGGGGACGACGAGGATGCGGAAGCGACCCTGACCGTCGCCGGAGGAGTCGACGACCGCCACGCGTCCGCCGAAGGTGCCGACGGCGACCGAGGGCCAGCCGCCGAACTGGACGCCGGGCCAGCCTTCGAACTGCAGGCGGACGGATCGGCCGTCGTGGATCAGGGGCACGTCGTTGCCGTCGACCCAGAGCTCGACGGCCTGGGACTGGGCGTCGGGCAGCAGCGCGACGAGCGGGTCGCCGGCCTTGACGAGCTCGGCGCCGGGGCTGGCGTAGAGGCGGAAGATGGTGCCGGCGCGCGGCGCGCGGATGCGCTGCGCGTTCTGCTGCGCGATGCGGACGGAGAGGCTCGCGAGTTCCTGCTGCTTGGCTGCGGCCTCCGCCTGGGCGCCCTGGACCTCGGCCCGCGCCGACTCGATGCGCGCCTGGGCTTCGGTCTGGACCCGACCGAGCTCGGCCACGCGGGCCTTCTCCTCCTCGAGGCTGGCGGCCAGTGCCTGGCGATCCTGGGCGAGCTCCGCCTGAGCCTCCTTGTAGATGCGCTCGGCCACCTCGAACTCGAGCGTCGAGGCGAGCCCCTCGTCGACCAGCTGACGCTGCCGCTCGAAGTTGAGCTTCGCCTGGTCCACCGCCGCCTCGGCCGCCTCGACCCCGTGGCGCGCCGAGCGGACCTTCGCGCCCGCGACCTCGACCAGGTTGCGCGCCGCCTGCATGGCCAGGTCCTGCGCGCGGGTCAGCGCCTCGACCTGCGTCTCGTAGACCTTGACCTTCTCCTGCGCGGCGGCGAGCTGACTCTCGAGCGACTGTCGCTGCTGCTCGAGGCGCGGAATGATCTCGGGGTCGAGGTCGACGATCTCGAGCAGCGGATCGCCCTGCTCGACGCGCGTTCCCTCGCGGACCCAGGCCTGCTGCACGCGGCCCGAGACCGGCGCCGCGATCGTCTGGATGCGATCGAAGGGATCGAGCGCCGAGACGTGCCCCGCGGCCGGCACGTTCTGCTGCCAGGGCACGACGAAGAGCGCCAGCACCGTCGCCGCCATCCCCGCGTAGAGGATCCGACTGAAGAGACGCAGCGCATCGGGCCCGCGCACGAGCAGGAGCGAGGTCGGCTGCCGCTGCGCGCCGCGCGTCGCGTCGATCATGACGGCACGACCTCGGCGGGCGGCGCGTCGCGCTCGCTCGCCGGGCGGGGCGGCGGCGCGGGGGCGAAGGCCTCGGCGTCGTCGATCGGCATCAGGCGGATCCGGCGCGTGCAACGCGCGAGCACGTCCTCGCGCCCGGTCACGACGAGCGTCGTCCAGGGCGCGTCGTCGGCGAAGACGACGTCGCCGATGCGCTCGCGGGCCTGCGGGTCGAGGTCCTCGAAGACCCGGTCGAGGAGCAGGACCCGCGGCCTCGAGAGCATCGCGCGGGCGATCATCAGGCGCGCCAGCTGGACCTGCGAGAGCGGACGGCCGTCGGTCGAGAGCCGCGTATCGAGGCCCTGCGGCAGCTGACGCATCACCTCGACGAGCCCGACCGCTTCGAGGGCGCGCAGCATCTCGGCGTCGTCGAAGCCGCGGCGCCCGACGCGGAGGTTCTCGCGCACGGTGCCGGCGAAGGTCTCGCTGCGGCGGACGAGGGCGACGGACTGGCGCAGCGACTCGAGCGAGAGATCGCGGTAGTCGCGGCCGTCGATCGCGAGATGGCCCGACGAGGGCGGGCGCAGGCCGAAGAGCAGGTCGAGCAGCGAGCTCTTGCCGCTCCCCGGCGGTCCTTCGAGCGCGACGCGGTCGCCGGGCTCGATGCGCAGGTCGAGGTCGTGGAGCACGGGGTGTGCGCCGTAGCCGAAGCGGACGCCGGCGACCTCGAGGCCGGCGGGGCCCTCGGCCGGGGGCAGCTCGGTCCCCCCGTCGCGCTCGAGCGGCAGGTCGAACACGACCGAGAGCTTGTCCATCGCGGCGAGCAGGTCGTAGTACTTCTCGAGCTGCTTGCCGAACTTCGCCACGGTCGAGACGATCAGCGTGATGATCAGCTCGGAGGCGACGAGCTGGCCCAGCGTCAGCTGGCCCTGCACGACGAGCATGCCGCCCAGCGCCAGCAGCGCGCTGCTCGCGACGCCCTGGAGCGCGAGCGCGCCGATCAGCTGGCGCAGCACGATGCGGAAGTGGGCGCTGCGCGCGCCGACCCAGGACGCCACCAGCGTGTCGGCGTGTTGGCGCGCGAAGCGGCGCTGCTCGGCGTCGCGGAAGGTCGAGGGATGACGCGCGAGCTCCTGCAGCCAGCCGACCGCGTCGTACTTCGCCTTCGACTCGGCGATCGCCGTCGGGACCGCGCGACGACCGAGCACGACCACGACGACGAAGATGCCGGCGACGAGCAGGCCGCTGAAGGCGAGCATCAGGGGGTGGTAGAAGGAGAGGATCAGCAGGCCCGCGCCGGTCTGCAGCACGAGCGACGTGCCCTCGAGCAGCAGCATCGAGAGCGATTTCTGCACCGTGACGACGTCGAAGACGCGATTCACGAGCTCGGGGCCGTGGTGGCGGTCGAAGGCCCGGGCCTGCACGCGCGGGAGCCGGTCGGCGACGTCGATGACGACGCGGACGAAGATGCGCTGCTGGATCAGCTCGGTGACCCAGGACTGGACGGCGGAGAGGACGGCCGAGACCGCGAGGGCGGCGAGCAGGAGCAGCGCCAGCACGACCACGGGCTGGACGAGTCCGCCGAAGGCGATCGAGTTGACGAGCTGCTGGACGGCGATTGGCGTCGCGAGGCTGATGCCGCCGATCGCCGCGGCGTAGGCGACGATCGCCCAGAGGTCGCTGCGGTCGGGGCGCAGCAGGGTCAGCAGACGTTCGAAGGGGGAGGGGCCGGCGTGGCCGTTCGCGTGGCCGGCTGGATGGCCGGCTGCATCGCCGTCGCCCGGACCGTGCGCATCGGGCCCCGCGCCGACGGAGGCGTCGGCCGTCGGCGGAACGAGCGAGGCCGGATGACGCGGCTCGACGACGAGCCAGCTGCGGGGCGCATCGACCTCCGGGCTCGCGGTCCATGCCGCCAGCGCCGCGAGATCGAGGGCATCGCTGCGACCGTCCTCGAAGGCGATGCGGACGCGGCGGAGCGAATGACCGTCGAGGGCGAAGTACTCGCCCGACCCCCCGGCGCCGATCCGCTGCGAGACGAGCGCGCATCCCCGTCCCGCCGCGCCGAAGGCCTCGCGCAGGGACCAGATCACGCGATGGGTCCGCATGCCCAGCGCGGCACACTGCAGCTCGAGCGTCTGCTGCCAGGTCGGCTGGGCGACGGCCTGCTCGCCCTGGGCGGAGATGGCGGCCGGGTCCTCGCGGATGCCGGTCCGCTCGGCGAGTCGTCGCAGAAAAGCGGTGGGGGCGATCGCGGCGGGTGCGCCATCGCGGGGTGTCGGGTGCGGTCGTACCTCGGGCGACGGGGCGCTCGACATCGGCGCGGGAGCATAACCGCGAAATCCGGTCGTGCAGCGCCCGGGCGTCGAATGGGTCGATTCGCGAGGCCGAGCCGTCGCTGGCTATATTGCCCGGCTCCGGCGTACGAGCCCGGTCCGGTCCGGGGCTCCGAGCCGTCTACCCGACCAGACAGCCCGATCGATCGACCGAGGCGGGCGGGGAGGCACGTTGAGCGCGGCAGCGGATTTCGTCGACCGCAGGGATCTCTTCATCGGAGGCGGCTTCCAGCCGGCCCGGGCGAGCGCGACGCTCGAGGTGCGGTCGTCGTCGACCGAGGTGGCGCTCGGGCGGGTTCCCGACGCGTCGACCGCGGACATCGACGCCGCCGTCGCCGCGGCGCGGGCCGCCTTCGACTCGGGTCCGTTTCCGCACTGGTCGCCGAAGGCGCGCGGCGAGGCGATCGCGCGGCTCTCGAACGCGTTGAAGGCCCGCAGCGGGCCGCTCGCGGCGCTGATCGCCCAGGAGACGGGCTGTCCCTCGCAGCAGTCGATGGGGGTCCAGGTCTTCGCGGCGACGATGGTCCTCGACGTCTATGCCCGCCTCGCCGGCGAGTACGGCTTCGTCGAGGAGCGGGCGGGCGCCTTCGGTGCGCGCGTGCGCGTGCGGCGGGCGCCAGTCGGCGTGTGTGCAGGCATCATCCCGTGGAACGTGCCGCTCTTCATTGCGGCGATGAAGCTCGGGCCGGCGCTGGCGGCGGGCTGCACGATGGTGCTCAAGGCTTCGCCCGAGACGGCGCTCGACGCCTACCTGCTCGCCGAGGCGGTCGAGCAGATCGGGCTGCCGCCGGGCGTCGTCAACGTCGTCGCGGCCGGACGCGAATCGAGCGAGTACCTGGTCCGCCGTCCCGGCATCGACAAGGTCAGCTTCACGGGCAGCACCGTGACCGGCGGCCGCGTCGGAGGCATCTGCGGCGAGCAGATCAAGCGCTGCACCCTCGAGCTCGGCGGCAAGTCGGCCGCGATCGTGCTCGAGGACGTCGATCTCGCGGCGGCGATGCAGCCGCTGCTCGGATCGGCGCTGCTCAACAACGGCCAGGCCTGCGGCGCGCAGACGCGCATCCTGGCGCCGCGCTCGCGCTACGCGGAGATCGTCGACGCCCTTGGCGCCGCCGTCGGCGCCATGAAGCTCGGCGACGCCATGGATCCCGAGACGAACGTCGGCCCCGTCGTCAGCGCCCGCCAGCGCGACCGCATCGCGGGCTACCTCGCTGCGGGCAAGCAGCAGGGCGCGCGGGCGGTCTGTGGTGGCGGCCTGCCGAAGCGTCTCGAGAAGGGCTTCTTCGTCGAGCCGACCGTCTTCGCCGACGTCGACAACGCCATGACGATCGCCCAGGAGGAGATCTTCGGGCCGGTCCTCTGCGTGATCCCCTATGCGAACGAGGACGAGGCCGTCGCGATCGCGAACGACTCGCCCTACGGCCTCTGCGGCTCGGTCTGGACGAGGGACGTCGAGCGCGCGGCCGCGATCGCCGCGCGCGTCCGGACGGGCTGCGTCGCCGTCAACTCGGCCACGATCCTCGACTTCCACGCGCCCTTCGGCGGGTTCAAGAAGTCGGGCATCGGCCGCGAGCTCGGACCGGAGGGCATCGGGCCCTACACCGAGTACCAGTCGATCATCCTGCCGGCCCAGGGCTAGGCGGGCCACGGGCCGCCGGCGCCGCCGAGCGGCCCGACCGCCCGCTGCGAGGGGACCGACGCGGCGATCCGTCGCGCTGCGACGAGAAGGCGGTCCGTCGCGCTGCGACGAAAAGGCGGTACGTCGCGCTGCGACGAAAGAGAGAAGGAGGAGGGCGTCATGCAGAAGAAGCTCCAGTTCTACATCGATGGCCGCTGGGTCGATCCGCTCGACGCGCGCAAGGGGCTCGTCGTCAACCCGGCGACCGAGGAGCCGATCGCCGAGATCGCGCTCGGCAGCGCGAAGGACGTCGATCTCGCCGTGCAGGCCGCGCGGCGCGCGTTCCCCGCGTTCGCCGCGACCTCGCGCGAGCAGCGCCTCGACCTGCTCGAGTCGATCGTCGCCGTCTATCAAAGGCGCTACGACGAGCTGGTCGAGACGATCTCGCGGGAGATGGGGGCGCCGGTCTGGCTCTCGAAGGCGGCGCAGGCGGGGACGGGGCTCGGCCATCTGAAGGTCATGATCGAGGTCCTGAAGGGCTACGCCTTCGATCGCATGCAGGGCAAGACCCTGATCACGCGCGAGCCGATCGGCGTCTGCGGCCTGATCACGCCCTGGAACTGGCCGATCAACCAGATCATGTGCAAGGTCGCGCCGGCGCTGGCGGCGGGCTGCACGATGGTGCTCAAGCCGACCGAGGTCGCGCCGCTCAACGCGATCCTCGTCGCCGAGATCCTCCATGAGGCCGGCGTCCCGGCCGGCGTCTTCAACCTCGTCCACGGCGACGGCCCGACCGTCGGGAGCGCGATCGCCTCGCATCCCGAGGTCGACCTGGTCTCGTTCACGGGCTCGACCCGCGCGGGTATCGAGGTCGCGCGGGCGGCGGCGCCGACGGTCAAGCGCGTCACGCAGGAGCTCGGCGGCAAGTCGCCCAACATCATCCTGGACGACGTCGATCTCAAGGCCGCGATCGGCGGCGGGCTGATGGCCTGCACGCTCAACAGCGGCCAGTCCTGCAACTCGCCGACGCGCATGCTGGTTCCGGCGAAGCGCCACGACGAGGCGCTCGCGATCGCGAAGGCGACCGCCGAGTCGCTCAAGGTCGGCGATCCCTTCGCGGCGGACACGCGGCTCGGGCCGGTCGTCAGCGAGGCGCAGTGGAAGAAGATCCAGGGCCTGATCCAGAAGGGCATCGACGAAGGCGCGACGCTCGCGACGGGCGGGACCGGGCGGCCGGAGGGACTCGCCAAGGGCTGGTTCGTCCGGCCGACGGTCTTCGGAAACGTCCGCAACGACATGACGATCGCGCGCGAGGAGATCTTCGGCCCCGTGCTCTCGATCCTGCCCTACCAGAGCGAGGACGAGGCGATCGAGATCGCGAACGCGACGCCCTACGGCCTCGCCGGCTACGTCTCCTCGGGGAGCCTCGAGCGCGCCCGCGCGGTCGCGCGACGCATTCGCGCGGGTCAGATCGCGCTGAACGGCGCGCCGCCGGACTTCGCGGCGCCGTTCGGCGGCTACAAGCAGTCGGGCAACGGCCGGGAGTGGGGCGAGCTCGGATTCGAGGAATTCCTCGAGACCAAGGCGGTGATCGGCTGGGAGGCTTGAGGCGAGGCGTCCGCCGTGTGCCCCTCGGCGGTCGCGCCCGAGCCGTGCGCGCGCGATCGAAGCCAGTCCGACCGCGACCGGCGGCTCCGGCTCCGGACCGCTCGCCGACGCGGTCGGATCCAGGCTGAGCGGGTCGCTGCAGACGATGCCGACCGGCCTCCCACTCCGGTCGGCGACCGCCTGCCCGATGCCCGCACGTCGGCTGCACGCGCGCCCCCGCCCGGCCGGGTTGCCGGTCGACTGCGCACCGGACGACTCAAGCCGGTCGGGGTGGGCACCGAAGCAACCGGCTGTGTCCGGTGGGGCCACGTGTCCCACTCCTTCGCATGCGCGGCGCGCCACCCCGGGCGATGGAACGCTGCCCATCACGTCAGACCCCTCCCGATCGGAGCTGCCTTGAATCGTCGCCGCAACCCCCGCTTCCGCGCGCGCTTCGACGCCCTCTGCTCCGTCGGGGAGCGGGAGGGGGCGGGAACGCTCGTCGACATCTCCCGCTCCGGTGCGCGCCTCGATGGGGCATCGTTCTGCCCCGAGCCCGGGACGAAGGTCCGCCTCTACGTCTTCATCCAGCCCGTCGCGCCCTTCGAGCTCGCCGGCGAGGTCGTGCGCAGCGACGGCCAGAGCTTCGCCATCCGGTACACCGAGCTCGATCCGGCGGTCGGCCGCCTGGTCGACGACGTCGCTGCCGTCGTCTCGATGCCCTGATCCTGCGCGCGGTCTGCGTTCGCGGGATCGCGGCGCGCCGCCGTCCTGCGTACCCCATGCCGCCGACGCCATCGACGCACGATTGCGTCGCCGGTCGTGTGCGCGTGTCCGACGCGATGCATGCGCGCGGTCGGGACGGACGAGCCCGATCCGGTCGGGACGAAGCGGCCTCGCGAACGAAAATTTTCGCCGGGTGAGGGTGGTCACCGACAGTGCCCGGGCCGACTCCGAAGAGACCGGCCATGGAACACCTCGCCACCCGCTTCGTCGGATCGCTTCCTCCCGCCGAGTCCGCGTCGCCCGCGTCGACGGTCTCGCCCGCCGCCGGACGCCTCCTGCGTACGGTCTTCGCCGGCGCGCTCGCGACGCTGGTCGCGTCGCCCGCGGCCGCCGCGCTGCGCGAGTACCGGATGCAGTTCCAGCCGAGCCCGAGCGCCGGCGTCACGGGCTACACGATGCATCTCGGGACGTCGAGCGGGAACTATCAGGCGCAGTTCGATCTCGGCCTTCCGCCGGCCTCGGGCGGCGTCGTCAACTACGCCCTCGACCTCGAGGACTCGGTCGAGCTCTTCGTCGCCCTGCGCGCCTACGGCTCGGCCGGCAACGTGTCGGCCTACTCCTCGGAGGTCCATCTGACGCCGATTCCGCTCTCGGATGGCGGGACCGGCGGCGGCTCGACGGGCGGAACCGGGGATTCCGGCGGCAGCGGCGGCTCGACCGGCGGAACGGGCGATCCCGGCGGCAGCGGCGGTTCGACCGGGGGCGGCGGCGGGGACGTCGTGACGCCGCCGCCGGCGGACCCGATGGTCGCGCTGGGCATCGCGACCAAGACGTCGACGGCGACCCTCGCGCGCCTCGCCACGAACGGCAGCCTCAGCCCGCTCACCATGGATTCGTTGACCGCGACGGGCGACGTCAGCGCGACGACCTGCGATCTCGAAGGCGACGGCGATCGCGATCTCGTGATCGGATTCGGCGACGGCAGCGGCGGGGCGATCTCGATCCTGACGCTCGAGAACGACGTGGTCGTCGACGCGGCCTCGATCCAGGCCGGGACCGAGTCCTATCGCTCGCGGGCGGGCCAGACGATCCCCGCCTGCGGCGATCTCGACGGAGACGGACGGGCCGAGCTGCTCGTCGGCTTCAGCGGGGCGATGCGCGGCGTCGTCCAGGTCTTCGACGACGTCGCGACGGGCTTCGCGCCGATGGCGACCGCGCGCAGCGACGCCGAGGGGTTCATGCAGATCCCCGTCCCGCCGCGCTTCAACGGCAGCATCCTCCCGGCGATCGGAGACCTCGATGGCGACGGACGCGGCGAGGTCGTCGTGGGTCTGACGAATACCTACAAGGGCCTGATCGTCGTGCTCGACGACGCGCCTTCCGGCTTCGGGATCCATCCGGTCAATCGCTCGGGCAAGCCCTGGTACAACATCGAGCCCGTCGCGAACTCGCGCCGGTCGCGCGCGGGCGGCATGACCGTGCCCGCGATGGGAGACTTCGACGGGGACGGTCGGGACGAGATCGTGGTCGGATTCGGCAAGGGAAGCCGCGGCCACGTCGCGCTGCTCGACGATGCGAGTCGGGAGTGGCCGAGCGATCCCGGGGACGTGTTCATCCTCCGGACGGGTCGCGCGGACTATCAATCCGGCTACGGCGCGACGCGGCCGTCCCTCGGCGACATCGACGAGGATGGTGCGGCGGAGATCGTCGTGGGCTTCGATCGCGGCGGCGACAGCGAGCTCCAGGTCTTCGACGACCTCGCCGGCATGTTGAAGCCGATCGGTCCGGACGAGGGCTTCGTGGCGAGCAGCGACTCGAGCCTGATCATCCTTCCCGCACCGGCGCGCTGAGCGCGGGGCTGGGCTTGCGAACGATGGGCCGGGCGTCCCGAGGGTCGGGGCGCCCGGTTCCATTTCGGACGACCTCCGCGTCGGGGCAACGCACCGCTTCAGTTCAGCGCCGGTCGCCGTCGGACGATCGCGTCGCGCCGCATGCGGATCGCCGGCGCGTCCTCGCTGCGTGGAGCGAGCTCGAGGTAGCGGGTCAGATCGTCGACCGCGGCGTGGAGGCAGTCGATGCGCTCGAGCAGGAGACCCCGGTCGCGCAGCTCGTGGGCGGCGGTCGGGTCGAGCAGGAGGATCCGGTCGAAGCATCCGAGGGCGGCGAGCCCGTCGCCCTGACGCAGATAGAGCAGCTTCAGGTTGTTCAGCATGCGGACCCAGATCTCGCGCGCCGTCGCGGGCCGGACCCACTCGGGATCGAAGGGGACGTCTTCTCCGGTCGCGGCACGCAGTCGGTCGAGGCAGTCGTCGACGGTCAGCACGCGACCGAAGAACGGGTCGACGATGACCTCCGGCATGCTCTCGCCGCTCGTGACGACCTTGGCCAGGAAGTGGCCGGGGAATCCGACGCCATAGGCCTCGAGGCCGACGCGGCGGGCGACCTCGACGTAGAGGATCGAGAGGGTGATGGGGAGGCCGCGCCGGCGGACCAGGACCTGGTCGAGGAAGCTGTTGCGCAGGTCGTCGTACTGGTCCTGATTGCCGCGGTAGCCCTCGATCTCGAAGAGCCAGTGGTTCAGCTGGATGCCGGCGCGCGCGGGGTTCGCGGCCTGCTCGACGATCGGCCGCGCGCGGGCGACGAGCTCGTCCACGCGGCGGAGCGACGCGGCGATGTCGACGCCATCCCGAGCCTCGGCCGCGACGACCAGCGCGCCTTCGGCGAGCCCGGTCGGACGCTCGGGGAGCGTGGCGAGGGTCTGGAAGCGGTCGGAGATCGCGCTGTTCACGCCGACAGCCTACTTCAATCCCGCGAGGCCGGGACCACCTCGACCGCGAGCCGGTGTCCCGCGCGCAGGACGGTGATCCGGGCTGGCTCGCCGACCCGGAGGGCCTCGAGGGCATAGGTGTAGTCGTAGAGGTTCTCGATCTTCCGGTCGTCGACCTCGACGATCGTGTCGCCGCGGCGCAGTCCGGCCGCCTCGGCGGGACCCGAGGGTGCGACGCCCGCGAGACGGACGCCGACGACGTCGGTCTCGGCGTAGTCCGGGATGGTGCCGAGGAAGACGCGCAGGCCGCCTCGTTCGGTTCGTGCGGCCGGGAGGGGCTGCGCCACGAATTCGGGCGGGCGTTCGCTGCACCCGATCGCGATGGCGATGCGCTCGAAGAGCGATGCGATGCGCGCGGCGCCTTCGGCGTTCAGCAGGGCGGGGCGGTCGCGGGGCGTGTGGTATTCGGGGTGGATGCCGGTGAAGGCCGAGAGGATCGGCAGGTCGCGGGTGTAGAAGCTCGTCGAGTCCGTCGGGAGATAGGCGTCCTGATTCAACGCGATCGGAAGCGCGTCCGAGGAGGTCGCCGCGATCAGGTCGGTCCAGACGGGACTCGAGCCGACGCCGTGGATCACGACCGCGTCGCCGAGCCGGCCGACCATGTCGAAGTTGAGATACGCGATCGGACCGGTCGCGGAGGCGTGGGGATCGACGTGCTCGGCCGCCCAGCGATCGGAGCCGAGCAGGCCGAGCTCTTCGCCCGACCAGGCGGCGAAGACGAAGTCGCGCGTCCCGAGCGACTCGCCGGCATCGCGCCGCGTCGCGAGCGCCTCGGCGATCTCGAGCAGGACCGCGACGCCCGACGCGTTGTCGTCGGCTCCGGGGTGGACCTGGCCCGCCTCGTCCGCCGCGGCGAGCGAGCTCGAGCCTTCGCCACGTCCGAGGTGGTCGAGATGGGCGCCGAGGACGACGGTCTGCTCGCTCGGCGTCCGACCCAGCTGCAGCCGGCCGACCACGTTGCTCGCCGTGCGCCGCAGCGTCTCGAGATCGACGTGCGCTGCGACGCGGAGCGCCGGGATCGCGAAGCGCGCGGCGTCGGAGGTGTCGGAGGTGTCGGAGGCGGCGACCGCAGGGGGCCAGCTTCCATCGACCCGATCCTGGGCCGCGGCGAGG
The DNA here is from genome assembly GCA_041389445.1 of Myxococcota bacterium. Taxonomy (GTDB): domain Bacteria; phylum Myxococcota_A; class UBA9160; order UBA9160; family UBA4427; genus UBA4427. The sequence continues at coordinate 222,620 of JAWKRW010000007.1, forward strand.
CCGCCGCTCGCATCGGTGAGCCAGCGGTCGGCGACGTCGGGCGCGAGGGAGAGCACGGCGAGCCCCGAGCCGGCCAGCGCGGCGTCGAAGCGAAGCGGCGCGAGCGGTTCGCGGAACGCGCTCCGCGGACCGTTCACGAAGAGCACGCCGATCGCGCCGCGGTCGCGGGCGATCATGGCCTTGTGGCGCAGGCTCGCATAGCGCTGGAGCGCCTGCCGCTGCGCGCCCGGGAGCCCGGTCGGCAGGTCGCGCAGGATCAGGACCCAGCGTCCTTCCACGTCGAGCCCCGCGTACTCGTCGACGGCGGCTCGATCCGCCTCGGCGGAGGCGACGAGGCCGTAGCCGGCGAATACGAGCGGTGCCGGGCCGAATCCGCCGACGCGTGAAAAGGCGAGGGGCCGCCAGTCGCGGTCGACGGTCAGGGTCGGCTCGGCGAGGCCTGCATGCGTCCCGCCCGCGACCTCGAGCCGATTGTCGGGACCGAGCGCGACGCCCGCCGTGTACTCGAATCGATGGCGCCAGGAGCCCGCGTCGCCGGCGGGCTCGAGGCCGATCGATTGCATCGTGCGCGCGACGTAGTCGGCGGCCAGCGCCTCGCCGGGACTGCTCGTGGCGCGACCGGCGGTGCGCGGGTCGGTCAACGCCTCGACGCGGGCCATGAAGTCGGCGGCGGTGATCGCCGGGTGCGTCTTCGACAGGGGGAGCGCCGCGTCGGGAGGCCCGGCGCCCGACGCCAGCTCGGCGGCCGCCGGTTCGGGGCGGACCGCGTCGGCCGCCGCGTCGGCCGCCTGCCCACGCCCGATCGCGCAGCCGCCGAGCGTGGGGCCGAGGGCGATGCCGAGCGAGAGACTCAATCCGACGCCGAGCGCGCGGGCGCGTGCGCCGACGCGCCCGCGCTCGCCCCTCCGCCGCGTTCTCGCCACGCCTTCGCTCCTCGCCGCCTCGCTCACCGCGCCCTGCCCATCGGATTCGCGCGCATCAACCCAGCGCGAGGCCGGCGTCGAAGCCGTCCCGGATCGCACCCTCGAGGTAGCCGACGCCCGTCACGTCGCCGATCTCGCGGATCGGTACGCCCGCCTCTTTGAGGCGCGCCGCGACGCCGGGGTTCGCGCCGAGTCCGACCGCGAGGATCACGCTCTCCGCCGGCGCCGACGCGATCCGCCCTTCGGAGGGCGAGGTCCGGATCTCGTAGGACACCTCGCGCTCGCCGATCTTGCGCACGACGGCGTTCGTCACGAGCTCGACGCCGAGCGCCCGCAGCTCGTGCAAGACTCGCCAGCGACGCGGATGCGCGAGCTCGAGGCCGAGCTTCGGACCCGCCTCGAGCACGACGACCCGGCGTCCGCGCTCGGCCAGGAACTCCGCGAGCTCGAGTCCGACGAGGCCGCCGCCGATCACGACGACCTCCTTGCCGAGGGGCATCCAGGCCTTCGACGCCTCGCGCAGGCGCGCGGGTCGGCCCGTGATGCCCGTCGCGCGTCCCGCGCGCACGGCGAGCCGCCCCATCAGCGAGAGCTTCTTCGACGCGGATCCGTCGCCCTGACCGGTCAGCAGCGCGCGCAGATCGTCGCCGTCGAAGACGTGCTCGCGGTCGACGCCGAGGATCGCGGGCTTCTCCCGCGCCGCCCCGGCCGCGACCAGGACCTCGTCGGGCGCGAGCTGCCGCACGAGCTCCGGCGTCCCCTCCGTCTCGAGCCGGATCTCGACGCCGAGCTTCTTCACCTGGGTCTCGAGCCAGTCGAGCAGCCTTTCGTTGGGCTCGTAGACGAGGGCGGCGAAGCGCAGCGTGCCCCCGAGCTGGGCGGACTGCTCGCAGAGCACGACCTCGTGGCCGCGCAGGCGCGCGACGCGGGCCGCCTCGAGCCCCGACGGTCCGCCGCCGACGACCAGGATCTTCTTCGGACGGGCGGCGCGCGTGCGTTCGCTCTCGGCGAGGCGGTCTTCGCGCCCCGTGATCGGATTGACGGCACACCGCACCGGGCGATCGAAGAAGGGCTGGGCGACGCAGGTGTAGCAGTAGATGCAGGGCCGGACGTCTTCGGGGCGTCCCTCGGCGAGCTTGTTCGGAAGCCCCGGATCGGCGAGCAGCTTGCGCGCCATCGCGATGACGTCGGCCTTGCCGTCGCGGATCAGGCGATCGCCGAGCTCCGGCTCGATCCGTCCGACCGCGATCACGGGCACCTGGACCCGCGCCTTGATGCGCGCCGCCTCCTCGACGTAGCCCGCTTCCTGGTGGACGAGCGGTGCGTCGGTGAAGCCCGCGGCCGAGGTCGAGTCGGCGTAGGCGGAGACATGGATCGCGTCGGCCCCGGCCTCGGCCGCGAGCTCCGCCGTCCGTTCGGCATCTTCGATCGTGATGCCGCCCGGCACGCGGAACTCACGGCAGTCGATCCGGGCCCAGACCGGGAAGTCCTGCCCGGCGCGTGCCTTCGCCGCGCGGATCACCTCGCAGAGGAGCCGCGCGCGGTTCTCCCGGCTGCCGCCGTACGCGTCTTCGCGGAAGTTCCAGGCCGGCGAGAGGAACTCGGAGAGGAGGTAGCCGTGCGCGGCATGCAGCTCGACCGCATCGAATCCGGCGCGGCGCGCGCGCTCGGCCGCGCTCGCGAAGGCGTCGACGACCCAGGCGATGTCGTCGGCGTCCGCGACCCGGATCTCGGGCTTGCGCGTGCCGGTCCCGGCGGCCTTCATCAGCAGGCCGATCTCCTCGCGCGAGAGATCGTTCGCCATGTCGTTCGCGCCCTGGAAGCGGGGCCGCGACGGCATCAGCAGCGGGCGCCCCTCCTGCGTGTCGACGCGGGCGACCTTGCCGTGGTGGACGAGCTGGAGCGCGATCTTCGCGCCGTGGCGATGGACGCGGTCGGTCAGCTGGCGGAGTCCGGGCAGGTGGTCGTCGCTCGAGACCGCGAGCTGGCGGTGGGCCGTGGCGCCGCGCGGATAGGCGACGGCGCAGACCTCCGTGATGATCAATCCCACACCGCCCCGCGCCCGCTCCTCGTAGTAGGCGATGATCGGCTCGCCGGCGCGGCCGTCTTCACCGGCGATCTCGACACCCATCGCCGCCATCGCGATGCGATTGCGGAGCGTGAGCGAACCGAGGGTGACGGGGGAATGAAGATGGTCGAACATGGGCGGCCTCCGACCGCGGAGCATAGGCGATCGCGAGCCGTCGAAGGCCGAGCGGAATACGGGGAGCGAGCGGGAAACGGGGAGCAAGCGGGAAACGGGGGAGAGAAGGACGTGGGCAAGCTGCAGGGTCGGATCGCGTTCGTCACCGGTGCGGGTCGGGGCATCGGGCGCGGGATCGCGCTCGCCTTCGCGCGCGAGGGCGCGATGCTCGGACTGCTCGAGGTCGACGGGGGGCTGCTGGCGGAGACGGCCAAGCGGCTCGAGGGGCAGGGGGCGCGTTGTCTGCCGATCGAGGGCGACGTCGCGACGCGCGCGATCTGCGAGGACGCGATCGAGCGGACGGCCGCGACCTTCGGTGGGCTCGACGTGCTCGTCAACAACGCCGCCTGGACGCCGACGCCGGGCGTGCGCCTGGCGGACTTCGACGACGCGACGTTCGGACGCGTTCTCGCGACCAATCTCTGGGCCACGTTCTGGTGCATGCAGGCGGCGCGACCGCATTTCCTTCGGCGCGGGAAGGGCTCGATCATCAACTTCGCGAGCGGCTCGGGGACCCGCGGCCAGGAGACCCAGGGCGCCTACGCCGCGGCGAAGGAGGGGATCCGGGGGCTCTCGCGCGTCGCCGCGCGGGAGTGGGGGCCCGAGGGCATCCGGGTCAACGTGATCTGCCCCTTCGCGAACTCTCCCGGCATGATCGACTGGGCGAAGCTCGATCCGGTCGGCCATGCCGCGGCGATCGAGCAGATCCCGCTGCGCCGGGTCGGCGACTGCGAGGAGGACGTCGGGCGGGTCGCGGTCTTCCTCGCGAGCGACGACGCGGCCTACGTGACGGCGCAGACGATGTGGGTCGACGGTGGGTCGGGGACGGTGCGTTAGGCGGGCGCGTCACGGGCGCCGGACGCCCCTGGGCGCGCGTCCGGCGCCCGAGCGCACCGTGCGGTCTTGCCCGGGGCAGACCGGGACGGACAGGGGCCCGAGTCGGTCGGCCGCCGACGCGCTCGGGGAATCCGGTCCGATTCGGAGAAGCGAGCCGCCCATGCGAGCCTGCGCTCAGAGTCCGAGGTCCGACAGGCCGGGGTGGTGGTCCGGACGGCGGCCGAGGGGCCAGCGCAGCAGGCGGTCCGCCTCCGCGATGGGGCGGTCGTTGATGCTCGCGAAGCGCGACCGCATCAGGCCGTTCGAGTCGAACTCCCAGTTCTCGTTGCCGTAGGAGCGGAACCAGTTGCCCGAGTCGTCGTGCCACTCGTAGGCGAAGCGCACGGCGATCCGGTTGGCCTCGAACGCCCAGAGCTCCTTGACCAGCCGGTAGTCGAGCTCGCGCGCCCACTTGCGCGCGAGGAACGCCTCGATCTCGGCGCGCCCCGTCGGAAACTCGCTGCGATTGCGCCAGCGACTGTCGGGCGTGTAGGCGAGCGCGACGCGTTCGGGGTCGCGGCTGTTCCAGGCATCTTCGGCGAGACGGACCTTCTGCGCGGCGGTCGCGCGATCGAAGGGCGGAAGCGGCGGGCGGGCATCGTTCTCGGCCATGGCGTTCTCCGGTGGTCGTGCGCGGCGCGTTCCGCGCGCGTTCGCAGGATGGTATGGATCGATCCGGGTCGCTCACGACCGTTCGGGCGGCGCGGGGCGCGCAGCAGCGGGCGTCGGCCAGCGGGGCGCGGTGTCGGAGGCGACGCGCTTCGCGTCGTCGATCCCGGCCCGGGTCCCCGTCGCGGCGGTCTGACCCGGGGCCCCGGCCCGCCGCATGCGCATGCGGAGGACCGCCCGCCGACGGACCGCTGCCTCGACGTCGAAGCGCCAGATCCGCTCCGCTCCCTGGAATCGGTCCAGCTCGGGCGGCCCGAGCAGGAAGCGCGTGCTTCCGCTCAGCTGAAGGACGTCGCCCGATTCGAAGTCGACGAAGAGCAGACCGGCCCGCGGGTTCACGAGGAGGTTGCCGAGGGTATTGAAGTGGCGGTTGCCCGGGTACTCGGGGATCGTGAGGCGGTCGCCCTCGACGCGGATGAAGCCCGGTCGGCCGCCGCGATGGGATACGTCGACGCTTCGCCGGCGTCCGCCGTCCGGGGGATCGACATGGCTGGCGACGAATGCGGTATCGGCGGCGCGGATCAGGGCCTGCGCGTCGCCGTCGAGCGCGGAGAGCGTCTCGACCAGATCTGCGGCCGGGTCGGCGGCGTCCGTCGCTGCATCCGGCTCGCGGCGCGTGATGTACTGGGGGCAGTTGCCGAACGACTGCTCGACCTCGACCGCGAAGCCGTTCGGGCGTCGGTCCCGTACCTGTCCGTTCAATCGATTCCGACGGCGGGTCGACAGCTCGATGCCGAGCAATCCGACGGCCGCCCCCTCGGCGAGGCCCGCGCGGGTCGGATCGCCCGGAGCCGGCAGGCCGGCGAGCTCCAGTCGTCGAGGGTCGGGGGAGGTCATGAATCCGGGGGCGCCTTCGAGCCAGGTCGCCCAGGCGCGGCCGGCGGGATCGACGGCGCCGATCACGATGGACGACTGCGAGGCGTAGAAGGCACGGTGCTGGTCCGGCATGAAGTCCCGGATCACGCGGCGGCCGACCTGTTCCATCCGCTCGGCGACGCCGATCAGCGCCTGCATGGTGCGCTCGCCGGCGTGCCAGGGCGATGCCCCGATGCGCATTCGGTCTTCCTGCATGGGTTCACGCTCCAACGAGGGCGGGCCTTCGATGCGCCCCGGCGAGCAGGTCGACGTCGATGCAATCGAACGCGAGTCCGAGCAGCGAGAGCATCCGCTCGACGCGGTGCGAATGACCGGAGAGCGGGTGGCGGTCGAGCTGGATGGGTCGGCGGGACATGGCACTCCTCCGCTGGACCGGGGCGGGCGCGGGAGAGCCGTCCGTCGGCTCCGATTCCGCGTCGGCCGATTCGACCGGTCCGAGCGCAGGCCCAGCATCGGCGCTGGATCGAGCGCGCGGAATCGCCACCGGCCGCAAGGCGGGATTGCGTCGGCTGAAACCGTCGCGAGCGGCGGCGTGCCTCGGCACGGCGCCTCAGCGCAGCGCCGGGTGCTTGCGAAGGGCCGCGACGCAGTGGTCGACGAAGGCGCGCACCTTCGCCGGCGCGCTTCGCCCCCCCGCATGGACGACGTGGACCGGGATCGGATCCGCCTCGTGGTCCGCGAGCACGACTTCGAGCGCCCCGGTCGTGACGAACGGATCCACCTGGTAGGAGAGCACGCGCGTGAGCCCCGCGCCCAGCCGCGCCGCCTCGATGGCGGCGCGATTCGAGCTCACGCTGAAACGCGGCGTCGGTCGCACCACGACCGGGCGATCCTCCGCCTCGAATCGCCATTCCGTGACGAGGGTGCTGGCGACGGAGGTGATGATCGGGAAGCGGTCGAGCTCGCTCGGGTGCGCGGGACGGCCATGGCTCGCGAGAAAATCGGGCGAGCCGCAGACCACGCTTCGAACGGAGCCGACGCGCTTCGCCGTGAGGCCGCTGTCCGGAAGGGGGCCGATGCGGATCGCGACCTCGATGCCCTCCTCGACCAGGGACACGATCCGGTCGGCGAAGACCGCCCGGATCGAGATCCCCGGCTCGCGCGCGAGAAAATCGATCACGATCGGCGTCAGCACGAGGTCGCCGAAGACCACCGGCGCCGTGATCGCGAGCGTGCCTCGCGCATCGGATCGTCCGGCGGCGACGGCGCCTTCCGATTGCTCGAGATCTCCGAGGATCCGGCGACAGTCGGCGAGGAATCGCTCGCCCGCCTCGGTCGGCCGGACGCCGCGGGTGGTTCGGTGGAGGAGCTTCGTGCCGAGGCGCTGCTCCAGCGCGGCGACGGCGCGCGTCGCGCTGGGAGCGGAGAGTCCGAGGCGTCGCGCGGCCCGACCGAAGCTGCGCTCCTCGGCGACGGCCCGGAAGACCTGCATCTCGTGGAACCGGTCCAATGCGCTTCTCCCGATTCCCGCCGCTCGCTCGGCGGTAGGGCCCGCGGTCGCGGATGCGGCGCGTCCATCTCCGCCGCGGCGTCTCGTCGATCGTGGCCGCTGCGGGGCACGGTCGCGGCCCCGTCCGCAGGCGGGATGCTGGAGAAGAGCGGGCGGTGCGCGCAAGGCGAGCGCTGCGTCGGGCGCGAGCGCGGAGATCGGCGGACGCCGCGACCCTCGCGCTGCACGTCGTCCCATGCGGCCCCAGGCTGCCCGAAATCGGGGGACGCGCATGCGGATCCGAGCCGACTGCACGCAGGCGGCCGTCGTCCGTCCGGGAGACGTGGGGTTTCTCCCGTCGCCGATGCCGGGCGTCGAACGGATCATGCTCGATCGCGTCGACGGCGAGGTGGCCCGGGCGACGAGCCTGGTCCGTTATGCGCCCGAACGCCGGTTCGCGAAGCACGTGCAGGGCGGCGGAGAGGAGTGTCGGATCCTCGGGGGCGTCTTCTCCGACGAGACGGGCGATCCTCCGACCGGCACCTCTGTTCGCAATCCGATCGGATCCCGTCATGCGCCCTCCAGCGACGGGGGTCGCACGACCTTGGTGAAGCTCCACGCGTTCTCGCCCGACAATCGCCGTGCGGTCGTCGTCGACACGCGACGTCCCGCGTTCATGCCCGCGCGATGGCCGGGCAGCGCGTCCCTCGCGCTGCACGTGTTCGGGACGGAGCGCACCGAGCCGGTCCGCCTCGCGCCCGGTGCCCGCGAGCCGCTTCACGGGCACGACGGCGGCGAGGCATGCCTGGTTCTCGACGGCGAGCTCGCGGACGACGAGGAGCGACATCCGGCCGGGACCGGGTCGAGAAGACCGGTCGGCTCGCCGCATGCGACGTTCCGCGCGCAGGGGTGTCTGCGCTGGCGGAAGACCGGCCACCTCGTGGGCCGCCCGGACGGTTCCGGCCATCGCGCGGATCGGACCCGAACGAGCGCGGCCGACGCGTGATCAGGGCGTCGCGGCCCGCTTCGCGACCCCGAGCTCGCCGAGCTTCTTCGCCATGTCCTGGGCCGAGGTCGCGAGCCGGCTCGCCACCTGCTTGTCGATGAACGCGACGCGGCCGTCCTTGTCGACGTAGAAGGTCCAGCGGTTCGCGTAGCCCGCCGGCGAGAGCACGCCGTAGGCCTCGGCCGTCTCCTTCGTCGGATCCGAGAGGATCGGGAAGCGGGCCGCATGCGCCTTCGCGAAGGCGCGGTTGCCGCGATCCCCCTCGACGGGATCGACGCTCGCCATGAAGTAGGTCACGTCGTAGGCCTCGATCAGGGCTCCGTCGTCGGCCAGCGATTTGCACTCGATCGTGCAGCCCGACGTGAACGCCATCGGGAACCAGGCGATCACGACGGCCTGACGGCCCCGGTAGTCGGAGAGTCGATGGGTCCGTCCGTCCGACGCGACGAGCGCGAAGTCCGGCGCGGGATCGCCGACCGCGAGGTCCTCGGCAGCGGCCCGACCGGGCATCGTGCCGGTCGCGAAGACGGCGGAGACGGCGAGGGCGGCGGCGAGACGGGCGGCGCCGAGCCCGGCGAGGGCGACGCGGCGGGGACGGGTTCGAACGGAGCGCGTCGTCATCGGGACTCTCCTCGGAGGGGCTTGCAGCGCAAGCGTGGATCGGGATCGCGCGACCTCGCTGGCGCCGTCGACTCTAGCGGCCGCGGTCCGCCGTGGAAGGCGCGGCGCGGCGTCGTGGGTCGGTGGCGCGTCGGTCGACGGGCCGACGGGGGCGGGCTCAGATCGCGGTGACGCGGACGGGGATCCCGTTGAGCACGCTCGTCCCGGACGGCCAGTCGACGAGCGCATCGTCGACCAGGCGATTCGCGTTGACGCCGGGCCGTCGGCTCGCGACGGCGAGCCGCGTCCCGGGCCGATCGTGTCCCCAGCCGTGCGGCAGGCTGACGACGCCCGGCGCCATCCGCGCGCTGACCTCGACGGCGACCTCGACGCATCCGACGCGACTCTCGACCCGCGCGCGCGCGCCGGTCGAGAGGCCGAGGCGCGCGGCGTCGTCCGGCGCGATCTCGAGTCGACAGCGCTCGCGCCCCTTGACCAGGGCGGGCAGGTTGTGGAGCCACGAGTTCATCGAACGCGTCTCGCGCCGTCCGATCAGGAGCAGCCCCGACTCCCGGCCGGCGGCGATCCAGGCTTCGAGGCGGGGCAGGTCGGCGAGGATGCGCGGCGGTGCGAGCTCGATGCGTCCGCTCGCGGTGCGGATCGACTCGGGCAGCGAGGGCGCCAGGCGCCCGAGCTCGACGCCGTGCGGTCTCGCTTCGAGGGTTGCGAGCGAGAGCCCGTCGGGCACGAGCCCGAATCCATCGCCCCAGGCGCCGAGGCGGAGCAGCAGATCGACGAGTCGGCGCGGCCCGGCCTCGTCGCCGAGCGCCGCGACGACGGCGTCGACCTCGAGCTTGCCGGCGAAAACGCTCCGCTCGAGCACGCTCGGTATCAGCTGTCGGACCACGAGCCCGTCGACCTGCTCGTCCGAGAGCGCGCCGAGCCCCATCAACCGCTTCGCGAGGCCGAGCAGCGTCCGCCAGACGGGCCGAAGCCCGGGCTCGCCGGCGAGCGCGGCGGGCGACCATTTGGCGACGTTCTCGACGGCGAAATGCAGGAGCGCGACGTCGTAGCCCTCGTTCTGGAGCGGCGGCGTCGGGGGCAGGATCAGGTCGGCGTGGCGGGTCGACTCGTTGACGTAGTAGTCGAAGGCGAGCATGAACTCGAGCCGCGCGAGCGCGCGATCGACGCGATCCGCGTTCGGGGTCGAGACGACGGGATTGCCCGCGATCAGGACGAGGGCGCGGATGCGATCGTCGCGGGTCGACTCGATCTCCTCGGCGAAGGCCGCCATCGGGAATTCGCCGAGGATCTCGTCCCAGCCGCCGACGGGACTCCGGGTCCGGCCGAACTCGACGTCCTCGCCGGGCTTCGGCCCGACGAAGGCGAGGGAGGCGGCGGGCCGGGGAAAGAGCAGGCCCCCCTCGCGGTCGAGATTGCCCGTCAGGATGTTGAGCAGGTCGATCGCCCAGTGGGCGAGGGTGCCGAAGCGCTGGACGCTCGCGCCCATGCGTCCGTAGGCGGCGGCGCGGGGGGCCGCCGCGAAGGCGCGGGCCAGTCTGCGGATCGCGTCCGGCTCGACGCCGCAGGCGGCCGCGACGTGCTCGGGCGCGTGGCGTGCGACGATCTCGCGGACGCGCTCGAGATCGTTCGTCCAGTCGGCGCAGGCGCCGAGCGCGACCCGGTCTTCGGCGAAGAGCACGTGGAGCATCGACAGGACCAGCGCGGCGTCGCCGCCCGGCCGGATCGCGACGTGCCAGTCGGCGAGCTCGGCCGTCTCGCTGCGGCGCGGATCGACGACGACGAGCTGGCCGCCGCGGGCACGCAGGCGCTGCAGGCGCTTGCGGATGCCGGGCGCCGTCATCAGGCTGCCGTTCGAGACCAGCGGATTCGCGCCGAGCACGAGCAGGAAGTCGCAGCGCTCGAGGTCGGGGACCGGCGTGTGCAGGAAGCCGCCGTACATCAGCCCCGCCTGGACCCAGCGCGGCCAGGTGTCGAGCGAGCCGGCCGAGAACTGGTTGCGCGTCGGCAGCGCGCGCTGGAGCACGTTCCAGTAGAGCAACGACTGGGCGTCGTGGACGGTCGGATTGCCGCGGTAGAGCGCGATGGCGTCGGGTCCGGCCGCGTCGCGGATCGCGCCCAGCCGCTCGGCGGCGAGGTCGAGCGCCTCGTCCCAGCCGATCGGAACGAAGCCCTCCGACGTGCGTCGTACCGGCGTGCGCAGCCGATCGGGATCGGCTTCGAGCTCGGCGAGGGCCCAGGCCTTGGGGCAGACGTGGCCGCGGGAGAAGGGATCCGCGGCATCGCCTTCGATGCGCAGGACCCGTCGGCCTTCGCTCGTGACGCGAATGCCGCAGGTCGCTTCGCAGAGGGTGCAGGCGCGGTGGGTGATCGTCGCGGCCATGGCGGTCGGGGCCTCCTCGCTCAGCCCGCGCAGCGGGGGGCCGCGCGGGGGGACGGGGAGAGCGTATGGCGGATTGGTATGCTCGCCTGGTCCAATTCTGGAAAATTCGAGAGGGCCAATGCGTGGGGCGCGCGAAGCGAGGCCGGGCGAATGCGATCCGTGATCTGCCGCTCGACGGCGCGGGGCCGCTGCACGATCAGATCTACCGCGCGCTGCGCACGGCCATCCTCGCCGGACGCGTCGTGGCCGGTACGCGGCTCCCGACGACCCGCGGCCTCGCAGCGGAGCTCGGGGTCGCGCGCAACACCGTCGTCACCGCCTTCGACGCGCTGCGCGCCGAGGGCTACGTCACGGGTCGCGTCGGCGCCGGCACCTTCGTCGCCGCCCAGGTCACGTCCCGGGCGGAGCGTCCGCTTGAATCGGGACGGGCGGGGACGCGCCTGCGGGCCGGCAGAGGCGAGCGGAGCAGAGGGCCGCGGCTCTCGCGCTTCGGCCGCGCGCTCGCACGAAGGGCGCCGCGCAGGCTCTACGACGCGGCGGCGGAGGCCCCGGTCGCCTTCGACTTCCGGCCCTGTGTCCCCGAGCTCGAACGCCTCTCCTACGGGGCCTGGCGACGCGAGCTCGCGCGCGCCGCCTGGTCCCTGCCGACGTCGACCTTCGACTACGGCGATCCGGCCGGATCGCCGGTCCTGCGCGGGGAGATCGCGAGCCACCTCGCCCGGGCGCGCGGCGTCGTGTGTCGGGCGGAGGAGATCGTGATCGTCGGCGGGCTCGCGCAGGCGCTCGACCTCGCGACGCGGCTGCTGGTGGATGCGGGAGACGCGGTGCTCCTCGAGGATCCCCATTACCTGGGCGCGCGCCGCGTCTTCGAGGCGGCGGGGGCCGAGCTCGTCGGCGCGCCGGTCGACCGCGAGGGGCTCGTGCTCGAGCGCGTGCCGCGTCGGCGACTCGATCGCTGTCGGCTCGCCTACGTGACGCCCTCCCATCAGTTTCCGACCGGCGTCGTGCTCTCGCTGGCGCGGCGGCAGGCACTGCTCGCGTGGGCGGAGCGCGCAGGGAGCTGGGTCCTCGAGGACGACTACGACTCGGAGTTCCGGTATGCCGGACGGGCGATTCCGGCCCTGAAGAGCCTCGACGACGCCGATCGCGTCCTCTACGTCGGAACGTTCTCGAAGACGCTGCTGCCCGGGCTCCGGATCGCCTACGTGGTCCTGCCCGCGGCCCTGCGCGAGGTCTACCGCAGCGCGAAGTGGCTCGCGGACTGGTCCTCGCCGGCCTTCGAGCAGGCCGTGCTCGCACGTCATCTCGCGAGCGGCGAGTTCGACCGCCACCTGCGTCGGGCCCGGACGTGTTATGCGGCGAGTCGCGCGGCACTGGAGGGGGCGATGCGCCGAGCGCTCGCGCCCTTCGGCGCCGAATGGCACGAGAGTCGGGCGGGGCTCCACCTGCTCGTCCGGCTGCCCGCGATCCCCGCGCCGCATCCGGTCGCCCTGGCGGCGGCGGCGCGTCGCCATGGGCTCGGCCTCTACCCGGTCGCGCCGTGCCACCTCGCGGCGCCGCCCGCCTCCTTCGACCTCGTCATGGGCTTCGCCCGTCTGGCGCCCGCGGCGATCGAGGCGGGCGTCGGCCGGCTCGCCGACTGGCTGGCGGCCGGGCCGCCCCCGATCTGAGCGGGGCGTCCAGGTCGATCGCGGGGCGGCGCGTCCCCGGCTTCTTCTGCAAGCTCCGGTGCGACGACGTGGCCGGCGGCCGCGGGACGGAGGCGATGGGCGAGGGGCCGAATCGACGGCGGCGGGGCACGTCGGCTCGCGCGGAGGCGGGGGGCATCGCGCGGGGGCAGCGCAGTCCGATGCTCGCCGCCGTGCTCGCGATCCTGCTCCCGGGCGCCGGGCACCTCTACGCGCGACGTCTGCGGGCGGCCGCGGCCTGGCTCGCGGCGATCCTGCTCGGCTACTGGGCGGTCTTCCTTCCGGGGGCCGTGCTGCACGCGATCAGCGTCTGGTCTGCGTATCGCGCGGCGCTCGCGCCCGCGCCGCCGCCGACCCCCTGAGCGCGCGCCGGGCGGGCCGGGCGGCGGGTCCGGGCCGCTGAGCAGACCGCGGCCTTGTCCGCGTCGAGGGCCATCGGTATACACACGGCCTCCGGGTCGTGGACGCGCCGACGGCTCGAGGCGGTCGCCCGGGCCGCCCGTCCGGAGCGATCCGCGAGGAATCCACGCGATGACCCACAAGCTCGACGACGTTCGGATCCAGCAGATCCGACCCCTGATCTCGCCCGCGATCCTGATCGAGGACCTGCCGGTCTCCGACGCCCAGAACCAGACGATCTGGGACGGACGGACGGCGATCGAGCGGATCCTGCGCGGCGAGGACGACCGTCTCGTCGTCGTGGTCGGTCCCTGCTCGATCCATGATCCCGAGGCGGGCCTCGAGTACGCGCGCCGGCTGACGCGCATCCAGCGCGAGCTCGAGCGGGAGCTCTGCATCGTCATGCGGGTCTATTTCGAGAAGCCCCGCACGACCGTCGGTTGGAAGGGCCTGATCAACGATCCCCGCCTCGACGGCAGCTTCGCCATCCGCGAGGGGCTCTACAAGGCGCGCCGCTTCCTGCTCGGCGTGACGGAGCTGGGTCTGCCCGCCGGTACGGAGTTCCTCGACCCGATCACGCCCCAGTTCCTCGCCGACCTGATCTCCTGGGGCGCGATCGGCGCCCGGACGACCGAGAGCCAGGTCCATCGCGAGCTCGCCTCCGGCCTCTCGATGCCCGTCGGCTTCAAGAACGGCACCTACGGCACGGTCCAGATCGCGATCGACGCGATCGGCGCCGCCCAGGGCGAGCATCATTTCCTGTCCGTCACGAAGCAGGGCAACGCGGCGATCGTCGCGACCCGCGGCAACCCCTACGGCCACGTCATCCTGCGCGGCGGGACCTCGGGGCCGAACTACGACGCGGAGTCGATCGCGCGCGTCGAGGTCCAGCTCGAGGCGGCGGGGCTGCCCCGGCGGATCATGGTCGACGCGAGCCATGCCAACAGCGGCAAGGACCACCTGAAGCAGCCGATCGTCGTCGAGTCGGTGGCGCGGCAGGTCTCGGAGGGGAGCCGCTCGATCTTCGGCCTGATGGTCGAGAGCTTCCTCGTCGACGGCAACCAGCCGCATTCGCAGGAGAGGGGCGCGACCGGGCTCGTCTACGGACAGAGCATCACGGACAAATGCATGGGCTGGGAGCGGACCGAACCCCTCTTCGGCCTGCTGGCCGAGGCCGTGCGCAAGCGCAGGGGTCGTTAGGCGTACCGGCCGCGGAGGAGCGATGGCGGGCGATCGGAGCTTCGAGTTCTGCACGGCGGAGCGCGACGGGCGCCTGCTGATCGTGACGATGAACCGCCCCGAGCGGATGAACGCGCTCCACTGGATGGCCCATGAGGAGCTCGCGGCGGTCTTCGACGACTTCGAGGCCGACTCGGAGCTGTGGGTGGCGATCCTGACCGGGGCGGGGGATCGCGCCTTCTCGGCCGGCAACGACCTCAAGTACCAGGCGCTGGAGGCGAAGGGCGCGATGCGCTCCGGGCCCGCGAGCGGCTTCGCCGGCCTGACCGAGCGCTTCGGCATGAGCAAGCCCGTGATCGCCGCGGTCAACGGCGTCGCGATGGGCGGCGGCTTCGAGACCGCGCTCGCCTGCGATCTGATCGTCGCCTCGTCGACCGCCGTCTTCGCGCTGCCCGAGCCGCGGGTCGGACTCGCCGCGCTCGCCGGCGGCGTCCACCGGCTGCCGCGTCAGATCGGATTGAAGCCCGCGATGGGCATGCTGCTGACGGGGCGCCGCGTCTCGGCCGAGGAGGGGCTCCGCCTCGGCTTCGTCAACGAGGTCGTTGCGCCCGGCGAGCTGATGGCCGCGGCGCGACGCTGGGCGGAGCAGATCCTCGCTTGCTCGCCCGTCTCCGTGCGCACCACGAAGCGGCTCGCCCTGGACGGCCTGCGCTTCGCCTCGCTCGAGGAGGCGATGGCGGAGCGCCACCCGGCGATCCGCGCGCTCATGGAGAGCGAGGACTTCGTCGAGGGGCCGCTCGCGTTCGCCGAGAAGCGCCCGCCGCGCTGGCAGGGACGCTAGGCATCGCGCCGCGGCCGTCGCCCCGGGCGGGCCGCAGGCGCGAACGATGCCGATCCGACCTCGAGCCTATCCGACCTCGATCAGGACCTCGCGCAGCACCCCGAGTCCGTGGTCGATCTCGTCCGGCGCGATCACCAGCGGCGGCGCCATCCGCAGGACGTTGCCCCCCGCCGAGATCACCAGCACCCCGCGCTCACGGCACGCGTCGACGACGCCGGCCACGGGCTTCGCCAGCGCGAGCCCCCGCAGCAGTCCGCGACCCCGCGCCGCCAGCACTTTGTCCGTCCCGAGCTCCGCCGCGATCGCGTCGAGCCCGTCGCCGAGCCGCTCGCCCATCGCCTTCGCATGGTCGAGCACGCCGCCCTCGAGCAGCGCGTCGACGACCGCGCAGGCGACCGCGCAGGCCAGCGGGTTGCCGCCGAAGGTCGAGGCATGCGTCCCGGGCACGAGCGTCCCGGCGAGCTGCCGGGTCGTGCACATCGCCCCGATCGGGATGCCGCCGCCGAGCGCCTTCGCGAGGGTCATGACGTCGGGCACCACGCCCTCCAGCTGATGGGCGAACATCGCGCCCGTCCGCCCCATGCCGGTCTGGACCTCGTCGAAGAGCAGCAGGCAGCCGTTCGCGTCGGCGAGCCGCCGCAGCCCCGCCAGGAACCCGGGCTCCGGCGTCCGGACCCCGCCCTCGCCCTGGACCGGCTCGACGATGATCGCGGCGGTGCGCTCCGAGAGCAGGGCCTCGACGCTCGCGAGGTCGTTGTACTTCGCGTGAAAGATGCCGGGCACCATCGGCTCGAAGCCCTTCCAGTACGCGGGCGTGCCCGTCGCCGAGACGGTGAAGAGCGTCCGGCCATGGAAGGCGTGTTCGAAGGCGATGATCTCGTAGCGATCCTGGCCCTGGTCGCGATGCCATTTGCGGGCGAGCTTGAGCGCCGCCTCGTTCGCCTCGGCGCCCGAATTGCAGAAGTAGACCGCCTCGGCGAAGGAGCAGCCCGTCAAGCGTTCGGCCAGACGGATCTGCGGCTCCGTCGTGAAGAGGTTCGAGACGTGCCAGAGCTTCGCGGCCTGGGCCTCGAGCGCGGCCCGGAGCTTCGGGTTGGCATGGCCGAGACACGCCGTCGCGATGCCGCCCATCAGGTCGAGATAGCGCCGCCCTTCGGCGTCGAAGAGCCAGCAGCCCTCGCCACGGACGAGGCTGATCGGCTGGGGCGCGTAGTTGGGGACGAGGACCCGTTTGCCTCGCGCGGCGATCTCGGCGTTGGTCGTCATGGCATGCTCCCGGGCGCGGATGCGGCCGCAAGGCTAGTCGAGGAACGTCTCGGCGCCAGTGCGGGGTCGGTCGTGGAGACGGCGGGCGCGGGGCGCGCCGAGGGGCGGGTCCCGGAGCCGAAGGCCCGCGAGCGGTTGGAGCCGGCGGTCCGAGCGAGCGGTCCGAGCGAGCGGTCAGAGCGAGCGCGTCGGCTCGGCCGGCTTCTCGATGCGACCGCGCACCAGATAGGGCCGCACGGTCTTCTGCTTGCCCTTGAGCTTCACCGGCTCGAGCGGTGCGCAGTCGAATTCCTCGCGCGCGCGCTGCCAGGTCGCCTCGCCGATCACGATCTGTCCCGGCTGGGCGACCGACGCCTCGAGCCGGCTCGCGATGTTCACGGCGTCGCCGATCACGGTGTAGTCCTTGCGCTGGGGCGTCCCGATGTCGCCGACGATGACGGCGCCCGAGTTGACGCCGATGCGCATGCGGATCGGCTCGACGTCGCTGCGCTGCCGGTTCAGCGTCGCGACGGACTCCTGCATGCGGAGCGCCGCCTCGACGGCGCGCGAGGCGTGGTCGGGCAGGGCGAGCGGGGCGCCGAAGAAGGCCATCATGCCGTCACCGCTGTACTTGTCGAGCGTGCCGTCGAGGGCGAAGACCGCGCTCGTCAGGCGTTCGAAGACCTCGTTGAGGATCAGGATCACCTCCGAGGCCGGCAGCCGCTCGGCGAGATCCGTGAAGCCCGCGAGATCCGCGAAGAGCACGGACACCTCGCCCTCGTCCGCGGCCATCGCGCCGGTGCCCGCGCCGGGCGCTTCGAGGATGCGCTCGACGACGGCTGGCGAGCTGTAGCGGGCGAGGCGCTGGCGCCGCTCCTGCTCGCGGCGTACGTCGTCGCGCAGCGCCGCCTGCTCGACCGCGATCGCTGCGAGCAGCGCGAGGATCGAGAGCGCTTCGAGCTGAGGCATCTCGAAGGCGCGGCTCGCCTCGCGTCGATCGACGTAGAGGTAGCCGCTGACCTTGCCCTGGCGCAGCAGCGGCGCGCACATCGCCGAGTGGATCTCCATCAGGATCACGCTCTCGGCGCCGCCGAAGCGCTCGTCCATCGCCGTGTCGCGGATCAGGATCGCCTGCTTGTCCTCGATGGCGGCGCCCGTGATGTTCGTGCTGATCGTCATGGGCGTGTCGGGCACGCCCTCGCGATTGCGCATCGCCATCGGCTCGATGGTGCCGCTCTCGGGATCGAGCAGGCAGATCACGCCTCGCTCGACCGGAATGTTGTCGAAGACGAGCGCGAGGATGCGATCGAGGGTCTCGGGCAGCGTCGTGCAGGACAGCAGGCTCTCGGCCGCCTCGGAGACGAGCCGCATCAGCTCGCCGGCGCTCTCCGCGCTGCGCGCGGCCTCGTCGCTGCCGGCCGTGACGGGCCGCTTCTCCGTGAAGAGCGAGAGATGCGGATTGCGCTCACCGCCCTGGAGCAGCTGGTCGAGGTCGTGGAGATCGAGCACCTCGGTATGCCGGCTCGGCGAGCGGCGCTCCTCGAAGATGACCTTGGCCCGGGAGGGCTGGACCTCGGGCCCGATCTCGACGTACATGCGGATCGTGCCGAGGTCGAGGCGGTCGCCGTTCCGCAGCGCCTGCTCGGTCACGTGGAACGTGTTGACGCGCGAGCCGTTCTTGCTGCCGAGGTCGCGCAGGATCCAGCCGTCGTCCTCGCGCGCGATGCGGGCGTGCTGGCGCGAGATGCTCTCGTGGGGCAGGTGGAGATCGCAGTCGGGCGCGCGCCCGATCACGATCGGCCGGTCCCCGATCGTGAACACGCGCTCGCGATGGTCCTCCTGGATGCGGAGGCGGCAGACGATGCGTTCGCGGCGCTTCAAGCGGGAGTCTCCGGTCGAGCGGTCGGCAACTCGGATGGGGGCCGCGCGCTTCGCGCAACTCTATCGGCGATGGGCCGAGTCGTCTCAAGTCGCGGCTCGGGGCAGCGGTGCAGCGCGGCGGGTACGCTGGGCCGATGTCCCGGATCCGCCTGGCCAGACCGGAGGACGACCGCACCCGACGGGCCCTGCTCGAGGTCCTCGCCCGCGCGTTCCGCGACAATCCCATGAATCGCACGATCCACGGTCGGCATCCCGGGCGCCGCGTGCGGGCCAATCGGGCCGGCCTGCGGTCGCTGGTGCTCGACCTGCACCCGTGGACCGTCACGAGGGTGATTCGCAACGAAGGGCAGGTCGTCGGCGGCTTCGTCGCCGTGCCGCCCGGCGGTCTTCCGCTGCCGGGCGCCTCGCTGCGCCGACAACTCGCGTGCCTCCTCTGGCAGGGCGCGCGCGCGATGGATCGCTGGGGCTTCGTGACCGAGACGCTCGCCCGCGCGCATCCGCTCGAACCCCATTGGTACCTCGCGGTCCTCGGCGTCGATCCCGCTTGGCAGGGGCACGGCTTCGGATCGCGCCTCGTCGACGGGCTCGCCGATCTCGTCCGCGACGAGCCGCGACCGGTCTATCTCGAGTCGGATCGCCCCGAGAGCGTCGCGTTCTACTGCGCGCGCGGCTTCGAGCGACTCGGCGACGTCTGGATCTTCGACGTGCAGTGTTGGCGTCTCGGTCGCGATCCGCATGATCGATCGTCTGGCGAGGGCAGCGATCTATGCCATCCTGTTTTCCGCCCCGATTCCGACCCTCCCCCTGGATCCGTGCCGCGCAGGAAAGACCGATCGGAAGCCGCGACATGAGTACGCCTCTCCCGCCGCCGACGATTCGCCCGACGCCCGCCGCGACTTCGGCCACGCCGCCGACGGGCTCGGCGCCGGCGGCCGGCCGGTCGTCGGCTGTGACGTCGACGGGCGGGACGCCGACGCCCGCGCGGCGGCGACTGCGGCCGGACGATGGTCGACTGCTGCGCGGTCGGCGCAGCCGCGCGCGCATCCGCGCGGCGGCGCGCTCGCTCTTCGAGGAGCGGGGATTCGACGGGGCAACGCTCCGCGCCATCGGCGAGCGGGCGGGGATGGGCGCCAGCTCGATCTACCGACACGTGCAGAGCAAGGAGGAGCTCCTGATCGACGAGCTCTTCGAGCTGCAGGAAGAGGCGTGGACCCGCTTCCGGGCCAGTGACGATCGCAACCGCCCGACGGCCGAGCGGCTGCGCGACTTCCTCGACGTGCAGCACGCGCTCTTCGTCGCCGACCGCGACCTGACGACGATCGCGCTGCGCGCCACGACCAAGACCGAAGCCCGCGTCGCGCGACGCGTGCTCCAGCTCTACGACCGCACGATCGGGCTGCTGATGGAGATCCTGCAGCGCGGGCGCATGCGCAACGATCTCGCGAAGGACGTGGACGTGCTCGAGGCCGCGCGGGTGCTCTTCCACGTGACGAACGGAGCCCGGATTCCCTGGGCCAACGGCATGGTGACGGACGAGGCCTGTCGCGCCTCGATCCATCAGGCCGTCGACCTGATCTTCCGCGGCATCTCGGCGACCTCGCGCTGAGCGGCGCGCGGTCCCCGCCCGATCGGGCGCCGGGACCATCCGGGACCGCCGGGGCGCGGAGGAGTGAGGGGCGGGGCGTTGAATCGGCGGCAATTCCTGTGGGCGGCCGCGTGCTCGGCGGTGGGCGTCGCCGTCTACGCCTCGCGGCCTGCCGATCGCGCGGAGGGCGGCCATCCGAGCTACTTCGCCCAGCTCGAGCGCTCGCTGCGCGAGCACGGGCTCGCGCGCCCGACGTTGCTCGTCGACCTCGACCGCTTCGATCGCAACGTCGACGCACTGATGCATGCCCTGGGCCCGCGTCGCTTCCGCATCGTCGCGAAGTCGCTCCCGAGCCCGCGCCTGCTCGACCATGCGCTGCGCCGGGCCGGCAGCGATCGCTTGATGGGCTTCCATCAGCCCTTCCTGAACCAGATCGCCCGGGAGCGACCCCGCACGGAGATCCTGCTCGGCAAGCCGATGCCCGTGGCCGCGGCGGACCGCTTTCACCGCGCGCTCGTTCCGGGCGCCTTCGATCCGAAGCGACAGCTGCAATGGCTGATCGATACCCCGGAGCGGCTGCGGCAGTACCGCGAGCTGGCGGCGGGCCGAGACCTGCGGATGCGCGTCAACGTCGAGATCGACGTCGGCCTCCATCGCGGCGGCGTCGCGACGCCGGCGGAGCTGGCGGCCCTGCTCGTCGCGATCGAAGACGACCCGCGCCTCGAGCTCGCCGGCTTGATGGGCTACGACGCGCACGTCGCGAAGCTCGTCGGCCTTCCGGGCGTGCAGGCCCGGGAGCTCGCGCGCGTCGTCGGGCGCTATCGCGCCTTCGTCGACGTGCTGCGGGCGCGCGCGGGCGGTCGGCTCGACGAGACGGCCTGGACGTTCAATGCGGCAGGCAGCCCGACCTACGCGCTCTGGGGCGAGGTCGAAGGCGTCGCTAACGAGCTCGCCGTCGGCTCCGCGCTCGTCAAGCCGCTCGATTTCGATCTCCCCTCGCTCGACCAGCATGCCCCGGCGGCCTGGATCGCGACGCCGGTCCTGAAGGTCTCCGACTCGCTCGCGATCCCCGGGCTCGGTTCGCTCAATACGCTCTGGCGACGCTGGGATCCGAACCGCGAGCGGACCTTCTTCGTCTACGGCGGCCATTGGAAGGCGCGACCCGTGTCGCCGCGCGGCCTCGAGACCAATCCCGTCTTCGGGCGCAGCTCCAATCAGGAGATGCTGAACGCGTCGTCGCGTGTGGCCCTCGACGTGGACGACTACGTCTTCTACCGGCCGACCCAGAGCGAGGCGGTCCTGCTCGAGTTCGGCGACCTCGCCGTCGTGCGAGCGGGTCGGATCGTCGATTTCTGGCCGGTCTTCGAGCAGCGCGGCTGAAGGGGGCGGCGTGCGTGCACGACCGGTGGGTCGGCCGGGCGGGGCCTAGCGTCGTGGCGCCGCCGTGAGGTCCTCGTCGCGCTCGATCTTCGCGCGGATCGACGCGAGCCAGGTCTCGTAATCGGGCCCCGTCCAGGCACGGTGGTGGCCGCGGCGGTAGGCGGCGGCGTTCCAGTGGTAGAGCCAGGCGTTCAATCGATTGGCGCGCGCGCTGTCGCGCTCCGCGATCTGGCGCGCTGGCACGCCCGCGATGATCGACCCGGGCGGAAAGACGCTGTCCTCCCGCACCATCGCGCCGCCCGCCACGATCGAACCCCGCCCGATCACGGCCCCGTCCATCACGACGGCGTTGATTCCGATCAGGCAGTCGTCCTCGATGCGACAGCCGTGGACCGTCGCGTGGTGGGTGATCGAGCAGAAGTCGCCGATCTCGGTCGGATGGTCATAGCCGACGTGGACCATCACGAAGTCCTGCAGGTTCGTGTAGCGCCCGATCCGCACGTGCTGGGCCTCGGCGCGCATCACGACGTTCGGCCAGAGGGACGACTCGGCGCCGACCTCGATGGCGCCGTAGAGCTGGACCGAGGGCGCGACGAAGACGCTCGGATGGATCACGGGGGAGGTCTCGATCATCGGATGGGATCCTTCTGGTCGATGCGCGACGCGCGGTACCCGGCATCGCGGAGCAGCGCGACGAGGCCCTCCGGACCGGGCAGATGCAGCGCGCCCACCGCCACGACGAGCGTCTGACCCGCCCGGGCTGGATCGGCGAGCAGCGGTCGCAGCCGCGCGAGCCAGCGCCGATTGCGCTCGTCGAGCAGCACTTCGTAGAGGCGATCGAGTCCCGGCAGCGCGTCGACGCCCTCGCGCGCGAGGGACTCGAGCGTCGCCTCGTCCCCGACCTGCCAGGCGCGCGCGAGCGCGCGCAGCGACGCCGTCGCCTCGTCGAGGCGCGCGAGGGTGTCGCGCAGCATCAGGTCCTGGACCGGGAGCGGCAGTCCGGCGAGCATGCGCAGCTGCTCCTCGGCCGTCTCGAGGCCGAGGACCGGTCGCGTTCCGGCGGCGCCGAGGACCTGGACGTCGAGCGACGCCGCGAGCGACCAGCCGTTCGCCTCGATCGGCAGCTCGACCAGCGCGGTCGCGAGATACCAGGGCGCGCGTCCGTCGCGTGCGCCGCGCGGGAAGCCGAGGGCCGTGAGCGTCGCGTCCCGCGCGTCGAGCAGCGCGGCGGTCTCGGGCGCCACGAGATCGGGCAGCCGCTCGCCGGGTCCGAGCACGGCGAGCTCCGCCAGCAGGTCGCCGATCCGTTCGGGATCCTCGCGGCGCAGGTCGACCTCCAGGACGAAGCCATCGGCCCGCTGCAGCCCGGCCCGCACCGGGCGCGAGAGCGTCCAGCCCTGGGGCGGTCCGAAGTGGATCGTGCCGAGCAGCAGCAGGTCGGCGCCGCCCTCGCCTGCGATGCAGTAGAAGGGGGGCTCGGCCCGACGCGCCGCCGGCGCGGCGCTCGGCAGCGCCGCGCTCGCATCGACCCGGACCGCGGCGCAGTCGGCTGCGGCCGCCCGGCCGATCGAGGCGGGCGCGGTCGCCGCGATGGCGTCGGCCGCGGGGTGCGGGGCGTCGGGCGTGTCCGCACAGCCGAAGGCGAGCGCGCTCGCCAGCAACAGAACCCCGCCCCGCACGGCGAAGCGCGATCGCCGAGGCAGCGGACGGCGGGCAGGGCGGATGCGGCGAGCGGTCATGAGCAGGTCGTTCCCCCGGCTGCGCAGTCTATCCGCCGTCGCCCGGCATCTGCTAGGGATTCGCCATGCGCGCCGTCGTCGTCGACCGATTCATGCCACCCGAGGCCCTGCACGTCGGCGAGCGGGCGGAGCCCGTCGTCGGCGCGGGCGAGCTCGCGATCACGGTGCGAGCCGCTGGCTGCAACTTCTCCGATCTCCTGATGCTCAAGGGCGAGTATCAGGTGAAGCCGACCCTTCCCTTCGTGCCGGGCAGCGAGGTCGCCGGCGTCGTGCGGGCGATCGGGGCGGGCATCGCGGGCTTCGCGATCGGCGAGCGCGTGATCGCGCGCTGCGGGACGGGCGGGTTCGCCGAGGTCGCGGTCGCGCGGGCGGAGGCGGCGATGAAGCTGCCCGAGCGGGTCTCCTTCGAGGCGGGCGCCGCGCTCTCGACCGTCTACCCGACCTCGTATGCCGCCCTCGTCTGGCGGGCGGCGCTCCGGCCCGGGGAGACGCTGCTCGTCCACGCCGCGGCGGGTGGCGTCGGGCTCGCGGCGGTGCAGATCGGCCGGGCCCTCGGCGCGCGGGTGATCGCGACGGCCGGGGGCGCGTCGAAGTGCGAGATCGCGCGGCGCGCGGGCGCCGAGATCGTCGTCGACGCGCGCGCCGAGGACTTCGTGCCGCGGGTCCTCGACGCGACCGCGGGGCGGGGCGCCGACGTCGTCTACGACTCGGTCGGCGGCGACACGACGGACCGGTCGCTGCGCTGCATCGCCTGGAACGGGCGACTGCTCGTGATCGGCTTCGCGAGCGGCGAGATTCCGAGCGTGAAGCTCAATCGGGTGATGCTGAAGAACGTCTCGCTCGTCGGGCTCCATTGGAGCGCCTATCCGGAGCGCGAGCCGGCGCGGGTCGCCGAGTGCTTCGCGGGGCTCTTCGCGCTGATCGAGCGCGGCGCGATCGAGCCGCTCGTGTCGGCGCGCTACCCGCTCGAGCGCGCGGGGGAGGCGCTCGGCGCGCTCGGGGCGCGGGCGACGGTGGGCAAGATCGTCCTCGTTCCGTGAACGATCTCGAAGGGCGCGTCTCGCTCGCGCGACGACCGGCACCAGAGACAACGGGCCCGACCGCCCCACGCGGTCGAGCCCGCGAGACCCTCGCGGGTCTCGATGACCCTGTCCCGATGCCGACTAGCTGCTGCGGACCGCCGCGTCGCCGTGCTCGCCGGTTCGGATGCGGACCGCGTCGTCGACGGGCAGGACGAAGATCTTGCCGTCACCGATCTTGCCGGTCCGGCAAGCCTCCTCGAGCGCCAGCACCACCTTCTCCGCCTCGTCGTCGGGGACGACGATCTCGAGCTTCAGCTTGGGCAGGAAGTCCACCACGTACTCCGCGCCCCGGTACAGCTCCGTATGGCCCTTCTGTCGGCCGAAGCCCTTGACCTCGGAGACCGTGAGACCCTGGACGCCCATCTTCGCGAGACCGTCCTTCGCGTCGTCGAGCTTGAACGGTTTGATGATCGCTTCGATCTTCTTCATCTCGTTTCTCCTCGGCTGCCCGCCCGGCGCGAGGCCGGGCGGGTCGCCGCGTTCGTGGTCAGTTCTCGCTGTGGGCCAGCTTGTGCGAGGCGAGGCTGACTCCGGCCATGCCCCCGGCCGGCTTCTCCATGAAGCCGGGCGAGCCCGTCAGGTCGTAGGCGTGCATGCCGTGCTCGCCGAGGTCGAGGCCTTCGAGCTCCTCCTCGGGCGAGACGCGCAGGCCGATCGTCGCCTTGAGGCCGAGGAAGAGCGCCGCCGCGCTCAGCACCGTGAACACGCCGTAGCAGAGCACGCCATAGGCCTGGATCAACAGGCTGTGGTCCGGGTTGGTCGAGAAGAGGCCGACCGCGAGGGTGCCCCAGATGCCGCAGACCAGATGGACCGAGATCGCACCGACCGGGTCGTCGATCTTCAGCTTGTCCACCAGCAGCACGGATCCGACCACCAGCCCGCCGGCGAGGAAGCCGACCAGGATGGCGTTGTTCGGGTTGATGACGTCGGCGCCGGCCGTGATGCCGACGAGGCCGGCGAGGATGCCGTTGAGCGCCATCGAGAGGTCGGGCTTCGAGCTGACGAGGCTGTAGGCGAGCATCGCGCCGATGCAGCCGGCGGCCGCCGCGAGACAGGTCGTGACGAGCACGAAGGAGGTCAGCGCCGGATCGGCCGAGAGGACCGAGCCGCCGTTGAACCCGAACCAGCCCAGCCAGAGCATGAAGACGCCGATCGTCGCGAGGGGCATCGAGTGGCCCGGCATCGGATGGATGTCACCCGACTTGCCGTACTTCCCGATCCGCGCGCCGAGCACCATCGTGCCGACGAGCGCCGCCCAGCCGCCGACGGAGTGGACGAGGGTCGAGCCGGCGAAGTCGTAGAAGCCGGCGGAGTCGAGGAAGCCCTTGCCCCACTTCCACGAGCCCGCGATCGGATAGACGAGGCCGACGAAGAGCGTCGAGAAGAGCAGGAACGAGCCCAGCTTGACGCGCTCGGCCACGGCGCCCGACACGATCGTCGCGGCGGTCGCGGCGAACATCGCCTGGAACAGGAAGTCGGTCCAGTAGGTGTACCCGCCGCTCGCGTAGGCGGGCGTGTTCGCGCCCTCGTCGAAGCCCGCCCCGATGCCGAACCCCGCGAAGCCGAGGAAGCCGTTGAAGTCCCCCGGATACATCAGATTGAAGCCCATGAGGAAGTAGGTCAGGATGCCGATGCAGGGGATCGCGGTGTTCTTGAAGAGGATGTTGGTCGTGTTCTTCGCGCGCGTCAGGCCGGATTCGACCATCGCGAAGCCCAGGTGCATGATGAACACCAGGCCGGCGGACAGCATCATCCAGACGTTGTTCGCGGTGAAGAGCGCGGCATCGAACTCCTCCTCGGCGTGTGCCTCGCTGGGGGCGAGCCATGCGGCGGCGAGGAGCGCCGCAGCGCCGAGTGCGGTGCGGACCAGGGGTCGTCGTTTCATCGTCTTGTTCTCCTGTCGGGGAAGGGCGAGAGCGTTTGTCCTGTGGAGTTCGAGGCGACCCGCGTCCCCGCCGCCCGGCGCGTCGATCTCCGGTTCGTCGGTCGCTAGAGCAATGGGCGTGCCAAACGCGACGTCGCCCGGTCGAGCCCGCTCCGCGCGGACGTGATGCGTCGCAGGCCGCTCCGATCGCCGCCGTTGCGCCGATCTCGGCACGCATTCGTGCGGGCACGGGCCGTGGTGCGCGAGCGCCTGCACGCCGAGTCGTCAGCGGCTGCACAGCATCTGGGCAGGCGCTGCCCGGTCAGGTCGGTCGGCGGATCCGGAACAGGCCTTCCTGCACGACGGAGGCGACGAGCGTGCCGTCGCGGCGGAAGAAGTGGCCGGTCGTGAGGCCGCGGGCGCCCGACATGTTCGGGCTCTCCTGCGCGTAGAGGAGCCATTCGTCGGCGCGGAACGGCCGGTGGAACCACATGGCATGGTCGAGGCTCGCGTTGTCGGACTCGTCCGAGAGCAGCTCGATCGGATGCGGGCGGGCGGCGGTGTCGAGCAGCGTCATGTCGGAGGCGTAGGCGACGACGCAGCGGTGGAGCAGGGGGTCGTCGGCGAGGCGGCCGCGGGCGCGGATCCAGATCTCGGCGTGCGGCGCCTGGCGTCCGCCGAAGTAGTCCATCAGCTCGACGTGCCGGCTCTCGATCGGACGCTCGCGCGCGACCCACGCCTCGAGCTTGCGGTCGCCCGGCGCCCGCTCGGCGAGCACCTTGCGCATCGCGGTCTGCCAGTCCTCGAGGGCCTCCGGCGGTGGGACGTCGGGCATCGCCCGCTGGTGCTCGAAGGTCGACTCTTCGGCGTGGAAGGAGGCGGAGAGGGTGAAGATCGCGCGGTCGTTCTGGATCGCCGTCACCCGGCGGGTCGAGAAGCTGCGGCCGTCCCGCGTTCGCTCGACCTGGTAGAGGATCGGGATCGTCGGATCGCCGGGGCGCAGGAAGTAGGCGTGGAGGGAGTGGACGGCGCGGTCGTCGACGGTCCGACCGGCGGCGATCAGGGCCTGGCCCGCGACGAGGCCGCCGAAGACGCGCTGCCGCTTCTCGTCGGGCTGGCGGCCGCGGAAGAGGTTGCGCTCGATGCGCTCGAGATCGAGCAGGTCTACCAGGGCGGCGAGGGCGGTCGACATGGCGATGGATCGTCTCCCGGGGCGCGGCGCGAGAGCCTAGACGATCCGGCGCGATCCGAGGGGCGAGGGGCTGCCCCGTGTTCCCGGCCGCCGCCGATGCGTTAGGGTCCGGCGCGCGGCCGCGGCGAGCGAGTGCAGAACGGGTCGCGGGGCACTGGACGCAGCGCGTGGGCGCCGGGCGGAGGCGGACGCCGGGCGGAGGCAGACGCCGGACGGAGAGGAGTCGATGGACGGGCGGGACTCGGCAGCGGCGCGCCTGCGACGGCTCCTCGCGGAGCCGCGGCTTCACGTGATGCCCTGCTGCTTCGACGCGCTCTCGGCGCGGCTGGTCGAGCGGGCGGGCTTCGCGCTGAGCTTCATGAGCGGCTTCGCCGTCTCGGCGACGCGTCTCGCCGCGCCCGATACCGGACTCATCTCCTACGGCGAGATGCTCGACCAGGGCCGTGGGATCTGTCGCGCGGTCGGAATCCCGGTGATCGGCGACGCCGACACCGGATACGGCAATCCGATGAACGTCCGCCGGACCGTCGAAGGCTATGCGCAGGCGGGCTTCGCGGGGGCGATGATCGAGGATCAGGTCGCGCCGAAGCGTTGCGGGCATACGCGCGGCAAGCAGGTGGTGACGCGCGCGGAGGCGCGGCTGCGGATCCGTGCCGCCGTCGATGCGCGCGAGGCCGGGGCCGACCTCCTGATCATGGCGCGCACCGACGCCCGGGCCGGACACGGCCTGTCCGAGGCGCTCGAACGTTGCCGCCTCTTCGCCGACCTCGGAGCCGACATCCTCTTCCTCGAGGCGCCACAGAGCGAATCCGAGCTCGAGGCCTTCTGCGCGGCGTTTCCGGCGCTGCCGAAGATGGTGAACCTCGTCGAAGACGGGGATACGCCGAACCTCCCGCACGCGCGCCTCGAGGCGATGGGCTTTCGGATCGCGGCGTACCCGCTGACGCTGCTCTCCTCGGCGGTGCGCGCGATGCAGGAATCGCTCGCCGCCCTCGCCGCCGGCCAGCCGGCCCCCCGGCGTCTCGATTTCGCGACGCTGCAGGCGATCGTCGGCTTCCCCGCGTACGACGCGGCGCTGCGCCGCTATGCGGCGTTCGAGCGCGGCGGCGACGCCGACTGAGCCAGCCCCGGGCGGGCCTCGCCTCAAGTCGCTCCGGACGACGTCCGATGGCGGATCCGATCCCGCCGCTGGAGCACCGATGCCGACCGCCCCGACCGCCTTTCTCGCCCCCTGCGTCGAGCCCCTGGCCCTGCTCGTCCGCGACTGGCACGTCGACGGCAAGCTCGACGAAGACGACCTCGAGCGCGCGCTGACCGCTCGCGCGCGAGCCTGGGTCGACGGCGTCTGCGAGGCCCAGGCCGCCATCCCGCCCGAGGACGTCGAGACGCTCGTCGCGCTGGTAGCCGAGCAGCTCGGGGGCGAGGCCGCGCTCTCGGACCTGGCGGGCGAGATCGCGACGGGCTGGCTCCTGCGCGCGCCCTTCGAGGGGCTGCTGCGCGCGGCCCGCCCGCTCCCCGATGGCCCCGGCTTCGTCGTCAGCCAGGCGGCGGAGTGGCTCGCCGTCCGGCCGGACTGGTCGTATTCCGGCGGCCGCGACGGGTTCGAGGTCCGGCTCGAAGGTCTCGCCGCGGCGAGCCCGGCGCTCAAGGCCTACTTCGGCGGGCTGCTCGCGCGGCTCTCCCGGGCATCGCTGCCGCGCGATCGATCGCTCGACTGGCGGATCGAGGGCGTCGACGGCGGCGCGCTCGTGGTCTCCGCCGTCGTCGAGTCGGGGCCGGGTGGAGGCGCCGGCGAGCAGAGCCGGCTGCGCCGCGCGGCGCTCGTTCCCTGACGCGGCGCCGGCCGCGCAGGTCATCGCGCTAGGCGCGCAACCCGACGATGCGCAGCATGGTGCCGGCCGGCAGGCGCGTCGATTCGAGCTCGACCTCGGCCTCGATCTGCGCGTCGCCTTCGCCCTCGTCGTCGATCAGCGTCTGGACCACTTCGAAGTGGAGCGGATCGCGCTCCTCGATCCGGGTCCAATGCGCCTTGCGCGCCTCGGGGTCCGCGCGTGGAACGCGGCCCTGCGCGAACAGGGGGGCGAGCTCGGCCTCGATCCGCGCCGCGTCCCAGTCGGCGTTCGCCGTACAGGCCGCCGCCGACTCGAAGTCGCGCGCCGCGAGCGCGTGGAGCAGCTGGTGCATCTCGGCGCGGACGCGGGCGTCGAAGGCGCGGCGGTCGAGGCGACGGGGCGCGCGCTCGGGCGGCTCGGACGCGCGGGCGTCGGCGACCGCCGCCGCGTCCCCGCGCCCGGAATCGACGAGGCTCTCCCACTCCTCGACGAGGCTCGAATCGACGCGGGCGAGCAGGGCGCGCAGGTAGGCGATCGCGTCGACGACCTCTTCGTCGCGGGCCGCCTCCGGCAGGTTGCGGGCGAGGGTCGAGTGGGCCTGGCTCAGATAGCGCAGCAACACGCCCTCCTGGCGCGCGATGCCGTAGCGGCGCACGTAGTCCTCGAAGGCGAGGAAGCCCTCCCAGAGCTCGCGCACGATCGACTTCGGACGGATCGAATCGCTGCCGATCCAGGGGTGGTGCTCGGCGAAGAGCGCGAACGTCGAGTAGAGGAAGGGCGCGATCGGCTTGTCCCAGGTCACGCCCTCGAGGCGGGCCAGCCGCTCCTCGTAGGGCACGCCTTCCGCCTTCCACTGCGCGATCAGCTCGCTCTTGCGGACGCGGACCTGGGCCTCGAGCAACGCCCGCGGATTCTCGAGGATCGCCTCGACGATCGAGATCACGTCGAGGGCGTAGTCGGGCGCGTCGCGGTCGAGCGCCGCGACGGCGTCGAGCAGGTAGAGCGAGAGCGTGTGGTGGAGGCCGAAGTCGCGCTGCAGCTCGGCGTCGACCCGCGCGACGGCCGCGCGCGCCGCGCCCGCGTCGCCTGCGCGGCGGCCACGCTCGATGCGGACGATGCCCGCGCGCCGCAGGGAACGGAAGAGCACCGCGCCCTCGCGCCGCAGCCGCCGCTTGCGCACCGGCGTCTCGAAGCTGTCATCGACGAGCGCGATCAGCTCCCGGTAGCCCGAGCCGCGCAGCGACTGATCGTTCCCGCGTTGCAGGGCCGCGACCAGCATGCCGTGGGAGAGCCCGAGCTGGGAGCGCAGCGTCTCCGGCGGCTTCGCGACGAGCTGCTCGAAGGTCTCGCGCGTCCAGCCGACAAAGCCCCGCGGCGGCGGCTTCTTCTCGACCTTCTTCGCCTTGCCCTTGCCCCTGCCCGCGGCGCGAGCGGCGGCGCGCAGATTCTCGATCACGTGCTCGGGCGCCTGGCAGACGACGCTGCCCGCCGTGTCGAAGCCGCGCCGGCCCGCGCGCCCGGCGATCTGCTTGAACTCGCGGACCGTCAGGATGCCGACCTTCTCGCCATCGAACTTCGAGAGTCGGGTGAAGAGAACGGTGCGGATGGGAATGTTCACGCCGACGCCCAGGGTGTCGGTCCCGCAGATGACCTTGAGCAGACCCTTCTGGGCGAGCTGCTCGACGAGCAGGCGGTATTTCGGGAGGAGGCCGGCGTGGTGGAGGCCGATGCCGAAACGCAGGAAGCGGCTGATGTCCTTGCCGTAGGGCGAGTCGAAGCGGAAGCCGCCGATGGCTTCCGCGAGCGCGCGCTTCTCGTCGCGGTCCGTGATCTGCGCGCCCGTCAGGCCCTGGGCCTGCTCGGCGGCCTCGCGCTGCGTGAAGTGGACCATGTAGATGGGGCCGCGCCCCCCGGCGAGCAGCGCTTCGACCGTCTCGACGATCGGCGTCTCGCGGTAGCTGAAGTCGAGGGGGACCGGCCGATCGTCGCTGAAGACGTGGGCGACGCGCCGTCGGGTGAGGGCGGCGAGCCGCTCCTCGATCGCGGCCGTGTTGCCGAGGGTCGCCGACATCAGCAGGAAACGCGTGCCCGGCAGGAGCAGCAGCGGCACCTGCCAGGCCCAGCCCCGATCGCGGTCGCCGAAGTAGTGGAACTCGTCCATCGCGACGTAGGGCGCATCGGTGGCGGGGCCCTGGCGGAGGGCCATGTTGGCGAGGATCTCGGCGGTGCAGCAGAGGATCGGCGCGGCCCAGTTGATCGAGGCGTCGCCGGTCAGCATGCCGACGTTCTCGGGACCGAAGGCCGCGCAGAGCGCGAAGAACTTCTCGCTGACGAGCGCCTTGATCGGCGCGGTATAGAAGGAGCGGCGGCCTTCGCAGAGGGCCTTGAAGTGGAGGCCGAGGGCGACGAGCGACTTGCCCGAGCCCGTGGGCGTATTCAGCACGACGTGGTGGTCGCTGAAGAGCTCGAGCAGCGCTTCCTCCTGCGCGGGGTAGAGCTCGAGACCGGCGTCGGCGCAGTAGCGCGTGAAGCGGTCGAGCACGACGTCGGCGGGAAGTCGCGCGCCCTCCGGAACCCAATCGATCAGCCGTCGTCCGGAGGCATTCATTCGGGGACGCGCAGGGCGTCGCGCAGGGGCTGGGCGGCTGCGGTCGTCGGAGTCGTTCGGCCGGACCCGTCCGTCCGATCGGTCCCCGCGTCGACGGCGCCCGGCAGGCGGGCCAGCACGCAGGTCACGTTGTCGGTCCCGCCCGCGGCGTTGGCCGCCTCGATCAGCCGCTCGACCACCTGCTCGGGCTCGCCGTCGCTCTCGGCGAGCGCGCGCAGCTGGGGCTCGGGGAGCAAGCCATGGAGGCCGTCGGTGCAAAGGAGATAGGCGTCGCCGGGTCGCGGCTCGAGGCGCACGATGTCGACCTCGACCTGGTCGCGGATGCCGAGCGCGCGCAGGATCTGGTTGCGGCGCGGGTCATGCCGCGCGTCTTCGGGAGAGAGCACGCCCTGGCGGACGAGGGTCGCGACGAGCGAGTGGTCTTCGGTCAGGGGCTCGATGCGCCCGTCGCGCAGTCGATAGAGACGGCTGTCGCCGACGTGGGCGATCCAGGACGGGCCGCTCGGCGAGAGCAGCAGACAGACGACGGTCGTGCCCATGCCGTCGAGGTCGTCGTCCTTGCGGGCCGTGTCGTGGATGCGTCGATTGGCCTCCGCGATCGCGCGCGCGAGCCGTTCGGGCGTCTCGAGCGCTTCCCGCGTCGCCACGAGGGGCCCGATCAGCTGGGTCGCCATCCGGCTCGCGACCTCGCCGCCGCGATGACCGCCGAGTCCATCGGCCACGATCAGGAGGATCTCGCCCCGCTGCGGGTCGTCGTAGCGACCAAAGGCGTCCTGATTCACGAAGCGCACACGGCCGACGTGGGTCGCACCGGCGATCCGGGGCGGACCGGAGCCCCAGGCGCCTGCGCCGGGATCGGGATCGAGAGGGACGACGGACACGCGCTTTCCGCAGGCTCGGATGGGTTGGGTCGTGCCGGGCTCGGACGTTCCGGGCGGCCGGGGGTGCCGGTCGCGCTGGCCGGCCGAACCGGGATCGGTCGGAAGCGAGAACGGGCCCGCACAGGGTAGTCGGTCCGGGCGCCGGCTCAATCCGCTTCTGATACCGTGCGCCGCCATGACCCGGGCCGAGAAGGCGAAGCGGATCCTCGCGATCCTGGCGGAGCGCTACCCGGCGCCGGCGATTCCGCTCCGCCACGACGATCCGTTCACGCTGCTCGTCGCCGTCGTGCTCTCTGCGCAGACGACCGACGAACGGGTCAACCAGGTCACGCCCGAGCTCTTTGCCCGCGCGCATACGCCCGCGGCGATGGCGAACCTCTCCGTCGCGGAGATCCTCGCGGCGATCCGCTCCTGCGGCCTCGCGCCGGCGAAGGCGAAGAACATCCGGGCGCTGTCGGAGATCCTGGTCCGGGAGCACGGGGGGAGGGTGCCCGCGGAGCTCGAGGCGCTCGAGGCCCTGCCGGGGGTGGGCCACAAGACGGCGAGCGTCGTCCTCGCGCAGGCCTTCGGTCGCCCCGCCTTTCCCGTCGACACCCACATCCATCGACTCGCGGCGCGCTGGGGCCTCTCGGACGGCAGCTCCGTCGAGCGGACCGAGCGCGATCTGAAGGCGCTCTTTCCCGAGGCGAGCTGGAGCTGGCTCCACCTCGCGATCATCCTCTTCGGTCGCGAGGTCTGTCCGGCGCGTGGCCACGATCTCGCGACCTGCCCGATCTGCAGCTTCGCGGCGAGCAAGAAGCGCATCGCCGAGGAGCGGCGGACCGGCGGCGGCGGCCCGCGCTCCCGGGCGCAGATCGCGGCGAAGCGGAAGGCGACGCGCCCGGTCAAGAAGCGGAAGGCGAAGCGGAGCGCGACGAAGACGACGAGGACGGCGCGCCCGCACGCCGGATCGTGACGATCCGGCCCAGCAGCGCGGGCGGCGGCGGCTCGGGCGGTCGCTCGATCTCGACGCGCCGGCCGACGACCTGGACCAGACGGATCCCCTCGTCCGTCTCGACGAAGCCCTTCGCGCGCAGCAGATCGCCTTGGCCCTCGAGCGCCTCGCGCAGCGCCGCGGAGGGGATCCCGGGCGAGGGGCGCCACTCGCCGGTGACGAAGGCTTCGTGGTGATGGTCGTGCGCCTGGCCGTGACGCCGACCGCGCGGGTCCGTCGCATCGCTCCGTTGTGTCGAATCGTCCGCCGCCGCGTCGCGAGCGCGATCGCGCCGACCGAGGTCCGGCGGAAAGAGCAGGGCCGGATCGACGTCGCCGCGCACCGCGCGCACGATCGGCGCCTCGGGCTCGATCGCGCGCAGGCGCGCCTCGATCGTCGCCCACCGCGCCTCGGGTACGAGGTCGAGCTTGTTGAGCACGAGCAGATCCGCCGACTGCACCTGATCCTCGAAGGTGCCCTCGAGATCCCGCTCCTCGGCGAGCTGCTCGGCGTTGACGACCACGACGGCGATGTCGTCACCGATGAAATCGCGCACCGGCGGACGGTCGAAGTTCAGCTGCGTGTCGTAGGGCAGGGCGACGCCCGAGGTCTCGATCACGAAGCGATCCGGCTCGACCTCGCGCTCGAGCCGATCGAGGGTCTCGACGAGGTCGTCCGAGAGCTCGCAGCAGACGCAGCCGCCCTCGAGCTCGACGTAGGCCTGTCCCCCGGCGCCGAGCAGCGCGCGGTCGATGCCGAGGGCGCCGAGCTCGTTCGACACGAGCGCGATGCGCAGCCCCTGACGCCGCGCGTCGGCGAGCAGCCGCTGGATCAGGGTGGTCTTGCCCGCTCCCAGGAAGCCGGAGAGCACGAGTGCGGGCACGCGACGGGAACCGGGCGCATGGGTCGGCGGGGCTTCGGGCATCGCGGGGCCAGCGGTGGACACGGCCCAGACCGTAGTCCATTCCCGGGCCGAACCCGGCCCGCCGGCCGGCCGACGCTCCGCCCCCGCACGCCCGCGGCGGCGTCGCGCTCGGCGCCCCGCCTCGCCGCGCCTCGTCCCGCCGCGTCCCGGGCCGGGCGGGCTATCGTCTGGCCCGGTCGATCCACCGCGGACGGGGAGAGGGCGTGTCGGAACGGGACTTCGATCTTTTCGTCATCGGGGCCGGATCGGGCGGCGTACGGGCCGCGCGCTTCTCGGCGGCGCGCGGGGCACGCGTCGGGATCGCCGAGGAGGGAGCGCTCGGCGGCACCTGCGTCAACGTCGGATGCGTGCCCAAGAAGCTCTTCGTCTACGCCTCCCACTTCCGCGACGAGATGAGCGAGGCGGTCGCCGGCTACGGCTGGACGGTCGGGCAGGCCGGCTTCGACTGGCCGACCCTGCGCGACAACAAGACGCGGGAGATCGAGCGCCTGAACGGGATCTACGCGGGGCTGCTGCGCGACGCCGGCGTCCGACACGTGCCGGGCCGCGCGCGCATCGTCGGCTCCCACGAGGTCGAGGTCGCGGGCGAACGCTTCAGCGCGGAGAACATCCTCGTCGCCACGGGCAGCTGGCCGACTCGACCCGACATCCCGGGCGCGGAGCTGGGCGTCTCGTCCAACGAGCTCTTCTACCTCGACGCGCTGCCGCGCCGCGCCGTGATCGTCGGCGGGGGCTACATCGCGGTCGAGTTCGCCGGGATCTTCCACGGTCTCGGCGTCGACGTGACCCAGCTCTATCGCGGGCCGCTCTTCCTGCGTGGCTTCGACGACGACGTGCGCCGCCATCTCGCCGAGCAGATGCAGGGACGGGGCATCGATCTGCGATTCGAGACGACGGTGACGGCCCTCGCCAAGGCGCGGTCGGGACTGCGGGCGACGCTCTCGGACGGGACCCAGCTCGAGGCCGACCTCGTGCTCTTC
This sequence comes from Myxococcota bacterium, assembly GCA_041389445.1. Lineage (GTDB taxonomy): Bacteria > Myxococcota_A > UBA9160 > UBA9160 > UBA4427 > UBA4427. Next base: position 257,919 of record JAWKRW010000007.1, read on the forward strand.
GCGATCGGCCGCCATCCGAACTCGGCGGATCTCGGGCTCGAGGACGTCGGGGTCGCCCTCGCGCCGGACGGGGCGATCCGAGTCGACGCCTATTCGCGGACCACGGTGCCGAGCATCTGGGCCATCGGCGACGTCACGAATCGCATCAACCTGACGCCGGTCGCGATCCACGAGGGCGTGTGTCTGTCGGAGACGCTCTTCGGCAACGCCCCGCGTTCGCCCGACCACGAGAACGTCCCGGCGGCCGTCTTCTCGCAGCCACCCGTCGGGACGGTCGGACTGACCGAGGCCGCCGCGCGGGAGCGCCATGGCGAGATCGACGTGTACCGCTCGACCTTCCGCGCCCTCAAGCACACGCTCACCCATGGCCACGAGCGCACGCTGATGAAGCTCGTCGTCGACCGGCGGAGCGATCGCGTGGTGGGACTCCACATGGTCGGGCCGGAGGCGGGGGAGATCGTCCAGGGATTCGCCGTGGCGATGAAGGCGGGCGCGACGAAGGCCGACTTCGACGCCACGCTCGGCATCCATCCGACCTCCGCCGAGGAGTTCGTGACGATGCGAACGCCGGTCACGAGCTGAGCCGCCGGCCGGGATTCCGAGTCGCCGTCATGCACTCCGCATCGCGCAGGGCGCGCCAATTGCGCGAGGCGAAGCCGCCGTCCCGGGCGCTCGCGCTCGCGGCGCTCTTCTTGGTGCTCGCGCTGCCGCTGCGCGGCGCCGGGCAGGAGGGCGCGCCCCAGCCGGCGGCGCCCGAAGTCGAGTCCGTCTACGACCCGTATCGCGGCATGGACGCGGACGGTCGGATTCCGCGTGTGGACAAGGCGCGCTACGTCGAGAAGCCCGAGCGCTGGCGCTACATCCCCGAAGGCCGAATCAAGCCGGGGAACTTCTTCCAGCGCTTCCTGGTGTCGAGCTTCGCGGTGCCGCTCTTCTTCCACAACGCGGACGTCGGCACGGGCCTCGGCCTCGCGCTGACCGACATCGACTTCCGCCATCAGCGCCGGCGTGAGTTCATGGGCGGCTTCTTCTCGTACACGACCGAGGGCCAGCAGAGCTACACGCTGCGCTGGCGGCGGTGGCTGAAGCACCTCGACGTCGAGGGGGGCGGCGTCCTGCAGGAGGAGCGCAGCTATCTCGCCGCCGGCGGCGGGTATCGCAAGACGCTGACCCGACGCTTCTTCGGCATCGGCCCGACGACCAACGAATCCGACGAGTCGAGCTATACCGACGAGGTCGCCTTCCTCGACCTCGGTCTCGCCCACTCCCTGCCCGGCACCTTCGACGACTTCGTCCTCGAGGTCGGCCTGCGCGGCGAGAGCCATTGGCTCGACCACGGCCGCGTCGGCGGCCAGCCCTCGATGGAGAACGTCCCGGCGTTTCGTGCCCTCTTCGACGAGGCCGACCGTTATTCGATGGGCTGGCTCGGCGCGGGGCTGCGCTGGGACACGCGCGACAGCCAGCGCAACCCCTATCGGGGCACCGCGATCGGGGCCGCCGCCGACGCGGCGCTGGGCCAGACCGGCGGTCGCGTCGGCGCGACCTACGTCGTCTTCGCGGATCAGGTCCTTCCCGTCTGGCCGATCTTCCACGACGGCGGGACGCCGGACGAAGAGAATCCGCCGACGGACACGCTCGCCTTCCACCTCGAGACGCGGCTGTCCTCGGGCGATCTGCCGTTCTTCGCGCGCCCGACCCTCGGCGGCTCGGAGATCCAGCGCGGGTTCATCGAGGGGCGCTGGCGCGACGACGCCGCTTGGAGCGCGGCGGCGGAGTATCGCTTCTGGGTACTGCCGCGCGGCTTCAAGGTCTGGCGCCACATCCGGGTGGAGCGGCTCGGCGCCGCCGTCTTCTACGAGGCGGGGGGCATCGCCGAGGATGGCGCGGCGCTCTTCCACGAGAGCGTGATCCAGAGCTACGGCGTCTCCGGCCGGATCACGGTCGAGCGGGCGGCGATCTTCCGGGCCGACTTCGGCTTTTCCGACGAGGGCTTCAACTTCTCGGCGGGATTCGGGCTGTCTTTCTGAGGCCCGGTCGCGCACGCGAGGGCCGTGGAGGGAGGCGACGATGACGCGTGCCCAGCTGATCCGGATGCTCGAGCGATATGCGGCCGTGCATGCGGGCGAGGCGGACACGACGCGGCGGATCCGCGCGCTGCTCGACGACGAGCCGCGCTGCTTCGAACGCGACTGCTATGCGCCCGGCCACGTGACGGCCTCGGCCTGGATCGTTTCGCGCGAGCGCCGCTCGGTGCTGCTGACCCATCATCGCAAGCTCGATCGCTGGCTCCAGCTCGGGGGTCATACGGAGGGCGAGGTCGACGTGCTCGCCGCGGCCCTGCGCGAGGCGCGCGAGGAGTCCGGCATCGAGCGGTTCGCCGTCATCCCGAGCGCCGCGACGCCCGTGATCCTCGACGTCGACGTCCATCTCATTCCCGCGCGGCCGGGCGAGCCCGCCCACGAGCATCACGACGTCCGCTTCCTGCTCGAGGCCTCCGAGGCGACGGCGCTCGCGCGCCAGGTCGCCGAGTCGAAGGCGCTGCGCTGGTTTTCCCCATCCGAGATCGAGACGCAGCTGACGGAGGAGAGTCTCGCTCGGATGGCCCGGAAGGCCGCGATCTGGCTCGCGCGGACGCCGCCCGGGCCTGCCTGAGGCTGCAAGCGCCTGCGGTCTCCTGGGGGGAGGAGGAGTTTTCCCCTCGCTGATCCAGCATTTTTCGCTTGCAGGCGCGTTTTGCGGGCCCGCGCGGGTCATTCGTCCGCGGGCGCTGACCTCGGGAGCGGTCCCGGGCCCCTGCGGGTGCCTCCGAACTGTGGCGTAGGTCTTGCAATCCAATTCGTGTGTCGAGAGATCCAACCCGGAGGGGAGGAGGCTCGAACATGGACCGTGGCTCGACCCGTACGTGCATCGATGCGTTCGAACGGACGCTGGCCCTGGCGGCCGGCTTCGGGCCCGCGCTCGGCCGCGGGCTCGAGGGCGGACGCCGCGGGACGACCGCACCGCTCGCGACGGCGGGGCTGGTGGTGGTGCTGCTCTGCACGGCGGCGCAGGAGGCGCCGGCTCAGTCCGGGACGGTCGCCGGGCTCGCGCTCGCGAACGACGCGAATCTCGCGGCGGTCGCCATCGCGACGCAGCCGACGGCGAAGCCCGGACCGGCGCCGGATCCGTCGATGATCCGCCGGGTCCAGGAGCTCGACGCGCTGCTCGCCGTCCGCGGCGGGCGGCCGGGCATCAGCGCGCGGCAGACTGACCAGGCCCTCGCCGCAGCGGTCGCCCGCGGCTCGGTCCGGGATCTCGAGAAGCGCTCGGGCTTCAAGCGCCACAGCGACGATCTCTTCCGCACCCAGCGCGCGTTGCAGGTCGGCGATCAGGAGATGCTGCTGCGTCTGCGGCTGCGCGCGAAGAAGCGCGACACGATGTCGGTCGAGCTGCGCTTCTAGCCGGAGCGTCTCACCGCGGCGCGCGGGGCCGGAGCCTCCCGCAAGCGCCGGCTATGCTCAGGCGCCATGCAAGACCCGGTCTCGGACCTCCTCGCCTTCGTCGATCGCTCCCCCACGCCCTATCACGCGGTCGAGACCGGCGTGCGCCGGCTCGAGCAGGCCGGCTACGAGCCCCTCGACGAGGCTCACGTCTGGTCGATCGCGCCGGGGGAGCGGCGTTATGTGGTCCGGGGCGGGAGCATCGCCGCGTTCGAGGCGGGCAGTCGGCCGCCCTGCGACGCGGGCTTCCGCGTCGTCGGCGCCCATACGGACTCGCCGAACCTGCGCGTGAAGCCCGTTGCCGACGTGCGCGCGCAGGGCTACGGGCAGCTCGCCGTCGAGCCCTACGGCGGCGTCCTGCTGCATACCTGGCTCGACCGCGACCTCTCGCTCGCGGGACGCGTCGTGCTGCGGGAGGGAACGCAGCTGCGGACCCGACTGGTCGATCTCGAGCGGCCGGTGCTGCGCGTGCCGAGCCTCGCGATCCACCTCTACCGCGAGATCCATCAGGAGGGGCTCAAGCTCAACGCGCAGCAGCATCTCGTGCCGGTGCTGGGCCTCTCGGAGAAGCTCTCGCTCGAGAAGCTGCTCGTCGAAGCCATCGCCTCCAGGCGCGAGCGCCGGTCCTCGAAGCCTGGGGAGATCCTCTCCTACGACCTGATGCTCTACGACACGCAGCCCGCGGCGCGGGCCGGCGGAGGCGGGGAGTTCATCCAGGCGGCGCGCCTCGACAACCTGGCCTCGTGTCACGCCGCGCTCTGCGCCCTGCTCGCGGCGCGCGCCGGGCGCGGGGGAAAGGGCGGTGCGGCGACGCGGGTCGTCGTGCTCTACGACCACGAGGAGGTGGGGAGCCGGAGCCAGGCGGGCGCTGCGGGGACGTTCCTCGCCGACGTGCTCGGGCGCGTCGCCGCCGGGTTCGCCGCGACCGGCGGGCGCAAGGCGTCGACGACCGAGCAGGCCCTCGAGCGGGCGGCCGCGCGGTCCTGGCTCGTCTCGGCCGACATGGCCCATGCGGTCCATCCCAACTACGCCGATCGCCACGAGCCCGGTCATCGGCCGGTGCTCGGACGCGGACCCGTCGTGAAGCGCAACGCCGGCCAGTCCTACGCGACCGACGGTCCGAGCGCCGCGCTCTTCGCGGCCCTCTGCCGCGACGTCGGCGTCACGCCCCAGCATTTCGTCGTGCGCAGCGACCTCGGCTGCGGCTCGACGATCGGACCGATCAGCGCCGCGCGCGTCGGCATCCGGACGGTCGACGTCGGCAACCCGATGCTCTCGATGCACTCCTGTCGGGAGATGGCGGCGGCCGCGGACGTGGCACCGATGATCGACGTGTTGACGGCGTTCTTCGCGAGCGACGGAGCTTCGGCCTAGCGCCGCGGCGGACTCAGGCGCCCAGGATCGCCTTGCCGATCACCTTCAGCTCGAGGATCGGCTTCACGCCCTCGAAGATGGGCAGCACGGTCGCGTCGACGACGTAGCGGCTGATCGGGTACTCCTCGGCATAGCCCCAGCCGCCATGCATCAGCTGGCCGGCCTGCGTCGCGGACACGGCGACGTCGCAGGCGAGCAGCTTCGCCTGCGCCGCGAGCGGAGCGGCCGCCCGCTCGTCCTCGTCGAAGGCGCGCGCGGCGGCGTAGGTGATCGCGCGCGCGCCGGCGATCTGGGCGGCCATCCGGCCGAGGGTGTACTGGGTCAGCTGGAAGGCGGAGAGCGGCTGGTCGAACTGCTTCCGATCGACGACGTACTTCGCGGTCTCCTCGAGCGCGGCCTGAGCCAGGCCGCAGCCTCGTCCGCCCGTCTGGAGCCGCCCCGCGGCGAAGCCCGCCATCTGAAGGTAGAAGCCGCGACCGAGTCCCTTCTCCTCGCCGACGAGGTGATCGGCGGGGACGAACCAGCGCTCGAAGGCGAGCGTGTAGGAGTGCATGCCGCGGTAGCCCGGCGTCGCGTCGGCCTTGCCGACGAGCCGCCCGCCGCCTTCCTGGGTGAAGTCGAAGGCGTGATCGCGGGTCGCGGGCTTCGGCACGACGAAGAGCGACAAGCCCTTCGCGCCCTTCGCGAGGTCGGGATCGGTCCGCAGCAGGACGGCGAGGACGTTCGCGCGGCCCGCGAAGGTGCACCACGCCTTGGGGCCGTCGACGACCCAGCCCCCGACCCCGCCGACCGTCGCCCGCGTCGCGCGACATTTCACGCTCGCCACGTCCGAGCCGATGTCGGGCTCGGTCACGGAGATGCCCGCCATGACCTCGCCCGAGGCGAGCTTCGGCAGCCAGTACTTCTTCTGGGCCTCGGTCCCGCCGCCCATGAGCGCCTTGGTCAGGATCTCGGGGCGCGTGATCAGCGAGCCGGCTGCCGCGAGCGACGCGCGCGAGAGCTCCTCGGTCGTGAGGATCATCGCGAGGTTGCCCATCTCGACGCCGCCGTACTGCTCGGGAATCGAGAGTCCGAAGAAGCCGAGCTCGGCCATCTTCTCGATGAAGGACTCGGGGATCGTCGCGTCCGTGCGATGGATGTGCTCGGCGTGCGGCATGACCTCGTCGGCCGCGAACTGGCGGACCTGGTCGCGGACCTGCTCATGGGTCTCGTCGAGCGCCCACTCGTTCGCGCCGCGCGTCTCGGCCGCATGGGCTCCGAGCGCGCGCAGCAGCGCCTCCGACGTCGTCCGTCGCAGCGCCGCCCGGACGTCGGCGGAGAAGCTCTTCTCGACCGCTGCGTCGCCGATGCCGAGCTCCTCGACGACGCCAGAGAGGCGGAAGCAGAGGTTGTTCATCAGCTCGCCGACCGCGGCGATGGCCGTCTTCTCGCGCGTCGCCGTCGCCTTGCCCTCGGCACGCCAGCACTCGAGCTCGGCCAGGACCTCGTGGGCCGCGACCGCCTCGGTCGCGGCGTAGGCGACGCGCTCGGTCACGACCTGGTGGTCGTCGATGTCGGCGCCCCCCCCGGTCAGCCGCCGGGCGGCGTCGACGGATTCGGCGAGCAGCCTCGATCCGGCTTCGAGCACCAGGCGGGCATCGTCGAGGCGAGCGTTCATGGACGGCATTCTCCTGCAGGGCGGATTTCGGGCGCGCGGACCATAGCGCGGCCCATTCGGGCCGGCCGAGGTCGGCAGCGGACCCGCAGGCTCGCTTTCGGAGCGCGGACCGGCGGGCGCATCGCATGGGCGGCGCACGCGTGTGGAGTGCGGGGCGAGCGGGCGTCCGATGGGCGTCGCGGGGGTCCGCGCGACCTCGCGTCTAGAAGAGCGGCGCGAGGGCACCGACGACGTAGGGATTGCCGAAGACGAGATCGAGCTTCTGGCCCGCTTCGCGCTCGCGCATCCAGCAGACGCCGCCCGCCTCGCGGGCCAGCACACGCGTCGCGGCGGCGTCCCAAGGGTTGAGATCGCAGTCGACCATCGCGTCGGCGGCCCCGGAGAGCACGAGCAGGTGGCCGAAGGCGTCGGTGTAGCCCCGTAGCTTCGGGATCGCGCGCGCCATGCGGTCGTAGGCGCTTCGCAGCCCGGCCCGATCGAAGCAGAACAGGTCGCCATGACAGACGAGCGCCTCCTCGAGGCGCGTCGTCGCCGAGACGGCGACGCGCTCGCTCCCGCGATAGACGCCGCCTTCCGCATAGCCTCCGATCCGGTCGCCGACGGCCGGGAGGTCGATCATGCCGACGACGGGCACGCCGTCGACGAGCAGCGCGACGATCGTGGTGAAGAGCGGAATACCGCGGGAGAAGGCGATCGTCCCGTCGATCGGATCGACGACCCACTGCCGGCGCGAGCGGCCCTCGCTCTGGCCGAGCTCCTCGCCGAGGATCGTGTCTTCCGGGAACGCCTCGCCGATCACGCGGCGGATCGCGCGCTCGGCCTCCCGGTCGGCGATCGTGACGGGCGAGCCGTCGTGCTTGGTCTCGACGGCGACGTGGCGGTAGCGCGGCAGGATCTCGGCCCGTGCGGCGTCGCAGGCCCGGGCGGCGACGGCGAGGGCGTCGCGCAGGGCGCGCTCGCCGAGGCCCGGATCGCCGCCGCTCGTGGCGGCGACGAAGCCGGCGGGCGGGGCCGGGAGGTGGATCGGGGTCGGGGGCGGGGCGCTCATCGCGGCGTCTCCGGGCGCGGGACGCTCCCGGCCAGCGACTCGAGCGGAGCGCGCAGGGTGTCGTAGCCCGACTCGGCGGGCAGCACCATGAAGCGGCGCCCTTCTCCGTCGATCTCGACCCTCGGCGTCACGGTCACGATCGGCGTCCGTCGCGCGCGCGCGAGCGCGTCGGCGACCGTGCGACTGCGGCCCAGCTTTTTCAGGTTCTCGAGCGTCGGGAAGATGATCGTCCGGCGCCCCGCGAGCTCGAGCTCGATCGCCTCGGGAACCGTCGTCCAGAGCGAATCGACCGACTCCGCGCCGTCGTGGTCGGCGAGCTGGCCCGGCGGTGCGGCGACGACGTAGAAATGCGTATCGAAGCGCATGGGCATGAACTCGGGCGTGATCCAGTGGGCGAAGGGGACGAGCAGCTCGAAGGCGAGCTCGAGGTCCTCGGCTGCGACGACCTCGGGCAGGGTCGCGGTATCGAGGCGCAGCGGCTCCCGCCAGCGGCGGGCGATCGCGGCGCGGCGGTCCGCATCGACCAGGGCATCGCGGCCGTGCGGCCGCGCGAGCAGCACACCGCATTCCTCGAAGGTCTCGCGGATCGCGGCCGCGCGGAGCAGGCGATCCGTCGGATCGAGCGCCGACGCCCCGCGCACGCCGGTGGCGAGCGCGGGGTCGCCGTCGGCGGTCTCGGTCTTGCCCCCCGGAAAGACGAGGGCGCCCTCGGCGAAGTCGCTCTTCTGATGGCGCTCGAGCATGAAGACCTCGAGTCCGGCCTCGGCGTCGCGCACGAGCAGCACCGTCGCCGCGAGCCGCGGCGTGACCGGCGCCGCCTCCGGCCCGCCCTTCGCCACGGCCGCCGCGGCCGCCGCGGCGCTCGGCGTCATCGGGGCGCGCGGGGCCCCGGTCGGCCGGACCTCGAGCGGCCGGGCTTCGACGAGGCGGCGCAGCCGGGCGAAGGGATAGATCCCGGTCGCATGGCCATCGCTCCAGTCGATCTGGATCGCATAACGCCCGACGGAGTGGATGCCGGTCGGAGCCACGTCCTGGGGCACGTTCGCGGCCGCGAGGCGCGCCTCGCCGCTCCACTCGTCGACGCACTCGGCGCAGGCGCAGGCGAGGCGCAGCGCGCGCACGTCGTAGAGCGAGCGGGTGCCGTCGGCCCAGTCGATCGCGAGGGTGCGCGCGTCGTGCTGGGCGATGCGGGTGGGGGTGTGCTCGGCGGCGATCGGCATCGGACCGGGAGCATAGAGCGGATCCGCCCGCGCGTGGGGCGGACCGTTTGCGCCGCGCGAAACGAGGCTAGAGTCCGGCGCCATGACGAACCAGGATGATGCGATCGCGATTCTCGGTGGGACGGGAGACCAGGGACTCGGGCTGGCGCTGCGCTTTTGCCAGAAGGGTCGGCGCGTGGTGATCGGCTCGCGCAAGGCGGAGCGCGCCGTCGAGGCGGCGGAGCAGGTCCGCGCGAAGGTGCCGGGCGCTCGCGTCGAGGGGCATGCGAACGAGGACGCCACGGCCGCGGCCGAGATCGTGATCCTCTCCGTCCCCTTCGAGCACACCGCGAGCACGCTCAAGACGATCAAGCCCTCGCTGCGCACCGGGCAGATCGTCGTGTCGATGACCGTTCCGCTCGCGACGGCGATCGGAGACGGCGCGGTCCGCACGGTCGGGATCTGGCAGGGATCGGCCGCGGAGCTCGTCGAGGCGCTGGTGCCGGCGGGCGTCGAGGTCGTCTCCGCCTTCCAGAACGTCTCTTCCCATCGGCTCCAGCATCTCGAGGAGCCGGTGGAGTGCGACGTCGTGGTCTCCGGAGCGAAGGCCGCGCGCGAGAAGATCATGGCGCTCTGCCCGCTGGTCGACGGGCTGCGTGCGCTCGACGGCGGACCGCTCTCCAACGCCCGGATCGTCGAGGCGATGACGGCGCTGATCATCGGGCTCAACGTCCGCCATCGATGCCCGGAAGGCCTCGGCATCCGCTTTACGGGCCTCTGAGCGCGCATCCGACGCGCCGCGCGCGGGCGGTCCGCGCGCGAGTCGGCCGGCGGGCGTCGAGCCCGACTGCCCATCCGCTTCGAAGAGCAGGGGTTTCGCGGGCCGTGCGCCGCGCGCGCAGGTCGGCGGGGCGCCAGCCGCCTGGCGATCCTCGGCGGGGCGCGTCGCGTCGCGAGCGTCCGGTCGATGGACGCGTCGACGGGGTCGTGCGACGCTTCCGCGCCGTTCGGGGGCGGGCCGCTTTCGGCGCACCGGCGCGGCGCCCGGCAGGCGGCGCGCGGCCGTTCGGGATGCGGGCGCGGTGCCAAGGAACGGTCGAGAACGTCGTTTGACGAGTCTTTGATTCGCCTTCAGATCCGCCGTCTTGACCCTCGACAGCCCGGAGCGAAACGAGGTCTCGGACACAAGGTGTTGTGGTCGTCGGACCGAGAGCCGCAAGATTTTGTGGATTTTCTGGTTGACGAACGGGAGCGTCGAGGGCACTTTGGCGCGCAACGGGGATGTGAGTTTCCTCCTGTAGCCTGGGGGGGTCGCAACTGGGTAGTTGCGGGGAGGAACACGAACTTCGGGTGGCTCTCCAGCGCGAATCCCTCGCGGATTCGGTCCGATGGCGGCCCACTCTCGGTTCGGGGGGCGCCGGGAGCGATCCCGGCGCCCCACTCATCTAGTCCCATCTACCAGAATCGAGCCAGTGCCGAATCGCGCCCGGGGGGGACGCGGGCGGTCGGCGACGCTTCGAGCAAGCGACGGGGGGCAGCATGCAGGCGGACCGGGGCAAGGACACGAGCGTGCGAGCGGATCGGAAGCGGGCGGCGGAGGGCGCTTCGGCAGCGCCGCGGGGCGTCTCGATCGCGCGGCATTTCACGGACGGCAAGGTCGGCCCCTTCGACACGCTCGAGTGGGAGCTTCGCTCGGCGACGATCGCCAACGAGAAGGGCGAGACCGTCTTCGAGCAGACCGACGTCGAGATCCCGAAGAAGTGGTCCCAGCTCGCGACCAACGTCGTCGTCTCCAAGTACTTCCGCGGCCACATCGGCACGCCCGAGCGCGAGCGCAGCGTCAAGCAGCTGATCGGTCGCGTCGTGCGTCGGATCCGCGAGTGGGGCGAGCAGGGCGGCTACTTCGCGACGCCCGCCGATGCCGACGCCTTCAGCGACGAGCTGACCTATCTGCTGGTCCACCAGAAGATGGCCTTCAACAGCCCCGTCTGGTTCAACCTCGGCGTCGAAGGCACGTCCCAGCAGGCCTCCGCCTGCTTCATCAACTCCGTGCAGGACACCATGGAGTCGATCATGGACCTCGCGAAGACCGAGGCCATGCTCTTCAAGGGCGGCTCGGGGACGGGCAGCAACCTCTCGGCCATCCGCTCCTCGCGGGAGCTGCTCGCCGGCGGAGGCGTCGCGTCCGGTCCCGTCTCGTTCATGCGCGGGTTCGACTCCTTCGCCGGCGTCATCAAGTCGGGCGGCAAGACCCGGCGCGCGGCGAAGATGGTGATCCTGAACGTCGACCACCCCGATGTGATGGAGTTCATCCGCTGCAAGGCGGACGAGGAGAAGAAGGCCTGGGCGCTGATCGAGGAGGGCTACGCCGGCGGCTTCAACGTGCCGGGTGGCGCCTATGACTCGGTCTTCTTCCAGAACGCGAACCACTCCGTCCGCGTGACCGACGCGTTCATGGAGCGCGCGGAACGCAAGGACTCCTGGCAGACCAGGGCGGTGACGACGGGCGAGCCGGTCGAGACGCTGCGCGCCGAGGAGATCCTGCGCGAGATGGCCGAGGCGGCCCACGTCTGCGGCGATCCGGGCATCCAGTACGACTCGACGATCAACCGCTGGAACCCGGTCAAGCGCTCGGGCCGCATCCACTCGAGCAACCCCTGCTCGGAGTACATGTTCCTCGACGACACGGCCTGCAACCTCGCGAGCCTGAACCTGATGACCTTCCTCGATGCGGAGGGGCGCTTCCAGGTCGAGGACTATCGCCGGGCCGCGGCGCTGACGATCCTCGGCCAGGAGATCCTGGTCGATTTCGCCGACTACCCGACGCCGAAGATCGCCGAGAACAGCCATCTCTACCGTCCGCTCGGGCTCGGCTACGCGAACCTGGGTGCGCTCCTGATGGCCTTCGGTCTGCCCTACGACAGCGACCAGGGGCGGAACCTGGCCGCGGCCCTGACCTCGCTGATGTGCGGCGAGGCGTATCGCATGAGCGCCGAGATCGCGGCGGCGATGGGCCCGTTCCCGCACTTCCCGGAGAATCGCGAGCCCTTCCTCGAGGTCATCGAGATGCATCGTGACGCGGCCTACATGGTGCCGCCGTCGGGGGTGCCCGCCGATCTCATGAAGCGCTCGCGGCGCGTCTGGGACGAGGCGTTCGAACTCGGATCGGAGCACGGCTACAAGAACGCGCAGGTGACCGTGCTCGCGCCGACCGGCACGATCGCGTTCATGATGGATTGCGACACGACGGGCGTGGAGCCCGACATCGCCCTCGTCAAGTACAAGAAGCTCGTCGGAGGCGGATTCCTCAAGATCGTCAACAACACCGTCCCGATGGCGCTCGCGAAGCTCGGCTATTCGACGGCCGAGGTCGAGGCGATCATCGACCACATCGACCAGAAGGAGACGATCGAGGGTGCGCCCGGCTTGCGGCCGGAACACCTGCCGGTCTTCGACTGTGCGTTCCGGGCGAAGAACGGCGTGCGCTCGATCGAGTGGATGGGCCACATCCGCATGATGGGCGCAGTCCAGCCCTTCCTCTCCGGCGCGATCTCGAAGACCGTCAACATGCCCAGGGAGGCGACGGTCGAGGACGTGATGCAGGCCTACACGGAGGGCTGGAAGCTCGGGCTGAAGGCGCTGGCCGTGTACCGCGACGGCAGCAAGCGGACGCAGCCGCTCAACACCGGTCGCGACGCCGACGAGAAGAAGTCGGCCCAGTCGACCAATCTCGTCGAGCTCGATCAGTACCGGCCGCGCCGCCGCAAGCTGCCCGACGACCGCGTCGCCGCCACGCACAAATTCTCGATCGCGGGCCACGAGGGCTACCTGACGACCGGCCTCTACGAGGACGGCCAGCCCGGCGAGATCTTCCTGAAGATGGCGAAGGAGGGGAGCACGATCTCGGGCCTCATGGACACGATCGCGACCATGACGTCGATCTCGCTCCAGTACGGCGTGCCGCTCAAGGCGCTCGTCGACAAGTTCAGCCATACGCGGTTCGAGCCCTCGGGCTTCACGAACAACAAGAAGATCCCGATCGCGAAGTCGGTCATGGACTACGTCTTCCGCTATCTCGGCGACCGCTACCTGGCCGTCGAAGAGGCGGAGGAGGGCGACGAGGAGTCGGCGGGGGCGGCGCCGATCGCGCTCCCGACGTCGGGCCGCTCGGGCGTGACGCCGCTCGCGGCGGCCGGCGCGGTCGCCGGCGGCTCGGGGAGCGCGGCGACCGAGGCGGGCCAAGCCCAGTCGCAGCGGCTGGTCGCCAGCTTCGTCAACCAGGCCGATGCGCCGTCCTGCATGGACTGCGGCTCGATCATGATCCGCAACGGCGCCTGCTACAAATGCCCGAACTGCGGCAGCACGAGCGGCTGCAGCTGAGCGCGCGTGGGATCGCGCGGCGTCCCGCCCGACGGGCCGGGACGCCGCGCGCGTCCCTTTGCGCGCTTCATCTACAGCGCTTCTTCGGCTCCTGGGAACTGCCGTGAGCGACGCCCCGTCAACGGGCCGTATCGGCCGGGACGAATGCGCCTGCGTCCGCGTCCGGATCAGTCGGCCTCTTCCGTCCCGCCGCCCAGCAGCGCGTCGAGCGACCGCCCCTTCACGAACATCGCCGACTGATCGCCCAGGTAGACGAGCTCGCCCGCCTGTCGGAAGCGGAACGCATAGCGGATGACGATCCGCCGCTCGCCGACGCGCGTGCGGGTCTCGGTCGACTCGAGCTCGACCGGCGGTCCGATCACGGCGAGGCGTTTGAAATCCGCGCGGTGGATCCGATTGCCGAAGCCCGCCCAGCCCTCGTCCCAGCGACAGCCATGGAAGAGATAGGCGTGCAGGCAGCCGAGGCTTCCCGTCGCCATCAGCAGCTCGGCGGCGGAGACGTGGCCCGGATGGCGCGCGCTCGTGCGCTGGCAGCGGGCGAAAGGGAGCGGTCGCATCGAGTCGAGCCGTGCCTCGAGCGTGCGCGCCTCGGCATCGACGCGGGTGATCTCATCGACGAGCAGCGCCTCGGCCGTGTAGAGGAACGTGTCGACGAAGCGCTGCAGGAGCGCGGGATCGACGACGCGCCGACTGCGCTCCGCGAGCGTCGCGCGGAGCGAGTCGGGCGGCCTCGCCGGCGTGGACGGGGGGGAGGTCGACAAGGTCGAATTCGATTCGATCCGTCGGTGCTCAGTCCGCGTTCAGGTCGATCCGCAGGATGCGATCGCCAGTGAACGAGCCGACGAAGAGCTCGTCCCCGACCTGGAGGCCGACCGTTCCGCCGCCCATCGGTGCGCCGGTGCTCTCGTAGACCGGGCCGAGGGGCGTCATCGTCTCGGGATCGACCGCCTGGATGGCGAAGGGGATGGGGCAGGCGCCGGCGGGCAGGTCGACGCAGAGGCCGAACTCCGCCGTCTCGAAACCATGGAGCGACGCGACCAGCAGGCGCTTGCCGTCGGGTGCCCAGGTGACGTTGTCGGGCATCTTCACCGACGCGGTGGCGAGGATCTCGCCCGTCGCGGCATCGACCTTGCGAACCTCGTTCTGCATCGTGATGTTGACATAGATCGTCTTGCCGTCCGGGGAGGCGGCGATGCCGTTGGTCATGATGCCGTCGGTGCCCGCGATCCTCCGGTATCCCGTGTCGGCGCTCCAGGCGAAGGCATTGCCGGTCGGTTCGTTCGGGATCGCTTCGGTGAAGTCGGAGGCGCCGGAGACCGAGGCCATCTTCGTCGTGTAGAAGTCGCCGTTCGGAAGGCCGACGACCTCGTTGAGCGACGCGTCGGGCGGCGCCAGCACGCAGCCCTTCCAGGCGAGCTTCCAGTCCCGGCTCGCCCCCGTGACCTCGAAGAACTCGATCGCCTCGCGACCGAAGTGCTGGACGACGAGCAGCGCGAGTCGGCCGTCGTCCCGGCGCACGAGGTCGATGCCGTGGGCGTTGAAGCGATCGGCGGGCGGCGCCGGGCAGGTCGGGTCGCCCCAGCCGGCCTCGGCCACGTCGGCCTGCGTGCCCCCGCCGTACAGGCGCTCGACGGACTCGTCGTCGAGGCGGAAGAGGTAGAGCGTGCCGGGCTCGCGAATCCGCCCGTCGGCGCCCGTCACGCCGTAGCCGCTGATCAGGAGCGCCTCGTTGCCCGGCAGGGCGACGATGTCTTCGGGACTCTGAAACTTGCAGATGGGCTTCGCCGCGCCCCGGGCGACGCAGTCGAGGATCGGGCCCGGCGTCGCCGCGTCCTCGCTCGCGACGGACCCGCTTCCGCGCTCCGCTTCCGCGCCGTCGCTCGCGGCCTGCGTCGCGGTGGATTCCGGAGCGACTTCGGCGCCGGCCTGGGCGGCCTCGGCCTCGGCTGCATCCCCTCGCGATTTCGGGGCGTCGTTGCAGGCGGGTACGAGCGCGGCGATCAGGAGGATCGGAATCGACGAACGAAACGCGTGGAGGAGCGAATGCGAAATGGGAGTCGGACGTTGCCGGGCGTTCGGTCGCATCGATGGCCTCGTATTCGGGTTTGGATGGCGTTCACGGGTGCGTGGCCTTCCCGCGTGCAGAGCCTTCGAGGGCGCATGACCTGCACGCGTGGGCGCCGAAGGCGGTCGGGATCGGTCGGGGAAACGAGCGCCGCCGATCGGCTCCCCTGGCGTGCGTTCCCCGAGTTGTAGTGGACTCGGTGCGGGCCGGGTAGGGCCTGCCGGATCGAAACGGGTCGAGTCCGGGCGATCGGCATGATGGTTCAACCGATTCTGCGCGCGAGCTGTCTCGCTCCGATCAGCGCCTGGGTCCCGCTTCCGGCCGTGACGAGGGCCGCGAAGGCGAGGGACCACTGGACGGCGTGGTCGCCCAGCCGCGCCGCGAGCAGATCGTTCGTGATGCCGACGAGGGTCGGCCCGAGGCCGACGCCGACCAGCGTGAGCAGCAGGAGATTGAGGGCCGCGGCGGTCGCGCGCGAAGCGGGTTCGGCGAGCTCCTGGATCGCCGCGTGCATGCCCGGAATCGCGAGGCCGGAGAGGAAGCCGGAGGTCGCGAGGCCGAGGAGGGCGAGCGCGCGGGTGGGGGCGAAGAGGAAGAGCAGGGAGAGCGGCGCGTACACGAGGCTCGCCATGCCGGGCAGCCGCAGGAGCCAGCGTCGATCGCGGCCGGCGAGTCGGTCGGTCAGGAAGCCGCCGGAGACGACGCCGATGGCCGAGAGGGCGGCGCTCCCGAAGCCGAGGAGTCGCCCGATCTCGCCGGGCTGCATGGCATGCACGCGGGCCAGGTACGCCGGATGCCAGATCGAAGCGGCCGAGAAGGAGAGCGAGTGGAGCGCGAAGGCGATCAGGACCGAGCGATAGGCCGGCTGGGCGAGGAGGCGGGACAGCGCTTCTCGGGTCGAGAGCGACTCGACCGCGCGCACGTCGAATCGGCCCCTGCGCGGCTCCCGGACGGTGAGGCGGACGACCAGCGCGAGCAGGACGCCGGGCGCACCGAGCGTGAGGAAGACGCCACGCCAGCCCCAACGCTCCTGGATCCAGCCCCCGACGAGATAGGCGAGCATGACTCCGGTGCTCGACCCGGCGGAGTAGATGGCCAGCGCGCGCGCCCGGCGCGCGGGCGGGAAGTAGTCGGCGATGAGGGCCTGCGCCGTCGGGGTCCCCGCCGCCTCGCCGACGCCGATCGCGAGCCGCGCGAGGACGAGCTGCGCGAAGCTCGTCACGAGGCCCGAGAGAAGCGTCAGCGCGCTCCAGGCGCCGAGACCGGCGGCGAGGATGCTGCGCCGACTGCCCCCATCTGCGAGGCGTGCGATCGGAATGCCCGCCGCGGCATAGAAGAGCCCGAACGAGAGTCCCGAGGCGAGGCCGAGCCAGGTGTCGGAGACCTCGAACTCTCGTTTGATGGACTCCATCAACATGCCGAAGATCTGGCGATCCACGAGCGCGAAGACGCCGACGAGGAAGAGCACACCGAGCACGTAACGGGCGTAGGCGGGCGACGACGCATCGACTTCGTCGGACGCCTTCGGCGAGACTGCCTCCGGGATCCTCATCGACTCGGCGGGGGGCTTCACGCGATCCTCCGTTCGTCCGGCTCCGCCCCGCGCGATGCTCCGCCGCGATCGGGCGCGGTCGCGGCTGCAGGGAGCGCGGCCCGAATGCCCTCGTCGTCGATCGCGCCGGGCGCGCGGCTCGCGGGTGGCCGTGCGGCGATCCCGCCGTCACGCGGTCCATCATAGGCAGGCGGCCTTCAGCGCGGCAGGGGGCGGATGGGAAGATCGCCGCCCGGTGTCGCGAAGAGCGCGTCGAGCTCGTCGGCCAGGCGGCGCGAGCGGTCGAGCACCTGACGCCAGCGCCGGATGCGCTCGGCGGTCGGAAGCGCCAGGAAGTCGTTGCGGTCGGGCACCTTCTCGCCGGGCAGGCTCGCGATGAACGCGTCGGAGGGCGCGATCAGGACCACGTCCTCGAGATCGCGCGCGCGCGGGTACCGCCATGGCAGGAAGCGATCGAACCAGCCGGGCGTGATGCGGTCGAAGAAGTGCGGGAAGAGGACGAGTCCGGGACCGCGGCGGAACGCGAAATCGAAGTGGTAGTCGATCAGGCCGCCGTCGAAGAGCAGGCCCGGCCTGCCGGGCGCGTCCCGCACGCCGGCCATGACGAGCGGAATCGATCCGCTCGCGAGGAGCGCCTTTCCGAGCGCGTCGGCGGTCAGCGGGAGGAACGTCGTCGGCAGGTCGCGGAATGCGATCGGCGACTTTTCGGGGCCGAATACGATGCGTTCGACGGCGCGGCCGAGGCGGTGGCGGCCGAGTGCATTCCAGCCGGCCGCAGCCGCCAGCTGGAGCTGGAATCGTCGGCCCCGGTCGAGCCCGCGATCGCGGCGGAGACGCGTGGCGACGAAATGGGACCGGACGACGTCGTTGGAAGCGATCTGCACCGCGCCCGCGTCGCCGAGCAGGCAGGCGAGGATGCGCTCGCTCTCCGCCGAGATCGTCTCCTGGGTCGGCACGCCTTGGTAGGCCTGCTCGACGTACGCCTCGGCGAAGCGCGTCAGCGCGCTGCGGGCGTCGCGTTGGGCGAGGCAGGCGTGGCGGAAGCTCCCGATCGACGAGCCCAGGGTGTCGAGGGGGCGGCGTCGCGGTACGACGAGTCGCTCGATCAGGACCTCGTCGAGCGCGCGCAGGACGAGCCACTTCGGGCCGCCCGAGGCGCCGACCAGGGTGTCGAAGAGGTCGGCGTGGAGTCCTTGCTCGCGCAGGCGCTCGGTGGCCCGAGCGCCTGCGCGCAGCACGAGGGAGCCGGCTTCTCGCATGCTCGCCGCCGGCGCGTCACATCTGCGTGTAATCGGGGCCTTCGCCGCCCTGCGGCGTCGTCCAGGTGATGATCTGGTAAGGGTCCGCGATGTCGCAGGTCTTGCAGTGGACGCAGTTCTCGTGGTGGATGAACAGCTCCTTCTGCCCGGGCTTGCCCGGGACGTCGATCATCTCGTAGACGGCGGCCGGGCAGAACTTCTCGCACGGATTGCCGTAGTCGGTCCGGCAGCTCGTCGCGCAGATGTTCGTATCCGCGACCTTGAGATGGGGAGGCTGATCGGCTTCGTGCTGCGTTCCGGAGAACTGGACGAGGTGCTCCTTCGAGAAGGTCAGCACGCCGTCCGGCACGAAGGGCGGCCTCTCCCGCTCGTCCTTGGGCAGCTCCCAGATCTTCTTCATCGCCGCGTGGGAGGGGTGGGTCTCGATGAACGGGATCAGGCCGCGTCCCTTCGTGATCAGCATCAGCGGGATGTTGACGAGCATGCCGAAGAGGGGCGCGATCTCGTTCGAGCCCGTGAAGTTGCGTCCCTCGAGATGCTCGTCGTAGGCCCAGCTGTCCTTGAAACGCTCGGCGTAGCCGCCCAGCGTCTTGGACGTGAAGTCCTGCTGCTGGAGTGCGTCGACGAGCGTCGCCGCGGCGAGCATGCCGGACTTGATCGCCATGTGGATGCCGGCCAGCTTCATGATGTTGAGCATCGAAGCGGAGTCGCCGACGATCATCGCGCCGTTCGCGTAGAGCTTCGGCATGGCGTGCAGGCCGCCCGTCGGGATGCACTTCGCGCCGTACCGGACGAGCTCCGCGCCATCGAGCAGGTCGCGCATGAACGGCGAGTCGCGCTTGAATTCCTGGGCCGCGCGGTGGGGATCGTTGTTCGGATCCTCGCTCGACAGCGACGTCACGTAGCCGAAAGAGACCAGGTTGTCCTGCATGTCGTAGAGCCACATGCCGTTGATCTGGTTGAAGAAGTCCGGGAACATCGAGCCGTGCACGACGCGTCCGGGCTGGTGCTTCTCCGGCTTGACGCGCCAGATCTCCTTGATGCCCGTCTCGTAGGTCTGCGGATTCCGACCTTCGAGCCCGAAGCGGTCGATGAGCTGCTTCGTGCACGAGCCGCGCACGCCTTCCCCGAGGACCGTCACCTTCGCGAAGATGTCCATGCCCGGCTGGTAGTTCGCCTTGGGCTTGCCCTCGCGATCGATGCCCATGTCGCCCGTTCGGATGCCGACGACCTGGTCGCCCTCCGTCAGGATCTCCGCCGCGGCGAAGCCGGGGTAGATCTCGACGCCGAGCTCCTCGCACTTCGACGCCAGCCACTTCACGACGTTCGACAGCGAGACGACGTGGTAGCCCTTCTTCTGGAACATGGGCGGCGTGATCGGGGATTTGATCGTGCCCTTGCGGGTGAACATCCAGAAGTAGTCGTGGGTGCAGGTGTACTCGATCGGGAAGCCCTGCTCCTGGTAGTCGGGCATCAGCTCCTTGATCGCCTTCGGGTTCATGACGCCGCCCGAGAGCTGGTGGTCACCGACGCCCGCGGCCTTCTCGATGACGAGGACCGAGGGCGGCTCGATCGGCGCCCGACCGGTCTTCTCGCAGGTCGCGTTGTGGGCCTCGACCTGCTTCATGAGGTGATAGGCGGAGGCGAGGGTGGCAGGGCCCGCCCCCACGAAGAGGATGTCCACCTCCATGCTTTCGCGTTCGGGCTGACTCATCTCGAAGCTTCCTTTCACGGCGTCCCGGCGGGAGGCGTGGCTCCCGTCGCGAGACGGCCAATGGGTGCGTGGGCGGCGATTCGGTGGCCCGGAACTTAGGAGACGGGGCGCACCGGAACAACCGATCCGCACGTTGGCCAGCCGATCGCCTTCTCCTATTCTGGGCCGCCGCTCGTCCAGGGGACCTGCCACCGTCTGGCCGGGAGCGGGTGGGGCGCTGCGTGCCCGAGGATGCTGCATTGACTGCTGCGAGCCGCGATCCGTCCGGTCGGTCGGTCGACTTCGTCCAGCTCCTGCGCGAGTTCCTGACCGGGTACACCGCCTTCACGGAGCTCTTCGCGCGCTACGAGACGCATCGGATCCCGTTCGCGCGGATTCGCGAGCTGGTCGGTCCGGACGAGGGAACCGTGCTCTTCCGGATGAAGGAGAAGAGCCATGCGCTCTTCCGGACGGACGAGTTCGCGAGCGAGGTCGTGCGCCACGAGGCGCTCTTCGACCTCGCGCTCGGGTCGCTCTTTCACGAAGCGATGAAGCTGCGCGAGAGCCTCTACCAGCGCGAGGTATACGGCCCTCGGGTCGCCCGATTGCGCGACGCGGCCGACGACGACGCCGAGTCGCTGATCGTCGAGTTCGATCGGATCCTCGGCAAGAGC
This sequence comes from Myxococcota bacterium, assembly GCA_041389445.1. GTDB lineage: Bacteria > Myxococcota_A > UBA9160 > UBA9160 > UBA4427 > UBA4427. Next base: position 278,299 of record JAWKRW010000007.1, read on the forward strand.
ATGGCCCGCCTCGACGAGGTCGTCGCCGAGGTGCGGATCCTGCTCGCGCAGACCCGCGACCAGCTCCGGCGTCTGCTGCTCGAGCGTGCCGGCGACCGGCGGGTGACGCGTTGCCTGATCGCCTGCGAGGCGGAGGTCGGCGCGACCTTTCCGGAGGGGCTCGAGGGCCTCCTGCGCGCGATGCACGGAAGCACCGTGACCGGTCTCGTCGAGGGCGCGCGGGCGTTGCTCGAGAGCGCCTACTACGTCGAGGCGCTCGCGACCCTGAGGCGGGCGCGGGCCGAGCCCGAGGCCCCCGCGCTCGAGATCGGACAGCTCGAGCTCTATGCCGAAGGGATGCAGGCGGTCCTGGATGGGCGCTATGCGCGCTCCATCGAGATGCTCTCCGCCTGGACCGATCGTGAGGGGCACCTGCTCGAGCGGGCGTTCGCGCGCCTCGCGAGCGCGGTCCTGGGGCGCCTCGGACCCCTCCTGCGCGACGATCCGGATGGCGCGGCCTGGATCGCCCGCGCGAAGGCGCTGCAGCAGCGGATCGGCGCGGGCGACTAGGCGCCGCCGCGCGCGGGCCCCGCTTCGGACTGCGTCGATCGCGGTCCGCTTCCTCGGAGGAGGAGGGCGGTACCCACCGCCATGATCGCGATCCCGATCCACTGCGCTTCCGACAGGTCGAGCGCGACGCGGGCGTTCAGACGCCAGTGCTCGATCACGGCCCGGCCGAGCCCGTTCAGGACCAGGTACTCGCCCATCAGCGAAGGGCTGCGCTCGCGCCGCCGCCAGAGCCAGACGCTCACGAGCGTGAGCCACGCCGTCTCGTAGAGCATGGTCGGATGGACCGGGTAGTCGACCGGAGGCAGGCCCTCCGGAAAGGCCACGCCCCAGGGCAGATCCGTCGCGCGACCGTAGTCGTCGCCGACCAGGAAGCATCCGACGCGACCGAGCGCCTGACCGACCGCGAGCGGAATCGCGACGACGTTGGCGAAGCGCAGCGGCGGGATGCCCATCATGCGGCATCCGAGAATGCCGCCGAGCGTGCCCCCGATGAGTCCCCCGTAGAACACGAGACCGCCGCGGGAGAAGACCGACGACCAGAACGGAACGCCTTCGCGCCACCAGAAGTCGGTCGCGTAGTACAGCTTCGCGCCGACGATGCCGCCGACCATGATGTAGATCAGGAGATTCGCCGCGTCGTCGGGCTCGAGCCCTTCCTCGCGCATGCGCGGCCGCGCGATCCAGTAACCGGCGAGGAAGCCGATCGCCATCATCACGCCGAAGCTGCTGATCGGCCAGCCGAGGAACGGGAGGTGGAAGAGGATCGGATACATCGTGCCTCGCGTGGCCGGCACGGTACGCGACGGGGCTCGCGACAGCAATCGAAGCGGCTGCTTGGCCGCGCTCCGCGCCGATGGGTATCCTCGCGCCGGCGCGCCAAGGCCGTCGATCCGGGGCAGGGGGGAATGAAAGGCCACCGTCGTCCGGCCCCGCTCGGGGTCGATTCACGCAGAGCGTCTTCGCTCGGGCTGCGGCACGTCGCGACCTGGGGGCTGGTTGCCCTGGGCTCGCTGCTCGTGTTCGACGGCGCGAGCGGCCGGGCTCCCTCCCGCGCGGATCCGATCGAGGCAGTCGATCCGATCGAGGCGGCTCGCCCCGCCGTGACCGCCGCGCTGGTCGAGCATCTGCACAGCCGCAACGGCTCGCTCTCGCGCGAGGAGCAGCGCCGGGTGATCGAGGCCGTGCTTCGCAGCAGCCGGCGGCATGCGCTCGATCCCTATCTCGTGACGGCCGTCCTGCTCGTGGAGAGCGACGCGCGCCCCTGGGCCGAGAGCGGGAAGGGGGCGATCGGTCTGATGCAGGTCATGCCGCACATGGCGGAAAAGCTCCCGCTGGCGGGCAACCTCGCGACGATCGAGAGCAACATCGAGGCCGGCTGCTTCATCCTCGCCGACAACATCCGGCGGCTGGGCGAGGAGCGGGGGATCTCCTCCTATTTCTGGGGGCGACACGTCCGGGGCGGGACCTACCTGGAGAAGGTCGAGCGCGCACGCGCCCGCGTACGCGCCGCGAGCGCTTCCTGACGATGGAGCCGGAGGCACCGATCCGCCGCCGCGAGAGTCGGATCGCGCTCTCCGAACGGGGCGAGCGCTATCGCTACGCCTGGCTGCCCGCCGATCCCGTGCGCGTGATGATCCTCGTCCACGGGTTCGCCGAACATGCGGGGCGCTACGAAGAAATGGCGACGTTCTTCGCGCGCCGAGGCTTCGCCGTCCACGCCTATGACCAGGCCGGTCACGGACGCACGCCCGGCCCGCGCGGGCACGTCGATCGCTTCGATCGGTTGCTCGAGGAGCTGGCGCGTTTCATCGGTCGGGTCCGGCACGAACATCCGGGGCGGCCGATCACCCTCGTCGGCCACAGCATGGGCGGTCTCGTCGTCGCGGCGACGGCGGCCTTCCTGCATCCGGAGGTCGACCGGATCGTGCTGTCCGGTGCGCTCCTCGTTCCGCCGGCGCAGGGATCGCCGGGTCGCAGGCTCCGCCTCCTGCTGGCGAGCGTTCTCTCGCGCGTGGCGCCTCGACTCGGTCTCGCGACGGGGCTCGACGCGAACGGCCTCTCCCGGGATCCAGAGGTCGTCCAGCGCTATCGCGAGGATCCCTGGGTGAAGGATCGGATGACGACGCGATTCGCGACGGGGCTCGCCGCGACGGTCGCGCGCGTCGTGCAGGCCGCGGACCGAATCGAGCGACCGATCCTGATCCTGCACGGCGGGGCCGATCCGATCTGTCCTGTCGAGGGAAGTCGACGATTCTTCGCCGGTCTCGCCCCGGGGATCGCTCGGTGTAGCCGACTTTCGGTCTATCCTTCGCTCCGTCACGAGATCTTCAACGAGCCCGAGCGGGAGCAGGTCTGGGCGGACGTGCTGGCATGGCTCGACGATCCGGCCGTGGCGGTGGCGGATCCCGGCCGGGCCGGAGCCGGCCAATCCGGGTGATTCGGGAGGCGACGCGGTGGATGGATTGACCCACCTCGATGCGGAGGGGCGGGCGCGGATGGTCGATGTCGGCTCGAAGCCCCTGACGCGGCGGGTCTGCGTCGCGCGCGGGGCCGTGCGCATGGCGGGCTCGACGCTGGATCGGATCGTCTCGGGTCGGATCGCGAAGGGCGATGTGCTCGCGACGGCGCGCATCGCCGGCATCCAGGCGGCAAAGCGCACGTCGGAATGGATTCCCCTGGCGCATCCGATGCCCCTCGACTCGGTGGAGGTCCGGTTGGAGCCCGCGCAGGACGGCGCGGCGCTGTCGATCGAGGCTCGGGTCCGGGCCCATTGGCGCACCGGAGTGGAGATGGAGGCGCTCGTCGCCGTCGCGGCGGCGGGACTGACGGTCTACGACATGTGCAAGGCGATCGACCGGGAGATGGTCGTCGATCAGGTCCGACTCGTGGCGAAGCAGGGCGGCAAGAGCGGGGTCTTCCTTCGGGCGGGCGAGTCGCGCGTCGAACTCGACACGCTCGACGAGGAAGGGGAGGGTGCGTGAGCGCGCGTGTGCAGTCGGCGTGCAGGACGCGTGACGCGCGATGGACGATCGCCAGGGGGATGGGGTCCCAGGGGGCGATCGACGGAGAAGCGTCCGCCATCGGCCGCGCCGAGGGAGTCAGCCAATGAGCGGTCCGCAATCGAAGCCCTCGGCCGGTGCGGCGGACGCCGAGTCGGAACCCGGCCGCGAAGAGCGGGGTCCCTCGGCCGAGAGGCGACCCATGAACTATGAATTCGTCGAGCGAGGGACCATGGTGGGGGGCACGAATCCATTGGTGCGCGAGCACGCCGCGCCCCGTGTGGTCGTCGAGGATCCCGATCGGGAGCTGGTCGCGCGCTGGCAGGCGGGCGACGAGAAGGCCTTCGAGGAACTCATCGAGCGCCATCAACAGCGCGTCTACCGGCTCCTCTACCGCATGATGGGCAATCGCGAGGACGCCGAGGATCTGACGCAGGAGACCTTCCTGAGCCTCCACCGCCATGGTCATCGCTTCCGCTCCGAGTCGCGCTTTTCGACCTTCATCTATCGCGTCGCCGCCAACGCGGCGCTCAACCGACGTCGCGCGCTGGGCCGCGGGCGCGCGCGGGTCGAGAAGCTCAAGACCCGCAATGACGCGGGCGACGATCTCCCGAGCTCGCCGCGGGATCCGGAAGATTCGACGCTTGGCGGCGAGCTCTCGGAGCACGTGCGCGCCGCGCTCGCGACGCTCTCTCCCGCGCTGCGGATGCCGGTCATCCTCTACGACATCGAGGGTCTCGCCTACGGCGAGATCGCCAAGGCGTTGGGCGTCGCGGAGGGAACCGTGAAGTCGAGAATCCACCGCGCGAGGCAGGCCTTGCGCGAGGAGTTGAAGGGGCTGCTGGCTGCCGAGCCGGCGATCGAGGGCAACTGACGTGAATCACGCGGTCGTGACGGAACACCTGGCCGATTATCTCGAGGGCGACCTCGAGCTGGACGTGCGCGCGCTGGTCGATGCGCACCTGGATGCTTGCGAGGACTGCGCGCGCGAGGTGCGCGAGATGCAGCAGACCATCCGATTGCTGCGCGCGCTGCCGGAACCCGAGGTGCCGCCGATGATCGCGGCCAACGTGATGCGGCGGATCCGAGCGGGCGAGACGCGACCGGGGCTGATCGAGCGCATCCAGCGCGCGGTGGGGGGCGTGCTCGAGCCGAGCTTCGTGCTTCCGGCAGCGGCCGTGGCGGTCGCGGGGCTGGCCGTCGTGCTCGTCCAGCGATCGGACTCCGGACGCGACCTCTTCGCCTTCGCGACGGGAGCGGCCGGGCCGGAGCCGGTGGTCGTCGCGCACGAGGCGGCGGTCGGGGAAGAGGCCCTGGTGATGGCCGAGCGGGGCATCGAGCGAGGCTTCGGAGCGTCGGCCGCGCGCGAGCCGGGGACGAGGGTCGATTCGGCGAGCCGGGGCCGCGACGTGCGCGGCGTCGATGCGATCGCGGCGACGCCGTCGTCGCGGGCCCACGATCCGAGCGTGCCCTTCGCGCCCATGTCCGAACGGGGCGAGCGGCTGGCCTCGACGGTTCACGTCACACGGGATGGTGCGACGGTGGTGACCTGGGAGCAGTCGGCCTGGCCGTGGTCCCATCCGGCCCGTGCCGGCGACGGTGCCGGCGGGCGGGCGGGCGTGTTGGCCCAGGGGTTTGCGAGCGAGGTGGCCGGGCCCGCGACCCGGCCGTCGAACCGCGTACCGGGTGAGCTCGCCTCCGCGACGGTCTCGCGCCGGCTTGCGCCGGGCGACGCGCGCGGATTCGCGCACGGAGACACGGGTGGTGAGGATCCGCGCGACGTCTGGCTGGCGCGTGCCTTCGGGCATCCGGCGGATTTCGCCCGCTTCATCGCGCAGCACAACCTTGCGGAACAGGAGCTCTGGGTGGCGCGGCTGTCCGAGCGTGCCATGGCGCGCGGACTGCTCGGCGACCTCGTCGAGGCCTTGCGAGGCGCGGGGGACGAGAAGGCCGCCTGGCTCGCGGACGACTTCGCTGCGCAGGAGCGAACGCGTGCGGCCGGCGATCTCGACGATCGGTCGGCCGGCAGCGCGGTGATCGGACTCGAAACGCGAACGAACCGCTGAGTCGCGAACGGGCCCGATCGGTCCCGTCGGGGTCGGACGATGCGCGGCCGGCGCGATCTTCGGGGGATCGCCATGTTCACAGGTCGGGAACGCGCGGTGGCGATCCTGATCCCGCGGTCGGTGCCTGCGATGATGGGCCCGTCAGCGGGAGTCGCGCGCAGTGGACGATCCGACGGTCGAGTCCGTACAGAAGCCGGTCGAGCGCGGGTCGCATCGGCGTGCCGGCTCGAACGACCGTCCTGCGAGAGGGGCGTCCGAAGCGAGGGATCGACTCCATCGGGACGGCCCGCGCCGACTCTCCGACGTCGACCTGGTCGCGCTCCTGCTGCTCTCGGGCGAGCGGTCGCGTGAGGCGTGGGCCCGGGCGCATGCGCTCCTCGCGCGTTGCGGCGGTCTCGCGTCGCTGCCCGAGCTTCCGTTAGGCGAGCTCGAGGCGTTGTCGGGGGCCGGGAGCGCAGCGTCGGTGCGTCTCGCGTCGGCGCTCGAGCTGGGGCGGCGTGTCGCCTCGGTCCCGCTCGTTCGGGGCGAGCCCATCGGGTCGCCGGCCGACGTCCACCGCCACTTCGCTCCGCTCCTGCGCGGACAACGTCAGGAGTCCTTCCATGCCCTGCTGCTGGACGCCCGACACCGTCTCGATTCGGTGATCGAGGTCTCCATCGGTACGCTGACGGCGAGCCTGGTCCATCCGCGGGAGGTCTTTCGTGAGGCGGTGCGTCGGGCCGCGGCCGCCATCGTGCTCGTCCACCACCATCCGAGCGGCGATCCGGCGCCGAGTCCCGAAGATCGTTCCGTCACCGACCGGCTCGCCGCAGCCGGCGTATTGCTCGGCATCCGCGTGGTCGACCACGTGATCGTCGGGGGAGATCGATTCTTCAGCTTCCGGGACGCCGGGGATCTGTCGGACGCGCCAGCGACCGCTGATCGAGCGGTGCTCGGCGAGCGCGCGGGTCGGGGGAGAGCGGGTTGCCCCGCGGGATATCGCGCGGCGCGCGGCGGAACGCTCAAGAACGGTGGCACTTCTGGTCGATGAGCGCGCGAGCCGTCGGACCCCGTCCCAGCGCGTCTCGCCCATGCCCGCGTGGCCGATCCGAGCGCGCTTGTCCGGCAGCGCGGCGGGCAGGCGAGGGGCAGGCGACGGGCATGAGGACGATGCGCCGCCAGGCCGGCCGGGGCAGGGCGGGCCTGGGAGAGGACCAGCGATGTCGAAGATCAGCCTCCAGGGGGCGGGGCAGCTGGAAGGCCTCCCCGATCCGAGCGCCGAGGAACGCAGGCGCGCCACGCGGAGCCCGCTCACCGTGCGGATCGACTACGCGACGGTCGACGAGATCTTTTCGGAGTTTACCCGCGACATCAACGAGGGCGGTCTCTTCATCGAGACCGAGAAGCCCCACGCCCCGGGTACCGAGGTCTCGATGCAGTTCCACCTGCCCGGAAGCGACGAGATCGTCGAGACCGTCGGACGCGTCGTACGCGTCTCCCGCGGCGGCGCCGGAATGCCGCCCGGCATGGGCATCGAGTTCGACGAGCTGAAGCCGGTCGATCGGCGCAAGATCGACCGGATCGTTCGAGCTCTGCGATCCGGGGCCTGCCGCTAGCGTTCCGACTTCGGCCGGGACGATCGTCAGGCGCCCCCGCCGCATCCAGCGGGACCGGCGCGAGCGATGCATCGATCGTCCGATCGGATGGCTTCGAAGATCGGTTCAGGTGGGGCTCAGAAGGGAATGTCGTCGTCGGGCGCCCCGCCGCCGCTCGCGCTCGACGACATGTCGGATCCCCGGCCGCTCGGGCCCTCGGCATAGCCGCCCGAGGACGAATCGCCGCTTCCGCCGCGCGATCCCAGGAAGTTCACGGTCGTGGCGTTGATCTCGGTCGTGTACCGCTTGTGGCCATCCTTGTCCTCCCATTCCCGAGTCTGGATCCGCCCTTCGACGTAGACCGTCCGACCCTTGGCGAGATACTGATGGCAGAGTTCGCCGACCCGCCCCCAGGCCACGATGCGATGCCACTCGGTGCGCTCGACGCGCTCCCCGTTCTTGTCCGTCCACGTCTCGCTCGTCGCCAGCGTGAAATTGCAGACCGTCTGTCCGTTCTGCGTCTTGCGCAGCTCCGGATCCCGGCCGAGGTTGCCGACGAGAATGGCTTTGTTGACACCGGCCATGGTGAAAGCTCCATCGGGACGGGTGGTTGACGGGGTTCGAGAAGACTCGGCGGAGTGTCCCGCCGCGCTCCGTCACCGTCAAGTCGAGATCGACGGGACCCTTTGCGTGACGGGGGGTGGACGTTATCCTGCTCCGATTCTCCTCTCCGGGGGGTGAGGGAATGAACTGGCAGACGTGGCAGGACGCCCCGTCGCGGCGCTTTGCGGCGCCCGCGCGGATTTCGCGCCGAGTCGATCGGCTGCGGGTGGCGTGTGCGTGGCGGACCCCGAGCGGGCGTGCGGGCGCGTCCCGTGGCTAGAGCGTCGACGCGAACACGATCGAAGCGGAGCGCGGGCCGCGGGAGTCGCGATTCGGACGCGTCCGTCGCGGACGGCGTGATCGCGCGGGCGGGCTCCGAGATGCTCGGACTCGTGCTCATCGGCTTCGCGCTGCTCGCGACCCTCGCGCTCTCGACCTACACGCAGGCGGATCCGATCGCGACGCTGACCGAGGTCCGCAATGGAGCGGGGCCGGTCGGCGCGACCGTCGCCGGCGTGCTGATGCGCAGCCTCGGTGCGGGCGCCTTCGTCGTCGTGGCGGGCATGGCCTTCCTGGGCGGGCGGCTGCTGATGAGCCTCGGTCTGCCGCGACTGTTCTCTCGATTCTGGCTGGGGATGCTGGCGCTGATCCCGACGACCGCGGTGCTGCCGCCGCTGCTCTTCGCGCTGGCGCCGGGCCACCTGCCCTGGATCGAGCCCGGCTGGCTCGGCACGGAATGGTCGCGCCTCCAGACCTTGCTCTTCGGCCATGCCGGCGCGTTGATCCTGACGCTCCTGCTCTTCGCGGTCGGCGTCTTCTCGCTGACCGGCATCTCGGTCGCGGCGATGGTCGGTCTGGTCACGCGCGCCGCGACCTGGCTCTTCGACCGGGTCCTGTGGGCGGCGGATGCGCTGGTTCCCGTGCTCGATCGCATCCTCGAGGCGGGCTCGCACGCGCTCGCGGAGATGCGCGAGGCGGTCGTACGGGAAGGGGAGCGAGCCCGCGAATCGGTGAACGCGTTGCTGGTGCGACGCGCGCAGCAGGAGCGGCGTGCGCAGACGCGCAAGCGCCGTGAGCCGGTCCTGTCCTTCGAAGAGGAACTCCGGGACGAGGACGATTGCGACGATCCCGTCTCGGTCCTCGAGGCTGGTGACGAGGAGGGGGACGAGGAAGAAGAGGAGGTCGCCCGCCCGGCGCGGAAGCTGCGCGCCCAGGAGGAGCCCGACATCGTCGATCACGACGAGCAGCGTCGCAAGAAGCGCAAGCCCGAACAGGAGGCCTTCCGCTTCAACGACGAGGGGCCGAGCGGTCCGTTCCGTCTGCCCGACATCACGCTCTTCTCGGCGCCGCCGGACGGCGAACGATCGTACGATCGCGATTCGCTGCTCATGAACTCGAAGATTCTCGAGAAGAAGCTCGCGGACTTCGGTGTGCAGGGACGGGTCGTGCGCGTGCATCCCGGGCCGGTGATCACGATGTACGAGTACGAGCCGGCTCCGGGCATCAAGGTCAATCGCATCGTCGGTCTGACCGACGACCTGACGATGGCGTTGCGTGCGATTTCGATCCGCATCATCGCGCCCCTGCCCGGGAAGTCCGTCGTCGGCATCGAGGTTCCGAATCCGCGACGCGAGACGGTGTACCTGCGCGAGATCCTCGAGTCCGAGAGCTTTCGGAAGAGTCGCGCCACGCTCAGCGTCGCGATGGGCAAGGACATCTTCGGCAATGCCGTCACATCCGATCTCGCGAAGATGCCCCATCTGCTCGTGGCCGGCTCGACGGGCACGGGCAAGAGCGTGTTCCTGAACTCGTTCCTCTGCTCGCTCCTCTGCCGGGCCACGCCCAACGAGCTGAAGCTCCTGATGGTCGACCCGAAGATGCTGGAGCTGTCCATCTACGACGGTATCCCGCACCTGATCGCGGACGTCGTGACGAGCCCGAAGCGCGCCGCGGCCGCGCTCCAGGGCATCGTTCGCAAGATGGAAGAGCGGTATTGGATGATGAGCTCGACCGGTGTGCGCAACATCGATCAGTTCAACGAGAAAGCACGCAAGTGCATCGCCGCGGGGGAGGAGTCCTTCCAGCTCAAGCCGCGCCCCGGACAGACGGAAGGCGAGGAGATCGAGTGGCAGGAGCTTCCCTACATCGTCGTCGTGATCGACGAGCTCGCCGATCTCATGATGTCCTCGGCGAAGGAGGTCGAGGAGTCGCTCCAGCGTCTGGCGCAGATGGCGCGCGCCGCGGGCATCCATCTCGTGCTCGCGACGCAGCGGCCGAGCGTCGACGTCCTCACCGGTGTCATCAAGGCGAACTTTCCCGCCCGCGTCTCCTTCCAGGTCTCGTCGGGGACCGACAGTCGGACGATCCTCGATCAGAAGGGGGCCGACGATCTGCTCGGAATGGGTGACATGCTCTTCCTGCCTCCGGGGACGGCGGTGCTGCAACGGATCCACGGGCCTTTCGTGACCGAGACGGAGGTCCACGATCTCGTCGCATTCCTCAAGGGGCAGGGGCGGCCGGTGTTCGACGAGGACCTCGTCAAGGCCGACGTCGAGGCGGAGAAGGTCGAGAGTCGAGGCGAAGAAACCGACGAGATGTTCGACCAGGCGGTCGCCATCGTCGCCGAGACGCGCAACGCGTCGATCTCGTACGTCCAGCGGCGGTTGAAGATCGGGTACAACCGGGCGGCCCGGATCATCGAGCAGATGGAACTCGAGGGGATGATCGGGCCACAGATCGGAGCGAAGGGGCGCGAGGTCTTCCTTCCGGCGCCCGATCGGGACGAGGATTGACGACCTATCCATCGAGACGGCGGCGCCGAGCCGACGTGGGGCTCGCATCGATCGTGAAGCATTCGCGCAGCAAACGCCGATCGATCCGTTCGCTTCGTCGAGGCCTCGGCCCCTGGCTCATCGTCCTCTGGATCCTCGTCGTCGGTGCGGGAAGCCTCGAGGCCACGGCCGCCGAGGGCTCTTCGTGCGGCAATCCGGAGCGGGCGGAGGAGGCCGCACAGCGGATCCAGACGCGCTACGAGGGCATTCGGGATCTGCGCGCGGAGTTCGTCCAGACCAGTACGTCGGCGACCTTCGAGGGGGAGGCGCTCATGAATCCGGTGCCGCGGCGCGGGCGGGTCGTCTTCGCCAAGCCCGGGCGGATGCGGTGGACGTACGAGGCGCCTGAGGCGAGCGTCGTCGTCTCCGATGGAACCACGCTCTGGATCTACGACATCGACGCGAAGACGGTGACCCGCCTGGCGGTGACGGAGGGCTACCTCAGCGGCGCGGCGCTCCAGTTCCTCATGGGAAGCGGCCGGATCCTCGACGCGTTCGCCGTCGCCGCGACGCAGTGCGACGCCGCGACGGTCACGCTCGAGCTCGCGCCGCGCGCGGACGCGAGCTACGAGAAGCTCGGGCTCGTCGCGGATCGGGCGACGGGGAGCGTGATCGAGACGTCGGTGACCGACCTGTTCGGCAACGTCACGCGAATCCGTTTCGAGGACGTCGAAGAGAATCGAAGCCCCGCACCGGACACCTTCGCGTTGAAGATCCCCGAAGGTGTGGAAGTCATCGATTACGCGGAAACACGACCTCGTTGATCGCGTGGCCATCGGGTGCCGCCGTTCGTGGGCACGCATCGCGCCACGGACGGGCGGTGAGCTTCCCGGCCCCGCACGCGATTGCGTACCGCCGTGGCGGGCAGCATCGAGCGAATGCGTGCGGGCTGCTGCCGAGCCGCGGCCACGAAGGGACCTGCCGCCTGGTGTGGCACCCGCATCCCGGGGAGAGGGGCCTCTTGCGTCGGCCGACCGCGTCCGCGGGCGTCGGGTGCTGCCCGGACGACACTCAGCGGCTGCCCACGAAGGGCTCCGCGGGACTGCACCGTTCGGACCCGAGGTGTTCCCAATGGAACGCCGAAGTCTTTATGAAACACGGGTTTACGGCCGGCGCTGCTCGCTTCCTTCGGTTGACAGGCGTGTGGCGACGGATACACTGCGACGGATCAAAAAGGCTTAAAAACCAATGAGTTTGGCGATTCCTGCCGCCGAATGAAGCGAGCCGCGGTCGGGCGGAGCGGCCAACGCGGGGAGAACGAGGGCGATTCGGTCGGGTCGGATCGGAAACGAGGCCTGGTCGTCCGGAGGGACGCGACCCGTCGAGACGAGGAGAGCGCATTGCCTGGGTGGGGCGGGCCGACCCGATCGGTCGAGCCGTCTGGGGGGCACCGGGTGGGGATGGAAGACGTCGCTCGCCACATGAGGTCACCGATGCCTGCGTTGCGTCCCGGCGCGTCCGCGATGCCGACCACGCTGCCGATCCAGCTCCGCCTGATCTGCGGAACCCGTCGTCGGGCAAGCGCTTTTTCCTCCGGCGAGGGGGGGGCGTCCGGAGGCTTCGCGGCCTCCCGACGCGACTCGACCGGCGGCGGGCCTCCGGCGCCTTGCGGTGTCGGAGTCGCAATGGATTCGTGGATCCAGGGCTTTCGGATCGCATCGACCTCTTTTTCCCACGGGGTCGATCGGCGCCCGGCACACGCTTTGCACACATTGGCCGCTGTGGACCGCTTCGATAGCGCCTCGCCGCAGGATCTTGCGGTGTCTTGGAATCAGGAGAGGATGCGATGAGCGAGAATGATTCGGAGTCGGGATCGGGTCGAAAGGGGTTCGTCCGAGACGTGATGCGACGGATCGCTCCCTCGACCGGCCGCCCCGGCGACGAGCCGGAATCCGATCCGCGGCGAGCCGGGGACGACCGCGCGGCCAGCGAAGCCGAACGGCTCCATGACGCCATGCGCTTCTTCGGGAGCGACTCGAACGAGTTCAGGCACCGCCTCGACCGGATGCTGGCCGACTTCGAGACCCTGCGACGCCGCTATGACCAGGTCCGCACCCAGCACCACGACGCAGAGCGCCAGAACGAGAAGCTGGTCGCCATGCTTCAGGAGGCGAAGCAGCAGATCGAGCTCCTCAAGGAAGAGGTCGACAAGCTCTGCGCGCCGCCGAATACCTACGGCGTCTTCATCCGTGCGAACAAGGACGGCACGTCGGAGATCCTGATGGACGGGCGACCGATGCGCGTCAACGTGCATCCCAACGTCGACCCGTTCCGGCTCGAAGAGGGCCAGTTCGTCGTGCTCAACGAGGCGTTCAACGTCATCGAAGGCGCGGAGTACACCCAGCGCGGCGAGGTCTGCAAGATCATCGATCGGATCTCGGAGAGCCGGGTCATCGTCTCCGGGCATACCGACGAAGAGCGAGTCGTCACGCTCTCCGAGCCGCTCCGGCGTGAGAGTCTCAAGGTGGGCGATCCGCTGCTCGTCGACATGCGGACCCAGTACGCCTTCGAGAAGCTGCCCAAGTCGACCGTCGAAGAGGTGATGCTCGAGGAGATCCCGGACGTCACCTACGACGACATCGGCGGCCTCGGGGACCAGATCGAGATCCTGCGCGACTCGGTCGAGCTCCCCTACATGCACCCCGAAGTCTTCCTGGAGCACAAGCTGCGACCGCCCAAGGGCATCCTGCTCTACGGGCCTCCGGGCTGCGGCAAGACGCTCATCGCGAAGGCCGTCGCGAACAGTCTCGCGAAGCGGATCGAAGCGCGCACGGGCAAGGCGACGACGGCGTACTTCCTCAACGTGAAGGGGCCCGAACTCCTGAACAAGTACGTCGGCGAGACGGAGAGCAAGCTGCGGGACGTCTTCAAGAAGGCGCGCGAGAAGGCCTCGGAGGACGTCCCGGTCGTCGTCTTCTTCGACGAGATGGATTCCCTCTTCCGCATGCGCGGTTCGGGCATCTCCTCGGATATGGAAGCGACGGTCGTGGCGCAGTTCCTTTCGGAGATCGACGGCGTCGAGGCGCTGCAGAACGTGATCGTCATCGGCGCCAGCAATCGACAGGATCTCATCGATCCGGCCGTGCTTCGCCCCGGCCGCCTCGACCTGAAGGTCAAGGTCTCGCGACCCGACCGTGGGGCCGCGCGCGACATCATGAAGAAGTACCTGACGCCCGATCTGCCGCTGCACGAGAAGTCGATCGCGAAGTACGGCGGGAACAAGGACGTCGCCTGCGAGCGCATGATCGACGAAGTCATCGACAACATGTACTCGACGGGAGACGAGAACAAGTTCCTCGAGGTCACGTACGCGAAGGGAGAACGCGAGATCTTCTACTTCAAGGACTTCTCGTCGGGCGCCATGCTCGAGAACATCGTCGCGCGCGCCAAGCGCAAGGCGGTGAAGCGATTCCTCGAAGGTGGGGAGCACGGCATCACGGCCGACGACATGATCGATTCGGTGCGTGAGGAGTTCAAGGAGAACGAGGACCTCCCGAACACCACGAATCCCGACGACTGGGCGCGGATCTCCGGGCGGAAGGGCGAGCGGATCATCAACGTCCGCACCCTCATCACCGGGATGGAGCGCAAGGAACAGACCATCGAGAACGTCTCGAGCGGTCAGGGACAGTATCTCTAGCTCGAACCGAATCTGGTGCGAGATCGGTCGCTCCGTGCGTCGGAAATCCGGCGCACGGAGCACCCGAGGAGCTTCGAGGCCGAGATGGCGATTCCGACCATCATGGGGACCGAGATCGAATTCGGCATCACGGTCAAGAACGACCCGGATTTCGATCCGATCTCTTCGTGCGTCCTGCTGGTGAACGCCTATCGCGAGGATCCCGAAGGCCGGATCCTCTGGGACTACGACCAGGAGAATCCGCTGGCCGATGCGCGCGGCTTCCAGGTCGAGGGGGAGAAGTACACGCCCAACCAGCAGGAGAACATCGCCCGCAACAAGACGTTGATCAACGGAGCTCGCTACTACGTCGACCACGCCCATCCCGAATACTCGGGGCCCGAGGTCACCAACGCGCGAGACGTCGTGATCCACGAGAAGGCGGGCGAGCGCGTCGTCGAGCTGAGCCGAAGGGAGGCCAATACGCTTCTTCCGGCCGGTGCGGAGATGCTCGTGTACAAGAACAACAGCGATCGCAAGGGCAACAGCTACGGCTGCCACGAGAACTACCTCATGGACCGGCGGACCTCGTTCAAGCAGGTCGTCGAGCCGCTCCTGCCTTTCTTCGCGACTCGTCAGATCTGGTGTGGCGCCGGCAAGGTCGGGAGCGAGAATCGCAGTCATCCGTGCGACTACCAGATTTCCCAGCGGGCGGACTTCTTCGAGACGGAAGTCGCGCTGGACACGATGGTAAAGCGGCCCATCGTGAACACCCGCGACGAGCCCCATGCGGATCGGGAAAAGTACCGGCGGCTGCACGTGATCGTCGGCGACTCCAACATGTCGGAGTTCACGATCTATCTCCGCAACGGCGTGACGGCGCTGATCCTGGCGATGATCGAGGACGGGGCGGTCACGAGGAACCTGTCGCTCCGCGATCCCGTGCGCGCGATCCGGGACGTCTCGCACGATCCCTCGCTGCGCGTCAAGCTCCCGATGGAGGATGGTTCCCAGCGAACGGCGCTCGAGATCCAGATGGGCTTTCTCGACATGGTGCTCGCCTACACTTCTGCGCGGACCCTCGATCCGGTCCAGCGCGACGTGATCGAGAAGTGGACGGAGGTGATCGCCGCCCTCGGCCGGGATCCGATGGAGCTCGATTCGCGAATCGATTGGGTCATCAAGAAGCGGATGATCGAGAGCTACATGAATCGGAAGAAGCTCGACTGGTCGGATCCTCAGGTCCAGATGCTCGACCTGCAGTACCACGATCTTCGCCCGGACAAGGGGTTGTACTTCCTGCTCGAGCGACAGGGCAAGGTGGAGCGGATCGTGGGCGACGACGAGATCCAGTACGCGATCCATCATCCGCCGACCGACACGCGCGCCTACTTCCGCGGCGAGTGCCTTCGTCGGTATCCGGGCGAGGTGTTTGGTGTGAATTGGGACTCGATCTCGTTCGGTCTGGGGGACGATTCGATCAAGCGGGTCATGATGTCCGAGCCGCTGAAGGGCACCCGGGAGTACGTCGAGGCGCTGCTCGACCGGTCGAAGACGGCCGCGCAGCTCTTGCAGAACATGCAGTCGTGACCCGCCTCGCGAGGCGGTCGCACGAATCAGGTCGGAGGACGACGCGATGAAGATGATCCAGAAGGGCGACGGGCGCGAACGAATCGATTTCGGGGCGGATCCGGTGCCGCTCTACATGGCATCCTCGGCCGAGCAGAAGCAGAAGCAGAAGGGCGGCGGCGGCGACGAGGGCTCCGGCAAGAACGACGGTGCGCAGAAGCTCGCGGAGAAGGGCGAAGAGTTGAAGGAGGAGATGGACAATCTCCTCGACGAAATCGACGCGGTCCTCGAAGAGAACGCGGAAGAGTTCGTCAAGAATTACGTCCAGCGCGGAGGCGAGTGAGCGGGGGCGGGCCGTAGCCGGCCGTCGGTCTCGTCATCGATCGTTCTCTCGCGTGACACGCGCATCGCACCTTTTCTGAGGGGGGGAAAGTGCTTCTTCGTGGCGGCTATCAGGGCTCCAGCTTCTTCGAGCTTCTCCATTCGGAACATCGACATCTCCTGCCGGATCTCGGCGAATGGGGCCGAAGCGCGGCGGCGGTCATTCCGCATGGCACGACGGTCCTCGCGATGCGGTTCGGCAACGGCGTGCTCGTCGCCGGCGACCGCCTCGCGACGGCGGGCCACGCGGTCGCGTCGCGCGACGTCGTCAAGGTCTTCGAAACGGATCCCTTCTCTCTGATGGCGATCTCGGGCGCAGCCGGACCCTGCATCGAAATGGCTCGCATCCTCTCGGTCGAGCTCGAGCACTACGAGAAGATCGAAGGCGAGCGACTCGAGCTCGAGGGCAAGGCGAACAAGCTTTCGCAGATGATCCGGGCGAACCTGCCCGCGGCCATGCAGGGGCTCGCGGTCGTGCCCCTCTTCGCCGGATTCGACACGCGTCGCAAGGTCGGCCGCCTCTGGAAGTTCGACATTACGGGCGGTCGCTACGAGGAGACCGAGTTCGAAGCGACCGGATCCGGAGGGCTGTACGCCCGGGAGTCGCTGAAGCACGGTTGGAATCGAAGCCTGAACCGGGATGGCGTGATTCGCGCTGCCGTCGCGGCGCTCACCGCGGCAGCCGACGAGGATCGCGCGACGGGCGGCGTCGATCTCGAGCGAGGCATCTATCCGATCATCAAGATCTGCACTGCGAACGGACACGAGGATGCGACCGACGCCGAGATCGCCGCGTGCTACCGCGACATCCTCGCAGCGCGCTCCGCCGGAGGGAATCTCTGATGTCGATGCCGTTCTACGTATCGCCCGAGCAGGTGATGGCCGACAAGGCCGAGTTCGCGCGGAAGGGCATCGCGCGGGGCAAGTCGATCGTCGCCCTCGAGTTCCAGGGCGGCGTCCTGCTGATGGCGGAGAATGCGACGAGCCTTTCGAAGGTCGGCGAGATCTACGACCGGCTCGCGTTCGCGGGCGTGGGCAAGTTCAGCGAGTTCGACGCGCTCCGGAAGGTCGGCGTGCGATTCGCGGACACCAAGGGCTACGCATACAGCCGGGAAGACGTGCGCGGCAAGGGCATGGCGAACGCCTTCTCGCAGGTCATGGGCGAGATCTTCACGCGTGAGATCAAGCCGCTCGAAGTCGAGATCATCGTGGCCGAAGTCGGCGACGATCGGTACGAGGACCATCGCGCGAACGCGCTCTACCGCATCAAGTACGACGGGTTCATCAGCGATCATCAGGGCTTCTGCGCGATCGGTGGCAAGGTCGAAGAGGTCGAAGCCGTCCTCAAGAACGACTACCGATCGGGCATGCCCGCGGGGGATGCGGCGCGTCTGGCTCGCAAGGCACTGAACGCCGGTGCGGAGCGCAACTCCGAGCTCGGGGCGTCGAGCCTCGAGGTCTGCCTGCTCGACCGCGCTCGCCCCGGTCGCAAGTTCTGCCGACTTT
Source organism: Myxococcota bacterium (assembly GCA_041389445.1). Classification (GTDB taxonomy): domain Bacteria; phylum Myxococcota_A; class UBA9160; order UBA9160; family UBA4427; genus UBA4427. The sequence goes on from JAWKRW010000007.1 coordinate 295,996, forward strand.
CTACCGATGAAGTTCAAGGTATGCTCGACAGCTGATTTCGGACGCGGGTGAGCGTCCCTCCGCGCATCACGCGGTCAGGCGGCTTTGTGCAGAAGCGCATCTATGGAATCGAGACGGAGTACGGGATCATCTTCACGCCCGAGGGTCGAAAGACCCTTCCCGTGGAGAAGGCGATCCGGTTCCTCTTCGAGAAGCTGATCACCACCGAGCACTTTCTGAACGTGTTCCTCGAGAACGGTGCCCGGTTCTACCAGGACACCGGCTGCCATCCTGAGTACGCGACTCCGGAATGCGCTTCTCCCTCGCAGCTCATCGTCTTCGACAAGGCCGGCGAGCGGATCCTCGAGGATCTGCAGGTCTACGCGGAGGAGAAGATTCGCGAAGAGCGGATCGGCGGGCGTCTCTCGATCTTCAAGAACAACACGGATTTCGTCGGCAACAGCTACGGATGCCACGAGAACTACCTCGTCGATCGGGACGTCGACTTCTACTACCTCGCCGAGCAGCTGATTCCATTCCTCGTGACCCGCCAGATCTACACCGGTGCGGGGAAGGTCTTCCAGACGCAGGACGGGATCCACTACTGCGTCTCGCAGCGCGCTCAGCACATCTATCAGAAGATCTCGGGTACGACGACGAACGACCGGTCCATCATCAACACGCGCGACGAGCCGCATGCGGATCGCGAGAAGTATCGGCGTCTCCACGTCATCGTCGGCGATTCCAACATGAGCGAGTACACGAACTTCATCAAGGTCGGTACCTGCTCGGTCGTCCTCCAGATGATCGAGGACAACTACATCAACAAGGACTTCACGCTCCGCAATCCGGTCAAGGCGATCAAGGACATCACGTACGATTCGACCTGCAAGCGGAAGCTCCGACTCGACAACGGTCGTGAGTACTCGCCGATCGAGATCCAGCGTGAGTACTGCGAAATGGCGCAGAAGTACGTCGAGCAGTATCCCGTCAGCGAGGATCACAAGCGGTCGGTTCAGATGTGGCAGCACGTGCTCGACTGCCTGGATACCGACCCCGACAAGCTCGATCGACAGATCGATTGGGTCATCAAGCGGCGACTGATCCAGTCCTGGGTCGACAAGCACAAGACGACCTGGACCGATCCTCGGGTCCTGATGCTCGATCTGCAGTACCACGACATCCGGCGGGAGCGGAGCCTGTACTACCTGCTGGAAAAGAAGGGGCAGGTCGAGCGACTCTTCGAAGACGCCGAGATCGATGCTGCGAAGACGACGCCGCCCCAGGACACGCGTGCGCGGATGCGGGGGGAGTTCATCAAGCTCGCACGCGAGAACTCGATCCAGTACGACCTCGACTGGTCGAACATCCGGCTGGGCAACCTTCTGAACGTCCGGGTGATCTGCAACAACCCGTTCGAGACCGACACGGAGAAGGTGGCGGAGCTCGTTCGCACGATCCAGAAGACGAATCTGAGAAAGACGAGCCTGTCGAAGCTCGTCATCCAGTCGTAGCCCCGTGCGGCGGGGTACAGGTCGACGACCATGGCGATCGAGTCGGATTTCTCGGGCGATGGCCGAGGGGCGGCGGGAGCAGGAGCGGGCGAAAGGACCTCCGCCTCCGGGCTCAAGCTCGTGAGCGGTCGCGAGGTGCCGCCGGGCGCGGTGGGCTCGACGCGCCCGGCTGGAGGCCCGGCCGCCGAGGGTGCGTCGGCGCTCGGGGCGGAGCGTCCGGCAAACGGCGCGACGCCCGCCTCGCGTCGCATACGGGGATCCGGCCGGCGACTGCCTCTCTGGGTCTTCGCCCTCCTGATCCTGCTCTTCCTCTTCGTGTATGGCTACCAGTCGTACCACGCGAGCGAGCTCGCGGAGCAGGTCGCGCGGCTCGAGGCGTCGCTCGCCGATGCGGAGGGCCGTCTCGAGTCCCATCGCACCCATCTGCTCGAGATCCGAAGCGGAATCCATGACCTCTCAGGCCGGCTCGAGGCGCTGCAGGTCCTGATCGATCGGGACCCGGCGGTGGCCCCGGCGCAGCCATCCGAGGTTGCCCCGGACACCCCCTCGACGCCCTGATCGCGCCCGCTCCCGAGCGCCGCTCCCGAGCCGGGCCGATCCGACCCAGGCCGCCGATCGGCGAGGGACGAGTCCACCGCCGCATGCGTGAGCGCATTCACCGGCAGCATCCCGGATTCCCTCGCGCCGTACGTCCTTTGGACTCAACCCTTGCGCATTCGTGCCGATGAGCTGCACGGGCGTCGCGCTGCCCCCCCGCGCATGCCGCCCTCCTGGAGATTCGGATGATCTTCGACGCGCTGTTCGGAATGTTCTCCCATGATCTCGCGATCGATCTCGGTACGGCGAACACCCTCGTATACAGCAAGGGGCGCGGGATCGTCTGTTCGGAGCCGTCGGTCGTCGCAGTGACCACGGACGGGACGCGCGGACAGCGCGTTCGGGCGGTGGGGCATGCGGCGAAGGAGATGCTCGGTCGGACGCCGGGCTCGATCGAGGCGGTGCGGCCCATCAAGGACGGCGTGATCGCCGACTTCGAGATCACCGAGGCGATGCTCCGCTACTTCATCCAGCGTGCACACAACCGTCGCACGCTCGCCCGCCCGCGCATCGTCATCTGCGTCCCGCCCTGCATCACCAGCGTCGAGAAGCGTGCCGTCCGCGAATCGGCCTTGTCGGCGGGCGCGCGCGAGGTCTTCCTGATCGAGGAGCCGATGGCGGCCGCGATCGGCGCGGGGCTCGACGTCACCGCGCCGACGGGCAACATGGTGGTCGACATCGGGGGCGGAACGACGGACGTCGCCGTGATCTCGCTGTCGGGCATCGTGACCTCGCGCTCGATCCGGATCGGCGGAGACAAGATGGACGAGGCGATCATCAACTACGTCAAGCGCAAGTACAACATGTTGATCGGAGAGCGCACCGCCGAGCAGGTCAAGATGACGATCGGTACGGCCTCGACCGAGACACCGCGCAAGGAGATGGAGATCAAAGGACGCGATCTCGTCGCGGGTATTCCGAAGCTCGTCGTCACGTCGAGCGACGAGATGCGCGAAGCCCTGCTCGAGCCGATCCACGCGATCGTCGAGACGGTCCATCTCACGCTCGAGAAGACGCCGCCGGAGCTCGCAGCGGACATCGTCGATCGCGGCATCATGTTGGTCGGCGGCGGCTCGCTCCTCACCGATCTCGACCATCTGCTGCGCCAGGAGACGCGGCTCCCGATCCTCCGCTCCGAGGATCCCTACACGGCCGTCGTCCACGGCGCCGGCAAGGCGCTCGAGAACATCGGCCTCCTGCGCGAGGTGGCCATGACCTGAGCGCGCGTCGCTCGGGGATTCGCGCGCCCACGGTGGGGTTCGATCCCACGCATCGAATGGAATCGCGATGCCGGCCTAGCGCCGGCGTCGCTGCTTCTGGAACCGGGCGACCGCGCGGGAATGGTCGCGGTAGCTGGTCGAGAAGACGTGAGTCCCGTCGTTGCGCGAGACGAAATAGAGGTAGTTCGTGTCGGCGGGCTCCAGGACGGCTCGAATGGCTTCCTGGCCCGGGCTCGCGATCGGGCCGGGGGGAAGGCCGGGGATTCGATAGGTGTTGTAGGGGTTCGAGTCATCCTCGAGGTGGCGTCGGCGCAGATTGCCGTCGAAGTCCTCGACGCCGTAGATCACGGTCGGATCGGTCTCGAGTCGCATGCCGAGCCGCATCCGATTCAGGAAGACGGCGGCGATCAGCGGTCGCTCCTCCGGAACGCCCGTTTCCTTCTCGACGATGGATGCGAGCGTCACGAGCTCCCGCATCGAGAGCGTCGTCGGCACACGATTCCGGAGCTCGTGATAGACGGTGCGGAACCGGTCGACCATGGTGCGGGCGATGGCTTCGACGGGGAGCCCGCGTGCGAAGCGATAGGTGTCGGGATAGAGGTAGCCCTCGAGCGTCGGTCCATCGACCTCGAAACGCGCGGGCGAATCGGGGTCGAGGACCAGCGCGAGGAATCGCTCGCGATCCGCGAGCCCCGCGGCGGCGAGTCGGTCTGCGATGTCGACGGCGCGAACGCCTTCCGGAATCACGACGGGATGCGTTCGCACGCGACCGGACGCCAGGATCTCGAGGATCTCGGGCGTCGAGAGCGTCGGCGAGAGCTCGTACTCGCCGGTCTTCATTTTCGCCCGTCCCGCCCGGAGCCTCGCCCAGCCGCGCATCGCGAGGGCACTGCGGATCAGTCCCTGCGCCTCGAGCCGTCGAGCGACGGCCGAGAGACTCGTCCCGGGCTCCACGTCGAAGCCGACGGGAGAGGGTGGCCCCGCGGTGTGGATGGGGGCCAGCGTCCAGTGCAGCCAACCGCCGAGGGCGATGGCGGTCGCGAGACCGACCGCCAGCAGCAAGCCGGCGAGATGCAGCAGGACGCGTCCCTTTCGTTCACCGGACATCGCGATCTTCACGATCCTCGTCGTCGATGGGACGCCCCTCCGGAGGCGCGCCCGAGGGTTGCCCGGATCCAGCCGAACGCAGGTCGAGGTACGTCCGCAGGAGGATGGCGGCCGCACTCTCATCGACGGCGCCGCTGCGAGCCTTGACTGCGCGCCGCCCTCGTTCGGTGGAGCGGAGCATCCGTTCGGCCTCCACCGAGGTCCAGCGCTCATCGAGCGTATCGACGGGAATGCCGGCCGCGCGGGCGAGATCGGAGGCGAAGGCGATTGCGGCCTCGGCTTCGGGCCCGCGCCGACCACTCATGTGGAGCGGAACACCGACCACCGCGCGAGCGATCGCTCGCTCGCGAACGAGCGAACGGAGCGCCGCGAGATCGCGCTTCCGTCCGCGGCTCTCGATCACGCCCGCCGGAAAAGCGACCACCCCATCCTGATCCGAGATGGCGAGACCGATGCGCTTGCTGCCGAGATCGATGCCGAGAACCCGCACGCGGGCAGTGTAGCGTTCCTCCGGATCAGACTATGCTCGCGCCCGATGAAGATCTACACCACCGCACCGCTCGAAGACCCCCGCGAAGCGAAGCACGTCTTTGGTCAGCTCGAGGAGATCGGCTACGACGGAGCCTTCAGTTTCGAGGCGAAGCACGATCCCTTCCTTCCGCTCGTCCTCGCGGCGGAGCATACCGAGCGCCTGACCCTCGGTACCGCCGTCGCGATCGCCTTCGCGCGCAATCCGATGAATCTGGCGAACCTCGCCTACGGCCTCCAGCTGATCTCCGGGGGGCGATTCCTGCTCGGTCTCGGATCGCAGGTCGCGCCGCACATCCGCAATCGATTCAGCATGCCGTGGTCGTCGCCCGCCAAGCGGATGCGCGAGATCATCCTCGCGATCAAGGCCATCTTCGCGCGCTGGGAGGGGCAGGCGCCGCTGGCGTTCGAGGGCGAGTTCTATCGCCACACGCTCATGATTCCGGCCTTCGACCCCGGCCCCAATCCCTTCGGCCCGCCGCCGATCCATCTCGGCGGATTCGGTCCCCGCATGACGAGCGTCGCCGGCGAGGTCGCCGACGGCCTGATCGCCCATCCGTTCAATTCGCGCGAGTCGTTGCTCGCGGTCGTGATGCCGGGCATCGCGGAGGGGCTCGCGCGATCGGGACGCCGGCGAGAGGAGTTCGACGTCATCTGTGCGACGTTGACCGTGACGGCGGACCGCGAAGAGGATTTCGAGCGCGCGAAACTCGCGGCCCGCAAGCAGCTCGCCTTCTACGGCTCGACGCCCGCCTATCGCAGCACGCTCGACTGTCACGGCTGGGGCGATCTGCATCTCGAGCTCAACCGGCTCTCGAAGCAGAACCGATGGGACGACATGACGGATCTGATCAGCGACGACGTCCTCGAGGCGATCGCCGTGGTCGGACCCCGCAACGAGATCGCCGGCCGCTTGCGGGCGCGACTCGACGGCATCGCAGACGGCGTCAGCCTGACCCACAACCGCAGTCCGGATCCCGAGCACTGGGCCGACGTGGTTCGCGACCTGCGTGCGAGCGGCGGTCGTTGAGTGAAGGGGCCTTCGGCCGAGCTCAGGGGGCGCCGTCGGCGTCGGCTCGGAGGGAGAGGCGCTGGCGGGCGCGATCGCGGACCGGTCCCGCCGCATGACTGGCCGCCCGCTCCACGGCGCGTCGCGCCTCCCGTGTAGGAAGGACCGCGAGCGCGTCGACGGCCGCCAGCTGGATGGCGTGCCAATGGGCGCGTCGCAGCACGGGCCGGCGTTCGAGGATCGCGGCCAGCCGGGGCACCGCTCGCTCGTCGCCGAGGCGGCCGAGCACGTCGATCACGGCGCGACAGAGCTGGGTCCGCGTACTGCGGACGTGGGCCTCGAGGACGTCGAGCAGCGCAGGGACGGCGTCGATGCCGGTCTTCGCGGCGATCGCCTGGGTCGCGGCGATCGCGATCTGGTCGAGCTGGCTCGACAGCGCATCCGACAGGGCCTGGCGCGACGCCTCGCCGGGGATCAGGCAGAGCGCCCGGATCGCTTCGATCTGGCATGCGAGCGGGGCATGGCGGGCGGTCTGCGCGAGCGCCGGCAGGAGAGCGGGATTCTGCAGCTCGCCGGCGAGGCGGAGGGCGAGCCGGCTGCGCGTCTCGTCTCGGCTCTGGATGCCGCGAAGCAGGGCGGGAACCGCCGCCTCGCCGCTGGTGATGATGAGTGCGTGGAGCGGGCCCGGCGCGAGGGGGTCCGGCAGGGCGTGAAGACGCTCGAAGATCGCCGGGACCGCGGCATCGCGTCGCTGCAACAAGAGCTGGGCAGCCTGCACGCCGGACTCGTCGCTGACCAGGGCGCGATCGATCAGGTCTTCGAGTCGCTCGTCGGAAGCCAGCTCCGCGAATCGGCGCGCCGCGGTCCGTGCCTGCAGCTCGGCGCGCCCACCGCCTCCGACCGCGTGGTCGGCGAGCACGCGCATCGCCCGGTAGCAGTCCTCGGACAGACCCTCGCGTCCGAGCTGGGACGCCCAGGAGACGATCTCGCCGGCGAGGCGTGCGTAGGCTTCGTCGTCGGTGGTGTGTTCGAGCTCGACGAGGCGCGCGTGGAGCCGTTCGCCGAGGCTGGGCAAGGGCAGGGGCGTCCGCGGCGCCGATTCCGGGCGCGCGTCGGCCCGGTCCGGACGCGCCACGCACGGCGCGACCGTCGGCTTCGGGGATGGATTCGAGGGGTCGGGCGGCGGGGTGGATACGGTCTCGACGCGGACGGTGGTGACGCTCACCGAGGGATGGGGCGGGGTCGAGCCGAGGGCGCGCGGAGGCCTCGTGAGCGGCTGGTCGAGGTCGTTGAGAAGGAGGCCGCGGGCGTCGCGCGCCTCGAGCGTGTCGAGCAGGCTGCGGACATCCTCGCCCGGCACGGGGGGACGCACGACGAGCTCGAGGAGCCCGTGGAGCGCATCGATCGAGAGCCGCGCATCGATCCGCAGTCGCTCGATGGCGTGGCGGGAGAGCAGCTCGTGCAGGATCGCGAGCCCGCCGCGCGCTTCGATCCTTTCGGGCAGGTCGGGCAGCATGAAGGCCCGATGGCGCAGCGTGAGATCGAGCGGCCCCGAACGGAGGACCTCGGTCGAGACCGCCTGGAAGGCGCGTTCGGACAGCGCCCGTCGTCGTGTCAGAGCGCCTTCGCAGGTGGCGAATCCGCGCAGGGCCCGGGCGAGCTCGAGCAGCACGCTCACGACGTCTGCGACGGATCGCGCGGGCCAGGGGGCGCCCCGGCGTGCGGAGAACGGGCGAACGGGGCCGGCGGCGTCGATTTCGGGGTTGCCCATGGGATGCCGCAGCGTTTCGGCTTCTCCGGGTTCGGCCTGAAGCGTGCACGCTGGACACGAGAAGCTCCGAATTTCGTCGAATTTTCGCCTTTTTGATTGACGGTCTTTTCGGAGCGGGGCTACGTTCGCGGGCGCTCGACGCCCCCCCGCGACGAGGCGACCGCCCTGGATCCCGTGGTGGTCGATGGCTGGTGCCCCAGGTTGATGCCTTTTCCCTTCGATCTGCTCCGGATGGGGTCCGGTGCGACCTCGATGGACATCGGTCCCGGGGTGCACGGGGTCGTGACCGGATCAGTCTCAGCTGCATGGTTCGATCGGTGCCCGATGCCGAGGGCCGGACACAGAGGGCGAGGCGGAGTACGGGCTTGAACGCAGAGATCCTCACGATCGGCGACGAGCTGCTGCGGGGCGAGATCATCGACTCCAACAAGGCGAGGCTCGCTCAGCGGTTGCTGCTGCTCGACCTCGATTGTCGGCATCAGGTCTCCGTCCTCGACGACCGGGCCGACATGCGCGACGCGTTCCTGAACGCGGCCGCGCGAAGCGACATCGTGCTGGTGTCGGGTGGGCTCGGGCCGACGCGTGACGATCTCACGACGGAGGTGCTCGCGGAGACGTTCGGACGCAAGCTCGAGCTCGAGCCGAGCTCCCTGGCGGCCATCGAGGCGTTCTTCGCGCGGGTCGGGCGCGAGATGGCCGAAGTGAATCGCAAGCAGGCCTATTTCCCGAGCGGTGCGGACGTACTCGCGAATCCGATCGGAACGGCGCCTGGATTCGCGCTGCGCGTCGAGCGTCCGATGATGGGCGATGCGGCGATGCGGGAGGTCTTCTTCTTCGTCCTTCCGGGCGTACCCCGGGAGCTCGAGAAGATGATGGACGAGCAGGTGATGCCGCGTCTCGAGCGGCTGCTCGACGCGCGCGACGCGACGTCGGGCGGGGAGCGTCGAATCGTGCGGGCGGCGCTCCTGCGGACCTTCGGAATGGGTGAGTCGACGCTCGAGGCGGAGCTGCGGGATCTCGCGCGCGGGGGCGAGGTCGAGCTCGGCTTTCGGACGGCGTTCCCCGACAACTTCCTGCGTCCCGTCGCCCGCGCGACGTCGGTCGCCGAGGCCGATCGCCGGATCGCGCAGACCGTGCGCGCGATTCGCGAGAAGCTGGGGCCGATCGTCTTCGCGGAAGGCGACGACTCGATGGAGGCCGTCGTGGGGCGTCTGCTCGTGGAGGCGGGGCGGACGATCGCGACGGCCGAGTCGTGTACGGGCGGCTTGATCGCCGAGCGGCTGACCGATGTGCCCGGCTCGTCGCGTTATTTCGTCGGGGGTGTGGTCTCGTATTCGAACGAGGCGAAACGTGCGCTGCTGGGGGTTCCGGGCGAGCTGATCGATCGGGAGGGTGCCGTTTCCGAGTCGGTGGTGCGGGCGATGGCCGAGGGCGCGCGAGCCCGCTTCGGGAGCGACTTCGCGCTGGCGACGAGTGGGATTTCGGGCCCCGATGGGGGCACGCCCTCGAAGCCCGTCGGCCTGGTCTGGATCGCGATGGCGGAGGGCGCGGGAACGCATGCGGATTCGTTCGTGTTCGCGGTCGACCGGACGCGTCATCGAGGCCTGACATCGCAGGTGGCGCTCGATTGGGTGCGACGTCGCCTGATCGGGGCGCCGCTCGTCGGACCGAGCCTGATGCGCCGGGCGGGCGGAACCTCGGTGCCAGGTGGGACGGGTGCGGGATAGATGAATGCGTCGGCCTTTCGCCGACCCTGCGCGAAGGCGAGGGCGCTCGGGGCGGACGTGATGTGATCGGACGTGATCGGACGTGAGGGGACGCGGAGACGGATTCGAAGGACGGCGTACGTCGGACGGATCCGAAGGTCGGTGTTCGGTGTAGAGCCATTTCAATCTCGAAGGGGGAGGCAAGCACGATGGCGCGTGGCAGGGACGGCGAGGCGAAGGCGAAGGTGGAGCGGGGCGGCGTGGCGACCGAGGCGAAGGCGAAAGCGATCGAGCTGGCGGTTTCGAGCATCGAAAAGCAGTTCGGCAAGGGCGCGATCACGCGCATGACGGAGGATGCGGCGGATCATGAGATCGCCTGCTTCTCGAGTGGTGCGCCGAGTCTCGACATCGCGCTCGGGATCGGCGGATATCCGCGGGGGCGTGTGGTCGAGATCTTCGGTCCCGAGTCCTCGGGCAAGACGACCTTGACGCTGCATGCGATCGCCGAGGTCCAGAAGGTCGGTGGGGTCGCTGCCTTCATCGACGCCGAGCACGCGCTCGACGTCAACTACGCCCGGCGCCTCGGCGTCAACATCGATGAGCTGCTGGTCTCCCAACCGGATACGGGCGAGGAGGCGCTCGAGATCGCGGACGTCCTGCTTCGCTCCGGCGCGATCGATCTCGTCGTGATCGACTCGGTCGCAGCGCTCGTGCCGCGGGCCGAGATCGAAGGCGAGATGGGCGACTCCCATGTCGGTCTTCAGGCGCGGCTCATGAGTCAGGCGCTGCGCAAGCTGACGGGAACCGTCGCGAAGTCCGGCGCGACGGTCATCTTCATCAACCAGATCCGCATGAAGATCGGCGTCATGTTCGGGAGCCCCGAGACCACGACGGGGGGCAACGCGCTCAAGTTCTACTCGTCGGTTCGGATCGACGTCCGCCGGATCGCCGCCATCAAGGAGGGCGACGAGGTCACGGGCAACAGGACGCGGGTCAAGATCGTCAAGAACAAGGTGGCGCCGCCGTTCCGACAGGCCGAGTTCGACATCATCTACAACGAAGGCATCTCCCGTGAGGGGGATCTGATCGACCTCGGTGTCGATGCCGGGGTCGTGGAGAAGAGCGGGTCGTGGTTCTCGTACGGGGGCGAGCGAATCGGTCAGGGGCGCGAGAAGGCCCGCGCATTCCTGAAGGAGAATCCCGACATCACCTTGCGGCTCGCCGAAGAGGTGTTCCTCGCCAAGGGGCTCAAGCTGCCTGCGCCGGCGGGCGCGATCGCGCGTGGAGCCGCGGGGACGCGCGGGGACGCCTCGATTGGGGATGGCCTGGGCGAGTCCGACGAGGTCGGCGGGCTCGGGGCCGAGTAACGGAAAAAGGGGGCGCTGCGCGACGGTTCCGTCGGCGCGCGCGACGGGATTCTATCGGAGCGGACAGGGCGGGCGATCGGGCAGAGCGGGCCTTCGGGCCCGCTTTTCATCCGCATGGACGGGCGTCTGTGCCCGAGACCTGCGTGCCGTGGTGCGGGACGGGTCTCGTGTGGCACACGCTCGGACGCGTCGCCACCACCTCAAGCGAGGCTTCCCCCCGGACGAAAGGAGGATTCGTCAAAGGTCGCGGGTCGGATCTGGATTCCCCTTCATTGTCGGGGAGTTTCGAGGCGCGGAATGGAACTGAACGAGATCCTCAAGGTCGCCATCAAGGGCGGGGCATCCGACATCCACCTGAAGTCGGGGCTGCCGCCGATGTTTCGGGTCGATGGCGCGCTCGTCCCACTCAAGAACGGCGAGCGGATCCTGCCCGACGAGCTCCAGAAGATCGCCTTCTCGATCATGAATCCCATCCAGAAGGCTCGCTTCGACGAGAAGCGCGAGTGCGACCTCGCCTATGGCCTGCCCGGTCTCGGTCGCTTCCGCGTCAACGTGTTCCAGCAGCGGGGAACGGTCGGCATCGTCTTCCGCGTGATCCCCTTCGGCGTCAAGACGATCGAGCAGCTTCATCTCCCGAAGGTCATCGAGAAGATCTCCCAGGAGCACCGCGGGCTGATCCTGGTCACCGGTACGACCGGCTCGGGCAAGTCGACCACGCTCGCCGCGATGATCGAGCACATCAACACCGAACGGACGTGTCACATCATGACGATCGAGGACCCGATCGAGTTCCTGATCCGTGACCGCCGCTCGATCGTGAACCAGCGCGAGATCGGCGTCGATACGCACACCTTCTCGAACGCCCTGCGAGCGGCCCTGCGCCAGGATCCCGACGTGATCCTCGTGGGCGAGATGCGCGACTTCGAGACGATCGAGACGGCTCTGACGGCGGCCGAGACCGGCCACCTCGTGATGAGCACGCTCCACACGCTCGACGCGACCGAGACGATCAATCGCATCATCTCGGTCTTTCCGCCCTACCAGCAGAAGCAGGTGCGGCTCCAGCTCTCGACGATCCTCAAGGCCGTCATCAGCCAGCGTCTGGTCCCTCGCGCCGACGGCAAGGGCCGGGTTCCCGCGCTCGAGGTGCTGATCTCGACCGCTCTGACCCGCGAGCTCATCGCGGACAAGGATCGGACGAAGGAGCTGCCCGACGTGATCGCCAAGGGCTTCACGACCTACGGCATGCAGACTTTCGATCAATCGCTCATGAGTCATGTGAAGGCCGGTCTCGTGACCTACGAGGAAGCGCTCAAGCACGTCTCGAATCCCGACGACTTCGCCCTCCGGTTCCGGGGCATCGCCTCGACCTCCGATTCCGAATGGAGCGAGTTCGCCGGAGATGGTGCGAGCGCGCCCGCCGAAAAGCCCGATCCGGACGACTTCGACGGCATGCTCGAAGGCGACGACTTCAACATCGACCGCTTCTGATTCCGACCGTCGCGGCAGGGCCATCGCGCGTCGTGCGCGTCGCGGCCGTCGTGCGCGTCGGCCGATCGAGCGCGCGGTGCTCGTCGTGCGGGCCCCCCGGCTCCGCTGCACCGCGGCCGAGCGGCGCCTCCGTGCCATCGCCCACGGCCCGACCGGTCGCCCCGTACGCCCGTCTCGAATCGCAGTCACGGCCCCGCCGCTCCGGCGTCCGGCCTCGACGTCAGCGGTCGACCGGTTGCCCGCCGGTGCGGGCGATGGAGGATCGCTCGCGGTGGGGGGGACGCGGGCATCGCCGGTCCGGCCGAGGAGGGCGCGGGCGGGGGCGAGGGTCCGAAGGCCCGGCGAGCATCGACTGCCACGGGCGGGCCGCGGAATCCCGGTCCCGCCGGGGCGGACACGGCATGCCGCTATAGTCTGCGCCGCCCATCGACCGTGAGGTGCCCCATGTCGCTCCCTTCCCGGGAGATTCGCGAGACGTTTCTCCGCTTCTTCGAGGAGCGTGGCCACCGCCGCGTCCCGAGCGCATCGCTCGTCCCTGATTCCGATCCGACGTTGATGTTCGTCAATGCGGGCATGGTGCCCTTCAAGCGCCTCTTTCTCGGGGAGGAGACGCGCGACTACACGCGGGCGACCAGCTCGCAGAAGTGCATGCGGGTCTCGGGCAAGCACAACGACCTCGAGAACGTCGGTCGCACACCGCGGCACCACACCTTCTTCGAGATGCTCGGCAACTTCTCCTTCGGCGACTACTTCAAGGAGGCCGCGATCGAGTACGCCTGGGAGCTCCTGACGGAGAAGGTCGGCTTCCAGCCGAAGGATCTCGTGGTCTCGGTCTTTCGCGACGACGACGAGGCCTTCGCGATCTGGCGCGATCGGATCGGCATCCCCGAGGAGAAGATCTTCCGCCTCGACGAGAAGGAGAACTTCTGGGCGATGGGCGACACGGGCCCCTGCGGTCCCTGCTCCGAGATCCACTTCGACTGGGGACCGGTCGCCGGATGGTCCCAGGACGACCCCTCGAGCGAGTCGGGGCGTTTCATGGAGATCTGGAACCTCGTCTTCATGCAGTTCAATCGAGACGCGTCGGGGACGATGACGCCGCTGCCGCGCCCCTCGATCGACACGGGCGGGGGGCTCGAGCGCTGGGCGGCGGTCCTCCAGGGCGTGCGGTCGAGCTGGGAGTCGGACTGCTTCACGCCGATCATCGCGCGGGCCGCGGAGCTCGCGAACGTCGTGCCGGGCGTCCACGCCGAGGCGGACGTCTCGCTGCGCGTCGTGGCCGACCATGCGCGGGCGCTCGCGTTCCTGATCGGCGACGGCGTCCTGCCGTCGAACGCGGGCCGCGGCTATGTCCTGCGCCGCATCCTGCGCCGCGCGTCCCGCCACGGCAAGCTGCTCGGTCGGGACACGCCCTTCATCCATTCGGTCGCCGACCGCGTGATCGATCAGATGAGCCCGGCCTATCCCGAGCTCTCCGAGCGCCGCGCCTACATCACCGATCGCATCCGGCGCGAGGAGGAGCGCTTCCTCGAGACCCTCTCGAAGGGGCTGCAGCTGCTCGAGAGCGAGCTCGGCGAGCTGCGTGCTCAGGGCAGGACGGAGCTTCCGGGCGAGACCGTCTTCAAGCTCTACGACACCTTCGGCTTTCCGGTCGACCTGACCGCCGACATCCTCGCCGGCCAGTCGATGACCCTCGATCAGGCGGGCTTCGACGTCGAGATGAACGCGCAGAAGACCCGCGCGCGCGCGTCCTGGAAGGGCAGCGGCGACACCGCGATCCAGGAGATCTACGGCCGCATCGCCTCCGACGTCCAGACGACCTTCCGTGGCTACGAGGCGCTCACGCTCGAGGCGAAGATCGCGAGCCTGCTGCGCGGCGGCGAGCTCGTCGGCGAGGCAGGCGAGGGCGACACGGTCGAGATCGTCTTCGAGGAGACGCCCTTCTACGGCGAGAGCGGCGGGCAGCTCGGCGATCGCGGTCGCGTCACGACGGCGACGGGCGCGGTCGAGATCGTCGACGTCCAGAAGCCGGTGGCCGGCCTCTTCGTGCATCATGGCATCGTGCGCGAGGGGCGCATCGAGATCGATCAGGACGCGCGGCTCGAGGTCGATCGCGCGCTTCGGCAGGCGACGGTGCGGAACCACTCGGGGACGCATCTGCTGCATTCGGCGCTGCGCGAGGTGTTGGGCTCGCAGGCGATGCAGAAGGGATCGCTCGTCGGCCCGGATCGCCTGCGCTTCGACTTCACCCACGACGCGCCCCTCTCCCAGGACGAGCTCGACGCCATCGAGGACCGGGTCAACGCCTGGATCGAGGCGAACCAGGCCGGCCAGACCCGCGAGATGGACTACCCGTCGGCCATCGCGAGCGGCGCGATCGCCATCTTCGACGAGAAGTACGGCGACGACGTCCGCGTCGTCTCCTTCGGCGACTGCAGCACCGAGCTCTGCGGCGGGACCCACGCGCGCGCGACCGGCGACATCGGGCTGCTCAAGATCGTCTCGGAGTCGGGCATCGCGGCCGGCATCCGCCGCATCGAGGCCCTGACCGGCCTCGGCGCCCTGCACTGGATCCGGAGCCAGGAGCGCCTCGCCCACGAGGCCGCGGAGCGCCTGAAGGTCCCGCTCGCCGAGCTGCCGACCCGCGTCGGGAAGCTGCTCGAGGAGCGCAAGGAGGCGCAGAAGCAGATCGAGGAGCTGCGGCTCAAGAAGCAGGCCGGAGGCGGCAAGGATCTCTTCGCGTCGGCGCGCCCGCTCGCGGCGGTATCCGGCGCCCGCGCCATCTCGGGACGCGTCGAGGACGTCGACGCGAAGGCCATGCGCATGATGATCGACGATCTGCGCAACCGCCTCGGCACGGGCGTCGTCTGCCTCGCGTCGGCGGCCGACGACAAGGTCCTGCTGGCGATCGGCGTGACGAAGGACCTGACCGACCGGCTCCAGGCCGGCGCGCTGATCCGGGAGGTCGCGGGGGTGGTCGGGGGCAGTGGCGGGGGCAAGCCCGATTTCGCCCAGGCCGGCGGCAAGGACGCGAGCCGCATCGACGAGGCGCTGGCGCGCTTCGACGCGCTCGTGGGGAGCTGATGTCGGCCCCGTTCGATCCGTTCCGGCCGACGCGACGCCCGACGCGCGTCGTCCGGGTCGGGGACGTCGGGATCGGCGGCGGGGAGCCGATCCGCGTCCAGTCCATGACCAACACCAACACGCTCGATACGCGGGCGACGGTCGAGCAGGCGACGCGGCTCGCGGAGGTCGGCTGCGAGATCGTCCGGATCACGGCGCCCTCGATCCGCGATGCGGAGAACCTGCGCGCGATCAAGCAGGCGCTGCGCGATCGACGCGTCTTCGTTCCCCTCGTGGCCGACATCCACTTCACGCCGAATGCCGCGATGATCGCGGCCGAGATCGTCGAGAAGGTCCGCATCAATCCGGGCAACTACGCCGACAAGAAGCGCTTCGAGGTGCGAGAATACGACGATGCGTCCTACGCCGCGGAGCTCGAGCGGGTCGCGGAGCGTTTCCGGCCGCTGGTCCTGCGCTGCCGGCAGAACGGCGTCGCGATGCGGATCGGCACCAATCACGGCTCCCTCTCCGATCGGATCATGAACCGCTTCGGCGACACGCCAGAGGGCATGGTCGAGAGCGCGCTCGAGTTCCTCGACGTCTGCGAGTCCGAGCGGTACTTCGACGTCGTCTTCTCGATGAAGTCGTCCAATACCCAGGTCGCGATCGCCGCCTATCGCCTGCTGGCCGCGCGCCTCGCCGAGCGGGCCGACGGTGCGCCCTCGTATCCCTTCCACGTCGGCGTCACCGAGGCGGGCGACGCCGAAGACGGCCGGATCAAGAGCGCGATCGGGATCGGCGCGCTGCTCGAAGACGGCATCGGGGACACGATTCGCGTCTCCCTGACGGAGGATCCGGTGCGCGAGATCCCGGTCGCCCGGACGATCGCGCGCATCGCCGGCGAGTCGGCGCGCACGCCGCGCGACACGACGGATCGCGAGGGAGCGGATCCGGCTTCCGCCGTCGCCGCCCGACGCGCTCCGCCGCGGACGCCTCCCTTCGCCGATCCCTTCGCCCACGCGCGGCGCGCGACCGAGGTCCGGCTGCTGCGCGGTCCGGGCGCGGGGCTCCCGCTCGGCGGGGACGAGCCGGTCCGGGTCGAGCTCGATCGTCCGTCGGCGCTCGAGCAGCCCGCGGAGACCGCCGCGCAGCTCGCCGTCGAGCTCGCGGCCCTGCGCGACGTCGTCTGTGAGTCCCTGCTGGTGACGGCCCGGACCCGGGACGAGGCGGCGCGCATCGCGCCCCTCGTCGACGCGCTCGCGTCGCTCGGCCTCGCCCTGCCCATCTCGCTCCGCGTCGATCCGCCGGCGTTCGCCGAGGCCGCGTCGATCGTCGAGGCCGGCCTGGGGAGCGCCCAGGCGGCTTCGTTCCCGCTCGCGCGCGTCGTTTTCCGCATCGTCGAGGCGACGACGCCGGGGTTGCTCGCCTCGGTCGTACGGGTCGCGCAGGGTGCGCAGACCGAACGTCCGGCAGCGCGCGAGCAGGCCGCGCGGAGCGGCCCGGCCGCGCGCGGGGGCGCGACTGCGATCGAGTGGGAGATCGCGGGCACGGACGAATCGATCGCCGAGCACGTGGCGCATGCGCTGGCCGCCGCCCCGGACGCGCTCTTCAGCCGGGCGTCGGGGGCGCGACCCCATTCGGTTCGGAGGCTGGTCTCGGTCCTCGCGGACGCCGGGGCCGGGCAATCGCCACTCGTCCTGCGTCAGGACGTGTCGCCGGGCGGGCAGGGGGCGATCGCCGAGCCAGTCCGGGCCGCAGGGCGCAGTCCGGTCGCGGCGAGGTCGGCGGCGTCGGCCGAGACGCCGGGGGCGGGTCCGGCGGCCGTGTCGGAGGCGCGGCTCGTCGAGGCCTCGGTCCGCCTCGGGTCGGTGCTCTGCGACGGAATCGGCGATCTCCTGTCGCTCCGCTCCGACGGGCCGGCCGCGGCGGTGGTCGATCTCGCCTACCGCATCCTGCAGGGCGCGCGTCTGCGCACGACCCGGACGGAGTACATC
This sequence comes from Myxococcota bacterium, assembly GCA_041389445.1. Lineage (GTDB taxonomy): Bacteria > Myxococcota_A > UBA9160 > UBA9160 > UBA4427 > UBA4427. The sequence continues at coordinate 313,342 of JAWKRW010000007.1, forward strand.
TCCTGCCCGTCGTGCGGCCGTACCCTCTTCGACCTCGAGGAGACGACCGCACGCATCAAGCAGCGCACGGCGCATCTCTCCGGCGTGAAGATCGCGGTGATGGGCTGCATCGTGAACGGACCGGGCGAGATGGCCGACGCGGATTTCGGCTACGTCGGGTCGGGCGTCGGTCAGGTCACGCTCTACGTCGGCAAGGAGGTCGTCGAGCGCGCGGTGCCCGAAGCCGAGGCGCCCGATCGACTGGTCGAGCTGATCCGCAAGAACGGGCGCTGGGTCGACGCCTAGCGTCGAGGGGCGAGCTCGCCTACTGCCATCGTCCCGGCGCCGCGACGCTCGGCGTCGGATCCGCCTCCCGCCAGCTTCGGAGTCGTTCGACCAGCTCGACGCTGCGAGCATTCCGTGTCGCGGCGTGGTCGGGGCCGACGAGCCAGAGGGCGATCACGACGAGGATCGAGGCCACGATCGCCCCCTCGGCCGCCCCCAGCGCGCTGCCTCCGACCCGATCCGCCCAGCCGAGCCCGGCCGCCTCGGCGCCTCGCCGAAGCACGCGCCCCAGGAGCGCGAGCACGACGATCGATCCGACGACGAGCAGGACCCCCGCGATCCAGAGCGCCGTCCGGCCTGTCAGCTCGCCGCTGGTCCGGTCGGTGATCCAGAGGGAGACCGGGCTCGCATAGAGCCGCGTCACGATCGTCGCGACGGCGACGGTGGCGAGCGAGAGCCCCTCGCGGATGAGTCCGATCCAGGCGCCGCGCAGCAGGGCGAGCAGGACGACGCCGAGGGTGACGAGGTCGATCAGGGGCAGCTTCGAGAGGCTCATTCGAAAAGGGCTCCGATCCAGCTCTTCGGCGAAGCCGCGGGCTCGTCGGCCGCTTCGCGCGACGCGGCCTCGTCCGGCTCGGCCGACCGGTTCGAGCCGGTGTCGCCCCCGGCCGTCCCGTCTCGCTTCGCGGCGACCGCCGCAGCCGCCACGGCGTCGGCGCCGTCCGCACGGCCCTCTCCGTCGCCCTCGCTGCCGGCGCCCGCGAAAGGGCGCTCCCGCTCGGGCGGGGAGTCGTCGTCCAGCGTTCGGTCGGCGACGAGCGGACGGGTCGACCAGCCCGCGCCGGGCGCAGGCGACGGGGGCGTCGCGGCGTGCGGCTCGGGCAGGGCTGCCGGCGCGGTGGCCGCCGACTCGGGCGCGGTCTCCGTCGCCGGCTCCGCGGCGCCCGACGGTGCAGCCCGGACGAGGCGCAGGTACATCGCGGCCTCGCGTCGCGTCGGGTCGAGCGCGAGGACCTCGCGCCAGGCATGGATCGCCTCGTCGGCGCGACCCATCGCATAACAGGTGAGACCGAGCTGGATGCGGCTCTCGAGCAGCTCGGGGCGCGCATCGAGGATCCGCTCGAACTCGAGCAGGGCCTGATAGGGGAGCCCCGCCTCGCGCAGCGTCACGCCGAGGCGATGGCGAATGTCGTGATAGGTCGGGCAGCGGTCGAGCGCCTGGCGGTACTGCTCGATCGCGTCGCGCCGCAGCCCGGCGCCGGCGAGCGCGTCGGCGAGCGCGGCCTGCTGGTTGGCGAGCTTGCCGCGGGTCGTCGGGTCGAGCCCGGCGGCGCCCGATCGGGAAAGCTGGTCGGCACGCTCGGCGAGGCCGGCCGCCTGATCGAAGTCCCCGCGCTGCTCGCAGACGCTCGCCAGGGCGAGGAGCGCCTCGACGTAGGTGGGATTGATCCGGATGGCCTCGCGCAGGCTCGCGGTCGCGCGATCGAGCTCGCCCTCCCGCTCCTCGATCAGGCCGAGCATGTAGTGGACGTCGGCGAAGCGCAGGCCCGAATCGAGGACGCGCGCGAGATGGCGTCGCGCCGCCGCATCGTCGCCGCACGCGAAGGCGCGCCGCCCCTGCTCGAGGCAGGCGCGATCGGTCGGGCTCGGCGAGAGCGCGGCAGGCCCCCTGGCCGCGGCGAGGCGTCGCCCGTGGGCCGGGTCTCCGCGTTCGAGGTCGGTCGCGCCGGAGCGTGCGGACGCATCCGTCGGTCCCGGCATGGACGGTCGCAGGCTCTCCATCTCGAAACTCCCCCCGAAGCGTCGCGAATGGCGCGGCGTCCTCGGCCGCCGGCGCGCAGGATCGCACCGACGGCTCGACGCGTCGAGGTTCGGGGGCGGGCGCAGGCTGGGGCCGCACGGAAGCGGCGTCCCGATGCCTGCGGCCCGGTGGCCACGCGCCGTCGGTCGGCGGAGCGGGGGCGCGGGGCGCGGGACGGGCCGTCGCGCCGTCGCGCCTCACTCGGCCCGCGCGATCCGGGCGCGGGCCCGGCGCGCGGACGAGCTCTCCGCGTAGTTCTCCACCACGACGTGATAGAGGCGCAGCGCCTCGTCCTCGCGCTTCATGTTCTCGAGGCAGAGCCCGAGCCGATAGAGCGCGCGCGCGTCGAGTCCCAGTCCGGGAAACTCGTCGAGCACCCGTCGATAGCGCGATGCGGCCGACTGCCAGTGTCCCCGCTCGAGGTAGAAGTCGGCGATGTGGAGCATGTTGCGCGCGAGGCGGGTACGCAGCGTGACGAGCATCTGCTCGCCCTCGCGCGTCTCCTCGGCATAGGGATGGGTCCGGATCAGGACCTCGAGTGCCTCCGTCGCCTTGCGGGCCGCGCCCTGGTCGCGATCGATCGACTCGATCTGCTCGTAGTGGCACTGCGCCGCCCGAAGCAGCGCCCCCGGCGCCCGGGGATCCGTCGAGTGCTGATCGGCGAACTCCTGGTAGTAGGCGAGCGCCTCCTCGTAGCGTTCGTCCTCGAAATAGGCGTCCGCGATCTTGAGCTGGGCCTTTTCCTCATACTCGCTGAAGGGGTAGTTGTCGATGATCGCCTGGAAGCGCTCGATCGCGGCGTCGTAGTCGACATAGCGGAAGAGACCGAGGATCTTGCGCCCCGCGAGCCGATCGAGACCCTCCGCGTAGAGCTCCTCGGCCGGCTTCACGTCCTCGAAGCGAGGCGCGTCCTTGGCGCAGCCGGCGGGCCCGACCGCGGCCGCGGCACCGAGCAGCCACAGCAGGAGGATCGAGCCGGGGCGTACGCCCGCGGACGGTCGCAAGGGCGTTCGACGTCGGGCTCGGTTCAAGGCGGCCTCCCGGGCGGGGCGCCCACGCTATCGGCCACCCCTGGCCCAGTCAATCAATTCGCGCCTCGGCGCGGGCGGCGGGTTCCCGGGGAGGTTGCTAGCCTGCGGCGCCCGAATGACCGGCGCCCCGGCGTGCCCACCGTCGCGGAGGGTCTCGTCCTCGAACGCATCGACTGCGGCGTCTTCGCAGTTTCGAGGCGATGCAGCAGGGCGCACGGTCCGAGACGGACACGCGACGCGACCCGCGTCGTCCGAGAACGCTTCGAAGGAGATTCGATCGATGGACCGGGAATCCCTGGACCGCCTGCGCTTCGACCGCCGCCTGCAGAACCGACGTGGCTGGCTCGCCCCTGGCGAGCTCGAGGGCTACCTCGAGCGCCTGCCCGACGTCGCCGAGAAGCTGACGACGCTGACGGAGGAAGACGGGGCTGCCGCCGAGGCGGGTGCCCCCACCGCGGCCGAGCCGTCGGGCTCGGGCGCGCCAACGGGCCAGGGCTAGTCCGCGCCCACGCCATGTCGGGGCGGCAGCGGGTCGGGCCGTGATCAAAGAGAAGCTCGGACACCGGCTCGACGGCTGGATCCAGACGCTCTTCCCGTTCCTCTTCTGGCGCTCGATCCCGCCCGACGCCCTGACGGTCGTCGGTACCGTCGTGGCGGGCTCCGCGGGGCTGGCCTTCGCCGTGGGCCGGCCGGTCCTCGGAGGCATCCTCCTGCTCGCAGGCGGCTTCTTCGACCTCGTCGACGGTGTCGTCGCGCGCCACTTCGGAACGGCGAGCGCGTTCGGCGGCTTTCTCGACTCCTGCCTCGATCGCGTGGTCGACATCCTGGTCGTGCTCGGCCTCTTCGCGGACGCGATCGGGAGGGGCGATCGGATCGGCGCGGCGCTCTGCGCCGTGATCCTGGTCGGGTCGGTCCTGACGTCGTATGCGAAGGCGCGCGCCGAGCTCGTCCTCGACCATCTGCCCGGCGGTCTGCTCGAGCGCGGCGAGCGGGTGGGGCTCCTCGTGCTGGGCGCGCTGTCCGGATGGATGACGCCGGCGCTCTGGGCGCTGGCCGTCGGGACGACGGTGACGGTCGGCCAGCGCTTTCTCTACGCTCGGCGAGCGATGGCCGGTCTCGACGAGGGCGGTCGGCGCCCGTGAGGGCGACGCGTGGACGCACCCGGACTGGGAGGAGAACGGATGGCCAGGAAGGAAGCGGCCGACACCCCGCGTGGGCTTCCGGTGGTCGACTTCTCGACGTTCGTGCTCTCGCTCGCGGCCGCGGCGCTCCATCAGCTCGGGATCGTTCCCGGGGCGGAGCAGACGGCGCGGCAGGATGCCGATCCGCTCGTCGTGCGCGAGACGATCGAGACGCTCGAGATGCTCCGCGAAAAGACGCAGGGCAATCTGACCGAGGAGGAGCGGCGCCTGATCGATTCGCTGCTCTTCGATCTGCGCATGCGGTTCGTCGAGCTCGGGCGGTGAGGACGAGGGTCGAGCTGCGGGCGCCGGCCAAGATCAATCTCGGTCTGGCGCTGGTCGGCCTGCGCGCCGACGGATACCACCTGCTCGAGAGCGTCTTCGCGCCCATCGCGCTCTACGACGAGCTCGTGCTGGAGGTCGGGTCCGCGACCCCGCCCGGTCACGGCGGGGCCGCCGGAGACGAGGGCGAGATCGTGCTCGTCTGTGGTCCGCCCCTCGACCCGGGGCTGCCGGTGGCCGTCGGGCAGGTGCCCGACGGGCCGGACAATCTGGCCTGGCGCGCGGCGCGGCTCTTTCGGGATCGCGCCGGGATTCGCGCGCCGATCCGGATCGCGCTGCGGAAGGGGATTCCGGCCGGGGCCGGGCTCGGGGGTGGCTCGAGCGACGCGGCCGCCGTGCTCGAGGGCATGCGGCGGCTGACGGGGGCCTCCGTGGTCGACGCCGAGCTCGCGCGCTGGGCCCTCGATCTCGGGGCCGACGTGCCCTTCTTCCTCGCGCGCGGGCCCGCCTTCGTCGCCGGGATCGGGGAGCGGATCGCGCCGCTCCCGGGGCTGCCGAGCCTGCCGATCGTGCTCGTCAATCCGGGCAAAACCCTTGCGACGGCGGACGTCTATCGGGAGGCGGATCGGCTCGGGGCTGCGTTGACGAAGGAGAGGGCCGGCTCTACGATGCGAGCGCTTTCAGGCCTGACCCAGAACGTCCGAGACGTCGTCCCCGCCCTCCGGGATCTCCTGATCAACGATCTCGAACCGGCTGCGCGCCGACTCTGTCCGGCCGTGGCGCAGGTCGCGGACCGACTCGATCGTGCGGGCGCGGTGGCGGTCAGCCTGACCGGCAGCGGTGCGACGGTGTTCGGCGTGTTCGCGTCGCAGTCGGAGGCCGAGCGGGCTGCCGCGCGGATCGCGGACGACGATGCGGGCGGCGGACCGGAGCGTTGCTGGGTCCGGGCGACCCGGACGCTGGCGTCCTGAGCGGGCTGCCGGCCAGGCCGGGTCGGTCGGCCCATGCGATCGCATGGGATGGCGTGCGAAGAGTTTCTTGGGGCGTCGCCAAACGGTTAAGGCAGCGGCCTTTGGAGCCGCCATCTGTAGGTTCGAATCCTACCGCCCCAACCAGCTGAGCGGGTCGGGCGCCGGACGAGCACCGGTCGAAGGGTGGGCCGAGCGTCGATGCGTCGCGGGGGGTGGAGATGAGTGATCCCGCCTCGCAATCGGATCGGGATGAAGCGCGGAGCGACGGGTTCGGTCACCGCAGCGAGCACGGGAAAGGCGTCGGGATGCAGGATCTGAAGCTCTTCAGCGGCAACGCCAACGTCGCGTTGGCGCGGTCCGTCGCGCGCTATCTCGACGTCGAGCTCGGTCGCGCCGAGGTGGGCGCCTTCAGCGACGGGGAGTGTGCCGTCGACATCGGCGAGAACGTCCGGGGGCTCGATTGCTTCGTGCTGCAATCGACCTGCGCGCCGCAGAACAGCCACCTCATGGAGCTGCTGATCATGATCGACGCGCTGAAGCGCGCGTCGGCCCGGCGCATCACCGCCGTCCTTCCCTACTACGGCTATGCGCGGCAGGACCGCAAGGTTCGCCCCCGCGTCCCGATCACGGCGAAGCTCGTCGCGGATCTGATCCAGACGGCGGGCGCCCATCGCATCCTCTGCATGGACCTCCACTCGGGCCAGATCCAGGGCTTCTTCGACATTCCGGTCGACAACCTCTACTCGACCCGCCTGATGATCGACACGATCGAGCGGCGGATCGGGACGGACGTGACCGTGATCTCGCCCGACGCGGGCGGCACCGAGCGCGCCCGCTCCTACGCGAAGCGCCTCTCCGCGCGCCTCGCCATCATCGACAAGCGGCGCGAGATGGCGAACGTCGCCGAGGTCATGCACATCATCGGCGACGTCCGGGGACAGCGCTGCGTCATCGTCGACGACATGGTCGATACCGCCGGGACGCTGACCGAGGCGGCGCGCAGCCTGCTCGAGGCGGGCGCGACGTCGGTCCATGCCGCGATCACCCATCCGGTCCTGTCCGGGCCGGCCGTGAAGCGGATCGCGGAGTCGCCGCTCGAGCAGGTCTTCGTCACGGACACGATCCCGCTCCGTCCCGACGCGGTCGAGATGGGGAAGCTGCAGGTCGTTTCGGTCGCCGCACCGATCGGCGAGGCGATCCGACGCATCAACAACGAGGAGAGCGTGAGCTCGCTCTTCTAGGTCCGATGGGGCTGGGCCCGATGGGCCCGGGTCCGATGGTGTTCGATTCTCGATTCGAGCGTCCGCGCAGGGCGCGTCAGGGAGTTCAGGAGAGAGACATGGGTGACGTTCAGTTCGCAGTCGAGGCGCGGGACACGGGCAAGGGGGCCAGTCGGAGGCTGCGGGCGCGCGGATTCGCGCCGGGTGTCGTCTACGGCAGCGGCAAGCCGGCGGTGACGATCGCCTTCGACGTCGCGAAGTTCGAGCGTCTGCTCGCGACGAGCCACGGTGGCGTCAACACGATCATCGACCTCGACGGGCCGGGCGTCTCGGGCAAGACCGTGATCGCGAAGGAGCTGCAGCGCGAGGCGGTGCGCGGCGGGATCATCCACGTCGACTTCTACGAGGTCGATCTGACGACGAAGATCGACGTCGAGGTGCCGATCCATCTGACCGGCACGCCGGTCGGCGTCGTCAACGGCGGCGTGCTCGATCAGCAGCTGCGCGAGCTCGAGCTGCTCTGCTTCCCCAACGCGATCCCGGACGAGATCGTCGTCGACGTCACGGCGCTCGACCTGGGCTCGAACCTCCACGTGCGCGATCTCGTGGTGCCGGACGGCGTCGAGGTCGCGTCGGACGGCGATCTGACGGTCGCGACGGTCCTGATCCCGCGCGGCCTGCGGGACGAGGCGGCCGCGGCGCAGGAGGGGGCGGCCGGCGCACCCAAGGCCGAGGGCTGAGCATCGCGGTCATCGCGAAGGCTTCGCCCGGCGCACCGCAATGGCTCGTCATCGGCCTCGGCAATCCGGGGCCCGAGTACGCGACGACGCGTCACAACGTGGGCTTCCGCGTGGTCGAGGCGCTGGCCACCCGGGCGGGCAGCGTGCTCGAGGCGGACGCCGTGCTGGAGGCCCGCGTGGCGACCCTCGACGTCGGGGGCCGGAGCGGCATCCTGCTCGAGCCGACGACGTTCATGAACCGCTCGGGCCGCGCCGTCCTCGCCGCGCTCGCGCGCTGGCCTGCCTTGCGGCCCGAGCGCGATCTGCTGGTGGTCTACGACGACCTCGATCTGCCGCCGGGCCGACTGCGCCTGCGACCGGGCGGACGGGCCGGGGGCCATCGCGGGATGGCCGACCTCGTCCGGGTGTTGGGCACCGAGTCGATCCCGCGCCTGCGCTTCGGCATCGGTCATCCGGGCCGGGCCGATGGCGTCGTCGACTGGGTGCTCGAGCCGTTCCCGCCCGAGGACGAGGCGGGCTGGCTGTCTGCGTCGGTCGAGCGCGCGGCCGATGCGGTCCTGGCCGTGCTGCGGGACGGGTTCGTCCCGGCGATGGGTCGGTTCAACGCAGCGCCTGAATTGTCCGTATTGGATGAGCCATCAACAGCCTGACAATCTGCCATTGAGACCGCATTGTCCGGCCGTTATTGTCCGGCCGTGCCTCACGCTCCGCTCACATCCGGCCTTCGCGTCGACGAGCGCTCCGACGAGCCGGTCTACCAGCAGATCGCCGCGCAGCTCCAGGCCGAGATCGAGCGCGGGGAGCGGGTGCCCGGCGAGCGGCTCCCGGCGATCCGGGCGCTGGCGACCGCGCTCGGGCTCCATCGGGATACCGTCGCGCTCGCCTACGAACAGCTCGGTCGCGCGGGCCTCGTCGAGGCGCGCGTCGGCGCCGGGACGTTCGTGCGCGCGCTCCTCGCGCCCGCCACGGGAGCCGAGGCGAGCGGCGCGGGCGTCGAGGCGCCGATGCGCGCACCCGGGGTCGCCTTGAGTCTCGCCCCCTCCGTCGACCGGCTGATCGCGCTCGAGAATACCCGCCCGCGTTATGCGAGCGGCGACGACGTCGTCGCGCTCCACCGGCTGATTCCCGATCCGCGCCTCTACCCGATCGAGGACTTCGCCGCCTGCTTCGAGGCGGCCCTGCGCGAGGAGGGGCCGGCGCTCTTCTCGTACGCCTCGCCCGAGGGCGATCCGCGCCTGCGTCGCGCGATCGCGGAGCGGTTCCGACGCTATGGCATGACGCTGGCGGCCGATGAGCTCGTGCTCTGTCATGGCGCGAGCCAGGGCATCTCGCTCGCGCTGCGGCTCTTTGCCCAGCCGGGCGACCAGATCGCGGTCGAGGTGCCGACCTACGCGAACGTGTTGTCGGCCGTCGCGGCCCATGGGCTCGAGCCGGCGCCGGTCCCGATGGATGCCGAGGGCGTGGAGCCCGAGGCCCTCGATCGGGTGCTGGCCCGCCCCGAGGTCAAGCTCTTCTACACGATTCCGTCCTTCCACAACCCGCTCGGCACGACGACCGGGCTCGCGCGGCGGCAGCAGATCCTCGAGATCGCGGGCCGGCATGGCGTGCCCATCGTCGAGGATGGCTTCGAGCTCGACCTGCGCTTCCGCGGTCGCGACGTGGCCCCGCTCGCCGCGCTCGACGAGGTCGGCCTCGTCGTTCATCTCTACTCCTTCTCGAAGTCCCTCTTTCCCGGGGTCCGCGTCGGCGCGCTCGCCGCGCGGGGGCGCGCGCTCGAGGGGCTCGTCGCGCTGAAGCATGCGACGGACCTCTCCGACGCGCTCACGCTCCAGGCGGGGCTCGCGCGATTCGTCGAGTCGGGGGCCTTCGATCGCCACCTCGTCCGGATCCGCCGCGTGCTCGCGGCGCGCCATGCGACGCTCGCCGCGGCGCTCATGGCCGAGATGCCGCCGGGCACGACCTGGACCGAGCCGGAAGGCGGGCATCAGTGCTGGCTGGAGCTGCCCTTCGAGGTCGATACGCGGGACCTGCTCGCGGACGCGGCGCGCGCCGGGGTCGTGTTCTCGCCGGGCACGCTCTTCCTGCCTGACGCACGACCTTCGCGCGGCATGCGGCTCGCGGTCGCCGGGGTCGACGAGGACGAGATCCGGCGTGGAGTCACGGCGCTCGGGCGGGTGGTGCGCGAGCGGGCGGCCCGCGCGCCGGGGGAAGGCCGCGCGGCGGGCATGCATCTCTGAACACGGATCGCGTCGATCCGGGCGCCGGCCGGCGTCCGGTCGGCGCGCGACGCACGGACCCGACGGGGTCGTCAGCAGGAACGAGGAGAAGGACCATGGCGAAGACGACGGCAGGCAGGGGCGGATCGGCGAAGGGCGGCGCGAAGGCGGCCGCGACGAACGGCGGCGGCACGAACGGACAGGGCGGGCTCCGCGCCGGGGCAGACGCCTTCCTGCTCAAGGTCGGACTCGCCGAGATGATGAAGAACGGCGTCATCATGGACGTGACGGACGTCGAGCAGGCCAAGATCGCCGAGGACGCGGGCGCGTGTGCGGTGATGGCGCTCGAGCGGGTGCCGGCGGACATCCGCCGTGACGGCGGCGTCGCGCGCATGAGCGCGGTCGACATGATCGAACGCATCCAGCGCGCGGTCTCGATCCCCGTGATGGCGAAGGTCCGGATCGGCCACATCCTCGAGGCGCGCGTGCTCGAGGCGCTCGGTGTCGACTTCATCGACGAGAGCGAGGTCCTGACGCCGGCCGACGACGAGCACCACATCGCGAAGCACGACTACCGCGTCCCCTTCGTCTGCGGCGCGCGCAATCTCGGCGAGGCCCTGCGGCGCGTCGGCGAGGGCGCGGCCATGATCCGCACGAAGGGAGAGGCGGGCAGCGGCAACATCGTCGAGGCCGTGCGTCATCTACGCACGGTGATGGGCGAGATCCGCAGCATCCAGGCGCTGCCGGAAGAGGAGCTGATGTCGACGGCGCGGGACATGGGTGCGCCCTACGACCTCGTCCGCTCCGTCCACGCCCACGGCAAGCTGCCGGTTCCGAACTTCGCGGCCGGCGGCGTCGCGACGCCGCCCGACGCTGCCTTGTGTCGCGCGCTCGGGGCCGAGGCGGTCTTCGTCGGCTCCGGCATCTTCAAGAGCGCCGATCCGGCCGCGCGGGCGCGGGCGATCGTGCATGCCTGCACGCACTGGGACGACCCGGAGGAGGTGCTCGCCGCCTGCCGTGGGCTCGGCTCGGCGATGGAGGGGCTCGAGATGAGCACCCTCGCGGAGAGCGAGAAGCTCGCCCATCGCGGCTGGTAGACCGGCGGAGATCGGATGGCGCGAAGGCGGCAGGCCAGGGCGACGGGGACCGGCGGGAAGCGCCGGGTCGGCGTGCTCGCGATCCAGGGCGACGTCGAGAGGCACCTCGCGGCGATCGAGCGGCTCGGGGCCGAGGGGCGGCGGGTGCGCCTGCCGGCCGACCTCGAGGGGCTCGACGCGCTGATCCTGCCCGGCGGCGAGAGCACGACGATCGCGAAGGGGCTCGACCGGCACGGGCTGGTCGAGCCCATTCGGGCCTTCGCGGCCGCCGGCGGGGCGGTCCTCGGGACGTGTGCCGGGGCGATCCTGCTCGCCCGAGAATCGCGCAATCATCCGGTTCCGACCCTGGGGCTCGTCGACGTGGCGGCGATCCGCAACGCCTACGGGACCCAGGTCGACTCCTTCGTCGCGCCGGTCGACGCGGACGCCCGCCCGGCCTTGCGGGGGCTCGCCTGCGTGTTCATCCGGGCCCCCCGGCTCGCGGAGCCGGGGCCGGGGGTCGAGGTCTGGGCGCGCGTCGACGGCGAGCCGGTGCTGGTCCGACAGGGGCGGCGGCTCGCCTGCACCTTTCATCCGGAGCTGACGGAGGATCTGCGTGTCCACGCGGCGCTGATCGCGCTCGCGGGGGGCGGGCCGGCGGACTGAGGCACGCTCGGCCCGCGCGCAGCGAACGGCACCGGCCCCGTCCTCCGGTCTTGCCCGCCCGCGCACGCCTGTGTTACCCATGGGCGCTTCGAAAACGGGCCTCGGCCCTTCAACCACCAGCCTCGGTGCCCTCGAATCCATGCTCGGAAACCCGCCGAGCGGATGCAGGCAGGGCGCCCGGAAGGGATCCCGCGCATCGCGCGGATCGGCTTCCGACCGGGAGGAATGTCTTGCTTCGGGAATATGAAACGACGTTCATCGTCCAGCCGGAGATCTCCGACGAGGGCACGAAGGCGATCCTCGGCCGACTCGACGGCATCCTCGCCTCGGCCAGCGCCACGCGCCTCATGTGCGAGGACCACGGCAAGCGCAAGCTCGCCTACGAGATCAGCAAGTTCCACAAGGGCCACTACTACACGTTGATGTACCTCGACGGCGGCAAGGTCGTGCCGGAGGTCGAGCGTTCGCTGCGACTCGACGAGTCGGTGCTGCGCTTCCTCACGGTGCAGACCGAGACCGACGTGACGAACGTCGAGGAGCGCAAGGCGGCGGCGGCCCAGGCCGAGATCGAGCAGGCCAAGCGCGCGGCGGAGCGTGCGGCACGCGAGGCCGAGGAGGCCGAGGCGCGGCGCGAGGCGGAGGAGGCCGGCCGCGGCGCGAGCAGCGACGACGATGAATTCGGCGACGACCGGGACGACCGCGAGGACTACGGCTCGCGGGAAGACCGGTCCCGCTTCGGCCCGTCCGACGACGAGGACGAGGAGTAAGGCGCGATGAGCGAAGAGAAGACCGAGACGTTGACGCCCCCCTCCGGTCCGCGTGCGGGCGTCCGGCGCGCGCCGCCGGCCGGACCCGCCGGTGGTCCCGCTGGACCGGCCGGCCCCGCTGCGCCCGCCGGCCCGAGCGGCGGTGCGCGACCCCCGCTCGGCCCGAAGGCCGATCGGGACCGCCCGCCGATGGGCGACCGCCCGGGCGGCTTCGACCGAGGCCCGCGCCCGCCGCGCGAGGACCGGGGCGATCGCGGAGACCGGGGCGATCGGGGCGATCGCGCGCCGCGCGCGCCGCTGACCGTCAAGGGCAAGCTTCGGGCTGCGGCGCGGAAGAAGGCTCGCAAGCAGGCCAAGCGCAAGGGCATGTTCCAGCGGCGCAAGGTGTGCCGATTCTGCGCCGACAAGAACGTCACGATCTCGTACAAGGACGTGAAGACGCTTCGGCTCTTCATCACCGAGACGGGCAAGCTGACGCCGCGCCGGATCTCGGGAACCTGCGCCAAGCATCAGCGGCCGCTCTCGACCGCGATCAAGCGCGCGCGGCATCTCGCGATGCTGCCGTACGCGCCCAGTCACATTTGATCGGTCGTTGGCCCGATCGGGCCAACGACCTGAGGGTGATCGGTCGTCGGCCCGATCGGGCCAACGACCTGAGGGTGATCGGTCGTCGGCCTGGCGGCCAGCGGCTCGAGGCGACCACCGGCCGACCGGCGGTCGGATCCGGCGCGAACCACACGGCGGCGGCGGATCGGGGAGAGTTCCATGGGTCTGGTACAAGTGATCCTGAGTGAAGACGTCCACAACCTCGGCGATGCCGGGGAAGTGGTGAAGGTCAAGCCCGGCTACGCGCGCAACTTCCTCATTCCGCAGGGCAAGGCGCTGCTGGCGACGGCCGCGCGGGTTCACGAGGTCGACCACAAGCGGCGCATCATCGCCGAGAAGCGGGCGAAGGAGCTCAAGGACCTCGAGTCGATCAAGCTCCGCATCGAGGGGCTCGCCCTCGCGATCGCGGCGCAGGTCGGCGAAGAGGGGCGCCTCTTCGGCTCGGTCACGGCATCGAACCTCGCGGACCTGCTCGCGGAGCAAGGCGTCGAGGTCGATCGGCGCAAGATCGTCCTGGCCGAGCCGATCAAGGTCGTGGGCGACCACGTCGTCACCGTCCGCCTGCGCAACGACGTCGTCGCGAGCCTCAAGGTCAGCGTCACCGCCGCAGCCTGAGACGGCGTTCGACGCTCGCGCTCATCGAAGCCCGCTCCGCGGCGTCCGAAGCGACGCGGCGGAGCGGGCGTTTCATTTTCGTTCGGCGCGCTCTTCGGCGATCCGGTGGGCGTGTCCCCGTCTATAATCGGCGCGGTTCGACGGCGCCGCGCTGCTGCCGACCGCGCGTGCGGCATGCCGTGCCGCTGGCCCATCGAGGGGGTGGGGTGTGAGGGAGACCGAGATCGTCGCGGGTCGCGTCCCGCCCCACGACATCGAGGCGGAGAAGGCCGTCCTCTCTGCCATCCTGCTCGACAACGACGCGATCCACTCCGTCGTGACCGAGATCCGCGAGGAGGACTTCTACCACCCCTCGCATCAGATGCTCTTCCGCTCGATGGTCCGGCTGCGGGACGAGAATCAGCCCGTCGACCTGACGACCCTCGCGGCCTTCCTGAAGAGCGAGGGCCTGCTCGAGGGCATCGGCGGCCCGGTCGCCCTCGCCGAGATCGCCGACTACGTCGCGACGCCCGCCAACATCATCCACTACGCCAAGATCGTGCGCGATCGCGCGGTCAAGCGCAGCATCATCTCGACGGCGAGCGAGATCGTCGCGCTCGGCTACGAGCCGGGCGAGGCGGCCGAGTCGCTGCTCGACGAGGCCGAGTCGAAGATCTTCGCGCTCTCGACCGCGAAGGCGACCCAGAGCCTCTCGCCCATTTCGGTCGAGATGCACGACGCCGTCAACCACATCGACATGCTGATGAACCGCAGCGGCGAGCTGACGGGCCTGTCGAGCGGCTATGCCAAGCTCGACGAGATGACCGGCGGCCTCCAGCCCGGCGATCTCGTGATCCTCGCTGCCCGGCCGTCGATGGGCAAGACGGCCTTCGCGCTCAACGTGGCGCGCAACGCGGCGGTCGACTACGGCAAGCGGGTCGCGATCTTCTCGCTCGAGATGACGACGCGCTCGCTCGTCATGCGCCTGCTCTCGTCCGAGGCCCAGGTCGACTTCGGACTCTTCCGCAGCGGGTTGATCTCGACCGACGCCCACTCGCGGCTGATGGCCGCAGCCGGTCGCCTGGCCGAGGCCGGCATCTGGATCGACGACACCGGCGCCTCGACGATCCTCGAGATCCGCGCCAAATGCCGCCGGCTCCACTCCCAGCACGGTCTCGACCTCGTGGTGGTCGACTATCTCCAGCTCGCCCGCGGCGACCGCAACGTCGCGTCTCGGGAGCAGGAGATCAGCGAGATCAGCCGGGGGCTCAAGGGGCTCGCCAAGGAGCTCGACCTGCCGGTGATCGCGCTCTCCCAGCTGAACCGCGGTCCCGAGACGCGCAAGGAGGACAAGCGGCCGATGCTGGCCGACCTGCGCGAGTCGGGCGCCATCGAGCAGGACGCGGACCTGATCGCCTTCATCTACCGCGACATCGTCTACAACAAGGAGACGGAGTTCGAGAACCTGGCCGAGCTGATCATCGCCAAGCAGCGAAACGGTCCGACCGGTACCGTCAAGCTCGAGTTCGAAGGCCGCTTCGCGCAGTTCCGCGACTGGCCGCTCTCGGACAATCCGTACGAAGGAGCCCCGAGCGGCGGCGGCTCCTTCCGCGCCACCGACTACGACTTCGGCGGCGGCTTTGGTCCCGACACGGATCCGGGCGCCTTCTAGATGCCGAGCCTCCGCCGCCCGCGGGCCGTCCGACCCGGCGGCCGCATCGCCCTCGTCGCCCCGGCCGGACCGGTCGATCCCGCGAAGTTCGAGGCGGGTCGCCTCGCGCTCGAGCGCCTCGGCTTCGAGACCGTCGCCCGCGACGACGTCTGCGCGCGCGACGGCTATCTCGCGGGCAGCGACGAGCGCCGGGCGCGCGAGCTGATGGACGCCGTCGCCGATCCGGACGTCGACGCGATCGTGTGTGCGCGGGGCGGCTACGGCTGCCATCGCATCGTGGCGCGGCTCGACGCGAAGGTCTTCCGCGAGGCCGCCAAGCCGCTCGTCGGCTACAGCGACGTCACGACGTTGCTGCTCTGGCAGCGCCGCCAGGCCGGCCTGGTCGGGATCCACGGTCCGATGCTCGAGAAGTCCGCCGCGCTCGAGGGGGAGGGCGGCTCGGCTTTCGTCCGCGCGCTCCAGGGAACGGGGCCGTTGCCGCGCCTCGTCGGCCGCGCGCTCGTCCCGGGCTGGGCCGAGGGCCGCCTGGTGGGCGGCTCGCTCACGGTCTGCGTCGCGAGCCTCGGCACGCCCTGGGAGATCGATACCCGCGGCGCGATCCTGATGCTCGAGGACGTGACGGAGCTGCCCTACCGCGTCGATCGCATGCTCCAGCAGCTCCGGGCCGCGGGGAAGCTCGCCGACCTCGCCGGTGTCGCGCTCGGCGCCTTCACCGACTGCGACGATGCGCGCTATCCGGAGTGGACCTGCGCGCGGCTCTTCGAGGAGGTCTTCGCGCCGCTCGGGGTGCCCGTCGTCACGGATCTGCCCTTCGGGCATGGCGAGGCGAACCGCCCCTGGCCCTTCGGCGGGCGCGCGGCGCTCGACGGCGATCGCGGCGAGCTCGAGTGGTTGGAAGCGGCGGTCCGGGCGCGGTAGCGTGCCGCCGCAGCGCAGACGGCCGCGACCGCGACGGTTCGGCCCAGGCTTACGGGGGTGGGCGGCGCGATGAAGCGGAGTCTGATCGAGCGCAAGCTCGCGAAGGTCGAGCGAGCGCTCGACAAGGCCATCGAGAGGCAGGAGATCCCGGGCGCGGTCGTGCTCGCGCGCATGCCGCGGGAGGGTGAGCGGCTCGAGTACGCCTGGGTGCGCGGGCTCGCCGTCGCGCGCCCCGAGCGGCTCCCGATGCGGCGCGACACGATCTTCGACCTCGCCTCGCTGACCAAGCCGATCGCGACGACGACGGCCATCATGATGCTGGTCGAGGAGGGCGGGGTCGCGCTCGACGACCCGGTGGCCAAGACCCTTCCGAGCTTCGCCGAGCGCGGCAAGGAGGCGGTCACGATCCGCCATCTGCTCTGCCATGCGGCCGGTCTCAAGCCCTGGCGCGGCTTCCACGAGCTCCTGATCGAGAAGGAGCGCAAGACCGGCGAGCGCCTGATCGGCACGAAGGAGGGGCGCGACTGGATCCTCGATCGCGTGCTGCGCTCGGCGCTGGTCCACGAGCCGGGGGCCGCCGCGGTCTATGGCGATCTCGACTTCATCGTGCTCGGCGCGATCGTCGAGGCGGTGGCGAAGCAGCCGCTCGACGAATTCTGCGAGGCGCGGATCTTCACCCGCCTCGCGCTGCACGACACGCGCTTCTTCCCCATCCCCGTCGACGGCTCGCCGGCGGTCCCCGACGTCGTCCGGAGGCGCGTCGCGGCGACCGAGAACTGTCCCTGGCGCGAGCGGATCGTCTGGGGCGAGGTCCACGATCCCAACGCCTCGGCGATGGGCGGGGTCGCCGGCCATGCGGGTCTCTTCTCGACCGCCGACGACGTGATGCGCTTCGCGCAGCTCTTCCTCGACGCCTGGCACGGCCGCAATCCCTCGCTGCCGAGCGAGCGCGTTCGCGAGTTCGCGACACGCCAGCACCTGCCGGCGGACAGCGACTGGGCCCTCGGCTGGGACACGCCGACGAAGGGCGCATCGTCTTCGGGCCAGCACTTCTCGGAGCACGCCGTCGGCCATCTCGGCTTCACGGGCACCTCGCTCTGGATCGACCTCGAGCGCGAGCTCATCGTCGTCATGCTGACCAACCGCATCCATCAGGTCGCGAAGCGCAGCCGCTTCGATCTCCGCCCGAAGATCCACGACGCGATCTTCGAGGGGCTGACGGCCGAATGACGACCGTCGACCGGACGCCGAAGGGCGGCGCCTACGATCCCGCGCGTCTGGGCCACGTCCACTTCATCGCGATCGGGGGGACCGGCATGGGCTCCCTGGCCGGCCTGCTGAAGGCGCGCGGCCTCCGCGTCACCGGCTCGGACAAGAAGCTCTACCCGCCGATGAGCACCGCGCTCGCCGACTGGGGCATCACGCCGATCGAGGGCTTCGCGGCGGAGAACGTGCTGCGCGAGCGGCCGGACCTCGTCGTGATCGGCAACGCGGTGCGCAAGGACAATCCGGAGGCGGTCGCGGCGATCGAGGCGGGGCTGCCCTACCGCTCCTTCTCCGACGCGCTCTACGAGCTCGCGATCTCGAAGCGCCACTGCATCACGATCGCCGGGACGCACGGCAAGACGACGACGACGAACGTGGCGGCGCAGCTGCTGCTCGCGACGGGCCGCGATCCGTCGCTCCTCGTCGGCGGCATCTCGCTCGACTTCGGCGGCTCGTTCCGCGAAGGGCAGGGGCCGCACTTCGTCGTCGAGGGCGACGAGTACGACACGGCCTTCTTCGACAAGACGCCGAAGTTCCTCCACTACCACCCGGACACCCTGATCCTGACCTCCGTCGAGTTCGACCACGCCGACATCTACCGCGACCTCGACCACGTGAAGTCCGCCTTCCGCGCGCTCGTCGGCTCGCTGGCGAAGGACGCGCGGATCGTCGCGGCCGTCGATCATGCCGGCGTGCGCGACGTCGTCGCGAAGGCCCCGTGCCGCGTGATCGGCTACGCCGTCGCGCGCGCGGGCGAGGCGAGCGATGCCTCGCCGGCGCGCTGGGTCGCGAGCGATCTGCGACCCGAGGCGGAGGGGCTCCGCTTCGCGCTCGCGGATCGCGAGACGCGGCGTCGCTTCGAGGTCCGCTCGCCGCTCTTCGGCGCCCACAACGTCGAGAACGTCGTCGGCGTCCTGGCGGCGCTCGACGCTCTCGGCGTTCCGGTCGAGGAGGCGATCGCGGCGCTGCCGCGTCACCGCGGCGTCAAGCGCCGTCAGGAGATCCGCGGCGTCGCCGCGGGCGTCACCGTGATCGACGACTTCGCCCACCATCCGACGGCCGTGGCCGCGACCATCGACGCGATCCGCCAGCGCCACGCGGGCCGTCGCGTCGTCGCGCTGCTCGAGCCGCGTACGAACACGAGCCGGCGCGCCGTCTTCCAGGACGACTATGTCGAGGCGCTGGCGCAGGCCGATCGCGTCGCGATCGCCGAGGTCGGAAGCGATCCGATCTACAGCATGACCGGAGAGGTCACCGAGATCCTCTCCTCCCGGAAGGTCGCCGAGGCGCTGCGCGCCCGCGGCCGCGACGCGGCGGCGTTCGATACGATCGAGGCGATCGTCGACTGGGTCGTGTCGGGAAGGCGGTCGGGCGATGTCGTGCTCGTGATGAGCAACGGGGCCTTCGGCGGGATCTGGGAGAAGCTGCTCGCCGCGCTGGAAGGCGCCGACTGAGCGGGTCGACCGATCGTCGCTCGCCTTCGGTCCGACTAACACCAGGGTTCGGCGGACCAGAACTCGGCGACGCGTTCGGGATCGATCGGTACCGTGACGATCTCCTGGATCCGGCCCGCGCAGATCGACGCGATCAGCAGATAACTCGCGTCGAGGACGCGTCCGTCCATGCGAGCGGTCGCCTGACAGAGGACCGACGCGCGCGAGTGGCTGACCATCACGTCTTCGACGTCCGTGTTGAAGCCGATCTGATCGACCTCGCCGAGGGAGCCCAGGTACTCGAAGATCGCGTCGGGACCCTTGATCTCGCCGTGCCAGGGGCCCGCGCCCTTCACGCGCCAGACGATGTCGTCGGCCCAGAGGGCGCGCAGCGTCTGGCGATCGCCGTCGTTGGCGGCTTGCAGGCATTGATGGACCAGCAGGGCGTTGGGATGCTGGATCATGGCGGATCTCCGATCCGAGCGGGCGCGAGACGATCATAAAGCGAACGCGCGGCGGATGGAGGGAAATTTGGAAGACGCGCGACGAATTCGGGTCGGATCGGGAGCGATGCGGGCCGTCGATCTCGCCGTGCTTCTCGAAACGTTGAACGCGGATTACACCTTCGACGCGCGCGGTCGCCTGTGGACGCGGCGGGATGGAGGGGTCCCGCCCCGATTCATGCTAGGCCGTGCGCGGGAGGGGTGTGTTTGGCGAATTCGTCATGACGTGTCGGACTCGATCGTGGCGCGGGTCGCGCGCCTGGCCGGCCGCGAGCCCGGCGCCGCGTTCGATGGGGAATTGCCCGCGCCGCCCGATCGGCTTCGGCCGATCGAGACGCTGTTCTCCGAGCCGGCTTCCGGGCCCGACCCCGAGCGGGAGCCGGCGGCGGGCGGCATGCCGAGCGCGCATGGGCCTACCGCACGTCGGGTATTCGTCACACGGGACGGTGTCACCCTCGGCGATTGCTGGGTCATCGAATGACCGCCGGATCGGCGCCGGTCGGCTTCCGGCTGGCTCGACGGGGGGCGGTCGGGCCATGAACCCGGGCGGACGGGTCGGATGCCGTTCGCCGCGTGCTCCACTACAACTTGGCGGGCGCGAAAGACCCCGGAGTCGGCGAGGCAGAGCCGATCGGGACGTCGATCGGCGGGCCGTCCGGAGGGGCTGGGCCCGCGGATCGGCGCCGGGGATGCGCGGGGGGAGCAGGCGGGATGGCGACCAGGGACGAGCGGAGCGGAGCCTCGGGCATGGCGATCGGCAGCCCGATCGATCGGGAGGCGCTTCGCGAGAAGTACCGGATCGAGCGCGAGAAGCGCCTGCGGTCCGACGCCAACGACCAGTACGTCGAGATGGCCGGCCTGCACGCCCATTTCGACCACGACCCGTGGGCCGAGGGAGAGGTCGATCGGGCGCCCGTCGCCGAGGACGTCGAGGTCCTGCTCGTCGGCGGCGGCTTCGGCGGGATGCTGACCGCCGCGCGCCTGCGCCAGCAGGGCATCGAGGACCTGCGCATCGTCGAGAAGGGCAGCGACTTCGGCGGGACCTGGTACTGGAACCGCTACCCGGGCATCGCCTGCGACGTCGAGTCGTACATCTACCTGCCGCTGCTCGAAGAGGTCGGCGGCATGCCCGTCGAGAAGTACAGCCGGGGCGCCGAGATCTTCGCGCATTGTCGCGCGCTCGCGCAGAAGTTCGACCTCTACCGGGGCGCGCTCTTCCGGACCGAGGTGACGGAGCTGCGCTGGGACGAGGCGGCTGCGCGCTGGCTCGTCCGCACCGACCGCGGCGACGCGATCCGAGCCCGCTTCGTCGCCATGGCCATCGGCTTCCTCGAGAAGCCGAAGCTCCCCGGCATTCCGGGCATCGACACCTTCGAGGGCAAGAGCTTCCACACGGCACGCTGGGACTACGCCTATACCGGCGGCGACGCCAACGGCCACCTGACGGGACTCGCGGACAAGGTCGTCGGCGTGATCGGAACCGGCGCGACCGCCGTGCAGTGCATCCCCCATCTGGGCGCGAGTGCGAAGCGGCTCTTCGTCTTCCAGCGCACCCCCGCCTCGGTCGACATCCGAGCGAATCGGCCGACCGACCCGACCTGGGCCGGGTCGCTCGCGCCCGGCTGGCAGCAGCGCCGCATCGAGAACTTCCAGATCCTGACCTGCGGCGGCTACGAGAACGAGGATCTCGTCGGGGATCACTGGACCGACGTCCCCCATCGGCTGCAGAGCCTCATGCGCGCGTCGGGGAGGGGAGAGCCGTCGCCGGAAGAGATGCTGCGGCTCGCCGAGCTCGCGGACTTCGAGAAGATGGAGGCGATCCGAGCCCGCGTCGCGGAGGTCGTGAAGGATCCCGCGACGGCCGAGGCGCTGAAGCCCTGGTACCGACAGTTCTGCAAGCGTCCGTGCTTCCACGACGAATATCTGCCCACGTTCAACCGCCCGAACGTGACCCTCGTCGACACGCAGGGACACGGGGTCGAGCGCATCACCCGGCGCGGCGTCGTCGCGAATGGCCGCGAGTACGCGCTCGACTGCCTGATCTACGCGACCGGCTTCGAGATCGGTACCGAGTACCGACGCCGGGCGGGCTACGAGACGTACGGGCGCGACGGACTCGCGCTCAGCGAGAAGTGGCGGGGCCGCGCGCGGACCTTCCACGGGTTCCACATCCACGGCTTCCCGAACTGCTTCATGCTGAGCCTCGTCCACTCGGGCTACACGCTGAACTACCCGTACCTGATCGACGCCCAGGCGCAGCACATCGCCTGGGTGATCCGCGAGACCCTCGCCCGTGGCGCGAAGACGGTCGAGGCGACGCCCGAGGCCGAGGCGGAGTGGGTCGAGACGATCGCCCACCGCGTCGCCACGCGCTCCGATCCGACCTTCGCCGAGCAGTGCACGCCCAGCTACTTCAACAACGAAGGCCACGTCGACGACGGCATCCTGGCCCGGAACTTCTTCGTGGGCGGCCCGACCGAGTTCGCGGCGCTGCTCGCGGCGTGGCGGGCGGAGGGGAGCATGGAGGGGCTCGCGTTCGGCTCGAAGTGACGGCGGCCCCCCCCCCGCGGCCGGTCCGCCGATCGGGGGGCGGCTCGCCGCCCGGTCGCAGACTCGCCTCAGCTTGGGCGCCCGGTCCGTCGATTCGGATGCTCGCGCCCCGGGCGCTCGAATCGCGGGACGGCCCATGACCCTGAGCGACAAGCTCCACGAGCTCAAGACCCTGATCGAGTCGCAGCACGCGCTCATCGTCCTCGAGACGACCGAGGAGGAGCGCGCGCAGCGACTGGTCGCGGCCGCTTCGAAGAGTCTCGGTCTGTCGTTCTACGAGTGGGCCATCGGCAGCGGGCTGCGGCATGCGAGCGCGCAGGACCTGGGCGGCACCGGGATCGCCGCGACCTTCGAGCCCGCGCAGATGCTCCGCCACGTCGCGAGTCTTGATCGGGCGGGGCTCTATCTCTTGAAGGATTTCCAGCCGCATCTCGACGATCCCGCGGTCCAGCGCGCGCTGCGGGAGGTCTGTCAGGCCTTCACGCGCACCCGCTCGAGCGTGATCCTGACGGGCGATGACATCGCGCTGCCCGCGCCGCTCGCCGCCCAGGCCGTGCCGCTCGAGATCGCGCTGCCCGACGAGCGCGAGATCCGGCAGATCGTCGAGTCCGTGATCGAGTCGCTCTCGCGTCACCGCGCGCTCGAGGTCGAGCTCTCCGCCGAGGACCACGCGAGTCTCGTCGACGCCCTGCGCGGCATGACGGCGAACCAGGTCCGCCAGTCCCTCGCGTACGTCGCGATCGAGGACGGGCGCTTGACGCGGGAGGACATCGAGCGCGTCGTGGACCGCAAGGCGCGCTGGATCCAGGACAGCGGACTGCTCGAGTACTTTCCGCCGCGGGACGCGGGGCTCGAGCTCGGCGGGTTCGGGCGGCTGAAGGCCTGGCTCGACCGCGCCCGTTCGGGCTTCTCTCCCGAGGCGGCCGCGATCGGGTTGGCCCCGCCGCGCGGGCTCCTGATCGTCGGCGTCCAGGGCTGCGGGAAGTCGCTCGCAGCGAAGGTCATCGCGCAGCGCTGGCGCCAGCCCCTGCTCAAGCTCGATGCGGGCAGGCTCTACGACAAGTTCGTCGGCGAGTCGGACAAGAACCTGCGACGGGCGCTCGCGCTCGCCGAGTCGGTCGCGCCGGCGATCCTCTGGATCGACGAGATCGAGAAGGCCTTCGGCGTCTCGGGCGACGAGAACGCAGATGGCGGCCTGTCCCGTCGCATCCAGGGCCACCTCCTGACCTGGCTGCAGGAGAAGCACGCATCGGTCTTCGTCGTCGCGACCGCGAACGACGTCTTCGCCCTTCCGCCCGAGCTGATGCGCAAGGGCCGCTTCGACGAGGTCTTCTTCGTCGACCTGCCGAACCCCGCCGAGCGCCGCGCGATCTTCGAGATCCATCTGCGTGCCCGGCGGCAGGATCCGTCGCCGCTCGGCCTCGACGACCTCGTCTTCGCCAGCGAGGGAATGAGCGGAGCGGAGATCGAGCAGGCCGTCGTGGCCGCGCTCTACCGCTCGTTGCACGAGCGGCGTGCGCTCTCCCGCGAGCTCGTGCTCGCGGTGCTCGACGCGACGATTCCGCTCTCGGAGAGCCGTCGAGAGGACGTCGATCGGCTTCGCAAGCTCGCCGGGGAGCGATTCCTGCGCGCGTCCTGAGGCGAAGCCGGGGGGCGACCCGTCGTGCAGGCCTAACGCCTCGCGCCGAACCGACACCGGATCGGAAGCCGCTTGATCCCGCCGACCGCGCTCGATTGGAGGCGCTCGACCGCTCCAGCGGGCTCGAGGCGCTCGACGCGGCGGGCGAGGGCGGCGAGCGCCCGCGTGAGCTCCATGCGCGCGAGGTGGGCGCCCAGGCAGACGTGCTCGCCGATGCCGAACGCGAGATGGGGATTCGGCCGGCGGTCGATGCGAAAGACGTCGGGCGCGTCGAACACGGCCTCGTCCCGATTCGCGGAGGGCCAGAAGAGCGCGAGGGTGTCGCCGCGCCGGATGCGGCGCCCGGCGAGCTCGAGCTCGACCGTCGCGGTCCGGGCATTGTGGACGACCGGCGTCGTCCAGCGCAGGATCTCCTCGCAGGCCGGCGCCGCGAGGTCGGGATCCGCGCGGAGCCGGCGCCACTGCTCGGGGAAGGCGAGGAAGGCCTCGATGCCGCCGGAGAGCGCGTTGCGCGTCGTCTCGTTGCCGCCGCCGATCAGGAGCAGGCAGTAGGAGAGGAGCTCGTGGTCCGGGAGGGGCACGCCGTCGGGCCGCGCGGCGGCGAGCACCGATACGAGGTCCCGCCCCGGTCGGCGCCTTCGCTGCGCCACGATCTCGGAGAAGTAGGCGAAGACCTCCTGCGTCGCGCGCAGCCGAGTATCGGTCGGGGACTCGCCGGGTCGCCGGTACTGCGGATCGGTCGGTCCCGTCATCTCGTTCGTCCAGCGGAAGAGCCGCTCCCAGTCCGAGCTCGGGAGATCCATGCGTTGCGCGATCACGGCGAGCGCGAGCGGGGCGGCGACGGCCTCGACGAAGTCGAGCTCGCCCGCGCTCGCGCGCGCCTCGACCTCGTCGATGATGCGAGCCACGACCGCGTCGATCTCGGGCTCGAGCGCGCGCAGTGCACGGGGCGTGAACTGGCCAGCGAGCAGGGCGCGATGCGTGCGGTGCTTCGGCGGGTCCATCTGGACGATCGTCCGGGTCTCGCGCGGATCGTCGCCGTAGTCGGCGCCGGCGACGATGTGGAAGCGCTTCTCGGACGAGAAGCGGATCGGGTCGCGGGCGACGGCGACGATCTCCGCCCGGCGTGTCAAGGCCCAGAAGGGGAGCTCGGGCAGGCCCTCGTACCAGTGGACCGGATCCGCCCGACGCAGACGGGCGAAGGTCTCGAACGGATGGCCCGCGCGACCGTAGGCGACCGGATCGAAGAGCTCGGGGCCGGCGAGCGCGCCGGGCTCGGGGCGGGCATCGGGTTCGCTCACTCCCAGGGCCGCTCCGCGAAGAAGTCCGCGATCGGCACGTCGAGCCCGAGTCCCTGCCCCAGCTTCGCGGCCAGGGAGAGATCCTTGACGCCGATCTGCCGGGCGCCCTTCGGTCCCTGCGGATGGCGCTGCATCATCTCGCGCGTGACGAAGTAATTGCGCACCGCCCAGCTGTCGCCCGTGCTGCTGCGGGCGATCTCGATCATCGTCCGCTCGTCGACGCCCGCCGCCGTGGCGATCCGCAGCGCTTCTTCGAGCGTCTGCATCGTGCCGAGCAGGATCAGGTTGTTGCAGAGCTTGGCGGCGAGGCCCTGGCCGAGGCCGCCGACGTGGTAGACGTTGTCCCCGATCACGTCGAAGACGGGTCGGCAGCGCGCGACGATCTCGGCGTCGCCGCCGGCCATGATCGAGAGCGTGCCCGCCCTCGAGCGCGCCTCGGCGCCGGAGACGGCTGCATCGACGACGTGGACGCCGATCGGGCGCGCCGCCTCGGCCAGCCGGCGCACGACGAGGGGGCTCACCGTGCTGTGGACGATGAAGATCGAGCCGGGCGCCAGGCCGGCGAGCACGCCGTCGTCGCCGCCCGCGCCCCCGGCGATGTCGCCACCGCCGCCCAGGAAGACCCGCTCGACCTGCGCGTCGTCGACCACGACACAGGAGACGATCTCGCTCCGCGCCCCGACCTCGCGCGGCGAGCGCGCGACCGTCGCACCCAGCGCCGCGAGGGTTGCCAGCGGCTCCGGACGCAGGTCGTAGA
The DNA here is from genome assembly GCA_041389445.1 of Myxococcota bacterium. Lineage (GTDB taxonomy): Bacteria > Myxococcota_A > UBA9160 > UBA9160 > UBA4427 > UBA4427. The sequence continues at coordinate 338,796 of JAWKRW010000007.1, forward strand.
CGGTGAGGGCGAACCCGGCGCGCGCCAGGTTTTCGGCCATGGGTGCGCCCATGTTGCCGAGTCCGATGAAGCCGAGTCGAAGGGTCACGGGGTCTCCTCGCACGCTGCTGAGCACGCGCGCCGCCACCCTTCGGCGCGCGGGGCCCGGTCGAGCTTAGTGCGCGCGCGCGCCGCCGATCAGGGGTGTGCGCTTCCCCGATGCGGCGCGCGCCCTCAGGAGACGCGGGCGCCGCGCCAGGACACCTGACGCTCGAGCTCGTAGCGGCGGCGCAGGGCGGGTAGATCGTCGGCGTGGCCGAGGACGATCACGACGTCGCCGCCCTGGAGCGTCTCGTTCTCGTCGGGATTGACCTGGACGCCCCCCTCCGCGCGGCGCACGCCGACGATCAGGAAGCCGTGCTGTCCCCCGATCTCGAGCGCGCGCAGCGGGCGCCCGACCAGCGGGGAGCTCGCGGGCAGGCGCAGCTCCTCGACGCGGAGCCCGAGCCGCTCGAGCTCGGCACCGAGGTCGCCGGGCAGGCCCTCGCGGCGCATCAGGATCTCCTCCGCGGTCGGGCGCGTGATCAGGTTCGCGATGCGCTCGGCCCCGATCGCGGCGGGCAGGATCACGTGGTCGGCCCCGCTGCGGCGCAGCTTCGACTCGCTCGCCGGGTCCTCGGCGCGGGCGATCACGATCAGATGGCGGTTGATCCCCGTCGCGGTCAGCGTGACGAAGACGTTCGCCGAGTCGCTCGGCAGGACGGCCGCGAGCTGCGAGGCGTGCAGCACGCCCGCCTCGCCGAGGACGCGCTCGTCGGCCGCGTCGCCCAGCACGATCAGATGTCCGTGGGCTTCGGCCTCGTCGACCTTCGCGCGATCGCGATCGATGACGACGAGGGCCGTGCCGGCGTCGCTGAGGCGGCGCGCGAGGATGCGGCCGACGCGGCCGTAGCCGCAGAGGATCGTATGGCCGCGCAGCTCGCGGATGCCCCGGGTCATGCGCCGTGCCCCCAACGCGCGATTGATCTCGCCCTCGGTCACCAGCTGGACGAAGCCACCGACGGCGTAGATCGCGGCGCCGTAGCCGGTCACGATCACGCCGCTCGTGAACGCCCGCAGCGTCGGCGAATCGACGGCGCGGACCTCGCCGTAGCCGACCCCGAAGATCGTGATCACGACCATGTAGATCGCGTCCGAGAGCGGCCAGCCCGCCAGCCGATAGCCGATCACGCCGACGACACAGGTCGCCAGGAAGACCAGCACGCCGCCGAGCAGCCGTCGGATGGGTCGCGTCATCTCGATCCCGGTCCGTCCGTAGGCCCGATCGTTCCGGGGCTCGAAGTCCTGCCAAGCAAGTCGGATGCCAGTCGCGCGGACGCCGGTCCGCGGACGCGCGCGGCCTGCCGCGCACGAGAGCACGGTATGGAGCCGCGCTCGCAGGCGAGCCGGGCGGCGCGCGCCTGCTCGCTGGGCAGGACCGACCGTGAAACGGGCGGGTCGCGTCCGCCCGGGGCCGACGGCCCGGCCGAGGCTCGGTACGACGGGCAGTGCGATGGCGGGCCGGCGAGCGATCGCCTGCCCGCCGCGCGTCCCATCGTGCGGGCCCGCAGCCGCGCCTAGCGGCCGGGTACCGGCTCCCCCGCGCGTGTCCAGCCGAGCGCCTCGACCATCGCGTGGTAGAGATAGCTCTGCTCCTGGACCCCGTGGAAGAGCGCGGCCCGCGCCCCGCCCGCGTAGACCGCCACGTCCTCGCCGCCGTGGGTCTCCTGCAGCATGGGCACCGTCGCCTCCTGCAGGTAGTCGGGCGCGGTCGTGTCGACGGGGGTGAGGTCCGGCCGGCCGTGCGTGATGCCGCGGTCGTCGCAGGCGTAGGGTGGCCGGGCGGCGCCGGGGGAATGACCGAGGCGATGGGGGCCCTCGGGCTGGTCCGATGAGCCGCCGGTATAGCCCGGGCCGTTCGCATAGGAGAGCGTCGTGTAGGGCAGGTTCATCGCGTCGAGGCCCACCCGGACGCGGTCCTCCGCGCTCCAGTCGAGGCTGACGACCCGGCCGAGGATCGGATTGCCGCGCTTCGGGTAGCCGGCGAGGGTCAGCGTATGACCGTGGTCGGCCGTGACGACGACGAGGGTGTCGCGGGGATCGGTCTCGCGCAGGGCGACGTCGACGGCGTCGGAGAAGGCGACGGTGTCGCCGAGGGCGTGATAGGCGCTGCCGGCGTGGTGGCCGTGGTCGATGCGACCGCCCTCGACCATGAGGAAGTAGCCGTCGGGATCGCGGGCGAGCAGATCGATCGCGACCTCCGTCATCTCGGCGAGCGAGGGCTCGCCGGCGGCGTCGCGCGCGCGGTCCGCCTCCCAATGCATGTCGCCGGGCTCGAAGAGGCCGAGCAGTCGCGTCGTCCGTGCGGGGTCGAGAGCGCGAAACGCGTCGCTGCGCCAGACGTAGACGGAGCCCGGTCGACCTTCGGTCCATTCCCGCGTGAGGTCGCGGCCGTCGAGGCGGGCCCCCGCAGCGACGGGATCCTCCGGGTCCGGTTCGCCCGCCGGCCGGAAGTGTCGGCGGCCGCCGCCGAGGGCGACCTCGAGGCCGTCGCCGTGGCGCGGCTCGAGGAGCTGGCGCGCGATGTCGGGGAAGCCGCCCTCGCGCGCCTCGGGCAGGAGCCGCGAGTCGTCCTCCCAGAAGCGGATGGGCGCATGGGCATAGCAGGCCGCCGGCGTCGCATGGGTCACGCTCGTCGTCGTGACGATGCCCGTCGCGAGCCCGCGGTCCTCGGCCTCCTCGAGCAGGGTCGGGACGCGCGCTCCCTCGACGCTCTCGTAGCGCCCGCGCCGTACCCGTTCGTCGACCCCGAGCACGCCCGTCTTCGTCTTCACGCCGGTCATGATCGCGGTCATGGTCCCCGCGGAGTCCGGCACCTGCGAGTCGACGGTGTAGGTCTTGACGAGCGCGACATGGCTCAGACGCTCGAACGCGAGCCGATTCTCCTCGCCCGGCCCGCCGCGCCGCTGGTCCTCGAGGATGCGCGCGGCCGTGACGGTCGCGACGCTCATCCCGTCCCCGACGAAGAGGATCACGTTGCGCGCCGGCGGCGCGTCCCCGACGAAGCGGGTCGATCGCTCGACCTCGCGTCGGCCGGCGGCGAACCAGGGATTGCCCGCCCGCGGATCGCCGAGCGAGGCGTCGTCGCGGGAGTCGCGCGCACCCGCCCGCTCCGCGCTCGCGGCCCGAGCGTCGATCGGACGAGGGTCGCGCGCGCCGCGGCCGCCATGGGTGCACGCGCCCGCCGCGAGCAGGAGCGCGAGGCCGGCTGCGACGCGGGCGTCGGCGCGCCGAGCGGACGTGCGGCCGGCGACACGATCAGAGGGAACGGGATGCGAGACCATGATTCCTCCCCAAACGCTCGGACCGAGCGCCACCCGTCGAGCCGTACGCCCCGACCGCCGAGCGTCGAGCGCGGCGCGTCGGTCGCCGGCCACGACGCGCGGCGGGCGGATGGCCCCGGCCGAGCGTGGACCCGCCGCGGCTCCGGCTAGACGTCGAGCCCGACCGAACGCATCAACGCGACGGCGTTGCTCTTCGCGACGACGCCCTCGCGCAGCCGGTAGTCGAAGCGCATCTGGCCCTCTTCGAGGTGGTCCTCGAAGTGGACGTTGGCGAGACGGCCCCCGCTGGTCTCGACGATCTGGGTCAGCGCGAGGTCGTGGGTCGTGACGATGCCGAGGGCGCCGTGGTCGACGAGGCCCCGGATCACCGCCTCGGCGCCGATGCGGCGGTCGTGGGAGTTCGTGCCGTGGAGGATCTCGTCGAGCAGGAAGAGCGCCGGCGGGTGCTCGCGGGCGATCGCGACCACTTGACGCAGTCGCAGGATCTCGGCCATGAAGTGGGACTCGCCCTTCTCGAGCGAATCGACGATCCGGATCGAAGCCGCGATCCGCAGGGGCGAGAGCACGAGACGCTCGGCGACGACCGGTGCGCCCGCCAGCGCGAGCACGGCGTTGATTCCGACGGTGCGCAGGAAGGTGCTCTTGCCCGACATGTTCGAGCCGCTCATCACGAGGGCCTGGGGCGCGCGATCGAGGCGCAGATCGTTGCGCACGCAGCGCTCGACCGGGATCAACGGATGCCCGAGCGCCGTCGCCTCGTAGCACGGGCCGTCTTCGCGGATTTCGGGGAAGACGGCATCGGATCGCTCCCAGGCGAAGGCAGCGAGCGCGCAGAGCGCCTCGAGCTCCGCCGCCGACTCGATCCAGCCCGCCATGCGCGGACCACAACGCAGCCGCCAGCGATCGAGCGCGCAGGCGACGTGGGTGCCCCAGAGCAGCAGCCCGGCGATCGGCGCGAAGAACTGGTTGCTGCGCTCGTCACGGCGGTCGATCAGGCGACGGAGGCGGGCGAGCTCCTCGGACGGCAGCCGGCCGGTCGAGGCGAGGCCCTCGCGCAGGGAGACCAGCAACGGCGCCTCGAAGCGCTCGCGCTCGAAGCAGGCGAGCACGGCCTCGGCGCGCGCGAGGGCTTGCGCCGGCGCGTGGGCGGCGGCCAGGATCGGCCCGACGCGGGCGCGCATCGACCAGGCGAAGCCGGCTTGGAGCGCGAGCGCGAAGACGAACGGGACGGGTCCCGCGCCGCTGCGGAGCCAGAGCGCGAGTCCCCCGAGCGAGAGCGCCGTCGCGCCGACCGCGAGCCAGGGCACTGCCCGCGGCAGCGCCCGCCGCGGCGAGCCGACCCATTGCGCGAGCGATCGGCCCGCGGACCCGGAGATCGCGAGCGTGGCCCGCTCGCCGGTCGCGGCGTCGGCACCGCCCAGGGCGAGGGCGATGCGCAGGTCGAGCCGATCGCGCAGCTCGGTCACCGCGCGCTGGCGAGCCCGGATCGTCTCCGGCGCGGCGGGCGTCAGCAGCCAATCGGCCAGCCGATCGCCGCCTTCGCGGGTTCGGGTCGTCGCGAGGCGTTCGTAGAGCGAGCCCGGACCGAAGAGGTCGAGATCGCGCGCGTAGGGGTGGTCGGTCGTGAAGTAGTGGAATCCCGGGTTGCCGCGACCCGCGAAGCGATGCTCGAGGCGCGCGAGGCCGTCGGCATGGAACCGCTCGAGCCGTTCGGCGCGCCGCGCGCGGACGAGCACGCGCTCGTGGACGAAGACGAGCACGCCGAAGGCCCCGATCGGGCCCGCGAGCCAGAGGGGAGAGAGGACGCGGGTGCCGAAGGCCAGCCAGGCGATCACGGCGATCGCGAGGAAGATCGCGAGCCGCGCGTTCGAGATCCGCGCCGCGCGCGTCCGCCAGAAGCCGAGCTGCGCCTGCGCGCCGGCTTCGCCGCTCCGGTAGACCTCGGCCGGCTCGCGCCGGCTCGCATCGGCGCTCATCGGAAGGCCAGCACGCGCGCACCGTTCGCGAGGGTCCGGGCGCGGGCGATGGCGTCGCGGACATAGCGTCGCGCCTCGACGACCGCGGTCTTCAGGTCCGCGCCCCGGGCGAGACCCGCCGCGATCGCGGTCGAGAGCGCGCAGCCGGTGCCATGCACCGGCGGACCGGGGAGCCGCTCGCCCGGGAGCCACTCCGCGACGATCCCCGTCGCGCCGCCGCGCGCCGCCGCGGCCTCGCCGCCGACCCGGCGGACGAGCAGATCGCTCGCGTCCCCGTCGAGATGACCGCCCTTGAGCAGGACCGCCTCGAGCGCGTGCCGCTCGAGCAGCGTCCGTGCGGCGGCCTCGCCGTCCGCGCGCGTCGGCAGCTTCGCATCGACCAGGATCTCCGCCTCCGGCCAGTTCGGCGTCAGGAGGCGACGCCCATGGATCAGGGCACGCAGCGCGTCGTAGGCGCGGCGCTCGAGCAGCGGCGATCCATCGCTCGCGGCGAGCACGGGGTCGATCACGACGGGAATCGCCGACCAGGGCGCGAGCGCCAGCAGCACGTTGCGCACGACGTCGTCGCTCGCGAGCATGCCGATCTTGATCGCATCGGGCCGCAGCGCCGCGAGCGTCTGGCGACACTGGTCGAGCACCAGCGAAGGAAAGACGGGCAGCACCCGGCTCACCCGCGATCCATCCTGCAGCGTCAGCGCCGTCGGCACCGCCGCGGCATGGACACCGAACGCGGCCGCGACCTGGCAGTCGGCCTGGATTCCGGCACCGCCGGTCGGGTCGGAGCCCGCGATCGAGAGCACGCTCGGCATGGGGCGCGTAGGGTAAGTTCCCGCTCCGGAGAACGCATCCCGTGAATCGCCCGGTGCTCCTTCGAATCCGCCGCAGCGTCCTGCGCGCGCCGCTTCCCGACCGCGGTCGTCGGCGACGCTTCTCCGCCCGCCCCCTCGCGTCCATGCTGCTCTTCGCGTCGCTGGCCCTCGTCGTCGGGGGCTTCGGCGGTCTCGGGGCGGGCGAATGCCGGGCCGCGTCGCGGGGTGGGGCGGAGGGGGTCGGCGTGGCCGACGCGGCGGCGAGCGGGTCCGCGGGAATGGCCGCGCGCACCTCGGCCACCGCGAGGGGCCGTTCGAGGCCGATCGCCGAGGCCGCTTCTGTGGCCCCGACGGTCGTCCTGATCTCGCTCGACGGGACGCGTCCAGAGGACGTGAGCGAGGCGCGCCTGCCGAGTCTCGCTGCCCTCGCGCGTCGTGGACTCTCGGCCGAGGCGATGGTCCCGGTCGCGCCGACCAATACGTTTCCCAACCACGTGAGCCTCGTGACGGGCGTGCATCCCGAGGTCCACGGCGTCGTCGACAACCACTTCACCGATCCCGAGCGCGGGGACTTCGATCGCGACGCGATCCATGCCTGGATCGAGTCGGAGCCGATCTGGTCGATCGCCGAGCGAAGCGGCCTGCCGACGGCCTCGTTCTACTGGGTCGGCTCCGAGGGACCCTGGTCGCGGGGGCCGGGGCCGCGCGAGGCGCGCCGGTTCTCGTCGCGGACGCGCGAGCGGACGAAGGTGGACCGGATCCTGCACTGGCTCGCCGAGCCCGATCCGGCGAAGCGACCGCGCCTCGTCACCTGCTGGTTCCACGGCGCCGACCACGCCGCACACGTCGACGGTCCCGACGCCCCGTCCGTCGCGGAGGCCCTCGCGCCCCAGGACCGCGCGATCGCGCGGCTCGTCGACGCGATCGATCGACGCGGCCTGTTCGCCTCGACGACCCTGATCTTCGTCTCCGACCACGGCATGGTCGCCGCGCGCGAGCGCATCAACCTCGGGAGCCGGCTGCGCCAGCACGGCCTTCGCGCGCGGACCTTCGGCATCGGCGGCTTCGCCACGATCGTCGCGGGCGAGACGCGACGCCGGCCGCGGGACCTGGACCGGATCGTCGAGGTCGTGCGCGCGGCGGGGCTCGAGGCCTGGCGACGCGAGCAGGCGCCACCCGACTGGCACGTCGCGCATCCACGCTTCGGCGACGTCGTCGTGCGCGCGCCGGTCGGCACGGCGATCGTGACGCCGACGAGCCGGATCGTGGGCTTCCACGGCCATGCGCCGGAGGCGCCCGAGATGGCGGCGATCCTGATCGCCTATGGTCGCGGCGTGCGGAACGGGGCGGTCCTGCCGCGCGTCTCATCGCTCTCGGTGGCGCCGACCGTCCTGCGCCTGCTCGGCCTCGACGTGCCGCCGCAGATGAAGGCGAAGCCGATCGCGGCGATGCTCGAGGGGCTCGGGCGTCGGTGAAGACGATTCGGGGGAGACGCGTCTCAGGCTCGGCGAAGACGCGAGCGGACGGAGGAGCGTGCGTGGGCGGATCGGCCGTGGGCGAGACGGTGGGGGCGGACGCGGTCGGGGCGGGGCGGACGGGACGTCGCGGCTGGCAGCGTCCCGCGCTCGGGCGCCGCATCGCGACGACCTGGGTCGGGCTGCTGACGATCGCGTCGATCGCCTCCGCCCAGGGCGTCGCGCCCGTCGGAGCCGCCGAGCCCATGTCCGATGCCGGCTCCGATCCGAGCGCGGCCGCGGGCGCGTCGGGCGCGCCGCGGACATGGCATGCCACGGCCTTCGTCTCGGGCATGGGGGGCTACCGGATCATCCAGTACTGGTCCGAGGGCCCGGCGATGCGTGCGGAGACGGTGATCGGTGGTCATCCGATCGCGACGCTCGTGCAGGGGGATCGGTATGCGGTCGTCGATCGCATGACGGGGAAGGCGCTGGAGGTCGTGCGCTCGCCCCGCGCGCTCGCCGAGGACGCGGCCCGGCTGCGCCCTTTCGCCTTCGAGTACGACGAGATCCGCTCGGCGGGCGGGGAGAAGGTCGAGGAGACGACGCTCTCCGGTGTCGAGGTCGAGGTCTGGCGCGTCACCAACGACCTCGGCCGACGCACGGTCTGGCGCGCGCGGGAGGAGCCGCGGGTCCCGCTGCGGGTCGAGACCTTCGTGCGCGCCACCAGCCAGACGATCAAGATCGACTACTCGGGCTGGGGCTTCGATCTCGAGATACCCGAGTCGTTCTATGCGCTTCCGCCGGGTCTCGAGGTCGAGCGGCTCTCGTACGACGCGTTTCTCGCGAAGAGCCGCGTGGGGCCGGTCGGGCCCGCGCCGATCCTCTACCCGGACCTGCTGCATGGCGCCAAGCCCTGAAGCGTCGCCCGCGCGTCCGGGCCGCGCGGGCCGAGTCGGGACCGCCCCGGTCGCCTAGCGCTGCACCCACGTGATGTTGGCGTCGGCGATCGCGGGGCTCTCGACGGCGAGGCGCGCGAGCTTGCGGGCGATCCTGCCCGCGATGTCGCGGAAGGCCTCGGCCGAGGGCGAGTCGGGCTGGCTCGCGACGATCGGGCGGCCGACGTCGCCCTCGGTCGCGACGCGCGGGTCGATCGGAACCTCGCCGAGGAATTCGACGCCGAGCTCCTTCGCCACACGCTCGCCGCCGCCCTGGCCGAAGAGGTAGTACTTGCGGTCGGGCAGATCGGGCGGCGTGAAGTAGGACATGTTCTCGACGATGCCGAGGATCGGAACGCCGACCTTTTCGAACATCTGGAGCCCCTTGCGCGCGTCGATCAGCGACAGGTCGTTCGCCGTCGTGACGATCACCGCCCCCGAGAGCGGCGCCATCTGCGTCAGCGTCAAGGCCGCGTCGCCCGTTCCGGGCGGCATGTCGACGACGAGGTAGTCGAGCTCGCCCCACTGGACGTCGGTCAGGAACTGCTTGACGAGGCCATGGACCATCGGGCCGCGCCAGATGACCGGCGAGTCGTCGTCGAGGAAGTACGCCATCGACATCAGCTTCAGGCCCTGCGCGAAGAGCGGCATGATCTTGCGATCCGGCGTCGTGTCGGGTCGGCCGCGCGTCCCGGTCAGCAGGGCGAGCGACGGGCCATAGACGTCGGCGTCGAGCACGCCGACCTTCGCCCCGCGGTCGCGCAGGGTCAGCGCGAGATTGATCGCCGTCGTGCTCTTGCCGACGCCGCCCTTGCCCGAGGCGACCGCGACGATGTTGCGCACGCCCGGCAGGCTCGCCATCTGGCCGCCCGCCGCGCCCCCGCGCGCCGACTGGCGCGTGTTCGCGGTCATGGTCACCGAGACGTTCGCGACGCCCGGCAGCGCGGCCACCCGCTCGCGCGCGGCGCGCTCGAACTCGGCCTTCACCGGACAGGCGGGCGTCGTCAGCTCGATCGCGAAGGAGACGTCGCCCCCGTCGATGCGCAGGTCCTTGATGAAGCCGAGGTCGACGATGCTCTTCTGGAAGTCGGGGTCGACGATCGGTCGGAGCGCGTCGAGCACCTGGCTCGGGCGGACGGATTCGGCCATGGCGATGTCCTCTCGAAGGGCCGGGCGAAGGGCCGGAGCGTAGCAGCTGACCCGGGCCGCGGCCGGAATCACGACGCCGCTCCCATCGGGCCGACGTCGCCGCGATGCACGGCATCGCGCGCGACCGACCGACGCAAGGCCTGCGTGCGCCGCTACGCTCCGCCCTCGCTCCGTGCGCCGCCCGTCCACGCGGGCGCACGGGGCCTCTCGGGAGGCAGGACGAGTCGCGATGAGCAACTTCGACGAAGCGCTCGAGCGCTTCCATCGGGTCGATTTCGAGTACGCAGACGGACTCGCGAGCCATGGCCCGATGGCCGCCCAGGCGCTCGTCGATCTCGGCCATCCGGCATTGATCCCCGCCTTCGTCGACCGCTACGTGCCGCGCCTCCCGCCCGCGCGGCCGGGACGCGTGCTGCGCGCCGACGAGCGCGATGCGGCACGCGGCGACTTCGAGCGCGCCCCGGACTGGGTCGCGACCTTCGAGGACGCGCTCGGGCGCGGCGAGGTCGGGGCCGTGCTGCGGGAGACGCTGCCCGGGCTGCTCCCCGGAGTCTTCGCGGCGGCGGGCCACGGCCTGCTGCGCACGGTCCATGCCCTGCGCGCCCTCGAGCAGGAGGACGGCCCGCTGCGGCGCGGCGAGCTCGCGCGCGGGCTCGCCTACTGGACCGCGCGCTTCGCGACGCTGCCGGGCAGGCCGGGCGCCGCGGCGCGTCCGCTCGGGGCGAGCGGGGCGCCGGATCGCCTCACCCGACTCGACGAGGTCCGGCGCCTCGATCCCGCTCCCCCGCCCGGCGAGACGCTCGTGGCGGCGAGCGCCCGGCTCGCGGGACACGCGTCGTTCCGGGCGGTCGTCGAGGCCCTCCCGCTGCCGGCCGCCGAGGAGGTCGACGACTTCCTCGCGCGGCTGGTCCGCGCCGGCGCGCGGCTCTATCTCGCCCGACCGGCGGCGCGGATCGCCTTCGCCCATGCGATCACGATCCCCGCCGCGGCGCGCTGGCTCGCGAGGCGGTTGTCCGAAGGGACGGACCGCGTCCGCCTCGCCGGGGCCGCCTTTCAGGCCGTCGCCGCCCTGCAGGCGATGCACGGCGGGCCGGCGGCGCCGGAGCCCGCCGACGTCGAGGTCCGTCAGGCGGTCGAGAACTGGGACGAGATCCGCTACCGCGCGGCCTGCTCGCTCGAGGAGCACGCGATCAAGGTCGCGGAGGCCTGCCGGCGCGAGGATCGCGAGCGTCCGCATCCCGATCTGCGTCTCGCCGCCGCCGATGCCGCGCTGCGCCTCGACGGCAGCCGGAGCGCCGTTCGCTGTTAGGGAAGGGGCCCGTCGCGGCGAGCGCTAGGCGAGCGCCGACGTGGCGCGGCGGAGGACCTCGACGTAGCCGCCCCGGCTCACGAGCGCGTCGGCGAGGAGCCCCTTCTCCTGCAAGAGCGCGTGCAGCCGCGGCAGACGGTAGTGGGGCACCGTCATCAGCAGATGGTGCTCGAGGTGGAAGTTGACGAAGGCGGGCGCGAAGAGGAGGCGCTCCCAGCGCCGCACGAGCGTGGTCCGCGTGTTGCGCAGCGGGTCTTCGGCCGGTCCCGCCATCGCATGCTCTGCGATCGAGCGGATGCGCAGGGCGAGCCGGTACGTCGTGAGCAGCGCGATCGGCCAGAGCAGATAGAGCGCCGGTCGGCCGAACGCGGTCGGGACGGCGGCGATGGCCAGGTTCGAGACGACGAAGGGAAGGAGCTTGTGCCAGCCGACGTCGGGCCGCTGGCCCGGGCGGAGACCCCGGTTGCGCTGGGTTCGCTTCCTCGTCCAGCCGAGATCGCGCTTCACGGTCGCGACGAGCTGCTGATACCCGGTCTGGCCCGTCAGGTCGCGGAGGACCTTGCGCGCGAAGCTCTGGCGCGTGATCGGGAAGGGGGCGGCGAGGGCCACGTCCGGATCGGTCGGGGTGCCGGTATGGGCATGGTGGACGAGATGGTAGGCGCGGTAGGGGGCGACCTCGGCGAAGACGGGGTAGGCGCCGAGCCAGTTGCCGAGGCGATCGTTCCAGACGCGGCTCGAGAAGAGCGTGCGATGGGCGGCCTCGTGCATGACGATCGCGCAGCCGAGCTGACGACCGCCGATCACGAAGAGGGCGAGCCCGAGCGTGAGGGGATTCGCGGACCAGCCGACCAGCGCCATGCTCGCGAAGACGAGCGACCAGTTGACGACGAGCGTCCAGGTGGAGCGGCGATCGTCGAGCGCGAGGACCTCCTTCAGCTCCGCCTTCGACAGGGCCGCCCGCCAGCGCGCCTCGCTCGCGGGCGGCTCGGGCCGGTCGGGTGGCCGGGCGTCAGTGGATTGCGCGCTGTGCATCGCGCGAGCGTAGTCGCCACGGCGCCGGCTGCCCACGTCCGGAGGGTCCGCCCGCGGCGACTGCCGGTCGGAGTCCGTGGGGCGCACGGCCCGGCACCGGAGGAGGGCGCGATGCGGCGCGCGCGCGAGCGCGCGTCGAGTCGGCCGGCAGACGGCTTCGTGATACCCTGCTCGGCCATGTCGAAGATGCCCCTCAAGGTGAAGCTCTTCCTGCCGGTCTTCGGCGTCACGCTCCTGCTCGACCAGTGGAGCAAGCGGTGGATCCTCGACCGCTTCGAATACGGCGAGCTGCAGACGGTGATCCCGGGATTCTTCAACCTGACCCACGTGCGCAATCCGGGCGGAGCCTTCAGCTTCCTCGCGACGCTGCCCGAATCGCTCCGGCAGTCCTTCTTCCTGGGGACGGGCCTGCTCGCGATCGCGCTGCTGCTGCTCTTCCTGCGACGCATCGAGGCGCGGGACGTCCTCTCGGCGACGGCGATCGGCGGTGTGCTCGGCGGCGCGATCGGCAACCTGATGGATCGCGTGCGTTACGGCGAGGTCGTCGACTTCCTCGACTTCCGGCTGATCGGGGGCTACGTCTGGCCGACCTTCAATCTGGCGGATTGCTGGATCGTCGTGGGGGTCGCGCTCCTGATGCTGCAGATGTTCTTCGAGCCTCCGCCGGCGCCCGCCGGCGAGCGCGAGCGCGAGCCCGGCTTCGCGTCGGACCCCCAGCGCGAGTCGCCGCGCTAGTCGGTCGCGGAGGCGTCAGCGCCGTGCCGGGCGCGTGCCGCCGGGCAGCGTCGCCGCGAGCACGCGAAGCGCGTTGGCGCCGAGGACGAGTCGGATCGTCTCGTCCGGGAGCCCGACGTCGACGAGCGCCTGCGTGAGCGCCGGGAGCCGGCTCGCATCGAAGCCGACGGTCGTCGCCCCGTCGTAGTCGGATCCGAGCGCGGCATGGCGCGGCCCGACGAGCCGGACGACGTAGGCGACGGCGCGGGCGACGTCCCGGGGCGCGAGCCCGCAGGCGGCGACGTCCCAGAAGCCGAGGCCGATGACCCCGCCCTGCGCCGCGATCCGGCGGATCTGGTCGTCGGAGAGGTTGCGTGCGTTGTCGCAGGTCCCGCGCACGCCGGTGTGCGAGACCACGACGGGCTTCGTCGCCCGGGCGAGCACGTCGTCGATCGAGCGGGCCGAGAGGTGGGCGAGGTCGACCGCGACGCCGAGCGCCTCCATCTCGGCGAGGGTCTCGCGGCCGAGGGCGGTCAGGCCGGACTTCTCGACGCCGGCGGAGGAGCCGGCGTAGTCGTTGTCGAAGAAATGGCTCAGTCCGATCATGCGATACCCCGCGTCGAAGAGCCGGCGGAGGTTCGCGGGGTCGGATTCGAGCCCATGGGCGCCTTCGAGGGCGAGCACGGCGCCGATCCTCCGCTCGCCACGGGCGCGCGCGGCGAGCAGCGCGGCGAGCTCCGCGCGATCGCGGATCAGCGTCAGACGGCCTTCGGAGCGTCGGGCGAAGTCGGCGAGCCGCTCGGCATGGTAGAGGGCGCGCTGCATCGGGGATTGCCAGGCGGTGGGCGAGAGGCGGGCGATGCCGGCCGCGATCAGGGCATCGAAGCCGTGGGCGGCGGTCCGGTCGATGTTGGTACCGAAGTAGACGCGGGTCGGGAGGCCGAAGACCTGGAGGCCGACGCCGCCCGCTTCGAGGCGCGGCAGGTCGACATGGCCGAGGCGCCCGCGGCGCAACAGATCGCGGCCGAAGAGGAGGGAGTCGGCGTGGAGATCGACGACCGGGCTCCCGGCGTGGAGCGCCGCGGCGTGCTCGGAAACGCTGGGCAGGGGCGCCGGCTCGATCCGGTTGAGGTGGGCCTCGAGCGCGATGGCGAGGTGGAGCCAGACGGCGACGATCGCGGTGGCGAGGAGCGCGCCGAGGCCGCGCAGGATCGGGCGCCGGCTCATCGTCGCGCGGCCATGCCGCGTGCGGGCGCGGCGGCCGGCTCGCTCGCGGCGGGCGGTCGGCGGGTCCAGCGGCGCGCGATCGCGCGGTGGACGCCGACGGGCAGCAGCCGCTTCAGCCAGTCGGTCGCGAAGGATTCGGGGCGGACGCGCACGAAGAGGCGATCCCGCTCGATGGCCCGCAGGATCGCGCGCGCGACGGCATCGGGCGGCGCGCCGCGTCGGTCGAAGAAGTCCTGCACGTCGCGCCGCACCGCCTCGTCTCCGACCCGACTGGCCCGGATGATCGAGGTCCCGATGCAGCCGGGATGGACGCTCGACACGCCGATCCGCTCGCCGCGCAGCTCGGCCCAGAGGCTCTCGGAGAGTGCCCGCACCGCCGCCTTCGTCGCGCAGTAGCCGCTCTGTCCCGGCAGGCCGAGGAAGCCGAACATGCTCGAGAGGTTCACGATGTGGCCCTCGTCCTGGCGTCGGAGCAGCGGGAGGAAGAAGTGACAGCCGTGGACGACCCCCCAGTAGTTGACGCCGACCAGCCAGGCGAGGTCGTCGAGGCGTTGCTCCGCGAAGGGCGCGACCAGCGCCACCCCGGCATTGTTGACGAGAATGTGGACCGCGCCGTGGCGCGCCTCGACCGCTCGCGAGAACGCCTCCATCGCGGGCGCCGAAGCGACGTCGACGAGCGTGGTCGAGACCGTCGCCCCGGTCGCCGCGATCGCGTGGGCCGCCGCCTCGAGCCCGTCGCGGTCGAGATCCGCCAGCGCGAGGGAACAGCCCCGCTCCGCGAGCCGCTGCGCCGTCGCCCGGCCGATGCCGCTGGCGGCACCCGTCACGACGGCGACCCGTCCCTCGATCCGCTTCATGGTCCCTCCCCCCTCGCGACGCCGACCGGCGGCCGGCCTCAGGCGAAGAGGCCCGCGAGACAGCCCGTGAGACAGGTGGTGAGCGTACCGGCGACGATCGAGCGTATCCCAAGGCCCGCCGCCTCGGCGCGGCGCTCGGGCGCGATGCCCTCGATGCCGCCGAGCAGGATCGCGAGCGATCCGAAGTTGGCGAAGCCGCAGAGCGCATAGGTCGCGATCACCGCGCTGCGCGCCGAGACCGAGCCCGCCTCGACCAGGGCGGCCAGCTCCTGATAGGCGATGAACTCGTTGACGATCGTCTTGATGCCGATCAGCCCGCCGATCGCCGGCGCCTCGCTCCAGGGCACGCCCATCAGCAGCGCGACCGGCGCGAGCAGCAGGCCGAGGACCGAGGCGAGGGTCACGTCCGGCGCGCCGACGAGCGCGCCGACGGCGCCGATCAGGCGATTCGCGAGGGCGACGAGGGCGACGAAGGCGATCAACAGCGCCCCGATGTTGAGCGCCAGGCGCAGGCCGACGAGCCCGCCCTCCGCCGCCGCATCGACGAGGTTGTGGGCGGTCGGGGGCTCGACCAGCCGGGCGCCGGCCCGCGTCGCGGGCACTTCCGTCTCGGGCACCATCAGCTTCGCCACGACGAGCGCCGCCGGCGCCGAGAGCAGGCTCGCCACGACGAGATGTCCCGCGTAGCCGGTGCCGAGGATCATCGAGTAGGCGACGAGCACCGAGCCCGCGATCGTCGACATGCCGACGGTCATGAACGAGAAGAGCTCCGAGCGGGTCATGCGCGCGAGATACGGGCGGACGACCAGGCCCGCCTCGGTCATGCCGACGAAGACGTTGGCGACCGCCGCGAGCGCCTCCGCGCCGGAGACGTTGAGCAGCCGCGCGACGATCCGCGCGAAGAGCGAGACGACGGGCTGGATCCAGCCGAGGAAGTAGAGCGTCCCGAAGAGCGAGCCGACGACGACGATGATCGGCAGCACGCCGAGCGCGAAGCTCTGGCCGACGTCGAGGAGCGGACCGAAGACGAAGCGCGCACCGGCCTGGCTCGCATCGATCAGCAGGGCGACCGGCGCCTCGACCAGCGCGAAGAAGCGCGGGCCGAGGGGCGTCGCGAGGAGCCCGGCCGCCAGCGCGAGCTGGAGCGCCACGCCGTTGCGGACGGTTCGGAGGTCGACGGCACGGCGATCGCTGGAGAGCGCCCAGGCCGTCGCGAGCAGGACGGCGAAGCCGAGCGCCGAGAAGACGCGCAGGGCGAGCGCGTTCACGCGCAGGGCTCCGCGAAAGCCTCGACCATCGCGCGCGCCGCCCGCTCCGGATCCGGCGTAGCGGCCACCGCCGAGATCACCGCGACGCCCGCCACACCGAGCGCGCGCAGCGTCGCCAGATGCCCGAGCGCGATCCCGCCGATCGCGACCAGCGGGCGCGGCGCGGCCAGCCGGACGGCATCGGCCAGGGCGGCCTCGCCGCGAGCCGAGAACGGAGAGGCCTTCGAGCGCGTGCCGAAGACGGGACCGTAGGCGACGTAGTCGACGTCCTCGTCGCGCGTCGCGGCGAGCTGCGCGGGCGTATGGGTGGAGCGGCCGACGGCGAGGCGCGCGCGCGCCGCGGGCGGGATCGCGTCGGGCGGGAGGTCCTCCTGGCCGAGGTGGACGGCGTCGGCCTCCGCGAGCCAGGCGAGATCGAAGCGGTCGTTCACGACGAAGCGGCTGCCGCAGTCGCGCGTCAGGGCGCGGATCGCCCGCGCCCAGGCGAGGATCGTCCGGTCCCGCGCATGCTTCGCCCGCAGCTGGATGACCGGAGCGCCCGCCCGACAGGCGGCGCGCGCCTGCTCGACGGGATCGCGGCCCCAGCGCGGATCGTCGTCGACCAGCACGTGCAGCCCGTGGTAGGCGTCGCCGCGCCCCGACGTCGGCTTCGTGTCGATCACGACCGGTTCGGGAGCTCGAGGCGCAGGTCGGTGATCTTCTTGCGCAGGGTGTTGCGGTTGATGCCGAGCACGGCGGCGGCGCGGATCTGATTGCCCTGGGTCCGTTCGAGCACGACCTCGAGCAACGGGCGCTCGACGCGCTGTTGGATGCGGTGGTAGATGTCCGAGAGGGGGCCGCCCTGGTCGAAGAGTCGCTCGACCTCGCGCGCGACGAGCTCCTCGAGCGTGATCTCGCGCCCCCCGGATTCGGCGCTGCGGGTCAGGAAGTCGAACGCGGAGGGCGCGAGCACGTCGTCCGTCGCGAGCACGAGCGCGCGCTTGATGGCGTTCTCGAGCTCGCGGACGTTGCCCGGCCAGTCGTGGCGCTCGAGGCGCTCGATCGTCGCGTCGGGCAGCGTGACCGGTCCCTCTGCCAGCTCTGGCGCGTAGCGTTCGACGAAGTGGAGCGCGAGGGGACGGATGTCCTCGAGACGCTCCCGCAGCGGTGGGATCGACATCGGAACCACGCGCAGGCGGTAGAGCAGGTCCTCGCGGAACGAGCCCTCGCGCACGCGCTCGTCGAGGTCGCGATGGGTCGCCGCGATGATGCGGACGTCGACGATCTCGGGCTGGCGACCGCCGACGGGCATGACCTCGCCCGACTGCAGCACGCGCAAGAGCTTCGCCTGCAGCTCGATCGGCATGTCGCCGATCTCGTCGAGGAAGAGCGTTCCGCCCGAGGCTTCGCGGAAACGGCCGGCGCGGGAGGTCGTGGCTCCGGTGAAGGCGCCGCGCTCGTGGCCGAAGAGCTCGCTCTCGAGCAGCTCGCGGGGGATCGCCGCCGCGTTGACCGCGATGAAGGGGCCTTCGGCGCGGGGACTCGCGGCATGGATCGCGTGGGCGACGAGCTCCTTGCCCGTGCCGCTCTCGCCGGTGATCAGGACCGGGACGTTGCGGGGCGCGACCTTGCCCACGGTCTTGAAGATGTCGAGCAGGGCCAGGCTCGAGCCGACCAGGCGTTCGCCGCCCGGCGAGACGGCGAGCCCGACCGCGCGCCGCAGCGAGCGGACCTCGTCCTTGAGCGCGCGGGTGGCGCGCGCCTTCTCGGAGAGGGCCTTGACCTCGGCGAGGGCGAATGGCTTGACCAGGTAGTCGAGGGCGCCCGCCTTCATCGATTCGACGGCGTTCTCGAGCAGGTTCTGGGCCGTGATGAGCACGACCGCGACGTCGTTGCCCGCCGCCCGACTCTGCTTCAGGACCTCGATGCCCGTCATGCCCGGCATGCGGATGTCGAGGAAGGCGAGGTCGAAGCGCTCGAGCTGCAGCGCCCGCAGGGCGGCGTCGCCGTCCTCGACGGCCTTCACCTCGTGGCCGAGGGACTCGAGCGTCTCCTGCAGCACGAAGCGGATCGACGGCTCGTCGTCGGCGACGAGGACGCGCATGCGATCATCGGACTGAGTCACGAGCGGGGCTCCTCCTGCGGTCGGTAGAGCGGCAGGTCGACGTCGACGCGGGTGCCCGCACCGACGGCGGAGTCGATCCGCAGTCGGCCGCCGTGGCGCCGGACCCAGTGGCGCGCGAGCGAGAGGCCGAGGCCCGTTCCCTTGGTCTTGGTCGTGAAGAAGGGCGTCGAGAGGCGCCCGAGGATCGCTTCGGGGATGCCCGGCCCCTCGTCCTGGATGCGGATGCGGACCGTCGGTTGGGCGCGGCCGTCGGGACCCACGAGTCGGTGCTCGAGGGTCATGCCGGTCGACACCGTGAGCCGGCCGCCCTTCTCCTCCATCGCCTGCATCGCGTTGCGGACGAGGTTCAGGAAGACCTGCTGGAGGCGGGCCTCGTCCGCGTCGAACTCGGGCAGGGAGGGGTCGTAGCGTCGCACGACGACGATCGATTCGTTTCCGCGCTCGAGCTCGACGAGGTCGAGGAGCGTGTCGAGCAGCTTGTGGATGTTCAGCGTCCGGAACTCGAGCCGGTCGCCACGGGCGAAGACCATGAGCTCGTCGACGAGGCCCGAGATGCGATCGACCTCGGAGACGATCAGGCTGGCGGCCTTGCGGCTGCGTTCGTCCTGGGAGCGCATGCCGATCAGCTCGGCGGCGCCGCGGATGCCGCCGAGGGGATTGCGAACCTCGTGGGCGATGCCGGCGGCGATGTGGCCGTAGGACTCGTGGCGCTCGCGCTCGTGGAACTCCTCGCGCAGGGTCCGCGCGGCGCTGCGGTCCCGCATCGCGATCGCGATGGCCGAGGGCTCGCCGACGGGCGTCTCGCCGATGTTCGAGACGGACACGTCGACCGGGATCGGGCTCTCGAAGCGCTGGGGAAATTCGATCTCGTCGTGGATCGACGCGCGGCCCGAGGCGCGGACGCGTTCGACCACGCGGCAGACCGGATGCTCCGGACCGAGCGCTTCGCCTAACGTCTTGCCCGGAGACGGGTCGTGGCCGCCCCCGATCAGGCGAGCCGCCTCGGGATTCAGCATCTCGATGCGGTCGGCGGCATCGAGGATGACGACCCCTTCGAGCAGCGCGTCGAAGATGCCTTGCAGATCGTGTTTCATCGGGGGCGCGTTCCGGTGGAGCCGTGGATCGGCAAAGTAGCCGGGGCCGATCGGGCCGCAAACGCAGCGGACCGCGGCGCTTCCCGCGAATTCGGGAGTGCCGGGCTGCGGACCGGCTCGGGGAGGGACTACCGTAGGGCGGTTCCGGGGACCGGATCGGAGCGGAGCAGCTCGGATCCGACGAGTTCGGGTCGAACCGCGTCGAGGCGGCGCGGAGCGGGAAGGACGCGGAGAAGCGATGAGGGAAGGGCTCACGGTCGCAGAGGCGCAGGCCGTCGTTCTGGAGGCGACGGGCGTGCTCGGCGCGGAGACGATTTCGGCCTGGGACGCCGCGGGTCGGGTGCTGGCCGAGGACGTCCGGGCGACGCGGCAGCATCCGCCGGCGGATTGCTCCGCGATGGACGGCTATGCCGTGCGTCGCGCGGACCTGCTCGGGGCGTCGTCGGCGAGCCCCGTCGCGCTGCCGGTCGTCTACGAGGTACCGGCGGGCGGCCAGGCCCTGCGACGGCTCGAGGCGGGCGAGGCGGCCCGGATCTTCACCGGCGCTCCGCTGCCGCCCGGGGCCGACGCGGTGGTGATGCAGGAGCGGACCGAGGCGGCGGGGGAGCGGGTGCGCTTCCTGATCGTGCCCGAGCCGCGCGACAACGTGCGCGACGCGGGGGAGGATTTCCGCGTCGGCGATCTGCTGATCGAGGCGGGGACCGTATTAGGTTCGGCCCATCTGGGCGTGCTGGCGTCGGTCGGCCGGTCGGTCGTCGCCGTCCACCAGCAGCCGACCGTCGCGATCCTCTCGGGCGGCGACGAGCTCGTCGAGCCCGACCGCGTCGCGGACGACGGGCGGATCGTGTCCTCGAACTCCTATACGCTGGCGGCGCAGTGCCGCGAGATCGGCGCGCGACCGGTCTATCTCGGCATCGCGGCGGACCGACCGGAGGCGATCGAGGCGCGCCTGCGCGCGGGGCTGCGGGCCGACGTGATCGTCAGCTCGGCGGGCGTCTCGGTCGGCGACCACGACCACGTCCGCGGCGTGCTCGAGCGGCTCGGCTGCCGGCTGCTCTTCTGGGGCGTGCTGATGAAGCCCGGCTATCCGCTCGCCTTCGGCCGGATCGAGTCGACGGGGACCCTCGTCTTCGGCCTCCCCGGCAACCCCGTCTCGACCGCCGTCACCTTCGACGAGTTCGTCCGGCCGGCGCTGCGCAAGCTGATGGGCCACCGCCAGCTCCATCGGCCCGTGGTCAAGGCCCGGCTCGCGAGCGCCCTCCGGAAGAAGCCGGGCCGACTCCACTTCGTACGTGTGGCGTTGGCCCGCGAAGCCGGCGCGCTCGTCGCGACGCCGACCGCGAACCAGAGCTCCGGCGTGCTGACCTCCCTGATCCGAGGCCAGGGGCTCGCGATCTTTCCGGCCGAAGCCGCCTCGCTCGACGCGGGCCAGGAGGTCGACGTGCAGATCATCGACGCGGGCTTCTTCGAGCGGCCCGACCGGGGCTTCTGAAGGCGATGGAGGCCTCGCGGATCGCGAACGTCACGGCGGTCGTCGCGCCGGCGCGCACGGCGCGCGGCCGCGTCCGGGCGCGGGTGCTCGCCGACGCGCGGGCGCTCGCCCGGCTGTGCGGAGCGCTCTTCGAGCAGGTCGTCTGGCTCGACGGCGAGGAGGACGCGCCGCCGGGCTGCCGCCGGGTCCGGCCCGAGCGGGGCGCGGAAGACGAACGCGGGGACCTCAGGGCGGCGGCGCTCGCTGCGGAGGGCGAGCGCCTGCTCTGGATCGGGGTCGGCGAGGGGCCCGCGCCCGGGGCCGACGCGCTGCTCGCCCTCGTGGCCTGGCCCGAGCGTGTGGGCGTCCAGCCGGTCGATGCGGCGGGCCGGGCGCTTCCCTTCGCGATCCATCGGCGCGCGGATTGGCTCCCGGACCGGCCCGCTTCGAACGGGCCGGACGCCGCGGCTCGATCGCCCGCTGCCCGGCCAGAGCGGCGCGCGCTCGAGCGGATCCCGCTCGCCGCGCTGGGACTCGATGATGCGTCCACGGCGGTCTTCGCGTGGCGCGACCGGGCGGAGTGAGACCGTGCTCGACCTGCCGCTGCTCGAACGTCTCTCGCTGGTCCGGCGGCCGCTCTCGCAGCGGATCCTCGGCCGACTGCTCGCGCTCAACTACGGCTGGCTGCCGGGCGTCGCGATCGAGATCGAGGGCATCGAGCGGATCCCGCCCGCGCCCGCGCTCTTCGCGATGAACCACACCGACCGGTACAACTACTTTCCTTTCCAGTTCCGGCTCTGGCGCGACTTCGATCGCTTCACGGCGACCTGGGTCAAGGGCAAGTACTACGAGAACGCCTTCGTCGGGCGATTCATGGAGAGCATGCTCCAGCTGCCCACCGTCTCCCGGGGCTACCTCATCACGAAAGACTTCGAGGCGGCCGTCGGTCGCCGTCCGACCGAATCCGAGTACACGGCGCTGCGCGAGGCGGTCGACGCCCGGGTCCGGGGCGACGCGTCGCCGCTGCCGAGGCCGCCCCGGGTACCGGCCGAGCTCCATCGCGGCGGGCGAAGTCCCCTCGGCCTGCGCTTCGACGCGGAGGCGACCGACTACGCCGGATACATCATGGCGCTCTTCGAGGCGATGATGCGTCGCTTCGTCGCGCTCAATCGCGAGGCCGTCGAGATCGGCCTCGATCTGCTGGTCTTTCCGCAGGGCACGCGCTCGCGACGCCTGCTGCCCGGGCACGACGGCATCGGACAGATGGCGCTGTACCTGCGCATTCCGATCGTGCCGATCGGCTGCAACGGCTCGGATCGGGTCTACCCGGGCGGCTCGCCCGTCGGTCGACGCGGGCGCATCGTGTATCGCGTCGGGGAGCCGATCGACTACGCGTCGCTCCGCGCCCATCACGTCGCCGAGGCCTACCATCCCTTTTCCGCGGAGGCGGAGCGGCGCCATGGCGAGCCGTTCAGGGCCGTCGCCGCCCTCGTGACCGAGCGGATCGACGCGTTGCTCGATCCCGAGTACCGCCTGGCGCCCGCGGCGGGCGCGCCGCTGCATCGCGGCGTCGAGCGCTTCGTCTGATCGACTCGCCTTCGCCCGTCTTCCGTGCGCCCGTCCTCCGCGCGCCCCGCTTCGCGGCGCCGGGCGCGGGCGTGCTCCGCCCGTGCGCAGCGCGTTCGCGCGCGACGGGTCGCGATGCGCGTCCGCGAATCCGCGCGAGCTCGCCGGTCGTGCCCTCGTCCGGGACGCGCGCGAGGCGCACGACCCGCCCGCCCCGGGCCAGGACCGTCTCGCTGCCCACGATCGCATCGAGCGCCCAGTCGCCGCCCTTCGCGAGCACGTCGGGCTGCAAGCGCTCGATCAGCCGGAGCGGCGTGTCGGCGCCGAAGCCCACGACCCAGTCGACGCAGGCGAGGCCGGCCACGAGCTCGCGGCGGCGTGCCGCCGAGCGGATCGGCCGATCCGCGCCCTTCGCCCGCCGCACGCTCGCGTCGCCGTTGACGGCGACGATCAGCCGGTCGCCGAGGGCGCGCGCCTGCTCGAGACCGCGCAGATGCCCGCGATGGAGCAGGTCGAAGCAGCCGTTGGTGAACACGATCCGCTCGCCCCGAGCTCGCGCGGCGGCGACCCGCCGCACGAGGACCTCGAGGCGCAGGATCTTGTCGCGGGCGCGGATCGGCTTCACGGCATCGCCTTCCGGTCGTTCTTCCTGCCGCGACCGGGGCCGCCGTCGCGGTTGAACAGGTATTGCAGGACCTTCATCGGGGCCTTGATGGCGGAGGGGACCGCCGAGAGGAACGTCGCGAGCGGCAGTGGCTCGATGTCCGGCTCGCCGATCGCGCCGTCGACCCGGAAGTAGGCGCCGATCAGACCGCGTTCCGAGCCGGGCAGCAGGGAACGGATGATCGGCAGGCTCGAGAGGATCTCGCTCGACGCGCGGAACAGGAAGATCCCGACGACGGCCCGGATGTCGACCGGCCGCGGGTTGGTGTCGATGCGCGCCTTGGCGTAGACGCGCAGCGGACCTTCGAGCGTGAAGTCCTGCGAATCGAGCAGTCCGTGGTTCAGCGCGATCGTCGCGCGCATCGTCTCGAAGCCGATCTCGTCCTCGTTGGCGAAGGGGTTGTAGCCCTCGGTCGCGCGCGAGAGGCGCAGCAGCAGCGGCAGGCCGAGGGCGATCCGGCCGGACTTCGCCTCGGCTCGCATCTGGCCGTCGAGCTCGGCGATGAAGACCGCATCCGGGCGGACGCGGCCGGCGAGATTGCCCGTGACCTGCATGCCGCCCGTGATCAGGTTCGCGGGCAGGGCGAAGAACTCGCTGTGGGACTCGAAGCGGCCGTCGGTCAGGGCGAAGGAGAGCTCGAGGCCGATCGTCTCGGGATCCTCGAGTCCGACGATGCCGCGGGTCTCGACGGTGCCCTGCGGCGCGAGGCTGATCTCCACGTCGCGCGCGACGAAGTCGCTCCCGTCGAGGCGGAAGTATCCCGTGGCCCGGGCGAAGGGGAGCTTTGGGCGCGGGCGGAACTCCATCTCGATCTGGCCCGCCGCCCAGCGCTCGGCGGGCCAGACGGCTTGCGACGCCGTCGGCTCGGGCGGCGGGGGCGCGGCGGCTGCGGCTGCGGCTTCGCGGCTCGTATCGGGCGACGCCGCCGGCTCGGCCGGCGCCGCGGCGCGTTCGCGGGGGCGGGTCGCGACGAGCTCGGCCGTCAGGCGGCCGTCGTCCGGCTCGCTCGACCAGACGATCTCGCCGGACAGGCCGGCGGCCCCGAGAAAGGCCTCGCGGACGTGGATCTGCACGCCGCGACGGACGGGCTCGACCAGGACGCGGGCGTCCGTCACGGCCCAGCGCAGCAGCGGATGCTCCAGGCGGTCGATGGCGAGCCCGATCGCCTTGACGGGCGGGAGCGCCGTCGGATCGCGCGGGCGCAGGATGCGCGCGAGAGGCCGCAGCCCGGGGATCGCCGGCGGGTGCGCCGTGACGGGTCGCGCGTCGCGGGTTCCGCGGATGAGCTCGGAGATGCCGTCGAGCGAGATGTCCATCCGGGGCAGCCAAGCGCCGCGGAAGCGCGCCCGCGTCTCCCGCAGGCTCAACGTGTCGCCGATCCACTGGACCTGGCCGGAGAGGTCCTGCAGGCCCTCGGACGTCTCGCCCGCGACGCTGACCCGGTCGAAGGCGCCGGCCAGCAGGAAGTCCTCGGGCAGGTCGCGATCGGGACCGCGCCAGAGGCCCTGCCAGCGCAGCAGCGGGGCCGTGCCCGAGGTCTCGATGTGGAGGATGCGACCGGACTCCACCCGCTCGATCAGCCGCGCCATGGAGCGCGCCGTCTCGAACTCCGCTTCGAGGGGCTCGACCAGCCGGCGGATGTCGCCGAACTCGACCCCCGTCAGGCGACTCGTCAGCTGGGCCGGGGAGGCGGGTCGCAGGGGGCGATCGACGATCGCGGCGAAGTCGCTGCGGATGCGCGTCCCGGCGAGCGATGCGTCGACGACGCGCACCGCCTCCCGGGCGAGCTCGATCCGCGCCGCGAAGTCGAGCGTCTTCCAGTCCATCCGCCGCCGTGACCGCGGCAGGACGAGCGAGGCCTCCTCGAGCTTCGAGCTCAGCGAGAGCAGGCTGACGCCCGAGGCGTCGCGCTCCGCATGGACATGGGCCGACCAGCGACCGGTCAGGCCGCTCAGGAGGGGCAGGGCGGGCACGAGTCGGCGTGCTCCGTCGAGCGACAAGGCCTCCCAGTCGAGATCCCATACGAAGGGCTGATCCTCCTCGCGTCGTACCCCGAAGCGGATCGGGAAGGGCGCATTGCGCCCGTCGACCACGACCGCCTGGAGCGCGAACGCCCCCGCTTCGGAGAGGCGATTGCGATGGGCCTCGATCTGCAGGAGCTCGAGGCGGATCGGCGGATCGTCGTCCGGTCGCGCCCGGTCGACGAGGCTCACGGTGCCGTCGCGGATCTCGACGCGGGTCGCGATGCGCATGCGCTCCGCGGCGCGCTGGGCCAGCGGCTCGAGGCCCTCGACCGCGCGCACCAGTCCTTCCCCGTAGACGTCCTCCCGATCGACGCGCTCCTCCATCTCGATGGCCGGAAGCCCGAGCGCCGGGAACGAGCCATCGGCGGCGCGCTCGATTCGCAGACTCGGGCTCTCGAGCACGACCTGGCCCAGCGCGAGCCGGCCGATCAACAGCGCGGGGATGTCGATCCAGGCGACGACCCGCCCGGCGCGCAGGAGCGCCTCGCCCTCGGCGGCGGGCGTCGGCTGGATGCGGAGGTTGCGCGCCGCGACGCGCAGGCCGCGCTCGAGTCGCAGCTCGATCGCCTCGATGCGGACGGCGCGGCCGAGGCGTTCGGAGAGGCTTCGCTCCAGCTGGTCATGGAGCATGCGGGCCGCGCTGCCCGACCCGATCCAATAGGCGACCACCGCGCCCAGAAGCAGGACGCCCGCCAGGAACAGGCGCAGCCAGCTGCGACGCACTCCGACCCCCACTCGAATGCCGCCCACCCTAGCAGAGAAGCGCTCGGCGACGCGCCGCGGAGTTGCCGGTCGCCGAACCCTCATTCCACTTCAGCGGGACCTCTCCCACGCGCGCTCCCGGCGTGCATCCCGCCGCCGGAGCGCGCTTCTTCTGCAGCGGCAGCAGCTGCGCGGATGGACCGCCCAAGATCGCTCCAACTTCATGATTCGACTCAAGAAAGGGTCGGGGCTCGACGAATCCCCCAACCGGTTCGAGGGCAGTCCTCCGGGAGCGACTCCCGGAGCATCGGATGACACGGGGGTGAGATTTTGATGGGACAGATGGAAGCAGGCGAGCCGCTGGTGCCGAATCGGGTCCGCGAGCTTCGCGAGAACAAGCTGATGACGCAGGCCCAGCTCGCGCGCAAGGCGAAGGTGGCCCTGCGCACGATCCACAGCGTCGAGAAGGGCATGAACTGCCGCATGGATACGAAGCGCAAGATCCTGCTCGCGCTCGGCATGTCGTTCGAGGAGAAGGACCAGGTCTTCCCGCCGGCCCAGCGGCCGATGACCTTCCCGTCCTCGCACTGAGCGGGACGGGACGGGACGACGCCCGACGGGCGCGTCCCGCACGAACTGGAAACGCCCGGGCCCCGCGGTCCGGGCGTTTTCTGTTGTAATCTCGGGCGTCCCACTCGCCGCGTAGCCCGCCGGGGAGGTCGCCCATCTCGACCGATCGCATCTCGCTGCTCGCCGACGTCGCCGAGATCGTCTCCCGCTCCCACGATCTCCAGCAGACGCTGGCCAACGTGACCGAGCTGGTGGCCAAGCGCCTGGATGCGGACGTCTGCTCGATCTACACGATCGACGCCGAGCGACGGAAGCTGATCCTGGCCTCGACCATCGGTCTCGACGTCGAGTCGGTGGGCCACGTCGCGATGCCGGTCGGCGAGGGCCTGGTCGGTCTCGCCGCCGAGCGGGGCGAGCCGATCGCCATCGAGCAGGCCCGGGCGCATCCGAGCTACCGCTACTTCCCCGAGACCGGCGAGGAGCGGTACACATCGCTGCTGGCCGCGCCGCTGCTGGTTCAGGGGGCGGTGATCGGGGTGATCGTGATCCAGACGGTCGAGGCGCGGCGCTTCGACGAGCCGGACATCGAGCTGCTCCAGACCTGTGCCTCGCTCCTGGCGCCGGTCGTCGTCAACGCGCAGCTGCTCGACCTGATGTCGTCGGGCGAGGACCACCGCCACCACATCGTCGACCGGATCGCGGACCTCGGCGATCGCCGGGCCCGGGGCGCGAGCCGGCTCGGCCAACGCCAGGAGAAGAACGTCACGCTCCGCGGCCTCGCGACCGCCCGCGGCGTCGCGATCGGGCCGATCTTCCGGATGGATCGACAGACCGACCTCGATCGGATCGAGTACCTGCCGGCCGCCGACGTGGCGAAGGAGCACGCCGACTTCGACGCGGCCATGGAGGAGGCGCGGCGCGAGATCGCGGACATGCGCGACATCGTGCGCGAACGGTTCGGCCCCGAGTTCGCGGCGGTCTTCCACACGCAGATCCAGATCCTCGAGGACAAGGGCTTCGTCGCGAACGTCCAGCAGGCGATCGACGAGACGGGCAACGCCCGTGACGCCCTGCGGAAGGTGCTCGACACCTATCGCAAGACCTTCGAACGGATCGAGGATCCCTACTTCCGCGAGCGCGGGACCGACATCGCCGACGTGGGCCAGCGGGTGATGCAGCGGCTGCTCGGCGTGCGCGATCGGCTCGAGCCGATGCAGCGCGGGGCGGTCGTCGTCGTCGACCAGCTGCTGCCCGCGATCTTCGCGCAGCTCGAGATGGACAAGGTCGCGGCGATCGTCGCCGAGCACGGCGGCCTGACGTCCCACGGCGTGATCTTCGCGCGCACGCTCGAGATCCCGGCCGTCACCGGCGCGACGGGCCTCCTGCAGCTCGCGCGCAGCGGCGAGCGGGCGATCGTCGACGGCGCCACCGGCACGATCTACCTCTCGCCCGACGACGCCCTGACCCGCGAGTTCGAGCAGGCCCAGCACCGCTACGAGGTCGCGGTCGAGCATCTCGACGCCCTGCGCGAGCGCCCCGCGGAGACGATGGACGGCCGCCGCATCAAGCTCTCGGCCAATGCGGGTCTGCTCGCCGACCTCCGCCTCGTCGACAAGCACGGCGCCGAGGGCGTCGGGCTGTTCCGAACGGAGCTGCTCGCGCTCGCGCATCGCGGCTTCCCGAGCGAGGAGGAGCAGCAGCAGCTCTATCGACGGGTGGTCGAGGCGCTCGAGCCGCGCCCCGTCACGATCCGGACCCTCGACCTCGGCGGCGACAAGGGCATTCCCAACATCGGCCTCGACGACGAGGAGAATCCCCAGCTCGGCTGTCGTTCGATCCGGCTCACGCTCGAGAACCCGCGCGCCTTCCGCGCCCAGCTGCGCGCGATCCTGCGCGCGAGCACGCTCGGCAATCTGCGGCTCCTGCTGCCGATGATCGGCAGCCTCCACGAGCTGCGCGCGGCGAAGGAGGTCATCGACGAGGTCCGGCGCGAGCTCGAGTTGGAGGGCAGCACCTTCGATCCGGCGCTGCAGATCGGGATCATGGTCGAGGTGCCGTCGGCGGCGCTGACGGCCCAGGCGCTCGCGAGCGAGTGCGATTTCTTCAGCATCGGAACGAACGATCTGACCCAGTACACCCTCGCCGTCGACCGCGGCAACGAGCGCGTGGCCCATCTGTACGATTCGCTGCATCCCGCGGTGCTGCAGCTGATCCACATGACCGTCCGGGCGGCGAACGACGCCGGCATTCCGGTCTCGGTCTGCGGCGAGATGGCGACCAATCCGCTCGCGGTGCCGATCCTCGTCGGCCTCGGTCTCTCCGAGCTCTCGGGCACGCCGGCGGCGATCCCGGTCGTCAAGGAGATCGTGCGCGCGCTCGACACGGCGCTGGTCGAAGCGGATGCGCGCGCCGCGCTGCGCGCCCGGACCGCGACGGACGTCCACGCGATCGCGGCCGCGCGGCTGCGCTCGTCGGGCCTGGTCGGCCATCCGGACATCGGCGGCTGGCTCAAGCAGCTGCTCGACCATCCGCCCGCCGCCCGTTAGGAGCCTCCACGGACGAGCCGCGCCTCGGCCTGCGCCTGCAGCTCGACGAGGCGCTGCTCGACACGACGCGCCAGCGCCTCATCGTCGTCGGCGCCCGGATCGAGTGGCGCCCCGAAGGCGCAGACCACCCGGGCGAAGGGCAGCGGCACGAGGGTCCGGTCCCAGCTCGCGAGCCGCAGGGCGGGGCGCGCGGCGAGGGCGACGGGCTGGATCGGTGTGGCTGATCGCCTCGCCAGGGCGGCGATGCCGGGCTTGGCGACGGCGGCCGGTCCGCGCGGTCCGTCGACGAGGACGGCCACCGTCGTCCCCGCGGCCAGGCGGCGCAGCAGCCCGATCAGCGCCGCCGAGCCGCCGCGCGAGCTGGATCCGCGCGCCGGCTCCGCGTAGCCGAGCCGGTCGAGCACCGCCGCGACGCGATCCCCGTCGCGGCTGCGACTGATCGCGACGGCGTATCCCGCGTCGCGGAAGAGCCACGCGGCGACGACGAACGCCTGGTGGAGCAGGGCCGCGAGATGGGGGCCGTCGGCCGGCCCTGCCTCGATCGCGCGATCGGCGGAGCGACCGCGCGCGGGCGCTGGATCGGCGCATCCGGCGGAGATCGCGCGCGGATCGCGACCGACCACTTCGACGCGCCAGGTCGCGCCGATCAGGCGCAGCGCGACGCTCGCGAGCCCGGCGAGGACGGCGAGGAGGGCGGATCCGAAACGCGGGCTCATCGCGGCTCCCGCACGGCGCGCCAATGTGTTGCGGCGGATCTTGCCGACGATGCGGGGGGCCTGCCCGTGTGGTACCCGTTGGCGCGCCCGGCCGCGCCCGCCGCGGAGGGGCCGACTCTTCGTCGCCGGGCCTCGTTCCGGTTCGTGTGTTTCCGCCAGGGGCTCGGCCCGCTCGCGCGCCGCTTCGGCTGCGGCAGGTGGGGTCGATGCGATCGTCGATGGGGTGGTCGATTGAAGTCATGAGCGCGTCCGTCCTCACCACCGCCCGCAACTACCTCGATCTGACGAAGCCGCGCCTGCTGCCGATGGTGCTCTTCACGGGGCTGCCCGTGCTCGGCATGGCGGCGGGGGGCTGGCCCTCGGCGCGCTTCGCCGTGCTCGTGCTGACCGGCATCGCGCTCGCCGCGGCCTCGGCGAACACGCTCAATGCCTACATCGAGCGCGACAAGGATGCGCTGATGGCGCGCACGCGGACGCGCCCGCTCCCGGCGGGTCTGATCGCGCCGCGCGCGGCGCTCGTCTTCGGACTGCTGCTCGGCGTGGCCTCGACGGCGCTGCTCTACGTCGTGAGCGGGACCGCGGCCGCGCTGGTCGGCATCGCGAGCATCCTCTTCTACGTCTTCGTCTACACGATCTGGCTGAAGCCGCGCTCGATCTGGAACGCGGTGATCGGCGGAGCGGCGGGGGCGGCGGCGCCGCTGATCGCGGACGCGGCGGTCAACGGCTCGATCGGGCTCGCGGGCTGGTCGCTCTTCGCGATCGTCTTCTTCTGGCAGCCGCCGCACGTCTGGGCGATCGCCCTCTACCGCAAGGCCGACTACGCGGCGGCCGGCATCCCGATGCCCCCTTCCGTGATCGGCGACGAGGCGACCCGCCGGCGCGTCGTCGCCTACACGGCCGGCCTGCTGCCGGTCACCGTCGCGCCCTACTTCCTCGGGCTCGTCGGTCCGATCTATTTCGCCGTCTCGGCGGCCGCGGGCGCCTGGTTCCTGTACCGCGCCGTGCGGCTCTTCCGCGAGCGGACCGACGAGGCCGCGCAAGGCGTGTTCCGCGTCTCGCTGGTCTTCCTCTTCGCCGTCTTCCTGGCGATGATCGTCGACCTGATGGTCGGCCGTTAGGCGCGGCTGTCGGAGGTCGCTCGTCGACGACGCCACGCCGCGAGCTGCGGCCCACCGGCGCTCGGACGCCGAGCGCGCCATCCCGGATCGGTCTCCTAGCCGCGCCGGATCGCCCGCACCGCCGTGCGGACCTCCTCCACGAAGAGCTCGGGCTGCTCGAAGGCCGCGAAGTGGCCGCCCTTCGCGAGCACGTTGTGGTGGACCAGCTTCTCGTAGCGGGCCTCGCACCAGCGCCTCGAGGCCTTGAAGATCTCGTGGGGGAAGACGCTGACGCCGACAGGCACGGGGATCGGATCCATCGGCACGGAGCTGAAGCTCTCCCAGTAGAGCCGCGCCGACGACGCGCCCGTCGCGGGCAGCCAGTAGAGCATCACGTTGTCGAGCAGCTCGTCGCGGCTGAGCGCGTTCTCGGGATGACCGTCGCAGTCCGTCCAGCTCCAGAACTTCTCGAGGATCCAGGCGGCCTGGCCGGCCGGCGAGTCGACGAGGCCGTAGCCGAGCGTCTGGGGACGGGTCGACTGCTGCTTCGAGTAGCCGCTGTCCCACTTTCCGTAATGGTCCATGCCGGCGAGCGCCTTCTGCTCGAGCGCCGAGAGGTCCTTCATCGACGCTTCGGTCGGCGGGGCGATCGCCATGTTGAGATGGATCCCGAGACACGACTCCGGATGCTGGCTCCCGATGCAGCTCGTCACCATCGCGCCCCAGTCGCCGCCCTGGGCGACGTAGCGGTCGTAGCCGAGCCGCTTCATCAGCGTATCCCAGGCGTCGGCGATCCGGCCGACGCCCCAGCCCGTCCGGCTCGGCTTCTGCGAGAAGCCGTAGCCCGGGAGCGAGGGGCATACGACGTGGAACGCGTCCTCGGCCTTGCCGCCGTGGGCGACGGGATCCGTGAGGGGCGCGATCACCTTCTGGAACTCGACGACGGAGCCCGGCCAACCGTGGGTCATCACGAGCGGCGTCGCGCCGCCGACGGGCGACTTCACGTGGATGAAGTGGAAGTCGAGCCCGTCGAGCTGTGTCTTGAACTGGGCGAAGCGGTTCATTCGCCGCTCGCGCTCGCGCCAGTCGTACTTCGAGGCCCAGTACTCGCAGACCTCCTTCACGTAGGCGAGCGGAATGCCCTGGGACCAGTCGTCGACGGTCTCGGCCTCCGCCCAGCGCGTCCGCGCGAGCCGCTCCTTCAGGTCGTCGAGCTGGGTCTGGTCGATCGCGATCTCGAAGGGCGTGATCTGGCTCATGGGCGTGGCTCTCCGTCGGATGGCTTTGGCGGCCGATTGTCGGAAACGCGGACCGCCGCGTAAAGACCCGCGGCGTGGTCTGTCGGGCTCGCCTAGGCTCGCCGGAACATCGAACGAATCGTCGGGGAGAGATGCCGCATGGGGAAGCTCGAGGGACGGGTCGCCTTGATCACCGGGGGCGCCCGCGGCCAGGGCGAGGCCGAGGCCCGACTCTTCGCGCGGGAAGGCGCGCGCGTCGTCGTCGCGGACGTGCTCGACGCGCCGGCGGAAGCGCTCGCGAAGTCGATCGGCGACGCGGCGCGTCCGGTCCATCTCGACGTGACGCGACCCGACCAGTGGTCTCGGGTGGTCTCGGAGATCGGGGCGACGGAGGGGCGGCTCGATGTCCTCGTCAACAATGCCGGCATCTTCCGGGGCGGCCCCATCCCGTCGATGTCGCTCCAGGACTACCTCGCGGTCGTGCAGGTCAATCAGGTCGGCTGCTTCCTCGGCATGCAGCATTGCCATCCGCTGCTCGCAGGCAGCGGGGGCGGCTCGATCGTCAACGTCTCGAGCGTCGCCGGGCGCAAGGGCGTGGCCGGCGCGGTCGCCTACGGAGCCAGCAAGTGGGCGATCCGCGGCATGACGAAGACGGCGGCCCTCGAGTTCGGTCCCGCGAAGATCCGGGTCAACGCCATCTGTCCGGGATCCATCCGGACGCCGATGATCGCGCCGGAGGAATTCCCGGACGTCGACCAGCAGGCATTCTGGTCCTCCCTCCCGATCCCGCGCGTCGGCGAGGCCGAGGAGGTCGCCCGGGTCGCGCTCTTCCTCGCCTGCGACGACAGCGCCTACGTGACGGGCGCCGAGCTCACGATCGACGGCGGCGAGACGGCGGGGCGCATGCCGGCGCGCGTCGACTAGCGGCCGCGCGGACGGGAGGCCCGGTCGGCGAGCGTCTGCGGCGACGGGCGACCGCGCCGCGCCGACCGGCTCGTGCCCGATCGCCCGGTCTCTCAATCCGCGAGATAGTATTCGAGCGTCGAGACGACCCGCACGCGCTTGACGTGGGGATTGTTGCTGTCTCGATCCTCGATCGTGAACTGACCCTGGGAAGCGGTGCGGATCTTGCCCAGTCGGCTCTCGGAGTCCGCGGCGAACCTCTCGGCCACCGCGCGCGCGTTGCGTGTCGCCTCTTCGATCATCTCGGGCTTGATCGCGTTGAGGCCCTGGAACAGGTACTGCGTGCGCAACGCGTAGTTCTCCTGCGAGAAGACCACGCCGGCCTCGCCGAGCTCGAGCAGCTCGCTCGTGGCGCTGCGGACGGCGTCGATCTTCTTCGAGTAGACCGTGATCACCTGCTGGCCGAGGTAGCGGAAGCGGGCCTGGTCGTTGCCGTAGCTCTGGGCCTGCTTGTCGGTGATCGCGGGCGCGCCGACGTTGATCTCGGCGGGTTCGAAGCCCCGGGCCTTCAGGAACTCGACGACCATGCCGCGCTGGCGTGCCACGTTCGCGACGAGCGTCGAGAGGTCGTTGTCGGCGACGGAGAGCTCGAGCGGCCAGATGGCGACGTCGGCGGGCACGTCGCGCTCGGAGAGACCCTTGACGGAGACCGTTCGCTCGAGGGCGCGGGCGTCGGTGAAGCCCTTGCCGATGAACCAGCCCGCCGCGCTCGTGCCGAAGGCGATCGCGAGGGCGAGGAGCAGGGCGGGCAGCGTGTGCATGGCGTCTCCGATGGGTCGCGACGGATCGGCTCCGTCGGCTCGCGTCCGCAGGCGGGCACGGTGGGCGGTAGGTTACCGCGCATGCGCTCGGGGTTCGGCAGCGGCAGGCGCGCGGAATGGCCGGCTGGCTAAGCTCGGCCCGTGCGGGTCGCCGTCGACGCCGTCGACGCGGGCACGTGCGGATGGAGACGGACGTGACGGGTGGACGGGGGCAGACGATGGAACGCAACGGGGCCGAGCGTCGCGGGGGGACCACGGAGAACGACGAGCCGGCCGAGACCGGCGATCAGATCCTCGCCGCGGCGCGGAAGCTCGGTCCTCTGATCCGAGCCGAGGCGGCGGCGATCGAGGCCGCGGGTCGACTCCCGGAGAAGATCGTCTCCGAGCTCAAGCGGGCCGGCGTCTTCCGCATGACGATGCCGCGTTCGCTCGGAGGGCCCGAGGTCGATCCGATCGCCCAGCTCGAGATCGTCGAAGAGGTCGCCCGCGCCGACGGCTCCGCCGGCTGGATCGTCATGATCGGCTCGGACGGCGGCTTCTACGCCGCCCATCTCGAGCTCGAGGTGGCGCGACGGGTCTATGCCGACCGCGACGCGATCACGGCCAGCGTGCTGGTTCCTCGCGGGCGCGCCGAGCGCGTCGAAGGCGGCTATCGCGTCACGGGCCAATGGCCCTTCGGCAGCGCGTCGCTCCATGCCGACTGGTTCGTCGGGGGCTGCGTCGTATGCGATGCGTCGGGACCGATCACCGGCGCGAACGGTCATCCGCTGGTCCGCATGACGTTCTTTCCGCGAAGCGACGTCGAGATCCTCGACACCTGGCAGACGACCGGACTCGCGGGCAGCGGCAGTCACGACTGGCGGGTGGCGGGGGCGTTCGTCCCGGACGAGCTCGCCTTCTCGCTCTTCGAGCCCGCGACGGATCCCGCGCCGCTCTACGCCTTTCCCTGGTTCATCGTGGCGAACGCGCCGGGGGCATCGCTCGGCATCGCGCGGGCCGCGATCGAGGTCCTCGCCGAGGTGGCGGGGGAGAAGGTGATCCAACCGGGCGGGCATCGCTTGCGCGACGAGCTGTTGATTCAGCGCGCCATCGCCCAGTCCGAGGCGACCCTCGGCTCGGCCCGCAGCTACCTCGTCGACATGACGGGACGTCTCTGGCGCACGGTCGAGGCCGGCGATCCGCCGAGCCTCGCCGAGCGCGCAGCGTTCCGACTGGCCGGCATCCATGCGTTTCGCGCGGCGAAGACCGCCGTCTCGGGCATGTACGAGGCGGCGGGCGGGTCGGCCCTCTACCGCCGCTCGCCCCTCGACCGGCTCTGGCGCGACATCTCGACGATCTCGCAGCACGCCTTCGCCAACGAGAAGGGCTATGCCGAGGTCGGTCGCGCGATGCTCGGCCTCGATCCCCAGTCGCTGATGCTCTGACCGCTCACGCGCCGAGCGGCCCCGGCGACCCGTCGCGCATTCGGTCGGGTGGGCGCCCTCAGGGAGGCGGGCTCGGCGCGCTTCGCGCTTCGGTTGCGACCGGGAGGCCGCGGGAAGTCTGCGGCGCCCGCGGCTCCGTCGCGGCGGTCGAGTCGCCCGGCGAGGCGACGTCGATCTCGACCGAGAGGATCCGGCCCGTGAAGTCCCAGCCGGCGGGGTAGTCGCCGGCGGGCGAGCCGGAATCGGTGCCGATGTCGAAGGTCTCGTCGATCGAGAAGAAGCGCGGGGCCGTGCGCGCGATCCGACCCTCGCCGACCAGACGCTCGCCGACGTAGAGCCGTCCGCGTCCACCCGCGCCGATCCCGGGGTCGGCGTCGAAGACGAAGCGCAGCCGCTGCCGACCGCTCGGGACGGGGTCGCGCCCGACGATCGTCATCCGCTCGACGTCGAAGAAGTCGTAGTGATAGGCGGGACGACCCCGGTCGTCGAGGTAGAGGGCCCATCCGGCGACGCCCCCGCCCTCGGTCGCGACGACACCGTGGGCACCGCCGCGGGGCACGTCGAGCTCCGCGCGAATCGCCCACGAGCGATTCGGAATCGGCGGTGCGCCGTTCTCGGGAATGCCGACGCTGCCCGCGTGGAAGACGAAGTGGCGCCGATCCTGATGGAGCGCGGGCAGGCCCTGGCCGGGGATGTCGGCTCCGATCGGCAGCACGCGGTTCGCGGCGGCCTCGCGCTCGAAGACGGCCTGCAGCGCGCGCAGTCGGCGGGGCTCCTGTCGAGCGAGATCGACGGCCTGGCTGAAGTCGGAATCGAGGTCGTAGAGCTCCCAGCGATCGGCGTCGAGGGGCCGTGTGATCGGGTCGAGGACACGCCAGGGTGCGCGGCCGCGGAACGCCGAAGCCATCCAGCCGTCGTGGTAGATGGCGCGGTGGCCGAAGACTTCGAAGTACTGCGTGCGGTGGCGCGAGGGCGCGTCGGGGGCATCGAAGGTGTAGACGAGACTCGTGCCGTCGAAGCGCGGTGCGGGCGGGTCGGCGCGGGTTCTTCGTGCGCGCGGCGCACCGCCGGCGATGGGTGTGCCGCCGGCGTCGCGACCCCCGGCTGCGCCTTGCGCGGCCGCGAGTCTCGCGTCGACGGCTTCGAGGATCGTCGGCGTCAGGTCGTTGACGTGGCTGAACTGGCTGCGGATGCCGCCCGGGCGTCCGAGGCGCGCGGGCCAGTGGATCACCATCGGATTGCGCGTTCCGCCGAGGTGGGATGCGATCGTCTTGGCCCATTGAAAGGGCGTGTTCAGGGCCCAGGCCCAGCCGGCCGGGTAGTGGGGGTAGGACTTCGGCCCGCCGATCGCGTCGAGCCGCTCGAGGTCCCTCGCGGTGTTCTCGGGCAGGCCGTGGATTCCGGCGAAGTAGTTCCAGGCGCCGAGCACACCGCCCTCGGCCGACGCGCCGTTGTCGCCGACGATGTAGATGAAGAGCGTGTCGTCGAGCTCGCCCGACTCCTCGAGCGCCGCGACGAGCGCGCCGATCTGCGCGTCGGTATGCGCGAGGAAGGCGGCCTCCGCCTCCATCAGGCGTGCTGCGACGCGTCGCTCGTCGGGCGAGAGGGCGTCCCAGGCCGGGAGCGTGTCGGGGCGGGGGGTCAGCTTCGCGTCGGCGGGGATCACGCCCGCGCGCTTCTGGCGGGCGAAGGTCCGCTCCCGCTGCACGTCCCAACCGTGATCGAACTGGCCGCGGAAGCGGCGGATCCAGGACGCCGGCGCGTGGATCGGCGCATGGGTCGCACCGGTCGCGAAGTAGACGAAGAACGGGCGGTCCGGGCGCAGCGAATGCTGCAGGCGCATCCAGCTCGCCGCCTGCTCGGCGAGGTCCTCGGTCAGGTGATAGTCGTCGCCCGGCGGTCGACGGACGGAGCGGGTCCCTTCGTAGAGCGTCGGCTCGAACTGATGGGTTTCGCCGCCGAGGAAGCCGTAGAAGCGATCGAAGCCGCGTCGCGTCGGCCATTGGTCGAAGGGGCCGGCGGGCGAGGTCTCCCAATCCGGCGTGAGGTGCCACTTGCCGAAGGCGGCGGTCGCGTAGCCTCGGGCGCGAAGATGATCCGCCAGCGTCGGCGTGGCCGGATCGAGCACGCCGCGCTTGCCGGGATGGTCGGTCGCGGAGTTCAGCACCGCGCCGACGCCGACGGCGTGCGCATTGCGCCCCGTCAGCAGCGCGGCGCGGGTCGGCGAGCAGATCGCCGTGGTATGGAAGCGGTTGTAGCGAAGGCCGTCGCCTGCGAGGCGCTCGAGCGTCGGCGTCGGAATCGGTCCGCCGAAGGGTTCCGCCGCGCCGAAGCCGACGTCGTCGAGCAGGACGACCACGACGTTGGGGGCGCGCGCGAGGCGGGCCTGGAGGTCGACGTCGACGAGCGCGGCCGAGGCTGGAGACAGCGCGTCGGCCAGCGAGGGGGGCGGGGCGTCGGCCGCGGGACGCGCGGCGGAAGCGGGCGCGGTCTGCTCGCCCGAAGACGGGGATCCGGCTTCGGGACCGTGCAGCGTGCAGGCCGTCGCGACGGCGAGCAGGGCGGCGGCCAGGGCGAGCGGGCGGGGCGGCATCGTCGATCCTTTCGCGAGAGTCCGCGCGAGCATCGCAAACGCGATGCCTCGGCGCGCCCGGGCGCGGAGCCCGGGGCGTGCTTTCGATCCGCTGCGCGCGCCCACGGCGGGCGTCGGAAGCGGCGCTCAGCGCGTCTGTGCGTTCTCGGCCGAGAACGCCGCGCGTCCGTCGAGCGTGCGGATCTCGCGGTCCAGGGCGCGCAGCAGCTCGAGGCTGTACAGGATCCGCCCGGTCGTCTTCTCGTCGCAGCAGGCGAGGGCGAGCGCGGCCTCCGCCATCGTCTCGACCGGCTCGATCATCTCGGGCTGGATCCATTTGTCGGCCCCGGTCATCCGGACCGCGGCCGTGATCACGGCCGCGACGGGCGCGAGCGCATTCGCGCGAATGCCCTCCTCGGAGAGCTCGGCGGCGAGGCCCACCGTCATGCGATCGAGCGCCGCCTTGCTCGCGGCGTAGAGATGGGCACCGCCCTGGATCGCGTAACGCTCGAAGGGGGGACCCTCGGGCAGCCGCGCGGTCGCAGAGGAGATGTTCACGATCCAGCCCGCGCGTTTCGCGCGCATCTCCGGCACGACGAGCTGTGCGAGGTGGAAGGGCGCTTCCACGTTGACGCCGAACGTCAGCGCGAAGTGGCTGGCCGTCAGCCGATCGAGCGTGCGATGGGGACCGGCGGCGGCATTGTTCACCAGGATGTCGATCGGGCCGAGCTCCGCGCGGCAGGCCTCGATCATCCGGGTCCGCGAGTCGGCCTTCGCGATGTCGCCGCGGATCGCGACCGCCTGTCCGCCCGCTGCCCGGATCCGCTCCACCGTCTCTCGCAGGGTCCCCGGCTCCCGACCGCCCGGCTCGTCGAGGCTGCGTGCGGCGCAAGCGACCCGGGCCCCGGCCGCGGCGAGGCGCTCGGCGATGGCGGCGCCGATGCCGCGACTCGCACCGGTGACGAGGGCGACGCGACCGGCACATTCGAGCGGCTTCGATGCCATGACTCCACTGCCCTCCCTTCGATGGACCCTTCGAGGCCCTTTCCACGATCCGTTCGGCGGGATCGCCCCCTTCGCGCGCTCCCGCCCCGGCTGGCGGAGCGTTCGGGCCTGGGGTATCCACCGGATGAATCGATGACTAAGTCATTCAACGGTTAGCATCCACGCGAAGGGTCCCGCCATGTCGTCCGAACGCGTCGAGGAGCGTGAACCGATCGACGCGCGCGCCAGGACGCGCCGGACGGGCCTCGCCGTGGGGCCGGAGCTCGCGTCGGCGGTCGACGTCGCGCTCGAGCGCGCGCTCGAGGGCCTGTTCCGACTGAGTGCCAATCGCCGCTTCAGCGCGCGCCAGGCGATCGCCGTCGGCGCCGTCGTCACGCGGGCCGGGTACGCGATCCTGCGGAGTCTGCATGATCGCGGGGCGCTCTCGGTTCGGGGCCTGGCCGACGCCTGCGCGATGGATGCCGCGACGGCGAGTCGCCAGCTCATGCCCCTGGTCGACGAAGGGCTCGTCGAGCGGCGGGTCGCGGACGCGGATGCGCGTCAGGTCGAGGTCCGTCTGACCTCCCATGGCGAGGCGGTGTACGCGCGACTCGTGGAATACCGCCTCGAGCAGCTGACGGGCGTGCTCGAGACCTGGTCGGAGACGGATCGAGCGACGCTGGCGCGCCTGGTGGAGCGGCTCGGGCGCGACCTCGCGCGACTGCCCCGCTCCCCGGATTCGACCGATCCGTCCAGGGCGGCGCGCGGTCGGGTCGGGCGCCGTCGGTCGGGCCAAGCGCGCACCGCCGCTGCGAAGCGGTCCGGTGGGCGCGGAAGGCGAGCTTGAGCCCACGTCGAAGCGGCGCGGGCATGCGTTTTCGCGGTGGTGCGCTCGACGGTCGACGCACGCACCGGTCGGTACGAAGCAGCGAAGGCCCGACGCCCTCGGGCACGACGAAAGGAAGACCCCATGCGAATCCCGCCCCGAGTCGTCCGCTATGGCGGTGCGATGTTCGACCAGAACGAGATCGACGCCGTGATGCGACAGATGTCCGATCCGCAGGGCCTCGTGCCCGGGCCCAAGGTTCACGAGTTCGAGGCGCGCGTCGCCGAGTACATGGGCAAGAGGTACGGCGTCATGGTGAACTCGGGCTCGTCGGCGCTGATGGTCGCGCTGCGTCTCGCCGAGCTGCCGCGCGGCTCGGAAGTCATCACGCCGGTCCTCACCTTCTCGTCGGACGTCGCCGCGATCTACCACGTCGACTGCACGCCGGTCTTCGTCGACGTCGGACTCTCGGACTATCAGATCCGCGTCGATCAGATCGAATCGGCGATCGGTCCGAAGACGAAGGCGATCCTGATCCCCGACCTCGTCGGCGGAATCTGCGACTGGGACCAGGTTCGCAGGATCGCCGACGAGCACGGCCTCTTCGTGATCCACGACAGCGCCGACACCCTCGGCGGCAAGCTCCGGGGCCGCCATACCGCGACCCGCGCCGACATCTCGATCACGAGCTTCTCGATCTTCCACATCATCACGGCGCTCGGCAACGGTGGCATGGTCTTCTTCGACGACGAGAA
The DNA here is from genome assembly GCA_041389445.1 of Myxococcota bacterium. Lineage (GTDB taxonomy): Bacteria > Myxococcota_A > UBA9160 > UBA9160 > UBA4427 > UBA4427. The sequence continues at coordinate 378,968 of JAWKRW010000007.1, forward strand.
GTACTTCGACCGCGCGCTCTCGCTGCGGGCCTGGGGCCGCTCGTCGGAGAAGTGGATGCACGGAACGAAGATGAAGAGCTCCGACGGCCGCTTCCTCGAGAAGGTCGACGGCGTCGACTATGACGCGCTCTTCATCTTCGAGGAGAATGCCTACGGCTTCATTCCGAACGAGTGCGGGGCGGCCTTCGGCGTCGCCCAGATGGACAAGATCGACACGCTCTGGAAGCTACGCGAGGAGCGCTTCGCGTGGCACACGGCGTTCCTCCGGAAGCACGAGGACAAGTTCATCCTCCCGACGATCATTCCGGAGACCGAGACGACCTGGCTCTGCTATCCGCTGCAGATCCGGCCCGAGACGGGCTGGAGCCGGACGAAGCTCCAGATCCAGCTCGAGGACGCCGGCATCACGAGCCGCGTGATCTTCTCGGGCAACATCACGCGTCAGCCGATGCTCAAGAACCAGGAGTACCGGATCGCGCCGGCGGGGCTCGCGACGGCGGACCAGATCATGACCTACGGGATCATGCTGCCCTGTCATCCGACCATGACGCGCGAGGACTGCGAGTACGTCTACCAGACGATCGAAGACTGGATCGCCGCCGGTGGCGAGGTCACGGTCGAGCGCTGATCCGGCCCGTCCGGGGCGGGCCGGAGTCGGCGGCGCGGGCCGATGGGCACGGTCCGCGCTGCCCGCTCCGTTCACGGGCTCGTCTCGGCGCCGCCCATCGCGGCCAGCTCGTCGTAGATCCCCGCGACGTCGGGCCGCATGTCGAGATCCCGGACGCGCTCGATGGCCGTCACCGGAAAGGCGACCGTCTTGCCGTCCCGGCTCCGCAGCGCGCGCGACCGGCCCCGCTCGTCCTCGAACCGGATCCAGTGGTAGCCCGCCTGCGCGACGAGGACGTCGCCGAGCACCACGCCGAGCGCCTGGACGGTATCGGGGGGATTCGCGCCGAGCCGCTTCTCGTCGAGGATCCGCTGGAGGATGCGCAGGTCGCCCTTCGTCCGGTCGAGCTGATCGCCGAGCTGCCGACGCGCGATCGTGTCCACGAGCTTCCGTTGTCGCTCGGAATTGGCGATCTGATCCGCCTCGAGCGCCTCCGAGGTACGCGCCTCCGACCGGATCCAATCGTTGCCGAGACGGTCCGCCGCTTCCTCGGCGGCCGGTCCCGCGATCTCCGCGCCGACGTCGACCGGGTCGGCCGAGCCGATCGAGGGTGGGAAGCCGCCCAGGAGCAGGCCGAGGCCGGCGAGGGCGAGCGTGGCGCGATGCCCCGAAGCGAAGCAACGACGAAGTTTCGACCCGAAGGTTCGATGGATCACGTGGCAGCCCTCCCGCGCGTGGTGCGGGCTCCGGTCGTGACGCCGATCGACACGCGCGGTGCCCGCCTTCGAGAGGCCGCTCGACCCGTTCCGGTTCGCGCGATCCGCGCCGAGACCGGGCTAGGCGAAGAGGGCCTGATCCGGGCCGATCCGGTCGGCGACCGCCGCGAGCCTGCCGACGTCGAGTCCGTAGAAGCGCGCCGCGTTGCCGCCGAGGATCGCCGCGACGTCCTGCTCGTCGACGCCCCGCAACGCCTCGACGAGCGAGGTCCGCGTAGCCGGCCAGCTGCCCTCCGGATGGGGATAGTCGCTGCCCCATTGGATCGAGGCCGTCCCGATCTGCTCGCGGATCTCGACCTCGCGCCGCGCGAGGACGCTCGCGCCGACGCCCACCTGGCGTCGGAAGTAGTCGCTCGGTCGCTCGGGCAGGTGGGCGGTGAAGTCCCCCATCTTGGCGTTCGCGTGGTGGGCGGAGTAGCGATGGTCGAGCAGCGCCAGGTATTCGGGCACCCAGATGCAGCTGCCCTCGGTCACCATCACCCGCAGCCCCGGATGACGATGCAAGACGCCGCCCCAGATCAGGAAGGTGAGCGGGCGTACGAGCCACCAGCAGACCTCGGACGTGTAGATCCCCATGGCGCCGTCGGCGAGCCGGCCGTCGGGCTCGATCGCGAAGTAGTCGTCGCGGGCGGCCGGACCGGAGTGGAAGTGCACCGGCATCTCGAGCTCGCTGCAGACCTGCCAGAGGGGGTCGTAGCGTCGCAGGTGATAGGGCGGTTGCCTGCCCCACATCACGGGGATCAGGATGCCACGCAGTCCGTGATGCCGCGCCCAGCGGACCTCGCGCACGGCGACCTCGACGTCCCAGAGCGCGGGTACCACCGCCAGACCGATGTGGCGCTCGGGGGCCATCTGGCAGAGCTCGGCGAGCCAGCGGTTGTGGGCGCGCGCGCCGGCCCATTGCAGCTCGGGATCGATGCCCTCCGTCGCGAGCGCGAGATCGGCGCCGAAGGGCGGGCTGTTGAACTCCGTGATGCCGTCGGGATAGATCACCTCGGCGGCGATGCCGTCCCCGTCGAGCACCGCGATGCGCGCCGCATGGTCCCACGCCCCGGTCAAGCCGGTCCAGTTCTCCTCGCGCCATCGCTCGTTGAACGCGTCGACCAGGAAGAGCTTCGCCGCTTCCTTCCGCTGCGCCGTGCGGAGCGCGAGGTCGCGATCGAAGGCCTCGCGATGGCGCGCGTCGAGATAGTCGCGGTAGCGCTCGGGCGGAAGTCCGGCATGACAGTCCGACGAGATCACGACATGACGCATGACACGGTCCTCCTAGCGTTCGCGCGGGGGCGCGAGCGCCTCGGCGAGAAAGCGCGCCGCCGCCGTCGCGCGCTCGCGGATCGGATAGTCGTCCTGATGCACCCAGTTGAGGGTCATGGTCGAGTACGTGCTGCCCAGGATCTCGGCGAGGGTGTCGATCGGGACGTCGCTCCGGACCTGTCCGCGGGCGACGCCCTCGGCCAGGAACGCGGCGAAGGCGGCATGGAAGCGCCGATCGCCGGCACCGGTCGGCTCCGCGACCGTCACGGTCCAGATCTGTCCGAGCAGGTCGCGGCGAGCGGGGTCGAGGTCCGAGAATCCGTCCTCGAAGAGGAAGGCGAGCTGGCCCGCGAGGGATCGTCGACCCTTCGCGAGCTGCTCGAGCCGCTCCGTCAGCCTTCGCAGCGCGCGCTCGGAGAGGCCGCGGAGCAGATCGCGCTTGCCCTCGAAATGATTGAAGAACGTGCCGTAGGCGATCCGCGCCTCGGCGCAGATCTCCGAGATCTTCGTCCCGTCATAGCCCTTCTGCTCGAAGAGCGTCGAGGCGGCGTCGAGGACGCGTTCGATCAGGGCGAGCCGCTTCGAGGCGCGTCCCCGCTCGCGGGCGTTCCGGATGGCCATGGCGACTTTGTACTTGACTCCAAGTACAGGATCAAGCAGCCTCGGCCCGGCGGTCGCGACGGGCCCGCCCTCCTGCGGCCGTCCCGGCCGAGGAGGTGCCCTCGATGAACGCGCCGCAGACCCATCACGCGCTGCCCATTCCGAACGGCTGGTTCGCCGTCGCCTGGAGTCGCGAGCTCGAGGCGGGCGAGACGCGTCGGATCCATTGCTTCGCCCGGGACCTCGCGCTCTTCCGGACACGGAGCGGCCGTCCCGTCCTGCTCGACGCCTACTGTCCCCATCTCGGTGCGCATCTGGCCGTCGGCGGTCGCGTGTTCGGCGAGACGCTCCGCTGTCCCTTTCATGGTTGGCGCTTCGATGCGTCGGGCGATTGCGTCGAGATCCCGCACTGTCGGACGATCCCGCCGCTCGCGCGTCTCAAGAGCTGGCCCGTCGTCGAGCGCAACGGCATGGTCTTCGCGTGGCACCATGCCGAGGAGAAGCCGCCGGACTGGGAAGTGCCGACGATCGGCGTGATCGGCCATCCGGACTGGACGCCGCCGCGCATGGTCGACATCGACGTCGCAGTCCACATGCAGGAGCTCGCCGAGAACAACTTCGACCCGGCCCACTTCGAGCTCGTTCATGGCCAGCCGCTGCCGCCGCCGTCCGACTATGAATACTCCGAGAACGGCCGTTTCGTGCGAGCGGTGAGCGAGATGCAGCGCGAGACGCCGGTCGGGACGTTCGATACGCGGCTGATCCGGGACACCTTCGGCCTGGGACTGTCGACGGTCGTGTCCGAGGGCGTGCCGGGGGTCGGAACCATGCTCTTCGTGTCGGCCTCCCCGATCGACGCGACGCACTCGAAGATGCGCTGGCTGCTGACCGTGACGAAGAACGTCGCCGACACCTTCGGCGAGGACTTCATGTCGGGGATCGTGAAGGGCGTGATGGACGACGTTCCGATCTGGGAGAGCAAGATCCATCGCGATCGGCCGGTGATGTGCGAGACCGACAAGCACGTCGCGGAGTTCCGCCGCTGGACCCGCCAGTTCTACTCGACCGCGGCCTCCCGGGACGACTGATCCCGTCCGCTGCCAGGGGCGCGTTCGGAGTCGGTTGCCGCGGGGGCGCGCTCAGACCTCGCGGACCTCGAGGAGATCCCACGCGGCACCGAGGTCCGTCTCCGCGAGCTTGCGCGCCTGCTCGGCGGAGTCGGCGGCGAGGGTGAGAACGCGGGTGCGGGGCGAGCCGCGCGCCTTGCAGTGGAGGCGGAAGATCCGCGGCTCGACGCAATCGAGCGGATCGCTTCCGGTTGCGGTCCGGGTACCGGATCGGTCTTCTTGCTTCGCGGTCGGCGGTGCGGGCGCCCGGCTCGATGGACCCGGCGGAGGCGGAGACGCGGATCGCGACGTCGGTTCCGCCGGCGGTTTCGACGGCGGAGGCGCGGTTCGCGAAGGCGGGGTCGAGGCCAGCGCGGCGGCGGCGGCGCGAGCCGGCGGCATCCGGGGCGCGTCGGTCGCCGGGATCGAGCCGCGCGACGAACGCGGTGCGACGCCCGAGTCGGTTTCGTTGGCCGCGTGCGCCCGGGTCGTCGTACGCGGCGCGAGGCCGGCCGCCTGGAGCAGCTCGCCGTAGGCCTTGTCGGCGTCGCGCAGGATGGCCCCCGCGACCCAGACCTTGCCCGTCGTCGTCCGGCTCTTCTCCCGTCGGATGTGCCAGACCTCGATCTGGACCTTCGCGGTGGCGCGCCCGGGCACGTCGATCTCGAGCACGACCGTCTGCTTGGGATTCAGCCAGACGGGCGAGAGCAGGCAGAGCCCGCCCTCGGAGACGTCGACGATCCGCACGCGCAGCCGCTCCCGGCCGCGGACGACGCGTCCATGGAGGCGGCAGCTCACGCGCGGCGCGCGTCGCCGCTCGTCGCCACGCGGTTCTCCCGATCGCTGGGGCAAGGCTCGACTCCCGTCGAGAAGGACTCGCACGGAGGAGGGGGCGGACTCCTCGGAGGACCCGAATCGTCTCGACCCGAACAGCCGTTCGGTTGAGCGCGGGAACCATGACGCCGGGTCCATGGGCGGTCGGACGTCCACACTGGGGCGTGGCGGCTCGCCTCGGATGGGCCCGTCGGCCGGCTCGGCGCCGCCAAGCCCGACGCATGATCCGGCGATGGGCCGCAATGCCCTCCTGCCGACGGCGACCCGGTCGGCGGGATGCAGGGCGGCAGGCCTGGCTCGGCGCCCCCGGCCCGCCGGCCGCGAGCAAGGCGCGGCCCGCCGACCGCCGGAGCGACTGGCCCGCAATCGGCGGGGACTAGCTCGCCGTCAGCGGGGAGAGGCGCAGCTCGACGCGCCGGTTGAGCTGGCGTCCTTCCAGGGTGTCGTTCGGCGCGACGGGGTACTGCTCGCCGAAGCCCTCGGTCAGGATGCGCATCGGCGCGACGCCCTCGCTCGCGAGGTGGTTGCCGACGGCCTGGGCGCGGCGGCGGGAGAGGTCGAGGTTGTAGGCGTCCGACCCGGTGCTGTCGGTATGGCCCATGACCTCGATGATCGTCTTCGGATACTCGGTCAGGACCAGCGAGACGGCGTGGAGCACGTCGAGGAAGTCGGAGCGCAGCTGCGCGCTGTCCGTGTCGAAGGTGACGTTGCTCGGCATCACGAGCGTGATCTGATCGCCCTGGCGGACGACGCGGACGCCGGTGCCCTCCATGAATCGCCGCAGCTTGGCGTCCTGCGCGTCCATGTACGCACCGATGGCGCCGCCCCCGAGCGCGCCGACGCCGGCGCCGATCATCGCCGCCTTGGCGGCGTCCTTGCCCGCGAGCGCGGCGATCCCGGCCGCGACGCCCGCACCGACGCCCGCGCCGAGCACGCCCCCGATCGCCGTCTTCGCGATGCGTCGCTCGCCCGTATAGGGATCCGTCACGCAACTCGGCGTCGAGCCGAGCACGAGTCCCGCGATCAGGAGTCCGGCGCCCAGCCGCCCTGTCCGGGTCCGCAACGCGCCCGCGCGATGGGCGGGGTTCGGCCGGCCGGTCGGCGGGACGGAGGTCGAGCAGGGGCGGAGGGCGCGGTCGGGCGGCGGCGTCAAATCGGACTCCTCGGGATGCCGGCCCTGCCGGCGGTGGGCCGCGAGCCTAGCCAAACATGCGCGGCGCGCGCAGGCCTGCCTGCGACGCAACGGTCGTTGGCGTGCAGTGAGGCGTCATCGGCTCGCGCCCCGCCCGCCCGCGTGATCGGCTGCACGCGATCCGGCGATCAGCCCACGACGTTGACGAGCCGCCCGGTCACGACGATGACCTTCTTCGGCGTCCGCCCCTGGAGGCTGCGCTGCACCGCCTCGAGCTCGAGCGCCCGGGCCTGGGCGTCGGCCTCGGTCACGTCGGCCGGGACCGTGAGCTCACCGCGCTTCTTGCCGTTCACCTGAACGACGAGCGTGATCCGATCCACGGCGAGCCATGCCGGATCCGCGCTCGGCCAGGTTTGGTAGGCGAGGCTCTCTCGATGACCGAGTCGCTCCCAGATCTCCTCCGCGACATGGGGCGCCATCGGCGAGAGCAGGAGCACGAGGGCCTCGGCCGACGCATGCGGCAGCGGCGCGTCCCGGGCGATGTCCCGCACGAAGACCATCAGCTTCGAGATGGCCGTGTTGAAGCGCATGGCCTCGAGGTCGTCCGTGACGCCAGCGATCGTCTGGGCCGTGAGCCGGCGCTGTTCGAGCGTGCCTTCGCCGGCGAGCGGCGGACGGAAGGTCTCGGCCCCGCCGCCCCCCTCCTCGTGGAAGAGGCGCCAGGCGCGCTGGAGGAAGCGCGCGATGCCCTGGATGCCTTCGGTCGACCAGGGCGCGGCCTTCTCGAGGGGGCCGATGAACATCTCGTAGAGGCGCATCGCGTCGGCGCCGTGCTCGCCGATCACGTCGTCCGGATTGATCACGTTCCCCTTCGACTTCGACATCTTCTCGACGACGCGTTCGAGCGGAAGGGACGGATCGTCGGGATGGACGGGATTCCCGTCCGCGTCCAGCACGATCTTCGATTGATGGAGCCAGCGCGCCTTCAGCGCGCGCCCGTCGGCGCGAGCGACCGGGCCGTCGTCCGTCTCGCGCACGTCGGCGGAGGCATACCGTCGCGCCGTGCCCGGCGTGGCCGCGTCGGCGACGTCGTCGTCGTAGTAGCGGTAGCTCTCGCCGAGGATCATCCCCTGATTGACGAGCTTCTGGAACGGCTCCTTCGTGTGGACCAGGCCGAGGTCGTAGAAGACCTTGTGCCAGAAGCGCGCGTAGAGCAGATGGAGCACGGCGTGCTCCGCGCCGCCGACATAGAGATCGACCGGCCCCCAGTAGCGCTCCGCGGCCTGCGACCAGGGCTCGCGGTCGTTGTGGGGATCCATGAAGCGCAGGAAGTACCAGCAGCTGCCGGCCCACTGAGGCATCGTGTTCGCGTCGCGCCGGACCGGGCGTCCCGCCGCGTCGGTGGTCTCGATCCAGGACTTCACCCGCGCGAGGGGCGCCTCGAAGCCCTCGCCGCGCGGCTTGAAGTCGTCGAGCTCGGGCAGCGTGAGCGGGAGCGCGGACTCCGGAACCAGCTCGACGCGGCCGTCCGGGTGGTGGACGACCGGGAAGGGCTCGCCCCAGTAGCGCTGCCGGCTGAAGAGCCAGTCGCGCAGCTTGTAGGTCACGGTTCCCGTTCCGGTGCCCTTCGCTTCGAGCCACTCGATCATCGTGCGCTTCGCCGCGTCGGTCTCGAGCCCGTCGAGGAAGGCCGAGTTCACGGCGCGGCCGCTCGACGTGTACGCTGCCTCGGCGACGTCGCCGCCGGAGACGACCTCGACGATGGGCAGATCGAAGGTCTTCGCGAAGGCCCAGTCGCGCTCGTCGTGACCCGGCACGGCCATGATCGCGCCGGTTCCGTAGCCCGCGAGGACGTAGTCGGCGATCCAGATCGGAATCGCCCGATCGTCGGCGGGATTCGTCGCCCAGGCGCCGGTGAAGACGCCCGTCTTCTCGCCGAGCTCCGCCTGGCGGGTCCGTTCGCTCTTGCGGGCGGTCCGTTCGACGTAGGCTTCGACCTCGGCGCGCCGCTCGGCGGTCGCGAGTCGAGCGACCAGCGGATGCTCGGGCGCGAGCACCATGTAGGTCGCCCCGAAGAGCGTGTCGGGACGCGTCGTGAAAACCTCGATCTCGAGGTCGGCATGGCCTCGGACGGCGAAGCGCACATGGGCGCCCTCGGAGCGGCCGATCCAGTCGCGCTGCTGCTTCTTGATCGGCTCGGGCCAGTCGAGCGTCTCGAGGTCCTCGAGCAGGCGATCCGCGTACTGCGTGATGCGCAGCATCCACTGCTTCATCGGCATCCGGACGACGGGATGACCGCCGACCTCGCTCTTGCCGTCGATCACCTCCTCGTTCGCCAGCACGGTTCCCAGCGCCGGGCACCAGTTGACCGGGACTTCGGCCTGATAGGCGAGGCCACGCTCGAAGAGCTTGCGGAAGATCCACTGTGTCCACTTGACGTAGGCCGGATCCGTCGTGTCGAGCTCGCGCGTCCAGTCGTAGCTGAAGCCCAGGCTCTTGATCTGGCGCTTGAAGTTCTCGATGTTGCGTCGCGTCGTGACGCGCGGGTGCGTGCCCGTCTTGATCGCGTACTGCTCGGCCGGCAGGCCGAAGGCGTCCCAGCCCATCGGATGCAGCACGTTGAAGCCCCGCATGCGCTTGTAGCGGGCCATGATGTCGGTCGCGGTATAGCCCTCGGGATGGCCGACGTGGAGCCCGTCTCCGGACGGGTAGGGGAACATGTCGAGCACGTAGTACTTCGGTTTCGACGGTTCGATCTCGGCGCGAAACGTCTGGTTCTCCTCCCAGTACGCCTGCCATTTCGGTTCGATGCGGGACGGGTCGTAGGCCATGGCGGCGGAGTTTTCCGTCCTCGTCGCGGGGCGTCAATCGACCGAGTCGGGCCGCGCGGTCCGCGGATCGGCGGATTCGAGGCTCGGCGCGGCGATGCGAGCGCGCGGGCGCCCCGGCGAGATCGGCGCGAGGGCGTGCTCGGGAGCGGGGTCGAGGGCGCGTCGGGCGCAACGGGTGGTCGATGGGCACGGCCGGCGGCGCTGATGCGGTCGCCGTCGCTAAGCTCGCCCCATGGCCGAAGAGCAGAGCGACATGATCGTCTTCGTCGTCTCCGACGGAACCGGAGATACCGGTAGCGCGGCCGTGCGCGCAGCCATGATCCAGTTCCGCCATCGCTGGCGGCTGCGCGTGTTCCGGGACACGCGCACCATCTCCGAGGCGCGGCGCGTCATCGAGCAGGCCGAGGCCGCGAGTGCGCTCGTGGTCTTCAGCCTGGTCGAGGGGGAGATCGTCGCTGCGTTGCAGAACGAGGCCGAGCGTCGCGGGGTGGTCGCCGTCGATCTGCTCGGGCCGCTCATCATGCGCGTGGCCCAGCGGCTGAAGGTCGAGCCGCGCCACCAGCCGGGTCTGCTGCACGGCTTCTCGGACGACTACTTCGACCGGGTCGATGCGGTCGAGTTCGCCGTCCGCCACGACGACGGGGCGAATCTGCGCACGCTGCACGAAGCGGACATCGTCCTGACCGGCGTCTCGCGCACCTCGAAGACGCCGCTCTCGATGTATCTGGCGCAGCGGGGCTACAAGACGGGCAACGTGCCCCTCGTCCCGGGGATCGATCCGCCGAAGGAGCTGCTCGAGCTCGATCGCCGTCGCGTCTTCGGCCTGACGGTCGATCCGGCGACGCTGCTCACCGTGCGGACGGCGCGCATGCGCTCGATGCGGGCGCCGTCGGCGAGCGCCTATACGGACCCCGACCAGGTCATGTTGGAGCTCGACCGGGCGCGGAAGCTCTTCCGCCGGCAGGGCTGGCAGATGATGGACGTGTCGGGCCGCGCGGTCGAAGAGAACGCTTCGAAGATCATCGATGCCTACGAGTCGGCCTTCGGCGACGGGCGAGGCGGGGACGGATCGGTGGCCGGGCCGCCGGCGGTCCCCGGGTCGGCGGGGCCTCCATCGATCGATCCGGGCGCCTGATCGTCGCCGACGCGCGTCGGAGGCGCGGTCGCCGCACCGGTCACCCGATCGGCCGGCCCGCAACGGGCGACGAACGTGCGCGGGGCGAGGATCTCGCAGCCGGCGCTGCGCGCGCGTCCGGTCACTTCCCGGTCTGCGCTGACGACGACCAGGCGCGCCGGATCGGGCGCTCGACGAGCGCGGCGGACGATCCAGTCGTCCGCCGAGCGAGCGAACACGACGTGCACGGTCGGCTCCGCGCGGCGTCGATCGCCGAGGCGCACGACCCAGGACGATTCGGCGCCATCGAAGACGACCCAGACGACGTCTGCCGGCTCGGGCCAGCTCGTCACGCGCTCGAGCAGCGGCTCGCGGGTCTCGGCGCTCCACCAGTCCCGCCCGCGACGACCGCGCAGGATGGCTGCGTGGAGCACATTGAACCCGTCGACCAGGATCGACCGCCCCGGGCAGGCCGAGACTTCGGCCTCGATCCAAGACTCGAGCGGATTGCGGCCGTTGCGGTCCATGAAGCGGCATCCTCGCGTTCGCGACCAGCCGGGGCCGCGGGTCGAGCGCGGCGCCTCAAGACGTCCGACTCGGACCGCCAGCGTATCGGGTCTCGGCGATCGCGCCGGGGCCACCCGCCGCCTGCGGGGTCGCGCTCACCGACGCCGCGTAGGCCGCCCAGACGAGCCCGACGCAGAGCGTCACCGCCAGCGTGACGAAGACTTCGCGCACGCCTTCACGTGCGTCCGTGAATGCGATGCGAGCTGCCGGCGGGCGAAGTCGCCCCCCGTCGAGCCGCCGTTCGCGGGGGACGACGCGGAGGGCGGATCGCTGGCCGGCCGGCGCCGCGGGGCGACCGCGGGGGATTCGTGCGGGTCGACGGGCCGGATGCGGCTTCCCGCGGCGGGGCAGACGGTGCAGCGGAATGACGGGGCTCCGGCGGCTGATTCGCATCACGGCGTGCTCCTCTCCTGCTCATCCTTCAATCGTGGATCGTTCCAGATCGCTCTGCGCTCTTCTGGTGCACTTCGCTCTCCTCTCATGCTCTCATGCTCTCATGCCCTGATGCCCTCATGTCCTGATGCACTCATGCACTCATGCACTCATGCACTTCGCTCTTCTCTACATCCATTTCGCTCTCCCCATCTCGTTTCGTTCCCTTCATTCTCTTCAGTCGGGCCGTTCCCGGGCATCGCTTCTGGCGGGCAGGATCAGCGCGGGATGTGACAGGGGCGGTCACGCGGTCGGCGTCCAGGATGCTTGCGTCCGCGAGGCGGCTGACTTATCCAACGCGGCCATGAGCCGACGGGATTCGCGATCGACGAGCCGGGCCACCCACGTGGGACTGGTCCAGATGCGCTGCGAGGCGGAGCCGGAGCGAAATCTCGCGAAGGCGATGGACGGGATCGCTGACGCGGCGCGCCGGGGAGCCGAGGTCGTGTGCCTGCCCGAGCTCTTCCGGACGTTCTATCTCTGTCAGAGCGAGGATCCGGCTCGATTCGACTGGGCCGAGTCGATCCCGGGTCCGACGACGGACGCGCTGTCGAAGCAGGCCGCCGACCTCGGCGTCTCGCTCGTGGTGTCCCTCTTCGAGCGGCGTGCGGCTGGCCTCTATCACAACACGGCGGTCGTGATCGACGAGACGGGCGCGCTGGTCGGTCGCTATCGCAAGATGCACATCCCGGACGACCCGCTCTACTACGAGAAGTTCTACTTCACGCCCGGTGATCTCGGCTTCCAGGTCCACGATACGGCCGCCGGTCGGCTCGGCGTGCTGGTCTGCTGGGATCAGTGGTTTCCGGAGGCGGCGCGTGCGACGACGCTGCTCGGCGCGGACATCCTCTTCTATCCGACGGCGATCGGATGGCAGTTCGACGAGGCGTCCGAGATCGACGCCGCGCAGCGTGACGCCTGGCACACGATCCAGCGCGCCCACGCGATCGCGAATGGGCTCTTCGTCGTCGGCTGCAATCGGGTCGGTCACGAGCGACTCGACGGCGCCGAAGGATCGGGGATCCGCTTCTGGGGCAGCTCGTTCGTGGCGGATCCGATGGGGCGCATGCTCGCGGTCGCGCCCGACGATGCCGAGGCCGTGCTCGTCGTCCAATGCGATCCTGCTCGCGTCGAACGCGTCCGGCGGGATTGGCCATTCCTGCGAGATCGCCGGATCGACGCCTATCAAGGCCTGCTCGACCGCTTCGGCGACCACGGCGTCGACTGGCGTGGGGACTCGCGGGATGGCTTCGCAGCGAGCGGGCCCGGCGTGCGCGACGACCGGGCGTCCGGTCGGTCGGGCGGGCGAGGGCGCGCGTGAGCTCGACGACCCGGCGTCGCTGGCCCGCCGAATGGGAGCCCCACCGCGCCACCTGGCTCTCCTGGCCCCACAATCGGGAGACCTGGCCGACGCGACTGGCGGAGGTCGAGGACGCCTTCTGCGAGATGGTGCGCCAGATCGCGCCGGGCGAAGACGTCGAGATCCACGTCGGCGATCCGGAGCGCGCGGCCCATGTCGAGGCACGCCTGCGCGGGGCCGGACTCCGCGATCTCTCCCGCGTCCATCTGCACGCGGTCCCGACCAACGATGCCTGGGTTCGGGATCACGGCGGGATCTTCGTCTTCGAACGGACCGATCGGGGCACCACGCGCGTGGTGCTCGACTTCCTCTACGACGCCTGGGGCGGGAAGTATCCGCCCTTCGACGCGGATGCCCGGGTGGCGGAGCGGATGGCCGAGATCGCGGGGGTGCCGCGGGTCGCGTACGACCTCGTGCTCGAGGCAGGAGCGATCGACGGCGACGGCGCCGGGACGATTCTGACGACGGAATCCTGCCTGCTGAACCCGAATCGCGATCGACCCGGTCACGATCGTTCGCGAACCGGGCTCGAGCGGGTCCTTCGCGAGGCGTTCGGGGCCGAGAAGATCCTCTGGCTCGGCGACGGCATCGAGGGCGACGATACCGACGGCCACGTCGACGACCTGACGCGCTTCGTCGCCGAGGGGCGCGTCGTGACCATCGTCGAAGACGATCCGAGCGACGCCAACCATCGGGTCCTGAAGGAAAACCGCGCGCGTCTCGAGCGGCTCACGGACGCGTCCGGGCGGCGACTCGAGGTCGTGGCGCTGCCGATGCCCGGTCGCGTCGAAGGGCCCGACGGCCGGTTGCCGGCGAGCTACGCCAACTTCTACTTTGCCAACGCGGCCGTGCTCGTTCCGGTCTTCGGTGTCGAAGCGGATCGCGAGGCGATCGGCATCCTCGAGAAGGCGATCCCCGATCGGCCGATCGTCCCGATTCCCGGCCGAAACCTCGTTCTAGGACTCGGCGCGATCCACTGTCTCACACAGCAGGAGCCCTCGCTGCCCGGCGCCTGACGCACCCTCCGGGGTTTGCTCGATCGGAGGCCCAGCGCTTCGCACGATCGCGCAACGTGGATCCGACGATCATCTTTCCATCGCATGGCACTTCGGTTAAAACCCGGGGGCGCCGGGGTTCCGGGGGGGCCGTGCGAGCGGATTCCACTGGAAATCGGGTGAAGTCGAAGCGGTGGTCCCGGCGAGCAGTCGATCGATCGACCGCGATCGGGGACGGTGGGACGTGCCGGGAGCCGTCTTCGGCTTCGATTTCGATCGGTTCTCGTCTCGACGGCGGGCCGACGGGTGCGGCGACGCCGGCAAACAGGGCAAGGGGTTGACCCATGAATGTGTTCCGACATGACATCGTCATCGTCGGTGGAGGTGGCGCGGGGCTGCGCGCGGCCATCGAGGCCGCCGAGAATCATCCGAACGCCTCGATCGCGCTCGTCTCCAAGGTCTATCCGATGCGAAGCCATACGGTGTCGGCCGAGGGCGGCGCGGCGGCGGTCGCGCGCGAGGACGACAACCTCGAGCTGCACGGTTACGACACCGTGAAGGGCTCGGACTTCCTGGGCGACCAGGACGCGATCGTCTACTTCGTCGAGCAGGCGCCGAAGGAGCTCGCGCTGCTCGAGAACTGGGGCTGTCCCTTTTCGCGCAACGAGGACGGCACCGTCGCGACGCGCGCCTTCGGCGGGATGACGACGAAGCGGACGTGGTATGCGGCCGACAAGATCGGCTTCCACATGCTCCACGCGCTCTTCCAGCACTCGATGCGCTTCCCGAACATCGTGCGCTACGACGAGTACTTCGTCTCGAAGCTCCTCGTCGACGGCGGCGCCTGCCGGGGCGTGGCGGCGCTCGACATCCGCACGGGCGAGTACAGCGCGATCCTCGGTCGCGGCATCATCCTGACGACGGGCGGCGGCGGAAAGATCTTCCCGTTCACGACGAACGGCACGATCAAGACGGCCGACGGCATGGCGCTCGCCTTCCGCGCGGGCGTTCCGCTCAAGGACATGGAGTTCGTCCAGTACCACCCGACGGGTCTCCCGGGCACCGGAATCCTGATCACCGAGGCGACGCGCGGCGAGGGCGGCTACCTGCGCAACAACAAGGGCGAGCGCTTCCTCGTCGAGTACGACTACGGCGTGGGCAAGAAGGCCGAGCTCGGTCCGCGCGACATGATCTCGCGCGCGATCGTGCAGGAGATCGAGGCGGGTCGGGGCTTCCAGGGGCCCTACGGCGCCTTCGTCCATCTCGATCTGACCCACCTCGGAGCGGAAATCATCAATAGCCGCCTGCCGTTCGTCCGCGAGCTGGCGAAGACCTACGTCGGCGTCGATCCGATCACCACGCCGATCCCGATCCGTCCGGTCGTCCACTACATGATGGGCGGTGTCGACACGGACATGAACGGTGCCACCGTCCTGCCCGGGCTCTATGCGGCGGGCGAGACGGCCTGCGTGTCGATCAATGGCGCGAACCGCCTCGGGTCGAACTCGCTGACGGAGTGCCTGGTGTTCGGCGCCGCCGCGGCGCGCCATGCAATGGACTACTCGAAGGGCGCCGGGGCGGGCAACGAGCAGGCGATCGTCGCGCAATGCCAGGAGGAGGCGGCGCGCGTCGCCAACCTTCGCGGTCGCAAGAAGGGTGGCGAGAAGATCTCGGCGATCCGCCGCGAGCTCAACAGCGTCATGGAGACGTCCTGCGGCGTCTACCGCGAGCAGGAGTCGATGCAGGCCGGTGTCGTCTCTGCGGCGCAGCTGCGCGGGCGTGTCGCCGACCTGCGGCTCGAGGACGAGAGCAAGGTGTTCAATACCGAGCTCATCACGGCGCTCGAGCTGGCGAACATGGTCGAGGTCGCGGAGGCGCTGGCGATCTCGGCAGCCCATCGCAAGGAGTCCCGTGGCGCGCATACGTGCAAGGACTTCAAGAATCGCGACGACCAGAACTACCTCTACCACACGATGGTCGATCACGACCCGGCCGGGCCCAGGCTCGGGAAGAAGGACGTCGTGCTCGGCAAGTGGGTGCCGGAGGAACGGAAGTACTGATGGCCGAGAAGACGATCGTCATCACGCGTTTCGACCCCGACAAGGACCAGGCTCCGCGCAAGCAGGAGTACAGTGTCCCGTGCGAGCCGCATTGGAAAGTCCTCGACGCGGTCAACTTCATCAAGGACGAGCTCGATGGCTCGGTCTCCCATCGCTGGTCCTGTCGGATGGCCGTCTGCGGCTCGTGCGGCATGATGGTGAACGGCGAGCCGAAGCTGACCTGCAAGACCTCGATCAACGACTACGGAGATCGGGTCGAGATCGAGCCGCTCGCGAACTTCCCGATCGTGCGGGATCTCGTCGTGGATCTCGACGGATTCATGCACAAGTTCCAGAGCGTGAAGCCCTGGATCATCCGGGCCAAGGAGAAGGCGGCGGACAAGGCCGCGCTCCATCCGACGAAGGCGACCTACGGCCAGTCGGCGGAGCAGCTCGCGGTGTTCAAGCAATTCAGCATGTGCATCAACTGCATGCTCTGCTACGCGGCGTGCCCGGTAGTCGCGAACGAGCCGGAGTTCCTCGGCCCCGCCGCGATCGCCCTGGGTCACCGTTACAACATGGACTCGCGCGACGAAGGCAATGCCATCCGCAATCAGATCTTCCGC
>JAWKRW010000008.1:0-341236 GCA_041389445.1 Myxococcota bacterium
CTACATCGCGGCCGGCATCTCGGGCGCGATCCAGCACCTCGTCGGCATGAAGGCCTCGAACTACATCATCGCGATCAACAAGGATCCCGATGCGCCGATCTTCGAGGTCGCGAACATCGGCGTCGTGGCGGATCTCTTCGAGATCGTGCCGGCGCTGACCGAGGCGGTGAAGGCGGCCAAGGGCTAGGCCGGATCCGTCGGCCCGACCGCGCGGTGGTCGGGCGAATGCGAGGGGCTCGTCGCGCAGGCGGCGGGCCCTTCTTCGTTTTGCTGCATCGCCTTCAACTTGTTGCTCTGCCTCAGCCGGATGGGCCATGGGCTCGCCGTCCGTTCCGAGTGCGCCTGCTTCCGAAGCCGACCCGGCTCGACGCCTGCCCCGCTCGCCGCCGTCGCGCGGACGCTCGGGCTGCAGGCCCTGGTCACCTTCGCGCCGCCGCTGCAGGGCCCCCTTCATCGGAGGCGCTCCGAGCGGAATCGGCAGCCCGATCAGCGCGGCGCCCGCGAGACGATGCTCCGCTCGTCCGGCTCGGGCGAGTTCAGCACGATCCGGACCCGCTGCGCATTCGGGAGCAAAGTCCGCGCGTCCTCCTCGACCGCGTCGAGCAGCGCCTCCGGATCAGTACCCCTTCGCGAGATCGCAGAGATTGCGCAGGGGCTTCCCGACGACGTAGGCCGAGAGATTCTCCAGGAAGAGCTCGAAGATCATCTCGAAATAACGATCCTGAGACGCGGACGAGTGGGGCGAGATGAAGAGACGGGGGACGTCCCAGAGGGGGCTCTCGGCGGGCAGCGGCTCCTCGAGCGCGACGTCGATGGCCGCAGCGGCGAGATGACCGCTGCGCAGCGCGTCGGCGAGCGCCGTCTCGTCGACCATGTTTCCGCGGGCGACGTTCACGAAGACGGCGCCCGGCTTCATCGCGCGAAAGGCGGCCGCGTCGATCAGATTCTCCGTCTCGGGCGTGCCGGCCGCCGCGAGGACGACGACGTCGCTTCGGCCGAGCAGGTCGTGGAGCCGGTCCGGACCCATCAGCTCGTCGACGAAGGGCGCCGTCGAGCCCGGCCGATGGCTCCGTCGACTCGCCAGGATCCGCAAGTCGAACGCCTTCGCCCGGCGCGCGACCTCGCGGCCGATCGCGCCGAGCCCGACGATGCCCAGCGTCGCGCCCAGCAGGAGGCGTCCTTGATGGCGCTTCCAGGCGCGCTGGCGTTGCAGCGCGTCGAGCTCGGCGAAGTCCTTCCAGATCGCGAGCATGCGCCCGACCACGAACTCCGCGATCGAGGGCGCGCCGACCCCCGCCGCGTTCGTCAGCACGATCCCGCTCTCGCGTAGTCGGCTGGCGGCGAACTGACCGACCCCCGAGCCCATCGCCTGGATCCAGCGCAGCTTCGGCGCCACCTGCGCGACGTCGAACGGCGCATCGAGCCCCAACAGGACCTCGGCGCGGGCGAACGCGTTCGCCTGGTCCGCGTCGAGCGCCGGTGCCCGCGCGCGCAGCGCCTCGCTCTCGGGCTCGAGACGCTTGGCCGTCCGCAGGTCGGTGCCGTCCATGTAGGGACACAGCACGACGTCGATCCGCGGATCGACGGCGCCGACCCGGGAGACGTCGACGAGCTCCTCGAGGCCGGGATAGGCCAGCTGCACGACCAGTCGATCGTCGGACGCCATCGTCACCTCGCTTCGGATCGGCCACCGGCGCGATCGCCGTCGACCCCGCCGTCGACCGCACGTTCGCCCCGATCGACTGTACCACCGGACGCGAACCCGCCAGAGCGGGCCGCCGTGCCTTCGCGACCCCGCGCGATCGGCCAGCGGGCGCTGTGATAGCGTCGCTCGCATGAGCCAGAGCCCTTCCGCGGCCGAGCTCCGGCCCGGCGCCTACGCCCACTACGTGCTCCTGATGTTATTCCTGGTCCTGGCTGCCAGCCTGATCGATCGCAACGTCCTGGGCATCCTGCTCGAGGACATCAAATCCGATCTCGACATCTCCGATACCCAGCTCGGCTGGCTGACCGGGCCGGCCTTCGCCGTCACCAACGCGATCGCGGGCATCCCGCTCGCGCGACTCGCCGACCGCTGGTCGCGTCGGGACCTCGTCGCCTGGGGCCTCTTCGCCTGGTCGATCCTGACGGCGCTCCAGGGGCTGACCCGGACCTTCGGGACGCTGATGATCGCGCGCGTCGGCGTCGGGATCGGCGAAGCCTCGACGGGCCCCTCGGCCCACTCGCTGCTCTCCGACTACTTTCCGCTGCGACGGCGTGCGACCGCGATCTCGCTCTACACGATGGGCGGTCATCTCGGCGTCTGGGTCGCCTTCCTGGCCGGCGGCTGGCTCAGCCAGGCCTGGGGCTGGCGCACCGCCCTCGTCGCCGTCGGTCTCCCGGGCATCGTCCTCGCGTTCCTGTTCCGCTTCACCGTGCGGGAGCCCGTCCGCGGCGCGATCGAGGGCCAGCGCGACACCGGCCGGGCCGCACCCCTGCGCGAGGTCCTCGCTGCCCTCGCCGCCATGCCGACGTTCCGCCACCTCATGCTGGCGCTGCCGCTCTTCGTGTGTGCCGCCTACGTGCTGAACATCTGGGGGCCCGCCTTCCTGATCCGCGTCCACGGACTGACGACGACCGAGATCGGCCTGTGGTTCGGGCTGATCGTCGGCGTCGCGGGCGGCGTCGGGTCGGTCGCGGGGGGCTACCTGTCGGATCGCCTCGCGCGTCGTGATCGACGCTGGTATCCGTGGCTCCCGATGGTGGCGACGCTCCTCGCGGTGCCCTTCCAGGCGGGATTTCTGCTGGCGCCCGACCCGACGCTCGCGCTCGCGTCGCTGTGTCCCGCGGTGCTGTTGAACGCGACCGCGATCGCGCCGCTCTGGGCCGCGAACCAGGCGATCTCGCCGCTCCGGATGCGCGCGACGTCGTATGCGGTGATCCACCTCGGCATCAGCACGATCTCCGGCGGGCTCGCGCCCCTGCTCGTCGGGTTCATGAACGATCTGCTGGCGACGCGGTTCGGCGACCACGCGATCCGCCACTCGCTCTTCCTGATCCTGGCGACCAATCTCTGGGGCGCGTTCCACGCCGGCATGGCGGGGCGGAGCCTGCCCGGGGATCTGACCTCCGGATGAGGGGGGGACGCGCGGCGTTCGACGACCGCGCGATCCCGCCGCCCGGACCGACCGCGGCCCAGTCGTACGGCACGGCGAGCCGATCGCCTCGGAGGACCGACGTGAAGCCCGACGACCCCACGCATGAGGAGCTGGCGAGCCACCTGGCCCTGCAGCGACTCCTCGCCGCCTACGCCGACAGCGTCAATCGCCACGCCTGGAGCGAGCTCTCCGAGCTCTTTCTCGCCGACGCGCGGATCGAGCTCGTCCCGCTGAAGCGCCCGCCGATCGAGCTGACGGGTCCGGAGGCCCTCGGCCGCTTCATCGCCGGGGCGATCGAGCGCTTCGACTTCTTCGAGTTCGTCTTCCTGAACGCGCGCCTCGCGCTCCACCTCGAGGAGGACGCGGCCCGCGGTCGCCACTTCATGTGCGAGTACCGACGGGAGCGGGCCACGACGAATTGGACGCAGGTCTTCGGGATCTACCACGATCGCTATCGGCGGATCGACGGCCGCTGGTACTTCGAGCACCGCCGGTTCGACCCGCTCGCGTCGCAGGGGAGCGACAATGTCGTCTTCGCGCATTCGGCGCCGCTTCGATCGCTCCTCGGCGAGTCGCTCTGAGCTTTCGAGCCGATTCCGAACTCGACCCGGGCGGGATCCCGCCCCGATCAGCGGACGGTCGCGATCGGCGCTACCCATGGATTCGAGCCGGCCGTTTCGAGCCAGAGGGGCGCTCCGATGCCGCGCAGCTCGCCCACCTCCGATGTCCCGACCGCGGTCCGAGCGACGCGATTCCGTGTCCGGACCGCTCGCATCGCCCTGGCGTTCGTCGCGACCCTGGCTCCGGCCCTCGCCGCCTCGGCCGCGAGCAAGATCGGTCTCATCGGCGACAGCATGATGGTCGCGACGAACGCGGACCAGATGTGCGGGTCGGGCGGAGAGGTCCTGCAGTGCTTCGAGCGGAAGCTCGGGGAGCACGACCTCGGCTTCAGCCACGGCGGCGGCGCATTTCCCTGGTCGATCGCCGGTCGGCTCGGATTCGGGCCCGAGCAGATCGTCAACGCCGCGGACGACGGGGAGGAGTGGAAGGACGCGCTCGCGCAGGCCCAGCGCGTCACGGCCGACCCCGACGTCGACACGGTGTTCATCCAGCTGGGTGCGAACGACGTCTGCGCCGACTACGGCCACGACTTCGCAGGCGACCTCGAGCAGACCGCGATCGAGATCGACGCCACCCTCGCCCACCTCGTCGGCCATCTGCCCGAAGGCTCGCGCATCTACTGGTCGGGCGTGATCGACGTCGTGGGTTTTCGGGACGCGCTGGTCGATCGTCGACACAACTTCGCCTTCAAGACCTGTCAGGGGCTGTGGGATCTCGATTCCGACGACCTCTCCGACGAGGCGGTGCGGAGCATCTGCAAGGATCTCGGGATCCCGAACGACGCCTGCGACGGGCTCACCGAGTACGACGCGATCCGGGAGCCCCTGCTCGAAGAGCTGGTCGACTTCTTCGTCGACACCTACGACGTCGAGACCCCCTGCGGCGCCGTGCTCGACGGGCGCAATCGGGAATCCGATCTCGAGCGGGCGCGCGCGTTCAACTTCGCGTTGAACGCGCTGCTCGCCTACGAGGCCTCGCGCTGGAGCACGATCCAGGATCGGGTCGAGATCGTCTTCACGGACCGGCCCTACCGGGTCGAGGTCGCCCCCTGGATGGTGTCCCGGCTCGACTGCTTCCATCCGAATCGGGCCGGTCAGATGAAGCTCGCCGAGGAGATCTGGCGGGGCTTCGAGCCGCTGCAGGCCGGAAACGTCGCGGTCTTCGTCGACGAGTTCGACAGCGCCGATCTCTGCACGCAGGAATTCACGCGCTGGCCTTCGTGCTGGTACGACCACGGCGACCCGGGCTTCACCGTCGGCGTCGACGGAAGGGGACGCCTCGAGTTCGCCAAGGAGACGTCCAACGCTCGCCAGCACTTCGTCGCGCGCGATCTCGGGGACCTGTCCGACAAGGCCTTCGCCTGGATGTCGTTCAACCACAAGCGGCAGAACTTCGACGACGGGGGCGACTACGTCGTGTTCGAGGTCCATGCCGACGGCGTCTGGCACGAGCTCGACGTCTTCCAGGGCGGGGGCAATGATCGCAACGCTCATCCCGGCGCGTACTACGACCTGACGCCCTACCTCTCCGCCGACGTGCGCATCCAGTTCAGGACCTCGGGCCAGAAGTCCATGAAGAACGGCGACGGGGTCCGGCTCGACAACTTCAGCGTCTTCGCCTGGGGCCCGACGCCGCTGCCGGAGCCGGCCCTCGGCTCGACGGAGCTCGGATTCCTCGTGGTCGCGCTCTCGGCAGCGGGCGCGCGAGGAGGCCGCGGCCGAGGCCGCCCCTCGAACCGCCTCGGTCGAGACGGGGAATCCCCCGGATGGCGCATCCTGCTCGATGCTTCACCCCAGCCCCCGAACGCGCGCTTCGCTCGGACTCAGGACGAGCGCGGGGCGGACCGATGGGACCCCCCGTGGACATCGATCGCCGCATCCTCGTGCTCGACAGCCCGGCGGGCGAGCTGCAGAGGCTCGCCCTCGACCTGATGGGGAGCGAGTTCGGGGTCCACTACGCGAACGACATCGACGAGGCCCAGCTGATGGCGCGCGACGCCGGCGGCAGCATCGTCGCGGTGCTCTTCTCGACGGCGATCCCGCTCGAGCGCGTCTCGACGATGGCGGCGCGCTTCGGGGTGAAGCCGGCGGGGCTGGTGCCGACGGGACCGCGTCCGGCCCATCGCGTGATCGCGGCACTCGCGTTCCACGGCGTGCGCTGGCATCTCTGGGACGAACCCTCGGACGAGGCGATCCGCTTCGTGCTCTCGAGCGTGCTCTTCGAGCGCGATCCCTTCGAGCTTCGATACCACTTGCGCGTCCCGACGAATCTGCCGGCTCGCCTCGAGTTCGCGGACGGCAAGAGCGAGGCGACGATCCGCGACATCGGTCTCGGCGGCGTCTGCCTGCTCGGCGGAACGCTCGGCGAGATCGGCGAAGAGGGAAGCGTCTCCTTCGAGGTCGACGACCGCGCCGTCCGCCTCGGCTGTCGCGTCGCCTGGAAGGTCGGCGACCCCGGCGCGACCTGTGTCGGCGGCGTCGCCTTCCTCGAGGTCGATCCCGAGGCGGGCGAAGCCATCGACAGCATCCGCAAGCGCTTCATCGCGCGGCAACGGATCGAGAAGCCGAGGGACGAGCAGACCCGGGACGAGGCGGCGACGCCCGCCGCAAAGTCGGATCCGTCCGATCAGTCCGACGCCAGCGCGTAGACCGGCGGCCCCGCGCCGCGCACCCGTACCGTCTCTCCGACCAGGAAGCGCCCCGCGAGCGCCGGCAGCAGCGCTTCTTCCGCACGCGCCGCGACGCGGCGACCGTCCTCGAGGGTCGCGATGATCGGCGCCGCCTCGACACGCCCGTCGCGGCCGTAGACGACGGTGCTCCCGTCGACCCGCGCCCGGCCCTCCGCCTCGAGCGCGACTTCGCGGGCGGCTGCATCGATCGCCGCCTGCTCGCGCGCGGTCTCGGCGAGCACGAAGGCGGGCCCGTCTTCGCGCGGGCGCGCCGCGTAGATCCCGAGCGAGTGCTTCGAGAGAAAACCGCCGTTGCCCGAGACGTAGGCGATCCCGCCCCCCTCGCGCAGGCGGAGACAGGCGGCCGCGATGCCATGGCTCGTGTAGTTGTTGCCCGGTCCGCCGAAGAAGGACATTCCGCCCGTCAGCGTCAGCCCGCGCGGATCGTCGAGCGCGAGCCCGATCTCCGCCGCGCCGACCTCGACGGCGACCGGAAAGCACGAGTAGAGGTCGAAGCAGTCGACGTCGTCGAGGCCGATGCCCGCCGCCGCGAACATCGCCCGCGCCGCGGCGCGGATCGCGGGCGAGGCCGCGAGGTCGGGGCGACGCGCCGGCGCGACGTCGACGTTCGTCGCGCCGGCCCGAACGAACGTGCACCGCTCGCGCAGCCCGAGCGCGTCGGCCTGCGCGAGCGACGTGACGAGGAGCGCGCTGCCCAGATCGACCTGGGCGAAGCTGTTCATGCGCTTCGTGTAGGGCTCGGCCGTGAGCCGGTTGTCGGATCCGGGCGTCGCGATCGCCTCCGGCGACCAGGGCTCGCGGAACCAGGCGAAGGGATTCTTCGCGGCGACGGCAGCGCCCCGTGCGAGGAAGGCGGCGAGTCGCTCGCGCCAAGCCGCCGGCGTCGCGCCCGCCCGCGCGGCGAGCGCGCTCTCGAAGACCGGATAGAGGTCGGCCGGACGCAGCAGCCCCGCCTTGATCTCGGCCTGCTCGAGCAGGCCGTGGAGGGGCGTGCCCACGACCGGATCGGGCGGCCCACCGGCATCGCCCGCCCCCTCGGCCATCACGCGCAGGAAGTCCGCACCGGGCTCGGCGAGTCGCATCGAACGCGTCGCCTCCGCGCCGCAGACGAGGGTCGACCGCAAGCGCCCGGCCGCGATCTCTGTACAGGCCCGGTTGACGAGCCACTGCGGATTGTTGCCCCCGGCGGTCGAGACCTCGCAGGCGACGCCCGCGAGCCCGAGGCGCTCGGCCAGCTCGCTGGCCGGTCGATGGCTGGCGCGCGAGAAGGACGGCGCCACGAACGAGAGGCGCTCGACCCGCTCGAGCAGACCGGGCGCATCGGCGGCCGCCGCCCGGCTCGCCCGCTCCGCGAGCTCGACCACGCTCGTCACGGTGTCACGCTCGATCGCCTGCCCGATCCCCGCCACCACCGGCATCCGCTCCGCATCGAATCCCATCGCGCCCTCCTCCCCACCCGATCGTCCGCCGCTCGCTCGGCCCCGCGCCCTCGCCCCGCCGCGCTCGGCGATCGACCGGGCCGACGACGCACGCAGTTCTAGCGGGTCGGGACCCGGGGGCCTATGTTCCCGGCCCTCGCCGCGAAGCAGACCGCTCGCGATCCTCGCCCGCTCGACCGGCCGCGACCCGCCCTCCGGGCGGGGTCCCCCGACCGGTGCGGCTCGCGACGGGTCCGCGCCGCGCGACACGGCACGAGCCCCCGGAACGAGCCACGAAGAGCGAGTCGCCGAGCAAGCGCGAGCCCCACGGACAGAAAGAAAGCGCGAGCCCCCAAAGGAAGCAGGATCATCCGATGGCATCCATGACCGACACCTCGCAGTTCAAGAACGGCCTCAAGGTCATCCTCGACGGCAATCCGTTCACGATGGTCTACTTCCAGCACGTGAAGCCCGGCAAGGGCGGCGCCTTCGTGCGAACGAAGGTCAAGAACCTGCTCAACGGCCGGGTCCTCGAGCGGACCTTCCGATCGGGCGAGAAGGTCGAGCTCGCCGACATCCAGGAAAAGTCCATGCAGTACCTCTACCAGGAGGGCGAGAACCTCGTCTTCATGGACCAGGAGACCTACGACCAGATCCCGATCCCGCCCGACGTGATCGGCGACTCGATCCAGTTCATGCTCGAGAACATGGAGGTCGACGTCCTGTTCTGGAACGGCCGGCCCGTCAACATCGAGCTGCCCAACTACATCGTGGCCAAGGTCGTGAAGTCCGATCCCGGGCTGAAGGGCGACACGAGCTCCGGCGCGACCAAGCCGGCGACGCTCGAGTGCGGGGCGACGGTCCAGGTTCCCCTCTTCATCAAGGAGGGCGACATGGTCCGGGTCGACACGCGGACGGGCGAGTACTCGGAGCGCGTGAACCAGTAGGCGAGCGGCCGCGCAGGGCGCGGTCCTGCCGACGATCCGCGCCGAGCCGAGCGGGGCGCATCCCTCGGACCGGACGCCAGGGGGCACATGACGGCCGATCGAAGCGGTCATCCGCCGGCACGCGGCCAGCACCGACGCGCGATCGTGCTCTCGGGCGGCGGCGCGCGCGGGGCCTACGAGGCGGGCGCGCTGCGCTTCATCCTCGACGACCTGCCCCGACGGACGGGCATCGAGCCCCATTTCGACATCATCTGCGGCACCTCCGTCGGCGCCATCCACGCCTGCTTCCTCGCCGCGACGGCGGACGAGACCGCGACCCGCGGCGAGCGTCTCACGACGATCTGGCAGGACCTCAAGGTCCACGAGGTCTTCCACTTCACCGCCCGCGACATGCTGCGGCTGCCGCGACGCATCCTCGGCGTGAAGCGCGTCGCGCAGCTGCTGCGGGAGGGCCAGCGCCCCGACCGCCTCTACGGTCTCCTCAATACCGAGCCCCTCGAGCGCCTCGTGCTGCAATCGATCCCGTGGCGCGGCATCCGGCGCAACGTCCGCAGCGGCCAGGTCGACACCGTCTGCATCGCCGCGACCCAGGTCGCGACGGGCCGGGCCGTCGTCTTCTGCGACAGCCATCGACCCGAGCTCCCGCCCTGGGCGAGCGTCGCCAACGTCCGCATGCAGCGCATCCGCCTCTCGCCGCTCCATGCCCTCGCGTCGGCGGCGATCCCGCTGCTCTTTCCCTCGGTCCGCGTCGGCGCGCGCTACTACGCCGACGGCGGCCTGCGCCTGAACACGCCGCTCGCGCCGGCGGTCCGCCTCGGCGCCGAGCGCGTGATGGTCATCGGCCTCACGCATCCGATCGAGGCATCGGTCTCCGAGAGCACCGCGCAGGAGCGGACCGCCGAGTTCGGCAATCCGATGTACCTCTTCGGCAAGGTGCTGAACGCCCTGCTGCTCTCCCCGATCGAGACGGACATCGCGCGCCTCCACTTCGTGAACCGCATCATCGACGCGGGCCAGAAGGTCTGGGGCCCCGACTTCCTCGAACGCCTGAACGGCGAGCTCGCGCCCTATGGCACGGCGCCGCTCAAGGTGATCGGCGATCTCGTGATCCGCCCGTCGGAGGATCTCGGCCGGCTCGCCGCGGAGGTCGTCCGCGACGATCCCTCGCTCGAGTTCGGTACCTTCCTCGACCTGCTGCGCAAGGCGACCGGCGCCGGCACGACCGCGCGCGAGGCGGACCTGATGTCCTACCTCCTCTTCGACGCGAGCTATGCGCGCCGGCTGATCGAGATCGGCTACCGCGACGCCGAGGCGCACGAGGCGGAGCTCGCGAAGTTCTTCTCGGACTGACGCCTTCGGAGGGACGCGGGGCGACGATGCGAGGCGACCAGCTCGCGAGACAATGGCTGCTGATCCAGCGCCTCGCGAAGAGTCGGGGCGGTGCCGGCCTCGACGAGCTCGCCCTCGAGCTCGGCTGCGTCCGTCGGACGGTCTACCGCGATCTCGACGCCCTCATGTACGCGGGCTTCCCCGTCGTCAGCGAGAAGCGCGACGGCAAGGCCTACTACCGCTTCGTCGACCGCTTCCAGCTCGGCCAGGTCCCCTTCACCCCCGACGAGCTGCTCGCCCTCGCCTTCTCGAGCGATCTGCTGAAGAGCCTCGAAGGGACCGTCTTCCACGACTCGATCGAGTCCGCGATCGGCAAGATCAAGGCCGGACTCGGCCCCGAGCTCTCGGGCTACCTCGAGCAGTTCCGCGACGCCTTCCGCGTCCTCCCCGGCCCCCACAAGCGGTATGCAGCGTTCCGGGACGCCATCCGTCAGCTCAACGAGGCCGTGCTCGATCGACGCACGCTCGCCATGCGCTACCGAAGCGGCAAGAGCGGCGAGGAGTCGCGCCGGCGCATCGACCCGTACAAGGTCTGGTACCACGGCGGGGCGCTCTACGTGATCGGCCACGACCACCGCTCGAACGCGATCCGGACCTTCGCGGTGGACCGCATCCTCGCCCTCAGCGAGACCGACGTCGCGTTCGAGCCGCCCGCGGACTTCGACTTCGACGCCTACACGGCGGCGAGCTTCGGCGTCGTCGCCGAGCCGCCGACGCGGGTCCGGATCCGCTTCGAGCGCCGCTTCGCCGCCTGGATCCGCGAGCGCGAATGGCACGCGAGCCAGACGATCACGCCGCGGCCCGACGGCGGCCTCGAGCTCGCGATGGAGGTCGGCGCGGGCCAGGAGCTCGTCAGCTGGATCCTGTCCTTCGGCGACGGTGCGCTCGTCCTCGAGCCCGAGGCGCTGCGCACGTCGGTCCGTTCCGAGTTGACGCGCGCCCTCGACCGCTATGCGGGCCAGCCGTCGGATGCCCCGGCCGACGTCTGACGCTCCGTCGCATCGGACCCGACCACGGCCTCCCGTCGGACCCTTTCGGGGAACCCATCGCCGACGGATCGGCTCCTAGTCCGGCGGGGTCGGAAGCGCCCCCCCGCCCGTTCGCCCGGAGCTACCGATTCGGCTGCATTTTTGAGGGCTTGCATGCAGAGAGACGGCCCGGACCTCGCTATCGTGCGCCCTCGCGCGCCGCGGCGACCGAGCGGCCCGGGGCCAGGCCGAGGCGGGCCCGCGAGCGACCAGGGCGGGATCGGGACGGGCCCGGCCACGCGAATCCTGCCCGGCGGACAGCGACGGTCGACATCGAACTCCAGCGCGACGACGGGTGATCCTCCAGATGAGCCGGCCCTGCTCCTTCCCTGCCTCCCTCGTCCTCGTCGCCGCCGTGGTCGCGGCGTTCGCTCCGGCCGCGGTCGCCCAGGTCCTGCGCCATCCCGACGCGCTGCCGCAACCGGTGTACCGCGTCGGCGCCCTCGAGCTCCGCTATGCCGCGCCCCATCCCGACCAGCCGCCGCTCGATCCGCTCACGCCGGTCGTCGTCGAGCTCGCCCGCCGCGAGCAGGGCTATGCCGCGCCGAGCGAGGGGGAGTCGACCGAGCGCGTCGAGGTCGGCGCGCCGGGCGGGCCCGTCGTCCCGCTCGAGGCGAGCGGACTCGCGCGCGTCTTCGCGGCGCTCGTCGAGCGCCTCAACGCCGAGGGGCTCTACGGCATCGACGTCCGGCCGGCACCCGAGGACATCGACGTCACGACGGAGGCCGACCGGCGCCCCGCCGATCGGACGGCGCTCGCCGTCGTCGTCTTCACCGGCCGCGTCGCGCGCGTCCGCACGATCGCGATCGGCGACCGTGTCGACGGCGACTGGAGGATCGACAACACGCTCCACGAAAGCATTCGCCTCGAGTCGCCGCTTCAACCCGCCGGCGAAGGCCTCGACGACACGACCGACCTGCTCGATCGCCGTCGCCTCGAGGACTACCTCTACCGCCTGAACCGCTATCGCGGCCGCATGGTCGAGGCCGCTCTCTCGCCCGGCGAAGAGCCCGGCGAGGTCGTGCTCGACTACCGCGTCTACGAAGCGAAGCCCTGGTACGTCTACGGCCAGGCGACCAACACGGGCACCAAGCGCACGAACCCCTGGCAATCCCGCCTCGGCTTCACCCACACCCAGCTCTCGAACCACGACGACACGCTCTCGCTCGAGTGGCTGAACGCCGGCGGGGAGGACGTCAACGGCGTCAGCGCGCGCTACGACGCGCCCTTCTTCGGACCGCGGCGACCCGAATGGATGGACCGCCGCAAGGGCGACCCGGATTGGATCGCCTGGCTGCCGCGCGAGAAGATCCCGTGGTGGGGCATCGACCGGTTGCGCTGGGGCGTCGACTTCGGCTGGTTCCGTTCGCTCGCCGGGCGCGACTCGACCTTCCAGGGCCTGCCGAACGACCTCGTGCGCACGGAGCAGTTCGACTTCGGCGGCCGCTTCGCCTACGAAGCCTTCCAGCATCGCGACTTCTTCATCGACGCGATCGCGGGCCTCGGCGTCAACGACGTCACGGTCGACAACGACACCAGCGGCAACGTCGGCAAGGCGGTGCTCGTCCTGCCGCGCGCCGGTCTGCATGCGGAGCGCATCAACCAGCTCTCGACGCTGACCCTCGACACGGGCGTCCAGGGCCAGGTCAACGCCATCCCGAGCGGCGACCTCGATACCCTCGGCCGCGCCCAGACCGACGATCGCTACGTCGTCCTCGACTTCGACCTCGGCTGGTCCGCCTTCCTCGAACCCCTGCTCCGGCCCGCGGCCTGGCGCGACCCGAGCAACGAGCTCGCCGCGACGCTCGCCCACGAGGTCAGCCTCGGCCTGCGCGGCCAGTACGGCTTCGACTACCGGCTGATCCCGCAGGCGAGCCAGACCCTCGGCGGCTTCTTCAGTGTCCGCGGCTACGACCAGTCGGTCGCCGTCGGCGACACCGTCGTCGTCGGCTCCTTCGAGTACCGCTTCCATCTCCCGCGCGCCCTGCCCGTCACGCGGCGACCGCTCCGACTGCCCCTGATCGGCGACTTCCGGGTCGCGCCGCAGCAGGTCTATGGCCGGCCCGACTGGGACCTGATGCTGCGCGCCTTCGTCGACGCCGGCCGGGCGGAGCGCAACGACCGTCGCAGCTCCGGCACCGGCGCCGGCGAATACAACCAGACCCTCGTCGGCGCCGGCATCGGCGCCGAGCTCGTCTTCCGCTCGAACCTGCGCGCGCGCGTCGACTACGCCTTCGCGCTCAAGGACACGAACGGCACGCTCAGCAACCCGGCCCATGTGGGGGATTCAGCGCTCCATGTCCTCGTCAGCCTCCTCTACTAACGGGCACGCCGGACGCCCGGACGCCGGGCGCCACGCCCTCGCCGAGCGGCTCGTGGCGCGGATCCTCGTCGCGG
Source organism: Myxococcota bacterium (assembly GCA_041389445.1). Classification (GTDB taxonomy): domain Bacteria; phylum Myxococcota_A; class UBA9160; order UBA9160; family UBA4427; genus UBA4427. The sequence continues at coordinate 13,627 of JAWKRW010000008.1, forward strand.
CCCTCGTCGTCGGGCATCCCCTCTCGGCCGGCGCCGGCAGCGAATTCAGCGACGCCGACCGTGCGACCTTCGACGCCTCCCAGGTCCGCCTCGACAACAGCCAGGCCGGCCAGACGACCTTCACGATCGATGCGAAGAAGGCGGCGATCGGCTGGGATCAGCTGCAACAGCCGGCCGACAACCGGCTCGAGTTCCGCTTCACGAACGGCGGGCGGAAGGCCTCGGTCCTCAACTACAGCGAGTCGGTCGATCCCTTCCGCATCGCCGGCCAGGTCGTCTCGAACGGAACCGTCGGCTTCGCGAACCCCTACGGCGTCTTCATCGACGGGACCGCCGTCATCGACGTCGGCTCGCTCGTCGCGATCGCGGGCAGCGTCTCGCGCGAAGCCTTCGAGCGCGGCGGCCCGATCGACCTCCCGCTGACAGGGCGGATCGAGAATCGCGGCCTCGTCCGCGCCGACGACCATGTGGCGCTCCTCGCGACCAGCGTGCTCAACGCCGGCGACGTCCTGGCGCGCGGCGGCCGCGTCCTGATGGTCGGCGGAACCCGCGTCGAGCTCCCGGAGCTCGACGTGCTGAGCGCCGGCTTCGCGGGGGACGAGGGCCTCGCCGCGCAGCTCAGCGGAGGCGAGGTCGAGAACGCCGGCCGCATCCGCTCCGCCGACGCCGCGCTGATGGGCGGTCACGTGCTCAACCTCGGCGAGATCCACGTCGACGACGGCTCGCTCCTCATGGTCGGCGCAGACGCGGTCTACGTCACGCGCTTCGACGACCCGGTCGTCGTGCGCCTGCCGCGCGGGAGCGTGGGGACGGGCGGCGACGGCATGGAGCCCGCGTCGGGCTCCGCGCGTTATGCGATCGAGAACCAGGGCACGATCGACGCGGGCCGCGGCCACGTCCGACTCGCCGCGGCCGACCCCCTCGGCTTCGGCATCCGCCAGGGAACGGGGCCGGCCGGGCCGCCCGCGAGGATCGCCGCGCGGACGATCGAGCTGGACGCGGGCGCGGACGGCCGCGTCCAGCTCTCGGGGCGGGTCGACGCGAGCGACGATTCGAAGCGGGGCCGAGGCGGCCAGATCGACGTCACCGGCGCGATCCTCGCCCTCTCAGGCGCGACGCTCGACGTCTCGGGGACGCGCGGCGGGGGCCGGATCCGCGTCGGGGGCGACCTGCTCGGCGGCGGCGACCTGCCGCGGGCGCGGGCGGTCCTGGTGGACGAGGCGAGCGTGATCCGCGCCGACGCGACGCGGCGCGGGGACGGGGGCCGCGTGATCCTCTTCTCCGAGGATCTGACCTCGATCGAGGGCCAGATCTCGGCGCGAGGCGGCCGCAAGGGCGGCGACGGCGGCTTCGTCGAGACCTCCGGCCTCGCCCGCTTCGCCCTGGCGACCGCGCCCGACGTCTCGGCGCGTCGTGGCGCCTCGGGCGACTGGCTGATCGATCCCTACGACATCACGATCCGAGACATCACGGGCGACCTGCTCGACGTCTCGGACCCCGGCTGTCAGCTGAACGGCGCCGGCACGGCCTGCACCAACGACCTCGGCCTCGCGATCGAGGCGATCCTCGATCCGGACTTCGACAACATCGGCTTCGACGGCATCCTGCGCACGACGGGCCCCGCCGACAACGTCGTGTCGACCGCGCTCATCGAGCGGGCCCTCGGCATCGGGACCAACATCACGCTCTCGACCCAGGCCTTCCTCGACGATCCGATCAACGGCGCCGGGGACATCACGATCGAGGACGCGATCTCGATCGACAGCCAGGACGTCCTCGAAGGCACGATCGCGCGGCTCACGCTGCTCGCGGCGGGCAACATCTTCGTCGACGCGCCGATCGAAGTCGTCCCGATCGGCGCGGGGGCGGGCGAGCGCTCGAACCTCGCCCTCTCGCTCGAGCTGCATGCGAACGACGCCGACCAGACGGCGGCCGGCCGGGCCTTCGACCTCGACCTCGTGCGTGGAAGCGTGTTCTTCAACGCCGACGTGCGGACGGGCGGCGGCAGCGTGACCGCGACGGGGATCTCGATCGAGCAGCAGGCGGGCAGATCGATCGTGACCCGGGGCGGCGACGTCACGATGACCTCGGGTCTGGTCTCCCCGCTGCGCACGCCGTTCACCCTCGGCCGCCAGTCCGACACGCCGTCACTCGACGACGACGGCGACGGGCTGATCGAGCCCGAGGACAGCGACGGGCTGGCCTCGATCGATCCGCGGATGCAGCTCGAGGGCGTGATCGACACGCGCATCGCCGACGGTCGTACGGCGGGCGGTGACGTCACGCTGACGGCGAGCTCCGTCGGCGTCGCCGTGCTCCAGTCCGGCAAGGACGCGCTCGAGCTCGTGACGGGTCTCCTGCGCCTCGCCGGCGACGTCTGGACCGGCGGCGGCGACGTCTCGCTCTCGGGCGGCCCCGCGCCCTCCCAGACCGATCCGAGCACCTTCGCCGGCGAGGTCGAGGTCACCGGCCTCGTCGACACCGCCACGCGCGCCGCCGCCGTCGACTGCCATGGCACCCTCGATTGCCTCGGCGGCGACCTCTCGATCCAGGCGACGCGCGTGAACCCGGCGGTCTCGAACCGCGACTTCACCATCGTCGCGCTGCCGCCCGAAGCCGATCCGACCCGCGGCGAGGGCGGCCGGATCGCGATCGACGGCGCGATCGTGACCGGCGGCGGCGCGGCCTCGATCGGCAACGACTCGACCCGATCGATCGAGCTCGACGGATTCCTCGACACGACCTCGCTCCACCTCGATCCCGACGGCCTGCCCGACGAGAACGGCCTGGTCCGACTGATCGCCCGCGACGCGACGGGCGTCGAGGAGCGGGGAGGCGGTCTCGGGGCGGGTCGCATCGCGATCGGCACGAACGGCGGCGCCGCGATCACGACGGCGGGCCTCACGCTGCGGACCCGCGATCTCGAGACCGGCGCCTCCGGCGGCGCGAACGCCGTCGACGTCGTGCTCGTCGGCGACTCTTCCTCGACCCTCTTCTCGGACGCGGCGCAGACCGGCGCCGCCACGAGCGCCGGACTCGACCCCGACGCGCCGTTGGCCGGCGTCCTCGACGTCGAGGCGGGTCACGCGGCGGTCTTCCATGCGGACACGGCGCTCGCCGCCGAGACCGTGCGCATCGCGACCGCCGCGATCCCGCTCGAGGTCACCGAGGCCGAGCGGACCGAGGCCGCACGGCTCGTCTTCGAGGGAGCCAACGGCGGCGGCGCGACCGCGGCCGACGGCGTACGCATCCAGGCCGACACGATCTCGCTCGCGACGGGCGATGGCGCGACCCCGACGGCCGACCTCTTCGCCGGCGACCTCGGGACGCCGAGCGAGCCGACCGACCTCGCGATCTCGCGCCAGACGGGCGGCGACTACGGCGGGCTGCAGCTGCGCGACGCGAGCGGTGTCCTGCGTCCCGCGGCGATCACGATCCGGCAGGACGGCGGTCTCGCGATCACCCAGGGCGCTGCGACGCAGGCGGGAGAGCTCGACCTGGCGGGGGCCTTCGGCGGGGCGCAGATCGGCGACGACGGCATGCGCCTCTCGCTCGAGTCGAGCGACGGCGTGCTGCGCATCGACGACGCCGCGGGCTTCAACGACAACGCCGGGCCGCTCGATCCCGACATCGACGCGGGCAAGAGCTTCGTCACGCTGCTCGGCGGTCTCCTGCTGCCCATCGACGACACGGGTCTCTCCGACCCGACGCCCGAGGTCAAGCCGAGCCCGAACAGCGTCGTCTTCGGCGCCGACCTCACGGGCGGCCCGAACGGAGATCCGGACGGCATCGGTGATCTGCCGCTCGGCGTCGGGGGCACGACGGCCTTCGACGTCGCATCGCTGACCGTCTCGACGCCCGGGGATCTGAGCGTGGTGCAGCAGATCCTCGACAGCATCGCTTCGGTCTCCGAGCTGCTCTTCGAGTCCGGCCGCGATCCCGGCGTCGACGGCGCCGCTGGCCGGGGAACGATGACGATCGCGGCCGCGACCTCGCTGACGGCCGGCGATCGCCTGTCGCTCGCCGCAGGCCGCAGCGGGTTCGGCGACCTCGTCTTCGCCGGTCCCGGCATCACGCTCGCGAGCGACGAGATCGCGCTCTCCGCGGGCTCGTTCGGCGCCTCGCAGAACACCGCTTCGAGCGACCGCTCGGCCATTCTCGGCCTGCAGGCCCAGGACGTCGCGCTCCGCGACGCCGCCGGCGGTTTCTTCGGCGACGCCGTCTCGACGGCGACGGCCTTCCGCTACCGCCAGGCGGCCGGCGTCGACGCGGCCGTCGATCTGCCGACGCTGCTGCAATTCGGCCTCGCCGACAGCGGCCCCGGCGCCGGCTTCCGCGCAACGGGCGACGTCGTCTACGCCGTCCGATCGGACGAGGGTCAGATCGACCTCGACGACGGCCTCGCCGGAACGAACGAGGCCGATCGCTTCCGCAACGCAGCCCTCTCCCTCGTCGGCCTCGAGACCAACGCCGCGCGCGCGATCCTCGTCTCCGCGGATACCGCCTTCACGGGCAGGCACGTCGAGCTCGGCGGCGTCACCCGCTTCACCTTCGACGCGGACCATGCCCGCGCCTTCAACCGCTCGGGCACCGACGCCGAGGAGAGCCTCACGCTGCGCGCCGGACTCGGCGGCGCAGGCAGCATCGCCTTCGCGAGCGACGTGAATGGCCCCGTCACCGTCCAGGCGCCGACCGTCCGCCTGGTCGCGGGCGACGGGGACGGCGCGGGGTCGGGCTCCAGGATCGACGTGCGCAACGCGCTCTTCGACCTCACCGGCCCGCCCGGCGCCGATCGCACCTTCGTATACCAGATCGACGGCAGCTTCCGCGCGTCGGACCTGCCCTCGGCCGACGCCTTCGTGGGCGGCGCGGCAGGTCTGCCGACCGTGCTCGCGATCCGCAACGACGGCGGCCTGATCGAGCTGCCCGACTTCGATGCGGCCGAGCTCCCGATCGCGATCGCGACCGAGCCCTCCCGCCTCGTGCTCGAGGCCGAGACGGTCGAGCTCGCGCAGAAGGACGGCGACGACCTCGACCTGACGACGAGCGACGACACGGCGACGAACGCGCTGCTCTCGAACCTCGTCCTCCGCATCCGCGCGAACGTGCTGAACCTGATCGCCTTCGTCTCGAACGACAAAGACGTCGAGGACGGCGTCGTCCACATGGGCCCGCGCCCCGGCGATACGCAGCGCCTGACCGGAGCCGACGCCGACTTCGACGGCGAGTCGCTCCTCGTCGAGGCCTTCGATCGCGCGAGCGAGCTCGCCACGACCGGCAACCTGTCGACCGTCTCCGAGGAGCCCGCGGGCTCGGGCCTCTACGATCTCGCGGCGGGTCGCGGCCCGACGACGATCCGCCTGTCCCAGGACGGCGACGTCGAAGCCGAGGACCTCGCCCATCGGGCGAGCTTCTCGGGTCTGCTGGCCCGGGTGTTCCGCGACGAGGCGGACGATCCCGATCGCCCGATCGCCACGCGCTACGAGATCACGAGCCAGCTCGGCACGGTCTCGATCACGCCCGAGAAGGTCAATGGAAGCAGCCTGAGCCTGAGCGGTCAGGCGACGGCGGCGAGCGACAGCGCGTTCTCCTTCGAGCCCGGTGCGAGCGCGAATCCCGGCCGCTTCGAGCTCGCGGACCTCGAGGCCAGCACGGAGCAGTCGATCGTGGTCGCCGCGGGGACGGAGATCATCGCCACGAATTCGATCTCGCTGCGCGCCGCGGACATCGCGCGGCCCGACGCGGCGGTGACCGCGGAGCTCGGCTCGCTGCGCTTCGAGGGGTCCCATCTCGACGGCAACGTGACGCGGCTCGAGGCCAACCGGATCGCGCTGATCGCCGGCACGAGCTTCGCCCTGACGAGCCCCGACGCGAATCGCGATGGCGAACGCGACCCGATCGACCCCGCCTTCCTGCCGCGGCTCGACCTCGCCGGGCTCGACGCGCTCGTGGTGAAGGGCGATGCGCGCACGTCCCTGCTGCGGATGGGCCAGAACGCGGACTTCGACGTTCGGCGCGGCCAGGCCGGCGACTTCCTGACCGCCCTCGAAGCCGGGGCCGCGCAGGCGGGTCCCGGCGGCGCGGAGTGGCGCGATCTCGAGCTCGTGTCGCTCCAGGGCGAGCTGAACCTGACCGAGCTCGACCTGATCGCCGACGAGGCGACCAACCTGCTCGCACGCAACGGGGCCGACGGAACGACGGTGATCCGCATGCCCGACGCCGTCGCCGCCCCCTTCAACGCGTTCGCGGGCGGCGCGCGGATCGAATCGAACGACGTGAAGTTCTGGACGGACGACGCCGCGACGGGGGTCGACCTCGCGACCGACCGGCTCTCGCTCGTGAGCCTCGCCGCCGCGACGGCGACCGCCGTCGCATCGGCCACGTCGACGGTCTCGACGACGACCGTTCCGCTGGTCGGTCGACTCCGCAGCGACATCGCCCAGGACGAGAACCCGGTGCTGCGTCCGATCGTGCGCATCGAGCAGGACGCCGACTTCACGAGCGCGGCGCTCCCCCGGCCGAGCCAGTACGCGCTCGTCGACGCGAACGGGGCGACGGTGAGGCGGCCGGGACTGGCGGGGCTCGACATCGAGCTGCGCTCGACGGGCGGCCTGCTCACGCTCGACGACGGCGTGCGCGCCCGCACGACCGGCTCGAACCTGATCCTGCGCTCGACGGGCGACATCGTCTTCTCGCTCTCGGACCTGACGCCTGGCTACGAGGACATCCTCGACGAGGCCGACCAGCCGAAGTACGCCGCCCTGCAGCTCGCCTCGCTCGACGCCGAGGCGGGGGCCACGATCCTGCGCGGCGCGAAAGGCTCGAGCGACGTCGCCCCGGGCGAGGCCGACGGCTCGATCGTCTTCGCGCCCTTCACGGTCGACGCCGCCCCCGCCGCGCTCTCGCTCGAGACCCGCGGCGACCAGCGGCTCGCCACGGGACCCGATGGCGCGATCGTGCTCGCCAACGCGCTCGAGACCCGCGGACGGGCGATCGACTTCACGGCCGACGTGGTCCAGCAGGGCGATCCGGAAGCGGGGCTGACCGTCGGCACGAGCGGACGCGTCCGGTTCGCGGGCGACGTCGGAACCGACGCGGCCCGCCTCGCCTGGCTGCACGTCGAGTTCGACGGCGACTCCGGAGACGGGCAGGACGCGCGCACGCCGAGCGTCGAGTTCGGCCGGCGCAGCGACGTCGATGGCGATGGCATCGCCGAGACGCCCGTCGCGTCGAGTCAGACCGTCGCCGTGCGCGACGACATCCGCTTCACCGCCCGCTACACGAAGGGGGACCAGACCCTCGACGGTCGCGCCCGTCCCGCCAATTTCGCCACGATCGCCAAGGCGCTCGGCGATCTCGCGTTCTCCAGTTCGAACGGCTCCTTCGAGACGACCGCCGGCGAGAAGCTCTCGGTCGGCGGAACCCTCTCGATCTCGACGCCGACGGGCAGGACCGCCCTGAGCGACGTCTCGGCCCTCGTCTTCGAGGTCGTCGCCGATACGCTCGCGCTGCTCCGACGCGCCTCGGGCATCGTGCTCGATGCGTCGGGCGAGACGCGCAGCGACGCCGGTCCCGCGATCTCGGCCAATGGCTTCGCCATCACGGCCCAGAACGTCGAGCTCGCCGGCTCCGGTCGCGCGCCGCGGCTCGGCCTGCCCGACCCCTTCGACGCGCAGACCGCGCAGCCGCTGCTCGACGCGCTCGCGACGCCGCTCCCGCTCTTCGCCCTCCGCCCGAACGGACGCGAGCTGACGACGGCCGACTTCCGCTTCACCGATCCCCAGAGCGCGCTGGCCGAGCGCGTCCCCTTCCTGATCCCGACCGGCGCCTCGCGCTCGGACCTGTCGGGCGCCTTCGGCCCGACCCGGGTCCCGACGTCGCACACCGAGATCGCCGCGCCCCGGCGCCTCGCGAATCCCGAGCGGCTGCGCGCGCTCGACGTCATCACGCGACCGACCCCGGAGAAGGTCGCGGTCGCGCGACTCGAGGGCGCAGCGGTGATCGACGACCGGGGGCTCGCGAGCCGGCCGGGCACGGCGATCGTCAGCGAGGCGCGCCTCGACGCGCGGGATGCCGAGGAGGCGATCCGCCTCTACCGCAAGCTCTTCGGCGAGCAGGACGAGCGGGCGGGCCAGGTCCGCGACGTGCTGCAGAACGCCCTCGATGCCTACCTCGAGAGCCATCGCGCGCGACGCGTCGTCGGCTTCGAGCTGCGCCGCTTCGTGAAGAACCGCCCGAGCACGCTGATCGACGCCTACACGACGCTCGAGGACCTCGACGCGCTCTTCCGCTACCACCGACGCCTGGGCCTCTCGCCCGGGGAGTTCAAGCGGATCCAGCGCGGCTGGCTCGAGAAGATCCAGCCCGAGGGCATCAGCCTCGACGAGCTGGCCGAGACCGTGCATCCCTCGCGCTACGTCCGCGGCAGCGACATCCTCGACATCTTCGGCGAGTAGGACCGTTCGGCGCGCAGGACCGCGAGCGGCCGCCGCGACACGGCGACGGACGCGTCGGCGAGCCGCCCGGCCGGTTAGGGCGAGACCACCTCGACGGGCCCGAGCCCCTCGAGCTGCGGGAGGAGAAGCGCCGCGGGGCCGAGCACGACGATCGCGGCCCGCTCGGGATGGAGCCGCTCCTTCGCCGCGCGGCGAACGTCCTCGAGCGTCGTCTCCGCCACGCGCGCGCGGAAGGTGTCGAGCCCGTCCTCGGGCAGATCGTGGACCTCGAGATCGACGAGGGAGGAGAGCACCGCCCGCGACGTCTCGAGCGAGAGGCCGAAGGACCCGGCGCTGTAGCGCTTGAACTTCTCGAGCTCCTCGGCGTCGATCGGCCGCGCCTCCCGGATCGCCTCCATCTCCGCGAGGACGAGGTCGAGGACCTCGCGCACGGTCTCGACCTTCGTGAAGGTCGAGATCTGGAAGGGGCCCGGCCGGCGCCGCAGGCCGAACCCCGAGCCGATCGAGTAGGTCAGTCCGTGCTCGGCGCGCACGACCTTCATCAGACGCGAGGAGAAGCCGCTGCCGCCGAGCGCGTCGTTCATCAGGTCGATGGCGATCCGCTCGGGCTCGTCGCGCGCGATGCCCTCGTGACCGATCAGGATGTGCGCCTGGACGAGCTCGGGCTCGTCGACCACGACGATCCGGCGGGCGGGCGGCGCATGCCGAGGAGGCGGGGGCGCCTCGGCCACGACGGCGCCGTCCGGCATCGCGCCGTAGCGCGACTCGACCGATCGAATGAACGCCTCCGCGTCGACGTCGCCGACCGCCCAGAAGATCGCGTCGCGCGCGACGAAGCGCTCCCGCCAGTAGCTGCGCACGTCGTCGACCGTCAGCTCGGCGGCCGTCGCAGTCGCGCCCGGCTCCGGCAGGCCGTAGCGATGGCCGTCGTAGAGCGTGGCGAGGAAATGCCAGCGCACGAGCGTCGACGGCTCGTCGACCGACGCCGCGAGGGCCGCGAGATGCTCGCCGCGCGCCTTCTCGAACTCGCTGGGCTCGAAGCGCGGACGGAACGTGACGTCGGCGAGGATCGACTCGAGCAGGGCGCGATCGCGGGAGAGCCCCGAGAGCGCGACGGTCGTACCGTCCCAGCCGACCGAGACCGAGAGCTCGGCGCCCACGTCTTCGATCACCTTCGCGAGCGCAAGCGCGTCGCGATCGCCCGCGCCGCGCTGCATCACCTCGGCCGCGAGCTCCGCGACGCCGGCCTTCTCCGCCGGCACGCTGCCGATGCCCCGCCGCAGCGTCACGCCGAAGGACAGACGCGGCAGACGCGGATCCTCGAGGACGAGGATCTTCGCGCCGTTCGCGAGCGTCGCCCGATGCAGCTCGTCGGCCGGGACGATCGGCCCGGTCGCGGGCGGGGGCGGAGCGGCCTGCCAGGCCGGGGGCGCCCCGCGCGTCCAGTCGACGCCGGCCGTCGATGCCCCGGATCCATCGCCGCTCGAGCCGACGAGGGTGCATCCGCCACTGGCGACGATGATGCCGAAGCCGAGGCAGGCGCCGAGATCGAACGCCCGCGCGCGCAGGCGGGCCGGTTCGCTTCGAATCCTCATCGGGCGCCCTCCGCCGCGGCCTCGGGCGAGCCGGGCGCCTGCGCGACCGCCTGCGGCGGCGGCGTGATCACGTGGATGACCGTGCGCTGGTCGGGTCGCAGGTAGGTCCGCACGACGCGCTGGACGTCCTCGGGCGTGACGGCGCGGATCGCGGCGAGCCGCTCCTCGAGCGGCCGCACGCGACCGTAGGCGATCATCTCGCGACCGACGCGCGCGGCGAGCGCATGGTTGGAGTCGAGCCCCTCGATCAGACCGACCTCCATCTGCGTCTTCGCCCGCGCCACCTCTTCCTCGCTCACGCCCGCGTCGGCCACCCCGTCGATCTCGGCCATGAAGAGTCGCTCGACCTCCTCGATCGACACACCGGGCCGCGCCTGGGCCTGGGCGTAGAACAGACCGGCGCGGTTGAGCTCCATGTACCCGCCGACGGCATAGAGCGCCTTCTCCTGCTCGTAGACGAGCGAGCGGTACAGGCGGCTCGCGCGTCCCCCGGAGAGGATCGCGCTCGCGACGTCGAGCGCCTCGCCGTCGGGATGGCCCGTCGCCGGGGCATGCCAGCCCGCCATCAGCATCGGCGATTGGATGTCGAAGTGGATCTGCGCGCGCCGCTCCCCGCGCTGGACCCCGACGGCCGTCGTGTTGCGCGGGATCGAGGGCGCGGCCCGCAGTCGACCGAAGCGCTCCCGGACGCGCGCCAGCGTGGACTCGGCGTCGAAGTCGCCCACGATCACGATCGAGAGGTTGTTCGCCGCGTAGTAGGTGTCGAAGAACGCGCGACAGGCCTCGACCGGAACCTGCTCGACGTTGCTGCGCCAGCCGATGGTCGGCCAGCGGTAGGGATGCGCCTCCCAGGCGATGGCGGCGAGCGCCTCGAAGGCCAGGCCGTCCGGGCTGTCCTCGGTCCGCAGCCGGCGCTCCTCGAGCACGACCGCGCGCTCGGGCTCGAGGATCTCCGGCGAGATCACGAGGTTCGCGAAGCGCTCGGCCTCGAGATCGATCACGAGGGGCAGCGTCTCGGTCGTGACGTCCTCGTGGTAGACGGTGACGTCGCGACTGGTATAGGCGTTGATGCGACCGCCGCGCTCGGTGATGAGCTGGGCATGGACCTCGTCGCCGATGTTCTTCGAGCCCTTGAACATCATGTGCTCGAAGAGATGGGCGATGCCGGTATAGAACGCCTCGTCGGAGGAGCCCGCGTCGACCCAGATCTGGAAGGCGACGACGGGCGTCGCGTGGTCCTCCAACAGATGGACGCGCAGACCGTTGTCGAGGGTCGTCGACACGAGGCCCGCGACCGGGTCCTCGACGTCGGGGGACGCTGCGGCCGCGACGGAGACGAGCGCGAGCACGAGGGCGCGAAGCGGGAGCGCCAGCAGACCGAGCCAGGACGAATCGGGTCCGCGGCGGGCGGCGCGCAGCGGTCGTCGGCCGGGCGCCGAAGCCGTCCGCGCGAGACGACGGGTGTCTTGCATGGGCGGGACCGTATCCTCTGCGCCCCGGGGTGTCGACGGGACGCGGCCGGAAGCGGCAGCAGCAGGAAGCGCGGAAGAATGGCTAACGTCGGGCGCGGCGAGCCCGGGGTGGGGCCGCGGTGCGCAGCCGATCCGACCGCGTCCGCGCGGCGAACCGGGCGCGGGCGGAGTCGGAGGACGGGGAAGGACATGGCGGACGACCAGAAGATCCGAGCGCTGCTCGAATCGGCCAGGACCATCGCCGTCGTGGGCATCAAGGATCGCGAGAGCGAGGACGCTTTCCGCATTCCGCAGTATCTGCAGAAGGCGGGCTATCGGATCGTCCCGGTCAACCCCAAGCTCGCGAGCGTGCTCGGCGAGCCCTGCGTCGGCGCGCTCGCGCAGGTCCTCGTCCCGGTCGACGTCGTCAATCTCTTCCGCGCCTCGGAGCACGTCCCGGGCCACGTCGACGAGATCCTGCGGATGCGGCCCTTGCCGAAGGTCGTCTGGATGCAGCTCGGAATCCACCACGGCCCCTCGGCCCAGCGCCTCCGCGACGCCGGCATCGAAGTCGTGCAGGACCGCTGCATCATGGTCGACCACCGGCGCCTGCTCGGCGCGACGACCGCGTCGTGAGCGCGGGACGGGACGATCGACTCGTCTACTCGAGCGAGTCGGGGCGGATCTGTCCCGCCTGCGGCCGGAAGATCGGCGTCTGTTCGTGTCGCGGGAAGGGCGCGCGCGCGCGGATCGCCGCGCGAGCGGAGGCCGAGGCCGAGCGCGCGAGCGACGGCTTCGTGCGGGTCGGGCGCTCGACGAAGGGGCGCGGCGGCAAGATCGTGACGATCGTCTCGGGCGTGCCCGGCGGAGAGGAAGCACGCAAGGCGCTCGCGGCGGAGCTGAAGCGGCTCTGCGGAACGGGGGGCGCCGTCAAGGACGGTGTGATCGAGATCCAGGGCGAGCATCGCGACAAGCTCGTCGAGGCGCTGACCGCGCGGGGCTTCAAGACGAAGCGCGTCGGCTGAGCTCCTTGACCTCGTAGCGCGCCACCCGGCGCGCGAGCCACGCGACGCCGAGCAGATCGGCCCAGACGACCCGCAGCCGCATCCAGACGCCGTACTTCGAGCGCCCGTGGCGCCGGGCGCGATGCCGCACCGGACGCTCGACGATCCGCGCGCCCTCGAGCGCGAGCAGCACCGGCAGGAAGCGGTGGGCCCCGCGAAAGAGCTTGATCCGCTCGAGGCTCGCCCGGCGCATCACCCGCAGCGAGCACCCGATGTCCTGGACGCTGTCACCGAGTACGCGGCGACGGATCGCGTTGGCCGCCCGCGACGCGAGTCGCGTCCCGAACCGATCGCGCCGATCCGTCCGAACGCCGCAGACGCAGTCCGCGCCATCGAGCGCGGCGACCAGCTCCGGCAGATCGGCCGGATCGTTCTGCAGATCGGCGTCCATCGTCGCGATGAGCGCCCCCCGCGCGGCCCGGAAGCCCGCCTCGAGCGCCGCCGACTGGCCGGCGTGGGGCGAGAGCGCGAGGACGCGGATCCGCGGATCCCGCGCGGCGAGCCAGGCGGCGACGGCGAGCCCGTCGTCGGTGCTCGCGTCGTCGACGAGCAGGATCTCGGCCGACATCGACGCCGGCGCTGATCGCGCCGACGGCGACCAGGCGTCGAGCACGCAGGCGAGCTCCTCGCAGAGGGTCGGCAATGCGGGGGCCTCGTCCCGGTAGGGAATCACGATCGAGAGCCGGGGCTCCATGTCAGTCCTCCCGGCTCAGGATGAAGTAGCTCCCGAGCTCCCGACCCCGGCGGCTCGCGGAGCCGATCGTCACGTCCCGGGCGACGCGCCGCAGACGATCGACCATGAAACCGTAGACGAAGCGCGCCAGCCCCGTCTCGTTCGAGCGGATCACGGGCCAGTCCGGCGGACGCAGCGTCGGCAGCCGACGGTAGTCGACCAGGACCTCGCCCTGCGCGGGGTCCGCGACCGCGACGAAGTAGCCCGGCCCGGTCAGCCCGGCGAGCTTCTGGAAGTTGAAGCCGGCCAGGCGCTCGGGCGCCGATCGCGCGCTGCCGGGCAGGCGACAGAAACGCTTCTCGAAGAGCGTGAAGGCGGGCAGCGTATTGCGTCCGAGGTGGCGGACCGTCTCGAGATCGCCCCGATCCGGCGGCACGAGCTCCGCGAGCGCGACGGGCGCGAAGCCCCGGACCTTCTCGTAGAGCGGCCGCTGGGCGCGGCGTGAGAGCCCGCGCACGACCGCGGTGCGAAGCGCCGCCGGCAACCCGTCGAGCCGGTCGGCGATCGCGGCGGGGCGGGCGGCTGGATCGCAGGCCAGGGAATCGATCTCGCGGACGAGCGCCTCGACATCGCGCGGCACGGGCTCGGACGGGGACACACAGCGCCTCCTCGCGCGGAACAGTACCGTCGATGGCGATCGTGAAGCACCCGCCCCTGCCGCCGCCCGCCTCCCCGCCCGCGAACGCGACCTCCGGACCGCGTCCCGCGAGCCCGACGTCGAGCACTCGGTCGGCGCGGTCGCTCTGGCTGCTCGCGCTCGCGGCCGCCGTCTTCTTCTGCACCGGCCTTGGGGCGCTCGACCTCTGGGCCCCCGACGAGCCACGCTATGCGGCGATCGCAGAGGAGCTCCGCAGCGCGCGACATGGCCTGCGCGGGCTCGTGCTGCTCCATCTGAACGATGCGCCCTACGATCAGAAGCCGCCGCTGTGGTTCTGGCTCGCCGCCGCATTCGGGCTGGTCGGCGACCGGGTCGACGAGGTCGCCGCCCGTCTGCCCTCGGCGCTCGCGGGCGTCGCGAGCGTGGTCATGACCTTCGGCATCGCGCGGATGCTGCGCTTCCCGGCCGGCTCGGCGTGGCTGGCCGCGGGGCTGCTCGCGACCAGCTTCCGCTTCGTCTTCACGGCGCGCCGCGCGCAGCTCGACGTCCTGCTCTGCGCCTGCGAGCTCGCCGCGATCGCCGTGTTCCTGCTGCTCGAGACGCGCCGCGGCGGCATCGAGTCGGCGCGGCGCCATCCGGGCTGGATCGCGGCGTTCCATGGCGCGCTCGGCGCGGCGGCGCTCGTCAAGGGCCCCGTCGGATGGCTGCCGCTCGGCGTGCTCGCGGTCTGGCTGGCCTGGGAGGGTCGACTCGCCGCGTTGCGCAAGCTGACGCCAGCCTGGGCCTGGCTCCTCTCGCTCGGTCCCATCGTGCTCTGGATCACGCTCGCGAGCCTGCTCGCTCCGGACGGATTCGTCCGCGACGCGGTCGGGACCAACGTCTTCGCCCGCTTCTTCGCGGGGACCTCCCACGCGCGTCCTTTCTACTACTACCTGTATCAGCTGCCGCTCGACGGACTGCCCTGGAGCCCGCTCTGGCTCGCCGCCCTGCCTGGCCTCGCGCGCACCGCTCGCCGCCCGCAGTCACGCGCGCCGGACGTCGGTCGCGCAGCGACGGCGCGGCTGCTCGTCGCCTGGATCGGACTCGCCTTCGTCTTCTTCTCCCTCTCCGCCGGCAAGCGCGGTCTCTACCTGCTCCCGATCCATCCCGCGCTGGCGCTCGCCGCGGCGCTCGCCGTCGGCGCATCCCGCGTGCGCGCGCGGCGACTGGCATGGGCGATCGGAGCGGTCGCGCTCGTCGAGCTCGGAGGGGCGCTGCTCGTCCTGCCCCGGCTCGATGCCGAGAAGTCACCCCGGCCGATCGCCGAGTCGATCGCGCGCCACAGCGAGCCCGGCGAGCGCGTCGGCCTCTACGGCCTGCGCCCGCTCGAGGGCGCGATTCCCTACTACGGCGACCGACCGGTCGAGCGCCTCGAAGAGCGGCCGGATGCGCGCGCATTCCTGGCCCGAGGCGGCCGCCTGATCCTGCTGCGGGAGGGCGCGTTCGAGTCGCTCCGCGCACACCTCGCCCTCACGCCCGTCGATCGCTTTCGCAGCGGGCGGCGCACGCTGGTCCTCGCCCGCGCGCACGCGACCGCCCCGCCCCGGCCGCCGCCGGCCCCATAGGGACGCCGCGCGCGTCCGCAAGGCGTCGACACCGTGCGATGCCGGCGTCGCCGCGCGCGAGCCTCTGCGAACGGGCCGCCTGGCTCATGGCGCATTCGGGCACGATTCGATGCCGATTCGACCTGAACACGCGGGCGCGACCGGCTATTTTCCCGCTGGCTCTTCGCCACCTCCGCCGTCGACCGTCGCGCTCGATCGGATCCCCGGACCGGGTCGGGAGAAGACCCGACCTGCTCGCTCGAGCGGCGCAGGCTCCGCCCGTGCACGGAGGACCGGGGCGGGCCGAAGCAGAACGACCACAAGAACGCGGTCGGATCGTACGAAGAGCGGACGTCGTGTCCGGAGCCAGGCCTGCGGTGTCAGGATCGGGGACCCGCGAGCGGGCCGGACATCCTCGGGGCCGAAGAGGCTCGGATGGAAGAGGCTCGGGATGGAAGAGGCTCGGGATGAGAAAGGGAGGACCGGATGGCCAGCAAGACCAACCTGAAGTCGCTGTCGAGCGCCGAGCTGCGAATCGGCGACCAGACCTGGGCGTTCCCGATCGTCGAGGGGAGCGAGGGTGAACGCGCGATCGACATCACCAAGCTCCGTGCCCAGACCGGCCACATCACCCTCGACCCGGGCTACGCGAACTCGGGCTCCTGTACGAGCGCCATTACCTTCATCGACGGTGAAGAGGGCATCCTCCGCTACCGCGGCATCCCGATCGAGGTCCTCGCGGAGAAGTCGAACTTCATGGAGGTCAGCTACCTGCTGATCTACGGCAAGCTCCCGACGCAGGCGGAGCTCGCCGGCTTCGAGGCCGCCATCCGACGCCATACGATGCTCCACGAGGATCTGAAGCGGATGTACTCCGCGCTGCCGAAGGACGCGCATCCGATGGCCGCCTGCTCGACGACGGTCGGCGCGCTCGCGACCTTCTATCCGGACTCGCTCGATCCGCGCGATCCGGACCAGGTCGACATATCGATCCACCGCCTGATCGCGAAGCTTCCGACCCTCGCGGCCTACGCCTACAAGCACTCCGTCGGCCAGCCCTTCCTCTACCCGCTCAACAGCCTCGACTACGTCGGGAACTTCCTGCGGATGATGTTCGGCAACCCGTGCGAGGAGTACGAGGTCGACCCGGT
Source organism: Myxococcota bacterium (assembly GCA_041389445.1). Classification (GTDB taxonomy): domain Bacteria; phylum Myxococcota_A; class UBA9160; order UBA9160; family UBA4427; genus UBA4427. The sequence goes on from JAWKRW010000008.1 coordinate 30,258, forward strand.
CGTCAAGCACGCCCTCGACCTGCTCTTCATCCTCCACGCCGACCACGAGCAGAATTGCTCGACCTCGACGGTGCGGCTCGTCGGCTCCTCGATGGTGAACCTCTTCGGGACGATCTCGGCGGGCATCAACGCGCTCTGGGGCCCGCTGCACGGCGGCGCCAACCAGGCGGTGATCGAGATGCTCGAGTCGATCGCGCAGGAGGGCACGAGCGCCCGCGACTACCTCGAGCGCGCGAAGAGCGGCGACGAGAGCGCCCGCCTGATGGGCTTCGGCCACCGGGTATACAAGAACTACGATCCGCGCGCGAAGGTGATCAAGAAGGCCTGTGACGAGGTGCTCGCGCGCATGGGCATCCACAGCAAGCTGCTCGAGATCGCGAAGGAGCTCGAGGAGATCACGCTGAAGGACGACTACTTCGTCGAGCGCAAGCTCTACCCGAACGTCGACTTCTATTCGGGCGTCATCTACAACGCGATCGGCACGCCCGCGAACATGTTCACGGCGATGTTCGCGATCGGTCGACTCCCGGGCTGGATCGCCCAGTGGAAGGAGCTCCACAGCGATCCGGCCTTCAAGATCGGGCGCCCGCGCCAGATCTACACGGGGCAGACGAACGGCCAGTACGTCCCGATCGCGAAGCGCTAGTCCGATCGGACGGAGCGCGTCGCTTCGAGGGGAGCGGCGGCGGGACGCATGCAACGCGTCGGGTGCTTCACGACGGCGCGGGTGACGCGCGGACGCATCGAGCGACTCGAGCGCCATGCGCGCCGCCTCGCGCGCGACGCCGATCGACTCGGCCTGCCTCTGCCCGATCGCGCTGCGATCGAGGCGGCGGCGATCGCGCGGGCACGCGCCGAGCTCGGGCAGGGCGACGGCATCGTCCGAATCGAATGGTCGGCGTCGCCCCCCGACCCGCACGCCCTGCGCGTCACGACGCGACCGCTCGGCTTCGACGGCTCGATCTGGCGGGCGATCAGCGCGGCCGTCCCCCACCCTGGCCCCGAGGCCCGCCACGGCGCGAAGGCGATCGGCGTCGTCGCCTGGGAGGCGGCACGCGCCGAGGCCCATGCGGCGGGTGTCGAGGAGGCCCTGCTCTTCGACGACGCAGGCCGCCTCGTCGAGGGCAGCCGAACGAACCTGATCGTCGTCCCGCACGCGGGAGACCCCTGGACGCCGGCGCCGGCGCTCGGCGCCGTCGAGGGGCTCGGACTCGCGTGCGTGCAGGAGGCGGTGCCGGAGCTCCGGGCGTCGGAGGCGATCGATCGCGACGCGTTGCGAAGCGCGCGCGAGCTGGTCGCGGTCAATGCGGTCCGCGGAGCCGTCGCCGTCGTCGCGCTCGACGGCGAGCCGATCGGCGACGGCCGCATGGGCCCGCTCGCCCGCCGACTGCGAGGGCTCATCGTGCGCGACCCGTCGACCTGAACGACGCGGGCGCGATCCCGAGGAGCGGCGCGGCGCGCGCCGCTAGTGGAGGGCCTCGCGCGCGCCGAAGACCGCAGTCAGGACGTCGCGGACCGAGAGTGGCGCTCCACCGGGTCGGACCTCGAGCATCCGCTGTTGGAACTCCGGCTGCTGCGCGGCCGGGAACTCCTTGCAGAACTCCGAGTAGATGCGGACGAGCACCTCGGCGGCGCAGGTCGCATCGACGTCCGAGAGATAGAGCAGCGCCCGCTCGCGCGTCATACGGAAGATCTGGTCCTCCACGCGAAGCGACGCCACGAGGTAATCGATGTAGTCGGGGAAGAAGAGATCGCCTTCTTCGGCGGCGACGCCGACCACGACGGAGCAGACCGAATGGTTCGTCGCGAGATCGGAGACCCGGGCAATCATCGTGGAGAGCTTGCGCGGATCGTCGTTGCGTTCACGGGTCATTGCGGCTTCGACCATAACAGGCTCCCTATCGTCGCCGGCCGACGAGTTCTGAAGGCTCGTTCCATCGCACTGCGCCGGTCCCACCGACCATCCGACCGTCCACGCCACGGACCACGCCACGGACCGCCCGAACCCCATGGGGGCAGCGTCCTCGGCGCTTCATTCGGCTGCGTCTCCGGCGCACCTCTTCTTCTCGGCGGCCGGCTCGCCTAGAGTCGGCGCCCGCAGCCGGGGCGACGGGCCGGCCAGCCGAGCCGAGGAGACCGGAGCGATCGCATCGGACCCTGAGACACCGAGCCCGCGGATCGCGGTCCCCTCCGCCTCCGGCGCGCGCCTCGCCCGGGCCTACTTCGCGCTCGCCGGGCTGACCTATGCGCTGATCGTGCTCGGCGCGCTGGTCCGCGCCCATGGCGCGGGCCTCGCCTGCCCCGACTGGCCGCTCTGCTTCGGCGAGGTCGTTCCGCGGCTCGACTTCAAGGTCGCGTTCGAGTTCGGCCATCGGGTGGTCGCCGGGAGTGTCGCGATCCTCTTCGCCGCGCTCGCGATCGCGACGTTGCGCCGCCCGGAGCTCGCGCGGGCATCACGCCGGCCACTCGTGATCGCGGCCGCGTTGCTCGCGGTCCAGATCGTGCTCGGCGGCCTGACGGTCCTGCATCTGCTCGCGACCTGGACGGTCACGTCCCATCTGCTGACGGGCAACGCCTTCGCGCTGGCGCTGGTGCTGATCGGCCGGCGTCTCCGCGCGCTCGCCCGCACCGGCGCCGTCCCCGCCTCCGCGCCCGTCGGCCTCCGGGAGCGCATCGTGGTCAGCGCCGCCGCGGCCCTGCTGCTCTGCCAGATCGTCCTCGGTGGCCTCGTCTCTTCCAGCTATGCCGGCCTCGTCTGTCCCGACTGGCCGACCTGCGCGAACGGCGCCTACTTCCCGACCTGGAGCGGGATCCAGGGTCTGCACGTCCTCCACCGGACGCTTGCCTATGGCCTCGTCCTCGCCCTGCCCCTCGCGGCCCTGCTCGTCCGCCGCGTGCCAGCGCTGCGCCGGCTGCTCGCCCTCGCGAGCGGACTCGCCCTCGCCCAGGCCGCCATCGGCGTCGTGAACGTGCTCCTGCGCCTGCCGGTCGAGATCACGGCGCTCCACTCCGCCCTGGCTGCGGCCCTCTTCTGCACCCTGGGCATCGCGCTCTCGACCGCCTGGCAGAACGCGCGCGCCTGAATCGACCGCACGGCAGGCACGCGGGCAGCATGCTACAACCCGCTCGCCCCGGACCCGCCCGGCGGCGGAGGAGAGTCGATGCGTCCCCATCAGATCTTCGCGGCCATGAGCCAGGAGAAGTGCGGCCGGATCATGGAGAAGATCGCCGAGCAGTCGCCGGAGGCCGTCAAGCAGACCGTCGCCGCGGCGGCGATCGCGCTGAAGTTCCGCCCCCAGTTCCTGCTGAAGCAGCCGGTCGAGATGCGCGTCTCGTCCGTCCGACGGGCGCTCTCGCGCACCAGCGCGAACGCGCTCGCCGAGGAGCTGCTCGCCGTCTACTTCCTCAAGTGCCGACTCGACCTGCTCGGCGAGTGGCTCGACCTCGTCGGCCTCGAGCACGAAGAGGGCATCCTCAAGGCGGACGTGGTGCCCAGCCCGCCCGAAGACGAGCTCCGCGAGAAGGTCGCTCGCTTCCTCGGCGCGGGCGCCGACGACGACCGGCCGCTGCTGCTCGAGGCCTTCGCGGCCCAGACCGCCGTCCAGTGGCCCGTGCTCGATGCGCTGGTCGAGAAGCGCTGAGGGCGCCTACTCGCCCTGGATGGCCGCCATCAGCGCCTGCATCTCGGCCGCGATCGAGTCGGGGATGGTGTAGTTCGCATCCGAGTGGATCGTGTCCCAATGGGCCGCGATGTCCTCGGCCGCGACGTCGGCGCCCGTGCCGGCGAACCAGCCCTTGCCCATGCCGATGAAGATCCGCGCGAAGCGGCCGCCCCCGACCGAGTAGATCGAGTGCGTGACGGAGCAGCCCTCGGAGCAGAGGTAGACGACGAGCGGCGTCACGAGCTCGGGCTTCACCAGATCGGCGAGCTTGCCCATCAGCTCTTCGGTCAGCCGGGTCCGGGCGATCGGCGCGATCACGTTCGACTTGATGTCGTTCTTCGCGCCCTCGACGGCGAGCACGTTCGACAGACCCACGAGGCCCATCTTCGCGGCGCCGTAGTTCGTCTGGCCGAAGTTGCCGAAGATGCCGGCGGCGGAGGCCGTATGGACGAAGCGACCGTAGCTGCGCGACTTCATGGCGCGGAAGGCCGGCTGGGAGACGAAGAAGGCGCCCTTCAGATGGACGTCGAGGACGATCTCGAGCTCCTGGGGCGTGAGCTTCGCGAAGGACTTGTCGCGCAGGATGCCCGCGTTGTTCACGACGATGTCGACCTGCCCGAAGTTGTCGAGCGCGGTCTGGATGATCGCCTCGCCGCCCTGCGGCGTCGCGACGGAGTCGTAGTTCGCGACCGCCGTCCCGCCGGCCTTCGCGATCTCCCCGACGACCGCATCGGCCATGCTCGCGCTCTTGCCGGTCCCGTCGGCGGCGCCGCCGAGGTCGTTCACGACGACCTTCGCGCCCCGGCGTGCGAGCTCGAGGGCGTAGGTCCGGCCCAGGCCGCCGCCGGCTCCGGTGATGACGGCCACGCGGTTGTCGAATCGGATCTCGCTCATGGGGTCTCCTTTGCGACGCGCTCGGGCGGCGCGCGCGCCGACTGGGGCGGCGGGCCTCGGGCTCGAGTGCGATGGATCGGGGCCGGAATCGGCCGGCGCGCACCATAGCAGCGCCCCCCTTTCCTGGCGGCCCGAGCGTGATCGGCGGGGCGGACGCCCGGTCGGAATCGCGACCGACGGCCGCCGCGAGGGCGCGCGCGAGGCCGTCGCCGCCCGCCACGCGGCGACCGGACGGCGATCGGGCGCGCCGACCCGACCGCGCGACGCGTCGAGGGCTCGATGGCGCGAGGGGTGGTACCACTTGTCGCACGGGGGCCGGCGAGGTCGGCGAGGAGATCGTCCAGTGTCGACATCGCCCGCGAGGACCGCACTCGAGCCGGAGACCGATCGCTTCGCGAGCCGGATCGCCGCGAGCGGCCGGCCGCGGCTGCGGCGCGATCGCGTGACGACCCTGCAGGTCAACGTCGGGCTGCGCTGCAACCTCGCCTGCCATCACTGCCACGTCGAGTCGGGCCCGAAGCGGACCGAGCGTCTCGACGAGCGGGGCGTGGCCCGGATCCTCGAGCTGCTCGCGCGCAGCCCCGACGTCGCGACCCTGGATCTCACGGGCGGTGCCCCCGAGCTCCATCCCGGCTTTCGCGACCTCGTCTGCGGCGCCCGTGCCCTCGGCCGACGCGTCCTCGATCGCTGCAACCTGACGATCCTCGAGGAGCCCGACCAGGCGGGTACCGCCGCGTTCCTCGCGCGCGAAGGCGTCGACGTGGTGGCGAGCCTGCCCTGCTACGGCGCGGAGAACGTCGATGCGCAGCGCGGCCGCGGCGTCTTCGCGAGCAGCCTCCGCGCGCTCGAGCGGCTCAACGCCCTGGGCTACGGCCGCGGCGATCCGCGCCTGCGTCTCGACCTCGTCTACAACCCCGTCGGCGCCTTCCTGCCCCCGGATCAGCGCGCGCTCGAGGCCGAATACCGCACGCGACTGGCCGCCGACTTCGGGATCGTCTTCGACCGCCTGCTCACGCTCACGAACATGCCGATCCAGCGATTCGCCCATGCCCTGCAGCGCGACGGCCGGTACGAGGCCTACATGGAGCTGCTGGTCCAGCGCTTCGATGCGGCGAATCTCGAGGGCGTGATGTGCCGTTCGCTCGTGAGCGTCGGCCATGACGGCACGCTCTACGACTGCGACTTCCACCAGGCAGCCGGCCTGCACCCGCCCGGCCCGCGGCGCACGATCTTCGACGTCGAGGACCTCTCGGCGCTCGCCGGCGCGCCGATCGCGACGGCCGACCACTGCTTCGGCTGTACGGCCGGCGCCGGCTCGAGCTGCGGCGGCGCGCTGCGCTGACGCTCGCTGCGGCCACGCGCCGCGGCGGAATCCGGAACGAACGCTCGGACGAATCAGGCGAAGAGGTCGAGCAGGGAGCCCAGCATCTCCGCGTGCGCGCCGAGGACCCGCGCCGAGCCCTCGAACTGGGTCCGCGCCTGGATCTGGTCGACGACCTCGCGCTCGAACGCGACCGGCTCGACGCCCGGAGCCGTCACGACGACCGCCTGGGCGCCACCGGAGGCCTGGGCCGTCTGGGCCACCCGCTGCGGACGGAATCCGTCCGTCAGCCCGTTCGCCACGTTGTGCGCCGAGACCGCGAGCCGCGTCGACGCGCTCTGCATGCCCGACAAGGCGATGCCCACCGTGTCCATGGGCGGATCTTTCGGCGCCGCGCCCTCGCGGCCGCCGGGAATCTTCGCAGCGGATCGCAAGCCGCCGCGCGACTGCCTGCGCCCTGCCGCTCCCGCGCTCCGGGGACACCGGTCGGAACCGGGGCGCCCCGCCCCGTGCTCGACGCTCCCCGCCCCTTTCCGTAGCCTCGCCCCATGGCGGTGCGCATCGGAATCGGGCTCGGACTCGGCGGCTTTCCCTTCGCGTCGATCGGCGAGTTCCGCCGCTGGGTCGACCAGTGCGAGGACTCGGCGATCGACTCGATCTGGCAATCGGATCGCGTCGTGTCCCGCGACCCGGCGCTCGAGCCGCTGACGCTGCTCGCCGTGGTCGCGGGGGCGACCCGCCGTCTCAAGCTCGGCACCAACGCGATCGTCCTGCCCTTCCACGATCCGATCACCTTCGCGCGCCAATGCGCCACGCTCGACCACCTGAGCGACGGCCGACTGCTGCCCACCGTCGCGGTCGGCCGCGACGACGCGCCGGAGTGGGCGGCGACGGGCCGCAGTCCGAGGGGGCGCGGCGAGCGGGTCGACGAGGCGCTCGAGGTGATCACGCGGCTCTGGACGAAGGACGTCGCCTCCTTCGAGGGCAGGCATCTCGTGCTGCGCGACGCGTCGATCGCCCCGCGCCCGAAGCAGTCGCCGCTGCCGCTCTGGATCGGCGGCGCCTCCCCCGGCGCCATCCGGCGCACCGTCCGTTTCGGCCACGGCTGGCTCGCCCCGCTGCAGGCCCCCGACGAGGCAGCGGCCACGGTCGCCGCGATCCGGGCGGAATGTGCCCGCGTCGGTCGGACCCTCCCCGACGACCATTACGGCGCGACCTTCCTCTTCCGGATGGGACCCGACGCCGAGCGCTTCCCCTCGCCCTTCGCCCGGATCGGGGATCTCGCGGTCCGCGAGCGCTACGCGCGGGCCATGGCTCTCGGCGGCGCCGACGCCGTGCTCGACCGCATCCGCGCCTTCCGGGCCGGCGGCATCACGAAATTCATCGCGATTCCCCTCGCCCGCGACGCGGCCGAGATGCGCGAGCAGAGCCGACTGCTCGCCGAAGACGTCATCCCGCACGCCAACGCGTGAGCCCACGCCCCCGGCCGCTGGCCCGCGGGCCCGGCGCTTCCGACGGAGGACCTTTCGTGTCCCTGCTGCAATGGCTCGGCCTGTCCGGCTCGAGCGCCCCCGACGCGCGCGAGCCCGACAGCCTGCGCGAGATCGCCGACCGCGTGGCCACGCTCCCCGCCGAGGAGGCGCGCTTCGTCGCGGCGTTCGCGTACCTGCTGGCCCGCGTCGCGGGCGCGGACCTGCGCACCGATGCGGAGGAGCAGGCAGCGATCGCCGCGCGGCTCGAGACGGCGACCGGCGTCGACGCCGAGCGGGCCCGAATGCTCGCCGAGGCGGCGATCGCCGCGTCGAGCCACCACGCGTCGAGCGACGACCATCTCGTCGCGCGCGCCTATCGAGCCATGTCGACCGACGAGGAGCGACGCCGGCTCGTCCGATGTCTCTACGCCGTCGCGGCGGCCGACGCGCGGATCACGAATCTCGAGGACAACGAGATCTTCGAGATCGCCGCCGAGATCGGACTCGCGCGGTCCGAGGTCGTCGGCATCCGCGCGGAGTTCCGGGAGATGCTCGGCGTGCTCAAGGCTCTTCCTCGCGAGCGGTGACACCGCTACGATCTCGCGCCGATCAACGCGCGCCGAGCAATCCAAGGAGGGAAGATCCGCATGGCCGCACGCGCCAGGAAGACGAAGAAGACCGCCGCCCGATCGACGCGGAAGTCGGCTGGAAAGTCGGCTGGGAAGTCGACCCGGAAGTCGACCGCGAAGGCGACGGCCAGGAAGGGAGCGACGAAGAAGCGAGCCGCGAAGAAGGGCAAGCCCCGACGGGCTTCCACCGCGAAGGGCGCCGCGAAGAAGGCGGGCCGCGGCGCGAGCACGCCCAGGAAGGCGACGGCTCAGCGGGCCGGCCGGGGCGGAGCCGCGAAGAAGCAGGCCCGGAAGCAGGCGAAGTCGACCGCGCGGGCAGCGACCACCACGAAGAAGCCGACCGCGCGCCGCAGCGGCGCCGAGCCTGCGAGCTCCGGCGCCATCGTGCATACGCGGCTGCTCGGCATCGCCCAGCGGCTCCTGGGTCCGTCGACGACGGCCGACGGGGAGTCCGCCTCGGGCGCGATCGTCCATACGAACCTCGCTCGCGAGGCCGCGCTGAAGCGCCTGTTCCGCTGAGACCATCGGGGCCGCAGGGCAGCCGAGCCCGAGGCGGGCGGTGGTGCGACGGTCGGGAAGGGCTGGAAGGTCTGGAAAGAGAAGGGGCCGCAGAACGTCGTCGGCGTTCCGCGGCCCCGGTCGTTCGGGCGAAGCGGGCGTCGGCCCGCCGCGCGGCTCAGCTCTCGTCGTCGTCCTTGATCTTGGACTCGTACTTCTTCTTGAGCTCGGTCTGCTTGTCGCTCGGGACCGGCAGGTACTTGGAGAACTCCATCGAGAACTCGGCCTTGCCCTGGGTCGTCGAGCGCAGGTCCGTGGCGTAGCCGAACATCTCGGAGAGCGGGACCTCGGCGTCGACCACCGCGAAGCCGCCCTCCTCCGTCGAGCCGATGACCTGGCCGCGGCGCTGCATGATCGTCTTCAGGATCGAGCCCTGGAACTCCGTCGGCCCTTCGACCGAGAGCTTCATGATCGGCTCGAGGATCTGCGGCTTCGCACGCGGGTAGAACTCGCGGAACGCGCCGCGGGCCGCCGCCTGGAAGGCCATCTCCGACGAGTCGACGCTGTGGGCCGCGCCGTCGTTGATCACGATCCGCATCCCGATCACGGGGAAGCCGATCAGGCGCCCCTTGGCGAGACAGCTGCGGAAGCCCTTCTCGACGGCGGGGACGTACTCCGTCGGGATCGCGCCACCGCGAACCTCGTTGACGAACTGGAAGTCCTTGTCGCCCTCGTCGTCCGACGGGATCGGCTCGACGTAGCCAGCGACCTTGCCGTACTGACCCGAGCCGCCGGTCTGCTTCTTGTGGGTGTACGAGAAGTCCGTCCGGTTGGTCACCGTCTCGCGGTAGGCCACCTGGGGCTGGCCCGTCTCGACCTCGCAGTTGTACTCGCGCTTCATGCGCTCGACGTAGACCTCGAGATGGAGCTCGCCCATGCCCGAGATGATGGTCTCGTTGCTCTCCTGATCGACCTCGGAGCGGAAGGTCGGGTCCTCGCGGACGAAGCGGCCGAGCGCCTTGCCCATGTTGTCCGCCGCCTTCTGGTCCTTCGGCTTGATCGAGAGCGAGATCACGGGATCCGGCACGTGCATCGACGTCATGGCGACGTTGATGTTGCCGTCCGTGAACGTGTCGCCCGAAGCGCACTCGACGCCGAAGAGCGCGACGATGTCGCCCGCACAGCTGTCCTCGATGTCCTGCATCTCGGAGGCATGCATGCGGATCAGGCGGCCCACCTTGTGCTTCTTGTTGGTCCGCATGTTGTAGATCGTGTCGCCCTTCTTGAGCGTGCCCGAATAGACGCGGATGTAGGTCAGCTGGCCGTAGCGCCCGTCCTCGAGCTTGAAGGCGAGCATGACGAGGGGCTTCTTGGGATCGGTCGGGATCTCGACCTCGGCCTCGTCGTTGCCCAGGTCGACGGCGAAGTTGTGGACCTCCGTCGGATTCGGCAGGTAGTCGTTGACGGCGTCGAGCAGGAGCTGGACGCCCTTGTTCTTGTAGGCCGAGCCCATGAGGACGGGCGTCAGCTCCATCTTCAGCGTGCCGGCACGGACCGCCGCCATGATCTGCTCGACGGTGACGTTCTCCTCGAGCATCGCCTCCATCAGCTCGTCGGAGAACATCGAGACCGCGTCGAGCATGATCTCGCGGTACTCCGCCGCCTGGTCGGCCAGATTCGCGGGAACCTCCTCCTCGCGGACCTTCTCGCCGTTGTCGCCGTCGAAGTAGTAGGCCTTCATCTTGACGAGATCGACGACGCCCTGGAGGTCGTTCTCGAGGCCGATCGGGATCTGCAGCATGATGGCGTTGTGGTGGAGCTTCTCGCGCAGCTGTCGCGTCACCTTGAAGGGATCCGCGCCCGAGCGGTCGAGCTTGTTGATGAAGGCGATGCGCGGAACCTTGTAGCGCTTCATCTGGCGGTCGACGGTCATCGACTGCGACTGCACGCCGGCGACGCCGCAGAGGACGAGGATCGCGCCGTCGAGCACGCGCAGCGAGCGCTCGACCTCGACGGTGAAGTCGACGTGGCCGGGGGTGTCGATGATGTTGATCTGGTTCTCGCCCCACTGACAGTAAGTCGCGGCCGAAGCGATCGTGATGCCGCGCTCGCGCTCGAGATCCATCGAGTCCATCGTCGCGCCGACCTCGTCCTTGCCGCGCACCTCGTGGATCGCGTGGATCCGGCCGGTGTAGTAGAGGATGCGCTCGGTGAGCGTCGTCTTGCCGGAGTCGATGTGGGCGCTGATGCCGATGTTGCGGACCTTGTTGATGTCCCCGAGCATGGTCTTGTCCTCTGGATGCTGGCTTTCGCGTTTGGACTCTTCGATCGGGCGGATCGCGCCCTCTGGCTCGCGTTCCCGCACGACCGTTCGATCATCGGGAGGGCGGGCGATCGCCCGGCCCCTCTTCGACCGACCCCGTTCGGCACTCGACTCGCGATCCCGATCGGCCGCGGCGCGGAACACCTCGTTCGGGCGCGCTCGCGAGCGGGCCGCTCCGCGGTCTCGGATCGGTCGAGGGTGGGGGGCCGGTCTCGTTCAGGGCGCGCAAATTAGCGGGATGGCGGGGGAAAAGCGAGCCCCGGGCCGCGCGACGCGCCGCGGCCCCGCAGGATCCCGGCGACGATCCGCTCGTCGCGCAGGTGGGCGCGCGGTTCCGACCGGGGCAGACGGCCCGACGGGCGCTCAGACGAGGCGGTCGCCAGGACGCAGTCCGGAGGCGTGGGCCGGACGCTTCGCCTCGCCGCGCCGGACCTTCGCGATCCGAAGGCGTCCATCGCGCGCGGCGAGCAGCAGGCCGTCGGCGTCGACGGCCAGCACCGTGCCCGGGACCGTTCCGTCGGCGCCGTCGCCCCGCTCCATCCGCTCCGGTCCCGCCGGATCGGGAACCGGCTCGAGGCGGCAGCCGAACAGGCGGACCACCTCGTCGCCCAGCCGGGCCCACGCCCCCGGCTGGGGGTCGCAGCCACGGATGCGCCGGTCGAGGGCCTCGGCCGACTGGGCGAAGTCGAGCCGCGCGCCGGCGTCGTCGAGCAGAGGCTGGAAGCTCGCCCCCGCCTCGGCCTGGGGCGTGAGCCGCGCCGTCCCGTCCGCGATGGCCGCCACCGCCTCGACCATCGCCTCGACCCCGAGCGGATAGAGCTTGTCGAAGTAGAGCGAGGCGGCGGTATCGCTCGGCTCGATCGCGACGCCCCGCCGCTGCAGGTAGAGGGGACCCGTGTCGACGCCCTCGTCGGGGCGGAAGACGGAGATGCCCGACTCGCGCTCGCCCTCGATGATCTGCCAGGCGAGCGCGCTCCCGCCGCGATAGGCGGGCAGGAGCGACGGGTGGAAGCACACCGATCCGTGTCGCGGAAACGCCGTGATCTCCGGCGGCAGGATCACGGTCGTGAAGGGCAGGACGTTGAGCTCCGCCCCGAGCGCGCGATAGGCCTCGACGCGCTCCGCGATCGCGCGCCCGCCGCGGCGATAGGCCTTGGCGCGGAAGAGGGGCCAGCCGCGCTCGATCGCGGCCTCGGCGAGCGGATCCGGGCGGGCGCCGCCGTCGGGCGGAACGTGGACGCCCACGATGACATGGCCGGCCTCCGCGAGGCGGAGCGCGACGTCGCGACCGAAGGGCGCTTGACCGAAGACGGCGAGCCGGAGCGGCATCGCGCGACGTTACCATGCGAGAGACGATCGGGAGGATCGGATGACGACCAGCGAGTCCCCGCGCGCGCCCCGGGATCGGACGGCGGAGGCCCCCGTCGCGGGCGTCTGCGATCCGCGCTTCGCCGCGGTCGAGCACGCGTTTCGAGAGAACCTGCGCGTCCGCGGCGAGCTCGGGGGGGCCGTCTGCGTCCGGATCGACGGCCGGACGGTGGTCGATCTCTGGGGTGGCCATCGAGACGCCGAGCGGCGATCGCCGTGGCAGCGCGACACGCTCGTCAACGTCTACTCGGTCGGCAAGGGCATCACGGCGATGCTCGCCCTGGCGCTGGTCGAACGCGGCGAGCTCGACCTCGACCGCCCCGTCGTCGAGCATTGGCCGGAGTTCGCCGCCTGGGACAAGGGGCCGACGACGCTGCGCATGCTGCTCGCGCACCGCGGCGGCCTGCCCGCCGTGCGCGCGCCCCTGCCGCCCGACGCCCTGTTCGACTGGTCGGCGATGACCCGGGCGCTCGCCGACCAGGCGCCCTACTGGACGCCCGGCACGGACCACGGCTACCACGTCAATACCCATGGCTTTCTCGTCGGCGAGCCGATCGCCCGCCGCCTCGGTGCGTCCTTCGGTCGCATCCTGCGCGACCGCATCAGCGGCCCCCATTCCGCCGACTTCCACAGCGGCCTCGCCCCGCACGAGCACGCGCGCGTGGCGACCCTGATCCAGCCCTTCCCCTCTCCCGATCCCGACGTCGCCGCGCCCCCCGCAGCGAAGACCGCCTCGGCCGCCGGGTCGGCGCCAGGATCGACGGCCGCAGCGACGACGGGAGCGGCGACCGGATCCGTCGCGCCGTCCGGGGCTGCCGCCGTGCGAACCCCGGGCGCCCTGCCCCCGAGCCTCGCGACCGGCGACCCGGCCATCGACGCGATCCTGCCCGCCGCCTACTTCAACCCGCCGGGCCTCTCGGGCTTCGGCGTGGTCAATACGGCGGCCTGGCGCAGCGCGTCCATTCCGTCGACCAACAGCCACGCGACGGCCCGCGCGGTCGCAACGCTCTACGACGTCTTCCTGCGCGTCGATCCCGATCGGGGCGGCTTCGTCGGCCCGGGCCTGCGCGCCGAGGCGCGGCAGACCGCTTCCGAGGGTCCGGATCGGATCCTCGGCAAGCCTTCGCGCTTCGGGCTCGGCTTCCAGCTGCCGCAGGCGACGCGCCCGATCGGCGGGGGCGAGGCCTGCTTCGGCCACTACGGGTACGGCGGCAGCCTGGGCTTCGCCGATGCGGAGGCGGACCTCGCCTTCGGCTACGTCATGAACCTTCCGGGCGACCGCTGGCAGAACGCGCGGACCCTCGCCCTGGTCGACGCGGTCTACGCGGCGCTGGGCGCGCGCGCCGCCGGCTCGGCGCTCGCCTGAGTCGAAGCGGAGCGAGGCCTCAGATCGGCACGCGGCGGCGATCGCCGACCTTGCCCTCGACGACGGCGGGGGCGCCGTAGGCGAGCGAGTGCGGGGGAATCGAGGTCGTGACGAGGGAGCGGGTCCCGACGACGGATTGCTCGCCGATCTCGACGCCGCGCAGGATCGTCACGTCGGCTGCGATCCAGCAGTGGTCGCCGATGCGGACGGGGGCGATCCGTTCGCGCCGATCGGCATCGAGGTCGTGCTGGTCGGCGTCGAAGATCCGCGTCCCGGGCCCGACCCAGACCCGCTCGCCCAGCTCGAGCGCGGACTTGCTGCTCAGGTGGCAGCCGTTCAGGAAGCCCTCGCGTCCGATCCGGACCCGCGCGCCCGGGAAGGCGAAGATCCGGACCGGCCCGAGGTCGGATCGCAGCCAGGTCCCCGCCCCGATCTCGACGCGGGCGCCACTCGACACCGCGATGTGTACGCCGCCCGCCCGCCGCTCCGTATGGACGCCCGACGCGATCACGAGCACCGCATCCGGCGCCAGCTCGAGCCGGGCCGTGGCGAGGTTCGTGCTCGCGTCCGGGGCGATCGAGAGGCCGGGGTGGCGATGGACGGCGCGCCGCAGGCGCCAGCGATCGAAGGCCTGGATGGCCTCGAGCGCGAGTCGCGTCGCGAGCGGAACGCGCTGCGCGGCGGGCGGGGAGGCCGGCCGACGGTCAGCCGGGTCCGCCGGGTCCAGACGGGCCGTCCTTCAGGCGGAAGGTGATGAACCCATGGGTCGGGTCGTAGGGCGACAGGCCGACCGTCACGCGATCGCCCGGAATCACGCGGATGCGGAATCGGCGCATGCGACCCGAGAGCTGGGCCGTGACCTGCTGCCCGTTCTCGAGCGTGATCTGGTAACGACCCCCGCCGAGGATCTTGTCGACGGTACCCGTCGCTTGAATCAGGTCGTCTCGCGCCAAATGAAGTCGGTCCTTCCGTCTGTCTCGCTGTCTCGCGGGACCTCGCGCGATGGCCTCACGCGATCTCGCGGGTTCCGCATCGGGGTCGAGAGCAGGATCGAGTCGGCTTGCCGGATCTCGGCCGACCCTGGGGCGCGCGCAAGCTAGCACGCGGCCCGGGGCGCGGCGAACGCGCTCGCGGGCCGAAGGTTCCCCGCAGATCGCGCGAATCGGTGCATTCCGGACGGGGCCGGCGATCGAGCCGGACGGTCGATCCAGGGGCGCGAATCGCTTTCCAACCCGACCGGGATGCTGCTAGCCTGCCCGCCCGCGGAGAGGTGGCGGAGCCTGGTTGAACGTGCCTGACTCGAAATCAGGTGTACTCGCAAGGGTACCGTGGGTTCAAATCCCACCCTCTCCGCCATACACCATGCCTCGCCCTCCCCCTTCCTCCGAACTTCCTGCGGTTCGCCGCATCGTTCCGAATGGAACCGAGACGCATCGGATCGGGCGTACCCGCACGGGCCGAGCGACATGAATGAACGGGTCGTCTGGACACTCGATTGGGTTCCGGAAGGTCCTCGGGGATTCGTGCGCGACCTCAGGTTGAGGTGGGCGTGCGAGGAGGCCGGATTCGTCTACGCCGTGCGAAGCGTTCCGTTCGACGGAAGGGGGACCCATTATCTGGCGCGTCAACCCTTCGGCCAGGTTCCATGCCTCGACGATGGCGAGCTCTCGATCTTCGAGAGCGGTGCGGGGCTGCTGCATCGGGCTCGAATGAGCGAGCGATTGATGCCGCGCGATCCGGTCGGGGCGGCGGAGACGCGGCAATGGACGATCGCCGCGCTCAATTCGATCGAGATGGTCACCGTTCCCAAGCAGGCGCACGCCGACCAGCTGGCCCACCTCGCTGCCGCGGACGCCGCTCGCGCGTCGCTCCGATCGGCGCGGAACGAGAGGTCCTCGAGCGCCACCCGACCGTCGAGCACGACGCGCAGATCCGCGACGCGCAGGACCGCCTCCGGCGACTCCGCGCTCATGCGCCCGCTTCGAGGGCGCGGCTGCAGCGGATGCAGAGCGTCGTCCCCGGAAGCGCGCGAAGCCGCGCGCTCGCGATCGGCTGGCCGCATCGCTCGCAGATCTCGAGGCGACCCTGCGCGGCGCGCTCGAGCGCATGCTCGATCGCGCGCAGACGGCGCGCCGCGAGGGCGGCGAGCGACTCGGTCAGTCGCCCTTCCTCGGCCTCCTGACCGTGCTCGACCAGATCCAGCGGGACCTCGCGCCGCCGCTCGGTCGTCTCCTGCTCGCGCCGTTCGAAGCGGGCGAGCGCGCGGGTCAGGTGGTCGCGCTCGCGCTCGAGGTCGTCGACGAGCGTGGGCGTTCGGCGCTGCACGACCGTCGCCGGGGGCTCCCCCTTCGACCAGAGCACGGTCGCGAGCGCCTGCAGCAGGTCGATCTCCGTCAGGATGCCGTCGAGGCGGCCGCGCGCATCGACGACCGGCAGACAGCCGAATCGCCCTTCGATCATGCGCTCGACCGCCTCCTCGAGCGGCGCGTCCCAGCGGATCGTGACGGGCGCGTAGGTCATCACGTCGCCGACCGAAACGTCGCGCGCCGCCCGCCGCTCCTCGACGCCGAGCACGACGCGCAGATTCGTCAGACCGGGAAACGCCGAGCGCAGATCGTCGAACGTGACGACGCCGCAGACGCGCCGCGCCGCGTCGAGCACGGGCAGGTGGCGGATGCCATGGTCCATCATCCGATCGAGCGCCTCGAGCGCGGAGGCCTCGGCATCGATCGTGATCGGCTGGCCCGTCATGAAGCGCTTCACTTCCAGTTCCATGTCGCTCCTCCTCGTCCTTCTCTCTTCACCGCCGGGTCTCTCGGCAGTGCGTTCGGCGCGCGCCGCTTCCTCGTCCACTCGTCGTCGCACCGCGTTGGCGTCGCACGCGCCAGCGGGCGGATCGGAGATCGGTGGATCCGTCGCCGTCGGCAAAGACGAGCAAGGGGCGTGCCATCTCAACGGGTCGCGCGCGCCGGATCGGCGCGTCGAGGCGCGCCGCCTTGCCGCACGGGGCGATCCGCGCGTGGCCCGACGCCACGCCGCCGACACGCGTCGTGCCCTTGCCCTTTCGGCCGGCGCCTGACAGCGTAGGCGCGTAGGTCCGTCGCGTGGGTGCACGGATCCGGCCGCCGCGCACGACCGGGGTGATCGGGCTCGACGGGGCGGGACGAAACGAGGCGGAGCGGGACGGGCGCGGCGGCCGCGTCCGGCGCCGGATCCGGCTGGAGGTCGACCCATTGACGCGGCTCTCGATGCGCTTCGACCTGCGCATCGCTCCGGACGCAGGAACGACCTTCGCGGGCCAGCATCGCGCGATGCTCGAGATGGCGTCGTGGGCGGACGCCGTCGGCCTCGACGCGATCTGCCTCTCCGAGCACCACGGCGATCCGGCAGGCTACAGCTCGGCCCCCCTCACGCTGGCCGCCGCCGTGCTCGGTCGGACCGAGCGGATCGCGGTCTCCATCGCCGCAGCCCTCGTCCCGCTCCACGATCCCGTGCGCTTCGCCGAGCAGGTGACGACGCTCGACTGTCTCGCCCCGGGTCGCCTGTCGCTCGTGCTCGGCGCGGGCTACCGGCCAGTCGAGTTCGCGATGGCCGGCATCGATCGAAGCGAGCGCGGCGCGCGCGTCGAAGCATGCGTCGCGGTCTTGCGCGGCGCCTTCTCGGGGCGGCCGTTCCGCTGGGACGGCCGCGAGATCCTCGTGACGCCGCCACCCGCGACGCCGGGCGGTCCGGCGATCTTCGTGGGGGGCAAGACGATCGCGAGCGCCCGCCGCGCCGCGCGGCTGCGCTGCGCCTACAGCCCTGCCGTCTCGCGCCACGACGTGATCGCCGCCTATTTCGACGAGGCGGACCGCCTCGGCTTCGAGGGGGCCGACGTCTTTGGCTGTCGGAGCTTCGGTGCCTACCGCGCCGCCCATCCGCCGGACGTCCCGGCCGCGCCCGGCTTCGTGCTGGTCTCGCGCGACCCCGACGCGACCTGGCGGAGGATCGGACCGCTCGCCGTCTACGACGCCACGACCTACGCCGCCTGGCAGACCGACGGCGTCGTCTCCGATACCGCGGTCCCCGGCGCGCAGACCTGGCAGGATCTGCGTGCGAGCGGCCAGTTCGCCGTCGTGACGCCGGAGCAATGCCTCGCGCTCGCCGCACGCGACGGCTCGCTGATGCTGCATCCCCTGATGGGCGGCCTCGACCCCGCGATCGCCTGGGACGGCCTGCGGCTCTTCGAGCAGGCGGTGCTGCCGCGGCTTCGGTCGGCGCCGCGGGAGGGATCGCGATGAGAATGGGGCTGATGGTCGGCGGCCAGTGCTTCCAGGGGTCGCTGCCCGAGAGGGTCGCGACGGGTCGCGACCTCGAAGCGCGGGGCTTCGACACGCTCTGGATCCCCCACGTCCTCGGCCTCGACGCGATCCCGCTCGCCGCGCCGATCGGGCGCGAAACGAGCCGGATCGCCGGATCGCGCCCGACCTGACGCTCGACCTGCCCCCTGCCCCTCGACCCGACCCGCGAAGGAGAAGCCCGTGCCCGGTCCCTACGCCCTCGCCCCCGAGTTCGCCGCGCAGAAGTCCGTCGACCTGCCTTCGAACCGCCTGCTCCTGCGCCTCATCGACGGGGTGTTCCGCTGGCAACGGCGGGGCCTGCGCTTCTCGGACGCGCTGCGCGTCGAACGTCATCGCATGCCGATCGGCGGCGGGCGCTCGATCGACGTGCTCGAGCTCGCGCCGAAGGGCGCGCGGGGCGCGCTGCCGACCCTCGTCGACTACCACGGCGGCGCCTTCTTCCTGTCGGCGATGCGCCCCCATCTCGAGTACGCGGACCGCTATGCCCTGGAGACCGGGGCACGGGTCTTCCTGCCCGACTACCGGCTCTCGCTCGGCCACCCCTTCCCCGCGCCCTTCGACGACGCGTGGTCGACGCTCGAGTGGATCCATGCGAACGCGCAGGGGCTCGGCGTCGACCGCGAGCGCATCGTCCTGATCGGGGACAGCGCCGGGGGCGCGCTCGTCGCCGGCGTGACGCAGCGGGCGCTCGACCAGGGCGGGCCGCGTGTCCGCGCGCAGGTCCTCGTCTACCCCGTGACCGACCACGAGTCGAAGACGGAGTCCGCCCGCGGCTTCACCGACACGCCCGGCTGGAACGCCGGCTCGAACCGCACGATGTGGCAGATCTACCTGCGCGACACCGCGTTCGCGCGATCGGGCGGCGCCGTCCCGCCGCCCCCCTACGCCGCGCCGCTCCACCGCGCCGACTTCGCCGGCCTGCCGCCCGCCTTCGTCGAGGTCGCCGAGTTCGATCCGCTGCGCGACGAGGGCATCGCCTACGCCCGCGCGCTCGAGGCCGCGGGCGTCCCCGTCGAGCTGCACGTGATCGGGGGCGGCATCCACGGATACGACCTCGTCCCCGGAAGCTCCGTCGCGGCCGACGCCCTCGCGAAGCGGCTCGACGCGATCCGACGGTTCATCGCCTGAGCGCAGGATCGGGAGTGGGTTTGTCGTTCACGACGGCGCTGCGCATCAACATGACGGGGCTCTCCGCGGACCCGGACACCGAGTCGCGTCGCTACCGCGCGGCGCTCGAGATGGCGGCGTTCGCGGATCGACGCGGCTTCTCCGTGGTCTCCGTCGAAGAGCACCACTGCGCGGAGAGCGGCTGGCTCCCGGCGCCGCTCCTGCTCGCCGGCATGATCGTCGCGCGGACCGAGCGCATCGCCGTCAACGTGACGGCGCTGCTCGTCCCGCTCTACGACCCGATCCGTCTCGCCGAGGAGATCGCGGTGCTCGACCTCGTGAGCGGCGGACGCTTCAGCTTCGTCGCCGGCATGGGCTACCGCCCGGTCGAGTTCGCCGCGCTCGACAAGGACTGGGCCGGGCGCGGGGATCGCATGGACCACGTGCTCGAGACGCTGCTGCGCGCCTGGCGGGGCGAGCCCTTCGAGTACAACGGCGCGACGATCCGCGTGACGCCGACGCCGCGGACGAAGCCCCATCCGCCCTTCGCGATCGGCGGCATGACGAAGGCGGCGGCGCGCCGGGCCGCCCGCTGGGGACTCCCCTTCTACCCCGCGCTCGGCCTCCCCGAGCTCGAGCCGGCCTATCACGAGGCGCTCGCCCGCCACGGCAAGCGCGGGCTCGTGGTCCAGCCCGACGAGGCGAACGCGATGATCTTCGTCGATCGCGATCCCGAGCGGGCCTGGGTCGAGCTCGCGCCCTGCCTCCTGCGCGAGGCGCGCGAGTACGCGTCGTGGCGGCGCGCGGGGATCCCGCGGCCGGGCGAGCAACCGGTCGAGACCGTCGACGGGCTGCGCGCCCAGGGGCGGTATGTGATCCTGACGCCCGAGCAGTGTCTCGAGCGGATCCGGCGCGGCCGACCCGGCCTGACGATCTGCCTCCATCCCCTCGCCGGCGGCATCCCGCTCGAACGCGCGTGGTCGGGGCTCGAGCTGTACGCGGATGCGGTGCTCGATCGGGCGCGCGACCCGGAAGGCGGTCCGCACGACGGTCGGGAAGACGGTCCGACCCCTCGACGAGGAGAGCGATTCCGATGAACGAAGGTCGACTCGATGCGGTGATCGTCGGTGCAGGCTTCGCCGGGCTCTACGCGCTCCATCGGCTGCGCGGGATCGGACTCGCGGCGCGAGTCTTCGAGGCCGGCGGCGGGGTCGGCGGGACGTGGTACTGGAATCGCTATCCCGGCGCGCGCTGCGACATCGAGAGCATGGAGTACTCCTATCAGTTCTCCGACGCGCTGCAGCAGGAATGGCAGTGGACCGAGCGCTATGCGACCCAGCCCGAGATCCTTCGCTATGCGGAGCACGTCGCCGATCGTTTCGACCTGCGGCGCGACATCCGGCTCGAGACGCGCGTCGTCGCGGCGCGCTACGACGAGGCCGAGCAGCGCTGGCGGATCGAGACGGATCGCGGGGACCGGGTCGAGGCACGCTGGTGCATCCTGGCGACGGGCTGCCTCTCCGCGGCGAACTGGCCCGCGATCCCCGGACGCGAACGCTTCAGCGGCCGGGCCTGGCACACGGGCCACTGGCCCCACGAGGGCGTCGACTTTTCGGGCCAGTCGGTGGCCGTCGTCGGGACCGGCAGCTCGGGCATCCAATCGATCCCGCTGATCGCCGCGCAGGCGCGGTCGCTCCACGTGTTCCAGCGGACGCCGACCTACTCCGTCCCGGCCCACAACCGGCCGCTGGATCCCGCCGCCGCGGACGCCATCCGCGCGGACTACGCCGCCTTCCGCGCGCGCAACGCGCTGCAGCCCTTCGGCTTCGGCGCCGATCTGCCCCGCGGCGAGGTCGGCGCGCAGGCGCTCGAGCCGGCCGAGCGACGGCGAGCCTACGAGGCGGCCTGGGCGCGCGGCGGACTGCCCTTCCTCGCGACCTTCCCCGACCTGATGCTCGACCCCGCTTCGAACGAGACCGCGGCGGCGTTCATCCGCGACAAGATCCGCTCGATCGTCCGCGATCCGGCGGTCGCCGAGCGGCTCTGCCCGACCCAGGTCGTCGGCTGCAAACGACTCTGCGTCGATACCGACTACTACGCGACCTTCAATCGCGAGAACGTGACGTTGGTCGACCTGCGCGACGAGCCGATCGAAGCGATCGAGGCCGAGGGAATCCGGACGACGCGCGACTCCTACCCCTTCGACGCGATCGTCTTCGCGACCGGCTTCGACGCCATGACCGGCGCGATCGATCGCATCGCGCTGCACGGTCGCGACGGCCGGACGCTCGGAGAGAAGTGGTCGACCGGGCCGCGGACCTATCTCGGCCTCGCCACCGCGGGCTTCCCGAACCTCTTCCTCGTCACCGGCCCCGGCAGCCCCTCGGTCCTCAGCAACATGCTGCCCTCGATCGAGCAGCACGTGGACTGGATCGCCGACTGCATCGCCCACGTCGAGCGGAGCGGACGACGCACGATCGAGGCGACCCGCTCCGCCGAGGACGCCTGGGTCGACCACGTCAACGCCGTCGGCGACTTCACCCTGTTTCCGCGCTGCAGCTCGTGGTATCTCGGCGCGAACGTGCCGGGCAAGCCGCGGGTCTTCATGCCCTACGTCGGCTTTCCGGCCTACGTCGCGCGATGTCGCGAGGTCGTGGAGAAGGGCTACGAGGGCTTCGTCCTGGCGTGAGGTCGGCGCTCCCGGGTCGACGGGACGGGCATGCCGGCGGGTCGACAGGGCGCTGAGGCACGAGACGAAGAGCCGAGAGGAAGTGCGATGAGCGAACGATGCCCGGGGCCCTCCTACCAGGACGTGCTCGACCGCGACGCGGTGGCGGCGCCGCCGCTCCTGCGCGAGACCGCCTCGGCGCCGCTCGGCGACGACGACCTCCCGATCGACGTCTACCTCTCGCCGGAGCAGCATCGACGCGAGATCGAGGGGCTCTGGCGCCGGGTCTGGCAGATCGCGGGTCGCGTCGAGGACGTCGCCGGGCCCGGCGATTCGTTCGTCTACGACCTCGGCGACGACTCGCTCGTCGTCCTGCGCACGCGCGCCGGCGAGCTGCGCGCCTATCACAACGCCTGCCTCCACCGCGGGACGCGCCTGCGCGACGCGCCCGGCCCGCTCGAGCGCATCCGCTGCCCCTTCCACGGCTTCACGTGGAGCCTCGACGGCGCGCTCGTCGACGTGCCCTGCCGCTGGGATTTCCCGCAGATCGAGGACGCGCGCTTCCGCCTGCCCGAGGCCCGGGTCGCGACCTGGGGCGGCTTCGTCTTCGTGAACTTCGATCCGGACTGCGCACCGCTCGAGGACTACCTCGAAGCGCTGCCGCGGCACTTCGAGCGCTGGCCGCTCGAGGAGCGCCACGTCGCGGCGCGCGTCGAGCGCCGCATCCCGTGCAACTGGAAGATCGCCGTCGAGGCCTTCGTCGAGACCTATCACATCGTCGGCGTTCATCCCGCGAGCCTGCCCTTCTTCGGCGACGCCAACTCCCAGTACGACGTCTGGCCGGATCGGCGCCACATGAATCGCATGCTCAACGCGTCGGGCGTACCGAGTCCCCACGTCCGTCACGCGACGTCGGAGCAGCGCGTCTTCGACCAGGCCGCGCGGTTCGGCATGGCGCGGCCCGGGACCCGGATCGCCGACGGCGGTACGGCGCGCGCAGCGCTCGTCGACGCCGCGCGCACGCGCCTCGAGAAGGGCCTCGGGCTCGACACCCGCGCGTACTCCGACGCCGAGGTACAGGACGTCATCCAGTACAGCCTCTTCCCGAACGTCGTGCTCTTCGGCGGGCTCGGCTCGCCGCTCTTCTACCGCGTGCGACCGGACGGGAACGACCCGGGCTCGTGCCTCTTCGAGGTGATGCTGCTGCTGCCGGTGACGCCGGGCGCGGAGAAGCCGGCGCCGGCGAAGCCGCGCTGGCTCGAGCCCCATGAGAAATGGAGCGACGTGGCCGAGCTCTCCTTCTTCGGGCCGGTCCTCGACGAGGACCAGGAGATCATGCCCCGCGTCCAGCGGGGCCTGCGGGCGGCGCGCAAGCCCGGCGTGACCCTCGGCCTCTACCAGGAGAGCCGGATCCGTCACTTCCGGCAGACCCTGGCGACCTACGTTCCGCCGCTGCCCCGGACCGATCCGGCCCGATAGCCCGCGCGAACGCGGTCGCATTTTCTGTCCGAGCGGACTGGGCACGCCTGCGGCGCGTTGTCCCGAGGGAACCTCGTGCCGCCCTTGACACTTTACTTGGAGTCAGGGCCACCCTTGGAGTAGTCTCCAACTTTGTCGTCACCTCCACGGTCGAATCGCCGACAAGGAGCCCCATGAGCGCCGGCCCCCACCCCGCCGCCCGCCCCTCGCCCGGCCGCCGCGAGCGCCGCAAGCAAGAGCTCCGCGAACGGATCCTCTCCGCCGCTCGCGCGCTCTTCGCCAAGCAGGGCTTCGAGGCGACGACCGTCGACGAGATCGCCAAGACCGCCGACGTCGTGCCCGCCACCTTCTTCAACCACTTCCAGAGCAAGCAGGCGCTGCTCGGCCTGATGGCGGGCGAGGTCTTCGAGACGCTCCATGCGATGACGGCGCAGCATCTCGAGGGGCCGGGCTCCGCCGTCGGCAAGCTCCGCGGCTTCGTCGCGTCGATCAGCGAGTCGATCGCCTCGAGCCGCGGCGTCGCTCGCGACGTCTTCCTCGAGTTCCTGCGGACGGACGCGACGCCCGACGAGCCCCATCCCTATCTCGACCGCCTCGTCGGCCCCTTCGTCGCCCTCGTCGAGGAAGGACAGCGCAGCGGCGAGCTGCGCACCGATCGAAGCGCCGCCTTCCTCGCCCAGATGGCCGTCGGGATGCTCAACTCCGTCATCACGAGCTGGCTCGCCGACCCCGAGTACACCGTCGAGGTCGGCCTCGCCGACGCGACCGAGTTCGCGATCGAGACCCTGCGCGCCCGACCGCCGGAGCCACCCGCCGACTGACACGTCCGAGCGTCGCTCGCCCGCCTCCGCGAAGCGGAGTGCCGCGGAGCGGAGTGCCGCGGAGCGACGCCCGAGATTTCCCGTCCGAAAGGACGCCACGAGAAGGACCCCCCGGAATGGAAATCGACATCGACTTCTCTCAGGCCTCGAGCTGGAACGAGGAGATGCCCGCCCGCACACGCTGGCTGCGCGAGCACGCGCCGGTCTTCTGGAGCGAGAAGACCCAGGCCTTCATCCTGACCCGCTACGAGGAGGTGGTCCACGTCTCGAAGCATCACGAGACGTTCTGCTCCGGCGAAGGCGTCCTGCCCGGCCGCATGAGCGCGAAGATCGGCATGATCGACGAGGACGAGCCCCACCACACGGAGATCCGGAACCTGATCAACCGCGGCTTCACGCCGCGCATGGTCCGCCAGTGGGAGGAGGTCTTCAAGCGGATCACCGACGAAGCGCTCGACCAGATCGCCTGGAAGGGCGAGTGCGACTTCGTCGAGGACGTCGCGGTCCCGCTGCCGCTGATCCTGATCGCAGAGATGATCGGGATCCGGAAGGAGGACCGCGCGCGCTTCCATCAATGGTCCGACGCCATGATCGCCGCGCAGGGCAACCTCGACGATCCGACGATCACGGGCGCCGCCGCTCGGGCGGCCCTCGAGTACTACACCTACCTCGTCGACATCATCGAAGACCGCCGCAAGAACCCGAAGAGCGACCTGATCAGCATCCTCGTGCGCGCGAAGGAGGACGGCGTGCTGGTCCAGCTCGATCGCGATCGGGACGCGGAGCTGCTCGGGGTCCACCACACGGCCGAGCAGCGCGAGATGAGCAACGACGAGCTGATCAAGATGTGCGTCCTGCTCCTGGTCGCCGGCAACGAGACGACGCGCAACGGGCTCTCGGGCGCGATGCAGCTCCTGATCGAGAACCCGGACGTGCAGAAGCGCCTGGCGGACCATCCGGAGCTGATCCCCGCCGCCGTCGAGGAGATGCTGCGCCTGACCTCTCCGGTCCTCTCCTTCGCCCGGACGGCGACCCGGGATACCGCACTCCAGGGCGTCCCGATCCGCAAGGGCCAGAA
This sequence comes from Myxococcota bacterium, assembly GCA_041389445.1. GTDB lineage: Bacteria > Myxococcota_A > UBA9160 > UBA9160 > UBA4427 > UBA4427. The sequence continues at coordinate 55,284 of JAWKRW010000008.1, forward strand.
GGTCCTGATGATCTACGGCTCGGCCAACCGCGACGAGCGCGTCTTCGACGATCCCGACGCGCTCGACGTCGATCGTCATCCCCACCACCTCGCGTTCGGCATCGGCAACCACTTCTGCATGGGCGCGAACCTCGCCCGCATGGAGCTGCGGGTCGCCCTGACCGAGGTGCTGAGGCGCCTGCGCGACATGCGTTATGCGACCGGGGGGCCCGAGTTCGGGTCGTCGGCCCTCGTCCGCAGCGTGAAGCACATGCACGTGCGCTTCACGCCCGAGCGCGCGATCTGATCTGCCCTATCGTGTCCTCCGTCCGCGCGCCGCGCGCCGGACGGAGGACCGTCGGGTGTCACGACTCAAGAAGATCCTGATCGGCACGGGGGTCGCGCTGGTCTTCCTTGCCGCGCTCGCGCTCGTCGGCATCCATCGCTCGGGCGCCTGGCATCTGCTCTTCCCGAGCCACGATCACGACACGACGCCCCCGGCGCTGCCGCCCGACTTCGGGCGCGACGCCCGCTTGCGCGTGCTCGTCTTCTCGAAGACCAACTCCTTCCGTCACGAGGACGGCATCGCGGGCGCCCGCCGCGCGCTCGACGCCATCGCCGCGCGCCGCGGATTCGCCCTCTTCCACTCGGAGAACGGCGCGCTCTTCGACGCGGAGCGCCTCGCGCGCTTCGACGTCGTCGTCTTCAGCAACGCGACGGGCGACGTGCTCTCGCCGGAGCAGGAGCGGGCGTTCCGGCATTGGCTCGAGCAGGGTGGGGGCTGGATCGGGCTCCACTCCGCGGGCGACATCTCGCATGCGGAGTGGACCTGGTACCTCGACGAGCTGATCGGCGCCCGCTTCATCGGCCACATCCTCGGTCCACAGACCCAGCCGGCGCGCGTCGTCGTCGAAGATCCGACCCACCCCGCGACCCGCGGCCTGCCCGCCGCGTTCGAGCACGAGGAGGAGTGGTACTCCTGGGATCGAAGCCCGCGCGAGGCGGGCTTCCACGTCCTGCTGACGGTCGACGAATCGAGCTACGACCCGAGCATCCGCTTCCTCGGCTCGGTGACCGATCTCCGCATGGGCGACCATCCCGTCGCCTGGTGGCGCTGCGTCGGACGCGGTCGGGCGCTCTACGAGACGATGGGCCATGGGGCGCGCGCCTACGAGAATCCGGCCCATGCGCTCCTGCTCGAGAACGCGCTGGCCTGGGCGGGGGACGGCTCGGTCTGCGCCGCGGCCACCGGCACCCCGACGGAGCGCTGAGCCGATGACACAGACCGATGCGACGAACGAGAACGACCGGATGCTGCGCGGCGCGATGATCCGCCTGATCGCGATCGGCGGCTCGGCCGTGCTCGCGAGCTACCTCCTGGCCCTCGATCCCGAGATCGGCGGCCGGCTCTGGGGCGGCATTCCGGAGGGACGGGTCCGCTCCCTCTACACGCTCAACATGTTCCTCGCCGCAGCCGGGTTCTTTCCGGCGACGGGATGGCTCGTCTTCGCGACGCCGGCCAGCGCGCTGCGCGACCGCACGGGCCTCCCCGCGACGGCCATGATCCTCGCCTACGCGGCGATCCTGATGGCCTCGGCGCTCTGGCTCCCGCTGACGGCGCTCTACGTGAAGAGCCCGTCGCCCTTCGTCTGGGTCCTGATCCGCGCCGTCCTGCTGGTCGTCGGGGCCGGCGCGACGCTGCTCGGCCTGCTGCTCGTCCGGCTGGCCCGGCGGAGCGGGCCGACGGCCTGGCTCGCCGTCGTCGCGTACTTCTTCTTCTGGCTGCAGACCATGGTCCTCGACGCGCTGGTCTGGCCGCACTACTACTCGCTCGACGCCTGATCCGGGGTCGCGGCGACGCGAGCGCCGAGCCAGCCTCGCACGACGGTACGACGAAGTGACGAAAAAGAAGTGACGAAAAAAGTGACGAAAAAGAAGTCGAAGCAGAAGGGAGAAGCAGCAGCCATGGGCCGACTCCACGACAAGGTACTCCTCCTCACCGGCGCCGCCTCGGGCATCGGCCGCGCCTCGGCTCTGCGCGCGGCGCGCGAAGGCGCGAAGCTCTTCCTGACCGACGTCGTCGCCGCGGGCCTCGAGGACACGGCGAAGCGCGTCGCCGAGCTCGGCGCCGAGGTCCAGGCGCGCGCGGCCGACATCAGCGACGAGCAGGAGGCGCGCGCGAGCGTCGCAGCCTGCGTCGAGCGCTTCGGGCGGCTCGACGTGCTCTGCAACAACGCCGGCATCATCGCCTACGAGCGGGTCCACGAGATGTCCTTCGCCTTCTGGCGACGGATCCTCTCGGTCAACCTCGACGGCACCTTCCTGATGACGCGGGAGGCGATCCCGCACCTGCTCGCGACGAAGGGCGCGATCGTGAACCTGGGGTCGACCGCAGGCCTCTCCGGCCTCGCCTACGGTGCCGCCTACAGCGCGTCGAAGGGCGCGATCCACGCCTTCACCCGTGCGATCGCCGTCGAGTACGCCGAAGAGGGGCTGCGGGCCAACTCGATCTGCCCGGCCTCGATCCAGACCGGCATGTCGGGCACGGCCAAGCTGCCCAAGGCGGCCAAGCTCGAGCTGTTGAACCGGCTGGCCTCACTACACGGCGCCGCGCCGCCCGACGTGATCGCCGAAGTCGTCGTCTTCCTCGCCTCGGACGAGGCCCGCTTCATTTCCGGTACCGAGATCCGCGTCGACGGCGCGGCGCTCGCCTAGCAGGCCGCGGAGGGAGGCGCAGCGGACAGGGAGGAAGGCGCCGCGAACAGCGTGCCCGTCGGGCCGGGCGCTCGATCGATCCATCCGCGTCCTGCGCTCTCGACGATGGCGACTCCGAGCTTCTCCGTCGAGCCTCTCGCTGCCTAACGCACCGGACGTCGGCCGCGCGACTTCTTGCGGGATGCGCCCGCGCGAGCGGCGGCCCGCTTTCGGGTCGTCGCCTTCGCGCGCGCGGCCGGCCGCGCCCTCTTCTTCCCCTCGGCTCGGGGCGTCGATCGCTTCTTCGTCGTCCCGGATGCTCGCGGGCGTGCGCGCGGCCGGGCCGGCGGCGCGAGATCGAGCGGTAGATCCTGCTGCCAGATCAGGTTGAGTACGCGGTGGGCGATCCGCCAGCCCCCCGCCGTCCGCACGTAGCGATCGTCGTAGCGGATGCCCATGTCGAGCTTGTAGGCGACGCCCTCGCGTTCGTGGATGTGGGCTGCGACGCAGTAGAACTCGCCGCTCGCCCGGTCGCCCTCGACGCGGGTCAACTGGTTGTGGACGCAGTGCTGGGTCGCCGAGTACATCTCGATCTTGCGCAGCCCCGCGTCGAGTTCGGCGTGTCCCCGCATCCGGAAGCCGACGCCCGAGAGCTCGCAGTCCGGGGCGAAGACCTCGGGGATCTCGTCGTAGACGCGGCGATCGACGATGCGGGCATATCGGAACGCGAGCTCGCGGATGGCGAGCTCGTCCGCGCGGCGCTCGAGCACTCGGGGCGCGGACTCGCGCTGGGAAGAGGAGACGGAATCGAACGACATGGCGACCCTCCTGTGGCGGCGGAGCATACCAGCGCAGGCGCCCCGAAGACCGACGCGCGCGCCGCGCCGCTCGACCGCTCGGAGGCGCTGCCTGCCGGAAGCCGCCGAGGCCGGCCGCCTCGGCAGTTTGAAACTGCCCCGTGCCCCGGGTACCGTCCCGGTTCGGCGCGGCGCGCGCCGAGCGTTGACCGCAGGGTCCCGTTCGAGTTCGGGACTCTGTGAACCCGGTCAGGTCCGGAAGGAAGCAGCCGTAGCAGGGACTTGGCTGCGATCGGCAAGCCCTGCGGTCAACCCTCGGCCCGCGCGGCCCGCGCGTCGGACCGCAAGTCGGCGGCCGTGCCCGCCCGCAGTGGCGCGCGGTCGCCTCCTCATCCGGATGGACCGCCCCCCCGTGAGCTACCAGGTCATCGCGCGCAAATGGCGTCCGCAGAGCTTCGAGGAAGTCTCGGGGCAGGGCCACGTCACGCGCGCGCTGCGCAACGCGATCCGCTCCGGCCGCATCCCCCACGCGATCCTCTTCACCGGCCCGCGCGGCGTCGGCAAGACGACCCTCGCCCGCCTGGTCGCGCGCTGCCTGAACTGCGAGAAGGGTCCGACGGACACGCCCTGCGGCGTCTGCCCCGCCTGCGTCGAGATCACCGAGGGCCGCTCGACCGACGTACAGGAGATGGACGCCGCGAGCCGGACGGGCGTCGACGACGTGCGCGAGATCATCGAATCGATCCGTTATGCGGCCGCCCCCGGACGACATCGCATCTTCATCATCGACGAAGTCCACATGCTCTCGACGGCGGCGTTCAACGCGCTGCTCAAGACGCTCGAGGAGCCGCCGCCCCGCAGCCTCTTCATCTTCGCGACGACGAATCCCGAGAAGATCCCCTTCACCGTCCTGTCCCGCTGCCAGCGCCACGACCTGCGCCGGATCCCGCTCGCCACCGTCGCCGAACGCCTCGCCGAGATCGGCCGCGCCGAGGGCATCGCGATCTCGCCGAAGTCCCTCGCGGCGATCGCGCGCGAGGGCGAGGGCTCGATGCGCGACGCACAGACGCTGCTCGACCAGATCGTGGCCTACGGCGGGCAGCAGGTCGCCGACGAGGTCGTCGCCGAGATCCTCGACCTCGTCGACCGCAACGTCCTCAGGTCGATCCTCGAGGCCTGCTTCGACGCCGATGCCGCGCGCGCGCTCGAGCAGCTCGCGACCGCTTCTGCGGGCGGCTCCGAGCCCGCGCGGATCGCGGAGGCGTTGCTCGAGCTCCTGCGCGACCTGACGGTGCTCCAGATCGCGCCGGACGCGGAGGCGATCTTCGAGGGAACGGACGAGGAGCGGGCGGAGCTGCGCGCCCTGGCCGGGCGCTGCGAAGTCTCGCGCCTTCGGCGCATGTTCCGCGCGCTGCTGCGCGAGCTCGAGGATCTCGCTTTCGCGCCCCAGCCGCGCGCCGTGCTCGAGATGGCGGTGATCCGGCTGGCGACGATGCCGGAGGGCGACGACGTCGAGCGCCTGCTGGCGCGGCTCGACGCGCTCGAACGGCGGCTCGGAAGCGGCGGTATGCCCTCCGCATCGGGGCCGCCTTCGGGTCCTGCGTCGGGACCGCCGGCCGCGGGTCCAGCGCGCACGGGTGCGCCGCGTGCGGGCGGAGTCGGACGGGAAGCGGGAGCCGGCGGAGCCGCGCGATCGACGGCCGCGGCGGGGACGACGACCGGGGGGGCCTCGCCGGGCGGGAAGCGGGTCGGGCCCCTCCGCGATGCGACGCCCGCAGTGCGCGGCACGGCCGGCGCAGGCGAGCCCGCACGCGGCGACGCCGGACCGGCCGGTCGCAAGGGAGCGAGCCGTGGCGGCTCGGGCGCGGCACCCGCCCGTCCGACGGGCGGATCGGCTCGTGCGCCCGGGGCGCCGATCCGGGGGCGCGAGGAGCCGGAGGAGCCGGATGGCTTCGACGGCCCCCCAGCCGGCACGGGGGAGGCGCTTCCGTTCCGCGACGCCGAACGCGACTTCACGCGAGCGGAGCGAGCCGATCGCGACGAGGGGGAGGTCGGCGTCGAGGCCGACTTCGAAGACCGATTCGAAGGCGAGGACGGGGATGCGGTCTGGAACGCGCCCCCGCCGAGCGAGCTCGGCCCCTCGCCGGCCGCGCTCTTCGACCGCCTGCGCAGCCATGCGCTCGAGCTCGATCGAGCGCGGCATGCGAGCCTCGAGCACGCCGAATGTGCGGCGGTCGAAGGCCCGCTGATGCGGATCGTGACCGGAACGAGCTTCCATGCCGAACGCCTCCGCAGTCGGACGCAGGAGCTCGAGTCGATCGCGCAACGCCTCTTCGGTCGATCGATCACGATCCGGATCGAGCAACGGAGCGTCCAACGGGAAGCGCTCGAATCGGTGCAGTCGCGCGAACGGTCGCGCCGACGGCGCCAGGAGGCGCTCAACAGCGAGTGCGTGAACCTCGCCATCGAGATCCTCGGCGCGGAGATCGTCGAGATCCGACCTCTGGGAGACGATCGGTGAATGCCAACGAAGCCGAGAAGATGATGGAGCAGGCCCGCGTCATGCAGAAGCGGATCGACGAGATCCAGCAGGCGCTCAACCTGCGGCGATTCGAGGCCACGAGCGGGGGCGGCATGGTCCGCGCGGTCGTGACCGGCGCGCTGCGCGTCGTCGCGATCGAGATCGAGGACGCCTTCTTCAAATCCGGGGACAAGGAGATGATCCAGGACCTCGCCGCCGCGGCCATCAACGCTGCGATCGTGAAGGCCCAGGAGGGCGCGCACGCGGAGTTCGTCCGCATGCAGCAGCATCTCACGACCGGCAGCGGCTTCTGAGATGGCGAGCTCCTCCTCGCCGGCCATGGACCGGCTGGTCGCCTGCCTGAAGCGGCTGCCCGGCATCGGCGAGAAGTCGGCGAGCCGCCTCGCCTACTTCCTGCTCTCCGCGCCGCCCGAGGTGGCCGGCGAGCTCGCCGATGCGATCGTGCGCCTGCAGACGGATACCGTCGTCTGCAGCAGCTGCTTCACGCTCTCGGACCGCTCGCCCTGCCCCGTCTGCGCCAGCGCGAGCCGCGATCGCTCGGTCGTCTGCGTCGTCGAGGAGCCGGCCGACATGGCGGCGATCGAGCGCAGCGGCGGCTTCCGAGGCCTCTACCACGTGCTCGGGGGCGCGCTCTCGCCGATCGACGGCATGGGCCCCGAAGCGCTGCGCGTCGAGGAGCTCGCGCGCCGCATCCGCGAGGGCGGGGTCAAGGAGGTCGTGCTCGCGACGAACCCGACGGCGGAGGGGGACGCGACGGCGCACTTCCTCGCCGATCGGCTCGCGGCATCGGGCGTGCGCCTCACACGCATCGCCTACGGCATGCCCCTCGGCGGCGACCTCGAGTACGCCGACCACGTCACCGTCAGCCGCGCGATCGCGAATCGCCGGTCGATGGGCGATTGAGCGAAGGCCGAGCGCGGACTAAAGACCCGCCCCGGCGCGACCGATTCGAGCGGGCATCGCGCGGAGGCCCGAAGGGCTCCGGTTGCCGCCGCGAGACCGACCGGGGTAAGCTCGAAAATGGTCCGATTCCCGGACGCTTACAGAGGCAGATGCCGATGATGCAATCCCAGCTCGTGATGCAGAAGGAGGACTTCGACCGGGTCCTCGCCATCATCCAGCGGCTGGTCCGGGACGCCAATGCGAAGGGGGTCTTCGTCGTCGACAAGGCGGGGCAGCTGATCGGCGAGGCCGGCGAGCTGCGCGGCATCGACAGCACGAGCCTCGCCTCGCTGACGGCGGGCTGCATCGCGGCGACCGGCGGCCTGGCCAAGCTCCTCGGGGAGGAGGAGTTCCCGATCCACTTCCATCAGGGCGAGCGCGACAACCTCCACATGACGGTCGTCGGCGAGCGCATGATCCTCGTGGTCGTCTTCGACGAACGCAGCTCGCTCGGGCTCGTCCGGCTGCGCGTGAAGAAGGCGGGCGGCGAGCTCGCCAAGCTCTTCGAGGACATCCGCAAGAAGGCGGAGACCCAGGGCCACGGCGCCGGATCGCCCTTCGCGGAGATCACCGACGACGACATCGACAACCTCTTCTCCTGACGAGTCGCCACACCCCCATGTCGTTCATCAACTACAGCTCGCGCGAGATCAACTGCAAGATCGTCTACTACGGCCCCGGCCTGTGTGGCAAGACGACGAACCTGCAGCACATCTACCAGAAGACGAACCCCGACGTGAAGGGGAAGATGATCTCGCTCGCGACCGAGACGGAGCGGACGCTCTTCTTCGACTTCCTGCCGCTGGCCCTCGGCGAGATCCGCGGATTCAAGACCCGCTTCCATCTCTACACCGTTCCGGGTCAGGTCTTCTACGACGCCTCGCGCAAGCTGATCCTGAAGGGCGTCGACGGCGTCGTCTTCGTCGCCGACAGCCAGATCGAGCGGATGGAGGCCAACATCGAGAGCCTCGACAACCTGAAGGTGAACCTTCGGGAGCAGGGCTACGACCTCGCCAAGATCCCCTACGTGATCCAGTACAACAAGCGCGACGTGCCGAACGCGGCGCCGCTCGAGGAGCTGCGCCGCCTGCTCAACGCGCAGGGCGCGCCGGAGTTCGAGGCCTGCGCGACGACGGGCCAGGGCGTCTTCGAGACGCTGAAGGCCGTCGCCAAGCTCGTGCTGAACGACCTCAAGAAGATGGGCAGCTGATCGATCAAGCTGCCCGCGAAGGCCGCGACCCGTCGCGAACGACCGGGCGCGCCTCGCCCGCGTCCGACCCCGATCCCGAAGCGCCGTCTCCCGCCGAGCGTCCTCGCCGGCGCCCCCGCCAGAGCGCGTCCACCCGCCGGCGGATGTCGTTCGCGAGGACGTAGAGGGCCGGCACGAGGAAGAGCGTGACGAGCGTCGAGAGCGCGAGGCCCCAGCCGAGCGCGAGCGACATCGGCGACATGACCGAGTCGTAGCCGCCGAAACCGTAGGCCGTCGGAATGACGCCGCCGAAGGTCGTCAGCGTCGTCACGAGGATCGGCCGCAGCCGCGACACGATCGTCTCGACGAGCGAGTCCTCGCGCTCCGCCTCCGTCGCCCCCGGCCCGAGGCGCCCCTGGGCCTGGTGGACCGCGTCGACCATCACGATCGAGGCGTTCACGACGACCCCCGCCAGCCCGATCGTCCCGATCACGGGCAGCAGGCTGAAGTTCATGCCATGGAGCCAGAAGACCAGCGCGACCGCGACGATCGCGAAGGGGACGACCGCGATCACGAAGAGCGCCTCGAGCACCGAATCGAGCATGATCGCGATCACTGCCGCGATGCCGAGCACGACGACGAGCGCGACCGCCGCGAGGTCGCCCGTGGCCCGACGCGACTGGACCGCCTCACCGCTGATCTCGATCGCGATGTCGTCCCGGCCGGCATAACGTGGGACGAAGTCGCGCTCGATCCATTCGGCGATCGTCAGGGCCGTGAAGGGGGCGTCGGCCGAGAGGCCGGCCGTCACGTTGAGCGAGCGCTGCCCGTCGCGATGCTGGATCTTCGCGAGCGCCGGCAGCTCGATCGGCTCGACGACGTCCCGGACGAGGACGAGCTCGCCGCGCTCGTTGCGGACCGGGGTATCGAGCAGCGCGTGGATCGAGCGCCGGGCGGCCGGCTCGAGCGTGACGCGGATGTCCGTCGTCTCCTCGAGGTCCCGCATCTCCGACGCGATCAGGCCGTAGTAGGCGGCCTTGAGCGTCCGGCCCAGCGTCCGCGCATCGAGGCCGTGGCGCGCGAGTCGCTCCGCATCGGGGTTGAGGTCGATCTGGCGGATGCCGAAGCGCTCGTCGATCGCGATGTCGACGACGCCCGGAATCTCCCGCAGGTAGTCGGCGAGGGCGACGCCGGCCTGACGCCGGAACGAGTCGTCGTTCGCGAGGACGTAGACGTTTACGGGCTCGAGGCCGGGCGGCCCGTCGATGTCGGCTTCGAACTGGATCGTCGCATCGAGGGGGATCGCGAGCCGCTCGCGCAGGACCTCGATCCAGACGGCCGCCGACTTCTCCTTCTTGTCGAGATCGAGATGGGCCGAGACGATGCCTTCGTTCTCGACCGAGCCGTACTCGCGCGTCGATCCCTCGCGATCCTGATGACCGACGCGACTGGTGATCGCCTGCAGGTCCTCGCCCATGATCGGCGGGAGCTGGTCCTGGATCGCGTCGACCGCCGCCTCGGTGCGCTCGATCGGGGTCCCGGGCGGCATCGTGACCTTGATGTGGAAGCCCGGGGCGGACTCCTGCGGAAAGAACTGGAACTCGAGCCGAGGGATGATGCCGACCGCGACGACGACGAAGACCGCCGCGAAGCCCGCGATCACGCGGCCGCGATGCGCGATCGCGCTGCGAAGGGCGCTGCGGTAGCGCGCCTCGAGCGCGACGACGAAGGCGCGCTTCGGCGTCGGCCGACCGCGGCTGCCGGCGATCGCCATGTGGGAGGGCAGGATCACGAAGCTCTCCGCCATCGAGAGCGCGAGCGCGAGACACACCACGGCCGGGATCATCCAGATGACCCGCGACGGCATGCCGCCCACCGCGAGCAGCGGCCCGAACGCGAGCACCGTCGTGATGCCCGACGCGAGCACCGGCTGCGCCACCGCCAGCGTCCCCTGCACCGACGCCTCGACGGGCGACAGACCCTCCTGCCGCTTCACGAGGATCATCTCGGCGACGACGACCGCGTCGTCGACGAGCATGCCGAGCACGATCACGAAGGCCGTCGTCGAGACGAAGTTGATCGTCATGCCCGTCGCCGGCATCAAGGCCACGACGCCGAGCATGACGACCGGGACGCCGAGCGCGACCCAGATCGCCGCGGAGGGCGCGAGGAAGAGGAAGAGCACCGCGCCGACCAGGATGATGCCCATGATCCCGTTGCTGAAGAGCACGCGCATGCGATTGCGCATCTCGTAGGAGAGGTCGTTGACGATCGAGGCCGTGACGCCGTCGGGCAGGTCGATCGCCTCGAGGGTCCGGGCGATGCGATCGCGGGTCGCGATCACGTCGGCGCCGGCCCGCTTCACGACCACGAGCGAGAGCCCGGGCTCGCCGTTGGTGCCGGCGAGCAGCGTCACGTCCTCGCGGCCGAGCTCGAGTCGCGCCACGTCGCGGACCCGCAACGGCGCGTCCTCGTCGAAGCGGAGCACGACCTCGCCGACCTCTTCGGGGCGCTCGAAGCGCCCCCACATCACGATCTGACGCCGGTCGTTCGCCGCCTCGAGCACGCCCCCCGTATCCGACACGTTCCGCACCGCGATCGCCTCGACGACGTCGAGGAGCGTCACGCCATGGGCGCGCGCGGCCTGGGGATCGAGGTAGACGAAGAGCTCGGGATCCGGAAGGCCGACGCGCTCGATCTCGCCGACGCCCTCGACCTTCAGCAGCGCACGCTCGAGCCGGATCGCGGCGACGGGCAGCGCGCTCGAGGGCCCGGCGAGCGCGACCTCGACGATCGGCTGCTTGTTGGGATTCATCACCGTCAGCGTCGGATCGTCCCGCATGTCCTCGGGAAAGCCGTGGACCGCGTCGAGGGCGGTTCGGACCTCGCGCTCCTTCTCGGCGATCTCCTCGTCGGGCGTGTCGTCGTCGAGCTCGATGGTCGTGACCGAGCGGTTGTCGGTGATCACGGTCGTGAAGCTGTCGAGGCCGTCGACCTCGCGCAGCTCCTCCTCGATCGGGATCGTGACCTTGGTCTCGACGTCCCGCGCCGACGCGCCCGGCAGCTGGGCGTTGACGACGAAGCGCGGCAGCTGGGCGGAGGGAAAGGCCTCGATCCGCGTCCGCGTCGCGGAGAGCAGGCCGATCACGACGACGGCGGCCGTGATCACGTGGACGAGCAGGTGGCGCTCGACGAAGAAGCGGACGAGGCGTTCCACCGCTACCCCCGCTCTCCGTCGATCGCGACATGCGCGCCGTCCTGGAGCGCGAAGTGGCCCTCGAACACGACCTCCTCGCCCGCGCGCAGCCCTTCCAGGATCTCGATCGAGTCGCCCTCGACCCGGCCGGTCCGCACGCCGCGCGTGCGGGCGACCGGACCGCCCTCGCCGCGTTCGACCACGAAGACCTCGGGCCGCCCCCCGCGCCGCAGCAGCGCCGCCCGCGGCGCGAGCAGCGCCTCCTCCTCGCCCGCGCTCTCGAGCTCGAGGGTCGCGACCATGCCGTCGCGCAGTCCGCCCGGATTGTCCATACCGAGCTCGAGCTCGTAGGTCCCGTCGAGCCGCCCCGCGACCCGGGCGACGGCGACGAGCTCCGCCTCGAAGCTTCGACCCTCGAGATCGGCCACGGCGACCCGCGCGCGCATCCCCGGCGTGAGCCGTGCGGCCTCCCGCGCGGTCACGCCGCCGAAGATGCGGACGCGGGAGAGGTCGACGAGGGTGGCGACCGGCGTACCGACCGAGACGAAGTCGCCGACGTCGACGGCGAGGGTGTCGACCGTCCCGGCGAAGGGCGCGCGGATCTTCGTGTCGGCGAGATCGCGCTTCGCCGTATCGCGCGCGACCAGGGCGAGCTCGCGCTCGTTGCGGGCGCGGTCGACGGCGAGGCGCAGGTCGTCGTGCTGCTGGGTGCTGAGCGCCTTCTGCGCGAGCAGCTGCTCGCCCCGGGCCAGCTCGCGCTCGGCATGCCGCAAGACCGTCTCGGCCGTTCCGAGCGCCGCCTCCGCCCGGCGCAGGGCGAGGATCGGGCGTGCGTCCTCGAGCTCGACGAGCAGGCCGCCTGTCTCGACCCGCGAGCCCGGCAGGAGCGCCCGCGCGACGACGCGCCCCTGGGCCTCGGCCGTCACGGTCGTGCGATGATAGGCTCGGATCGTGCCCGTCACGCTGTCGGCGCCCTGCAGTCGGGCGAGCCGGACCTTCTGCGTGCGGACGCGCACGCGGGTCTCCGGCGCTGCCGCCTCCGTCGACATCGAGCCGTCCCGCGCGCCGTCGGACGCGGGACAGCCAGCGAGCCCGAATCCGACCGCGAGCAGCACGACGCCCGCGATCGCGCGCACGCGCGCCGCCGGCGAGCCGCCCCGCCCCGCCGATCGCCTCGTCTCCACCGCCTTCCCCGACCCCATCAGCGCGCATCCCTCTCCGCTCGAACGAGCAGACCGTCCACGAGGATCTGCTCGGCATGGGCCACCAGCGCCTCGGCGAACGCCGCCCCCGTCCCCATCCCGAGCGCATCGCCGACGATGGGCTGGATCAGGAAGGGGAAGATGCAGAGCCCCGCGACCGAGATGGCCATCTGTCGCGCATCGACGTCGCCGCGCAGGCGCCCCGCACGCTGCTCGGCCTCGAGCCAGCCGATCATCGCCATCAGCGGTCCGCGGGTCAGATCGCCGAAGAGCCGCGAGCGCAGCGGCGAGGCGCCGTGGGCCAGCAGCTCGCTCGCGATCAGGCGCGGCAGCCAGGGCTCCGCCGTCAGCGCCGCGACATAGAGGCGCACGAGCGTACCGAGCCCGTCCTCGCGCTGCGAGAAGTCCGGGCGCTCGAGGAAGTCCCGGGTCCGCCGGCTGACGCGCTCGAAGGCCCGGGCATAGAGCGCCTCGACGAGACCTTCCCGGCCGCCGAAGTAGTAGGCGATCATCGCCGGACTGACGCGCGCCCGGGCCGCGATCTCGCGCAGGCCGCAGGTCTCGAAGCCCTGCTCGGCCGCGAGCGCCATCGCCGCCTCGAGCAGCCGCTCGCGCACGGCCTCCTCGTCGACCTCCGCCGTTCGGGGCCGGCCGGGCCCGCGCGCGCCCCGCCGCGGGCGCCGGACGGGCGCCGCGCGCTTCGCCTTGGGGCGGGGCGTGCGGGAGCGGGAAGCCTTGCGTCGCGGGGGGGCCACGGCGGAGATAATTAAACGGTCGTTCGATTCTTGCAAGCGCGGACGACCCGGTACACTCGCCGCCATGCCGCTCGCTGCGCTCTCCCGGCACGCCCTCTACTACGAGCTCCATCCCGCACGCGATCCGAGGCCCGACCGCCTGCCGCTCGTGCTCGCGATGGGCGTCGGCGGGCGCTGTGCCGGCTGGCTCCCCTTCCAGGTCCCGGTCTTCTCCGAGCACCGCCCGGTCCTGATCTACGACCATCGCGGCGTCGGCGAGAGCACCGACCCGGGCCAGCCCTTCACGACCGCCGACCTGGCGCGCGATCTGCTCGAGCTGCTCGATGCGCTCGCGCTGCCGCGGGTCGACGCGGCGGGCTACTTCCTCGGCGGCATGGCGATCCAGGAGGCGGCCCTCGCCGCGCCGGAGCGCTTCCGCCAGCTCGTGCTGATCGGGACCTGGGCCCGACCCGACGCCAAGCGCCGGATGCTGCTCGAGTCCTGGGCCGCCCTCGCCCGCGCCGGCACGCCCGCCTCGGCGATGATCCGCCATCGGCTGATCTGGACCCTGTCGGACGAGGCGCTCGAGGAGAAGGAGCTGGTCGCGACCGCGGTGGCCCATCTCGACGACGGCCAGACGCCGGTGACCGGGGAGACCTTCGCCCGTCAATGCGAGGCCTGCCTCGACCACGACGCGCTCGCGCGTCTGCCCGCGCTCGCCCATCCGACGCTCGCGATCTGCGGCCGGCGCGATCAGCTCACGCCCTCGAAGTTCAGCCGCGAGCTCGCCGAAGCCATGCCCGGCGCCCGCGACGTGGCGCTCGCCTACAGCGGCCACGCGGTCATGGCGGAGCGACCCGAGCGGTTCAATCAGGTCGTGCTCCACTTTCTGGATGGCGACTGACGCGTCGACGCGGACCGACGCGCCCGCGAAGGCGGCCTTCGGTCGATCCCGGTCCGCGTGCGGAAGGAGAGGACCGGAAGGCTCTCGCGCAGGATCGGCGAGGCGGCGACGGCGGTGCGCAGGGCACCGGCCGAGAGCGCTTCGCCGCCGCCGACCAGGACCCGATTGTCGTAATCCTCGACCTGGATCTCGACCACCTGCGCGAAGCCCTGCGCGAGCGCGCGGGCGACGCGCGCATGTTCGTCGAGGGTGTTGCTGACGAGCAGGCCGCCGCGGGCGAGCAGCCGGCGCGCGTGAAGATGCGCCGGATCGGGAATCCAGTCCGGCTTGTGGACCGCGTCGCCGCGGCCGATGAAGACGTCCTCGAGAATCGCGTCGAAGCGCTCGGGTCGCTCCACCGCGCGCTCGAGCCAGGCGCGCGCGTCGGCCTGCACGACCTCGAGCCCGAGCGCGTCGAGCTCGAAGTGGGTCCGCGCGAGCTGCACGACCTCGGCATCGAGCTCGACGCCGACGATCCGCGCCTCCGGCGCGAGCGCGCGCGCGAGCCGCGCGACCGACCCCGCGCCGAGGCCGAGGATCAGGACCCGGCGGCGGCGCGCTGGCGCCAGGGCGAGCAGGGGCGCCGCGATCGCGTCCCAGACACAGCGCGTCGCGAGCTCGCCCGGGCGGTAGAACGAGGCGAAGGTCTCGTCGACGACCAGCGTCCGCGCGCCCGCGCGATCTTCGACCCGCACCCGCGGTCTCGGACCGCGCGCGCGCCGCCCGCGCGGACTTTCCCGGCGCGGCCGGTCTGCATACGTTCTCGCCATGACGTCCCCCCTCTTCGACGGCCTCGGACCGCCCGCGTCGGACGATGCCAGAGTCGGTCCCGCTTCGCGCGGGCCGCGCGTCGTACGCGTGGCGCTGCCGGTGCCGATCGATCGCGTCTTCGACTACGCGCTGCCCCGCGCGGCCGCGCACGAGACGGGCACAGGCGTGGCGGGCGGGGCGTCTCCGTCGTTCGTCGGCTGTCGCGTGCGCGTGCGCTTCGGCGGGCAGCGGCTCGTCGGACTCGTCGTGCCCGACGACCTCGACGGCGATGCGCCGATCGCCGCCGCCGCGCCCGTGCGTTCGCTCGTCCCGCTCGACGAGCAGCTCGACGAGGAGCCGATCGTCTCCGAGGCGCTGATCCGAGTGCTGGCGGCGGAGGCACGCGCGATCTTCTGCCCCGTCGGCCAGGCGATCGCGCATGCGCTCCCGCCCGGTGCGGCGCCGCGACTCGCGCGACCCTGGGCGCTCTCGCGGCGAGGCGAGCGCGCGCTCGCCCAGGGCGCGATCGGTGCGGGGGCGCTCGGCGGCGACGCGCGACCGATCCTCGAGCAGCTCGCCTTGCGCCCCGCCTCCGCCGCGACGCTGGCGCGCGCGCTGCCGAAGATCGCCGTCGCGAGTCGGCTCGAGGCGCTGGCGCGCGACGGCCTCGTCGAGCGCCGGATCGTGCAGCAGACGCCGCGCGCGCGGCTGCCGTCGATCCGGGTCGCCCGCGTGGCCGACGGGGTCGAGATCGAGCGCTGCTGCGCCGAGACGCTCGCGCGGGCGGGGGCGCAGGCCACGCTGCTCCGGCAGCTCGCGGCGCATCCGGGCGGCGTGGCGGTGGCCGAGCTCGCTGGGGGCGATGCGCGGGTCGGGGCGGCACTGCGCGCGCTGGTGCGCCGGGGGCTCGCGGAGGTCGAGCAACGGGTCGCGATCGGGGCGACGGAGACCGTGCTCGACGGCGGCGAGCGGGTGGCGCTGACGGACGACCAACAGGCGGCGCTCGCCGTGATTCGCGACGCGGTGAAGCGCGAGGCGCCCGAGCGCTTCCTGCTCCACGGCGTCACAGGCAGCGGCAAGACCGAGGTCTACCTGCAGGCCATCGCCGAGACGCTCGCGGGCGGCCGCCAGGCGCTCGTGCTGGTTCCCGAGATCACGCTGACGCACCAGATCGTGGCGCGCCTGCGCGCGCGCTTCGGCGACGAGGTCGCCGTGCTGCATTCCGGGCTCAAGCCCGGCGAGCGGCTCGCGCAGTGGGAGCGGCTGCGCGCGCGCCAGACGGCGATCGCAGTCGGCGCGCGCAGCGCCCTCTTCGCCCCGCTCGAGGCGCTCGGCCTCGTCGTGATCGACGAGGAGCACGACGGCGCCTACAAGAACGAGGAGGGCTTCCGCTACCACGCGCGCAGCCTCGCCGAGCGGCGCGCCGCGCAGGCGGGCTGTCCGCTCGTGCTCGGATCGGCGACGCCCTCGCTCGAATCGCGCCGGCGGGCCGAGACGGGCGAGCTGCGCCGGCTCTCGCTCCCGCGACGGGTCGGCGGCCGGCCGCTGCCCGCCGTCGAGATCGTCGACCTCGCGAAGGAGAAGGCGAAGCGCACGCGCGGGCGCAAGACGATCCTCTCGCGCCCGCTGCGCCGCGCGATCGACGAGACGCTCGCGGTCGGGGGCCAGACGATCCTCTTCCTCAATCGCCGCGGGTTCTCGACGCGGATCTTCTGCTTCCAGTGCGGGCATGCGGAGCGCTGTCGCGACTGCGACGTCGCGCTCGTCTTCCACGCGGGCGAATACCGGCTGCGCTGCCACTACTGCGGCCAGACGCGCGCGGTCCCCGAGCGCTGCAGCGGCTGCGGCGATCCCGAGACGGCGCTCCTCGGCGTCGGGACGGAGCGACTCGAGGAGGAGGTCCGCGCGCTCTTTCCGCGCGCGCGGACCCTGCGACTCGACCGCGACACCGCCGCGCGTCGCGGCCATACCGAGCGGGTCCTGCGCGCGCTGAAGGACGGCGAGGTCGAGATCGTGATCGGGACGCAGATGGTCGCGAAGGGCCACGACTTCCCGGGCGTCCAGCTCGTCGGCGTCGTCGCCGCCGATCTCGGACTCCATCTGCCCGACTTCCGCGCGGCGGAGCGCACGTTCCAGCTGCTGACCCAGGTCGCCGGTCGCGCCGGCCGGGCGACGCGCCCCGGCCACGTCGTCGTCCAGACCTTCGTCCCCGACCACTACGCGCTCGTCCCCGTCGCGACCCACGACTACGAAACGTTCTACCGCTCCGAGATCGAGCATCGCCGGGCCCTCGGCTACCCGCCCTTCGGCGCCCTCGCCCGCGTCATCGTCCATGCCGAGGAGGAGGCGGAGGCCATCGCGGCCGCCGAGCAGCTCGCCGACGCCGCCCGCACCGCGACGCGCACGCCGCGGACGTCAGACGCCCGCGCGGGGCAGGGCGACGCAGGCGCGCCGGACGGGCCGCCCGCGGTCGAGATCCTGGGGCCGGCGCCGGCCCCGATCGCGCGGCTGCGCGGGCGCTGGCGCTTCATGCTGCTCATGAAGGCGCGCGAGGCGCAGGCGCTGCGCGCTCCCTGCGAGGCGGTGCTCGAGGCGGCCCGCCGCGTCCCGCGGACGGTCATCGTCGGCCTCGACGCCGATCCCGTCCACATGCTATAAACGGCGCTTCTCCGGACGCCCCTGGCGACCTAGCAACCCCCTGCCCGCGACCGGCGCGAGGCCGACGCCGAGCCGGCCGCGCGACCGGACGATCGACCCGACCGACCATGGCCCTGCGCGAAGTCCTCCAGTTTCCGGATCCTCGCCTGAAGCTCGTCTCGAAGCCGATCGACGGGATCACGGACGAGCTGCGCCAGCTCGCCGCCGACATGATCGAGGTCATGTACGACGAGCCCGGCATCGGGCTCGCCGCGCCGCAGGTCGGCGCGTCGGTCCGGATGTTCGTCATCGATACGGAGTGGAACGACGAGGAGAAGGGCCGCCATCCGATGGTCGTGATCAATCCGGAGATCAGCGAACGCGAGGGCCGGATCACCTGGGAGGAGGGCTGCCTCTCGGTCCCCGACTACTCGGCCAACGTCGACCGCGACGCGAAGATCACGCTGCGCGGCCTCGATCTCGACGGCAACCCGATCGAGGAGCGCGCCGAGGGCCTGCGCGCCGTCTGCATCCAGCACGAAGTCGACCATCTCGACGGCATCCTCTTCATCGATCGAATCAGCCGTCTCAAGCGCAGCCTCTACGTCAAGAAGCGCCGCAAGCAGCTCGCCGAAGAGACTGCGGCGCGGCAGGCATGAGCGCCGGATCCCGCGCGCGTTGATCCCCCTGCGCCTCGCCTTCTTCGGCACCCCCGAGATCGCCGTCCCGACCCTCGAGCGCCTGCTCGGCTCGCGCCATCCGGTGGTCGGCGTCGTCTCCCAGCCCGACCGCGGGCGAGGCCGCGGACGCAAGACCTCGCCCTCGCCCGTCGCGGAGGTCGCGCTGCGCGCGGGTCGGCCGCTGCTGCGGCCGGAACGGGTCGGCGCGCCGGACTGCGTCGAGGCGATGCGGGCGTGGCGCGCGGATCTCGGGGTCGTCGTGGCGTTCGGGCAGTTCCTGCCGAAGGCGGTGCGCGAGCTGCCGACCCGGGGCTACCTGATCAATGCCCACGCGTCGCTCCTGCCCCGCCATCGCGGCGCAGCGCCGATCGCGCGGGCGATCCTCGAAGGCGACGCCGAGACGGGCATCTCGATCATGAAGATCGAGAAGGAGATGGACGCGGGCCCGGTCGCCGCCGTCGCACGGACGCCGATCGACCCGCACGAGAACACGGCCGAGCTCTCGACGAGGCTCGCGGTGATCGCCGCGGAGCTGATCCTCGGGGTCGTCGACGCGATCGCCGAGGAGCGCGTCGTCTGGGTCGAGCAGGACGCCGCGCGTGCGACGCATGCGGCGAAGATCGAGAAGAGCGACGCCGTGCTCGACCTCGACCAGCCCGCGCCCGTGCTCGTCCGGCGGATTCATGCCCTCGCGCCCCGCCCGGGCGCGGGGGTCGCGCTCGTCCAGGGCAATGCACGGAGCGAGCTCAAGCTGCTGCGCGCCGACGCCCTGCCCTACGCGGTGGGCGAGTCGCCGGCGCCCGGTACGATCGAGCGCGATCCGGGCGCGACGGCGCTCCGCATCGCGAGCGGCGACGGCTGGCTGGTCCCGCTCGAGGTCCAGCGCGCGGGCGGCAAGCCGCTCGCGATCGCCGACTTCCTGCGCGGCTTCGCGCTCGCGGCGGACGCGCGCTGCGAGCGGGCGGAGGCGCGATGAGCAAGACACCGCCGCGCGAGCCGAACGGGCCGAGCGGACGCGGTCCGCGCGAGCCGCGGGGCCCGCAGACGCCGAAGGGCCCGGGACGCGAGGCCTTCCCGCGCCGGGCCGGCGGCCCGACGGCGCCGCGCATGGTCGCCGTCCGCGTCGTCGAACGCGTCCAGCGCGCCGGCGCCTACGCCGATCTCTCGCTCCACCACGCCCTCGTCCAGAGCCACATGCCCGCCGCCGATCGCGCGCTCGCGACGGAGCTCGTCTACGGCACGCTGCGCTGGCGCGGTCGCCTCGACTACCTGATCGCGCAGGCCCTCGAACGCGACGTCTCGAAGCTCGAGCCCTTCGTCGTCAGCACGCTGCGCGTCGGCGCCTATCAGCTCTGCTTCTCGGATCGAATCCCGGCGAACGCGGCGGTCGACGAAGCCGTGCGCTGCGTTCGCGCCCTCGGCCTCGAGCGCGCGACCGGGCTCGTCAACGCGGTCCTGCGCCGCATCGCGCGCGAAGGCGCGGAGATCGCCTTTCCCGCGCTCGAAGCGGATCCGCTCGGCCATCTCGTCCATGCCTGCTCGCTGCCCGAATGGCTCGCGCAGCGCTGGCTCGACGCCTACGGACCCGAGCAGGCGGCGCGACTCGCGAACGCGATGAACGAGCCCGCCCCCGTGACCGTGCGCGTGAACCGGACGAAGACGAGCCGCGACGCGATGCTCGCGGAGCTGCGCGCGCGCTTTCCCGAGGCCCACGCCTGCCGCTTCGCCCCCGACGGTCTCGTGCTCGGTCGCCGCGGCGACGTCGGTCAGGATCCCGCCTTCCTGGCCGGTCGGATCAGCCCCCAGGACGAGGCCTCCCAGCTGGTCGTCGAGTGGCTCGATCCGCGGCCGGGCGAGCGGATCCTCGACCTCTGCGCCGCGCCCGGCACCAAGACGGCGGCCATCGCCGAGCGCCTCGGCGGCAGCGGCCAGGTCGTCGCGGTCGATCGCCACGAACGCCGACTCGGGCTCGTCGGGCGCGGCCTCCGACGGCTCGAGCTCGGCGGCGTCGCGACCGCGGCCCGCGACGCGACGCAATCCCTCGAAGCGCTCGCCGCCCACGGCGGCCCCTTCGATCGCATCCTCGTCGACGCGCCCTGCTCGGGCCTCGGCGCGCTGCGCCGCAACCCCGACGCCCGCTGGCGCGTGCGGTCCGAAGATCTCGCCGAGCTCGCGAAGACGCAGCGCGCGCTGCTCGAGTCGGCGGCCTCCGTCTTGAGACCCGGCGGATGCCTCGTCTACTCTACCTGCACGGTCACCCCCGAAGAGAACGAGCAGGTGATCCGCGGCTTCCTGGCGACGCGAGCGAGCTGGCGCGTCGCATCGCGCGACGAAGCGCCGCAGACGTTGCGCGCGCTCCTCGATGCGGACGGCTTCCTGCGGCTGCTCCCGCATCGCCACGACACCGACGGGTTCTTCGCTGCCCGATTGATCCGCGGCCAGCCCGCGACGGGCGGGGCCGGCCAGACGGGCGCGACGACGGTCTCGAGCCCGGAGCACGCCGCGAAGCCGATGAGCGTGACGAGCCCAGCCGAACGAGCCGAAGGAGACGACGCATGACGCAGCCGAAACAGAAGTCCGCGTCCCGAGCCCGCGAGATCCTGATCTCGCCGTCGATCCTCTCCGCCGACTTCGTCCATCTCGCCCGCGAGCTCACGACGATCGAGGCCGCCGACCTGATCCACGTCGACGTGATGGACGGCCACTTCGTGCCGAACCTGACGATCGGCCCGCCGGTCGTCGCGGCGATCAAGAAGGTCGCGCCCCGACCGCTCGACGTCCATCTGATGATCGAACGGCCCGAGGCATACCTCGAGGCCTACGTCGACGCGGGCGCCGACATCCTCGGCGTCCACGCCGAGGCCTGCCCCCATCTCCACCGCACGCTCGCGCGCATCCGCGAGCTCGGCCGCGAGCGCGACCGGAGCGTGCGCTCGTGCGCGGTGCTCAATCCCTCGACGCCGGCGGAGGCGCTCGAATGGGTGCTCGAGGAGGCGGATCAGATCCTCGTCATGACGGTCAACCCGGGCTTCGGGGGGCAGCGCTTCATCGAGGCGATGCTGCCCAAGATCGAGCGCCTCCGCGGCTGGATCGAACGACGCGGCCTCGCCGTCGACCTCGAGGTCGACGGCGGCATCGACCCCGACAACATCGGGCGGACCGCCTCGGCCGGAGCCAACGTCTTCGTCGCCGGAACCGCCGTCTTCAAGCACGCCGACCGCAAGCTCGCGATCGAGGCGCTGCGCCGGGCCGCGCGCGGCTGAGGTACGCGGCCCGGCAGCGCAGGCCGCGCTCGCAGGCTGGGGCGAGCGCCGATGGCGCGGCGGCCCGCGGCGCGAACACGCGGATGTCGACCGCTCAGTACGAAGCGCCCCAGACGTTGCCCGACGCGTCGCGGCCCATCACGTAGCCCGAGCCGCCCGACGCGTTGCCGCCCGCCTGCGCGCCCTGCGAGTACCAGCCGTCGCCGCCGCCGCCCGCCCGCGCCGCCTGCGCGAGTGCGAGCAGGTTCAGCGTCGGTGGCTGCCCTTCGAGGCCGGCGTTGCCGAGCGCGTCGATGAAATAACGTCCCGGCTCGATCGCGCCGACGAGCGCGGTCAGACCGACGAGATCCCGCTCGGGGAGCTCGCGGCCGTTCACGAAAACGCCCGTACGTCCGCGCGACGCATCCGCCGCGAGGGGACCGCCGAGCACGAGCCCCGGGGCGACGAACGCGAGAGTCGGCCCGCCCTCGGGCCCGGCCGCACCGCTCGCCGCGTCGTACCAGTAGCGGCCGTCGACGATCGCCAGCCCATGGCGTCGCTCGAGCTCCGCGAGCTGGGTATCGGGCACCGCCCGGCCATTGACGTAGACCGCGCGGCCCCCGCGCGCGGCGCCCGACGGAGGTTCGACGGCCGCCTCGGCCTTCGGGGTCGCGACCGACGCCGTCGACGCCGCGTCCTCCACGCCGGCGGTCGATCCGCTCGACGCAGGGTCCGGCTCGACGCAGCCGACGCCCCCCGTCGACGCGATCAGGCCTCCGAGCCAGACCACGACCAGCCCCTTCGAGACGATCCGACGCATGCCTCGTCCTCCTTGCTCGGTGTCCATTCGCTCGCTGTCCCCTTGCCCGGCGTCATCCTCCCCGGCATCGCCCGGCGAGACGATGGGTCTGCCTCGCGGCTCGACGACCGGACCGGCCCGGCCCGAATGGCCGGTCATCGGACGGTTCGACCCGATCCGCGACGATCCGATCGCACCGGACCGGATGCGATCCTCCGATCCCGAGCCGTCACACCGCCTGCGCACCGTAGCCCTGCCGGCCGAACCCATCCGAGTGGCCGCAGCGCCGCCGCCCTGCCGGTCGCGTCCTGCCGCTCGCCTGCCGGCCACGCCCATGGACGCCCCCGAGCCGCGCTCAGGATGGAGAAAGGCGGCCGACGGCGACGGAATCGGGCCCCGTTCCGACTTGAGGGGGCCCGTCCGAGACGTCATACTCCGCCGCTCGGTCGGGGCGTGGCGCAGCCTGGTAGCGCGCTTCGTTCGGGACGAAGAGGTCGCTGGTTCGAATCCAGTCGCCCCGACCATCTCACGACATCCTCACGGCGTCTACGCCGCAGCCGCCATCGGAGCCATGGCATCCGCCGTCCGATCCGCATCCGGGCCATCCGGGCGATTGCGACCCGTCCCCGGCCCATCGCGAAGCCGCCCGGCCGGCCGCCACAAACGCCGCGGCGAGCTCCAACCGGAAGGCAACGCCCGGGGCTCCGACGATCGACTGATATCCGACCGGAAATCGCTCCGGCGCGCCCCAGCGCCGAGCCACGTCGTTCCTGATCGGCGCGTCCAGGGCGTCGAGCGCCGTCCGTGCCGCCCGGGGCTCGCCGATGCTTCGCGACCCGCGCGAGCCCTGCTTCATCGCAGCGACGCTTCGACGCGTAGCAGGCCGCGACCTCCTCATTCAACGCCCACGCATCGGGCTCGATCGCGATGGCCTCCCACAGCGTTCGCTCGATCCGACCCAGTCGGGCAGGCGTTTCGGGACGCCGCTCCTCGCCCCAGCGCATGCCCCGTTCCAGCGCTGCGCTCGTCGCGAGACGGGCCGGTTCGGAATCCAGCTCGAACGTTCGAGCGACGAGCTCCGCCGCTTCCGCGTCCCGCTCGTCCTCCAGGCCGAAGAGGTACTGAGAAAGGACGCTTTCGTGCTCGAGCCCGTACCGGCCCGGCGACGCGGACCGGAACGCGGCGAGCGTCGTCGACGGTCCGATCTCGCCTCGAAACGTCGGGGACGATGCACAGGCCGTGATCGCCAGGACGGTGGGGATCCACGTAGACCGCGAAGCGCGGCGCTGGCCGTCCATCGCGTGTCCGGATCCCACCTCCCGTTCGACCGGGCCGTTCCGTCACCGCCTGTTCCGAGCCCGCGATCTGCGGCGCGAGACCGCGCTCGCGTTCGGCGCGCTTCGCCCCGCTCAATCCCCGGCGAACACGCTCGGATCGAGCCCGCCCGCCCAGCCCTGCTCGTAGGGCGCCGCCATGCGGCCGATGCCGCGCAGGTGGCGGATCTTCCAGGCCCCGCCCTGCTTGACGTACTCCTCTTCGTAACGGACGGCGACCCAGAGGGCGCGGTTGCCCTCGCGGAAGGTGAAGGGGCCGAGCAGGTACCACGTGCCCCAGGCCCGATCGCCTTCGATCCGGATGCGCGGATTGAAGACGTTGTGCTGGGAGAACGCGACGCGACGGGCGAAGTCCTCGAAGAGCGCGCGCAGCTCGGCGTGGCCCCGGGCGGTGGCGACGCCCTCGCCCTCCCAGACGCAGTCCTCGGTGAACAGGCCGACGATGCGATCCGGATCGTGGGCATCGTCGCAGACGTCGCAGTACTCGGCCTTCAGCTGCTTGATGGCCTCGATGTCGCGCAGCTCGTCGAGCTTGCGCTCGAGCTCGTGGAGACCCATGGCGTCACCTCCCGCCGGTCGGCGCTTCTACGTAGAACTGCTCCGCCCAGCGCCGGAAGTCGGGCACGGGTCCGTCGCCGTCGCAGAGCCGCGGCGCTTCGTGGTAGGCCTTGTTCTCCCAGATCGGGAAGTCCTGCTCGACGGCGCGCGCCATGTCGTCCGCGTAGGCCTGGTGAAACGTCGCCATCTCGGCGTCGCTGCGGCCGTTCTTCTTGCCGATCACGCCGAATCGCATGTGGAGCGACGCCTCGTCGATCGGCGTCATGCCCATCACGATCACCGAGTCGCCCATCCCCGAATAACGCACGTAGCTGCAACCGAGACCGGGGTTGCGGCCGACCACGCGGATCGAGTCGGCCGCGCCGTCGAGGGTCGAGACGGTCTTGCTCGTCGCCGCGTGCCAGAGGATCTCGTGGCCCTCGAAGCGGACGGCGCGCTCGGGGGGCGGATCCATGTGGTGGATGAAGTGGAAGTGGGGCCAGTCGACGCTGTTCTCGGCGACCTCCTGCGGATGGGTCCGCACGGTCCAGTCGTAGCGGGTCCAGGCCGGCGTCCAGTCCTCGGCCCCGAACTCCGGGATCGCCGGCGGCTCGAAGCGGGGCGCCGCGTCGGTCGGGTGGTACCAGGCCCAGACGACGCCCCCGCCCTCGCGGACGGGATAGGCACGGGCGCGAGCGGAGGCGGGCCGACGCTTCGCGTAGGGGATCTCGAGGCATTCGCCCCGGCCCGAGAAGCGCCAGCCGTGGAAGGGGCAGCGCAGCGCGTCGCCCTCGACCCGACCGCCGACGGCGAGATGGGCGCCGAGATGGGGACAATGGGCGTCGAGGACGAACGCCTCGCCCGACTCGCCGCGGAAGAGCGCGAGCTCGCGACCGAAATAACGTCGCCGTTCGACCGCGCCCGCCTCGAGCTCGACGCTCCAGGCGACCGGATACCAGCCCCAGGGCAGACCGAACGGAAACCGGCTCATCGCTTCCACTCCCGGCCCGGGACCGTAGTGGATTCGCGCGCCGATGGCCTCGTCGGCTCGAGCGGGGGACGGCGCGCTCAGGATCGCGCGCCCGGCGGCGGCGTCAGGCCTCGGCGGCGACGCGACACTCCGTACAGCGGTAGCCGGGGCGCTTCGTCGCCTTGTCGGCCGGGGTGAGGCGCGTGCCGAAGAGGATGTCGAGGGCGCCCGTGAAGAAGCCGTAGTTGTGGTTCATCGAGCCGGCGTGATGCTCGTTGTGATGCCAGGCGGAGACGAGGAAGCGGCTGTGGGGCGAAGGCATCCAGGGCGGATCGAAGCCGGCATGGAGATAGGTTCCGTAGAGGAAGTTCATCGTCGCGAAGGTCCCGATCAGCGCGACGTCCCAGATCGGGAACAGGAACGGGATCCAGAGGATCGGCGACGACTTGATGAACATGTCGATCGGCTGGTCGGCCATCACGCCGAAGGGCGTCGGGTTCGCGTAGCGATGGTGGTGCTTGTGGACCTTCCAGAGCAGGTCGTTGCGATGGCAGGCCCAGTGGAACGCCCACTCGAAGACCTCCATCACGAGGAACACGCCGAGGATGCTGAGCGGGACGTACCAGAGCGGATAGTCGGAGACGTCGGCGTAGAGGCGGTTGTAGCCGTGATAGGAGCACCAGAACGCGATCGCGATGCTGCCCATCACCATCGACATCGAGAGCACGCCGTCGACGACCTCGCCCCGGACCTGATCGGATCGCGTCGCCTGGCGCTGGGTCTTGAAGGGGCGCGCCTTCGACGCGAAGCGCGAGCGGTGGAGCAGCAGGTAGAGCCCCCCGCAGACGATGAAGTACCAGCCGACCCCGACCGCGGCGAGCACGGGCCAGAGCAGATAGAAGGGAAGGCCTTCGAAGAGATGGAGCAGCATGGGGGAAGCATAGAGCGAGCCGGTACGCCACGCGCCCGGGCATCCGACCCGCGCGGGCGGTCGGTCCGATGGTCCTGGGAGGCAGGCGGACTTCGGGCCTCAGCCCGGGAAGAGCCCTGCGTAGCTCTCGGCGTCCTCGAGGATGCGTCCCGCCCCCGTCACGACCGCGTTCGTGGCGTCGTCGGCGCGGACCGCCACGAGGCCCGTCGCCTCGCGCAGACGCACGTCGAGCTCGCCCAGCAGCGAGCCGCCGCCGATCATGACGAGCCCCTGCGCGACGAGGTCGCTCGCCACCTCGGGCGG
Source organism: Myxococcota bacterium (assembly GCA_041389445.1). Lineage (GTDB taxonomy): Bacteria > Myxococcota_A > UBA9160 > UBA9160 > UBA4427 > UBA4427. Next base: position 81,685 of record JAWKRW010000008.1, read on the forward strand.
CGTGTGCTCGAGCAGGTCCGTGACGACGCCGACGATCGCGTCGACCGACTCCTCGAGCGCCTCGCGCGTCTCCTCGGAGCCGATCTCGACCGCCTTGGGCACGCCGGAGATCAGGTCGCGCCCCCGGATCTCGAGCTTGCGCGGCGCATCCGTCGGATGGGCGCTGCCGAGTACGAGCTTGAGGCGTTCGGTCGTTTCGTCGCCGATCAGCAGATTGAACTTGCGGCGGACGTAGTTCTGGAGCGCGTCGTTGAGGCTGCTCCCGCCCATGCGCAGGGTCCGCGACGTCACCACGCCCGAGATCGACACGACCGCGGCCTCGGTCGTCCCGCCGCCGATGTCGAGGATGAAGTGGCCCTGCGGCCGCTCCTCGGAGAGCCCGAGCCCGATCGCCGCCGCGACGACCTTGGGCAGGATGCGGACCTCGCGCGCACCGATCTGCCGCCCGCACTCCTCGACCGCCCGTCGCTCGACCGCCGACAGGTCGAGGGGAACCGGAATCGTCAGCCGCGGCCGCCGAAGCCGCCCGAGGAATCCCGTCTCGCAGGCGAGATGACGGAGCATCGACTCCATGCAGTCGAGATCGGCGATCGCGCCGCCGCGCACGGGTCGCACGACGGCGACCTCCTGCGGCGTGCGGCCGACCATGTGCGTCGCCTCGACGCCGACCGCCAGCACCTCGCCCGAGCGCGGACCGCTCTTGCGCGCCGCGACGATGTTGGGCTCGACCGCGACGAGCCCCTTCCCCCGGACGTAGACGCGCACCGTGGAGCAACCGAGATCGACGGCCACGTCGTGACCGAACGCATCGAAGAAGGGCATCACCAGCCTCCGCACGAGCCGACCGCGGGAGCAGGCCGCGGCACCTTCGCGTCTGGGGGTGAGTGGCCAGCCGAACCGCGCTTGTGTCAGGCCGGGCGCGGTCCACGAGCGGGATCGGTGGCGTCCACGCGCAGCGACCATGCGCGCCTCCCGCAAGGCGGTGGCATCGCGCAGGCAAGTCCCGTCCGAAGCGATGGGCGTCAGCCGGAAAGCGCTCCGGATTCGACGAGGCTCCCGCCCACGTTTCCCTCGACGTCGACCCAGAGACAGGGCAGCCCGAGCTCGGCCAGCCAGCGCGGCCCGTCCTCGCCGCGCAGCATCGCGATCGTCGATGCGCTGCCGGCGAGGACGCAGAGCGCGGCCGCGACGCTCGCCGAGGCCATGAAGCGGACGGGCCAGCCGGTCTTCGGATCGAGGACGTGGCCGTAGCGCCGGCCCTCGATCTCGAGGCAGCGCTCGTAGTCGCCGCTCGTCGAGAGCGCCCCCTCCGCGAGGGCGACGTGGCCGAGGAGCGCGCGCGGATCGCGCGGATGGCGGATGCCGATCCGCCACGGGCGCCCGTCCGCCCGCGGCCCGGCGATCCGGACGTCGCCGCCGAGGTTGACGAGCGCGTGCGGTGCGCCCGCCGCCTGCAGCAGGCCCGCCACGCGATCGGCGGCGTACTCCTTGACGATGCCCCCGAAGTCGAGCTCGAGACCCGGCATCGGAAATCGGAGGCGCGGGCGCTGCCAGACGAGCTTCTCCCAGCCCACGCGATCGAGGAGGCGCTCGATCTCCTCCGGCTCGGGAAGCCGCCGCGCATCGAAGCGCCAGGCTCGGCGCAGGATGCCCGACGTGACGTCGAATCGGCCCCCGCTCTCGCGGTGGCAGGTCTCGGCGTAGTCGAGCAGGCCCGCCGTCTCGTCGTCGACCTCGAGCGCACCGCCCCGCGCCGCGACGCGATTGATCTCCGAGAGCAGGCTCGTCTCGCGGTAGCGCGAATAGCGCGCCTCGAGTCGCTCGACCTCGGCCGCGACGGCCGCGAAGCAGTCCGCGCGGCGTCGGCGGTCGCGAGCGACGGCGCCGTCGAGGCGGATCTCGCAGGGGGAGCCCATCGCCCGGAAGCGATGGACCGCATCCGAATGGGCGCCGTCGCCCGTCAGAAGTGCATCCCCCAGCGGGCGGCGAGCGTTCCGGTCCGCTCGAGCTGGTAGCCGTTCCAGTCCTCGGCGAGCGGCTGGATCCACTCGAGCGAGAGCGCCATGCCCTCGAAGCTGCCGCGCGGGACCGTGAGCGCGAGACCGACGCCGAGATCGAAGAGACGCCCGCCGGAGTTGGCCGGTCGATCGCCCGGCGTCCGCACGAGGATCGGTCGGTCGTAGCGCCCGCGGATCCGTCCCGCATGGGTATAGAGCCCACGCAGCGAGAGGCCGAGCCAGTCCGTGACCGCGAGCCCGCCCCAGGCGGTGACCTGGACCTCGTCGCCGAGGGCGTAGCCCGTCCGCCCCTCGTGCTCCATCCGCACGCTCGCGCTCGTCTGCGCGCCGAAGCGCCAGCGCCCGCGCTCGCCCTGGTAGGTGAGCGCCGGCAGGAAGTCCCAGGTACCGCTGCCGAGCTGCATGGGGTAGTGGACGAAGCCGCGCTCGGTCTGATGGTCGCGCCGGAATCGCTGGCTCGTGTCGCCGGTCGGTGCGCTCACGAGGAGCGCGAGGTTGGCATGATCGCGCCGGCCCGCGAGCAAGGGGACGAGCGCGCCGAAGCGCGTGTCGCCGAAGCCGCCCGTCGCGTGGTGGTCATGGCCCGAGTGGACGTCGGGTACGGCGCCGTCGAGCGCGCGCACGCGCATGTCGTGGTCGACGTAGGTCGGCATCAGCGCGAGCGTGAGCCAGGACGTCGGCGCGAACATCAGGTCGAGCATGTGCATCTGATGGCCCATCGAGGCCGCCGCGGCGGTGCAGTCGGGATCGCCGCAGGCGCGGTCGACGACGACCCCGTCCGACGGCTCCTTCGAGCCCTCCTCGATGTCTCCGTCGCGGCGCATGTACATCGTCCGGTAGCCGAGCATGAAGTCGCCCGCCGCGGGCAACGCGTGGGCGAACATCACGCCGGCGGGGGCCTGCGCCGGTCCGTGCGCGACGCCGACATGCCCCGCCCCGCCGTGTCCTGCGCCCTCGTCGCCCGCCCCATCGCGGTCGCGCTCGACCAGCACGATCTCGCGCCTGCCCTCCCGCGCGAGGGCGAGCGCCGCGAGGTCGACGCGCAACGAGGCGTCGACGAGCCAGGTGTCGTAGCGCGCGAAGGCGCCCTCGCCGCCGCCGCCCAGTCGGAGGCTTCCCGCATAACGGGCGTATTCGAAGCCCAGATCGAGCACGAAGCCCCGGAAGAGGCGCTTCTGGATCGAGATCCCGCCGGAGAGGACGCCGAAGGCGGAGAGACGATGGTCGCCCGAATAGGCGTCGGGCAGCAGCGCCCGATCGAAGGGCTCGACGCCGACGAAGCCGCCGCCGGGATCGGTCACGATCCGGAGGTACGCCTGCTGGGAGACGAGGAAGGGCTGGTAGAAGTCGGCCGCGCCCTGGGTCGTGTAGCGGAGGCGCGGCGTCACGAGCCAGGTCGCGCCCAGCTGCTGACGCCACTCGGCCTCGAGCGTATGCGCGTCGATTCCCCAGTCGTCGTGGGCGAACGCATAACGCAGGCTCGCTGCGCCCTCGATCGGCGCGACGTCCTGGAGCAGCCGCGCCGAGAGCACGACCTGGTTGCGCGTGTCCGGCCGGCGCTCGAGCAGGGCATGGACGTCGCCGTAGAAGCCGCCCGGGGGCGCCAGGAACTGCTGGTCGGGATCGATGAAGGCGACCTCGACGACCTTGTACGGGTTCGCGAGATAACCCTCGGCGCGTCGGAACTGCAGCGCGCCCTCGACCCGCGTCGAGCGGCCGAGGAGGCGGGCCAGGCTGGCCTCGAGCGTCCAGTCCGTCCGCTCGTCGCGCAGGACCGGGCTCCCCGAGCGCTGATTGTGGATCTCGCCGGCGTAGGTCGAGACGTCGATGTAGGGCGCGGCGTCGTGGTCGAGATGCGCATCGATCGCGCTGCGGGCGACCGTCGCGGAGAATCCGACGACGCTGCGCTTGCGGTCGAGATCGAGGCGACCCGACAGACGCGCGAAGCCCGAGAGATGGTCCGGCTCGATCGAGACGCCGCCGCCCAGGCCGAGCTGCGCCTCGTCCCATTCGTGCTCGATCCCGAAGTCGAGGGCCTTGCGCGTCTCGGGCGAGGCCGCGGAGAGCGTGTGGACGAGACCCGGATCGAGACGACCGGAGAGATTGCCGAAGAGATCGGATTCGAGGACCTCGAGGCCGCCGTCGAGGTAGAGATTGCCCGAGACGAAGGGCGTCGCGCCCGACACGCCGTCCGGCGCGCTGGCGCGATTGCCATGGAGCGAGCGGGGCGCGCTCGCGATCGGCGTCGCTCCGGACCAGGTGTCCTGGTGGTAGTCGAGCGAGAAGCGGAAGCGATCGAGGAAGCCGGCCGTCGCCCCGACGGCGAGGAAGTCGACGTCGATCGGGTCGAAGCGGCTCTGCACGCCGGGCAGCCGGCGCTCGCCCTCCTCGTAGCGGCCGTATTGGAGACGAATCTCGTCGCCCGGCGCGGCGAAGGCCACAACCGGCGCGGCGGCGCCGAGCAGGGTCGTCGCGGCGCCCGCGAGCCCGACTCCGGCGACCGACCCGACGGACGCGACCGGACCGAGGGAAGCGGCGAGCCCGGGCAGCGCGAGGGCGGCGCGCGTCAGCGCGCGCAGGCATGCGCCCGGCGGCACGGCGGGCGGAGCGGATCGCGGGGACGGGCGCGGTACGCGAAAGAGCCGCAGCCAGGCGCGCAGCGCCCTAGTAGCAACCACAGCCCCCTCCGCTCGAGCTCGGACCCGCCGCCGCGGCTTCGCGACTCTGACGGACGTGATCGACGAAGGTGGCATGGGGCGCGTGCGGCGCGTCCTGCATGCGGGGCGAGGCGAAGGCGCCGCGCTCCCAGGGCTCGACCGATCGACAGGCGGTCGCGAAGACGAGCGCGAGCGCCCCGGCGATCAACGCGATCCGAAGCGGAGGCCGGCCGGGCAGCCGCATGGCGCTCGTCCGCTCACCGCGCGACGGAGGACGGCGCGGAGGCCGGCGCGACGGCAGACTCCCCGTCGGCCCCGGGACCCGCGGCGACCGCCGGCAACGCCCCGGGCGCGCCGGCGAGGAGCGCCTCGATCTGCTCGCGCATCGCCTTCGCCTCGCCCTCGCGGAAGCCCCGCGTCACCGCCCGCACGCGACCCGACGCATCGATCAGGAACGCCTGCGGCATCCCGACCAGCCCGAAGCCCCGCGGACAGCGCCCCGTCTCGTCGCGCAGGACCTCGAACGCGAGGTCGCGCCCGGCGAGGAAGTCGCGCGCGTCCTGGGCGTCCGCATCGAGGTTGATCGCGACGACATCGAGGCCCTCGGCGCGATGCGCGCGTGCGACCGCGTCGAGACCCGCGAAGGCGTGCTCGCAGGTCGGACACCAGGAGGCCCAGAAATCGACGAGCGTGACGCGCCCCTCGAAGCGGCGCACGACGGCATCCGCCGCCGCCTTCGCGTCGCCCCCCTCGCCGGCTTCGCGTCCGCGCGCGCCCGCGGCGTACGGCGAGACCGGTTCGCCGCCCGCGGCCTCCGCCGCGGCGGAGAGCGGAACCAGCTCGCAGGCCGGCGCGCGCAGGCCGACCTCGGCGGCGGAGACGATCGCCGCGCGGGCCCGATCCTCGGCCCACTCCCCGGCCGGCGCCGCCAGCGCGCCGAGCAGGGCGGCGGCGAAGACCGCCGACCCCGCCACACCGCGGGCGGTCGGCCCGCCCGCGCGCCCGCCCCGAGCGCGACGCAAGCCAGCGGCGAGCGCAGGTCGGGGGGCACCGGAAGAGCGACGATTCGGGGGGAGGACGTCCACGACCCGGATGCATTAGCACGACCCCCTCCCCGCCCCAGCCGCCCGCGACAAATTGACGCACGGCCGGCGCGCCCCGACGCGACCGATCGGGCGTCGGCGCGCCCGCGCGGCCGCTATTTTCCGCCCATGCCGGGCCCGACCGCCGCCCCTTCCTCCCCCCCGACCTCGACGATCGAGTCGCCGCCGGTCGGCGGCAGCCTCGCGCCTGCGCGGACCGAGGCGGTGCTGCGCTGGCTCGTGCCCCTGCGCTTCCTGTCCGCCGCCGGCCAGGCGGTCGCGATCGCCATCGCGAATCGCTGGCTCGCGCTGCCGCTGCCCTACGCCCGTCTCTGGCTCGTGCCGGCGATCGTCGTCGCCAGCAACCTGCTGCTGATCCGGCTGCGGCATCGCGCGCGCGATCGCGCCGCGCGCCTCGTCGTCCCGATCCTCGTCTTCGACGTCGCCCTCTTCACGCTGCTGCTCGCCTGGAGCGGTGGCCCCGACAGTCCGTTCAGCGCGCTCTACGTCGTGCAGATCGTGCTCGCGACGATGACCGGCCACCGCCGCGCGACCTGGGTCGTCGCGCTCGCCGCGGCGGCGCTCTACGGCCTCGTCTTCGTCGCCGCGACGCCGGCCCACTTCTGGCATGCGCCGGTCTGGCCGGGCGCGACCGTCGGACTCCACGCGCTCGGCATGTGGGTCGCGGTGCTCGTCGTCGCCGTGGTCATCACCTTCTTCATGACGCGCATCGTCGCGACGCTCGCCGAGCGCGAAACGGAGATGCGCCGACTCACGGAGCTCGCCGCACGCAACGCACGCCTGGCGTCGCTGACCACCCTCGCCGCCGGCGCCGCCCACGAGCTCGGCTCGCCCCTCGGCACGATCGCCGTCATCGCACGCGAGCTCGAGCGCGCGAGCGCGCGGCCGAGCGAAGCGAACGGCGATGCCGCTTCGCAGCGCGCCGATCTCGCCGAAGACGCGAAGCTGCTGCGCCACGAGGTCGAGCGCTGCCGCGGCATCCTCGACCGCATGCGCGCCCGCGCGGCCCACGAGCTCCACGCGGCCGAGCGCACCCTCGTCGCCGCCGAGCTCGAGGAAGTGCTCTTCGCGCACCTCGATCCGGCCGAGCGGGCGCGCGTCCGCCTCTCGACGACGCTTCCGCCCGCGACGCCGATCGGCCCGCGCTTCGACGTCGCCGAGGTGATCGGCCCGATCCTGCGCAATGCCCTCGACGCCTCGCCTCCCGACGACGCGGTCGAGCTCGAGGTCGGCGTCGAGGCGGGCCAGCTGCGGGCGCGCGTCCGCGACCACGGCGCGGGCATGGACGACTCGATCCTCGAGCACGTGGGCGAGCCCTTCTTCACGACGCGGCCGCCGGGCCAGGGAACCGGTCTCGGGCTCTTCGTCGTGAACCTCCACCTCGAGCGGCTCGGAGGCTCGCTCCGCTTCGCGTCGGCGCCGGGTCGCGGCACGACGGCGACGGTCGCATGGCCGATCGCGACGGGCGGTGCCGCGGACGGTCCGACAGGCGGCGCGACGGAGACGAGCGGAGGGTGGCGGGAGCCGAAGCGTGTCGTCGCCTGAAGCCCCGCTGCGCATCCTCGTGGTCGACGACGACGACGCCTATCGGACGCGGCTGTGCCGCGCGCTGCGCGCCCGCGGCCATGCGATCGAGGCGGCGGCCAGCGTCGCCGAAGCGCGCACGCTCGCGCGGCAGTTCCGGCCCCAGCGCGCCATCCTCGACCTCCGGCTCGGCGACGGCTCGGGGGTCGACCTCGTCGGCGAGCTCGTGGCGGCCGATCCCGCGCTCCAATGCCTCGTCCTGACCGGCTACGGCAGCATCGCGACGGCCGTCGAGGCCGTGCGTCGCGGCGCGCTCGACTACCTGACGAAGCCGCTCGACGCCGACGAGATCCTGCTCGCCTTCGAGACACGGAACCGCGAGCTCGGCCCCGCGGTCCCAAGGCCGGAAGTCACCGTCCCGAGCCTCCACCGCGTCGAGTGGGAGCACATCCAGCGCGTCCTCGCGGACTGCGGCGGCAACATCTCCGAAGCCGCACGCCAGCTCGGGATGCATCGCCGCACGCTCCAGCGCAAGCTCGCCACCCGTCCGCCCGACAAGTAGGTCCGATGCCGCGCCGACGAACGACCGCCCCGACCGCCCTGCTCCTCATGGAGCTGCTCCTCGCCTCCACCGCCCTCGTGCGTCCGGCGCGTGCCGACCGCACGCCCGACGACGGACCGCGCAGCCTCGCCTTCGACGTCTACCTCGACGAGCGCCCGATCGGCTACCAGCGCTTCGACCTGACCCCCCTCCCCGACGGCCTCGCCGTCGAGACCCGCGCGCGCTTCGAGCTGACGCTGCTTCGGATCAAGGCCCTCGACTACGACCACCGCAACCGCGAGCGTTGGCATCACGGCTGCCTCCAGTCGATCGACTCGGCGACGCGGCAGAACGGCAGGACCTACCGCGTCTCGGGCGAGGCGGGACGGGCGGGCTTCTCGGTCGAAGGCGCCGACGGGCGCGCCACCCTCGACGCCTGTGTGCGGACCTTCGCCTACTGGGATCGCAGCGCTCTGCTCGGCCGCGCCCGCCTGCTCAACGCCCAGACCGGCGAGTACGTACCGGTCGAGACCCGCGCCCTCGGCCGCGGAACGCTCGAGATCGGCGGACGCGCGCTCGCGGTCGACCGCTACCTGATCGAAGGCGACGACCTCGAAATCCGGCTCGCCTACGCGAGCGGGAGTGGCGAATGGGTCGGGCTCGACAGCCCGCTCTTCGCCGGGCGGACGCTGCGCTACCGGAGGCGGGCGAGCGATCTCCCGCCGACGCCGTCCGCCGCGGAGGCGACCGCCGCCGCGGCCGGGACGACCGGAGCGCCGTCGACCGGCTCCGACTAGAACGCGCCTTTTCGGCGGCTAGGGTCCGGCCGTTCCAGCGACGGACGGATCCATGTCGAAGAAGCTCGCCCTCGAACTCGCCGAACGCGGCCTGCTGCCCGACGCGCTGATCCGCGCCGGGATCCGATCGATCCTCCGTGATCGTCTCGCAGGGATCGAAGCGGCGGACTGCGAGCGCGGTCGGGCGCATCAGCAGGCCTTTCTCGAGTCCGCGCGCCGTTCGCCGATCGCCCTCGAGACCGACGCCGCGAACCGCCAGCACTACGAGGTGCCCGCCGCCTTCTACGAGCAGGTGCTCGGGCCCCATCGCAAGTACAGCTGCGCGCTCTGGCCGGCGGGCACGACGGATCTCGCCGCGGCCGAGGCGCGCATGCTCGAGCTCGTCGCGGAGCGGGCGGCGCTCGCGGACGGGCAGCGCGTGCTCGAGCTCGGCTGTGGCTGGGGCTCGTTCGCGCTCTGGTGTGCGGCACGCTTCCCGCGGAGCCGAATCGTCGGCGTCTCGAACTCGAAGAGCCAGGCGGAGTTCATCCGTCAGCAGGCCGATCGCGCCGGCCTGTCGAACCTCACGATCGAGACCGCCGACGTCAACGTCTACGAGGCGGATCGCCGCTTCGACCGCGTCGTGTCGATCGAGATGTTCGAGCACGTCCGCAACCACGGACCGCTGCTCGCCCGGATCGCCCGCTGGCTCGATCGCGACGGGCTCCTCTTCGTCCATCACTTCGCCCATCGAAGCGGCGCCTACCCCTACGAGACCGGGGGCGAAGACGACTGGATGGGTCGCCACTTCTTCACGGGCGGCATGATGCCCTCGGACGACTGGCTGCTCGCCTTCCAGGACGACCTCGTCGTGCGGCGGCGCTGGTGCGTCAGCGGCGAGCACTACCGCAAGACCTGCGATGCCTGGCTCGCCAACCTCGACCGCCGCCGGGACGCGGTGCTGCCGATCCTCGGAGCGACCTACGGCGAGCGGGACGCTGCGCGTTGGCTCCAGCGCTGGCGGCTCTTCTTTCTCGCCTGCTCCGAGCTTTTCGGCCATCGCGACGGCCAGGAGTGGTGGGTCAGCCATCTGAGCTTCGGCCATCGAGACGGAGCCCCGCGATGAAGATCGCCATCGTCGGCTCCGGCATCGCGGGCCTGGCCTGCGCCTACCATCTCGATCCGCGCCATGCGATCACCCTCGTCGAGGCCGAGCCCCGGCTCGGAGGCCATGCCCATACCGTCGACGTCGAGGTCGCCGGCCGACGCCACGCGGTCGACACGGGCTTCATCGTCTACAACGAGACGACCTATCCCGAGCTGACGCGGCTCTTCGTCGAGCTCGACGTCGATACGCGGCCGACCGAGATGAGCTTCGGCCTCGCCTGCGAGCGGACCGGTCTCGCCTGGTCGAGCCGCGGATTGCGCGGACTCTTCGCGACGCCGTCCCGGGCGCTGCGCCGGCCCTTCCTGCGCATGCTCGGGGAGATCGCCCGCTTCGAGCGCGAGGCCGACGCGATCGCCGCCGTGCCCGGGACGAAGCCGAGCCTGCGCGAGCTCGTCCGCGAGCGCGGCTACTCCGACGCCTTCCGCGACGGGTACCTCGCGCCGATGGGCGCCGCGATCTGGTCGGCCGGCAGCGACGCGCTGCTCGACATGCCGGCGGCGAGCTTCGTTCGCTTCTTCCGCAACCACGGCCTGCTCGGCCGCGGCGGCGGCATCCGCTGGCGGACCGTCGTCGGCGGCTCGCGCCGCTATGTCGACGCGATCGCGCGAAGGCTCCGCGGTCGCGTCGTCCTCGGCCGGCCGGTCGCGCGCGTCGCCTCGGAGGCGAACGGCGTGCGACTCGACTTCGGCGCGTCCTCCGAGCGCTTCGACCGCGTGGTCCTCGCCGTGCATGCGGACACGGCGCTCGGCCTGATCCAGGATCCGACGGCCGAGCAGCGGCGCATCCTCGGCGCGATCCGGTTCAGCCGCAACGACGCCGTGCTCCATACCGACGCGTCGATCCTCCCGCGCAACCCCTCGGCCCGGGCGAGCTGGAACGCCCGCATGACGCAGGACAGCCGCGAGCGCGTCGTCGTCACCTACGACCTCTCGCGCCTGCAGCAGATCCCGTCGGCGGAGCCACTCCTCGTCAGCCTGAATGCGACGGACCGGATCGACCCGACCCGCGTGCTCGGCCGCTACGCCTACGATCATCCCATCCTGGACGGGCCCGCCGTCGACGCCCAACGCGACCACGCGCGCATCGACGGCGTGGGCGGGCTCCACTACTGCGGCGCCTGGTGGCGCTGGGGCTTCCACGAGGACGGGCTCGCGAGCGCGCTGCGCGTCGTCCACGCGATCGAGGCGAGCGTCTGATGGAGAGCGCGCTCTACGAGGGCACCGTTTACCACGCGCGCGCCGCCCACCCGCCCCACGCCTTCGCGAAGCGCCTCTTCATGGCCTACCTCGATCTCGACGAGCTCGACCGGGTCTTCGCGGGCCGACTCTTCTGGGGCGTCGAGCGCCGCCGACTCGTCACCTTCCGGCGCACGGACCAGCTCGGCGATCCCGCGATCCCGCTCGCCGAGAGCGTCCGCCGCCTGATCCGCGAGCGGACCGGTCGGTCCGCAGAGGGCCCGATCCGCGTCCTGACCCAGCTGCGCACCGCGGGCTACGTCTTCAACCCGCTGAGCCTCCACTACGCATTCGATCCCGCGGGCGGACTCGAGGCCGTCGTCGCCGACGTCCGCAATACGCCCTGGAACGAGCGCCACTGCTATGTCCTGCCCGCGACCGAAGGTGCCGTCGACCTCCGCATCGACAAGCGGTTCCACGTCTCGCCCTTCCTCCCGATGGACCACGCATACCGCTTCCGACTGGACGCGCCCGCGCGCGCGCTCCGCGTTCGGATCGAGAACTTCGATCGGGCGGGTCGCCCCGCCTTCGCGGCGCGTCTCGAGCTCGAGCGCCGGGGGATCGACGGGCGCTCGCTCGCGCGCGCGCTGCTGCGCTTTCCGCTGATGAGCGTGCAGGTGATCGGCGGGATCTACTGGCAGGCGCTCCGGCTCCACCGGCTCGGCGCGCCCTTTCATCCCCACCCGAACGGAAACCGACGGACGGAGGCGCTGGCGTGAGCGGGGACGTGGCGGACTGGATGGTCGAGCGACGGACGAGACCGATCGGCGAGGCGGGGGGCTGGCTCGAAGACCTGGCGCGACGCCGCGTCGAGGCGGCGCTGGCGGCGCTCGAAGAGGGCGAGCTCGCGATCACGACGCCCGCCGGGACGACGACCTTCCGGGGCGCGCGGCCCGGTCCGCGCGGCGCGCTGGTCGTCCTCGATCCCCGGGCGTGGACGAGCCTCGCGCTGCGCGGCGTGCTCGGCGGCGCCGAGGCCTACATGAACGGCTGGTGGCGCTCGGAGGACCTGGTCGGCGTCGTCCGTGTCTTCGCGCGCAACGCGACCTTCTTCGGCGCCGTCGACGCGGGCAGCCGCTGGAAGCGTCCCTGGCTGCGCCTGCTGCATGCCCTGCGCGACAACGACCGCGCCGGTAGCCGCCGGAACATCCACGCCCACTACGATCTCGGCAACGATTTCTTCGCCGCCTTCCTCGATCCGACGCTGACCTACTCGGCCGCCCTCTTCGAGCGGCCGGACGTGACGCTCGAGGCCGCCCAGCGCGCCAAGTACGACCGGCTCTGTCGCAAGCTCGAGCTCGGCGCCGACCACCACGTGCTCGAGATCGGCACGGGCTGGGGCGGCTTCGCGATCCACGCCGCGCGAACCCGCGGCTGCCGCGTCACGACGACGACGATCTCCCGCGAGCAGCACGCCCTGGCCCGCGAGCGCGTCGCCCAGGCGGGCGTCGCCGACCGTGTCGAGGTCCTGCTCGAGGACTACCGCGACCTGCGCGGCCGCTTCGATCGGCTCGTCTCGATCGAGATGATCGAGGCCGTCGGCCATCGGCATCTCCCGACCTTCTTCGAGACCTGCGCCAGGCGCCTCGCCTCGGACGGCGCGATGGCGCTCCAGGCGATCCTCGTCCCGGAGCGCTGGTGGGAGCACTCGAAGCAGAGCGTCGACTTCATCAAGCGCTACGTCTTTCCGGGCGGCCAGCTCGTCGGGCTCGGCGCGATCTCGCAGGCCCTGGCGGGGACGCCGCTCCGCATCGCCCACTACGAAGACATCACGCCCCACTACGCGGAGACGCTGCGGCGCTGGCGGGCGCGTTTCCTCGCGTGCGAGGCCGACGTCGCCGCCCTCGGCATGGACACGCGCTTCCGTCGGACCTGGGACTACTACCTCGCCTACTGCGAGGGGGCATTCCACGAGCGCGTCAACCTGGCGGCCCAGCTCGTCTTCGAGAACGAGGGCCTGCGGCGCGGATCGCTGCTCGGCGCGCTCCCCTAGCCGCACGACGTCATCGGGCCCTCAGCGCGCCGTCCGGGCCCGAAGCCCTTCGAAGAAGTAGGTCGCGAGGCCGTTCAGGACGTCCGCCCGCTCCCACTGCAGGAAGTGGCCCGCCTCCGGGACGACGACGGGCCCGACGCAGCGGCGGAAGCCCGCCTCGCAGCGCTTCACGAAGTCTTCGGGCACGACGTGGTCCTCGGGCCCGTAGAGCACGAGGGTCGGGACCTCGACGGGTCCGAGCATCGGCATCTCCGACATCGGACGGCCGTACTGGAGCTGATAGGGCGCCCAGGAGGCCGCGAGCTTCCGAATGTCGGCGAAGGGCTCGACCATGAAGGCGATGTCCTCCTCGGAGAAGGAGCCGGGCGAGGCCCAGAGCCGATGCTGGTAGAAGTCGTGGACATACCGTCGGCAGCGCTCGGGCGTGTCGAGCTCGGCGACGAGCGCCTTCGCGTCGCGACCCTGGCGGACGCGGTAGTCGCCGGTCGGGCCGTCGGGCAGGGGCATGAGCGAGAGGCCCCGCTCGGCGTACCAGTCGGGGTGGGCGAAGTCGGTGGGCGGGACGGTGTTGAAGAAGATCATGCGCTCGATGAAGCCGGGGAAGCGGTTGGCGAGGTCGCAGAGGACGACGCCGCCGACGTCGCCGGCGATCGCGCCGCAGCGCGGATGACCGAGCACGTCGTGGACCAGCGTCCGGCAGTCGCGGGCATAGAGGACGAGATCGTAGGCGTCTCCCGGCGAGAGGTCCGAGTCGCCGTAGCCGCGCAGGTCGGGAACGATGACCTCGAAGCCCGCCTCGACGAGGGGCCGGACGTTGCGCCACCAGATGCGCTTGGTCTCGGGGTACCCGTGGATCAGCAGGAGGGGATGGCCGCCGATGCCCTCGCGGAGGTAGGCAAGCTCGAGGTCGCCGTCGACCTTCGCGCGATGGACGCGGAAGGCGTCGGGGGGCGGCGTCTCGGGCGGGGTCGGGCGCGGGATCGGCATCGGGATCGGCATCGGCATCGGCGGAAGGTCCTCCGGGTCGGGTCGGATGGGTATCGCTGCGCGTCGGATGCAGGTCGGAGCGGCCGGGGGGACGGACCGGGCGCGGCTCAGGCGCGCGCGAGGATCTTCTCGCCCTCGAGGCGCGCGAGCACCGCGTCGAGCGCGCGGCTGACTCGCGTGCAGTTGCGGATGCGCTCGATCCGGGGCCAGGTCGCGGCCTCGCCCTCGGCGACCATGAACTCGGTCTCGTGGGCGGAGAGGAGCGAGAGGAGCTTCGTCGGGTTCCAGAGGCGCCTGCGCGGCAGGATGTTGATGTCGGCCGTGTAGTCCTGGGTCGCGACGGAGTAGGCCATGCGAACGGCGAGGTTCAGCGGATGGGCCCGCTCGACCAGCTTCATGCTGAGCGGATAGGTCGCGCGCAGCGACTGACGCAAGGCCTGGGAGGAGATCTCCCAGAACTTCGCGAAGAGCGTGTCCTCGGCGTCGGTATCGCGCAGGGACCAGAGGACGATCGGGTTGACCTGGCTCGTGATGAAGTGGTTGACGCCGTAGAGCCGCGAGAGCTGTCGCGCGGGCAGGTCGTTCGCGACCGAGCCGTCGACCCACTGGCGCGAGGCGACGTAGGGCTGGCGGTCGCCGGCGCGGTTGCGGGCGGCGAGCGTGACCGGCGGGAAGACGCCGGGGATCGCGCAGGAGGCCATCACCGCCTCGCGCAGGAAGACCGTCGGCGAGGTGATCGCGTTGAGCAGCCGCGGCTGCTGATGGAGCTCGCGGGGCGAGATCGAGATGTTGATGCGTCGACCGGTCCGCTCGAAGGCCTCGCCGAAGGTCACGTCGGGGATGCGCGTCTCGACGAACTCGCGCAGCTCCTCGACGCCGACCCGCCGCCCGATCCGGGTCGGCTCGATGCTCGCCTCGAAGAGCCCCTCGAACGCCTCGTGCAGCGCACGCCCCTGGAGCAGGCCGCGGAGCGAGACCTCGTCGTGGGATCCGACGATGGCCGCGACGATCGCCCCGGCGCTCGAGCCCGAGAGGACGTTCGGCAGCAACCCCTGATCGAGCAGCGCGCGGGCGACGCCGACGTGGAAGAAGCCCATGATGCCTCCGCCCGAGAACATCAGGGCGGTCCGACCGAAGCAGTGGCTCGCGCGGCGGAAGAACGCGAGCTTCTCCTCGAGCGGGATCGCGTCCTCGCCGACGGCGCCGAGCTGGTCGATCGCGCCGGCCAGCTCGCGGGAGTAGGCCGTGACGAGGTCCTTGGTCCCGACGCGGGCGCGGCGGTAGAGGGCGGCCGATCCCATGTTGCCCGTATTGCCGTGGATCCCCTCGTTCAGGTAGAAGAGCAGGCGCTGCGGATCGTCCGAGGCGCGGACCCCGCGCAGCTCCTCGAGTCGGCGGCGGATCGCCTGGTAGTCGTAGCGGCGGCTCTCCTCGCGCGCCTTCCAGGCGGCGGCCCCCGTCCGCTCGTCCTCGGCCTCGGCGGCCGCCCGCCACTCCTCGTAGCTGCGGGCCTGGGCCATCCGCATCAACGGCGTCAGCTCGATCGTCTGCGTGACCGCGGCCATGGCGACCCTCCCGACGGCGAGCGCAGCGTAGCCGAGGCGGGGCCGGGGGCGCCGCTGTGCGGATCCCGGCGCGTCAAGGCACGCAGCAGTCGCTGAAGACGCAGTTGCTGCAGGTCAGCGCCGTGCTCCACGGACGACCGCAGCAGTCGTTGTTGGCGTCGCAGCCCTCGAAGGGCCCGCTGCATCCGCTCGGCACGCAGAAGCCTGCATAGCAGCGCCCGCTCGCGCAATCGCTCGAGCCGAGACAGGGCGTCCCCAGCGAGCAGAGACCGCAGTCGCTCGAGCACGAGAGCGGATTGGCCGAACCGCAGGTCTCCGTCCCGTCGCAGGATCCGTCGCCGCAGGACTGGATGCAGAACCCGGCGCAGTTGCCGCTGATGCAGGCCGCGTCCGTCGTGCAGGGCACGCCCGCCGGCTGCTCGTCGGCGATGCAGAACCCGAAGTTGCAGATGCCGCTCGCGCAGTCCGCGTTCGCGTCGCAGGGCGCGCCATTCGGGCACTTTCCGCAATCGAGCTGACAGACGAGTCCGTTGAAGTTGCCCGAGCCGCAGGTCTCGAGCGGGATCGAGCACGAGCCGTCGCCGCAGTAGCCGGTACAGATCCCGACGTCGCAGGTCCCGCTGCAGCAGGCCTCGACGGTCGTGCAAGGCACCCCGATGCCCTGACAGGCGCCGATGCAGAAGCCGAAGTTGCAGATCCCGCTCGCGCAGTCGGCGTTGAGCGCGCAGGGCGCCCCGTTCGGACAGGCGCCGCAGTCCGCCTGGCACGAGAGCGGGCCGGTCGAATAGCAGGACTCGGCCGGCGCCGTGCACTCGCCGTTGCCGCAGCTGACCTCGACGCAGAGGCCGAAGCGGCAGTCGCCGCTGGCGCAGGCGGAGTCGGTCGTGCAGGGCGAGCCGTTCGGGTTGACGCCCTCGACGCAGTAGCCGAAGTTGCAGGCGTCCGACTCGCAATGGTCGTTGGTGAGGCATCCCATGCCGACCGGCTGACGACCCGCCAGGCAGAACCCGCCCTGACAACGCGCCGGGCTGCGACAGCCGGCGTCGGTCAAGCAGCGGTCCTGGACGCCCGAGCAGTAGCCGGTTCCGTCGACCTCGAGGCAGGGAATGCCATAGCAGTCGTACTTGTCCTTGCAGGACTTGCCGTCTTCGAAGCCGCCACAGGTCTTGTAGATCTCGCACTTCGCCAGGAGCTCCACGTTCTCCGGCGGCGGGCAGTCCGAGTCCTGCGTGCAGCGCTCGAGCTCCGTCAGGTCGCCCCAGTCCTGGTCGACGGGACAGGCTCCGCAGTCGGGCTGGCAGCCCGGCGGCGCGGACCCGCAGCCCTCCGTCGGATCGCAGACGCCGTCGCCGCAGGTCCCGGGCAGCGCGTTCGGATCGGATTGGCAGACGCCGTCGTGGCAGTAGCCGGTCTGGCAATCCGCCGCGACCGAGCAGGCCGTCCCGTTCGGGCAGTAGCCGCAGTCGGACTGACAGGCGCCCGCTCCCGCGAAGCGGCAGGTCTCCCGACCGGCGAGACAGGTGCCGTCGCCGCAGACGAGCCCCGCGCCCAGCGCTGCAGCGCAGATGGGCTCGATCGGCGGCGAGGCGAGGGTCGACCGACGCGCGATCACGATCGCGTCGGCGAGGTCGCACTCCGCGTCCCCGCCGATCACGTTGCAGAGCGAAGCCGCCTCGGGCGAGAGCGGCGCGCCGTCGGGATCGACCAGCTGCTGGCGGATGGAGAGCGCGTCGCCCGTATCGACGCGGCCGTTGCCGCCGAGATCGCCACACTGGCAGACGTCGCCGATGCCGTCGGGACCCGAGCCGTTGCCGACGCCACCCGTATCGACGTTGGGGTTGTTCTGGACGCCCGGGCAGTCGTCGCGCACGTCGGGGATGCCATCCTCGTCGATGTCCCGCGGCGTACCCCACTCGACGAGCGCGTAGCTCGCCTCGCCGGTGGCGGCGGATTGCCCGCCACCCCAGATGACGCGCGTGCCCGCGGCGCCCGCCGCCTCGCCGGCATAGCTCGTGATCGCGGTCGGCGCGCCGTCGACGAAGAGGGCGGCCGTGCCCGCGGCGGGATCGAAGACGAGGTCGTAGCGGTGGTAGCCGCCAGCCGGGTCCGAGACGGTATGGATCGCGCCATTGCCGACCTGGACGGCGGGATTCGCGCCGTTCGCGCCGGCGCCGAACTTGAGATCGTAGCGGCTCGTGCCGTTCGCGTATTCGACGTTGACCGAGAAGTCGATCGCATCGGGCGTCGCGCTCGCGTTGACGACGCGCAGCCGCGTCGAGAGGACCCAGCCCTGCGCGGCCGCCGACGCGAGCTGCTGCGCGTCCGGGATCTGTCGGTAGAGCAGCGTCGACCCGCTCGCCGTCGACGGATCGCGCACGTTCCAGGCGGCGGTCCCCCCGTCGTCGACCGGTCCGAGCGTCATCTGCAGACCGCTGCCGAGCGGGCTCCAGCCCTCCGTCGCCGGCGTTCGGGCGCCTTCATGCCGGAAGAACGGATCGGCCCGGACGGCGAAGGTCCAGGCGAGAACCAGGGTCAGCACGACGAGGCAGCGGGACGTCCGGAACACAGCCACTATATACACCCCGCCCGGCGAGGTTCGCAGCGGGAATCGCGCGGATCCGAGACCCGCCGCCAAATCCGCTGCGCCCGCCCTGCCGGTCGCCTGCGCGGGTCGCGTCGGACCCGGTCGCGGAGCCGGTGCCAAGGACCGGGCGTCGGGATCTGCATCCGATCGGACCGGAAGGCACCGACCCATGGAAGCCAGGGAGCGCCGCCGCAGGATGGAGGATCGCAGCGAGCCCCTCGACGTCGTGATCGTCGGTGCCGGGCTTTCCGGAATCGGCGCGGCCTGCCATCTGCTCCGGCGCTGCCCGGGCAAGCGCATCGCGTTGCTCGAGGCCCGTGACCGGATCGGCGGAACCTGGGACCTCTTCCGCTACCCCGGCATCCGCTCCGACAGCGACATGCATACGCTCGGCTATGCCTTCAAGCCCTGGCTCGGCCGCAAGGCGATCGCCGACGGTCCGTCGATCCTCGCCTACGTCCGCGAGGCCGCCGGCGAGCACGACGTCGAGCGGCACATCCGCTTCGGCCATCGCCTGCGCCGTGCCGCCTGGTCGAACGAAGCCGGCTGCTGGACACTCGAGGTCGAGCGGCACGTCGCGCGAGCGCGAGCCGAGGGCGGCGGGAACGCCCCCGACGCGATCGAGCCGACGACGCTCCGCGCGCGCTTCCTGCTGATGTGCAGCGGCTACTACCGCTACGACCACGGCCACGCGCCCGCGTTCGAGGGCATGGACCGGTTTCGCGGACGCCTCGTCCATCCCCAACACTGGCCGGCGGATCTCGACTTCGCCGGTCGGCGCGTCGCCGTGATCGGGAGCGGCGCGACCGCCATGACGCTCGTCCCGGCGATGGCGCGCAGCGCCGCGCACGTCACGATGATCCAACGCTCGCCGACCTGGGTCGTCTCGCGGCCCGAGATCGATCGGCTCGCTCTGCTGCTGCGCCGCTGTCTTCCCGATGCCCTCGCCTATCGTCTCACGCGCTGGAAGAACGTGGCGCTCCAGCGCTGGCTCTACCGCCAGACGCGGACCCGTCCCGAGCGGGTTCGCGCGTACCTCCTCGGCGAGGTCCGCCGCCAGCTCGGTCCCGACTACGACGTCGAGCGGCATTTCACGCCCCGCTACGACCCCTGGGACCAGCGTCTCTGCCTGATCCCGGACGCCGATCTCTTCGATGCGATCCGCGAAGGCCGCGCGTCGGTCGTGACCGACCGGATCGCGCGCTTCGACGAGCGCGGCATCCTGCTCGCGTCGGGCGAACGCATCGACGCGGACGTCATCGTCTCGGCGACGGGGCTCGAGCTCGAATGGCTCGGGGGCGTCGACTTCGCGGTCGACGGACGCGGCGTCGACTTCGCGAAGCGCTGGACCTACAAGGGCATGATGGTCTCGGACGTGCCGAACCTCGTCCAGACCTTCGGCTACATCAATGCCTCCTGGACCCTGCGCGCGGACCTGACGGCAGAGTGGGTCTGCCGCCTGCTCGAGGCGATGGACCGGCGCGGCGCCCGCAGCGCGACGCCGCGCCTGCGCCCGGAAGATCGGGCCATGCCGGCGCGCCCCTGGATCGACGACTTCACGCCCAACTACATGCAGCGCGCGATGCAGCGCTTCCCGCTCCAGGGCGATCGCGAGCCCTGGCTGAATACCCAGGACTACGCGCGCGACCGCAAGCTGCTGCGAAGGGCACCGATCGAAGACGGCGTGCTCGAGCTCGTCTGAACGCCGCGCAGCCCAGCACAACGCAACGTGTCGCACCCGCGCGCCGGCGCGCGCCCCGCGTCTGTCTGGGCACGCCCCGGATCGATCGACGGGCATGCGGATGCCCGAATCAATCCGATCGCGGGCGTCCCGGCCCCATGAACGGGTAGAGCAGCTGGCCGAAGAAGCCCGCCGGGAGCGGCTTGCCGACCACGCCATAGCGCTGCGGCCAGCGATCGGGAGCCTCGACACGCGTCCCGAAGAGCGTGTCGAGGATCGGCAGGGTCGCGGCATAGTTTCGATCGATCGCCTCGGCGTCCGCCGCATGATGCCAGTGGTGGAAATGGGGCGTCACGAGTACCTGCTCGAGCCAGCCGAAGCGGAGCCGGGTGTTGGCATGGACGAACACTGCCAGCAGGCCCACCAGGACGACCCAGGCCGCGACGGCCGACTCGGCGAAGCCCAGCAGGTAGACCGGCGTCACGACGAGGCAGCGGATCGCGAGGACCTCCGCGAAGTGCATGCGCGAGCCGGCGAGCCAGTCCATCTCGGCGGGGCAGTGGTGGACGGCGTGGAAGCGCCAGAGGCTCGGCTGCTCGTGCATCAGACGATGGCCCGCGTACTGGGTCAGGTCGGCGACGAAGAGGATCTCGGCGAACTGGAGCCAGCCGGGCTGGGCGCGGACCCACGCCTGCAGCCCGTCGTGAACGGCCCAGCCGAAGAGGCGCTCGGAGAACCAGGTCGTGACGAGCAGGACGACGCCGACCAGCAGATGGTTGACGGCGTAGTAGGCGAGATCGAGGTCCCACTCGCGCCGGAGCGTCGGCTGCGCCGGCCGCAGCGGCCAGACGCGCTCGATCGCGACGAAGAGGAGCGAGTTGGCGAGCAGGGCCAGGATCAGCCAATCGAGCCCGAAGCTGACGACGGGCTCCGCGAACGCGTCGACCTCGACGCTCGCCCCGCCGAGCGCCTGCGCCCCGAGCGCGAGCGCGACGCCCAGGAGCCCGAGCCGCTTCGAGCGGCTCAGGAAGACCGACAGCAGGCCGAAGGCCGCGGCGCCGATCATGCCGCCGAGCAGCAGCCGGCGCAGGAGGTCGACGGGATAGGCCTGCCGCAGCTCGGGCGTCGTCAGCCACTCGGGAAAGTGGAAGCAGAGCACCGCGGCGACGGAGAGGACGCCGAGGAAGACGGCGACCAGGCCGCTGATGCGGCCTTC
Source organism: Myxococcota bacterium (assembly GCA_041389445.1). Lineage (GTDB taxonomy): Bacteria > Myxococcota_A > UBA9160 > UBA9160 > UBA4427 > UBA4427. The sequence goes on from JAWKRW010000008.1 coordinate 102,733, forward strand.
GCCGAGGCGGAGGGGGATGGCATCGGGCGCACGCGCGGGCTCGGGGGGCGGGGGGGCCGGCGCGGAGGCGGAGACAGAGGCGTTCGTCGCATGCATGCCGGCCCTCATCGACCGGTCGGATTCCAGACTGGATCCCGGGCCGCCGCATGGCGGGCCGCCCCGCCTACTTCTTCTGCGCCACCGCCCACTCCGGCCAGGTCATCGTGTACGGCATCTGGCTGCGATCGAGGATCTGGTTGATGACCCGCCGGTAGCCCGTCTTGCAGAAGCGCCAGACGCCGTCTTCCTTGCGGTATTCGTCGTCGTAGTAGACGAACATCTCGTCGACGAAGCCCTTCCCCTGATTGAAGAAATAGTGGTACATCGCCCAGATGCCGGTCGCCTCGGTCTCGCTCTGGAAGCTGATCTCGGGCATGCCCGCCATCCACCAGGCGATGATCTTCGCGTTCGGATCGTGGGAGTCGATCAGGAAGCGCAGCAGCTTCTCCCGGTCCTCGAAGACGTACTTGCCGTCCGAGTAGGACGTCACGACGTCGGCCGTCAGCGTCTCCTTCAGCGTCTCGTGGTCGCCGTAGGTCATGGCGCGGAAGTAGCGATGCTTCAGCGCCTTGATGTCCTCGAGGTCCTGCAGGCGCTGGACCTGCCGCGCGAGCTCTTCGACGTCGACCATGTCGGTTCTCCTTTCGATCCGTGTCCGAGTCCGAGTCCGAGTCCGCGTCCTCGGACCCGGACTCGGCGAGGCTTGCCCGGCGACGCGCGCCGAGCGACGCGTTCCCGCCAGAGCGCGCGAGGCGGAGACGCTAGGCGCCCGCGACCCACTGCGTGCCCTGGCCGCCGCGCTCGGCGCGTTCCTTTTCGTGCTCCTCGATCGCCTTCTGAATGCCGGCGCCGAAGGCGGGCATGAAGGTCGCCGCGTTCCGCGTCGCCCAGGCCATGCTGCGCTCGCGCGCGGCGTTGGCTCGGTTGAGCGCCGGCATGACGGAGCGGGCGATCAGCTCGTAGCTCCGACGCGTCGCCTCGGGGTTCGCGCAGTTGTGGCCGAGGAGCAGGACCGTGCCGAAGCCGCCCGACTTCTCGAGCAGGCTCTCGAGGACGGGGACGGCGTCGTCGGGGGTGCCGAGCGTCAGGCGACCGAAGATCGGGAGCCCGCGCGCGGTCCACTCCTCGAGCATGCGCTCGGTCGAGGTCGCGAAGGGCGGCTTGCTCCCGCCGAGCGCTTCCATGTAGCCAGCGAGGCGCAGCGTGCCGTGGGCCATGTCGGCGACGGCCTGCTCGCGGGTCTCGGCGATGTGCATCGGGACGACGCAGCGCCAGTTCGCGCGGGCGACCGACTGGCCGTACTCCTTCGCCTTCTCCTCGCAGACTTGCCAGTGCTTGGGCAGCTGTTCGTAGCCCTCGGGTCCGCTCGCGGCGAGCGAGAGGAGCCCGAGCCCGTACTGACCCGCGGCGCGCGCGCCCGAGGGCGAGACCGCCGAGGCGACCGCGATCTCGGGCCCGGGCCACTGGACCGGCGGCAGCTGGATCTGCGCCTCGCGCAGGTCGAACCAGTCGGTCTTCTTCGTGACGACCTCGCCGCGCAAGAGCGGCACGATGACCGAGAGCGCCTCGAGCATGCGGTCGCGCTGGGACTTCGGATCGATGCCGAGCATGAACGCGTCGGTCACGAGCTGGCCCGGACCGCAGCCGAGCATGACGCGGCCGCGCGTCTGATGGTCGAGCTGCATGATGCGGTCCGCGACCATCAACGGGTTGTGGTAGGGCAACGAGACGACCCCGGTCCCGAGGCGAATGCGCTTCGTCAGCGCAGCGGCGTGGGCGATGAAGAGCTCGGGCGAGGCGACGATCTCGTAGCCGCCCGAATGGTGCTCCCCGATCCAGGCCTCGTCGTAGCCGAGCGCGTCGAGATGCTGGACGAGCTCGAGGTCGCGATGGATCTGCTCCGTCGGACTCTCGTCGGCGGGATGGAAGGGCGCCAGGAAGACGCCGAGGCGGATCGGTCGAGCGGACATGGAGGCTTCCTCGCGCGCGGCGTCCGGGGCATCGGCCGCGGCGCCGCGATCGCATTCGAAACGAGCCCCGATCGGTAGCACCTCGCCCCCTGCCCCGCCGCCACGCGGAGGGCGGCCGCGCGGTCCGGCGGGCAGGTCCAGCCGTGCGGCCGGCGGCGGGGTTCAGCGTCCGGGACCGGCCACCGACTCGGCGTCGGCCCGATGAACGGTCTTCCCGCGCGAGATCGTCTCGAGCACCGCGATCTCGCCGATCTCGTCCGTCGGAACGTCGCGCGGATCGGCGGCGAGCACGACGAGGTCCGCCCGCTTCCCGGGCGTCAGCGTCCCCTTGCGATCCTCCTCGAAGTACTGATAGGCGACGTCCCGGGTCACGGCCCGCAGCGCCGCCTCCACGGGAATCCGCTCCTCCGCCCCCAGAACGAAGCCCGAGCGCGTCTCCCGCCGCACGGCGATCTCGACGAGCCGCAAGACGTCCGGGGGCACGACGGGCGCGTCGTTGTGGATCGTGAAGCGCATCCCCCGATCGAGCGCCGAGCGCAGCGGGCTGATCCGCAGCGCGCGCTCGTCGCCGAAGCTCTTGCGATGCCAGTCGCCCCAGAAGAAGGGGTGCGCGGCGAAGAAGGACGGGATGATTCCGAGTCGCTTCATCGCGTCGAGCTGATCGGGGCGGACCAGCTGGGCATGGATCGCGACCGAGCGATGGTCGGGCCGCGGGCGACCGGCCCGCTCGATCGCGGCGAGGCCCTCCGAGACGCCGGTGATCATCAGGTCGAGCGCGGCGTCGCCGTTCGCGTGGGCCATGAACGGGATCCCCGCGGCCAGCAGCTCGGAGGCGCGCGCGCGATAGAAGGCCGGATCGATCGTCGGATAGGCGCGGTAGTCGGCCGGCGCGTCGGGCGGCCCCTCGAGATAGGGCCGGGTCAGCCAGGCCGTTCGGCCCTGGGGCGAGCCGTCGAGGACGAACTTGACCCCGGCGACGCGAACGCCCCGCTGATAGGTCCGGGTATGGCCCATCGTCGCGATCGGATTCGTCGTCTCCGGCGAGCCCTCGACGAGGTAGGCCGCGACGTCGATCGGAAGCGGAGCCTGGGCGGCGACGGCCCGCAGCGCGCCGACCATCCCGGGCGACGAAGCGCCGTCCTGGATCGTCGTGAGGCCGAAGCGGGCATGCAGCGCGATCGCCTTGTCGAGGGCCGCGCCGAACTTCTCCGGCGAGGTGAAGACCTCCGCCTGGGCGGCGAGCGCCGGATGCGTCGCCGCCTCCTCGAGCACGCCGTTCGGCTCGCGGCTCCCGGGTCGCCGCCGGATCACGCCCCCGGCCGGATCCGGCGTGTCGGGTCCGTAGCCGATCGCCGCGAGCGCCGCGGAGTTGGCGGCCGCGAGATGGCCCGAGACGTGGAGCAGGACGATCGGCACGGTCAGCGACGCGCGATCGAGATCGTCGCGCGTCGGATGGCGCTCCTCGGCGAGCAGCGAGTCGTCGTAGCCCCAGCCGATCACGAACTCGCCGGGGGCCGGGGGACGCGCCGCGATGCGCGCCTGCAGCGCGGCGACGATGTCGTCGATCGACTCCATCGGACCGACCGGGGGCGACGAGGCATTCAGATGGTCGACCAGGAGCATCACGAGGCCGATGTGGCCATGGGCATCGAGAAAGCCGGGGAGCAGCGCGCGCGCGCCGAGCTCGACGACCCGGGTCGAACGCCCGACGCGCCGCGCGATCGCCTCGCGCGCGCCGACGGCGACGATCGTGTCGCCGCGAACCGCGAGGGCCTCGGCCCCTTCGGTCGCGTCGTCCATCGTCAGGATGTGGCGGCCGAAGAAGACGAGATCGGCCTCCGGCAGCGTCGGCCGCGGCTCGGGGGCGGGCTTCGGCGCACAGGCCGCGAGCAGCGCCGCGACGAAGACGACCCCGACGCTCCCGACGCGACGCATCGCGCCGTCGGTCGCGACACGACGGCGGACTCCGAGCCCGAAGCCTCCGCCCCTGCGCGGCGTAGGATCCGTGCCCCTTCTCCGGACAAACACGCACGCCTGGTCGTGTCGAGCTCCGATCTCCGCTCGCGCATCGCGTCTCCGAGTCACTCGGCGCCCTCCGATTCGTCGCGTCGAGACGAACCCGTCTCTGTTAGGATCCGAGACAGCTTCGCGGACCTCGGCGGGCGAGACAACCGAGGCGCGGGGCCACGCACGAGAGCCACCCATCCAGGAGGGTTCATGCGCACAACGAATGCGATGCGGAATGCTTCGATCGTCCATCTCCCTTCGCTCGTCCTGCTCGCCGCCCTGTCCGTCGCCCTCTCCTCCGCCTGCGCCTCCGGTCCGAGCCTGCGCCACAAGCACGAGTTCAACCTCTCCCCGGGCAACGAGCATCATGCGGGGATCAAGAAGGCGTTGCTGTTGCCGCTGGATGCCACGAACGAGAAGCCGGTCTCCGATCTCGACGTCGCCCACGATCGCATCGAGGCCCTCGTCGAAGCCCATCTCGAATCGAAGGGCCTCGTGGTCGAGCGCATCGATCCGCGGCGGTTCGCCGAAGCGCAGAAGGCCGCCCATGCCGCGATCCGCGCTCAGCGCCTTTCGGGCGCCTCGGGCACCGTCTCCGCCTACGTCGATTTCGAAGACATCGTCCCGGCGCTCGTCGACGCGCTCGAGCTCGATGCCGACGTCGTCCTCGAGGCGAACCTCGTGATGCGCGATGCGCACTACCAGGGCAAGCGGATGCTCGTCTGGGACGGCGTGCGGAGACGGGAGACCGTCCGGTACCTCCTGTCGATGGAGGGGGAGGTCCCCGCGGCATCCCTCTACGTCGCCGTTCATTCGAAGGAGGGGAAGCGCCTCTTCTCCGGCTATGGCGGATTCGAGCCCATCTTCCGGGTCGAACGCGCCGCCCGGAAGTACGTCCGCCGCGAGGATCTCTTCGAGGACGAACGCAACCTGCGCGAAGGCATCTGCATCGCCTTCTACCCCTGGTTCGGGATGGCCGAATACTGCGCGCGCTGAGGCGGGGCTAGGGATCGGGAACGAAGGGGGAGTCCGGCTCGAGGTGCTTCGCGAGGAAGCGCCGGACCGTGCGCGCGACCAGAATCCAGCCGTCGCGCTCGAAGCCGTGCTCCGCATCTTCGATCTCGAGCACCTCGTGGGGCTTCCCGTAGAGCTCGAGCATCGCGATCATCCGATGCGAATGATCGGGATCGACGCGCCGGTCCTTCCGGCCGTAGACGACGAGGACCGGCGTCTCGATGCGGTCGACGTGATAGGCAGGCGATCGTTCGAGCAGCGCCTCGCGTTCCTCTTCGACGTCTCCGACGTATTCCTGCCACAAGCCGAGGGATCGCTCATCGTCGGCGTAGTCGCTCGATTCCGCGCTCAGCGGGATGTCCGATCCGCCATTGATCGAAACGGCACAGCGGTAGCGGTCCCGGTGGCGCACGATGCTCGCGAAGGCCGAGAAGCCGCCGTAGCTGCCGCCGAGGATGCAGATGCGCCGCGCGTCGATGGCGGATCGCTCCATCGCCTGCTCGACCGCGGCGTCGATGTCGTCCTCGATCCCCGTGCCCCGCGCCTTCTTCACCAGCGAAAGGAAGTGACGCCCATAGCCGGCTGAACCGCGATAGTTGACCTGCAGGACCGCGTAGCCCCAGCTCGCGAGATACTGGACGAGCGGATCGTAGTCGTTGTCGTCACGAATGCCGTGCGGTCCGCCGTGTGGAATCACGACGAGCGGGACGGGAACCGTCGCATGGCGCGGGAGCGCCAGGAACGCCTCGATCTCGACGCCGGCATTCGACGGCACCCGCAAGCTCTCGACCGGCGAGAGCCGCGATCGGTCGAGGTCCTCCGCGAACCGGCCGACCCGGGCGATGGCGCCGGACCGGTCGCGAACCCAGAAATCCCCCGGATTCGTCGCGCTCGACTCGAAGAAGGCGAAGACCTGGCGATCGGCGGAGCCGCTCCGGATCCGGATCGAGTCCCGACGCCAGTCGGCCGGCAGCCGGGACAGGAACCGGTCTCGATAGGCGTCGAAGTAGTGGTAGCGGCGCCCCTCGGCCGTCTCGTATGCGGCGGCGACGAGCTCGCCGGTGAGCGGGTCGGAGATGGCGTAGGCGACGTCGTAGTCGGAACGGACGAAGACGGCGCGACCGGGCCGCTGGTGGAACGCGTCCCACTCGTAGAGACCGAGCGTGTCGCCATCGCCATAGGCCGCGACGAGGACGCTACGCTCGTCCGGCGTCAAGCCGACGGGACGCACGTAGTCGGCGCGGGTCTTGTCGTCCACGTTCCGGATCGGCGCGAGCGGACCGATTCCGGCGAGCGGCAACATCAGATCCGTCCCCTCCTCGCGGTACCGCAGCGCGGCGCGCGGCTTGCCGTCGCGCTGCACGATCCAGCGGAAGGGGACGCCCTTCACACTCGCGAGCTTCTCGCCGAGATCGACCGTCCAGCCCTCGAGATGGTCACGGTCGTGGAACGCGAGCAGCTGCGCGATCGAGACGCGATGGAGCGAGGTCCAGCCGCGGTGCCCCACGAAGAGCCAGAGGAGCTCCTCCGGCACGAGCGGGAGCGGATCGACGAGCATTCCCTGGGCCTGGATCACGTCGCGGTCGACGTCGATGCGCCCCGCCCGCAGCGCGAGCCGCGCGACGAGGACGCGGTAGACCCCGGCCGTGGAGGATTCTTCCACGACCAGCGTCGCCGGGGCCTTCCAGGCGACGCGACCCACCCATCGCGCCCGGGTGACACCGACCAGCTGCTCGACCCCGATCCGTTGCACCATCACGATCGATTCGTCGCCGCGCTGGGCCCTGGCCGCGAGCCACGCCCCGTCCGGGCTGACGACGACGTCCGTCAAGCCGCGACCCGAGAAGAAGCGCTCCGCCGACTCGCCGCCGAGCGCCGGATCGGTCCACGACACGACCCCGCATGCCAGCGCGACCATCGAAACGAGCGTGCGGATCCGATCCCATCCGCTCATCGCCCCATCTCCCGCTCGCCCTCGAATGCGTCGGGCCGGGCGAGCTTCCCACGCTCCCGCGTGTAGAACTGCAGGAAGCGATCCCCGCTTCGCCCCGCGTATCGGATCGGGTGGGCCGCGAGCAGCGCCGGATGGGTCTTCGCGAGCGAGCGGAGCGCCATCGCGGAATGGTTCCGATTGCGGATCTCCGCGTGGGTCAGGATCGACCACCAGGGAATCCCGATCAGGACTCGACCCGGGTCGAACTTCGCGACGACGATCGCCCCCGGATAGTTGATCGCCCCGGCCTCGACGTCGAAGGTGAACTCCTGCTCGTTCAGGACCCCCTTCGATTCGGGCCGCCTCCCGCTCTCGCCCCCGGCCTGGGACACGAGCCGGATCCGGCTCCAGCGATGCCGCCCCGCCTTCATCCGCACGAGCCAGAGATGCTCGCCCGGCGGGAGCGCCTGTCCGATGAGGCGGGAATCGGCGTGGAGCCGCTCGATCGCGACGTCCGTCTCGACGTGGACGACGAGGAAGCCCTCGCTCGGGCCGAGGGGCGCGAAGGGGCCAGGCAGCACGGGCGGCGGCGGGCCGCTGGCGCAGCCGCCTAGCGCCAGGACCCAGATCGCGGCGAGGATCCGAGGGCAGCGAAGCGGGGCGCGTCCCGGGCGCGCGCGCCGCCTCCGCCTCGCTTCCGGCGAGCCACGATCCGGGATCCCTCGCACGTCGAGTCGCCGCATTCGCCCAGCATAACGCGCGATTCCCGAATGGGTCCCGCCACGTCCGTGCCATCGACCCGGCCCTGGATCCGGGCTCGGCCGACCCTCCGCTCGGGCGATCCGGCCACCCGATCGCGTCGCAGCGACCGCGCATCCCGTGAACCGTGCCATGCGCGCACTCGGGTCAGCCCGCGGACCGGATCTCGCGTCGTCACCGCAAGAATCCTCTGCTCAGCATGAATGGCATCACGCGGACGGACGGACGGAGCCCGCGCCGCGTCGACCGCTATTGCTTCTCCCACGAGACCGTCGGCCCGTCGCATCGGCCCTCCCGCGGCGATCGGGGATCCTGCAGGAAGTCGATCTCCGGCTGGAGCGATGCCGTCGGGAATCGCCTGACGCGTCGGATCACCAGGATCCATTGCTCGCGATCGAACCTGTGTTCGGCCTTCGAGACGAAGAGCGACTCGTGCGGCTTCCCATGGAGCTCGAGCATCGCGAGCAGACGGTACGCGTGGTCGGGGTCGACGCGCCGATCGGCGAGAACATGGATGATCAGGATCGGGGCCCGCATCGCGCGCGTCTGGTAGGCCGGCGAGATCTCGATGAGCTTGTCCCGCTCGGTCTCGAGGCCGCCGACGGTCTCCTCGAACAGGGCGAGGGTTTTTTTCGAAATCGTTGACCTGCAGGACGGCGAAGCCCCAGCGCGCTGGGGTACTGGACGACCGGATCGTACTCGCGAACGTCATGGACGCCGATCGGGCCGCCGTGCGGCATGACGACGAGCGGAGCCGGTCCGCTGGCCTTCGCGGGCATCGAGATGAAGGCCTCGATCTCGACGCCGTCCGGAGACGCGACGCGAACGCTCCGGACCGGCGAGAGCGACGCGCGGTCGATGTCGGCGCCCCGGCGCGCGATCGAGACGATCCCCCCGCTCCCGTCTCGGAAGAAGTACGCGCCCGGATTCGTGGCGTTCGAGAGAGGAGAGACGAAGCTTTCGTCGGCCTCCGTTCGACTCACGATCGAGATCGACGTCCTGTCCCACGGGTCGTCGAGGCGCGCGAGGAATCGATCGCGATCGTCGTCGAAGGAGTGGACGTAGTGGACGCGGTGCTCGCCGGCGCTGAGGCAGTGGACGCCGATCATCTCGTTCGTCAGCTCGTCGATGAGCAGGCCCGTCCCGTCCGCTTCATGGGGCGGAAGATCTCGTCGCCGATCGCGCCCGTTTCGGGATCGAGCTCGACGAGCGCCATGAAGTCTCCGCCCTTCCGAGCGGGGACGAGCAATCGATTGCGGTCCCGGGCGAGGCCGACGGGAACGACCTCCTTCTCGACGTCGTCCTCTTCGTACCGGTACACCCCCTCGAGCTCGCCCTTCCTTCCCGTGCGGGCGAGGATCGAGTACTCCTTCTCGCTGCGGCAGCAGGCGGCCTGCGGCTCGCCCTCGGTCGGAAGCCATTCGGTCTCGAACTCGACCGCGCTCCCCTCGAGGCGGACGGTCACGAACGCCATGTTTCGCGATCCGTTGCGGGCGAGGGTCTCGCTGAGGAGGGTGTCGGGTCCCTCCCAGGCGATCCGACGGATCGCGTGGGAGCGACCGACGATCTCGAGCTTCGGGATCCCGACGTGCTGGACCCGGACGCCTTCGCTCTCGCCACGATGACCGCGGGCGACGATCCAGCGCCCGGTTGGACGGACCCGTCCCCATCCGGTGCCGGCGAACGGGAAGAGCAGCTCCGCCGATCGTCCCCGGATCGGTGGACCGCCGACGGCGTTCGAAGTCCCCGCGGAGGCCACAGCCGACTTCGAGTTGCCGTGCGAGAAAGCCGTCGCTCCCCCTGCTCGCATGATCGAGGGGGAAGGCATCGACGATCGCGCCGTGGGTCTTCGCGAGCGAGCGAAGCGCCGTGGCCGAATGGTTCCGATGCCGGATCCGGAACCAGCGAAGCGCTTCGCACACGTCGTACTGCGCCCAGAGAACCAGCTCGCCCGGGTAGTGGATGACTCCGGGCTTGACCTCGAATGCGATCTCCGAATCCTCGACGCCGTTCGGGTCCTTGAAGGGATCGATCTTCGCGACCCGATTGCGCGGACACCCGTGCCGCTTCTCCGGAGAGATGGGCTTGACGGCGAATGCGATCCGGGTCCAGGCGTATCGACCGGCAAGAAGTCGCACGAGCCAGGCGTAGCGCCCGGCCGCGAGCTCTCGGACGATCACGCTCCGATTCGCGTGGATGCTTTCGATCGGCGCGTGGGTATCGACGTGGACGACGAGCAGTCCCTCGTCCGCCGCGAGCGCCGGCGGCGATCCGGCGGGCACGGACTCGAGTGGCGGGCGGGGTCCGGCGCAGGCGGCCATCGACCGCATTGCAGCGAGCAGGAGCGATTCGGCGCGGTTCGACCCTCGACTCGCCATTGCCGCGCGTGCCCCCGTCCGGTCGTCTCGAAGCATCCTCGCCGTTCGGGTTCGCGCGTCGAGCGCGGACCGCTAGGCGCGACCCGAGCCGGAGCATGCGCGCTTCGCTTCATGGCCCGCGCGAGTCGGCGTTCGCCGTGCCCGCTGCCGACCCCCGAGGACGCCGCTACGTTCTGCCTCCGCCTTCGCACGGGCTGTCCAGCGCCGCATCGGGGCGATGCCCGAGCGAATCGCAGGCGAAGACGGAGCAGAAGGACCCGCGGAAGGCAGGAAGGAATCCCCTCTCTCATGGCGACATTCGGCCTCCTGGTCGGCGGCGGTCCCGCCCCCGGCATCAACGGCGTCATCAGCGCGGCGACCCTCGCCGCCCGACAGCGCGGATCGCGCGTGATCGGGATCCTGCAGGGATTCGAGTGGCTGATGAAGGGCGACATCGACCACGTCGTCGATCTCGATGCCGAGGCGGTGTCGCGCATCCACGAGCAGGGGGGCTCGATCCTCCGGACCTCGCGAGCCAATCCCACGAAGGACCCGGCCAACCTCGATCGCGTCGTCGATGCGCTCGGTCGCCTCGGCATCGACCATCTGATCTCGATCGGCGGCGACGACACCTGCTTCTCGGCGCGGACCGTCGCGGCGGCGGCGGGCAACCGGCTCAAGGTCGCCCACGTCCCGAAGACCATCGACAACGACCTGCCGCTTCCGCCCGGCATCCCGACCTTCGGCTTCGAGACCGCGCGCGCGACCGCCGCGGGCATCCTCTCGACGCTGCTCGAGGACGCGCGCACGGCGGGGCGCTGGTACGTCGTCGTCATGATGGGGCGCAACGCCGGCCATCTCGCGCTCGGCGCGGGCCACTCGGCGAACGCGACGATGACGCTCGTCGCCGAGGAGCTCGGCAATGCCCGGGTCCCGCTCGACCGCATGGCCCGCCTGGTCGAGGCCTCGATCCTGAAGTCGACGGCCGAGGGCCGCCCCTACGGCGTGGTCGTGCTCGCGGAGGGGCTCGGCGAGCGTCTCGACCCGGCCGACCTCGCGGCCCTGCCCGACCTGCCGCGGGACGAGCACGGCCATTTGCGGCTCGCCGAGCTGCCGCTCGGCCGACTCGTGCGCGATCGTGTCGCTGCGGGCCTGAAGCAGCACGGCCTCAAGACGACGATGGTCGTGAAGGACGTCGGGTACGAGCTGCGCTGCGTCGCGCCCAACGCCTTCGATCAGGAGTACACCCGCGACCTCGGCGCCGCAGCCGTCGGCACGTTGCTCGCCGGCGAGGCGAACGTCATGATCACGCGCCAGAACCAGCGCATCGTCCCGATCCCCTTCGACGCGATCCTCGATCCGACGACGGGCAAGACGCGCGTCCGCATGCTCGACACGACGACGGAGAGCTTCGCCTCCGCGATGGCGCTCCAGACCCGGCTCGAGCCGGCGGACCTCGAAGACGCGCGGCTGCGCGAGGCGCTGGCGGCGGTGAGCCCGCTCTCGCCGGACGCGCTCCGCGAGCGCTACTTCGCCTGAGCGCCGGCGCGGTCCGGTCCGCGGTTCCGTCGGTACGCCAGTACGCCGGTGTGCCGGCACGGACGCGCCGGCACGGGCGCCCGCCGCATCCCTCGCGCGCCGCGCTTCGTGATCCATCTGCGAATCCGAGCTGCGAATCCGAGCTGCAATGCCGAGCTGCAATGCCGATCTGCAATGCCGATCTGCGATGCCGAGCTGCAATGCCGATCCGTCGGACCGATCGGCCGAGTCGGCCGGTCAGGCCGGCCGGCGCGCGGCGCCTCGGGGCAGCAGGAAGAAGAGCAGACAGGCGATCGCGAGCATCCCGATCAGCAGACCGAGGCCGCGCGCGTAGTCGCCGGTCGCGTCGAACGCGGCGCCGAAGGCGATGGGCATGACGAAGAGCGCCGGGACCCCGACGAGCGCCGCGAGGCCCATGACCTGACCGAAGGCCGCCACGCCGAAGAGCCGCCCGATCAGCGCCCCGTAGACCGCCATCATCGAGCCGCCGACGACCCCGACGACCGTGAAGAGCGCGAGGGCGACGCCGTAGCCCGGCTCGACGACGAGGCCGGCCAGCGCGAGACACAACGTCGCCACGAGCCCCATGAAGAGGAGCCGGGGATGGATGCGATCGGCGAGCGCGCCGAAGACGAGGGGCCCCGTGACGGCGCCGATCGACTGGACGATGACGACGAGCGAGGCCGCCTCGGCGGAGGCGCCGAGCTTCTGCATGTAGGGCATCGAATTGGCCGACATGACGATGCCGGTCGCCGCGATCGCGGCGACGCCGAGCGCGAGGAACCAGAACGCGGGGCTGCGCGCGAGCTGCTCGCCGCGCCACGCCGGGGCAGGCGCAGCGAGCGGCACCGGGCTCGCGGGCGCGTCGCCGCGCGGCGCCTCGCCGCCCGGTGCCTCGCCGTCGGGAAACTGTCCGACGTCGCCCGGCCGATCGAGCATGCCGAGCCGCACGCTCGGGACGCCGATCGCGAGGGTCAGCGCCGCGAAGCCGAGGACCGTCGGCCGCCAGCCGTACTCGCCGATCACGAAGGCGGCGGCCGGCGCGATCACGACCGGGCCCGCCGGTGCGCCCATGTTCGCGATGCCGAGCGCGCGGCCGCGCAGTCGATCGAACCAGTTCGCCATCGCGGTCGAGGAGGACATCGGCCCGAGCATCGCCATCCCGACGGCACAGCCGACGCCGAAGCAGAAGCCGACCTGCCAGAGCGAACGCGCCTGCGACATCGCGCCGAGCGAGAGCGCGAGCAGGATCGCGCCGCCCGTCATGACGCCGCGGATGCGCCCGCGGTCGAGCTGGCGACCGATGAGCGGCATCGAGAGGTTCATGACGAGGCTGAAGACGCTGACGCCGAGATTGAACTGGGTCGCCGTCGCGCCGAGGTCGCGGGCGAGCGGCGCCGCGAAGACGCCGACGCTTCCGAGCGTGAAGCCGATCGCGACCGCCTGGGTCAGGACCGCCGCGGCGCAGACGCGCCAGCCGAAGAACGCGGGATGGGGCGCGGGGCTCACGTGCGCTCGGTGGATTCAGCCGACCTTGCCCTGGTACAGCACGATCATGCTGTAGAGGAGCGCCGGACGATCGTTGCCGACGACATGGACGGCGACCTCGTTCTCGACGCGGGTTCCCTTCGGCCCCGCTTCGGCGGAGACGAGGCGGCTGCGCGCATGGATCTTCGCGCCCGACGGGACTGGCGAGAGGAAGCGGAGCTTGTCCGAGCCGTAGTTGACCGCGTTCGAATGGCCGACGATCTGGAACGCGCCCTTCATCTTGGCGTTCATCATCGGCAGCAGCGAGAGCGTCAGGAAGCCATGGGCGATCGTCGTCTTGAAGGGGCTCTCCTTCTTCGCGCGCTCGACGTCGACGTGGATCCACTGATGGTCGCCCGTCACCTCGGCGAAGCGGTCGATCACGTCCTGCGTGACCTCGAAGGGCTCGCCGAAGGGACCGAACTCGTCGCTGACGTGCTTCTGGAGGGCGGCGATGTCGTCGAAGCGGATCTTCTCCACGCGGGGTCTCCTGGGCGATCGGGCGAGGGCGGTAATTGGGAGCGCTCCACCGTTACCACAGCCGCGCAGCCCTCGCGATCGGGCCCCGGACGAGCCTCCGACCGCACGGGCGAGCGCGGACACGGCGGGGCGTACCGACACGCGCGGCGGCGCTCGGCCGTCCCCGCCGCGGGGCTTGCCGACGGCGACCCCCGGTCCGTACCATGCGCCCCCACGCAAGCCCCCGGTCCGCATCCGGTCCGATCCGCCTGGAGACCCCTCATCATGCTCGATCTCTTGAACATCGCCCGCACCGAAGCCGCCGGCGGCGACCTCCTCGGCCTGCTCGGCAGCCTCTATGCCCCGTCCGACGTCCGCCCGTCCGGCTACCCGGACGCCGTCATCTGGCAGGGGGGCAGCTTCACGGGCGGCGTCCAGCCGGTCGCGCATGCGCTGACCGACGCCTACGCGATGCTCGGGACCATCATGGCGGTCGACGTCCTCGGCCTGCCCTTCTACATGGTGCCGATGTGGGCCCAGTACCGACACGATCTCGACCTCGAGCCGCTCTCGTGGTTCGGCAACATGCCCTGCACCTCGATCAAGTGGTCGACCGCCGGCGACGCCTACGTCAACGACGGCAAGGGCGGTCGCGTCGTCGTCAAGGGCAAGTCGGGCAACGCGCCGCTGCGGACCCAGGCCGGCGTCTACTGCAACGTCCGCCCCTACGGCACGATCACGGTCGTCCGCTGCATGCCCTGCCTGCCCTACTCCCAGGACAAGAAGAAGTTCAGCGTCGACCCGAAGACGGGCATCGTGCATTCGGAGATGAACACGCCCGGCATCCAGATGGCCTACGCCTGTCGGCGCTTCCTGCAGATGGTCAACGAGACCGGCAAGCTCGGCCGCGTCGCCTTCAAGCCGACCCAGGCCCAGGAGGACGGCATCAACTCGGGCATCCTCTCCTGGCTGCTGCAGGGGACGAAGTTCAAGGTCGGCCGCAAGTACGCCGTCGACGGCTACGTCGAGCACCGCGAGGCCGTCGATCGCATCGTCGCCCTGCTGCCCAAGGACTTCAAGCAGGGCATGGAGAGCTGGACCGGCCAGATCGAGCAGCACATCTCCGACACCAACTACGGCCTGCTCATCTGGGACCTGATCGAGAAGCGGGACGTCATCGTGCTGGCGACGGATCTCGACGGCGACCGCCTGACGGATCTTCTCGCCGACGTCTCCGATCCGCTGCGGCGCTTCGGGGAGATCGTGCTCGACCACGTCGGCCTCAAGAAGGACAAGAACCAGCTCTGGACCGACATGGGCTACACGACCGGCAACGGTCGCGACATGACCTCCGTCATGTACCGCATGAGCGGTCCGCCGATCCACGAGCAGACCCTCGGCTCCGCGGACGCGATGCTGCTGCGACTGCTCGACGGCGACGAGTCGATGGGCGGGACGAAGCAGCCCTACGATCCGCGCATCCACTTCGTGCTGATCCGCGACGCCTATCTCGACGCGAATCCGGGCAACGAGAAGGTCGCCGCGTTCCTCGATCAGGCGCTCGCGACCTTCGACTCGATCTACTCGCCGAAGCGCCCGGGCTTCCTCGAGGGCTACGCGCAGCTGAAGAAGGCGATCAAGCCCTGGGGCGCATGACGCGCCGAACCGAATCGGGCCGGTGGACGCGTCCGGCGTCCGCCGGCCCCGCGTCCGCGCCGGGTCACGCTCCCGGATCGGGATCCGCCTGCGCGTTCGCGGACGCGCCCGCTTCCCCGCCCGCGCCCACGGCCTTCTCCTCCGCCGACCGCGCGCAGCGGAACCCGACGTAGGGTCCGCGTCCCCAGGGCTTGAAGAGCAGCCGGGCCGACGCGCGCGCCTGCGCGGGACCGACGTAGTAGGCGCCTCCGCGGACGACCCGCGCCGAGCTGTTCTCCGGCGAGGACGACGTCCACTCCCAGACGTTCCCGATCAGATCGAGCGCCCCCTCCGGCGATGCGCCCGCCGGTCGACGGCCGACCTCGAGCGTCCCTTCGGCCTCGCCGCAGGTCTGCCCCGTCCCTGCGTCGATCACGGCGCGATCGCAGTCGGCGGGCGCGTCGCCCCAGGGATGGAGCCGTCCCTGCGTGCCGCGTGCCGCCCGCTCCCACTCCCACTCGCTCGGCAGACGACCGCCGCGCCAGGCGCAGTAGGTCGCGGCCTGCCCCTGGTCGACGCAGTTGACGGGATGGCGATCCCGCTCGGGCCGCAGGTCGTTGCAGTCCTCGCCCGCGTCCGGCGGGCTGCACGCGCCGGCGTCGACGCAGGCGCGATAGGCGGCGACGGTCACCTCCGTCCGATCGATCGCGAACGCTTCGACCTCGCGCATCCCGCCCGGCTTCTCGTCGGGGAAGCAGGCGTCGTCGATCGCCTCGTTGCAGCCCGCGAAGAAGGGGCCGCCCGCGACGGCGACCGCGAACGCCTCGCCGTCCGGCGCTTGTCCGCCTTCGTCCCGGTACGCCTCGCAGCCGAGGGCGATGCCGGCGATCGCCAGGCCGATCGGCCATCGCCGACTGCGCATCCGGCAAGACCGTCGCTCCCGTTGGCCGAACCCGCTGCGAGTCCGCTTCACCCTGCTCCCCCTTCTTCCTGCCATGCCCCGCGGCGCGCGGCCTCGAGGGCGGCCGGCGTATCGACGTCGCCGGCAGCGGCGCCGTCGGGCTGCTCGACGCGAACCACCCGTCCCGCCTGCTCCCGCACGAGAGCCCGCGCTCCTTCGTCGCCCTCGAGCGCCGCGAGCCGGGCCAGCCAGCCCGCGCCGAAGAGCACGGGATGTCCCGTCCGCCCCGCGAAGACCGGAAGCGCGATCCGCTCCGGCGCGATCCGACCGCTCGGATCGCGCGCCGCGGCGAGAACCGATGCGACGTGTGCCGCCCGCAGACCGGGCAGGTCGCCGACGCAGACGAGCACCGCCTCGACCGCCTCCTCCGCCTCGGCGATCGCCCGCACGCCGAAGGCGAGCGAGCTGCCCATGCCCTCGGCCCAGTCCGCATGGCGGGCGAAGCGGCAGGCGCGCCCCGCGAGCGCAGCCTCCACGCGCTCCGCCTCGAAGCCCGTCACGACGACGACCGCGTCGACGCCGGCCCCCTCGAGCGCGTCGACCGGCCAGGCGACGAGCGGACGCCCTCCGATCGCTTCGACGAGCTTGTTGTGCGCCCCGCCCATGCGCGCCGACCGCCCGGCCGCGAGGACGAGCCCGACGACGCGGGCCGCGGACGTGCGTCGGGACGCGCGCGAGCGATCGGCGCTCATGCGCGCTTGCGCAGGCGGGCCGTCAGCTGTGCCGCGATCGACAGCGCGATCTCGGCGGGGCTCGCTGCGCCGATGTCGAGTCCGACCGGACCGTGCACGCGCGCGATCGCCGTCTCGTCGAAGCCCGCCTCGGCGAGGCGCGCGCGGCGCTTGGCCTGGGTGCGCTGGCTACCGAGCGCGCCGATGTAGTAGGCGCTCGAGCGCAGCGCGGCATGGAGCGCGGGATCGTCGAGCTTCGAGTCATGGGAGAGCGTCACGACGGCGCTGCGCCCATCGAGACCGTAGGCGTCGAGCGCCTCGTCCGGCCAGGCATGGGAGAGCTCGACGCCGGGAAAGCGCGCCTCGGTCAGGAAGCCGCGTCGCGGATCGACGACGAGGACGGCATGGCCGAGATCGCGGGCGAAGGCGCAGAGGCTCTGGGCGATGTGGACCGCGCCGACGATCGCGAGCCGCGGCGGAGGATTGAAGGGCTGGACGAAGACCGGGCCATCGTTCGTCTCGACGAGCGCGCCCTCGTCGTCGGCGAAGGCGTCCTCGACGGCGCGACGTACGGTCGGATCGAGCGGCCCGATCCCCGCCGCCGTCGCCGGATCGACGGGCGCGGCGTCCGCCGCCGCGACGAGCCGCTCCTCGCCCGTCGCGAGCCAGACCAGTCGCACGATCGGCCGTCGCGCCGCCCGCGCGGCGACGAGCGCCTCGAGCGTGGCGCGCTTCATTCGACCCGCTCCACGTAGATCCGGACGCGCCCGCCGCAGGCGAGTCCGACCGACCAGGCGGTCTCGTCGGCGATGCCGAACTCGAGCGTCTCGGGCGCTCCGCTCTCGATGACCGCCTGCGCCCGCTCGATCACCGCTCCCTCGACGCAGCCGCCCGACACCGACCCCTCGAAATGCCCCCGCGCATCGACGGCCAGCTGGCTGCCCGGCGGACAGGGCGACGAGCCCCAGGTCTCGACGACCGTCGCGACCGCGACCCCGAATCCTTCGTCCCGCCAGCGGCGCGCGAATCCCAGCGGATCGAGCGCGCGCCCGCCCGCCGCCACCGGATCGACCCGTCCGCCCCGGCCGCTCGTCAGCACGCGCCGCCCTCCTCCCCGGATCCGTCCGCTGTCTCCTCCCCGAAGAAGCCCAGCAGCTCCGCCGCGAGCGCCTCGGGCTCCTCCTCGGCGATCCAATGCGCACACCGCGGCAGCGCGCGCCCGCGCACGTCCTTCGCGACCCGACGCAAGGACTTCACGACGCCCTCGCCGAAGGACATCGCGCCGCCGAGCCCGAGCACCGGCATCGCGAGCGGCGTCTTCGCGTTCTCTCGGTTGTGCTCGAGGTCGGTCCAGAGCGCACCGTAGTGGGCCATGCTGCCGCGCAGCGCGCCCGGCGCCGAGAAAGCGGCGACGTACTCGTCGACGTCCGCATGGCTGAAGGCGCCCGGGTTGTAGCACTTGCGATAGAAGTGGGTCAGATAGGTCCGCTCACGCCCGGCGACGAGCGCGATCGCGATGTCGGGCTCGGCGTGGAAGCTCAGGTGGAAGAGCCGCGCGTGGAACTCGAGCGACTCGGCCCGCTCGATCGTGATCGGGACGTCGAGGATCGCGAGACGACGCACCTCGCTCGGATGGGCGCAGGCGTAGGCGTAGGCGGTCGTCCCGCCGAGGTCGTGGCCGACGAGGAAGATCCGCTCGAACCCGAGGCCGCGGACGAGCTGATGGATGTCCTCGGCGACCGTGCGCTTGTCGTAGCCGTCGATCGGCTTGCCCGACTCGCCGAAGCCGCGCAGGTCCGGCGCGATCACGGTGTAGCGCTCCGCGAGCGCCGGGATGACCTTGCGCCACATGTACCAGGTCTGCGGAAAGCCGTGGAGCAGGACGACGGGATCGCCCTGGCCCGCACGCACGTAATGGAGGCGGACGCCGTTCGCGAGGGCCGCGTGGTGCTCGAGCGGGGCGGACATCGGAGGCGAACTTAGCGCGTGTCGCGCGGGCCCGGCTCGGCCCGAGCGCGGTCGCCCGTGACGGCGAGGATGCGCCGGATGCGCGCCTCGAGCGCCGCGGCGTCGTCGGCAACGGCGGTGACGTGGCCGAGCTTGCGGCCGGCGCGGGGCGGCTTGCCGTAGTCGTGGACGTGGAGGCCGGGCTCCGCCGCGAGGGCGGCGAGGGCCGCGCGGTCCGGCATCGCGCCGACGACGTTCACCATCGCCGCGTGGCCGCGCACGCGCGTGTCGCCGAGCGGCAGGCCCGCGACGGCCCGGACGTGGTTCTCGAACTGACTGGTCTCGGCGCCCTCGATCGTCCAGTGGTAGGAGTTGTGGACGCGACAGGCCATCTCGTTCACGAGCAGCCGGTCCGGGAGCGCGAAGAGCTCGACGACGAGCACGCCGACATAGTCGAGTCGCCGCAGGATCGCCTCCACGCCGCGTTGCGCCGCGGCGAGCTGGGGGTCGGGCAGGTCGGCAGCCGGCGCGCGCGAGACATGGAGGATGCCGTCGACGTGGAGGTTCTCGGTCGCGGGCCAGAAGCGGATCTCGCCGTCGCGCCCGCGCACGGCGGCCAGCGAGAGCTCGCGCTCGAAGGGGACGAAGCCCTCGAGCAGCAGCGACCCGCCGCCGAGCGTCGACCAGGCATCCTCGAGCGCCGCCGGCTCGCGCAGGACGACCTGTCCCTTCCCGTCGTACCCGAACCGCCGTGTCTTCAGGACCGCCGGCAGACCGACCTCGGCGACCGCCCGATCGAGCGCGGCCCGCCCGTCGACGTCGGCGAAGGGCGCGGGCTCGAGCCCGATCGCATGGAAGAAGCGCTTCTCGAGCAGCCGATCGCCCGAGAGCACGAGCGCCTCGGGCGCCGGATGGACGGGCACGCGCCCGGCGAGCTTCGCCACCGCCTCGGCCGGCACGTTCTCGAACTCGTACGTCACGACGTCGCAGCGGGCGAGCGCCTCGAGCGCGACGGGATCGAGCCAGTCCGCCGCGAGATGCCGCGCCGCACGGGCGACCACCGCATCGGGCGCCGGATCGAGCGCGATCGTCTCGATGCCGAGCCGCGCCGCCGCCTGCGCGAGCATCAGTCCGAGCTGACCGCCGCCGAAGATCCCGACCTTCATCGCCTGTCGATCCCGCTCGTCCGTTCAGCGACGACCGGCGGTGGATCCGCGCGGCGCGCGCTTCCCCGCTCCGCCGCCGTCGCGCTCTTTCGCCCTCGCCGACCGCGCTCGTCCCACGGTCGGCTTCGCCCTCGAGCCCGCACGCGCGCCGGAGCCCGCGCGTCCGGTTGGCGCATCCACCCGCGGCGCCTTCGCCGGATCCGGATGGGCGAGCACGTCCGCCGTCTGCTGCGCACGCCAGGCCTCGAGTCGGCGGCGGAGCGCCGCGTCCGTCGTCGCGAGCCAGGCCGCCGCCGCGAGCGCCGCGTTGACGGCCCCCGCCCGGCCGATCGCGAAGGTCGAGACCGGAATGCCCGCCGGCATCTGCACGATCGAGAGCAGCGAGTCGAGGCCGGAGAGCGCCTTGCTCTCGACCGGAACGCCGAGCACCGGCAGCCACGTCTTCGCCGCGAGCATGCCCGGCAGATGCGCCGCCCCGCCCGCGCCGGCGATGATCGCGCGCAGCCCGCGCCCGGCCGCGGTCTCGGCATAACGGAAGAGCAGATCGGGGGTCCGATGCGCCGAGACGACGCGGGTCTCGCAGGGGACGGCGAGGGCTTCGAGGGTGGCCGCGGCGTGCTCGAGCGTCGGCCAGTCCGAGCGGGATCCCATCACGATGCCGACCTGCGGCGATTGCGACCGTGCCATGGTTGCGGGTTATAGCAGCAGGCGTTCGCGCCGAACACATGCGTCGGCGCCGAACACGCCCGCTCGCGCCGAACGCAGCCGTTCGCGCCGATCCATCGCCGGCGGACGTCGCGCGGCTTGCGCCGATCCGGGCGTCCCGTACGGTTCCGGAACGCCCGGCGACGCGCGCCGCGACGGACCCGCCGGCCGTTCCCCGAACGCGCCCGACGCCCCCTCGAGACCAGGACGGACCCCGATGAGCCTCTCGACCCAGGACACCCTCGACATCCTCCAGCTCTACGCCCGCTACAACACCGCGATCGATACCGGCGATGGCCGGGGCTTCGCGCAGTGCTTCGTCGCCGACGGCAAGTTCGACGCCGGCATCCAGGTCCTCGACGGACACGAAGCGATCTCCGCCTTCGCCACCGGGACGCATCAGGCGCTGCCCGGCATGCGCCACATGGCGACCAACATCGTGATCGAGGGTGCGGGCGACCGGGCGACCGGATCGGCGTTCCTGATCGGCTACGACGTGAAGGGCGGATTCAAGGTCCTCGCGACCGGCCGCTACCGGGACGAGCTCACGAAGACCGATCAGGGCTGGCGCTTCACGACGCGGATCTTCACGCCCGACAAGCCCGAGTGAGACGAAGCCGCCCGCGGCCATGGGCCTGCTCGCTCCCTATCGCGTCCTCGACCTGACCGACGAGCGCGGCCAGCTCGCCGGGCGGATGCTCGGCGATCTCGGCGCCGACGTGCTCCGCATCGAGCCGCCACGAGGAAGCCCGGCGCGGCGCGTGCGCCCGCTCCTGACCGACGGACCGGAGGCGGAGCGCAGCCTCGCCTTCGCGGCCTGGGAGCGGGGCAAGCGCTCGGTCGTGCTCGACCTCGCGGCGCCCGACGAGCGCGCACGGTTGCTCGCGCTCGTCGCGGGCGCGGACTTCGTGCTCGACTCGGGACCGGGCGGACCGCTCGACGAGGCGGGGCTCGACTTCGAGCGACTGCGCGCCGCGAACCCGCTGCTCGTCCACGTGCGCGTCTCGGCTTTCGGCGCGGATGGACCCGCCGCCGACTGGCCCGCCGCGGACCTGACGCTCGCGGCGCTCGGCGGGCCGATGTCGGTGCAGGGCGACCGGGATCGCGCGCCGCTGCGGATCTCGGTCCCCCAGGCCTGGCGGCATGCGGGGGCCGAGGCGGCGGTGGCCGCGCTCGTGGGGCACGCGCGCATGCGGACCACGGGCGAAGCGGTCTTCGTCGACGTCTCGGCGCAGGCCGCGCTCTCCTGGACGATGCTCAACGCGATGACGGCGGAGCCCGTCCAGGGCTACGACTTCCAGCGCGACGGCGCGAGCCTCGACATCGGCCCGACGAAGTTCCATCTCGTCCATGCCTGCCGCGACGGCTACGTCACGACCCTCTGCGGCGGCCGCCTCACGACCGCGATCCGGGACTGGCTGCTCGAATCCGGCGTCGTCGACTCCGCCTGGCTCGCACGAGAGGACTGGCGCTCCTACGACTACCGCGTCTTCCGCGGCGGCGAGTTCGCGATCCCCTTCGCCGAGCTGGTCGAGACGCTGCGCCGCTTCTTCCGCACGAAGACGAAGGACGAGCTCTTCCTGCCGGCCCTCGCGAAGGGCGTGACGATCGCGCCCGTCATGACCCTCGACGACATGCTCGCATTCGAGCAGCTGAAGGTGCGCGACTACTGGGTCGACACGCCGCTCCCGAACGGCCGTTGCATCCGGGCCCCGGGCCCGTTCGCTCGCCCCGCGAAGACGGCGATGCCCCCCTCTCGCCCCGCCCCGCGGCTCGGCGAGCACACGCAGGAGGTCCTCGAAGAGCTCGCGAATCGACCGCGCACGCGCGCGACGCGGGCGAGCGACATCGAACGCCGCGCGCTCCCCTTCGAAGGGCTGCGCGTCGCCGACTTCAGCTGGGTCGGCGTCGGCCCCATTTCGGGCAAGTACCTCGCGGACCACGGCGCGAACGTGATCCGGATCGAGTCCTCCGCGCGCGCCGACAACCTGCGGACCGCCGGCCCGTACAAGGACGACGTGCCGGGCTGGAACCGCTCCCAGTTCTACGGCGAGTTCAACACCTCGAAGCGCAGCCTCGCGCTCGATCTCAAGCACGCCCGCGCCCGCGAGGTCGTCGAGCCGCTCCTGCGCTGGGCGGACGTCGTGCTCGAGAGCTTCACGCCCGGCGTCGCCGACGCGCTCGGCTTCGGCTACGCCGACGCGCAGCGGCTGAACCCGTCCGTCCTCGTCGTCAGTACCTGCCTCATGGGTCAGACCGGCCCGCTCGCGACGCTCGCGGGCTACGGCTACCACGCCGCGAGCCTCGCCGGCTTCTACGACCTGACGGGCTGGCCCGACCGCGCCCCGGTCGGCCCCTGGAACGCCTATACCGACACGATCGCGCCACGCTTCCTGACCGCGACCCTGCTCGCCGCCCTCGACCACCGCCGCCGCACCGGCGAAGGCCAGCACATCGACGTCGCCCAGCTCGAGGCCGCGCTCCACTTCCTGGCGCCCGAGCTGCTCGCCCGCCAGGCGACCGACGAACGCTTCGAGCGCCGCGGCAATCGCGCGGTCGATGCGGCGCCGCAGGGCGTCTATCCCTGCGCGGGCGAGGACGCGTGGTGCGCGATCGCCGTCGAGACGGACGCGCAGTGGCGCGCGCTCGGCCGCGCGCTCGGCGATCCGAGCTGGGCCTCGGAGCAGGCGCTCGACACCCTCCCCGGCCGGCTCGCGGCCCACGACGCGATCGATGCGCGGCTCGCCGAATGGACGCGCGCCCGCTCGCCGCGCGCGGTCATGCAGCGACTCCTCGAGGCGGGCGTCCCCGCCGGCCACGTCCAGCGCAGCAGCGATCTGCAGCGCGACCCGCAGTACCTGCATCGCCGCTTCCACCGCGTCTTCGAGCACGCGGAGATGGGCCGCGTCCCCTACTCCGGCCACGCCTTCCGCATCCGCGGCTACGACAACGGTCCACGCGGCCCGGCCCCGCTCCTCGGCGGCGAGACGTTCGAGATCCTCGCCGAAGAGCTCGGCTTCGAGGCGGAGCGGATCGCCGACCTGATGGCTTCGGGAGCGCTCGCCTGAGCCATGGACGCATCGCCGACCGCGAGTCGCCTCTCGCCCGCTCGCCTCTCGCCCGAAGGCATGAGCTTCGCGACCGGCTGCTACCTGCTCTGGGGCATCGTGCCGATCTACTGGAAGGCCGTGGCCGCGGTACCCGCCCACGAGATGCTGCTCGCGCGCATCCTCTGGACGCTGCTCTTCGTCGGCACGATCGCGCTCGCCACCGGTCGGCGGCGCGAGATCCTCGGGTCGCCGCCGGGTGCGTGGGGCTGGACCTTCGCCGCGGCCTCGGTCATCTCGATCAACTGGGTCACGTTCATCTACGCCGTCCAGACCGATCGCGTGCTCGCGACGAGCCTCGGCTACTTCATCAATCCGCTGATGAGCGTCCTGTTCGGGATGCTGGTGCTGGGCGAGCGGCTCTCGCGCGTGCAGGGCATCTCGGTGCTGGTCGCGGCGGGCGGCGTCGCGGCGATGGCGATCCGGGCGGGGAGCGTGCCCTGGATCTCGCTGGTACTCGCGACGAGCTTCGCCCTCTACGGCCTCGTCCACAAGCTGCATCCGCAGCCGGCGATCGGCGGCCTCGTCCGCGAGATGGCCGTGCTCAGCCCGATCGCGTTCGTCGCGTTAAGCCTGCTCGCGCGCGCCGGCGATTCGACGCTCGCCGAGGCGCCGCGCGCGCTCCACGCCCTCGTCGCCCTGGCCGGCCCCGTCACGGCCGCTCCCCTCCTCCTCTTCCATGCGGCGGCCCGGCGCCTGCCGCTCGTCGTCGTCGGCATGTTCCAGTACATCGCGCCGACCTTCACGTTCCTGTTGGCGACGCTCTGGTACCGCGAGCCCTTCACGCGCGACGCGGCGATCGGCTTCGCCCTCGTCTGGGTCGCCCTCGGCCTCTTCGTGTTCGATGCGACGCGCCGTTTGCGTCGACTCGCGATCGGATAGGCAACTCCGACGCGCGAAGGGCGTTCGCGCTCGACATTCGTGCCGCTCTCCGCATGCAACTTGCGAGCAGGCCTGACGCTGCGTCGACCGAATCGCGTCTCGTCTCGATCGATGCGGACGCTTCGGCGTTGACAGTGACGAGGGCCGATGGGAAGATCGAGCGGTTCGACGAGACTCGCCCCCGGAGTTCTGGCCGCTCGAAGCTGCACGGCGCCCACGGCGCGGAGACGACATGACCCCGGAAGAGATCGCTCACGAGTTCGCGGAGATCTTCGACGAGCTCCCGACGGAACGCGTCAACGAGATGCTCGCGAAGAACGTCCCCTTCGAGACGCTCGAGTTCTTCGGCCGCTATGCCGAGGGCTTCGCCGACGGCGCGGGCATCGCCGGCGAGGCGCGCGGACGCCTTCCGAACCTGCTGCTCTTCGGCTATCTGGTCCGCGTGCTCGAGGAACGCCTCGGCTCCGAGCCGCTCTCCTGAATGACCAGCAGGCCTGAATGACCAGAAGGCCTGAATGACCAGAAGGCCCGAGTGACCAGGAGGCGGGAGCGGATGCGCTCTGCCGCAGAGGACGCCGCCATGCGCCGCGAAGAGATCCGGACGACCGACGCGCCCGCGCCCGTCGGCCCCTACTCCCAGGCCATCCGCGCCGGTCAGCTGCTCTTCGCCTCGGGACAGATCCCGCTCGATCCGGCGACGGGGAAGATCGTCCCGGGCGAGATCGAGGACGAGGCGCGCCGCGTCCTCGCCAACCTCGACGCCGTGCTGCGCGCGGGCGGAAGCGGACTCGATCGCGTGGTCAAGGCGACGGTCTACCTGACGGATCTCTCGCTGTTTCCGCGCGTGAACACGATCTACGCCGAGTACTTCTCGGCGCAGCCGGCGCCGGCGCGCGTGACGGTCGGCGTCGCCTCGCTGCCCCTCGGTGCGCGGGTCGAGATCGACGCCATCGCGCTCTGCGACTAATCCCTCCCGCCCGAGCGTGGGTCGGCGCCCGCTGCGTGGCGCGCGGCCAGGCGGGGCAGATTGATGCCGTTGACGAGGACGTGGGCGGCGATCGGGGCCGCGAGCTGACCCGTCCAGAGGTAGAGCCCGCCCAGCCCGAAGCCGATCAGGACGGCGAAGACGCTCCAGAGCACGAGCTCGCGTCGGGGCAGGAAATGCGCCGCACCGAAGCACACGCTCGCCACGACGAGACCCGCCTTCGCCTGCAGCGCGCCGCGAAAGAACATCTCCTCCGCGAGCCCGCTCGCGAACGCGAGCAGCCAGGCGTCGGCGCGGCCGAGCGGACCGATGCTCTCGGCGAGCAGATCGGAGAGGTCGCGTCCGAGGCGGGTCCAGCGCGTGAGCAGCTCGGAGACGCCCACGACGAGCAGTCCCGCGAGGCCACCGACCCCGACCGCCGCCGCCAGCGGCCAGGCCCGCGCCTCGGCCTCGATCGAGGGATGCAGGATCGACTCGCCGGGCGAGCTCATCCGCCAGAGCAGCGCGACGATCCCCATCGCGCCGTAGAAGTAGAGGCCCGGGCGCACGATGGATCGGGGTCCGCGCGCGGGGCCCTCCTCCCCGCCGCCCGACGTCGATCCGCCCCCCTGCGCGTCCTGTCGCCGCTCGCCCCGCTCCGGCTCTTCCACCCTGCCTCCGCCCCGAGCACGCGGACCCCCAGGATCCCCTCGGGCTCGTTGCTTGCCCCGTCCGCGCGTGCTGGGTAGCTTATTCGGCCTGCCGAGCGCGATCGGCGGCCAGACAGGGCGGTCCGAGGACGCGCGACCGTCGGCGAAGCCCGCCGGATCGATCCGCCCAACTCCACGCTCGAGCCCGGTGCGAGCGCTCGACGCGGGTGAACGCGACGAACCCCGCCCGGGCGGGTGCCCGAGGCGCCCGCCGAACGAAGTCCGAACCGCATGTCGGCCCGGATGGGACCGCCGCCCGAGCCCCGGCCTCATTCGCTCTCCCTCGCGGCCATCCCGCCAGGAGCCCCCCGGAAGGAAGACCATGTCCCAACGCGTGCCGATGACCCAGCGCGGCTATGAAGCCCTGAAGGCCGAGCTCCAGCGACTCAAGAGCGTCGACCGCCCGGCGAACGTCAAGGAGATCGAGACCGCGATCGCCCATGGCGATCTGTCCGAGAACGCCGAGTACCACGCCGCCAAGGAGAAGCAGGCCCACATCGCCGCCCGCATCGCGATGCTCGACGACCGCATCGCCCGCGCCCAGGTCATCGATACGACGGGCCAGAACCCGGACAAGGTCCGCTTCGGCGCGACCGTCGCCCTGATCGATACGGCGACCGACGACGAGATCACCTACACGATCGTCGGCGAGGACGAGGCCGACGCCAAGCAGGGCCGCATCTCGATCACCTCGCCCGTGGCGCAGGCGCTGCTCAACAAATCCGTCGGCGACGAGGTCCGCGTCAAGGTGCCCAAGGGCGTCCGGGAGCTCGAGGTCGTGCGGATCGCGTTCGGGGACGCCTGAGCGCGGGGCGGGGCGGGCGCCCCGGCGAGCTCGGCCCGTGTCGGAGGCCCCGGCGCGGCGCGCGCCGGCTCGGCGATGCGGCCGCGCTTCGACCGAGACTGCGTCGGCGTCGCCTGGATTCTGCCTTCCGCGGAGCGTTGCGGACGGGTCGCCCCGAAGTAAACTCCCGCCTCCCAGCGCATCCGTTCCCCGGTAGCTCAGCTGGTAGAGCAGGCGGCTGTTAACCGCCTTGTCGCAGGTTCGAGTCCTGCCCGGGGAGCCACGCTCGCTCATCGCATCGAGGGTGCTCTGCTCGTTTTTTGCTGGGCTGCGGACGTTTCTGTCGGCGCGCGTTCGAAGTCCGGGACCCGCCGCTCAGGTTGAATCATCGGACCGCGGCGCCCCCTTCGCCTCCCTCGGCATCGCAGGCCTCTGCGGCCTCAATGTCTGGTGGACGAAGCTCGGCATCGTTCATCAGCGCATCCGGCCCTCGAGCCCCCGAGAGAACGGCCAGCACGAGCGGGTGCACAAGGACTTGAAGCCAGAGGCAACGCGACCGCCGGCCGAGGACATGCCGAGGCAGCAGGAGCTCTTCGACCCGTTCCGCGATCGCTACGACCGCGGGCGGCCACACGAGGCGCTCGGCAACGATCGGCCCGCCGATCACTGGAAGCCGTCCACGAAGGCGTACTCGGTTCGCCCTGCACGCTCGCCAGGTCCGGCGCCATCTCGAGACGCTCGCTTCGTTCGGGAAGCGGATACGGCTGCGCGGGGCGAGGACGAGAACGCAGCCCCATCCGCGGAGACTCCGCGCGCGGCACTCGGGTTCGTTTCCGCCGAGGGGATGGGCGAGAGGGGTTAGCGCCCGGACGACGTCCCGCGGCGGATCGAACGACGCCTTCGCGCCCCCCCCGCGGCGGCGATCACGGCGGATCCGGTCCCGAGAGCGCCGAAGCCGGACGACTCCGGAACGACCCGGAAGCCGAGATCCGCGGCCTCGACGAGCGGATCCTGGTCGAGGCCCGAGCTCGCCGCAGCGAGCGTCGCGGACGGCGAGGCGAACGAACCGCCTCGAATGCGCCGGTTCGCGCCGGCGATGCTCTCCGTCCACTCCCAGACGTTGCCGCCCTGGTCGAAGGTCCCGCTCGGGCCGGCCGCGCCCGCGTAGCTGCCGACGTCGGTCGTGTCGGCAACGGCATCGCCACAGTTCGCGGCATCGGGAAGGCCGCTCGGCGCCGCGCAGGTCGCCACGACCGAAGAGCCGGCCGGCTGGGCGCGGTAGCTGCCCGGCGCGGTCGGATCGTAATGGGCCGCCTTGTACCACTCCTCCTCCGAGGGCAGCGCGAAAGCGGCGCCGGGATGGCGCGCGATGTCGTTGGCGCCGATTCCGCCCGCGTCGATCGCGTAGGCCCCGTCCTCCGTCGTCGCGGGGCCCTGGGCGCCTTCGGGCTGGCCGTTCACGAGCCAGTTCACGAAGCGCATCGCGTCGTAGACCGAGACGAAATTCACCGGCCGGTCCTCCCGACCGACGACGGCGAAGTACTGATGGCTGCCGGGACTTCCGGTGCGGACGATGCCGTAGCGTTGGTCGGCGGTCTCGTTGAACAGACCGTTCGGATCGTCGTCGGCGACGGCGTTCAGGAAGGCGACCCAGTCGCGGTTGCTGACTTCGAAGGCGGCGATCTCGAAGGGCTGGGCGACCGCGCCGAAGCCCGTCGTGTCCGCGGCGTTGCCGGGGTCGGCGACGAAGACGAGCGCGGGCGCAAGCGGGTAGCGACCCGCATCGAGCGGATCCGTCCCGGCGACGACCTCGGCGCCATCGTCGACCCCGTCGGCGTCGCTGTCGGCGAGGATCGGATCGGTCGCGTAGAGGTTCACCTCCGCGCCGTCCGACAGGCCGTCGTCGTCGCTGTCGGGGTCGAGCACGTCGGTGCCGGCAGCCATTTCATCGAGGTTCGAGAGGCCGTCGTCGTCGCCGTCGAGGTCGAAGGCGTAGACGGCGCCCGCGTCGACGAAGCCGGCATCGGCGCCCGATGCCCCCACCAGGACGCGGTCGCCCGAGACGGCGACGCTCGCGCCGAACACTTCCCGGATGGCGGCATCGGCGGCGACGAGCCGGGGCTGGCCGCTCCAGACCCCCGACTTCCGGGTGAAGACGTAGGCCGAGCCGGATTGGAAGCCCGCCGGGGTCGCGAGGGGGGCGCCGACCACCACGGTGTCGCCGTCCACGGAGACATTCAAACCGAAGAAGTTGGGAGTGGGGTCATCGATCGCCTCGAGCTCCTGCTGCTGGGTCCAGGTCGTCCCGCTCCGCGTGAAGACGTAGACCGAGCCGGCGTAGTCGATCGCCGAGGGCGGATCATGAAAGGCACCGACCACCGCCGTGTCACCGGAGACCGAGACGCTCTGTCCGAGCCAGACGGTCGAATCGAAGGGGAAGAACGTGGCCTGCCCGGTCCAGATCCCCGCGTTGCGGACGAAGACGTAGGCCGCGCCGTTCCAGAACTTTCCGGTGAACCGCCGAGGGGCACCGATCAGCGCCGTGTCACCGGAGACCGAGACGGCGAAGCCGAACTCGGTGTCGTGGCCCGGCTGATTGGAGAAGCCGAGGGGCGCGACGAGCCGCGCTTGTTCGGTCCAGAGGCCTCCACTGCGCGTGAAGACGAACGCCGCTCCAGTCTGGAAGGGAGAGACCGGGAGTCCCACGGCAAAGGGCGAGCCGACGACGACCGTGTCTCCGGAGATCGCGACGCTCCATCCGAACGAATCGCCGGAGACGCCGTCAAGGTCGACGAGTCGCTGTTGCTCGGTCCAGATCCCGCCATCGCGCGAGAAGACGTAGGCTGCGCCGGTGTTCCCGTTCGCGAATGCACTCCCGATCACGGCCGTGTCGCCGGAGATCGCGACGCTCTCGCCGAAAGAGCCCTCGGACGGGAGGAGCTTCTGCTGCTGGGTCCAGCGAGCGCCGTCGTGGACGAACACGTAGGCCGCGCCGATACCCAGCGTCGACTCGTCGTCGCCGGGGGCGAGGACGATGGCCGTGTCCCCCGATACCGCGACGTTCGAGCCGAAGCGCGCGTCGGCGTCGGCGTCGGCGGCCAGCAGCTTCTCCGCGATCGGACTGTCGGTCCCCGCCAGGGGGTCGGTGCCCAGGTCGACCTCGGTTCCGTCGTCGAAGCCGTCTTCGTCGGTGTCGGCGGCGGCGGGATCGGTGGCGTACGTGTCGACCTCGGCGCCGTCCGGGAGGCCGTCGTCGTCCGTATCCGGGTCGAGCGGGTCGGTCCCGTGGAGATTCAGCTCCTCGCCGTCCGACAGACCGTCGACGTCGCTGTCCGCGAGGTTCGGATCGGTGCCGCGGACGAGCTCGGTGTAGTGGTCGAGTCCGTCGCCGTCGGCATCGGTGAACGTCAGCTCGACCAGCGCGAAATGACCCGTACCGGTCCCGCTGCTGATGCCGCTGCCGAAGTCGACGAGCGGCGAGAACGCGAGCGTCGCCGGCGCGATGCCGGTGATCGCGGCGTCGCAGCCGGTCTCGCCCGGCGTGCCGAGGGTCGCCGTCGAACCGTCGAAGACCAGCTCGTAGGTCCGGTAGGTCGCGTTGCCGTCGCAGCCCAGCGTGCCGCCGTGGAGGTTCGCGGTCTGGCGGCCGGCCGAGACGCCGAAGCCGACGATGTGGCGCCGTCCGCCGCCGACACCCGAGCCCACCTGCACGAGCACGCCGACGTCCACGCCGTCGCCCGGATCGGGCGTGAGCACACGGGCGCGGAGCGTGTAGCCCGCCTGCCAGGCGGCGTCCCAGGCGGCGGCGTTTCCCGGCTCGGGACGAAAGCTGTACTGGAACTTGCTGCTCCCGCTGTCGACCACCGCCCAGCCGTCCTCGGCCGGTGTTCCGCTGCTGACCGGACCGAGAACGATCCCTGCGGGCGGGGGCGGCGTATTGCCGTCGTCGAAGCCTTCGGAGAGCGGATCGACCGCACCTGCGTGTCGCGCGGCGGGAAGCGTCTCCGCGCGCACGCGGGCCGCGGGAGCGAGCAAGCCGATCAGCGCGACGACCATCAGGAAGAGCGGCTGAAGACGGGTCCACGTGCGTTGCATGCGGGATCGTCTCCTCTCGCAATCGCTCGCGCGGTCCCTCTCGCAGCGCCGAACCCCGCAGATCGCGAATCGAGGGGCGGCGGCGGATCGCGGCTCGACTCGCGGGATGCGAGCCTAACGATCCGTATACCACAACGGCACCCCGGTTCCCGAACGAAACGGCCCAGATGCCCCCATTCTGCGCATTCGACGAGATTCGAGCGCGAATAGCCGCCCGTCGAGCGCTCGACGGCCGGATCCGTCGCGACGCGAACGGCCGTGCGGGCAGCACGGGCGGCACTCGGGAAGAAGCCGCGGATCAGCGGACCGACGAGGGGACAGGCGAGGCCAGGATCGTCGGCGCCGATGTTCGACGCGACCGGGCCGGGATCGACGGCGTTGACCGCGACCCAGCGCGCCGAGCCGTCGACCGCGCTGCGCAGGTCGAATGCGGCGCCTTCCCGCGCGCCTCATCCGCTCTCGTTCGCGCCCGCGCGGGCCGCATTCGCGCGCACGCCCGCGCTGCCCGCGCCACTCGCGAGGAGACGTGCGAGCTCGAGGGTGAAGCAGAGCATCGCGAGCTTCGACTGCCCGTAGGCCTTCATCATGGTGTCGTCGCGCTCGAGCTGGCGACCGTCGAGATCGAGCTTCGCGATGCGACAGGTATCGATGGAGATGTTGACGATCCGCGCCGGCCCGCTCTCCTGCAGACGCGGGAGCAGGCCGAGGGTCAGGCGGAACATCGCGAGGTCGTTGACGGCGAAGGTCCGCTCGAGCCCGGCGTCGTTCGTCCGGCGCGAGAGGCCGGCGAAGCCCGCGTTGTCGACGAAGTCGTGGCGGATAGGAGTTTCAAGCGGGACTTTCTCGACCGCCGCTGACGTCGTGTAGCTCAACCTGCGCCGTCGGCGGGCTGTCGCGAGACCGGGGGCGGCGGCTCGCGCGAAGCGGATCCGGCCGGCGCGCACGATGGCAGCGCGGGCCCGCCCGCGGAGGGCGCGGACCCGATTCGGACCGGGACTCGCGGTCGGCGCGCGCGAGGCGCCCGATCGGTGTTACCAACTGGGCGACGGCCGCGTACGCATCCCCGAAGCCTGGAGGCCTCGATGTCCACTTCCGTCTCGAATCCGCCCAGCCCCGTCGCCTCGAACGGGTCCGACCGCTCCGACGCCGTCGCCCTCGATGCCGAGGCCGCGACCCGGGCGCGCTACAGCGAGGCCGCGCGGGTGCGCGAAGCCGCGCTCTGCTGCCCGGTCGACTACGACGCGCGCTGGCTCGAGGCGATTCCGAAGGAGGTGATCGAGCGGGACTACGGCTGCGGCGATCCGTCCCGTCACGCCCGCGAAGGCGACACGATCCTCGACCTCGGCAGCGGCGGCGGCAAGATCGCCTTCATCGCGGCCCAGGTCGCCGGGCCGAAGGGCCACGTCATCGGCGTCGACATGAACGACGAGATGCTGGCGCTGGCGCGCGGTGCGGCGCCGAAGGTCGCGGCGCGGATCGGCCATGCGAACGTCGAGTTCCGGCGCGGCCGGATCCAGGACCTCGCCCTCGACGTCGATCGGCTCGACGCCTGGCTCGCGGCGAATCCGGTGAAGAGCGTCGGCGATCTGGCGCGGCTCGACGAGGAGAAGGCGCGGCTCTGCCGCGAGGAGCCGCTCGTCGCGAGCGACTCGATCGATCTCGTGGTCTCGAATTGCGTGTTGAATCTCGTGCGCGAAGAGGACAAGGACGCGCTGATCCGGGAGATCTTCCGCGTCCTGAAGCGCGGCGGGCGGATCGCGATCTCGGACATCGTGAGCGACGAGGAGGTCCCGCTCGCCCTCAAGCAGGATCCGGAGCTCTGGAGCGGCTGCGTCTCGGGGGCGTTCCAGGAGCTCGACCTGCTACGGCGCTTCGAGGCCGCGGGCTTCCACGGCATCGAGATCGCGGAATGGGCGAGCGAGCCCTTCGCGGTCGTCGACGGGATCGAGTTCCGCTCGGTCACGATCACGGCCTGGAAGGGCAAGCAGGGCCCCTGCCTCGAGGCGGGCCAGGCGATCGTCTACAAGGGCCCGTGGAAGGCCGTGATCGACGACGATGGCCATACCTTCGAGCGCGGCGTGCGGACCGCCGTCTGCGCCAAGACCTATCGCCTGATGACGAGCGCCCCCTACGCGGGTCAGACCCTCGGCATCGAGCCGGCCGCCGCGATCCCCGAAGCCGAGCAGCCCGTCTTCGACTGCATGCGGAGCGCGCCGCGCCATCCGCGCGAGACGAAGGGCGGCGAGTACCGCGTGAC
The DNA here is from genome assembly GCA_041389445.1 of Myxococcota bacterium. Taxonomy (GTDB): domain Bacteria; phylum Myxococcota_A; class UBA9160; order UBA9160; family UBA4427; genus UBA4427. The sequence goes on from JAWKRW010000008.1 coordinate 136,221, forward strand.
GCGGCCGGCGGGCGGCGCGTGCTGCTGAAGACGCAGCCGCCGACCGCGGCGGAGCGCGCGCGCTTCGACGCGCATCTGCGTGCGGTCGGCGCCGTTCCTGCCCCCTGCCCAGGCGAAGCTCGAAGCGGAATACCGCGGATGGGCGTTTCAAGCGGGACTTTCTCGACCGCCCCTCACGTCGTGTAGGTCGACCTGCGCCGTCGGCGGCGCGAACGCGGGGCAGGCTCGCCGGACGGGTGGCGACACGATCCCGAATCGGCCCGGGACTGACCGGGCCCTACACACGATTCGGTCCAACCGGCGCGTGAATTCCCTGGGGACCCAACACTTAATGGAGGCCTAAGATTCTCTTCGCTGCCTCGACCTCGCAGTGTGACATACTCGAAGCGGGCGGGTCGTGATCGGGATCGGGTTTCCGGTGGGGTCGGAGAGAATCGGGAATCGCGGGAAAAGGAACAGGGGGGAGCCATGCTCGGTTCTCGTGGTCCGTACGATGGACTCTGCAGGCATCGAATCGCGGCGACTCTCCTGTTTTCGATCCTGAGTCTCGCGGTTCGTGTCGAGGCCCTCCCCGGCGAGGTGCTCTCCGAACACCTGGTCGGCAACGGCGCGGGCGGGTTCGGCGGCGTCCTCGACACCCGCGACAACTTCGGATCGGGGATCGCGGCGCTCGGCGATCTCGACCTCGACGGCGTCGAGGACTTCGCGGTGGGCGCGTTCGCCGACGACGATGGGGGCAACAACGTCGGCGCCGTCTGGATCCTGTTCATGAACGCGAATGGGACCGTCAAGAGTCATCAGAAGATCGGCGCGACGGTGGGCGGGTTCGGGGGGACGCTCACGCTCGGGGATCAGTTCGGAGACTCACTGGCCTCGCTCGGCGATCTCGACGGCGACGGCGTCGTCGACCTCGCGGTCGGCGCAACAGGGGACGACGGGAACGGGGAGAATCGCGGGGCGGTCTGGATCCTGTTCCTGAACCGGGACGGGACCGTCAAGTCGGAGTCGCGGATCGGGGATCAGGCGGGCGGCTTCACGGAGACGCTCGGCGATTTTGCGGCCTTCGGGCGCTCCGTGAGCCTGATCGGCGATCTCGACGAAGACGGCTTTCCCGAGATCGCGGTCGGCGCCCCCAACAACGCGATCCTGGGGACCGATCTCAGCCGGGTCTTCGTCCTGTTCCTGCTCCCTGACGGCACGGCGCACCACGCGCAGCTGCTGGACACCAGTCCCTCCTCCGATGCCCTCGGCGTGTCGTGCGCGGGCCTAGGCGATCTCTTTCACGACGGGATTCGGGCCGTCGCCGTGGGCGCCCAGGGCGTGGATGCCGGGGGAGCCGACCGAGGCAGGGTCACCATCTATCGACTGCGTCGCGACGGGAGTGCGGCGACGATCTCCAACATCGACGACCTCTTCGGCGGATTCACGGGAACGCTCGCGGACGGCGACTCCTTCGGGCGGTCCGTCGCCGCCGTGGGCGACGTGAATGGCGATTCGATCCCCGACATCGCGGTCGGAAGTCTCGACGATGATGGCGGCAGTAACCGAGGCGCCGTGTGGGTGCTGTTCCTGACGACCAACGCCACCTTTGCGACCGTTCAGGGCCACCAGAAGATCAGCGATCTGGCCGGCGGCTTCGACGGCGCGCTGGCGAATGGGGATGGGTTCGGCGCGACCGTCGCGGGGATCGGTGACCTGAACGGCGACGGGATCGGGGATCTCGCGGTCGGCGCGACCGGCACCGACGGCGGGGGAATCGATCGCGGCGCCGTCTGGGTCCTCGACCTCGACGGCTCGTCCGTCGTCTGCGGCAACGACGTGCTCGATCCGGTCGAGCAATGCGACGACGGCAACGTGGTCGGCTTCGACGGGTGCTCCGCGAGCTGCCAGATCGAGACCGAGGCGAAGATCTTCGGCGTGGCCGAGCAGGTGGGTCTGCTGACGGTCTCGCTCGACGCGGTCTCCCTCAACGTCTCCGTCTTGACGGGCGATACGAGCCTGACGCTCGCGCCCCTGGTCGAGGCGGCGATCGACGGGAATCCCGGCCTCGCAGCGGCCGGCACCACGGCGCAATCGACAGACAATCGTTTGATCGCGAACGGCACGTTCAATTCCGCGAGCGTGATCGGCGATGGGATCTCGGTGAGCCTGAAGCCGGGACGAGTAGTTGCCGAGCAGAAGATCAGCGACACGCAGGGTGGGTTCACCGGAGTCCTCGACGATCTTGACGGTTTCGGCGACGTCGCCTCGCTCGGCGATCTCGATGGAGATGGCGTCGTCGATCTGGTCGTCGGAGCGGTCAGGGACGACGACGGGGGACCCAATCGCGGAGCGGTCTGGGTCCTCTTCCTCAACGCGAACGGGACCGTGAAGAGCCATCAGAAGATCAGCGATACCCAGGGCGGATTCGGCGGAATTCTGGACGACCTCGACGAGTTCGGCTCTTCCGTGACCTCGATCGACGATCTCGATGGCGATGGCGTCGTCGATCTGGCCGTTGGAGCCATTGGGGACGGCGACGGAGGATCGACTCGTGGAGCGGTCTGGATCCTCTACCTCAATGCCAATGGAACCGTGAAGGGCCATCAGAAGATCAGCGACACGCAGGGCGCGTTCAGCGGAATCCTGGACGACGGTGACTTCTTCGGTTCCTCCGTGACGTCGCTCGGCGATTTGGATGGCGATGGTGTCGTTGATCTGGCCGTCGGAGCGGTTAGGGATAACGATGGGGGGGAATCTGAAACCGGCGCGGTCTGGATCCTGTTCCTGAACGCGAACGGGACCGTGAAGAGCCATCAGAAGATCAGCGACACGCAGGGCGGGATAAACGTACCCATCGGTGGCGGCGATCGTTTCGGAGGATCGGTGACCTCGCTGATGGACCTCGATGGGGATGGAGTCGACGATCTGGCCGTCGGAGCGATTGGAGATGACGACGGGGGACCGAATCGTGGAGCCGTCTGGATCCTCTTCCTCAACGCGAACGGGACCGTCAAGAGTCTTCAGAAGATCAGCGACACTCTTGGCGGGTTCAGCGGAATCCTAGTCGACAGTTTTGGGAGCTCGGTGACCTCGATCGGCGACCTCGACGAAGATGGCGTCGACGATCTGGCGGTCGGTGCGGGACTCGATGATGACGGGGGAGGCAATCGCGGCGCCGTCTGGATCCTCTTCCTCAACGCGGACGGGACCGTCAAGAGTCATCAGAAGATCAGCGATACCCAGGGCGGGTTCAGTGGAAACCTGGACAACGGCGACATCTTCGGGTCCTCCGTGACGTCGCTCCGGGATCTCGATGGAGATGGCGTCGGCGATCTGGCCGTCGGGGCGAGCTTTGATGACGACGGAGGTTCCGATCGTGGCGCCGTGTGGATCCTTTCGCTCGACGGCGTCCCCGCCGCCATCTGCGGCGATTCGCTGATCTCGGCGGGCGAGACCTGCGACGACGGCAATGCAATGGTCGGCGACGGCTGTTATTCGACCTGCGAGGTCGAGGACGAGATCGTCCTCTCGGGCACCGCCCAGGGCGGCACGCTCCAGGTCGTCCTGAGCGGTGTCGCGATCCTGATCCCGACGACCTCCGGCCAGAGCGCCGCGACCGTCGCGTCGAACCTCGCGGGCGCCGTCAACATCACGCCGGGCCTCCAGAGCCTCGACGTCTCGAGCGTCGCGCTCGGCGGGCGCGTCGTCTCGAACGGATCTTTCGACAGCGCAGTCTCGACCGATCCGGGGATCATGCTCCCGGAGCCGGGGCTCGGCTGGCTGCTCGGAGCGGGGTTGCTCGGGTTGATCGGGATGGCGACGAAGCGGCTGGATTCGCGACGGAGACCGGCGCGGATGGGCGTTTCAAGCGGGACTTTCTCGACCGCCCCTCACGTCGTGTAGGTCGACCTGCGCCGTCGGCGGGCTCGTCATCCTGATCACCAGCCTGCACGACGAGGACGCGGACGACCTGCTCGACGCCGTCCGCGCGCTGCGCCGCCGGCGTCGCGTCCTCGTGGCGGGCCCCCGAGAGCAGGTGCTCGACGAGATGCTCGAGGTTCCGGTCCGGACCTTCGAGGACGCGCTGCGTTTCGCCGGGGCGACCGGACACGTCGCCGCGCGCGAACGATGGGCGCGTCGACTCGGCACCGCCGGCGTGCACGTCGTCGACGCGGGACTGCGGCAGCTCCACGTCGCGCTGGTGCGCGAGTACCTGATCCTGAAGCGCAGCGGTCTGATCTGAAGGGGACCGGATGCTCGTTCGTGACCCGCTGGGGCGCGGCGTCGCTCCGAAACCCGAGGCGTGCGAGCGCGCGAGGGGCTTCGGCGACCGTGCGGAATCGCGTGCATCTCATTCGCATTCTTCCCGTCCGAGACGCGAGTCCGATCCCGGTCAGGCTTCCGGAGTTCTCACGTCCCGTCGCTTGCGGAGACCCAAGAGTCCGAGCCCGACCGCGAGGGTCGTCAGACCGGTCATCCCGAGACCAGGAACCGGGGAGCCTGCAGCCGGGGCCACGGTCTCGACCGGAATCGCGATCATCTGCTCGTCGACCACGCGAAGCGTCAGCGTGATCGTGGTGTCACCCGGGGACCCGGCGCCACCGGTCAACGCCATCTGAATCCCGAGCGATTCGACCTCGCCCGGAGGCGGGGGGTCGAAGGCGTAGGCCGTGACTTCCGGAGGCACGCTCGTGTTTCCGAACTCGACGCTGGCCGGGTCGATCACGTCCCCGGATGAAGCGGAGACGTCGATGACCAGCGTGCGCATGCTGCCGCCGTTCGAGAACCGCGCCTGAATCTGATTGCCGCTGACCAGGACCGGATCGGGCGGATAGAAGGGAAGGCCGAAGCTGGCCACGTTGAGCTGCAACGGGGAGTTGGGGTCGAGCCCAGCGTAGGAGAGCACGACGGTCTCGGCGTCCGGTGTCTCGACGGTCGGAGCCAGGCTCCCGCTGATCTGCAGCCCCACCCACAAGGCGGCGGTGATGGCGCCGCCCGAGGATTGGATCGCCTGGCCGTCGTCCCAGGTCGCCGTCAATCCGCCCATGTTTCCGTACTGCACGTGATCGGTTTCCAGTCCGCTGCTGCCCCCGTCGATCTCGATCGCCGTGATGCCGTTGGGGTTCCTCGCGCCGAAGAAACGGTCGTCGGCGGAGCTGCCGTCGGGCGCGGTGTCGAGATCGTATGTCTCCTCGGTTTCGAGCAGAACGGAGTCTCCCGGCCCGTAGACCCGGAAGACGAAGGAGCCCGGTCCATCCGTGTAGACGAGTCCCGCTGCGGTGACGGGCTCGGCGAACGTGTACTTCTTCTTCTGCGTCGAGAACCACGAATTTCCTCGCGTCCCCTCGATGACCCCCGAGTCGGACAGGACGGAATCGCGATTCGGGCCGTTGCTGCACACGCCGAACGTCTCTTCCCCGATCCCATGGTCGGCGGTCGACAGCTCGCAATCCTCGAAGTCTTCGATCGCGGTCGCGTTCCCGTCGGCGTAGAAGTACGCGGGGACGTCGGCCGGAGACAGATAGGGGGTCGGTCCGACGATCGTCGTCTGCGCCTGCGCGCCGAAGACCGGGATCGCCGCGATGAGCAGGGCCCAGAGAAGCCTTCGGCCGGAGCCGTTCCTCGATCCCGCAATTCGTGTCATCTGAGACCTCCTCGCTGCGATTCCTCGCGTCGATCGCGTTCGACCCGCCCTAGGCGGGCTCGTATCGTCGTTCCCGTCGGAACGGCATCGGGCTCTGCGCGTCGGCATCCCGCGCCGACGCGCGGATCGACCGTGGACGGGTTCTGAGACTCGGGTCGAGCGCGGCGTCGGAACGGGGGGCGAGCAGGATCGACGCGGTGGCGGCAGGACGCATGACGTCTCCGGTGTGTTTCCCGGAGTGTCTCATACCTGACTCGAAGTCGTTTCGTCGATTTGCCTGATTTCGGGCGAGGGAGCTCCGTCATCGCGATGACCCGTGCGCGCCCCGCGTTCGAGCTCGATCGGGCGCCGCATCGCGGCGGATAGGAGTTTCAAGCGGGACTTTCTCGACCGCCGCGAACGTCATTTAGGTCAACCGGCGCCGTCGGCGGGGCGAGCGGCTCGATCCTGGGCTCGATGCTGCTCGCGAGTCTCTGGTCGGCCGTGCGCCTCGCCTCGCTGGCGTTGACCGACCGTCATCCGATCCCCGGCATGAACATCGACGGGACCCACCTGCCGATCGTCGTAACGGTCGCGAGCGCGATGTTGGTCGGCTGGGGGGGGGCGAGGCGGGTCCATGCGCTCGCGCGGCTGGCACACGGGGCTTGAGGCCGTCTCGGACCCGCCTCCGGCAGCGCGACCGATCCATGGCTCGGACGAGCCATCGCGGCAACCCTCCCGAAGGAGCCCCGTGGTCGGCCGACGACGCTCAAGGGCATCCGATCGTCGCGCCGCAGAGGTTGTCGCCCGCGTCGACGCCGCCCGAGACCGTGGTCGAACCCGCGCCGCCGCCCACGATCAGGTTCTGCGAGTAGACCACCGTCGGCGTCAGGTTGAGCCCGGTCATCGCGTTTCCGGTCACCGTGTTCTCGCGAACGTTGCAAGCGGCGCCCGCTTCGATGCCATCGCCGGCGTTGGCGTTCACGGCGTTCCCGATCACGCCCGATCGCTGTCCGACCCGGATGCCGTCGCCCCCGTTGCTCGCGACCGCATTGTGGACGACCGTCGCGCCCCCATCGATCGACACGATCCCGCGTCCGCCGTTCGAGGCGCTCGCGTTGCGAGCCAGGACGGATCCGAAATCCGCGTCGATTCCGTCCCCACCGCTCGCCGTGACGACGTTGCCCTCGACGACGGCATGTTTCCCCGCGACGAGTCCGCGACCGCCGCTGCCGTCGATGGAGTTGCCGCGCAGGATCGCGCGGTCACCGACCACGACCGCGTCGAGGCTGATGCTGCCGTTGTCGGTGAAGCGCGAGTCCACGATCTGCGCGCCGTGGCCCAGCGCGACGCCGCCGCCCGAGCTGAACTCCACCGTCATCCGCTCCAGGCGAACGTCTTCGGCGCCGGCGAGCGCGACGCCGAGGTTGCGCGCGCCGCGAATCACCCCGTTGCGCAGCGTCGTGTAGCGCGCGAAGGAGCCGTTCGTGCCCGTCCCGGTCACACCCTTCGCCGTTCCCGAGCCGAGCGAGTAGCACACCAGGGAGAAGCCATTGAAGTCGATCTCGACCCGAGCGACCGTGATCTCGATGCCGTCGACGTTGGGATCGCCCACGGCGAGATCGCTCGTCAGGCGCACGCTCCGCCCGGCGGATCCGCTGATCGTGACGGGAAAGCCCGGGGCGTCACCCGGGAAGCAACCGGTCGTGGTCGCGCACGTCTGATTGATTTCGAGCACGCCGTCCACGGCGGACGCGGGCGAGCCCGCGAAGACACCGAGCAGCGACGCCGTCCAGGCGGCCACGAATCGCTCTCGGCCGAGACCGATGCGCACGATCGAAGAAGACCAGTTCCGCATGAAGACTCCTGACATGGGCTTCTCCGAGTATGCGACATTCGATCCCACACCGACACGCGCAGGTGTCTGGCAAGTATCACGCAAGCCGTCACGTGGGAATTCCGAAACGGGGCTGATTTTCGCGACGGCTGCCGGAGTCCAGATCGAATTCGACTGCTTGTGTAGGGGGCGATGATCCACGTTCATTGCGCCGGCCGCGGCCCCGCCAACGGTCCCCGTCGAGCGCCTCGTCGGCGTCAACTGAGCGGTCTCCCGCGCCGACGATTCGTCTTGACAATCACTGCCACCCTCATCCCAGATCAAGATGGCAGTTCAACGTGAAAAGTTGCGGCGGCGGCCGGCGCGCGATGAATAGAGTCTTGCCCGCCTCCCTCTGATTGCGAAATCGTTCCTCAGCCCAACTCCAATTCGCGCCTCGCGCCGTGACCCTTGCGTGACGCGATACCATCCCAAATTGGTTTGTGGAGGCGGCTAAGTTGCATATGTATCGATTCCGCAGATCTGTCTAATTTTGGTTTGCATTCACCGGGTGGGACTGATGGCAAGAAAGCTTCAGGCAGTGCGCATAGAGCGATTCAAATGCATCGGAGATGCCCCCTTCGACGTTGGCGATATCAACGTGCTCGTTGGCGCCAACAACTCGGGCGAGAGCAGCATTATTCAGGCGCTGCAGTTCGCGATAGGCGTACTCCAGACCATCCGCCTTGCCGGAACGTTTGAACAAGGCGCGAAGTCTAAGCCGAAAAGCACGAGCTTGAGCCCGGAAGAATTGATCTACACGCCCTCAAAGCACGCCGGTGCGGTTGGAAAAGGGGGACGCCTACTGCCATCCCCGGCAGAGTTCCCAGCGCTTGCATCCCGTCGAGCTCGGTCCAGCGAAACGCCTGATGGACGATGTCGGCGCCGACCGTCCTGAATCCCGACCCGCCGACCACGATGGCGCCGTCGCCGGAAACCGAGGCGGCATTGGAAATGTTGTCGCCCGGCAGACGACCGATCCCCTGCAGCCCCCCGCTGGTCGTCCATCGGAAGGCCTCCGGATTGCCGGAACTGCCGAAGCCCGAAAACCCGACGATGACCGAGCCATTCGCCGAGACCGAGTTTCCAAGGGCGGATGCCCGCGTTCCGTCGAGCCGCATGAGCCGCTGAAGGCCCGATCCGCGCGTCCAGCGAAAAGTCTCCGGAGAGCCCCACCCATCGACGGCTCCCGTGACGGTCGAGCCATCCGCCGAGATGGCGGTCGCGTTGAGCACGCGCGGGCCCGACGCGGAGCTGAGGCCGGTGAACGAAGCCGCATGCGCGGCGGAAGCGACGATCGCGAACGCCAACGCGAGGAGAACCGCGCTGAGCCTGTCCCCGTGATTCCTGTGCAAGGCTCCCTCTCCCCGTGCGCGAGGCTGCCACGCCAGGGAACAGGCGACAAGCCGGCGGCGAGGGTCCGTCGCATCCGCAGCGTCGACGGGCGACGCCGCAAGCGCATCGGGAATCCGGTCCGTTGTGAGCGTGGCGCGGCCCTGTGGCGATGGATCCCGTCACGCCGAAAGCCGAGCGGCGCCGATCCCGTCCAGAACTCGCCAAGATTCGTCCTCTGGGACAATGCATCGAGTTCGATACGCGGACACGAAGGGCAGCCACGCCTGCCCGCCTCGTTCCGGAAACGCCGCGAGCGTCCGCCGCGATCCGTGCGCGTCGCGCGCACCCGATGCGACGCGCCGTGCGGCGTCCCCCCCGTGGCCTAGACTCGCGCGCGATGTGGATCGCCGGCGACAGGGGCGGGGCGAAGACGTGGCTCGGCGATCGGGTAACGATCGCGCTCGCCGTGCCGGCGAGCCGGATCGAGGCGAAGCCCACCACCGAGCTCGGCCACCCCGCGACCCATGGCCTGCGCCCGATGCAGGCGGGCGCATGATCGACGCGGATCGCCCCGTCCCGTCCGACGCGCGCGGGAACGGCGAATCCGCCGACGAGCCGGTCCTGCTGTTCGATGTCGACAATACGCTGCTCGACAACGACCGCGTGCAGCATGACCTGCGCGCCCGGATCGAGGGCGAGCTGGGACCCCGCGCGCGGGACCGCTACTGGGCCATCCTCGAAGGGCTGCGCGAGGCGCTCGGATACGTCGACTATCTCGGCGCCTTCCAACGCTTCCGGATCGAGCAACCGGTCGACCCGCGCGTGCTGGCGCTGGCAAGCTGGCTGCTCGACTACCCGTTCCGGGATCGGCTCTTCCCCGACGCGCTCGCGGTCCTGCGCCATGCTGGTCGAACCGCGCGCGTCGTGATCCTGTCGGACGGAGACGCCGTGCTCCAGCCGCGCAAGGTGATCCGCTCGGGCCTGTGGGAAGCGGCCGAGGGGCGGGTGCTGATCTTCGTCCACAAGGAGGAGATGCTGGCCGAAGTCGAGCGGCTCTTTCCGGCGCGGCACTACGTCCTGATCGACGACAAGCTGCGCATCCTGTCGGCCGTCAAGGCGATCTGGGGCGAGCGCGTCACCACCGTGTTCGCGCGCCAGGGCCACTACGCGCGCGATCCGAAGACGACCGCGCGCTACCCGGCGGCCGACGCGAGCATCCATCGCATCGGCGACCTGCTCGCCTGGCACCCGACGGCGTTCGGACGACCCCGGCCAGGCTCGTGACCCCACCAGGCTCGGCCACGTCGCGGGCGACCCGCACGCGCTCGCTCGAGGGGCTGCCGACGCCTCCTCGTCGTCGGGCCGCTCCGCAGCGCCGATCGATCCGGCTCGCTCTCATTCCTCTGCCGAGCGGACTCGGTCTCAGTCCTCCGCCGAGTTGAACTGCTCGTACTCCGTCCCCTCGAGCGCCTTCACGGCATTCTGGCCTGCGGCCTTCGCCTCGCGCTCGGCATCGGCGGCGGCTTGCCGGGCCTCCGCCGCACGCCGCGCTTCGGCATCGGCCGCCGACTGGGCCGCTTCGCTGCCCTCGGCCGCCACCGCCTGGTCGACGGCATCCGTCGCGCGCTCGATCTCGTAGCCCGATGCGCGGGCCGCGTCCGCCGCGGCCTGGCCCGCGTCCTCGACGGCGTCCCGCGGCGCGTCACCCGGATGCATCGCCTCCTCCCTGTCGCAGGCGAGGCCCCCCATCAGGAGCGCGAGCAGCGCAAGCGCCAGCCACCCGACGGCGCTCGTGCTCTCGGCCATCCGGCTCGGCAGGCTGCTCATGCCGTCCATCTCATGCCATCCATCGCGCGTTCCTCCCTGTCGGACCCGGGACGTCCTGGGACGTTCGACAGCAGGAAACGTGCCACGGGATTGCATCATCCGGGGCGCCGCAACGAGTCGTCCTCGCAGGCGGGCGACGGGACCGGTTGCAAAGTCGGAGTGGAAGTTTGAGGAAGCGCCCAGGAAGCTCGAGCGGGCCTTCGCGCCTGCGAATCCCGACATGGTCGGCCGAGATGGCCGGCCCGGATGGCCGGCCGACATGGCCGCCCGAGATGGCCGGCTGACATGTCCGGCCGACCTGGCCGGCACCGGCGGGCCATCGAAGCGGCGCGAGACGGTGAAGCGCGGGGCGAAGCCGAAGCCCGAGAGGGTGTCGATGGCCGTCTGCCCGGGGCGCCCGCTGTCGTCGCTCGCCACCCGCGCTCCGGACGCCCGGGACGATCGGAGTCGCGAATCGGGCTTCTCAGCGGCTCGCGGCCTCCTCGAAGGCCGCCCTCGAGAGGGCCGTATCGAAATACTCGACGATCTCGAGCACGCGTCCGTCGCGAACGCGAAAGAAGTGGCAGGCCGGATTCCGATACGCGCGGCCGCTCTTCGTCCGACCCGAGACGACGACCCGACTCGCGACCCGGTCGCCCTCGGCGATCTGCTCTTCGATGGCGACCGAGAGCCCGCCCGGAAAGACCTGCCCCACCCGCTCGAAGACCATCCGAGAGAAGGCGTCCCGGTCCATCTCGCCCGAGACCTCCCCTTGCCCGCTGATCTCGGCCCGGAAGTCGGAATGGAGCAGCGCACAGTAGGCGTCACGATCGCCCGCATTGAACGCTGCATAGAAGGCCTCGATCAATCGCTTCCCCTCGCCCGCCGTCATGACTCGTCCCTCCGCCGCAGTCGCGCCTGCCGCAAGAACTGTATGCTCGGACCATGACCCCTGCATGCCCCGTGGATCGGCACGCTCCCCTGCCCGGCGAGCCGGGCTTCGTGCTGGACATCCAGTCTGCCGACTACGATCGCGATCCCTACCCGCTCCTGCGCGCGCTGCGCGAGCGGGAGCCGATCTTCTGGTGGCCCGAGTCCGAGGCCTTCTTCCTGACCCGACATGCCGACGTGATGGCCGTCCTGGGCGACGATGCCCGCTTCGCGGCCGACCGGCGTCTCTGGAATCGCTACGTCGCCCCGAGCGAAGCGGAGCGGGCGCATCCGGTCGTTCGACTCCAGGCTTCGAACATCCTCTCGCTCGAGGGCCGCGAGCACACACGTGTCCGCAAGCTGGCCTCGATGGCGCTGACGCGTCGAGCGGTGCGCGGTCTCGAGCCCCTGATGCATGCCCTCGCCGACGAGCTGATCGACGCGTTCGCGTCACGGGGCGACTGCGACTTCGTGCGCGATTTCGCCTGGACCTACCCCGTCGTCATCATCAGCCGCCTGCTCGGGATCGAGCCCGAGAGCCAACGCGAGCGGAGCTTCCGGATCCTCGCGGATCTCGACGGCGTGACGTTCAGTCCGATGGTCCCGCAAGCCGAGCGCCAACGGGCGCTCGACGCGATGGCGGTCCACCTCGAAGAGGTCCGGGCCCTGATGGAGGAGAAGCGAAGTCGGCCGGGCGACGACCTGATGACCGATCTGATCCGCGCGGAATCGGAGGGGGAGCGCTTCGAATCGGACGAGATCATCGCGCTGATCCTCTCGCTGATCGCCGCCGGCGGGGCCACCACGGCCCAATCGTTCGGCCTGGGACTCATCGAGCTGCTCCGCCATCCGGATCAGCTCGCTCGATTCCGAGACGATCCATCGATCCGACTCGATGCGAGCCACGAGATCGCGCGCTACCAGATGCCGGGCCGCTTCAGCGCTCGCTATGCCCGACACGCCACGCGCCTCGGCGATCGCGAGATCGAGCAGGGTCAGATGGTGATCTGCTCGGTCGCGGCCGCCCAGCGCGACCCGGCGCTCGTCGACGATCCCGAGCGCTTCGACATCGGACGCAAGCCCGCCGACACGAGCGTCTTCGGGGTCGGACGGCACTTCTGCATCGGCGCCCAGCTCGCCCGCCAGGAGCTCGCGACGGGTCTCGGTCATGTCGTCGAGCGGCTGCACGGACTTCGCCTCGACGGCGACTTCGACGCCATCCCCTACGGCGGCAATCCCGCGGTACGCGGACCGCTGCGACTGCCGATCCGTTTCGACCCGGCGGATTGACGACCCGGGCGCGTCCACGGCCATCCGATCACGCGCGACCGGCGTTCGTCCCACCGGGCGGTCTAGCGGGCCCCGTTCACCGGCGTGATCAGCGTCTCCCCGATCGCGCGAATCCGGTCCTTCTTCTGTTGCAGCGTGGCGTCCGGCGTCAGCTGGAACGAGAGGGGCCAGCTGACCGTACCCGTCATGCCGAGATCGAAGAGCCGCTTCATCTTGTCCGGCGGAAGCGGCTCGGTCAGGGGAATCACGCAGTCGAAGGGCGCCTGGTCTCGGCCGAGCTCCCTTCGGCACCGACGCAGCTCGGTCAGGACCGCGACGGTCTGCTCGAAGCTCGTTCCCGCGCCCGTCCAACCGTCGCCGTACCGAGCGGCGCGGCGCAGCGCCGCCGCGTTCATGCCGCCGATCCAGAACGGGACTCGCCGCGTCGGGACGGGGTTCATGCGCAGCGGTCCGAATCGGTAGAACTCGCCGTCGGCCTCGACGACTTCGCCCTCGAGCAGCTTCCGGACGATCGGGATCTGCTCATCCATCCGCCGCCCGCGTGCCGCGAAGGGCTGACCGAGGCCCTCGAACTCCTCCCGTAGCCAGCCCGCTCCGATGCCGAACACGACGCGATTCTTCGAAAGGACGGCGGCCGTACTCAGCCCCTTGGCCACCTCGATCGGGTGGCGCATCGGGAGCACGTAGACGTTCGGGACGAAGCGCAACCGCCGGGTCACCATCGCCAGCGCGCAGATCGTCGAAAAGACCTCGGGCAGTGGCGTTTCCGAGTCGAAGGGCGGCTCGCCGGAGGGGTCGTACGGGTAGCGCGACGCGTACGCTTCGGGGGCGAACACGTGATCGGCGAGCAGGATGCCCTCGAAGCCCGATTCCTCGATGACCGGGGCCAGCTCCAGCAGATCGTCGGGATGGACGAAGGGAAGCGCTTGCCAGAACTGCATCGCAGTCTCCTCGCGGATCGCGAGCGGACAAGCCTCGCAGACACGGCCGCGCATGACCACGGCCCCCTCTCCCCGGCCCCGCGCCTCGGCCCATCGCCTCTCGGCGTGTCGGGCGCGCGTCACGGCCGAGATCCGGCAGGTCATCCCCCTCTGGCTGGCCGGGGTTGCGAGCGCGCGGCTGCCGAGCAGCGGACCGGAGGGCGAGTCGCTGGCGGACAGGCTCGAGCGAACCGTGCCGGCCTTCCAATCCATCATCGACGAACACCGCTGCGACGCCGACGGCATCGTGGCCCCTGGCGCCTCGATCGGATGGACGGTGCCCTCGCTCGCGGACAACGTCGAGCTGCTGACCGCGTTCACCCACAGCCTGCACGACACGGGCATCATCAAGGCCGTTCTCGACGGAAAGCGGCTGCTCGTCACGGATCGGGACGGTCTGACGTTCGACGTGCCGGCGGATCGGAAGAAGCCGCGTGGCTGCAAGCCGGTCCCGGGTCATCACGGCCATCACGGAAGAGACCGCCGCGGAGACGGACGTCCTTCCCTACGGAATCGGCGCCCTGCCGTCGTGACCGGACGGGACGGCATGTCGCCGAGATCCGAGCGCCGAGGGGCGCGGGTGCAACCGCGGTGGGGATGGGCGGCGCGCCCGTCCCCACCGCCCCATACCGGCTAGGTCTCGTCCGGGACGCCATAGCGCGCCTGGTAGCGCCGGAAGAGCGGTCGGACCTTCGCGAGCTCGTCGGGCGGGAGCCCCTTGTACCGATGCACGCCGTGCTTGTGCTTCGGCTTGTGGTCGAGGTACCGCCGCACGCGCGCGCCCACCTCGTCGTCGTACGGGATCTTGAGCGCGCCGTACAGCCGCTCGATCGATCCGACGGGATCGTCCATCAGGTCCTGGTAGCGCGAGTCGACGATCCGATCGGCGGGCACGGCGCCCTCGTCGCGCAGCCGCATCACGGCCTCGAGGCGATCGGCGGTTCCGGCGCCGGTCGTGATCTCCTCGAAGCCCGGGGCGTCGAAGTCGCGGTCGCTGCGCTGCCAGTAGAAGGCGCGCAGCAGGTTCGTGACCGACGCCATGCTGCGAATCGGATCGCGGTGGGTGTGGATGACGCGCGCGTCCGGATAGACCTCGAAGAGCGCGGGCAGATGGCCCAGGTGGTAGAGCGTCTTGCCGAACCAGCGGCGCCGGGAACTCCGCCACTGCAGCGCCTGGAAGAAGAGCTTCTGCGCGCGGTAGAGCGGAACGGGATCCGCGGCATTCACGTAGGCGTCGTAGGTCGGCATCTGGTAGAAGGACTGGATGTGATCGCTCACGAGCGTGTAGGCCCAGACCGTCGCGTCCTCCGCGGGAAGGTCGCCGGCGGTCTCGTGCATCGTCTGGATCTCGGGCGTGACCCGGATCCACTGTCGGATCAGCGCGTCCCCGCTCCGACGCGCCGCCTCGTCCCGTCCTCCCGAGCGGGCCGATTCGACCGGATGAAGGGTCTCCCAGAACAGGGGCGTGCGCAGACGCGGGTCCTGCCAGAGCAGCTCCTGGAGGATCGAGGTTCCGGTCCGCGGGAGCCCCGTGATGAAGATGGGCGCCTCGATCGGCTCCTCGGCGATCTCCGGATGGCGCGCGACGAGATCGACGAGCTTCAGTCGATTGCGCAGCCAGAGGATCAGCTCGCTGCGCGTGCAGAGCCGGCCCATCAGGTTCAGGTCGGCCTCCGATTCGAGCGCGCCCGTCAGGACCTCGAGGGCCTCGCGCCAATCGCCCGCGCCGAAATCGTCGAGCCCCGTCTCGCGCCGCGCGGCGGCGAGGAGCGACTCGGGGTCGAGCGGCACCATGTCCGAGAGCATGCCCGCCTCGCGCCAGATCCCGCCCTCCCGATTGATCTCCCGGACCCAGTCGGGGCGCGGCAGCGGTGCACGGGGATCGACGAATCGCTGGACGGACACGGAATCGCTCCTCCGCACGACCCCACGCGCTCGGACGAGCGCGAAGCGGGTCGGCCTCAGTCCTCGTAGCGGCGCAACACCGCCGCGCGACGCGCGGCACGGCGCCGCGCACGCTCCGCGGGATCGACGCGCTGCGTCTCGGCGGGCAGCGCCCGGGCGACCTCCGCCCTCGGCATCCGCGTCGCCACGGGGACGGGGTGTCGATCGGCGCGATACCAGCGGAGCAAGGCGATGCCGCGCGCGAGACCCGTCGTGTCGAGCCAGTTCGCCACGCCAGGATCCTCGCGAGCCAGCACGACCCGCACGCGACCGTCCGAATCGACCTCGACCTGTCGACCGTTGAGACTGCTCTGGTGATCGACGTAGTCGGCCGCCTGCCAGAACAGGTCGCCCAGCTGCAGCCCCCAATAGGACGCGTCGGGCAGCTCGAACTCGAGCACGAGCGCCTCGTCGGGCGCGAGGTCGAAGACGACGGGCACGTAGCCGGCCACGGGGTTGGCCGCGTCCTCGTCGCGGCTGGTATCGAGCAGCAGGAAGCGGTTGTAGCCGACGGCGTCGACCACGTTCGCCGTGAGCCCGCCCGAGAACGTCCCATGGCAGAAGCGGATCATGCGCAGCGCGGCCTCGATGCGTCGGGCGGTCTCGGCCGCGTCGGGTGACCGATGCGGGGCCAGCTCTCGTGACGTCGACGCGATCCGCAGGCTCGATCGCGCCTCCTTCTCCCAGTCGTAGAACGCCTCACGCACGATCAGCGTGTTGCGCCCCGACCCGGGATCGGTACGGATCCAGGGCCGCGCGGCGCCGGGGTCGGAGGGACCGACGTGGACGTCCACGGCGCTACCGGGCGCGATCCCGAGCGCGTCGAAGTCGTAGGACGCCATCAGCTTCATGTCGGCATCGCCCCAGAAGCCGCTGATCACCTGGGCGTCGAGGAAGTGGGCCGGGCGTCGGACCCCTTCGATGCGGTACGTCCCGGCGCCGTCCACGAAGGCGTAGCGGTACAAGAAGTCGGGATTGGGGAGGAGCCAGCCGTAGACGCCGGGCTCGAAGACGTTGTGGAGCAGGAAGCGCGGATTTCGCGGATCCGGCGCGAGCACGAGGTTGTGGGCCGCCGCCTGGGCCTGCATCAGCCAGCGGTCGGCCGCAGCATGATCGGAGGCCGAGCGGACGATCGACATGCCGTGGAGCGTCCTTCGCAACGCCTCGATCCCGTCGCGGAAGCTGCGCCACGCGGCGTCGAGCGCCGGCACCGGGGACGGATCGTGAAGGGGTCCTGCCATCGCGTGCGCCTCCTCCTCCGGGCGTCCCGATCCCGGTGCATTCTCGGGGCTGGGAATCGGTCGTGCCAGGGGCCCGCCTGGCCCATCCGGCTCCCGAGCGCCGCCTCATCCCGGCGGATCACGCCGCCCGCGCCCCGCCGCGCCGGCCTCGCGCACGGGGCAGCGCCGCCTCGTCGCGTCCGAAGATGCGATCCGCGATGAGCTTGACCCGATCGTTCACCAGGAACCACGCGAGCGCGTACACCCAGACGGCGAGTGCGCGCGTCCAGCCGATCGGGGCCATGAACACGCCGTAGACCGCGATCAGCGTGGCGACGGCCTGCGTTCCGAGCACGGCCGCGAGGAGGATCGGCGCCGGTCTGTGGGACCAGAACGGGCCGCGCGTGCGGGTGATGAAGATCGTGAGGTGGCCGGCCAGCGAGAGCTTCAGGTAGATCAGCGTGCGAATCGTCGAGCGATCGAGTCCGAAGACGCGCTCCCCCAGATAGAACAGGCCGAAGGAGGCGACGACGCCGACCAGCCCCAGCGCCGACGCGACGCCCAGGACGGCCGGCATCGCCCATCGCTCCGGCTCTTCGGAATAGCGGACGCGGTCGTACGCGATCGAGAGGATGGCCCCGTCGTTCAGGAGCGCGAGCAGGACGATCATGACCGGGGTGACCGGATAGAAGTCGAAGGCCAGGATCGCGAGCGTCATGAAGAGCAGCACGCGGATCGTCTCCGCGATGCGATAGATCGCATAGCTCGTCATGCGCTGGAAGATCTTCCGGCTCTCCTGGATCGCGTCGATGATCACCGAGAGGCCGGGCGTCATCAGGACGATGTCCGCGGCCATCCGGGCGGCATCCGTGGCGCCCGAGACGGCGATTCCCGCGTCCGCCTGCTTGAGCGCGGGCGCATCGTTCACGCCGTCGCCCGTCATGCCGACGATGTGTCCCCGGCCCTGCAGCGCCTCGACGATGCGGAACTTGTGCTCCGGAAAGACCTGCGCGAACCCGTCCGCCCGCTCGACGATGTCCGCGAGTCGCGCGCCGCCGCCGGGGTCGTCGATCGATTCGGCATCGAGGATCTTCGTCCCCAGCCCCAGCTGCCCGGCGATCTCGCGGCCGATGGCCGCCTGGTCGCCGGTCACCATCTTCACGGCGAGTCCCATCGCCTGCGCCGTGTCGATCGTCCGTCGCGAGTCCTCGCGCGGCGGATCGTAGAGCGGGAGGACGCCGAGGAGCCTCCATGGCCCGTCCCCTGCCGCGCGCGCGACGCCGAGCGCGCGGAAGCCGCGGGCCGCGAACCCCTGCACGGCCTCCTCGACGCCGATCCGGAAGCGATCGGCGTCCGCCACCAGCGCGAGGATGACCTGCGGCGCGCCCTTGCTCAGCCGCACGACGTGACCGTCCGGCGTCTCGACGACCGCCTCGGTCCGCTTGTGGACGGGATCGAAGGGCGAGAAATGGCGCACGTGATAGGCGGCGAGGGCCGCGGCGTCGGGGAGCCCGGCCAGCACGGCCTGATCGATCGGGTCGCGATTCTCCGCCCGCGACGCCAGGGCCGCGGCCAGGATCACGTCCTCGGCCGACGCACCGTCGACGACGAAGGGCTCGCCGAGCGTGAGCGAGTTCCGCGTGAGCGTGCCGGTCTTGTCCGAGCAGAGGACGTCGAGGCCGGCCAGCTCCTCGATCGCCGCGAGCCGGCTCACGACCGCCTCCCGATGCGCCAGCCGACGCGCGCCCACGGCCATCGTGACCGACAGGACCGTCGGCATGGCCACCGGAATCGCGGCCACCGTGAGGACGAGCGCGAACTCGAGGGTCGTGATCATGGGATCGCCGCGGAAGAGCGCCACGGCGAGGATGAGGACGACCAACGAGACGGCGACCACGATCAGGTAGTCACCGATCTTCAGGACCGCGCGCTGGAAATGACTCACCGTATGCGCGGACTCGACGAGCTGGGCGGTCTTCCCGAAGTACGACTTCCGTCCCGTCGCGACGACCTCGGCCTCGATCTCGCCCTGCGTGACGATCGAGCCGGAGTAGACCGCCTCGCCTTCGCGCCGCCGGACCGGCAGCGACTCCCCCGTGAGCGCCGACTGATCCACCTCGATCGGATCCCCGTCCCCGAGCCGCGCATCGGCCGGGACGATCTCGCCCAGGCGGATCCGGATCCAGTCGCCCGGAACGAGCTCGCGCGCCGGCACCGTGCGCCACTGCCCGTCGCGCTCGACGCGCGCCTCGAGCGCGAGCCGGGCCGCGAGCGCCGCGATGGCGTTGCCCGCCTGGTACTCCTCCCAGAAGCCGACGATCGCGTTCGAGACGAGCAGCGCGCAGATGATCCCGAAGTCCGCCCAGTCCCGGACGAGCAGCGAAAGCAGGACGGCGGCCTCGATCATCCAGGGGATCGGACCCCAGAAGTACCCGAGGAAGGTCAGGAGCCCGCTGCGCTCCTCCTCCTCGAGCTCGTTCGGTCCGTTCTGCTCGAGACGCCGCGCCGCCTCGACCGTGCTCAGACCCTGCATGTCCGCCCCGACCGCCCATGCGCGCCACGCCGTCTTCGACCTCGGAAGCGGTCTTCGACGTCCGAACGAGAGGAGCGGCCCTGCGCGACCGCCCCTCGCCGGACGCGGCTAGCCGTTGTGGATCGCCGTCTCCACGGCCTTGTTCTGGTCCATGATCTCGCGCGCCTTCTCCACCTCGTTCCCCGATCCGTGGACGAGGAGAAGGAACTTGTCGGCGCGAAGCGCCGTCTCGTACCGCAGCACGCTGTCCTTCGGGATGCCGATGCTGTAGAGACCGGCGCCGATGGCGGTCAGGCCGCCGACCATGGCCGCGCCTTCGAGCGCCCCCACGATCGCGGCGACGAGCGGGCCGCCGACGAGCACGGGTCCGATCCCCGGAACCCAGAAGAAGGCCGCTCCGAAGAGCACGCCCCACAGACCGCCCCAGAAGGCTCCGAGCTTGCCCCAGTAGGCCATGCGATTGCCGGCATTGTAGTAGCCGACGACGTGCTCCTCCGTGTGATAGTCCTTGCCGACGATGGAGAGTTGCTTGATCGGCAGGCCGGAGCGCTCGAGCGCCTTCACGGCCCGCTCCGCCTCTTCGTGTGAATCGAACACGCCGACCACGGCGTTCTTCGCTTCGATGCCCATGTCGCTGGTCCTCCCGGGTCCGTCGGACCCGTTCTCGTTTCGCCCGCCCTGGCATGAGCAAGCGATGTGCCAACGAAACGACGTCGCCGGCTCCGGTCCACGGGCGAGATGGGAGGAAGGCGCCGCCGATCTGGCCCGACCGGCGACACCCATTTCGTCAATCGACTTCGTTCGGCGATTCACTTCGTTCGGCGGACGCCCGCTCGCCGCGCCGGCGGAGGCCGAGTCCGATCAGCCCGAGGCCGAGCAGGACTGCGGTGCCGGGCTCGGGAATGACCGCGACCCAGGCCTCCGGCGACCCGTCGGGATTCATGCCGAAGCCGACGAGCGTCCGTCCATCCGCGGAGACGTCCGCCGCGCCGACGAGCGACCAGCCCGTCAGATCGATGCCGAGCGACGTCAGCAGGACGTCCAGAGGCCGCATGCCGTGCGCGGCGTCCCAGACGAAGGCCCGCTGTCCCGACGCGGAGTCGCTGACGCCGACGACGACGGATCCGTCCGCCGATACGCCGTAGGCACCGCTTCCGGCGATCGCGCCCGGCAGACGCCCGAGCCCCTGCATCCCGTTCTCGGCATCCCAGCGGAACGCTTCCGAACTCGTCGCGGACTCGCTCACGCCGACGACCACGGCCCCGTCCGCGGAGACGTCCCGGGCGCCACTGAAGAAGGCCCCGCCCGCCAGATCGCCCAGCCCCTGCATGCCGTTCGCGGCATCCCAGCGGAAGGCCTCGCTCCCCGCCGCGGAGGTGCCGTATCCGACCACGATCGAGCCGTCTGCCGAGACGGCCGCGGCCCCGCTTCCGAAGCGTCCGCCGGGCAGGTCGCCGAGCAGCTGCCAATCCTGATCCGGGACCCAGATGAAGGCCTCGCTCCCCGACGGCGATTCGCCGGACCCGACGACGATCGTGCCATCGGCGGAGACGCCGGTGGCGCCGGGGTCGAAGAGACGGCCCAGGCCGCGCATCCCGCTCACGGCATCCCAGACGAAGGCATCCCCGGGTGCGGGAGATCGGCTGGCCCCGACGACGACCGATCCATCGGCCGAGACGCCGGTCGCGACGCTTCCATCGCCCGTACCCGACACATCCCCGAGTCCCTGCATGCCCTCCGCGGCCGTCCAGCGGAAGGCCTCCGCGATTCCGGACGAAGAGCGATAGCCTACGACGGTCGTTCCGTCGCTCGAGATCGCATGGGCATGGGATTGCCCACCCGGCGGACGACCGAGCGGCGTGAACGAAGCGGCCAGAGCCGTCATCGCCATCGATGGAATCGTCAGCATGACGAGTAGGACGACGGGCGTTCGCTGCAGCAGGGTGGACTTCATCGAGGCGCGCTCCTGGGTCCGGGACGATGACGGTTTCGATCCGATCGAGTCGACGGCGGGTCGGGCTCACGCGAGAGAAGGGTCGGTCGTCGTTTCAGTGGCCATCGAAGACCCGATGTGTCCGGGGCGTTCGGATCGCGCGTGTACGGCCCGACCGATGGCGCCTTCGCGACCACGTCGGTTGGCGCCTTCGCGACCACGTCGGAAAGGGCCTCGGTCCGTCCGCGGCCACGGCAGGGCCACGCCGGGGCGACGCCGTGCCTCGCAGGCTCCGTCCACGGATCGTGGAGCCGGCGGGCGGGACCAGCCGGCGCTCGAGGGAGCCTCGGCATGATGCTCCGTGCGCTCGTCCGCATCGCGTTGTCGGTCGGAGCCTCCGGCTGCGGAACGCTCACGACGGTCCTCGCCCCCGAGTCCCGCCTGGTCTGCGACCGGTCCGAGACCCTGAATCGCGTCTATTCCGGCATCTTCGCGGACATCGAGATCGTGCAGGGCGGGAGCGAGGACGCGAGCCTGGGCGTGCTCGACTTCCCCTTCAGCCTCGCCGCAGACACGGCGATGCTGGTCTACACCGTGCCGATGCAGCTCGCCCGGGGCGATCGAATCTGCGGCGGGAACGAATGACCCGACGGAGCGCCCGTCGCGCGCGAGCGCAGGTCGCTTCCAGTCGAGCGAGGCGTGACGGTCGACTCGCGAACCCCGGTCGCGAGACCGCCAGGGACTTCGCTCGGCTTCGCGCCCGCCGACCGCGCCGACCTGCCGATCCGAGCCCGCCGGGCCAGGCATCGGGCTGCCGGAGCCTCGGGTGCATCGAGGGCGCGAGATCGCGCGTGCGTGAAAATCGAGCGCCGAGGATTGTACGGATTGCTCCGTCGCAGGGATGAGGTCGTCGTCCACGGCGGCTGAAGGCGGCCCGAGGCAACGGGCCGCGGCCGCACGTCGCACTTCCGGTGGCACCCTTCTTGCTCCCTCCAAGGTCAGCGCCGAGACCGCGCCCGCGTCGGACCCCATGCGATGCAGCGAAGCGACGGAGACGGAGCATCGAGCGCGACGAGGTACGGCGACGGTCGGATGCCGCGAGGCCTGGACGTTTCGACGCCTGGGTGTTTCGACGGGAGGAGCACGAGATGGCGAAGCGAGATCAGCGAGGCGGCCACGAGCGGCGCGGCACCGGCCACGAGCTCCACCAGACGGCGGGCGGCGATCGGCCGGTCCTGACGACGGAGCAGGGCACCCCCGTCTCCGACGACCAGAACAGCCTGAGAATCGGCGCCCGCGGTCCGAGCCAGCTCGAGGACTTCCACCTCCGGGAGAAGCTCTTCCACTTCGATCACGAGCGCATCCCCGAGCGCGTCGTCCACGCGCGCGGCTTCGGGGCCCACGGCTGGTTCGAGAACTACGAATCGCTGGCGGAGATCACGCGGGCCGACCTGTTCCAGCGGGCAGGCGAGCGGACCCCCGCCTTCGTGCGCTTCTCGACGGTCGCGGGCAACAAGGGCTCCTCGGACCTGGCCCGCGACGTGCGCGGCTTCGCGGTCAAGCTCTACACGAAGGAGGGCAACTGGGACATCGTCGGGAACAACATCCCCGTGTTCTTCATCCAGGACGCGATCAAGTTCCCCGATCTGATCCACGCGGTGAAGCCCGAGCCGGATCGCGGCTTCCCGCAGGCGCAGAGCGCGCACGACAACTTCTGGGACTTCATATCGCTGATGCCCGAGAGCATGCACATGATGCTCTGGGTCATGTCCGACCGCGCGATCCCGCGCTCGTTCCGCTTCATGGAAGGCTTCGGCGTCCACACCTTCCGGCTCGTCGACGCGGAGGGCCGGTCCCGGTTCGTGAAGTTCCACTGGAAGCCGAAGCTCGGCCTGCAGTCGGTCGTCTGGAACGAAGCGCTGAAGATCAACGGCGCGGATCCCGACTTCCATCGGCGCGACCTGTGGAACGCGATCCAGCGGGGCGAGTTCCCGGAATGGGAGCTCGGCCTGCAGGTCTTCGACGAGGAATTCGCGGAGCGCTTCGCGTTCGACGTGCTCGACGCGACCAAGATCATTCCGGAAGAGGAGGTCCCCGTACGACGCGTCGGCCGGCTCGTCCTCGACCGCTGCGTGGACAACTTCTTCGCCGAGACCGAGCAGGTCGCCTTCTGCACGCAGAACATCGTGCCCGGCGTGGACTTCACGAACGACCCGCTGCTGCAGGGCCGCAACTTCTCCTACCTGGACACGCAGCTCAAACGGCTCGGGGGACCCAACTTCACCCATCTGCCGATCAACGCCCCGAAGTGTCCCGTCGCCCACTTCCAGCGCGACGGTCACATGGCGATGTCGGTTCCCGCCGGCCGGGCGAACTACGAGCCCAACTCGTGGAGCGGGCCGGAGTCCGGGCCGCGCGAGGACCCCGAGCGCGGCTTCCGCTCGCTCGAGGTCGAGGAGTCGGGACCGAAGCTGCGCCAGCGCGCCGAGCGCTTCTCCGACCACTACAGCCAGGCCCGGCAGTTCTACGTCAGCCAGACCGAGGTCGAGCAGCGGCACATCGCCGACGGCTTCACGTTCGAGCTCTCCAAGGTCGAGACCGTCGCGATCCGCGCGCGCGTCGTGTCGCATCTGCGTCGCGTCGACGAGTCGCTCGCCCAGCAGGTCGCGCAGAAGCTGCGACTTCGGGAAATGCCCGAGCCTGCGCCCGTGGCCGTCGAGACACGCGACGATCTGGCGCCCTCGCCCGCGCTGAGCATCGTTCGCAACGGCCCGCGGCGCTTCACCGGACGTCGGATCGGCGCGCTGGTCACCGACGGGGTCGACGCCGACATGCTGGAGGCGCTCCGGGAAGCGATCGACCACGAGGGCGCGCGGCTCGCGATCGTGGCCCCCGCAGTCGGCGGCGTCGAGGCGAGCGACGGGACCTGGATCGAGGCCGACGAGAAGATCGACGGCGGGCCTTCGGTGCTCTTCGATGCCGTCGCGATCCTGCCGTCGGAGCAGTGCGCCGCCGAGCTCGCCGACATCGCGCCGGCGCGCGACTTCGTCGCCGATGCCTGGGCGCACGCGAAGTTCATCGCCTACGTCGGAGCGGCGACGCCGCTGTTCGAGCGGGCCGGCCTGCCCGACCGCCTCGACGACGGCTGCTTCGATCTGGCGCAGTCCGACGTCCCGAAGTTCGTCGAGGCCTGTCGCCAGCTGCGCCACGGGTCGCGGCCCTGAACGCGCGCCGGCCGCGCCACGGGTCGCGGTCCTGAACGCGCGCCGGCCGCGCCACGGGTCGCGGTCCTGAACGCGCGCCGGCTGCGCGACCGGGCGCGGCCCTGAGCGTCCCGCTCCCGACCGCGTTCGGCAGCGGGACGCTCCGCTTTCTGGCATCCTCCCGCCCTGCCTGGAAGGAGCCCTGGACGCCGGGCGCCCTCGGTCGAGCGCGCCCGGGTCGGCCTGGCCTCCGGCGGCGAGGAGCTAGACCCGACCGTGGCCCTGTCGAGCCCGACCCTCTACGAACGCCTCGGCGGCGAGCGCGCCATCGAGGCGGTGATCGGCGACTTCTACGACCGCGTGCTGGCGGATCCGCTGCTCGCGCCCTTCTTCGAGGGGATCGAGCGCGATCGGCTGCGCCGGATGCAGCGCGAGTTCTTTGCCGCCGCGCTCGGCGGACCGATCCGCTACACCGGCCGCCCGCTCAACGTCGTCCACGCCGGCCTCGGCATCCGGACCCGCCACCTCGCACGCTTCCTCGAGCATCTGACCGCGACCCTGGCCGACCGCGAGCTCACGGAGCGCGATCGCTACGACATCTATACCCGCATCCACCGATACGCCGACGAGATCACGGGCACCACGAGCGTCGACGGCTGACTCAAGCCGGCCGGCCGGCGGACCGAATCCTCTCCGGTCCTGTCCAGATCGAGGGCGGCGATCGCCCGCCGGCGCGGCGCGCGCCCGCCGCGGGCGCCCTCGCATCCGCGACGCGAGAGGAGTCCGATGCGGCTGGAAGCGAGCGATCGGGGCGGAGCCGGCGGCGGCGCGCCGTCCCGCACGGCCGCGCTCGCGAGCCTCGGCGCCCTGCTCCTCGTCCTCGCGCTGGCCCTCGCCCTCGCCGGAATCGTCGGCCGCCGGACCTTCGCTGCGCTGCCGCCGAACGGCGGCAACGTCTGGACCCGCCATGCCATCGACAGCGCCCTCGAGCAGCTGCCGAAGATCGCGCGGCAGCCGGGCGACGTCGCGATCGCGGTCGGTGCCTCGCAGACCTACTACGGCTTCTATCCGCCCGCCTTCGACGAGGCGCTGGCGCGACGATCGACCGCGATCACGTCCTACAACCTCGCGGCGCTCGCCTGGACCCCCTTCACCGTCCGCCTCTGGACGCGCCGGATCGCGACCGCGCTCGAAGCCGAGGGCAAGCGCGCGCGGGTCTTCTTCGTCGGTGTGACGCCTCATCTCCTGACCCGGACCACGGCCCGGCACGCGCGCTGGGAGACGATCAACCTGCCCGCCCAGGCCCGCTTCGCGGGCCCGTCCGAGATCGCCCTCGTCGCCCTGCGCTCGCCGGATCAGGCGGCGCGCCTCCTGACGGCGCGAGCCCTCGGACTGACGCCCTCGCTGATGCGCGACGCGAGCGCGCGCTGGCTTCGGGGCGAGGCCTTTCCGCGCGCGCTGCCGGCCGAATGGACGCTGCCCGAGGACTTCCCGCGCTGGCCCGAAGCGACGCGCGGCGGACAGCCCGCCCTCGTCCACTATGCGTCGCGCGAGGACCGCGTCGCGCTGATGCGCCGCCATCTGAACGCGCGCATCCGACAGAGCGGGATCCTGCGGCTCGAGCTCGACGAGACGGCGATCGAGGACGTGATCGCGACGGTCGAGACGGCGGCGCGCGTCGCGGACCACGTCTTCGTCCTCGTGACGCCACGCAACGAGGAGATCGTCCGGACGAGCGACGCCGCCCTCGCGCGGCTCGATCGGGCGCTCGAGACGATCGCGGAGCGGACCCCGGCGACCGTCCTCGACTACTACCGCCACGACCCCCGCTTCCGCCTCGAGGACTTCCTCGACGCCACGCATCTCGACGGCGTCGACGCACGCGCCCGCTTCTCCCGCATCCTCGCGAACGACGTCGCCGACGCCCTCGACCTCGGAGCGCCTGCGAGCGCCCTCGCTCGGACGGACCCGCGCTGATGCTCTTCAACACGCCCGCCTTCTGGGTCTTCTTCGTCGCGGTCTACCTGGGCTACATCGCACTGCTCGGGACACGGTCCGCGCGCCTCTGGCTGCTGCTCGCGGCGAGCCTCTTCTTCTACGGGCTCTGGAACCCGGCTTTCGTGCTCCTGCTCGTCTTCTCGATCGTCGTCGACTACGGCGCGGGCCGAGCCATGCTGGACGCGACGCCGCGACGCAAGCGCGGTCTGCTGGTGGCGAGCCTGGCCGTGAACCTCGGCGCCCTCGCCGTCTTCAAATATTCGAACTTCTTCACCCAGTCGATCGTCAATCCGACGCTCGCCGGCTTCGACGTCGACGTCGTGGTCCCGAAGCTCGACGTGATCCTGCCCGTCGGCATCTCCTTCTACACCTTCCAGAGCATGAGCTACACGATCGACGTCTACCGCGGTCGCTTCGCGCCGCGCCGGGACTTCCTCCGCTTCGCGACCTCGATCGCGCTCTTCCCGCAGCTCGTCGCCGGTCCGATCGTGCGCGCCGCGGATCTGCTCCCGCAGATGGAGACGGGCCCGCGCATCGACTGGGCGCGCTCGAAGCGCGGACTCGTCCTGATCGCGGCCGGGCTGCTCAAGAAGACGCTCGCCGATCTGCTCGCCCCCGTCGCCGAGGCGGGCTTCGATGGCGATCGGGCGACGAGCCTGCTCGAGAGCTGGAGCGCGGTCGTCGCCTTCGCCGGCCAGATCTACTGCGACTTCGCCGGCTATACCGACATCGCCATCGGCCTCGGCCTGATGCTCGGCTTCGCGTTCCCCCGCAACTTCGATCTGCCCTACCTCGCGGACTCCCCGATCGACTTCTGGCGACGCTGGCACGTCTCGCTCTCGAGCTGGCTGCGCGACTACCTCTACATCCCGCTCGGCGGCAAGCTCCATCGCTACCGCAACGTGCTCGTCACGATGGTCCTCGGCGGCCTCTGGCACGGAGCGAACTTCACCTTCCTCGCCTGGGGCTTCTATCACGGCCTCCTCCTGATGGCGGCCCATGGCCTGCGCGACCGGCTGGGCGATCGCCTCCCGGCGCTCCCCCGCGCGCTGCGCGTCGGCGGGACGTTCTACCTCGTGCTCGTCGGCTGGGTCTTCTTCCGCGCGACCTCCCTCGACGGCGCCTTCGCGATGCTCGCGCGCCTGCACGGCTCGACCCTCGACGTCGCGCCGGCGGCGCACGCGCCGCTCGAGGCCCTGCTGGTCGTGGTGGCGCTCGGCGGCTCCCACGCGCTCGATGCCCTGGTTCGCGACCGCTGTGCGTGGATCGAGCGACCGCTCGTCTACTGGCCGGCGCTCGCGACCGGCTTCGCGATCGCGCTGCTCTGGGGCGGCACGGGCCAGGAATTCATCTACTTCCGCTTCTGACCCCCACGGGCCTGGCCGCGCGATGCCGCCGCCCGCGCCGCCGACCGCGAGGGTCTCCCCGAGACCGCTCAGTAGACGGGCACGAGAAAGCGCGCCCGATCGCGGCGCAATCCGCCCTCCCCGGTCTGGACGAGCAGCTCCCAATGGCGCGACGGCAGCGCCGAGAGGCGGGTGCGCAGCGCCGGGTCCGTCGGCAGCGCGAAGACGAGGCGCGCCTCGCCGCCCATCCGCAGGACCTCGCTCGGCAGCGTCTGCTCGAGGCGCGCATGCTCGCGTCCGACCTTGCGCACCTCGATCGTCTGACCGCTCTGCGTCGTGCTCGCGACCCGCCGCGCCTCGTTCGTCTCCTCGACGCAGCGCAGCACGCAGTGGATCGACGCGGCGCGCGCGAAGGACGGGTGGGGCGCGAGAAAGAGCTCGACCCGCTCGCCGAGTCGGAGCGGAAAGGCGCCGAAGCGAAGCCGCGCCGGACCGCGGATCAGCCGCAGAAAGAGCCCGAGCAGCAGGGTGGCGAGGCCGATCGCGACGAGGAGATCGAACAGGCCGAGCACGAGGGCTGCGAGCCAGGGAACGCCCCCGCGTACCTCGCCGAGAAAGACGAGATGCAGCGGAACGAGGATCGCGACGGCGAGCAGCCAGCCGACGAGGCCCATCAGCGCCTGGCGGAGCCCGAGGTCCTCGGTTCCCTCCGCGCGCCAGCCATGATCGAAGCGCCATGGCTCGCCGGCATGTACCCGCCGCGCGTCCGCGAGGCGCCGCGCCGCGCGCGTGTCGTGGAGACCGAGCACGAGCAGGAACAGGCCCGGCCCTCCGAACACGCCGACGACGCAGGCGACCATGACCGCCGACGGAACGTTCGGCCGCGGCACGCGCGGTCCGAGATCGACGCAGGCGACCAGGGTCCCCCCCAACGCGATCGCGAGGAGCAGGAGCCCGACGACGAGCGCCGAGCCGCCCCGGATCGTCGAGGACTGGAGCGGCTCGTAGCCGGCGATCGGGGCGACTTCGTCGGGGACGGCATCGTGCGACTCGGTGCCGCTCCAGCTCGCTGCGTTCGCCATGCGCTCCTCCCCTGCCCCCGGCCGACGGGTTGGGTTGCGTCGCCCATCGACCGGAACCGACCGGGCGTTGAGCCGGGTGTGCCCCGGTTGCCGCCGCCGGCCCCTGCGCGGACGGTCCCGGAGATGGCCTACGCTCTGCGCCCGTTCGAGCGACGATGCGGGGCGCGGAAGCGCGGCCGTCTTCGGCGCTCCCGCTACGAGGGCGCGTCATGGCCTCCGCCTCCCCCCGTCGGTTGCCCGCCTTCCGCATGCCCGCTGCGCACCGGCGCGATGGCGCGCACGGACGCCGGCGGTCCGGCCGCCTCGCGCCGCTCTTCCCGCTCGTGTCGAGCGTGCTCCTGCTGACCTCGGCCTGCAGCGGCGGCGGCGGCGGCGACGCGTCGGGCGGCTCGGGCTCGGGCGCCGTCTTCCCCATCGCGATCTCGAGCGACCGCCGCTATCTGGTCGACCAGCAGGGCGATCCCTTCCCGATCCTCGGACGCACGGCCTGGTTCGTCACCTCGCTCCCCGAGGCCGACTACCGGACGTTCATCGACGACTCGGTCGCGAAGGGCTTCAACGCCATCGAGTTCCACGTCATCAACCACTGGCCCCGCGGCGAGAGCCCGCCGCTGAACGGCCGCGGCGAGCTCCCCTTCCTGAAGAAGCTCGACGGCAACGCCTGGACCGGGACGCTCCATCCGAACTTCGGCGACATCGATCAGGACGCGCCCGACCTGACGACCCCGAACGAGCCCTACTGGGCCTTCGTCGACGCTCTGCTCGCCTACGCGGAGTCGAAGGGCGTCCTCTGCTTCATGTTCCCCGCCTACGTCGGCTTCCCGAATACGGATCAGGGCTGGATGAACGAGATGGTCGCGAACGGCCCGACGAAGATGCGGACCTACGGCGAGTGGATCGTGACGCGCTACCGCGACCAGAGGAACCTCGTCTGGATGGCGGGGGGCGACATGCAGTTCTACGACGTCGACCAGACCGCGGTCGAGGCGGCCCTGATCGCGGGCATGAAGAGCGTCCCGAATCCGCAGTCGAAGCATTACAGCGCCGAGTGGTCGCGCGGATCGATCGCGACGGATCAGACGGACTTCGGGTCGGAGATGACCCTGAACGGCAGCTACGCGAACTCGGTGGACGTCAACAATCAGGGTCGTCGCGCCTACGCCGACGTCCCGACGCTGCCGGCCTTCCTGCTCGAGGAGCCCTTCGACGAGGAGGGGCCGGACGGCGACAACTTCAACCCCGACGCGACCCAGCCCGTCCGTCGCTTCCAGTGGTGGGGCGTGCTCTCCAACATCGGCGGCTACATCGCGGGCAACGGCTACGTCTGGCGCTTCACCCCGGGCTGGCAATCCCATCTGGACACGGCGGGCGCCCGAGACATGAAGCGGCTCAACGACTTCGTCCGCGGCATCGCCTGGTATCGCCTCGTCCCGTCGGGCCTGGCCGGCATGCCGACGCTCGTGACCGACGGCGAGGGCTCGCTCCTGGGCCCCGACTACGTCGCCGCGGCCGCCACCCGGGACGGCAGTCTGCTCGTCGCCTACGTGCCCCCCGACCACAGCGGGCCGTTCACGCTCGACATGACGGTCCTCGGCGGCCCTGCGCTCGCGCGCTGGTTCAACCCGCACACGGCCGCCTACACGACCATCGGCACCCTCGCCAACGTCGGGACCCACGTCTTCGATCCGCCGGGCGACAACGGCAGCGGCTGGGACGACTGGGTGCTCGTGCTCGAGAGGCCGTAGCGGGCGGCGTCGCGGGCGGGCGACCGGAGGCGCGAGCCGCTGCTAGTTTCCGCCCATGGACGACGCCGTGCGATCCGACCCGCCTCGACCCGGCCCCGGCGACCCGACGCGCCCGTCCGGCGAGGACGCCGCGATCGAGGTCGGACTCGACGCGATGCGCTGCCGCGGCGACTGGACGGTGCTGCGCGTCGCCGGGATCGAGGCGTGGCTCGCGCGGGGAGCGGCCGAGGGGCTCACGCGGCCCCGGGACGGCGCGGCGACGGCGCCGATCGCGCTCGACTGCGGCGCGCTCCGAAGCCTCGACACCGCCGGCGCCTGGCTGCTCCACCGCGTGATCGCGACCTGCGAGCGAACGGGCCGCGTCGTCTCGCTCGCAGGCCTGCGACCGGAGCACGCCGCCCTGCTCGAGATGGTCGCTGCGACGGCGGCCGAGGCGGCGACCGCGCTCGCCCCCGAGCCGAGCGCCCTCGCCCGCCTCGGCGAGACCGTCTGGCGGGGCGGCGGTCAGACACGCGAGCTGCTCGTCTTCGTCGGGGAGGTCGCGACGACCGCGCTGCGCTCGCTCGCCCGCCCGGCGCGGATCCGCTGGCGGCCCATCCTCTACAACGTCCGCTCGGCCGGATTCGACGCGCTTCCGATCACGGGTCTGCTCGTCTTCCTGATGGGCATCGTGATCGCCTATCAGGGCGCCTCCCAGCTGCGCCGCTACGGCGCGAACATCTTCGTGGCGGATCTCGTCGGGCTCGCGATGCTGCG
This sequence comes from Myxococcota bacterium, assembly GCA_041389445.1. Classification (GTDB taxonomy): domain Bacteria; phylum Myxococcota_A; class UBA9160; order UBA9160; family UBA4427; genus UBA4427. Next base: position 167,803 of record JAWKRW010000008.1, read on the forward strand.
GGAGCTCTCGCCCCTGCTGACGGCGATCATCGTGGCGGGGCGCTCGGGGTCGGCCTACGCGGCGCAGATCGGAACGATGAAGGTGACCGAGGAGGTCGATGCGCTGCGGACGGTGGGCATCCCGCCGCTCGAGCAGCTCGTGCTCCCGAAGCTCGTCGCGCTGACGATCGCGCTCCCCCTGCTCACGGTCTATGCCGACATGCTCGGCGTCGCGGGCGGCATGGTGATGGCGAAGAGCGAGCTCGACGTCGGCTTCGCGGACTTCCTCGAGCGACTGCAGTACGCGCTCGTGCTCTCCGACTTCCTGGTCGGGATCGGGAAGGCGCCGGTCTTCGCGGGCATCATCTCGATCATCGGCTGCTTCCAGGGCTTCCGGGTCGCGGGCGACGCGGAGAGCGTGGGCCATCGGACGACCGTCAGCGTCGTGCAGTCGATCTTCGCCGTGATCGTCGCGGACGCGATCTTCTCGATCGTGTTCAACCGGCTCGGGATCTGAGACATGACGACGGAGACGACGCCGCACGATCCGATGCCGACCGCCGCGACGGATGCGCAGCGTCCGATCATCGAGATCCGGGATCTCCACACGCGCTTCGGCGAGACGGTCGTCCACGACGGCGTCGACCTCGAGGTCCGCGAGGGCGAGATCTTCGCCCTCGCCGGGGGCAGCGGCTGCGGCAAGTCGACGCTGCTGCGCGAGCTGATCCTGTTGCAGCGGCCGCAGTCGGGCTCGATCCGCATCTTCGGGCGCGAGATCCTCGGGCTCGACGACGAGCAGGCGCGGTCGTTGCGACGCGACTGGGGCGTGATGTTCGAGCGCGGCGCCCTCTTCGGCTCGCTGACCGTCAGCGAGAACGTCGGTCTCCCCCTGCGCGAGCACACCACCCTCGGCGACGCGCTGATCGACGAGATCGCCGCCGTCAAGATCGCCCTCGCGGGCCTGCCGCCGAGCGCCGGCGCGAAGCGGCCCTCGGAGCTCTCGGGCGGCATGCGCAAGCGCGCGGCCCTCGCCCGCGCGATCGCCCTCGACCCGGTCCTGCTCTTCCTCGACGAGCCGACCGCCGGGCTCGACCCGCTCTCCGCGAGCCGCTTCGACGAGCTGGTCCGCCACCTGAAGCGCCTCCTCGGCCTCACGGTCTTCATGGTCACCCACGACCTCGACCTGCTCTGGCGCGTCGCGGACCGCGTCGCGTTCATGGTCGAGGGGCGCATCGCCGGGATCGGTACGATGGAGGCGCTCTCGACCTCGCAGGAGCCCCTGATCCGGGAATACTTCTACGGGCCGCGCGGGCGCGGCGCGCGGGAGCAGGCATGGAAACGAAGGTGAACTACGCGCTCGTCGGCGCTTTCGTCCTCGCGTTCGGCGTCGCGATCATCGCAGGGGTGCTCTGGATCGCCGCCGGCGGGGTCACGCGCAAGGCCTACGACCCCTACCTCGCCTACTTCAGCGAGTCCGTCTCCGGCCTGAATCCCAAGTCCCCGGTCAAGTACCGCGGCGTCAACGTCGGCTTCGTCGAGGCGATCGAGCTCGACGCCGACGAGCCCAATCGCGTGCGCGTCGTGCTCGCGATCGAGGAGGGCGTTCCGATCCGCCGGGACACGGTCGCGACGCTCAGCAGCCAGGGCCTGACGGGCATCGCCTTCCTCGATCTCGAAGGCGGAGATCCGACCTCGCCGCTCCTCGAACCGGGCGAGGATGGCCGCCCCCCGGTGATCGCGACCCGGCCCTCCCTCTTCCGCCGCCTCGATACCCAGACGAGCGCGCTCGTCGCGAACCTCTCGGAGACGTCGGCGAGCATGAACGCGCTCCTCGACGAGCAGACGCGCGCGTCGCTGCAGCGCAGCGTCCGCGATCTCGAGACCGCGATCCATGCCTTCGCCGGCCGCTCCGAGGCGATGTCCGCCGACGTCGCCCGGCTGCTCGAGAACGCCGCACGCGCGAGCGGCGCGCTGACCGACGCGCTTCAGCGCATCGCGATGAGCGCCGAGGCCGTCGCCCACGCCGCCGAGCAGACCCAGCAGACGGGGGCCGCGCTGCAGGCGACGGCGAGCGACGCGACCCGCGGCGTGCGGCAGCTGCGAGGCGAGACGCTGCCCGAGCTCGATGCCCTGCTCGTCGAGCTCCGCGCGGTCGCGACCTCGCTCGGTCGCGTCGCGCGCGAGCTCGAGCAGAATCCGAACGCGCTCGTCCTCGGGCGCGAGCCGACGCCGCCCGGGCCGGGGGAGTGAAGCGATGAGCGAGGCGAATCCGATCCCGAGGCGTTTCGATTCAGCCCGGCAGCCGTGGCGGAGGCGGAGGCGGTCGACGCTCGCCGCCCCGCTCGTCGTGCTCGTCCTGCACGTCGTGGCGGGGGGCGGGTTGCTGGCGGGCTGTCGCGTGCTGCCCGGGCAGCCCGCGCCCGCGCCGCGCTTCTTCACGCTTCAGCCCGACTTCGCGCGCGCGGTCGCGACGCCCGCCGAGGCGGAGCGCGCCGGATCGGTCGAGGCCACGGCGATCCTCGTCGCGCCGCCGGACGCGCGCCCGGGCTTCGACGGGCGGCGGATGGCCTACGTGCAGCGTCCCTTCGAGCTGCGCTACTTCGCGCGGCATCAATGGGTCGAGCCCCCGGCGCGTCTGCTCGAGCCGCTCGTCGCCGTCGCCCTGGAGCGCGGGGGGGCCTTCCGGGCGGTCTCGAGCGGCGCCCTCGTCGATCCGACGCTGCGCCTCGAGACGGAGATCGTGGCGCTCCAGCAGGAGTTCGATGCGACGCCGAGCCGGGTCCGCTTCGTCCTCGCCGCGCGGCTCGTCGACCGCGGCGCGGCGCGACTCGTCGCGTCGACGGAGCTCGAGGCGCTCGAGCCGGCGGAGTCCGCCGATCCCTACGGCGGGGTCGTCGCGGCCAATCGGGCGGTCGGCCGCGTGCTCGAGGCGCTGGCCGCGTGGTGTACGGCGGAGGCGGATGGGGTCGCGCTCGGGCGCTGACGCGGCGGTCCTGCCCTGCCTCGACCGTTCGAACGCCCGGCTGCGGACTAACAGGCGGAGAGCGGATTCGCCGCCCCCTCGAACTCGATCAGCTCGATCGCGTTGCCGTCCGGATCGCGGCCATAGACGAAGGTCGCGCCGTCCCCGACCTGCGGCGGGCAGTGGAACCGCATGCCGGCGGCGGAGAGCCGCTCGTATTCCGCCTTCACGTCGTCGACCTGGAAGCAGAGATGCGTCAAGCCGGGGTCGCAGACCCGCCGGCGCTCCGGCGCGCGGACCGGCTCGGGGGCGCTGAACTGGAAGACCTCGATCAGGGTCCGGCCGAGGCGCAGCAGCGCGGCCTCGAAGCCGACCCCCGGCAGGTCGAGCATGGCGTCCATGCCGGGCGACCCGGGCGGGCGCGAGAAGCGGGCGATCTGCTCGAAGCCGAAGAGATCGCAGTAGAAGCGGATCGCCCGATCGAGGTCGGGGGTCGCGAGGCCGGTGTGGTGGATGGTCCGGATCACGGGCGCGCCTCCTGCGCGGCGTGGCCAGGACGACGACGCCGACCGCCGGAGCCTAGCCCGCCTTGCGGGCGAGCAGGCCCACCGTCCGGCCGACGCCCGCGCGGGCCAGCGAGCGGTAGAGCTCGGCCAGCGCCTCGATCCGTCCCGCGTCGATCCACGCGCGCTCGAACGCCATGCGGCGCTCGTGGCAGGCGCGGCCGACGGCCGGATGGCCGACGTAGTCGTCGCCCATGAGCAGGAACATCTCGATCGGGAACGACGCGACGCGGTCGACCTCGCCGAGGCCGTGGCGGGCGAGCAGGGCGGCGAGGCTCGCCGCGTCGAAGTAGTTGAGATGGTGGTCCGGCGCGACCCACCAGGCCGGCTTCGCGAGCTTGGCCCGCGCCGTCTCCTGCAGCGCGTTGAAGTCGTTCGGGACCTCGACGAAGGCGACGCCCCCCGGCCGCAGCAGCGAGGCGATCCGCGCGACGCAGGCCTCGGGATCGAGGACGTGCTCGAGGACCTGGGCGCAGTGGACCGCGTCGAAGGGCTCGCCGCCGTCCTCGCGCCATTCGCGGTCGGTGTCGAGCTCGAAGTCGAGCAGCTCGCCGCAGAACATCTCGAGCCCGAAGCGCTCCCGCGCATGCCGCGCCGCGCTCCGGGAGGGCTCGATGCCGAGGGTCGACCAGCCGTGCCGACGGAAGTGGTCGAGCAGGAATCCGCCCGATGCCCCGACGTCGAGGATCCGCCGCGGCCGGGCGCCGGTCGCGGGCACGAGCGCCTCGATCATGCGGCGGCGGATCGACCAGATCGCGTCCCAGTAGGCGCGGTCGCGGGAGACGTCGTCGAGATAGGTCGACTTGTCCTCCTCGTAGAATCGCTCGCCGTAGAGCGCGCGCTGGGCCTCGGGCGTCGGCCGCGGCCAGACCTCGAGGTAGCCGCCCGGCGACCGGCGCAGCTCGACGGTCCCGGCCAGGCCCTCGAGTGTGATGCGCGTCGCGGCGGAATCGGCGGAGCTCTGCGATTCCGGGCGGCCCGGGCTGCGCTCGCGCTGCGGCGAGCGGGGCGGGACGGGCGTCGGACGGGAAGCGGGCAGCGGAAGGAACATGCGAACCTCGCGGCAGTCCGGTCGGCGACGGGCCCGCCCCACGCCATGCGCGCTCGAGCAGCTCGAGGCGATGAGGCGGGGTTTCGACTCGAAACGCGGATCTCGAATCGAAAGCGCGCGTGCGGTCCCGGCGACGTCGGAGCCGATCTCGGGGCGACGCCTCCCGCGTGTGCAAGCGACGTGCCTCGGCGACGCAGCCGTCCTTCGAGCATGGAACCTCGGGCATCGAGGGGGAGCGGGAAGCGCCACTCGACGGCGCGGCGCGGGTCGATTGCCCTTTTCGATCCCGCGATCTTCGCCAAACTGTGCGCTCATTCAGGGAGGTGGCATTGGATTCTCGACGCATACGACCGGCCGGATCCGCCGAGGCGACCGGATTGCTGGACTCGAACGGCTCGTCGGGCCTGGCCGGGGCGAAGCGCGCCGTCCGGTCGCGCGTTGCCCTCGCCGAGCTCGCCGCGCTGGTTGCGCTCTTCGCCCTGGTGTCCGGCCCGGCCCCGGCCGCCGAGCGGGGCTGGATCCGCGGCGACGTCAAGCTGAACCTCCGCTCCGGCGGCGGCATGGAGTACCGGATCCTCGGCACGGTCGAGACCGGCGACCCGGTCCAGGTCCTGACCCGCGGCGAGAACTGGACGCGCATCGAGACCCCCGACGGCAAGGTCGGCTGGATTCCCGGTGGCTACGTCGACGCGGAGCCGCCGCCCGTCGCGCGCCTCGCCAGCGCCGAGGCCCGCGTCGCCTCCCTCGAGAGCGAGCTCGAGCGACTGCGCAGCGAGACCAACGAGCTGCGCGATTCGAATACGGCCCTCAAGGGCAACGACGACGAGCAGAATCGGGAGCTCGCGGCGCTCAAGGAGGAGAACTATCAGCTGCGCGGCATCTCGCGCTACCAGGAGTGGCTGACGGGCGGCGGATTGCTCGGCGGCGGCATGCTCGCCGGCGCCTGGCTGCAGCGCCGCAGCGCGAATCGACGGCCCGGCTCCCGCATCCGTCTTTGAATCCCCGTCCGGAGGTCGTGATCCCGCATGGAGCTCGAAGGCCTGAACATCGTCGACGACCTGAAGATGGGCATGGTGATGTCCGGCGCGGACCGCGCGTCGATCCTCGCGCGCGCCCGTCAGCTCGAGGCCTCGGGACTCGACTCGCTCTGGGTCGGCGACCACATCGCGTTCCACATCCCGGTCGTCGAGAGCCTGTCGCTACTCTCCTTCGTCGCCGCGGCGACGGAGCGGATCGAGCTCGGAACCGGCGTCCTGCTGCTTCCGCTGCGCCATCCGACCCTGACGGCCAAGATCACGGGGACCCTCGACATGCTCTCCGGCGGACGCCTGCTGCTCGGCGTCGGCGTCGGCGGCGAGTTCCCGCCGGAGTTCGCGGCGGTCGGCGCACCGATCGCCGAGCGCGGCCCGCGGACGGACGAGGCGATCGAGATCATCCGGCGTCATTGGACCGAGAAGAGCGTCGACCACCACGGCCGCTTCCACGACTTCGGCCCCGTCCAGATCGAGCCGAAGCCCGTGCGCCCGGGCGGTCCGCCGATCATCGTCGGCGGCCGCAAGGCGGCCTCGATGCGCCGCGCCGGACGGCTCGGCGACGGCTACATCTCCCACATGTGCGACGTCGCGACCTACGCCGCGAACCTGCGTACGATCGCGGGTCACGCACGCGAGGCCGGTCGGGCCGGCAAGCCCTTCCACACGGCGGCGCTCCTCTTCACCGTGCTCGACGACTCCTACGAGGCCGCCCACGAGAAGGCCTCGAGGCTCCTCGGCATGATCTACAACACCGACTTCCGCGAGGCCTCGAAGCGCTACTGCCTGCTCGGCAAGCCCGAGGACTGTCTCGACCAGCTGCGCGCCTTCGCGAAGGCGGGCTGCCGCCACTTCGTGATCTCCGCCCTCTCGGATCCCGACGTGATCATCGAGCGCGCGACGAAGGAGATGATCCCGGCGCTGCGGGGGATCGTGTAGCGGGGGGCGACGGGCGGTCGCGCGCATCGCGCCCGGTCGACCGCTCGCCGGGCGAGCGGGATCTTCGACCGACCGGTCGCAATCACCAGGCACGCCACTTGCAAATTCCAGCTGCGACACGTCTGCCGGTCCGCTCGCCGCGGAGCGACGCGTCGTCATCCGTCTCGAATCGAAACGGGGGATTGCGGATTGGAACGCCGCGCCGGGGCCCTTCGTCCATCCGTTCGACGGCATCGTCTCGACCGCTCCCCCCCTTCGCGCCGTCCGGAAGAAGAAAGGCGCAGGAAGACCCGCCGATGACCGTGACCGTCGCATTCGACGGAGCCTTCGCGATCGACAGCGCGGGCGACGACGCGCCCCTCGCCTACATGGTGCACGCGCTGCGAAAGCGCCTCGATCGACCGCGGTTCGTCGCGCTCGTCCGCCACCCGGACTGGCGTCTCGCGCGGCGGCTCGGCGTCGAGACCGCGGCGAACCTCGAGCACGACTCGAAGACGGCGTCGCTGGGCCGGTGGTATCGCGGCCTGAACTACGGCGACAGCCGATCCGGGCTCGAGGCCGTCGCCGAGGTCGTCGCCTCCGCGGATCTGCTCGTCCTCGGCGCCGGAAACTTCCTGACCGAGGTCGGGATCGACGTCCTGCGCGGCCACCTCCCACGCTTCGTGGCCATGACGCTCGCCGCGCAGATGGCGGGGACGCCCGTCATGCTCTTCGGACTCAGCGCGAATCGCCTCCGACATCCCTGGACGGCTCGCGCGGCCCAATGGCTGCTGCATGCAGCGGATGGCGTGACCTTCCGCGAGCGGATCGCGATCGAGAACCTCGAGGCGAGCGGGGTCCGGATCCCCGACCATGCCCTGCTGCCGGATCCGGCCCTCGGCGCACCGCCCGCGGCCATCGGTCTCGAATCGTCGCTCCTCGCCCGCGAAGGGATCCCGCTTCGGCGCGGAAGACGCCTCGGCATCGCGCTGCGCGATCTCGGCTGGCTGGGTCGGGCGACGGCCGAGCACTACGAGCGCGAGCAGATCGCTTTGATCGACGCATGGTGTGCGAACGAGGGCGACGACGTGCTCTGCGTCCCGCAGTGCACGTACGATGTGGACGGTCCGCGGACGGACGATCGACGCGTCGCGGGTACACTGCGCGACCATTGTCGATTCCCGGACAAGGTCCACGTGATCCAGGGCCGTTACGACTACGACGAGATCGAGTCGTTCTATCGCGCCGTCGACGGGGTCGTCGCGACGCGGCTCCACGGAGCCGTCTTCGCGGCGCGCATGGGCATCCCGGTGGTCGGGATCGCCTACGAGGACAAGGTCCGCGGCTTCTTCGATCAACTCGGCATGCTCGAAGCGAGCCTGCCCTGGGATGCGTCGAGTACCGGGATGCTCGAGCGACTCCACGACCTGATGGCGGACGGCGATCGGACCCGCACGCGTCTGCGCGCGGGCATCGCCCGTCTTCAGGCCGGCCTCGTCACCTACGTCGACCTCGCCGAACGACTGGCGACGTCCTCGCAGGGGTCACGAACGGGCCTCACGGCCGGCCGCCGCGCGCCGATGCGTTCGATGCCCACACCGACGGCTTGATCGGACCCGCTCGCCGCCCCGTCCGCCGACGCGCCCGGCGCGACCTCAGCCGGCGGCCTCGAGGTAGCCCAGCGCGCGCATCTCGTCGCCCGCCACCTCTTCGACGATCTGGCGGGCCCGATCCGGGATCTCCTTCGTCCACGCGTCGAGCGCCCCCTTGCGGACATGTCCGGGCGACGCCTCCTGCATGGCACGGAAGTCGGTGACCGCCATCGTCGACTCGAGGATCCGGGTCGCGCACTCGGGCGAAAGGTCCGGGGCGACCTTCGCAAGCAGCCGCCGAAGCGTCGCGGCCTTCTCCTCGATCAGGGACTCGTAGCGAACCAGCTCGAAGCGAGAACGCTGGTCGAAGAAAGACTCGACGTGTCGCTTCCAGCGCTCGGCCCAACGAAGCGTCAGATCGTCACGCCGCATCACTTCGTCCAGCGACGCGATCTTCATGCTCGGGAGCAGCTTCAGGATCGCCGGTCGAACCGAATGATGGCACAGACTGACGTATACGGGCCGAGGATCTCGGCAGACGTAGAACATCACGTCGACGCGATCGAACCCCGTCGCGTCGACGAAGAGCGACGGGATGTCATGCGTGAAGAGAAGCGACGACCCGCCGAGGAACAGCTCCGGATCCACCCGGACGTGGCGCATGTCCTCGTTGGGATACACGTACGTCAGCGCTCCGTCGACCATCGAGAACTTGTCGACCTCGTAGTCCTCCCGATGGATCAGCTTCTCCTTCTCGTAGAAGGCCTTCACCTGCCGGAACCCCGACCCCACCGAGAAGGATCGGAACCCACCGAGCTGCTGCTGGACGTGGGACAGGATCTTCCAGAGCAGCGTGTTGCCGGACCGCGGAAAGCCCGTCTGAAGGATCCTGCGCATGTTCATCCTCTGTGGGGCCGCACGGCGGGGGGCGCGGAACGGAGTCGAGCCGACAGCGGCGACCGCAGCCCGCGCACGCATGGATCGGAAGTTTCCCGCCCCGCATGAGACGAAGCGCGACGCTCCGGCGATCCCCATCGTGCATCGACCGCCGCGGCTCGGGGCGATCCGCGGGCAGGGCGGACGAACGGGAATCCCACGGCCGAGCCGGAGCGTCGGGGCAGCGTCGAAGTCGAAGCCCCGCTCCGGCTCGGGAGAATCCCCGGCGAGGCGCCTCCGCCTTTCGCCGCATTCAGCGATCGTCGCCGCGCGGAATAGAGACCCGGACTCGCGCTTGCGCGCGCGCTGCCGATAGGACTCCTGCTCCTGCAACCCCGTGAAGGACCCGCGCCGACCCGGAGCATTCCGGGCCGAAGGGCGCGGCCCATGCCGAGGCGATCCGTGGTCGACGCGCGAACGACGAGGAATCGGACCCTGCTGCTGCTCGGCGCCGGCTTCGAGCAGATCGAAGCGCTCTGCGTCGCGCGCGAGCTCGGCTATCGGACCGTCGCCTTCGACAACGACGAGGGGGCCGCGGGCCGGGCTCATGCCGACGCGTTCGAGCGCGTCGACCTGAAGGATCCCGACGCCCTCCTCTACGCGGCGGAGCGCGCTCGGCCGGACGGGGTGTTCGTCCATGCGGCGGAGCTCGCCGTCGAATGCGCCCGCGTCGCCGAGACCCTCGATCTGCCGGGCATCGGCGTCGAGTCCGCCCTCGACGCGACGGACAAGAGCCGCCGCATCGTGCGCCTCGGCCAGGCGGGGATCCGGACGCCGCGACACGTCGTGCTCGACGCCGACGAGCGCGACCCGCGCGCCTGGCTCGACGCGACCCGCTCGATCGCCTTCCCGAAGATCCTGAAGCCGACCAACCAGGCCGGCGCCCGCGGCGTCGAGCTCGTCTCGGACGAGGCGGCGCTCACGGCCTACCATGGCCGCCGCGCCGCCTTCGGCTGCGAACGCTTCGTCTGCGAGGAGCGCCTGCGCGGGCTCGAGCTCTCGACCGAGAGCATCGCGATCGCGGGCAAGCCGGTCCACCACGCGATCGCGCGGCGCCACTACGACACGACGGCCCACCTCCATCCCCACTTCATCGAAGACGGCCACTCGATGCCCCACGCGCTGCCGCTCGCGCTGCGCGCGGAGATCGAGAGCGTGATCGAGCGCTGCTTCGGCGCGCTCGGGATCGCGACGGGCGTCCTCAAGGGCGACCTGCTCGTCGACGCGGACGGGACCGTCCACGTCCTCGAGATGGCCGCCCGCACGAGCGGCGGCCGCTTCGCCGACACCGTCGTCCCCCTCTCGAGCGGGGTCCACATCCTCTATCCCCTGATCGCGCTCGCGATGGGCGACGCGCCGCGGCCCGACGACCTGACGCCCTGCCGCGAGGCGGGCGTCTCGCAGCGCTTCTTCCTCCACGACGGGCCCGCCCGCGTGCGGCGCTGGCCCGCGCTGCGCCGACTCGTCGCGCGCCCGGGCGTCGCCCACGTGAAGCTCGACGAAGCGAAGCTCGCGGGCGGCCTCCTGCCGCGCATCCGCTCCCATCGCGATCGCCTCGGCTACGTCATCTGCACCGGCCCGACCCGCGACGAAGCCGACCGCCTCGCCCTCGAAATCACCGGCGCGTTCGCCCGCGCGCTCGCGCTCGAGCCCGCGACGGAGCCCGCCGCCGAGGCCGAGCGATGAGCGCCCGCGGAGGCATCGTCCTCGTCGGGACCGGCGCCTACGCCTTCGCCGATGCCTGGGGGCCCGGCGTGGTCGCGCGCAGCCTCGCCCAGTGGTGTGCCGACCACGGCGGCGCCGCGCAGTGGGACGTCGCGATCCTCTACCGATCGAGCGCCGGCCGCGCGCGAGCCGAGGCGGGCTGGAAGCAGATCCGCGCCGAGATCTCCGACCTGCCCGAGGCGAAGCTCCTCGGCCTCGACGAAGACGCGGCCGAGGCCGCGATCGAGTCGGCCCATGCGCTCTTCGTCTGTGTCCCCGACTCGGCCCATGCCGAGTACGTCGAGCGGGGGATCGACGCACGCGTCCCGACCTGGGTCGTGAAGCCGCTCTCGGGCGATGCCGAGACGTCGGCCTCGCTGGTCCAGCGCGCCACCCGCGCCGACGTCCCGGTCTGGGTCGACTACCACAAGCGCTTCGACGTCTCGAATCGCCTGATCCGAACGGCGATCGAGACGGACGAGTACGGTGCCCCCCTGCTCTTCCAGATCCGCTATTCGCAGCCGCGCAGCCTGCCGCTGGACGGCTTCGCCTGGACCGCCGAGACGAACGTCTTCAGCTACATCGGCTGCCACTACGTCGACCAGCTCTTCTACTGGATGCCGGGCCTCGAGCTCGAGAGCGTCGACGCCCACGGCGTCCGCGGCCCCGTCTTCGATCGCATCGGCCACGCCGGCTACGACACCGTGCTCGCGCGGCTGACCGGTCGCTTCCGCGGCCGGCCCGTCACCGCGCAGCTCGAGGTCGGCTGGGGCAACCCGCTCGCGAGCCCGACGAAGAGCCTGCAGATCGTCGAGCTCGCCTGCGAGCGTGGGCGGCTCTTCCTCGATCAGACGCGCCGGGGCGTCGAGATCTGGAGCGACGAACGGGTCTCCGTACCCAATCCCTACTTCTTCGCTCGCCTCCACGACCCGGTCCGCGCGACGACCCGCTACCAGGGCTACGGCTGGGAGAGCGTCCGCACCTTCCTCGACTTCACGCTCGCGTCCGAGCCCGAGCGACGGCAGCTGCGAAGCCACGACGCCCTGCCCTGGATCGAAGCGGGCGCCCGCGTCGATGGCGTGCTCGATCGGGTCGCCCAGGCGCTCGCCGAACGCGCCTGAGCAGCGATCGCCGGCCCGGCCGAGCCCGCATGTCGCGCGATCCCTTCTCGATCCAGTCTCCGGTCCCGGCCGCGCCTAGCCCGCCATCCGCCGGTACATCCCGAGCAGCACGCCGACCGCCAGCAGGAATCCGAGCAGCGCCGAGACGACCGCGATCCGACCCGCGCGCCGATGGAGCCGGAGCGTGCGCGGATCGGCGTCCGGGTCCTTCCCATCCCGGGTCACGGCGCGCGTCCCGACCAGACGGCGTGACTGGAGCCAGGCCGTGCCGCCGGCGACCAGCATCAGGAGCACGAAGGTCTCGTGGAGGCGCAGCACCCAGAGGTCGAAGCGCGTCCAGAGCGACATGTCCTCGCGCCCGATCACCCAGACCTTCAGCACGTAGGCGACCAGGAACGCCACGATCAGCGCACCCGCCACCTTCATCGCCTGGCGATGGCGCGCGATCTCGCCCCGCCGCGCGCAGCGCACGCCGAGCAGCGCCGCCGCGCAAACGATCGCGAGGTTCAGGAGCGCGGCGGTCCAGAAGAGCAGTGAAGGGTGCATGACGGCTCGGATCCGATCCCCTCTCGATGGGCCCGGCACGGCCCGACCCGGGGGTGGCGCAGCGTAGCGAAGCCCGCCTGCCGCGGGGCACGCCGCCTGCGCGCGAGGACGCTAGGGCGGACACCGCGATAGACTCGCGGCCATGCAGGGACTGGCCCGGCTCTGGCTCGTCGTCGCCGCCGAACCCGATGGCTCGGAGGCGGGACGGGATTGGTTCGCCGATCTCGAGGCGCTGGGCCGCGGGGACGTCGCCGCCCTCGCGCGGGTCCGCCGCCTCGTGACGAGCCAGCTCGCCCGCATGGGCGCCTACGGCGCCCGCGACGATTGGGACGATCTCGCGCAGGAGGTCGTCGTCCGCGTCTGGCGCGCCCATCGCGACGGGCGCGTGCGCGAGGCGGCGGCGTTGCCTGGATTCGTCCGGACGACGACCCGCAACGCCTTCATCGACTGGACCCGCAAGCACGGTCGCGAGGTCGACCTGCCCGACGAGGCGGTCCTCGCGAACGCCGACGCCAGCGGCGAGCGCCCCCTCGATCCCGCGACCCAGCAGGCCCTGCGCAAGGCCCTCGCCGCCCTGCCGGATCGCCACCGCGAGGTCGTCGAGCGCATCTATCTCGAGAACCTGAGCTACGACGAGGCCGCCGCGGCCCTCGGCCGTCCGCGGGGCACCATCAACCGGCTTCAGCGCGAGGCCATCCTGGCCCTGCGGGCCCAGCTGCTGACGGGGGAAGCATGAGCGGGGCGAAGCGGGCAGCGCCGGCGAGGCCTGGGATCGATGCGTCCTGCGCAGGGCGGACCGCCACTGGGGCCTTCGGGGGACACCCCCCCTGCGGTCGCCGCAGGGGCCGCAACGACCGCCGGGGGGCCAGCGACCCCGAGCGCCGCGATGCCGGCGATCGCCCCGGTGGTCGCGATCGCCGGCGAGATCGCCGACGCGAAGGGGCGGGCGATATCCGGTGGGCCCCTCGGCCGTCTTCCTCGACAGGGGGGCGGCTGGCGGAGGCGCGGCTGCGGTCCCGAAGCGGGAGCTCGAGTCGATGACGGAAGGGGAAGAGGCTGCCCTGCGCCGACTCATGCAGGACGTCGAGGAATCGGACTGGCCGGCCCCCGAGCTGCTGGCGCGTTATGCGACCGACCCGAATCGACTCTCCGAGGCGGAGAAGCAGACGGTCGAGCGCGCGCTCGCGGCTTCGAGGACGGTGGGCGACGAGCTCGCGACGCTGCGCGGCTTCGACTTCGGCGCGCTCGACGCCGACCGGCATCCGGCGCGGACGGCGGCGGGTCGGCTCGCCCCGGCCGGCGACGGCGGGGGCGGAGAGGGCGCGGGCGGACTCGCCGCATGGCTGAACGCGTGGCTCGCGCGACCGCCGGTCTGGGTTGGCGCAGCCGCGCTGCTCGCCCTCGCGCTCTGGCTCGCCGCGTCGGACGAGTCTCCCCTTCGCTCCGGCGTCGCCGACTCGATGCCGCAGCTCGCCCGACGCAACGAGCCGCCTGCTCCCAGAGGATCGGCGCCCGGGACGGCCGGGACCGAGCTGCCAGGGCCGGACGGGCGCGCGGCCGATGAACCGATGAAGTCCTCCGAGCCGACCACGGCGATCGTGCAGGCGGAGCCGACGCGGACGCCTACACCGACGCCGGAATCGACGCCGGAATCGACGCCGAAGGATGCGAGTCGCATCGCCGCCCGCGACGCCGACGCCGGCCCGGACATGCCGACGGCGGGGAAGCGCGCCACGCCGCCCGAGGCGAAGCCCGAGCTGCTGCTCGCGATGGCGATGCCTGATTACCATCCCGCCTACGGCGTCGACGCGCGCGAGAGTGGCGAGTGGATCGTGCGCGGGGCGACGTCGGAGGCGCCGCGGGTGACGGTGCTGGCGCCGGACCACGTCGCGCGCGCCTGCAACGCGCAGCCGGCGCTCCACTGGAGCCTCGATCGCCTGCCCGCGACCGGCACGTTCTTCCTCACGATCGTCGACGAGCGGGACGAGCCCGTCGTGCTCGACCGGGCGCTCGCGCAGCCGACGCGCGCCGGGATCCAGCGCGTCGATCTCGCGGGGCTCGGCATCCGGCTACCGGCGGCGCGGACGCTGCGCTGGTCGATCGCCCTGCGTGCCGACGAAGCCGCCGCACCGGAAGCCTTCGACTTCGGCTGGCTCCGGGTCGACCCGCCCGACGCGAGCGCCGAACAGGCCCTCGCGGCCCGCAGCGACGCGGATCGCTCCGCCGCGTATGCCGAGCTGGGATGCTATTCGGAGGCGCTCGACGCCGCGCTCGCGATCCGCGCGCGCCGGCCCGACGAGGCCACGCCCCATCGGGCCGTCGAACGCCTGGCCGACCAGGCCGGGCTCGATCCGAAGCTGCTCGGCGAATAGCGACCGGCATGGAGCGACGGGCAGGCGGCGACGCGTCGATCGTCCGCCCCCCCCGGTTCCCGCTCAGAGCCAGCCGTTCACCAGCAGGAAGGCCGACCAGAAGACGGGATGGCGGAAGCGGGTCTCGGCGAGGAGCGCCCTCTGGGCGCGACGCAGCGCCTCGGCCCGCGTGACGCCCGAGCGACCGAGCTCGTCGTAGAAGCGCGCGAAGAGCCGCATCGTCGCCTCGTCGTGGACCTTCCAGAGGCTCGCGACGGCGCTGCGCGCCCCGGCCTGGACGGCGACGCCAGCGAGGCCGAGCACCGCGCGCTCGTCGCCGATCGCCGTCTCGCAGGCCGAGAGCACGAGCAGCTCGAGCGGGCGCCCGGTGCGATGGCGCGTGCGGCCGATCAGCAGGCCGAGCTCGGCGAGACCGATGCGACCGTCATGAGCGAGCAGGAAGCTCTCGCTCGCACGCGCGTCGAAGCGGCCGTGGGACGCGACGTGGACGACGTCGAAGAGCTCCTCCGCCAGCGCATCGGCGAGGCCGGCGCGGGTGAAGTCCGCGTCGACACGCAGCGTCGCGGGGAAGTGCTCCGCAGCCGTGGCGAGCTCGCGACCCGCGAAGGGAAGGGGCGAGAAATCCTCGACGGCCTCGGTCAAGCCAGCGGCGAGCAATCGCGTGCGACGGGAGTCGAGGGGCTCGGGCGGCAGGATGTGGAGCGAGGGCAGCGTCGCGACGGCGATCCGCTCGACCAGGAACTGCCCCGCCTTCGCGTCGTAGAGCGCCGCGAACGGGATCGCGCGCAGCACGCCGGACGGCACGACGACCAGCGTCGCGGGACCCGGCGCGAGCCCCGCGAGCTCGGGCTCGAGCGGGCGGATCAGCGCTTCGAAGAGTCGCTCCGCCGCGGCGCGGTAGCGGGGCCCCGTCGGATCCTGGAGCGCGCCGCGCAGTCGGCGGGCCTCCTCGACCAGGGAGGCGGGCGCGATCGCGGCGCGGCGTCGCGCCAGGCGGCCGCTTCGGCCGATGATCAGCTCGACCCGATCCTCGAGCAGGACCGGGTAGAGGAGCAGCGTCCCGGGCAGGCGCTCGGGCGTCGTCGTCTCGAGCTCCGCGAGACAGGCGTCGCCGAAGTAGGCGCGCAGCTCCGCCTGCCGGAGCGCCTCGAGCACGCCGAGCGCCGCCCGCAGGCTCGACTCGCCCGGCGTGCGACCTTCGCTCGCGCGAGCGTCCCCGGCCTCGCGCTCGGCACGCGCGAGCAGGCGACCGGCGAGCCGCTCATGGATCGGTCGGGCGCGCTCGAAGAACGTCTGCTCGTCGAGTCGGATGCGCATGCGCGCGAGCGTCCGGCTCGCCCGCAAGAGCGCGCCGATCGCCGCATCGAGCTGCCGGGGATCGTCGCCCAGCGCGCGCGCGCGCAGCGCCTCGGCCTCGACGTGGAGCAGCCAGGTCGCGTCGCGCTCCGGGACGGCGAGCGCCGCGTCGAGCCGCGCGAGCGCCGTCGCCCGGTCTCCGGCCGCGAGCGCGCGCTCCGCGCGGTAGCGCGCGGCCCAGCCGGCGGTGGCGTCGTCGCCCTGGTCCAGGGCCTCCCTCGCGAGCCGGTCGAGCGCCGCGTCGAGATCTGCCGCGGCCCCGGCGTCCGCTCCGCCGTTCAGCCTGCGCTCGTCCTCCGCGCTGCGCCCGACGCCCGCAGCGAGCCGCATGCGCGTGCGCAGCACGTGGAGCGCGAGCGCGAGTCGATCGGGCGACGCGGGCGGGAGCGATGCGATCGCCGCCTCGGCCTCGGCGACGCGCAGCGGGGCGTCCACCGCCCCGGATGTCACGGCCCGTCGCGCCGCGTTCGCCGCACGACGGGCCGAGCTCGTGTCCGGCAGGACGTCCATCGCCGCCCCGCCCGCGGCGCCCGTCGCAGCGATCGGGCGGCCGTCCGGATCGCTGCAGACCTGGCTCGCGTCGGCCGCGAACGCGAGCAGCGCGAGCACGAGCCCCGCCGCGCGCGCCGCGCTTCCGCGTCGCTCGGCCGTCGCCCCTTCGCTAGAAGACATCCCACACGACCTCGAAGTAGAGGCCCTCCCCCTGCAGCCCGCTCGCCTTCGGCTCGATGTCGCGAAAGCGATGGGCCCAGGAGACCTCCGCGCGAAGCGCCTCGGTCAGCGCGAAGCGGAGCGCCAGCCCCGCGCTCGCGATCGTCGCGTCCTTGCTGTCGCCGCTGCGTCGATCCCAGCCGCGCCCGACGTCGACGAAGGGCGCGAGCGAGGCGACGGGCTCGGCCAGGCGCGAGCGCAGGATCGGAACGCGGAGCTCGAGCGCGGCGACGAAGCCGTTGTCGCGCACGAGCTGGTTCTCGCGATAGCCCCGCACGCTGCTCCCTCCCCCGACGGCGAACTGCTCGACCGGAACCAGCGGATCGTCCGCGAGCTGGAGATCGAAGCGCGCCGCGAGCTGCAGGCCGTCGAGCGCCGGCGCCCGCGCGATCGGCGGCAGGCCCTCGAGCCATTGCAGCTGCAGCAGCCAGCTCACGAACTCCCCGTCCCGTCCCGACTGTGCACCGTTCTCCGGCGTCGCGCCCAGCACGTCGAGGCCGAACGAGGCGGTCGAGCGCGCGAACGCGGCGCGGGTCCGACCGCGGTAGACGAGCTCCTGGGACGCGCGCAACGCCGCGACCGTCGGCGTGCAGTCCTCGAGTCCCGGCAGGAAGCAGTAGTACACGCCGAGCAGTCGCGAGCCACCGCGCCGCCAGTCGCCCAGCAGCTCGAACGTCACCTCGAGGTCGGGCCGCCAGAAGAGGGGCTGGCGCAGGCCGAGGGTGATCGCCTCATAGCGGCCGTCGACGGACGCATCGACCGCATCGCCCTCGACGACGTCGGCCCGACCGCGGCGATAGGCGAAGAGCGCACGCGTCGACGTCACGACGAGGGGCGCGTCCCAGCGCAGCGCGAAGTCGCGGATCCCCTCGCTGACCTGCCCCTGCACCGTGAACCGATCGCCGAAGCCCGTCACGCTCGCGTGGGCGAGGGAGAAGAGGCCGCCCGGGCTGCCGACGGCGGGCGAGCGATGGTTCGAGGCGCGCGCCTGGGCCGACCAGGGCGAGCGCTCTTCGACCTCGACCGTGAGGCGCTCGCGGCCGGGACCCGTCCGCTCGAGGACCGCCGCGATCCGCTCGATCGCGGGCTCGGCCTGCAGGCGCTCGAGCGCGCCGTAGAGCGTGGGGAGATGGAGCGGCGCGCGGGTCGCGCGGGCGAGGCGCGCGCGGTACCAGGCCGGCCAGTGGGCGGTCGCCCCGCGAATCTCGATCGCCTCGACGCGCCCCTCGTCGACCCCGATCCGGATGCGGCCGTCCGGGAGATCCTGATCCGGAAGCCACACCTCCGCGGCGCCGTATCCCGCCGCCGCATACCGCGCGCGGACGGCGTCGACGAGGTCGAGCAGGTCGGACGTCGCGAGCGCGCGGCCCCGGTAGGGCGCGAACAGCTCGGCCTGCTGCTCGGGCGAGAAGACCGTGCAGCCCTCGAGCGTGAAGCCGCTCGGCTCGATGCGGGGAGGCGGGACGACGGGGCCCGAGCCCTCCGCCCACGCCGCGATCGCGCCGACCGTCGCCGCCAGGCCGAAGAGCGAGACCGCGAGGAAGAGGCGCCCCGGCTCCGCGCAGCGACCGGACCTAACGCTGCGGACAGCCATCGCGCTCCCGCTCGGGCTCGGCCGCGCCGTCGGGCGCCGACGGGGCGTCCGGCCCGTTCGCGTTCGGGCGCGATCCCGGCGTCGACGATCCGCCCGAGGGATCCGGCTCGGGCAGCAGGGCGTCCGGCGTGTCGAGCGGGACCGGCGGGGCCGCGCGCCGGAAGCTGCCCGCCTCGCTCTCGCGCGCCCGACACGAGCGCACGAGCGCGTCGCCGGGCAGGCGCGGCGAGACGGCGAACCGCGCGAGGTCCTCGGGCAGGTTCGTCTCGGGCGTGGCGCGCACGATCAGCCCGTCGACGCCGAGCTCGGCGTTCGCCTCGACGACGCTGTCGTTCGACTGCAGGATGCTCTGCGAGGCGCGCAGCGTGACGTTGCCCGCGTCGGCGTTCTGTGTCGACGCGTTGGCCGTCACGCTCGACGCGGCGAGCGCGAGGGCGTGGGTCTCGAGCGCGATGTCGCCGCCGCGACCGGAAGGGGTCGAGACGTTGGTCGTCACGCTCGATCCGACCAGCGTGACGCTCCGATCGGAGGCGATCCGGACGTCGCCGCTCTCGGGGCGGGCGGAGTCGGTCGCGATGCGCGCGTTCTCGACGAAGACCGGGCCATGCGCGAAGACATCGATTCCGCCGGCGGCCGGCGGATCGCCGGGCGCCGGCGGCAGCGCGAGCGGAATCGGGGCTTCGGAGACGATCTCGGCGCCGTCGACGAGTCGCAGCGCCCGACCCGCCGCGAGGCGCACGTCGCCGGTGGCCCCGGCGTCCGACGTCGAGATGGCCGAGACCCGCCCGCCGTCGACGACGAGATCGCCGCGGGTCGCGACGTCGATCCCGCCCGCCCGCCCCGCCCCGGTCGTCGTCGAGTTGATCTGCGCCCCGTCCATGAGTTGGAGCGCACCGGCGCGCACGACGATCCGGCCGCCGTCGCCAGTCGCGCCGGAGCCGAACACGCGGCCGGAACGAGCGAAGAGACCCGAGGGCTGATCGGGATCGATCCGACCCGACAGGACGAGCGCGTCGCGCACGTCGAGCATGAGATCACCGGCGTCGCCCGCGCCATCGGTCGAGGTCGAGATCTGCGAGCCGCCCGTGACGGTCGCCGAGTCGGCGGCGATGGAGACGTCGCCGCCCGGGCCGCGGAGCGGCGGACCGCCCTGGGCGACCGGTGCGATGACGCCCGTTCCGATCGCGGAGCGCTCCGCCAGGCCGAGCACCCCGACCTCGACCCGGACGGCGCCGCTCGTCGCGTCGCCCGCCGATCCGGTCGAGATGCTCGCGCCTTCGACGAGGGCGAGCGATGCGGCGCGGACCGTGACGTCGCCGCCGGCCCCCGTCGCCCGCGTCTCCGTCAGGACGCGCGCCTCGCGAGCGAGCGCGATCGTCTCTGCCTCGAGCGCGATCGCGCCCGCGGCGCCCGCATCCGAGGAGATCGAGCGGATCTCGGCGCCGTCCTCGATCGCGAGCGAATCCGCCCCGACCGTGATGTCCCCGACCGGCCCGACGTCGACACCGGCCTGCTCGAGCGACTCGCTCGCGATCGCCGCGCCGTCGATCATCCGGACCGACCCCGCGCGGACCTCGATCGCCCCGCCCGGCCCGATCGCGCGCGTCGTCGACGCGATCTCGCTGCTCGCGCCCGCGAGCGTGAGCGCGTCGACCTCGACCGAGAGGCGGCCTGCCGCCGTGCTGCCGGGATTGCTCGTGATGCCGAGCGAGCCGCCGTCTTCGATCGCGAGTGAACGCGCCCGGACCGAGACGGAGCCAGGCCCGGCGGTCTGGCTCGAGAGCGACTCGATCCGGGCGGGCGCGCCCTCGACCGCGATCGCCTCGGCGACGGCGATGTCGATGGCCGGCGGGGTCGAGGGGTCGGAGCCCGTGCCGCCGGCGGTCAGCGTCGTGTTGACGACGACGAGCTCGCCGCCGCGGATCACGATGCGACCCTGATCGGGCTCGGGCGCGAGCGTCGTCCAGGTCTGGAACGCCGACGCGCCGGCATCGAGCTCGACGCGTCCCCCGCCGCCGGCGACCGCGGGATCGAGGCTGCGCAGCGCGATCGGCACGTCGAGCGCTTCGGTCCCGACGGCGCCGAGCTCGACCGTCGCGCCCTGCAGCGCCACGACGCGCTGGCCGCTCGCCTTCACGTCCCGCCCGACGAACGAGACGATCGGCGTGGCCTGCCCCCCGGTCGCGCCGTTCGAGCGCAGGTTGCCCTCGATGCGGACGTCCCCGGCCTGGCGGCCGTCGAAGCGCAGCAGGCTCGGCTCGGCCGCCGCGCTCGGAAGCGGCGCAGCGGGATCGGTCGCCGAAAAGAAGCCTCCGTCGGCGAAGCCGACCGCGCTCGCGCTCGAGACGCGAAACGCGCCGCCCAGGTCGATTCGCGTCGAGCCGCTGAAGAGCACGCCCGCCGGATTGACGAGGATCAGATCGGGACCCGCGCCGCCTCCGATGGCGGCAACCCGCACGTCGCCGTCGATGCGCGAGAGACCGCCGGTCACGCGCGACACGATCGCGCGGACGTCGGCCTGCGGCCGGAACTCGGCCGCGTGGGCGAGCGGGACGTCGAAGCGCTCGAAGCTGTAGAAGAGGTTCGTCCGCCCGCCGCTCGTCACGGCGGCGCCGCGCGACGGCTCGATCTGCCAGGTCGTACCGCCCGGATCGAGCGGCGCCTCGCCGGGCGTGGTCAGCGTGTCGTCGTACACGACCTGGGCGCGCGCGGCCGCGGCGAGGGCGAGCGCCGACGCCGCCAGCGCGAGGGACACGACACGCCCGATCGGAAAGGCGGCGGCGAACGCGCGCCCCCATGCCTCGGCGCTCCGCGTCGATGCGCGCCGCGGCGGGACGGCCCGCCGGCTCATCGCGCGCCGCCTCGGCTCAATCGACGGCGGCATCGCAGCGCGGGACGGGGTTCGCGTTCAGGCCCTGAAGCGCCCGCTCGAGCACGACGGCATCGACGGTATCGCAGGCGGTATCGCCGGCGAGGCTGCAGCGGAGCGGGATGGCCGGGTCGTCGGGATGCATGCCGACGAGATATTCGCGAATGAGCTGCAGGTCGGGAACCAGCGGCGTGCCCCCGGCCCCGGTCTCCGGCTGGCTCGCCGGCACGACGCGGCCCGAGCCGTTGGCGTCCCCGCACTCGCAGGCGTTGCCGACGCCATTGGGCGCGGTCGAGAGGAAGCCGCCGTCGTCCGCCTGGTCGGGGTTCGCCGTGAAGGGGCAGTTGTCGACGGGGTCGGTGAAGCCGTCGCCGTCGAGGTCGTCGCCCGAGTTGAAGACGATCGTCTCGTAGACGCGGGCGCCGTCGAGGGCCTGGAGCACGCCCTCCGCGGTCTGGTAGGGCTCGGGGCCCAGGGTCCCGGCGTCGTGGTAGGCGAGGTCGAAGAATCCGTCGCGCACGAGGATCGGCGGCGCGCCCGGCGTCGCCGGCGGCTCGTCGTTCGTGACGATACCGATGCAGGCGTCGAGACCGAGGTAGGGGTTCAACACATCGCCGCCGCCGATGCCCGGCGCCCCGCCGTCGAGCGGGGTGTAGAGCGTGTCCGCGAGCAGGTCGGGGGCCGACGCGACGAGCGGACCCTGGGTGAAGCTCACGCTCTCGTCGACCCAGTCGGGCGCGGTACCGATCTCGCCACCGCAATCGCGCCTTCCGCTCCCGCTGGGACCGATCAGACAATCGTCGAGGAAGAGGCTCGCGTAGGTCGCGTCGACCGGCCCGAGCAGGCCGAGGGTCACGCGATGCATGTAGGTCGCCGTCGTATCCGCGATGCAGACGTCCCAATCGACGGCGGTCGTGCTCGCCTGGCCGGCGGCAGGCTGGAGCCGCAGCTCGGCGATGGCCGGAAGCGTGCTCGTCAGCGCGTAGGTCCCGAACGCCCGCGCCGCGCACGCGCCGGTCCCGTCCTCGATCGCGCACCAGCCCGCCTGGTAGACGTCCTCGAGCGAGATCGACGCGACCGCGCCCGGGCTCAGCGCGAGTGGGGCGAAGGCGCGCAGACGCGCCAGCGGAACGTCGCGCTCGAGCGCCGAGCAGAGCTTGTTCCCGTTGGCGACCGAGCCCCGCAGCGAGACGTAGATGACGTCGGGCCGCGCCGCGGGCGGCATCGGATCGCCGAGCGGCACGCCGAAGGCGCCGGATCGCGCCGGACCGACCGTCGCTCCGAGCAGGATGCCGGGTCCCGTGCAGCCAACGCCGGTCGGCGCGCCCGGAGGCTCGAAGCCCGCCTGTGGCGCCTCGCAGCCGCCGCCGAAGTCGAAGCCCGCCGGCCCGGGCGGAACCCAGAGTCCGACGACGATGGCCCCGACGTCGGTCGCGCCGCAATCGATCCGCAGCTCGCCGAGGTCGGCCTTGCCCTCGACGACGGTCGGCGTGAAGTCGCGGATCAGGCGGATGCGCGCGGGCTCGCAGGCATCTCCCTCCCCGTCCGAGTCCTCGTCCTGCTGGCCAGGATTGAAGACGAAGGGGCAGTTGTCGCAGAGATCGCCGAGCCCGTCGGCATCGCTGTCGCGCTGCGCCTCGTCGTAGTGCGACGGACAGACGTCGTAGTCGTCGGCGACGTGGTCGCCGTCGCCGTCCGGCGGAAGCCAGGTCCCCGAGAGGGCTTCGACGGCGTCGATGTCGGCGCCGACGGAGGGTCCGCCGGTCGGTCCCTGCGCGGCATCGTCGATGATGCGGACGAAGAAGAGCTGGTCGCCCGCATCGAAGCCGTAGGCGTCGAGGTCGATCGACTGGGTCCCGCCCGCGATCGTGCCGACGGACGTGAAGCTCGCACCGTTGGCGCTGACGGCGACGTGGCTTCCCTCGAGCTGCGGATCGGCCTCGTGGATGCGCAGGTCGGGCAGCGCGTCGCCGCTTCCCGTCAGCACGTTGTCGACGAAGCGGACCGTCAGCTTTCCGCCGGAGCCGAGCGAGACCGTCTGCAGATCGGGCGGGCCGAGACTCTGCGCGGGATCGAGGTTCGGGGCGATGGGCTCGCCGGCGACGATCACGGGACTGAAGACGTTGACCGCGTCCGCGTAGGCATCGGCGGTCGAGGCGTAGACGATCTCGTCGACCGCGATGTCGTCGAGGTCGACCGCCGACTCGTCGACCACGATGGCCCGGATCGGCGCGTCGCCCGGCTGGATCAGGTACCCCACGAAGCCGCTCGCACCGGGCGGGGACGGGAGCCCGGGCATCGTCACGCTCGCGACGACCTGATTGGCCGCGTCGAGGAAGCGCACGACCTCGCCCGCCACCGAGACGTTGCCGAGGATCCGGAGCCCGGCCGCGCGCATCGGCACGTCGAAGGCGACACGCACGTCGTCGTCGCCGCGGGCACCGCTTCCCGTGGACGCCCCGCCCGGATGGAGCGCGGGATCGCCCGCGGCCGGCGGGCCCGCGACGAGCAGCGTGCCGAGCAGGCCGAGCGGCGCGCCGGGCACGAAGGCCAGGTCGACGTCGCTTCCGAGCGCGAGCGAGCGCAGCGTGAGCGGACCGAGGCGCACGCCCTGACCGAGGGCCCCGAAGCCCGTCGGCGAGAGCGGGACCGTCTCGAAGCCCTGACGCGCGGGCGGGCTCCCCAGCGCCGAGACCGCCGTCGTGAAGGTCGTGAGGTCGTTGAACTGCTGCGCCCGCGCGCCGGGCGGCGCGAGTCCGGCGAGGAGCGCGAATCCGAACAGGACGCCCGCCCTGCGACCCGACCGACCGCCCGCGCGCGCAGGGCTCCGGGCAGCGTGGACGCGGTGGCGGCGCGCGCTCCGGCAAGGGCCGCGGTCGCACGCGCGCCGCGCGCGGCGCGTACCGAAGAGCAGCCCCAGGCCGCCGGCCAGCCCGAGCCCGACACCGGGCTCCGGCAGGTAGATCGCGAGCGGTCCAGCATCGCGCACGCCGAGCGCCTGCAAACGCGCCGATACGGCCTGACTCTCCGCCGCGACCCGCAGCTCGCCCCCCACGCCCGTCGCGTCGACGACGACGCGGCCGACGTAGAAGGGGGTCTGCGCCTGATCGATCGCCGGCCCCAGCCGATTGATGCGCAGGACGCCCGTCGCCGGATCCAGATGATGGACCAGTCCGCTCGCGCAGAGATTCGTCGGGCAGAACTCGACCAGCGAAACGCCGCCCGTCGCCTCGAGCACGAGCGTGAAGCCGCAGAGCTCGTCGCCCTCGCCGTCGACGCAGACCTCGCGATTGACCGTGTTGGTCGAGACGGCTCCGATCTCGAGGTAGAGCTCGAGGGTCTGGCTCCCGTCGACGAGGGCGGCGACGCCGGGATTCGCATGATTCGCGAGCGTCGAGTGGTAGACGATGGGCGCTTCGGCGGCGGAGGCGCGGGAGGCCGAGGCCAGAATGGATGCGAGGAGACCGAATGCGAGGAGGAAGCGCATGCCGGGCCGGGCGACCGGCGGGACCGCGGGAGCCGGGCGATGCGCACGGGTCGAGCCCGGCCGGCGAGCGGCGGGCCGAATCGCGGGGATCGATCGGATCCACGCGTTCGCGAGACGCTGGTTCCCCTGCTCGACGCTATGCATGGGGCCTCCCGTCGCGGGCGTTGAGTCTACCCGGAGCCTGCTTGGGTGTCTTCCACGGAAGAGGCCCCGAGAGGAGGACGAAGGCGGCGGCCGATCGATATCGCGGCGCTTGGGGAGGTCCGGGCTCGGTGCCGCCGGTCCCCGACGGACACGGCGCGCCCCCTGCGACGCCCCATCGCACCTGTCCGAGCCCAGCTCGGCGCGACCCGACGTCGGACCGATTTCCACGACCGCGCGCCGACTTCGCCACGACGTTGCCCATGCGATGGCCGTCCGATTGCGCATGCGAAACGCGCCGCCTTCCGGTCGCGGGGCCCGGTCCGGTAGGATGCCGCCATGACGGTGCTCGCCATCCTGCCCGCTCGTTATGGCTCGACCCGGTTCCCCGGCAAGCCGCTCACGCCGATCGCCGGCAAGCCCATGATCCAGCACGTCTGGGAGCGCACGCGCGCGGCGAAGCGCGTCGACGCGGTGGCGGTCGCGACCGACGACCCGCGCATCCGCGACGCCTGCCTCGCCTTCGGCGCCGAGGTCGAGATGACCTCGGCCGATCATCCGACCGGAACGGACCGCCTCGCCGAGGTCGCCGCGCGCCGCGACGCCGACGTGATCGTCAACGTCCAGGGCGACGAGCCGCTGATCGAGGGCTTCGTCGTCGACGCCGCCGTCGCGGCGCTGCTCGACGCGCCGGGCGGGACCGCCTCGATGGCGACGATCGTCCATGCCGCCGAGCCCTCGGCCTGGGACGATCCCAACCGCGTCAAGGTCGTCGTCGATCGCGCGGGGCATGCGCTCTACTTCTCGCGCGCGCCGATCCCCTACCGGCGCAAGGACACCGGCGTGCCCCCCCTCCAGCACGTCGGCCTCTACGTCTACCGCAGGGATTTCCTGCTCGAGTTCGTGACGTGGCCGCGGACGGCGGCCGAGCAGAGCGAGGAGCTCGAGCAGCTGCGGGCGCTCGAGAACGGCCATCGCATCCGCGTGGCCCGGGTCGAGGGCTGGACCAGCGTGCCGGTCGACGTGCCCGAGGACGTGGCGCGGGTCGAGGCGGCGCTGCGCGGGGGACGGGGCGCGGGGGCGGCGCTGGACGCGGCTCCGGGAACGGGGCGCCCGTGAGCGCGCGCATCGACCAGGACACGGTGCGCGCGTGGGGCCGGCGTTATTCGAACTGGGGCCGCTGGGGTCCCGACGACGAGAAGGGCGCGCTCAACTTCATCACGCCGCAGCGGATCCTGGCGGCGACGGCGCTCCCCCGGCGCGGCCAGGTCATCTCCTGCGCCCTCCCCTTCGACGAGAACGGCCCCCAGACCGGCGCGGGCGGGCGCCACAACCCGATCCACTACATGCTCGCCCACGGCGGCGACGCGCTCGCGGGCGCTCAGGACGCCTTCGCGGGCGGCTTCCGCTTCGCGGACGACGCGATCACGATGCCGCTGCAATGCGGGACGCAATGGGACTCGCTCGCCCACGTCTTCTACGACGGCAAGATGTACAACGACCGTGACATCCGGCTGGTGACGAGCCGCGGCGCGGCGAAGAACGGCATCGAGGCGGCGCGGGACGGCGTCGTCGGCCGCGGCGTGCTGCTCGATCTGCCCCGCCGACTCGGCGTCGACTGGCTCGAGGACGGCCACGCGATCAAGCCCGACGAGCTCGACGCCTGCGCCGAGGCCGAGGGGGTCGCGATCGAGTCGGGGGACATCGTGCTCGTCCGGACCGGCCAGCTGGCGCGCTGTCTCGCGGCCGGGTCCTGGGCGGGCTACTGCGGCGGCTCGGCGCCCGGCCTCTCGGTCCACTGCGCCGGCTGGATCTACGAGCGCGAGATCGCCGCGATCTGCACGGACACCTGGGCGGTCGAGGTGCAGCCCTTCGAGACGGTGGACTGCGTCGCGCCCCTCCACATGATCTCGCTGCGCAACACGGGCGTGCTCTTCGGCGAGATCTTCGCGCTCGACGCGCTCGCGCGCGCCTGCGCCGAGGACCGGCGCTACGCGTTCCTCTTCGCGGCGCCGCCGCTCCCGATCACGGGCGCCGTCGGCTCGCCGATCAATCCGCTGGCGATTCGTTAGTCGGCCGATCGGGGCCGTCGAAGGGGACCGGCGAGCGAGCCGTCCCATCGCCGGTCGCGACCGCGTCGCGCGAATCGGGCTCCAGAAACGAAAAGGCCCTGGGAACAGGCGCTGGTCCGTGGACCAGAGCCTCGGGGCGGCTACGACGTCCGCGTTCCCAGGGTCGGTGGCGTTGGGAACCTGCGTCCCACGCAGCACCTAGCGATTTCGAAGAAACGGTGCGTTGCTAGGACGCCACCACCTCACTCGTCGTAGTGCTACGTTGGTCCATTCGTACCTCCCCTGTCGGCATGGTATCGATGGGCACCCGCCCCAAAGCGGGCGCCAGGTTCCCGGGCTCAGGTGGTCGCCGTCACCGCCCCTCCGGGCCGCTCCCGCATCCCATCCCCATTGAATGGGCAGCGGAGAACTCGGGAGATGAGTGCGTCTCCCTGACCGGCAACGTATCGGACGACGGGGGCATGGACCAGAGTGTCCCTTGCTGCGCATGCGCTGCGCATGCGCCGAAGCCTTCGGCCGACCCCTCGCGGCCCGCTCCATCCGCCATCTCCGCTACGCTGCGCGCCGGAGATTTCCCCGATGACCCGTCCCAGCGAAGCGTCGACCCGGGCCACACTGCTCGTGACCTGCGCCGACCGCCCCGGCCTCGTCGCCGCCCTTTCGCAGGCCCTCTACTCCCTCGGCCTCAACATCGTCGACGCCGCGCAACACACCGATCCGATCGCCGGCCAGTTCTTCCAGCGCATCCGATTCGACACGACGATCGAGGGCTCGCAGGAGACGATCGAGGAGGAGGCGCTCCGGGCCGCGATCCGCGCGGTGGCCGCGCGCTATGCGATGCGCTGGACGCTGCGCTTCGACCGCGACCTCGAGCGGGTCGCAATCTTCGTCTCGAAGACGGACCACTGCCTCTACGACCTGCTGCTGCGCCACCGCTCGGGCGAGCTGCGCTGCGCGATCCCCCTGATCGTCAGCAACCATCCGGACCTCGAGCCGATCGCGCGCCAGTTCGGCATCGCCTACCAGGTCTTCCCGATTCGCCCCGAGAACAAGGCCGAGCAGGAGAAGGCCGAGCTCGAGCTGCTCGCGCGCGAGTCGATCGATCTCGTCGTGCTCGCCCGCTACATGCAGGTCCTCTCGCCCCGCATGCTCGACGCCTTCCCGGGCCGGATCATCAACATCCACCACTCGTTCCTCCCGGCGTTCCAGGGCGGCAGGCCCTACCACCAGGCCTACGGCCGCGGGGTCAAGCGGATCGGCGCGACGGCCCACTACGCGACGGTCGAGCTCGACGAGGGGCCGATCATCGAGCAGGACGTCGTCCGCGTCTCGCATCGCGACACGCCGGAGGATCTGATCCGCAAGGGACGCGACGTCGAGCGCGTGGTGCTCTCGCGGGCGGTCGCCTGGCATCTCGACGGGCGCGTCATCGTGTACGACAACAAGACCGTCGTCTTCGACTGACGGTCGAGCGGCCGCGGCGCGGCCCGACGGAATCGGCCGCGCGACGGGGGGCATTCGAGGGGATGGACGGTCGAATCCTGTTTCTGGGTCTCGTGATCGGGATCCTGATCCTCGCCTGGCTCGGGGCGGGCGTGCTGTGGCGCGCGGCCGAGCTGTCGGAGATCGTGGCGCCGATCGACCGCCGGGCGACCCAGGAGCTCGAGGTCATCGCGGTCGGGACGGGCAGCGACTACGAGAACCCGCAGCGCATGGGACCCGCGACGGCGATCGTCCAGGGCGAGACGGTCGTCCTCGTCGACGCGGGTCGCGGCATCGCCGAGGCGCTCCGCCAGGCGAAGATCCCGCTCGACCAGCCCTCGCTCGTGCTGCTCACGAACCTGCTTCCCCTCAATACCGTCGGCCTCGACGATCTCGCCTACACGGGCTGGCTCGCCGATCGGAGCGAGCCGCTCCGGATCGTCGGCCCCGTCGGCACGATCGCCCTCGTCGAGCGCCTGCAACGCGCGCACGCGGAAGGTCGTGACGCCCTGGGCGAAGCCCTCGCGCTGCCCGCGGCGGGCGGACGCCTCACGGCCGAAGACGTCGGCGACGGCCATGCGCTCGAGCTCGGACGGCTTCGCATCGAGGCGCGCGCCCTCGACGGCGGTCCGCTGCCGACGCTCGCCTGGCGCTTCAGCGAGGACGACCACCGCGTCGTCGTCTCGGGTTCGGGCTGGGGTCGCGAGGCCCTCGTGCGCTTCGCCGCCAACGCCGACGTGCTCGTCCACGAGGCCGCCTACCTCCCGACGCCGGAGGAGCTCGCCGGCACCGGCGCCGAGGTCCCGCATCCCGAGCGCCTCGCGCGCGAGGCGAAGCTCCATACGTCGATCCTCGACGTCGGCGACATCGCGCGCGAGGCGCAGGCGAAGCGCCTCGTGCTCGTGCGCCTGCGGCCGCCGCCCTTCTTCGATCTGCAGGTTCGATCGATCGTCGGCAATGACTTCGCGGGCGAGATCGTCGTGCCGAAGGACGGCGAGGTCGTCTATCCCTGAGCGGTCCGCGCCGGCTCGCGCCGCGCCCCGCCCCGCGCTCCGCCCCATGCCTCGACCCGCGCCGCCTCGAAGCGCCGCTCGAGCTCGCGCGCGACCCGCAGCGCGCCCGCCTCGTCCCCATCGGCGAGCGCGCGTCGGATCCGCGCGAGGACGCGTGCGCGCGCGGCCTGCGCGACGGGCGCCGCGCCCGGCGTGCCGTCCGGCGGGCGGTGCAATCGCGTCCCGCGCGTTAACGTCGACCGCAGCATCGTTCCCCTCCTCGACAGGACGCGACGCCCATGCAGCACGCCCTCGGACTTCCGTTCATGATCCATCCCCTGATTCCCGAGTTCCTGACCCAGGACGCCGTCGCCGAGGTCGCGCAGGCGGCCGAGGCGGCAGGCTTCGGCATCGTCGCCGTGACCGAGCATCCGATTCCCAGCGACGAGTGGCTCGCCGCCGGTGGTCACGACGCCCTCGATCCCTTCGTCTCGCTCTCCTTCGCGGCCGCCGCGACCCGGCGACTCAAGCTGTTGACGAACCTGACGGTCGTTCCGTATCGGAACCCCTTCCTGCTCGCGAAGTCGGCGGCGAGCCTCGATCGCCTCTCGGGAGGAAGGCTGATCCTGGGCTGCGGCACCGGCTATCTGAAGGAGGAATTCGACGCGATGGGCGTCGACTTCGAGGAGCGCAACGCGCTCTTCGACGAGTCGCTCGAGGTCCTGCGAAAGACCTGGAAGAGCGAGTCGGTCGTCTACAAGGGGCGCCATTTCGAAGCCGTCGGGAACACCGCGAATCCCGCGCCGGCCCAGGCCGAGATTCCGATCTGGATCGGCGGCAACTCGAAGCGCTCGCGCCGCCGCGTGGCCGAGCGCTGCCAGGGCTGGATGCCGATGCCGAACCCGCGCTCCCTCGGCGATCGCCGCCGCACGGCCCACATCGACGGCGTCGATGACCTGCGCGAAGGCATCGCCTACCTGAAGGCGCATGCGGAGCAGGTCGGCCGCGACGTGCCCCTCGACGTCTTCTATCCCGTGATGTGGAAGGGCGCGATCGGGACGCCCGCCTTCGACACCGGCGCCTATCGAGCCCACGTCCAGCAGCTCGCCGACGCGGGTGTCACCTGGGTCCTGGCGCCGATCGGGGCGCGCAACATGACGGATCTGAGGCGCGCGATCGACGTCTACGCGGAGCAGGTGATCGCGAAGACGCGCTGAGACGCGAGCGCTCGGACACGATGAACGTCGGCGGAGCGGTCAGGATCCCTCCGCGCCGATCCAGTCCGCCTGCGGCCCGTCGCGCGCGATCCCCTCCGCGCGCATGCGTTCGGCGAGCGCTCGCGTGCGCGCGTCGCTCGGCGGATGGGTCGACCACCAGGCCGAGACGCCGTCGCCGGCTCGGCGCGGCGCCTCGTCGCGTCCATCGTCCGTCGGGACCTCGACCTCGCCGTCGGTCGGCTCGGATTCCGCCGCTCGCTCCGCCAGCACCCGGTCGAAGACCGCATCGACACCGGCGGCGTGGCCGTACTCGGCGACCAGCAGGTCGAGGCCGAACGCATCGGCCTGGCTCTCCTGACCGCGATCGAAGCGGCGCGCCGACAGGGTTCCGACGACGCCGACGAGCCCCTCGATCTGATCGCGTCCGAGGCCGAGGAGTCCCCAGGCCGTGGCGAGGCCGACGCCCCGACCGAGGCCGCGCAGATGGTCGCGGCCCGCGAAATGGCCGAGCTCGTGGGCGAGCACGAAGGCGAGCTCGTTCTCCGTCTCGATCCGATCGAGCAGTCCCGTCGTGACGAGGATCGTGCCGCCCGGGAGCGCGAAGGCGTTGGGCTCGCTCCGCTCGACGATGCGCGCGCAGAACGCGGGATAGGGCGATTCGCTCCAATGCGCCGCCAGTCGCTCGACGAGGGCCTGGACGCGCTCGCTGCGCGGATCCGGCTCCGCGGCCGAACCGGCTTCCTCCTCGGCCATCGCCTCGCCGAGCGAGGCGAAGAGCCGCATCTCGAGCCGCGGCGGGAGCCAGGGAACGATGCGATCGATCGACACCGCGACCAGCAGCGTGATCAGCGCGACGAGCCCGGCCACGCCGACGAGCAGGATCGCGGCCTCCTGGAGCGGATGACCTTTCGAGACGTTGACCGAATCGTCCGGCAGCTTCGCCTCGAAGCGCATCGGATCGCCCTCCCCGGGGTCCGCCCGCCAGCTGCTCCGCCCCTTCCGTCTGCGGCGGGGACCGGGGACCGCTGCCCCTTGCCCGCGCGCACCGAGCGCGCGCGCTACGACGCGGCGCGGCGGCGGAGCTTGATGCCCGTCCCGAAGGCGAGGACCTCGACGCCCGCCGTCCCCTTGCCGTCACGGCGTGCGCTCGCGAGCCGACTCGACTCGAGGCGAAGGTTGACGATCGCGTGGTACCCGCGTCGCGCCGCCTCCTCCTTGACGCGCAGCACCGCCTCGCGCCGACCACGGTCCATCAACGACTCGTAGGCCTGGATGCGTCCGCCGAAGAGCTGGCGCAGACCGGCGACGAAGCGCTTGAAGTGGTCGACCGAGACGACGACGTGACCGCTGACGAGCCCGGAGACGTCGTGGTCCCAGCCGTTCGGGACGGGCAGCGCTCCGATCGAGACGGCCGGCAGACGTCTCAGCTCCTCTTCGCGCTGGCGGATGCTCGCGTAGTGACGGCGCTCGATCCACGCCCCGACGGCGAAGGCGACGAGCAGGAGCACGCCGGCGACGAAGACGTTGATCAGCGCCGGATCCATGTCCATCTCAGCGACCGACCTTCACCGCGGTGCCGTAGGCGAAGAGCTCGGCCGCGCCCTGGGCGACCGAGCTCGTCGAGAAGCGGATGTTGACGACGGCGTTGGCGCCCAGCGACTCGGCCTGCTTGACCATGCGCTCGAGAGCCTCTTCGCGCGCCTCGTGCAAGAGCTCGGTGTAGCCCTTCAGCTCGCCGCCGAAGAGGTTCTTGAGGCTCGCCATCAGGTCGCGCCCGACGTGCTTGGCGCGAACGGTGCTGCCGGAGACGACGCCGAAGAAGGCCTGGATCGTCTGGCCGGGCACCTCCTCGGTATTCGAAAGGATCATGGCTCTGCTCCTCGATTCGGGATCGAGCGGAGAATCGACGGACGGTCGGAGCGGCTTGATGGCGAATGCGTCGCCGGTGGCTGCTCGGGGAGGGCGTGCGCGAGGCCTGCACGCGCGCTGCGCGCCGACGGGCCCGCGCGGCGGGGACCGCACGGCCGGGTCCGCGTCGCACGAGCGGGCGGCCGGGCCGGACGAGCGACGCGAGCCGTCGGGCCGCCAGCAGGGCCCGTCCGAACCCCCCGTCCGTCGGTTTCCGACCCGGAGACGACGTGTTAATCCTTGCGCCACGCCAACGTAGGAGAGCGTCGCGCCCGATGCCGGAGACGATTCCGACGGAGCTGTGGATCGCGGGCGGTCTCGCCCTCTACATGGCATGGACGATCGGAGCGAACGACGTCGCGAACGCGATGGGGACGAGCGTGGGCTCAGGGGCCCTCGCGATCCGCGGCGCGATCCTGGTCGCGGGCGTGCTCGAGTTCGCCGGAGCCTTCCTCGCCGGCGGCCACGTCACGGACACCATCCGCAGCGGCATGATCGACACGGCCGCGATCGCCCCCGACGCCCTGGTCTGGGGCATGCTCGCAGCGCTCGCCTCCGCGGCGACCCTGCTCCTCGCCGCGACGCGCTACGGCCTGCCCGTCTCGACGACCCATTCGATCGTCGGCGCGATCGTCGGATTCGGCGTCGTCGCCGTGGGCCCCCAGGCGGTCCAATGGGGCAAGATCACCCAGATCGTCGCCAGCTGGTTCACCTCGCCGCTGCTCGCGGGCGTCGTCGCCTACTTCATCTTCGAGCTGACGCGCTCCCTGATCCTCGATCGCCCCAATCCCCTGGCCGAGGTCCGGCGGGTCGGTCCGTTCTTCTTCTTCTTCGTGTTCTTCGTCGTCGGCCTCGTGACGCTCTACAAGGGCCTGAGCCACATCGAGCTCGACCTCGACGCCCTCGAATCCCTGATCGGGTCCGCGCTGCTCGGACTCTTCGGCGCGGGCCTCGGCTGGTGGCTCCTCTCGCGCGCGGACGAGGGCCCGAAGGACGAGGGCGAGCGCTTCTCGCAGACCGAACGGGTCTTCGTCGTGCTCCAGGTCCTCACCGCCTGTGCCGTCGCGTTCGCCCATGGCTCGAACGACGTCGCGAACTCGATCGGTCCGCTCGCGGCCGTGAATGCCGCCGTCCGCGAAGGGGGCGACGTGGCGGGCAAGGCGCCGGTCCATCCCTGGATGCTGGCGATCGGCGGCGTCGGGATCGTGATCGGTCTCGCGACCTGGGGCTATCGTGTG
The DNA here is from genome assembly GCA_041389445.1 of Myxococcota bacterium. GTDB lineage: Bacteria > Myxococcota_A > UBA9160 > UBA9160 > UBA4427 > UBA4427. Next base: position 201,645 of record JAWKRW010000008.1, read on the forward strand.
ATGGAGACCGTGGGCAAGCGCATCACGGAGCTCACGCCGAGTCGCGGCTTCGCGGCGGAGCTCGCGACGGCGACGACGATCGTGCTGGCCTCCCGGCTCGGCATTCCCGTCTCGACGACCCATACGCTCGTCGGCGCCGTCCTCGGCGTCGGCCTCGCGCGCGGCATCGGGGCGATCGATCTGCGCGTCGTCGGGAGCATCATCGCGTCCTGGCTGGCCACGCTGCCGATCGCGGCCATCCTCTCGGTCTTCTTCTTCTACTTCTTCAAAGGACTGCTCGGTTAGTCCGATCGGCCCGTTTCGGGAGTACAGATCATGTCATGGATCGAGAAGCTCGTCGGCCGATCCCCGATCCGACCGATGCAGGAGCACATGAACGCAGCCGTCCGCTGCGCCCGCGAGATCGTCCCCCTGATGGAAGCGATGGCTGCCGGCGACGACGCGGCGATCCGATCCCGTCGCGAGCAGATCGACCGCCTCGAGCACGACGCCGACCAGATCAAGCACGACATCCGCGGTCATCTGCCCCGACGGCTCTTGATGGCGATCGAGCGGCGCGACCTGCTCGACATCCTCGACTGCCAGGACTCCATCGCGGACATCACGCAGGACATCGCGGAGCTCGCGGACCAGCGCCAGATGCATCTCCCCGAGGCGCTGAAGCGGCCGGTCCTCGCGCTGGCGGAGCGCAGCCTGGCCGCCTGCGAGCAGGGCAAGCGCATCATCGACGAGCTGGACGAGCTCGTCGAGACGGGATTCGGCGACCGGGAGGTCGGACGCGTCGAGCAGATGATCTCGGAGCTCGGGCGGATCGAGAGCGAGACCGACGCCCTGCTCGACTCCGCCTGCCGGACGCTCTTCGCCATGGAGAACGAGCTCGGGATCGCGGGCGTCTACTGGCACCAGCTGCTGCTCTGGGTCGCCGACCTCGCCGACTACGCCGAGCGGGTCGGGAATCGGCTGCGTCTGCTGATCGCGCGCTGAACTCGGCGCCAGCGCTCCGCGGAGCGCCGTCGAACGACGTCGTTCGGCCTCGGCGATGCCGGGCCGGGACCGGGCGCTCCTCCGTCGGCGCCGCGCGAGCTGCTAGGCTCGGGCCCCGCGGAGGTGTCGCATGTCCCGATTCGGATCCCAGGGCAGAGTCCTCGTCGCCGACCTCTCGACCCGGACGTCGCGCGTCGAGCCGATCGACGAGTCCGTCTCCCGCCAGTTCCTGGGCGGCTACGGACTCGGCGCCTGGCTGCTCTGGAAGCACTTCCCGGCCGGCGCCGACGCCCTCGCGCCCGAGGCCTGCTTCGCGATCGTGGCCGGACTCCTGACCGGTGCGCGAACGCCCTTCTCGGGCCGCATCCAGATCGTCGGCAAGTCGCCGTTGACGGGAACCTGGGCCGACTCGAACTCGGGCGGCTCGGTCGCCAGCCAGCTCAAGCGCGCGGGCTACGACGCGCTGCTCGTGACGGGCCGGGCCGCGGAGCCGACGGTACTCGTCGTCCGCGACGAAGAGGTCCGCTTCGAGCCGGCGGGCGAGCTCTGGGGGCAGGAGATCCCGCCCGTCTTCGACGCCCTGCGCCAGCGCTACGGCAGCCAGTCCGAGGTCGGGGTCAGCGCGATCGGTCCGGCGGGCGAAAGACAGGCGCTGATCGCGAGCGTCATGAACGATCGCTACCACGCCTTCGGCCGCCAGGGCTTCGGCGCGGTCTACGGCGCGAAGAACTTGAAGGCGATCGTCGTCCACGGCTCGGGCGAGGTCCCGATCGCGGAGCCGGTACGTTTCCGCGAGCTCTGCCAGGCGATCACGAAGCAGTACCGCGCGGACCTGTCGTGGCGGACACGCTTCCTCGTCTGGATGACCAAGCCCAAGCCCCTGCTCGGCTTCCTGTATCGCGCGATGGCGCGATTCGGCATCAAGGTCGAGGCGCCGCAGCAGGCGATGCGCCAGCTCTGGGCGGATCGCGGAACGACGGGGGCCGTCGCGCTCAGCATCGAGAACGGCGACGGACCCGTGAAGAACTGGAAGGGCGTGGGATCCCGTGACTTCCCGCTCGCCACGAAGAGCATCAAGCTCGACGGCGACCGGGTCGCGAAATACATCACGAAGAAGCTCTCCTGCGGCGATTGCCCGGCTCCCTGCAAGGGCATCGTCGCCGTGAAGAGCCGCGGCCTCTCGGACGTACGCCGCCCGGACTACGAGACGATCGCGGGGTTCGGCGCGGCGATCCTGAACGACGATCTCGAGATCGTCACGGCCTGCCACGACGCCTGCAACCGCTACGGCATCGACGCCGTCAGCTCGAGCGCGACGCTCGCCTGGGTCTGCGAGGCGGTCGAGGAGGGACTGCTCTCGCCGGCCGAGCTCGATGGAATCGACATGCGCTGGGGCAACGGCGAAGGGGCGCTCGCGCTGACCATCAAGATGGGCGAGGCGGAAGGCTGCGGCGCCTGGCTGCGCCACGGCGTCGCTCGCGCCGCCGACCACGTCGGCCGGGGCAGCGAACGCTTCGCGGTCCACGTCCACGGCCAGGAGCCCGCCTACCACGACCCCCGCTTCACCTCGCTCATGGGCGTGAGCTACATCGCCGACCCGACCCCCGGTCGTCACACGACGGGGACCGGCTCCTGGCGCGAGACCTTCAACGTCGCCTTCCCGATCCCCGGCGCCGTCGCCGAAGAGGACATCGCGATCGGCTGGCGGACGAACGAGAACAAGGGCATCGCCCAGGCCCACTACAGCAACGCGCACCAGGTCATGAACGGACTCGGCCTCTGCCTCTTCACCAACATGACGGGCGGCCTGCCCTGGCTGGATCTGACGAACGCGTTGACCGGCTGGGACCTCGATCCGAAGGAGCTGCTCCGCTGCGGCGAGCGGATCCAGAATTTGCGCGCCGCGTTCAACCTGCGCGAGGGCATCGCGCCTTCGGACTTCAAGCCCCATCCCCGGATGCTCGGCGAGGGCGACGGCCTGCTCGCGGAGGGCCCCCTCCGCGGGATCCAGGTCCCGCTCGACGCGCTCAAGCGCGACTACTACGCCGCGATGCACTGGAATCCTTCGACCGGCCGCATCGACCGCGCGCATGCTCGCGCGCTCGGCATCGATGATCTGCTCGGTCGCTACGTCGAGGGATGATCCGCTGGCGCGACCTGATCGACCGGCTCGCGTGGCGCGCGACCGACCGCGTCCGAGCGCGCGTCATCGTCAAGGGCCGCATGGGCGAGGGCTGGTATGACGTCGACCGTCGGCTCGCCCTGCCGAAGGGCGCGACCCTCTCGACCCTGATCGACGAAGCGGATCGGCGCGGTCTGCGTCTGTCGGATGCGATCGCCGCGAGCCCCCATCTCCGCGACACGCTGATGTGGAACGGACAGCGCACGCCGGTCGAGGAGAACCTCGCGCGCGTCGTCGAAGACGGCGACGAGATCTACCTGCTCGGCCCGCTGGCGGGCGGCTGAGCGCCGAGCCGATCACGTCCCCGGCGATCCCGATCCGGGCGCGTCCAGCGCTTCGAGGCAGCTCCGCTGGTCGTAGCGGGGGCGCCAGCCGGCGCGCTCGAGCTTGCGGGTATCGATCGCATGGCCGAAGCGCAGGAGATCGACGAGCTCGGCGGGCAGGACCGGCAGGCCGAGTCGAGCGAGCAGCGGCTCGAACGGACCGATGCCGAGCGGGAGGAGCGGAAGCGCGCGCCGCTCCATCGCGCGGAGGGCTTCGCTCCAGTGGACGATTCCCGCCGAGGCCACGTTGTAGATCCCGGCCAGCTCCTGATGCGCCGCGTGGATCAGCGCGTCGGCGGCGTCCTCGAGATGGAGCAGCTGGATCGCCGGATCGAAGCCGAGCGGCGAAGGCACGGGATCCCGCGCGAGCAGGGCCGCCAGCGGTCCCCGCACGGCCCTTCCCGCAAGCTGCTGGAGACGCAGGATCGCGACGTCGACATGGGGCAGTCGATGGGCGGACTCTCGGGCATAGTCCTCGGCCTCGGCGATCGAGGCCGCGACCGTCCCTTCGTCGCGCGCGATGGCCTGGAACTCGTCGTGGATCAGCGCGGCATGGCTCCCCAGCGGATAGACGGCGCTCGACGAGGCGAGGACCCAGCTGCGCACGAGCGAGCCCGTCTGACCGATCGCGGCGCCGAGACACATCGTGGCGATGACGTCGGCCTCGTGGGCGTGGGCGCCGAGGCCGCTGCGATCGGGGACGAGCGCGCACTGGACGACGGTATCGATCCGCTCCTTCGCGAGGTACTCGCCGAGGGGGCGCGGATCGGGCACGAAGGGGACGACGTCGATCTCGATCGCGACCGATTCCTCGGCTTTCCGTTCGGTCCGCCCGCGCCGGGCGCGAGGCGAGGACGCGTTCGCCCGCGGCGACCCAGGCAGTCGCGTCTCCACGCCGCGGACCGACTCGACCCACGCGAGCGAGCGCATCCGCTCGACCACGCGCCGGCCGAGCGGGCTCGCCCCGCCCACGACGACGATCCGCCTCATCGCATCACCCGAGCCAGCGGCTCTTGCGCGCCGCCAGCATCTCGTCGAGCGCCGCTTGCATGTCGCCCCGGATCGCCTCGGCGCGATCCATCAGCAGGCTGCGCGAGTAGCCCGGCTGCTCGGCCGGCTCGTCGAAACCGACGGCCGGCAGCACGCGGACACGGATCTTGGCCGGAAAGTGGGCGAGCGCGCCGAGGATCGGACCGAAGAGCAGCGTGTTGAGCGTGAGCGGGTAGCGCTGCCCCGCGAGCTCGAGGACCTCGAGCGTCGGCGTCGTGTCCTCCGTTCCCATCAACACGATCGGCACGATCGGGACACCGGCGCGCAACGCGGTCTCGACGAATCCGCCCCGCCCGAATCGCTGCAGCCGATACCGCTCGCTCGGCGGCTTGACCGGCCCCTTCGCCCCTTCCGGAAAGACGAGCACGAGATGGCCGTCTTCCCGCAGCAGCCGATGCGCGTTGTCGGGATGGGCGACGACGGTGCCCGTGCGGTTCATCATGCGGCCGACGAAGGGGACGCGGAAGAACCCGTGATGAGCGAGCAGGTAGACGAGCCGCTGCGCCCGGGACTCGATGCCGTACTGGATGACGCCCCCGTCGATCGGCATCATGCCCGCATGATTCGAGACGAGCAGCGCCCCGCCTTCGCGCGGCAGATGCTCGAGCCCCTCCCACTCGACGCGGAACCAGCTGCGGCAGGCCTTCGCGAAGAACCCGTCCCGGTAGGGGTCGAGCGGCGCGCGGCCCCAGCGGTCGATCGCTTCATTCATGCCTCGAAGCCCCCTTCCGCCAGCCGGCGCCCGGAGATCTCGTCGATCGACAGCGCGACGAAGCAACGCTTGTCGGCGCGCGCCCAGGGCCGCAGCGGCACGCGTGCCAGCTCGGGCGTCGCATCGCGTGCGACGAGCTTGCCCGTCACGACGACGCTCCAGCCGGTATGCTCGAGGCGATCGACTTCGCTGAGGACGAACGCAGCGGGCTCGCCCTGCGCTGCCGCTTCGCGGATCCGCCCCTCCCCCGTTCGCATCAGCAGCCAGCGCTCGTGGACCGCGAAGTTGACCGGCCGCAGGACGGGCGCCGGCTCGCCGACCAGCGCGAGGATGCCGACGCCGCCCGCGCGCAGCCGGGTTTCGCACTCGCGCAGCGAGAGGGCTTCGAGCCCGTCCTGATCGTCTCCCGCCATGGTCGACCTCGCGCACCGCGCGCTCGTGCGCCCGGCTGCTCGTCCATCCGACCGCTCGTGCACCCGCGGCCCGTTCGCACGCAGGGCCGTCCGTTCGTGGGCCCCGCGAGCATGCGACGCGGATGATCGCTCGTCGAGGTGAATGGACTGCCCGATCCACGGTTCAGATCAGCTCGGTCCGTCGCCCCGCGCTCGACCGAACGAGACAAAACGTCGCAGTCGCCTCCGGCCCGCGCACGCGACGATCAGGGCGAGTCCCGCCAACAGGAGCCAGACCGCGAGGACGAGCGTGGCGTGATGCGCGAAGTCGGGATGCGCCCCCCGGCCGCGCAGCCACGGCACCCCGAGGACGACGCCGAGGTAGACGAGAAACGGCAGCGCGAAGCGCTTCGGCCCCGTGGCCCGCGACTTCTCGGCCAGCATGCGCGCCGTCAGGCCGTGCAGCGCGACCAGCGTTCCGAGGTAGACGAATACGCCCTCGATGCGATGGAGGTCGGCTCGCGAGAGCCAGGCCGGAAGCGCGGTCGGCGCGAGCGCGAGGTCGAGCGCGATGCGCGCGGCATTCACGACCGGCGTCGCGACGGCCGCGAGGCCGGCCGCGATCGCGAGCCAACGCCAGCGCCCCTGCGCCGTCGGCCAGTGGGATACGAAGGCCATCAGCTGGGCGGAGAAGGCGGCGATCGTGAAGTTGAGACCCGCGCAGGCGGGCGCGATCAGATAGGCCGGACTGCGGCTGACGTAGCCGACGCCCGCCTCCGCCTCGAAGCGGATTCCGCTGATCGCCTCGACCAGGCGCGCCGTCGGCGCCAGCACGAACCCGAGCGCGTCGGCGCCCGCCTCGGCGTAGAAGGCCTTGAGGCCGAAGGCCAGACCGGCGCCGACGACGAGGACGAGCGGCCGCCCCTTCGCACGCGCGCGCGCCCCCCGGATCATGCGACGCGCCTTGTCCCGGCATGCCGATCCGACCGCGCCCGGCGCAAGACGCCACGAGCGGCGAGCCCGCCGGCGGCGAGCAGGGCGAGCCAGGTCAGCTCCGGCTCGGCCCCGACGCGGATGGCCGCATCCGAGACGCCCGCCGGCATCGGCAGCGGCTGGTCGACGTCGACGCCGGGCTCGCGCGCGTTGCGCACGACCTTCGAGACGGCGACGAAGGACGTGTAGCGGGTCAACAGGCGGTGGTGCAGACCGAGCGCGAGGATCTGCGCCCGAGTCGTCGGATCCGGCTCGGCGAAGCCCCGGCGCGAGAGCGTCGCGATCCGCTCCCGCGCCCAGAGGAGCGGAAGGGCGTGGTGCTCCGGAAGGGGCGACACGTCCGCGACGCGAATGCGCTGCGACCAGGGACCGGCCCCGGTCACGCCACGCACGACGATCTCGCCCACTGGCTCGCCGCGCCACTTGCCCATCAGGACGACGGGCCGTTCCGCGAGCACGTCCGGAAGCGCCGCCGGCTCGAGCGCGTAGGCGTCGAACCCGTCCGCCTCGACCCGCACGTCGGTCAACACCGGAGTCGCGACATAACGCGCGAACCGCTCCGCGACGCCTTGCGCGTCGGCGGCACGGGTCACGACGAAGGGCTCCCCCTGTCCGGCCTGCGCGAGGCCCTCGATCAGGTGGCGGTTGACGCTGCCGCCGATGCCGAAGGCGAAGACGTTCGCGAGGCCGAGGTGGTCGCGCACGAAGTCGAGCGCACGGTCGTCCGCTGCGACGAAGCCATCGGTCACGACGACGAAGGTCCGAGCGAGACCGGGTTCTGGACTCAACGCGAGCGCCCGCTCGAGCGCGGGCAGCAGCTCGGTTCCGCCCCCGCCGGCCAGGGCGTCGATCGCCGTGAGCGCCTGCTCGACCCGATCCGGCGTCGCCGGCAGCGAGCGGGTCGCGAGCAGCCGCGAGCCGCCCGAGAAGGCGAGGACGTTGAACCGGTCCACCGGCCGGAGCGGCAGCACGAGCGCGCGCAGCAGCGCCTTCGCCGTGTCGAGCGGGAAGCCCATCATGCTGCCGGAGACGTCGAGGAGGAAGACGAACTCCCGCGGCGGTATCGCGCCGGTCTCGACCCGGGTCGGCGGCATCGCGAGCAGGAGGAAGAACTTCTCGTCGCCCGCATCGTAGAGCGAGAGGCCGGTCTCGACCGAGTCGCCCGCGAGCCGGTACTCCAGTCGGAAGTCGCGATCCCCCGCGCGTCGGGCCTGCTCGTCGTCGAAGGCGAAGCGCCAGACGCCACGCTCGTCGAAACGGCCGCTCAGGGCGTGGGACGGGCTCGCGATCTCCCGGATCGGCAGCCCCGCGGCCACGGATCCGTAGACGTGGAGCGGAGCCGGCGGCGATTCGCCGGCATGGACGTAGGGCACGGCCGCGAAACGATCGGCTGGCGCCACGGCACGCCGCGCCGCGCGAACCGCAGCAGCGCCCGCGGCCTTCTTGGACGCGCCCTTGGCCTCCCTGGAATTGCCCGCTGCCTCGTTCGGGTCTCCGGGTCCGACGGCGTCTTCCGGGCCGCCCTCGCTCGCGCCCGCATAGCGCGGACCGACCACCGCCGGATACACGAACGCATAGCGGCCGTCGCGAGGAACCAGCAGCTCGCTATAGCGGAGGGTGACCTCGATGCGGTCGCCGGGCATCACGTTGGCGACCCGCATCGTGAAGACGTTCGGGCGCTCCTGCTGGAGCAGGCTGGCGGTCCTGCCCTCCCGCTTCGCCGCCTCGAAGGTCCGCTCCGCCTGCTTCCGCTCCTGGATCTCGGCCTCGATCACGCGCTGGTCGAGCACCATTCGCAGGCCGTTGACCGCCGCCCGCGTCGACGCGGGAAAGACATAACGCGCATGGATCGGCCGCTCGCCGCGATTCTCGTAGATCTGCGTCACAGTCACCGCGGCGATGGGCCCGGAGACGGCGACCTCGACGTCGGTCGAGGCGAGGGGGAGACGGTCGATCCCCGGCTCGCCCCCCTCGACGAAGAAGTAGGGCGAGCCGGTCGCGTCCTCGGCGCCGGGACCGACCTCCGCGAGCACGTCACACGGAAGCAGGGAGAGCGCGAACGTGAAGAGGGCGGACGAAGGGGTACGGGCGAGCCCGAGCATCGGGCGAACCTCCTCGAGGCCTTGAGGTCTCGTTTCGGATGGGATGGAAGGATCGGAGCCATCCATCCGACATCCCGCTGCCCGAGTGGGTTCCGTGCGTTACGACGCCCGGCCCCGACGTCAGTCCTCGATGGGGCGTGCCCCGATGCGCTCCGAGGCGAACGGCGCCAGGCCCGAGGCGAACCCTCGGTGCCGATCCAGCGATGGCTCGACCGGCGGGAAGGCAGAAGAGCCGGCCGCGCGGGGCGTAGGCGCAGGGCCCGAAGACCTCGACTCCAGGCGCTCGATGATCATCGTCGCGATCCGATGGGCCGTTGCTTCGAGTCCGTCCGGCGGGCTCGCGACGATGAATCCGACGAGCGTGGCGCGCTCGGCCGGATCGATGCGCGGGTCGACCAGTCGGAATTCGACCTCGTGTCCGCCGTCGTGGACGCTCGCGATCAGGCCGATCACGAGATAGTCGGCGTCCGACTCCCGCCACCGCTCGAATCGAATCTCCGACAGGCGGACCGGCCGCTCCGCCAGGTCGCTCTCGGGAACGATCGTGACGCGGCCCATCGCGACGAGGTCGTGTCGAATCACGTCGGCGACGTCGATGGGAGGAGGAGGCGTCCCGGCCGCGAGACCGAAGGCCACGACGGCGATGGCGGGGCGGACGGGATCCGACGAAGGCTCCGCGCGGGGCGACGGGGGCGTCCGGAAGCAGGCGACCAGGAGCGCCACGAGACAGCATCCGCTTGCGATTCGAATCGAAGATCCCAGCCGAGCCATGGCGATCGGGTCCGCGCCCCTCGGACAACGGCTCGCGCGAGCGCGAAGGCGCTCGCGCGAGCCTCGTCCGCCTACTTCTTCTCGTACGACTTCTTCTCGTACCACTTCTTCAGGAAGTATTTCTTCGGAATCAACGCCGAAACCACCTGCGTCCGATCGACGACCTCGCTGTTGACGAAGTCGATCCCGATGCTCGCGAGCGAGAAGGCCTTGGCCTCGGTCAGCCCCTTCTCCTCGGTCAGGAACTTGATCGTCTCGATCGTCGCATTGCGCATCGCGCGGTCGAGGTCCCAATCGAATCCCATGATGATGTAGACGTCATCGTTCTCGGCCCACGGCCATTCCTGCCCCGTGTTCTTGTGGAGCGTGATCTTCGCGATTCCGTACAGGGAGTGCTCGATCGCCGTTCCGCTGACCTCGCCGTCGCCCTGCACGGAGTGGCTGTCGCCGAAGTAGATCTGGCCGCCGGACTGGAAGACGGGCAGGTAGAGCTTCGTTCCTTCGCGAAGCAGATGGTTGTCCATGTTCCCGCCGAAGTTCCAGGGCTGGGTCGAGCTCTGGACGCCCGTCTCGAAGGGGGGCGAATCCTCGGTATTGCCGATGAACTGCCCCGTCGGCGGCGCGACGCCGACCACACCGAAGAACGGACGGAGCGGAACCTGGACCTCGTCCGAGAAGAGCGCGACCTCCTGCCCTCGGACCTTCGCCGTTCGATAGAGGTGCTGGCGGACGTCGGGATACACGCCGGCCGGCGAGCCGGGCGGAACCGGCGGAATGTCGAGCGGGACGTCCCCGTCGCGATATCCCGGATAGGTCGTGCTGAGAACCCCGCCGGTCGGGCTCGTGTTGTTCAAGCCGTACCGGACGCGTTGGTCCATCTTCAGGTACTCGATCTCGATCGTATCGCCGGGCTCCGCTCCATCGACGTAGATGGGACCGGTGAGGATGTGCGGGCCGTAGCGCGTCCGGGTCGGGAGACTGTTCCAGAAGTCCATCGCATCGGGGAGGACTTCCCCGGGCGAGACGCCGAAAGCCCCGAAATACTCGACCGGGCTGTACGTCGCGTTCGTGACACCGGATTGCGAGATCACGTCGACGAGGACCTTGTCGCCGGACTCGATCGTGAGAACCGGCGGCGCATCGATGATGAACCCGCCGAGGTTCGTATTCTCCGGCGTCGACTCCAGATGATGCATCGTCTCCCGCCCGCGCCCGCGGCCGGAGCGGCCCTTGTCCCCGCCCGCCTCCGCATCGAGCGCGGGCCATCCGGCCGCCAGCACGGCGGCCATCGCCGTCGGGATCGATCCCCGCAATCTCCTTCTCAGACCTCCTCCGACATCTCCCTTGCAACTGATCATGACGAGCATCTCCTGACGTTGGTTTCGCTCCGTCGTCTCGAACGGGTTCGACGCGGCACACGTGCGCATCCCGCGCCGCACCGATCTCGTCGCCGACCGGTCGGATCGCACGACGCCTGACAAGGACGATGGAGTGATGCTCGTTCGTCATGCACGCGGTGTGCCATTCGGCCACGCCGAACCGCCTTCGAACCGGAGGGCACGCCGTGTCCTGGCACGCGAGCGGCTGCACAACCGACCGCGGTTCCCTGCGCGTTCTCTGGACGAACGATGCTCAGAAAGAGGTCAGGGATACACCCGCGCGTTTCGATTCCGGCACGAAGCTCACTGCCCGGGCGAATACCAGATCGGCGAAGTCCAGGCGCGCTCCTCGATCGTCCGCGGCGCCGAGGCGGGCAGCTCGACGCCGAGCCGCGCGGCATCGTGGGTGCTCCAGCGACAGACGGGCCGCTCGAGCACGCGCGCGTAGTAGACCGCGCGCGCCTTCGGATCGAAGTCCGGATCCGCCCAGGTCGCGGCGAGTTCCGCCGCGCCGCCCGCCTCCCCGGAGCGGCAGCTGCGAGGATCGATGCTCGCGGCGTCCCCATCCGGGCAACGGCGCGACGTCGGATCCGGCTCCCGTCCCCCCGCACAGGCGACGTCGTGCACCTCGACCCCCTCGCCTGCCGCGCTGCTCCAGCCCTTCACGATCTGGATCTTCGCGATCGGCGCGCTCTCGGGATCCCGGGCCGCCCAGACGACGAAACGCGGGCGCGCCGTCCGCATGCGCGCACCGGCACTCGCGTCCGTGTCCGCCCGCGTGTCCGCGCCGACCTGCGCTGCGGGCGACGCGCCGAGATCGCCGCCCATCGGGACGCCCTTCGCATAGCCGATCCGGACGAGGTCCTTGCGCACGTGGAGGTCGGCGGGGAGCTCGAACCCGCCGAAGAAGCGCACGAGGATCCGCGTTCCGCTCGTCGCGAAGCTCTCCCGTCGCGCCAGCGCGTCGAAGATCGCCTCGCGCGTGTTGCGCTCGGCCCAGACGGCGGCGAGACCGCCCGGATTGAATCGGAAGTAGTTGCTGACCTGTCCGTCGCGCCGGGCGATCTCCGGCGGCGCACCGCCGGGCGGCGGCAGCACGCGCTCGCGCAGGGTGTCGTCCTGCTGGCCGAGATGGCCCTTGAATCCGGCCTCGTCGGTCGCGCCGGGCGTGCCGTTGTGATTGTCGGTGCTGCCGATGAAGCCGAGCCGAAAGGGATTGATGCCGCGCGTCCGCTCGACGCGCAGCCCGGCGACGAGCGCATCGCGCACGTAGGAGCTCGCCATCGCGCAGCCCTCGGTGCGTCCCGGTGGACACGGCTCGAGGATCGTCTCGAAGCCGCATTCCTCGTCGGCGAATCCGATGCCCGCACCGCACTCGGAGGAGCCCTTGATCTGGAAGATTTCGACGAGGGGCTCGAGTCGAGCACGGCGCTCGAGATCGGCCGGCGTCCAGGGCGTTCCGTCCGAGCGGCGCTCCCAGAAGAAGCGGCCGAAGGACATGTTCGAGTTGTGGGGGATGGTGAGCGCGCGGCAAGGCGCGCGACACGCGCCGTCGAGCCATTCGAGCATCGCCTCGCCCGGGCCGTCGTAGGCAGTGAAGATCGTCTTCGGGACGTCGGTCGTCCGGAAGATCACGTTGCGGTGGATCATGCCCATGCCGCCATAGCCGCCGTCGATCCCGCTGCCTGGCACGTTCGGCGAGTATTCGTAGCCGACGAGCGTCGTGAAGCGCCCGGGCCGATCGAAGCGGATCGCCGCCTCGCGGATGCCCGCCCAGGTCGCGCCGGCCGCCTCGGCGCAGAGCCGACCGTCTTCGCCGCAGAGCGCGGGCAGTCGACGCCCCGCCGTCACGCTCGCCGCGAGCTGGACGAATTCGCCCATGTCGGCGGCTCGAATGCCCTGGCAGACGGGGGTCTCGTAGCGTGGACCGTCCGGCGTCGTGCAGAGCGCGTGCTCGCCGAGGAATTCGCCGTGGTCCGTGATCGCGACGAAGTCGAGGGGGCGTGCGAGCTGCAGGCGCTCGCCCCCGTGGAGCGTGACCGGCTCGCCCTGGGCGAAGCGGTAGGCGGCGCGCCAGTCGTTGCGATTGCCGAAGATGTAGCTGTCGAGGGAGTAGGACGTGTGGAGGTGGAGATCACCGAAGTAGGCCTGCCGCGCAGGGTCCGACGGGGGCGTGACCTTCGCGGCCTCGGGCGAGGACGAGTCGTCCGGGCGGCGCGGGGGATCCGCCCGGGTCGGCCCGCCGAGCACGACGGCGCCGGCGATGACGAGCCAGACCAGCCGATGCATCGCCGCCATGCCGTCCCCCCGCTCGAGCCGATCGGACGACGATAGCGATCCGACGGCGCGGGGGACCGTGATTCGGACGCGGCGGCGGGGGCGAAGAAGCGACGGGCCGGGTGGAAGCACGCTCCACCAGGCCCGCGTTCGCACGGCACACGAAGCGCCGCCCATGGCATCGCCGCACGGCGCGGATGCGCCCCGCACGCACCCGCCGCGATCGTCCGCTCGATCTCGTTCGCCGAGGTCGAGACCCAGCGGTCGATCCGCGGAAGATCGATCCCTGCCGCGCGACGATCGTTGTCGATCAGCGACGACGTGCCGAAGCGCACCCGGATTCCGAACCGCAGCCCAATTCGATCGGCGCTGCTGGTGGATTGGGCGGACGGGCGTCGGGGCAAAAACCGGCGTGGCTCACCGGCGACCGCCGATCGAAAATGCGGTCGTCGGCGCTCCACGCTCGGACCAGACGCTAGGGCTGCTCACGCGCGATCGCGACGAAGAACGTCGCGTCGTCCCGCCGGACGACGAGGAGCGTCGAATCGTCGGCCGCCTCGAGCCGCTTCTCCGTCTCGAGCCCGCCGGAGACGGCCTTGCGGTCGACCTCGACGATCACGTCGCCCCGCCGAAGCCCGGCCGCTTCGGCCGGACCGCCCGGGTAGACGCGCGAGACGACCGCCCCCTCGCTCGCGGCGAGCCCGAGCTGCCGCGCCAGCTCCGGCGGCACGTCCGAGATGTCGAAGCCGAACGAGGTCGAGCCGCGATCGTTCGCCTGCGACTTCGACTGGGCCGCCGCCTTCGCCTGCTCGTCCTCGAGCTCGCGGACCTCGACCCGCTTCGAGAGCGTCTTGCCCTTGCGCAGGACCTCGACCTCGACCTTCGTCCCGGGCGCGGTCGAAGCGACGATGCGCGGAAGGTCCCGCGTGCGGTCGATCTTCTCGCGACCGAAGCCGACGATCACGTCGCCCCGCTCGAGCCCCGCCGCCTCGGCCGGCCCGCCCGGCGTGACCTGCGAGACCAGCGCGCCCTCCTGCGTCTTCAGCCCGAGCGCGTCCGCGAGCTCCGGCGTGATCGGCTGGATCCCGACGCCGAGCCAGCCGCGGACGACCCGCCCCTCCTTCTCGAGCTGCGGCAGGATCTCCTTGGCCATGTTGATCGGCACGGCGAATCCGATCGTATTCGCCTGGGGATTGATCGCCGTGTTGATGCCGACGACCTCGCCCTCGAGATTGAGCAGCGGCCCGCCCGAGTTGCCCGGGTTGATCGCCGCGTCGGTCTGGATGAAGTCGTCGTAGGGGCCCTGCCCGATGTCGCGGCCCGTCGCGCTGACGATGCCCGCGGTCACCGTATGGTCGAGCCCGAAGGGATTGCCGACGGCGACGACCCAGTCGCCGGGCCAGAGCGCGTCCGAGTCGCCCAGCCGCAGGGGCTGGTAGTCGCGCTTCGCCTCGGCGCGGATCAGCGCGACGTCCGTCTTCGGATCCTGGCCGACGACGGTCGCCTTCGAGCGCGTGCCGTCGGAGAAGACGATCTCGATCTTCTCGACGTCCTCGACGACGTGGTTGTTGGTCAGGATCAATCCGTCCGCGGAGATGATGAAGCCGGTACCGAGGCTCGGCACCGTGAAGCGACGCTGCTGCGGACCCTGATCGGGCTGCTGGGGCGGCGGACCGCCGAAGGGCGTGCCCCGGCCGAAGAAACCGCCGAAGGGAAAGCCGAAGTCGGGCTGGACCACGGTCTTCGACGTATGGACGTTGACGACGCCCGGCGCGACGCGCTTCGCCAGCACGGCAAAACGCGAGTGCGTCCCGTCGCCCGTGACGAGCGCGTCGGGAGCGGGTCCCGCGGCCACGTCCGGCATCGCGGCCACCTGCGTCTGCAACGTCGGGGGGGTCGGCGCGATCGCGTCTGGCGCAGCCGCCACGCCGGACCACGCGAGCAGCAGGCCCGCCGCGCATCCGGCCACCAGGGTTGCGCCCAGGGAAACGACTCGGGTCATCTCGAACCTCCTCACAGATCCCATCGACACCGGTCCCGGCGCCGGAGTGCGATCGGCCTGCGCGCGGATGCGGTCGCGGGCCTCAGCCGCGATCGCTCGCGCGGGCGGCGGGGATCGCGACCGTCTCCGTATCGCGCCCCGAGCGCAGGACCCGCCCCGGCAGCGCGTCGGTCGCGGCGCCGTCGGCCACGATCGCTCGTCCGTTGACGAACACCCGCGCGATGCCCGTCGACGCCGCGAACAGGCGCATCGTTCCGCCCGGCAGGTCGTGGCGGGCGTGGATCTCGCCCGAGCCGACGGTCTCGGGATCGAAGAGGACGAGATCGGCCCAATGGCCGACCTCGATGCGGCCGCGCTGCTTGAGCCCGAAGAGGCGCGCGGGCGCATCGCTCAGCGCCGCAACGGCGCGTTCGAGGGGCCAGAGCCGCCGGCCGCGCAGACAGTCGGCGAGGAAGTCCGTCGTGTAGGGCGCGCCGCACATGCGGTCGAGATGCGCGCCGGCGTCGGATCCGCCGAGCAGAACGTGCTCGCTGCCCCAGGTCGTCGCGCGCAGCGACCAGCCCTCGACGTCGGCACCGGCGGGCTGGGGCCAGAGCACGGTGCGCAGGTCGTCGGCCAGCACGACCTCGAGCAGGGTGTCGAGCTCGCTCTTTCCGCGCTCGGCCGCGAGGTCGCCGACCATCCGACCGGAGAGGCCGCGATTCGCCTCGCTGAAGGTCTCGCCGATCCGGTAGCGGCCGAAACGACCGAGGCTCGCGAAGACCCCCGCCTCCTTCGAGCGCGAGCCGTCGAGCAGCGTCTGCCGGACCTCGGGCCGTCGCAGGGCTGCGATCCGTTCGGCGACGGGCAGCGCCATGACCTCGCCCCAGCCCGGCAGCTGATGCAGCGCACAGTAGTGGAGGAAGCTCATGGTCAGCCCGACCTGGGTCGGCATCGTCAGCGCGACCACGCGCGCGCCGCGCTCGGCGGCGACCTGCGAAGCGCGGAGCTGGTTCGCATAACGCGCCTTCTCGCTCGCATCGATCGTGAAGACGTTCCAGTTGAGCGGGCGACCGGCAGCGAGCGACATGCGCGCCATCAGGTCGATCTCCTCGTCCTTGAAGCCCTGGAGACAACCGTCGGTGATGAACTCGAGGCTCGTGCCTGGCGTGTCGCCCGCGATCGCGCAGAGGGCGAGGAGCTCCTCCTCGCTCGCCGCACGGGACGGAACCGGGCGGCCCTCGCCGTCGCGATGCGTGAACGAGCGGGAGCTCGAGAGGCCGAGACCGCCCTCGGCGAGGGAGCGCTGCAGCAGCCGACCCATCGCGGCGATCTCGGGCTGGCTCGCCCGCTCGGCGATGCCGCGCTCGCCCATCACGGTCCGCCGCAGGGCGCAGTGCCCGACGAGGAAGCCGGCGTTGACGGCCGTCCGCCCCTCGAAGAGCGCGAGGAAGTCGGCGAAGGAGCGCCAGCCCCAGTCGAGGCCCCGTTCGAGCGCCTCGAGCGGCATCCCCTCGACGACGGCGAGCATGCGCCGGAGGTAGTCGGCGTCGGCCGCGCCGCCGAGCGGAGCGATCGAGAAGCCGCAATTGCCCCCGATCACGGTCGTCACGCCGTGGAGGTTCGAGGGGGAGGCGGTCGGGTCCCAGGCGAGCTGGGCATCGTAATGGGTATGGGGATCGATGAAGCCGGGCGCGAGGACGAGGCCGTCGGCGTCGATGCGCTCGCGCGCCGTGTCGGGCGACGGGGGAGCGCTCGCCGTCCCGGACCGACCTCCTTCGACGCGAATCGAGACGATGCGCCCGTCCAGGACCCCGACGTCGCCGCGGAACTGCGGACGACCGCTCCCGTCGACGATGCGCGCCCCACGGATCTCGAGATCGAGCATCGCTCCTCCCTGCGCCGACTGCGCGTGACCCCGCCTTCCCGCGCCCGCCCCTCAGCCTTCGCCCGCGCCGATCGGATCGCGGCTCGTCTGACGGATCCGCTCCGCAGGCACGGCGAGCGCCCGCAGCAGATAGACGGCGAAGTCGGGCGCGTAGTCCTGCTCCGCGATCGCGCGCTCCATGCAGCGCAGCCAGGCGTCGCGTTCGCGGGGCCCGATGCGCAGATGGGCGTGGGAGCGGGGGATGTGGATGGGGCCGTACTTCTGGGAGTAGAGGCGCGGACCGTTGAGCCAGCCGCAGAGGAAGCGCGTCAGCTTGTCGCGCGCCTCGGTCAGATCACGCGGATGCATGCGCCGGATGTCCTTCGCCTCGGGCAGCTCGTCCATGATCCGGTAGAAGGCGTCGACGAGGCGCGTCAGGCCGGACTGCTCCCCCGCCGCGCGGTAGGAGGTATCGCCCTCTCCGTATCGAGGCCCGCTCGCTTCGCCCTGAACCGACGCACCGCTCTCCGCCATGGTCCTCCTCCTGCCCGCGCGGGCGTCGCGGGACCGGCGAGTGTAGCCCCTGTCGTCGGCCGGCCATCGCGGCGGACCGCGCGAGCGGTATGCTCCGCGCCCACGCGCAGGGGGACGAGCGACCATGGACAGGGATCGACTGAAGGGCCGCCGCGCCCTCGTGACCGGAGCGGCCTCGGGCATCGGCCGGGCGACGGCGCTGCGCCTCGCGGCGGAGGGGGCGTCGGTCTTCTGCTGCGACATCGCGGAGGCCGGCGCGGCCGAGACCGCGAAGCTGATCGCGAACGAGGGCGGCCGGGCCGGCAGCGGCGCCGTCGACGTGTCCCGGCTCGAATCCTGCGAGGCGATCGTCGAGTCGGCGCGCAGCGTGCTCGGCGGCCTCGACGTCCTCGCGAACGTCGCGGGCGTCCTGCGCCCCGGGCATACCCACGAGCAGGATCCCCGACTCTTCGATCAGACGATCGCGATCAACCTATCGGGCACCTACTACATGTGCCGCTCCGCCCTGCCGCTGCTGCTCGAGGGCGGCGGCGCGATCGTCAACATCGCCTCGGTCGCGGGCTTCCAGGGCGTTCCCTACAACGCGGCCTACGGCGCGTCGAAGGCGGGCGTCATCGGCCTGACCCAGGCGCTCGCGGCCGAGTACGCGAAGCGGGGCGTGCGCGTCAACTGCGTCTGCCCGGGCGGCGTCATGACGCCGATGACCCAGGCCGGGTTCAGCGTCGAGAACCTCGACGTCTCGCTGATGGCCCGCATCGCGCCCCTGATGCCGCGGGTCGGCAAGCCCGAGGAGATCGCGGGCGTCGTCGCGTTCCTCGCCTCCGACGAGGCGGCCTACGTGACCGGCTCCGCCTATCGGATCGACGGCGGCCAGACCTGCTAGGCGCCTGACCGCGCGGCGGCGCGCGGGCGGGGGGCGACGGGCGGTCGGCGCGCTACCAGTCGCGCTCGTCCCGACCGAGGGATCGCAGACGCTGCCTGACGGGGATCGGCGGGAACTCCGACATGTCGCCGCGGCGGATCTTCGCGACGTGATCGCCGTCCTCGGACCAGACGTGGCAGGTGTTCCGATTGCCGGCGATCCGTCGCTCGCGCTCCTCGGCGTCGGGCTCGCTCCGCCGCTCGCCCCGCAGCCGACTCTGCCGGACCGAGAGCGACCAGACCGACTGGACGACCGCCGGCGCCAGCGCCTGCAGCAGCGCGTTCGTATGCGTGCAGCCCTTCGGCCCCCCGAAGAGCTCGCGCAGCTTCGCGTTGAACCCGCGCGCGATCGAGAGCCCGACGAGCTTCTGATACGCGCTCGCGATCAGCGGACACGGCGTGTGGGGATGGGTCGCGAAGACGACCCGCGCCTCGCGGATGACGAGCCCCGCCTGGGCGACGCGCAGCTCGACCTGCATCTGGTGGATCTCGATCGGGTCGGGGTCGCCGGGCACGTAGAGGCCCGGCGGCTTGGTATCCGAGACGGCGGCGCGAACGAGGATCTCCTCGTCGGAGAGGCGGTAGACCCGCGCTTCGTAGCGGCGGGTATGGACCAGCTCCAGTGCGGCGTCCTCGGGAAGCAGGCTCGCGTTCGACATGGGGGCGGTGTTTAGCACTTCGACGCCGGCCCATCGGCGTGGCGCGTGGAGCGCCACCGGCCCCTAGGGAAGACGGCACGCATGCGCGGTGAACCGCCCATCGCGACCGGATCGTGCACAGGAGAAGGGCAGCCGTGCCCAGCGGCTGCGCAGTCGGCGGCCCAAACGACTCGCGATCGGCGCGCAGGGGGCGCGCCAGCGGTGGCACACGACTTGCTCATGCGACGCTGCGGCTCGCTCCGATTCCCCACTCTCGTTGGAGGCCACGATGCCCTTCGTCCGCAGTCGCTTCGCGCCCGCTCTCGCTTCGCTGCCCGTCCTGCCCGCCCTGCCCGCGCGGGCCCAGGACGCGCCGCCCGCGCTCGACTCGGGCGATACCGCCTGGGTACTGACGGCCGCGGCGCTCGTGTTGATGATGACGCTGCCCGGACTCGCCCTCTTCTATGGCGGCCTCGTGCGCGCCAAGAACATGCTGAACGTGCTGGTGCAGTGCTTCGCGGCGGCGGCCGTGGCAGGCGTGCTCTGGATCGTCTTCGGCTACAGCCTGGCGTTTTCGGGCGACGGCGCCTTCTTCGGCGACCTCTCGAACCTGATGCTGCGCAACGTCACGCTGGATTCGATCACGGCGAACTTCGCCTCGCCGCCTCGCGGCATCCCCGAGTACATCTTCGTCATGTTCCAGGGCATGTTCGCGATCATCACGCCCGCCCTGATCATCGGCGCGGTCGTCGAGCGCATGCGCTTCTCGGTCTTCGTGACGTTCATGGCGATCTGGATGGTCATGGTCTACTGCCCCGTCGCCCACATGGTCTGGGCCGGCCCCGGCTACCTCTTCGGCAAGGGCGCGATCGACTTCGCCGGCGGCCTCGTGGTCCACATGACGAGCGGCTTCTCGGCGCTCGTCGCCGCGCTGATGGTCGGCCCGCGCAAGGGCTTCGGAAAGGCGCCGATGGCGCCCCACAGCCTGCCGCTGTGTCTGACCGGTGCGGGCCTGCTCTGGACCGGCTGGTTCGGCTTCAACGCGGGCAGCGCGCTCTCGGCGAGTCCGCTCGCCGCCATGGCCTTCCTCAACACGAGCACGGCCGCCTCGATGGCGACGCTGACGTGGGCGCTCATCGAATGGATCCACCGCGGCAAGCCGACCGCCCTCGGCGCCGCCACCGCGGCCGTCGCGGGCCTCGTCGCGATCACGCCGGCCTGCGGCAACGTCGATCCGGCCGGTGCGCTGGCGATCGGCGTCGGCGTCGCCCTCGTGTGCTATGCGTCTGTCACCTTCGTCAAGCCGCTGCTCGGCTACGACGACTCGCTCGACGCCTTCGGCGTCCACGGCGTCGGCGGGACCTTCGGCGCCATCGCGGCCGCCGTCTTCGCGACGACCTTCGGCGCCGACACGCGCCAGGAGCAGATCCTGATCCAGCTCGAAGGCGCCCTGATCGTCGCCGTCCTCGCGCCGGTCGCGACCTTCCTGATCCTCACGGTCCTGAAGCTCGTCTTCGGAAGCCTGCGCGTCTCCGAGGAGGAGGAGTTCAACGGCCTCGACCTCTCGGCCCACAGCGAGAGCGCCTATGCCTTCGGCACGGGCGCCCAGGCGGAATAGCGACCCGCGACCCGAGACGCATCGGGGATCGACGAGGGCGGGTCCGCGCGAGCGGCCCGCCCTCCCGCGTCCGTCGCCCGGGGTTCGGCAGGCCTCGGAGCGCGACCGCGCCGCTCCAAACAGCCAGCCGGCGCTAGCTCGTGACGCTCCCGCCGTTGATCTGGAGCGTCTGGCCCGTCATCCAGCTCGACTCCTTCGAGGCGAGGTAGACGCAGAGCGCGCCCACGTCCTCGGGTTCGCCGAGCCGACCGACCGGCACGCTCTTCGCGAGATGGGCCGTCGTCTCCGGCGTGCGCTGGTTGTCGATGAGGCCGAGCGCGACGGTGTTGGCCGTGATGCCGAAGGCGGCGTTCTCGATCGCGAGATGCCGCATGAAGGCGATTCCGCCGCCCTTGCCCGCCGCGTAGGGCGAGACGCCGAGGGACAGGCCGACGATCCCGGCGCCCGACGAGATCGTGACGATGCGGCCGAAGCGACGCTCGATCATGCCGTTGATGACGGCGCGGCAGCAGTTCATGACGCCGTAGAGGTTCACGTCGACGTAGGGACGCCAGCTCTCGGGCGTCGTCTCGCGAAAGGGCGTGACGCCCATGCCCTGCGGAATGCCGGCGTTGTTGACGAGGATGTCGATCGGGCCGAGCGACCGCTCGAGGCGCTCGACGTTCTCCGCGACGGCGGCGTAGTCGGCGACGTCGAAGACGGCCGTCATCGCCCGTCCGCCGACCTGGCAGATCGACTGCACCGTCTCCATCGCGCGCACCGCCGAGAGGTCGTTGACGGCGACCTGCGCCCCCTGCGCCGCGAGCAGCCGCGCGATCCCGGCCCCGACGCCCTGCCCGGCCCCCGTCACCATCGCCGTCCGCCCGCTCAGATCGAACATCGCCCCTCCACCGCCGTGCGTGCTTCGTCCACTCCGGGCGTTCCCTTCGTGCTGCTCGCGGACACGCGTCGGATCCCCGTCGGGCGTTCGACGCGCTCGCCAGCGCGCTCGTCCCCGCCCGTGCCGGCCGGGCCCCGACGCTGCCGGCGCGGACCGCCCCATCCGGCGGATCCCGCCGACGGCGCCGACCTTATCACGACGGGGCCCCGCCGCGCGCCCCGACCCGCGGTGTTAATGTCGGACGATTCGCCGACCGCGGAGCGCGACGCGGCTCCCGTCTGCCCGCGCGACCGCGGTCGAGGTCGGGTCGAGGTCGGGTCGAGGTCGAGGTCATCGCGATGCCGCCTTCTCCGCCGCAGGAAAGCTTCGAGCTGCGCAGTCTGATCACTCGCGAACGCGGCCTCGCGCTCTCGCTCGTCTCCGTCTCGCCGCCCGCGCCGGCCGCGAACGAGGTGGTGATCCGGGTCGAGGCGAGCCCCGTCAATCCCTCGGATCTCGGCCTGCTGCTCGGCCCGGCCGATCCGGCGCGGGCCGTGGCGCGGGGAAGCGGCACGGAGGCGGTGCTCGAGATTCCCCTCGATCCGGCCCAGCTCGGCCCGGTCGCGGCCCGCGTCGGTCAGTCGCTGCCGGTGGGCAACGAGGGGGCGGGCACGGTCATCGCGGCCGGCAGCGCGCCCGAGGCGCAGGCCCTCGTCGGCCGGACCGTCGGCTTCGTCGGCGGAGGCAGCTACGCACGGATCCGCGTGCTGCCCGCGGCGCTCGTGCTTCCGTTCCCGCCCGGGACGAAGCCGGCGACGGCCGCCTCGTGGTTCGTCAATCCGATGACCGCGCTCGGCATGGTCGAGACGATGCAGCGCGAGGGCCATTCGGCCCTCGTCCATACCGCCGCGGCCTCGAATCTGGGGCAGATGCTGCTCAGGCTCTGCCGCGCCGACGGCATCCCGCTCGTCTGCGTCGTCCGCCGCGGCGAGCAGGCGGCCCTGCTTCGCGGGCTCGGCGCGACCCGCGTCTGCGACTCGAGCGCCCCCGACTTCCGAACGCGTCTCGTCGATGCCCTCGCCGAGACGGGCGCGACCCTGGGCTTCGACGCCACGGGCGGCGGCCCGCTCGCCGGTCAGATCCTCTCCGCGATGGAGGCGGCGCAGCTGCGTCAGGCGAGCGGCTTCAACCGCTACGGCTCGCCGGTCCACAAGCAGGTCTACCTCTACGGCCGGCTCGATCGCTCCCCCACCGTCCTGCCGACCGATCTCGGCATGGCCTGGGGCCTCGGCGGCTGGCTGCTGCCGCCCTTCCTCGCGAAGATCGGCCCCGAGGCGACCGGGCGATTGCGCGAGCGCGTCGCGCGCGAGATCGGGACGACCTTCGCGAGTCGTTATGCCGCTGAAATCCCGCTCGCCGCGCTGCTCGATCCCGATCGACTTCGCGCCTGCGCGCGTCAGGCGACGGGCGAGAAGCTCCTGATCAACCCCCAGCTGCCGGCCACGGCGCATGATTGACGGACACCGACTGCATGCCCCACCACGCGACCCGCGACGACATCGGTCTGCTCGACCGCCACTTCTATCTCGACCCCTGGGAACGCTTCCGCTGGATGCGCGACCACGCGCCGATCTACTGGGATCCGAGCGCGGACGGCGGGCTCTGGGGCGTCACCCGGTACGAAGACGTCATGACGATCGCGAAGACGCCCGAGCTCTTCTGCTCCGGCCAGAGCTCGCGCCCCGAGCGCGACAGCTGGATCCCGTCGATGATCAACCTCGACGAGCCCCTCCACAAGCGACGACGCAACGTCGTCAATCGCGGCTTCACGCCGCGCCGCGTCCAGGACCAGGAGGCGAAGCTCCGACAGCTGACGCGGGAACTGATCGACGCGGTGATCGAACGCGGCGAGTGCGACTTCGTCGCCGAGATCGCCCGCTGGATTCCGATGGTCGCGATCGGCGACATGCTCGGCGTCGAGCCCGAAGACCGCGCGAAGCTGCTCGACTGGAGCGACGCCCTGCTCGGTGGCGGCGAGATCGCGAAGATCGAGGACGACGAGGAGCGGCGCGCGAAGCAGCGCCAGTTCTCGAACGAGTACTTCGCCTATCAGGCGGCGGTGATTGCCGACCGGAGAAAGAAGCCGCGCAACGACCTCGTCTCGCTGCTCGTCCAGGCCTCGATCGACGGCGACGGTCTCTCCGACGAAGAGCTCCTGCAGGAGAGCCTGCTCATCCTGATCGGCGGCGACGAGACGACCCGCCACGTCATGACGGGCGGACTCGAGCAGCTGATCCGCCATCCCGACCAGCGCCGCAAGCTGACCGACGATCCGAAGAAGATCGTCGTCGCCGTCGAGGAGATGATCCGCTGGGTCTCGCCCATCGTGAACATGAACCGGACCGTCACCCGGGACACCGAGCTCCAC
This sequence comes from Myxococcota bacterium, assembly GCA_041389445.1. Classification (GTDB taxonomy): domain Bacteria; phylum Myxococcota_A; class UBA9160; order UBA9160; family UBA4427; genus UBA4427. Next base: position 225,656 of record JAWKRW010000008.1, read on the forward strand.
GGCGAGCGTCTGCACGAGGGCGACCGCGTCCTGCTGCTCTATCCGGCGGCGAATCGGGACGAGCGCGCCTTCGTCGAGCCCGACCGGTTCGACGTCGAGCGCTGGCCAAACCACCACGTCGCTTTCGGCGGCTACGGCGTCCACCACTGCCTGGGCGCCAGCCTCGCCCGACTCGAGCTCAAGATCCTCTTCGAAGAGCTGCTCCCGCGCATGCCGGACGTCCGGCTCGCGACCGAGGAGCCTCTCGAGCGGCGGCCGAACAACTTCATCGTGGGCATCGAGAAGATGCCCATCGCGTTCACGCCCAGCCGCGCTTCTGCATGAGCTCGATCAGGTTCTCGATCTCGGCGTACTCGGCGGTCGCGCTGTTGAGCCAGCACTCTTCGAAACCCAGCTCGGCGTAGGCCTCGAGCGACGCGAGCACGCGATCCGGCGTCGATCGATCGACCATGCGCGAGAGCGCCTTCGCCGGCGCGTCGCCCATGACCTTGATGTACTTGTAGACGTAGGCCTTGAGCTTCTCGTCCGCGTTCGGCGCGAGCGAGTACCAGAAGCCGCCGACGCGCTTCGGCGCCGTCGTCCGCCCGGCCTTCTCCCAGGATTCGCTGACCCACTGGGACTGCTGCTTCATCTCGGCCGCCACGCCGTTCCCGGACCAGGAGTAGACGCCGTCTGCCCACTTCGAGGCGCGCGCGATCGATTTCGGCCCCATCGAGCCCGCGAGGATCTTCGGTCCGCCCTTCTGGACGGGCTTCGGCCCGATCGGCTCGGCCCCTTCGAAGGGGAGCTCCCCGGCCCAGATCCGCCGGATCTCGGCCACCTGCTCGTCCATCCGCGCATAGCGTCCCTCGCGCGGCTTCTCCATGCAGCGGTAGTCCTGGGGACGACCGCCCGTGCCGACCACGATCGTCGTACGGCCGCCCGCCAGCATGTCGAGGGTCGCCGCATGCTTCGCGACCTTGATCGCGGGATGCATCGGGAGGACGTAGAGGGTCGGCGCGATGTGGACGCGCTTCGTCGTGGCGGCCGCGGCGGCGAGCAGCGCCATCATGTCGACGGAGGGTCCGACCATGCGCTCGCCGCAGGAGAGCGTCGAGAAGGGGCCCTCATCGACCCGACGGAACCACTCGAGCGTCCGTTCGCGGTCGAGGTCTTCCTGGGTGTAGGGAAAGCAGAGTCCGATCTTCATGTCCTGGCATCCAATCGATAGAGATAGACCTCGGCCACGTTCTCGTTGCGGGGACGCATGCCGTACTTCTTCTGATAGGCGTCGGCGAAGACGGCGAACTCGGCCGGATCCCCGACGCGGGTCGCGACGACCGGATGGATCGTTCCCCCGACGCGGACGCGCGCGAGCGGATCGGCGATCAGGTGCTCGACCCAGCGCGAGCGGTTCGCCCCGGCGTGGACGTAGAGCCGGTCGCCGATCCCGACGGCCCAGATGTTGACCGAGTAGGGATCCGCCGGACGTGTCTCGAGCTGGATGGTCGAGATGGCGTCGCTGAAGCCCCAGTCGTCGGGCGTCGCCGCGACTGGTCCCGAGAGCTCGCCGCCCGGAAGCAGCAGCGTCGGCCCGCACCCGAACAGGCAGGCGAGCGCGAACGGACCGGCAGCGAGCCAGGCGGACCAGCTTCTCATGCGGCGAACGATAACCGTCCCGCCCCAGCTTGGCTGCCCTATGCTGCCCGCCATGGCCGAAGCCGAAAGCGCCCCCCTCGCTGCGTCCTCCGGCGCTGCACCGACCGCGGCTGCGCAGCCATCGACCGCGACATCGACCCTTGCCCCGTCCGTTCCGCTCCCACTGTGGATGCTCCTCGCCTACGCCCTGCCGATGGCGCCCGTCAACTTCTCGCTCGTGCTCTTCATGAGCTACGTCAACAAATACGCGATCGACGTGCTCTTCGTTCCGCCGGTGGCGATGGGTCTGATCTTCGGCGCGAGCCGGCTCTGGGACGCGGTGACCGACCCGCTCGCCGGCATCTGGAGCGATCGAACGAAGCACGCCTGGGGACGGAGACGCCCCTGGATCGCGGCGTCGGCGCTCCCGATCGCGTTCTCCGGCTACATGGTCTGGTCACCGCCCGACGCGCTCTCGCCGGCCTGGCTGATCGCCTGGATGGCCGTCTCCGCCTTCGCCTTCAACCTGGCGATCACGATCTTCTACACGCCGCAGCAGGCGCTCGGTGCCGAGCTGACGAGCGACTCCCACGCCGTCTCGCGCATCTTCGCCTGGCGCCAGGCCGCGGGCTACGTCGGCATGATCGGCTGCCTCGTCTTCGCCGTGCCCCATCTGATGACGGCGCCGGATCCGAAGCGCGCGGCCTCGACCTTCGCGCTGGTCAGCGGCGCGCTCGTCGTCGGCTCGATCGCGATCTCGGTCGCCACGCTGCGCGAGCCCGCAGCGCGCGCGGACCGGCGCCAGGTCGGGGTCCGCAGCATCGCGCGCGACGTCCTTCGGGGCCGCTGGTCGCGCAAGCTCTTCGTCATGATCTTCATCGAGTACACGGGCTCGGGCGCCAGCATGGTCGTGGCCCCCTTCCTGATGCACTACGTGGTCGGCCTGCCCGGGAGCATCGGCCAGATCTTCATGTTCTACGTCGGCTCGTCGCTCCTCTCCCTCCCGCTCTGGGTCGCGCTCTCGCGGCGGATCGGAAAGAAGGGGACCTGGATGGTCGGCCTCGTGGTCGGCATGGTCGGCTATGCCTGCCTCTTCTTCGTCGGCGAGGGCGACCTCGCCTGGATGCAGATGGTCGTCTCGATGACGGGGTCCTGCTCCGCCTGCGGGATGGTGCTCGGCCAGTCGATCCTCGCGGACCTGATCGACGCCGACGAGCTCGAGACCGGAGAACGCAAGGAGGGCGCCTTCTACTCCGCCTTCACGTTCCTCTACAAGACCTCGAGCGGCATCATGGCGATGTTCACGGGCATCACGCTCGAAGCGGTCGGCTTCGTCCAGGGCGGCGCCGCCCAGACCGAGACGGTTCAGCTCGCGATCCGGAGCCTGAACGCGCTCGTCCCGCTCGCGAGCATGCTGATCGGCGCCGTGATCCTCGTCGGATTCGACTTCGACGCGACGAAGCACGCCGAGATCCGTCGCGCACTCGAGGCGAGACGGGCGGCGACGCCGGACTAGCTTTCGACGGCCCACGGTCGCGCGAGCCGGTTGCGGAAGAGCCGCCCTGGCCGTGCACTCGTCGGCTTCCCGTCGTCGATGGTGACCTCACCCGCGACGACCGTCGCCCGGAAGCCGACCGCCTTCTGCGACAATCGCGGCCGCCCCGCTGGCAGATCCGCGACCACCCGCGGCACCGCCGGCGCGACCGTCGCGGGGTCGATCACGTTGAGGTCCGCCTGCAGCCCCTCGCGCAGGAGCCCGCGATCGTGGAACCCCCAGGCGAGCGCCGGCTCGAAGGTCAGCATCCGGATCGCCTGCTCGAAGGGGATCTCGCCGCGCTCGCGCGCCCAGTAGCCGAGCAGGTAGGTATGGATCGAGGCGTCGGCGATCTGCGAGAGATGCGCGCCCGAGTCGGAGAAGGTCATGATCGTGCGCGGATGGCGCAGCACGTCGAGCAGGACCTGCTCGTCCTGGGGATAGAGGCTCGGCTGGATGAAGAGCGTCGCGAAGTCGCTCTCGACCGCGAGGTCGATCATCGCCCGGGCCGGCGAGACGCCGCGCTTCTCCGCGACCTCGCGCACGGTCGGATTCGGCGGGAGTCCGCGCTCGTAGACGCGGATGCCGTCGTAGTCCGGCGGCCGCGGCATCGCGCCGAGCCCGCGCCAGGCGCTGTAATCGCCCTCCATCGCCGCGCGCGCGAAGCGCTCGCGCTCGGCCGGATCGGCGAGGATGCGCCTCTGCTCCGCGATCGGTCGCGACCGCAGCGGCTTCCAGCTCGGCAGGACGTCGAAGGGCAGGCGCGTCTCGAAGGAGAGGAGCACCGAGATGCCGCGGCAATGGCTCTGCCCGTACATGCGCCCGCCCGCCCGCGCGATCTCGTCGATCCGCTCGAGCATCGCGCGCCCGCCCGCCTTCGTCGCGATCAGCCCCGCCGTCACGGGCACGCCCTGGTCGACGGCGATGCGGCGGACGTGGCGCCAGGTCTCCTCGACCTCGGCGGGATCGCTCGAGAGCACGCCCTCGGTCCCGCCCTCGAGGATCCCGACGCCGAGGCGCGCCATCACGCCGGCGAGCCGGTGGAGCTCGTCCCAGGTCGCCAGGCGCGAGGCGACGGGGCGATCGTCGGAGGTCTCGTGATGCTCGCTGCGCGTCGTCGTGAAGCCGATCGCGCCGGCCCGCAGCGCCTCTTCGAGCACGGCCTCCATGCGCGCGAGGTCGGCCTCGTCGGCGGCCTGCTCGAAGGCCCGCTCGCCCATCACGAAGGTGCGGAGCGCCGAGTGGCCGATGTTCGCGGCGTAGTGGATCGACTTCTCCTGTCGCTCGACCGCGTCCATGAACTCGGGGAAGGTCTCCCAGCGCCAGGGAATGCCGGCGGCGAGGGCCGCGGGATCGAGGTCTTCGGCGCGCTCGAGGTTGCGCACCACGAGCGCGCGCGCGTCGGCATGGGCCGGGGCGAGGGTGAAGCCGCAATTGCCCATCACGGCGGTGGTCACGCCATGCCAGCAGGAGTTGGCGCCCTGCGGATCCCAGAAGAGCTGGGCGTCCATGTGGGTATGGCCGTCGATGAAGCCGGGCGTCACGACGTGGCCCTCGGCATCGATCTCGCGCCGACCCCGCTCGGCGACGCGGCCGATCGCCGCGATGCGATCGCCGCGGACCGCGACGTCGGCGCGATAGGCGCCGAGACCGGAGCCGTCGACGACGTGACCGCCGCGAATCACGAGGTCGTAGGTCATGCGGGTTCCTCCCGGTTGGATGCCGTGGCGTCAGTCCTTGGGCAGGCCGAGGATGCGCTCGGCGACGATGTTGCGCTGGATGTTCGGGCTGCCGCCGCCGATCACGGTGCCGTGCCAGGCGAGCGCGCCGTGCTGGAGCGGCCCCTGGTGGAGCGCCTCGTGGCCGAGCAGCTCGAGGGTCAGCTCGCTCATCTCGAACTCGAGGATGCCGCGCTGCAGCTTGTTGATCGCGGTCTCGCTGCCCGAGGGCTTGCCCTTCAGCTGATCGGTCAGATGGCGCAGTCCCGTCAGCCGCATCGCCTCGACGCGGATCTCCATGTCGGCGAGACGCCGGCGGACGCGGTCGTCGTCGAGCGCGGGGCGACCGTCGCGCGTCGCCGTCCGGGCGAGGGATCGGATGTCGTCGAGATGGCGCAGCATCTCCGTCGACTCGGAGATGCCCGAGCGTTCGTTGGCGAGCGCGCCCATCACGACCCGCCAGCCCGCGCCCTCGGCACCGAGGCGGTTCGTGACCGGCGTGCGCGCGCCGTCGAAGAAGACCTGGTTGAAGGAGGCCTTGCCCGAGAGGTTCTCGATCGGCGTCACGCTGATGCCGGGCGTCGACATCGGGACGAGCAGGCAGGTGATGCCCTTGTACTTCGAGACCGTGGGATCGGTCCGCACGAGCAGGAAGACGTGGCTCGCGGAGTGGGCGGCGGTCGTCCAGATCTTCTGGCCGGTGATGACGTACTCGTCGCCTTCACGCACGGCGCGACACTGCAGCGAGGCGAGGTCGCTCCCGACGTCGGGCTCGGAGTAGCCGGTACACCAATGGGTCCGGCCGTCGAGGATCGCCTCGAGATGCTCGGCCTTCTGCGCGTCGCTGCCGTGCTGGATGATCGCGGGTCCGACCCAGGTGAGTCCCATGAAGTCGGTGCCGAGGGCGGGCGCGCGGCGCGCCGACATCTCCTCCTTCAGGATGAACTGGCGGATCAGATCGCCGCCGCCCCCGCCCCATTCGCGCGGCCAGTTGAAGCCGACCCAGCGCTTCGCGCGGACCTTGCGATTCCACTCGCGCAGGAACGCCGGGTCGTCCTCCGGCACGGGATCCGGGAGATGCGCGTCGAGGAAGGCGCGGATCTCCTCGCGGAAGGCCTGCTCTTCGGGCGTGAAGTTGAAGTCCATCTCAGAGTCCCTGCAGCGTCGCCAGCCGGTCGCGATGGAAGTCGCCGTCGCCGAACGTCGGCCGGACCCACTTCGATCGCTTCAGATAGAGCTGGATGTCGTACTCGATCGTGTAGCCGACGGCGCCGTGGAGCTGGACGCAATCGACGCCGAGGCGCGTGAACGCGTCGGAGAGATAGGCCTTCGCGAGCGAGGCATACCGGGGCAGGACGTCCCGACGCTCGTCGATCGACCAGGCCGCGTAATAGAGGAGCGACTTGACCGACTCGGTATCGACCCACATGTCGGCGAGTCGATGCTTCACCCCCTGGTAGCGTCCGATCGGCGAGCCGAACTGGACGCGATCGTTGGCATACCGCACGGTCAGCGCGAGCGCGCCCTCCGCGGCGCCGAGCCCTTCCGCCGCCACGGCGACGGCGCCGCAGTCGAGCAGCAGCGCGAGCGTCGCCTCGGGATCGGCCCCCTCGAGCCGATCCGCCGGAGCGATGCGGACGCCGTCGAGCCGGAGCGTCCCGCTGCGGCGGGTCTCGTCGAGGGTCGGAATCGATTCCGTGCGCACGCCGGCCGCCTCGCGGCGAACGAGCGCCAGACGCAGCGGCCCGGCCCCGTTCGTGGGCGCAGCGATGCCCGCGCCCGCTCCTCCGCCCGATCCCGCGTCCGCCCGATACGCGACGACGAAGACGTCCGCGCAGCCCACGTCCGCGACGAAGCGCTTCTCGCCGCGCAACACGTCGACGTCCCCGTCCCGCTCGGCGGCGAGCGCGACGCCCGACGTCCCCAGCCGATCGCTCGCCTCGAGCACGGCGAGCGTGGCGACCGCCTCGCCCGCCGCGAAACGCGGCAGCCACGCGTCGCGCTGTGCCGGACTGCCGGCCTCGAGCAGCGCCTGGGTCGCGAGCGCGGTCGAGACGAGCGGCGACGGCATCAGCGTCCGACCCGTCTCCTCGAGCACCACGACGAGATCGACCCACGCGAGCCCCGCCCCGCCGTACGACTCCGGGATCAGCAGCCCGAGGACGCCCTGCTCCGCGAGGCCGCGCCAGAGCTCGGACGAGAAGGCGTCCTCCGTCTTCGCGAGGCGCCGGACCTCTGCCATCGGACAGCGATCGTCCACCCATTTGCGCACGGTCTCGCGCAGGTAGCCCTGCTCTTCCGTGAATCCGAAATTCATCGTCGTGCTCCGGGTCTGCGGCCGGACCGGCCGCTCCGGCCAATCTTCCAACTTCCGGAGCGCGCCGGCAAACCCGCGCGCCGGCCCCGCCCGGGCGCGGACGATTCGCGCGATCCGGGCGCGGACAGCCAGTAGACTGGGCCCACGAGGAGGTCGGAGCCGGGATGCAGGACGTTTCGTGGGGGTTACGGCTCGGGGCGCTCGTCCTGGTCGGGCTCGCGCTCGGCGTCGCGGTCGCGCTCGGCCGGCTGCTGCGGATGAGCCGCCGGCAGAAGAAGCTGCTGCTCAAGCGCCACGTGCGGCGATTCTGGCGCCGCCTCGAGGAGCGGGGCCTCGTCGAGCCGAACCCGCCGCTGATCCGCGACTACCATCGACTGTATCCCGAGCTCGCGCTGCTCGAGCGCCACTTCGAGGTCATCCGCGAGGAATGCCTCGAGCTGATGCGCGCGCGCGAACGGATCCCCCACATCCGCCAGTCGGGCGGTCAGTACACGACGCGCGGCATCCACGAGCGCGAGTGGCGGACTTTCATGCTGAAGGCCGGCCGATTCCTAGACGGGAACTGCGCCCGCGCCCCCGAGACCGCCCGCCTGCTCCGCCGGATCCCGGGCGTCGAGACGGCCTTCTTCTCGATCCTCGGTCCGCATCAGCATCTGCGCGCCCATTGGGGCTACTACAAGGGCTTCCTCCGCTACCACCTCGGCCTCGTCGTCCCGAACGACAATCGAGACGGCCGCTGCTGGCTGCGGGTCAACGACGATCGCGCCGCCTACGACCGGCGCATCAAGAGCGTGATCGAGGAGACGCCGCGCTACCACTGGCACGAGGGCGAGGGCGTCGTCTTCGACGACACCTTCCTCCACGACGCGGCGAACGAGTCGGACGCGCCGCGAGCCGTGCTCTTCCTCGATCTGGTCCGCCCGCTGCCCTGGTACCTGCACCTCGCGAACCGTGCGTTCATCCGACTCGCACGATTCGACCCGTCGCTGCGTTCGATCCATCAGGACGCCGTGATGCGGGACTGAGGCGCGCTCCGGGCGCGGCCGATCTCAGCCCGCCCCCTGCATCCGTCGCGTGTCGGCGTAGGTCGGCGCGTGGCTCGTGATGCCGCCATCGACGCAGAGCAGCTGGCCCGTGACGTAGCGCGCGTCGTCCGAGGCGAGGAAGGCGACCATCGCGGCGATGTCCTCCGGACGGCCGGCCTCGGGCGTGAGGTGGTGGTCGAGGATCATGTCGACCGACTCGCGGGTCATCCCGACCTCGACCGCCGGCGTCATGATCAGTCCCGGAAGGATCGCGTTGCAGCGGATGCCCCGCTTGCCGTACTGCGCGGCGACGTAGAGCGTGAGGCAGTTCACGGCGGCCTTCGACGTGGCGTACGCCGTCCCCGTCAGCGCACCCCGGATCGCCGCGCCGGAGGAGGTGTTCACGATCGAGCCGCCACCGGTCTCGAGCATGCGCGGGATCGCGAGTCGGCAGCCGAGCATCACGCTCCGCGCGTTGATCGCCATCGTGCGATCCCAGACCTCGACGGAGAGGCTCTCGAGATCGCCGTCGTCGCCGATCGCCGTCCGACCGAGGGCGGCCGCGTTGTTGTGCAGCACGTCGAGCCGCCCGAAGGCGTCGACCGCCGCGTCGACGAGCGCGCGGAAGGCGACCTCGTCCGAGACGTCCGTCCGCACGGCGATCGCTCGCCCGCCCCCCGCCTCGATCTCCGCGACGACCGCCTCCGCTGCCGCCGCGTCGAGATCGCCGATCGCGACGCGCGCGCCTTCGGCGGCGAGTCGCAGCGCGCTGGCGCGGCCGATCCCGGAGGCGCCTCCGGTCACGATGGCGGCGCGATCCTCGAGTCTTCGGGCGATCGACATGGGCTCCTCTCGCGTCCGTTCACTTGCCCTGCCGCGGCGTCTGCAGGAGGTGGGCATCCACGTTGCCGGGCATGTGGCCGAAGCCGCGGCGATGGGCGTAGCGCCAGCGACCGTCCTTGCGCACGAAGCGGTCCTCGTACCGGTTCGCCCAGACGGGCTGGAGCGGGAAGTCGGCGGTCCGCTGGAAGACGGTGACGTAGTAGCGGACGATGGCCGTGCCCTTCTCCTCGTCGATCTCGACGATCGGATTGTGGATGCAGTGTCGGGTCTTCGGCGTGCCGTCGTCCGGGTAGCGTCGAGTCCACTGCTCGAAGTTCTCCTGCACCGCGCGGCTCCCGACCAGCGGCTCGCCGCCCTCGGTCTCGAAGACCGCGTCGGCGAAGAGCTCTCCGACGCCCGCGAAATCGCCCGAGTCGATCCGCTCGGGATAGGCGTAGACGAGGTTCATGATCTCGATGTAGCTCTCGGTGATCGGGCTCATTGCGTGCTCCTCTCGCTCCCCGAGGCCGCGCGCGCCGCGGAGAGGCGTCCCGATCATGACAGGCATGCTCCGCGAGGGCGAGTGGGCGCAGACGTCTCGAAGCAGGCGTGCCGTGGGCCGATCTCCGGGTCGCCCCATCGGCCGGCGGTGGCGCCCGTGCGGGACCCGCGGCCCGACTCGGCGCGGACATCGCGTCAGCGAGCCGCAGCGCGACGGAATCGAGCCGGAAGCCGGCGAGGACATGCGCCGGCGAGCGTCGCTCGGGGTAGGATCGGGGCGGCGGACCGCCAGGCCCGCCCGATTGGACGGCCTGCCGGCCGTCGCATGCGATCGCCCGCACGGGCCGGGATGGCAGCCCGCCATGGGGATGAGCCCATGCGAACGTCGTTCCTCCTGTTCGCCGTCATGGCGATCGACCTGTCGTGCCCACCGCTCGGCCATGCGCAATTCGCGCCGATCATCGACGGGACGGTCGACGCGATCTACGGCGAGCCGCTCTCGACCCAGAACACGAACACCCAGTTCGGCGACGCGGTCGGTGGGGATCCGATCGGGGGAACCGGCTCAGAGATCGACCGCGTCTTTGCCACGGTGACGAACGGGCGGCTCTACGTCGTGATGGCGGGCAACCTCGACGCCGCCTTCATGAAGCTCGAGGTCTTCATCGATTCCGGTCCCGGTGGCGTGGCCTCGATCGACGCCTCCGCGCTTCCGGGCGGCGTCGACGCCTTCTGCTGCGGCGGCTTCATGCCACCGGACGGCTCGAACCTGTTCAACGATGGAGCGCTGCAGCGCATGGACGGACTCGCGTTCGACGCGGGATTCACGGCCGACCACTACCTGACCTTCCAGCACGGCATGCTCACCGCGCTGAGCCCTGCGCTCGCCTTCTACGCCGCCAGCGCCGACTACGCCGACCTGCGCAACGGGACGGCGGGCCGCGTGGGCGCATTGGGGGCGCAGTTCTCCTACCGCGGCCTGCCGCAGACGGTCGGATCGTCGACGATCCCCCTGCCCGACCTCGCGCAGGGCGACCTGATCGATCGCATCTACGCCTTCGGTCCGGGAGGCGCGATCGACGAGACCGGAGCCGGCGCGATCGAGCGCCAGCTCGAGTTCGTCCTGCCCCCCGTCCCCGGGACGAGCAACGCCGCCGGACATCGCAACATGGAGAACGTCGTCGGCCTGCAGATGGCCATCGACAATGGAAACGGCGGAGGCGTCAGCGACCAGCCGCCCTACACGACCCCCACGACGGAAGACCTGTCCGACGTCGTCACGGGCATCGAGTTCTCGATCCCGCTCTCGGAGATCGGCGATCCTCAGGGCGACATCCGACTGATGCTCTTCGTGAACGGAAGCGGGCACGACTACGCGTCGAACCAGTTCTCCGGCGACGGAATCCTCGTCGGCAATCCCGGCGATCTCTCGGGCGTCGACCTGAACGACTTCGCGGGCGACCAGTTCGTCATCGTCCCCGAGCCGTTGGGCGGCGTTCTGGCCGGGGGTCTCGTGCTCGTCGCATTGGCCCGGCGCCGCGTCCGAACCGCCCCGCCTACTCGACCGGCAGGCCCGCCGCGCGCCAGCCGTCCATGTCGCCCGTCAGGTGGTGGATCCGCGTGAAGCCGGCCTCGGCGAGGGTCTCGGCCGCGAGGCCCGCGCGGCGGCCCGACTTGCAGTAGACGACGACGTCACGGCTCTTGTCGGAGCCCAGCTCGCCGATGCGGTCCGCGAGCTGATCATGGGGGATGTTGGTCGCGTTCGGGACGTGGCCCGCCGCATACTCGTCGGGGGTCCGCACGTCGAGCACGACGACGGCCTCCGGCGCCTCGTTCATCAGCGTCCGCTGCGACATCTCCTCGGCCCCATCGGAGCCGGCGGAGCCCGACCCGCCGTCACAGCCGACCGCGACCGCGACCGCCCATACGACCAACCCGAGCCAGACGAGCCTCCGAGTCCGCATGCAACCCTCCCCTGGGCCTCTGCCCGCTGTCGCTGACCTGCGCCACCGCGCGGAACGCCCCGCGCGCCGCGCGAGCCGACACCTTGACACACCTCGGCCCCCGCCCGCGACCGCTGGCCGACCCGCCCCCCGCTCGCGATGCTCCGACGACGGCGGCGCGAACGCCGACGGATGCCCCCCGGTCGACGAGCGGCCGCCAACGGGCGCCGGATGACGACGCGCGAATCGACGAGGAGGAAGCGGATGGGACGGCTCGAGGGCAAGGTGGCGATCGTGACGGGCGCGGCCCAGGGCACGGGGGCCGCGATCGCGCGCCTCTTCGCCGAGGAGGGCGCGCGGGTCGTCCTCGCGGACGTGAAGGAGGACGCGGGACGAGCCCAGGCCGATGCGCTCGGCGCGAACGCGCGCTTCGTCGCGCTCGACGTGCGCCGTCCGGAGTCCTGGCATGCGGCGGTCGCCCGGACGGTCGAGGCCTTCGGCGGGCTCGACGTGCTCGTCAACAACGCGGCGATCCTCCTGATCGCGCCCCTGTCGAAGACCTCGCGCGACGACTTCCTGCGCATCGTCGAGGTCAACCAGCTCGGCCCCTTCCTCGGCATCCAGGCCGTCGCCGAGGTCATGAAGGCGCGGGGCGGCGGCTCGATCGTCAACGTCGCCTCGAGCGACGGCATCAAGGGCATGAACGGCGTCGTCGCCTACGCCTCGAGCAAATGGGCCGTGCGCGGGCTCTCGAAGAGCGCGGCGATCGAGCTCGGGAAGTACGGCATCCGGATCAACGCGATCTGCCCCGAGGCCGGCAATCCGGACATGAGCGCGCCCTTCCTGTCGGGCGACCTGGACCTCTCGACGGTGCACCACCGCTCGATGCAGGCGATCCTGAAGTCGCCGGAAGGCCGCAGGCCCGACTGCCGCGTCGACGACATCGCGCGCATGGCCCTGTTCCTCGCCTCCGACGAGAGCCTCTCCTGCACCGCCGCCGACTTCGTCGTCGACGCAGGGCTCTGGTCGGGGACCTATCAGAAGGGGATCCCGAGCGATTGAGCCGGGATCGGGCGTTCTGGACCGACGTCGCGACCGACTAGCGTCGGATCGCCTCGGGATGCCGCGTCTCGAGGGCGCGGCGGACGCCTTCGCGCCAGCCGACCTTGCAGGGGCCGGCGAGGCGCTTGCGCAGCGTGTTGTCGAGGACCTTCATGCCGAAGGTCGCCATCTCGGCCTCCTCGATCTTCAGCGACAAGCCTGTCAGCGACTCGACGTAGCGGATCATCTCCTCGACCGAGACCGCTTCGTCGCCGCCGAGATTCACGATCGGCGCCGGCACCGCCGCGGCGAAGACGAGCGCCTCGACCTGCTCGGCGATGTCGTCCTCGTGGATCGGCGAGCAGTAGCTCTCGCCGCTCGCAGCGCGGGTGTAGGCCGCGCCGTGCTTCATCATCTCGAAGACCGCCATCGGGACACCGCCATGCCCGCGCGTCCCGTAGGCGACGTCGAGCCGCGCGACGATCGTCGGCAGGCCGAGCGACCGGGCCTGGAAGCGGACGACCGCCTCGGTCGCGAGCTTGCTCATCGCGTAGTGGGGCGCGTAGACGGAATAGCCACCCAGGGTCTCGGTCTCCTGGACCGGCGTCGCGCTCGAGGCGGGCACGCGGTAGACGGACGACGAGGACATGTGGAAGAAGGCGCGCGCGTCGCGGTATCGCTGCATGAGGAAGCCCGTGCCCTCGGCGTTCTGGGCAATGCCCTCGTCGGGCGTCTTCGGGAACGTGTTGCAACCACAGTGGATGACGTAGTCGACGTCGGGCAGGGAAGCGAGATCCGCTTCGCCGATCGAGAAGTAGGCCGTCCGAACGCCCTTCGCTTCGAGCGCGGCCTTGGCCTTCGCGTCGGTGAAGCGCGCGGCCGCGAAGACTTCGTTGCGCTCTGCGAGCCGCTCGGTCAGCACGCCTGCGACCTGACCGGTCGCTCCCGTCACGAGAACCCGCTTGCCTTCGATCCGCTGCATGAGCCTGCTCCTTTCGAAACGCGGTGAGCGCCCCAGCATATCGCCGGCGCGCTGGCTCGTCGCGGCCCGCCATGCGATCGTCGACCCATGGCGGACGCGTCGACGTTGCCCCTTGCCGACCTCGTGGTGCTCGATCTGACGATCGCGCGGGCGGGTCCGACGGCGGTGCGCCAGCTCGCGGACTGGGGCGCCGACGTGATCCGCGTCGAGCCCTGCAGCGGACCCGCCGGCCTCGAGGACCACCACACCCCCGACTACCTGAACCTCCACCGCAACAAGCGGAGCCTCGCCCTCGACCTGAAGCGACCCGAGGGCCGCGACGTCCTCCACCGGCTCGTCGCCCGGGCCGACGTCCTGGTCGAGAACCTCCGCCCGCCGGTCAAGGCCCGACTCGGCTTCGACTGGCCGACGCTCCATCGCATCAACTCCCGCCTCGTGCTCGGCTCGATCTCGGGATTCGGCCAGGACGGACCCGACGCCGAGCGCGGCGGCGTCGACCAGATCGTGCAGGGGATCGGCGGCCTGATGAGCGTCACGGGTCTGCCCGGCCAGGGCCCCGTCCGCGCCGGCGTCGCGATCTCCGACGTGACGGCCGGGCTCCAGCTCGCCGTCGGAATCCTCGTGGCGCTCCACGAACGCGCGCGGACCGGCAGCGGCCGCTGGGTCCACACCTCCCTGCTCGAATCCATGATCGCCATGCTCGACTTCCAGGCCGCCCGCTTCACGGTCTCGGGCGAGGTCCCGGGGCAGGCGGGCAACCACCATCCGACCATGCGGCCGATGGGCCTCTACGCGACGCGCGACGCCGCCATCAACGTCGCTGCGCCCTGGGGCCGGCTCTGGGAGGCGTTCTGTCGGGTATTAGGCCGGACGGATTGGCTCGTGGATCCGCGCTTCGCGAGCGCCGAGACGCGCGCGCGGCATCGCGACGAGCTCGACCGCGAGATCGGAGCCCGGCTCGCGGAGCGCGACGCGCGCGACTGGCTCCTGGCGCTCCAGGCGGCAGGCGTCCCCTGCGGCCCGGTCCACGACGTCGCCGAGGTCTTCGCCGACCCCCAGGTCCGCCATCTGGAGATGGCCGTCCCGGTCGATCATCCCCGCTGCGGCGAGATCCGGATCCTGCGCAACGCGACGCGCATCGAAGGCCATCCCCATGCCGTCCGTCGCCCGGCGCCCGATGCGGGCGAGCAGACCGACGAGATCCTGCGCGGCTTCGGCTTCGCGGCCGACGAGATCGAGACGCTCCGACGCGAGCGAGTCGTCTGACCGTTCTCGCCGCCTCGCCGAACGTCGTCGCCTCGCCGCCTCGCCCAGTTCGCGGGTCGCGCCGGCCTCGCCGGGCACGGCGCCTCTGTTAACGTCGCCCGACCATGGAGGATCGCCCGCTTGAAGGCGCCCGGATACACGCTCGGCCTGCTGCTCACGATCTACATCCTGAACACGGTCGATCGGCAGGTGATGAACATCCTGGTCGAGCCCGTGAAGAACGAGCTCGCGTTGACCGACGGGCAGATCGGCTGGCTCGTCGGTCTCTCCTTCGCGCTGTTCTACACCTTCGCCGGCTTCCCGATCGCGCGCCTCGCCGACCGCGGCAACCGGCGCAACATCATCACGGTCGCGCTGCTCGTCTGGAGCGGCATGACGGTCGTCTGCGGCTTCGCGAGGAATTTCCCGCAGCTGCTCGCCGCGCGGATCGGCGTCGGCATCGGCGAGGCGGGCTGCACGCCCCCCGCCCACTCCATGATCTCCGACACGTTCCCGCTCGAACGCCGCGCGAACGCGATCTCGATCTACTCCCTCGGCGTTCCGCTGGGCACGCTCCTGGGCCTCGCCTTCGGCGGCGTGCTCGCGGACCAGCTCGGCTGGAAGGCGGCGTTCTGGGTCGTGGGCGCGCCCGGCGTCCTGCTCGCGCTCCTGGCGTGGCTGACGCTGCCCGAGCCCGATCGCGGCGCGTACGATGCCCGCGGCGACCGCGCGATCGAGCCGGTCGTCGACACGCTGCAATTCATCGGGCACCTGCCCGCGATCCGGCACATGCTCGCGGGCTGTGCCGTACAGACGCTCTTCCTCGCCGGCGTCGGCGCCTTCCACTCCTCCTACCTCGTCCGCGTCCACGATCTCTCGCTGACGCAAGCGGGGCTCTGGCTCGGATTGATCGCCGGCGTGGCCGGCGGCTTCGCCGTCCGGGTCTCGGGCATCCTCGGCGATCGGCTCGGCGCGATCGACCTCCGCTGGCATTTCTGGCTGCCCGCCCTCGGCGCCCTCGTCTCGATCCCGTTCTCGATCCTCGCCTACACCGCGAGCGATCCCGCCTGGGCGATCGCCTGGATCGCGGTCGCCACCCTCGGCAACCACCAGTACTCGGCGCTGGGCCACTCGGTCCTGCAGGGCCTCGTCAAGCCGCGCATGCGCGCGGTCATGTCCGCGACCGCGCTCTTCGCGATGAACTTCGTCGGATTCGGCCTCGGCCCCTATGCAATGGGACGACTCTCCGATTTCCTCGGCGGCGGGACGGAGCTGCGCAAAGCGATGATCGCGCTGATCTTCTGCGTGGCCTGGGCGGCCCTCCACTACCTGATGGGGGCGCGCTCGTACGTGCGGGATCTCGAGGCGAAGAACGCCTGAGACGAGCCCCTCAGAGCATCTGCACGAGCTCGGCCAGATTCCCCTCCGGATCCTTCGCGAACGCGACGCGGACCTTCATCTCGGGGATGTCCTTGATCGCCGCATGGACGCGACCTCCGTTGGCGACGACGCGGTCGAGCAGCGCCTGGAGGTCGTCCGTGACGAAGCCCAGGATGACGGCGCCGGGACGCGGCGGGGCGAGCTCGGTGAAGCGGAGCAGGACGAGGGAGCCGGGGCCGAAGCCCGAGTCGCGCCCGAGCATGATCTCGTCGATCGGATCGATGCCGATGTCGGCCTGGATCCGGTCGAACTGCTTCAGGTCGTAGGCGTTCATGTAGAACGCCTTCATCTTCTCGAGATCGCCGACTACCAGCTTCGTGAATCCGAACGTCGTCATGGAGCGCTCCTCAGGCCGCTGGCCGCAGCCGGTACCGGATCGGAAGGTTCTTGAGGCCGACCACGAAGCTCGAGGCGATGTGGCGCGACGCGCCGACGAGCTCGATCGACTCGATCCGCCGCGCCAGCTCGAGGAAGAGCGCCCGCGAGGAGAGCCGGGCTACGTGGGCGCCGAGGCAGAAGTGCTCGCCCGTTCCGAAGCCGAGGTGGGGATTCGGGTGGCGGGTGACGTCGAAGCGGAAGGGGTCGTCGAAGACGTCCTCGTCCCGATTCGCGGAGCCGTAGAACATCGCGATCTCCTCGCCCTTGCGGAGCTTCACGCCGCGGATCTCGGCGTCGTCGAGGAGCACGCGCTTCATGTAGTTGACGGGGGTCGTCCAGCGCACGACCTCCTCGACCGTCGAGCGCGCGAGGGACGGGTCCTTGCAGAGCTTGTCGAGCTGATCGGGATTCTCGAGCAGCGCCTGCATGCCCGAGGCGATGGCGTTGCGCGTCGTGTCGTGACCGGCGGTGAAGACGATCAGGAAGTAGCCATAGGTCTCGATCGGCGGCATCGGGCTGCCGTCGTCCATCTTCGCGTTCGCGAGCATGCTCGCGAGATCGTCACGGGGATTCGCGCGGCGGTCCTCGATGATGCGCGTGAAGAGGCGGACGAAGTCGGCGCCGAGCGCCGCGGTCGCCGCCTTGCGGTCCTCGCCCTTGCGCTGGAGGTCGGGATCCTCGGAGCCGAAGAGCTCCTGCGTCAGGCGGAGCATCAGCTCCTCGTCCTCGCGCTCGACGCCGAGCAGCGTCGCGAGCACGCGCAGCGGATGGCGCTGCGCGATCGACTCGACGAAATCGGTCTCGCCCTCGCGGCCGAGCTTGTCGACCTGCTCGCGGGCGCACGTGGTGACGATGTCGTCGAGGCGGTGGATGCGACGCGGCGTGAAGGAGGCGCTCGCGACCTTGCGGAATTCGCGGTGCATCGGCGGATCCATCTCGATGATGGTCTTCATGTTGGCGAAGGCGGTCGAGTCGGCGACCCGACGCTTCTCCTGCTCGAAGCTGATCAGACTCGGGCCCTTCGCGTTGCTGAAGACCTGGGGCCGGCTCGAGATCTGGACGATGTCGGCGTGGCGCGTGATCGCCCAGAAGGGCGGGAACTCGCTGCTCTCGCATCGCCAGACCGGGGCATGCCGGCGCAGCTGCGTCCAGGCGTCGTGGGGCTGGCCCTGCTCG
The DNA here is from genome assembly GCA_041389445.1 of Myxococcota bacterium. Classification (GTDB taxonomy): domain Bacteria; phylum Myxococcota_A; class UBA9160; order UBA9160; family UBA4427; genus UBA4427. The sequence continues at coordinate 243,395 of JAWKRW010000008.1, forward strand.
CCGTAGTTCTTCGAGGCGATCAGGTCGTCGGCGGTGAAGTCGAACTGCATGCGAACGTCCTCGCTGGGCCCGCGCCCGGCGGAGGGCGCACGACGGCGTCCGAATCTAGCAGGGGACGCGGCCTATCGGTTCAGGTCGACCCGCTCCTTCACGATCTTCCGGCAGATCGCGAGGTTGGGCGCGAAGCTCGGCCGCGCGATCAGTCGCTCGGCATAGGTCACCGAGCGCGGCCAGCGCCGCACGTCGGGCAGCCCCGCGACCATCTCGAGCTGCGCGAGCTGGACGCCGATCGCGACGTCCGCGATCGAGAGGGTCCCGCCGAGCAGGTGGCGCGCGTCCTCGGGCCTCGCCGCGCCCGCCGCCTCGAGCTCGCTCTCGAGATAGTCGAAGAGGCGCGGCAGCTTCTCCTGCCAGGCCGTCTTCGCCGCGTCGACGTCGGGCGCCTTGCCCTGGAAGCGGGGGAACATCAGCGGGCGGAAGATCCCGAGCCCGATCGCCTGGGCGAGCTCGCTGTCGGCCCACTCCTCGAACCAGATCGCGCGGCCATGCGCGAAGGCCTCGCTCGGGTAGAGCGACGGGCTCGGCTGCTTCTTCTCGAGAAAGGCGCAGATGGCCGAGGAGTCGGGAATCGTCCCCGCCCGCCCCTCGGTCCCGACCGACGTGTCGCGCAACACCGGGATGCGCCGCGCCGGGCTGATCGCCTTGAACCAGTCCGGCATGGGCAGGATGGCGACGGACTCGGACTCGAACGCGATGCCCTTCTCGCGCAGGACGACCTCGGCCTTGCGAACGAAGGGCGAGAGCGGCGCGCCGTAGAGAATCAGGGTCATGGATCGCCTCCTTGATCGGCGGCTTCCGAGAATGCCATAGTCGTCCGGGTCGGAGGAGTCCCGTCCATGGACACCCGCCTCGCGCGCGATCTCGGTCTCGAATTCCCGATCTTCGCCTTCACCCACTGCCGCGACGTCGCCGCCGCCGTCACGAAGGCCGGCGGCATGGGCATCCTCGGCGTCGCGGCCCACTCGCCCAAGGGGCTGCGCGCCGAGCTCGAGTGGATCGAGAAGGAGGTCGGCGACAAGCCCTACGGCGTCGACCTGCTGCTCCCGACGAAGTTCGTCGGCAGCGACCGGGCCGGCGGCTTCGACGCGAGCGAGCTCGACGCGCGCATCCCGCCGGAGCACCGCCGCTTCCTCGACGACCTGCTCGCCCGCCACGAAGTCCCCCCGCTCCCGCCCGACACCGCGCTGCGTGGCGAGCTCCTCGTCGGGTTCGACAAGCAGCGCGAGCTGATCGAGATGCTCTTCGAGTACAGGATCAAGCTGATCGCGAGCGCGCTCGGCCCGCCCCCGGCCTGGATGATCGAGCAGGGCCGTGCCCATGGCGTCCAGGTCGCGGCGCTCGCGGGCACGGTCGAGCACGCGAAGCGCCATGCCGCGGCCGGCGTCGACATCGTGATCGCGCAGGGCTACGAGGCGGGCGGGCATACGGGCGAGGTCGCGACGATGGTGCTCGTTCCCGAGGTCGTCGACGCCGTCGCGCCGATCCCGGTGCTCGCCGCCGGCGGCATCGGCAGCGGGCGCCAGATCGCGGCGGCCCTCGCGCTCGGCGCCGAGGGCGTCTGGATCGGCTCGCTCTGGCTGACGACGGAGGAGGCCGAGACCCATCCGGTCGTGAAGCAGAAGTTCCTGAAGGCGACCTCGTCGGACACGGTCCGCAGCCGCTCGCTGACGGGCAAGCCCGCGCGCCAGCTGAAGAGCGCCTGGACCGAGGCCTGGGAGGATCCCGCGAACCCGAAGCCGCTGCCGATGCCGCTCCAGCCCCACCTCGTCCGCGAGGCCCAGGCCCGCATCGCGCGCACGGCCCACAAGTCGCAGGGCGCCGCCGACCTCGCGAACTACTTCGTCGGCCAGGTCGTCGGCTCGATGAATCACGTGAAATCCGTCCGCACGGTCATGCAGGAGCTCGTCTCCGAGTACGCCGACGCGCTCGAGCGGCTCGACCGCATCTCGGGCCGCGACTAGCAGCCCTCAAAGGAAAGAACGAAGGAGGAGATCCCCTCACGATGCGTTTCTGGCACGGCATGGGCTACACGCCCCTCGACGAACTCCCCATCCTCGCGCGCCACGCGGAGGCGCTCGGCTTCCACGGCATCACCCTCGGCGACCACTGGGTCACGGCCGAGACCCAGGTCGACCGCTACGACATCGCGAAGGACGGCGTCACGCCCTGGGAAGACGACGTGCCCTGGTCGGATCCCTGGGTGACCTTCGGCGTGCTGGCGCAACAGACCCGCACGCTCCACTTCCTGACCACGGTCTACATCCTCCCCATCCGCGACGCCTTCACCGCCGCGAAGGCGATCAGCACGGCCTCGGTCTGGAGCGGGGGCCGCATCCATCTCGGTGTCGGCGTCGGCTGGCAGAAGCTCGAGTTCAGCCTCTCGGGCCAGCCCTTCCACCAGCGCGGCCGTCACGTCGACGAGCAGCTCGAGGTGCTCCAGAAGCTCTGGACCGGCGAGATGGTCGAGCACCACGGCGCGTTCTACGACTTCCCGCGCGTGCGCATGCTGCCGAAGCCGGTCGCGCCGATCCCGATCTACGTCGGCGGCGTCTCGCCGGCCGCCTTCGCGCGCGCGGCGCGTTTCGACGGCTGGGAGGGCGCGATCTATCCCTGGGACGAGGTCGAGGCCAAGGTGATGGGCGCGCGGCAGGCGCGGCTCGACTCGGGGCGGGGCCTCGAGGGCTGGCGCATGGTCGTCGGCACGACGGAGCCGACGCCCGAGCGCCTCGCGCAGCTCGAAGCCTGGGGCGTCACGGACTATCTGAAGCCGCCGTGGACCGACGGGCTCAAGGCGACGAAGAAGTCGCTCGCGTACAAGCTCGAGGAGATGGCGCATTTCGCGCAGACGTACGGGGTCGGGGCCAAGTCATGAGACGCGCGTTCACACGCCGCCGCGAATCATGGGAACGCACGCCGATCCCTCCACGGAAGGAACTCCCCCGATGCCCACCCCCGTCCTGATCGAGGCCGCCCTCAACGGCACCACGACGAAAGACCGCAACCCCCACGTCCCCCGCACCCCCGCCGAGATCACCGCCGACGCCCTCGCCTGCATCGCCGCCGGCGCGACCCTCGTCCACAACCACACCGACGATCCGATCTTCGACGGCGTGACGGCTGCCCACTCCGCGGAGCCCTACGTCGAGGCCTGGCGGCCGGTGCTCGAGAAGCATCCCGACGTCTTCCTCTATCCGACCATGACGGGCGGCGGACCGCATACCACCATCGAGCAGCGCTACGGCCACCTCCCCGCGATCGCGCAGGCGGGCTGTCTCACGATGGGGATCGTCGATCCGGGCTCGGTCAACATCGGGACGTTCGACGCCGACGGCCAGCCGTCGACTCACGACACGATCTACCAGAACTCGAACGCCGACGTGCGCCACATGATCGATGCCTGCGATCGGCTCGGCGTCCCGATCAACTTCTCGATCTTCGACGGGAGCTTCATGCGCATGGCGGCGGCCTACGTCCGCGCCGGCCGCGCGCGAAACGGCGGCATCGTCAAGATCTTCTTCGGCTCGCCCTTCGCGAGCTTCGGCGTGCCCGCGACGGAGAAGGCGCTCGACGCCTATCTCGAGCTGCTCGGCGACTGTCCGCTGCCCTGGTCCGTCGCGATTCCGGGCGGCGACCTGCTGGCGAGCGACGTCGCGCGGATCGCGCTCGAGCGCGGCGGGCATCTGCGCGTCGGCCTCGAGGACCATGCGGGGCCGGGGCAGCCGACGAGCGTCGAGCTGGTCGAGCGGGCGGTGACGCTCTGCCGCGCGGTCGGGCGGCCGGTGGCGCGTCCGGACGAGGCCGCGGCCTTGATGAAGGTGCCGACGTCCGCGACGCTGCGGGCACGAACGAGGCGGTGACATCGATGGCGGCGAAGCGAACGGGGTCGAAGGAGCGTGGCGGACGGAGCGCCGGCAGCCGCAAGACGAGCCGCCCGAAGTCGGCGCGAGGCGCTGCGGCGAAGCGCGCGCCCTCGACCCCGCGCGCGGGCACGGCGAAGGCGAAGGCGAAGGCGAAGAACGCGGTCGCGGTGTCCCGCCCCGCGCGCAAGCCCGCGCCCGTTCCGACGCAGGGCCCGCCGATCCCGCCCGTCGTGCGGACGGCCGATGCGCGCTTCCGCAACCTGCCCGACTACCCGTTCGCGCCGCGTTACGTCGAGGTCGCGAGCGCCATCGCGAAGACGCCGCTCCGGATGCACTACGTCGACGAGGGACCGCGGGACGCCGAGGTCATGCTGATGCTCCACGGCGAGCCGGCCTGGTCCTACCTCTACCGCAAGATGATCCCGGTCTTCGCGGGCGCTGGCCTGCGCGCGATCGCCGTCGATCTGATCGGCTTCGGCCGCTCCGACAAGCCGACGCGTCCGCCCTTCTACTCCTTCGCGAGCCATGTGGACTGGGTACGCCAGCTCGTGGTCGCGCTCGGTCTGCGGGACATCACGCTCGTCTGTCAGGACTGGGGCGGACCGATCGGCATGGGCGTGCTGGCGAAGGAGATGGATCGCTTCGCCCGCGTCGTCGCCGGCAACACCATGCTCCATACCGCCGAGCCCGCCCTCGCCGGCCGCATCGCCTGGGCGAATCACGGCAGCGGCGAGCACGATTCGACCGTCAGCGGCATGCTCCTCGACTGGACCTACACGCCCCACCGCCTCGTCGACTTCGAGGCCAGCCACTCGATCGCCGGCTCGACGGTGCGAGGCGTCGCGCCCGAGGTCCTCGCCGCCTATGACGCGCCCTTCCCGAGCGAGTGGCACAAGGCGGGGATGCGACAGTTCCCGGGGCTGATCCCGGTGACCCGAACGGACGTCGGCGCGCGCATGAATCTCGAGACGTGGCAGGCGCTCGCCCGCTTCGATCGCCCCTTCCTGACGCTCTTCGGCGACTCGGACCCGGCGACCCGGGGCTGGGAGCAGATCTTCGCCGAACGCGTTCCGGGCGCGCAGGGACAACCCCATCAGATCCAGTCCCGCGCCGGCCACTTCTGGCAGGAGGACAACGGACCCGAGGCGGCCCGGATGATCGCCGACTGGATCGCGTCGACGCGCTGAGCCGGGCCCGGCCGCGGCGCGCGGCGATGCGGCGCGCGCGGCCCATACGCCCGCCACCCGCCCGTCCGACTGACCACCCGACCGCCCGTTCGCGACCGAACGGGCTAACGTCGCACGGCCCGATCGATCCGAGTCGCCCGAGGAGTCGCCCTTGGAGTTCGTCCTCGCCTTCGACCTGCGCGCCCCCGCCTTCGGCACGCCGACGCGCGCGATCTACGCCGCGACCCTCGACATGTGTGCCTGGGCCGACGACGTGGGCCTCGACGTCATCGGCCTCGGCGAACACCACGCCTCCGACGACGGCTACCTGCCCTCTCCCGTCCCCATGGCTGGCGCGATCGGCGGCCGTACGCGCCGGATCAAGATCCGGCCCAACGTGCTGCTCGCGCCCCTCTACGAGCCGGTCAAGCTCGCCGAAGACCTCGCCGTCCTCTCCTACATCTGCCAGGGCCGGCTCGAGGTCGTGATCGGCGCCGGCTACGTCCCCTACGAGTTCCAGATGTTCGGACGGCGCCGCGAGGATCGGAAGGCGCTCTACATGAACGCGATCGCGCTGATGAAGCGGGCCTGGACCGGCGAGACCTTCGAGTGGGAGGGGCGCAGCGTCACCGTCCGCCCGATCCCCGACCGGCCGCCGAAGCTCCTGCTCGGCGGGACCCATCCCGCCGTCGCGAAGCGCGCGGCGACGATCGCCGACGGCTTCTATCCGCCGGCCGGCGAGAACTGGACGGTCTACCGCGAGGCCTGCCTCGCGCTCGGCAAGCCCGACCCGGGCGAGAAGTTCAAGGCGCTGGGCCCCATCTACGTCCACGTCACGAACGATCCCGAAGGCGACTGGGCGAAGATCGCGCCCCACGCGAAACACGTCGTCGAGTCCTACTCGAAGTGGACGACCGAGGCCTACGGACGACCGGCGGGTCCCTTCGCGAAGGGCGTCGACCCGGACGACCTCAAGAAGAGCGGAAGCTACCTCTGCCTGCGGCCCGAAGAGGCGATCCGTACGATCCGCGACCTCGGCCGCGATCGGACCTTCATCACGAACCCGCTGCTCGGCGGCCTCGACCCGGCAATCGCCTGGCGCGGACTGCGCCTCTTCGAGCGCGCGGTCTGGCCGCACGTCCGCGACCTGCAAGGTTAGGCGGATGGTCGACGCGCGATCGGGAGGCGCCGCAGGCGAGGAGGAGTCCATGTTCGATCTCACGGGACGCGTCGCCCTCGTCACCGGCGCCGGCCGCCACGTCGGTCGCGCGATCGCCGAGGCGCTCGCCGCGCGCGGGGCGGCGGTGGCCGTCAACGACGTCGTGGCGGATCGCGCGCGGGCGGTGGCCGAGGCGATCGTGAAGACGGGCGGACGCGCGCTGGCGGCGCCGGCCGACATGACGGATCGCGCGGCGGTCTCCGCGATGGTCGCCGAGGTCGAGGCCGGGCTCGGACCGGTCGACGTCCTGGTCTCGAACGCGGGCAACGCCGGCGCGACGCAGGCTGTCCCCACGGCCTTCGCCGACATGGATCCGAAGGACTGGCCGAAGTACGTCGACGTCAACTTCTACGCCGTGCTGAATGGGATCCATGCCGTGCTCCCCGGCATGCGGGCGCGCCACTTCGGCCGCATCATCACCATCGCCTCGGACGCCGGCCGCCAGGGTCTCGCGATGGGCATGTCGATCTACAGCGGCGGCAAGGCCGCGGCGATGGGCTTCCAGCGCTCGCTGGCCTGCGAGGTCGGCTGCGACCAGATCACCGTGAACACCGTCTCCCTCGGCATGATCCCCGGCGACTGGGACGCGGGCCCCGTGCGCGGCACGCCGATGGGCCGCCACGGCGTCCCGAAGGACGTCGGCCCCGCCGTCGTCTACTTCGCCTCGGACGAAGCGAGCTGGACGACCGGCCAGATCCTCTCGGTCAACGGCGGCGTCTACCGCAACGTCTGATCCCGCGAACCGCGACGCGCGGGCGGACGAGCCGCGCACGATCCAAGATCGTTCCCCGAACCCGACACGCGCCCGCCGGCGCCAGGAAGCGAGAACACGCATGAGCGACGCCAAGCCCTCCGCCCTTCCGACGAAGCTGCCCGAGACGATGCGCGCCTGGCGGGTCCACGCGTGGGGTCCCGAGCCGACCGAGGCGATGGAGCTCGAGCAGGTCCCGCTGCCGACGCCCGAGGCCGGCGAGCTGCTCGTCCGCGCCCAGGGCATCCCGCTGAACCTGAACGACATGGAGCGGGTCAACGGGCGGAACATGATGGTTCGCCCGCCTCTGCCCGTGATCCCCGGCATGGAGACGATGGGGGTCGTCGTGGGCGGCGGCGCGGGGACCGAAGCCTGGCTCGGCAAGCGCGTCGTCGCGATGCCGAAGCAGGCGACGGGGGGGTTCGCGGAGTACGCGCTCTGCCCGACCGTCTCGGCGTTCGACATGCCGGATGCCATCCCGCTCCCCGACGCCGCGGCGCTCTACTTCCCCTACCACCTCGCCTGGCTCGGACTCGTCGATCGCGCCGAGGTCCGCGCGGGCGAGAGCGTGCTGATCCACGCGGCGGCGGGCGGCTCGGGATCCGCCGCAGTGCAGCTCGCGAAGCTCCGCGGCGCGCGGGTCTTCGCGACCGCCGGGACCGAGGCGAAGCTCGCGCTCTGCCGCGAGCTCGGAGCCGACGTCGCGATCAATTACACGACGGACGACTTCGCCGAGGTCATCCTCGATCAGACGGGCGGCAAGGGCGTCGAGGTCGTCTTCGACAACGTCGGCGAAGGCGTGATGGAGAAGTCGATGAAGGCCCTCGCCTACAACGGTCGCTACGTCATGATGGGCTTCGCTTCGGAGAAGAAGTACGCCGACGAGAAGCTGATCGTGCCGCGGCGGGTGATCGCCGGGAACATGAAGCTCTGCGGCGCGCTGCTCGCCTACGCCGAGCCGCCCGTCCAGGCCATGATGAAGAAGGCGATGGGCTGGAGCTTCTGCGGGCGCGAGGTCGGCGTCGCGATCACGCAGGAGATCGTCGAGCTGGTGTTGGCGAAGAAGCTGCGGCCCGTGATCGGGCGGGTGATCGACTTCGAGGCCATCCCCGCCGCGCTCACCGCCATGCGCGATCGCCAGACGACCGGTCGCACGATCGCGCTGCTCGGCGGCGCCTGACGGGCCGGGCCCGCCCGGCGTCGGGTCCGGGCGCGTCGCGGACGGGCGCCCTAAGCTTCGGCGCCGCCGCGGCGGGGCTTGTCGTCGGTCCCTTCCCTCGACCCGCGTCCCCGTCGTGGCGACCGTCCCGTCGTCCTGTTTCCGACGGCCTGCTCCTTCCCGCTTCGACAAACCCTCGTTCCGACGGAGCTCCCCATGTCCCATCCCTTCGACTACTCGAACAAGCGCGTCGTCCTGACGGGTGCCTACTCGGGCGTCGGCGCTGCGCTGCTCGACGTGCTGGCGGAGCTCGGCCGGCCCGAGGTGATCGTGCTCGACATCCGCAAGCCGGCGGGACCGAGCGCGCGCTTCATCGAGACGAACATGGGGAGCGCCGCCTCGGTCGCGGCGGCGGCGCAGCAGATCGCGGGTCCGATCGACGTGCTCTTCAACAACGCCGGCATCGCGGCCACGCATCCGCTCGAGGACGTCATGGCGGTCAACTGGCTCGGGCTGCGCCAGCTCTCGGAGCTCCTCTTGCCGAAGATCCGCGAGGGCGGCGCGATCGCGAACACGGCCTCGATCGCGGGCGGGCAGTGGCCGGCGCATCTGCAGGAGGTGCTCGAGTGCATCTCGCTCGAGACGCGCGAGGAGCTGTTCGGCTGGTGTCGGGAGCATGCACAGCTCGTGGGCGACGGCTACGCCTTCTCGAAGGAATGCGTCCAGGTCTACACCATGAAGAGCGCGAAGCAGACCCTCGCCCGCAAGGTCCGGACCAACAGCGTCTGCCCGGCTCCGATCGACACGCCGCTCCTGCCCGACTTCAACAAGACGATGACCGAGAAGACCATGAACTGGACGATCTCGCAGATCGGCGGGACGATCGCGACGCCGCGGGACATCGCGATGGCGCTCGCCTTCCTCGGCTCCGACGCGGCGCGCTACGTCAACGGCGTCAACCTCGCCGTCGATCTCGGCTTCACCGCCTTCATGACGACCGGCCAGCTCGACTTCTCGGGCCTCGCCTGAGCGACGCCATGCGGCCCGGGCCCTCGCCGCGCACGCGCCTCCTGATCGCCGCCCTCGCGCTGGGCGTCGCCGGCGGGATCGTCTGGGCGCGGATCCGCGCGGAAGGCGAGCGGCCGAACACGCGGAGCGCCTTCGCCCGCCCGGGCGACGCCCCCGCGGCCGCCATCGCCGACGCGGGCGGCGATGCGGCATCGCGCGCGCGGGGCGCGGGCGCCGTCGATTCGACGCCCGAGGCGACTCTCCCCCCCGACGCATCGCAAGCCGTCGAGACGAGGGCGGCCGATGCCGGCGCGGAAGACGAAGCCGAAGACGCGACGTCGCCCACCCCCCCCGGCTCGCCCGAGGACGCCGCGTACGCCGCGCTCTACGGCGAGCCGACGCCGGAGCTCATGCGCCGCGAGCTCGCGCGCGCCCTCGATGCGGGCTTCACGGACCTGCGGCTTTCGCCCGCCGAGATCGAGCGCGCCTCGGATGCGCTCTACCGGCTGCGCGAGACGCGCGTCGCGCTCGATGCGCTGCCGATGGAGCCCGACACCGCCGCCGAGCGGCGGCGCCTCGTTGAGGCCCTCGGCGAGGCGACCAGTACGTTCCGCGACGTGACGCGCATGGATCCCGCGGAGTTCACGTCCCGCGCCCTCGCTGCCCGGGGCGGTGCCTCGGGCGGCATCGGCATCGATCGCGACGCCGCCCCGGGCGGCGTGGGGGCATCCGACGGCGATGCACCCGACGCGCTCGGCGGCGCAGCGCCGATGACGGGCTGGTCCGACGCGCCGGGGGTCGAGCGATGACCGCGGTGGCTGCGATGCGAGCCGGGATCCCGGGCGGTGCGCCTCGGCGACGGCGCATCGCCCTGCCGCAACCGACGCCGCACGCCGCACGCTCGCTGGTCGCGATCGTCGCGCTGTCGTCGCTCCTCGGCGCCGTCGCCTCTCCCCCCTCCGCCCGCTCGCAGCCGGCCCCGCCCGCTTCGACCACCGCGACCGCCCCGGACCGCACGCCCCTCGCCGTCGTGGACGGCCGCACCTTCTTCGTCGATGAGGTCGAGGGAGCTCTCGCCTTCCGCATCCATCAGCTCGAGCTCGACATCCACGCGCTGCTCGTCGCCGAGGCGGAGCGACGCATCGACGCGATCGTGCTCGCCGAGGCGGCGCGCGCGGCGGACCTCCCCGTCGAGGCGCTGCTCGCCCGCGCGGAGGGGGAAGGCGGCGCAGTGACCGAAGACGAGATCGACGCCTACCTCACGCGCCATCCCGCGGACCCGGCGACCGACCCGGCGCGCGCCCGCGAGCGCGTCGCCCACTACCTGAGCGAGCGCCAGCGCCTCGATCGGCGCGTCGCCTTCCTGCAGCGGCTGCGAGCGGAAGCGGGCGCGCGCGTCCTGCTCGCCGCCCCGACGCCTCCACGCACGCGCTTCGATCCCGGCGACGCGCCCGCCCGAGGCCCCGCCGACGCCCCGGTCGTGCTCGTCCATTTCGCGAGCATGGGCTCGCGCCACGGCGCGCGCAGCGCGGAAAAGCTGACGCGACTCGAGCAGGCCCATGCCGGCCGCATCCGCCGCATCCACGTCCAGCTGCTCTCGCCCCACGACGAGCTCGGGCTCCACGCCGCGCGGCTCGCCTTCGTCGCCCGGTCGAAGGGCCGGTTCTGGCCCTTCCACGACGCGGTCTACGCCGCCCTGCTCGCCGATGCCGCCGCCGTCACGCCGGCGCGCCTCGATGGGATCGCCCGCGAGGTCGGACTCTCGTCGGCCGACATTCGCGACGCCGCGCACGACTCGCGCTGGCTCGCCGAGGTCAAGGCGGACATCGACCGCGCCAACGCCGCCGGCATCCCGCGCGAGCCCGGGCTCTTCGTGAACGGGCTCTTCGCCTCGGGCCTCGCGCCCTACGAAGAGCTCGAGGCCATCGTCGCGCGCGAGCTCGAACGAGTCGCTGCGGCGGCGGCCGCGCCGCGCTGAATGCGGTGCGCGGCCGCGGACGAGGCGAGCGGGGTGGATCGACGACGCCCGCGTGCGGCTGACCTCCGGTCGAACGACGCGATGAATCCGGGCTTGACTCGCGCGGCGCGTTGTGGCCAAGTGGGTCCGGGCCAGCGGGCGGACGGGCGAGTCCCGCCTCCCGCCCGAACACGGACCGGGCCATCGCGGCCCCGAGCGGAGGGACGAGCATGACGGCATCGAACGAGCGACGGCGTGATCGCGGCCGGGGCGCGCGGATCGCGCTGCGATCGCGCATGGCCTGGCTCCTCTCGGGTCTGAGTCTCTGCCTGCTCTTGCCGGCGGCCGCCGGCGCGAAGGATCCGCAGCGCAAGCCGAAGCGCCTCTCCTCCGTCGGCGACAGCATCACCGAGGCGATCAACGCCGAGGAGTTCAACCCCTTCGTCGTCATCACGCCGAACCACTGGGCGAGCTGGGCGAACGGCTACCGCGGGTTCTGGGAGTGGCTGCTCGGCCGGACCGACGTCAGCAGCCACAACCAGCGCATCAGCGCGCGCTATGGCAGCAGCGGGCGCAAGAACTACATGGAGGCGAAGAGCGGGGCCGACAGCTTCGACCTCGATCCGCAGATGGCGTCCTCGGTCGCCCATGCCGCCGACTACGTCACCGTCTTCATGGGCCACAACGACGTCTGCCAGAACGACTTCAGCGCGATCCCGACCGACGCCGAGTTCGAGGCGAACGTCCGCGCCGGCTTCGACCGCCTGAAGGCGGGGCTCCCGAACGGCGCGACGGTCTACACCGTCGGCCTGGTCGACATCTACAAGCTCTGGGCCCTCGGCCCCCAGCTCTCGGGCGCCCTCGGCATCAGCTGTCAGGTCATCTGGGCGACGACCCTGCTCGACATCTACCCCTGCGGCACGATGCTCTCGCCCCTCAACAGCGAGGCCGACCGCCAGTACACGCGCAGCCGCAACATCGCCTTCAACCAGATCCTCGAGCGCGTCGTCGCCGAGTACGACGCCGCCGACACCCACCACTACTGGGAGTTCAACGACCTGACCTTCGACACGGACTTCGTGCCGAGCGAGGTCTCCCCCTTCGATTGCTTCCATCCCTCGGCGCGGGGCCAGCGACGCCTTTCGAGCGAGAGCTGGACCGCGGGCCCGTTCGGCAACTGAAGGCCCACGCGCCGCCGAGCCGACGGAAGCGGGATCGCGCGACCCCGTCGAGGAGTCCGAGTGCACCGCATCATCGTCTGGGGAACGGGATTCGTCGGCACGGCCGTGCTCAAGGCGCTGATGGGCCATCGCGAGCTCGAGGTCGTCGGCGTCGTCGTCCACGATCCCGCGAAGGAGGGGCGCGACGTCGGCGAGCTCGTCGGCGGTCCGCGGACGGGCCTCTTCGCGACGCGGGACGCCGCGAGCGTGCTCGCGCGCGAGGCCGACGCCGTCGCCTACTTCGGCCCCAACATGATGCAGGCCGAGACGAACCTCGCGAACATCGAGGCCTGCCTGCGCGCCGGCAAGAACGTCGTCGATACCAGCATGGGCATCTTCCACTACCCGCCGCTCATCCCGCCCGCCTACCGCGACCGGATCGAAGCAGCCTGCGAGGCGGGCGGGACGAGCTTCCTCAGCAACGGCATCGACCCGGGCTTCGCGAACGACCTCTTCCCGATGACGCTGCTCGGCCTCTGCGGCCAGGTCGAGCGCGTGCACACGACGGAGTTCATCGACGGCGGGAGCTACCCCGATCAGGCGAGCCTGCGCTTCATGGGGCTCTACTCCAAGATGGACGAGAAGCCGCCCCTCGAAGCGAACCCCGGCATGATGACCGGCATCTGGGGCGGCCCGCTCTACATGATCGCCGAGGCCGTCGGCGTCCAGGTCGAGCGGACGGTCGAGAACTACGCCCGCTGGACCGGCACGCGCACGGTCGAATTCGAGCAGGGCCGCGTGCATCCTGGCGAGGCTGCCGCGCAGCGCATCGAGCTGCAAGGGATCGTCGACGGCCGTCCGCGCATCGTCATCGACCATGTCCATCGACTCTACGCCGACGCCGCCCCCGATTGGCCGCGCCCGCGCCTCGACGAGGTCCATGCCAACCGGGTCGAGATCATCGGACGCCCCAACATCCTCCAGGAGACCGTGATCACCGACGCCGACACGGGCGACGGCAACGGCGGCGGCTGCCTCGCGACGGGGATGCGCGTCGTCAACGCCATCCCGGCCGTCTGTGCCGCGAGGCAGGGGATCCTGTCGGCGCTCGACCTGCCGGTGATCGCGGGGCGGGGGGGACTCCACGAGGACGGGTTCGGGCGTCGCTAGGTCGGAGCGGAATCGACGCTGCGCCGGAGCCGGGCCGGCACGGCCGATGCCATCCGATCCGTCGCTCGACTAGCGCTCCGCGAGCTTCCCCCGTGCCGCCCGCAGATCCGCCTCGAGCAGCCCGATCTCGCTGTAGTTGCCGAGCCCGGCCTTCGCCCCGGCGAGCAGCCGCTCGACCGCCTCGATCCGCGCCTCGAGCACGGCCTGCGTCTCGCGGCCCTTCGCGACGTCGAGGAGCCGGAGCGCCTCGAGCGGCTTGTCCTGCGCGAGATAGGAGCGCGCCCGCTTCGCCAGCGCGTCGCCCCCCCCGACCAGCTCGACGAGATCGCCGTTCACAGCCGAGGGCGGGACGGAATAGAGGTCCGCCACGGTCTCGTAGTCGTACCAGCCGGTCAGGATGTCCCAGATGCCGCGCACGGACCACGAGACGCGGCCGTGGCCCTGGGAGAGCGCCAGCGCCTGCGGCAGCTCGACTTCCCGCATCAGCTCCCAATACGTCTTGCCCGCGTTCATGCCCGCGATCGTCTGATCCCAGACGCTCTGCACGGCGTCTCGCATCTTCGTGACCGAGGCCTGGATGTAGTCCTCGCCCTCGATCACGCGGAAGTGGCTGTGGCCGATCACGCGCGGGCGCAGCGAGAGGACGAGGTCGAGGGCGTCGATGTAGTCCAGGGGATCGCGGTACTTCTCGCCGCGGACGGTGTAGAGGTTGGGGAACATGGGGTAGAGCGTGCCGAAGAGGTCGCCCGTGAAGAGGATGCGCTCCTTCGGCATCCAGAGCAGGACGCCGTCCTCCCCCTCGCCGCCGTTCTCCGGCGCGATCACGACGAACTCCGTCCCGCCGAGCTCGAACGCGTAGTCGCTCCCAGGGTAGACCTCGCGCTGCGGCCGGATCCGCCAGCCGAGCGGGACCCTTCGGTCCTCGAGGTCGACCCGGGTCGGGTAGAGCACGTGGTAGCGGCGCTTGAAGAACATCATCGGCTCGGCCTGGAGACGGGCCATGTAGGCATAGCGATGATGGCCGATGGTCTCGGCGCCGGCGGCGATCTCCTGCTCCCAGTACGGCAGCCCGCCGACGTGATCGACATGGGAATGGGTCAGCACGATCTTGCGGATCGGGCCCGTCGCATGCGCGAGGATCGCCTTCTTCTGCTCGAGGGCCTGGGGCGAGTCATAGCCGACGTCGACCAGGACCGAGCCGGCCTGGGTATTGATCAGGTAGATCGCGCCTTCGCCCTCGATCTTGAAGACGGAGGGCGTGATCCCGACGACGCGGACCGCGAGCGACTGCAGGTCGTCGACGCGCTCGGGGACGTCGGTCTCGACGTCGGCGGCGAACGTCGCGCAGGCGCAGAGGCAAGCGACGGTCAGGATCGCGACGGGCATGCGCATTGGAGAGCCTCCTGGGTGGCGCGGCAGCAGGCGGCGCGGCGCGAGGCAGCGTAGCGTGCCCGAAAACGTCTATGCTGCGCTCGGCGATCGCGTCGGGCTCGGCGACGCGATCGGATCGCATGCGATGTCGTGCAGCACGGAGTCGTCATGGCATCGCCGCGAACGGAACACGATCCCACGCTGGGAACGCTGCTCGGCTACGCCCTCTCCGCGGCGCCGACGAGCTTCAGCTTCCTCCTCTTCATGGTCATGTATCTGAAGTACGCGACCGAGACGCTGGCGGCGTCTCCAGCGGCCGTCGGGGCGGTGTTCCTGATCGCGAAGGCGCTCAACGCGGTCGGCGATCCGATGATCGGCAACTGGTCGGATCGGACGCAGACGCGCATGGGGCGCCGGCGCCCCTGGCTCCTCGTCGGCGGACCGCTCGCCGCGCTCTTCGGCTACATGGCCTGGGCGCCGCCGGAGGCCCTCGCCGACGGGGCATTGCTCGGTTGGATCGCCGTCTCGATCGTCGGCTTCTACCTCGCCTACTCGCTCTTCGAGGTGCCCCACATGGCCCTCGGTGCGGAGATCAGCCTGACGGCGGGCGGTCGCAATCGGCTCTTCGCCTGGCGTCAGGTCGTGCGCGTGCTCGCGTCGCTCGTCGCCGCGCTGGTCGGCAGCCGTCTGATCGAGCAGGGCCGCGAGGCGACCCAGTCCATGAGCGTCGTCGTCTCCGTTCTCACGGTCGCGTTCGTCTACCTCGGCGTTTCGCGGCTGCCGGCGGAGCGCCACGAGTTCCGCGGGCGCGGCGGCGAGAATCCGCTGCGCGCGGTGCGCGACGTGCTCGCCAATCCCCATGCGCGACTGCTGCTGACGGTGATCTTCATCGACTCGATCGGAACGGGGGGCATCGCCGTGCTGTCGCCCTTCGTGATCGACCATGTCGTCGGCCGCAAGGACCTGCTGCAGGCGCTGCTCGGGGCGAACTTCGGGGCGACGCTCCTCTCCGTCCCCCTCTGGCTCTGGCTCGCGCGCCGCTTCGAGAAGCGGCGATTGATGCTCTGGTCGATGGTCGCGAGCGGCCTCGCCTTCGGCTCGATCCTGCTGGTCGGCGAGGGCGATTGGATGCTGGTCGCGGTCTCGGCGGTGACGTCGGGCATGGCGGTCAGCTGCTCGAACACCCTCGGCTACACGCTCAAGAGCGAGATCATCGACTGCGACGAGTATCGGACGGGGGAGCGCAAGGAGGGGGCCTACTTCGCCGGCTGGGCCTTCGTCCAGAAGCTCGCGGCGGGCCTCATGATCTTCGTCGTCGGCCAGGCCCTCGCCTGGTCGGGCTTCGACCCCGTCTCGGAGCGGCAGAGCGCGCTGGTTCGGACGACGATGGTGGCCCTGATGGGCGGCGCGCCGCTCTTCTGCTACCTGCTCGGCGCGATCGCCTTCGCGCGCTTCTCGCTCTCCGAGGCGGAGCACGCCCGGATCCGGCGCGAGCTCGACGCACGGACGGCCGGCCAGCGCCCGGCCCCGAGCCCGAGCGCGGCGGCCGGCCTGGTCGAAGGCGGATCGGTCGCCAGCTGACTCGACGAGGTCTGCATGTCCACGCCCCCTTCCCTCTCCCGACCCCTTTCCCGACGCTTCCTCCTCGTCCTCGGCGCCCGCGGCGTCGTCGGTCTGGGCCTCGGCCTCGCGCTCCCGAGCCTCGCCCTCGGGACGCTGAGCGGCTGCCACGCGAACTCGAGCGAGGGCGGTGGCGCGGGCGCGGCGGGCGATCCGGGCGGGGAAGCCGACGGTGGATCGGCTGCCGGGAGCGGGGCTTCGGCGGCGGGCGCTCTCGCCGAAGACGTGCTCCGCCTCGGGCCGCCCGACGCGAACGGCCTCCGCCTGCTCCCCGGCTTCCGCGCGCGCGTCGTCGCACGCTCGGGCGAGCGCGTCGGCGCGACCGACTTCGTCTGGCATACCGATCCCGACGGCGGCGCCACCTTCGCGACGCCGGACGGCGGCTGGGTCTACGTCTCGAACGCGGAGACGGAGGTCCCGGGGACGGGCAGCGTCGGCGTGCTGCGCTTCGACGCGAAGGGCGGGATCGTCGATGCCTACCGGATCCTCTCCGGCACGAACCACAACTGCGCGGGCGGCAGGACGCCGTGGGGGACCTGGCTCTCCTGCGAAGAGGTCCCGATGGGGCGCGTCTTCGAGTGCGATCCGCTCGCGCCCGGCTCCGAGGGCGAGCTGCGAGCGGCCCTCGGGCTCTTCCAGCACGAAGCGATCGCCGTCGACCCGATCACGCGTCGCCTCTACATGACCGAGGATCGATCCGACGGTCTCCTCTACCGGTTCACGCCCGACGCCTGGCCGAGCCTCGCGAGCGGAACGCTCGAGGCAGCGGAGGTCCTCGATCCGGAAGGCGACGGCCCGATCCGCCCGGGCCAGGTCCGCATGCTCGCGTGGCACCCCGTCCCCGATCCCCTCGCGCGCGAGCGCGAGACGCGCTTCCAGGTCGAAGCCGCGACCCGCTTCAACGGCGGCGAGGGCATCGACCACCACGAGGGGCGCGTCTACTTCTCGACCAAGGGCGACGACCGCGTCTGGCGGCTCGACGTCCAGCACGATCGGCTCGAGATCGTCTACGACCGCGCGTCGCGCCCCGACGGCCCGCTCTCCGGCGTCGACAACGTCGTCGTCGCGACGAACGGCGTCGTCTACGTCGCCGAGGATCCCGGCGACCAGCAACTCGTCGCGCTCCTGCCCTCCGGCGCGACGATCCCGATCTTGCAGGTCATGGACCAGCCCTTCAGCGAGATCACGGGCCCGGCGCTCTCCCCGGACGGCTCGCGTCTCTACTTCAGCAGCCAACGACCGGGCACGACCTACGAGATCGCAGGCCCGTTCGGCTCGCTCGGCGGCACGCGCTGACAGGCCGCGCCCTGCGCATCGCGCTCCGCGCCCCGACCCGACCCGCTTCCGAAGGAGGACCCATGTCGAACCCGACCCGATCCCAGGCCGCCTGGAACGCCTTCGCCGACTCGCTCAAACAGATCGGCGAGAAGATCGTCGCACCGACCGGCGCACGCGGCGGACGCGAGCGGGCCGAGGGCTACCGCTACCTCGTGCGCCTCCTCTCCGCGGGCCACGAGCTCGAGATGGAGGCGGACCGCAGCCGCCCGGAGCTGCGCCGCATGATGACGACCGTCCGGAAGTTCAAGGGCGACGGGACGGACACGATCTATCGCGAGGCGAAGCTCGACGAGAACCTCGTCTACAAGTTCTCCCTGCGCCGCGGCGACGAGCTCTTCTTCTCGGCGACGGTCTACGCCTATGACGAGAACGACACCTACTACATCGTCGACCACCTGATCGACGACGACATCGTCTGGGACGACATCTTCGGCGAGCGGATCGCCGAGATCTATCTCTCCGAGAAGCGCCCCGACGGCGCGCGGAACTGGATCGCGCTCAAGGGCCACCGCCCGATCCTCTTCACGCGCGAGTACTTCGACGCCTTCGCGAACGCCATCGACCAGGGCCGCAAGCGCGCGATGGCGATGCAGCTCGAGTGTCTCTCGGAGGTCCCCGCGCCCGAGCCCTATTCCGAGGCCGAACTCGAGGCGGGCCTCTCACGCCTCGTCGACTTCGTCGACGACGCGACCAACGTCTCGCTCGGCCTCTCGATCTTCATCGGCCTGAACCGCATCGAGTACCAGGGCGCCGGCGACGGCGGGACGTCGGAGCGCAAGGGCAGCATGACGCGGATCAACGATGGAAACATCGTGCTCGACGACGACTCCTCCGAGCAGTACACGCCGCAGGAGCTCGCGGCGATGATCGATCCGAAGCTGGTCCGCAACAACCTGCCCGGCCCCGGCATCCAGTACATCGGCGGAACGTTCAAGCTCGCTCCCGACGAGGTCATCGTCGTGACGGGCCAGGACGTGCCCTGCCGGTACTGGAACCTGCAGATCCTGACCCGCTACCTCGAGAGCGGCGACTACCGCCACCACAAGGTCGGCATCTCGAACCGCCAGGTCGTGAAGGACGCCGACGGCGGGTTCCGCATCTACGCCGCGAACGGCGATCCGGGCACGAAGAACTGGATCAGCACCCAGGGTTACGCCCACGGTCAGATCCTGATCCGCACGCTGCTCGCGAATCCGCACATGGAGGCGACCTTCAAGGTCATCAAGGCGAAGGACGTTCCGACGGAAGATCGGCGTTAGGTCGATTGCGTCGGGCGTCGCACGCCCGCCGCTCCGCGCCGGACGCCCCGCGTCCCACGCCCGTCGCCCCGCGGCGTTGATGCCGCGACACCAGCGGATTGTAGATCTTGCATGCGCCTGCGCGTGACGCGGAGGACGCAGCCCCTCGATCAGGGCATCTGCCTTGCAGCGTTCTCCGGCCAGCGTGTCGCGAGCGGAGACGAGCCTCGGCGCGCGAGCGGAGGCGAGCCTTGGCGGAGACAGGAGATCGCGCGCCGACGGGACGGCGGATCGCATGGGTCGCGGGCGCGGCGGTCGTCGCGATCGGGGTGGGGTTCGTCGTCGTCGCGCTGCGCCCCTTCGCGTTCCTCGTTCCCTCCGCGGACGACGATCGACGCCCGCCGCCGCGGGTCGAGGTCGCGAAGGCCGAGCGGCGCTCGATCGAGTCCTCCGTGACATCGACCGGGACGCTCGTCGCCCCCGAGTCGATCGTCGTGACGACCGAGGCGCGCGGCCGCGTCCAGTCCATCCGCTTCGAGGAAGGCACCGCGGTCTCGTCCGGAGACGTCCTGATCGTGCTCGATCGGGGCAACGAGGCGGCTCGCGTCGAGGATGCCCGGGCCCGGACACAAGAAGCCGAGCGCGAGCTCCGCCGCCAGGAGGCGCTCGCCGAGCAGGACATCGCCAGCGAGGCCCGGCTCGACCGGGCGCGAACGGAGGAGGCGCGCGCGCGCGCGCGGCTCGAGAGCGCCTCGAAGGATCTCGCCGATCGGACCGTCGAGGCGCCCTTCGACGGCATCACGGGCCGTCGCCTCGTCAGCCCGGGGGCGCTGCTCGAGCCAGGGGACGCGGTGACGACGCTCGTCGAGGTGCGCGCACTCGACCTCCTCTTCTTCGTCCCCGACAAGTTCGTGCCCCGGGTCCACGAGGGGCTTCGGGTCCGCGCCCGCAGCCCGGCCTATCCCGATCGAGCCTTCGCCGGACGCATCACCTTCGTCGGGACCGAAGTCGATCCCGCGACCCGCGGCTTGCCCCTCGAGGCGACGCTCCCGAACGGCGAAGGGAGGCTCACGCCCGGCATGTTCATGGAGGTCGAGCTCGTCCTCGCACGGCGCGACGCGATCACGATTCCCGAGGCCGCGCTCGTGACTCGCGGCCCGAGCAGCGCCGTCTACGTCGTCGACACGCAGTCGATCGCGCATCGCGAGCCGGTCGAGCCCGGCGTCCGGCGGTCCGGCTGGGTCGAGATCGTGGACGGAGTCGCCGCCGAGCAGCCGGTCGTCGTCGCGGGGCTCCAGCGCGTACGGGACGGCGCGCCCGTGCGGACGGGCGCCGATGAGTCGCCGCCTGGCCCGAGCGCCGCAGGCCCTTCCCGCACGAAGCGCGAAGACCCGTCGATCGCGTCGGAGGGGCGAACCGATCGGGCGGGCCGATGAAGCTGACGGAGCTCGCCGTCACGCGGCCCGTCGCGGCGACGGTGCTCTCGCTCCTGATCCTCGTGCTCGGCGGCGCGGCCCTGCTCCGACTCCCCGTCCGCGAGTACCCCGATGTCGACGACCCGACGGTCACCGTCACGATCGTCTATCCCGGTGCCGCCGCGGAGGTCGTCGAGCGCGAGGTGACCGAACGCATCGAGGAAGCCGTCAGCGCCGTCGACGGCATCCGACGCATCCGGTCCCAGTCGCGGGACGGCCGCGCGCGCGTCGAGGCCGAGTTCACGCTCGACCGCAACCTCGACCTCGCCGCGGCGGACATCCGCGACCGCCTCTCGAGCGTACGCGAGGACCTCCCCGACGAGGCCGAGGAGCCCGAGGTCAGCCAGCAGGCGATCCAGTCCCAGGTCATCATGTGGCTCGTCCTCACGAGCGACACGCTCGATCTCCAGGCGCTCTCGGACTTCGCGGAGCGGACGCTCGTCGATCGGCTGTCGACCGTCGAGGGCGTCGCGAGCGTCCTGTTCGGAGGCGGGCGTCGCTATGCGATGCGAATCTGGCTCGACCTCGAGCGGATGGCGGCCCGGAACGTGACGGTCCTCGACGTCGCCGCCGCGCTGCGAAGCCAGAACGTGGAGCTTCCGGCGGGTCGATTGATCTCCGAGACGCGCGAGCTGACCGTCCGAACGCTGACGGAGCTCGAACGGCCCGAGGCGTACCGCGCGCTGGTGCTCCGCGAGCAGGACGGGGTCCTCGTCACGCTCGGTGATGTCGCCCGGGTCGAATACGGACCGGAGAATCTCCGCACGGCCGTTCGATTCGACGGAAGCGAGGCGGTCGGGCTCGGCATCGTGCGACAGACGGGATCGAACGCGATCGCCGTGGCGGACGCGGTGCGCGAGCGGCTGAAGCAGCTCGATCAGCGCATCCCGCAAGACATCGACGTCACCGTCGCCTACGACGCGTCGGTCTTCATCGCCGCCTCGATCCGGCAGATCGTGGAGACGTTCTTCCTGACCGTCACGCTCGTAGTCGGCATCGTCTTCGTCTCCCTGGGCTCCTGGCGCTCGGCGCTCGTCCCCGCGGCGACGATTCCGGCTTCGGTCGCCGGGGCCTTCATCGTGCTCTACTTCTTCGGCTTCTCCGTCAACGTCCTGACGCTCCTCGCGCTGATCCTCGCGATCGGCATGCTGATCGACGACGCGATCGTCGTCTCGGAGAACGTCTTCCGTCACTCGGAGGCCGAGCGGCCTAGACTCCTGGCCGCGGATCGCGGAGCCGGGGAGGTCGCCTTCGCGGTGCTCGCGACGACCCTGGTCCTGCTCTCCGTGATCTCGCCGCTCGCCCTGCTGACGGGCGATTCGGGACGGCTCTTCACCGAGTTCGCCGCCGCCCTCGGCGGCGCGCTCGCGTTCTCGAGCCTCGTCGCGCTCACGCTCGGAACGACCCTCGCCTCGCTCCTGATCGAGGCGTCGAAGGTGGAGCACGGGCGACTCCATCGCTGGACGACCGGCGCCTTCGATCGCGCGGGCGAGGCCTACGCGCGCTTGCTCCGGCGGGTGCTCGCCGCGCGCTGGATCGTGATCGGCCTCGCGGTCGTGCTCGCCGGCGGCACGATCTGGCTCTACCAGCGCCTGCCCCGCGAGCTCTCGCCGCGTGAGGATCGCGGCAGCATCTTCGTGCCGATCACGGGTCCGGAGGGCGCATCGCTCGAGGCGATGCTCGCCGTGCTCGACCAGGTCGAAGCGGTCCTGCTGCCGCAGCTCGAGGCCTCGGGACCGGGACGGCACGTGATCTCGATCGTCGCCCCCCGCAGCGGCGGTCAGGGCCCCGTCAACTCCGCCATCGTGATCTTCCGCCTGAAGGACTGGGACCGGCGCGACGAGGGTCAGTTCGAAGTCACGCGCGCGCTGATCCCGGCGTTCGGCCGCGTCACCGGTGCGCAGGTCTTCGCAGTCGATCCGCCGAGCCTCGGCCAGGAGGGCTTCACCCAGCCTGTTCAGGTCGTCTTCTCCGCGGACTCGCTCGAGCTCGCCTACGACGCCGCCCGGTCCGTGCTCGAAGAGGCGAGGCGCCTGCCCCAGATCGCCGAGGCGCGCCTCGACTACCAACCCACGAACCCGCAGGTTCGCATCACCATCGATCGCGACCGGGCCGCCGCCGTCGGGGTGTCCATGCGGGACATCGGACGGACGCTCCAGATCGCGATCGGCGGCGAGGACATCACCGATTTCGCGCTCGACGCCGAGACCTACGAGGTGATGGTTCGCGCGGAGCCGGACGATCGGACGCAGCCCGAAAGCCTGCTCGACGTCTACGTTCGGGCGAAATCAGGCGAGCTCGTCCCGCTCTCGGGTTTCATCGACTGGTCGGTCGTCGGTCGCGCTTCGGAGCGCTACCGGACCGACCAGCTCCCGTCCGTGACCCTTCAGGCGTCGCTCGGCAGCAGCGCGGCGCTCGGCGACGTCCTCGACCGGATCGAGGGCATCGCGCGGGATTCGATTCCGCCCGGGGTCTTGCTCGGTTTCCTCGGCCCGAGCGAGGACTACGTGCGTTCGAGCAATGCCTTCTGGATCGCCTTCGGGCTCGCGATCGTGATCGTCTACCTCGTGCTCGCCGCGCAGTTCGAGAGCTTCGTCCAGCCCATCGTCCTGCTGGCAGGCGTCCCGCTCGCGCTCTTCGGCGCGCTGCTCGCGTCGTCGCTGGCGGGCCGATCGCTCAACCTCTTCAGCCAGATCGGGCTGATCCTGGCCGTCGGCATCATGGCGAAGAACGCGATCCTGCTCGTCGAGTTCGCGAACCAGCTGCGCGATCGGGGACGCGACCCGCGCGAGGCGCTCGAGGAGGCCGCCCGGGTCCGCTTCCGGCCGATCGTCATGACGTCGATCGCTACGCTCTTCGGCGCGATCCCCCTGGCCCTCTCCACCGGGCCCGGCGCGGAGGTCCGCGCGAGCCTCGGCTTCGTCATCATCGGCGGGATCGTCTCGGCGACGCTGATGGCGCTGCTCCTCGTGCCTCCGCTCTACCTCGTGATGACCTCCGGCAGCCGCTCCCGCGGCGCGACCGAGCGGGCACTCGCGCAGGCGCGACGCGAAGCGGATCGAACGGAGCGCGAAGCGGATCGCACGGAGGAAGCGGTCTGATCGGATCCCCGTTCGGCCGCATTGCCGTCCGGTGGAGCACCTCCTCCGCCTGGCCGCATGCCCCGCTCACCGGCACGCGAACCTCCGATGCGAACGTCAGCCGCGCGGACCTGGGTCGTGCGCGACGGCTTCGTCGCCCCAGAGCGTCTCGAGCCGTGCGTCGCGGCCGCAGAAGTAGCGATAGAATCGGTAGCGGATCGGATTCTTCGACGCGTAGTGCTGATGCTCCTCCTCGGCGGGAAAGAACGCCGCGTCCCGGACGATCTCCGTCACGATCGGTCGATCGAAGCGGCCGGACCCCTCGAGCGCGCGCTTCGACGCGCGCGCGATCCGGACCTGGTCGTCGTTCTGCGCGAAGATCGCGGAGCGATACTGCGGTCCGTGGTCGCAGAACTGGCCGTCCGCGGTCAGCGGGTCCACGTTCCGCCAGAAGACGTCGAGCAGCGCGTCGTAGTCGATGCGATCGGGATCGAAGCGGATGCGAACCGCCTCCGCATAGCCCGTCGTTCCCGAGGAGACCTCCTCGTAGGTCGGATCCGGCGCGCCGTGGCCCGCGTACCCGACCGTCGTCCCGAGGACGCCATCCAACGTCTCGAAGGGCGTCTGCATGCACCAGAAGCATCCCCCTGCGAAGACGGCTTCCGCGGGCGAGGCGGCGGGATCGTCGGATCCCGCGAGCGCGGCGAACGCCGCGAGCCACGCGCCGAGCGCGACGGATGCGAAGAGTGTCCGCATGCCGACCCGAAGACCGTGGGCACGGCGGCGGCCTCCAGCGCCGAGACCTTCCGGCGCCGAACGCCCCTTCATGGCACGACTCGATCGGGCAGGGGCTCGCCTTCGAGCACGAACGCGAGGGCCAGCCCGTTGTTGCACCATCGCTCGCCGGTCGGCGGCGGGCCGTCGTCGAATCGATGTCCCTGGTGTCCACCACAGCGGATGCAGTGGTATTCCGTTCGGGGCAGGAGCCAGTGGAAGTCGAGCTCCGTCTCGACGTGGCCCGCGATCGGGCGCGTGAAGCTCGGCCAGCCGGTGCCGCTGTCGAACTTCGCGGCCGAGCGGAAGAGCGGCAGCTTGCATGCCGCGCAGACGTACGTTCCCGCCCGCTCCTCCGCGTCGAGCGGGCTCGAGAAGGGCGGCTCGGTCTCGCCCTCGAAGAGGACGCGATAGGCGTCGTCGCTGAGCCGACTCCGCCAAGCCTCGGGATCGACGTCGAGCCTGCGAATCGGACCGGATCCGCCGGACGAGGCGCTCTCCCCGCCCTCCGCCCACGCCCGGCGGAGCGGCCAAGCGGCGAGCCCGATCAGCAGCTGCAGGAACAGACGACGCTCCACGATCGGCCCTCCCGACCCGCCCGCGCGCGGCCTTGGCCCCGATCCGTTCAACGTTCCGGGCCCGGGCTGGCCGGCGAGCGCTCGCGCTGCGGGCGCCGCGATCGATCGCGCTCCCGGTCACGGCGGCTCGCCTCGCTCGGGATCCGGATGCGCGTGCCGACCTGCAACGACGCCGGATTCCGGATGTCGTTCGCCTCCGCCAGCCTCCGCCATTGATCGCTGGATCCGAGCTTCGCCTTCGCGATCGAGCCGAGCGTGTCCCCTTCGCGAACCACGTACGACGCGCCGAGCGTGTCCCCTTCGCGAACCACGTACGACGCGCCGAGCGTGTCCCCTTCGTGGACCACGTACGACGCGCCGCGCTCGTCCGTCTCGCTCTCGTTCATGCCGCGGGCGCCCGTCGCCTGTCGCCCCCGATCCATCCCGCCCCGCGCGCTCGGGCCACGGTCGATCGCGCCCCGGTCGGCTCCCTCATGCGGATCCCGATCGGGTCGGGGATCGAGTCGCTCGTCTCCCCCCATCCGCCGCCGGTGGAGGTCCCTCGAGTCCTCCGGCTCCATGCGGTCGCTCCCGTCCGCGCCGTGATCGCGGACCGGCCGCGCGTCGATCCGATCCGAATCGGATTCCATCCGACCCGGGCGGTCGGCGTCGCCCTCCTGGGCCTCCGCGGCCCAGGCCGGGATCAGCAGACAGGTCGCCACGCCGACCCCGATCGCAGTCCTGATGCTCGTACTTCGCTTGCTCGTGCTTCGCTGGTCCATGTTCGTCGTCTCCCTGGTCGGACGGAGAATCGATAGGTCGGCACCAGCCGGGCATCGATGCGATCGGGCCGGCTACATGACTGCTTCGGACGGGGCCTCCCGCGAGGATGGACCGGGAGACGAGGAGGTCTGCGACGAGGACGACGCTGCACGCGGGCCGGCGAGGCTGCGTACGTAGGCCACCAGATCGGCGACCTGCTCGACGGAGAACGTGCCGCCCCAGGCGGGCATGGCCTTCGATCCGCCGAACGCGCTCGGGCTCTCCCGGATGACACGGGCGATGTCGACGGCAGAGCCGGTCTTGCCATCGGCATTGGCGTCGAAGGAGAACGATCCGCTCGTGAAGTCCCGCGGCTTCGGGTTGAGGGTCGCCGCGCCGACGCCGTCGCCCTCGCCGTCTTCTCCGTGACAGACCAGGCAGTAGAGGCGATAGAGCGCCTTGCCGCGCTCGGGATCCCCCTTCGTCCAGTCGTGCTGCTCGGGCACGAGGGCGAGCTTCGCCGCGGTCCCGTGCGCGATCTCGGCGGGCGTCAGCGCGCCTTCGGTCGGCGCGGCGGGAGCGGGTCGCGCCGTCCCGTCGATGTCCCCCCGTCCCTCCACGGCGCGAGCGGCCTCGACCGACCGTTCGCTCTCCCCCTCCCGCTCGCCGGAGCAGGCGAGGCCGATCGTGCCCGCCGCACACAACGAGAGCAGGGCCAGCCGGGGCGCGAGCGGGCGACCCGGAAATCGGCCTCGGGCCCGGCGGGTCGCGTACGGATCCGCCGGCTCTGCCTCCGATCGGAACATGGCCTCCTCCCCTCGGCGCCAGGACGCGTGCGGAAGCGCGCCTGCTCCATCCTGCAGCGAATGTGCCAGCGGCGAATCGGGATGGGACGGGCGGATCGACTCGCGGAGTCCGCCGTCGCGGTCCGGACGAGGTCGAACGAGGCGCCTCGAGAGCGGAACAATGTAGATCCTGCGCGACTCGTCACGGACGTGCCCGCCGATGACACGCACACCCGTCGATCGACACACACGGGTGTGGAGAGGCATGCGATCCGCGAAAGCGCGTCCGGGAAGAACCGCGATACCGCGAGGGCGCGGCGTGTTCGTTGGCACACGCCGACGGCGCTGCTGGTCCTCCTCGCGCTGCTGGTCGCGATCCGCGCCTTGCTGCCGATCGTCACCGAGTCGATCCTGGAATCCCAGATGAGCAGGATCGAGGGATATCGCGCGCGCATCGGCGACGTCGACCTCGCCCTGTTGCGAGGCGGGGTGACGCTCCGCGATCTCGAGCTCAGGGATGGAAGCGGCACCCGGAAGCGGCCCTTGTTTCGCGCCCGCTCGATCGAGTCGTCGATCCATTGGAGGCCGCTCTGGCGCGAGCGGCGCCTGGTCGCCGACGTCGTCGTCGTCGAGCCCGAGATCGATCTGGTGCTCGCCCCGACCGCTGCCGGGACGCAGCTGGGCCTGCGCCCAGACTGGCCGAAGCAGCTCGAGCGGATCGAGCCGCTCGAGCTCGATGGGCTCGAGGTCCGATCCGGACGCATCCACTTCGAGGATCGGAAGCACGAGCCAGCGTTCGACGTCGAGATCTCGAACCTCGAGGTCGACGGCGAGAACCTGGCCGATCTCCGCGCGCTCGACGACGAGCGGCCCGGCCACGTTCATGTCAGCGGACGCGCGTTCGAGAGCGGAGAGCTCGTGATCGACATCGCCGTCGACGTGCAGGCCGACGCGCCGGACCTCGCGCTGGAGGGACGGCTCGAGGACGTCGACATGACGGACCTCAATGGGCTCTTCCGCGCGCTCGGCGCGTTCGACGTCGAGTCGGGTCGTCTGTCGATCTACGCCGCGCTGGACGCGAGCGCAGGCCGCTTCTCGGGGACCGTGACGCCCATCGTCCATGACCTCGACGTGTTGGCCGACGAATCCGGGCCGGAGGCGAGCGGAGAGGACGGTGCGTCCTGGCTCCGGACCGCATGGGAGGGCTTCATCGGCGCCGTCGCGGAGGTCTTCGAGAACCAGCCGGAAGATCAGCAGGCGACGCGGATTCCCGTGTCGGGCGAGTTCGAGGACCCGCACGTCGGCGTCTGGCAGGCCCTCGTGGCGTTGCTTCGCAATGCCTTCGTCCAGGCGATCGAGCCGCAGATGCGAAACGCCGCGGCCGCCCGGCGCGCATGGACCGGCGCGAACCAGGATGGAGATCCGTAGGCGCGTCGTCGCCGCGGGGCGCGGAGCAGGTCCGTAGGCGCCGCGCCTGGGCCGTGCGCGAAGCGGGTCGACTCGACGCGGCTCAAGAGAATGTCAAGGCGCCCCCGCCCGACGTGACGACGACGAGCAGGCCCACGAGATAGAGCAGGTCGTAGTACCAACCGTCGTTGCGCTCGCCCCAGAATCCCGTTCCCCAGACGAGCAGCTTCTTGTAGATCGCTCCCAGCATCACGCCCGCCAACAGCAAGCCGCCGACCTGCGGCAGGATGCCCAGCGCGACGAGGCCCCCACCCACGACCTCGACGGCGCCGAGAAGGGCGGTCGTCCCCTGTGATAGGCCGATCGATTCCCCCCGCTCGGCTGGTCGCGTCAGGTGCGACCATCCGCTCGTGACGAAGACGACCGCCAGGACGATCCGGAGGCAGAGCACGGCGACATCCTCGAAGCTCGCGAGCTGGGGGATGAGCATTCGGGTCTCCTCGTCGCTGCGTGGGTGGCTCTTCGCCCCGGCGTCGCAAGACGCGTGCCGCAATGCCGTGATGGCGCGGCCCCTCCATCGCCCGAGCGGCGGGCCGCCACGAGCCCGACGTCGGGACACGTCGGCCGGCGCATCGACGCGCCGAAGACTCGCCCGCGCGCGTCCCCGCGTGGCCATCGACCGCTGCGTCGGACTCGTTTGTAGAAGCCGCCCATGCGCCTGGAACACGGGACCGCTGTTTGGCACGCCCCTTGCTCTCTTTGCCGTCGACCGCAGTCGAAACGGAGACGGGAGAATGCGCATGCCGGTGCTCGGATACACGCTGTCGTCGGAAGAATTCGGTCCGCGCGCGCTCGTCGCGCAGGCCCGGCTCGCGGAGGAGATCGGAATCGAGTTCGCGATGATCTCGGACCACTACCATCCCTGGACCGAACGTCAGGGCGAGTCGCCCTTCGTCTGGACCGTGCTCGGCGGCATCGCTCAAGCGACCGAACGGCTCCGCGTGGGCACGGGGGTGACGTGTCCCACCGTGCGAATCCACCCGGCGATCGTCGCGCAGGCAGCGGCCTCGACCGCGGCGGCCTTCGGCGGGAATCGCTTCTTTCTCGGAGTCGGTTCGGGCGAGCTCCTGAACGAGCACGTTCTCGGCGACGCCTGGCCCGAGCCCGCGCTTCGGATCGAGATGCTGCGGGAGGCCATCGGAATCATCCGCCAGCTCTGGGCGGGCGGATCCGTCGCCTACCACGGCGACTACTACGACGTGGAGGAGGCGCGTCTCTTCACGCGCCCCGAGTACCCGCCCGACCTGCTGGTCGCCGCGACGGGACCGACCTCGGCGCGGGTCGCCGCCGACCTCGGCGATGGCCTCGTCGGAATCGCCCCTTCACCGGGTCTGATCGAGACCTATCATGCCCAGGGTGGCTCGGGCCCGCGCTTCGGCCAGATCCATTGCTGCTACGACGCCGAAGCGGATGTCGCGCGCAAGCGCGCGCTCGAATGCTGGCCCAACGCCGGTCTGCCGGGCAATCTGATGACGGAGATCAAGACGACCGAGCAGTTCGACGCCGTGAGCGAGCTCGTGCGGGAAGAGCATCTGGGCCACGTCGTCGTCGGTCCCGACCCCGAGACCTATCTCGAGGCGATCCAGAAGTATGCCGATGCGGGTTACGACCATCTCTGGCTCCATCAGATCGGTCCGGACCAGGAGACGTTCCTGCGCTTTCTCGAGCGCGAGATCCTGCCGGTCGCTTCGGCCTAGACGTTCCCGCTCGCATTCCGGCTCCGTCGCTCGAACGACGGATGGATGCTGCGGCTCGGGGTCGAATCGGACCCGGTTCCGCTTGCTCGGACGCCGAGGCCTCGCGACTTCGCGTCGGAGAGCCGATGGGCTCGTGCTCTTGCGGCCGGATGCAACGGATCGCCGCCGACCGTCGTGTCGACCGCATCGATGATCGAGGAGGACCGACGACGATGGCCCATGTCCCGCGCGATCCCCGTTTCGACGCGACGTACGCGCTCTGGTGCGATCCCTACCGATACCTCTCCCGCCGGGCCCGGACCCTCGAGAGCGACGTCTTCGAGACGCGCCTCGCCCTGCAGCCGACGCTCTGCCTGAGTGGCGCGGAGGGCGCGCGGCTCTTCTACGACGCGGCGCGCATGTCGCGGCGGGAGGCGGCGCCCGCCGCGCTGCAGCGCACGCTCTTCGGCGAGAAGGGCGTGCAGGGACTCGACGGCGAGGCGCATCGTCATCGCAAGCGGCTCTTCGTCTCGCTGATGACCCACAAGCGCATCGACGAGCTCGCCCAGGCGAGCATGGACGAATGGCGCCGAGCGGCGTGGAGATGGCAACGGCAGCCGGAGAGCGTCGACCTCTACGCGGCCATGCAGGGTTCGCTCGCCCGAGCGGTGACGCGCTGGGCGGGCGTTCCACTCGGGGACGCCGAGGCCGATCGGCTGACGCGCGACCTGGTCTCGCTCTTCGACGACGCCGGATCGCTCGGCCCGCGCCACCTGCGTTCGCGCCGCGCGCGTCGACGAAGCGAACGATGGGCCGGGGAGCGGATCCGCGCGCTGCGCGCCGAGGAGGCGGACTCGCGCGGTCACGCCGCCGGACGGATCGACGACGCTCCGGCTGCGTTGCGCATCGCGCTCCACCGCGACGTAGCGGGCGAGCTCCTCCCGGCATCGATCGCGGCCGTCGAGTTGCTGAACGTCCTGCGGCCGACCGTGGCGGTATCGGTCTACGTCGTGTTCATCGCCCATGCGCTCGCGCGCGAGCCCCGATGGGCGAACGCACTGCGGTCCGGATCGAGCCTCGACGCGGATTGCTTCGTGCGCGAGGTCCGGAGGCTCTATCCCTTCTTTCCGGCCGCCATGGCGCGCGTTCGCGAGGCGCTCGAGTGGAAGGGCTTCCGGCTTCCGGCGGGTCGCCGCGTCCTGCTCGACCTCTACGGAATCGATCACGACCCGCGCCTCTGGAGCGAGCCCGATGCGTTCCGACCCGAGCGATTCCTCGAACGGTCCGTCGGTTCGTTCGACTTCGTGCCCCAGGGCGGCGGGTCCGTCGAGGCGGGACATCGTTGCCCGGGCGAGCCGATTGCCGTGGCGTTGATGAAGCGGGCGATCGACTTCCTCGTCCATGAGATCGGGTACCGGGTTCCGGATCAGGACCTGTCCCTCGACTTCGGCCGTCTCCCTGCCCTTCCCATGAGTCGCATGCGCATCGACCGCATCCGTCTGCACTGACTCCGTCGACGACCGCTCGACTTCCGCTCGCGGGCCGTCGCCGTGTCGATCCGACGCGGCCTTCGCCCCCATGCCCCGCCCATGCGCACGATCGCTCCGCCCGGCGGAGCCGACGAGCGAATTCCCTCGCCCTCGTTCTCCTCGGCCGACGAGGCCGCGTGGCGCGAATCGTGCGAAATCCCACGACCGGAAGCGATTCCGGCGGTGGCCGCGAGCAGCGCGACGATGGAGACAGGGACGATCGGGGCAGGAAGGCCAGGGATGAGCGGGACGGGTTCGGGGCGGAGGATTCGAACGCGGCGTCCGACCCGAGCGGGTCCCCCGGCTGATGGAATTGGTCGTCCGGTCGGATCGCTCGGGCGACAGGGACTCGCCCGAGCAGCCGCCGTGACCTAGCACGCGGCTTGCCCCCTCGACACGCGATCCGTCCTCCCGACCGAATTCTCGCTTGTCTTTCCGACGCCGTTCGAGCATCACGCGGAGTGATGACGTCATGGATCAAGACGGTCCCGAGCCTTCGAACGATCGTCGCCTCGCTCTTCCTGCTGCCGGCCCTGATACTGGGATCGGCGATGTCGCCGCCCCCGGCCGATGCGAACTGCACGTGCAATCTGCCCGCCGACGAGGTCTGCCCGGCCGCGTACGGCAGCTGCGCATTCCAGTCGACCGCCTGCCAGTACAGCGATGCCATCACGTGCAACGGTCGGGGGACCGTCTCCGATACGGGACAGTGCACGTGCGACTCGGGCTACGACGGCTCGACCTGTCAGTACAGCAGCGCCGTGACGTGCAACGGGAACGGGAACGTCACGGCGACGGGACAGTGCAACTGCTTCGCGGGCTTCGTCGGAGCCGACTGCGCGCGATGCGCGCCCGATCTCTACGGAGCGACCTGTACCCAGCGCTGTCCCGGCGGCATCGGCAACGCCTGCAGCGGCCACGGGACCTGCGACGACGGCCTCGCCGGCAGCGGCACCTGCAGCTGCCTCCCCGGCTTCACCGGACCGGACTGCGCGACGGCGGCCCCGCAGGCGCCCACCGGCTCGATCCGGAGCCTCGTCCTGCTGACCGCGCTGCTGATGTTCGTCGGCGGCGCCGTCACGATGCGCCGTCGGCGGGCTTGGTCGGCGAGCCGACCCCGACGCCCCTGCCCGGTCGCGCTCGCCAGACCCGCTAGGCCCGCGGTCGGAACACCGGAAGCGTGATCTCGTCCGTCATTCGGTGGTAGTCGACCTCGAGCGGCATCCCGATCTCGATCTTCTCGAGCTCGACGTCGACGAGGTTGGACAGCATGTGCCATCCCTCCTCGAGCAGCACGACCGCGACGGCGTACGGCACCTCGAAGGCCGGCTGCTGCGGGCGGTGGACGACGGTGTAGCTGTAGAGCGTGCCGCGGCCGGTCGACTCGACCCAGTCGAGGTTCGGGCCCATGCAGTTCGTACAGCAGGGCTGCGGAATGAAGACGTGGACGCCGCAGTCGCGACACTTCTGCACGCGCAGCCTGCCCTCGCGCATGCCGCTCCAATGCGGCTTCGAGAGCGAAGTCGGGCGCGGGAGCGGGATGCCGGCCCGCGGTCGCTTCAGGGTCGTGCTCATACGGGCTCCTTTCCGAGGGCCATGACGTCACAGAAGAGCGCGCCCGACCCGCCGTTCGTCGCGAGCGCCACCTTCGCATCGGGCACCGTCAGCTGCGGCGGCAGCTCGCCCCGCAGCTGCAAGACCGCGTTGAGCGGCTTCTGCAGCAGCTGCGCGACGCCCGCATGACTGAACGAGAGCGTGCCTCCGTTGGTCGCGATCGGCAGATCGCCGTCGATCCGGATGCGGCCGCCCATCACGAAGTCGCCGCCTTCGCCCTCGCCACAGAAGCCGAAGGCCTCGAGCTGGCGGATGATCTCGAAGGAGAAGGGGTCGTAGAGCTCGGCGAAGTCGACGTCCGCGGGTCCCAGACCGCATTGCTCGAACGTGCGCTTCGCGCCGCGCCGACCGACCAGTCCATAGCGATCCCAGACCGGTGCCGTCACGTACGACATGCCCTGGCGATCGAGGGAGCCGCCCAGGATGTAGATCGGCGTCACGTCGAGGTCCTTCGCCCGCTCGACCGTCGTCAACACCATCGCCGCGCCGCCCTCCGACGTGATGCAGCAGTCGAGCAGGCGGTAGGGGTCCGCGACCATGCGCGAAGCCTCGACGTCGGCGGGCGTGCAGGTCCGGCCGTACATCACGGCCTGCGGATGGACGGCCCCGTTGCTGCGGATCGCCGACGCGACCTCCGAGAGAGCCTCGCGCTTCGTGCCGTAGAGGTGCATGTGGCGCTGGGCCATGAGCGCGAACTCGGCGGCCGTGTAGAGCCCCCAGCACTCGACGAACTCGTTCTCGGGTCGCGTCCAGGAGACCGTCGCCGCGTGGTCGGTGTATTCGCCGCATTGGGCCGAGCCGATGACCACCGTCTCGCACTGCCCCGTCTGGATCGCCGCCGCCGCCTCGAGCACGCACTCGATCCCCGGATGCGAAGTGCCCGTCCAGGACGGCCGCCCGCCGAACCACTGGACGACGCTGCGCGGGTTGAGCCCCGTGACCCAGGTCGAGACGTTGATGCCATCGACCTCGCCCGGCGCGATTCCCGCGTTGGCGAGCGCGCCGCGCACCGCGTCGAGGATGAGCTCGTTCTCCGTCATCGCGATCTTCTTCGCCTGGACGGTGTTGTAGGCACCGACGATCGCGACGTCGGGATACGGACCGCGGCGGATCGAGGCGCTTCGCACGTTCCGGTTCGGGGCGGATCGCGCGGCCGGCTTCGGTGTCGACTTCAGGCTGCCCGCGCGCCTCGGACGCGCCGACGACTTCTTCGCGCTCGCCTTCTTCCTCGTCGCGTTCGTCGCGCGCTTCTTCGCCGCGCCGGCCGTCGCGCGCGCCGCGGATCTCGCCTTCGCCGTCGCCTTCGATCCCGGCTTCGACTTCGGCTTCGACTTCGCGACGGCTCGCGCCTTCTTCGCGGTCTTCGTCGCCTTCCGCTTCGTCGTCCTCGCCTTCGCGGTCTTCTTCGCCGCCTTCTTCGCGGGCTTCTTCGTCGGCTTCTTCGTCGCCTTCTTCTTCGTCGCTTTCTTCGTCGCTTTCTTCGTCTTCTTTGCCTTCGCCACGCTCACCCCGCCCCGTCTGTCGGTCTGCGTTCCCGTCCGATCCGGCTGCGTCCGGCCGCGGCCCATGTTGACACAATCGGGCGACCGATCGCGAGCGCAGGCCGTCGATCACCGCCCCGGATCGGACTCCGGCCATCGGGCGCACGCGGCGCGGGACGCGTCTTCGGCCGGCGGCCGATCGGGGTCGGCGTCCTTCGGCGTCGCGCGCCGTCAGCGGGGCCCGCTCGGCCGACTGACCTGCAGACCACCCACCGGCCGCAGCGGCGCGAGGTCCCCCGGCAGCAGCCAGCGCGCGAGGCCCGCGAGCGGCGAGACCGAGGACGTGATTCCGGCGCCGAGGCTCGAGAGGATCGTGCCGTCGGGCAGCACGACCGTGATCCCCGTCGAGTCGTCGACCAGCTCGACGACCTCGCGCGTACCGATCCCCGTCTCTCCGTCGACGGCGACGAGAACGGAGCGAACGGGCCACGGAATCCGCCTTCCGACCTGCGTCTCGTACCCGTAGGCGACCGGAACGAGGACCTCGCCCCCGACCACCGTCGGGTTGCCGTTGCCCATGGCGACGGGCTCACCGAGCAGACGCCCCGTCGGCAGCGCCGCCCGCGTGAGCGCCGAGAGATCGCTCTCCCAACGGACTCGCCCGTCGCGCGTCACGGCGACGAGCGCCCTGCGGTCCGCCTGCAACGCGATCACGTCGCCGTTCGCGGCCACCGCCGCCGCCGCCGAGGCCGCCTTCGTCTGGACCTGCCAGTGGATCGCGCCGCTCTGCGCGTCGATCGAATAGAGCATCCCCTGCTCGTCGGAGACGTAGACCCGGTCGCCCTCCGGCGAGAGCGCCGGACTCGATCCGCTCCCGGGTCCCATGTCCGTCGCGAAGGCGATGCGGACTTCGACCGCCGGACCGCCCCCGCCCGCCGCTCCGCTCGCCGCCGCCGCCGCGCCCTTCGTTCCGCCCGATCCCGCATCCGCCGCCGCACCCGCCGCCGCATCCGTCTCCACGAGGTCGAGTGCGTAGAGCGCGCCCTTGCCCTCGCGCGTCGAGGTCGCAGCGACGAAGATCCGTCCGCTTCCCCACTCGACGGCCGGCGTGTTGGCCGAGCGCATGCGCCCCCCCATCAGGAGCTGCCAGGCCCACGCGCGGATCTCGGGATCGACGAGCCCGTTCGCGAACATCGAATCGGCGAGCGGCATGGGCGTCGGCGGCGGGAGCCTTCCCGGCAGGCGCGTGGGCGGGGCGAGTGCGCGGCCGCTGGCGCGGTCGAGCACCACGACGTCGCCCATGTTGGTGACGCCGACGAGGCGGCCCGTCGGCGTGAAGACGGCGGTCGTGAGCGCATTGATCGGGAGACGTTCGGAGGCATGCCAATCGGAGGCCTCGAGCGGGGGGAGCGGCACGACCCACTTGAGCGAGCCGTCGGGTCGGTAGGCGAAGACCTGGTTGCAGTCGCCGAGGTAGACGTCGCCCTCGCGATCGACGATCGGGCTCGAGAGGATCGCGCAGGGATCGACGCCCTGGTCGGCGTCCCGGTAGGGCTCGGATTGCCAGACGAGTCGGCCCTCGCGATCGAAGGCGTGGAGATTCGCATGGCCCTCGGCCCGGCCGGTCGTCACGTAGAGCGTCCGACCGTCGGGCGCGAGCACGGGCGCCGTCAGGACGGAGGCCCCGGCGAGCACGGTCCAGGCGCGGGCGACGTCCGCGATCGCGGCGCGGACGACGAATTTTCGGTTGTCAGGCCCCTGGTGGAGCGTCGACCAGCCGCCCGGCGAGTAGACGTCGGTCGGCGTGGCCGGATCCGCAGGAGCGGGCGCGGCGCCGACGAGCGCGGCGGCGATCGCGGCGAGGAGTGGACGGGCGCGTCGACGGAGGAGCGATTGGGCGAGCGGATGGAGACGCGCCGAAGTCGAAGGGCGGAGCGTCGCGGCAGACCGGGACATGGCCAGAGGAGTAACCGATCGCGGGGCTTCCGACCGCACCATGGACGGCTCCATCCGCGCGCGAGAGACCGCTCGGATGCGCCGGATCAGGGACGCCCGGTCAGAAGTGGCTGAACGAAGCTTCACGCACGGCGAGCGCCTCGCCATCCCGCTTCACGAACCGCACTCCAGAGCCCGCCTCGATGCGACCGATCTCGCGCACGGGCACGCCCGCGGTCCGCGCGGCCGCTTCGAACGCCGCGCCCCGGTCGGGGGGAACCGTGCAGACGATCTCGAAATCCTCGCCGCCGACGAGCAACGACTCGAGCACGCCCGACTCCGAGGCGAGAACGGCTCGCGCCGCATCCGAGATCGGGACCGCTTCGATCTCGACCCGGGCCGCGACCCGCGCGACGCGGCAGAGCTTGGCCACGTCGCCGATCAGACCGTCGGACACGTCGATCGAGGCCGACGCATGGGCGCGGATCGCCTCCGCCAGCGCGGTGCGGGGGCGGGGCAGATGGTGGCGCGAGCGCAGGAACGCCCGCGCCGCGGCGTCGATCGGCCAGTGCTCGCCCCGACCGGACGCGAGCGCGAGGCCGAGCGCGGCATCGCCGATCGTGCCGCTCACGAAGATGCGATCGCCGGGCGAGGCGCCGGCGCGGTGGACCATCGTGCCGGTCGGGAGGCTTCCGATCATGGCGACCGAGATCATGACCGGCCCCGGCGTTCCGTCGGTATCGCCGCCGAAGAGCGGGCAGCCGAAGGCCTCGGCGTCGGCGCGCAGCCCTTCGGCGAAGCCGGCGAGCCAGCCCGACTCGACGTCCCGCGGCAGGGCGAGCGAGAGCAGGAACCCGAGCGGCCTTGCCCCCTTCGCGGCGAGATCGGAGAGGTTCACGCGCAGCGCCTTGCGGGCCACGTCGCCCGGCGGATCGTTCGGCCGGAAGTGGATCCCGCCGACGATCGCGTCGGTCTTGAGCACGATGTCGCAGCCCGGCGGCGGCGTGAGATACGCCGCATCGTCGGAGAGCGCCATCGCGCCGGGGTGGGTCGCGATCGGCTGGAAGTAGCGCGCGATCAGCCTCTCTTCGCCCGTCGGCTCGATCTCGTCGAACTTCGTCTTCGTCATGGTCCGCTCCGGCCCGCTCGCGTGCGGCGGGACGATCGGGGTGCGTCGATCCGCGCCGGAAGCGTCAGGCGTCCGCGAAGACGAGCGGCAGCGAGGTCATCCCCCGCAGCTGATCCGCGCTGCGCCACGTGATCCGGCGCTCGTCGATCCGGTAGTCGGGAGCCGCGGCGAGCATCTCCTCGAGCACGATGCGGCCCTCGAACTTCGCGACGTGGGATCCGATGCAGACGTGGGCGGCATGGCCGAAGCCGAGATGGCGGCGGATCGGGCGGCGCACGTCGAAGCGATCGGGATCGGGGAACTCGCGCTCGTCGCGGTTGGCCGAGGCGAAGAGCAGCAGGACGCCCTGTCCGGGGCGGAAGCGCTCGCCGTGGAGCGTCGTCTCCTTCGCGACCGTGCGCGCCATGAACTGGGTCGGCATGTCGATGCGGAGCGCCTCGAGGAAGGCGCCGGGAATCGCCTCGGGATCGGCGGCGAGGTCGGCGCGCTGGACGGGATCGCGATGCAGCCGCAGCAGCGCCGAGGAGATCACCTTCGGCGTCGTGTCCGTTCCGCCGATCACGAGCGTCTGCATGTGGGAGGCGATCTCGAGGTCGACGAGCTTCCGCCCGTCGATCTCATGGGCGAGGAAGACGTCGACGACGCCGGGCTCGCCCCGGCCGCGGCGACGCGCGGCGACGTGCTCGGCGAGATAGGCGTTCATCTCCTGCGCCGCGGCGAGCGCATCGGCGGATCGGCCCTCGTCGCCCGGCGCGTTGTCCGCATAGCGATGGACCCACTCGACGAGCAGCGGACCCGCTTCGTCGGGCAGCGAGAGCAGGCGACAGGCGACGACCGCGGCGATCGGATCGGCGAGGCCGCCGACGGCGTCGAGCTCGCCCCGTTCCCGACCCGCTGCGATCCGGCGACGGGCCTCGCGCCGAACGAGTGCCTCGAGCTCGCGCGCGCTCGAGGGGCTGAAGATCCCGCGGATCGCCTTGCGCAGGCGCTTGTGGGCCTCGCCGTCGAGCTGGTTGATGCTGGGCACGGGCGACTCGACCTTCGAAACGGCCTGGGCGGCGGTCGTTCCGTGGACGTTCACGAAGGTCTCGGCGTCCTCGGTCGCGCGCCAGCAATCCTCGAAACGCGAGATCGCCCAGGCGTCGTACTCCGCGAGATGATAGGCCGGGGCCTCGTCGCGCAGGCGGCGGTAGAAGGGGAAGGGATCCTGCATGACCTCGGACAGGAAGGGGCTGTACCGCAGGGGCTCGCGCATGACCGGCGATCCTAACCGGATTCGAACGGCGCCGCGACGGAGTACTCGGGCGCGTCTGGCGCTCGCCCGCGAAGGGGCCCGACCCGCAGCGGGCGTCGCGCTCGACCGGCGTCGCCGTCCGACCGGACCGCACGAAGCCTGCCGGTGCGCGGGCAGCGCGATTCCGCCCGAATGCCGATCGCCGAAGCCGGTCCGCTCGACGCCGCAGGCCGTGTACCGAGCGCTCGACGATCGAGCATCTCGTTCGCGTCCCGAGACGATCGGCCCCTCCCTGCCGCTCCCGCATCGACGTTGCACACGTGATTCCAGTCACGCCTTCACGCTCCGGGACCACCGATCCGACAAGAGCTCCGCATGCTCCGGGAGATGTGAGTCGTGACCTTGTTGAACGACGGCAGCCGCGACCGCGAACACCAGCTCTGGAACGACGCGAACCGCGCCCGGAACCAGGGCAAGCATCGTGAGGCGATCCGCCTCTATCGCACCCTCCTGGTCGAGAACCCGAACCATCGCGAAGCCGCGCTCCGCCTCGCGCCGATGCTCGCGCTCGCCGGCGAGTTCTTCGAGTCCTGGCAGCTCTACCGGCGCGTCGCGCTCGAGCACGCACGCGACAAGCAGTACTTCGAGTGCCTGGCGGTCTACCGCGAAGCCTGTCGATTCGTGCCCGGCGAGTTCGAGGCCTGGCGCCTCTGCGCGGACCTGCTGGTCAAGCTGAAGCGCCACGACGAGGCCTTCGAGACCCTGCTCGATGGCCGCACCCACTTCACCCACGTGCCGCATCGCGCCCAGGCCATCGCGCTGCTGACGCGCGCGCGGGAGATCGAGCCGTGGGCCGGCTTCGTCCTGCTCGATCTCGCGAGGCTCTATGCCGAGCAGGGCCTCTCGGATCTCGCGCTCGAGCTGCTCGCGAACCTGGCGCCCCGGCTCCAGGGCCGCGATCTGCGCAAGGTCCGCCTCCTGCAGCTCCGGCTGACCCTCTCCGCGCGCCACTTCTTCCTCTGGCTGAAGAGCTTCGTCGTGACGCGCGAGCGCGAGGAGGACGACGACCTCCCGACGCTCTCGCTGATCGATCCGCTCGATCCGGACGAAGCGCTCCCGCCGCGCGAGGCGCCCCCCCTGCGCCGCGTCGGCGGCGAGTCGGCCTGATCCGGCCCCGCGCCGGGACACCGGGAGATCGGATCGCCGGAATCGAAGCACGCCCCGCCCGCCCCGCGCCCGCGGCGGATCCGCCCGGATTCGGCGATGATCCGCCGCCGAGAAGGAGCGGCACGATGACGATCGATCCGGGGGCGGACGCGCGCGCGAGCGAGCCCCGCAAGCTCTATTACGAGGACTACACGGTCGGCCTCCGGCTCGAGGGCGGCCGCTACCCCGTCAGCGAGGAGGAGATCCTCGAATTCGGTCGCCGCTTCGACGCGCAGCCGATCCACAACGACAAGACCTTCGCCGAGCAGAGCCACTTCGGCGGGCTCGTCGCCCCGGGCTGCCTGACCTTCTGCATCCGGACCGCCCTCGGCAACCAGCTCCCCGACCGCCCCGCGCTCGTCGCGGGGCTCGGCGTCGAGAAAATGGACCTCGCCAAGCCCGTTCGACCCGGCGACGTCCTGTCGCTGCGCATGGTCGTGACGGATCGACGCCTCTCCTCGTCTCGACCCGATCGCGGCATCATCACGATGGAGCACGCCGTGCTGAACCAGAAGGGCGAGGCCGTGCTCTCGATGATCTCGCGCATGATGGTCCACGTCCGGGACCCGAACCGCGCGGATGCCTGAAGCGGGCGGGCGGAAGGACGCGCTCGTCGCGAGCGCGATCTTCGCGTTCGCCCTGCTCGTGCGCGCGCTCCATCTGCGCGAGGTCGCGCTCCACGATCCCTACTGGCTGCTGCCGACCGTCGACGACGTGCAGTACGACGCCTGGGCGCGGCGCTTCGTCGAAGGCCGCGGGCTCGTCGACGGCGTGCTCTACCTGGGCCCCGGCTATCCGCTCTTCATGGCGTCGGTCTACGCGTTCGCGGGGCCGAGCCTCGCGGCCGTGAAGATCGTCCAGACCGTGATCGGCGCCGGAACCTGCGTGCTCGTATGGGGCCTGACGCGGGCGATCTTCGACCGCCGCGCCGCGCTCCTCGCGGGCCTGATCGCCGCCTGTTATGCGATGCTCGTCTTCTACGGAGCGACGATCATGACGGTGAACCTGAAGGTGCCGCTCGTGCTGGGCTGCGCCTGGTCGCTCGTGCGGGCGCTGCGGCAGCCGAGCGCGCCCGCCTTCGCCGGCTCGGGGCTGCTGCTCGGGCTCGCCGTGCTGGTCCAGCAGACGGCGCTCCCGCTGCTCTTCCTGGTCGTGCCGTGGATCCTCGTCGCGCGGGCGGGCGCGGCGCCGCTCGCGCGACGCGTGCACTGGGCGGCGCTCTTCGCCGCGGGCACCTTCGTCGTGATCCTGCCCTTCACGCTCCACAACGTGACCTCGGGCCACGACCTCGTCCTGCTCAACTCGATGGGCGGACCCAACTTCTACATGGGCAACCGCGCCGGTGCGGACGGGACCTGGCAGCTGCCGG
Source organism: Myxococcota bacterium (assembly GCA_041389445.1). Classification (GTDB taxonomy): domain Bacteria; phylum Myxococcota_A; class UBA9160; order UBA9160; family UBA4427; genus UBA4427. The sequence continues at coordinate 284,545 of JAWKRW010000008.1, forward strand.
ACCTCGGCTTCCGGGTGCGCGCGGACAACCCCGACGAGATGCAGGTCCAGTTCGAGGCCGCCGCCGAGCGCGCGACGGGCCGCCAGATGAAGCCCTCCGAGATCTCCCGCTTCTGGCTCGGACGGGGGCTCGAGGCCGTGCGCGCCGATCCCCTCCGCTGGCTCGGCCTCGAGCTGCGCAAGCTCGCGCTCCACTTCAACGCCTATGAGGTGTGGAACATCCGGTCGATCGAGATCTCGCGCGAGAGCTCGTGGGTCCTGCGGCTCCCCCTGGTTCCCCTCGGCGTGCTGCTTCCCCTCGGCCTGCTCGGCGTCGTGCTCTCGCTCGACCGCTGGCGGGCGTGCGCACCGCTCTACGGCGTGATCGCGGTCTACCTCGCCTCGTCCCTGATCTTCTTCGTGCTGGCGCGCTACCGGATTCCCGGCATGGTGGCCTTCATGCCCTTCGCGGGCTTCGCGCTCGTGCGAATGGGCGAGCTCGCGCGCGAACGTGCCTTCCCCCGGCTCGCCGCGGTCGGCCTGGCGCTCGCCCTCTTCGCCGCCTTCGTCCATCTCCCGCTCGAGTCCTCGGCGGGCCGGATGCACATGGCCTGGTACAACCTCGGGAACAAATACCGGGAGCTCGAGCGCTGGGACGAGGCGATCGCGGCCTATCACGCCTCGCTCCGCGAGCGCCCGAACGCCGTCTCGACGCTCAACAACCTCGCCCTCGCCTACGAGCTCGGCGGACGCCGCGAGGAGGCGATCCGGACCTGGCGCCAGGTCGGACGGCGGGCGACCCGGACGGGCGATCGCCTGCGCTCGGAGCGCGCGGAGCGCCACCTGCAGGCGCTCGAGGCGGACCCGCCCCCCGAATCCGCGGACTGAGGGTCACGTCCCGACCGCCCCGCTGCCGCAGAAAACGGGCACGCCGGACGCAGTCGGGGAAACGAACCGGGCGAACCTCCCCGAGGAGATCGCCCGATGGACGAAGTCACGGCCCGCCGAACCGCCGACCCCGATGCCGAGCTGGTCCGCCGCCTCCAGGCGAGCGGGCCCGACGCCGGCGGCTGCTTCGCCCAGCTGATGGCGCGCCATGCCGGACGCCTGCGCCGGCGCGCCGCCCGGATCCTCGGCGACGACCACGAGGCCGAGGACGTCGTCCAGGACGTCTTCACCAACGTCCACCGCTTCCTCGACCGCTTCACCCCCGACCGCCCCTTCGCCCACTGGCTCTCGGTCATCACCCTGAACGCCTGTCGCATCGAGCTCCGCCGCCGCCACGCCCGGATTCGTCGCCGCGACGCCCTCGCCGACGACCCGCTGCAGCCGACGACGGCGAAGCTCGCCGGCGATCCGCTGTTGCGCGGCGCGCTGGCCGAGGCGTTCGCGGAGCTCGACGCGCGGACGCGCGATTGCATCGTCCTGCGCGTGCTCGAAGGACTCTCGTATCAGGAGATCGGCGAGCGCTGCGGCCAGAGCGAGGCGGCCGTCAAGATGCGCGTGCTGCGCGGGCTGCGGGCGCTGCGCGACCGCCATCCCGCACTCGCGCCGGGCGCGGGCGCGCGGGCGACCCGCCGGACCGGTGGAGCCTAACGTCGGGCCGTACCCGAGCCCGTCCTCGAAGCCGTGCCCGGGGCCCCGCCCGAAGCCGCGATGCGCTCCGCCGTCCCCGGCTGCGGCGCGTGGGCGGTCTTCGGCCGGCTGCAGGGATGGTCGGCCCGCGCGAGCACGTCACAGAGCGCCGGCATGGTCGGCAGCCCCGTGGCGGCACGCGCGTTCACCGCCTGGAACAGCGCGCTGCGGGCGTGCCGCGCGTCGCCGACGATGCCGGTCAGGACCGCGAGGGACCCCGTCACATGGGCCGCGGCGAGACTCGTTCCATTGCCGAATGCGAAGGCACTCCCGGGCACGGTCGACAGGACCTCGACCCCGGGCGCGTAGAGCTCGACCCAGGACCCGCGATTGGTCGAGGCGAAGGGTCGGCCCTCCCGATCGACGGCGCCGACCGCGATCACGCTCGGATAGGCGGCGGGATAACGGCGATCCTCCCGCCCCTCGTTGCCCGCCGCGGCCACCACGACGAGGCCGAGCTCCTCGAGTCGCGCGACGCCGCGGGCGAGCAGCGGGTTCGGGGGGCCGGTGAGCGAGAGGTTGACGAGCACCGCCTCCGCGTCGTAGGCGCGATCGAAGCCCTGCAGCATCTGGTAGATGGTGCAGCGCCCACCCGCCGCCCCGCTCGCCTGACAGATCGGAATCGAAACGACGTGCGCCCGCGGCGCGAGCCCCGCGATGCCAAAGCCATTGCCCTCGGTCGCGGCGATCACGCCGGCCATGAGCGTGCCATGGACCGAGGGCGGACCCTTCGTCTCCATCTCGACGGCTTCGATGCGATCCGCGCCGAGATCGCGATGCGACCGCTCGGGCGCGGCGTCGAGCAGCGCGATGCGCACGTCCTCCCCCGCACCGAGCGAACGCGCCTCGCGCACCCCGGAGATCGCGAGCCCGTACTGCAGCGGGACGTAGGGATCGGCCGACGACTCGGCCGGCAAGACGAGGGGCGTGACCTCGGCGGCCGCGCTCGCATAGACGTCGTTCGGCACGACGAGCCCCGTCTCGGGCACGACCGTGACCAGCTGATCGAGGCGCGCGCCCGGCGGCCCCGTCACCCGGGCGACGGTGGCGCAGATGACGGGCGAGAAGAACGACTGCGCGATCTTCGCCTCGCGCCCGAGCTCGAAGTCGGTCGGAATCGCGCCGGCCGCGTTCTTCGGCAGCGCGAGCAACGCCTCGCTCGCCTGCTCGTCCCCCCCGTCTCCCGGCTCGTCGGCATCCCGTCCGCTCGTCCCGCCGCTCCCCGGCAACGGCACGATCGCGCCGGGCCCGGCGACGGGTCCGGCCGCGACGGGCGCCTGGACGCCGGGATCCCGCAGCGTCCGATCCGCCGCGAGCTGGACGACCCGCGTCGGCCCCGACTCGAAGGGACCGCAGGGCGGCGCCTCCTCTGCGACGGTCGACGACGACGCGAGCAGCGCGACCGCGACGAGCGCGCCCCGCGTCCTGAGGGCGGCGATCACGGGACCGGCTCCGCGAAGATCGCGATCGGCGCCTCCCCTTCGACGAGCTGCCGGGCGACCGTCGATGCGTGGGTCGCGCCCGCGGCCCCGCCCGTCTCGTCCGTCGGCCGCAGGCGCAGGCGCAGGCGGTAGACGCCGAGATTCGTCGGCCCCGAGACGATCTCGACGCCGAGCCCGCGCAGCGTGCTCCAGATCTGCCGCGCCGAGGCGGTATCGCTGAACACGACGTCGATCATCGGCGCGCTTCCCGCGTCGGCCCGCGCGGGCCCGGCACTCGCGAGCGCGTACGCGGCGGCGTCGAGGTCCGCGTCGTCCTGGCTCAGAGACATGAGGGAGGCCCCGCCCAGACCCCCGAGCGCGAGCAACGTCACGGCCGCCGCCGCGGCCCAGATCGCCCGGACACCGCGCGACCGCCGTTCGATGGTCCGCCGCGCAGGCGCCGGCACCGCCGCGCCCGCCGCGGCTTCGCCCCCGGGCTCGTCAGCGAGATCCTGCTCCGAGCTCGGATCCAGGACCCAACGCTCGAGCCGCGCCATGTCGTCCTCGGAGAGCACCCGGCCCCGGGAGATCGGGATCACCGTCGCCCCGTCGCGTGTCGCTCCCTCGCGCGCGATGCGCGCCCGGATCTCGTCGAAGACCCGTTCCGCGTCGGGCAGCTCGATTCCCGCGCAGGCCCAGGCTACGCCGCTCACGATGTCGAGCTCCGCTCGGCAATCGGCGCAGTCGGCGGCGTGGGCCTCGACCGCGCCCCGCTCGCGCGCCGTCAGCAGTCCGTCTCCGTACCAGGGAATCCAGGCGAGGACCTCTTCCGGACACTGCGCGCGCGGAGCCTGCTTGTTCGAATCGTGCGCCATGCGCGGATCCCTCGGTTGGACGCTCGTTGCCGTCGTTGCCGTCGTCGTGGTCGAGCGCTCGCCGTCCCTGGATGCGCTCGCGCCTGAACTCCCGTCTTCGCCTCCGCCTGGCCGTGGCGACTGGCCGTGGCTAGGAGAAAGTCGCACTTCCGCCGAGCATCCGCCGAAGCGATCGGCGGGCGCGGGAGACCCGGGTCTTGACCGTATCCCGCGAGATCCGCTGGCGGCTCGCGATCTCCTCCGGCTCGAGGCCCTCGATCACGACCAGCTCGAGCGCCTCCCGCTGATCGCGTGGCAGTCGGCTCATCGCCTCGGCCACGCGCCGCAGATCGTCCCTCGCCCCCATCTGAGTGGTCGCGGAACCGGATTCCGGGACACGCGAGAGCAGGGCCTCACCGCCGGACACGACCCGCGAACGCTTGTACCGCCGTTGCCCCCGCGCCGCCTCGAGGCTCTTGAATCGCGCGATCCCGAAGATCCAGGTCGACACCTTCGCTTCGCCCCGATAGCGCGCCGCGTGCTCCCAGACCTCGAAGAAGACGTCGCTCGCGAGCTCCCGCGCGAGCTCGCCATCCCCGACCCTCCGCTCGATAAAGACGTAGACCCGCCCGAAGTAACGATCGAAGAGCGCCCGGAACGCTTCTGCGTCCCGATTGCGGGCCACGGCCCCCAGCCAGACGGCCTCTTCGGATTCGCCGCTCGAGGGGGTGCCGCTCATCGCGCGATGCTCGCTCCGATCTCGCAGGGCGTGCCCGCGGCCCGCCCTTCCTCTGCAGCCGACGGGCCCTCCGCGTCCATGCGAAGGCCGTCAGCGGCTGCGACTTGCCCCGCCCCCGAAGCCCGGCGGGGGCGGATCCCCGGGATCGATCGGCGGCGGCTCGACCACGCGCGACGTCGGCAGCGCCGCACGACAGCCCGATCCCGGCTGGTCGCATGCCCCGGGCCGGACCAGCGGCCGCGCCACCGGGCGCAGCGCCAGCCCCGTGTCGCCCTCGGCCGGTCCCGCCGCCACGTCGACCGGATCGAAGAGCGCCGCGACCGGTCCGACGACGGAGAAGCCATCGCCCGTTCGCACGTCGACCGCCTTGCGCGGCTCGGCACACCGCCCGGGCGCCGCCAGCGCCGGCCGTCCCTCCGCCGCGACCGCGTCCTCCGCCGCCGCCCCTGCCGCGAAGAGCGCCGTCACGAGCGCTGCCGCGCCGGTCACGCCCCAGGGTCGAATCGGGATGAACGTCCGTGCCATGGCCCCATCCTACCAGCTCGGTCCGGGATCGCGCTGCCCGATCCCGCCGCCCGGGGCGCAACCGCTAGTTGCCCCAGCCGACGCGGACCGAGACGCCGACGAGATCCCGGGCGTAGTCGAAGACGTCCGCGGTCGAGCGATTTCGCGTGCGACTCCAACGCGCTGCGACCAGGACGTGCTCGCCGAATGCGCGCTGCAGAACGACGCGTACCCCGGTCTCCTGCTCGCGGCGGGCGGAGTTGTCGAGGAAGTACGCGGTCGGCGTCCCCGACGCGGCCTCTGCCGCCTGGCGGGCGCGCTCGAAGTCCTTCGGATCGGGGAAGACCGAGCGATTCGCATAGGGTACGTACGCATAACGTCCTCGGACCGACAGATCGACGTCGAAGGGCAGCCGGATGCCGGCAGCGAGCTCGACCTGATGGCGCTGATGATCGTACTCGCGCCCCTGCGAGACGTAGTTCTGATAGCGATAGCCGGCCTCGATCCAGGGCAGGGAGAGACCCGCGACCCCCGGCTCCGGAAGCGGCAGCCGATGGACGAGCGACACGATCGGACCGAAGCCGTCGCGGTCCGTCGCGCCGACCTCGTCGACGCCGTCGGGGCTGCAGGCGAGGCAACCGCCGACGCTGACGTCCGGCACGTCGAGGGCGGCGCGCCGGTAGCCGTAGTCGTCGAGACCGATCGACGGCGTGAGGGTCGTGAGCCCCCCGTTCGACCATCCCTTCACCAGGGAGGCGGACCAGAGATGACTGACGACGAAGGGATCGTCGCCGAGTGTGTCGGCCCCGATCCAGGCGGCGTCGACGTCGTACTGCAGCCGCAGCATCGCCTCGTTCCAGGCGAGCCCCCGGTCGAGCCAGAGCGTGGCGCCCGGCGCGTGGGTATCGAAGCGCTCGATGCGGCGATTCTCCGCGCCCCCGTAGCGGACGCTGGCCCCCGCGCTCCAGGCCCCGCGACGCAGCCACAGGACGCCGGTGTCGACGAACCAGTACCCGCGCACGTCGCTCTGGCCCGAGAGCTCCTGAGGCCGTCCGACGCCTCGGCCGCGGATCAGCGCGTTGTCGTCGGCCTCGAAGCCGAGCTCCGCCGAGGCCCAGACCGGGATCGTCTCGTCCTGGTCGAGGACCGTGATCGCGCGCGCCGCCTGATCCGCCCAGGCCGTGCCGCTCCACCCCTCGACGACCCGGCCGTAGCTCCGGCGCGCCGCATCGAGGTCGCGGGCGCGCGCCTGCGCCCGCGCGAGCTGGAACGAGGCCGCGGGCTCGATCGACGCGTCCGCCGTGGCGACCGCCGCATCGAGCCGTTCGATCGCGCGATCGAGGTCGCCGCGGTCGAGCGCGACGAGGCCCGAGTAGAAGAGCAGCTCCGGGCTGGGATCGCCCTGTACGCTCGCCCGCGCGAGCGCGCGCTCGGCGTCGTCGATCCGACCGGCATGGTAGTAGGCCTGGCCGAGGCGCAGCGCGAGGCCCTCGCTCCCGGGCGCGAGCGCATCGGCGCCCTCGAGCGCCTCGATGGCGAGCGCGAAGCGCTCGAGCCGGATCGCGCATTCCCCGACCCGGCGCTCGAGCTCCGCGTCCCTCGCGGGCCGCGCGCGCAGCGGCTCGAGGACCTCGAGCGCCGCCTCGCAGCGCCCGTCCCGAGCGAGCGAGAGGCCGAGCGCGCGGGCGGCGGGCTCCGACTGCGCCCGGGACTCGCCCGGCAGCAGCGCGCTCGCGACGAGCAGGACGGTCGCGAGCACCAGGCCGGCCTCGAGACCGCAGCGGAGCGGGGCAGGACGGATCGGGGTCAAGCGCTGGGGACCTCGGGCGACGCCAGCGCGATCGGACCCCGCCTCCGGGCGCGATCGAACGGACGGACGTGAATCGGACGAGGGCGAAGATTAACGCCATCGGGACGTGGGCGACACGCGATCGGCCCCCCGGCGATCTGGGTTAGGATCCGTCGGATTCGAGGACCGCGTGCACGCCCGACGGCGCGCACCGGCGGGACGGAGACTGCCCCGGCGCGCCGTCGTCGTCCCCGCCGGCCGGGCGCTGCCGACGCGAGCCCACCGGGCGCTCGCGCCTCCGCGCGACGGACCGTGTCGAGGCTGCGCGCTGACGCCGGCGGCGGCTCCGCCAGCGGGCGCGAGCGAGCACCGCGATGCGCGCCTTCCGCGCGGGCCGCCGGCGCGATCGGACCGAGGAGTCGAGGAGTCGATGGCCAACGAGCCCTTCTTTCCCCATCCGCAGGACAAGTATCCCGTCGTGTACCTCGAGGACACGGACGTCGAGCTGCCCGAGCACGTCGTCAACGCCGGCCTGCGCTACACGAACTTCCAGCTCGTGGCGACGGGCGGCAAGTGCATCATCCAGTCCTGCCGCGACTACCATCTCTCGCGAACCGTGGCCCACAAGAGCCTGCGCCCCGAGATCGCCGACGACCCGTTCGAACGCAAGCGCTTCCTGCGCGAGGCCCGAGTGACGGCGATGCTCCAGCATCCCGCGACGATCCCCGTCTATGACCTCTCGCGCGACAATCGGGGCCACTACTTCTTCACGATGAAGCTCGTCGAGGGCTACACGCTCCGCGAGATCCTCGACATGGAGATGGAAGAGGGTCGCCAGCCCGTCGACGGCTACGGCTTCCATCGCATGGTCACCATCCTGATCCAGATCGGGAACTGCCTCGACTACGCCCATGCCCACGGCGTGGTCCATCGCGACGTCAAGCCGCCCAACATCCTGACCGGCCCCTTCGGCGAGGTCATGCTGCTCGATTGGGGCCTCGCGAAGGTCTGGAACGAGACGCCGGAGCCCGTGCCCGACCTGCCGCTGCTCTTCGCCAAGGACAAATCGCTGACCGCCCAGGGCCGCCTCCAGGGCACGCTCCACTACATGTCGCCCGAGCAGATCGAGCTCTCGCCGAAGCTCGACCAGCGCTCCGACATCTACAGCATGGGCGTCATGCTCTGGGAGATCCTCGCCGGCCGCTCGATGCTCGAGGGCGATGACGTCCAGGACCTGCTCCATCAAGTCAAGAACGTCGTCCCGCCGCGGCCCTCCGAGGTCGCGCCGGACCGCCGGATCCCGAAGGCGCTCGAGGACATCTGCATGCGCTGCATCGCGAAGGACCCCGACGAGCGCATCGCCAATGCCCGTCGCCTCGTCAGCGCCCTGCGGGCCTGGCGGCTGCGCTGGTCCGCCGAAGAGCGGTAGTCGCGACGCGACCGACCCGATTTTCACGCGGCGCGACGCCGCGACGCTCAGGCGACCGACTGACCGCCGTCGACGCGGATCGTCTGGCCGGTGATGAACTTGGCCGCCGGGCTCGCGAGGAAGAGATAGACGGGCGCGACGTCGTCCGGGAGGCCCCAGCGCTTCATCGGCGTGCGCTCGATCTCCGGATCCTCGAAGGGCGTGCCGACCATGCCCTTCGTCATCTCGCTGCGGATCAGGCCGGGCGCCACCGCGTTGACGCGTACGTTGTCGAGCGCCCACGCGGCGCCCATGTTCATCGTCATCTGCACGACCGCGGCCTTCGCCGCGCCGTAGCCCGGCACGACGGTGACCGCCCGGTAGGCGGACATGCTCGCCATGTTGAGGATGCTTCCCCCGCCCTCGATGCGGCTCTTCGCGACGCGCTCCTTGAAGGCCACGGCGAGGCGGAACGAAGCGAAGAGATGGAGCCGCAGCGCGCGCTCGAAGACCTCGGGCTTCCATTCGTCCTCGGCCATCAACGAGGCGCCGGCATTGTTGACGAGCACGTCGAGCCGCTCGAAGGAGCCCGCGAGCCGGTCGAGATCGGCGTCGCGGGTCATCTCGGCCTGGTGATAGTCGAAGCCCGAGAGATCTTCGGGGTAGTCGGAGGCCTTCGCCTTGCGACCGGTGATCGAAACCTCCGCGTTCGCCGCCCGGAAGGCGCGGGCGATCCCGAGACCGATGCCGTTCGATCCGCCCGTGACCAGGACCTTCGCCCCCCCGAAATCGAAATCGACCTTCGCCATCGCCGTCTCCTCCCTCTGCACTCGTCTGGTCTCGTCCGCCGTCTTCAACGCCCTGGATCCACTCGCCCCGTTCGCGCGCTTCGGCGTGACGCTAGGCGGATCCGGTGCCCTTGAGGCGGGCTTCCAGCCGATCGATCTGCTCCGCCAGCCAGGCGGAGAGCCAGAAGTTCGCGCTCCCTGCCGCCAGGGCGCGGTGGACCGCGATGGCGACTTCCAGGGCCGCGACGGGCGGCGCCGGCTCGGTCAACACGACGTCGAGCAGGTGGAGCGCCTCCTCCGGGCGACCCGCGGCGAGCTTCGCCCGCGCGCGTTCGACGAGCGCGGCGGCGCCGCCGGCGAGCTCGATCAGATCGCCATGGATGGCTCGGCGCGGGACGGGGTAGAGCTCGGTCGTCGACTCGTGATGGAACCAGCCGGCATAATGCTCCCAGATCGCCTGCACGCTCCAACGCACCATGCCGTAGCCCTCCCCGACCTCGAGCTGCGGCGGGAGCCGCACCTCGGCGAGGAGGGCATGGAGGTCCTTGCCCGCGTTCATGCCCTTCACCGTCTCGTCGTGGACCCAGAGCGTCGCGTCGCGCAGCCGCTCGACCTCGCTGCGGATCAGCGCCTCGCCTTCGATCGGGCCGTGGTGGCCCGGCAGCAGCAGCGTCGGCCGCAGGTCGCGCACGAGCTCGAAGGCGGCCGCGCAGGTCAGGGCGTCGCGGTAGCGATCGCCGCGGACGGTGACGAGGTTGGGAAAGTGGCCGAAGAGGCAGCCGAAGAGGTTGCCGACGAAGGCGATGCGGTGGTCGGGCAGCCAGATCACGAGCGAGTCGTTGGTCTCGGCACCGCGCACCCCGATCAGCTCGACGTGCAGCGCGCCGAGCCGGAACGTGAAGCGGCCCTCGAAGGCGATGTCGGGCGTCGGGACGGCCTGGGCGGGCAGCGTGCCGTGGTCGGAGAGCGCCTGCTTGACGGCGCCGGCGTTGCTCTTCTTGAAGGCGAAGCCAGACCGCGCGGCCCGGAAGGGCGCGAGCCGGCGATCGTAGGCCTGATGCTCGGCGTTGCCGGCCTGGGCGATCACCTGGGTCCCGGGGCCGCGCAGATGATCGACACCGCCGACGTGGTCGACGTGGCCCTGGGTCAGGACGATGTAGCGCGGCGGTCGCGGGTCGATTCGCTCGTAGTTCTGCTTGTGGTACGGCGCCTCGAAGAACATGCCCGTGTTGACGACGATGCAGCCGTCGGCGGTCGTGATCAGGAAGCTGTTCGAGAGTCCTTCCGAGAGATGGATGAAGTCGTTGACGGGCTGCGTCCCGAACGTCGCGGGATAGGGCGCACCGGGGCGGGTCTTCCAGAGCGGGGGCGCGGACTCGGGGGACATGGGAGCTCCGATCGTGGGCGGGAGCGAGGCGATCCGTCGAGCCGATCGCCAGGCTCGAGCGCCCGAGCATTCCGGTTCCAGGTGGCCGCCGCAATGGCGGCGACGCCTCGTCGAAGGGCCGGCGCGGGGCGGGTCGGGAAGCGCGCCGTGCCTCACGCAGGGTCGTGCGGATGCGCGCGCGACGCGAGAAACTCAGAGCGGGGAGACTCCACATGCCGGCGAGCAGCCGATGGCCCGCGCTCTGGACCCGGCTCGGACTCGAGCCGCCCGCGGTACTGCTGGAGGAGCTCGTCACCCGCTATCGAGCGCCCCATCGGGCCTACCATACGCTCCGCCACCTCGAGGAATGCTTCGTCGCGCTCGACGCCGCCGCGCCTGTCGCCGAACGGCCGGCGGAGATCGAGATCGCGCTCTGGTTCCACGACGCCGTCTACGACACGCGGACGAGCGACAGCGAGGAACGCAGCGCGCGTTGGGCGAGTCGGGCGCTGCGCGCCGTCGGCGCGCCGACGGCGCTCGCGACCCGGGTCGAAGGACTCGTCCTGGCGACGAAACACGACGGTCCTGCCGCGTCTCCCGACGCCCGACTGCTGGTCGACGTCGACCTCTCGATCCTCGGCGCGTCGGAAGAGCGCTTCGACGAATACGAGCGCCAGGTCCGCCAGGAGTACGCCTGGGTCCCCGAGGACGCGTTTCGCGAGGCGCGCCGGCGCATCCTCTCGGGCTTCCTCGCGCGACCGCGTCTCTTCGGGACGGACTGGTTCGCCGACCGCCTCGAACGGCGCGCGCGCACGAACCTCGCACGGTCGATTCGGTCCCTCTCCCCCTGAACCCTGGGCGGGAGGGGCGCGGGACCGACCGCCGCGCTACCCACCGACCATGCGCTATTTCGAGGACATCGAGGTCGGCCGGACGCTCGAGATCGGTCGGCACCGGGTCTCGAAGCAGGAGATCCTGACCTTCGCCGCCCAATGGGATCCCCAGCCCTTCCACCTCGACGAGACCGCCGCGCGCGACTCGGTCTTCGGCGAGCTGACCGCGTCCTCGTGCCATACCTATTCGATCTCGTCGCTCATCTTCTCGCGGGCCGGTGCGCTCAAGTCGAAGACGGCGGCCATGCTCGGCATGAAGCTGAACTTTCCGGTGCCCGTGCGACCCGGCGACGAGCTGACCATGTACGAGACCTGTCTCGACAAGCGCGTCTCGCGCTCGCGACCGCGGTACGGGATCGTCAAGAGCCGTGCGACGCTGGTCAACGCGGCGGAGCAGGCGGTCATGGTCCTTCAGTCGAGCTTTCTCGTGGAGCGACGCGACGCGGAGGCGCCGACCGACTGAAGACGGGGTGCGCGGAGCCGCGCCCCCCCGCGAGGCCGACAGAAGCGCGGGGCAGAGAGCAGCGCGAGGCCGAGCGAAGCACGAGGCGCGGAGAAGCGCAGGGCAATGAGAAGCGCGGGACGGAGGCATGGCGGACATGCGCGAATGGCTGGGTCGCGTCGGGGTCGCGGCGAGCTCCTCGAAGCTCGGGGGCATCTTCTACGCCGTCGTCTGCCGGCGCATCGACAGCGTGCTGATCCCGCTCTCGAAGGGGCGCTTCTCCATGGGACCGCCCGGCCAGACCGTGCTGGTGACGACGACGGGCGCGCGAACGGGCCGGCCGCGCAAGACCTCCCTCGCCTTCCTCTGGGACGGCGAGGACATGATCGTGGTGGCGTCCAAGGGCGGCTCGCCTCGGCATCCCGCCTGGTACCACAACATGAAGGCCGATCCGCGCGTCGTCGTGCAGTGGTCGGGCGGCATCGAGGCGCGCCGCGCGCTCGAAGCCGAGGGCGCGGATCGCGACGCGCTCTTCTCGCGCATGGCCGAGACCTTCGCGAACTTCGCGGCCTATCAGAAGAGGGCCGCGAACCGCACGATTCCGGTCATGCGGCTCGCGCCGCGCGGCGAGGCGTGAAGCGGCGGATGCACGACCGACCGCCGGCGCGCGACGTGGAGCGGTCCGAGGGCGTCGACCTCGTCTGCATCGCGGTCGACTGGTCGGGCGCGCGGGGCGCGACCGCGCGCCTGGCGCTCGCCGAGGCGCGGGACGGTCGACTCGAACGCATCGAGTGCTTCCGTGACCGGGCGCGCGTCCACGCCGCGATCGTGGCGCGTCGTCGATCGGCGCCGCGGATCGTCGTCGGCCTCGACTTCTCGTTCTCCCTGCCCGCGTGGTACGTCCGTCGGCTCGGACTCGATGACGCCGCCGCGCTCTGGCGCCACGTCGACGCGGAGGGCGAGCGCTGGTTGCAGGATTGCCCCTGGCCCTTCTGGGGTCGTCCCGGCCGCAAGCGGCCCGACCTCGAGACGCCGCTCCGGCGGACGGAGTCGGAGGTCGCTGCCCGTCTCAAGCGCATCGGGCCGTCGCCCCGCCCCAAATCGACGTTCCAGATCGGCGGCGCCGGCGCGGTCGGGACCGGATCGATCCGAGGCATGCCCCACCTCTCGCGACTGCGGGCCGAGGGATTCGCCGTCTGGCCCTTCGAGTCCGCCGGGCGGGAGACGGTGATCGAGCTCTACCCGCGCGCCCTGACCGGCCCCGTCGTCAAGCGCAGACCCGCGTCGCGCGCGGCCCACCTCGCCTCGCTGCGACCGCGCATTCCGGCCGCGCTCGAGCGGACGATGATCGCCTCCGAGGACGCCTTCGACGCCGGCCTCGCGGCCCTCGCGATGTCGACCTGTGGAGCAGCCCTGCTCGACCTTCCGTCCGGCGATGCCGTCGATCGGATCGAGGGTCGGATCTGGATGCCCGAGGAGCGGAGCGCAGCCGCCGAGGCGACCGCATGATCGGACCCGCCCGTCCGTCGGACGCCGCGATCGCGGCGCGCCTCGCCGATGAACGCGTCCCCGCGAGCTATGTCGAGGTCGGCGCGACGGCCGATCCGCGCGCGCTCGAACGACTCGGCTCCCGCTACACCGTCGACCGCCATCGCTTCCCGGTCGGCCGGGGCCGCGCCGTCTTCGAGCGGGCCGGTGCGGCGCTCTTCGCATGGCGCCATTTCGAGATCCCCTGGCTCGCGCTCCACGGCGCCGACGCGCCCGTCCGCCCCGGCCAGATCGTGGCGACGCGGACGCGTGTGTTCGGCCTCTGGTTCGTGAATCCCTGCCGCGTCGTCTACGTCGAGCCGGACGAGGGCGCGGGCGAACGCGTCGCCTACGCCTACGGAACGCTCGAGGGCCATGTCGCCCGCGGCGAGGAGCGCTTCGTCGTCGAGCGCGATCCAAGCAGCGACGTCGTCACCTTCGAGATCGTCGCCTTCTCGCGACCGGCGACGGTCCTGACGCGACTCGGACGCTTCTGGATGCGGCGGATCCAGCAGCGATTCGGACGCGACGCCAGCGCAGCCCTCGCGCGGGCGATCGCGACGCCGGACGAGACGCCGCGCGTCGATCGCCGCGAACGATCGAGGGAAGGGGAACGGGCTTGACGCCGGCGCTGCAGACCCGCCCGGAACGAGAACGGAACACGGGATCGAGGCGACCGACGCGCGCGCCGAGGGCGCCGCGCCGCGTCAAGCTGATCCTCCCGGCCCTGACCGAGGCGACCAGTCCGTACTGGCGCCCCATCAAGTACTCGCTGTTCCCGCCGCTCGGTCTCGCGACGCTCGCAGGCTACCTCGATCCCGAGGTCGAGATCCGTCTCCAGGACGAACACGTCGAGTCCATCGATCTCGACGACGCGCCGGACCTCGTCGTGATCCAGGTCTACGTCACCAACGCCGCGCGCGCCTATGCCCTGGCCGACCACTATCGCGCGCGAGGCGCGTACGTCCTGCTCGGCGGACTTCACGTGACCGCCTTGCCGGACGAGGCCGCGGCCCATGCGGACTCGATCTTCATCGGCCCGGGCGAGGACACCTTCCCGATCTTCCTGGCCGACTTCGCCCGGGGCTCACCGCGGGCCCGCTACACGTCGAAGGAACGCACGCTCGATCGACTCCCGCCGATCCGACGCGATCTCATCCGGCGCGCCCGCTACCTCGTTCCCAACTCGATCGTCGTCTCGCGCGGCTGCCCCCATCACTGCACGTTCTGCTACAAGGACGCCTTCTTCGCCGGGGGACGCTCCTTCTACACGCAGCGCGTCGACGATGCGCTGGCGGAGATCGAGCGGCTTCCCGGACGCCACCTCTACTTCCTCGACGACCATCTGCTCGGCAATCCCCGATTCGCCGTCGAGCTCTTCCGCGGCATGGTCGGCATGAACCGGATCTTCCAGGCCGCCGCGACGGTCGACTCGATCCTGCGCGACGACGCGATCGAGCGCGCGGCGGAGGCCGGGCTTCGGAGCCTGTTCGTCGGCTTCGAGACGCTCTCGTCGAAGGGGCTCGTGGATTCGGGCAAGCGGCAGAACCTCGGGCGGGACTACGCGGAGGTCGTCCGGCGTCTCGACACACTCGGCATCATGATCAACAGCAGCTTCGTCTTCGGGCTCGACGGAGACGACCCGGACGTCTTCGAGCGGACGGTCGACTGGGCGATCGAGGCGGGCATCACGACCGCGACGTTCCACATCCTGACGCCCTATCCCGGAACGGCGCTCTTCGCGCGGATGGAGGCGGCGGGGCGGATCGTGACCCGGGACTGGAATCGGTACGACACGCGTCACGTCGTCTACCGACCGGAGGGAATGACCGCGTCACAGCTCGAGTCCGGCTACGAACGCGCCTATCGAACGTTCTACCGCTGGAGCGCGATCGGACGGGCCGCCTGGTCCCACGATACGCTGCGCCATCGAATCAAGCACTTCTTCTACAGCGCGGGCTGGAAGAAGTTCGAACGCGCATGGGACGCCGTGATCCGATCGAGCCAGCTCGCGCGGACGCGCCCCCTGCTCGAGGCAGTGCTCTCCCCGGTCACCGGCGCGCCAGGAGACGGGCGGCGTGACGTTCGGCTCGACACTTCCCGGCGCGACGCCCCTTGCTCAGAGCGTCTCGACGCGCGCCCGGACCCGCTTGTGCCAGGGCGTCCCGGCGATCGGATCGCGGTCCGTGCCACAGGTGAGCTCGTTGGGCGCGATGCCGCCCAGCCCGTCGGCTGTCGCCTGGCCGACGCCGGTGCCGTTCGGCAGGGAGACGTGACCGGATTGCATGCGATCCGACACCTCGACCGAGACGATCGCGCTGCCGCGGCGAGTCGTCAGGCGCGCCCGACCGCCGTCGACGAGGCCGAAGCGCCCGGCGTCCTCGGGTGAGACGCGCAGCGCGCCGTCGCGATCCTTCTTCCGCCAGGCCGGATCGCGCAGGATCGTGTTGGCGGTGAAGGCCCGCCGCTCGCCCGCGGAGAGGACCAGCGGATAGTCGGGATCCGGCGCGAGGCGATCCCCGCTCCCGAGCGCGTCGAGCGCCTCGAAGAGCTCGGGCACGGCGAGCTGGACGCGCCCGTTCGCCGTCGCGATCCGACCCATCGCCTCGGCCCAATCGTCGACGGCGAAGACGAGCCCGTGCTCCGCCGCGAGGATCGCGTCGAAGAGCGCGTCGCCGAGCTCGCCTTCATCGCGAGCCGGCCCGCCGATGCCCGCGCGTCGGATCGAAGGCCCGCACTGTCGCGCCGCGATCTGGGCGAGCGCCCAGAGCAGCGCGCCCTCGCCCGCTCCCTCCGGCAGCCGATCCCCGATCGCGCGGAAGAGCACGACCGGCGCCAGCGCCACGAGGCTCGGATCCGACGCGAGCAGGCCGAAGAAGGTCGTCCGGAAAGCCGCCCGCCCCCGGTCCCAGGCCTCGCGCAACGCGTCGACGGCCGGTTTCGGCATCGCGCCGAGGGCCTCGACGAGGCGGGCGTGGAGCTCGGCCTCGGAGAAGAGTCCGGAAGGCGGCGCGAGCAGCGCGCGGCGCAGCTGGAAGACGTTGCGCGGGTATTCGAAGTTGAAGAAGGTCGCCTCCGCCTTCTCGAACTGGGTCGAGACCGGAAGGACGTAGTCCGCCGCGCACGCGGTCTCGCTCATCGCGACATCGACCACCACCACGAGGTCGAGCGCGTCGAAGGCCTCCCGCATGCGCGGTCCGTCCGCCAGGGAATGAAGCGGGTTCGCCGACTCGACGAAGGCGGCGCGGAAGCGCTTCGGATGATCGCCGAGGATCTCGTCGGGGATCGCGTTGCACGGGACGAGGCCGGAGATGATGCGCGCGCCCGTCACGGGCGTGCGCAGGTCGCGATCGGCGGTCGAGGTCGTCAGCAGCGGCTGGAGCGCGGTCACGGGATGGGCCGAGCCCGGCCGACCGTACTGGCCCGTCCCGTAGGCGATCAGGCGATGGAGGTAGCTGACGAGCGTCGAGTGGTGGTTCATCTGGACGCCGAGGTCCTCGAAGAATGCGACA
The DNA here is from genome assembly GCA_041389445.1 of Myxococcota bacterium. Taxonomy (GTDB): domain Bacteria; phylum Myxococcota_A; class UBA9160; order UBA9160; family UBA4427; genus UBA4427. Next base: position 301,401 of record JAWKRW010000008.1, read on the forward strand.
CTCCGCGCGGCGGCGATCCGGCGCGCCGCCGTGCGAACCTGCTCCTCCGGGACGGCGGCTCGGCGACAGTAGTCGGCGATCGGAAGCGCCTCGAAATGGGGGCGGATGGCATCGAGCCCATCGGCGTGGGCCGCGAGCCAGTCCTCGGCGAGTCGCTTCTCCTGGACGAGCACGCCCATCATCGCCGCCAGGAGCCAGGCGTCGCCGCCCGGCGCGACCTGCAGATGGAGGTCGGCGAGATCCGCGGTCTCGCTTCTGCGGGGATCGATCACGATCAGCGCACGGCCGGGATCCCGCGCGATCTCGCGCAGCGTGACGCGGGCCCGCGGAAAGCCGTGGGAGAACCAGGGGTTCTTGCCGAGGAAGACCGCGACCTCGCAGTGCTCGAAGTCGCTCCGCGTGAACGTGCCGAGCATCCGGCCCGAGACCCAGGCCTCCCCCGTCTTCTCCTGGGCGAGCGCGTTCGAGCGGTACCGCGAGCCGAGCACCGCGCGCAGCGCGCGCGCGTAGCCGGCCGGAAGATGGTTGCCCTGGCCGCCGCCGCCGTAGTAGAGGATCGAATCGCCGCCGTGCCGATCGCGGATCGCCGCGAGGCGCTCGGCGACCTCCGCGATCGCGGTCGACCAGTCGATCGCCTCGAAGCCGCCGTCGGCGCGGCGTCGCAGGGGGGTCGTCAGGCGGTCGCGATCGTTCTGGTAGTAGTCGAGCCGCGAGGGCTTCTCGCAGGCGTAGCCGCCGGAGCTCGGATGGGCCTTGTCCCCGCGCACGCGATCGAAGCGCCGTCCGTCCGGGCCGCCGAGCTGGATCTCGATCCCGCAGTTGCACTCGCAGAGGATGCAGGCGCTGGCTCGCCAGGGATTCGAGTCGACAGCGCTCCCGCCGGCCGGCCCGATCGATCCCCGCGACGGAGCGCGGTCCTCGGATCCGTTCATCGATTGACTCCCACGCCCGATCCGAGGCCGCGCGAACGGAAGACCGCGCGCGGTCGGGGAGGCGATCCTGAGGGCGCGCGGTCCACCGTGGAGCAGGGCGGCCCGGCGCGCAATCCGGTCGATCTGACCGCCGGTTCCGCGCGATTGCAACGCATCGTTCCAGGACGAGGCGCTGCGGGAGAGGCCCGGCATGCCGTGCGAGGCGCGGGCGACGAGGACGAGCCGACCTCGGTCGACGTCGGACGTCAGCCGAGCGGCGCGAGCCCCGCGCGGCGGAGCCCCGCGTCGAGATCGGCGACGAGATCGTCGACGTGCTCGATGCCGACCGAGAGGCGTACGAGACCGTCGAGGATGCCGACCTTCTCCCGCTCGGGGCGCGGAATGCTCGCGTGGGTCATCGACGCCGGATGATCGACGAGGGACTCGATGCCGCCCAGGCTCTCCGCGAGCGCGAAGAGCTCGAGCCCCGAGACGAAGTCCTTCGTCGTCTCGAGGTCCGCGTCGAGCTCGAGGGTCACGATGCCCGAGCCGCCGCTCATCTGTCGCCGCGCGAGCGCGAAGTGGGGATGCGATGGCAGGAAGGGATGACGGACCCAGCGGACCGACGGACAGTCCTCGAGTCGCGTCGCGATCTCGAGCGCGTTCGCGTGGTGCTGCCGCATCCGGAGCGGGAGCGTCTTCACGCCGCGCGACGCGAGCCAGGCATCGAAGGGCGAGGGATTCAGGCCGACCGCCTTCTGGGCGAAGATCATCTTCTCCTGCCAGGCCTCGTCGTTCGTCACGACGACGCCGCCGAGGCAGTCGGAGTGGCCGTTGACGTACTTCGTCGTGCTCGAGAGCGAGAGCGTCGCGCCCAGGTCGAGCGGGCGTTGGAAGTAGGGCGAGGCGAAGGTGTTGTCGACCAGGACCGGCGCCCCGACCTCCGCGGCGTGGCGCGCGATCGCCTCGATGTCGAGGATCTTGAGCATCGGATTGGTCGGCGACTCGAGCCAGACGAGGGCGGGCTTCGCCTGCGCCACCGCGCCGTGGTTCTCGGGATTCGCGAAGTCGACGTACCGCACGGCGAGACCGAACTTCTCGAAGACCCGCGCGAAGATGCGGAACGTGCAGCCGTAGACGTTCTCCTCGGCGACCACGAGGTCGCCCGACGAGAGGGTCGAAAGCACGGCTGTGATCGCGGCCATGCCGCTGCCGAAGACCGTCGCGAAGCGACCGTTCTCGAGCGACGCGAGCGTCTCGCCGAGGCGCGTGAAGTTCGGATTGCCGGAGCGGGTGTAGTCGTAGCCGCGCGTCTCGCCGGGGCGGACCTGGGCGAAGGTCGAGGTCGCATAGATCGGCGCCATCACGGCGCCGGTCGCGGGCTCCGGCGCCTGACCGACGTGGACGGCCCGGGTCTCGAACTTCATGGATGGGATCTCCACGCGTAGCAGGCGATCGCCGACGGGCGATCGGCGCGCGGACCATAGCGAAGGCGAACGACGCACCCGCGTCCGCTCAGGACGCCCGGCGGTCGCCTTCCCCGACCAGGCTCGCCTGCGGCGGCCGTTTCGATTCCGCGGGCCGCCTCGACTCGTTCGCCCCGAGCCCGCTTCCCCGCGTCGCCGGCGGAGGCGTTGCTGGCGCGCTCGCGGGCGTCCGGTCGCGCTCTCGCTTCAGGCGAGCGAAGCTGCGGGGCCGCTCGTCGGGACGCAGGATCCAGACGTTGCGATCCGCGTAGTAGGCGAGCAGCCGCTCGCGCGACGCCTCGTCCCCGAGGTCCCGGGCCCAGACGACGGGCGCGCCATCGAGATCGGCGCCGTTCTTGACCCATTCGCGGAAGACGGAATGATCCGGCCGGTAGACGACCACGATCAGATCGTCGCCCGGCATCGATCGCAGGTGGGCCTCGATCTCCGCCCGCGCCTTTGGAAAGTCCTCGGGCTCGATCGGCTCCGGCCGGACCGGGAGCATGAAGAGTCGCGCGACGACGCCCGAGAAGACGACGAGGATCACGAGCCCATGCGCCAGCAGCGCGTGGCGCCCTGCGTGGCGCCAGAGCCAGGCGAGACCGCCGAGGAGCAGGACGTGGATCATCGGCGCGGCGGTCGCCGCATAATGCGGATGGAACTCGAAGGTCATGAGCGCCAGACCGACCGCGATCCCCGAGATCGCCGCCGCGAATCGCCACCAGCGCCGCCGCACGATCGCGAAAGTCCCGATCAGGGCGGGCGCGCCGAAGCTCAGATAGAACCAGACGAAGCGTTCGAGGGCCTCGCGCTTGAAGCTCCACCAGGTCGCCCACGACGACTTCTGGGCGAGGAACGCCGGCCGGACCCATTCGCGGTAGAACCGCTCCATCTCGCGGTTGGGATACGCGGACGGCGGCTCCTTCGGCGACGAGACGAGCAGCTCGGCCGCCGCGCCGTATTGATCCGAATAATGCTGATGCGCGAGCCGGAGCGGATCCCCCGTCGTCGCCTCGTTGTACCGGAGCAGGAAGACCAGCGCCGGAATCCCGACGAGGAGCAGCGGCGCCACGAGGCGCAGGATGCTCCGCACCCGATCGCGCGGCCCCCGAACGAAACCCGCCGCCAGGACCCAGGCGACGGGCACCATCGCGATCGCGCCCTCGAAGGGCCGTGAGAACGCGAGCAGGACGATGCCGAGCGCCAGCGCGGACGCGTCCCGGGTTCGACGATCGCGCACGAAACGCCGCGTTCCACCGAAGACGAGCGACGCGCCGAGCATCGTCACCGCGCCGCCCCAGTAGCTGTGGGACCAGCTGTAGTTCGACCAGTTGTAGTCGTAGCGCGCGAAGTGCTGCATCACGGGATGCAGCGCGACCAGCACGCCACCGATCAGGGCCCAGCGCGGGCCGACCCAGGCGCGCGCCATCCAGGCGAAGGCGGCGCACGCGAGGGCATAGGCGAGGACCTGGCCGTACCAGGGATGGCCGAAGAGGCGCTGGCCGAGCGCCATGAACGCCGAGGTCGCGGGGGGGTACTTCGAGACGTAGACGGGATCGTGGGAGACCGAGATCGTCTCGAAGTGGTGCCACAACGGATGCTGCGGGTTCGCGAGACGTCCCCGCGCGAAGGTGTCGGCGCCGAGCAGATAGGCGTATTCGTCGTTGACCGACGGCACGGGCAGCTGCAGCACGCCGTTCGCGATCCCCGAGGCGCCTGCGAGGACGAACACCGCCAGCCCGCTCGCGAGCCCGCTCGCAGCGAGCCGCCTCGCCCACCGCCGCACGTTCTGCAGCAGCACCTCGTCTGCATGCTGCTCGACCGAGCGGGGGAGCAGGACCGCGAACGCGAGCGCGAGGCCGCAGAGCGTCGCGAATCCGAGCAGCGCGTAGGCGGGGATCAGGCGGGAAAGATCGATCATGAGCCGGCGAGAGCCTCCCCGCGATCCACCGGTCCGAACTTCCAGGCCTCGGCCGTCAGCTCGAGATGCCAGAGGTGGCGGTCCTCGTAGTAGTCGACGATCGGGTTGTGCTCGAGCGGGAGCTCGAGGTCGCGGGCGAAGAGGACCTCGTCGTTCTCGAGGTCGGCTCCGTTGTGGACCCAGTTCTGGAACATGAAGTGGTCGGCGTGGGTCGTGACGAGGATCAGGTCCTTGCCCGGCAGGCGCGTCAGCTCCTCGACGACGAAGGCGCGCATCCGCGGCCAGTCGTTGACCGGCGGGACCTCGTACTCCTGGGCCGGCGGAATCGCCCAGAGGCGCGAGCACGTCGTCAGCGCGACGATCGTGACGACGAGGCCGCGCCCGAGCGCCGACTCCCGCCCCCCCAGCCGCAGCAGCTGGGCCATCCCCCCGATCATGAGCGCGAAGGCGAGCGGGAAGCTCGGCGCGGCATAATGCGGATGGAAGTCGAAGACCGCGAGCAGGAGCGCGAAGGAGATCGCGACCGGGGCGGCGACGAGCCGCCACTTCTTCCGCTGCAGCAGCAGCGGCAGGACCAGCAGCGCCGGCCAGCTCGTGGCGAAGAAGGTCCAGAAGTACTTGTCGAAGGCGCGGACCCGGCTGTCCAGGTAGACGGCGAGGTCGCCGCTGCGCGCCTCGAAGGTCGGCCGGACCCAGTCGAGGTAGAAGCGGCGCATCTCGAAGTTGCCGTAGGACTCGGGCGGCGTGCGCGGCGTCTGGAAGAGGAACTCGGCGGCCGCGCCGTACTGCTTCGCGTAGTGCTGATGCGCGAGCTCGAAGGGATGACCCGTCGTGGCACGGTTGTCGACGAGCATGAGGGCGATCACGGGAACGAGGACCAGCGCGGCCGGGAGCGCGAAGCGGAGCAGGGTCCGGACCCGCTCGGGCGGGCGTCGGACCAGACGGATGAGCAGCGCGATCACGAAGGGGAGCGAGACGAGCACGGCCTCGAGCGGGCGCGAGTTGAGCAGCAGGCCCGCCCCCAGGCCGGCCGCGATGCCGTAGCCCACCCTCGGACGTCGCAGGAAGTGGCGCAGACCGCCGAAGACGAGCGCCCCGCCGAGCATGGCGACCGCGCCGCCCCAGTAGCTGTGGGACCAGCTGTAGTTGGTCCAGCCGTAATCGTAGACCTGGAAGCGCTGCAGGTTCGGATGCAACGCCAACATGACGCCGCCGACGAGCGCCCAGCGCGGCCCGACGAAGGCCCGCAGCATCCAGGCCGTCGCGGCCGCCGCCAGCGCGTACGCGAGCAGCTGCCCCCACCACGGATGACCGAAGACGACCTGGCCCACGGCCATGAACGCGGCGGCCGCGGGCGGATACTTCGCGACGTAGACCGGCTCGTGATAGACGCCCGTCGTCTCGAAGTGGCGCCAGAGTGGATGGGTCGGGTTCGCGAGCCGACCTTGGGCGAATGTGTCGGCGGTCAGCAGGTATCCGAACTCGTCGTTCACCGCGGGCAGCGGATAGCGGATGAGCCCGTTGACCAGACCGCAGAGCAGCGCGATCACGAAGACCGTCAGCACGGTCCAATGCGCATGGCGCGCGATGACGTAGGCGGGCCGCAGCACGGGCCAGCTCGAGACCATCAGGTCGCCGCGGCGGAACGAGAGCCGGACCAGCAGGACGGCGATGGCGAGATACACGCCGACCAGGGTCACCAGGGTCAGGAGCAGGAGCGGATCGAGGGGCCAGCCCGAGAGCGCGGCGGCCACCTCGGGCATCGGGATGTCCTGGCTGTCCGGGTTCATCGTCGCGCGCTGCCCCTGCTCTCGTCCGTCGATCACGCGTCGGAGACGGGCGACGGATCCGTCCGGATTCCGCCCGATGCCCCGCCCGGGGTCACGACGACCCGGAGCCCCTCCCACAGCGGCAACTAGGGCACGTAGCCTTAGCGGAATCTGTCCACTTTCCTGTCAAGTTGCGTCTGCTCCGACCGATCTCGATCGCCGGACCCCGCGCCGCCGCCGAGCGCTCGATGCGCGAGCGGACGCCCGGGCCATCCGACCACATCGAGAGACGCCGACGACATGAATCGACATCGCATCCTCGTCACGGGCGGGGCCGGCTACATCGGCTCGGTCCTCTGCCCGCGACTGCTCGCCGCCGGCCATCGCGTCTGGGTCTACGACGGCTTCTTCTTCGGGCGAAAGCCGGTCGAGCCACTCCGGAAGAACGCCGACCTCACGCTGCTCGAAGGCGACATCCGCGACCGTGCGGGCCTCGAGCGCGTCTTCGCGCAGCAGGACTTCGACCGCGTGATCCACCTCGCGGCCGTGAGCAACGATCCGAGCTCGGAGCTCGACGCCGACATCACCCGCTCGGTCAACCTCGACGGGACGCGACACGTCATGGAGCTCGCGAAGCGGGCCGGCGTCGCGCGCCTGCTCTACGCCTCTTCCGCGAGCGTCTATGGCCTGCGTGAGGAGAGCCGGGTCACCGAGGATCTCGAGCTCGAGCCGCTCACGCTCTACGCCCGCTACAAGGGCGAAGGCGAGGCCATCCTCGCCGGACTGATCGACGACGGCTTCGAGGGCGTCAGCGTCCGCTCGGCGACGGTTTGCGGCATGTCGCCGCGTCTGCGCCTCGACCTGACGGTCAACATCCTGACCTACCAGGCGATCTGCCGGAAGAAGATCTCGGTCTTCGGCGGCAGCCAGGTCCGCCCGAACGTCCACGTCGCGGACCTCGCCGAGTTCTATGCGCTGCTGCTCGACGCGCCGGGCGTCTCGGGCGAGGCGTTCAACGTCTCGGAGAGCAACGCGACGGTCGGCGAGATCGCCCAGATCGTGCGCCGCGAGATCGATCCGGCGATTCCGATCGAGGTCATCCCGACCGACGACAATCGCTCCTACAGGCTCGATTCGACCAAGGTCACGCGCGTCCTCGGCTGGAAGCCCTCGCGCGGGATCGTCGACGCGGTCCGGGATCTCGCCGAGGCGTTCGCCGCGGGTCGGGTGCCCGATCCGGACTCGGCGCAGTACCGCAACGTCGCGCGGATGTCCGCGAACCTCGACTTCTGGAGGCGATTCGCTTGAGCACGCCCCCCGCGCCGATCCCCTACGTCGACCTCGCGAGCCAGAACGCAGCGCTCGTCGACGACCTCCTCGAGCGCGTCCGCCGCGTGCTGATCCACGGCCAGTCGATCCTCGGCCCCGAGGTCGGCGAGCTCGAGTGCGCGCTCGCGGGCTACCTCGGCGTCCAGCACGTCGTCGGCGTCAACTCCGGGACCGACGCGCTCGTCCTCGCGCTCGCGGCCCACGGCATCGGCCCGGGCGACGAGGTCGTCGTCCCCGCACATACCTTCCTCGCCACGGCGAGCGCCGTCTGCGCCGTCGGCGCGACGCCCGTCTTCGCCGACGTCGACGCGGAGACGATGGTCGTCTCGGCCGAGACCCTCGCCGCCCAGCTGACCCCGCGCACCCGCGCGCTGATCCCCGTCCACCTGAACGGCTTCCCCTGCGACATGGACCCGATCGACGCGCTCGCCCGCGCGCGCGGTCTCATCCTGCTCGAGGACGCGGCCCAGGCCCTCGGCGCCACCCGCGACGGCCGCAAGGCCGGCACCTGGGGCACCGGCTGCTTCTCGCTCCACCCGCTCAAGGTGCTCGGCGCCTGCGGCGATGCCGGCTTCGTCTCGACCGACGACGACGCGCTCGCGGAGCAGCTCCGCCAGCGGCGCAACATCGGCCTGCGCAATCGGGACGAGGCCGCGCTGATCGCGACCAACACCCGCCTCGACACCCTGCAGGCCGCGATCCTGCTGGGCAAGCTCCCCCATCTCGAGGCCTGGATCGCCCGCCGCAACGCGCACGCGCGCGCCTATCGCGAAGCGCTCGCCGGTCTCGCGACGCTCCCGCCCGAGGCGCCGAGCGTGCGCGCGGTCCAGACGCCCTTCGTGCTGCGGATCGAGGAGGAGCGCGACCGCGTGCGCAAGCGCCTCGCGGAGGCCGGCATCGACACGCGCATCCACTACCCGATCCCCGTCCATCGCCAGGCGCCCTACCGCCGCTTCGCGCGCGGACCGCTCCCCGTGACCGAGCGGCTCGTCGAGATCATCCTGAGCCTGCCCTGCTCGCCCGAGCTCGGCGACGCCCAGCGGACGCGGCTGATCGAACACCTCCAGGCGGAGCTCGCCTGACGCCATGCACCCGAAGATCCTCGACCAGGAACGCCTGCTCGCGCTCCGCGAAACGCTCCGGCGCGAGGGCAAGACCCTCGTCCAATGCCACGGCTGCTTCGACATCGTCCATCCCGGCCACATCCGCTACCTCGGCTTCGCGAAGACCCAGGGCGACGTCCTGCTCGTCTCGCTCAGCAGCGACCGCCACGTCAACAAGGGCTACGACCGCCCCTTCATCAACGAGAACCTGCGCGCCGAGAACCTCGCCGTGCTCGAGTTCGTCGACTGGGTCTACATCGACGATCACGACTGGGCAGGCCCCGTGCTCTCGAAGGTCCGACCCGACGTCTACATCAAGGGCAAGGAGTACGAGACCCACAAGGACGCGCGCTTCGTCAAGGAACGCCAGATCGTCGAGGAGTACGGCGGCACCGTCGTCTTCAGCTCGGGCGACGTCGTCTTCTCCTCGACCCAGCTGATCCATCACTACCGCGATCGCTACTCCGAGCGCGCCGAGCGCCTCGGCTTCTTCTGCTCGAGCCACGGCATCGATCTTTCCACGATGAACGAGGCGATGGCCCGGTTCTGGGACAAGAAGTTCCTGGTCGTGGGCGATCCGATCATGGACGTCTACACCCATTGCGCCACCGCGGAGGTCGCCGAGGAGGCCCCGATCATCTCGATCACGCCCCTCTCCGAGGAGAGCTACGTCGGCGGCGCCGGCCTCGTCGCGCTCCAGCTGGCGCAGATGGGCGCGGAGACGGCCTTCCTGACGACGCGCGGCGACGACGAGCCCTTCGCGGCCCAGTTCGATGCCCTGCTCGAGGAGGGCGGCGTCCGGGCGGAGTTCGTCCCGACGCCGCGGCGCTCGCTCTTCCAGAAGCAGCGCATGCTCGTCGGGCCGCAGAAGGTGGTGAAGATCAACCGCGGCCAGCACGCGCCGCTCTCCGGCCACGAGCAGCGCGCGCTGATGGAGCGGCTGCCCGCCCTGCTCGAAGACGTAGACGGCCTGGTCCTGCTCGACTTCGGCTATGGGATGTTCGGCGACGACCTGATCCGCGAGCTCTCCGAGCTCGTCGCGAAGCGCGACCTGCGCTGGTACGTCGACGTCAGCCATCGCGGCAGCAGCAACCTGCTCAAGTACCGCGGCGCGCGGCTCGCGACGCCGACCGAGCAGGAGCTGCGCTTCGCGCTCGGCGATCGGGACAGCGGGCTCTCGAATCTCGCCGCGCGCTATCTCGGCGCGACCGGGACGCGCGAGCTGCTGCTCACGCTCGGCGACCGCGGTGCGATCCGCTTCCATCCGAGTCCGACGTCGAGCGACCGGCTCGCGACGGACTACCTGCCTGCGCTCGCGGACCACGCGATCGACGCCATCGGCGCCGGCGACGTCTTCCTCGCCGGATCGGTCCTCTGCGACGCAGCGGGACTCGATCCCAAGCTCGGCCTCTACTTCGCGAGCTGCCTGTCCGCCCTGCAGATCGGTCGACTCGGGAACGCCTCGACGAGCGCGACCGAGCTCCAGTCGTTCCTGCTGCAACGTCCCGAGCTCCGGGAGCGGCGATGAACCGGCTGCCGCGCGCGCCCCTGATCGGGATCCAGCTCCTGGTCTCCGCGGGATTCATCGCGCTGCTCCTCCGCCGCGTCGATCTCGGCGAGCTCTTCGGGCGGCTCGCGGCGGCGAGCCTTCCCCTGCTCGCACTCTCGCTCGGGACCAAGCTCGCCGGTCTCGGGCTGATGGCCCTCCGACTCGAGCGGATCGCCCGCTCGTGCGGCGCGCTCGGCTTCGGCCGCGCCTTCCGCGCCCAGAGCATCACGTTCGTCGGCAACAACGTCCTGCCGCTGCGACTGGGCGAGGCCCTGCGGGTCGGCTTTCTCGCGCGCAGCGGCGGCGTTCCCGCCTTCGCCTGCGTCGGACTCGCCGCGATCGAGCGCGTGCTCGACTCCGTCTTCCTCGTGCTCTTCATCGCGGCCGCGCTGATCCTCTTTCCCGGCCAGGTCCCGACGACGAGCGCCCTCCACCTGTTCAGCGCGCTGGCGATCGGGGCCTTCGTCTCGCTCCATCTCGCGGCGCGGTTTCCGACCCGGCTGGCCGACGTCGCGCGCTTCGCGGGTCGTCCCCTCGGCGAGCGCGCCTCGGCGAGGCTCGCCGAGCACGCGCTCCACTTCGCGCGGGGGATCGCGGGGCTCGCGTCGCTGCGGGTCCTCTCCTCGATCACGCTCCTCACGGCCGGCTACTGGGTGACCTCGGCGCTCTCGGTCTCGATCTGGCTCGCCGCCTGCGCGATCGATGTGCCGTGGTATGCCGCGATCGTCGTGCTGGTCTTCGTCTCGCTCGCGACCGTGATCCCGTCGGCGCCGGGCTTCATCGGGACCTACCACTACTTCGCCGTGCTCGCGCTCTCGCTCTTCGACGTCGATCCGGAGGCGGCGACCTCGTTCGCGATCGTCGGCCATGCGACCGCGATCGTGCCCTTCACGCTGGTGCTCGCCCCCTTCGTCGCCCGCGACATCCTCTCGCTGATCCACGCCCGCGCGACCGGCCCCGCTTCCCGATCGGTCGCGGTCAGCGAGGCCTCGGGCGAGGCGATCGGAGAGGATCCGACGGCGAAGGCGATCGGGTGAATCGAGAGCGGATGCCGAGTCGGGGGACGACGATGCGGATGACCGAGTTCTTCGCCGCGGTCTACGCGGACAACGAAGCCCGCGCGCGCGCCGATCGACGCCGCCGTCTGCCCGACGTCCTCCGCCATCTGCGCAACGCGCTGCTCGCGCCGCTCGATCGACTGCTCGTCGCTCGCCACGCGCCCCATGCCTCTTCGGTCGTCTTCGTCGTCGGCGCGCCGCGCTCCGGGACGACGCTCCTCTACCAGCTGATCGCACGCCACCTCGACGTCGCCTACGTCTCGAACGACCTCGCCCGGTTCTGGTCCGCGCCGCTCGTCGGCGCCGCCTGGCTGGCCCGGACGCGGGGCGCGGCGCGGCCCGGCGACCGCTTCCGGTCGGACTTCGGCCGCGACCCCGACCCCGGCGGCCCCCACGAGTTCTCCTGGTTCTGGCATGCCCACGGGCGCTTCGCGGACCACGACGATCTGCGCGGGGCGGAGCGCGACGCCGTCGACTGGAAGGCCATCGCCGATCGCCTCGCGGCGCTCTCGGGCTTCCACGAGCGTCCGTTCGTCGTGAAGAGCCTGAACTTCACCGACTACCACGTCCCCGTCCTGACGGAAGCGCTTCCGGACGCGCGCTTCGTCTGGATCCGACGCGATCCGCTCTACGCCTGCCAATCGATCCTCGACGCCCGTCGTCGACGCTACGGCGACGTCGCGCGTTGGTGGTCGATCCGGCCCCGGGACGTCGCCGACTGGGCCGACCGTACGCCCGCCGAGCAGGTGGTCCACCAGGTTCGCGACGTCGAACACGCCCTCGCGAAGGCGCGCGCGCAGCTGCCGCCCGAGCGCTTCCTCGAGCTGACCTATGAAGCGCTCGTCGAGCGGCCTGCACGCGTCCTCGTCGACGTCGCGCGCTTCCTCGGCGTCGGCGCCCGGGACCTCGGCGCGCTCGAGCCCTCGCCCTTCAAGACCCGCAATCAGACGACGCTCGAGCCCGAGCTGCTCGCGGCGCTCGAACGCGCGTTGGAGGCGCCGTGAACGGCATCGATCCTCGCCTCGCGCCGCTCGAGCCGCCCTACTACGTCGTCGATCGACCGGCGCTGCGTGCGCGCTTCGACACCATCCGACGGGCCTTCGAGGCGCGCTTCGCGCGGCTCGTGATCGCCTACTCCTACAAGACGAACGCCTTTCCGTCGGTCCTGCGGACGCTCCACGCGGCGGGCGCCTGGGCGGAGGTCGTGTCGGAGTCCGAGTGTCGACTCGCCCGCCAGCTCGGCGTGCCTGAGACGCGCATCGTCTTCAACGGCCCCGTCAAATCCGATGCCGCTCTCGAGCGCGCGCTCGCGACGGGCACGCTGCTCCACCTCGACAATTCCGACGAGGTCGCCCGGGTCGCGTCGATCGCCCGTGCGCGGAGCTACCCCGACGCGCGCGTCGGGTTGCGCGTCAACCTCCGGCATCCCGAAGGCGAGGGCCACCGCGAGTTCAGCCGCTTCGGTCTGACGCTCGCCGAGATCGGCGCCGCGGGCACGCGCCTGTCCGGCGCGGGTCTCCGCGTGACGAGCCTGCACGCCCACCTCGCGACGAAGGCCCGCAGCCTCGACGACTTCCGCGCGCTCGTCGCCGCCCTCGCCGAGGCGGCCAAGATGGTCCGGTCGAAGGATCTCGCGACGCTCGACGTCGGCGGGGGCTTCGGCCATGCGCCCGCGGAGGCCGCCGGACGCCGCTATCCGAGCTTCGAGGCGTACGCCGGCGCGATCCACGAAGAGCTCGCCCGGTCCGCGCCCGAGCTGCTCGATCGGACGCTCGTGATCGAGCCGGGCATGGCGATGGTCAACGATGGCGTGCGCTTCGTGACCCGGGTCGAGGCGGTCAAACGGATCGGCGGGCGCGCGCTCGCCGTGCTCGACGCGAGCATCCAGACCGTCAAGCCGACGCGTCACGGCCTGAACCTCCCCGCCCGCGCCTTCACCGCCGCCGGCGAGGCGAAGTCGGGAGCGACCCGGCCCTGGGATCTCGTCGGCTACACCTGCATGGACGACGACTTCATCGCGGTCGACCAGCGGCTCCCCGACCTCGAACGCGGCGACCGCATCGAGATCGACCGCGTCGGCGCCTACACAGCCGTCTTCAAGCCGCCCTTCATCCGCCCGATGCCCGCGGTCTACGCGCTCGACGACGATGGCGTCGAGCTCGACCTGCCGGAGCAGGCGCTGGCCTCGCTCCACCCGGGCTTCGGATTCGGGGAGACGCGACGATGACCCGCGCGCGCGTGCTCCTGACGACCGCGGGCCGCAAGTCCTACCTCGCGCCGATCTTCAAGGCCTCGCGCGCCTGCGGCTTCGTACTCGCGGTCGACGCCGACCCGCTCTCGCCGATCCGCCATCGAGCCGACCACTTCGCCGTCGTGCCCCGCGTCGACGACGCCGAGGCCTTCCTCGAGGCCCTGCTCGACCTCTGTCTCGAGTGGGACATCGACTGCATCCTGCCGCAGAACGACCGCGAGCTCGCGATCCTCGCGCTGGCCCGAGGCGTCTTCGAGAAGGAGGGGATCCTCGTCGCCGGCGTCGGCCCCGATCAGGTCCGTCTCGCGAGCGACAAGCTCCTGCTCGCCGATTGGATGCGCAGCCACGGCCTGCCCTACCCCGAGACGGCCCTCGCCCATCCCCCCGTCTTTCCGGCCGAGGGCCTCGTCGAGAAGGATCGCTTCGGTCAGGGGAGCGCCGGTCTCGTCCTGCACGACGCTCCGCCGCCTGGTCCGCTCGCGCGGGACAAGGTCGTGCAGCCGCGCATCGCGGGGGAGGAATTCAACCTCGACGTGCTGCGCGACGCGGCGGGCGAGGTCGTGGGCGTCAGCGTGAAGCGCAAGCTCCTGATGCAGGGCGGCTCGACGGATCGCGCCGTCTCGGCCCGCGTACCGGCGCTCGTCCGCCTCGGAGAGCGGCTCGCCGAAGCGCTCGGCGCATTCGGCTCGATCGACGTCGACGTGATGCTCCGAGAAGGCGAGCCCGTCGTCCTCGACGTCAATCCGCGCATCGGCGGCGGGTTCCCCTTCACCGCGGCCTACTGCCCGGCCTACGTCGATGCGCTGCTCGAGGTCGCGACGGGACGGCCGGTCGGCCGCCGCGAGCTTCCCTACGAAGCCGGCGTCCTCGTCTGCCGCGAGGCGACCTACACCGCATCGCGCCTTCCGACTCCGGTCGCGGCGCCCTCCCGCCGAGAAGAGGCCTGATGGACATGGAACGCCTGACCGTCGTCGTCCCCTGCAAGAACGAAGCGTCCAACATCGAGCGCACGATCGACTCGATCGAGGCGGTGCGCCCCTCGCTCGACGTCGAGGTCGGCGTGTTGATGATCGACGACGGCAGTACGGACGGGACGGCGGCGATCATGAAGAAGATCTGCGCCGAGCGGCCCTGGTGCCGGATGCGGGAGCAGGTCGTCAACCGGGGGCTCGGCCGGACGGTCCTGAACAGCTACCACGACATCCCCGAGGACCACTGGGTCACGGTCCTCCCCGGCGACAACGAGCTCGTCTTCGCCTCGATCCGGAACCTGCTGGCACTGCGCCACGAGAACGACCTCGTGCTCGGCTATCTGCAGAACCCCGTGATCCGGACCGCCGTCCGACGGGTCGCTTCGGGCCTCTTCTCCGCCGTCGTTCGCTTCGTCTACGGCTATCCCTATCGATACCTGAACGGCATGAAGCTCTACCGCGCCTGGATCTTCAAGGATCTCGACGTGATCTCGACGGGCCATGCCTTCAATGCCGAGCTGCTCGCGAAGGCGATCCTGCGCAAGCCCGATCTCCGGATTGCCGAGGCACCCTTCGTCGCTCGCGGCCGCGCGGGGGGCAAGACGAAGGCCTTCCGGCCGAAGTCGATCCTGATCGCGTTGCGCGACGTCTTCTGGGGCTATCGCAGCGTCTGCGCCTACCGGGAGAAGGTCATCGCCGAGGGTGCCGACGATTCTTCGCCGCGCGCCCGTTCGAACCCCGCTCGCCCGATCTCGGCGCCGTCGAGCCCCGCGCAGGCGGCGCCGGCTCAGTCGAAGCCGTAGAAGAGCGGCACATCCGCGATCGGCGCGCTCGGCCGCTCCGGAGCCCGTGCCGAGACGAGCCGCCCCCGCCCGATGCCCCCCGGCGCGGACAGCGCGTATACCCCGCGCTCGAGCCGCCCGCTCCGGAACGCCCTCCCGTCGACGAGCAGCTCGCCCTCGCCGTCGAAGCGATAGTCGCCAGCGCGCGTGACCTCGAACCGCCGGGTCTCGTCCGCGGCCATTCCGTCGAGATCGCGACCCGAGAGGAAGAGGTTGGGCTCGACGCGGACGAAGTTCTCCTGCAGGAACGCGCGATCCTCGCCGTCGAGCCAGCGCATCCGGTAGTTGACCACGAAGAGATCGAGACCGTGCTCGCGCAGCCACGGAGCGATCGGCGGATAGTCGCCGCGCCGATAGCGCGCGTAGTGGGCACCGGTCATGACGTAGACCGGATAGGCGTCGGGACGGAAGTAGAGCCCCGCCAGATCGAGGACCGGGCTCGATGCGTCGCTCAGGGCATCGACGCGTTCGAGCACGCGGAGCTGGCGCGCGTTGTCCTTCGCGCGCTCGCCGACGATTCGCGGGAGCGAGGTCGCCATCGCGGCGAGGACGAGCACGCCACTCACGAGCGCGACGACGCGCGCGCGACGGAGCGTGGGTCGGTGTCGCCCGATCTCCTGGCCGACGACCGTCGCGATCACGACGGCGATCGGCGGAATGCCGGCGGCCTGGGAATAGGGATAGGGAAAGGGCATCACGAAGAGGCCCGCGATCCAGACGGCAGCGAGCGCCGCCGTCGGCCACAGCGCGCGCTGCCGATCGGTCGATCCGCGCCGGATCAGGCCGACCAGGACCGCGATGCCGGCGGCGATCGCGGCGACGCAGAATGCGAGGTTGCGCGCCCCCTCGACCCGGAGCGGGTCCAGCGCCGAAAACCGGACGGCCGCGGCGGCGCCCTGCCCCTGCACGCTCTCGCTCGGATGGAAGAGGTTGAAGCGCGCGTAATCCTCGAGCCCGCCCTGGATCGCGAGGCCGCCGAGCAGCGCGAGCCACGGAATCAGCCAGACCGCGCAGGGGAGGACGACCAGCGACGGCCGCCGATCACGCATCGCGCACGCCAGCCAGAAGCATCCGAAGGCGAAGCTCGCGATCGCGGCCTTCTGGGTCGCGACGAAGGCGAAGCCGAGCAGCAGCGCCTGGACGAGGAAGCGCCAGCGCGTCGGGCGCGATTCGAAGGTGCCGACGAGCAGCGCGAGCAGGACGAGGGGCGTCATCAACGTATCGGGACGGACCTCGAGTCCGCGCTCGACGAAGGTCGAATGGAGCAGCAGGAGCGCCATCGCGAGCGCGGCGACGCCGCCGAGCCGACGCGTCAGCCAGCCGGCGAGCCCGACGCTCGCGACGAAGAGCGCGAAGCAGAGGAGGCGAGCGACCCGGAACGCGACGACGGGCTCGTCGACGGGGAGGATCGGCGCGAGCAGGAGGTAGAGCAGCGGATGGTGGCCTTGCCAGAAATCGCGGTAGATGAGCTTGCCCGACGCGAGGGCGTAGGCGGCATGGATCGATTCGACTTCGTCGACTTGATAGGCGCGCTGCCAGGCGAGCAGGAGGGCGAGCCCCCCGGCGACCAGCACGACGCCGGCGAGCGCGATGCGCAGGAGTCCCGACGGTTCGGCGAGCGCACGAGCGAGGGCCCCCGCGCCGAACGCCTGCCTCCTCGGGTCCGCCGCTCCGCCCGCGACGCCGATCATGCCTCGCTCCCGGGGAGCCGACCCCAGCCGAGCCGGTGGTGGAGCTGCGCGTAGTCGTCGAAGAAGAAGAGGACGTCACGTGCGATCGGCGCCGGCCACGCATCGGTCCGCGGACCGCGCACGACGACGGGCGCACCGCAAGCGCGGGCGGCCCGGACGCCGACGGGCGTGTCCTCGACGACGAGGCAGGACTCGGATCGCCGGCCGAGGGAATGGATCGCCCGCTCGAATACGTCGGGGTGGGGCTTCGCCCGATCGGCGGCGCGCCGTGCGCAGACGACGTCGAAGAGCGGCGTGAGCCCGAGGGCCTCGACCGCGATGCCGGCGATCTCGCTCGTGCTCGCGACGGCGAGCGGGAGCTGCCGCGCGCGCGCGGCTCGGAGGAAGGCGACGACCGAATCGACCGGCGCGAGCCCGCCTTCCTCGATCAGGGCGCGGGCCTCGCGCGTCTTGACCCGGGCGACGTCGGCCCGAGCCGCATCGGAGAGGGCGGACCCGATGAGGGCGACGACCTCGCCGCGACCGCGGCCCTTCGCGCGCTCGACGTAGTCCTTCTCGTTCATGTCGATGCCGTGACGGGCGAACGCCCGGCGATAGGCCTCCGCGTGCAGCGGATCGGAGTCGACGATGACGCCATCGAAGTCGAAGATCAGGCACTCGATCGGCGGGAGACGGACGACGGATCGGGCCGGGTGGACCAAATGCGAAACTCCCCGCGGATCGGGCCCCGGGCTCGGGCGGCCCGACTCGGAAGGCGTCGGCCGGGGCGGAGGCCGCCGAGCGCGGCAGCCGATGCGCTGCCCATCGGCTGCCGGCGCGCTTCACTTCAGCGCGAAGGGCCCTCGCACTGCGCGACCCGAGCGCGCGAACCCGATGGACCGGTCGAAGGGCCTTCATCGACCTTCCCGATCCGCCGAATCGCCCTGCCATGTTCGGCAAGCACCTCGTCGAGCGCGGTCTGCTGCGCGAGTCCGAGCTGATCGAGGCCCTCGATCGGCAGGCGAGCATGCGCGTGTCGATCGGCCGCCTGGCCTACCAGATGCGACTCATGACGATGGACCAGGTCATGAAGGTGCTCGAGACGCAGCGCCATCGGCAGGCTCGCTTCGGCGCGCTCGCCGTCGAGCTCGGCTTCCTGACGGTCGACCAGCTCGAATCGCTGCTCGAGTCCCAGCGCGGCAGTCGCATTCCCCTCGGTCAGGTCCTCGCGAGCCTCGGATTCCTCTCGCCCGAGCAGCTCGACGAGGAGCTGCAGCGCTACCACGCGAAGAAGGGCCGTTAGCCCCACCCCGGCCTCGATCCACGCCGACCGCCGGCATGCGGGCCATCGATACCCCGTGGGGTCACCGCGCTTTTACGAGAACGTGTTCTCGTGAATTCAGCAGCGGTCTCGTCGCCCCTCCACCGCCCTCGCCTGCCTATACAAGACGCTCCGTATCGTATATGGTCCGGGTCGCTCGCATCGAGCGCTTCCCACCCGGACCCCCTTCTCTCGACTCCGGTCGCAGGAGACACCCGATGGATTTCGATTTCTCCCCCGAAGAACAGGCCTTCGCCGAAGAGGTCGACCGCTGGCTCGTGGAAAACCACGACCCGGTCGTGATGGACCACCACCGCGAGAACTTCACCCAGCTCTCCGACACCCCCGAGCGCCGCGCCTTCATGCAGAAGCTCGCCGCGAAGGGCTGGCTCGGCATGTCGTGGCCCAAGGAATACGGCGGCCAGGAGATCGAGGGCGTCTACGAGTACATCCTGAACGAGGCCCTCTCGAAGCACGCCGCGCCGCAGATCGGCAAGGGCGTCGGCATCATCGGCAAGACGCTGATCCGCCACGGCAGCGAGAAGCTCAAGAAGGAGTTCCTCCCCAAGGTCCTCGACGCCGAGATCGAGTTCGCGGTCGGCTACTCCGAGCCGCAGGCCGGCTCCGACGCAGCCAACATGCAGCTCAAGGCCGAGAAGGTGGAGGGCGGCTGGCTGCTCAACGGCCAGAAGATGTGGACGACCTCGGCTCATTTCGCCGACTGGTACTGGGTCGGCGCGCGCACCGACGCCGACAAGCCGAAGCACGACGGCCTCTCGCTCTTCCTGATCCCGATGGACCATCCGGGACTCGAGGTCCAGAGCCTGCCGACCATCGGCAAGGACACGACCAACCAGGTCTTCTTCGAGAACGTCTTCGTGCCGGACGAATACCTCGTCGGCCAGCGCGGCAAGGGCTTCCAGATGATCTCGGAGGCGCTCGACCTCGAGCGCTTCACGATGTTCACGCTCTCGCCCATCACGAACCGGACCGACGTCCTCGTCGACTGGGTCAAGAAGGCGAAGCGTGACGACAAGCCGCTGAAGGACGATCCGAACGTGCGCCGCACGATCGCGAAGATCGTGACGGACACCGCGGTCGCGCGCGGGCTCTCGATCCGCTTCGTCTGCGCGGCCAAGTCGGGCGGCAAGCCGCCGACGATCGAGTCGTCGCAGTACAAGCTCTTCACGACCACGCTGTCGCAGCGCGTCTGCAAGGACGCCCTCGACATCCAGGGCCACGAAGGAACGATCATGGAAGGCCAGGACGACGCACCGATCCTCGGCCGCTTCGAGGGCGCCTACCGCGCGACGATGAACGAGACCGTCGGCGGCGGTGCCTCCGAGATCCAGAAGAACATCATCGCCCGGCGCCACCTCGGGCTTCCCAAGAACTTCTGATCCCAAGAACCCCTAGGCCGAATGCCTAGCACGGGCCGCGCGCGGGACGCCCGGCCCCGACCTCCCAGGAGGATCCGCGATGGATCTCGATCTGACCGAAGAGCAGCAGATGGTCATCGACATGACGCGGTCGATGCTCGCCGAGTACTCGACGACCGCGATCGTGCGCGACATGGAAGACGATCCGAAGGGCTACCCCGACGCCCTCTGGAAGCAGATGGGCGAGCTCGGACTCAGTGGCCTGCTCATCCCCGAGGCCTACGGCGGCGGCGGCCAGACGCTGCTCGAGGCCGCCTTCGTCTACGAGGAGATCGGCCGCGCGATGGCGCCGACGCCGCACTTCGTGTCGTGCGTGATGAGCGCGAACGTACTGCTCGAGGCGGGCAGCGACGAACAGAAGAAGGCGTGGCTCCCGCGCATCGCGAACGGCGACGCGATCCTGACGCCGGCGTGGCTCGAGCCGGAGCGGGGCTACGGCGAGGCCGGCATCGCGCTCGAGGCGAAGCCCGACGGCGAGGGCTTCAAGCTCTCCGGTCGCAAGCGGCTGGTCGCCTACGCGAGCTCGGCCGAGCGGCTGATCGTCCTGGCGCGCACGAGCGCGGGCGTCGACCTCTTCCTCGTCGATCCCCGGGCGAAGGGCGTGACGATGAAGCAGCTCCTCTCCCAGGGTCGCGAGGCCCAGTACCAGGTCGACTTCGCCGACGTCCGCGTCGCGGCCGCCGACCGCATCGGCGCCGCCGGCTCGGGCTGGAAGACCTGGAACGAGGCCATGCACCAGGGCATCATCCTGCTCGCCTCCTCGGCGATCGGCGGCGCCCAGCGCTGCCTCGAGGAGACGGTCGAGTACGCCAAGCAGCGCGTGCAGTTCGACAAGCCCCTCGGCGCCTTCCAGGCCCTCGCCCACTACATGGCCGACGCCTCGACCGCGATCGATGGCGGCCGGGTACTGGTCCACGAGGCGGCCTGGAACCACGCCAACGGCCGTTCGATCTCGCGCCTCGCCCCGATGGCCAAGCTCTTCTGCTGCGAGGCCTATCGCGAGACGACACGGGTCTGCGCCCAGATCTGGGGCGGCGTGGCCTTCACGATCGAGTACGACCAGCAGATGTTCTTCCGCCGCGCCAAGGCGCTGCAGCTCTCCTGGTGGGACACGCCGTACCTCGAGGAGCTCGTCGCGAAGGACGTGCTCGACAAGTAGGCGCGAACGGCGCGGCACGTCCGAACGACGTGCCGCGCCCGCTCGGGCCTGCTCTTCCGTCTCGGCCTCCCCTTTTCGGGCCTGCGACGCGGCCAAACGCCTCGTTCGACCCCTTCGGTCCGCGACGGACACGGGCCGCCCACGGCCTACCCGTTTCCGTCGGGAAATCGAGATGGCCGCGTTCGATCGCTTGACCGAGTGACACGATTGGGAGTAGGGTGGCTCGAGCCGAAGCGGACGGCGGACCGAGGCCGTTCCGACGACCAAGGAGCCCATCCCGATGCAGTCTGTCCTCCCCCGCTTCCCGCTCGGGCCGTTCCGAAGCAGCCTCATCGCCTTGGTCGCGCTGACCTGCGCATCCGTTGCACACGCCGATCTCGGCGCCTACCTGCAGCTCACGATCGCGGGGGAGCCGGTGCCGGGAGGCGTGGTGTCGGCTGGACACGAGGGCACGATCCGCGTGCGATCCGTCTCGCTCGCCGGCTTCGCGCCCGTGACCACGGCGGGCGCGGTCCTCGCTCCGCAATCGCGACCGGTCACGTTCCTGATGGAGGTCGATCGATCCGCGCCGGAGCTCCTGGCCGCCTGGGCGAACAACTCGCTCGTGGACGAGGCCACGTTCGAGTTCTACGCGAGCAGCGCCGGTCCGGAGGTCCACCTGCTCACGCTCACCTTGAACGACGCTCGGGTCGCCAGCTATGCGCTGACGTCGTCGGACTCGCTGGATGCCGAGCTGGTCGATCGGCCGACGACGGTCCTCGTGAGCTTGACCTACGGCACCGCCCTGCTGAGACACGAGCCGTCGAGCAGCGCGAGCGCCATCAGCTGGCAGCCCAATCCGTGATGCGCCTTCGGAGCGGCGCCCTGCTGCCATTCCTCCTCTTCGCGATGGTCTCTGCGGCGACGCCTTCGGCCGACGCGCGGGGGCTGATCCTGCGCGGCGAATCGCTTCGTCTCGGCGCGATCGGACCGACCGTCGCGCTTCCCGACGGGCGGCTGATCGATACACGCGGCCTGGTCGTCGGTCCGTCCGTCCCTGCGTACGCGGATGGCGACCTGCTCGTTCACGATCTCGGCTCGGGGCGAACGCAGGTCGCGACCGGCGATCTCGGGCTTCGCCCGCTCGTCTCCCTCGAGGGTGCCGGGTCGGCCCAGATCGGTTCGCTGCTCGCGACGCCGGGTTCCGTCCTCCTCTATGAGTCCCTCGACCGGGGTCGGACGAGCCTCGCGGACGCGTCGCGATTCACGCATCTCGATCCACCGACCGGTGGCGGGATCTACCTCGCCGATCCGGCAGGCCCCGTTCCGGAGCCCGTCTCGTCCATCGCGCTCACGATCGGGGGCCTGCTGCTGCTCGGAGCCGCGCGCGTCGGACGGCGACGGACGGCACGCGCCCGACGATCGCGCCTGCCTACCGCGGGCGGGGTGACCGCGTAGGCGCAGTCTGGCAGGAGGTCGTTCCGTCGTGCTTCCCTGACCGGCGCGCGACCGGGCGTCAGCCGGGAAGCCGACGCCCATTTCTTCCCGCCGTGTGAAGTCCTTCACACGGGGAATTCCGCCGCCTGTTAGTCTCGTTCGGGTCGAAGGTCTCGACTCGCCCGTCCCCGACGCCGGAACCTGCCGTCGACGCGGGGGCTGGACGTGAGCCGACCGCGGCCAGCGTCGGCGGGAGACCGTGGCCCCGGCAGGCGACTGGAGTCATCCCCGATGAGCTCGATCTCTCTTCGAAAACCGCTGCGTTCGCTCGTGCTCGCCCTCTGCGCCGGGCTCGCTCCGTTCGGCGCCGACGCCGCCGTCCTCGGCAAGGTCTCGATGGGGTACGCGTCCGGAAGCAACCCCGGCGGCGGGACCCAGCTCGACTTCTCCGACGTCGCGGACGAGGCGCTCGGACCGATCGCGAACGCGAGCCCATCGGGCGCGACGATCGCGACCCAGGGCGCGTTCGGCGAGACGGCGCTGAGCGTCGGCGGGCTCTCGCTGGCAGGGAGCACGCTCTGCGAGACGGTCGCGACCGCGGGGACGGTGTATCGGAGCGCCGCGTTCGGGCAGATCCGCTACGACGAGATGCTGACGGTCACTTCGTCGACGCTGCCGATCGGTACGCCGGTCAGCGTCGGCGTCCGCTATTCCGTCGCCGCCGTTGCGGAGGCCCTGCATGACCTCGATCCGGCACTCGTCCAGAGCCTCGCCGACCAGCAGGCCGACGCCGACGTCTCGCTGACCGTCGGTCTCCAGGCCGGCGGAGTCCAGGACGCGACCGACAGCTTCCTGCTCGTGCGAGTCGGCTTCGCCCCGACCGTGACGGGCGTGTTCGCGGAGATGGATGGGACGGACGACCTCGTCGTCGCGACCACCGTCGGTAGCCAGATCCGGCTTCGGATCACGGCGCAGGTGAGCCCTCAGACGCGTACTTCGCCGCATCAGGCGGGGATCGGCACGCCCGTCCTGCTCCCGATCGGGCTCGCCGATGCCGGTCTCGGCGTCGTCTTCGGCGTCGAGACGGACACGCCCGGCGTCGAAGTCGTCTCGCCCCTGCTCGGAGCGCCGTTTCCGGATTTCGGCAACGTCACGCCCTACGACGCAGAGGCGTTCCTCCCGCCCCTTCCCGTTCCCGAGCCCGGACGGATCGAGATGCTCAGGTCGGCGATGCTCGCCCTGCTCTGCGCGCTCCCCCGCAAGCGGCGAGGCTGACCTGCGACATCGAGCGATTGCGCGTTCACGAGAGCTGGACTCTGCCTAGGGACCGACGCCATCGATCACGGGGATCGGGGCGGTCCCGGTGTTGGGGACGCCACCGAGATCGGTGATCACGCCGATGCCCGAGAGGGCGACCAGGCCCGTCTCGTCGGGACCGATCGAGGCGGCGAGCGTGATGCGCACGACTGCGTCGTTGGCGATCCCTGCCGTCGAGAAGGCGATGCCGTTCGCGTTCGCGGCGCTGGTCGCGAATCCGCCGAACGCGAAGTCGGCAGGCGAGACGCTCGAATCGTCGACGGGCCCGTCGAAGGTGATCTCGACGGTGTCGACGTCGATCGTCTGCGCGGCGAGCAGGCCGGGGCCGGGCGGGAGGCCGTTGGTCACGAGCACCGGGTCGGTGTAGACGTTGCTCGTCCCGTCGAGGTCCGTGACGACGCCCGGCGCGACGAGGGCGAGGCCTCCGGACTCGCCGGGACCGATCGAGGCGGCGAGCGTGATGCGCACGACTGCGTCGTTGGCGATCCCTGCCGTCGAGAAGGCGACGCCGATGCCGTTGGCCCCGCCCGTCGCGAAGCCGCTGAACGCGAAGTCGGCGGCCGAGACGGTCGAGTCGTCGATGGGTCGATCGAACGTGATCTCGACGGTGTCGACGTCGACGATTCGAGCCGCGAGGATGACCGGACCGAGAGGCGGAATCCCGTTCGAGTCGATCCGCAGGAACAGGGTGGCGCCCTCCACCTGGGCGAAGACGGCCTCGATGTTCGGAGACTCCGGCCCGGTCGGCGTCGCGTCGACCGCGAGCGTGGGCACGCCTGTCCAGTCGTCGATCAGCCCGTTCAACAGGGTGAGGCCCCAGGCGACCCCCGACATCCCGATCAGCCACACGAGCGCCAGGACCGGAGCGGCGACCTCACGATGGCGGCGGAGCAGGCGGGCCCCGGTCACGCAGAGGATGATCAGCAGGACCAACGCGGTCCCGTCCGACACGCTCGGGACGCCGGCGGCCGGTTCGAGGGAGACGACGATGTCGCTCCCGCCGGAGGTCCCGGTCAGCGTGAGGAGCGCATCCCCGCCCGACGTCTGATCCCCGACGACGAACCCGATCCGCGCGGGCGACTCCGGCGGATCGGGCGGGAGCGGGTAGCACGTCTCGATCACGTCCGAGCCGGCCGCGCCGGCCCCGACCCCGACCGGGTAGGGCGTCACACCGCAGGCGACGGCCTCGGCGGAGGCGAAGCTGTTGGTTCCCGCCATGCAGATCGCGCGGGAGAGCGACAGGACGAGCGGCCCGCTCGGGCTCGCGGCGACCCGCGTCGAGAGCCGCTCTTCGATCCCGGAGAAAACGCCGTCGACCGTCGCGACGGCGCAGCCCGTTGCGGGATCGTCATCCAGGTCGAGGTAGGTCTCGAACGAAGCCTGGGCGCTGGCCGACGGAGGCGCTGCCAGCGTGACCCAGGCAGCCGCGAGGAGGATCGTGCCGAGCCGCGTTCCGCGCACGCGCACGAATCGCAACGCGAGGGGCCGGTTCGCGGATCGTCTCGACGCGGGGTGTGACACACGCGCATCCTATCAGGTCGGTTCGCATCGCGAGCCGGAATCGACCCTTCGGATCCCGATCCCGACGCGTCACTTGCACGCCACTTGCCGCTCCACCGCGACGCGCTCGCCGAGGAGCCGCGAAGCAGCGCTCGGGGCGGGATGCGCCGTGCCTCGAGGCGCGCGTGGCGCAGGACGTGCTCGACGATTCGTCGATCCACCGGATCCAGGACTGGAGGGCCGCGGGGATCGGACGATCTCCGCGGCCGCTTCGATGCTCGGTGCAGCCCGACGGGCCGCGCCGCCTCGAGATCGGATCCTGATCCTGCCGGCAGCGGGGCCGCGCCGGGCCCGGGCGCGACACACGTACCCCGAGGGCAGGACGTCGCGGGGTGGACGGGACCCCGACCGACCGCCATCCGTCCGGAATCGCCCTAACAGAGACCCGACGGGTCGACAATTCGCTGGACACTGCGACCGCGACCGGAGAGGATGACCCCATCCCGCGGCGTCCCGTCCGTACCGTCTCGCCCGCGACCGGGAGGTCCCAGCGCTTGTCTCGATCGCCTGCCCGGTGGACGCGACCTGACCGCCCGCGCCCCGCTCCGGTCCGCCGCGCGTCGATTCTGCTCCTCGTCCTGACGGGCTTCCTCGGCCCGGAAGCGAGCCGTGCCGCCAGCGTCGTCGACATCCAACCGCGCGCGGTTGCCGGAGAGGACGCGCCCGACGCGACGGCGGTCGCGATCACCGCCGATCCCACGAACCATGCCGAGGCGATCGGCGGCCAGGGCTTCTCCACCCTGACCAGCCCCAGCCAGGGCGGAGATGCGACCGCGATCGCCGGGACCGCAACGGCCGGTGCGGCCCAGGCGACCGCCGTCGCGCGCGGCGGGCTGTCGTATGGCGCGGGCGGAGGCGGCGACGCGACGGCGAGTGCGAGTGCCTCGAACGACACGGCCGCGCCGGTCGGCGTGTCGGCCATCGCGTCGGGAGGCGGAGCGAACCCGAGCTCGCTCGCGCCGCTCGCAGGCGGCGGCGACGCGACGGTGGATGCGTTCGCCGAGTCGACGGCGGACGGCGCCTCGATCGAGATCGGCGTGCTGCGCGTGCAGGGCAGCCAGGCCGGTGCCATCGGTGGGGAAGGCGAGCTCACGTCCTTCTCCGCGTCGGATCCGCCGGGCCGGGGCGGCGACGCGGCCAGCCGCTCGGTCGCGATCGCGCGGGGGGACAGTCGCGTCCAGGTGATCGACCGCGCGCGGGGCGGCAGCGCGATACGCGGACAGGGCGGCGATGCGACGTCCTACGCGGAGGGCAGCAATCAGGGAAGCGAGTCCGTGAGCGTCGAGGCGTACGCGACGTCCGGCCGCGGCCGGATCGCGGGCCAGGCTTCCGCGCGGGCCCGCGGCGTCTCGGGCGGGGGGGGCGACGTCAGCGTCCTCGCGGTCCAGAACGCGAGCTTCGAGAACACGACCTCGACGGGTGGCGTTTCGGTGCAGCGGGACGCCGTGAGCGGGGGGACGAGCGGACGACTCGTTCTCGAGCAGAGCGCGACGGGGACGACCTCGCCGCAAGCCGCGGGCGACGTCGTCTCGGCCCTCTCCGCCTGGAACGAGCTCGGGGGCGATCTCGTGGCGACGGTCCGTGCCATCGCCGGCAACCTGCTCGACGCCGCGACCGGCAACGGCGGGAGCGCCGTCATCGAGCGACTCGACTTCACGGGCTCGGAAGGTCGGAACGTGCAGCTCGTGGGCGAGGCGACCGGGGGGTTCGCGAGCGGAACCGATGCGAGTCGGGGCGGCGACGCGTCGATCACGAGCCAGATCGTCGACTCCCGGGCGGCGACGGTCGCCCTCGAGGCACGGGCGACCGCCGGAAACGGAAGCGGCGCCAGCGTCAACGACTCGCGTGGACAGCGGCGCTCGAACGGCGGCCACGCGTCCATCGATTCGGCCGTCGACACGCGATCCGACACGCTCGACCTCGACCTGTCCTCCATCGCCGGAAGCGGGGGCGGACTCGGCCAGAGCGCCGGCGACGGCGGAAATGCCACGATCCACGCGATCGCTTCGAATGCGACCGGTTCGGCGTCGCTCGTCGCCTACGCGCGAGGCGGACAGGCGGGCGCTGCGACGGGCAGTGCGGGCGCGAGCGGCGTTCGGGCCGGGCGCGGCGGAGACGCATCCGTCGACGTCGACGTCTCGACGGAGGGGGATGGAAGTGCCATCACGATCGGCCTGGCGCCCGGCTTCCCGAGTCCCGCGTCGGGCGCATGGGGCAGCAGCGGGAGCAGCATCGCGACGAGCCTCCCGGAGGCGAGCGACGCCCGAGGCGGAGACGCGACGAGCCGGTCGGTCGCACGGGCCGCGGGCGAGTCGGACGTCACGGTGTACGACTTCGCCCAGGCCGGGGCCGCCGGCGGCGTCGCGGTCGGCGGCGTCGCCCGCTCGAGCGCGCGCGGCGAGAGCGAGGGCGGAGACGTCCTCGTCCGGGCCGAAGCGCGTGCCGGCCGCAGCCACCTGAGTCAGCCGGGTTCGGCCGCCCTGCTCGGCGAGGTCCAGGGACGCTCGACGACCGGTGACGTCCTCGTCGTCGGCCGCGCAGTCGGGGGGGAAGGCGGAAACGGAGCCGACGTCGAGCTCGTCGACGCGGTTCGGGGCGACACGGCCGGGCACCTCACCCTCGCGCAATTCGCGATCGCCGGGAGCGCCCATTTCCAGTCGACCCTCGCCGGCCGCGGCGGCTCGGCGCGCAGCGAGCTCCACCACGTCGGATCCTCGAGCGCCGTCAGCGTCGACGCGGAAGCGTCCGGCAACGTCGGATCGATCGGCGGCACGGGCTCGGCCGTGATCCGGGTCGAGAATCTCGGCGGCCGCGTCGATGCGCGGGCCCTCGCGCGCGGCGCCGACTCGCGGCGCGCCGCCGGCGGTGCGGCCACGACGCGGGTAGACGTCCATGCCCTGGGCGAGGTCGAGGTCGGCGCGGCCAGCTGGGGGGACGACCCCTACGAGGGCACCTACGGAGCCGACGGCGGCGAAGGCGGGTTCGTGGCCGGAGCGAGCGGGCTCGATGGCGGAGCCGCCGACAGTCGATCGACGGGCCGGTCCGACACGGGCGCGGTCCGCGTCTTCGACGCGGCGCGGGGCGGCGATGCGTTCGCTGGATCTTTCGCGTCCGTACCCGAAGACACGCGCCCCGCCGACGGCGGCGCCGCGCGCTCCTTCGCGGAGGCCGCCGGCACGGGCGCGAGTCAGCCGGTGCTCGCCCGCTCGATCGCGGTGGGCGGAACCGGCGGCCAGCTCTATGCCGATGCGCCGAACGGGAACGCATTCGGCCGCGGGGGCTCGGCGACCGCCGAGAGCCACGCCACCGGCCTCGACCTGGCGCGCGCCGAGGCGCGCGCGCTGGCGGGCTACTTCGCCGCACCGCGCGCCATCGCTCAGGCCTCGGCGCACGGGGCACGAAGCGAGGTCGAAGCGACCGCGCAGTCCCAGAACCACTTCCTGCTGCGCGGCGCGACGGTCTCGATGCAGGCCGCGATCGACGGTGGCTCCGTGCTCGCGCGCAGCGCCGCGGTCGACGCGGCCGACGCCGTCCTTCCGTGGCCCGCGCTCGAAGGGAATCCGACGCCCGTTGCCGAGGCCTCCGCCCGCCTCGTGCTCGCGGGGGTCGACGCCGTTCGGGCGCCTGCCGCCGCGACGAGCTCCGACAACGTCCGATCCATCGCCGAGCTCGATTTCGGCGCGGCGGGCGCCGCAGGAACTTTCGGCAGTCGCGCCGATCTCCTGCTGACCTCGACGCAGGTCCATGCGTTCTCCAACCTGCAGATCACCCTGAGCGACGGAGCGGGCCGCGGCACCCTCGAGTCCTTGCGCATCCAGGTCTTCCAGGGCTCGGTCACCTTCCTGGACCGCACCTACGACGAGCTGGCCGACGCGCTCTCTGTGTTCGATGACACCGCCGTCGCGCTCGACGGATTCGTCCAGGTTCCCGATTTCGCCTGGTACCGGACGAATCTGCCGATCACGATCGCGCTGGACTGGAGCTCGGACGATCCGGATTTCGCCTTTTCCGGACACGCGCTGCTCGCGACGGTCGTTCCCGAGCCCGGCACGGCACTGCTGGTCGGACTCGGGCTCGCCGCGCTGGCCCGCCGCGAGACGTACTCCGCCCAGGCGACGCGCCTTCGTTCGTCGTGCCGCGGCTGACACCACGATCCGCGCGCACGCGACCGACGGCGTGCTCGAGCTCGATCAGGTCGCCGCGCTGGCGGGCAACGTGACGAGCGGTGATGCGCCCGGATATCCGATCGAGCTCTTCACGGGCGGGCGCGATCGCCTGACGAGCGATCGGATCGTGCCGTCGGGCGCCGAGGCCGGCATCGCCGTCTATGCCCGCGGCGCGCGCATCGATCTGAACGGGTTCGCCATCCGGAGCGGAACGAGCTGTCGCGGGACGCCGCCGAGCTGCGCGCCGACCGGGAGCGGAATCGGGATCGACGCCTCGGGCGCGAGCGACGTCGCCGTCCGGAACGGTCGGATCGCGGGATTCGGCGTCTACGGCCTCTCGCTCCTCGATGGCGGCCGGATCGCCGATCTGGGCGTGACGGCAACGGCCTCGGCGGAATCGTCTGCGAGGCGGCCTGCATCGTGACGACGAGCAGCATCCGCCACAACGGCGGCCCCGGCAACCTCGCGGCGAGCGCGTGCAGCGCCGGCTTCCATCTCGCCTCGCTCTGGGAGATTCTCGATCCGTCCCGTCTCTCCTACGATCGCCAGCTCGGCGTCGTCGATGCGACCGCGGGCGCCGGTCCTCCGTCGGGCAACCCGGCCGGCGGCAGCTACGGCTGGGTTCGCGGCGGAAATCAGAATTGCAGCAACGGGTCGTCGACGGCGGGCAGCGGATACGCCGTCGCGCTCGAGTCGAACTGGTCTGCCAACGGCCCCGTGACCTGGCCCTGGAGCACCGCGGCCTTTGGATGCGGGGCGTCGCACCCCGTATCGTGCGTCGAGGACTGACGCTCCGCTTCGCGGCGCTTCCCGATCGGACGCGCGACGCCTCGTCGTCGATACGCTGCAGCTCGAGGAGCGCGTCGTGGAGGCCGTGTCATACTACGAGGCCGATCGGAGGTTGGTCATGTCGGTCACGCTCGTCGTCTCGCTCGTCGTGAAGCCCGAATCCATCGCGGAGATCGCCCGCACGCTCGAAGAGGTGAAGTCCTACCTGCCGAAGGTCGACGGCTGCGAGACCGTCCGCATCTACCGCGGCCTCGACGATCGCCGCGTGTTCACGCTGGTCGAGGAGTGGACCTCGCGCGCGCAGCACGAGACCTATCAGAAGGGCGTCGCCGAGGCCGGCGGCTGGGGCCACTTCTTGAAGCATCTCGCGAGCGACCCGGTCAGCGTCTACTACGAGGATTTCTGACGGGGCGCGGACCCCGTTCCGCGACCCCTCACGCTCCGCGCTTCACCTCGATCGCCCCCGCCCGAACCGCCGCCTCCCACTCCGCCTCGCTGAGCCCGACGACCTCTCGCAACACGTACGCGTTGTCGTGTCCCACCGACGAGCCCGAGTGGGTCGTACGCCCCGGTGTCGCCGTCAAGCCGAGCGGGATGCCCGAGGCATGCACCGTCCCGCGCTTGAAGTGCGGAATCGCCTCGAAGAAGCCGCGTGCGCCGAGCTGCGGATCGCGCCGGAACATGTCCTCTGCGCTCTGGACGACGCCCGCCGCGACCCCCGCGCGCTGACATCGCTCCATCACCGCGTAGTCCTCGAGCGACCGCGTCCATTCCCCGATCTTCGCCTCGAGCTCCCCGGCGTGCTCGACGCGCCCGGCCATCGTCCCGAAGCGCGGATCCTGCGCCCAGTCCGGACGCTCCATCGCCTCGCGAAGCCGCTCCCAATCGGACTCGTCCTCGACCGCGATGACGCACCAGCGATCGTCCCCTCGGCAGGGGAAGCAGCCGTAGGGAGCACGATCCCGCTCGCGGTTTCCGAGACGCGGCGGCTCGTGCCCGGTCTCGGCGCTCTCCATGACGAGCGGGCCGATCGCCGCGACCGCCGTTTCGAACTGCGACATGTGGATCGCCTGCCCCCGCCCGCTCTCCGCGCGCTCGCGCAAAGCGGCCATGAGCGCGACGAGACCATGGAGCGCCGAGAGCGGATCGGGATACGCGAAGTGGGAGATCGTGCACTCGCGCTGCGGAAAGCCCGAAAAGCTGCCGAGCCCAGAGAGGGCCTCGATGTTCGGACCCCAGGTGACATAACGCTTGAACGGGCCCGACTCGCCGTAGCCGTTCGATTCGAGCATCACGAGCCCCGGATTGCGCTTCGCGAGCGCCGCGTAGCCGACGCCGAGCTTGTCGAGCACGCCCGTGCTGTAGTTCGCGATGACGGCGTCGCTCTTCTCGGCGATCCGCCGCGCGAGCTCCGCGCCTTCGGGCTTGCGCAGGTCGAGCCCGACGAAGCGCTTGCCGGCGCTCCAGTCGGTGAACCAGGGCGAGCATTCGGGCTGCGTGCCCTGCTCGGGGGCGCGCGGGGGAACGAAGAGGCGGGGCACGTCGGGATGGGCGTGGGACTCGATCTTGATGACCTCGGCGCCGGCCCAGGCCAGGATCCGTCCGATCCAGGGCGCGGCGAGGCCCGTACCGAACTCGACGACGCGGAGTCCGGAGAGCGCGAGCGGCGTCGGACGCCCGGCAGTCGAGGAACGCGACGACGTCGACTCGACCGGCGAGAGGGCCGCCGACGACGATCGGGGACCCGTCGACGAAGCGGAGGCGGACGACTCCGCATCGATCGACGAGAGGATCTCCTCCTGATGCGCCCCGAGCGCGGGGACCGGCCGCGCGAGTCGCCAGGGCGTGCGCGCCAGGCGGTACGGCGCGCCCGGCGCGCGCAAGCGGCGTCCGTCCTCGAGCTCGAAGGAGACGAAGAAGTCGCGCGCGGCGAGATGCTCGTCGGCGAGGATGCGCGCGGCGGTGTTGACGGGCGTGAAGGCGATATGGCGGCGCTGACCTTCGTGATAGGCCTCGGCGACGGTCAGCTGTTCGGTCAGGTCGCCGATGAAGACGTCCAGGAGCTCGCGATAGGGCAGCCGATTCGACGAGGGGCCGCGGAAGTCCGGGAGCAGGACCTCCTCGTTGCCCGTTCGCTCGTGGATCCAGGCGGCGAGCGCCTCCCAATGCGCGGGCCGGTTCACCATCAGATAGACCAGGCCGTCCTTGCAGTGATAGGCGCCCGAGGGCACCGATGCGACGAGCCCCGTCCCCACGCGCTTCGGCACGATGTCGTCTTCGAGCCACTTGCCGACGCCCGCGATGTGGGTGATCGCGGCCATCGCCTCGAGGCTCGAGACGTCGACGTGCTGCCCGCGGCCCGTGCGGTCGCGATGGGCGAGCGCGACGAGGCTGCTTCCGGCGGCGAGGGTCGCCGTGATCACGTCGGCCTGGTGGCTGGCGAGGCGGACGGGCGGATCGGCGGGATCGCCGATCGAGATCATCGCGGCGCCGAGCGCGCTCGCCACCAGATCGTTCGAGCGATGGCCGCGCTGCGGCCCCGTCTGACCGAAGCCCGTGATCGAGGTCAGCACGAGCGCGGGATGCGATGCAGCGAGGTCGGACCAGGCGAGACCGAGCTCGGCGAGGTGGTCGACGGGATGACTCTCGACGACGAGATCGGCCGAGCGCGCGAGCGCCCGAAAGCGATCGCGGTCCCGCTCGCGGTCGAGATCGAGCACGAGGCTGCGCTTGTTCGCATTGGCGTAGGCGAAGGCGAGCCGCGCGGCGCCCTCGCGGCGGCGCCCGGGCTCGCCGCCCGGCGGCTCGATCTTCACGACGTCCGCGCCGAGATCGGCGAGCAGACGCCCGCAGTACGCCGCGCCCTCGACCGCCAGATCGAGAACGCGAAGCCCCGCCAATGCGCCTACGTCGGCCGGCTTCGGCATCCGCTCATTCGCCCCCGGCGCGCGCCGCGCCACCGCGCACGCTCGTCCTGCCTGCGCCTCGCGACATCGCGACCGACTCCGTCCGCGACCGTTCCATTCTCACCATCCGACGTTTTCCCCGCACCCGACTTTCACCCTTGCTTCTCCCTTCGTTGACCGTCCTTGCGCCCTGGCGTGGATGGAAGCCCGCATGCCCAGCCTCTTCCCGACCCGACCGACGCAGGAAAATGTCGCTCGCTCCGGACTAACCCCGATGGCGGATTCGAGGAATTACCTAGCCTGGCAGACATCGCGCTCGCATCCCCATCGGAGGAATCGCCATGCCTCTGCGAGAGTCGGTCTTCGAAGCCCCCCAGTCCATCGTGCTCCCGGACGCCCAACCGCCGTCACCCGATCGCCCGGCCCGCCGCCGCCCGACCGCCGCCCATGGCGCGCGTCGACGCCATCGACCGATCGTCGAACGCCCGACGAGCGCGCCACCGCGCAGCTTCAGCCTCGCGATCCTGCCGCTCGCCTCCCTCTAGCGGGCTCTCGCGGCCGAGCGCGGCTCGCGGAGCCGGACGAGGGGCCGGGCGCTCAGCCCGGCTGCATCGCCAGCAGGGCCTTCATCGCGCGCCCGTCCGAGAGCCCGACGATCGGCCTCGGCTGATTCGCCGGTGCGCCCGCCGGTCGCTCGCCGTAGAAGGCGATCGCGCCGTGGACGTTCGCGAGATAGATCGTCTCCTCCGGATGATGCGTCGCCTCGTGCTCGGCGCCGTTCGGTTCATAGATCCAATCGCCCGCGCGCGATACGCCGCCGCGATACTCCATCACGCCCGAGAGCACGTAGAAGTCCGCCGGTCCGAGATGGATGTGGGGCGGGTTGGTGGTCCCCTTCGCGGCGCGGAAGAGCGCGCTCCAGGACCCCGTCTCCTCGGAGACGCGCAACACCTTGAGCGCGTTGCCGCCCGGCGTCTCGATCCACTTCAGGTCGTTCGTCCGGACGAGCGTTCCGAATCCTTCGATCTCCATGGCTGCTCCCGCGTTCGTTCGCCGTCGACTCTACCACCCGCCGGGCCGCCGCCCGCGGCGAATCCGCCGCCCCGGCGGCGGGCGTCGCGCGCCGCCGGATCGATGCCCGGTGTGATAGCGTTGCGCGCATGCCGATGCCCGAAAATGCGCCCATCGTCGACCTGATGCTCTCCTTCCCGATCCTCGACCTCGAGGCGACCTACGGAAACCTCCGCAAGGCCGCGAACGACGGCGAGTCGAAGGACTTCAAATTCCCCGCCCAGTACATGTTCAAGGGCGTGCCCCACGGCTGGGGCGAGGGCCGCGACCCGATCGAGGTCACGCTCGAGGAGATGGACAAGTGGAGCGTCAGGACGGCCCTCGTCGGCGTCGGGCGTCCCGAAGCGGACGCCGCCATCAAGAAGCATCCGGACCGCTTCGTCGGCAACGTCCATGTCGACCCGAACGACATCATGGGCGCCGTGCGCCGGATCGAGCAGGCCCACCGCGAGCTCGACGTCCGCATGGCGAGCACCTTCCCGGCCGGCAATGTCCCGCAGATCCCCGTCGACGGGCCCCAGATGTATCCGCTCTACGCGAAGTGCGTCGAGCTCGACATCGCGGTCGGGCTCAACATGGGCGTGCCCGGACCGCGGGTGCCGATGGATCCGCAGCGCGTCGAACGCCTCGACCGCATCTGTTACGACTTCCCCGAGCTGCGTCTCGTGACCTTCCACGGCTGCGAGCCCTGGGAGGCGCTGGCCGTCAAGCTGATGCTCAAGTGGCCCGGCCTCTACTACTGCACGAGCGCCTTCGCGCCCAAGCACTACCCCAAGGCGATCATCGACTACGCCAATACCCGCGGTGCCGACAAGATCCTCTATGCGGGCTACTTCCCGATGGGGCTCTCGCTCGAGCGGATCATGACCGAGATGAAGTCGGTCCCCTTCCGTGATCACGTCTGGCCGAAGTTCCTCCACGAGAATGCACGGCGGGTCCTGAAGCTCGACGCATGACGTCGCCCGCCGAGGAAGGCGGTCGACCGCACGGCGCGGGCGGCCCGCCCCACGCGCCCGCCCCGCGCGGCGGGCCGAACGCCCGGACGAGCGTGCGGATCGCGCCCCTCGCGCGACGACTCCTTCCCTGGCTCGTGGCCGTCGGCTGCCTCGCCTGGGCCTTCGCCGTCGTCCCCGTCGAAGCGCTGCTCGAGGCGCTCGCGCAGGCGAGTCTCGAGCGACTCGTCCCCCTCGCCGTCGTCGCGGTCGTCGTCTGGTTCCTGCTCGAATCCGCGGCCTACGCCTACGCCTTCTCCCGCTTCAATGCCCCTCTCTCCTGGCGCGAGGCCCGCTCGCTGCGTGCAGTGACCTACCTGCTCACCGTGATCCACTGGCACGTCGCCAAGGCGGCCGTCGTCCTGCGCCTCCACGCGACCCACGGCATCGGCCTGCTCGCGGGAACGAGCACCCTCCTCCTCTACCAGATGGTCGGCATTCTCGTGCTCGCGGTCTTCGCGACGATCGGAGCCGTCTTCCGGCCTTCGCTTCCCGCCGCCCGGGAGGTCCTGATCGCCGCCCTCCTGCTCGTCCTCGGCACGCTGATCGGGTTCGGCCTGCTGCGCGCCGATCGGCCGAAGATCGGCCTGCTCGAGGAATTGCGACGCCTCACCGTCTTCCAGGCCTGGCGCCAGCTCGAGCTCCGGGACCTCGCCATGCTCTGCGCGCTCAAGGCCGCCTATCAATTGGTCTTCGTGCTCGTCTACTGGCTCGGCTTGCGGGCCTTCGACGTCGCGCTCTCCTTCCCGCACGTGCTGGTCGCGACCGCCCTGCTCCAGGTCGTCGGCGGTCTCCCGATCGCGCCGGCGGGACTCGGCACGCAGCAGGCGGCGATGCTGCTCTTCTTCTCGGATCCGCGTCGAGCCGGAACAGACGCTCCGGCGATCCTCGCCTTCGCCTTCGTGCTGCCCTTCACGACGATGGTCCTGCGCGCGCTCCTCGCCTGCCTCTACCTCGGGGATCTCGCGCGCCCGGCGCCGCCCGCGGCCGGGACCGACGGCAATCCTCCGGCCCCCCCGTCCCGCTTCGGCGTCGAGCCGGCGAGCGCCTCGTCCGGGTCCTCCGAGACATCGCGCGTCTAGAGCGGGCGATGGCAGGCCGATCGATGTTGCGGCAGGCGTGCTTCGAGCAGGCGAGCCCGTTCGGGAGGGCATGGCCGAAGGGGAAGCCGTCGCCGACGACGACGAGCAGCGCCCGGGCGAAGCGACACGCGCGGCGCGCGGGCCCGTCGCCGACCGTCAGGCAGGGGCCTCGCCCCGCCGCGTCCTCCCCGAGGCATCGATCGGCGCCCACTCCGATCCGAAGGAATCCCCTGGTCCGAGACCCCCGCGATCCGACGCGCCCTGCGCGGCAGCGGGCGCGTCGGATCCGCCCGCGCGCGTCATCAGCCAGAACCGTCCGTACCGACGCTCCGGGCGGAAGGCGCGCATCAGATGCCGATGGATGCCGGGCGCGAACGCGGAGAGCGAGCGGTCGGGCAGACCGTCGATCGAGATCGGCGAATACACCACGACGCGGACATCGGCCCGATCGATGCGCTCGAGGAAGGCCTCGACGTCGGCCTCCGTCGTGAGATAGCCGGGGAAGAGCCAATCGAAGCGGGTCGGATTCGGGCGGTCGGCGAGGAAGTAGACGATCGGATACCAGGGCAGGACGACGATCGGCTCGTCCGCTCGGGTCCGCGCGCGCACGTCCCGGATCAGATCGTCGAGCGCGCCGACCGCGGGAATCCTCGGGCCGCCGGGAGCGACTTCGACCTTCGCCGTGTCGTCGCGCGCCCGCGCGACGGCGAGATCGAATTGATGAAGCGTGAGGGACGCCGCCATCAACGCTCCGACGGCCGGCCAGGCGAGCGGCCGAAGCCGCGGTCGTGCGAGTCGGGACCCGATCCGAGCGAGTCCATCACAGCCGAGGAGGTAGGCGGGAAAGAGGGTCGGAGCGAGGTGGTAGTAGTCCGAGCGGCCCGTCGCTCGCAGATAGAGCACGCTCCCGAAGAGCGCGAGAGCGGCACGCTGGAGCGTCGCGGACGACACCGGTCGGGGCGGCCGCGCCCGCCGACCGAGCCCGATCGCGCGGAGGAGCTCGACGAGCGCGATCGCGTAGAGCACGACCGGAATCCGGAACTCCCAGCTGATGAACATCCGCCGAAGCGCCCGACGCGACACGGCCTCGGGCACGATCTGCAGCGGCGGCATCGGCAGGTTGAACTCGCCGCCCTGCCAATACTGGCCGAACGAGGTCCAGAAGACCGCTCGGAGCAGCTCGTCCAGGGCGCCATGGAGCGCGTAGTAGAGCCCGATCGGCGACACGACGACCAGCGTGCCCGCGACCAGCGCCGCCAGTCCGACCCCTCCCCGACGCGTCGAGCCGGCTCGAACGAGCACGACGACGCCGCTCGCGAGCGCGAGACCCACGAAGGGCTCGAGCCGGAACGCGAGCGCGAGCCCGGCGAGCATGCCGATCTGGACGAGCGTCCGCGGCTCGAGCGGTCCTCGCGCGTCGGCGCGCGCGAGCAGCGCGAGAGCAGATGCCGGAACGATGCCGTAGAGATGGGCATAGTGGTTGCCCTCGAGGATCGCCCGCCAACCCGTCATCGCGACGAGTCCGCCCGCGAGCCAGGCGAAGGGCGGCGCCATCAGCCGGCGGCCCATCGCGAAGACGAGCACGGCGAGCCCGAGGGTCGCGGCGACATGGAAGCCGCGCAGGACGAAGAGATCCTCGCCGAGGACCCGGAAGAGCCCGGCGACGACGTGGAAGCTCGCCGGCGGGTAGACCGTGTACACGTCGCGGTAGAGGATCTCGCCGCGCGCGAGTCGGCGCGCTGCGTTCGCGAGATGGCCCTCGTCGATCAGACCGACACCCTGATCGAGGAGGACGAGCTGATAGGCGAGACCCGCCGCCAGCAGGACGAGGACGGCGACGAAGTCCGGCCGGCGCACCATTCGCGTCCCCTCGTGCTCGCCCCTGACCGTCCTTCCGCGACGTCGTCCGCGGCTCCTCGCTCCTTCGCGAAGGCGGCAGTCTACCTCAGCGCCATCGCGTCCCCCACGCGGCGGCCCGTGTTCGAACCGGCGGTGTCGACCGCGCGAGACGCCGCGGTGCCGGCGGCCGCGCCGTTGTCCCGAGCCTTCCGCCGCGAAGGGGACGCCTCTGGAATCCGCCGGGCATTCCGATTAACGTCGGGCGTTCGGAAGCGCAGACGCGATTCGGGGCGACCCGAAGACGTTCGAAGCCGCGACGAGCGAAAGCTCGACGACGAGAGGATCCCGCCATGAAGCTCGGCTACATCCCTCCCATGACGAAGAGCGTGACCCTCGACCGCGACTACGTCATCCGACTGGTCGAGATGCTCGAGGCCCAGGGCGTCGAATCCGTCTGGACCGTCGAGCACGTCGTCATGGCCAAGCAGTACGAGCCGCTCTATCCCTACTCGAGGGACGGCATGGCCCCGACGGCGCCCGACACGCTCATGCCCGACCCGCTCGAGTGGCATGCCTTCGCCGCCGCCCGGACCGATCGCATCCTCCTCGGGACCTCCGTCGTCGTCGCCTCGCAGCACAGCGCGGCCATCCTCGCAAAGCGCGTCGCGACGCTCGACGCGCTCTCGCGCGGGCGCGTCCGCCTCGGCGTCGGCATCGGCTGGCAGCGCGAGGAATACCAGGCCTGCGGCGTGCCCTACCGCGACCGCGGCCGGCGCCTCGACGAGACGATCGAGGCGATGCGCATCCTCTGGCAAGAGGAGTGGGCGACCTATCACGGCAAGCACGTCGCGTTCGAGAACGTCCACATGGACGCGAAGCCCTTCCGCAAGGAGGGCGTCCCCATCCTGATCGGCGGCAGCACCGAGGTCGCCGCCCGGCGCGCCGGCCGGCTCGGCGACGGCTGGTATCCCTACGTGATCTCGCCAGAGGACTTCGGCGAAGGTGTCGAGACGATCCGCACGACCGCGCGGGAAACCGGACGCGACCCGGCCGCGATCGAGCTCACCATCTGGCCGGCCAGCTTCGACTTCACGAAGACCTTCGATCTCGCGTTCGTGAAGGACTACGTCGATCGCGGCGCCCAGCGCGTCGTCGTCAGTCAGGGCGAGTCGATGACGACGGACATCCAGGGCCAGCGCGACTTCATCCGGCGCTACCAGGACGAAATCCTGGCGAAGCTGGGCTAGTCGGCGGCGGGAAGACCGATCCGACCGCCCCGTCCTGCGGTCCGACCGGTGGCCGTCCGGCTGGGAACGAGGGCGCCCTTCGCCGTCTGCTACGAGGCCGAGCCGGCGGACCCGCTCGGGACCAGAGCGCGCACCGCCTGCTCGACGACGGTTCCCTCGAAGAAGCGCGGATCGGCCTCGGCCCACATCGTCGCGGCGTTCTCGAAGACGAACTCGCGGAAGTCCGCCGCGTCGATCAGGCCGTGCTCGACGAGCTCCCAGGCCTCTTCGACGGTCTCGTTCATGTCGGTGACGTCCCAGTGACCGATGTCGGAGCTGAAGATCGCGCGCATGCGCGCGCCGAGGGGCAGGAGCTTCCGATCGAAGCCGACCGCGTTGATCGGGTCGTCCGCCTCGCACCCGAACCGGAAGTTGCGCTCGAAGATCGTCTTCACGTCCTCGGGCTTCTCGATGCCGGTGCCGGCGAAATCGTCACGAAAGAGCCCGGGGCCCGAGAGATGCAGGAGGCCCTCCTCGAACTCGTCGAGATGCTTCTTGAAGCGCTCCGAGCCGTGGGACTCGAAGAGCCGGCGGATCAGGGCCCGATCCATCGCGTCCGGGTCGTACTGATGCACGCCGGGGACGCCGCGCTTCTCGAAGTGGCCGATCAGGTCCGAGTAGAGGTTGCTGGCCCATCCGACGCCGCCCTCGAG
>JAWKRW010000009.1:0-222132 GCA_041389445.1 Myxococcota bacterium
GATGATGAGGAAGCGCATGGTCCCATCCTTTCCCGGACGCATCCGACCGGGCAAAGGCCCGGAGCGGGCGTCCTCAGTCGAAGTTCACCGCCGCGAAGGGCGAGAGCGGCACGACCTTCACCTCCGCGACGATGTCGGCGAGGCTCGCCGACATGTGTTTGAAGGGCGCGCTCGCGCAGTGGAGATCGAAGGCCGCCTGGTCGGCGTAGACGTCGAAGTACCAGAACTCGTCGGGGTTCTCGCTCGACTGGCTCATGACGTACACGAGCGTGCCGGGCTCCCCGCGCGACTCGGCGCAGACGGACGCGTTGAGCTGCTTCAGCGCGTCGCGCTTTCCGGGCTTCGCGACGATCTTCGTGATGAAGGCGGGTCGGGACATCGGCCTCTCCTCTTCGCGCCCCGGAGCGATCCCCCTTCGAGCTCGTCTCTCGAGTCGTCGGCTGCTCGCCGAGGCGCGGCCCGAGTCCACCGGAAACCGGCCGCCCGGTCCAGACCCGCGACCCGATCGCCGAGGCCAGGCTCGACCATTTTAGACAGACTGTCAATAAGAGACGTCCCGCCCCGACGCCGGGGCGGGACGCCCCGCTCGCCGGGGCGGTCGCGACCGCCGGAGCCCGATGCCCATGGGGCCGCAAGCTGGCGTCGTGCTTGACGATTTCGGATCGTTACGGGCCGGGTGGCGCGCGCGGGCGGGCTCCGGACAGGCCGGCGGAGGGCCGGCGGGGCGGCTCGCCTCGCGCGGTCGGCGCTACGCGGACCGTCGGCCGCGGATCAGCCGACCCGGTCGCGCCCCGGTCGGCTCACCCTCGCGGAACGTGATCTCGCCCGCGACGAGCGTGGCCGCGTAACCCTTCCCCCGCTGCAGCACGCGGCGCGCGCCGGTCGGCAGATCGGGCGTGACCTCGGGCAGCTCGAGCTCGAGCCGATCGAAGTCGATCAGGTTCAGGTCGGCGCGCTTGCCGACGGCGACCGTGCCGCGATCGAAGAGCCCGTAGAGCTCGGCGGGCGCCTTCGAGAGCATCCGCACCGCCTGCTCGAGCGCGATGCGCGGTCCGCGCGTCCGGTCGCGCACCCAATGCGCCAGCATGAACGTCGGCATGCTCGCGTCGCAGAGCATGCTGCAATGCGCGCCGCCGTCGGCGAGGCCCGGAACCGTGAGGTCGCTCGCCAGCATCTCGCCCAGGTCGCCGAGATCGCCCTTCGCATAGCCGCTGAAGTAGACGTGGAGCATGCGCGTCTTGCCGCCGACCGAGGCTTCCGCGAGATCGCAGAGCGTGTCGAAGAGGAGCGCGATCGGATCGACGCCCGCCCGCTTCGCGCGCGCGGCGATCGACTCGCTGGGATCGGGCTCGAAGACGACGCCACGATCCATCGCGAAGGCGCTGCCCAGGCTGTGGCGCATGATGCCCATGCCGGCGTTGTCGTACCGGCCCTCCGCGAGCAGCCGCGCGCGGCGCTCGGGCTCGCGCAGCCGCTTCACGCGCTCGGCCATCGGCAGCTGCTCCACCTCCTGATAGGCCGGCCGGTTCGCGAAGGGATTGAACGTGTCGAAGGAGGCGAGCAGCCCGGCGGGCCGCGCGAGCACCTGGGGCACGAGCCTCGCCCCCGACGCGTTCGCCTGGCGGCTGCGCTCGAGCATCTCCCGCCATTGGTCCGGATTGGCATGGACCTGGACCGTCGAGAAGGTGAAGGCCGCGCCGGTCGCCCGACTGATCTCGCCATAGAGCTCGACGTCGCGCACCGGCCCGTCCCGGTCGTCCCCCATCGAGCCCGCCGGCACCGTCTGCACGAGCGCCCCGCCGCCGTCGACCACCGCCTGCGCGAGCGCCTGGAGCTCGTCGCGCCCCGCGAAGGTCCCGGGGACCGGCTCGCCATGGATCGAGGTATGCAGCGCGAGCCGGTTGCTCGAGAACGCGAGCGCCCCCGCGCGCACGCCCTCGCGCACGAGCCTCGCCATCTGCTCGAGCTCCGCCGCCGTCGCGGCGGATGGATCGGCGCCGCGCCTTCCCATCACGTAGACGCGCAGCGCGCCATGGGGAATCTGGGTCCCGACGTCGAGCGTGCGCGGCATGCGTTCGACCGCGTCGAGGTACTCGGGGAAGCTCTCCCAGGCCCAGTCGATGCCTTCGTGCAGCGCCGTCCCCGGGATGTCCTCGACGCCCTCCATCAGCTCGATCAGCCAGGCGTGCTCGTCCGGCTTCGCGGGGGCGAAGCCGACGCCGCAGTTGCCGGTAATGATGGTCGTGACGCCGTGCCAGGCGGACGGCGCGAGGATCGGATCCCAGGTGATCTGGCCGTCGTAGTGGGTGTGCGGATCGACGAAGCCCGGCGTCAGCAGGCGGCCATCGGCATCGAGGACGTCGCCTCGACCGGCGGCGAGCTTCCCCGCCTCGCCGATCTCGGCGATGCGGTCCCCGCGGATCCGGACGTCGGCCATGCGGGCCGCAGCGCCCGTCCCATCGACGAGCCTCGCATTGCGGATGAGGAGATCGGACATCGGAGCGCCTCCTTGCGCGGGGTGCCATGCGTGCGCGTCGACCGACGCGGACCGGACGATCGCGCGCGCCGTCGGGGGTAGTCGAGCCAGCCGGAACGATCGATCGGCGCGCCGGGCGCACGCCCCACGCTAGCGCCGATTGCCACCCCCCGGCGCCTCGGCCAGACTCGCCCCGAGCCGGTCCGACGAGCCGGCCTCTCGGCCCGATGCCATGCGGCCGTCGCCCTCGCCCGTTCCCCCGGCAGGCGGCCGCATCGGCGCGTCGGAACCTGACCAGGGAGCGCCCGCTTGTCCGTCCACCTCCCGAACGACGTCGCGACCGGCCCGCGCGAGGTCGCGAGCGCCTTCCTCGTCGGAGCGCCGCGCTGCGGCACGACCTTCCTCGCCAAGACCCTCGCCGCGCATCCGAACGTCTGCCTCTCGAAGCCGAAGGAGACCCATTTCTTCGTGCGCGACGCGCCGGGTCTCCCGCCGGAGCGATGGCGCGACGTCTTCCTCGCCCGCCACTTCGGCCACCTCGCGCCCGAAGCGACCTTGATCGTCGAAGGCTCGCCGCTGCAGCTGCGCGACTCCGCCGCGATCGAGCGCCTGCTGCGCTTCGATCCGCAGGCGCGCTTCGTCGTCGCGCTTCGCAACCCGATCGAGATGATCCACTCCTTCCACGCGCGGCTCGTCTTCCTGCTCGACGAGGACGAGCCCGACTTCGAGCGCGCCTGGGCGCTGCAGGCCGAGCGGGCGCGCGGGGAGCGGATCCCGAAGCGCTGCCGCGACGTCGCGTCGCTTCAGTACCGGACGATGGCGTCCCTCGGCACCCAGCTCGAGCGACTCGTCGAGCGCGTCGGTCGCGAACGCGTCCACGTCGTCGTCTTCGACGACGTCGCATCCGCGCCGCTCGCCGCCTATCACGCCCTGCTCTCGTTCCTCGGCCTCCCCGACGATGGCCGCACGCGCTTCAAGCGCACGAACGAACACCGCACGTTCCGCCACGCCTGGGCCCAGGCCTGGGTCATGAACCCGCCGCGCGTCGTGATGGCCTGGCTCGAGGCACGCCAGCGGCGCGGCCGGTCGCGCCCGGAGTGGCTCCGATCCCTGCGCCGACGCATCAAGCGCTG
Organism: Myxococcota bacterium; assembly: GCA_041389445.1. Taxonomy (GTDB): domain Bacteria; phylum Myxococcota_A; class UBA9160; order UBA9160; family UBA4427; genus UBA4427. The sequence goes on from JAWKRW010000009.1 coordinate 3,610, forward strand.
GAACACGCGCCGCGCCCGCCGCGCCCCCCTCTCGCCCGCGATGCGCGCACGGCTGCAGGTCGAGCTCGCCGACGAGATCGGGCGCCTCGAATCGCTCCTCGGCCGGGATTTGTCCCCTTGGCGGGCGCCGGAGGAGCCGGTCGCCGAGGCATCGTGAAGTCGCGATCCGCCGCCCGCTCGGCGGCCAGACGCGGCGGCCCTCTCAGGGCGACGCCGCGGCGCCGATCTCCGCCCACGCGAGCCCGCGCAGCGCCCCGACCCGGAAGCCGACGGCGCGATCCTCCGGATAGAGCGCGCGGATCCGCGCGGCCACGTCGGGCGCGATCGACTCGCCGTGACAGGCGAGACACATCTCGCCCGTGAAGAGCGGCTCGACGTAGCCCCCGCGACCGTCGCCGAGCGCGACGACGGCCGGCTCGTTCGTCCGCCGGCCCGCGACCCAGTCGTCGAGCAGGGGAGCGACCCACACAGGCGCTGCGTTCGCGGCGTTGCGGAGGCGATGGCTCGTGCGTCCGACGCGCACCGCCGGCGTTTCGACCGCCCGTGCGATCTGCGGCGCGCGCACGCGACAGACCTCGATCGCCTCGACCGCCCCGCCTGCGGCGATCGCCCTCGAGAGCTCGCCCATCAGCCCCCGCTTGAGCGCAGCGATCGCCGCCGCGCCCTGTTCCCGCCAACGCGCCTCCGCCGCGTCGCCTCCGCCCGTCCGACCGCCGATCGCGGCGCCGCTCGTCGCTTCCTGCGCAGCCGCATCGCCGTCGCCCGAGCCTTCCGCCGCGCCGGCGCCCGCGCCCGCCTCCGGGACCCGGATCCGCTCCCCGGCGCGCAGCCCGGAGAGCACCTCGATGCGGCCGTCCGCCTGCCGTTCGCCCGTCGTGATCGCGCGCAGCTCGGCCGCGCCGCTGCCCTCCGCCATCCAGACCTGCTCGAGCTGCCCCTCGCGCACGACCGCCGACGCCGGAATCAGGACCCGCGTCCGCTCGCCCGCCGGAATCGCGACCCGCGCGAAGAGCCCGGCATAGAGCCGCTCGTCCGCGGGCAGCCGCACCTTCACGAGCAGCGTGCGTGCGCCTGCCTCGGCGAAGGGAACGATCTCGTCGACCTCGCCCTCGACGCGCAGATCGAGCGATTCGACCTCGACCGGAAGCGCCTGCCCGAGGTGGAGCTTCACGGCCAGCGACTCGCGGACCGGGGCCTCGACCCGCAGCACGCTCGGGTCGTACAGACGAAGCAGGGGCTTGCCCGGCGTCGCCGTATCGCCGGGCTCGGCCAGCCGATCGACGACGCGGCCCGAGACCGGCGAGCGGATCTCCGCATGCGAGCGGGCGATCCGGGCCGCCTCGATCGCCTGCTCCGTCCGCGCGACCTCGGCGCGCGCGACCCGCAGCGCCGCCGCCGCCCGATCGCGCTCCTGCACCGTCCCGACGCCCTCGGCGAGCAGCCGCATCTGCCGCTCGTCCTCGCGTTCGGCGAGCGTGCGCTGCGCCTTCGCCGCGGCATGGGCCTGGCCGGCCTCCTCGACCCGCGCGGCGAGGTCGCGCGCGTCGAGCACGACGAGCAGGTCGCCCCGTGCGACCTCGGCCCCCGCCCGGACCCGGACGTCCTCGATCGTCGCGAGCACGCGCGAAGCCACCACCGTATGCCGCGCCGAGGCGACGGAGCCGCTCGCCCACTCGAAGGCCGGTCCACGCGCCTCGACGACCGGGATCGCCTCCCCGCTCGCCAGCGAGGGCGGCGGGCCGGAAGGCCGCGACGCGTCGCCACAGCCGACCAGGACCAGCACCAGGACCGGGAGCAGCGCGCCGCGCGCCGCGCGTCCGCCGAGCCCGATGGCTCCGCCGCGTCGGTCGCCTCGGCCCCGCCTGCCCCCCTCGACGCGCGCCTGCGTCGATCGACACCACCGCGTGTCCCTAGCCATCGTCTTCCTCCTCGGCGACCCGCACGGGCAGCCCGTGGCCCGGCCGATCGCGATAGACCCGGTCGTAGACGAGCGGCACGACGAGCAGCGTGAAGAGCGTCGAGACCAGCAGCCCGAAGATGAGCGCCCAGGCGAGACCGGCGAAGATCGGATCGAAGGTGATCGGAATCGCGGCGAGCAGCGCCGAGCCCGCCGTCAACGCGATCGGCCGCACGCGCACGGCCCCCGCCTCGAGCAGGGCCTCGCGGAAGGCCTGACCGCGCTCGAGCGCGCGGTGGAGGAACTCGATCAGCAGGATCGCGTTGCGCACGGCGATGCCCGCCAGCGCGATCACGCCGATCATCGCCGTCGCGGTGAAGAAGACCGGGTTCGCGCTGCCCGCCACGTCGGGCCGGAAGAGGCCGAGCAGCCAGAAGCCCGGCATGATGCCGAGCAGCGTGAGCGGGATCGAGATCATCAGCACGAGCGGCATCGCGGCGCTCCCCGTCTGGTAGACGAGCAGCCCGTAGATCCCGAGCAGCGCGACGCCGAAGGCCGCCCCGAGATCGCGGAAGACGTCGCGCGTGATGGCGAGCTCCCCCTCGCCGAGCCAGTCGACGAAGACGCCCTCCGGCAGCGACCAGGGGATCCCGCCTCCGTTCGCGAAGTAGGTCCGGCCCGCGAGCGGTCGCGGCGAAGGCGCCGCCGCGACTTCGAGGCGATCGACGCTCGACCCGCCGCCGGCGGGGCGCGTCGCAGCGGGCGCGGCGAGCTCGGCGTCGAGATCCGCCGCGACGTCCGCCACCACCTCGGCCGGCGGGCGTCCGACCGGCTCGGCATAGACGAAGGCGACGCGGCGCAGGTCCTTGCGGTAGATCGCGCGCTCGCGCGGGCGCTCGCGCAGGGTCCCGAGCTCGCCGATGCGGACGGTCGGCGCCGGCGCGGCGCGAAGCCCGCCTTCGGGCGCCGCCTCCTTCGCGACGCCGGGTCGCCCCTGCAAGGGGAGCGACGCGAGCCCCTCGCTGCCCGAACGCCGCGGACGCGCGACGCGCAGGCGGATCGGCAGCGGGTTCGCTTCGCCGGCGCGGTGGATCTCGCCGACGTCGAGGCCGTCGAGGGCGAGCGCGACGGTGCGGGCGACGTCGTCGGCGGAGACGCCCGAGAGGGCGGCCTTCGTGCGGTTCGTCTCGAGGACGAGCCGGTCGGCGGCGTGCTCGACCGTCGTGTCGACGTCGGAGACCGCGGGCTCCCGCGCGAGCCGCGCCGCCACGCGAAGCGCCCCGTCGCGCAGCGCCTCGTAGGGCACGCCGGGATCGCCGTAGACCTCGGCCGTGATCGTCGAGAGCACGGGCGGCCCGGGTGGTACCTCGACGATCGCGATCCGCGCGCCCTCGGCCCGGGCGACCGCCTCGAGCGCGGGCCGCACGCGCAGCGCGAACGCGTGCGATCCCTCGGATCGCTCGCCCTTCGGCACGAGCCCGATGCGGAGGTCCGCGACGTTCGGCCCCGAGCGCAGGAAGGAATGGCGGACGAGGCCGTTGAAGTCCATCGGCGAGGCCGTGCCGACGAAGCCCGCGATCTCCTCGACCTCGGGCGCGCGCTGCAGGACCGCGGCGAGCGCGCGCGCGACCGCATCGGTCCGCTCGAGCGTCGCCGTCTCCGGCATGTCGAGGACGACCTGCAGCTCGCTCTTGTTGTCGAAGGGCAGCATCTTGAGCGGCACCGCGCGGGCCGCGCCGAGCGCGAGCGACGCGACGAAGAGCGCGCCGAGGCCCCAGAGGAACACGGTCCCCCGCCGCCGATCGTCGAGCAGCGGCCCGAGCGCGCGGGCGTAGAGCCGACGGACGGGGTCGCGCGCCGTCCGTCGGGCGCGGGCAGCGGCCTCGTCCTCCGCGTCTCCGCTCGCGCGATGGGCGGGCTCCGCGCGCAGCAGCCTCCAGGACAGGTAGGGCGTCACGCAGAAGGCGATCGCCATCGAGACTGCCATCGCGACGGGGACGTTGACCGCCATCGGGCGCATGTAGGGGCCCATCATGCCCGTGATGAAGAGCATCGGGAGGAACGACACCATGACCGTCGCCGTCGCGAGCAGGATCGGCGGGCGGACCTCGTTGACGGCGTCGAGCACGACGCGCCGCGAGAGGCGCCCCTTCAGGCGGACGTGGCGATGGATGTTCTCGACGTCGACGATCGGATCGTCGACGACGAGGCCGAGGGCGAGGATCAGGGCGAAGAGCGTGACGCGGTTGATCGTGAAGCCGAGCGCCCAATTGATGGCGAGGGTCAGGCCGAAGGTCAACGGGACGGCCAGCGCGACGACCAGGCTCTCGCGCCAGCCGAGGGTCAGGAGCAGCAGCGCGACCACGATGATCATCGCCTCGAGCAGCGAGCGCAGCAGCTCGTTGACCTTGTCGTTCGCCGTCTCGCCGTAGTCGCGGATCACGCGGACGTGGACGCCGTCGGGCAGCAGGCTCGGCGCGAGCGCGGCGAGGCGTTCGTCGAGCGCGCGGGCGACGGTGACGGCGTTCGTACCCCGTTGCTTGGCGACGGCGAGATGGACCGCGGCGAAGGCCTCGCCCGTCTCGCGCCCGCGCGGATCCGCCGCGCCGAAGGCGAGCCATGTGGCGTCGCGCCGCTCGTCGGGGCCATCCGTCACGCGGGCGACGTCCCGAAGATGGACGGGCGTCGCGTCGACGACGTGGACGACGGCGTCCCGAAGCGCCTCGGCGCTCTCGAAGCGCGCCCCGGCCTCGACGACGACGTGCTGGTCGGCGCGGTCGAAGCCGCGGGTCGTGGCGCGGGTATTCGAGACGGAGAGGGCCCAGGCGACGTCGAGGGGCGCGGTGCGGCGCGCGGCGAGCGCCTCGGGGTCGAGCAGGACGGCGACGACCCGAGGCCGTCCGCCGACGACCGAGGTCGCGTTCGTCCCGGACACCTCCTTGAGCGCGATCTCGAGCTCCTCGGCGACGCGGCGCAGGGTGTAGTCGTCGACGCCGGGCGCGTCGCTCCAGAGCGTCGCGATCCAGATCGGGACATCGTCGATCTCGACGGGCTTCACGACCCAGCCCGTCACGCTCGCCGGAATCCGATCGACGTTCGCGTGGAGCTTCGTCTGGATCTCGAGCAGGCTCTCCTCCCGATCCTCGCCGACGTAGAAGCGAACGGTCACGACCGCGCGGCCGGGCTCCGAGACGGAGTAGACGTGCTCGACCCCGTCGATCTGGGCGAGCAGCTTCTCGACCCGCGTCGCGACGTGGCGCTCGACCTGACCGGCGGAGAGCCCCGGCGCCTCGACGAAGACGTCGGCCAGCGGCACGACGATCTGCGGCTCCTCCTCCCGCGGCGTCGCCCAGAGCGCGACCACGCCGACGATCGCGGCGAAGGCGATCGCGAGGCTGGCCGGCACGGGGCGCAGGAAGGACGCGACGATGCGGGCGAGCAGCGAGCGGTCGGAGTCGGGCGTCGACATGCGCGGACTATGAAAGCACGAATCGTGCCGCGCCCCACCGGGCGAAACGGAGCGGGAAGGTCGCGGCGCGGTCCGCCTGCGCAGCGTCCGTCCGCCCCGGTCGATGGCGCATGTCGACGCCCGGCGTCGACGAGGGATCGACCCGACGGGCGGAGACGCGCGCCGACGTCAGTCGGGCGGGTGCGCCACCCGGCGCTCGAGCTCCGCGTGGTAGCGGCGCAGCAACGTTTCGCTGCGCCCGAGGACCAGCCGGAGATCGGCGGGCGCCGCCGCCAGGCCGCGCGTCGCCTCGCGGGCGATCCAGTAGTCCTCGTCCCCGACGATGCCGAGCACGGTCCGGTGCATCGCCGCGACCTCGTCGGCCGGCGCGGCGTCCGTGCCGGTGCGGCGATAGGTCCGCGCGAGCGTGAGCGACTCGCCGACGTGCGCGCCCGGGAAGAGCTGGAACATCGAGACGACGGGCGTCCGGCCGTCGAGGGCATGGGTGAAGGCGAAGGTCGTGTTGGGGAAGACGTAGTGGACGGCCTGATAGTGCATCGCCGGCCACTCGTCCTCGGGCCGGTCGACGATCGCCTCGTAGTCGCGGCCGGCGCCGCTGTAGCGGTGGTGCAGGCCGTAGTGGTCGAAGATCGCGACCTGCGGGTAGAGGTTCTTCGAGAGCGAGTCGCGGTGGAGGACCGCGACGTGGTAGACCTCGCAGAACGTGTCGAGGGCGAACTTCCAGTTCGACGCGACCGGCAGCACGTCCGAAGCGACGCACTCGAGCGTGCCGAGGTCGAGCGCCGCGAAGAGCGGCGCCGCCGGGCCGAGGAAGTCGACGACGTCGAGCGCCGCGTCTTCGCCTCGGAGCCCCGCCGCGGACGGGCCGGACGCCTCGGATGAAGCCGCGCCCGGTCGGGCTCGCACGAAGATCATCCCGCCCCACTCGCCGACGGGCACGGGAACGAGCCCATGCGCCTCGCGATCGAGCCCGTCGAACGCGGCCGGCAGCGCCATGCCCTGCAGCCGCCCTGCGAGATCGAAGGTCCAGGCATGAAAGGGGCAGACGAGCCGGCGCGAAGGCGTGCAGTCGTGGACCAGGCGCGAGCCGCGATGGGGGCAGAGGTTCAGAAAGGCGCGCACGCGGCCGTCCTCGCCGCGCACGACCAGGATCGGCGGACCCGCCGCGTCGAAGAGCAGGCGATCGCCGGGCCGCGGGAGCTCGCCCGAGAAGCCGACGAGCAGCGGCACGTCGCGGAAGATCCGATCGCGCTCGCGTTCGAGCCGCGCCGGGTCGGTATAGACGCTCGCCGCGATCGTCGTCGGCGCGGGATCGTAGTCGGAGAGCTGGCCCGAGCGGATGTGGGCGACGAGGCGGCGCTGCATCGCGCGCCACTCGGCGGCGAGGTCGAGGGGCGGCGGGCCGTCGCCGGAACGCGAGCGGAGCTCGGCGCTCATCGCCGGATGAACCGCTCGGCGAAGGCGCCGATCCGGTCGATCTTCGCGGCGAGCGAGGCGGCGCTGCGATCGCCGTAGGCCCAGGCCGAGCCCATGGTCGCCGTGACGCCGCGCTGGGCGAGGTCTTCGTAGAGCGCCTCGCCCGGCTCGGCGTTCGGAATGACGAACACCTCGAACCCCGCCTTCGCCTCCCCCGTCGCGTCGCGATGGCGCGCGAGGCGCGCCTGCAGGTCGGCCGTCAGCGCGTGGATCTCCGGCAGGTCGTAGTTCATCCCGAGCCAGCCCGCGTGGCGGACCGCCCGTGCCAGCGCCGCCGGGCTCTTGCCCCCGACCCAGACGGGGACCGGCCGACGCGGACGGGGCGCGATGCCCGCCGCCTCGAAGTCGAACCAGCGCCCGTGGTACTCGACCGTGTCGCGCGTCCAGAAGGCGCGCAGGACCTCCAGCATCTCGTCCATGCGCCGGCCGCGATCGCGCACGGGATGCCCCAGCAGCGCGATCTCCTCCTCGAGCCAGCCCGCGCCGACGCCGAAGCGGAATCGGCTGTCCGAGAGGCGGTCGAGCGTCGCGACCTGACTCGCGACGGAGAAGGGCTCGCGGGCGGGCAGGACGTAGACGTAGGTCATCGCGAGCAGCCGCGTGGTCGAGGCGAGGACGCTGGCCGAGGCGACGAGCGGATCGGGGAACGGCGTCCGATGGTCGAAGGGCGTCGGCCCGCCGGAGGGATGCCGTGAGCGGTGGCCGACCGGGACGACGACGTGGTCGGCGAGCGCGATGCCGCGGAACCCCGCGTGCTCGGCCGCGCGCGCGACCTCGATCATCTGGTCCGGGTCTTCGTCGATGTAGCTGAGCCAGAAGTCCATCGCGCTCCTCTTCAGCCCCGGCCGCGGACCGGCGCGAGCGCCTCGATCGACGGCCACCAGGGCTCGCTCTTCGCCTCGGGATGGAGCGGATGCAGGCAGACGTGGTCGGCCCCCGCCGCCTCGTGCTCGTGCAGACGCGCCTCGATCGCCGCCGCGTCGCCGGACGCGACCAGCGCGTCGACGAGCCGATCCGAGGGCCCGCCCGCGAAGTCCGCCGCCTCGAAGCCCTGGCGAACGAGGCTGCGGCGATAGTTCGGCAGCGTGAGGCCGACCGAGAGCGATGGGTTCGCTCGCGCGATGGCGCGGGCCTTTGCGCGATCGGGCTCGAGCAGGACCTTGTGCTCGACGCAGAGGAGCTTGTCGGGCCCGAGGGTCTGGCGCGCCGCCTGCGTATGCTCGGGCGTCACCATGTAGGGATGGGCGCCGTCGGCCCGCTCGCGCGCGAGCGCGAGCATTTTCGGACCGAGCGCGGCGAGCAGCATCGGCGGCCGCTCGGCGGGCGCGACCGCGCCGTAGGCGGCGGCCTCGTGTCCGTCGAGAAAGGCCTGCATGGCCGCGAGGGGCGGACCGTAGGCATGACCGCGAAGGTCTTCCACGAGCGGCTTGTGGGATACGCCGACGCCGAGGAGGAAGCGTCCGCCCGACTGCTCGGCCAGCGCGTACTGCGCCGCCTTCATCGCCATCGGATCGCGGGCGTAGAGATTGGCGATGCCGGTCGCGACGACGAGCGTCTCCGTATGGTCGAGGATGCGCGCCGCCGCGACGAAGGGATCGCGCCCGCCGACCTCCGGCAGCCAGAGGGCCGAGTAGCCGAGGGCCTCGAGGCGCCGCGCGAAGGCGATCATCTCGCGGCTCGAGAGCCCGTCGGGATAGAAGAAGAGGCCCCGCCGACCGATCTGCATGTCGCTCCCCTGCCCGGCCCGACCGAGCACGCGCGACGTCGGACGGACCTCGACAGCTTGGAAAGCGGCCCCCGCCGCGTCAACCCTCGTGGCACGGTATCGTGGACCGCCCCGGCCGGCGTGCGCGGCGCGCGCGACCCGCCGAGCCGGAGCGGGAGGCGCCGATGACGCGATCGAAGGACGGAGACAGGTCGACGGACGGAGCACGGCCGGCGGGCTCCGAACCGTCGCGGGGCGGGGATCCGAACGCCGCGGCGGGGAAGGCCTTCGACCGACGCGCGCGCTGGCAGCCGGCGCCGCGCCCCGAATGGGTCGCGCGCATCAACGAGGAGGGCGAGATCTTCGACAAGAAGAGCATCGTCCCCCTCGACGAGAACTCGCTCCTCGCCGCCGCGAAGGCGAATACCGGCCTCGCGGACTTCGGCGACGACGGCTGGATCGACCACTTCCGCGTCCTGCTCCGCGCGATCGAGGAAGAGGCGAAGCTCAACCTGATGGGGCGGATCCTGACACGCATCGACTTCGTCTCCTACCTCGAGACGCGCCTGCGGATCCAGGACGCCTATCGCCGCCATCCGGAGATCGACGACGAGATCATCCGCGAGCCCGTGATGATCGTCGGCCACGGCCGGACCGGCACGACGATCCTCCACGAGGTCCTCTCGACCGATCCGCAATTCCGCATCGTGAAGCGCTGGGAGGCGATGACGCCCTGTCCCCCGCCCGAGGCGGCGACCTACGCGACCGACCCGCGCATCGCCGTCGCCGACGCGCGCATCAAGGTCTTCGATCGCGTGACGCCCGAGTGGCGCGCGATGCACGCCTTCGGCGGCGAGCTGCCGGTCGAATGCGCCGAGTACCTCTACGCCTGCTTCCTCTCGAACGTCTTCGTCTTCTCCTTCCAGATCCCGAGCTATGCCGAGCATCTGGCGAAGCAGGACGTCCGCTACACGATCCGCTGGCATCAGCGCTTCCTCAAGCTGCTGCAGTGGAAGCACAAGCTGCCCCACTGGCTGCTCAAGAACCCGATCTGGATCGACGAGATCCCCTCGGTCCTCGAGATCTATCCCGACGCCAAGATCGTGCTGACCCATCGCGACCCCATCGCCGTCGGCGACTCCTTCGTCAACGTGATGGGCACGATCTTCTGGTGGCGCACCGACGATCCCTGGGGCGGCGGCATGCTCGACTCGCTCGTCATGGCCGACGGCCGCGCCGCGACCCACGCGAACCTGATGCGCTGGATGGAGGACGGAACGCTGCGCGAAGGCTCCGTCTCGAACGTCCTCTACGCCGACTTCATGGCCGACCCGGTCGAGACCTGCCGCCGCATGTACGCAGACCTGCGCCTCGACTGGCGCGAGGAGACCGGCCGGCGCATCCGCGCCTACCTCGACGCCAAGCCGAAGGGGAGCCACGGCGCCTTCGACTACGCCCGCGCCGACGCCGCCCAGATCGCCCACGAGCGCGCCCGGTTTCGGGCCTATCAGGATTATTTCGGGGTTCCGGACGAAATCTGATCGAGGGCCGTGGCGATCGCTCCGCCCCCCGAGCGTCCCGACACGTCGCGCGGGTGGCTACCGCTCGACCGCCTCCCGCCACTGCCGCAGCCAGAGCTGCACGATCGGCTCGTTCGCGCCGGCGAAGAGCTCCGCCCGCCCTGCCGCGAGTCCCTGCTGCGTTTCGACGGCCGCCGGCAGGTCCTCCTCCTCGAACGCCCGCGTCCCGAGCGCGACGTTCGCGATCATCGCCTCGCGCTTCGCCGCGTCGAAGTAGACGTTCGCCGTGTGGACCACCGACGTGCCGGGGGTCGGACCCGGCTCGCTGCGGATCAGCTGGGCGATCTCCCAGGTCGTGATCAGGACGGTGCCGGGGTAGAGCTGATGGCTGATCGCGCCGGGAAAGGCGTCGGGCCAGGTCGGCGGGTCGGACTGCGCGAGCTCGCCGGTGCCCTTGAGCGCGAAGGCCCAGCGGCTGTGGCGACCGAAGACGTCGGCGATCGCGTTGGCCTCGAACATCGTCGCGACGGTCTCGCGGTGGAGCGCGGCGAAGTGGTAGCTCTCGTAGGAGAGGAGCGAGACGAGCTTCCAGTTGGCCGCGACCTCGTATCGCCTGACGTCGAGGGTCTTCGCCCGCTCGAATCCGAGCCCCGCCAGCTCGGGCTCGATCTCGGCCAGATGCGCGTCGACGCGCGCCTGCGGCATGTCCGGGCGCAGGCCGACCACGACGAGACCGGAGCGGTCCGAGACGGGAAGCCGCGTCAGATCGCAGCGCGGGTCGCCTGCTGCGATGGGGGCGAAGCTCGCGGCGCTCGGGCGCGAGGCGAGCCGGCCATCGAGCTCGAAGGTCCAGCCGTGGAAGCCGCAGCGCAGACGCCGCCCCGCGAGCGTGCCGCAGCCCTTCGCGACGCGCGCGCCGCGGTGGGCACACGCGTTGATCAGCGCATGGAGCCCGCCGTCGGCCGCGCGCGTGACCACGATCGGGATGCCCATCGCCTCCGCCGTCAGGTACTGGCCGGGACGCGCGACCTCGCCGGCGAAGCCGACGACCTGGGGCGTGTCGAGGAAGAGCCGCTCGCGCTCGGCGGCGTGGCGCTCGACCGAGAGGAACGCGGCGACGGACTCGGTCATCGGGCCGGGGCTCTCGTCGGTCGTGCCCGTTGCGATGCGCTGGGCGATGCGCCGGATCAGCGCGTCGGTCCGTGCGCGGACCGGATCCGTTGCGGGCTGCTCGGCCTGGGGCTGGACGGGCTCGGTCATGGGACGCCTCTGTGCTCGCTCTTCTCGCTCCGTTCGCTCCGCTCACGCTGCCTGCTCGACCTGCCCTGCTGGCGGCCCCTCGGAGGGACCCGGTCCGGGCGGGTCGCGACCGGGCTCCCCCGCGTCACTTCCGCCCGACCCGCTGCATCGCGTCGCGGACCGACGCCTCGAGCCGCGCGTACTCCTCGGCCGGCAGCTCCGGGGCGCGCAGCTTCGGCAGGCCGTGGGAGAGGGCCGCGGCACGCGCGATCCAGGCGTCCCGACCCGTCCCGTCGTCCCGGGGCAGGTCGAGGAAGGCGGCGATGCGGGTCAGGATCCGCGCCGGATCGGTCACCAGGTCCTCGAAGCGGACGTCGAGGAACACCTCCGGCGGGAGCTGCCGGCGCGCGCGATCGCCGCTCTCGATCTGGTCGCTCCAGTACTTCCCGTAGAGCTCGATCGGCGAGCGCGTCGCGAGCAGCCGGTCGATCGCGGCGCCGTCCTCGCGTTCGAGGCGGTTCAGCGCCTCGTGCGTGTACTCGATCTCGCCGGCGTGGCCGTTCATGACGGCGACCGCGACGCGCAGCACGGCGTACTCGCGCATCGAGAGCGCGGCCTCGCGGCCGTCGCGATGGATGTGGACGAAGCGCGCGTCGGGAAAGAGGCGCGCGAGATCGCCCAGGTATTCGATCGAGGTCCCCGAGCGCTCGATCCAGCACGTCCTGCCGCAGCGCTCGGCGAGCCAGTCGAAGATGTCGCGGTAGTGCTCAGCGAGGGGCCGCGTCGGCGCCGCCTCGACCCGGGCGAGCAGCGCCTCGAAGAGCCGGTCGGGATCGGCGCTGACGCGCGGGATCGCGATCGCGAGCGCCCAGGGAATCGGATCGCCGAGCCGGTAGCGGAACCCCGGCTGCCCGAACGGGTAGACGACCTCGGGCACCTCGCCTCCCCGCTTCATCACCATCGTCAGCATCGGATGGTCGAGCCGCAGATGATGCGCGAGCTCGGGACCCGGGACGGCGCGCTCCGCGAAACGGAACGAGGGATCGAGCCCCGAGAAGAGCTCGAAGACGTTGAGCACCTTCTCGTTCATCGCGAGCATGCGCGAGAGGAGCGTCGACCCACAGCGGCCCGTTCCGACCACGAACCGCGCCGGTGCCCGGATCACAGCGACGTCCAGGGCACGAGCTCGCAGCGGATCTCCGGGATCGGATCGATCGGTCGCGACCAGCGGAAGACCATCGTCCCTTCGCGATGCCCCTTCGGATCGAGCCAGTTCGCGACGCCGGCCGAGGCAGGCGGCTTCGAATGGGCCAGCACGATGCGCAGCGTGCCGTCGCGCTCGGAGACGGCCGTCCCGGAGTTGAGCGACGAGGCCGGATCCCCGTAGCCGATCGTCTCGTACCAGTAGTTGGAGAGACCGAGGCTCCAGTAGGCAGCGCGGCCCGGGCGCAGCTCGATCCGCAGCGCCGAATCGGGCTCGACGTCGAAGTAGCCGCAGGAGAAGTGGTGGCCCGAGGGCGGCGCGATGTCGGTCCGCGTGTCGGCTTCGACCTGGGGCAGGAAGCGGTTCACGACGTTGCCCGCCCAGTAGTCGGAGATGCCGGCCCAGATCTGGGGGTTGCGCGCCGTGAAGTCGGCCGTCCGCAGCAGCGCATCGCGAATGGCGTCGAGGCCGAGCGGGCGGCGCGCGGACGGGCTGCCGACGCGCTCGATCGCGAAGCGGCCCGGGACGAGGCCCGACCAGTCCGGGGCGTACTGGCGGATCATGACGTAGCGCGTGCGCTCGTCGGTCTGGAGCCAGTTGCCGGGATGGGGCTCCGGCGAGAGCACGATCTCGACCTGCCCCGCCGCGTCGACCTCGAGCCGCTCCTCCGTGATCGAGGCGATCAGGTGGCTCGGATCGTGGAGGCCCATCTTGCCCGTGTAGATGCCGATCTCGAAGAGCGGCGCCTCGCCGCGCCGGCCCCGGATGCGATGGGTCGCGCGACCGTCCACGAGCGAATGCAGGTAGCGGGCGTCGGAGGTCACGCCCTCGTACTGGAGCAGCCCGCCCACCATCGGTACCAGCCGCGGATGGTCCAGGTCGGCCAGATCCGAGTGGTTCTCGAAACCGGCGCGCAGCATGCGCATCAGGAAGCGGTAGCCCTCGGCCAGGGTCTGCTCGTCCATGGGCGTCTCGGGCCGGCGGAAGACGTCGGCTGCCCCCTTCAGCCGCTCGCAGAACTCGATCCAGAGCGCGCCGGGGTCCCGTTCGTCCTCTTCGTCCACGTCGTTCGACATGCCGCTCCTCGTCCGTGCCGGCGACCGTACAGTGCGCACCCGAAGCCAGCCACTGGGGGGGCCGGCGCGGGCTGCCGATTGCGTCGGGGGTTGATAGCCTTCGCTTCTCCATGTCCCCGACATCCTCGACCCCTTCGTCCTCACGGCCCCGCTGCGGTCCGTCCATCCTGCCGATGCGCCCGATGGCGACGCGCTCGTCGACGACGCGCTCGGGGACGCTCCACGTGGTGACGCTCCACTCGGTCACGCTCCGCTCGGTGAGGAAGCCCGGCGATGCCGGGTGCCCGCCGCTCCCGCGGTCGACCGGGCGACGCGCCGGGTGGGTCGCACTGGTCGGAGTCGTCTCGCTCGCCGCGCTGGGCGGGATCGGATGCGATGGCGGGGCGAGCGGGGCGGGCCGGATGCGACCGCCGACCCCGGTCGTCGTCTCGTCGCCCTTCGAGCACGAGTTCGCGGACCGCGTCGAAGCGATCGGAACGGCCTACGCCAACGAGTCGGTCGTGATCACGGCGCGCGTGACGAAGCAGGTCGACCGCGTGCTCTTCGAAGACGGCCAGTCGGTCCGCGCGGGCGAGACCCTCGTCGAGCTCGAGTCGACCGAGGAGACCGCCCAGCTCGCCCAGGCCCGCGCCGCCCAGGCCGATGCGAAGCTGCGCTTCGATCGCGTCGCCGACCTCGCGCGGAGCGGGACCGAGTCGCGCTCGCGCTACGACGAGGTCCGCACGGCCCTCGACGCGGCCAACGCGCGGGTCGAGGAGATCCAGGCGCGGATCGCCGACCTGCGCATCCGCGCGCCCTTCGCCGGCGTGCTCGGCCTGCGTGAGGTCAGTCCCGGAACCCTCGTCAAGCCCGGCGACCGGATCACGACGCTCGACGACATCGATCGGATCAAGCTCGACTTCTCCGTCCCGAGACCTTCCTCCGCTGGTCGGGCCTGCTCGAGGTCCGGACGAGACCGCGGCGTTCCCGGGGCGGACCTTCGTCGGACGGGTCGCCGCCGTCGACAGCCGCGTCGATCCGGACACGCGCGGGCGATCCGCGTCCGGGCGGAGATCGACAACCCGGACCACGCCCTGCGACCGGGCCTGCTGCTTTCGCTCGAGCTGCGCGCGAATCCCGAGCGCTGCTCGCGCTGGCCGAGCAGGCGCTGGTCCCGCTCGGCTCGAGCCAGTTCGTCGTCGTGCTGGACCAGGACGACAAGCCGCAGCGCGTCGAGGTCGAGATCGGGCGCCGCGTGCCGGGGCTCGTCGAGATCCGCAAGGGCCTCGCGAAGGACGCCCGCGTCGTGATCGACGGCGCGACGCTGATTCCGCCCGGGGCGCGTCGAGGTCGTGCGCGAAGAGACGCCCGGGAAGGCCTGACCGAGCGAAGGTCGGGGCCGCGTGAGCCCGGGCCGGGAGAGCGTCCGCATGTGGCTGTCCGATACATCGGTGAGACGACCCGTGCTCGCGATGGTGATGTCACTGCTGCTGATCGCCTTCGGTGCCCTCTCCTTCCGCAATCTCCCCCTGCGCGAGCTGCCGGACGTCGATCCGCCGATCGTCTCGGTCGAGACGACCTACATCGGGGCGTCCGCCGCCGTCATCGAGAGCCGCGTCACGAAGCCGATCGAGGACCGGCTCGCCGGCATCGAAGGCATCCACAAGATCGTCTCCGAGAGCAGCGAGGGCATCTCGCGCATCACGGTCGAGTTCGAGCTCTCCCGCGACATCGACGACGCCGCCAACGACGTTCGCGATCGCGTGAGCCAATCCCTCGACGACATCCCGGACGACGCCGACGCACCCGAGATCTACAAGGCCCAGTCGGGCGCGAGCCCGATCATGTGGATCAACCTCTCCGGCGAGCAGGGACCGCTCGAGCTGACCGATTACGCGGAGCGCCATCTCGTCGATCGCTTCTCCGTCGTCGACGGCGTCGCGCGCGTGATCCTCTCCGGCGCGAAGCACTACTCGATGCGCATCTGGCTCGACCGCGTCGCGCTCGCCGCCCGGCAGCTGACCGTCGCCGACGTCGAGGCGGCCCTGCGGCGCGAGAACGTCGAGCTGCCCGCCGGGCGCATCGAGTCGCAGTCGCGGGATCTCACGGTCCGGGTCGAGCGCGGCTACGAGACGCCCGAGGACTTCCGCCGGCTCGTGCTCGCCCGCGGCGACGACGGCCAGCTCGTCCGCCTCGGCGAGGTCGCGCGGGTCGAGGTCGGGCCGCTCGAGAGCGCGGGCGACTTCCGCGGCAACGGCGCGTCGCGCGTCGGCATCGGCATCATCAAGCAGTCGACGGCGAACACGGTCGGCGTCGCGAAGGGGGTCATCGACGAGGTCGCACGCGTCGCCCCGACGCTCCCGACGGGCATGGAGATCGAGGTCGGCTGGAACAGCGCCGAGTTCGTCCAGGCCTCGGTCGACGAGGTCTACAAGACCCTCGCGATCGCGATGGCCCTCGTCGTCTTCGTCATCTACCTCTTCCTCGGCACGAAGCGCGCGGCCCTGATCCCCGCCGTCACCGTCCCCATCTGTCTCGTCGCGACCTTCGCCGGGCTCTACGCGTTCGACCTCTCGATCAACCTGATGACGCTGCTCGCCCTGATCCTCTCGATCGGGCTCGTCGTCGACGATTCGATCGTGGTGCTCGAGAACGTGCAGCGCCGGATCGAGCTCGGCGAGACGCCCCTGATGGCCGCCTTGCGGGGCGCGCGCGAGGTCGCGTTCGCGGTGATCGCGACGACGCTGGTGGTGATCGCGGTCTTCGTCCCGATCGTCTTCCTCGAGGGCACGACGGGTCGGATCTTCCGCGAGCTCGCGGTCACGGTCTCGGTCGCCGTCGCCCTGTCCTCCTTCGTCGCGCTCTCCCTCTCCGCCATGATGTGCTCCAAGATCCTGAAGGCGACCGAGCCGGACGCGGGCCTCGCCCGCATCGCGAATCACGTCGTCGAGCGGTCGCAGGCGCTCTACGAACGCACGCTCGACGCGTCGCTGCGCCACAGGAGCGCGATGGTCGGCGTGATTCTGCTCGCGTTCGTCGCCGCGGTCGCGCTCTTCGGCGCGGTGCCCCGGGAGCTCGAGCCCAGAGAGGATCGCGGCGCCTTCATGGTCATGATGCAGGCGCCGGAGGGCGCGTCCTTCGAGTACACCTCGGCGCACATGCGCGAGCTCGAGGAGAAGGTCCTGTTCCCGCTCGTCGACGAGGGCATCGCGGAGTTCGCGCTCTCCCGCGTGCCCTTCGGCTACAGCGCGAACACGTCGATGAACTCGGGCATGGTGATCATGGTGCTGACGCCGTGGGACGAGCGCTCCCTCTCGGCGGACGCCACGATGGCGCGCATCGCCCGGGAGGCGAGCCAGCTGCCCGGCGTGCTGTCGTTCCCGATCAGCCCGTCGACCCTGGGTCGGGCGACGTCGAGCCGGCCGGTCCAGCTCGTGGTCGGCGGAACGCGCCACGAGGAGGTCGGCCAATGGCAGAACCAGGTGATCGCCGCGGCGTCGGACCTCCCGCAACTCTCCGGCCTGCTCGGCACCTATCGCCCGACCCAGCCCCAGCTGCGCATCGAGGTCGATCGCGAGCGCGCGGCCGACCTCGGCGTCCCCGTCGCCGTCGTCGGACGGACGCTCGAGGTCATGCTCGGCTCGGCACGCGTCACGAAGTACCAGGATCGCGGCGAGGAGTACGAGGTGGTGCTCCAGGCGATCGACGAGCAACGCGCGTCGCCCACCGACCTGACGAACCTGTACGTCCGGTCTGCGCGGACGGGCGAGCTGATCCCGCTCTCGAACCTGGTCCACATCCGCGAGCAGGCCGACGCCGGCACGCTGCGGCGCTTCAACCGCCTGCCCGCGGCGACGATCGAGGCCGGTCTCGCCCCCGGCGTCAGCCTCGGCGAGGGACTCGGCGCTCTCGAGGACCTCGCGCGCGGCATCCTGCCCGAATCCGCTCATTTCGACTACGACGGCGACTCGCTCGAGTTCGTCGAGTCGAGCGGCGCCGCCTACTTCACCTTCGGCCTCGCGCTGCTGATCGTCTTCCTCGTGCTGGCCGCCCAGTTCGAGAGCTTCGTCCATCCCCTCGTCATCATGCTGACCGTCCCCCTGGCCGTCTCGGGCGGCCTCGCCGGGCTCTGGCTGACGACCGTCGGCGCCGACGATCTCCACCTCTGGGAGACCCGCGGCACGCTCAACATCTACAGCCAGATCGGCATGACGATCCTGATCGGCCTCGCCGCCAAGAACGGCATCCTGCTCGTCGAGTTCACGAACCAGCTGCGCGCCCAGGGCCGCGCCTTCGACACGGCGATCCGCGAGGCGGCTCGCGCCCGCCTGCGCCCGATCCTGATGACGAGCATCTCGACGGCGCTCGGCGCCTTCCCGCTCGTCGTCGGCTCCGGGCCGGGCTCGGGCGGACGGCGCGCGATCGGCATCGTCGTCTTCGCGGGCGTGCTCGTCGCGACCTTCCTGACGCTCTTCGTCGTTCCCGTCGCCTACTCGATCTTCGCGCGCAAGACCGCGGTCCCGGGCGAGCTCGAGCGGGAGGTCGACGCCATCGAGTCGACGTTGACGGCCTGACGGGGCGCGAGACGCCATCGAGTCGACGTTGACGGCCTGACGGGGCGCGAGCCGAGGAGGAGCGGAGCGATGCGAGGATCGAGCGGGCAGCGACGGACGATTCGACCCATCCGGTTCGGATGCAGGCGGGCGATCGGGCTCGCCGCGCTCCTCCTCTCGGCATCGGCGTGTGACGGCGGCGGGCGGGACGGCGAAGCGGCATCGGATGGCGGCGCGGACACCACGAAGGCGGTCGCGGGCGCCGACGGGGCGAGGGTCGCGAAGACGCCGCCGGCGCGCGATCCCCTCAAGCAGGCCTACTACGGCGATCTCCACGTCCACACCGGCTGGTCCTACGACGCCTTCGCCTTCGGCGTGCGCGTCGCTCCCGAGGACGCCTACCGGTTCGCGCGGGGCGGCGAGATCGACCACGTCTCGGGACACAAGGTGAAGCTCCTCGGCCCGCCCCTCGACTTCATGGCGCTGACCGAGCACGCGAACTACCTCGGCGTCGCGACGAAGGCGCTCGCGCGCGACGACGAGGCGATGGGGATCGAGCTCCTGCGCGACATCGTCGGCGACGACGACGCGAAGCGGACCACCGCCCTCGGCTTCCTCATGTCCCACGGCGCGCTCGGTCAGCGGATCGAGGAGATCGACCGCAAGGACTGGGCCCAGTCGACCTGGCAGGAGCTCGTCCGCCTCGCCGATCGGCACGACGCGCCCGGCACCTTCACGGCCCTGATCGGATACGAGTACACCTCGATGCCCGACGGCCAGAACCTCCACCGAAACGTGATCTTCCGCGGCCACGACGTCCCGGTCCGCCCCTTCTCCGACCTCGACAGCGACGACCCCGCCGACCTCTGGGCCTGGATGGACGAGGCGCGCAGCAAGGGCTCCGACGTGCTCGCCATCCCCCACAACTCGAACGGCAGCAACGGTCTGATGTTCGAGCGCGTCGATCGCGGAGGGCGGCCGATCGACGCGGCGCAGGCCCGCACGCGCGTCCGCAACGAGCCGATCGCGGAGGTCTACCAGATCAAGGGCCAGTCCGAGGCGCATCCGGCCCTCTCGCCCAACGACGAGTGGGCGGGCTTCGAGCTGCTCGAGAACATCCTGGGGCGCCCGACCGTGAAGAGCCGGCCCGAGGGCAGCTACGTCCGCCGCGCGCTGCTCGACGGGCTCGAGCTCGAGGCCGAGGGGCTCCCGAACCCCTTCCGCCTCGGCATGATCGGCTCGTCCGACAGCCACAACGCGACGAGCCCGAGCGAGGAGGACAACTACTCGGGCAAGATCGGCACGCTCGACGCCACGCCGGAGGCCCGACTCCAGCTCACGCAGGGCGACGATCCCATCCAGGCCGCTGGCGACGCGTCGACCGGCTCGCCCTTCAGCTCCGGCGGCCTCGCCGGCGTCTGGGCCCATGCGAACACGCGCGAGGACATCTTCGACGCGCTGAAGGCGCGCGAGGTCTTCGCGACCTCGGGGCCGCGGATCGCGGTGCGCCTTTTCGGGGGCTTCGCGCTCGAGGCCGGCGACCTCGAAAGCGGGATCGCGGCGGCGGGCTACCAGCGCGGGGTGCCGATGGGCGGGATCGTCGAGGCGAAGGCCGACGAAGCGCGCCCCTTCACGCTGCTGGTCGAGGCGACGCAGGATCCGCGCGAGGCGCCGCTCGAGCGCATCCAGATCGTGAAGGGCTGGATCGACGCGGCGGGCGAGGCGCGGGAGCGCGTCTACGACGTCGCGTGCGCCGGCGGCGCCCGCCCCGATGCCGCGACCCGTCGCTGTCCGATCGAGCGCCGGCCGCCGGACCTCGCGACCTGTCGCGTCGCTGCGAATCAGGGGCAGGCCCAGCTCGCCGCCGCCGTCCCCGCGCCCGACTACCGCGCGGGCGAGCGCAGCTTCTACTACGCGCGCGTGCTGCAGGTTCCGACCTGCCGCTGGAGCACGTGGGACGCGATCGGACTCGGGGTCGAGCGCCTCCCGGGCGCGGTCGCCTGGCTGCAGGAGCGCGCCGTGACCTCGCCGATCTGGCTCGAGCCGCCCGGACGGGCGGTCGAGTGGGAGTCGAACGAGGACGAGCCCGACGCGGACGACGCGCCCCGCGCGGATCGCTGAAGGAGCCACGACGGAGCGTGCCCCGCGCGACGGCGGTGACGGCGCGGCGAAAGACGATGGCGACGGCACGACCGCAGCGTGCCGCTCGCGTCCGCTTCCGGTCCGCGACGGACGATCGCGCGAGCGACAGACGGGCGATCGCCTCTATGCTCTGGCGCGTATGCCTTCCCCGCCTCAGGTCGTGATCTTCGGTGCGAGCGGCGATCTCACCCGGCGCAAGCTGATTCCGGCCTTCGCCCGCCTCGACGCCGATCCGCGCCTGCCCTCCGGCTTCTCGATCCTCGGCGTCTCCCGGACCGAGCTCTCGACCGAGCAGTTCCGCGCCCAGCTCGCCGAGAGCCTCGCGCCCGAGCAGCGCCCGGCCTTCGATCGGCTCGCGCCGCGCATCTTCTACCACACGGCGGATACCAGCGAGCAGGGCGCGATGGAGGCCCTCGGCGAGCGCCTCGACGCCCTGCCGGGAGGCCGCGCGGCGGGGCGCCTCTTCTACCTCTCGCTCAAGCCGCAGCTCTTCGCCGTCGTCGCCGAGGGGCTGGGCCGAGCCGGCCTGCTCCGCCGCTGGGGGCGCGGCGAGGGGTTCCGTCGCCTCGTCGTCGAGAAGCCCTTCGGCAACGACCTCGGCTCGGCGCGCGCCCTCAACCGCGATCTCTACCGCACGCTGCAGGAGGACCAGATCTACCGGATCGACCACTATCTCGGGAAGGAGACGGTCCAGAACCTGCTCGGCTTCCGCTTCCACAACGCGATCTTCGAGCCCCTCTGGAGCCGTCACCACGTCGAGCTCGTCCAGATCACCGTCGCCGAGACCCTCGGCGTCGAGAACGGCCGGGGCGCCTACTACGACGAGACCGGCGCGCTGCGCGACATGGTCCAGAACCACATGCTGCAGATCCTCGCGCTGATCGCGATGGAGCCGCCGTCGACGCTCGCGGCCGAGGCGATCCGCGGCCAGAAGGTCGAGGTCCTGCGCGCCCTGCGCCATCCGCGCGACGACGGCGACGGGCCGGTCGCGATCCGGGCGCGCTATGCGGCCGGACGGATCGGCGAACGCGACGTGCGCGGCTACCTCGCCGAAGAGGACGTCTCGCCGGACTCGACGACCGAGACCTACGTCGCGCTGCGCGCGCAGGTCGAGAACTGGCGCTGGAGCGGTGTCCCCTTCCTGCTGCGGCATGGCAAGCGGCTCGCGCGACGCTTCACCGAGGTCCGCGTCCAGTTCAACACGCCGCCGCTCCAGCTCTTCAACAAGCCGGTCGAGCTCGATACGGCCGACGGGCCGCAGCTGCTCTTCCGCGAGGACCAGTGCGTGACGCGGCCGAACGTGCTCACGCTGCGGATCCAGCCCGAGGAGTCGATCGAGCTCTCCTTCGGCGTCAAGCGCCCCGGCAACTCGATGGACATGGAGCCCGCGACCCTGCGCTTCGACTACCACGAGCGCTTCGGCCACGCCTCCGCCGACGCCTACGAGCGTCTGCTGGCCGACGCCCTGGTCGGGGACCAGACGCTCTTCCTGCGCGGCGACGAGATCGAGGCGGCCTGGGAGTACGCCGATGCCGTGCGCGCGTCGTGGCTGCGGGCGGGCGGACCGCCGCTGCTCGAGTACGCCGCGGGCGGCTGGGGCCCGCCGGAGGCGGAGGGCGTCTTCGGCGCCTGCCAGGGCAGCTGGTCGCGTGGCTGAACCGACCGAGGGACCGACCTGGCTCGTCGCGTCCGATCCCGTCGCCTGCGCGGCGCGCTGCCTGGTCGAGCGGCTCGACGCGATCGCGGCGACGGCTCCGACCGATGCGGAGGAGATCCGCCTCGCGATCCCGGGCGGCTCGGCGCTCGCGGTCGCGCTGCGGGCGGTCGCGCTCCTCGGCGAGCGCTGGCGACGCGTGGCGCTGACCTGGGTCGACGAGCGCTGCGTTCCGGTCGACGATCCGGAATCGAATCGGGGCGAGGCGATGCGCCAGGGACTGCTGCGCCTCGCGCCGGCACGGATCGTGCCGCTCTTCGAGGACGGCGAATCGCCCGAGGCGGCGATCGCGCGGCATGCCCGCCGCTGGCAGGCCGAGCTGCGCGACGGCCTCGACGTGGCGCTCCTCGGCCTCGGCGAGGACGGACACGTCGCGTCGCTCTTTCCCGCCCGCCCGTGGCCGCGCGACGGCATCGCGTTCCACGTCGCCGACGCCCCGAAGCCGCCGGCGAGCCGGATCAGCCTGACGCGGGCCGCGCTGGCTCGTGCCCGCCATACCATCCTCTTCGCGACGGGCGAGGCCAAACGCCCGGCCCTCGCGCGGCTGCAGGCGGGGGATGCGAGCCTGCCGGCGACGGGCCTGCCGGGGCTCGTCGTCGTGACGGATCGACGATGAGCGATCGCGGGAGCGAACGCCGGGAACGCTTCGGGCGAACCCATGCCCGCCTCGCGAGGAGACGCACATGACCCAGTCCACGCAGGCCCCCCGCTGCGACGTCGCGCTCGTCGGCCTCGGCGTCATGGGCGCGAACCTCGCCCGCAACTTCGCGCGCCGCGGCCGGCGCGTCGCCATCCACGATCGGCTCGAAGCGACGACCCACGCGCTCGCCGCGCGCCATCCCGAGGCGGGCTTCGTCGCGTGCGACTCGGTCGCGGCGCTGGTCGCCGCCCTCGCCCGCCCGCGCACGATCGTGCTGCTCGTGCCCGCCGGCGCGCCCGTCGACGACGCGCTCGCGTCCCTCGCCGCCCAGCTCGAGCCCGACGACGTCGTGATCGACGCGGGCAACAGCGACTACCGCGAGACCGACCGCCGCCTCGCCGAGTCCGCCGCGAAGGCCTGGCGCTTCGTCGGCATGGGCATCTCGGGCGGAAGCGAAGGCGCGCTCGTCGGTCCGTCGATGATGCCCGGCGGCGACCCGAGGGTCTGGCCCCGCCTGCAGCCCTTGCTCGAGCCGATCGCCGCCGTCGCCGACGGCGAGCCCTGCGTCGCGTGGTGCGGGCGGACGAGCGCGGGCCACTTCGTCAAGATGGTCCACAACGGCATCGAGTACGGCGACATGCAGCTGATCGCCGAGACCGCGTTCCTGATGCGCCGCGGGCTCGGCTGGAACGCGAGCCGCTGCGCCGAGGTCTTCGACGCCTGGAACGCCGCCGAGCTCGAGAGCTTCCTCGTCGAGATCACCGCCGGCATCCTGCGCGTCGAGGATCCGGAGCGACCGGGCCAGCGGCTGCTCGACGCGGTCCTCGACCGCGCCGGACAGAAGGGCACCGGCCGCTGGACCGTCGAGGCGGCCCTCGCGCTCGGTGTCGCCATCCCGACCATCACCGCCGCCGTCGACGCCCGCAGCCAGAGCGCCGCGCTCGACGAGCGGATCGCCGCGAGCGCGATCTTCGCGACCGACGCCGGCGCCGTTCCGCGCGGCGCCGGCCCCACCTCGACCGCCGTCGCGGGCGCCGTCCCGATCGAAGCCGGCCCCCTCGCCGCCCTCGGCGAGGACGACCTGCGCGACGCGCTCTACGCCGCCAAGATCGCGAGCTACAGCCAGGGCTTCGCGCTGCTCGCGCGCGCCAGCGCGGAGCAGGCCTACGGCAGCGATCTCGCCCGCATCGCACGCCTCTGGAAGGCGGGCTGCATCATCCGCGCGCGCTTCCTCGACGACGTGAGCCGAGCCTTCGGCGACGCCGCGAAGCGCGAACCGGGCAGCGCACCGCTGCTCGCCCTCACCCCCCGCTTCGCGACCGAGCTCCGCGCGCGCCTGCCCGGCTGGCGGCGCGTCGTCGCCGCCGCGACGGCCGCGGGCCTGCCGATCCCCGGCCTCTCGGCCTCGCTCGCGTGGTTCGACACGCTGACGACCCGCCGCGGCAGCGCCGACCTGATCCAGGCCCAGCGCGACTGGTTCGGCAGCCATGGCTACGAGCGGACGGACGCGCCGGGGAGCCCGGCCCACACGGACTGGGCCGCCGCGCGCCGGCTCGACTGAGCGGTACCGGAGAGGCCCGACCGGTCTCGGCGCGTGCGTCGACTCCGCCGCGTCCGCGCGCCCAACCGACCTAACGAAGCCGGATCGGAACGCCACGCCAGGCCCGCACCCAGAGCGAGGGCAGCCGCGCGAGCCGCTCGCGCTCGACCCGGTAGTCCGGCCAGCGCGCGAGGATGCCCTCGAAGGCGATCCGCGCCTCGAGCCGCGCGAGGCCCGCGCCGAGACAGAAGTGGATGCCGTGGCCGAAGGCGAGGTGTCGGCGGATCGGGCGATCGACGTCGAAGACGTCGGGCGCGGGGAACTCCCGCTCGTCGCGATTCGCGGCGCCCCAGAGCAGGCGCACCTCTTCGCCCGCCGCCATCCGCACCCCGTGCAGGACGACGTCCCGCTTCGTCCGTCGCGCGAGCGACTGGACCGGCGACTCGAAGCGCAGCATCTCCTCGATCGCCGCCGGAATCCGCGCCGGCTCGGCGACCAGTCGCGCGCGGGCCTCGGGCGCTCGATCGAGCAGGACGAGGCCATTGCCGATCAGGTTGGTCACGGTGTCGGTCCCGGCCAGCACGAGGTTGCTGAAGACCCCGCCGCGCTCCTCGGGCGAGAGCGCCTCGGGTCCGGTCTCGGCCGCGAGCGCCCCGAGCAGACCCGCATGCGCGTCGGTCGCGACGGCCTCGGGCCGACGCGTCGCCTCGACGAAGGCCTGCATGCGGGCCGCGAGCGCCTCGGCATCGCGGGCGCCGCCGACGGCGAGGGCGGCCGCGCGGATCGGCTCGTCGAGCGCCGGGGCGACGCCGAGCAGACGGTGGATCACGCGGCTCGGGAAGATCGCCGCGAAGTCCTCGACGAGGTCGACCGTCTCGCCGCGCCCGAGTCGCGCATCGAGTCCATCGAGCAGCCCGTCGGCGATCGCGCGGACGCGCGGCGCGAGACTCGCGATGCGGGCCGGCGCGAAGAAGCGCGACACGCTCGCGCGCAGCCGGTCGTGGCGCGGCGGGTCCATCGAAGCCATGTGGAGGAGCTTCGCGACGGGGCTCGCCGAGGAGTAGGTCTCCCAGTCGGCGGTCGCGCCCCAGACGTCCTCGAAGCGGGAGAGCAGCCACGCGCCCGAGCCCGCGTGGCGGTGGACCGGAGCCTCGTCGCGCAGGAAGCGGTAGTAGTCGGCGGGATCGGTCAGGAACTGCGGGTCGCCGACGTCCCAGGCGAGCGCCGTGATGCGCTCTCCGCCCCGCGCGGGGGCAGCTTCGCCCCCGCTGGCGGCCTCTCCGTCGATGCGGCTCCCCCGCGCGCTCGGGCGGCTCATGACGCCGTGTCCGGGCGGCCGCGCTTCACGATGCGGCCCCCGATCGCGCGTCTGCGACCGTCGCGCGACCCGCGTCCGCATCCGCGTCTTCGCGCAGGGGTCGCACGAGCTCGCGCGCGAGGCGCTCGATCGCCACGCGATAGTCGTCCGCCCGCGCGTGGCGACCGGCGGGCCAGAGGGCGACGTGGGCGACGCCGAGCGCGCGGTAGCGGCGCAGGTCCGCGAGGATCGCCTCGACCGGCCCGGTCAGCGGGACCATGCGCTGCGACGCGGGAACCGGGGCGTCCGTCAGCGCGATCTGAGAGCGGATCGTGGTCGGCACCGACCTCGGATCCCGCCCGACCGCCCGACAGTCCGCGGCGAGCGCCACGATCCCGGCCTCGAGCTCGTCCGTCGGCACGTCGATCACGTGCCAGCCGTCGCCGAGCCGGGCGGCGCGCCGCCTCGCGGCCGGGCTGTTGCCCCCGACGAGGATCGGCACGTCGCGCCGCACCGGCTTCGGCTCGAAGCCGATGTTCTCGAAGCGATAGTGGTCGCCCGCGAAACGCGGCCGTTCGTCGCGCCAGAGCGTGCGCATCGCCTCGAGGTGCTCGTCCAGGTAGCGACCGCGCGCCGGAAACGGGATGCCGAGCGTCTCGTACTCCTCGGGGATCCAGCCCGCCCCGACGCCCAGCAGGACGCGCCCGCCGGAGAGCTGGTCGAGGGACGCGACCTGCTTGGCCACCGCGATCGGATGCCGGAGCGCCGCGAGATAGACGCTGACGCCGAGCCGGATCGCCTTCGTGCGGACGGCGACCGCCGCGAGCGCGATCAGCGGCTCGAAGAAGGGATGCGTCGGCTCGAGCCGGACGTTCGCCTGACGCAGATAGGGATAGGTGGTCTTCGAGTCGACCGGCAGCACCAGATGGTCCGCGGTCCAGAGCGCGTCGTAGCCGAGACCTTCGGCCGCCTCGGCGACCGCGAGGATCGCGCCGGGATCGGCAAAAGGGCCCGAATTCGGGAGGATGACGCCCAGCTCCATCGACGTTCCCCTCCTGCTAGTCCGTGACCTCGCCGCTCGCGATGCCGGGCTCCGCCAGGATCGCGGCGAGGCCCGCCTCCTTCAGGCGGGCGAGCGCGACGCGGTGGATCGTGACCGCGGGGCCGCCCTCGGTCTTGATGAAGCGCAGGCTGAAGAGCCCCTTTTCGTGCTGGAAGGCGTCGACCCAGTGACCGCCGACGCCGGGATCCGCATCGGCGAGGACGGCGACGACGGAGCCGTCGGCCTCGTGGCGGGCGTTGAACTTCGTGACGTAGCCCTGCCCGTCCTCGTAGCAATCGAGGTTCTCCTGCCAGAGATTGCAGATCTGGAGCACCCAGTACTCGCAGGGCGTGGGCGTGAAGCGGACGACGAGCGCCTCGTCCCTCGCCTTCTCCCAGCAGCCGAAGCCGTGGAGCCGATCGCGCACGCCGCCGTTCGAGAGATAGGTCGCCTCGGAGAAGACGATGGTGTTGGGCCGCAGCGAGAGGTTGTTCTGCCACCAATCGCGCACGAGCTCGGCGTAGCCGAGCACGAGCTGCCCCGACTTCGCGAGCGCCGCCGCGACCTCGTCCGCGCGCACGGGCCGCGGCCGAGGCCGGTCGATCCGCTCGATCGCGAACTGCGGCGGGACCGTCTTCGCGCGCTCGTGGTAGACGAGTCGGATCAGGATGCCGGTCGAGTCCGGCAGCAGCTGCAGGCCGTTGCGCGCCGGCGGCTTCGCGGAGAGGACGACCTCGAAGCGGCCCTCGTCGTCGAAGTCGATGGCGTCGCTCTGCAGGAAGGCCGTCGTCTTGAGGATCGCCGGATCGAACTCGGCGAGGCCCTCCCGACCCTTCTCGGCCCAGTCGCGCGCCGCGAGATCGGCGGGCTGCGGCGCGGACCAGACGGCCATGACGAAGTAGGGCAGCGTGCCGCGCGTCCCCGTGATGCGGTACTCGAACTCGCCGCTCGGGAATTCGCACATCAGGTGGTCCTGGTCGGGATTCTGCGCATTGATGCTGCAGCGCCAGGGCGCATCGCGCAGCCGCGGCCGCTCGGGCTCGCAGTTCTCCATGAACCGCTCGAAGCCGTTGCGCACCAGCCGCGAGAGGAACCGATACCATTCGGCGCGATCCTGGTCGGAGGGCAGCTCGTCGAACGCCTCCACCATGCGTCCCGCGACCTTGAGCGACTCGCAGAAGTCCGCCCACGACTCGCCCCGCACCAGCCGCTCCGTCGCACGCCGCTCGACCTCTCCGCTCTTCATGTTCGGCTCCTCATCGGCTCCAGGCTGCATCGGCTCCAGGCTGCGCGCCCTTCGTCGGCATCCTGCTCGGCGCCTCGTCGTCACCCTCCGCTGCGTTCCCCCGATCGGGGCGACGTGACGTCCTGCGAGGGATACGACCGCGGCCCCTCGCCGTCAACGGGCGATGCAGGCGACGGAGACGGATCGAAGACCCGCTGCCGGACGGCACGCCGCGTCCGCACTAGAATCGCCGCGCCACCAGGCAGGACGGGGGACGGAGCGTGGACTTCGCGAAGCTCGACGACAAGCGGGTCTTCCTGACGGGGGCCGCCGACGGCATCGGAGCCGCGCTCGCGCGGGCGCTGCGTCGGGGCGGGGCCCGCGTCTTCCTCTGCGACGTCGCGGAGGAGCGCCTGCGCGAGACGGCCGCGGCGCTCGAGGCGCCCCATGCGGTCTGCGACGTCAAGAACGCGACCGGCCTCGCGCGCACGGTCGAACGCGCATGGCGCGAGCTCGGAGGCCTCGACCTCGTCTGCGCCAATGCCGGCGTCGTGACGACGGGACCGCTGCTCGAGACCTCGCGCGAGGAACTCGACTGGATCTTCGGCATCAACGTCTGGGGCGTGCTCGATACCTGCCGCCCCTTCGTCCGGCTGCTGCGCGAGCATCGTCGCGCGGGCCACATCCTGATGACCGGCTCCGAGGCCTCCCTCTCCTACCCCCATCTGATCCGCGGCATGGCGCTCGGCGCCTACCTGATGACGAAGCACGCCGTGCTCGCCATGGCCGACGGCCTGCGCGCGGATCTCGCGCCCGACGGCATCGGCGTCAGCGTCCTCTGTCCGGGCCCCGTCGCGACGAGCCTCGCGCAGAACTCGAACGCGCTGCGCCCGACGGCGTCCGCCGCGGGCCTCGTCGCCGCCCGGCGGACCGCCCGCGAGCCCCACGCGACGGCTCCGGGCGCCGCCTCGCCTCCGCCGACGGCCGGGCTCGACGCACAGGCGCAGGCGCAGGTCGCGGCCCTCTCGCTCCCGCCGGACGCGATCGCCGCGCGGGCGCTCGCGGGGCTTCGACGCGGCCTGTTCGTGATCCCGACGCATCCCCACATCGGGGACGACGTCGAGGCGCGTCAGGCCGAGATCCGCGCCGGCCTCGCGGCGCTCGACGCCTAGCAGCGGCAAGCGGGACCCGCGATGCGCCCCTCGGACGATGCGCCGGACGAGCGACGCAGCGGATGCCTGCGCCCGACTAGTGAAAGAGGCCCCAGCTGCCGTCCGGGTTGCGCGTCCAGCCGCTCGAGGCATAGGTCCCGCCGTCGACCGAGAGCGTCACGCCCGTGATGTAGCTCGCCATGTCGGAGGCGAGGAAGATGCAGGCGTTCGCGCAGTCCTCGACCGTGCCCGGGCGGCGAAGCGGGATGCCGCGCTCCCGCGCCTCGCGGGTCCCGCCCGTCGCGCTGCCCTCGAACGCGCGCAGATGCGGGGTATCGACGATGTCGGGGGCGATGGCGTTGACGCGGATGCCATGGTCGGCCAGCTCGAGGGCGAGGGAGCGCGTGAAGTTGACCATGCCGGCCTTGCAGGCGGCGTAGACCGAGAACATCGGCGCGGCGCGCAGCGCCTCGATGCTCGCCACGTTCAGGACCGAGCCGCCGCGCCCGCCTTCGATCATCGCGCGCACGGCCGCGTCCGTCGGGCCGAAGAGTCCGTCGAAGTTGAGGCGCGTATGGGTATGCCAGCCCTTTTGACCGAGGTCGAGGAACTTCGCATAGCGAACCCCGCCCACGTTGTTGACCAGGATGTCGAGCCGTCCGAAGTCGCCGACCGTACGCTCGACGAGCGCCTGGACCTGCTCGAACTCGCGGACGTCGGTCTGGATCGAGAGCGCCTGCCCCCCGGCCAGCCGGATGGCGGACGCCGTGCGCTCGCCGGTCTCGGCATTCTTTTCCGCGATCACCACGCGCGCTCCGAAGCGGGCGAAGCCCTTCGCGATGCCCTCGCCGATGCCCTGGCCGGCGCCCGTCACGATGGCGACGCGGTCGGTGAGAAGGATGTCCGAGGGGTCCATGCGTTCCTCCGAGGCGGTTGGCGGGGCCGATCGTAACACGGCGCGTGACGGCCTCGCGCGCGAAGCGATTCTGGTAGAGTCGCTGCATGAGCGAGCTCGAGCCCCGTGAAGCCATCCGCAGACTGATGGCGATCTACGCCCAGCTGATCGACTCGAAGCGCCTCGACGAGTGGGGCGAGCTCTTCACGGAAGACGCGGTCTTCCAGGTATGGGGTCAGGTCTGGCGCGGACGCGAAGCGATCGTCGAGGCGATCGGCGGCATGCAGCCCGAGCGGCCCGGGAAGCATGTCGTGCTGACGCCCGTGATCGATCTCCAGGGCTCCGATCGAGCGCTCGTCTGGACCGACCTCGCCTCCCTGTCGAGCAGCGAGAACGGCATCTCGATCGCGACGATCGGCCGCTACCACGACGAGCTCGTCCGACGGGACGGTCGCTGGCGCATCGCGCGGCGCGTCGTCGTGATGGCGCGCGAGGCCCTGCCGGAAGGCGTGGCGCCTTCGCCGGCCTGCTGAAGGCCGGCCTGCTGAAGGAAGGACCGGGCGAGCGGGAAGAACGGGACCGAGCAGGATCGAGCGAGTCGATCGAGCAGAGCAGATCAGAGCCGAGCGGAAAGGACTCCCGACGACGATGGCGCGCAGCATCCGGGGCAAGGTCGCGATCGCCGGGGTCGGGGAATCGACCTACTACAAGCGCGGCCAGGCGAAGGAGCCCGAGTACGTCCTGACGCTCCAGGCGATCCTCGCCGCCTGCCGCGACGCCGGCATCGATCCGCGCGCCGTCGACGGCTTCGCCTCGTTCAGCAACGACCAGAACGATCCCGCGCGCATCGCGGCCTCGCTCGGACTGCCCGAGCTCCGCTACGCCAACATGGTCTTCGGCGGCGGAGGCGGGGGCGGCTCGGCGGCCGTCGCGAACGCCGCCTCGGCGATCGCCGCGGGCTATGCGGACTGCGTCGTCGTCTACCGCGGGCTCGCGCAGGGCCAGGGCTACCGCTTCGGCCAGGGCCACTACCCAGCGCGCGTCTCGGGCGGCATGGCCTACATGGCGCCCTACGGCGTCCTCTCCCCCGCCCAGATGTTCGCGTTCCGAACGACGCGCCTGATGCACGAGCACGGCATCGCACGCAGCACGCTGCGCGCCGTCGCGATGGCTTCCTACCACCATGCCCAGGCGAATCCGCGCGCCGTGATGCGCGGTCGTCCCCTCGACGAGGCGGGCTACGATGCGGCGCGCTGGATCGTCGAGCCCTTCGGCCTCTTCGACTGCTGCCTCGAGAACGACGGCGCCGCGGCGATGATCCTCGTTCCGGCCGAGTGCGCGAAGGACCTGCGGCAGCCGCCGGTCTACCTGCTCGGCGCCGCCCAGGGCTCGGGCTACCGCGACGGCGCGAGCGTGCAGAACCATCCCGACATGGCGACCTCGAGCTTCAAGACCCTCGCCCCGCGTCTCTACGCGATGGCGGGCGTCGGACCCGCCGACGTCGACGTCGTCCAGAGCTACGAGAACTTCACGGGCGGCGTCGTCATGAGCCTGATCGAGCACGGCTTCTGCACGTACGAGAACGCCAACGCGTTGCTCACGTTCGAGAACCTGATCGCGCCGAAGGGCAGGCTCCCCCTCAATACGAGCGGGGGCAACCTGGCGGAGTGCTACATGCACGGCCTCGAGCTGAACGTCGAGGCGGTGCGCCAGATCCGAGGCCAGTCGACGAGCCAGGTGCCGGGGGCCGAGGTCGCGCTCGTGAACTCGGGGCCGATGGTGCCGCTGGCGAGCAACATGATCGTGGGGGGCCCGAGCACGGTATGAGCGGATCGATCCTGCCGAGGGGACTGCCGGCACCCGCCCCGTCGCCCGACGGGCTCGACGCGCCGTACTGGGAGGCCGCCCGTCGGCACGAGCTGGTCGCACAGCGATGCCGGTCCTGTCGGACCTGGCAATGGGGGCCGGACTGGATCTGCCACCACTGCCTCTCCTTCGAGCTCGTCTTCGAGCCCGTTCCGGGGGGCGGACGGATCTTCGCCTGGGAGCGCGTCTGGCATCCGGTCCACCCGGCGCTCAAGACCGGGCTGCCCTATGTCCCCCTCGTCGTCGAGCTTCCCGGCGCGGGCGGAATCCGCATGCTCGGCGACCTCGCCGGCGACCCCACGGCGCCGGTCGAGATCGGCGCCCTGGTCGAGCCCGTCTTCGAAGACCACCCGGACGGCGACCCGCCCTACACGCTGATCCAGTGGCACCGAAAACGGTAGAGTCGCGGGATCGACATCCCGCCGAAGGAGGTCGCGACATGACACCCCGCCCCATCGAGTACGGCCACATCGACTTCGCCAACGACGAGGTGCCGAACCTCCACGCGATCCTCGGCGACCTCCGCGCCCGCCACGCGATCGCGCCGATCCAGTACCACGGCGAGGTCTCCTACCTGATCACGCGCTTCCGCGACCTGCAGGACGCGATGGCCGACGACGAGCGCTTTCCGTCCGCGGCGGCCTACCTGCGGCAGTCGGCGCCTTCGATGGGCAAGACCATCCAGTGCATGGGCGGCCAGGAGCATCGCCGCAATCGCGGGCTCGTCTCGGTCGGCTTCCGCCCGCGGATCATGAAGGAGTTCGTCGAGGCCTTCCTGACGCCGGTCGCCCACGACCTCGTCGACCGCTTCGCCGCGCGCGGCGAGTCCGACCTCGTCCAGGACTACACCATGCGTTATGCCTTCACCGTCATCACGCGACTGCTCGACTTCCCGCCGACGGACTTCGAGCAGCTGAAGCGCTGGGGCGACGGCCTGATCGCCTGGCCCTGGGCCCCCGACTTCGCCATGCAGTGCAAGCGCGAGTTCGACGCCTACCTCAAGCCCCTGATCGACGCCCGCCGGCGCGAGCCCGGCGAGGACCTGATCTCGTCGCTCTGCGGAGCGGAGCTCGAGGGCGAGCGGCTGGAAGACGAGGAGATCTACTCCTTCATCCGGTTGCTCTTCCCGGCCGGCGCCGACACGACCTACCGGGGCCTCGGCAGCATGATGTTCGGCGTGCTGACCCATCCCGACGTGTACGAGGCGGTTCGGGCCGACGCGGCCTTCGTCCCGACCGTCGTCCACGAAGCGCTGCGCTGGGAGCCGCCGACCGCGATGCTGCCCCGCTTCGCGCCGAAGGACGTGCAATGGGCGGGGACCACGATCCCCGGCAACTCGCAGGTCAACTTCGCCATCACCTCCGCGAACCGCGATCCCGAGGTCTTCGCCTCGCCCGAGCAGTTCGATCCCTGGCGCAAGGAGAAGGAGTTCCTGACCTTCGGCCACGGGCTCCACTTCTGCCTCGGCTCGCACCTCGCCCGACGCGAGATGGAGGTCAGCCTGAAGGTCCTGACCGAGCGGCTGCCGGAGATGCGACTCGTCGATCCGGAGCGGGTGAGCATCACGGGGACCGTCCTGCGCGGCCCCAAGGCCTTGCCGATCCGCTTCGGGAAGCACTGAACCGAGCCAGCCGGCGCTCCGTCCGGCCCCCCTCGTCCACGCACGGCGCGCTAGAACCCGCGGCGCGGATCGACCTCGCCGCGCGGGCGCAGATCGCGCGGATCCATCTCGGGGCCCGCGCCGCCCCAGGTCTTCTGCAGCGCCGGTCGCGCCGCGAGCCGCGCGAGCCAGCCGGCGACGCGCGGGAAGGGCGCGAGGTCGACGCGCGCGAGCGGCAGCCAGAACATCCCGTGGCTGACGTTCAGGTCGGCGATCGAGAGCGCATCGCCGAGCAGGTAGTCGCCCCCGCAGAGCGCCTCGTCGAGGATGCGGAGCGGCTTGTCGAGCTGGGCGGCGGCGAGGTCGCCCTGCGCCGCGTCCCGATCCGGCTCGGGCAGGAAGAGTCGGTTGCGCAGCAGCGGCCGCAGCAGGTTCTCGATCTCGTTGTTGCCCCAGAAGCTCCACATGAGCGCGCGGGCGTTCGCCGCGTCTCCGTCGGGTCGCAGGCCGCCGTCGTAGCGGTCGGCCAGGTAGTGGTTGATGGCCATCGATTCGAAGAGGACGAGCTCGCCGTCGATCAGGGTCGGGATGCGCTCGTTCGGATTGATCGCCCGGTAGGCGGGCGTACGGGTCGAGCCGTCGTTGAAGTGGATCGGGACGTGCTCGTAGGGCAGGCCGATCTCCTCGAGCGCCCAGACGCAGCGTCCCGCGCGCGAGGTCGCAATGCCGTAGAGCGTGATGCGCGCGTCCTCTCGCGTCGCCGTCCCCGCCACCGCGGGCGCCGCCTGCCCGCCGTTGGGCTCGCCGCTCACGAAGCGGGCTTCGCCTTGGGCACGGGTCGGGTGCTCGCGTGGATCGTCTCGACGCCCATCAGGATCGCGGCGAAGTCGTTCGAGACGAAGTCCGCATAGTGGACGATCGTGCCCTCGACGGTGCCGGGGAGTCCCTGGGAGGCGAACGCGCTGTGGTGGCGGACCATCTCGGCGATCCCGAGCGGGATGCCCTGCTCGAGGCAGAGCTCGGCGCCGAGCGCGCCGTGGTCCTTGAGCGAGCGGCCTTCGGCGTAGGTGAAGGCCTTCCCTTCGAAGCGGTAGATCATCGGCTTGTCGACGTCGTGGAGGATCGCCGTCGCGAGGGCGACGTCGGCGTCGACCTGCAGACCGTAGTCGCGGCGCGCGACGTCGATCAGGTCGAGCGCGCGCTGATTGACCTCGTTGACATGGCGGATCAGCGGGCGCGCCGGCATGTGCGGCGCCTGGGGCGAGACCTCGAGGCTCGCGTAGGGCGAGCGCTCGAGCGAAGCGGCCCAGGTCCGCAATACGGCCTGGCGGAGGGGCTCGCTCTCGAGCCGCTGCGCGGCGGGGATGGCATCGGCGAGGGCATCGACGAGATTCATGCGAGCGAGTCTACCGCCATCGCGGCGCGCCGCCGCCCGCCCGCCCGTCGACGCCCGCCGCGAGCGCAGTAACGTCGGAGCAGCGCCGGACGCGCCCCCGCGCCCGAGCGGCTTCGAACGGAGGTTCCCCATGGCCCCGCACGGCGTCGTCTCCGCAGACTCCCACGTGACCGAGCCCGCCGATCTCTGGCAGGAGCGCCTCGATCGCCGCTTCCGCGACCGCGCCCCGCACGTGAAGAAGAATCCCGGCCCCGGTCCCGCCTGGCTCTTCATCACCGAGGGCACCGCGCCCTTCCCCGTTGCCGGCGGCTTCGCCGCGGGCCGCTCCGGCGAGGCGCTCGCCGCCTTCCAGAACGCGGGCTACGAGCAGGCGCGACCCTCGGGCTGGGATCCGGTCGCCCGCATCGCCGATCAGGAGCTCGACGGCATCGACGCCGAGATCCTCTACCCATCGCTCGCGATGAAGCTCTTCGCGATGCCCGACGGCGAATTGCAGCGCGCCTGCTTCGCCGCCTACAACGGCTGGCTCGCCGAGTTCTGCCGCCACGACCCGCGCCGCCTCTACGGTGTCGGCCTCGTCTCGCTCGAGGACGTGGCGCTCGCCGTGCAGGACGTCGAGGGGATCGCGAAGCAGGGCATGCGGAGCGCGATGATCTGGGGGGCGCCGCCCGAGGATCGCCCCTACGACGATCCCGCCTACGATCCCTTCTGGCGCGCCGCCGAGGACCTCGGCCTCCCCGTCTCGCTCCACATCATCGCGGGGCGCGGCCGCACGAGCGACGCCGTCAGCAACGCCATCCAGGGCCGGACACACTCGGGCGTCTGGTACATGAGCGTGCTGCACGAGATCCAGGACTCGCTCGCGCGCATCGTCTTCAGCGGCGTGCTCGAGCGATTTCCGAAGCTGCGGATCGTCTCCGCCGAAAACGACACCGGCTGGCTGCCCCACTTCATGTACCGCATGGACCATTGCCACGAGAAGTTCCATGCGCTCTGGAGCGAAGCCACCCCCGAGCCGCCGAGCTTCTACTTGCGCCGCCAGCTCTACGCGACGTTCCAGGACGATCCCGTCGGACCGGCGACCTGGTCCCTCTTCGGCCGCGACAACTACATGTGGGCCTCGGACTTCCCCCACTCCGACTCGACCTTCCCCGAGTCGCGCCAATGGATCGAGAAGAACTTCGCGGGCGTGCCGACCGACGTGCGCCGGCGCATCGTGCGCGACAACGCCGTCGCGCTCTATGGGATGGATCTCGCATGAAGACCCCTCGCTTCGCCCTCGCCCTCCTGCTCGCCTCGGTCTTCGCCGTGGTCCGTCCGCCTTCGACCGCCTTCGCCGAGCCGTCCGCGAAGCCGCCGGGCGAGGCGGAGGCGCCGCGCGCCGGACGCGCGATGCAGCAGCGCGTCTACGACGTCGACATGCCCGCCGACGACCCCTGGCTGCAGCTCTCGCAGGATCAGGTCTTCGCCCAGATCTGGACGCGACCGGGACTCTCCCTGCGCGACAAACGACTGATCTCGCTGACGGCGGCCGCCTATGCGGCGTCGCCGCCCGGCTACATCTCCCACATCGAAGGCGCGCTCGACAACGGCGATCTGACGCCCGCCGAGCTCTGGGAGTGGCTGATCCACTTCACGCAGTACGCGGGCTATCCCAAGGCGGCGCCGGTCTGGGCCGAGATCCGCATCGCGCTGGCGAAGCGGGGCGTGCTGCCGCTGCCTGCGAGCCTGGGGCCGGGACGCGACCCCGCACTCGACCGCGAGCGAGCGACGCCGGCGGAGGCGGCGCGCTAGACGTGGACCGCAAAATGCACCCGGCACGAACCCTGCGTAGCCGGGGCGCATGCCGAACACACAGCCTCGCTTCACGCCCCCCTTCTGCCCCAACCCCCGCTGCGATTCCCGAACGAATCCGGCCCCTTGGCGCTTCCAACGCAAGGGCTTCTACCTGCGCGGCCGCCCACCCCTCCGCGTCCAGCGCTACCGCTGTTCACGCTGCCGCCGCTCCTTCAGTTCACAGAGCTTCGCCACCACCTACTGGCTCAAGCGACCCGACCTCCTCGAGCCCGTCTTCCACCGCCTCGTCGCCTGCTCCGCCTTCCGTCAGATCGCCCGCGAATACCAGGTCTCCCACTCGACCATCCGGAGCCTGAGCGACCGCCTCGGCCGCCACTGCCTGCTCTTCCACGAGAGGCTCCGCCCGAAGACGAGCCCGACCGAGCCCCTGGTCCTCGACGGCTTCCGCACGTTCGAGCACAGCCAGTACTGGCCGATGGACCTGAACCTCCTGGTCGGCCCTCGCTCTTCGTCTACGGCTTCAACGACGTGGAGCTGCGGCGGAGCGGGACGATGCGACCCGCGCAGCAGGTGAAGCGGGCCCTGCTCGAGAAGCGGTTCGGGCGGCCGGACCCGGAGGCGACGCGCAAGCGGGTGGAGGAGCTGCTGCGGCGGGTCGTGCCGCCGGGGGCGTGGCCGAGCTCCGCAGCGACAAGCATCGGGCGTATCCGCGGGCGATCCGTCGGCTTCGGGACCGCAGGATCCTGCACGAGCGGACGAGCTCGAGGGCGGCGCGGACGCCGCGCAATCCGCTGTTTCCGGTGAACCTGTCGGACATGCTGATCCGGCACAGCAGTGCGAACCACAAGCGGGAGACGATCGCGTTCTCGAAGCGGCGGCAGTCGGCGTTGTACCGGATGGCGGTGGGTGGTGTGGCGCAACTACATGAAGGCGCGGTCGGAGAACCGGAAGCTGGGGCCGCCGGCGGTGGGGCTGGGGCTGATCCGGGAGGCGCTCACGGCGGGGAGGATCCTTGCGCGGCGGCTCTTTTCGGAGCGGATCCTCACGCGGTCGAGCTGGTTGTGGGTTTGCTATTTCGGTCGGATCCGGACGCGGGCGATCGAGGGGTGCGGGGTGCATCGGGCGAGGTATGCGGTGTAGGCCAAGTTGCGGGCCGAGCGACCGCGGGCCGCTTCGTTCGACTAACGGAGGTGCATTCTTCGGTCCACGTCTCAACCGGTGCGGCGCCGGACCTCCCGGTAGATCTGCACGTGCGACTCCATGTGCGCCCCCAGCGCCACGCGCCGCGGTGTGCGTCGCCCCTTCTCGAGCCAATCGCCGCCGAGCGCGACCTCGACGTCGTCGAGCTCGTAGATCGCCAGGAAGTCCCATCCGGTCGGCTCGGACTCGACGATCTCGTAGCGGCGCGCCGCGCGAACGCCCGGGACGCTCGCGAGGAGCGGCAGGTGCTCCTCGTCGTACCA
This sequence comes from Myxococcota bacterium, assembly GCA_041389445.1. Classification (GTDB taxonomy): domain Bacteria; phylum Myxococcota_A; class UBA9160; order UBA9160; family UBA4427; genus UBA4427. The sequence goes on from JAWKRW010000009.1 coordinate 41,496, forward strand.
GGCATGGAACGCGGGTCGGATCGTCTCGTCGGCGCGGGTCAGGACGTGGACGATCGCGCGCCCGGGCTCGGACGGGGCGGGCGGCGTCCCGAGCAGCGTCGCCAGCTCGCGAGTCCGCGGACAGGCCGACGCGATGCGGAGCGTCCACGCGCTCGGCGCCTCGGCGAGCTGGCGGTACGCGGGCGAGGCGAAGACGGCGAGCCCGTCGGCCTCGTAGAGCGTCAGATGGTCGTACTCGGTCTTCGAGGCGTAGGGCGCGTCGACCACGCGCACGAATCGGCGCGCGAGGCGGATGCCGGGCACGGCGCAGAGGTCGGCGAGATGCTCCTCGTCGTACCATCGATCGAACTCGTCGGCCCACGCGGCCGCGACGGACCAGCGCAGCTGCAGGATCACGGGTCGGCTGGATGCGTTCATTCGGAGAGGAGAGCCCAGGACGAGGGCCGGCGTCAACCCCGAGCCGGGCGCGTTGCGGCGAAGACGGAACATGGAACACTCGCGCGACCCGACGCGAGAGGAAAAGACGTGTACGCGACGCGATCCCGCTCCACCCGACGCCGCTGGTCGACTCCGGCCGTACTCGCCCTGGCGGCGCTCGTCGGTTGCGAACGGATCGACGACCCTTCGCTGCAGCCCGCCTACGATCCCGCGACCGCCGAGCCGCCTCCTGCGAAGGCGAGCATCGAGTTCGACGCCGATCGCCACCTGCTCTGGGGCGACCTCCACGTCCATACCGCGCAAAGCTACGACGCCTACACGATGGGGACGCGCGCGCTCGCCGACGATGCCTACCTGTACATGAAAGGGGGCACGATCGAGCACGCGCTGGGCTACGCCGTGCGGGCGACACGGCCCCTCGATTTCGGCGCCGTCACGGACCACGCCGAGTACCTCGGCGTCGCGCGGGCGATCGATCCGGATCCCGATTCCAGCCGAACCCGACTGCGAGAGATCGTGGCGACGGGCAATCCGCTGCGGATCACGCTCCACTCCCTGCGTGTCATGCTGGGGCAGATGGGCAGTCGGGAAACGCGCGACGAGTCCTTTGGACAGGCCGGCCTGGACGCGGTCTCGCGCGCGGCCTGGCAGGAGAACGTGGCCGCAGCCCTCCGCCATGACGATCCGGGCCGATTCACGGCATTCATCGGTTACGAGTGGTCCTCGATGCCCAACGAGGAGAACCTCCACCGCAACGTGATCTACGCGGGCGCTCGGGTACCCGAGCGTCCGTTCTCGTCGCTCGACTCGGAGGATCCCGAGGACCTCTGGACGGAGCTCGAGCGCCAGCGGAAGGCAGGCATGGACGCGATCGCCATTCCGCACAACGGGAACGTCAGCAACGGGCGCATGTACGTCGCAAAGACCTTCGACGGAGAGCCGCTCTCCGCCGCCTACGCCCGGCTGCGGACCGCGAACGAGCCCGTCAGCGAGATCTTCCAGGTCAAGGGCGCCTCGGAGACCCATCCGACCCTCTCGCCCGACGACGGCTTCGCCGGGTTCGAGCTCTACGACCAGGTGATGGCGCGCGAGCCCCGGCCGAGCGCGCCGAAGGGGAGCTACTACCGGGATGCGCTGCGGACGGGCCTCGAGCTGGCTCATCGGGAGGGGTTCAACCCCTTCGTGCTCGGCGCCATCGGCAGCAGCGACAGCCACAACGCGACCTCCGAGACCGACGAGAAGAACTACCATGGCAAGCTGCCGATGATGGACGGCAGCGCGGGCCTGCGTCTCGGCGTGAGCACGCTCTCCTTCATGCCCAAGCTGCCCTCCATCTGGAGCGCCGCTGGCCTCGCGGGCGTCTGGGCGGAGGAGAATTCGCGCGCTTCCATCTTCGCGGCGATGAACCGCCGGGAGACCTACGCGACCTCCGGCCCGCGCATCAGCGTCCGATTCTTCGCCGGTCGAGCGTATCCCGACGACCTGCCGGAAGCGCCGGGATGGGTCTCGCGCGCCTACGCGACCGGCGTGCCCATGGGCGGGGAGCTCGCCCCCGCGCGCGACGGCACCTCGCCCGTCTTCGTCGTCTCCGCCGCGAAGGATCCGCTCGGAGCCAACCTGGACCGGATCCAGATCATCAAGGCCTGGGTCGACGCCGCCGGCGCGAGCCGCGAGGCGATCCACGACGTCGCGGCGTCGGGCGATCGCCTGGCGCGCGCGGTCGACGGGGCGATCGAGCCCGTCGGAAGCAGCGTCGACGTCGCCGCCGCCCGCTACGCGAATTCGATCGGCGCCAGCGAGCTCGCCGCGGTCTGGCGGGACCCCGACTTCGATCCGGGCGAGGAAGCGCTCTACTATGCGCGCGTGATCGAGATTCCCACCCCCCGCCACACGACCTACGCCGCTCGGACGCTGGGCCGACCGGCTCCGGAACCGACGGCGATCCAGGAGCGCGCGGTGACCTCGGCGATCTGGATCCGAACGACGCGGCGTCCCGCCGACGACTGAATCGCGCCGATCGCGCCCGATCGTCCCATTGGAAGGACAGCGGGCGGACGGCGGAAACCCAGAGGAAAGGTAGAGGCCCAGGCCCCAGGATGACCCCGCCTACACGGACCAGCGACACGCCCGACGACGCGAGCGTCGAGAATCCCCGCCGCTACCACTACTACGACCTCGTGATGGCCGCCTTCGTGACGGTCCTGCTCTGCTCGAACCTGATCGGGCCGGGCAAGACCTGCATCCTCTTCGGGCTGACCTTCGGCGCCGGCAACCTCTTCTTCCCCATCAGCTACATCTTCGGCGACGTCCTGACCGAGGTCTACGGCTACGCGCGGACGCGCAAGGTCATCTGGGCGGGCTTCATCTCGATGATCTTCGCGACGGTGATGGGGCTCTTCGTGATCCACATGCCGGCGGATCCGGACGAGCCCTTCAACGCCGTGATCCAGCCGGCCCTCGAGATCGTCTTCGGCAACACGTGGCGGATCGTCGTCGCGTCGATCGTCGCGTTCTGGTGTGGCGACTTCGCGAACAGCTACGTGATGGCGAAGATGAAGATCTGGACCGAGGGGCGCTACCTCTGGACGCGGACGATCGGCTCGACCGCCGTCGGCCAGCTCGTCGACAGCATGCTCTTCTACCCGATCGCCTTCCTCGGCCTCTGGCAGCCCGGGACGATGTTCAAGGTCATCGCCTTCAACTGGGCGTTCAAGGTCTCGGTCGAGGTCCTCTTCACGCCGGTCACCTACGCCATCGTGAACTGGCTGAAGCGCGTCGAGAACGAGGACTGGTACGACCGCCACACGAACTTCACGCCCTTCTCGCTCCAGGACTGAGCCGGACCGAGACGAACCGATCGGGATCGGGAAGGACCGACCAGGACGGGAGCGCCGTGCGCGGCGGCTCAGCGCTCCGGTTCGACGCGCGCACGACCCGCCTCGGCATCGACCACCGCGAGCCCGACCTCCTGCCCGAAGGAGAGCTCGAGCGTGTGTCCGTCGGGATCGGAGAGGAACGCCGCGTACCCCACCGGAGGACCGTGGTCGACGGGCGGCGCGACGAGCGTTCCCTCGGCACTCGCCTGCGCGCAGAGGCGGTCGACCTCCGCGCGCGAAGCGCAGCCGACGCCCAGATGGGCGAAGGGCCGCAGGACCGCGTCGATCCGGGCCGACTGCGCGAGCACGATGACGAAGGGGCGCGTGCCGTCCGAGAGCCAGGCGACGCGGGTTCCGTCCGCCTCGCTGCGGGCGTGGACGATGCGCATGGCGGCGTAGCGCGCGTAGAACGCGACGCTGCGGTCGAGGTCGCGGACCTGCAGCGCGACGTGGGTCAGTCCGCGATCGCTCATGTCGCTTCCTCCCGTCGTGCGCCCGGTCGCGCCGCGGCGGCCCGCTCGACACGCGCCCAGTCACGCGCGCGCGACGCTCAGCGCCGCCGGAACCGCAGCCGCCGCGGCCCCCGCATCATCAGGGCCGGTACGTTCTCGTACGGCTCGTCGAGCCATTCGAGCGCTTCGAAGACGTCGAGCACCGCGTCCACCGCCTCCTGCGCCTCGATCCGCGCGAGCGTGGCACCGAGACAGAAGTGGATGCCGTGGCCGAACGCCAGATGCGCCCGCGGCTCGCGATCGAGGTCGAAGCGGTCGGGCTCATCGAAGCGTCGATCGTCGCGGTTGGCCGAGCCGAGCAGCGGGATCACCATCGCGCCTGCCGGAATCGCGACCCCCGCGAGCACGCACGCCCGCGTCGTCCGCCGCATCAGCAGCTGGACCGGCCCGTCGCGCCGCAGCACCTCCTCGACGAAGGCCGGGATCCGCGCCCGATCCGTCGCGACCGTCTTCGCCACGTGGGGCTCGCGAACGAGGGTCAGCAGGCAGTTCGAGATCAGGTTCGCCGTCGTCTCGTAGCCGGCGACCAGCAGGCTCGTCACGAAGGGATGGATCGCGCCCGGCCGCAAGACGCCCGCGTCGCCGTCGGCCGCGTGGATCAGCTTCGAGATCACGTCGTCACCGGGCGCGCGCTGCATCGCGGCGACGACGCCGGCGAGGTAGGCGTCGAGCTCCGCTTCCTCCTGCGAGGCATCGCGACCCCCCGCGGCCCAGATCGACTCCGCGATGGCGTCGCTCCAGCGCCGGAAGTCGGCGTGGCGCGCGCGCTCGATGCCGAGCAGCTCGGCGATCAGGACGACCGGGACCCGCGCCGAGACGAGCGGGACGAGGTCGACGACCCGGCCCGGCGGCGTCCCGCGGATCTCGGCGATGCCCTCGTCGATGACCGCGCGCGCCGTCGGCCGCATCGCCGCGAGGACCCGGGGCGTGAAGCCGCGGTTCACGATCCGGCGCAGGCGGTCGTGCTCGGGCGGATCGGTCGTCTGGAGGACCTGGCCCGTGTCCTCGCCGGTTCTCGGCCCGCCCTCGCCGCCGACCGTCGACGCCATCGCGGCGCTCGAGAGGCCGATCGGATCGAGGAAGACCGCCTCGACGTCGTCGTAGCGCGCGACGAGCCACGACTGGATCGAGGGCGAGAAGGCGACCGGCGTCTCGTCGCGAAGCCGGCGATAGGCCGGATACGGATCCTGGACCTGGGTCGGATCGAAGGGGTTGAACGTCGTCGTCGGCACGCCGGTCATCGCGCCCCCCTCTGCTCGGGGTCTCCGCGATCGTAGCCCCGGCTCGACCGGTACGTGGCGTAGGCCCCAGCGAGGCCCGCCCGCGTCAGCCCGAAGTCCTCGATCCGGTAGTGGTGGGGCTTGCGCCGATCGCGCGGGTTCTCCGCCCGCCAGCGGGCGAAGCCCGCCCGCGTCTCGGGCTCGATCGGCCAGTCGAGAAAGGCGTAGATCCGTTCGAGCGCCTCGTCCTGCCGCTTCATCAGGTCCTCGTACTCGAGGTCGAGGAAGCGCGCGGGCTCCTCGCGCGCGGCGGCGATCGTCCGCTCGAGGGCCGCACCATAGTAGTGGGCCGTATAGCGGCCGCACTCGGCGGGATCCGCCGAGTCGGAGGCGACGCGCCAGAAGGATTGGTAGAGGCTGCTGATCGAGGGAATGCAGGCGAGCGGGTCGCGATGGGACAGGATGAAGCGGGCGCCGGGATAGGTCGCGCGCATGGCCTCGAAGATGAACATGTGGGCAGGGGCCTTGAGCAGCCAGGGCTTGCCGTCGACCGCGTTGCCGGCGCGGCGGCGCTGCCACTGCAGGAGCTGGAGCATCCGGCGGTGCTCGCGGGTCGAGATCCGGCCGTCGTCCTGCTCGTAGAAGGCGTTGTAGCCCGGCAGGTTCGCCTGGGAGCCCGGCACGCTGCTCAGGAAGGCGTTCTCGAGCAGCATCAGGTCCTCGTCGGGCGCGAGCGCGTCGAGCGGATGGATCGCGAGCACCTCGGGATCGGCCGCGATCATCGCCGCGACCTCGGCCTGCGCGCGCGGAATCCGCGCGTCATGGGCCTCGTCGAAGTCCCAGTCGGGATCGGGGACGGGGAAGCGGACCTCGTACCAGCGCGTCGGAATGAAGCGCGGGTCGGTCGAGAGCAGGCGCTGGAGCATCGTCGTGCCCGTGCGCGGGAGGCCGAGGATCATGACCGGCGGGACGATCTCCTCGTCCTCGATCTCGGGATGACGCGTAAGCAGCGCCTGGAGGCGCAAGCGGTTCTTCAGCAGCTCGACGAGCCGCGTGCGCTGCAACCCGACGCCGACGGCATTCAGGTCGGCCTCGTGCTCGAGCGACTCGACGAGGGCCGTGAGTGGCGGGACGAAGGTCGGCGGACCGAACTCGGCGAGCCCCGCCTCGCGACGGGCCTGCTCCATCAGCTCCTCGACGGTCGGAAATCGCCGGGCCATGCCCCCGCCTCGTCCTCATCGGCGTGCGCCGCCGCGGGCGCCCGCGCGCGGCGGCGGAGATCAGGCGCCGACGTCGCCGAGCAGCTCGCCGCCGTCCGCGACGAGCGTCGCGCCGTAGATCCAGCCCCCGAGATCGGAGGCCATCATCAGGACGACCTTGCCGAGATCGTCGGGCTTCGCGATCCGTCCGGCCGGGAGCCTGCGACCGCGGGCCGCCAGCTTCTCGTCGTCGAGCCACTCGCGCAGACTGTCCGTGTCGACCATGCCGGGCGCGACCCCGCAGACTCGGATGCCGTGGGGCGCGAGCTCGAGGGCGAGCGTGTTGGTCGCCTGGACGAGCCCCGCCTTCGACGCGCCGTAGGGTGCGAGGCGCGGCGAGGCATGATAGGCGGCGACCGAGGCGACGTTCACGACGACGCCGGGCCGCTTCGTCTCGACCATGAAGCGCGCGAAGGCCTGGGTACAGGTGAAGACCGAGACGAGGTTGCGCTCGATCGTCCCGCGCCAGTAGTCGGGCCCCGAGTCGAGCAGCTTGCCCTCGGGCTTGCCGCGGCGTCCGCCGACGTTGTTGACGAGCACGTCGGCCCGCCCGAATCGCTCCTTCGTCGCCGCGACCAGGCGTGCGACGTCGGCCGCGTCCTCGGCATCGCCGACGAAGGTCAGCACGTCGCGCCCCGACCCGCGCAGCTCCGCCGCCGCCTTCTCGAGCGGCTCGGGCCGCCGCCCCGTGATGACGACGTCGGCGCCCGCGAGCACGAACTGCCGCGCGCAGCCGAGACCGACTCCCTGCGACGCGCCCGTGATGACGGCGACCTTGCCCTCGAGGCCCAACATCGACTGACTCATCCGCCCCTCTCCTCCTTCGAAAGCAGTCGTGCGCGCAGCGCCGCGTCGCGGACGAAGATCGGCAGCCCCGTCTCGTCCAGGTATCCGGGCCGGATCGAAGCGCCGCCGTCGACGGCGATCAGCTGCCCGCTGACCCAGGCCGCGAGATCCGAGAGCAGGAAGAGCACGGCCCCTGCGATGTCCTCCGGTCGCCCGCGCCGCCCCATCGGGATCGCCGCTCGATCTTCCGCCGTCTCGCCGCTGCCCGCATTCCTCGGGACCTGGATCGTGCCGGGCGCGACGGCGTTGACGCGGATGCCGCGCGGCCCCCACTCGAGCGCCATCGTGCGCGCGAGCGCGAGCAGGCCCGCCTTCGCCGTCGCATAGCCCGCGCCGAAGGGCATGCCCTGCAGCGCCGAGATCGTCGCGATCTGGACCAGGCTCCCGCCCCGCCCGCTCGTCGTCAGGACCCGCGCGAACGCCTGCGAGGTCAGGAATGCGACCTTCAGATTCGAGCGCAGCAACGAATCGAGGTTCTCCTCCGTATAGTCGAGCAACGACGCCCAATGGCCCGCCGCCATGCCGCCGACGACGTTGACGAGGCCGAAGAGCGGGGCTCCGCCGCGTTCCGCAAGCGCCATGACCTCGCGCGCACCGTCCGCGCTCGCCGCATCGACGCGACAGCGCTGGCCCCGCCCGCCGACGGCCTCGATCGCGGCCATCGCCTGGTCGAGCGCCGCGTCGTCGCGGTCGACCGCGGTCACGAACGCGCCTTCCGAGGCGACGAGTCGCGTGATCGCCGTACCGATCCCGCCGCCGCCGGCCCCGACGACCACCACACCCCGATCCGAGAGGGAGAGCTTCGACATGCGCCCGACGGTAACGCAGCGAAGGCGCGCGCGAAGGGCTTCGTTCGGGGCCGCGCCGGCCTCGATGCGGCCGCGCGCCGGGCGTGCGAACGTCCAGCGGGCGCGAGCAGCCGGACCGCGCGACGTCGATCCGCCCGGCGGTCGAGGGGCAGGGCGCGCAGGACGGGATCGGTGGAACCCGCGACGACGGCGCGAACGGAGGGTCGGACCATGGCTCCTGCGACGGGACTCATCCTCCAGCACGTCCGCTGCAATGCCGCGGATCGCAGCGAGCCCTGGCTCGCCTGGCTCGACGAAACCTGGCTCCCCGCGCTCCGTGCCCTGCCCGGGCTCCGCGCCGCGACGCTCTTCGCCTTGCGCGTGCAGCCCGCCCTCTGGATGCCCTCGGTCGGCTTCACCCACGTCGTCGTGATCGAAACGACGGTCGACGTCGAGGCCGCCCTCGCCCGGGTCCGGTCCTGCGAAGCCGAGCTGCGCGCCGCGGGGCGCGTCGAGGTCGGCCACTGCCTGATCGGCGAGGAGGCGCTCCGCACCCACGGTCGCCACGCCGCCAAGCCCCTGCCCGGCCCCGACCTGCGCGGCCACATCCTCGCCTGGGTGCTCTGCAACGATCCGCGCGTCGAGGCGGAGTGGGACGCCTGGAACGACGCCGTCCACATGCCCGACATGCTCGCTTCGGGCGCCTTCACCGGCGTCTCGCGCTGGGTGCGCGCGCCGAAGGGCGAGCGCGGAACGCAGCACGTGACGCTCTACGACGTCGGCGAGGAGGGCGTCGACGTCGCCGTCGAGAAGTCGGCCGCCGTCATGCCGGGTCTCGTCGCGTCGGGGCGGAAGCATGCCGCCCACGCGGGCGGATTGACGTTGATGCTCGTCCGCGCCGGAAGGGAGGTCGCCTGATGGAAGTGCCGAAGGACCGTCGAGCCGGCCGCTTCGCGCGCATCGCAGGCCCCACGCTCGCGCTCTTCCTGGCGACCGCCTGCGCGCGAGAGGCCGAACGCGCCGCGATCGCGCCGAGCGACGCGCCCGACGTCGACTGGGCGCTCCACGGCCTCACGCCCGACGAGCAGCGCTACAGTCTCCTCGCGCAGATCGACGAGGACAACGTCGCGCGCCTCGGCCTCGCCTGGCAGTACGACCTCGAGACGACCCGTGGCGTCGAGGCGACGCCGCTCGTGGTCGACGGCGTGATGGTCGTGACGGGCCCCTGGAGCGTGGTGCACGCGCTCGACGCCCGCAGCGGACGGGCGCTCTGGCAGTACGATCCGAGCGTGCCGCGCCAGAAGGCACTCGACGCGTGCTGCGACGTCGTCAATCGCGGCGTCGCCGCGGCCGACGGGCGCATCTTCGTCGGAACCCTCGACGGCCGCCTCGTCGCCCTCGACGCGGCGACCGGCAGGCCGATCTGGGAGACGCTCACCTTCGATCCCGAGCAGCCCTATACCATCACGGGCGCGCCGCGCGTCGTCCACGACCTCGTCGTGATCGGCAACGGCGGAGCGGAGTACGGCGTGCGCGGCTACGTCTCCGCCTATCATGCCGACAGCGGCGCGCTCGCCTGGCGGACCTGGACCGTGCCCGGCGATCCGAACCTTCCGTTCGAATCGAAGGCGCTGGAGCGCGCCGCCGCGACCTGGTCGGGCGAGTGGTGGAAGATGGGCGGCGGCGGAACCGTCTGGGACGGGATGGCGTTCGACCCCGAGCTCGACCTGCTCTACGTCGGCACGGGCAACGGCGGCCCCTACCCGATCTGGGAGCGAAGCCCCGGGCGCGGGGGGGACAACCTCTACCTCTCGTCGATCCTCGCGCTGCGCCCGCGGACGGGCGAGCTCGTCTGGCACTTCCAGACGACCCCTGGCGACTCCTGGGACTACACGGCGACGCAACACATCCTCCTCGCCGACCTCGTGCTCGACGGCCGCCCGCGCAAGGTCCTGATGCAGGCGCCGAAGAACGGCTACTTCTGGGTCCTCGACCGCGAGACGGGCGAGTTCCTGTCCGCCGCGCCCTACACGACCGTGACCTGGTCGAAGGGCGTCGACGCGAAGGGGCGCCCGATCGTCGATCCGGCGCGCGACTACCGCGAGACGCCGCAGCTCGTCCATCCCGGCCCCGCCGGCGGCCACAACTGGCATCCCATGTCGTTCCATCCCGGAACGGGCCTCGTCTACATCCCCGCGTTCGACATCCCCATGCTCTTCTCCACCGACGACGCCTTCACCTATCGCCCGGGTCGCCTCAACACGGGCCTCGACTTCACGAAGTACATGGACGTCGACGAGGACGAGAAGATCGAGATCGACGCCTTCCTGCTCGCCTGGGATCCCGTCGCCCAGCGCGAGGCATGGCGCGTCCGCCACGTCACGACCTACAACGGCGGCGTGCTCTCGACCGCCGGCAACCTGGTCTTCCAGGGCACCGCCGACGGCCGCTTCGTCGCCTATCGCGCGAACGATGGCGCGAAGCTCTGGGAGGCCCCGGCCGGAACCGGGGTCATGGCGGCGCCGATCACCTACCGGATCGACGGCGTGCAGTACGTCAGCGTCGCCGCGGGCTGGGGCGGGAGCTTCGCCCTGAACGGAGGCCCGGCGGCGCAGCTCGCCGGCGTCTGGGGCGGGGGCCGCGTCCTGACCTACGCCCTCGACGCGAAGGGCGACGCCCCGCCGATCGCGCGGCCACGCCCGCCGACCGGCCATGCCCCACGACGCCCGAGCGCACCGCCCGATCCCGCCCTGCTCGACCGCGGCCTCACCCTCTACGGCGAGCACTGCATGGGCTGCCACGGCCCGCAGGCGATCAGCGGCGGCGCGATCGTCGATCTGCGCGACGCCTCGCAGGAGACGCTCGACCGGCTCGAGCCGATCGTGCTCGGCGGCGAGCGGCTCGCGCTCGGCATGCCGAGCTTCGCCGAGCGACTCGGTCCCGACGACCTGCCCGCCCTGCGCGCGTACCTGCTGAGCCGCAATCGCCGCACGGACGCGGCGAATTGACACGTCGGGCGCTGGCTGTAGCGTGACGGGCGCGTCGACCGAGCGCCCCGACGGCCCGGGTCCGAGGCATCATCGCGGTTTCATTTTCCGAGCCCAGACCGTCGACCGACCGTCGGCAGGAGGACAAGACCATGGCCCGATCCGCAATCCAGACCGAGGCGGGCGGCGGACGCGGCGCCGTCGCGCGCCATGCCCCGGCGGCCGCCGTCGCCCTCGACGACCTCGAGGCGATCGCCTGGCGACGCGTCGACCCCGATCTGCTCGACCTGACGGCGCGGCTCGTCTCGAGCATCCACGGCATCCCGCCGCTCGCGCGCCCGACCGAGCTCGGGCCGAGCCCGTGGCAGGGCCGCGATGCAGCGGCCTGGAAGGACTTCAGCGACCTCGATGCGCGCCAGCGCGCCGCCCTCGCCTTCGCCGAGCAGTTCACCCTCGACGTCTCGAGCGTCGACGAGGCGCTGCGGAGCGACCTCCTCACGGCCCTCGGCGCCGCCGCGGCGGAGTTCGCGCAGGCGGTCTACGTGGCGGACGTGATCGCCCGCGCGCGCTGCGTGCTCGACCGGATCTTCGGCCCGAGCCCGGCCCGCGAGGCGACGACGACGACCCGTGCGCTCGCGCCCGAGGCGAGCGTCTGGAACGGGATCGAGGAGATCATCCGGATCATTCCGGGGCTGCAGGGACTCGACGCCGTGACCACGGAGCTCGTCCGTCTGCGCGGCGCACGCCAGCACCAGTGCCGCTTCTGCAAGTCGGTCCGGAGCCGCTCGGCCCTCGTCGCGGGCGCGGACGAGGCGACCTTCGCGGCGGTCGACGCCTACGCCACGAGCGACCTGCCCGACGCGACCAAGGCCGCCCTCGCGCTGACCGACGCCTTCATCTGGACGCCGGGCCGAATCGGTGACGAGGAGCTCGCGGCGCTCGCGAAGCACTTCACGCCGGCCCAGCAGGTCGAGCTCGTCCTCGACGTCGCGCGCAACGCCTCGAACAAATTCGCCGTCTCGATGGCCGCCGACGCCGCGAACATCGACGAGGGCTACGAGGTCTACGAGGTCCATCCCGATGGGCGGATCGAGTACGGACTGACCGCCCCCTGAGCAGGGACGGCCCCGGGAAGGCGGAGGCCGGGAATACGGCCAGGCGTCGGGACGGGACGGCGACGAGGCCGGCAGGCAGCGAACGGCAGCGGAAGGCAGAGAAACGAGCGATGAAGTTCTGGCAGTCATTGACCTGGATCGAGACCGACCAGCTGATCGAGGCCGCGCAATTCGCCGAGGAGGTCGGATTCGACGGCGTGCTGCTCGCCGACCACGGCGTCTTCCCGCGCGAGGTGCGTTCGGCCTATCCCTACGCGACCGACGGCGCCCCGCCGATGGATCCCGACGCCCACTACCCCGACTGCTGGGCGACGCTCGGCGCCCTCGCCGTCGCGACGAAGAGGCTCCGCTTCTCGATCAGCGTCTACGTCCTGCCCCTGCGCAACGTCTTCGAGGTCGCGCGCGCGACCGGGACGATCGCGCTGCTGTCGAACGATCGGCTCGCCCTCGGCGCCGGCATCGGCTGGATGAAGGAGGAGTTCGACGCCTATGACGTCGACTTCCGGACCCGCGGCAAGCGCACGGACGAGATGATCGAGGTGCTCCACGCGCTCTGGCGGGGCGGCATGGTCGAGCACCACGGCCGTTTCTTCGACTTCCCGGCGCTCCAGATCGCGCCCGCGCCGAAGCGGCCCGTGCCCATCTGGATGGGAGGCGCCTCGGAGCCCGCCCTGCGACGGACGGCGACCCTCTGCGACGGCTGGCTCGGCGCGGGCAACATGCCCGAGGAGGTGCCGCCCCTGCTCGCGCGGCTGGCGCGGATGCGCGCCGACGCGGGTCGGAGCCATCTCCCCTTCGAGACGGTCGTCGGGCTCAAGACGCCGCCCGACGTCGACACGCTCGTGCGCCTGGCGGACGCGGGCATGACCGGTGCCGTCAGCTACCCCTTCAAGTTCGCGCTCGGCGACGGCTCGAGCCTCGACGCGAAGAAGAAGCTGATGGAAGACTACGCCGAGCGCATCATCCGCCATTGCCGTTAGGTTCGGGAGCGCGCCCATGGACATCGGTCTGCTGATGCTCGGCTACCCGGGCCGCGCCCGGGAGATCGCGCGGCGGACCGAGGACGCGGGCTTCAGCCACCTCGCGCTCGGCGATACCCAGAACCTCGGCCCCGAGACCTGGGGCCAGCTGATGCTCGTCGCCGCCGAGAGCGAACGGATCCGCGTCGGCCCAGGCGTGACCAACACGACGACGCGCGACGTCGCCGTGACGGCGAGCGCCGCCCTCGCGCTCCAGCTCGAGAGCGGCGGTCGCGCTTTCTGCGGCATCGGTCGCGGAGACTCGGCGCTCGCGAAGATCGGCCGCGAGCCGGCCCCGCCGGCCGAGTTCGAGCGCGATCTCGCTCGCCTGCGGGCCTACCTCGCCGGCGAGTCGACGCCGCGCGGCGCGGCGCAGAGCCGGATCGAGTGGAGCCGGGGACTCGACCTGCCCCGCGTGCCGATCGAGGTCGCGGTCTCGGGCCCGCGCGTCCTCGAGATCACGGCGCGCCAGGCCGACGCCTTCCTCTTCTGCCTCGGCGCCGATCCGAAGACGCTCGAGCGCGCCCGTGCCCTGGCGCGGGGCGGCACGTCGGTCTTCGCGCGCTTCGCCGGCTGGTCCGCGGGCGCGACCGCCCTCGGCGATCCCGCGCTCGCCCGCGAAGGCGTCGCCGTCGCGCGTTCGTACGAGATGGATCGCCATGCCGAGGCGGCGGGCCGGGGCGCCCATGCGCTCGACGACGCGCATCTCGACCGCTTCGCGATCGTCGGCGGGCTCGATGCCGCCGTCGAGCGCTTCCGCGCCCTCGCCGCGATCGGCCTCGACTTCGTCACGATCGCGCCCGGCTCGAGCGACATGGACTGGGAGACGGGCTGGCGATCGATCGAGCGGATCGGTCGCGAGCTGATTCCCTGGATCGGCTGAAGGAGCGCGCTCCGACCCGCCTAGCGATGGACCATCTTGATCTTCTCGCCCGACCGCGTCCGACCGCCCGCCTTGACCCAGGCCTTGAAGACCCGGGCCGAGTCCCGCGCCGGATTGTAGATGTCCTCCTCGGACCTCCACTTCATCTTCCCGGCGTAGACCAGCCGCGACCAGTTCGGAAACGAATAGGGCGTTCCGTCGGGCTGGAACGGCTCCGGGAACGCGTTCTGTACCGCCCAGACGATCGCGCCGTTCTCCTCGTCGACGACCATCCAGTCGATCGGAAAGGTCATGGTCGGAAACGGAGCCATCACGTCGCAGATCCACTTGCGGATCGCGGGCCCGCCATGGATGTCGCCGTAGGCGTGTTCGACGTACTCGGCGTCGTCGGTGAAGCAGTCGGCCCAGACGTTCCAGTCGCCGGTCGACGAGGCGATGTCCCGCCGTCGCTTGTAGTCCTCGAACGCCTCGAGCAGCTCGGCTCGGCTGTACTTCCCCATCGCGGATCCTCCTCTGCGTGCGAGCGGCTAGCATAGACGAATTCGCGGTCCGCCCGCCCGAGCCATGCGCCGGCGCGAAGAGCGAAGCGAGCGGAAGAGGAGACCTGCATGGAAGTCGGCGTCGGTCTGCCTACCAACCTGCGCGGCACGAGCAAGGACCTGGTCCTGCGCTGGGCGAAGACCGCCGAGGACGCGGGCTTCGCCTCGCTCTGCATGGGTGAGCGGCTCACCTACTCGGGCTACGACTGGGTGCTCGCGTTGACGGCTGCCGCGTCGGTCACGACGCGCATCCGGCTGCTCTCGAACGTGATCATCCTGCCGATCCATCCGCCCGGTGTCGTCGCGAAGCAGGCGCTCTCGCTCGACGACTACTCGGGTGGGCGCTTCAGCCTGGGCGTCGGCCTCGGCACCCCGCTCGACGACTACGACGTCGCGCCGTCTCCGCGCGCCGGCCGAGGCCAGCGCTTCGAGTCGAGCCTGCGGACGCTGCGCGCGCTCTTCGAGGGAGAGAGCCTGATCGAAGGGACGCGCGCGATCGGCCCGGCGCCGGTCCGTCCGGGCGGGCCGCCGATCCTGCTCGGCTCGAACGGTCCGAAGGCGCTGCGGCGGGTCGGGCCCTTCGCGGACGGCGCCGTGACCTGGAGCTTCGGCGCCGATCCGCAGGAGGCGGCACGCATGCGCACGATCGTCGACGCGAGCTGGCGCGAGCACGGCCGCCGCGGCGCGCCGCGCTTCGTCTGCGGCTGCTACTACGCGGCGGGGCCGCGAGCGAGCGCGGATCTGGAGGCCTACTTCCGCGAGTACTACCCGAAGGTGTTGCCGGGCCAGGTCGAGCAGCTGCTGGCGGCGGTGCGCACGGTGACGCCCGAGGCCATCCGCGACACGGTGCGCTCGATGGCGGACGCGGGCTGCGACGAGTTCATCTTCGTGCCCGTGAAGCCCGACCTCGCCCATCTCGAGGGGCTGGCCGAGATCGTCTGCTGAGGCGCGGGGCGCTTTGCGGCGCGCCTGCGCCGCCTGCCGTCGGGCACCCCGCGACCAGCGGCTCGCCGACGTACGATGTGCGCGACTACCACGCCACGCGCAGGCGGGCGAGACCGTGGAGATGGAGCTGGGGCTTGTAGACGATCGGCTCGTCGACGAGCCGCAGCTCGGGAAGACGCGCGACGAGCGCCGCGACCGCCTCCTCGATCTCGAGCCGCGCGAGGTTCGCGCCGAGGCAGTAGTTGGCGCCCATGCCGAAGCTCATGTGGTCCTTCGGCTCGCGGCGCAGATCGAGCCGATGCGGATCGGGAAAGCGCGCCGGGTCGCGGTTGATCGCGCCCCAGACGAACGTGACGGCGTCGTCCTTGCGGATCGTCTCGCCTTCGAAGGGGACGTCGCGGGCGGCGTACTTCGTGCTGATCTGGACGGCGGTGTCGTAACGCAGCAGCTCCTCGACCGAATCCGCCGTCGCCTCGGGATGGGCGCGCAGCCAGGCCAGCTCCTCGGGATGGCGCAGGAGCGCGAGCATGCCCTTCGCGATCAGGTTCGCGGTCGTCTCGTGGCCGGCCTGGAAGAGCAGGATCGTCGTCGCCGCGATGTCGTCGTCGGTCAGCTCCGGCGCATCGCGCTGGACGGCGACGAGGCGCGAGACGAGATCGTCGGCCGGCTCGGCGCGACGCGCCTGGATCAAGCCCTTCATGTAGGCGACGAACGCCGTGGTCGCCGCGTCGCCCGTCGCCTCCATCTCGGGCGTCAGCGTCTCGGCGGGGTCGGCGCGGCGGGCGAAGGTGACGGCCCAGCCCTCGATGCGCGGGACGTCCTCGACCGGCGTTCCGAGCAGCCGGCAGATCACGGTGACGGGCAGCGGGAACGCGAAGTCCGCGACGAGATCCATCGCGCGCTCGGGCCGCGCCGCCAGGTCGTCGAGCAGCTCACCGACGAGCGCCCGGACGTCTCCGCGCAGCCGCTCGATCGATCGCGGCGTGAAGCCGCGATTCACCAGCGCGCGCATGCGTGCATGCCGCACGGGCGGCTGGAACGCGAACATCCGCCGCATGACCTCGATGAAGGCCCCGCCCGCGCCGACACCCGCCAGGCCGAGCAGCCGCTCGTCCTTGATGAAGGCCTGGCTGCGCAGCAGGGTCTGCGCGTCGGCGTAGCGCGTCACGATCCACGGTCGCCCCATCCGCTCGACCGGCGCCCGCCAGACCGGCGCGGCCACGCGCAGCTGGTCGTAGAGCCGCGGCAGCTCCTCGCCGCGCCGATCGAGCGCGAAGATGCGGGCGAAGATCGCGTCGGGCTCGGCCGGCAGGTCGGGATGGGGCAGCGGCATCGGGCATCACGTTCCTGATTCGCGCGCCCGCCGTCAAGCGCCCCGAAATTGCCCCTCGACCTCCGCGTTCCGGCTTGCGAGTCTTCGTCCTGCGTGCGCGCCGCACGCACCCGACCTCGCACGACCCGCGCACGCCCCGCCGAAGGAGAGACCCGCCGCATGAGCGCCCACGCGAAGAAGCCCGAGCCCTTCCAGGTCGCGATCCCCGAAGCCCGCCTGCAGGACCTGCAGCGCCGCCTCGCGAGCGTCCGCTGGGCGCCCGAGATCGACAATGCCGACTGGCGCTACGGCACGAACGGGACCTACCTGCGCGAGCTCGTCGCGTACTGGCACGACGCCTACGACTGGCGCGCGCAGGAGCGAGCCATCAACGCGCTGCCGAACTTCAAGGTCCCGATCGAGGACATGCCGATCCACTTCGTCCACGCGAAGGGCAAGGGCCGCCGCACGCTCCCGCTCCTGCTGACCCACGGCTGGCCCTGGACCTTCTGGGACTTCCACGAGGTGATCGGTCCGCTGACCGACCCCGCGGCCCATGGCGGCGATCCCGACGACGCCTTCGACGTCGTCGTGCCCTCGCTCCCCGGCTTCGGCCTCTCGGTCCCGCTCGAGCAGACCGGCATCAACTGGTGGCGCACGGCGGATCTCTGGGCCGTCTTGATGCGCGACGTCCTCGGCTACGAGAAGTTCTGCGCCCACGGCGGCGACTGGGGCGCCCTCGTCACGCTCCAGCTCGGTCACCGCTATGCGGACCGCGTCCACGGCGTCCACATCACCGGCCTCGCCCCCCTCGAGTTCTTCTCCGGCGACCGCCCCTGGTCGATCGGCGGCAGCCTCGACACGATCGCGAAGGGAACCGGCGAGAAGGAGGCGCTGCTCGCCTGGGAGAAGAAGTTCGCGAGCCACGTCGCCGTGCAGCACCTCGACCCCCAGACCCTCGCCTGGGCGATGCACGACTCCCCCGTCGGCCTCTGCGCCTGGATCCTCGAGCGCCGGCGCAGCTGGGGCGACACGGGCGGGGACGTCGAGCGCCGCTTCTCGAAGGACGACCTGCTGACGACCATGATGCTCTACTGGGCGACCGACGCTTTCTCGAGCTCGGTCCGCTACTACGCCGAGGCCGGCCTCAATCCCTGGAAGCCCGACTTCGAAGGCATGCCCGTGGTGAAGGCGCCCACCGGCATCACGCTCTTCGAGCCCGACATGGCCCCCGGCGACACGGCCTGGACCGAGACCTACTACAACCGCAAGCAGTTCCGGGTCCACGAGCGCGGCGGCCACTTCGCCCCGGCCGAGGAGCCGGCGACCGTCGTGACCGACATCCGCGACATGTTCCGGGCGTATCGCTAGTCGGGAGGAGCGCATGCAGGATCTGCTGGGACTCGAGGGCAAGGCCGCCGTCGTCGTCGGTGCCGGTCGCGGGTCGGGCCGCGCGATGGCCGTCCACTTCGCGCGCGTCGGCATGCGCGTCGCCGTGCTCGACCAGAGCCTCGAGGCCGCGAAGGAGACGCTGGCGGAGGTCGAGGCCCAGGACGTCCCGGGCGTCGCCCTCGCGGCCAACGCCATCGACGAGGCCGATCTCGGGCGAGCCATCGGCGCGGCGCGCGACGCCCTCGGCCCGCTCCGGGTCGGCGTCAACAACGTCGGGAACTTCGGCGCCCACGCCTCGTCCCGCGTCCTCGACCACGACTGGGACTTCTGGCAGACCGCCATCGACCAGAACCTGCGGACCTGCTTCCACGTCGCACGCACGGTCGCGCGCTCGATGATCGCGGACCGCACGGCCGGCGCGCTCGTCTTCATCGCCTCGCTGGCCGGCCTGCGCGGCTCGCCGAGCCTCGCGCCCTACGGCGCGGTCAAGGCGGGCGTCATCCAGTTCACGCAGACGATGGCCCTCGAGCTCGCCCCCCATCGCATCCGGGTCAACTGCGTCGGCCCGACGGCGATCGACGGCCCGACCCTGCGCGAGCGCCTGACGGAGGAGTCGATCCAGCGTCGCATCGACGCGATCCCGCTCGGGCGCATCGCGTCGCCGGAGGACATCGCGGGGGCGGTCCTGATGCTCGCGAGCGACCTCGCGGGGTTCGTGACGGGGCAGACGGTGATGTGCGACGGCGGGGTCAGCTGCACGAGCCAGCGACCTTCCATGAATCCGGGGGAGGCCCGGATGCGCTGAATCTACCGTCCCGCCATCCGCGCGACGACCGGCGCCATCGTCTCCATCGCATGCTCCGGCACGATCCAGTAGCTGACGCCCCACCGCGCCCGCTTCGCCTCGAGCCCCTCGCAGATCGAATCGACGCTCCCGACCCACGCGTACGGAACCTGCCGCGCCTCCTCGAGCGAGAACGCATAACGCCGCTCGAGCGCACGGTCGCCCTCGGCACGGCTCTCGGTCAGGCAATCCGCATAGACCTGCATCGAGAGCTCGAGCTCGCCGAGGCGCGCGCCCGCCGCCTCCGCGACCCAGCGATGCTTCTCGTCCGTGACGGCCGCGGTCGAGTCGAGATCGGTCGCGGCGTCGTGCGCACCCGAGCGGGCGGCGGGATTGATGCCGACGATGTCGGCCGTCTCCGCCGCGAGCGAGAGGAGCTTGCGCCCGCCCCCGCCGACCAGGATCGGGATCGGGCGCTGCAGCGGCTCGGGAAAGCCCGTCAGATCGCGCACCGTGTAGTGCTCCCCCTCGAACGCGAAGGGCTTGCCGGACCAGAAGCCGCGGAGGACCGCGATCGCCTCGCGCAGGCGCTCGATCCGCCGCGAGGCCGCGTCGAAGGCGAGCCCCATCGATTCGTACTCGGCCTTCTTCCAGCCCGTTCCGATGCCGAGCTCCGCGCGGCCGCCCGAGACGCGGTCGAGCGTCGCCATCTCCTTCGCGAGCACGACGGGATGGCGGAAGTCGTTCGCCAGCACGCTCGCGCCGACGCGCAGCCGCGCGGTCGCGCAGGCGATCGCCGTCATCGAGACCAGGGGGGCCAGCTGCGGATGGGTCGGATGGTCGGACACGACGAGGGTCGCGTACCCGAGCGACTCGGCGCGCCGGGCCATCGCGGCGAGCGCTGCGCCGTCATCGGTCGCGCGGAACTTGACCCCGAATCGGAAGCGTCGCGGATGGGCCATCTTCGGCGTCGTTCCTCCTCGATTTCCGGCTAGGCGCTCGGCCGTAGGATGCGCCCCGGCAATCGGTCGAGCGAATCGAGCTCCGACCGACCCTCGCTGCGGATCGGGACGCCGTTGACGAGGACCCAGTCGAGGCCGCCCGGCTGGTCCGCGATCAGCCGGTCGCCCTGGGCCGGCATGTCGGCGACGCGGCGGATCGGACCGGGCGCGACACGCTCCCAGTCGAGCACGACGACGTCGGCCTGGGCGCCGGGCCGCAGCACGCCGCGGTCGGCGAGGCCGAGCACGTGGGCGATCTCCCCGGTCAGCTTGTGGATGCCGCGCTCGACCCCCATCAGGGCCCGGTCGCGGACCCAGTTCGCGAGGAAGTCCATCGGCATCACGGCGTCGCAGATCTGACCGACGTGGGCTCCCGCGTCCGAGAGGCCGAGGATGCAGCCCTCGGCCGTGAGCAGCCTCGAGACGCCTTCGACGTCGTCGTTCGCGAAGACGATCTCGAAGCGGGTCATCAGGTCGTCCGCGAGGGAGACGTCGGCGACGACGTCGAAGGGAGCGGCCCCGCGCTCGTCCGCGATCGACTGGACGGAGCGCCCGACGAGCTCGGGATGCGCCCTCGACTCGGCGATCGTGACGGTCGGCCAGCCGGGGTCGATCCATTTGCGCGAGTCGAACTGCTCGGTCACGCGCGCGCGCCAGGCCCGATCGGCGTAGAGCTTCGGGCGATCGACGTGGGGCAGCGCGGCGAGCTCGGCGAACGCCGGCATCTGGTAGAAGGAGGTCGGCTCGCGCATCACGATCTGCTGCACGATCGGCCGGCAGGTGACCTGGGCCCAGACGTCCGCCCCCGCTGCGCGCGCGGCGAGGTGGGCGGCGAGCTTGTCCCCATACGGTGCGCGAGACGTCCAGGACGGGGGATAGGTCAGGATCGCCGACCAGTTGACGCGCCGACCCAGCTTCTCCTGGAACGCGTAGATCCACTGGAACGCCTCGCCTGCCGCGACATGGACCACGCCGAGCCCGATCTCGCCGGGTACGCCCGCCAGCGCCTCGAGCTCCTCCTGACTCGACATGACCGAGGGCACCGGTCGCCCGCCGTCGCCGATGTGGAACCCGGCGCGATCCGACGAGAAGCCGAGCGCGCCGCCCCGGATCGAGTCGGCGACGACGCGCTTCATCTCGGCGATCTCCTCGGGCGTCGCCTTGCGCTCGTAGGCGTCGTCGCCGAGGACGTAGGCGCGTACGGGCGTATGGCCGACGTAGCCGCCGAAGTTGATCGCGACGCCTGCGCGCTCGATCGCGTCGAGGTACTCGCCGTAGGACTCGAAGTCCCAGCGGATTCCCGCCTCGAGCGTCTCGAGCCGCATGTCCTCGACCTTGTCGAGGGTCCGCATCAGCGAGCCGCGGCCCTCGGCCCGGGTCGGCGCGATGCTGTAGCCGCAATTGCCCGCGACGACGGAGGTGACGCCCTGCCAGGACGACGGCGTCAGCGCGCGATCCCAGAGCACCTGCGGGTCGTAATGCGTATGGATGTCGATGAAGCCCGGCGCGACGAGCCGACCCGATGCGTCGATCTCGCGCTGGCCGCGCACGCTCGGCGCGAGCTCGACGATCCGCCCGTCGGCGATCCCGACGTCGAGCCGCGCGCCCTTCGCCCCCGTCCCGTCGACGACCGTCCCTCCGCGAATCGCGATCTCGTGCATCTCGACCTCCCCGTCCGTTCGCTCGCCCTGTCGGAACGCCCCGCATCGTCGGGACGTCCGGCATCGCTGGCGCGCCCCCGCGTCGTCGGGGCCGCTTCGGGCACGTCCGAAGTGGTACTCGACGCGCCCCCCCTCGGCCAGCACGGCCGATCGTCCGACTTCAGACGCAGATCCGCGGCCGCCGCCCGCTCCAGGGCGCTGCCGCCTCGAGCTGCGCGCCGACGCGCAGCAGCAGATCCTCCTCGCCGTGGCGCGCGACGAGCTGCACGCCGAGCGGAAGCCCCTCCGCCGTCCAGTGGAGCGGCAGCGCGATCCCGGGCTGGCCGCTGACGTTGTAGGGCGACGTGTAGGGCACGAGGCGCACGATGCGTTCGACGTCGGCGCCCTTCAGCGTCCCGATCGCGGGGGGCGGCTCGGACATGGTCGGCGTCACGAGCAGATCGTTCGTGTTCCACCAGGCGGCGAGGCGGTGGGCGTAGCGATGCATCGCGTCGAGGTTCGCGAGGTAGTCGGTCACGGAGAGCGCGCGGCCCCGCTCGGCGAAGGCCCAGGTCGCCGGCTCGACGCCGTCCTCGGGCACGGGCGATCCCGTCAGCGCCTCGATCGTCGCGAGCTCGTGGGCGACGGAGGCCGCGACGGAGATCGCGAGCATGTGGCCGAGCGCGTCGTGGTCGAGCTCCTCCGGGTAGCCGTCGTGGACGTCGTGGCCGAGGGTGGCGAGCAGCTTCGCACAGCCTTCGAGGGCGGCGCGCGCGTCGGGGTTGCCCGGATAGGAGGCGTTGCCGAGGAAGGTGCCGATGCGCAGGCGGCCGGGCGAGCGGCCGGGCTCCTCCGCATAACGGCGCGCAGGCGGGGGCGCCACGTGGGGATCGCCGGGGAGCGCGCCATGGACGCAGTCGAGCACGTTCGCGAGATCGCGTACCGAGCGCGCGACGACGAACTCCGTGACGCAGCCGCTCCAGGCCTCGCCCTTGTCGGGGCCGAGCGTGATGCGGCCGCGCGAGGGCTTCAGCCCCGCGATGCCGCAGGCGCCGGCGGGATTGCGGATCGAGCCGCCGCCATCGCCCGCATGCGCGAGGGCGACGAGACGCGCGGCGACCGCCGCGGCGGAGCCGCCCGAGGAGCCGCCCACGATGCGCGACGGATCCCAGGGATTGCGGGTCGGGCCGAAGGTCTCGGGCTCGGTCGTCGGCGAGAGACCGAGCTCGGGGGTGTTCGCCTTGCCGACGAAGAGGAAGCCCGCGCGGCGGAAGCGCGCGACGAGCTCGCTGTCGTGGGGCGAGACCCAGCGCCGATCGCGCAGCACGCGCGTGCCGCCGTACTGCGGCGTACCCGCGAGGGTCGCCCCGAGGTCCTTGAGCAGCATCGGCACGCCGCGGAAGGGGCCGGTCCCGAGCTCGCCGCGCGCCAGCTGGCCGCGCGCTTCGTCGAAGAGCGGGATCACGACGGCGTTGAGCTGCGGGTCGAGGCGTTCGATGCCCGCGATGGTCTCCTCGAGCAGCTCGGCGGGAGAGCACTGCTTCGATCGGATCAGCTCGGCCTGGCCAGTCGCGTCGAGTTCGGCGATGCCTGTCATGCGGTCCTCCATTGCGATTCGTCGCTGCGGGATGCGCGGTTCAGGGATTCACGCCGCCGCGACCGGTCCCGCTCTCGTCGAGGGCGAGCGGCCGGAACGGGGCCTCGCCGGCGCCCGCGATGCGGAAGTCGCGAATCAGGCGCTGGGCCTTCGGCGAGAGCAGGAACTGCTCGAAGAGGAAGCCCCCCTCGTCGTCGAGCGGCGCCCCGACGCGGTCCGCGTCGAGGCGCAGGAGCGAGTAGACCTGCACGAGCGCGGGCGACGGCTTCGAGAGCGCGACGAGGCCGGTGCGCTCCCGCTCCGGGAGGAACGCCGCGAGGTCGACGACGACATAGGCCTGCGCGCGGCCGGCGCGCTCGAGCGCGTCGCGCATGCCCGCCGTCGTCTCGACGACCGCCTCCCAGCGCAGCTCGGGATCGAGTCCGGCCAGCGCGAAGAGGCGTCGCTCCTCCGCGCGGACGTCGGAGTCGTCGGCGCGCCGGACGAAGGGCGCGCGCAGTCGGAAGATCTGCGCGATCGCCCGCTCGGGCGACTTCGCGCGCGCGACGCCCGCCGGATCCGCGGGCGGCCCAGCGATCACGAAGCGCGTCTCGAGGACGCGCTTGCGGGAGAAGGCCACGCCCGACTCGACCAGCGCCGCCTCCTCCGGCGACGCGGGGCTCAGTACGACGTCGACCTCGCCGCGCCGCCCGAGCGCGAGCGCCTCGGCCGTCCCGCGTCCGAGCACCCGGATCGACCGTCCGCTCTCGTTCGCGAACGCCGGCAGCAGCGCTCCGAGCAGTCCCGAGCGCTCGAGGCTCGTCGTCGTCGCGATGCGGAACGGACGCCCCTCGGCCGGACTGCGCGACGCGAACGCGACGCTCGAGAGCGCGAACAGCACGACGAGGACGAACTCGTGCCCCGTGCGCCGAACCCGCATCCGCCCCGCCCGATCCCGCTGTCGTCCGCGCTCTCCTCCGCGCACCCGCCCCTCGCGACCCGTCCCGCTCACGCCCGCGCCCCCGCTCACGTTCGCCCCCCTCACGGCCTCCGAGCGCTCGCCGTCCGCGTCTTCTCCATCCGGCGCCATGCCGCGCGAGCCTCCCGCCTCCGACCCGCGCGCCTCACGCTCCGCGCGGAATCAGCTCCGCCAGCGCATCCCACGTCCGCACGACGGCGCGCTGCGGATCCGCGCCGACGCCGACCGGCAGGAACGCCATCTCGTCGACCCCCGCCGCCTGATAGGCGCGCATCGCCGCATCGAGCGCCCGCTCGTCGCCGTGGGGCACGACGGCATCGATCATCGCGTCTGTCCAGCCGTCCTGCAGCGCGCGATCCGCATCCGGGACGCCACAGCGCTGGAGCAGGGCCGCATAGGCCTCGAGCCGCGGATAGAGCGCGAGGTAGGAATGGACGCCGGCGCGGACCGCGTCGCGATCCTTCGACAGGATGCAGGGCATGATCATCACGATCGGCGGCACCGGCCGCCCGGCCTTCTCGGCGCTCGCGCGCAGGGTCGGCACGATCGTGTCGCGCACGTACGCCGGCGGCGCGAGCCAGGGCAGGATGCCGTCCGAGACGCGGCCCGCGAGACGCAGCATCTGCTCGCCGAGCGACGCGATCAGGATCGGTACGTCGGGCGCCTCGACGTCGACCTGCCAGTCGACGCGATACGTCTCGCCGGCGAGCTTCGCATGGCCCTGGGCGAAGCATTGTCGGAGGATCTGGACGTACTCGTCCATGTGGCGGATCAGGCGCTCGAAGCGCAGACCGAACGAGCCTTCGATGATCGACGCATGGCCCGGACCGAGGCCGAGCCGCAGCCTACCGCCGAGGGCCGCCTGCGCCGTGCGCGCGCCCATCGCCATGACGAGGGGATGGCGCGTGAAGGTCGGCATGATGTTCGTCGTCAGCAGGATCCGCTCGGTCCGCTCGCGGGCGAGGGCGAAGACGGTCAGGGGATCCATGTGGTGGCCGCAGCCGAGCATCGCGGCATGGAACCCCTGCCGCTCCGCCTTCTCGAGCCAGCCGAGGGCCTGGGCGAGGTCCCGTACCTCGGGCGGCAGGACGATCGATCGCTCAAGGTGTTCGCTCCTCCGCCCGCCGAGCGCGCTCGGCGGACGCCTGCGCCCTCGCCGATCGGACCGGAAGGGACGCTTGCTCGCTGGAAAAGACCGTGTGGCGCCCGGACACGATCCGTGACGGGACTTCTCGTTTCAAGGGGGACCATGGCGTGTCGGAGGGGTCGAGCCAACGGCCGATTCGGGGCCCTGGCCAGGGCGCGCGGGCGCCCCCGATCGACTTGCGCGGCGGGGAACGGCAGGGGGCGGCGGGTGCGCGGACGAGATGCGAGCGTCCCGCTCGGCGCCGCCGCGAATCCGTCTCCGGAATGGATCCTGCATCCCGGAGCGCATCGTCTGGCGGCGGAATCGGCCCCGCCCAGGAGGTGAACGAAGGTGGCAGCTGCAGGCCCGAACGGGAAGAAGGACGGAGAGACCCACTTCGACGTGCTGATCGTCGGCGCCGGCATCTCCGGCATCGGCTCGGCCTACCACCTCCAGCAACAGTGTCCGCAGAAGCGCTACGTCATCCTCGAGATGAAGGACGGCTTCGGAGGGACCTGGGAGACCCACAAATACCCGGGCGTCCGCTCCGACTCCGACCTCTATACCTTCGGCTACCGCTTCAAGCCCTGGGTCGGGCACCCCGGCTCTGAGCGCCGAGGGCGATCCTCCAGTACATGGGCGAGGTCATCGAGGAGAACGGCATCGGCGACCACATCCGCTACGGCCATCGCATCACGCGCTGCAGCTGGTCGAGCGCCGACGACCGCTGGACGGTCGAGGCGATCCGGAAGGCGGACGGGGAGACGGTGCGCTTCACCTGCGGCTTCCTCTGGATGTGCCAGGGCTACTACGACCACGAGCGGCCGCACGTCCCCGACTGGCCGGACATGGACCGCTACCGGGGCGTCTTCGTCCACGCGCAGCTCTGGGATCCCGAGATCGACTGGGCGGGGAAGCGGGTGCTCGTGATCGGTTCGGGCGCGACGGCGGCGACGGTGATCCCGGCGTTCGCGGAGAAGGCCGCCCACGTGACGATGCTGCAGCGCTCGCCGACCTACTTCCTCTGCAGCGAGAACAAGAACGAGCTCGCCGACCGCCTGCGCCAGATCGGCATCGACGAGCCGACGGTCCACCGCGTCGTCCGCGCCCAGATCGTCCACGACCAGGAGATGCTGACCCGACGCGCCCGGACGGAGCCCGACGCGGTGTTCGAGGAGCTGAAGGCGCTGATCCGGCTCTACGCGGGCGAGGACTTCCAGCTCGAGCCCCACTTCGTTCCCCGCTACCGCGTCTGGCAGCAGCGCCTCGCCTTCTGTCCGGAGGGCGACATCTTCTGCGGTGGGGCCGGTCAGCTCACCGTCGTGACGGACACCCTCGACCGCTTTACCGGTAGCGCGTCCGCAACGCGCTCCGGCGAGGAGATCGAGGCCGACCTCATCGTCGCCGCCACCGGCTTTCGCCTCCTCGGTCCTGGGCGACATCCCGTTCTTCGTCGACGCCATCCTGTCGATCGGCACGACACCGTGACCTACCGCGGCATGATGTTCACCGGCGTCCCAACCCGTCGGCCTCGGCTACTTTCGCGCGAGCTGGACGCTGCGCGTCGACCTGCTCGGCGACTTCGTCTGCAGCCTGCTCGCGCACATGGACGAGATCGGCGCGAAGCGGGTCGAGGTCGCGCTGCGCGAGGAGGACGCGGACATGGCGATCCTGCCCTGGATCGAGCAGGAGAATTTCAACCCCGGCTACCTGATGCGCGATCTCGACAAGCTGCCCCGGCGCGGCGACAAGCCGGAGTGGCGCCACAACCAGGACTACTGGACCGAACGGACGGAGATCCCGGCGACCGATCTCGACGGCGCCGAGTTCCTCTACGACGGCAAGCGCCGGACGAAGGCCCGGAGCGTCCCGCTCGCCCGATCGGCCTGAACGACGCGCTCGGGGGCGGTCGCGAGCGCGTGCGAGGCGGGTCCGCCGCCGCGACCGCCCGATTCCGCGATGGCTAGCGCCCCGCCCAGCGGTTGTGGAAGTGGGCGGCCTTCTCGAAGGTTCGGATCTCGCAGTAGATCCGCTCGTAGCCGGTCTTCTGGATCAGCCACGCCCCGCCCTGCTTCACGTACTCGTCCTGGTAGTAGGCCGTTCCGAAGAGGATCGAGTGGGCCGGCATCTCGGGCATGGCCGGGCCGTCGTTGATGACGCGGTCCTCGAGGTGCCAGGTGCCCTTCGCGGTCGTGGCGCTCGTGAGCTCGATCTCGGGGTGGTGGACCTGGTGCATGGTCACGATCGCGTTGTCCATCGCGCCCCGGAGCCAGGCGACGATCGCATCGCGCCCGACGTAGGCGTTCTTGCCGCTGTCGTAGGCGGAGACCGCATCGGGCGCGAAGGTGCTGGCGAGCAGCGCCCAGTCCTTGCAGTCGACGCCGCGCAGATAGCGGTACTTGAGCTGGCGGATCGCTTCGATCTCTTCGAGGGCGGTCATGGGGAACCTCGTTCGTGGGAAGGCGCGCCGGATCGCGCCCTGTCGCATGTTCGCAAGTACGCGCGGGTCCGCCAGGGGACCGGGGAAGACCGAACGGCGCGCGCGCCGTCGGCGCGTTCAGTCGGCGAGCTCGAAGCGGATCGCCGCGGCGCCCGCGCAGAGACGGCCGCGGTCCTCGGTCGAGAGCCCTCGCGCCGCGTCGAAGTCCGCGAGCCCGAACTGCTTCGCCATGAAGGGCGTCGCGTGGATCGTCGTCTCGACGAGCCGGAAGAACGCGTCGCTACCGGCCGGGACGAGCTCGCCCATCGCCGTGCGCTCGCGCCCCTCGAGCAGCAGGTCCGCCGGCCAGGGCGAGCGGAAGTTCTTCCACCAGCTCTTCGCGCCGGGCTTCGAGAGCAGGACGATGACGTCGCCGCCGTCGCGCCGGTAGCCGGTCGGGATCGAGAAGCGCTTGCCCGTCTTGCGACCGGACCAGGAGACCACGAGCAGCGCCTTCGATGCGAGGCCGTGGAAGCGCGAGCGCAGGAGCGCCATCACGAGGGGGTTGAAGGGGGTGACGAGCGCGTTGATCGACGGCAAGAGCATGCCCTCCGGCGGGATCCCTGCGATCGCACGGCGCGCGGAGTACCGACCCCGCTCGCGACGCGCCGCCGCCGCCATCGGCCGGAACGTGGCACAGGTCGCGCCGTCGGACTCCCCACCCCTCCTATCCGTCGAGCCCGCCGCGTTCGACCTCCGTGAAGGCCGTCGCTCGACGCCGGCGGTGGAGCCCGACCGCGAACAGCCCCGCGCCCGCGAGCAGTCCGAGCGGGGCGCCTGCCTCGGGCACGGCCTCGACCTCGTAGGCGCCCATGTCGCAGTCGACCGGCACGCCGAAGAGGAGGCTCCGCAGGAAGCCCCGATTGTCCTGCGTCGAGCAGATCGCGTCGTTGGCAGCGTCGATGCCGTCGCCCCCGAGCAGCGCATGGGTCTCGACGCCGTAGAGGCCGCCGTTGTCCTGCAGCGCGCCCAGATCGGCCCCGTCGAAGGTCCGGTCCGCGGTCGAGTTGAAGCCGCAGCTCGAATCCAGATCCTCGCGCAGGTTGAAGCTCGAGCCGCTCGCCGCCGTCAACGCGAGGCCGTTGCAGCTGCCCGCGTCGGCGCCCGGGGCGCGCGCGACGATCGAGTTGCGGATCGTCGTCGTGTAGGACGCGGTCGCATGGTGGAGATTCTCGCCGGCCGAGGCGACGGTCGACGTGTTGAAGACGAGGGTCACGTTCACGAGATGGAGCGCGCCGGTCGAGTTCGATCCGATCCCGCCGCCCAGACTCGCCGAATTGCCGCTGATCGTGCTGTCGAAGATCGACAGCGTGTCGCCGAAGGCGAAGACGCCGCCGCCATAACGACCGTTCTGGGCACCGACGCCCGTGATCGTGTTGCCCGAGATCGTCGAGCGCTCCACCGTCGTATGGCCCGCCGACCAGAGCCCCGCACCGTCGCCGTTGTCGGCGTTGGCGCTCGCGACATTGTCTCGGATCGTCGTGTCCAGGATCTCGGAAGTCGTCGCCGCGCCGAGGAACAGGCCTCCGCCCGACACGTTCGCCCGGTTCGCGAGCACGTCGATTCCGTTCGCGTGCAGCGTTCCGGTCGCGAGGTAGAGCCCGCCGCCATGCCCCGCGCGATTGTCCGCGATCCTGACCTCCGTGACGTCGAGCGTCTCGCCCGAGCTCCAAAGGATGCCCCCGCCCAGATCGGCGTCGTTGTCGGAGACCTCGACCTGCAGCAGATCCGCGCTCCCACCCGTCGCGAGCAGCCCGCCCCCTTCCTCGTTCGTGCCCTGGACCTGGATCACCGCGTTGGTCGCGATGCGTCCCCCCGTCATCTCGAGGCGCCCCGCGGCCTGGAAGTAGCCGGCGCCGTCTTGCGCGCGGTTCGACTCGATGGCCGTGTCGACGAGACAGACCGCCGCCGTCGTGCCGTCGCACTCGGGAACGAGCGCCGTCGTCACGCTGGCTGCCGAGTTCGACCAGAGTCCGCCCCCCTGAACCGAGGCCGCATGACCGAGGATCGCGCTGCCCTCGGCCGCGATCGTTCCGGATCCGGCGTTGAAGATCCCGCCGCCCTGCTCCGCCGTACCGTGGTTCCCCGCGACGGTCGTCGAACGGAGCACGAGCTCGCCCTCGTTCAGGATCCCGCCGCCGTCGGACGCGGGCGTCCGCGTCGTCCGATTCCCCGTGACCAAGACCCGCAGCAGGCTCGCGCCGGCCCCGGCGCGAATCGCGAGCCCCCCGCCGTCGTCCGCGACATTGCCCGTCACGACGACGTCCGTCAGATCGAGCGCCGCATCGGCCGCGACGAGGATCCCACCGCCGTCCGCCGTGCCCGCGTCGCCGTTGCGGACGGTCACGCCCGAGAGATCGAGCCGCCCCGTCAGGACCAGCAGCGGCCGCCCGTCCGCGTCAGCGTCGATCGCCGTGTCGAAGGGGCTCGGCCCGCCCGTGACCGAGATCGTCACGTCGTTGCCCGGACCGGGATCGATCGTGAGCCCGCCCTGCGTCAGCTGATAGGTCGAGCCGGCCACGAGCTCGACCGTTCCGCCGCCCGCGGCATTCGCCATCAGGATCGCCTGACGCAGCGTGCACTGCCCGGCCACGCCGCAGTCGGCGGTCGTGAGGTCCGCCGTCGTGTCGACGGCGATCGCCGACGCCGAAACCGACGCGAGGGTCGCGAACGACGCGAGGACGGGCAGGAGGATCGAAACCGAGACGGGTCGGGTGGTGCGCATCGCCGGCTCCCTTCGCAGAGGTGGGTGGGACTCGCCTTCCGACCTGTACCGGGACGCGGTCCGCGGCGCATCGGCCAGAATGGGGATGCCGCTCGTCCTTGCGGACTAGACCGTTCGGCCGATCGATGGGACATGGGGGGCGACCTCTACGGACGCCCTCACGAGCCGTCGGGAGCAGCGGGGGGGGTTGGGCGCGTTCCACGCTTCTCGAGCGCGTCTCCTCCGCACCGCCGCGGTGCCTGCGCCGCCCGCGTCCGGCCCGCGTGATCGACCGATCTCCCGACGGTCTGAATCGGCGCCCGCGTGCCGCCCTACTCCACCACCGCCACCGCGCTGATCTCGACCAGCATCCCCTCCCCCGCCAGCGACTGCACGCCGATCATCGTCGACGCGTTCGGCGGGAAGGGCTTGCCGTCGAGCGCGACGGCCATCGCCTGCTGGAAGAGCTCGACCATCTGCGGGTCGAGTCCGACGATGTACATGTTGGTGCTGACGATCTGGTCGACGCTGCCGCCGAGGGATTCGACGGCGGTGCGCAAGTTGCGGAAGGCCTGGACGACCTGGGCGTGGAGATCGCCGGCGCCGATCAGGTTGAATTGCTCGTCGAAGGCGCCCTGGCCCGCGATGAAGGCAAGGCGTCCGCCCTGCGTCCGCACGATCTGCGTGAAGGCGTCGAGGACGAAGAGGCCCTTCGGATTGATGCGCTCGATCTCGATGCTCATGTCGTCTCCCCTCCCACGCGCTCGCCGGCTGCGTACTTCCTTCGCGCTTCCTTCACCGTCGCTGCTCGCCGCGTGATCCGCGCTTCGGGCCCGGCCCTTCCGATTCGGCCGAGCTGCGGAGGCCGGTCGGCTCCGCGCGGTGCTCGATCAGCCGACCACCCGGATCCCGTCCCCGACCCGGACCCGCCCGGCCCGTCGGACCGTCACGCCCGCACCGAGATTCATCCCACAATCGCGCACGAGCGCGCGCATGATGCGCGGATCCTTCGGCAGGCCGGGCTGCGCGTGCGTCGTCATCCCGCAGCGCATCATCGGCATCGTGAGCTCGAGCTCTGCGCCGCCGATCGCGAGGACGCGACCGACCCAGGCGAGCTCGGGCCAGTCGGCTCCGGCGTCCGGCTCGATCGGATCCGATGCGGCGCTCGCGCCCGAAGAACGCGCGCCGCCCTCCGCGCTCCGCGGCGCCTCGAGCTCGACGACCAGATTCGGTCGGAACCGCCGCGCCTCGACCTTCGATCCGGGAACGAGCGCCGCGAAGCGTCCGAGCGAGCCGGTCGAGACGAGATGGAGGTCGAAGAAGTCGAAATAGGTCCCGGGCGGAGCGACGTACTCGCCGACGACCGAGAGGTCGACGGGCGGCGGCGCGTCCATCGCGGGGAGTGATTCCTCGGGCAGGAGCTCGCTCGCCTCGCGGATCTCGGACTCCGGGTCCGTGATCGGCCGCGCGCGGCGGTAGTGGGCGAGATCGTCGGCTGGGCGGCGCGCGCAGAGCTCCACGGCTCGGCCGAGGCGATCCGAGAGCCGGGCCGAGGCGTCGACGGCATCGGAACGAACGCGTTGGCCGTCGCCGAGGTCGATCTCGACGAGCGCGGCGCCCCGCTCGCTCGGCGGCACGACGTAGCGCGCGGCGAGGCCCAGCAGCGCGGGGATCTTCTTCGCGCCGCGGATCTCGCCCGCCGCGACGTCGCGGATCGCCCAGGCACGATCGCCCGCCACGCCGTAGCGCAGCGCGAGAGGCGTCTCCTCGACGCGTTCGCCGCCCATCGACTTCACGGGATGGCGGTGGATCTCGACGACCCGGCCGATCAGGCGTCCCGCACTCATCGCACGCTTCCCTCCCGGGCCGTCGACGCGCCCTACGCGGCGCGCCCGGTCCGCTCCGCCTCGACGATCTTCGCGGCGGCCGCCTCGACCCGGGTCCCCTCGAAGAAGCGGGGATTCGCGCGGGTGTAGAATCGGATCGGGTTCGTGCAGACGAACTCGCGAAAGTCGTCTTCGTCGATCAGCCCGTGCTCGACCAGCTCGAACGCTTCGCAGAGGATCTCCTCCATGTCGGGCACGTCCCAATGTCCCATGTCGGAGCTGAACATCGCTCGCAGGCGCGAGCCGTGGGGGTTCGTCTTCCGGTTGAAGGCCCAGGCGACCGTCGGGTCGTCCGCCTCGCAGCCGAAGTAGAAGCGCGGCACGAACCGTTCGACGATGTCCTCCTCGCGCTCGATGCCGCACTGGACCCATTCGTCGAGGAAGGGCGGCTCGGGCTCGAGCTTCGCGAGGCTCTCGACGAGACCGGGCACGCCGGGATGGAAGTGCGCGTCCTGATGCGTCTCGAAGAGCTTCGCGAGAAGCGAGGCGTCGAGGCGCTTCGGGTCGAGGTGGTGGATCGTGTCGCGGTTGCGCTTCTGCCAATGCGACACGATGTCGGCGAGCAGGATGCAGGCCCAGCCGACGCCGCCCTCGAGCAGGCCGAAGGCGAGCTCGGGGAAGCGATGCGTGACCCCGCCCATGAAGATCGAGCGGCAGAAGGCCTCGGCGCTCGCGGCGAACGAGCCGATGTGGTTCGCCATGTAGTTCGAGACCGAGCGGCGACTGCCCCAGCCCATGCCGGGCGTATGCGACGAGGGGACGACACCGAGCTCGACGCAGCGTCGCCAGAACGGGTCGTAGTCGTACTCCGCATCGAGTCCGAGCGCGTCGAGCCGCTCGCCGCTGCCCGAGCCCCAGTTCGGGATGCGCGGGTCGGCCGGGCCCGTCGGCGCCTGGCCGCCGATCGGCCGATGCACGACGCCGTTGATCATGATCGCCTTGAGCCCGAGCTCCCCGACCGCGTGTTCGAGCTCGGCGATCGCCTCCTCGGGCGTATGTGTCGGGATCTGTGCGGCCGGCGTCATGCGATCGGCATAGGGCGCGTAGACCTGCGCGTTGAAGGCGTTGAGCGCGCGACAGGCGACCTGCCGGACCTCCGCGTCGCGGATCGCGGTCGTCGTCAGCGTCCGGCTGCCGTAGAGCACGGCGAAGTCGATCCCGAAATCGTCGAGCCGCTCGTACATCAGCTTCGGGAGGTGGCTCGTCGCGCGGTCGAGGCTGTTGCCAGCCGGCAGCGACCACCAGGAGGGGCGCGTCGCCCAGACCTTGCGCCGCTCCTCCCAGGACAGGGCGCTCCAGGGCCGCAGCACCATGTCGTCGAAGTCCATGCCGCCCACCGCCCGGAAGCGCTTGACCATGTCGCCTCCGGCGACGTCGCGGACGAAGTCCTCGAAGAAGGGCATGAAGACGGGCGGCGTCTCGATGACGTGGCCGTCCGCATCGATCACCGGATGACCGAGCTTCGCCCGCAACCGCGCCGCTTCCGTGTCGCCCCTTCCGATCGCCTTCATCGCCCGCTCCTCCCGCCGCGTCCGATCCGACCTACCGTGCGCCCGCCTGGACGGCGACGGCATGCAATCTCGCCTCGTCATGGGACGCGAAGCGGAGCCGGAACGCCGTCTCGGCGATGCGCGGCAGGAGCGCGTCGACCGCGGCCACGTCGACCCGCTTCGCGACGTCTCCCGCGCCCGCGCGGGACAGCATCGCCAGCAGGCGCGTGCGCAGCCGATCGAGCGCCCAGGCCAGCGGGTCGCCATCGGCGATCGGATCGACGTGGATCATCTCGTTGCTCTTGTCGCGCCAGCAGACGTAGTGGTAGTGGGGATCCTCCTGGAAGCAGTCGAAGCGGAGGAACTCCCGCTCCTCCCCGTCCTGGATCCCGACGACGTGGAGCGAGACCCCGCGATCGTCGACCGGTCCCTCGGTCTGGACGCGCGGGACGTCGCCGTCTGCCGCCTCCAGCCGATTCGCCGCCGCGATCGCGTCGGTCAGCAGGCGGTACTCGACGCCGATGCGCAGCCCGCCCGCCTCGAACCAATGGGTGTGCGCCTCGACGGGCGGGATCGGCATCAGGTTGTAACGGGTGATGTGGGACATGGGCTCGCTCTCCTGCGCCGCGCCCGCGCGACCGGATCGGGCCTCCGACGACGAGGGCGACCGAGTCTCGATCGGCGCGCCGCAACGACGCTCCGAGGGGATGGTCCGAGTCGACGATCCGGGCGGGGGGGCCGAGTCCGCGATGTCCATCGCCGATCCGGGCCGCCGACCCGACGAGCCGACCGTCCCCGACGCTAGCGAACGAATCGCTCCCGGTACTCGCGGTAGCGGGCCTTGAGGCCCGCCTCCGTATACCCGAAGGTCTCCATCGTGTACTCGTGGGGCGGTCGCAGATCGCGCCGGTTGGCGGCGAGCCAGCGCGTCTGGGCCTCTCGGGCCTCGATCGTGTGGTCCCAGCCGACGAAGGCGCAGATGCGGGCCGCGACGTCGAGCGGGTCGCGGGCGGTGTCGCGGTAGTCGACGTCGAAGAACTTGTCGGCGTTGCCCGCATCGCGGACGCGCATGCAGCGCTCGATGCCGCGCGCCATCTTGGCGTCCCAGTACGCGCCGCAGACCTTCGGATCTGCCGTGTCGCTGTTCTGCTGCCAGAGCGAGTAGCAGAGGCTCGCCCAGGACGGGATCGTCTCGAGCGGATCGCGATGGGTCTGCACGATGCGGGCGCCCGGAAAGACGTTCAAGACCACGTCGCAGCTGTGGATGTGCTGCGGCGACTTCAGGATCCAGCGCTCCGCGACGATCCCGCGCTTGCGCTTCTGCCACTGCAGGAACTGCAGCATGCGCTTCATGTAGGCGTAGCCGGGCGTCTGGTCGAGGGACTCGCGCCAGGGGCCGAACTCGAGCAGCTTCGCGAAGGACTCGGGCGAGTCGCTGTAGAAGGACTGCTCGAGCAGCAGGATCTCCTCGTCGGCCTGCATCGCATCGAGCGGATGGATCGACTCGAGGCCGGGCACGGTCCGATACATCATCTCGACCTCGGCCTTCGCGGTCGCGATGCGCTGCTCCGGGTTCTCGACGGATTCGCCGACGAACGGGACCGGGAAGCGCCCCTCCCACCAGAGCGGCGCATGCGCGCGCGGATCCGCCGCGAGGAGCCGCTGGAGGAGCGTCGAGCCCGTCCGGCCGAAGCCGACGATCACGATCGGATCGACGATCTCCTCCTGCGCGATCTCGGGGTACTGCGCCCAGTAGGACTCGAAGCGCAGGTTCGTCGCGAGGAGCCCGACGATCCGCTCGCGCTGGATCGCGCGTCCGGCCTCGTTCAGGTTCGACTCCTTCTCGAAGCCTTCGAGCAGCCGACGCAGCACCGGCAGGTAGAACTCGTTCGAGAAGCGGCCGACTCCGGCCCGCGCCTGCGCGTCGCGCAGGATCGCGTCGTAGTCGAGATCGATCGCCGTGGCCGTCATCGTCTCCTCCTTCCGGGCGGCGCGCTGCCTCGCCCCGCGATCCCCGCTCGTCTCCCGCGCCCCGGTCAACCCCGTACGGCGATCTCCCCGACGACGTTGTAGGGACCCCAGTAGGCGCGCATGCGCTCGATCCGACCGTCGGGCGACAGATCGAAGACGTTGACCGACTGCAGCGTCGCCTGCGGCGTCCGCGCGACGACCGGAAATGCGACCGAGCCGCCCGCACACCGGATCGCGCCGTCGAGCACGATCGTGACGCCCTGCCGGAAGCCGCCCTGGTACACCGTCCCGATGGCACGATGCCCGCGCGCCGGCGTGTAGCCGACCGGATCCTCCATCGTCGCCCGCGGATGGTAGAGCGAGACGATGGCCTCGACGTCCCCCCGGTTGAAGGCCGAGACGTAGCGCGCGACGAGCTCGACCATCTGCTCGGGCGTCGGAGCCGCGCGCCCGTCCGTCGGCGTCGCCGTCCGCTTCGATCGGCCCTTCGTCGACGCGTTCTTCGCGCGCCGCTTCGGCTCGCCGGCCGATCCCCCGCGCGCCGCCCGCTTCGCGCCCTTCTTCATCGCCTTCTTCGCGGCTTTCTTCGCGGCTTGCTTCGGGGCCTTCTTCGCGCCTTGCTTCGGGGCCTTCCTCTTCCCAGCCTGCCGCGCGGTCCCCTTCGCGGTCTTCGGCTTCCCGCTCCGATGGGCGGCCGGGACTCCGACCCGCTTCGTCGCGCGCGTCGCGGTCCGCTCGCGCTTCATCCGCATCCCCTCCCCGAGCGAGCCGGCACCCTCATTGCCGAACGGCGAGGTCTCCGACGAGGTTGTCCGGTCCCCAGTACGCGCGCATCTGGACGATCTTGCCGTTGCGTCCGAAGTCGAAGACGTCGATCACCTCCAGCTTCGAGCTCGGCGAGCTCGCGATCAGGGGAAAGGCGACCGAGTTGCCGGCGCAGCGGACCGCGCCATCCGGCGCGATCGAGACGCCCATGTCGAAGCCCATCTGGTAGAGCGCCCCGATCTCCGCCAGGCCGACCGCCGGCGGCAGCCCGAGCGGATCCTCCATCGTCGCACGGCGATCGTAGAGCGCGAGGATGCTCTCCTTGTCCCGGGCGTTGTACGCCGCGACGTAGCGCTCGACGATCGCGCGCAGCGCGGCCGCCGTATGGACCGGCGTCACGGGACGGGTCGAGGCGCTCGGCTTGCGGGCGGCCGTCTTCGAAGTCTTCGTCGCCGACTTCGCGCTTGCCTTGCGGGCCCCCTTCCGCGTGGCCTTCTTCGCCGGCCTCGCGGCGGACTTCTTCGTCGCCTTCCCGGCCGCCTTCTTCGTGGTCTTCCTGGCCCGCTGATTCGCCGGTTTCTTCGCCTGCTTCCGACCCGCGACCCGCTTCCGACTGGCCATCGATCCCCTCCTGCGGTCGAGTCGACCGCGCTCCGATTGACCGAACCGTCCGAGCCGAACGCTCCGATCGGGTCCGCGCGGCGCGGCGAGGGCGCTCCGCAGGGCCCGCGCAGGCGACGCCGCTCGGCTAATCGGGCGCGAAGTCCGCCCGCACCGTCAGATCCTCCCACCGATCGAGCGCCGCGCGAATCCCGTCGAGCTTCGCGCGATAGGTATCGAGAACGATCTTCCCCATCAGCAGCTGGCGCGGCGGATCGGGCGAACGCACGACCTCGACCAGCGCCGCGGCGGCGCCGCGGGGATCGCCCGGCTGCGTGCCGTCCATGTCGGCGATCATCTGAGCGCGCGCGTGGACCGCGGCGTAGTCGGGCATCGTCGTCTTCGAGCGCTTCATCGAACGTCCCGCCCAGTCCGTGCGGAAGGGGCCGGGCTCGAGCGCCGTCACGCGGATGCCGAAGGGCTCGACCTCCTCGACGAGCGCCTCGGTCAGCGCCTCGACCGCCCACTTCGTCGTGCTGTAATAGCCCGTCCCCGGCTTCGACATCAGCCCCGCCTGCGACGAGTTGTTGACGATGTGGCCGCTGCGCTGGCGTCGCATGCAGGGGAGCACGGCGCGGGTCATCGCGAGCGTGCCCCAGAAATTCGTCTCGAACATCGCCCGAACGTCCGCCTCGTCGCCCTCTTCGATCGCCGCGAGATAGCCGTATGCCGCGTTGTTGACGAGCACGTCGATGCGCCCGTACTCGGCGAGCGTCCGCTCGACCACACGCCCGATCTGCGCCTTGTCCGTCACGTCGAGCGCGAGCGCGAGCGCCCGATCGGGACGCGTCGCGACGACGTCCTCCAACGTCCCGGGATCGCGGGCCGTCGCGACGACGCGGTAGCCCGCGCGGAGCGCCGCGATCGCGAACGCCTTGCCCATGCCGGACGAGCAGCCCGTGATCAGCCAGACCTTGTCCTCTTCCACCGTCCCGCCTGCCATCTCGCTCCGCCGCCCCCCTTCCTACGACCGAAGCGCTACGACCGCTGCGCTCCGCCCGGCCGCTTCGCCCCGTCCGCCCGCCGCGACCGATCCGAGCGCTCCGCTCGAATCGCGCCCGACGCCGCTCAGCGCTCGGCGAGCCGCCAGGCGTAGCTCTCCGCCCGTTCCGCGAGCTGGTCCTTGCGCTCGGCCGGCGTGACGAGGCGCGTCCCGGCCGGCACGTTCTGTCGCACCTCGGAAAGCGGCACGACCTTGCCCTTCGCCGACAGGCTCGGACCGGGCTGGCCGCCCTCGAACTCGGCCCAGCGCAGCGTCAGCGTGCCCTCCTTCATGTCGCTGGGGTCGATCCAGTTCCAGACGCCCGGATCCTTCACCGAGAGCACGAAGGTCAGCGTCCCGTCGGCGTTCGCCACCGACTGGGCCTTGTTCATGCTGCCGTTGCGGAACTGGATGTCGTTCGTCGTGCCCCAGACGTTCGTGATCGGAGCGATGAAGTAGTCGGCGCCGCCCAGATCGACGTCGATCACGAGCGCGTGGTCGACCGACGGCAGCTTGAAGCGCCCCATGATGTAGATCTGGTTGCGCAGCGCGCCGTCGCTGTCGCGGTCGATCGTGAAGGCGAAGCTGTTGTCGGGCTTGCCCGCCGTCTGCGCCTCCCAGCGATCGGTCTCCTTCGCCCACTTCCACATGTACTCGATCGCGAGCGCGACCTCCTCGTCGCCGCTCCGCGGCGGACGCGACGGCGCCCCGCCGAGCCGCTCGATCGAGAGGTCGTTGATCATCTCCTCCTTCCAGTCCATGACGACGTCGCGGATGTAGAACTCGTGGGCCGCGGGCGCGGAACGGACGTGGTTCTTGCGATCGCCCTTCGGATCGCTGTCGACGGCGATCTCGAACGTCCGGTCCGGGTTCATCTGGATCGTCTTGCCGTCGAGGACGTCGACGGTCCCCATCTTCGCGTCCCAGAGCGTGAAGTAGTTCTCGGTCACCCGGTTCTCCGGGATCCGGCCCCGGATGACGTAGCGCTCGGCCCCGCTGATCGGGATCACGCGGTAGACGGAGTCGGGATTGTCGATGCCCCAGCGCGTGCCGGGAATGCGCTGGCCCGCGAGCTGATGCGGCAAGCGCGTGATCGTCACGACCTTCGGGTAGAGCGGGTCCTGGTTCAAGGACCAGACGATCGCCGCGAACATCACTTCCTCGAAGGCGCGCTCGAAGCAGGCGAGCGAGTCCTCGCTGCGCGGAACCGACTTGAGCCAGTACTCGCGGATCTCCTTCGTCGTCTTCACGACGCGCGGGTCGGCGAAGATCTCGAGCGCGCGGCGCTCGACGACGTGCTGGTCTTCGGTCGCGATCGGGTTCCGGGGTCGGCTCGTCATGGGGGATCCTCCTGCGGTTCGTCGTCCGTCGGCCAGTATGGATGGCCCGGATCGTAAAAGCAACCTAGAGTTGCTTTTGTGGAGAAGCGGGCCGAGACCGATTCCGGGCAGGCACGAGCGCGCAGGCGGCCGGGCGGACGCAACGCCGAGGTGCGCGAGGCCGTCCGGCGGGCAGCGCGGGCGCTGCTCGCCGAGGGCGGGTTCGGCGCGGTGACCTTTCCGGCGGTCGCCCGGCGCGCGGGCGTCGCGAAGACGACGCTCTACCGCAGCTGGGGCTCGCCGGGCGAGCTGGTCGAGGCGGCGCTCGCCGAGCTCGAGGCCCTCGCCCTGCCCGACGTCGACACGGGGCGCTTCGATCTCGACGTCGAGGCCTTCGTCGCCTCGCGTCTCGCGCTGCTCCGGGAGCCGCATGCCGCCGCCATCCTGCGGGCGGTCGTCGGGACGGGCGAGGCGCCCGCCGCGCTCTTCGACTGGATCGAGACGTTCTGGAAGCCGCGCCGCAGGGGCTGGCGCTCGCCGATCGAGCGGGCGATCGAGCGCGGGGAGCTCGCGCCGTCGGCGCGTGCGGTGCCCCTGATCGAGCTCGTCGCGGGTCCGCTCCTGCTGAGCGAGCTCGTCACGCGCCGGCGTCTCACGCGCGCGGAGATCCGGGCGATCGCCGCGGTCGTCGTCGCCGGCGTCCGCGCGGAGCATCCGCCGCGATCTGCGCGCGGCGGCCGCACGGCCCGGGCGACGTCGACCGTCAGCCCGTCGCGAGCCGGCGAACGGCGATCGGGATCCCGCTCATCGCGGGCATCGCGTTGATCGACTCGCGCGACTCGGGCCCGAGGCTGAGGAGCGCGTTCACCGCGACGCCCGCCTCCTCGTAGCGCCCGCCCCTTCCCGGCAGTCGTCCGAAGCCGTGGACGAGCGTGACGACGCCGCGGCGCAGATCGGGATCGGCCTTCGCCCGGACCTCGACGCGACCATGGGGCGACGCGACCGCGACACGATCCCCCTCGGCGATGCCCTCGGCGCGCATGTCGTCGGGATGCATGTAGAGGGGATTGAAGGGATGTCGCGCCTGGATCGCGGGCAGCGAGAGGCCCGCCGAGTTGAGCCCGTCCCGCAGCCGGCGCACCGCGAGCCGATAGGCGAAGCCGGGCCGGGATTCGACCCGGCGCGCCACCTCCGCGAGCTCCGCCGCCACGTCCTCGGGCATCAGCGCGAAGCGGTGCGGACTCGCCGGATCGCCGGGCAGCACGAACGTCGGCTCGGCATCGAGCAGCACGCCGCGCTCGGCCCGCCGCAGCGCGTCGAACGGCATCGGCGCGTGGCGCGCCGCGATCGCGAGCAGCTCGTCCGTCGTCGGCGGCTCGTCGCCGTCGAGCTCGACCCCGAAATGCCGCAACCGCACGCCGAGTCGCCGAGCGAGCTCCCAGAAGTAGAGATGGTCGTCGCAGACCTCGGCCCCCGCCGGCGGCTCCACGATCGCCGGCGTGTAGCGCGTGTAGGGCACGGGCGAGACCAGATTCTCGTAGATGAAGATCGGCAGGTCCGCGCGCTCGTACTGCAGCGTCGGCGGCAGCACGTAGTCGGCGAGCTCCGCCGTCATCGTCATGAAGGGCTCGATCACGACGAGCAGCTCGAGCGACTCGAGCGCGCGGACGACCTTCGCGGTCTCCGGGATCGCCGAGGCGGGATTGCCGCCGTGGACGAGCAGCGCGCGGACGCGTCCGCGGCCCGGCGTCAGGATCTCGTCGGCCAGGATGCCGGTCGGCAGCTCGCCGTCCATCGTGCCGAAGCCGCCGATGCGACTCTGGTAGCCCTTCTCCCACCAGCGCGGCGCGGGGATGACCTCGGCCTTGCGCGGGTGGCGCGGCCCGATCGCGCCGGGATGCTCGATGCGATCGCCCTCGCGCAGGAGCCGCCCGCAGATCACGTTCAGCACCTCGATCAGATGCTCGGCGAGATTGCCGTGGGGTGACATGTCGGGGCCCGTCGCGCTGGTGGCGGCGCCGCTGCGCGCGTCGTGCGCGAAGAGGCGGGCGACGGCGACGAGGTCGTTCGCCGCGATGCCGGCGCGGGCCGCGACCGCCTCCGGCGGGAAGTCGGCGACGGCGATGCGGAGACGCTCGACGTCGTCCGCATAGCGGGCGCAGAACGCGTGATCGTGCCAGCCGCGCTCGAGCACCACGTGGATCAGCCCGGCCAGGATCGCGCAGTCCTCCCCCGGCAGCGGCTGGAGGTGGAGGTCGGCCTGCTTCGCGGTCTCGCTGCGCCGCGGATCGATCACGATCAGCTTCATGCCCCGCGCCTTCGCCTCGCGCAGCCGCTTCTGGGGGTTGCGCGTGTCGAAGCCGTTGGTCGAGACCGAGACGAGCGGATTGCCACCGACGATCAGGAAGACGTCGCCGCGGTGGAACGGGGTCCGGCCCGGCGGCCAGAGGCCGATGCGACCGGCGGCGACCGCCTTCGAGGACTGGTCGATCGTGACGGAGGAGAAGGCCTTCGGCGAGCCGATCGCGGCGAGGAAGGCGTTGAGCATCATCAGCGAGCTCGACGTGAAGAAGGCGCCGCCGCCCTTGTAGCCGGCGACCGCCTCGGGTCCGTCCTCGTCGAGGATCCGCCGCAGCTTTCCGGCGATCTCGTCGAGGGCCTGTTCGAGCGGGATCCGCTCGAAGCGGCCATCGGGCATCCGCTTGCGCGGCGCGAGGATCCGATCCGGGCTCGCGTGCGCCTCCGGCGCGTTCATCCCCTTGAAGCAGGCGTAGCCCAGGGTCTGGGGATCGGCGTGGTCCCCGCGGATCCGCAGGAGCCGGCCCGCCGCGTCGACCGTCGCGACGACGCCGCAATGGCCCATGCAGAGGCGACAGAACGAGAGTCGCTCGTGGGTCGATGCGCCGGTCGGGTTCGGCTTCGCGGACCGGTTCCGCTCCCTGCTCGGCTCCTCGTGGCTCGCCCCCCGGTTCGGCATCGCACGTCTCCTCTTCAGACTTCCTCGGCCACGCCGAACGCTTCGGCATAGCGCGCGAACGCCGCGCGCAGTGCGGCGCGGTCGAGACCCAGCGCCGCGAGATCATAGGCATGGTCGCCGTGCTCGTGGCGGGTCCGGCGCGCGACCTCGGCGCGCAGCCGCTCCCGGTAGTCCGCGGAGAGGTCGAGGCCGAGCGCATCGTAGAGGTCGGCCACCCGGCCCTCGGGATCCTCGACCAGGTCGGCATAGCGCAGATGATGCCGGCCTGTCCCGCCGCTGCGCACCTCGTCCTGTCGGACGCGCTCGAGCGAGCGCTGGTAGCGCGCGACGTGGGCGCGGGCGAGCGCCGGCGCGTCGACGCGATCGCTGTGGGCCCAGCGGATGTGGGCGACGAGGCTCGAGAGCGAGGCCAGCATCGTCGCGGGGTCGCGATGGGTCAGCACGACCTTCGCGTCGGGATAGGTCGACTCGAGCACGTCGAGCGAATGCAGATGGACGGGCGACTTCAGGACCCAGCGCCTGCGGCCGCTGCGGCGCTGCAGGATCTGGAGGACGAGGCGATGCATCGCATAGGCGGGTCGGAGGTCCGCCGCCTCGAAGAGCCAGCGCTCGAAGGCCGGCACGTCGTAGCGCGTCGTCAGCTCCTCGCTCAGGAACGCGAAGCTCATCGCCGAGAGGCATTCCTTCGGACGCGTGGCGCCGAAGACGTGGATCGCGAGCAGTCCCGACACGACGGTCTGCGGCAGCGTCAGCTCGCGCTCCGCGAGCGCGATGCGGGCGTCGCTCGCGCGACGCTCGGGATCCGGCTCCGGCGGCGGCACGGGCCAGAGGAGCTCCCAGCCGAGCGGCGCGCGACCCGCCGGGTCCGCGGCGAGCAGCGCATGCAGGAGCGTCGTGCCCGTGCGCGGCGCGCCCGCGACGAAGAGCGGCGCCTCGATCGGCTCGTCGAGCACGCCGGGGTCGGCGCGCAGGTAGGCCATCAGCTGCAGCCGGACCTCGAGCAGCCGCAGCAGGAAGCGGCGCGTCATGAAGCGCCCCATCAGATGGAGCTCGGCCTCGCCCTCGATCGCCGCGAGCGCGCGGTCGAGCGCCTGGACCATCTGCTCGGCCGGGAAGCGGGGATGACCGAAGTCGTCGACGCCCCCGTCCGGTCGCCCCTGGCGCGCACGCGCCTCCGCGAGCAGCGCGTCGCGCTCGAGGGGCCGACGCGCCTCGGCCGTGATCGGGAGGATCTCGCCGGCATTGATCGCGGCGACCCAGTCGGGGCGCGGCGGGGGATGCCAGCTCATGCGGGTCTCGCGGCGCGCGGCGGCCTCACGCGCGGAACCGCCAGGCGAGGTGGCGCATGCGCGCGCGGATCTCGGCGCCGCGCGCCGCGGCGTCGACGCGGGCGGTGTCGGGCGGGAGATGGCGCGCGATCTGGGCCAGGGGCACGACCTTCGTCGTCGGGCTCGGATCCGTCTTCGGCCAGAACCAGCGGAAGGTCAGCAG
Organism: Myxococcota bacterium; assembly: GCA_041389445.1. Taxonomy (GTDB): domain Bacteria; phylum Myxococcota_A; class UBA9160; order UBA9160; family UBA4427; genus UBA4427. The sequence goes on from JAWKRW010000009.1 coordinate 85,457, forward strand.
GCCCTCGGGATGATCGGCCGTGTCGAGCCAGTTCGGGCAGCCCGGATCGCGCGACGCGACGACGAAGCGGGCGCGGCCGTCGGCGTCGATGCGGGCCTGGTGCTGGTTGATCGTGGAGATGCGGTGGACCGGATCGGGCTGCTCGTACCAGCCCATCGTCGCGAGCTGCAGGTTCCAGTAGCGCGCGTCGGGCACGTCGGTCTCGATCAGCAGCGCCTCGTCGGGCCCGAGCGCGTAGAAGAGGAACGCATAGCGCGCGGCGCCGAGACCCTTCTTGAGCGCCATCGGCGAGGCGAAGGCGTTGTCGACGCCCTTCGCGCGATGCTCGTTCAGATACTGGTTCCAGTAGGTGACGCTGCGCTCGGTCTGGGCGAGCGCCGTCTCGAGGCGGGCCACGACGTCGGCCGCCGCGATGCGCGGCGGTGCGGGGACGTCGTCGAGACATTCGATCGTGAAGACCGCCGGCTCCTCGGGCTGCCAGTCGAGGTAGTACTGGCGCAGCGAGCAGGTCGTGACCCGATCGGGGATCGGGAAGAAGGCGGGATCGCTGCCGTCGCCCCCGAGCAGGATCTCGAACGTGTCGCCGGGGCCGATGCCGCGCTCGCTCGCCGTGATGGTCGCGAGGGTGCCCCACTCGGGCATGTGCATGAAGTCGACGCGCAACGTGATCACGAACTCCTCGCACGCGTGCATCTTCCCGCGGATCCGGTAGCGCCGCTTCGGATCGATGCGCGCGTGGAGGTAGAGGTTGTCCTGGTTCGGACCGCCCCACTGCGAGACGAGGTCGTTCGAGCGGTGGAAGAAGGGCGCCGTCGTGTCGAAGGATCCGGTCGCGTAGGCGAGCCAGCAGGCGACCTGCTCGCCGAGATGGGCGATCGCCTCGGCGCCGTCGCCCGGCCCGCTCGGATAGGGCGGGCGCAGAACCTCTTCGCCGAGCGACTCGATGCGGCGGCAGAAGGAGCGCCAGGCATCGAGGAGCTCGGAGGCGCCGTCGACTCGACTCATCGGATTCTCCTCTCCCTGCAGCGCAGTCCGCGATCCCGTCGATCCTGCGTCGCCCGCGAGCGGCGATCGCGACGAGACCGCTCCCGCCTCACGCCCGCATGATCCCGCCGCCGTCCACGTAGAACGTCTGCCCCGTCACGTACTGGCTCGCATCCGAGAGCAGGAATCCGACGACCGGCGCGATGTCCGCGAGCGGGTCGCCGTCGCGGCCGAGCGGATGGTCCTTGTACATCGCCGCGAAGGCGCGCGCGCGCGGATCGTCGCCGTCGAGGTCGGTCGGGAGCCGATGCGCGACGGAGGCGGGGCAGACGCAATTCACCGTGATGCCGAAGCGACCCCACTCCCGCGCGGCGGTCCGCGTCAACGAGCGGACGCCCTCCTTCGCCGCGGCGTAGGGTCCGTAGCCCGGCGCGCCGGTCTGCCCCATCGACGAGCCGAAGGTGACGATGCGACCGCGGCCGCGCGCCTGCATCGCGGGGAGCACGGCCTGCATCAGCCAGAGCGTGCCACGCGGCCCCGTGTCGAGGACGAGGTCGAAGTCGGCGGGCTCGATCTCGGCGAGCGGCGTCACGTTGATGTAGGACTGGGCGTTGGCGACGAGCGCGTCGATCGTGCCGAAGGCGGCGAGGGTCTCGTCCGCGAGCCGCCGACTCGCGTCGCGGTCGGCAACGTCCGAGACCCGCGTCTCGAACTCGGCGCCGAGGCCGCGCAGCTCCTGGGCGACCCGCTCGAGGCGATGGGCCTTGCGCCCGGTCACCATCAGTCGGGCGCCGGCGCGCGCGAGCAGGCGCACGATGCCGAGCCCGATGCCGCGCGTCCCGCCCGTCACGATGACGCTCTGCCCCGCGAGCTCGTCGAAGCGCAGGGGCTTCGGTTCGGGCGCATGCGCGGCTCCCGGCGCGGACGTCGAGCCCGGCGAGGCCGGCGAAGCGATCGAAGTGGGCGAGGTCGAGTGCGGCGTCGGCTGGGCTTGCTTCATCGCGCTCGACGCTAGCGCGCCGGCGCGACGGCGAGCAGCGCCGTCGCCGTGACGCGATCGGACCGGCCCACGTCGCGGAGCTCGACGCGAAGCCAGCCGTCCTCGGGCGCGCCGATGAAGGCCGCGCGCGACCGGACCGGACCGACGCGGGCGGTCGTCAGGTAGCGCAGATCGAGCGCGACGATGCGCTGGGGCCCGCCGAGCCGGCTCTCCGCCAGGACCTCGCCGGCCCGCTCGACCAGCAGCGCGACGAGCGCGCCCTGGAGCGTCCGCTCCGGGTTGAGCACCGCGCCCCGCAACGCCAGCTCGACCTCGCCCCGCGCCGCGTCCCGGACCTCGACCCCGACCTCCTCATCGAGCGGTCGCGCGAGGGGATGGGACGCGAAGACCTTCGGCAGCGCGAGCTGCTCCGCCGTCACGTTCGAGTCCGCGGCCCGGGCCACGCGCGCGAAGGCGGTCTCGCCGTAGGCCCAGATCGACTCGGACGCGTCGCCCCCCGCGCGGGCGGATGCGCCTTCGCCCGCGCCCGCCGGCTCCCGCAGCTCGACCGCGGTCGTCACGCCCGAGCGCCCGCTGCGCAGGACGCGACCGTGGGCGACGAGCTTCGAGGGGCACGTGCGCGCGGGCATGCGGAGCGAGAGGTCGGTGGTCAAGAGGATGTCCGTCCCGGCGACCTCGCGCGTGAAGAGGGACCCCACGAGATCGATCGCCGCGGCGACGACGGTCGCCCGCAGCTGGCCGTGGCGGCAGACCTCGGGATAGGGCGTGAGCGCGAGCGGCGCGTCGCGCTCGCCCGTGCGAGCAATGCCGTAGCGGGTGTAGAACGGCGGAGGGCGGAGATCGCCATGGCCTTCGGGCTGACAGGACGGGTCCAAACGCGTCTCCGAGCAGGGGTCTGACTAGGCGGGCCGCGCCGCGCGCCGCCAGTGCGCGTGCAGGGCGAGCACGAGGATCAGGACGGGCAGGAGCAACAGCGGACGGAGCCCGCCGACCGCCGCCGCGCCGGATGCATCGATCGTCGATTCGATCCCGGCGAAGTTCTCGGGCGAGTTGGGCGGCGTCGTGCGATCGCTGCGCCGCAACGCGAGACGACCCTCCGTCGGCAGCTCGCCCGCCGAGAAGGCGAACACGTCGAGTACCGAGCGATAGCGCAGCTCGTCGCCCGCCGGATCGAAGAATCCCGGCGGAAGGACGAAGTCGGGCGCGGGCGCACCGGGCAGCGCGGCGAAGGCCGGCGTCGCGAAGAGCATCGAGCGCTGGTACGTATTCTCGTTCGGGAGATCGGTCGGGATCACGTAGTCCCGGTGCGTGCTCGTCAGGTGCTGGCCGACGGTGACCCATTCGGCCGTGCCCGCCGGATCGAGGACGTCCATCTCGACGTACTGGATCGTTCCGTCGGCGTTGCTGAAGATCTCCTTGAACTTCCACAGGTGGCTCTTGGCACGGGCCTGTCCCGGCAGGCCCGCGAGCCCGAGGGCGAGCGAGAGGAGCAGGACGGCTTGCAGCGAACGGACACGTCGCATCGCCCGGCGATCGTAACCGAACCCGGCGTCTTCGCGGCAGACGATCGACCCGCCCGGCGCCCTCGATTCCAGCGCCTGCTCCTGCTGCTCCTGCTGCTCCTCCCCCCCTTCGCCGCGCTCCTCGGCTGCGGTCCCCGACAGGACGGGGAAGCCGCTCGTGCCCCCGTCGAGTCCCACCGCATCGTCTCCCTCTCGCCCCTGGCCAGCGCACTGCTCGAGGCGCTCGGCGCCACGGATCGGGTCTTCGCCGTCGATGTCGCATCCGGCGGCGACGGGGCGCTCGCGCACCGTCTGCACGTCCCCGACGAGGACGAGGCCGCGTTGCTGATGATCCAGGAACTCGAGGCCGACCTCGTCGTGCTCCCGCCGACGCGGATCCCCCTCTCGCTGCGTCTGAACGCCGTGGGCATCCGAACGATCGTGGTCGTGGTCCGGGACTTCGAGGACGCCTTCACGCTCTGGGGGGAGCTCGCGGGCCAGGTGGGACGCGCCGTCGAAGCGCGCGATCGGATCACGGCCCTCGCCCGTGGCTTGTCCGCGATCTCCGCCGAATCCTACGGCTCGACGCGCCCGCGCGTCGCCGTCGTCGATTCGTTCGAGCCGCTGGTCCTCGTCGGGCACGATCGCCTCGAATCCGCCCTCGTCGAGATCGCGGGGGGCGAGTGTCTGACGCATGGCCGGAGCGAGGCGGCCATCGCGATCACGCGCGCCGAGCTCGCGGCGCAGGCGCCCGACCTGATCTTCCATGCGCTCCCGCCGGTCCGCCCCGCCGCGGAGGGGGAGGCGGAGGCCGAGGCGGCGCCGCCGGCGACGGAGGCGCTCGCGGCGACCTTCGGCGACATCGCGCCGCTCGTCCGCGTCCCCTTCGACCCGATCCGCTTCTTCGAGCGGGAGACGCTCGAGGCCGCGCGAACGCTGCACGAAGCGATCGCGGCGCGCGCCGGACCGGCCCCGCCGGCGCCGCCCGCTCCGACGGATTCGAGCGCGGTCGACTCGCGCTAGCCCGTGCGCCTAGCTCTTCCAGACCAGCGGCATCGCCGAGTAGCCCTTCACGAACTCCGTCGCATAGGTCTCGAGCCGGGTCGCGTCGATCTCGTACTTCGGGAAGCGTTCGAGGATCGACTGGATCGCGATCTCGCCCTCCTTGCGCGCCACGTGCAGGCCGATGCAGGCGTGGTGGCCGTGGCTGAAGGAGAGCGAGCGCGGCGGGTTGCGGTGCAGGTCGTAGCGATCCGGGTCGGGAAACTCGCGATGGTCGCGGTTCGCGGACGTATAGAGGAGCACGATGACCTGTCCGGCGTGCATCTTCGTGCCGTGTCGCTCGACGTCCTTCGTGATCAGCCGGCACATGTTGTTGGTCGGCATGTCGATGCGCACGGCCTCGTTGAAGGCCGGGATCGCGAGCTGGGGGTTCGCGGCGAGCTCCGCGCGCTGGTCCGGGTTCTGCTGCAGCCGCAGCATCAGATTCGCGAGCACCTTCGGCAGCGTGTCGGTCCCGCCGATCAGCAGCAGCGAGAGATGGGATCCCACCGCGTCGTCGTCGAGCGCCTGGCCGTTCGAGTCCCGGTAGTCGTGGAGCACGCTGATGGCGTTGGGCTCCGCCGGCGGCTTCGCCCGCTGCTCGGCCGAGATCCGGCGCAGGTAGTCGTTCATCTCGACCATCGCCGCGAGGCCCGCCGCCGACATGCCCGGCTTGCCCGGCTCGCGCGCGAAGAAGGCCGAGACGAGCTGCCGCAGGTAGATCTCGTCCGACACCGGCAGCCCGATCACCTTGCACCCCACCTGCATCGCGAGGCGCTGGGCGAAGTCCTCGACGAATTCGGCGGCGTCGCCGCTCGACCACGGGTCGAGCAGCCCTTTCACGACCTCGCGGATCCAGGGGTCGAGCGAGCGCATGCGGGCGGGCATGAAGTGCTTGCGCAGGCCGGCGCGCAGGCTCGTATGGTCCGGCGGGTCCATGTTGTTGAGCAGCGGGAGGACGGGCTGGACCTTGGTCAGGAGGTGGGCCGAGGTCCCGCCGCGGGCGTTCGACACGAAGTCGCCTTCGCAGGCCCACCAGACGTCTTCGAAGCGGGAGAGCGCGAAGGCGTCCCAGCGCGGCATGAAGTAGACGGGCGCCTCTTCGCGCAGGCGCCGGTAGATGCCGTGATTGTCGCCGTGGATGACTTCGTGGGAGAAGGGATCGTATTCGACGGTCATGTGCTCTTGCCTTCTATCGATGGATGCTCGAAGCGATGGATGCTCGTACCGATGGACTCGCTTCTCGACGGACTCTCTTTTCGACGGACTCTCTTTTCGACGGACTCGCTTCTCGACGGCCCCCCGTCTCGATGGCCTCTCGAAACGGGCCCTCGGATGTTGGCTCGCGTCCCGTGGCCGGGCGGGAGCTCGCTCGCGATCGCGCGGCCGGCGCTCGGCCGGGGCCCGCGGCCGGGTCGGCATGGTACGCAGCCCGGCCGCGAACGTCGAACCTTCCGATCCCATGGCGCCGTGGCGGGGCGCAGCGGCGACGGCGCGTCCGCGGGCGCGGGGTCGACCGCCGCGGCGTGGCCGACCTTCGGCCGGCGGCGACGTCCCCCGATGCCGGTTCCGCGCGTGATAGGATCGGCGCGAGCGGCTGCGCGCCCCGTGCCGCGCGGCCCGGAGGGCCTCGATCGATGGACCGGATCACGCTCGTCTCCTGCGACTGCCACGCCGCCGCGACGCCGGCGGTCTACCGCGACTATCTCGAGGCGCCCTTCCGGGCCCGGTACGACGCGATGATCGCGGATCCCGCCGCCGTCCATCGGCGCGCGACCCAGGTGATCGGCCCCTTTCCACCGACCGGCGACGGCGACGGGGAGCGCGAGCCGCTGACGGCGCGCTGGGACGCGGCGCGCCGGCTCGCCGCCCTCGACGCCGACGGCATCGCGGCGGAGGTCCTCTTTCCCCAGCCCGCCGGCCGCAACGCCCCGCCCTTCTACAACGTCTTCGGCCATCCCTTCGACGCGAACGACCTCGAGTCCGCCGCCGCCGGCTGCCGCGCCCACAACCGCTGGCTCGCGGACTTCGTCCGGGACTCGCCCGCGCCCGAGCGCCACGCCGCGCTCGCCCTGATCGGCATCGTCGACGACGTCGCCGGCGCGGTGCGCGAGATCGAGTGGGCGAAGCGGGTCGGAATGCGCGGAGTCGTCCTGCGCAGCCAGCCCCTCGCCGGCCCCGGCTGGCACGACCCGCGCTTCGAACCCATCTGGGACGTGTGCGAAGCGCTCGCGCTCCCGATCCATACCCACGGCGGCGAGGGACTCGAGACGGGCAACTTCCCGGGCGCGACCTCCATCTTCTTCACCGAGGTCTGCTGGTTCGCCCACCGCCTCTTCTGGCATCTGCTCTGGTCGGGCGCGCTCGAGCGCCATCCGCGCCTGCGCCTCGTCTTCACCGAGCAGTTCGCCGACTGGATCCCCGACCTGCTCCGCCGCCTCGACCTGCAGTACGCCGGCGCCGTCTCGTCGGCGACGCTGACCGAGGGCCTCACGATGAAGCCCTCCGACTACTGGGCGAGGCAGTGCAGCGTCGGCGCGTCGTTCATGACGCGCGCGGAGTGCGACATGCGCCACGCCATCGGCGTGCCGACGATCCTCTGGGGCTCGGACTTCCCCCATGAAGAAGGGACCTGGCCCGCGACCGCAGCGGCGCTGCATGCGACCTTCGACGGCGTGCCCGAGGCCGAGCTGCGCGCGATGCTCGGAGCCAACGCGATTGCGCTCTATGGCTTCGATCCGAGCGCGCTCGCCGTCCATGCGCGGCGCATCGGGCCGACGGTCGCGAGCTTCGCCTGATGCGCGTGACGCCGAACGACGGGCCCGTTCGCCCGGGCCTCGCGTGCCGATCGACGAGGAGAGTGCCGGCATGACGCAGCCCCCCCGACTCGAAGACGTCGACTTCGCCCTCGACGCCCTGCCCGGCGACGTCCTCCACCAGACGCTCCACCGCTTCCGCGCGCGCGGCCCCGTCCAGCCGACGCGATTCGGCGGCCTGCCCGCCTTCGTCATCACGAGCCACAAGGCGCTCGAGGAGGCCTTCCTCGACGAGCATGCCTTCCCGGGCCACCGGATGTACCAGGCTTCCTTCGAGCCGGCGATCGGCCGGAGCTTCATCTCCGACCCCGACCCGGCGAGCCACCTCCTCTACCGCAAGCTCGCGACGCCGGCCTTCCGCTCCCGCGCCGTCGCGAGCTACGAGCAGTCGGGGCTCGCGGCGCTCGCCCACGAGCTCGTCGATCGCCTCGAGGGGCGCGACGCCTTCGACCTCGTGAAGGACTTCACGGCCCGCTTCCCCTACCTCGTGATCAGCCGACTGCTCGGCCTCCCGCGCGATCGCGAGGACGCGTTCCACGGCTGGGCCCTGGCCCTGCTCCACTACCGCGACGATCCGGCGGCCGGAGACGCCGCACGCGCCTCGATCTCCGCCTTCCTCGAGCCGATCCTCGAGGCGCGCCGGCGCGCGCCGCGGAACGACGTGATCTCCGAGCTGCTGCGCGTCGAGGTCGAGGGCCGCAAGCTCACGGACGAGGAGATCCTCTCCCACGTCCGGCTCCTCTTCCCGACCGGCGGCGAGACGACCCACGGCTCCCTCGGCAACCTGCTCTCGGCGCTCTTCCTGAACGAGGGCGCCTGGGCGGCGCTCTGTCGCCAGCCGGAGAAGATCCCGGCCGCCGTCGCCGAGGGCCTCCGCTACGACACGCCGATCGCCGCGATCCCGCGCCTCTCCCGCGCCGAGCCGACCCGCTTCCGCGGCGTCGAGATCCCGGCAGACACCTGGGTCCTCTTCGCGATCGCCGGCGCGAATCACGACCCCGAGGCCGTCCGCGACCCCGACCGCTTCGACGTCGATCGCGTGCAGCCGCCGAACCTCGTCTTCGGCCGCGGCCCGAAGAGCTGCCCGGGACTGCATCTCGCCCGCCGTAACATGGCCGTCGCGCTCGAGGTCCTGACGCGGCGCCTGCCCGACGTCGAGCTCGTCGACCGGGAGGCCGCGATGCCGAGGCGGACGGTGCTCCGGGCGCCGGAGGCGTTGCGGGTCCGCCGGCGTTAGGTCGGGAGCGCGTCGAAACGGCGTGGGTCGTCGCCGGGGGCGCCGGGCACGGTCGAGCGATGCGCGTCGCCCCGCTCGCCGCTGGGCGGGGCGGTCACGCGGCTTCGGCGGACGAGCCCCGTCCATTCAGCGCGTCGGCGCGTGCAGGCCCGCGACCGCCGCGACGAGCTGCTGGGCCATCCGCCGCTGCGCCGCCGGCGACATGCGCGAGGACACGGCGGAGATCGCCAGCGCGGCGATGGGCGCGCCGCGCTCGTCGAGGATCGCCGCGCCCAGATTGGTCGAGCCGTCGGCGACGTCGCCGGCGAGGCTGAGCGACGACCCGCGCTCCCGGACCTCGTCGAGCTCCGCGTGCGCGCGCCGGGTCAGCACGCGGCCCGCCAGCCGCTCCCGCTCCGCGGGGCGCATGGCCGCGAGCAGCGCGCGGCCGGAGGCGCTGGTCTCCGTCGGGATGACGAGCCCGACCGTCGGCGCCGACCGCACGAGCTGCGCGCTCTCGACGACGTCCGCCAGCACGACCCGATCGCCGTCGGGCACGGCGCAGACGACGGTCTCCCCCGTCCGGTCACGCAGCTCGACCATCGTCGCGCGGATCCGCTCCCGCAGCCCCGTCGTCGCGCGGACCTCGTTCGCGACGGAGAGGACCCGCGTCGTGAGCTCCCAGCGGACCGGCCCGTCCCCCGTGGCACGAATCCATCCGGCCCGCTCGAGCGTCGCGAGCACGCGCTGCGCGCTGCTCTTGTCCGTCTCGAGATGACGCGCGAGCTCGGTCAGCCCGAGCGGCTGGCGCCGGGCGATCACCTCCACGGCCCCGAGGACGCGGACCGCGCTCTGGATCGGCTTGACGGGCATGGGCCGTCTCCCTAGGATGGAATCGCCTCGCGATATTAGGTATCACGATGCGATACGCAAGGAGCGCCCGATGAATGCCGACGACGTCATCCTGATCAGTGTCGACGACCACATCGCCGAGCCGGCCGACATGTTCGACGCCCACGTCCCCGCGAAGTACAAGCATCTGGCGCCGCGAGTCGAGACGGACGATCGGGGCATCCAGCAGTGGTGGTACGGCGATCTCAAGGGCCGCAACCTCGGCCTGAACGCCGTCGCTGGCAAGCCGGCCGAGATGTACAACATCGACGCCAGCCGCTACGACGAGATGCGACCCGGCTGCTACGACGTGAACGAACGCGTGCGCGACATGAACGCGGGGGGCCAGCTGGCGGGGCTCAACTTCCCGAACTGGACCGGCTTCTCCGGTCAGGTCCTGAACCAGGGCCCGGACCCCAAGCTCAACGAGATCATGATCCAGGCCTACAACGACTGGCACGTCGACGAATGGTGCGGCGCCCATCCCGGCCGCTTCATCCCGTGCGGGATCCTGCCGCTCTTCGACATCGAGCGCGCCGCGGCCGAGGTGCGGCGCCTGGCAAAGAAGGGCTGCCATGCCGTGACCTTCTCGGAGAATCCCGAGGCGCTCAACATGCCCTCGATCCACTCCGGCAAGTGGGACCCCCTCTTCGCCGCCTGCGTCGAGACGGAGACCGTCCTCTGCTGCCACCTCGGCTCCTCCTCGCGCACGCCGATGAGCCCGCCCGACGCCCCGGCCGGCGTCCCGATGACGACGTCCTCCGCGGCGACGATCTACACCCTCGTCGATCTCGTCTGGGCGGAGTTCTGGCCGCGCTTCCCCGGTCTCAAGTTCTCGCTGACGGAGGGCGACATCGGCTGGATCCCGTACTTCCTCTGGCGCGCGGAGCACGTGCGCGATCGCCACAGCGGTTGGACGAAGCACGACTTCAGCCGCACCGGCGGTCCGACCCGGATCTTCCGGGACCACATCCTCGTCTGCTTCATCAAGGAGACCGTCTTCCCGCGCCTGCTCGAGGACTTCAACCTCGACCACATCTGCTGGGAGTCCGACTTCCCGCATTCCGACGGGACCTGGCCGAACGCGCCCGAGGAGATCGTGAAGACCCTGGACGGGCTGTCGGATGAGGTGATCGACAAGATCACGCATCGCAACGCCATGGAGGCCTACTCCTTCGACCCCTTCCGCCACCGGCCGCGGGAGAAGTGCGCGGCCGCGGCCCTGCGGGCCGAGTCGCCGGACGTCGACGTCGTGACGCGGGTCGGTCATGCGGCGAGCGAGCGGGACATCGAGGCCTGGCGGGAGCTGACGGGCGGACGCGCGCCGACGCGCTGAACGGCGTACCGTCGACAGGGACCCGTCCGGCGCGAGCCGAGGAGGTGATGCCATGTGTCCCGCGACGTCGACCGCTTCCCGCGAGAATTGCGGACTCAACCACGTCGGCCTGAGCGTGCCCGACCTCGATGCCGCGCTCGCGTGGTATCGGAACGTCCTCGGGTTCCGCCTGCTGACGCCGCCCGTCGAGATGCGCGCCGACGATCCGGGACTCGGACCGGCCCTCGCGGCGATGCTCGGTCCCGAGGTGAAGGCCTTTCGCATGGCCCACCTCACGATGGGCAACGGCGTCGGGCTCCAGGTCTTCGAGTTCCAGGCGCCCCGGGCCGAGACCTACGCCGACGGCGACGCGCCCTGGCGCGGCGGCTTCACGCACATCTGCGTCGAGGCCCCGGACATCGAGGCCCTCGCCGAGTCCATCGCCGCGAATGGCGGCGTCCGCAGCGCGGTCTTCCGATCGATCCCGGGCAAGCCCTATGCGGCAGCCTATTGCCGCGATCCGTGGGGCCACGTGATCGAAATCAACTCCCACGGCTACGTCGAGACGCGGACCTTCCTCGGGGCGGAGGATTGAGCGAATCGCGCCGACCGCCGCGCTCGGCGTCGCCCGTGCCGGCCCGCCTCGCGTCCGCCCGACCCCGCCGTGCCGTCAGGCCGGCTTGAACTCGACGAGGATGGCGCGATAGGTCCGGTCGCCGACGTTCTTCGCGTCTTCGATCGCGCCGCCCGGCAGCAGATCGCAGGTCTCGGACTGCATCTCGACCGAGATCGTTTGCTCGCCGTACATCGCCGGATGGCCCGGGACGGGCGCGACCTCGAGGCTGCCGCCATCGACCGTGACGAGGGCGTAGGGAAGCGCGTGGTGGTGGGGGCCGATCGAACGGCCGGGCTCGATGACCTGATCCCAGATGCGGACGCGCTCGTCCTCGTAGAGCACGCGCGTCGCGATCGGCCCGAGCGACGGAGCATTTCGCTGCGGCATGCGGGCGACGCTATCACAGCGAGGCCGCCTCGGAAGTCCGACCCGGAAGCACCGCCTCCGGGCGACGACCCGGCTCGCCGAGTCGAGCGCCCTCCTTCCCGACCGCCGCGGCCGCCCCGGATCGCAGCCCGTCCCCGCGCGTCGTCACGGCGGCGGGGTCCGCGACGAACGCGGCAAGGGTCGACCAGAACGCGCGCGCGTCGACGAGCTCGAGATCGTTGTGGCGCCCGCCGGCGATCGTGAGCAAGCGCTTCGGCCCGGGGATCGCCGCGTAGAGCCGCAATCCGTTCGCGTACGGCACGACCTCGTCTGCATCCCCATGGATCACGAGCACCGGCGAGCGGATCGCAGCCGCGCGACCGAGGTTGTCGAAGCGGCTCCCCACGATCGTCCCCCCCAGCGAACCGAAGTGGGCGCGTCCGAAGTCGCGCCCCGAGCTGAGGGGAGTGATGAGGACGATGCCCGCGAGATCCGGGGCCAGGGTCGCGAGATGGGTCGCGACGGTCGTCCCGAGCGAGCGACCGACGACGACGACCTGCCGGGGCTCGAAGCCGAGCTGCGCCCGCGCGTATCGAAGCGCCGCCTCGCCGTCGAGGCGGAGTCCGGCTTCGCTCGGCGAACCGGTCGACTCGCCGTACCCGCGGTAGCCGCTCGCGAGCACGGCGGCGCCCGTCACCTCCGCCATCCGACGGATCGCCGGCAGACGCCCCGAGACGTTCCCGGCATTGCCGTGGAAGGAGAGGACCAGGCGATCCGGCCGACGGGTGGCGGCGACCCAGCAGCCCTCGATGGTCTCTCCGTCGCGCGTCGCATAACGGACCGGCTGGACCTCGACGGGCAGCGATTCGACCGATGGGCCCGGGCGGCGATCGGGATGGAAGGCGATCCGATCGACGACGCAGCCACACCCGCTCGAAAGCAGGATCCCGAGCCCCGACGCGGCGAGGATCGCGGCCGCCGGGCAGCTCGGCCGGAGGGCGGCGCGCCCGGTCCTCCGACGGGCGACGCGCAGGCGGCATCGGCGCCAGGTCGGCGGGCGTGCGCGCATCGGGCTTCCTCCGATGGGATGGTCGTCGTCGCGGGCCGGGCGGTTCCCCGCCACCGCGGTCCGGTCGAGGGGCGCCGCCCCGCGCGATGCCGAGAGCCACGCGCCCGCGACGGCGAGGACGGTCGCGGCGCGGGCGGCGACGAAGCGCGTGGACTCGATGATCCAGGGGTCGGTCACGCGCGGGGTGTGCTTGAATGGCCCACGCCGCGAAGGTCGGCTGGCGTGGGGAGCACGAGACGATGGGACTCGACGGGCGGGTGGCCCTGGTGACGGCGGGCAGCAAGGGGATCGGGCGGGCGACGGCGCTGCGGCTCGCGCGGGACGGGGCAGACGTCGCGATCAGCTATGCCCGGGACGACGCGGCCGCGGCCGACACCGTCGCGGCGATCGAGGCGCTCGGGCGCCGGGCGTTCGCGCTGCGCGCGCCGGCCGAGGACCTCGAGGCGGGCGAGCGGCTCGTCGCCCGCACGTTCGAGACGCTCGGCGCGATCGGCATCCTGGTCAACAACGCGGGGGTCGACTGGGACGGGACGCCGGTGGCGGAGACGCCGCCCGAGCGACTCCGGCACGTGATGGCGATCAACGCGATCGCGCCCCACCACCTCGCCCGCCTCGTCCTGCCGCGCATGCGCGCGCTCGGGCGCGGCGACATCGTGATGATCTCGAGCACGGTGACGGACATCCAGGGCGGAGGCTATGCGCCCTACGCCATGAGCAAGGCCGCGCTCGAGGCGCTCGCCGCCGTCCTCGCCCAGGAGGAGCGGGCCCACGGCATCCACGTCAACACCGTCGCCCCCGGCCTCGTCGAGACGCCCCTCGGCATGCGCTACGTCACGGCCATGGGCGGCACGGACATGCGCGAGCTCGACGCGGTCGTCCCCTATGGCCGCGTCTGTCAGCCCGAGCAGGTCGCGAGCGTCGTCGCCTTCCTCGTCTCGGGCGACGCCGGCTACGTCAACGGCCAGCGCATCTACGTCGATGGCGGGGGGCCGTAGGCCCCGCCCATCCGACGCGGGCGCGCCCTTCCGCCCGGGCCATGCGATTTTTCCTCCCCCGTCGCCACTCCCGTCCAGGTCCGAAGACGACGTGGGCGACGGAATCGAGGCGAAGGGGCCCGCCTTCCCGATTCCCCGCCCCGGCGAGCGGGGGCGCGGAGGATGCGTCGATCGATTCGACGGGGAGGACGGCGAGCGGCTTCGCGCTGTCGGTCGCTGCTGGCGGGTCTCGGGGTCGCGTTGGCGGGCGCGTCGGTCTCCGCGAACGACGTCGACACGATCGTCCCGCTTTCGGGCGGGACGAACTACTTCGGCGCGCTCCATACGGACAGCCGCGACTTCGTCGACCGATTCACGTTCGTCATCGACGGCGCCGTCCGCGCGAGTGTCAGTCTGATCACGATCGGAACGGGTGCCAGCGACCTCGACTTCCTGGAGGCCGACCTCGGCGGGGTCCGGTTGACGCTGTCGCCGAACGGCGAGCTCGAAACGGGCTTCCTCGCCGATGCGGAACTCCTGTCGCCGCTGGTCCTGACAGTGCGCGGCGCGAGCGGCGCGAGCTCCGGCATCGTCGCTTCGTACGCGGGGACGATCGACGTCCGACCGATCCCGGAGCCGTCCGTCGCCCTCCTGATGGGCGTCGGTCTCTCGGGCCTCGCGCTCGCGGCGCGCCGAGGGCGCGGCGGCTGAGCGCCGCCCCTCCGCTCAGTCGCGCCGCCCGAGCGTCTCGGGATCGACCGTCGGCACCGTCCAGCCCCGGATCGAGCGACACAGCTTGCCCGGCAGCTGCTTGCCGCCCTGGGCGCGGATCCGCTCGAAGTGCTGGATCGGGAGCGCGTCGGCGGCGCTCGGCAGCTTCGAGCCGCCGGCGGGGCCCCAGCCCTTGTCGTAGGGGGCGAGGATGTGCTCGTGGACGCAGCGATTGCGCTTGAACCGCCAGCCCTCCGCCTCGCGCGCGTACTCGTATTCGAGCGTCGCGAAGGCCCAGGCGGGCTTCTGGGTATCGGGATCGATCAGGAAGGTCAGCAGGAACCAGCGGCCCTCCGCGCGATCGCCGTCGACCTCGAGGATCGGGTTCGCGAGCACGTCGTAGGACCAGCCGCCCGCCGTCTCGAAGTCGGGCATGAACTGCGTGTAGAACGTCCGCAGGTCCGCCTTGCCGCGCAGCTCGCCGAGCACGCCGTGGTCGTACTCGGCGTCCTCGGCGAAGCATTCGACGGCGTCCTCCCAGCGCGCGTCGTGCATCGCCTGCATGTAGCGATGGGTGAGCGCGCGGATCGCCTCCTTGTCCTCGAGCTCGCCGAGCCGCCGCTTCATCGCGGCGACCTCGGCGCGGAGCGATTCGAGTGCGTCTTCGGCTTCGCGGCCGGCGGCCTTCGGATCGGCGCGCATGCGGCTCACGCTCCCCGCGCCGTCGTGGCCGACGGTCCGTCCTCGGGCTCGGCCGCGACCAGCTCGACCGCGACCTCCTCGATCTCGGGGGCATGGTCCTTCAGCATGTCGAGCATCATCCGGGCGAGCGCGTCGGGCTCCATCACGCAGGTCGGACAGTCCTCGTTGCTGCCGGCCGCGTAGGCGACGTGGAGTCGCCGCCCGTCCCAGCCGGCGAAGGAGACGCGACCGCCGTCCGGCTGCACGATTCCGTCGAAGGCTTCGATCACCCGCGCGATCTCCTCGCCGAGCGCTCCGCCGAGCGATCCGTTCGACTGTCTCGCCATCTTCCGCCTCCTCGGGCCCGGGGGCCGCGCCCGCTCATCCCGTCCGGCAGAGCCGCTCGATCACGACCGGCGCGAGCACCCGCGCCAGCTCCGCGACCTCCTCGTCCGTCCAGACCGCGGTGGGAATCCAGGGGTAGTCGACCAAGAGGAATCCGTAGTCCGGGAAGCCCGACAGCTTCGCCATCGACTCGGCCGAGCCCCGCACGGCCTCGTGGATGATCGGCAGGCTCGGGATGCCTTCCCACTCGAGCTCGATCGCGTCGCGCAAACTGCGCGCACTGCAGGAGCCTCAACCCCCGAAGCCGGTGATCGCGACCGACGCCTCCGATGTGAGCCGAGCCCAATCGGCCCGCTCGGGCGCGATCGACACGCTGTTCTTGACGACGTGGAGGAAGCCGCTCGGCCGCACGCGCCTTCCGATCTCGTCGGCGAGGGCCGTCATGAACGCCTCGCTCCGCCCGAGCCCGTTCGTCACCAGCGCGACGACCCGTCCGTCGAGACTCGACGGCCGCGCCGCGAGCGCTCGGCCCGTCGGCCGCTCGAGCGGCCCGCTCGTCGGATCGAGAGCCACGATCTCTCCGCTGCGTTCCTTCATTTCCGCTCCTTCACGTTCGCCGCTCCTTCGCGACTCGGATCCGATGCGCTGCGATCGACGGCCCGCCCCGCGGCGTCGAAGCCCGTCCGTCAACGCCGGCGCGGCTCGATCGCCTGGGTGATCGCCCGCGCGAGGTGGGGAAAGAAGAGCCACGTCGTCGCATGGCCGGGTCCGCCGGCGCCGACGACGAGAAAGCCCTCGGGCCCGGCGAGCATGATCCGCTTCGCCTCGCTCGAGGCCTGACATCGCTCCCAGAGATAGCCGCGGACATCGGCCTTCGACCAGCCGGCCTCGGCGAAGCGGCGCTGGTGCTCGGCGGAGACCGCGATCAGGAGGTTCGCCTCGGCGACGAAGCGATCGGCGTAGACGCCCTTCCTCAGGATCTCGACGAGCCAGGCGTCGGCGATCGCCTCGGGCGTCCGACTGACGTAGTCCATGACTTCCCAGACGACCATCGTCGAGTGGACCGTGACGGCGCTCTGCTCGGGCGCGAGCCCCCGCTCGACGTGGAGCGGCAGCCAATCGTTCGCCTCCTCGTCCTCCCCGAAGCAGAACGAATAACGGAAGGGCGTCGAGAGGCTCGCGCGATCGAAGACGCCCGGCACCGCACGACAGACGTTCCGGATCACGAGTCGGAGCGCCCGCCCGATCGTCGCGTTCGCGCGGAAGCCGGGACCGAAGCAGGCCCCGCGGCACTCGATGCCGATCTCGTCGCGGACGGGCCCGTTGACGACGACGATCTGGCTCGCGCCGGAGAGCGTTCCCGTCGTGCTGTGGCAGTTGGCCTTCTCATGGAGATGCGCGCGCACGGCGGCGACCACCGTCGGGAAGTACTCGGGCCGGCAGCCGGCCATCACGGCGTTGATCGCGGCGTGCTCCGCCGTCACGACGACGTCCCGCGTCGGCACCGCGCCGAGCACGAGGTCGGGCGCGAGCCCCGCCGCGCCGAGGAATGCCTCGACCCGCTCCGGCGTCGGCGGCACCACCGGGAGGCCATCGGTCCAGCCGCGCTCGTAGTAGTCCTCGAGCAGGCTGCCGTAGTCGGGATAGGCGTGGCGTTCCGCGCGCAGCATCACCCCGCGACGCTAGCCGAGGCCGCTGACTCCGCCCACGACGGGTCGCGTCCGACCGGTCAGCGGCGCCCCGGCCGCCGTCCCAGCCGCTCGAGGATCGAATCGATCGGCGCGGGCCGGCCGACCAGATAGCCCTGCATCGCGTCGCATCCCTCCTGCCGGATCAGCTCCTCCTGCACCTCGGTCTCGACGCCCTCGGCGACGACGTGGAGGCCGAAGGTCCGCCCGATCGCCGCGACGGCCGAAACGATCGCGCGATCGCCGGCGTCGACGCAGACGTCGCGGACGAAGGAGCGATCGATCTTGAGCGCGTCGAACTCGACCCGCTTGAGGTAGGAGAGCGAGGCGTAGCCCGTGCCGAAGTCGTCGAGGGCGAGCCGGATGCCCAGCTCGCGCAGCCGTTCGAGGTTGCGAACCACGGTGGTCGTCTGCTCGAGCAGCGCGGATTCGGTCAGCTCGAGCTCGAGCGCGTCCGCCTCGAGGTCCGTCTGCTCGAGACAGGCCTCGATCTGCTCGACGATGTCGGCGCGGCGCAGCTGCAGCGGCGAGAGGTTGACGGCCACACGCAGCTTCGGGAACCCGTCGCTCCGCCAGGCCCGGCAGTCCGCGCAGGCGCGCCGCAGCACCCCGGCGCCCAGCCCCTGGATCAGACCCGCCTCCTCCGCGATCGGGATGAACTCGACCGGCGAGACCGGACCGCGCCCCGGCATGGTCCAGCGCACGAGCGCCTCGAGCGCCAGCGGCTCGCCCGTGCGGACGTCGACCTGCGGCTGATATTCGATGCCGAACGCGTCCTCCTCGACCGCACGGCGCAGTCCCGTCTGGATCGAGAACGCGCGCTCGGCGGCCTCGCCGAGGTCCGGCGTGTAGAACTGGTGGCGGTTGCGGCCGAGCGACTTGGCGTTGTACATGGCCGCGTCGGCCTGGCGCATCAGCGCATCGACGTCGGTCCCGTCCGAGGGGAAGAGCGAGATGCCGATGCTCGCCGTCACGGCGATCTCCCGCCCCTCGAGCACGACGGGCTCGGCGAGCCGGCGCAGGATCCGACGCGCGACCCTCGACGCGTTCGCGACGCCCTCGCGCAGGACGAGGCTGACGACGAACTCGTCGCCGCCGACGCGCGAGAGGATGCGATGGCCGTCGGGGAGCTCGGTCCGGAAGACACCGTCGCCCGTTCGCAGGGAGTCGACGAGCCGGCGCGCGACCTCCGAGAGCAGCTGGTCCCCGGTCGAATGGCCGAGCGAGTCGTTCACCCATTTGAAGCGATCGACGTCGATGAACATGACCGCGACCTCGAGGCCGCGCTCCGTCGCATGGCCGAGCGTCCGCTCGAGTCGCTCGCGCAGCATCCGGCGGTTGGGCAGGCCGGTCAGGCTGTCGTAGAAGGCGACCTTCCGGATCTGCTCCTCGCTCTGCCGTCGCTCGCTCACGTCCTGGAGCGTGCCCAGGACGCGCATCTCGCCGCTCGTCGGGTCGATGTCGACGGCGCCCTGGTGCTGGACGAAGCGGGTGCGGCCCTCGGGCGTGCAGAGACGATGCTCGACGCTCCATCCCATCCAGGAGCCGAGCGCCTCGCTGAACGCCTTCTCGAAGATCGGTCGGTCGTCGGGATGGACGGCTCCGCGAAGAGCCTCGAGGCTCGGCGCGAGCGCGCCCGGGTCGAGGCCGAGGATCCGGTACGCCTCCTGCGACCAGAGCATCTGCTCCGACTCCGCGAGCCACTCCCAGTTGCCGACGTGGGCGATGCGCTGGGCATCCGAAAGGCGCTGCTCGCTGCGCGAGAGGCCCTCGAGCGCGTGCTGCAGGCGGGTGAAGGTCTGGCCCGCCCGCACGATGAAGCGCGCCCGATGGCGGAGGAGCCGCCAATGGATCGGCTTCGTCGCGAAGTCGGTCGCTCCGGAGTCGAAGGCCGCCTCGACCGCCGCGAGATCGTCCGACGCCGTCACCATCAGGACCGAGATCGCGTCGCCCTGTGGCAGCGCGCGGATCGCGCGACAGGTCTCGAATCCGTCGATCCCCGGGAGCTGGACGTCGAGCACGACCAGCTCCGGACGCTTCGCCGCGACGAGCGCCAGGCCCTCCTCGCCGCTGCCGGCCTCGATGCACGCGAGCCCCGCGGCCTCGAGCTCGAATCGGGCCCGAAGCCGCAGGCTCGCATCGTCGTCGATGACGAGCACGCGCGGGCGTACGTCGAGGATCGGCTTCACCGCGCGACCTCGACGAGCTCGGCGAGCTTCGCATCCGCCTGCGTCCAGGCCTCGCGGCACTGCGCGACCAACGGGCCCAGCGCTTCGGCGCGCTCCCCCCGCGCCGCCTCCTCGATCGCGCGGGCGGCGTCCCGGACGCCGACGGCCCCGATCTGGGCGCTCGAGCCCTTGAGCGCATGGGCCGCCCGGACCAGCGGCTCGAACGCCCGACGCGCCGCCGCCTCTTCGAGATCCCGCAACAGGTCGGGCACGACCTTCCGATAGGCGCTCACGACCTCGCCGAGCACGTCGCGATCGAGCTCGTGCCCGAGCGCCGACAGCTCCGCCAGGATCGCATCGTCGAGAATCTCCCTCGCATCCCTCATGATCGATCTCCGAATGAGCGGGCGCCGAAGGCCTGGGGAAGCCAGCGCGCGAGACACGCGGTCAGCTGATCCCGCGTGAAGGGTTTCGTCAGCCAGTCGTCCATGCCGGCCGCGAGACAGGCCTCCCGATCCTCCTTGGCGCCGTTCGCCGTGACCGCGACGATGGGGAGGCGCAGGCCTTCGATCCCGTCCGGTGTCGCTTCGGCCCGTCGCTCGCGGAGATGCCGCGTGACCGCGAAGCCGTCCATGCCCGGCAGCATGACGTCCATCAGGACGAGATCGACGCGCTCCCGCTCGAACGCGTCGAGCGCCGTGGGACCGTCTCCCGCCGGGACCACGTCGCAGCCGAGCTTCTCGAGCATCGCGGTCGCCACGTGTCGATTGACCGGATTGTCCTCGACGAGCAGGATCCGCGTCGGACGCCGGACCCGATCCAGCGGCGGCGCCGGCGCCGGGCGGCCCGTCTGCGCGGCTCGATCGGCGAGAACCGCCACGAGCACGTCGTGGAGCTCCGCGCGTCGAAGCGGTTTCACGAGGCGTGCCGCGACGTCGAGCCCCTCGACCTCACGCTCGGTGACGTGGACGGACGTCAGGAGCACGATGCGCGGAGCGGCGGCGCCGAGCTCGCTCGCGATCCGACGCGTCAGCGCGTGACCGTCCATGGCCGGCATCATCCAGTCGAGGATCGCGAGATCGAAGGCCACGCCGCGTCGCTCGACGTCCCGCAGCCGGGCGAGCGCCTCGACCCCGCTCGCCGCCTCGACCACCTCCATTCCCCAGCGCACGAGATGACGACGCAGGACCTCGCGATTGACCGCATGGTCGTCGACGACGAGCGCCCTGCGCCCGGCCAGCCCCGCCCGCTCCTCCGAGCGCGATGCCGACGTCCCCGCGACGATCGCGAGCGGGAGCTCGACGGAGAACGTCGAGCCGCGTCCCAGGAGGCTGTCGACCTCGATCGAGCCCCCCATCTTCTCGACGAGCTGGCGGCAGATGGCGAGACCGAGACCCGTTCCCTCGAAGCGTCGCGTCGTCGTTCCGTCGACCTGCGTGAAGGCCTCGAAGATCCTCTGCCGCGCGGAATCGGGGATCCCGATGCCCGTGTCGCGCACGGCGATCCGAACGCGTTGAACGGGGCCGGTCCCGCACGACGGCGACGCAGGCGTCGCCTCCGGCGCGTCGATTCCGTCTCGGGGCTCGGATGGGGCATCGACCCGGGATCGGAGGGAGAGCTCGACCACGACCTCGCCGACGTCGGTGAATTTGATGGCATTGCCGACCAGATTGACGACGACCTGCTTGACGCGCGTCGCATCGACGAGGAGCCGATCGGCGACGCGACCGTCGTCGAGGAAGCCGAGCTCGAGACCCTTGCGGTGCGCCATCTCGGCCAGCAACGCCACGGTCTCCTCGAGGATGGAGCGCAGATCGCAGGGCGCGAGATCGAGCTCGAGTCGACCGGCCTCGCCCTTCGAGTAGTCGAGGATCTGGTTGATGACCTGGAGCAGATGGCGACCCGAGTCGTAGATCGTGAGCGCGAACTGGCGTTGCTCGCGATCGAGGTCCGTGTCGAGCAGGAGCTCGGTCATGCCGAGGACGCCGTTCATGGGCGTGCGGATCTCGTGGCTCATGCTCGCGAGGAACTCGGCCTTGGCGCGCTGGCCGGCGCGAGCCTCCTCGAGCGCCGCGCGCAGCTCGGCGGCCGTCGCCTCGCGCTCGGCCAGGATCGATCGCGAACGGGCGAGCCCCAGGAGCCCCGCCGCCAGGATCAGCTCGAGCACCGCGCCACGCCCGTAGACTGCGGTGCGGGCCTCGAATGCGGCCGCGAGCCAGTCCGCGGCGCGATAGTCGACGCCGAGGGCCGCCTCGACCCGACCGGCCGCGTCGAACATCGGGACGAACGCGCTCACCCACACGCCCCAGCGATCCTCGGTCGGCTCGTCGAGAAAGCGCGCCTGGCCAGCGAGGGCGTCCAACATCTCCGCGTCGCCGTCCTCGTAGACCTCGCCGATCGGGGTGCGGGATTCGCGCTCGCCCTCGAAGCGACCGTCGTGGTCGTAGTCCGTCTCGGAGTCGACGATCAGCGCGACCCGGCCATCGGGCAGTCGGCGGAAGGTGTAGATGTCGGCGACGGCGGGGTTGAGCGCGAGCCAGCGCCGCTGACGATCGACGAGATCCAGATAGACGGGATCGTCGGGCGCCGTAGCGAGCCCGACTCCGGCATGACCCGCCCGGCTCAGCTCGCTCGCGTAGGTCGGCGCGAAGCCTTCGACCATCTCGCGCAGCTGGGCCTGGCGCTCGCTCGCCGCGCGCTCGCCGAGGGAGAGGCTGGCGCCGGTGATCGCGACGAAGCCCAGGACGAGGGCGAGCTGGAGCCTCCGCGACCCGGCAATGCGTCCGAGCCCGAGCAGCACGACGGATCCCACGACGCCACTCGCGCCCAGCCAGATGATCGCTTCCGTCGCCAAACGGCCTCCGCAGGCGCCCTTCCCACGTCGGCGTCGAGCTGCCGGGGCATGGATCGGATGGCGCGAGGGGTGGCTGAACACTCCGCGCATCCGCAGCCGCCCGCTCGCGCCGTCCCAGGCGCCCATCGAGCGCCGCGCGGGATCGGGATGGTCGGCGACGCGACGGGCGACACGGCGCCGCAGTCTTCAATCTGAAACGCGGCCGCTCCGGGGTTCGACGGGCCATGCCGCTCAGGGATGCGACCGCCTCGCGAGGCGCGGTCGCGATTCAGCCAGACGGAGGAGCGTCCGAAACCGACGGTCGTGGATGGGATCGTCTTCGCGCAATCCGGGTCGTCCTGGCTGGTCGGAAGCGGTCTGGCTGCCTGCGGCCTGCTGCTCGCGGTCTGGCGTGCATGCCGAGGCGGCCAGAGGAATGCGTTCGGAGCGCCCGCCGCGGGCGCCGCGGATCCGGGCGCGACGTCCGCGTGCCGAACGTCGGTCGCCAGGGCGGGAGCCTTCGCCTCCGCGCCGGCTCCGGTCGCGCCCCGGGACGCGGAGCGCGCGATTCCGCCGTCGGGCGCTTCGCCTCCGGCGCGGCCCCCCGAAGCCCTGCTCGCCGAGGACAACGACGTCAACGCGCTGATCCTCACGCGCCAGCTCGAGCGGCTGGGCTTCCGGGTCACCCGCGTCGCCACCGGTGCGGACGCGGTCGCGACCGCCGCGCAGCGCCCCTTCGAGGTCGTGCTCCTCGACTGGCGGATGCCCGAGATGGACGGATTGCAGGCGATCCGGCTGCTGCGCCGGCTGCCCGGCCATGCGACGACGCCGATCGTGGTCGTCACGGCGAATGCCCTGGACGGAGACCGCGAGACCTGTCTCGACGCCGGTGCCGATGCCTATCTCCCGAAGCCGGTCGAGATCGATCGGCTGCGGGGCGTGCTCGGAGGGCTCTCGCTGCTGGACGTTTCCCTGCGTCCCGCGCCCGCCGAGGCCTGAGTCGCTCCGCTTCGGCGTCAGTCCCCGCGCGATTGGGGCGCGAGCCAGCGCTCGAGCACGCCCGCCAGCGCCGAGCGGGTGAAGGGCTTGCTCAGATAGTCGTCCATGCCGGCCGCGAGACACTGCTCGCGATCGCCACTCATCGCGTGAGCGGTGAGGGCCACGATCGGAACCCGGACGGCGCCGGTCCGCGCCTCCCGCGCGCGGATGACCCGCGTGGCCTCGAACCCGTCCATCTCCGGCATCTGGCAATCCATCAGGATCAGGTCGAAGGCCCCGCCCTCCGACGCCTCGACGGCGGCCCGCCCGCATCCGACGCTCTCCACCGCATGTCCGAAGAGGCGCAGCATCGCGGTCGCGACCTCCGTGTTGACCGGATTGTCCTCGGCCACGAGGATGCGTCGCATCGACGTCGCCCGATCCATCGACGCGCCCGTGCGGACCACCGACGGCGCGGCCTTCCCGCTCGCCGTCGAAGCGGCTCCGATCGGCATCCGCACGCCGAACGAGAAGACCGAGCCGACACCGACCTCGCTGGTCAGACCGACGTCGCCGCCCATCAAGCCGACGAGGCGCTTCACGATGGCGAGCCCGAGCCCGGTCCCGCCGTACTGGCGGGTCGTCGATCCGTCGGCCTGGGCAAAGGCGTCGAAGATGGCCGCCTGCGCGGCGGGCGCGACGCCGATCCCCGTGTCCCGCACGTCGATCGTGATCATCGCCTCGCCCTCGACCGCCTCGACCAGCGCGACCGCGATCGAGACGCTGCCCCGCTCCGTGAACTTCAGCGCGTTGCCGACGAGGTTGACGAGGATCTGCCGCAGGCGGAACGGGTCGCCGCAGAGGCGCTCCGGTACGTCGCCCGCCACGGCTTGCGCGAGGTCGATGCCCTGCCGGCTGGCAGCTTCGGCGAAGAGATCGACGACCTCCTGGACGACCCGTCGGATCGAGAACTCGATCCGCTCGAGCTCCAGCCGGCCGGCTTCCATCTTCGAGAAGTCGAGGATCTCGTCGATGATCGTGAGCAGGCTCGACGCCGAGCTCCGGACCGTCTCGACCCAGTGGCGCTGCCGCTCGTCGAGCGGCGTCGCGGCCAGCAGCTCGGTCATGCCGAGGACCCCGTTCATCGGCGTCCGGATCTCGTGGCTCATGTTGGCGAGAAAGCGGGACTTCGCGACGTTCGCCGCCTCGGCCGCCTCCTTCGCGCGTCTCAGCTCCTCTTCGGCGCGCTTGCGATCGGTGATGTCCTCGGAGATGCCGAGCAGGTACTCGGGCCGGCCCGAGGGCCCGACGACCGGGACTTTGCGCGTGTGGAGGATCCGGGACCCGCCGTGACGCGTCTCGATCGTCTCCTCCGGGACGTCGACGAGCACGCCGGTCGAGATGGCCTCGCGATCCATCGCGACGTAGAGGTCCGCCGCTTCTTCGGGAAAGAGGTCGAGGTCGCTCTTGCCGATGAGCTCCTCGCGCGCGATGCCGAGCAGCTCCTCGCCGTAGCGATTCCAGCGGACGAAGCGCAGGCTCGCCGCGTCCTTGACGAAGACCATGATGGGCAGGTTCTCGAAGATCGAATCGAGGAACCGATTCGATCGCTCGGTCTCCGCCTGCATGGCGCGACGCTCCTCGGCATCGAGCGCCAGCGAGACGATCGCGGCGATCGACGTGCAGAACGTGGACTCCTCGAGCGTCCAGGACCGATTGGGTCCGACGTGCTCGCAGCAGAGCACGCCGACCATCTTGCCGCGACGCCGGATCGGCACGTCGATCATCGACGTGATGCCGAGGGGCAGGAGATAGCCCGGCGCGAACTCCTTCGTCCGCTCGTCCCGGATCGCGTCGTCGCTGGCGATCACCTCTTCCGCCGCGATGGATCGGAAATAGACGGGGTACTGCGAGAGCTCGATCTCGCTACCGGAGGAATGGGACGCGTCGCCTCGGTTCCAGAGATCGAGGCAGCGCAGGACGCCGGCGTCGAAGTCGAAGAGCCAGGCGGCGGCGCGTGCCACGCCGAGGGTCCGGGCGGCCGTCTCGGTGATCTCGCTCAGCGCGCTCGGGAGGTCCCCCGCATGCAGCGCCGTGCTCTTCGACAGACGCAGCACGGCGGCTTGCTGCTCGCGCACGGCCTCGCCGTGGATCCGGTCCGAGTCCGCATAGCTGCGATCGATCCGCTCGAGCAGCCGAGACCAGGCGTCGGGCGTCGCGGGGGGCACGTCCGTCGCGAGCGCGAGCTGCTCGAGCTGTCGGCGAAGAAGCGGGTGCACGAGCTCCTCGGACGTCTGCGATCGTCGTCGGATCCATCGTCCGGACGCGGCGCCGTCGCGAAGACTCCGCGTCGACGCCGAGCCCCGGTCCGCGGCGGGTCCAGCGGCCGGACGACGTTCCGCATGCGCGCCCCGGCCCTTCGCCGCGGGCATCGCGGCCGGCGAAGGCGTCCCCTCGGCCGGCCCGCTCTGCATCGGAGGCCGGACGATGCGCCTTGACCCTCCCGCGGCCGGCCCTCAGGTGTTCACACCACTGCGCCCGCGCTCGTATGGATCGTCTGGCCCGTGATCTGGCGGCTGCCGGGAAGGCAGAGGTAGACGATCGCGTCCGCGACGTCTTCGGGCTGCGAGGCGCGGCCGAGGAGGTTCGCGAGCGGCCCCTCGGCGATCACCTTCGTGAACTCGGCCTCGTCGCCGATCGACGCCGTCATGGGCGTCATCGTGACGCCCGGGGCGACGGCGTTGACGTTGATGCCGTGGGCGCCGAGGTCCGCCGCCGCCGTGCGCGTCAGCTGGGCGAGCCCCGCCTTCGCCGCGCCGTAGGGCGCCATCACGCGGCGCGCGCGATGCGCGGAGCTCGAGGTGACGTTGACGATGCGGCCGCCGCCGCCGCGCTCGACCATGTGGCGCCCGACCTCCTGGATCAAGCGGAAGGGCGCCTTCAGATCGATCGCGAGGACCCGGTCCCAGTTGGCCTCGGACTGGGTCAGGAACCCGCCCTCGTCGCCGGAGATCCCGGCCGCGTTGACGAGGACGTCGATGCGACCGTGGGCGCCGAGGACCTGGGCGACGACGGCCGGAATCGTCGCGATCTCGCCGAGATCGATCCGATGCGCCGTCGCCTTTCCGCCCGCGCGCTCGATCTCGCCGACGACGCGCGCGAGGCCGTCCGCCTCGCGGTCGAGCAGCGCGACGGCCGCCCCGTGCGATGCCAACCGCCGCGCGGTCGCCGCACCGATCCCCGAAGCGGCCCCCGTCACGAGACCGACCTTGCCCGTCAGCTGCGAATCGCCCATGTCGCCCTCCCCTCCCCGTTGCTTCCCGCCCGCTTCAATCGTCGCGCTTGAAGGGCGCGACCTCGCCCGGCGGCAATCGATGACCGTGCTGCGCGAGGTAGCTGTAGGTCACGTTCGGCTTCTTCTCGATCGCCTCCGAGATCTCCCAGATGCGTTCGAACTCCGAGCGCGCGATCCGCCACTGGCCATCGTCCTCCTTGACGTAGGTGTCGCGGTAGAACGCCGTGCCCTGGATCTGCTGCTTGCGGCGGAACTCGAGCACGAAGTCGTTCAGGTACCAGAGGCCCGTCGCCGTCCGATCGTCGACGAGGTCGATCTCCGGATGGTGGCCGTTGTGCTGGGTCACCATCTCGGCATGCGCCCCGTCGCGCACCATCGCCAGGTAGTTGTCGCGCCCCTGCAGCTCGAATTTGTAGACGCCTCCGACGACCGTCAGGACGACGTCCTTCGTGAAGACGTCGGCGATCTCGTCGACGTTCGCCGTATCGAAGCAGCGGAAGTACTTGTACTTGACCCGCTTGATCGCCTCGACGTCCTCGAGTCGCTGGATGCGCTTCGCGAGCGCCTCCCCATCCCTTGCTTCCGCCATCGATTCCTCCGCGGGCGGCCCATCCCCGCCCGTTCTTCCCGATCCGTCGCCGGGTCTCCCGCCCCACCCGCCCGCCTGCCGCGCACCCCGCGCGGCACGGCCCGCCGCTACGCGGCTCGGTACAGCCGCGCGGGCGGCGTCTCGACCACGTCGAGGAGCACGACCGCAGCCGGCTCCGCCTCGCCCTTCCAGCGCAGCGGCGCAGGCTCCCGCCCGGGCGCGGACCAGAGCGACACGATCGCCGCGAAGGCCTCCGGCCGCGGACCGCTCGTCACCCTTCGGTCGAAGCTGAGCCAGCCCCCGGCCGCGACCGCCTCGGCCGCCAGGCTGCGCGCGTCACGCTCGACCGCCGCGACGAAGGCTTCGCCGCCGCCCTCGAGCCGTCCGGCGGGCAGCGAGAAGAGCGCCGCGACGCGGCGCGTGCCCGGCGGATCGCAGGGGGGCCGCTCGCCGGCGAGCACGGCCTCGCCGAGCTCGCAGGCCAGCCGCCGGTCCACGTCGAGAAAGCGGCGGTCGTCCTCGTCGAGCACGCGGAATTCGTCCGTCGCCGCGAAGCGCGCCGTCGAGGCCTGATCCGCGCGGGTCGCGAACCAGAACTCCGTCAGGCAGTCGAAGTCGACCTCGCCGGACGCGACGTCGAGGACGTGATTGCGGACGTACTTGCGCCAGCGGAAGCGATCGATGAAGCCGAGGCCGAGCGGGACGTGTCGCTCCTCGTAGTGGCGCCGGAACGCCGCTCGCGTCGACCCGCTGCGCCGCGTCTTGACCGAGAGGAGCTTGACCATCGCGACTCGCCTTCGTACGCCGGAGAATGCCCGCCCCGGGGACCGCCCGGGCAGGGCGCGCGGTGCATACCGGGGCGGGCGGATCTATCCTGCCCGGCCGGCGGCATCCCTCGCGACGGTGGCGCATTCCGATGCGCGCAGCAACGCGGGAATCGCAGGCTCCGTTCGCGGCGACGGCGCTCGGCGCGACGGGCGTCCGCCGCCAGTCGACGACGGAGGCCCCGCATGACCGAAGCCAAGACGACGCCCGAGCTCGCGTCCGCGCTGCGCACGCTGCTCGAGAAGGAGGCGATCCGCGAGCTCGTCGAATGCTATTCGCGCGCGGTCGATCGCCGCGACTACGCCCTGCTCGCGAGCCTCTACACGGAGGACGGCGTCGACGACCACGGGGGCCTCTACTGCGGACCGGCGCCCGGCTTCGTCGAATGGCTCGAGCGGGCGCTCGCGGGCGTCGACGCGACGACGCATCACGTCCACAACCTGACGCTCGCCCTCGACGGCGACCGGGCCGAGGGCGAGGTCTACCTGACGGCCTACAACCGGCTGCGCCGCGCGGACGGCGGATTCGACGAGCTCGTCCAGGGCCTCCGCTACCTCGACCACTACCGACGGGACGCGCTGGGCTGGCGTTTCGCCCGTCGGACGGTCGTCTGCGACTGGGCGCGGCACGGGCCGGCGTTCTGGGACGTCTCGCATCCCCTGCTCGCCGGCAAGCGCTTCGGCGCGGGCGGCGACGACGACGCTTCGTACGCCGTTCTGAAGCGCGCTCCGTTCCGCCGCGGCGCGCGCCGGAGCGCGTGACCCATGGCCCGACCCTCGCCGATCGATCCCGACTTCCATCCGGACCGCTTCGCCGTGCGCCCGGACGCGCCCCCTTCGGCCCCCGAGCGCAAGTCCCCGCCGCTCGAGGCGCTCTACCCGGAGAAGGCGCGCTACCTCGTGCTCGCGCCCGAGCGCTACACGTCGAAGGCCTTCATGCAGCGCGAGTGGGACGCGATCTGGTCGCGGACCTGGACCTGCGCCGGCCTCGTCGCCGACGTCGCGCGCCCGGGCGAGTTCATCCGCTACGACCTCGGCCACGAGTCGATCCTCGTGGTCCGCGGGCGCGACGACGGGCTGCGCGCCTTCTTCAACGTCTGTCGTCACCGCGGCCGTCGGCTCGTCGACGCCCCCTGCGGCCAGGGCGCGAGCTTCGTCTGCTCCTTCCACAACTGGATCTACGACCTCGACGGTCGCAGCCGGCGCGTCTCCGACCGCGCGCTCTTCGACCCGCGCGCGCTCGCCGGCGGAACGGACCTGCACGCCGTCCGCTGCGAGACCTGGGGACCCTTCGTCTTCGTCGCGCTGGCGCCCGACGCCCCGCCGCTGCTCGAATACCTGGCGCCGATGCCCGAGCTGATGGCGGCCTATGCGCTCGACGAGCTCCGTCTCGTCAAGGACGTCGCCGTCGACGTCGCCTGCAACTGGAAGGTCGCGAGCGAGGCCTTCCTCGAGCCCTACCATACCCATGCGACCCATCCGCAGATCATCGATTCGATCGACGAGATCCACAATCAGTACGACTACTATCCGCGCGGCCACAGCCGCGTCATCAGCCCGCTCTCGACGCCGAGCCCGCGGCTCGCCGACCGCTCCGCGCTCACGCCGGCGTTGAAGCAGATCCTGGCCGTGGCCGGCGTCGATCCCGATCGATTCGAGGGGAGCGCGCTCGATGTGCGCGACGCGCTCCGCGCCGCGAAGCGCCGGTCGGACAATCCTTTCGGCGTCGATTACGCGCGCTTCAGCGACGACCAGCTGGTCGACAACTGGAACCCCTCGATCTTCCCGAACCTGGCGATGAACGCGCTGCCGGAGGCGGTGCAGGTCATGCGTTTCCTGCCGGACGCGGTCGACCCCGGGCGCTCGGTCTTCCACGTCTGGACCCTCGCGCGGGCGACGCGGCCCGGGATCCGCCCGACGCCCTTCTTCGGGGTCGAGTCCGATGCCGACCTGTCGGGCCGGTCGCGGCCGCCGCGCCGTCAGACGACGCAGGCGAGGCCCGAGCTCGGCGACGTGCTCGAGCAGGACGTCGCGAACATGCCGCTTGTCCAGCAGGGGCTCGGCTCGGCCGGCTGCGACGGGATCCGCCTCTCCGAGCAGGAGGGTCGCATCCAGCAGCTGCATGCGGAGATCGATCGCCGGATCGCGGCGCTCGGGACGGCCTGACGCCCGAGGCGCCGACTCGGACGACGCCCCCGGCGAGAAATCGAGCGGCCGGCGCTGGATCGCGATGGCGATGGTGACGAGGCGCTAGCCGTTCAGCGGGTCATCGCTCGCCCGAGCCCCCTCGCCCTCGTCGGCAAAGGACGCGTTCGCGACGCTCCAGGGCGCGGTCAGCCGCTCGAGCTCCTCCCGATAGGCGCCGTCGATCTGCTCGGGTGCGAGGTGCTCGGCGGCGTATTGGAGGTGGACCTTCTCGCGCAGCATGATCTCGAGCAGCTCGCCGTCGATGTGGCCGTCCTTCACCATGAATCCGAGGATCCGGATGCTCTCGCTCAGCGTCCGCCCCGGCTTGTACGGGCGGTCCTTGGCGGTCAGGGCCTCGAACACGTCCGCGAGGCCGAGGATCCGGGACTGGAGGTTCAGGTCGTCGTGGGCGAGGCCGTTCGGGTAGCCGCTCCCGTCGATGTGCTCGTGGTGGGCGCCGGCGATGTAGGGCACGCGGGCCATCTCGGCCGGGAACGGGAGCCGCTCGAGCAGGCGGATCGTCGTGCTGACGTGGCCCTCGATGACGGAGCGCTCCTCGGGGTTGAGCGTGCCGCGGGCGATCTTGAGGTTCGCCTGCTCGATCGACGAGAGCAGCGGATGGACGCCGCCGGTCCGATCGGACCAGGCGTAGCGCGCCGCGATCTCGTCGATGCGCGTCTGGGCCTTCGGATCCATGAACTCGCCGCCGACGTTCGACTTCTCGATGAAGGCGAGGTCGTCCTCGAGCGTCGCGATGGCGGCGGAGAGCGCGGACTCGTCGATGCGGTCGGCGGCCCCGAGCGAGTCGACGGCGCGCCGCAGCGCAGCGATCTCGAGGTCGCGGCGCAGGATCTCGACCCGCTCCCGCACGACCTCGATGCGATCCATGATCGTCTCGAGCTTCGTCGCCTTGTCCATGACGTGGACGGGCGTCGCGACCTTGCCGCAGTCGTGGAGCAGCGCGGCGATGCGCAGCTCGTAGCGCTCCTCGGGCGTGAGGCGGAAGTCCTTGAGCGGTCCGTCGCTGGTTCGATCGACGGCGTCGGCGATCTGCTCGGTCAGGATCGGGACGCGACGGCAGTGGTCGCCGGTATAGGGCGACTTCTCGTCGATCGCCTGGACCGTCAGATGGATCACGCCCTCGAAGAGGCCGCGCAGGTTTCCGACGAGATCGGTGACGCGGAAGGCGGAGCCCGCCTGGTCGGCGAGGATGCGCGACGCATGGTAGGCGCGGCCGCTGAAGGGCGCCTCGCTCGCCGGACGACGGGTCGCGAGCACGAGCTGCGTCGTGATCGGGCCGAAGCCGGTTCGCAGCGGGAGGATCATCAGCGACTCGACGCGAGCGGCGAGGACGCGTTCGAAGCCCGCCCAGGCCTCCGCGTGCTCCCCGAAGTGGTGATCGCGTTCGAGCACGAGCGGCGTTCCGCTCGTCGCATTGACGACCTCGAGCTCGAGGCCGGCCAGCTCGTCGAGCGCGACGGCATCGCCGGCGCGCCGCGCTGCCGCGGCGGGCCGCGTCCGCGGCCCCAGGGCGTTCGCCGGGGCGGGGACGCGGAAGAGGACCGCGAGGTCGGCGCCCGAGACGTCGACGGCCTGTCGGACGAGGTGCGCGGCGACGCCCGCGGCGGTCGGGTCGTACAGCATCTCGCTGCCGGCACGGGTCAGCTTGCGCAGGCCCGCGACGCTCTCGCCGATCTCGCTCGTCATCGCGTTGAAGGCGCGGCCGAGCTCGTCGAACTCGTCGCCCGAGCGGAACGCCGCGCGGGCCTCGTAGTCCCCCTCCGCGACGGCGCGGACGCAGCGGAGCAGCGCGTCGAGAGGCTCGATGCGCCGGCGGACCTGCTGGAGACCGACGGCGATGCTGCCCAGCAGGCCCAGCGCGAGGGCCGCGAGGAAGGCCTGATCGAAGGATGCGAGGGGCGCGAGGACGATCTGGCGCGGGATCGAGGTCCCGACGCGGAGCGCATCGTGGTCGAAGTAGCCGCGCAGGTAGGCGGGCCAGATCATGGCGATCTCGGCGCCCTGCGAGGCCTCGAGCTCGAGCGGGGTGCGCTCCGCCTCGTTCGCATGACGCTCGACGATCGACTCGGTCTCGCCGTCGGGGTCGGCCGCGAACAGGAGCTCGCCCGCCGCGCTCTCGACCCAGTAGCGCTGGACCGCCTGGTTGCGATCGGGCGAGAAGATCGCGTCGAGGGAGACCGTCCCCACGACGTGGTCGCCCGGGGCGACGCGTCGGATCAGCTTGAGCGGATGGGCCCGGTCGGACGCGTCCTCGACGAGCACGACCCTGCCCTGGGCGAGCCGACGTCGCTTCCCTTCGGACAGCGGGAAGCCGGGCTCCGCGCGGCGCTCGACGGACTCGAAGACCGGGAAGCCGAGCGCATCGAAGGCCGTCGCGCCCGCCGCTTCGGCGACGCCCGTCGGAGCGGCCTCGCGCCCGAGGGCGTCGACCGCGAGGGCGAGCCGCCCGATCAGCCGCATCGAGAGGTCCTTGGTCTCGCGCCGCAGCGCGGCGACCGCGGTCGCCTCGAGCTGATCCCGGGTCCGCGCGTAGGCGAAGGCCGCGAAGATCAGGATGGGCGCGACGGCGCACAGGGCGAAGACCGCGATCATGCGCAGGCCGAAGCGGCTCTGGGCAGCGCTTCGCCGGTCGCCCATCGATCAGTATTCCTCGGCGACGCCGTAGAACGCGCCGTCGTTGGCGCGGATGATGTCGTCGCGACTGGCGGGCGCGTTCAGCGTGCTGCGCGAATCGCCGTCGGGCCCCATGCTGTAGAGGTCGAAATCGCGGTTGATGGGGACCTGGAAGCGATCCTTGCGGACCTGCCCCATGATGCTCGGATCGCCGGACGGCCGGCCACCGCCGCCGCTCGCGCTGGCGGCCGACGCCGCGCCACCGCCGGACGCTCCCCCCGTCGCGCCACCCGTGCCACCCCCCCCAGAGCTGCCGCTCGCGCCCGCGCCAGCCGCGCCCCCCGGCGCCGCCACGTCCGGCAATCCATGCCGCGTCCCCGACAGACCACGAGGCAGGTTGCCCTGGATCAAGAGGTACCGGTACGGATTGCCCCAGGGATCGAGGACCTCGAGGCCGAGATCGGCCAGCGCGCTCGGATAGACCGCCTCCTCGTCCGCCTGCGGCTCGAGCGACTTCGCGATCGCGCGCAGCTCGGCGATCGCGCGCGCCGTGCGCGCTCGATCGAGGTAGGCCATGTACTGGCTCCCCGAGACGGAGGCGAGGATCCCGATGATCGCGAGGGCGATCGAGAGCTCGACCAGGGTATAGGCGCGCCGACCGCGCGCTTCAGGGCGTTCAATGGCTCGCGTCATCGCGCCCTTTTCCCGTTCCCGAATGGCCGACCGAGAGCCGCTTCGCGATGTCCTGAAGCTCGGAGAGCACGCTCTCGGGGCCGCCCCGCGAAGCCAGATCCGCGACCGCCTCCTCGAGCCGGGCGACCGCCTCGCCCCGAATCGCCTGCTGGCGGCGAAGCGACGCGATCATCGAGTTGAGCGCATCGGTCTCCTCGGTCAGATAGTCGGCCGCGCGGATCGTGAGCTGGGCCGGAACGACACCCTGCGCGATCGCGGCGAAGGTCCGGACATGGCGGACGAGCGGCTCGCGCATGCGTCCGAACAGGACGTTCGCCGTCACGATCGAGGCGACCAGCGAGAGCAGCACGAGCGGCCAGAGCGCCGAGTGGAGGAAGAGGAAATGCTGCGCCAGGCCGAGCGCCTCGGGGCTGGCGGGATCGGTTCGACCCAGCTGCGTGGCGATGGGCAGGAAGATCGAGAAGCCCAATACGACGGAGAAGCAGAGCGTCGCGCCGCCGGCCGTCAGCCAGAGGTGGTGGCGGAAGGTCCGGATCGTGCGTCGGTTGCGGACGGCGTCCTGCTCGGTCATCGCGTTCACTCCCTCTTCATCCAGGCGTCCGCCCAGCGCTTGCCGGCGTCCGTCGCGCGAACCGGCACGAGATCCGGAACCGCGCCCTCCGGACGCCAGATCTCGTTGCGGTGGCGGAAGCGCAGCTCGGGCGTCGCGCCCTGGCGATGCGCGACTTCGATCTCACCGACCGCCGCGTCGCTCTCGCGGATCGAGAGGCGATAGGGCGTCCAGCCTTCGCTCGGCTCGAGGGGCTCGATCGCGACGAGCGCATGGAATTCCGTGGAGTAGGGACCGGTCCCGAAGACGATCGCGTCCGCGCGGAGCTCGAAGGTCCGCCCCGCATAGCGGGGCGCGTCGGTCACCCATCGGCCGATCAGCTCGCTCGGGACCGTCGCGTCGGGCGGCGTGCAGGCCACCCCGGCAGCGATCAGCAGGAGCCCGAGCAGCCCCGCGCCTCCGCGCTCCGCACGTGTTCGTCTGGACCGGATGTCATGCGTCATCACCGCGCATCTATCGTGCAGGCCGAAGGCCTACTTGAGGCGGCTCGGTCGTGCGGGACGGAACCGCTGCCATGCGATCGGATCCGGTTCCGATCGGAAACGGATCCGGCCCAGCGACGACCGACTGAACGGGCGGTCTTCCCTACGACGACCGTGCACGAATGTCGCGAGTCGGCTCGAAGCGCGCGGTCAACGCCCGTCGCGCACGACCTCGACGGGCAGCGCGAGGAAGCGCTTCCAGACGGCGTCCATCTTCGGCTCCCAGCGGTCGAGGATGGGCGAGCGGGCGCGATCGGGCGGAAGGCCCTTCTCCGCAGTCAGGTAGTGGTACATGAAGGCGGAGGCCCGCAGGTTCATCGCGCAGTGGACGAGGACCTGCTCGCCGTCGAGCGCGCGCATCACCCGGATGAAGCGCTGGAGATCGCCGAGCGTCGGCGCCTCCCAGCGGACGGGGATGTTGACGTAGGTCATGCCGTTCGCGGCGACGAGGCTCCCCTCGTTCTCGACGGCGTTATGCGAGTCGGGGACGGCGAGGTTGACGACGACGGAGTAACCCGACGCAGCGATCGTGCCGATCTGCTCCGCCGTCGGCTGCCCGGCGGTCCCGACCGAATCGGTCAGCTTCACGTAGTTGAGGATCTCGTCCATCCGTCCGCCTTCCCGTCCCGACGGGTCGCTCGACGCGCCCCTTCGACCCGCTCGCTCAACGCGCGACCGGCGCGACGGCCGCGATGAAGGCCTCCGCCTCGCGCTCGGGGTCGTCGCCGGACGGGACGTACAGGAGCTCCGTCGCCCCGGCCGCCCCCGCCTCGACGGCGCGCGCCCGGATCGACTCCGCCTCGCCGACCCAGCCGTTCCACGGGACGTTACCCCCGAACGTGGCGAGCGCGAGTCGGTCCGCGCGCGAGAGATGGGTCACGTGACCGGCATGGACGGCGAGATGGCGCTCGCGCTCGGGGCGCTCTGCTTCGATCGCGTCGAGCCAGGCCGGCCCCCCCGGCAGACCGCCGACGGCCTCGGGGCTCCACTCCCAGGTCGCGTGGTACAGCCCGACCTGCCAGGGCCCGAAGGCTTCTATGACCCGCGCCGACTGCGGCGACTCGCCGGGATCGAGCACCGTGCCCGTCACCGTCTGCACCGCCCAATCGAACCGCTCCGGCGGCGACGAGAATCCCATCCAGCCGTCGGCGATCTCGCGCGCGATCGCGAGCCCCTTCGGCCCGAACGCCGAGAGCAGCAGCGGCACCTCGATCGGCCGCGCCTTCGCGAGCTCGGGACGGTGGATCATCTGACACGGTCGTCCGTCGATCTCGACGACGCGTCCTGCGAGCAGCCCGCGCAGCTGCTCGACGTAGGTCTGCGTGGTCTGCCAGCCGAGCGCCTTGCGACCGAGGACGGCCCGCGCCGTGAACCCGGTGCCCAGCGCGCAGGCGAGCCGCCCGGGCGCCAGTCGGTCGATCGTCGCGATCGCCGAAGCCGTCGTCATGACGTGGCGCAGGTTCGGCACGAGCACCGCGGTCCCGAGGCCGATCCGCTCCGTCGCCTCGGCGATCCGGGCCAGGTGGATCCAGACGTCCTCGTAGAGCGCTGCCGAGTCGAAGAGCCAGATCCGGTCGTAGCCGAGGGCCTCTGCCCGCCGCGCGAGGGCCCGCGCCCGGGGCCCGGGCGGACATCCGATCGAGAGCTTCATCGCATGCGCCTCCTGTCCGTACGGGCCGTACGTGGACGACGGGTCGCGGGTCGTCGGTCCACGGGCCTCGCGCTTCGGTTCCCGGACGCCAGCACGACGTCGCACCGGAGATCGGGCACCGGACGCCGGCGTTGCCGGCCCGCGGCCGGCATCCTAGCCTGCGAGCTGCACTGCGCGGAGGGCGGAATGAACGTCTTCGACTTCGAAGCCCGGGCCATCGACGGCAGCGAGCGATCGCTCGAAGCCTATCGCGGCAAGGCGCTGCTGATCGTCAACGTCGCGAGCAAGTGCGGGTTCACGCCGCAGTACGAGGGGCTCGAGGCGATGTACCGCAAGCTGCACGATCGCGGCTTCGAGATCCTCGGCTTCCCCTGCGACCAGTTCGGCCATCAAGAGCCGGGCGACGAGTCCGCGATCCGGCAGTTCTGCAGCACGACCTACGACGTGACGTTCCCGATGTTCGCGAAGATCGAGGTCAACGGCCCGAACACGCATCCGCTCTACCAGCATCTCAAGCGCGCGTCGAAGGGCATCCTCGGAACCGAGGCCATCAAGTGGAACTTCACGAAGTTCCTCGTCGATCGCGAGGGGCGCGTCGTCAAGCGCTACGGCTCCGTCGACGCGCCGGAGAAGATCGAGCACGACGTCGAGCGCTTGTTGTAGTCGAATTCCCGTCGCGATCGAACGCCTGCCGCGTTCGAGGCAACGGGCATCGTCGAAACGACCGGCGGGCTCGGAGCAATGGTCGGACCGGCCCGCCGACACCCGCTCGACGCCTGGGAGGAATCGCCATGTCGGAATCGGACCTCATCGCACGCGTACGGGAGATCCGCGCCGGCCTCGGCCATCCCGTGATCGACGCCGACGGCCACTTCGTCGAATACGCGCCGGCGCTCGCGCGCTTCCTCGCCGAGGAAGGCATCCACGACGTCATCGAGCTCTATGCCGACGCCGCCTGCGGAACCGGAACGCTCGGCGTCGAGCGCATGCGACCGGAGCAGCGCGACCGGGGCCAGGCGGTGCGCGGCCCGTGGTGGGCGATTCCGGCGGAGAACGCCCTCGACATCGCGACGGCGATGGCCCCCGGGCTCCTCTACGAGCGCATGGATACGATCGGCCTCGACTACGCGGTGATGTACGGCAGCGCCGGCCTCGTCTTCCCCCACGTCCGCGACGAGAAGAACCGACGCGGCGCGTGTCGCGCGCTCAACCGCTATGCGGCGGAGGTCTTCGGCCCGTATGCGGACCGGCTGACCCCCGCGGCAGTCGTCCCGCTCCACACGCCGGAAGAAGGCATCGAGGCGCTCGAGCATGCCGTTCAGGGACTCGGCCTCAAGACGGTCCTGATCCCGAGCTTCGCCGAGCGCCCGGTCCCCGACGATCGCTGGCAGCCTTACCGCGTCTGGTTCGATACCTACGGCCTCGACTCGGCCTACGACTACGACCCCTTCTGGCGCCGCTGCGTCGAGCTCGGCGTCGCCGTCGCGGCCCACTCCTCGACGATGGGCATCGGCTTCCGGCGCTCCCCCAGCAACTACGTCCACAACCACATCGGCCACTTCGCCGCCTCCGGCGAAGCCCTCGCGAAGTCGCTCGTGCTGGGTGGCGTCACGACGCGCTTCCCGAAGCTGCGCGTGGCGCTCCTCGAAGGCGGCGTCCACTGGGCCGTCGGGCTGCTCGGCGATCTCGTCTCGCATTGGGAGAAGCGCAACATCGAGGCCGTCCGCACGTACGACCCGAGCCGCATCGACGTCGGCGAGGTCGAGCGCCTGCTCGAACGGCATGGCCAGCGGCTGATCGAGCTCGGCGGGGTCGACATCGGCGTCGCCGCCGGCGCGTTCGCCCAGGCCGGCCCCTTCGACGACTTCGAGGCCATGCAGGTCCGGAGCGCCGAGGCGCTCGTCGAGCGCTTCGTGCCGAGCTTCGCCTTCGGCTGCGAAGCCGACGATCCCCTGACGAGCATGGCTTTCGACCGAACGCGCGTGCCCCAGGGTCGCCCCCTCGCCGCGCTCTTCAGCTCGGACCTCGGGCATTGGGACGTGCCCGACATGCAGGCGGTCCTCGTCGAGGCCTGGGAGAACGTCGAGCACGGCTGGCTCTCCCGGGACGACTTCAAGGCCTTCGTCTTCGGCAACGTCGCGCGCCTGTACACCGACGCGAACCCCGACTTCTTCGCGGGCACCGCCGTCGAGCGGGCGGTCGCCGAGGCGCGGCGCGCGGGGCGCGGCTAGACCGGTCGCGAACCGCCGCCCGCACCCGAGCCTCCCGACCCGCGGCCGGTCGGGTCGCCTGAGGACAGCAGGAGGAAAGCCCTCGAGGCGCCCCGGAACACGCGCCGAGTCACGGCCTCGTCCGCGCGACCTCCGACGCGAGCGGCCCGTTCCGCGCCTTCTCGAGCAGGGCCTCGATCCGCGTACCCAGCGCGACACGCGCCTGCGTCACGCGCAGGCTCGACAGCTGCGCGCGGGCGACCTCGAGCTGCTTCCGCCCCTCCTCCCGCCGTCCGGCCTCGAGCAGCAGCTCGCCGCGCACGACCTTCCAATCCGGGCTCGCACCGAGACTCGGACGCAGGGTCTCGAGCCGGTCGAGTGCCGCCGCGACGCGGCCGCGCGCCCGCTCGAGCGCGATCGCCTCCTGCTGGAGCGTCGGCACGATCCCGAGACGCTGCATGCCGGCATCGAGGACCGTGATCGCTCCGGCCGGATCCGACCCGTCCGGGGTCGCGAGCATCCGCGCAGCGGCGAGATAGTCGCCTGGGTTGGGCTTCGGATGGCGCTCGAAGTACGCCTCGTAGTCGGCCAGCGCCGCGGCCCGATCCCCGAGCTCACGCAGCGTCTGCGCTCGCTGGAGGAGGGCTGGCGCGTGGGTCGGGTGTCGAGCGAGCCAACGGTCGAAGTCGGATCTCGCCTCCTCGAGCCGCCCCATCCGGTGGTGCACGACGCCGAGATCGTAGGCGACCTCCACCGGCTCGCCGAGCGCCGCCGCGCGATGGAGGTCGGACAGCGCTTCGTCGAAGTGGCCGTCCTCGGCATGGGCCTGGGCGCGTTGGACATAGAGCCGGGGCTCTTCGGGACGCGATCGGATCAGCGAGTCGAGTCGGGCGACGCGCTCGAGCGCGCTCGGATGCGCGAGGACGGTCGGCGCTGCCGCCCACGCCAACACGATGACCGCGACCCCCCGACCGATCCATGCTCGCCGGCCGCCCGGATGCGGGCGCAAGAGGCCTCGGCCCCTCGCGCCCGCCCCGCGATCGCCTCTCCGCGCGTGTCCCGTCACCGTTTGATCGTGAACGAATCGAGCACGTTGCCCTGCTCGTCGACGAACCGGGACGTGAGACTTCGCCGGCTGGCGTCGAGCACGACGGAGCCCTTCGTCGGGAAGCTCACGAAATGGGCGGGGTGCTCGAGCCAATCGGGCTGCGTGCACCCCAGCGTCCGTGGCGGGACGCAGGGGTTGAGCTCGTCGGCCTTGCCGGAGCTTCCCGCGACGGTGTAGACGACCTTGTCGTCGGCACCGCTGCCGACGCTCACCTGTCGATACGCTTCGCTGCCCTGCCCCGAGGCGCCCTCGCCGGACGCGTTCAGCTCCGCGTGGGTCGCGAGGTCGAAGGTCGTCGAGAGTCCCGTATGCCCCGTCAGGTAGAACGATCGCTCGTACGAATGGGAGTGGCCGTTGTAGACGACGTCGACGCCGTAGGCGTCGAAGATCGGAGCGAAGGTCTCGCGCATCCAGATCTCGGCGTCCTCGACGTCCGAGTCGTGATTCTCGCCCTTCGTGTAGGGAGGATGGTGGAAGATCACGACCGTCCAATCCCGCTCGTTCGCGGACAGATCGGCGACCAGCCAGTCCGCCATCGCCTGCCGCTGGAACGCGTCGCGGTTCGAGAGCTGCGAGTCGAGACTCACGACGTGGACGTTTGCGTAGTCGAGCGAGTAGTACTGCTCGGTCCCGCTGGGCACACCGCCCTGCTCCCCCTCCGCGGGGAGCGTGAAGATGTCGAGATAGGGCGGCCCGGCGTCGACCGTGGCCGGATCGCCGTCGTCCCAGGAGAGCGGATCCGAAGCGCTGCTCGTCCCGCCGAGGAAGGTGATCAGACGGCCCGGCGGAAATCCCAGCAAGGGGCCCAGGTCGAAGAGCGTTCCGCCCATCTCGTGGTTGCCGATCGTCGGAACGACCTGTGCGCCCTTCGTGATCTCGGGATAGATCTCGAAGAAGGCGCGCTGCCACTGACCATCCGTCCCCTCGAGATAGGCGTTGTCGCCGAGCAGGAGGAAGAGGTCGACCGGCTCCTTGTCCGCGTTGTAGGCGAGGAAGCCCTCCTTGACGGCGAGCGCCTCCCCCGGATGGGTGAGCGAGACGCCGTCGCCCAGGGGCGGTCCGAGCTGGGTCTCGGTCGCGGTCCCCGAATCGCCGACCAGCCAGATATGGGTATTGCCGTCGCGCGGCGGCCGATTGGCCACGGGCGGCGTGCGAAAGCGCTGATCGGCGTCGATCGCGGCGTGCCAGCCCGGCTCGCCGATCAGATAGAAGACTTCGCGATCCGGCGCGAGGGGTCCGACACGCGCCTCCATGTGGCCCGCTTCGGTCTCGACCGCCCGACGGCAGAGGGGCCAATGCGGAAAGCGCAGGAAGAGGGGATGCGGCGCCCAGCAGGCGCGGGTCGCGTCTCCGCCTCGCCATTTGACGATCGCCGATCGCGGGTTCACCTGCTGGAGGAAGACCCGCTCGGGACGTTCTCCCGGTCCCTCCGACCCGCCCCCGGCGCTGGCACCGAGCGCCGACATAGCAACGACCATCGCCGCGCACGTCGTCCGAACGAGCTTCATCGTCCCCTCCTCGCCTGGCTCGAACGCCGCGTCCCACCGCGCGTCCCGGCTGGCGACCCACTATGCCATGAAACGCCCCGCCTGCATCCACGGATTTCGGGGATCCGGAACGTTTCATCCAACGACTCGACGCGCGCCGGGGCGACGCCCCGTCGCCTCGGCCGTCCTCGAGTCGATCCGGTGCTCGACACGCAGCCGACGACTGATAGGATCGGCCGATGTCCCCCCGTACCGCCCTCGTGACCGGCTGCTCCTCCGGCATCGGCGCCGCGACCGCGTCGGCCTTCGCGCGCGCGGGCTTCCTCGTCTTCGCCACCGCCCGCCGGCCCCAGATCCTCGCCCCCCTGGTCGCGGCGGGCTGTCGCGCCCGTGCGCTCGACGTGACCGATCGCGACTCGATCGACGCCGTCGTCTCGGAGATCGAACGCGAGTTCGGGGCGCTCGACGTGGTCGTCAACAATGCGGGCTACGGACAGCAGGGCGCCTTCGAGTCGCTCTCGCTCGACGACTTCCGCGCGCAGCTCGAGACCAACCTGATCGGAACGATCGCCGTCACGCAGCGCGTCCTGCCCGCGATGCGCGCGCGCCGCCGGGGCCGCGTCGTCATGATCTCGAGCATGGGCGGGCGGATCACCTTCCCGGGCGGTGCCGCCTACCACGCATCGAAGTTCGCGCTCGAGGCGGTCTGCGACGTGCTGCGCTTCGAGGTCGCCCGCTTCGGCATCGAGGTCGTCGTCGTCGAGCCCGGCCTCGTCGCGAGCGACTACGGCCGGACCTCGCTCGAGCGGCTCGCCGGAGACACCGACGGCCCCTACGCCGCCTTCACGCGCGGGCTGCGCGAGGCCCTCGAGCGCAGCTTCGACGGCCGGGTCGAAGGCATCTCGACGCCCGACGACGTCGCCGCGGCCTGCCTCGAGGCGGCGACCACGAAGACCCCGCCCACCCGCGTCGTCGTCGGCGCGATGGCGGAAGCGATGATCGCGCAGCGACACGACCTCGGCGATCGCGGCTGGGACGCGCTGCTCGAATCGATGTACCCGCGCCCCGCCCCGGTCGATTGAGCCGGCCCGCGCAGGGCGCCGGGTCGACCCGGCCCCTCGACCCGGGTCGTCTTCAGCCGCGCTTCGGGAGCGGCGCGCGGCCGGTCGCGAGCCAGGCCGAGCGCGACCAGATGTCGTGATTCTCTCCCCAGAGCGGATCGCCCGCGGCGGACCCCGCAGCGGCGGCGGGCGGGGCAGCCCGCTCGAAACCCGCGGCGGAGGCGGCCATGCCTGCGCCCGCGCGCGTCCAGCGGACGAGATTCAGCACCGCGTAGATCTCCTGGCCGGCGTCGATCGCCTGGCGATTCGCGACGTCGCCGCGGTAGCGCGCCGTGCGGTCGAGCGCGTCGCGCAGCTCGAGCTCGATCGTCCGGGGGTGGGCCCCCTCCCAATGCGTCCGTCGCTCGCCCGCGACGATGCGGGCCGCGCGTCCCGCCTGCAGGAAATACCCGCTCGTGATGCGCTCGATGCCGGCCGCGTCGGGATTCACGTAGGCGAAGAACGCGTCGCCCGTGCGCGAGGTGCCGTGGGCGTTGCCGAGGCGCAGATCGGAGCGCATCGTGCGCGGTCCCCAGGAGCGATCGCGAATGCTGCCGCAATCGATGGCCCAGCTCCGCTCGCCGAGGCGGATCCGGCCGCGGACGCGTCCCGGCTGCTCGAGATGGCCGGCGAACATGCCGGGCGACTCCTCGGGCGCGACCGGGTTCGGCGTCGTGCGCGCCTCGAACGCGACGTCGAGTTCGATCGACGCGCTGCGATGCGTGATGCGATAACGCGAGAGCGGCGATTCGCAGACCAGGCGAAAGCCGCGCGCGAGCGAGAGGTCGCGCAGGTCCCCGAAGCCCGTGAACGGCTCCGTCCACCCGTCGTAGGCGAGGATCTCGCTCGTCCCGTGCCAGGCGTGGACCGCCCCGCCCTGCTCGCCCGCGTTCGGTCGGAACCAGATCCGCGCGTAGACGCTGATGCCCGCCTCCGGAATCCAGAACGGGAACCAGACGGTCTCGATCCAGCTCGGATCGGCGGAGGTCGGCCGGTGGAAGTCGTCGTCGGCCGGCGAGACCCCGAGTCGCGGATCGACGCCTTCGATGGGAATCATGGGATGACGAGCCTCTGCGGGAGTCGATCGAGAAAGGGCGCGAAGTCCTCGCCTGCCGCCCGCGCTCGGGCGTGGTAGTCGGCCGCGAGCGCGCGTGCCCGCGCGACGTCGTCCGCCGCGACCGTCCCGCTCGCCTGCGCGCCGTCCGCAGGGACCGCCCCGCTCGCCTGCGCGCCGACGCCCGACTCGCCGCCCCCGGTGTCGGCCCGACCAGCGGGCTCGGGGCGCTCGGCGCCGACGACGTCGCAGAGGCAGAGCGCGAGGGCACGCAGCAGCAGCAGCTGGAAGCGCTCGAGCGCGACGCGCGCGCCGGGCTCGACGCCGCCTCGCAGCCGCAAGGCGATCAGCGCCGTGTTGCGCGCGAGGATGAAGACCCGATACCAGCCGACCGCCGCGAGATCGATCGGCGCGCCCCCCGCCTCGGCGTACTCGGCGAAGCGTCGCGCGAGCGGCCCGATCGGCGTCGCCATGTCGCGCACCGCGATCGCCGCGAGGTCCTCCATCGGATCGCCCCAATGCGCGACCTCCCAGTCGAGGATCGCGTTGACCCGGCCGCCGGCGTAGAGGAAGTTGCCCGGCCCCAGGTCGCTGTGCACCAGGCTCGTGCTGCGAGCGGCGGGGGGTCTTCGCGCGAGCCATGCGGCGGCGAAGCGCTGGACGGCAAGCGCATCGGGGCCGAGCCGCTCGAGCAGGGCGGCGAGCTCGACCTGCTGCGTACGGGCCGGCTCCGCATCGGCGTCGGCCCGACCGAGATGCTCGATCGCGAGCGCCGTCGGGTCGAGGCGATGGAGCGCCGCCGCGAGCCGCATCAGATCCCGCGCCGTCGGCTCGCGCTCCGCCTCCCGATCGACGGCGGGAAAGTCGCTGCGTCCCGCCACCCGCTCGAGGAGCACCGCCGAGCGCGTCGCGCACGCCCCGAACACGCGCGGCACGGGAACCGGCGTCGGGGCGAGCGCGCGCAGCACGGCCGCGTCCCGCATCGAGCCCCCTTCGCTCCCCTCGGCGTCGACCAGGCAGAAGAGCGCGAGCGGCGACGCGCCCCCCGCCGCCACGTCGACCGCCCACGCGCGCCGGCTGGCCCCGGCCCCGGCCCGTCGCGCCGCGACGACGCGACCGCCGGTCTCCGACTCGATCCAGCGGGCGATCGCCTCCGGCAGGGCATCGGTCGTGCTATGGGACATGGGCCGTGCTCCGCCGATCCGCCCGACCGGACATGCGCTGGCCCGGCATCCGCCGACCCGACGCGCGCTGACTCGACACCGACCGAGAGGAGCACATGGACCGCCTCTACACGCTCGCCGAAATCAACGACCGCTTCGCGATCGCCGATCTCTACGACCGCCAGCTCGCGGCCGCCGAAGCCTGGGACTTCGCGGCGTACGATA
Organism: Myxococcota bacterium; assembly: GCA_041389445.1. Classification (GTDB taxonomy): domain Bacteria; phylum Myxococcota_A; class UBA9160; order UBA9160; family UBA4427; genus UBA4427. The sequence continues at coordinate 129,963 of JAWKRW010000009.1, forward strand.
CGACATTCGCCCCCGACGCCGAGATCGATCTCTCGGACTTCGGCGTCCCGCCGAAGCGCTACCCCGACTACCGCGACTGGCTCGCTGCGCTGCGCCCGACGATGATTCACGCGCAGCGCATCGCCGGCGGCCCGCGCCTCGCGCTCGACGGCGATGCGGCCTCGACGCGCGTCCCGGTCGTCTGCTACGTGACCATGCTCGTCGAAGGCCGCCCGACGCTGACGACGACCGGCCTCTTCTACGAGGATCGGCTGCGCCGCACCCCCGACGGCTGGCGCATCGTCGCGCGACGCGAGGCCCTCTCCTGGCGCGGTGCCTGACGCGCCCGCCGCGTCGCGGTCGAGGCCACGATCAGAAGTCCTTTCCGACGGCGTTCTTGAAGCGCTCGAGCTCGCGCAACCGCCGCTCGACCCCGGTCCACGTCTTGCCCTCCTCCCGCACGCCGGTCTCCTCCGGACCGATGTCGGCCCAGGGCGCCGTGACCCAGAAGCGGTCGGCACCGAAGTCCTTCCACCACTGCGCGTACGCGACGCACTCCTCCAGCGCGTGCGGCGGCTGGCGCCCGTCCTTCGGCATCGGGAAGCGCGGATCGGCGAAGTAGATCGCGCCCTCCGTCCCGACGTCCGAGGGCTTGCGCCCGGCCGCCTTCGCCGCCTCGTCGATGACGGCGCGATCGGCGCGGACCTGCGACTCGCTGAACCAGGGGTAGTAGGGGAACCAGCCGTCGCCGAGCCGACCCGTCCGCTTGAGCACGACCTTCGACTGGCCGCCGACGTAGAGCGGGATGCGCCGGCCGGGCGGCAGCGGATTGATGCCGGCAGCGGTCACCGTATGGTGATGGCCGTGGAACGTCACGAGCTCCTTGCTCCAGAGCTCGCGCATCAAGACGAACTGCTCCTCCATGATCTTGCCGCGCTTCTTGAAGTCGACGTTCAACGCCTCGTACTCGACGTCGTTCCAGCCCGCGGCGATCACGAGCCGGATGCGCCCCCCCGAGAGCACCGCCGCCTCCGCCGCCTGCTTCGCGAGCAGCGCCGTCTGGCGCTGCGGGCTGATCAGGATGCCCGTGCAGAGCTCGAGCGTGCGCGTCAGCGCGGCGAGGTAGCCGAAGAGGACGAGCGGCTCGTGCCAGACCATGTGGTGGTCGTAGAGCGGCGGGTGGCCATGGAAGGGCTTCCAGTCGGGGCGCACGCTCGTATCCGCACCGAGGACGTGGTCGCCGACCGTGACGTAGCCGTAGCCGAGGTCTTCGAGTCCCGAGAGGAACTCGACGAGCGCGCCCTGATCGGTTCCGATCAGATGTTCCGGAAGGTTCGTTCCGAGCTTCACCACCGCTTCTTCCTCCGCTGGGTTGCGGGGCGAGTCTGGCACAAGGCATCGCTCCGATCATCCGGGCGCCGCGTCGCTCGTCCGCGCCTGCGCGCCGCCGAGCGGGGGCGCGCGTGTTAGGATGGGCGCATGGGAAATCGCCTCGCCGACCAGATCGCCGTCATCACCGGCGCCGGCAGCGGCATCGGCGCCGCCGGTGCCCGCCTCTTCGCCGCGCAGGGCGCGACCGTCGTCGTCAACGACGTCGACGCCGAGGCCGCGAAGCGGGTCGCCGCCGAGATCAGCGCGGCCGGCGGACGCGCCGTCGACCACCCCGCCGACGTGACCCGGCCCGAGTCCGTCGACGCGCTCGTCGACCGCGCGCGTCGGGACTTCGGCCGGCTCGACGTCCTCTGGGCCAACGCGGGCGGCGCGATCCCCGAGCCGACGGAGTCGGTCTCGCTGGCCGAGTACCGGCGGCTCGTCGCGCTCAACCAGGACTCGGTCTTCTACTGCACGCAGGCGGCGCTGCGCGTCATGCTGCCCCGGCGCAAGGGCTGCATCCTGATGACGACCTCGGGCGCGGGGCTGCGCGCCGTGCGCCATCTGGCGGTCTACGGCATGGCCAAGGCCGGCGTCATCTCGCTCGCGCGCAGCATCGCGGCGGATTACGGCCGGCAGGGCATCCGCGCGAACGCGATCTCGCCCGGGCCGATGGCGACGCCGCAATTCCTCCGCTGGCTCGCGACGGTGCGCAACGGCCTCGCGCGCTTCGAGGCGCAGGTCCCCGTCGGCCGCCTCGGCACGCCCGAGGACATCGCCCATGCCGCCGTCTTCCTCGCCTCCGACGAGGCGAGCTTCGTCAACGGCGTGACGCTGCCGGTCGATGGCGGGGTCCACGCCGTCTTCGCCGCGCCCGCGGTCGATGGCGGGGCGAAGGCCGACTAGCCGCACAACGACCGTTCGAGGCCTGAGCGCCAGACCACCGTCCTCGCGCGAGGTCTGAACCGCGGCGTGACGCCTCCGAGGCCAGGCGCGCGGCCCGCGCGTCGTGATCAGGCGATCGCGTCGAGCCCGTCCTGGGCGTAGCGTGCATCGAGCGCACCGGTCGTCGCGCCGGATACCCCGACCCCGCCGATGACGCGGCCGTCCTCGACGATCGGGAGCCCGCCCTCCGTCCCGACGTAGCCCTCGGCCCGGAGGACGATCTCGCGCTCGTTCGCCGGCATCGTCTCCATCACCTGCTTCCAGGCCTCGGAGGACATCCCGGTCATCGCCGCCGTGAACGCCTTGTCGCGCGCCACGGCATGGGAGATGCGCGGTGCGCCCTGCTCCGCGACGAACGCGACGAGGATGCCGCTCGCGTCGAAGACCGCGACGACGACCGCATGGCCGTCGGCGCGCGCCTTCGAGAGCGCGGCGTCGCAGACGCGCAGGGCGGCCTCGCCCGTGACGAGCGCCCGTTCGATCGATGCCTTCATCATCGCCTCCTCTCGAGCTCGACCGGATAGGCGAGCCAGCCCCGGACGTACTCGGTCCGCGCGAAGCGCGCCTCGTCGCGGATCGGCGCGTAGGCGGCGATCCGCGCGAAGAAGGTCTCGAGCGCGACGCGCGCCTCGAGCAGCGCGAGGGGGCGACCGAGGCAGAGATGGATCCCGTTGCCGAACGCGAGCGTGCGCGGCGGTCGGCGACGGACGTCGTAGCGCTCGGGCTCGGGAAACTCGCGCGGGTCGCGGTTCGCAGCGGGAAAGAGGAAGCAGACCTTCTCGCCGGGCTCGAGCGTCCGCTCGCCGAAGGCGATCGGCTCGAGCACGGTCCGCCCCTGGAACTGCGTCGGGGTGTCGATCCGGACGGCTTCGAGGAAGGCACCGGGGATCAGCTCGGGATCGGCGGCGACGGCGCGAAGCTGCTCGGGCTCGCGGGCGAGCCGGTCGAGCGTACCGGCGAGCGCCTTCGGAAAGGTGTCCGACGCGGCGATCAGGAGGTTCACGATCGCGTGGACGAGGTCCTCGTCGTCGAGGGCCCGGCCCTCGATGCGCGCGGCGAGCAGATCCGCGCAGACGCCGGTCGCCCGCGACGGATCACGCCTCAGCACGCCGACGAACTCGCCGACCCAGGCGTAGAGGGCCCCGGCCGCCTCGGCGGCCTTCTCGGTCTCGCCGCGATGACCGGCGCGGCGGTGGAAGAAGGCGTTGACCCGCTGCGAGACGTCGCGCGCACGCTCGAGCGGAAAGCCGACGACGCGACAGGCGAGGTGGGCCGAGATGGGCGCGCCGAGCTCGGCCGCGACGTCGATCCGTCCGGTCGGCAGCGCCGCATCGAGGCAGCGCTCGGCGAGGGCCCGGATCTCCGCTTCGAGCCGCGCGACGGCGCCGGGGCGGAAGTGGGGCGAGAGGACGCTGCGCATCGCGGTATGACGCGGCGGATCCATCTGGCTCGGCATCTTCGGATTGGCGGGCGCGCCGAGCAGGAGCTGCGAGGGCGTGATCCCGCCGGCGACCGAGAGCTTGCGGCTCTGGGTTGCCGCCCAGACGTCGTCGAAACGCGACAGGAAGGTCGCATGGAACGACGGCACGAAGCAGACCGGGCTCTCCTCGCGCAGCCGTGCGTAGGTCGCGTGGGGATCGTCGAGGAAGGCGTCGTCGTAGGGATCGAACGCGACCATGGACTTCCCGCCGACCTACTTGCCGAAGCGGATCTGGACATGGCGGAGCCGCTCGGCGAGGACGGCGGCCCGCTCCGCTTCCGAGACCGTCGGCGTATCCGGCGGCAGATGATCGCGGACGGCCGCGAACGGGACCTTCACCGCCTGCGGCACCTTCTCCGCCGGAAAGCGCTCGAGGCGGCTGCCGTCGAAGCGGATCAGGATCGTGCCCTGCGGCAAGCCGGTGGTATCGATCCAGTTGGGAACGCCCGGATCCCGCTCCGAAACGACGAAGCGATAGGCGCCGTCGGCGCTCGCCACGGCCTGGTCGGCGGTCAGACTCGTCTGGCGGTTGGCGTATTCGAGCGAGGAGAACCAGGGATCGGTCAGCTGGATGCCCTGGTACCGCGCGTCGATCGGGAAGAGCGTGACGACGAGCGCCTCGTCCGGCGCGAGCGCGAAGTGGCCATTGCTCATGAAGCGGCCGGCGACGCCGCCGACCGCGGCCGGATCGGCCGGGCGCGAGAGCGTGTTGGGCGGCATGCCCTCCACGTAGCGGCGCATCACGAAGTCGGGCCAGGTCGAGACGGTCCGGACCAGATCCGCGGCCGCCTTGTCGAAGCGCGCCGCCATCTCCTCCGGCGTCCGCACGGGCTTCGCGCGCCCCTCCCATCCGACGCGATCGATGTGGATCTCGCCGGGCGACTCGTTGCGCCAGTCGCTGTAGACCTGGCGCACGATCAGCTCGGTCGCGTCGGATCCGTTCGCCATCCAGTCCGGTCCGCCCGACCCGCTCGCGGCGGATCCGGCCGGACGCTCGGGCGAGAGCAGGATCTCGAAGCGGCCGTCGGCGGCGAAGCGGATCTGCTCGTGGGTCAGGGTCGAGATCGAGCGCCCGCCGCCCGGTCGCCACGGCTCGCCCGCGTAGACCTGGAGCTCGATGCGCCGCTCGCCCCCGCGCCGTCCCCAGATGCGGTAGGTCGCGTCGCCGCGAACCCGGGCGAACGCATACCGCTGGTCCGGGTTGTCGCCGCCCTCGCGAATGCGGAAATCGAGGATCCGGAAGAGCGGAAAGTCGGGGTCCTGGACGAGATCCTCCTCGAGCGTCGCGATCAGCATGCCGGCGACGAAGGCGAGCCCGCTCGCCCGGTTCTTCGGCTCGCGGTAGAACGGATGGCGCTTCACGACCTCGCCCGCCTCGCGCACTGCCTCGACGAACCGCTCGTAGGCCGCCTCCATCGCCCCCGCCATCGTCCCCTCCTCGCGCTCGACGCGCCGCTCCGCCGCCCCCGCTCCCCCTTCCGCGGCCGAGGCCGCCGGCCCCGAGCCCCAGGCGCATGCCATCGCGACCAGCGAGCCCGCGGCGAGCCGCGCGACCCGTCGCATCACCGCGCGCCCTCCGCGCGCGCGGGCGGGCCGAGCGTGAGGTGGATCTCGCCGTGGGCGCGCGCCCAGCGCGAGTGGATCCAGCCCGGCGGGCGGGCGAGCGCGTAGTCCGGATGGCGCGCGAGCAGCTCCTCGAAGGCGATCCGCGCCTCCATGCGCGCGAGCGATGCGCCGAGGCAGAAGTGGACCCCATGGCCGAAGGCGAGATGGCGAGTTCCGCGGCGCGTCACGTCGAAGCGCTCGGGCTCCTCGAACTCGCGCTCGTCGAGGTTCGCCGCGGCCCAGACGAGCAGCACGCGCTGATCGACGGGGATCGTGCGACCGTGGAGCGAGAGCGGCTTGCGCGTCCGGCGCGGCAGCGCCTGGGCCGGCGGCTCGTAGCGGAGCACCTCCTCGATCGCGCCCGGTATCCGCTCGGGCTCGCGCACGAGCAGCCGGCGCTGCTCCGGATGCTCCGCGAAGAGCACGGCGGCGTTGCCGATCAGGGCCGTCGTCGTGTCGTTTCCGGCGACGATCAGCTGATAGCAGAAGCCGAGGATCTCCTCGTCGGCGAGCTTCTCCCCGTCGATCTCGGCGGCGATGAGCGCGCTCATCAGGTCGGCCGCCGGCTTCGCGCGCCGCTCGTCGAGCAGCCGCGCGAACTCCTCGTAGATCCGCTTCGAGGGCTCCTCGATCGCCTCGGTGATCGTCTTCGTCGGATCGGTCGAGAGCATCTTCCGCGTATGGGAGAGGAAGAGCTCCCGGCGCTCGGGCGGGACGCCGATCATCTCGGCGATGATCCGACCGGGCAGCGGCTCCGCGAAGGCCGAGACGAGCTCGACGGTGTCCTGGTCGTGGAAGGCGTCGAGCAGCTCGCGCGCGAGGGCGCGCACGCGCCCCTCCATCTCGTTGACGCGCCGATGGGTGAAGGCGCTCGAGACCAGCTTGCGCAGCCGGTCGTGGCGCGGCGGATCCATGAAGTTCAGCATCGGGAGCAGCGTCTGCGTCTCCTCGATGCCTTCCGTCGTCAGCGTCTCGAGCGAGAGCGTGGCGTTCCAGACGTCCTCGAAGCGGGAGATCGCCCAGATGCCGCGCGCGGGATTGTGGTACACGGGCGCCTCGTCGCGCAGGCGCCGGTAGATCGCATGGGCGTTCGCCTGATGCGCAGCGAGATAGGGGTCGTAGAAGAGGTCGGACGCTTCGCTCATTCGATGCCTCGCTCGGATCGACGCGCGGTGCGGGCGGGTGTGCCGTGCGTCTCGAAGAAGGGGAGTCCGCCCTCGCGGCCCGACGGGCGAACGCGACGGCCTTCATGCTCGCGAGGTCGAACGCGAATCTCAAGGCCCGGCGGGCGGGCCGGGTTGCGGGCGCGGGCCGGCGGCCGACGGGAGGCTCAGCGTGCGCAGATCCGCCAGCACGAGCCGTTCGTCGAGGAAGCCCGTCGAGTAGATCTGCCGGATCGTGTGGTCGGCGTCGACGAGGAAGACCTTCAGGACGTGGCGCAGGGCGTCCGGGGCATTGCGCTCGCCGGGAACCCAGACGGCGTCCTGACCGAAGTCGGCGAGCACGGGCCGCAGCGCGGCCTCGTCCCGCGCGGTCAGGAAGCGCCACCGCCCCCGCGGCGCGAGTCGGGCGCGGAGCTCGGCGAGCGCCTCGGGCGTGTCCCGTGCGGGGTCGAAGCTGACGGTGACGAGCTCGACGCGCCCCGCGAGCTGCGGATCCTCGGCGAGCGTCCGATCGAGCTGATGGAGCAAGGCGGTCGAGAGCGGGCAGGCCTCGTTGCACTGGAGGTAGACGAAGGAGACGAGCGCGACCTCGCCGGGCCCGAGCGCGAGCAGCGCCTCGGGTCGACCCGAGATCCCGAGCAGGGAATGCGGCTCGATGCGATCGATCGGCGGCAGCGCGTAGCTGCCGGGCTCGGGTACTTCGAAGCGCGCGGCGCGGGCGCCGTCCGGCGCGGGCGCCGACGCCGCATGGCCCGCCGCGGCCGACGACGGGCGCGGGACACCGTGGGCGGCATGCCCGCCTTCGCCGGCGCCGGCTCGATCCGCCGAGCCCGCCTCGACGGCGACCAGCACGAGAGCGCCGATCGCAGCGGCACAGGCTGCCCGACCGAGCGCCCCCATCGTGCGCACGCCGCGTCGTCGCCCGCGCGCCGCTCGGGCTCGGGCTCGGGCTCGGGCTCGGGCTCGAAGAGCGTCGTGGGAATGCGCGTCGACATGGCCGTCGACTTCCATCGCGGCTGCCCTCCTGCCCGCACGCCGTCTCAATTCGCGGCGGCGCCCGCGCCGACGGGCGTGCCCCAGAAGCCGAGCTGCCCGAAGTGCATGTGGTGCGGCCGGCCGAGCTTCTCGGCGCGGAAGTCGATGGCGAAGGTCGGCGTCAGCGCCTTGCCGTCCCAGGTAAAGCCCTTGAGGAACTGCTCGTCGCCCGGATCCCCGGTCCCGTCCCAGTTCGCGAGCAGGGAGCTCGTGAAGTAGACACGCTTGCCGTCCCAGCTCTGGCTGACCATGTTGACCTGGCCCCCGATCTTCTTCTCGTAGACCAGGCGGGCGGCGCGCGGATCCGAGACGTCGTAGACGCGCACCATGCCGTCCATGAACGAGTCGACGAAGAGTGTCTTGTCGTCGCGCGAGAGACTGATGTCGACGGGCAGCGGGATCTTCGCGGGGTCGCCGATCGTGCCGACCTCGACGGCCTCGAAGCGGCCGTCGGGCTGTCGGAACACGCCCCAGATCTTCGACGTCAGCGCGGTCGTCGTGAAGGCGTACTCGGCGTCGGGCGCGAGGGCCCAACGGATCTCGAGCGGCGCACCGGGAACCTCGAGGACCTGCAAGGGGCGTCGGGCGTGGAAGTCCCAGACGACCATCGTGTTGCCGAACGCCTTCATGGCCTCCGCGTCGCCCATCAGCTCGGAGAGCTTGCGCATGTAGTTGCGATGGCCCGCGAAGGAGGAGGAGAGCATCCGGTTCAGCTGCGGATTGATCCGCATGTCGTAGCCGTAGCTCGCATCCTCGGGCATCGGCACGGTCCGGACGAGGCGGCCGTCGTTCGTGTACTCGGCGAAGCCCGTCCGACCGCCGCGATCCTCCGCGTTCGAGAGGCCCGTGATCAGCATGCGACCCGGGATCGGATAGAAGGTATGGGGTCCCATCCAGCCGGTCTTCTCCGGAAAATCCTCGATCGTCCGGACCAGTCTGGGATGCGCCGGATCGCTGCCGACGTCGAAGACGAAGATCCGGCTCGTATCGAGACCGCCGGCCCAGAGAAAGCGGCGATCGTCGGTGAAGCCCGCGTGGTGGGCCTCGTTGCGACTGCCGACGGAGACGCGATGGACGACCTTGCCGTAGTCGGGTCTGTCCGGATGGACGGCGACCGTGACGAGCTTGTCGGAGCCATCGCCGAGACCTTCGATGCCGACGGTCCAGACGTAGATGAAATCCTCCTGGCCGACGAGCTTCGGGAGATACGGCGATTGGCAGGTCTCGTCCGCCCGGGCGGGGGCGGGAAGAAGGGCGAGCGGAAGGGCGAGCGCGAGGACGGGAGGAAGGGCGAGCGCGAAGGCATGCGCGGTCCGTGCGAGGATCGAGGCGGCGGGGCGGTCGGTCCCTAACATGATGCTTTCCTCCACTGGAGTGCGTCACTCTATCACGCGCGCGGGGCGGGAACCATCGACCGGCATCAGGGCGGTCGGAGCGGGACGCGTGGCGATCGGCGCGAGCGAATCGATGCTAAACAAGGGGCCGTCGCTCCGGCGGTCCGGAGTCGCGGAGGGCATGCGTGATGCAGATCGATTTCTCGGACAAGGTCGCGATCGTGACGGGGGCGGGGCGCGGCATCGGAAGCGAGATCGCCCGCAACTGGGCGGCGCTCGGGGCGGCGGTGGTCTGCGCCGCGCGCTCCGCCGACGAGATCGAGGCCGTGGCGGAGTCGATCCGGAGCGCGGGGGGGCGCGCGCTCGCCGTGCGCTGCGACGCGCGCGTCGCCCCCGACCTCGACGCCCTCGTCGAGCGGACCGTCGAGGCCTTCGGCCGGATCGACCTCGTCGCCAACAACGCCGGCGCGGGCGGTGCGCATTCGACGCTCGAGGCGAGCGACGACGAGATCGTCGACCTGTTCCGCATCAACGCGATCGGACCGCTCCATCTCGCACGGCGCGCGATCCCCCGCATGCTGAAGACCGGTGGCGGCGCGATCGTCAACATCTCGTCGGGCATGGCGATCCTCGCCGACTACGGCGGCATCGCCTACGGCGCCGCCAAGGCGGCGCTCGAGCAGATCACCAACATGCTCGCGTTCGAGTTCGCGCCGCAGATCCGGGTCAACGCGATCCGCAGCGGCTCGATGCGAACGCCGATGCTCGAGGAGGGACTCTTCCGCGCCCGGCCCGAGATGGAGGCGGAGCTCCTGCGCTGGACGCCGGCCGGCCGACTCGGGCTGCCGAAGGACGTCGCCGCCGCGGCGACCTTCCTCTGCTCGGAAGCGGCCTCCTACATCACGGGCGCGATCCTCGACGTCGACGGGGGTCTCAATCGGCCGAAGTCGCCGCTCGCGCTGACGGCGCTCTCCCATGCGGCGAAGGGTCCGACCGCGAACGGAGGGACGGCGAAGCGATAGGCGGCGAAGCGGCCGAGGGTGGCCGGGACGACGGGAGCGGAGCGTCGTCGCCCGAGCCCTCGCGCGGCGCGCCCTGCCCCTTCGTCCCGGCGATCCCGGCTCACCAGCTCGGCGCGGGCGCCCGGACCGACCGGCCATCCGACGCGGCGCCAGATCCCGCGTCGCCTCCGACGTGGCCGACGGGCGCGACGCGCGCCCCCGCGCCCGGGCCGCCGCCCGACGGTCCGGCTCCGACGGGCGGCGGCGACGCCCGCTCGCCCGCTTCGGCCGTGACGGGCTCGAGGGCCCCCTCGCCGCTCGCGCCGCCGGGACCGGCGGCGCCCGCCGCATCGGCTGCGGCAACCGCTGCCGCCCCCTCCTCCGTCTCCTCCGGCCAGGGCGACGGCACGAAGCGGGCTTCCCGGACCTTGCGATCCGCGGCCACCGGGACCCAGCCCGGATAGGCCACCCGGCTGCGGACCCATTCCCCGGTCTCCGAGCTGACGCCCGCGAAGCGCAGCCCGTCCGGAACGTTGAAGTCCCGCGGTCGCTCGCCGTCGAGCGCCTTCTCCATGAAGGCCATCCAGATGGGGAGCGCCGCGCCGGAGCCGGTGCGATGGCGCGCCATGGGCGTGCGGTCGTCGTGGCCGACCCAGACGCCGGTCACGATGTCGGGCGTGAAGCCCATGAACCATGCGTCGCGATTCTCGTTGGTCGAGCCGGTCTTGCCGGCGACCCCCGGCCCGAGGCGCGCGGCCCGATGCGCCGTGCCGTACCAGGCGCGAACCGCCTCCTTCATCAGCCAGGTCGTCAGATAGGCATCGACCGAGCTGATCCGCTTCTTCGTCTTGCGGGGCGGCAGGTCGTCCGCGGTCAGGTCTTCGAGCAGGACGTTGCCGTCGACATCGACGACGCGGCGCACGACGCGCGGATCCGCCGCTCGTCCGCCACGGGCGAAACTGCCGTAGGCGGCCGTCAGCTCGAGCAGCGTCACCTCGTTCGTTCCCAGGCCCAGCCCGAGATCGCGCGAGAGCTTCGAACGGATCCCGGCGCGCCGTGCGAAGTCGATCACGCGATCGACCCCGACCTCCTCGACGAGCCGGATGGTCGGGTTGTTGAGCGAGCGGGCGAACGATTCGCTCAGGCTGACGGGGCCGCGGAACTGGCCGTTGTGGTTCCTGGGCCGCCACCACTTGCCCGTCCTGCGATCGCGGAACTCGACCTGATAGTCGTAGAGCGTCGCGTTGGGCGGGAAGCCGGCCTCGAGCGCGGCGCCGTAGGCGAAGGGCTTGAAGGCCGACCCCGGCTGCCGGCGCGCCTGCACCGCGCGATTGAAGCGGCTGGCCGCGAAGTCGTACCCGCCGACCATCGCGAGGACGTCCCCCGACCCGACGTCGAGGGCGACGAGCGCGCCCTCGGCCGACCGGCCCTGCCCGTCCCGAACGGGATCCTTGCGCATCGCCTCGAGACCCGCGCGAACCGCGGCGACGGCCTCGCGCTGCAGACGGAGGTCGAGCGTCGTCTCGATGCGCAGGCCGCCCCGCAGGACGAGCTCCGAGCCGAGCGCCTCGAAGACCTGCTGGCGGACCTCCTCGACGAAGTGGGGCGCATCGCCGAACGTCGCGCTGGCGACGAGGTCGACCACCTCGGGCTCCTCGGCGAGGGCCGCCTCGGCGGCAATGCGCGAGAGTCGTCCGGTCTCGCGCATGCGCGCCACGACCTTGCGGCGGTTCTCCTCCGCCGCGCGCGGGTTTCGATGGGGCGAGCGCCGCGAGGGCGCCGGCGGCAGACCCGCGATGAGCGCCGCCTCCGAGACCGAGAGCGAGGTGACGGGCTTGCCGAAGTAGGTCCGCGCCGCTTCGGCGATGCCGTAGGCGCCGCTTCCGAAGTAGATCTGGTTCAGATAGATCTCGAGGATCTCGTCCTTGTCGAGCTTCGCCTCGATCTCGAGCGCGAGGGCCACGTCGCGCAGCTTGCGCATGTAGGTCCGCTCGGGATCGAGGAAGATGTTCTTCGCGACCTGCTGCGTGATCGTGCTCGCGCCCTGCTCGATGCGCCCCGCGCGGAGGTTCGCGACCGCGGCGCGCAGCATGCCGACCACGTCGATCCCGGAATGGCGGTAGAACGCGTCGTCCTCCGCCGCGAGGATCGCGTCGACCACGTGCGGGGGAACGTCCTCCAACGCGATCAGCTCACGCCGCTCCTCGACGAAGCGGCCGATCCGCTCGCCGCGGCGATCGACCACCACGCTCGGCAGCGGCGGGCGGTAGCGGTCGAGCCCGGCGACGTCCGGCAACCCCGACCAGACCGCGGACCAGAGCATCGCGCCGAACGCGCACGTGCCGACGACGACCAGCGCCAGGACGATGAAGATCGTCCGACGGATGCGACCGGTGGGGAGGAGACGAGCGGATCCGCGCAGCATGATGGGATGGGAATACCGTGATCGGGAGCACAACCATACGCGACCCCCGGACCGGATTCACCCGCTCGCGTCGACATTGCCGCATGGGAAACGGAATTGTCGCTTCATGAGGGAGGTCCGCCCCTTCGCCGAACGCCTCAGCGAGCGGCATCGACCGGGCCGCCTTCCTCGAAGCCCCCGCGGCGAAGCCCGCGGCGGCCGGACGACGCGGCGGCAAATCGCCGGCAACCGACGCGCGAAATCATCCCGACCGGTCGCCTGCGCCGCGGTCGACTCAGCCCCCCGCGCGCGCGAGATCCGGCAGGATCGATTCGCCGAGCGTCCGGATGCTCGCCTCGATGCGTGCGGGCGCGAGCGGTCCGAACTGCATCAGGCAGAGCAGGCGATCGACACCGAGCGCCTCGATCGCGCGCAGCTTGCGGCGACACGTCTCGACGTCACCGATCACCGCCGTCGGAATCGCCTCGACCGCGGCGAGCGTCTCCTCCGGGTCGAGCGCCTGTCCGGCGCGCTGACGGTGCAGCAGCCGGATCACGGGGTTCGGATCGGCGAGCTCCTCGGGCGTCGGCGGGGCCTCCGGCCCCTCGAGCGCCGGGCTTCCGGCGGCGCTCTGACTGGCGTGGCCACGCACGATGCTGAACCAGTTGTCGCGCTGGACCCGGAACGTGAAGGGCGCCGCATTCATGAACCAGAGCGCCGCCTCGGCCGCGCGTGCGTCGATCACGGCGCGCCGCGTCTCGGCGCAGTGGACGAAGACGAAGACGGCCCGTTGCGCGTTGATCGCGCGACCGGCGGGGTTGTCGCACGCGGCGAGCCCGCGATCGTAGGCCTCGAGCTGCGCGCGGATGTACTCGAGCGTCGCGAGCGGCGCCGCCGCGAGCAGACCGACGCCGAGCCGCCCCGCCTTCTCCGACGAGACCGGCGTGCTGACCGTCTGCCAGAGCGGCGGATGCGGCTGCTGCAGCGGCTTGGGCACGAACTCCCGCGACGGAATCCGCGTCAGGTCGCTCTTCCACTCGAACTCGCCCGGCGCCCAGATGCGCGGGATCATCCGCAGCGCCTCCTCGAGGGAGGCCGTCGTCGTCTCCGGATCGACGCCGAAGGTCTCCCACTCCGCGCCGCCCGAGCGCGCGAGGCCGAGCTCGAGCCGCCCGCCCGAGAGCACGTCGATCCAGGCCGCGCGCTCGGCGACCCGGATCGGATGGTTGATCTCGAAGGGCGAGAGGATGCCGGAGGTCCCGAGGCGGATGCGCTTCGTGTGCTGCGAGAGCACGGCGAGCCAGAGATCGGGCGCAGAGCTCATGCTGAACTCGGGCGAGGTGTGGTGCTCGACCGACCACCAGCAGCCGTAGCCGAGCGCATCGGCGAGTCGGGCCTGCGCGAGGGTGTCGTCGAGCAGCTGGCGCGCGTCGAGACGCGTGGCGTCGAGGGTGCTCTGCAGCTCGTTGAAGATGTCGAGAATCAAGACCGTCTCTCCCCCGGCCAGATCGGCGATGCGCGCGTCCGCGCCCCGTCCCGACCGCCGCCGTCCTGTTCCAGAGGCTAGGCCGCCGCCGCGGCGATCCGGCGCTTCGCCTCGCGCACGACGTCCTCGGGCAGCGGTCCGCGACCCGCCGCGGCGACGTTCGCCGCGAGGTGATCGGGGCTCGACGTCCCGACGATCGTCGTGTGCAGATCCGGATGGGCGAGCACGAAGCGCAGCAGGAACTCCGTCCGCCCCATTCCGTCGGCGAGCTCGTCCAGCGAGGCCCGCGTCCAGAGGTCGCGTCGCAGGCGCACGAAGTCCTGCCAGAAGGCCTGCATGCCGGACCGCTCCGGATCGACGTCGGGCGCGCCGCGCGCGACGCCGCCGCGCACGATCGTCCCGGCGCCCGCGCGCGCCGCGTCGTGGATCATCGCCTCGTGCTCGGGCTGGAGCGCCGAGTACGGGATCTGGAACACGTCGAACACGCCCATCGCGAGGTGGTCCCGCAGATCGGGGAGGACGCTCGACATGCCGAGGAAGCGGACCTTCCCCTCGCGCCGAAGCGCCTGCATCGCCTCGATCGTCCCGTTCTCCTCGAGCACCGCGCGGCTGGGACTCGAATGGACCTGGACCAGGTCCAGGCGATCCGTCCGCAGCCGGCGCAGGCTCTGCTCGACGCCCGCCCGGACGTTCTCCGGGCTGAAGTCGTGCTCGAGCCGGCCGCCGCGCAGCGTCGGCGTGCGGCCGACGAGGCAGCCGCATTTGCTGGCGAGGAAGTACTCGTCGCGCCGCCCCGCGAGCACGCGCCCGATCACCTCCTCGGAGGCCTGATAGTCGGGCGCCGTGTCGATGAGGTTGATGCCCGCGTCGAGCACGCCGTGGAGCAGCCGCTCGAGCCGGGCTTCGGGCAACGGACCGGCGATGCCGCCGATCTCCATCGCCCCGAAGCCCAACCGGGTCGCGGCGTAGCCCGTGCGTCCGAGCACGCTCGTCGCGAGCACGGCCATCTCAGCCGAGCCCGTGGACCAGCGCGACGTTCGACTTCGTCGCCTTCCAGCGGATCTTCGCCGCCTCCTGATATCCGGGCGAGTCGTACCACTTGCGGAACCTCTCCTCGCTCTCGAACTCGAGGATCACGGTCTTCGGACCCGCCCAGCTGCCCTCGACGATTTCGGGCTTCGCGTCCATGGCGAGGACCTTCACGCCCTCGAACGGCGCCTTCGCAGCCGCCTGTTGATAGGCGTCGTAGCCGGCCTGATCGTGGATCTCGACCTGCGCGATGAAGTAGACGGGCATGGGGGACTCCTCCTCTGTCTTGGATTGCGATCTCTTGGTTTGCGATGGACTCGAGCCGCGATGGACCTGGTCCGCGTCGGGATGCGATGCAAGGCGATGGACGGTCACGTCTCCGTCCACCCGCTCCCGCCCGGAAGGCGCGCACCGACCCGCTCGACTCGAGGAGCGGCCCCGCCACGCGGTCTCCGGATGGAACGAAATCGGCCGGCCGGCCGCAAGCGCCGCGCGCGGCGCCCGAACCGGGCTCAGGCGCGCTGGTCGAGCTGGACGATGTTGCCGTCGGGATCGCGCAGGAAGGCCGTGCGTACGACGCCGCCTGCGGGCTCGCCGTACGCGAGCGTATCGCCGTTCGCGGGTCGCACGACGACGGGCACGCCTGCGGCCTCGGCTCGCTCGACCATCGCGTCGACGTCGTCGACCCAGAGGCCCCAGTGGTGGGTGCCGACCTGGAAGGTCTTCGGCGGCTCGCCGAAGGGCGCCTGGGAGAGCTGCTGATCGAGCACGATGAAGCTCTCGTCCCGCCCTTCCCGCCAGCGCAGATAGACGCCGCGTCGCCGGATCGGCGGCGCGCCGGCGATCGAGGGCAGCTCCTCGATCGCGTCGAGCGAGACGTGCAGCCCGAGTACGTCGCGGTAGAAGGCGAGCGAGCGGTCCATGTCCCGGACGCCGACGGCGATGTGGGAGACGTTGCGGATCTTCAAGATCGGACTCCTCGGATGCGGGGCGTGGGGATCAACGCGGCGCGCGAACCCAGTAATCGACGACGAAATGCCGGCGTTCGAACTTCCAGATGCCGCCCTCGCGCCGGTAGCGGTCCCGGTAGTGACCGGCGATGTCGTACGCGACGCCGTCCTCGACCGCGCGGATCTCGACGGAGCAGGCCCCCGAGGCGGCATCGCCGTCGAGGTCGACGACGTGGTTGTGGATGAAGGGGCGGAGCACGAGGCGGGTCGTGAACTCGCCGTAGACGCGGGTCAGGGCGTCGCGCCCCCGCGTCTCGCTGGCGGGTCGGCCGAGCGTCGGGATCGCGTCGCTGGCCATGCAGCCGTCGTCGGTGAAGAGGTCGACGAGGGGGACGCCGCCCCCCGCCGCGACCGCATGGCAGTAGCGCGCCGCGAGCTCGCGGATCGACTCGCGGTCGAGCGCATCGGCGAGCATCCGCTCGAGCCGCGCGACGCGATCCTCGAGGAAGGCCACCTGCAGCTCGTCGTCCCGCTCGCCCATCGCGCCGCGCCTCCCGCGCCGACTCCGTCCGGTCCCGCTCCGTGCCGACCTAGCCCTTCTTCTTCTGGAGCGCCCCGCCGTAGAGCGCGAGCAACCGGCTCCAGGCCCGCTCCGCCTTCGCCTCGTCGTAGACCGGCATGTCCGGCGGACACCAGCCGTGGAGCGCGTCGTAGACCTCGACCTCCGCGTCGATGCCGTTCCGCTCGAACGCGTCGCGCAGGACCGTCTTCGCCTCCGGCTCCTGCTCGTCGTCGTTGGAGGCGATCGCGACCAGGAAGTCCGCCTTCGTCTTCGGGATCAGCTCGTGCGGGCTGTCGGGCGCGTCCGTGACCAGGCCACCGCCGTGGAACGAGGCGACGGCGCCGATGCGGTCGGGGCGGGCCGCCGCCGTGCGGAACGTGATCGGTCCGCCCATGCAGTAGCCCTGGGTTCCGATCTTGCGGTCGCGATCGACCGACGCCTGGGCGTCGAGCCAGTCGACGAAGGTCTTCGCGTCCGCCATGTGGGTCTCGGCCGAGAGCGTCGACATCATGGCCATGATCTTGTCGCGCGTCTCGGGGTCCGCGAAGGAGGCGCCCTCCGGCAGGAACGGGGCCTTCGCCTTGCGGTAGTAGGGATTGACGACCAGCACCGCGTAGCCCGAGGTCGCCAGCCGCTTGCCCATCTGGCGCATCGTCGGTCGCAGGCCGAACGCGTCGGGCCAGAGGATCACGCCCGGAGAGCGGCCCTTCGCGGGGTGGACGAAGTAGCAATCGGCCTGGCCGTCCGGTGTCGGGATCACGACCTCCTGGTCGACCACGTCCACCTTTCCCCCGGCCGCCTCCGCCGCCTCGGGCAGGAGGACCGCGAGCCCGATGCCCGCCGAGAGCACGCCGAACTCGCGCCGCGTGAGCTCGCCCGTCCGCCGCAGGAACGCGTCGTGATCCGCGAAGACCCTCTCGTCACACATGTCCGACTCCCCTCCGCATGTCTCCGCGTGCGCCCCGCGTGCTCTCGGCCTGTACGCCGCGTGCTCCGCGCCTCGCTCTGGCTCCCGCCGCCATCGCTCGCCGCCGCATCGCACGTCGGACCCGACGACGTCCGCCCAGTCTGGCGCGCGCGAGACGACCTCGCCAACCTCCACGCATGACGACGACGTCCCCGCCCGATCCGTTCTCGCCCGCCCGGCTCGGCCCGATCCAGCTCCGCAACCGCATCGTCAAGGCGGCGACCTTCGAGGGCATGACCGGCGACCAGACCGTCTCCGACCGCCTGATCGCCTTCCATCGTCGCATGGCGCAGGGCGGCGTGGGGCTCACGACCGTCGCCTTCTGCGCCGTCTCACCGGAGGGGATGGGCACGCCGAACGAGCTCGTGCTGCGCGACGCGGTGATCCCGGGGCTGCGAAGACTCGCCGATGCCGTCCATGCCGAGGGGGGCGCCGTCTCGGCTCAGATGGGCCATGCCGGCGCCGTCGCGGCGGCCGCGGGTCTGCCGGCGACCGCGCCCTCCGCGCTCTTCAGCCCGCTCGCGATGAAGCGGACGAAGGCCGCCACGCCCGAGGACATCCGGCGCATCGTGGGCGACTTCGGTGCGGGGGCGCGACGCCTGCGCGAGGCGGGCTTCGACGCGGTCGAGATCCACCTCGGACATGGCTACCTGCCGAGCGAATTCTTCTCGCCGCGCCTCAATCGCCGCCGCGACGAATGGGGCGGCTCGCTCGAGCATCGCGCCCGGTTCGCCCGTTCGATCGTGAAGGCGGTGCGTGAGGAGGCCGGCGCCGGGATGGCGGTGCTCGCCAAGCTCAACATGGACGACGGCGTTCCGGGCGGTCTCTGGCTCGACGAGAGCGTCGAGATCGGACGGATGCTCGAGGCCGACGGCTGCCTCGATGCGCTCGAGCTGACGGGCGGCAGCTCGTTCCAGAACCCGATGTACCTCTTTCGCGGCGACGCGCCGATCGAGGACATGGCGCGGTCGATGCCCCGGGCCGTCGCGCTCGGACTCAAGCTCTTCGGCCGCTTCTTCTTCCGCAGCTATCCCTTCGAGGAGGCGTACTTCCGCCGCCACGCGCGTCAGTTTCGCGCGGCGCTCCACATGCCGCTCGTCCTGCTCGGCGGCATCAATCGCCGTGACACGATCGAGCGGGCCATGGCGGACGGCTTCGAGTTCGTCGCGATGGGCCGGGCCCTGCTGCGCGATCCCGACCTCGTGAACGCGATGGCCCGCGGCGAGGCCGACGAGTCGCTCTGCGTCCACTGCAACAAATGCATGGCGTCGATCTACGCCGGCACCCACTGCGTGCTCGTCCCGGCCGCCGAGCGCGCCTGACGCGCCTGCGGGCGCGAATCGCCGTCCCGACGCGGCGCCGCGTCGGGACGGCGCTCAGAAGAGTACGGGCAGCGTCGCGAGTCCGCGCAGGAAGAGGCTGCCGCGATAGGCCGGCGGATTCGCCTCGTCGAGCCGAAGGTTCGGGAAGCGCGCGAGCAGGATGTCGAACGCCTCCTGCAGCTCGCGACGCGCCTGGGACTGGCCGAGACAGGTGTGGCGGCCGAGGCCGAAGGCGAGATGCGCGTTGGGATCGCGACGCACGTCGAGCCGATCCGGCTCGTCGAACTCGGCCGGATCGCGATTGGCCGCGCCGTTGAAGACGATGCAGACCTCGCCGGCCGGGATGCGGTCGCCGCCGATCACGAGCGGCACGTCGGCGACGCGCTGGCTGATCTGGACCGAGGTGTCGTAGCGCAGGAGCTCTTCGACGGCGGTCGGGATCGCGGCGAGGTTCGCGCGCAGGAACGCGAGCTGATCGGGGTTCTCGAACAGGGCGAGCATGCCCATGCCGAGGAGGTCCTGGGTCGTCCCGTGGCCCGCCTGGAGCAGGATGTAGCAGCTGCCGACCAGCTCCTCGTCGCCGAGCCCCCTGCCCGACTCGTCGCGGGCGTCGATCAACGCGCTCATCAGGTCCCGGCGCGGCCGGCGGCGATGATCCTCGATCAGCTCGCGGAAGTAGTTCGCGTAGCCGAGCGTCGCCTCCTCGCCCTCGCGGACGACCTGATCCGTGATCTGCCCGATCTCGCCGCGACGCGTCGATTGATGGGCCCAGTCGTAGAACCGCGGCAGGTCCTCCGTCGGCACGCCCAGCATCTCGCAGATCACGATCACGGGCAGCAGGAACGCGAAATCGTCGACCAGGTTCATGCGCCCCTTCGACTCGACGCGGTCGAGCAGCTCGTTCACGACCTCGCGGATGCGCCCGTCGCGCTGCTCGACCGAGCGCGGCGTGAAGGCCTTGGAGATCAGCCCGCGGACGCGGTCGTGCTTCTCGGGCGGCAGGAAGAGGAGCGTATTGCGCTGCATCTCGACGAAGTGGCGGCCGGCCGGGCCGACGTCGAAGACGTCGACGCCGCGCGCGTCGCTGCGGACGTCGGGATGCTTCAGCGCCTCGCGGATGTCCGCATAGCGGGTCAGGACCCAGGCGGGCTTGCCCGAGATCATGTCCGTGCGGAAGCGCGGGGCGAGGGTCCGCAGGCGGTGGAGGAAGGGATAGAGCGTGCCGCGGCGTTTCGGGTCGAGGATCGCCTCGAGCACCTGCTCGGGCCGGCTCATCTCGGCCGCGATGGCCACGTCCCGCGCGCGATCGGCTCCGGGATTCCAGGTCATGACGTTCCTCCTCGCCGGCGGACCGGGCCGCCGTCGTCTCGTTCACTCGCTCTCGTTCGCTAGCATGGCCCGATGGTCGTCGCCGCCGATTCTCCGATTCGCGAGCGAAGGCGCGCGGAGATCCTCGCGGCGTCGGGACGGCTCTTCGCCTCGCGCGGCGTCCGCGAGACGACCGTCCGTCGGATCGCCGAAGAGGTCGGTGTCCATGCGGGCAGCCTCTACTACTACTTCTCGACCAAGGAAGGCATCCTCGACGCGCTGATGCGTCCCTACGTCGACACGCTCCTCGAGCGCTACCGGCGCTCCGCCGCGCGCGAGGGCGACGCGCGCTCGAAGCTCGAGTGGCTGGTCGAGACGAGTCTCGTCGCGATGATCGAGCATCCCAACGAGAATACGATCCTCCAGGCCGAGCTCGACCGCAGCTTCCGCGACGACCACTACCGCTACCTCCACGACGCCGTCGACGAGATCGAACGCATCTACGTCACCGTGATCCGCGCCGGCATCGCGTCGGGCCGCATCCGCAACGACATCGACGCGCGCTTCCTCTTCCGAACCCTGATGGACGTCGTCAAGGGCACGGCCTACTGGTTCGACCCCGGCGCCCATCGCGTCTCCGAGCTGCTCGCCGGCTGGTGGAAGATCCTCGGCGAGGGCGTGTTCCCGGCGCGCTGAACGCCCGCTCGCCCGCGCCGACCCCCGACTCCGGGCTGCCTGGCGCCGAGCCGACCCCTGGATCGTGCCGCTCGATGCCTGCCGCTCCATTTATATAGACGATGGGACTGATTTTTGATCAAATGTTTGATAGAAAATGACGGATCGCAAGGCCGCCGGCCAGTTCGGGCCGGCGGCGGACCCCACCGCTC
This sequence comes from Myxococcota bacterium, assembly GCA_041389445.1. Taxonomy (GTDB): domain Bacteria; phylum Myxococcota_A; class UBA9160; order UBA9160; family UBA4427; genus UBA4427. The sequence continues at coordinate 150,791 of JAWKRW010000009.1, forward strand.
ATCCGCCTGACCTCGCGAGCGTCGCGACGAGGAGCAGCCCCATGGCCCAGCAGCAGCCCCGCTACACGATCATCGACTCCGATACCCACGTGACCGAGCCCGCCGACCTCTGGACGAGTCGCGTCCCGGCCTCGATGAAGATGCGCGTGCCGCGCGTCGAGTGGGATCCCGAGAAGAAGGCGCAGTGCTGGTACATCGGAGACCAGTGGATCAACTCGGTCGGCGTGACCGCGATCGCGGGCTGGAAGGAGCCCTATCCCTCCTATCCGCCGACCTACGAGGAGATGATCCCGGGCTCCTACGACGCCCACGCCCGGCTCCGCTACATGGACGAGCTCGGCATCTGGGCGATGGTCCTCTACCCGAACGTCGGCGGCTTCGGCAATCAGGTCTTCGGGCGTCTCGACGACCCCGAAGCGAAGCTCGCCTGCGTCCGCGCCTACAACGACTTCCTGATCGACTGGTCGTCGACCGATCGTCGCCGCCTGGTTCCCGTCATGACGCTGCCCTTCTGGGACGTGTCGGCCGCGGTCAAGGAGATCGAGCGCTCGGCGAAGAACGGCCATCGCGGCGTGCTCTTCACCGGCGAGCCGCAGAGCTTCGGCCTGCCCCTGCTCGCCCACAAGCACTGGGATCCGATCTGGGCCGCCGCGCAGGACCACGGCCTGCCCGTCAGCTTCCACATCGGCTCGGGCGACTTCGGCGACGAGTTCTCCGACGACCGCGTCGAGGTCGAAGGCTATGCGGCGACCTCCGCGCGGGCGGGCGCCAAGCTCTTCATGCAGAACGGCGCCCACGTGCTCGACCTGCTCTTCAGCGGCATCCTGGTCCGCTATCCCAAGCTGCGCTTCATCTCGGTCGAGAGCGGCATCGGCTGGCTGCCCTTCCTGCTCCAGTCGGCCGACTACCAGTACGAGGCGATGGCCGTCAAGAACGCGCGGAGCGACCTCACGATGCTCCCGAGCGAGTACTTCAAGCGCCAGGTCTACGCCTGCTGCTGGTTCGAGCGGATTCCGGACGACGCGATGCTCGAGTTCGTCGGCCGCGACAACATCATGTTCGAGACCGACTTCCCGCATCCGACCTCGATCTACGGCAAGGAGGTCTCGGACACGATCGAGAAGAGCCTGGGCTCGCTCTCCGAGGACATGCGCCACCGCGTGCTCTGGGAGAACGCGCGGAAGCTCTACGAGATCGAGACGCCGGCGGCGGGCTGAGGGGGGCAGGCCTGGCTGTCGGCTCGACAGCCGGCGGCCATCGATCGCGCTGCGGATTCACGAGTCCGGTGCGACGCCCTCGTCAATATCGGATCGCCTCGCTCGGCGCCTGCGATCGAAGGAGACGAGTCGACGTCCACAGCAGAATCGCGCTGAGCAGGAATGCCGGCAGCAGACCGCTCGAGGGAATCTCCGCGGCGACGATTCGGGACACGCGCCAGCTGGCGCCGCCGGGCGCGGCGCCGATCACGAGCAGGCTACCCGCGTCGTCGAAGGCGATCTTGACGGTGCCCGTCGCGAGGGAGCTCACGCCGCCCGCCGGCGTCACGCGCATCAGCCGGGAGTCCGCCTGGAGATAGAGCAGGTCGCCGTCGAAGAGCACGCCGGGATCGAAGGCAATCTCCCGGGAGAACTCGAGCAGGCCCGACGCCTCCGACACGAGTGTGGTGAAGCCGGCGAAGTCGCCGTTCGCGTCGGCCGTGAGCCGGAGCAGCGCTCCGGGTGCGCCGTCGAAGCCGTTCAGGACGGTGCCCTGGGCGACGTAGAGATCGCCACCGAAGCGGCCGGCCGGCGCGAACGCGATCCCGCGGATGTCGGTCGAGGCGACGGGATCGGCCCAGACGGCGGGCGTGCCGAGCGTGTCGTCGAAGCGCCAGACGGCCGCGTCGCTCGAGCCCTGCCCTGCGAGGTATCCCCCGGCGAGATAGGTCTCCGTCGAGGGGAAGGTGATGTCCGAGGTCAGCGTACCGATCGGATTGCGGATCGAGCTCGCGTAGACGACCTCGGGCGCCGAGAGGTCGCGCTCGATGCGATCGATGCGCGCGGGGACGCCCGCGATTCAATCGACGACGTAGAGCTTCGACGTCAGCGCTCCGACGGGGCCGCAGGTGATGCGGTAGAGGTCGGAGGTGTCGGGCATCGTGAACGCGATCGTGCCCTGGCTGTTCCAGACGCCCATCGTGGGATCGATGCGGAGGAGCGCGTGGTCGTCGCCACCGACGTTGCCGCTGCCCGCCTCGACGATGCCGTAGAGGAAGCCGTCGCCGCCGTCGACGAGATCCAGCAGACCGACGGGCGGGCCCGTCGCGATCGTCTCGGCGCGGTAGCCGGGGGCGACGATCGAGAGCTCGGCCGACGCGACGACGGCGTAGAGGAGCAGGAGGGAAGGCAGGAGCAGAACAGCGAGCCTGGTCTGGATCGTCACGATCTCCGTATGCGTTGCCGATCCGGTCGATCGTCTCGACGGTGCGATCGACGGGCCGCGCGCAGGAGCGCGAGCAGACCGATCGACAGGCCGAGGCCGAAGCCCGGCTCCGGCACGCGGATGTCCCCCGGCGTCACCGAATGGGGGATCCGCCACCACGGCCCGATGTGCTTCGTGGCCACGAAGCTGCCCGCGGCCCCAGGGATCACGCCGTAGTGGACCCTGGCCCGCCAGTCGTAGAGTGCGCCGTCGACGAGACCGGTGATGTCTCGTTGGAAGCGGGTACCGGACGCGCTGAGGCTGGCCCAGCTCTCGTCCAGGTAGGTCGAGCAGCCGACGTCACCGAAAGACGTCCCATACGGGCAGACCTCGACCTCGAGACGCCCGGCATAGGGATTCGCGGGCTCGAAGCCCGTGAGCTCCACGCGGAAGCCGTCGCTCGAGTGCGACAGACCACCGGGCGGAACGACCCGATCCGAGTCGTCGCTCCGGAGCTGCGCCGGACGCACAGGGCGCCCCGGCTGGTTTCCGTTGCCGAGGAAGATCGATGCGGTGCCCATGTCGAGGAGCTCGGCGGTGTCGAAGCTTCGCCTGGGTGCGCCGACCACGACGTCCGCGAAGCCGTCGCCGTTCACGTCGCCCGCCGAGGCGACCGAGGCTCCGAACATCTCGCCCGGTCGGTCGTTGATGAAGAAGTCGTGGTAGCTCGTCCAGGGAATGACGCCGGGCGGGGTCGCCGAGCCGGCGTAGCCGTAGGCGGCCTCGGTGTCGCTGCCGCCGACAAGGAGGTCTTCGTAGCCGTCGCCGTCCTCGTCACCGGCCGCCGCGAGCGCCTGACCGAACCCGATCGAAGCCCCGGTGCGCTCGATCCGCGTGGAGGCCGCCGTCTCCGAGCCGCTGGGGATCCCGGTCGGCGAGCCCTCGAAGATCACCACCGCAGCGGTCCCCGCGCCCTGCGCCGTGTAGGCCGCGATGTCGTCGTAGCCGTCTCCGTTCCAGTCGCCGGCGGAGCTGATCGCGCGACCGAGCTGTCCGAATTCCTCCGCGCCGATCAGCGTGGCGTCGGCGATGCCGAGACCTCCACTGGCCACGCCCGTCGGCCCGCCGTGGAAGACCCAGATCCCACCATTCAGGTTGAGCCCGGGCGAATTCAAGTTGGAGTGGCTGAGCATCACGTCGGCGTACCCATCCCCGTTCACGTCGCCGGCGCCGCTGCACCTCAGACCGGAAGACAGGGTGGAGCCATCGATCGAGATCGTCGTCTCGGGGATGGCATCCAGCCCGACCGGCCCCCCTGCGAAGACATCGAGCACGCTGTTGACGAAGTAGCGACCGGCGAGCATGTCGGCGTATCCGTCGCCGTCGACGTCACCGGCCGCGGCCAGACAGCTGCCGAGTCGGTCGCTTTGCCCCGCTCCCTCGACCATCGTGTCGGCGTCGAAGGGGCTCCCATCGGCGAGACCGAGCGCGCTCCCGTAGTAGACGGCGACGAGGCCCCGGCCCACGATGGAGTCGGAGTCCCACTGCGGTGCTGCGATCGCGATGTCGCCGTATCCGTCCCCGTTCACGTCACCGAGACCCGCCACGCTCTCACCGAAGCGGGCGCCGACCTGGTTGGACTCGAAGAACGCGTGGACGGTCCCGGGGCCGCCGTCCGGGATCCCGTTCGGTCCGCCGAGGAAGACGAGTGCGGCCCCTTCGTCCGCCTGCCCCGCGTCGTAGTCCGGCGCGCCGACGATCACGTCGCCGTAGCCATCCCCATTCACGTCGCCGGCGGAGGCGACCGAGTAGCCGAGCAGGGCATCGCCCTGGCCGCCCTCGAGCGTCGTCGCAGCCTGGTTGGCGGTCTGCCGGCCGAATCCGACGAGTCCGCCCGTGTAGACGAAGGCCGTGCCTTCGTCGGTCTGCGGACCGTCGTGGAATCGCGCGCCCACGATCACGTCGTCGAGGCCGTCGCCGTCGACGTCACCCGCTCCTGCGACCTGGAAGCCGAACTGGCTCCCGGCCTGTCCGGTCGAGAGCTCTGCATGGGCGACGCTCGCACTCGAGGCCGTGACGCCGTTGGCGCTTCCCAGGAACACGAAGGCGACGCCCGTGTCGGTGGAGTCCTCGGGGTCGCCCGCGATGATGTCGTCAAAGCCGTCGCCGTTCACGTCGCCGGCCGGGGCGACGCTGTAGCCGAAGGCGTTGGCGCCAGGGGACCCGTTGATCACCCGATCGGCGTTGGCCGGGGTGGCTGTCGCCGCGATGCCTGTCGGGCCGCCGTGGAAGACGAAGGCCTTCCCGACCGTGTTGACGAAGACACTGAATGCATGCGCGCCTACGACGACGTCGTCGTAGCCGTCGCCGTTCACGTCCCCTGCCCCCGCCGCCCGGAATCCGAGCTGTGCGCCCGAAAAGTTCGATTCGATGATCGCGTCGGCATCGAGCGCAGTGCCGGTCGCGATGCCGCCCGGACCGCCGTGGAAGACGAAGACGGCGCCCTCGTCCACCTCGCCGAGGTCGTAGAGGTGGGCGCCGATGATCACGTCGTCGTGGCCGTCGTGGTTCAGGTCGCCCGCCGAGTCGACGCTGCGCCCCAGCGCGGCGCTCGCCTGCTCGCCCTCGATCCGCGCGTCCGCCGCGCTCGCGCCGCGACTCCCGATTCCCGACGCGCTGCCGTGGAAGACGAAGGCCGCGCCCTCGTTCGACTGTCCCCCATCCCAGTCGGTCGCACCGACGATCACGTCGTCGAAGCCGTCCGCGTTCACGTCGCCCGCCCCGGCGACGTCCCGCCCGAACAAGGCGTTCGCCTGCTCCCCGAGGAGCACCGCGTCGGCGTTCGAGGGGTCCCGGTCACCGATCCCGGCCGGTCCGCCGTGGAACACGAACGCGGCGCCCTCGCCGGAGAGCGTGCTGTCGTAGAGATAGGCCCCGACGAGCACGTCGTCATAGCCGTCGCCGTTCACGTCGCCCGCCGAGTCGCATTGGAACCCGAATCGCGACGCACCCTGATTCGCCTGCAGCACGGCGTCGGCATCCAGCGGATTCCCGTTCGACGGCCCGCCGGGTCCGCCATGGAATACGAATGCAGCACCCTCGTCGGCCTCACCCAGGTCGTAGAGATAGGCTCCGACGATCACGTCCGCGTAGGTGTCGCCGTTCACGTCGCCTGCCGAGCCCACGCAGATCCCCATCGACGCGCTCACCTGATTCGACTCGAACTCCGCCTCGAACGCATTCGTGAGGATCGGATCGATCTCGATCGGATATCGGGCGCCTTCGTCGTCGACGCGGATCTCGATCTCGCTCTCCGTCGCGGCGACCAGCCGAGCCAGCAGCACTCGTCCGTCGGCGTCGGTCGCGACGAGCTTCGAGTAGCGGAGGCGATGCGCCTCCGAGGAGACGAAGAGGAGATCGTCGCCCTGCGCGACCACCCGGGCGTCCCCGACCGCGAGACGCAGGAGCACGTCGCCTTCACCGGGCGGCGGCGTCTCGATCGCGTAGCCGTGCTCGAGCCCGGCGCGGGAATTCACGAACCACTCGACGAGTCCGTCGCCCCGATCGATCTCGACCCGCTCCGCGGCGTGCCGCACGGCACCCGCCAGGACCTCGCGGTTCTGCGCGGCGCGCCCGAACGCGCGCGTGTCGAGTCGCAGGATCGGGTGGGGATCGTCGCCGGGCTGCCCGACGACGCGGTCGACGACGCGAATGCCCTCGCCGTCGAAGAACGTGCGGAACCCGTGACGACGGTTCGGCGCCTGGAGCCCGCGAGACGTCGCGCTCGCGTGGTACTCGCGTGACGCGATCGCCGAGATGGCCAGATCCGACCAGCCCGCCGCGAGATCCGCGTCCGCCTGGGAAGACGCGATCGGTGCCTTCGGCGCGGCCTCGCGATCCGCCCGGTCAGGCGTCGAGCACGCCGAGCCCAGCAGTCCCGACGCGACGACTGAAGCCACCATCAGAACGCGCGTCGAGGCACGCCGTGCCGTCGTCGAACGCGCATCCCGTCGCGCATCCGACCCGACACGGCGCGCCCGGCGCGAGACGGCGAGCCCGAGCACGCTCACGACCAGGCCGATCCCCAAGCCCGGCTCCGGCACGCGGATGTCCCCCGGCGTCACCGAATGCGGAATCCGCCACCACGGCCCGACGCGCTGAGTGGGGAGGAAGCCCGAGCCGAGCGGTGACCAGTCCTCATAGTGCACGCGCGCCCGCCAGTCGTAGAGCGCCCCGTCGACCAGCCCCGTGACGGTCCGCCCGAAGCGTACGCCCGAGCCGCCGAGCAGGACCCACTCCGTGTCCAGAACCGTCGTGCAGCCCGCATCGCCGAAGGGCGTCCCGTACGGGCAGACCTCGACCTCGAGGCGACCGAGCTCGCGGCCGCGCGGACTCGTTCCGTCGATCTCGACCCGAAAGCCATCACTCGAGTGCGACAGACCGCCCGGCGGCACGCGCAGGTCCGAGCCGTCGCCGCGGAGCTGGGCGGGACGGACCGGACGCCCCGGCACGTTGTCGTTGCCGAGGAAGATCGAGGCCGTGCCGCCATCCTCGAGCACGGGACTGCCGATCTCGCGCGCCGGCGCACCCACCACGACGTCCGGGAATCCGTCGCCATTCACGTCGCCGGCGAGCGCGACGGCGGCTCCGAAGCCAGCCCCCAACCTCGTGCCGTCGAGGACGTACGAAGACGGCTCGCCCGGGATGAACGAGGGAGGCGTCGCCTCGCCCGAGTAGACGAAGGCCGCCCCCCTGTTGAGGAACGCGGGAGCCCCGACCAGCAGATCGTCGAATCCGTCCCCCTCGAGATCACCGAGGGCGGCGATGCTGTAGCCCAGACTCGTCCCGATCCCTCCGAACGAGATCTGCGAGTTCCGCGTCGTCTCACCTCCGCTCACGATGCCTGGCGCCGAGCCGTCGAAGAGCAGCACGGCCTGATCGAGTCCCCCGGTCCGGGACGAGATCGCGACGTCGTCGAATCCGTCGCCGTTGCGATCGCCCGCCGAAGCGACCGAGATGCCGAGGAACGAGTTGGCGACCTCGCCGAAGATCTCCGTCTCCGCTTCCGCGATCGTGCCATTCGGAATCCCCCCGGCTCCCCCGTGAAAGATCCAGACTGCGCCGGCGCCCGGATTCGAGACGTCGAGTTCGGGGAAGCTCACGAGGACGTCCGCATAGCCGTCGCCGTTCACGTCTCCCGCCCCCGCACACGCGCTCCACGAAGGATCTCCGAGCAGCAGGGGGGCGCCGATTCGCGTATCCGCCGCCAGCTCCGTCCCGCTGCCGAGACCGCCGGGACCGCCGTGGAATGCGAAGGCCAGGTCCGCTCCGGGGTAGGGCGAGGCGCCGACGAGCAGATCGGCGAATCCATCTCCATTCAGGTCCCCGGGACCGGCGAGGCAGGCGCCGAGCTGAAGGACGTCGTCGCTCCCCTCGAAGATCGCGTCCGCCGTCGTCGGGCTCCCGTCCGCGAGCCCGAGCGCGCTCCCATGGAAGACGGCGACGAGGCCCTCGATGCCTCCAGGACTGGCGCTCCAGAAGCGGGTGCCGATCGCGATGTCGCCGAATCCATCGCCATTCACGTCGCCGAGCCCCGCGATCTCGAGACCGAATTGCGCGCCCTCCTGGTCGGACTCGAAGAAGGCGTCGACCGTCCCGGGACCTCCGTCGGGGATCCCGTTCGGACCACCGAGGAAGAGGAAGGCAGCGCCCTCGTCGAGCTCTCCCGCGTCGTAGAGGGGCGCGCCGACGAGCACGTCCGAGTAGCCGTCGCCGTTGACGTCGCCCGCCGAGGCCACCGACGAGCCGAGCATGGCATCCGCCTGCCCCGATTCGAGCGTCGTCGCGGCGTCCGACGCCAGCTGAAGGCCGAGCCCCAGCGCCCGTCCGGAGTAGACGAACGCGGTGCCCTCGTCGGCCTGCGGTCCGTCGTAGAGACGCGCGCCGACGATCACGTCGTCGAGTCCATCCCCGTCGACGTCGCCCGCCGAGGCGACCTGAAAGCCGAGCTGCGCACCCGCCTGGTCGGCCTCGAGTCGGACCCAGGCTTCGAAGGCGCTCGATCCGGTCACGCCGGCGGCGCTGCCGAGGTACACGAACGCGGCGCCAACGTCGGTGCCGAGGAGACTCTTCGGCGTCTGGTAGGCGCCCACGATCACGTCCGCATAGCCGTCGCCGTTCACGTCGCCCGCCGAGGCCACGCTGTAGCCGAAGAGGTAGGCGTTCCCGTCGATGAAGGCATCGGCGGCGGCGACGGCGCCACCGGAGGCGACGCCCGTGGCCCCACCGTGGAAGACGAACGCGGCGCCTCCGTTTCCCGCATGGGTCTGGGGATAGAGATGGGCACCCACGATCACGTCCGCATAGCCATCCCCGTTCACGTCGCCCGCGCCCGCCGCTCGGAAGCCGAGCCCCATGCCCGCCAGGTTCCCCTCGATCGTCGAGTCCGCGTCCAGGGTGGTGCCGCTCGTGATTCCGGTCGGACTCCCGTGGAACAGGAAGACCGCCCCCTCGTCGACCTCGCCCAGGTCGAGCTCCCAGCCGCCGACGATCACGTCGTCGTAGCCGTCCCCGTTCACGTCTCCAGCCGAGTCGACGCTGCGCCCCATCGACGCCCCCGCCTGCTCGCCCTGGATCGTCGCATCCGCCGCCGACGCGCTCCGACTGCCGATTCCCGACGCGCTCCCGTGGAAGACGAACACGGCTCCTTCGTTGCTCTGTCCGCCGTCCCAGTCGGTCGCCCCGACGATCACGTCGGCATAGCCATCTCCGTTCACGTCTCCGGCGCCGGCCACGTCCCGCCCGAAGAAGGCGCTCGCCTGCCCACCGAGAAGCACGGCATCCGCGGTCGACGGGTCGCCGTCCCCGATTCCGCTCGGACCGCCGTGAAATACGTACGCCGTGCCTTCGTCCGCGAAGCCGCTCCCGAACAGATACGCCCCCACGATCACGTCGTCGTAGCCGTCGCCGTTCACGTCGCCCGCCGAGTCGCATTGGAAGCCGAAGCGCGACGCGTTCTGGTTCGACTGCAGCACGGCCGCGGCGTTCAGCGGATTGCCGTCGGCGAGGCCTCCCGGGCCGCCGTGGAAGACGAAGGCGGCGCCCTCGTCCGCATGACCGAGGTCGTAGAGCGGGGCGCCCACGAGGACGTCGGCGTATCCGTCTCCGTTGACGTCGCCCGCCGGACTCACGCACGTCCCCATCTGCGCCGAGACCTGGTTCGACTCGAGCGCCGTGTCGAACTCGGCGGTCAGGAGCGGGTCGATCACGATCGGGTATCGGGCGCCCGCGTCGTCGACGCGGAGCTCGAACTGCGAGCCGACGGTCGACACCATCCGCGCCGGCAGCATGCGCCCGTCGGCATCCGTCGCGACAAGCTTCGCATAACGCAGCCGACGTCCCAACGACGACGCGAATACGAGAGCGTCCCCCCGTGCGATCGCCCGGGCGCCCTCGACCGCGACGCGAAAGACGAGCTCGCCCTCCCCGCCCGGCGCCTCGCCGAGCGTGTAACCATGCTCGAGTCCCGACGCAGCGTTCTCGAACCATTCGACGAGCGACTCGCTCCGAGCCAGCTCGACCCGACCCGCCTGGCCCGACGGAATGCCCCTTGCGACCGGGGCGAGACCGTCCTCGCGGCCGAATGCCTCCGTCGAGAGGGCGAGCAGCAGCGGCTCGTCCGCCGACGTGCGGTCGACAACGCGAACGCCCGCGCCGTCGAAGTAGCTCCGAAAGCGATGACGACGGTTGGGCGCCTGCAACCCCCGCGCGCCCTGATTGGCGTAGTACTCCCTTTCGGCGATCGCACGCTGCATCGCTGAATCGGGCGCCGCCACCGCCCCCTCGCCACGGTCGCCGCGACGAAGGGGGCGAGCGGGCATCGCCGCACCTCCGACGCCGACAAGGACCCCGATCTCCGGATTGGATTCGCGCGCCGGATGGAAGAGCCGAACGTCCCGGCATGCCCCATGGAAGACACCCAGGAGCGTCGCCAGTACGGCCGAGGCGACCAGGATGGATCTCGATCGCCAACCGTGGATCGGCCTGGTCGAGCGATGATGAGGCATGCGTCCTCCCGCTACGACTACACGTCGGTCCGAGTCGCGAGGGACTGGGCGCCTCCGCCCCACCGTCAGCCGCACGGACCTAGCGACCTGACAGCACGAGTCCCGTTCACGACATAGCATCATGAGACCATGGCGGGGCGATCCGGGCCCGGTTTTCTCGCTCTTTCGCGGCCCCGGCGGGCGAGCACCGCGCGGCGTCGACGGCGGCGCGCTCCTCCCGAATTCGCGTACGCCGAGATCCGATCGGAAATTTCCTGCTCGAGCGGACTGTCGCCTGGCGAACCTGACGTCCCCGATGGGCTCGATGCCTCGACATATCCGATGCCGCCTGCTGTCGCCCGAAGCGCCTCGAGCAATGAGGGTCAGGCGGTCGGCCGTCAGCGGAGGAAACGCGCGCAGATCGCGCCACCCCGGGGATCCGGAACGTCTCGCCCGAGCGCGCCCTTCCGCGGCGAGGCCGCCTCGGCGGGATGGCGGCAATCGCTCTCGCGTCGGGCGGTTCGCGTCGATCGCCGCCCCCGCCTACGCCTCAGCGCCGAGTCGATCGAGCCCGTGGCCGGCGCTCTCGTGGCGGCCATCGCGTGGCCACACGCGTCGGCGCTCGTGACGCCGGCGCCAGTGGGCGTCGCCGTCCGAGCACCGGCCGCGAACCGCGCGGACGTCGCATGCGAACCACCCGTGCCCGAACGCGACAAGCGACCCCGTCCCCACGCACGCTCGAGGGATGCAGGGGAGCGCCTGGAATCCAGGCGTTGCTCGTCCAGCCGAACGGCGCCGGCTTCGGCAGCCAGGTCTGCGGTCAGCTCGACCACGACCGGGAATCGCCTGGCCCCGATGCGTCAGCGCAACCGGATCACCCGATTGACCGGCGGGTTCTCGATGGCCGTCGCATGACCGTCCGGCCACTCGACGACGAGTCGATCCGCATGCGTCGCGGAACCCAGGCCGAAGGCGAATCGAGCCGCGGGATCGATCCCCAATCCCGCCCCCGAGACCACCTCGCGCACGCCCTGCGCGCCCGCGCCTTCGAGCCGGACGCGCGCGCCGAGCGAATGCGCATCGTCCGGAAGCAGCAGCACGACGGCATTGCCCGGACTCCGGTTCAGGAAGGCGCGACTCGGACCGTCGTTGTTCAGCCAGAACAGGTCGGCACGCCCGTCCCCGTCGAGATCGGCGAGCACCGGCGCGTTGCCGAAGCTCTCGTTCGGAGCGACGGCCGCGGGCGCGAAGCGCCCGGCGCTTCCCCCGAGCAGCACCTTCCCGGGGAACTTGAAGAGCCGATGCACCGGCCACTTCACGTAGTTCTGCGCAGCCAGCAGATCGAGCGTCCCGTCGAAGTTCACGTCCTCGAAGACCGCGCCCCAAGCGAAGCCGAGCCCCGAGAGCCCCGCCTCGCGCGTCGCGTCGACGAGCCGCAGCCCGCCCTCGTTGCGCAGCAGCGCCCAGCCCCCCGCGTAGGGCTGATCGGCTTGCAGATCACCGCGGGCCAGGAATCCCGGGAACGAGTCGCCGACGTTCGTGAAAAGGAGATCCTGATCCCCGTCGGCATCATAGTCGCCGATCGCGACGCCCATCCAGAATCCGAAGCCCGTCGGGACCTCGATCGCCTCGAACCCGTCGCCGCCCCGGTTGTGGAGGATCTCGACGCGGCCGGTGTTCTGGGCGACGACCAGCTCCTGCCATCCGTCGCCGTCGAGGTCGACGAAGGCGGAGGTGAAGGTGTTCTGCTTCGTGGCGGTCGCCGGCGTCGTCACGTCGGTGAAGCGCAGGTCGCCGTCGTTGCGCAGCAGGCGATTGCCCTTGGCATGCTCGGGGACATTGAAGGTCGCGGGCGTGAAATGCGGGAAGTCGACGAAGACGCTCAGGTAGAGATCGGCGTCGCCGTCGCGCTCGATGTCGCCGGCCGCGATCGCGAGGACGACCGAGCGCTCGGGCAGCGTGACGTCGAGTCGTCGCGGCGTGAAGCGATCGCCCTCCCGGCGGTAGAGCGTCACGCCGTCGTTGCGCGCCACCGCGAGATCGACGTCGCCGTCGCCGTCGAGGTCGATCGCGAGCGAGCCGTAGGTCGCCGCCGACGACGAGAGGCCCGTCCCCGCGATCCGATCGACCAGGCCTCCGTCGACCCGGCCGAGCAACGCGTCCGGCTGACCCTCGCCGCCCCCCACGAAGAGCTCGTCGCATCCGTCGCCGTCGACGTCGAGCACGGCTGCGCCGCTCAGGTGGTGGGCGACCTTTCGATCCCAGCGATGGCTGAAATCGACGGGAATCGACTCGTAGACGGGCAGCGGCGTCGACTCGGGTACGGCGCGCCACGGCTCGCTGGGATGGACCCAGCTGCAGGCGAAGGCCGAGGCAAGCAGCGGCAGGCAGCCGAGCGGCCGCAGGACGAACCGCACGAGAAGCGAGAGCGGGCGAGCGAGGCGCATCGGAGTTCTCCCGGCCGGGGCACGCCCCCCCGCATCCGGGGGGCGTGCACGGCCCGTTCGGACGGTTCGATCGGCGTTCTCACTCGCGGACGAAGATCACGCGGCCGACGGGGACCGACGCGCCGTCGCGCAGGAAATACGGCGAGCGACTTCGCATCTCGGGAACGTGGGGCTTCGTGTCGGCGTCGAGCGCGCGGTAGCTCGTCGCGGCGTCGGTCCCGACGTCCCAGGCGTAGAGCTCGACCGTCTTCTCGGCGACGAACCGACCGTCCTCCATCAACGACACGCCGGCCGCGACGGCGCACCAGTCGGGGCTCGGCGCGATCATGGCCGCGATCGAGACCATCGGGTGGCCGGCGTCGACCGAGACGCGCGTCTGCGCGCTGCCCGGCACCGAGCGGATCGGCTCCATCGTCTCGATCAGCGCGCCGACGCGACCCGACTCGATCTGCGCGCGGATCTCGGCATCGAGGGGCTGGTGCTTGCCCTCCTCGCAGAGCCGCTCGACGCCTGCGGAGGCGGTGGCCCCCTCCGAGAAGAGCGCGTAGTCGCGCCCGTGCGTCGCGCCGATCACGGGCGAGAAGTGGGCGAGCAGCGGAAAGTCCGCGGGATGCGTGTCTTCGCTCCAGGTTCGTTCGAACGTCACGCGGTAGGTCGTCGCGCCCTCCTCCGCGAAAACGGAGCCGGGAACGACACAGCTGGCGAGGGTCAGGGCGGCGAGCAGGGAGGACTTCATCACGATTCTCCTGGCGCCTTCCGTCGAGCGGGGCGCCGTCCGGGTTTGGGCGGATCGATGCCGACGCCGCGAAACGGTTACGGGCCCGCGGTCCAGCTGTCCTTGGGAGGCCCGTCCTCCCCATCGCCTATCAGCCGACCCGCGTGATATGCTCGGCGCCGCGATCAGGACGCCGCCCCATGCAGACGCCCGACCCCGCCCCGCCGAATCCGCCCGCCGGTCCTCCGGGCGCGCCCTTCGACTTCGACGCGGAGCGCTGGCTGATCGAGCGATTGAGGGCGGGCGACGAAGCGGCCTTCGACCAGGTGGTGCGCGCGAACGGGGGGCGCCTGCTGGCGACGGCCCGGAGGATGCTGCGCTCCGAGGAGGAGGCGCGAGACGCGGTCCAGGAGGCGTTCCTGCAGGCCTTCCGCGGCCTCGGCGGGTTCCAGGGCGAAGCCCGCCTCTCGACCTGGCTCGGCCGGATCCTGGTCAACGGCTGCCTCGTCCGGCTGCGGTCCCGCCGAAGGCGACCGGAGATCGCGATCGAGGACTGCCTCCCGCGCTTCCTCGAGGACGGTCATCGCGCGGACCCGGGCCCCGGTTGGGACCCGTCGGCCATCACGGCGCTCGAGAGCGCACAGACCCGCGCCTTCGTCCGCGACCAGATCGATCGCCTTCCGGAGGACTACCGTAACGTGCTGCTGCTTCGCGACATCCAGGATCTCGATACGGAAGAGACGGCGACGATCCTCGGGATCAGCGCCGGGGCGACGAAGGTCCGACTGCACCGCGCCCGGCAGGCCCTGCGCGCCCTGCTCGATCCCCATTTCACGGCATTCACGGCGGGAGACGCATGACCTTGGCCCGGAGCCTGACCTGTCGCGAGCTGATCGATTTCCTGATGGACTACGTCGAGGACGCCCTCGCTCCGGAGGAGCGCGCGACCTTCGACGCCCATCTCGCGATCTGTCCCGACTGCGTCCGGTACCTGGACGGCTATCGCGCGACGATGCGCGCGGGCCGGGCCGCCTTCGCGGAGCCCGACGCGGCCGTCCCCGACGAGGTCCCCGAGGCGCTCGTCGCGGCCATCCTCCGGGCCCGTCTCGGCGACTGAGCGACTCGCGCTCCGGGGTGGGTCCGCGCCTAACGCCCCTCGAAGCGCGGATCGCGCTTCTCGACCAGCGCCCGCGTGCCCTCGCGGTAGTCGTCGGTCGCCGACGCGACCGTGCCCAGGACCTCCTCGTAGTCGAGCATCGCGTCGAGGCTGGCGTCGACCGACTTCCAGACGAGCCGGCGCGCGAGGTCGATCGCGACGCTCGGGCCGGTGGCCAGCCGACGCGCGTAGGCCAGCGCCTGCTCGAGGGCGCGGCCTTCCTCGGCGAGCTCGTCGACGAGCCCGATCCGGAGCGCCTCCTCGGCGCCGACGAGCTCGCCGGTCGAGACCAGGCGAAGCGCTTCGGGCAGGCCGACGAGCCGCGGGAGGAACCAGGACAGGCCCGAGTCCGGCGTCGCCCCGATCCGGACGAAGACCGCGCCGAGCCGCGCCGACGCGCTCGCGAAACGCCGATCGCAGGCGAGGGCGAGCGCGAGCCCGGCGCCGACGGCGGGCCCTTCGATCGCCGCCACGATCGGCTTGTCGAGGGCGAGGATCGCGCGCGGGAGCGCATGGAAGGGGCCGGCCGGGGATTTGCGCTGGGTACGCGGGATCGGCCCGGTCGAGACGCCGGGCAGCGGCCGCTCGCCGTCCCCGCTGATCCAGGTCGCGTCGGCGCCGGCGCAGAAGGCCCCGCCCGATCCCGTCAGCACGACCGCGCGGACCTCGTCGCGACCGTGCAGTCCGCGAATCCGGTCGACGAGCGCCTCCGCGAGCTCCCAGGTCAGGGCGTTGCGCTTCGCCGGCCGCTCGAGCGTCACGACCGCGACGCCTTCCTCGATGGCGCAGCCGAGCTCCGAAGTCGCGCGCGTCGCCATCGACGGCCTCCGTTCGATTCCGATCGATCCCGACCGCGCCGGGCGCGCCTAACGTCCCTGGAACTTCGGCTTGCGCTTCTCCGCGAACGCTCTCGGCCCCTCCTTCGCGTCCTCCGACGCGAAGACCTTCGCCCCGATCGCCTTCTCGAGGACGAAAGGCGTCGTCTGTTGCAAGGCGCGCACGGCGATCTCCTTCGCCGTCCGGACCGCGAGCGGTCCGTTCTGGCAGATCTTCTCCGCCAGCGCGATCGCCTCGGGCAGCAGCTGGTCCGGCTCGACGATGCGGTTGACGAGGCCGACCTCGTAGGCGCGCTGGGCCGAGATCGTCTGGGCCGTCAGCAGGAGCTCCATCGCGACGGCCCAGGGGATCTGCTGCGGCAGCCGGACGTGGGAGCCGCCGGTCGGGATGACGCCCCAGCGCGTCTCGGCCAGCGCGAAGGTCGCGTGGGGTACCGCGAGGCGCAGGTCCGTCCCGAGCATGAACTCGACGCCGCCCGCGATGCAGACACCGTTGATCGCCGCGATGATCGGCTTGAAGACGTTCGAGAAGGGCCGCTTCGTGTGGTCCTCGTAGCCCATCTCGTCACCGCCGGTGATCTGGGGCAGCGCGTCCTTCAAGTCCATGCCGGCGCAGAAGGCCTTGTCGCCGCGGCCGGTCAGGATCGCGACCCAGAGATCGGGATCGGCCTGGAACGCGTCGAAGCCCGCGTCCATGCCGACCAGCATCTCGCGCGTGAAGGCGTTGAGCGCCTCGGGCCGGTCGACCGTGAAGATCGCGACGTGGCCCCGCTTCTCGAACGCGATCGTCTTCGGCAGGCAGTCCATCATCGCTTCGCTCCTCGCGCAGCCGTCCCCGCGCTCGCCCGTTCGCCCCCGGTCGGGCGGAAGCGCGGCAGCACCCGCTCGCCCAGTCGGTCGTCCGCCTCGAACACCACCTCGACCGGCATCTCCATGACCAGCTCCTCGGGCCTGCAGTCGACGAGGCCCGACACGATCCGCGGTCCCTCGTCGAGCTCGACCACCACGACCGCGTAGGGGACGGCGTCGGCGAAGGCCGGATGCATCGCGCGGTGGACCACCGTCCAGGTGAACACGCGGCCGGTGCCCTTGACCCGCTCCCACGCCCACTCGGTCGAAGCGCAGTTCGGACACGTCACCCGGGGCACGTGGCACCACTCGCGGCAGGCCCGGCAGCGCCGCAGCCGCAGCTCCCCCCGCGCGCACCAGGCATAGAACTCCTCGCCCGTCCCCTTCGATCCGATCTCGCCGTCGTCCGCCGCGCTCCAGGAAGCCATCTCGGCCCGCTCCTCCATCTGCCCCGTCCACTCTGCACGCCGCGCGCGTCATGCGCACGTCGAGCGCGCGATCGCCGCGCCGAGCCGCGCCTAGCCCCGCGCCAGGATCGCCAGGCTGCCGTCCCCGAAGTCGCCCCAGCCCGTCACGACGCCGAGCGTCGCGTTCGGAACCTGCCGCTCGCCGCAGACGCCCCGCAGCTGCTTCACGGCCTCGACGAGGTGGTTCAGCCCGACGACGTGCGCCTCGGAGAGCAGGCCGCCGTGGGTGTTGATCGGGAGCTCGCCGCCGAGCTCGATCCGGCCGCCCTCGACGAAGGCGCCGCCCTCGCCGCGCTTGCAGAGGCCGAGCTCCTCGACCTGATGGATCAGCTCGAAGGTGAAGCAGTCGTAGATCATCGCGAAGTCGAGGTCCGTCGGGCGGACGCCGGCGCGGCCGAAGGCTTCGGGCGCGGCGCGCCCGAGGCCGGTGTCGAAGAGGTCGCGCCGGTTCGTGATCTCGTCCGCCGGATGCGGCTGCGCCGCCGCCGCGCCCTCGACCCGCACGATCGGCCTTCCGAGGTCCCGCGCCCGCTCCTCGGTCGTGACGACGATGGCGGCCGCGCCGTCCGTCTCGACGCAGCAGTCGAGCAGCTTGTAGGGATCGGCGAGCATCGGCGAGGCGAGGTAGTCCTCCATCGTCATCGGCTTGCCGCGCATCAGCGCGTTCGGGTTCAGCTGGGCGTGCTTGCGCATCGCGACGGCGACGGCGCCGAGCTGCTCGCGCTTCGTGCCGAACTCGTACATGTGGCGCTGGGCCATGACGGCGTACCACTGCATCGGCGCGGTGTAGCCGTGCGGGAAGTAGTAGTCGGCCGCGATGTGGCCGCCCGGCAGCCGCGCGGGATCGAGCACCATCTCCCGCGTGCGCGGGCCCGAGTACGCCGCCCAGCCCGCCGGGATCAGGATCGCCGAGGCCCGCCCCGCCGCGAGCACGTCGGCCGCGAGCGCGAGCGAGCCCGTCGGCGACGCGCCCCCCATCGCGACCGTCGCCGCGAAGCGCACCTTGTCGCAACCGAGGTTCGCGACCAGCTCCTCGGCATTCGCGAGATTCTGGAACGGCATCACGCCGTCGATGTCACGGCGCGTGAGCCCCGCGTCGGCGATCGCCTTGATCGAGGCCTCGAGCTGGAGGCCGAGGTTCGTGTGCGCGGCGCCCTTGTCGCGCCCGTACTTCGTCTCGCCGATGCCCACGATGCAGGCGCGGCTCCGCTTCGCATCCGCCATGCGACTCCCCTCTGTCCGCGCCACCGTCGTGCGCGGGTGGGTTATCGTAGCCCCGCGCTCCGGCGGCAACAGGCGTCGCGGCGCGATTTGCAGACCCACCGATCCGCGCCGGCCACGGTCCGTGCGCGCGCGCGCGGCGACGGCGCGTGCGACGCCTCGCCGCCGCGAAGACCGAAGGGAGTGGTTCCATGGACGAACGCGAATCCCTCGAGCGCATCCTCGATGGCCGGGCCTGGGACGATTTCTGCGAGCGACTGAAGGGCGCACGCGCGGCGCTCTTCGCCCCGGGCTCGCCAGCCGACGCCTTCGACCGGGCGGAGGGCTACCGCCATCTGACGCGCCTGCTGCGCGTCGCGCTCGAGCGCTTCGTCGAGCATGCCGACCCCGAGCATCCGCGCTTCTACGCCATGGCGCGCGCCGACGCGAAGCTCGGCGCCGACAATCCCGACTGCCGCTACCAGAACTGCGCGCTCGACGGGAACCGGACGTATCGGCTGCGCGGGCGGCGCGGGTCGTCGACCTATCTCGGCATCGGGACCTACTACGGGCACTACGGCGACGGCCAGCCTTCCGGCTGCAGCGGCTACCTCGACTCGGCCGATCTCGAGGTCGACGCCGAGGGGCGGTTCGAGATCGTGCTCTCCCAGAAGCCCCATCCCGGCAACTGGATCGCGATGGAGCCGCGGACCTCGAGCCTGATCGTGCGCGAGTTCTTCCTCGACCCCGCGACGGAGGTCCCGATCGAGCTCGAGATCGAATGCCTCGACGCGAGCGGCCCACCCGCGCCGCTCGACCCCGTCGCCCTCGACCGCGCGCTGCAGTCGACGACCGGCTTCGTGAAGGGCGCCGTCGACCTCTTCTCGGGCTGGGCCGCGGGCTTCGCGAAGCGGCCGAACGTGCTCTTCGCGCCGCCCGACGCGCTGCGCAGCCCCGCCCACAAAGCCGCCAACCAGGTCTTCTACCACGGCTATTGGAGGCTCGCCGAGGACGAGGCGCTCCTCGTCACCGCGAAGCCGCCCGTCTGCCGGTACTGGAACTTCCAGCTCAACAACTACTGGCTCGAGTCCCTCGATTACCGCTACCACCCGATCACGGTCAACAAGCACAGCGTGAAGCTCGAGCCCGACGGCTCCTTCCGCATCATCGTCTCCGCCCGCGACCCCGGCTTCGGCAACTGGATGGACACGGCGGGCCATCGCGAGGGCACGATGGGCCTGCGCTGGAACATGGCCGTCGATCCGCCCGAGCCCGTGTGCCGCGTCGTGCGCTTCGACGAGCTGGTGGCAGAGGGCTAGGCGAGCGTGTCCCGGGATCGCGCCTCGAACGCCGTCGACACCCGCCTCGACGAGACCTCGCTCCTCGCCGAAGCGCGGCGCCAGACGGGCCTCGAGGACTTCGGCGACGAGTCCTTCCGCGAGCCCCTCCGCAAGCTCCTCTGGAGCCTCGAACACGAGGCGCGCCTCACACCGGCCGGTCGCGCCGGCCAGCGCGTCCGGATCGTCGGCCTGCTCGTCGCGCGGCTGCAGACCCGATTCTGGCTGGCGCGCCATCCCGAGATCGAGGACGAGGACGTCGACGTCCGCTTCGTCGTCGTGGGCTTCCCGCGGACCGGGACGACGCTCCTCCAGCGCATCCTCGCCCGCGATCCGCGCAGCGGCTGGCTCGCCTGGTGGGAATGCCGTCATCCCGCGCCGCTCCCCGGATGGCGCGCCGACGAGGCCGCGCGCGTGCGGGACCCGCGCATCGATCGCGCCCTCGCCGAGGTCGCCGCGATGCTCGCCGCGAACCCCGCCCTCGCCGCCGTCCATCCCCTCGACGCGCTCGCCCCCGACGAGGACCTGATGCTCCTCGAGCACGCCTTCCAGTCCTCGACGCCCGCTGGCGGCAATCACGTGCCGACCTACCTGCGCTGGCACCTCGCGCAGCCCGGCCAGGCGGCCTACGCCGATCATGCCCGCTTCCTGCGCTTCCTGCAGTGGCAGAAGCGCATGCGAGGCGAGCCGGTCGGCCCCTTCGTCCTCAAGGCGCCCCACCACATGCTGCATCTCGACCGGCTGCTCGAACGCTACCCGCGCGCGACCGTCGTCCAGACCCATCGTGATCCGCTCGACACGCTCCCCTCCCTCGCGAGCATGGCCCTCGAGCTGCGCCGCCTCGCGAGTGACGCGGTCGACCCGCGCGAGTGCGCCGACTACGCGCTGACGACGGCCCGCGCACGGCTCGCGGCGACGGAGCGCGCCCGAGCGCAGGCGGGGGACGCGCGCTTCGTCGACGTCTGGTTCGGCGACGTGGTGAAGGACGCCATGGCGGTGGTCGAGCGGATCTACGCCGCCACGGGTCTCGATCTGCCCGATGGCGTCCGCGACGCGATGGCCCGCTTCATCGCGGAGAACGGACGCGACAAGCGGCCGGCGCACGGGTACACGCTCGCGCAGTTCGGGATCGAGGCGGATCGGATCCGGAGGGAATTCGCGGCATACCGCGAGAACCACCTCCCCCGCGACGCTCCGCACGATCGACGCTCCGCTCGCTGACTGCGATAAGCTCGACGAAGCCTTCGACGTCGCATCGATGGCGATCGGCCCCTGGTTCGAACCGGCGAGACGAACAGGGCGAACCCGACCGACCGCGGTCGGAGCACGGGAGCGCGGGTCGCATGCATTCGAACCGGACGCGACTCGCCGATCATCTGCGAAGCCGGCGAAGCGAGATCGTGGCGACCTGGATGCGTCTGTGCGAGGCGGATCCGGTCCTCGATGTCGTGAGCCGCCTCACGCGATCGGAGTTCCGCGACGGCATCCCCAGCGCGATCGACGATTTCTGCGAGGTCCTGACACGAGGGCGTGTCGATGCCTTGTCCGACGACATCCGATCCGACGCCGGCCGACACGGACATCACCGCTGGACGCAGGGATTCGATCTCGCGCAGGTGATTCGAGACTGGGGGCGATTGAACCAGACGCTCGTTCGCGTCCTCGAAGCGTACTTCGAGGGCGATGCCCGAACGGCATCCGCCTCCCGGACCGAGGCCTTCGATCTGCTGGCGGGATTCATCACCGAGGCGACGACGGGAAGCATCCGCCGCTACGACGAGCTCCGTCGGGCCGAGGCGGCGAGCGTCGCCGAAGACGTCGCGCGCATCACGGAGCGGTTCCACGCGCTGACCGAGGCGCGCGGCCAGCTGCTCCGCGAATCGGCGCACGACATCCGCGGCGGTCTCTCGGTGATTGCGATGGCCTCGGATCTCTTGAAGGCGTCGGCGGAGGACGCCACGGAGCCGAACGACTCCTTCACGATCGTCCTGGATCGACTCGATCGGGGCATCGCGACGGTGAGAGACCTGCTGAACGGCCTTCTCGATCTCTCGCGGCTCGAGTCGGGGGCCGAGGAGGTCGAGATCCTCTCCGTCGACATCGCGGCGGTCTTGCGGGAGCTCGCCCAGGAGTACAAGGTCGCCGCCGCCGATCGCGGCCTCGCCTTCCACGCCGCCGGCCCCCCGGAGATGTACGTCGTCACCGACCCCAGGAAGATCCGGCGGATCGCGCAGAACCTCGTCTTGAACGCGCTCCAGCAGACCTCCTCCGGCGAGGTTCGATTGAGCTGGGAGGTCGAGGCGAGACGGTGGAAGCTCTACGTCAGCGATACGGGACCGGGCATCCAGAACGTCGTCGGATCTCCCATGGCGCGCGCGCTGGACGACCCCGAAGCGCATCCGACGACGCCCGGGGCCGTCGGGGCGGCCGGATACGGCGGCGAAGGCATCGGCCTGACGATCGTGAAACGGCTCTGCAGCCTGCTCCGCGGCGGAGTGTCGCTCGAATCCGAGTTCGGTCGGGGCACCACCTTCACCGTCGAATTTCCCCTCGACTACGACGACGATTGACGCTCGCCCGTCGCCGGCGCCGCGGGATCGCGGCGCGGACCGGCTCCCGAGCTCGACGGCGACGGGCGCGGCTCGATGCCCGGCATCCGCTCGATCATCCGTCGGATCCCCACCCGCCAATCCATCCGACACGGCCCCGTCAGCGCGAGCCGCCGCGCCGGATCCATCGGCCGATTGCCCGATACGGCCTCGGTCACGACGAAGCGCGGCGTCAGCCCCGTGAGCTCCCCCATGTACGCGCACATCGCGCGCATCGACACGGGCTCGTCCCCGGCCCAGTTGACGATCACCGCCGGCACCCCCGCCCCCGCGAGCAGCCCCGGCAGCTGCGCCACCAGATCTTCGTGATGGATCGGGCCGGCGCGGGTCGCGCCGTGGGGCCCGAGCGGAATCGGCTCGCCCGCCTTCATGCGCTCGAGCAGCATCGCGGGCAGGCCCCCGTTGTCGCCGTAGACGACGTTGAGCCGCGCGATGATCGTCGGCAGCCCGAGCTCTTCGGCCCAGAACTGGGCCACCGCCTCCTGGGACAGCTTCGACACGCGATAGGTCGGCGCGTAGGGCAGCGGCGCGTTGCCGCCGAGGGGATCGTCCTCGTGCTGGAGCCGGTCCGGGTCCTCGGGCTCGGCGTAGACCGCGCGGCTCGAGGCGACGAGGCAGGCGCGGGCCCGGCGATGGCGGTGCATCAGAGCGCCGGTGCCGACGCCGTTGATGCGAACGGCTTCGGCGAAGGAGAGACCGGTTCCGATCGCGGCGGCGAAGTGGAGGACGAGCGTGAAGTCCTCCGGCAGGTCGGACCATTCCGGGCGCGCGAGGTCGATCCGGCGCGTGCGGATGCCCGCCGCCTCGACGCGCTCGCGCTCGCCGGCCGTGCCGAAGCGCGCGATGCCCCAGACCGCGTTGTCCCGCGCGAGGGCCTCGGCGACCGGGAAGGCGACGCGGCCGGCGGGGCCGGTGATCAGGATCTTCTCGTCGCGCAGCGGCTGGGCCGCGGTGCCGGTCTCGTTCGTCATTGGCTCTCCCTCGCTGCCCATCGCGGCCCATCGCCCGGCCGCAGCCGGCGCGCCCGCGCGGCTGGCACGGTCGTCCCGCACTGGGCGCGGCCGCTCCGCAGCGCGTCCCGATGGGACCGCGGACTGACGCAGGCTACCGCGCTCGTCTAGTGTCGGGGGAGTCCATTCGGCCCGTCTCGACGCGAGCAAGGCGCGCTCCGTACCGCCGCGTTCGCGCGCCATCGTCCCGGGAGCCCGTCGACCGCATGCTCAATCCGAACGCCCGCCCGCTGCTCGAGGGCCTCGTCGTCGTCGAGCTCGGCGATCGCATCGCCGCGCCCTACTGCGGCCGGCTCTTCGCCGAGTCGGGCGCGCGCGTCGTCAAGGTCGAGTCGCCCGAGGGCGATCGCGCGCGCCAGTGGGGTCCATTCGCCCGGGATCGCGTCGACCCGGAGCGAAGCGGGATGTTCCACTTCCTGAACGCCGAGAAGGAATCCGTCGTCCTCGACCTCGCGAGCGAAGCGGGTCGCCGCGAGCTGCGCGCGCTGGTCGCGACGGCCGATCTCCTGATCGAGAGCCAACCGCCCGACGCCCTCGCCCGGCTCGGACTCGCGCCCGCGACCCTCGCCGCCGACAACGCGGACCTGGTCCACCTCGCGCTCACCCCCTTCGGCCTGACCGGTCCCTACGCCGCCTGGAAGGGTTACGACCACAACGCCTATCACCTCTCCGGCTCCGGCCATCGCTACTGTGGCCGCCCCGGCGAGCCACCGCTCGAGCAGGGCACCTTCCTCGCCGACTTCTACGGCGCGATCGCCGGCGCCGCCTGGGCGCTCGGCGCGCTCTACGGTCGCGACGTCGTCGGGGGGGGGCAGCGCCTCGACGTCTCGACGGCGGAGCTGCTCGCGACGACGATGGTCGGCGGCTGGAACGTGCCGGGCTATCGCCGCCACGGCTACGTCAACACGCGCACCGGCATCGGCCTCTCCGGCGCGCCCGCCTCGATCCTCCCCTGCAACGACGGCCACGCCTGGGTCTTCGCCCTCGAACCCGGCCAGTGGAAGGGCCTCGCGAAAGTGATGGGCGATCCCGACTGGATGTCGCTCGAGATCTTCGACGACGTCTGGAAGCGCGGAGCCGAGCGCGACGTCGTCTATCCGCTGATCGAAGCGTGGACGCGACAGCACAGCAAGTGGGAGGTCATGGAGTGGTGCCAGGCGGCGGGATCGCCTTCGACCGCCGTGATGACCGTCGAGGAGTTCGTGAAGCATCCCCACGTCGTCGGCCGCGGCTTCATCGGCGAGACGCGCGGCGAGCACGGCGAGTCGATGCCCGATCTCGGCGCCCCCTTCCGGCCGTCGAAGGGCCGCGTCGGGCTCGCGCGGCGCGCACCGCGGCTGGGCGAGCATACGCAGGCGGTACTCGCGGCGCTGCGCGAAGAGGCGAAGCGCCCGAATGCGGCAGCGGGCGCGAGCGCGACGCGCGGCGGCGGTGGTGCGGTCGCCGAGGGTCGGCTTCCGCTCGAAGGCCTGCGCATCGCGAACTTCGGCTGGGTCTGGGCGGGGCCGATGGTCGGCCAGGTCCTCGGCTTCCTCGGCGCGGACGTCGTCAAGGTCGAGAGCCGCGCGCGCATCGACATCATCCGTCACGTCCCGCCCTTCGAGGATCCGAAGCCCCATCCCGAGCGCTCGCTGACGCAGCACAACATGTGGGCCGGCAACGGCTCGGTCTCGATCGATCTCGCGAAGCCCGAAGGCCGCGCCCTCGCCCATCGCCTCGTCGCCGAGTGCGGCATCGCGATCGAGAACTTCGGCCCGGGCGTCGCCGAGCGCTTCGCGCTGCGGTACGAGGACCTCGTCGCTGTCCGCCGGGACCTCGTCCTGCTCTCGATGCCGGCCGCGGGCCACAGCGGCCCCCTCGCGAACGTCCGGACCTACGGCAACGCGCTCGCGAGCCTGACCGGGCTCGACAGCCTGACGGGCTACGGCCCGGGCGACGTGATCCCCTTCGAGCAGCCGATGGCCGACGCGCACAACGGCGTCCTCGGCGCCTTCGCGCTGCTCGCCGCGCTCTGGCAGCGCCGCGCGACGGGCGAAGGCCAGCGGATCGAGCTCTCCCAGCAGGAAGGGCTCTCGCACCTGATCGCGCCGGCGTTCATGGACTACATGCTGAACGGCCGCGTCGGGGCCCCCCTCGGCAATCGCCATCCGCTCGGACAGGCGGCACCGCATGGCGTCTTTCCCTGCGCGGGCGACGACCAGTGGATCGCGATCGTGGTCGAGGACGACGGGGAGTGGCGGGCGCTCGCCGAGGCCATCGGCGAGGACTGGGCCCGCGCCGACGCCTTCGCGACGCGAGCCGGCCGAATCGCAGGGCAGGAGACGCTGCACGCGCGGCTCGCCGACTGGACGCGCCCGCAGTCGATGCGCGCCCTCTGCGAGAAGCTGCAGGCGCGCGGCGTCGCGGCGACGCCGGTACTCGACGTTCCCGGCCTCTCCGACGATCCGCACTTCCGCGCGCGCGGGACGTTCGTCGAGGTCGACAATCCGCAGGGCTTCCGCGAGACGCTCTACACGCCCTACGTGAAGATGAGCCGCAGCCGCCCGCGCGCGCGGCCCGGCCCGATGCTCGGCCAGGACAACGAGCGCGTGCTCAAGGGCTGGCTCGGGGTCTCGGAGGGGGAGTACGCGGAGCTGGTCGAGAAGCGGGTCATCGACTGAGGTGCGGCCCGCGTCGCTCGCAGGCTTGCCCACGTGGGCCGCGGCGGCGTGCCCGCTATGCCCGGCGGACGCGAGCGCGCCGCCGCAGCCACGCGACGCCCGCGATCAGGAGGCCGACCACGAGCAGGACGGGAGCGAGCCGATTCGACGACGTCGGAACCGGCGGCGCCGCCGCCAGGCTGGCCACGCGAAAGCCACCGACAGGCGGGCTGTTCCCTGGCCAGCTCGGATCGAAGCTGGAGGCCGCCAGCAGGGCCACGGGTGCGCCGTAGGCGCCGCCGCGGATGCCGCGCGCGAACTCGAAGACGAGCGTCTCGTTCCACTCGTAGACGTTGCCGCCCTGGTCGAACGTGCCGTAGGGGCTGGGTGAGCCCGGGTAGGACCCGACGTCCGTCGTGCCGTCGACGCTGGGACCGGCGCAGTTCGCCTGATTGGGAAATGCACTCGGAGGCCCGCAGGTCGTCGTCGTGCCGGTCCCGGTCGGATCGTCGAAGTAGCCGCTCGACACCGGGTCGGAGTAGGCCGCCTTGTACCACTCGTCGTCGTCGGGCAGGACGATCGTCGCGCCCGGATTGCGCGCGACCGAGGTGTCGTTGCTGGGAATCGGGGTCCCCCCGAGCAGCGTGTAGCTCCCGCTCTCCGTATCCGCGCTCCCCTGGCCATTCTCGAGCCAGTTGACGAAGCGGATCGCGTCGTAGAAGGCGATGTAGGTGACCGGCTTGCTCGCGAATCCCGTCCCGCCGAACCCACCGGACGTCTTGACGACGTACTTCGCACCGGCCGGATTGCCGGACACGAGGTCGATTCCGCCACCGGCGGCGTCGATCCCCATGAAGGGATCGTAGAGCGCGAGCAGGTTGGCTCCCGTCGGATCCACCGCGTTCAGGAACTCGGCGTACTGGGCGTTGGTCACCTCGAAGCGCGCGATCGCGTAGTCGTACGCGACGGCGCCCGGGCAGATGGCCTGGGCGGGCTGCGGGTCGCAGGCGTTGCCGACTTCGCCGATCGCGACCCAGTCGAAGACGACCTCTGCGTGCAGCGGCTGCGCGGGCGAAGACAGGGCCCAGGCGAGCGCGAATCGGGTCAGGACGTTTCGGAGGGTCACGGGTCTGTCCTCTCGCGGCCGGAGGGACTCGGCCCGAAAGCGCGTCGGAGAGGGCCGTCGGCTGGCCTCCATTCGATCCGCATCGCGCCCGCGCGGGACCGAGAAAAGACGCTCGCGGTCGAGGTCGGCCGGGCGGCCAGCCGGTCGGCGCGAGCGGGATCGCGGCTCCCTACGCAAGAAGGCGTTGCGCCCCCGTCGGTACCCGGCCTGCTCCCGCGATCCGATCGGCGTTTTCGTGATCAGCGCGGCCCACGACCGACCACCCATCCGATCTGCTGGGCGGATCGATGCCGGTCGGATGCAGGCGCGCCGCCGCTCGACTGCGGGACCCCGACCCGGCTGCGACCGTGCGCTCGGCTTCCCGGAACGAGGCCGGCTCGCAGAGCGATCTCCGCCCGTGGTGGAAGGAGGTCCCGCCCGGTCTTCCCGTGGGCTCCCGTCGTCACGCCCCGGCCTCGCCCGCTGCCCTCATCGACGCGAACGCCTTCTCCCGGTACCGCACCATGTCCTTCTCGTAGACCTTCATGTCGAAGTCGGTCGACTTGCGGAACTCGAGCAGCTTGACCCCCTTCGGTCCGGCATGATAGGCGTAGGGCTGGTCGGCGGGCAGGAAGAATCCGTCGCCCGGCCCGAGCGTGCGCTGCCCCATCACGATGCCGCCCTCGATGATGTAATAGAGGCAGTCGCAGGAGTGGCTGTGGCGCGGGAGCAGGTAGCCCGGCGCGAACTCGATCACGACGAGCGAGAACCCGTCGGGGCCGCTCTGCCGGAAGGGCACGGTCAGCCGACCGGCGCGCTGGAACGTCTCGATCTCCGCGGGCGTGATCGCGACCGCCTCGGCGGCGGGCTCGCTGAAGGACATCGCGGCCATCATGCCGGTGTCGTCGAGGCTCGGCGCGTCGGCGCCCGTGAAGATCGCGAGCTGGCCGGGGCGGACGGGGGCATGCGGGTCGTTTCGGCTCATGGGCTCCTCCTGCATCGGGGTGGGCCGCGCGGCTGCGGCCGCGGCCGCATGCGAGCATGGCATCGCGAGACGACCCGCGCGAGCGCCATGGCCGCGCGGAGCGAGCGATCTAGACTGGCTCGCGGTCGAAGCGAGACCGCGGGACGCGGCTCGATCGGCGGGAGGCGCTGCGCATGTCCGATCTCCTGATCCGCGGCGGTCGCGTGGTCGATGGAACGGGTCGACCGGTGCGGGAGGCGGACGTCCGCGTCCGCGGCGGTGTGATCGTCGAGATCGCTCCCGGCCTGCGGCCGCAGGGCGAGCGCGAGATCGACGCCTCCGGCGCCTTCGTCTCGCCGGGCTTCATCGAGCAGCATACCCACTACGACGGCTCGCTCTGGTGGGATCCCTTCTGCGACCCGATGCCGGGCTTCGGGACGACGACCTGCGTCATCGGCAACTGCGGCCACAGCCTCGCGCCGATCCGCGCGCGGGATCGCGACGCGCTGATCGACCTCTTCTGCTTCATCGAAGACCTGCCGAACGAGGCCTTCGCCGAAGCCATTCCCTGGCGCTGGGAGAGCTGGCCCGAGTACGCCGATGCGGCGAAGGCCCATCCGCTGGGCGTCAACGTGGCGCCGCTCGTCGGCCATACGCCGATCCGTGTCTACGTGATGGGCGAGGCGGCCTGGGAGCGTGCGGCGACCGAGGACGAGCTGCGGGCGATGGAGAGGGTCCTCTCCGAGTCGCTCGCCGCCGGCGCGTTCGGCCTCGCCGGCTCCGACATGGACACCGACCGCCACGGCCGCCCCGTCCCCTGCCGCCTCGGCGTCGGCGAGGAGCGCCGGCGCCTCTTCCGCCTGCTCGCGCGCGAGCGACGCATCGCGATGGACGCGGTCCGGCTGCTCGATCCGCGTTATTTCGCGGCCGACCTCGAGCAGCTCGCGGCGGACTGCCGCGCGACCGGCGTCCGCGGCCTCTGGGCCGCATTGATGTCGACGACCGGCGAAGAGGCGACCCGTCGCGAGATCCTCGGCCTGCATCGCCAGTACGTCGCCGAGGGCCTCGACCTCTGGGGCCAGACCGCCGGCCGGCCCCAGGCGGGCGCGATCCACTTCGAGCGCTCGATCCTCTTCCAGGGCATCGATGCCTGGCACGAGATGGTCAACGCCGACGCCGCGCGCAAGACCGCGATGCTACGCGATCCCCGTTGGCGCGAGCGCGCCCGCCACGACTGGGACCACGCCGACTTCGTGATGTTCCCGAAGGACCGCCTCGACAACCTCGTCGTGGGCCACTGCCAGCCCGCGTTCGCGCGCTTCCGCGGCATGCCCCTCGACCGCCTCGTCGTCGAACGCGGCGGCGGCCATCCCTCGGACGCCTTCGCCGACTGGCTGCTCGACAACGGAACGGTCGGTACCGGCTTCGCGCCCCTGCGCGGGCCGAACGACGACCTCGACGGCATCTGCGAGCTCCTGACCGAGCCGCAGATGCTCTCCGGCGCGAGCGACGCGGGGGCCCACATCCAGATCATGTGCGCCGCCGGCGAGAGCACCTACGTCCTGATCGAGCACGTCCGCGACGGCGGACGCCTCACGATCGAGCAGGCCGTCCATGCCTTCACGGGCCGACAGGCCGACTTCTTCGGCATCGGCGACCGCGGCCGGCTCGCTCCCGGCTACCGCGCCGACCTCGCGGTGTTCGACCTCGACGCGCTCGCGCATCCCGCCGACCGGCCGGTACGCGACCTGCCCTGCGACAGCTGGCGCTATACCAAGAGCCCGGCCGGCTACCGCGCGACGATCGTGAACGGCGAGCCGACCTGGCTCGACGGCGCCCTGACGGGCGCGCGGCCGGGGGGCTTCCTCGATCCGACCGCGCGCGTCTGACCCGGCCGCGCAGCGCGCCCCGCCCGAAAGGATTCCCGATGCAGTTCGTCCCCAGCGATGCCGTCGCCCGGATCCGCGGCCAGCTCGACCATCCGGTCCTCGACGGCGACGGCCACCTCATCGAGTTCGCGCCCCTCGTCCGCGACTTCCTCGTCGAGATCGCGGGCGAGTCCGTCGCCGCCCGCTTCGACGCGCTGCAGAACGGCAGCCGCCTCGCCCGCCAGGTCCCGCTCGAGGCGAAGCGCGGGCTCGGCATGACGCGCTTCGCCTGGTGGGGCGTGCCGACGCGCAACACCCTCGACCGCGCGACGGCGATGATGCCTCGCCTCATGTACGAGCGGCTCGACGAGCTCGGCCTCGACTACGCCCTGCTCTTCCCGACCTATGGGCTGACGGTGACCGCGCTCGCCGACGACGAGCTACGCCCTGCCCTCGCCCGCGCCTACAACCGCTACTACGCCGAGTGCTACGGCGAGTTCCGCGACCGGCTCGAGCCCGTCGCGGCGATCCCCTGCTTCACGCCCGACGAGGCGATCGCCGAGCTCGACCACGCCATCGGAACGCTCGGCCTCAAGGCCGCCATGTTCTCGGGCGTGATCGCCCGCAAGATGCCCGGCGCCGAGGCCGTCCGCGGCGCGACCTGGATGGACACGCTCTGCCACGACAGCGATTACGACTACGATCCGCTCTGGCGCCGCTGCGAGGCGCTCGGCGTCCCCGTCACGTTCCATGCCAGCGGCCAGGGCTGGGGCACGCGCATGTCGCGCACCAACTACGTCTACAACCACGTCGGCAACTTCGCCGTCGCCGGCGAGGCGGCCTGCCGCTCGATCTTCTTCGGCGGCGTCGCGCAGCGCTTCCCGAAGCTCCGCTTCGGCTTCCTCGAAGGCGGCGTCGCCTGGGGCGCGAACCTCTTCTCGGACCTCCTCGGCCATTTCGACAAGCGCAACCGCGACGCCATCGGCCACTACGACCCGAAGGCCCTCGACCACGCGCAGCTCCTCCGGCTGATCGAGGCCCACGCGCCGAAGCCCGTGCGCGAGTCGCTCGACCGTCTCGACGACGCGCTCCTCATGCTCTCCGATCCGGACGAGGATCCGGCGGCGATCGACGAGTTCCGCGCCAGCGGGATCGAGCGGCGCGAGGACATTCGCGCGCTCTTCGAGCAGCGCTTCTTCTTCGGCTGCGAGGCCGACGATCCCATGAACGCGATCGCCTTCGATCGCGCGAAGATCCCGATGGGCGCGCGGCTCAACGCGGTCTTCGCGAGCGACATCGGTCATTGGGACGTGCCCGACTTCCGTGAAGTCCTGCCCGAGGCATGGGAGCTCGTCGAGCACGGCCATCTCGACCGAGACGACTTCCGCGCCTTCACCTGCGACAACGCGATCGCGCTGCTGGCCGGGGCGCGTCCGGATTTCTTCCGCGGGACGGTGATCGAGGGCTATGCGCGGGACCGGCTCGCCGGCGCGCACGGCTGAACCACGCCGCCCGTGCGGCATCGGAGAAGGCAATGAGTGACGAGCGACGCCAGCAGACCATCGACCAGATCGCGAAGGCGCTGCCGCTGCCGCGGGAGATCCGGACGGCCTTCGCGACGTTCACGGCGGACACCGTGATGGGCGGCCTCTGGAGCCGGAGCGGCCTCGCCCCCCGAGAGCGCAGCCTGATCACGATCGCGGCCCTGACCGCCCTCGACCGGCCCCACGAGCTCGAGATCCACCTCGGCTTCGGCCTCGAGAACGGCCTCACGCGCGAGGAGATCTGCGAGGTCATCATGCACATGGCGGTCTACGGCGGCTGGCCGACCGCCGTCGAGGGCATGCGCATCGCGAAGCAGGTCTTCGACGCGCGCGACGCGCGGGCCGATGCCGAACGCTAGTCGTCCGGAGCCAGGTAGCTCGCCGGTCCGGACGCGCCGTCAGACCGCACGGGGAGCGGCCGCGTCGAATCGATCCGGTCGAGGTAGCCGCCGTAGGTGAAGCCCGTCTGGGCCGGGCTCGCGAGCAGATCGTAGGGGAACGACGGAGCCGGCCGGCTCGCGCGCTCGAGACGCTCGAAGAGCGGATCGGGCAGCACGAGACCGACGGCACCGAGGCTGTCCTCGAGCTGGCGGCGGGTCCGCGCGCCGACGATCGGGATCGCGCGGGTCGAGCGGCGACGGATCCAGCGCAGGGCGAGTGCGGCGGGGCTGCAGCCGAGCTCGGCGGCGACCGCGACCAGCTCGGCGACGAGCTTCGCCTTCGCGGGCGCGAGCTTCGCCCCGTGGAGCGCGCTGCGGCGCGACTCGTCCCGCAGACCGCCCTCCGGCGCGTACTTGCCCGTCAGCCGGCCCTGATCGAGCGGCGACCAGCAGCAGACCGCGAGGTCGAGGGTCTCGGCGAGCAGGAAGACGTCGGGCTCGATGCGGCGATCCGCGAGGCTGTAGGGGACCTGGATCGCGGCGAGTCGCGTCGCGCCCTGCCGCTCGGCGAGCGTCTGCCCGCGCGCGACGATCCAGGCGGGCGTGTCCGACAGGCCGACGTAGAGGACCTTGCCGCTCCGCACCAGATCGTCGAAGGCCTGCATCACCTCCTCGATCGGCGTCAGGAAGTCCCAGACGTGGACCCAGTAGACGTCGACGTAGTCGGTCCCGAGGCGCCGGAGGCTCGCCTCGAGCGCGCGGATCATGTGCTTGCGGCCGTTGCCGGCCGCGTTGGGATCGACGGCGTTCGGACCGGCCGTGAACTTCGTCGAGACGACGAAGCGATCGCGATCCGAGCCCATCAACGCGCCGAGGATCCGTTCGCTCTCGCCGCCGGTGTAGACGTCGGCGGTGTCGATGAAGTTGCCGCCCGCCTCGACGAAGCGCGCGAAGACCTGCTGGCTCTCGCTCTTCGAGCTGCCCCAGCCCCAGGTCTCGCCGAAGGTCATCGCGCCGAGCGCGAGCTCGGAGACCTTGAGCCCCGTGTTGCCGAACGTCGCATAGCGCATCAGTAGGCCGTCCCCTGGTCACGCCAGCGCTCGACCTCCTCCCAATGGTCCGCGAGCCGCGGCGCCTCGGGGAGCGGCCCGGAGAGCTCCGCGTACTGGATGATCTCGATCCAGTTGCCGGCCGGATCGCGCACCCACGAGAACAGACAGCGGTCCATGAGGCGGAGCACCCGGGCGCTGTGCTCGGCGCCGGCCGCCAGCAACGCTTCGTGGGCAGCGACGCAGTCGTGGACGATCAACGTCAGGTAGACGAAGCCGCGGCGGGCCGTCGGCGTCGCGGGACGTGCCCGGGGATCCTCTTCGACGAAGACCTGGGTATCGCCGACGCGCAGCCCGCCGGCGTGGCGACGCGCGCCCATGCCGTCGATCAGGAAGCGCTCCTGGGCGTCGGGGTCGCCGACGCCGACGACGATGCCGGCGCTCGTGACGCCGCGCTCGCCGCGGGGCACGAGCGTCACGGCGAGCCCGTCCGGATCGCGCAGGGCCCGTGCGCTCGAGAGGCCGTCGCGCGCGACGAGCAACTCCTTGTAGCCCGTCGTGGCGGGCCCCATCGGCGTATCGAAGGACTGGATCTTGAGCTTGCCGGGAGGCAGCGTGAAGAAGACCTCTTGATAGGTCGGGCTGTGGCGCAGGTTTTCGAGGCGCGGCAGACCGACGGACTCCTCGTAGAAGGCCCACATCTTGGGCGCGTTGTCGGAGAAGAGACCGGGGTCGAGCAGACCGCGGGCGAGATCGATTCGGGGCATGGCATCCGACTCCTTGGTTTCGAACGGGCGGCGGGGGACGCACGCGCCTCCCGCCCGGACTCAGACGATCCAGCTGCCCCCGTCGACGTAGAGCAGCTGGCCCGTCACTCGGGCCGAAAGATCGCAGAGGAAGAACACGACCGAGTCGGCGACGTCGGCATCGGACGCGAGCCGGCCGAGCGCGGTCTCGCGTTCGAGGCCCGCGACGACGTCTTCGAGCGCGACGCCGCGCTGCGCCGCCTGTCCCCGCGCCCAGTCCTCGAGCACGGGTCCCCATTTGAAGCCCGGCGCGACGGTGTTGACGCGGATCGCGTGGGGGCCGAGCTCGCGGGCCAGATAGCGAACGCCCGTCAACAGCGCGCCCTTCGACATGGCGTAGGCGAGTCGCAGGACCTCTGCGCGCGGGCGGACGACGCCGACCGTGCCGATGACGACGATCGAGCCGCCCTGCCGCTGCAAGAGGGGCAGGGCCGCCTTCGTCATCTGCAGCGTCCCCTTCACGTTGACGGCCGACGTCCGATCCCAGTCGTCGAGCCCGCCCGCGAGCAGTCCGCCGTGGAGATGGTCGAGCGCGGCGACGTGGACGAGTCCGTCGAGGCGGCCGAAGCGGGTCGCGGCCTCTTCGACCAGCGCGGCACAGGCGGCCTCCGAAGTGATGTCGAGCACGCCGGCGAGGCTGCGCTGTCCATCGGGATCGAGCTCCTCGCGAATCGAGGCCGCGCGCGCGCCGTCGAGATCGCCGAGCACGACCGCGCCGCCTTCGCGCAGGACCGCCGCCGCGACCGCGCGGCCGAGACCCGGCCCGACGCCCGAAACCAGCACCACGCGATCCTCGAGCAACCCCATGCCGCCTCCCGCGCCGCTCCGCGCGACGCCTCTGGTCCTGTTCCCCTGCCCCTGCGACTCTGGCCCTGGCCCTGGCCTCGGCGTCTGCGTCTCTGCTCGCGGCGACGCCTACGCCCCGTGCCCCGACGCGCCGTGGAAGACGGCCTCGATGTTGTGGCCCTCCGGCGCGATCACGAAGGCGCCGTAGTAGTCCGGGTGGTAGACGGCGCGGAGTCCGGGCGGCCCGTTGTCCCGCCCGCCGGCGGCGACCGCGGCCGCATGGAACGCGTCGACCTCGGCGCGGCACGACGCGGCGAAGGCGAGGTGCATCGGCCGCTGCGGCTCGCCGACCGCCAGCCAGAGCTCGCCCTTCCCGCCCCGTCCGAAGGCCGCGACCCCGTCGAACTCGACGACGAGCTCGATCGCCAGGGGCGCGAGCGCTTCGCGGTAGAACGCCTTGCTGCGCGCGAGGTCCGCGACCTGCAACGTCAGGTGGTCCACGATCACGTCGCCGCCCCCTCCCCGCTCACCGCTCGACCGGCGCGCCGATCGCCCAACGAATCCGGAACACGCATCCGATGCCCGCTGCGCAAGCCCGTCCGGCGTCCTGCCCGTCGCGGCAGCCCGATCGAACCCGACGACCCGGGGCGCCGTCGAACGCGGGCTGGCCGAAGATAGACCGCGAATCGGACCCTGCCCGGCCGCTTCGAGGGCGATTCGCCGAGCGCGTTGCGCCCCGCTCGATCCGCCGCGCTCGACGCGGAGGCGCCGATGCGGACGCAGGATGGCAGCAGGTCGATGGGGCGCGCGACCGATGCAGCCGGCGTCAGGATCGCTCGTCGGTCGCAGGCGGCGTCGGGAAGAGCGGATCGGGCCGCATTGCCGGCCGCCCGTCGATCGCGGCATGCTGCCGGCACGCTCGTTCAGGGGGACTGATGTCGCTTCGCGCCCGCGCTCGCCACTTCGTGCTCCGGACCACCCTTCGCCCCACCGCTGCGAACCGAAGCGGCCGATGCGATCGCCGCGAGGGGAACGACCGACCGGCTCGACGCGCTCCGCAGGGCCGCGTCGGCCTCGGCCTCCTCGCGCTGGTCGCCGCCTGTGCGCCGAGCGCGGCGCTCGCCGCCGATCTCCCCGCTGATCTCCCCGGAGAGGCACGTCGGCTCGTCGGCGCAGGCCAGGGCGTCTACGTGGAGGCCGAGGACGGGACCGTCCTCGTCGCCGAGGCCGCCGCACGCGCCGTGCACCCCGCGTCGGTCTCGAAGCTCGCCACCACCCTCGCGCTGCTGCGCAGCCTCGGCCCCGACCACCGCTTCGAGACGCGCTTCCTCGCCCGCGGCCCGATCCGCGACGGCGCGCTCG
Source organism: Myxococcota bacterium (assembly GCA_041389445.1). GTDB lineage: Bacteria > Myxococcota_A > UBA9160 > UBA9160 > UBA4427 > UBA4427. The sequence goes on from JAWKRW010000009.1 coordinate 186,365, forward strand.
AAGGCGGGCTCGCCGTCCGCGCCGACGGCGACCCCTACTTCGTCGACGAGAACGCCATCCTCGTCGCGCACGCACTGCATGGGCTCGGGCTCGTGCGCGTACGCGACGACCTCGTCGTCGAGGGCCGCATCCTCTTCGACTGGAAGCCCGATGCGCTCGCGCCGCGCCTGCGCCGCGCGCTCGAAGGCGGCGTGCCGGACGAGGCCTGGCGCGCGGTGCGCGAACGCACGGGCGGAGGCGGGCAGGCCCCGCGCCTCGCCTTCGGCCGAGGGACGACGGGCAGGACCGGCGACGCCGCGCCCGGCGAGACGCTCCTCGTCACCCATCGCTCCCAGCCGCTCCGGTTCATGCTGAAGGCGCTGAACGGCTACTCGAACAACATCTTCGCGCCCTTCGCCGAAGCGGCCGGCGGCATCGAGTCCGTCGAGCGGCGCACGCGCGACGTCCTGCCCGCCGCCTGGCGCGAGGAGCTCCGACTCGGCGACGGCGCCGGGGCCCATCGGGCGAACCGCATGAGTCCGCGCGTCGCCGTCGCGATCCTGAAGACGCTGGCGGCCGAGCTCGCGCCCCACGGGCTCGACCTCGCCGACGTGATGCCGGTGGCCGGCGTCGATGCGGGCACGCTCGAGAAGCGGCTCGTCGGTCCCGACGGTCAGGGCATCGTCGTCGCCAAGACGGGGACCTACGGCGACTACGGCGCCTGCGCCCTCGCCGGCGCGCTGCGCACCCGGCGTCATGGCCTCGTCTACTTCGCGATCCTGAATCGCGGCGTGCCGATCGTCGAGGGGCGAAGACGGCAGGACGCGTTCGTCCGCGTCCTGATGCAGGCGCTCGAAGCCCGGCCCTGGGGCTACGCGCGGGACGACGCGCCGGCCTTCACGCGCGCCGAGGTCGTCACAGCCGCAACGACGAGCCGTCCCGCGCCGTGAGGACGAAGACCGGGATCTCGCGGTGGCCTGCCGCGCGATCCTGATAGGTCAGATAGACGGGCGAGCGCGTCGTGATCGTGTCCCAGAGCAGCGCGCGCTCGTCGCCCTCGGCGAGCTTCGCCTCGACCTCGACCGAACGGCGGCGCAGGAAGATCGTCGCCCGCGGCTCGGCGCGCAGGTTGCGCGCCCAGTGCGGATCCGTCGGCATCCCGCCGCGCGAGCCCACGATCGCGACGCGCCCCTTCCCCGCCGAGAAGTAGGGCAGCACCACCGTCCGCCGCGCCCCCGTCTTGCGTCCGCGCGTCGTCAGCAGGAGCGGCGGGTTGTAGTCGACGCCCTCCGAGCGCGCGAAGACCCACGAGACGGGCGAATGGCCCAGCCAGCGAACGCAGAATCGATCGAACGCGGCGCCGATCGGCGTGACGGCGAGCCGGACGGCGACCTGCGAGAGCTTCATCGCATCTCCTCGTGACGTGGACGAGCGCGGCGCCCGTCGGCTTCCCCCGCCGCCGCGCTTCCCAGGCGCCCGGGCAGCGCGCTCAGGCGAGTCCGCGCAGCGGCAGGGAGGCGAGCCCGCGCAGGAAGAACGAGCCGCGGAAGACGGGCTCGCCGTCGAAGTCGAGGCGCGGGAATCGCCGCAGGATCGCCGCGAGCGCCGTCTCGATCTCGACGCGCGCGAGCGAGGCGCCGAGACAGCGGTGGCGGCCGAGACCGAAGGCGAGATGGTCGCGCGGGGCGCGGTCGAGATCGATGCGATCCGGATCCGGGTACTGCGCCGGATCGCGATTCGCGGCGCCATTGAGCAGGACGCAGATCTCGCCGGCCGGGATCGTCTGCCCGCCGAGCGCGAGCGGAACGCGGCTGCGGCGTTGACTGATCTGGACCGAGGTATCCCAGCGCAGCAGCTCCTCGACGGCCGCCGGGATCCGCGCGGGCGTCGCGCGCAGGCGCGCGAGCGTCTCGGGCGCGAGCAGGAGGCCGCGCAGGCCGAGCGAGATCAGGTCGGCCGTCGTCTCGTGACCCGCCTGGAGCAGGATCACGCAGGTCGCCGCGAGATCGTCGTCGTCGAGCGCGCCCCGCTCGTCGCGGGCGAGCGCGATCAACGTCAGCAGATCCTCGCGCGGGCTCTTCCGCCGCTCGCGGGCGAGCGCGAGGAAGTAGTCGCGGAAGCCGAGCGTCGCCTCCTCGCCGCGCCGGATCACCTCGGGCGACAGCGCCGCGACGTCGCCCCGGCGCGCGAAGTCGTGGGCCCATTGGAAGAAGCGGGGCACGTCGCTGCGCGGAATGCCCATCATCTGGCAGATCACGGCGATCGGGAGCGGATACGCCACGTCCTTCACCAGATCCAGCTTGCCCCGCTCGACCGCGGCATCGAGCAGCCGCTCGACCTCCTCCGCCGCGACCCGTCGCCAGCGCTCGACGGCCCGCGGCGTGAAGTGGCGGGCGACCAGCGCGCGCACCCGGTCGTGATCGCGGGGCGGCAGGTAGAGGATCTGCCGTCGCATCATGGCCGTGAACGCCGACCCCGACGCGCCGACGTCGAAGATGTCGGCGGCGCGCTCGTCGCTGAAGGCCTGCGCATGACGCAGCACCGCGCGGATGTCCTCATAGCGGCTCAAGACGAAGCCCCGCGGCGCGAGCAGCCCCTCCGTCCGATGGACGGGCGCCACCTCCCGCAGGCGATGCAGCCAGGGGTAGAGCGCGCCGCGCCGCTCGGGATCGAGGATCGCGCGCAAGATCTCGTCGGGATCGGTCGTGTCGCGGGGATCTTGGGGCATCGTCACGCGACCGACTCTATCACGCGGCGGCGCGCCGGCGACTGTTCCCGCGTGGCCCGCCATCGGGCGGCCCCGGGACGCCTCTGATAGGTTCCGCCCGATGGCCGCCTCCCCGTCTCCGCGCTCGCATGCGAAGCACGCCTCGATCCGATTCGGCGCGTGGTACGACGACCGGGACCTCGCGCTCGCCTTCCCCGAGAACTGGACCGTCGAGGCCTGTCCGCCGGCCGACGGCCCCGACATCGGGGAGGCGGGGATCGACCGGGCCTTCGACGCGCCGATCGGCGGTCCGCGACTGCGCGCGCTCGCGCGAGGCCGGCGCAGCGCCTGCATCGTGATCGACGACCTCTCGCGTCCGACGCCCGGCGACCGCCTCGTGCCCCGCGTGCTGGCGGAGCTGAACGCGGCCGGGATCGAGGATCGCGACGTGCTGGTCCTCGCGGGCGTCGCGAACCACCGCCCGATGACGCGCCCGGACTTCGAGAAGAAGCTCGGGCGCGCGGTGCTCGAGCGCTGTGCGGTCGCGAACCACTTCTCCTGGGACGGCTGCCGCGCCATCGGGCGCACGCGCTTCGGCTCGCCCGTCGAGCTCAACGCCGACTTCCTCGACGCGGAGGTCAAGATCCTCGTCGGCTCGATCATTCCCCATGGCGCCGCGGGCTTCTCCGGCGGATCGAAGCTCGTCTTCCCCGGCGTCGCGAGCCTCGCCTCGGCCGAGGCCTACCATCGGGGCACGTGTACCCGGGGACGTTATGCCGAGATCGAGACGGACGCGCGCCTCGAGGCGGACGAGGCGGCGCGGCTGGCGGGCGTCGACTTCCTGGTCAACTCGATCCCGAGCTCGCGCCTCGGGATCGCCGGGCTCGTGACGGGCGACGTCGTCGCCGCCCATCGCGCCGGCTGCGAGATCGCCCGCCGCGTCTATTCGAGCCCGACGCCCGCCGGCGCGGACGTCTGCGTCCTCTCGGTCTATCCCAAGGACGCCGAGTTCCTGCAGTACCTGACCGCCTTCGCGCCCTGGCAGACCGCGCCCGAGCCCCTCGTGCGCGAGGGCGGAAGCGTGGTCGTCGCCCTCGACGGCAGCGAGGGACTGGGCAGCCACTGGCTGTTCGGCCCGGGCATGCGGCTCGACGGAGGTCGCGCTCCGCGCGTGAAGCGCCGCGAGCTCGCCTTCTTCGCGCCCGGCATCGACCGCGGCGCGCTCCAGCCCGCGGCGCGCGATGCGACGCGCCTCTTCAAGACCTGGGAGGAGACGCTCGCCTGGCTGGTCGCGCGCCATGGCGCGCGCGCCCGGGTCTCGGTCTTTCCCTGTGGCACGATCCAGCTGGGCGCGGGGCGCCGCTGACGCGCTTCCTCCGACCGGCGCGGTCGACGCGGCACTCGGGGGATCACCCGAGGTCGTGCCGGATCGCCCCGGGTCGTGTCGGAATGTCCGTTCTGGTACGGTCCGCGGCGCCCGCGGCCGAAAGATCCGGTGGCACGGAGCGTGCAATCGCCTCATCGATGCGTTCGGCGCGAACCCCATCGGCGGCGCGACGCGCGCAGACGGAGCGCCGCTCGGCCGGTGCCGATTCGAGACCCCGCGACGGGCGCAGAGGCCCGCCGCGACCGAGGAGCAACGAGATGAGAAAGCTTTTGGTTCCCGTGGACGGTTCGGAGACTTCGCTGCGCGCGCTGCGCCATGCCATCTCGATCGCGCAGACGAACGGTCCCGTCTCGCTCCATGTCGTCTCGGTCCACGAGGAGCCCATCATCTTCGGCGAGGTCTCGGTCTACGTCTCCAAGGAGAAGATCGCCGAGCTGCAGCGCAAGCAGTGCGAAGCGCCGCTCCAGGTCGCGGACGAGCTGCTGAAGAAGGCCGGCGTCGAGCACGCGACCGAGGTGCTCGAGGGACCGATCGCGAAGACGATCGCGAAGCGCGCGGACGAGCTCGGCTGCGACGGCATCATCATGGGAACCCGCGGCATGTCGGCGCTCGGCGATCTGCTGCTCGGCTCGGTCGCGACCAAGGTGCTCCACCACGCCCACGTGCCGGTCACACTCGTCAAGTAGGCCTCGAATCGGCCGGTTCACGCGCCGGCGGCGTGGGACCCCGCGACCCGCGCCCCTGCCCATCGCGCGCGACGACTTCGTCCAGCGCGGCGGCGACGCGCCGCACCCCACCCGCCCGTCAGCGGAAATGGGGCAGCACGCGCTCGCCGAAGGTCCGCATCCAGGCCGCCTGGTCGGCGATGAATTGCGAGACGATCAGGTTGCGCACGCCGTAGGACGCGACCTCGTGGAGGCGTTCGACGCAGTGCTCCGGCGGACCGGCGATGGTTCCCTGACGCGCCAGATAGTCGCGCAGGTCCCATTTGTCGATCAGGCCCTCGTTCGGATTCGTCGCGCCGGGATGCGCGTGGAAGCGCGACTGGTAGTCGCCCATCAGCCCCCGTACGCGCGACGCGAGCTCGGGGGGCAGCCCCTTGCCCTCGAGCGTGAAGCGGAAGACGTGGTTCGCGGTGCCGGCGAGCACGGAGCGGATCGCGTCGATGCCTGCGCGCTCGCTCGGCGCGAAGATCAGGTTGCACATGTGCCAGATCTCGATCGCGTCGACCGGGCGACCCGCCTCGCGCGCGCCGGCCTCGATGTGCTCCATCGCGACGGCCAGCCGATCGGGCGTCAGGCAGTTCGAGAGCACGATGCCGTCGGCGAAGCGGCCGGCGAGGCGCTGTGTCCGCGGCCCTTCCGCCGCGATCCAGACCGGGACGGGCGTCGGCTCGGGCAGCCAGTGGAGCGCGAGCGGGGTGCCGGCGTCGTCGAAGCGGCCCCCGGCGGTCATCGTCTGGACGGCGCGCATCGTCCGCTCGATGTCCGCGACCGAGCCCGGGCGCACGCCGATGTTGCGCAGTGCGCTGTCGCCCGAGGCGAGCCCGTAGCGGAAGCGCCCGCCTGCCAGCTGTTGGACCGACGCGCAGGCCGACGCGATCACGGCGGGATGCCGCGTCGCCGGGTTCGACACCGTGATCGCGAGGTCCGCGCGACGCGTCACCGTCGCCGCGAAGGTCATCAGCGTGAAGCACTCGGCCCAGAGCGATTGCGAGTCGCCGCAGGTCAGCAGATCGAATCCCGTCGCCTCCGCCGTCTCGAGCCAGCGGCGGTAGTCGTCGAAGCGCCGGGCGGTGGTCCCGGTCCCGAATCGGAGTCGTGTCATGACGGGACGAAAGCGCAATCCTCTGCCCGTCGGCCACCCACCCGCCGGCCCCATCACGCCGCCCGCGAGCGGGCGAGGCGGCGCAATCCCGAATCGAGGAGCAGCCATCCATGGGCCGCGACGTCGACGCCGACGCGAACGCCATCCATCCGGACCGCCTGCCCGACACACGAACGATCGCCGCGAGGACCACGGCCGTCCCGCGGTCCTCCGTCGCCTGCGCCCGCCCGGCCAGCGTACGCGTCGCCATCCTGTGGCTCGCCCTCGCCGGCCTCGCCCTCGCGTGCGCCCCGACCGAGCCCGAGCCCGAGGCCGCCACGCCGGCGACGCCCGTCCCCCGCGCCACGCTCGCGACGCCCGGCCAGCTCGCGCGGGAAGCGCGCGCGCTCGACGTCCTGGCGAGCGAACCGATCCACCGCGCGACCGACGCGCTCGAGCGGCTGTACCGCGCGAACCCGCGCGGTCGGACGCCGAGCGGCGCCGCGACGGCGCGGCGCGCGGCCGAGTCGATGGCGGCCGCCGCGGTCTACAGCCAGGTCAACGACGATCCGGATCGGCCCGTCCTCTTCTGGGGCGCCAACGCGGCCCACCGCTGGTCCGGTCTCGCGCTACCCCGCGCCGGCTTCGGCATCGAGAACCCGGACAACGTCTACCGCCATCTCGACCTCGACGGAGCCACGCGCTACGCGATCCGCGGCCGCTGGCCCGAGAACGGCCCCGCCGAGCTGCACTTCGTCGTGATGGATCGGGTCCCCGGCTCGTCGAAGGAGGCGATGCCCATCGAGGGAGCGGGCCTCGTCGCCACGCTGCGGAGCGACGCGATCGTTCGCGCCGCCGACGGAGGCTTCACGATCACGATCGACGCGGAGCCGGCGAACGGTCGGGCGAACCATCTGCAGATTCCGTCGTCGGGTCGGTTCCCGCTCTACGTTCGCGATCTCTTCACCGACTGGTCCCGTCAGGATCCGGTCGCGCTCGAGGCCTTCCGCCTCGACGGTCCCGAGCCGGCGCCGGTGCCGACCGTCGAAGCCCAGGCCGAGGCCGCCGCCGCGCGGCTCGACCGGATGGGCGCCTTCTGGCTCGAATGGAACGATCGTTTCCTCTACACCCAGCCCGCCAATGCGCTCACGCCGCCGCGGGATCGCCCGGGCGGTCGCGGGCTCTCGGTGGCGGGCCACTTCGAGCTCGCAGAGGACGAGGTCCTCGTGATCGTCCTCGACCCGCTCGGCGCGGGCTCCGTGGGGATCCAGCTCGCGGATCCCTGGGGCGTCGCCTACGAGTACGTCGAGCGGACCGGCAGCCTGAACCAGACCCAGGCGACGGCGAATGCGGACGGAAGCCTGACCTTCGTCGTCGCGCGCGAGGATCCGGGTGTCCACAACTGGCTCGATGCGGAGGGCCAGTCGGCGGGGATCCTCGTCGCGCGCTGGCAGGTGATGCCGGAGCGGTACGACGCGGGCCAGGCCATCCGCGCGGTGCGCACGTTGAAGCGGTCGACTTTGCGCGCATCGCTGCCCGCCGAGACGCGCTTCCTGACGCCGGAGGAGCGGGCGGACCAGCGGGCCGAGCGCGCGCGCCAGTACGAGCGCCGGCTCACACGCTAGTCCGGTCGCATCGCTGCAACGACGCATCGCTGCAACGAGAAGGAGTCCCCTTGTCCGCCGTCCCCAGCCCGTCCGACGCCCGTCGGGCCCGACCCCACTTCGTGCTCGCCGTCCTCGTGCTCGTCTACGCCGTCAACTTCATCGACCGCAACCTGCTCCCGATCCTGCTCGATCCGATCAAGCAGGAGCTCGGCGCGACGGACACGCAGATGGGCTGGCTGATCGGCTTCGCCTTCGCCGTGTTCTACACGCTGGCGGGCATTCCGCTCGCGCGGCTGGCCGACCATGGCTCGCGGCGCGGCCTCATGTCGATCGGCATCGCGTTCTGGAGCGTGATGACGGCCGCCTCGGGTCTGGTCGGCAGCTACGGCCAGCTCGCGGTCGCACGCATCGCCGTCGGCGTCGGCGAGGCCTCGGCGACGCCCGCCGCCCACGCGATGATCGCCGACCTCTTCCCGCCCCGGCGCCGGGCGCGGGCGCTCTCGATCTACAGCACCGGCGCGAACTTCGGCGTGCTCTTCGGCCTGCTCCTCGGCGGCCTGATCCAGCAGCGCTTCGGCTGGCGCGCGGCCTTCGTCCTGATCGGGCTGCCGGGGCTGCTGATCGCCCTGCTCGTCCGCACGACCCTGCCCGAGCCCCGCCGCGGCGAGTCCGAGGGACGGGTCGATCCCGGCGTGGCGCCCGACGTGGCGACGACACTCCGCCATCTCGCCTCGCTCGCGACCTTCCGGCATCTCGCGATCGCGAGCGGCCTCTACGGCATCTGCTGCTATGGCCTCGTCGCGTGGGTGCCCGCGTTCCTGATGCGCGTGCATGCGCTGGGTCCCGCGGAGACCGGGCTGAAGAGCGGTCTCGCCATCGGCCTCGCCGGCGCGGTCGGCACGGTCAGCGTCGGCATCCTGACCGACCGACTGGTCGAGCGCGATCGACGCTGGCTGCTCTGGATCCCGGCCGCCGCGGCGGCGCTCCAGATCCCGTTCCACGTGCTCTTCGTCTTCTCCGCGACCGCCGACGCCGCGATCCTCGCGCTCGTCCCCATCTGCTTCCTGAACGGCATCTTCGGCGCGCTCGGCTACACGCTGGCGCAGGGCCTCGCCCCGGTACGCATGCGCGCGATGGCGTCGGCGACGCTGCTCTTCTTCCTGAACATCGTCGGCATGGGACTCGGTCCGATGGTCGTCGGCTGGCTGAACGACGGCCTCGCGGCGACGCGCGGCCCGGAGGCGATCCGCATCTCGATGCTGACGCTGCTCGCCGCGAACGTCGCGGGCATCGTCCATTCGCTCCTCGCGACGCGAACGATCGAGGGCGAGCTCGGAAGAGCGACCGCTCAGCCCTGATCGGGGACGACCTCCTGCAGGCAGATGCGCATGCCGCAGTAGTCGTCGAAGCCGGCCTGCAGGACCGAGAAGCGCTCGCCCTCGTCCGCGAGCCCGCGCGCCGCGACCTCGTCGGGCGGAATCGTCTCCCGGAAGAGGAGATCGCCGCCGGCTCGACCGAAAGCCGCCACGACGCTCTCGATCCCGCGGACCGAGTAGACCACGGCATAGACGCCCTCGCCGCGGGTCTCGAGAAACTGTCGGGCGGGCTCGACCATCAGGCCCGTCTCGTACGTGGGCACCATGATCTCGACGCCGCCGTGCCACGAGATCAGGACCTTGAGCCCGAGCTCGGGCAGATCGAGCTCGTCGAGCGCGACGCCGATCACGCCCTCCCAGAACCCGCGCACCCGCTCGAGGCTCTCCGGTCGCACGCACCAGACCACGTGGTGCACGCCGCGCTCCGACTGCGTCTCCATCGCTCCCTCCCGCATGGCTCGACCCACTTTGGCACGCTGGGAGGCCGCGCGGTAGGCGACGCGCGAAGCGCCCGATCCGCGCACGGCCCGCCGGCCCGTTCCGAGCACGTTGCGCGCCCCCCGCCGCTGGATACCGTCCCGCGAGCGCGAGGGAGGACCGCATGCCGACCGATCGACTCTGCGACTTCTCGTTCACGAAGCTCGTCGTCGACGACCTCGAGCGGATGGCCGACTACTACTGTCGCGTCTTCGACCTCCACCGCGTCGGCAGCCACCGAAGCGACGCGGGCGCGCTCGGCGAGGCCATCGACGAGATCTTCCTCTCGCCCTCTCCGTCCGACCGCCACGGGTCGTTCATCCTCTTCAAATTCGTCGACCGGCCGCCGGCGCGGGACGACCAGGTCATCCTGGGCTTCCAGACGCGCGACCTCGACGCCGTCGTCGAGCGGGCCCGAGGGGCCGGCGGGACCCTCGCGGCGCCGGTCAAGGCCATGCCCGAGCTGAACGTCCGCGTCGCGATGGTCCGGGATCCCGAGGGCCACGTCTGCGAGCTCGTCGAGCTGCAGGGCTGAGGCCCGGGAGGGCGCAGGCCATCCGCCGTCCGGGCGGCAGACCCGGCGCAGGCGTGCCGCAAATTTTCGCGTCAAGGCCGGGGCCGGACGCGCCGCGATGCGGAACCCGCGCGCGATCGCCGATGCAACCTCCGTGTTCTGGGACACATCGACACACCTTCGCTCGCGGAGGCGCGCCATCGGCCCGTCTCCGGCTCGGTCGTGCAGCGCACGTGCCGTCGCGATGCGCATCGCTCGCGATCCCGAGCGACCCGCGCGCGCTGCCGTCCGGCGCTCGCTCCGGTCGATCGTCCTCGCGATCCCGTCGACTTCGCTGCTCGCGAGCCTGCTCGCGATCCCCCTCACGAGCAGCCCCGTCGCCGCCGAGTCCCCGGCCGCGACGGCGACCACCACGGCGACCGCGCAACGACGGGAGCGGGATCGCGCGCAGGAGACGCCGCTCGAGCGACTCGAACGCCTCCTGCGCGAGCATCCCGACGAGGCCCCCCTCTCCTGGGCCTACGCGCAGGCCCTCGCCGAAGCGGGCCGAACCGACGACGCGATCGGCGAGCTCGAGCGCCACGCGCGGGTCTGGCCCGACCACGGCGTCGAGATTCCGCTCACGCTCGGGCGCTGGTACTACGAACGCGACCGGCTCGAGCCGGCGCGCGAAGCGTTGCTGCGCGCGCTCGCGCGCGACGACGCCTCCGGCGAGGGCCATCTCTATCTCGGACTCGTGCTGACGCGCGCCGGCCACCATCGCCAGGCCATCGCGCAGTTCGACCTCGCGGCGCGCTTCGCGCCGGCCCTCGCCGCGGACGCGGCGCTCCTGACGGGCCTGGCCTGGATCGACGAGGGCGACGCGTCCCAGGGCGCCTCGATCCTGCGCGAGCTCGTCCGACGCCATCCCGACAGTCAGCCCGCCCGCTTCGCGCGCCTCGTGCTGGGCGAGCGCGCCGACTCGGGCGACCCGATCGACCTCTCCGCCTACACCGGCGTCGAGTACGACAGCAACGTTCCGCTCGACAGCGGGACGGGGTTCGGCGGCATCTCCTCGAACAAGTCCGACTTTCGTGGCGCCTGGGGCGCGTATGGCTCGGTCCGCGTCTTCGGCAACGCCGACTTCGAGGCGCGGATCGGTGCGCGCTACGACGGCATCGCCCACTTCGATCTCGACCGTTTCGACACCCATCGCGTCCACGGCTATGGCTCTGCCCTCTGGCGCGCGACGTCCCGCCTGCGACTTCGCCTCGATGGCTCCGTCCAGTACGCGACGCTCGACGACGACCCCTACCTGCTCTCCGGGCTGATCCGGCCGAGCCTCCTCTACGACTGGGGCGCGCGGACGGGCATCTCGCGGCTGATGCTCGAGGTCGAGCCCCTCGAGTTCGAGCAGGACGCGCTCTTCCGCTCGCTCGAGCGCGACGGCGTCTCCTTCGGCGGGGGCGCGGAGCACTACTGGTCGATCCCGGGTTGGTCGAGCAGCTGGCTCTCCCTGGGCGCCCACTACCGCCGCCTCCAGACCGACGGCGGCACCGACACGCTCGGCACCATCGCCTTCCAGAGCGCCTACGACTCCCATCGCTGGCGCGGCGTGGTCGCCGCCCACGGCCGCCTGCCGGGCGACGTCCTCGTCGAGGTCTCGGGCGCGGTGTCGGGCGAGATCTACGACAACGACAACTTCCTCCTCTTCCTCTCGACGATCGAGCGCAAGAAGCGCGACGACCTGGTCTACGAAGCCGGCGCCTCGCTCTCGCGACCGATCGTGCGCGGCTTCGACGTCGAGCTCTCGTGGCGCTTCATCCAGCGCGACTCGAACATCGGCGAATTTTCCTACGACCGTCACGTGGTGGCCCTGCACTTCGTGGCCAGACCGCTCGAATGGTGGAACTGAAAGGAGACCTCGACATGACGACTCGACGCTTCGCAGGCAGGCGGCTCGGCCTCGGGCTGAGCGCGCTCCTCTTGATGCTGCCGCTCGCCGGCCTCGCCGCCGACGAGCACGCGGGCGTCGACGCGCGCGCGCTGGGCGACCGCATCCTGGCGCTCGACGGTCCCGTCGAGATCGGACGGGGCGAGCCGCCGGTCTGGGCGACGGCGACCGTCGGCGCGACGCTCCGACCGGGCGACGCCCTCCGCACGGGCGCGGCGGCCCGGGCCGAGGCCTTCATCCGCGGTGCCACCGTGCGCCTCTACGAGAACTCGCTGCTGCGCATCGCCGCGAGCCCCGCGTCGGGCGTACACCCGGCGGCGACCGGCGGCGCGGATCTCGGCTCGACCTTGCGGCTCGGTCTCGACCAGGGCCGCGCGCTCTTCGACGTGCTGCTCGGCCGCGACACGCGGGCGGTCGACGTCGAGACGCCGAAGGTCGTGGTCAGCGTGCGGGGCACGCGCTTCTCCGTGGATGCGGTGGCCCATGCGGTCTCCGTGTTCCGGGGCCAGGTCGCGGTGCGCGGGCTCGCCGACGACGTCCGCAACGCGATCCTCGTCCGGCAGGGCTTCTCGACCCGCCAGCTCGACGGCGGGCGGCTGGAGCTGATCTCGCTTCCGGTCGCCGACCCCTGGAACGACTGGACGCGCAACGCCCAGTACCCGGCGGCCATGCAGGCGGGCGCGCTCCGCCCGGCCCGGGAGCGGGCGCTCGAAGGCGCGACGCGGGCGGCGCGAGAGAACGCGGCCACGCGCGTGATCGAACGCGTCGCGGAGCGCGACCCGGCGATCCTCGAGCGGCTGAAGAGCGGGAGCGACTCCACGCAGAAGGTCGCGGAGCGCGAGCGTGATCCGATCCTCGACCGCAAGGACGCCGACGTGGGCGACTCGCTGACGAGCGACGCCGTCGCGCAGCTGACCGGCTCGACGAGCCTGCTGCTCGACCGCGTGACCTCGGGCGGACCGAATCTGATCGAGGTCACGGATTCGACGTCGGGACAGGTCATCTCGCTGCTCGAGAGCGACGTCCAGGACATCTTGAACGGGGCAGCGCCCCTGCCGACCGAGCTCGAGACGATGCTCGGCGATCTGAACGTCTCGCCGGAGGACTTCACCCAGGCGGTCGGCCTGCTCTTCGGACGCCACTGAGGCCGCGCCGCCGGCTCCGCCCGAGCGGATCGGGGCATCGGTCGCTTCGACGCGAGCCGAAGAGGCACGCCCGGCGGCCCGTGCGCACGATCGCGATCGCCCTGCTCGGCGTCGCCGCGCCGTCCCGCCCGGACCCGAGAACCCGTTGGGCCGCTACGGGTTCGGCTCGCGCCGTCGAGCGGCGGACTCCGCGCGACGAATGCCCTGGCCAGCATCGACTGGCTGCAGACCCATGGCTGCATCCGGCTTCATGCCGACGACGCCGCGGCGGATGGTCGTGCCGGCCTCTGTACCCCGCCCTACCCGACGTCGGAAGCGCCCCCGACCGCCGACGGCCCCGGACGCCCCCCGCGCACCAGCCGCCCCGGCCGCGCGCCGGTATCCGAGTCGTTGCGACGCACGACGACGCCGCCGACGATCGTCGCGACGTAGCCCACGGCATTCTGCAGCAGGCGCGCACCCGAGGCCGGCAGGTCGTGGACCAGGCGCGGCGGCTCGAGCGCCAGGCGGTCGAGGTCGATCACGTTGACGTCGCCCCGCTTGCCGACCTCGAGCGTGCCGCGGTCGTCGAGGCCGTAGAGCGCCGCCGTGTCGCGCGTCTGCATCTGGACGGCGCGCTCGAGCGAGATCCGGGGGCCCCGCGTGCGGCCCTTCACCCAATGCGAGAGCTGATAGGTCGGCATCGACGCGTCGCAGATCGTCGCGAGATGCGCCCCGCCGTCGCCGAGCCCGAGCACCGTCGCCGGATGGTTCAGCATCGCGAGGATGTCCGCGTGGTCGCCGCCCGCGTAGTTGAAGAAGGGCAGCAGGAAGAGCCGCCGCCCCTCGTCCTCGAGCATCAGCTCGTAGAAGAGCTCGAGCGGGGTCGTCCCGCGCGCCTTCGCGAGGCCGTCCATCGAGCGATCGGGGGTCGGCTCGTAGTCGAGGTCGTCGCCGAGCGGGTAGACCATCGTCGGCATGTGGACGACGAGCATGCCGATGCCCTCGTACTTGTCGCCCGTGTCGACCGAGTCCGGCTCCGACAGGATCGCCGCGCGATTCCGGGGATCGCGCAGGGCGCGGACGAGCGCCGCGAGGTCGCCGCTCGACCGGGCGAGGCGTTGGAAGGTCGGGCGTTTCAGGAAGGGATGCCGCGTCGTGAGCCCGAGCAGCATGCCGAAGGGCCGGTTCGCGACCTGCGCCCGCAGCTTCGCGCCCTCCTGCTCCGCCTCGAGCGCCGAGTCGAGCAGCTCCTTCCAGAGATTCGGGGCCGTCAGCGACTGGAGCACGAGGAACGAGACCGGGATGCGCAGCTCCGTCGAGAGCCGGCGCATCCACTTCATCTCCGCGAGCGCGTCCTCCGGATCCTGCCCGTCGACGCCCGCCGAGGCCACCTGGAACACGACCGGCTGGCCCGTCTGCGCGATCGCGCGCCCGATCGCGAAGAGCTCGTCCTCCTTCGCCGTCGTCCCCGGGACCGGATCGCCCGCGAGCGTCACGTGGGCCTTGACGCGGGAGGTCGAGAAGCCGAGCGCGCCGGCCTCGACCGCCTCGGCGGCGAGCCTCGCCATGGCCGCGATGTCCTCGGGCGTCGCGGGCTCGTTCGCGATGCCGCGCGCGCCCATCACGTAGGTGCGCAGGGCGACGTGGCCGATGTGGGCGGCGACGTCCATCGCGAAGCGGCGGCGACCCAGCGCGTCGAGATACTCGGGGAAGGTCTCCCACTCCCAGCGCAGCCCCGCGCGCAGGACGTCGCCCGGGATGTCCTCGACCGACTCCATCGTGGTCACGAGCAGATCGTGGTCGGCGGGCCTTGCCGGCGCGAAGCCGATCCCGCAGACGCCGAGCACGACGGTCGTGACGCCATGGGCGTTGCTCGGCGCGAGCGTGTCGTCGAAGAGGGCCTGGCCGTCGTAGTGGGAGTGGATGTCGACGAAGCCCGGGGTCACGACGAGCCCCTTCGCGTCGACGACCTCGTCCGCTTCGCCCTCGACGCGCGGCGCGATCGCCGCGATGCGGCCCTGCCGGAGGGCGATGTCGCCGACGAAGGGCCCACGGCCGGTCCCGTCGACGACGGTCCCGCCCCGGATCAAGAGATCGAATCGCTCCGCCATGACCTGCTCCTTGCTCCTCGCTCGCGTGCGTTCCCGATCCGACCCGCCCGGCTACTTCCGGAAGTGCGGGATCACGTGCTGGCCGATGTTGCGGATCGTCTCGAGCTGCGCCCACTGCGGGACGGTCCCCATCTGGCAGATGAAGAGGATCTCGTCCGCGCCCGCCGCGAGCAGCCGCTCGACGTAGCCGATCGCGTCCTTGACGGTCCCGTAGGCGTGGTTCGGATTCGTGAGCGCCAGAGACGGATCGCTGAAGTCGACCGTGACCTGCTCCGAGGCCCAGCGCGTGCGGATCACCTGCTCGCCCGTCGTGGCGGTCACCATCATCTCCTCGTCGGTCCAGGCGGCATGGTCCGGCCTCGGCCCGCCGGTGTACCAGTAGGCGAGCGACTCCATGAAGTAGCGCTGACCGCGGATGCCGATGCTGCGCGCCTTCGAACCGTCCTCGAGCACGATCGCGGGACAGAGCGCCGCGAGATGTTCGATCGGCCGGAAGCCGACCTGCGCCTCGGGCTTCCGCTCCGCGAAGGCCTTGCGGTAGACCGCGTTCTTCTTGGCGACCTCCTCGGGACCGCCGAAGCCGAGCACGAGCCCGCCGAGGCCGCGACCGCCGGCCGTGACCAGCGATTCCGTCCGCGTGCAGGCGAGGTACATCGGCGGATGCGGTTCCTGGTAGGGCTTCGGATGCACCGGCCGCCGCGGGATGTCGATGTACTGCCCGTGATGTTCGATCTCGTCCTGGACCATGATCTTCGGAATCAGGTACATCGCCTCGTCGATCTGGGGCTGCAGCGTCTCGAGGTCGTAGCCGAAGGTGCCGGCCTCCTGCTGGGTCCCGCCCTTGCCGACGCCGAAGTGGAGCCGTCCCTGCGAGAGCAGGTCGAGCGTCGCGATGCGCTCGGCGACCTTGACGGGGTGGTTCATCGCCGGCGGCAGGCAGACGACGCCGTGGCCGACGTGGATGCGCTTCGTCCGGCCCGCGATGAAGGCGAGGAAGGTCTCGGGGGCGGACATGTGGGCGTAGTTCGTGAGCGCGGTGTGCTCGACCGCCCAGATGACGTCGAAGCCCAACTCCTCGGCGAGCAGGCACTGCTCGACCATCTCGTCGAAGACGCGGCGATCCCCGGCACGCGACGCGTCGACGGTCTGGGCTTCGTAGATGAGCGAGAACTTCATGACGGGCTCCTGGGTCCGGGGGGACGCGCGCGGGGCGCGGCTCGGAGCATGGCGCAGAGCCCGTGCGGGCGCAGTAGAAGAGCGCGGGCGACCAGCGCGCGGAGCCGCAACGCGACGTGGCACCGAGCGAGCTCCCCGAGCGACGTGGCGCGATGTCACGCGCGATGCGTCGACCGCGATGCAGCGACTGCGGCGTTCGGCGCCCTCAGCCCGCCCGCTCGACCGAGACCTCTCCGAGCGGCCCGAAGTCGGCCCGCGCCCGCGCCCCGCGCTCGAGCGGCGGGACGGCCGCCGCGTAGGAGCCGGCCAGGATCAGATCGCCCGCCGCGAGCTGCTCGCCGAACCGCGGCAGCATCGCAGCGACGAAGTCCACGCTCTCCTGCAGGTTCGCGGGGACGAGGCCCGCGCCGAGCGGCGGCGAAGGCTGCCCCGTCACCTCGAGCACCGGCCAGCGCGCCCCGAGCCCCGACGCGCGCTCGGGCGGCACGAAGGGTCCGAGGACCGTCGCGACGTGGAGGATCGACGAGGAGAGCAGCGCGAAGAGGTCCTTCGGCGGCGTCGTGAAGTCGACCAGCTCGAGGGCCGGCGCGATCGCGTCGAGTCGGCCGCCCTCGCCGACCCGCAGACAGACCTCCGGCTCGACCCGCATGCCGACCTCGGGCAGGAAGTCGACGACCGCGCCGCTCTCGAGTACGCGCCGTCCGTCGAGCCAGCCGACGCAGGCCGTGTCGATCCCGAAATGCGCCTGCACCGCCTTCACGTTGAGTCCGACCTTCCAGCCCCGCGGCCGCATGCCGGCGGCGATGGCCTCGCGCCGGCGCGTGAGCTGGACCGCCATCCCGGGTCGAAGCCGCTCGAGATCGTCGGCCATGCTCGCCTCCTCGCGAGGCAGCATGCCATGGCGGGCGGGCCGGCGCTGCAGACCGGTCCGATCATGGCCATACTGGCGGACGCCATGCTCGACCCGATCCCCCCGACCTCCCTGCTCCACCTCGACCGCTTCGCCGACGGCACGCCGCGCGCGGAGATCGCGCGCCTGCGCCGCAGCCATCGTCTGCTCTGGCAGGCGGACGGCTACGAGCGCGGCGGCCACTGGCTGGTCCTGCAGCGCGACGACATCGACTTCGTGCTCAAGAGCCCCGACCGCTTCACCAACGCCTACGGTCCGCTGGTCGAGGACACGCCGCCGACCATCCTCGCCGAGCTCCAGAAGAGCATGACCTTCCAGGATCCGCCGGCCCATCGCGTGCTGCGCTCGCTGGGCGACCTCGCCTTCAAGGCGGATTCGCTCTCCGCGCGCCGACCGCTGATGCGCCGGATGGCCTGCGAGATCCTCGACGCGCTCGGCGATCGACGGGCGTGCGAGTTCGTCGGCGAGGTCGCGATGCAGCTTCCGATGCGCATCCTCTACCGCCTGCTCGGCGTCCGCGAGTCGGATTACGCGCGCGTCGTCGACCTGACCAACACCCTCTCGCTCGCGAGCGATCCCGACTTCGCCGAGAACCGGCTCGCGGGCTTCCAGGCCGGCATCGATCTGATCGCCTACGGCGAGTCCCTCGCCGCCGACCTGCGCGCAAACCCGCGCGACTGCCTCTCGATGGCGATGCTCGACGCCGAACGCGGCGGCCACCGCCTCGACGACCGCGCGTTCGGGCGCCTCTTCCAGAACCTCGTCGTGGGCGGCGTCGAGACGACGCGCAACACGCTCGGCCTGCTGCTCTTCGAGCTGATCCGCCACCCGGACCAGTTCGCGCTGCTCCAATCGGATCCACGCCTCGTCGAGGGCGCCGTCGAGGAGATCCTCCGCTTCCACAACACCGTCGTCTACGTCCGTCGGACCGCGACGGGGGATCAGGAGCTCGCCGGGGAGAAGATCCGACGCGGCGACAAGCTGATCTGCCTGCTCGCGGCCGTCGGCCGGGACGAGCGCTACTTCGAGGATCCCGACCGCTTCGACATCACGCGCGACCCGGCCCATACGCGGCGCAACGGCCGGACCTTCGGCAACGGCCCCCATTTCTGCATCGGGCACCAGCAGGCGCGCATGAATCTCGAGGTCATGACGGCCGAGATCGCCGCCCGCTGGCGTCGGCCGCGCCTGCTCGAGCCGCCCGTCCACTTCCGCTCGAACTTCATGGACGGCTTCAAGACGATGCGGGTCGGCTTCGACCTGGCCTAGCGCAGGAGCGAACCGCCGCGAGACCGGTCCCGATCCGACTGAGACCGGGACCGGGACAGGGACAGGGACAGGGACAGGGACAGGAGGATGATTTCATGGAGCTCCGACCGCTGGGCCGAACCGGCGTCCACGTCAGTCAGATCGCGCTCGGAACGATGATGTTCGGCGCGAAGACCGACGAGGCCGAGTCCTTCCGGATCATCGACCTCGCGCTCGACCGCGGCGTCAACTTCATCGACACGGCGAACGCCTACGGCGGGGGCGAGACCGAGCGGATCCTCGGCCGGGCGCTCGCCCGCGACGGGCAGCGTCGGCGCATCGTGCTCGCCACCAAGCTCTTCTTTCCGCAGGGCAACGATCCCAACGCCCGCGGCCTCTCGCGCCGTCACGTGCTCGAGGCCTGCGACGCCTCGCTCGCGCGCCTGCAGACGGACTGGATCGACCTCTATCAGCTCCATCGCCCGAGCGCCGACGTCCCCATCGACGAAACGCTGCGCGCCCTCGACGATCTGATCCGCGCGGGCAAGGTCCGCGCCATCGGCGGCAGCATGTTTCCGGCCTGGCGCATCGTCGAGTCGCTCTGGGTCGCGAAGGAGATCGGTACGAATCGCTTCGCGAGCGAGCAGCCCGCCTACAACCTGCTCGACCGGACCGCCGAGCGCGAGGTCATCCCCGCCGCCCAGTCCTTCGGGCTGGCCGTGCTGCCCTGGGGCCCGCTCTGCGGCGGCCTGCTGACGGGCAAGTACGATCGCCATCAGATCGACGCCGCGGGCCGCTGGCAGGGCGGCCACGACAACTTCGGGCGCCAGGCGACGACGCTCGCCTGGGACCTGATCGACCTGTTGCGCGACCTCGCCAAGGAGAAGGGCTGCTCCGTCTCGCAGCTCGCCCTCGCCTGGTGTGGCGCGCAGCCGGGCGTCACGGCGCCGATCATCGGCCCGCGAACCTTCGCGCAGGCGGAGGACAACCTCGGCGCGATCGACGTCCGGATCGAGGCCGCGGATCTCGCCCGCATCGACGCGCTGGCGCCGCCGCGCAGCGTCGCGGTCCGCTACTACGACGCGGCGGCCGGAGTCGACTTCCGGCCGAGCCGCCATCGCAGCGTGCTCTGAGCGGGGCCCGCGTGCGGCGCGCCGCCCTCGTATTGCTGTGTGTCGTCGCCCTGGCGTTCGCCGGCCGGAGCTATTCGCGCTGGGCCAACGCCCGGGTCGTGCGCGATCTGCGCGCGCATCCGCAGGGCGAGCGCGCCGGGCGGGTCATGCTGCTGACGCTGCCCTCCGGCCGCGCCCTGCCGGTCAACTACCTGCGCGAGGGCGATACCGTCTACGCCGCCGCCGACTTTCCCTGGTGGCGCGAGCTGCGCGGCAGCGGCGGCCGGGGAACGGTGCTGATCCGGGGCGAGTCGCTCGCGGGCCACGTCCGCGCGGTCGAGGACGATCCGGCGCTGCGCGATGCGGTCTTCGCCCGCTTGCGCCCGACTGCGCCGCGCTTCGCCGGGACGCTCGTCGTCGTCGAGCTCGAGTGATCGACTCCGACGCATCGCCGCGCGCGCCCGGCGCTCAGCGCAGGCCGCGGAGCCAGGTCCCGAACTCGAGCCGGTCGATCGCGGCGACGCTGCGGCGCAGGACGGCGTCGACCGTCTCCGCGCGCTCGGTCAGCGAGCCGAGACCGAGCGAGACCACGGCGACCATCAGCGTCTGGAAGGCGAAGGCCCGATACTGCTCGCGCGCGTCCCGGGCGTCGAGCGCGACGCCCCGCTCGGCGAGCGATGCGACGTAGTGGTCGACGAGCGCTTCTTCGTGGCGCGCGAGCAGCGCGGGCTCGAGCGAGTTGATCAGGAAGTACTGCACGTCCCGCATGCCGCGACACCACTGCACGCCCTGAAAGTCGAGCATCCCGATCGTCGGGCCCGCCGGCGTCGCGTACTCGAAGCAGTTGCCGAGGTGGCTGTCGCCGTGGATCAGCGTGAGCGGCTCGGCGTACCAGATCCGCATCAGCGCGTCCCACTTCGCGATGGCCTCGTGGGCGATCGCCGCGTGCGCGCGCGTGAAGACGTCGGGCGCCGCGCGCCAGGCCCGGTCGATCGCCGCGGCGTTGAGCGCGCGCATCCGCGCGCGCCCACCGGCGGAGAGATAGGGATGGAGGCGGCGTGGCAGCAGGGCTTCGCGCTCGACCTCGCCGAGGCCGTGGAATCCGGCGTGGAGCGCCGCGAAGGACTCGACGCATCGGCGCGCGCGCTCGAGCGTCGTCCCCTGCGCCATGTCGCGGTTGATGAAGAGCAGGGCGCCCGGCAGCGCCTGCACGTCCTCGAGCAGCAACACGAAGCGCGCGCCCCGCTGGACCGCCGCATACACCCGCGGTACCCGGATCGGGGCGCGGTGGGCGATGCGCTGGCAGAAGGCGACCTCCGTCTCCCAGAAACCGACGGCCTTCGCGAAGGCGCGGGTCGCGAGCTCGGCGCAGGGCAGCTTCGCATAGAGCGTCGCCGGCGGCGAAGCCGTCTCGTCCCGTTCCGCGACCGGCTCGAATTCGGGCTCGATCAGGAAGTTGGTGCAGTTGCTGCTCTCGAAGGCGACGCCCGGAAGGCGCGCGCCGCGCAGTCGGGGGAGCTTCGGGGCGCCGGGCAGCGCGCCCGTCTGGAGCAGACCGTCGAGCACGTCTCGCTCGACGAGCGCCTCCGGGGTCCGCGGCAGTCCGCGGCCGAGCGACTCCTCGAAGCGATCGGTGGCGATCCGCGCCGCGGCGCCGAGCACCCGCGCGCCGAGCGAGAAGCGTCCGTCCATCCCGGGCTCCCGTCCCGCGCACGCCGCGCGATTCAGTCGGGCACGTTCTGCGCGAGCTCGTCGAGCCAGACCGTCGCCTCGGCATCGCTCGGCGCGCGCCAGTCCCCCCGCGGCGAGAGCGAGCCGCCCGAGCCGACCTTCGGTCCGTTCGGGATGGCGCTGCGCTTGAACTGGCTCGTCTGGAAGAAGCGACGCAGGAAGACGCCGAGCCAGCGCTTGATCGTCGGCAGGTCGTAGTCGACCCGCGCGTCCTCGGGCACGAGGGACGGCCAGACGCCACGCGCGCGATCGCCCCAGGCCTGCAGCGCGAGGAAGGCGACCTTGCTCGGCCGGAAGCCGTAGCGGGCCGTGTAGTAGAGGTTGAAGTCCTGGAGCTCGTAGGGCCCCACGAAATCCGTCGTCCGCTGCGCGGGTGCGTCGCGCTCGCCCGCGCTGTGGGGCACGAGCTCCGGCGAGATCTCCGTCGCGACGATCGATTCGAGGACGTCGCGCGTCTCGCTCCCCGTCTCCTCGCCGCGCGCGACCCAGCGGATCAGGTACTGGATCAACGTCTTCGGGACGGAGACGTTGACGTTGTAATGCGACATGTGGTCGCCGACGCCGTAGGTCATCCAGCCGAGCGCGAGCTCCGAGAGGTCGCCCGTCCCGAGCACGATCGCCTGATGCCGATTCGCCAGGCGGAAGAGATGGGACGTCCGCTCGCCCGCCTGCACGTTCTCGAACGTCACGTCGTAGACCGGCTCGCCCTCGGCGAAGGGATGGCCGATGTCGCGGAACATCTGCATGCAGGACGGTCGGATGTCGATCTCGCCCACCGTCGTTCCGAGCGCCTTCATCAGCCGGCGCGCGTTGCCGAGGGTCAGCTCACTGGTCGCGAAGCCCGGCATCGTCCAGGCGAGGATGTTCGACCGGGGCAGGCCCATGCGGTCCATCGTTCGGGCGGCGACGAGCAGCGCCTGCGTCGAGTCGAGCCCGCCCGAGATGCCGATCACGACGCGGGCGAGGCCCGCGCTCTCGAGGCGCTTCATCAGGCCATGGACCTGGATGTTGTAGGCCTCGTAGCAGCGACGATCGAGGACCGACGCGTCCGCCGGGACGTAGGGGAAGCGCGGGACCGCGCGTTCGAGGGCCACGTCCTCCGCCGGCACGCAGGCCTCGAAGCGGACGCGGCGGACGCTGCGGAGTCGCTCGCGGGCGTCGTGGACCGAGTCGGCGAAGCTCGTCGTGCGCATGCGCTCCTGGAGCAGGCGATCGAGATCGACGTCGGCCGTGATCAGGCCCGGCTCGTTCGCGAAACGCTCCGACTCGGCGAGGATCGAGTCGTTCTCGCAGATGAGCGCATGCCCGTCCCAGGCGAGATCCGTCGTCGACTCGCCCGGCCCCGCCGCCGAGTAGAGATAGGCGGCGATGCACTTCGCCGATTGCGAGGCGCAGAGCGAGCGCCGGTAGCCGGCCTTGCCGATCGTGATGTTGCTGGCGGAGAGGTTCGCGAGCACCGTCGCCCCGGCGAGGGCCGCCCACGTGCTCGGCGGAATCGGCGTCCAGACGTCCTCGCAGATCTCGACGTGGAGCTTGAACCCGGCGAGGTTGGTCGCCTCGAAGACGAGGTCCGTTCCGAAGGGGACCGACTCGCCGCCGAAGACGATCTCCCGCGCGACCGCCGAGCGCGCAGCGGCGAACTGGCGCTTCTCGTAGAACTCGCGGTAGCTCGGCAGGTAGCTCTTGGGCACCACCCCGAGCAGCCGCCCGCGGTGGATGACGAAGGCGCCGTTGTAGAGCGCGCCGTCGACGCGGATCGGTGCCCCGACGACGAGCACGGGCCCGAGGGATCGGCTGGCCTCGACGACGGTCTCCACCGCGCGCAGGCTCGCGTCGAGCAGGGCGTCCTGATGGAAGAGATCCTCGTTCGAGTAGGCCGAGAGCCCGAGCTCCGGAAAGAGCACGAGCACCGCCCGCCGCGCGTCCGCTTCGCGCGCCAGCCGCAGCGTCTCCGCGACGTTGAACGCCGGATCCGCGACGCGCACCGCCGGCACGCCGACGGCCACGCGGGCGAAGCCATGCGAATAGAGCGAGTGGAAGGACCGATTCGTCGTCATGGCGTCACTTCAATCGAGGTCGCTCGCCGAATGCCGCTCCGGCACCCGCTCGTCCTCGGGCCCCCAGGCGCGGTTGACCCGCTGGCCGCGCTTCACGGCGGGCCGCGCCCCGATCTCGTCCGTCCAACGCCGAACGTTGCGATAGGACGCGACGTCGAGGAACTCCGCCGCGCCGTAGAGCTCGCCGTTCACCAGCCCCCCGTACCACGGGAAGATCGCCATGTCCGCGATCGTGTACTCGTCGCCCGCGACGAAGCGGCGGTCCGCGAGGTTGCGGTCGAGCACGTCGAGCTGGCGCTTCACCTCCATCGTGTAGCGGTTGATCGGGTACTCGAGCTTGACGGGGGCGTAGGCATAGAAATGCCCGAACCCGCCGCCGAGGTAGGGGGTGCAGGCCATCTGCCAGAAGAGCCACGACAAGCATTCGGCCCGGGGCCCCGGCGCCTTCGGCAGGAACGCGTCGAACTTCTCCGCCAGATAGAGGAGGATCGCGCCGGACTCGAAGACGCGGGTCGGCGGACTCGTGCTTCGATCGAGCAGCGCCGGAATCTTCGAGTTGGGATTGATCTCGACGAAGCCGCTGCCGAACTGGTCGCCCTCGCCGATGTTGATCAGATAAGCGTCGTACTCGGCGCCCGTCCGACCGATCGCGAGCAGCTCCTCGAGCAGGATCGTGACCTTGACGCCGTTCGGTGTGGCGAGCGAATGGAGCTGGAGAGGATGCTGGCCGACCGGCAGGACCTTCTCATGGGTCGCGCCGGCGATCGGGCGGTTGATCTTCGCGAACGGCCCGCCGTTCTCGGCGTCCCAGGTCCAGACTTTCGGAGGGGTGTAGGCGGCGTCGTCGGCCATGGGTCCTCGCGCGCGGCTCGGCCCCCCTCGTCGGGTCGCCCCTTGCGGCGCGACGGGCGGGTCCTTCGAGGGGCCGAGCGTAGCCCGCCCGGGCGCGGGATGCGCCGCTACGCGAGCGCGCGCAGCGGGGCGCGGGATGCGCCGTTACGCGAGCGCGCGCAGCTGGGCGCAGGATGCGCCGTTACGCGAGCGCGCGCTGCGGGGCGCGGGATGCGCCGTTACGCGAGCGCGCGCAGCTGGGCCGCGAGCTCCTCGAACTGGAGCGAGAAGTAGTCGAGGCGCTCCGCGGAGAGCCCGAACTGGAAGGCGCTCTCGAGGGCCAGCGGTCCGAGGTCCCCGGTCGCGAAGGGCGAGAGGCCGATCCGATCGACCAGCCCGTCGGCGACCCGGACGACGTGCAGGTCGACCGTCTCCGCGTCGAAGGGCAGATCGACCGCGTGATGGCGGGCCACCGTCTGCACGACGTCCTCCGGCAGGTGGGCCCGGCGCAGGTAGCGCGCGCCGAGGTCGGCATGGAGCAGCTCGACGACCTGACGCAGGAGCGTCTCGTCGGGCTTCGCGCGCAGCCGCCCGCGGACGAGCCCGCGCGCGACGACCTTCAGGACCAGCAGCGTGCCGAGGTCGCGGAACATCGCCCCCAGGTAGACCCGCTCGGGCTGCCCCCGCTTGATCTCCCGGGCGATCAGTCGCGCGCCATGGCTGGCGACCAGCGAGTCGACCCAGAGCGCGCGGCCGAGCTCCGGGAAGACCTCGCTCTCCGCGCGATCCTCGAGGCTGAAGAGCGCGCGACAGGCCGCCGACATCGCGACCTGCGCCGTCTCCCGGAAGCCGAGGCGCATCACGGCATGGGGAATCGATTCGATCCGCATCGCGCCGCCGTACATCAGCGAGTTCGCCATGCGCAGGACCTGCGCCGACACGGCCGCGTCCTGTGCGACCAGCGCCTCGACCTCGCGCAGCTCGGCATCGGGCTGCTCGAGCAGGTCGACCAGTCGCGTCGCCACGCCGGGAAACGCCGGCAGCTCGTCGCTCCCCCGCTCCGCGCGATCCCGAACGAAGCGCGCGAGCGCCGCGACGCGCTCGGCCGGGGGCCGTCTCGATTCGTTTCCGGAATCCGTCGTCATGGGAGGCGTCATCGGCGCCCGGCGGCGTCCACGCGAGCCCCGCCGACGCCCCGCGATCCCGCGCCCGCCGAGTCGGGCGGGGAGACGGGCTCGGAGGGGGCGGCCGACCCGGGCGCATGGGCATTCGCCGGACCGCCGACTAGAGTGTTCCGCCGACGGAGTCCGGCGCAGGCAGCGCGCGAAAGGAGTCGGCTTGGGATTCGATCATCGCGAGGCAGCAGAGAAGGTCGCCGCCGTCGCACGCGGGGAGGCGCTCGCCGTCGACGCGGACGGCGTCTTTCCCCGCGCCGCGATCGAGGCGGCCCGGGAGACGGGGCTCCTCGCCCTGCTCTCGCGCCGCGAGCTGGGCGGTCATGGGCTCGGCCCGCGCGCCGCCGCCGAGACGGTCGAGCGGCTCGCGCGCGAGTGCGCCTCGACGGCGATGGTCCTCACGATGCACTATGCCGGCACGGCCGTGGTCGAAGCGCACGGGTCGGAAGCGGTCCAGCACGCGATCGCGCGCGGAGAGCATCTCTCGACGCTCGCCTTCTCCGAGGCCGGCAGCCGCTCCCACTTCTGGGCCCCGCAGAGCACGGCGACGCCCGACGGCCACGACGTCCTGCTCGACGCCCGCAAGAGCTGGGTCACCGCGGCCCACCACGCCGACGGCTACGTCTGGTCCTCCCGACCCGCCACGGGCGACGAGGCGTGCACGCTCTGGCTGGTCCCGCGCGATGCGGCGGGCCTGCGCATCACGCCGGGCTTCGATGGACTCGGCCTGCGCGGCAACGACTCCTGCCCGGTCGAGGCGAAGCGCGTGCGCATCCCGCAGGCCCAACGGCTGGGCGACGACGGCGCGGGGTTCGGGATCATGATGCAGACGGTGCTGCCGCTCTTCAGCGTGCTGGTCTCGGCCGGCTCGCTCGGATTCATGGAGGCAGCGACCGCGACGACCTGCGAGCACGCCGGCGCGCTGCGCTACGCGCATACCGGCGCGAAGCTCGCCGACCTCCCGACGATCCGCGCCTACGCGGCGCGCATGCGCATCGAGACGGACAAGGCGCGTGCCCTCTGGCTCGACACGCTCTCCGCGATCGAGGAGGGGCGCGAGGACGCCATGCTGCGCGTGCTCGAGTGCAAGGCCGCGAGCGGCGACGCGGCGACGAGCGTCCTCGACCTCGCGATGCGCGTCTGCGGCGGGCTCGCCTTCCGCAAGGACGTGGGCGTCGAGCGCCGCTTCCGCGACGCGCGCGCGGCCCTCGTGATGGCCCCGACCAGCGACCAGCTCTACGACTTCATCGGGCGCGCGATCTGCGGCCTGCCGCTCTTCGACTGAGGAATCGCGATGCCCCCCGACACGCTGCGCCTCGGCGCCGTCGCCTACGACCCGAAGGTGGTGACCATCTGGGAAGGGTTCAAGCGGCATTTCGCCGACCAGGGTCTCGCCTTCGACTACGTGCTCTACTCGAACTACGAACGTCAGGTCGAGCAGCACTTCGCGGGTGCCCTCGACGTCGCCTGGAACTCGCCCCTCGCCTGGCTCCAGACCGAGGCCCTCGCCGCACGCCTCGGGCGGAGCGCCCGCGCGATCGCGATGCGGGACAGCGACCGGGATCTGACCTCGGTCGTCGTCGTCCGCCGCGACGCCGGCGTCGCCCGACTCGACGACCTGCGCGGGCGGCGCGTCGGGGTCGGCGCCTGGGACTCGCCGCAGGCGACCCTGATTCCCCTGATCGAGCTCGAAGAGGCCGGGCTCGCGCGCGAGCGGGACCTCGAGGTCGTCGCCTTCGACGTCCTGGTCGGCAAGCACGGCGACCACGTCGGCGGCGAGCGCGAGGCGGCCAAGGCGCTGATGGACGGCCGCGTCGACGCCGCGTGCATGATCGACGGCAACCACCTCGCCTTCGCGCGCGAAGGCCTGCTGCCCCCCGGCCGGACGCAGGTCCTGCATCAGACCGCTCCCTACGACCACTGCAACTTCACCGTCCTCGACGACGCGCCCGAGTCGCTCGTCGCGCGCTTCCATGCCGCGCTCCTCGCGATGCGCTTCGACGACCCGCGCGTGCGACCGCTGCTCGAGCTCGAGGGGCTGAAGGTCTGGCTGGACGGGCGGACCCGCGGCTACGCCGCCCTCGCGCGCGCCTGCGAACGCTTCGGCACGCTGCGCGACTTCGTCGACGCCGTCGCCGGGCGCGGGACGCGATGACGGACGCGGCGAGGTCCCGCGCGCCGGCGCCTCGACCGCTCGCGACGCGGGCCCCGCTCGAGCTCGGCGCGCTCGGTCTCGACCGCGGCGCCCACATCCTGATCGCGCGTGCGCTCGCCGAGCTCGCCGAGGGCGAGCGGCTCGAGGTCCGCGGCGAGGCGCCCGAGCTCGCGATCCATCTGCGCGCCTGGGCGCGGCGCGAGGGCCACGGGCTCGATCTCGGCGAGCGCCTCGTCCTGGTCCGCGGTCGCGGCGACCGCGACCGTTGGCGGGACGCGCGCCGGGCGGGCGGCATCGATCGAGCGGGCGTGGCCGACCGGGCAGAGGCCGGCTGGGGCCTCGCGGCGCGCGGTGCCCGGGTCGAAGTCGGTGTCCCGCGCTTCGACTTTCCGCTCGATCGCAAGCGCGGGCTCTGGACCGACTCGGCGGGCGAGCTCTACCGCCAGGCCCTCGCCGCGCAGTGGGACCCCGGGACGGCGATTCCCTGGGACGCGCCGCGGCCCCATCCCGAGCCCGTCGAGGACGCGCTGGTGCAGGTCCTCACCTATCTGATCGAGAACGAGACGGCCGCCCTGCTCGTGCCGACGCGCTTCGCGAGCCGCGTGCATCCCCACTACCGCGAGGTGCTCCAGCTGCTCGTGATCCAGGCCGCCGACGAGGCGCGCCACGTCGAGGTCTTCACCCGCCGCGCGACCCTCGCGCGCGACGTGCTCGGGACGAGCAGCGCGGGCGGCCAGGCCTCGCTGGCGACCCTCGTCGAAGAGCCCGACTTCGCCCTCGCCGCCTTCCTGCTCTCCGTCCTCGGCGAGGGCTCGTTCGTCAACCTGCTGGCCTTCCTGCGTCGCTTCGCGCCGGACGCCTGCACCGCCGAGATCATGCGGCTCAGCGGCGCCGACGAGGCGCGCCACGTCGCCTTCGGCATGGCCCACCTGCTCGACCACGCCGCCCACGACGCGACGCTGCCCGAGCGGCTCGCGCTCGCGATCGAGCGACGCCACGCGGCGCTGCGCGACACCGCGGGCCTGAACGAGGCCGTCCTCGACGGGCTCGTCGTCGTCGCCGCGGGAGGCCTCGAGCCCGATGCGATCGGGCGCGGCCATGACGCGGTCGCGGGCCTGGTCCGCGAGATGGACTTGGGTCGCCGCAGTCGCCTCCGCCGGCTCGGCTTCGACCGGGAGCGCGCGGAGGCGCTTTCGGCGCTGCACACGCGCAACTTCATGTAGGGACGCGTTCCGGGCGGACGCGACGCGCCTCGCTTTTCCGCGCTAGATGTAATCGGGCCGCCGCGCGACCGCGCGCACGATCGAGGAGGACGCCGTGTCCGTCGACCCCGCCGCCGCGCTTCCGCGCACGATCGACGCGGCCGATTGGCCGGAGCTCTCCTATCGACTCGGACTGACCGACGGGCTGCCGACGTTTCCGCCGGAGCGGGGCGCCGTCGCGCGCCTCGTCGCGGCCTCGGGGCGGGCCGGCGACGAGCGGATCGGCGTGATCCCGCCGGCGGGACGGGTCGCGACGGTCGAGGCGGTGGCGGCGAACGCGGTCATGGCGGGCTGTCTGCCCGAGCACTTCCCGATCGTGCTGCTGGCCCTCGAGCTGCTGCTCGAGCCGCGCTTCAACCTGGCCGGCGTCGTGACGACGACCCATCCGTGCTGGCCCCTCGTGATCGTTTCGGGCCCCGTCGTGCGCGCGCTCGGGATGGCGACCCGCGAGTCGGTCTTCAATGGCGGCGGGGCGCGCGCGAACCTCGCGATCGGTCGCGCCATCCGGCTCGTCACGTGGAACCTCGGCGACGCGCGGCCACGTCAGCCGGTGCAGGAGATCATGGGCCATCCGGGTCGGATGGCCTACTGCATCGCGGAGGAGACGGACGCGTCGCCCTGGACTTCGTTCGCGGCGTCGCGCGGCGTCGAGGCCGGAGCGAGCGCCGTGACGGTCTTCGCCTGCGAGGGGCCGCAGATCTGCAATCCGTGGGGGGTCGCGACGCCGGATGGGGCGCGGGTCGGCGAGCGTTGGCTCGAGATGGTCGCGGACCAGATGCGCGCGCGCGGCAACTCGAATACCCACACCCTGGGCGAGATCCTCGTCGTCTTCAATCCGGCGATGGCGCGCACGCTCGGCCGCGAGGGCTGGAGCCGTGCGCGCATCCAGGCCTTTCTCTGGGAGAAGGCGCGGCGCCGTCTCGGCGACATCCGCGTCCATCCCGACGGTCGTCCGAACGTGGACCTCGACGCGCGCTATGCGTGGTGGCCCGAGTGGATCGACCAGCGCGATCCGGATGCGATGATCCCGGTGGCGTGGTCGCCGGAATCGATCCACGTCCTCGTCGCGGGCGGCGACAGCATTCCGGCCGCGGCCATCTGTCCGTCGTGGGGCCACCTCGGCGGCTTCGCGCAGACCCGGGCGCTGGCCTGAGACGGAGCGGGGACGAACCGTCGACGAAGCGCAGTCGACGCAGGCGGAGCACGGGACGCGAAGGATCGATCGACGCAGCGGAGGGGCGTGCGAGAACGCGAGAGCCGTGCGAGAAGAGCGAAACCCTGATGATGAAGGATGAAGAGAGGAGCAAACCCATGATCGAGCTCGTCGATCCGCGTGGTCCGTTCGAACGCCTCGCCCGGAAGCTGGCCCCGCGTGTGGGCGATCCGCGCAAGCTGCGGCGCATCGGCTTCCTGAGCAACGAGGCCGAGCATCCGACCGGCCCCCACTTCGTGGGCTACACGCGCGTGCTCGGCCGCATGCTGCGCGAGCGGCTCGGGATCACGGAGTTCCACCTCGAGGTCAAGCCGGTCCTCTCGCGGCCGGCGGAGCCCGAGATGATCGCCCGCTTCCGGGGCTACGACGCGGTGGTCAACGGCCTGGCCAAATGAGGGTCCTGTACGTCGGGCAGTTTGCTCGACGCGGTGAACCTCGAGGCGCAAGGGACTCCCTCGCTGACCTTCGTGACGGCGCCCTTCGAGAGCGCGGCCCGGACCCATGCCCGGCTCCGCGACCTGCCGGACGTCCCGCTGGTCGTGATCCCTTCGGACTATCTCGATCGCTCCGACGAGGTCGTCGCGGCCAAGCTCGCGCCGATGCTCGACGAGATCATCGCCCGGCTCGCCGGGATCCCGCCGCGCCCCTGATCGCGCCCCCGGGTCCGACACCGACCTCGAGCGGCTGCCGAACGGGCCGGGCCCGGGCGGCTGGCGGACCCGGCCCGGGTCCGGACCGGGCCCGGGCGGGCGGCGGGTGGAGCCGCTCGATGTTTTCCTTGAAAAACATCTGGACCCGACCTAGCTTGCGCCGCAGCCCGCCGGAGCCCGTCGCATCATGAAGTGGCTGCAGCACATCCTCGAGCCCCTCCGTCGGGACGCCCCCGATCGGGACGTCTCCGCCCTGCCCCCGCTGGTCCGCCTGGGGCGTCTCTCGCTCTTGATGGGCGAGCGCCAGAAGAACGTGCTGCGCCCCTTCGCGCTGACCCCGAGCGAGTACAGCATCCTCGGCAGCCTGCGGCGCGCCGGCGGCGCGCGGCAGCTCAAGCCCGGCGACCTCTACAACGTCGTCGGCTGCAGCCCGGGCGGGCTGACGAAGATGATCGATCGGCTCGAGCGGCGGGGTCTCGTGCGGCGGGCGACGGATGCGGAGGATGGGCGGTGTGCGCCGATCCGGCTGACGCCGAAGGGCAGCGCGCTCGAGCGCGCTGCGCTCGAGGCCTACCTCGAGAGCGCGGACGAGCTGATGGCGGACTTCGACGCGAGCGAGCGCGAGCGGATCGACGCCGCGCTCGACACGCTGCTCGATCGTTTCGAATCCGCGCCAGACCGGCCGGGCGCGCGCACGAGCGGGACGACGCGGGCGCGCCGCCGGACACCGCCGAGCGAGCCCGTGCCGTCCCCGAACGAGAACTGGGCCCGATCCGCGGGCAGAAGGAGCTGAAGCCATGGCCCTCGACCTCCTGATCACGAACGGTCTCGTCGTCGACGGAACGGGCCTGCCGCGCAGGCGCGCGGACGTCGCCGTCCGCGACGGCCGGATCGTCGGCATCGGCTACTTCGATCCGGCGTCGGCACGCCGCGTGATCGACGCGCAGGGACGCATCGTCGCCCCCGGCATCGTCGATCCGCACACGCATTACGATCCGCAGCTGACCTTCGAGCCGTATGCGACGTCCTCCTGCTACCACGGCGTCACGACCGTCGTCGCCGGCAACTGCGGCTTCTCGATCGCTCCGACGCGCGGCGGCGACCAGGCCTTCATCACGCAGATCTTCGGACGCGTCGAGGACATGAGCCCGGGCTCGCTCGCCGCCATTCCCTGGGACTTCGAGTCCTTCCCCGAGTTCGTCGCGGCGCGCGAAGGCCATCTCGGCGTCAACGCCGCGTTCTACGTCGGCCACTGCAACATCCGCCGCTGGATCATGGGCGACGCCTGCTACGAGCGCGAGGCGAACCCCGACGAGATCGACGCGATGCGGGTGCTCGTCCGCGAGGCGATGGCCGCGGGGGCGGCCGGGCTCTCGTCCTCCCACGCGCCGACCCATCTCGACTCGCTCGACCGGCCGGTGCCGAGCCGACTCGCCTCCCGCTCCGAGCTCGAGGCGCTCGTGCTCGAGGTCGGGAAGGCCAATCGCGGCTCGATCTCGTACCTGCCCTACAGCTCGATCGGGGGGCTCGACGAGGCGGACGGCGAGTTCCTGATCCGGCTCGCTCTGGCGAGCCGGCTGCCGATCATCATCCAGGGGCTCGGCGCCCGCAGCAAGGTCGATGCACCCACCGCGACCTGGGAGCATTGCGTGCGCTACCTCGAGCGCGTGCGCCAGGCGGGGGCGGGCGTGTACTCGATGTGCATGGCGCGCCCGTTCAATCGCCGCTTCAGCCTCGCCGAGGGGACCAGCCTCTACGAGGGCGTGCCGGCGTTGCATCGCCTCTTCGAGGAGGCGAAGACCGTCTCGGAGCGCATCGCGATGCTCGCCGATCCGGCCTACCGCGACGCGATCCGCAGCGCGGTCGAGCATCCGAACAAGGACGCGAGCAAGGGCTCGACCCTGCCGCCGCCCCACTTCGACAACGTCCAGATCTACCGCGCGGGCAAGCCCGAGAACCAGGCGCTGATCGGTCGCTCGATGACCGAGATCGCCCAGGCGCGCGGCATCGCGCCGATGGACGCGCTCGTCGAGATCGCCCTCGCCGAGGCGCTCGACGTCGAATTCGTCTGGCGCACCGAGTCCGAAGCCTGGAAGGAAGGGACCTATCAAGCCTCGATCCATCCCCACATGATCATCGGCACCTCCGACGGCGGTGCCCATCTGGGGCGCGACGACGGCTCGGACTGGAGCTCGTACTTCCTGCGCTACTGGGTCCGCGAGTGGGGCAAGTGGGAGCTCGAGGAGGCGATCCGCCAGATGACGCAGCAGCCCGCGGCGCTGCTCGGTCTCTACGATCGCGGCATGCTGCTGCCGGGCTTCGCCGCCGACCTGATGATCTTCGACCCGGAGACGATCGGTCCGGGCCGCAAGGAGTTCGTGCGGGACTTCCCGAACGGCGAGGGCCGCTGGTCGAGCCGACCCGAGGGCCTGTACGCGACGATCGTCAACGGCGTCCCGATCGTGCTCGACGGCGAGCTCATCGACGACGCCGGCCTGCCGGGCCGCCTGCTGCGCCCCGGCGCGACGGCCTGATCGGCGGCGGCGCGATGGACTTCACGCTCGTGCCGCTCGACCCGATCGGCGTCGAGCTCCGCGGACTCGCGCTCGAGCGCGAAGTCGACGACGCGACGCTCGAACGGCTGCGCCGCGCGATCGTCGAGCACGGCCTCGTCTACCTGCCCGCCCAGCATCTCTCGCCCGAGCGACACGTCGCGCTCGGTCGGCGCTTCGGCGTCCCCGAGCGCGGCGCGTTCAACGAGGACACGCCCGACCCCGACCTGATCCTCCTGACGAATCGCGGACGCGACGGCCGCCTGCTGCCCTTCGACGACGTCCGCATGCGCCTCGTCGCGATCAACGAGGGCTGGCATACCGACAGCTCCTTCCGGCCGATTCCCGCCTCGTTCTCGCTCTTCTCCGCCGTGGTCGTGCCGCCCGAGGGCGGCGACACGTTCTTCGCCAGCCTGCGCGCCGCCTGGGACGCGCTGTCGCCTGCCGAGCAGGCCCGGCTGCGCGGGCTCGTCGGGCTCCACGACTATCAGAAGGCGTTCGCGCGATTCGGGAGCACGCTGCCCGGCAACCCGATCTTCGACCTGCCGGTCGTCAAGCATCCGCTCGTCCGGCGGCATCCCGAGAGCGGCGTGACCACGCTCTTCACGAGCGAGCACGTGATGGGGATCGAAGGCCTGCGCGACGACGAGGCCGCTCCGATCCTCGCCCGTCTCGTCGCCGTCGCGACGGCGCCCGAGCGGGTCTATCGCCATCGCTTCCAGGTCGGCGACCTGCTGATCTGGGACAACCGATCGATGATCCACCGCGCCCAGGGCTTCGACGATCGCCATGTGCGCGTGATGCACCACGTCCGGATCGCGGGGACCGAGCCCGTGATCGCCGCCTGAGCGGCGCCCGCCGACCGACCGCCGAGCCCGGATCGCCACGCGCCTCTCCGAACCCTTCATCGGTTCGCCCCGCTTCCGTTCCTCCGCCGCCCCGGAATCGCCATCTTTGCCGGATCTGTGCTGCTTCCGTCACGCCATCTTCACATTGGCCCGGTTCTCTCTGCCCCCGTCTTCATCGAATCGACATGGCCGGGATGCCGCCCACGCGCGGCCCCGGCGCCAACCGGCGGGTCGGGGCTCGCGACGGGCCTCGCGGCCGCGCCGAACGAAGAGGGGGAGTGGTTCCTTGACGATTTCGAAATGCGCGCTCGGGTGGGTGGCCGCGGGGGTCGCAGGCGTGATGGTGCTCGCGACGGGTGGGGCCGGAGCCGAAGACCAGGCGCCGACCCAGGTGACGGTCGACAAAGGCGGCCTCAAGGTGGAGTCCGGAGACAAGGCCTTCCAGTTCCGACTGAACGGGCGGCTCCACGCCGACGCGACGCTCCACGTCGGCGAGACGCCGTCGAGCAGCGGCGGGACGAACAACGACGCGACCGACGGCGTCGAGATCCGCCGCGCCCGGATCCAGGCCCAGGCGAAGGTCTACGAGGACTACTTCTGGGTTGGCGAGGTCGACTTCGCGGACAACGAGGCCGCGGTCAAGGACTTCCTGATGGGCTACACGGGCGTGCCCCATCTCAACCTGATGGCCGGCCACCAGAAGCAGCCCTACAGCCTGGCGGTCGAGATGAGCTCGAACGACCTGCCCTTCACCGAGCGCGGCATCGACAACGACCTCGTCATCCCGCTGATCGATCGCGCGATCGGCGCGCGCTTCGAGACGTTCCGCGAGCATTGGTACGTCGCCGGCGGCTTCTACGGCGAAGCGATGGAGCCGCAGAGCGTCAACGCGACCGAGGGCTGGGGGGCGGTCGGAAAGGCCGTCGTCACGCCGATCCTCGACGCCGAGAAGGTCCTCCACCTCGGCTTCCGTGCGGCGGTCCGGCGCCCCGAGAACGCCAACGAGAGCCTGCGCTTCCGCGACGAGACGACCCACATGTCGGACTACCGCGTCGTCGACACGGGCACGATCGAGAACATCCAGGAGGCCGTCATCTTCGGCCCCGAGGCCGCGATCGCCTTCGGTCCGTTCTCGCTCTTCGGCGAGTACAACCGCGCCCACCTGACCCGCAAGGACGCCGACACGCTGAACTTCCAGAGCGGCCACATCGGAGCGACCTGGTCGCTGACCGGCGAGTCGCGCGCCTCGATCTACACGATCCAGACCGGCGAGTTCAAGCGCCTGACCCCGACCCACAACTTCAGCCTGAAGCACGGCGGCACCGGCGCCTGGGAGCTCGCCGTCCGCTACGCCTACATCGACGTGAGCTCCGGCAGCGCGACCGCGACCGGCAGCGTCGTCGGCGGCGAGGAGCATGCCTTCACGACCGCGATCAACTGGTACCTGAACCCCGTCGTCCGCCTGATGTTCGACTGGACCCACATCCTCGAGACGAGCATCGGGACGAACGCGAGCGCGACGACCTTCGCGCGCAATCGCGAGGCGAAGGGGCTGAACGCCTTCACGTTCCGGACGCAGTTCGCCTTCTAGGTCGCGCCGAGGGCAGCCGCGGCGCCGGCGCCGGCTGGCGCCGCGATCGCCGGCTTCCGCCCACCGGTCCACCCGAGCGGCGGAGCGTCCTCCCGGACGACTCCGCCGCTCGGCTAGCTTCGCAGGCGTGTCGAGTGACGAACCCCGCGACGGCGCACGACCCGATCCTTCCGCCCGCGAGGTTTGGCCTTCGACGCGGCGGCCGCCCACGCGTTGGGCCCTCGCCTCCTTCT
>JAWKRW010000010.1:0-190104 GCA_041389445.1 Myxococcota bacterium
ACGGGGCGGTCCATCGCCGGTTATCCTCCTGCCCGTTTCAGGGGGGGAGCTCATCGTGACCGAGACCGCGTACACCTTCTGCCGGATCTGCGAGTCCCTCTGCGGACTCGAAGTCGATCGAAGCGTCGATGGCGCGATCGAGGACGTGCGACCGGACATGGAGCACGTCGAGACGGAGGGCTTCGCCTGCGTGAAGGGGCTGAAGCAACACCTTCTCTACGCCTCGCCCGACCGCCTTCGACATCCCATGCGTCGCCGGGCCGACGGTTCGCACGAGCGCGTCGGCTGGTCGACGGCGCTCGCCGAGATCGGAGCGAAGGTCCGAGCGCTTCGACGTGACCACGGACCCGACTCGATCGGTCTCTACGTGGGAACGGCGGCGGGGTTCAGTCTGTTGCATCCCATCTTCGCTCAGGGATTCATGAACGGCCTCGGGTCCAAGAGCGTCTACGCCTCGTCGACTCAGGACTGCAGCAACAAGTTCGCCGTCGCGCGTGAGGTCTACGGCTTTCCGTTCACCCAGCCCTTCCCGGATCTCGATCGCGTCGAATGCCTCGTCGTCGTCGGCGCGAATCCCGTCGTCTCGAAGTGGAGCTTCCTCCAGGTCGCGAATCCCGGTAGAAAGCTGCGCGCGATCGAGGCGCGGGGAGGGCGCGTCTTCGTGGTCGATCCGCGCCGCAACGAGACGGCGAAGACCGCGGGTGAGCACGTCTTCATCCGGCCCGGTACCGACGTCTTCTTCCTTCTCTCGTTCCTCGACGCATTGATCGAAGCGGGCGGTGTCGACCGGGCGCTCGTCGCCCGCCACATGCGGGGCTTCGAGGTCGTGCGCGACCTCGCGCGTGCGTGGCCCGCCGAACGAACCGAGGAGGTCACGCGGATTCCCGCCGCGCGACTCCGCGAGATGGTCGAGGTCCATCACAAGGCGAACGGCGCCGCGCTCTACTCCTCGACCGGCGTCAACATGGGCGGGGAGGGCGCGCTCGCGTTCTGGATCCAGGAGGTGGTCAACGCCGTCTCGGGCAATCTCGATCGCGCGGGAGGAACGCTGATCGGGCGAGGAATCATCGACTTCGCGAAGTTCGGAGCGCGATCGGGTTTCGGCCTGCGCTCCGATCGCTCGAGGATCGGCGGCTTCGCTTCGGTGAACGATGCCTATCCGGGCGGGATTCTCGCGGACGAGATCCTGACGCCCGGGAAGGGGCAGCTGAAGGCGCTCTTCGTGACCGGCGGCAATCCCCTGATGATGATGGCGGGCGCGAATCGCCTGCGCGAAGCCTTCGAGCAGCTCGAGCTGCTCGTCACGGTCGACATCCTTCCGAACGAGACGGGCAACCTGGCGCATTTCATGTTGCCCGCGACCTCGCCCTTCGAACGTCCCGATCTTCCCTTCGCGTTCCCGCTTCTGATGGGCATGCAGTCGCATCCCTACATCCAGGCCACGCGGGCGGTCGTGGCACCGGATGGCGAGCAGCGGGACGAGGCGAGCATCTATCTCGACCTCGCCCGGGCGTGTGGCGCGCCGCTCTTCGGCTCACGCGTGGTGCAGTGGGCGCTCGAGTACGCTGCGAAACGTCGTGGCTCGCACCGCAGGGGCGTTCCGGCCGGGCTCCCGCTCGAGGGATTGATGAGCTGGCTCCTCCGGCTCACGGGCCACGGCACCTTCGAGGCGCTGCTCGCGGAGCCGCACGGCCGTCGACTCGCGCCGCAATCGCCCGGGAGCTATCTCGGCAAGAAGGTCGCCACGAAGGATGGGCGGATCGATCTCGCGCCGCAGCGACTCCTCGATCAGGCCCACGCTCGTCTTCAACCGGCCTTCGAGCGGGAGCGCCGCGAGCCCGGTCGCCTCAAGCTGATCACGCGGCGCCACGTCAAGACGCACAACTCATGGACCCACAACGAACCCGCCTTCGTCGCGGGCTCGCGCAAGACGAACCACCTCTACATGCATCCCGCGGACGCCAAGGCCGCCGACCTTCGCCACGGCGACCTCGTCGACGTCTCGTCCGCGACGGGTGCCGTGCGCCTTCCGATGAGTCTCCTCGAGGACCTTCAGCCGGGCACCGTCGCCCTGCCCCATGGATGGGGGCATCAGCGTGCGAAGGGGCTCTCCGTGGCGAGTCGGACGACGGGCGTCAACGTCAACGTCCTGGCAGCGAGCGGACCCGAGGCCGTCGAGCCGCTCTCCGGCATGTCGCAGCTGACGGCGATCCCGGTCGAGGTCCGCAAGGCTGCGGGGCCCCACGCGAACGACGATTGGACGGGCCTGCCAGCCTCGTCGACGTCGGACGGAGGATGAATCGGGTCGGGTCCGATCGATGCCGAACGTGGACGATCTCTGCTGCAGCTCGCGGCGTCCTGCCACGGAGCGAATCGATCACGGGGGCTCGTCGCCACCCGGGCTGCGAGCAACAGACGATCTCGTCTTCACGGCTGAGGTCGCACGGTCGGATCCCCAGGATGGGGGGCACGCCGAACGGTCGACCGTGCTGCCGGTTCAGAGCACGAATTCCTCCACCCAGCGCGTGAGCGAGACCCGGAACCCTGCGGCGTTCTTGTGGCCCCCGCCGCCGTACTCGAGGGCGACTCGGGCGACGTCGAGCTCGCCGATGGAGTAGAGCGTGGCGAAGACGTCGGATCCCTCGACGCGATAGACGAGGCCCCAGGGCTGGCCGAAGCGCGCGCGTTCGGCGAGGCGATGTCCGATCTGACTCCGGTTCGTGGTCGCATTGACGGCCTCGACCCGCTTCGTTCCGACGGTGACGGCCGAAGCATGGTCGAGCCGGCGCTCCACTTCCATCCGGTTGGCGCGCAGGATGGGCTCGCCTTCGCGTGCGAGCGCCTCGATCGGCAGGTCGGCGAGGCGGTCCCAGCCTTCGAAGCTGTACGGGTGGGATCCGATCGCGGCGTTGACGGCGTCCGAGTCCGGGAGCGCCCAGCTCCACAGATCCTGATCCTGCACGTACTGCAGCAGCGGGGGGATCGGAACGTCGGGATGGAAGTAGCACCAGGCCAGGACCGATCCCGAATGGCCGAGATCGAAACGCAGGACGTGGCCGTCGGCCTCGAGGTCCTCGGCCCAGGCGAGGTCGCGCAGGAGCCGCTCGCGCGCCGTGACGTGATGGTCCAGGATGACGACCTGCTCGGCGAGCTTGGCGAGCTGGCGCAGCTCCTCGCGGCCCGGCGCGATGTCGACGAAGGTCACGAGGGCATCGTCGCATTCTTCGAAGCGGACGCGATCCTCATGGCCGCGAGCGACATAGCGACCGCTCTCGCCCCAGGCACGACGCACGGCCCAGGCGGCACCGAACCCGTCGGGACAGCCGGCATGGTAGTAGCAGATGCGCTTCACGATCTTTTGCGCTTCACGGTCTTTCGACTCGAACGGTTCGAACGCCGGGCCGTCGAACGCTGGGGCAGGGCGCGGCGCAGTGTAGCGGGTGATGCCCGATTTGTGACGCGAATCCAGCCCTGCGATAGCCTCCGCGCCCTCGGAGACACCGCGGAGCGAGTCCATGTTCAAGCCCGGTGAGCGCATCGCCCTGGCGGCCCTCGATCGTCCGGCCCGGCCGGCGGAGTGGCTCGCCGTCGTGTCGGGGCTCCACGACCAGGCGGGGTTCTGGTGGCTCGACAGCGCACTCGCCGATGGACGACTCGGCCGCTTCTCCTTCGCCGGCGCCGATCCCTATCTCTGGCTGCGCGCCCGGGGTCGGCGCGTCGAAATCGATGTCCTGCGGCCGGTCCGGCCGGGGCTCGACGCCGGCGTCCACGTCATCGACGCGGACCCGTTCGACTCCGCCCGCTCGCTGCTGCCGCGCGCGGACTCCCTGGTCTACTCGACGCGCACCGCGATCGGCGCCGGCAATCGCTGCTGGCACGAGGTGGACGGTCTCTCCGCCGGCCTCGAGCTGCCCTTCGTCGGCGGCGCCGTCGGCTATTTCGGCTACGAGCTCGCGGCGCTCACGTTGCCCCGGGTGTCCTGCGCGAACCCGGACGAGCTCGGCCTGCCCGACCTCGTACTCGCCTACGTCGATCGGATCCTCGCCTATGACCATGCGACGGAGCAGCTCTGGCTGGTGGCGCTCGGCTTCGGCGCAGCGGGCACCTCGACCGGCATGACGGCCCGCGATGCGGCGATGCGCGCTTCGCGCGGGGCGGCCGATCGCTGGGCGGACCGGGTCGAGGCGCTGCTCGAGGCGGGCGTCCGGGCGCGGTGCGCTGCGGCCGATCGGACGCCGAAGGCGGCGGCGGGCGGCGGGCGAGCCGACCCCTCGGCCGACGCGGTGTTCCGCGAATCCGATGCGCCCACCCTCGCATCGACGGTCGATGCCAGCGGCTATGCGAAGGCCGTGGACGCGATCCTCGAGGAGATCGCGGCCGGCTACGTCTACCAGGCGAACTTCAGCCAGCGACTCGCCATGGCGGTCGACGCGGATCCTTGGACGCTCTACGCCGCCCTGCGTCGCCGCAATCCGGCGCCCTTCGGCGCCTTTCTCGCACTGCCGCCTTCGAGCGCGCCTCCGGGCTGCGAGACCGGTCCGTTCGGCGGCGCGCGAAGCGCCATTCTCTCGAGCTCGCCGGAGCGCTTCCTGCGCATGGACGCGGCGCGAAGGGTCGAGAGTCGGCCGATCAAGGGCACACGGCCGCGCGGTGACGATGCCGTCGCGGACGTGCGGCTCGCGCGGGAGCTCGCCGCCTCGGAGAAGGACCGCGCCGAGAATCTCATGATCGTCGACCTCGTGCGCAACGATCTCGGGCGGGTCTGTACGCCGGGGACCATCGCGGTGCCGGAGCTGATGCGAATCGAGGCGTACGCGTCGGTCTTCCAGCTGGTCTCGACGGTCACGGGGGAGCTCGCCACCGGGCGGGACGGGCTCGACCTCGTACGCGCGAACTTCCCTCCCGGCTCGATGACGGGCGCCCCGAAGCTCGCCGCCGTCGAGCTGCTCGAAGCGCTCGAATCGGTCAGGCGGGGCGTCTATGCCGGGGCGCTCGGCTATCTCGACCTGCGAGGCGGACTCGACCTGTCGGTCGTCATCCGGACGCTCGTCTGGCAGGAGGGACGCGTCCATCTCCACGTCGGCGGGGGCATCGTGGCGGATTCGTCGGCGCAAGCCGAGTATCTCGAATCGCTCGACAAGGCGCGCGCGCCCCTGTCCGCCATCGCCGAGGTGTCGCCGGAGTCCGCGTCCGGAGCCTCGCGGAGGTGAGCGCGCGTCGAATCTACGTCGACATCGACGACGTCCTCTCGGCGACGGTCGAACGCCTGGTCGACCTGCTGCACGAGCTCCACGACCGTCGCGTCGAGGTCGAACACGTCCTCGATTTCGATCTCGCCCGTCCCTTCGGCCTCGACGAAGAAGGGATCCGCCGCTTCATGGACGTCGCTCATCGTGACGACGTCATCGAATCGATCGCGCCCCATGCCGGCGCCTCCGACGTCCTCGATCGCTGGCGTCGTGCCGGCCATGCGATCACGCTCGTCACCGGTCGGCCGCCGACCACGACCGATGCCTCCCGTCGTTGGCTCGCGACCCATCGCATCCCGCACGACGCCCTCCACCATCTCGACAAATGGGGGCGCCCGAACTGGAACGAGGCCGGCCTCCCCGCGATCCGCTTCGAGGATCTGCCCGACTTCCGCTTCACGTTCGCGGTCGAGGACAGCTTGTCGACGGCGATCCGCCTCGTCGAAGAACTCGACCTGCCGGTCGCCCTGATGGACCGGCCCTGGAATCGGCGGACGGGACGGCTCTCGCCGCGCGTTCGCGACCTGCTGGTGCGGTGTCGCGACTGGGCCGAGGTCGAGCACCGATTCGATCGGGGCTGACGATCGGGCCGCTCGCCTCGAGCGC
Organism: Myxococcota bacterium; assembly: GCA_041389445.1. Classification (GTDB taxonomy): domain Bacteria; phylum Myxococcota_A; class UBA9160; order UBA9160; family UBA4427; genus UBA4427. The sequence continues at coordinate 5,856 of JAWKRW010000010.1, forward strand.
TCGCGCATTGCGAAATGACGGCGCTTGCCAGAGTATGGGCCGGCGGCGTGTGCGCCGACGGGAATCCGTCGACGCGGACGGCCTGGCCGAGGTGTCGGACGGATGGCCCGGACGACCCCGGACGGGCCCCGGATCCAGGATCCCTCGACCCGCCCGGATGCCGGCCGGGTCGAAGGCCCTCGCAGGGTCGGCCGTCGCTCGGGCCGCGATGACGAGCAGCCAGCGCGCAGGCAACGAGAGAGCGTTTGATCATGTCCCGTCCCCCGATGCCCTTTGAAAAGGCCGTCGCGACCCTCACCGGGCCTGGTGCCCCCTTCGAGCTCGCCGTCGAGGACGTGAACGGGACCCCGACCTCCGTCTTCAAGCAGCGCTTCCGCTCCCTGCGCGAAGTCCTCGCCCGCTCGGTCGATTTCGGCGATGCGGAGCTGGCGGTATGGGATACGGGATTGCGCTGGTCCTTCCGCGAGCACGAGCGGCTCGTCGCGTCGGTCGCCGCCGCGCTGCAGGCGAGGCACGGCATCGGACCCGGCAGCCGCGTCGCCATTCTCGGCGCGAACAGCCCCGAGTGGGTGCTCTCGGCGTGGGCCACGCTCACCCTCGGCGGCACCGTCGTCGCGATGAACGGCTGGTGGCAGGGAGACGAGATCCGGTACGGGCTCGAGCTCGCGGAGCCCGAGCTCCTGATCGCCGACCGTCCGCGTCTCGCGCGCCTCGGCGGGGGCGATCCGGGCGTCGAGACGATCCTGATGGAAGAGGGCTTCGACGCCTACCGCGAGTTCGATCGCGACGCATCGCTCTCCGCCCACCCGATCCGCGAGGATGATCTCGCGGCGATCATGTTCACGAGCGGCACGACCGGTCGGCCGAAGGGGGCGATGGTCTCGCATCGCAACTTCATCGCCTTCTTGATGCTGAACTTTTTGAACGGCGCGGTGCGATCTCTGACCCATCCGCCGGCGCAGCCGCCGTCGGGACCCGGCGTCGCGATCATGTCGAGCCCGCTCTTCCACGTCTCGGGCTTTCAGGCCGGTGCGCTGATGGGGCCCGCGGCGGGGGCGAAGCTCGTCTGGACCACGGGCCGCTTCGATCCGAAGAAGATCATGCGCCTGACGCTCGACGAGGGCGTGACGCGCTGGGGCGGCATCACGACCCAGCTCTGGCGCCTGCTCGAGCATCCCGAGTTCGAGCCGGAGAAGTTCCGGCAGATCCGCTCGACGGGCGGCGGAGGCTCGGCTTTCTCGCCGGATCTGCAGCGGACCCTGCGCGAGAAGCTCCCGCAGGCGCTCGATGAGTTCAACGTGGGCTATGGGCTGACCGAGTGCGGCGGCCTCTGCTCGATGGCGACCGGCGAGATGCTACTCGAGCATCCGGACACCGCGGGTCGCGCGATTCCCGGCAACGAGGTGGCGATCCTCGACGACACGGGCGAGCCCCTGGCCGACGGCGAGGAAGGCAACATCTGCGTGCGCGGGCCGAACGTGATGTTGGGCTATTGGCGCAATCCGAAGGCGACCGCGGAGGCCTTCTTCCCGGGCGGCTGGCTCCGCACGGGCGACATCGGTCGGATGCAAGACGGCCTCCTCTTCCTCGCCTCGCGCAAGCGCGACCTGATCATCCGGGGCGGCGAGAACATCTATCCCCTCGAGATCGAGAATCGCGTCGAGGATCATCCCGACGTCGCCGAGGTCGCGATCGTCGGCGTCGATCATCGGGAGCTCGGCCAGGAGGTCAAGGCGATCGTCGTGCCGAGGCCGGGCCGCTCGCTGTCGGCGAAGCAGATCCAGGACTGGGTCGCCGAGACGCTCGCCTATTACAAGGTCCCGGCCCACGTCGAGATCCGGACCGAGCCACTCCCGCGCAACGCGACGGGCAAGGTCCTGAAGGCGGTGTTGACGGGCGAGGCCGAGAACACGTTCAAGGAAGAGTGAACGGCTTTCATTCCCCGGTCATCTGGGCGTGCGCTGTGTCGAGCGAGGGATCGTCCCGAGCGACCGAGCGTCGGCCCGCAGACGGAGATCCATCGGATGGGCAAGGGACCGCTGAACGGAATCAAGGTGCTCGAGATCGCCGGCATCGGCCCCGGGCCCTTCTGCGGCATGATGCTCGCCGACATGGGCGCCGACGTGGTCCGCATCGATCGCGCGACGCCCGGGCGCGACATGGGACGCGCGCCGATCGACGTGTTGGCGCGAGGGCGCCGCAGCGTCGCGGTCGATCTGAAGTCGCCGGCCGGAATCGATGCCGTCCTGCGGATGGTCGAGCGGGCGGACGTCCTGCTCGAGGGCTTCCGGCCGGGCGTGATGGAGCGCCTGGGGCTCGGACCCGAGGTCTGCCTCGCGCGCAATCCGCGTCTGGTCTACGGGCGGATGACGGGCTGGGGACAGGACGGGCCGATGGCCCATGCCGCGGGTCACGACATCAACTACATCGCGCTCGCCGGCGCGCTCGAGCCGATCGGACGTCTGGGCCAGAAGCCGACGCCGCCGCTCAACCTGGTGGGTGACTTCGGCGGCGGCGGGATGCTGCTCGCGTTCGGCATCGCCGCGGCGCTCGTCGAGCGCGCGAGCTCGGGCCAGGGGCAGGTCATCGACGCCGCGATGGTCGATGGCGCTTCGACGCTGATGGGCTTCTTCCACGGCATGCTGGCGATGGGCGGCTGGGGGGGAGAGCGCGGAACGAACATCCTCGACACGGGCGCCCACTACTACGAGACGTACGAGACGAAGGACGGGCGCTATGTCTCGCTCGGCTCGATCGAGCCCCAGTTCTACGCCGAGCTGATCCAGAAGCTCGGCCTCGACCCGAAGACGCTGCCGAGTCAGAACGACCGTTCGAAGTGGCCCGAGATGAAGGCGCGCTTCGAAGCGGTCTTCAAGACGAAGACGCGCGACGAGTGGTGCGCGTTGATGGAGGGCAGCGACGTCTGCTTCGCGCCGGTCCTGTCGATGAGGGAGGTCGCCGCCCATCCCCACATCGCCCATCGCGAGACCTACGTCGACCGGGATGGCCTCGTCCAGCCGGCCCCGGCGCCGCGATTCTCGCGAACGCCCGCGACGCTCGAGCGACCGCCGGCGAGGCCCGGCGAGCATACGGGGGAGGTCCTCGCCGCCTACGGCTTCGACCAGGAGGAGATCGAGGCGCTTCGTGCGAGCAAGGCGATCAGCGGTTGAAGGACGCAGCGACGATCGGCGTCGACGGGCGCGCGGCCGCGCGGTGCGCGGGCGAAGCGGTCGCCTCGTGCGGTCACTTCCAGGCGAAGAGCGGTTGCTCGTAGTGGGCGACGCGTGTGACCCGATCCTCGAGCACGACCTCCCGCAGCTGGAAGAGGATCGCGGCGGTCGGGCTATGGATCCGGGTCCCGAGCATCGGAATCGAGAGCAGGGGGCGTTCGCTCTCCGGAATCCGCGAGAGGATGGGCACCTCGGGCTTCTGCAGCTCGGCGAGCGCGACGGCGTGGACGCGTTCGACCTCGTCGGGATTCGCACGCGGCGTCTGGCCGGCGTCGCCCCAGACGACCACGGGCGTCATGCGATACCCCGAGCGCGTCGGGAAGTCGTCGAGCAGTCCGACCACGCGATCGGACCCGAGGCGGAGGCCGACCTCCTCCTCGGTCTCGCGCAGGGCCGCCTCGATCGGCGATTCGCCGTCGTCGATCCGGCCGCCCGGCAGCGCCCATTGATGGGCGTGGCGGGCGAGCTTCGGGGTTCGACGCGTGATCAGGAAGCTGGCCTCGTCCGAGGGGCCGGGCAGGAGGATGACGGCAACGGCCGCGGGGCGAAGCCGCGCGTCGTCGACGACGGTGCGCGGGAAGCGAGCGAGGCGCTCGGTGGCGAGCGCGAGGAACGCGGCATCGAAGCGGGGACCGGGCGGCGACACGACCTGCGCAGCATAGTGCGCGGGCGCGTTGCGCGGGACCCGCGTGGGGAGGCATGAGGCGTTGAGCGGCTCGGCAGAGCGCGAGCGAACGATCCGGGACGCGGAGCAGGAGCGCGTCTGGCGACGGGCCTGGTCGGCGGCGCTGCCGCTCGTCGACGGCGTCGCTCGTGGCCGCGCGCCCGGGGCCGAGGCGGGCGTCGAGCTCGCCTGGCTCGACTGGGGCGGCTCGGGTCCGCTCGTCGTGCTGCTCCATGCGAACGGCTTCTGTGCCGCGACCTGGGCACCGATCGCCGCGCGCCTGCGCAGGCGCTACCGCGTCGTCGCGATCGATGCCCGTGGCCACGGCGATTCGACGAGCGTGGCGCCCGAGCAGTCGCCGAAGGCGTACGCCTGGACCACGCTCGCGCGCGACGTCGACCGCGCGGTGGCGTCGATCCTCGCGCAGACCGGCTACGCGCGCGTCGCGCTCGGGGTCGGCCACTCGATGGGCGGGGCCCTGCTCGCGTGCGACGCCCTCGAACGACCCGGCCGCTACGAACGATTGCTGCTGTGTGATCCGGTCCTCCTGCCACCGGTCCCGCGCGCTCCGGACGGCGAGGCCACGCACGCGGGCAATCCGCTCGCCGCCGCGACGCGCAAGCGGCGCGACCGCTTCCCCTCGGCGGCGGCCGCCTACGCCCACTGCCGTTCGCGCGCGCTCTACGCCGACTTCACGCCGGAGGCGCTCGCACTCTACGTCGGGCTCGGCATGCTCGAGCGCGCCGATGGCACGCTCGAGCTCAAATGCCGCCGCGAGGTCGAGGCGGCGATCTTCGACAACGGCGGATCGCTCGACCTGATGCCCCGCATCGACGGGCTCTCGGCCGAGATCCTGATCCTGCACGCCGCGCGCGGCGGATTCTCCCGGCCGTACTACGAGGCGCTCGCGGGTCGGGCACCGCGCGCACGCGTCGCGAGCGTCGATGCGGGGCATCTGTTTCCGATGGACGAGCCGGCGCTCGTGATCGATGCCGTCCGGAGGCCGACGGGGGCGGCGAGCCAGGCCTGAAGGGAATGGCGAGCGGCATGCGGTCGGCCGAAACCGTGCGCGCCGAAGCGTTGCCCGAACCCGGCGAAGGCCGAAATGCGTCGCCGAAGACCACAGGAGAGAAGACGATGTCGATTCCCGTCCAACCCGATGTGATCCGTCCCGAGCGCTTTGCGACGTTCCATGCCGAGAAGATGGGGAAGGGGACGCTCTTCGAGTCGGAGCGGATTCTCGTCGGGCTGAACACCTTCCTTCCGGGCCAGGCCCATGCGCTCCACGCCCACGAGGGGATCGACAAGGTCTACCACGTGCTCGAGGGGCGGGGTCGGTTCCTGCTCGAGTCGCGGGAGCTCCCGATGCAGCCGGGCGACATGTTGGTCGCGCCCTCCGGTGTGCCCCACGGCATCCGCAACGACGGCGAGGAGAAGCTCATCGTCCTCGCGATCCTCGCGCCGGGACCGAAGAAGGGCTGATCCGGTCGGTTCCGTCCGTTCCCCGGATGCCGAAAGGCGGATGGCGCTCAGCCGGAACCGGGTCGGCGCTTGCGCCCGCCCGCGCGGAAGGGCGACACGCACGCGCTCCGAGCGTCGAAGTAGCGGTAGGGCAGCGCGGCGGCCTTCGTGATGCCGACGCGCGGGCCCGTGACGAGCTCGGGCCTGGCCGCGTCGGGCGCGGGCGGCAGGATCGTGAGCGGTTCGCGCAGCAGGCCGGTGTCGTCGTGGGCCAGCGTCAGGCCGAGGGCCTGCGCGAGGCGGCCCGGTCCGGAGGCGATCAGGCGCACAGGGGCCGCTTCGTCGAGTGCGCGCAGCGCGCGCATGCGCGCCCCGCCCTCGAGCGGCTCGCCGGCCCGGAGCAGGACGGCGGCCGCCTCGCCCGCCGGGCGGCACACGACGTTGACGCAGGTATGGATGCCGTAGCTGCGATAGGCGTAGAGGCGACCGGGCGGGCCGAACATCGTGCGGTTGCGGTCGGTCGGTCCGCCGTGGGCATGAGAGGCGGGATCGGTGCGATCGCCGAGGTAGGCCTCGACCTCGACGAGGCGCAGGACGAGGCGGGCGCCGTCGGGCAGGCGGTGGACGAGGCGGCAGCCGATCAGGTCGGCGGCGACGACGCGGGCGTCGCGTGCGTAGAAGGCTTGAGCAAGCGGACCGGGTGAAGCCATTCTCGAATGATCGGGAAACCGCGGGCGCGTGCACGGGGCCTGAACCATGTCGGCGGTGCTTGAGCGCGCAGCCGGGCCGACCGATGCCGGTTAGACTCTGCGGCGTTCATCGCGCAGGTGGAGACGATCTCGATGAGCCAGTCCGATTCGAGCCCCGGCCGCGAGGCGGTCCGGGATCCGCGTTCGCTCGCCTCGTCCGAGGGGGACGAGCCGCAGCCTCCCCGATCCCCGTATCTCGCCCAGTTCGGCATCAATGCGGGGTGGGTCGAGGAGGTCGCCGCCCAGTACCGCATCGACGAGCGCTCCGTGGACGAGAGCTGGTCCTCCGAGTTCGGAGGGCCCGTCGACGTCCGCGCGGTCCGCGACGCGGTGCGGCGCACGTCCGCGGGGGTTGAGGCCACGCCGACGCCGGTCCGCCCGCCGGTCGACGGACCCGATCGCGGCGTCGAGGTCGGGGTCCGGACCGACGCCGGATCCGCCGCCGCCTCCATCACGGCTCCGCCGGCGGCGGCCGAGCCGCCGGGCGTGGCCGGGAGCGAGCGTCCGGTCCCCGCCGCCGCGCCGGCCGCAACCGACGCGATGATGCTCCACACGGCCGACAAATACGCCCGCGTCCTGCGCCTGATCCATGCCTATCGTGCCCGCGGCCATCGCATCGCGCAGTTCGATCCGTTGGGCGCCCATTCGACCTACTTCCCCGAGCTCGATCCCGCCCACTACGGCTTCGGCAACGAGGATCTCGACAAGCTCTTCATCGCCGGCGATCTCCCGGGCGGCTCCGTCCAGACGTTGCGCCAGATCCTGTCGCGTCTCGGCAAGACCTACTGCGGCCCGATCGGCGTCGAGTTCACCCACGTCCAGGATCCCGGTCGTCGCGCCTGGCTGCGCGAGCGGATGGAGGAGTCGCAGAACCACCCGAATCTCGACGATTCCGCGCGCCGGCGGATCCTCGAGATGCTCGCCGCGGCCGAGCTCTTCGAGAGCTTCCTCCACACCAAGTTCCTCGGTCAGAAGCGCTTCTCGCTCGAAGGCGGCGAGTCCTTGATCCCGCTGCTCGACCAGGTGGTCGAGCGTGCGCCGTCCCATGGCATCCGCGAGCTCGTCTTCGGCATGGCCCACCGCGGACGCCTCAACGTGCTCGCGAACATCCTGGGCAAGAGCTACGAGTCGATCTTCTCCGAATTCGAGGACTCGCCCGACGTCGATGCACCCTTCGGCTCCGGCGACGTCAAGTACCACAAGGGCTACAGCCTCGATCGCGCCGTCTCGACCGGCGAGCGCGTCCATCTGACCCTGACTTCGAACCCGTCGCATCTCGAGGCCGTCGATCCCGTCGTCGTCGGCCGCGCGAAGGCGAAGCAGGTCCGCGCGGGCGATCGCGAGGGTCATTCGATCATGCCCGTGATCATCCATGGCGACGCGGCGTTCGCCGGCCAGGGCATGGTCACGGAGACGCTCAACCTCTCCCAGCTCAACGGCTACTCGACGGGCGGGACGCTCCACATCATCGTCAACAACCAGATCGGGTACACGACGACGCCTGCGGAGGCCCGCTCGACGCTCTACTGCACCGATGTCGCCAAGATGATCCAGGTCCCGATCTTTCACGTGAACGGCGACCACCCCGAGGCCGTCATCCACGTCACGAAGATGGCGGTCGCCTACCGCCAGCGCTTCGGGGACGACGTCGTGATCGACCTCGTCTGCTACCGCCGCCACGGGCACAACGAGGGCGACGAGCCCGGCTTCACCCAGCCGCGGCTCTACCGCAAGATCCGCGGCAAGAAGTCGGTGGGGACGCTCTACCGCGAGAAGCTCGTCGCCGGTGGACGGCTTCCCCAGGAAGAGGCGGATCGCATCGAGCAGAAGCGTCAGGACGCGCTCAAGCAGGCGCTCGAGAGCATCCATTCGAACCCGGTCGAGCCCGACGAGCCGTACGAGATGCGCGGACCCTGGACGGGATACTCGCGGACACGACCGGCGCAGGAGCCGGCGACGGCGGTCGAGATCGAGCGATTGACGCAGATCGTCGCGGCGATCGGTCGGGTCCCGTCGTACTTCAACGTCCATCCCAAGCTGCAGGCCGTGCTGGATCAGCGGCGCAAGGCAGTGGCGGAGGGAGTGGGGATCGACTGGGGCCTGGGCGAAGCGCTCGCGTTCGGATCCCTGCTGCTCGAGGGCATCCCGGTCCGACTGTCCGGGCAGGACAGCTCCCGGGGCACGTTCTCGCATCGGCATGCGGTGCTCGTCGATCAGGATTCGGGGGAGGAGTACGCGCCGCTCGACCACATCAACGACGGCCAGGCCCGCTTCGAGGTCTACGACAGCCTGCTGTCGGAGGCCGCGGTACTCGGCTTCGAGTACGGCTATTCCGTCGCCGACCCGTCGTCGCTCGTCCTCTGGGAGGCCCAGTTCGGCGACTTCGCCAACGGAGCGCAGGTCATCATCGACCAGTTCATCACGTCCGCCGCCGTCAAATGGGGTCGCATGAGCGGGCTCGTGATGCTGCTCCCGCACGGCTACGAAGGGCAGGGGCCCGAACATTCGAGCGCTCGCATCGAGCGCTTCCTCCAGATCTGCGCCGAGGACAACATCCAGGTCGTCAACTGCACGACGCCGGGCCAGTACTTCCACGTCTTGCGCCGTCAGATGCACCGCGGCTACCGCGCGCCGCTCGTGATCTTCACGCCGAAGAGCCTCCTGCGGCATCCGAAGGCCGCGTCTCGCATCGACGAGCTGACCGAGGGGCGCTTCGAGACGGTTCTCGACGATCCGATCGGGCAGGCGGATCCGGGCCGGGTCGGACGCGTGCTCCTCTGCTCTGGCAAGGTCTATTACGACCTCAAGGAGGAGCGGGCGAAGCGTCTCGAGGGACGCGAGGCCGAGGTGGCGATCGTCCGGGTCGAGCAGCTCTATCCCTGGCCCGAGGCGCGCCTGACGGAGATCCTGGGGCGCTATTCGGCCGCGACGCGCCGGATCTGGGTCCAGGAGGAGCCGCGCAACATGGGGCCCTGGACGTTCGTACGGGATCGGCTCCAGGCGATCCTCGGCGACGCGGGGAGCATCGGCTACGCGGGGCGCGCAGAGGCGGCGAGCCCGGCCGTGGGTTCGCCGCGGATCCATCGCGCGCAGCTCGAGGCGTTCCTCGACGCGGCGTTCGGAGCGGATTGAGGCGGGTCCGTTCGACTTGATCCAATCTCCCGATCGGAGGTCGGGGGATGGACGTCGCGCGAACGATCGAAGGCCTGCTCGCGGCGGCGCGCGGGCGGACCGGGCTCTCGGACGTCGGGGCGGAGGACACCGGCTGGCGAGACGCGCTCGCGCGGCTCGTCGAATCGGCCGAGCGGGAGGCGCGCCTCGCCGACCGCGGGCGCGCGATGCTGCATGCGGTGCTGACGGAGCGCCTCGTCAATCGACTCTCCGTGATCGACTACGCCGCGCGTCACCCCGAGGTCCGACACGAACGCGTCGCCGAGCCCCTCATCCTCGCGACGCTCCCGCGCACCGGCCAGACCGCGGCGGGCTGGATCCTCGACCGGGATCCGCGCAACCGATCGCTCCTGACCTGGTTCGCCAAGCATCCGATCCCGCCCCCGCTTCCCGGTCGCAATTCCGGCGATCCGCGCGTCGCGCAGGAGCGCGCGCTGGTCGGTGCGATGCCGCGAGCGCTCCTCGAGATGCATCTGATCGACGCCGAAGAGCCCGACGAATGTCATTGGCTGATCAGCAACGCCTTGCGTACGCCGCACGAGCTCTACTCGATGCACGTTCCGACCTACTATCGCTGGGTCCGGGACGATCCAGGCATGCGCGCGGCCTACGCGTTCTTCCATCTGCAGCTGCAGATCCTGCAGTCGCGCACGCCCGGGCGACGCTGGGTCCTGAAGAACTCGCCGCACCTGCTCGCGCTCGACTCGCTCCACGCCGTCCTGCCCGACGCGATCCTCGTCCAGTTCCACCGCGATCCGCTCAAGGTCCTGGCTTCGAACTGCAAGCTGACCTCGCTCCTCCGCGGTCTCGCGAGCGATGCGGTCGATCCTCACGCCATCGGACGCGACATGCTGCAGCTGCTCGGCGACTACGTCTCGCGCCTGCTCGACTTTCGCGCCCGCGGCGTGTCGCGGCGCTGGATCGACGTGCGCTTTCGGGACTTCGTCGCGGACCCGCTGCGGACGGTCGAGGCGATCTACGCACGGGCCGGGTTCGAGCTCGCGGACGCGACGCGGGCGGACATGGCCGGATGGGTCGCGGCGCATCCGCGGCAGGACCTCGTCCGGGCGCGCGCGGCGGACCTCGCGCCTTGGGGCATCGCGCCCGAGGAGGCACGGGCCGTGTTCGCGGACTATTGCGAGCGGTTCGGCGTCGAATGTGACGGCATCTGAGCGGAGTGACGCCTCGCCGATCTCGACGGTCGACCCGGCGTCCGCCGCGGCGCCTTGACGCTCCCTTCGCTGGATCCGAGACTGCCGCCTGCCCGCGCTCGCAGGCGCCGCCTCCGGCGTCGGCCGAGGCCGGCTCGGAGGCGCGCATGGATCTCAGCTACGGCAAGGAAATCGAGGACTTCCGCGGCGAAGTCAAGGCCTTTCTGAAGGCGAGCTGGCCGCCTTCAGGCGACGCCGCGAAGGGCACGAAGGAAGAGCAGCTCCGCCGCTTCCGTGCGCTCGCCATCTCGAAGGGCTACCTCGGCCGTGCGATCCCGAAGCGGTACGGCGGCTCCGAGCAGGCGCCCGATCCGCTCCGGGGCCAGGTCATCCAGGAGGAGTTCGCGCGCGCCGGCGCGCCGATGGAGCCGCGCGGGATCGGCATGATGATGCTCGTCCCGACCCTGCTCGAGCGTGGCGAGGAGTGGCAGAAGGAGAAGTTCGTCCGGGCGACCCTGATGGGCGAGATCGCCTGGTGCCAGGGCTACAGCGAGCCCGGCTCGGGCAGCGACCTCGCGAGCCTCAAGACGCGGGGCGAGCTGGTCGGGGACGAGTGGGTCATCAACGGACAGAAGATCTGGACGAGCTCGGCCCACGAGGCCGACTACATGTTCTGCCTCGTGCGGACCGAGCCGAACGCGAAGAAGCACGAAGGCATCTCGTACCTCCTGATCGACATGAACCAGCCGGGCATCGACGTGCGGCCGCTGCGCGAGATGACGGGTTCGGCGATGTTCAACGAAGTCTTCTTCAATGACGTTCGGACGCCGAAGGACTGGATCGTGGGCAAGCGCGGCGAGGGCTGGCTCGTCTCGCGTACGACGCTCAAGCACGAGCGCAACTCCATCGGCTCGGCCGAGCAGGTGACGGGGCTCTTCGACTCGTTGGTCGCGCTCGCGAAGACGCGGCGCATCGGCGGCCGCCCGGCGCTCGAGGATCCGGAGATCCGACGCCGGCTCGTCGAGCTCGAGGGCTACATCCGGGCCCATCAGTATTCCGGCTACTTCCAGATGACGAAGGGCCTCCGGAACGAGAACCCCGGCGTCCTGGGCCTCATGAACAAGATCAATTCGACCCACATCGGACACCGCGCCGCGAAGCTCGCCATGGAGCTCCTCGGCGAGGACGGCGCCGTCGCGCCGGGCGAGCGCAACATGATGGCGGCGGAGATCCTCTCGGACTCGACCTGGATCAACTACTACATGGCGACCGTCGGCATCGCGATCGCGGGCGGCACGGCCAACATCCAGCGCAACGTCATCGCCGAGCGCGGCCTCGGCCTGCCCCGCGATGCGGCCGCGGATCGGAGCAAATAGCCATGGATTTCGATCTCTCCGAAGAGCAACGGATGCTGCAGCAGAGCGTCTCCCAGTTCCTCGACAACGAGTGTCCGCCGTCGCGGCTGCGTGACCTCTTCAACGACGAGACGGGCTTCGATCCCGGGCTTTGGAAGGGCCTCGCCGAGCTCGGAGTGGCGGGCATCCACCTGCCGGCCGAGTTCGGCGGGAGCGAGCTCGAGATCCTCGACCTCGCGGTCGTGGCCGAGGTGCTCGGTCGCCATGCGGCCCCGGTTCCCTTCCTCTCCCACGCGCTCGCGAGCCTCGCACTCCAGCTGGCGGGCTCGCCCGATCAGAAGAAGAAGTGGCTCCCGGCGCTCGCCTCCGGCGAGAAGATCGCGACCGTCGCTTTCTCCGAGGAGGGGGGCGGCTGGCTGCCCGAGCAGTGGGGCCTCGCCGCGGGGACCACGCTCACGGGCGTCAAGGAAAGGGTCGAGGCCGCGGAGCACGCCGATCTCTTCGTGGTCGGGCTCGCCGGCGGGAAGCTCGGCCTGGTCGATCGTGGCGCGGCGGGGATCGAGATCCAGCGCGTCGAGTCCGCCGACCGAACGCGCCGCTTCGGCCGGATCCACTTCGAGAAGGCGCCGGTCGAGCTTCTCGGCGCGGCTGGCCCCGAGGCGGCGACGCGGGTCTGCGACGTGGGGCTCGTCCTGCTCGCGGCCGATGCCTACGGCGGCTCGGACCATCTCGTGGCGACGAGCGTCGCCTATGCGAAGAATCGTCAGCAGTTCGGCGTGACGATCGGCTCCTTCCAGGCGCTGAAGCATCAGCTCGCCGAAATGGCGATCGAGGTCGAGCCGTCGCGCGCGCTCTACTGGTACGCGGCCCACGCGCTGGACCACGTTCCGGCCGAGGCCTCTCGCATGGCATCGCTCGCGAAGAGCCATCTCTCCGAGCGCTACAGCCAGGTCGCGCGCGACGCGACGGAGGTCCATGGCGGAATCGGCTTCACCTGGGAAGGCGATACCCAGATCTGGTTCAAGCGCGCCATGTTCGATCGGGTGATGTTCGGCACGCCGCGCCAGCACAAGGATCGCGCGGCGCAGCTCGCGGGCTGGTAGGCGACCCCGGTGACCCGCGAGTCGGCAGGCCGGCACGCGACCCGTCGAATCGATCGCGCACTGGGCTACCGGGCGTCGTGGCGAGCGTGGCCGACGTCGAAGAGCGACGAGCGAGGCATCGACATGAGCGTCGTGCTGTACGGCATTCCCAACTGCGATACGGTCAAGAAGGCGCGTCGTTGGCTCGAGGCGCGCGGGGTCCGATACGACTTCCACGACTACAAGAAGCAGGGCGTGCCGCGTGCGCGGCTCGAACGCTGGGTCGCCAAGGAGGGCTGGGAGCGCCTCCTCAATCGGCGGGGCACGGCCTTCCGCAAGCTCCCCGATGCGCTCCAGACGGACATCGACGCGGCGAGGGCGCTCGCGATCATGGAAGCGCATGCATCGACCATCAAACGACCCGTGGTCGAGCATCCGGCCGGTCTGCTGATCGGCTTCGACGAAGACGGCTGGGGGAAGGCGTTCCGCTGACGGGGCGGGATCCGTCGTGTCCGTTCGTCTCCCCGCGGCTCCCGAGCATGCTGCCGCGCGTCAGCCCTGGCGGTCGTCCGGGAGGTTCACCGTCAGGATCTCCCCAGCCCAGGAGGCCTCGAAGGCAGGCAGGCCGATCCGCAGCCACTGGTTGAGCGCGCGCTTGGTATGCCGAAGCGCGGCGCGGGGCGCCGCGGCGAGGCGCCGCGCCCAGTGCAGCGCGCGTTCGACCGACGCGCCACGATCGACGACCTCGGTGACGAGGCCCAGCGCGAGGGCTTCGTCGGCGGAGATCGGATCGCCGGTGAGGAGGTAGCGTTTCGCGCGCAGCAGGCCGAGCGCGAGGGGCCAGATCAGGACGCCGCCATCGCCCGCGGCGACGCCGGCCGGGACATGGGGATCCGAGAGCACGACGTGCCGCTCGGCGACGACCACGTCGGCGAAGAGCGCGAAGGCGAGAGTTCCGCCCGAAGTCGTCCCGTTGAGCGCGGTTACGACCGGCTTCTCGATCTCGATGTGGCCTTCGACGATCGCGCGCACGTCGCGCATGAGGTGCGCCACGAAGGCGGGGTCGTTCGCGCGCAGCCGCTCGATGAACTCGGGCGTCGGGCCCGCGGAGAATTCGTCCCCGGCTCCGCGCAGGACGACCGCGTCGATGCGATCGTCGCGGCCGAGGCGCGGCAGGATACCGGCGAGTTCGGCATGGCCTTCGAAGGGCAGGGCATTGCCGGGACGCCCGCCCGCGAGCTGTACGATCGCGACGGCGTCCTCGATGCAGATGTCGAGATAGGTCAGGTCACGGTAGGCGTCCACGGATGCTCCCGCGACGTACGCTATCGAAGGTGATGGGGGATGTCGCATCGCGCGACGCGAATCGGACCGCCCCGCATCCCGCCTTCTCGGCACGCCGCGGGCCAAGCGTCCGATCGCTGCAGCCACGCGGGCATCGCCGCATCGAGCGCCGAGCGTTCCTCCGTCGGGTCGAATGGCGTCGACGCGCGGGACGAATGGGTTGCGGTCGACTCGGTCGGGTCGGATGGACGCGTGGCGGGGCGGCTCGCGCGGCGTGTGCTATAGCACGCCGCCCAAGGAGGCAGAGCGATGGGCTTCGGGCGGGATCGCTGCGGATTCGGTCCCCTGATGGCGGTCTTCGCGATGGTCGCTGCATCGGTCGCGGGCGCGGAGGGGCTCGATCGCCGGGTGCTCCCGATCCCGCAACCGGAGCCGCCGACGATCACGGAGCAGGACGCCCGTAAGGTGACGCCGCCGCCGCGCTTCGAAGTGAGAGCGCCGAAGGATGCGCCCAACGTCGTCATCATCATGATCGACGACTTCGGATTCGGTCAGAGCGCGACCTTCGGTGGCCCGATTCCGATGCCGACTCTGCAGAGCCTCGCGGACGGCGGTCTGCGCTACAACCGCTTCCATACGACGGCGCTCTGCTCGCCGACGCGGACGGCGCTCCTGACCGGCCGCAACCACCACGTCAACAACGCCGGCGCCGTGATGGAGCTCGCCACCGCGATTCCCGGCAATACGGGCGTGCGCCCCGACAGCGTGGCCCCCGTCGCCGAGATCCTGCGGCGCAACGGCTACAGCACGGCCGCCTTCGGCAAATACCACGAGACGGCGCCCTGGGAGGCCTCGGTCTCCGGGCCCTTCGATCGCTGGCCGACGCGGTCTGGCTTCGACAAGTTCTACGGCTTCATCGGGGGCGAGACCAATCAATGGGCCCCGGCGGTCTTCGAGGGCATGTCCCGGGTCGAGGTCCCCGACGATCCGAACTACCACTTCACGACCGACATGACGGATCAGGCGATCGCCTGGATGCGATTCCAGCAGTCGCTGACGCCGGACAAGCCCTTCTTCGTCTACTTCGCGACCGGCGCGACCCATGCGCCCCACCACGCGCCGCGCGAGTGGATCGACCGATTCAAGGGCCGGTTCGACGACGGATGGGATCGCCTGCGTGAACAGGTCCTCGCCCGGCAGATCGAGCTCGGCGTCGTGCCCCGCGGAACGAAGCTGACGCCGCGGCCACCCGAGATCCCGGCCTGGGACTCGCTCACGCCGGAAGAGAAGAAGCTCTTCGCCCGCCAGATGGAGACCTTCGCGGGATTCGCGGCCCACACCGATCACGAGATCGGCCGACTGGTCGGAGCGGTGCGTGACCTCGGCGAGCTCGAGAACACGCTCATCTTCTTCATCGTCGGGGACAACGGCGCGAGCGCGGAGGGCGGGCCGAGCGGCAGCTACAACGAGATCCTCGCCCTGAACGGGATCGTCAGCGACGTGTCGTCGCAGCTGCCTCATCTCGAAGAGTGGGGCGGCCCGAATACCTTTCCCCACTTCGCGGTCGGCTGGGCCCACGCCGGCAACACGCCCTTCCAATGGACCAAGCAGGTCGCCTCGCACTTCGGCGGTACGCGCAACCCGCTGGTCGTCCACTGGCCCGCCCGCATCAAGCAGAAGGGCGGTCTGCGCTCGCAGTTCCATCACGTGGTCGACGTGGCGCCGACCATCCTCGAGGCGGCGGGCCTGCCCGAGCCCGAGTGGGTCAACGGGACCCGGCAGCGCAAGATGGACGGCGTCTCGATGGTCTACACCTTCGACGACGCCCGCGCGAAGGATCGTCATGCGACGCAGTACTTCGAGATCTTCGGCAACCGCGCGATCTACCACGAGGGCTGGGTCGCCGCGACGAGACACTCGATTCCCTGGCTGATGGCTCCGCTTCCGGCGTTCGACGCCGACCGGTGGGAGCTCTACGACGTCACGAAGGATTTCAGCCAGTCGAACGATCTCGCGTCCAGCCGGCCGGACAAGTTGAAGGCGCTCCAGGCCGTCTTCGTTCGCGAGGCGATCGCCAACCACGTCTTTCCGCTCGACGACCGGCGCTCCGAGCGCTTCAACCCCGCGATCGCGGGGCGACCCGACCTGATGGGGGGGCGGCGATCGCTCACGCTCTACGAAGGCATGACGGGCATCAGCGAGAATGCCTTCATCAACGTCAAGGGTCGCAAGCACAGCGTGACCGCGGACATCGAGGTTCCACCGGACGGGGCGAGCGGCGTCATCATCGCCCAAGCGGGGCGATTCGGGGGGTGGAGCGTCTACATGAAGGACGGCCGCGTCCATCACGTCTACAACTACGGTGGCCTCGAGCGAACCGTCGTCTCCTCGGCGGCCTCGCTGGCGCCCGGTCGCCACACCGTGCGCTACGAGTTCACACCCGACGAAGGTCCTCCCGGCTCGGGCGGGACGAGTCGGATCGCCGTCGACGGTCGGGCGATGGAGGAGAAGCACGTTCCCAGGACGATGCCCTTCGCGTTCTCGGGAGACGAAGGCGCCGACGTGGGCCGGGACGACGAGACACCGGTGACCGACGACTATCCCGCGCGCGCGAACGGCTTCACCGGCCGGATCGAGCGCGTGACGGTGAGCCTCGACTGACGAGGGGCAGACGTGCATCTCTTCGAGTACGTCGTGATCGCGTTCTCGCTGGTGCTCTCGACTTCGGTGATGCGTCTCGCCGACGGAATCGCGCACGCGTTCGGAGCTCGGCCCCGTTACTGCCTCTACATCGGTCAGGTCGCGGTCGCGCTGATCGGCAACATCGCGGCGTTCTGGAACTACTGGTCATTCCACGAGGCGGCATGGACGTTCCCGCGCTTCGCGCTGGCCATCGCGGGACCGGTCTCGCTCTACGCGGGGACCTGTACGCTGGTCCCGCGCGCGCCCGAATCGATCGCTTCGATCGAGCGGCATTCCCTCGCCGTTCGAAGACGGTTCTACCTCTGGCTGGCCGTCTGGGCCGTGCTCATCGGCCTGACGGCGACCGTGCTGGTGGATCTTCCCTTCGACCATCCGGCTCGCGCCATCGAGATCGTGACCTTCGCCGCGGGCGTGATCGGCGCGTCGACGGACCGGGACCGGGTCCATGTCGGGCTCGTCGTATTCCTGTTGGTATTCGCGACGGTCGCGCTGCTGACGCTCGGTGCCCGTCCGGCTGCGCTGAGCTGACGGGGCGGGGGGCGGGATCGCCGACGCCCCGAGGACGCCGGAGATCCAGGGGAGGGTGGCGGTCCCGAGCTGCCGTGAATGGCCGACGCCGTCTTCGGCCTGACCCGCTCGCTGATCGGAGGGCAGGACGCGACGTCGCGCGAGGCCCGATCGCCCGAAATCGAGCCCGATGCAATCGCGGCCAGTCGCTGGCGTCAGGGGGGCGAGGCGGCCGCACGCTCCGTCGGGGACGCGCACAGCCCCTCCGGTACGAGAGGCGAGCGCGCGAGGTCGTATCGGAGCAGGCCGGCGCTGTTGCCATCGGGTCCGCCGGTCTCGCGCAAGGCGAAGAGCATCGTCCGGCAGTCCGGGCTGACGACCGGATTGTTGGCGCCGAATCCCCGGAACTCGCTGAAACGCGTCAGCCGCACGCTCTCGCCCGACCCGTCGAGCCGCAGGAGCCAGAGGTCGATCGCGCCGCGCGGGCGCATGCCCAGCGTGAACTCGCGCTCGACGAGCGCATGGCGTCCGTCGGGCGTCACGCCCTCGATCTCCTCGTACCAACGGCTGCGGGAGTAGTTCCGGATCCGGCCCGTCTCGAGCTCGACCCCCATCGCCTCGCCGCCGCGCCAGGCGTAGGCCGTGAAGAGGAGCTCGCGCTCGTCGGGCGGTCGGAAGTCCTGGGGCTCGAGCAGGCCGAATCCGAAGAAGTCGCCGCGGTCCGCGAGCTTGCGCGCCTGGGTGATGCGCGGACGTCCGTCGTTCGGATCGACGATCCCGGTCCAGAGCTCCGAGCGGGCGTTCCACATCCTTTCGGGCAGATCGGTCCGGACCCAGGCGATGCGCATCGATCGTCGCGCGACGGCGGGGCCCTCGAAGCAGCGCTCGCCGAGCGGTCGGGCAGGCCGTGTGGCCTGCGACTCGAGCAGCCAGAAATCGGCATGCCAGCGTCCGTGATCGGGATCGTCGGGATCGGCCCGCGACGGACCGCAGAGGAGCAGATCGCCGTTCGCGAGATAGTGGGCGCGGGTGAACCCATGGTGGGCGAAGTGTCTCGTGAGCGGGCGGGCGACCTGGGTGGCCAGGTCGAACTCGTAGACGTCGCCGACGAGGGCATCGAGGTACAGGAAGCGGCCTCCGTCGGCGGACCAGGCGGGCCGCACGGCCGCGCCGACGCCCTCGAGCGGTCGAATGTATTCCGGCAGCGCGTCCATCGGTGAGCCGTCGCGGAACGCCACCTCCGGAGCACCGCAGGCGAGCGCCGACGCGACCGCGACCGTCGCGATGGCGACTGCGACCGCGACGGCCGTGGCGGGGACCCGGGCGCGGCGCGGCGGGCACGATCGATCGGGCGCGCCCGTCCCGTCCCGTCTCCTCCGCGCGCGTCGCGTCGGGGCCACGTGTCCGGGCCGCGCCGGCATCAGCCCGCCGTCGCGTTCGCGCCGACGAAGTCGAGGGCGCGCTCGACGGGCGCGGGGGCCTCGTAGGCGAGGCGGCCGATCGCTTCGACGGCCTCGGCCACCGCATAGCGACGGACCCGCTGGGGCGTTCGGCAATCGACGAAGGAGGCGGCGCAGTAGTCGTCCGATCGCTCCGCGATCGCCCAGTCGGCGGGCAACCCGCCCTGGGAGCGGCGCCAGCCGGGTCCGGCCACGGGATGGCGCGCGTCGATCGCCGCGCGCTTCGACGCTTCGCCGGCCAGCACGAAAACGGCACCGATCTGCTGGATCGTGACGCGCAATCGCTCGCGGAAGACGACCGGATCCGGGACGTGCCAGCGGTAGTAGCCGGTCAGGTCGGGCATCCGCCCGTCCGGACGGCTCGGGTCGCGCAGCTCGAAGGGGACGCCGGCGAAGGGGGCCTGGTGCGGACCCATGGCCCAGGCGGTGCCGACGTAGTCCTCGAGGCCGGTGCCGCAGATCGTGGGGTGGGTCGTGTCGTCGTCGAGGTCGATCTTGACCTCGCCCTCGCCGTACCAGGCGAAGAGGTCGTCCTGCAGGACGCGAATGCCCACGACCGAGCCCAGGAGGCGTCCGGGACCCTGGAGGTCGTCGGCGATCACGAAGTCCCGGCGCTGCACCGTCGGGTTCTCGAACGAGACCGAGCGGCGCTCGAGCGGCGTGTCGATCAGGCAGGGGGCGGGCCAGAGCATGGAGCGCCTCGCGACGATGGGGGGAGCCGTCCGGATCGGGCGCGGCGCCCATGCACCGCAGCCAGCCGCGCCTCGTGGCCCTGATTCGTATCGCTCCGGCGCCGACGGGGCCATGGTCCGCGCCGCGAAGGCGTGGCCCTTGACCGACGAGACGACGGCCTGGGTCTGC
The DNA here is from genome assembly GCA_041389445.1 of Myxococcota bacterium. Taxonomy (GTDB): domain Bacteria; phylum Myxococcota_A; class UBA9160; order UBA9160; family UBA4427; genus UBA4427. The sequence continues at coordinate 25,534 of JAWKRW010000010.1, forward strand.
CGGCGAGGCGCTCGCGCGCGCCGCCATGGCCGGCCCGTGTCGAATCGGGACGATCCGAGTTCGGGCGATCGCGGAGCGGACGGATCACGATCGGGTCGGCGTCTGAGTGCATGACGGCGCGAAGGAAGGACGCGACGCCGGTGGCCCATCGGTGTGGGCCCGCTGGGCGTGCACGCGACGCGGGACGCCGATGCGCTGCTGGCGCTTCGCCCCGATTGAGTCTGCTGCACGGCGAGCGGCGAGGCCGACGCGCGCCCGGTGGCTGAGCCGTACGACATACGGTAGAAAGTTCGCGGCAAATGTCGGGAGGGGGCATGGCGCGAGCGCAGGACACCGGCCGGGGCATCCTGCCTGCCGCGTCGGCGGAGGCGAAGCGGCGTCGGTCGACGGGCCGCCCGGCTCCGCGCCCCCGGGTCGCACGGGGTACGCTCCGCCGAGCCGACATCCTGGACGCCGCGCTCGACCTGGTCGCGCGCGAGCCGGCGCGACCGCTCACGATGGAGCGGGTCGCCGCCGCGCTGGGGACGCGTCCGATGTCCCTCTATACGCACGTCCGCAACCGCGACGATCTGATCGAGGGCGCCTTCGACCAGGTGCTCGCCCGCTGGCGTCCGGGCGAGCTCGCCGGGCCGTGGGAGGATGCGGTCCGGGCGTGGTGTCAGGCGCTGCGCACCGTCGCGCTGCCCTACGCGCCGCTGCTGCGCGAGCTCGCTCGTCCCGGCCACTTCCATCCGGGCCTGCTCGAATGTGCGGCCCGGCTCTCCGCGGTGCTGCGACGGGCCGGGTTGACGGGCGCCGCGCATGCGCGCGCGGTGCGCTGGATTCCGCAGACGATCCTCGGCGCGATCCTGCTCGAGGCCGAGCGGCCCAGCCACTTGAAGCACGTCGGCGACGAGTCGGCGGCGATCGCGGGCGCGCTCGGCCGCGTCGGCGTGGCGAGTCGGCAGGAGCTCGCGGCGTTGCTGCCGTACTTCGATGACCTCGCCGAAGACGACCTGTTCGCCTACACCGTCGAGCGTCTGCTCGACGGCCTGCGCGCCGTGCTCACCGAGGGCGAGCCGGCGACGAACGAGAGGACCGATTCATGACGATGCCCCGCTTGACCGTCGACGAGGTGCTCGCGGAGTCCGCGAGGCGGACCGGGGGTCTCACGGACCTCGGTGACGGTCCCTTCGTCGAGCCGCTCGCGTTGCTGCTCGAATCGCTCCATTGCGACGCGCGGCTCCATGACGTCGGCCGGGTCGTCGCGCGCGAGCGCGTTCTGCTGCACGCGGTCAACCGGCTGCTCTACGTCGAGGATCGCAAGCGCTTTCCGGCGATCGCCGGCGTGCGCATCGAGAAGCCCGTCTTCATCGTCGGCTTCCCGCGGACCGGCTCGACGATCCTCCACGACATCCTGGCGCAGGACCCCGACAGCCGGGCGCCGCTGACCTGGGAGACGATGTATCCGTCGCCGCCGCCCGAGGCCGCGACGTTCGAGCGCGATCCCCGGATCGCGCGCTGCGCCGCGATCTTTCCGACGCAGGAGCAGGAGACCGAACGGGAGCGTCAGTTCCGTGCGATGCACCCGATGGGCGCGCAGCTCTCGCAGGAATGCGTGACGATGATGGGCGAGTCGATGTGCACGCCGCTCTTCCACAACCAGTTCCGCGTGCCGACCTACCAGGACTGGGTCGACGGCGAGGCGGACTGGTCCCACGTCTACCGCTTCCACGAGCGCCAGCTCCAGCATCTGCAGTGGCGCAACCCGCGCGACCGCTGGGTCCTCAAGACCGGTGCCCACATGTGGGGTCTCGAGCACCTCCTCACCGCCTATCCCGACGCGCGCATCGTGTTCACCCATCGCGATCCCGTGAAGTCGACGACCTCGTACGCGAGCCTGACTTCGAACGTCCGCTCGATGGCGAGCGACGAGGTCGATCCCTTCGAGATCGCAGCGGACTGGACGCCGCGTCTGAAGCACGCCGTCGAGCACGCGATGGCCGTCCGCGACGGCGGGACGTATCCCGACGCGATCTTCTACGACATGTTCTTTCCCGACTTCGTGCGGGATCAGTTTCGCGAGGTCGAGAAGATCTACGAGGCGCTCGGCCTGCCGATGACGGCGGTGGCCGCCGTCCGGATGAAGGCCTTCATCGCCGACAATCCGAAGGGCAAGCACGGGCTCCATCACTACACGCCGGAGGAGTACGGCCTCGTTCCGGAAGAGATCCGCAAGCGCTTCGCATCCTACATCGAGCGGTTTCGGATCCGACCCGAATGAGCGAGGCTCGGCCCATGCCGATCGACCGGCTCGACGAATCGACGGGATCGGGTGGCGCGTCCGGGGCGAAGCGTGCCAAGGCCATCCATGCCCTGACCCTCGCCTTCGTGCGGGATCCGGTGATGCGCTGGCTGTTCCCGACGCCCGAGGCCTATCTGACCCACTTCCCTCGCTTCGCGGCGGCATTCGGCGGACCGGCCTTCGGTGCGGGCACGGCCTGGCTCTACGGCGACGGCAGCGGGGCCGCGCTCTGGCTTCCGAGCGGGGTACATCCGGACGGCGACGCGATCGCGACCGTGGTGCTGGGGGCGATCGAGCCCGCGAAGCACGAGGCGGCGGGCGCGTTGATGCAGCAGATGGCGGAATACCATCCCGAGGAGCCGCATTGGTACCTCGCGATCCTCGGCGTCGATGCCGCGCGCCAGGGCCAGGGGCAGGGGGCGGCACTGATGCGCGAGGCGCTCGCGCGCTGTGACGAGGAGGGGCGCATGGCCTACCTCGAGTCGTCGAACCCGGCCAACGTCTCCTTCTACCAGCGTCACGGCTTCGAGATCGTCGGCGAGATCCAGGCCGGCGACGCGCCCGTCTCGCTGCCGATGCGGCGGCCGGCGCGCTGAGCGCTTCGAGCGCGGCGCCGCAGGATCGCAGACGGCCGGGCATCTCAGAGCGAGAGCTCGAGCTGCGCACCGCCCGGTCGTCGGAAGGCCGCGGTCGACAGGGCGGGCCGGGGCCCGTCGAGCCCGAGGCGGCGCGTCCAGATCCGGAACGTCGCCTCGATCTGCTCCGCGAATCGCCCCTCGCCGCGCATCCGATGGCCGAAGCGCGGATCGTTGAGGCGTCCGCCACGCAGATGCTCGAGCCGGTGGAGCACCTTCTCCCGACGCAGCGGCTGGTAGGTCCGCAGCCAGTCGTCGAAGAGCGCCGCGAGGCCATGGGGCAGGCGCAGCACGATGTAGCTCGCATGCGTCGCGCCCGCGCTCTTCGCCGCCTCGAGGATCGCGGGTATCTCGTGGTCCGTCAGACCGGGGATGACGGGGCCGAGCATCGCGCTCGTCGGAATGCCCGCGCGGGCGAGCGTCTCGATCGCTCGAAGACGCTCGCCGATCGACGAGGCGCGGGGCTCGAGCGTGCGCTGGATCTCGGGGTCGAGCGTCCCGACCGACAGCGCGACCGAGACCGCCTCGGCCTCGGCGAGGGCGCGCAGCAGGTCGAGGTCGCGGGTCACGAGCGCATTCTTCGTGACGATCGTGATCGGATTGCGGAACTCGGCGAAGACGGCGATGCAACGGCGAGTCAGCTCGAGCTTCCGCTCGATCGGCTGATAGGCGTCCGTCACGCCGGAGAGCGCGACGACCTGCGGCACCCAGCGCGACGAGGCGAGCTCGCGCCGCAGCAGCTCGGGCGCCCGGTGCTTGACGAGGATCCGCGTCTCGAAGTCGAGCCCGGCGGAGTAGCCGAGGTATTCGTGGGTCGGACGCGCATAGCAGTAGGCGCAGCCATGCTCGCAGCCGCGGTAGGGGTTGAGGCTCGCATCGAAGGGGATGTCGGGGCTCTGGTTCGAGGAGAGGGCGGTTCGCGCCGGGTCGGGGAGGAACTCCGTTCGGCGCGGCGCGGCCGGGGTCGGGTCGGCACGCGCGGCGTCGGACCAGGCATCGGGGTCGGGCGCGATCTGTCGGCGTTCGAAGCGTCCGCTCGGGTTCGCGCGGGCCCCGCGACCCTTGCGAACGGCGTCGGGCTCGGGGGGGAGGGGGGCAGGCCGAGTCGCCGCCGAGCGCGCGTCACGGTGGGGGGCGGGACGGGTCGGGGGGCTCGTCATGAAGAGCGAAAGTAAGGCGAATCCACGGACTCGGCAATGCGCCTCGACACGGCGCGCGTCCGGCTTCGGGAGACGCCGAGGCCGCCGGCTCGCGAGCGGGCCCGCGATCCGGAGGCGGGTCGGGTCGGCTCCGCGGGGCGATCGGGGACCGGCTGGCCCAGGTAGGTCTCGAGCTCCTGCTGGAGCCGGGGCTGGTACGACGCGGCGAGACGCAGGGCCTCCTGGACCTGCTGGAGCGTGCGGCGACCGGCGTCGAGGGGATGGGCGCGGAAGAACGCAGCGATCTCCCGGCCCCGGTCCGGCGGAAGCGCGGCGCCGCAGGCTGCCGCGACCCGCGCCTGCAGGATCGGCGGCCACTCGCGTGCGAGCCCCTTCCAGCCGCGCTGGAGCCCCTCCCAGGCCGCCTCCGCCGTCTCGGGGCGGTCGAGCAGGGCGATCCAGAGCCCCGCGCGATCGACGCCGGGGGCCAGGGCGCGGTCGCGCGCACAGCCGAGGCTCGCCTCGAGCTCCGCTGCGCCCCGGAATGCGGCCAAGGCGAAGAGCCAGCGGCGGCGTGCCTGCGGGGTCTCCGCCTTGCGCGCTGCGTCGACGCAAGCGGCATGCAGCCTCCGATCGCCTCGGCCGGCCGCGATCCGGACGATCGCGTCCGCGAGCGCCGGCGGGAGGGGCGCGCGGCCCGCGAGCGCATCCCGGGCCCTTGCCTCACAACCCATCCCGATTGCCTCGCAGCGGCCGAGCTCGCCCACGATCGAGACCACGCGGGCGCGTCGTTCGCCATGAGCGCGCTCCTCCGTCCGATCCGGATCGAGTCCGAGCGCGTCGACCTGGCCGCCGAAGTAGACCTCGATCCAAGCGCGCAGCCGCGCCTCGAGCCGCCTCCCGCCTCCGGGCGTCACCCGCTGGAGCAGCTGCGCGAGCACCCGTTCGACCGCGGCGAGCACGTCCGGCTCCGTCTCGTCGCCGAGGCTCGCCACGAGATCGAGCAGGGCAGAAAGCGGCGCCTCCCCGGCGCGCGCCAGGGCCCATTGATGACCGACGAGGCCGATGCGTTCGAGCGGGGAGAGGCTCGCGCGGGCCTCGAGCAGGTCGCGCCATTCCGAATCGCCGTGGCGCACGCGGAAGAAGCCGGCCTCGCCCGCGTTGCCGTAGATCCAGGTGAGCGCCGCGCCCTGACCCGGAGCACGATCGTGCGCCTTCGCGAAGAGATGGCGCACCGCCCGCGCGTTGCCGTCGTCGCCCCGGCCGACGCGTCCGACCCAGGGAATCGGCCAGCGGACGGCCTCGCGGACGCGGGTGGCGCGCGTGCCAGCCCGCGCATCGCGCCGGGTCGGTCGGCCGCCTGCGAGGAATCGCGTCTGGCTCAGGCGGATGCGATCGCCCGCCCCGTCGTCGTGGCGCTCGATGCGGACGAGCGGGAAGCCCGTCTGCAGCGTCCACGGCGCCACGATCTTCCCGATCGGCTGATCGGCGACCTCGGACAGGGCGTGCCAGAGGTCTTCGGCGGTGGCCGCCTGCTCGCGGTGGCGGCGCAGGTAGAGCTGCACGCCTTCGCGGAACCGCTCGCGACCGAGGTACTGCTCGAGCATGCGGAGGACGCACGCGCCCTTGGTATAGGTGATCGCGTCGAAGTTCTCCTGGGCGTCCTCCGCGCTGCGGACGCGGGGCGCGATCGGATGGCTGGTCGAGAGGGCGTCCTGCTCGAGCGCTTCCTCGCGGCGGTGGGCGAAGGCCTGCCAGACGCGCCAGTCCGGCTGCCAGCCGTCGAGGATCTCGTAGGCCATCCAGGTCGCGAAGGACTCGTTCAGCCAGAGATCGTTCCACCACGCCATCGTCACGAGATTCCCGAACCACATGTGGGCGAGCTCGTGGGTGATCGTCTCGGCGGAGCGCATCAGCTCCTCGGGGCTCGCCGTGCTGGCGTCGAGCAGCAGCACCGAGTCGCGGAAGAAGACCGCGCCGGCATTTTCCATGGCACCGAAGGCGAAGTCGGGGAGCGCGACCAGATCGAGCTTGGCGTAGGGGTGGGGGATCTCGAACCAGCGCTCGATCCGACCGAGCGCCTCGGCGGCGGTCTCGCGTGCGAAGGAGGCGAGCGTCTGTCGGCCCGGAAGCGTGTAGACGCGAACGGGTGTCGGTCCCATCTGCAGGGCTGGGCCGGCCTCGAACGGGCCGACCGCGAGCGCGACGAGATACGCGGAGAGGGGCGGCGTCGGTTCGAAGTGCACCGTCTTGATGCCCCGCTCCGACGCCTCTTCGAATTCGATGGGGGCGTTGCTCAGGACCGTCGCGTCGGTGGGGACCGTCGCGGCGATGCGATAGCGGAGCTTGATGCCGGGCTCGTCGAAGGCCGGGAAGAGGCGGCGCGCGTCGGTCGGGCAGAGCTGGGTCGCCAGCCAGGGCGTCTCGTCGTCCGCGGATCGGTAGAGGCCGCGCAGGTCCCGGCGGACCCGGCCCCGGAAGGCGAGCTCGAGGCGGATCGGCCCGCGCGGCAGCGGGCGATCGAAGCGCAGGCGGATCCGTTCGTGTCCCGCATCCGTGTCGACGCGCCCGCGACGGGCGAGACCGTTCGCGCGCGCGACCACCCGCGCTACGACGAGGTCTGCCGCATGAAGCTCGATCAGCCGCGTCGCGCGGTCGAGGTGGATCGCATAGCTCGCCTCGCCCCGGAAATCGGATCGGCGCGGATCGAGCGTGAAGCGCAGCTCGGCGGATTGGGGTCGGACGTGGACGGAGAGGCGATGTTTCGAGCGACCCGGCAATCCGACCTCCGTTCGATGCGGTTCATCCGTTCGCGCCGCGTGCCGTGCTCGTCCCCCGCCTTGCGCTCGCCCCGTTCGCCTCGGAAGGTCCGCTCGTGCCGGTCCGTCCATCGGGGCCGTCCATTCTTCCGGACGACTCGGGGAGGTTCGCCGCAAACCCGGCGGCTCGTCAACGCCCGCGTCGGGCGAAGCCGATGTCGAAGAGCGCTCTGAGCCCGGCGAACGACTCCCGCACCCGCCCCCGGCAGCGCAGACGGGGGCCGGGGGCCGCCAGGCCCCAGGCATCGAGGGAAAGAGCGCGTGCGAGGAAGAGCACGCGGGGCAGGTGGAACGCCTGGGACACGATCAGGACAGGGCGGCCGCGATCGTGATCGAGCGCGCGCTCGACCGAGTCGATCGTACGCCGCGCGTCCCGATCGAGACGGATCGCGGAGGACGGAACGCCGGCGGCCTCGAGCAGCGTCGCGAGGGCGGCGGCCTCGTCCTGTGCCGAGGCGTCGGCCGCGTCGGGCGCGAGCATGCGCCCGCTGCAGAGCATCGTGACCCCTCGCAATGCGTGGTAGGCGCGGGCCGCGGCCAGCGCGCGCCCGGTCAGATGGGGATTGATGCGGCCGCTGCGGGTCCGCGGTGGGCAGCCGAGGACGACGACCAGGTCCGGGCGGGCCTCGACGGGGAGGGCCTCGATGTCGTGGATCGAGCGGTCGCGTGCGCGCCGCTCCAGGCGGCGTGCGATCGCGAGGAGCAGCGCGAGGAGCGCGAGTCCGGCGAAGAGCGCGACCGCCCCGATCGAGGCAGCGAGGACGAGGTCGGGACCGGCGCCGGGAACGCGTGCGGACGTCATCGGATGCGCTTCCGGCTTCCCGCGCGGGAAGGCCCCGCGGCGTCGACCTCGGCGGCGGGGGGCGCGCCGCTTTGAGTCGGCGCGAATCTCGTGTATCCGTTCGCCCCGCACGGCCGGCGTCCGCACGGCCGGAGGAGGAGCGACGCATGCCCAGCATCTTCACGCAGATCATCGAAGGCCGCATGCCGGGCCAGTTCGTCTGGAAGGACGACGTCTGCGTCGCCTTCCTCACGATCGCGCCGCTCAAGCCGGGCCATACGCTCGTCGTCCCCCGTCAGGAGGTCGATGCCTGGACCGACCTCGAGCCCGAGATCATGCAGCATCTGATCCGCGTTGCGCAGGCGATCGGTCGCGGCCTCGACCGTGTCTACAAGCCCGAGAAGGTCGGACTCACGATCCTGGGGCTCGAGGTGCGCCACGTCCATCTCCCCGTCTCCTGCATCTGGAGCCCCCACGACCTCGACTTCGGCCGCGCTGACTCGAAGGCGTCGCCCGCCAGCATCGCCGAGGCGGCGGAGAAGCTGCGCGGCGCGCTGCGTGCGCTCGGCCACCCCGAGGTGGTCGACGCCTGAGCGGGCGCGTCCCGATCGGCCGATGCCCGAGCGGACGACGGTGGAGCGGGCGCGGCCTGACGCGATTCAGATGCCGAAGTGGTCGCGGATCAGCTTGAGGTTCAGGCGATCCGAGAGCAGGCGCTTGCCGAGCCCGACCAGGCGCGCCTCTCGCCCCACCGCATAACGGAGCCGCGGCCGCGTCGCGCAGAGCGCGTGCTCGACGGCGTCGGCGACGACGTCCGGCTTCGGCGCGCGGGGCAGCGCGTCGCGAATCGTCCGCTCGCACTGCTGGCGGCGCTCGGCGTAGGCGGAGTCGGCCACGGGCTGGCCCCAGTCCATGACGTCGTTGAAGGCGGTGTCGATGTCGCCGGGCTCGATCAGATGGACGGAGACGCCGAAGGGATGGACCTCGTTCGCGAGGGCCAGGACGAGCGCCTCGATCGCCGCCTTGCTGGCAGAGTAGTGGGACTGGAAGGGGATCGGCGCCCGACCGGCGAGCGAGCCCACGAAGAGCAGGCGCCCCGACCCGCGCATGCGCATGCGCGCGAGCACGGGGCGCGCCACTCGGAGGACCCCGAAGACGTTCGTCTCGAACTGCGCCCGCGCCCGCTCGAGGCTCGTCTCCTCGAATGCGCCGAAGATCCCGAAGCCCGCGTTGCAGACGAGCCCGTCGAGGGCCGGCGTGCGGGCGTAGACCTCGGTGAGTCCCCGCTCGACGGCGTGGTCGTCGCAGACGTCCATCGTGATCCACTCGATCCCGCGTCCGGTCGCGTCTCCCGTCGCGTCCGATCGCTCGCGTCGAGTCGTCCCGAAGACGCGCCATCCGCATGCGACCATGCGCGACGCCATCGCGGCGCCGAGCCCGGAGGACGCACCGGTGATGAGGACGCTCTTCCGTTCCGACACGCTCGCTTCCTTCCCCCTTCGCGCCGGCCTGCCTAACGCAGGTTTCGCCGTGCGATCTGGCGCAGGATGATCGGCCAGCCGAAGAGCAGCGGATGCCGACGTTGACGCTCACTGAGCTCGAGCTTCCGCCCCGTATGGCGCTCGAGCTTCCAGAGCACGTACGGTACCCAATCGCCGAAGGTGAAGGCGGTCTTGAGCAAGCGCACGAGGCCGAGGGTCCGGCCGACGATCCGCATCCCATGCCAGCGGAGCCGACCGGTCGCGATCGCCGAGCGCGACATCGCGATCGCGACGGATCGGGGATGCTCGGTCAGGGGGCCGATCGCGCCGCGGCGCGCGAGCGCTCGAAGCGCGCGGAGCGCCGCGTCGTCGTAGCGTTCGGCATGCGCGAGATAGAGGCCGCGGATGGTCTCCTCGGCTTCGGGTCGCCGCTCGCTGTCGTAGCTTCGCCGGAACGCCTCCTGCCAGAATGCGGCCAGCGAGAAGCGCATGACGTGGCCCCGGGCCGGGAGCAGGAACACGAGCCGTCCGACCATGACCTCGATCGAACGAGCGATGCAGGCGACGAAGAACCGTCGCGCTTCGTCGTCGCGGCAGGCGAGGAGCCGCGCGGGCTGGGCGAAGCGGGCGAAGACGTAGGGATGGGAGGCGTCGAAGGAGGTCCCGCGCGCGAACGCGCGCCGACTGATGACGCCGAATTTGGTCCGGAGCCGACGCCCCTCGTAGTCGCGCTCGAGATAGAAGACGGTCGGGGGCGCGATCGTGCTCGCGAGGGCCAGGACGGGACTGGCATAGGCGTGGCGGTAGTCGTCGACCACGAGCCAGAAGTCGAGGACGCCTTCGTCGGTCGTCTGGCGCAGGCAGGAGCCGTAGAAGAGGACGCCGAGGACGGCCGCGCCGTGGCGCTCCGCGAGGGCGCCTGCGAGCCATTCGACGCTCGGGCGGACGGGCAGGGCGAGCTCTCCGGCCACGATCGATTCGAGGCCTTCGGCGTTCCCGCTCATGTCCGGACGCCGCTCGAACCCGGACGAGCTCAAGCCCGGACGAAGTGGACCACGCGATCGGCCGAGAGGGCGACGCTGCGGTCGGGATCCGGCTGCCACAGCTCGCCATCGACCGTGAAGCCGCAGCTCATCCGAAGCTCGGCATGCTCCACGTTGCGGCTCGTGTAGCCCCGCTCAGGGGTCACCCAGGCCGCCGGTCGACCCCGCAGCATGCCGATCGCCGCGCGGCCGATCCGCTCACAGGGGGCGGCGATGGAGGTGAACCGGACACCGCCCGGACCCTTGCCCCAGAAGGGCCGCATGCGGGCGAAGAGGCGGGAGAGGGTCGAGGCGATCACGAGGTGGTACTCGCCGCGGTGGATCTCCTCGCCGTCGAGCAGGATCTGGAGCTTGTCGGGCTCGAGGATGCCGGAGCGGTCCCCGGTGATGACGCGGCCGAGCAGACCGGCCGTCACCAGGGTCGCGCCGGGTACGCCCTCGACGAAGTGGCGCTGGCCGTCCTGGTCGAAGAGCCGGTGGTTCAGCTCGATGGCGCGCTTGATGAGTCCGGCGCCGAAGAACATGCCGTACTGGACGCCGCGCTCGACGCCGAAGCCGTAGGCGACGCGGAGCACGCGCCGCGGCTCGACGCGCTCGGCGATTCGGCCCGCCCGGGCGCTCGCCAGCATGGCGGCGAGGCCGCGCAGCGGATCCCGGTCGGCATCGAGATCCATCGCGCTCATGTTGGTTCGCCCGGCCCGCAGCGGGGCGACGAGCGGGAGCCGATCGCCGAAGGGGTTGTTCGCGAGGATCTCGGTCAGCACGTACTGCAGCGTGCCGTCCCCGCCGTTGACGACGAGCAGATCGACTTCACGCGCGGCGAGCTCCGCGAGGGCCTCGGGCATCACGCCCGCATTCTCGGTTTCGACGTGGACCACGTCCGGATGGCTTCGCAGGAAGCCGAGCATGCGACTGACCTGCTCCTGGCTCTTGCCGGCGCGCAGGTTGTTGACGACACCGATTCGCAAATGGGTCCCCATCGTGAGGGAAGAGCGGGACTCGATCCGGTCTGTCACACGATCGTCAAGCGCTCGACGACGCGTGCATGGACTCAACGGCGATCGATCGGATTCAAGAATGTGATGGATGCCACACCCGTCACATGCTGATCCGCAGTCTCGTCTTCAATCTCCCGTTGTGAGTTGGAAACACGCTCGGTTGGGTTGGATGGGGGGAGGGATGGGTTCGCGAGCGCGGGTCCGATGCTAACGGCGATTCGGGTGTCCGCCCAGACCTCCTGGGGTCGGGACGTTCTTCGGACGAACCAGCGGAAGGGCTGAGGGATCACCTCGAAGGGATCGAAGCGCAGCCAGGGGTTGCTGAGGCGGATTGCACCCGAAATGTCTGATGCGTCGATCGTGAATCGACTCGGAACGGGGTAATCCTCCCGGGCCTTTCCGGAGAGGGGAGGCCCGTCGCTCGTCCAGCGGCCCGTGAAGTTGATTTGCGATTCAAGCTGCGTCGACCCGGCCGGCGATGCCTTGGGACGCGCGAACATCTGCCAGGCGGCGCTCGAAGCGGTGGCGTCGCGACTCAATTGAATTCCGTAGAACGACGTGTCGCCAGCCTGGCCGAAGACGTCGATCCGGCGCACGAAGAGGCTGGCCTCCTCCTCGGCCGTCCAGGAATGGATCAGCCATGTGCGCCCGATCACCTTCCGCGGCTCGCTCATCCAGGGCGCCTGGAGCGTGCCGCGCGTCGACGCGCCGACGGCCAGCGCCTCGACGAAGTAGTGGCGCGGAAGCACGCTCGCGGCCACGCGGTCGGCCGGCGCCTCGTCGGAGAGATCGAACGCGAGCCGGATCTCGATGTCGTCCTTCGTGATCTTGAGCGCACCGGTCGGGCGGTGCAGATCGAGGTGGCTCGCCGCGATGTCGAGGAAGAGCCGGTCGGGCGAGAGCGTCCAGGCGTTCCGCATGCGCCCGTTCACGTAGCGGTAGGGAGGCCGTCCCGGCTCCATCAGATGACCGACGGCGACGGCGTTGTGGGTCCCGGGTCCGGCGTTGGTGATCAGGAACCGCTGGCTGATGCGATGGCCGCTGTCGAGCTCGACGAAGAGCGTCCAATACTCGCTCGCCTGATCGTTCTCGAGCATGCGCGCGCTCGGGTCGAGCGCGGGGCCCGCCGCCGAGGCGAAGCTCGGGGGCAGAGCGGACGCGATTCCGAGCGCGCACAGCAGGCCGCGCAGCACGCGGGCCGCGCGCCCCGTGCGTCGCTCGTCGCTTCGGGCGCGCGGGGCCCGAGGGATCGGGGCAGGGTCGGCGGGCAGACTTCGGGCGTGTGGTCCAGATGCGTGGGTCAAGCTCGCTCCCCCCCGGCCTCGTGCGGCTGCGGCTTTCGACCGACCGCGAACGAAGCTATCACAGGCGCGCGCCCCCGTCGGAAGCGATCCGACGCCGGTCGCGCTGGACGTGCTCTCCGGTTCGGGCGAACAGAGAGTGCCGCCTCGCCGCAGCGGTTCCGTGACGCCCGGTCGCAGGGGAACGCGTACGAGTGAGCACCCTGATCCGATTCGCCCATCTCTCGGACTGGCACGCGACGACCCTGCGCGGCGCGGGATCGGCTGCCTGGCGCGGCAAGCGGCTGTCGGGCTGGGCGTCCTGGTACTTCAGTCGGCGCCACCATCACGCTTCGGCGGTCCTCGAGGCGGCGATCCGGGACGTACGCGCCCAGGCCTTCGACCGGATCCTCGTGACCGGCGACCTGACGCATATCTCGCTGCCCGCCGAGTTCGAGGCCGCGCGACGGCAGCTCGAGCAGCTCGGCCCGCCGGAGCAGGTCTTCCTGATCCCCGGCAATCACGATTGCTATGTCGAGGTCGATCCGGCGCAGGGATGGGATCGCTGGGCGCCCTATCTGCGCGGCCAGGCGAGCGCTGCCCTGCGCGCCCTCGACGTCGAGCTCGCCGAGGCCGTCGTCGATCCCCGCGACGGAAGGGCGCCCCGGCACGCCGACTACCCGACGCTGCGCGTGTTCGGCCGCGTCGCGCTGATCGGGCTCTGCTCCGTGATTCCGACGCCGGTCTTTCGTGCCGGAGGCCTGCTCGGCTCCGAGCAGCTCGCGCGCCTGCGGCGCCTGCTGATCCGGGCGGAGGCGCTCGGACTCTGTCGCGTCGTGATGATCCACCACCCAGTCCATCCGCATGGCGAGCCCCCGCGCCGCGCGCTCTGGGACGCCGACGCACTGCGCGCGCTGCTCGCCGAGACGGGCGCCGAGCTCGTGCTCCACGGCCACAAGCACCGCCGTCGAGTCCATCTGCTCGAGGGGCCGCGCCGGCCCATTCCCGCGATCGGTGTCCCGTCGACCTCGTCCGCCGATCCTCGTCCCGACCGTCCGGCGCAGTACCACCTTTTCAGCGTCCGTGACGCGCCGGAGGGAGGCTTCGTGATCGAGACGTCCGTGCGGGGCTACGACGCGAACGCGGGGGCGTTCGTGGCCCTGAGCGATCGCCTCGTCTGAACTTCCGCGGTCCGGTCCCGCGCGGTCCGTGTGTGCGCCGTCGCCGCGCAGGCGATCCCGGTCCGCGCGGTCGCCGGGAGCGGCGCCTTCATCCCACCGCGGGCGCGGCGGGCTCGACCGATCGGTGCCGCCGCTCGGCGAGCAGGCGCCGGACGAGGACGAGGTCGTCGAGCTTGTCGACGTCGACGGCCGCCTCGGCCTGCGGGAGCGCGATCGCCTCGGCCCGCAGGCCGAGCACGTGGGAGACCCGCTCGAAGGCCGCTTGCAGGCTGATTCGGCGGAGCAGGAAGGACACGAGGTTGCGCCATCCGAAGGCGCGGGCGATCCGCCAGGGCCGCTTGCGAAGGCCCTCCACGCGCTGCCAGAAGAGGGCGGCGTTGCGCGCAGCGGGTGTTCGGAAGAGGAAGAGGTTCGCCCCCGAGAAGGACTCGCCGCGAAAGTGCAGATAGGTCCGGCGCGCCTCGGGGAAGCGGGCGGCGATCACGCTGCGCGGCACCAGGGCGACGCAGAGGTCCGCGCCCGTCTGCTCGCCCGCCTCGAAGAAGCGCGACAGCATGCCTTCGTCGAGCAGGGCGTGGTCGGCGGTCGTCACGAGGATCGGTCCCGCCGCGAGGTCGAGCCGGTCGAGGCTCTCGAGCACGCTGCGGCTCGGGGAGGCGGTACTGGCGAGGATCGACACGCGCCCTGCCTCGCGCCAGGGCGCGAGGTCGGCGACGGCGTCGAGCAGCTCGGGGCGGTCGATGTTGACGAGCACGTGCTCGATCGTCGGCCAGGCGAGCAGCCGCCGCAGGACGCGGACGAGCATCGGCTCGCCCTCGATGTCGAGCAGGGCGCGGTGGGGCGCGCCGTCGCCTTCGGCGAGCGCATCGGGCCCGGGTCGGCGGCCGGCGAGCACGATCGCGCGCCGCGGCCCGAGCGGGCCGTGGACGGGCGAAGTCGACTGCGATGCGGGCGGCCCGATGGCGGAACGCTCCGGGCTCATCGCGGACTCATCGCGGGGTCGGGCGGGCTAGCGCGCCGGGGCGAGATGGCGCAGCGCCGAGTCGATCGCGCGTACCTCGGCGAGCAGTCGATCCAGCTCCTCGAAGCTGATCTGGCTCGGCCCGTCGCAGGGCGCGTGCTCGGGATCCGGATGCGTTTCGATGAAGAGCGCGTCGATGCCCGTCGCGACGGCGGCCCGGGCGAGCGGGGCGACGAAGCGGCGGTCGCCGCCCGACGAGCCCCCGTTGGCGCCTGGGTACTGCACGGCATGGGTCGCGTCGAAGCAGACCGGCGCGAAGGCCCGCATTTGGACCAGGCCCTGCATGTCGGTCACGAGGTTGTTGTAGCCGAAACACGTCCCGCGGTCCGTCACGAGGACGTCCTCGCAGCCGTAGTGTCGGAGCTTGTCGACCGCGTGGCGCATGTCGTGCGGGGCGATGAACTGACCCTTCTTGAGGTTGACGGCAATTCCCGTCGCCGCGCAAGCCGCAATCAGATCCGTCTGGCGCATCAGGAACGCCGGGACCTGAAGGATGTCCACCACCTGTGCTGCGATCTTCGGCTGGCTCGGGTCGTGGACGTCCGTCAGCAGGGGGAGGCCGGTCTCGCGCTTGACGGCGGCCAGCGTACGCAGGCCCTCGTCGATGCCGGGGCCACGGAAGGAGTCGTGCCGGGAGCGGTTCGCCTTGTCGAAGGAGGCCTTGAAGACCAGCGGGAAGTCGTGCTTCTCGGCCAGCTGCTGGATCGTGCGTGCGATCTCGATCGTGTCCTGCTCGTTCTCGATCACGTTGAGGCCGCTGATCAGGACCAGCGGCGCACCCTCGCCGACCGGAATGTTGCCAATCCGCATTCGAATCCTCTCTCGTGCGCACACCCCTCGTGCGCACACCCCGACCACATCCCGATTGATGCTCGCGGGCCCCCCAGTGTGCAGCCCCCTGGACGGCCGGTTCGTCACCGGCACGCGGCGCTTAGTATCCCCGGATCGCGCCTCGAGTCGAGGACTCGCGGTCGCGCCTTCGGGTTTCTCGGCGAAACAGGCGGCCATCTTGTAGCAAAATGGAAACCAAGGGCACTCGACGGCCCGCCTCGCCCCGGGGCTCCGGCGAATTCCGGATCCGCTCGCCTGCCACGAATCGCTGCAGCCGTCCGGCGCCGCGGGACGGGCCAGCGCCACGATTGGTGTAGACTGCGCGGTCCGATCCCCCACCGCAGAGGCTGCCCGGGTCCACCCCCGATCCGGCCGCGTCGGGGCGACGAGCGTTCCATGACCGAATCCGAGACGAACGAGGCCGAGCTGCTCCGCGCTTCGATGGAGTGCGTTGTCCTGCCCCCGCGCCCCGGCGCGCCGCCGTCGAATCGGCCGGCCGTCGAGATCTTCCTCGGGACGGAGCCCGCCCAGTACCGCGCCAATCGCGTCTTCGGCTTTTCGATCGAGAAGGCGCGCGATCCGGGACGGACGGTGCGGATCCATTTCATGTCCGAGCTCGAGGGCTTCGACCGGCGGGGCTGGACGACGGGGTTCACGAACTACCGCTTCGCGATTCCAGCCCTCTGTCGCGGGCGCGGACGCGCGATCTACAACGACGAGGACGAGATCTATCTGACGGATCCCGGGCGGCTCTTCGATCTCGAGCTGGGCGGCGCCGGCTATCTGGCGATCTCCGACACCGAGTCCTCCGTCATGCTGATCGACTGCGCGCGCATGGCGCCCGTCTGGACGCTCGCCGGGGCCCAGCACGCCTGGAAGCGCTCGCTGCTCCGCAAGGCGTCGCGGGCGACCGGCCATCGCGGCGAGCTCGATCCCCATTGGAACGCGCGCGACGAGGAGTTCGTTCCCGGTCGCAGTCATCTGCTCCACTACACGACGCTCCATACCCAGCCGTGGCGCCCCTTCCCCGAGCGCTTCGTGTACCAGGAGGGGGCCTACACCCATCTCTGGCACGACCTCGAGCGCGAAGCGATCGCGTCGGGCTTCGAGCTCTTCCGACGCGCCGCGCCGAGCAAGCGCTTCGTCGCCCACCGCCGGCGGCTCGAATCCGTCGCGAAGGGCGAGCTGCCGAGCGCGATGGACCGCCGCGGCGTTCTCGCTGGAGCGGTCGAGTCGCTCGCGCGCCAGGCGAAGGCGCACGGCCTCGTCGAGATCCTGCCCGATCTGCGCGGCGCGACGGAGCAGCGCCCGGGCCGCTTCGGGCTCGACTTCGAGCACCGCTGCGGGCTGCTCGAATGGCTCGATGGCGCGCCGATGTCACGCGCCGCGGAGGGCGTGGTCTGCGTCGACGGGCTCGAGGCGCTCCCGGTCTGGGACGTGCCCTGGATCGTCGAGTCGCTCTTCTCTGGCGCCCGTCGCTTCGTCTTCGTCGCCGTACGCTGTCGTGAAACACCGCGCCGACGATTCCTGCATCCGCCCGCCGGCACGGCGTTCACGCCAGATTGGTGGCGCTCCCACTTCGAGGCGGCCGCCGCGCGGCATCCGCACGTACGATGGGAGCTGGTCACGACGCGCGGCCGGGATTTCGAACGCGACGGACATCGGATCGCGTTCGGCGGGCCCCGCCTCGACGCGACCCCGCCCCGGATCTGGACGTTGACCGATGGCGCGCGTGCCCACGTGGAGGCCACGGCGGCGCTCGCCCAGCGCCTCGGCGGCGCGGTCGCGAGCGCGATCCCGCCGACCGTGCTGCCGTCGGGTCCGCCGTGGCCCGACCTCCTGATCGCTGCGGGCCGTTCCGCGGCGCGGCCCGCGCGGCGGATCCGGACGGCGGCCAACGGGCGCTGTCTTCTGGTCGCGCTCGGGGCAGAAGCGGCCCTGCCGGTCGACGAGGTCGACCTGGCGGTCGTGCAGCCGGACGAACTGGTCTTTCCGCATCCGCGTCGGCTCGACGTCGACTGGCCGCTGGTCGCCCCTGCGCCGCGGCGCGCGGCGGGCGATCGGGGCGTCGTCGAAGAGATGGCTTCGCCGATGTCCCCTCGGCTCTTCGTGCTGCTCGAGCAGGACGAGCGGGCGGTGGCGATGACGCCCGAGGAGGCGTTGGCATTCGGGCGACGCGTCGGCGAGAGCGCTCGCGCGCTCGGGGCGTCGGTCGCTACGGGTCTCGGGCGCGGCTGTTCGCCGTCGCTCGCCGCGGCCTATCGAAGCGGACTCGCGACGGTCCCCGACGTGGCCGTGGAGGACGCGGGCGTCGAGCCGGATGCGCTCGAGGCGCGCTTCGCGACGGCGACCGCCATCGTGCTCGGCGGGCCGGGCGAGTCGACGCTGGCGCGGGCGTGTGAGGCGGGGCGGCCCGTCTTCGTGGCGGAATCGGATGCCCGCGCGCGGTCGGATCGCCCGAGCGGCATCGTCGCGCGGGCGCTTCGCGCGGTCGAGGAGGCGGTTCTGCGGCGGGCGCAGGCGAGACCGGGCAACGATCGGGGCACGACCCGACCGCAGGAGGGTCTCGAATGGCTCTGTGCGAAGGGGGTCGAGCGGGGCACCATCCGGCCCCATCGGCTGCGGGGCGCGCTCGCGGCCGGTCTCGTCGCGAAGGGACGGGTCCGGGTCCTCGAAACCGCGCTGGCGCCGCACGACCTCGACGCGCACCGCACCGAAGCCCCCGACGCCGCGGAATCGAGGGCACGCTCGTCGCTGGACCCCGTCGCGCGCCGTGTCCGCCGGATGCTCGGGACGGACGCGACGCGCTGAGCCGGCAGGGCGGCGCGTCGGGCGGCTCGCGTCGGGCGTCGCGTCAGGCGAAATGGCGCGTGATGCGCTCGATCGCTTCCTCGACCTTCTCCCGGAAGCCGAAGGCCGACAGGCGCAGGTAGCCCTCGCCGCAGGCGCCGAAGCCGGATCCGGGCGTCCCGACGACGTTCGCCTGCGCGAGCAGCGCGTCGAAGAATTGCCAGGAGTCGAGCCCTTCCGGCGTCTTCATCCAGACGTAGGGGGCGTTGACGCCGCCGAAGGTCTGGAAGCCCGCCTTCGCGAGGCCGGCGCGGATGAGGCCGGCATTGGCCATGTAGTAGTCGATGTTCGCCTGGACTTCCTTGCGGCCGGTCTCGGAGTAGATGGCCTCGGCGCCGCGCTGGACGGGATAGGACACGCCGTTGAACTTGGTGCTCGTCCGGCGGTCCCAGAGCTTCGCGACGGAGACCGACTGGCCCCGGGCATCGCGGCCGAGGAGCTCCTTCGGTACGACGACGTAGGCGCAGCGGATGCCGGTGAAGCCCGCCGTCTTCGAGTAGCTGCGGAACTCGATCGCGCACTCGCGCGCGCCCGGAACCTCGAAGATCGAGCGGGGCAGCGCGGGGTCGGTGATGAAACGCTCGTAGGCGGCATCGAAGAGCAGGATCGCGTCGTTCGCCCGCGCCCACTCGACCCAGTGCGCGAGCTCGGCCTTCGTCGCGACGGCGCCGGTCGGATTGTTCGGCGAGCAGAGGTACACCAGGTCGACCGGTCGCTTCGGCAGGGCCGGCAGGAATCCCGAGGCCTCGGTGCAGGGGAGGTACTGGATTCCGGCATAACGTCCATCGGGGCCGGCGGGGCCGGTCCGCCCGGCCATCACGTTCGTGTCGACGTAGACCGGATAGACGGGATCCGGGATCGCGATCGTCGCGTCCTCGGCGAAGATCTCCTGGATGTTCCCCGAGTCGCACTTCGAGCCGTCGGAGACGAAGATCTCGTCGGGATCGACCGCGACGCCGCGGCTCGCGAAGTCGTGCTCGACGATCGCGTTGCGCAGGAAGTCGTAGCCGCGCTCGGGGCCGTAGCCGCGGAAGCCACTCGCGACGGCCATCTCGTCGATGGCGTCGTGCATCGCCTGGCGGACCGAAGGGACGAGGGGGAGCACCACGTCGCCGATGCCCAGCCGGATCACGTCCGCCTTCGGGTTGGCCTTCTGGAAGGCGCCGACGCGGCGGCCGATCTCGGGGAAGAGGTAGCCGGCGGCCAGCTTCAGGTAGTGGTCGTTCATGCGTGCCATGGCGGTTCCTGTGTGCGGTCGCACCGCGCGGGCGACGGGCCTCCGGCCCGACCCCTGGACGCGATCGTACTCGGCGTGGGGTTCATCCGGTCTCGTCGGACCGAGGTCGCGAGCCTATCAGGAACGCTTCAGCGCATCAATTTTCGAGTGCGCGGGCGCGCGTGTCCGTCCCGATCGTGATCCGGTGGCGGCCGCCCTCGACGATCGCGCGCAGGCGGAGGTCGAGCTCGGTCTCGTCTTCGGTCGAGGCGGACAGGGCGGCGACGAGCCCGCCGAGCTCGAGCTCGTGTTGCGCATCCTCGGCGACCCGGGGCATGCGCGGGCTGCCGCATGCTCCTCCCTCGAACTCGTCCCCGCTGATCTGCGTCTCGTCCACGATCGCTCCCCCGCGTTCCTCCGCGCATGCGGCAGAGGCAGAGCAGGATGCATGCCAGCGGCGGCGACTCCGAGCCGATCGGCGGAAAAGTCGAGCAAGATCGGCGATGTCCGGACGACGGGGTCGATCGGCCGTCGCCTTCGCGCCGGCCGCGGATCCGGCCGGAGCGTTCCGGATTCGTCGGATTTCCGTCGGCGGCTGCTCCGATCGGAACGGTCGCGCCGGTGCCACGACGCGTTGCAGGCGGGCGGCGCGCGGGGCGGCGGGGGATCGCTGCTAGCTTCGCGCGCCGTGCTGGGAGCGCGCCGCGCAGTGCGCATTGAGGGAGGGGCCGCGAACGATGGGGGCCGCATCGCCGACCGAGGGTCGTCCGGAGGACGTGCAGGGCCTGGCGCTCTACGGCTATCCGGAGTGTCCGTACTGTCGCCGCGTGCTCGATGCGATCGCCGCGCTCGGCATCGACGTGCCGCTCAAGGACACGATGCGCGACGCGAGTCACAACGATGCGCTCTACGCGGCGACGGGTCGGGAGACGGTGCCCGTGCTGCGGATCGAGCATCGCGACGGGTCGGTGCGGTGGATGCCCGAGTCGCTCGACATCGTGCGCTACCTGAAGGAGCGCTTCGGTCGGGGCGAAGGCGCCTAGCCTTCGCCGTCGGGGCGCGCTCCGTCGCGCAGATTCTGCTCCAGCAGGTTCAGGAAGAGTCCGACGTCGGTCACGATGCCGACCGACTCGAGCGAGCCGCGATCCGCGAGCTTGGTCACGACCGCCGGGCTGATGTCGACGCAGATGACACGGACGCCCGCCGGCGTCATGTTGCCCGTCCCGATCGCATGGAGCATCGACGAGAGCATCAGGATCATGTCGGCGCCCTCGATCGCGCGGGCGTAGGCCGCCTGAGCCTCGATCAGATCCATCCGCGTGTCCGGGAGCGGTCCGTCGTCGCGGATCGAGCCCGCGAGAACGAAGGGGACGCCGCGGCGGACGCATTCGTAGAGGATGCCGCTCCGCACGACGCCTGACTCGACCGCCTCGCGGATGCCGCCTGCGGCCCGCACGCGGTTGATCGCCATCAGATGGTTGCGGTGGCCTTCGTGGACCGGCCGCCCGCGCGAGAGGTCGACGCCGAGGGAGGTGCCGAAGAGGTCGAGCTCGATGTCGTGGACGGGGAGCGCATTGCCGGTCAGCAGCGCCTGGACGTAGCCGCGGGCGACGAGGGCGGCGAGGGGCCGCGCGCCGCCGGTATGGACGACGACCGGACCCGCCACGACGACGATCCGGCCCTTCCGCTCGCGAAGCCGCCGCATCTCCCAGGCGATCGCCTTCACGGCCGTCTCGACGCGGCGCTCGCTCGAGACGGCGGCGTTCATGAAGGCGAACTCGCCGCTCTCGCGCGTCTCGGGAAATCGCACGCGCACGCCGTCGATGCCGCAGACGACGCGGTCGCCCGCCCGCAGGTCGCGGAAGAGTGCGCAGCGCGCTCGGGCTCTCGGTGCCGTCTCGACGACGACGACCGCGTCCATGCGCTGCCGCTCGACCTCCACCCACTCGCCGCCGAGGCGCACCTCGGTCGGGTAGATCGTGGTCGAGTAGAAGCCCTCCGGAGCGACACCATCCTGCGTCACCGGCTCGAGCCGCGCCGCGCGCACGGGCGTCCGTCGATGCGCGCCCATCGCGAGCAGCCCCGCGACGACGCCCTCGAGCCGCTCCTCGTCGGGCGCCACGATGCGCAGCACGGCGCGCGACTCCTGATCCTTGCGCTCGGCCAGCGAGATGGTCCGGACGCGGAAGCTCCCACCGGCATCGGTCACGACGTCGAGCGCGCGATTCAATCCGCCCGAGTCCATCAGATGGCCCTTGAGCTCGATCTCCTCGCTGCGGATCGGCGAGAGGGGCGCGGGCAGGATCGCGTCGAAGGGCGCCTGGTCGAGGCGGAGGGAGAGGCACTTCACCCCGCCGCCGGCCTTCAGGAACTCGTCCACGGGTTGGACGCACGCCTCGTAGCCCCAGTCGGCGAGGGCGCGGACCAACGCCGGGCTCGCGGCATTGAGGAAGACGCGCTCGCCGACGACGAGCGCGTTGCAGGCGAATCCGATGGCGTCGGCGTCCTCGACGGCGATGCGCCGCTCGCGCGGGACGCGGCGCGCGATGGCGCGACGCGATCGCTCGTCGAAGGCGGGCGGGTAGTAGAGGAGGCGCCCGTCGGGCAGGGGCGCGAAGCAGGTGTCGAGGTGATAGAAGCGCGGATCGACGAGTCGCAGCGAGACGACCTCGACGCCGAACGCGCGTCCGAGGGCCACGTGGGTCTCGAGGGCGCTGCGAACGCCGTAGCCGGCCCAGAGCAGCGGCTCGCCGGGCTGGAAGAGGGCGTCTCCCTCGCCCTCGAAGGCATCGTCGATGGTCGGCGGGACGAGTTCGAAGCCCGCGCCCTCGAACCAGCGCGTGAAGGGCTCCTCCTCGTCCTGCCGCTCCGGCATGCGAAAGCGCGCGGGCAGCGCGCGTCCTCGCGCGACGAGGCCGGCATTGGCCGTGAAGCACATGTCTGGCGAGCCGGCTCGGGGCGGCACCTCGAGCAGGTCGGCGTGGCGCGCGACCCGGTCCATCAACGCCTGCCACTGCGACTGCGCACGGCTTCGGTCGACGCGCCCGATCTGACCCTCCATCCAGGGATTGATCACGTAGGCGACGTCGAAGAACTGGGGGCGGCAGACGAGAATGCGCATGAATCGGCCTCCGGCGGTCGATCGACCGGACCGAGCGGGCGCTTGAGGCGACCCGTTCGTCTAGGATAGGACCCCGAGGTCCGGGTCGATGCGCGCGATGCGATACCACGGGGACGGTCGAGGTCTCGTCGAGGAAGAGATCCCGATGCCCGAGCCGGGCCCGGGTCGGATCCGGATCGCCGTGTCCGCCTGCGGCGTGTGCCGCACCGATCTCCACGTCGTCGACGACGAGCTCCCCGACCCCAGCCTTCCGATCGTGCCCGGCCACGAGATCGTCGGTCGCGTCGATGCCCTCGGTCCTGGCGTCGACGCCTTCGCCCTCGGCGACCGGGTCGGCGTCCCGTGGCTCGGCTTCACGTGCGGCGAGTGCGATCTCTGTCGACGCGGGCTCGAAAATCTCTGCGATCGGGCGCGGATGACGGGCTACCAGATCGACGGGGGCTATGCCGAGTTCGCGGTGGCCGACGCGCGCTACTGCTTCGCGCTGCCCGACGCCTACGACGACGTCGAGGCGGCGCCCCTGCTCTGCGCGGGGCTGATCGGCTACCGCGCGCTGCGCATGGCGGGCGACGCGCAGCGACTCGGCCTCTACGGCTTCGGCGCCGCGGCGCATCTCGTGGCGCAGGTGGCGCGTCACGAGGGCCGGGCGGTCTATGCCTTCACGCGCGACGGCGACTTCGCGGCACAGCGCTTCGCCCGCGAGCAGGGCTGTGTCTGGGCGGGGAGCTCGCTCGAGCGGCCGCCCGAGACGCTCGACGCGGCGATCCTGTTCGCGCCGGTCGGGGCGCTGGTCCCGGCGGCGCTGCGGGTCGTCGGCAAGGGGGGCACCGTCGTCTGCGGCGGCATCCACATGTCCGACATCCCGAGCTTTCCCTACCGCGATCTCTGGGAGGAGCGGGTCGTGCGCTCCGTCGCGAACCTGACCCGCACCGACGCGCGCGCGTTCCTCGCCCTCGCGCCCCGGGTCCCCGTCCGCTGCGCGACCGAAACCTTCGCCCTCGGCGAGGCCAACGAGGCGCTCGCGCGGCTGCGCGAGGGACGCCTCACGGGCGCGGCAGTGCTGCGGATCGCCTAGCCGGCAGAGCCGGGGCGGCTCCTAGGCCAGACCCAGCTCGCGATCCTGATCGTCGGGGTCGAGATGCTCGAACTGGATGATCTCGAGCCTCTCGAAGGCCGAGCGGACCCGCGGCGTGATCAGGCCGAGGCGGCGCAGGTTGGGAACGATCCGCATGAAGAGCAGCGAGCGGAACAGGTGACCGGTCGGCGACTCCATCACCGCGCGCCGCACGGCCTCGATCTCCCAGCCCATCGCGCGCGCGATCTCCGCGCCGGCGAGCCGATTGCGCATCAGCTCGCAGGCGTAGACGATGAAGTCCTCGCGGTCGCGCAGTTCGCTGCCGGAGAGTCCGCGATAGTGGTCGCGCAGGGCCAGCATGCCGAACGCGACGTGACGTGACTCGTCCTTCATCACGTAATGGAGCAGCTGCTTGAGCAGGGGTTCGCTCGAGGCCTTCCAGAGGCTCCCGAACGCCGCCATCGCGAGGCCCTCGATGATGATCTGCATGCCGAGGAACTTGAAGTCCCAGCGCGCGTCGCGGATGGTCGCGTCGAGCAGCTCTTTCAGCGAATCGCTGATCGGCCATTCCCATTCGAGCTTCTCGTTCACGTAGCGCGCGAAGACCTCGACGTGGCGGGACTCGTCCATCGTCTGGGACGCCGCGTAGTACTTGGCGTCGATCCACGGGACGGCCGAGACGAGCTGGGACGCGACGATCAGCGCGCCCTGCTCGCCGTGGAGGAACTGTGAGAGCTGGTTCGCGATCTGGGCATGGCCGAGGCGGGCGCGCTCGCGCTCGTCGAGCTTGCGGGCAGGAGCGAAGTCGACGAGCGGGTCGAGTTGCCGGGGCACGATGTCCGAGAGGGGATCGACCGCGGTCTCCCAGGCGAGCTGCGTCGTCGAATTCCATTGCTCGCGCTTCGCCTTTTCGTAGAGCTCTCGCAGCCCCTCCTTCACGCAGCCGTAGTTCCAGACGTACTGCGCGTCGAAGGAGGTCAGGATCTGCTCGAGGTCGCTGGATGCGTCGGTACGCTCCAGCGGGGCGGGGGCGGTCGACATGGCGTTTCCTCCGGCGTCGGGCGACTCCACGGTCGCCCGAAAATATGACGTCGGATTCAGGTCTTGACCACCGCCGCGCGCGCCTGCAAGCTCGTTCTGACCGGGAGTCGCACTTGTCGAAGGATGGAATCGCGGGGCCGGGCGAGGAGAATCGGCCGAAGACGAGGAAGGGCGGGGAGAGGCGCGCCGGCGGGGCCGCGCGCGGCGGCCGTGTTCCGACCGGCCGTGCGTCCATCCGGCCGCCGCAGCAGGCGCGCAGCCGGGCGACCCGTCGCCGCGTGCTGGCCGCGGCGATCGCCTGCTTCGAGCGTCATGGATATGAAGAGACCACGACGGCGATGATCGCGGCCCGGGCGGGTGTCGCCGTCGGATCGGTCTACAACTACTTCCAGGACAAGCGTGCATTGATCCTCGAGCTGCTCGATGAGACGCGGCGGGAGCTCGTCGATCGCATCGTGGCCGGTCTCGATCCGGCCGACTGGCGCGGCAGGACCGACCCTCGGGTCCAGGTCCGCCGATTGATCGACGCGGTGTTCCATGCCCAGAGTCTGAGGCCGGGAATCCAGCGCATCCTCTGGGCGCGCTACTTCAAGGATCCGGATTTCGCCGAGCCCTTCGACGCGATCCGCGCGCGCCTGCAGGAGGCGATCGTGGACTTCGTCGCCGCGATCGACGAGCAGGGGCTCTGCCGCGCGGACCTCGATCGGCGCATGGCGCCCTTCGTGATCCTGAACGCCGTCCAGTGGAACGCAACGCAGGCGTTCATGAACGGCAGCCCGAGGTTCGTCGATCGGGCAGCTCGGGCGACGGCGGAGCTCGTCGCCGGCTACGTCTTCGCCGAGCCCATGCCGCGGAGGGCGGCACGCTCCCGGTCGAAGGGCACGCTGGCGGGGAAGCGACGCCGCGCGAGCGCGCGACGAACGGAGAGGGGCTGAGCCCCGAACGGGCGGGGCGGTGTGCCGGGACGCGGGCGAGCGGCGCGCGCCGTCAGAACGTGCCGATGACGTTGAAGAAGATGCCCTGGTTGTCGTAGGAGAGGTCGGTCAGGTCTTCGGAGAAGTCGGTGAAGTTGTAGCCGATGCCCGCCTTCAGGTGGTCGCCGAAGTAGCGGTAGAGCGTCGCAAGGGCGCCGGCGCGGCGCTCGTTCAGATCCGGGAGCTCGAGCAGGCGGCCCTCGATCGAGGTCTCCCAGTTCTTCACGAAGCGATAGTCGGCCCGCAGGATCGCGAGGTGGGCGTCGTTGTCGAAGAAGTGCGGGTCGTCCCGGTCGAGGC
Organism: Myxococcota bacterium; assembly: GCA_041389445.1. Lineage (GTDB taxonomy): Bacteria > Myxococcota_A > UBA9160 > UBA9160 > UBA4427 > UBA4427. The sequence continues at coordinate 51,604 of JAWKRW010000010.1, forward strand.
TGACCTGAGACAGGCGATAGGCGTATTTCGCGCCCAGCGTGAAGTCGCGCGTGACGTCGTAGGTCAGGTCGACCGACGCGATATGGCTCTTCTGGATGTACTGTGCGGACGAGCCGTTCTGGCCGACCTGGTCCGTGGTCGGGACGTTGTAGAAGTAGGTGTACTTGACGAGCGCGTTGAAGCGGTCGTGGAGCACCGGACGGTAGGCGTAGCCGAGCACGGCCTCCGTGAATCCCCCGTCGAAGAAGTCGCCCTGCGAGCTGTTGCTGATCGCCTTGTTGAGCTTGGCGAGCAGGCGACCGTCGTCGTTCATCTGCCACTGGGCGTTGTTGCGGAACAGCCAGGTCGAGCGCTCCGACTTCGTCCCGTCGGCGGCCTCGATGTCGTTGAAGACGTATTCGACGCCGCTCGAGAGGGACAGGCCCTCGTGGCGGTAGCCGACTCGCAGGCCGGCGCCGCGCCGCTCGGTCTCGGCGCCGGTCCGGCGGTCGGTGAGGAGGCCGTCCTCCCAGTTCGTGCCGATCGTCCAGCGCTCGCTGGGCGCATAGTCGACGCCCATCGAACGGGTCAGGCCCTGCACGGTGACGTGCTGGTACTGGGTCTCCGCGAAGACGCTGGCGTGGTCCGTGATGCGGGAGCGGGCGCCGATCGTGAGCCCGCCACGCCGGGCCGCCAGGCCGTCGTAGCCGCGCTCGCTGTCGAGGGCGTAGTTCATGTAGAGCTTGCTCTGCTCGCTTCGCTGCCAGCTCGTCCCGATCTGCGCGGCCGGGCCGAGGGTGCCGTGCGAGGCCTCGCCCGAGAGCGAGATCCGGTCGCTCACGCGCACGGCGCCTCCGATGCCGCCCCGGTGGTTCTCCTTGCGATCCTCCGTCGAGTGGACCGTGCCCTGGCCGAAGGCGTAGAGCTTGAAGCGCGAGTGGGTGTCGAACTCGATCTGGGCGACGACGTCCGTCCGGTCGCCCTGCTGCTGGGTCGTCGCCACGACCGGGGCGTCGTCGTCCCGCGCGTCGTGGCGCGCGCCGGTCTGCAGACGCCAATCGTCGCTGATCTGATAACCCACGTTGAGCTCGCCGACGGTCGAGGTCAGACCCTGCTTCTCGACGATGCGATCCGCCTTGGCCGTGACGTCGAAGCGTCGGCCGAGGGGGAGGCGGGCGGTGCCGCCGTACTGGTCGGTATCGGTGAGGCGGTTGAGGCCGGGGGCGGAGTAGCCCGCTTCCAGGCGCTGGCCGTAGAGGGCGACCTGGCCGCGGAAGCCCTCGAGCCAGTCGGCGAGCTCGACGACGGCGTCGGCGCGGTAGCCCCAGGCGATCTCGCCGTTCGGTGCGTCGGCGTAGGGATCGCCGAAGCTGAAGCCGCCGTCGTCGGACCGCAGGGCATGCGAGACGAGACCTTCGCTGCGGCCGGCCTGCAGTTTCAGATAGGAGCGCGGCGTCTTGCGCAGGATCGCATCGACGCCGTAGAGGCTGCTGTCGTTGCCGTCCTGGGCGTTGTGGTTCGCGGTGGCGCCGAGACGCAGCCAGTCCGTGACCCAGGCCTGCGCGGTACCGCCCGAGTTGAGCGCGTCGATCTCGTTGAATCCCGGCGTGTACTCGTACTGCACGACGAGCCAGACCTCGTTGCCCGAAAGGCCGTCGTTGCGGACGAGGAGCCGGTCGTTCGCGATCGTCGAGAGCGGCTCGGAGAGCAGGATGCGGCCCTGGATGTAGTCGAGGTCGTAGTCCAGCTCGGGCTGGAGGTTGACCACCTCCTGCACGATGCCCGACGCCTTGTCGCGGATCTCGACGCGGAGCCGCTCGGAGCCGATCAGCAGATCCCGGTGCTTCATGAAGAAGAGGGATCCGCCCGTGCCGCGGAAGTCCTCGCGGCTCGTGATCGTCCCGGGATCCGCCGCGAAGCCGTCCAGCACGAAGCGCCGCTCGCCGACGGAGGTCGTCGCCGACGACTGGAAGTGGGCGTTCGCGCCGTAGAGCCCGCGCTCGACCAGGGTCAGCTCGTTCTCCGCGTAGCGCACGAGGAAGTTGCCCCACATCAGGTGGTCGTCGCCCTTCTCGAGCTTGACGAAGAACTTGCCGTTCGTCGGCGCGAGCTGGTCGATCGAGGATTCGTCGCCGAAGGTGGGGTAGTAGTAGTCGGGGTCCAGGCGTCGGAACAGGGCGTCGGGCGACTTGTCGAGGAAGTTGCTGAAGAGGCTCTGGATCGGGCCCTCGCGGGTGTCGGCGCTCGCCGTGAGGCGCCAGTCCTTGCCCCACTTGCCGTTGCCGAAGAAGGCGAAGCGACCGTTGGCGAAGGCGTCGAGATCGTCGGAATTGTTGCCGCCGAGCGACGTGTCGGGGCCGTCCGTCAGATCCATCGCGAGCGTGACGTCGGCGATCGCCATCAGGAACCAGTCGTCGCGCTCGAGATCGAGATCGCGCAGGAAGAGCTCGCCGTTGCCCTCCTCGTCCAGCACCGCGACCTCCACCGTATGGAGGCCGGAGGGCAGGATCACCTCCCCGACGAACTCGCCCTGGTCGTTGACCGGCACGGGCTGACCCGCGACGTAGACCGAGTGGTTCTCGGGCACGCCCTCGCCCGACACGCGGACCGAGCCCGTGCTGCCGAGCTCGATGTTGCGCTGGGCGGGCTCGGACTCGCCGTACCCGGCGAGCAGCTTCGGATCCGCCGGGTCGGGCTCGGCGAGGGGCGCGACCGAGCCGGCCGGAGCGACCCAGAGCGATTGCGGGGCCGTCTCGTCGAAGCGGCCCTCCTGGCTGTAGGCGCGCAGCACGAACTGAAGCGGTGCGGCGGGCGCGGGCGGCGTCCGGTCGAGGGCGGGGAGCCAGGCGGCCCGCCCCTGTGCGTCGACGTCGACGATCGCGAGGGGCTCGCCGCGCGGGGAGTCGTCGGCGGGGAAGATCCGGATCTCCGAGCGGGCGATCGCGTGGGCGTAGTTGCTGTACGTGCGGAATTCGAAGGGCGTGGCCGCGTCGAGCGCGACGGTGCGCGGCTCGGCCGTCACGGAGAGACGCCGCGCGGATTCGAGCTCGTCGAAGCGGAAGGCGATCCGGGTCCGGTCGAGCGCCACGTCGGTACAGCGCTGGATGTCGGCCGAGCTGCGGCCCGGGTCGTCGATCGGCTCGCCGTCGACCGTGATCCGCATGAGGTTGAGGGCGAGCGGATCGCGCGGGACGAGCTCGCGCACGATCGGCGTGACCTCCACCCCATCGTAGTCGTCGACGATCGCGTCCTCGTCGTAGACGACCTGGACCCGGACGGAATCCGTCTGATCGGCGATGAAGCCGCCGTTCACGACGTCGTCGGCATGGACGAAGCCGTGGCCTTCGTGCTCGGCCTGCTCCGCCGTGAGCCCCATCGCCTCGCGGACGTGCTCCATGGCGCGGCGCGCCCGGGAGGCCGAGAGACCGATGTCGTCACCGTAGACGTCGGCCTGGCGCCGCGACAGGCGCTCGTTGCGCGTGTAGCCGGTGAAGCGCAGCCGCACGTGACGCTTGTCGGCGATGTCGTCCATCGCGCGGCGGAGCTTGTCGGTGTAGTCGGCCGGCAGCACGGGCTGGCCCTCGACGACCGCCAGCGGCTCGAGCCGGCCCCAGGGCGGGTCGTAGACGCGCGTGACCGTCTCCGCGCCCGCTTCGTCGGGGCAGACCTGCATCTCGTCCGGGAGGTCGAGCAGCGGATCGTCGTGCCAGAGCTCGACCTCGATGCGTCGGTTCTTCGCGCGTCCCTCCGGCGTGGCGTTCGAGGCGACGGGGCGCGCGTCGCCGAAGCCGTCGCTCGCGATGGCCGACGTCGGCAGGTCGAGGCGCTCCTTGATCGCGAGGGCCACGCGGTGGGCACGCGCCTTCGAGAGGGCGAGCGGCGTGCCGTAGATCCGCTCGGCGCGGCCGGCGAGCGGCGTGTCGTCGGTATGGGCGATGAACTTCACCGTGACGTGCTGCTTGTCGGAGAGGTTCTGGAGCGCCTGCGCGATCTGCCGGACGAAGTCGTCGGGGATCTCGATCGACTCCGTCCGGTACTCGAGCGGCGGGATCAGGTTGCGGATCCGGGCGCGGCGCTGCTGGCCTTCCTTGTAGCGGAGCTTGCAGACGCGCTCGGTGCGGCAGACCTTGAAGCGGCGGATCTCGTCCGGGACGACCACCTCCTGGCGGACGGTCTTCTGGCCCGGCGCGTCGTACCAGACCTCGACCTCGACGCGTCGATTGCGGGCTCGGCCCTCCGCCGTCGCGTTCGAGGCGATCGGCTGGGTGTCACCCGCCCACTCGTAGGCGATGGACTCGGGCGGGAGCTCGAGGGCGCGCTGGAGATGCTCGGCCACCTCTCCGGCGCGTTCTCGCGAGAGGCCCTCGTTGTCGCCGTAGATCGCGATCAGGCCGGGCTTGAGCGGTCGATCGTCGGCGTGGCCGACGAGATGCAGCCGAACGTTGTCGAGATGCTGCATCTCGTCGAGCTTGCGGCGCAGCATCGTCACCGAGTCGGGCGGGATCTCGGCATGGCCCGACTCGAAGTGGATCGGCGGGACGACGCCGCGCAGCTTGACGATCTCGACGTCCGGGACGACGACGTCCTGCACCTCGAGCCGGTCCGCCTTCTGCGCGTCGAGCACCGCGGGATCGACGGTCCAGGGCGTCAGCGGCGCGTCGGCCGGGAGCAGCCGCTCGCCCGAGGCCGCCGGGCTGCGCTCCAGGTCCGGCGGGCCCGCCCCGACATGGGGCAGCGTCGATTCGAGGCCACCGATCGGCTCGCCGTCGGCGCGCCCCCGCGGACGCGCCGCGTCGCGCTCGTCGCCCGCATCGTCGGGCGCGTTCACGGGCCCGCCCCGCCGCCAGTAGATCTCGGTCTCCACCTCGAGCGCCTCGCCGCCGCGGGCGGCCCAGGCCTCGCGCACGCTGCGCTCGATCGCGCGCAGCCGTCGTTCGACGAGCTTCTTCGACTCGACGTCGGCGATGTAGGTCAGGCGCAGGATCGAGTCGCCCTTGTCGAGCTCGTCGAGGAGCTTGGCGAGCGAGGGCTTCCACTGGGTGCGGAGCTCGGTCGTGCCGGGCTCGAAGACGGCATCGGCGAGGTCGAGGCCGACGACGCGATGGATCGACGCGCCGAAGCTGAAGCGCAATGCCTTGCCGCGCGTCGCGCGCAGCACCTGCGCCTGCCGCGTCGTCATGCGGTAGCCGGACGGGAGGGTCCGGTCGTCGAGCTTGAGCATGAAGTTGCTGCCGCGTGCGGGATGGGGCACGACGGCGCAGGTGATGTGGAAGCGGCCGTGGGGGTCGGTGTGGATCGCGAGACCGTTCACGGTCATCACGCGGACGTCGGGCAGCCCGTGCTCGCCCTGGTCCTGGTAGCCATTGTGGTTGGCGTCGTCGAAGACCTTGCCGATCACGTCGGTACAGTCGAAGGTCGGATCCGGCACGACGCGCACCGTCGCCGTCGCCACCCCCGAGAGCGCGAGGGTCGTCAGGCTCGAGAAGCCCTGCGCGCGGTTCACGAACTCGCCCTCATTGACGCCCGCACCGACGGCGAGGAGCAGCACCACGGTCCGCGTCGAGCCGGCGGCGATGCCGAGGTTCGTCCAGGTGAGCGTGCGACCCGCCCGCGTCGGCTCCGTCGGGATGCCGTCGACGCGAGCCGAGCCCTCGATGTAGCGGAATCCGGCCGGGTAGGTGTCGACCAGCGTCAGGTCGTCGACCGGGACGGGCAGGCCGTTCGTGAAGGTGATCTCGTAGGGGACGAGGTCGCCCTTCGAGACGCTGATCTTCGGCGTCGTCTTCGAGATCGCGAGCAGGCCGTCCGTGATCGGGTCGACCGGGATGTGGTTGTTGAAGAGCTGGCTCGATCCAGGCACGGCCGAGTCGTCGAGCGTGAGCGTCAGATAGTAGTCCGTCTGCGGCGAGCGCGGCGCGAAGCCCGCAGGCGGCGCTGCGGCAGAGTCCTGGACCTCGCAGCGGGTCCCCGTCGCCGGAATCGCGTCGTTCGCGCCGCCCGGGCAGCTCGGCACGTCGATCGGTCCGGCCTGGGGCGGGATGATCGCGGAGATCCCGGTCGTGAAGCCCGTTCCGGGCGGGACGACGGCGAGGCTGTAGTCCGCGCCGGCCGGGCAGGAGGCGTCCGAGAAGTTGAGGTCGAACTTGTAGTATCCGTCGCTGCCGGTGCGCTGGCCCTGCTGCTGCGGATCGTCGAAGCAGCTCGCCGCGACGGGCGTCGCGCCGTTCAGGAGCGACAGCGTCGTGCCCGCGACCGGCGTGCGCAGGATCGCCTCGTAGACGACGCCGTCCGGATCGATCGGGAGGGAGAGGCCGAGCAGGTTGCTGCCGGCGGGCACGACGACGTTCGTGATCTCCTGCTGGCCGTTGGTGAAGGGCGACTCGGTCACGCCGAGCGAAGCCGTGTTCGCGCCGGCGTCGGGGGCGCGGAAGGCGAGGCGATACGCGTCGCCGTTCACGTCGTTGGGCGCGACGCCGCTCATGCGCCAGGCGCCGTTGCTGTCCGCCGTCGCCGTCTGGACGGGCGTCCCGTTGCGGTAGAGGTCGACGAGCCAGCCAGCGAGCGCGCGCTCGCTTCCGCCCTGGCTCCGGTCGAAGTCGGCGTCGTGCCAGATCGAGCCGGAGAGCGTGCCGACGCCGGGCGTGCCGCCGATCGCGATCGAGACGCTCGCCTGCGCCTGCTGGGGCGGGGCGTTCCAGGTGACGACGCCGGTATTCGTGACCAGCGTGCCCATCGCGAGTCCGCCGTCGAGCAGCACGCGGAAGCGCAGCGTCACGGTCGCGCCGGGCGCGAGGTCGCCGTAGGTCGCCCCGTAGTCGGCGGTGATCAGGCTGCCGGCGACCGTGACGCCTGCCGGCAGGCCATTCAGCGTGGCGGAGGCGGCGACGTAGCTCTTCTGACCGGGCAGCGGCGCGTCGAGGTCGTCGGTGAGCACGACGTTCGTCGCGGGGGTCGTCGCGATGTTGCGGACGAGGACGGTGTACTCGAGCTGCGATCCGGGCAGGGCCGGGCCGCCGCCGACGACGGTCACGAGCTTCGAGATCGAGAGCTGCTGGCCGCCGCCGACCAGCACGACGGTCGGCTCGGGGCCCGTCGCCGGATTGCCGTCGCCGTCGGTCAGGACGTTCGGAAGCTCGGCCGTGGTCACGCGGGCCTGATTGGTGATCAGCGTGCCGGCGGGCGTGCCGGGGGCGACCACGAGATCGAAGGTCACCGTCGCGGCGGCGCCGCGCGAGAGCTGGCCTTCTCCGGCGTTCGGCAGGGGCGGCGTGCGATCCGCCGTGCTGATCGGGAGTCCGGCGGCGAGCGGGAACACGCCGCCGTCCGCACCGAGCGCGATTCCGTTCAGCGTGGTCGAATCGGGGACGTACGTCGTATTCGCGGGAACGACGTCCTGCAGTACGGCCTGCGTCGCGGGCGCCGCGCCGTTGTTGTAGACGGTGATCGTGTAGCGGAGCGTGTCGCCCGGATCGACGACGCCGACCGCGCCGTTGGTATCGATCAGGAGCGCCGCCGCCTTCGGCGCGAAGAGCAGGGGCTCGGCCCCGACGACGTCGAGGGTCGGGTCGTTCGGCACGGCCGTATCCGGATCGTCGGACGGCGTGTCGACGACGCCTCCCAGCACGGCCGAGACGAAGCCCTGGTTCGCGATCACGGTCCCGTCGGGCGCCGCCGGATCGACCACGACGTCGAACCGGATCGTCGCGACGTTGGTCGCTCCGGGCGCCGCGTCGGCGCGCAGCGCGCCGGGCGTCATGTTCTCGGGCGCGTAGATCGGGATGCCGTTCGCGAGCGGGGACGTACCGCCGGGACCATCGGTGACGGCGAGTCCGTTCAGCGTCGTGCTGCCCGCGACGTAGCTCGTGTTCGCGGGCACGGCGTCCCGCAGCATCGCGTCGCTCGCGTCGTCGCTGCCGACGTTCTGGACCGTGATCGTGTAGCGGAGCGTCTCGCCCGCCAGCAGGACCAGCGGATCGAGCGTGACGTCGTCCGAGACCTTCTGGACGACGAAGACCGGGGCCGACTGGATCTGGACGCGGGTCGGATCCTCGTCGCCGTCGACGGCGGCGTCCGCCTGGCCGTTCACGTTCGGGTCGTCGCTCTGCGCGAAGGGCACGCCGCCCGTCGACAGGTCCGCCTGGTTCGACACGGAGGAGCCGTTCGCCAGCACGGATCGGAGCTGGATCTCGAACTCGAAGTCGACACTGGCGTTCGCCGCGAGGTCGAATCCGCGTACGTCGAGCAGGCCGGTTCCGGCGGCGCCGCCGTTCGGATCCGTGGCGCTGGTGTCGGCCCCGGGCGGCACGCTCGTCCAGGCGAGCGTACCGGCGACGAACGCAGGCGGCGTGTTCAGTGCGTCGAGCGTGTCGACGATCGCCAGATCGTCGAGCGGGGCGCTCCGCAGGTTCTCGACGCGCAGGTGGTAGCGGAGGACGTCGCCGGGATTGGCCGTCGTCGCCGGGCTCTGGCCGGTCGTGACGTTCATGACCGTCTTCTCGAAGTAGTAGAGCGGCAGGGCGACGGTCGTCGTGTACGCGTCTTCGTGGTCGAGGGTGCCGACCGTGCCGTCCGTCAGCGTGCGCGTGTACTGCCGCCGGTCCCCCGCGGTCGCCGGGACGCTGCCGTCGGCGCTGTACCAGTCGACGGCCCCGGCGACGTTCGTCAGCGCCTCGCCGTCCTGGCTGTCGGCATCGAGCAGCGCCTCGTACGTGACGATCAGGCGCTCGCCCGGGCCGATCGTGGTCGCGGGCGTCAGCAGCGAGAGGCTGAAGTCGCAGTCCGGCTCGCCGCGCGAGGTCACGACGAAGTCGGTCCCGGCCGCGAGCGGGCCCGAGATCGGAGTCGTGCCGTCGGCCGCGAAGACCTGGGCGGTGAAGGCGCTCGCGGGTGCGTCGCAGGTGCCCGCGTTCGGGCCGTTCGGCAGCCGGTCCTGGAGGCTCAGGTTCCAGGCGGCGCCGTCGCCCGTGTTCTGGACGTCGAGGGTGAAGGTCGCCGGCGCGCCGAGCGTCATCGTGGCGGGGCCCGTCTTCGTCAGGGTCACCGTCTCGGGACCGACGATCGTCATCGCCGCGGACGTCCCGGCGGTGCCATTGCGCTGGGTCGTCAGGTTGCCGTCGAGCCAGTTGTAGAGGTAGTTGGCAGTATTGGTGAAGGACAGGCCGTGGACGTTGGTCGGCGTGTCTTCGAGCACGACCGCGATCTCGACGACGACCTGCTCGCCAGCCGGGATGTCGATGCCGTTCGCGGGATCCTCGATCACGAGGTTCGTCGGCGTTCCGGTGTTCGACGGCGTCCAGGCGCCGGAGCCCGAGACCTTCGAGACGGAGACGAAGCGCAGGTTCGCGGCGGAGGTCGTCAGGTCGTCGTAGATCCGGACGTCGTAGGCGGGGAACGCGTACGGCGTCTGGGGGACGGTGATGCGGTAGCGGAAGATCTCGCCGATCGCGGCCGTCGCCTGCGTCGTCTCCTTCAGCACGGGCGAGGCGACCGGCGCCGGATCGACGGTCCCCGTCGCGACGGCCGGGCCATAGCAGTAGTCGTTCGGCGGCGTCACGGTCGGGCAGCCGGCGCCCGTGCGTTCGAAGAGGCTTCCCGGATCGACGTCGAGAGAGGTCCAGTCGATCCAGACGCTGTTCGAGAGCGTGGCGCCGTCCGCGGGCGGCGTCGAGACCTCGACCTGATACGTCAGTTCGAGGAAGCCGCCGGCGGGGATGTCGAGCGTCGTGTCGCCGTTCGCGCGACCCCAGACGAGCGGGCCGGCGGGACCGCCGGACGGAGCCGGGACGAAGCCCGCGACGGGCGCCGCATTCACGACCGCGGTCGGCGTGAAGCCCGCGTAGAGCCGGACCTCCGACGGGAGCGTGTCGACGACGTTGACGTCCCAGGCGGTCGCGTTGCCGCCGTTCACGATCGTGACGACGTACTGCAGGACGTCCTGGTAGGCCGGCGGATCCGTCGGCAGCTTGCCGGAGGTGACGTTCGAGAGCGTCTTCGTCGCGGTGAGCGCGCTCTCGATCACGGTGAAGGGACCCACGGCGTCGGCGACCGTGGTCGGCAGTCCGGTCTGGCCGTGGGTGGAGGAGACGGTGGCGGCATTCTGCAGCGTCTCGCCGACGTTCGTCGCGAGGTCGTTCTCGATCCGGGCGGAGTAGCGGATTCGGATCACGGGCGAGAGCGCGGTCGCGGCGAGGTCGTCCTCGCTCGCGGTCACGACGGTGCCGATCGTCCAGATCGCGACTCCGGTGGTCTCGTCGATCGGGGGGGGCGCCGTGAAGGCGGTCTCGTCGGGGGGGAGGCCGTTGATCGTCGTGATGCCGACGAACTCGTAGCTGACGTCGTAGGTCGCGTCGTGCTCGAGGACCCAGCCGACGCTGCCGGAGTCGAGGGCATCGTCGACGGCCACGTTCTGCGTCGTGCCCTCCGGCAGCTGGATCTCGATCTGGAACTGCTTGTGCGCGCCGATCTCGGGCGCGACGGCGGGCGAGAGGTCGCTCTTGTCGACGGCGACGGCGCGGACCGTGACGTCGTCCGTCGCCTCGGCCTCGTAGTCGTTGACGGCATCGCCGGCGTTTGGCAGGGCGCCGTTGCGCATGCCGTCGACGGCGCCGTTCGCGCCGATCGTCCCGCCCGAGTTGAGGGCGGTCGTCTGCAACGGGAGTGAAGTCCAGTCGGCCTGCACGGTGTTCGACAGGATCTGCTCGGGCTGGGCTGTGCCTTCGACCTCGACCGCGAAGGAGAAGGTGACGACCTCGCTCGGAGCGATCGCGAAGCCGGCCGGCCAGGCGAAGATCGGCCGATCGGCGCCCAGGGTCAGGACGTCGGCAGTGGGCGGATTCGTGCCCTGGACGTCGCCGACGTAGGCGAAGAGGGGCGCCAGGAGGTCGTCGAGGACACGGGGGTTGTAGGCGGTCGCGGTCCCGTCGTTGGTCAGGGTCACGGTGACGCGGGGGCGATCGCCGGCGTCGACGTCCGTGACGGAGAACGTCTTCGTCACCGAGAGCGACGGCTCGCGGACGACGAGCTCCGCCTCGTCGATCGGGAGCACGATCGGCTGGCTCGCCTCGTTGACGTATCGGACCTCGGTCACGGTCGCGGCGCCGCCGTTGACGATCGACGTCCCGTCCTGATTGCCGGCGACGTTGTCCACCCGGGCGACGAATTGGACCTCGAACTCGAAGCGCCGATCGACGCGGTTGCTCGACGTGACGGTCTGGTTGCCGAAGTTCCAGATCACCTGGGTGTCGGTACAGGTCGGCGTGAAGGCACCGCCCGGGACGAATCCGGCCGCGTCGTAGGGCGGCGCGTCGAGGTCGACCACCGGGGCGTCGACGCAACGGATGCCGGCCGGCAGCTCGTCGACGATCTGGAAGCTGCGCAGCTGCGCGACCGGGATCAGCGCCTCGAGCTGGTAGCGCACCTCTTCGCCGATCGAGACGGGCTGGGGGGACCCGGCGAGGACGAGCGGCGTGTTGGACGTCGCGAGGATCTGCTTCGGCCGGACCTCGACGGGGATGATCTGGATCGTGGCTTCGGCGGGGGCCGAGGTGTACTGCCGCGCGCCGCCGATCTGGCCGTTGCTTCCCTGCGGCGCCGTCTGGGCGCCCGAGGCTCCCTCGAGGCTGTCATAGGTCGCGATGGCGGAGCCGACGAGGGCCTGCAGCGGGGCGGCGTCGTCGTCGGGATCGACGCGGTAGTAGAAGACGACGCTCTCGCCCGCGTCGAGCTCGAGCAGCGCATCGCTGTGGGTGTAGGACGCGATGATCTGGGCGGGGACGGCGTTCTGGACGACGTTGTCGGTGATCGTTCCTTCGCCGCCGGCGTCGCCGGCGTCGAGGAGGCCATCGCCGTCGTTCTCGAGGCCATCGCCCGAGAGCGGATCGACGAAGAGCAGGTCCGAGGGATCCGCCGTGCTCGTCACCGTGACGTCGTAGGCCGGCGCGCGGGTGACGCCTCCGCTCGTGGCCTCGTTGGTGACGGTGATGCGGTAGACGTAGGTATCGAAGGCGTCGCCGTCGTCGACGAGGGTCTGGAAGTTCGAGCACGCGGGACCGCTCCCATAGCGGGTCTCGTTGCAGACCTCCTTCGTCACGATCAGATTCGGCTCCGTCACAGTCAGGTCGACGCGACGGTGGACCTCGCGCGGATAGCCGACGGTATTGGGTCCGAGGCTGTAGAGCTCTTCGAGGCCGGTCTTCGAATTGAAGAAGACGGCGTCGAAGGTCGACGTCATGACGTTCGAGCTCTGGTCGGCGTGCACGTTCGGCGCGGCGCGGGTATCGATCGGATCGTTCTCGAGGCGGGTCTTCACGTCGACCCGGAACCAGTGGTCCTTCTCCGTGATGCGCTCGGCCGGGACGACGGTATTCGAGGTCCAGTCGAAGGGACCTTCGTCGAGGGGGGCGGGGGGCGGATTGAGCGCGATGCCCTGGATCGCCGGGGTGCTCTGGAGGACGGGATCCGTCGACGAGATGTAGGCCTGCCCGTCCGGGATGTTGTCGATCACGCGGGCGTTCTGGACCGCGATGTAGGTGAAGCCGGGCGTGTCGAAGCCGAACCAGCCGCCGGACTCGATGTGGAAGTCGCACTCCTCGCCGATCTGGACCTCGTCGTCGGGGCTCTGCGGCGGGACGTTGTTCTCGGAGCAGAGGCCGAGCTGGGTCTTGAACAGGTTGTATCCGACGACGCGTGCCCAGATGGCGTCGACCGTGTAGTCGTTGGCGCGATCGGTGATGCCGTCGGCGCGGGCCGTCGGGGTCGGGAACCAGAGCGGCGTGGCGTCGGAGAGCGTGATCTCGCCGATCACGTCGGCCCGGAAGGTGAGGTCGTCGTCGAAGGAGGCGGCGGTGTTCTTCACCACCTCGAAGTCGAAGGAGGTCGTCGCGCCCGGATTGATGGTCCCGCGGTTGCACACGTAGACCGCGGCGGTCGCGGGCAGCGTGACGGGGTTCGTCCAGGCGGGCCGGGCCGGCGGATTCGTCGTCGGGGAGCAGCCGGCCGGGACCGTCGAGACGGTCATCGCCTCGCCGAAGGTGACGTAGGCCGAGTAGTCGGTAGCGCGGTGGCCGCCTCGGTTCGTGAGGTCGACGCGAAGCGGGAGGGGGTCGCCCGTGTTCGTCAGGATGAAGACGAGCTCCGAGCCGAAGACGTCGACGTCGAGGTCTTCGGGTCGAGCGGTGTCGTTCTCGGTGACGAGGCGGTTGTGGAGGGTCGCGGTGCAGAACTCCTCCCACCAGGCCTCGGCCTGGCTCGTGATCGGGAAGCTCGCGGTGGGGTCCGTGTTCGGAGGCGTGCTCGCCGGCGACTCCTGACGGACGTCGAGGTCCGCGACGAAGTCGTAGTAGGTCGGATCGATCAGGACGGTCCGGAAGCGCACGGTCACCACGTCGCCGTGGCGGATCATGTGCTCCTGGTCCGGGAGGCTCGGGTTGGTCTGGGTCGTGCTGCTCGTCAGCACGAAGTCGAGGTCGGTGTTCGCGAGCGGGAGGGCCGGGTCGGTCGTTGTGAGCGGGAAGGTTCCTGCGACCGGATTGGTCCACGCCACGGTGTCGATCATGCCGAGGTAGTTCGCGCCGTAGGCCGGCGTCGTCGTCACGGTCGGCGTGAAGGTCGGATCGATCACGTACTCGGCCGGCAGGACGCTCCGCAGGCGGAGGCCCGTGGCCTCGCCGTGGATGGTGCCCCCCGACTGGTTCCGGATCGTGATCGCGACGATGCCGGTCGCGCCCATCGGCTGGCTCGTCACGACGCCGGTGAGGGCGACGTCGATCTGGACGTTGGCCGCGACCGAGGCGGTACTGAGGAGGGCGGTGTCGCCCGCGGTCGCGCCGCCGGACGTCGCCGCGATGCCGCCGGCCGGCGGCTGGGACTGGCAGCCCCACTCGACGTCCGACACCGTGTTGGTTCGATTGACGCAGGAGTCGTCGATCTTCCCGACGAAGTAGTAGAAGCCGGATCCCCCGGCCGGCGCCACGATGTAGGGATTCGCGGCGCCACCGAAGGTCGCGCGCACGTCGAGATTCGAGATGGTCGTGACCGAGCCCAGGGCGACGCAGTCCGCGGACGCGCCGCCGGTCGCGATCGCGGTGGCGCCCGCCTCCGTGTCGCAGACGTGGCTGATCGTCATGTTGCCCGGCGCCATCGTGTCGGTGAAGACGAAGTCCTGGAGCGGCGCGTCGCCGTCGTTGCGGACGCGGATCCGCCAGATGACGTCGTCGCCTTCGTGGCCGTAGACGGGGTCCGAGTAGCTGCCGGCGCCCTGACCGGCGTCGACGTTGCGGCCCTGCTTGATGACGACGGGCTCGGGCTCGCGCAGCGGGAGCGTGTCGCTGCCGGTCGAGTCGGTGAAGGTCTCGCCGGGCGCGCAGGAGGGCTCGAAGGTGACGTCGGCGTCGATCGATCGGTTCGCGGCGACGAGGCCCTCGTCGCCGAGCGCGGCCGCGCGTTCGACCTCGAACTCGACGAAGAGGCGCGCCTTGTTCCCGCCGCCGCCGTTGCGGCCCGGGAGCGAGAAGCCGCCGGACGAGAGGTCCCAGGTCAGGATCTGACCGTTCGCGCCGGAGATCGTCGGCTGCACGACCGCCGGCGTCGCGACGTTCGCCGTCGTGAAGGTCGTCGAGTTCGGGACGTAGGTCAGGCCGGAGGCCTGGAGATCCTCGGCGACGACGAGCTCGGCGAAGTCGACGTCGTCGCCGGCATCGAAGGGGTTCACGATCTCGATCCGCACGGTCCCGGTCGAACAGAGCTCGCAGAAGGAGACCGAGAGGTCGTGGTCGATCAGGTCGGCCGTGCCGAGCGACGCGGGGCAAGTCCCCGGGACCGCCTGCGCCACCGCGCGCTCGGGGGAGCCCGAGACGAGCAGTCCCAGCCATGCGATCAGGAGGATCGCACGTCGGACGGGGGCGCGTGTTCGAGCCGGGCGGATCATGGGATCCTCGGTCGACCCTTCGTGTCGTGCGGCGCGATCCCGTCGCGACGCCTGGCAGGGACCGAGGACAGTCCGACCATCGGACTGGATTCCGGCGGTCCCGCTGTCTTCCGGCGTGTTAGGCCGTTCAGACCGGTGACTTTGCGTCACCACCTCTCGGTGGTTTTGCCTTTTCTCAGAATCTGAGATGCGGTGCGGGCGTCAGGCCCGCGCTGTCGTTCGTCTGGATTCGCTGATCGTCCGTTCCCCCTCCGGAGCGTGTGATCGCAGTCGCCGTCCACCGGCCGGTCGCATGAGACCGGCAGGCGCTAGGTCGCTGGCAGGAAATCGATCGGATAGACGATCGTGACGGCAGGAATGCCGGCCTTGGCTCCGAAGTCGAAGCCCTTCACCCGCTCGACCACCTGCTGGGCGAGCTGGGGCGCCTTCATGTCGGTCGACTTGACCTCGCAGAAGGAAACCGAGCCGTCGGGCTGGATCGTGAGGCGCAGTACGATCTGCCCGCGAAGCGTGGGATTCTGGCGCAGCTCCCGGTTGTACAGCCGATAGAGCGCGGCCTTGTGGCGATCGAAGACGATCTGGATCTCTTCGTCCGTTCGACCCGCGGTGGCCCCGGAGCCCGTGCCCTTGCCGTTCCCGCCCCGGCCGCTGCCGTTGCCCGACCCGTTGCCGTTGCCGGTTCCCAGGCTGCTCGTCGCCCGGGTGACGGCGACGCCGGACAGCTGCGTTCCGGTTCCGCCTCCCGTCCCGCGCGAGAGCGCCGCGACGTTGATGCCGCCCGAGCTGCCGGGGGCCTGGCTCGTGACGAGGGAACGCTCGGGGCGACCGTCGGCGACGGCGCTCGGATCGTGGATGCGCGCGTTCGAGCCGAGTCGATCGACCGCGTCGTCGGTCGCCGTCACGCCCGCGAACTGCTCGCGGAAGGCGAGCAGACCGCGCGATCCCGCGCCACGGCCCGGGCCGGAGTCCGTCCCCGTGTTGGCCTGGGCGGCCGGGGCCGGATTCGATTCGGCCTGTGCCTCGTCCGCCAGCTGCGGGGCGGCTTCCTCGTCGGGGGCGGGCGCCGTCTCCTCGGGCGCGATCGGTTCGACCGGCTTCGGCTCGACCATCGCGACCGGAGGCGGAAGCTGCTCCCGTACCAGCTGGGTCAGGCGCTCCTGGTCCTCGAGGATCTCCCAGCGCTCCGGAATCGGAATCTCGATCTGCGGCAGCAGCCAGCCGAGCAGGAGGCAGAACGCGGAGACGACGAGGAGCGTACGGCGGAAGCGACGATCGTCCTCCTGGCTTCGCGACCAGGGCATGAGGGCCATGCGGACCGCCGGTCCGTCGATCTCGCGCTCGACCAGCCACTCGTATCGCTTCTCCTCCGCGAGCCGCTCCGCGTCGAGGATGTAGCCGGCGAAGAGGTCGGCCGAGTCCTGCTGTTGATCGATCTCGTCGAGCAGCGCCTGCCGCCGCTCTTCGACGAGGGCGAGCTGCTTCTCGAACTCGTCGATCCGGCTCCGGACGAGACGGAGATGGTCGGTCGGATGGGTCGCGAGCCCGCCGCTCCAGAACAGCGCGCCGCCGCCGAGCGATTCGAGCTCCTGGAGCGCATCGCAGGCCTTCGCGAGGATGGCGAAGCGATCGCGGTCGTCGGCGAGCCGCTCGAGCTCACCGTCCACCTGACGCAGGCGCACGACGAGCTCGTCGAGGCGGGCTCGTGCCTCCCGTAGCTCCCGTCGGAGCGACGCCTCGTCTGTGGGATGCATGCTCTCCATCGGCGACCGCGTCAGTTCTGCGTCAGCTGGGTCTCGGACGACTTTTGCAGGACGGCGAGGGAGATCCGTGCATACCCCTCGTTCGTGCACGTCGACATGACCCGCTTGATCACGTTGAAGGGAACGGTCCGATCCGCGAGGATCGTGACTTCCTGGCTGTCGGCGATCGCCTTGGTCGACGTCCCGATGACCTGGTTCTTGATCTCGCCCAGGCGGATCGCGATGGGGGCGACGAGCGGGGCGTTCGAGGCCTCGATCTCCGCGGTGTTCGCGACGGCCTCGCCCTGGACCGTGACCTGGCTCGGACTGATGAAGACGACGACCGTCTCGCGCGGCTTGTTTTCGGCGATCGAGGCCGGGAGCGTGATCTGCTTCGGCGTCTCGAGCACTTCGGTATTGGCGGAGTTCACGAGCAGGAAGAAGACGAGGATCGTGAAGACGTCCATCAGCGAGGTGAGGGCGAGCTTCGGGACCTTGTTGCGATTGCGTTGCATTCGCCCCATGCGTCGACTGGTCTTCACGGCGCGTCTCCGATCGAGATGTCGGTGAAGAGGGCGACGCGCGTGACGCCCTCTTCGGCCGGCGCTGCGTTCGCGCGCGGGACCGCGAGGGAGCCGGCGGGGAGCGGCGCGCTTCGGACGACGTCCATGACCTGGATCAGGTGGTCGTACTCGATCTGGGGCTCGAGCAGGACCGAGGCGTCGCGGGCCTCGGGGTACTCCCTCTTGAGGGCCATCACCATCTCGCCGAGGCGGGCGAGGTCGTAGGCGCCTCCGACCGTCGGCAGCGACGCGATCAGCGCCTCGCCGTTCGAGAGCTCGATGCCCGAATCACGCACGATCACCTCGAGTCGGAATGCGGGCTCGGTCTGGGCCGAACCGCCGCTGGCCGAAGGCAGCGTCAGCTCGACGATCGTGATGCGCGAGAAGACGGCCGTGATCAGGAGGAACGGTACGAGCACCACCATCAGGTTCATGAAGGTGGTCACGTCGAGGTCGACCTCCGCCGTCGGGCGACGTCTCCTGCGCAGGTTGCGCATCATGGACTCAGGCCTCGACCCGCCGCTTGGCGCTCGCGGCGATGACGTTCAGCGCCTTCACCGAGGCCATCTCGAGGCTGTCCACGATCGCGCTCGTCTTGGCGAGCAGGACCTGGTTCGTGATCAGGAGGGGGATCGCGACGATCAGGCCGAAAGCCGTGGTGTTCATCGCGACCGAGATCGAGGCCGAGAGCAGGTCGGCCTTCTCCGCCGGATTGGCGTTGGCGACCGCCGTGAACGCCGTGATGAGACCCATGATGGTGCCGAGCAGGCCGAGCAGCGTCGCGATGTTGGCGCCGAGGGCGATGTAGGGCGTGCGCTTCTCGAGCTGCGGGATGATCTCCATCATCTGCTCCTCCATCGCCGTCTCGATGTCCTCGCGCCGCCGGACCGCGCCCTGGCGATCGAGACCCATCGCCAGCAGCTTGGCGATCGCGGAGTCGTCTCCGTGCGACAGCTCGCGTGCGCGATCGAAGTCGCCGGCGACGAGGGCCTCCTGGAGCCGCTCCCAGGCCGACTGGTTCCGGCTCGTGATGCGGGTCAGCGTCACGTAGCGCTCGATCGCGATGGCCGCGCCGACCGCGAAGACGGCGAGGATCGGATACATGAAGGCGCCGCCCGAAACGAAGAAGTCGACGATCGAGTAGATGAATCCCATGGGTCTTCTCCCGTGAACCGATTCCAGCTTCCGATCCATCGATCGTCGGAGGCGGAATCTTCAGAGCCTCTCGTCATCACGAGCGGTGGGCGGGCGTCACTTCGATTCCGCTGCCCGGATTTCGTAGTAGTCCACTGCTCGTACGAATACTCTTTTGTCGACCGGCTCCCGGCCTGCATCAAGCCCTTTCGCGACGGCGAGCGCACTTCCGAGATCCGAGCTCTTCCAGGGCACGATCACGAGCGACTTGGGCGCTTCGTCGTTGCCGAGGATCGACATGCCGGCGACCTGCTTCTCGCCAGCCGGTGCATCCTCCGCGTGCGCCGCGAAGGCGGCAAGCGAGGTGCAGAGCAGGAGCATCGCGGTACAGGATTTCCGTCCCATTGCAGCTTCTCCTAGCCGCCGATCCGATTGCGCAGGTCGGCGAGCCACATCTCGACCTTCTCGTCGTCGGGTACCGCCGCCCGGTAGAGCTCGTAGCTCTCCAGTGCGCACACCGTGTCCGCCAGGTAGAGATCGCAGAGGATCGCGAGATTGCGGCGCGCGGGATGGAAGTCCGGATGGCTCGTCAGCGTCGATTCGAACGCCTTGCGTGCCTCCGCGAACCTTCCCATGCGGCGGTAGACGATGCCGAGCTCGTTGCGAGCGACGGGATGCTTGGGGTTCAGGGCGAGCGCGGCGCGCAGGTCCGACTCCGCGGCGGCGAGGTCGCCGTCGCGCGCCCGCGCGATGCCCAGGTTGATGCGCGGGGCCGTGAGTCGGGGGGCGCGTCGGGTGAGGTCCTCGAGGCGGGCGATCGCATCGGCTAGATCGCCTCGGGCGAGGGCTTCGTTCGCGGATTCGAAGTCGCCGCGCGCTCCGGCCGGAATGCGTGTCGTCTCGGTGATCGAAAAGCCGCCGGAATCCCGGGTCTCGACGGGCGCGGACGAGCGCGACGCGGAGGTCGCGCAGCCGAAACTGGCGAGGGCGAGCGCGAGGGCGGCGGAAAGGGGAGCATGCGTTCGCTTGCGTTCAGTTCCCCGGCTCATCGGAGACCTCCTGCATGGACGCCGGCGGTGCGGGCGCGGGATCCGGCGCCGCGGGCTCCACTGTCTCGGCAGAGGGCGTCGATTGTTCGATCGCCCCTTCGGCGGGCGTGGTCGTCCGGGTCGGAAGGACCGCTCCGGTCGGATCGGTCGATCGCGTCGCTTGGGTCAGGGCGGACAGTTCGGGAGGCTCGGCGATTCCGGCGGAGTCGATCGTCTCGGCGGTCGCCTCGACGGCCCGTTCGGCTGCCTGCGCGTCCGCGTCCGCGTCCGTGTCGACGTTCGCGGTCGGTTGCGCGGCCGGGGCGCGATAGCTGTAGACCTCGAGCGAGGCGAGCGGACCGGTGGACTCCTCGGGCTTCGCGTAGCGGCCGGGCATCAGGTCGGCGAGGCGACCGAGGCTCTTCCCGATCCACGGGTTGTAGATGCCCGAGGCCATGAGCTCGAGGTTCTTTTCGTGGACCCGGATCGACTTCTCCTCGAAGGGGAAGGCCTCTTCCTCGAGCATGCCCTCGTACTCGTCCCGCTCGGCGGTCGAGAGGTCGCTGGGCCGTTCGGAGTCGAGCAGGGAACGGCTGAAGTCGGCGTAGACCTCGGCCATGTAGTACGTCGCGGCCGCCGTGATCTCGCCGACCTGGTAGTCGAGGAGCGAGCCGAGATCGCCGAGCAGTCCGTTCATGCGTCGCTGTTTGTCCTGCAGGCTCCGCTCGAAGGGCTGGCGAAGTGCGACCGCGGCGAAGTCCGAATACTGGTCTTCACAGAGGAGAAGGGCGGAGCGCGCTGCGACGCCGCGCATCGCGTCGGTCCGCGCGTCGCCGGCCGAGCGGTCGAGGGACACGATGCGTCTGAGCTCTTCGTGACGCGCGTCCCGATCCCCCGTGGTCGCATAGAGCTCGGCCATCTTGAAGCGCGTTACGACCGCCGTTTCGATCGGCTCCGTGAACTCGCTCACGTATCGGCGGTACGCGGCGAGCGCGCGTTCGGGAAGCGTCGCCTCCTGGTACAGCTCGCCGGCGACCAGCAGGGACTCCGCGCGCAGCTCGGCCGTATCGGCTTCCCGCGCGACGCGCTCGTATTCCTCGGCGGCGCGTGCGGCATGGCCCGTCTTGCGATGGACGAAGGCGATCTGCTGCGTGGCCTCCTGGTGGAGCGAGTGGTCCGGATGGCTCTCGCGGAAGGCCTCGAGCACCGCGAGTGCGCCCGACCAGTCCTCGAGGCGGAGCAGCGCCGTACCGGCGTCGTACTCGGCGATCGGTCGGATGTCCGAGCCCGGGGCGGACTTCGCCACGCGGAGGAAGTGGTCGGCCGCCGCGCGGTAGTCGCCGGCCTCGTTGGCCCGCTCGCCCTGCTTGTAGATCGACGCGGCGAGGTTGTTCACGACGGCGTCTCGACTCTCGTCGTCCGAGGGCATCAGGGCGAGGACCTCGCCGTAGGCCCGCTCCGCCGAGGCGAAGTCGGCGATCTCGAAGGACGCGTGGCCGACCACGAGCCAGGCGGATTCGCGGATCTCGGGATCGGCCGTGGGATACGAGGAGGTCAGGCGCGTACCCAGCTCGATCGCCTGGGCATGGGACTTCATCTCGAACAGGTCTCGGACCGCGACGCCGAGGACCTTCGCGGCGTGCTCGTGGTCCGGGAAGCGGTCGACGAAGCGGATCGTGCTGGCGACGGCCTCTCGGCGGATCGGCTCGCGCTCCGACTCGGGGGCCTGCTCCTCGGCCTTGCGGTGGGCGAAGATGGCGGCGTATCCGGCCGCGGCGGATCGCTCGTGGGCGGGGTACACGTAGGCGATGTGCTCGTATTCCTTCGCCGCGGCCGCGAAGGACTCGTTCTCGAGGAGCAGGTCGGCCAGGCGGTAGTGGATGCCGGGCGTCTCGGGCGCGTCGGGGAACGAGGCAAGGT
Source organism: Myxococcota bacterium (assembly GCA_041389445.1). Lineage (GTDB taxonomy): Bacteria > Myxococcota_A > UBA9160 > UBA9160 > UBA4427 > UBA4427. The sequence goes on from JAWKRW010000010.1 coordinate 72,890, forward strand.
AGCGACGGTACCAGGCAGCGCTCTCCGCGAACGCCGCCGTGCGTTCCTCTGGTGCCTCCGTGTCCTGATAGAGCGCGTGGTAGTGGTTCGCGAGGTCTTCGAGGTTGCGCTTGAGGTACGCGATGACCTCCGGCGAAGCACCGGGTTCGAAGTGGTGCCAGTAGTCGGAGTCGAGCGCGTAGCGCGAGGCGAAGTCCTTCTTGGCCTCGAGGACCAGCTTCGGGAAGTCGCCGGCCTGGTAGATCTCCACGATGCGCATTCCGTAGTGGGGCGCGTCGGCATGGAGGGGATACCGGGCGACGAACGCCTCGTAGGTATCGGCGGCGTCCTGGTAGCGGAGCTTCTCGAAGTAGAACTCGGCGAGGTTGCGGTAGACGCGGTTCTCGTAGACTCGGGGCCCGCTGGAGACGAAGTACGACGTGACGGCCTCGGCGCCGCCGAGGTCCGAGAAGCAGAGGCTCATGACGCGATGGCTGTCCGCGATGCGTTGGGCGCTGGCCTCGTCGGCCGTCTGATCGAAGTCGTACTCGTTCGCGACCTTGTGGTCGAGCAGCTTCACGTACGCATCGAGCGCCTCGGGCAGGAGGAGCTGCTTGTAGAAGGTCCAGCCGAGCTTGTAGAGCGCGAGCTCGTAGTAGTCGGACCGCGCGCCCATCGAGGCGATCGCGGCATAGGCGCCTTCGGCCTCGATCCACTTCTTGCGGGTGAAGAAGTATTCGCCTCGGCGGAACTGGATCTCGTCGAGATGCCGTGATCCCGGGTAGCGCGCGACCAGCAGGGCGGAGACCTCGATCGCCTCGTCGACGCGTCCGAGCTCGTCGAGGGCCCGGGCCTTCTGGTAGAGCACCTGGTCGTTGTGGGCGTAGTCGGGGTAGGTCGTGAGGATCCGGTCGTAGAGGGCGAGCGCTTCGAGGGGGCCGGTGGGGGCCGCATCGCGTCCGCCGGGGAGTACGAGCGCGGGGCGATCGCCCGCGGCGTCGGGGGCGCGCGTGTCGGTCGCGCGGGCCTCGAAGTCGCCGAGGGACTCGCCGCTCGCTGCGGGCTCCACGGCGTTCGCGGCCGCGATCGGCAGCGTCGCGCGATCGGGGGGCGGCGCGGAGGGAACGGCCGGGACGCGCTGGGCCGGGGGCGCCAGCGGGAGCGCGGGCGTCGGGGCGGCGGCGGGGCCGTCCGGAGGCGTCCCGGTTCGCGCCGAGGCCGCGGCACGCGGAAGGGCCTCGGTCAGGCCGTACTCCTTCTCGAGCTTTAGGTCGGCGAGTCGACGCATGGCCTCGGGCGTCAGCGTGGAAGTCGGCGCCTCCTCGAGGAATTGTCGGTAGCCCTCCATCGCCTGGTCGAGGCCGTTCTCGACCGTGACCTCGCGGAGATCGGGCGGGACGGCGCGCAGGCCGGCCAGGGTCTGGCGATCGGGATTCCCGCTGCAGGCGACCGCGACGATCTGCCCGAGCAGCAGGACCCGGAGGGCGGCGCGAGACGTCGATGCGTTTCGAGACGACATGGCGCGCGTCCTCATTTCGCCTGGTTCTTGGCCGCGCGGTCGTAGCTGTCCGCGAAGGCGAAGCGCGCCTGGTTCTGATAGGCCGCGAGCTGTTCGCGACGGGCCTGGAGGACGCCGGTCGCGACCTCCTCGAGGCGCGCGCCCTGCCGACGCTTGAGGTCGTCGATGATGCCGAGCGCTCGCTCCGAGCGGGTGCGGAGATCGGCGATCCGATCGGTGTAGCCGACATAGCTATGGGTCGCGGCCTGACGGACGCGGACGTAATCGGCGTAGCGGGTCTCGAGTGCCGCGACGTCGGCCTGGAGTGCCTGGAGATGGTCGTTCACCGCCGTCAGGCGCTCGTGGTACTCGGTCTCGAGGCGCCAGACGAGGAGCCCCTGGAGCCGCTCGATGCGAGCGAGGAGGGAGGCGACGCCCGGCTCGTTCGCGCGGGATGCGAGGGCCGCATGGAGTCGGTCGAGCCGCGCGCGATCCGCGTGCTCCGCGGCGGTGGCGAGGAGCTCCGGCGACGGGTCGCGCAGGATGCGCTCGAGTCGCTTCGCGAGATGATCGCGCTGGGTCAGCCGGAGGCGCATGCGGGCGTCGAGTCGTCGGAAGTCCCGGTCGAGCTCGGGGAGGCGGGGCTCGTAGTAGGCAGCTCGCTTTCCGATCAGGTCGTCGAAGGCGTCGAGACTCGTCAGGGAGCGCTCGAGCGTGCGGCGCAGGTCGGTCAGGTCCAGGTAGTTCTGGAGCGCGGTCTGGAAGTCGTTGGAGGCGATCAGCGATGCGAGATAGAAGGTCTCGGGTGCGTCGGGCAGACGGCGGAGCCGAATGACCCAGTCGCGATCCTGCTTGATCTCCTCGCGCTCGAGGGCCGCGAGGAAGTGGCCCTGCTCGATGCTCGCGATCGACGCGTCGAGCTTCCGGATCTCCGCCCCGAAGCTCTGCACGGCCTCCTGGTACAGGACGGCGGCACGGCCGTGGACGGCGAGACGGCTGTAGGCGTACGGGAGGGCGAGCTTCGCCTCCTGAACGGCGGGGTCCGTCGCGTCCCGCTTCGCCAGGACGGTCCAGGGCACGACCGCGCGTTCGAACTCGTCGATGTCCGCCTCGGCCCAGCCCGCCCGCAGGAGCGCCTGGTTCGAGAAAGGACCCTCGAGTCGGACGCGCTCGAGCGTCGAGCGGGCGCGATCGACCTGCTTCGCCTCGAACAGGAGCGTGCCCAGCACCAGGTTGGCCTTGTCTCGAATCGCGCGCGCGTCACGGTCGTCGACGGCGATGCGTCCCGCCCGGTCGAGCTCACGTGCGGCCTCCAGGGGATGTCCGCTCTCGAGCAGGGCAATGCCCAGGTTGTAGGTGGAGAAGCCCTCGAGGACGTCGGAGTCCTGGATCTTCCGGAGGACGGCGACGGCGTCCGCGGGCTGCTCGAGCGCGAGCAGGACGTTGGCGCGCAGGAACTCGACCTCGTCGACGATCCTTCTCGGAATCTCGCCGCGCATCGAGTCGAGGACGCCGAGGGCGGTGCGGGCGTCGCCCTTTTCGAAGTAGAGGCGGGCGAGACGATAGGCGGCGTCGTTGCGAACCTTCTCGTCCACGTCGCCTTCGAGCACGGCGCGAATCGCGCGACCGGCGCGCAGGTGCATGCGGTACTCGAGCTCGAAGTCGCCGACCGAGAACTCGGCGTCCTCGACGTACGGGTAGAGCGAATCGAGCGGTCGCTCGTCGACGCCATAGTGCTGGGCCAGCTCGGCGTCGAGACGCTCGAGCGCCGCGAAGAAGTCCCCTTGATAGGCGTGGAAGAGCGCCTCGCGGAAGAAGGGATCCATCGGCGGCCGCTCGGCGTCGCCGGCGCTCGCGCACAGCGGGAGGGCGACCGCGACGGCGGCCGTCCAGTGGATCAGGCGTCGGGTCGTCATGGCGCTACCAGGCCTCGATCGCGACCGTCGCACCGCCGGTCGCGCCGCTCCCGACACGGATGCCGAGCTTCTGCGGACCGACCGCTTTCTCGAACGCATGGCGCTCGACGAGGTCGAAGGGCTTGTCGCCCCCGCGTCGTCCGGCGATCGACACCTCGAGCTCGTGCTGGCCCGTGGTCACGTTCGCGGTGTGGAGGCGCTGGACACCGCCCTTCGCCAGCGCCTGCAGCTCCTGCCAGCTGTAGACGTGCTGCGCGACGAGCTGGCCGTCGAGCCGGACGCTCGCCGAGTCGATCTCGAGGGAATCGTCCTGGGCCAGCGAGACGAAGAGCGCGAGCTGGGTATCCGAGGGATAGAGGAGCTTCTCTTCGAGATTGCCGAGCTCCGCTGCGATGGCGAGGACGTCGGATTTGATCTCCTGGACCTGCTCGTCGAGGCTCTGGACGGGCTCGACCCGATCCCCAGCCTCCGCGGCGGGAAGTCGGCTCGGGCTTCCGAGCGAGGCCAGGGCGATGAGCCCGGCCGCGACGGCTCGGAGCCGGTCACGGCAGTGGAGTCGGAGCGCGCGGTCGGCATCGAATCGATTCGAATCGGGGACGCAGCGGAAGGCACGTCGGGCGAAGAGGCGATCGAACATGGGGGTTCCCTCCCTCACATGGGGGTATTGCGACCCGACGAATGCAAGGGTTGAGGACTTTCATCACGAAATCTTGAACGCAAAAGGAGGCGGGCCGCACGGGCGCGGACCGCGCGCGGGCGAGGAGAAGCCGCGGCCCCCGACCGGGCAGCTCGCGCGCGCAGGGTCGGCAGGTCGACCCGGGAAGCCCGCGGTCAGCGGGGCATCCCGCGCGGCGCCGTCCTCAGCCCTTCGGCGCGCCGGGATCCGCGCCGGGCGATCGGTTCGAACCCGTCGCTTCGCGCGTCTTCGCCGGGACATCGTCTGCCGCGGACATCAGCGACCGCGTCTCCCAGCCCGACTGGGCACGGCGGAGCAGGACGATCGGGATCTCCCGATCGGTGCGGATCCGGTACATGCGGTAGGCGGGAATCGCGGCCTGCAGCTTGCGCCAGTACTCCATTCGCTGGTCGTTCGGCGCGGTTCGCCAGGTTGCTTCGAAACGCTCGCCGCCCACCTGGACCCGCACCGTCCGAGCCGCCTGCATGTTCAGCCACCAGGCAGGCGGCTGCGGAGCGCCTCCGTTGGAAGCGACGATCACCAGGTCGCCCTTGTACTCGACGTAGGCGAGGGGAAGGGTCCGGTCACGTCCGGACTTCCGGCCCTTCGTCGTCAGGAGAAGCATCTGGATGCCCAACAGGCGGCCGCCGATCAGCCCGCGGGTGCCGCGGTAGATCGCGCAGTGGGCGCGAGTGAACACGATCCAGTTGGGCACGAAGAAAACCACCTGAGGTTTCGGTTCAGCGACGGTGGGGGGCGACCGATAGCGGCCACACTAGCACCTGGAGGACCGTGGATGTCCAACCGAATTCGCCGAACCGCGGCGGCCGCGACGGCGGCGTTGCTCCTCTCGACCATGACGGCGGCACCGTCGTTCGCCCAGACGCGCGCGCAGAGCGACGCCGCGAACGCTTCGCCGGTCGTCGACGTTCTGCTGCTGCGGCCGGTCGGATTCATCAGTCTCGTGGCCGGGATCGGTCTGATGGCGGTATCGACGCCGATCGTCCTGATCACCCGCCCCCACGAGATCCACAAGCCCTTCGAGCAGCTCGTCGTGAAGCCCGCCCGCTTCCTGTGGGTCGATCCGATCGGCGGTCACTAGCCATCCCGATCGCGCGTCCGGCGGAAGACGGCGCGTGACTCGAGCACGGTTCCACGAAAACGATGCGCTGTCTCGGCTAGCCGAGACGGCGCATCGCTTGTTTCAGGAGCACGATCGCGATCGCCACGGCGCCGCTGTAGAGGAGCCAGAGCCAGATCGTCTCGACGTGCAGCGAATAGCGCGGGATTCCCGCTCGGTCCTCGACGATCCAGCGGCGGAATCGCAGTCCCCCCAGCACGTAGACAGGGAAGCCCGCGACGAGCGGCAGCCAGCGGTTCAACCAGTCGGGATCGAGAGACATCGGGCGATGGATCGGCCGCCATGGCGCTCGGATCCATCGGGTGGATGCCCGAGCGCGGGTCGCGCGCCCGATGGGCGCGCCTCGACCTGGGCGGGCATCGACGCGCGGTCGGGGAGCGAAGAGTCCGGTGGGGTGGGCGACGGGATTCGAACCCGCGACATCCAGAACCACAATCTGGCGCTCTAACCGACTGAGCTACGCCCACCGCCGACGGAAGGTCGCGCAACGTACCGGCGCGGCGCGGGGGTGTCAACGCGGCTCCGTCGGGCATCCTGAGCCGATGATCCCGCCTGGCCCCCGAACGTCGGACGACCTCGACGGGCGCAGCATCAGATGAAACGTCTCGTGCACATCGAGACGCTTCGACGGAACCGGTCCTCTGCCTACGGCTCTAGGCGGATCAGGGATCGGATTCGTCGATGCGCGATGCGCCCGCGCGATCGCGCCTCGCACGCGAGGAGGATCGCATGGCGCCCATCGTTCGTTCGTTCGGGGAGGGATGCGAATCGGCTCGTCGCCGATCGCTTCGCGACGGCGCGATCGGCTCGGCCGTCGGGGTCGTCGCGTTCTCGGTGGTTTCATGTCAGGCGACCCAGGATCGGCAGCGGGCGGATCCGCCGGGCGACGCGTCGGCGTCGCCCGAGGCCGTTCGGCAGGGAGCCGGGGACGGCGATCCCTGGGCGGGGACGGAGGAGAGGATCGACGCGGGCTCGTGCGGTGGAGCGAGTCTCGAGACGTCGGCGGCGGAGGCCATCGTCGGCTTCGATGCCGCGCCGACCTTCGCTCCCGGTCCGCCGAATCGACCGCCGTCGGGCGCCGTCCGGATCGAGGAGATGCTCAATTGCCTCCGCTAGGCGTCGGACCGTCCGTGCGCGAGGCGACGGTGTCCGATCCGATCGCGCTCGATGCGGAGCCCTTCGAGGCTGCCTGGGCTCGGTCCCACCACCTCGTCCGCGTGTCCAAGGCCGGTCGCACGCTGCCGGCTCGCGCGGTTCCGCCGCGCAACCTGGTCCTCCTGATCGACGTGTCGGGCTCGATGCCGGGGCCCGATCGATTGCCCTGAGTCAAGCGGGGACTCGTCGAGACGCTTCGCGTCCGGGATCGGGTCGCCATCGTCGTCCATGCGGGCGCCTCCTGGCTCGCTGGAGCCGACCCGCGGTGACCGGCGGGAGCGGATTCTGGCGGCCCTCGACCGCCTGGAGGCCGGCGGCTCGACGGCAGGCGCCGAGGGGATCCGGCTCGACGATCAAGTCTCGCGCCGCCACTTCGATCCGGACGGGATCAATCGAGTCGTGTTCGCGACGGACGGGGACTTCAACGTCGGGATCACCGATCGTTCGCAGCTCCTCGATCTGACCGAGGCGGAGCGCGAGAGCGGCGTCTTCCTGTCGCGACCGGCCTTCGGCGGGGGCCATCTCAACGATGCCGGCATGGAAGAGCTCGCCGATCACGGCAACGGGAACGACGCCTACCGCGACTCGTCGGCGGAGGCGGGGCGGGTGCTGGTCCACGAGGCGGGCTCGACGCTCGTGACCATCGCACGTGACGTGAAGATCCAGGCCGAATTCAATCCCGGGAAGGTCCGCGCCGATCGGCCGATCGGGTACGAGAACCGGAGGCTCGCCGACCGCGACTTCAACGACGATCGCAAGGATGTCGGCGGGGTCGGCGCGGGTCATCGACTCATGGCCCTCTGCGAGCTCGTTCCGGTCGGGGTCGCGTGGTCGTCGGCGGTCGATCCGCTCAAGTACCAGCACGTCGAGGACGAGCGCGATCCCCGGGATGCGTACGCCGTCCCGGGCGGAAGGCGAGGTCGGCATTCCGATGAATGGATGACGATCAAGCTCCGCCATCAGCCGCCGAGCGGCGGTCGCAGTCGCCTCGTCGAGCAGGGCGTTCGGGGGCCGGCGCGTCCCGTCGCCGACGCGAGCGAGAGCGCCCGGTTCGCGGCGGCGATGGCGCTCTTCGGAATGCTCCTCCAGGACAGCGAGCTCAAGGGCGAGCGAAGCGACGAGCGGGTTCGACGTCTCGCCCGAGGGTCGCTCGGCCCGGACGAGCGCAGCGAGCGGGCGGAGTTCGTTCGGCTCGTCGCGCTGGCGGAGGACGTCCGCGGCGAGCGACTCGGTGATACGCTGCCCCGCGGCGGCGAAGGACGGCGAGCACGCGACGGCTCTTTCGTCGTGGATCGGGGGCGCGGTGGCCGGGGGGCAGCGGGACGGGAGCCGTCGATCGGGTGGGGCCGCGGGCGGAGCGCCTGCGGCCGACGCGATCGAGGGCGCAGGGGGCGGGGCGACGCATGCCCGAGCGGACGGGGGCGACGCGGGCGCGACGCGCGGCGGCTCCGCCGTCGGTCCGGCCGGAGGCTCCGCTGTCGATCCGACCGGAGGCTCCGCTGTCGATCCGACCGGCGGCGCGCGCTGGCTGCGGCTCGCGATCGGCATCGCCGCGGTCGGTCTCGTCGTCGCCTTCGGCCAACGGCTCGCGGACGGACTGCCGGCCTTCACGCGATGGGTCGAGGGGCTCGGCGCGCTCGCGCCGATCGTCTTCATCGCGGGCTACGCGCTGGCGGTCGTCGCGTTCGTCCCCGGATCGGTCCTGACGCTCGCCGGGGGGGCGATCTTCGGCGTCGCGGAAGGCGTGGTCTACGTCTTCGTCGCCGCCGTGCTCGGCTCGACCGCGGCATTCCTGCTGGCTCGCCACGCCGCGCGTGCGGCGGTCGCGCGTCGTGTCGAAGGCGACGCGCGTTTCGCCCGGATCGATCGAGCGATCGGCGCGGAGGGCCGCCGCATCGTCTTCCTCCTTCGACTCTCGCCCGTGTTTCCGTTCAGCCTGCTCAACTACGCGCTCGGCCTGACGCGCGTGGGTCTCGCCGACTACCTCGTCGCTTCGCTGGGCATGTTGCCCGGGACGGTGCTCTACGTCTATGCCGGCAAGGTCGGGGGCGACGTCGTCGCCGCGGCCGGCGGAGGCGGCCCGGGACGCAGCGCTGCGCAGTGGGCGTTGCTCGCCGTGGGCCTCGCCGCGACGGTGGCCGTGACCTGGCGCATCACCCGCATCGCGCGGCGCGCCCTCGAAGACGCGACGTCGCCCGCATGAGCGGCGCACGGTCGGGTGCGCGCAGCGGCGCGCAGCGATCGCATCGGGAGGAGCCGGATGGGAAAGGCGCAGCAGACGCAAGCGATCGACGCCGCCGACGAGGCCTGGCTGCGCAACGTGCAACCGAGCGATTGGCCGTCCCCGCCCGATCGGGGGCGGTACGACCTCGTGGTGATCGGGGCCGGGACGGGCGGGCTGATCACGGCGTTGATCGCGTCGAGCCTGGGCGCGCGGGTCGCGCTCGTCGAGCGGAATCGCATGGGCGGGGACTGCCTGAACGTCGGCTGCGTGCCGTCGAAGGCGTTGATCGCCGGCGCGAAGCGGGTCCAGGCCGCGCGCGAGGCGGCGGCGCTCGGCGTCGGGATCGTTCCGGAAGACGCCGGTGAATTCGGGCGTGTCATGGCGCGCCTGCGTGGAATCCGCGCGCGCATCAGCCGCGAGGATTCGGCCGAACGGTACGCAACCGAGTTCGGCGTCGACGTCCACTTCGGCACGGCCCGCTTCGAAGGAGACGGAGGGCTGCGAGTCGGCGATCGATCGCTGGCCTGGCGCCGAGCCGTCATCGCGACGGGATCGCGCTCGCTCGCGCCGCCGATTCCCGGACTCGCGGAGGCAGGTTACCTCGATCATTCGACGGTCTTCGAGCTGACCGAGCGGCCTCGTCGCCTCGCGGTGATCGGCGCAGGGCCGATCGGCTGCGAGCTCTCGCAGGCATTCGCTCGGCTCGGAAGTCGGGTGCACCTCCTCGAGCAGATGGATCGGATCCTGCCCAACGACGATGCCGAGGCCTCGGCGATCGTGCGGAGGGCGCTCGCTCGCGACGGAGTCGAAGTCCTGCTCGATTGCACGATCGAGCGCGTCGAGGCCTGCGAGGGCGGAAAGCGGTTGCATCTGGCGGGGCTCGCGGCGGAGCCGCGAGCGTTGTCGGTCGACGCCGTTCTGGTCGCTGCCGGACGCCGGCCGAACGTCGAGGATCTCGGCCTCGAGACGGTGGGCGTCGAGTGCGATGCGCGCGACGGGATCGTGGTCGACGACGCGCTGCGCACGACCCATCCCCGGATCTTCGCCGTCGGTGACGTCTGCATGGCGTGGAAGTTCACGCATGCCGCCGATGCGGCCGCGAAGCTCGTCGTCCAGAACGCGCTCTTCGCGGTCGGACCGCTGGGGCGGAAGAAGCTCTCCGGCCTGGTCATGCCCTGGTGCACCTACACCGACCCCGAGCTCGCCCACGTGGGTCTCTCCGAGTCGGCGGCCCGAGAGCGGGGCATCGCGATCGATACCCATCGCGTGCCGTTCGCCGAGAACAATCGCGCCGTGATCGAGGGAGAGGAAGAGGGACTCGTCAAGGTCCACGTTCGTCGGGGAACCGATCGGATCGTCGGCGCCACGATCGTCGGCCGACATGCCGGCGAGCTGATCACGCAGCTCACGCTGGCGATCCAGCAGGGCATCGGACTCGGCGCGTTCGCGAGCGTGATCTACCCCTATCCCACGCGCGGCGAGGCGATCAAACGGGCGGCCGGCGCCCATGCGCGCTCGCGGCTGACGCCGACCGTCAAGCGGCTCCTCGCGCGCTGGATCACCTTGCGGCGCGGCCGTCCGTGAATCCTCACTCGAGGCCGTTGAGCGACCAGTCGTAGTCGAAGAATCGGATCGTCGCCTCGCGCCCGGGGCCGCGGAGCCATTCGGCTTCGCGCGCGGGGGCATGGCGCGCGAGCATCGCGCGGACGCCGCCGGCGGCGGCGAAATCCGCCTCGAACCAGTCGAAGATCTTCGACACGCGAATCACGCCCGCGGCGCGATCGATCGCGAGTCCCTTGCGCGGATCCGCCAGGAAGCGGCGCATGGCGTCGTCGAGCGCCTCGTCGAGGGACTCGGGGCGGTAGGGCGCTCGCCGAAGCGCAGGACAGGATTTCGAGGCGCAGACGAGCGCGGCGTGGATCCGCGGCTCACCGAGGGGGCGCAGGATGCCGTGCTCGATCGCGTCGAGGGAGAGCGATCGGCCCTCGATCGTCACGAGATCGCGCTTCCATACGGGAAAGAAGAACGAACCGATGTCCTTGATGCCGTCGATCGGCCAATGCTTCCGGACGAGATCGAGGGTCAAGAGGTTGTACGCGTCGATCCAGAAGGCGATCCGCCCCGTGCGGTCGAGGCCGGAGGGACGCGACGCTTCGAGCTGGCGGACGAGCGCGTCGAGCTCCGGCGATTCGACGAGCGCGGCGTAGTCGACCTCCGTACCGGCGAGTCGGTCGGTCGTGCGGGTGGTGCGCGCGAGCAGCCGCGCATAGCGGTCGAGGTCGAGCGCCGAGGCGGGCTCCGGGCGGGTCGCGGAGGGCAGGGCGACCGCGATCGCCGCGAAGAAGAAGTGGAGGAGCGAACGGCCCGTGCGTCCGCGGTGCCGAATCGAGCGCGCTCTCGCCGTGCGGCTCGACGCCGTCCGATCCCCTCGCTTCGCTGGCATGGGCGCGTGTCGGGGATATTCTCCGGCCCCGTCGCGTCGCCGGCGAAGACGCGGCGCGTCGACGCGGGCCGGCTCGCGGCGCGTCCGCTGCGCCGGCGGCCGCTGGAGTGTCGGAACGGGGACGGAACCAAGGAGAGGAAGGGACGTGTCGAGCTCGACGACGAGGGCGGGGGCGGATTCGGTTTGGAAGTCGATGCGGCGCATGCGATCCCGGGTCCTGGCAGGGGCGATCGTCTGGATGATGCTCGAGGCGGGCTGTTCGGACGAGGGGGCGCCGCCGGGGCCGGCCTCGCCGCAGGCTGCCTCCGCGAGCGATGCGTCGACGCCGAGCGCCGCAGCCTCGTCCCCCGCGTCGGCGTCCGCCGAGTCCGCATCGCAGGCGGAGCCGCGAAGCGAGGCGGAACTCGCCGCGGCCGGCCGCTCCGTCTACAACGCCAACTGCATCGCGTGTCACGCGATGGATCCGCGACAGGACGGAGCGCTCGGTCCCGCCGTCGCCGGGTCGTCGCTCGACCTGATTGAGGCGCGCGTGATGCGGGCCGAGTATCCGCAGGGCTATACGCCGAAGCGGGCGACGCGGGTGATGGTTCCCATGCCGCACCTCAAGGATCGGTTGCCGGAGCTCGCGGCCTACCTGGGATCGCTGAAGTCTTAGCGACGGGGCTTGAGGGGGCGACGCCGCGAGGCGTGGCCGGAGACGAAGACGCCCGCCGGTGGTGGTGCCACCGGCGGGCGTCTTCGGCGTCCGGACCGGGCGCGCGCGAGATCGCCCGCGCGAGCGCGCTCCGGGTTTCGCTGCGATCAGCTGTTGACGGCGGATCCGACCACGAAGTAGAGCAGCCAGATCGCGAGACCCATGTGGATCGTGCCCGACACGGTCGTGAGCGGCTTCTGCGTCGCCGCGCCGGGGCCGATCAGGCCGTTGATCTCGACGGCCGCGAGGATCAACAGGGCGATGATCCAGTAGACCATGTCATTCGTGCCGGCGAGGAAGCCCGGCAGGTTCGCGGCGGAGACCATGAAGAAGAGCATCGGGATCGAGAGCAGCGTGTTGGTGCGCGACGCCATGCCGGCCTTGCCGCCGCGGGCCGCGGCCTCGGGAATCGGCTGACCGCCGCCGGCGACCTGGGTCGCGCTCGCGATCACGACCTGCTGCGCCGGCCAGATGACGAACCAGACGTTGAACCACATGATCGTGCCCATCAGGCCACCGGTCAGGATCTTCGTCATGTAGCCATCGGTCAGCGGGATGCCGAGGTGCTGCCAGCGGTAGAGGACGATCGTCCAGCCCGAGAGGAAGGTGAACATCGCGCCCCACCGGAACCACCAGAGGGCGTTGGGCACGAGGCCCCGGGTCATGGCGCTCTTCGCCGTACCGCCGAGCTCGCTGCCGAAGAAGGGCGTCTGGATGAAGTTGAAGTAGTAGAGGACGCCGATCCAGGTCACGCCCGCCAGCACGTGGAGCCAGCGCAGCAGCACTTCGATGCCGTTTCCGGTCAAGATTTCCATGGGCGGATTCCTTTCTCTTTCGTCCCCTCGCGTTCCCGTGCGAGGGTCGTATCCGGACTCGAGCGCGGCATCCGCGCGGCCTCTTCGCCGCCCCGATGTTCGGCCCGTCTCCGCAGTCCCCGAAGGCGATGCAAAACGCGCCCCATTCTATCTGCCCGGGAGGGGGAATCCAGAGAGCGCCCGCGATTCCCGGCGCGACGAATCCGGAATGCCCATCCGGATCTGGAGGGGGCAATCCAACGCGCCGATGGCAGGCGTGCGTCGCGTGGGGGGCGATCGGGCGGGCGCGATGCTCGTCGGCGCGGTGACGGCGGCCCGATCGACTATTCTCGCGCGCTCCGCGGCGGCGCCTGCGCCGGCCGCATGTGGATCGGCGGTTCGGTCGTCGCGTCGGCGCGCGCGGCCCGATCGGGCGCGAAGCCCGGATGAACGCGAAGCCCGGATGAACGCGAAGCCCGGATGAACGCGAAGCCCGGATGAAGAAGACGACGGAACGATGGGTAGAAGGTCGGAGGAGAGCAGTTCGATGTCGCGGCGACGGATCCTGGTGACGAGTGCCCTGCCTTACGTCAACTCGGATCTGCATCTCGGCTACCTCGTCGAGGCGATCCAGACCGACGTCTGGCGCCGGTTTCAGCTGCTGCGCGGGCACGAGGTCCGCTACTTCTGCGGCGACGACACCCACGGCACCGCCACGATGCTCCGCGCGCAGAAGGAAGGGCGGGCGCCCGAGGCCCTGCTCGCCGAGATGCAGCGCGCCCACGAGGCCGATCTCGCCGGCTTCGGCGTCGTGCACGATCGCTTCAGCAACACCCACTCGCCCGCGAACGAGGCGCTGGTCGGTGCGATCTGGCAGAAGCTGCGCGACGCGGGTTGCATCGTCGAGCGCGACGTGACCCAGTTCTTCGACGCGCAGGCCGGCATCTTCCTGGCCGATCGCTTCGTCATCGGCGGCTGCCCGCGTTGCCAGGCGCCCGACCAGTACGGCGACAACTGCGCGTCCTGCGGCGCCACCTACGAACCCGGCGATCTGATCGACCCCAAGAGCGCGATCACCGGCACCGTCCCCGAGACGCGCAGCCACCGCCATCTCTTCGTCGCGCTCGAGCCCTTCCACGCCTTCCTCGAGACCTGGACCCAGGCGCCGGGTCGGATGCCGCCCGAGACCGCGAACTGGCTGAAGGGCACCTTTCTCTCCGCCCCCTTGCGCGATTGGGACGTGTCGCGGCCGGCGCCCTACTTCGGATTCGAGATCCCCGACGCGCCGGGCAACTATTTCTACGTCTGGCTCGACGCGCCGGTGGGCTACATCGCGGCGACGAAGGAGTGGTGCGACGCGAACGGCGAGCCCCTCGAACGATGGTGGAACGATCCCGACTGCGAGATCCACCACTTCATCGGCAAGGACATCGCCTACTTCCACACGCTCTTCTGGCCCGCGATGTTGAAGACGGCGGGCTACCAGCTGCCGACCGCCGTCCACGTCCACGGCTTCCTGACCGTGGGCGGGGAGAAGCTCTCGAAGCGGACCGGTACGGCCATTCTGGCCCGCACCTACCTCGATCACCTCTCCCCCGAATACCTCCGCTACTACTTCGCCTCGAAGCTCTCGTCGCGCGTCGACGACATCAACCTCGACTTCGAAGAGTTCACGGCCAAGGTGAACGCCGATCTCGTCGGGAAGGTCGTGAACCTGGCGAGCCGCACGGCGCGCTTCGTTCGGGGGCAGACGCTGCCCGAGGCCTATCCAACGGCACGGGACGGCGGTCTGTTCGCGGCCGCGGCCGCGGCGGGGGACGAGATCGCCGAAGCCTACGAATCGCTCGACACGGCACGGGCGATGCGGCTCGTGATGGGCCTCGCCGATCGGGCGAACGAGTTCGTCGAGGCGCAGGCGCCGTGGACGCTCAAGAAGGACGCGGCGAGGCAGTCGGAGCTGCTCGAGGTCTGCGCGGTCGCGCTGAATCTCTTCCGGCAGCTGACGATCTATCTCGCTCCCGTGATTCCGCGCTTCGTGGAAGAGTCGACTCGGCTGCTCTCGCTCGCGGGGGAGGTTCGCTGGGCGGATGCCGCGACGCCCGTCGTCGACACGCGGGTCGCGGAGTTCGAGCCGCTGATGGAGCGCGTGGATCCGGCGAAGATCGAGGCGCTTCGCGCGGCGGCGCGTGCGCTGGGCGAGCCGGCGAGCGGGGGCAGCGGCGGAGAGGCGGTGGCCGCGGGCGTCCCCCGCCCGCACGCCGCCGCCGAGGAGACGGGCCCTGCCTTCGCTGGCGAGCCGCTCGCGGCCGCGTGTTCGATCGACGACTTCGGTCGCGTCGACCTGCGCGTCGCCCGGATCGAGGCGGCGAGGGCGGTTCCCAAGGCAGACAAACTCCTCGAGCTGGAGGTCTCGCTCGGCGGCGGCGAGCGGCGGACGATCTTCGCCGGCATCAAGCAGGCCTACGATCCCGCGACGCTGGTCGGCCGGATGACGGTCGTCGTCGCGAATCTCGCGCCGCGCAAGATGAAGTTCGGGACGAGCGAGGGCATGGTGCTCGCGGCGGGCCCGGGCGGAGGCGAGCTCTTCATCCTCTCGCCGGATGCCGGCGCGAAGCCCGGCCAGCGCATCCGCTGAAGCAGTCCATCGCCCGGCGATCGAGGGCGCCTGCGGCCGATCGCCTGGCGATCGAGGGCGCCTGCGGCCGATCGCCTGGCGATCGAGGGCGCCTGCGGCCGATCGCCTAGCGATCGAGATAGTCCGTCCACTCCACGATCTTCCCGCCCTTCACGACAAAGACCCCCGAGATCGGGAACACCTGATCCGGCTCGCCCTTCGTCTTCATCGTGTCGATGCGGCGATTGACGACGACGGGGCCGTGGGCGGTCGTCTCGAGCGTCTCGACCGTCAGCGTCACGCCCGGCTTCATGAAGCGCTTGAACGCATCGAGCACCGCCGGTCGACCGACGACGGGCGGCTGATCCTCGACCATCCGGACCGATGCGTCGTCGGCGAGGAACGCCACGGCCCGGTCGGGGTCGTCCCAGGCCGCGATGAAGGCGTTCACCACGCCGATGTTGGCGTTCTCCTCGGCCTCGGTCTCGGCGGCGGCGGGACCCGCAGCGCCGACGATTCCGACGGCCGCCGCGAAGGCGGCGACAGCGATGAGGGTCGAGAGCGCGGCCGCGTGGGGGTCGGCGTGCGGGGCTGCCCGACGTGCTGCGATGACGTGCATGAGAATCCTCCCTGGCGCAGTGGCCCGACGATGGGCATGCGAAGCTAGCTCCGCGTCGGAGGCCCGGCGATACCGTTCGAACGACGGTGCCGGCAGCGAGGCCGGTCCACGCGGGAGGCGGAGCGCGCGCTGGCGCGGCCCGTACGTCGGGCGCGGAGGATCCGCTAAGTGTCTGCGGTGCGTCACGGGCCCGATCTCGCGGGCCGGTCCGTCCGCCCCATCCGAATCCATCCGGCGAGGAACGCGATGCTCACGAAGTTCGACGACTACCCGATCCACCAGACGAGCGAGCCGATCGCCATCGTCGCGACCACCGACCGCCACGCCTACGATCGCTACTGGTTCAACGGCTACCAGGACGACGGCGAGTTCTACTTCGGAGTCGGTGCAGCGGTGTATCCGAACCTCGGGATCCTCGACTGCGGGCTCTCGATCGTCCACCGTGGCGTGCAGTACGCCTTCCACGCCTCGCGTCGCGCCCCGGCCGAACGCAGCGAGGTCCGCGTCGGCCCCTTCGAGATCCGGATCCTCGAGCCGATGAAGTCGCTGCGCGTCGTGCTCGACGACAACGAGACGGGCATCTCCGCCGATCTGCTCTGGATCCCGCGGACGGCGAGCTTCGCCGAGGGGCACCAGCGCTCCGTCCGCAACCCCGCCGGCTCCTTCTCCCACATGGAGGCGACCCGCTTCAACCAGTTCGGCCGCTGGCAGGGCACGATCCGCTACCCCGGCGGCTCGGTCGAGGTCGATCCGGCCCGGGTCTACGGAACGAAGGACCGCTCCTGGGGCGTCCGCCCCGTCGGCGATCCGGCCCCGCCCGGCGCGCCGCCGACGCGGATGCCGCAGGTCTTCTTCCTCTGGGCCCCGCTGCACTTCGACACGCGCTGTACGCATGCCGGCATCTTCGAGAACGAGCACGGCATCCAGTGGCACTGGGACGGCATGATCATGCCGGCCTACGCCCGTCCCGACGATCTGCCGGGCGTCGAGGATCCGAACATGGAGCCCCTCGCCGCCGTCGAGCACCGGCTCGAGTTCGTCCCCGGCACGCGGCGCGCGCGCCACGCCGTGATCACGCTCGTCCAGCTCGACGGCACGCGCACGGCGATCGACCTCGAGCCGCTCCTGCTCTACCGCATGAAGGGCATCGGCTACTCGCATCCCGAGTGGGGTCACGGAAAGTGGAAGGGGGAGCTCGCGATGGCGGGCGAGTCCTGGAAGGTCGACGAGGCGAGCGAGCTCGACCTCTCGAACCAACACATCCAGCAGGTCGTACGGGCGACGATCCAAGGTCCGAAGGGCATCGAGCGGGGCGTCGGCGTGCTCGAGCAGATCCACCTCGGTCCGCACAAGCGTTACGGCTTCAAGGAGTTCCTCGACCCGGCGCAGTGAGCGCGAAGCGTGCGATGCCCGCCGAGCGGCGGGCGATCCGGCACGCCTAATAGAGCTCGCGCTGGAAGATCATCGCGTCGCGTCCCTCCCAGATGCCGAAGGTCGCTCGGCCTCGGGGATCGTCGTCGGGGACGCCGTCGAGGTTGCCGTCCTCGGGCCAGTCGGCCCGCAGCCATGGCAGGCCGGCGCCGCCCGCGCCGAGATCGACGCGGACGTCGACCGTGCCGGGCGCCAGGGGGGCCTCGAGCCGCAGCCCGGCATCGCCCGCAAAGAGCGGCACGTGCGCGATCTCGGGCGCGGCGGGAAGCGTCGCGGGCGCGGGCGTCAGCACGAGCGCGGATGCGGGGACCGCGCTGCAGCTGTCGGTGTCGTCGTCGTCGAAGGCGATGCCGTCGAAGCGCTGGGTCCGCAGGCGCATCGGCAGGGGGGTCAGTTCCGAGCCGAAGGCGTTGTCGAGCCGCAGGCGGCCGAGCTGGAAGCGCTTCGACACGTCGAAGGCGATGCCGGTCCCCGCCGCCGTTCCGCCGACCCGGAAGGGGTTCGCCGGATGGGCCGTGCCGTCGAGATCGGCGATGTCGATCGCGAGCTCGATCTCCGCATCGAAGGGGGCGATGGGCGTGTCGCGCGGGAGCGCGAGCCCCTCGCCGCTCGAGAAGCGCAGGCGCGCCACGCCGCTGCCGCGGTTCTCGATCACGGGATCGTCGCTCGTCGCGGGCAGCCCGCCCTCGTCGACGGGGATCCCGCCGGCGCGGTAGGCGCGACCCGTCAGGGTTTCGGGCGCGATCCGGAACCAGTCGCCGTCGTAGTTGACGGTCGTCGAGCCGCCCTGCGCGACGGCCGTGACGACGAGCTCGGGCTCGAAACCGGCGTCGAAGCCGAAGGGCTGGCCCAGCCAGGTGAAGGCGCCGATCGCGCAACCGGTCGCGAAGCGGGGGGCGTTGGCGCTGACCTCGAAATGATGCGGCGCGAAGCGGCCGACGACGTCGGATTCGCCGCCGAGCACGGGGCCCGCGCCGAGGAAGTCGCCGTCCGCGACGGCGGCCTGGAGCCGGATCGCGCCGACCTCGTCCCAGGCGAACCGGCTGCCGACGAAGCGGCCCGGCGCGGACGGATCCGCGGCAAAGTCGGTCGCGTTCTCGAGCGCGCCCTCGCCGAGCGAGCCGTTGCGCCCGTCGGCCGGCGCGACGAGGGTCGACGCGCGCAGCAGGATGCGTTCGGGGGCGGCCTCCCGGCCGAAGCTCGGCGTGCGATCGCCCTCGGCATCGACCGCGTCGACGACGACACGGAATTCGTCACCCGCGCGGGCGAAGAGCGGGTCCTCGGGGCGCGCGGATCCCGGATTCGCGTCGCCGGCGGCGTTCGTGACCGCGACGACGCGCAGATCCGCGGGCACCGACACGAAGGGGCCCGTCGAGCCGTGGATCTCGGGCGCGCTCTCGAGATCGACGGTCTCGACGGCCAGCAGCCCGGAGTCCTTGTACTGGAGCGCGACCGTCGCGCGGCCGCGACTGAAGTGGACGAGCTGCGGCTGCGCCGTCGCGCGACTCGACGCGACGGGTTGCCCGTCGACGCGCGGAACGAGCGGTGCCGCCGCGGGATCGACGGCGTCGGCCCAGAAGCGAAGTCGTTTGTCGCCGTCGTAGGCATCGATCACGCCGCAGCTGACACCGCCGGCGCTGCCCCCGAACGCGGTGAGATGGAGCGGAATGGCGGTCCCGGCGGTCGTCGTCGTCAGCGGATCGTCGAGCCGCGCGGGCGGAGGATTCGGCACGGCGTGGGCCGTGAACACGAAGCTCGAGGGCGCGAAGGCGAGCAGGCCCTCCGTGTCGTCGTCCCGCGCGGCGGCATCGAAGACGTCGACGTCGATCGGAGAGGGGCCCGAGGCGTAGACGAGGGCGAAGGCGGCCTCGCCCCGATCGTTCGCGGCGAAGCGGTAGAGCGCCCGGCCGTCGCTCGTGTCGGCGTCCGCGAACCCGCCGTCGCCCCGGACCAGCGACCAGCTGCCTGTCCCCGTCTGGGTATCGAGCGCGATCGTGCCCCCATAGGTCGTCACGGGGTTGCCGAACGGATCGACGACGCGAACGCGGACGGTCGTCGGCTGGCAGTGGGCGGCCGCGCCGTCGTGGGTGAGCACGAAGCGGAGCGCGAGCGACGTGCAGTCGTGGGTCTCCTTCATCACCGCGGCGATCCGACTCCCGTCGAGCGCCGCCGCGTACACGCGCGCCTCGTCGAGGTAGCCCGTGAAGGATCCGTCGTAGCGTTCCGGCAGGTTGCCGATTCCGAACTCGCGCTCGCCCGTCACGAGCGTCGTCGCGGCGAAATCGGTCCGCGCGACCACCTTCGCGTCCTGATAGAGGACGAGGCTCGTCCCGTCGAAGACGAGCGCGACGTGGGTCCAGGTCTTTAGCGCGGGCAGGGCGGTCTTGAGCGCCTGGGTCCCCGCGTGCGTCACGATGCGACCGATCAGCGCCCCATCCTGGACCTGAAGGCTCATCTGGGAGCGGGACGCGGAGGTGGAGTCGGTCAGCGTGCCCATGAGGTGGCCGGTCCCGGTCGCCGTATGGGGCTGCATCCAGACCGCGTAGGTCAGCGCGCCGGTCTGATCGAGACCGGTCGGCGAGCGGCGCGCGATGCCGGTCTTCATGCCATCGAACGTGGCGTGGCGGCAGGTGCCGGGATCGCCGTCGAGCGCCGGATCGAGCAGGGCCGTCGTGGCGCCGCCGTAGGCGGTGGCGTGGCGCGCATTGCCCGAGTCGTCGACGACCTCGTCGGTCCGACCCGACCAGCCGCCTTCCTCGAAGCGCCACTCGGCGATCGCCGAGCGGGTCGAGAGGCAGACGCTGTCGACGTGCCAGTAGTCGAAGCTCGGACCGTCGCGGCCGGTCATGCGGAATCGGACGCGGAAGTCGGGATGGCGGGCGTTGCCCGCCAGGTCGAAGCTCGGCTCGAGGATCTCGCCCGCGCGGCCATCGCCCGGGTAGGCCGCGAGCCGACGCCAGCGCCCCGCGCTGTCGAGATACTCGACGAACAGGTCCTCGCCCCAGTCGGGGTCCTCGCTGAAGCTGTCGGCCCCCCGGCGCAGCCAGAAGCGCAGGCTCGCGTCCTGCAGACCGCCGAGGTCGACGGCCTGAGAGGTGACGCTGACGGTCCCGCCGTGGATCGCGAGCGACTGCGTCGGCGAGTTCACGGCCTGCGACGTGGTCCGCGCGCGGCCGTAGCCGGGCTCGACCGTCCAGCCGGTCAGGCCCGAGTCGAACTCCTCGCAGCGTCCGAGGGCGAGCCCGGCCGAGGCGGCGAGCTCGCTGATCAGGACGTCGTCGACGTGCCAGTAGTCGTAGCCGATGCCGCCGTTGCTGGGCGGGCCACCGCTTCCCTCCGTCAGCCGGATGCGGAGTCGGAAGCGCGCATGGAGGGCGCTGCCGCTCAGGGTCTCGTCGAGGGTGAGCACCTGGCCCGCCGTGCCCCATCCCGGCCAGCTCGAGAGCAGGACCCAGGCGCCGTTGGCGTCGAGATACTCGATCCGCAGATCCTCGCCCGAGTCGGGGCGCTCGCTGAAGCTGTCGGATCCGCGCCGGATCCAGGCCTGGACGCGCACTGCCGGAACGCGGGTATCGATCGCGACCGAGGTCGTCGCGACCGGATCGCCCCGGACGTAGAGCGAGCGCGACGTCGAGGACGCGGTCATCGCGTTGATGCCGGAGAGGTTCGCGTTGGTCGTCGACCATTGCGTGAAGCCCGACTCGAAGCGGTCGGAGAAGAGGACGGCCCCGGGCGCGGCCGTGCCGAGCCCCGGCTGGCCGAACGCGAGGACGAGGGTCGTCGTGAAGAGCAGGAGGCCGACCGGGTCCGCGCGGCGGCGGGCCGGGCCGCGGCCGGCAGTCGGGAGTCGGGACATCGACGCTCTCGCGGGTCGCGCGCGGAAGCCCGCGCGCATGACCCACGCGTCTTCGACCGCGGTCGCGGTCGACTTGAAGCGCGTCCGGGACTGCGCGGGGATCGGCGCGATCTCCGCGCGCGGCCTCGGGCGAGATCAGGGGATCGCCGGAGCGAAGCTGCGGTCTGTGCCCGACGCCCGGCCTTGGCGGTCGCGTTCGCAGGTCTAGAATCACGGAGCGCGCGTCGAGTCGCGTTCGAAGCCCGGCGGCGTGCCGCCGCGAAGGAAGGCCCCGATGGCTCACATCACGATGACGCGCGCCCATGGCCTCGGGGCCGAGCGCGCGCGGGGCCAGATCGAGCAGCTCGCACAACGGCTCGCCGATCGGCTCGGCGGGGCGTGGCGCTGGCAGGGGGACCAGGCGGTCTGCGAGGCGCGCGGGGCGCGGGCCTGCGTCTCCTACGACGACTCGACCGTGTCGATCGAGGTCGACCTGCCCTTCCTGCTGCGTCCGATGCGCGGCGCGGTCGAAGCCAAGATCGACGAGTACTACCGGCGCTACTTCAGCTGAGCGTTCGGTCGAGCGCGCCGCGCTCGGCCGAACGAGCCGCGTGGAGCAAGCAAGGGGGGCGCTGCCCGCCGGAGCTTCCCGGCTCAGACGAGCTTCGCGTAGTGTCCTTCGCCGCGCGCGAAGAAGACGAAGCCCGACGTCAGCGCGACGACGGCACAGCCCCCGACCCAGAAGAGGTCGCCCGCCCGCGGTGCTTCGCTCCAGATCAGCGCATCGCGATAGGCGCCGAGCAGACCCGCGATCGGATTGAGCATGTAGTAGTCGAGCAGGCCGGGTGGCACGATGCCGGGCCGGCCGTGCTCGTCGCGCGCGAAGTAGAAGATCGGCGAGAGCAGGACCCAGAGCCGCAGTCCCGCTCCGACGACGTTGACGGTATCGGCGTAGAGCAGCCCGAGCCGCGCCACCACGAAGCTGATGCCCAGCGTGAGGCCGAGGGTCAGCACGAGCAGCCCGGGCAGCCAGAGCGCGCTCGCCCCGACGGGCTGCCCGAGGACCAGCGCCGCCGCGATCACCACGACGAGCGCCCAGAGCAGGTCGTAGAGCCGCGCGCTGCAGATCGCGATCGGGATCACCGCCTTCGGAAACGCGGCTGCGAGGATCAGCCCGCGTTGGCTGCGGAGACAGGTCGTGGCCTGGTTGATCGACTCCGCGAAGAAGCGCCAGACGACGAGGCCGATGAACAGATGGAGGACGAAGGTCCGCGGCGAGCCGGCGGCCTGGCGGAACCCGATGCCGAAGACGAGGTAGTAGACGGCGAGGCTCGCGAGCGGATCGAGCAGGCTCCAGACATGTCCGAGCAGCTTGTCGCGATGGCCGGCGGCGAGCTGGGAGCGGGTGAGCAGCCGGATCGTCTCGAGCCGGGCCGCCACGCCGCGCAGCTGGTCGATCACACCGGGATCGGCGGCGAGAGGCGGCGGGGACGCGGCGGTGGAGGGCACTCGAGGCATGGCGTGGCGGCAGTCTATGGGATCGCCTCCGACCTCGAAACGCGGACGCGTTACTCTGGGCGGACGATGTCGCAACGCGAGGGCCAGGCCCGCTCATCGACCGACCCCGCCCCGCCCGCCGTCGCCGCGGTCGCATCCGCGCTCGCGGCCGATCCGCGTTCGCCTGCACCCGCCTCCGCACCCGCCTCCGCCTCCGCGGCGGTGGGCGATGCGCCGCTGATCGAGGCCGAGGAGATCGGGGTTCGCTACGTGGTGCGGCATGAACGAGCCAACGCGACGCTGCGGGGGGCGATGGTCGACGTGCTCGATCCGCGGCGGTGGCGGGACGCGGCGGATCGGCGCGCGGGCCGCGCCCACTGGGCGGTGCGTGGCGTCTCCCTGGCCCTCGGTCGCGGCGAGGTCCTCGGCGTCGTCGGCCGCAACGGGGCCGGCAAGACGACGCTGCTCCAGGCGCTCGCCGGCATCTTCGTTCCCGACGAGGGCCGGCTCCTGCGGCGGGGCAGCGTCTCGTGCCTGCTCTCCCTCGGCGCGGGCTGGAACGGCCATCTCACGGGTCGGGAGAACGTGTGGCTCAACGCCGCGGTGCTCGGGATCCCGAAGGCGCGGATCGTCGATCAGCTCGAGCAGGTCGTCGCGTTCAGCGACCTCGGCGCGTTCATCGACGCGCCGGTCCGGACCTACTCGGCGGGGATGCGCGCGCGCCTCGGCTTCTCCGTCGCGCTGCTCGTCGATCCCGAGGTCGTGATCCTCGACGAGATCCTGCGGGTCGGGGACGCGTCGTTCCGAGAGAAGGCCGGCTCGATCCTCGATCGCTTCCGCGCGGCCGGCAAGTCGATCGTGCTCGCCAGCCACAGCATGGAGATCGTGCGGCGCCACTGCGATCGGGTGCTCTGGCTCGACCGGGGACGGGTCCACGCGCTCGGGGGGCCGCTCGAGGTCACGGCGGCGTACCTCGAGGACGCGAAGCGCGAGCAGGATCGCCTCGGCGCGGCGCTCTGACGGCGGGACGCGTCGCGGCCCCGGCGGACGACGTCGGGGCCGGCGGGGCGGGGGCGTGGCCGGGCCAGTCGGGACTTTGGCGGCATGGCCCCGTCGGATATCGTTGCGCGTCCGCGTCTCCGCTCGGAGCCGCGAAGAGGGGGTCGGGACGGTCGATGGGGCGACGGGCGGAGTACGGGGCGGGCATCGTCCACTACGGAGGCGACCCGGGGCTCGCGAGCTGTCTCGCCTCCCTGTACGCCCAGGTCCATCCGCCGGTCCATGTCGTGGTCGTGGACCACGACCCGCCCGATTCCGCCGATCCCGCCCGCGCAGCGCTCCGGCTCGCCCATCCGGAAGTCGAGTGGATCCACGCGCCGAACGGGGGCTACTCGGCCGGAGCGAATCGCGTCGTCTCCAGCGTGCTCGCTGCGGCGCCGGATTGCGCGTTCGTGCTCGTCCTGAATCCGGACGTCGAGCTCGAGCCGACCTTCGCGGCCGCGGCCGTCGACGAGCTGGCGCGGCATCCCGACGTGGCGCTCGCGTCCGGCAAGCTGCTGCGTCCCGGCGGCCGCGAGATCGACAGCGCGGGCATCGCGCGTCGGCGCAGCCGGCGTTATGTCGACCGCGGCAGCGAGTCCCCCGACGACGGTCGTTTCGACCGCGTCGAGACGGTCTTCGCCGTCTCCGGTGCGGCGCTCCTCCTGCGCCGGGCGGCGCTCGAGGACCTCGCGATCGAGGGCGAGCTCTTCGACGAGGACTTCTTCACCTACCACGAGGACACCGACCTCGCCTGGCGCGCCCGGCAGCTCGGCTGGCGCAGTCTCTACGTCCCGGCGGCCCGCGCGATCCACGTGCGCGGCTGGCGCCGGTCGGCGCGCCGGCGGGTCGCAGACGGGATCCGGCGGCATTCCTTCAAGAACCGCTACCTCGAGCTCCTCAAGAACGAGCGCGTGTCCGCGCTGGTGCGCGATCTGCCCTTCGTCCTGCCCGTCGAGCTCGCGCGCCTCGGCTTCGCGCTCGCGGTCGACCGCGCGCTCCTGCGCGGCTATCTCGATGCGCTCCGACTCGCGCGCCGAGCGTTGCGCAAGCGCGCCCTGCTGCGGGCGAAGGCCGCGGGCGGGCCGGTGGAGGCGACCAGCGCCCTGCTGCGGCCGGCCCCGGTCGCTCCGACGGAGGCGCTGCGCGCCTCGCGCGGGTCCGCGGGCGCGGGCGCGCCGGCCGTGCGATCGGCGACGCGGGCTGCCGGGGGCTCGACCTTCGCGCGATTCGGGGAAGGGAGCTAGCGCCGTGGGCGGAAGCGGAGCGCGCTTCGAAGACCAGCCGCCGATGATCCGCATGCGGGTCAACGTCGAGGAGACGCTGCCCGTCGCGGTCCCCGACGCGCGGACGGCGCCGTCCGTCGACATCGTGATCCCCGTCCACAACGAGTGGCACGTGCTGCGGCCCTGTCTCGAATCGGTCGAGGCCTTCACGACCTATCCCAACGCGCGGATCGTGATCCTCGACGACGGCTCCGACGACTTCGTGAAGGAGCGGATCGAGCGCTGGGCCGGGGGGCCCCGGCGTCTTCCGGTCGAGGTCCTGCGCAACGAGACGGCGCTCGGATTCGTGCAGAACGCGAACCGCGGCTTCCGCGAGACGAAGGGCGACCTCGTCGCGCTGCTCAACAGCGACACGCTCGTCACGCCCGCCTGGCTGGTCCGGCTGGTGAACGCGCTCCTCTCCGAGCCGCGCATCGGCTGCGTCATGCCGATGAGCAACCAGTGCTCCTTCCACTCGCTGGACGTCCCGATGGGCTGGAACGTCTTCCAGTACTCGGCCGATCTCGGCCGACGCATGCGGCGCACCTGCTACGACG
Source organism: Myxococcota bacterium (assembly GCA_041389445.1). Lineage (GTDB taxonomy): Bacteria > Myxococcota_A > UBA9160 > UBA9160 > UBA4427 > UBA4427. The sequence continues at coordinate 98,266 of JAWKRW010000010.1, forward strand.
CGGTCACGGTCGGCGGGTTCTGCCTCCTGATCCGACGCGCGACCCTCGACGACGTCGGCCTCTATGACGAGATCTACGGCCGCGGCTACGGCGAGGAGTCCGATTGGTGCATGCGCGCGCGCCGGCGGGGCTGGAAGGTGACCGGCGCCGAGGACGTCTTCGTCTACCACCGCGGTCGCGTCTCCTTCAAGACGTTCAAGGACGAGACGTTCCGCGAGGGCAACTACCAGACGTTCATGTCGCGCTACGGCCCCGAGTACTCCGCCGCGATGGCGCAGTACAAGCGCGCGGACGCGCTCGCTCCGCTGCGGCATGCCTACGTCCGCATGGAGTCGCCGGCCGCGCCGCCGGTGCTCTCGGCCTTCGTCGATCGGATGAAGCGCGGCGGTCCCGGCCACGCGGTCACCGAGGCGTCGCGCTACGTGCGCGATCACGGCGGCGCGGCGCAGATCCCCGTCCTGGTCCGCGAGCGCGGGCTCGTGCGCTCGCGCAACTCCCGCCATCCGATGCCGAAGGGCCTCCAGTCGAGGCGCCGGCCGCGCGTGACGTACGTGCTCGAGAAGTTCGCGATCGCGGGCGGCGTGCTCTCGATCGTCCAGCTCGTCAACCGGCTGCAGCTGCTGGGCTGGGACGCCAAGATCGCGACCCATCACGACCACGACCAATCCCGCCTCGACGCCTACATGCTCTACCACCACCCCTACGTCTTCCCGACGCGCGATGCGCTGGTCGAGCACTTCCCGGAGAGCGACGTCGTGGTCGCCTCGCTCTGGTCGACGGCAGAGACGGTCGCCCGGATCGTGAGGCGGATGCCGGGCGCGGTACCCTGGTACTTCATCCAGGACGACGAGCGGAACTTCTTCCACGAGCTCGACGGGACCGGCCGCCAGCGCGTCGTCGACAGCTGGGAGACGATTCCGAACCGGATCGTCAAGACCCACTGGTTGCGCGACCAGCTGCGCGAATCCGGCCACGACGCCCACATCGTCCCCGTCGGCTTCGACCAGGACTCCTTCTACTGCCACGTCGATCCGGCGGGCCGGCCCCTGCGGATCCTCGCGATGGCCCGTCCGCGGACCCCCCGGCGCGGCTTCGAGCGGACGATCCGCACCCTCGCCAAGGTCAAGTCCGCGCGGCCCGAGGTCGAGATCGCGCTCTTCGGCTGTCCGAACCTCGCCGAGTACCAGCTGCCCTTCGACCACGTCGACCTCGGCGAGGTCCCCAACGAGCGCCTCCGCGCGGTCTACAACACGGCGGCGATCGTGCTGGACCTCTCCGACTATCAAGCGCTGGGTCGGATCGGGCTCGAGGGCATGGCCTGCGGCGCCGCGACGGTGTTGACGCGGTTCGGCGGCATCGCCGAGTACATCCGGGACGGCGAGAACACGCTCGCGATCGATCCGATGGACGAGGCCGGGATCGTGACGGCGGTCCTGCGACTGGTCGACGATCCCGCGCTCCGCGCGCGGCTCGTCGCCGAGGGGATCCGGACGGTCGAGCGTTTCAGCTGCGACGTCGAGGCGCGCACGACCAGTCGCCTCTTCGCGGCGAGCCTCGGCTTCGCGGACGGTCTGCCCGAGGCCTTCGCCCTCCGTGACGACGAGCGCCATGGTCCGGATACGGCCGTCGACGACGATGAAGACGCGGCCCGCCTGCTCGCCGGCCGCCGGGGCCGCGCGCGCCCGGCGACAGGGCGTCAGGGGTCGGGGAGGTAGGCGATGTCGGCGTTGCTCGAATCCGTCGGCGAGAAGCTCGGACGACTGCTGGGCCGTCCCAGAAGGATCGGCGAGGAGGAGTTCAAGACCTTCCGTCGCGAGTCCTTCGATCCGGTCACGCGGAGCGGGGCCTGCTACGTCCCGATGCCCGGCTTCGAGCGCACCGTCCACTACCGCGACAAGCAGAACCTCCACCATCTCGGTCGCTACGAGTGGGCGGTCCGCGTGCTCGGCGCGCGGGCGGAGCGCGGAAGCGTCCTCGATTGCGCCTGCGGGGTCGGCTACGGCAGCCGCATGCTCGCCGAGGTCTTCGAGCGGGTCGACGCGGTCGACGTCTTCGACGAGGCGATCGCGATGGCGCGGGAGCGCTACGACGATTCGCGCATCGAATGGCGCTGCCTCGACGCCGCGCGCCTGCGCGACGTCTACAAGGAGGACAGCTTCGACGCGATCGTGAGCTTCCAGACGATCGAGGTCGTCGAGGACGACGAGAAGCTGCTCGACGACTTCCGCGCGCTGCTCAAGCCCGGCGGCATCCTGCTGATCGATACCCCCGTGCGCAAGCAGCGCATCGACCATCCCGACCATCCCCACCACAAGCGCAACTACGGCCTCGACGACTGGATCACCCTGCTGAAGCGCCGTTTCGACATCCTGGCCTTCTCCGAGCTGCCCGAGGCCGAGTTCCTGCGCCGCTGCCAGATGCCGAGCCAGGGCTCGATCGTCCACTGCACGCGCCCCCTCGGCGTCTGGTGAGCGGCGGATCGGCGTCCGAGCGGTGATGCGCATCGCCCATTTCGGCACCTTCGACGTCGAGAACTACGGCGACCTGCTCTTTCCCCTCGTGCTCGAGCGGCGGCTGGCCGGGAGGGGCCATGCGATCGTCCACGTCTCGCCGGTCGGGGGTGGACCCGTCTGGCGGCACTGCGTGGAGACGATCTCCGTCGACGACGCGATGGCCCAGCGCTTCGACGCGATCGTGATCGGGGGCGGCCATACGATCCACGGCCAGCCCTCCGACGTCGCCGCCTATCGCGCCGCGGGCGATCGCGGCCTGCTCGCCTACTCGGATCTCTGGCTGCGCTCGACGTTGCTCGCCTGTGAGCAGGCGCTGCCGCTCGTCTGGAACGCGCCGGGCGTGCCGGGGCCGTTTCCGTCGGAGACCGCCGTCCTGGTCCGGTGGGCCGCGGAGCAGGCGGATCGGATCGCGTTGCGGGACGGGACGAGTCTCGGCTTCCTGCGCGGCGCCGGTTTCACGGGCGAGGCGACCGTGGCGCTCGACACGGCGATCGACGTCGACGCGCTCTGGTCGCCCGCCGAGCTCGACGCGGCCTGGCGCGAGGTGTTCCGCGCGCGCGGTCTGGCGGTCCCCGAGCGGGCGATCGCGCTCCACTTCAACGCCCGCTTCCTGCAGGCGGGGGTCGAGGAAGTGGCGGCGCGGCTCGACGCGCTCGGCCTGCGCAGCGGGTCCATGCCCGTGCTGCTCGCGCTCGGACCCTGCCACGGGGACGTCGAGCTGGTCCGGGCGATCTCGTCCGCCATGACGACGCCCCATGCGGCGATCGGGCCGGTCGAGGACCTGGTCGAGCTGGTCGCCTGCCTGCGCGGCGCTTCGCTCTACGTCGGGTCGTCGCTCCACGGCGGTGTCACCGCGCGTGCCTTCGATCGCCCGGCCATCCTCGTCGCACCGGAGGCCCCCGGCGCCGCCTCCAAGCGGCGAAGCTTCCTCGCGCTCCACGGGCGCGTCTTCGAAACGGCTGCGGGCCGGCGCTCGGCGCATGTCGAGCGCTGGGAGGAGGCCTGGGATTGCGTCGAGGCGATCCTCGCACCGGCGTCGGGCCGGGTCGCATCGCCCGCGTCGCGGCGCGCGTTCGACGGGGGGGGATCGGCCGTGTCGTCCGAACCGGCCGGTCGGCGCGATCCGAATGCGGCCCATTGGCAGGGGCTGATCGCCGCGCTCGAGCATCCCGCGGATGCTCTGCCCGGTCGCCGAAGGGCGGGCCGGGTCGAGCTCGAGGCGTTGCTCGGCGACCGGTGGCGGCGAGAGCGGATCTCGATCGGCATCCTGCTCGACCAGGCGCGCGAGGCGGCGACCCATCGCGCGGCCGCCCAGCGCAACGCGCAACGGTTCCGGGCCCTGGCGCGGCGTCAGCGCGATCTCGCGACGGACGCGCGAGCGACGCAGGGGAAGCATGCCAAGGCGGCAGGCGAGAGGGCGACGATGGACGCGGGGACCGGGGCGCCCGCAACGACGGCCGCGAGCGCGATGAAGCCCGACGGGAGCGGGAGCTAGGTCATGGCGGCGGACGAAGACGCAACGGCGGCGCTCGCCCAGGCCGTGGAGCGACTGCGGTCGGGGGCATTCGCGTTCGTGGACGCCGGCTGCAGCAGCGGCGGCTCCCTCGACTACTGCGCGCGGACCTTCGGGCAGGGGCGGGGCGTCGGCTTCGACCGCTCGCCGGCCAAGGTCGCCTCGGCCCGGGCGGCCGGTCATGAGGCCTACGAGGCGGACCTCGGAAAGATCGAGCTGCCCGCGAAGAGCGTGCTCTTCGTCTCGCTCCTGGATTTCCTCGAACACCTGCCCGATCTCGAGACGACCCGCGTCATCCTCGAGCGGCTCGCGCGGGTAGCGCGCGACTTCCTCTTCATCCGACATCCGAGTTTCGAGGACATCGCGTATCTGCGCTCGCTCGGACTCAAGCTCGATTGGACGGATTGGCACGGCCACCGCAACATGATGCGACTGCGGGACTTCGAGTCCCTCTGTCGCGAGTTCGGCTGGCCGGCGCCCACGATCCTCGCCCAGAAGCCGATCCTCGACTCGGACCACCCGTCGATCCTGCCGCTCTCTGCGCCCCCCGACAGCGTCGGGTACGACGCGTCGAAACACGGGCCCAAGCCGAAGCTGCGCTTCGAGCGACCGGTGTATACCCAGTTCGACATCTTCATCGGCATCAATCCCGCCTTGACGCCCGCCCAGTGGTTTCGGATCACGGAGCGCGTCGTGAGTCCGCAGGCCGGTACGCGCAGGATCTGATCGGCGGGCCGGCGGGGGCCGCGAGGAGGGACGGGTCGAGGTGAGGGCTTGATCGGATCCGCGGGCGCGCGACGGGGGCTGGTCGGGCTGGGCGCGGTCGCGCTGGCGGTGGCCCACCGATCCGGCTTCGACGAGGCGTGGCCCGGCGCCGCCCCATCGGCCCTCGATCGCGCGCTCTATGCGCCGTCGATGGCGTCGCCGTTGCTCGCGCTCGGCGTCGCGGCCTGGCTGGTCCTGCGCCGTCGAGCCGCGGTCGCGCGGGCCCTCCGCGCGGGGCAGGGCCGGATGATCGGTCTCGGACCGCTGGCCTTCGGTATCGGCCTCCTGCTCTGGTCGCGCCAGCTCGGCTACGACCATCTCGTGCTGCCCGCGCTGCTCGCGACGCTCGTCGGAACGGCGCTGGCGGTCGGGGGAGGGCCGCTCCTGCGCACGCTCGCCTGGCCGCTCGCCGCGCTCGGGCTCGCGACGCCGCTACCGCCGGCGCTGCTCCACCCGATCGTCTTCCGACTGCAGCTCTGGACCGTCTCCCTGACGTCGTCCCTGCTCACGCTGCTCGGCCGGGCCCACGAGGTGCGGGGCGACCTGATCCTCGATGGCGGGGCCGCGTTCCAGGTGGTCGAGGGCTGCAGCGGGTTCAAGACGATCGTGAGCCTGATGCTCGCCGGGGTCCTCTACGCGGATCTGGTCCTGAGGCGCCCCGGCGCCAAGGCCGCGCTCGTGCTGATGGCCGGACCGGTCGCGATCGGGGTCAACGGGTTGCGCGTCCTCGCGCTGGTGCTCGGACGCATTCCAGCGGAGTCCGTGACGCATACGGCGTACGGGCTCCTCGCGATGGTGGGGGGCGTCGTCGCGCTCGCGCTCGTCGAGCTGACGGCCTCGCTCCTGCTGACCCGCGTCGGTCCGGCCGTCCCGTCGGCGCCCGTCGCGACAGGGCCTAGGTCCGGGACGGAACCGCTGCGCGCGGCGGGCGGAGCCCCGCCGCCCTCCGCCGCATCCGGTCGAGGCTTGTGCGGGTCGGGTTTGCGCGGGGTCGTGCTGCTCGCATTGATCCTCGAGGCTGTCCTGGTCGAGACCCTGCCGCAGGGCCAATGGCCCCTCGTCGCGCCCGCGATCAACATCGAGACCCTGCCCGAGACCATCGCCGATCGATCGGCCCGCTCGTTGCATGCCGATGCGGCGTTCCTCGGCACCGTCGCGTTCGGACATCAGATCTACCGTGCCTACGAGCGCGATGCGCCGGGCGTCCCGGCCGTTCGCGTCTTCATCGGGCACGAAGACGTCTCGCGACCCGATCGCAGCGGCTGGTCGCCGAAGACGGCGATCCCCCGGTCCGGCTGGCGCTCGATCACGCGCGTGCCCGACTCGGTCAACGCGGCCTTCGGCGGCGACGATCGGGCCTGGCAGCACTGGTCGATCGCGTACGCCGATCGTCGCGTCCGGGTCGCCCAACGGCGAATCGGCTTCGCCCCATGGGGCCAGGAGATCGCGCTGCGCTGGCTGGGTCTCGACCGACTCGGATGGCTCGGACGCCGTCGCTCGCCGCTGGTCGTTCGGCTCGAGGCCGACGAGCGGGTCGGAGACGGCGAGTCGACAGGGATGATCCTGCGTCAGTTCGAGGAGGTCGTCGATCGCTGGTCTCGTGGCGAGCGGGAGTCCGCGACGAGTGCACGCGGGTCGGCGCCGATCCGCCTTGCGACCGCGCCATGTTTGATGGAAAGTCGGTGCAATTCGACGAGGAACGAATACAATTCGAGCCCGTTGGACTGATCCTTGCGCCTCGCCATTTCGTGGCACGTCGGCTGCGAAGGCGGGAGCGCAGCTCGACGTGGGGGCGTCGATCGGAGGACCTTCGCTCTTCGACGCCGGTGGAGCCGGCGGAATCGATGGAACGAGCGAAGGCCGATGACGATCTGCGGCAGAACGCGGGTCCTTCCGAAACGGGGTCCTCTCGAAGTCCGTGGTCCTCTCGAAACGTGGTCCTCTCGAAAGAAGTGGATGAACCGATCACCCTGGAGACCTTCAATGCTTTTCAATCGCGCTCGGTTTTTCTCTCTCGCTCTGGGCGTCCCGGCGGCCCTGCTCTGCGCGAGCGGCGCGCTGGCCGGTGGCGTCGTCGGTCCGACGGAGCTCGATACGATCGGCGTCTTCGTTCCGACCACGCGGACCTTCTTCCTGCGCAACAGCAACAGCCCCGGCGCCGCCAACGTGACCGTGAGCTTCGGCCCGGCGGGCTCCGAGCCGGCGATGGGCGACTTCAACGGGGATGGCAGCGACACGATCGGGGTCTACGTCCCCGCGACCGGGCGCTTCTATCTCAAGAACACGAACACCCCCGGCGCCGCCACGATCAACTTCCGTTTCGGCCCCGCGTCGAGCACGCTCGATGCGATCGTGGGGGACTGGAATGGCGCCTCGGGTGACTCGATCGGGCTCTACGACGGCGTAAACGGCAAGTTCCTCCTGCGCAACACGAACGCGAGCGGCTTCGCCGACCTGACGTTCTCGTTCGGCGCGAAGAACGCCGGCCTGATTCCCCTGCGCGGGAACTGGTCGGGTGGGGACTCGATCGACGGCATCGGCGTCTACAACCCGGCGACCGGCGTCTTCTTCCTGAAGGACAGCCCGGCGGCGGGCGCGGCGGACTTCACGTTCCGCTTCGGTCCGGCGGGCGCGGGCCTGATTCCCGTGGTGGGCAACTGGGACGACGACGACACGGACACGATCGGTCTCTACAACCCGACGACCGGCGTGCTCTTCCTCCGCAACACCAACTCGAGCGGCCCGGCCGACTTGACGTTCACCTTCGGCGGCGCGGGGCTCACCCCGGTCGCTGGCAACTGGGACGGTCAGTGATCGGCTCGGTCGCCCGAGCCGGGTGACCGCGACGCCTCTGAAGCCCCTGAGATCGTGTCGGTCTCGGGGGCTTCGTCGTTGGGCGCGCCCGCCGATGGGCCTCGCCGGCGGCGACGCCGGTGCGGAATCGACGAAGCGCCCGAGCGCCGCGCGGAGAGCGCGGCGATCGACGCGTCCGCGAACGACGAAGCGACGGGAAGCAGAGAGAAGCAGAGAGAGCAGAGAGAGCAGAGAGAGCTGAGAGAGCAGCCAAGGCGCAGAAGAGGAGGACGACGCGATGGCCGAATCGGCAGCCGCCGACGAGCCGATGAGCCGGCTCGAGATTCGCAAGGGCCTGGATGCCGCGCTCGAGGTGGGCGGATTGCGCTTCGTCGCGTGCCGGCGCGAGGTCGACGTGATCGACGGGGGCATCACGCTCTACGTCTTCGATGCCGGCCCGGAGGGCCAGGAGCTCCTGCGCTTCGATCTCTTCCGGGAGCGGCCCCACTACCACGCCCCCGCCACCAATCCGAACGAGACCGTGATCTCGCTCGCGCGCGGCGAGCGCGTCGTCGCATGGGGGGTCGAGCAGCTGACGCGTCGCGCCGGGTCGTTCGTCGCCGAGGCGGGCTTCGATGCGCTGCGGGGCCGGCTCGATCTCGCGGCGATCGCGGCCGCCGCGCCCGCGCTGCGTGATCTGCTCGAGGGGCTCGCCGAGCCGACCGAGACCTCGTACTTCGAGGTGCCTGCCTCGACCCTCGCGCGGATTCGCAGCTAGCCGCCGGCGCAGCGCGCGAGGAGCTCCCGGCGCTCGTCCGGGCTCAGGTCCCGCCACTCGCCGGGGGCGAGCGGCGCGAGCTCGATGTGCATGATCCGGACCCGTCGCAGGCGCCGCACGCGGTAGCCCAGCGCCTCGCACATCCGCCGGATCTGACGGTTCAGTCCCTGGGTCAGGACGATGCGGAAGGTCTCGCGCGCGACGCGCGTCGCGACGCAGGGACGCGTCCGCGTGCCGAGGATGGGAACGCCGCGCTGCATCGCGTCGAGGAACGCCTCCGTCACGGGGCGATCGACGGAGACGACGTACTCCTTCTCGTGCGCGTGCTCGGCGCGCAGGATCGCGTTGACGATGTCTCCGTCGTTGGTCAGCAGGATCAGGCCTTCGGAGTCCTTGTCGAGTCGGCCGATCGGGAAGATCCGCTCGGGATGGCCGACGTAGTCGACGATGTTGTCGGGGTCGGATCGGTCCGTCGTACAGGTGATTCCGGCCGGCTTGTGGAGCGCGATGTAGAGCGCGGGCTTGCGCGGCCCGAGCGGGTGTCCGTCGACGGTGACGCGATCGCCGTCGGCGACGCGGTCGCCCAGGGTCGCGGTCCGGCCGTTGATCGCGACGCGACCGGCCTCGATCCAGGCATCGGCCTCGCGCCGGGAACAGGCGCCGGACTCGGCGATGAATTTGTTGATCCGCATGGCGGCTCTTGTAGCGCGGGGACGCGAAGGGCTCGACTGCTACGCTGCGCGCCGATGTCGCCCGGCCCCGCCTCGAGTCTGCCCGTCGTGACGGTCCGCGCGCGCGATGCGCGCCGGCTGGCGGCGGGTCATCCCTGGGTCTTCGACGGCGCCGTCGAGTCCGCGCCGAGCGGCATCGCGGACGGCGATCTCGTCGGGGTCGAGGGGCCGGGCCACCGACTGCTCGGCGTCGGCCCCTACAACGGGAAGTCGCGCATCCGCGTCCGGCTCCTCGCGCGGGGCCCCGTCGCGATCGATGCCGACTTCTTCGAGCGGCGGATCCGGGCCGCGCTCGCCGTCAGGCGGCGACACCTTCCGGAGGCGACCTCTTATCGCGTGGTCAACTCCGAGAGCGACGGGCTCTCGGGCCTCGTCGTCGACCGCTATGAGGACGTGCTCGTCGTCCAGATCGCCGCGCTCGGGATCGAGCTTCGCAAGTCCGAGGTGGTCACGGCCCTCGAACGCGTCTTCGCGCCCCGCGCCATGCTCGAGCGGAGCGACGGAGCGGCGCGTCGATTCGAGGGGCTCGCGCCGACGAGCGGCCTGCTCCGCGGGCCGGCCGCGGGCGCCGATCCGATCGAAGCGGAGACGAGCCGGATCCCGATCCGGCTGAACGGATTGCGATTCGAGGTCGATCTCGCGGCGGGCCACAAGACCGGGCTCTACCTCGATCAGCAGGCGAACTACGAAGCCGTCGCGCGCTTCGGCCGGGGCGGACGCGTGCTCGACTGCTTCAGCTTCCTCGGCGGCTTCGGATTGCACGCGGCGCGCGCCGGTGCGACCCAAGTGCGGATGCTCGACCAGAGCGAGGACGCCGTCGCCGCCTCGCTGCGCAACGCGGCCGCCAATGGCCTTGCGGATCGCTGTGAGGCCGAGGTCGCCAACGTCTTCGACTGGCTCAAGGCGCACAGCCGCGCCGACGTCCGTGCTGCGGAGGCGCCCTGGGATCTGATCGTGCTCGATCCGCCTTCGTTCACGCGCAGTCGCGGCGCGGTCGCCGATGCGCTCCGGGGCTACAAGGAGATCCATCTGCGCGCGCTGCGACTGCTCGCGCCGGGGGGTGTCCTCGCGACCTTCTGCTGCTCCCACCACGTCGACGCCCCGGCGTTCCAGAGCGCGATCCAGGCCGCCGCGGTCGACGCGCGCGTCGTGCTGCGCCGGGTGGCGATCTACTCGCAGTCGCCGGACCATCCGGTCCTGCCGGCGGTTCCGGAGACGGAGTACCTGAAGGGCTTCGCGTTCGAGAAGCTCGACGAGCGCCTTTGAGCGAGCGCCCGCGCGCGGGCATCCGGACCGCATGGCGCCGCGCGGATGCTCCGCGCGGACGGAGGGGGCGAGGCCCGACCGGGCCCGGACGAGGGGGATCGTCGATGTCGAGAAGGACCGCCGGACTCGTGCTCTGCGTCCTGGGGCTGGCCGTGCTCTGGAGTTGTCGCGCGCCGATCGCGCTGCGGGTCATGGAGCGGGGTCTCGCTCGGACCATGCTGGCCGATCCGATCGCCGAGCTGCCCGACGGACTGCATGTGCTCCTCTGCGGGGCCGGGGGACCGCTGCCGGATCCGGTGCGATCCGGTCCCTGCGTCGCGATCGTCGCCGGTCGGACGCTGGTCGTCGTCGATGCTGGGACCGGCGGTGCGCGCAATCTCCAGCGGACGGGCTTCGTGCCCGGACGCGTCTCCGCGCTCTTCCTGACCCACTTCCACTCCGACCACATCGACGGCCTCGGCGAGCTCGCGCTGCTGCGCTGGACGGGCGGCTCGCATGCCGATCCGCTTCCCGTCCACGGACCGACGGGCGTCGAGGAGGTCGTCGCGGGCTTCGACCGCGCCTACCGCCAGGACGCGGGCTACCGCGTCGCGCATCACGGGGAGAAGACGGTGCCGCCCTCCGGTGCGGGCCTGCGGGCGGTCGCGTTCGCGCCCCCCGCCGAGGGGGAGGCGCCGCTCGTCTTCGCCGCGGACGGCCTCGAGGTTCGCGCCTTCGCCGTGGACCACGCGCCCGTCTCGCCGGCGGTGGGCTACCGCTTCGACTACGGGGGGCGCTCGGTCGTCGTCAGCGGCGATACGGCCCGATCGGCGAATCTCGAGGCGCGCGCTCAGGGCGTCGACCTGTTGGTGCACGAGGCGCTCGCGCCGGATCTCGTCCGTCGCCTGCACGACGCGGCGGTCGCGGCTGGCCGCGAGAACCTCGCGAAGATCACCGCCGACATCCCCGACTACCACACGAGTCCGGTCGAGGCGGCGGAGATCGCGCGCGCCGCCGGCGTGCGCCATCTGCTCTTCTACCACGTGGTTCCGCCGCTCCCCGTGCCCGGGCTCGACGTCGCCTTCCTCGCGGGCGTCGACGACAGCTTCGAGGGGGGGGTCACGCTCGGACGCGACGGAACCCTCGTGTCGCTGGCGCGGGCCGGCGGTCGCATCGAAGTCTCGAGCCGATGACGCGCACGCGCCGCATCGCCTTCCGGCTGATCGCCGTCCTGCTCGCGCTCGCCCTCGTCGAAGCCGGGCTGCGGATCGCCGGCGTCGCCTATCCCGCCTGGGACCGACCGACGCCGGGGCTCGGCGAGTGGGGCGTGCCGAACGCGCGCGGGTGGGCGGTCGGGGAGGCGCGTCAATTCGTCGAGCTCAACGGAGAAGGGGCACGCGACGTCGACCACGCCGTGGCGAAGCCACCCGACGTCCACCGCATCCTCGTTCTCGGGGATTCGTACGCGGCGGCGTTCGAGGTCCGACGCGAAGAGGCCTTCTGGTCGGTGATGGGGGATCGGCTCGGCGGCTGCGATCGGCTCTCCGGCCGTCGCGTCGAGGTCATCAATCTCTCGAAGCGGGGCTATGGCACGGCGGACGAGCTGCTGCTCTGGCGTCGACTCGGCGCGAAGTACGCGCCCGACGAGGTGGTGCTCGCGTTCTACACCGGCAACGACCTGCGCAACAACAGTCCCGAGCTGAAGCAGGCGGATCGCCCGTACTTCCGCCTCGACGGCGAGGCACTCGAGCTCGATGCGTCCTATGCCGCGCGGCCGGATTTCCGCTTCTGGGTCGGCTGGCCGGGGGATCTATGGTACGGCCTCGTGCGGCACGTGCGGCTGGTGCAGGTCGCGCGCCAGGTCCGCCGCCAGATCAAGGCCGCGCTCGAGGTGCGGGCGGCGATGCACGCCGAGCGGGGGGAGGGAGGCGAGCCGGGGATCGACGACGGGATCTACCTCGAGCCGCGCGATCCCGCGTGGCGCGCCGCCTGGGCGATCAGCGAGCGGCTGGTCCGGCAGCTGCGGGACGAGGTCGAGGCGAGTGGCGCGCGCTTCGTCCTGATGACGCTCTCGACCGCGGCCCAGGTCCATCCCGACCCCGCGCGGCGACACGCGACGGCAGAGCGGCTCGGGGTCGCCGATCTCGACCATCCCGAGCGTCGCTTCGAGGCCTGGACGCGGGCCGAAGGCATCCGCTGGGTCTCAGCGGTCCCCGCCCTGCGTCGCGCCGCCGAGTCGACCGGCGAGTGCGTCCACGGCTTTCCGGGTCCCTGGGCCTGCCAGGGCCATTGGAACGAGCGCGGCCATCGCCTCGCCGGGGCGCTGCTGGCCGACGCGCTCTGTGCGGCGTCCGCCGAAACGGACGCGGCCCCCTCCGGCGCGGGCGAGCCTGCCCCTCGCGCGAGCGAGGCCGCCGCTCGTGCGGACGAGGCCGCCGCTCGTGCGGACGAGGCCGCCGCTCGTGCGGACGAGGCCGCCGCTCGTGCGGACGAGGCCGCCGGCACGCGTCAGGCGGCCGAGCGCAGCCCTGCGTCGATGGAGCGGGCCAGCCGCCCGTAGAGATGGATCTTGATCGCCTCGAGGATCGCGTAGCCGACCAGCGCGAAGATCGTCGACGAGAGCGCCATCGCGAGACCGCCGAGCTGGAGCGCCTGGTCCGACATCCGCATCGAGTAGAGCAGGAGCGCGAGACCGCAGACCGTGCCGATGAAGCCGATCGGCGGGAGCAGGTTCGAGTACATCGAGATCGGCTCGGCGAAGCTCGACTCGTACTCCTCGACGACGAGCTGCTTCGCGGCGTCGCGGACGAAGGCTTCGGGCTCGCCCGCCGTGCTCGCGGCGGTCGAGGTCTGGACCTCGCGGATCAGTTCGGCGATCCGGCCGCCGACGCCTTCCTCGAGTCCGGCGGGCTCCGTCGGGACCGTGGTCGCGGCGCGCGCGCGCCAGCAGAGCAGGGCGCCGTGCATCAGCGGCCACCAGACGGCCAGCAGCGAGAGCAGCGAGACCGCGATCGTGACCTGGGCGACCCCGCCCGAGAGCTCGGTCCATGCGGCGAAAAACGACGACTCCATCTCAGATCTCTCCCGTCTGTCGGCGCAGGAGGGCGACGCCCTGCTCGAGGGTCACCGCCTCTCCGGTCGGATAGAGGACCAGCATGCTCGAGAGCGCGGCGTAGTCGCGCTCGAGGCGCTCGAGCGTGCGACGCACCTCGCGTCGATCGTCGAGCTCGTGCATCAGGACGCCCTTCGAGAGGAGCAGCTCCGCGCGGAACGGACGCAGCTCCGCGTGGAATCGCGCGTCGTCGCCCTCGACGATCGTGTCGACGCGCGTCTCGATGTAGGGGCGGACGAAGCGCTCGAAGCGGTCGATGCCTTCGCGCTTGCCGTGGCGGCGGAGCTGCTCGAAGGTCTCGCGGAAGGCCGCCATGTCCCGTCGCAGCCGGCGCATCGAGTACTTCTGCTGGGCGAGGGCCTCGCCGGAGAGCTGGCTCTCCACCGCCTCGCGTCCCGAGAAGCGCGCGAAGAAGGCCTGCGAGCCGCGGGTGTCGCCCGCACAGCCCGAGCCGAGCACGGGCATCACGGCGAGCAGCGAGGCGAGCGCGAGCGCGTGCGTCGCGCGGCGTCGATGGGATCGGTGGGCGTGTCTCGGCTGCGCTGCGTGCTTCGAATCGGCGATCCCGTTCATCGAGGGTTCCCTCCCGCCGCGGCGCGTCGATCGGCGCCCGGGGCGTTGACGTTTCCGAGGCCGGTGGACGCGCTCGCGACCGGTGCGGCGCCCGCGCCGACCTCGTCGGCGAGCCGGCGCAGCAGGGCGTGGACCGGGTGGTCGCGGCGCATGGCCAGCTCGGCGATGAGATCCTCGTGGCCCAGCGTGGCCTTGAAGATGGGGAGCGCCTGCTCGATCGCCTCGAGGCGGACGTCGAGCCGCTCGCTGCGGGAGTCGAGGCGGTCGAGCTCGCTCGCGAGCTTCTCGATCGCGAAGCTCTCCACCGAGCGGCCTGCCGCGACGCGGGGCGGCGCAGGCAGGCGGTTCTCGCCGGAGGCCTCGGCGGCCTGGCGCATCGCTTCGCGGCGGCGCAGGGCGAGCTGGTCGCGCTCGTCCCGGGTCGCGGCGATCGTGCGCGCGATCTCGGCGCGCTCGGCCGAGAGGCGCGCGAGCTCCTGCTCGAGCGCCCCGACCTTCGTCTCGTCGGCGAAGCCGAAATAGACGAGGCTGCGGTCGTTGGCGAAGGCGCGGCGAAACTTTTCGAGCACGTCGGCTTCGGCGCCGGCGCCCCCGATCCAGCGGTCGAGGTGGCGCGAGTGGACGACGCGGTTCGCGATCGGCTGGGCGACGCCGAGGAAGTCGGCCTCGCGCCCCGAGCGCTGGAGCGCCACCGCGAGGGTGCTCCACAGCGCTCGGTCGAAAGGGAAGTAGGCGAGGGCCGTCTCGTACTGGGCGATGGCTTCGCGCAGCTGCTCCGGCGCGGCATCGCCGCCCGAGAAGAAGAGCACGCCGTCGCCGATCCCGCGCGCGGCCTGATAGGCGCCGAAGGTCGCCGCGTCGGGCAGCGACTCGCCGCTGGGATCGCCGGCGAAGCGCTGATAGGCGTGGAGATAGCGGGAGTAGTGGTTGATCGCGTGGACGATCGACTCGTCGTCGATGCGCCCCTCGGCATTCTCGACCGACATGTAATAGCGGGCGGCGTTGAAGGTCGCGTCCTGGATCTCGCTCCACAACCCCTGCATCGCGGCGACGTAGGCGTCGCGTCCCTGGTCGAGATACCCGAGCCGCTCCCAGCCACCGCCCTGACCGGCGTGGAGGGCCTCGTAGAGCTCGAGGCCGCGGTCGATGCTGAAGGGGATGTCGATGTCGATGCTGCGTCCGGCGCGCTCGGCGGTCGCGAAGACCTCGCTCTGTTGGCGCAGCGCCCGCGCGTAGATCGCGACCTGGCCCTGTAGCGTGTTGGCCGCCCGCATCGCACGCTGGTAGGCGGCGACGGAGTCGCGGATGGCCGCGAGGGCCGCGACGGAGAAGCCGTCCTCGGCGAGCCGCGTTCGGGCGAGCTGATGGGCGCGTTCGGCGGAGACGAGCGCGAGCGTATACGAGAGGCTCCCGCCGTCGCTCTCGGGCCCGTCGAGGCGCGCGACGAGATGATCGAGGAAGTCCTTCGACGAGGCGTCGAGCGGCACCGTCTCGGGATCCGCCCCGACCCGGTCGTCGGCGAGCACCCGCACGATCGCCGCGAGCGGATCGATGTCGCCGTCGAGGGCCTCGCTCTGGGAGTGGACGAGCACGAGCCGCGCGATGCTCTCGTAGAGATGGGGCAGGGTCCGCACGAAGCCCGCGTTGCCGTTCTCCGTCAGCGCCAGCGTGCGGTACGTCTCGAAGGGCACCTCGAGCGGTGTGATCACGGCGAGCCAGAGCGAGAGGATCTCGTCGACGAAGGCCGATGCGTCGCCGGCGGCGAGCGCGCGATGGGCGTGGATGGTGTGGAACCAGTAGCGGTTCTCGTGGCGATCGAGTCGGTCGGAGAGGTTTTCGATCGTCGCCGCTGCGAGCTCGAGGCCGTTCGCCAGCTGGCCCGAGCGGTAGAGGAGCAGCTCGGCGATCGCCTTGCGTCGAAGCTCGAGTTCCGAGAGCGACTCGCCTCGGGCCGCCCGGCGCGCGAGGGTCTCGGCGAGATGGTCGGCGAGGCGCGTTCCGACCGTGGTCTCGGCGCGGGCGATCAGACCGCGCAGATCGTCGATGTCGGCGGCGGAATAGACGTAGGCGTGGTCGAGGTAGTCCTCCCAGCGCGCCTCGTCGGCGCGCGCCGAGGAAACGGGCGCGGCGATCGCGATCGACGCGAGGAGTACGAATCCGAGCCGCCGAAGACGCGTCGTCGCGGGCGTCGGGCGCAGGCGGCGCAGGCCGCGGGATCGGCTCCGGATTCCTTGCTGCATCGTCATCTCCACTGGGACTCCTGGCTCGATCGATCGCCGAGGCAGGCGAGCGCTCGTTCGAGCACGTCACAGGCATCGCGATCTCTCGGTTTCCCGGCTCCGGCGTGCGGGTCCGGTCGTGACCACATCAGGAAGGCTCCGAGGCTCCGCGTCTCGACGAAGCGGTAGCTTCCGCTCGGATGGGAACATTCCCGCTGCACCGCAGCGGCAAGCAGGATGCGTTTCTTGAGCAGGTCCTGACGCCCGGGCGGGTCGCAGTCGGGCAGCGCGTCGAGCGGGACCTCCTCCCATCCGGCGATCGCGGTGCCGCGGCCGCTGCTCGCGGCCTCGCCTTCGAGCGCCAGCGTCGGCGTTCGAGGCGCGGACACGGCCGGTCGCCGTTCGACCGGGCGTGAGCCCTTCGCGTCGTCGCCGGCCTCGATGGCGGCCAGTGCGGCCTGACGCGCACGGGCACCCTCGGCGGTCGCTTCGACCAGCGCGCGCGACGGGCCAGCGGGCCCCGCACCACTTCCGGGCCGTTCGGCGCGCGGCGTCGCGGCGACGATCGGCGTCGCCTGGCCGTGCTCGCCGGCGCGAGCGGCGCGGGCCAGGGCGAGCGTCTCGTTGGAGGCGATCGGCGCGAGGTCGCTCGGGCGGGCGCTGGGCGCGCGGGCGGACGCGAAGGTCGGCATCGCCGCGGCCGCAGCGGAGGAGGCGAGGACCTCGGGCTCCGTCCAGGCCGCGCCGCGGGTCGCGAGCGAGCTCGGATCGAAGGGAGGCGCCGACTTCGGCGGCGTCGGCTCGGCGGGCGCGATCGGGGTCGCGGCGGCGGATGGTGCCGTGGCCGTGTGGGCAGCCGAGCGCACCGCCGGCGATCGAGGGTGGGCCGCGTCCGCGACGCGCGGCCGATCCGTCGGAGGGGCGATCGGCATCGGCGCAGGGCGCACGGGCCACGACTGCAGGACGAGCTCGAGCTCGCTCGGCTTCGGCTGCGCTTCGGGAACTCGGATCGGCGGACTCGTGGCGAGCAGCCAGATGACGGCGACCGCGGTCAGAAAGGGGACGATCGTCAGACGGCGCTCGAGGCGAACCTTCGTCCGGGCGAGCTCGGCGAGACGTTCGGCACCGGGCGGGAGACCGATGCGGAGCTTCGCAGCGCCGCGGCCGAAGCGACGTCGGATGGGATCGCGGGTCATCGCGCGTCGCGTGCGCTCGCCGGGACGG
Source organism: Myxococcota bacterium (assembly GCA_041389445.1). Classification (GTDB taxonomy): domain Bacteria; phylum Myxococcota_A; class UBA9160; order UBA9160; family UBA4427; genus UBA4427. The sequence continues at coordinate 115,732 of JAWKRW010000010.1, forward strand.
GCTCTGCCATCGGGGGAGCCGAGATCGACGGGAGGGGATCGACGGTGACGCCCCGGTCGCCTTCCCAGGCGCGCTCGAGGAGGGCGACGGCGACGAGCAGGTCCTCGCTGCGCGCGTCGCGATGGGGCGCGAGGATCGGTCGCGGGAGTGCCCGCGCGCGCAGCCGCTCGAGTCGGGCGGCGAGGGCTTCGGCGTCGAGGCGGACGGAGGTTGTGCCCTCCGCGGGCCGGGCCGTCGAAGCGTCGCGGGCGCGGGTGTCCGGGGTCGCGCTCGGATCGGTCTGCGCGGTGAATCCGGGCTCGATCAGCTCGAAGGGCAGGCGCTCGACCGTCGGGTCGTCGGAGCCGGGCAGGGGGTGGACCCGGAGCTGCCAGCGCGGCGGGGCGGCGGTGTCGGCCCTCGCCGGCTCGACGGCGGCGATGCGGGGGAGTTCGAGTCGTGCGACCTCGCCGCCGGACTTCGACGGATCGGGCACCAGCTGGGTCAGGGCGATCAGCAGCAGGAAGGCCAGATCGACGAACGAAAAGAGCCAGATGGGGGCGGATCTTACACGTCGCTTCATGTGCAGCGGGATCGGAACCGGTCCAGTCCCGCTTGAGCCCGTTGCGCACCCGCTGCACGAGATTTTCCCGCCGCGGCCGGCGACGCCCCTCGGCGCCGAGGCCGGCTCCGAGGATCACCGGAGTCGTCGGCACCGCACCGATCGACCGGCCTACCAGACGCCCGTATTCGACATCGAAGCCCAGGGCTCGGCGGGCGGAAGCGGGCTGCCCTTCTGGAGGAGCTCGATCGAGATCTGGTCGGGCGAGCGGACGAAGGCCATGCGGCCGTCGCGGGGCGGTCGATTGATCGTCACGCCCGCGTCCATCAGGCGCTGACAGGTCGCATAGATGTCCTCGACCTCGTAGGCGAGGTGGCCGAAGTTGCGTCCGCCTCCGTAGACCTCGGGATCCCAGTTGTAGGTCAGCTCGACCTGGGCGAGCTCGTTGCCGGGGGCCGCGAGGAAGACGAGGGTGTAGCGGCCGGCGGGCACCTCGTGGCGGTGGAGCTCGGCCAGTCCGAGCTTGTTGCAATAGAAGTCGATCGACGCATCCAGATCGCTGACGCGCACCATCGTGTGCAGATACCGCATCGGGCTTCTCTCCTCCTCCGTCCCGTCTCGTTCACCGTCCGGTTCGGGTTCCGCGGCGGCCTTCCACCCGGCATCCTGCCGGGCTTGCGATCCGGCCTCCGACCCGGCGCTCCGATCCGCCCGCTCGCGGGCGCCGGGGCGCGCTGCGTCGTCGCGGATCGATCCGGCGATCGCATCCCGGAGCAAGCCGACAGGTTATGCCGGATCGCGGCTCGACGACAGCGAGCCGACCGCCGTCGCGGCTTCCCTCGCCAGCGCGGGCGAGCTGCGCTACACCGCCTGCATCGCAGCGCAGCCCGCTCGCGAGCCACCCCCCGAAAGACCAGGCTTCGAGGCCGGTTCGAGCCCCCGGGCCCTCGGACCGGTGACGTCGGCGTGCCCGACGGAGGGTGCGGGATGGGTGCGGCCTTCTCGGCGCTTCGCTTCGTCGATCTGCTCGACATCGCCATCGTGGCGTGTCTGCTCTGGGTGCTGATCGCCTGGGTCCGGGAGGCCCGGGCCCGGATCGCGCTCGGGGGCGTCTTCGCCATCGCGCTGCTCTTCTGGCTCGCGCGGTGGCTCGACCTGCGCCTGACGACGAGTCTGCTGCAGGGCTTCATCGCGGTGGCCGCGCTCGTTCTGGTCGTCGTGTTCCAGGACGATCTGCGCCGACTCTTCGAGCGCATCACCGTGCTCGTGATGCGTCACTCGACGCCGCGGCCCTCCGCCGACTTCCTCGACGAGCTCGCCGGGCTCGCCTTCTCGCTCGCACACCGGCGGATCGGCGCGCTCTTCGTCCTGCCCGGGCGCGAGCCGCTCGATCGGCTGCTCGAGGGCGGCTTCTTCCTCGATGGTCGGGTTTCGGACCCGCTGCTGCGGAGCCTCGTCGATCCGGGGACCCCGGGCCATGACGGCGCGATCGTGCTCCGCGGCGGCAAGGTCGTGCGCTTCGGTGTCCACCTGCCGCTCTCGACCGAATGGAGCGAGCTCGGCGGGACCGGCACGCGGCATGCTGCGGCGCTCGGGCTCGCCGAGCGCAGCGACGCGCTCTGCATCGTGGTGTCGGAGGAGCGCGGCGAGGTCCGCGTGGCATGGCGGGCCCGACTGGAACGCATGCCCTCGGTCGAGGCGCTCCGCGGCCGACTCGACGCGTTCCTGCTGCGCAGCAGCGCTCGTCGTCGGGAGTCGGCCTTCGCGCACGTGGCCGCGCTCGCGCGCGAGCGCTGGCGGGAGGGCATCGTCGCGAGCGTGCTCGCCACCGCGTTCTGGCTCTACGCCTCGCCGGGCGAGGGGCTCGGGCGGGGCTCGAAGATCGTGCCCGTCGTGGTCGACAACCTGCCCGTCGGCTATGGCGTCGCGCTGATCGACCCGCCGGCGATCGAGGTCGAGTTCGAAGGGCGGGCGCGCGATCTCATGATGGCGCCGACCGGCGAGTTCCAGATCCGCGTCGATGCCGACCGCGTCGTCCCGGGCTCGACCTCCGTCGCGATCCGCGAAGGCGAGGTCGAGCACCCGCCCGAACTCCGGATCGTCGGCATCGATCCGCCGCGGATCCGCCTCGAGCTGCGCCCGCTCTGAGCGGCGGCCTGGCTCAGAGTCCCTCGCGGTACTCCAGCGCGAGGCGCTCGAGCTCTTCGTGGATGCGGCGGACCAGGGGCCGCTCGCCGGCCATCGCGACCCGCGGCGTGCGTCGGGCCCGATCCTTCTCGTTGCGGTCCTGGGTATCGGCGAAGGCCTCGATCAGACGGTAGGTCTCCTCCGCCGCGAGTCGGCGGCGGCTGGTCGCGATCCGATGGGCCGCGTGGGTCAGCCCGTCGCCGGTCATGCGCGCGTAGGGGTTGCGGACGCGCGCGCGCGGTACGAGGTCGGCGAGCACATCGGCGACGGAGACGCGCCGGCGCTGGGCGACGCGCTCGCAGACCGCGACGTAGGCGCGCTGGTAGGCCCGCGCCTGCTGGGCGCGCGACGGCGTGACGCGACGATCGCGCCGCGAGGCGTAGTTCGAGAGCGCGATCTCGTAGAAGGCGTCGGCCGGAATCTCGGGCCGCACGCCGCTCGCCGAGGGCGCGAGCCGGGCCGGGAGCTCGCGCAGGACGTCGCGCATGCAGTAGACGGCGTCCCAGGAGAGTCCGTCGGCGACCTTGTGGCGACCGCGCGACGAGCGCTTGCGCTCGAGCCGGTGGTGGGCGGAGAGGAGCGTGTCGACGGCGCCCGCGGCGTGCTGACTGAGATGGTGGGCGTCGGACTCCTCGAACCCCATCTGGCAGAGGAAGAGGCGGCGCCGCTCGCGCACGAACTCACGATCGAAGAGCCCGAGCACGGGATCGTCGCGCAGGCTCGCCAGCGACGGAAGGGAACCGCGCAGGAGCAGCTCCCGGATCTGCGCGAAGCGCTGCACGATCTGCCGCGCCTTGCGCTTCTGTTCCGGGATGGAAGTCGACATCCGGTCGGGGTCCTCGAAGCGGTAGCCGTGGTGGTAGAGGCCGAACTGCCGGACGGAGCCGTAATCGATGATGCTGCCGTCGGTCAGGACGTTGTCGCCGTCCCAGTCGAGCCAGCAGAAGATGTATTCGCTCTCGAACATCGCCGTCGCCCGCGCGAAGTCGATCGCCACGCGCTCGGGCAGATAGCGGATCCGCTCCCGGTCCGAGGCAATGAAGGGCCAGCGCCGGTCGGCGATCTCGCGCTCGGCATAGTAGAGGACGCAGCCGCGCAGATCCTCGTCTTCGCGGCGGCGGAGCAGGCCGAAGAAGTGGGAGGGGCGTAGCAGGTTGGGAGCGATCCGGACGTTGATCGCGAACCCGCCGGGCAGTGCGACGATCGCGAGCACGCGTTCGGTCCGGATGCCGTTGCGGGCGAAGGCCTCGCTCATCAAGGCGGCGCCGAGACCCTCCTCGACGTGGGCCGTCCCGCAGCCGTAGTCGGCGATCTGGTTGCCGGTCCGGAAGAACTGGCCGTGGATGCTGGTCGCGGGGCAGAGCCGCGTTACGCCGGTGCCGCACGAGGAGACGTCGAAGCGGCCGACCTCGGTCTCGATCAGGCCGTTCCAGATGCTGCGCCCGTCGCCGGAGTTGAGCCCGCGCTTGTCAGGATGTTGCAGCTGGAGGTAGCGCGTCGCCATGAACTCGTAGGGCAGGCGGTCGCGCGCCGAAGGGAGGTTGCCGTGCTCCCGATCCCATTCGTTGACGATGACGAGAGCGAAGGTGTCGAGCAACGTCTGGCGCAGGGCCGGCGACATCTCGTCCGGATGGTCGCCCGGCAGCAGGCCGATCTCGCGGGCGAGGCCGAAATTGAAGAAGGCGATCTCCCCGTCCCGTCGACGGCGGGCGGGGTACCCGACGATCGCGCTGGGGACCCGCGCGCGGAGCGGATGCCGACCGTCGAGCGCGCCGAACGCGGCATAACAATCCGATCCGCTGGGCTCGACGGCCGGCACGGCCTGCAGCCTGCGCATGCTCGCCGACGTCCGCCGAGCTCGGGGACGGGAGCGTTCTTTCGATCCGAGCTTTCCGGGTCCGTCTGCACGCATGGTGATTTTCGCTACGGCTCGGTCGAATGCGTTCGTGTCTTGACGCACGAATTCCGGAAGGACGCGCGCGCGAGCGGGGGCGGTGCGTGGTTTGCGTGCGCGATGCGCGTCGCGTCGCTGCGATCGCCCGATGCCGATCGACGCATCGCCGTCGCCGAGAGGCGGCGCGCGTGCAGACGGCATGCAACCGGCTCGGCCGGATTCCCGTATGATCCCGGCCATGGAGACGAAGTCCGAAGATGCCCGGTCGCGCCCGTCGGGGGGCGTGCGCGCCGCGGTCCTGTTGTTGTGGCTGCTCCCGAAGAACGCCCTGTCGCGCGCGATGGGCTGGCTCGCGTCGCGGCGGCTGCCGGCCCCGTTGCAGCGGCTCGAGCTCGAGCTCTTCGTGCGCCTCGCGGGCGTCGATCGACGAGAGCTCGCCGAGCCGCTCGCTCGCTATCCCTCGCTCCAGGCCTTCTTCACGCGATCGCTTCCGGCCCGTGCGCGTCCGCTCGAAGGGGGCGAGGGCGTGCTGGTCTCGCCCTGCGACGGGGCCTGGGGCCGCTCGGGACGGATCGAGGACGGGACGCTCCTCCAGGTGAAGGGAAGGCCGTATCGGGTCGACGAACTGCTCGGGGACGCGGCGCTCGCGAAGGATTTCGAGGGGGGCTGGTTCGCGACGTTCTATCTCTCGCCGCGTGACTATCACCGCTTCCACGTCCCGGCCGCCGGTCGGATCACGCGCTTGATCTATCGACCCGGCGCGCTCTGGCCGGTCAACGCGATCGGACTCCAGGGGATCGACTCGCTCTTCGCCCGCAACGAGCGCATCGCGGCGCTCCTCGAGGTCGACGGCCCGGCCGCCGAGCCCGTCACGTCGCGGACCCTCGCGCTCGTCGCGGTCGGCGCGACGATGGTGGGCAGCGTCCGCCTCGCCTTCGACGCCCTCGCGACGAACCGTCGTGGTGCCCGGGCGGTGGATCGGGCGCTGGGCGACGCTTCCCCCCGCTTCGAGCGCGGGGCGGAGTGGGGGCGCTTCGAGTTCGGCTCGACCCTGGTGTTGCTCGTGCCGCGCGGGCCCTTCGCGCTCGAGCCCCGGCCGATCGGGACGCCGCTGCGGCTCGGTCGCGCGATCGGGCGCCGAGGCGATTGAGCCGGCGCGGCCCGAAGCCCTCTTCGTGACCGCGCGCCCGCGAGGCGGGACCGCGACGGATGAGTCCAGCCCGCACGCAGTCCACGCCGCAAGAGAAAGGACGCTCATGTCGACGCCCGAACGCAGCGCGACCCCCTCGACCCTTCGGCTCGAGGTGGCCGATGGCATCGCGACCCTGACCCTCGACCGCCCCGATCGCATGAACGCCTTCACCTTCACGATGGCGCGCGAGTGGCTGGCGGCGCTCGACGCGATCGACGCGGACGACGGGATCCGCGCGGTGATCGTGACCGGGGCGGGCAAGGCGTTCTGTGCCGGAGCCGATCTCTCGGGTGGAGGCGGGACGTTCGATCCGAGCGAGGGCGAGATGCAGGATGCCAGCGGGACGCCGGCCGCCCCGCGCGACATCGGCGGCATGATCTCGCTGCGCCTCTTCCGCTGCCGCAAGCCCTTGATCGCCGCCGTCAACGGCGCCGCGGTCGGCGTCGGCGTCACCGCGCTGCTCCCGATGGACATCCGGCTCGCGAGCGAGCGGGCGCGCTTCGGCTTCGTCTTCACGCGGCGTGGCATCGTACCCGAGGCCTGCAGCAGCTGGTTCCTGCCGCGGATCGTCGGGATCGCGCAGGCGATGGAGTGGGTCGCGACGGGGCGGGTCTTCGACGCGGAGGAGGCACGGCGCGGCGGTCTCGTCTCGGAGGTGCTGCCCGCGGACGGGCTCCTGCCACGCGCCCGGGCCCTCGCGCAGGAGATCGCGGCGAATACGAGCGCGGTCTCGGTGGCGCTCGCGCGCCAGATGATGTGGCAGATGCTCGGGGCCGATCATCCGATGGCGGCCCATCGGCTCGACTCGGCGGCGATGACCTTCATGGGCGCCCGCCCCGACAGTCGCGAGGGAGTCGAGAGTTTCCTCGCAAAGCGGCCCGCCCGCTTCGCGATGCGGGTCTCGAGCGAGTTCCCGGACGCGCTGCCCTGGCCGTTTCGCAGCGAGCCTCCGTACGAACCCTGAGCAGATCGGGCGCGAATCCGCGCAGGATGGCGGCACAGGGAAGGCGCAGCCCGACGCGCTTCTCAGGCGCCCCCGCGGCTCGCCGATGGAGGCCCGGGAGGAGCAGGGCGCGTGAGCGAAGCAGCCTTCGTGGGCCGACAGGCCATCGTCGACCGGGATCGACGCGTCGTAGCCTACGAGCTGCTCTACCGCCGCTCGCGGACGTCGACGGTCGCCGATTTCGACGAGCAGAACGCGGCGGCGATCCGGGTCATCGCCAACACCTTCGCCTCGCTCGGCGAGGAGACGGTGCTCGGCGGTCTGGTCGGGTTCTTCAACGTCACCCGCGAGGTCTTCCTCTCCGAGGCGATCCACGCCCTGCCCAAGGAACGGGTCGTGCTCGAGCTGCTCGAGCACGTCGAGCCCGACGCCGAGATCGAGGCGCGCTGCCGTGCGCTCCGCGAGGCGGGCTACTCGATCGCGCTCGACGACTGGATCGTCGACGATCCGCGCGAACGGCTGCTGCCCTACGCCGACGTCGTCAAGGTCGACCTGCCGGCGGTCGAGCGCCGGGCGCTGCGGCGCCTCGCGCGCTCGCTGCGCGGCTCCGGGAAGCTGACGCTCGCCGAGAAGGTCGAGACCCAGGAGGAGTTCGAGGCCTGCCTCGCGGCGGGCTTCGATCGCTTCCAGGGCTACTTCTTCGCCCGCCCGGTCGTGCTCGAAGGCGCGCTGCTCGACCCCGCGCAGACGACGCTCGTCCGCCTCCTCCAGCAGATCAGCACCGGCGCCGAGACCGCGTCGATCGTCGAGAGCTTCAAGCACGACGCGAAGCTCGGCGTCAACCTGATCCGAATCGTGAACACGGCCGGCAGCGCGACCCGCGTCCGGCTCGAGACGATCGAGGACGGCGTGCGCCATCTCGGTCTCCAGCAGCTCTCGCGCTGGGTCTCGGTCCTGCTCTTCGCCCAGGGGCGGGCGGGCGGCGCACGGGATCCGCTGCTGTCCCTCGCCGCGCATCGCGGCCGCCTGATGGAGCTCGTCGCGGAGACGGCGGGGCAGGGTGGCCGCGTCCGGCTCGAACGCGAGCGGGCCTTCCTGGTCGGGATGCTCTCGCTGGTCGACGCGCTGCTCGGCCGTCCGCTCGAGGAGATCGTTCGCGAGCTGCGCCTCGGGGCCGAGATCGAGGCTGCTCTGCTGCGTCGCGAGGGCGACCTCGGCCGGCTGCTCGCCCTCGCCGAGGCGGCCGAACGCGGGGACGTCGACGCGATCGAGGGCGAGCTCGAGCGGCTGGGCGTGACGTTCGAGGCGTTCCAGCGCCACGAGCACGAAGTCTACGCCTGGATCCACGCCCTCCAGCAGTCGCTCGCCGGCTGAAGGAAACGCCCCGGCCTCGGTTATGCTGGGCCCCGTGTTCACCGCCTTCCTGGCCATGGCCGCCGCGATCGTGCTGGCGATCGCATTCCACAGACGCTTCGCGGCCGGCTATCCCGATCCGCCGCCGGGTCTGGCCGTGCTCCATCGCGGGGAGGCGGCCTTCATCCAGGCCGCGGCCGAGGTGCTCTTCCCCGACGGCGCCGGGCTGCCCGTGACCGGCGCGGACGCCCATCTCCCGCTCTACGTCGATCGCCATCTGTCGGCCCTGCCGACGGCGCAGCGCCTGCAGATCCGGGCCCTGCTGCTCCTCTTCGAGCATCTGACGTTCCTGATGCCGGCGGACGCGCCGGGCGGGCGCGATCGCTTCTCGAGCCTGCCGGCGTCGGCGCGGGTGGAGGTGCTCGGGCGGATCGCGGGCCATCGCAATCTGCGCGTCCGCATCCTCTTCACCGCCCTGCGCGCCGTGCTCGCGCTCGGCTACCTCGGCCATCCCGCCAACCTCTACGCGCTCGACCTCGCCCCCTTCGAGATCGAGCCGGGCGTCAGCGACGCGGAGCGGCTCTTCCCGCGTGTCGGCGCGTTGCCGATGTCGCTGCGCACGGCGCCCCTGCAGCGGACCGATCCCGTCGCGCTCGGACCGCTCGACCCCCACGGCCCCCGCCATCCCGCCTACGGGCGCTCGCGGCGGGACTCGCGATGAGCGACGACTGGATCGAGGCGGCCCGCGAGCGCGTGCGCGTCTTCGCGCAGTACGACGGCGCGTTCGAGGAGAAGGCGGACGTGGTCGTGGTCGGCTCCGGTCCCTGCGGCGCGGTCGCGGCCTACGAGCTCGCGCGCGCCGGGCGCGACGTGATCCTCGTCGAGGAGGGGCCGCCCTTCACGGTGCGCGACTTCGAGCTCGACGGAAACCTCTCGATGACGCGAACGATGCGCGAGGGTGGCCTGCGCATGACCCGCGGCACGACGATGCCGACGATGCAGGCGGTCGCCCTCGGCGGGGGCTCCCTGGTGAACTCGGCGATCTGCGTGCGGCCGCCGCAGGCGGTCTTCGATCGCTGGGCGACGGGGTTCGATCTCGAGCGGACCGATCGCGCCCGGCTCGATCCCCACTTCGACGCGATCGCTGCGTTCCTCGGCATCGCGCCGACGCCCGATGCCGTCCAGGGGCGGCGCAACCTGCTCTTCCGCGACGGCTGCCGCGCGCTCGGGATCGAGAGCGAGCCGATCGCGCGCAACGTCCGCGGCTGCCGTGGTAGCGGCGAGTGCTTCACCGGCTGTCGCAGCCGCGCCAAGCAGAGCATGGACGTGTCGTACGTCCCGGCCGCGCTGCGCGCCGGCGCGCGCGTCTTCACGAGCCTTCAGGTCCAGGCAGTCCGCCATGCAGGCCGCCGCGTCACCGGCGTCGCGGGCCACGTCGTCGTCCCCTTCTCGGGCGGCGGGCGACGCGGCCGGACCCATCGCTTCCACATCGACGCGAAGGCCGTCGTGCTCGCCGCGGGCTGCACGGCGACGCCGGTGCTGCTCAAGCAGAGCGGCAACCTCGCGAATCTCTCCGGCCAGGTCGGGCGCAACCTGCAATTCCATCCCGGCGTCGCGATCGCCGGCGTCTTTTCCGACCCGGTCGATCCGCAGTTCGGGGCGACCCAGGGCTACCAGTCGCTGGCGTTTCTCGAGCAAGGCTTCAAGCTCGAAACGCTCTGGGCCCCGCCGCCGCTGCTCTCGATGCGTCTGCCGGGAATGGGTGCCGAGCTGCAGGCACGTTATGCGGAGCTGCCGCGCATGGCGGTCTGGGACGCGATCGTCTCGGCCAATCGCTCGCTCGGCGAGGTGCGGACGCGGCCGTGGAGCCTGAATCCCGTGCTCCACTGGCGTCTGCACCCCGAGGATCTCGGGATCTTGCGCCAGGCCCTCGTGACGATCGCTCGCCTCTTCTTTGCCGCGGGCGCCACGAAGATCCTGCCGGGCGTCCACGGCCTGCCCGAGGAGATGACCCGCGAAGACGAGATCGGCGCGCTCGCGTCTTCCGCGGTGCGCCCCGAGAACCTCGTGATGGGCGGCAATCACGTCTTCTGCACGACCCGCATGCACGGCGATGCGACCCGGGGCGTGGTCGACGAGGATGGCCGCTGCCACGACCTCGAGAACCTCTATATCGCGGACACCGGGATCTTTCCCATGTGCCCGTCCGTCAACCCGATGTGGACCGGGATGGCGCTCGCACGACGTCAGGCGCTGGCGCTCGCCGAACGCTTGTGATTTCGCCGCCAAGGGCTCGGATGAAAAGCGATTTCTCGCCGATCCGGGGGCCGGCTCGTGCGGCTCCGGTCGAGCGGGGCAGGGCACGGGGCGTCCGAGACGCAGGACCGGTGCAGGCGTCCCTTCAGGTCCCAGCTCGCGCGACCGATGCAGCCGCCATGTCTTCGCGACCGCGAACCGTCTCCGGCCGATCGAGCGGGCTGCGCTGCTGGGTAGCAGCCGCGCTGGTCGTCGCCTGGGCCGGGTCGGCGGCCGCGACCGACCCCGACGCGAGCGTCCACGGGCGGTACCGCGGCCAGTGTCGCCGGCTCACCAAGCAGATCGACTACAACCAGAAGACGATCCTGCCCCTCGCCATCGCGCGCGGCAACGTCGCCTGGGAGAACGCGACCCACGCCCAGATCAAGCGGCTCTGGAACCAGCGTGCCGACCTCTGCCCCGCGTACGGTCGTGAGCGGGCCCGGCTGCTGCGCGCGCTCGATCGAATTCGCGCCTTCAACGCGGCGCTCGCCCGCGCGGGCCGGGCCGTCGCCCGCTACTTCACCGCCGGCGCCGCGCCCTGACCCGGAGCCGTACCCTTCTCACGGACCCGCCCAGCGGATCGTCTAGACTTCCCCGCATGCAAGCCAACCGTCGAAGGCCTTTCGGCCGTCCCGGTGTCCTGGTGACGTTGATCCTGCTGCTCTGCGCGGGGCGATCGCTCGACCCCGCGGCGCCCCGCGCGATCGGCAACGACGGGGCCGACGGGCGCTTCACGCGGCGCGAGTCGTTCCACTTCCTGCTGTTCCAGGACGTCGACATCGACGAGTCTTCGGGCCTCTACGGGTCGCGCCAGTTCGAGCAGGACATGCTGCGCGAGCTCGAGGCCGCCTACGATCGGCTGTCGCGCACGCTCGAGCTGCGTCCCGCGCGCAAGCTGGCCGTCACGATCTGGGATCCCGCGCTCTTCGATGCCCGCTTCGCCGGTCTCTTCCGCTTCCCCGCCGCCGGCTTCTATGGCGGCTCGATCCACGTGCGCGGCGGGACGCGCGTGACGCCGGCGCTCGTGCGCGTGCTCCACCACGAGCTCGTCCATGCGGCGCTCGACGCCGAGGCGCCCGGCGTCGTGCTGCCGGCCTGGCTCAATGAAGGACTCGCGGAGTGGTTCGAGGCGCGCTCGGTCGGTCGGCCATCGCTCTCGCCGGGCGAGCAAGCCTGGCTCGCCGCGGTCGGGCAGTCGGGCCAGCTGCCGCGCCTCGCCGACCTGTCGGCTCCGAGCTTCGCCGGCTTCGATCCGGAGGCGGCCTCCATCGCGTACCTCGAGTCCTACGCCTTCGTCCAGCATCTCGGCAGCCTCGCCGGCGACCGTGGGCTCGTCGCGCTCTGGTCGGCGGTCCTGCGATCCGGCAGCGTCGAGCGCGGCGTGCGGCGCGCCTTCCGGCGCGATCTCGAGACGCTCGAGCAGGCATTTCGCCGCGGCTTCGGCGCCGACTGATCCCGTTGTGTCGGGAGGGCGCCTCTCCTAGCCTGCGCCCGTGTCGAAGCGATGGGAAGGGCGGAGGAGGTCGTCGGCCCGGGGATGGGTCGGTTCGCGCGCGGCGCCGTGGCTGCTCGTCGCCTGCCTCGCGACCGCGACGCCGGTCGCCCGCGCCGATCCGACCGGGCCGGATGCGTCGCCCGACGTACCCGCTGCGGCGCCCGACGCACGGGACACCCCGAGCAGGGCAGCGTCCGCTCCGCCGGTTCCGATCGGCACGCGTTTCGCCGAGCCCCTCGAAGACGGCGAGCGTGTCCGTCTCCGCTACCAGTTCGAGCGGACGAAGCTGCAGGGCCTCTTGATCGCGGATCGCGACGTCAACCCGGGCCTCGTCCGCAACGCGCTCTTTCTCGACTACACGGCGACTCCGCGCGCGCTCGACGTCACCGTCCATACCGTCGAGCTCGCCTGGGCACCGCATCCGCGCACGACGCTGATCGTGCAGGTGCCCTTCCTGCAGAAGGAACTCGAGACGCTCGAGGCGAGCGGCGAGCGGCGCCGGCGCGAGACCGAGGGCGTCGGCGACGTGAACTTCGCGCTGGTCGTGCCCTTCATCCGCAAACGCCACGACCGCGCCGTCGAGAACTCCCACGTCCACATCGCCTTCGACGTCCCGACCGGGAGCATCCGGAAGGAGGATCGAGCGGGTCGCCGACTGCCCTACGACAACCAGATCGGCAACGGCACGGTCGATTTCGAGTGGGGCTGGACCTACCGCGGCGCCTTCGATCGCTTCGCCTGGGGCGGCCAGGTCTTCGGGCGACATCCGCTCGGCCGCAACGGTCTGCGCTATGCGGAGGGGAGCCGCTTCGTGGGCTCGATCTGGGGCGGGGTCGAGCTCCTGGCGGGGCTCTCGACCTCGGTGCGCGTGCAGTGGCAGAAGCAGAACAACATCGCCGGCCCGGGCGACCGCGCGTTCCTTCCGATCACGAATCCCGCCGAGAACGGCAAGGCCCGGGGCGGGACGCGCTTCCTGATCGGACCGGGGCTCGCCTGGGCTCTGCCGGGCGTGTTGCGTGGGCAACGCCTCTCGTTCGAGGCCGCGATCCCCGTACATCAGGATCTCGACGGACCCCAGCTCGAGCAGGACTGGGTCCTCACGACGGGCTGGCAATGGAGCTACTAGCACCCGTTGCGCGCGCCCGGTTCGGAGGGGGGCGGATGCTGCGGCCGCTGCTGGTGTTGCTGACCGCCGTCCCCCTCGCGATCAACGGCTGTGACCGGCCGCGCGATCCGAAGATCGGCCGACACGCGGCGCACGGGATCGTCGAGGACGTCGACCGCGACGGCGCGCAGGTCCTGATCGAGCACGACGACGTGCCCGGTCTGATGCCCGCCATGACCATGAACTTCGCCGTCCCCGACCTGGCCCTGCTCGAACGATTGCAGCGCGGTCAGGCGATCGACTTCGTCGTCGACTTCACGGGGCGCAGCTACGACCTCGTCGGATTCGAGGTCGTCGGCGAGGCGCCCTACGACGAAGGCTGGCGACGACTCGGCGACGGTCTCGTGCGCTCGCGTCCGGCACCCGACTTCACGCTCGTCGATCAGGACGGCGAGACCGTCCGCGCGTCGGACTTCGGCGAGGACGTCCTGCTGGTCGACTTCATCTACACGCGCTGCCCCGGTCCGTGTCCGGTCCAGACCGCCCAGCAGGTCGCGCTGCAGCGCCGCATCCCCGCGTCGATCCGTTCGCGCGTCCACTTTCTGTCGTTCTCCCTCGATCCCGCCCACGACGATCCGGAGGCGCTCACCCGGTATGCGAAGGCGCGCGGCGTCGACTTCACGAACTGGTCGTTCCTGACGGGACCGTCCGAGCAGCTGACCGCCCTCGCGCGCGCCTACGGCGTCGGCTCGCTGCGCAAGCCGGACGGCTCGATCGACCATACGCTGGTCACGTTCCTGGTCCGGGACGGACGCATCCTCGAGCGGTTCTTCCCCAAGCCCGGGGAGGCCGATCGCCTGCTCGCCGACGTCGTCGCCCTCGCGACCGCGCCCGCCACCGGGCCGGAAGCCACGGCCGGCGCTTCGCCCGCGACGACGCCCGACGCCCCGGTCGACGCTGCGACGGCCTCCGCGCGCGGTGCCGCGCCCGAGACGCGGCCCGGCGACTGAGATCCGCCCCGCCACGCCGTCCGGCGACGGCGTTCCGCCGCTGGCCGGCGCCGAGGAGAGGGGGGGCGACGGAAGCGGGAGGTCACGGGGGTTTCGCCTCCGTTTCGCTTCGGCGCGTCCGCCGCTAGATTGGCCGCCGCATGGACGCGCTGGCCGACTTCCATCCCGCGGTGCGACGCTGGTTCGCGGAGCGATTCCCGGAAGGGCCCTCGGAGCCCCAGCGGCTCGGCTGGCCCGCGATCGCGCGCCGCGAGCACACGCTGATCGCCGCCCCGACCGGCTCCGGCAAGACCCTCTCGGCGTTCCTCGTCTGCATCGACGCGTTGTACCGCCGCGCCGGCGAGGGGGCGCGCTTCGCCTGCGGCGCCGGCGCGGACTTCCGACTCGATCCGAATCCGCCGCCGCGGCGGGCGCGGGAGCGCGTTCGTCCGGTCGGGGTCGAGGTCGTCTACGTCTCGCCGCTGAAGGCGCTCGCGGCCGACATCCGCGAGAACCTCGCGCGGCCCCTCGCCGAGATCGAAGGCGTCGCGCGCGGGCTGGGGCTGCCCGTGCCCGAGATCCGGGTCGCGATGCGCAGCGGCGACAGCACGGCGTCCGAGCGTGCGGCCCTCGTCAAGCATCCGCCGCAGATCCTCGTCACGACGCCCGAGTCGCTCTACCTGCTGCTGACCTCCCCGCGCGGGCGGGAGATCCTGCGGCCGGTCCGAACGGTGATCGTCGACGAGATCCATGCGCTCGCCCGCGACAAGCGCGGCAGCCATCTCGCGCTCTCGCTCGAGCGACTCGAGGCGCTCTGCGACGAGTCGCCGGTCCGGATCGGACTCTCGGCGACCCAGCGACCGATCGATCGGGTCGCGAAGCTGCTGGTCGGCGTCGGCCCGGAGCGCGTCGACGCGATGGGTCGCCCGCGCTGTACGATCGTCGACGTCGGGCATCGTCGCGCCCTCGACCTCGCCGTCGTGCTGCCGGGCAGCGAGCTCGAGGCCGTCGCCTCGGGCGAGCAGATGGGCGAGGTCCTCGACGGAATCGCGGCGGAGGTCGAGCGTCATCGCACGACGCTCGTCTTCGTCAACACCCGCCGCATGGCCGAGCGCCTCGCGCATCAGCTCGCCGAGAAGCTCGGGGAAGAGGGCGTCGCGGCGCACCATGGCAGCCTCTCGAAGGAGCGTCGCCTGCGTGTCGAGACGGCGTTGCGCGAGGGACGCCTGCGCGCGCTCGTCGCGACCGCCTCGCTCGAGCTCGGCATCGACGTCGGCCCCGTCGAGCTCGTCTGCCAGATCGGCTCGCCGCGCAGCATCGCGACCTTCCTGCAGCGCGTCGGCCGCTCGGGCCACTGCCTGGGCGGCCTGCCGAAGGGCCGGCTCTACCCGTTGACGCGCGACGAGCTGGTCGAGTGTGCAGGGCTCCTGCGCGCGGTTGCAGCGGGGCGGCTCGATCGCGTGCTGCCGCCCGTCGCGCCCCTCGACATCCTCGCGCAGCAGATCGTCGCCGCCTGCGCGGCCGAGCCGTGGAAGGAGACGGCGCTCTTCGAATGCCTGCGGCGGGCGGCGCCCTACGAGGGGCTCGCGCGTGCGACCTTCGACGAGGTCGTCGAGCTCGTCGCCAACGGGCTCGCGACCGGGCGGGGCCGCCGCGCCGCCTGGGTCCACCGCGATCGCATCGGCGGCATGCTGCGCGCCCGTCGCGGCGCGCGACTCGCCGCGCTGACCTCCGGCGGCGCGATCCCCGACGTCGCCGACTACCGCGTCGTCGCCGATCCCGACGAGACCTTCATCGGCACCGTCGGCGAGGACTTCGCGATCGACAGCCTGCCGGGCGACGTCTTCCTGCTCGGCAGCTCGACCTGGCGCATCCGCCGCGTCGAGGCGGGGAAGCTGCGCGTCGTCGACGCGGAGGGCGCGTCGCCCAACATCCCCTTCTGGGCCGGCGAGGCGCCGGCGCGGACCGAGGAGCTCTCCGAGGAGGTCTCGGCCCTGCGCGCCGCGCTCGAGCCGCTCCTCGCGCGAGGCGACGAGGCGCAGGCGCGCGCGTGGCTCGAGGCCGAGACGGGCATCGGCGAAGCGGCTTCGGCGCAGATCGCGCGCTACCTCGCCGTGTCCCGCGCCGCGCTCGGTGGGCTCCCGACCCGCGACCGGCTGGTGCTCGAGCGCTTCTTCGATGACGCCGGCGGGCAGCAGCTCGTCGTGCATTCGCCGCGCGGGGGTCGGATCAATCGCGCGTTCTGCCTCGCGCTCCGCAAGAAGTTCTGCCGCAGCTTCAACTTCGAGCTGCAGGCGGCGGCGAACGACGACGCGCTGGTCCTCTCGCTCGGTCCCCACCACAGCTTCCCGCTCTCCGACGTGCCTCGCTTCCTGGCGACGACCGGACTCGTCGACACGCTCGAGCAGGCGGTGCTCCCGACGCCGATCTTCACGGCGCGCTGGCGCTGGAATCTGAATCGGGCGCTCGCCGTGCTGCGCATGCGGGCGGGCAAGAAGAACCCGCCCGCGATCCAGCGGATGGAGGCCGACGACCTGATGGCCGCGGTCTTTCCCCAGGCGGCGGCCTGCCAGGAGAACGTCGCGGGTCCGATCGAGATCCCCGACCATCCGCTCGTCCGACAGACCCTCGCGGACTGTCTCTCCGAGGCGCTCGATGCCGAAGGCCTCGCCGGCCTCGTCGCGCGCATCGAGGAGGGCACGCTCGAGATCCTCTGCGTCGACACGACCGAGCCCTCGCCCCTCGCCCACGAGATCCTGAACGGCAAGCCCTTCACCTACCTCGACGACGCACCGCTCGAAGAGCGACGCACCCGCGCCGTCCGGCTGCGTCGCGGGCTCCCGCTCGAGGACCGCGATCTCTCGCGTCTCGACGCCGAGGCGATCGCCCGGGTCCGCGAGCAGGCGCGGCCGCGACCGCGCGATCCCGAGGAGCTCCACGACCTGCTGCTCGGCACGGGCTTCTGGCGGGCCGAAACCGCCTGGCACGGCTTCTTCGAGGCGCTCGCCGCCTTCGGCCGGGCGTTCGCGTTCCGCAGCGTCGCGGGGGATGCGTTCTGGGC
Organism: Myxococcota bacterium; assembly: GCA_041389445.1. Lineage (GTDB taxonomy): Bacteria > Myxococcota_A > UBA9160 > UBA9160 > UBA4427 > UBA4427. Next base: position 132,790 of record JAWKRW010000010.1, read on the forward strand.
GGCGACGGAGCGCCGCGCCTGGGCGGAAGCGCTTCATCCGGCGGCGTGGGCCAGGGCGCAGGCGCCCACGGCCGGCAAGGCGGACGACGGCACGTCGCGCGAGGCCGCGATCGCCGCCGGCGAGACGATCGCCGAGGGCGAGGCGATGGTCCACGTGCTGCGCGGCCATCTCGAGACGACGGGGCCGATCGACGCTGCGGCGCTCGCCGCGCGACTGGGGGTCCGACCGGGGCTCGTCGAGATCGGGCTCGCGGCGCTCGAGGGCGAGGGGTTCGTGCTGCGCGGTCGTTTCGAGGTCGAGCCCGGGCCGGGCGAGCAGTTCTGTGCGCGTCGCCTGCTCGCGCGGATCCATGACGACTCGCAGCGGCGCCTGCGCGCGTCGGTCGAGCCGGTCTCGGCCCAGGACCTGCTGCGGATGCTCCTCGTCTGGCAGCACGTCGCGCCGGGCACCGCGCTCGAGGGGGCGGCGGGCCTCGCCCGGGTCGTCGAGCAGCTTCAGGGCTTCGAGCTCGCGGCGGGGGCCTGGGAGCAGCATGTCCTGCCGAGCCGCCTGCGCGACTACCGCCCGGCGTGGCTCGACGTCGCCTGTCTGTCGGGCCACGTCGGCTGGCTGCGACTCGCGCCGCCGGGCGCGCGCCGGAGCACGGAGAAGCGAGCGGCGGTCGTCGCGCCCGTCGTCGCCGCCCCCGGCGCCTCGAGCCTCGCGTCCGAGGGCGAGCCGGGACCGCGCGCGGCGGCGATGACGCGCGCGACGCCGCTCGCGCTCGTGCTGCGCGCCGATCTCGACTGGCTGCTCCAGGCACACCGGCCATCGGACGCGTCGCGGCGTCCCGCGAGCCCGCTCGCACAGCGCATCCTCGACGGGCTCGATGCCCGGGGCGCCGTCTTCCACGCGGATCTCGCCGCGGCGCTCGACGAGCGCCCGGTCGACGTCGAGGCGGCGATCTGGGAGCTCGTCTCGGACGGGCGGGTCAGCGCCGACGGGTTCCAGGCGCTGAGGGTCCTGCTCGCGGCGCGCGCGGAGTCGACGCGGGCGCGGGCCGATGCGCGCGCGCGGCGCGGTCTGCGACGAGGCGGCGCCGTCGGGATCGCCTCCGGCGCGGAGGGGCGCTGGTCGCGGCTGCCCGAGCCGGCGCCGATCCCGGATCGGGATCGGCTGGCGGAGGCGGTGGCCGAGCAGCTGCTGGCGCGCTGGGGCGTCGTCTTCCGCGACGTCGTCGCGCGCGAATCGCTCGCGTTGCCCTGGCGCGAGATCGTCTGGGCGCTGCGCCGCCTCGAGGCGCGCGGCGTGATCCGCGGCGGGCGCTTCGTCTCGGGCTTCACGGGCGAGCAATTCGCCCTGCCCGAGGCCCTCGACTGCCTCGCGCGCGTGCGCGCCACGCCGCGCACGGGGGAGCGCGTGCGCCTCTCGGCGAGCGATCCGCTCAATCTGGTCGGGTTCCTGATCCCGGGCGAGCGCGTGCCCGCGCGCGAGACGCGGGAGATCGTCTTCGTCGACGGGCTGCCCGAGGCAGCGCGATGAGCGGGTCGCGACGGGTCGCCTTCCTCTGTCTCGGCGTGATGGGCTACCCGATGGCCGCGCATCTGGCCCGGGCCGGCCATCGGCTGACGGTCTACAACCGAACGCGCGTCCGCGCCGAGGCCTTCGTACGCGGCCATGCCGAGCACGCGGTCACGCTCGCGGCGACCCCCGCCGAGGCGGTGCGCGAGGCCGAGCTCGTGATGGCCTGCACGGGGGCCGACCCCGACCTCGAGGCGATCACGCTCGGTCCGAGCGGCGCCTTCGCCGCGATGGCGCCGGGATCGCTCTTCGTCGACCACACGACCGCCTCCGCCGATCTCGCGCAGCGGCTGCATCGCGAGGCCCAGGCGCGCGGCCTCGGCTTCCTCGACGCGCCGGTCTCGGGCGGACAGAGCGGGGCGGAGCAGGGGATCCTGACCGTGATGCTCGGCGGCCGGCGGGAGGACTACCTCCGCGCGGTGCCCCTGCTCGACTGCTATGCCCGCAAGCACGCCCTCGTCGGTCCGGCGGGCCATGGGCAGTACGCGAAGATGGTGAACCAGATCTGCATTGCCGGGCTGGTCGAGGCGTTGGCCGAGGGGCTCCACTTCGGCGAGCGGATCGGGCTCGACGTGGCCGCGGTCGTCGACGTCATCGCGCAGGGGGCGGCCTCTTCCTGGCAGATGCAGCATCGGGCGGCGACGATGCTCGAGGGGCGCTTCGACTTCGGCTTCGCGGTGGACTGGATGCGGAAGGATCTCGGCATGGCGCTCGCCGTCGCCCATGCGCGCGGGATTCCGTTGCCCGTGACCGAGCAGGTCGATGGGCGTTATGCGGAGGTCCAGCGCCGGGGCGGGGGGCGGCTCGATACCTCGAGCCTCCTGCTCACGCTCCGGGCCGAATCGCGGGGCGCTGTCGAAGAGGACGGTCGCGGCTAGAATCGGGGCTCCGCAACCAGGGCAGGGCCAGAGCAGACCAGGCATCGCGCGTCCGGAATCGAGGCGCGCGCGGGGGGATCGATCCGTGGCGCACGAGTTCGTATTCACGATGCAGGACCTCCGGAAGGTGATCGGCGATCGGGTGATCCTCGACGGCATCACGCTCTCCTTCCTGCCCGGCGCGAAGATCGGCGTCCTGGGCGCGAACGGCGCGGGCAAGAGCACGCTGCTGCGGATCATGGCCGGGGTCGACCAGGACTTCCTCGGCGAGGCCCGGCCCGCGAAGGGGCTTCGGGTCGGTTTCCTGGCCCAGGAGCCCCAGCTCGACCCGAGCAAGGACGTGCTCGGCAACGTCGAGGAGGGCGTGGCCGAGATCCGCGCGATGCTCGACGAGTTCAACGCGCTCTCCGCGAAGTTCGCCGAGCCGATGGAAGACGACGAGATGAACGCGCTGCTCGAGAAGCAGGCGAGGCTCCAGGACAGGATCGACGCGGCGGGGGCCTGGGAGATCGATCGCACGCTCGAGGTCGCGATGGACGCGCTGCGCTGCCCGCCGGGCGACGCGAAGGTCGACACGCTCTCGGGCGGCGAGAAGCGCCGCGTCGCGCTCTGTCGTCTGCTGCTCTCGAAGCCCGACATGCTGCTGCTCGACGAGCCGACCAACCATCTCGACGCCGAGAGCGTCGCCTGGCTCGAGCGCTTCCTGCAGGAGTACCCCGGGACCGTCGTCGCGATCACGCACGATCGCTACTTCCTCGACAACGTCGCCGGCTGGATCCTCGAGCTCGATCGCGGTCACGGGATTCCCTGGCAGGGCAACTACTCCTCCTGGCTCGAGCAGAAGAACAAGCGCCTCGAGGTCGAGGAGAAGCAGGCCGGCGCCCGTGCTCGCACGCTCGCCCGGGAGCTCGAGTGGATCAAGCTCTCGCCCCGGGCCCGCCAGGCCAAGGGCAAGGCGCGCATCCACGCCTTCGAGGAGCTGATGAAGCAGGGCGCCGAGCGCTTGCCGGAGAAGGTCGAGATCGCGATCCCCGTGCCGCAGCGGCTCGGAGACGTCGTCGTCGAGGCGGATCACCTGCGCAAGGCCTACGGCGAGAAGCTCCTGATCGACGACCTCTCGTTCAAGCTTCCGCCCGGCGGCATCGTCGGCATCATCGGCCCCAATGGCGCCGGCAAGACGACGCTCTTCAAGATGATCGCCGGCGAGGAGAAGCCCGACGCCGGATCGCTGCGGCTCGGCGAGACCGTGAAGCTCTCCTACGTCGACCAGGAGCGGCGCGATCTCGATCCGAAGAAGACGGTCTGGCAGGTGATCAGCGGCGGCGAGGAGAAGATCCAGATCGGGAGCCGCGAGGTGCCCTCCCGCGCCTGGGTCTCGTCCTTCAACTTCAAGGGCCCGGACCAGCAGAAGCTCGTCGGCGATCTCTCGGGCGGCGAGCGCAATCGCGTGAACCTCGCGTTGCTCCTGCGGACGGGCGGAAACGTCCTGCTCCTCGACGAGCCGACCAACGATCTCGACGTCGACACGCTGCGCGCGCTCGAGGACGCGCTGGTCGACTTCCCCGGCTGCGCCGTCGTGATCAGCCACGACCGCTGGTTCCTCGACCGCATCGCGACCCACATCCTCGCTTTCGAGGGCGACAGCCACGTCGAATGGTTCGAGGGCAACTACCAGGACTACGAAGCCGACCGCCGCAAGCGCCTCGGCGCCGACGCGGACACGCCGCATCGGCTCAAGTATCGGCGGATCGACGCCTGAGGGGCGCGCGCGGCCGATGGTGCACGTTCGGCGGCGGGGTCAGGGCATCTCGACGCGCGCGGCGGAGCGGGGCGCGCGCAGGTAGCGGATCGCCTGGAGCGCGGCGGCCAGGGCGACGGCGAGCTGGAGCAGCGGCCAGGCGCGTTCGAAGCGCGACGCCACGCTGGCACGGGGAGTTCGACCCGGGTGGGGGGCCTCCGGCGCGGGGTTGCGCGCCGATCCGTCGCCGAGGGGCGCGCTGCTGCAGAGCCTTGCCCCCGACACGGTCGTGTCCAGCACGGGCCGCGCGACGGACCCGACCAGCAGCGCTGCGAGCAGCAGGGCCAGGACGGCGGCAGCGCGCGCTCGACGGCGCCACGGCAGGGCGAGTCCCGCCAGGCCCATCGCGAGCAGCGTCGTGATGCCGAGCAGGGACGTGCCCGCCCAATTCGCATCCGAAACGGAATCGCAGTCGACGCGCATCAGCGCGCCGATCGTCAACGCATGGGCGGCGAGGATCAGCAGCGCGCCGAGCGAGGCGCCGATTCGCAGGATGATCTCGGCGGGTGACATGCGGGGAACTCCCGACGATCCATCGGTGTGCGCGACCGGAGTCGCTCGCGCTCGTGTCGGCGCACGCACGACGTTCGCCGGTCGCACGGGTCGGCGAAAACTAGCAGAAAGAGCTTGACCGCCCCGTGCCGGGGTGACTAAGGTGCCGCCGCATTCACGGACCGATCGCGGGCGCGCTCGAGGAAACGGCCTCGGGCGAAACGCGTCGGCGCGTCGCTTCGAGGGGAGGTGGGGCCCATGGGCATGCTGAGCGAGTTCAAGGATTTTGCGATGAAGGGCAACGTCGTCGACATGGCCGTCGGCGTCGTGATCGGCGGGGCCTTCGGCAAGATCGTCGCTTCGTTCACCAACGACATCCTGATGCCTCCGATCGGCATGCTGCTCGGGGGGGCCGACTTCTCGGATCTGAAGGTCGTCCTGAAGGAAGCCGTCGGCGAGACGCCCGCCGTGACCGTCAACTACGGCATGTTCGTCAACGTCGTGCTCGACTTCCTGATCATCGCCTTCGCCATCTTTCTCGTCGTCAAGGCCATGAACACGGCCATGGATCGCATGAAGAAGAAGGAGGAGGCGGCGCCGCCGCCGGGCCCGACGAAGGAAGAGGTGCTGCTGACGGAGATCCGAGACGCGATCCGATCGCGCTGAGGCCGCGGCCGGGGCGTCGCGCCGCGGGTCCGCAGCGCGACGCCCCGGCGTCGGGCCCCGTCGCGCCGGTTCAGTCCTCGAGCGCGGGGTAGTCGATGAATCCCTTCGGCCCGGGCGTGTAGAGCGTGCTCGGATCGAAGCGAGCCAGCGTCGCGCCGCGCTCGAGCCGGCGGACGAGATCCGGATTCGCGAGGTAGGCGCGGCCGAAGGCGACCGCAGCCGCGCCGCCCGACTCCACCAGCTCGATCGCCTCTTCGCGCTTGTAGCCGTCGTTGACCATCAGCGGGCCGCCGAACGCGCTGCGGGCGAGCGAGATGTTGTCGAGCTCGACGTCGTGCAGCCGGATCACGTGGCCGTAGGCCAGGCCGAGAGGCGTGAGCGCGCCGAGAAAGGTCCGGAAGGTCTCCTCGGGATGCTCGTCCGAGAGATCGTTGAAGGGGTTGCCGGGACAGATGCGGAACCCGACGCGATCGGCGCCGTCGACGGCCGCCATCGCGCGGATCACCTCGACGGGAAAACGCACCCGGTTCGCGACCGATCCGCCGTAGGCGTCGTCGCGACGATTCGAACCCGTCGAGAGGAACTGGGCGAGCAGGTAGCCGCTCGTCCCGTGGGCCTCGACGCCGTCGAAGCCCGCGTCGAAGGCGAACTCCGTCGCCCGTGCGAACTCCCGGACGACGTCGGGGATTTCGTCGCGCTCGAGGGCGCGGGGCGTCGGCAGGGCCTGCATGCCCTTGGTGTCGGTGTAGAGCTCGCCTCGGGCGGCGATCGCGGAGGGCGCCACGGTCTCCGCGTCGGCGGGCTTGTTGTCGGGATGGGCCACCCGGCCGCAGTGCATCAGCTGGGCGACGATCCGCCCGCCGGCCCCGTGGACGGCCTCGGTGACCTTGCGCCAGGCCTTGACCTGCGTCGCCGTCACGAGTCCGGGCGTGCGGCAATAGCCCTTGCCGTCGAAGGAGGGATAGATCCCCTCCGTCACGATCAGTCCCGCGCTCGCGCGCTGGCGGTAGTACTCGACGACCATCTCCGTCGGCTCGTCGTCCGCACCGGCGCGGGATCGGGTCATCGGCGCCATCACGACGCGGTTGCGGAGCTCGAGGCGGCCGAGCCGGGTCGGTTCAAAGAGCTTGGGCATCGGGATTCCTTCGCTGCGGGATCGGCGCGGCGCTAGCGGACCAGCCGGGGCAGGCGTTCGAGCAGCCCTTCGTCGGCGCCCGGCGCGCCATCGGGACGGAAGGCCTGGACGCAGACCTGGTTCGCGCCCGCCGCGAGATGGGCCTGGATGTGATCGGCGATCTTCTCGGGCGTCCCCCAGCAGACGAGGGCGTCGACGAGGCGGTCGGAGCCACCGCCCTCGAAGTCCGCGTCGACGAATCCGAACTGCTTGAGATTGTTCTGGTAGTTGGGCAGCCGGATGTAGATCTTGAGCTGCGCGCGGGCGATCGCGCGCGCCTTCGTCGGGTCGGTCTCCGCGAGCACCATCTGTTCGGGCAGCAGCAGCGCCTCGGGACCCATCACCGCTCGGGCGCGCTTCGTATGCTCCGGCGTGACGTTGTACGGGTGCGCACCCTGGGCGCGGGTCGAGGAGAGCTCGAGCATGCGGTCGCGCAGGGCGCCGATCACGATCGGCGCATCCGACGCCGGCTCGGGTCCCATGTAGAGCGCCTTCTGCATCGCGTCGAGGTAGTCACGCATCGTCGAGACCGGCTTGCCATAGGCGTGTCCACGCTGGCCCGTCACCAGATGGGTATGCGAGACGCCGAGGCCCAGGATGAACCGGTCGGGCGCGAGGCCCGAGACGGTCTTCCAGATCGCCTTCATCAGCATGGGGTCGCGCGCGTAGATGTTGGCGATGCCGGTCGCGTAGACGATGCGAGCGGTCCTTGCCGCGAGGAACGCGATCAGGGAGAACGGATCACGGCCCACCGCCTCGGGCACCCAGAAGGTCGAGTAGCCCCAATCCTCGACGCGCTGCGCGAAGCGGGCGGCGTCCTCGGCATCGAGATGATCGACGTGGTTCCAGCATCCCAGCTTGCCCAGCTGCATCGGTCCGGTCTCCTTGACGGGCGGGCGAACCCTAGCAGCTCCGACGGTCCTCCCGCCGGGCCGGCGCCCGGTCTCGGGATCAGTCGCGCCGGCGGAAGGCGCCGGCGGCGAGCCGCGCCCGGTACTGGTCGAGGTCCCGTCGAATCATGCCCGAGAGGAGCATGACCCCCGCGATGTTCGGGAACGCCATGCCCAGCAGCATCAGGTCCCCGAAATCGAGGACCAGGCTCGCGTTCTGGAAGATCACGCCGCCGAAGGTGAAGGCGAGGAAGATCAGCTGGTAGGCGAGCAGCGAACGCTCGCCGAAGAGGAAGACCCAGGCGCGCTCGCCGTAGTAGCTCCAGGAGATCATCGTGCTGAAGGCGAAGAGCAGCGCGATCCCCGTCAGGACCTTGGGGAACCAGGGCAGGACGGTGGCGAACGCCGTCGCCGTCAGCTTGATGCCCTTGCCGGCGTCGGGCAGGTCGAGCGCGCCGGTCACGATGATCACGAGCGCGGTGGTCGTGCAGACGATGACCGTATCGATGAAGGGCTCGAGCAGGGCGACGTAGCCCTCCCGGATCGGCTCCTCGGTCTTCGCCGCCGAGTGGGCGATCGCGGCGGAGCCGATGCCGGCCTCGTTGCTGAAGGCGGCGGCCCGTCGGAAGCCCTGCATCAACGTGCCGACGAAGCCGCCGAGCCCGCTGGCGAGGGTGAAGACGCCCGCCGGTCGTCGCGGGCCTCGCGGAACCTCGCGCTGGCGTGGGTCGCGAGGATCACGAAAGCCGCAGGCCGTAGAGCAGGCGTACCCGGGACCAGGATCGGGCGACCTCGCCGATCCGTCGGATGCCGCCGATGATGACGAGCCCGACGAGCAGCACAGGCGCGAGTCCGACGCCGACCTGGCCCGAGCCCGAGGCGAGCGCCGGGACCTCTGGAGCGAGCGACGAAGCTCTGATTCGCCTGGAACATGTTGCCGCCGCCGAAGCTCGCCGACGCACATGATCGCGAAGAGGACCGAGCATGACCCAGCCGGCCGGAGCCCGAGCTCCGCGAGGCCGTCGCGCAGATAGAGCGCCTCAACGCCGCCGATCACGTGGCCGCTCGCATCCATCTGTCGATAGCGCTGGCCGAGCGTGCACTCGGCGAACTTCGAACTCATGCCGAAGACGCCGCCGAGAATCATCCAGAACGTCGCGCCGGGGCCCCCGACGCCGAGCGCGAAGGCGACGCCCGCGATGTTGCCGAGGCCGACCGTGGCCGAGAGCGCGGCGGCGAGCGCCTGGAAGTGGCTGACCTCGCCCTCGTCGTCGGATTCCGAATAACGTCCGCGTACACAGTCGATGCCGTGGCGGAAGCCGGTCACGTTGACGAAGCCGAATCGGAACGTGAAGAAGACGGCCCCGGTGATGAGCCAGGCGACGACGGCGGGGACCTCGAGCGCGTTGCCCGAGGCGTCGTCCCAGAAGGCGAGGTCGAAGAAGATGATCCGGCCGAGCGGCGCGACGACCCAGTTCGAAAAGCCCTGCTCGACCAGGGAGAAGAGGGACTCGCTCAGGCTTTCGCTCGGGCTCGACATGGGCCCGAATCATACGCAATTTCGGTCAGATGCGGGCGTAATTGCGAGGGGGCCCCGGAATTTGTCGCCGCTCCGGCTTCGGATAGCCTTGGGCGCGCATGGATCCCTCGTCCGCCGCTTCGTCCTCGCCCGTCCGCCGAACGCTCTCGGAGCCCGCGTCGAAGGCGCTCGTCGCCCGCTACGGCGTCCGTCTTCCGCGCGAGCAGCTCGCCTCGGATCCGGAGGCCGCGGCCGGGGCGGCCGAAGCGATCGGCTTTCCGGTCGTCATGAAGCTCGCGGGCGACGCGATCGCCCACAAGACCGAACGAGGTCTCGTGCGCGTCGGCCTCTCCGATCGCCCGGCGGTCCTGCGCGCGGCGGCAGAGCTGCTCGCTGCCGCGCGACCCGAGGACGGTCCGGTCTCCCTGCTCGTCGCAGAGCAGGTCCGCGGCCAGCGCGAGCTGATCGCCGGCGTCGTGCGCGATCCCCAGTTCGGACCCTGCGTGATGCTCGGGCTCGGGGGCGTGCTCGCCGAAGCCCTCGGCGACGTCGCCTTCGCCGTCGTCCCCCTCGTGCGCGACCAGGCGTACGCCCTGATCGACGGTCTGGCGAGCCATCGTCTCTTCATCGAGCCCCACCGCGGCGAGCCCGCGCTCGACCGCGAGGCCCTCGCCGACGTGCTCGAGGGATTGTCGCGCCTCGCGCAGGCCCATCCCGAGATCGCCTCGGTCGACCTGAACCCCCTGATCCTCGACGCCGGCATCCCGATCGCGGTCGACGCCCTGGTCGAACGCGCCGAGCCCGTCGCATCGGACGGCGATGCGTCGCCCGGCGAGGCGTCGCCCGATGAAGCGTCGGACGGCGGGGCGTCCGGGGCCGCCGGCCCGCTTCCCGCGCCCGGAATGCCGGCCGGACGATCGGACGCGCGCTCCGACGCGGCGCTGCGCGAGCGGTTCCGGCCGCTTTTCCATCCGCGCGGCATCGTCGTCGCCGGCGTCGCGAGCCATCCCGGAAAATTCGGGTTCGTGACGTTCCACAACCTGCTGCGCTGCGGCTATGCGGGCGCGCTCTACGGCGTGAAGCCCGACGCCGCGCCAGTGCTCGGGCGGCCGACGCATCCCTCCGTTCAGTCCCTTCCCGAGGCACCGCTCGATCTCGTCGTGTTGTGTACGCCGAATTCGGTCAATGCGGATCTGCTGCGCGACTGCGCGAAGCGCGGGATCCGCGCCGCCTACGTCACCAGTGCGGGCTATGCGGAGGCGGGCGAGGCCGGGGCGCGGCTCCAGCGCGAGCTCGTCGCCGTCGCCGACGAGCTCGGCATGCTGCTGATCGGCCCGAACGGGCAGGGGGTCGTCTCGACGCCGGAGTCGATGTGCGCCCAGATCGTCGCGCCCCATCCGCCGGCGGGGAGGATCGGCGTCGCGAGCCAGAGCGGCAATCTGGTCTCGTCCTTCCTGAACTACGCCGTCGCGACGGGCGTCGGCATCAGCAAGGCGGTCTCCCTCGGCAACTCCGCGCAGACCGGCCTCGCCGACCTGCTCGAATACTATGCGGTCGATCCTGAGACCGACGTCGTGCTCGCCTACGTCGAGAGCGTGGGCGACGGGCGGCGCTTCCGGCGCGCCGCCGAACGGCTCGTTCGACGCAAGCCGCTCGTGCTGGTGAAGGGCGGTGCGCACGGCGAGGGGCAGCGCGCCGCCGCGAGCCATACCGGCGCGCTCGCGAGCGACGATCGCGTCTTCGATGGGCTCTGCCGTCAGCTCGGGATCCTGCGCGCGCCGACGGTCGAGGAGGCCTTCGAGTGGGCGGCGACGCTGGCGACGCAGCCGCTTCCGCGCGGCGACCGGGTCGTCGTCTTCACGTCGGTCGGGGGCTGGGGCGTGCTGGCGGCGGACGCCTGCGCCGAAGCCGGGCTCGAGCTGATCGCGCTGCCGCCGGCGGTGCGCGAGGCGATCGACGCGCGGGTGCCTTCGCGCTGGAGTCGCGGCAATCCGATCGATCTCGCCGGGGGCGAGACGCGGGACACGATTCCCGAGCTGCTCGAGCTCGTCTGCGCGCAGCCCGAGGTCGACGCGGTGATCCATCTGGGCGTCGGGATCCAGTCGGCGACGGCCGCGTTCTTCCGGACCGGCCCCTTCTTCCCGGACCACGGTCTCGAGCGCATGGCGGAGTTCCACGAGCGCCAGGATCGCCGCTATGTCGAGGCCGGCATCGAAGCCAGCCAGCGCCACGGCAAGCCGGTTCTCTGCGCGAGCGAGCTCGTCGTCTCGAATCCCGACAATCCGGGCCCCGCCACCCTGCGCGCGCGCGGCCGGCTCTGTCATCCGAGCGCCCACCGCGCCGTCCGCGCGCTCGCCGCCCTGGTTCGCTGGCAGCGCGCGCGATCGGCGCGCGATTGATGGGCGGGCCGAGGTCTGGAAGGCAAGCGGCCCGACGCGTCGTGGACGCGTCGGGCCTCCCTGGGAAGGGGATATCGGCTTGTTCTGTACGGGAAGTGCCGTCGGAGCCGGATGGGTGGCACGCTTTTGCGCCGTGCCGGGCGATTTTGGGCGGCGATGAGCTAACTCTCCGGAAAATCGGACGTTTTCGATTCGCCGGTCGAGGGCGGGGAGGGCGGGACGATGCGGACGCTGGTGCTCACGGTGATCGGTCGCGATCGGACCGGGCTCGTCGAGGAGCTCGCCGAGACCATCGCGGGCCACGGTGGCAGCTGGGACGAGAGCCGCATGGCCCGGCTCGCGGGCCACTTTGCCGGCGTTGTCCAGATCCAGCTGCCGCCCGAGCGGGCCGACGCCCTGATCGCCGATCTGCCGGGCCTGTCCGCCCGCGGACTCGCGGCGAGCGTCGTCGAGAGCGACGCCTCCGACCGGTTCGAAGCGACCGATCCGACGCTCTGGCTCGAGCTCGTCGGTCAGGACCGCCCCGGGATCGTCCGCGACGTCTCGCGCGCGCTCGCCGCGCTTTCGGTCAACGTCCTCGACCTCTGGACCTCGGTCGAGAGCGCACCCATGTCCGGCGAGCGCCTGTTCCGCGCGCGGGCCGAGCTCGCTCCCCCGTCCGGGCTCCCGCGCGACTCGATCCGCAGGACCCTCGAGCGTCTCGCCGCCGACATGATGGTCGACCTCACCCTCGGCGACGCGCCGATCGAGGATTGAGCGCAGAGGCCCGTCCCCGCCTCTCCCCGCTCGCCTCGCCCGCATCCCCCCCCCCCGGTCCCGCCGGCGTCGTTCGCGACCGTCGCTCCACGGTCTCGTGGCGTCGCCCGCGCATCGTGATGGAAACCTGAGGTGTCGTTGATCGACGTTTGTTAGTCGGTCCCGGTACCCTCCGATCATGCGACTCCGTTTCGGCGCGTTCATCCTCGACGACGATCGGTTCCGGCTCGAGCGCGACGGCGAGGTCGTCCCGCTGCGGCCGAAGGTCTTCGATCTCCTCGTCCTGCTCGTCCGCGAACGGGCGCGCGTGGTGTTGCGGGACGAGCTCGTGACCCGACTCTGGTCGACGACGAGCGTCGGCGCCGGCTCGCTCTCCGGCCTCGTCAACGAGCTGCGCGTCGCCCTCGGCGAGGACGCTCGGGGGCCTTCGTCGATCCGGACGGTGCACGCCCGCGGCTACCAGTTCGTGGCCCCCGTCGCGGTCGAGGGGGCGTCGGGTGCGCGTGGGCGCGGCGTGACGGGCATCGATGGGGCGGCCTGGCGACGGATGCGCGTCGCGGTCGAGCGAGCCGGTGCGCACGCATGGGTCGCCGTGCTGTCGGAGCGCGCAGCCCGGCGCGCATGGCTGGCGCGGGCGATGCGCGAGGCGATGGAGGCCGGGTTCGAGGTGCGCGCCGCGAGCGATGGGTCGGACCGGTCCGATCCCCTCGCGTCCGCGCTCGCCGACGGCGCGGCGCTCGGACCCGTCGCGCGCGACGCCGGTCGCGTCCCGATCGCGCTCGCCTTCGAGGTCGAGCAGCCGGCCGTCTGGGCGCGGGCGGGCGGGCTCAGGCGCCTGCTCGATCTGCTCGGCCGGGCGCCCGTACTCGTCCTCGCCGGGATCGCCGAGCGCATGCCGGCCGACCCGGGCGCGGGCGAGGGCGGAGACGATCCGCTCGACGATCCGCGAGTCGAAGCGGTCGAGATCACACGCGATTCGGAGGTGCTCGCGCCCGGCGAGACGGAGGTGTCCGGCGCGGCGGATCGGGTGGGGGGCGGTCCTCGTCGGGGCTGGGGGCCGGAGGAGCCGGGCGCGGGAGAGGCGCTCGGCGCGATGGCCGGGATGCTGCGCGTGCTCGCCCGCAGCGACGCGCATGGCTTCGTCGCGGCGCTTCGGACGATGGGCTTCGAGCCCGCGCCCTCGGCGCCGATCCGCGCCGTGCGTCGCGTCGAGCCCGGCCGTCGCGATCCCGATGGCCGTCGCGATGCAGAGGCCAGCTGATGCGAGGTCGCGTCGCATCGGGTCGGGAACCGCCCGATCGGCCACGGGGTCGATCGCCCGATCGCCGATCGCGCGACGCCCGCTCCGGTCACGCCGCCGAAGGGGGGCCGAATCGGCGACCGACGGGGCGAGGAGAGGCCGTCGGGCTTGGCAGGGAGCGAGTGATGCGTTTAACCTCGGCGCGCGCCCAGAGCCGGCGCGATCGCCGTGTCCTCGACCGCGTCGAGCGACGCCATGACGCGCCGGCGCGAGAGGAAGACATGCTCGATCGACTGGACCGCCGGGAGCGCATGCGCCTGGTCGAGTTCGTCTGCTCCTTTGCCTGGGCCGACTTCGAGGTCCAGCCCGAAGAGCGGGAGTTCATTGCAGGCCTGATCCGTCGACTCGAGCTCGATGCCGACGAGCAGCGGCAGGTCGATCGGTGGCTCGTCCGACCGCCGAGTCTCGACCATCTCGACCCGACGTCGATTCCTGCCGCGCATCGACGGGACTTCGTCGAGGCGATCCAGGGGCTGATCGCGGCCGACGGGTCGATTGGCGAGGAAGAGCGCGACACCTTCGAGGTGTTCAAGCAGCTCCTGGTCGGCTGACCGACCGTCGCGTGCCGCGGATCGATCAGCTCGCGGTGCGCTTGCGCGGCGGAAGCGGGATCAGCATCGACGTCTCGTCGATCACGCGCTGATAGTCCTGGCGTCGCTCGAGCGAGCGCTTCTCGATCAGCGGGATGCTGACGAAGAGGAACATGCCGGTCATGGCGAGCGGCGCGAGGACGCCGAGCTTCGCCCATTCCGGATCGGCGGCGAGGCCGAAGAGGAAGAAGCTCCACCAGACGAGGATCTCGCCCAGGTAGTTCGGGTGGCGCGAGTAGCGCCAGAGGCCCCTGCGGAGGGTCTCCCCAGGCCGTTTCGGGCCGGTCGTGAAGGCGCGCAGCTGATCGTCGGCGATCCACTCGAAGGCGATCCCGGCGAGCCCGACGACGAGGGCAGCGAGATCGACCGGACCGAGTGGTCGGCCGGCCGTCACGACGCCCGGATGGAGCGCGGCGAGCCCCGCGAAGACGATGACGGTCGGAAAGAAATGGATCCCGAGGAAGCTGATCGGCCAGTAGAACGCGGGGGCGAGCTCGCGGAACCCGACGTAGCGCCAGTCCTCGTGGTCGAGGCCGGTCCAGCCCCGGGCCCAGTTCCAGGTCAGGCGCGCGCCCCAGATGGAGACGACGAGCCCGATCGCCACGAGCCGCAACGTCGGTACCCCCGGCTCCGCCAGGGTCATCCAGTAGAGCACGATCGGGATCGGTACGACGCTCCAGTACGCGTCGTAGAAGCTCGAGTTGTTCCAGGCGAAGCTGAAGCCGAAGATGACGAGCGTCGCGACGACGTCGGCCGCGAACGTTCGCGCGAGCACGCCCTCGATCGGCGCGAGGACGAGCGTCGCCGCGCCGGCTGCCAGTGCGACGAGATAGGACAAGGCGACCAGGCCGAGCGCGCTGGCCTTGGATCCCCTCGATTCGTTCCCGCTCATCTCATCCTCCCGTGCTCGATGGCCGATCGGCGCAGGGCGCCATGTCCGATCCGCGCCGTCGAGCGCGGGGCCGCGGCGCTGACCGGCACGACCGCGCGCATTCGCGGCCGTCTCGCCGGGGCCGGTCTAGCCGACGCGGCGATCGCCCTGCCACCACGCCTCGCGCAGCTTGAACTTCTGGAGCTTGCCGGTCGCCGTGCGGGGCAGGGCGTCGACGAGCTCGACCCGTCGCGGACATTTGAAATGCGCGAGGCGAGCGCGACAGAACTCGATCAGGGCCTCCGGCTCGACGCGAGCTCCCTCCCGCGCGACCACGAGCGCGAGCGGCGTCTCGCCCCACTTCGGATCGGGCACGCCGATCACGGCGCACTCGACGACCCCCGGATGCTGGTACAGGCAGTCCTCGATCTCCGAGCTGCTGATGTTCTCGCCGCCGGAGATGATCACGTCCTTCTTGCGGTCGACGATGTGGATGTTCTCGAGCGCGTCCCAGACGGCGAGGTCGCCGGTGTGGAACCAGCCGTCCCGGATCGCCGCTTCGGTCTGGTCGGGCTGCGCGTAGTACCCCGCGAAGACGACGTTCGAACGCGCGCAGACCTCGCCGACCGCGACGCCGTCGCGCGCGACCGGAAGTCCGTCTTCGTCGAGCACCGCGACCTCGACCCCGATGCCCGAGACGCCGGCCCGGGCGCGTCGAGTCCAGTCGGTCGTCTCCGTCTGCGCGTCGGGCGCGGAGATCGTCAGCAGGGGCGCCGTCTCGGTCAGGCCGTAGATCTGCAGGAACTGCCAGCCGAGCTCGGTCTCGAGGCGCTCGATGAAGGCCGCGGGCGGGGGCGCACCGGCGATCGTGAAGCGGGGCTTCGTCCGGATCGCGAAGCGGTCCTTGTCGGGGTAGTCGAGGATCGTTCGCAGCACCGCGGGCGCCATGCAGGCGAAGGTCACGCCTTCCTCGGCGATCAATCGGTAGATCGACTCGCCCTCGACGGCGCGCAGGATCACGTGGGTGCCACCCATGCCGGTCAGGGCGTAGACGCCGCCCCAGCCGTTGCAGTGGAACATCGGGAGCGTCCAGAGCTCGACGTCGTCGTGGCGGATGCCGAGGTGGGCGATCAGGTTGTAGGCGTTCAGGTAGAGGTTGCGATGCGTGAGCATCACGCCCTTGGGTCGGCTCGTGGTCCCCGAGGTGTAGTTGATCGAGACGAGGTCGTTCTCGCCGAGGGGGCGATCGAGGCCGGGACGCTCCGGCGGCGCGCCCTCGACGAGTGCGTTCCAGTCGAGCCAGCCCGCCGGCGCCGCGCCGTCGTCCGTCGCCGCGATCCAATGCTTCACGCGCGGCAGGCGCGATCGCAGCGAGTCGACGAGCTCCGTGTACTCCCCGTCGACCAGCACGGCCGAGACGCCGGCGTGGTTCAGGATGTACTCGTGGTCCGCGGCGATCAGGCGGTAGTTCAGGGGGACGAGGACGAGGCCGGCCTGGGCGGTGGCAAAGAAGCTCTCGAAGTAGAAGTGGGAGTTGGGGGAGAGCATGCAGACGCGATCGCCGGGGCGCAGCCCCAGCGCGAGCAGCGCATTCGAGAAGCGGTCGATGCGGTCCTCGAGGTCGCGCCAGGCGTAGCGTCGCGGGCCGTCGACGAGGGCGAGCTTGGCCGGATAGTGGCGCGCGGCGCGGCGAAAGAAGTCGGTGACGAGCAGCGGGACTTCCATCGCGGGTCGGCTCCTCCTCGGGATCGGGGCGTCGATCGGGCGACCAGTGTAGACAGGCCCGCCGACGGCGGGGAGGGCATCCCGGGCGCGACGCGCGGCGTGGACGGACGCTGTCGCCCCCCGCATCGATCCCGCGCTCCGCGGCGCCGGCGCCGGACTCCGCGGCGGGGCTGCTACTGTCGGGGCCGTTCGAGCGGGCGCGCACGGAGACGGTGTCCGCCGCTCGGCGGATTCGGGCGACGGGCTCGGCTGCCTCGGGCGGCTGCCTCGGGCGACGGATGAAGGACGGCGGATGAAGGACGGCGCTTCCGATGGGGCGCAGCGAGGGGAGGCGCGGTGAACGGGCGCGATGGGGGCATGCGGATCGAGGGGCTGCGGGCCATGGCGGGCAAGCCCAACGACGAGAAGGACAAGGGGCAGCGGGACGACGGACTGTTGCTGCGGATGCTCCGGACGCGGACGGTGCTCGTCTCGGGAGGCGTCGACGACAAGCTCGCCGAGCGCACGATCGAGAAGCTGCTGATCCTCGAGGCCGAGAGTCACGATCCGATCCGCGTCGTCATCACCTCCCAGGGCGGCCACGTCGATTCGGGCATGGCCATCCACGACGTGCTGCGCTTCATCGAGTCCCCGGTCATCACGATCGGGGCCGGTTGGGTCGCGAGCATCGCCGTGCCGATCCTGCTCGGGGCGCCGAAGGAGCGACGCTATTCGCTGCCGCATACGCGCTTCCTCCTGCATCAGCCCTCCGGCGGAGCCGGCGGTCAGGCCTCGGACATCCGGATCGAGGCGGAGCAGATCCTCAAGGTGCGCGAGCGCCTCAACATGCTGATCTCCGTCGAGACGGGGCAGCCCGTCGAGCGCGTCGCCAAGGACTCCGACCGCAACTTCTGGATGGACGCCCAGCAGGCCGTCGACTACGGCATCGTCAGCCGCGTCGTCGGCCGAGCGACCGAGATCGGCTGAGGCCATGCCGACCGGGCCGAGCGCGCGTCGAGCGGCTCGGCGCAGATCGCGCCCGCTCGGAGACCCCGGGCGCCGGGTCGAGCGTCACGGGCTCAGAGCGAGAAGCTCTCGCCGCAGCCGCAGGTCTCGCTCGCACGGGGATTCTCGACGCGGAACCCCGCGTCGTTGAGGTCGTCCGAGTAGTC
This sequence comes from Myxococcota bacterium, assembly GCA_041389445.1. GTDB lineage: Bacteria > Myxococcota_A > UBA9160 > UBA9160 > UBA4427 > UBA4427. The sequence goes on from JAWKRW010000010.1 coordinate 150,560, forward strand.
GATCCGAACGCCCTCGAGGTAGGGCGCGCTCTCGGCGTCGACGACGACACGCAGCCCGTCGAAGGCGAGCGCTGCGTCGTCGGGGCGCTGCTCCCGGTCGAAGAGCAGCTCGTAGCGCATGCCGCTGCAGCCCCCGTTGCGGACCGCGACGCGCAGCGCCGCATCGGGCTGATCGCTCGCCGCGAGCAGCCGCTTCGCCTTCCGCGCGGCGGCCTCCGTGATCTCCAGCGCAACCATGGCGTCTCCTCGTCGCGGCCTCGCCGCATGTCCTCCGGGCCGTTGCATCGCTCGCGGCATCCCGGGCCACGCGCAACCGACCGGCAGCGCCCCGGCAGCGAACGTGCCGCACCGGCCTGCCCTGCCTTCTGCCGACGCGCTGCCGACGCGCTGCCGACGCGCTCGTCCACGGGCTCGGATCGTACGCTCCGAGGCGCCGATCGGCCGGCTCGAGCCTGGGGACCGCGCGTCGGCCAAACGCGGCGACGCACGATGCGCGGGACCCTAAGCCCCGATCCGGGCATCGCAAGCCCGGCCCGCCCCGCCGTCCGGACCAACCGCCGGCAAGCGGTCTCGCCGCTGGACGGACGGTGCGCCCGATCCGGCCTACAGTACGATACGGCGCGGTCGGATCGACCGGGCCGACGTGCACCCTCCCTTCCCGACGAGTCGTGCCCTTGGGTTCCAGCATGGACGAGACATCGGCCAGAGGACTTGCGGATCGGCTCGGCCGTCCGTTGCGGGATCTGCGCATCTCGGTGACGGATCGCTGCAACTTCCGCTGTCCCTACTGCATGCCCGCCGAGATCTTCGGCGAGAAGTACGCCTTCCTTCCCCGCAAGGACATCCTGACCTTCGAGGAGCTCGAGCGGCTCGTCCGGCTCTTCGTCGAGCTCGGCGTGGAGAAGATCCGGATCACCGGCGGCGAGCCGCTGCTGCGACACGGTCTCGACACGCTCGTCGCACGGCTCGCGGCGCTCTCGCCGGATCTCGACATCGCCCTCACCACCAACGGGAGCCTGCTCCCGCGCTACGCCGCCGGGCTCGCCCGCGCCGGCCTCCGCCGGATCACCGTCTCCCTCGACAGCCTCGACCCCGCCGTCTTCCACCGTATGAGCGGCGAGCGCTTCTCCGTCGAGCGCGTGCTCGAGGGCATCGCCGCGGCCGAGGCGGCCGGCTTCCGCTCGCTCAAGATCAACTGCGTCGTCCAGCGGGGCGTCAACGACGAGGGCCTCGTCGACCTCGCCCGCCACTTCCATGGCACGGGTCACATCCTGCGCTTCATCGAGTTCATGGACGTCGGCACGCGCAACCAATGGCGCATGGAGGAGGTCGTGACCGGCGCGGAGATCGTCGAGCGCATCGGCGCGATCCTGCCGCTCGAGCCGATCGAGCCCAACTACCGGGGCGAGGTCGCGGCGCGCTGGCGCTATCTCGACGGCGGCGGCGAGATCGGCGTAATCACCAGCGTCTCGCAGCCCTTCTGCGGCGCCTGTACCCGGGCCCGACTCACGACCGAGGGCTCCCTCGTGACCTGCCTCTTCGCGACCGGCGGCATCGACCTGCGCACGCCGCTGCGCGACGGCTCCTCCGACGACGTCCTGCGCGAGCGCATCGCCGCGACCTGGTCGAGCCGCCGCGATCGCTACAGCGAGGAGCGCCAGCAGCTGCTGCAGATCGACGGCACGACGCCGCGACGCGGCGAGCGCGTCGAGATGTACCAGGTCGGCGGTTGATGGACGTCGGCCCGCGACGGGACGCCCGGCGGAGCGCGCGCCGATCGGTCGTCGGCCGCCTGGTCTTCGTCCTGCCGGTCTGCCTCGCCCTGGTCGCGTTGCTGCCGTCGGCGCGCGTCGTCGCGGCAACGGCGCGCGAGTACCGCGTGGTCTACACGGCCTGGATCAAGGCCGGCGATCCGGTCGCGACCGTGCGGATCCGGATCGCGAGCCACCCCGAGTGGGTCCGCTGGATGCGACTGCGGACGGATCCCGGGCGCCATCGCGACTTCAAGGCGTCGGGGCGGCTCGAGCTCGGCGAGGGCGAGGTCACCTGGGTTCCCCCCCGCAAGGACGCCTGGCTGCAGTACCGCGTCCAGCTCGAGAGCCAGCGCGACGTCGGCCGCTACGACGGACGCGTGACGGAGAGCTGGGCGCTCTTCCGCGCGGACGACCTCGTTCCCCCGATCCGTCTCGACATGGAGGACGGCACCCGGGCGCGAGCGAAGCTCTCGCTCGAGCTGCCGGAGGGCTGGTCCGTCGCGACGCCCTTTCCCCGTTATGCGAGCGGACGCTTCAAGATCGACAATCCGGATCGCCTCTTCGATCGACCGACGGGCTGGATCGTGGCGGGTCGGATCGGCGTGCGGCGCGAGACGATCGCCGGGACGCGGGTCGCGGTGGCGGGGCCGATCGGGCATGGAGTGCGCCGGCTCGACACGCTCGCCTTCTTCCGATTCACGCTGCCGACGCTGCGGAAGGTCCTGCCCGATCTGCCCGAGCGCATCCTGGTGGTGAGCGCGGGCGATCCGATGTGGCGGGGCGCGTTGTCGGGACCGGGCTCGCTCTTCGTCCATGCGGAGCGACCGCTGATCAGCGAGAACGGAACCAGCACCTTCATCCACGAGCTCGTGCACGTCGCGATGCGCGCGCGGGGGGCGGCCGACGCCGACTGGATCGTGGAAGGGCTCGCCGAGTACTACTCGCTCGAGGTGCTGCGTCGTTCGGGCGCGATCTCGGAGCGGCGCTATCTGAAGGCCCATGCCCGGCTGGCGGAGTGGTCGAAGGAGGCCGGGCCGCTCGCCGGACCGCGTTCGAGCGGGGCCGTGACCGCGAAGGCCGTCGGGATCCTGCGGGCCCTCGACGAGGAGATCCGCAGTCGTACGGGGCGCACGGCGAGCCTCGACGACGTCGTCCGGGCGCTGCCGCGCGGCGAGCCGATCTCCGAGGCCGGGCTGCGCGCGACCGCCGAACGCGTCGCGGGCGGGCCCGTCCGCGCGATTCCGTCCGCGTCCCGCCCCTGATCGCATCCCCTTCGGACGGCGCGGCGTCGATCGCTCGCTCGATCACGTCCCGCCCGGAGGCCGCGCGTTCCGCGATCGCTCGCTGCTCGCCGTCGGTGCCGTCTGCGGTCCCATGTCGCCGAGGCGCGGACCGAGCTCGAACCACCAGACCTCGCTGCGCGCGGCCCATCCGTCGGGTTCGATCCGATACTTGCGGGCCGTCTCGCGACGCAGGGCTTCGACCGTGGCCGGATCGGTCACGCGCCGCGCGCGACAGCGGTAGAGCTGGCCATCGATCCGGATCCGGACCCGCGGATCGGCGACGACCTGTGCGGGCCAGCGTTTCATCGGCGTCAGGAAGTCGCCGGGGACGAAGAGTCGGTCGTCGACGACGACGCTCCAGATGCGGACCGATCGCGGCCGATCGGGCGAGACCTCGAGCTCGACCGCGTGCACCGCCGCGAAGGGAGCCGCCTCGATCGGACAGGGCCGCTCCCGCCCGTGGAGCCGACCGCCCGGAATCGGGCCCCAGGGCCCGTCACGGCGCGCGACCCCGAGCCAGCCGACGCCGAGCAGCAGGGCGAGGGCACCCAGCGTCGTCCCGATCCAGCGTCGTCGCCGACCCACGCGTCCCCGGTCTCGCATGCGACGAGCTTGCCACAGGTCTTCACCTGACGAGCTCTCGTCGGCAAGACGGAGGATCGCCCGAGCAAGCCATGCGAGCGGATCGGAGCCGGCGCGTCCGGCGCGGAGCCGCGAATCCGGACGGCCGGGTCGCCGACGCCTCGGCATCGGGCCTCAACTCCGGCGCGGGCACGCCGATCGCATGCGGACGCCGGCAGCGCGGCGTGGGGAGGCAGGCGGTCGGTGGCGACAACCGGGCAGGGCAAGACGCGGGGACAGCTCGGGTACGGCGACGGGCGCGCGACCATTCGTGAGGGGGACGACGTCCTGCTCGACGAGGAGGCGATGGTCGCCGAGCTGCTCGCCCTGCTCGAGGCGCCCGATTATCGACCGCCGACGCTGCCCGTCGTCGCGGTCGAGCTGATGACGCTCTCCGGCCGCGCCGACGTCGCGATCGAAGACGTGGTGGCGCTGCTCGAGCGTGACAGCCTGATCGCCGGGCGCGTGCTCAACGTCGCGAGCTCGGCCGCGCTCGCCGGGGCGGCGCGGATCGGCTCGCTGCGCGAGGCGACGATGCGCCTCGGGCTGCTGCGCGTCCGCGACCTCGTCATGCAGATCGCGATGAACCTGCACGTCTTCAAGTGCGAGGCCTACGACGCGGCGATGGAACGGGTCCGTCGCCACGCCGTCGCGACGGCCCACCTCTGTCGCACCGTCTGCAAGTACACGGCCATCGAGGGCGAATTCGCTTTCATGGCCGGGCTGCTCCACGACGTGGGCATCGCCGGGACCCTGCTCGCGCTGGCTGATCGCAAGCGGCCGCGCGGCCGCAGGCCGCCGGACCTGATCTCGATCTGGCCCGCCGTCGATCGGGTCCACGTCCACGCCGGCGAGATCATGGCGCGCCACTGGCAGCTGCCGCCCGACATCCGGCTGGCGATCGGCGCCCATCATCAGGTCCTCTGCGGCGGACATCCTCATCCGCTCGCGGCGACGATCGCGCTGGCCAACGAGATCGCGCACGCAGAGGGCGCCGGACTGGTCGAGAAGCACGGCGGCGAGGTCGCGACCGCGGAGGGCAGCGCGGAGACGACCCATGCCGTCGCCGTCGCCTCGACGGCCGACTGGACGAGCGCCTTCAGCGCACTCGACCGCACGGGGCCGAAGACGCTCGCGAGCGCCGGCGCCGCGCTCGGTCTCGACGATCGGGTCCACGGTCTGATCGTCGCCGAGGCGAAGTCCCTGCTCGATGCGCTCGTCGTCGAGGCCTGATGCGCTTGCGGCGAATCGTCGAACGTGGACCGAAGAATGCACCTCCGTTAGTCGAACGAAGCGGCCCACGGTCGCTCGGCTCCGCAACTTGGCCTACACCGCATACCTCGCCCGATGCACCCCGCACCCCTCGATCGCCCGCGTCCGGATCCGACCGAAATAGCAAACCCACAACCAGCTCGACCGCGTGAGGATCCGCTCCGAAAAGAGCCGCCGCGCAAGGATCCTCCCCGCCGTGAGCGCCTCCCGGATCAGCCCCAGCCCCACCGCCGGCGGCCCCAGCTTCCGGTTCTCCGACCGCGCCTTCATGTAGTTGCGCCACACCACCCACACCGCCATCCGGTACAACGCCGACTGCCGCCGCTTCGAGAACGCGATCGTCTCCCGCTTGTGGTTCGCACTGCTGTGCCGGATCAGCATGTCCGACAGGTTCACCGGAAACAGCGGATTGCGCGGCGTCCGCGCCGCCCTCGAGCTCGTCCGCTCGTGCAGGATCCTGCGGTCCCGAAGCCGACGGATCGCCCGCGGATACGCCCGATGCTTGTCGCTGCGGAGCTCGGCCACGCCCCCGGCGGCACGACCCGCCGCAGCAGCTCCTCCACCCGCTTGCGCGTCGCCTCCGGGTCCGGCCGCCCGAACCGCTTCTCGAGCAGGGCCCGCTTCACCTGCTGCGCGGGTCGCATCGTCCCGCTCCGCCGCAGCTCCACGTCGTTGAAGCCGTAGACGAAGAGCGAGGGGCCGACCAGGAGGTTCAGGTCCATCGGCCAGTACTGGCTGTGCTCGAACGTGCGGAAGCCGTCGAGGACCAGGGCTCGGTCGGGCTCGTCTTCGGGCGGAGCCTCTCGTGGAAGAGCAGGCAGTGGCGGCGAGGCGGTCGCTCAGGCTCCGGATGGTCGAGTGGGAGACCTGGTATTCGCGGGCGATCTGACGGAAGGCGGAGCAGGCGACGAGGCGGTGGAAGACGGGCTCGAGGAGGTCGGGTCGCTTGAGCCAGTAGGTGGTGGCGAAGCTCTGTGAACTGAAGGAGCGGCGGCAGCGTGAACAGCGGTAGCGCTGGACGCGGAGGGGTGGGCGGCCGCGCAGGTAGAAGCCCTTGCGTTGGAAGCGCCAAGGGGCCGGATTCGTTCGGGAATCGCAGCGGGGGTTGGGGCAGAAGGGGGGCGTGAAGCGAGGCTGTGTGTTCGGCATGCGCCCCGGCTACGCAGGGTTCGTGCCGGGTGCATTTTGCGGTCCACGTCTCATATGCTTCCCGCCATGGAAAAGCTCGTCTATCTGCTCTGGAAGCGTGAGCGCGATCCCGACAACGACGTCCTCCGCGACCGGCTGCTCGCCGACCTGCCGACGCCGCTCGCGAGCCAGGGCGCGGCGCAGATCAAGCTCGCCATCTCCGATGGCGACGTCGCCGCGGGCGCGGCGCTCCATCTCGGTGCGCGTCGTCCCGATGCCTTGCTGAGCTTCTGGCTCGAGTGCATTCAGGACCGTGCGCCGGCGGAGGCGCTCGTGGCGGGGATGTCGGGCCGCCATGCGGGCTATCTCGTGGTGGAATCCCAGGCGCTCCGCCTCGTGACGGATCCGCGCAAGCGGGGTACGCGCACGCCGGGCTTCAGCCTCGTCGGTTGCATCGAGCCGAAGGCCGGCGTTTCGCACGCGGCGTTCATCGAGCGTTGGGAAACGGTGCACCGCGACGTCGCGATCGAGACGCAGAGCACATTCTCCTACGTCCGCAACGAGGTCGTGCGACCCGTGACGAGGGACGCGCCGCCCTGGGCCGGGATCATCGAGGAAGGCTTTCCCAGCGAGGCGCTCTCGAACCCCCAGGCCTTCTACGACGCCGTCGGCGACGAGGCCAGGTACCGCGAGAACCTGCGACGCATGATCGAGAGCTGCGACGCCTTCCTCTCCATGAAGGACGTCGACTCGCATCCGATGAGCGAGTATCGCTTCTACTGATCGGCCCGGGATCGACGGGCGATGATCGGGGCGGTCGCAGGAGCGGAGGTTGCGGACGACCGCTGAGCGCGGACCGATCCGGGCTCAGGACCAGACGGGCTCGCGCTGCTCGAAGAACGCGCGGGCCGCCTCCTCGGTCTCGCCCGACGCGCCGGCCATGATCTGATTGCGGTTCTCGAGCTGGATCGCCGCCTCGAGGTTCGGCACGTCGAGGTTGGCCCACATGACCTGCTTGGTCGCGAAGACGCCGAAGGGCGCGAAGCGGCAGAGCTCGTCCGCCAGCGTGAGCGCATCGTCGACGACCCGTTCGTTCTCCGCGATCCGCGTCACGAGTCCGATCCGCTCCGCCTCGACCGCGTCGACGCGGCGGGCCGAGAGGATCAGGTCGTGGGCCCGCGAGGCCCCGATCAGGCGCGGCAGCATGTAGCTCGTCCCGATGTCGCAGCCCGATACGCCGACGCGGATGAACTGGACGCAGAGCGTCGCGCTGCGGGCGGCGATGCGAATGTCGCAGCCGAGGGCGAGGGCGAGGCCGCCGCCGAAGGCCGGTCCGTTGATCGCGGCGATCAGCGGCTGCTGGATGCGGCGCATGTGGGGGATCAGGCTGGCCATGCGGTTCTGGGCGAGGAGCCCGGCCCGCGGACCGGCAACGCCGTCGATCAGGGCGCCCGGGTTGCCCTGATCGCGCAGATCGAGCCCCGCGCAGAAGCCGCGGCCGGCCCCGGTCAGCACGACGATCCGGCAGGCATTGTCGCGATCGAGCGCGTCGAGGGCCGCATGGAGCTCCTCGACGAGGTTCCACGACAGCGCATTCAGCGCTTCGGGCCGATTGAGTCGCAGGATCGCGACCTCGGGCCGCGGATGCTCGATCTCGACATCGGCCACCGCTAGGCCGCCTTCACGAAGAGCGCCACGATGCAGACGATTCCGCCCATGAACGCGGCCGAGCGCGCCTTGTCGACGTCGCCGAGATAGAACACCGCGTGGAGCACGCGAAACACGACGAAGGCGATCGACCAGGGCGCCGCCGCCTCCGCGGGTAGCCCGGCGGCATGCGTGGTCAGCACGGCCGCGGGGAACATCGTCGCGGCCTCCCAGGCATTGGCCTGGGCCGCGTAGGCCCGCGCGCCGGGACCCTCGAGCTTCGCGGCCTGGGCGCGGGGGTTCTTGTTGTCCGCCGTGCCGAAGGCCCGGCCGCGGTAGAAGCCGCCGACGAAGGCGAGCAGGATGGGCAGGAGCAGAACGGCGAGCACGCACCAGAACGGAGTCGTCATGCGGGGCACCTCATGCGGGTCGACGAGCGGATCGACTCGCCTCGGGTCGCCGGCGCGCTGCCCCTCGGCGAGCCACCGTCGCGACGTCGGAGCGCACTCTATCACGCCCGTCCGACGATCGGCGTCGCGTTCCGCGATCGATGGCGCCGACATCGGAGCGACGCGATCGCGAGCTTCGGATTCGCCGCGTCGTCATTCGGTCTTCTCGGGGGCCCGCGGCGCCCGCTCGAAGCGCAGCAATCGGATCGAGCCGGGGATGAGCCCCGACCACGGACAGGCGACGGCGAAGACCGCGACGGTCGCCGGGGCGAATCCGTCCCGCAGCCGCAGCGCGTCCCTTTCGTCCCCCCGGCCGAGCTCGAGGGCGAGCAGCGAGATGCCCGGGTTGTGGGCGAGGACGAGCAATGTTCCTTCGGTCGCGTCTCGCCAGTCGCGGATCGATTCGAAGAGCTCGCCCGCCGACGCGTCGTAGAGCGCGTCGCTGCGGTCGACCGCGGCGTCCGCGGGGCCGGCGGCGCCGAGACCCGCGGCGACGGCATCCCAGGTCTCCTGGCAGCGTCGAGCGCTCGAGCTGAGTACGTGCGTGGGCGCCTGCTCGAGCGCGCGCAGGCGCTCGCCGACGCGCCGCGCCTCGTCGCGTCCGTCGTCGGTCAACGGCCGATCGAAGTCGCGTCCCGTTCCTCGTGCAGCGGTCGCATGGCGCATCAGGATCAGTCGTCGCGTGCTCATCGCGTCGGTCCTAGCGGATTCGCGCGCGGTTGCCGATGCGCCTGTGCGTGGACGCGCTCGGAGGCCCGGCGCTCATCCGCACCCCATCCGGCCTTCGACCTTCGGCGGCGGGAATTGCGCCTGAAGCGATTCGAGCGGGACCCGCATGTATTTCTTGATGACGTCGAGGCGGCAGAGCCGGAATGCCTCGCCCGTGCGATCGGCGCATTCGACCTGCACGCGCGCGTCGATGTAGTCGGATTTGGTCGGCGTGCGCTCGCAGCTCGCCACGATGAGCGCCGCGAGACCGAGCCCGACGACGAAGCCCGGGGATGCGCCCGGCGAGCGCAGCCGTCCGGCCGGACTTCGCCCGGCACGACGTCGTCCGGGAGCCTGCATCGAAGGCGCGCGGGTCGAGGGGCGTCCCATCCGATCTCCTTCTTCGTCCGCGCGAGCCGAGCGCGGGCCGTCGTGATCGCGATCCGCGGGCCACCCGCCCCGCGCGTCGCGTCCGCCTGACGTTCGCTCGCCGCCGCCGGGCCCCGGCGGCCCTCGTCGGTCGTTGTGGGTCTTCGTCAGCGACCGTAGATCCGCGCCGGCAGCCAGGTCACCAGCTCCGGCCACGCGAAGATGAGGGCGAGCGCGATCAGCTGCAAGGCCACGAAGGGGAGGATCCCGACATAGAGCGTGCGGACGTCGAGCGATGGGGCGACGCCCTTGACGTAGAAGAGGGCGAAGCCGACGGGTGGCGTCAGGAACGAGGTCTGGAGACAGACGGCGAAGAGGACGGTGAACCAGACGAGATCGAAGCCGAGCCTTTCGACGATCGGGGCGACCAGCGGCAGGACGATGAAGGTGATCTCGATCCAGTCGAGCACGAAGCCGAGCAGGAAGGTCGCGAACAGGATCGTGAGCACGACGCCATCCGGGCCGAAGGGCAGGCCTGAGAGCGCCCGGGCGATCAACTCGTCGCCCCCGAGCCCGCGCAGCACGAGGGCGAAGGCCGTCGCTCCGACGAAGATCCCGAACAGATAGCCGGTCGTCAGCGTCGTCTCGCGCAGCACCGCCTCGAGCGCCGCCCGGGAGAGGGCGCCGCGCGACGCGGCCAGCAGCCAGGCCCCCGCCGCCCCGACGCCCGAGGCCTCGGTCGGCGTCGCGATCCCGAAGAAGACGCTGCCCAGCACGGCGACGATCAGCAGGAGCGGCGGCAGGATCCGCCGCCCGACCGTGAGCACGAGCGCGAGATCGACCGGCTCGGGACGCTCGGCGGCCGGCGCGACCTCCGGCCGCAGCGCGGGCAGCGTCAACAGATAGGCGATGTAGAGCGCGCCCAAGAGGAGCCCCGGCACGGTCGCGCCGACGTAGAGGTCGCCGACCGAGAGCGCGAGCCGATCGCCCATCAAGACCAGCATGATCGAGGGCGGGATCAGGATGCCGAGCGTGCCGACCGCGCAGATCGTCCCCGCGGCGAAGGGCGGCGCATAGCGGGCCGCCTGCATCGGCGGCAGACCGAGCAGCGCGAGCAGGACGACCGACGCGCCGATGATCCCGGTGCTCGCCGCCAGCAGGACGCCGATCAACGCGATCGAGACGGCGAGCCCGCCGCGGACGCGACCGAAGAGCCGCGAGACCTCGCGCAGCAGCTCGGCGGCGAGGCCCGAGCGATCGAGCAGCAGCCCCATCAGCACGAACATCGGCAGCGCGACCAGGACCCAGTTGTCCATCAGGTCGATGACGCGATCCGCGACGAGCGAGGTGTAGGTCCAGTCGACACCCGTCGGGATCCCGAGATCGCGTTCGAGCAGGATGGCGATCGCCGTGAAGACGACGGCCGTCCCGCCGAGCACCCAGGCGACCGGAAAGCCCGTCAGGATGCCGGCGATGAAGGCGGCGAACATCGCGACGGCGAGCCACTCGCGCACGCTCATCGCGAGGGGCCTCCGAGGGAGCGACCGGCACGCGGGGGCGCCGCGGCTCCATCGCCCGCGCCATCGGCGAAGAGTCGACGCGCGACGCGACGCAGGCGCGCGAGCGACGCGACCAGGAGCAGCAGGGCGCTCATGGGCAGCGCGCTCTTCACGAGCCAGCGGGCAGGCAGTCCGCCGGCCGAAGTCGAGCGCTCGCTCGTCGCGAGGCTCTCGGCGACCAGCGGAAGCGCGCTCCAGAGGACCAGCGCGAGAAAGGGCAGCTGCAGGAGCAGCAGCCCGTAGAGCTCGATCCAGTCGCGGCGCCGACCTGGCATGCGCTCGCGCAGGACGTCGACGCGGACGTGGCGATCATGGAGCACGCCGCCGAGGATGCCGGCGAGAAAGCCGACGGCGTAGAGGTGCCACTGCAGCTCCTCGAGCTCGATCCGCGCGATCGAGAAGAGCGTGCGTAGCAGCACGCTCGCCACGATCACCGCGAGCAGCGCGACCCAGAGCCAGCTCGCGGCCCCGACCCCTCGATCGAGGGCGAGCTCGAGGCGCGACCGACCGACGCCCGCGTCGCCCGCGACCTCCGCCGCGTCCGCGTCCGCGAGGCCGTCAGTCGTCATCGAGCGACTCGGCGACGGCGCGTGCGGGATAGGCGAGCCGTTGCCAGCGATCGTAGTCGGCGTGGAAGGCGCGCTGGTCGGCGAGGACGCGGTCGAAGAGCGGATCGCGGGCCGCGGTCTCCTCGAGCACCTCGGCGACCGCGGCCTCGATCGCGGCGAGCAGTGCGGGCGCGAGCGAGCGGGTCGTGACGCCGCGGCGCTCGAAGTCCGCGAGCACGGCGCCCTGCGCGGCCTCCGCCTGCGCGAAGTTGCGCTGCACCCCGTCGCCGCAGGCGAGCTCGATCACGGCGCGGTCGGCCGGCGCGAGCGCGGTCCAGGTCGGCGCATGGACGACGAGGTGGAACGCCGTGAAGGGTTGGTGCCAGCCGGGGAAGTAGTTCCAGCGCGCGATGCGATCGAAGCCGAGCCGCGCATCGACCTCGGGCAGTGAGAACTCCGTCGCGTCGATCGCGCCCTTCTCGAGCGCCTGGAAGAGCTCGCCCCCCGGTAGCATCGTCACCGACGCGCCGAGCCGCTGGAGCGCCTGGCCGCCCAGGCCGGCGAAGCGGATCTTCAGCCCGACGAGGTCGTCGACCCGCTCGATCGGCGCCCGGAACCAGCCCGCGGTCTCCGGTCCGATCAGCCCGCAGAGGATCGGCTCGATCCCGAGCGGGCGGTAGATCGACTGCGCGAGCTCGCGGCCGCCCCCACCCTGCCACCAGGCGGTGTACTCCCAGGGCGTCATGCCGAAGGGCACGGCCCCGAAGAGCACCGAGGCCGGCAAACGGCCCTCCTCGTAGCCGAGCCAGGTGTAGCCGGCGGCGATCTTGCCACGTGCGACCGCGTCGACGATCGCGAAGGCGGGGACGACCTCGTCCGGATCGTCGACCGTGAACACGAGGCGCCCGCCGCTCGCCGCCTCGACCCGCCGCGCGACCTCGACGGCGTTGCGGCCGAGGGCGGGGAGGTGGGTGCCGAAGGCGCTGCTCACGCGCCAGCGGATCACGGTGCCGGGCGCGCGCCCGCGGCCTGCCGCCTCCGTCTCGGCCGTCGCCCGGGCCTCCTCGCCGGGGCTCGGGGTGCGCGCGCCTTCGGCCGATCGGCCCGCCCGCGCGGCGCCGAAGCGCGCCGCGGGCAGGACGCTCGCCGCCAGCACGCCCGCCACGAAGGCCACGACCACCGCCACGAGCGCCGCGCGCGTCGACATCGCTTCCCCCCATCGCATCGCGAAGACGAGCCGCTATTCGAGCTCGACGAGCGGGATCGACAGCTCGAGCCGCTCCTTGCCGTCGCGCAGGACCTCGATCGTGACGTGTTCGCCGGGACGGCGATCGTCGAGGACGTTCGAGAGCTCGGCGAAGCTCTGGATCGGCCTGCCCGCGACCGAGCGGATGATGTCGGCGCCCGTGATCGTCCCGCGGCGATCGACCCGGAGCGAGCGCAGACCGGCGCGCGCGGCCCCCGAGCGCGGATCGACCTGGCGGACGATGACGCCCTCGATGCCCCAGCTGCGGGCGAAGTGGTCGGGCAGGACGGTGACGCCCAGTCCCGCGCGGCGGACCTTCCCGAAGTGGATGAGCTGGGGGACGATGCGCGCGACGGTGTCGATCGGAATCGCGAAGCCGATGCCCGCGCTGGCGCCGCTGGGGCTGAAGATCGCCGTATTGACGCCGATCGCGCGCCCATGGGAATCGAGCAGCGGACCGCCCGAGTTGCCCGGGTTGATCGAGGCGTCGGTCTGGATCACGTCCTCGATGACGAAGCCGCCCTCGGTCGGAAACTCGCGGCCGAGGGCGCTGATCACGCCCGTCGTCAGCGTGCGGTCGAGGCCGAAGGGATTGCCGATCGCGATCACCTTCTGACCGACGAGCAGGGCGTCCGAGCGACCGACCGGGAGCGGGCGGAACGTCAGGCCCTTCGTCTCGATGTGCAGCACCGCGAGATCCTTGCGCGGTTCGACGCCGACGACGCGCGCCTCGTGGGTCGTGCCGTCGGAGAGGGTGACGGAGAAGGTCTGGCCGCGTTCGACGACGTGGTAGTTGGTGACGACGTGGCCGTACTCGTCCCAGAGAAAGCCCGATCCCGAGCCCTGCGGCACCTCCGTCACGTTCGCCGTGAAGAAGTCGCGTCGCAGGGCGTTGTTGGTCACGAACACGACCGAGGCGCCCGCCCCGCGGAAGACCTCGATCGTGTTGCGCTCGGTCTCGAGCAGATCCTCGGGGATCGGGGGATGCTCCGTCGGGATCGGTGTCGGTCTCGCCGGCGACACGGCCGCGCGCTGCGCGCGGACGGCGGGGGCGGGAGCGAGCAGCCCGGCCAGGGCGCCGATCAGCGCGAGCACGAGGCCGAGTCGGGGGTGCGGACGCAACGGGCAACGGGGCGCCCGGCCCGAGCAGCGCCTCATGCGCGCCCCTCCGAGGCCGCGAGCTCGACCGCAGCCCGCGCGAGCGCATCGACCTGGGCACGAAAAGCCTCGACGTTTCCGCCTTCTCCCATCACGCCCTTCATGTAGCGCGCGAGGACGCCTTCGACGATTGCGGCAAGCCGCCAGTACTGGAACGCGCGGTAGTAGTCGATCCGCTCGGTCGACAGGCCCGTCAGCGCCTGGTAGCGCGCGAGCAGGCGCGCCCGGCTCGGAAAGCCGCCGCAGGAGGTCGCGGAGATGCCGGTTCCGCTCGCGTCGGGGGAGTCGTCGCCCGTGCCGTTCCAGTCGTTCATGAGATAGCCGAGATCGGCGAGGGGGTCGCCGAGCGTACAGAGCTCCCAGTCGAGCACGGCCGCGACGCAGCCCGCTTCTCCGTCGACCAGGAAGTTGCCCAGGCGGTAGTCGCCGTGGACGATGGCGGCCGTCGCCTGCTCGGGCATGTGAGCCGCGAGCAGCGCGTGGGCCTCCTCCATCTCGGGCAGGTCGCGCGTGCGCGACTTCTCCCACTGCGTCTTCCAGCGCGCGAGCTGCCGCGCGAGATAGGCCTCGCGTCGCCCGAGATCGCCGAGGCCGACGGCGTCGGGGTCGAGCCGGTGGAGCGCGGCGAGGGTCTCGACGACGCCGAGTCCGAGGGCCTCGCGCCGCGCGGGCGGCACGGTCCGCTCGGCCACGTCGGGGCCGGTCAGGACCGTGCCCTCGACGAAGGCCATGACGTAGAACGGCGCGTCGTTGACCGCGGGGTCGAGGCAGAGGGCGAGGGGCTGGGGCACGGGGACTTCGGTCGGGGCGAGCGCCGAGAGGATGCGATGCTCGCGGCCCATGTCGTGGGCGGTCGCCAGGACGGCGCCGGTCGGGGGGCGTCGCAGTACGAAGCGCCGGTCCGCCGCGTCGAAGACGTGATAGGTCAGGTTCGAGTGGCCCCCGACGATCGGCTCGAAGCGCAGGGGCGGCGTCGCGCCGGGGACGTGCTCCGCGAAATAACGTTCGAGCGCTGCGTGGGCGATCCCTTTCATGGCGGCGGCAGTGTAGCGGCGCCGCGGGCCGATCCGACGCCGCGGGCCGACCCGACGCCGCGGGCCGATCCGACGCCGCGGGCCGATCCGACGCCGCGGGCCGATCCGACGGCGAGGGCCGACCTGGCGCGGCCGGCCCGCGCCGGAGCCGCTGGACGAACCCCGTGCGCAAGGCTCACTCGGTCTCGCCGGCCTCGGCGCCGGCCTGGGCCTCGCCGACGATGCGGATCCCGGGCCCGGCTCCGGATTCGACCCGGCCGATCCAGACGGGGGCCGGCTCGGCCGCGGCGGCGAAGGCCTGCAGGAGCGCGGGGCCGGCGTCGCGCGGCAGCGCGAAGAGGAGTCCGCCCGAGGTCTGGGGGTCGAAGAGCCAGGCCCCATCGGCCTGGCTCGCGCCGGCGACGAGCGGTGCGAACGCCGCGCGATTGGCCGCGTCGGCCTGGCTGCGGAGGCCCCGGGCGAAGAGCGCGGCCGCGCCGGGGAGGAGCGGGATCGCGGATCGCTCGAGGCGGGCCACGAGGCCGTCGGCTCGCAGCAGGTCGGCGAGGTGCCCGGCGAGACCGAAGCCCGTGACGTCGGTCGCGGCGCGGGCACCCGACGCGCGTGCGCAGCGCGCGGCCGCGGCGTTGGCGCGCACCATCGAGGCCTGCGTCGCCGCGAGCCATGGACCCCGGGCGAGGCCGCGCATGTCGGCGGCGAGCACGACGCCCGTACCGAGGGGCTTCGTCAGCCAGAGCCCGTCGCCCGGCCGTGCACCCGCCATCCAGAGCACGCGATCGGTCTCCTCGCCCGCGTCGCGCGCGTCGCCCGTCACCGCGAGGCCGACGGAGAGGACCTCGCTCGTCATCGTATGGCCGCCGATCAGCGTGATGCCGAGGGCATCGAGCGTCGCGCGGATTCCGAGCAGCGTCTGCTCGAGCGTCCGCTGCATCGTCCGAGAGTCGGTCTCGGGCAGGCCGATCAGCGCCTGCGCGTGGCGGGGCCGGCCGCCCTTCGCGAAGAGATCGCTCGTCGCGTTCGCCGCGGCGACACGACCGACGAGCCAGGGGTCGTCGCAGAAGGCGCGGATGGCATCGATGTTGTGGAGCACGAGCCCGCCGTCCGTCCGGCGCGTGACGGCGACGTCCTCCCGCGCGGCGATGCCCGCGACGACCGACGGATCGCGCGGGGCCGGGGGCAGACCCGCGAGCGCCGCCTCGAGCGTGGCCGCCCCGAGCTTGGCCGCACACCCGCCGCAGGGCATCGCGTCGAAGCGCGCCGCGTCGACCGCGCGCGCCCAGACCGCCGGGTCTTCGAGCGGCTGGAAGCGCCGCATGAAGGCGCGATCGATCCGATCCTTGAGCCGGAACATGGCGCGCCCGGCGACGGCGATGCCCCATTTCGCGCCCAGCGCGCGCCTGTCGCCGAGGTTCAGCAGCGAGAGGAAGTCGCGCTGCGGTCGGTAGGGCGCGAGCGGCCGACCGGCGAGCAGCGCGCGCAGATTGCGATCGAGAACGGGGCCCTGGCGGACGGCGTAGACCCCCGCGCGGGGGACCCAGCGATGCTCGACCAGCCGCGCGCAGTCCCCGACCGCGAAGACGTTCTCGTAGCCGATCAGCTGGAGCGTCGAGCGGACTTCGAGAAAGCCGTCGCGATCCCGGGCCAGCGGCGCGCGGCCCTCCGGCGCGCGCCCCTCCGGCCCAGCGCGCGGCGGGAAATCGATCGGCGCGGCGCCCGTCGCCCAGACGACGAGGTCCGCCTCGATCCGCTCGCCGGCGGCGGTGAGGGCGCCGTCCGACTCGACGCGGGCGATCCGGGCGGCGGGGTGGATCGCGATCCCCCGTTCGCGGGCGATCCGCGCGAGCTTGCGCGTCACGGCCGCGGGGGCACCGGCGAGCAGCGCGGGCTCGCTCGTCACGACCGCGACCCGCACCGGCGGGCCCCGATGGCGCAGGCGCGCCTCGAGCGTGAAGGCGATCTCGCAGCCGGCCGCCCCGCCGCCGACGACGAGCACCCGCGCAGGGCGCGCCGACGCGCGCCGCCCGTCGCGAGCGAGGGCGGCGAGCCGGGCATCGACCGTCTCGACGAAGCGTGCGATCGGGCGGGTCGAGAGGGCGTGCTCGGCGACGCCGGGGAGGTCGAGGTCGCGCACGCTCGAGCCGACGTCGAGGCTCGCCACGTCGAACGCGATCGGCGGCCGTCCGGCCAGCTCGAGCTGCCCGCGCGCGGGATCGAGGTCGGTCGCGGCGGCGAGGATGAGGCTCGCGCCCGCGCGGCGAGCGAGGGGGACCAGGTCGATCTCGAGCTCGCGCTGGGCGTAGTCGCCCGCGACGAAGCCCGGAACCATGCCCGAGTAGACGGCCGCCGGTCGATCGAGCACGACGACGAGCCGCGCGGCTTCGGGCGGGTCCATCGCCCAGCGGCGCAGGATCTGGACGTGGGCATGGCCGCCGCCGACGAGGACGACCGTCCGGGTCGGACGGCTCGGCGTCCGGCCGTCGGGCGACGGGCGGCGTCCGGCCGCCCTGCCGCGCGCGGAGCGCGCGCGCCGGCCGCCCTGCACGCGCGCTTCGCCTAACGCTTGTGGCGCTCGACCAGCTGGTCGAGATCGCGCACTGCGCCCCGGGCGGCGCTCGTCGTCGTCATCGCGTAGGCCCGCAGGGCCTTCGAGACCGCGCGCTTGCGATTCGGCGTGAAGGCGGCGCGCCCGCGTTCGAGCATCGCCTCGCGCCGGCGCGCGAGGACGTCGTCCGGGACGAGCAGCTCGATTCGGCGCCGGGGAATGTCGATCCGGATCCGGTCGCCCTCCTCGACCAGGCCGATGTTCCCGCCCTCGGCGGCCTCGGGCGAGACGTGGCCGATCGAGAGGCCGGAGGTCCCGCCGCTGAAGCGCCCGTCCGTGACGAGGGCGCAGGCCTTGCCGAGCTTCTTGGCCTTGATGTAGGACGTCGGGTAGAGCATCTCCTGCATGCCCGGTCCGCCCTTCGGCCCCTCATGGGCGATGAGCACGACATCGCCCGCCTTGACCTGGTTGTTCAGGATCGCGTCGCAGGCCGCGTCCTGGGAGTGGAAGACCCGGGCGGGCCCCTCGAAGACCCAGATCGACTCGTCGACGCCCGCCGTCTTCACGACGCAGCCGTCCTCGGCGAGATTGCCGTAGAGCACGGCGAGTCCGCCCTCGTGGCTGTAGGCGTGGTCGGCCGATCGGATACAGCCCGCTTCGGCGTCGTCGTCCGTCGCGTCGAAGTACTTGTCCTGCGAGAAGGCGATCGTGGTCCGGACGCCGCCCGGCGCGGCCTTCGCGAGCGCGCGCGCCTCGGGAGTCGCCGTCGGCCGGCGCAGGTCGTGGCGATCGATCGCCTCGCCGAGGGTCTTCGCATGGACGGTCGGCACGTCGCGATGGATCAGGCCGGCGCGGTCGAGCTCGCCCAGGATCGTGAAGATGCCGCCGGCGCGGTGGACGTCTTCGACGTGGTACTGCTCGGTCGCCGGCGCGACCTTGCAGAGGTTCGGCACGCGACGCGAGAGGCGATCGATGTCGGCCATCGTGAAGGGGACGCCCGCTTCCTGGGCGATGGCCAGGATGTGGAGGATGGTGTTGGTCGAGCCGCCCATCGCGATGTCGAGGGCCATCGCGTTCTCGAAGGCCTCGAAGGGCGCGACGCTGCGGGGCAGGACGGAGTCGTCGCCGTCCACGTAGTGCTGCGTCGCCAGCTCGACGATGCGGCGCGCCGCGCGCTCGAAGAGGTCCCAGCGGCGGGCATGGGTCGCCACGATCGTGCCGTTGCCGGGGAGCGCCAGGCCGAGCGCCTCGTTCAGGCAGTTCATGCTGTTGGCGGTGAACATGCCCGAGCAGGAGCCGCAGGTCGGGCAGGCGGAGCGCTCCATCTCGAGCAGCTCGCCGTCGGAGACGCTCTCGTCGCCGGCGGCGATCATGGGGTCGATCAGGTCGAGCTTGCGTCCGGCGCGGTCGTGGGTGCCCTTCGACTTGCCGGCCTCCATCGGGCCGCCCGAGACGAAGATCGTCGGAACGTTGAGGCGCATCGTGGCCATCAACATGCCGGGCGTGATCTTGTCGCAGTTCGAGATGCAGACGAGGGCGTCGGCCACATGGGCCTGGACCATGTACTCGACGCTGTCGGCGATCAGGTCCCGGCTGGGCAGCGAGTAGAGCATGCCGCCGTGGCCCATCGCGATGCCGTCGTCGACGGCGATCGTGTTGAACTCGACGCCCCAGCCCCCCGCGGCGTCGATCACCTGCTTCACCCGCTGGCCCACGTCGTGGAGATGGACGTGACCGGGCACGAACTGCGTGAAGCTGTTGGCGATGGCGATGATCGGCTTCTTGAAGTCGGCATCGGTCATGCCGGTCGCGCGCCAGAGCGCGCGGGCTCCGGCCATGTTGCGCCCCGCGGTCGTCGTACGGCTTCGATATCCCTGCATGAGCGCGAGGATAGGAGCGATCGCGAGATCGGGCACGAGGACGGCCCGGAGCCGGCGCCGACCCGCCGCGCGGCCGCTCCCGGCGGGCCGGCGCCGGGCGGACCGGTTCGGCTCGGGGCCGCGGGCGGGGCGGTCTGCCCGGGCGATGCCGCCGGTCCGTCCGCATCCCGGTCCGCCTCAATCCCGCGGAACGAAGGCCTCGTAGATCGCGCGCACCGTCCGCTCGAAGTCCGCGTTCTCGACGCCGACGATGATGTTCAGCTCGGACGAGCCCTGATCGATCATGCGGATGTTGATGCCGGCGGCGGCGAGCGCGCCGAAGAGCTGGGCGGCGGTTCCCGGCCGATGGCTCATGCCGCGGCCGACGGTCGCGACGAGCGCGATGCCGTCTTCGACCTCGATCGAGTCGGGCGCACAGGCCGCGCGGATCTCCGCCAGCAGCCGCTCGAGCTTGCCGTCGAGGGCGTCGCTCTTCAGGATGATCGAGAGCGTGTCGATGCCGCTCGGGATGTGCTCCCAGGAGAGCGCGTGGCGCTCGAGCACCTCGAGCAGCTTCCGCCCGAAGCCGATCTCGGCGTTCATCAGCGTCTTCTCGAGCGCGATGATCGTGAAGTCCTTGCGGCCGGCGATGCCGGTGACGCGGCCGGCGGGCGCGCTCGCGCTGCCCGAGGCGGTGATGCGCGTGCCGGGGTCTTCGGGGGCGTTGGTGTTGAGGATCTGGACGGGGATGCCGGCGGTGCGGACGGGAAAGATCGCCTCTTCGTGCAGCACGGTCGCGCCCATGTAGGAGAGCTCGCGCAGCTCGCGGTAGGTGATCGAGTCGATCGAGCGCGGATCCTTCACGATGCGCGGATCCGTCATCAGCAGACCCGAGACGTCGGTCCAGTTCTCGTAGAGATCGGCGCCGACGCCGCGCGCGACGATCGAGCCCGTCATGTCGCTGCCGCCGCGCGAGAAGGTCTTGATCGTGCCGTCGGGCATCGCGCCGTAGAAGCCGGGGATGACCCCCTGGCGTTCGCGCTGCAGCCGGTCGGCGACGCGCGCCTGGGTCTCCTCGGCGAGGAAGCGCCCCTTCGCGTCGAAGACGATCATCTCCGCCGGATCGACGAAGGGCCGGTCGAGCAGGCGCGCGACGATCAGGCCGCAGAGGTACTCGCCGCGACTCGCGGCGTAGTCGGCGCCCGCGCCGCCCTCGATTCGCGCGAGCACCTCGGCGAGGGCCGGATCGAGCTCCCAGGCGAGCCCGAGGTCGGAGACGATCTTGCCGTAGCGCTCGGCGATCCGATCGAAGATCCGGGCGCAGGAGAGGCCCTCGGCGTCGGGCCGGTGCGTCGCGGCCTCCGCGCGATAGAGCAGGTCCGTGACCTTGATGTCGGAGGCGAAGCGCTTGCCCGGCGCCGAGGGCACGACGAAGCGGCGGTCTTCGCGCGCCTCGACGATCGCCCGCACCTTCCTCAGCTGGTCGGCGTCGGCCACGCTGCTGCCGCCGAACTTGCAAACCCGGATGCCCATTGCTTCCCGCCCGGAAAATCGGCGGCGCAGTGTAGTGGGAAGGGGGACGCGATGAAAGCAGCGCCGTGTGGCAGGTCGGGCTCGGAGGGCGGCCGCTCGGGTCGGATAGACTCGGCCCGCCGATGACTTCCGCGAAGTCGAACACGCGCGCCTCGATGCGCCTCGACGCCTGGCTGGCCCGCTCGGGCCTCGCCTCGCGCAGCGAGGCGCGGGCCCTCGTCCGCCACGGCCGCGTCCGGGTCGACGGGGCGGTCTGCCGCGATCCGGCCGCGCGCGTCACGTCCGACCAGGCGGTCACCCTCGACGAGGCGCCGGTCGAGCGGCCTGGGATCCAGCGGGACTGGCTGCTCCACAAGCCGGTCGGCCTCGCCTGCAGCCGGGACGAGCGCGAGGCGCCCCTCGTCTTCGACCTGCTCGATCCGGCGCTCCGCCGCCTGCCGATCCGGATCGCCGGCCGCCTCGACCGGGCGACCTCGGGGCTGCTCGTGCTCACGACCGACGGTGCGTTCCTCCATCGCCTGACCCACCCGACGCGCAAGCTCCCGAAGCGCTACCGCATCGGCTACTCGGGCGAGCTCGTCGCGGATGCCGCGGCCCGCTGCGCGGCGGGGATCCTGCTCGCGGGCGAGTCGCGGCCGACGCGTCCCGCGCAGCTCACCCTCGACGGACCGGGGCGGGCGACGCTCGTGCTGCGGGAGGGGCGGACGCATCAGGTCCGCCGCATGGTTCGGGCGCTCGGCGCCGTCGTCGAGACGCTTCACCGCGACCGGGTCGGTCTCCTCGAGCTGCCGGACGACCTGCCGCCGGGGGCGCTGCGCCCCCTCTCGCCCGAGGCGCGCGCGCGTCTGTCGAGCGAGAGCGAGAGCAGCTTGTAGCCGCGGACGTCGGCGATCAGGGCGAGCTCGCCCAGCCGGGCAAGCGGCGCTTCGTAGGGCAGGGTGCGGTTGGCGACGAGCAGCGCGCTCGCGCGCGGCGCGAGCCAGCCGGCGAGGGACGCGAAGAGCGCGAGCGCGGGCGCGAGGTCGACCTCGGGGCCGCGGTGGTGGAAGGGCGGGTTGACGAGCGCGAGCTCGAAGCCCTGGTCGATCGGCTGCTCCCGCGCGTCCCACCACGCCGCGCGACAGCGCGCCGCGAGTCCGAGCCGCTCGATGTTGCGCCGCGTGCAGGCGACGGCGCGTGCGTCGGCATCGACGAGCAGCACCTCGGCCTCGGGCAGCAGCGTGGCGGCGACCAGTCCGAGCACCCCCGTCCCACAGCCGAGGTCGACGATCCGCCGCGGCGGCGTCGCGCGCGCGACGCGGGCGAAGGCCTCGAGCAGCAGCTCGCTGCCGGGATCGAGGCGCTTCGCGCTGAATACCCCCGGCAGCGTCTCGAGCTCGAGCGTGTCGGCGACGCCGCGACCGGCCTGGCCGGCCGAGCGGCCTGCCGGCTCGACCCGCTGCAGGGGGACCTGGATCGGCTCCGAGCCCTCGCGGACGGGCGCGTGGTCGGCGCGCTTGCGAAAGCGCACGACCCGCGCGCGGGCGCGGTTCGCGACGACGACGCCGGGCTCGCCGAGCTGCTCCGCCAGGCGCTTCACGGCCGAGGCGATGCCCAGCGTGTTCGGACCGCAGAAGAGGAGCTCGCCGTCCGGGGCGAGGATCCGCCATGCCGCCGCGAGATCCTCGAATGTCGCGGCCCGGCTCTTCTGCAGGTGGACCACGACCTGCCCGAACGATCCGCTCGGGATCCCATCGGCCGCGGCCCGCACGTCGAGCCCGGCCTGCTCGTCGGCGAGGAAGCGGTCGCGCCAGGGCTGGACGGCGATCCCGCCGTGCTCGGCCACCGCCCGGGAGGACTGGAACGCGCAGACGGGACCGGCCCGCAGGACCTCGGGGTCGAGCACCAGGGACTCGCTGCGCCTGGCGATTCGTGCGCTCAAGCGCGGCTCCGCGCCGCGGCGGCCGCGGCGGTGCGCGACGAAACGTCGCTCGCTGCCATGCCCTCGATCCGACCCGCGAGCATCGGCGGCGGCAGCGCGTCGACGTAGGCGACCCACATCGCGTCGAGCAGGGTCCAGAGGATCTCGAGCTTGAGCCGCAGCACCTCGAGCGCGCGATCCTGCTGCGCGCGCGTCACGAAGTGGTCGAGGGTGAAGGCGAGTCCGTGGTCGACGTCGCGGCGCGCCTCCGTCAGGCGTTTGCGGAAGTAGCGGTAGCCCGTCTCGTCGATCCAGGGATAGAGCGTCGGCCAGTTGTCGAGCCTCCGCTGGTGGATCGTGGGAGCGAAGAGCTCCGTCAGCGACGAGGCGATCGCCTCCTGCCAGGGCGCGGTGCGCGCGAAGACGACGTAGGCGTCGACCGCGAAGCGCACGCCCGGCAGCACGTGGCGCAGGTCGACCACCTCCTCGCGCGCGAGCCCGACGGCCTCCGCCAGCCGCAGCCAGGCCTCGATCCCGCCCTCGTCGCCGGCATGGCCGTCGTGGTCGAGGATGCGCTGGATCCATTCGCGCCGGATCGCGCGGTCGGGACAGTTCGAGAGGATCGCGGCGTCCTTGCGCGGGATCTGGATCTGGTAGTAGAAGCGGTTGGCGACCCAGCCGCGTACCGCCGCAGCCGGCAGGCCGCCCTCGTTCATCGCGATGTGGAAGGGATGATGGGTGTGATAGAAGCGCTCCATCCCGCGCAGCGCGGCCTCGAACTCGGCCCGGGAGAGCGGCGCGGCGTCGCCCGCCGGCAAGCTCGACTTCGTCGTCACAGCTCGATCTCCATGCCGTCCCAGGCGACCTCGATGCCGAGCGCGTCGAGGCGGGCGCGCTCGGGCGAGTCGGGGTCGAGGATCGGGTTGGTGTTGTTGATGTGGATCAGGATGCGGCGACCGGGGAGCGCGGCGAGCTCCTCGACCATGCCGCCGGCACCGGTCTGGGCGAGGTGGCCCATCTCGCGGCCGGTCTTCTCGGAGGCGCCGCGGGCGCGCAGCTCGTCGTCGTTCCAGAGCGTGCCGTCGACCAGCACGACGTCGGCCGCGCGGGCGGCCGCGCGGAGGCGGTCGTCGAAGCGGGCGAGACCGGGGGCGTAGAAGCAGCGCCGACCGCTCGCGCGGTCGACGAAGGAGAGCCCGAGCGTGTCGTCGGGCGCGGGCTGGTGGCGGCGCGGGGAGTAGGGCGGGGCCTCGCTCTCGATCGGAAGCGGATGCAACGCGAGGCCCGGGAGGGCCGGGATCGTGAAGGGCTTGCCCGCGATCGCGTCGACCGGATGCCAGTCGACGCCGCAATAGGATTCGAGAACGCGGAGCAGGGGATAACCCGTCGTCAGGTCGGAGTGGACGCTCGGCGTGCAGTAGACCTGGAGCCGGGCCTTGTGCTCGCGCAGGGTCATCAGGCCCGTCGCATGGTCGATCTGCGCATCGACGAGCAGGACCGCGGCGATCGCCGTATCGCGCACCGCGCGCGCCGGCTGCAGGCTCGGGCAGGCCGCGATCTGCGCGCGCAGGTCCGGCGAGGCGTTGACGAGCAGGAAGCTTCCGCCGCCGTCGGTGACGGCGAGCGAGGACTGCGTGCGCGGCTGGGCGCGGGTCGTGCCTTCGCGCAGTCCGCGACAGTTCGGACAGTTGCAGTTCCACTGCGGGAAGCCGCCCCCCGCCCCGGAACCGAGCACGATGATCCGCATGAGTGCCTGCTCCTCGCTCTTCGGTCCGCGCGCCGCGCGGGCCGTCCGCTTCGCCGGGGCGGCCGCGCGGGCCCGACGATCGCTCAGAACGGCTTCACGATCACGCAGACCACGATGCCGATCATCAGCAGCGTCGGGACCTCGTTCATGATCCGGAAGAAGCGCTGCGGGTGGCGATTGCGGTCCGCCGCGAAGGCGTCCCGCCAGCGGGCCATGAGAAGATGCATGACGAGCAGGCCGGCGACGAACGCGAGCTTGAGCCAGAGCCAGAGGCCCGCGGCCGGGAGCCAGCCCGGCGTCCCCGGCAGCGAGACGAGGAGCGCGCCGGCTCCGACCGTAGCCCACATCGCCGGCCACATGATGAAGCGGGAGAGCTTGCGCTCCATGACCTTGAACGTCTCGGACTGCGCGCTGCCGACCGGCGCCTCGCAGTGGTAGACGAAGAGGCGCGGCAGGTAGAGCAGCCCCGCCATCCAGGCGATCACGGCGATCACGTGGAGCGCCTTCGCCCAGGGGTAGAGCCAGGGCACGAGCGGCGCGATCGCCTGGGACCAATCCGTCATGGACATCCTCGGAAAGTCTCGCGGCGCCGGGTCAGAGGCTGAACTGCTCGGCGAGGTTGCGCTCGGAGAGGCTGTGGCCCGCGGCGAAGAGGACCTCGGCCGCGACCTCGCGATTCTCCTCGATCTCGACCTCGACGACGTCGCGGACCTCGGTCGAGTCGGCCACCGCCGACACCGGACGTTTGTCGGGCTCGAGCACCTCGATGCGCACCTTCGCCGTGCGCGGCAGCAGCGCGCCGCGCCAGCGTCGCGGGCGGAAGACGCTGATCGGCGTCAACGCGAGTACGCCGGCGTCGAGCGGCAGGATCGGTCCGTGGGCCGAGAGGTTGTAGGCCGTGCTGCCCGCCGGCGTCGCGACGAGCACGCCGTCGCAGATCATCTCCTCGAGCCGAACGACGCCGTCGACCTCGATGCGCAGCTTCGCGGCCTGACGCGTCTGGCGCAGCATCGAGACCTCGTTCAACGCCTGCAGCTCGACGCGAGCACCGCTCGCGAGGTGGGCCACCATGCGCAGGGGATGCAGGCTCGCCGACTCGGCGCGACGGATCTCGCCGATCAGGTCGTCGCTCGACCAGGGGTTCATCAGGAAGCCGACCGAGCCCCGGTTCATGCCGTAGATGGGGATGCCGCTCGAGAGGAAGCGATGGATCGTCTCGAGCATGAAGCCGTCGCCGCCGAGGGCGACGATCACGTCCGCGTCCTCGGGCGACTTCACGACGTAGAGGCTTTCGAGGGACTCGCGGGCGGCCTGGGCCGTCGCGGTCCGGGCCGCGACGATCGCGATGTGCTCGGCCTCGGTATGGCTGCGTCGGACGTCGACGGCGCGGGCCGGTCGGCGCGTTCCTCCGCCCGCCTCGGACCGCCCGTCCGTCGCCGGCGACGGACGGGCCGCACGTCCGTTCCGCCCGTTGCGGGCCTTGGCGTCGTGGCGCTTTTCCCGCCGCTCGGGGCGCTCCCGCTTCTCCCGCTGCTCATCGTCCCGGGCGCTCACGCGTGCCAATCCGCCCCGACCCGTCCGGCCTTCGACCAGGGTTCGTGCGCGCTCGACCCCGCGCGCGCTTGAACCACCGTCTCATCGAACGCGCGGATACTAGCAGGCGGGCTCGCTTTTCCGCGACGCGATCCATCCTCGACGATCGGAACGAAACGGCGTCGCCGCGCGATTCCCTCTTCCGGGAGCAGCGGCCGCGGGTATCGTTTGCGGCCCCCAGACACGAACCAGGGAGGGACCGGGTCGATGATGAACGAGCTTCGGGGATCGCGGTGGGCGGCGACGGGGATCGCGCTGCTCGTGCTGATGGGATCGGCCTCGCCTAGCGCGGCCCACGACGAGCCGGCGCCGGTCAACGAGGGCTGGGCTGGCGGCATCACCGCCGCACTCACGGCGCAGACGGGCACGATCAACTCCTTCGCGGGATCGATCGACGCCAGCGCGGAGCAGACCTTCGGCAAGGACTGGCTCAAGGGCCGGTTCAACGGCGTGTACGGCATCACGCGCCAACGCAACACGGAAAAGAACGACCAGCTCGTCCAGGATGCCCAGGGGCTCTTCGGCGATTGGAAGCGGACGATCCATGAGCGCCTCTTCTGGCAGACGGGCAGCGAGCTCTCGCGCAACAGCATCCAGGACCGCATGGTGCGCGCGGCCCTCTCGACCGGTCCCGGCTACCGCTTCTGGGAGGGCGGGAACGACGCGACCAAGGAGCACTTCGATACCCGCCTGGGCGTTGGCTACCGCTACGAGCTCTACGACCCCGACAACGCCGACAACGCCACGCCTCCTCCGGCCCACATCAGGGGCTCCGGCGCGCTCGACCACGACCACTTCGCCGATCTGCTGGCGGGCTTCGAGTACCGCAACCAGATCATCGCCGACCGGATCGACTTCACGCATACGGGCTCGGTGCGGATGCCGGCCAACGATCCCGGCGCCTACGTGCTCACGACCGAGCTGATCTTCGGCATCCCGCTGACGCCCCAGTGGTCCTTCCACACGTCGTTCTTCGCGGAGTACCTGGCCGTCCAGCCGGACGAGGTCAACAATCTGACCACCCGAACGACCGTAGGCCTCGGCTACACGTTCTGACCGTCGCACTCGAGCGGGCCGGGCGCGTGCCTGCGGCACGGGTCCGGCCTGCTAATCTGCGCCCCCGCGGCGCCATCGCGCCGGCTCGAGGACGGCGTCTCCGATGTACACGATCGCGATCTCCCTCTTGATCGGACTTCTGGCCGGGGGCGCCTGGACGGCGCTCGACTGGTGGAAGGGCTGGCAGATGGGGATCCTGCTCTTCCTGCTGGTCGGGCTCGCGAGCTTCGTCCTGATCTCGCGCGCGCTTGCCCGCCGTGTCGAGCCGCGCTTCCTCGCGATCCAGAAGCAGGTCCAGGCCAACCAGATTCCGCTCGCGATGCGGGAGCTCGAGGCGCTGCTGCCGCTCTCGCGCTGGCAGATCCTGCTCGAGGGGCAGATCCATGCCCAGCTCGGTCTGCTCGCCTACGCGACGGCGGACCTCGAGCGCGCCGAGAAGCATCTCTCGAAGGCCGGGTATCGCGCGACCGAGGCCCAGATCGCCTACGCCGCGCTGCTCTTCCGGACGAACCGCTTCGGCAAGGCGCGCGAGGTCCTCGATACCGCGATCCGGATGAACAAGAAGCAGATCTACCCCTACCACGTGTACGCCTGGCTGCTGCTCAAGCAGGGCGATCGCGACGCGGCGATCGACAAGCTCCTCGCCGCCCAGAAGGTCGAGCCCGGCAACGAGTCGACGAAGGAGAATCTGACCCGGCTGCAGAACGGGAAGGATCTCGCGATGAAGCGCTTCGGGATGGTGTGGTACGGGCTCCAGCTCGAGCGACCGCCGAAGCAGCTCGGTGCGGCGCCGGGGGGCGGCGCGCCCTTCCGCAAGGGCTTCCGCCAGCGACCGCAGCGCCGCCACTGAGCTCGGCGCCGTCCACGCCTGCGCCGTGCTTCGCCGAGCGCCGCGCGCGGACGCGGAGCGGGCGCGCGATCACCGGCCCGGGTTCATGCGCGTCTCAGCGCTCGTTCTCGAGCGACTGCGCGAGGGTCTGCCGCTGCCGGATCAGGCGCACCGCCCCGTCCCGCTCGATCAGCACCTCGGCCGCCTTCGGAAAGGCGTTGTAGTTGCTCGCCGCCATGCCCGAGGCGTAGGCGCCCGCCCCCTCGATCACGACCGAGTCGCCGATCTCGGCCCGCGCGAGCCGGCGAGGCGCGAGGCCTTCCGGATCGCCCGGCGCGGGCGTCAGGATGTCGCCCGACTCGCAGCAGTGCCCGACGACGAGGTAGTCCTCCTCTCCACCCGCGGCCGAGCGGCCATGGGGCACGACGGCGATCGGATGCTGCGCGCCGTAGAGGGAGGGACGCAGCAGCTCGGTCATGCCGCTGTCGATCTTGATGAAGCGATGGCCGTCGGCGCCGGTGTCGACGAGGTCGATGATCTCGCAGACGATCGCCCCCGCGAGCGCGACGAGGAAGGTCCCGGGCTCGATCTCGAGCTGGAAGTCGTCGCCGGACAGGCCGCGCTCGGCCAGGAAGCCGGCGATCTGGGGCGAGAGCGCCTGGCCGATCGCCTGCAGGTCCGCGGCCTGCTCGCCCGCCATGCGCGCGACCTTGAAGCCGCCTCCGAGCGAGAGCCGGCGCAGCTCGGGCAGCTGGCGCGCGATGCCGAGGGTCAGGGCCGCGCAGCGCTGCCAGACCGCGGGGTCGCCGCCGGAGCCGATGTGGGTATGCAGGCCGGTCAGGCGCAGGTCGAACTCCCGCGCGATCGCCTCGACCTCGGGCAGCTTCTCGTGCCAGATGCCGAAGGAGGAGCCGGGCCCGCCGACGTTGGTCCGGTTGTTGTGGCCCGAGCCGAGGCCGGGATTGATGCGAACGGAGACTTCGCTGCCCGCGAAGAGCGCGCCGTAGCGGCGCAGCTGGTGGAGCGAGCAGGCGTTGAACAGGACGCCGCGCTGGACGAGGCCCTTCAGGTCCTTCGGCAGCTCCTGGGCCGTGATCTG
The DNA here is from genome assembly GCA_041389445.1 of Myxococcota bacterium. GTDB lineage: Bacteria > Myxococcota_A > UBA9160 > UBA9160 > UBA4427 > UBA4427. The sequence goes on from JAWKRW010000010.1 coordinate 179,494, forward strand.
GATCTTCTCGGGCGCGATGCCGGCGGCGAGCGCGCGCTCGGCCTCGAAGCCGCTCGAGGCGTCGATGTGGAGTCCCTTCGCGTCGAAGATCCGGAGCACCGCCGCCGTCGGCAGCGCCTTCATCGCGAAGCGGCCCAGCAGCCGACAGGGCGCCGGGAAGGCGAGGACGCGCTCGGCCGCTTCCTCGAGCGTCCGCCGGTCGTAGACGTAGACGGGGGTTCCGAAACGTTCGCGAATCGTTTCGATCAAGGGCGCGGACAGGAAGCGCATGCGGAGCTCCGGTGGCGGCGCGCGGCCGCGCGATCGGCGCAGCATAGCAGCGTAGGGCCCGAGCGGATGGCCGTGGGCAGTCCGACTTGGACGATCGGGCGAGCCATGCCAGACTCCCGCGCGTCCGGATCCGACGTGCGTGCCGCCCCCCGGCGCCCCGGTCCCGACTCGCATCATCTGCAGCGAACGCGTCCATGGGAACGAGGGGAGAAGCGTGTCCGGTGAGGCCAGGGGATCAGGGAAGCAGGAGGAGGGGCGCGGCGACGCGCGCGGCGAAGGGCTCGACTTCATCCGGGCGATCGTCGCGGACGACCTCGCATCGGGTCGCCACGCGTCGATCGTGACGCGCTTTCCCCCGGAGCCGAACGGCTATCTCCACATCGGGCATGCCAAGGCGATCTGTCTGAACTTCGGCCTCGCGCAGGAGATCCCGGGCAGCCGCTGCCATCTGCGCTTCGACGATACGAACCCCGCGACCGAGGAGACCGAATACGTCGAGGGGATCCTCGCCGACGTGCGCTGGCTCGGATTCGACTGGGGGCAGCATCTCTACTACGCCTCCGACTACTTCGAGCGGCTCTACGCCTGGGCCGTCCATCTGATCCGCGAGGGCAGGGCCTTCGTCGACGACCAGACCCCCGACGAGATCCGCGCGAACCAGGGCTCGCTGACCGAGCCCGGCCGGGCGAGTCCGTACCGCGATCGCAGCGTCGAGGAGAACCTCGACCTGTTCACGCGGATGCGGGCGGGCGAGTTCCCGGCGGAGAGCCGCGTGCTGCGCGCCCGGATCGACATGGCTTCGCCGATCGTCGCGATGCGGGATCCGATCCTCTACCGCATCCAGCACAAGACCCACCACCGCACGGGCGACGCCTGGCGCATCTATCCGATGTACGACTTCGCGCATCCGCTCTCGGACGCGATCGAGGGCATCACCCACTCGCTCTGCACCCTCGAGTTCCTCGACCATCGACCGCTCTACGACTGGCTGGTCGCGAACGTCCCGGTCCCGTCCCGTCCACGACAGATCGAGTTCGCGCGCCTCAACGTCTCCCACATGATCACGAGCAAGCGCCATTTGAAGCGCCTGGTCGACGAGGGCCACGTCCGCGGCTGGGACGATCCGCGCATGCCGACGATCGCCGCCATGCGGCGGCGCGGCTACCCGCCGCGGGCCCTGCGCGAGTTCTGCGACGCCATCGGCATCGCGAAGCGCGAGAACCTGATCGAGCTCGCGAACCTCGAGTTCCACGTGCGCCAGGTCCTGAACCGCGAGGCCCCGCGGCGGATGGCCGTCGTCGATCCCGTCAAGCTCGTCATCGAAAACTACCCGGAAGGGCAGGAGGAGGAGCTCCGCGCGATCAACAATCCGGAGGATCCCTCGGCGGGAACGCGCCCGGTTCCCTTCTCGCGCGAGATCTGGATCGAGCGCGAGGACTTCATGGAGGATCCGCCGAAGAAGTTCTTCCGCCTCGCGCCGGGGCGCGAGGTCCGCTTGCGTTATGCCTACCTCGTGACCTGTCGCTCGGTCGTGAAGGACGTCTCCGGCCGGATCGTCGAGATTCGCTGCGAATACGATCCCGCGACGCGCGGAGGCGACGCGCCCGACGGCCGCAAGGTGAAGGGCACGCTCCACTGGGTCTCCGCGCGCCACGCGATTCCGGCCGAGGTCCGCCTCTACGGGACGCTCTTTCGCGACGAGGTACCGGACCCCGGCGCGCCGGGCGGCCTCGCGGCCGCGCTCGACCCCGGCTCGCTCGAGATCGTCGAGCGCGCCTGGCTCGAGCCCGCGCTCGGCGGGGCGGCGGTCGGAGAGCGCTTCCAGTTCGAGCGGCTCGGCTACTTCTGCGTCGACGTCGAGAGCCGACCGGATCGGCCCGTCTTCAACCGGACCGTGACCCTGCGCGACACGTGGGCGAAGGTCGCGAAGCAGGGCGGCGCGGGCGGCGAGGAGCGAAGCTGACGATGGCACGACTCGGCATGACGATCCCGCTCGCGGGCATCCCGCTCTCCGCCCATCGCGACTGCCTGCGCGAGATGATCGATCTCGGCTACACCGACTTCTGGTCGTCCGAGGCCGGCGGGACCGACGCCTTCACGCCCCTGGCGCTCGCGGCCGCGTGGACGCCCGAGGCCCGCCTGGGCGCCGCGATCGTACCCGCCTTCACGCGCGGACCGGCGACCCTCGCCATGTCCGTCGCGAGCCTGGCGGAGGCGGCCCCGGGTCGCTTCGTGATGGGGCTCGGCTCCTCCTCCGACGTGATCGTCGAGCGCTGGAACGGGATTGCCTTCGAGGCGCCCTACCAGCGGGTGAAGGACACGCTCGCCTTCCTGCGCCGTGCGCTCGCGGGCGAGAAGGTCGAGGCGCGCTATGCGAGCTTCACGGTCCGGGGGTTCCGGCTCCAGATGGCGCCGCTCGCGGTGCAGCCGCCGATCCTCGTCGCCGCGCTGCGCGAGGGGATGTTGCGGCTCGCAGGGCGTCACGGCGACGGAGCGATCCTGAACTGGCTCTCGGCGGAGGACGTGAGGCGGGTCGCGTCCATCGTTCATGCGGGCGGGCCGGGCAAGGAGATCGTCGCGCGACTCTTCGTCATCCCGACCGCCGACCGGGCCCTCGCGCGAGCGATCGGCCGTCGGGCGGCGGCCGCGTACCTGACGGTGCCGGTCTACGCGGCCTATCACGCATGGCTCGGTCGCGGCGAGCGGCTCGCGAAGCTCCAGGCCCTCTGGCAGGCGGGCGATCGCAAGGCCGCGCTCGAGGCGATCCCCGACGAGGTCGTCGATGCGCTCGTCATCCATGGCGACCCGGCGGCCTGCCGGGACCACGTCGAGCGCTACCGCGAGGCGGGCGTGACGGTCCCGGTCCTCGCGATCCTGCATGCCGACGATCTGCGCACGGCCGTCCGGCAGCTCGCGCCCGCCGGCGGCTGACGGCGACGAAAAACGCCCCCCGCTCGGCATTCGACCCGCTGCGCGCTTCAGCCTGGACCCGCTGCCGGCCGATGACCCCCGGGAGCTTCGACCCCTCGGCAGGCGGAATCATGGCGGCGAATCCGATCAGGGAAACGACGGGCGCGATGGCCCTGCGCGAGCTCGAGCAGCGCTCGCGCTCGCTCGCGCTCGAGGCCCAGATGGCCGAGTGCGTCGACCTGCTGCAGGCGCCGGAGCTCGTCGTCGAGGAGCTGCTCCGCAGCATCGATCAGATCCGATCCGCCGCGAGCGAGCGCGATCGCATCGTCCTGCACACCGATCCGCCGGTGGCGACCGAGGGTGCCTTCTTCTATCCCTCCCGCGAGCTCTTCGTCCGGGGCGACCGCTGCTCCTTCACGTGCCTCGCCACCGGCGTCGCCTTCCATCCGATGGGGACGACGCCCCCACGACGCGAGGCCGGCGAGACCTTCCCGGGCATCGACTACGCGGCGGTCACCTGCGAGGCCCGCCCTGTCCCGGTCCTCGGCTTCACGGTGGCCCGCGAGTCGGAGAGCGCCTATCCGCTCCTGCTGCGCGCGCTCTCGAGCCTGATGGAGCTGCTGGGCCCGCGCCGCTTCGATCTGCTCGACCGGGAGATCTATCGCGGGCTGTTGGGGCCCGCGCCGGCCTTCGATCTCGCGCTCGTGCTCTGGGACGACGAAGGCGCGGACGATCCGCGGCGGCCGCTCTGCGAGCTCGCGCGCGATCTCGCCGAGGTCCTGAAACGGACATTGCAGGCCGAGCCACGCTTTCCGCCGGTGCTGCTCGATTTCGTCTGTCTGCGGATGAACGCGAAGCGCTTCGATGGTCGCCTGCGCTTCGTCTGGCGGGTGTAGGCGGGCGCGGCGATGACGAGACGCGGACGTGCGCGGCGACGAGAGGTGGGTCTCCGGCTGAAGCTGGACCGGGCGCTCGTCTGCCTCGAGGGCGAGGACGACGGCAAGGGCGAGGGGGATGGGGCCGAGGCGCTGCTCGGGGTGCCGCTCGCCGCGTTGCTCGGAAAGCCGCTGCTCGAGGTCGTGCCCTTCGTGGAACGCGACATCCTGAGCGAGGTGCTGCAGGCGGTCTTCGAGGGTTCGGCGGGCGCTGTCGTGGTCGCCGAGCTTCGCGTCGGGGGACGCGCGCGTTGGATCGAGCTCCGCGTGCAGGCGCCAGAATCGGCGCCGGACGCGACGCGGCCGACGGACGTTCCCGGCGAGGGCCCGACACGGCTCGAGCTGGCGCTTCAGGACGTCTCGGCGCGGGTCGGCGAGGAGATGCGGCTGCGGGGCGCGCTCGCCGAGGAGCGCGCGCTCGCCGAGTTCGCCGCCGAGCTCGCGCGCTGGAGCGACGCCGCCCTCGACGCCGCGCTCGCGGCCGCGCTCGAACGGATCGCCGGCCATTTCGGCGCCGACGGCGCACGCATCGCCCACCCGGTCGTGGCCGAGCGCGCGCCGTCCGGCTGCACCGAGTCGGGCGGCGACACCCGCGCTTCGGTCTGGGCCTGCTGTCCGATTCCAGGCGTGACGCCACCGCGCGCGCTCGAGCTCGTGAAGGCGGGTGCGCGGGGGCGGCCGGCGCCGGGTCGGCTCCTCCTCCGCCACGCCGAGGTCCTCGCGGGTCTCGTCGCGCGGCGCGACGCGTTCGAGGCGGCGCCCCATTCGGAGGCGCGCTTTCGGGCACTCGCGGATCACAGCCGCGACGGCGTGTGCGAGGTCGATGGCGACGCGCGCATCCTCTATGCCAGTCCGAGCTTCGCCGCGCTCTGCGAGGCGCAGGCCGGGGCGCTCGTCGAGCGCGCCTACCTCGAGGTCGTCGAGCCCGAGGACCGCCGGCGGGTCGCGCAGCTGATCCGCCCCGGCGCTTCGGGTCGGCGGCGCGGGGCCGTCGTCTATCGCCTGCGGCGCAGCGGCGGCGGGGTCGTCGCCGTCGAGTCGACGGCCCGCGAGTACGCCGCCGACGACGGGGCGGTGCGCGTCGTCGTCACGACCCGCGACGTGACCGAACGGGAGCAGGCCCGCGTCGCGCTCGAGCGGCAGATCGAGCTCGAAGCCCGGGTCGCCGAGCTCTCCCGTCACTTCATCGATCTCGACGTGGACGACACCAACGCGGGCATCTCGAGCCAGCTCGCGGTCGTGGCGGGCCTCGCCGAGGCGCAGCACAGCTGGCTCTACTCCTTCGAGACCGGGCGGGGCGCACCCGAGCTCTTCGACTGGTGGCAGGATCCGACGCGCGCGAAGCGGCCGCACGGCCCCGAGCACGCCGTCGCGACCTATTCCTACTCGTCGCGCGTGATCCAGAGCGGGCAGATCTACCACGTGCCGAACGTCGACGTGCTGCCGGCCGAGGCCGCGGCCGAGCGCGAGGACATGCTCGCGCGCGGCGTCTGCTCGCTGCTCGGCATTCCCATCATGTCCGGTGGCCGATTCGTCGGCTTCCTCGGCTTCGAGTGCTATGCGCGCGAGATTCGCTGGTCGGAAGAGACCATCATGCTGCTCCGCCTGGTCGGCGAGATGTTCTACTCCTGCCTGCGCCGCCGCCGGGTCGTCGAGGACCTGCGCGACAGCGAGTCCCAGCTGCTGCAGGCCCAGAAGATGGAGGCGGTGGGCACGCTGGCCGGCGGCATCGCGCACGACTTCAACAACCACCTCGCCGTGATGCTCGGCAATGCGCGCTTCCTGCGGCAGGAGATCGAGGCCGATGCCGACGTCATCGCGGCGATCGAGGACCTCGAACGCTCGGCCGACCACTGCGCGAAACTCACTCGCTCCCTGCTCGCCTTCTCTCGGCGCAGTCCCGTCGAGGTCGTGCCCGTCGCCGTGGCCGAGGTCGTGAAGGGCGTCGAGGGGCTCGTGAAGCCGCTGCTCCCGTCGCGCTTCCGGCTCGAGACCGAGCTCGGTTCGGCCCTCGGCGAGTTCGCCGTGGACCAGGTCCAGATCCAGCAGGTGCTCGTCAACCTGCTCGTCAACGCGCGCGACGCGATGCCGGAGGGCGGGCGCATCCGGATCGGCGCGGAGCGGCGGCACCTCACCGCGGCCGAAGCCCAGCTCGAGGGACTCGACGAGCGGCGCGACTACGTCGTGCTCTCGGTCGAGGACACCGGCTGCGGCATGGACGCGGAGACGCAACGCCGCGTCTTCGAGCCCTTCTTCACGACGAAGCCGGTCGGCCAGGGGACCGGCCTCGGCCTGGCCATGGCCTATGGCATCGTGCGGCAGAGCGGCGGCGCGATCACGATCGAGAGCGCGCCGGGGGAGGGCGCGGTCTTCCGCGTCCTGCTGCCGGCGCTCGATCGGGAAGGCTGGATCGAGCCGCAGGTCGGCGAGGCGCCGCCGATGGCGCGGCGGGTCGGGCGTGCGGTCGTCTACGAGCCGGATCCGGCGACCCGGGCGCTCGTCTGCGAAGGACTCGAGGAGCATGGCTTCGAGGTCGAGATCGCCGCGGCGCCCGAACGCGTCGCGGAGGGCGTGCGGCGGGCTGGCGCGGCGATCGACCTCGTCGTGGCGGCGATGCCGCCGGTCGCCGCGCAGCCCGATGCCTTCGCCGAGTCGCTGCGCGGCGGGATCACGGGGCCGCCCGTGCTGGCGCTGGCCCCGCCCGGCGTCGCCGCCGGCGAGGCGGCCGATCGCCGGATCCGGGTCCTGCGCAAGCCGCTCACGCGCAGCGAGCTGCGCTCTTCGCTCGAGGTCTGGCTGGAGGTCGTCTGCGAGGACTGAGGGCTTCGCACGGGAGCGAGCCCGCCTTCCTTCGCGTCGCATGGCATCGCGGCGGCCGACGCGACGCCCGGCCGGAAATCCGCTGCCGGGGATGGACGCGCGTCGGGGATCGCGGATGCTCCCGCCATGTCGTCACGCAGGGACGCGCAGCGCGGCGCCAGCGGGATCGTCGTCTTTGGCCGGCATCCGGTCGAGGCCGCCCTCGATTCGCAGGGCGTCCAGGTCGAAGGCGTCGCGGTGCTCCGCAGCCGGCCGGGCCCGGAGCGCGATCGCCTGCGCAAGCGGTGCGAGGCGCATGGCGTCCCCTTCGAAGAGATCGCGCGCTCGGCGATGGACGCGCTGACCGGCGCACCGCGCCACGACCAGGGCATCGCGGCCCGGGTCCGATTGTCGCGCGTCGGCGGGCTCGATGCGGTCGTCGCAGCGAGCCGGGGACGCGGGGCGCGGCGCCCGGTCCGGCTGCTCGCCCTCGACGGGGTCACGAACTCGCAGAACGTCGGCATGGTCGTCCGCTCGTTGGTCGCGGCGGGCTTCGACGGTCTGCTCTGGCCCCGCGTCGGGCAGCCCTGGATCAACGGACTCGTCGTGCGCGCCGCGGTGGGCGCGATCTTCGAATGTCCGATCGTTCTCTGCGACGCGCTGCCGGATGGCCTCGGCCGTCTGCAGGGCGCGGGCTTCCGGGTCCTCGGGCTCGCCGCCGGTGCCGTGACGACGCTCTTCGCGAGCCAACCGCCGCACCGGGCCGTCTACGTCCTCGGCAGCGAGTCTCAAGGGCTCTCGGGCGAGGTCGAGGCCCTGCTCGATGAACGCCTCTCGATTCCGATGCAGTCGGGCGTCGAGTCGCTCAACGTCGCCGTCGCGGCCGGGCTGGTCTGCTACCACGCGACCGGCGCATGGCGGACGGGGGCGGGCGACGCCGCGATCGGGGCCGAGAACGCCTGACGCCGCGATCGGGGCGGAGAACGCCTGACGCCGAGGCGGCGGTGCGTCGAACGCCATCGGCCGGCTTCGCCCCGGGCGGTTCCGATCGGGCGGTCCGGGTTGCGCGCGCGCTGCGCACCGGCCACCTGCCCCCGCGCCGCGCTCGAGCCGCAGCGGCCGGTCGCGCATCGCCGCCGGACCGCAAGCGTCTGCGCGGTCCGCACCGGACTGCGGTGTCCCGGACCGGGCCATCCCGCCCCGACGTTCCGAAATGCTCAATCGGATCCGCAGTTTGCCGAAACGAGCGCCTATGGCACGGCGCTTGCGTTGGGGGCCGAAGCGACGCGACGCGTGCGAGACGACCCGACTGCGGCCCATCGCAGTCGACGCGCAACGCCGGAGACGCGCTCCGGTCGGAGTCCAGGGATGATCGACGCGAGGACGAGAGAGACGAGCATGCCCGGCGACCGCGGGTCCGCGCATCGGGCGGCGCGGCGGGCCGTCGGCTTCACGCTGATCGAGGTCGCGATCGCGCTGGCCATCATCGGGATCGTCACGGCGCTGACCCTGCCGAACGTCGCGCGCTACCTCGAGAACGCCAACGGCCGGGCGGCGGCGAAGTCGGTGGCGGACGCCTTCAACTTCGCGCGGGCCCAGGCGATCCGGACCGGCAACAACCACGTCGTGTTCTTCGCGATCGGGGGCGCCGGCGACGTCGCGGGCAATCCGCTCCTGTCCGCCGATGGCCGCGCGATGCCGATCCTGATCCTGAACGACGGCCGCCCGGGCTCCGCGAACCAGAACTGCGAGATCGACGCCGGCGAGGAGACGATCGTCTTCGACGCGCAGCAGGGCGTCGGCTGGGGCCACAACACGGCCCCCGCGGCCTCGGAGGCGCCGGACGACGCCAACGTGAGCTCGATTCCGACCGGGGGCTCGAGCTTCTTCGCGCCCAACGGCACGACGCAGGTGACCTGGGTGCAGTTCCGGCCGGACGGCGTGCCGGTCGCGATCGACAACGCCTGCACGGCCGGCCGGCTCGGGTCGGGCGGCGGGACCATCTACCTCTGGACGGAGAATCGGGACTACGCGATCACGCTCGCGCCGCTCGGCGGCGTGCGCGTCCACGTGTGGAATCCCGGGGCGGGGGCGTGGACGTCATGAGCGGAAGTCGATTCGAAGCGCACGGCGGGCTCCGGCGGCGCCGGGCGGGCATGACGCTCGTCGAGATCATGATCTCGCTGGTCGTGCTGGCCTTCGGGCTGCTGGGCGTCGCCGCGCTCCAGGTTCGCGCGATCACCGAGAGCAGCGGTGGCCAGCACCTCTCGACCGCGAGCGCGATCGCGCGCAATCGGGTCGAGGCGCTGATGCGGATCGACTGGGGCGCCGCGGTCATGAGCGACTCGGGCGGCGCCTGGAGTGCCGCCACCTCCGTTCCCGACGTCGCCCCGGCTCGGCCCTGACCTTCGCGCGCAGCGAGCGCATCACGGACAACGAGGCGACCCCCGCCGACACGACCGTGAAGGCGATCGAGGTGCGCGTCACCTGGACGGACGAGAAGCGGCAGAACCGGTCGGTCGTGCTGACGAGCGCCCGCCTGCGGGAGACCGACGAATGATGCGCCGTCGATCGGAGTCCAACGCGTGCGGTACGTGCCGCGCGCTCCCGCGCGCGATCCGGGGCTTCACGCTGCTCGAGCTCATGGTCAGCGTCGCGATCCTCTCGATCGTCGTGATCGGGGTGTTCGAGAGCCTGACCCGCCAGCACCGGACCTCGATCGTGACGGAGAACGTCGTCGAGGTCCAGAACAACGTGCGGGCGATCGCCTCGCTGCTCGAGCGCGAGATCCGGATGGCGGGCTACATGGTGCCCGACGCCGTCGCGGTCTGCGGGCGCGATCTGACGACCGCGAGCGACGAGCTCTTCGTGTCGGAGACCGAGCCGATCGTGCCCGACGACGCGCGGGCGGGCGACATGGGCGCGCGCCTCTCGACGGGCAGCGTCTGGAGCAACCCGTCGGGCATCACCACGTTGAGCCTCGACTCGACCACGACCGATCTCGACGGGGACGGAAACTACTTCTACGACAACGACGGCAACGGGACGCCCGAGGCCGACTTCCGCGTCGACGGGGGCGTGATCATCGGCGATCTCGCGAATCCGCACCGCGGCATCGCCTGCGGCCGCGTCACGGCCGCGTCGTCGACCCAGATCACCTTCGTCCCCGTCGCAGGCGGACTCGACGCGCACGACGCGACCAACGACGCCGAGGAGGAGATCGTCCTCGTGCCCGCCGCCCGCTACTGGGTCGACACGGCCGGCGGCGTCGGGCGCCTGATGCGCAACGCCGACCTGCTCGCCCAGGGCGTCGACGACTTCCAGGTCTCCTACTACTACGACTTCGACGGGGACGGCGTCGTCGACAACGCCGTCGACCTCGACGGCGACGGCTCGCCGGATCCGGGCGAGACCGAGGAGCCCGGGACCAAGAGCGGGAACCCCTACGACCCGGCCGACTGGGACAACAGCACGCTCTCCGAGGTCCGCTTCTCGATCGTCGTGCGCACGCGCGCCGACGATCAGGGCTTCGCCGACGGCGCCTGGGTCGAGCTCGAGAACCGGACCCCGCCCGGCGGTCCGAACGATGGATTCCGCCGTCGCGTGGTGGTGGGCTCGGTCCGCCCGCGCAACGTCGGCACGCTGGGGAGCATCTGACGATGGATCGATCGAGCCGCCTCCTTGCGCACGGGATCTC
>JAWKRW010000011.1:0-115318 GCA_041389445.1 Myxococcota bacterium
GATCGAGCGAACGAGACGGACACGCGAGGGCTCGGCCGGAATCCCGTACGATCGTCGGTCGACGATCCATCCGGGCGCTCCAGCCTGAGTGGGCCTCCGGCAAGCCTCACAAGACCTCGGGTGGTGCTCGCCGAACGCTCCCCGCCTGGCTGCGGTACGACGACCAGCATCGGCCTCATCGATCCCTGGCGCTTCCCGGGGATCGGGTCAGACGGCGATCAACGACCCGCTCGGCGCCAACGGCTAGAGCCCCGCGCGAAGCAGCGGCAGCGCGCGCTCGGCCCCCATCGTCGAGAGCAGCGTCGTCAGCTTGGGCCCCTTCGGTCGCGCGATCAGCAGCTCGTAGACGTAGGGATAGAAGTCCTGCGGCGAGAGCGCCGTTCCCTCGCAGATCGTCCGGAGATGGGGCACGAGCTCCTCCTCGCGCGCTTCGGGCGAGGCCTCGAGCGCGCGGACGAGGCGCTCGACGAGCATCCGCGGCTCGCCCTCGAGCTTCGTCGTCGCGGGCTCGGTCCGGATCCGGTAGCGGAAGTCCTCGGGCGCATGCTGCTCGACCCAGCGCCAGACGCGGACCGCCCGCAGCCGCAGCCGCTCGGCCTCCTCCTCGCTCGCGACCTCGCCCGTCTGCCGGTAGTGCGCGAGCGTCCGCTCGACGTCGCCGTCGTAGATCTGGAGCGTGACCGAGAGCGGCCGGAACGACGGCACGCGGATCGGCGGCGCCCCCGGCACGATCCGGCCCGGCGTGAGCCGGGACAGCTCGATGGTGCGCCGCACGACCTGGCGCTTCTTGTCGCCCTTGCCTCCGTCGTCGGGCTCGTGGGCCTGCGCGACCGCGCGGTCCCAGTCCTCGTAGAGCTTGATCACGTCGAGATCGAAGGAGATCTGGAACTCCGAGTTCGGCCGCTGTGACGCGAAGATCCAGCGCAGCATCTCCGGCTCGAAGATCTCGAGGCAGTCCGCGACCGTCACCGCGCCTCCGGCCGAGCTCGAGATCTTGCCGCCCCCGCCCTTGATGCGGACGAAGTCGTAGGGGACGTATTCGGGGGCCACGCCTCCGTAGACCGGGCCGACGATCTGGCGGGCGGTGTCGTAGCTGCCGCCGGCGGTGCTGTGGTCCTTTCCGCCGGGCTCGAAGCAGACGCCCTCGAAGGCCCAGCGCATCGGCCAGTCGATCCGCCAGGGCAGCTTGACGTCGCCCCCCTCGCGCAGGTCGACGCGCGTCCGCGCCCCGCAGTCGCGGCAGCGCATCTCGACCTGCCAGTCGCCGTCCCACTCGAAGTCGACTCGGTCGCGACCGCAGCCTCCGCAGAAGCCGGCGAGCGGCAGCCAGTGCTCGGCCAGCGGCTCGCTGCGGTACTGATCCAGCACGGCGCGGATCACGTCCTTCCGTTCGAGCGCCCGCCGGATGCCTTCCGCATAGCGCCCCGCACGATAGGCCTTCGACTGCCGGATGAACTCCGGCGCGATGGCGAGCGGCGCGAGGCTCGCTTCGAAGGCGGCGATGTGGTGGCTCGCGTAGCTGTCGGTCGGGCCGACCGGATCGTCGGGATCGCTCGCGAAGGGATCCGGCACGTCGGCCACGCTGCGGCGCAGGTTCGCGGTCAGCATCGCCTGCTCCGGCGCGTCGGCCGGAACCTTGCGGAACACGTCGAAGTCGTCCCAGGAGTAGATGAAGCGGACCGCGACGCCCTGGTCCCGCAGCGCCCGCGCGACCAGGTCGACCGTCATCACCTCGCGGAAGTTCCCGATGTGGACGACGCCGCTCGGCGTGATGCCGGCCGCGACCACGATCGGGCGCCGATCGGGATGGGCCGCGAGCACGCGACGCGCCGCGATGTCGGCCCAATGCGAGAAGTAGGGATCGAATGCCTGCTGCGTCCCCATGGTCCGGGGGCCCCTCCGAGCGCCGGAGTGTGGCAGCCCGGGACGCGGGTGCAAGGCCGACGGGGGCTCCGTCGGCGAGCGCAGGCCGTCGCGCGGGCCGAACGCGAACGGGCCGGTCGACCGACTTCCGTCGTTCGACCGGCCCGTTTCCGTCGGCGCGCCGCGGCGACAGTCGGTCGGCGCGCCGCGCTCCGCGTCAGACCGAGGCGCGCGCGCCCTTGGCCATCATCGGCCGCTCGGAAGGTGTCTGATCCCGCCGGCTCTCGGCCTTGTTGTAGAGGACCTGGACGTCGCGCGTGGCGGCCAGCAGCCGCGAGTAGAGCCGCAGCTTCAACGCGTCGAGCACGGCGAAGGTGAAGAGCGCGAAGAAGCTCGAGGAGAGCGCCAGCGCCAGCGAGATGACCTCGAGGCCCTGGTCGTTCGTGTGCATGGAGAGGAAGTTGACGAGCATGCCGCCCGTCGTCCCGACGAAGCCGAGCGGGGGCAGCAGGTTGGCGTACATGGAGATCAGGCGAGCATAGTTGTGCTCGTACTCGTTCATGACGTACTGCCGCGACGCATCGAAGACGAAGTCCGAAGGCTGGCCGTCGTGCTCGTTGTCCTGGAGCGACTTCTGGAGGATCCGCACCATCAGGATCGCCAGCGGCTCCGCCCCGCCCGCTCGCGCGGACTGTCCGCGTCGCAGCTCGTCGTTGCTCACGCGCCGCGTCGCGGACCAGGCCGCCACGACGGCGCGCAATCCGCTCGAGAAAGGCACGAGCACTGCCGTGAACACGCCCGTCGTCACGATCGCCGAGATCATCCCACTCGTCATCTACCACTCCCCGTGACGCGCGTGCGTCGCTGCGGTCGCCGTCGAATCGATCGGCCTAACCGTTCCACTTCTGGTCGCGCAGCAGCTCGAGCGCGTCGCCGAGCGAGCGCTGCTCGCCGACCGGATACTCGACCAGCATGCTCTCGCGCCCCTCGAATCGCTTCTCGATGTCGTCGATCGAGTCCTGGACCCGGCGCGGGTAGCGCATGTTCGAGAGCAGCTGGGCCTTCATGAACCGCAGGTTCGCGTCGAGCGCCATCACTTCGGGATGGGAGCTCTGCCAGCGCGGCTGGAGCAGCGGATCGAGGTGCTTGGCCATGTACTCGGCGATGAAGTTGTCGAGCAGCACGATGCTCGGGCTGTCGCCGCGATCGGAGAGGGCCTGCATCGTCGTGTCGAGGCGGACCAGATCGCGCCAGGCCCGCATCAGGTCCGTCCGTCGCTGGGAGAGGGCCTCGCCGTTGAGCGCGGTCTCCTCGAGCGCGGCCTGCTGGGCCGCATCCAGCTCGCTCGGGCCGTCCTTCGCCGCACACCCGGCCAGCGCCAGCCCGAGCCCGAGCGACGCCGCCACGACCATTCCCGTCTTTCCCCTGCGCATCCGCATCGCCATCCCCCCACGAGCCCGGAGACGCCTCCGAGCCCGATCGTTCGTCTTCAGTCGTCGCTGCCGTCGCCCGCCGCGCCTCGCGCCGAGCTCTCGTGGTAGAGCCGGCGAAGCAGCGTATGCACCGCATGCTCGCGCTGGCTGCGGAGCGAGGGCGCGAGGTCCTCGCTCTCGACGATCGCGCGGAAGAGCGGGAGCGCGCGGGTCCGGGCCGTGATCTGCTTGTCGAGCTTCGCGAGCTGGCGCCCGCCGTCCTCGAGTTCGCGGGCGATCTGCTGGCTCTCGGCCGTGCCGAACGCGGCGATCTCCGACGCGTCGTCGTCGCCGGCGGGCGAGGCCGGCGGGCTCGCCCCGCGCACGCCCCGCTGCTGGGCGAGGCCGTTGAGCTTGTGGGCGAGCGTGTCGCGCTGGGCCTTCAGGTCGCCGAGGCTCTTCTCGAGCTCGCCGAGGCCCTTCGCGTCGGCGAAGCCCATGTACATGAGGACCAGCTCGTCGGCGAGGCCGCGGCGGTAGACGTCGATCGTCGGCGAGCCGGCGCCGTTCTGCGCGATCCAGGATCCGACGTGGCGCGAGGTCGCGACGCGCTCGGCCAGCGGCCGCGTGATCGCGAGGAAGTCGTTCGCGCCGCCTCGTCGCTCGAGCGCCGTCGTCAGCGCCGGCCAGAGCTGCCGATCGAAGGGGAAGGCGCGCAGCGCCAGCTGATAGCGCGAGGCCGCGAGCTGGATCTCCGCGGGGCCCGGGTTCGCGACGCCGTAGGCGACGAACGCATCACCGTATCCGCGCGCCGCCTCGTAGGCCGCGAAGTAGGCCGAGTCCGGGACCCAGCGCGTCGAGTCCGGCGTCGCGTAGCGCTCGAAGTGCGCGAGGTAGCGCGCGTAGAGCCGCGCCGCGTTGCGTACCAGCTCGGAGGCGCGAGCGGGATCCTCCATCGCCCGAGAGAGGTAGTAGTCGGCGCTGTTGAGCGTCGACTCCTGGATTTCCTCCCAGAGCGCGCGCATCGACTGGAGGTAGGACTCCTCTCCGCTGCTGCGATAGCCGAGCTCGCGCCACTCGCCGCCGCGCGCGTCCCAGAGCGAGGCGTAGACCTGGTAGGCGCCCTCGATCGTGAACGGAAGCTCGACGTCGGGATTCACGCCGAGTCGCTGCTTCGCCGCATGGACCTCGCCCATCTGGCGCAGGATGCGCATGTAGACGGCCGCCTCGCCCGACGGCGTCTCGGCGAGATCGGCCGCGCGGGCGTAGGCCGCGCCGGCCGCCCGGATCGCCGCGACGCTCGCCTCCGAGAAGCCCTCGCTGGCCAGCAGGCCGCGCGAGTGGTCATGGGTCTTGCTCGCCTCGAAGAGGACGAGGGTGAAGGTCAGGCTGCCGCCGTCGGACTCGGGCCCCTCGAGGCGCGCGACGATTCGCTCGAGGTAGTCGCGCACCGACGCCTCGACGGGAATCACGTCGGGGAAGGCGCCGACCCGCTGATCGGCCAGCAGGCGGACGACCGCCGCCAGCGCGTCGAGGCCGAAGCCCATGCCCATCTCCTGGCTCCGGAGCAGCACGAGCCGCGCCACGTTCTCGTAGACGTAGGGGAGCGCGGAGACGAAGCCCGAGTTCGCCGTCTGGGACAGGGACAGGGCCTGCAGCGTGTCGAAGGGCGATTCGAGGGGGACGACGACGTCCATCCACAGGCCGAGGACGTGGCGGACGAACTCCGTGTCGCTGCCGCGTTCGAGGGCGCGATGGGCGTTGATGTAGTGGAACCAGTAGCGGTCTTCCTGACGGCTCTTGGCGTCCGAGAAGGCTTCGATCGTATCGACGCTGTTCTCGAGGTGGGCGGGCTCGCGCGTGGCGAGGTACTCGAGCAGCTGGGCGATGGCGCGCCGACGGGTCTGGGCCGCGTCCTCGCCGCGCTTGGCGTCCCGATCCTCGACGGTCCGCTTGACGTACGCGTCGAGCGGGAGCCCCACCTCGCGCTCGTACCCCTTGAGTCTGGCCGCGAGAGATTCGGCGTCGGCCGAGCTGTAGATATAGGCGAAGTCGAGGTAGTCGTCCCAGGTCGCGGCCCGCGCGCCCGGGACGCCGACCGACACCAGCGCGGTCAGCGCGAACGCGAAGCCCATCAGAAGGCGCGCCGGGCGTCCGAAGCCCCCGCGCGATCGCTCGACGTTGCTCATCGTTTCCATCCCCTCCCGCCCGCGTCCGCCCGGACGACGGGTCGATCACTCCATGCGCACGGCCCGCCCGGCGCGACGCCACGCGCGCGGCGGTCCGATCCTGCCTAACGCGACGCGCGCCGACTCGCTCCCTGCAGACATTCGAGCGCATAGCGGAGCTCGGCACAGCGATCCTCGACGCGTCGGGACGGCGCCTGCTCGATCCACATGAGGAACGCGTTCAGGTTCTTCGTCTCGACGAATCGGTAGGTGCCCTTGCTACTTACGCACTCGCTCTGCGCCTTTACGGCCGCGACCACCGCCTGCTTGAGGCGGTCCTCCTCCCGATCCGTCACGCACGCGCGCAGCTCGCCGAGCGGCACGCCCGACAGACCGGGGCGCGAGCCCCCGCCGCCGCCCCCGGCCCCGCCGCTGCCGGGCGCCGCCACCCGCTCGGCGCGGGCCACGACCTGGGGCACGGCGCGCGCGGCCGCGGGCCCCGGCGCCGGCGCGGCCGCCATCTCGAGCCGCGGGACGGCGCGGCCGGGCCCGCCGCGGGCGCGGGCCGACCGACCGGAGCGCCCGGGTCGGGGCCCCGCGCGTCGCCGGGGGAGGTCGACGTCCGCCACCGGAAGACCGGCCGGCGCCACCCCCGGAATCGACCGCGGCCGCGATCCGCCGGCCGGCGCCCTCGCAGCGGCGACGCGGAAGGCGCGTTCGGGCGCCGCCTCGCTCGGCAGCTCGAGGGACGGCGCCGCGGGCGCGTCCATCCGCGGCAGGGCGCGGGTCTCGGGGCGGACGGCCGTGCGGGCCAGGCGCTCGACGGGCGCGCTCGGCGCAACGCGATCGGGCGCGACCGCGACCGCGTCGATCGCGACGCGCGGGCGCGCGACCGGAACCGGCTGCTCCCGGACGGGCCGCGGCGCCCGCTCGACGACCGGCGGCGGCTTGACCTTCGCGACCTCGGGCTCGATGCGAACGGGCTCGATCCTCGGCTGCGGGACGGGCGGCGGCGGCTCGGGTCTCGCCTCGGCCACCAGCGGCGGCGGCTCCGGCACGACGGGCTCGGGCGCCACCGGCTCGGGCACGACGGGCTCCGGGACGATCGGCTCGGGCTCGACCGGCAGCTCGACGACCGGCGGAATCACCGGCGGCACCGCCTCCGCCGACTCGAGCATCACCACCTCGAGCGCCTCGCGGCTCGTCTCCTCCTGGACGACCCAGTGGATCACGAACCCCAGGAAGGCCAGCGTGCCGACGATCCCGAGCACCGGTCCCGCGAAACGACGCGCCAGGACGGAGGGTCCGCCCGAGCCGAGCTCGGCCAGGATCGCCCCGAAGTCGCCCGCGAAGCCCGCATCGGACACGCGGTGCATTTCGCTGCGGAGCGCGATCCGGGCCGCGCCGAATCCGTAGTGCTGCTCGATGTGGCGGGCGCTCATCCCCGATCGGCCACCCGCGTCACGGTGGCCCAGCGCGGACCCGGCCAGATCTCCTCGAGCAGCGCGGCCGCCTCGAGCATGTCCTGGCTGCGGGAATCCTCGTGCGGCGCGAGCATCGGCTTGTGGCCCTTCGCCGCCTTGAGCTCGGCGAGCGCCGAGCGCAGCGCCGCGCCCTCGACGCGCCGGCCCTCGTCGATCGCCTTGCCGTCGACCACGCGCACGAGCTCGTAGGGGCTCGCGGCGCCCTCCTCCGGCGGATGCACGCGCAGCTGCCAGACGTCGACCGACTCGGCGGCGAGCTCGCTGGTCCCGGCCTCGCCGATGCGGGGCACGATCATGGCGCCGAGATCCGGGACCTCGGGCGGCGTGTCCGGCGCGAGCTGCGTCATGGCGATCAGCATGAGCAGCGCCAGATCGAGGAACGAGAAGAGCCACGACGGTGCGCCGTGCCCGTTGTCCTGCATGTCCTACCCCTCCGGAACCTGCCTTCGAGCCGCTCTCCGATGTCCGATCGCGGATCCTCGCCGCGGTCGCCTAGCGGATCTGCGAGAAGGCCAGCAGGTTCGCCATGTCCGCCTGGATCGGCGTGCCCGGGAAGAGCGTCGTGAACATCCCCTCTTCGCCGTGTAGCGCCATGTAGTTGAGGATCGCCGCATGGGTCAGCGCCTCGGGATTGTTCGCCACCGAGTTCGCCGCCGTCTCGACGTCGCCGTTCGCGCGGTAGTACCCGACCTGGCGCGTCGTCGCGAAGGGCGCGCGCAGGTCCGGCTTGGCCGACTTGCGGTAGACCATCATGACGCTGACGCCCGAGCCCGAGTTGTCGCCGCGCCAGACGAACTTGCCGTTGGCGCCATTGTCGGCCTGGCCGTCCGAGAAGACCGAGCCGTCGCTGAAGACGTAGACCATGACGTCGCCGACCAGCGGATTGCGTTCGGCGTACTCGAAGATGGCTCCGATCGCCTGACCGGCGCGGAAATCCCGGTTCTCGCCCGTCGTACGCGTTCCGTCGTGGTAGTCGTAGCCGCCGAACTCGATCGTACCGGCGCCGGCATGACCCTCGAGGACGAGCTTCATGACCGAGGCCGTCTTGCGGAACTCGCTCTGGTTGAGCTCGGCCTGGCTGAAGATGCCCGTTCCGCCGCCATTGACGATCAATGCGTCCTGCTCGGGGTCGAGGGCCGCGGGATCGCCGAAGAGCGTGATCAGGTCCGAGCTCTGCTGATAGGCGCAGTTGACCAGGTCCTTGACCGCCTGGTCCTCCTGGATCTGCTCGACCTTGAGGGCCGAGATCGCCTGGATCGCGGAGGCGACGTTGCCCGCGCCGCCGCTGCCGAGGAGCTCGGTCAACTTGCCCGTGTCGACGAGGCCGCGGACGTCGCTGGGACGGTCGATCTTGGTCGGGCGGACCGCGGGATCGAACATCGACATCGGCGCGATCGAGTTGCCGCCCGAGTCGGAGTTCTGGGTTCCGATCAGCGAGAGGAGGCCGCCGTCGGCGCCTGCGCGGAAGATCCCGTAGATCGGGTTCAGCGGATTGTTCTGGGTGTCGTTCGCCGAGCGCGCCGAGCAGATCACGCCCTCGACCTTCGCCAGCGTCGTCGGCGAGGCTTTCGACAGGATGCCCGCGAGCATCGCCGAGTCGAAGTGGAAGACGAGGTTCATCGTCCGATCGAAGGCGTTGATCTGGGAGTTGAGCGGCGACAGGTCGAGCGGGAGACCCAGCTTCGTGTAGCCGCCCTCGGAGAGGACGTCCTCCTGTCCGCCGGGCCCGCCGATCATCACGTTCGAGCCCGCGATGTTGGCGCCGCCGGCCAGGTCGATCCCGATGAAGGGGACCTTGCCGGCGCCGGCGCCCGTCAGCGCGCAGCTCGCCTGGGCGTTGGCCCGGTTGACGCCGAGCAGCGAGAGGAGCGAGGGAGCGAGCACGTATGCCGAGCCCGCCAGGAAGCCCTGGCCGAGGAACTCGCGGCGCGTGCGGGGACGACGATGATCCGGATGGAAATAGGGTCGGAGCTCCGTCGGCGTTCGTCTGCGTGCCATCGTCGTGTCTCCTCTTCGAGGATTCCCTGGGCGCCCGGACCGCGCGGGTCCGGGCGCGTCGCTTCGTCTCAGTGGATGTGGACCGCGCCGCTCGAGATCGCGGCCGTGCAGAGGCCCTTCACGATGTTCTTCGTGTAGACCCCGTCGCAGGCGGGCTGCCCCCCGCCGCCGCAGGTCGCCATCAGATCGACGATCAGCTGGTCGAGCAGCGCCTCGACCTGGCCGCGGGCGGGCTGTCCGCCGACCGTGCCGCGCAGGCCCGCGCCGACGATCTTGTCGAGCAGCGGGTCCGTGATCATGTCGACGTTCACCGGATTCGCGAAGGCCGTCGCCGGGGGCTGGTTCCAGCCGAAGGTCGAAGCACCGTTGAAGAACTGATTGCGCAGCGTCTGGCTGCCGGCGGTCTCGCCGCCGACCAGCGCGTCGCAGTACTCCACGCCGAGCTTGTCGACGCCGACCTGGTTCGCAGACACGAACGAGCGGAGGTCCGGACCCGCCGGGAGCTGCTGGACGAGCTCCTCGTAGGTCGTCTCGACCGCGTTCGTCTGCGGATCGACGTTCGTCAGCTCCGCCATCGTGGCGTTGACCCGCGCGAAGTTGCGGACGCCGAGGCTCGGCTCCGGATCGCCGAAGTTCTCGGCGCCGGGCGTCGGCGGCGTCGACGGCGGGACGGGATCCTGGAAGATGCCGAGGTGCTCGAAGTGGAGCTGGAACACGTCCGCATCGGAGTCGACCAGTCCGCCCAGGACCGTGCACTGGCGCGAGAGCAGCTGGCGATTCGAGGTCACCAGGGCGTTCATGCTGACGAAGCCCTGGCCGGCCACGGGGATCAGGCCGTTGAGCGAAATCCGCATGTTCTGGATGCGGATCGGCGCGTTGATGTCGGTCACGAACGTCGGCGAGCAGAACAGGTAGCTGTACCGGTCGAGCTCGGTCACCGAGAATTCGATACGCGAGTTTCCGCCGGTCCACTGCGAGACGTCGAAGGAGAGCGTGATCCGCTTTCCGATGCCTGCCTCGTAGTTCGTCCGGATCTGCTCCGGGGTCAGCGCGCGCTGGTAGATCGCCGCGAACCGGATCTGGCCGAGCCACTGCCGGTCGTTGCTGACCTCGTTGCCCATCACGAGGCGATGGTTGGTCGCCCAGTTCCAGAGGCGTCCCGGCGCGATCGGATCGACGTCCTCGGTCCAGACGCCGTCGACGAAGATCCGCCGACCGGCGAGCTGGTCGTAGGTCACGACGACGTGCTGGAGCGTCGCCTGCGCGTCCTGATCGACGTCGTAGGTCTCCATGTCGGGACCGCCGTTGCCGTTCGACTCCTGGGAATAGGCGCGGTTGCGGATGATGTACTGGTACTGGACCTGGCCCAGCATGAAGTTGCGCGATCCGTTGCCGGACGAGTAGGTGACGATCCGGGCCGGTCCCTCCTGCGTCGTGTTCAGGTTCGAGATCCACGTCTCGAGGGTGTACGCCTGGGAGCCCGTCTGCTGGTTCGCGAGCCGGTCGTAGAGCTTTCGGCTCGCGGCGGCGGTCGCGATCGCGCGGCCCTCGGCGACGTCGATGCCGTAGGCCGACATCAGCGTCGGGCCCTCGAGCGTGAGGTCCATGGCCGGTGCGACGCCGCTCGTGTCGTAGGCGACGTTGCCCGTCTGCTCCTTGAAGTCCCAGCGCGCGATGATGCCGGTGTCGTAGCGTTCGGAGCCGACCTCCTCGGTCCCGTTCGCCATCATCCGGGAATCGCTCTGGAGCCCGTTGACGTCGACGCCGCCCGTCGACCCGCCGGCGTTCTCGATGGCCTGCTGCCACGCGAGGATCTGGTTCAGCATCTCGGAGGCGTCGGCCGAGCAGTTCGTCCAGCAGAAGTGGAAGTCGACCGAGAGGCGCCTGACGAGCCGCGACGCGCCCGGATCCGAGAAGTTGACCTTCTGGCTGTCGACGACCGCGGACCAGGCGGTCGCCGGATCCGGATGCGCGATCTGCGGCGCGCCGGGACCGCTGCCGCCGTGGCAGTCCTCGCAGTACTGCGTGAGCAGCGGATAGACGGTCGACTGGAACGCGGTGACCTGCTCGGCGACCGAGAGGCCGTCCGGCGTGTTGCCGCCGACGTTGCCGCCGACGACCGCCGAATTCGAGTCGGATCCGCCGTAGTCGCCGCAGCCGATCGCAGCGAGGGCGAGGGCGAACGCGACGAGGGTCTGCCGGAGCGACCTGGCACTCGACCGGACGAACGACTCGACGGGGAAGGTATGTCTGGTCATCATGATGTCCCCTGATCCCTCGCTGTTCTCGATCGCATCCGCATGAGCGACTCGGTCCCGGTCCGGAGCCCGATCGACCCCACGGCCCGGACGCGGTCGCCCGCGCTTCACTCTTCGTCCATGCAGTGCGCCGCGACGCCCGCGAACACCGTCTTCAGGTTGTAATCGCCGTTCGCCTCGAACTGGTCGGCGATCGCGTTGATCGCGTCCCGGTCGGTCTGGTTCTTGGGCCCGTGGAAGCAGACGTGTTCGAAGACCTTCTCGACCTGGCAGACCGAGAACGCCCGCGACGACGCGATCTCGACCCCCAGGCTCTTCGCTCCGAATCCGCGGTCCGCGGGACCGCGCCAGTCGAGCAGCGAGTTCGGACCCTCGCGCCAGTAGTTGAGCCAGCCGTTGTCGGTCGTGATGTGGCCGTAGGGGAAGACGTTTCCGTTGATCAGGTACTTCGGCTGGACGACGCCCGGCGTATGGACCAGGCGCTGGAGCGTGTCGTCCCATTGATAGTAGGCGTAGGCGCCGGCGAGACCGTCCATGCCCGAATGGCAGCCATAGCAGTTGTTGAGGAAGATCTCGGAATCGCCGCCCGGGCTCCGGCTCACGTCCTGCCGGATCCAGTCGCCGGGCCGCGTGATGTCGTGCATCTGCTCGAGGTCCCGGCAGAGGAAGTTGATCGACGTGTAGCGCCACATGCGTCGGTTGGTGCCGGCCGAGAAGAAGGCCTCGGCGGCAGCACGCGTCGTGACGACGCCGGCCGCGTCGTTCGGCGAGAGCTGCGAGCCCGGCAGGCCGGACTGGGTCCGGCGGACGAGCCGCGCGGGATCGGAGAGATCGATCCCGGCCGCCTCGAGCGCGAGATAGTGGTCGTTGCTGTCCTGCTGGTAGTTCGGCGTGACGAGGTTGTTGGCGCCCGTGTAGACGATGTCCTCGGAGAGCACGAGATTGAACGGGACGTCGTCGCGGACCATCCCGATCACCGTCGCCGTGTAGTCGTTGAGCGGCGCGTAGACCGTCTGCGCCGTATTGGTCCAGGGCGTCACGAAGTTCTTGAGCGAGACGTTGTAGAAGGCCGGGTTCTGCATGGCGAGGTCGGCCGCGAGATCCGGGCGCCCGTTGCCGATGTGGGTCGCCATCTGGGCGAGCACCGCCGGCGTGGGCGGGACGCCGGCGATGCGGTCGTGCATGCGCCGGGCGCGGTCGGTGTCGTCCATCTGGGCCGCGCCGGCATGGGCGAAGAGCAGGACCAGGCCCGCCACGATCCACCGCACCCTTCGGCTCGACTCGCCAATTCGTCGTCGCTCTGCGTAGGACATGCTCGACTCGACCTCGCCTGCGTCCGTCCCCGGCGCGGAAGCCGGGAGCGGGCGCTCTGGACCCACTCGCCCGAGTTGGGCTCGAGATCCATTCGGAATGCGGATGGGGTTCTCGGTGATCTGGCACACAACATTGTGTGTTTTTCGCGTCACAAGGCCGACCGGCTTCGGGAGTTGCCGGGGCGGTTCCATCGAGCGCGCCGAGTCGCATCCGAGCTGCCCGCCCGCTGCGCACGCGGTCCCGCCGACCCCGATCGGATGCGATCGGGATCACGGCATTCACGCCGGGGCGTGACGAAAGGGACAAAGGTCCGACGGGGCAGCTGGCCGATGAGCGGACGGTCCAGCGGCCTCCGCCCGATCGACCCGAACCCCGAATCCATGAACGAGGAATCGCGACCCGCGATGTCGACTCCCTTCTTCTCGATGGACTGCGTGATGGGTCACCCGCCTGATCGAGTCTCCGCCCCCTTCCGTCACGGCGACCAGGCGTACCCCCGCTGGCAGCCGCTTCGGGTCGCCCTGCTGCTCGCCGCCCTGCTCGCCGCCGTCGCGTCCACGAGCCACGCCTCGCTCCTCGATCTCGCGCCCCCCGCCGCCACCCCGTTCCCCGGACCCCTCGCAGCCGAGCTCCGCGATCGCCTGCCCGGCTCGGCGCGCGGCGATGCCCTCGTCGAGCAGCAGATCCCCCAGCTCCGGGCGACCCTCCTGGTCTCGTCCGATCGGCCGAATCGGGTCGGCGTCCTCTTCGAGCTGGCGCCGGGCTGGCACCTCTACTGGCGCAATCCCGGCGACACGGGCGTCGCTCCCCGCGTCGACTTCGAGGTCGAGGGCGGCCGCGCCGGCCCGCTCGCTTGGCCCGCACCCGAGACCTTCCGCGAGGGCGACGGGCTCTTCACGACCTACGGCTATGCGGACTCGGTCCTGCTCGCCGCCGAACTGGCGCCGACGTCGGCAGCGGCCGCGCCAACGGCGGCCGTCACGGGGGCAGACGACGGCGGCGCGCCCGCGCGGCGGGTGCGGGCGAGCGCCGACGTGCTCGCCTGTCGGACGGAGTGCGTACCCGCGCGCTTCGCGCTCGATTCGCCGCTCGCACCCGATCTCTCGGAGCGCGATCGCGCGCGCGTTCGAGCGCTCTTCGAAGACGCGGACGACCGGGTACCGCGCGCCGCCGATGCGCTCGGCTGGGCCCCGACCGCGAGTTGGTCCTCGCAGCCGCCCGCCGTCGACGCGGTCGGACGCATCGCGCTCGTGCTCGACCCGTGCGTACAGGCGGCCGACGGCTGCGGTGCCCCGACGAGCGGTCTCACGGAGATCGAGTTCCTTCCGCTCGAGAACGAGGTCTTCGAGATCGCGGTGCCGCCGCCGCTCACGCTCACGGCGGCAAGCGCCAATCGGATCGAGCTCGCGCTCGATGCGACGCGCCTCGAAGCGGGCGACGATCGGCTGCGCGGCGTGCTCGTGATGCGAACGCCGGACGGGATCGTTCGAAGCGGTGAGATCGACGTTCCGATCGAGGTCGCGGATGCGGCCACGGCTTCGGCTTCGGCTTCGGCTTCGGCTTCGGCTTCGGCTTCGGCGGGAATCGGCTGGCTCCAGGTCGTGCTGCTGGCGATGCTCGGCGGACTCATCCTGAACGGCATGCCCTGCGTACTTCCGGTGCTCGCGATCAAGGTCGTCTCCGTCGCCGACCTGGCCGAGCGCGATCCGTACGAGGTCCGTCTCCATGGTCTTGCCTACACCGCCGGTGTCCTGGGCTCGATGCTCGCGCTCGCCTCGATCGTCGTCGGGCTGCGGGCGGCGGGACATGCCGTCGGCTGGGGCTTCCAGTTCCAGGAGCCCCTCTTCGTCGCGGGGATCGCCGCGTTGCTCGTCGCCTTCGCGCTGAACCTCTTCGGCGTCTTCGAGATCGAGCTCGGGCAGGGCCGCCTCGCCTCGGTCGGTCAGGAAGCGACGGGCGTCTCGCGCTCCGCCTTCGAAGGCCTGCTGGCCGTCGTCCTGGCGACACCCTGCACCGCGCCCTTCCTCGGCACCGCCGTCGGCTTCGCCTTCGCGAGCTCGGGCGCGACCATCGTCGCGATCTTCGCGGCGATCGGCGTCGGGCTGGCGTCGCCCTTCCTGCTCGTGAGCTTCTTCCCCGCCCTGGCGCGCTTCGTGCCGCGCTCGGGGCCCTGGATGCTCAAGCTCCGGGCGGGACTCGGCTTCTGCCTGCTGGCCACCGTGATCTGGCTGCTCTGGATCGTGGGGCAGAGCGGCGGGATCGATGCCGTGATCGCGCTCGTCTCTGCCCTGCTCCTGCTCTCGTTCCTGCTCTGGACGTTCGGCCAGCTGCAGCCGATGCGGAACGCCTGGCGCGCGCGCGCGAGCGCCGCCCTGATCACGAGCGTCGCCTTCGCGAGCTTCAACCTGATCGAGTTCGAGCGGACGGACGCGACCGCAGCGCCCGCGTCGGGTTCGGCTACGGCGGACGGATTCGCCCCCTACAGCGAGGAAGCCGTCCAGGCAGCCCTGGCGGGCGGCGCGCCGGCCTTCGTCGTCTTCACGGCAGACTGGTGCCTCACGTGCAAGGTCAACGAGCGGACGGTGCTCGATCGACCGGCCGTTCGCGAAGCCCTCGACCGCGGCGGCTATGCGCGCTTCGAGGCCGACTGGACGCGCCGCGACGAGCGCGTCCGCGCGAAGCTCGCCGAGTTCGGGCGCGCGGGGGTCCCCCTCTACCTCGTCTACGATCCGGCGATCCCCGACCGCCCTCAAGTCCTCTCGGAGCTCCTGACCCAGGAGGCCGTCCTCGCGGCGCTCGATCGCGCCGCCCCGACCCCCGTCGCGCGCCGACCGTGACGTTCTCCCGACCGGGTCGCCGATCACATTTCCCTCAGCCCGGCTCGCCGACCCGACGATGCACCGCGAAAGCCCGCCGCGCGCGCCAGCCGATCCCGGCTCATCGCGCAATGGGCTCTCGAGACGCACGGGAGATCCTGACGCCATGACGGCATCCCATCGCGGATCCGATCCGAAAGCCTCGATGACCCGAGTCCTGCCCCCCGACCTGCTCCGCTCCGCCGCCCGAACCGTCGCGCTCGTCGTACTCGTCGCGATCGCGTTCGCGGGGGGCGCTGCTCCCGCGCTCGAGGCCGGCGACCGCGCGCCCGACTTCTCCGCCCCCGCGCTCGACGGAAAGGGCAACGTCGCCCTCGCCCCGTATCGCGGCAAGGTCGTCTACCTCGACTTCTGGGCGTCTTGGTGTGCCCCCTGTCTCAAGGCGGTCCCCGAGATCGAGGCGATCCGCAAGGAGTTCGCCGGGAAGAGCTTCCAGGTCGTCGCCGTCAATCTCGACCAGCAGCCGAAGAAGGCGCTGCGCTTCCTCGAGAAGAATCCGGTCGGGTACCCCTCGGCCAGCGATCCGAAGGGACGGCTCCCCCAGCAGTTCGGGCTCGAGACGATGCCGACCTCCTACCTGATCGATGGCGACGGCGTGATCCGCTACGTCCACCGCGGATTCCAGCGCGGCGACGGCAAGGCGCTGCGCGCCGAGATCCAGAAGCTGCTCGGAGGACGTTAGGCGATGCGCCCGCTCCTGCTCGCGGTCCTCCTCCTCCTGTCCCTCGCCGCGACCGCCGGCTGTGTCCGCGTCAGCCCCTGGGAGCGAGATCTGCTCGCGCGCCGGGACATGGCCTGGGAGCCCGAAGGGCTCGAGGCGAAGCGCGAGAGCCACGTCTACTTCAGCAAGGAAGCCTCCATGCCGGGCGGCAGCGGCGGGGGCGGCGGCTGCGGCTGCAACTGATTTGCGGAGGCTTCGATGAGGGGCGGAGAGCGAGAGGGAAACGGCGCCCGCGATCGCGCGGTCGCGGGCGAGGCACTCGTCCTTCCGAGTCGGACCTTGACGGCGCTCACGACGGGCGCCCTCGCCCTGCCGGGCCTCGCCCTCCCGGCGCGCGCGGACTCGCCGATCGAGCAGGCCTCCGCGGGCTATTCGTTCAGCTACTACGCCGAAGACGACCTCGAGAAGGACAAGTTCGCCGCCGGCACCGGCTCGCGCGAACGCTACGAGGTCTTCACGAACCAGTTCGAGGTCGACCTCCCCGTCTCCCGGCGCATGGACGCCGGCATCGACTTCCTCTACGAGAAGATGAGCGGCGCTTCGCCCTGGTACGTCCTTCCCGATACCGACGACCCCACCCAGAACGTGCAGGTCATGAGCGGCGCGACCATCCAGGAGACGCGCTACGACCTGACCGCCGACCTCGACTACTACATGGAGGAAGGCAAGGACACCTTCAGCGCCGGCTTCTCCAAGGAGAACGACTACGTCTCCGTCCACGGCGCGATGGGCATGGAGCGGAGCTTCGCGGAGAAGAACACGACGCTCTCCCTCTCCGGGGCCTATTCCCACGACTGGATCACGCCGGTTCAGGGCCGATTCTCGGATTCTCGCCAGAACTCGGGGGAGAAATGGGCGGTGGATCTCTTCGCCGGCCTGTCCCAGGTCCTGACGCGCTCGTCGGTCGCGCAGATCACGATCAACTACAAGCACCAGGGCGGCTATCTCAGCGATCCGTACAAGCTGATCGCGATCCGCAACGACGTGAACCTCCCGGACAAGCGGCCGAACGACAAGGATCAGATCAGCTTGATGGCTCGATACCGGCAGCACATCACGGCGCTGCCCGAGCCGTTCGCCGCCTCGCTCCACCTCGACTACCGCTTCTACTGGGATACCTGGGCGACGTTCTCCCATACCTTCGAGGCCGCCTGGTACCAGACCGTCTGGTTCGACTGGCTGACGATCACGCCGGGGATCCGCTACTACAGCCAGAGCGGCGCCGAGTTCTACAAGGCGATCCTGCCCGGCAGCGCCACCGCCTCGGTCCCCCACTATCGCTCGAGCGACTTCCGTCTCTCGCCCTACGGCGCGATATCGGGCAAGGTCAAGATCGAGGCCGCGTTGGAGGACCTGCTCGATTACAAGGCGAGCGGCGCGGCCGAGACGTTCGGCCTCAGCGGAGGGCTCGATCTCTACCTCGCGTTCTCCTACGAGCGATACATCTCGGACGTCGATTTCGCGATGTTCAGCGTCGGGACGGCCAAGGAAGCCCCGGGGCTCGTCAACTTCCAGATCTTCGCCGTGACCCTCACGGGCCGCTTCTGAGATGCCCCTCTTCCGGTTCCGCTTCCGCGCGATGGGAAGCCCGTGCGAGCTCCAGCTCCACGGCCCTTCGCGGGACGGACTGGAGGGGCTCGCGCGGCGATGCACGCGCGAGGTGGCGCGGCTCGAGGTCAAGTATTCGCGCTACCGCGAGGACAGCCTCGCCTCGGCGATCGCCCGCAGCGCCGGCGACGACGAGGGCGTGCTCGTCGACGACGAGACGGCCGCGCTGCTCGACTTCGCGCAGACGGCCTGGCGCGAGAGCGATGGCCGCTTCGATCCGACCTCGGGCGTGCTGCGCCGCGTCTGGGACTTCCGCTCGAATCGCCTGCCCGACCCCGCTGCGCTCGCCGAGGTCCGCACGCTCGTGGGCTGGTCGAAGCTGCGCTGGGAACGACCGCGCCTCGTCCTCCCGATCCCCGGCATGCAGCTCGATTTCGGGGGGTTCGTGAAGGAATACGCTGCCGACCGCGTCGCCGGTCTGTGTCGGGAGGCCGGGCTCGCGTCGGGCCTGATCGACCTCGGCGGCGATCTGGCCGTCGTGGGGCCCCACCCCGACGGCTCGCCCTGGCTCGTCGGCATCCGCCACCCGCGCTGCCCGGACCGGCCGATCGCGCGGATCGCGCTCGCCTCGGGCGGCATCGCGACGAGCGGTGACTACGAACGCTGCATGATCGTCGACGGCGTCCGTCATTCCCATCTGCTCGATCCGCGGACCGGCGAGAGCTTCCGCGGCGGACCGGCGAGCGTCTCGGTCGCCGCCCCCCTCTGTCTGATCGCGGGATCGGCGACGACGATCGCGATGCTCCATCCCGCGCAGGCGAGCGAACGCTTCCTCGCGGACCTCGGCCTGCCGCATCTCGTGATCCATGCGGACGGAAGGGTCGCGGGCGACGCGGACGTGGTCTCGGCGGGGGCTGCGGACCCGGCGAACGGGGATCCCGACCGCGGCGATCGTCCGCGGTCCGCCTACGATCGTGACGAGAAGACGACGAGATCGGCGTCCCAGCCGTCCTCGCCCAGCCGCTGAGCCAGCTCGCCCGCGTCCGCCATCGAATCGAGCCCGAGCACGTAGACGTCGAAGAGGGGCTCCCGATCCTGTCCGATCCAGCGGTGGATTCGGGTCCGATGACCCTTGCGCTCGAGGTCGGCGGCGATCGCGTTGGCGTCGTCCTCGCGCGAGCGCGTCGTCACGCGGACCCCGAACGGGGCGTCGCCGGGATCGGGCAGGTTCCGCTCACGGGCGAGCCGGCGATCGAAGGCGAGCCGCCGGCGGATCGAATCGGCGACGAGCTCGGCGGGCGTCGAGAGGCGCCGCGCCCGCGCGGCGATCACGAGGCGCGTGTCCTGGACCTGCTCGCCCCGCGCCTTGAAGAGCCAGCCGAGAAACGGGATGTCCTTCAGCCAGGGCGCCCCGCCCTCGGCGAGGTTGTCGCGCCGTTCCTGATCGACGCCGAGGATCGCGGTCTCGCCGTCTTCGAGCTTCGCCTTCGCCGTCAGCACCTCCTTGACGAGCGTCGGACCGACCTGCTCGACGGGGCCGGCGGCGGACGGGGCCAGCGCCGTGATCTCGGCCTCGAGGTCGAGCTCGATGGGGCCCTCCTTGCCGGCGCGCGCGTCGATCACCAGCCGGATGCCGACGTCCTGGCGGTTGAAGTTGACGCTGACGCCGAAGGTGCTCACGCCCCCCTGCGTGCTGACGCCATCGACGATCCCCGCGTTCGACGTCGGGATCGGAACGTTCGATCCGACGAAGACTTCGTGCTCCTCGCCGGCGACGACGACGAGCGAGGGCTGGATCAGGATCTCGGTCCGCGCGGTGATCTTCGAAGCGTCGATCTCGCCCGTGTCCTCGATCGGGATGAGGACGCCGCCCCCGCCCGGCACCTCGAAATCGATGCCCGCGTCGCGCGAGACGCGTCCGAAGAGCGCACCGTCCGCGATCGGGGTCGTGCGAAATCCGCCGCCGGCGGGCAGGCTGATGAGTCGACCCACCAGCTCGTCGACCGAATCGCCCGGCAGCAGCGGGACGTGGTAGCTGAGCGCGAGGGCGAGGCTGCTCGGGGTGCGGATCTCGGAGACCGTGATGTCGACGGCGATCAGCTGCGGTCTCTCGTCGAGCTTCTCGACGAGCTCGCGGATGATGCGATGTCCCCGTTCGCTCGCGCGCACGACGAGGGAGCGGGTCGGCGCATCGACGGCGATCGAATATTCCTCGCCCGCGAGCAACGTCGCGAGGTCGACCCCGGCCCCGGCCGCGAAGGACGGCGGCTCGGACGTCCCCGTCTCGTCCTGCGCCGCGCTCGGCCCCGGACCGCCCGTGCTCGTGCCTTCGCGCGACGAGGTCGAGTCCTGGGGCGTCGACCCGCTCTCGCCCGCATCCCGCGTGCGATCCACCTTCGACGTCCCATCCGAGCTCGACTTCGAGCCGCGGCGACTCGGGGCCTGCACCCCGAGGATCTCCGCGACCTCGCCCGCGTCGCGATTCAGGACGCGCAGGACGCGGATCTCGCCCTCCCCCTCGATCGGCCGATCGATGTCGTCGAGGAACGCGATCAAGCGGTCGACCGCGTCGTCGGAACCGCGGTAGATCAGGCTGTTCGTCCGGGCATCGCTCCAGAGCTCGAGCTCGCGCTCGCTGAAGCGTCCGGCCTCGAACTGCGCCTCGATCATCCCTTCGACGTCGCCGACGTCGCGGTAGCGGAGGACGCGCTGGCGCAGCCCCCGCTCCTCGACGCGATCGAGCTCGTCGGCGATCGCGGTGAGTCGTGCGATGGCGTGCTCGGGTCCGCTCGCGATCAGGCTGTGGCTCGATTCGAGGGCGACGAGCGTGACGCTCGAGCCGGCGAGCGGCTGGATCACGTTCATGACCGACGGGAGCGGCGCGACCTCGAGCGGAATCAACGCCGTCACATAGCGCTCGGATCCGTCGCGGACGCGCCGGGTGAAGGGCGACTCGCCGACGACCTCCGCGACCCGCGCGATCCGCCACTGCCCGGCGGTCGAAGGCACCAGCGCGAATCCGATCAGATGGAGCGCCGCGTCGAGCAGCTCCCAGGCTTCGTCAGGCGTCACCGGTCGCTTCGACACGAGCGAGACCAGCCCCTTGACCTGCTCGTCGAACAGGATGGTCCGCCCCGTCTCCTGGGAGACGCGGGTGATCAGCTGGCCGATCTCCATCCGCTTCTGGTTGAGCAGGATGGTGGCATCGGTCGGGGTCTGGGCGAAGGAACGCGGGCTCGCGACGAGAAGGAGCGAGAGGAGGGGGAGGAGCCAGCGGAAGCGCCCCGATCGCAGGCGGTGGGACGACACGCGAGGAGGCTATCCGAGGGACGCGGGCGCCGCTATGCGACGACCGGCGGCGCCGGGCGGTCGACGCGTCGCATCAACGCCAGGGACTCGCGAACTCGAAGACCCGCATGCGGAGGCCGACCCGCAGCTCGTGCACGTCGAGGTCGAAGTTGACCTTGTGGTTGGGATCGTCGCCCGCGGGCCCCTGGAAGCGCGACTCCTGCTCCATGAAGCCGACGTAGCGATAGCCGACGGAGAGCGTCACGCGCTCGGTCATCGCGATGTTGACGCCGGTTCCGACGTTCCAGACGAAGTCGATCGGATCGTCGTGGACCGAGACCACGTTCGAGGTCCCGTCGATGTCCATCAGGGCCGTCATGCCGACGCCGGTCCCGAGATAGAAGCTCGCCGGCCCGAGCCACTGCCGGACTCGCGGCTGACGACCGAGACCGAGGAGGTACTGGAAGGGCTCGTAGAGCGAGATCAGCGGGATGTCGAGCCATTGATTGAAGAGGATGGTGGTCGATTTGATCTCGGTGAAGAAGGTCTCGCCGCCAGCGACCGTCGAGAACTCCCACTCGCGCAGCCCCGCGGCCTCGACCTCGAAGCGAACCGGCCAGCTCGGAAGCCGGACTTTGAGCAGGAGCTCGCGCGGCACCAGCTCGTCCATCGGGACCTCGAGCCCGAACGAGGCGTCGAGCAGGGGCGAGGAGTCCGTATCCTTGCCGCCGGCCCGGATCGGATTCGCCGGATTGATGTCGTCGAGGATTCCGTTCGTCTGGACCTCGGCGCCCGAGAGGCCCATCCCGCCCTGGACGTAGAGCTTCCATTCGGCCGCGCCTTCCCCCGCCCACGTCAATGCGGCGATGAGGGCGACCACGCCCGATCCGATTCGCATGCGACCCATCAACCCACGCCCCCTCCGAGCCCGAGACGCATGCGCCCGAGACGCACGCGTACGAAACTCGTGGGCATATCGGTCCGACGCGGGCCTTCGCTTGATGATGGATCTCACAAATGCCGCGCGCAGCAGCCAGCTCAGCGCAGCACGCGGTACGCGAGGACCGTCCGGAGCACGACCGTCAGCGTCAGCACGCCGATCCAGATCGCGGTCGTGATCGGAAGCCAGCTCGGAAGCAGCAGGAACACGCTGTAGGCGATTCCCGTCTCTCCCCCCTCGGCCAGGCCCGCCCCGAGACGCAGACCGCGATCGTCGCGCGGCGGTCGACCGACGTGCGCCTCCTGGCTGCCGAGCGCGAGCGCGCTCGTGATGCAGAGGACGTACAGAAAGACGATCGTCAGCCAGCGGGTCCAGAGCGCCGGCTCGGCCACCGCGAACCCCAGCACCATCGCCCCGTACGCCGCCATGTCGAGCACCATGTCGAGGTAGGCGCCGAAGCTCGTCGCCTGGCCCGAATGGCGCGCGTAGTGGCCGTCGGTTCCGTCGAGCAGCCGCGACCCCCACCAGAGCAGCAGCGCCAGCCCGGCATGGCCGCGCGCGACGGCGACGCTCGCGAGCAGCGCGATGACGAAGCCGATGACGCTGACCTGGTTCGGCGTCAGCCCGAGGCGGGCGTAGAGCGCGACCAGGGGTCCGACATAACGAGGCAGGCGGGCGCGCACGGGATCGTCGATCATCGCGTCATTCTAGAGGAGGTTCCGACCCGGGAGCGTTCCGACCCGGGAAGGCCTGCGACCCGCGCGGCGATCACTCCTCGATCCGCGCCGCGAGCACGCGCTCGAGCCGAGCCGGCTCGCGCCGCAATCGGATCGACCGCCCCCCGCTGACGTAGACGAGTCCCGGCTTCGCGCCCTTCGGCTTCTTGACGTTGCGGATCGGGACGACGTGGACCTCGGCGGAGCCGGCGTTCTTCTGCTTCGAAAAGTGGACGGCGAGCTCGCAGGCGTCGAGGACGGCCTCCGAGGGCGGGTCGTCCCGTCCCTCGGTCCGCAGGATGACGTGGCTGCCGGGCGCGCCGGCGAGATGGAAGAAGAGATCCTTGCCGCGGGCGAGACGGGTCGTCAGGAAGTCGTTCGCGTCGTCGCTGCGGCCGACCCAGATCTCGAGACCGGCAGCGGTCCGGTAGCGGCGCGGATGCAGACGTCGCGGCTTGTCACGGTAGGCGGCGGGAAGCGAAGGCGGGGCGACGCGGGCGGCCGGCGGATTCCCTGACGACCCGCCCGACCCGGCCCGATCGGCCGGGGCCGGCGCGATCCCCGCCCGCGAGAGCAGGCGCCCGACCTCCTCCCGCCCGACGATCGCCTGGAACGCGGCCGATCCCGGCTCTGCCGATTCGACCTCCGCCTCGAGCCGAACGAGCGAGTCCAGCGCGGCGCGCGCGACATCGATCTGACCGCCCGCCTTCGCGAGCCGCCGCACCATCTTCTGATAGCGCTTGAAGATCGCCTCGAGGTTCTGTCGCGCAGACCGCTTCGGATCGAGGCCGATCGTCACCGGCGCCCCCGTCGCGAAGTCCGGCACGACCACCGAAGCCGCCCCCGGCTCGACCCGGGCGAGATTCGCCTTGAGCAGCTCGCCGTGCCGCTCGAGCTCGCCGACCGCATCCGCCTCGCGCAGCTCCTCCTCGATCCGCTCGATGCGCCGCTCGGCGGTCTTCCGCTCGCGTCGCAGGAGCGCGAGCAGCGCCTTGTGATCCTCCTCCACGGAGCGCGCCGTCCCCGCGCCGGCATAGCGCTCGGCGATCCGCTCGAGCAGCCGCACGTCCTCGACCGACGCGAAGCGGTCCTCGCCCGCCCGCGGTGGCCCGCTGCCCGGATCGACGTAGGGCTGCTGCAGCGCGAGCTCGCTGCGGGTCTCGCGCAGCGGACGGAGCGCCTGCAGCAGCCGGCCCGTCGCGTCGAGCAAATAGAGGTTGCTGCGCCGCCCGAAGAGGGAGAGGACGAGCTCGAAGCGCCCCTCCTCCGCGCCGAATACCAGCGCGAGCTGTCGATCCCCGCCGCGCAGCGCGGCGGATTCGAGCCGTGCCCGGGAGAGATGCGCCCGCAGATAGGCACTGAAGGCGGGCAAGGTCTCGGGCGCGGGCGGCATGCGTGCGAGCTCGCCGAGATGGGCCACCTCGGGCCGCGCATCGAGATCGAGCACGGCCTTGCGCTGCTCGTCGCCGTCGCGCCGGTAGATCGAGAGGCAGATGCGGCCGGGCTCGGGCTCGACCCAGCGCTCGACCCGTCCGCCCACCCAACGCGCCGTCACCACGCGCGCGACCCGCTCGAGCTCGACGAGACTCAGCATCGTCGTGCTCCGACGACCCGCCCCCGCGTGTCGTCCTTCATCGCTGACACTGCGCGCAGGAGTGGGTCGAACGCTGGGCCACGATGCGCCGCTTGATCGGCGCCCCACAGACCCGACACGGCTCGCCCGTCCGACCGTAGACCTTGCGCTCGTCCTGATAGGTCCCGTCCGACCCGTCCGGCGCGACGTAGTCGCTGATGCTCGACCCGCCGGTCTCGATCGATCGGAGCAGGACCCGCTGGAGCCCTGCGACGATCGCGTCCGCCTCGCGGCGCGTGATCCGCCCCGCTGCGCGCGCCGGACGGACGCCGGCCACGAAGAGGGCCTCGTCGGCGTAGATGTTGCCGACGCCCGCCGCGATCGACTGGTCGAGCAGGACGGCCTTGATCGCCGCCTTGCGCCCGCGACAGGCCGCGAAGAGCGCCGGCCCGGAGAGCGCCAGGGCGTCCGTCCCGAGCCGGTCGAGCCGCTCGTCGGCTGCCCCCGGTGCCAGCCACTTCACCTTGCCGAACTTGCGGACGTCCCGGAAGTAGACCTCCGGCCCGCCCCCGTCGAAACGGAGCCGCAGATGGGTATGGACGTCGGGCTCGAAGGCCCGTTGCGCCTCGGGACTGAGCGACGCCCGCACCGTCGCCGAGAGCAGGCGCACGCTGGTCGCCGCGCTCGAGAAGAGCTGTCCCGTCATGCCGAGATGGAGCAGCAGCCGCGATCCCCCCTCGAGCCCCGCGACGAGGTACTTGCCGACGCGCTCGAGCGAATCGATGCGCCGCCCCTCGAGCGCGCGCTTGAGCTCCGACGGCGGCGTCAGGAAGAAGTAGCTCGGCGGCGTCGTCTCGACGCGCTCGATGCGGCGCCCCACGAGCAGAGGGCCGATGCGTCTGCGGGTCGTCTCGACTTCGGGAAGCTCGGGCATGGGGGTCGACCTCGCGGCCTCGCCTCGGCGAAGCGCCCGATTTGGTAGCGTGGACGCCATGTCGTCGCATGGCACCCCCCTCGCTCGCGAACGCCGTCCGGGGCCGACGTGAAGATCGTCGTGCTCGGATCCGGGATCGCCGCCGGCCTGCCGGTCTGGAACGACGGCTCGCCCCGCGCGCTGCGAGCCCGAGCCGGGGATCCGACCGTCCCGCGGCGAGGAGGACTCGCCCTCGCCGTCAGCGCCGACACCCGACGTTATTCGCTGATCGAGGCGCCGCTCCACCTGAGCACGACGCTGACGCGCGACGCCCGCTTCGAGCCGACGCCGCAGACGCGAAGCGTCCCGCTCGACACGCTGGTCCTGACCTGCGCCGAGCTCGACGCCTGCGCCGGCTCGCTCGCCTTCGCGCGGGGCCTCTCGCTCCGGATCGCCTCGACCCACGGCGTGCGCGAGGCCCTCGTCGACCACGACGCGGGCTTCCGTGCGCTCGAACCCGGCTGGACCGGCCACGCCTTCGACCGGCCCTTCCTGCTCGATCGGGGGGAGCGGCTCGAGGCGCGTTTCTTCCCCTTGCCCGGTCCCGTCCCCGAGCCCCTGCGCGAGCTCGCGCCCAAGTCGGGCCGCGCCCGCGCGGGGCTGCGCATCACCGACCGCGAGACCGGCGCCCGTCTCGTCGTCGCGCCCCGCATCGCCCAGTACGACAGCGCGACGCTGGCCGAGCTGCGCGCGGCCGATCTGCGTCTCGTCGACGGCACCTGCCTGAGCGACGACGAGGGCCGCCAGATCCATCCCGGCGTCGCCTCCGCCCGCGACCTCGGCCACCTCCCGATCGACGGCCGCGAGGGCTCGCTCGTCTGGCTCTCGGGCATGCGCGGCCGCTCCGTCTACGTCCATCTCGCCGCCAGCAATCCCGCCTGTGACGCGAGCAGCAAGTCCTGGACGCGCATCCATGAGGCCGGCGTGCTCGTCGCCCACGACGGCATGGAGCTCGAGCTGTGAGCGCGGCGAGCGGGGGAACGGAAGGCGATCGTGCGATGGCCACGGAGCGGCTCGTGCTCTCACGGCACGCGGCGCTCAAGGCGCGCAGGCAGGGCGACGTCCTGGTCCTGCCCGAACGCGCGATCCGCCTCGGCGGCAGCGGCGGCGAGATCCTGCGCCTGCTCGACCGGCCGAGGAGCGCCGACGAGGTCGTCGCGGCGCTCGAGCGACGTTATGCGGGAAGCGCGGGCGTCGCCGAGGAGACCCGCGCCTTCCTCGCCCAGATGCGGCGCGTCGGCGCGATCGAGCCGGCGCCGGGCGCTTCCCGGGCCCATCCTGCCGTCGATCGCGGGGCGAGCGCCGGGATTGCCCGAACCTCGGTCCCGGCCGCCGCTTCGACGGCCCCCTCGCCCCCCACCTCCGCCTCGGCCCCCGCTCCCCTGATCCAGGCCGACACGAACGCGGGCGCGCCGGCTCCCCTCAACCTGATTGCCGAGCTGACCTACCGCTGTCCGCTGCAGTGTCCCTACTGCTCGAATCCGATCGGTTTTCGCGCGCGACGCGAGGCACTCGACGCGAAAACCTGGGGCCGCGTCTTCGACGAGGCCGCGGACCTCGGCGTCGTCCATCTCGGACTGACGGGCGGCGAGCCCAGCACCCGAAGCGACCTCGAGGGGATCCTGTCCGCCGCCGTCGAGGCCGATCTCTATCCCCATCTCGTGACGGCGGCGCGCCCGCTGACCCGCGCGCGCCTCGACGAGCTCGCCGGGCGCGGCCTGCGGAGCGTCCAGGTCTCGCTGCAAGCGGTCGACGCCGAGCTCTCCGCCCGACTCGCCGGGACCGCCTGCCTCGAAGACAAGCTCGCGATCGCGCGGCGTACGGTCGAGCTCGGCCTCTCCCTCACGCTCAACTGCGTGCTCCACCGCCACAACCTCGACCAGGTCGCGCGACTCATCGACCTCGCGATCGAGCTCGGAGCCGACCGCCTCGAGCTCGCCAACACCCAGTACCACAACTGGGCGCTCCGCAATCGCGCCGCCCTGATGCCGACGCGCGCACAGCTCGATGCCGCGAGCGACGCCGTTCAGGCCGCGCGGTCGCGTGCGGAGGCGAGCGGGCTCACGATGCTCTTCGTTCGCCCCGACTACCATGCCGGCCGACCGAAGCCCTGCATGGGGGGCTGGGGCCGTCTCGCGATGGTCGTCGATCCGACCGGACTGGTGCTGCCGTGTCACGAGGCGGCCGATCTCCCGGGCCTCGACTTCTGGCGCGTGCCGGAGCGGCGGCTGGCCGAAGCCTGGCGCGATGCACCGGGCATGAATGCCTATCGCGGAACCGCCTGGATGCCCGAGCCCTGCCGAGGCTGTCCGGACAAGGAGCGCGACTTCGGCGGCTGCCGGTGTCAGGCGTTCCGATTGCTCGGCGACGCCGGCCGGACCGACCCCGCATGCGATCGCTCGCCCGAACACGACGTCGTCGTTCGCGGCCGGGCCGAGGTCGGGGACGCATGGGTCTACCGCCGATGAGGCTCGAAGCTGTCCCCAGGCGGTCGCGGCCGCGGCGGAGACGGCGGCTCGATCTCGAGCTCGATCGCGTGATCGCTGAACAGGCCGCCCTCGCCGACGCCGCGAACGCGCCAGCGCGCCGTTCCCGAGGCGGTGTCGGGGATCCGACCGAAGAGCAGCACGGGCACGGGCCTGGCGGCGCGTCCGACGCCGTGTCGGGCTCCGCGACGGACGCCGTGGCCGAGGATGCGGGCGCGCGCCTCGGCGGGCTCGAGCCCATCCAACCCCGAGATCTCGAAGCGGAGTGATCCCTGGGCGCCCGGGCTGGCCAGGAGCGGAATCGCGAAGAAGCGGCCCGCGCCCACCCGGTGTCGGGTCGGCCCGCTCAGATCGGGGAGCGCGATGCCGCGGATCTCGGAGACGCCCGTACGCAGGTCCGACCAGACGAGTCGATCGCCGTCGAGCGACGGATCGAGCTGCGCCGCGAAGCGCCCGCCGACGCGCTGGGTCGGGCAAACCCGCGCGACGGGATCGAGCTCGCAGTAGCGGACGGCGGGCTGCTCGGTCGCTCTGCCCATGGACCAGGCGATCCTTCGGCCCGAGACCGCGATTCCCGCAGCGTTCTCGACGGGCTGCTGCTCGCTCAACACGACGGGATCACACGCCGCGTCGATCGCATCGATCCGGCAGGCCAGATATCGGACGACGGCCGCGACCTGCGGCGCGCAGCTCGGACGCGGGTCCGCCTCGGCGCAGCCGGGCGGACGGATCTGATCGATGGCGAGGCGGCTGTACGCGAGCAGACCTCCGTCGTGGCGGGGCTCGACCGGGGAATCGCCGGCCGGAAGCGCGATGTCGCGCGGAATGCAGGCGCGCCTCCGCGCATCGAGAACGCAACGGGCGAGGCGACCCGGTCGTCCGAGAAGCAGGCTCTCGCCATCGAAGCCGTGGAGGATCCAAGCGTCGCCGTCGCTCGGATCGACGAGCGGAGCGGGTCGACAGGCGGCGCCCCCGCGTCGGCGGTCGTCGAGTCTGCATCCCTCGATGGAACGCAGGCCATCCTGCGTGCGCGCCCAGACGAGCCATCCGCCGGCCAGGAAGAGCGGCCCGTACGACCCTGGCGCGCTGCTCGCGGGCGACGCATCGCATCGTCCCGTCCGCTCGACCCGACAGTGGAACGCGGTCCGGCTCGCGGGTCCGGTCGGCTCGAGCCAGGCGATCCATGCACCTTCCCGAACGGGGCTCTGCTGATCGCCCTCGCGCGGGAGCGTCCGCGGCGTGCGCCCTGCCCCCGCGGCGCGCCCAGCGAGCCGCTCGGGAAATTCGCCGAGCACCAGATCGTGGGTCGCGGAATCGTCCTCGGTCTCGTCGACCTGCCAGATGAGGTCGCGGCCCGCGATCAGGGGATCCTGGGCTTCGAGCTCGCCCGCCGAGAGGCGGCGTGCGGCGTTGCGCTCGATCGCGACGAGCGTGAACTCGTCGATCACCCGGTCGTCCCGAAGTCGCGCCCGCAAACGGATGACGTAGGGTCCGTCGTCGACCGCGGTGACGTCCCACTCGCCGACGAAGCCCCGTCCGTCGCCCGTCGGATCCGGCTCGACACGCGATTCTCCGAAGGACGCAAAGGACTCGAAATCGCGACCCGTGATTCCGGGCGCGACGGCGAGCGTGTAGTCGACGACGTCGTCGCCGGCGGCGATCCCGCGCAGCGCGACGGGCCCCGCGGCCGGATCGTGGACCTCGCCGATCGCCGGCGAGGCGATCGCGACCGTCGCGTCGGGCAGCGCGAGCGCGGTGGCGGCCGCGACGTCGAGCAGACCAGCACCGTACGCCGGGTCGTGCGCCGGCGATCCGAGGTCGCGCGCGGTCAGGCGGAGGAGGCGACGAATCGCGTCCGGTCCGAGCTCGGGGCGCAGCGCACGCACGATGGCGATGGCGCCCGCGACGTGGGGTGCGGCCATGGACGTACCCGCGAGTCGGATGTAGTCCTCGGCCACGAAGAAGCGCGCCTCGCCCTCGAACGTCCCTGCCGCGCGCAACGAGAGGATGTTGCGTCGGGCGACGGGAATCGTGAAGGGCGATTCGGGCCCGCCCCCCGGCGCGACGAGGTCCATCAGCCATCCGCGGTTCGAGAAGCTCGCGAGCGTCTCGTCGACCCCGATCGCCCCGACCGAGATGACGCGATCGCCGCGCTCGGGGCTGAAGAAGAGGACGTCCGTCGTGCGATTGCCCGCCGACGTCACGACGACCAGACCGAGCGCCTCGACCAGCTCGAGCACCTCTTCCGCCAGGGGATTCGAGGGACAGGGCGTGCTGCAGGACCAGCTGTTGTTGACGACTGTCGCCCCGTTCTCGGCGGCGTAGAGCACCGCCCGCCAGAGCACCGAGTCGCTCGCGGAGCCACTCGCCGGAAATCCCTTGAGCGCCATGACCCGGGCGCGGGGCGCGATGCCGACGATGCCGAGCCCGTTGTCCGCGACGGCGACGGCCGTGCCGGCGACGTGGGTCCCGTGACCGTTGTCGTCCTGGGGGTCGGCGTCCGAGACGTCGCCGGGGTCGTCGAAGTCGCCGTCGCCGTTCGCATCGATCGAGTTCGCGAAGTCGAAGCCTGTCAGGTCGTCGATGAAGCCGTTGCCGTCATCGTCGATCCCGTTGAGATCGGTGGGGTCGACCCGCCCGTTGCCATCGAGATCCTCGCCCGGGTTGACCCAGAGGTTGGCCGCGAGGTCGGGATGCTGCTGGTCGACGCCGCTGTCGACGACGGCCACGACGGCCCCCTCGCCCTGAGCGAAGGGCCAGACCTCGGGTGCACGAATGGCGTCGGGGCCCCAGAGGTCGGCATAGGGCTGGCCCCAGGAGCCCGAACTCGCCAGGAAGGGATCGTCGAAGAGGCGGGGGCCACCGCCGCCGGACGTCTGGTCGAGCTGGATCGGATGGTCGGCCTGGACCCATTCGACGTGGGGATCGGCCGCGAGCTCCGCCCGAGCTGCCTCGAGGTCCGCGGGATCCGCGAGCGGGACGCGGTAGACG
Organism: Myxococcota bacterium; assembly: GCA_041389445.1. Taxonomy (GTDB): domain Bacteria; phylum Myxococcota_A; class UBA9160; order UBA9160; family UBA4427; genus UBA4427. The sequence continues at coordinate 30,610 of JAWKRW010000011.1, forward strand.
GCCGCCAGGTCCGGGAACGCCTCGGCCGCCGACGTGGTCCGCGCCTGCCGAGCGCCGGCCACCCGCTCGTCCGCCATCCGCCGGAACCGACGTGCGAGGGCTTCACGGCGAGCGATGAGGCCCCCCTGGGAATTCGGAGCTGAGAACATGACCCGCGGGTGACCCAGTCGGTGTCGGCGGAAGAGCGCGTCGAGCGAGGCCGATCCGTCGCGCGTCGCCGAAGCGAAGGGGCGACCGGCCTGCGCGAGGGCCGATGCGCAGGCCTCGACGGCCGCGGGGCCCTCCGACCGGAGCTTCACGATGAGCGCGCTGGCGCGCTCCGCAGCCGGGACCGGACGCGCGACGAGCGCGAGGGCAGCGACGAGCGCGAGCGCGTACGCGAGGTTGCGGGGGGTCGATTTGCGGAGCTGACGGCGCTTCATCCAGACCTCGCCGAGCTCATCGAAGACGCGGCCCGTTCCGATGCGATTCTCCGGAGATCGGCTCCTGGAATCAAGCGGAATCCGACCGCCGGCGCGCTTCCTTCCGAGTAGCACTTCCGTCGGAGCAGGACGGACAGGAGTGGCCAACGTCCGTTCACGAGCGGTATGGTTCCGACTTCGTCCGCTGGCATCCCTGGACACGATCCAGGCAGCCTTCGGAAGATTGCAGGTGAAGACGATTCCAGGTGAATCGCCCGGGGAATCCGGGGAATCCGGGTAAAATCCGGGGAATCCGGGTAAACAGAAGGACCAAGGGGAATCAACCATGCGCAGGCTCATGTCGAGTGGCCTTCTCGTGGCAGGACTGGTCGCGTTCGCGTTTGCTGCGAATGCCGAGAACTCCTGCCAGACGGACCTGAATGGAGACGGGCTGACGAACGAAGCCGACGTCGAGATCTTCCAGTCGACGCTCGGAAAGACGGCGGGCGACGAGGGCTACGTGGCCGCGGCCGATCTGGACGGATCGGGGACGGTGACCGCGGTCGACTACGGCATCTTTCTCAGCTGCAACTAACGAGAGGGATCGCGGACGAGCGGTCGTCCGCGCGCTCATTCAATCCGGCACGAGCCGCGCTCGACTGGCTTGGCGCGTCGCCCGCTGAATGCAGCTTCGAATGATCGGTCGTGCCGCGATCGCGCGCGGCCGAAAAGTCCGAGCAAAGAGAGGATCCAGGCATGAAGATTCGCGCGGTGCTCTTGGCATCTGCCCTTCTCCTCGTGGCCAGCGCGGCCCAGGCGCTCGTTACGTTCACGGTCCAGACGTCGGTGACCGGCGGCCACCCGCTCAGTGCGGTGCAGGTCGGAGACACGATCACCCTCGACATCCGGATCTCGAACCCGGGCGGCGGCAACGTTTTCGGAATCGGCGCGGCCGCATTCGGCTGGGACAACGCCGTCATCAACTACACGTCGGGGAACGCGGTCGCGGCGAACATCCTCCCGAGCCAGTGCTTCGGCGATCCGGTCAACGTCTGCATCGGCGGCATGACCAACTCGGCCGGAGGCGCGCGGCCGGAAGGCACGCCGACCGCTCTCTCGGGTCGAAACGTCCAGATCGTCAACGCGGTCGACGTCGCGGCCCACGTCGGTGAGGCCTCGGATCAGGCGCCGGGTCTCGACGGCATCATCGGCGGCGGCGACGCCCAGTTCCGACTCGTCTTCACGGCGGCCGCGGAGGGGACGACGACGCTCGAGGTCGGGACGAAGTCGACCGACCCGGTCCTCGGCAACGCCGTGATCGGGGACGGCGGCTCGGTCTCGGAGGCTTCGAACGCCCTTCTCAACATCACGGTGCCCGAGCCCGGCGCCGTCGCGGCCGGCCTGGCAGCGATCGGCTCGGTCATCGGCGTAGCGGGCGTGCGAAGACGGATCTGACGCAGACGCTGCGCGAGCCGACGCGCGGCGCAGGGAGTCGGGTCGGGAAGACTCGATGACCGGCCGACAAGGCCGCATCCGTACAGACCAGGGGCTCGGGGAATCCTCCCCGGGCCCTTTCTGTTTTCATCGACGGTCCCGAACCGCGCGCTCCGACCCTCGACCGAGCGTGCATGGAGATCTGCAGGTTGCGCCCGGAGGCTGGGCCGCCGTCCCTTCGGCGAGAACGCGCGAGGCCGGGTCGTGCATGCCGCTGCCGAACACGTTGCCGCCGCCCGGCTTCGAGACCCGAATGTCGATCGTGATCTCCTCGCCGGGCAACGCGAGCTGCTCGGTCCGCGCAGCGGTGAGCGCGAAGAGTGGGTACGGCGTCGGCGACGGGAGCAGCGGCGGGAGAGCGTGACGAGGAGCGCGCGCCGGGGTTGATGACGCTGGTCCTTCTGGGAACCCGGAGATCGCGCGCGGGCGTGGGACGTCGCCCCGACTCGACGAGGCCGACGTGTTGGCCGCATCCGAGACCGAGCCGCCGTCGCCGATCACGACGTGGCCGAGGACCGGGGCCATCGACATCGTGGCCATCTGGATGATCGCCGCACCCGGAGCACCGAATCGGAAGACGAGACGGAACGGGGCGTCATCGACGCGGCGGAGCACGGACTCGCGAGGGCGTTCCCGGCAACCGAGCGGTCCGAGACAGGGCTGACCACACGATCATCGAATCCGAAGGCCGCCGCACGGATGCCGAACACATGGCCGCCGCCCGGGTAAGCGCTCCGGACGTCGGAGGAGCGGGGCGATCCCCCGCCTCGGCCAGCGCCCCCCGACGCTCCGGCTGATCCGCCGCGTCCCGCCGGGTCGGCTCGGTCCGGCCTCGGCGCGGACCTGCCGAGCCTTGAAACGAAGATCGCCCTGGCCTCGAGGAGACCAGGGCGATCATTCAATCCGCCAGAGCCGGAAGCTTCGCGCTTCCCGTCTCCGGCTGGCTCGTGTCCGCGATTACTCGCGGCGGCCCGCCACCGCGAGGCCCGCGAGGCCGAGGCCCATCAGGAGGGCCGTGCCGGGCTCCGGAACCACGGTGATGCTCACGAACGCGTTGGCCGCGCTCGAGACCGAGCCACCGTCGCCGATCACGGCGTTGCCGAGGATCGCGTCGGTCGGGTTGGTGCCGATCTCGATCGTGGTCACGCCGGGGGCGACCGCCTGGAACACGAGGCGGAACTGGGCATCGCCACCGCCGATCACGCCGTCGAGGCCGGGAGCCTGGTCCGAAGCCTCACCCGTGTGGGCCGAGACGTCGACCGCGTTCAGGATCTGAACGTTGCGGCCGGAGACCGGGGTCACCGCACCTTCGGCGCGAGCGCCGGAGGCCGAGTTGTTCATGCCGCCGATGCAGACGTTGACCGGCGCGCCGAAGCACTGGCTGGCGAGGACGTTGCCGGCAACCGAGTTGCCCGAAACGTAGTTGACGACGCCATTGTCCCAGCCGAAGGCCGCCGCGCCAACACCGAACACGTTGCCGCCGCCCGGGTTCGCGACCCGGATGTCGATCGTGATCTGCTCGCCGGGAGCGACAGAGTAGTCCGACTGCGTCGTGGTGAAGGTCACCAAGGCGCTCGCGGTCGAAGCCGCGAAGAGCATCGCCACAGAGGCGAGTACAGAGGTAAACAGCCGCATCTTGTCCATTCTCCTTGTGATTGAGCTTTAGCCACTGTGGCGTCTGCTCTACTCGTGGCTGCGATTCGACGCTTCCGACGTTGCCCGAGGCAGACCGCGTCTTCTGCTTTCGAATCTCGGATCGCTCGATCCGAGCCACGCTTCGTCGTTCATCTCCATCCATCCGGCATCACCTGACTGACCCAACAGATCAGGCTGGCCGGCTTCGATTCCCCGGCCCGAAGCGCGTCGGGCGAGAAACCGATTCGATCGATCCTCAGGGCGTGCAGGGCGTCGTGCCGGCGCAGGCCAGACCCGACGGGCCAGGCGCGTTGCCGCCGTTCGCGGTGCCGCTGAACTTGCCGAGGAAGATGCCGAAGTCGAGCGCGGTGATCGTGCCCGAGCCGTCGTGATCGGTCTCGCCGAGGCTGTTGGTTCCGAACGTCGAGAGGAACTGACCGAAGTCGAGCGCCGTCGTCGTCAGCGAGTTGTCGTAGTCGGCGTCGCAGCGGTTGCCGTAGCCGTCGAGGTCGCTGTCGACCTGGTTCGAGCCCTGGTTCGGGCCGTTCTGGTCGGCGCTGCAGTTGTCGAACTGATCCGGAACGAGATCGCCGTCGGTGTCGACCACCGCACCGGCCGAGGCCGACATCGCGAAACCGAACGCGAAGAGGCCGACAAGCAGAGCAAGCTTGAGCTTCATGATTGGGGTTCTCCTTGGAAACCGTGGATCCGATGGATCCTGGAAATCGAGCCAGTGTTCGTATTTGGCCATTCGGAGCCGAAAAGGTCAAGAAAAAAATCGAAAAACCGTTGGGGTTCGTCCCCGTCGCAGACGCTATCCGAACCCCCTCCCGATCCAAACCCCGCCAGTCGAGCAAAAAGGCGGAGATCTCGTTGCGACCGCGTGAACGCAGGAACCGCGGTTGACCCGGTCGACTCCCTTCGACCGACGCCCCACCCGAGGCGCCGCGGGAAGGAGAGCAAGCCGTATGCCAGCAGCCGGGGTCACCCAAGCTGCTGGAATTGAAGGATTTTCTATTTCGGCGCCGCGGCGATGGGAAAACTTTTTCCACCATTGCGGAACCGAAGGGGCGCGTGCTCGGGTCCGGTCTCAAGGCGAGGGGACGTAGCGGGTGGGAGCGTACCCCTCGAGCTCGGGACCGAGCCGAGCCCAGGCGCTCCGGATCCGCGCCTCGGCGTCCCGTACCCCCTGCTCGCCCCGCTCGACCGGCGTCACGAGGCGGATCGCGAGCATGTGCTCCGGGCGGGCGAAGGGGCTGCGATCGAGCGCCGCGGCCTGCCGCCACCACTCGTTCCAGAAGCCGCCCCGGCGCGCGATCCAGGAATAGGAGAGCACCGTCCGAGCCCCCCGCCGCAGCACGATCCGCCGCGCGATCGGTCCGCCTGGCTCGAGCGCGACGTCGCGCTGCTCGACCGGCGCGTATCCGCTGTCGGGCCAGGCGAGGCGCGGGCTCAACATCGTGAAGCGGCGCTCCTGCTCGTCGGCGATGCCGAGATGGACGTCGACCGCTGCACCGTCGACCTCGACGCGTCGACGCGCGTGGGCGAGGTAGCGGACACTGCCCGTGAACTGATAGTCGGGCTGGACCCGGACCGAGAGCGCGTCGCCAAACACGCGGGCCAGCAGGTCGTCGGGAAGCTCGGCGATGCCGCGGTGGTCGGGCCAGCGGGGCCCCTCGCGGTCGACCAGGACGAAGGCGGCGAGCAGGGCGATCAACGCGACGAGGCGCGCGCGTTGACGAGCCGCGCTCGCATGATCCGTGTTCGCGATTCCGTAGTCGCCCGCTTCGACGCTCGGATCGCGGGTGCCGAGCAGGCGCTCGAGCAGGCCGTCGATCAGATAGATCCCCGTCAATCCGACGAGCAGCATCGCGATGCCCTGCAGATTGTGGATCGAGTGGATCGACGAGTGGGGATTGAGCACGAGGGTCACGACGCGCAGCCCGTTCGTCAGGAAGGCGACGAAGGGCGTGATGACGAGCAGGATGGCCGCGTGCCATCCGCGCCGCTCGAAGAGATCGATGAGCAGGACCGTCAGCATCGACAACGTCACGATCGTCTTGACGCCGCTGCAGGTCTCGATCACGACGAAGGTGTTCTCGGGGCGCAGGATCTGGTCGCCCTGGACGTAGGACTCGACGCCGATCCCGTTCAGCACGATCCCCGCGAACTTCGCCGTCACGAGCTGGATCGGAAAGATCACGGTCGAGAGCAGCACGGGCGGGATCGGCAGCGCGAAGAGCAGGAAGGCGATCGGAACCCAGAACGCGCGCAGGGCGGCGGGTCCGCCGAGCAGGAGCACGGTTCCGGCGAGCAGGGGCACGGCCGTCAGCAGGCGCAGATCGGGCGCGCTCGTGTAAGTGCCCCAGACGAAGAGGGCGAGGGTCGGGACGAGGACGAGCGCGCCGAGCAGCGGCGAACCGGGACCGGTCAGCAGGTCGCGGTAGTGGCTGCGGCGGTAGAAGAGCCAGCCCGCCAGCACGAGCACCGGCAGCCCCGCCGACTGGTTCGCCTCGAAGAAGAACTCCTCGCCCTGCAACGCGAGCGCGCGATCGACCGGCGGAAAGAAGAGCGGCCGGTAGACATGGATCGCGAGCACGACGGCGACGGCGGCGAGCCAGAAGAGGGGGCTCGCGAACGGTCCGGCGAGCGCGCCCTTCACCGGGTCGCGCGCAGTGTCGCGCTCCGAGGACGACGTCGTGTCGCTCACGCGCGGGCCTCGCCTGCCCGGCTCCGCTCGGGCTGCAGCAGGCCGTCGCGATAGCGCGCACGGGGGCGGACCAGGAAGCCCGCGTCCTGCTGCTCGAGCGCGTGCGCGACCCAGCCGACGGTCCGGCCGACGGCGAAGAGCGCCGTCGCGCTGCCGGTCGGAAAGCCGAGCGCGCGCGCGATCGCGACGAGCCCCACGTCGATCGAAGGACCCCCGAAGCCGCCCTCCTGCATCGCGTCGACGAGCGCCGCGACCGAGCGCACCTCCGCCCGCGATCCGGCGAGCCCCTTCGCGATCTCGATCAGCAGCGTCCCGCGCGGATCGGCGTGGGGCGCGTAGATGGGATGGGCGAAGCCCTCGATGACCTCGCCGCGGCGTTGACGGTCGTGGACGACCTGCTCGACGCGCTCGGCCGGCCCCGCTTCGTCGAGCAGGGCGTCGACCCGATCTGCGGCGCCGCCGTGGCGCGGGCCGGAGAGGGTGGCGAGCGCGGCGAGAATGCAGCCGTAGACGTCCGCCCCGGTCGACGCGGCGACCCGAGCCGCGAAGGTCGAGGCGTTGAGCTCGTGATCGGCCGTGAGCACCAGAGCGCGATTCAGCGCGCGCAGCTCGTCCGCTGCGAGCGAGCGGCCGAAGGCGATGCCGATCGCCGCCGCGATGCTCTGCGCCTCGAGCGCGGCGGGAACGGCACGCTCGACGTCCGCGGCGTCATGGCCGAGCGAGAGGGCCGCAGCCATCCGCCGCAACAGCGGACGCACCCGCCCGAGCACCGCCTCGGGATGCCAGCTGAAGCGCCCGGGATCCTGGGTGGCGAGCAGCGAGAGGACGAGGGAGAGCATGGCCAGGGGACCGACGCGGGCCGGGAGGATCCGCCGAAGCGCCTCGAGATCGAAGCCCGGCCCCTCGCAGTGCCAGCCCGTCGGCTCGGGTCGATCGCTCCAATCCCCGGACCAGAGCCCCTCGGCGACCCACTCGAAGCTCCGGCCCTCGCGCGCGAGATCGAGGGCCGCGCGGCCCCGATAGATCGGCCCCTGCTCGAGCGAGATCAGCGTGATGGCGCTGTCCATCACGGGCTCGCCCTGGCGGAGCGCGGCGGCCGCGACGGGTCCATGGCCGGAACGCGCGTCGCGCCGCGCGCACAGCCGCTCGAGGTCCCGGCGTCGATAGCGACGCGCCCGTCCTCGTCCCCCGGGAACACTCTGGACGAGGCCACGACTCGTGTAGGCGTAGAGCGTCGCGAGCTTGACATCGAGGAGCTCGGCCGCCTCGGCCGCGGTGAGGAACTCGGCGTTCGTCGAGCCGACCCGTGCGCGTGAACGTTCCCGTTCGACCGGGGGCTCCTTCGTCGGCATCGGCGGGGCCATGGGCGGGCCGACGCCCGCCGGCGGCACGCCCGACGACTGGGCGTCTGCCGTGCGCGGGCTCGAGGCCTGGGAAGGCGGTCTGCGACCGGGATCGCGATGAAGGTCCATACGGTTGCTCAATCTAGTCGATCATGAATGAGTGAATCAACTTGATCAACGACTTCGAGCCAGTCAACGTGCGTTCCGCCCGGCGCAGTCCGGGTGACGCATCGGCGAGCGACCCGCATCCGAGCGGCAGCCGACCGGCAGGCGGCTGGCCGATTCGCGGGCTGATCCGAGCGGGCTGATCCGAGCGGGCTGATCCGAGAAGGCACGGAGCGGGTACCGCGGGCGAGGGCAGGGCATGGACATCGGCGTCGGGCTCGAGTTCGGGATCCTGTGGGCCGCGAGCCTGATCACGGCGGCCGTCTCCGCGGTGCTGGGGATGGCGGGCGGCATCCTGCTGCTCGCCGTGATGCTGCTCTTCCTCGAGCCGGCCGTCGCCATCCCCATCCACGCGGTCGCGCAGCTCGCGTCGAACCTGAGCCGCAGTCTCACCCACGCGCGCGCGCTCCGGCGCGACCTGCTGCTCCCCTATCTGATCCTGCTCCTGCCGGCCGGCCTGCTCGCCGTGCCGCTGACGCAGCGCGCGGACCCCGACCTCCTGCGCCTCGGGATCGGGCTCTTCGTGATCCTCGCGACCTGGCGGCGTGCGTGGCTGCTGCTCGGCTTCGATCCCGCGCGGATGGGCCTCTTTCCGCGTTTCACCCTGGTCGGGGGTCTGGCCGGCTTTCTCGGGCCGCTCGTCGGTGCGACCGGGCCCTTCATCGCGCCCTTCTTCCTCGGGTTGGGGCTGACGCGCTTCGAGCTGATCGGCACGACGGCCGCCTGCCAGGCGACGGGCCATCTCGCGAAGCTCGCCCTCTTCGGCGGCGCGGGCTTCGACTTCGCCGCCCATGCCCCGCTCGCCGCGGGCATGGCGCTGGCGGTCATCGTCGGCACGTGGCTCGGAACGCGCCTGCTCGATCGCGTCCCGGAGCGCCACTTTCCGACGCTCTACAAGACGGTGCTCACGCTGGTCGCCCTGCGCCTCGTGGCGACGGGCCTGACGACGCTGCTCGACCGCGGCGCCTGAGCGGATCCGAGACGAGACGACGCGTTCGTTCCGCCGCAGCGGACTCGCGTCGTCCTGGATCGCTCGGCCCGCCGCGCCGGCTCGCCCGAGACGCGGGGCCGGGCATCAGACGTCGTAGCGGATCACGCTGCGGATGACCTCGCCGTGGTGCATCAGATCGAAGGCCTCGTTGATGCGCGCGAGCGGCAGCTCCTTCGTGACCATCTCGTCGAGCTTGATGCGACCCTTCATGTAGCGGTCGACGAGACCCGGCAGCTGGGTCCGGCCCTTCGTGCCACCGAAGGCGCTGCCCTTCCAGACGCGGCCCGTCACGAGCAGGAAGGGCCGCGCGTGGATCTCCTTGCCCGCGCCCGCGACGCCGATGATGATCGACTGGCCCCAGCCCTTGTGGGCGATGCGCAGGGCCGTTCCCATCGTCTCGACGTTGCCGATGCACTCGAAGGAGTAGTCGACGCCGCCGTCCGTCAGCGCGATGACGTGCTGCTCGACGTCTCCGACGTCCTTCGGATCGATGCATTCCGTCGCCCCGAGCTGGAGCGCGAGCTCGAACTTCTTCGGATTCATGTCGATGCCGATGATGCGCTCGGCGCCGGCCATGACCGCGCCCTGCACGACCGAGAGCCCGATGCCGCCGAGGCCGAGGATCGCCACGGTCGAACCCGGCTCGACCTTGGCCGTGTTGAGCACCGCGCCGATGCCGGTCGTCACGCCGCAGCCGAGCAGGCAGATCTTCTCGAGCGGCGCGTCCTTGCGCACCTTCGCGAGCGCGATCTCCGGAACCACCGTCGCCCGCGCGAAGGTCGACGTCCCCATGTAGTGATGGATCGTGTTGCCGCGCCACCGGATGCGGCTCGTTCCGTCGGGCATCAACCCCTTGCCCTGGGTCTCGCGAATCGCGCCGCAGAGGTTCGTCTTTCCGGAGAGGCAGAATTTGCAGGCTCGACACTCAGGCGTGTAGAGCGGGATCACGTGATCACCGACGGCGAGCGACTTGACCCCGGGCCCGACGGCCTCGACGACGCCGGCGCCCTCGTGGCCCAGGATCGCGGGAAAGAGGCCCTCGGGATCGTCGCCCGAGAGCGTGAAGGCATCGGTATGACAGACGCCCGTCGCGGCGAGCCGCACGAGGCACTCGCCCTCCTTCGGTCCCGCGAGCTCGATCGTATCGATCTCGAGCGGCTTTCCTGCAGCGACGGCGATGGCGGCTTCGACCTTCATCTCGATCTCCTCATGCGGCGGGATCCTATCAGCCCGCGCCGAGCGCGGCGCGCTCCTCGGCGACGATCGGCTCGAGCGCGGGATGGCCGTTCAGGACGGCGACGAGCGCGGCGACGCCCGGCCAGCGCTCGGGATCGATCGCGACGCCGACGTGCTCGAGGTTGACGAGCGGCGACCAGAGCGCGATCGACGCGACGTCGGCCGGCTCCGACGCGGGGACGCGCCGACCCGCCGGAGGCACGCACGCGGCGTTCAGCGGGCCGGGCGCGCAGTAGAGCGTCTCGATCTGATCGAGCACCGGCGGGATCACCTCCTCGACGTAGCGCCGGACGATCGACTCGTCGGTGGCCTGGCGCAGGACGCGCGGCCGCACGACGCGTTGGAAGAAGATCGGCTCGCAGGCCTCGACCAGACGCGAATCCGCGTACTCCTCCCAGAAGAGCGTCGAGGCGAAGGCGCGGGGATCGCCCGGGTAGACCGCCGGCTCGGGCGCGATCCGCTCGAGATAGGCGCAGATCGCCGACGAATCGGGCAGCAGGAAGCCCTCCTCCTCCCAGACGGGCACCTTCGCGAGGGGCGACTTCGCGAAGAAGGCCGCGTCCATCGCGCCCGGCATCACGCTGACCAATCGATACGGAATCGCCTTCAAGGCAAGGACGGCCCGAACCTTGCGGACGTAGGGGACGAAGATGACCCCGTGGAGCGTGCCCCTCGATCGTCGCTCCGCCACGCGACTAGCCTTCGCCGCAGTGGCGAACGAGCGAGAAGATCACCAGCGCGACGATCCAGAAGAGGCTGCCCGAGAGCTTCAACAGCGACGACCCGACCCCCGGCGCCTCCTCCTCGCCGATCTGCACCGGCTCGGGCTGCGTCCGCTCGAAGGGCCCCGACTCGAGGGAGGGCGCGGCGCCCGGCGCGGCCGTCGGCCCGCCGCAGTGGACGCACCGCCGCGTCCCGATCGGAAACGAGACGTCGCATCGCGGACAGCGCACCTCGTAGGGCGACGCCCCGCTCTGCATCAGTGGACACCCGCGGTCGAGAAGAGCCGCGCCGGATCGATCTGCATCTGGCGCAGCACGTGCTCCCACATCTGCTCCGTGGGCACGTCGAAGACGACCTCCGGGGACATCGGCGCCACCACCCAGGCGCCCTGGGCGAGCTCGGCCTCGAGCTGGCCCCGACCCCAGCCGGCGTAGCCGAGAAAGATGCGCAGATCCTGCGGGGGACGGGCCGCGAGCTGCCGCAGGACATCCATCGAGCCCGCGAAGCAGAGCTCGCCCTCGAGGCGGGATACGGCTTCGCCTTCGATCTCCGTGTCGACGTCGTCCTGGAAGAGGAGCCAGCCCGTATTGGTCTCCACCGGACCACCCCAGCCGACCTCGGCCGCCGCGCGACCCCGCCAACGGAAGTCGAGGCTCTCGCAGAGCTCCCGAACCGAGAGGTCCACCTCCCGATTCAGCACGAGACCGAAGGTCGACTCGGCGTCATGGTGCACGATCAGCACGACCGCCCGGCGGAAGTTCGGATCGGCGAGCTGGGGCATCGCCACCAGCAGCGAGGAACAGAGCTCGGATTTCGACACGCCGCCGAGCGTAGCAGCGGCCCACGAGCCGGAGCCACGGCGGCCACGATGGGCCGCAGCCGGCGGCGATCGGCCGAGGTGCTGCACGGGCGTCGCTGCAGACGACGCGCAGGGAGCCGGCAGGCCCACTCCGCCCGCGGCCGCCCACCGCACGTCCTCTTCAGGGGATCGGGACGGGAGACGAAGACCGTGTGACGCGGGCCTCGCCGCCGATCCCTCGCGAGGGCCTGCCGGAGACATCCCTTGAAGACGACTGCGCCCGCGACGGACATCGCCCTGGTCGACGACGGAGAGCTCGAAGACGTCGCCCGCCTGCTCGAAGCGAGCGGCATCCCGTTCACGCGCCATCGCGGCGGTCAGATCGCCGATTCGATCGCGTCACCGCGTTCACTCCTCATCGTCACCGCCCGGCGCCTCGAGCACGTCGTCCCGCCGCGCCGTCGCCGCGGCGCTCTTCGCAGCCCTCGTCGCGGACATCGCGGCGCGCCCGGCCGCGCCGACGAGACCGCCAGCGCCGAGCTTTCAGCGGAAGCCGAACCGCTGCGCATCGTCGCCGTCTCCGAGGATTCGCCCGCCCTTCGTCGCCGCCTGCGACGGCAGGGCATGCAGCTCCTGGTTCGGCTCCCCGCTCAGCGGGAGACCTGGCGGCTGCTGATCGCCCGCGCCCTCCATCAGGGTGAGGAGCGGCGCACGGATGTCCGCGTCGCACCCGACGTTCCCGTCGAGGCCGATCAGGGCGGCGCGATGCTCGTGGATCTCTCGAACCGGGGCTGCCGGATCCAGACGGGCGCGCCCCTTCGCGTCGGAGACACGGTCCAGCTCTCGATTCCCGCCGCTTCGCTTCCGCAGGACGGCGGCGGTTCCCTGCGCCTCTCCGGACAGGTCCGGCGCATCGCGCAGCTCGAGGGCTCCGACCGACGGACCTGCGCGGTCGTCTTCGATCCCGACCTGGCCCTCGCGACCCGCCAGCGGCTGACTGCGGCCATCAACCATTGGGCCTCGGGCGACCCGCAAGGCGCGCGCGCAGCGGTCCCCGATGGCCCGCGCATTCCGGCCTGCCGACTCCCGTCGCTGCCCGATCTGATGCTCGACGACGAGACCGACCCGCCGATCCGCGCGCGTCAGGACGTCTCGATCGAGCTCGACAGGCCGCCGCTCGCGACGGCGTCACCGCAGGACCGCACTGCGGCCCGTCCCGAGCCCCACGCCGCTTCGGACCGCCGCAGCGGCCCGCGCGGCCACTTCCCGAGCGTCGTGCGCGCGAGCCAGGGAGACCGACCGATCGCGTTCGTCGGGCGTGACCTCTCGGCGCGCGGGATGCGGATCGAGCGCCATCCGGACCTCGCGCTGGGCGATCGCTTCCGACTCGCCCTGCACGGCCCCACCCTCGCTCGACCGATCACGCTCGATGCGGCGGTCGTCCGCGACGATGCCGACGAGGGTCTCGCGCTCGCCTTCATCGGCGTTTCGCGCGAGACCGCGCGCACGCTCGAGAAGCTCGTCGCGTGTCTCCCGGACGTCGAGTCCCTCGAAGAGGGCGAGGTCGCGGGCCTCGGAACCGTCCTGTCCGAGATCATCCCCGACTGATCGCCGCCCGCCTTCGCGCGACGACCGCCGCGCGCACGCGCTCGATTTGATTCCCCTCGATGGTTTGCGAATATGGGGCGAACCCCGAGGAGAACCCCGTGAGCGCAGGCAACAACCCCCTCGCCGACATCGCCGTCGACGTCGACAACCTCTACCGCGAGGAGACCTTCACCGACCTGAAGGTCGCGTCGATCCGCCGCCTGACGCCGGTCCAGGCCGATGGCAGCGACGATCCGTCGCGTCCCGCGATCTTCGTCGGCGAGACGACGCTGATGTCGTCCCGCGGTCCGCTCCCGATCAACGCGCCGATCGAAGCGGCGAACCTGCGGGAGGCGTTCGAAGCGTTTCCGCAGGCGATCCAGGAGGCCGTGGAGCGATTGATGGAAGAGGCGCGCGAGATCCAGCGCCAGGAGGCGACGCGGATCGTCGTCCCCGGCCAGATGCCCGGTGGCGGCTTCGGCGGCGGGGGGCTCGGCGGCGGGCCCCTCGGTGGCGGCGGCGGAGGACGCATCATCGGCTGAGCGCGATCGGCCGAGGGCGATGGGCGAGGGCCGCAGGTCCTTCGCGCGCCGCGGGCGCGCGAAGCCTGAATCGCGAAGGCAGGCCGAAGCGAGCCGAAACGAAATAATGAAAATAATGAAGAGGGGCCGGGCATCGCTGCCCGGCCCCTCTTTTTTCGACTCGATCCGTCTGGACTAGAAGATCGACTGGCCGTAGGTCGTGGCGCAGGGACCAACCGTCGAGAACTGGCCACCCGCGATACCGGCATTGGTGCACTCCGGATGGACACCACCGATCGCGCTCGGGGGGCTCGAGCCGGTCTCCGGCTTCACATAGCCCCAGGCCTGGACGACGCCGTCACCATCGATGTCGGCAGACGCCGAGATCGTATAGGCGCTCGGCGTGGCCGACGCCCAGTTGACGGCATAGTTGAAGAACACCTGGCCCTCGGGCGACCAGCCCAGCGTATTGAACGCGCCAGCGGGTGCGAACTGCGCCTTCTGCGTGCCCGGAACGGCCGCCGGGACCGGCGTCAGAACGCCGACGTACGTGCCGAACTCGGCGAGGTAGGACTCCTCGGCGGTGCGGATCGCCGCGATGTTCACCTTGCCCTCCGAGCTCTTCGACTTGAGCTGGAAGCGCAGGAAGTTCGGGATCGCGATCGCGGCGAGAATACCGATGATGGCGACCACGATCATGAGCTCGATGAGCGTGAAGCCCTTCTTGGACTTGCGAATGAGATTGCTCATTAGTTGGGTCTTTCCTTGATACTTTGTTAGGTCACTCGAGTGATCGAGTTCCTGCACCGTGCAGGCGTTTCTGCGGGTCTCGAGTTCCCAACCAGGAGGGCACTCGTTCCGCCCGCCCGGACCGAGAGCAACTGGCGTGCCAGCTCTCGCGCCCCGTCGGGCCGAACCGATCCAGGACCGGCAGGTCCGCAGACGAGGTGTCTGGTCGGCCAGCCGGAATGCTCGCTTCACTGATTTGCTGAAAATCGTCGACGCCTCGCACCGGACGCCCGAACGCCCCCGCCTCACACCCCGAAGTGACGCAACGGGGCAACGCGAGCGACGGAATTCGTCACCGGGGCGACGCCGTCACGCGAACGCTGCCGCACCCACGGAGCTCGGATCGGCAAGGGACCGGCAACGAACCGGCAACGCCTCGAACGTCGCGAACCGCGCGGACTCACGCGTCGCCGTCGTCGCGCGATGGATCGGCCGCCGCGGCGCGCTCCGCCTCGGGCGTCGCGGCCGACGAAGCGACGCGGCTTACCGCCCGCGGCGCGCGCCCCGGATCGGGCCGGCGCGCGAAGGGATCGCCGACGCGCTCGCCACGACAGGGCGCGGGCTCGCGTTTGTGGGCATCCCAGCGGATGCCGCATTCGGAGCAGACCAGACCGGGTCCGAAGCGATGGCCGGAAGCGGCCGGGAGCTCCGGGAGGGCAGCGTCGGCCGCGCTCGGCGCCGCGTCGTCGAATCCCGGTCGCCTGCGCCCGCGGTCGCCCATCCGCCCGGCCCCCCGCGTCCATCCGGACGAGAGGCGAGCAGTATAGCCGGCGACCCGCAGACTCAGTCGCGCGCAGCCGGATCGACGCGGGAATCGAGATCCGAGACGAGAACCGGGGAGGATCGGTCGAAGGGCGAGTCGGTGAAGCGCGTCGCCAGCTCGGGGCGACAGGCCGAGCCCTCGCAGAAGACTTCGCGAAGGATGTTGGCGGCGAGCTCCGACGAGCGGGCCCACCAGAGATGACCGTGGACCTGCAGGACGACGACCCCGATCTGTGGATCCTTCGCCGGCGCCACACCGAAGAACCACTCGTAGCGACCCGTCGGATTCGATCCGTTCAGATTGCCCGTCTTGCCGGCTACCTCGATCGAGCCGAGCACCGGGAGTCCGCGGCGGCTGCGAAACGCGCGCCGCGCCGTGCCGCGCCGGGTCGTCGCCACCATCAGCGAGCGCAGACGCTCGGCCGTCGCCGGTTGGACGACGCGCCGAGACGACTCGGCTCGCGGCGCGAGGATCGTCCGTCCCCGTCCGTCGACGACGCGGTCGATCCAGCGCGGCGCCGCCAGTCGCCCGTCGGCGAGAACGGTCGCGAGGCTGGCCACGTGGAGGGCCGTGACGCGTACGCCGTCGAGGCCGCTGCCGAGCTGCCCGAGATCCATGCGCGACGCGACCGGCGCGATCTGACCGCGGGCATGCCCCGCGCCGGGCGTGCCCGCCCATCCGAAGCGCTCGAGCATGCGGCGCAGGCGGGGCTCGCCGAGGCCGTGGATCGCCCAGTGGGAGAAGCATTGATTGTTCGACGTCGCGATCGCCTCCTCGAGCGTCGAGTGGTTGCCGCGCCGCGGCGGATCCAGACGGCGCTCGGTCAGGCGGTACTTGTTGCCCTCGTAGAGGCAATCCCATGCGCCGGGATCGGAGCGCCGCTCGAGCATCGCCGCGGCGGTGACGATCTTGACGATCGACGCGGCGGGATAGGGGCGATCGACGGGCAGCACGTCCGGGTCGGTCGTCACATAGGAGAGCAGGCGTCCCGTCGCCGGCTCGATCACGATCGCGATGCCGCGCTCGACACGCCCGCGTCGCAGGATCTCGAAGACGCGAGCCGTCAGGTCCGCATCGAGGCTGTACTCGACGCGATAGGAGCCGTCGCCGCTCGCGCTCGGATCCGCCGTCGCCTTGCTCCCCGGCAGGGCGAGTCCTCGGCCGTCGATCGTCTCGACCAGTCGCGAACGCCGGACGGCGCCGCGGCCCGTCTCGGCCGATGCGTCGCCCCCGGTCGCGCGATGGCTCGCCCGCCGGACCGCCGAACCGATCGCAGCCGACGCAGGGGGCGACGCGGCGGCGCGCAAGGCCTCGAAGCGGTCGCGACTCGTCGGCGGCGGGCCGAGGCCGGACCAGACCGCCGCGCTGAGGGCGGGCGGGTGCGATCCGGGCGCCTGACCGATCGGGTCGCCACTGCGCGGGCCCGACCCGTCCGGATCGGTCGCGCGCGCGGCCGGCGCTGCGGAAGCAGACGCGGGAGAGGCCGCTCCATGGGATGGGGCGAAGGCGCCGAAGCTCGGCGCGGTCGGCCACCGGGGCGGCGCCGAGACGGGACTCACCTCGCCGCTGGGCGTCGTCTCCGGGTCCCGGCTGGCCTGGCTGGCCCATCCGATCGCGAGCACGGCGCTGGCCGTGGTCGCCACCACCGCCTTGCCGAGCGCCGTCAATCGGGAGGGGCGCCGTCGATAGCGGTTCCGTCGCGCGCGCGAGTACAGCATCAACAGAAACATCAGCCCTGGGCGCTCCCGGAATGCAGCGACCCGCCCGACCGGATCACGACCCCCTCGGATCGGAGTCGGCGGGGCAGGGGGAATCGGTTCGTCCCGTCCCGATGCATCGACGGGTCGGTGCGCGGACTCGAGTGCGAGCTAGAGGGCAACGACCGACCTCACTTCGGGGATCTCGTCCTTCAATCGGGCCTCGATCCCCAGCTTGAGCGTGACGGCGGAACTCGGGCAGCCGGCGCACGCGCCCTGCAGCACCACCTCGACCACCCCGTCGCGGTACGCGGCGAAGCGGATCTCCCCGCCGTCCTGCTCGACGTAGGGACGAACGTCCCGCTCGAGGATCAGCCGGATCCGCGCGACGATCTCGTCGTCCTCGACCGAGGTCGGCGGCTCGAAGGCCGGTCCGAGGGCCGGCCGACCGCTCGCTGCCCAGGCCTTGATCGCCGCGACGATCGGCGCAGCGAGCTCGGTCCAGTCGGCATCCGGCTCCTTCGTCACGGTCACGAAATTCGGTCCGAGCAGGACGCCCGTCACGCCGTCGAGTGCGGCGATGGACGCGGCGAGCGGCGAGACCTCGGCGGACACGCCCCGCGCGAACGACGCCGAGGCGATCCCTTCGGCCACGGCCTGCCCGAGGACCCACTTGATGCCGTTCGGGTTCGGCGTCCGTTCAGCATGCATGCGAAAGCCGAGATCCATGCGACGAAACCCCTGGCCCACACCGACGCCACGCGGATGCGATTGGCGACCGTGCGAGCCCGAGTGAGAGAAGCCGGCCCGCAGGGCGCCGGCACCACGATCATGGGTTGGGGGTAGCGAGCAGGGTAGAGCGAAACCCGCGCGAGGCCAAGCGCCCGCGCGCGCGACGGCGCGCTACGACTCGACGTCGGGCGGCGGAGTCGCGCCCGAGACCGAGACGCGCAGCGCCTCGATCCGCTCGAAGAGCGCATGGACGTCGGCATGGAGCTCGTCCCGTCGCATGGCCCGCGCGATCTCGCCCGGACGCAGCTCGACGCCGAGCGATTCGCAGAGGATTCCGCCTGCGCCGAGGAGCCGCTTGGCATGCTGGCTGGCGACCGGGAGCGAAGGCGTGGCGAAATCGGACGCGGCCGCATGCTCGGCGATCCAGCTCGCGAGCGTGCGGTCGTCCGGCGCGCGCGGCACGACGCGGCGGATCGCGGCCGGTACGAGCAGGTAGCTCTCGATGTGACGAAGCGACCAGACGAAGAGCTCGAGGCCCGGCGCGAGCACGCGCCCCGGCTCGAAGCGATCGGGATGATCATCGCGATCGAGCACGACGAGTCCCGCGAAGCCCGCCTCCACGCCGCCCCGACGCTGGAAGTCCTCCACGGCCCGCGCGGGCTGTCGTCCGCCGAGGATCACCGTATGTCGACCGAGGCGACGCCCGAAGAGCGGCGCGAGATGACGGGACCAGCCGGCGAGGATCTCGCGGTCGCGCGCGCCCTCGACGTAGAGCACGAAACGCTCCGCACGCGAAGCGCCGAACCGACCCGATCCACCCGCGGGCGATACCGTCGCCGGCCGCGGAAGATCCGCTTCTCCGTTCTTTCGCCGTGCTGGATGGCCAGGATTGCGGCGCTTTGGATCTCTGCGGAACACGAGCTGCCTCGGGCGAAGCGCCGGGGGGCGAGTGGCCGCAAACCTAGGCCGTCACCATGGCGTTGTCATCCGAGGCGAATTCATTCTCGCCATCCATCCGCGCCCTTCGTCGCGGCGCGAGTCACCGACCGTCGCGCGTCGCGACGAAGCGAATCGATCGTCTCGAGAAGAGCGACCGACGGCGTCACGCCGCTTCGATTGATCAAACATCGGTGCACGCGTAGACTCGCGCGATGCCTTCCATCCTCATCGCCGACGATCACGGAATCGTCCGTGAAGGCTTGCGAAGACTCCTCGAGAGCGAGCCCGACTTCACCGTCGCGGGCGAGGCGGCAGACGGGCGGGAGGTGCTCGAGCAGGTCGGGGCGCTGCGCCCGGACGTCGTCGTGCTCGACATAACGATGCCCCGACTCGGCGGCCTCGAGACGCTCGAGCGTCTGCGCGCGGAGCATCCGGGGACGAAGGTGATCCTGCTCTCCGTCCACGGCGATTCCCCGTTCATCCAGAGCGCGATCGCGCTCGGCGCCGACGGCTACGTCCTCAAGACCGGACGCGTCGCGGAGATCGTCACCGCGATCCACGAGACGATTCGAGGCGGCAGCTATTTCAGTCCGGCCGTCGCTCGCGAGATCGTCGAGCGTCTGCGCTCCCCGCAACCGGACGGTGACGATCCCTTCACGCTGCTCACGAGTCGGGAGCGCGAGATCCTGCATCTGATCGCAGACGGGCTGTCCGCGAAGGAGGTCGCT
This sequence comes from Myxococcota bacterium, assembly GCA_041389445.1. Taxonomy (GTDB): domain Bacteria; phylum Myxococcota_A; class UBA9160; order UBA9160; family UBA4427; genus UBA4427. The sequence continues at coordinate 49,863 of JAWKRW010000011.1, forward strand.
TCCCAGCTCGACCTCAGCACCAAGACGGTCGAGGCCCATCGGACGAGCCTGATGCGCAAGCTCGGCGTTCGCAAGGCGACCGAGCTGGTGCGTTATGCGCTGCGCCACGGCCTGATCGAGCCGTGATCCGATCGCCGCTTCACGGCGGCGAGCCTCCACGCACGAGCCGGACGATCGTCTCGACGTGGGGCGTCTGCGGAAAGAGGTCGAGCGCGAGCACCGACTCGAGTCGATAGTCCGCCGCGACGAGACGCGCGACGTCGCGCGCGAGCGTCGCCGGATCGCACGACACGTAGACGATCGCCGGCGGCCCCGACCGGGCGATCGTCTCCCGGACCTGCGCGTCGAGCCCGACCCGAGGCGGATCGACCAGCAGGAGATCCGAGGCGGCGAGCCAGTCGGGCAAGGCCGCGGCCGCCTCCGCCCGCGCCGAGACGACCTCGACCGCCGTCGCGAGACCGGCCCGCGCGAGGTTGGCGGCGAGATCCCGAGCCGCGTCCGGCGCGCTCTCGACGGCGATCCCGACGAGCCCGGCCCGCGCGATCGGAAGCGTCAGGAACCCGATCCCCGCATAGAGCTCGACGAAACGTCGCGGCCCGCGATCGGCATCCGATTCGAGACAGCGGTCCCGCACTTCGCGCGCGAGGCGATCCCAGAGCAGCGCGTTGCCCTGGACGAACCCCGCCCCTCGGAGCTGCAGACGCTCGCCGAGCACTTCGAGCTCGAGCGGTTCGTCTGAGTCGTCGGTCGCTCCGCTCGGATGGACTTGCACGGTCCCGGCCGAGCCCGCCGTGATCGTCCATTCGCGGATGGACTTCCTTGCCCCCCGGCGCGCCGCCGCACCCTCGGCCGCGACCCGATCCCCGAGAAGCGCGAGCGCCGCGCCCGCAGCCGGAACGAGCACCGGACACGCCGCCACCGGGAGCACCGCGTGCGAGCTTTGCCGCCGGTAGCCGACCCCGTCCGGCGCCTCGACGACGCGCGTCCGCGCGCGGTAGTGCAGATCGTCCGGCGACGCGACGATGGCGACGTCCGCCGTCAGCCGGAGGCCACCGATCCGCTCGAGCGCGGCCTGGACGTTGCGTCGCTTCGCATCGAGCTGCGCCGAATAACGAACGTGCTGCCAGCTGCATCCGCCGCAGGAACCGAAGTGGTCGCAGCGCGGCTCGACCCGATCGCCCCCCGGCTCGACGAGTCGCTCGATCGAGGTCCGCAACGCGCCGCGCCGTCGAAGGATCGGACCCGGCACGACGAGATCGCCCGGCGCCGCGGACTCGACGAAGACGACCCGGCCGTCGGGCAGACGCGCCACGCCGGCTCCGTCCGAAGCGAGCGCCGTCACGCGCAGGGGCGAGCGATCCCCGGGCGGGGCGGGCTTGGATCCGATCTCGGCTTTGCCCATTCCGTCGCCCGCTCGCCTTCCCGGCCATCGCTCGGATCAATCGTCCGGCCGCTCGCCCCCGACCGACGACGCCGGCTTCGTCTCCCGCGGCAACAGGTCCGCGACGTCCGGCGCAGGCAGCGGCCGGCTGAACAGATAGCCCTGAAGCTCGCGACAGCCGAGCGCCGTCAGGAAGCGGGCCTGCTCCTCGGTCTCGACGCCCTCGGCGACCACCTCGAGCGAGAGCCCACGCGCGAGGGCGACCGTGGCGGAGACCAGCGCCTCGTCGTTGGCGTGGCCGCCGACGCCGGCGACGAAGGATTTGTCGATCTTGAGACGCTCGATCGGGAATCGCTGCAGCGCGGAGAGCGACGAGTAGCCCGTCCCGAAATCATCGAGCGCGAATCCGATGCCCATCTCGGTCAACCGGGTGATGACGGCGACGATGTTGGGATTCGCGTCGAGCATCGAGCTCTCGGTGATCTCGAGCTCGAGGAAGCGGGGATCGAGTTTGGTCTCGAAGAGGATCTGGTCGACGGTGTCGACGAAGGCCGCCCGGCGCAGCTGGTGGACGGAGACGTTGACGGAGATGCGGATCGGGGCATGGCCCTGCTCCTGCCAGGCGCGGCCCTGACGGCAGGCGGTGTGCAGGACCCAGGCGCCGATCTCGCCGATGAGCCCGGCCTCCTCGGCGATGGGAATGAACTCGGCGGGAGAGACCGTCTGACCCGACTCGTCGCGCCAGCGCACGAGCGCCTCGACCGCGGAGATGCGACCGGTCCGGGCGTCGCGGATGGGTTGGTAGTGGAGATGGAACTCGTCGCGCTCGAGCGCGCGGCGCAGACGGCTCTCGACGGCGAGGCGCCGCGTCGAGGAGACGTTCATCGAGGCGTTGAAGAAGGCGTAGGCGCCCCCGCCGCGGCTCTTCGCGTGGTACATGGCGATGTCGGCGGAGCGCAGCAGCAGCTCGCTGTTGGCCCCGTCCTCGGGCCAGACGGCGATGCCGATGCTGCAGCCCGCGTAGATCTCCTGCCCGGCCAGCAGGAAGGGGCGCGAGAGCGCGTGCAGGATGCGGCGCGCGACCCGGGCGGCATCCTGCGGATGCTCGAGGTCGGCCACGACGACCGTGAACTCGTCGCCGCCGAGTCGGGAGAGGCCACCGCTCGTCGGTCGACGCGGCTCGGTGCCGGTCAGGCGCCCGACCGAATCGCCGCCCCGCACGGCCGCTCGCAGTCGATCGGCGATCTCCGTCAGGAGGACGTCACCCGACGAGTGGCCGAGCGAGTCGTTGACGGTCTTGAATCGATCGATGTCGAGGAACAGCAGCGCCATCGGCTTGTCGACGCGCCGGCAGCGTTCGATCGCCTTGTCGATCTGCTCGCGGAAGAGCTCGCGATTGGGCAGCCCGGTCAACGCGTCGAAGTACGCGAGGTTGCGGATCCGGCTCGCCGCCTCCCGCTCGCTGGTCACGTCACGCAGGATCGCCTGGATGCATCCGTCGGGCAGTCGCATCGCCGAGAGCTCGGCCCAGAACCAGGCGTCGTCGCCAACGCGCTTCATGCGGCAGACGGCCTGGGCCGTCATGCCCGTCGCGACCGACTCCAGCTCGAGGTGCTCCCGCGCGGCGTCCTCCGGATGACAGAGGTCGCGCAGGCGGGAGCCGCCGGTACGTTCGGGCTCGTGGCCGAGGAGACGATGCGCGGCCGGATTCGCCGCACAGATGACGCCGTCCGGGCCGAGCACGACGACGCCGCAGGACACCTGCCGGAACAAGGCCTGGTAGCGCGCGTCGTCGCTCGCGTACGACGCGCCGGGAACGGACGTCGTCTGGCGGGATGCTTCGTTCGACAAGCGGCGTTGGCCTCGCACGGGAAGGAGCGACCTGAGGGTCCATCGGCGGGACGAGCGCGCGGAGCAATCGGCAGATCCGGCGGGATCGGCTCGTGGAAATGCCCGACCCGGGTGTCGTCCGTCTGGCGGCGGGATCGGCTCGACGTCCACGCATTCGCGAAGCGACGTTCATTCGTCGCCGACACCGGGAATCGGGTCGTAGTAGCGGCGACGGGCCGGGATCTGCCAGAAGTCCTCGTCGGGCAGGTCGAAGGGCCGTCGCGAGCCCGGAACCGTGCGCTCCGGCGCGCCGGTCGATCCTCCGGACGGGCCCGGCGCAGGCGAGCGGCGGCCACCGGCTTCCGCCGACGCGCGACCCGCCCCCCTCGGAAGCCACGCCGTCAGGAAGCCGTCGCGACCCCGGCCGTGGTGCACGCAGCCCGTATCGAGGCCGCGGAGGCCCGGTGCGACATGGAGACCCTGACGCGCCCAATGGCCGTAGACGAGTCCGAAGCCATGGCCGGCCTCGCGCCAGGCCATGTGCCAGGGGCGCGCCGGCGGCACCGGCTCGGCGCTCGACCAACCCCCCGACGGCGTGACGCTGCGGCAGCGTGTGAGTCGGCCGAGCGCATCGCGCAGGGGATCGGATTCGGGCCGGGCGGCGAGGAACGCGCGCGCAGCGGCGGGGTCGCCCCCGAGTCGCGCCACGAGCGCATCGCCGACGGCGCAGAGCTGCTCGAGCGTCCAGTCGGGATGCGACGCGGCATGGACCATCGCGAAGGGCTGTCCCGCGAGGTCTCCCCGCTCGACGAGGGAGCGACCCCGCAACCAATCGACCCACTCCGACGCGTCCGGAGCGCCGAGCACGTCGCCGATCGTGTCGTTGGGCGAGAGCTCGCGCAGCCCGAACGCGACGAGCAGCAGATGGATCTCGTGGTTGCCGAGGACGTAGCGACCACGACCGGCGTCGAGGAAGCGCCGAACGAGCTCGAGCGCGCGTCGGTTGTCGGGTCCGCGGTTGACGACGTCGCCGGTGATCCAGAGCTCGAACGCGTTACCGAAACGCGCCTCGGCCCGCGCCACGAGCGCCGCCAGCTCATCGGCACACCCCTGCACGTCCCCGACGAAGATCCGCTGTCGCACGTCCGTCCCCACGCTGCCTAGCGTGCCGCGACGCAGCGGTTCGAGAGACGGCCGAGCCCGTCGATCTCGCTCTCGATCGTCTCGCCTACCTTGAGATAGCGCCGCGGATCGCGGACGGAGCCGACCCCGGCCGGCGTTCCGGTAAAGATGAGATCGCCGGGCAGGAGCGGGCACCAGCGCGAGAGATGGGCGATCAGCTCCGGCACCGGGAAGATCAGATGCTTCGTCGACGAGTCCTGGACGAGTTCGCCGTCGATGCGGCAGCGCAGCCGTACGTCGTCGCGATCCGGGAGCTCGTCGAGCGAGACGAGCGCCGGGCCGATCGGACCGAAGGACGGCGCGGACTTGCCGAGGCTGAACTGAGGCGGCTTGCCGGCGAACTGCTGTGCACGGTCGGAGAGGTCCTGGCCGACGCAGAAGCCCGCCACGAAGTCCCACGCCTTCGACGCCGGAACGTGGCGCGCCTCGCGCCCGATCACGACGACGAGCTCGACCTCCCAGTCGACTCGATCCGAGGTCAGCGGGACCTCGGCCTGCGGGCCCGCGATGCAGCTCGGGAACTTCGTGAAGACGAGCGGCTCGCTGGGGATGGGGAGCCCCGCCTCCTCCGCGTGATCGCGATAGTTGAGACCGATCGCGAACACCTGGGCGGGCCTCGGCACCGGCGGGCCGAGCCGCTCCGGCACGATCAGGCGCCCCGCATCCCCCACGGTCTGCTCGGACGCTAGTCGCCGGATGGTGTCCCAGGCGGCGAAGGCGGCCATCGGGTCCGACGAGACCCGCCCCTCGCTGACCTGCGCGAGATCGACGAAGCGCCCGACCACGTCGAGACCGAGACGCCCCTCGAAGTTGACCAGTCTCATCTTCTTTCCTCCCCCCGCTCCGTACCCGACCCGCCTTGCCCGCGTCCTCCCGCAGGATCGCGCGCGTGAGATCGAGCCTGTCGCGTTCTCGCGATCCAGATTCCGAAGACTCCGGCGTCGACTGGCCGAGCGGTGTAACTTGGCGTCCGCCAGCGGGGCCGAGGATACGGGTGGGACGCCGAATCATCATCTGCGACGGAGCCGAGGCCGCGCGCCTCTGGAGTCGAATCGGAGCCGACCTGTCGGAAGAGCTGACGTGGGTCCCGCGCGAGGGGGAGAGCCGCTCGCGACCGCCGGGATTCCGCATCCTTCAGGGCGGCCTCGACGAGGGCGCGATCGCGAAGCTCGTTCCGACCAAGGAAGAGGAGTACGCCCTCGTCAGCGACGACGGGCCGTGGACGCGGCTCGCGGTGCGCGAGATCCGCAAGGTCGACGAAGAGGCCTCGATCCTCGTCCTCTCCGACACGCTGAGCCAGGAGGATCTGCCCGACCATGCGTCGCTGCGGCGGACCGGCTGGAAGACCCTGATCCGCGACGACATCAACGAGGAGTTCGATCATCTCGCGAACCTCCATCGCGTGGTCAAGATCCGACGCCTCCTCGACCAGCGCGAGAAGATCGCCATCCTGCTCCAACCCGATCCCGACCCCGACGGCATCGCGAGCGCCTATGCCCTGCGGACCCTGCTCGGTCGCAAACGGACGACCGCCCCGATCGTCTCGTTCGGCGAGGTCCAGCGGCCCGAGAACCAGGCGCTCTGCGAGGCGGTCGGCATCGACGTACGCGTCGTCGCGCCCGACGAGATCAACGAGTTCGACGGACTCGTGCTCGTCGACGTCCAGCCCAACGTCTTCGGCGACGCGCCGCCGGCGCGACTGCTGTCGATCGATCTCGTCGTCGACCACCATCCCGAACGCACCGGCTACGAGGCGACCCTCCGAGACATCCGGACGAGCTACGGCGCGACCTCCTCGATCGTGACCGAATACCTGCGCGCGACGAATACCGAGATCAACGCGAAGCTCGCGACCGCGCTCCTCTACGGCATCAAGAGCGATACGCAGTACCTCGGTCGCGAGACGAGCCGCCGGGACATGCAGAGCTTCGCCTTCCTGCACGCCTCCCACAGCCCCGCGCTCCTGCGGCGCATCGAGCGTCCGGCGCTTCCGCTGCCGGGCCTGCGCGCGCTCGGCCGCGCGCTCGCCCGAGCGGAGGTGCGCGACGGCATCCACATCCTCGTGCTCGGTCGTGTTCGCGAGGACGTCATCCCCCAGGTCGCGGACATGGCGCTGCAGGCGCAGGGCGCCGAGTGGGCGATCGCCGTCGGCCGGGTCGGCCGCGACATCGTCTTCTCGGTCCGCAACGTCGGCTACGTCCGCGCGGCGGGCGAGGTCGTACGCGCCGTGGTCGAAGGCCTCGGCGTCGGCGGCGGACATCGCTCGATGGCCAAGGGCATCATCCCGCTCAAGGCCTTCCGCGAGGTCTACGGTCGCGCGACGCGCGCGCAGATCCGGAGCGCGCTCTACGACGCCTTCGTCCGCGCGATCTACCAGGACGGGGCGTGACGGCGATGGCGCGGCCGAAGGCGCTCTCGCCGCCCGAGATCGAATCCCGCCTGTCGGCGCTGCCCGGCTGGTCGCTGGCGGACGGCAAGCTCCACCGCGCGTTCCGCTTCCCCGACTTCGCCCGCGCCTTCGCCTTCATGAGCGCGTCCGCGCTGCATGCGGAGAAGCTCGACCACCATCCGGAGTGGTCGAACGTCTACGCGAACGTCGTCGTCGACCTGGTGACACACGACGCGAAGGGCATCACGGAGCTCGACTTCGAGCTCGCCCGTCGCATGAGCGAGCTCGCGGAGGCCTGAGCTGCCGGACGTCCGATCTCTGGGCCCCCTTCTCCTCCCGTCGACCGGCCGAGCGGACCTCAAGCGTCGAGCGAGAGCAGGGCATGTGCGCCCCGAGTCCGCTCCGGGATCGCGATCCCGATCGGACAGCTTCCGAGACACGGCCCCGCGCAGCCGAGACACGCCGACGCGTCGACTGGCAGCCGCGCATAGCGCTCGATCGCGTCGCGCTCGGCCCGGTAGTCCTCGAAGTACATCCGGTGTCGCAGCACGTCATGAATCGGAACGCCTTCGGGACAGGCCGGCAGACACGCGCCGCAATGGGGCGCGCAGTACGAGCCGACGATCGCGCGATCGTAGCGACGCAACACCTCGTGATCCGAGCGGGCGAGGCGACCGCCCGAAGCATGGAGGTACTCGTCGACGTGCTGCATCTCGAAGAACGAGATGACAGCGCACGATACGTTGGGATTCTCGTGGACCCACTTCAGCGCGGCCTGCGCATAGCTGTCGACGTCGTGGAAGTCGGAGAGGTTGCGGTGCTTCGCGCCCTTCAACGTCTTCATGGCGACGATGCCCATGTCCTGCTCGTCGTGGGCACGATCGATGATCGCGGGGAGGGCCGGCCAGATGCCGTGATGATAGGCGAGCATCATGACGTCGAAGCGGCCCGAGTCGATCGCCCGGCTCGCCACCTCCTCGAGGCGGGGCGTATGGGTCGAGACCCCGAGGAAGCGGACCTTGCCCTGTCGCTTCAGGCGATCGAAGGCCTCATGGACGTTCGGATCCATCAGGCGTTCGACCTCGTCGCAGGAGTGGACGTGGACGAGGTCGACGTAGTCGGTTCCGAGACGTTCGAGACTCCGCTCGACGGCCTCCATGTAGCGCCCGACGGGCGTGCCGGCGGGCAGATGGCCGATCGGCGTGCAGAACTTCGTCGCGAGGAAGATCCGGTCGCGCGGAATCTCGCGCAGCGCGCGGCCGACGGCGCGCTCGCTGCCCGCGGTCGAGTAGTCGGGCGCCGTGTCGACGTAGTTGACGCCGCGCTCGTAGGCGGCCTTGACGATCTTCCACGCATCGTCGCCGCGCAGTCGGCCGGCGCCGAGGACGGTGTCGGAAACGCGCCAATCGGTTCGGCCGAGACGATTCCAGGCCCGGACCCGCGCGTCGTGCCAGGCCTCCTCCCAGCGCGGATGGGTCTTCACGACGCCCTCGTTCGAGTCGACCTGCCGGTGGATGGCCCACCAGCCACCGCCGGATCGTCCGACGCCGAAGAGCGCATGCGCGAGCATGCCGATCGTGCCCGCGGCGAGGGCCGCGACGCCCGCGGCGATTCCCGCCAGAAACGCGCGGCGCGGACGCGGCGCGGCCGAATCCGCCAGGCCCGCGTGGTCTCCGGCGCCCGACCAGCGCCGCAGCCCGACGAAGAGCCGCAGCCCGACGAAGCGCCGCAGCCCGACGAAGAGCAGGCCGCCGCCGATGGCGATCGCGATCAACGAGACGAGCGCCGCGACCAGGCCGCCGACGGCGTTCTCCGCGCTCGGGGCGAGAGTCCGCTGCAGCCATTCGCCGGCCGGGAACGCCGACGCGTCGAGACCGATGACGGCGTGGTCGAGATGGCGGCCGCTGATCGCATGACCCGCGCCGAGCGCGGCGACGAGGACGATCCCCCACGCACGCCATGCCGGCACGCGCCCCGTCGACGCGCGCGTCGCCTCTGCTCCCGTCGCCCTTCCCGTCGCCTCGTCCCGGTCGGCCTGGCCCATCGCCGCCCCTCCGCGCATCGACGCCGCGCGCCCGCCCATCGCCGCGCGATCCGCTTCGTTGCGACGGGCTCCGGGTCTGGGCAGTATACGCCGCGGCCGTCTCGTGCCCGCCGATGCGAATCGGCTTCGGGGTTCGGCGCGGAGGGCGGGGCGCGCGGGGGCGCAGGAACAAAGGGAAGAGCCGACGATGGCGACACCGCTGATCATTCCCGACGTCGCCTCGCTCCCCGACTACGCGGGCCGCGACCTCGGCCACACGGATTGGCACGCGATCGACCAGGCGCGGATCGACGCCTTCGCCGATGCGACAGGCGACCACCAATGGATCCACGTCGATCGGGAGCGGGCGCTGCGCGAGTCGCCCTTCGGCGGGACCGTGGCCCACGGGTTCCTGACCGTCGCCCTCGCGCCGGCGCTGCTGCCCGAGCTCGTCCAGGTCGCGAACTGCTCGCGCATCATCAACTTCGGAATCGAGAAGCTGCGGCTGCGCGAGCCGGTGCGCTCCGGGGCGAAGCTGCGGCTCGGCGCGACGATCGCCGGCGTGCGCAGCGTGCCGGGCGGGGGCATGTGGGTCTCGCTGGCGGTTCGATTCGAGGTCGAAGGCGCGAAGCGGCCGGTCTGCGCGGGCGAGCTGATCTTCGTCTACTTCCCCTGATTCGCTCGAGCCCGCTCGAGCCTCCCCTCGCCTGCCTCGCGGCCCTCTTCGTCGCGAAGGCGTCGCCGACCTCAACCCTCCGCGAGGAAGGACGCGACCGCCGCCAGGAACGCCTCGAGCCGATCGTGGTGGACCCAGTGACCCGCGCCGGCGATCTCGACGACCCGGGCGGCGCGGACGTGGGCGGCGCGGCCGTCCTTCGCGGGATCGCCGTGCCAGCTGTCGCTGCCATGGACCAGCAGCGTCGGGCACGTGATGCGCTGCCACAGCCGCTCGAGCGCCCCGGGCGCCGAGCGCTGGGGGAAGAGCGGACGGGTCGCGTTGTCGAACTTCCAGCTGAACGTCCCGTCCTCGTTGCGCGCGACGCCATGGATCGTCAGATGACGCGCCTGCTCGGCCGAGAGATTCGGGTTCTCGGCCCGCATCCGCGCCGCCGCTTCGTCGATCGTCGCATACCGTCGGGGCTGACGGCGGGCACCGCTGCGGACGGCGTCGATCCAGGCGGTCGTCATCTCCCAGAGCCCGCGATGCTCGTTCAGCACGCGCAGCTCCGGCGGAGCGCCCATGCCCTCGATCGCCACGAGCCGTCGGACCTTCTCCGGGTAGACGCCCGTGTAGTAGAGGGAGACGGCCGCCCCCATCGAGTGGCCGATGATCGACACGGGCGCGAGCTCGAGGACCTCGATCAGCTGCGCGACGTCGAGCACGTACTCGGGCAGCGTGTAGGTCGCGCCCTGCGCCCAGGCCGAGTCGCCGTGACCGCGCAGGTCGGGCACGATGACGTGGAAGTCGCGACGCAGCGCGCGCGCGACCCAATCCCAGCTGCGCGCGTGGTCCTTGCCGCCATGGATCAGCAGCAGCGGGGGCTTGTCTTCGTTGCCCCAGTCGACGAAATGGAGCTTGAGCCGCTGGGAGACGTAGTAGCTCGAGGCGGGGCCGATGATCTCCTGCGTCGACATGCGGGTCCTTCCCGGGGCGGATCGGTGGCGGACGCGCGCTTCAGTCGAGCAGCGCGAGGGCGTCGAGATCACGGATCTGGGCGGCCGATCGGCGCGCCATCGCCATGAACATCGCGTCGCCGCGCTCGGTCCGGCCGACCGCGAGGGCGCCGAGGACGGTGACGACCGGCCCCTGGAACGTGCCGTAGACGTAGTCGGCGAGAACCGCTTCGGCGTTGCGCTCGACGCCGAGCGCGCCGAGCGCCTCACGATAGGCGTCGAGCATCCGCGACTCGCTCGCCCGACGCTGCTCCGGCTCGCAGCCGTTGCCCAGCAGATAGGCGAGATCCTGCCCGCCGCATCCGACCGAGAGTGTCTGCCAGTCGACCGCGGTCACGCTGCAGCCCGGCGGCGCATCGCGGAAGAGCAGGTTGTCGAGCCGGTAGTCGCCATGCACCAGCGTCCGATCCGCGGGACGACGCTCGACCCAGCGGCGCGCCCGGGCGGCGAAGCGCTCGAGGACGTCGCGGTCCGCGGCCGCCAGGCGATCCGCATAGCGTTCGACGAATGGGGGAGTCGCGAGCTCGACGTAACGCGCGAACGCCTCGCCGGCGCCGCCCGTCAGCCACGCGAGCCGGTCGAGCTCCGGCGCGTTCCAGAGCGGGGCATGCAGGCCGGCGAGGTTGCGGACGGCGGCCTCGAGCCGGTCGTCGCTCGCGCCGGCGAGCTGATCGCCCTGCACCGCGGGCGCCATGTCCTCGAGCAACAGCGTGAAGGTCTTCTCGTCGTCCGAGAGGGCGCCGTAGAGGCAGCGCGGCGTCCGGATGCGAAGACGCGCGGCGAGCTCCGTATAGAAGCGGGTCTCGGCGCGGTAGGCGCCGAGCGCGCCGGACGCGCGACTCTCGGGGCTCGCGGCGGGGAACTTGCCGATCAGGGTACGGGGGGCGTCGGGTGGAATCGGGGCGTGATAGTCGAGCTCGATGCGCTCGCTGTGGGCCATCTGTCCGGTCCCCACCGGACGGTGACGGAGTCCGCGCACGCGGACGTCGTGGCCAGCGGCGACGAGCACGGCCGTCAGCCAGGCCGGAGTGAGCCGATCGGGATCGTCGACGACGCTCGGTTGGACGACCTGGGGCATGCGACTCGGACCGTTCGTTCGATTCCTCGCCTCAGGCGGCGTGGCCGTCGGCGGCCGCATGGCGGACGTGCTCCGCACGCGCGCCCCGCGGCCCCTCCTGGACGACGTACTCGACGGTATCGCCCTCGTTGAGGACGTCGTATTCGCCAGCGTTCAGGCCCGAGCGGTGGAAGAAGACCTCCTTGCCGTCGTCGCCGCGAATGAATCCGAAGCCCCGATCGCGCACCATCTTCTTGATCTTGCCGCGCGACTTCGGACCGACCGGGACCGAGGCCGCCTGACCCGCGCCGGGGCCCGACGGTCGTCGCCGGCCTCGGCCGCCACCGCGCCGCGCGCCGGGCGCGCGGAAGCGATCCGTCGCGACGAACTCGCTGCGGAAGAGCTCGAGCGGGACGGTCAAATCCTGCAGCCCGTCCTGCTCGGGCGAGAGCAGTACCTCGTCGTCCTCGGCCTCGACCACGCTGTAGCGCAGGCCGGTATTCTTGTGCGTCACGAACAGTCCGGATTCGATCTCGTCGAGTGTCAGCATGACGCATCTCCAGGGTTGGGTCGGGCGTCTCGGCTCGGTCGCCCCGCGGCCGGCCATCGGCACGCGGTCACGGGGGGTCGGCCAGGATCGGACGGCGTCTCGGGGTCGGAAGCCGGAGGGAGGACGCTGCTCGGGGGAGCCCGTCTTCGCGGTGGGCGCGAACAGTAGGAGAGGTGGATCGTGGGGTCAACCAGCGTCGCCCGACGCGGAATCAGGCGCCTGCTCGCGAGTGTGTTGGCCCTCGCATCGTTTGGGTGCGTGTGTCGCGCCCACGAAGCCGTCGACTCGGCCGCGATCCGACCGGCCTCGCCCTCGTCCCCGTCGGAAGTGCGGACGTTGCGTGTCGCAACGAGCGGCGACTACGCGCCGTTCAGCCGATGGCCCGAATCGGCGCCCGAGCCCGAGGGATTCTCCGTGGCCGTCGCCCGGGCCTTCGCCGAGGCGAGCGGACGACGCATCGAGTGGATCCGCTTCGATTGGCCGGGCCTCGCGGCGGACCTCGCCGCCGCGCGCTTCGATCTCGCGCTCTCCGGCATCACGATCCGTCCCGATCGGTCGGTCGCAGGCCGCTTCGCCCTTCCCCTGGTGTCGACCGGAGCCGTCGCGCTCGTGTCCGCCGACTCGACGCTCCGCGGCCCGACGGATCTCGACCGGCCTGCGGTCCGCATCGCCGTCCATCGCGGGGGCCATCTCGAACGCGTCGCGCGCCGTCTTTTCCCGTCGGCCCGCATCGAAGCCATCGCGAGCAACGACCGCGTCCCCGACCGCCTCGCCGACGCGCGGGCGGACGCCGTCGTGACGGACGGCCTCGAGGCACCGCACTGGCGGTCGCGCCTCGCGCCCACGCGCCTGATCGGCCCCTTCACCCGGGACCGCAAGGCCCCCTGGCTCCCCGCCGATCGCGCGGAGCTCGCGCGCGAGCTCGACGCCTGGCTCGTCGAAGCCGAACGCAGCGGCACGCTCGGCGCAATGCGCCGCCGTCATGGCCTGCCCGACGTCGCGACGGCCCTTCCGCTTCCCGCGCTGCTCGCGAAGCTCGACGAGCGGCTCTCCCTCATGCCGGACGTCGCACGCGCCAAGCGCACGCTCGGACGCGCGATCGAAGACCCGGCTCAAGAGGAGCGGGTCCATCGGGCGGCCCGGCGCGCGGCGGAATCCGCCGCGCGCGACCACGGCGTCCTCCCGCCCGACGCGAAGGCGCTGTGGCGATTCGTCGAGACGCAGCTGCGCGCGGCGCGCTTCGTCCAGACGCAGCTCGCTGCCCTGCCCGGGACCGAGGCCTTTCCCCGTGACGCCTCGGCGTCGGCCCGTTCCGCCGACGACGCGCGCGCGCTCCTCGAGACACGTCTGCGCCCCGCCATCGCCCACCTGAGCGAGCGCTGCATCTGGCTGGCCGTCGCGGCGATGGCCGAGGCCGAGCGCGGGAGCGGAAGCGGCGAAGCCCGACCATCGCTTCGAAGCGCCGACGTGCAGGCGGCGCTCGCCGACCACGGGCTGCCGGCACCGCTCGTCGAAGAGATCCGCCTCGCGCTCGAGGCGCTGATCCACGGACGGGGCGGGGCGGGGAACCGCGAACCGGAAGCGCGGTCGATCAAGCCGCGCCGCGAAAGTACAGCCGCGCCAGCCAGCCGAGCAGGACCGGCGCGACGAGCGAAAGCGCCCAGCGCGTGAGCGCGAAGCGGAGCCCGAGCATCGGGATCTCCCAGGCGATGAGGCGGTGGATCGCGAGCAGGCCCCATGCTGCGACGAAGGCGACGACGGAGGCCGGCGCGGCCCCCGAGCGCAGCATCCCCGCCGCGAGCGGCATCGACACGAAGGGCCCCGCCGGCGTCACGACGCCGACCGCGCTCGCGAGCACGAGCCCCCGCCAGCCCGCGTTCTCGCCGAGCGCCTGCGAGACCCACGTGCGCGGCAGCAGGCTCTCGAGGAGCCCCGCCAACAGGAACGACACGTAGAGCACCAGCACGAAGCGCAGGAACTGACGCGTCCCGCCGCCCACCGCCTCGAGGACGAGCGGCTGCCCGCCGCGCACGAACGCGACGAGGGCGAGCACCGCGAGCAGCGCGACCAGGATCCAGAAGTTGCCGTCGAAGATCTTCATCGGGGAATCGACTCCGCCGTCCGAGGGAGCGGGGCGCGGTCGCCGGACCGATCAGTGGTCCCGGTCCCGTCGCCATCGGGCCCGTCAGTAGTAGGTGCAGCGCGTCCGATGGCGCGGCCTCGCCTTGATCTCGGGATCCTGTCCCGCGTTCCAAAGCCGGGCATCGAGCGCCTGCGCGGTCGTCGGCCGTCCCAGCGCCGCCATCCGCGCGACCAGCCGCTCGACGGCCTCGACCGCGACCGCGCGAATCTCGACCTCCGCGTGCGAGCCCCAGACGAGGAGCTCCTCGCGATCGATGCGAGCCGCGAGCTCGGGAGCGAGGACGAGGACGCCGTGGCAGCGCAGGACGTGGGGCACGAGGTTGTCGGCGAAGAGCGTCAGCCGATCGAGACCGTCGAAGCGCCCCCAGCCCTCGCCCTGGAAGACGCGCGCGAGATCGGCCGCCGTGATCTGGGCGCGCTTGTAGAAGGGCACCTCGAGATCGTCGTAGGTCGCGACGTCGCGGTAGAGCGGGAGCTCGGCGAATGAACCGACGAAGCGCTCGGCCGACCCGCCGGCCGCTTCGACCAGACGATCGAAGCGATCGCCATGTCGGGCGGCGAGCCATTCGCCGAGCTCCTGCCACGCCTTCGCGTAGAGCCCCATCAGCTCCGCGACCTCGGTTCCGCCGCCGCTCTGCCCGAGGAGCGTCGCCATCGAGGCCGGCGTCGCCGCGCGCAGCCATGCCCCCGACCACGGATCGCCCGCCTCGAGCGATTCGCGACACGCGGTGGCGATCGAGCGGTAGCCGGAGAGACGGCCGCGCTTCTTCAGGACCGGGAACCAGCCCGATCCGAAGTTGATCGCGTCGAGCGCGATGGTGAAGGCGAGCAGGCGCTCGGGATCGCCCGCGGCGCCGTGCATCGGATCGAGGTCTTCGTCCGGGGTAGCGCGCTCGGCGAGGCTGCGCGCGAGGCCCGCGAGCGCCGCGTCGTCGATCCGGACCTGACGCGCGCGGCGCGTCACCGCCGCGGCGCTGCGACGGATCCGATCGAAGAGCGAGCCGCCGGACGCGCCCGCGCTCAAGGCCCGCTCCTCCGGACGGCGATGGGCCGACCGACGAGGGGGGTGATCGGAAGCGAGCGGCTTCGCGTCACGGGGACCGTGACCTCGCGCGCGAAGAAGCGCAGCGCGCCCGGCAGGCACTCGGCGACGAGCGGGAGCGCGAAGCCGCCATCCCCATCGACCTCGACCGCGGCGGAACCGGATTTCGGAACGACCTCGACCCGCCGCGCGGCGTGGAAGCTGACCTGCGGATGCCGGCCGTGGCGACCGAGGTAGAAGGCGGGCAGATGCGTGACGATCGCGCGCCGCGAGAGCCCGCGCGCGAGCACGACCTCGAGCCAACCGTCGTCGATCGCCGCATCGGGCGCGACCTGCATGCCCGCTCCGAAATAACATCCGTTGGCGATCGCCAGGAGCGAAACGGGCCCGTCGTGGATGCGGTCGCCGTCGATGTCGATCGACGCGTCGAAGGGCACGTGCGACGCGACCGCCGCCAGCGCGCCCGCGAGGAAGCCGAGCCGCGGCCCCACTCGCGCCGACAGCTCGGGCGCGAGGCGCACGGTATCGCCGGACAGGCCGGCGCTGACCTCGTTCGCGAAGCAGCGCACGATGCGCTCGCCCTGCCCATCGCCGAGCTCGACCCGCCCGACGTCCAGCTCCCGGACGTTGCCCCCCGCGACGATCTCGAGCGCTTCCTCGAGACGGCGCGGCAGCCCGAGGGTTCGCGCGAGATCGCAGCCCGAGCCGACCGGCAACAGCCCTAGACAGGGACGCGCCGTCGCGCAGCGCGCCCCCGCGATCAGCCCCGTGACGACCTCGCCCGTCGTGCCATCCCCCCCGGCGACCAGCACCCGGGCCACGCCGCGCTCCGCGGCGCGGCGCGCGAGCGCGATCGCGTCCCCCGGCGCGACGGTCGTCACGACGTCGAGCGGACCGCAGGCAGCCTCGGCCCGCGCCACCAGCGCATCGGCGGCGCGGCCGGTGGCTCCCCCGCCACTCGCGGGATTCAGGATCAGGAGCGTCTGGATGGACACGCGCGGACGGTACCGAACCCTCGGGACCGGGAGCCCCTGACGAAGGAAAACGGGATATCCTCCGGCCCCATGTCCTCGTTGCTTCGGCGGCTCGCGTTCGTCGCCGTCCTCCTGGTCGGGCTCTTCGGAGTCGGGACGCTGTTGCGTGGCCGACTCGGACTCGACCTCGAGATCGAGATCGACTCGATCCGCCGGCTGGCCGCCGGCATGGGCCCGATCGCGCCGCTGCTCTTCGTGCTGGTCGTCGCCGGGCGCGCATTGCTCTGGCTGCCGTCGCAGATCGTGCTGGTCGCGGCGGGTCTGTGCTTCGGAACGACGATCGGCACGCTCGTCGGCGGGGCCGGCCTCATGCTCTCCGGCCTCGGCCTCTTCCTGCTGGCCCGTTATGCGGGACGGGACGCCCTGGAGCGTCGATTGGGAGAACGGGCCCGACCGCTCTTCGACCTCGCCGCGGATCGCCGCGGCGCCGTCGCGTTGGCCCTCGCGTCGAGCTACCCGCTCGTCCCGCTCTCGCCGCTGCAGGCCTCGGCGGGACTGACGCCCATGCCGATCGCGAGCTTCGTCCCGGCCGCGCTGGCGGGCGGGCTGGTCCGCGCGTCGACCTACGCGTTCTTCGGCGACGCCATGATCGGGCTCGAGGCGCATCGGATCGCGGCCGCGGCCGCGCTCGCGCTCGTCGTCGTCGTCGTCCCGCTCGCGCTTCCGGCCGGCCGGCGCTGGCTGCGGACGCTCTGGATCGGCCAGCGAGGCCCGCTGGTCCCGCCCGAAGCCTGATCCCGCATCGCGCTCAGCGCTTCTTCGCCTGATCCCGCAGCAGGTTCAACGCCGAGCCCGCCTTGAACCAGGCGATCTGCTCTTCATTGAGCGTATGGGCGAGCTCGAAGCGCTCCTCGCTCCCGTCCTCGTGGTGGAGGATCGCCTGGACGCGCTTGTCCGGGGCGAGCTCGTCGAGACCGACGAGCGAGAGGCGATCCGTCTCGCGGATCTTGTCGTAGTCGGCCGGGTTCACGAACGTGAGCGGCAGGATGCCCTGCTTCTTCAGGTTCGACTGGTGGATGCGCGCGAAGCTCCGCACGATCACCGCCGCGCCTCCGAGATGGCGCGGCTCCATCGCCGCGTGCTCGCGCGAAGACCCCTCGCCGTAGTTCTCGTCGCCGACGACGATCCAGCGAAGTCCCTTCGCCTTGTAGTCGCGGGCGATCTTCGGGAAGGAGACGCCCTTCTCGCCGGTCTCCTGGTTGAGGCCGGTCCCCGCCTCGCCCGTGTAGGCGTTGATCGCGCCGATGAACATGTTGTCCGAGATGTTGTCGAGGTGGCCGCGGTACTTGAGCCAGGGGCCCGCCATCGAGATGTGGTCCGTCGTGCACTTGCCCTTGGCCTTGAGCAGGATCGGGCACTTCAGGAAGTCCCGGCCGTCCCAGGCCGCGAAGGGCTCGAGCAGCTGCAGCCGATCGCTCCCGGGCTTGACCTCGACCGCGACCGACGCGCGCTTTTCCTTCGCCGGCGGCGCCTCGTAGCCCGCATAGCTGATGACGAAGCCCTTCGACGGGATCTCGGGCGCGGGACCGGGGGGCGCGAGCTTGAAGCGCGTCCCGTCGCCGGCCTCGATCTCGTCCGTCTGCGGATCGAAGTCGAGACGCCCCGCGAGGGCGTAGGCAACGCAGATTTCGGGGCTGCCAATGAAGGAGAGCGTCGCGGCGTTTCCGTCGTTGCGCTTCGGAAAGTTGCGATTGAACGACGAGAGGATCGAGTTCGCTTCGCCCGCCTGGATGTCGTCGCGCTTCCACTGCCCGATGCAGGGCCCGCAGGCGTTCGCGAGCACGGTCGCCCCGATCGCCTCGAGCGCCTCCTTCTGCCCGTCGCGCGAGACCGTCTCGTCGACTTGCTCGGAGCCCGGCGTGCACCAGAGCTGGGTCTTGATCTTCGCCCCCCGCTTCGCTGCCTGACGGGCGACGTCGGCCGCGCGCGAGAAATCCTCGTATGAGGAGTTCGTACAGCTGCCGATCAGACACGACGAGAGGTTCAGCGGGTAGCCGTTCGCCTTCGCGTCCTCGGCCATCCGCGAGACCGGTCGCGCGAGATCGGGCGTGTGCGGACCGACGATGTGGGGCTCGAGCTTCGAGAGATCGATCTCGATGATCTCCTGGAAGTAGCCGTCCGGATTCGCGAGCACGTCGGGATCGGGCGTCAGGAGCTCGCGGTGCGCGTTCGCCAGATCCGCGAGCTCGCCGCGTTCGGTCGCCTTCAGGTAGATCGCCATGCGCTCGTCGTAGGGGAACATCGACGTCGTCGCACCGAGCTCGGCGCCCATGTTCGTGATCGTGCCCTTGCCGGTCGCGGAGAGCGAGGCGACGCCCTCGCCGAAATACTCGACGATGCGGTTCGTACCGCCCTTCACCGTCAGCAGCTCGCAGACCTTCAGGATCACGTCCTTCGGCGACGCCCAGCCGGAGAGCTTCCCCGTCAGGTGGACACCGATCACGTGCGGGTAGAGGACCTCCCACGCAAAGCCCGCCATCACGTCGACCGCGTCGGCGCCTCCGACGCCCGCCGCGAACATGCCGAGGCCCCCGGCGTTCGGCGTATGCGAATCCGTCCCGATCATCATGCCGCCCGGGAAGGCGTACTTCTCGAGCACCACTTGATGGATGATGCCGGCGCCGGGTCCCCAGAAGCCGATGCCATAGCGCGCCGCGCAGGTGCGCAGGAAGTTGTAGACCTCGGCGTTGGTCGTGCGCGCCGTCGCCATGTCGGCGGCGGCGCCCTTGC
This sequence comes from Myxococcota bacterium, assembly GCA_041389445.1. GTDB lineage: Bacteria > Myxococcota_A > UBA9160 > UBA9160 > UBA4427 > UBA4427. The sequence continues at coordinate 68,897 of JAWKRW010000011.1, forward strand.
GCGCCTCGATGAGATGATCGCAGTGGACGGTCGAGGGGACGGCGGTCTCGTCGCGACCGGCCTGCATGAACTGCAGCATCGCCATCTGCGCGGTGGCGTCCTGCATCGCGACCCGGTCCGGTCGCAGCTGGAGGTACGACTCGCCCGGCGCGAGCTCCTGTCCCGTCGGATCGTCGAGATGACCGAGGAGGATCTTCTCCGCGAAGGTGAGCGGACGACCCAGGCGCTTGCGGACGATCGCGAGGTTCTCCTGGGTCCGGGCGTACGATTTTCGAACGAGCTCCGGCGTCGTTTCGATCGCGGTCATGCATCCCTCCAGGCGTCGGTCGAGGTGCGCGGTCGCGGCGGGCGGGACCGGCCGCTCTCGCGCAGGGCGCGCCGGGCCCGAAACGGCCTCGGCGGGCGGACCTTAGCGCGAGGCCCGTTCTCCTTCATGATTGATTGGAGGATCAGGCGGGCGAGGCCGGTCGCGCCTCACGACCGCAGCGCATCGGGCGGCAACGCACCGAGCTCGGCCAGGACCAGCACGGCCGATCGCAGGGCGCGCCGGAAGTCGGCGAGATCGAGGCTCTCGTTCTCGCCATGGGCGTTGCAGATCGGATCCTCGAGTCCGAGCAGCAGGGCCGGTGCGCCGCCGAGGACCTCGACGAAGGGCGCGACGAAGGGAATCGAGCCGCCGCATCCGATGAAGACCGGATCGCGGCCATAGCCCGCCGCCAGCGCCCGACCGGCCGCCGCGAAGGCAGGCCCGTCCGGATCGACCGACCAGCCCGCGGCCCCTTCCCGCGGCTCGACCCGGACCTCGACGCCCCAGGGCGGATCCGCCTCCAGGAAGGCGACCACGCGCGCCTTCATCGCCTCGGGATCCTGGCCGGGCGCGAGTCGGACACTGACCCGGGCGGCGGCCTCCGCGACGAGCTGATTCGCCGCCTGGGCCAGCGGGACGCCTTCGAGGCCGATCAGGGTCAGCGCCGGGCGATGCCAGAGGCGTTCGTAGACCTCGCTACGCCCTCCTCCGATGAGGCGCGCCGAGTCGACCATGCCGACGTCGGCGCGGAATCCGGGCTCGTCGAAGGGCAGCGCGGCGAGCCGGGCGCGCCGCGCCGCGTCGAGCCCGCGGCAGTCGACCTCGAAGTCCGGGATCGCGACCGCGCCGTTCGCATCGAAGAGGCGACCGACGATCCGCGCGAGAGCGCTCGTCGCGTCGGGTACCGGCCCGCCCCACATCCCGCTGTGCACGGGATGGTCGAGCGCCCGCACGAACACGTCGACGTTCAGGATGCCGCGCAGGCTCGTGGTGATCGAGGGCAGGCCCGTCGCCAGGTTCGCGGTATCCGACAGGACGATCACGTCCGCCGCGAGCCGCTCGCGATGCCGACGCAGGAACTCGCCGAGATGGATCGAGCCGATCTCCTCCTCGCCTTCGACGACGATCTTCAAGTTGACCGGCGGCCGTCCACCGCTCTCGAGCCAGGCGCGCAGCGCTCCCGCGAAGACGACGATGCCGGCCTTGTCGTCGACGACGCCACGACCGTACAGGCGACCGGCCTCTCCCTCGGCGCAGACGCGTTTCGGCTCGAAGGCCGGGCTGCGCCAGTGGCTCGGCCGACCGGGCGGCTGGACGTCGTGGTGGGCGTAGAGAAGCAGCGTCGGTGCGCCGGGACCGGCACCGAGCCACTCGCCGACGACGTAGGGATGCGCGTCCGGCAGCGTCAGCCGCTCGATCCGTTCGAAGCCCGAGGCCGCGAGAAGCGCCGCCACGGCCTCCGCGCTGCGCTCGACCTCGGCCTCGGGAAACCCCGGTGCCGACACGCTCGGAATCCGGGCCAGCGCCGTGAGCTCCTCGATTCGATCCTCGATCCGGCGATCGAGCCAAGCGAGCGCGCGGGCCGCGGCCGACGTCGTGCTTCCTTCTTCGTCCATGCCTGTCCCCCATGCACCCATGCCCATGCCGCGCGTTCATCCCGCTCGCGAGGGCGTTCTCTCATTTTTTTCGGATCTGCACGGCGCCCGCCCGCGGATGCGGGGCCCTGTTCGAGCGGGAACGTAGCCGGGCGTACCCGCAGGCGATGGCCTCCTCGGCGCGAGATCGCTGCCTCGGGTAAAGGGCGCCACAATGGGTGGCAGGTGGGTCGACACGTCCGGACGCCTGCGACACGCTTGCGATCGCCCCCCGGACCGAGGGTCTCGAAACGACTTCCCGCTTTCGAGCCTCAGAGAAAACGCCGAAGGGTGCACGGACGGAACGGTCCGATCCCCGTCGGGCACGCGTCCACAACCGGGGGTAGCGGCCGGGCGGACCGAAACGCCACCGTCCGCGCGCTGCGTCCCAGCCAGAGGATCCCGATGCCTTCATTGCTCCGAAAGCGCTCGCCCGTCCTCCCGTTCGTCCTGCTCGCCTGGGCCCTCGCCGGGCTCGTCGGATCGCCGCGGGCCGCGACGGCCGATCCGGCGAACGGCGCGAACGCGGCGATCGCGCCGGCGGCCCCGGCCGAAGCGAGCTCGCCCGTCCCGATGATCGAGCGGTTCCATGCGGGGCTGCTCGAGATCATGAAGGAGGCGAAGACGCTCGGCTTCGAGGGCCGCGTCGAGAAGCTCGGACCGCTGATGGGCCGGACCTTCGATCTGGACTTCATGGCGAGCAAGACCGTCGGCCGCCACTGGTCGACCCTCTCGCCCGAGGACAAGCAGCGCTGGATCGAGACCTTCACGCGCTTCACGACCGCCAACTACGCCGGCCGCTTCAAGGGCTACTCCGGCGAGAAGTTCGTCACCCTCGGCACCGAGGACGCCGGCCACGACACGCGCCTCGTCCGCACGCGCATCGAAGTCCCCAACGACGAGCCCGTCGAGCTCGACTACCGCGTGATGCAGGAGAAGGGCGGCGCCTGGCGCGTCATCGACGTCTATCTCAACGGCAAGGTCAGCGAGCTCACGCTGCGGCGATCGGAGTACGCCTCCGCGCTCAAGCGCGACGGATTCGATCAGCTCTGCGACTCGGTCGAGACCAAGATCGCCGAGCTGAAGAGCAAGGGTCGCAGCGACGGGTAGCGCGTCGCGCGGAACCCGATCGCGGAAGCGGACGAGCCCCGAGCCGCGGAGCAGGCCGCCCTCAAGGCAGGTGGACGGCTTCGTCCCGCGCGCTCCCGGCGTCGCGCTCCGCGCCCCCTGCCTCTCCGCCCTGGCCCGGCTCCTGGTCGGTCCGATGACCGGGGCGTCGTCCCCAGATCTGCGCGACCCGGTCCTGGTAGAAGCCGCTTCGCAACGCGGCGTAGAAGTCGACGCTGCTGCTCTCGAGGTCCTTCAGCTTCGCGAAGTTGCGATCGCGCAGGGTCAGCCCCGAAGACCCCCCGTAGATCAGGATCGCGCCCGGGCTCTGCATGATGACGGGCCCGAGCGTCACGTTCATCGGTCCCAGGATGTAGTAGGTCGGCTGGAAGAAGCCGTCGATGAGCACCCCGAACCCGTCACGCAGATCCGACGGCCCGAGCACGGGCAGGATCAGGTAGGGGCCGCTCGGCGTTCCGGCGAGGGCCAGGGTCTGCCCGAAGTCGGATTCGTGTCCCGGCATCCCGAGCATCTCGGCGACGTCGAAGAGGCCCGCGAGCCCGACGGTCGTATTGACGACGAGTCGGGTGGCGGTGATTCCCGCATCCTTCCACTCGAGCTGCAGGCAGTCGTTCACGAGCGTCTTCGTCGATCCGAGATTCAGGAAGAAGCGCGAGATCGCGTTGCGCGCGGGCTTCGGGACGGCCCATTGATAGGCCTCCGTGACCGGATCGAGGATCCATCGGTCGACCTGACGGTTGAAGGCGAACACGCCTCGATTCGTCGACTCGGCGGGATCGGGGTAGGCCTTCGGCGCGGCGTCGAGCTCGTCGTCGAAGGCGGCGTCGAAGAGCGGATCGGGCTCCTCCGCCTCGACCTCCTCCGCCTCCGCGACGACGTCGGCCTCGTCGGAGGCGTCCGAGCCGTCGTACGCCGCCGGACCGTCGCTCTCCGCATGACGCGGCACCGTGTCGGCGCGGGCGGCGTCGACCGACCCGATCCCGATCGGCGATGCGAGCAGCATCCATGCGAGCCAGGCGCGTAGAGCGACGGAGCGACACAGGGCGCGGAGTCCGAACCCGGCCGCACCCCCTGGCCGCGCACCCCGCCCGACCCGCGGCACCGATCCGCCCACTCGCATCCCGGTCGCCTCCCCCTCGTCCGTCCGCCCCATTGCAAGCGCCAGTGGATCACCCGTCGGCGCCATCGTCCCCGCCGGCACCCGCCCCGTCGCACGCCGTCTGCACGACGCGTCTTCGAGGCGACCCCGCGGGCCGACCCGTGATTCGCCGGATATCGTGTCCGTGCGTCGCCCGCGATGACCTGCCAGCGTGCGCGCACGCGCCCCGCGCAGAATCTATCGGAATCGCGGCGCGTCGCCGTGTCAACGTGACATCGCGCGGCCGCCTGCGGTAGGCTGGGTCACCCCTCGTCGCCGATGCCTGCGGTGCGCGAGCCCGCTCGCGCGCGCGGTGCGTCGGATGCAGGCCGTGACGAGCACGACCGGGGTGGAAGAGATCTTGGACGTCTTCCAGAAGTGCAGGGATTTCACGCGCGCGCGCGACGCGCGGGCCGCCGGCCACTACCTGATGTACCGCGAGATCGGATCGCCTCAGGATCCGGTCGTGACCATGAACGGCCAGAAGGTCGTCATGCTCGGCTCGAACAACTACCTCGGGCTGACCAGCCACCCCAAGGTCAAGGAAGCCGCGATCCGCGCCACCGAGAAGTACGGCACGGGCTGCGCCGGCTCGCGCCTCCTCAACGGCAACCTCGACGTCCACGTCGCCCTCGACCGCCGACTCGCGAAGTTCATGAAGCGAGAGGCCGCGCTCGTCTTCTCGACCGGCTACGGCGCCAACGTCGGCGCCCTCTCCTGCCTGCTCGGCCGCCACGACTACGCGATCCTCGACGCGATGGACCATGCGTCGATCATCGACGGCGTTCGCCTGTCCTTCGGCAAGGACTTCAAGTTCCGCCACAACGACGCCGCGGATCTCGAGAAGAAGCTCCAGCAGGTCGGGCCTGAGAAGGGCAAGCTGATCGTCGTGGACGGCGTCTTCTCGATGGAAGGCGACGTCGCCCCGCTGCCCGAGATCGTCCGACACAAGAAGACGTATGGCGCCCGCCTCTTCGTCGACGAGGCCCACAGCCTGGGCGTCTTCGGCGCCCACGGTCGCGGCGTCTCCGAGCATTTCGGCATCGAAGACGAGGTCGACCTCGTCATGGGAACGTTCTCGAAGTCGCTCGCGACGGTCGGCGGCTTCGTCGCCGGAACCTTCGAGGTCATCGACTACATCCAGCACAACGCCCGCGCCCAGATCTTCACCGCCGCGATCCCGCCCGCCGCCGCGGCCGCCGTCGACGCCGCGCTCACGATCCTCGAGTCGGAGCCCGAACGGCGCGCGAAGCTCTGGGAGAACACGGAGTACATGCGGGGGGAGCTCCAGACTCTCGGCTTCGAGACCTGCGGCTCGCAGTCGCCCGTGATTCCGCTGCTGATCGGCGGCGATGCGGAGACGTTCCAGATGGCGAAGCGGCTCCAGGAGGAGGGCGTTTTCGTCAATCCGGTGATGACGCCCGCCGTTCCGCCGGGCCATGGCCTGATCCGGACCTCCTACATGGCGACGCACAAGCGCGAGCATCTCGATCTGGCGCTCGGCGCGCTCGCGAAGGTCGGCCGCGAGCTCGGCGTGATCTAGCGCTCGCGTTCCGCGTCGCTGCGCGCGAGCCGCAGCCGACCCGCCCAACCGTTGACGAACTGCCGAGCGACGCGGCCCGAGCGCCCGCCGCGCTCGAGCGCATGGCGCAGGGCCGCCTCGCGAGCCGGCTCGTCGAGCGCGGCGATGCCTTCCTTCGCGAGCCAGTGCGCGACGATCGCGAGGTAGGTCTCCTGGTCGCAGGGATAGAAGCCGACGACCAGGCCGAAGCGGTCCGCGAGGGCGAGCTTCTCCTCGAGCGCCTCCCCGAGATGGAGCTCGCCCGAGGCGTCGAGGCGCGCCTGCCGATTCTCCGCCATCGTCTCCGGCAACAGATGACGTCGATTGCTCGTCACGACGACGCAGACGCGCGCGGGCCGCGCCTCGATGCCGCCTTCGAGGGCCGCCTTGAGCTCGCGGAACCCGACCTCGCTGGTGCCGAAGGCGAGGTCGTCGCAGAAGATCAGGAAGGCGTGGCGATCGGGCGCGCTGCGCGTGACGTCGTGGAGGACCGCGAGCAGGTCGGGCAGCGCGGCGAGGTCGCCGCGATCGACCTCGATCAGGCGGAGGCCGGCGGGCGCATGGCGGGTCAGGAGACCGCGGACCGCCGAGGACTTGCCGCTCCCGCGCGCGCCGAAGAGCAGGACGTCGTTGAAGGGCAGGCCCGCGAGCAGCTGGCGGACGTTCCGGTCGAGGGACTCGATCGCGGAGGTCACACCGACGAGATCATCGAGGTCGAAGGCGGCGATCGCCGGGATCGGCTCGAGGCGGCCGATCCCGCGTCCGACGCGCCATCGGTAGGCGACGTGGGTCTCGAGGTCCGTTGCCGTCGGGATCCGGCCGGTATAGGCGGCGAGCAGGCGATCGACACGGTCGAGCATCGGCTCGAGGCGGGCGAGGATTCGGGCTCGGACGTCGGACATGGGGCCGCATTGTAGTCAGTCGGTCGGACCGCGCCGCAGCGCGGAATCGCCGGGACGATCGGGACCGACGGGGCGTGCGAACCGAAGGCTTCCGGGAAGCGGGCGAGGAGCGGAACGATGCGGTCGGATGAGTCGAAGGGGCCCGCGGCGGATGATCGGACGAAGCTCGGCCTCTGCGCGCGCTGCCGGTTCCATCGCACGCAGCGAAGCAGTCGGGGCAGCGCGTTCCATCGCTGCGAGCGCGCCGGGGGCGACCCGTCCTTCCCGCGCTACCCGCCGATGCCGGTCGTGCACTGTCGCGGGTTCGAGCCGGAGGAGGACGGGCGCGAGCCTTGAAGCGCGATCGCGCGCGGCGCCTCAGACGCGAACCAGCGGCCGACCGACGCGCTGGAAGAGCGTCTCGAGGATCCGGAACGTGAGTCCCCAGACGAAGTGACGCCCCGGCTCGCCGACGACGATCGCGGGGAAGGCGTGGTCGGGGAGCTCCGCGAGGCGATAGGTCGTGCGTCGGGCGTCGTCGTGGAGATCGACCAGCGGAAACCAGAAGGCCGACCGGACCTCCGCCTGGTCGAGGCGGAGCGGTCGATCCTCCGCCAGATGGAATGCATGCGCAGCGACCACCATCGGCTGGGGTCCACCGCGTCGTCCCGTGAGATCGCAGAGGTGCCCCAGATATTCCGCCCGTGCGATCTCGAGGCCCACCTCCTCGAACGTCTCGCGGCAGGCCGCGGTGCGCGTCGAGTCGTCCGAGGCCTCGAGCCGGCCGCCGGGAAAGGCCATGTGTCCGGACCAGGGATCGCCTTCCCGCAGCGCGCGCTCGATGAAGAGCACCTCGGCGCCGCGCGCGCGCTCGCGCAGGACGACGGCGATGGCTGCATGGGCGGAAGTCGCAGCGGCCGCCGCGCTCCGGCCCGCCTCGCTTGCCAGCATCGAACGTACTTGATCGATTCGCATGGGCCGCCCAAAGTAGCGACTCACGCCCGATCGCGAAGCGCGCTTCGGACGCGCCCCGCTCGGCTCTTCATGCCGCCGCGCTCCACCGGGCGGGCGCCGCGCGCGCCGCGGCCCGACCGCCGTTCGCCGCCCCGTCGTCTCTCTGGGCGGTCGGGGTCCACCTCGGCGGCGACGATGGCCGCCTGCTAGGCTGGGGCATCCCATGGATCTCCTGCGTCATTCCCCTGCCGAAGCCCGCCGAATCCTGCAGCTGGCCCGATCGGATCGGCGCGCCGCGGTCGGCGCGCTCGAGTCGATGACGCCCGATGGACAGGCGGCGCTCGTGCTCGACACGCCGCTCGCGATCCGCCGCCAGCTGATCGAGCTGCTGCCGAGCCCGGAAGACGTGATTCCGCTGCTCCCCGAGGCCGAGCTCTGTTACACCTGCCGGACGATCGGCCTCGCGGACGCGAGCTGGCTGTTGCCCCTCGCCTCCGACGAGCAGATCGTCGCCTGTCTCGATCTCGACGCGTGGGAGGGCGTCCGCCTCGCGCCCGTCCGACTCGATGCGTGGATCGCCGCCCTCGCCGAGAGCGACGAGGAGACGCTCGTCCGCGCGGCCCGCGCGATGGACCCCGAGCTCCTCGTGCTCTACCTGCGCGACCACATCGACGTCTTCATCAAGCCGAGCCCGGAGGACGATCCCGACTGGTCGCCGCCCGATCAGTCGCAGACGCTCGAAGGACAGTTCTACTTCGTCGCGCGCAGATCCGACGACGATCTGGCCCCCCTGCTCGGGCTGCTCCACGGACTCTTCCAGAGCGACTACTGGCTCTACTTCCGCACGATCCAGGCCGTTCGCGAGGAGCTGCCGACGGAGACCGAGGAGTGGGCGTTGCGCTGGCGGTCCGGACGCCTCGAGGACCTGGGGTTCCCGAGCTGGGACGCCGCCATGCGGATCTACGGCCATCTGCGGCCGGAGAAGCTCGTCGAGCTTCCGGCGCAGTCGCCGGTGCTCGATCTCGAGAGCTTCGGCCTGCCGGTCTTCGCGACGCGCCTGCCCTCGGAGCGCGGCGAGGAGCGCCCCCTGTTCCGCGCGATCCGCGAGCTCGATGCGAACGAACGGGGCGCGGTGTTCCATGCGTTGATCGCGCTGGCGAATCGGATTGCGGTGGCGGATCGACTCGAGCTCGGCGATCCGGAATCGCTCCCGCACGCGCTCGACAAGGCGACACGTTATGCGAGCGAGGGACTCGTCCATCTGACCCGTGCCCATGGCCTCGCGCTCGAGGACGGCCTGCGCCGCGCCCCCCTCGAACGCCTGTTCCGGGTCGGCGTCAACCTCGACCGGGAGGCCGCGCTGCCGCCGCCCCTCGAACCGGACGACGGGGCCGACGCGACGGACGAGGGGGCGGGCGCGACGAATCCGATCCATCCCCCCGTGCCCATGCGCGACGAGCCCGAGGACGAGCCCGACTGAGCGCACGGCGCGGGCGGACGCGGTCGGTCGCTTTCGATCCCGAGCGCGCGGAAGACCATCCGGGAGGACGAACGCGCTGCTTCAGGACGGCCGGACGGAAGACCCGCGCCGGGATCCGCCCGCCCAAGGCAGAGGGGCCCGCCAGTCGCTCGGACTGGCGGGCCCCGTCATGGCCGTTTCGACTGCCGATTCGACTCCGGTCGCGACGGCCTCCTGCCGTGCACCTCGGCACGACACGTCGGCACGCACGTCCGCGGCCGCGGCCCGGCGTTCGCGTGGCAGGCGACTAGAGGTCGACGGCCTTCAGCGTCTTGCGCTTGTTACCCTGGGCGCGCTCTTCCGCGACCTTGATCAGACCACGCACCGCGTTGTCGAGCGCACCGTAGAACTCACCGCCCACGTTGCACTTCCTCACGGCCGCCTTGACGCGCGACTTCGAGATGATCAGCTCGCCCGTCTTCGCCTTCTTCGCCGTTCCGCCCGCCTTCTTCTTCTTGGCTGCCATCGCTGGCTTCCTCCCTCTCTATCTGTCCCATCTGTCTGGCATTCGCGCAGGACACCCCCCTGCGAAACGGCGCGATCATAAACGTTTCGATCGTCGTGTCAATCAAAAACGGGCTTGTTTTGGCCTGTTGATGCCGAACTCGGACGTTTAGGTCCGCGCCGAATCCGGCGGCCGAAGACCGGCCGGACCGTCGGAGCGGGTCCGACCTCGATTCGGACGATGCCCGTGAACGCGCGACCGGTCGAACGAACGCGATCCCGGTGCACGCCCAACATCCAACGCCGAAGCGCACGACAGCACGAGGTCGAATCTCGACTTCGACGCCCATCCTCTTGGATCTGAAGCGAAATTCCGTATCCTGCCGCCGCTCGGAAAGGCCGATTTCGAGCCTTTCGTGCCCATTTCGAGGCCCATCCCGGAAGCGCCCCCCGGCACCGACCACGCCCGATCGAAGCCATCGACGCCATGCCCTGCGCCCCGACCTCACGATTCTTCCTCTCGCGCGACGGCATCCGGCTCCACGTGCTCGCCTGGTGCGACGCGGGAGGCGCCGGCGCAAGCGGACGCGCTCCGGTCGTCCTGCTCCACGGCGGCGGCGCGAACGCCCATTGGTGGGATCATGTCGCGGAGTCGATCTCGCGCGATCAGGCCGTGTACGCCCTCGATTTCCGGGGTCACGGCGATTCCGACCATCCCGCGGTCCGCGAGGTCGGTGCCTTCAACGTCGACCTCGAATCCCTGGTCGATTGGCTCGGGCGGGGCGACCTCGTGTTCGTCGGCCACTCGCTCGGCGCCAACGTCGCCCTCGACCATGCGAGTCGGTACCGCGAGCCACGGGGGCTGATCCTGGTCGATCTCGCCCGCGGCGGCAGCCCACAGACCGGGCGCCGCGCCCGTCTCGCCCTCTCGCTCCGGCGAAGCTACCGGACGCGCGAGGAGGCGATCGAACGCTTCCGCTTCCTGCCCGAGTCGAGCCATGCGAGGGAGGCGCTGCGCGCGCGCATCGCCGCCCACTCGGTACGCGAAGAGGCGGATGGCCGCTTCGGATACAAATTCGATCCCGCCTGGTTCACGCTGCCGAGCCGGCCGCCACCGCAGCTCGAGCACGTCGCCTGCCCGACGCTGCTCGTTCGCGGGAGCGAGAGCACCCTGCTGACCCGGGAGGCGGCGGAGACCTTCGTCGCCCGCCTGCCTGCCGCGCGCTGGGTCGAGATCCCCGAGGCCGGCCATCACGTCATGGTCGATCGGCCGGATCGCCTGGTCGAGGCGATCGACGCGTTCCTCGTCGGGCTCGATCGCTCGCGGACTCCGAAGCGAGCCGACGACCTAACGAGCGAAGCCCTCGAGGAGCGCCCCGATCCCGGCTCGTCGCCATCGAGCGGCTCAAGCGGGACGCCCATCCGACGATCAGACCTGCGAGCGCCGTCCCGATCCGGACGTCGCCATCGGGAGGAGCCGCGTTGATCGAACCGTCCGCCGGAACGGAGGCGGCGGCGCTCGAGCGCCGCGCCGACACGCATCGTTCGATCGAAGCCGCCCATCGTACGAGCGCCGGCGCCGCGGCCTCCCCGACGCCCCCTGGCGCCGCCCGGCCACGTCACGCCCGAGCCGATGCCGCACCGCCGGCGACCGGTCCGGATTTCGCGCTCTCGCTCTCGGCGAAGTCGCGCCGACTCGCCGCCGGCGCGCTGACGTCGGCCTCCGCTCCATCGGAATCGGCCAGCTCGGCGGATTCGACCTCGGCGGCATGGGCCGCCGAGATCGTCCCCGCGGCGAGCCGTTCGACGAGTGCGGCGAGCGCCGAGACCGTCCGCGACGAGGATCCCGTGGCTGCCCCCGTCGCGACCCGATCACTCGAGCGACGCGAACGCTCCGACCGGGTCGTCGACGCCTATCGAGCCGTCCAGAAGGCATCCGTCGGCGCGCACGTTCGCGTCGTCGCCTGAACGGGCGCCGCGGCCGTCTCCCATGGATTGCGGAATCGACCCGAGGCGACGTCGGGACTTTGCCGCATTCGCGCGGAACGCGGTCCAGGGACACCCTGCTCGGATCGATACGGGACCGATCGACGCCCTCCGAATCCATCCCACATCGAGCCCGAGCGATCGTGCTGAAAGAACCGATCTCCCGCTTCATGAACCGCCGCGCACTCGCGGGCGAACCCGATACCTCGCTCCGCGACGTCGTCGCGCGCATGGACGCCGAGGGGCAGAGCGCCTTCGTGGTATGCGAAGACGGCAGCCCGATCGGCGTCATCACGGAGCGCGACGTCGTGACCGCGCTCGCCCACGTCTTTCGGGGCGTCGACCTGGCGGATACCCGCGCGGGAGACCTGATGACTTCTCCCGTCCACACGCTCCCGGAGATGGCCGCGATGGGCGAGGTCGTCCGGATCATGAAGGAGCGTGGCTTCCGGCGCGTGCCGATCGTCGACGACAAGCAGCGGCTCGCGGGCATCGTGAACATCGGCGAGCTCCAGAACGCGTCGAACGCGGAGCTCGAACGCCGTGGCCGTGATCTCGAGGCGGCCGTCGAGGCGCGTACCGCGGAGCTTCGCGCCGCCAACGAAAGGCTCGAGGGCCTGACTCGCCAGGACGGTCTGACGGAGCTCGGCAACCGACGCGCCATGGAGGAGAAGCTCTCCGAGCTCCACGCGCTCGCGTCCCGCTACGACCACGTCTTCTATGCCCTGCTGCTGATCGACATCGACCATTTCAAGCTCTACAACGACACCCAGGGCCATCTCGCCGGCGACGACGTCTTGCGACGGGTCGGCGTCGTCCTGCGCGAGGGCGTCCGTTCCGTGGATCTCGTCTATCGCTACGGCGGAGAGGAGTTCCTGATCGTTCTGCCGGAGACGGACGCGTCCGGTGCCGCGCTCGTCGCCGGCCGCGTCCGGAACGTCCTCACACGGCGCGCGATCCCGCATCCGAGCTCGCCGACCTCGGACCACGTCACGATTTCCATCGGCTACACGGCGATGACGGACCCGGCCTCGTCTCGGCAGTTCTCCTGGCAGGACGTCGTTCGCCACGCCGACGAGGCGCTCTACGAGGCGAAGCGGAGCGGACGCGACCGCGCCTGCGCATGGCGGCCGCGCGCCTGAGCATCCGACGTCCGCCCCGACCCGCCACATCGTCGTGACGCCTACCATTGCGCCTCCCGATGGGACGCCCCATGTTCCTCCGTCGGGGGGCGACGTAGACGTTGATCACGGTGGCTCTCACGACGACGATCGATGCCCCTGGCGAACGCGTTTGGCGAGCCGTCGTCGACCCCAGGGAGCGATCGATCTGGGACGATCGGATCCTCGGCGAGATCCGCCTGCCCGCAGCGAACGCGATGCTGCTTCGTCCTCGTCGAGAAGCCCGACGCTCCTGCCGCGACGCGCGCACCGCTTCCGGCGACGTGGGGGCTCCTTCGCAGGGCGCGCGAAGCCGCCGACCCGACGAGCCGATCGGGTGGCCCGAGGATCGGGCGGCGCGATCGGCCTGCTGGCGTTTCCGCCTCGCCTCGATTCCGCTCGTCCTCGTCGACGAGATCCATCGCGAGGAACCCGGCGACCGCCTGATCGGACGCATCGCGATCGGCTCGATGCGCTTCGAGCAGAGCGTCACCTTCCATGAAGAACGCGACGAGAGCGGCCCGCACACGCGACTCGGCATGAAGCTCGTCGCCGACAATACGATCGCGGTGTTCGGGGAGGTGATTCCGAGGATCGAGGTACAGCGGATCGTGATCGAATACGTCGACACGACGTTGCGTCAGATCCGAAAGCACTGCGAGACCGCGCTCTACAGGACCGCCTCCGCGAGCACGCGGAGCGCGCGGACGTCGCCGGTCCCTGCGAGCAACGAGCCGACCCGACCTCTCCCTGCGGCCTCCTTCCAGACCGCGAGTCTGTCGCGAATCCGATCCGCGGAGCCGACCAGCGCGACCTGATCGACGAGCGCATCGGGCACCGCCGCGATCGCCTCGCTCTTCTTCCCATCGAGATACAGATCCTGGATCCGCACGGCGGCCTCTTCGTAGCCCATCCGCTTCGCATAATCGTTGTAGAAGTTGCGCCCACGCGCGCCCATGCCGCCGATGTAGAGCGCGAGGTACGCCTTGACCGGCAGTCGACACTTCTCGAGGTCATCTCCGAGCACGACCGAGCAGAAGGGCGCGATTTCGAAGTCGTCGAGGGACTTGCCGCCACCGGCTCGAGCGAAGCCCTCGGAGAGCGCCGACTCGAAGAGGTCGAAGCGCTCGGGGTCCATCCAGACCGGAAAGACGCCGTCCGCGACCTCCGCTGCGCAGGTCATTCCGGCGGGCGAGATCGAGGCGGTGTAGATGCGCAGCGCGGGATCGCCGTGGAGGATGCTCTTGAGCGGCTTGCCGAGTCCCGTCGCGTCGGGTCCGTGGTAGGGAATCTGATAGTGGAATCCCTCGTGGACGAGGGGCGCCTTGCGCTCGACGATCTTGCGGACGATCGAGACGTATTCCCGGGTTCGGGTCAGCGGACGACCGTACGCGACGCCGTGCCACCCCTCGACGACCTGCGGACCGGAGGGTCCGAGTCCGAGGATGAAGCGTCCGCCCGATAGCGCGTAGAGCGTCATCGCGGTCATGGCCGTCATCGCCGGCGTGCGACCGGGCATCTGCATGATGGCCGTTCCGACCCGGATCTTCGTGGTCTGCGCGAGGATCCAGGCGGCCGGCGAGACGGCGTCGGAACCGTAGGCCTCGGCCGTCCAGACGGAGGCGTAGCCCATCGTCTCGGCCTCGCGGATCAGATCGATGGGAACGCTCATCGTGGCCGGGGAATAACCGGCGATGATCCCGAGCTTCATGTCCTCGTCTCCTCTGCTTGAAACCGGCCTGCTGCGACTTCGCCGGCGCCGGACACCGTCTCCCCGACCGCGAGCCCCGCTTCAGGCCCGCGGCATCGCTCGCCGCGCCGCTTCCGGCTCGTCGCTCCCCTGCTCCGGCGCGGCCAGCGGCAGATCGATCTGGAAGATGGCGCCGTGGCCGGGGCGCGAGACGATCTGGAGCTTGCCGCCGTGGCGCTCGACGATGCCATGAGAGAGCGAGAGGCCGAGCCCCGTGCCCTTGCCGACCTCCTTGGTCGTGAAGAAGGGGTCGAAGATGCGCGAGCGGATCGACTCGGGGATGCCGGGGCCGGTATCCTCGAACTCGATGCGGACGCCGTCGAGCGTGGGCTCGGTCCGGACGGTGATGCGGCCCCCGTCGTCGAGGGCGTCGCAGGCGTTCATCAGCAGGTTGAGGAAGACCTGGTTCAGCTGACCCGGATAGCAGCGGACCTCGGGCAGGGGCTGGTACGCGCGAACGACCTCGATCGAGCCTTTGAACCGGGGCTCCATCAGCGCGATCGTGCGGTCGATCTCGTCGGTCAGCTGCGCCGACTGCAGATCCGCCTGGTCCATGCGGGAGAAGGTGCGCAGGTCCTGGACGATCTGCTTGACGCGCTCCGTGCCCTCGCGACTGCGTTTCAGGAGCTTCGTGATGGCGTCGCGGTAGCGCGTCGTGTCCTCGCCGCTCGCCTCGGCGCGGACGAGCTTCTCGACGAACTCGTCGAGGAGCTGCAGGTTCGCGTGGACGAAGCCGATCGGGTTGTTCAGCTCGTGGGCGACGCCGGCGACGAGTTGACCCAGGCTCTTCAACTTCTCGCTCTGCATGAGCTGCATCTGCATCTCGTGCAGCTCCCGCGTCCGCTCCTCGACCCGCGCCTCGAGCGATTCGTTGAGCTTGGCGATCTCGTCGAAGGCCTTGGCGTTCTCGATCGCGATCGAGCTCTGGTTCGCCAGCGTCCGCAAGAGCTCGCGATCATCGGCCGAGAGCCGCTCGCCGGAGAGCTTGCGGCCGACGGCGATCACGCCGAGCAGGTCGACGCCGAAGAGGATCGGGACGAGCAGCTCGATCTCGAGCGAGTCGTAGATGTCCCAGCAGCTCTCGCGGTGGTCCGGATCGGGCTCGTCGTCGAAGTCGGCGCGCGCGAGCTCCTCGCGGCGCATCCAGAGGTGCTTCCAGATCGGGTGGTCGGATGGGATCTCGGTGTCGATCTCCGACGTCTCCCAGTCGCCTCGCCAGGCCGAGGCGCGCAGCACGCGGTCGCTCTCGTCGAAGAGGAGCAGCATCGCGCGCGAGACGCCCATCGTGTCCGTCAACGCGGCCAGGATGCGATCGCCGATCTCGCTCATCGAGAGCATCGAGACCATCGCCTCGGAGATGTCGCGCACCGCCTGTCGATAGCGCGAGCGATCGACATCGAAGAAGTTGTCGACGAGGCGCTGCATCCGCTCGCGTAGCGGATTGAAGGCGAGGATCGCCAGGAAGAGCAGCACGACCTGGACGCTGCGGGTCGACACGCCGTAGCGGGCGACGAGCTCGTCGGCGAAGGTGATCATGAACGCGAACAGGCCCGTGATCGCGAGCGTCGCCGCGCCGTAGGCGGCCGAGGAACGCGCCGCGATGCGGAACTCGAAGAGCTGCTTGCGGACCATGCCGTAGGCGACGGCGACCGGGAAGAAGCCGACCCAGAGCAGCGTGATGTACCAGGGCAGCTCGCTCGGGACGAGCCATTCGCCGAGCAGGGCGAGAAGCGCCGGCAGCAGGCTCACGATGCCCGCCGCCAGCATCAGGTCCGCACGATCGCCGAGCCCCGCCTGCTGCGCCTGCCGGCGGCTCGCCGCCAGGAGCGCGAGAGAGGCCAGAGACGTGCCGATACCGAAGACGAACGCGCACGAAGCGATCCACGCGGGCGGAATCGGGAGCAGCGGCTGCGCCCAGACGCCGAGCACGATCACGCCGGCGATCGCATAGGGCACGACGCGCACCCGTCGGCGGCGCGCGACCCAGCGCGGCTCGATCGGATAGGTCGTGAAGAGATGGAAGGTCGTCGCGCCGAGGAAGGGGAGCGTCGCGAGCACGCGCATCGGCGCCCAGGGAATGACGTCGACGCGGATCGCGCTCGAGATGAGGACCGACATCGTCGAGCAGTAGAGCAGCAGCGCCCAGGACTCGGCCGAAGCCTGCCGCGTCCACCAGACGCCGAGCGCCACGACCAGATAGAGCGCGCTCACGAGCAGCAGTCCGAGATGCAGCAGGACGTCCGAGGGCTTCTCGACCTCGTCCGCCGACGAAGCGGGCTCCAGGGGCACGGTCAGGATCGAGCCGTCGGGCTTGCGCAGCCGGTACTGGGAGACCACGCCACTCTCGAGCCGCGGCCGCCAGAGGCTCTCGAGCGCGGGCACGCCGTCGATCGAGAGCAGCTGGTCACCCTCCTGTACGCCGAGCTCCGCTGCGGCGTGGCTCATGGCGTGGACGACGGGGATGCCGGCGATGATCGAGGTCCGAACGGGCAGGTGGGGTCCGCTGCGCGGGGAGACGAGAACGAAGACCGAGAGGCCGATACCGAGGAGCGCCCAGAGGGTCGCGATCGTGCCGGTCAGGCGCCGCATCCATCTCGCGGTCTCGGGATGCATCGACGAAGAGCCCCTCGCGTTCACGCGGCCGATCGGCGCCTCGCGGCGCCGCAGCCTGCGGTCGGGGCGAGGGGACGCCGATGCGGGGCGCTCCGCCGCCCCGTCAGGCCGCTCGGCAGCGTAGCCCAGGCGATCGGGGCGACGGGGCAGGGCTCAGCGCGGTTCGGACTCCTGGCGCAGGGCCTCGGGCTCGAGGGGCGTCGGCGGCGGACCGTAGTTGTAGCCGCGCGTATTGAGGACCACGACGCCGGGCGAGGTCTCGATGCCCGACACGCCGGGGCGACGGGCGTTCTCGACGTCCTCCGCGCGGACGAAGGGCGAGGCCGGCGACGCGGCCGGCGGGGCCTCGGGGACCGGGGGCGGGACCGGCTCCGACATGCGCGACATGGGTCCTGCCTGCGGATGGACCGCCGTCGCGACCTCGTCCGCGCGCGACTCCCTCTCGTCGGCGGCGCGGACGATCCGGACGCCGGGCGAGAGCAGCGCGAACGTCCCGACGACGCAGAGCAGGCCCAGCCCGTGAAGAAGTCGACGGCGGAATCGCGAACGATCGACGCGCATGCGGTGCACCTCGCCGGAGGGGGACTGCGTCCCCCGCGGCTCGATCGGGTACGGGGGCACCGGTCCGGTGCCGACCTCGGTCGCCATCGGCCATGGCGCGGGCCCGCTTGAGGTCACGCATCACGGGGCCGCGGCCCGGACCGGGACAGACGGCGGAGCGGCGGGACGCTCCGATCGGCGTTGGCCGATCGGGCCTCGGCGCGGTCGGGATGGGCGGACGCCAATCGACGGCGACCGCCACGCCGCATTCCCCTCGCTCAGATGCCCGAGCCGTCGGACTCGTCGTGGACGTGGAGGCCGCATTCCTTCACTGCATCCCTCTCCCACCACCAGCGCCCGGCGCGCGGATCATCGCCGGGACCGATCGCGCGGGTGCAGGGCTCGCAGCCGACCGAGGGGTAGCCCTCGCGATGGAGGCGGTTGAGCGGCAGCTGATGACGCCCGACGTAGTCGAGCACCTGTTCGTGGGTCCAGTCGGCCAGCGGCGCGAGCTTGATGATCCCGCCGGCGGAGGGATCGATCGCGAGCTTGCGCGTCTCGGCGCGATTCGCGTTCTGGTCACGCCGCAGTCCCGTCACGTACGCGTCCATTCCGGTCAGGTAGCGACGCATCGGGAGGACCTTGCGGATCTGGCAGCACTGCCTGCGATTCTCGACGGACTCGTAGAACGCGTTGACCCCCTTCTCGCGCACGTACGCCTCGACCTCGGTCGCGTTCGGAAACACGACCTCGACCGCCTTGTCGTAGCGGTCGCGCACGCGATCGATCAGGTCGTAGGTCGCGGGATGGAGGCGGCCCGTATCGAGCACGAAGACCCGCGTGGTCGGATCGACCGCATGCAGCATGTCGATCAGGACCATGCCCTCCGGCGCGCCGAAGGAGGCGGAGAGCGTGAGCCGGGGATGAAATTTTCGGATCGCCCAAGTCAGAATCTCCTCCGCGGTCCACGATTCGACCGCGTCCCGCCGGAGCAGATCCAACACCTCGTCTCGAAAAGGTTTTTCCGCGAGCGCATCGACGGCGAAGAGAGCCATGGGGGGACTCCGAGCGCGATCTGGGATCGGGGCGGGGCTTCGTCCGACTCGCTCGGCCGATGAGCCAGGACGGCTGAGTACTACAGCGGATGTCGCTCGGCAATTTTCAGACTCGATAGATCTTTTATTTGAAGGACGACTTTCCGGTCGGCTCCTCCGACGGCTCCGGCGGTCCACCGGATCCCCCGGACGCGGCGCGCGAGGCCAGTCGCGCCTCGACGGCGCGGACCTTGTCCTCCATCCGGACGGCGGGCCGATCGCGGCGCTCGTCCATCTTGATGACGGTGCCGACGCGGACGGCGCCGGATGCGAAGACGGCCTCCTGCATCGCCGCGATGACCGCGAAGAGATCGGCAGGGTCGCCTTCGAGCGTCGTGAACATCGAGTCGAGCTGCCAACGCACCCGATGCTGCGCCTCGAGGACCGCGATCGCCGCCGCGACGTACCGCGAGACGGAGACGCCTGAACCGACCGGAGAGATGCTGACTGCCGCGATGGCCATGCGCGAACCATAGTCGGTCGGCGCGCCCGTCAGCCGCCGAATCGCGCCTCGTCGAGCGCGCTGCCTGGCCAACCCTCCGGCCGTCGCCAGGGCCGCAGGCCCGCGGCGCCGAGCAAGGAGGTCGCGATCGCCTCGATCGTCGTGCCGAGACGCGGGTGGACGTAGTCGGGCGCGAGCTCGACGAGCGGCATCAGCACGAAGGCGCGCTCGTGGGCCCGCGGATGGGGCACCACCAGCTCGGGCAGCTCGATCACGCGATCGCCGTAGAAGATCAGATCGAGATCGATGGTGCGCGGACCCCAGCGCACCGCGCCGGACGACCGATCGCGTCCGAGCGCCCGCTCGATGCGCTGCAGACGCCGGAGCAGCTCGATCGGCGAAAGCCAGGTCCGCAGGCCGAGCACGGCGTTGAGATAGGCTTCCTGCTCTCCCGGCCCGATCGGATCGGTCTCGTAGACCGTCGATGCGGCCAGCAGCAACACGTCCGGCTCGACCTCGAGCGCGCGAACGACCGCCGCGAGCGTCGACTCGCGATCGCCGAGATTCGCGCCCACCGCCACGAAGACGACTTCACCGCCCTCCCGCATGGCCCGCTCCTCCTGCGCCGGACGCCCTGCCGCCCCGTGAACGGGCGGCCCGTCCAGCGCTTCGAGATCCGCCCGTCTCGCGCGCCCCGCCGCGCGCGCACGCCCCCTGCGACGGCCGGGTCACCGGCCGACGGGCGGAGCATAGTGCGCGTGCCGTACTCTGCGGAGCGGTCGCCCGGATCGACTCGCCCGGCGCATCCGTGGCAACACCCGTCGATTGCCCCGACCGGAGTGGCGAATCCATGGCCCACGCTTCCGACGACACCGCGCGTCTGCTCGCCGTCTGCGTCGGTCAGCCCCGCGAAGCGAGCTGGCAGGGCGAGCGCCTGCGGACGAGCTTCTTCAAGTCCCGCGTCCCCGGGCGCCTCGCAGCCGACGCCCTCGGCCTGGCCGGGGATTCGCAGACCGATCGCTCGGTCCACGGCGGCGTCGACAAGGCGGTCTATGCCTACACCGAAGAGAGTGCCGCCTACTGGCGCGAGCAGCTTTCCCGCTCCGACCTCGACCCCGGGGCGTTCGGCGAGAACCTCCGCATCAGGGGCTGGCCCGAAGCGACCGTCTGCATCGGGGACCGCTTTCGCGTCGGGACCGCCTGCCTCGAAGTGAGCCAGCCCCGTCAGCCCTGCTCGAAGCTCGCCATGCGCTTCGACGACGCAGGCTTCCCCAAGCGATTCATCAAGAGCCATCGCGTCGGGTACTACCTGCGCGTCGTCGAGCCCGGCGAGCTCGGCGCGGGGGACCGGGTCGAGCGCGTCTTCCATGATGCGGAGAGCCTCGACATCGAGCGCGTCGTCGCCCTCTGGCTGGACCGGGCGGCGAGCGAGCCCGACCTGGCGCGCGCCGTCGCGCTGCCCGCCCTCGCGGATGCGTGGAAGCTGCCGCTTCGCGATCGGCTCGACGCCGCGCGTCGGTAGGCCGCTCGCCCGATCGGACCGGCGCCTCTCGGCATCATCCGCCCCCGGGCTTACACTGCGCCCCCATGACCCCCAGGACCTCGCCGGCGAACCGGACCGCGAACGCCCCCGGTGCCGGCGCACGCGCCTCGGCGCCTGCGCCCACGCTCGGACCCGCCCTCGTCGGACCGGTCCCTGGGCCCCGTTCCCGCGCCCTCGCCGAGCGGCTCGCCCGCGTCGAGAGCCGCAACGTCACGGCCCTCGATCCCGTCCCGATCTTCTGGGAGCGCGCGCAGGGCGCGAACCTCTGGGACGTCGACGGCAATCGCTATGTCGACCTGACGGCCGCCTTCGGCGTCGCGAACGTCGGCCATGCCCATCCCGAGGTCGCCGGTGCAGTCGCACGTCAGGCGGCGACGCTGCTCCACGGCATGGGCGACGTCCACCCGGCGCAGGTGAAGGTCGAGCTGCTCGAGCGGCTCTGCGCGCTCTATCCGCGGGGGCGCGGCGAAGCGCCCGCGGTCCGTGGCGTGCTCTCGTCGTCGGGCTCGGACGCGGTCGAGACGGCGCTCAAGACGGCGATCGTCGCTACGGGACGCGCGGGCGTCATCGCCTTCGAGGGCGCCTATCACGGCTTGTCGTTCGGCGCCCTCGACTGCACCTGGCGCGACGACTTCAAGACTCCCTTCGCGGCGCGGCTTCCGGGCGCGACCCGCCACGCACGCTACGGCGATCTCGATGACGTCCGCCGGGTCGCGGCCGAGGTCGAGCGCGGGGGCGGACCGCCGATCGGCGCCGTGCTCGTCGAGCCGATCCAGGGTCGCGGCGGCGAGCGCGTTCCGCCGCCGGGCTTCCTCGCCGGACTGCGAACGCTCTGCGACGAGGCGGGCTGGTTGCTCATCGCCGACGAGATCTACACCGGACTCGGTCGGACCGGCGACGTCTTCGCCTGCGACGACGAGGGCGTCGTCCCGGACCTGCTCTGCGTCGGCAAGGGGCTCGCCTCGGGCATGCCGCTCTCGGCCTGTCTCGGACTCGCCCGCTGCTTCGACGTCTGGCCGCGCTCGACCGGCGAAGCGTTGCATACCCAGACCTTCCTCGGCCATCCGACGAGCTGTGCCGCGGCATTGGCATCGCTCGAGATCAGCGCGCGCGAGCGCCTCCCGGAGCGGGCGCGGCGGCTCGGCGGCGCCGTGCTCCAGCGCCTGCGCGCGGGCCTCGGGGCGTGTCCCGACGTCGTCGAGGTCCGGGGCAGGGGCCTGATGATCGGGATCGAATGCGTCCGACCCCGGACGGCCCTGGTCGCGACCGCGCGGCTGCTCGAGCAGGGCTACGTCCTGCTCCCGTCCGGTGATGGCGGACGCGTCCTCTCGCTGACGCCGCCACTCTCGATCGGCGAAGAGGCGCTCTTCGACGCCTGCGATCGGATCGTCGACCTGCTGGTCGCCGGCTGCGCCGACGTTTCGGAGGCCGATCGCATCACCGACGCATCCGCGATCGCCGGAGCCACCGCGGCGAACGCGACCGCGCCGAGCGGACGCGCATGAGTCCCGCTGACCGCGAGACCCTCGATTCGGCGGTCCTCGCCTGGATGGCGGAGCCCGATTGGCGCCCCGACCCGAATCGCTTTGACGCGCTCGCGCTCGCGCTCTTCCGCTTCCAGTACGCCGCCTGTCCAGCCTACGGGCGCTACTGCGACGCGTACGAGCGTCACCCCGACGCCGTCGCGGAGGCGGATGCGATTCCCGCCGTGCCGACCGGTGCGTTCAAGGAGTTCGCGCTCCGCTGCTTCCCCGCCGAGGCGACCCGTCACACGTTCCGAACGAGCGGAACCACGACCGAGCGGCGCGGCGAGCTCCACCTCGACACGCTCCTGCTCTACGAGACCTCGCTGCTCGCGAGCCTGCGCCACTGTTTCCTGACGGACCTGTGCGGAACGCGGCCGCGCATGCGCTTCCTCGCGCCGCCGCCCGAGGAAGCCCCCGACTCCTCGCTGACCCACATGTTCGCGACGCTCGCCGCGGCCGAGGGCCATCCCGAGAGCGGCTTCGACTTCACGCCCCGCGAAGGACTCGCGCTGGATGCCCTCGCGCGCGCGATCGCCGCCGCGCGCGCGGAGGGCTCGCCGATCGTGCTCGGCGGCACGTCCTTCGCGTTCGTCCACCTGCTCGACGCGACGCGATCGGACGCGCCCTCGACCTGGTCGCTGCCCCCCGGATCACGCCTCGTCGAGACGGGCGGGTTCAAGGGGCGCAGTCGCGAGATCCCGCGCGAGCGCCTTCGGACCGAGCTCGCGGAGCGCTTCGCGCTGCCGGAGCGAGCGATCGTCAACCAGTACGGCATGACCGAGCTCGGCAGCCAGTTCTACGACTCGACGCTGGTCGACCCGATCGGCCCGCGCCGCAAGCTCGTTCCGCCGTGGAGCCGCGTACGGCTCGTCGATCCCGACTCGGGTCGCGACGTCGCGACGGGCGCGGTCGGCATGATCGTCATCCACGATCTCGCGAATACCGGCAGTGTCGCCGCGGTCCAGACCGCGGATCTCGGACGCGCTGTCGCCGATGGCTTCGAGGTCCTGGGCCGCGCCGAAGGCGCCGAGCAGCGCGGCTGCTCGATCGCGGCGGATGCGGCGCTCGCCGCGGCGGACGGAAGGGGCGGGCATTGAGCAAGCTCGAGATCCGCTGGCCCGACGCCGACGCCGAACGCGTCCGCGCCGCCTGCGGTCGACTGGCCGCAGCGGCGCCGGCCCTGCGCGCGCGGACCCTCGCGGAACGTCTCGGCCTCGTCGCGCGCGTGATCGACGACTGGACCGCCGCCGACTCGCCCTGGCGTCGGGAGCTCGCGGAGGTCTTCGCCGCGACGGGGCCCTTCCACGCGGGCACCGTCCGCGAAGGGCTCGACAGCGCGCTGCAGGCCTGGCGCGCCGAGGACCTCTTCGCCGCTGCCCGCCGCGAGCTCGGCCCGTTGCTCGACGCGGACGACGCAGGCTCGGCGGCGCACGCCCGAGCCGGATGCACGCATCGTGTCGAGCTCACGCCCTTCGAATGGACCGCCGTCCTCGCGGGCGGGACGATCCCGATGCCGACGCTGCTCTCGTCGCTCTTCCCGCTCGTGCTCGGCTCGCCCGTCCTGTTGCGGGAGAGCGCGAAGGACGCGGTGACGGGTCGCCTGCTCGCCCGCTCGCTGGCCGCGCACGATGCCGTGCTCGCCCGCGCCTTCGAGCCGATCGGACTCGCCGCGGAAGAGGGCGATGCCCTGTCGCTCTTCTTCTCGGCGCCGTGCATCGTGGCGACCGGCAGCGACGAGACGATGCGATCGATCGGTGCGCGCCTGCAGGTGCGCCAGCGCTTCGTCGCCTACGGCCACCGCGTCTCCGTCGTCGTCGTCGGCCATTCGCAGCCCCTCGATCGGCTCGAGCTCGCGCGTTCGATCGCCCTCGACGTCGCGCGCTGGGATCAGACCGGCTGTCTCTCTCCGATCGCCGTCCATCTGTCGGGCTGGCCGCGCACCGAGCAGGAGGAGCTCGCGCACGCCTGTCATGAGGCGCTCGCGGCCCTCGCCGTCGAGATGCCGCGCGGCGATCCGTCCACGGCCTCGCGGACCCTGCATGCGAACGAACGCGCGGAGGCCCGCATGCGCGCGGCCTCCGGACGAGCGCGCCTCTTCGAGGGCGGCGACGCGACCGTCGTGCTCGAAGCCGACGCGACGCCGCGCCCCGCGCCGCTCTTCCGGTTCCTGCGAATGCATCCGACGGAGTCGCCCGCCGCCCTCGAGGCCGCCTTGGCGGCGCTCGGGGCGCCGCTGTCGGGCGTGGCGCTCGCAGGCTTCGATTCGCGCGAGGCGTCGGAGATCGAAGCGCGGCTGACGCGCCTCGGTGCGTCACGGTTCGCACAGCCGGGTCGGCTGCAGACGCCCCCGATCGACTGGCCGCGAGACGAAATGCCCCTATTCGCCTCGCTCACCCGTTTCCGTTCATCTGAATCGATCCGATAGCGGAAACGAACTAGCGTCCGGCCGATCGCGATTCGCACCCCGCGCCCAAATAAGTCGGATGAATCGCGTACGCTGCGACTTGAATCCCACTAGCCTACTCGGTAGCAGCGCCGGCCGACGGGGGGCCGTGCGGCTCGCGCATCGGATCGAGCGACGGCTTCGGGGTTCGCCAGCGTGTACGACATCCAAGCGGCTCTGAACGACCTGGCGCGCCAGCTTCGCGCATGCCGAGCTCGAGATGGCCTCACCCTGCAGCAGCTTGCGACGCGCTGCGGTGTCGCTGCGAGCACGATCCACAAGATCGAGACGCAGCAGATGGTTCCGACCGTCTCGGTCCTGCTGAAGGTCGCGCGGGGACTCGGGAGGCGTCCGCAGGATCTCGTGCGTGATTTCTGGGGCGAAGGGCTCGAGGAGGCGCCGCCCGAATCCCCGGCGGTGGGGGCGGCGGAAACCGCGACCGACGTCCTTCCCTACGATCCGAACGTCGCGGCCTGGCGCTTCGACTTCGCGCACGACGGGGCCCTGCAGCCGATCGTGCTCGAGCCCGGCCAGCGGGCGATCCTCTACATCGAGCGGGGGGCGGGCGAGTTCTCGAGCCCTTCGCGACGGCTCTCCCTCGAGCTCGGCGGCTGCGTCGAGATCGAAGGCGAGCGCTTCACCTTCGCGAGCGATCCGGCCGATCCGGCGCGCACGCTGCTGATCATGTCCCCCGTGGGTCGGATCGCGCGACTGCTCGGCCCCCCGAACACCGCCGGGCGCAAGGCCTGATCGCTCCAGATTTCTTCAATTCCCGTCCAGACTTGTCTCGATATGGGACCATCCTGGTCCGCTATTTACAGCACCATTCTGGTCCGATATGGTCCGCCCCGCTTTGCGACCGCGCCATCGCGATCGACCGCGGCGGTCAGGAGGCCGCGTGTTCCGACTCAGCAAGACCACCGACTACGGAATCGTCCTGATGGCGCAGCTCGCCAGCACGCCGGATCGCTCCCCGCTGAATGCCCGCGAGCTCGCGGCCTCGGCCGACCTGCCGGCGCCGATGGTCAGCAAGATCCTGAAGGCGCTCGCGCGCGAGGGACTCCTGATCTCCCAGCGCGGCTCGAAGGGGGGCTACCAGCTCGCGCGGCTCCCCGAGGAGCTCTCCGTCTCCGAGATGATCCGCGTGCTCGAAGGTCCGGTCGCGCTGACCGATTGCGCGATCGGACCGACGCTCTGCTCCCACGAGTCGCTCTGCGCGGTCCGCGAGCCCTGGCAGGTCATCAATCGCGTCGTCGAGCGGGCGCTCGCCGACGTGACCCTGGCCGACCTCGTCCGCCAGCGCCCCCTGCGACGCGGCGCGCTCGCCGAAGGGATCCTGCAGATCGAACGGCGACCCGAGCCGCGCCCCGAGAGGAGTCCGACCCATGTCGACTAGCAACCCCGAGCTCGAGCGCCTCGCCCGCCAGGACTACAAGTACGGCTTCGTCACCGAGATCGAGGAGGATCGCATCGCGCCGGGTCTGACGGAGGACGTCGTCCGCCTCATCTCGGCCAAGAAGGGCGAGCCCGGATGGCTGCTCGAGTTCCGCCTCAAGGCGCTGCGGCGCTTCCGCGAGATGATGGCCGAGAACCCGGTGGGTCCGGAGTGGGCCAACGTCCACTACCCGCCGATCGACTACGACGCGATCGTCTACTACGCAGCGCCGAAGCAGCAGAAGAAGATCGAGAGCCTCGACGAGATCGACCCCAAGCTGCGCGAGACCTACAGCAAGCTCGGCATCCCGCTGCTCGAGCAGAAGCGGCTCCATGGCATCGCCGTCGATGCCGTTTTCGACAGCGTCTCCGTCGCGACGACCTTCAAGGCCGAGCTCGAGAAGCAGGGCATCCTCTTCTGCTCGTTCTCCGAGGCCGTACGCGAGCACCCCGAGCTCGTCCGCAAGTATCTGGGCAGCGTCGTCCCGTACTCGGACAACTTCTTCGCCTGCCTGAACTCGGCGGTCTTCAGCGACGGCTCCTTCGCCTACATCCCGAAGGGCGTGCGCTGCCCGATGGAGCTCTCGACCTACTTCCGCATCAACGCCGCCGGCACGGGCCAGTTCGAGCGGACGCTGCTCGTGGCCGACGAGGGGGCCTACGTCAGCTACCTCGAAGGCTGCACGGCCCCGCAGCGCGACGAGAACCAGCTCCATGCCGCCGTCGTCGAGCTCGTCGCCCTCGATCGCGCCGAGATCAAGTACTCGACCGTGCAGAACTGGTACCCGGGCGACGCCCAGGGCCGCGGTGGCATCTACAACTTCGTGACCAAGCGCGGCGCCTGCCGGGGCTACCGCTCGAAGATCTCCTGGACCCAGGTCGAGACCGGCTCCGCGATCACCTGGAAGTACCCGTCCTGCCTGCTGATCGGCGACGAATCCGTCGGCGAATTCTATTCCGTCGCGATGACCACCAATCGACAGCAGGCCGACACCGGCACGAAGATGATCCACATCGGGAAGAACACGAAGAGCACGATCGTCTCGAAGGGCATCTCCGCCGGCCACGGCAACCAGAGCTACCGCGGACTCGTGAAGATCGGGCCCAAGGCGACGGGGGCGCGCAACTACAGCCAGTGCGACTCGCTCCTGATGGGCGATCGCTGCGGCGCCCACACGTTTCCCTACCTCGAAGCGAGCAATCCGACCGCGACGGTCGAGCACGAGGCGACGACGTCGAAGATCAGCGACGACCAGCTCTTCTTCTGCAGGCAGCGCGGCATGAGCGAAGAGGACGCCGTCTCGATGATCGTCAACGGCTTCTGCAAGGAGGTCCTCCGCGAGCTTCCGATGGAGTTCGCGGTGGAGGCCCAGAACCTGCTGTCCGTCAGCCTCGAAGGCGCGGTCGGCTGAAGCGAGAGTCCCCGATTCCCATGGCGAACGACCCCCTGATCCAGATCCGCAACCTGCACGCGAACGCCGGCGACACGCCGATCCTGCGCGGCCTCGACCTCGAGATCCGCGCCGGCGAGGTCCATGCGATCATGGGCCCGAACGGCTCCGGCAAGAGCACGCTCTCGAACGTCCTCGTCGGACGCCCCGGCTACACGGTCACCGAAGGCGAGGTCCTCTTCCGCGGGAAGAACCTGCTCGAGCTCGACGCGGAGACCCGCGCGCGCGAAGGGATCTTCCTCGCCTTCCAGTACCCGGTCGAGATCCCGGGCGTCGCGAACAACTACTTCCTGCGAACCGCCGTGAACGCGATCCGGACGCACCGCGGTCTCGACCGGCTCGACGCCCTCGACTTCCTGACGCTGCTGAAGGAGAAGATGAAGCTCGTCGAGATGCCCGACGAAATGATGTCGCGGGCGATCAACGAGGGTTTCTCGGGCGGCGAGAAGAAGCGGAACGAGATCCTGCAGATGCTGTTGCTCGAGCCGGCGTTCTGCATCCTCGACGAGACCGATTCGGGGCTCGACATCGATGCGCTGCGGATCGTCTCGAACGGCGTCAACTCGATGCGCTCGCCCGAGCGCTCGATGCTCGTCATCACCCACTACCAGCGCCTGCTCGACTACGTCGTTCCGGATCGCGTCCACGTCCTCTCCCGCGGTCGCATCGTCCGCTCCGGGGGCAAGGAGCTCGCCCTCGAGCTCGAGGAGAAGGGCTACGGCTGGATCGAGGACGAGGCGGGGAGGAAGTCGTGAGCGCGGCCGTCGAGACGCTCGACCGGCTCCGCGCCGGCATCGCGCCGATCGGACCCGCGTGGCTCGTGCGCCAGCGGGAGGAGGCCTGGTCCGCCTTCGTCGAGGCCGGCCTGCCGACGCGCCGCCTCGAGGCCTGGAAGAGCACGAACCTCGCCCCGCTCGCCGCCCTCGACTTCGCGCGCATCACGACGGCCTCCTCGATCGCGCCCGGGATCGGGTCCGGCGCGAAGACGGCGACCGCGATTCCGGGCGTGCGCATCGATCGCCTCGCCGGCGTCCTGCAGCGGGAGCCCGAGCGACTCGCCGGACGACTCGGACGCCTGGCGGATCCGAAGCGCGGCGCGCTCGTCGCGCTGTCCACCGCCCTGCTCGAGGACGGCGTGGTGATCGAGCTCGCCCCCGGCGCGCGCTGCGAGGCGCCGATCCGCATCCGCTTCGCCGTTCCGCCCGCTGCGGACGGCTCGGCCAGCGCCAGCTTTCCCCGCCTGCTCGTGCTCGCGGGCGAGGACAGCGCCGCGACCCTCTTCGTCGAGTTCGACTCGCCCGCGGACGCCGCGGGCTTCACCGACCACGTCGCCGAGCTCGTCCTCGCCCCCCGTGCCCGCGTCGCGCTCGTGCAGCTCCAGGCCGAGTCCGCGCCGCGCGTCCACTTCTCGAGCCTCCACGCGGAGATCGATCGCTCCGCGCGCCTCGACTCCCACGTCTTCACGCTGGCGGACGGGCTGGTCCGCAGCGAGCTCGATCTGCGCCTGATCGCGCCGGGCGCCGAGGCGACGCTCGACGGATTCTTCCTCGTCCGCGGCGCCGGCCATGCGGACCACTTCACGACGGTCGAGCACGCCGCGCCCCACTGCACCAGCAGCCAGGAGTACCGCGGCGTCATGGGCGATCGCGGCAAGGGCGTCTTCCGCGGGCGCGTCGTGGTGCGGCCCGACGCGCAGAAGACGAACGCGAGCCAGTCGAATCCCAATCTGCTGCTCTCCGAGCAGGCCGCGATCGACACGCGTCCCCAGCTCGAGATCTACGCCGACGACGTGCGCGCGAGCCACGGCTCGACGATCGGCCAGCTCGACGCCGACGCGCTCTTCTTCCTGCGCGCGCGCGGTATCGGCGCGGCCGAGGCGCGCGTGCTGCTGACGCGCGCCTTCGCGCGCACCATCGTCGACGGCGTCGGCGATCCGGAATTGAGGGCGGAGGTCGGCCACCGCATCGATCGCGCGCTCGCCGCCCTCGAGCCGACGCTCGCAGCCGATCGCGCGGACGGGGACGACGATCACGATGCGTCCGAAGGCCCGCCGGCGGGAGATCGCGCATGAGCCTCGACGTCGAATCGATCCGCCGCGACTTTCCGATCCTCGCGACCACGATGCGCGGCAAGCCGCTCTGCTATCTCGACAGCGCGGCCTCCGCGCAGAAGCCACAGATCGTGATCGACGCCATGGCGGACTTCTACACCCGCCACTACGCGAACATCCACCGCGGCGTCTACCAGCTCTCGGCCGAGGCGACCCGCCGCTACGAGGCCGTGCGCGATCGGGTCGCGCGCTTCATCGGCGCCCGCGATCCCCGTGAGATCGTCTTCGTGCGCAATGCGACCGAGGCGATCAATCTCGTCGCGCGCAGCTGGGGCGAGACGGCGATCGGCGAGGGCGACGAGATCGTGCTGACCACGATGGAGCACCACGCCAACATCGTCCCCTGGCAGATGCTCGCCCAGCGCCGCGGTGCGGAGATCCGCGTCGCCCGTGTCGACGACGACGGCGTGCTCGACCTCGACGAGGTCGAGCGGCTGCTCGGGCCGCGGACCCGGATGCTCGCCTTCGTCCATGTCTCGAACGTGCTCGGAACGCGCAATCCGGTGGAGCGGCTGACGGAGATGGCGCGCGCGCGCGGGATCACGACGCTGGTCGATGGCGCGCAGGCGGTGCCCCACGATCCGGTCGACGTGTCGACGCTGGGCTGCGACTTCTACGCCTTCTCGGGCCACAAGCTCTTCGGTCCGAGCGGTGCCGGCGTGCTCTGGGGCAGGCATGCGCTGCTCGAGTCGATGCCGCCCTTCCTCGGCGGCGGCGACATGATCGAGCGCGTCTCCTTCGCGGGCACGACCTTCGCCCACGCGCCGCAGCGTTTCGAGGCCGGGACGCCCGACATCGCCTCCGTCGTCGGCCTCGGGGCCGCGGTCGAGTATCTCGAAGGCCTGGGCATGGACCGGATCCACGCGCGCGAGCAGTCTCTGCTGGCCTACGCGACGGAGCAGCTCTCGAAGGTGGCGGGCCTGCGCATCATCGGGACCGCGCCGGACAAGGCCGCGGTCCTCTCCTTCGTCCTCGACGACGTGCATCCCCATGACATCGGGACGCTGCTCGACGGCGAGGGCATCGCGATCCGCGCCGGTCATCATTGCGCGCAGCCGCTGATGGACCACTTCGGTCTGCCGGCGACGGCGCGCGCATCGCTCGCCTTCTACAACACGACCGAGGAGATCGACCGACTCGTGGCCGCACTCGAGAAGACGCGCGCGCTCTTCGCCTGAAGCGAAGGTCGGCGCGACCGGGTCGAGCGGAGAGAACCGACAACGCGGACGGACAGCGAGGAAGGCAGAACGGGCAGACCGAGCGGATACGGAAACGAGACAGCGAGATGGACGACCTGAGAGAGCTCTACCAGGCCACGATCCTGGAACACAACAAACGCCCCCGGAACTTCGGGAAGCTCGCCGACGCCAGCCACGAGGCGGACGGCCACAACCCGCTCTGCGGCGACTCCCTGACGGTCTACGCGCGCGTCGGCGACGACGGTCGGATCGAGGAGGTCGCCTTCGAGGGCTCGGGCTGCGCGATCTCGAAGGCGTCGGCGTCGCTCATGACCGAGCAGATCAGGGGGCGAACCGTCGCCGAGTTCGAAGCGCAGTTCGCGCGCTTCCACGACCTCGTGACGTCGCCGACCGGCACGCCGCCGGCGCTCGAAGGCCTCGGCAAGCTCGCCGTCTTCTCGGGCGTCCGCGAATACCCGGCGCGCGTCAAGTGCGCGACGCTCGCCTGGCACGCGTTGCGCGCCGCACTCGAGGGGCGGGGCGAGACGGCGAAGACGGAGTGAGCGACGCGTCGCGCGCCGGCGAAGGGGGCTGGGCAGCATGTCGGTACGGGATTGGATGCGGAGTCGTCGGGACAAGCGTCGTCGGGACGAGGAGGCCGAAATGAGCAGCGATCAGGACAGCAGCGTCGGACCGGAGGTCCTGGACCTGACGAACGCGGGCCGCGGCGCCCGCGCGGCGGATGCGCCGACGGTCGACGGGACCGCCGCGAGCGATTCGCCCGTCGACCCCGCCGCGTCCGGTCTCGCCCCGGCGATGCAGGTCCGCGATCGGATCGTCGCCGTGCTCAAGACCGTCTACGACCCGGAGATCCCGGTCGACATCTACGAGCTCGGCCTCGTCTACGGCGTCGACGTGACGGACGACGGGGAGGTCCACATCACGATGACGCTGACCTCGCCGATGTGTCCCGTCGCCGAGACGCTGCCGCCGGAGGTCGAGGAGAAGGTGCGGGGCGTGGTCGGCGTGAAGGACGTCGTGCTCGACCTCGTGTGGGATCCGCCGTGGAGCATGGACATGCTCTCGGACGCCGCGCGGCTCGAGCTCAACCTGATGTGAACGATCTCGCAGCGTGACCGGATTCGCCGTCGCCTCGTTCCTGGCCTTCGGCGCCCTGCTCGTCCTGTTCGGCGCGAACGGAAACGAGCTCATCGAGGCGCTCGGGCTGCGTTATGCGGATCTCGGGCTGCTCGGCTCGTTCCTCTCGCTCGGGCTCGGCGTGGGCATCGTGATCGCGGGGCCGCTGGTCGATCGCTGGCCGCGGCGGCCGCTGCTGGTCGCCGCGTGCGGATGCGTCGCCGCCGCCTGTCTGCCCCTCGGCCCCGACACGACCTTCCGCGCGCTGCTGCTCCACACCCTCCTGATCGGCTTCGGCGCCGGCTGCTACGAGACGGTGCTCAACGCGCTCGTCGTCGAAGACCACGGCGACGAATCGCCCCGGCGGCTCGTCTTCGTCCACGCCGGCGCGACCTTCGCCGCAGCGCTCACGCCGCTGGCCTTCGAGGCCCTGCGCGGCTGGATCGACCTCGCCTGGTACCACACGTTCCGGATCGCCGGCGCCGGGCATCTGGTCTTGATCGCCGCCGTCGCCTTCGTCCCGATGGAGCGCACGCGCGCCCGGCCCCACGCCCATCCGGACGAACGCGACGCGCCCCCGGCGCTCGCGGCCACGCCTGGGACCGCGGTCGCCACCGCGCCTGGCGCCGCGCGCGGGCCCGACGCCCGAAGGCGCGGGGATCGCGTCGCGCTCGCGGCGATCTGCGTCGCGACCTTCGCGTACGTCGGGGTCGAGTCGGCGGTGACGCTCTTCGTCGGGGACTACGCCCGCCGCGACCTCGGCCTCGACGCGGCCCGCGCGGCCGGCACGATCAGCGCCTTCTGGAGCGGCCTGCTCCTCGGTCGCCTCGGCGTCGGCCTCGCGCCCCGCGCGCCCGGCGCCGGGACGACGGCGCTGCTCGCCGCGGTGGCCGCGCTCCTCGTCTTCGCCTTCGGGCTCGGCTGGATCGCGCCCCCCGAGCTCGCGATGGCCGGCACGGGCTTCTTTCTCGGCGGCGTGTTCCCCGTGATGATCGGCCTCGCGGGCCAGGCGCTGCCGCATCGCACCGGCCTCGCCGTCGGGCTCGCGGGCGGACTCGGATCCCTCGGCGGCTTCGCCGTTCCCTGGCTGACCGGCGGCCTCGCCGGAACCGGAGGCCTCCCCCGCGCGCTCGCCGCGCTCTCGGGCTGGCTCCTGCTGCTGGTCGCCGGCGCCGCGTTCGCGCGCCACCGCCGCACGCGCTAGCCGCCCGACCCGCGTTATGGTCCGGGCGTGACCCTCACCCCCGACGACGGGCTCGTCGTGACCGGCGCGAACGGTCAGCTCGGCCGCGCGCTGCTTCGCGATCTCGCCGCGGCCGGCCACCGCCGCATCCACGCCCTGGTCCGTTCGCAACGCGCCGCCTCGACGATCGAGGCGCTCGATCTCGCGCCCGCGCCGACGATCCGCATCGTCGACTACGGGAGCCCCCACGAGATGGAGGCCGCGCTCGCCGGCGCGCGCTTCGTCGTCCATCTCGTCGGCATCATCAAGGAGACGCGCGACACCCGCTACGTCGACGCCCACGAAAACACCTGCCACGCGCTCGCCCTCGCGGCCGGTCGGAGCCGCATCGAGCGCGTCGTCCATCTCTCCATCCTCGGCTCGCTCGCCGACTCGCCCAACGCCTGCCTCGCGTCGAAGGGAAGAGCCGAGGCGATGCTGCTCGAGAGTCGAACGGCGACGACGGTGCTGCGCGTCCCCATGGTGATCGGCGGCGACGATGCGGCCTCCGCCTCGCTGCGGCGCCAGGCCCGGGCGCGCAGCGTGCGGTTGGTCGCGGGCGGGCGCACGCTGCAGCAGCCGATCGACGCACGCGACGTCCGCGACGCCATCCGCGCCTCGCTCACGACGGACGCAGGACGCAACCACGTCTTCGACGCCGGCGGTCCCGAATGCCTGTCCCACAAGCGACTGGTCCAGCGCGCCGCGCGCCACTACGGAGGCGAGCCGCGCATCCGCTCGATCCCGATCGGCCTCGCACGCGCCGCCGTCACGCTCGTCGAGCATCTGCTTCCGAATCCGCCGATCACGCGCGCGATGTTCGACGTCCTGCAGCACGACGATCGCGTCGATCCGCGCCCTTTCTGCGACAAGCTCGGCCTCTCCCTGCGCCCCCTCGACACGACGCTCGCGGATTTCGTCGGCCCGGCGAGCGTGTTGCCACGGCCGGGATCGGCCCGATCGGAGCGATGATGAGCGACATCTCGAATGGCGGCCCGTCGGGTGCCCGTCCGGAACGGGAGCCGAACGGAGGGATCGACACCGTTCACGACCCGCGTACCGCTCCCGCGGAGGCACCGCGCTCTCGCGGCTGGCAGCGGATCCTGCCCTGGGCCATCACCCTGGCCTGCTTCGCCTATCTCTACCGGCGCGTCGACGCGGCCGCTGCGCGGGAGGGCGTCGAGCTCGCGGGCTACCTCGGCGAGATCTTCGCGCGGGTCTCGTGGTGGCGCTGGCTCGCGTTGATGATCCCCTACTCGGCTTTCTTCTTCCTGATCGATTCACTCGTCGTCTGGCGCGTCGTCGACTGGTTCAACGCGTCGATCCGGTATGCGGACATCCTCCCGATCCGCGGCTCGTCCTACATCCTCTCGATCGTGAACGAGCAGGTCGGCAAGGGGGCCATGGGCCTCTATCTCAACCGGCGCTACGGGGTGCCCGGCTGGGAGGTCGGCTCGAGCATGATCTTCATCATGTTCTGCGAGTTCTTCTACCTGCTCGCCTGGGCGACCGCGGGCTATGCGATGCGACGCGCCGAGCTGCCCGCGGTCTTCGGCGTGATTCCCTGGCTCGCCGGCGCGGCTTCGGTCTTCCTCGCGCTCTGGATCGGCTTCTTCCGCGGCCCGCTCGGGCGCGGCGTCGCGCTGCGCGAGCGGCCGCTCTTCAAGAGCTTCCGCGCCTCCGGTCTGCATCGCTACCTGACGATCATGCTGCTCCGCTCGCCGGCCATGCTCGCCGCCGTCTTCGTCTACAAGCGCGCGCTCGCGCTCTTCGGCGTCGAGGCGAGCTACGGCCAGATGCTGGGCTACCTGCCCGTGATCTTCTTCGGCGCCGCGACGCCCGGCCCGATGCGGACGGTCGCCATCACGCTCTGGGTCGTGCTCTTTCCGGGCAACGAAGGCGAGATGACGACCTTCGGCTTCGTCCAGCACAACTTCTTCATCTTCTTCAACGCGGCGATCGGGCTGCTCTTCCTGCGCCGGGCGAATCGGGAGCTCTTCGGGGCCGAGCGGTCGCCCGACCCCTCCGCCGCCTGAAGCGGACGACGGCGGCGGGGCCGCTTCGACTCCGTCGATGAGGGCCTGGGCCGGCGGCCCGGGCCGCGACCGTCCCCGATGCCGCTCGGGGGCAGGTTCCACAATCTGCAACGCAGCCCGCGGATTCGGGCCGCTCGCAGCGTCCTCTCCCGGAACCCTTCCTGCCGAGACTGCACCGTGGCCCGGGACGGAGTGGCGCGATCCTTGCGTTCCCTCTTCGAGTCCATTCGAACCGACGGTGGAAGCCGCGCGCTCCGGCGACGTCGCTCGGAGAGCGCGCCGAGCCGGGCGCGCTCGGTCAGGAGGAGTCGGCATGACGCACGTACCGCAGAAGTTCCGCGACCTGTTCGAGAAGAAGGCCTTCGGTCACCTCGCGACGATCATGCCCGATGGTCAGCCGCAGACGACTCCGGTGTGGATCGACTACGACGGCGAGCACGTCATCGTCAATACCACCGACGATCGTCAGAAGTACCAGA
This sequence comes from Myxococcota bacterium, assembly GCA_041389445.1. Classification (GTDB taxonomy): domain Bacteria; phylum Myxococcota_A; class UBA9160; order UBA9160; family UBA4427; genus UBA4427. The sequence continues at coordinate 104,607 of JAWKRW010000011.1, forward strand.
ATCTGAGCGAAGAGCCGCGCGTCGCGATCTCGATCCAGGATCCCGACGACCCCTACCGCTACCTCGAGGTCCGCGGTCGCGTCTCCGAGGCGACCGACGCCGGCGCGGACCGCCACATCGATCGGCTCACGCAACGCTACCTCGAGCAGGATCGATATCCGTTCCGGGAAGACGGCGAGCATCGCGTGGTCGTCAAGATCACGCCCGAGCACTTCAGCTCGAAGGACTGATCGCGAAGGACTGCCCGAGACGGAGGGACTTCGCACGCAAGGCGCTCGGCCGAGCCCGTTCGCAGCGCTCGACGAGGCGCACGCATGCCGATCGCGATCACGCGTGCGACTCCGAACGAGTCGATCGACGATCGCAGGAGGGACGGGCATCGACATGACTTCCCCCACCCCGCACGAGCGGAACGAGGATCCGCGCGATCGCAACGGCGATCGGAGCGGACCGCCGGCGCCCCGGCGCGAGCCGGCGCCGGTCGGCGATCCGGAGCCGGAGCCGGAGGAAGAGATCCGACTGCCGCCCGACCCGGATCGGCAGCGACCCGCTTCGGCTCAGACCTTCTCGACCTCTCGACCGCCCGCGTCCGGCGCGCGAACGCCGCCACCGTCCGGGTCGGGAGGGCGTCGCAGGAGCGCGAGCGCGCGATCGAGCATCGAGACCGCGGTCGAGCCCGCGAGCGCCCAGGCCAGCAGCGCGACGACCGGATCGACGGGCCATGCGAGCCCGAGCGCCTCGCGCGTCACGACGATGCCGAGCGGAACGAAGTAGAGGATTCCGTTCCAGCGGCCGAGCGCGCTCGTACGCAGCGGACGACCCGCGAGCCAACGGGAGTCGAGCACGTACTGCACGAACGCGACGACGACCAGCACGGGAAGCCAGCGCGTGATCCGACCGTCGAGCGCCAGCACCGCGAGCCCCGCCGAGACCAGGCACGCGTCGCTCGCGTGATCGAGCAGGCCGCCCAGCCGCGAGGCCTCGCCCCGCGCCCGGGCGAGGCGGCCATCCGACCAATCCGAAGCGACCGCGAGCCAGAAGAGCGCCGCCGCGACGCGCCACTGCCCGACCGAGATCGCGCGACAGAAGAACGGGACCGAAGCGAGACGGAGCAGCGTGATCGCGTTCGAGAGGTTGAGCCGTCGGCCGACCGGCGGCATCGCCATCCCGCTCACCGCGCGCAACCCGACCGCGTCACGCGCGCCACCGCCCGACCCGATCCCGGATCCGATTCCAGCCCAGCCGATCGAAGAGCACGTCGACCCGCTCGCGGTCGGCGCCGTGATAGGCGAGATCCGCGAGCCCGGGCGTGAAGCCCGGCACCTCGCGCAGCACGGTCGCGAGGGACTTCGTCGCGAGTGCGCGCGCGCGATGCGCCTCGACCTTCTCGGCGAGCCTCGCGACGCCCCGCGCCTCGACCCGCTCCCAGCCCGGCGACGCGGGGTCCTTCGGAATCGCCTCGATCGACTCGAAGACGCGCAGGATCGCGGCAGCGGACTTCGCTCCGATGCCGGGCACCCCGGGCAGGTTGTCGATCACGTCGCCGACGAGCCCGAGGTAGTCGGGGATCCGCGTCGGATCGACGCCGAACTTCTGGCGCACGCCCGCCGCGTCGAACGTCCGCTCCTTCGCGAGGTCGTGGACGACGACCCGCGCGTCCTCGCGCACGAGCTGACAGAGGTCCTTGTCGCTCGTCAGGACCCGCGCCCGTCCGAGATCCGCGACGATCCGCTCGCAGAGCGCGCCGATCAGATCGTCAGCCTCGTAGTCGTCGACCTCGAAGGCTGCGAAGCCGAGCGCCTCCGCGACCTCGCGGCAGAGATCGAACTGCGGTTCGAGATCGTCCGGCGGCTCGCCGCGCTGCGCCTTGTAGCCGGGCTCGATCGCGTTGCGGAAGCTCGTCATCGCGGCGTCGAAGCAGACGGCGGCATGGGACGGGTCCGTGTCCGCGGCATAGCGGATCAACGTGTTCGCGAAGCCGTAGGCGGCGTTGCAGGGCGTGCCGTCCGCGGCCGTCATGGGCGGCAGCGAGTGGTAGGCGCGGAAGATGTAGACGTGGCCGTCGAAGAGGTGGACCAGCGGATCGTCTCCGCGCTGCTTCGCCGGCATGTCGCCTCCGCCTCGCCTTCAACGCCGCTCGTCGAGCACCGCCTCGACGATCGTCTCCGCCGCATGCACCAGCGGCAGCTCCCGCTTCTGCCCGCCCTGCCGCCGCACGAGCTCGAGCTTCCCCTCGGCGAGCCCCTTCGGCCCGATCGTGACTCGATAGGGGAACCCGACCAGGTCCGCGTCGTTGAACTTGACGCCTGGCCGTTCGTCGCGGTCGTCGAGGAGGACGTCGATGCCCGCGGCCTTGAGCTTCTCGTAGAGCGCCTCGCCCGCCTCGTGGCAGGCGACGTCGTTCGGCTTGACGACCGAGACGACGACCTCGTAGGGCGCCACGTTGACGGGCCAGCAGATGCCCTTCTCGTCGTGGTTCGCCTCGACGATCGCCGCGAGATTGCGCTCGAGACCGATGCCGTACGAGCCCATGATGAGGGGCAAGGACTCGCCCTTCTCGTCCTGGACGGTTGCGCCCATCGCGAGGCTGTACTTCGTGCCGAGCTTGAAGATGTGGCCGACCTCGATCGTCTTGAAGACCGCGATCGGCGAGCCACACATGGGACAGCCCTCGCCGTCGCGGACCTCGCGCAGGTCGAGCCAGGCTTTGACGTCGATGTCGCGCTCGACGTCGACGCCGCGCAGGTGGAACCCGTCTTCGTTCGCGCCGGTCACCATGTCGCGCCGCCCGCGCAGCGCCTCGTCCGCGATCACGTAGAGGTCGCTGCGGCCGACGGCGCCGAGGCTGCCCGGGCGCGCGCCGAGGACGCGCTGGATGTGCTCCGCGTCGGCCGGGCGGATCTTCTCGGCCTCGACCTGGTCGACGAGCTTCTGCTCGGCGAGCGGATGGTCGCCGCGCAGCAGGACGAGGATCGTCTTGTCGTCCACGAGGTAGACGAGGGTCTTGATCTGGCGCTCGCCGGGCGCACCGCCGGCCATCCTCGCGAGATCCTCGATCGTGCGGACGCCGGGCGTCGGGAACTTCTCGGGCGAAGCGGGTCCGGACGCGTCCTGCGCCGCCGGGAGCTGGCTCTGCGCCTTCTCGACGTTGGCCGCGTAGCCGCACTGGCCGCAGTGGGCGATCCAGTCCTCGCCGGCGTCGCTTCGCATCATGAACTCGATCGATTGACTGCCGCCCATCAGGCCCGAGCTCGCCTCGACGGCGATCGCCTCGAAGCCGAGGCGCTTGAAGATCTTGCGGTAGGCGTCGAAGTGGTCGTCGAAGGCGCGATCGAGGCCCGTCTGATCGAGGTCGAAGGAGTAGGAGTCCTTCATCGTGAACTCGCGCACGCGCAGCAGCCCGCTCTTCGGCCGCGCCTCGTCTCGAAACTTCGTCTGGAACTGGTACCAGAGCTGAGGCAGCGCCTTGTAGGAGCGCATCTCCGTCGCGTGATAGGCGAAGATCTCCTCGTGGGTCATGCCGAGCGCGAGGTCGGCCTGCTTGCGGTCCTTGAGACGGAACATCTCTTCGCCGACGCTGCTCCAGCGCCCCGACTTCTCCCAGATCTCCTTCGGATGCATGCAGGGCAGCCGGAACTCCTGGGCGCCGATCCGGTCCATTTCCTCCCGGATGATCTGCTCGACCTTCCGCAGCGCGCGGAAGCCGAGCGGCGTCAGCGAATAATGGCCGGCCATCAGCTGCCGGATCAGACCGGCGCGGATCAGGAGCTTGTGGGAGACCGCCTCGGCATCGGCGGGATCGTCTCGCAGGGTCGGAATGAAGGCGCTCGACCAGCGCACGGCTTCTCCTTCGATGGGGGGAGCGGGGAGCGCGAGGATAGCGCCCGAAACCCCTGGGCCGGGCCCATTCGAGGGGCACCGGCCGAGCGGCTCCCGTCGACCGGTCTCGGTCGACGGGTCCCGACCGACCGACTTCGATCGACCGGAATCAGTCGACCGGCGTCGAGAGCTCGAGCGCCCGCGCGTCGAAGGCCCGGGCGAGCTCCTGCAGGACGGGCCAGCCCGTCCGGGCGATCGGCGACCCGTCGAGCGAGCCGACCCGCACGATGCCGGCGCGCGTCCCGGTCAGGAAGACCGCGTCCGCCGCATAGAGATCGAAGCGGCCGAGGCTCCGCTCGCGCACGCGGAGTCCGCGCTCGCTCGCGACCTCCATCACGGTCCGCCGCGTCAGGCCCTCGAGCGCGCCGTCGGTCGTCGGGGGCGTGTCGAGCGTCCCGCCGGCGAGCGCGAAGACGTTGGTCGCCGTCGCCTCGGCGACGAGGCCCCGCGCGTTGAGCACGAGCGCATCGTCGGCCCCGCGCAGATTGGCTTCGCGCTTGGCGAGGACGTTGTTCAGGTAGTTCAGACTCTTGACGCGCGGGTCGAGCACGTCCGCCGGCGGGCGGCGCAGGCTCGACGTGACGAGGTCGAGTCCGCGCTCCGCCCCCTCCCGCGACGACGCCGCGACGCCGGTCGCGATGCAGACGATCGCGGGCGCGGGACAGGTCGCCGGGTCGATCCCGAGCGCGCCGACGCCGCGGGTGACGATGAGCCGCAGGTAGCCGGCGCGCGCGCCCCAGGCTCGGGTCGTCTCGCGGGCCGCTTCGCCGACGCGCTCGAAGCCCCCGGGCACGACCAGACCGATCGCGCGGGCGGCCGTCTCGAGGCGCTTCATGTGGTCCCCGAAACGGAAGATCCCGCGCGGCGTGACGCGGATGCCCTCGAAGACACCGTCGCCGAAGAGGAAGCCGTGGTCGAGGACCGGGATCCGGGCCTCGCTCGCGGGCACGATCTTGCCGTCGATCCAACAGAGAGGCCGTTCATTCGTCGTCTCGCTCATCTCGCTCGCTCCTGTCCTTCCCCGGCTCGCTCGGCATCGCGCCTCGCATCGGCACGCCCCGCTCCCGCTCGCTCGGCATCACCCGCAGACCGCCGACCCGACCCCTGCCCCACCTCGCGAAGACCGCGGCGCGGGAGCTCCGTCGGTCGCACGCCGAGCCGCTCGCTGACCGCCTCCGCCGCTCGCGTCAGATGCGCCGCGACACGATCCGCCCCGAGCGCGTCGAAGCGCGAGGACGCCGCGGCCAGCGCCATCACGGCGACGAGCCGATCGCGCCTGTCGAAGCCGCGCTGCCAGATCGGGACGGCCAACACCGAGAGCCCCTCGATCCAGGCATCGCGGTTCACCGCATGCCCCTGGCGCCGGATCGATTGCGCCTCCTCCGGGGCGATCGGACCCGCCGCGTCGATCCCCTCGGCCTCCGCGTGGGCGCGGTAGAGCTTCCCCGCCGCCGTCACGTCCGCCGGGATCTCGTCCCCGATCGTCGGCGCCGCGCGCAGGAAGCCGCGCCCCGCGCATTGATCGATCACGCGCAGCCGCCCGCCCCGAGCCGCGACGAGAAAGACCGTCTCGCCCAACCGGTCCGCCTCGGCCTCGAGATGCGGCCGGGCCAGCTCGACCACCGGCTCGCGACGCTGGACGCCGAGGCCCAGCGCGAGCAGGGCGAGCCCCGGCCGGTAGCGCCCCCCCTCGTCCTGCTCGACCACCTCGCGCTGCACCATCGTCGCCAGCAGTCGATGGCAGCTCGACTTCGCGAGCCCGAGCGCGCGCGCGATCTCGCCGAGGGCGAGCGGCGTGTCCGCCGCGTGAAGGTGGAAGAGGACGTCGAGCGCCTTGTCGACGGTCGCTGCGCCGCTCATCCCGATTCGCACTCCTGTTCGCAAATTCAGATTCACACCGATCGGTCAGCGAAGTTCCGGATATTAGACCGTCATTCCATCAAACGGAACGTCACGAATCACGACCCCGAGTCGGATACGGGACCGACTGCGGCGAGCACGGTCGCATGGACGCGAAGGCGATGCCGACGTCCGGTTTGGTCGGGACACGGCTCCGAGGCGAGCTGGAAGGGCGCGATCACCCCGAAGGCCCGCCGGCCAGTCGCCTGATGGGCCACGATCGCGCTCTCGAGGTCTCGGTCGCCATGGAGCGACGCCCCGCGCCCGGGACAGCCGAGCTGGAGCAGGAGCGGCGTCCGGGGCAGGGCGTCGACGGCCGCCCGCAGCGCCGCGCGGGCATCGATGGCATCGGGCAGGGCGAAGGCCATCCGATCGAACCGAACGAACGGGCCGGGCACGCCGATCGCCCCGCGCCGGGCGTCGAGGCCGGTCACATAGTGCTCCTCGAAGGCGTCGGGGTCGTCCGGCGGATCGGTGCGGCGATCGCAGCCCCGGGCGATCCGCACGAGCAGGCGCTCGAGATGCGGCTCGATCGGGTCCGCCTCGCCGAGGCCGAGCTGACGTCGGATCCAATCGGTCGGCGGCTCGCCCTCCAGCGCATCGATCCAATGGGGGCGGCAGGCGGTGATCTCGAGCCACGGGCTGGCGGCCCGGGTCGCACCGACGGAGCGGACCCGCGGCGCGGACGTCGGCGGCCCGACCGTCGGAATCCAGACGCCGACGAGCAGCTCGCCGGGAGCCGGACGGAGACCGGGATCGCCCGGCGAAACCCAGGCCCGAGCCGCCTCCCCGTCGAGGCCCGTCGCCGCCGCCCCGACCAGCCAGAAGTCCTCGTCCGCTGCCGACACGAGGGCGGCCAGCAGCCCCGCCAGACCCGGCGTGCCGAGTGCATCGGGCAGCAACACGAGCACGCCCCGCCGCCCGTCGCCCGCGCGCGCCATCCCCGACTCGATCGCACGGGCCAGCTCGGCAGGCCCCGCACCGCCCTCGCAGGCGATCACGCAGGGCGCTCCCTCGCCCTCGCTCCAGGCCAGGACCGCGACGACCGGCTCGCCCTCCCAGACGCGCCCGTCGAGCACGACGCCCTCGAAGCTCGTTCCGACCAGCTCGGCCGCGGGCCAGCGCGAGGCGAGCCGTTGGCCGACCTCCTCGCCGAGCGCGCCGGCGGCGGCGGTCGCGAGCACGAGCGCACCCGCGATCGCCTCGGAGTCGCCTAGCGTCGATTCGATCGACAGCGCGAGCGAGCGGGCGAGGGCATCCGCCTCGAGGGCGGCCTCGAGGGCGATGCCGAGGCGGGTCATGCTCAGTCGATACCCCCGGTCGGGGGTCGACCGCCAGCGGGGGCCTGCCGATGGGATCGGGCGACGGCGGCGGGCGACGGATCGAGGCCATGGAGGCGCGCGACCTCGGCCGGACGGCTCGGCGGCCGGCCGGCCGGATTCGGCCGAGAATGGCCCGGAGAGCCTGGATTCCTCGGGTTTCGGGCGGGCATGGCGTCGGCTAGATTGGCCCGCGGTCGCCACCCTCCAGGCGTCCGTCGAGCCCCCCTGCCGATGAGGATTCGAGTGGCGACGCCCCGCCGAGACGGTGCGCGTCCCGGGGGCGCTGGACTCTGTCCGGTCTGTCCAGCGAGATGGAATTGAGCGACTACGAAATCGTCACGCAACGTCCAGAGCTCGAGCGCCTCTCCCGGCAGCTCCTGCGTGAGCCCGTGGTCGCCTTCGATACGGAGGCGGACAGCTTCTACCACTACTTCGACAAGGTCTGTCTCGTCCAGATCGCGACGCGCGACGGCTGCTGGCTGGTCGATCCGCTCGCGCTCGGCGGAGCCGCCGAGCTGGCGCCGCTCGGCGCCGTGTTCGCGTCGCCCAGGGTCCGCGTCCTCTTCCACGCCGCCGAGTACGACATCTACGTCCTGAAGCGCGACTGCGGCTTCGAGTTCAAGAACCTCTTCGACACGATGGTATCGGCCCAGCTGCTGGGCTACCCGGCGATCGGCCTCTCCGCCCTCGTCGAGAAACACTTTGGCGTGTCGCTCCCGAAGGACGAGCAGCGCTCCGACTGGTCGCGCCGACCGCTGACCGACAAGCAGCTCCGCTATGCGGCCTCGGACGTCCACTATTTGATCCAGCTCGCCGAGACCCTCGAAGAAGAGCTGCGCCGCGCAGGACGCCTCGATTGGGCGAAGGACGACTTCCAGACGCTCTGCGGGCGACGCTGGCCCGACCGCGAGTTCGACGAGCTCGGCTACCTGCGGATCACCGGCGCGCGCGCCCTCGACCCCGTCTCGCTCGCCGTCCTCCGCGAGCTCTACCTGCTGCGCGACCAGCGTTCGCGGGAGATCGACCGGCCGCCCTTCAAGGTCCTCGGCAACCGGACGCTGCTCGAGATCGCCCGCGAAAAGGTCGCCGACCTCGACTCGCTCGCCGAGATCAAGGGCATCACGGATCTGATCCTGAAGCGACTCGGGAAGGATCTCGTCGCCGCCGTCAAGAAGGGCCTTCGCAAGCCCCACGGTCCGATCCCCCGGCTCGACACCGCCGTGCGTCGCCGCATGGACCGGACGACCGAGAAGCGGCTCGCCGCGCTGAAGACCTGGCGCGGACCCCGTGCCCAGTCGCTCTCGCTCGATCCGGGCGTGCTCTGCCCCAACGCCGCACTCGAAGCGATCGCCTGGGCGAATCCCGCGACCGTCGACGCCATGCGGGAGATCGCCGAGCTGAAGGGTTGGTTCGTCCGCGAGTTCGGCGAGGAGATCGTCGGCCTGCTCGCGACCCATGCGGAGAGCGCCGCGGCCGAGACCCCGTCGGAGGGGGCCGACGCCAGCGAGACGACCGACGAATCGGCCCCCGAGAGCCGACGCCCGCGCCGCTCCCGCCGACGATCCGGCCGCAGCCGCCGCGCCGCCCGGGCGAAGCGCGCCGCGCGCCAGTCCACCGACGGCTAGCCCAGTCCAGCGACGGCTGGCCCGGCAAGCCGAACCCGCCGCCACCCCGCGCGCGCGAGACCCCAGAAACACGAAGACCCCCTCCGGCGGGCCGGAGGGGGTCGTTTCGATCAGGAGGGGATCGGTCTCCTGGTTCGACATCCCAGAGGGGAGGATCACTGGCCGGCTCGAACGAACGCGCCCGTGTTTAATCGCCCGGGCCGGCCAGTTTTCCATCGAACGCTTCTTTCCAAAGCAGATTGCGTGCCAATTCGTCGGCGCCGCTCCCGATCGTTCACAAGTGCTCGTCTGCTCGACGCTTTTCGTCTCATCGCCGGCGGGCACGTCGATTCCTCGCTCGCTGCATCCGAATGCGGCAGGCGTCGGGAGCCGTTGAGCGGGGCCCGGCGCTTCGGCAGGGAAAGCAATTTGTTCTCGTGGTGTTGAATCGACCGAGCCCTCGGGCGGCTGCCGCGTGAGGCGGCATCTCGATTCGATGACCCGCCGGCGGCGGCCGGAAGCGCGCCCCGAGGCCCGCTCGGCTTGACGGCGGTGGTGATGGGATAGACTGCGCGCCGTGTTCGCCGAGCGGCGCCAGCAATTCCTCGATGCCATGGGCCCGAACGCCGTCGCGATCTTCGTGGGCGCGCGCTTGGCCACGCGGTCCGCGGACACCGAGTACCCCTTCCGCCAGGACAGCGACTTCTGGTACCTGACGGGCTTCGACCATCCGGACGCGATCGCCATCCTCTCGACCCGCGAAGGCCCCCGCTTCACGCTCTTCGTGCAGCCCCGCGACCGCGCCGCCGAGACCTGGACCGGCTATCGGCCGGGCACCGAGGGGGCGGTCGCCGACTTCGGCGCCGACGAGGCCCACCCGCGCGAGCGCTTCCTCGAGATGCTGCCCGCGCTCGTGCGCGGGGCGAGCCGCCTCTACCACGTGCTCGGACGCGAGGCCTCGATCGATGCGCGCGTCATCGCGCTCCAGGACGAGATCCGGCGGCAGTCCCGCGGCGGCGTGCTTCCGGCCGAAGCGCTCGTCGATCCGCGGCTCGTCGTCCACGAGATGCGCCTGCGCAAGTCCGACGACGAGATCGCGTTGATGCAGCATGCGGCGGGCATCTCGCGCGAGGCCCACCACGCCGCCGCCCGCCTCGCCCAGCCCGGTCGCTACGAGTACGAGCTCGAGGCCGAGCTCGGCCGCGTCTTCCGCGCGCGCGGGGGCAGCGGACCCGCCTATGGATCGATCGTCGGGGGCGGCCGCAACGCCACGATCCTCCACTACATCCGCAACGACCGACCGCTCGCCGACGGCGAGCTCGTCCTGATCGACGCGGGCGTCGAGTACCAGGGCTATGCGAGCGACGTGACGCGGACCTATCCGATCGGCGGGAAGTTCGGCGGCGCCGCGCGCGACCTCTACGCGCTCGTGCTCACGGCCCAGCTCGCCGCCCTCGATGCGTCGAAGCCCGGCGCGACGTTGCCCGAGATCCATCAGCGGACGGTGCGGATCCTCGTCGAGGGACTCTGCTCGCTGGGCATCCTCTCGGGCTCCGTCGACGAACTGATCGAGAAGGAGACCTACCGGGCCTACTACATGCACGGCACGAGCCACTGGCTCGGTCTCGACGTCCACGACGTCGGCGCCTACGTCGTCAAGCAATCCGACGGAACGACGAAGCCGCGGCCCCTCGAGCCGGGGATGGTCTATACCATCGAGCCGGGACTCTACGTCGCCGCCGACGACGAGAAGGCGCCCGCGGCCTTCCGGGGGATCGGGATCCGGATCGAGGACGACGTCGTCGTGACCGGGAACGGGATCCTGAACCTGACGCGCGACATCCCGAAGTCGATCGAAGCGCTCGAGGCCTGGGTCCAGGGCGCCTGAGCGCGAGAGAGTCCATGCCACGACCGGTCGCGCGGCGGATCCCGATCCCAGCCGGCGGCGCGGCCCAACGACGAGAGGAACCTGCTCGCATGCCCGACATCGAGTCCCTTCTCAAGGAGA
>JAWKRW010000012.1:0-106614 GCA_041389445.1 Myxococcota bacterium
GCCGCGCTCGACCATGTGGCGTCCGACGGCCTGGATCAGCCGGAAGGGCGCCTTGAGATTCACGGTCTGGACGCGATCCCAGGTCTTCTCGTCGAGCTCGAGGATCGAGCCGCCCTCGCCGAAGAGGCCCGCGCCATTCACCAGGATGTCGATCCGTCCGAGCGCCCGGATCACCTCCTCGACGAGATCCGGAATCGCCGCGGTCTGCGCGAGATCGAAGCGCTTCGCGCTCGCCCTGCCGCCGCGCGCCGCGACCTGCGCCACGACCTCCTCGAGTCCGCGCGCGTCGACGTCGAGCGCGACGACCGTCGCGCCCTCGGCCGCGAGCAGCCGAACCGTCGCCGCGCCGATGCCCGACGCGCCGCCCGTCACGAGCGCGACCTGTCCGGAGAGCGGGCTCGGATCCATGCGCGACTCCTCGACGACTCCTCGACGACTTCCCGACGCGCTCCCGATGAAGCGGCCGTCGCAGGACGAGCATATGTCCGCGGTCCGAGAAGGAAAAGGCGTCGTCCAGCGCGGCGGGCCGCGCGGACGACGCCCTCGCTGCGCTGCGCGATCCCCGGTCTCGGAACCGGGGTGCCGAATCGCACCCCGGATCCGAGTCCGGTCGGGCCTAGGCCGCGCGCGGCGGCATCGGCCCGCTCCGCGATCGCCGGCTGCGGCTCGCCAGCCATCGCAGTCCCATGAGCCCCGCCACGAGCGCGGGCCAGCCCGGCTCGGGCAGTGCGATCGTGCCGAGATCGATCGTCGTGCCCGGCGGCACGACGACGCCCGGGAGCTCGACCGTCCCGTACCCGTCCTTCGACAACCGCAGGTCGTAGGTCCCGGGATGGAGGTTCGACACCGCGAGCGCGCCGATCGCATCGCTCACGTCCGGACTCACGTCGGTCCCCAGCAGCTCGAGCAGCACGCCCGTGTGGCTCGGCGCGCCCGAGAGGAGCACCGTCCCGATGATCCCGCCGAGCGTACCGGGCGGGACGACCGTGATCTCGTCCGCATACGTCGTCGAGACGTTCTGCGCGGCGTCCCGGAAGCGGGCGAAGACCGTGGCGACGCCCGTCGCCGGATCCGGCGCGATGCCCCACGCATGGGTGTCCGCGAACGGGATCCAGGGCGTGCCCGGGAAGGACGCGTCGTTCGAGATCTGCATCTCCGTCGTGTCGCTCGCGTCGGTCCCGAGGGCCAGCTTGACCGTCAGGCTCTCGGTGTACTCGCCGTCGAGGATCCGCAGCGTTCCGGGCGTCGACATCGGATCCGCCTTCGGCGTGCCCGAGAAGACCTCGCTGTAGTCGCTCCGCTCGCCCGAGAGACCGAGCCCCTGGAGCCGGTAGTAGTAGGTCGTCCCGTTGACGAGCCCCGGGTCGACGTACCGACCTGTCCCATCCGGCGTGACGTCCGCCAGGATCCCGAACGGACCCGAGGGCGAGAGCGAGCGCTCGATGCGGACCTGCTGCCAGGTCGGATGCGACGGGTAGCGGATGCGATTCTCGTTCGGCTGGAGCTGGATCGCAGGCTGGTGGTCCGGAACCCAGTCGATCACCTCCGGCCCCTCCGGCGCCGGCAGCGCGTCGTCGGCCGGATCGAGCGGGTTCGCGCCCCGGGCGATCTCCGACGAATCCATCTCGCCGCCGAAGTCGGTATCGGCGTTGCACGGATCCGTGCCCGCCTTCCACTCCTCGACGTTCTTGAGCCCGTCCTCGTCGGGGTCCTTCCCGTCGTCGGCCGAGTTCCATATCAGGCACTCGTTCGCCTCCTCGTAGACGTCGGGCATGCCGTCGCCGTCGAAGTCCGCGTTCGGGTCCCGGATCTCGAACACCTGGAATGCCCGCTTGCCGATGCGGTCGAACGCTTCGCTGCGATTCGAGATGCCATGCGCCTCGACCCGGACCGGGTAGCTGCCGACGATCGCCGGCGTGTTCGGCCCATCGGGCTGATGGGTCGGGCTCGCCTGCGTCGTGCGCCGGTAGAGGTTGCCGTAGACGCCGTCGTCGGCCTCGCCGTCGTCGTGGGCCCCGTCGTCGAAGAGCGGCAGCACGTCGACCCCGCCGTCGGGATGACGCACCTCGGCGACCACGGCGGCCCCGCTGATCGACCCCTTCGAATCCGTCAGGATCGCGAGCAGCGGCATCGGCTGGCCCCAGGCGAAGGTCCCGCCCTGGGCCACCACGTTCGGATCGACTCCGCCCGCGAGCAGGACCTCGAGCGCGACGCCGAAGTTGATGCGACCGGAGAGGATGCCGACGTAGTCCGTGCTGCCGGCGAGGCCGTCGATGCGGACGGTCCAGTCGCCGTCCGCGATGGCGGGCAGGTGGTACTCGACGTGGGTCGTGGTCTGGTAGACGCGGACACCGCCCACTCCGTCGACCACCGGATTGCCGAACGGATCCTCGACCGAGACCGCGATCCCGTCGCCGGGGTCGTCCCAGTTGAACATCAGGCGACCCTCGACGAGCCCGGCCTCGCCGACCGGAATCGTGTGGAAGTTCGTTCCACCGGGCGCGACGGTCCCCTCGGCCTCCCAGAGGCGATCGCTGTTGTGCGAAGCCTCGTAGGCGGCGGCGTAGGTATCCGCCAGACGATTCGGCAGCGCGATGAAGCTGCCGATCCCCGCGGCATCCGCCGTCTGGACGTCCAGCCACGACAGCGCCAGCTGGAGCAGGCTCGGCTCGGCGAGCGCGGCCGTCGCGGCGCTGCCCTCCTCGACGTAGTAGTAGGTGCCCCCCGTATCGGAGGCGATCTGCTGGAGCAGGGCCTGATCCGACTGGGGGCCGAGCGCGATCGTGTGGACCTTGATGCCGTCGGCCTGGAGCGCGGCCTTCACGTTGGCGTAGAAGAGCCCTTCGTTCTCCATGCCGTCGGAGAGCAGGATGATCCAGTCCTCGCCGAGGGCGGTGCCCCGGACGATGAACTCCTGTCGGGCCTTCTCGAGCCCGTCGCCGATGCTGGTCAGGACGTTCGGGACGGTCGAGAGGCCCGCGGCCTTGATCTTCGTCAGATCGCGATGACCCGGCGTGCTCGCCGGGCGCATCAGGCTTTCGAGGATCGCGTCGTCGTTCGGCTCGCTGTTGTCGCCGCCGAACGAGACGAGCCCGATCAGGTCGTCGTCGGATGCGGCATCGACGTAGAGCGGCGCCGCGTTCTTGACGGCGTCGAGCTTGGGCGAGCCGGCCGGGGAGAGCATGCTGCCCGAGCGGTCGATCACGACGACCTGATCGAGGAGACGCTTCTCGTAGAGGACGGAGGAGACGTGGGTGTCCTGCGTGGAGTCGCCGAGGACGACGGTCAGGTCGAAGAGGGCATTCGCCGGCTTCTCGGGCGCCTGAACGACGAGCCAGTACTCGCCCTGCACGTTCGCGCCGGAGAGCACCGTCGCCTGATTGGCCGGGTCGACGGGCCCGACGTAGACGTCGAAGTCCGAGGGGTCGAGTCCGAAGACGGTCGGCGTGCCGAGAACGGAGGGGCCGGTCACGATCAGGCGGACCATGAACTTCTCCGGGTCGTCGTGCTCGCCGACGTAGGCCATGAAGCTCGCATCGGGCCGGACGATGGTCAGCGAGGGCTGACCGCAGGCGAAGGAGAATTCGAAGTCTGCGTCGCCGTCGGTCCCGGCCGCGGTCGCGACGAGCTTCGCGATCCGCTCGGCGGGATCGAGCCGCTGGATGAAGGAGCGGGCGAACTTCTCGGTCCGCCCCTTGTGGATGCCGAGGACGCGGCCCGAGGCGTCGACCGTCAGCAGGCCATGGCCCGCGCGGTCGCCTTCGGCGACGTAGCCCACGATGTCGCGGCAGTCGGCGCCGATGTCGGCCTCGAAGTAGCGCGCCCCGAGCGAGACGACGTCCGTGGCGTTCGGACCGACGCTGCCGGTATTGATGGCGCCCGTCCAGGTCCGCGCGACGTCCTGATAGGCGCCCGAGACGCCGTCGGACTCGTCGCGATAGAGGTAGCGGATGGCGTCCGGGACGAGCGAGACGTCGAACTCGCGGGCGACGTTCGCGATCGAGAATCGATGGAAGAGCTCCTCGAGCGAGAGGCCCGAGTCGAAGTCGTGGATCGTCTCGCGCAGGGTCGCCGGCGTGTTCGGATCGTCGTTGTTGGCCTCGGCGTTCTGCCAGAAGCGCCGGATGAAGTCGGTCCCGAGCACGGGCTCGCCGGGGGTTCCGCCGAGCTGCTCGGCGGCGTAGGCCCAGAAGAGGGCGGAGGTATAGGAGAGATCCCAGAGCGTGCGGTTGGGATCGTTCATGTAGTTCGTGACCTGGCTCCGGTAGGTGATGCAGCCGGCGTCGCCGTCGAGATCGGAGTAGATCTTGTCCTGCATCATCCGGGCGGTGCCCTCGACGGGCATCGTTCCCCAGCTGCTCCATTTGTCGAACGTGATGTAGTCGTACTGGACGTGGTGGAAGAGCTCGTGGCCCATCACGAGACGCAGGCAGGGCTCGGTCGCCGTCACGTACATCTGGCCGTTGGCGGTGGGCAGGTTGATGCGGTCCGCGGGCGCGTTGCCCGAGTCGCAGCCGCCGTGGGCGTCGCAATCGAAGACGAAGGCGTCGCGATCGCTGCCGTCGAAGTCGGGCGTGCCGAAGCCGAGGTCGACGTAGCCCGCGTGGTAGCCGTTCGGCGCGCCGAGCACGCTCGCCCCGGCGTTGTCGAGCGCGTCGGCCACGTTCTGGGCCTGCGAGGTCGGAAACCAGTTGCGGTCGTCGCCCGGACCGAGCGGCGCGGTCCAGGGGTTGTCGTTGGTGTAGTGGACCGTGTAGCCGAAGGGGGTCGTGATCGTGTCGGGCAGGGGCGAGGGATGCGTCGCCCGCGCGGTCGGGGCGAGCCCCGCCGCGAAGAGGACGAGCGCGAGCGCGCCGCGTCCGGTGATCCGCCGGAAGGGGGCCGTCTTCACTCTCATGGTGGCTCCAATCGATCTCCGGATCCGCTCGACATGAGCGGCCGCGCGATCGTTCGAAGCGACCCTAGGCCCGGGCGCCCCGGGCAGGTGTGAAGGCGTTCACAGAAGGAGCGGGTTTCCTCGGCCCGGGGTCGGGGCGCGAAGCGGGACCCGGTCGGGCTCACGCCGGGACGCCGTCCGACCGACGACCTGAACCGATCCCTTCTCATCCATCGGGTCCCGCCCGTCACCCCGGCCCGCGTCCCGAGCGCTCGAATCGGAAGGTCATGCGTCGATCCGTCATCCAGCGCGGCGCCTCGTCCGAGACGAACGGCTTCACCCTCCTCGAAGTCGTCGCGGTGATCGCGATCATCGCGATGCTCGGGGCGATCGCGCTGCTCCGCGCCGGCGATCTCGCCACCTCGGCCCACGCGAACGCGTTCGAGTCGACCCGGGGCGCCTTCTCAGCCGGCGTTGCACTCGTCCATGCGGGCTGGATCGCGAACGGCGCCGCCGTCGACGTCGACGCCGTCGCGCTGGAGGACGGCGCAACGGTCGGCGTCAACGACGCAGGCTGGCCGGAGAATGCGCAGCCTACGGGCGGTGACGGCGTCGTGACGACGACGGAATGCGTCGAAGTCTGGGCCGCGCTCCTCCGCCCGGCGCCCGCGATCGCCTCGACGGTGGGTGGCGCCCCCTGGCTGGCCTCGGTCCCGGACCCGACCACATGTCGCTACGCCCATGCCGAGACGCCCGGCATCCATTTCGACTACGTGACCACGACGGGCAGGGTGTCCGCTTCCGCGAGGGCGACCCCGAGCCGTGCCGCCTCGCCTGCCGGCGCGACACCGATCGCCGGGATCCCGCTCGACGACCCGCTGGCGGGCGTTCCCGCGGAGGACCCGACCGGGGCCGAAGCCTGCGGTCTCGTCGGCATCGAGCCGCTGCTCGCGCTCGCGCTCGTCCGCCTGCGCCCGCGGCGCTTCCTGCGCCTCTTCGCCGTCGGGTCCTCCGGGCGCTGATCCGGCGCAAACGGACCGCGCTCGATGCCGGGATGCCCCGCGTGGCGCTCGGGTCGTCTCCCGCTCGTCGGCCGCGCCCTCGCCTTGTTGGCCCCTCCTCCGACGGCTACTCGTTCCACCACCGCCGGAGGCGAGCTCGCCATGGCCGATCTGCTCGAAAAGATCATGAAGTACGCGGGGCCGAAGGGAACGCTGGTGCGACGCGGCGAGCTGCCGCCCTGCCGCGGCGGATTCCGGATCGTCTCGGTCGACGATCACCTCGTCGAGCCGCCCGATCTCTTCGCGGGCCGCCTGCCCGCGCGGCTGCAAGCGCGCGCGCCCCGCATCGAACGCGACGACGACGGGATCGACTGGTGGGTCTTCGAGGACGAGCGCGTGCCGCTGCTCGGCGCGGACGCGATCCGCGGCTGGGAGACGGGCAAGGGCTACCTCGGACCGGTCAACTTCGACGAGATGCATCCGGCGGTCTGGAACATCCACGAGCGCGTGCGAGCGATGGACGCGATCGGAGTCGAGGCGTCGCTCTGCTTTCCGTCCGCCCCGTTCGGCTTCGCCGGCTGGCGCTTCCTGCGCATGAAGGACCGCGAGCTCGGCCTCGCCTCGCTGCGCGCCTTCAACGACTGGATGCTCGAGGTCTGGGCGGGCTCGCATCCCGGACGCATGATTCCCTGCCAGCTGGCGTGGCTCGCGGATCCGGCGCTGGCGGCGGACGAGATCCGGCGCAACGCCGCGCGCGGCTTCAGCGCCGTCTCTTTCAGCGAAAATCCCGAGAAGCTCGGTCTCCCTTCGCTCTACGGACGCGAGTGGGATCCCTTCTTCCGCGCCTGCGAGGAGACGGGAACGGTCATCAACCTCCATGTCGGTTCTTCTTCCGAGACGATCGTGCCCTCGAAGGACTCGAGCCCGGCGGTGTTGGGGGCGCTCTTCCCGATCAACGGCATGGCGACGGCCGCCGACTGGCTCTTTGCCGCCATTCCCGTCCGCTTCCCCGAGCTCCGGATCGCGATGTCGGAGGGCGGCATCGGCTGGGTCCCGTTGCTCGTCGATCGGATCGAGTACATGGCGCGCGTGCTCGACTACAGCCGTGACTTCGGCACGCTCTCCCCCGTCGACGTCCTGCGCCGCAATTTCTGGTTCACCACCTTCTCCGACCCGTCGACCCTGCCCCTGCGCGACATCGTCGGCATCGACCACATCATGCTCGAGACCGACTACCCCCATACGGACTCGAGCTGGCCCGAGACGCAGGACCTGCTCGCCGACCAGCTGCGCGGCATCCCGCCCGCCGAGATCGACCAGATCACCTTCCGCAACGCGGCCCGGCTCTACCGACTCGAATCGCGGGCCGCCTGACGGAGCCCGCTTCCGACGCGATCGTACGGTGCGGTCGATCGGGAAAGTCCGCCTTGCGCCTTCGCGGACCGATCGTCCCGGATCGACCCGGACACGGGACGTCCCAGAGAGGAACCATGCGCTGGCTGCTGCTCGTCGGAGTCTGGGGGCTCTACGCCTCCTTCGGACTGGTGGCGAGCTGTCTGGCGCCGCTGGTCTCGCTCGTCGAGCACGAGCTCGCCATCTCCCACTCCGCCATGGGCAGCGTCCTCGGCGCCTGGCAGCTCGTCTACATGTTCGCCGCCATCCCCTGCGGCCTGCTGCTCGACCGGCTGGGAACGCGCTGGTCGCTGGCGCTCGGCGTCCTGCTGATCGCGCTCTCGGGCTTCGCCCGTAGCCTCGCGACCGACTTCTCGACCCTGCTCCTCTCGGTCATGGCCTTCGGACTCGGCGCACCGATCATCTCGACCGGCTCGCCCAAGGTCGTGACCGAGTGGTTCGAAGGGCCGAGCCGCGGTCTCGCGATGGGCATCTACGCGACGGGGCCCGCGATCGGCGGTGCCCTGTCGCTGACGCTGACCCACTCCTGGCTGCTCCCCTGGCTCGGCGACTGGCGCGAGCTGATGCGCTTCTGGGCCGCGCTCGGCGCGCTCTCGGGTCTCGTCTGGATCGGCGTGACCGCGCTCCCTTCGTTTCACGAAGCCGAGGCGCGCCGACGCGGCGCCGGCTCGCTGCCCCAGCTCTCGACGATGCGCTCGCTCGCCGACCAGTCCGACGTCCGCCTGCTGCTCGCGATGGCGACCGGGACCTTCATGATCGCCCACGGCGTCGGCTCCTGGCTCCCCGCGCTGCTGCAGTCGCGCGGCATGGCGGAGATCGAGGCGGGCTACTGGTCCGCCATCCCGACCCTGGTGGGAATCGTCTCCGCCCTCGTCGTTCCGCGCCTCGCGATTCCGACGCGACGTCGGCGGCTGCTCTTCCTGCTCGTCGCGACCTCGGGCATCTCGACGCTCTTCCTGCAGTGGGCCGCGCGACCCTCTTTACTCGCCGGGCTCGTCCTGCAAGGCGCGGCGGCGACGGTCCTGACGCCGATCCTCGTGCTGACCCTGCTCGAGCTGCCCGGCGTCGGTGAGAAGCGGGCAGGGACGGCCAGCGGGCTCTTCTTCTCCGCTGCCCAGATCGGTGGCGTCGTCGGGCCCTTCGGCGTCGGCGTGCTGCTCGACCTCTCGGGCGGCTTCGCGCTCGGGTTGGCGATGCTGGGTCTCACCGCCGTCGCGGTCCTGTCGGGCGTCGATCGCCTGTCGCGCGCGGAGACGACCCCGACCGCCGCGACGGGCCCGGCCGCGTCCGCCCCGACCGCGGCGCGTCCGGACGGCGCGATGGCCCCCGCCGAGATCCGCCCCGACGTCGGCTGAGACGACCGCTGGTTCGCCTGCCACGACGTCCGCTCGGATGCCCGTCGAGAAGGCCGTCTCCGGCGTGACGAGGCGCGGGGGCTCAGTTGCCGGGGATCGCCGGCAGCACGACGCCCTTCGCCTTCGCATAGCGACCCCACTGCGCCTCGAGGGCGGCGAGCACGTCGGGACGTTCGGATGCCAGGTCGTGGATCTCCCCGGGATCCGCGACGACGTCGTAGAGCTGCCAGACGCCGGGTCCCGTCGGCGGCGGAATCATCACCGCCTTCATGCGTCCGCGGCGGGCATACAGTCGGCCGAACATCTCCCCGTTCGCGACGATCTCCGCGTCGTCCGGAGCCAGGCCCGCGTTCTCGATCCACGGACGGATCGAGCGCCCCTCCGGCATCCTGACCCGATGCCCGTCGACCTCGGCGGTGACCGGTACGCCGGCGTAGTCGAGCAGCGTCGGCAACACGTCGCGAACCGAGACGTATCGCCCGGAAAGGCCGCTCGGGACCCGCCCGGGGCTCCAGAGGAACGCGGGCACGCGCGTGCCGCCCTCGGTCGGAAACGACTTGTAGAGCCGGGAGGGCGCCGTCGCCGCCTCCGCCCAGTTCGGTCCGTACCAGACGTACGACCGCGCGGAGCCGATCGACTCGAGCCGGTTGTCGCCGCTCGCGAGCAGTCGCCTTCCCTGCTCGGCCGCGATCACCGAGCGCTCGAGACGATGCCCCTCCGCTCCGTTGTCCGAGAGGAAGAGGACGATCGTGTTCTGGTCGAGCCCGCGCTGCTTCAAGGCCTCGACCAGGCGGCCGATGTTCTGGTCGACGCGATCCACCATCCCCGCATAGGCCTCCATCATCCGCGCCTCGATCGCCCGCTGCTCCGGCGTGAGCGCGTCCCAAGGCTGGGGATCCGACGGCGCGTGGGCCTCGACGTCGGCGTCGACCAGACCGAGGGCCTTCATCCGTTCGAGCCGCCGCGCGCGCAGCGCTTCGTAGCCCGCGTCATAGCGCCCGGCATAGCGGGCGATGTCCTCGGCCGGGGCCTGGATCGGAAAGTGGGGTGCGGTGAAGGCCAGGTAGCCGAAGAAGGGCCCCTCGCTCGACGAATCGGGGAGGAATTCGATCAGGCGCCGGGTGAAGTAGTCGGAAGAATAGAAATCCTCCGGCGTCGGAACCCGCTCGCCGTCCTCGGTATAGACCGTGCCGGCGTTCGGGATGACGGCCTGGTATTCGGGGTCGCGGCCGAAGTGGTTGTGACCGCCGCCGAGCAGCGCGAAGGAGCGGTCGAAGCCGCGCGCCGCGGGATTGGCCCGCGGGTCGTAGCCGAGATGCCATTTGCCCGACATGAAGGTCCGGTAGCCGGCCGCGGAGAGGCGCTCGGCGACGGTCGCGACCTCGTCGGTCAGGTAGCCCTCGTAGCCGGGAGCGTCCTTCTGGTTCTCCTGCCGGAGCTCGGGGAAATTGCCGATCCCCGTCTGATGGTGGTCGACGCCGGTGAGGAGCTCGGCGCGGGTCGGCGAGCAGACGGGCGTGGCGTGGAATTGCGTGAAGCGGAGGCCCGACTCGGCGAGCGCGTCGAGATGCGGCGTCCGGATCTCGCCGCCGAAGGCCCCGAGGTCGGAAAAGCCGAGATCGTCGACCATCACCAGCAGGATGTTGGGACGGACCGTCTCGCGCGCCACCGGCTCGGCGCCATGGCCCCCACAGCCGAGCGCCGACGCGAGGGCGATCCCGACGCCGATCCATCGGAGGCGCGCCCGGGTCGGATCGTCTCGCATCGCCCTCTCCACCTCGGCCTTCTCCCTTCCCATCGAACCCTCACCGATTCCGGGTCGCGCATCCGAAGTCGTTCCCTCGAAACCCGGCCCCGCCTGCTCAGCGCAGCGCGACGGCCGTCGCATGTACCTCGGTACAGACCTGCGACCAGAGGATGAAGAACTTGATCGAGCGATCGACGGTCACGTCGACCAGCGCCTGCGCGCCGTCGACCTTGGCGAGGGCCTTCCGCTCGGCGTCGGCGATCCGGTTGCTGCCGCTGATCGGAATCAATCCCAGGAGATCGACCTTGCAGTCGCTCGCCGCGACGGGACCGAGCGCGACATAGCCGCCCTGCTCGAGGGGAATGTTCGAAGGCGCGATGCCGCCCGGCGAACGGACGCAGGCGAGCGCGCAGAGCGCGACGAACGAACCGATCGACGCGATTCGGAGCTTCATGATCCGTTCTCCTCCCGGACGGGACGGGCTTCCTTCAGGACACGACGAACCCCGCTCGCCGGCCCTCGGTCGGCGACGTTCGCTCGGTCCCCCGCGCACCCCTCAGCGCGTCGTGTTGGTCGTCTGCGCGCCGCTCGTGATCAGGTACGAATAATGCGGTAGATGCGCCATCTGCCCACCGTCGATCGAGATCAGCTGGCCCGTGACGAACGAGGCCTCGTCTGAAACGAGGTAGAGCACGGCCCAGGCCAGATCCTCCGCGACGCCCGGGCGCGGAATCAGGTTGTTGAGAACGATCGCGTCGCTCATCTCCTTCGAGACCGACGCCGAGCTCGAAGGCGTCGCGATGTGGCCCGGCGCGACCGTATTGCAGCGGATCCCGCGACGACCATAGGTCGTCGCGACGGAGCGGGTCAGCGCGTTGACGCCGGCCTTCGCCGCGGAGTAGGCGAACTGCGAGAGATCGCCGGCGAGCGACTGATTGCTGGACGTGTTCACGATCGCCCCGCCGCCGCCCGCGATCATGACTGGAATCCCGTGCTTGCAGGCGAGCATCGCGCCCCGCAGATTGACGCTGAACGACCGGTCCCAGTATTCGACGGTCATCGTCAGCAGGTCGAGGTCGTTCGCGTGCTCCCGACTCGCCGTCATGGCCGCGTTGTTGTGGAGGATGTGGAGCCCCCCGAACTCGTCGACGGCGCGCTGGATCATCCGCTGGATCTGCTCCTCGCTCGAGACGTCGGTCGCCTGCGCCACGGCGCGACCGCCCGCGTCGCGGATCGCCGCCGCGACCCGCTCCGCGCCCTCGCCGTTCAGGTCGGCGACGACGACGCTCGCCCCCTCCGACGCGAGCAGCTTCGCCGTCGCCTCGCCGATGCCCGACGCCGCCCCTGTCACGATCGCCACCTTGCCCGCCACGCGCTTGCCCATCTCGCTCTCCCGCCTCCCGTTCCGTCTCCCGTTTCCGTTCGAGATTCCGCCTCGCGCGCGTCGCTCGACCCGCCGGAGCGAGCGCGGTCCATCGACGCGCGAGCGGCCCGCGCATGATCGCCCGCATGCGGCGGCCCGCAATGGGCCAGAACGCGATGCGTCCACTCGATTCGCGACGGGTCCGGTACGCTGGTCGGAGCCGGAACCGACGCGGAGGAGGGCGAATGGAAGAATCCGTCGCGACGACAGCGCTGCGGATCGTCGAGGTCCCGACGCAGGGAGAGCCCGACCTCGAACGAGCCGCCGCCGCCGAGGTGCTCGTCTACAACGCAGGCGGCCAGCGCCCGCCGCTGGTCACCATCCGGACCTGGTCGAAGGAGGGCGAGCACTTCCGCGCCCTCGCGCGCGCGCTCGGCCCCGACCAACCGATCCTTTCGCTGGCGCCCCCCGACTTTCCGACGCTCGAGCAGTATCCGCGGACGACCGAGGAATGGGTCGAGCTGCTGCTGCCGATCATCCGACGACTCGACGTCGAAGGCCCCTGGCTGCTCGGCGGCTGGTCGTTCGGCGGCGTTCTGGCCCTCGAGCTCGGCGAGCGGCTCGCCGCCGAAGGCGACGCGGTCGCGCTCGTCCTCATGATCGACACGCGCAAGCCCCGATCCCGTCCCGAGACGAAGCCAGGCGTGCGGATGCCCGTGCGGCTGCGCAAGCTCGGACGCTCCCTCGTCGAGTACAGCTCGTACGAAACGCGAGCCGAGCGCCTCGCCTATCTCCGCAAGCAGCTCGATCCGACCCGGATGATCGAGAAGCGACGCGCGCGCGTCGCGCGGCGAACGGAGCGCAGCGACCGCAAGACCCGCCGACAGGCGGAGCGCGCGGCGAGGGCCCCGGCCACGACGGAGGCCCGACCCGAAGGCCTGATCGTCACCCGCTGGACCGGCGAGCGCATGACGTTTCTCCAGCGCACGATCCATGTCGCCTATCTCAAGTACCGGAGCCATCCGACCCAGCTGCCGATCGCGCTGCTGCGAACGCGCGAGTCGAGGGAGCGATCGGGCGACGATCCCGCGCTCGGCTGGTGGCCCCTGGTTCGCGGACGCTTCGCCGTCGAGGAGATCGACGGCGACCACTGGACGATCTTCGACCCCGCCCACGTCGAGCGCCTCGCTCCCCGTGTCGATCGAGTCCTCCGCCAGGCCGTGGAGTCGGTCGGAGAGCGGCGCGAGACGGACGCGCGGCCGACGTGCGCCGCCCCGCCCGTCG
The DNA here is from genome assembly GCA_041389445.1 of Myxococcota bacterium. Classification (GTDB taxonomy): domain Bacteria; phylum Myxococcota_A; class UBA9160; order UBA9160; family UBA4427; genus UBA4427. The sequence continues at coordinate 13,040 of JAWKRW010000012.1, forward strand.
TCACCCCGAGCGTCCCGACGCGCGCCCGACCACAGGCGAACCCGTAGGCAGGGCGTCCAGGAAGGCGTCGAGCTCCGCGAACGCCGCCCGCTCGGAAAAGTGGCGTTCGGCATGGCGCCGACCGGCCCGCCCGAGCGCGTCGATCCGCTCCGGTCGCTCGATCAGGTCGAGCAAGGTCGAGTGCCATTGCGCCGGCGTCTCGGCGATGCAGAGACCGGTCGGGGCCGCCGCCTCGAGCCCTTCCGCGCCAATCGGCGAGGTCACGAGCGCGCGGGCCCAGGCGAGCGCTTCCACGTTCTTGATCTTGAGTCCGCTGCCGAAGCGCACGGGATTGATCGCGACGTCGATCTCCGGCCAGAACGTGTCGATCGACGCAACCGCGCCGACGACCCGCACGCCCCGCTCGATTCGCGTCCACCCCCCACAGACTCTTCCGCCGACGACGAGCTCGACGCGCCCCGCCACCTGCTCGTGGAGCACAGGCCAGACCCGATCGAGAAACCAGTGGAGCGCGTCGTCGTTCGCGGCATCGCGTCCGCCCAGGAACCCCAATCGGATCCGCTCGTCGCGACCGGGTCGCCCGGATGGCAGGGCCGGCAGCGCGAGCCCATGCGGAACGACGAGGACCGGACGATCGGGAAGTCGCGCACGGATCGCCTCCGCCTCGACCGCCTGGATCGCCAGGATCGCGTCGTAGGTCGCGAAGGCCTCGCGCTCCTGGTCGGCGCTGACATCGAGGTCGGGCGCGAGCCCGATCGCCCGCGCGCGCGCCGCGCGCCGCGCGAGCAGGTCGTGGGCGTCGAGCAGATGCAGGACGGACCCGGCGGCGGCCGGAGTCCTCGGATGGACGAGCGGCGTCAGCCGCGTCATCTGGACGATCACGACCCGGGGCGCAGTCTCCTGCAGCACGCGCGAGACGAAACGCCGGCGCGCGGGCGACCTCGCGCGCAGCAGCGGATTCGCGTCGGGCCCGGCGCTCGCGATCCTTCCCCCGACGAGGTCGATCCAGTCTCGCGCGCCGAAGCGGCGCGCTCGAACGACGCAATCGGGCAAGGCCCTCGCGAACGCCTCGACCTCCCGGCGCTCCTCCGCTCCGAGTCGCCCCGGATAGGCGACGACCAGCGGGTGACCCCGCCGCGCGAGATGGACCAGCTGGCTCGCGACCCGCTGCTCCGATCCGATCGACCGTCGCCAGAAGCGCCGATCCGTCACGCAGAGCAGCCGACAGTCCTTCGGGTCCACGCGCGTCCCCCCGACGCGCGAGCTTAGACGAGCTGCCCCGGCGCAGACGACCAGCGACCCGGACGGATCGCCGCTAGGTTCCAGCCCCTCCCCAGCGTGCCGCGGATCGCCCTCGGTCCGGTCGACCGCGCGTCGCGGACGACGTCAAGGAGACCCGAGCCGTGGGTCACGACGAACGCATCGAGGAGCTCGCCCGCAGACGCGCGAAGGCGCGCGCAATGGGCTCGGCGAAACGCCTCGCGGAGCGCGCGACGGCGGGCATCCTGAACGCCCGCGAGCGGATCGAGGCGCTCCTCGATCCGGGCTCCTTCACCGAGGTCGGCCTCCACGCCGTCTCCGCGAATCCCGCCCACCGCGACAAGAGCCCGGGCGACGGCGTGCTGACGGGCTTCGGCGAGATCGACGGCCGGACGGTCGCCCTCGTCGCCCACGACTTCACGACGCTCGGCGCATCGACCGCGACGGTCTACACGCGCAAGACGAGCCACATCGCGCGCGTCGCGCGCGAGCGCGGACTGCCCTTCATCCTGCTCGGCGAGGCGGGCGGCGCGCGCCTGCCGGACGCGCTCGAAGCCGGGGCGTTCGGTGCGTCGGCGATGAACGCGAAGGCCGCGTGGGGTCGCGTCCGGACGACGCCGTGGATCGCGGCGGTGCTCGGCGCCTGCTTCGGCGGTCCGACCTGGGACACCGTCCGCGCCGACTACGTCGTGATGCGCAAGGGCGCCCAGCTCGGCGTCTCGAGCGAGCAGGTGACCTCCGTCGCCGTGAGCGAGGCCGCGACGGAGGCGTACTGCGGCTGGAAGCTGCATACCGAGGAGACGGGCTTCGTCGACCGGGCCGTCGAGCGCGACGAGGACGCGCTCGCGCGGATCCGCGCCCTGCTCGCCTATCTGCCGAGCCATTGCGACGAGCTCCCGCCGACCGCACCGGTCCCGTCGGGCTCGGAGCACGGCAGTCGGCGCCTGCTCGAGCTCGTCCCCGACGACCGTCGCAAGGTCTACGACATGCGAACCGTCGTCGACGCGATCGTCGATCTCGGCTCCTTCTTCCCGTTCAAGGAGGGCTACGCCCGCGTCGTCCTGACCGGTCTCGCCCGGCTCGGCGGCCGGACGATCGGCATCGTCGCGAGCAATCCGAGAGTCAAGGGCGGAGCGCTCGATCCAGAGGCGTGCGAGAAGATCACGCGCTTGGTCGTCTTCTGCGACTCGTTCAACATTCCGATCGTCCTGCTCGCCGACACGCCGGGCTTCCTGGTCGGCATGGCGGGCGAGCGTCGCAAGCTCCCCGGCAAGATCATCAACTTGATGGACGCCCTGGCCTTCTGCACCGTCCCCGTCCTCGGGCTGATCCTGCGCAAGTCCTACGGCCTCGCCTATCTCGCCTTCGGCGGGGGCATGACGGACGCCCTCGGCGCCTGGACGACGGCCGAGGTCAGCCTGATGGACCCGTCCGTCGCGGTGAGCGTCATGCACGGCGTGCGGCAGGGCGACGATCCGGAGCGCATCGCCTCGCTGCTCGAGGCGATGCAGGCGGACGTGTCCGGCTATGCGCTCGCGAGCGGCTTCGCGGCGCAGGACGTGATCGATCCGCGCGAGTCGCGCGCCTGGCTGATCCGGATGTTCGAGATCCATCGCCGCCGGACGAAGGGCGGAATCGGCGAGCATCGCCTCGCGAGCTGGCCGACGACGCTGTAGCGATCCCATCCGGAGGACGGCCCTTCCGGCCGGCGGAGCAGCCGGCCTGCGCCGCGGACCGGCGGGATCGACACGCGACGCGCGTGCCGGATGCTAATCCCGGAGCGACTTGCGAATCCGGTTCATGCCCTCCTTGACGGTCTCGAAGAGCAAGCTCGAAGCCTCGGAGACGTCGCTCGCCGTCTTCTCGGCCGCATGGGTCACGGGGCTCGTCGCAATCTCGCGCTTCAGCGCATGGAGCTTTCCCTCGAGCGCCTCGAGTTCCTGCCGGGCGTCCGCCTTGAGCAGGTGCGCGCGAACGCGGAGCTCGTCGCGGATCTGCTCCAGCTTCTCGAGGTCGTCCTTCCAGCGCTCCTTGAGCGATCGATTCTCGGCCATCATCCCCCTCCTCTCGTATTGGTCTTCCTCTTCATCTTCCTGATCGGCCTCGCTCCGTTCACCCGCGGCGGCGCGCCGAGCTTCAGCCACGGGCGCCCACGGCCGCCTTCGCGGCGCGCGGGCGGCCCCGGACAGGAACGCCGACGCCGGCAAGCCACGCGCCGTTCCATGGATATCGCACCTTCGCTCCGCCGGGGGCGCGATCGGCGTCGACGTCGAGCGCTTCCTTCCGCATCCCAGACGATCGCGCTATCCCCCTCGAGCGGAGGAGCCGCCCCTCCGCCGGTCCGGTCGTCGTCGCGCGGGGAGGTCGAGCCGGAGATGGCCCAGCGATTGGACGTGGTTCCCCTCGATGCACCGCTCGGCGCCGAGATCGTCGGCGTCGATCCCGGGGCGAGGCTCTCCGGCGAGGCCGTCGACGCGATCGCCTCGGCGCTCCACCGCCACCATGCGCTCGTCTTCCGCGGGCCCTCGACCCCCCGCCCGAGCGCGCGGCTCGTCGAGTTCGCGCAGCGCTTCGGCGAGGTCTTCCGCTTCTACGAGGAGGGGACGGAGCCCGGCTTTCCCGAGATCCTCTGCATCAGCAACGTCGAGCAGGACGGCAGGCCGATCGGGATCACGGGGACGATGGAGCTCCCCTGGCATACCGACTACGGCAACCACCCGCTTCCGGCCAAGGAGAGCTTCCTCGAAGCGGTCGAGGTGCCCGGCGGCGAGGCGGCCGCCACCTCCTTCGTCGACATGTACGACGCCTGGGAGACGCTGTCCGCGCCGCTGCGCAGGGCCATCGATGGGCGATGCGCGCTCCATCGCGTCAAGACCGAATACGACCTCGACGACGCGATCAACCGCAAGAGCCAGGCGCAGCGCAACGCGATCCAGACGGCCCATCCGATCGCCGTGCGCCATCCCGACACGGGCCGCGTCGCCCTCTACGTCAGCCCGGTCGAGTCGACCGAGATCGTGGGCCTGCCCGACGACGAAGCGCGCGAGATCTTCGCCGCGATCTTCGCCCACGTGCTGCGACCCGAGAAGATCTACCGCCATGCCTGGACCCGCGGCGATCTCGTGGTGTTCGACGCCATCGGCACCATGCACCATCGAGAGGCCTTCGCCGCCGACCAGCGCCGCCGCATGAAGCAGCTTTCGACCCGCTGCCCCGCACCGCCCGCGGCGGCCTGACCGGGCCGCGGCGCCCGTCAGCGCGCGAGCAGGCGGACCAGCGACGGGCGGCGGCGTGCGACCAGATCGGCGACCGTGTAGCGATCGAGCGTCCCGACGAACGCCTCGAGCGCCTCGTCGAGGATCGGCCGCAGGCCGCACGCCGGCTCGATCCGGCAGTGACCCGCTCGCGGATCGAAACATTCGACCAGGGCGAGACGCCCCTCCATGCGCCGCACGACCTCGCCGATCCGGATCTCCGCGGCGGGTCGCGCGAGGCGGATGCCGCCGTTTCGCCCGCGGACGGTCTCGAGACAGCCCGCCTGCCCGAGACCGTGGACCACCTTCATCAGATGGGCGCGCGAGATCGCGAAGGCGTCCGCGACCTCCTCGATCGTCGCCCGTCGCTCCGGTCGGAGCGCGAGGAAGAGGAGGGTCCGCAGGGCGTAGTCGGTATGACGGGTCAGCTGCACGGCGCCCTCGACGCGGATCGAACGGAGCCCGGGCGCGTGGCGCTCATGCGCGGCCTCCCGCGCCGGGCGTCGCTCCGACGCCGCCCGTCCCCGGCTCGGCCGCGTCGCCCTTCGCCCCGCTCAGGATGTCACGCCGCCCAGGCCCCCGGACGACGCGGTCGTAGTAGTCGCCCAACCCCTCCTCCGGACGACGCGACTCCGAGAAGCCTCGAAGCAGCGGCTCGAGATGCGCGGCGAGCCGCGACTGCGGCAGCGACTCCGCATGGAGCTCGCCGAGCCGATTGCCGCCGAGTCCGCCGCCGACGTAGACGTCGTAGTGGCCGGGCTTGCGGCCGACGATGCCGACGTCGGCGTCGTACGGCCGCGCGCAGCCGTTCGGACAGCCGGTGATCCGCAACGAGAAGGGGACGTCGTCGAGCGCGAGGCGTCTCAGCAGGGCTTCGAAATCCGCCGTGATGGCGTCGGCGACCCGCTCGGCCTCGGTCAGCGCCAGACCGCAGGTCGGCAGCGCGGGACAGGCGAGCATGGATCGTCGCACCGGATCGAGCCGATCCGGACGCGGGAGACCGTGGCGATCGAGGATCGCTTCGACCTCGGGGATCTGCTCGACCGCGAGTCCCGCGACGATCAGGTTCTGCTGCGGCGTCAGAGCGACGGTAGGCTGCATCGCCGCGACGATCTCCCGCAGCGCCGTCTTCCATCGGCGCTGCGGGCCGTCGACGATGCGACCGCTCTCGATCCAGATGCCGTAGAGCCAGCGCCCGTCGCCCTGCGGATTCGCCCCGAGCCAATCCCGGCGAACGAGCGGAGCCGTCTCGACCCAGGGCTCGAGCGGAAAGGCGACGCGCTGCTGGAACTCCGCCCGGAAGGCGTCGATGCCCCACTCCTCGACGACGTACTTGAGCCGCGCGTGACGTCGATCCGTCCGGTCGCCGAAGTCGCGGTAGATCCGCGCGATCGTCTTCACGGTCTCGACGAGGTTCGCCCGCTCGACGAAGCCGAGCGGCGTCCCGAGTCGCGCATAGGTCTCGCGCTTGCGGTGGGTCATGCCCGACCCGCCGCCGACGAGGACGTTCGCGCCGCGGAGCTCGCCCCGTTCGACGATCCCGATCAGGCCGACGTCCTGATCGTAGACCTCGGCGGAGTCGTCCTCCGGCAACGCGAGCCCGGTCTTGAACTTGCGGGGCAGGTAGCCTTCTCCGTAGAGCGCCTCGTGCTCCCGCGTCGAATCGATCCGCTCCCCGTCGAGCCAGATCTCGCGATAGGCGTTCGTCGCCGGGGCCATCGCCTCCGCCAGCTCGAAGGCGAGGGCGTGGAGCAGGCGATGGCCGTCGTGGGCGATCGGCGCGGGCGGCGCCACGACGTTCCGCTCGACATCGCCGCAGCCGCAGAGGGTCGAGAGCAGGACCTCGTCGACGCGCTGGATCGTCCGCTTCAGCTCGCCCTTCAGGACACCGTGCAGCTGGAAGTTCTGGCGGGTCGTGATGCGCAGCGAGCGGTCGTAGACGACCTCGTCGGCGAGCGCATCCATCGCGAGATACTGCGCCGCCGTCAGCTGCCCGGCCGGAAGCTTGAGCCGAACCATGAACTCGGCCTTCCGCCCCTCGCCCGAGGCGCGATGGGCCGCGCGCTCGTCGCGATTCTCCTGCTGGTAGATGCCGTGGAACTTGACGATGCGCCGATCGTCCTCCGAGAGCCCCGGCGCTTCGTCGAGCAGCGCCTCGCGCAGGGTGCCGCGCAGGTGATCGCTCGCCTGCTTGATCCGCTCGACGCTCGTCGGCTTCGCCTTGCGGGCCAGGGGCACGCGCTCCGAGGAGCCCGGGGACCGGAGCCCCGCGCTCCCCGCGTTTCCTTCGCGATCACCGTCCGGCATGGGGACCCCTCCCGAATCGACGCGATCGGGTTCCGGATTCCCCGGGCCGATCCAAAAAGAGTCATCCTTTTTATATCTTTTTGCCGTTCGAAGCCACCCGGCCCCTCACGAGGTGGCGGGCGAGCGCCGACCGCATCAGAAGCTGCCGCGCACGCCGAATCCGACCTGACCTGCGAGGAAGTTCGCCTCCATTCGCGCGGAAGCGGATTCCTGCTGGTCCAGCAGGGGAGCCGAGAAGGAGACCTGGCTGTCCCGATCACCCAGCAGCCAGTAGCAGCGCCCCTGCAAATAGAGATTCAACGCCAGCGGCCCGACCCGGAGGACGTCTCCCTCGATCGAGAGGCTCGGGCCGACCCAGCGGTGGACGTCCGGTCCCGAACGTCCCTTGAACGAGAGCGTCGGCGGATTGCGCGGATTGGGAAAGCCCTGAGCCTCCGGTGAGCCCGGTGCGGCGCGATAGGTGAATACGGGCTCGAATCGGAATCGCGACTGCATGTACTCGATTCCCGGCTGGATCACGATCGCATGGTCCGGGATCGGAAGCAGGAACCGCAGATCGAGCCCCGCATGCCACATCGCCTTCCAGGCGATGAAGAACTCCGCCCCGAGCTCGGCGCCGGCGACCCGCTGCGCGCTCGAAATCGTCGCGGTGTCGCGCAGGGAGAACGAGCCGCCGGCGCGCAACACCGCCCTCGGCCGCCCCGGAAAGACCGCGAGGGGCGGCGTCGCCATGCCTCCTTCGATCCGCACGAGCAGGCTCGAAACGGTGTTGGTTCCATGATCACCGGCACCGAACGTCGTTCCACCGAACGCCCGAAGCTCCTGCGCATGGACGCCGAACTCGACATTCAACGCCGGCGACCAGTCGCGGAGCCAAGGATTGACGAGCAGCGCTTCGTTCGCCGGCTCACTCGCGAACACGTCCGAGCCCGTCGAGAGGACTGCGAGGATCAGCAGGAGACCCGAACGCCCTGCGAGCGCACGCTTCGCAGCGGCCCGTACGCCTTCGACGAAGGCCCCGGCCGCCGCGTCCATCAAGGCCGGCGGCGCCGCGCGGAGAGGCACCCGTCGGTCGCCCGTCACTCGACGTTCATTCGACCGCATGATCGATCGCCCCGAGCTGTCCCAGCATCATTTCATCGAGCTCGACCGTCTTCTTCTGGGGCGTCCCGCTCGCCCGCGCGCGCTCGGCGAACGATGTATCCGCTGCGCGCCCCCCGGCGACGAAGAACGCGAGCGAGAGCAGACGGGTCGAACGACCGAGGTTCCCCACGACTTGCCAGGGTCGGCGAGCGAGGCGTCCCGCCCCGCGCCGTTCCGGCTGGCGTCACCGGGCTCGACGACGTGGGATGGCTCCGACGCGCGCTCGTCGAGCCCGATGATGCGCTCAGCGCGATCCGAGCCGGCGGCGGCGGATTCCGGCATGGAGCACGAGCCCCATGACGCCCACCCCGATCAAGCCCGAGGCGCCCGGCTCGGGGACGATCTCGAGGATGAGCTTCGACGTGGACGTGGTCGCGTTGTTCCCATCCGGGTTCATGCTGCGGATGATGTAGGGCTGCACCAGCTGGATCGTTCCGACGCCCGCCACGGTGTTCCGCGAGCCCGTGTCGACGCGGATCGTGGTCGTCGGGAACACGCCGGGCCGATCCATCTCGCTGACGGTGACCATGCCCGTGGTCCACGGCCCCTCCTCGCGCATCTGGAAGGTGTTCCGGCTGCCGACCGTCAGGCCGACGGACACGAATCCGCCGGGCGTGATGCCCATGTTGGTCCGGATGCGATTGATCTCGACGGCCTTCTTGCGGTTCACGAGCGTGGCGCCCGGAATCGTGAAGCCCGACGTCGGCGTGACCGCCGGAACCGGGCTCCCCGGCGCGTTCTGCACCGGCACGATGCCCGTCGTCGCGACGCCCGGGTTGAACGTCTGGACGACGAAGGTCTTGTTCACGCCCACGAGATTCAGCGTTCCACCGTATCGCTGCGAACCGGTCACGACGCGGATCCTTCCGCCGTGATTGGGCGGCTGTCCGATCGGCCGGGGCGTCGTCGAGGCGGCGTTCGGCGGCCACTGGAAGGCCTGCGGACCCGCCGGCGTGACGAGACCGTCGGGATCGTAGGTGAACGCCTGGGTTCCGATGTCCGCCGGGTCGACGCCCGTCGCGTCGAATGTGATCGTGCCCGATCGTCCGGCGCCCAACCCGGGACCAAACGAAGCATGGCCGAAGTTCTCGTCGATCTCCTGAATCACGACAGGAAAGCCGGGATTGCCGAGGAACGTCGTCGTGAAGTGGATGTCGAACCCGTTCGCGTCGAACGTCAGGTTGCCGCCGTTCATGCCGGTCTGGGCATAGACTGGATTCTCGGGATGCGCGCCGAAGTAGGGCCGCGTGCACGGCGTCGAAGGCGTCGCCTGGCTCAGCTTCACGCCGCAAGCGGGCGGCCAGACACGCGTGTCGACCGAAGCGGGCGCAGGTCCCCATCCGAAGGGCGGACCGCTCCGCCCGCCGCCGCGGAACATCCGCGCGCGAACGAGATTCTGCGCGTTCGATTCCACGACCATGATCGTGGAGAGCAACGACATCGACAGACCGAGCACACCCGCCAACCGAATCCACTTGTGCATGACCGCTTCGACCTCCACTGAGACACCGTCCGCGTCGGACCCGCAGCGCATTGTTCCGGTGTGCCATACCCGAATCAAATGACTTCCTCTCATCCCGGCAATGACGATCCTGCATGCGGGTCCGTTCTCCGATGGGCCGCCTGCGACTTTCGGGACCAGCGCGGGTGCGGACGACCGCCCCTTCGCCGCGGCCAGGCGCATCGGCGTCCGCGCGAACCGCACGGGCGTCAGAGAACGGCGATCGGATTGACGGGCGAACCCGTCCCCCCCTCGATGATCAAGGGGGAAGCCATGAACAGGAAGTCCCAGCGATCGCGCTCCCGGCAGAGCGCCGCGAGACCGCGCAGGTCGGCGTTGTCGAGCAGAGGCATTCCCATGATCGGGATCGCGATGCAGTGCACGTGGACCGGGACGTCGATGGGCATCGGATTCGGGATACCCTGATCCTCCGTCGGAGCCTCGAGCATGTCCCAGCAGAGCATCGCGGCGTCCGTTTCGTACAGGAACTCGCAGACGGATGCATGGACGCCCGCGCCGATTCCGGATTCATTCCCATCGCGCGCGGACAGCCAGGCCTCGCGACCCGAGTAGATGCAGACGACGTCGCCGGTCCTCGGCTCGACGCCCTGAGCGCGGGCCGCTTCGCGAAGATCACTGCCGCGAACCGGCGCGCCCGCTTGGACGCAGGTCGCGCCGCGAAGCCGGGGGATGTCGTAGAGGACCCCTCTCGACACGATGCCGTCTCGCATCCGTTGCACGCCCAGCGAGACACCCTCCGGCATCACCAGGGCGGGCGTGCGGGTCCCGATCGCGTGACCGTTGAAGTACCGGCCCTCACCGTCGGGGATGTGGGAAAGCGCGTCGAGATGCGTCTGGGCGAAGCCGTGGTAGAACAAGCCGACGTAATCGGCCGTGCCCCTCGCCGTCCCGACGCTGGCGAGATGGTGCGCGGGATAGGGATTGAGGACGCTGGGTGCGGTGTCGATGGCACGGCCGAGCGAGACGACCCGGCCCGAGCGCACCGAGGCGACCGCTTCCCGTCGCACCTCCGGCGTGATGAAGTTGAGCGTCCCCAGCTCGTCGTCCGGACCCCAGCGGCCCCAGTTCGAGAAACGACGCGGGTAGTTCGAGTAGTCGTTCGATTGCATCGCGGGACGCTCCTGCTCAGCTCAGCAGGTACTCGCTCATCGCCATCGACTGGCACTGCTCCCCGTCCAGGAATGTCGCGAGATCCGCATGGACGCGCGCGCGGCCCGCCGGCCCGCCGTAGAACCGGGCCTCGTCCGTCAGGTCCTCGAGGCAGCCGACGCGCTCCTCCACGATCGCGCGGAACACGGGCGCGCCCGGGGTCAGGGCCCGACAGACCGTGTGGCGGAGATAGCGGGTGAGCGGATGGATCTCGAGCGAGAGCGGCGTGTGGGAGCCGTGCCAGCGATCGTAGAAATCCTCGTCCGAGATCCATTCCGGCTTCGGAAAGACCGCCACGATCGTGATCCCCGGACTGCGCGTTCCGCGCGGCCAGTCGACCGCCGGGTATTCGATGGGCACCGACTCCGTCACGAGGTAGCCGCAACGCCGTTCGACGGACGAGGCGATCCGCTCCTCGATCGGACCCCGCTGGTCGATCGAGTCGAGCCAGAACGAGATCGACGCATCGAGGACGCCCAGGGCGTCATTGATCGGGATCGTCGCGGCGACGTCGGGTCCGTAGACCGCGTCGAGATCGGCGACGTTCATCGTCAATCGCCGTGCGCCGAGCCGGACGAGCTGCGGGCCGAGGTTCTCGAGCAGCTCCTCCCGGAACGACGCGACGTCGAGGCCCCGTCGCCCTCCGACCAGGTAGATCAGCTTCTCCATGACTCCCGCCCCTCCCGACACGCCACCATCGCGATCGTGGCGATCACGAGACGCGAGCCGTCCGCCCCTGGGCGCGCGCCTTCGCCGCTCGGCGCAGCACGGCGTCGCGGTCGACTGCACCCGCCCGCAGATCGATGTGCTGGAGATGGTTCGACATGTCGCCGATGAGCCTGACGTTGACCTCGCGCTGTGTGAACCGCCAGCGACCGTCCCGCTTCGCGAAGCGATCCCGGTATCGACCCGACACGATCGGTTGAAGCGGCAGCGCGTCGGTGCACTGGAGCACGACGAAGTAGGAGCTGGCGCGCGCGCTGTCGTCCCCTTCCGGACGGATCGCGATGTTCGAGCAGACGTGGCAGGTCCTGAGGGTCCCGTCCGCATGCACGACGTTCGTCGCCGCGTACCAGTCGTGGATGAATCGGGCATCCGCCTCGTGGAGGCTCCCCGCGCTTCCGAACACCGCGCCATCGAGCAGCTCGCCCAGACGCTCGAAGTCCGCGTCGTCGACGTACTCCGCGTACTCGCACATCAGGGCCCGGATCTCCTCGTAATCGTTGCAATCCAAGACGTCGCGACCTCCGATCCCCGCCAGGGGCGTTTCGACGACGCTAGCGACTCGCCGAGGCGCCGCGGGGACGAACCGGATGAAAGCTCCTCATGGGAGGCATGATCCAAGCGCATGCCATCGAGGGCGTTTCGCGCTTGATCGGGATCGTCGCAGGTCCATAGGATCCGCGTGCGCGACCGCATGACGCGGACCCCGCAAAACCGACCAGGAGGAGCGAACCGATGTCGATCGTCGTTTCGGCCGATTCCCATGTCGTCGAGCCGGCCGATCTCTGGCAACGCCGGCTTCCGCGTCGATTCCGATCCCAGGCGCCCCATCGCGTCGACAACGGAGACGGGACTCACGACTTCTGGGTCGAGGGCGCGAACGGGCCCGTCCTCGTCCACAAGAGCGACCAAACGCTCGTCGACGACGCGTCGCACCAGGAAGACGGCGAATACGATCCGTCGACGAGGCTGCGCGCGCTGGACGAAGACGGTGTCTGGGCGGAGGTCCTCTACCCCTCGACCGGACTCTGGGCGTTCAGCATTGCTGATCCGGAGCTCGCGATGGCGAGTGCCCGCGTGTACAACGATTGGCTGGCGGAGACATTCGCCGGCTACCCGCGCTTCGCGGGCGGAGCGATGCTTCCGGTCCATGACGTGCCGGCGTCCGTGAAGGAGATCGAGCGCGTGGCCGCGCTGGGTCTACGATCGCTGATGCTGCCGATGTCTCCTCCGGCGTCACGGCCCTACCACCATCGGGACTACGAGCCCATCTGGTCGGCGGCCGCTGCATGGGGGCTCCCGCTGACCTTTCACGTTTCCACGGGCGGAGCGATCGATTCGGCCGATCGATTCGACGCGGGAAGCGATCCCGCCGCGCTGATCGGCGGATTGATCTCGGTCGCCCTGCCCGCGCCCGTCGTCGTCTCGCATCTCGTGGGATCGGGCGTGTTCGATCGACACCCCGACCTCCACATGGTCCTGGTCGAAACGGGCATCGGCTGGCTCGCCTGGGCGCTCGACGAGCTCGACCGCACGTCGGAGCTGCTGCGCGAGAAAGCGCCGATCCGCGAACGTCCGAGCCACTACGTGCGTCGAAACGTCCATGCCACCTTCATGGAGGATCGGGTCGGCCTCATGAATCGAGGTGTCACCGGCGTCGATTCGCTTCTCTGGGGAACCGACTACCCCCATCACGAAGGGACTTGGCCGCATACGCAGGAGGCGCTGGTCCGACTCTTCGCCGAGCTGGCGCCCGCGGACCAGGACGCGATCGTCGGGGGAACGACCGCGCGCATCTTCCGGATCGAACCGCCGCCCTCGTCCGCACTGCAGACGTATGGCGGCGACTCGCGTGGCTCGCTTGGCTAGCCGGATGAGCGACGGCGTCGCCGGTCGGGACGTCGGCCCGACGTCGACTCCGCGTCTCTCTCCCGTGACGATGGCCTGCTACGGCTTCGGCCAGATGGCGGAAGCGCTCGTGACGACGGGCTTCACGGTCTTCCTTCTCTTCTACTACAACCAGGTCCTCGTACTCCCGGGCGGTCTGGCCGGACTCGCGCTCGCGATCGCGCTCGCCGTCGACGCCACGACCGATCCGCTGGTCGGCGCCCTTTCCGATCGACTGCGTTCCTCGTGGGGCCGACGGCATCCTTTCATGGCGCTCGCCGCCGTCCCGCTCGCCCTGAGCTTCTGGGCGGTCTTCAATCCGCCCGCCGGGCTGTCGACCGGAGCGCTCTTCGCCTGGCTGACGATCTTCGCCGTGCTCACGCGCCTCGCCTTGACGCTCTACGCCGTACCGCATCTCGCGCTCGGGGCGGAGCTGGCGCGCGACTACGGCGAACGCTCGACGATCTTTTCGTTCAACCTCCTCTTCGGATCGATCGGAAGCCTGTTCGGGGGCGCGCTCTCCCTGCGCTGTTTCTTCCCAAGCAGGGAATCCCTCCGGATCGGCCTGCTCGACGCGAACGGCTATCCGGCCTTTTCGGCGACCTTCGCCGTCCTGATGGTCGTCGCGATCTTCGTCTCCGTTTGGGGGACGCGCAACGAGATCCCCCGTCTCCCGGGCGCCGAGCCGGCCCTGCCGCGGTTGACGCTCGCCCGACTCGGAGCCGACCTGGGTGCGGCCTTCGCGAACCGCTCCTTTCGCGCGCTCTTCTTCGGCATCTCCCTGAGCGCCGTCGCGGCAGCCATCGAGGCGGCGCTGGCTCCGTTCGTGGGAACTCATTTCTGGGGCCTCACGACCGAGCGCCTGGCGTTGCTGCCCCTCTGCACCTTCGCCGGCATCGTCGCGGGCATGTTCCTGGTCGCTCCGGTCACGAGCCGCCTCGACCGGAAGACGACCCTGATCGGGGCCGCGCTGATCGCCATCGTCGCAGGGCATGCGCTCGTCGTGATCCGCCTGATCGCGCCGGACCGGCTTCCCGACCGGGGGTCCGATCCGATCGTGATCCTCGTCGGGCTCGCCGCACTCGCGGTCGGCGTCATGGGACCGCTGGTCTTCGCGAATCTCAACGCGATGTTCGCGGACATCGTCGACGAGCACGAGCTGTTCACCGGCGAGCGACGCGAGGGGATCATCTTCTCCGCGAGGACGTTCGTCGTGAAGGCCGCCCAATCGATCGGCGTCGTCCTCGGCGGCCTCACGCTCGACGCCATCCGTTTCCCGAAGAACGCGGAGATGGACGCGGTGTCTTCGGAGGTGCTCTGGCGCCTGGGCCTCGCCCAGGGACTGGTCGCCTCCTCGCTCACCCTGCTCGGCGTCGTCCTCTACGCCCGCTACCGACTCGATCGCGCGCGACACGCCTCGATTCTCGCGCAGCTCGCGACGCGCCATCGGACGATCCGCTGACGAACGGCGAACCGCATGTCTGCGGAACATTCGCTCCATGAGTCGATTGAATTTGATCCACGATGCCCCGGCCCTGAGAATGCCGGTCGACCGGACGCGGCCGAAGTGCAGACGCGCCCGCCCCTCCAGCAGACCATCGGACGATCATCGGTGACGCACGGCGAGCTTCGATTGCCCCTGCCTCGATTCTCGAGGACACGGACGGTGCTGAATCGCCGAGCGGGGGCACGACGTCGGACTCTCACAGCGATCTCGTCGCTCCTGCTGGCGTCGCTCTCCGCCGCCGGACGCCCGGCGCCGGAGTCGACGCGGGTCGGCCCGAACGATTCCGATCCCTGGGCGGGCGTCGAGGAGATGATCGTCACGGGCACGCTCGGCAACGTCGTGCTGACCCAGCAGTCGATCTCGGTCGCCGGATTCGACGCGGCGGACCTCCAGGCGCTCGGCGCGACGGACGTCGGCGACATCGCCGAGTTCACACCCAACCTGGAGATCAAGTCCGCATTCGCCGCATCGAATCCCACGATCTTCATTCGAGGAGTGGGCCTCGACGACGCGCGCGCCAATGCGTCGAGCTCGGTTGCCGTCCTCTATGACGACGTCTACATGAACTCGCCGGCGGGCCAGCTCGCTCAGATGTTCGACACGGAGAAGGTCGACGTACTTCGCGGTCCGCAGGGAACGTTCTTCGGACGGAACGCGAGCGCCGGCGCCATTCGGGTCCTTTCGAAGAAGCCGAGCGGAGACGTCGGCGCGTCGCTGACCACGACCTGGGGTCGGTTCGATCAGTTCGAGATCGATGGCATGGTCGAGGCCCCGATCGTGCCCGACCTCCTGTCCGTCCGCATCGCGGGGAAGCTGAGCCAGCGGGACGGCTACGTGAAGAATCGCTGCGCTGAAGCGGACGCGCGCACGCCCGCGAATCGCCGCTTCACCGGCTGCTCTCCGACGACGCTCGCGCTGGGACCGGAGCCCGAGAAGTGGGTCAACAACGTCGACAACTGGGCCGCCCGCTCCATCTTCCGTCTGACGCCGCTGGCCACGGAAGACCTCGAAATCCTCTGGAATGTCCACGGCAGCCAGAACCGGGCGCTCTCGCCCCAGTTCCAGGCCATCGGGACGGCCGGAACCGCCACGAATCCCCGGACCGGGCGCGACTTCATCGATCCGGACAACTGCACGGACATCCGCCTGGTCAACCGTCGTCCGGTCTGCTTCGCCTCCGTCAAGCGCCCGGAGCTCGGCAACCCGTACAAGGGCAGCTTCTTCCGAACAGGCAAGGAGAAGCTCGACCTCTTCGGGACCAGCGTGACCGCGCTCGGATCCTTCGGCGACTTCGAGATCAAATCGATCACCGGCTATGAATGGCATGAGCGACACGCGAACCTGAACCTCGACGCCTCGCCTCTCCTGAGCCTCGAGCCGCGCTTCACGGACGAGGCCTACCAGTTGACGCAGGACCTCCAGATCGACTGGGACGGCGGGCAGGGGCTCGCCGCGACCGTCGGCGGATTCTTCCTCTACGAGCATCTCCAGGTCTTCAACGTCTTCTTCGCCGGCGGTCAGTTCTCGCCGCTCCAGGACCAGGCCCAGCGCACCCGCTATCTCGGCGTGTTCGCTCACCTTCGCTGGGAGCTCTCGGAGGGTCTTCGGATCGACGGCGGCGGACGCGTGAACAGCGAACGCAAGGGCTTCCAGATCACGAGCAGCACCTGGAACGGAACGCTGGGCCAGCGCGTTCCATCGAACGACCTCGACGAGTTCGAGGAGGTCGAGGTCACACGCGGTTCGGGAGAGGTCACGCTGACCTGGGCGCCAATCGCCGATGCGAGCATCTACGGCAAGTACACCCGCGGCTTCAAGGGGCCGCATTTCAACGGCGCCGCCGTGCGGAGCGCGAACGAAGTCATCACGCCGGCGAAGCCCGAGACCGTCGACGCGTTCGAGCTCGGGTTCAAGGCCCGGCTCTTCGGCGCCGCGATCGACGTCGAGGCCGCCGCGTTCTACTACAACTACAAGAACCAGCAGGTCTTCCAGACCCGCAGCATCACCGACAACGTCATCGTCAACGCGCTCATCAACGCCAACGACACGCGCGTCGCCGGCGTCGAAGCCTCGATCCGCACCCGGGACGTGATCCCGCTCGCTCCCTGGCTCGAGATTCCGGGCCTCTCCGCCTCGTTTTCGTTCGCCTATCTCTACAGCGAGTACACGAACTTCGTAAACGTGGACACGAAGATCGTGACCGACCCTCTCAATCCGACCCCCGTCACGATCGCCGAGATCCAGAACTTCTCCGGCAACCAGCTCGTGTCCGCGCCCGAGTTCAACTTCTCGGGAGACCTCTCGTACCGATTCGAGCTGGGCGCCCTCGGCGCGTTGACCCCACGGCTCGACTACAGCTGGCGGAGCAAGGTCTACTTCACGCCCGCGAACCAGGCGCGCCTCGGCGATCGATCGCGGCTGCTGGCGAACGCCCGCCTGACCTGGTCGACGATCGACGATCGCGTGGAGATCTCGGGCTGGGTCCGCAACCTCACCGACGAGATCTATCGCGTGACGGCGCTCAACCTGATCGGCGTACTCAGCCAGATCGATTACGCCATCGCCGAGCCGCGGACGTACGGCGTGACGGGCACGCTCCGCTTCTGAGCGCCGCGTCCGCGTCTGCGCCCTCGCGGATCGGACCGCGGCGCGCGGCGCCTTCGCTCAGCCCCGTCCGCTCCGGTCGCCGCCCAGACGGCGCGCGCGGTCCTCCTCGAGGGCCCGGATCATTCCGTCGGCTTCGGACATCGACAGACCCGCCTTCGCGAGCCAGAGCCCGGTCTGCTCGGGCTTCCGCGTGAACCAGTAGCGAGCGAAGCGGCGCAGGGCCGAATGCCTGATCCGATCGTCCACGATCCGCGCAGCGATCTCGATGGACTCGTCAGGAGCGCGAATGATGGTCGACCCGGCGAATCGGGCGCAGACCCGATCGAGCAGGGGCGACTGCGACTGCTCACGCGCCCAGTCGATCGCCGCCGGCTCGTCGTGCATCGCCCAGCGCTCGACGACCGCCTCGACTAGCCGATCACGCTCTTCCACCGACACGTCCGATTCGATCCACGCGATTGCGGCGCGGGGATCGACATCCGCCCAGGCGAGTGCGAGCCGGAGCGCGCCGTCTTCGGCCCAGCGCGCGTCCGTGCGTGCGTCCTGGAACAGGATCGCCGCCGTCGCATCAGATCGCGCGAGACGCTCCAGCAGGAGGAGGAACGCCTGTCGCTTGAGTCCGGCGGCTCCGTCGTTCGGAATCGAATCGAAGAACCCGATCGCGCCCGCAACACCCCGCTCCCGAATCAGCTTGAACATCGCCGCCTGCATCAACCGCGACCGTTCGCCCTCGTCGGCCAGGCTGGCGAGCCAGCGGACCAGGCCCTCCTCGTCGCCCGCGTTCAGGGTGCCCTCGACCGCGCGATAGCCCGTGAGAAGCCGGACGGTGTTCGGCAACGACTCGAAGTACGCGGTCGCCGCATCGGCGCCGCCCGTGAGCGCCAGTCGATAGGCGGCCCAGCCCATGCCCTGCGCAACGGCCCGGTCGTCCGGCCAGGTCGACAGCGCCTCGATCATCCCATCGAGGTCGATCCTGGACCAGAGCGCGAAGAAATCCGAGACCCCGATCGCCTCGGACGTCGCCGAGAGATCGCGGTAGGCAGTCGCCGCTCCGGGCAGCGTCTCCTCGTCGATCGATTCGAGCAGCCAGCGCATCTCCCTCGCGCGGAGCTCGGGATCGGGCTCTTCGAAGGCCGACCGAAGCGCACGCTCCATCGCCCCCGCGGTCGTCGGCGGGACCTCACCGCTCGGAACGGATGTCCGGCCCATGAAGAAGGAGGCAGCCAGCGCGCCGACGCAGATCCCGATCTTCCCAATCGCATTCACCCTCACGGGTCGCTCCTCGCGCGTCGCCTCCCCCGAGCGCGTCCGTTCCCGGCAGGCTAGGCCGGCCGCGGGGGATCGAATGTCCGCACCTGACCGGTGCGCTCGTCGACCTCGGCGACGCAGCCCGCGGGGCAATTGAGCCGCCAGACCGGGCCGACCTTGACGGACAGCGTGCCGTTCGGCCGGCGAGGCTTCCGCTCGCTCTTCTCGCACTCGCGGAGGTAGAGGTCCATGGCCTGGTGGTAGCCCATCATCGACCGACTCCGATCACGTATTGCGCCACGTCTTGTAGTCACACGCCTGAACCAGCTCGAAGTCCTCCGGCAGGCTCTCCTGGCATTCGCAGACGCGGCGATGCCCGCTGTGCTTGAAAAGCCAACGGCCGTCGACCTTGACCAGCTCGTCTTCGTAGAAGCCGGAGCCGTAGGTCGTGGTCTTGTGCTTGCGTTGGATGTAGCGGTCTTCGAAGGCCCAGATCGCCTTCGCCGTCGTGGGACTGGTGAATTCGATCTCGGGATGATGGACGTGATGGAGCGCGAAGAGATCGTCATCGTTCATGTACTGGCGAAACATGCCGACGATATTCTCGCGGTTGTCGAACGTGAAGATCCCGCCCTCGTAGGACGATGTGGCGTTCTCGATGAACAGGTCCTCCATCTCGTCCCAGCGGTGCTGGTCCATGAGACGGAGATATCGGTACTTGAGCTTCTTGATCTCCTCGAGGTCGCTCGGGCTCGTCATCGCATCCTCCTGGGTCGCGTCCTGCGGCCAGTATTGGGAGCGGATGAACGGCGATCAAATTAGCCGCATTCATGGCGGGAATGAGATCTGGACATCAGCCATCGACCCCTCGGAGCGGAGTCGCCGCCGGAAGGCGCCATCGGCGTGACCGCGTCCGACGTCGCGGACGGCGCGTTCGGAATGGGCGGGGAGGCGATGGAGCGATTCTCGGGCTTCCCCCGGCCCTCCCCCCGTTTCCTATGCTCCGATCGTGCCCGATGATCGTGACTCGGACGCGCTGTGCGCGGGTGCGCACGTCCCGATACCCGTCCCGCTCGACGTCGCGCGTCGCGGAGATCCGACGAGCAGGAGACGGATCGATGACGATGAAGGAACAGTCCCTCTACTCCAACCTGCTCGTGGCTCTCGACGCGCTGCTCGTCGAGAGCAACGTGTCGCAGGCGGCCGAGCGGGTGGGAATCACGCAGTCGGGCATGAGCCATGCGCTGAGTCGTCTGCGGAAGATCTACAACGATCCGCTGCTGATCCGCACGAGCCGCGGGATGGAGCTCTCCCCCTTCGCGCAGGAGCTGCTCGGCCCCGTCAAGCAAGCGATGGATGCACTCGAACGCGCGACGAACCTCCGCGAGGCCTTCTTCGATCCCTCGACGTGCACGGCGAGCTTCGTCGTCGGCCTCGAAGACGCGATCCAGAGCGTCGTAGCGCCCGAGCTCGTCGCCCATCTCGGGGAGCATGCCCCGAACGTCAAGCTCAGCTGCGTCCGAAACTCCAGACCGGAAGACCTGAAACATGGTCGGGTCGACATGATCATCTGGAACATGCCGATCGACGATTACGTCCACGTCCAGAAGCTCTATACGACGGAGTTCGTCACCATCGCGAGGCGCGATCACCCGATCGTCAGGAAGAAGCTGACCGTCGAGCGATTCGCGTCCTGCCGGCACGCCATCGCCGACTACTCGGACCCGCATGGGGATGGCGTCGAGGACGAGATCGACCGGCAGCTTTCGAAGCTCGGACTGGAGCGTGAGAAGCCCGTCAAGATCTCCTCGTTCATCGCGCTCAAGAACGTCGTCCAGTCGAGCGAGCTGATCGCGACCGTGCCCCGTGCCCTGATGCAGGAGTACGCGCCGGAGGTCGACCTCGCGACCCATCGGACGCCGATCCCGCTCGAGCCCGTCACGATCTACCTGATCTGGGGAACCCAGGGACACCGCCACCCGGCGCACCGATGGTTCCGCTCCGTCCTGAGCGATCTGATCATCCGCCACGCGACGCAGGCGTGACGCATCGCGCAGGCGGAACCTTCGGCCGGCTCGGAACGGCTCGTCGATCCCGCATGCCCGGCGGCCCCACCCCGACTACTGCAGCCCGACGATCCGCCCGTCGACGACGTCGATGCGCCTCGCGCGCGGCTCGCGCGGCAGGCCCGGCATGCGCAGGATGTCGCCGGTCAGGACGACGAGGAAGCCGGCGCCCGCGTTGATCTGGATCCCGCGGACCGTCACCTCGAAGTCGCGCGGTCGGCCGCGTCGATGGGGGTCGTCGGAGAGCGAGTTGGGCGTCTTCGCGATGCAGACCGGCAGGCCGCCGTGCCCGAGTCGCTCGACGTCGGCGAGATCCCGCCGCGCCTGCGGCGTGAAGGCGACGGAGCGGGCGCCGTACATCTTCTGCGCGACGGCGAGGATCTTGGCCTCGACGGGGGCATCGAGCGGATACAGCGGCCGGAAGCGCTGCCCGCCGCCGACACGCTCCGCGTGGGCGACGAGCGCGCAGGCGAGCGCCTCGGCGCCCTCGCCGCCGCGCGCGTGATGGTCGATCAGCGCGAAGGGCACGTCGAGCGCCTTGCAGCGCGCCCGCACCACGTCGATCTCCTCCTCGGCATCGCCCGCGAAGCGATTCAGCGCGACGATCGGCGTCTCCCCGAACTGCCGGATGTTCTCGACGTGCTTCTCGAGGTTCGGCAGGCCGCGTCCGACGGCCGCGGCATCGGTCGCTGCGAGGCTCGAGAGCGCGACGCCGCCGTGCATCTTGAGCGCGCGGACGGTCGCCACGAGCACGACCGCGGCCGGATCCAGATCCGCGCCGCGACACTTGATGTCGAAGAACTTCTCCGCGCCGAGGTCGAAGCCGAAGCCCGCCTCGGTGATGGCCCAGTCGGCCAGATGGAGCGCCATGCGGGTCGCGACGACGCTGCTGCAGCCGTGGGCGATGTTCGCGAAGGGGCCGCCATGGACCAGCGCGGGCGTGCCTTCGAGAGTCTGGACGAGGTTGGGCCAGAGGGCGTCCTGCAGCAGCGCGAGCATCGCGCCGGAGCCGCCGAGGCGCTCGGCCGTCACCGGCTCGTCGCCGTAGGTGAATCCGACGAGGATGCGATCGAGGCGGGCGCGCAAATCCGACTCGCTCTCCGCCAGGCACAGGATCGCCATCACTTCCGAGGCGGCCGTGATGTCGAACCCCGTCTCGCGCGGCACGCCCTGCGTCCGACCGCCGAGGCCGACGATGACGTTGCGCAGCGCCCGGTCGTTCATGTCCAGTACGCGACGCCAGAGGATGCGGCGTGGATCGAGGCCGAGCGGATCGTCGAAATAGAGATGATTGTCGATCAGCGCGGCGAGCAGGTTGTGGGCGCTCGTGACGGCATGGAAGTCGCCCGTGAAGTGGAGGTTGATCCGCTCCATCGGGACGACCTGGCTGCGGCCGCCGCCCGTCGCGCCGCCCTTCATGCCGAACGCCGGTCCGAGCGACGGCTCGCGGATCGCGAGACAGGCCGACTCGCCGATGCGGGCGAGCCCCTGGGCGAGCCCGATGCTCGTCGTGGTCTTGCCCTCGCCCGCCGGCGTCGGTGTGATCGCGGAGACCAGGACCAGCCGCCCCTGTCCGGGCCGTCGACGCGGCGTCGCGAGCACGCCGGGGGAGAGCTTCGCGATGTCGTGGCCGTAGGGCCGGATCTCGCCGGCCTCGAGTCCGAGCGCATGCGCGATCTCCACGATGGGCCGGGGCGTCACGGAACGGGCGATCTCGAGGTCGGTCGGCATGACCCGCACGGTACAGCGGGGCCGGTCGGACGTCCGCGCCCGATCAGGGACACGGCGCGCCGCCGCGGTATCGTCGCCCGGGTCGGAAGATCCGGGGAGCGGAGACGCCGGTGTCGATGCGGCGCGCAGGGCGGATGCCGCGGCGGCGGATGCGCTCGGCCGAGCGGGTGGACGGACCGCGGAGCGGGTGCGGACGGAAGTCGGAGTCGATGGACGGAAGTCGGAGCGGGCAGGAACCATTCGGGACGGGCGGCCGAGCGGCGCGACGCGGCGGCGTGACACGCCGCCTCGTCGGCGCCGCCATCGCGCTGCTGGCTTGCCTGGCGTGCCTGCGGTCCGGGCCGACGACCGACTCGCGGCCGACGGCCGCCGGGATCGACCATGTCGCGCTCCGCGCCTCGGATCCGCCGCAGACCGCCGACTTCTATGCGCGCCTCTTCGGTCCCGACGCGAAGTCCCCGCCGCGGGCGATCGTCGCGAATCCCGGCTCGGTTCCGAGCCCACACTACTGGGTCAAGGCCGGCGCGGGCTATTTCGCGATCTCGCAGGCCTCCGCCGAGAACGGTCCGCCCGCCATCGACCATACCTGTCTCGTCTTCCGCGACGCGGACGCCGACGCGATGGCGCGGCTGCTCGCCGGTCTCGACCGCCGCTTCGAGAAGCCGTCGATGTACTCGATCGCGACGGACTTCTGGTCCGTGGATCCGGGCGGCAACCTGCTTCAGCTCGACGCGAATCCGGAGGGCTACTGGGATCGGCTCGACGAGCTGGGGAGCGCCCGACCGGCGACCGAGCTGCCGTCGACCCGAGGCGAGGCGGTCTTCCGGACGCTTCGCATCGCCCGGGTCGAGCTGCCGGCGACCGACCGGGCCGCCTCGTTCGACTACTACGAGCGTCTCCTGGGCCGCGAGGCCGGCAGCGCGCCCGATGCGCCCTTGCGGGTCGGCCCGTCGCAGCTCGTCCTCGTTCCGCCCGCCCGCGGCGAAACGATCGTGGTCGCCGTCGCCGAGGCGTCGCCCGAAGCGATCCTGGCCCGGCTGCGCGAGAATGGATTCGAAGGAGCGCGGTCAGCGGCCGATCCGAGCGCGATCGAGCTGCGCGATCCCGACGGCACGCGGCTGCGCATCGTGTCGACGAGCGCCGCGAGGCCTCTTCCTTGAGACGCCGCGGCGCTTCCTTGAGACGCCGCGGCGCTTCCTTGAGACGCCGCGGCGCTGGAAGATCCGCGTCCTCGAAGCGCGCGGGACCCGATCCCGCGATGCGCCGCGAGGCAGCACGCCTGATGATGGGAGAAGAACATGACGCTCTCGCTCGTTCCCCTGCCCGGGTCGGTCGCCTACGAGATCCGGGGCATCGATCCGGCTCGGCTCACGGCCTCGGACCGCGAGGCGCTCCGCGACGCCTTCCTGCGACATAGCGTCCTCGTCCTGCGACGCGTCCCCCTGACTCCCGATTCGCAGCTCGCGATGGCGGAAGCGCTGGGCGAGCCGGAGATCCATCCGATCTCGAACGGTCGGCTCGAAGGCCATCCGGCGATCCTCGTGCCGAAGCCCTATGGCGCGCCGGATTCCGACGATCCCGAAGCGATCGTCGGCCGCATCGATTGGCACGCGGATCTGACCTATACGACGACCCCGCCCCGCGGCGCGCTGCTGCGCGCCGTCACGATCCCGCCGGAGGGCGGGCAGACCGGGTTCATCGACACGGCGGCGGTCTTCGACGCGCTGCCCGAGTCGCAGCGGACGCAGCTCGAGCCGCTGGAGGCGATCCACGACCTGGCGCGCGCGCAGCGTCTGCTCGGCCTCGACATGACGAGCGAGTCGACGCAGGCCGTCGCCCGCCGCTTCCCGTCCGTCGCCCAGCCCCTGGTCCTGCGTGATCCGGCGACGGAACGACGATGCCTGAACGCGAGCCCGTTCTTCTGCGAAGCGATCGTCGGCATGCGCGCGGCGGAAGGGGCGGCGCTCCTGACGTCGCTCGTGGCCTTCGCCACGCAGCCGCGCTTCGTCTACTGGCACGACTGGCAGCAGGACGACCTCGTCGTGTGGAACAACTATCGAACGCTCCATGCCGCGGCGGGCCATCGACAGAAGTACGCCCGCACGATGCACCGTGCGACCTTGAAGGGCGAAACCGCGCTCGGGCGCTTCCCGACCCCCGCCGAGCGGAGCGCGCTCGCGCCGACCCGGGCCGACGCCGCCTGAGCGGCGGAGAGAAGGCCCGGCCTCGAACCGCCGCTCCACGAGCGGCCTTGACCCCGCTCGACCCCGCTGGTACCCAGGCGGGGCCGCGCCGGGCCGACACGGATCCGGGAGGGATCATTGGCGCAGGACGCCGTCGCGCAGCGCATCTACCCCGACCCGCCGGGCCCCGCCGCCCGCGAGCGCAGCCATGGCTGGGGCTTCGCGGACAGCGGCTTCGCCATCGACGAGCAGGCGCGCGTCGTCTTCACCGGCTCACGCTATGCGATCAGCGGCCAGGTCATTCCGGGTCTGCTGCCCTGGGCCGAGGGCATCCTGGGCCTTTCGCTCGATCCGCGCGGCGTCCATCCCAAGCGCGAACGCCCCGAGGTCCCCGAGCGCATCGCGTGCCCCGCGCTCGAGGCCGCGCTCGCCGAGCGCCTCCCGCCGGAGCGCCGCTCGACCGATCCCCTGGTCCGCCTGCGCCACGGCCATGGCCATACCCAGGAGGACGTCTGGGACACGGGCTGGGGCCACCTCGCCCGCGTCCCCGACCTCGTCGTCTGGCCCGTCGACGAGGACGAGATCGAATTCGTCGTCTCGAACGCTCGCCTGCATGGCGCTTGTCTCGTTCCCTTCGGAGGCGGAACCAACGTCTGCGACGCGCTCCGCTGTCGGCCCGAAGAACGCCGCACGATCGTGTCGCTCGACATGCGACGCATGAATCGCGTTCGTTGGATCGATCCGGTCGATCGGACGGCTCGCATCGAGGCCGGTGCGACCGGACTCGAGATCGAAGCGCAGCTCGCCGCCCATGGCTTCACCCTCGGCCACGAGCCCGACTCGGCCGAGCTCTCCACCCTCGGCGGCTGGATCGCGATGAACGCGAGCGGCATGAAGAAGAACCGCTACGGCAACATCGAGGACCTCGTGCTCGAGATCTCGGCGCTGACCGCCGACGGCGAACGGCTCGAGCGCGCGGCGGCGCCGCGGGAATCGGTCGGCGGCGATCCGGCGCGGTGGCTGATCGGATCGGAGGGAAGACTCGGCGTGGTGACGAGCGCCGTCGTGAAGGTCTTCCCGGTACCCGAGGTGCGACGCTTCGGCTCGGTGCTCTTCCGCGATTTCGAGGCGGGCGTCGCCTTCCTGCGCGACGTCGAGCGCTCGGGGAGCAAGCCCGCGAGCGTGCGCCTGATGGACAATCTGCAGTTCCAGTTCGGCCAGGCGCTCAAACCCGCGAAGAGCGGGCTCGCCGCCTGGAAGAGCGCCGCGGAGCGCGCCTTCGTACTGCAGGGCCTGCGCTTCGACGCCGACCGGATGGTCGCCTGCACGCTGCTCTTCGAAGGCGGCCGCGACGAGGTCCGCGCGCAGGAGCGGGCGATCTACGGCCTCGCGCGGCGCCATGGCGGCATGCGCGCGGGCACCGAGAACGGCGAGCGCGGCTACCAGCTGACCTTCGCGATCGCCTACATCCGCGACTTCATGCTGGAGCATTGGGTGATCGGCGAGTCGTTCGAGACCTCGGTGCCCTGGAGCGCGCTCGAGGCGGTCTGCACGAACGTGAAGCAGCGCGTCTTCGCCGAACACGCGAAGCGCGGGCTGCCCGGCCGACCCTTCATCAGCGTGCGCGTGACGCAGCTCTACGAGACCGGCGTCTGCCTGTACTTCTATCTCGCATTCCACTACGAGGGCGTCGACCGGCCGAGCGCCGTCTTCGCGGAGATCGAGCACGCCGCCCGCGACGAGATCCTCGCCTCGGGCGGCTCGCTCTCCCATCACCACGGAATCGGCAAGCTGCGCGCGCCGTTCCTCCCCCGCGTCTTCTCCTCGGCCGCGCTCGACTGGCGCGCCCGCCAGAAGCGCGCGCTCGACCCCGACGATCTCTTCGGATGCGGGAACGGATGAACCAGGGGACCGAACGCGAGGTCCTGCTGACGGGCGCGACCGGCTTCGTCGGCAAGGTCGTCCTCGAGACGCTGCTGCGACGGCGTTACGAGCTCGGCCTGCGACGGATTCGCGTCCTCGTCCGCGCTGGCGACGAGCGACACGCCGCGGCGCGCCTGCGCGAGCTGCTGCGCTCGCCCTGCTTCGACGGACTCGAGCCCGGCTGGGAGCAGCTCGTCGTCCCGATCGCGGGCGACGTCACGCGATCCGGCTTCGGACTCGCGTCGGAGGCACGGGAGCAGGTCGCGCGATCGACGAGCTGGCTGATCCATTGCGCAGCCTCGGTCGAATTCGATCTCCCGCTCGCGGAGGCCTACCGCGTGAATACCGGCGGCGCGCGCCATGCCCTCGAGCTGGCGCGCGCCTGCCCTCGACTCACGTCCTTCGTCGACGTCTCGACCGCCTACGTGACGCCGCATCCGCGACCGGGCGAGCGCCGGGCGGCCCGCGCCGACGAGACGCTCGCCCCGCTTCCCGTCGACGCCGCGAAGCTCGCCGCGGAGATCGAGTCGGGCCGCGCCGACGAAGCGGCGCTGCTCGCGCGGACCGGCCACCCGAACACCTACACGCTCACGAAGAGCCTCGCCGAGCATCTGCTCGCGCGCGGCCTCGACGGCCTTCCGCTCACGATCGTGCGGCCGAGCATCGTCTCCGCCAGTCGCGCACACCCGCGGCCGGGCTGGATCGACAGCGCCGCGGCGTTCGGCGGCTTCGTCGTGCTGATCGGGACGGGACGGCTGCGCGTGGTGGCGGGCGATCCGCGCGCTCGGCTCGACGTCGTGCCCTGCGACGAGGTCGCGAACCGCATCGTCGAGGCCGCGCTCGATCCGCCCGCGCGCGGCACACTGCGCATCCGCCATGCGGTCGCCGGGCTCGACGGCGCGCTCCCGATCGCGCTCTGCCGCGAGCGCATCGTCGACTGGTTCTCCCGCCACCCCGTCGGCGGAGCCGCGCGCGTCCACTTCGTCGGCCGATCCGGCCCCCTCTTCCGGACCGCCCACGCCCTCGGCCACGAGCTCCCCGGGCTCGGCGCCGCCGTCTGGCTCGCGCTCCGACGCCGCGCGAACGAAGGTCGCGCCGTGCGCAAGCTGCTCGAGCGCCAGCGCGCCATCAACCGCGACTTCGCCTACTTCACCCACGCCACCTTCGACTTCGCGGCCAGCCGTCCGCTCGACCCGCCGCTCGATCCGGCCGCCTATCTCGAGCTCGTCTGCGAGGGGGTCAGCCGCCACCTGCTCCGACGCGAACGCCGCACGCGGCGTGGCACGGCGCCTGCACCCCTCGCGACGACGACCGCGGGTCGGGCCCCCACCGGATCGGTCCGCTCGGCACCGCGGCCGGAGAGGGAGTCGCTTTGTACAAAGAGCTCCGGGAGGGAGTCGAGCGGATCCGCGTGAACGTCGCCTGGGCGCTCGAGCCGGGCTCGCTCGAGTCCCTGCCCCGCTGGAAGAGCCTGCCGCTGCGCCTGCTGCGCGCCGGGCGCGCGACGATCGCCGACCTGATGGAGGAGCGCCTGAGCCTCTGGGCCATGAGCCTCGTCTATACGACGTTGATGTCGATCGTCCCGTTGCTCGCCGTCAGCTTCTCGGTCCTCAAGGGGTTCGGCGTCCACACCGAGATCCAGCCCCTGCTCCTCCATTACCTCGCGCCCCTCGGCGACCGAGCCGACGAGATGACGACCCGGATCATGACCTTCGTCGAGAACACGCGGGCCGACGTGCTCGGCTCTGCGGGCGTCGCCCTGCTCTTCTACACCGTCTTCTCCCTGACCCAGAAGATCGAGCGCGTCTTCAACGAGACCTGGCAGACCTCGGCGCCGCGACCGCTCGGCGAGCGTCTCGCGCGCCATCTGAGCATCCTGCTCGTCGGACCCGTCGTGGTCTTCGCATTGCTGGGACTCACGGCCTCGGCCGCCAACAGCGCGGCGGCGCGCTGGCTGATGGACCTCGACGCGATCGGACCGCTGCTCGCGTTCGGGATGAGTCTCTCGCCCTACCTGCTCGTGATCGCGGCCTTCGCCGTGCTGTACAAATGGATTCCGAACACGCACGTCACGACCGGCGCCGCGATCGGCGGTGCCGTCTTCGCGGGGATCGCCTGGGAGACGGCCGGTCTCGCCTTCGCCTCCTTCGTCGGCGCCTCGGGTCGATACGACGCCATCTACTCGGGCTTCGCGCTCGTGATCCTCTTCATGCTCTGGACCTATGCCAGCTGGCTGATCCTGCTCGCCGGCGCGAACTTCGCCCACCACCTGCAACACGGCGAAGACGTGCCCGCGCTCGACCGCGCCCGGGCCCGGGACTCCGAGGCCCTCGCCCTGCGCGTCGCGGGACGCATCGCGCGCGCCTTCCGCTACGACGAACGCACCCCGACCGCCGGCCAGCTCGCCCACGAGCTCGCGCTGCCCAGCGAGCTCGTCGAGAGCTGTCTCGTCCGACTCGAGCACGAAGGCCTGGTCGTCGCGACGGACGCGGAGCCGCCGACCTGGCTCCCCCGACGCGCGCTCGAATCGATCGAAGTGCGCGAGATCCTGGACGCCTTCCGACCCTGGCCCGCCGAGCTCGACGCCCGCGACGGCGGCGGCGACGACGAACCGCGCAATGGCGTCGATGCCCTGCTCGAAGCGCTTCGCCGTGCGGGCAACGACGTGGTCGCAGACCTCACGCTGCGCGATCTCGCCGAGCTCGCGGCGGGCAAGGCCAAGGCGGGCGAGGCGGGTGGGCGCGCGTCGCGCGCTTCGTGAGCGGCACGTGCTCGGCCGCCCGCCGTCTCGATCGCGCGCTGCGCGAGCGGCGCGTGCTCAGGCGCCGTCGCGGGAGGCGGTGCCCCATTCGGTCACGCCGATCACCCCGCACGCGACGCGCGCCCCGGCGGCGCCGATCGGCGGGGACTCGGGATCGTTGCCGCTCGCGTGCACGATCACCGAGCGACCGACGATCGAGTAGGGCCCCTGCAGGCGCGCCGTCTCGAGCTTCTCCTCGATCGTCGCGACCCCGTTCTCGTTCGCGACCAGCTCGCCGAGGTTGCCCGTGATGCGGTCGATGTCCTTGGGCGGATGGAGCGAGCTGCCCGCGAAGTTGAAGTGGGTTCCGGCGCTCTTGCCGTCCGCGCCCCGACAATCGCCGAAGAGATGGACGTGGAAGCCGTGCGGTCCGCTCGACAGGCCCCGAGCCTCCGCCCGGACCTCGAGCGGCCCGCCGTCGCCCGCCGCGCTCCCCGCGCTGCCCTCCTCCGAGAAGTAGACGATGCCGTGGACGCCGCTGTTGCCGACCGGATTCAGGACGGCGACGGCACTGCGGACCGGCATCGGATCCTCCGCGCCCGGATCGACCAGGCGAACGTGCTCCGCCGCATCCGATACCCCGCACCCCGCGAGTCCCCCACCCACGCTCAGCGTCAGGACGAGCGTCGGCAACAGGCCGGGCAGGACCGATCGTATGAACGAGCAGCGGACGAGGCATTGCTTCGAGGTCATCTGGATCCTCCCGAGCGTCGCGCGGGGATCATTCCCCGCATCGGACGGCTCGCTGATGGGCGGGCCGCCCCTCGCGCAGGTCACCGCGCGACGCGCGCAGCGACCCGTGCGATCGGGACCGACCGCTCGCGCCAGGGATCGTGCAAGCCCCGTACCGTCCGACCGAGTCCGCGCCGGCGGGTCGCGAGAGCTGCTAGCCTGGGGCGCGTGGGGCCCGAACTCTCCGACCTATCGATGAAGCAGGTGAAGGCGCTGCTGGCCGAAGGCGCCGTGACCCCGCAGCTCCTCAAGAGCCTCCAGCGCGATACCCGCCAGGGCGTACGCGCGCTCTACGCGACGGCACGGCGGCGATTCGAGCGCGAGCGCGACGAACGGCTGCGTCTCGACGCGCTCCTCAACTTCGAGCGCGTGCTCTGGCGTCAGGGCCTGACGCGCGTCGCCGGGATCGACGAGGCGGGGACCGGCCCGCTCGCGGGTCCCGTGGTCGCGGCAGCCGTCGTCTTCCCGCCGGACTGTCCGCCGATCCCGGGCATCGACGACTCGAAGCGCGTCGATCCGGAGAATCGCGTCCGCCTCGCCGAGCTGATCCGCAAGCACGCGACCTTCGGCGTCGGCATCGCCTCGGTCGAGGAGATCGACGCGCTGAACGTCTACCGCGCCGCGCTCGAAGCGATGCGACGCGCGGTCGAGGCGCTGCCCGAGGCGCCCGAGCATCTGCTCGTCGACGCCCGCGAGGTCCCGGGCGTCGCCTGTCCCCAGAACCCCTTCTTGAAGGGCGACGGGCTGAACTACTCGATCGCGGCCGCGTCGATCATCGCCAAGACCCACCGCGACGCCCTGATGGAGCAGCTCGACCGCGCGCATCCCGGCTACGGCCTCGCGCGACACAAGGGCTATGCGACGCCGGAACACCAGGCGGCCATCCGGCGGCTCGGCCCGTCCCCGATCCACCGCCAGTCCTTCTCCTTCATCCGCGAGCTCTGCGGCGAGTACTCGCCCGCCTTCTACGCCCTCCAGCGCCGACTCGACGCCGCGCGCACCGCCGAAGCGTTGAAGCAGTTCGAGGCCGCATTCGCCACAGAACGAGCGACGCTCTCGGAGGACGAGCAGCGCAAGCTCCGCCTCGTGCTCTCGCGCCGCTGGAAGTCGCTCTGAGCCGGCCCGTCGCGGGGAGGCGGCGCCGCACGGCCGCCCTGCTCGCCGCGCTCGGGCTGAGCGTCTTCGGCACGAGCCTCGACCTCCCCGTGGAGGCTGCCGCATCCGAAGAGGACGTCGAAGAGGACGTCGCGGTCGATGCGGCCACGTCCGAGGCGGACCCCCCGGTCGATGCGGCCACGTCCGAGGCGGACCCCCCGGTCGATGCGGCGACGTCCGAGGCGAACCCCCCGGTCGATGCGGCGACGTCCGAGGCGGACCCCCCGGTCGATCCCGCCTACGTCCGCGGCTACGTCACCGCCCTGATCGAGCGCACCTACGATCTGCGCCCGATCTCCGTCGAGATCGAGGACGGCACGCTGACCGTCCGCTTCGCCCGCACGCCCCGCGTCGCGCTCGACAAGCTCGAGCGGAGCCTGCTCGCCGTCGAGGGCGTCGAGCGCATCCGGCTCCTGACCGACGATCGGCTCCTGCTCGAGGCCGAGCGCGACGCTGCCGCGTCGGGGACCGAAGCCGCCGAGGACGCGAACGGCGAGCGGGCCGAGACGCGCGGCACCCCGAGCGAGACGGGGCGCGACGCCTGGGAGATCTTTCCGAGTCGAGAGCTCTTCGATCCGCTGATCGCCGATCCGCGCTGGCCCCATTTCTCGGCGAGCCATCAGTGGTACCTCGGCGACGAGGAGCTCGAGCGCGTCGCCGCCGTCAGCTTCGGCGAGACCTTCTCCCTCGTGCGCAGCCCGCAGCATCACTGGGGCGAGTGGGAGCTCGACCTGCTGGCCGGCGTCTTCTCGGTGTTCGACCTCGAATCCAAGTCCTTCGATCTGGTGAACACGGACTTCTTCGTCGGCCTGGCCTCGACCCACCACGTCGGCGACTTCACGACGACGCTCCGCGCCTACCACCAGAGCTCCCATCTGGGCGACGAGTACCTGCTGCGCAATCGGGTGGATCGCGTGAACCTCTCCTTCGAGGTGCTCGACCTGCTGGTGTCCTACCAGCCCTGGCGCTGGCTGCGGCTCTACGGCGGCGGCGGGCTGATGGTGCATCGCGAGCCGGCCCTCGGCCGGGGCATCACGCAGGTCGGACTCGAGCTCTGGAGCCCGCTCGCCCTGGCCGGGGGCTACCTGCGACCGGTCGCGGGGGTCGACGTCCAGCATCGCCAGGAGAGCGACTGGCAAACCGACCTCTCGCTGCGGACGGGCGTACAGATCGAGCATCCCGTGCTCGCCGATCGACGGCTGCAGATCCTGGGCGAGTACTACGACGGCCGCTCGCCCAACGGCCAGTTCTTCGAGCGTCGCATCCGGACGGTCGGCCTCGGCGTCCATCTCGGCTTCTAGTCGTCGTCCGATCGACGCTCGCCGTCAGTCGGCCGGTCGGCGCGTCCGGTCGGTCTCCGCACTCCTTCGGCGCTTCGCGCCGACGTTCCGCCAGAGCGAGCGCGCGGCGGGACGTTGGCGGCGCTCGGCACGATCGAGAACATCGCGAGCAGAAGACCCACCACGATCGCGTTCTGATCGAGGGGCGGAGGGACTTCGGCGAGGCGATCCCCGGCGAGCCAGCCCGTCGCGATGAGCGCCCCGGCCACGGGCAGCTGCGCGAGGTGCGCGCAGCGAAGTCGCGCCGCATGGCTCGCGAGCGCGAGCGCGACGATGAGCGCCGCGCCGAGCCGCTCGCGCAGGAAGGACCCGTCCGCGCGGAAGACCAAGGGACCGATCGCCAGCCAGAGTCCGAGCGCCAGCTCCATGTGCCGCGCCCACATCAGCGGGCCTCCGCGACGCGCGGCGGTCCGTCCGCCGGCAGCGCGACCTCGTCCGCGACGGGATCGCTGCGGCCCCAGAAGACGTGCCAGACCCGCCGCGCGCTGCCGCTCCGGCGCCAGACGCGCCGCAGGAAGAGCAGGCACGACCAGACTTCGTCGTAGGCCAGAGCGACGAGCAGCAACGAGACGCACGCGCTGAGAAGACAGAGCAGGCACCAGGCACCGACGACCGTGCCCTGCAGCGCGACCAGGACCGCGCTCACGATCCCGAGCGGGATCACGTCGATGCCGAAGAGGATCACCATCCAGGGACGGTACTGCCAGCGTCGCGTCGACCCGGCCAGCCCGTAGATCGCGTCGCCGAGATAGGCGAGCGCGCCGAGTGCCGCGTCGGGGATGCCGATCCAACGTCGCATCGCATGCGAGACGTCGGAGTCGAGGACCTGCTGCGATTGCCCGCCAAAGACGGGGTCCCAGACCCCGTCGATCAGCCGCCATTGATAGAGCGCCAGGTGGACCGCGATCCCGAAGCCGATTGCCGCGATCAGGCAGATCGGAATCCGCTGCCGCCAGCCGGACGGGTTGTAGTCCCAGGGCGGTGCCGCCACGTCGAGATCCGCCGCTTCATCGGGCAGTCGATCGCGCCCACGCCGATCGCCCTCCGCTCCGCTGATCCGCACCTCGCTCAAGCGCACGCTCCCTTCTGCTTCTTCCCCCGACCCACTTCTCCCCCCGACTTCTTCCCCCGACTTCCCCCGACCGACTTCCCCCGACCTGCCCGCGAACGGCCCGCCGCGACCTGCCCGCGACCGTCGAGCCCTCGCTGACCGTCGACCGCACGAGGTCGATCGCGGCCGTCGATGCAGCGCGCTTTGCAGCGGTCGTCGTCGATGCAGAGGTCGATGCAACCGTCATGCCGGTCGAGGCGGTCGGGCGCGTCGCCGACAGGACGGGCATGGTCCTTGCTCCGCCAGACGGAATGCGACTCCATCGAATCGACGAAGCGAGGGATCTGGGTCGCCTCGGCGATCTCGGCCCGTCTCCCCATCGATCGACGCTTCAAGTTCCGATCGACCGGGCTCCGACGGGCCTCTCCGCCAGCGCCCTGCGTCTGCGTGCCGCGCTCGAGCGCGCCGAGCGACGGCTCTGCGAGCGCGGCCTTGCGCCCGAACGCGCGAGGCGGTGCATCGAAGGCCTCGAACGCGCGCTGCCCGCGCTCGACACGCTGGAGCACGACGTCCACGCCCTCGTGATCCTCGCGGACGAATCGGCGGGCGCATGGGCGCGCACGACGGCGTCCCTGCCCGGTCGCGTCGCCGTCGCGTCCCACTGGGCCGTTCGTCCCCTGCTGCGCGCGCTGCATCGCGAGCGGCGATTCCGGCTCGTGTCGATCTCCCGCAAGCGCGTCGAGACGTATGCCGGCGACGCCCACGGCCTGACGCCGCTCGAGATCCCGGGCCTGCCGAAGACCATGGAGGAAGCCCTCGGTCGCGAGATCGAAGGCGACATGCTCTCGTTCCACAGCGCCCGGCCGATTCCGGGGCCGAGGCGGACCTCGAGCATGCCGGTCTTTCATGGACAGGGCGGGGCCGATGCGGGGCGCAGCCTCGACCTCGAACGCTGGCTTCGCATCGTCGCGCATGCCCTGCGCGACGCCTGGGGTCAGGATCCGATCCCCATCCTGATCGCCGCCGAGGTCCGGACCGCGAGCGAGCTCCGACGGCGCCTCGACCTCCCGCAGCTGATCGAGAGCGGCATCGGCGGTCCCGCCGACGACGGCTCCCCGGTCGAGCTGCACGAACGCGTCTGGCCCTCCGTCCGCGCCGCCTGGGAGGCCGAGCGCAGCGCGCAGGCGCGGTCCTTCGAACGCGCGCGGGCGCTGGGCAAGTCGGCCCAGGATCTCGACGACGTCGTTCCCCTCGCGATCGCGGGCCGCGTGCGTCGCCTCTGGGTCGAAGAGCAGGCCTCGGCGCCGGGCTGGATCGACGAAGAGGTCGGCTTCCGCGTCGCGATCCGCGACGGTGAAGAGGACGCCCTCGACGGCCTGGTCGAGCTGGTCCTGCGCCGCGGCGGCGAGGTCTTCGTCATGGACGCCGGCGCGACGCCCGCCGGCACCGCCTGCTGCGCCGAACTGCGCTAGTCCGACCGTCCCGGTCGGGCGGAATCCAATTTGCGTTAGTCCGAACGTTCCGATCGCTCGGAAGACGATCTGCGTTAGTCCGACCGTCCCGGTCGGGCGGAAGCCGAGCTGCGCGAGTCCGATCGACCCGGTCGGCGAAATCAGCCGCGCAAGGCTTCGATGAGCGCCCGCTTGTCCATCTTGCTTCGATCGGGAACGTTGCGCTCTCGCGCGAGGTTGTAGAGCTCGCGCTTCGTCCGCTCCTCGAGCGGCTGGTTGGGATTGCCCGTGCCCTGCGTCGTCTCGTTGGGCGTGCGGCCCTCTTCTCGACGCGTCCGATTGACGGTCCGCGCGGCGATCTCCTCGGCGCGGTCGCGCGCCATGCCCCGATCCAGGTTGTCCGCCTTGATCCGCTCGTACATCCGCTCGTCGTGCTCGCTCCAGGCTCCCGGCATGACGTCCTCCCTTCCCTGTCCCCTTTCGCTTCCGCTCCCGTTCGCCCTCGTTCACTTCGCTTCGCAGGCCGGCGCGCGCCTCATCGCCTCTTTGCGGCGGCGGCAGATTGAACAATCTTCGGGATCCCCGACCGGCACCGCCGGCTCGGCCCCCATCGTCCGCGACGACGATCGTCGATCGGGCGCCGGACATGCGGCGAGCTCATCGGCCCAGCGTCTCGGCGGGGGAGACGTGCGTTCGAACCGCGTGCTCGCTGTCGATCCGATCGAGTCCCAGCGTGACGAAGACGAGCGTGGAGAACGCCAGCACGCCCGCGGCGAGGGAGAGGCGGATCCCGGCGCGATCGATTCCGTCGTCTCGACGACGCTGCGCGTGCATCCAGCCGATCGACGCGACCGTGCCCGCGAGCACGCTACCGCCGAGACAGAACACGAGCGGAAAGACCATCTCCCGCTCACTGACCCAGCCGAGCCCCCACGATGCCGCGCTCGCGAGGGCCAGCGCGGCCGTCACGCACGCGAGGACCAGCGCGGAGCGGGCGACGCGCGACGTCGCGAAGCGCGTCGCGGGCCGGTCTTCGGCCGCGATGGATCGCGGCGCTCCACCGCGGGCTGGTCGCGGAGGCATGCTGGGATGGATCCGGGGAGCGCTGCGCATGATCGACCTCCTCTCATTCCTTGGCCCATTCCTGGCCTCTCCTGGGCCTCTCCTGGCTTTCCGACCGTCCGCTCGTTCGCGTTCGTCGGTCCATCCGTCGAGCGCTCGTCGATCGCGCTCTTCCGCGGCGGCCTGAGCGGCTCCGCGTCCCGCGCACTGCAGAGGCGCGGTCGCGACCCTCGGCACGTCGATTGCTTTTCTCCTCGATCACACCGTCTCGATCCCGCAGCCGACGCCGAGTCGACGATGACGACCGAGCACGCCGTGACGTCATCCGGTGTCACTGCAGGACACGTGCCATTCGCCGTGCTCCTCCCGGCGCCCGAACGAGGCACCGGACCACGGCGGCGTCGCGCACGCCGACGCGAAGGGACGAGACGAGTACGGGACGAGGGCCGATGCAGCGATCGAGCGGGCAGCGATCGAGCAGGCAGGAGCAACACGATGGCGGCACACGGCGAGCGGGAGCGCACCACCTTCCTCGAGGCATCACAGGTCGTCGAGCGGACGAACCGCTACGCCCGGCGGGCGCGCGATCTCCTGATGATCCGCATGCAGCAGGACGCGCCGAGCGACGAGCGCACGCGGCTCACCCTCGACCTGATCGAGCGCCAACGGGCCGAGCTCGAAGCGGCCATGACGCGGGCCACGGAGGCGCTCTCGCCGCGCCTGCTCGCGACGCGCGTCCAGTATTCCGTCGACCCCTGGGACCGCGAGCCCGAACCGCCTCGCAGTACGGCGATCGAGGAGGCGATCCGCTCCATGCTCGGACTCGACGCGAAGCTGATCACGACGTATCGCGAGATCGCCGAGCGGACGGACAACGACCAAGCCGTCCGCGCGCTCTTCGCGAGCCTTGCCGAGCTGGTGGAGGGGTTCGATCGGCGCATCGCGCGGGAAGGCCAGAACGCCCACGACGTCTGAGGGGCGGACTCAGATCCGCATCCCCCGAAGCCGCCGCGCGATCGCAACCCCCGCCGCCGCGCCCGCAATCGCTCCGAGCATCGCGCCGCCGACCCGCACCGCCCGCCGCGCCGGCGTCGGCTCGGGTCGCGCCGCCCGCGCCCCCGCCTCCGGTCGCTCGCCCGGCGCGCCGCGCGCCGCCGCGCCGCTCGCCAGGCGAAGCACCTGCGCGACGTGGAGCCCACCGCGCTCCGTCGTCGACGCGATCTGCATCCGGCACGAGAATCCGTCGGCGACGATCACGGTCTCGGGCGAGGCCGCGCGGACGGCGGGCAGGAGCGCCTGCTCGCCGCATTGCAGCGAGAGCGCATGATGCCCCGCCTCGTATCCCCACGAGCCGGCGAGCCCGCAGCATCCGCCCCGGATCGTCTCGACGTCGAGTCCCATGCGCCGCAGCAGCGCCTCCTCGGGCTCCACGCCGCCCGTCGCCCGCTGATGGCAGTGGCCCCAGAGCAGGAGTCGTCGATCGAGCGAGGGCAGCGCGACGTGATCCCGCTCGACGAGCTCCCGTTCGAAGAACTCGGCGAAGTGGAAGACCTGGTGCCGCAGGCGGCGGGCGTCCTCGTCGTCGGGGAGCATCTTGGCGAGTTCGTCCTTGAACGTTGCGACGCAGGACGGCTCCATCCCGACGACCGGCGTCCCGGCGCGAATCTCGTCCCGCAGCTGGGCGAGGCTGCGCTCGAGGCGGCGGCGCGCCCGATCGAGGAAGCCGTAGTCGTACAGGGGGCGGCCGCAGCAGACGTGCCCCCGCGGCAGGACGACCCGACAGCCTGCCGCTTCGAGGGCCTCGACCGCGGCGACGCCGACCTCCGTATGGAAGTAGTTGTTGAACGTGTCGGGCCAGAGGACGACCCGGCGGCCGCGCGGATGGCGCGTGCCGCCGCGTCGCGCGAACCATTGCTGCAGCGAGAGCGGCGCGAACGCCGGCAGATCGCGCTCGCGGGTCGCGCCCGCGGCGAGCTTCGCAAGCGTCGCCAGCCCGGGCGTCTGTCCCACGCCATTCGCCAGCTCCGGCGCCCAGGCCGCGAGCTGCGCGACCCGGTCGATGTAGCCAAAGGCGTAGGCGTGACGCGGGCGCAGGCGGCCCGCCCAATGGTGGGACAGGAACTCGGCCTTGTAGGTCGGCATGTCGACGTGGACGGGGCAGTCGTGGGTACAGCCCTTGCAGCCGAGGCAGAGGTCGAGCGCTCGCTTGACCTCCGGACTGCGCCAGCCGTCGGTGACGATGCCGCCCTCGAGCATCTCGAAGAGCAGGCGCGCGCGTCCACGCGTCGTGTGCTCCTCCTCCCGGGTCGCGACGTACGACGGACACATGACGTCGTCGCCGTCCGGAATGCGGCAACGACCGACGCCCACGCAGCGAAGCATGGCATGCGCGAAGTCGCCGCCATCCTCCGGATAGCGGAAGTGGACGGGGGGATGGGGCGGGTGGTAGTCGACGCCGAGCTTCAGGTTCTCGTCGAAGCGGTAGGCGTCGACGACCTTTCCGGGATTCATCTTCCAGTCGGGATCCCAGAGGCGCTTGAACGAGCGCATGGCGTCGACCAGCTCCGGACCGTACTGCTTCGCGAGCAGCTCCGCGCGCTGCTGGCCATCCCCGTGCTCGCCCGAGATCGAGCCGCCGTAGCCGACGACGAGGTCGGCGGCCTCCTCGAGGAAGGCGCGGTAGCGGCGGATGCCGTCCGCGGTCTTCAGGTCGAAGCTGATCCGCGAGTGGACGCAGCCCTGGCCGAGATGACCGTAGACGGCGCCGTTCAGCTCGTGCTTCGCGTAGAGACGCTTCAGGTCGCGCAGATAGTCGCCGACGCGATCGGGCGGGACCGCGGAGTCCTCCCATCCCGGCCAGTGGTCCTCACCGGTCGGCGAGAAGGCGGTCGCGCCGAGACCGGCCTTGCGAACGGCCCAGATCGCCTGCTCCTGGCGGGGATCGTCGAAGATCGCGAAGGAGACCGCGCACGCGCCGGGCGCGCCGCGCAGGTCTGCGACGAGCTCGCGCGCCCGCTGATCCGACTCCTCGCGGGTCGCGCCGCCGAGCTCGATCAGCAGCCAGGCATCGCCTTCCGGCAGCGCGGCGAGCGCCTCCGCGTGGAGATGGAACTGCTGCTCGTGGCGGAACAGGATCCGATCGATGCCCTCGAGCGCGATCGGTCGATGTCCGAGGATCCTGGGGACGGCGTCCCCGGCGACGGCGATGTCGGGGAATCCGACGACGAGGAGCGTTCGAGCGGCGACGTTCCGGGTGAGCAGCAGCTTCGCCGAGAGCACCGTCGCGCAGGTCGCCTCCGTGCCCGCGAGCGCACGCGCCAGGTGGAAGCCGCGCTCGGGCAGGAGCTCGTCGAGGTTGTAGCCGGAGACGCGCCGTGGCAGCGTTTCCACCGGCGCATAACGAGCACGAATCGCCTCACCATGGCGCTCCGCGAGGTCGGCGAGGCCCTGGACGATCTCCGCCGCGCGTCCTCCGCCGCGCACGATCCGCTCGCGCTCCGCCTCGGACGTCGCGCCGACCCAGAGGCGCTCGCCGTCGTAGGTCAGGACCTCGAGCGAGTGGAGATTGTCCGAGGTCCGGGGGCCATGGCCGTGGAGCTGTCCCTGGACCGAGTGGACGCCGCAGGAGTTGTTGCCGACGTTGCCGCCGATCGTGCAGGCGCCGTGGGTCGCGGGATCCGGCGGGAAGACCAGTCCGTAGGGCGCCAGCGCCGCGTTGACCTGGCCGTTGATGGCACCGCTCTCGACGTGGACCCAGCCGGCGTCCGGATCGATTTCGAGGATGCGGTTCAGGTACTTCGAATGGTCGACGATGACGGCGAAGTTCACGGTCTGGCCCGCGAGACCGGTTCCGGCGCCGCGGGAGGTGATCGGGGCACCGAATGCGCGGCAGGCCGCGTGGATGGCCTCGACGTCGTCGAAGCTCTTCGGGACGACGACGCCGATCGGGGGTTGTCGGAAGTTCGATGCGTCGGTCGCATAGAGCGCACGGGCGCTCGCGTCGAAGCGGACCTCGCCCTCGAGCGTACGGCGCAGGCGCGCCTCGAGGCCCCGGACGTCGATCTGCTCGACGCTGGCCATGCCGCCCCGAAACGGAGCGGGCACGTGGGCGGGAACGCTGATCGTCCGCGGCGCGGCATGCGAGATCGGACTCATCGGCGGAGCTCCCTTCGGTGGACCACCCAGGGCTCGGCCGCCCGTTCTGCGAGTGCGAGACCGAGACCCGGACGCGTCGGATCGGGCACGAGCGCACCGTCCCGAAGCGTCGGGAGGCCTTCGAAGAGCCGATGCTCGAGGCGGACGTGGTCGTGGAAATACTCGACGTGGCGCAGGCGTTCGACCGCGCAGAAGGCGTGGCTCGAGACGGCGGGCGCGCAGTGGGCCGAGAGGTCGATCGCGTGGGCGGCGCAGAGGCCGGCGACCTGACGCAGACCGGTGATGCCGCCGCAGCGCGTGACGTCCGCCTGCAGGCAGTCGACGGCGCCGGCCTCGAGCAGGTCGGCGAAGTCGCGCAGGACGTAGCCGTACTCGCCGGCGGCGATCTCGAGACCCGGCGGCGCCTGGTCGCGGATCAGGCGGAGCCCGGCGCGATCCTCCGAGGAGACCGGCTCCTCGAGCCAGGCGACGTCCCACTCGGCGCGGAAGCGCTGCGCCCAGTAGAGCCCCGCCTTCCGATCGAGCGCGCCGTTCGCGTCGGTCATCAACGTCGGCCCGTCGCCGAGCGCGCCGCGGACCGCGCGCAGGCGCGCTGGATCGCGCGCCGGATCGCGCGAGGTCTTGAGCTTGACGCGCGGGATGCCCTGCGCGACCCAGTCGGTCAGCTGCTCGACGAGGCGGGCCTCGGAGTAGTTGCAGAAGCCGCCCGAGCCGTAGACCGGCGTCCGCTCGCGGAACGGGCCGAGCAGCCGGAACAGCGGCATCCCGAGCCGCCGCGCCTGCAGATCCCAGAGCGCGACGTCGACCGCCGAGACCGCCATCGCGCCCAGGCCCGGCCGACCCGCGTTGCGGATCGCCTCGAACATGGCGTGCCAGAGCGAGGGGACGTCGGACGGGTCGCGACCCAGGACGATCGGTACGAGCTTCGATTCGAGGAAGTGGGCGGTCGAGACGTCGCCGTAGGTGTAGCCGAGACCGCGTTGCCCGCCCGACTCGAGCTCGACGATCACGATCGTCGTCGCGCGCCAGGCGAGCGTCCCATCCGTCTCCTCGCCATCCGGTCCGTCGGTCGGGAAGGTGCAGGCCGTGACGACCACGCGTTCGAGGCAGGCGGCATCGAGCTGCGGCGCCCGATCGACGGCGACTCGCTCGCGCGCCGCCCCCTGCGCTGCATCCGCCGGTACGCCCTGCGCCGCGTCCGCCGCGGCTCCCCCCGCCTCGCCCTGCATCGCGCCTTGCATCACGCCCCGTTCCCGATCTCCCCGCGAGCAGCGCGCGGGGGCCTGGTCGATCCGTCGCCGTGCTCGCAGGCGGACGCGACGCGCGTCAAGCCGCCGCCCGATGACTCCGGCCCGGCACGGGCCGTCCGACCTGCGCCGCGGAGTCGCTCTCGAGCACGCGACGGATCTCGAGGAAGCGCGCGAGTCCTTCCTTCGTCAGCAGACCCGCCAGCCGCCCGTTCGGGTCGCGCACGATCAGCCGTCCGGTCGGAGCCCCCGCGAGCCGCTTGAGCGCCTGCGAGAGCGGCTCGTCGGGCGTGACCTCGTTCGCCTCGGAGACCGGCGTCATCACCTCCGAGACGAGGGTCGAACGCCAGGCGTCGGCGTGGACCTCCCGCAGCGCATCGATCGAGATCAAGCCCTTCACCGTCGAGTCCTCGACCACCGGATACGCGCGGTAGCCGAGCGCCAGGAAGTAGTCGTCGACGAGCGCCTGCAGCGTCAGCATCGGCGAGACGGTCACGGGCTCCCGAATCGCGACCTCCGAGACCTCGACATCCTCGAGACTCTGGAGGATCACGAGGTTCTGGTAGCCCGCCTCGGCGGTCCCGCGCAGGAACAAGCCGATCAGGATGAGCCAGACCCCGCCGACGAGGGCGCCGGCGAAGATCTCGAGCCCGCCGAGGATCATCAGGCCGACGGCGATGCCGCGACCCGCCCGACTCGCGATGCGTGTCCCGCGCCGCAGCGAGCCCGTCCTTCGCCACGCCAGCGCGCGCAGGACGCGACCTCCGTCGAGCGGGAGCCCGGGCAAGAGGTTGAACACGCCGAGCGCGACATTGATCCAGGCGAGATAGAGCGCGATGCCGGAGACCAGCGGCGAGGCGAAGGCGTCGAGCACGAGGTGGACGCCCCAGAAGACGAACGCGAGACCGAAGCTCGTCAGCGGTCCGACCGCCGCCACGCGCAGCTCGGTCCGCGGATCGCCGGGCTCCTCCGCCATCTGCGAAACGCCGCCGAACAGGAAGAGCGTGATGCGTGGGATCGGAATGCCGGCCGCCTGGGCCGTCCACGCATGGGAGAGCTCGTGCAACACGATCGACGCGAAGAGCAAGAGCGTCGTCACAGCGGCGGCGGCCCAGTGGGCGGCGGTCGAATAGCCCGGGTGGAAGCGCGGGAAGTAGCCCGTGGCGAGACCGAAGAGCACGAGCAGGAAGATCAGGAACCAGGAGTAGTCGAGGCGGACCTCGATTCCGCCGACCCGAAAGAGCGAGAGACCGCCCGTCCCGAATCCGACCGCATCCGCAGCGCGCGCTCCATCGGCCATGACCCACCTCCCGCTCGACGCTCGGGCGCCGACGTCGAGAGCAGGAGCAAGACGCGTACCAGTGCGGGCCGACTCCACGCAGACATCGTCCGCGCCCGCGTGCCTCCGATCACGATCGCTCGCGGATCGGGCGGATCGGTGCGTGCCGTCGGCCGCGCTTTCGATTCTACAATCGGCCGCAGGCTCGACGGCCCGTGATGGACAGGCGCCCACTCTCTTCCTCGGCACGCCTTGGCACGTCTCGTGCTCCCTCGACGACGACGACATGGACGACATGGACTTGGACGTGGACATGGACATGGACATGGACATGGACGACATGGACATGCGCCGCGATCGATCCGCGTCCCGCGAAGCGGGGCGCAGGCCCCGATGCTGGAACCAGACCCAGAGACCGGAGGAAGGAAAAGGAGGACACCATGACGCCCGATCGGCAGACCGCCCGTCCCCTGCGCGCGCCGGGACTGCGACGCGAGCGACTCGACGAGGAATGGTTCCATCTCTTCGCGCTCGAGCCGATGGTCGAGCAGCTGCGTGCGGAGCACGCCTATCGCGTCAACGGCCATACCGGCGTCACCCTGCTCAAGAACGAGCACCTGCGGGTCGTCCTCGAAGCGGCGCGCCAGGACAGCCGCATCGGGGAGCACGTCGTCGACGGACCGAGCTTCGTGCACGTGCTCGACGGATCGCTGCGGCTCGCATGTGGTGACGAGACGCGCATCGCGCACGCCGGCGAGATGGTGACCATTCCGCACGATCGGCCCCGAGACGTCTGGGCCGAGACCGACGCGTCCTTTCTCTGGGTGCTCGCGCTCGAGGGCGAAGAAGCGAGCTGAGCGACCCGGCGACGGCGCGGCGCCGCGCCGTGGCCTCGAACTTGCTCTTCATCCGGTCGGATGGCGCCGCACGAACGCCGCGGAGCGGCCGACGGACGAGGCGCCCGAGCCCGCCTCCGGGCGGTCCATGAACGACAGGGAGAACGAAACCATGCCCGAAACGATCCGTGGCTTCATGACGACGAACCCGTTGATCCTCGATGCCGGATGCAACGTGATCGACGCAGCGCGCGCGATGCGCGACCAGGAGATCGGCGACGTCCTCGTCGCGAAGGACGGCTCGCTCTGCGGCATCGTGACGGATCGTGATCTCGTCGTGCGCTGCGTGGCGGAGGCGAGCGATCCGGCGCGGACGACGCTGGGCGATCTGTGTACCCGGGAGCTCGCCGTGCTCGACTCCGAAGCCTCCGTCGACGAAGCCGTCGACCTGATGAAGGAACATGCGATCCGGCGCGTTCCGGTCGTCGAGGGCAGCACGGCGGTCGGCATCGTCT
The DNA here is from genome assembly GCA_041389445.1 of Myxococcota bacterium. GTDB lineage: Bacteria > Myxococcota_A > UBA9160 > UBA9160 > UBA4427 > UBA4427. The sequence goes on from JAWKRW010000012.1 coordinate 57,173, forward strand.
CGCTGGGGGACCTCGCCGAGCTCCGATCGCCCGAATCGGCCCTCGGTCGGATCAGCGCGGCCTCCCCCCAGGCCTGAGCCGAGCGGAGGTGGATGCAGCGGTGGACGGGGCAGGACCGCGAGAAGCGGATGCGGATGCGGATGCGGATGCGGATGCGGATGCGGATGAAGCCGAACCCGAAGGAAGGGATTCGGGCGCGACCCGGCGCGCCCGACCGTCGTACGCTGGCCGGCCGAATCGCCGATGACCGAGGGGCTTCGCGACATCCTCACGAATCCCCACTGGCTCCTCGGCTGGGCGGCGCTCGTGATCGTGTCGCTCGGCGTGCTGATCCACGACCTGCGCTCGCGCAACCCCGAGATCATGTCGCTGATGCGCTGGGTCTGGCTCTTCACCGTCGCCTATTCGGGACCCCTGGGACTCGCGGTCTACTTCTACTCGGGTCGCAAGCAGATCGCCCGCGATTCGATCTGGCGGCGCGGCTTCCGATCGGTCGCGCACTGTTATTCGGGATGCGGAGCGGGCGAGATCATCGGCGTCTCGATCGCGGCCGGCCTCCTCTCCCTCGGCAACCTCGGGATCGGCCTGCTGACCTTCGCCCTCGCCTACGTCGCCGGTTTCTGCATGACCGCCGGGCCTCTGCTCCAGGAGGGCGTCGGTCTGCGTCAGGCGCTCTGGGACGCCGTCACGAGCGAGACGGCGAGCATCACCGTCATGGAGCTCACGGCCATCAGCGTCGACCTCTGGCTGGCCGCGAACGCGACCTTCGGCGAGCCGCTCTTCTGGTCTTCGCTGGTCGTCTCGCTGACGATGGGACTCGTGGCCGCCTACCCCGTCAACGTCCTGCTCCTCCACTTCGGCGTCAAATCCGCCATGCACTCGCCCCGCGACGCCGCCCACAGCGGGGGCAGCGGGGGCTGAGGCCGCTGCGCGACCTTGCGCGTCGGGGGGCACGATCGCGATCGTCCCGACGGCATCGCCCTTCCGCGCGACCCGCGAGCGGCACCCTTCTTGCTTGGTCCGCTCGCAGCGAAGCAGCGCGACCGGCGGCGCGGGAGCACGCCATGACGAGGATCGAAATCGAATCCCATGTCCTCTCGCTGTCGAATCTCGACAAGGTCCTGTTTCCGGACGTCGGGCTCACGAAGGGCGACCTGATCGATCACTACCGCGGCGTGGCCGCGCTGCTGCTCCCGCATGCGCGCGACCGCGCGCTCACGCTGCACCGCTTCCCGGACGGCATCGACCAGCCGGGTTTCTACCAGCAACAGCGCTCGTCGCACTTCCCCGACTGGATTCCCGGCGTCACCGTCCCGCGCGTCGGCGACCCCGGCGACGAGATCCCGCACGTCGTCTGCAACGACGAGGCGACCCTCGTCTACCTCGCGAACCAGGCGGTCGTGACCCTGCATGGCTGGACGAGCCGATGCGATCGGATCGATCGTCCCGACCGGCTGGTCTTCGATCTCGACCCGCCCGATGGAGATTCGTTCGCCGCGGTCGTCGTCGCCGCGCGCCGCGTCCGCGACCTCATGCAGGCGATCGGCCTGACGCCCTTCGTCATGACCACGGGCTCGAAGGGGCTGCACGTCGTCGCTCCGCTCGATGCGGGCAGCGACTTCGACGCGGTCCGATCGGTCGCCCGAGCGATGGCCGAAGTCCTGACCCGCCGCCATCCCGACACGTTGACCATCGCGCAACGAAAGAGCGAGCGGCGAGACCGCCTCTACCTGGACGTTTCCCGCAACGCCTGGGGACAGACGAGCGTCCTGCCCTACTCGGTGCGTGCGAAGCCGGGCGCGCCGGTCGCGACGCCCGTCGACTGGCATGAGATCGGTCGCAAGGGCTTCGAGTCGCGACGCTACAGCGTCCAGAACCTGCGACGCCGCCTCGCCCGGAAAGACGATCCCTGGGCGGACATCGATCGGCACGCGACGAGCCTCGAGCCGGTCCGGGAAGCGCTCCTGCGCCTCGAGGACGTGGGCGACGCGCCATGACCTCGTCGACGCGGATCTCGTCGACGCGATCGCTCGCCTTCGAGCTCGGACGCAACTGCTGGCGCGTCGAGTCGGCGACGCGGGTCAAGCTGCTCGTCGACGGCGCCGCCTACTTCCGCGCCTTCCGCGAGGCGGCGAAGCGGGCGCGGCACTCGCTCCTGATCCTGGGCTGGGACATCGACAGCCGCTTCGAGCTCGCCCGCGACGCGAGCGAGGACGGCCTGCCGACGCGGCTCGGCGAGTTCCTGGGCGCGCTGCTCGTGCGCAACGCCGATCTCCGGATCTCGCTGCTCGACTGGAGCTTTCCGCGCCTCTACGGCATGGACCGGGAATGGCTGCCGACCCTTCAGCCGGTCTGGAACGCCCATCCCCGGCTCCGCTTCCGGCTCGACGACCGCCATCCCGTCGGCGCGAGCCATCATCAGAAGATCGTCGTCGTCGACGATCGTGTCGCCTTCGCCGGCGGACTCGACTTCGCTCTCGGTCGCTGGGACACGCCGGAGCACGCGCCCGACGACGAGCGCCGACGGGAGCCGGACAACGGGATCCGCCAGCCCTATCACGACCTCATGATGATGGTCGACGGCGATGTCGCCGCCGCGCTCGGAGAGCTCGCTCGCTCGCGCTGGACCCGGGCGACGGACGAGACGCTCGCGTCGCCGCTGGAGGAAGGGCCCGCCGACGACCCCTGGCCTCCGGGCCTCGCCCCCGACCTCGAGCACGTTCCCGTCGCCATCGCCCGAACGACGCCGGAATTCGACGGCGAGCGCGGCGTGCACGAGATCGAGCACCTGCTGCTCGACGCGATCCGGAGCGCGCGCGACGCGCTCTACATCGAGGCGCAGTACCTGACTTCCGAGCGCATCGGCGAGGCCCTCGAAGCGCGCCTCGAGGAGCGGGGGGGACCGGAGGTGGTCGTCGTGATGCCCCGCCACAGCGTCGGGTGGCTCTCCCACAACACCATGGACGTGCTCCGCGTTCGCCTGATCCAGAGGCTGGTCCGCGCGGACCGCGACGGGCGATTGCGCGTCTGCTCTCCGGAGATCGACGGCCTCGGGGAGCAGTGCGTGAACGTCCACTCCAAGCTGCTGATCGCCGACGATCGCTTCCTTCGGGTCGGGTCGGCGAACCTCAGCAACCGCTCGATGGGCTTCGACACGGAATGCGACCTCGCCCTGCTCGCCGATGGCGATGGCGGTACCGATGGCGATGGCGATGGCGAGGATCGCGACCGCGACGAGCGCATCCGGCGCGTGATCGGCGCGCTGCGCGCGCGGCTGCTCGCGGAGCATCTCGGCGCCGAGCCATTCGAGATCGAGTCGGCGCTCGACCGGGGCGAGTCGATGATCGGCGTGATCGAGACGCGAGGACGGGGGCCGCGGAGGCTCGCGCCGCTCGAGCTCGCGCTGCCCCCCGGTCTCGAGGCGCGCGTTCCCGACGGCGAGTTCATCGATCCCGCGCGACCCTTCGACGTCGACGGCGTCGCCGAGGAGCTGCTCCCGGCCGCGGAACGATCGGAGGCGACGCGATCCCTCGTGATGCTGGGCCTCGCCCTGCTCGCCGCCGTCTCGCTCGCACTCGTCTGGCGCATGACCCCGCTCGGCGAGCGCTGGGACGTGGCCGAACTGCTGGCGCGGATGAGCGCCGCGCGCGGGGCCTGGACCGTTCCGCTGGCGGTCTCGAGCTTCTACGTCGTCGCGGGCTTCCTCGCCGTACCGATCACGCTGCTGATCGTCGCGACCGGACTCGTCTTCGGCGCCTGGCAGGGGTTCGCCTATGCGCTGCTCGGCGCGGAGGTCAGTGCGCTCGCCGCCTATGCGGTCGGCCGTTGGCTGGGTCGCCGCGGAATCGAGCGGGTGTCGGAGCGCTGGATCGGACGGATCAGCCGTCGGATCGCGCGTCAGGGCTTCCTCGCGGTGGTCACGCTGCGCTTCGTCCCCATCGCGCCCTATACCGTCGTCAACCTGATGGCCGGGGCCTCCCACATCCGCTTCCGCGACTTCGCCCTCGGCACCCTGATCGGACTCGCCCCGGGAACGCTGCTGCTGACCGTCTTCGCCGGCCAGCTCGAGACGACCCTGGGATCGCCCACCGCGATGCGGGTCGCCCTGCTCCTGATGATCGGCCTCGCCGGCGCGGTCGGCCTCGGTCTGCTCGGCCGCTGGCTCCTCGGTCGACGCGACGAGCAGAAGCGTTAGGCGTGGTCGAGTCGATGACGAGGCCGACCGCCCGCCTCAGGGTGGCGACCTACAACGTCCACGGGTGTGTCGGCGGAGACGGACGCTTCGACCCGGGACGGATTGCCGGTGTGCTCGACGAGCTCGGGGCCGACGTGCTCGCGCTGCAGGAGGTCGAGAACTTCCGGGTCGACGGCATCCATGTGCTCGACTTCCTCGCGAGCCGGACGCGTCTCCTCGCGCTCGCGGGGCCGACCCTGCTGCGCGGCGGGCGTCACTACGGCAACGCGCTGCTGACCCGGCTGCCGGTCGAGCATGAGCAGCGGATCGACCTGAGCGTGCCCGGGCGGGAGCCCCGCGGCGCCATCGACGCGCGGCTCGGCTGGGGCGACCGGACGCTGCAGGCCGTCGCGACCCATCTCGGACTCGAGCCGAGCGAGCGGCGCCGACAGGTCCGGCGGCTGCTCGGCGCGCTGAAGACGGGCGGGAGCGATTACGCGCTGCTGCTCGGCGATCTGAACGAGTGGGCGTTCTGGGGGCGTCCCCTGCGCGCGCTGCGACGCTATTTCTCGGCCACGCCTTGCCCGCGTACCTTTCCCGCGCGTTGGCCCCTGCTCTCGCTCGATCGGATCTGGGTCCGGCCGCCCTTCGCCCTTTCGCAGGTCCGGGCCCACGCGAGCGCGCTCGCTCGGCGCGCCTCCGATCACCTGCCGCTCGTCGCCGAGCTCGCCGACGGAGCGCCGCCCGTCCCGCCGCCACGCGCGTCGGATGCAGCCGCCCGCGCGGAGCCGCAGCAGCGATCGAGCCGTGCCCTTTTGTAGAAGCGGAATCGCGGTCCTCGAGACGACGCGCGGGAGCGACGCGACGCCTGCGCGACCGGGCGACGCGACCCGAGCGCGCGTCCTCGGAAGGCGGCACGGCTCTTGCTCCTTCGCCTCCCATGTCGCCGCGCGACCCGACTCCCGAGCTCGAGACGACGAGGCGCGCGTCCCGGATCGCCTGGGTCGTGACGCTGCTCTTCGTCGCCGCCGTCGCCGTCGTCTTCCTCGTGCCGATCGCGCTGCGCGCGCTCATCACGTGGCAGGCGAGCGAGCGCCTCGGCGCGGAAGTCCGCCTCGATGGCGTCGCGCTCTCGCCCATCGCCGGGGCGGTCACGCTCGACGGGCTCGCGATCGCGACGCGGAGCGATCCGGATCGCTGCTGGCTCTGCGTCGATCGGGTCGTGATCGATCTCGCCTGGCGCTCGCTCGCCGGCGACGCGATCCGGCTCGATGCGCTCGAGATCGAGGGGCCGAAGCTGCGATTGACGCGCTTCGCCGGAGGGGGCTTCGACCGGGGGCCCTTCGCCCAGTCGAACGAGGCTGCGCCGGAGAAGGGAACGGCGCGCCACGGCCCCGCCGACGTCGGCGAGTCCACGTCGCAGGCCGCATCAGGGCCCACGTCTCAGGCCGCGTCGCCGCCACGAGAGCGGCGGGTGGCGCTGCGCATCGATCGCCTGGCGATCGATCGCGGCGAGATCCGCTTTCGCGACCGTGCCGTCCGTACGCCGGGCCCGCTGCGCGTCGAGGTGCGTGACCTGACGGTCCAGCGGCTCGCGACGGTGCCTGCCGACGCCTATCCCGAGCCGGCCCACCTGAAGGTCGACGGCGACGTCGCCGGCGCGCCCTTCGTACTCGACGCGCGCTGGACGCTCGCGCGCGAAGGCGAGCGACTCGACGGCGCGCTCACGGCGGAGCGGCTCCCGCTCGAGCAGATTCGAGCGTACGTCGCGGACGTCGGCCTCGTCGGACTGGATGGCGCGCTCGACCTGACGATCGCCCTCCATGCGAATGGCGAGGCCGGGGATACGGCGACGATCGGGCTCGCGCTGCAGGGGGTCTCCGCGAAGGCCGAGCTCGCCGAGCCGAAGGCGGTCCTGGCGCTGTCGCTCGATCATGCCGCGCTCTCCGGGCGGATCGACGCGCCGAAGATCTCCCAGCTCGACCACGCGCTCGACGCGGTGATCGACCCGACACGAGCGGGACCGCTCGAAGCCTCGGCGACGCTCGAGATCCGGAACTTCGCGGCGGTCGAGTCCGGCGCCGATCCGGACGAGGTCGTCTTCTCCGCGTCCTTCGACGCGCTCGACGCGATCCCGATCCGCGGCGGAGGCGGCGGACCCGTACGCGTCGACTCGCTCGTCCTGCGCTCCCCGAAGGTCGCGCTCCGCCTGACCCCGTCGGGTCTCGACCTGCCCATGCCTTCGTCGAAGTCCGCTTCCGCCTCGGCCACCGCGAAGGACGAGTCCGACGCCGAGCGACGGGGATCCCGACTCGGCCTCGAGATCGGGCGGCTCGACATCCAGGCCGGCCGGCTCGCGCTCGAGGATCGGACGGCCGCGCCCTTCGTCCGCGTCGCGCTCGAGGCGATCGATCTCGCCGCGAAGACCGTCCGCTGGCCGGAGGGTCGGGTGGCGAACTTCACGATCGCGGCCCGCGTCGAGGACGAGGGACAGCTCGCGATCACGGGACGGGTCGACCCGCCCGTCGCGGAGGGCCATCTCGACCTCGATGCGCTTCCGCTTGCGCCCTTCAATCCCTACCTGGCCGAATTCCTGGGCCAGACCGTGGCGCAGGGGACGACGACGCTCGCGAGCGAGATCACGAACGACGATGACCGTCTCGAAGCATCGAATCGCCTGACGCTCCATGCGCTCCACCTCGACGGCGGCGGTGCGAGCGACGTGTTCCGCCGACGCTTCGGCATGCCGATCGACCTCGCGCTCGCGCTCCTGCGTGACCCCGCTGGCGACATCAACCTCGACTTCGATCTCGCCTCGCGCCATGCCGACGGGGTCGACCTCGATTGGCGCTCGACGATCCAAAGCGCCCTGCGGCAGGCGATCGTCGGGGCAGTCAGCGTGCCGCTGAAGATCCTCGCTCGCGTGCGGCGCAGCGACGACGGTCGAATCGCCTCCTTCCAGCCCGAGTCGATCGCCTTCGTACCGGGTACGAGCGAGCTCACCGATCCGGGCCGAGCCGAGCTCGAGCGCGTCGCGGACGTGATGGTCGATCGTCCGCGCCTCGGACTCACCCTCCACGGAACGGCCACCGACACGGATCGCGAGCGCCTGGCGCAGCAGCAGGCCCCGGGGCAACGGGACGAGCGGCAGGAGACGGACGAGCCGGACGCGACGGCTTCGGACGCAGCGTCGCTCGACGCCCGACTCCGGCAGCTCGCCGTCGCCCGAGCCGACCGCGTCTGCCGCTACTTCGAGACGCGGCGCGGCGTGCCCGCGAGCCGGCTCGCGGTCGGTGAGGCGGTCGACGGGGAAGCGGACGCAGAGCCCGGCGTGCGCCTCGGACTGCGCGCCGCCGGCGACGCGCCGGGCGATGCGACGCCGTGTCCCGAGGCGACGCGAACCGCGAGCGCGGCGGAGGCGGATCGTTCGTGAGCCCCGCCTGCGCCGGGACGCGCGACCCGACGAGCGAACGGAAGAACAAGAACGAAAGAAAAAGGAGGCTTCGAAGCATGGACCGGGACCAGGTGATCGGAACCCTGAACGAGATCATCGAGCTCGAGCTGGCCGGAGCGGTCCGCTACACGCAGTATGCCCTCATGATCTTCGGCCACGCCCGCATCCCCATCATCGGATGGATGCAGAGCCAGGCGGACGAGGCGCTCCAGCATGCCCGCGAGGCCGGCGAGGAGGTCACGACGCTCGGCGGACGTCCGTCGCTCGGTATCGGCGAGCTCGTCGGGACCCACCACGAGCGCATCGATGCGATTCTCGAAGAGCTGATCGAGCACGAGAGTCGCGGCATCGAGCACTACCGCAAGCTGCTCGAGCAGGTCGCGGACGAGAGCGTCGCGCTCGAAGAGTATGCCCGGGGCAAGCTCCGCTCCGAGGAGCTCCATCTCGCGGAGATCCGCAAGATGCTGCGCTCGCGATGAGGGTCGAGGCGCGGGGCGGGCGGGCCTGAGCGTGTGGGGCGAGGGATTTCGCGCGCTCCACTTCGCCGTCCGTCCGGGCGTGATCCTCCACCAGCTGGGCCGGGCCGCAATCGCCCTCGCCGTGCTCACGCTCCTGCCGACCCTCGCCGCCTGGCTGGACGGGCGGCTCGACGTCGCGATGCGCCAGCTCCTGCTGATCGTCGGGCTCGGCGCGACCGGACTCGCCGGGGAGCGGATGCGGGCGAGCGAGCGGATCCAGGCGAACGAGGCGCTGGTCGTCTCCGCACTCGTCTTCCTGCTCTCGGGTCTCGTCTTCGCCTTTCCGCTCGCGGCCTACGGGCTCGCGCCGCTCGACGCGGTCTTCGAGTCGATCTCGGGTGTCACGACGACCGGTCTGACGACCCTCGGCTCCATCGCCGGGCGACCGGCGAGCTTCCTCTTCCTGAGAGCCTGGCTCCAGTGGGTCGGCGGGCTGGGCGTCGTCGTGCTCGCGCTCGCGTTCGTGATTCCCTCCGGCATCGCAGCGCGCCGGCTCGGCTTCGACGACATCGAGGCCGCCGACTTCGTCGGGGCGACCCGCGCCCATGCGCGCTCCGTCCTGCTCGCCTACCTCGGCCTCACCGCCGCGGGCTTCCTGCTCTGCGTCGGGGTCGGATTCGACGCGTTCGACGCCCTCGCCCAGACGCTCGCGGCCGTCTCGACCGGCGGCTTCTCGACGGCCGACGCGAGCCTCGCGGGCCGGACACCCGCAGCCCGCAGCGCGGTGCTCCTGCTCTGCCTGGCCGGCTCCGTCTCCTTCTCCTTCTATTTGCGGCGGCCGCGCCTGCGCTCGCTCGCGCGGGATGCCCGGCTCTGGAGCCTCGTCGGTCTCGTCGCGCTCGGTTCGCTCGCGATCGGGCTCTTCCTCGAGGCCTCGTCGACGGGTTCGATCGCCATGCACTTCTCCCAGGCCGCCTGGCTGGCCGCCTCCGCCCAATCGACGGCGGGCTTCTCGACGCTCGACCCCGCGAGCCTGCCCGCTGGCGCGAAGGTCGTCCTGATCGGTGCCATGGCCGTCGGCGGCGACGTCGGCTCGACCGCAGGCGGATTGAAGATCGTGCGCCTCCTGATCCTGCTGCGGCTGGTCGCGCTGCGGATCGTGCGCGCCTCCACGGCGCGTGGCAGTCATTGGGTGCCGCGCATCGGCGGACGTCGCGTGCCCATCGAGGAGATCGAGGCCGCGGCGGCGCTGGCGACGGGCGGCGCGCTCGTCGTCGTCGCCTCGTGGCTCGCCTTCCTCGCCTACGGCCATCCGCCGCTCGATGCGCTCTTCGACGTCGTCTCGGCCGTCGGGACGGTCGGCCTGTCGACGGGAACGACCGGTCCCGCGCTCGAGCCCCTGCTGAAGGGCGTGCTCTGCGTCGACATGTTGATGGGACGCGTGGAGCTCTTCGCGTTCCTCGTGCTGCTGCTGCCGGGAACCTGGATCGGTCGGAGGCGATCGTGGCGAAGCGCGTGACGTTCGTCGGGGCGAGTCCGCTGGCGCTGCAGGCCGTCAAGTCGCTCGGCGAGCGCGGCCATGACGTCGTGCTGATCGAGGTGGATCCCGAGGTCGTCGAGCGACTCTCCGACGAGCTCGATTGCGGCCTCGTCACGGGCGACGGCAGCCGGCCCGCGGTCCTGCAGGAGATCGGCCCCCGACAGACCGACTTCCTCTTCTGCGTCAGCGACCGGGACGAGACGAACATCCTCGCTGCGCTCGTCGGACGCTCGCTCGGCTTCGGGCGCGTCGTGCCCAAGGTCGAGGATCCGGACCTCGAGCCGCTCTGCAACGAGCTCGGCCTCGACGACGTGATCGTTCCGGATCGGGAGGTCGCGTACCAGCTCACCGACCTCGTCGAGGGGCGCGAGAGCCCCGCCCTCTCGACCGTCGTCCGATCGGGCCTGCGCTTCTTCGGCTTCCGCGTGGCCACGGACGTCCCGAGCCCGAAGGCCCTCGACCTGCCGGCCGGGGCGCGCCCGATCGCGCGCACCCGCGGCGAGCGCTCGATCCTGATCGACGACGAGACCGAGCTGCAGGCGGGCGACCACGTCGTCGTGATCGTCGAGGAGGACGTGCTCGACTCGCTCCGGGAGCGCTTCGCCGAGAACGGAAGCCCCGACCGGAAGCCGTCCGACCGGAACGGAGAGCGACGCTAGGCGGCGAGGAGCAGGATCGCGAACAAGCCCTCGGGATCGGTCCACGTGCGCTCGAGGCGCCATCCGGCTCGGGTGGCGAGCGCCGAGAAGCCCGGCACGGTGAATTTGTAGGAGTGCTCGGTACAGATCGTCTCGCCCGCGGTGAAGCGAAATCGGCGACCGTCGATGCGCACCGTCTGATCGCGCTCGCTCACGAGGTGCATCTCGACGCGAGACGCGCGCGGATCGAAGCGCGCCCGATGGGCGAAGGACTCGACTTCGAAGTCGGCTCCCAGCTCGCGATTGATGCGCCGCAGGAGGTTCCGGTTGAAGGCGGCGGTGACGCCCTCGGCGTCGTCGTACGCGCATTCGAGCCGCTTCACGTCCTTGATCAGGTCGATGCCGATCAAGAGGCGGTCCTGCGACGTCTCGCAGAGCCCGTGCATGCGACCGAGCAGCGCGAGCCGTCCCTCGACGTCGAAGTTCCCGATCGTCGATCCCGGAAAGAAGATCAGGCGCCGACCGACCTCGAGGCGGATCGTCGGCAGCTCGATCGGCGCGTTGAAATCGGCGCAGACCGGCCAGACGGGCAGCCCCGGAAACCGAGCGGCGACGCGACGGGCAGCGGCGGTCAGATGATCGCGGGCGATGTCGATCGGGACGTACCCGGCCGGGCACGCGAGCGCGTCGAGCAGGATCTCCGTCTTCATGCTGCTGCCGCTGCCGAGCTCGACGACCAGCGCCCGCTCGCCGATCGCCCCGGCGATCTCGGCGGCCCGCGTCTCGAGGATCGAGATCTCGGTCCGCGTCGGGTAGTACTCCTCGAGCTCGCAGATGCGATCGAAGAGACGCGAGCCGCGCTCGTCGTAGAAGAGCTTGCACGGCAGCGTCTTGCGTTCGGCCGAGAGACCCGCGACGACCTCCGCGAAGACGTCGTCGGGCTCGGGATGGAGGTCGTGCAGGGGCATGACGCGCGCGGCGGCACTGCGGTTCGAAGTCATGAGGGCTCCTTCGCGAGACGGATGCCGGCGAGCTGCCAGCGATCGGGGGCATGGAAGAAGTTTCGATAGCTGGCGCGCAGATGGGAGCGCGGACTGGCACAGGAGCCGCCGCGCAGCACGATCTGCTCGCACATGAACTTGCCGTTGTACTCGCCGAGCGTGCCCGGCTCGGGCCGATAGCCGGGGTAGGGTCCATAGCTGCTGCCGGTCCACTCCCAGAGATCGCCGAAGAGCTGGCGTGCGGCGCCCGACGCATCCGGCGCCGCGGGCGCCGGATGCAATCGGCCGGATTCGACGAAGTTGCCGGCGACGGCGCGCGATCCGCAGGCGACCTCCCACTCGGCCTCCGACGGCAGCCGCGCACCGGCCCAGCGCGCGAAGGCGTCCGCCTCGAGGAAGCTGACGTGCGCGACGGGCTCGGCGTCGCAGAGCGCGCGCTCGCCGGCCAGGGTGAACTCCGACCAGTCGCCTGGCCCGCCCCGCCAGTAGAGCGGTGCGCCCCAGCCCTCGCGCTGGAGCGTGCGCCAGCCGAGCTCGAGCCAGAGCTCGGGACGCCGGTACCCACCATCGTCGATGAACGCGCGGTACTCGCCGTTGGTCACGAGCCGATCCGCGATCCGAGCGGGCTCGAGAAAGACGCGATGGACCGGGCGCTCGTTGTCGAACGCGAAGTCTGCGCCCGTCTCGGGCCGACCGACGACGTGGACGCCCTCCGGCAGATCGAGCCAGCCCATGGGCTCGGCCGAGCCGAGCGATTCGGGCAGCGGAGATCGATAGGCGGGCAGCAGCGCATTGCGAGAGAAGAGATGCTTCACGTCGGTCAGGATCAGCTCCTGATGCTGCTGCTCGTGATGGAGCCCGATCTCGACGACGCGACGGATCGCCGCCGAGCGCTCGGGCGTCGTCTCCTCGTCGAGCAGCGCCAGGACGCGCGTGTCGACGTCGGCGCGATAGGCCATCACCTCGGCGAGACTCGGGCGCGTCAACACACCCCGCTCCGGACGCGCATGCCGCGCGCCCGCGCCCTCGTAGTAGGAGTTGAAGAGATAGGCGAAGCGCGGGTGGAACGGGCGCGGATCGGAGGCGTAGGGAGCGAGGACGAAGGTCTCGAAGAACCAGGTCGTATGGGCGAGGTGCCACTTCACGGGGCTCGCGTCGGGCATCGACTGGGCGACGCAATCCTCCGGGTCGAGCGGCGCACGGAGCCGCTCCGTGAAGGCGCGCACCGCCCGGTAGCCGTCCGGGTCGGGTCGGGGCCCGGCCGCGGCGGCGACTTCGTCTCCGTCGACCGACTCGATCGCTGCGATGCTCCGTGAACGCGCCACGCCGACTCCTCCTCTCATTCCGCGACCCCGTTCGCTTCGAGCGGCGACCGCCCTCCCGACGATGCCCGCCCTTGCGGCTCCCACCGCCCATGCGGCGACGCTCGCCCGGTTGCCGCCGATTCGAACGTCGGGCGATCCCGCCCGAGCCCCGCCGCCTGCTCGCGATTCGCGCTCCGTTCGAGCGCCGCGTCGAGGGCGCCCGCCGCCTCGCCGATCGAAAGGCCCTCGACGTCGACGCGTCGATTGGCCCGTCGCATCGCCGTATCGTCGATCGAGGCGACCAGGGGAGCGAGCGCGGCGACGAGCGCCGGACGGGCGGCGGCCGCACGGGAGAGCAGCAGCACGGCGTCGTAGGGCGGGAAGGCCCGCCGCGGATCGTCGAGGACGAGCAGGTCGAAGGCGTCGATGCGGCCGTCGCTCGAGAAGGCGCTGATGACGTCGACGTGCCCGTCGGCGACCGCGCCGTACATCAGGGTCGAGTCGAAGCTCCGCCGGTCGCGGAAGCGCATCCCGTAGGCTTCGCGGACGCGCGTCCATTCGGGGCGGGCGAAGAACTCGTAGTCGCCGCCGATCGCGAGCGCGGGCGAGCGTGCGGCCAGGTCGGCGAGGTTCGTGATGCCGAGCGCGCGTGCGCGATCCCGACGCATGGCGAGGGCGTAGGCGTTCTCGAAGCCGAGGGGCCCGAGGAGGCGGATGCCGTGACGGTCTTCGAGCCAGCGCCGCGTCTCGTCGAGCACACGGCGGGCGCTCGCGGCGTCGCTGCGCTGCAGCCGGTTCGCCCAGAGCGTCCCCGAGTAGTCGACGTAGACGTCGATCTCGTCGGCCGCGAGCGCGTCGAAGACCACCGACGACCCGAGGCCGGCGCGCACGCGCGCCTCGAGTCCCGACCGCCGCAGTCGCCCGGCGATCAGCTCCGCGAGCACGTACTGCTCCGTGAAGGTCTTGGCCCCGACGACGACGGGCGGCCCGGCCGGCGGGCGACTCGCGACGGCGAGCAGCGGCGCGGTCGAGAGTCCGACGGCGAGCACGAAGAGCGCCGCCACCGCCCAGGCGCGGCGCGCGTCGCGCGCCGCGACGGCCCGCTCGACCAGGCGGATCAGGCCGTCGAGTCCGAGCGCGAGGGCCGCTGCACCCGCGCAACCGAGCAGGACGGCGAGCGTGTTCTGCGTCTGCAGCCCGCTGAAGATGAAGTTGCCGAGGCTCGTCGCGCCGACCGGCGTCGAGAGCGTCGCCATGCCCACGGTCCAGACCGCCGCCGTGCGCACGCCCGCGATGACCACCGGAGCGGAGAGCGGAAGCTGCACGCGCAGCAGGATCTGGTCGTCGGTCATGCCGATCGCGCGCGCCGCCTCGAGCACATCGGGGTCGACCCCGAGCGCGCCGGTCACCGCATTGCGGAGCACCGGCAGCATGCTGTAGAGCACGAGCGCGACCAGCGCAGGCACGACGCCGATCCGCCCGAGCAGGGGCACCATCAGCGCGAGCAGCGCGAGCCCCGGAACCGTCTGCACGACGCCCGCCACCCCGAGGAGCGGCCCCCTGAAGCCCGGTCGGCGCACGGCGAGCCCCGCGAGCGGCAGCGAGAGCGCGACCCCGATCCCGAGCGCGACGACCGTCAGCACGACGTGGTGTGCGAAGTAGTCGGGGAAGCGGACCAGCTCCGCGTGCAGCTTCGAAAGGCTCACGACGTCGCTCCCGCATCCGACCCGACGCGGCCCGCGGCGTCGCGCAGGGCCGGCGCATCGCCAACCCCGTCCGCGGCGTGGGCCAGCGCATGGAGCCGATCCGCCTGACGTCTCGGCGTCTCGAGCAGGCGCTCGACCGTGGCGTGAGCGGGTCGGGCGAAGAGCTCGGCCGGCGTCCCGACCTGAAGGATGCGTCCCGCCTCGAGGACCGCGACGCGGTCGCCGAGCAGCAGCGCTTCGGCGACGTCATGGGTGACGAGCACGAGGGTCAGATCGAGCTCGGCCCGCATCGCGACGAGCTCCTGCTGGAGCCCGTCCCGGGTCAGCGGATCGACGGCGCCGAAGGGCTCGTCCATCAGGAGCAGCCGCGCCTCCGCCGCGAGCGCGCGCGCGACTCCCACGCGTTGTCGCTGCCCGCCCGAGAGCTCGGCGGGACGCCGATCGCGGAAGCGCGCCGGCGGCAGGCCGACGCGGTCGAGCAGCGCGTCGACCCGCTCGCGTACGCGCGGCTCGCTCCATCCGAGCAGCCTCGGTACCGCCGCGACGTTGTCGCCGACCGACCAGTGGGGAAAGAGCCCGACGCCCTGGAAGACGTAGCCGATCTGCCGACGCAGCCGGACCGGATCGAGCGCGCGGATGTCCCGCCCTTCGACGCGAATCTCGCCCGCGGTCGCCTCGACGAGGCGATTGATCAGCTTGAGCGTCGTCGTCTTGCCGCAGCCCGACGCCCCGAGCAGGGCGACCGTCTCGCCGCGCTCGACGTCGAGGGAGAGACCGTCGACCGCGCGCACGTCGCCTGGATACACCTTCGAGACGTCGCGAAGCGAGATCATCGACCGACCTTAGCCCCTTCGTCCGCTGCCTGCGCTTCAGCGCCGGTCGATCCCCGCGCGGGCAGCGTGGCCGGGCGGAGGTGTTCGGCGAAGGCGCGGCGATAGATCTCGAGCTGGGTGTCGACCAGCGCCGCGAGGATGGGACCGAGGACCAGCCCGATGGCACCGAACGCGGCGATTCCCCCGAGCACGGACACGAGGACGACCAGGTCCGGCAGCCGCGCATCGCGCCCGACCACCAACGGACGCAGCAGGTTGTCGACCGATCCGACGACGATCGCGCCCCAGAGCGCCAGCCCGATGGCCCAGCCGACCGAACCCGTCAAGGCGAGATAGACGGCGGCCGGGA
Source organism: Myxococcota bacterium (assembly GCA_041389445.1). Taxonomy (GTDB): domain Bacteria; phylum Myxococcota_A; class UBA9160; order UBA9160; family UBA4427; genus UBA4427. The sequence goes on from JAWKRW010000012.1 coordinate 72,630, forward strand.
TCCAGACGATCGCCGAGCCGAGGCCCGGCACCGCCGAGAGGATGAACGCGATCGAGCCCCAGAACGTGGGGCCGGGAAGACCGCAGGCGGCGAAGGCGACGCCGAGGAGCAGGCCCTGCAGCGAGCCGACGACGACCAGCCCCTTCAGCGAAGCCTTCGTGACGGCGAGGCCGCGATCGAAGAGGAGCTCGCGGTCTTCGTCGTTCAGGGGCAGGTATCGGCCCAGCCCGGCGATCAAGCGCGGCCCCTCGACCAGGAAGAAGAAGAGCGCATAAAGAAGGACGAAGAACGCGAGCAGCACGCCCAGCGTGCCCTGCGTCAGACTCGACGCGCTCGACACGACCCAGGATCCGGCCGTCTGCATCGCCTGCGCCAGGTTGCGGGTCAGGTCCTCCCGGTACGGCTCGAGCACCTCGAGCCGCGGGACCCACGCGGGCAGGTGGGCGGCGAGCGACGCGTCGCCTTCGAGCCAGTCCTGTACGAACGGGCCGACGCGCTCGGCGACCTGCATCGCCTCGGTCACGAAGACCGCCAGCAGGCCGGCGAGCGGCAGACCGATCACGAGCAGGCTGGCCGCGATCGTCGCGAGCGCCGCGAGTCGCGCCCGCCCGCCGAGTCGCGTCCGGATCCAGTCGTAGACGGGGGCGAGCAGGCCCGCGAAGACGATCGCGAAGACGATCGCGACGACGAACGCGCGAATCATCACGACGAACGCGAGCACGCTCGCGATCAGCAGTGCGAGCACGAAGGCCCTTCTGAAGCGCCCCGACGCATCCTTCGCTTCGCTCATCAAGAAGCCCTCCTCGTGCTCGTTCGCCCCGCGGCCGGACGAGAACCCGGCTCGCCTGGCACCCGACTTGCAAACCCTCGACCACGACGCGCCGCGACGACGGGGCGCGGGACGAGGGGGCAGCAACGGTGCAGGCGATCCTCGAGCGGGCGCGAAGCGCGCTCGCGACCGGCGGCTACGACGCCTTGCTCGCACGGGGCTTCGACTGGGGCGTCGCCCTCGCCGTGGCGTTCGCGACCTGGCTCGCGCTCTCCCTGCTGCGGCTCGTCGTGCTCGCGCGCATCCGTCGATTGGCGGATCGGGTCGGCGTCCATCGGGCGGCGATCGTCCTGCAGACGCTCGAGAAGACGCGCAGCCTGGTCCTGCTCGTCGTGTCGCTCTACGTCGGAAGTCTCTGGCTCGACCTGCCCGAGCGGAGCGCCGGCGTCCTGCGCGGGATCGTGACGGTGGCGCTCTTCACGCAGGTGGCCCTCTGGCTGATCGAGCTCGTGGACGCCTGGCTCGATCGCTTCCGGACCGTGAACCTCGCCGAGAACGCTGCTGCGGTGACCTCGATGGCGGCGGTCGGGTTCATGCTCAAGCTCTTCGTCTGGGTCGGCGCGCTGCTGCTCGTGCTCGAGAACCTCGGCGTCGACATCACGGCGCTGGTCGCCGGCCTCGGCATCGGCGGCATCGCCGTCGCCCTCGCGGTCCAGAACATCCTGGGGGATCTCTTCGCGTCGCTCACGATCGTGATCGACAAGCCCTTCGTGGTCGGCGACTTCCTCGTCCTGGGCGACCACCTCGGCAACGTCGAGCGCGTCGGACTCAAGACCACGCGCCTCCGGAGCCTCTCCGGCGAGTTGCTCGTCTTCTCGAACACCGACCTGCTCGGAAGCCGGATCCACAACTACGGCGCCATGTACGAGCGTCGCGTCCTCTTCGGGCTCGGCGTGGTGTACCAGACGTCGCACGCGATGCTCGAGCGCATTCCCGGCATGCTGCGCGAGGCCGTCGAGGCGCAGGAGCGCGTCCGCTTCGACCGCGCCCACTTCAAGCAGTTCGGGCCCTATAGCCTCGACTTCGAGATCGTCTATTTCGTTCTCGCTCCCGACTACAACCTCTACATGGACATCCACCAGGCGGTCCAGCTCGCGATCCACGCCCGCTTCGAGCGCGAGGGGATCGAGTTCGCCTATCCGACCCGAACGCTCTTCCTCGCCGCGCCGGCGCCGGACGGGCGCCCCGACGACGAGAGCGAAGCCGGTGCGGAGGCGGAGGGCGCCACCGCGCACGCCAGGCCGGCGAGCCGGAGCGAGGGGGACGGAGATCGGCGGACGGGCTCGACCTGACATCGCTTCACATCGCGACGGCGAGGACGAAGAATCCCGCCAGGTAGATCGCGAGCATCGCGACGCTCTCGATGCCGATGTTCCCGGGACCATGGCGCTGTCGGTAGACCAGCCCCGCGAGCAGCACGACGTTGAGCAGGATCGTGAGCGCTGCGACGAAGATCTCCCGTCGGCCGACGCCCGACCCGTGGTAGATCGAGCGTCCGAAATAGGCGAAGTCGGCCGCCGCGACGAAGAGCACGTCGAAGAAGTTTCCGCCGACGACGTCGGCGACCGCGAGCGTGAGCGCCCCTCGACGCACCGCGGCGAGGCAGGTCACGAGCTCCGGCAGCGACGTCGCCAGCGCCATGAAGAGCCCCCCCATCAGGGCCTCGGAGAGCCCCGTCTCGGCGACGATCGCGCCGGCGGAGCGCGCGACGTAGACGCCGGCGACGAGCGAGAGCGTCGCCATCACGAGGAGCGAGCCGATCAGTCGCGGCAGCGAGCGCGCGTGCGACGCGGGATCCGGGCGGTCCATGACGGTCGCCGACGTCTGACGCGGCCACCACATCGGCCGGTTGCGTACGCGGTAGACCAGCACGAATGCGAGCGCGGCCGTGAGCAGCAGGAGCCAGGTGACGGGATGGACCGGCCCGAGCGTGACGTCGGGACCACTCAGCCCGATCAGCACGAGCGTGACGAGCAGGATGAGCATGAGCGTCTGCATCACGTTCTCGAGCGAGGCGGCCGCGTGCTCGAGGTTCGCATCGCGGTGGGCGATGTCCGCGAAGGCGAGGATGGTCGTCTGGAACGCGATGCCGCCGAGGGCATTGCCGATCGCGAGCGCCGGACGCCCCGCGAGGGCCGCGGCGACGGAGGCCGTCAATCCGGGAAGCGCCGTAACGAGGCCGAGCAACACCGTTCCCGTCAGCGCCTCGCCGAGACCCGTGCGATCGGCCAGTCGATCGGCGTCCCGAGCGAGTCGCGTCGCCGCGAAGCCGATCGTCGCGGCCGCCGCGAGGAAGACGAGTACGTCACGCGTCACCGGAAGCGCACCCGGCGCCATCGCCGCCCGGGCGCCTAATCCGTCCCCCGCCTCGCGGTGTACGCGCTCCGGGCCGCCAGCTGACGCGCACTGCGGTCGATCACCCAGGTCATGCCGACGGCCGCCAGCGCGTTCGCGCCGCTGACCCAGCCGAATCCCAGCCGCTCCGCCAGCGCGAGTCCCGGACCGGCCAGCCAACCGAGCACGAAGAAGAGGCTCTCGCAGCCCAGGAAGAAGATCAGCGCGGTCGACACGGCTCCCCGCCGCGTCATCGGAACGGGCGGTCGCGGCGCGAGATGGGCCGCGCCGACGAAGATCGCGAAGGCGAAGAACGTCACGCCATGGATCGCCGTGTAGCCGAGCACGATCGGAAGCATGCCGAGCGGATGCGCGTTCGAGGCGATCGCCTCGCCGCGGAAGAGGATCGATCCGAGAAAGGCCGGCGTCCACCCGGCCGCCCGTCCGGACGCCAGGTCGACCACGAGGAAGAAGACCGCGACGAGCACGGCCCCCAGCAGACCGGCGACGCCCGCATAGGGCATCCAGACGAGCTCGTCGTACTCGCGCTGCGCGGTCAGGTTCCGTTCCGAGACCTCCCTGCGCCGCTCCGCCGGCGGCGATCCCTGCGCAAACTCCCTCTGCCCCGCATCTCGTGCTCTGGCCATCGCGCTTCCTCCCTCGTCCTCGGCGATCGCGCGCGACTCCGAGCGCGGCGCGTCGCGCGGGCGTCAATCGATCCCGTCATGGCCGGGCAGCCCGTTCACCGCGTCGAATCGCGCCGGATCGCGCTTCATGTTCCGGATCATGGCGGGCAGGACGTCGGCCAGGCGATGACCGGGCTCCCAGTCGAGTCGACGCTTGGCGCGGTCGATCGAGATCGGATAGTGCGCGTCGGCGAGATCGATCATCCAGGGCTTGATGAAGGGCTCGTCGTCCTCCGCCGCCGTCTTCTCCTTCAGCCAGGCGCCCGCCTTGGCGAGCGCGCCGGGAATCCGGAGCGTCGGCCACTCGCGTCCGTGGAGCTCGACTCCGATCCGGTCCTGGAGCGCCGCATACGAGAGGATCTCGGGCTCGCCGACCAGGAAGAGCTCGCGCTGCTCGAGCGCGTCACGCCGGACGACGACCCTTCGCAGGCAGGCTACGAGATCGTCGAGATGGACGAAGGACTGGCCGTGGTGCGGGTTGCCGGGAAAGAAGAAGCTCTCGAGCTTCTTCTCTCGGATGCGCCAGATCTGCTGGGTGATGGGCGGCGAGTGGCCCCATTCGTCGTAGGCGCCCGCGAGGCGCAGGATCACGCTGGGCATCTCGCCGCGCATCGCCTCGATCACGGCCTCGGCGTCGAGCTTCGAACGGGGATAGTCCCACTCCGCGCGCACCGCTCCCGCCTCGTCGATGACGTCGCCGATCTCCGTCGAGCGCATCACGAGCAGGCTGCTCGAGAAGACGAGCTGCTGCGGGCGGGCGTGACGCTGGAGGGCCGAGATCAGCCGCTCGGTCCCGCGTACGGTGAGCTCGCCGTAGAGCCTGCTCGGCGCGCCCGAGAAGTCGTAGTAGGCGGCGAGATGGATCACGCTCGCGATCTCGGGTCCATGGAGCTCGACCACGCGACGGATCGTGATGTCCGTTCCCGCCTCCGACGTGAGATCGCACTCGATGCGCGACGCCTCGCTCGGAAAGTCGGCCGGCGCGGGCGCGATGTCGAGGCCGACCACCCGGTGGTCCGGAATCAGCGCCCGAGCGAGGCGCGTGCCGATCAGTCCACAGGCTCCCGTGATCAGGACCAGCGGAAGCGCCTCACGCGGAAGCGCATCAGGGGACATGACTCCCCCCTCCGCGCATCGCGAGCTCCGCTCTCGGCGGCTGGCCCGGGGCGCGATCGGGCGGACCGGGCCCCGGGACCCAGCGTCGCAATCGTCCGCTGCCGATCATCGACCCGCCGGCTTCGCGACCGCCTCGAAGTTCTCGCGGGCGAAGTCCCAATCGAGCAGATGCTCGATCACCGCCTGGACATGGCGATCACGCTCGTTCTTGTAGTCGAGGTAGTAGGCGTGCTCCCAGACGTCGATCGTCAGCAGCGGGGTCTGGGCCGTGCCCAGGGGATTCTCGGCGTCGGAGCTGCTGCGCACGCGAAGCCGGCCTCGACCGTCGACGACGAGCCAGGCCCAGCCCGATCCGAATTCCCCGGTCGCCGCGTCGGCGAAGGCATGCTGGAAGGCGTCGAAGGATTCGAAGTCCTGCTCGATCTTCTCGAGCAGGGGACCGCTCGGCTTGCCGCCGCCGTCCGGACGCATGCTGCGCCAGTAGAAGGTGTGGTTCCAGACCTGGGCGGCGAAGTTGAAGACCTTGCCCTCCGAGCTCCGGATCACGTCCTCGAGGCTCCGATCGGCTTCGGGCTTGCCTTCGATCTCCTTTCGGAGCTTCTTCACGTAGCCCTTGTGATGCTTCTCGTAGTGGGTCTCGAGCGTCAAGCGACTGATGTAGGGCTCGAGCGCATGCTTCGGGTAGGGCAGCTCCGGGATCTCGAACTTCATGACGTGCGACCTCCTCCTCGGGCGATGCGCGGGAAAGTGCAAGGGTGATGCCACGCGCCGATGCCGTCCCGGTCGCGTTCTTCGCCCGCATGCTCGGGCGGTCTCCGGCCCGGGCGGCCGCGAAGGTCGTTTTGTACAACGCTCCGCATTCCGCGATCGACCGCGTGAGCGATCAGACGACCGTGCGGGCGAAGGCCCCGAGGATGGCGCCATAGAGCAGGTGGGCGACGAGCGTGACGACGGGCGTCGCCCAGCCGTAGTTGAGCGCGAGGAAGCCGGGCGGCTCGAGCTGTCGCGTCGGCGTCGGACCGTGATGGCGCGACGCCATGCGCGGATGCCAGGCGGGCAGGATCTCCATGCCGACGACCAGCACGAAAGCGCCATGCAGCAGTCCGAGGGCCGCGCCGCGCTCCCATCCCGCGCGACCCCAGACTTCGAACACGAGGAAATAGAAGAGCGCGAGGAGCAGCCCGAGGACGGCATGGGTCAGCGATCCGATCGCCATCGCCCGGCCCCGGCGTGGCGAGAAGATCGTCCCGAGCATGTAGGGCAGGCTGATGCGCGACCAGCCGAGGCCCTGGCTCGCGGTCATCACCAGGGTCAGCACGCCGGTCGCCAGCACGCCTGCGACGAGCGACGTGCGCGGATCGATCACGACGCGTTCTCCTCTTCCGTCCCCGCTGCCGGCTTCTCCGTATGGAGGTCGTCGGCCGCTTCGGCGTCGGGCATGTGGCCGCTCTGCTGACGGGCCGCGTGTCCGGCGAGACCGGACTCCGGGCGCTTGCCCCGCGCCTCGGCGATCGCGAGGGCGGCGCCGACGAGCCCGACGTGGGTGAAGGCCTGGGGGAAGTTGCCGAGCGGCGTCCCGTCCTGCAGATCGAGCTCCTCTCCGTAGAGGCCGACGTCGTTCGCATGGCGGCAGAGCGCCTCGAAGATCGTCTCCGCCTCCGCGAGCCGGCCGGCCCGCGCCAGGTACTCCGCCGCCCAGAAGGAGCACACGCCGAACGCCCCCTCGCCGGGCGGCAGCCCGTCGTCCCGGCCGTGGACGTCGTGCGCATAACGCATCAGGAGCGCGCCGTGCCCGAGCTCGGCGCGGATCCGCTCCCAGGTCGAGCGGAAGCGCGGGGCATCCGGCTCGACGTAGCCGTAGAGCGCCAGCAGGAGCAGGCTCGCGTCGACGGAGTCGCCGTCGAAGACGCCGACGTAGCTCTTCAGTCGACGGCTGTAGCCCGACGCTTCGATCGCGTCGCGGATGCGATGCGCGGTCCGCTCGAATCGGGTCCGACGTCGAGCGGAGAGGACGAGATCCCCGTCCCGGTCCATCGCGAGCAATCGATCGAGCGCGACCCAGCACATCGCGACCGAATGGGTATGCCGCCGATCCCCGGAGCGGACCTCCCAGATCCCGCGGTCTGGACGTTGCCAGAGGCCACAGACGCGATCCCCGATGCGGATCAGGAGACGAGCCGCGAAGCGCCCCAGCGTCCCGCCCCGGCGCACGTACTCGAAGGCGGCGGCGACGAGCTCGCCGTAGAGGTCGAGCTGGAGCTGATCGTCGGCGGCGTTGCCGACGCGGACGGGCCGCGAGCCGCGATGGCCGGCCAGGAAGTCGATCTCCCGCTCGCCGCGGGTCGTGCCGCCGAAGACGTCGTAGAGCACGCGGAGGCGGGCGTGGCTGTGGTGGGTCGTGTGGAGCAGCCAGGAGAAGAATGCGGTCCCTTCTTCCGTGTAGCCGAGCTCGAAGAGGGCGCGCAGCGTGAAGCAGGCGTCTCGCAGCCAGCAGAATCGGTAGTCCCAGTTCCGGACTCCGCCGATGCGCTCCGGCAGCGAGGTCGTCGGCGCCGCGACGACCGCTCCGGATGCGGCGAACGTCATCAGCTTCAGCGTGATGGCGCTGCGCTCCACCTGCTCGCGATGCGGTCCCTGGTAGTCACAACGCGCGCTCCAGTCGCGCCAGTACGCGAGCGTCGCCTCGAGGTTGTCGGCCGCGTACTGGCCCAGGGGCGGGATGACCGCCGGCTCGCCCTGGTCGTAGGCGAGCAGGACGAAGCGCCTGTCCTCGGCCTCGAGCCAGCACCGACCCCGAACGGAGCCGTCTTCGACCTCGACCGGGATCTCGCTGCGGACGATGACGAGATGGCCGCGATGGGCGTAGAACACGCCGAGCGCCTCACGGACCTCGGGCCGGATCCGTCGGCGTCCGTAGTCGAAGCGCGGCTCGCAGACGACCTCGACCTCGACGCGCCCCTCGATGCAGCGGACCTCGCGCAACAGCTGGTGCTCGGGCCAGAGCGCGCCCGCCTCGCAGCGATCCGGCGCGGCGACCATGCAGTCGCGCAGGCGAAGCACGCCCGACTCGGTCCGGAACACGGTCTCGAGCACGGCACTGCCCTCGACGTAGCGCCGCCAGACGTGGGACTCGTGCGTCGGCGCGATGCGGAAGCGCCCCCCCCGCTCGGGATCGAGGATCGCGGCGAAGAGCGAGGGGCTGTCGAAGCGCGGCAGGCACATCCAATCGACGCTGCCCCAGCGCGAGATCAGCGCGGCGCTGCCGCAGTCGCCGATCAGGGCGTGGTCGCCGATCTTCGGACACGGCTCCGCGGCGTCGGCGGCCGCCGGAGGCGCCGGCGCGTCGGCCGATCCCCGCTGCGTCCACGCGTCCGTAACCCCTCGCCCGCCATCGCTCCACGCCATCGCTCGACGGAAAACAGCAAGATGCATGCCGGCGACCGAGGCCAGACGCTTCTACACATGACTCCCCCTCGACGCACGGCCCGCTCCATCCGGGCCGAGCGCATCGCGCCCGGCGGTCCTCGCGACGCGCCCCGCCGCCTCCGCCCCGTGCGCACTGCACGAGCCGGGCGCTGGCATGCAGCTTGCTTTTCGCCCGCCTGTCATGGAACACACATCGGCTCCCCATCCGACGCGATCGGACCGCCGCCGCGTCATCGTGGTGACCGGCGCATCGGCGGGCGTCGGACGGGCGACGGCGCGGGCCTTCGGCGAGGCGGGCTGCGCCGTCGCGCTGATCGCGCGCGGACGGGACGGGCTCGAGGCGGCCGCCCGGGAGGTCGAGGAGGCCGGCGGTCGGGCGCTCGCGATCGAAGCCGACGTCGCCGATCCGGCCCAGGTCGAGGCGGCAGCCGCCCGCGCCGAGCAGGCGTTCGGCGCGATCGACGTCTGGGTCAACGACGCGATGGTGACCGTGATGTCGCCCGTGGCGGAGACGACCGCCGAGGAATACCGACGGGTGACCGAGGTGACCTATCTCGGCGCCGTCCACGGCACGCTCGCCGCGCTTCGCCGCATGCTGCCGCGCGATCGCGGCGTGATCGTACAGGTCGGCTCGGCCCTCGCCTACCGGGCGATCCCGCTCCAGAGCGCCTACTGCGCCGGCAAGCACGCGCTGCGCGGCTTCACGGATTCGCTGCGCTGCGAGCTCCTCCATGAGCAGAGCGGCGTCCAGGTCACCATGGTTCAGCTGCCCGCGCTGAACACGCCCCAGTTCGAGTGGAGCCGCATCCGCTTCGATCGCCAGCCCCAGCCCGTTCCGCCCATCTACCAGCCGGAGGTGGCGGCCCAGGCGATCGTCTTCGCGGCGGACGCCGGGCGACGCGAGGTCTGGGTCGGCGGGCGCAACGCGCTGCTGATGTTCGCCAACAAGCTCGCGCCCGCGGTCGGCGATCGCTACCTCGCCCGGACCGGCTACGACTCCCAGTTCACGGACGAGCCCGCATCGCCCGCGCGCCCCGACAACCTCGAGCGGCCGCTCCCGGGCGACTTCGGCACCCACGGTCGCTTCGACGCGCGGGCGCGCACGCGTTCGCTCCAACTCGAGGCGACCATGCGTCGCGGCGGGCTCCTGCTCGGCGCGATCGCCCTGGCGACAGGGCTCGGGCTCGCGTGGAGCCTCGCTCGCCCGGACCGGATGCGCTGACGCGGCGCGATCGCGGGAATCCATGAGCTTCTTCGAAGTCGTCGCGTCCCTCGTCACGCTCGTCGCCCTCGTCAGCTGGGTCAATCGACGCTGGATCCGTCTGCCGAGCGCGATCGGCCTGATGCTGATCTCGGCCCTGCTCTCGCTCTCGCTGGTCGCGCTCGGACGGCTCGGCCTGCCCGTCGCCCATCCGCTGCTCGAGCTGATCGGCGCGGTCGATCTCGACCGCGCCTTCCTGCACGGCATGCTGGGCGCGCTGCTCTTCGCCGGCGCGCTCCACGTCGGGAGCGAAGCGCTGCTCGGCCATTGGCGATCGATCGCCGGCCTCGCGACGGCAGGCGTGATCGCCTCGACCTGGCTGATGGGAAGCGCGGCGTGGGGGCTGCTGCGGCTGATCGACCTCTCGGTTCCCTACACGGCCTGTCTGCTCTTCGGCGCGTTGATGGCGCCGACCGATCCGGTCGCGGTGCTCGCGATCCTGCGCGACGCGGGCGTACCGAAGTCCCTCGAGACGAAGCTCGTCGGCGAGTCGCTCTTCAACGACGGCGTCGGCGTGGTCCTCTTCATCTCGATCGCGGACTTCGGCCTCGCGAACGGGACGCACGGCCTCTCGGAAGCGGCGCGCTTCGCCGTTCGCGAGATCGGCGGCGGCCTCGGCTGGGGCGCGCTGCTCGGATTGATCGCCTTCGAGCTGCTCCGGCGCGTCGACGACGCTCAGGTCGAGATCCTGCTGACGCTCGCGATCGTGACGGGCGGATACGCGCTCGCCGCGCGACTCGGGATCTCGGGGCCGCTCGCGATGGTCGTCGCCGGTCTGCTCCTCGGCGATCGCGGCCGGCGTCATGCGATGTCGGACGCCACGCGCGCGCGCGTCGACGATTTCTGGGAGCTGATCGACGCGTTCCTGAACGCCGTCCTCTTCGTCCTGATCGGCCTCGAGGTCGCTGCGCTCGACTTTCCGCTGCACTCCATCGCCGCGGGCCTGGTCGCGATTCCGCTCGTGCTCGGCAGCCGGTTCCTGACCGTCGGCCTGCTGATCCGGGTGCTCGGACGCGGGCTCGCCGTCGAGCCGAACGCGGTCCGGATCATGACGTGGAGCGGGCTGCGCGGCGGCATCGCGATCGCCCTCGCGCTCTCGCTGCCCCAGGGTCTCGAACGGGATCTGATCGTCGCGACGACGTATGTCGTCGTGAGCTTCTCGATCCTCGTCCAGGGTCTCACGCTCGGGTGGCTCGTCCGCCGCCTGCGCGATTGAACGCAGGTCCGTTTCTACAAACGAGCAGCCGGCGAGTCCGTCCGACGCTCGGCGCTCCGCACGCACGACGGCGTGCACGAGGCGCCGTCTGGCACGACGCTTGCTCCGACCGGGATCATGTCGATCCGAACCGGATCCGATGCGCCGATCGGGCGTCTGCGTTGGGCGATCGCCGAGGGCTACATCCCTTCGCAGAGCCATGGTCCCGCGCCACAGCTGACCAGTCACGAGACGGCCTGCGTGCTCAACGTCTCGACCCGCGACGCCCATGTCGAGATCCACGTCTATTTCAAGGATCGCGAGCCCGCCGGGCCCTTTCGCGTGGTCGTGCCCGCGCGCCGAACGCTGCACCTGCGATTCAACGATCTCGAGGATCCGGAGCGGATCCCACGCGACACCGACTACGCGAGCGTGATCGAATCGGATGTGCCCGTCGTGGTGCAGCACACGCGACTCGACTCGCGCCAGGCGGAGAATGCCCTGCTCTCGACCCTCGCCTTCGCGGCCGACGTCTGAATGCGGCCGATCGCCCGGAGCCGGCCCCGAACGAATGAAGCGCCGACGCGCCGCGCGAGCGGCCACGCGGAAGAGCGAGCGGGAGAACGAAGAGAGAAGAGCTGGGAGAGACGAGCTGGGAAGGAGAGGAGATGCGATGAAGAAGAACTGCTCCGACTTCATGATCGAGCGCCTGGTCGAGTGGGGCGTCGAGCGCATCTTCGGCTACCCCGGCGACGGCATCAACGGCATCATGGGTGCGCTCTCCCGCGCCGACGACCGGCCCGAGTTCATCCAGGCGCGTCACGAGGAGATGGCCGCCTTCATGGCCTGCGGCCACGCCAAATTCACCGGCGAGCTCGGCGTCTGCCTCGCGACCTCGGGTCCCGGTGCCATCCATCTGCTCAACGGCCTCTACGACGCGAAGATGGACCACCAGCCGGTGCTCGCGATCGTCGGCCAGCAGGCTCGCATGGCGCTCGGCGGAAGCTATCAGCAGGAGGTCGATCTCATCTCCCTGTTCAAGGACGTCGCCCACGAGTACGTCCACATGTTGACGACGCCCGAGCAGCTGCCGGACCTCATCGATCGTGCCGTCCGCATCGCGCTGGCCGAGCGGACCGTCACCTGCCTGATCGCCCCTCACGACGTCCAGACCCTGCCCGCCGTCGAGCGCCTGCCGCGCCAGCACGGCGTCGTCCCGGGCGGCGTCGGCCGGGGTCGCGCCCGCGTCGTACCGATCGAATCCGAGCTCGAGGCCGCCGCACGCGTGCTCAACGCGGGCTCCAAGGTCGCCATGCTGATCGGTCAGGGCGCGGCCGACGCCGCCGACGAGGTCGTCGAGACGGCGGAGATGCTCGGCGCCGGCGTCGCAAAGGCCCTGCTCGGCAAGGACGTCGTTCCCGACGACCTGCCCTTCGTCACCGGCTCGATCGGCCTGCTGGGAACGCGACCGAGCTACACCATGATGATGGAGTGCGACACGCTCCTGATGGTCGGCTCGAGCTTCCCCTACGCCGAGTTCCTGCCCGAGCCCGGCCATGCGCGGGGCGTCCAGATCGATCTCGACGGCCGCATGATCGGGATCCGCTACCCGATGGAGTGTCATCTGGTCGGAGACTCGGCGCTGACCCTGCGCGCGCTGCTGCCCCGGCTCGAGCGCAAGCACGACCGATCCTGGCGCGAGCGGATCGAGGACGAGGTCGAGGCCTGGTGGAAGATCGTCGAAGCCCGCGCGATGAACGACGCGGATCCGCTGAACCCGCAGCGCGTCTTCTGGGAGCTCTCGCCCCGGCTCCCGGACGGCTGCATCCTGACCTCCGACTCGGGCTCCGCCGCCAACTGGTACGCGCGGGACCTCAAGATCCGGCAAGGCATGAAGGCGTCGCTCGGCGGCAACCTCGCGTCGATGGGCCCGGGGGTTCCCTACGCCATCGCCGCGAAGCTCGCCCATCCCGACCGCGTCGTGATCGCGCTGGTCGGGGACGGCGCGATGCAGATGAACGGTCTCGCGGAGCTGATCACGATCCAGCGCTACTGGCGGAGCTGGCCGGACCCCCGACTCGTCGTGCTGGTCCTGCACAACAACGACCTCAACCAGGTCACCTGGGAGATGCGCGCGATGGAAGGCGACCCCCGCTTCGAGGCCTCGCAGTCGCTCCCGGACTTCCCCTACGCGCGCTTCGCGGAGCTGATCGGCCTGACGGGCATCCGCGTCGACTCGCCCGACGGGGTCGGACCGGCCTGGGACGCGGCCCTCTCCGCCGATCGACCCGTGGTCCTCGAAGCGATCACGGATCCGAACGTCCCCCCGCTTCCGCCCCACATCACCTTCGACCAGGCGAAGGCCATGATGTCGTCCCTGCTCAAGGGGGACGCGGACGCGGCCCAGATCGTGCGGCAGAGCTTCCGCGGGAAGATCGAGGAGATCCTTCCGCATCGTGAAACCTGAGCGGGGCGAGACCCGAGCGGAGGCGCGACGATGGACGAAGAACGTGGACGGTGTGCGCATCAGACCTGTGGCTGCGAGACGAAACGGGGCGAGAAGTACTGCTCCGAGCACTGCTCGCAAACCGCGAGCCGGTACTCGACGGAGACGTGCACCTGCGGGCATCCGGCCTGCCAGCCGTGAATGCGCACGGAAGCCCCGTCACGCGCAATGGGACGCTGATCCCGGCCGACTATCAGCCCCCGCTGCCGATGGACCGGCTGGTTCGGGCGGAGCGACCGGCCGAGGACGCGGTGCCCTTCGACGTGCTCTTCGTGGGCGGCGGGCCGGCAGGGCTGGCCGGTTCGATCGCGCTGGCGCGGGCGGCGCGGGATCGCGGCGTCGCCCTCTCGATCGGCGTGCTCGAGCGCGCCGAGCGTCTCGGCGACCATTGTCTCTCGGGCGCCGTCGTGAACCCGATCGCGCTCCGCCAGCTCTTTCCGGAGCTGCCCGAGGACGAGCTGCCGCTGCGGGGACCGGTGCTCCGCGAGCGCGTCCATCTGCTGCGCAAGAGCGGGAGCCTGCGCATTCCGACGCCGCCGACCATGCGCAATCACGGCAATCGGATCGCCTCGGTCTGCGAGCTCGTGCGCTGGCTCGGGGAGCGCGCGGCGGAGCTCGGCGTCGACGTCCTCACGGGATTTCCGGCCGACTGCCTGCTCGTCGAGGGCCGGCGCGTCCTCGGGGTGCGTACGACGCCGGCCGGCCTCGATCGCGACGGCGAGCCGGGCGCGGCGCACCTCCCGTCGACCGACATCGCCGCGCGCATCACGGTTCTCGCCGAGGGGACGCGCGGCGCGCTGACGCAAGCCTTCCTGCACTGGCAGGGAATCGGCCGGTCCCATCCGCAGATCTACGCCCTCGGCGTCAAGGAGCTGTGGCGTCCCGTCCGTCCGCTCGACGCCGTCGTCCATACGCTCGGCTGGCCGCTTCCGCGGGACGTGTTCGGCGGCAGCTTCTTCTATCCGATGGCCGACGATCTCGTCGCGCTCGGCCTGGTCGTCGGCCTCGACTACCCGCAGCAGGGCCTCGACGTCCACGGCCTGCTCCAGCAGCTCAAGCTCCACCCCCTCTTCCGCCCCCATCTCGAGGGCGGCGAGCTCCTCGAGTGGGGTGCGAAGACGATTCCGGAGGGCGGCTGGTACGCCCTGCCGGAGCGGCGTTATGGCGACGGCCTGCTGATCGTCGGCGACGCAGCCGGATTCGTCGACGTTCCGTCACTCAAGGGCATCCACTACGCGATCCGATCCGGCGTGCTCGCCGCCGAAGCGGCCCTCGATGCGCTCGAGCACGACGATCCATCCGCCGCACGCCTCGGCCTCTACGACGAGCTCGTCCGGGAGAGCTACATCGAGCGCGATCTCTACCGGACGCGCGGCTTCCGCCTCGGCTTCAAGCACGGCCTCTACCGCGGCGGATTCCAGGCCGCCCTGCTGACTGCGACCCGCGGCGCCCTTCCCTTCGGCCGCGGACGGGGCGAAGCGGATGCCGCGACGCCCCGACGTCCCGAGCCGGGTCCGCCCGATCCCGATTGGCGTCCCGATGGCAAGCTGACCTTCTCGAAGGAGGATGCCGTCTACCGCTCGGGCAACGACACGCGTGACGACATCCCGTCGCATCTGATCTGGAACCCCGCCGTCCCGCCCCCGGTCGCGCGCTTCTATGCGCGCATGTGTCCGGCGGGCGTCTACGAGGTGCGCGACGCGCGCCTCCACGTCAATCCGTCGAATTGCGTCGACTGCAAGGCCACCGACGTGCTCGGGCCGCGCTGGACGCCGCGTGAAGGCGGAGCCGGGACGAAATACGACCGGATGTGAAGTCCGACCGGCTCGACGAGACCGGATCGAAGCCCGGCCGTGTCCGATCACCGCCCTGGGCGACACAGGAGCGCGAGGGCGTGGCTCCGCGCAGGGGCAGTCCCGATCCGTGTCGCGCTCGACCGCTTCAGCGGAGGCTCGGCGCGGCGAACCGATCGCCGCGCCGAGCGCGCCTCGCCCATCATGCGCCCCGACGGCGCATCATCGGTCGCGCGCACGCCGACCGGGCGGCCTCCCGCGCCGCGATCATTCGGGGGTCTTGACCTCGCTCGCGACACGCTCCACGCCGTCGACGCTGCGCACGTCTTCGAGCGCGCGCCGATGATCGTCGAGGTTCGCCGCGCGGCCCGCGAGCAACACGACGCCGTCGTTGACCGACTCGACCCGGATGTCGCTGTCCTCGAGCGCCTTGTCACGATCCAGGACCGTGCTCACCTGATCACCGAGCTCCTCGTCGTCGCGCTCCGTCGACTGCCGCATCGCCGGCGGCACGACGGCGAGCAGATCCCGAACGTCACCGACGCCATCCACGCCGCGCGCGAGATCGACCGCACGGCGCTTCGCACCCTCCGTCGCGACCTTGCCGTGAAGCGTGACCCGCCCATCGACCGTGTCGACGTTCACCTCGGTCCCGTCGACCAGGTCGTCGGTCAAGAGCTGGATCTTCACCTTCGTCGTGATCCATGCGTCTCGCGGCTGGTCGGCCGCCGCCGCTCCTCCGAGCGCCAGGCTCAACCCGAGCGTACCGATCAGCGCCACCAGTCGACCTCTCATCATCCGTCCTTGGATCCGCATGTCGTTCCTCCTTCTCGTTCTCGTCTCGCTCGTTCTCGTCTCGCTTCTCCGACCCATCGCTTCCGGTCGCTCACGTGCGTCGCTCGATCGCCTCCGGTCCGAGGCCGAGCCACGCGGGCGACGCCATCCCTTGGATGGACCGGCCCTTCGAACGAAGCGGGGCACGAGTGCCCATCCGATCGTCCCCCAGCGCGCGCTGGATCCGACCGGATGGGCCCCGCTCCCCATCCCGATCAGCCCATCGCCTTCTCGTACTCGGTCCGGCTCAGCATGCCGTTGCGGTCCGTGTCGGCCTTGGCGAAGTCGAGGTCGGTTGCCTTCGACGCCTCGCTCCTCGACAGCTGGCCATCGTTGTTGGCATCGAGCTCCTCGAAGCTCATCTTCTTCCCGCCCGCGAACGACGCGCTCGCGAGCAGCAGACCCAACATCGGAGCCAGAACGAACGAACATCTCTTGATCTTCATGGCTCGTTTCTCCGTTCACCTCGACATGAGGCTCGCGGGACGACACTGCACGTGGCATGCCACGCTCGGATCGAGTGACGCACGACACTCGATTTTCGGACCGACCCGGAGTCGCACCGATCCTTTCGAGCCGACGAGCGCGATCGAGCACGCTCCCGACACAATTTTGTAGAAATCGACCGAGCGTCGGAAGCCCTAGTCGATTCGAGGCCTACGGCACGTCGATTGCTGACGATGTCCTCCATCCGCTCGATCCCGAGCGTGGAGGAGGACGTTCCATGTTCCGCTCGACTATCAATTCATTCATGTTCATCGCGTCGATCGGGTCGATCCTCGCGACGCTCGCTTTCCCGGCATCCGCGCAGTACACGCTCCGCCGCGTCGTATCCGGTCTCGATCGACCGGTCTTCGCGACGGCGCCGCCCCGCGACTTCGAGCGCATCTTCATCGTCGATGCGCACCGAGGCGAGATCCGGATCCTCCGGCTCGCCGACGGCGTCCTCGTCTCGGAGCCATTCCTGACATTGCCGTCCGTCTCGACGGGCTTCGAGCAGGGCCTGCTCGGTCTCGCCTTCCATCCGAACTACGACGCGAACGGATTCCTCTACGTCTACCTCACGGATCCCGACACGCGGATCGTCCGCTATTCGACTTCCGACGACCCAGACGTCGCCGACCCGCTCAGCGCGACGCCAATCCTCGGATGGTCCCAGCCGCAGGACAACCACAACGGCGGTTGGATCGCGTTCGGGCCCGATGGCCTCCTCTACGTCGGATCCGGCGACGGGGGCGGATCGGACGACGACGATGCCGGACATACCGATGGAACCGGAAACGCCCAGGACCTGACCGACAACCTCCTGGGCAAACTCCTTCGGATCGACGTCGACGGTGACGACTTTCCGCTCGACGCGCAGCGGAACTACGCCGTGCCGCCGGACAATCCCTTCGTCGCGACGAGCGGCGACGACGAGATCTGGGCGCATGGCCTGCGCAATCCCTGGCGGGCCGCGTTCGACCGCGAGACGGGGGATCTCTACGTCGGCGATGTCGGCGAGGCGGCTTGCGAAGAAATCGACGTCCAACCCGCGGCGAGCGCGGGCGGCGAGAACTACGGGTGGCGACTGAGAGAGGGGACGCTCGCCACACAGACGGGCGGCGTGGGCGGGCCGCGACCGACCGGCGCCATCGATCCGATCTTCGACTATCCGCACAGCGGATCGACCTGCTCGGCTCCCCCATCCGGATTCGCCGGCATTTCCGTCACGGGGGGCTACGTCTACCGCGGACCGATCACGCCGCTCGTGGGGCGCTATTTCTTCGCGGACTTCGGGACGGCCCGGATCTGGTCGCTCGTCTGGGACGGATCGAGCCCCGCGACCTTCGACGGGACGAACTACTTCGACCTCGTCGACCATGGCGACGACCCGCGTTTCCGCCCGGACGTGGGAACGGTCGACCAGATCACCTCGTTCGGAGAGGACGCGGCCGGAAATCTATACCTCCTCGATCTCGACGGCGACGTGTTCGTCGTCCCAGAGGCCGCGGCCTGCGCCTCCATCGCGGCCGGAGCGCTGGGACTGGCCCTCCTGGATCGATCTCGACGCAATCGACGCGATCGAGCGTCGAACATGCCGCTCCAGTCGGCGCCATCCGGGGGCGAACGGGGGCGATCGGATCGTCGGGCTCGAACCCCCTCAGCCGACTCGACCGGAGGTTCGATTCGTTAGGCCCGTCACATCGCGAGCGCGGATCTTTGAGTCACGCTCGTGATCGCCTACACGTCTCGAAACGGGAGGCGCGTCGAATGGGTCGTTGGCTGGACTTCGCATGGACGCCGGGCTTCATGCCGCATGGCCATTGCTACCTCTGGCGGCCGGACATTCTCTGGCTCCACGTGATCTCCGACGCGGTGATCGCGGCCTCCTACTTCGTCATTCCGATCGCGCTCGTCCAGCTCGTTCGCCGACGCAAGGACCTCGCGTTCGACTGGGTCTTCCTCCTCTTCGCAGCGTTCATCTTCTGCTGCGGGATGACGCATGCCTGGTCGATCTGGACCGTCTGGGAGCCCTTCTATCGGGCCGAGGGACTCCTCAAGCTCGCCACGGCCAGCGTCTCCCTCGGCACGGCGTTCGTCGTCTGGCCCCTGCTTCCTCGGGTCGTCGCGCTTCCCAGCACGCGCGAGCTCGAGGAGGCGAACGCGCGGTACCGCACGCTGAGCGAGGATCTCGAGGAGCGGGTCCGCGATCGGACCGCGCTGCTGGAAACGCGAAACGCCGATCTCGAGCGCTTCGCCTCGTTTCTCTCGCACGAGCTGCGGCAGCCCCTGAATACCATCCTGCTGAACGCCGAGCTCCTGCTCTCCGACGATTCCCCGCCCGCGCTTCGACGCTCCGTCGAGCGCATCCGGCGCGGCGCCCATCAGATGTCGAGCATGATCGATGCGGAGCTCGAGCTGGTGCGCGTGACGGGGAACGAGACGGTGGAAAGGGTGGCGCTCGAGGAGCTCGTCCGCGACGTCGTCCGCGAGCTCCACGAGACGGGCGCGACCGGCGTGTTCCGGATCTCGCCGTTGCCGCGCGTGATCGGACATGCCGCACAGCTGCGCCAGGTCTTTCGCAACCTCCTTTCCAATTCGATCCGCTATGCGCGGCCGGGCGTCCCGCTCGAGGTCGTCATCGACGCACGAACCGACGGCCGCTTCGTCCGGATCGAAGTCCGGGACAACGGCCAGGGATTCGACGACGAGCTCGGTCAGGGCCTCTTCGCGTCTTATGCGCGAACCGCGTCGCCGGAGGAAGGCGGCCACGGGATCGGCCTCGCGCTCTGCGAGCGCATCGTGGCGCGGCATGGCGGCCGGATTCGAGCCAAGGGGTGCCCGGGACAGGGCGCGACCTTCTGGATCGACCTGCCCTACGTCGCGGACGCAGTCGGCGACCGGTGACGCGGCCGAGCCCGCTCTCGCGTCGCCGGACTGGCCGTCATCCGATCCGGACCGCGCGCGGCGGACCGTCAGGAGGAGATCGTCAGGATCGAGCCTGGCGTCGGGACGAATCTTCGGGGCGCACGTATTCCTTGACGCTGCGCGCCCGTTCGCCGATCTCCCTCCGGACCTGCCGTCCCGATTTCGGCGTGAGGAGCATCGCGATCCCGGTTCCGACCAGCGCGCCGGCGCCGAACAGACCGGCAGCGCGCGCCGTTCTTCGCGCACGGGATCGGCGCCGCTGCAGGCCGACGCGGTGGAGCAGCTCGTTGGTGGCCGGCAGGAGCGTGGCCAGGTTGGAGAGCCCCGTGCTCAACGTGTGATTCTGCGTGGCCTTCATCATCGATCCTCCCTTCGTATCCATGTCGACCTCCGTCTCGGGCGAGACCGCTTGCGGACACCCGTCACGCGCTTCGGCCGTGCGCTCGCGGACATCGCCGCGCGCGCGGTCGTCGGAGCGTCGCCTGCCGTTTCGCCATCGCGTCTTCATGTCGTTTCCTCCGGCGGGTCGGACCCGGTTTCGTCGTCCTCGGCGCGATCCGAGCCGTCACCCGACGCGAAGAGGGTCGATCGGAGATGGTCGACCGCGGCGCGCCCGCCCAGCGCGACGAGCGCCGACGCCGTCCGTCGCGAAATTCCTCCTCCCAGCACGACGCCGGCGCCGAAGGCGATTCCGACGCAGACGAGCGGCGCCTCGGAGACCTGATCGCGGACCATTTCGTCCGCGATTCCGAAGAGCCGGCGTGCCTCGTCCTCGAGGCGCCGCAGATCGCCCGCGAGGGTGCGCGGACCCGATCCGACGTCGGCGCCGCGCTCGTCGTCGCTCGTGGCATCGTCGTCCTCGGCAGGAGAGAGCCGCGTCGGCGACTCGTTCGCGGCGCGCGGCTCACTCATCGCGCAGGACTCGAGCGACGACGTATCCCGTGATCACGGCGGCGACGAGCGCCGTCATCGGCCGCTCCTTGATCCAGCGCTCGACCCCGCTGGCGAGCGCCGCGACCCCGTCGGATTCGAAGGGCGGATCGCTCGCGCCCCTTCCCTCTCGTGCATTCACGTCTTCCATCGGAGGACTCCCCTCTCGCTTCTTCTGCCCGCCTTCTCGCGTCGCGGCGAACGCGCCGGCCGACCGGAACACCAACCCCAGACGAATCCCGCGACGAACGCCCCCGCGAGCCAGCGGGTCGGATCGCGCTGGATCCAGTTCGACGGCCGCACCGACTCCTTCGCCGCGTCTTCGAGGCGCATCAGCGCTCGGCCGAGGTCGGCCTCGCGCTCCCGGATCCGGCGTTCGATGCGCTCGACCTCCGCGCGGCGCGATGCGGGCGCAGTCATGCCCCACGCCCTCCGTCTCCCCGATCCGCCGGTTCGCCGCCCGACCGCGGCTCGAGGCGGGCGGACCGGATCCTGAGGGTCAGCGCGAACCCGATCGCCAGATGGACGGCGGCGACGGTCAGCACCGCGGCATCGGCCGGCCACCAGCGAGCCAGCCAGAGCGCGAAGGCGACCATCGACGCGAGCCAGCCGACCGCGAGCGCGCCCGCCGCGATCGCCCAACCGACCACCGACCCGACGATCGCCTCCGTACGCGCACGGAACTGGACCACGACGAGCTCCACGACGTCGAGACAGAGCGCTCGGGCGGTACCCGCCACCTCCGTGGCCGCCTCGTCGACTCGCGGCATGTCCGCCGCATCGAAGGTCGCGTCGTCGGCTGGACGCTCGGCGCGGCGATCGTCGGCGCCCGCCTCGCCTCCGTCGGCCCGCAAGGGCCCGAATGACTCGAACGCCTTCGGACCGCGACCGGACCGAAGACGGGCCACCGCAGGTCCTTCGCCCATCATGCTGCCTCCCGCATGCGCATGCCTTCTCCCGATGCGAGCGGATCGATCAGGTGTGGTCGTCGACCTCGTCGCGCACCTCGTCGGCGGCATCGTCCATCTCGTCCTGCATTTCTTCGACCGCTTCCTCTCCGTCGTCGTTGGGGCAGCCGAGCAGCGGGACCGCGAAGAGTCCCAGGAGCGCGATCAGGAGGACTCCGACTCGCAGAACTCCCCGTCCGCCGCTCGAAGGTCGATCGTCATTCTTCATTGCCGAGAGCTCCTCTCTTCCTTCCTTCTTCTTTTTTTCTCAGGTCGTCGTTCGAGGTCAGGCCGTGTCTTCATGCCGTCGTTGCGTTCCGTTGCTTTCCGCCGCGGTCTCCACATCGGGCACATCGGGTTCGAAGAGCAACTCTCGTGCCGACGACCCGACGCGACCGAAACGGTCCGCGGAGACCGCGGGGATGCGACGCGTCGCCTGCCCGGGTCCTCGACCTGTCCCGTGCGCGTCGGATGTAGAACCGCCCACGTCGCGGCGATTGCGGGCGATGCGAATCGATCAAGGCCCGAAGATCGCGTCCAATTGGACGCGCCTCGGCGATGATCCGGGCGCGGATGCGTCCGATCCGACGGTGCTGCGGGTCAGGACGGAGGCTTGCACGATCTACATTCTTCCGACTTTCGATCCATGACCCGAAGGCGACGCCGTTCCTGTCCGCGCGCCGCTCGGTGGCGCCGTGGGCCGCATCACGCTCGCGGCTGGCACGTTCGCTGCATGATGAGACTCCCAACCGAGGCCGTGATAGGCGCCCAAGGGCGGTACGGCTTCGAAGAAAGGAGACGATCATGCTCTCATGGGCTCTCATGTTCTTCGTCCTGGCGCTGGTGGCCGGCGTCCTCGGCTTCAGTGGGCTCGCCGGCGCGTTCGCCAACGTGGCATGGCTTCTGTTCGTCGTGTTCCTCGTCCTGATGATCATCGCTGCGGTGTCCGGGGCCGTTCGCGGCCGGCCGCCCGTCTGAGCGCGGTCGAAGCGATCGGCGAGCGAATTCGATGAATCGACGACAAAGGAGGTTTCGAGATGGATTGGAACGAGGTGAAGGGGAACTGGCGGCAGTTCAAGGGTCGGGTCCAGCAGAAGTGGGGCGAGCTCACGGACGACGACCTCGATCGGATCGATGGCCGCCGCGAGGAGCTGATCGGCAAGGTCCAGGAGCGCTATGGCAAGGTGCGCGAGGAGGCCGAAAAGGAAGTCGATCGCTTCTTCGAGTAGCGACGTCTCGCCGGCCGCCTCGGGACCCGTGATCCGGGGTCGAGGCCGCCGTCGCGAACGTCCAGGTCGATCGCCCGTCGATTGCCCAAAGGCGTCAGGCGCGCTCGCCCCCCGCGGCGTCCGACCCGGTCGAGGCCGAGTCCGCTGCGCGCGGGGAATGCACGTGTTCGGGCCGGAAGCCGAGCCCGATGGCCCGGGCGGGCAGACGCTGCAGCCGGGGCCATGCCTGCATCAAGCGGAGCGGCCAGGCGACGTGCGGCTCCACGCCCTCCAGGATGGGATCGACGAAGCGATCCTGGATCGTCGTCTGGAGCTTCTGCGTCGCCCAGGTCGGAAACGCCCGGCGCCGCTGCACGCGGGCGAGGTCGCGATCGGAGACCTCGCCGCGGCGGAGCGGCGCATGCAGGAGATTCGCCGCCGCGACGGCGTCCTGGACGGCGAGGTTGATGCCGACGCCGCCGATCGGCGACATCGCATGGGCCGCGTCGCCGATGAACAGCAATCCCGGCTCGTACCAGTCCTCGAGTCGGTCGACGCGGACGGTCAGGAGCCGAACGTCCTCCCAGCTCGCGATCTCGTCGACCCGCGTCCGGCCGGTCAGACCGGCGATGCGACTGCGGAAGGCCGGAAGGCCCTCCGCCCGGATCGCCTCCGCCGCGCCCTTCCGGATGATCAGCGCGCACTGCCAATAATCGCCACGGTAGAGCATGACGAGCGCCTGCCCGCGCTCGATGCGGCCCAGCACGGCGACCTCTTCCCCCTCGCGCACGCCGAGCTTGAACCACATGACGTCCATCGGTGCGCCGAGATCCTGGACGGTGAGGTCCGCCTGATCGCGCAGGCGCGAATCGCGACCGTCCGCCGCAATGACGAGCGCGCGCGCGTGGATCTCCTCCTCGCCCTGCGCGGTCCGCACCCGGAGTCCGGTCGTTCGGACGCCCTCGCGGATCAGGTCGATGGCCTCCGCCTCCATCCGCAACGTGAATCCCGGATATCGGCGCGCTTCCTGCGCCAGGAAGTCCAGGAACTCCCATTGGGGCATGAAGACGACGCGCGGATGGGTCACGGATAGATGCGTGAAGTCGGCGAGGCGGACGCGGCGCCCCGCGATGTCGAGCTCGCCGTAGGGGACGTCCTGATGGGGACGACGCAGGAAGGACTCGAGGAGCCCGATCTCGTGCATCAGCTCGAGGGTGGAGGGATGGATCGTGTCGCCGCGGAAGTCACGCAGGAAGTCGGCGTGCTTCTCGAGCACCACGACGTCGATCCCGGCGCGCGCGAGCAGGAATCCGCTCATCAATCCGGCCGGCCCGCCCCCGGCGACGAGACAGGTCGTCGTCGTCGCGCGCGTCATCGTCCTTCACTCGACGACAGGCGACCCTTCGCGCGCGCGCCGTAGCGCAACAGAAGGAAGTTCACGAGGGACAGCGCGATCGCGATCTCGTAGCGCTGCCAGGCGACGGCGGCACCGATCGCGCCCGTATTCCAGATGCTCGCCGCCGTCGCGGTTCCCGACACGCTGCCCCGCCCCTTGATGATCGACCCGCCTCCGATGAAGCCGATGCCGGTCATGAGGCCGTAGAGGAGGCGCGCGTGGCTCTCCGAGCCCTCGAGCAGACTGCGACCGATCAGGAGGAAGGCGCAGCTTCCGATCGCGACCAACGGGAAGGTCCGAAGCCCGGGCCCGCGCTCGCTCCGTTCCCGATCCCAGCCGAGCGGAAGCGCCGCGAAGAAGGCGATGCCGAGGTGGACGAGGTTGTCGAGCACCTCCCGCCACGAGACCGGCTCGAGGATCCCCATCGCACCTCCTTCGCGAAGGCCGGACGGCCGGCTCGGGACGGAGAGACCTAATGCGTCGTGCGCCTCGCCTCCGCCTCGGAACGCCAGAACGGAGCCGTCGCCGCGTACACGCGCCGCGCCGCCTCGGCGGGCGTGAGCGCGCGAAGCTCGGTCGACAGGACCTCCGCCGCGACGGGCCCCGCATAGCGCTTCGCCCGCACCGCCTCGACGAAGCGCGCGAGGGGCAGGACGCCCTGACCGGGAACGACACGACGGTTGAGCGTCTCGTCGTTCAGGTCGTCGCTCGCGAGCCGTGGATGGTCCGAGAACTGGACGTAGGCGAGCTCGGACGGCGGCAGGGCGTCGAGGTCGGGCCAATCGTCGGGACCGTGCGCGAAGTGCCAGACGTCGAGGCAGACGCCGGCCGTCCCGGGCGCGAGCCCGGCGCGGGCGATCAGGTCGCGGGTCTTGGCGATCGTGTCGATCGGCATCATCGGAAGGAACTCGATCGCGAGCCGCGCGCCCGAGGCCGTCACGGTCGGCGCGAAGCGGGCGAGGTTCGCCACCACGGCGTCGTCGACCGGAACGTGGGTTCCCGACATCAGGATCTCGGGGCGCAGGACCTCGGCGATCTCCGCGATGTTGCGCGCGTTGCGGGCGGTCTCGTCGACGTCGTCGGTGAAGACGAAGGCCTGCAGCTCGATGCAGGGGAGGCCACGCCGATCGAGGGCCGAGCGCAGCGCGTCGAGCGTTCCGCCGAGCTCGCGAAATCGATCGATCGACCAGACGTCGATCCCGATGCCCTGGAAGCCCGCGTCGGCGGCGGCCTCGATCTGCTCGAGCAGCCGCGGCGCACGGCCAGTGACGTAGGGCGAATCGTTGATCGTGTCGTAGACGAGTCGAGCCAAGCGCGCCTCCGGGAAGATCGGCCCCAGCGACGCTTAGCACGCCGGATGGGCCGATGCCGGCGACGCGACCGGCCAGGCTCGATCGCACCCATGACGGCGACCCGCCCGGGATGCGCACGAACGGGACGATCTCTCGGAGCTGGAGAGACGGCGGCGCACCGTCGCGCCGCCGTCCCGATGCTCGGTCCAGGCGCCTCGACGACCGAGGTTCATGACCTTGGTCCAGGCCCGCACGACGTCGCCCACGCATCGCTCGCCGCCATCGTCGGCCGCATGGACCTCCGCGACGGCGCGGAGCTCGGAATGGGATCCGAAGACCAGATCGACGGGCGCCGCGGTCCAGACGCGCTTCCCGATCGCCCGAACGAAGCCCCCGCAGAGCCCGGGCTCCGTTTGCGACTTCGCCCAGCGCGTCGACGGGTCGAGCAGATGGACGAAGAAGTCGTGGCCAAGCGTGCCGGGGCGATCGCTGAAGACGCCGTGTCGGCTCCCGGCGACGTTGGCGTCGAGCGCGCGCAGACCGCCGACGAGCACGGTCCTCTTCGGCACGGTCCGCGTCAGCCGATTCGCCCGATCGACCAGCCTCTCCGCGGGCGACGGTCGACTTTCCTCGCGGTCGTCGTTGCGGAACCCGTCCGCCGTCGGCTCGAGCACCGCGAGGGAAGCGACGTCCGTTTGGACCTGCGATGCGTCCGTCCGACCGGGCCTGAACGGAACGTCCACGCCGTGGCCGTCCCGCGTCCCGCTCTTCTGCCCGCGGTCGAGCTCCTTCTGGATGCGTTCGAGCTTCGCGAGCCGCTCCGGATCGTTGACCGGCCAGTCCTTCTCCGGCGCGAGTCGGATGCGCGCGCCATGCGCGCCCCCGCGCCGATCGCTTCCGCGATGGTTCAGCTTGAACCAGGCGCGCGCGAAGGCCTGGGCGAACCGGTCGGGGCTCGCGCCGAAACGCTCGGCGCTCTCGCAATCCGCGGAACGGGTCGGCGCCCTCGACGGAGCCGCAGCGGTTCTTCCAGCCGAAGCCCTGCTCTTCGATTCCCGCGGACGCGGGATCCGGTCCGAGACGTCCGCCCTTCGCATGGGCGCCGTGGGACTCGCGGAAGGGATGGCCCATAAGGAGATCGGCGCGACCGTCTCCTCGTCGTTCATCGCCATCCGCCCGAAGGCCTCGCGGATGTCGCGTGCGGCCGCGAGCGGCTTCTCGAGCCGCCGATCGCCGCGGTCGCGCTCGTCGTCGAGCCAGCCCTGCTCGATCCCCAGTCGGTCAGGTCCGCCTCCCCGCCGTCGACGCGTCCGCCGGCGACGCCAAAGGTCCGGAAGCCCATCGACTCGAGCGCGACGTTGCCCGCGAGCACGATGAGGTCGGCCCGGGAGATCCGACTGCCGTGCTTCTGCTGGATCGGCCAGAGCAGCCGGCACGCCTCGTCGAGGCGGACGTTGCCCGGCCGGCGGTCGAGCGGCTCGAACCGCTGCTGGGCGCCGTCCGCGCCGATGTGGCCGTCGGCGACGCGGTCGGTCGCGGCGCTGCGCCAGGCCACGCGGGTGAAGAAGAAGGGGCCATAGTGGCCGAAGTCCGCGGGCCACCCGTCCTGATTCGACGTCCCGAGGCGCTCGGCGAGGGCGAGGCCCGGCGATCCGACCACGCCGAGGGTCGCGAGCGCGGCCGCGAGCGAATTCGCCAGGCATTCCGCCGATCTCGACCGAGCCGATTCCGCCGGACGCGACGTGGGCCGACGGACGGACCGAGTCCCGATTCCGCTCGCCGACCCGTTCGCGTCCCGCGATTTCGATGGACAGTCGGCCGTACTCCGTCGGACAATGGAATCGATCGAAGCCCGATGCCCGACCGTCGCGATCGCCCCGATCGGCAACGTGGGCGCCTCGATCCCTCCGGAGCGATTTCGCAGGCCTCCTGATCCGACTTCTCGAGATGGAACGATCCAGCCGCTGTGGGTCGTGGTTGCCCGCCCCGATCGGGCGCGGTGGGAGGGGTGTAGATGGACGACGTTCGAGCGCGTGGGCGGGGTTCGAGGGTCGGGCGGTGGGTCGGATCGGCGCTGCTGTCGTCGCTGGTCCAGGCGTGGCTGATCCAGGCGTTGCTGATCCAGGCGATGGCGATCCCGGCGAGCGCCGCGCCTTCGAGCGTCGCGTCGTGGCGACGCGACGGCCTCAATACCCAGACGCTCGGCGAGGCCGTCGGGAGCGCCGGCGACTTCAACTGCGATGGCGTCGAGGATCTGGCGATCGGTGCCCCGTTCGCCTCGAGCCTTCCGGACGGGACGCTGATCGCCTATCACCAGGGCTGGGTCGGCGTCTGGTACGGCGATGCGACGCTGCCGCCGCAGCCGTCGGCTCCGCCCGACTGGTTCGTCACGGGCAATGGCCTGGCCAACGCGGAGGAAGCCGAGCTCGGCTGGCTGATCGCATCGGGCGACGTCAACGGAGACGGCTGTGACGACGTCCTGGTCGGCAATCGGCGGACGCCGCTCGGCGGCGTCGCGAACGTGCGCGCCTACTTCGGCGCGGCGGGCGGGCCCGATGCGGCCTTCGACTGGCGCCGGACGATTCCGGACTTCGGCTCGCCGCTTCCCTTCGGCTTCAGCGGCCGCGGCGGCATCGCGACGGGCGACGTGAACGGCGACACCATCGACGACATCCTCGTCGGCATTCCGGACGCGAGCTTCGGCCAGACCGAAGAAGGCGCCGTCTTCGTCTGGCTCGGGGGCGGGGGCCTCGCGAGCGTCGTCGACGGCCCCGCCGATCCGGACTGGATCGCGGAGAGCGACCAGGCAGGCGCGCGACTCGGATTCAGCGTCGCGAGCGGCGGCGACGTCGACGCGGACGGTCGCGACGACGTCCTGGCGGGCGCGCCGGGCTGGGACGGCTCGATCCCGAACTCGACCGACTCGGGGATCGCGCTCCTCTGGCGCGGCTCGCCCACGCTCGCATCGGACGCGAACGGAACCGTCGCGAGCGCCGCCTGGAGCATGCAGATCGGCGCGGCGAGCGCGGCGCTCGGCTTCTCGGTCGCGATCGCGGGCGACGTCGATGGCGACGGGTTCGACGACATCCTGGCCGGCGCGCCGTTCTACGACGATCCCTTCACCGTCGGCACGGCGGAGGGCACCGTCGTCGTGACGCGCGGCGCGACGCCGGCACCGCCGACGGACGTCTTCAGCTGGTTCCATGTCGGCCTCGACCGCGGCTGGCTCGGCTGGTCGGTCGCGGGCGCCGGCGACGTCAACGGGGACGACCTCGCGGACTACCTGATGGGCGAGCCGCGCAGCAATGCCGACGCGACGCTGCATGGACGCGCGCATCTGCTGCTGGGGCGGGCGACCGGATCCTGGGGCGTGAACCCGGTGACCGACGTCCTCTTCGCCGAAGAGGGCATCCCCGGCACGCCCCATGCCGAGTCCTATGGCATCGCGGTCGGGACGGCGGGCGACTGGAACGACGACGGTCTGTCGGACATCGTGGTCGGCGCGCCCGGCATCGACAATACGGGCGCCGTCTTCTCCCTCGACGGCGTCGCCTTCGTCTACCTGGGTCGCAGCGAGGAGAGCCTCGTCCTGCAGAACGGATGGACCGACCAGGCCTTCGGAACGCGTTCGGCCGCGGCGGTGAAGCTCGACGGCCTCGTGCATTTCAAGGGCGCGTTGTCCGGCGGAACCAGCGAGGTCCTCTTCACGCTCCCCCCCTCGATGCGTCCCGCGACCGACGTCTACGTCGCGGTCGACCTCTGCGGCGCCGCGCCCGGGCGGCTCTCCATCCGACCGACCGGCCAGGTCTCGGTCCAGAGCGCGACGACCTTCGCGGCGGCGCAATGCTTCACGTCGCTCGAAGGCGCGAAGTTCGCCCCGTCGTCGACGGGATTCACTGCGATACCCCTCGCGAACGGCTGGATCGGCGGCCCCTTCTCGACGAGCACGCCGTCGGCCGCGAAGATCAACGGCATCGTCCATCTGAAGGGAGGCCTCTCGAGCGGGGCGAGCGGGAGCCTCTTCACGCTTCCGCCCGAGCTGCGACCGACGACGGACGTCTACCTGCCGATCGGTCTCTGCAACGCCGCGAAAGGGCGTCTCTACGTCCAGCCGAGCGGTGCCGTGAGCGTCGTCGGACTCGCCGCCTTCGGCGACGCGCAGTGCTTCACCTCCCTCGACGGCCTCTCCTTCGCCCCGTCGGCCCAGGGGTTCGCGCCGCTCGGTCCGACGAGCGGCTGGATCGGGGCGCCCTTCGCGACGAGCCCGCCGGCGGCGACGATCCTGCGCAACGTCGTCTACCTGAAGGGCGCGCTGGGAGGGGGAACGAGCGCGGGCCTCTTCACGCTGCCGCCCCTGCTGCGGCCCGAGGCGACCGTCTACGTCCCGGTCGATCTCTGCAACGCCAACAAGGGTCGTCTCGTCATCGATGCGGGCGGCTCGGTCAGCGTCCAGGCGCTGACCGACTTCGTCGAGGCCCAGTGCTTCACGTCCCTCGACGGGGTGTCCTTCGTCGTCCCGGAGCCGGCGGCGGTCCCGGCCCTGCTGGCCGGCCTGACGCTCCTCGTGTCGCTGCGCCGCGTGCGGCTCGAACGAGGGCGTCATGACGCGATCAGCCCGGGGACGACGCGAACCAGTCTCGCGTCCGATTGCAGAAGGAGCAGACCGAGAGCATGACCGGGACTTCGACGAGCACGCCGACGACGGTCGCGAGCGCGGCCCCCGAGTCGGGGCCGTAGAGCGCGATCGCCGTCGCCACGGCGAGCTCGAAGAAGTTGCTCGCGCCGATCAGCGCGCCGGGCGCCGCGATGTCGTGGGGAACACCGACCCATTTCATCAGCCCGTAGGCGAGCCCCGAGTTGAGGTAGACCTGGAGCAGGATCGGGATCGCGATCAGGACGACGTGGAGGAGGCGGTTCGTCAGGTTCTCCGCCTGGAAGGCGAAGATGAGGACCAGTGTCGCCAGCAGGGCGACGATCGTGATCGGCTGGAGCATCGGGAGGAAGCGCGTCTCGAGCCAGTCCCGTCCGCGATACCGGACGATCAGGGTCCGACTCGCGCTCCCGAGCGCGAGCGGGACGACGATGAAGACGACGACCGCGTAGAGCAGGACGGCGTAGGGAACGGCGAGACCGCTCGCGCCCGTCACCAGGAACGTCACGATCGGGGCGAACAGGACCAGCATGATGAGATCGTTCAGGGAGACCTGGACGAGGGTATAGGCGGGGTCGCCGTCGGTCAGGGCGGACCAGACGAAGACCATCGCGGTACACGGCGCCGCCGCGAGGATGACGACGCCGGCGACGTACTGATCGGCCAGCTCGGGCGCGATCCAGGCGGCGAAGACGTGCTCGAAGAAGAGCCAGCCGAGGAGCGCCATCGAGAAGGGCTTGACGAGCCAGTTCACGAAGAGCGTGACGAGGATGCCCTTCGGCCGGCGGCGAACGCCGAGGACGCTGCCCAGATCGATGCGCAGCATCATCGGGTAGATCATCAGCCAGAGCAGGATCGCGATCGGCACGTTGATCCGACTGGTCTCGCCGAACTCGAGCCGCCGCAGCGCGTCCGTCAGCGCGGGAAACGCGCGCCCGAGCGCGACGCCGGCGATCATGCAGAGCCCCACCCAGAGCGAGAGCCAGCGCTCGAACACGGCGAGGCGCTTGGCCGGCGCCGCCGGCGGCGCGCCCTCGATCGTCGACGCCTGCGTCATTGCCCGTCTCCCGACGGAACCGCCCGCTTCCCGATCGCCTCGAGGCGCGCGCGCAGGGCCAGCCGGTCGAGCGCCTCGAAGGGCAGCTGCGTGAAGAGGTCGATCCGACGCTCGAGCTCGCGATGGGCGCGCCGGAAGAGCCAGCGCTGCTCGTCGATCGAGCCGGTGAAGGCGGCGGGATCGGCCATGCCCCAATGGGCGGTCACGGGCTGACCGGGCCAGATCGGGCAGGGCTCGCCCGCCGCCGAGTCACAGACGGTGAAGACGAAGTCGAGCACGGGCGCCCCCGGCCCGGCGAGCTCGTCCCAGGGTTTCGACCGCAGTCGGGACGTGTCGTCGCCCCGCTCCCGGAGCAGCTCGAGGGCGAGCGGATGGACCTCGCCCCGCGGATGGCTCCCGGCGCTATGCGCCTCGAAGCGTCCGGCGCCGAGGCGATCCAGGATGGCCTCGGCCAGGATGCTGCGCGCCGAGTTGCCCGTACAGAGAAAGAGCACGCGACGGATCCGCTCGGACAAGGCTTCCTCCCCGGGCGCGCGCCCGGACTAGCGACAACGCAACCGGGGTTCGATCGAGGCCAGCCGCGCGCGATCGGCGGCGAGCTCTTCGAGCTCCGCGAGGCACGTCCGCACGCATCGGACGAGCGTCCGATGGAGCGCCGTCCTCGGCGAGGCCAGCGCATAGAACTTCCACTTCCCCTCGGCGCGCACCTCGACCAGGCCGACGCCCCGCAGCAGGGCCAGATGCTGCGAGACCTTGGGCTGGGGCTCGCCGAGCACCTCGCAGAGGTCGCAGACGCAGACCTCCTTCTGCTCCTGCAGCAGGTTCAGGATCCGCAGCCGGAGCGGGTTCGCGAAGGCGCCGAAGAGGTCGGGGGCGTTCATATTCAAACTATCGCATGTATAGAGCGGACGGGATCCCGGGGCAAGACCGGCGGGCAGCAGGAGCGACTCGCGGGCACGGCAGTCTGCCGGTCCAGCGCGAACCGAGCGCACGCGACGCGAAGCGTCGGGAGCCGACCCGCGACGACGAGCCGAGCGGTCATTGACGTTAGTTCCTTGACGCGCTAGAAAACGCGGCCCCGCGCAGGAGAGCCCGCCATGCTGAGAGCCATGAAGCGCACGGAGCGCATGAAGCGACAGCCTCGGGGCTACCTGAGCCGGCTGCAGCCTGCCCGCTCGCGACGCCTGCGACCGGCCTAGCAGCCGCATCCCCGATCCAGATCCGACGTTCATCGACGCGTCCCGATCACGGGACGCCCGGCGCGCCGCTGCATCCCGTCTGCGGCGCCGAAAGGGAAATCCATGTCTACCCTCGTGATGGTCGAGAAGGACGGCATCGGCTGCATGGCCGCCGAGACGCTGACGACCCTCGGCGCCTGGAAGCAGCCGGCGAAGTACACGACGCGACCGGAGAAGATCCTCCGCATCGGGGACGCGTACGTCGGCATCGTGGGCCTGACCGTCCACCGCAGCGTGCTCGAGAGCGCGCTGAAGGACGATGGGGCGCTGGCCGAGGTGCGCGACGAGCTCGCGCTCTTCGAGTTCTCGCGCAAGCTGCATCGCAGGCTCAAGGAGGAGTACTTCCTGAACGCCGGCGACGCGAGCAGCGAGGCCTACGAGTCGACGCAGATGACGCTCTTCCTGATGAACCGCTTCGGCCTCTTCGGCCTCTTCGCGAACCGCTCGGTCGAGCACTACCAGCGCTTCGCCGCCATCGGCTCGGGCGCGGCCTTCGCGCTCGGCGCGATGTACGCCGCCTGGGCGCTCGACGCGCCGGCGGAGGACATCGCACGGCTGGGCGCCCTGGCGGGGGCCGAATTCGACGAGGCCTCCCAGGGTCCGATCACCCTGAAGACGTTGAAGCTCGACCGCTGACGGCCGGGCGGGCGGGGGACGACCCCGTCCGCCCGGTCCCGGTCCGGTCCGCATGGAGCCGGCTCGGACTCGGAATCGCGCGGCGCCCGGACAGATTTCCGGGCCGCCGCGGACTCCTCCAGGCAAATGGGTCGATCCCGATCCCAAGCCTTCGAGGTGGTCACCATGAGCACGTCCCGCCGAGTCGATCTCTCCTGCTTCTCCCTCTTCGTCTGGCTCGCCTGCTGGGCGATCCCGGCCCTCGTGGCCGTGCTGACGGCTGATCCGGCCTCGGCAGCCACCCGCTTGATCGGAAGCGGCCTGAACAGCGTCGCCATCACGGGCCAGCTCGACGGCCTCTCCGGCGCCGGTGGCGGTCCGCCCGCCCTCGCCCAGCCGATGAACGTCCACGCCACCGCCCGCATCCTCTGCGCGGGCTCGCCGCTCAAGCCGCCGTGCGTCTCCGCCGACGGCACGAGCGCGGTCCAGATCGGCTGGTACGACATCTCGACCGACGACGTGCGGACACGCCTCGAACGGCGACTCGAGCCGTACGGGACATGGACGCTGCGCAAGACGATCGATCAGCCGATCGAGTCCCACTACCAGATCTACGACCAGGGTCTCGCCCCGGATACCCGCTACTGCTACCGGCTGACGGCGGAAGGCAGCAACGGCGAGACGCGCACCTCGGCTCCGGCCTGCGTCGTCACCCAGATCGCCAACGACCGCCCCGTGACGCGCGCCCAGCTGCGGATCGTCGTCGCGAACGTGGCCGACGCCGGCACGGACGGCAGCTTCAAGGTCGCGCTGACGGAGCCCCACGGCGACCTGCCGAGCGGCAACTTCACCGCGATCAACACGCCCCGCGACGACCTCGAGCGGGGCAGCGACGTGACCTACGAGCTCAACGTCCCGGGCGTCGCCGCCTTCCGCGACGTCACGCGCATCTCCTTCGGCTCGAGCTCGACGGACGAGGTCTGCGTCGAAGAGATCCAGCTGATCCTGAACGGCAACGAGAACAACGGCATCACGCCGGACCGGGGCGGGGTCGTCTACGAGCGCTTCTTCGGCACGACCGCCTCGACCTGTCGCTGGGTCGGCGGCATCCACGGCCCCCTGCTCGTCGACCACGCCGCCCTGCGGGCCGCGCCCGAGTTCGCGGCGTTCACCGGCGGCGCCGACATCGTCTCGCTCGGTCGCGAGGAGATCGAGGCCCGGCTCGAGCCCCTGATCGGCACGCTCTTCTACGAGCGCACC
>JAWKRW010000013.1:0-91007 GCA_041389445.1 Myxococcota bacterium
GGCGTCACCTCGAGCGCGGAGGGCCCGGCCACGCTCGCCTCCCGGCGCGCCCGCTCGACGGCGTCGGCGTCGACGATCTGCGTGCGACCCCAGCGAAACGCCGCGACGTTCGCCTCGACGGCGACCCCGTTGAGCCGGATCGCCTGTTCGATCTTCGCCGGATCGATCGGCAGACAGCCCGCCTGGATCGCCATGCCGACGACGAAGAAATTGGCCGTCGTCGTCGAGCCGAAGAGGTCCTCGGTCGTCGCGAGGGCGTCGGCCCAGAATCCCGCCTGGCTGCGCGTCACCTCCGCGATGCGCTTGATGAGACGCTCGGGCGAAGGCAGCGCGATGTCGGGATGGGTGATCATGTCGCCGGTCGGCGTCGGGCTGAACGATCCGACGACGGTGGTTCGTTCGCGGTCGGTGACGAGCAGGCCCTTCTCGGAGGCGGCGACGAGCTGATCGAAGGCGAGCAGCAGGTCCGCCTGCGCCTCGCCGATGCGGTTGGTCGCCGTCGGCGCGCGGCGCGAGAGGCGCAGGTCGCTCACGACGGGACCGGCCTTCTGGGAGAGCCCGATCTGATCGAGGCCGCGGACGTGGTAGCCGTCGAGCATGGCGGCGGTGCCGAGGACCTGGGAGACGGTGACGACGCCGGTGCCGCCGATGCCGGTGATGCGCGCCGCGAACTCGTCGTCGGGGACGATCCGTTCGATCGGCGGGAAGTGCTCGGGCGGCGCGGGGAACGCGAGCCGGCGCGGCGCGGGGGCGCGTGCGTGGGCATCGGCGTCGGCCGGCAGGACGACGGTCATGAACGACGGGCAATCGCCTTCGAGACAGGAGTAGTCGAGGTTGCACGTCGTCTGATCGATCTGCGTCTTGCGGCCGAACGGCGTCATCACGGGCTCGACCGAGAGGCAGTTGCTGACGCGTCCGCAGTCGCCACAGCCCTCGCAGAGCCGGTGGTTGATCACGACGCGCGTCCGCGGCGTCGGGACGCGGCCGCGCTTGCGCGCGCGGCGGGCCTCGGCCGCACAGGCCTGGTCGTGAATCAGGACCGTCGTTCCCGGGATCCTCGCGAGATGCGTCTGCGCCTCGATCAACCGGTCGCGATGCCAGACGAGCGTGCCGGGCGGCAGGACGGTGCCCGCATAACGATCGACGTCGTCCGTCGTGATCAGGATCGCCGCCACGCCTTCGGCGGCGAGCGAAGCGGCGACGGCCGGGACCGACAGCTGGCCCTCGGGATGCTGTCCGCCGGTCATCGCGACCGCACCGTTGTAGAGGAGTTTGTACGTGACGTGGACGCCCGCCGCGACGGAGGCCGCGATCGCGAGGCGCCCCGAGTGGAAGTAGGTGCCGTCGCCGAGGTTCTGGATGAAGTGGTCGCGCTCGAGGAAGGGCGACATGCCGAGCCACTGGATGCCCTCGTTGCCCATGCAGCCGAGGCCGCCGATGTCGCCGACGCGCTTCTTGTCCATCAGCAGCGCCATCGTGTGGCAGCCGATGCCGGCGCCGACGAGCGAGCCCTTCGGAACCTCTGTGCTGCGGTTGTGGGGGCAGCCCGAGCAGAAGAAGGGCTTGCGCACGACCGGCAGCGGCACCGCGCCGAGCCCCGCCCCGTGGCGCTCCGGCGTCAGCCGATCGCGCAGGCGCGGCTCGAGGCGGCGCCGAAGCCGCGGCAGCAGCAGATCCGCGTCGAGCGCGCCGTAGCCCGGCACGAGGGCCTGCCCGGCCTCGTCGAAGCGGCCGACGACGATCGGTCGGTCGGCGCTGTGGTAGAGGGCGTCCTTCACGAGCGCCTCGAGCCCGGGCCGCTTCTCCTCGATCACGAAGACCTCGGAGAGGCCGCGCGCGAACTCGCGCACGGTGCGCGGATCGAAGGGCATCGGCATGCCCATCTTGAGCACCCGGATGCCGCAGGCGGCGATCGACTCGTCGCTCGCCAGTCCGAAGCGCGCGAGCGCCTCGCGGACCTCGCGGTAGGTGATGCCCGACGCGACGAGACCGATCCAGGCGTCGTCGGGGTCGACGACCGCGCGATTCAGGCGATTGAGCCGCGCGTAGTGGCGCGCGAGCTCGTAGCGGACCTCGATGATCTCGCGCTCGACCTCGAGCGTATGCGGCGTCAGCAGGTTGCCGTCGGCATGATGGAGATAGGGCTGCCCGTCGCGCTGCGGCAGGCGCGGCACGATCCGCTCCGGATGCAGGTCGACGGTCGCCGTCGCGTCCGCCACGTCGGCCACGATCTTGAGCGCCGCCCACAGCCCCGTCACCCGCGAGAGCGCGATCGCATGGCGGCCGAGATCGAGGGCCTCGGCCGGATCGCCGGGGTAGAGCAGCGGAACGTGCATGTCGGTCAGGACGCCGGCCGACGAGGAGGGGACGGTCGAGCTCTTCGCGGCCGGATCGTCGCCGACGATCGCGACGGCCCCGCCGTGCATCGCGGTCCCGGCGAAGACGGCGTGGCGCAGCGCGTCGCCCGCGCGATCGACGCCGGGCGCCTTGCCGTACCAGAGGCCGAGGATGCCCTCGTAGCGACAGTCGGGCTGTGCCGCGGCCAGCTGCGTCCCCATCACGGCGCTCGCGGCGTACTCCTCGTTCATCGCCGGCCGGCAGACGATCGGGAGCTCGGGCGCGAGGCGCGCCGCGGCGCGGATCGCCGCGTCGTAGCCGCCGAGGGGCGAGCCGGGATAGCCCGAGACGAAGGCGGCCGTGTTCAAGCCGTTCCGACGGTCGACGCGCAGCTGCTCGAGCGGCAGGCGCGCGAGCGCCTGGATGCCGGTCAGGTAGACGCGCCCGTGGTCGGCGAGATAGCGATCCTCGAGGGCGTACGCTTCGGACGGACTCATGCGTGCTGCTCCTCCCGAGCCGGGACGGGATCGGCCTCCCGGGTCGCTGCGCGGACGAGGCCGGTCGTCCGGAGCTTGCGGTCGACGGCGGCGAACACGCTCCGCTCCATGCGGAACGTCACGTGGCCACCCTGATACCAGACGATCTCCGGGCGTTCCCAATGGTTCCAGAGATCATGGACCTGATCGGGAGTGACGAGTCGATCGGCCACCGCCCCGAAGATCAGGCGTCCGTCGCGCGGGACGCGATTGCGCAGCGCGAGCGGCGAGACGACGCGCAGGACGTCCCGCGCGTGGTCGAGGGACCAGCCGCGCTGGAGCGCCAGCTGCAGCTGCTCGGACACCGCGTGGCGAACCAGCGTGCGCGACACGTCCGCGAGCGGGATGCCCGCGATCACGCAGTCGATGCCGTCGGCGAGGCTGGTGTAGAGCGCGGTCGTGTAGCCGCCGAGGGAGAGGCCGAGCGCGCCGATGCCACTCGGTCGCTGGCGCTCGATCCAGGACAGGAGGCGCCGGATGTCCCAGACGGCCTGCGCCTCGGCGTGGATCGTGTCGACGACGTCGAGGCCGAGGAAGCCCGTGCCCGAGCTGAAGCGTCGACGGCGCGGTCCATGGAGGGGCAGCACCGGGATCAGGACGTCGAGACCGAGCCGGTCGAAATAACGGGCGAAGAGTCGGACGTCGATGCCGAGCGTGCCCATGCGATAGCCGTTGGTACAGACGAGCCACGGGCGATCGGCGTCGCCATGCCGAAGGACGTAGGCGAAGCCCTCTCGGCAGCCGACGTAGCCGAGCCAGCGATCGCGCCCCGGCTCGCCATGATGCGGCTCGTAGCCGCTCTCGAAGCGCAGGATCTCGACGCGACGCCCGGCGACGCGCCGGGTCTGGATCTCGGGCTCGAGCAGCGGCGGCGGCGGCTCGTGATAGGTCTCGGGTCGATCGAGCCAGCCTTCGCGCTCGAAATGGGCACGGCAGCGCTCGAGCTCCCCGACGACGCGATCGATCGCGTCCCGCTCGGCGGTCCGCCCGCGGATGGCGAGCTCGTAGCCGAGCACGAAGTCGTCGAGGGCGACCTTGGCCGAGAGCGCGAGCGAGGGCTCGGGCGCCGGCACGTCGGGACACGGCGGCTCGAGCGCGAGGGCCAGCCGACCGACGCCCCAGGCGGCGAGGAAGGCGCTCGCGGCGAGCACGAGGCCCGGCAGCGAGAGCGTGAAGATCGAGACGACGAGCGCCCCCCCGCCCCCGACGAGCCCGAAGAGCGCGGCCCACTCCGTCGCGCGCCGATCCCCCGGCCAGAGCAGCAACGAGACGCCCGCCGCGAGCAGGATCGCGCCCACCCCGGTCGCCGGCACGGCCAGCACGAGCCCGAGCATGGGCGCCCGCAGGAGCCAGAGGAGCCCTGCCCCGACCACCATCCAGGACCATGCCCACCGGTTGCGCGGCTCGACCACGCGGCCCCCCTCCGGTTCGATGCGTCGGCGGAGACTACCGGATCCCGCCCGCGCAGTCGGAGCGCGGCCACCCGCGCGTTTCGTCTCCCGACAAAACCGACCCAACTCCCTGCGGCCGAACGGCTTTCCGACTTTCGTCGGCGCTTTGTCGCCCGACCCGACAAACCGCCGCTACTCCGCCCGGCGCCAGTAGGCCCGCATCAGCTCCGCGACCCAGCGGGGCTCCCGCACCGCCGTCCGCGGCAGGAACGCCCGCATCACGGGCTTGAGGTCGACGACCGGCGTGCCGTCGATCGCGTCGAGCTCGGCGACCACGAGCCGGCGCCCGTCGCGCCGCACGACCGGACAGATCGTGCTCCCGAGCCGGTTCGGCCGGTTCTTCCCGCGTTGCGCGAAGATCCCGACCGCCGGCCAGTCCGGGTTGCCGCGCGGATGCCGCGCCCCCGAGACGACCTTCGCCGGATCGACGCGATCGAAGACGAAGATGACCTCGACGTGGGAGAACGTCTCGAGTCCCGCGAGCGCGTCCGCCTCGAAGCGATCATCGAGGACGATCGTCGCCCGTGTCCCGCCCCAGTCGTCGTCGACGGGCTCGCGGCGCGCCGCCTCGACCCGTCCAATCGACTCGATCTCGAACCTCGCCATGCCCCGACCCTCCTCCGCGGCCCGGACGGGGCCGGGCGCTATCGTGCCGCCGCGGTCCGGCGGTGTCGATTCGCGCGTCGGCGTCGGGACGGCCGGACGCGAGACGACGAAAGGAGGAGGGAATCATGGCCGAGCAGGACGAGGATCTGCGGCGCGAGCTCGAGCGACTGCGCGCCGAGAACGAAGCGCTCAAGTCGCGCGACCGGCGCGGGCTGCGACTGCAGGTCAGCGAGAAGGGGGGCGTCTCGCTCTACGGCATCCGCCGGTTCCCGATCACCTTCTACAAGGAGGAATGGGAGCGCATCCTGGGCATGACCGACGAGATCCGCAGCTTCATGGACGAGCACGCCCGCGAGCTCAAGACGAAGGCTTCGGGCGACTAGCCCTCGGGACCGTGACCGGCGCCCGGACGCGCCCGGCGTGTCAGGCCCGACCGGTCGCCGTCCCCTTCCATCGGACGGCCGCGAGCCCGATCGCCGTACCGATCACGATGCCCGGCAGGCCCTCGTAGACGGCATCGTGCCAACCGACGTAGCGCCAGCCGAGCGCGACCGCGACGCCGCCGACCAGCATCGCGATCGCCGTCGGCTCCCCGATCCGCCGCCCCATCACGTTCAGGATCAGGAGCGGCGCGAAGGCGCAGGCGAGCGTCGACCAGGAGAGCACGACCAGTTCGAAGACGCTGCGATGGCCCGAGAGCGCGACCAGCAGCGCGAAGGCCGTGATTCCGGCGGTCGCCGCCTTGGCCTGCCACGGCCGATTGCGCGGGCGCGCCGGCAGGTCGTTGGTCAGCGCCGCCGAGCAGGCGAGGACGAGCGAGTCCGCGGTCGACATCGTCGCCGCGAAGATGCCGGCGAGGACGACGCCGACCATCGCGGGATGCAGCAGCGCGACCGACATGGTCGGCAGCGCCAGCTCGGGATCGAGCGCCCCCAGCTCCGGCAGCTCGAGCCGCGCGATCATCCCGACCGCCGTAGCGAGGGCGTAGAAGAGGATGAAGTAGCCGTAGTACCAGACGCGCGCCGCGCGCAGATGGCTCACGTCGTCGAGCGCCATGAACCGGATCATGACGTGGGGTTGACCGATCACGCTGACCCCCGCGAAGAGCCAGCCCAGGACGAAGAGGAAGAGCCCGAAGCCGCCCGGGACGAGGAGCGCCTTCGGCATCCAGTCGAGGAAGCCCGGGATGGCGTGCATCTGGTCGATCACCGCTTCGAAGCCGCCGCGCGTCTCGACGGCCGTCAGACAGAGCGCGCCCATCGCCCCGAGCATGACGAACGACTGCGCCGCGTCGGTCCAGATCGAGGCGCGGATCCCGCCGGCGGTGCTGTAGGCCAGCACGATCACTGCCACGAGCACCGCCCCGAGCGCCGGGTCCCAGCCGAGCACGCCGTGGAGCGCCTTCGACCCCGCCTTGATCTGCGCGGCCGCGTAGACGCCGAGGAAGACGAGCGCGAGGGCCGCCGCGAGCCGGCGCCAGACCACGAGGTCGATGCCGGGCTGCCAGCGCGAGAGCGCCCCGACGTAGGACGGCTCGTGGCTGACGTCCTCGGACTCGCGCAATCGGCCGTGGATCACGAGCGAGGCGAGGAAGTCGCCGAGGATCCAGCCGATCATCAGCCAGATCGCCGAGAGTCCGTTCACGTAGGTGAACCCGATCACGCCGATGAACATGTAGCCGCTGTTGTTGGTCGCGACCGCGGAGAGGCCGGCCAGCGCGGGACCGACCGATCGACTCGCCACGTAGTAGTCGTCGACCGTGCCCGCGCTCCGCTTCACCGAGGCGATGCCGATGGCGAGAAAGGCCACCATCAGGGCGACGAAGGCCCAGAGCGTCATCGACGGCCGATCGGCTCGACCCGTCCGCGGGTCGCCAGGAATTCGGGGCGCGGTCGCAGGCCGCCGGGAGGCGGGCCGACGCGGTTCGAAAGCGCGTTGTAGACGAGGAAGACGTTCGAGCGCGGCAGCGGCGTGATGTTGCCGGCGGACGCGTGCATCAGGTTGCAGT
Organism: Myxococcota bacterium; assembly: GCA_041389445.1. Lineage (GTDB taxonomy): Bacteria > Myxococcota_A > UBA9160 > UBA9160 > UBA4427 > UBA4427. The sequence continues at coordinate 6,939 of JAWKRW010000013.1, forward strand.
CGAAGAGCACGACCGAGCCGGCCTCGCCTTCGAGAGCCTCGATCCCGTTGCTGCGCGCGAGCTCCTCGAGGAGGCCCGGATCGGGCACGCCATAGCGCTGGTGCTTGAGCGAGTCGCGGTAGTGGGCATCGGGCGTCTCCCCGACGCAGGGAAAGAAGCGCAGATGCGAGCCCGGGATGACCATCAGCGGTCCGTTGCAGGCGGTGTTGACGTCGAGCAGGATCGACGCCGACACGGCGCGCATCAGGGGCATGCCGTCCTCGGCGTGCCAGGTCTCGAAGTCCGAGTGCCAGTGGAAGGGCTCGCCGTCGAAGCCCAGCTTGTAGTTGAGGCGAGACTGGTGGATGTAGACGTCGTCGTCGAGCAGGAAGCGCGCGACGTCGGCGACGCGCCGGTCTGCGGCGAGCTCGCGGAAGACGCGGCTCTGGCGGTGGACCGCGAAGACGGAGCGGACCGTCTCGCTCTTGGGCTCGCGGACCAGGCTCTCCGGCTCGAGCGTCGCGCTCTCCTCCCGGAGCCGGTCCGCCTCGTCGCGGAGGGCAGCGACCTCCTCGGGCGAGAACGCGGCCGCCAGCACGAGGTAGCCCTTCTCCGCGAACTGACGCTGCTGGTCCGCGTCGAGCGGCGCGTCCGGTCCTGCCGACGACCAGAGGACGGGCTCGCGCCGGCGCCGGGAGGGCTCCGCCGAGCGAACACGCGTGCGATAGGCCTCGCCAACGCTCATGGCCGTTGCTCTCCCGCGACCGCCCCGGCCGGCGCCGCGGCCGTCTGGAAGGCGTCCGCCGCCGGGTAGCTGCCGCTCGCGTCGTGGACCTCCTGCCCGCGCAGCGGCGGATTGAAGACGCAGGCGAGCACGAGACGCTCCGTCGCGCGGAGCCGATGGCGATCGTGGCGATCGAGGGCGTAGACCACCCCCGGCTCGATCGCGTGATGCACCCCTTCGTCGAGATCCTCGATCGTCCCGGTCCCCTCGATGCAGTACACGGACTCGAGGTGGTTCGTGTACTGCATCTCGAGCGTCTCCCCCGCGTCGATGGTCGTGACGTGGAACGAGAAGCCCATGCCGTCGTCCGCGAGCAGCAGCCGCACGCTGCGCCACGCCGGCGTGCGGACGTCGCGCTCGGTCCCGATCGCGTCCTGCATCCTTCTCACGATCACGACGACAGGCCCTCCTTGCAGGCGATGGCGATCGCGTCGGCCATGATCTCGAGCCCCTCGTCGAGCACCTCGGGCTCGATCGTCAGCGGTGCGAGCACCTTCACGACCTCGCTCCACGGTCCGCTCGTCTCGATGACGAGGCCGTTCGAGAACGCGACCTCGACGACGCGCGCCGCATGCTCGCCGCTCGGCATCTCGAGTCCCTGCATCATCCCGCGCCCCTTGCGTCGGAGCTCCGGATGCTGGAGCGCGATCGACTCGAGCCGACGGCGCAGACGCTTGCCGAGCTCGCGCGAGCGGGCGGCGAATTCGTCGCCGTCCCAGAAGTGGTCGAGCGCGGCGCGCGCCGTCACGAACGCGGTCGAGTTGCCGCGGAACGTGCCGTTGTGCTCGCCTGCGGCCCAGCGATCGAGATCGCGGCGGATCAGCACGGCCGCGAGCGGCAGGCCGTAGCCCGAGAGGGACTTCGCGACGGTGACGATGTCGGGACGGATGCCTGCGAACTCGAAGCTGAAGAACGTTCCGGTCCGTCCGATCCCGGCCTGGATGTCGTCGACGATCAGGAGCGCGCCGACGCGCCGGGCGATCGCCTCGACGCCCTGGAGCCATTCCGCGCTCGCGGCGTTCAGCCCGCCCTCGCCCTGCACGGTCTCGAGGATGATCGCGGCGGGCGGATCGATCCCGCTCGACGGGTCGGTGAGCATCTGCTCGAGCATCGCGAGCCCGGCGTCCTCCCCGATGTCCTCGCCGAGGTAGCCCGAGTAGGGCATGCGCGTCACGTCGCCGAGCGGCAGCTCGCCGTCGAGGCGATGGAGCCGGTTGCCGGTGCAGGCGAGCGCGCCGAGCGTGACGCCGTGGAAGGCGTTCGTGAAGGCGACGACGTTGCGCCGTCCCGTCACCTTGCGGGCCAGCTTGAGCGCCGCCTCGACCGCGTTCGTTCCGGTCGGACCGGGAAACTGGACCAGGTAGTCGAGCTGGCGCGGCCGGAAGATCCGCTCCTCGAGGGCCTCGAGGAAGCGGCCCTTCGCGCGGGTGAAGAGGTCGAGGCCGCAGCTGATGCCGTCGGACTCGATGTAGCGCAGCAGCGCTTCCTTCAGGACGGGATGGTTGTGTCCGTAGTTCAGGGTCGAGCAGCCGGACAGGAAGTCGAGATAGGCGCGTCCCCGCGCGTCGAAGACGCGCGCGCCCTCGGCCCGGTCGAAGAGCACGGGAAAGCTGCGCGAATAGCTCCGCACCGCGGACTCGCGGCGCTCGAAGATGGTCGAACGGGCCGGTGCATGCGTGATCGTCGTGTTCCGCTCTGCGGCTTCGCCATGGGCGTTCATCGGGATCCTCCCTTCGTTCCTTCGTTCATCAGGGCCCCGCGAACGGCACGGACGGGGGCAGGACGTTCCGCGATGCGCTCCTCGGCATCGCTTCCAGCGACCCGGACGTCCTCGATCCGGATCGCGTACTCGCTCGCGTGACGCGACTGGAAGGCCTCGTCCGCGTCGAACCAGGGGGTGCGCTCGATGCGCGAGCCGTGTCGCCGCGCGAAGCGCTCGAAGAAGCCGAGCGACGCGACGTTGTCCTCGGTCACCGAGGCGCCGACGCGCTCGACGCCGCGGCAGGCGGGACGGCGCAGGATCGCCTCCAGCATCCGATGGGCGAGGCCCGTCCGGCGCGCGACCGGCGCCACGGCGACCTGCCAGACGAAGAGCGTCTCCGGCTCGCTCGGCGGTCGATAGGCCGAGAGCCAGCCGACGACCGTCTCGCGACCGGCCTCGTCGACGTCGACGGCGATCGCGCAGGTGTCCGCGAAATGGGTGCACTGCAGCAGGTTGCAGTAGAGCGAGTTGGGATCGAGTGGGGGGCAGTCGCGGATCAGATCGTGGACCCCGACGCCGTCGCGGAGCCGCGGCGGGCGCACGACGCGTCGCGCGGCGAGCGCCTCGACGGGCGCATCTGGTCCCATTTCCTTCGAATCTAGAATTTTCATCTCCACCGATCCGACGGAGAACGATTCGATCCGAATCGCTCGATCCGCCGCGATTTTTCGGTTATTGGGGCGATTCCCCGGCCCGCCGAGGAGTCGAACGGGCGACCCACCATATCGGATCTTATTTCGAAATCAAAAGTAATTTGCCCTCGCGGCCCTGAGGCGCCGCTCAGCCCTGCGCGTTGCAGCTAGACTGCGCCATCACCCGCCGTCAGGAAGCCGCCTTTTATTCATCGAGGGGATCGCGCGACATCATGCTGGAGCTGGCGGAGCAGGCGTTGATCGCGTTGCGTCGCATCATTCGCGTGACCGAGACTCATTCGCGCGCGCTCGCGCGCGACCTCGGAACGACCGCGTCCCAGGTGATCGTGATGCGGATCATCGAGCAGGCGGGCCGAGCGAACGCTGGCCAGATCGCCGAGCGCGCCAGCATGTCCCAGGCGACGATCAGCACGCTCCTCGACGCGCTCGAGGCGGCCGACCTCGCCGTGCGTCGGCGCGGCGAGGACGATCGCCGCCAGGTCTGGGTCTCGCTGACGCCAGCGGGCCAGGCGTTCCTCGATGCGATCCCCGACCTGCTCCAGGAACGCTTCGAGACGCGATTCCGCACCCTCCCCAGCTGGGAGCAGGGCTATCTCGTCGCCGCCCTCGATCGCATCACGTCACTCCTCGACGCCGAGCGGATCGACGCGTCGCCCGTGCTCGACGTCGGCGCCATCGCGACGAAGACGAACGCCGGGAGGAGCCGATCTGCTAAACCCCGGCCACCGCGGAGACGGGCTCCGCGCGCGTCGTGAGGCCGTCCCGACGTCACGACGCGCTCGTCCAGACCTTCCGAACCCGCCAGGAGCAGCCGCCATGAAGGATCCCATCGACCTGTCCGAGTTCGAAGCCAAGCTGCTCGTCCGACCGCTTCGCCGCGAGGACTTCGACGATCTGATCGCGCTCGAGGCCCGCTGCTTCCCGGGCCAGAAGACCTGGACGCGGGCCCAGTTCGAGAGCCAGATCGAGATCTTCCCGGAAGGCCAGATCTGCATCGAGTACGACGGCGAGATCGTCGCTTCCTCCTCGAGCCTGGTCGTCGACTTCGGCGACTACGAGGACTGGCACAGCTGGCATCAGATCGCCGACGAGGGCTACATCCGCAACCACGAGGACAGCGGCGACACGCTCTACGGCATCGAGATCATGGTCGACCCCGAGTTCCGGGGATACCGCCTCTCTCGGCGTCTCTACGAGGCCCGCAAGGCCCTCGCCCGCGAGAAGAACCTGCGCCGCATCATCATCGGCGGACGCATCCCCGGCTACCACAAGCACGCGAAGGCGCTCTCGGCGCGCGACTACGTCGAGCAGGTGATCGGACGCAAGCTCTACGATCCCGTCCTGACCGCCCAGCTCTCGAACGGCTTCACGCTCCAGGGACTGATCCCCGACTACCTCCCCTCCGACAAGGAGTCGTGCGGCTACGCGACCTATCTCGAGTGGAGCAATCTCGACTACCGGCCCCAGTCCGGCCGCAAGCTGCGCTCGGTCTGGAACCAGCGGATCAGCCTCGTCCAGTACCTGATGAGGCGGATCGACTCCTTCGAGGAGTTCGCCCGCCAGTGCGAGTTCTACATCGACACCGCCGGCGACTACCACTCGGACTTCGTCATGCTGCCGGAGCTCTTCACGACCCAGCTCCTCTCGCTGGTCCAGGAGAAGCAGCCCGGCGTGGCCGCCCGCAAGCTCGCCGAGTTCACGCCCCGCTACCTCGAGCTCTTCTCCGACCTCGCGCTCAAGTACAACGTCAACGTCATCGCGGGCTCGACCTTCGTCGAGGAGCAGGACGATCTCTACAACATCGCCTTCCTCTTCCGGCGCGACGGGACGATCGAGAAGCAGTACAAGATCCACGTCACACCGAACGAGCGACAATGGTGGGGCGTCAAGCCGGGCCGGACGATCAACGTCATGGACACCGACCGCGGCAAGATCGCGATCGCCATCTGCTACGACATCGAGTTCCCGGAGCTCGCCCGCATCGCAGCGGGTCGGGGCGCCAACACGATCTTCGTCCCCTTCAACACCAACGACCGCCTCGGCTACCTGCGCGTCCGCAGCTGCGCCCAGGCCCGCGCGATCGAGAACCAGATCTACGTCGCGGTCGCCGGCTGCGCGGGCAACCTGCCCTCCGTCGAGAACGCGGACATCCACTACTCCCAGTGCGGCATCTTCACGCCCTCCGACGTCGGCTTCGCCCGCGACGCGATCGCGGCCGAGAGCACGCCGAACATCGAGACCGTGCTGACCCACGACGTCGATACCGAGCTGCTCCAGCGCAACCGGCATCACGGGACGGTCCGACCCTGGACGGATCGGCGGACGGACCTCTACCGGGTCCAGTGGCTGGGCGAGGACGATCCGAACCGGACCGTCTGAGCCGCCTCCGTCAATCGGACGGGGCGACGGCACGCCGGCGGAGCGCCTGCCCGCAGCGGCGGCAGAAGCGTGCGTCCGATTCGTGCGCGCCGAGACCGCAGCCGCCGCAGCCGGCCTCGGTCGCTTCCTGGGCCCGCGCGGACGCCGTCAGCTCCGCCGTGATGATCCCCGTCGGTACGGCGATGATGCCGTAGCCCAGGATCATCACGACCGAGGCGAGCGCCTGGCCGAGCGGCGTACGCGGCGTGATGTCGCCGAATCCGACGGTCGTCAGCGTCACGATCGCCCAGTAGATCCCGCTCGGGATGCTCGTGAATCCGTTCTCGGGTCCCTCGATCACGTACATCATCGAGCCGACGACGACCACGATGCTGACGACCGTCACGACGAAGACCGAGATCTTGTAGCGGGACGCGCGGAGTGCCGAGAGCAGGACGTTCGCCTCGCTCATGTAGCGCGCGAGCTTCAGCACGCGGAAGACCCGCACGACGCGCAGGATCCGGACGACGGTCAGGAACTGGCCGCCCGGCAGCAGCAGGCTCAGATAGGCCGGCAGGACCGAGAGCAGGTCGACCACGCCGAAGAAGGAGAGGACGTAGACGCGCGGCGCGCGCAGACACCAGAGCCGCGCGACGTATTCGACCGAGAAGAGCAGCGTGAAGATCCACTCGCAGGCGACCAGCAGACCGGCGTGCTCGTGCCGGATGCCGGCCACGGACTCGAGCATGACGGCCAGCACGCTCGCGAGGATCGCGGCGATCAGGACGACGTCGAAGACGCGCCCCCATCCGGGCTCGCTCTCGAAGATGACGTGATAGGCGCCGTGTCGCAGGCTCCCCGGCGGACCGCCCGGCTCGAGCCGCTTCACCGCTCTGGACCTCCCTCCGGCGTCGCCTGCGCCGACCGGGTCGCGTCGGCCGGGACCCCGCGGTGCAGGACCGCCGGAGGTCGGATCGCGGCCGCCCGGAACGCCTCGAGGACCCGCAGGTGGACGTCCGTCTCGAACGGCTTCTCGTAGCGGCAGTCGAAGACGTAGGGGCGGACCTTGATGTGGATCGCGACGTAGTCCTCGACGATCGCCTGCTTGACGAAGACGGGCACGGGCCGCTCGAGGAACACGTAGGGGCTCGTCAGACACGCCTCCCGGACGATCGAGATCGCCGCCTGCTCGTCCTGGTCGACCCCGATGTAGAAGTCCATCGGGACCTGCATCTCGAGCACGCCGTAGTTCCCGCTGGCCGGCACGTCGGTGAAGATCCGATTGTTGGGGATCGTGATGACGTTGTGGTCGAGCGTGTTCATCCGGACGCTGCGCAGGCCGATTTTCAGGATGTCGCCGTACGAGCCCGCATAGGACACGCGATCGCCGACCTGGAAGGGTCGGTCGAACATGATCGTGACGCCCGCGATGACCGACGCGACCAGATCGCGCAGGGCGAAGCCGACGGCGAACGCGAGCGCGCCGCCGATGACCGTCAGCGCGGTCGAATCGAGCCGGATCGACAGGCTCGTGACGATCACGAGCGTGACGAGATAGATCAGGAAGCGGATCGAGGTCTGGACCTTCTGGATCGTCGGACGATTGCTCGAGAAGCGCCCGCCGAGGCGCTCGCCGAAGCCCTCGACGAGCCGGATCGCAAAGTAGGCGAGGAAGATCACGGGGATCGAGACCGTGACGCCGCCCCATCGGATCAGCTGCGCGATCTGCCCGAGGTCGGGCGCCTCCTGGGCCGAGGCGCTCGACGCGCTCGCGAGCACGGCGAGCGCCGTCGCGGCCCGCGCGGACCGGCTCCTCCCCGATCCGACGCTCGTCGGAAGCCGTCGCCTCATCGCGCCACCATCAATCCGCGGCGCTCGAGGATCCGGAGCACCGGCCGGAGCCAGCTCCAGCTGATCCGGAAGCGCCCCTGCTCCTCCGCGAAGACGCCGCGCGTCTGTCCGAACCGGATCAGGTCGAGCACCTCCGCGCGCGAGAGGCGCGTCGCCTCGGCGACGTCTTCGACCGCGGCCGGCATCGACTGGAGGACGGCGCGCAGGACGAAGAGCGCGGTGTCGGGCAGGCCGTCGAGGGGGGTGGCGTCGGGGACCTGCAGCGGACGGACGTGCACGACGCCCGCGGCGTCCCGCGCGAGGGAGGAGCGCCAGACCTCGAGCGCGATGCCGGGATTGCCGCTCGCATGGTCCCAGAGCATGCGCTCGTAGCCGGCCTGCTTGGCCTTGAGCGCGTCGTAGCGGTCGAGCTCGTCGGCGCCGATCGGCATGCGCTCGAGCAGGTCGTCGAAGATCGGCGAGATCTCGGCGCTGCGACAGCGATCCCGCAGCAACACGCCGATCTCGACCTCGCTCCAGGGCTCGAGGCGATGGATCTCGTCGAAGAGCGGTCGCGCGTCGCGCCACCGCTCGAGGTAGGGCGCGATCGACGAATCGACGCCGTAGACCCAGAGCGTCTTCGCGCAGCGATCGCGCGCGAACACGCCGAGCGCGTCGAATGCGCGCATCCCGCCGATGACGAGACGAACGAGCGCCTGCACGTCGTCGAGCAGGATCAGCCGCGGCGCTCCGTCCGGCTCGCACGCGACGGCCGACCGGATCTCTTCGAGGGTCGTCTGCTGGCGACAGGTCACGAGGACCGAGCCTTCATGACGCTCGTGCAGCGCGCGCAGCAGCGACGACTTGCCCATGCCCTTCGGACCGACGATCGCGACGAGACCGCCCCGCCCCCCTTCGACCCGGGCCGAGAGCGTGCGCACGAGCTCGTCGGCGGGACACGGCAGCCAGCGCTCGGCGGACCGCTCCGGGTGGAGCGCTTCGAGGACCTCCGGCGCGAGCGCCTGGAAGCGCACCGTCTTGCGATCCTCTTCGAGGCGCTCGATCTCGCGCTGGAAGAGATAGGCGTGGATCCGTCGCGCGACCTCGAAGCCCGACATCCAACGTCGAACGAGCTTGACGGCGCCGGTGGCGAAGAGATGGACCGCGCCGACCATCGCCGCGAGGAAGCTCTTCCAGCCCTCGCGATTCGCGAGCACCCAGGCCTCGAGCGTCGACTTGCGCCGCACGCGGTCGATGCGCGCGAAGACCGTGCCCCGCCACCATCGCACCAGCACCAGGAAGACGGGAATCGCCGCGAACCAGCAGACCGAGAGCACCCAGCTGTAGATCGTCCCTTCGCCGACCAGACGATCGCTGACGATCAGGATCAATGCGAGGACGACGATCGTCCGACCGACCAGCCGCAACGAGCGCAGGCGCAGCTCGGCGGCGCCGACGTCCTCGTAGATCGAACGCGAGCCGGAGACCGCCGCCAGCGCGTCGATCGTGCCGACCACGAGGCGGCCGCCGAGGACCCAGACCGCGATCGAAGCCAGCAGCTGGACCTCGAGGAGCCCGAGCAGCTCGCCCGGCAGCAGCGCGAGCGTGCCCGCGAGGAACGCGATCCACTCGATCGGCCGGTGGATGCGCGCGAAAACCCGCATCGCGCGGGTCGGCAAGCTCGGGAGCGTTCGACGCTGGGCGCGATCGACCTGCTCGAAGCGCAGCTCGACGGAACGCACGAGCGACGGCGTCCGCCGGCGCAACGAGAGGAAGATCGCGGCGAAGATCGTCCAGGGAACGAGGATCGCCGCGGTACCCCAGACCGTCTGCGCTCGCGCGCCGCCGTCGCGCAGCGAGGCGAGCCAATGCCGCACGGCGAAGTCGCGGAATCGCACGATCAGCGCGAGGTGGCGCGCCTCCGCGCGCGCCTGGTCGAAGCCCGCCGCCGTGAATCCGACGATCGCGTCGTGCTTGTCCGACGAGAGGTCGTTCAGCAGCGCGAGCCGATCCTGATTGAGGAGACTGACCTCCTCCTCGAGCATCCGCGCTCGCTCCTCGCGCAGCGCCTGCTCCTGCTCCCGAGCCAGGACGATCTGCGCCGCGAGCGCGACGCGCCGCTCGCGCACCGAGGCGCTCGGCACGTCCGAAGGCACGTCGCGCAGCGCGTCCTCGCCGAGGGCGGGCACGGCCGTCTCGTCGCTCCGAAGCGCGTCGAGCGCGCTCGCGAGTGCGTCCCGCGCCTGTCGCAAGGCGACGCGCAACGCGTCGTAGGTCTCGTCGGCGACCTCGACCGGTCCGGCTTGCGCCTCGCGCACGCGACGCTGCCAGCCGAGCACGACGTCGCGATGCTCGACCAGCTCGACGCGCGACTTCTCGAAGCCCGCCTGCACCCGGTCGAGCGACTCGCCGAGCGCGATCAGCCGGGCGTCCTCCTCCCGGACGAGCCGCTCCCCCTCGCTGCGCGCGAGCCGCGCGGCCTCGAGCGCCCGGAGCCGCTCCTCCTCCGCCTCACGCGCCCGTCGCTCTTCCTCGCTCTCGCGCGGCATCGCGGCTTCCTGGCGGACCGCATGCGCGTCGAGCAGGGCCTGCCGCCGCTCGGCCGGGAGGACGTAGAACGCGAGCCGTGCGCGGTCGAGCGCGAGTCGCCTTTGCCACGCCGCCGGATCCAGTCCGTCGAGCTCGCGTCGCAGCTCCGCCTCGACGACTTCGAGACCGCCCGCCTTCGCATCCGTCCGGGCCGCGGGTTTTCCAGCCGGCTTCGCGGCGGGGGTCTTCCGGCTCGCAGCGGACCGCGCCGCCCCGGTCTTCGACCCGTCCGCCGTCTTCGACGTCTCCGCAACGCGTGCCGCATCCGCGGACGCGAGGGCGTCAGCCGCGTCGATCACGATGGACAGTCGCGCGCGCTCGACGGCGATCGCCGACTCGTCCGCGAGCGACACGTCGAAGAGGACACGCGGATCGATCGCGACGTCGAGATCGCCGGCGATCAGCGCATGGATCTGCGCCGCCCGCTCGGCGACCGTCTCGACCGGCGCCGCGGCGGCGCCCCGGCCGTCCGGCGGATCGATCGGATCGCCCTCGGCGGCCAGGGCGGGGACCGGGGCCACCGTGGCGGGCGCGGACGCAGGGGTCCCGGGGATCGCAGCGATCTCGGACGCCGCAGGGATGGCCGCGGCGACGGCCGGGACGGGGGCGGCGACCAGCGTGCGCTTCGGCTCCGTCGGCGGGGGCGGCCGAGGCCCGGAGGGCGGAGCGGCCGCGACCGGCGTTTGCGCCGCCGCGGGAAAGGCGAGCGCGGCCCAGGCCAATGCGACGGCCACCGCATGGACCGCCCGACTAACCCATCCCCGCATCTGCATCGCGCAACGCTACATCGACGCCGTCGAACCAACAACCGAGGCGACACGGCCGGATGGCGCGATGCAGCGCCGCCCGCGCACGCGGCCGCGACTCCGCCCCGCCGCGTCGCGAACGTCGGCGCGAAGCGCCCGGCGCCGCCGAGTCCCTTGGATCAGGCGCCGTCGGCGTCTGCGTCCTCCGCGAGATCGCCCCGGGCGAGCAACGTCTTCGCGGCGGCGACGGCGTCGTGCGAGCCCGCGAGCGCCAGCAGATCGTCGACCTCGAGCCGCTCGTGGGCACCGGGATAGACGATCGTGCGGCCGGCGCGCGTGATCGCCAGGACCGTGGCGCCGGTCCGACCGCGCAGGTTGAGCTCCGAGAGCGTACGCGAGCAGGCCGCGCCGTCCGCCTCGACGAGGAAGGCCTCGGGCTCGCCGAGGCCCGCGGCGAGCCCTTCGACGGCGCGCGTCACCTCCTCGGGCGGCGGACGGATCGACCGGCGCTGCGACGCCAGCGCCTCGATCAGCGCGCCGGCCCCGGCCCGGACGTGGCCCTGGAGGTCCGAGGCGCGGCGCCAGAGCGCGAGGGCGAGCGCGAGGGTCGAGAGGAAGAGCAGCCCGATGCCGAGCTTCGCCGAGATGAAGGGCGCGACGAGCGCGAGCAGGGGCAGCTCGACCATCAGGATCGTGCCGAGCTGGAGCGTGACGACCAGCGCACGGCGCGGAGCGAGGGAGAGGTCGAGCGCGCCGGAGCGGGCGTCCGGCAGGGCGTGGCGCGCGAGCTCGACGCCGACCCGACGCGACACGCGGACGATGCCGAAGACGAGCGGGAGCGCGAGCGCGAGCGCCCCTGCGCCGACGATCGCCCGTGCGATCCGCTCGTCGAGGCCCGCGAGCCCGACGAGTCGCGCCGCGAGCGACGCACCGCGCAGCGAGACCCCGATCGCGACCGCCGCGAGCAGGAGCGCGTCGAGGGCGAGAAGGCTCAGGAGACGTCGGATCGGCCGCGCGACCGAACGATCCCCGGCCGCACCGCGGATGCGATCGATCCAACTGCCGTACAACACGGCGAGGGTCTGCACGCGATGCGGGAGCTTCGCGTCCGCGCCGGCGGCGACCCGCGGCGCCGCGCGGATCAGGAAGGGCGTCGTCGTCATGGTCAGGACGGAGACCGCTACCGCGACGGGATAGAGGAAGGAGCCCGTGGCGCCGATCGCCTGACCGAGGCTCGCGATGATGAAGGAGAACTCGCCGATCTGGGCGAGGCTCATGCCCGTCTCGATCGCCGTGCGCGTCCCGCCCCCGGTCAGGAAGACACCCGAGGCGACGGTCGCGAGCTTCCCCGCGACGACCACGAGGGCGAGCGCGACGATCGCACCGGCGTTCTCCGCCACCAGCGACGGATCGATCAGCATGCCGACCGAAACGAAGAAGATCGCCGCGAACAGGTCGCGCACGGGCTGCACCAGCGCCTCGATCTTCCCCGCCTCCCCCGACTCCGCGACGAGCGCCCCGGCGACGAATGCCCCGAGCGCGACGGAGTAGCCGAGCGCCTGCGCGCCGAGCGCCCCCGCGAAGCAGAGGCCGAGGCTCGCGACCAGCGTGGTCTCGGGTCGCCCGATCCGGGTCACCGAGCGGATCGCGCGCGGCACCACGAGCAGGCCCGCGACGAAGAGCACGGCGAGCGTGGCGCCGAGTCGGCCGACCAGCGCGAGGACCCCCTGCCACTCGAGTCCGCTCGCCGCGGCGGCGGGCAGCAGCGCCAACAGGCCGATCGCGATCAGATCCTCGAAGATCAGGATGCCGAAGACGCGCTCGCGCAGCGCCGGCCGGACGGGATGCTCCTCGAAGGCCTTCACGATCACGGTCGTGCTCGAGATCGTGACGACCGCGCCCGCGAACAGGCTCTCGCGCGGCGACCAGCCGAGCAGCTCGGCGACGGTGAAGCCGAGGAAGAACATCGCGCTGCATTCGATCAGCGAGGTCAACCCGGCCGTGGCGCCGATCCGGGCGATGCGGGAGATGTGGAACTCGAGCCCGAGCGAGAACATCAGCAGGATCACGCCGAGCTCGGAGAGGGACTGGACGACGCCCGCGTCGGCGACCAGGCCCGACGGGACGTGGGGGCCGACGAGCAGGCCGGCCAGCACGTAGCCGATCACGACGGGCTGATGCAGGCGCTGGCAGACCACGGTCGTCGCGCCCGCCACCCCGAGCACGACCGCGAGTGCCGTCAGGAACGCGTGCGCGTCGTGCATGGGTCTCCCGGCCGGGCGGCGATCGGAGCCCCGAGCCTAACGCATCACGGGCAGGGTCAGGACGGGACCGCTCGTCGGGACGTTGCCCGCCTTCAGGGCGAGCACGAGGTGGATCATCGCGAAGGTCGACTTCGAATCCCGATCGGCATCGTCGATGAAGAAGGTCCGGTCGCGGTACCGGACCGAGACGTAGGGCCGCTCGTCCGGTCGGCCGGCGCGCACGCGCAGGAGCGATCCCGTCAGTCGGCCCCAGTCGAAGGGCGCGCCCGAAGCGTCGAGGGTCGTCGTGACGCGGCCGGCCGCGCGGTCCTCCTCCGGCACGGCGATGCCGTGGGATGCGTAGAAGAGCGCGGAGAGGACGGAGCGCAGCACGACCTGGATGCGCCCGGGCGAGCGCGGCCCGACGCTCGCCACCAGCTCGAAGAGCTGCCGGCCGGGTTCGAGGCCGAGGCGAGCGGCGAGCTCGCGGTACTCGTCGCTCGCGAGCCCCTCCGGCGTGAAGCGGAGCCAGACGCCGCCGCGTTCGTCCTCCATCGTCCCCTGGATCAACGCGAGCTCGCGTCGCATCTGCAGGATGCGCAGCAGCTCGCTCACGCGCAGGAATTCCTGGTAGATCGGCGCGCGATCGGGCGTCGGTCCGGAGGCGGAGGGCGCGTTCGGAATGCCGTTGACCTCCTGGACGAGCAGTCGGAAGAAGCGATCGATCGACCAGCCGGCATGGGAGAGGAGCAGCAGGATCTCCGGCTCGACCGGCTCGAGCATCTCCTTGACGAAGCGCTCGCCGACGACCGGGGTGTAGGTCACCGTCGGCGACTCCTCGATCGCGAGCGTGCCGAGCAGCTTGCCCGCGTCGGCCCCGGGCGTCAGAAAGGTTCCCTCGCCGCCGATTCCGACCGCCGCGCGCATGTTGGTCGAGAGCGAGGCGATCTGCAGGAAGTAGGGCGTGTCGCGGTAGCGCAGGCGCACGAGATTGAGCAGGAGCTCCTGGGCGCCCGTCTCCTGCGCGGCGACGTTGTAGTCCGTGCGCGTCAGTCGGACGCTCTGCGGGCCGAGCCCGCCGCGGCAGCCGCCCGCGAGCAGGAGCGCGGCGATCGAAACGAGGAGCGGTCGGATCATGCTTCGGCGATCTCGTTCAGGATCGCGGCGACCTCGCGCGGGTGGGTGACCATCGCCTGGTGCGGCGCGTCGATGTCGCGCAACGCGAGCCCCGGCAGGAGCGAGATCGCATGGGCCTGCTGCGCCGGCTCGACCGAGCGGTCGCGCGCGAGGCGGATGTAGGTCCGGGGCAGCGCGTCCGGAAGGCCCGCGCGGGAGGCGCGGTCCGTGAAGAGCCGACGCGAGTCGGGACCGACGCGCGCGAGGCACCAGGCGACGTCCTCCTCGCGCATGTCGTTGCAGAGGAGCTCGCGATGGTGTGCCTCCGAGAGCTCGATGCGGGCGTCGTCGCCGGTCCCGAGCCGCCGGATCGCGGCCTCGCGGGTCTCGGGCAGGAATCCGTCGACGAGCGATCCGCCTTCGGGCGCGACCAGCGTCGAGAGCAGGACGAGATGCGCGATCCGCTCGGGAATGCGGGCCGCCACCACGGGCACCGTCCCGCCCCCCATCGAATGGCCGACGAGCACGACGCGCGCGAACCCCGCCCGCTCGATGTCCTCGATCACGGCGCGTACGCAAGCCTCGAGCGTCACGTCCTCCATCCGTTCGGCCGGCCGCGTCCCCCGCCCCGGCAGATCGACCGCGCGCGCCGGTCGCGCGAGCAGCGGGATCAGGCGCTCCCAGCAGCGGCTGTCGTGGAAGCCGCCGTGTACGAGCACGAACGCGTCCGCCGTCATGATCTCCTCCCTTCGTCCGATCGCTTCGGTCGCCGCGCGACGACGACCGCGGTTCTCAATCGGCGATCGGCTTCGACCCGAGCCGCGTGCGCGGATCGCGCGGCGTCGTCTCCTCCCAGAGACGTCGGTACGTGCTGTACATGATCCGCCAACGCCCGTCGATCTTCGCGTAGGTGTCGTCGTAGAGGGCGCTGCCCTGCAGCGTCCAGCCCTCCTCGAGATTCACGAAGACGTCGTGGAGGTACCACTTGCCCCGCGCCGTCTGGCCGTCGACGGTGATCTCCGGCGTGTGCGCGTGGTGCATGCCGAACTTCTGCGCGGAGAAGCCGTCCTGGTAGAGCTTCTCGATCGCGGTCCAGCCGGAGGCGGCGAACTCGTAGTCGCTTCCGATGAAGCGGATCTCCGCCCCGGGCGCGAAGACCTCGTCGCGCAGGCAGACGAGATCCTTCGTGTCGACGCAGCGCATGAAGCGCGCCTTCAGCTGCTCGATCTCCTGGATCGCGACCAGCCGTGCGAGCGCGACCGTCGGATCGGCGGGCGGATCGATTCGTGCCGTCTCGATCGCCGCGGCGCCCGCTGCATCCTGATCCTGCGCTTCCCGCGACGTCAACGACGACGGGCTCGCGCCGCCGTCCGGGGCGCCGTTCGCGTCGCCCGCCGCGCTGCCCGAGTGGGCGCAGGCCGACGGGACCAGCAGCGCGAGCAGCACGATCGGAACGAGCCACGGCGGGGCTTCGAGCCGGCGATCGGTATGGTGCATGACGCCTCCTCCCAGCGAAGGGCGCATGCTAACGGAATGGGCGCCGCGCTCACCCCCGCCGGTCGCGGCGACGGCGGCCTGGGAACCCGGACGATCCGGCGAGACCGAGCTTGCGATCGAGATCGAGATCGAAATCGAGATCGAGATCGAGACCCGGGTCGAAGCCGAGGCCGGGATCGCCCGGGCGCCGCCGCGCCGGCGGCTACTGCCACTCCGGCCGCGGGATGCCCTGGTACGCCTCGCGCAGGGCGGAGGACCAGCGCTCGCGGATCATGCGGAAGTAGGGATCGTCCTCGGTGATGCGGTGCTCGCGCTCGACGCGCAGCGCGCCGTTTCGCACGACCAGCAGATCGATCGGCAGGCCGACCGTCAGATTGCTGCGGAGCGTCGAGTCCATGGAGATGAGCACGAGCTTGACGCCGTCCTCGAGCGGCGTCTCCCAGGAAAGCGCGCGGTCGAGGATGGGTTTGCCGTATTTGTGTTCGCCGAGCTGGAAGAAGGGCATCTCGGGCCCCGCCTCGATGAAGTTGCCCGCGGCATAGACCTCGAAGAGCCGCATCGGCCCCCCGATGATCTGCCCGCCGAGCAGGAACGAGACGTCGAAGGCGATGTTCTGGGCCTGCATCGCGGGCCCGTCGGTCCGGTAGACCCGGCGCACCGCCTCCCCGATCAGCTCCGCCGCCCGCCACATGTTCGGTACGGTCCGCAGCGTCTCGCGCCCGCGCTCGGTATCGAGCCCCTCCTCGATCAGGTTCAACACCGCCTGGCTGACCGCGAGGTTGCCCGCCGTCATGATCGCCAGCACGCGGTCGCCCGGGACCTCGACGACGTGGAGCTTGCGGAAGGTATGGACGTTGTCCGCCCCCGCGTTGGTCCGCGTGTCGGCGAGCATCACGAGCCCGTCGCGCAGGTTGAGCGCCACGCAATACGTCATCGGATTCCCGCCCCCGTCGACCGGGCCACCGGCCCTCGGCGATCAGTCGTGGCCCAGATAGCACTCGCTGATCGTCCGTCCCAGTCGGACGCCGTCGTCGACGAAGCGCGTCAGGAACGCGTGGAGGCCCTCCTGGAAGACCGCCTCGACCCGCGCGAAGCGCAGCCGCGCATGGAGCTCGCCGGCCAGGCGGTGGCATTCGCAGCGGCGACCGTAGTGCGTGGCGAGCTCGTCGAGGGCGCGGCTGACCTGAGTCATGCAGTGCAGCAGCGAGCGCGGCATCTCGGGGCGGAGCATCAGCAGCTCGGCGACGTGCCAGGGGGTGATGCGCTCGTGGTAGAGCCAGTGGTAGGCGCGAGCGGCGGAGAAGGCGCGCAGGATCGACTCCCACTGGGCGTAGTCGACGGCGCCGCCGACCCCTTCGCCCTGGGGCAGCAGCACGTGGTACTTGACGTCGAGGATGCGCGCGCTGTTGTCGGCGCGCTCGAGGTAGGTCCCGACCTCGACGAACCAGAAGGCGTCGTTGCGCAGCATCGTGTTCGCGCAGGCGCCGCCGAAGAGGAGCGAGCGCTGCTTCACCCATTCGAGGAAGCGCAGCATGGCGTCGGGCGAGAGCTTCGCGAGCTCGAACTTCGAGAGCTCGAGCCACGATTCGTTCAGCGTCTCCCACATGTCGACGGTCAGCGCCGTCCGCACCTGGCGCGCGTTTCGGCGCGCGCGTTCGAAGCACGAGACGATCGAAGAGGGGTTGCGCGGGTCGCGCACGAGGAAGTCGATCGCGCTGTCGGACGCGATCTCGCCGTAGATGTCGCGGTAGGCGGGCTCGCAGCCGGCCGCGATCAGGGTCGACTGCCACTCGTTGCTGACGCGACCCGTCTCGCCGGCGAGGCTCGCCATGCGATGGCCCGCGGAGAGGATCCGGGCGACGTTCTCCGCGCGCTCCACGTAGCGCGCGAGCCAGAAGAGGCTGTCCGCGGTTCGGGAGAGCATGGCCGATCAGGTCTCGAGGACCCAGGTGTCCTTGGTGCCGCCGCCCTGGCTCGAGTTGACGACGAGCGAGCCCGCGCGCAGCGCCACGCGCGTCAGGCCGCCCGGGACGATGCGCACCTCCCGGCTCCCCATCAGGACGAAGGGACGAAGATCGACGTGGCGCGGCGCGACGCCGGATTCGACGAAGGTCGGACAGGTCGAGAGCGCCAGCGTCGGCTGCGCGATGTAGTCGTCGGGCCGGCTGCGCAGCCGCGCCGCGAACGCCTCGATCTGGGCCTTCGTCGAGGTCGGGCCGATCAACATGCCGTAGCCGCCGGAGCCGCGGCTCTCCTTGACGACGAGCTCGGGCAGATGGTCGAGGACGTAGGCGAGCGAATCCGGCTCCGCACAGCGCCAGGTCGGCACGTTGCCGATCCGCGGCTCCTCCCCCAGGTAGAAGCGGATCATCTCGGGCACGTAGGGATAGATGCCCTTGTCGTCGGCGATCCCGTTGCCGAGCGCGTTCGCCAACGCGACGCGCCCCGCGCGATAGACGCCGTAGAGGCCGCGCACCCCGAGCACGCTGTCGGGGCGGAACACGTCGGGGTCGAGGAACTCGTCGTCGACGCGGCGGTAGACCACGTCGACGCGTCGCGGACCGCGCGTGGTCCGCATCATGAGGCAGTCCGCGTCGACGTAGAGATCCGGCGCCTCGACGAGCTCGACGCCCATCTCGTCGGCGAGGAAGGCGTGCTCGTAGTAGGCGCTGTTGAAGGGGCCGGGCGTCAGCACCACGACGGTCGGATCGGCGACGCCAGCGGGCGCGACCGAGCGCAGCGTCTCGAAGAGCTCTTCGGGGTAGCGCGAGACGGGCGCGATGGGGTGGGTCTCGAAGAGGCCCGGCATGAGGCGGAGCATCGCCTCGCGGTTCTCGAGCATGTACGAGACGCCGGAGGGGGTACGGCAGTTGTCCTCGAGGACGTAGAAGTCGGCCGGACCGACGCGGACGACGTCGATGCCGGAGATGTGGGTATGGATCCCGCCCGGCGGCACGATGCCGACCGCCGCCTCGCAGTAGCTCGGATGGTCGCGCAGGATCGACTCGGGGATCACGCCGGCGCGCAGGATCTCCCGCCCGCCGTACACGTCCGCCAGGAACGCGTTGAGCGCGCGCACCCGCTGCTCGAGCCCGACCACGAGCCCGCGCCACTCGGCCGCCGCGATGACCCGCGGTACGACGTCGAAGGGGATCAGGCGATCGGGATCGCCGCCCTCGCCGTAGACCGCGAAGGTGATGCCGAGCCGCCGGAAGAGCAGCTCGGCCTCCCGCGCGAGGCGCTCGAGCGACTCCGGCGGCGTCTTCGCCAGCCAGTCGTAGACGCCTCGATAGGCGGCGCGGATGCCGACCTCGTCCTGCATCTCGTCGAAGGCGTCGATCGCGGGAGCGGCCATGCGAGCGAACGGAGCAAGAGGCGTGCCGAGCGGCGGCGCTCCCCCGGCCGTGCGCGGGCCGGCTCAGGCCCGTCCGCGACGCCCTCCCCCGGCCGACCTGCCCCGCCCCTGTCCGATTGGGCGGCAGGCGGCGCACAACGCTTCGGCACGCTTCGGCACCCGTCCGCTCCCCTTCAGGCTCCGCGCCACGCAGCCCCACGCGGGACCGCCCGGCGTGCGCAACGCCCGCCACAACGCTGCGCCCCCCGCCACCCATCCCATCAGGAGTCCCGCCGATGCCGCCCCTCCCCATGACCGCCCGGCCGACCGCCCCGCCCCGTCCCGCCGATGCGGCCCCCGCCCGGACGCCCCTTTGCCCCGCCCCGGCCGAGGGTCGCCCCGCCCGCGCCAACGCCCGCCTGCGCGCCCTCGGGATCGCGGCGGCGACCGGCCCGAAGGCCGGCCCGTTCGCCGGTTCCGTCGCCGGTGCGCTCCTGATCACCGCCCTTCTGCTCGCCGGCGTCGTCGCGTCGACGCCCGCCGAGGCGACGATCCTCGTCTTCGACCAGACCCTGCGCGGCAACGAGGTCGTCCCGACGGAGAGCGGCGGCGATGACCCGATCGGCTACGGCGACAACGTGACCGGCGCCGCGATGGCCGTGCCCGGTGGCGCGTATTCCTACGGCGAGGCCGGCGAAGGCTTCACCCCCGACGTCACGGTCGACATCACCTCCTCCCTCGCCTCCCCGAACGACCCCGGCGTGCGGCTCTGGAACCAGGGCTACGGCGACCTCGAGAACGTGGTCTTCACCGAAGGACCCGGCACCGCGGGCGCCCCCCTCCTCTTCGTGCGCCTGACCGCAGCGCCCGGGTTCGAGGTCGATCTCTACGACTTCGACCTCGCCCACTTCGGCGCCCTCTCGACGACCATCGCCGGCGTCAGCGTGCTGGACGGGCCGACCGAGCTCTTCGCGGCGAGCGACGTCGTCGTCGCGGGCTCGAGCGCCGCGCCCGGGCATACGCGCATCCTCTTCGGGACGCCGCTGTCAGCCGTCGAGCTCCTGATCCGGATCGACCTGTCGAACCTGCCCGCCGGCGCTCAGGACGACGTCGGCCTCGACAACGTCCGCTTCGGCCAGACCCCGCCCCGGATCGTTCCCGAGCCGGGCACGGCGCTCCTGCTCTTCGCGGGGCTCGCGGGCCTGGCGAGTCGACGACGTTAGGCGCGACGATCGCGTTCGCGAAGCGGCGCGGCTCGCGGTCCCGCCTCAGTAGGGCGTCCCGTCCTTGTGGACGAAGCGCCAGCGCCCCGGCTCGAGCATCTCCGCGGCGAGGTCGTCGTCCGGATAGGAGGCCGCGTCGCCCGCAGCCCGGTCGCCGATCTCGAGGTAGACCACGTCCTCGTCCGTCTCGTTGATCAGGTGGTGGGCGTCGGACTCGCCGGCCCGGAATCCGGCGCACATCCCCGGCGCGAGCGACGTTCGCCCCGCGTCGGTCACGAGCGTCGGCCGGCCCTCGAGCACGTAGACGAGCTCGTCCTGCTTCGTATGTCGATGCCGCAGGGCGGAGCGACCGCCCGGAGCGAGCCGCGTCCGATTGACGCCGAAGTTCACGAGCCCGAAGGCGTCCCCGAGCGACCGCTTTTCGCGCCCCTGCATGAGCGACGCGAAGGGCTCGGGGTAGTTCGACTTGACCGCGCGCGGCGGGACCTCCGCGGCGACCAGGGCGATGGGAAGGCGTTTCTCGGACATGGCGTGCTCCGGCGTGCCCGCCGCTCAGATCCCCAGCGGATGCTTCTTCTGCCCGATCGCCCAGGCCGGCGATTTCGGCCAGTGGTTGCGGGTGCGGCGCTTGGGATGGTCCGGGTCGTGGAGCTTGCAGAGCCGCTCGTACTCGCTGCGAACGTTCTGCATCCCGATCCAGGAGTAGTAGTCCTCCTGCCAGGACCAGAGACCGTCACCGGCATAGATCTGGACGGTGACGCCGTGGAAGTCGAGGGGCGCGCCGTTCGGATCGGGGTTGTCGAAGCGGTTGATCATGCCGTTCGTGACCGTGTTGCCTTCGATCGTATGCCAGTCGTAGACGGTGTAGAGCGCGGGCATCTCGCTCAACATGACGCGCTCGAGATAGGCGCGGATCTCGTCGCGGCCGTTCTTCACGCCCTCGATGACGCGGTCGATCAGGACGGCATCGGGCGTGTAGAGCTGCGCGAACTCGGCCCAGCGCTCGCCCGCGCCGCCGAGGCGCCAGTAGTGCTGGAAGGCCTCTTCGACCTCTCGCTCGGGATACGCCTTCTCGGTATCGATCGGACTCACGTTGGATCTCACGGGCGACTTCCTCCGCGACGGCGCCTCGAGGACGTCCGCCGGATCGCATGAAGGGCCAGGCCTCGAGACGTTAGTCCGAGACGAAGCGCGCGGCGACCTGCCCGAGCGTCTCCGCGTAGCGGTCGGGGCCGAGCGGTCGGGCGTCGCCGGGTCCCTCCCGGACGGTGCGCGCGGTCGTGACGGTCCCGACCGCGAGGATGACGCGCGAGGCGCCCGCCTCGAAGAGCCCGTCGACGAAGCGCGCGGGCGTCGTCTCGTCGACGGCGGCCATGACGGAGACGTCCATCGATCCGGGGTCGCGCCCGTTCTCCTCGCAGAGCGCATGCAGCCGCTTCACGCTCCGCGCGAATGCCTCCGGATCGGTCGCGATCGGAATCCAGCCGTCCGCCCAGCGCGCCGCCATCCGCATGCCGCGCTCGCCATGGACGCCGCAGAGGACCGGGATCGGGCGCTGCCAGGCGGGGTAGCGGCAATGCAGCGGGGGGAACGCGACGTGCTTGCCGTGGAACTCGACGACGTCCTCCGTCCAGATCCGGCGCATCGCGACGACCATCTCTTCCAGCCGCTCGAACCGCGTCGCGAACTCGACGCCGAAGAGCTCCATCTCCTCGATGAGCCAGCCTGCCCCCGCGCCGACCACGAGGCGCCCGCGCGATTGGCGGTCGAGCGTCGCCAGGATCTTCGCGAGCAGCAGCGGGTGGCGGAGCGGGATCAGGCCGACGCAGGTCCCGAGGCGGATCCGGGAGGTCGCCCCTGCGGCGTGGGCGAGCGTCATCCAGGGGTCGGCCAGGTTCGTGTAGAAGTACGGCAGGTGGCCGTCCACCAGCTGGACGTAGTCGCGCTCGATCCGGACGGGCACGGCGGGATGCTCGCCGACCCAGATCGACTCGAAGCCGAGCGACTCGGCCTTGCGGGCGTAGTCGGACGGAAGGACGTCGTCCGCGCCGGCGGGACACAGGATCCCGACGCGGCGCGCAGCGGACGGGCGGGACGACGGATCGGCCATGCCGTCTGTCTACATCGCCCCACCGCCCGCCGCCAGCACGGCGTGGGCCGTCTCGGCTCGCGCACCGACCAGCGACTTCACCGCCCGCTCGATGCCGTCGATCGTGAGCGGATACATCGGGAAGAGCGACGCGATGGTCCGCACGGTGCCCGCCATCAGCCAGGGCTCGGGCATCTCGGGGTTGAGCCAGACGGCGCGGCCGAAATGGCGCTCGAGGCGACCGAGCCAGAGCAGACCCGAGCCCTCCGTCTCCATGCGCGGGTTGATGTTGCCCCGCGGCGCCGTCAGCTCCGAGGGATGCATCGACGCGTCGCCGACGATCATCAGCTTCCAGCGCTCGCCGTAGGTCCGCATCAGGTCGGCCGTCAGCATCGACTGCTTGCGCATCAACTCGCCGGTCTCGAAGACCCGCTCGTAGACGCAGTTGTGGAAGTAGAAGGCCTTGAAGTCGCGCAGCCCCCGCTCCTCGTGGAGCGCCGAGAGCAGCCGGCTGACCGGCTCGTAGTAGGGATCCATCGTCCCGCCGACGTCCATCAGGAGCAGGAGCCGCACGTCGTTCTTCCGCCTCGGGCGGAAGACCAGCTCGATCTCGCCCGCTTCGCGACAGGTCCGATCGACGGTCTCGTCGACGTCGAGCTCGACCGGGCCGTCGGTCCGCGTCAGCTGGCGCAGCCGGCGGAGCGCGAGCTTGACGTTGCGGACGTCGAGCGTGACGTCGGTCCGGTAGTCGCGGAAGCGGCGATCCTCGAGGACCTTCATCGCCATGCCGCCGCCGCCCGCACCGCCGACGCGGATGCCGGTCGGATGGTGGCCGCCATGGCCGAAGGGGGAGCGGCCGCCGGTCCCGACCCAGCGCGAGCCGCCGTCGTGGCGCTCCTTCTGCTCGGCGAGCGTCTGCTGGAAGCGGCGCATCAGCTCGTCGATGTCGAGATGCTCGAGCGCGGCCTTCATCTCCTCCGTGAGCTCGGCCATCGGCTTCGGCTCGGCGAGCCACGCGAGCAGCTCGGGCGGCAGCTCGATCGCGCCCTCGACGTCCTTGAAGTACGCGGCGAAGACGCCGTTGAACGTGTCGAAGTCGGCTTCGCTCTTGACGAGACAGGCCCGCGCGACGTGGTAGAAGCCGCGGACGCTCGAGTCGTGGAGACCCTTCTCGAGGCAGGTGAGCAGCATGCGCCACTCCTGCAGCGTGACCTTGAGGCCCGCCTCGCGCAGCGCGTAGAAGAAGTCGAGAAAGACCACCCCGCCTCCCGCCGGACGTCGCCTAAAGCCTCGCGCCGGCCGCCTCGCTCCAGCTCTTCGGGGCCTTGCCGCCACGCTCGACGAAACGCTCGATCGCGCGGGTGTCCTGCTCGTTCTTGAGCAGCGCGCCCATGAAGGGCAGCCCCGCCTCGAGCGTCGCCGGGTCGACGCCCGCGCGGACGAGCGCGGTGATCCAGTCGATCAGCTCGGAGGTCGAGGGACGCTTGCGCAGCTCCTTCTGGTCGCGCAGCCAGTAGAACTTGAGGAGCACCTGCTCGAGCAGCTTCTCCTCGACGTCGGGATGGTGGACCGCGACGATCGCCCGCATCTGCTCGACGTCCGGGAAGTCGATGAAGTGGAACACGCAGCGCCGCAGGAAGGCGTCGGGCAGCTCCTTCTCGTTGTTCGACGTGATGATCACCATCGGGCGCTCGGTCGCGACGACCTCGTCGCCGGTCTCGAGCACGGTGAAGCGCATCTCGTCGATCTCGCGCAGGATGTCGTTCGGGAACTCGAGATCGGCCTTGTCGATCTCGTCGATCAGCAGGACCTGCCGCGACGCCGCCGAGAAGACGCGTCCGAGCGGACCGAGGCGGATGTAGCTGCGGATGTCGCGCACGTCGCCGTCGCCGAAGCGCGCGTCATTGAGCCGCTGGACCGTGTCGTAGACGTAGAGCCCGTCGACGGCCTTCGACGTCGACTTGATGTGCCAGCTGTCGAGCGGCAGGCCGAGTCCCTCGGCGACGTGGCGCGCGAGCAGCGTCTTGCCCGTCCCCGGCTCGCCCTTGACGAGCAGCGGGCGCTCGAGGGCGAGCGCGCAGTTGACGGCGTCCACCAACGCGGGCGACGCGATGTAGCCCGAGGTCCCCACGAAGCGCTGGAAGCGCGCGGTCGGATTCGACGTCGGGGCGGAGACGGAACGGGGCGGGCTCGAGGCGGTCGAGGTCGGCATGCGGATTCCTGGCGTGAGGGGGACTCGGTGGAGGAGAACGGTCGCGCGCTCCGATGCGCGATGCGCCGCGCCGCGACGGCGCTTCAGACGCGACCGTGAATCAGGAGCTTCTTCTCGCCACCGAAGAGAACGACGATCTTGTCCCGGCCCGTGAGCTCCTGCACGACGCCCTCGCCCAGGGTCGGATGCGTGATCCGATCGGCGACCTCGTAGCTGTCGCGGATCGAGTAGCCGCGCACCGGCCGCGACGGATCGCCCTCGACGATCGTGGAGACCGGCTCGGACTTCTTCGTGGTCTTCGGCTTCGCCTTGAGCTTGCCGGCGCTCCCCTCCCACGCCTTGGAGAGCGTGATCGGCGCGTCGAGCACGGCCCCTTCGTCGTCGTAGCTCCAACCCGGCGTGCCCTGGGTCGCGAGCCCGACGAAGAAGACCTCGCAGCCGATCGACTCGGCGACCTCGCGCGCGATGCGCTCGAGCTCGCGGATCCAGGCCGCGCCCTTCTGCGCCTCGCGCTTGCGACAGAGCTCCCAGTAGCGCGGCGAGGCCGCGACGATGATGGCCGGCGCCTCCTCGCCCGTCGTCTTGCCCGTCGCGCTCGCGATCTCGGCGCGCAACGCGTCGCGATTGGCGTCGACCGCCGCGGCGTGGGCCAGCCCCTGGAGCAGCAGCCGCAGCGGCGTATCGTTGGCCCCGCTGCGATTCGAATCCGCCTCGACGAATTTCAACACCATGACCGCGGGTCGGTCCTCGCCGACGACGGTGAGCAGGGGCACGTCCTCGATGCCGGCGTTGGGATCCGCCGCGCCGCGGGCGGCATCCGGCGCCGCGGTGCGGATCGGGACGTCCGAGTCGACGATCGTGAGCGACTCGCCGGTGGGCAGCTCGAGCGGCCGGTTGGGCGCGGTCAGCCCGCCGTCCTTCGCCGCGCGGGCGAGGGCCATCGCGAGGTGGCGCTCGTCCTTGCCGTGCTGTCGATTCTTCGGCTTCCGTCCGCTGCGGATCCCGAGGAAGCCCAGTCCCTGCTCGCCGCGCTTCGGCGCCGCGGCCACCTCCTGCTGATAGGCGGCCTCGAGCGAGGCGCCCGTGATCCGCTCGGCGGCCGCTCGAAAGCCCTTGGCCTGCTTGACTTCATGGTCCTGGACGAGATCGAGAATGGGATGGGCGCTCACGAGCCGTTCGCTCCTTGCTCTCGGTGCGGGCGGGGCGACGGGCGCGAAGGCCGCCGACACGCCACGGGCGCGCACCGTCCGGCGCCCGCCCAGCCTCCGAAAGGCGTCGTTTCGCCGGATCTCCGGCCGGATCGCCCTCCGAACGAAATCGAGGCCCCGCCTCTCGCGCGGAGCCTCACGCGCCACGTTAACACCCGCGGCCGCCGATTTCCTGAAGTCCACCGCGTCGTGCGCGGCCCGGGAGGGCGAGGACCGGGCGGCGCCCGGCATCGCATGGATCACGACCGGCCCGACGGAGGGCGGGGCGGGCGACCGGCGGGCGGAGCGGCCGCACGCCGGAGACGCGGGGCCAAGCCACGCCGCCCCGCGGACGGTCGACGGCTCGCAGCGGACGAGGCGAGCGCGCGAACCCGCGGGAATACCATCCGGATCGCAGGGGGCCCACGGGGTCGGCGCCGGCAGGCCGGGCGGCGGCGGCAGGGGATGCCTCGACGTCGGGAAAAGCGGTGGACGTGTAGAAGGAGGGAGGGGGAACGGAGGCGCGCCCACCGCGCGGTGGCGGTGCCGTGCGGGCGGCTCAGCGACGGGGACGCAGCCGCAGCTCGCCGGCGTCCAGCTCGAGGACGAGCTCGCGGGCCCGGGAGGCGGCGCGGAAGACGGTGGCGTCGAGCGCGGCCTGATGCTCGACGGCGCTGGCGGATTCGGAGGGGCCGGGCGTCAGGACTTCGGCGGGACAGGTCTCGAAGTCGGGAAGATTCCGATCGCAGCGCGGCATCCGAACGCTCGCTCCTTCCTTCATGTCGACCCGGGCCTCATGTCGTCCCGGGCTTCAGGTCGACCCGGGCTTCAGGTCGACCCGGGCTTCAGGTCGACCCGGGCGAGTCGCCGCGGGTGGGTCGCGCGCGGGGCCATCGAGGGTCCCTGCGCGCGGATCGCGGTCGGATCGATGGCGACCCGATGGCGTCCGACTTATCGCGAGCCGAGCGACGAGTCTTGACGGGATTTCGCGCATCCCACAAGCCGCCGCGCCGCAACGCTCGACGCCCGCGCGCCGGGTCGCCGCGGGCGTCGAGCGATCGGCGCTCCGGTCTTCCAGAGTGAAACCGGAACACAGCCTTCGCGCCGGAGCGCAATCGCGTCGACGTTCCGGCGGACCGCGACGACGTCGGTCCGACGCGCGCCCGCATCGCGTCCATCGAGCGCGACACGAATCGCCCGCGGACCGGAGGCGGCCCCGTCGACAGCACGATCCGGACCGCCGAGACTTGCGCGCGTGATGGCACGCCCGCATCCGACCCGTCGTCTTCCTCCGCACCGCATGGCCGAGGCAACCCGAACCCGTCGCTTCGAAGCGAAGCGCGCGCGCGGACCGCGGGCGCTCCCGCCCCTCGCGCGCTGGGCCACGATCGCCGCTTCGCTCGGGCTGCTGGTGGGCGCGACGGGCTGCTTCGGCCTGCTGCTGGTCGGGGGCGCCGGGACCAGCGCGATCGCCTTCGCGACGGGCGAGCTGCGCTCGACGGAAAAGACCCCCTTGACCGAGCTCGACGCCGCCTGCGCCTCGGCCGTCGACGTGCTCGGCTACGACGAGGTCGAGACGGAACGGAACGCGGACCGGATCCGCTGGCGCGCGCGGACCGCATCCGGCGAGCCGGTCACGATCCGGCTCGTCGCCAAGGGCCCCGAGTCGACCGAGGTGCGCATTCGGATCGGCGTATTCGGCGACGAGGCGAAGTCGAGGCTCGTCCTCGAGGAGATCCATCAGGCGCTCTGACTCGGTCCCGCGACCGACCGTCCGGCGGACAGCGTCCTTCCGTTGCACGGCGTCCCGCGCTTCGCCCTCGAGACGGAGGCGTGTGCTACGAGTCTGCGTCGAACCGGCCCCGTCCCGATGCGAACGTGCCCCCCCAGCGCGGTCGCGCGCGGCGAACGACTCGCCGTCCCGAACGTCCATCGAGGCATCAGCTTGTCCGGATCCCAGCGCCAGCCCCTCGTGTCCGACCCCACGCGACCGAGCGACGTCTTCGCCCATCGCCACCTCGGCCCCCGCGCCGAGGAGATCCCCGCGATGCTCCGCACGCTCGGCCTCGACCGCCTCGATCAGCTCGTCGAGGCCGTGATTCCCGAGTCGATCCGCGCCAAGGAGCCGCTCGTGCTCGAGGGCCTGCCGAGCGAGCCGCTCGGCGAGCATCAGCTGCTCGACATGCTGCGGGAGATCGCGGGCGAGAACAGCGTCCATCGCAGCTACCTCGGTCAGGGCTACCACGACGTGATCGTCCCGGGCGTGATCCAGCGCGGCATCCTCGAGAATCCCGGCTGGTACACGCAGTACACGCCCTACCAGGCCGAGATCTCGCAGGGCCGGCTCGAAGCGCTCCTCAACTACCAGACGATGGTGACGGACCTGACCGGCCTCGCCCTCGCGAACGCCTCGCTGCTCGACGAGGCCTCGGCCGGCGCCGAGGCGCTCGGGCTCTGCCGCGCGGTCGCGGGCGGCCGCAAGCGCGGCTTCTTCGTCTCCTGGGACTGCCATCCGCAGACGATCGGCGTCGTGCGGACGCGCGCCGAGGCGCTCGGCATGGTGCTCCACGTCGGCGACCCCGAGACGGCCGACTTCGCCGCGCTCGACTGTTGCGGCGTCGTCCTGCAGTACCCGGCGAGCGACGGACGCGTCTTCGACCCGCGCGGGATCGTCGAGCGCGCCCATGCGGCCGGCGCGCTGGTCTGCATGGCCGCCGACCTGCTCGCGCTGACGCTGCTCACGCCGCCGGGCGAGCTCGGCGCCGACGTGGCCTTCGGAACGACGCAGCGCTTCGGCGTGCCGATGGGCTTCGGCGGTCCGCATGCGGCCTACTTCGCGACGACGAACGAGCATGCACGGCGTCTCCCCGGCCGCCTGATCGGCATCTCGAAGGACCGGACCGGCAAGCTCGCCTATCGCCTCGCGATCCAGACCCGCGAGCAGCACATCCGTCGCGAGAAGGCGACGAGCAACATCTGCACCGCGCAGGTCCTGCTCGCGATCATGGCCAGCATGTACGCCGTCTACCACGGACCGGAGGGCCTGACCGCGATCGCCGGGCGCATCCGACGACTCACGGCGGTGCTCGCGCTCGGACTGCGCAAGCTCGGCCACGACGTCGACGGATTCGCGTTCTTCGACACCCTGCGCGTGCGGCCCAGGAAGATGAGCGTGCAGGACGTGCTCTCGGCGGGGTGGGAGCGGGAGATGAACTTCCGCGCCCACTACGAGCGCCACGCCGACGCCGCGCATCGCGGCGCGCCCGCTGCGCCCGACGGAACCGTCGGTCTCACCCTCGACGAGACGACGACCCGAGAGGACGTCGAGGACATCCTCGAGGCCTTCGCGAACGGCCGCGATTTCGAGCTCGACTTCGATGCGCTCGAGGCGGAGCTCGCCCGAGCAGGCGGCGTCCCGGCGCTGCCCGACGCGCTCGTGCGAAGCTCGCCCTTCCTGACGCATCCCGTCTTCCGGCTCCATCGTTCGGAGACCGAGATGCTCCGCTACATCCATCGCCTGCAGGCGAAGGACCTCTCGCTCACGACGTCGATGATCCCGCTCGGCTCCTGCACGATGAAGCTGAACGCGACCGTCGAGATGATCCCCGTGACGTGGCCCGAGTTCGGCAAGCTCCATCCCTTCGCGCCGGCCGACCAGGCGGCGGGCTACGCGATCCTCTTCGAGCAGCTCGAGACGTGGCTCGGCCAGATCACCGGCCTGCCCGCCGTCTCGCTCCAGCCCAACGCCGGGAGCCAGGGCGAGTACGCGGGCCTGCTCGCGATCCGACGCTCCTTCCAGGCGCGCGGCGAGCAGGAGCGTGACGTCTGTCTCATCCCGGTGTCGGCCCACGGCACGAACGCGTCCTCGGCGGTGGTCGCCGGCTTCCGCTGCGTCGCCGTCAAGTGCGACGCGCGCGGCAACGTCGACGTCGAGGATCTGCGCCAGCGCGCCGCCGAACATCGCGACCGGCTCGGCGCGTTGATGATCACCTACCCCTCGACCCATGGCGTCTTCGAGGAGTCGGTGCGCGAGATCTGCGCGATCGTCCACGAGGCGGGTGCCCAGGTCTACATGGACGGCGCGAACATGAACGCGCAGGTCGGCCTGACGTCGCCGGCCGCGATCGGCGCCGACGTCTGCCACCTGAACCTCCACAAGACCTTCTCCATTCCCCACGGCGGCGGCGGCCCGGGCATGGGACCGATCTGCGCCGCCGAGCACCTGCGCGACTTCCTCCCCGGCCATCCCGTATTCGGCGAGGGCGCGGTCTCGGCCGCGCCCTTCGGCAGCGCGTCGATCCTGCCGATCTCCTGGACCTACATCGCGCTGATGGGCGCCGAGGGACTCACGCGCGCGACCGAGGTCGCGATCCTGAACGCGAACTACATGGCCCGTCGGCTCGCGCCCCACTACGACGTGCTCTACACCGGCCCCGGTGGACGCGTCGCCCACGAGTTCATCATCGACTGCCGCCCCTTCGAGCGCAGCGCCGGCGTCACGGTCGAGGACATCGCCAAGCGGCTGATCGACTACGGCTTCCACGCTCCGACGATGTCGTTCCCCGTCGTCGGCACGCTGATGATCGAGCCGACCGAGAGCGAGTCGAAAGACGAGCTCGACCGCCTCTGCGACGCGCTGATCTCGATCCGCGACGAGATCCGGGCGATCGAGCGGGGCGAGATCGGCGAGGCCGACAGCCCCCTCAAGTTCGCCCCGCATCCCGCGGAGGTCGTGTGCGCCGACGCATGGCCCTTCGCCTACACACGGGCGCAGGCGGCCTATCCCGCACCGTGGACGCGGCGACACAAGTTCTGGCCGCCGGTCTCGCGCATCGACAACGCCTGGGGCGACCGGCATCTGGTCTGCACCTGCCCGCCGCTCGAGGAGCTCGCCGAGTCCTGAACCGGGCGTGACGGGTGCTACGGTTGCGCGCACCCCGAGCGCGTTCTCGACGTCGCGGAGCCCCCCGGTGACCGATCCCGCTTCCCTCGCTCAGATCCTCTGGTCGGACGATCCGCTGACGCGGCGGGCGCTCTGGACGATCATCGCACTCGTCGTCCCGATCGCGGTCGCCGTCTTCACGCCAGCGATCGTGCGCCTGCTGCGGCTCTACCTGCTCGAGCGACGGCTGCGCGACACGGCGGACGAATACGAGCCGAAGGGACCGGCCGCCCAGCGCAGCGCGCTGCGCGAATGGGTACGCGACTCCGCGCTGCAGCGTCATTTCGAGGAGTTCGAGCGGCGCTGGAGTCGGGCCCAGCTCGCCGAAGGCGGCGAGCGCGCGCCGATCCGGCTGCTCGACGTGCTCGAGGATCGCCCGCTGCTCCCGTTCGGTCCGCGCCGAAGCCTGCTGCCCGCACTGCCGGGACTTTTCCTGGGGATCGGCGTGCTCGGCGCGATCGCGGGATTGATTCCGGGGCTCGCGGCGCTCGGATCGCCGACGGGCGCGATCGCCGAGGGCGCCGGCGCGGCCGCGTCCAGCGGCCCCGCCGACCCGCTGGCGCTGCAGCTCGGGCTCGCCTTGCGGGCCACGGCGTGGGGATTCATCGCCGCGATCTCGGCCCAGCTCGTGGGCCGACTCGTCGAGGGCGGCTTCGAAGCGCGCAGTCGCGGACTCGACGAGGTCCTGGCGCGCGCCTATCGCGCGGTATCGCCCGGAGAGCTCGCGGAGATCGAACGCCAGACCCAGCAACGCGCGCTCGAGACCCTCGGTCGCGAGCTCACGCAATTCGCCCACGAGCTCAACGAACGACTCGAGCGCGGACTGCAGCGCATCGAGCAGTCGTCGTCGCGCGCCGCGAGCCTCGTCTCCCAGGAGCAGCGCGGCGCCCTCCACACCGTCGTCCAGGAGCTCTCCCTGACCGTCCGCCAGGGCGTCGAGCACCACCTGAACGAGCTCCGGACCGCCCTGCAACGCACCGTCGAATACCAGAGCACCGTCACCAACGGCCTGTCCGAGAGCTTCGAGCGCATGGCGGAGAACGCCGCGCTGCAGGACCGCGTCGCCCACGCGCTGGCCGAATCGGCGAACGCCCTCGATGCCGCGACCCACACGCTCGCGAGCGAGGGCCCCGCCGCCCAGCTCGTCGGCTCATCCGACGACGCGATGCGGGCAGCGGACCCGGCCGCCATCGCGCGGATCCGGGACGAGCAGGCCGCGTTCGCCGCGCGGCTCGCCGGCGAGCTCGGCCAGGCCCTGCGCGGCTTCACCGAGCAGGTCGAGCAGATCGATCGGACGATGGCCGCGCTGCGAGCGGACCTGCAGGACGAGGTCCGCAACGGGCCGACGTCCCTCGCGCCGGCCGCGGAGATGGAGCCCGGGGAATCCGCGATTTCGACGAGCAGCCCCGCGCCTCGGTCAGCCCCCGCCGCCCCCACGCCCGCCACAGCATCGGCGACGCCGCGGCGTCCCGACCACGGGCTCGCACCCGAGGAACGAAGCTGGTCGGCGGCTCCGATCGACCGCCGCGGGAGCGGCCCCGCTGGGCCGCGTCCAGCGCCGCCATCGAACGCAACGCCCCCGCCCGCGCCCGCCTACACCGCCGCGACCTCGACGCCGACGACCGAATCCCCGCCTCCGATGGAGCCCGCAGCGCGACCCCGCCCCGCCGCGAACCCGACCGCGGGGACACGCGCGCCCTCGCCCGAATCCGGATCGCCGATCGTCCCTCCTTCGCCGACGTCGTCGCCGGCGTCTGCGCCGGCATCGGCCGACGGTCCGCTGGGCCGCGAGCTCTCCCTCTCGGGCTTCCGCGTCGGGGCGCCGCGCGCACTCGGCCCCGACCCCTACGAACGGCTGGCCGGCGGAGGCGCGCCGCCTTCGAATGTTCGCCCGTTCCCGACCCGGGAACGCGAGCTCGGCGACGACCTCAAGCTCTCGGGCCTGCTCGGACCGAGCACGCCCCGCAGCAGCGCGGCCGAGGGGGCCGCCGGGCGGAGCCGCACGCCCGCCGCGCCGCGCGGCGAGCGGGAGCGATCCGACGCGTCGGAGCTCGAGATCGACCTCGAAGAGGGCGATTGAGCGATGACGAGCCGCTACCACGCCCGCGCCGGCGAGCGGCCGAGCACCGTGGAGCCGGGGCGGGGCGGTCTGTTCGACGACGGTTGGCTCGCGCTGGGCGGCATCGCGCTCGCGCTGATCGCGGCCACGGCCCTGCTGGGGACGAGCACGCCGGCGCGCGTCAGCCATGAGGCCACGGTGGCCGTCCAGGCCGCGGTCGAGCCGGCCGAGCGTTCGCTCGCGGCCGTCGAGTCGGGCTTCGCGGAGCTCTGCCAGGAGCCGGTGCTCGTCCTGCTCGAGCTCGAGCCCGACTGCGAGACCGGCGTGCTGACGCTGCCCGACAGCTACTTCAGCGGCATCGCGGCCCCGCGCGTGCGGCGCGAGTCGCGCGAGTTCCTGGCGGGCGCGATGAACGCCTATCTCGCCCGACTGCGGCAGCTTCCGGCGCTCTGGGACAGCCTCGAAGCGATCGAGATCCGCGGCCATGTCGCGCCGATGGACGCCCGCGGCGGCTACGCTGGCAACCTGGTCGCATCCCAGGCCCGGGCGGCGGCCACCCTTCTCTTCCTGGTCGGGCCGGAGGGCGTCGCGAGCGACGAGGATCGGGTCGAGCTCGAGCGGCTCGCGATCGTCTCGGCCAGCGCCGACGCCCGCCCGCCGGCTGAGTGTGCGGACGCCACCGCCGAATGCCGCGCGCGCTGGCGACGGGTGGAGGTCCGACCGGTCCTCTCGGAATCCCTGCGGCGCGGCGATTGGGCCCGGACCATCGAGGATCTGCGCGCCTCGACGGGCGGCCCCGGATCGACCCCGCCCGGAGCCGACGCCCTCGCCGAGCCGACCGTGCCGGGCGCGCCCCCGTCGCCGGCTGCCCATGCGGCCCCGGGCGCGCCGTCGGCCAACGGCCCGGCCCCGGTTGCGGCCCCGCCGCCGGCCGTCCCTTCGGGCGCCGTCGGCCGGCTCGAGGCGGAGCGCGTGCCCGTCCGCTGACATCATGACCCCGCGGCACCTGGGGGCGGCGCCTCTATTCCCCAGGTGGGCCTTCGGGTATGGTCTGCCAGCTTTTCGCCCGCCCGGATCCACGAGGGATCCGCCTCGCGCTCAACGACGGAGACATCCGATGATCCGCAACCGCCTCTTCCTCTGCTCGGCCCCGCTCAAGTCGATCGCGGCGCTCTCGACCCTCGCCCTCGGCCTGACGGCCTGTGACTCGGGGACCCAGGAGCCCGCGGCGCCGACGCCGTCGGCGCCGGAAGCGACGACCGAGGAGACGGCTCCGGCGCACGAGAGCGCCGCAGCCCCCGCCGCGCGTGGGGGCGACATCGATTCCTCGCGCTTTCCGACAGAGCTTCCGGAGGGCGTGACGGCCGCGGTGCCGGACAGCTTCCCGAGCGAGGTGCCGATCTATCCGGGCGCTCAACCGGCCCAGGGCAAGGGCGTCGAGATCGACGGCTCGCCGCAGTCGGCCGTCCAGCTGCTGACGAACGATGCCTACACGGACGTCCACCGCTTCTACAGCGACAAGCTCCAGAGCGGCGGCTGGACCATCAGCGAGGACTCCGAGAACGACGCCGCGGCCACGATTCAGGCCAGCAAGGACAAGTACAAGGCGTCGATCCTGATCACGCCGGCCCCGGGCGGCGGGAGCGACATCTTCATCGTCACCGAGGGCTGAACGACGGCCGCGGCGCCGCCCGACGCAGCCGCATGCAGGGCCCGCGCGCGGGTCGATCCGTGCGACTCAGCTCGGGCGCGAGCGGCGTGGGGAGGTTCGGATCCCGCGGAGGATCAGCTCGTAGGCGTAGGTCGCGAGCGGCTTGCGAGCGACGCGCGCGAGCATCGCCAGCCGGTCCAGCTCGGACTGCGAGAGCATCACCGCGACGCGATGCGTCCGCGCATCGGGCGACGCGCCCGTCCCGGAGCCCTTCGGCCGGCCCGCCCCGGGACGCGGCCCGCCCCACCCGTTTCGTCGTCTCGGCGTCAAGCGCGCTCCCGGCTCCGCTCGTTGGCTCGCGGCGACCGCCTCCCACCCCGGTCGCCCGTCGACCGGCCAGCACGGAGACTGCTTCGCGACCATCGGAGCCGATCGGCTCGCGCTCGATCGGGTGAAGGCGAGAGACTTCGTCGTCATTTGACCGGGGCGGCGGCCCGTGCCCCGGGCCGGCCTGCCCTGCGCGTGCCCGTGTTCCGGCACGGCAGCCATCAATCGTCGTCGGAGCGCCAGCGGCGGCCGGCCTTGACCTCGCCATGACGCCGCTTCGTGTCGAGCCGGCGACGCTTCGAAGCGCCGGTCGGACGGGTCGCGCGCCGCGCCGTCGGGGGAACGATCGCGGCCGCGACGAGCTCGCGGAGGCGCTCCCGCGCGTCGAGGCGATTGCGATGGCGACTGCGAAAGCGGTCGGCATGGATGACGATCTCGCCCTCCCGCGTCAGGCGACGGGCGAGCCGACCGAGCGCCCGGGCCTTCGCGGCCGGCAGGAGCCCGCAGGTCTCACGCAAGTTCCAGCGCAGGGTGACGCGGGTGCTGGCGGTATTGACGTGCTGGCCCCCGGCCCCGCCGGAGCGACTCGCCTGCTCCGCCAGCTCCGAGAGCGGGATGCGGTTGCCACCGGCGAGCTCGAGATCCCCGTCCTCCGCCTCGCCCGCCATCGAGCCCGCTCCCGTCCCCGAGCCGGTCCCTCTCGAAGCGTCAGGGACCCGACCGCGCGATCGACCTTCAGACTCGCCCACCGCCAGTCGATTCCAGCCTCAATGGACGCCGCCACGGCGCCCGACTCGTCCTGCCCCTGCGGCGTGAACACGACCTGCGGCGTGAACACGACCTGCGGCACGAACACGACCTGCGGCACGAACACGAAGAGGAAAGCGCGAACCCGCGATGTCGTCGAGCAACGCCGCCGCCTCCGATCGAGTCGTCGTCTGCCAACGCGGCAGCGAGCTCGCCGAGCTCGAAGCGCTGCTCGCGGAGCTCGGCGTCGACGTCGAGCGCCACACCGGTCCGCTGCCCTCGCCCGAGGCGCTCTCGAACGCGCGACTCGTCATCGTGTCGGGCGCGCGGCTCGCCGAAGGACGGACGCCCCCCATCCAGCGATGGCCGCGGACGATCGCCGTCGTCGACGATGGCAGCCGCACGCTGGCCGCCCATTTCGCGCGGATCGGCGTGTCATTGATCGTCCGCCGGCCGATCCATCCCCACGCGCTCCGCCTGTTGCTGCTCCACCAGCTCTACCGGGGTCCCGAGCGCCGCGCGCGACGCCGCGTCCCGATCGGCCATCCGATCCGGACCGGTGGCCTCTTCAAGCAGAGCGCGACCCTGCTCGAGCTGTCGCGAACCGGTGCCCGCATCCAGCTTCCGAATCCGCCGAAGGTGGGATCAGCGATCCAGTTCGTGCTCGGGCGGGAGCTGACGGGCACGAAGCCGGCCAAGGTCCAAGCGCGCGTCGTGCGCGTGATCGGCGCGGGAGGCGCCGCAGGCCAGAGGGGCGAGATCGGCGTCGCGTTCGTCGACCCGGCGGGCGCCCTCGGGCGACCGATCCAGGCGATCCTCGACCGCTATGCGAACGGCCCGCCCACGGTCGCCAACGCGACGCGCGCCACCCCGCCCGCCCCCTCCGCCCCGACCGCTGCCGCAGCGGCCACGCTGCCCCCCCCATCGATCACCGAGCCCGCATCCGCGCCGACCGCCGCCGAAGCATCGCCGCGACGCGCATCGAGCGTGCCCGCTGCGAACGAGCCCGCCGCGGCGGGCGATTCGACGACGCGACGGCTCCCGCCGAGCTACACGCCCACGATGGCCCCCGCGGCCGCGGCCACCCCGAGACCCGCTCCGCCTGCGGAAGCCGGGAAGCGAGGCGGCGAGCCGCCGACGGGCGAAGCCGGGCCGTGCGCGCCGACCGACGGCGTGGCGCTTCCGGGCGTCGAGACGGAGATCGAGCTCGTCGATCTCGCCTTCGATGCTCTGGTCGAGCTCGATGCGCTCGATGCGCTCGATGCGGAGACTTCGACGGACGCGCTCGACATCGACTTCGATCTCGAGGGCGCCGACGAGGTGCAAGCGGACGCTGCGAGCGCGACGTCGCCCCGCGATCGGCGACGGGTCCGACGCATTGCCTACGACGAGCGGGTGGTCGCGCTCGACGAGCAGGCCGCGCGGGTCGTCGTCGGCCGCGATCTCTGCGCGGGCGGGATGCGCATCGAGCCGAATCCCGACGTCGTCGTCGGCGACGTGCTCGAGATCGCGCTCCACGCCGGGCTCGAGTCCCAGCCCTTGATGCTGGTCGCCGCGGTCGAGCGTGACGACGGGCCGGACGGCCTGGTGCTCGTGTTCTCGACCCTCGCGGCGGCACAGCGCACGCGACTCGACGCGATCATCGCCACGACCGACGCGATCGTCCAAACCGACGAGGGCGACGGCCTCGCCGACCGCGACGCCGGAGCCGGCAGAGGACCGGACCTCGACGCCGACGATGGGGGCGGACTGGTCGTCGGCGAAGTCGTCCGCCACGTCGTCCACGCGCGCGGTCGCGCGAACGCCGCGGTCGAACGCGGCGCCGAGGTGCGGGGCCCGTCGGGCTTCACGCTGATCGAGTTGATGATCGTCGTCGCGATCATCGGACTGCTCGCATCCACGGCGGTTCCCCTCTTCGGTCGCTATCAGCTCCGCTCGAAGTCGTCGGAGGTCAAGACGAACCTCGGCGCGATTCGCGTCGTCCAGGAGGCGCATTATGCGGAGCATGGCCGCTACCTCCCGGCCACCGCCGAGCCGCCGCTGATCCCCGGCCGCGATCCCGCGCCCTTCGACATCACGGGGACCGGCTATGCGGAGATGGGCTGGAGCCCGGACGGGCGCGTGTACTTCTCCTATGCCGTCGCGACCTCCGCCGACGAGACCGGGTACACGGCCGACGCCGCCGCCGACATCGACGGGGACGGGATCCTGCAGATCTGGGGCTATGCGAAGCCGGATCCGCTCGGCGCGTTGACGCCGGGCGGCCTCGGCTGCAATCCCGTCCTGCTCGCCCCCGAAGAAGTCGGGAGCTGCAACGCGGGCATCCCGGTCTTCTGAGAAGACCGCGCGCGAGCCCATCGAGGTGGCGGATCCCATGAGCGAACCGATCGACGAGACCTTGCCGAGCACCGAGCCCGACGCATCGTCGGTCGGCGCCGAGCTCGCCTCCCGCATCGAGCGGATGCGCCGCCTGCGATCGGCGTTCGCCGCGATCGCCCCCTCCGCACTGACCGACGAAGGGCGGGCCCTCTCGCAGGCGGGCCGCGCGTTGACACGACGCCTGGCCACGGCCCGCGAGTCGGACGCGGATCCGGCGGCGACCGGGATCGACCGGCTCGATGCCGAGCTCGACGCGTTCGAAGCCATGATGCGCCGGTTCGCGCAGCGCCTGCCCGTCGCCCAGCTGCGGTCGACCCTGCCCGGGCGGGTCGGCCGCGATCGGCGCAGCGTGCTCGACCTGCTCGACCTGCTGCTCGGGGGGC
Source organism: Myxococcota bacterium (assembly GCA_041389445.1). Classification (GTDB taxonomy): domain Bacteria; phylum Myxococcota_A; class UBA9160; order UBA9160; family UBA4427; genus UBA4427. The sequence goes on from JAWKRW010000013.1 coordinate 45,029, forward strand.
TCGCCGGAAGCGGCACCGAGTGGGCGGCACGGATCGGCCAGATCGACTACCTGGTCACGCTCCTGTGTACCGCCGGCGCGCGCGCCTCCGGCCGCGTCGTCCACGATCCCGTCAGCCTGACGCCCCGCCTCGCCGCACAGTCCGCCGAGGCCGACGCGAGCGACGACCCGCGTCTCGATGCGGCCGAAACCGAGTTCTTCACGGCAGCGAGCATGAGTCAGGAGGAGCTGCGAGAGGAGTTCCAGCGCCGCACGCTCCGACAGCGCAAGGTCGAGCTCGGACCGCTCTTCTTCGGCTCGCGCGTGCTGCGCGCGATCGTCACCTACAACGCGGCGCTGCTCGAACGCGTCTCGGACGAGATCCAGGACGCCGGCGATTGGGGAAACCTCGACGGCCACCTCCCGCGCGACGCCGGCGACGAGCCGGATGCCGCCTCGGTCTTCGAGTCGAGCCGTCTGCGACGCCTCGCCCGGGCCGCGCGGCAGCGCGTGCTCGGCGCGTCGGCGCCCGACTCGCCCGAGAAACGCATCGTCGACGCCCTCGACTTCGACGCGCTCTCGACCTCCGAGCGCGAGGCGCTGACCCAGGAGAGCGTGGGGACGGCCGCCGACCCGATCGGAACGGCGATCCTCGTCGGCCTGATCTGTCGCTCGCTCGCGGTGCTCTCGATCGAGCTGCAGGCGCTCGGCCTGTCGCCGGACGTCATCTCCGACGTCTGGGTCGGCGAGCTCGCCGCGGTCTTCGAGCGGCTGATCGAGGAGAAACGCGATCACCAGGCCTATCGCCAGGCCTACGCCCTCGCCGAGCTCCGCAACACCCTGCTGCTCGAGCCGGTCGCGGCGCGGCTGCGCGCGGAACACGGGACCGAGACCGCTCCGCCCGTCCCCGCCCATCCGACGAACGACGCGACCGGACACGAACGCGATCGCTCCGTGGCCGTGCCGCCCGCGCGCCCCGACCGCGCTTCACGCCCGCTCCCGCTTTCGGCACCGGATCCGCGCGCCGATCCCGCCCCGCCCCGTCCGCGGACCGCCGACGGCGCGGCGAGACAGGACCGCTCCCCTGCCGCGCCGCCGCCCCGCGCGGTCGTGCCCGCGCCGGTCGCCCCCGCCCGACGATCGCGCGCCGGCGATCTGGTGCGCGAAGCGCTCGAAGAGGATCGGCGCGGTCGTGAGGCGGCCGCGTTGCGCGCCACCGGCAGCGGCCACGCCCTCGCGCGCGTCGCCCTGGCAGCGATCGCGTCGCTGATCCTCGCGAGCGCCTTCGTCGTCTACCGGGGACGCGCGGGAAGCGATCTGCGCGACTTCAGTCGCGAGCAGCTCGGCCTCGTGTCGCCGCATCTCGTCGACGGTCGTCGCAACGGGGACGGCCACGGCCCCGGCTTCGTGGGCACCCTGGACACGAGCTGGGAGGCGCTCTCCCGGGAAGAGCGCGCCGAGGCGGCAGCGGTCCTCGTCGAAAGGCTGCGCGCCCACGGTCTCGAGCAGGTCATGGTCTACGACCGGCACCACGCCTTGCGGATCCAGGCGCTGGGCGCTCAGCCGATCCGAACGCTCTGAACGCGCCCCGCATCACGCTCCGCACGCGCCCCGCATCGCCGCCACCAGCTCGGCCTCGATCGCGGGCGAAAGGGTCTCGAGCAGCGAGACTGCCCCGTTCGGACACGCCCGACAGCCCGCACGCGCGCGTACGGCATCCCGCGGCCGCACCCACGCCACGATCCAGAAATCCGCTTCCTGCCCCGTCGCATCCGCGCCGGGCAGCACGCCGACCCAGCCCTCGAGCGGCGGACGATCCAGGACGTCGAACCAGCCGCGGCTCGCGACCTCGGCTTCGCCCGTCGCGAGCGAACGCCCCGGCCGATGGCAGACGAACAGACCCGTGCCCCCCTCGTCGTCGGTCTCCGGTCGCGACGCCCGTTCGACTTCCCCGTCGCCCATGCCCGTCGGTTCGGCGGAGGGGGGCGTCGGCTCGACCGCCCGGCGGGCCAGGGTCTCGCTTCGGATCCGGTCGATCGCCTCGAGCAGCGATTCCGCCGCGATACGGGACGGCGAGGCCTCGAGCTCCTCGAGCTCGCCCGCCAGGTCGGCGGCGGATCGAGCGATCGGATCCGGCCGGCCGCTCCGCGCGAGCGCCGCGACCACCCGGAGGCGTCGTCGCAGGTCGGCTCGGAGCGTCGGCGCGAGGTCGGCGACGACGGGCGCATCGCGGCGACGACCGAGCAGGTTCACCATCGCGCCAGGATCCCGGAGCGGCGTTGCGGGGTCAATGCGCTTCCAGACGGTCGCGCGTGCAGCCACGCTCGGCCACCGTTAGGCTCGCTGCCATGCAATCGCGCGCCATCGACGAGCTCCTGAGCCAGTACCTGAAGGTGCCCGCGCGCGTGAGCTGGAAGGGCGCGCTCGGCGATTCCATGCGCGGCACCTTCGTCGGGGGGCGGCTCGAGCTGGCGGGGATCGCCGTGCTCGCACTGCCCTGCCAGCGCCTCGTGCTGGAGAGCGAGCGCTTCCAGTTCACCCCCGGTCTGCCGGCGCGCATCCAGGCGATCGGCCCGCGCGTCGAGCTGACGATCGAGCAGGGCCAGATCGACCGCTGGCTGCAGCGGGTCCGAGCGCCCTTCACGCTCCGACTTCGCGAAGACGATCTCGAGTTCGCGCTCGACCTCGCAGGCTTTCCGATCACGCGGGCTGCCGCCTCGCTCGAGATCGATCGCGGCTGGTTCGTGCTGCGGCCCAAGCGCGCCTCGCTGTTCGGCGTGCAGAACCATCTCGCCGCACTCTTCCGAACCTACTTTCCGATGCCACGCCTCGCGCCCGAGACGCGCCTGTCGGGCATCCACCATCGCCCCGGCTCGCTCGTGCTCTCGCTCTCGCTCGCCGATTTCGAGGAGGACTTGACGCCGGGGGTCGTCGAGCGGCTGCAGCGGCGCTTCCTGCCGATGCCGCGCTGGCTCGTCGCCGAGCGCGGGTCGCGGCCGAGCGCGCGGGTCGCGCGCCCATGATCCCGGGTTCAGTGATCGCGGGTTCAGTGATCGCGGGTTCAGTGATCGCGGGTGAAGACGCTCTTGCGCTTTGCGGGCTTCGCGTCGGTCTTGCGCGTCGCGGGGTCCTGGTAGTGCTGCCAGGGGAACTCGGGCTGGAGGATCGGCTTGAAGTCGGGCGGCAGCTCGAAGGGACAGGTCAGGAGCTCGAAGACCCCGACCGTCTCCGTCGCGACGACCCAGCCGACCCCCTTCACGAGCCCCCAGGTCGCCCCCACGAAGGGACCGTGCGCCCGGGTGGTCTCGATGACCTTCGCCGGCAGCACGATCACGCCGGTCGACATGTTCGCGAGTCCGCGCCCGAGCTTGCGCGGCGAGGAGTCGGCCGCGCCCTCGCCCGCGGCGAGCGCGCATGCGAGCGCGACCGCCAGCGCCAGCGGCGCACGGGCGGGGCGGCCATGGCCAGGAAGCGGGCGGCCGAGGCGACGAGAATCGGCTGCACGGACGGCGGGACGCGATGACGATCGGAACGGCAAGCTCGAGAACCTCGGCGAAGGATGCGTGGCCCGCTCGGTCGCGGATCCCGGTACGCATCGTCTCGCGGCCTGGGAACCTGTAACCGACCGGCCCCGCGAAGCGAAGGACGTCACGGAGCCCCGGATCGGCGTGACCGAAGCGGAGCGATCCGGCGGCCGCATCGGCCCTGCGGGGCCGTGGCGGGTCCACCGGCGGCGATCGACCGACGACAGGCGAGGAACGCAACGATGACGTGGAAGATCCCGGAGACGCACGTGACGGACGAGGCCCTCGTCGTGAATCGCCGCGAGGCGCTGCGTCTCGGGGCGATCGCGGTGATCGGGGCGGCCCTCGCGGGCTGTCCGGCGGCCCAGGAGGCCGATGCGGCGGGCCGAACGACGGAATCCGACTGGCCGGCCATCCCGGGCGTGAAGCCGGCGACGGCGCCCTACCGGGTCGACGCCGCGCCGACGGACTGGGACGACGCCACCCGCTACAACAACTTCTACGAGTTCGGCACGAGCAAGACCGACCCCGCCGAGGAGGCCCATCGACTGAAGACGGAGCCCTGGTCCGTCCTGATCGACGGCGAGGTCGAGAAGCCCGGGCGGGTCGCGCTCGAGGACGTGCTCGCCGCGGCGCCGCTCGAGGAGCGCATCTACCGCTTCCGCTGCGTCGAGGCCTGGTCGATGGTCGTGCCCTGGGTCGGGATCCCGCTCGCGAAGGTGATCGCGCGTTGCCGGCCGACCTCGAAGGCACGTTATGTCGCGTTCGAGACGCTGGTCGACCCGGAGCAGATGCCGGGACAGCGTCGACGCGTCATCGACTGGCCCTACCGCGAGGGGCTTCGCATGGACGAGGCGACCCATCCGCTCGGGTTCCTCGCGATCGGCATGTACGGCCGCGTCCTGCCGAATCAGAACGGTGCGCCGATCCGCCTCGTCGTCCCCTGGAAGTACGGTTTCAAGAGCATCAAGTCGATCGTGCGGATCCATTTCAGCGAAACCCAGCCCCGCACGACCTGGAACGACCTGCAGCCCGAGGAATACGGCTTCTACGCGAACGTCAATCCCGACGTCGACCACCCGCGCTGGAGCCAGGCGCGGGAACGGCCGCTCGGCGGCTTCCGCAAGCAGCCCACGCTCCCGTTCAACGGCTACGGCGAGCAGGTCGCGTCGCTCTACGCCGGCATGGACCTGCGACGGAACTACTGACTTGGCTCCCCGTCGACCCGCGCGCGCCCTCGAGCGCGCCGCTCTCGCGCTGGCGTTCGCGCCCGCCCTCTGGCTCGCGGGACGCTTCGCGTTCGAGGGCGTGGGGCCCGATCCGATCAAGACGCTGACGCATGCGACGGGCGACTGGGCGATCCGCTTCCTGCTGCTCTCGCTCGCGGTGACGCCGGTGCGCCGCTTCGCCGGCTGGCGCGCGGTCGCCCCCCTCCGCCGGACGTTCGGACTCGCCGCCTTTGCCTGGGCGGCGGCCCACGGTCTCGTCTGGGCGGTCCTCGACCTCGGGCTCGAGCCGGCCGCGCTGCTCGAAGACGTGACCGAACGGCCCTACGTGATGGCGGGCATGACGGCCCTCGCGATCCTGAGCGTGCTCGCCGCGACGTCGACACGGGCCGCCCTGCGTCGACTCGGGCCGCGCTGGAAGCCGCTCCATCGCGCCGTCTACGTCGCCGCGGCGGCCGCCGTCGTGCATCACTTCTGGCTCGTCAAGGCGGACACGCGGCCGCCGCTCGTCCAGGCAGCGCTCCTCGCGACGCTGCTCGCGGCCCGCCTCGTCTGGCGTCTCCGCCGCTCCGCCGTCGCGCCGGCGCCGACCGCATGACGACGGCATGAACGGGCGGCGCGTCGTCGTCCGAGCGCTCGTCCCGTCGCCGTCATGCCGGCACGCTGCGCTTGCCGGCGATGCGCGGCGAGCGCATCCTCCCGCTCCGGTCCCGAACGGGTCGCCTCCGGCGATGGCGTGATCCGGCCGGAAGCGCTCGGAGAAGAGATGGATCAAGACGATTGCGCGGCCTCGAACGCCGCCGATGCGGACCCGATCGACGTGCATCGCGTGCGCGCGGATGGGCGGGAGATCTGGCTCGTCGGGACCGCCCATGTCTCGCGCCGCTCGGTCGAGCTCGTGCGCGAAGTCATCGAGCGGGAACGACCGGACGTCGTCTGCATCGAGCTCGATGCCGGACGCTACGAAGCGCTCTCCCAGGAGAAACGCTTCGCCGAGCAGGACCTGCGCGAGGTCATGCGTCGCAAGCAGATCGCGACGCTGCTGCTGAATCTCATCCTGGCCTCGTACCAGCGCCGGCTCGGGCTCAAGCTCGGCGTGGCCCCGGGCAGCGAGCTGCTCGAGGCGGCGAACGTCGCGCACGCGCTCGGGATCCCGATCGCGCTCTGCGACCGCGAGGTCCGCGTCACGTTGCGACGCGCGTGGCAATCGCTCTCGTGGTGGCAGCGGATGCGGCTCCTGTCGGAGCTGCTCGCGAGCGTCCTCGAGAGTCCCGAGGTCTCGGAGGAAGATCTCGCCCGGCTGCGCGACCAGGACGTGGTCTCGGAGGTCATGAACGAGCTCGGCCGCATGATGCCCGATCTCAAGCGCGTGCTGATCGACGAGCGCGACGCCTATCTCGCCCACAAGATCCTCGAGGCCGAAGGCCAACGCGTCGTCGCCGTCGTCGGCGCGGGCCATGTCGAAGGCATGAAGGGGCGACTCGAACGCGGCGAACGGGTCGACCTCGCGGCCATCGAGGCGATTCCGCCCGCGTCGATCGCTTGGAAGATCGCGGGGTGGGCCATTCCCGCCTCGATCGTGGCGGCCATCGCGTGGATCGCGCTCACGCGCGGGCCGCAGGCCGCCGGCGAGAACGTGGCGCTCTGGTTTCTCGCCAACGTGATTCCGACGGCGATCGGCGGCGTGATCGCGCTGGGTCATCCGCTCGCGATCGCGGCGGGCGCGCTGGCCTCGCCGATCACCTCGCTCTCGCCCCTGATCGGCGCCGGCTACGTCGCGGCCTTCGCCCAGCTCTGGGCCTGCCCGCCCCGGGTCTCCGACTTCGCGACGGTCGGCGACGACCTCGCGATCGCGAAGCGCTGGTGGCAGAGCCGCCTGATGCGGATCTTCCTCGTCTTCGTGCTGACGACTCTCGGCAGCAGCCTCGGAACCTGGGTCGGCGGGCTCGGCGTGCTTCGCAACCTCGTCGACGCGACCGCGCGGTAGTCCGCCGAGGGGTGGATCCGGATCCGAACGGTTAGAATCGCGCCCGATGAAGTCCTACCTCGAACTGCTCCACGACGTGCTCGAGAACGGCGTCGACAAGAGCGACCGGACCGGGACCGGAACGCGCAGCGTCTTCGGCCGTCAGCTTCGGGTCGCGCTCGATCCCGCCGTGCCCGGGGGCGGCTTTCCGCTGCTGACGACCAAGCGCATGCACACGAAGAGCATCCTCCACGAGCTGCTCTGGTTCGTCGCCGGCGACACCAACGCCCGGACGCTCCAGCGCGAAGGCGTCACGATCTGGGACGAGTGGGCGGACGAGGACGGCGAGCTCGGTCCGATCTACGGCGCGCAGTGGCGCCACTGGCGGGCGGCGCCGCCGCGGGATGCGGCGCCGGGAACGCCGCCCGTGGAGATCGATCAGCTCGCCCGGCTCGTCGACCAGATCCGACGCGACCCCGATTCCCGCCGCCATGTCCTCTCCGCCTGGAACGTCGGCGACCTCGACGCGATGAAGCTCCCGCCCTGCCATCTGCTGGTGCAGTGGAACGTCCAGCGCGACGCGCTCCACTGCCTCGTCACGATGCGCAGCTGCGACGTCTTCCTCGGCCTGCCCTTCAACCTCGCGTCGTACGCGCTGCTGACGATGATGATGGCCCAGGTGACCGATCTCGAGCCCGGCGAGCTCGTCTTCTCCCTCGGCGATACCCACGTCTACGCCAACCACTTCGAGCAGGCCCGCCTGCAGCTCTCGCGTGCGCCGCGTCCGCTGCCGCGCATGATCATCAACCCCGGCGTGAAGAGCCTCTTCGACTTCACCTACGCCGACTTCCGCCTCGAAGGCTACGACCCGCATCCGCGCATCGTGGCGCCGATCGCGGTCTAGCCGGGCGAGTCCGTGCGCATCTCCCTGGTGGTCGCCGCGGCCCGCAACGGCGTGATCGGTCACGCGGGCGGCCTGCCCTGGAAGCTTCCGGACGACCAGCGATTCTTCCGCGACCTCACGAAGGGCCACTGCATCGTGATCGGGCGCAAGACCCACGACGAGATCGGCCGCGCGCTCCCCGGACGCAGGAACCTCGTCGTCTCGCGGACGGCGCGGGCCGCCGCGGACGAGATCGAGTTCTTCACGACCCTGTCGGACGCGATCGAGTGGGCGCGCAAGCAGGGCTTTGCGGAGTGCTTCATCGCCGGCGGCGAGGGGATCTACCGCGAGGGGCTCGCCTACGCCGACTGCGTCTATCTGACCCGCATCGACGCGGCGCCAAAGGGCGACACGTTCTTTCCGGAGCTCGACGAGCGGATCTGGCATTGCGTCGAACGCCGCCCCCATGCAAGCGACGAACGCCATGCGCATGCGTTCGTGTTCGAGCGCTGGGAGCGCCGCGACCGCGCGGTCGCGGCGAGCCCGGAGCGCAGGCCGTGAGCGGAGCGGGACGGAGCGGCCATGCATCCGCGGAGGAGAGCGACGACACGCGCCCGAAGCGACCGAGGGGCGATGGGCCGGCCCCGAGACCGCGCGCGACGACGGGTCCGGACGTTCTCGTCCGCACCCTCTCCGAGTCGGGCACGATCGCCGTCAAGGCGCTCATCGCGAGCGAGCTCGTCTGCGAGGCGCTCACGCTCCGCCCCCATGCGCCGACGGCGGCCAATGCGCTCGGCCGGGCGATGATGGGCGCGCTGCTCGTCGCGGTCGGCAGCGCCGCCGACGACGCGGACGAGGCGAACGTCGAGTCCGTTCAGGTCCAGTTCCGCGGCGACGGTCCGCTCGGCAGCATGACCGCGATCGCGGACTCCCGGGCGCGCGTGCGGGGCACGGTGCAGCGGCCCGCGACGGAATGCCTCCACGACGACGGCCGCCCGAACGTCGCGACCGCAGTCGGCCTCGGCGCGCTCCACGTCGTTCGCCATCGGCCACGCTGGCGCTCGCCCTACACCGGGAGCGTGCCGCTCGTCTCCGGCGAGATCGCGCGCGACCTGACGCTCTATCTGAGCGAGAGCGAGCAGACGCCGTCGGCGATGGGGCTCGGCGTCGCCTTGGGTGCGCAGATGGCGGACGTCGCGGCCTGCGGCTTTCTCGTGCAGGCCCTGCCCGGCGCGCCGGACGAAGATCTCGCGCAGGTCGAAGAGAACATCGCCGCGATGCCGCGCCTCGGAAATCTGCTCGACGAGCCCCTCGATGCCGACGCGCTCGTCGACCGCCTCCTGCTGGGGCTCGGCGCGCGGGAACGCCACCGCATGCAGCCGCGCTTCTTCTGCCCCTGCACGCGGGAGCGCGCCCTGCGCACGCTCGGGCTGCTCGAGCGAGCGGAGCTCGAAGAGCTCGTCCGCCTCGGTGCGAGTCAGGAGATCGTCTGCGAGTTCTGCGGGCGCGCCTACGACATCGAGGGTGAAGAGGTCCGCCCGCTGCTCAGCGCCCTCGATCGCGCGGAGCGCCGCTGAGCCGCCCCGACGCCGTCGCGCCAGGCACCGTCCGTGGCCTCAGGCGAGACACTTCGCGCGCAGCCGCTCGAGCAGCGAATCGTCGATGCCCGCATCGCGCAGATAGCCCTCCATCGATCCGAAGCGGGACCCGATCTCCGCCAGCACCTTCTCCATCGTCTCGGGTCGCGCGTGGAGCGTGTCCTCGGGCATGTGCCGGAGCGCGTCCTCGTAGCCCTTCATGCGCATGACGCGCGCGATGATCGCGTCGATTCGCTCGCCCGAGAGGGCGTAGTCGGCGATGATCAGCTCCTCCGGGACGCCGAGCGCCCCGAGCAGGACGGCCGAGATCACGCCGGTCCGGTCCTTTCCCGCCGCGCAGTGGTAGACGGCGCCGCCATGGGCCAGGGCGAGAATCCGGACCACGTTCGCAATCTTCTTCTGCCCGATCAGCATGAGCCCCAGGTAGCGATCACCGAGGGTCAGGTTCGCCGGCGCGGCGCGATGGCCGGCCTGCGGGTCGCCGTCGAAGAGCGGCGTGTGGTGAAAGGCGATCGCCTCCCGCTCGAGCGGGCCGCGCCCTTCGGCCTCGAGCTCGTAGCTGGAGCGGAGGTCGACGATGTCGCTGAGGCCGATCTCGGTGAGCTGCCTCACATCGGCCGGCGTCAACGCATGAAGCGCGTCACTGCGAAACAGCGTGCGCCAGCGGATCGAACGCCCTTCGGACGTCGGATAGCCCCCGAGATCGCGAAAGTTCACGCAGCCGTCGAGCTCGATTCGTCTTTCCACGGCGCGGCAGTCTAGCCCCGGACGGCCCATGCACCATGCGACCCGGCGCATCGATCCGCGGCGACGGCGACGGCCCGCGAGCGACGTGGTCGATTCGGCGGTGACGAGCGGGATCTCGCTGTATGATGCGTCCGCCGCTTGGAACGGGGGGTAGATGACCGAGTCGGCGTACTCATCGATTCGTGGCGCGGAGATCTCCGAGAGATCGACCGAGCTGGTGCTTCCGAGCAGCGCGCCAACGGCCGCGCCCAACGACGCAGCGAACGCCGACGGCTCGCCCGATCGCCCCGCAGCGGGCGGATGGCGGACGCCGACGCTCGCCGCCCCTTCGGAGCGCGTCGCGCCGCTGGAGGAACGCGTCGCGCCGCTGGAGGAACGCGTCGCGCCGGGCGGGAGCGCGCTCGATCAAGCGCTGCGCGATTCCGTCGCAGCCGCACTGCTCGCGCCGGCGATACCGGCTCGAGCCGCGTCGTTCGACCCCGAACCGGATGCCCGAGCCGCGTCGTTCGATCCGAGTCCGATTGCCGATCCGACGAACGCCGGGGGCGGAGGAGCCGTGAGCCAATCATCGACCGAGTCACCCATCCCCGCTTCGCCGCGCGAGCGTCCCGCCTCCCTCGCCGCCGAGACCGCGCCGGCAGAGCCCTCCGGTCGCCCGCTTCCCGGCGATCGGGGTCCGCGCGACACGCCCGCTGGCTCGCCGCGTCCCTCTTTCTGGCGTCGGATCGCGCTCGGACGTCGCGCCCAGGCGCTGCGCGCTGCCCAGCCGGATCGAGCGGACCTCGGCGAGATCCAGGCGTCGTTCGAACCCGACACCGCACCGGGTCGACGCTCGACACGAGCCCCCGATCGCCTCGAAGGGGATGACGCACGCCCCACCGCGCGGCGCGACCTCGTCGCCCGCGATGCGCGCGCGCTCGAGAACCGCGCGGGCGAGGCGGTCGAGCGGCGCATCGTGGAGCCGCTGCTCCAGGCGCTGGTCTCCGTCGAGGCCAAGCTCGAACGCAGCCACGTCGACCTGATCGGTCGCTCCGACCAGGTCGAGCAACGCCTGACCCAGCTCTGGGACATCGAGGAGCAGCTCGGCGCGCTCGGCGATCTCCAGGAGTCGGTCCTTCAGGTGACCGAGCAGCAGCGTCGGCTCGAGGCCGCGCTGGTGGCCCAGACGCGGCTGCTCCGCTGGCTGGTGGGGGGCCTCATCCTGTCGCTCGCCGTCGCCGCCTTCTGCGTCGCCTTCTTCCTTCGCGTGGCGCGCTGACCTCCGGAGCCCCTCGAGCGGCCCCTGCCATCCGGGCCACGCCGGCTGCCTCGTACGTCGCCTGATCCTGCCTCCCGCTGGGAATCCATCCGGGTCCGACGCGGCGGGAATGGATCGTTCCCTGTGCAACGGAGCGGGCCAGGCGACGCAGGACGCGAGCGAATGGCTGTCGCGCCGTCACCCGACTTGACAGGCCGCGACCCAATCATCAGTGTATCCGCATATCCGGATACGAATCGCCTCTTCTCCGTCGATCGTCGACGATCCGCCACCCTGAGCGACGGGCGCCCGGGGCCGCTCGGATCCGTCCTGCCGTCGGGGATCGCGCCCGCCAAGGAGACCGCCGCATGAGCCAGCAGGAAGCCATCCCGCCCTTCAAGGTCAAGGACCTCGCCCTCGCCGAATGGGGCCGCAAGGAGATCGAGCTCGCCGAGCACGAGATGCCCGGCCTGATGGCGCTGCGGGAGCGCTTCGGCGGATCGAAGCCCCTCGCCGGCGTCAAGATCATGGGCAGCCTCCACATGACGATCCAGACCGCCGTGCTGATCGAGACGCTGACCCATCTCGGCGCGGACGTGCGCTGGGTCTCGTGCAACATCTTCTCGACCCAGGACCATGCGGCCGCCGCGGTCGTCGTCGGCCGGGACGGCACGCCGGGGAATCCGACGGGCACGCCGGTCTTCGCCTGGAAGGGCGAGACGCTCGAGGAGTACTGGTGGTGCACCGACATGGCGCTGCGCTGGCCCGACGGCTCGGGTCCGACCCTGATCGTCGACGACGGCGGCGATGCCACGCTGCTGATCCACAAGGGTCTCGAGTTCGAGAAGGCGGAGAAGATCCCGGACTACAACCCCGAGACCGACAGCGAGGAGTGGGGCGTGATCCTCGACCTGCTGCGCAAGCTCGCGAAGAGCGACAAGCGCCGCTGGCACCGCACGGCCGAGGGCTGCCGCGGCGTCTCCGAGGAGACGACGACTGGCGTCAACCGGCTCTATCAGATGGAGAAGAACGGCACGCTCCTCTTCCCCGCGATCAACGTCAACGACTCGGTCACGAAGTCGAAGTTCGACAACGTCTACGGCTGTCGACACTCGCTGCCCGACGGCCTGATGCGCGCCAGTGACGTCATGCTCGGCGGCAAGGTGGCCGTCGTCTGCGGTTTCGGCGAGGTCGGCAAGGGCTCGGCGGAGAGCCTGCGCGGCCAGGGCTGCCGGGTGATCGTGACCGAGATCGACCCGATCTGCGCGCTGCAGGCGGCGATGCAGGGCTACGAGGTCAACACCCTCGAGAACGTCGTCGACAAGGCCGACGTCTTCATCACCGCGACCGGCAATTTCGACATCATCACGGCCGACCACATGGCCCGCATGAAGGACAAGGCCATCGTCGGCAACATCGGCCACTTCGACAACGAGATCGACATGGCCGGTCTGAAGAAGGTGCCGGGCATCCAGAAGATCAACATCAAGCCGCAGTACGACGAATGGCGCTTCCCGGACGGCCACAGCGTCCTGATCCTGGCCGAGGGCCGGCTGCTCAACCTCGGCTGCGCGACGGGGCATCCGAGCTTCGTCATGTCGGCTTCGTTCACGAACCAGGTCCTCGCCCAGCTCGAGCTCCATCAGAACGGCGCGAAGTACGAGAGGCGGGTCTACGTCCTGCCGAAGAAGCTCGACGAAGAGGTCGCGCGGCTCCATCTCGACAAGCTCGGGGTCCAGCTGACGCGGCTCTCGACCGCCCAGGCGACCTACCTCGACGTCGACGTCGACGGGCCGTACAAGCCGGACCACTATCGGTATTAGGCGCGGGCGGACGTGCTCGAGACGCTGATCGGCCTCGGGATCGTCGGGCTCTTCTGCGTGGTCGCGTGGGCGGCGCATGCGTCGGCCGAGGCGTTGATCCTGGGCGGCCTCGGGCTGGCCGCCGTCGGCTTCGCCTACGGCATTCCGACGGCGATCGTCTACCACTGGCTGCTCCATCGGGCGCTCGTGCGTCACGACCGGCTGCCCGCGCGCTGGTGGCTCTCGCCGACGTCTCATCACGATCGCGTCCCGCCCGATGCGCGGCGCCAGGTCCTGCTCTGGGCGGCGATCGGCGGATCGGGCTTCGTCGTGATCGTCGTCGGCATCCTGCTGACCTCGCTCGGCCTCTGGCGGGCGCGATCCGCATGAACGGCGCGCCGGGAGCCCCCTCCGATCGCCCGGATGCCGCGCCGCGGCCCCCGCCCGCGGACCAGGGGTCGAGCTGGTCCAGCGAGCGGCTCGAGGCCCGGCTCGGCGCCTTCGGTGCACACCTCGCATGGCGGACCCCACCGCTCGCTCCCGAGATCGGCCTGTGGCTGATCAGCGAGGTCGTCGATCTCGAGGCCGGCTGTCAGGCGCTGGCCGACGGCGAGGCGCCGCCCTACTGGGCCTTCTGCTGGGCCTCGGGCCAGGCGCTCGCGCGCCACCTGCTCGACCATCCCGAGCTCGTGCGCGGACGGCGCGTCGTCGATCTCGGGACCGGCTCGGGCATCGCCGCGATCGCCGCCGCCCTCGCGGGCGCGGGCGAGGTCGTCGCGATCGATGTCGATCCGACGGCGCGCGGTGCGGCCCGACTCAACGCGGAGCGCAACGGCGTGTCGATCCGAACCGATGCGCGGCCGCCGGCATCCTTCGATCTCCTGCTCGCCGCGGACGTGGTCTACGAGACAGGGCTGCGCGACTGGATCCTCGGGGAAGGCCGGCGACGGGCCGCCTGTCTGCTCGCCGACCCGCGTCGAGCGGGCACGCCGCCGATCGACTTCCCGGTCGTCGCGACGTACGCCGCGCGCACGCTGCCCGACGTCGACCCGCCGTGCCGCAGCGTGTACCTCCATGCGCTGCCGGCCCTGGAAGACGCGTTCGTGCGCTAGTTTCCCGGCCCGCACACGACGATCCGTCCCGACCGGGGCGAGAGCGGATGAGAGTGGGCGGGAGTGGGCGAGGACGCCTGGAGATGGATCTCGCCCTGCTCTTTCCCGGGCTCGCCGCGCTGACGGCGATCGCCGTGCCGCTCTACGCCGCGGCCGTCCGCGGGCGCTTCTACGCGATCTTCAGCGCCGTGCTGATCGGCTTCTCGCTGCCGGGCGCGCTCGTCCTCCATGCCCGGCTTCGCGCAGCGCTGCCCGCCTTCGCGGTCGGACCGATCGGATCGATCGACGTCGTCGACGCTCTGTTCGCGCTCTCGATGCTGGCGGCGGCCATCCAGCTCGCCCATCTCGTGCGGGCGCGCATGCGGGGCTCGCTCTTCCGCTGGCTGGTTTCCGTCCCCGGCCTGACGTTCATCGCCGGCGGCATGCTCGCCGGGCCATGGCTGCTGCTGCTGCTCCCCGTGCGCATGCTGCTGCACGCACTCGGCTGGCCGGAGGCCGAGCGCGCGCTGACCTTCGTCGAGGCGCTGCCGCTCGGGATCGCGGTCGCCTCCGTGCTGACCTCGGTCGCGGCCCGGCCGGAGACCGTCCGGATCGCGCTCGGACGCGAGGGGCCGAAGCAGCTCGCGCGCGTCGCCGTCGAGCGCGTCCGCGGCCCGATCGCGGGGTCACTGCGCGAGCCGCAGGCGCCAGGCGGGCCGACGTCGCGAACCGATGGGAGCGACGTGATCGCGTCCGGCCGCGCGGCGCCCGCGCACGCGGAGGCTCGATCGCCCCTGCGCATCGTGCAGCTGACCGATACGCATCTCGGGCCCTGGCAGAGCGTGGCGCGTCTGCGACGGCGGGTGGCGCGACTCATCGCCCGCGAGCCGGACCTCGTCGCATTGACCGGCGACTACCTGACGATGGAGAGCATGGGCAGCCCGGGCTGCCTCGAGCGCGCGCTCGAGCCCCTGGGCCCGATCGCCGAGCGTTGCGTCGCGATCTTCGGCAACCACGACCACGAGGCGCCGGACGCCGTGCGAGCGGCGATGGCGCAACTCGGCATCCGACTGCTCGTCGACGAGGAAGCCTGCTTCGATACCGGCGCGGGCGCCGTCCAGGTGATCGGCTCGGACTACCTGAGACGCGACCATGCGGAGCGTCTCGGCGCGCTGCTCGCCCGTCATCCCCGACGCGACGCGCATCTGCGGCTGCTGCTGCTCCACGACCCGATCGGATTCCACGCCTTGCCCGACGACGACGTCGACCTCGTCCTCTCGGGCCATACCCACGGCGGGCAGGTCGGGCTCGTCTCGCTGGGCCTCGACTGGACGGTGCTCTCCCGCACGCGCTGGCCCGATCAGGGCCTCTTCGCGCGTGGCGCGTCCCGCCTCTACGTCCACCGTGGCACGGGCTTCTACGGCTTTCCGCTGCGCGTCGGCGTGCCGGCCGAGTACTCGCTGCTCGAGATCCACGCGCCCTGAGGCCCGCCCGTCCGCGGAAGCCGAATCGATCGGGACGAGGAAGAGCCCCTGAAGCCTGGCCCCGGCCTACCAGATCGTGTGGCCGCCGTCGATCACGTGCTCGTGGCCGGTGATGTAGCTCGACTGATCGGAGAGCAGGAACATCACGAGGCCCGAAATCTCCTCGCGGCGCGCCGGCCGGCCGAGGGGCTTGCCCTCGAACGCCGCGGCCTGCTCGCTCTCGGGCAGCTGAAACATCCCCGTGCCTTCGACGGCGCCGGGGTGGACCGAGTTGACACGGATGCCGAGGCGTCCGAGCTCGACCGCTGCGACCTTCGTCAGCCCGCGCACGGCCCACTTCGAAGCGCCGTAGGCACCGTGCTCGGGAATGCCCCGCGTCCCGGCGACCGAGGAGAGATTCACGATCGACCCGCCGCCACTGCTCTGCATCGCCTTCGCGACGGCGCGGATGCCGAGCCAGGTTCCGATGACGTTGACGTCGAGCATCTTGCGGAAGCGTTCCTGATCCTCCTCGAGGATCGGCTTCGTCCACCAGATGGCAGCGTTGTTGACGAGCCCGTCGACGCCGCCGAAACGTTGCGCCGTCTCCGAAACGACGCGCGTCCAGTCGGCCTCCCGCGTGACGTCCTGCTCGACGAAGAAGGCATTCTCCCCGAGCTCGCTCGCGAGCTTGCGGCCGGCCTCGCCCTGGAGGTCCGTCAGCGCGACGCGCGCGCCCGCCGCGACGAAGGTCCGCGCATGGATGGCGCCCATGCCCTGGGCGGCGCCCGTGATGATGATCCGCTTGCCGTCGAGCTGTCCCATGGCGTTCCCTCCTGCCGGTGCGCAGCACTCTAGCAAGCGCTCCGCTGCCGCGATCCCGCCGCCAGCGGTCCGCTGAGCGCCGTCAGCCCCGTCTCCGGGCGCCATGCGAGCACCACGTCGTCGTTCGACACCCGGACCCAGTCGAAGTCGGCGACGAGATCGGCCGGACGACAGCGGGTGCCCGGCGCGACGAGGCCGACGCTCGCGGCGAGCAGACCGCAGAGCGCCGCCGCGTCGTGGCGCTCGCGCAGGTCCGGGAGCGCGACGGCGCCGTGGAGCTTCGAGAGCTTGTCGCCGCGCCGCTCGAGCAGGAGGCAGTGATGGCGGTAGGTCGGAGTCGGCAGGCCGAGATGGCGCGCGATCGCGACCTGGAGCGTCGTCGAGGGCGCGAGATCCCGGCCGCGCACGACGCGCACGACGCCGAGATCGGCGTCGTCGACGACGGAGACGAAGTGGTAGGCCCAGGCGCCGTCCCGCCGCCGCAGCAGCGGATCGCCGAAGATCGCCTCCGGGTCACCCGAGAGATCGAGCCCCGACTCGTCGCGCAGGGCGACGAAGCCCGGCTCGAGGCGGAGCCGCAGCGGATCCGGAACGGATCGCCAGTCGTTCGGCCCCACGACGCGATCGCGGCAATGCCCGGCATAACGATGGCTGCCGTCGGGCGCGGGAGCGCCCGTTTCGCGAATTCGCGTCCGACTGCAGCGACAGGCGTAGACGCGCCCCGCACGGACCAGCCGGTCGACGATCGCGTCGTGCCGCGCCTGCGCCGACGACTGGCGCAGCGTCGCGTCCCAGTCGAGCCCGAACCACGCGAGATCGCGCACCATCGCTTCGACCCACTCGGGCTTCGATCGCTCGCGATCCAAGTCCTCGAGGCGAAGCGCAACGGCGAGCCCGCGCGAGCGCGCGTCGAGCCAGCAGAGCAGCGCCGCCAGCAGGGTTCCGGGATGCGCGCGCCCCGTCGTCGACGGCGCGAAGCGACCGGAATTCCGCCTGGCCTGCACGCCTTCCGCCCCCATCGCATCGATCTCCCCCGATCCGCTCGCGCGTCGAAGCGCGCGCCGACCGGTCCTCCGCGTTCGTTCGAAGCGCGCATCGAATCGACTCCGCGCACGCGGCCGGCCCGCCGAAGAAGAGCCCATGCGCACGGACGTCCCCGAGCTCGGAATCATGGGCCGCCGAATCGGCTTTCGCATCGGGGCGACGACCTTCGCACCGCGGGTGCTCGAGGCCCTGCGCGCGCTCGGCTACACGCTCGTCGATCTCGACGCCGAGCGCGTGGCGCCCGCGATCCGCGAGGGATGTGGTCTCTGGCTCGTCGATCTGGACCGGCTCGCGACGCTCCCCTCCTCCGACGACGCGCCCGACAAACGGATCCTGCTCGTCGCCTCCCCGCGCGCCGGCACCTGCGAGGACCCGCGCGTCTTCGCGAGCGTGCAGCGGCCGGCCCGACTCGGCGCCGTCTACGAGATGATCCAATCCGCCCTCGAGAGCACCCCCCGCAGCGCGCCCCGCGTACGGACACGCCTCTCCGCCCGTTGCATCCGCGGCGACCAGCGTTCGATCGGCGCGCTGCTCTCGCTCTCCGAGGGCGGGTGTCTTCTGCGCTCGGGCGAGTCACTCGCGCGCGGCGCCACGCTGCGGCTTCAGTTCGCTCTGCCCGACCACGGCCTGATCTCGACGCGCGCCGAATGCCGCTATGCGCGCGCGGGCGACGCTGGACTCGCGTTCGCAGACTCCGCCGGCCACGTCCGACATACCATCTCCCACTTCGTGACGGAGGAGCTGGCCGCCGCCGCGCGCGCGCGCGCCGGCGCCCGATCGGATGGCGGGAGCCTCTCCGCCTGACCCCTCAGTCGGCGGGGCCCCCGCCGACCGGCCCGACCCCGGCGACCTCGAGCCATCGACCGCGGAAGAGGACGGCCTCCGGCGCGCGCAACGGGTCGAGATCCAGCGTGGGATCGCCTCTGACCACGACCAGATCGGCCGAGAGGCCGGGCTCGACTCGACCCGTCTCGGTTCCGAGCCCGAGCGCTTCGGCCGCGAACGCGGTCGCGGCCCGCAGCACGTCGACGGGCCGCATCGACGCGTACGCCTGGAAGGCAGCGAGTCCCGCCGCCAGGTCGTCGTGGAAGACGCCGGGAATGCCCGCATCGGTCGAAGCGACCATCCGTACGCCGCGCTCGCGTTGACGCGAGAGGCATCGCGCCATCCGCGCGAAGAAGGCCGTGGGTTCGCCCGCTTCGTCGCGCATCCGCCCGAGCCATCCGGCGTTCACCGTCGGCGAGACCCAGGCGGAGCTCGCGGCGATCGCGTCGATGACGCCGTCGTCGAGGTCCGTTCCGAAGCCGCCTCCGCCCGCGAAGGAGGCATGCTCGATCGTCGCGACGCCGGCGCGGAGCGCCGCGGCGATCCCGGCCGTGCCGTGGCAATGCGCGGCGACCTTCCGACCGCCGCGGGCCGCGCACTCGACGACCCGCGCGAGGCCCGCCTCGTCGAACTGCAGATCGCGCGGTCGACTGCCGGGGGTGAAGACCCCGCCCGTCGCCATCACCTTGATCCAATCGCTCCCCGCCTCGAGCTGGCGATCGACGACGCGCTCGATCTGGTCCGGCGTCGACGCGACGCCGCCCCAGAAGGCGCAGTGTCCGTCCGGCGTCGTGACGGGTTGACCGCAGCAGAGCAGGCGCGGACCGACCGCTCGACCCGCGTCGATCTCGCCGCGCAGCGCATGCTCGCGATGGGCGCCACCGCCGCAGTCGCGCGCGGTCGTGATCCCCTTCGCGAGCATCGACCGGGCACGCGCGCGCATCGCCCGCTCGCGCTCGACCTCGGGCACCGCGAGCTGCTCACGCGGGGTGCGGAGCCGTGGATCGAGCTCGAGGTGGACGTGGGCGTCGATCAGGCCGGGAATCAAGCAGCGTCCCGGAAGCCGGATCACGTCGGCTCCGCCCGCGGATTCGAGCGCCGACGGGCCGATCGCGTGGATCCGCCCGTCGCGAATCCGCAGCGGCTCGGGCCGGGGCGCGAGCACGTCGTCCTCGACCCGCCAGAGCCGTGCGTCGAGAATCAGAATGTCGTTCGATTCCAATCATTTGTCTCCCAAATCCCGGGCCGGGACCGGCATCGGCCGTTGCGCTCCCTTCGATCTTGGGCATCCTCCGTCGGCGGTCCCATCGATCCCAGCGGACAAGCTGCCGCATGCCTCGTGAACGTTCGCCCCGAATCCTCGAGGCCGCGTTCGTGTGCTCGGGATGTCGTGCAACCGCGACCCGGAAGCAGAACCGGACCCAGTCGGGACCAAGGAAGGACGCCTCACAAGATGTCGGACAAGGAAGTTTTGGTCGTCGCCTCCAAGATCAAGGCTTACATCAAGAATCAGGGGGACATGAAGACCTCTGCCAACGTGCTGGACGTCCTCTCGGATCGACTCCGCGCGATGTGCGATCGGGCGATCGAGAGCGCGCGGGCCGACGGCCGGAAGACCGTGCTCGATCGCGACTTCAGCTGACCGGAAGAACGCCTCGTACACGAGACGCCTCCGCTCGCCGGCCCTCCGTCCGTCGACTCTCCGTTCGATCGTCGGCGGATGCTCCGCGTGATCCGGGCGCTGGCCCGGCGCGGAGCGAGCCGACCGGATGAGACCGGATGAATCGCCAATCGATGGACGCACCGCCCGACGCGACGGCCGTCGCGTCGCTCTCCGACGTGGGGCGCCTCCGGAGCGTCAACGAAGACAGCTGCGACAGCTTCGTGGGACCGGACGGCGCCCGACTGCTGGTCGTCGCGGACGGCATGGGGGGCCATCGCGGCGGCGCGACCGCCAGTCGTGAGGCCGTGGCCGCGATCGGCCGCGTCTTCGAGGCGCGCGGCGCCGAGGCCCCCGACAGGACTCTGCTGCGGGCCATCGACGAGGCGAACGCGCGCATCTTCGCGCTCGCTGAGGCGGATCCGGAGCTCGCCGGCATGGGCACGACGGTCGTCGCGCTCCTCGTCGACGGCGGGGGCCGCGCCGCCGTCGCGCACGTCGGCGACAGTCGCTGCTATCGCTGGCGGAGCGGG
Organism: Myxococcota bacterium; assembly: GCA_041389445.1. Taxonomy (GTDB): domain Bacteria; phylum Myxococcota_A; class UBA9160; order UBA9160; family UBA4427; genus UBA4427. The sequence continues at coordinate 65,431 of JAWKRW010000013.1, forward strand.
CGACTCGAGCCGCTGACCGTCGATCACAGCGTCGTCGCGGAAATGCTTCGCCGCGGTGTGCTGACCCCTGAAGAGGCGGCCTTCCATCCGCGGCGCAACGAAATCCTGCGCTCGGTCGGCGTCCTGCCGGCGGTCGAGACCGAGGTCTCGCCGGTCGCGCTCGAGCCGGGCGATTGGTTCCTGCTCTGCTCCGACGGACTCTGCGGCGTCGTCTCGGACGCGGAGATCGAACTCGTGCTCGCGCGCGCGCCCTCGGCCGACGATGCGGTGCAGGATCTCGTCGAGCTCGCCAACGCGGCCGGCGGACCGGACAACGTCACGGTCCAGATCCTCAGCGTCGACGCGGGCCGTCGCCCGGCGACGGACGCGCGCGCGACCGATGCGAGGCGCGCCGCGAGTCCGACGGTCTCTCCGCCTGCGGCCGCGCCTTCCGGGATCGACGCGCCGGCGGGTCCGGGCGCCTCCGCGGCCGCGGAGCCCGGAGACGATCGCGAACGGAGGACATCGACCGAGCCGACCGGCGCGCTGCGCCGCAATTCGCCGACCTGGATCGCGCTGCTCGTGCTGCTCGCCGTGGCGGCCTGGTGGCTGCTCGGCGGCCGTTAGGCGATCGGCTCCGCCCGGCCGCGCGCCGCTCAACGCGGGGGATGGGCCACGGTCAGGGGCTCGCCGTCGAACGGGAGCCGTACGGCGACTCCGTCCGGCCGACGCTCCGGATCGAAGGCGAGCGCGAGCAGCTCGTCGGCGACGAACTCCGGATCGTTGAAGGCCCCGGTCTGCTTCCGCTTCACGAAGCGTTCGCGTTCGGGGAAGCGCGCGTCATCCGACGCGCGGATCTGTGCCTGCATGGCGGTATCGACGACGCCCGGCGCGACGGCATGGGCGCGCAACCCGATCGACGCCTCTTCGGCCGCGACGACTTCCGTCAGCCGCTCGACGCCCGCCTTGCCGGAGCAGTAGGCCGACCAGCCCGCGTACGGCTTCCAGGCCGCCCCCGAGGACATGTTGACGAGCACGCCCCCGCGACCCAGCCGCCGCAGATGGCGGACATAGCAGCGCGTCCCGATGAACACGCCGACGAGATTCGTATCGAGGTGGTCCCGGAACGCGCGCACGCTCACGTCCCGGAGCGGCCGGATCGGCTCGAGCACGCCCGCGTTGTTGACCCAGAGGTCGACGCCGCCGAAGCGGGCCTCGATCTCGGCTGTGAACGCCTCCATCGCCTCGGCATCCCGGACGTCGATCCGGCGCGACAGGACGTCGGCGCCCTCGGACAGGGCGGGCTCGCCCCGCGCACAGAGCGCGAGCCGCAGGCCCTGGGCCGCGAAGCGCCGCGCGAGCGCCTCCCCGATGCCGCGGCTCGCGCCGCTCACGAACGCGACCCTTCCCTCGAGCGACGGCAGTCCCACGATGCGAGCTCCTCCCGATTCCCCGCTGGATCACGGCCAGCATATCGAACCCCGGATTCGCGAAGACGCGCCCGGATCCCCTACCCTCCGCGCCCGCATGACCCCCGTAGCGACCCCTCGCAATCGACCTTCCGGATCCGCGCGTGCCGCGGCGCGCGCGGCCCGCGGCCCCGTCGGCGAACTCGACCACATCGAGATCCGCGGCGCCCGGGAGCACAACCTCCAATCGATCGACGTCGACATCCCGAAGAAGAAGCTCGTCGTGATGACGGGCGTCTCGGGCTCCGGCAAGAGCTCGCTCGCCTTCGACACGCTCTACGCCGAGGGTCAGCGCCGCTACGTCGAGAGCCTCTCGGCCTACGCGCGTCAGTTCCTCGGCCAGATGGAGAAGCCGCGCTACGACACGATCCGCGGCCTCTCGCCGACGATCTCGATCGAGCAGAAGACGACGGGCAACAACCCCCGCTCGACGGTCGGCACGATCACCGAGATCTCCGACTACCTCCGCGTCCTCTGGGCCCGCACGGGCCGCCAGCATTGCCACGTTTGCGGCGACCGCGTCGAAAGCCAGAGCGCCGAGCAGATCGCGCGGACCCTCGAACGGCTGCCGGAGGGGACCCGCCTCGTCCTGCTCGCTCCCCTGCTCGTCCACCGCAAGGGCGAGCATCGGGAGCTGCTCGAAGACGCGCGTCGCGCCGGCTGGACGCGCCTGCGCGTCGACGGCGAGGTCGTCGAGACCGAAGGCCTGACTCATCTCGACAAGAGGAAGAAGCACGACGTCGAGGCCGTGATCGACCGCATCGTCGTCAAGCCGGGCATTCGCGGCCGCTTGAACGAGTCGGTCGAGTCCGCGCTTCGGATCGGCAAGGGTCAGATGTCGGCCGCCCTCGAGGGCCAGGGCGACCGAACCTTCTCCGAGAAGGCGGCCTGTTCGCGCTGTCAGGTCTCCTTCCCGGAGCTGACGCCGCAGGCCTTCTCCTTCAACAGTCCTCAGGGCATGTGCAGCGACTGCAACGGCCTCGGCACGCGCTTCGAGATGGACCCCGCCCTGATCGTCCCCGACGACGCGCTCACGATCGACGGCGGTGCGGTCAAGCCCTGGGGCGAGCACGTCTCCGAGAAGGACGGCTGGGGCTCGGGCTTCCGACGCCAGATCCTCGCTCAGCTCGGCATCCCCTCGAACAAGCCCTGGCGGCGCCTCTCCGAGAAGCAGCGCAGGGAGATCCTCTACGGCACCGGCGATCGGCGCTTTCGCGTCAAGTGGAAGAGCAAGGAGGGCGGCGGCGGCCAGTTCGACTCGACCTGGGAGGGCCTGATCCCGCGCCTGATGCGCCGCTTCCGCGACACCCAGTCCGAGAGCATGAAGGCCTGGTACGGCAAATACATGTCGAATACGGCCTGCACCACCTGCGCCGGCACGCGCCTGCGGCCCGAGAGCGCCGCCGTCCGCGTCGCCGGCCACACGCTCGTCGAGATCTCCGCGATGACGGTCGACGTGGCGCGCGCCTTCTTCGATCGCATCGAGCTCGAGGGCGCCGACCGCGAAATCGCCGCCGAGGTCCTGAAGGAGATCCGAGCACGTCTCGACTTCCTCGCGGCCGTCGGCCTCGGCTACCTCTCCCTCGACCGCGCGGGGCCGACGCTCTCGGGCGGCGAGTCCCAGCGCATCCGCCTCGCGTCGCAGGTCGGCTCGGACCTGACCGGCGTCATCTACATCCTCGACGAGCCCTCGATCGGCCTCCATCCCCGCGACAACCGCCGCCTGCTCGACACGCTCTTCCGCATGCGCGACATCGGCAACACCGTCGTCGTCGTCGAGCACGACGAGGAGACGATCCGCGCCGCCGACCACGTGATCGACTTCGGCCCCGGCGCCGGCGTCCGGGGCGGCCACGTCGTCCACGCGGGCACGCCCGCGAGCCTCGAACGCTGCGAGGCGTCGCTGACGGGGGCCTACCTCGCGGGACGGCGGCGGATCGAGATTCCGACCCGACGACGGGTCGCCAAGGGCAGCCTCAAGATCCATGGCGCGCGCGAGAACAACCTCCGCGACGTCGACGTCGAGATCCCGCTCGGCGTGCTCGTCGCCGTGACCGGCGTCTCGGGCGCCGGCAAGTCGACACTCGTCAACGACATCCTGCATCCCGCCGCTGCGCGCGCGCTCCACGGAAGCAGCCAGCGGGTCGGACGCCATCGCCAGCTCTCGGGCCTGGGTCAGCTCGACAAGGTGATCGACATCGACCAACACCCGATCGGTCGCACCCCGCGCAGCAACCCCGCCACCTACATCAAGGTCTTCGACGAGATCCGCGGCTTCTTCGCCGAGCTGCCCGAGAGCCGCGTCCATGGTTGGAAGCCGGGCCGCTTCTCCTTCAACGTGAAGGGCGGGCGGTGCGAGACGTGCGAAGGCGACGGGGTGCGTCAGATCGAGATGCACTTCCTCGCCGACGTCTTCGTCCGCTGCGAGGCGTGCCAGGGCAAGCGCTTCAACGAGGCGACGCTCGAGGTCCGCTACAAGGGGCGCTCGATCGCCGACGTGCTCGACCTGACGGTCGCCGAGGCGCTCGAGCTCTTCGCCTCGCATCCGAAGATCCGCGAGCCCCTGCGGCTGCTCGAGCGGGTCGGCCTCGACTACGTCCATCTCGGCCAGCCCTCGCCGACCCTCTCCGGCGGCGAGGCACAGCGCATCAAGCTCGCCCGCGAGCTGGCCCGGCGCGCCACGGGCCGGACGCTCTACATCCTCGACGAGCCGACGACGGGTCTGCATTTCGAGGACGTGCGCAAGCTGCTGCAGGTCCTCGACGAGCTCGTCGAGGCCGGCAACAGCGTCGTCGTGATCGAGCACAACCTCGACGTGGTCAAGACGGCGGACTGGCTGATCGACGTCGGGCCCGAGGGCGGGCCCGAGGGGGGCGAGATCGTGGCGTGCGGGACGCCCGAGGAGGTCGCGCGCGTCGGGGCCTCCCACACGGGACGCAGCCTCGCGCCCGTCCTCGGACGGCGAGCCGCGCCCGCCCGGAGCGGGCCGGGCGCGAAACGCAGGTCGAATGCGTCGCGCACGTCACGCGCCTAACACATTTCGTCGTTCGGCTTCCGCCTCGGCCTTCCCCCTTCGCGCGGCGACCGCCGCGCATCAGCCGCCGTTCATCACCCGCCGCCCGCGCGTCGTACTCGCCGGCCGCGCCCGGCCCTTCGCCCTGCGACGACGACGCGTACGGGGTGGGCGGTCGAACCAGCCACCGACGGGCGGTTTCTGCGATTCCGACACGCCCGTGGCGTGCCGGCGGGCTGTTGTATGTTCCGGCCGACTTCGACCCCGACGACCGCATTCATCACGCAGACTCGGCGCGCGTCCGGCGCGGCCGGAGGCGAGGACAAGATGATCGCATCCACGCTCCAGAGCGAAGCGACCACGAATCGCGAAGCGACCACGGACGGCGAAACGTCCACGAAGGTGCGCGGCTTTCGTCGAGCGAACCGTCGCCTGCGACGCCCCACGAGCGAGCGCCTCGCGACCGTCGGCGTCGTGATCGCCGTCTCGATCGGCGGCGCCGGCGCCGCGTTCGCTCAGGCCGGCGTGCCACAGACCGACGACGAGAAGGCCTTCTATGCCCTGGGCACGTCGCTCGCCCAGTATCTCCAGCAGTTCAAGCCGATGTCTTCGCGCGAGCTCGACCTCGTCGTCCAGGGCCTGCGAGACGTGGCGGGGGACAAGGTGCTCGCGGTGGAGAAGAACGAGGGCGCGCAGCTGATCCGGACGATGGCCCAGAAACGACAGGAGAAGGCGACCGAGATGGAGTCGGCCGCGGCCGCCAGCTTTCTCGCGGCCGAGGCCGCGAAGCCGGGCGCGATCCGGACCGAGTCGGGCCTCATCATCACGCATCTGAAGCAGGGATCGGGACCCTCGCCCGCCGCGACGGATACCGTCCGCGTCCATTATCACGGCACCCTGCGCGACGGAAGCGTCTTCGACAGCTCGATCGAGCGCGGCCAGCCGTCCGAGTTTCCGCTCAACCGCGTGATTCCGTGCTGGACCGAGGGCGTGGCGCAGATGAAGGTCGGGGGGAAGGCGCGACTCGTCTGCCCTGCCGCGATCGCCTACGGCAATCGCGGCGCGGGACGCATTCCGCCGGGGGCGGCGCTGGCCTTCGAGGTCGAGCTGCTCGAGATCGTCAAGAAGTGATCTTCCAGGGCGTCGCGTGATTCGAGCGCGATCCGCTCGGTCATGACGATCGCGGTCGCCGAAATCGAATAGCAGCAGAACAATCCGACGAAGGGCAGCGCAGCGCGCAGGTCGCGCGCGACGCAGCGCGATTTCGACTTGCGACGGATGGTTCCCGAGCTTCGCTTGCTGCGCATCCGAGGCGACCTCCCTCCGCGCCGCGGAGCGGACGGCGCACGGGCGGCCTATCGGTGGGGCGTCTTGCCGGCTTGATGCGCATCGCGGCGCGCCGCCGCCATCGCCGCGTCGTCCTGGATTCGAAGCGCCTGCTCGGGATCGACTCCCAGCTGGCGAGCGAGCTCCACCCACGCGCGAATGCCCCGACCGACGAGCGCCAGGCGATCTTCGCGGGCCGGCCCGGCTTCGAACGATGTCGCACCGCTCGACGCGCCCTCCCGCGACGCCGACCCGCCGGAGCCCGGGCCACCCGAGTCGGGAACGCCCGCCGCCGGATCACCCGAGGGCGGACCGCGCCGTGATCGTTCGATCGATCCGGCGAAACGAGCCGCCTCGTCCGCCATCGCGGCGACCGCCCGCGCGGCCGCCCCGATCGCCGCCGGCGACTGGAGCGCGCTCGCGGGCGCCGGCGGAGCGAGGCGCGCGAGGCGGCCCGCGATCTTGGCCGACCGGGTCAGCGCGGGCAGCGCGCGGGGAATGCCGACGAAGGGGTCGGGCGGTTCCGGGCCGCCGGCGGCCGCCGCGCGCTCGGCTGCCTTGATCGCCTCCCAGTTCCCGACCTGGGAGGCCGCGCTTTCCGGGGTCGGCGCGTCGCCGAAGATGTGGGGATGGCGCCGGACGAGCTTGTCGCAGACGGCCTCGACCACCTGCGCGAAGTCGAAGGCGCCCTGCTCCTCCGCCAATCGTGCCTGGAAGACCACCTGAAAGAGCAGGTCGCCGAGCTCGTCGCGCAGCGCTGCCAGGTCGGCCCGGGCGATCGCTTCGTCGACCTCGTAGGCCTCTTCGATCGTATGCGGCGAAATGCTCGCGAAGTCCTGGTCGAGGTCCCAGGGACAGCCTCGTTCCGGATCGCGCAGGCGCGCCATGATCCGCAGCAGCTCGTCGATCCCCGGCATGGGACGAGCATAGCGACGGCGCCGGCTCAAGCGGTCCGCCCGTTCGCCGATGGCCCCACGGAGCCCCGCGCCAGACACGGAGGTCCGGCCGCCATGAGCGAGCTCCCGCGCGTCCAGCCGACCGCCCCGGTCCAGCCGATCCAGCCCCTGCGCCCGACCCGCGAGACCGGTCGCGAGCCCCGACGTCCTCGCCCCGAAAGTCGCAAGAAGCGCGCCCACCGCGAGTCCGACGCCGACGCCCCCGAATCCGATCCGGAAGCCCGCCCCGAAGACCCGCACGAATCCGACGACCGCTCCGACGCGAACGATCCGCCGACGCGGGCCCACATCGACCTGCGCGTCTGACGGCAGCCCACTGAGGGCCTCCGCCCGCTCACCGTGACGGACTGCGGTCCATGGCCGCGGGCGAGGCGTCTCCCGGTCGACGCGCCCTGCCGGCTCGACCGCGCTGCGCCCCCTCGAGCTCGTCGGGCGCGGCATGCGCGGTCACGACCGCGCGGAGGGAATCCGGAAGGCGTTCGTGGGCACGCGCGCGAAGCCGCGGCCGCCGACTAACGCGGCCCGGCAGCGACGCGGGAGACGTGCAGGACGCCCCAGCCCTCCGAGTCCCGGCAGATCCGTGCCAGCTCGTCGAGCGCCAGCTGCTCGGCATGGGAGGCCGAGCGCGCGCGCAGGGTCAGGATCCGCGTTCGGGGTCCGCCGATCTGCCTCATGCGGATGCGGAAGTAGGGCAGCGTCTCTTCCGGCTCGCGCTTCGGCGGCGGCTGCAGCTCGCGCGAGCGCGGCAGGTCGGCCTCCGCCTCTTCCGCGGCCGGCGTGTCGCGCCGGATCGGCACGGCCACCGGAACCGGATCGGGCCGGGGCGGAGGCGAGAGCCGGTCGAGCAGCGCGAGATAGGCGGGCGGCGGATCGGAGACCACGCAGCCCAGCCTGTGGAGCCGTGACGAGGTTCCCAGCTGGCTCGACTCGACCTCGTTCCAGACGATGCCCGAGACCCGGATCGGCGCCCCACCGACGTCGGGCTTGATGAGCACGCGGACCGATTCGCCCTGGATCAGGCTGAGCGTCGTGATGACGGCGAACCCGCCCTCGGACAGGGCCACCATACGCGCCGGCATCGGTCGCTGGTTGGGCTGCACGATCTCGCATTGCAGCTTGCACCGTACTCGTCGTCGTCGCTTGATTCGTCCCACGAAACCTCCGCCCCTCACCCGTCGTCTGTTGCCCTTCCGCATCGACCCGGGGTGGCGATGCCTGTGTGTGCTGGCACACGGGCTGGCTCCCGCTTCAGGCCCCGCCCGGATCGGCGCGGCGCGCCCGCGTGCTGCGCGACGAGGCCCGGCGACGCCCTGGCAGGCGCGAGGTGGACGATCGGCAGGCGGGCGGCAGGGCCAGGGTGAATGGGTCAAGCTCGGGGCCGCCGACCCGGAGACGGGCGCCGGGACGACGGGAGGACGCGAGTTGGGAGCGACGAAGGCAGCGGGGCGCGCCGAATGCAATGGGAGGCCGCCGACCGAAGAGCGGGCTCGGACGGCGCGCAGCCGCGCAGCCGTGCTGATCGTCGCCGCGGCCCTCGTTCTCTTCGCGGCGCCTGCGGTCGCGCGCCGTCCGAACGTCGTCGTGCTCCTCGCCGACGACCTCGGCTGGGCGGACGTCGGCTTCCACGGGGGCGAGATCGAGACGCCGGCGATCGACCGGATCGCGAGCGAGGGCGTCGTGCTCGATCGCTTCTACGCTGCACCGATCTGCTCTCCGACGCGCGCCGCGCTCCTGACCGGTCGGGATCCCATCCGGCTCGGCATCGCCTACGACCAGATCAACCCCTGGAACGTCGCCGGCCTCGCTTCCGGCGAGACGACGCTCGCCGAGCTGCTGAAGGCCGACGGCTACCAGACGGCGATCGTCGGCAAATGGCATCTCGGCCATGCCCAGCAACAGCAGCTTCCGAACGCGCAGGGCTTCGACCACTTCTGGGGCCATCTCCAGACCAACACCGACTACTACGAGCACACGCGCGAGGGAGGCCACGACCTCCAGGAGAACGGGCGGTCGATCCGGGCGGACGGCGAGTACCTGACGCGGCTCGAGGCAGAGGAGGCGATCCGGTTCCTGCGTGAGCGCGATCGCTCGAAGCCCTTCTTCCTCTACGTCCCCTTCACGGCGCCGCACAGCCCGATGCAGGCGCCACGCGCGACGATCGAGAAGTACGCGAAGCTCCCGAAAGCCGGCCATCGCCGGGTCTACGCCGCGATGGTCGACGAGCTCGACCAGGCGATCGGCCGGATCCTGGCCACCCTCGACGAGCAGGAGATCGCCCGGGAGACCCTCGTCTTCTTCTCCTCCGACAACGGCGGCTCGAACGTCTTCGGCGGCGTGAACTCGCCGTTGCGCGGCCAGAAGGGCCAGACCTTCGAAGGCGGCATCCGCGTCGTGGCGGCGATCCGCTGGCCCGACGCGCTCGACGCGGGCGGGCGATTCGACGAGATGATGACCGCGATGGACGTGATGCCGACCCTCGCGCATGCGGTCGGAACCCGCATCCCGGGTCAGCAGGCGCTCGACGGCCTCGACCTCTGGCCCGCGATCGCACGCGATCAGCGGATCCTGCGCGAGCGTCCCGTCGCGTTCGCCTCGGAGATCCCGCTCCCCGGCGTGATCCATCTCGCGCTCTTCGACGGTCGCTTCAAGCTCGTCCAGGTCTTGCAGGAGCGGCAGACCGAGACACGCGTCGAGAATCTGCTCTTCGACATCGAGGCGGATCCGAACGAGCAGGACGATCTCGCGGGACGCCATCCGGCCGTGGTCCAACGCCTGCTGCGACTGCTGTCGGAGTGGCGACGGCAGTATCCGATGGCCGGGACGCGGACCACCCTCGTCCCGCCTCCCGGCTGGCTGCCGCCGAAGGATTGGGCGCTCGCGGTGACGCCCTCCTCGGTGCTGCAGCCGACGCGGAAGAACGACCTCCCCTTCAGCAAGGCGATCCTCGACGCCACCGCGCAACGCGGCGTCCTGGTCGACGAAGCGACGAGGAAGGCGCTGCTCGAAGCGGAATCGCGAAGGCGCGAAGAGGAAGGAGCGGACGAGCAGCCCTAGCGGGACGCTCGGCGCGCGTCGTCCGTCCGCGCCGGGCTGGAGGACGTCGTCGACCCGACCCGCCGGGTCGAGGAGCAGGGGGGCTCCGCCCCCATGTCGACGGGTTTCGACCGGAGCCGATCCGGTGGCCACCCCCCGGAAGCGGATCTCCGTCACACACCCGACGGCCAGCCAAGGCGAAGCTTCCTATCGTGCGCCGTCGCGGCTCCGTCGCCCGCGCGCGGGGACGCGAGTCGCTCGTGCGATCCGTGGACCCGACACGCGAACCGATCCCTCCAGTCCTGCGCGCTGCCTGCCGATCACTTGCCGGATCGCGAAGCCACGGAGGACCCACCATGTCGCTCGAGATCATCGGCGCCGGTTTCGGCCGGACGGGCACCGTCAGCATGAAGGCCGCCCTCGAGATCCTGGGCTTCGGCCCCTGCTACCACATGCGCGAGATCCTGAAGCCGCGCCCCGGCTACAACGACGGCCATCTCGAGCTCTGGTCCGAGCATGCCCGTGCCCTCGCCGAGGGGCGCCCCTCGCCGATCCAGTGGAAGCGACTCCTCGCCCGTTATGCGGCGTGCATGGACCATCCGACCTGCCTCTATTACAAGGAGCTGATGGAGGCCTTTCCCGAGGCCAGGGTGATCCTGAACGTCCGCGATCCCGAGCGCTGGTTCGTCTCCTGGCAGACGCTCTTCGAGGGGCTCGGGGTGATGCGGGCCATCGGTCGCTTCGCCCCCCGCGTCAGGCGCGCGATCGACATTCCCGACGTGCTGATCCGGGACGGCCAGATGAAGGGCCGCATCGATCGCGACTCGAACATCGCCGAATACCTCCGCCACAACGCAGAGGTGATCGCGACGGTTCCGCCCGAGAAGCTGCTCGTATTCGACGTGAAGCAGGGATGGGCGCCGCTCTGCGCGTTCCTCGGCGTGCCCGTGCCCGACCAGCCCTTTCCGCACCTGAACGAGAGCAAGGGCTCGATCCACGCACGTCTCTTCCAGTTCTGGCTGGAGACGAACTCGCCGCGCGCGCGCGCCGGCTGGGCGGTCGGCGGCGTCACGCTGCTCGGGGCCCTGCTCTTCCTGGCGCTCTGAGGCCCACCGGACGATCGGACGCGCCCTCGTCGGACGCACGCCGTCGGTCGCCGCGCTCGCGCTAGGCGAGCGTTCCCCCGTCGACCCGGACCTCCTCGCCGTTGACGTGGATGGCGTCGTCGCTCGCGAGCATCGCGATCACGGACGCCACGACCTCCGGCCCCATCGGCTTCGAGATCGACATGGTCCGCGCCATCAGCTGCAGGTCGGGCTTCTCGGGCAGGATGCCCTGACCCGACATCGCCGTCAGGATCGAGCCCGGGTTGACGGCGTTGCAGCGCAGGCCCTGCTTGCCGAACTCGACGGCGAGGGTGCGCGTGAGCGCGCTGACGCCCCCCTTGCTCGTACCGTACGCCGAGCCGTAGGGGAGGCCGGCGAGGGCGGACGTCGACGAGGTGTTCACGATCGCGCCCCGACTCGCGAGCAGATGGGGAAGCGCCGCCTGACAGAGGATGAAGGTGCCGACGAGGTTCACCTCGAGGACCTTGCGGAACTGCGCGACGGTCATGCGCTCGAATCGCTCGAGCAGGATGATCCCGGCGATGTTGCAGAGCGCGTCGAGGCGGCCGAATCGCTCGACGCAGTCCGCGACGTTGCGCTGCGCATCGGCCTCGTCGGTCACGTCGCAGCGCGCGTGGGCGACGCGCGCGCCGAGCTGCTCGCATTGCTTCGCCGTCTCCGCCAGCCCGGCCTCGGCGAGATCGATCAGGTGGAGCGCCGCGCCCTCCTCCGCCAGCCGGAGGGCGGTCGCCCGCCCGATGCCCGCCGCCGCCCCGGTCACGAACGCCACCTTCCCGTCGAATCGCCGCATCCTGCCCTGCCCCCTGCGCTGCCCCGGTCGGAGCCGAATGCCCCGCCCCGGCGCCGGATCTTGACGCGCCCCAGGGCCGCCGGCGACCCGGTGGCGGACGACCCGGGCCGGCGGATGATCCCGGCGCCGGTCCCCGGGCCCGGCAGGAGCCGTCCTGAGGGAGCGTCAGGATCCGTCTCCGGCAGAATCGGCGGCGCTACGAGAATTTTCTGCGACTTCCGGTCCCCTCCCACCACATGAGCTCACCGGGAATGCGTCTCGTCGCGCCCTCCCGGCCATCGGCAATGCGCCGGGCTCGGCGCGTCATGGAGTTGCTCATGTTGTACCTGCGCCGATCGCGTCTCTCGCATCTCGCTCTGCTCGCGTTCCTGGTCGCCCTCGGTCTCGCCTCGAGCGGTCAAGCCGCGACGATCACCGCGCCGCTCTCTTCGACGTTCGGCTACCCGCTGACCGGCTCCGTGACGATCGACGACGGCATCGATCCCGGCAATCTCGTCATCACTGCCCAGATCGACGCGCAGCGCGGCAGCGTCCGCGGTCTGCTGGCCCATGTGGCGGACGAGAGCCTGCTCGACGGCCTCTCGATCGTCGGTGCGGGTCGACGCGCGTACCGCTTCGACGCCAACGACGTCGGCAAGGCGGCGAAGAGCCGCGGCCTCGGTCGACCCGGCTCGGCCTGCCCCTGCGACTTCGGCATCCGCTTCTCCGCGCGGGAGGGCACGTCGGTGACGTTCACGCTGACGCACGACACCGAGGCCCTGACCATCGCGCTCTTCTACGGACAGGCGGTCTCACTGCAGGCCTCGAACATCCGCGTCGACGACGGCTACCGCCGCAACGGCAAGAGCCGCTCGAAGGGCATCCGGAAGGCCGTCCTCGAGGGCACCTTCCCGACGCCGGTCCCGGAGCCGACGACCGCGCTCCTGATGGGACTCGGGCTCGCCGGACTCGCGTACACGGGACGTCGACCCCAGGCCTAGCGCGCGCGGCTCGGGGCGCGACGGACGGACGACCGTCCGTCCCCCGTGCGACACCCGCCCCATGAACGGCGCCGCTCCCTGTCGAGAGGGAGCGGCGCCGTCTTGCTTCGGGCCCGGGCCCTCGGCCACGTGTCGTGGCGCGACGCCGGTCGCGCGGATTCGCCGTCTCGCTCCGCGGGTCGGCCGGCGTTACAGTGCGCCGCGACGGCGACGGCCCGCGTCGCCATCGCCACCCCCATCGGAGGGCCGACGATGCCGAATTCCCGAAACGCCCGAGTCCGCCTCCCCGTCACGCTCCTCCGGTCGCTCGCTTCGCTCGGCGCGTCCGTCGTCCTGCTGATCGGTGGGGCCGGCTGTCAGGAGGCGACGCGCGACGTCGCGACCATTCAGGTGTTCAAGACGCCGACCTGCGGCTGCTGCTCGAAGTGGATCGATCATCTCGAGGCCGCGGGCTTCCGGGTCGAGTCGAAGGATCTCCCCGACCTCGCGAGCCTGAAGCAGGAGAACGGCGTGCCCGCGACGCTCGAGTCCTGTCATACGGCGCTCGTCGACGGCTACGTGATCGAGGGCCACGTCCCCGCCGAGGACATCGAGCGTCTGCTCGCCGAGCGGCCGGAGGTGGCGGGGCTCGCCGTGCCCGAGATGCCGCTCGGCTCGCCGGGCATGGAGCATCCCGACCCGTCGCGTCACCAGGCCTACGACGTGCTCGCCTTCGGTCGAGACGGCGTGCGGGTATTCGCCTCGCATCCGGCCTCGCCCGCGAGCTGAGACGCTGCAAGCGCCGCACTCGGCGCGCTGGCGCCCGAGCGTGGTCCGAACCGAGGCATCGCTGGCGCCGACGCAGTACCGTCGGACGCATGTCGCCGACCGAGCCCATCGACGTCTTCGCGCCCGACATCCTGAAGGGCCAGGTCGCCTTCGTCACGGGCGGCGGGACCGGCATCGGCAAGCAGATCGCCCGCGTGCTCGGCCGGCACGGCGCGAAGATCGCGATCGCCTCGCGGCGCCGCGAGGTCTGCGAACAGACCGCGACCGAGCTCGAACGCGAAGGCATCGAGATCCACGTCGATCGATTCGACGTGCGCAAGCCCGACGACGTCGAACGGGTCGTGCGCGGCATCCTCGACCGCTTCGGCCGCCTCGACGTCCTGATCAACAACGCCGCGGGCAACTTCCCGGCCCTGATCTCCAGGATCTCGTACAACGGATTCAAGTCCGTCGTCGACATCGATCTGCTCGGCACGTACAACTGCTCGAAGGCCGTCTTCGAGCTGGCGATGCGCGAGCGCGGCGGCTGCATCGTCAACATCGCGGCGGCCTTCGAGATGCGCGGTGTCTCGTACCAGGCCCATGTCGCCGCCGCGAAGTCCGGCGTGCTCTCGCTGACGCGGACCTGTGCCGTCGAATGGGGATCGCTCGGCATCCGGGTCAATGGCGTCAATCCCGGCGCGACCGGCGACACCGAGGGCATGAAGCGCTTCTCCGAGGCCGTCCACCAGGGCGAGGCGCGCGCGATGAATCCGCTCGGCGTGATCAGCCATGGCCAGGACGTCGCGCTCTGCGTGCTCTTTCTCGTGTCGCCCGCGGCTCGGCACGTGACGGGTCAGGTGATCTCCGTCGACGGCGGGAGCTCCGTCGACGAGCTGAAGATGGGCCGCACAGGACAGGAGCCGATGCGATGAATCCGACGAAGACCTCCCTTTCGGGCCGAACGGCCATCGTCACGGGCGCCGGTCGCGGCATCGGCCGCGCGACGGCGCTGCTGCTCGCCCGCATGGGCGCGAACGTCGTCGTGAACGACCTCGGCGCCGCTCTGGACGGCGCCGGGACTGACTCCGCGCCCGCCGAGAGCGTCGCACGAGAGATCCGCGACGCGGGCGGGCGCGCCGTCGCCAACCGCGACTCCGTCTCGGAGTGGGCGAGCGCGGGTCGGATCGTGCAGGCGGCGCTCGACGCCTTCGGCGGCGTCGACATCCTCGTCAACAACGCCGGCGTCAACATCGCGACGCCCGTCTGGGAGCTCGAGCCCGACCTCTTCGACCGCGTCTGCGACAGCCACGTCAAGGGCACGTTCTACTGCACCCGTCACGCGATCCCCGCCATGATGGAGCAGGGCCGCGGGCGGATCGTGAATCTCGTCTCCCGCGCAGGTCTGATCGGCGTCCCGGCGAACGCGGCCTACGGCGCCGGCAAGGGCGGGGTCTTCGGCTTCACCAACGTGATCGCGCGGGACCTCGCACCCTTCGGCATCACCGTGAACGCGGTGAATCCCTCGTCGACCGAGACGCGCATGGTCCTCACGGCGGTCGAGACGTTCCGCAAGCAGGGCGGCGACGCCGCGATCCGCGCGGAGAACCTGATGAAGGTCGCGCAGAAGCCCGAGGACGTGGCGGTCCTGATCGCGAGCCTCTGCAGCGACGAGGCGTCCGGCATCAACGGCCAGACGTTCTTCGTCGCCCGCGGCGAGATCGGTCTCTTCCAGCCGCTGACGATCGGACAGCGGACGGAGAAGTCGGGCAGCTGGGAGCTGGACGAGCTCGTTCAGGCGCTCGGACGATTCGATCCCTACCCGCTCGACACCCCCTACGGTCGCTGACCCCTTCGCTGACCTCCGGCCGTTCCCTGCTCGCTCGAACCGAGGCCGGGACGGCTCGGGCGCGGGGATTCCGATCGCATCGCGCGCGCTCGTCGACGACAATCGGCTCGCGCCGTGTTGACCCGACGATCGATCCATCCTACTCACGTCTGGAGCAACGAGCGGCCGATGCCGCCGACCGAGAGCATGAGCCGACACTTTTCGCTGCCGACTCTCCGATCCGCTCGACGCGACGTGCCCGCCGGGATCGTCGTCTTCCTCGTCGCCCTGCCGCTCTGCCTCGGCATCGCGCTGGCTTCCGGCGCGCCCCTCTTCTCCGGACTCATCGCCGGCATCGTCGCGGGTCTGGTCGTCTCGCTCTTCTCGGGCTCCGAGCTCTCGGTGAGCGGGCCTGCGGCCGGCCTGACCGTGATCGTCGCGGCCGCGATCGTCGAGCTCGGCGGATTCGAGATCTTCACCGTCGCCGTCGTCCTGGCCGGCCTGATCCAGATCGTCTTCGGCCTGCTTCGTGCTGGCATGTTCGGCGACTACGTTCCGAACAGCGTCATCCGCGGCATGCTGGCGGCGATCGGCATCGTGATCATGCTGAAGCAGATCCCGCACGCGCTCGGCGACGATCGCGACTACATCGGCGACGAGGCCTTCCTCCAGACTCAGACCGACCAGCTGAACACGTTCACGGAGATGCTCGTCTCCTTCGCATCACCCAGTCCCGGCGCGGTCGTCGTCACGCTCGTCTGCCTGGCCATCCTGATCGCCTGGGAGCTGCCCCTCGTGAAGCGTCGGAGCTTCTCGACGCTCGTGCCGGCGCCCCTGGTGGTGGTCGTCGCCGGAACGCTCCTCAACGAGGCGCTGGGCGGGATCCGTCCCGAATGGCAGCTCGTTTCGGCGACGCACCTCGTGACGATTCCGGTCGCCGATTCGCCCGGCGAGCTCCTCGGCATGTTCTCGCTTCCGGACTTCGCCTCGGTCGGCCGCGTCGACGTCTGGGTCGCCGCCCTGACCCTCGCCCTCGTCGGCAGCATCGAGACGCTCCTCTGCATCGAGGCGACCGATCAGCTCGATCCGGAGAAACGCATCTCCGACACCAATCGGGAGCTCCGCGCGCAGGGCATCGGCAACGCCGTGTCGGGGTTGCTCGGCGGACTGCCCATCACTTCGGTCATCGTCCGCAGCTCGGCCAACGTCTACGCGGGCGCCCGAACGCGGCTGTCGGCGTTCGTCCATGGCGCGGTCCTGCTCGGCGCCGTCGCGCTGCTCGCGCCCGTGCTCAATCGCATCCCCCTGGCGGCGCTCGCCTCGATCCTGCTCGTCGTCGGCTACAAGCTCGCCTCGCACAAGGTCGTGCTCGAGATGTGGGCGAAGGGGACGACGCAGTTCGTCCCCTTCGCCGTGACGGTCGTCGCGATCGTCTTCTCGGATCTGCTGATGGGCATCGGGATCGGGCTGCTCGCGGGCATCTTCTTCGTGATGCTGACGAATCATCATTCCGCCATCACCGTCGTCGACGACGGCGAGACATGGCTGATGCGCTTCAACAAGGACATGTCCTTCGTCAACAAGGCCGAGCTGAAGCGGCGGCTGCGCGACATCCCCGACGGCTCCCGCGTGATCATCGACGGGACGAAGGCGCTCTACGTCGACATCGACATCGACGAGACGATCAAGGAGTTCGAGACGGCGGCCTCCTTCCGCGGCATCCGGATCGAGTACCACAACGTCTTCGACAAGCAGCTCCGCGCGGCCCGGCCGTAGCCATGCGCATGGCAGGCTTTCGAATCGCGGATGTCGCGACGGCAGAGAGGCAAGGATGGAACGGTACAAGCGGCTCCTTCTGAACAACAAGGCCTGGGTCGAGGACAAGCTCACCCTGCGCCCCGACTTCTTCGTGCGGACGTCGGGCGTCCAGCAGCCGGAGTTCCTCTGGATCGGCTGCTCGGACAGTCGCGTTCCGGCCGAGGAGGTGACGGGCGTCGAGCCGGGCGAGCTCTTCGTCCATCGCAACATCGCCAACCTCGTCGTGCACACCGACTTCAACATGCTCTCGGTCGTCCAGTACGCAGTCGAGGTCCTGAAGGTCAAGCACGTGATCGTCTGCGGCCACTACGGCTGCGGTGGCGTACGCGCCTCGATGAGCCGGCAGCATCTCGGCCTCATCAACAAATGGCTTCGACACATCAAGGACATCTACCGCCTGCACGCTGCGGAGCTCGACGGGATCACGGACGAGGAGAAGCGGTACGAGCGACTCATCGAGCTCAACGTCCACGAGCAGGTCAACCATCTGGCCGAGCTCTCGTTCGTCCAGCTGGCCTGGCGGCGCGAGCAGCGTCCGACGCTCCATGGCTGGATCTACGACATCCACACGGGCTATCTGAAGCAGATCACCAAGATCGACCCGGGCAATCTGCCGCACGAGATCTTCGTCTACGAGTTCTCGAAGGAGCTGCTCGGCGACAATTGATCCGGACCGCCGTCGAGCGCGCCCGGCGACCACGGCTCCAGACACCGATGCTGCAGGCTGAAGAACGTCGTCCGTGCCATCACGCGACGGGCCGGATGGTAGTCGTTGACTCCGTAATGGTTGCAGGCGAGGTTGTCCCAGAAGGCGATCGAATCCCGCTCCCACCGCCAGCGCACCTGGATCTCCGGCAGGTCGACCATGGACCAGAGCGCTTCGAGGAGCCACGCGCCCTCCTCCCGCGGAAGGCCCACGATCTCCCGCGTAAAGAGGCGATTCACGAAGAGGATCGGCGCGCCGGTGTCGGGATGGCGGACGACGATCGGATGCTCGACGGGCGGATTCGCCGCGCGAAGGGCGTCGAGCCGGTCACCGTACTTGCCGGCATAGGCGCCGATGCTCCAGTCGTGGACGGCCCGCAGACCGACGACCCGCTGCTTGAGCGCTTCGGGGAGCAGCGACCATGCTGCCGTCATGTCCGCGAAGAGCGTGTCGCCACCGACCTCGGGGACCTCGATCGCGCGCAACATCGTGCCCATCGTCGGCATGGGACGGAAGGTGCCGTCGCTGTGCCACTCGTTCTCGAGGCCGACCGTCGCGGCGTCGCGGGTGAAGAC
This sequence comes from Myxococcota bacterium, assembly GCA_041389445.1. Taxonomy (GTDB): domain Bacteria; phylum Myxococcota_A; class UBA9160; order UBA9160; family UBA4427; genus UBA4427. Next base: position 83,778 of record JAWKRW010000013.1, read on the forward strand.
GACGACGTTGTCCTCGAGCCGCGCCGCCGTCCTCGGGACGAGCGTGTCGTCGGTCAGGCGCCCCCACCGCGCGACGAAGCGCGCCTGGCGCTCCGCATCCATCGGCTGGTCGCGGAAGAGGAGGACCTTCCAGTCGCGCAGGGCCAGGGCGAGGGCGCGATGGCATTCGTCGGTGCAGGGCGCCAGGAGATCGATGCCCTCGACCCGCGCTCCGAACGAAGCGCCTTCCGGGCGTACGCGGAAGCAGCCGTAGTCCCGCCGCCGGGGGCGATCGAGCGGGCGCGGGCCAGCGGACGGTCGGATCCGGATCATGGAGCTCCCGAACGGTGGATTCCGGATACCATGCCACCGCCCCGCGATCGCCGCATCGCCGCCCCACCCTCCGGAGCCCCACCCGATGAACGACCGCGGAGTCGACGAGCCCGCCCTCCCGCCCGGACTCGCGGAGGCCGTGCTCGAACGGCTGGGCTTCCCGGCCGGGCCAGTCACCGATCGGGAAGGACTCGCCGCCCTCTACGGGGCGTGGTGTCGTCTGGTGCCCTTCGACAACACGCGCAAGCGGATCGCGTTCGAAGACGGGGATCCCGGTCGGCTGCCCGGAGACGCGCCCGCCGAATTCCTCGCGGCCTGGCTCGCGGACGGAGCCGGCGGGACCTGCTGGGCGATGCACGGCGCCTGGACCGAGCTGCTGCGGGCGTGCGGATTCAGCGCGCGGCGCGGCATCGCGACCATGCTGGTCGCGCCCGACCTGCCTCCGAACCATGGAACGACGAGCGTCGAGCTCGACGGCTCGACCCTGCTCGTCGACGCGTGCATCCAGCACGGCGAGCCGCTCGTGCTCGAGCCTCGCGCCGAAACCGCGATCGCGCATCCGGCCTGGGGCGTCACCGCTCGTCCGAAGGATGGAGGCTGGATCGTCCGCTGGCGCTCTCCCTTCGTTCCGGGCGGCGTCGATTGTCGGATCGAATCGCTCGCCAGCGATGCCGCGGCGTTTCGCGCCTACCACGAAGCGACACGGGCATGGAGCCCCTTCAACTTCGAGCTCTTCGTCCGCGCCCATCGCGGCGACGGGCTCCTCCTCGCGGTCCGCGGCGAGCGCGTCGTCGTCGCCGCCGATGGCAGCGAGACCCGCGCCCCGCTGCCGGCATCGGAGCGTCTCCGGTTCCTCGTCGAGGAGGTCGGCCTGCGCGAGTCGTTCGCTCGACGCATTCCCGTCGACCGACCGACCCCGCCTCCCCCGGGCAGCGCGACGGCTCGCGCGAAGATCGTCCCGCCTCCGGTCGAGACCTGATGCTCGCCCCGAGGCGGCCGCCCTCCTCGAGGCCCCCCACGGCCGCGCCCGACGCGGAGCGGGCGCCCGACGCGTGCCGCGGGACGGCTCCGACCGGCTCGCATCCCGCCCTAGCAGACCCGGGGTTATGCTAGGCTCGTCCCGGCTCGCTGGGAGGTCGGACCTTGCTCGACGCGCTCTTCCTCTTCTCGGCCGGAGTCGGCGGGGCGACCGTCGTCCTCCGCATGCTGCTCATGCTCTTCGGCGTCGGTGACGACCACAGCTTCGGCGCCGCGCACGACATCGGCCCCGGCGACACGGACGACTCCCATAGCGACCTCGACGCCGGAACCCGGCTGATCACGATCCAGGGCGTCGCCGCATTCATGATGATGTTCGGTCTCGTCGGGCTCGCCCTCACGCGGGAGGCGGAGCTCGCTCCGATCGTGGCCGTCCCCATCGCGTTGGCCGCCGGCTTCCTGTCGATGTGGATCCTCGCGCGCGTCTTCGACGCCATGCTCCGACTCCAGTCGACGGGAACCCTCGACCTGAAGCAGGCCATCGGTCGCGAGGGCGTCGTCTACCTGACGATCCGACCCGATGCCGGCGGCCAGGTCCAGGTCGACGTCCAGGGTCGACTCGGCGTCTACGACGCGCAGCTGCAGTCCGGAAGCGAGATCGCGACCGGCCGGGCGATTCGCGTCGTCGGCGTGCGCGGAGGTACGCTGGTCGTGGAGGCCCTTCCTCGAAGCTGACCGCACTCGAGATCGCGCTCTCGATGCCATCCGTTCGAACGACCACGCCGACGCGCCACCCCCGCCGGCCGGAACGGCGAGATCGAAGGCCCGAGCAGACGCTCCACCCGATCCGGGAGAACACGGATGAACATGGACTTCCTTCTGAACAACGGCTTCTCGGCCCTCGCTGCGCTCGGCATCGTCTTCGTGCTCTTCTCCTCGGCGATGTTTTTCGCGTCGCGCTACAAGCGGTGTCCCTCGGACATGATCCTCGTGATCTATGGCCGCGTCGGAACGGGACAGTCGGCCCGCTGCATCCACGGCGGAGGCGCGCTCGTCCTGCCCCTCATCCAGGACTACGCCTTCCTGCGCCTGACCCCGATGACGATCGCGATCCCGCTCCAGGGCGCGCTCTCGCTCCAGAACATCCGCGTCAACGTCCCTTCGACCTTCACGGTCGGCGTCAGCACGAACCCGGCCATCATGACGAACGCCGCGGAGCGGCTGCTCCGTCTCTCCCAGGCCGACATCGAGAGCATGGCCAAGGAGATCATCTTCGGTCAGCTCCGCCTGACGATCGCCTCGCTGACCATCGAGCAGATCAACCAGGATCGCGAGAGCTTCCTGACCGCGATCCGCGCCAACGTCGAACCGGAGCTCAACAAGATCGGCCTCTATCTCATCAACGTGAACATCACCGACATCACGGACGAGTCCGAGTACATCGACAGCATCGGTCGCAAGGCGGCGAGCGAGGCGATCAATCGGGCGAAGGTCGACGTGTCGGAGCAGGAGAAGATCGGCGAGATCGGCAACGCCGTGAACCAGCGGGAGCAGACCATCAAGGTCTCCGAGGAGGTCGCGCAGTCCGAGAAGGGCAAGAAGGCAGCGGAGGCGGATCAGCGCGTCTTCGTCCAGCAACAGGAATCGACCGCGGCCATCGGCGAAGCGGTCGCGCTCCGCGAGAAGACGGTGCGCGTCGCCGAGAACGAGGCCGAGGCGATGAAGGGCCAGAAGGCGGCCGAGGCGAACCAGCGCGTCTTCGTCCAGGGCCAGGAGGCCGAAGCGATCAAGGGCGAGAACTCGGCCAAGGCCGACATCGCCCAGGCGAACGCGACGCTCGCCCAGCGCGAGGCGGAGGCGCTGCAGCGCGGCGAGGTCGCGCGACTCAGCGCCCAGGTCGAGATCCAGAAGGCGCAGGCGGCGGCCGAGACCGAGCGCCTCAACGCGGCCGAGGTCGTCCGCCAGGAGATCGAGCGTCGGAAGATCGAGATCGCCGCGGAGGCGGAAGCCGAGCGCATCCGCCGCAATGCGCGCGGCGAGGCCGACGCGATCCTGATGCGATACGAGGCCGAGGCCCGGGGCATCCGTCAGGTGCTCGAGAGCAAGGCCGCGGGCTACGAGTCGCTGGTCCGCAGCGCGGGCGACGCGAGGTCGGCCGCGACGCTGCTCATGATCGAGAAGCTCGAGGAGGTCGTCGCGAAGCAGGTCGAGGCGATCCAGAACCTCAAGATCGACAAGATCACGGTCTGGGACTCCGGCGCCAACGGCAACGGCCACGCCTCCTCGACCTCCCAATTCCTCTCGAGCCTCGTCACGAGCCTTCCGCCGCTCCAGGAGATCGCGAAGATGGCCGGCGTCGAGCTGCCCGCCTATCTCGGGCGCGTCAAGCCCGACGAGGGCGCGCCCCGGGACGACGCGCGCGCGTGAACCGCCGCGCCGGAAAGCCCCGGAAGAGCGCGGAGGGGCGCGGATCGGCTCCCAAACGCCGATCCGCCCCGACGCGGGCAGACGTCCTCGACGCGGCCGGGCGCATCGCCGGCGCCGTCGTCCGTACGCCCTGCCTCGAGTCGCGGACCCTCTCCGAGATCGCCGGCGCGCGCCTGTTCATCAAGTTCGAGAACCTCCAGTTCACCGCCTCGTTCAAGGAGCGAGGCGCATTGAACAAGCTCCTGCAGCTCGGAGCCGAGGAGCGCGAGCGCGGCGTCGTCGCGATGTCGGCCGGCAACCATGCGCAGGCCGTCGCCTACCACGCGAGCCGGCTCGGCATCCGCTCGACGATCGTGATGCCGCGCTACACGCCGAACGTGAAGGTCGAGCACACGCAGCGTCTCGGCGCCGAGGTCGTGCTCCATGGTGACGATCTGAGCGCCGCGACCGATCGGGCCGAAGCGCTCGCGCGGGAGCGCGGCTTCACCTTCGTCCATCCCTACGACGACCCGGACGTGATCGCCGGTCAGGGCACCGTAGCGCTCGAGATGCTCGAAGACGTGCCCGACCTCGAGGCGCTGGTCATCCCGGTCGGCGGCGGCGGCCTGGCGGCCGGCTGCGCGCTCGCGGCCCAGGGTGTGGCCCTCTACGGCGTCGAGACGGAGCGCTTCCCGTCGATGCACCAGGCGCTGGCGGGCCAGCCCATCGTCTGCGGCCGCGACACGATCGCCGAGGGCATCGCCGTGAAGCGGCCCGGCGAACGCACGCGTGAGATCCTGCGGCGGCTCGCGCGCGAGATCGTGCTCGTCAGCGAGATCGACCTCGAGGAGGCCGTGCTCGCGCTGCTCGAGATCGAGAAGACGGTCTCGGAGGGCGCCGGGGCGGCGGCGCTGGCGGCCGTCATGCGCCATCGCGGCGTCTTCGCAGGACGACGGGTCGGCGTCGTCCTCTCGGGCGGCAACATCGACATGCTGGTCCTCGCGTCGGTGATCGAGCGCGGACTCGCGCGTTCGAAGCGCCTCGTCCGGCTGCGCATCCAGATCTCGGATCGGCCCGGCGCGCTGGCCGACGTGACGCGCCTGTTGGCCGAGAACGCCGCGAACGTGATCGAGATCCATCACGAACGCGCCTTCGGGCGGATCCCGCTCAAGGAGGCCCAGGTCGACCTCGTGGTTTCGATGCGCGGCGAGCGCCATCTCGAGGAGCTCTGTGAGGTCCTCCGCGCCGCGGGCTACGAGGCGCGCCTCCCCGACGCATGAGGGGCGGCGAAATCGCGCGCGCTGGTCCACAGTCGGGAGGCCGACCGGCGCGTTCGGACGAGGGGCGGATCGCCTCACGGCCCGGCCGGCCACCCGCGCGCCGGATGAGGAGACGACCGATGAAGATCTCGACGATTCTCGTTCCCACCGATTTCTCGGAGGACGCCGCTTCGGCCCTCGCGATGGCGAAGGAGCTGGCCGGCAAGCTCGGCAGCCGGCTGGTGATCCTCCACGCCTATCGGGTCGATCTGCCGATGGCGACCCCCGATCTCGGCGGCGGATTCATCCTGCCCGATCGCTTCTACGAAGAGCTCCGCGCGAGCGCGACGAAGCAGGTCGAGGCCCTCGCCGCCGAGACGGCGAAGACCGGCGTCGCCGTCGAGGGCGTGGCGATCGAGGAGCGCCCGGCCTCGGCGATCGTCGAGACGGCGAAGCGACTCCCCGCCGACCTGATCGTGATGGGTACCCGGGGCCTGACCGGACTCGCCCACGTCGTGCTCGGCAGCGTCGCGGATCGCGTGATCCGAGAGGCGACCTGCCCCGTCCTGACGGTGCGAGCGAAGGGCTGACCGGCCGCGGCGCGTCCGATCGAACGCCGGCTGCGGATCCGGCGTCCGGCATTCAATACGGAACGTCGCCTCGCAAGGTCGCGCGATACATGACGCGGCGCTCCTGATAGTCGGGAATGGCGAGGTGCTGGACGGCGCGATTGTCCCAGAAGGCGATCGAGTCGGGCTCCCAGCGGAATCGGCATTGGAACTGGGGCTGGTTGATGTGGTCGCAGAGCAAGCGCAGCAACGCATCGCTCTCGCGCTCGGTCAGCCCCTCGATGCGCTTCACGGCGACCGAGTAGACGTAGAGCGCCTTGCGGCCGCTGCGGGGATGGGTCCGGACGACCGGATGCGAGACGGGCGGCCATTTGCGGAGCGCCTCGTCCAGCGCGAGCGAGCTCTTCCCGGCGCCGGCCGCGCGAACGAGATTGCCCGTGATGTCGTGCACCGCGCGCAGGTCGTCGACGAGGCGACGGATCGGCGGCGAGAGCGCCTCGTACGCGGCGATCATGCTGGCGAAGCAGGTGTCCCCGCCGAGCGGCGGCAGCTGCACGGCGCGCAGCACCGAGCCGAGCGGGGGCTCGGGGATGAAGGTCGTGTCCGCGTGCCACTCGTCGGCGCCCTCCCCCTTCGGCGCGCGCTGGTCGAGCACGATGATCTCGGGGTGGTCCGGATGGCCGGGGCCGAAGGGATGCGTCATCAGCTCGCCGAAGCGGCGCGTGAACGCGATCTGCTGCTCGAGCGTGATGGGCTGCCGGCGGAAGAAGAGGACGAGATGCGCGTGCAGCGCGTCCTCGAGCGCGCGGATCGTCTCGTCCGGCAGCTTCTCCCGCAGATCGAGCCCCACGATCTCGGCGCCGATGCAGGCAGTCGTCGGTCGGATCTCGAATTCGGTCATGTCGATCGCTCCTCACGCTCCCGTCGTTCGCGTCACACCGGTCGCCTTCGTCACCCGCGGCACGTCACATCGTGACGGCCCCCGCGCTGACGTGGATCGTCTGCCCGGTGATCTGCCGGCTCGCAGGCAGGCAGAGGAACAGGATCGTCGCCGCGACGTCCTCGGGCTGGGAGACGCGGTGGAGCAGGTTCTCGAGCGGGCCGGCGAGCACGGCCGCGTCGAGCGCCGCCGCGTCGCCGAAACCCGTCGTCATCGGCGTGGCGGTCAGACCGGGCGCGACCGCGTTGACGTTGACGTCGTAGGGGCCGAGGTCGGCCGCCGCGCTCCGCGTCAGCTGACCGATCCCCGCCTTGGACGTCCCGTAGTGGGCCGGTACGCGTTGCGCACGAAAGGCCGAGCTCGAGCTGACGTTGACGATCCGCCCGCCGCCGCCGCGCTCGACCATGTGGCGACCGACGGCCTGGATCAGTCGGAAGGGCGCCTTCAGATTGACGGTCTGGACGCGGTCCCAGGTCTTCTCGTCGAGCTCGAGAATGGAGCCGCCCTCGCCGAAGACGCCCGCGCAGTTCGCGAGGACGTCGATCCGCCCGAGCGCCCTGACCACGTCGTCGACGAGATCCGGGATCGCCGAGGTCTGCGCGAGGTCGAAGCGCTTCGCGATTGCCCGCCCCCCGCGCCCGACGACCTGCGCCACGACCTCGTCGAGTCCCCGCCCGTCGACGTCGAGCGCGACGACCGCCGCGCCCTCGGCCGCGAGCAGACGCACCGTCGCCGCGCCGATGCCCGACGCGCCTCCCGTCACGAG
>JAWKRW010000014.1:0-69088 GCA_041389445.1 Myxococcota bacterium
GTGCCGGCGGATCCGACGCGACCTCTACGCTCTTGAGCGGGGAGTGCGACGGAACTGGAGGCGGCGCCCGGATTCGAACCGGGGGTCAGAGCTTTGCAGGCTCGTGCCTTACCACTTGGCTACGCCGCCTCGGCTTGTGCCCGCGCGAGGCGGGCCCGGCCGGACCGGTCGGGGGACCGGGTGGTCTCGGAAGCCCCAGGGTGTACCAGTGCCCCGGAACGCAGTCAATCGAGCGCTCCGGATCGGCGCGGCCCGAAGGACTCAGAGATCGGGGAGGTCGATCGCCTGGCCGCCGACGCGCAGCACGTTGCGCCCGTCGCGCTCCTCGACGGCCAGCAGCAGCGCCGACTGCGCGGCGCCGCGGAAGCGCGCGGTCAGCCCCTCGTCGACGAGCCCGCGCTTCACGCGGCACAGCAGCGCGCCGTCGATCGGAGAGGGCGTGAGGCTCGCGACGTCGAGCCGCTCCCGGGTTCCGTCGGAGAGGGCGATCTCGCCGGTCTCGGCGTCGTAGCTGCGAACGAAGAAGCCCGCCTCCTGGACCTCGACCTCGCCGCGGAAGGGGCCGAGCCGCACGACGTACTTGCCCTCCTCGGGCAGGTAGGCGACCGAGCGATCGAAATGCTCGCGCAGCTTGCGGTTCAGGATCGGCTCGCCGTCGTGGCTGAAGCGCCCGTCGTGATGCAGTCGCAGACCGAACGGGCGGAGCGGCGGCGGTCCGGATCGCTCGGCCGATCCGCTCACCGGTCGCACTCCCCCGAGACGACGTGGAACAGGGCGACGGTCGGCAGCAGATCGTCGAGCCGCGCGCCGCGCAGGACGGCAGGCAGCGCCTGGGCATGGAAGAAGCTCGGCGCGCGACACCGGATCCGGCGCGGAAGCGGCCCGCCGTCGCTGACGAGGTGGAAGGCCAGCTCCCCGGTCGAGCTCTCGAGCGCGACTTCGACCTCGCCCGCCGGCACGACGAGCGCCTCGCCACCCACGCCGATCGCCCCCGCCGCCCCGCGTTCCGTCCCGCGCATGCGACACACGCACTGCTCGACGAGCCAGAGACTCTGGCGCACCTCTTCGAAGACGACGGCGAGGCGGTCGTAGTCGTCCCCCAGCGTGCCGATCGGCACCGAGAAATCGAGCTCCGCGTAGGCGAGCCCCGGATCATCGCGCCGCCGATCGCGCGCCACGCCGGACGCCCGCAGACAGGGACCGGTCACCGCCCACGCGAGCGCGTCTTCGCGCCCGAGCGGCGCAACCGCCATCAACCGGTCGACGGCGCTCCCCTGCTCGAGCAGCAGGAGCGACAAACGACCGAGCGCGCGTTCGAGACCTCCACGACCGGCCTGCCAGGTGGCGTCGAATCCCTCGGGCAGCGGCGCCGTCATGCCGCCCGGCAGGGCTCCCGCCGTGAAGGGGCTGCCGCCCAGGCTCGTCTCGAGCAGCGTCATCGCGGCGAGCTCAGCCGATCGGGCGATCCGCTCCGCGGCGCTCGCGGCGATCGCCGCGGCGAGCGCCGCGACGCGCGCCAGATGATCCGTGACGCGCGCGAGCTCGCAGACGAGCGTCCGATGCCAGATCGCCGACGGCGGCAGGGCGAGGTCCGCGAGGCGCTCGACCGCGAGGCAGTAGGCGATTCGCGCGATCGCTCCGCCCGCCCAGCCCAGGCGGGCGACGTAGGGCGGCGCCTCCTGCCAGGGTCGCGACTCGACCTCCTTCTCGAACCCGCGGTGACCGATGCCGATCTCCACCTCGAGCGCCTCGATGCGGTCGTCGTCGAGCGTCACGAGGAACGAGAGCGTCCCGCCCGCGCCCTGCAGCACGCGCCGGACGGCGGGATGGGCGTGACCGAGCTCGACGATCGCGGGTCGGATGCCCAGCCGCTCCGACAGGGTCTTCGCGCGCACTGCCTCGCTCGGCGCGCTCACGAGGGGGCGACCTCGGAAGCATCGGCCGCTCGACCGAAGTCGCGCCGAAGCGGGGCGCCCTCGAAATCCGACGAGAGCAGGATGCGCTCGAGCCCGGGATGCGCGCGGAATCGGATCCCGAACAGATCCCAGACTTCGCGCTCGAGCCAGTCCGCGTTGCGCCAGAGCGGGACGACGGAGTCGACCTCCGGCGGTTCGACTCCGATCGGACGCCGAATGCGAAGCGCCCTGCCCGTCGCGCTCGAGCCGAGGCTGTAATGGACCTCGAAGCGCGGGCGGGCCGGCAGGCGATCGACCACCGTGAGGTCGAAGAGCTCGTCGAAGGCGAGTCCCGGCGCCTCGCGCAGCCAGCGCAGGACGGTCGACGCGTTCGCGTCGTCGAGCTCGACGACCGCCGGCTCCTTCGGCGAGCCGCCACGCGCGTCGGTCGATCCCCGTCCTGCCGCCGAGTCGAGCACGCGCGCGCCTCGCTCGACCAGGCCCATCATCAGCCGTTCGAGTGCATCCGCGTCGCCGGGCGGCGCTGCGGTCGGGGGAGACGACGCCGCGTTCGCGGCGGCACGACCGCGCAGGTTCGAGTCGACCGCTGGACGGCCAACGACCGGGTCGGGCGAAGGGGCCGTCGCAGCGCGCGATCGCCGGCGCGCGCGCCCGGACAGGCTCGTCGAGATCGCCCGCAGCCAGGTCGGCACGCCGCGGACCGCAGCGAACAAGCCGCCACGCGGACGCTTCACGACGAGGATCCCGGCCGGCATCCCGGCCAGCATAGAAGAGCGGACGACGGCGAGCGACGGTCATGTCGCGCGCGAGGGGCGAGGCGGCGGTTCCGGAACGGGACGGCGCGATCAGCGCGCGAGTCGGCGGGCGAGCGACCGCCCGACCGAAGCGCGCATGCGCTCGCCGAGCGCGGCGTCGCCGCCCGAGCCCCCACCCATCCCCCGGTCCCCGTCCGGATCCGATTCGTCGCCCGGGCCGGGCGATGCGCCCGGCCGAGCCGGCGCGTGCCCCGCGCGGCGCTCGATCGCGAGCTCGCGCTCGACCGACGTCATCACGACGTCCGCGAGGCCGCACGGCACGATCGCGTCGAAACCCGCGAGATCGAGATCGACGTTCAGGGCGAAGCCGTGCCATGTGACCCAACGGCGCAAGCCGATGCCGATCGACGCGATCTTGCGCTGCGGCCCTCGCGACAGACGGCTGCGCGTGCGGTCGATGAAGACGCCAGTGCGCCCTTCGACGCGGCAGGCCGGGATCCCCCAGCCTTCGAGCGCGTCGATCAGCCCCGCCTCGAGGGCGCGCAGGAAGGCATGCACGTCCCGTCGGTGGGGCGGCGAGAGATCGACGATCGGATAGCCGACGAGCTGGCCCGGCGCGTGATAGGTCACGTCGCCTCCGCGCGCGACCTCGAAGAGCTCGACGCCGCGAGCGCGCAGCGACGCCTCGCCGAGCAGCAGATGCCCCGGCTTCGCACTGCGACCGAACGTGATGACGGGCGGATGCTCGAGCAGCAGCAGGCGATCGACGGTCCGACCCGTGACCCGCGCGCGCACGGCATCCTCCTGGATCGCGAGCGCCTCGCCGTACGGGACGCGGCCGAGCCACTCGACCGAGAGCGCGGGTCGGTCCGACCGCGCCGCCGCGCGCGAATCGCTCGCGGCGGCGCGCGTCCCGTCGTCCGCTGCGTCTGCGCCCGCCTCCATCGTTCCCTCGCGCTCCCCTTGCAGGCGTCGCGTCGTCGGCCCCTCGCATCGGACGACCGTCTCCGGGCGCGCGCAGTGGCGCCGGTCCAGCCCTGCACGCGTCGACCTGCCGATCGCCCGACGGCCTAGAGCGCGAACTCGCCCGCCTCGAGCAGCTCGCGAATGCGGTAGAGGAAGCCGTTCGCCGGCGCGCCGTCGACCGCCCGGTGGTCGTAGGACAGCGACAGGAACATCATCGTACGGATCACGATCGCGTCCTCGCCGTCCAGCGTACGGACCACGGGCCGCTTGGCGATCTCGCCCATTCGCAGGATGCCGACCTGGGGCTGGTTGATGATGGCGAAGCCGTAGAGATTGCCGTGGCGACCGGGGTTCGAGACCGTGAAGGTCCCCCCCTTCAGATCGTCGGCCGAGAGCTTCTTGTCGCGCGCCCGGGTCGCGAGGTCGTGGATCGCGACCGCCGTGCCCGAGAGCGAGAGTCGGTCGGCGTGGCGGACGACGGGGACGACGAGCCCCTTCTCCGTCTCCGTCGCGACCCCGATGTGGACGTCCTGCTTCTCGATGATCGCGTCGTCGACGACCGAGGCGTTGAGCGCCGGATACTCCCGCAAGGCGCGGACGGTCGCGTAGACGATGAAGGGCAGGAAGGTCAACGGGACGCCCGTGTTCTTCTCGAACGCCTTCTTCTGCGCGGTGCGGAATCGCACGACGGCCGTGAGATCCACCTCGGCGACGGTGCCGACGTGGGGACTCGTCCGCTTCGAGTAGACCATGTGCTCCGCGATGATCTTGCGCATCGGCGACATCGGGATCACGCGGTCGCCGGGCTGGAGCGCGTAGGCGAAGGCCGAGCGACGCTCCCCCGGTACCGTCGCCTGGCTCGCCGCCCGCGGCCCTGCGGCCGGTTGCGATACCGGCGCCTGCGAGGGCGCCGCGGCGACGGCCGGCGCCTGATGGCGCACGACGTCGTCCTTCGTGACGCGGCCCGCGCTCCCCGTCCCCTGGACGGCGCGCAGATCGATCTCCGCCCCTTCCGCCATGCGGCGCGCGACCGGCGTCGCTGAAACCGTCTCCGCCTCGCTGCGCGCGGCAGCCGACGTCGAGGGAGACGTCGCGGCGACCGGACTCGGCGATCGCTCCGCGGAAGCGGCCGGCTGCGCCGGCGATGGCACCCGGGCGCCCTCGCGGGTCGGCTCGGCCGCGGGCTTCTTCGCGTCCGGGTCGATCCGCGCCAGCACCGCGCCGATGGCGACGACCTCGCCCGCCTGGACCAGGATCTGCTCGATCAGGCCTGCGGCCGGCGACGGAATCTCGGCATCGACCTTGTCCGTCGTCACCTCGACGATCGGCTGGTCGACCTCGACCAGCTCGCCCGGACCCACGAGCCAGCGCGACACCGTGCCCTCGAGAATGCTCTCACCCAACGAAGGCAATTGAACGTCGATCGACATCGCACTCCTCTCCGAGGGCCCGGCCGGTTCTCCGAGGGCCCGGCGGCTTCTCCGAGCCCCCGACCGGCTACGCGAACCCGGGGCGCGTCGTTTCGGAATCGGGGGAAGCATCGCCCCCCGAAGACATGAACCCCTCGATCGGCCGGTCCGTCGCCCCGCTTGACGCGGCGCGCCGCGCCCGCGCCGCGCCGGAGCGCAGGCACTCGAGTGCATCCCGGAGCGCCGCCGCCGCCGGCGGGCAGCCCGGAACCACGCAATCCACCGGGAGGATCCGTGAAAGCCCCGAGATGGTCGCGTAGTTGTCATATGGACCACCGGAGATCGCGCAGGTTCCCCAGGCGACGACCCAGCGCGGCTCGCACATGCGGGCGTACAGATCGAGGAGCGCCGGAAGCTGTCGTCGGGTCAGGCTTCCCGCCACGATGAGGAGATCCGCTGCGCGGCTCGAGGCCGCGGGCGGCGCGGAGCCCAGGGTCTCGAAGAAGTCCCCCCCTTGCACCATCGCCATGCCGCAGCAGGAGGTCGCCAGCCGCAGGGGGGACGGCGCGAGAGCCGCGGCCCATTCGAGCGCCTCCACGAGTCGCGTGGCCCGGATCCCGCTCGCGCGCGCGCCCTGCTCCACCACCCCTCCCGGTGTTCCGCCTCGCATCGCCGACGAGCATAGCCGCTCTGATATGTTCCGCGGTCACGAGGAGGTCGACGTGTCGGCGAAGACACAGGCATCGAGCGTCGCCGCCTGGGCCGTCCATCTCTTGACGGCGAGTGGTGCGGTCGCGGGCCTCTTCGCGATGATCGCCGTCACCCAGGATCGAGCCGAGCGGGCGGCCCTGCTGATGCTGCTCGCGCTCGCGATCGACGGCGTCGATGGCACGTTCGCGCGGGCAGCGCGCGTGCGGGAGCGCGTGCCGGGCATCGACGGCCGCCGGCTCGACGACGTCGTCGACTACCTGAACTACGTGATCGTGCCGGCCTTCTTCCTGTGGCGGCTCGGCCGGGTCGACGACCCGGCCTGGCTGGCCGCGCCCGTGCTCGCGAGCGCGTTCGGCTTCGCGCGGGTCGACGCGAAGACGGAGGACGACTTCTTCCTCGGCTTTCCGTCCTACTGGAACGTGCTCGCGATCTATCTCTGGCTCTTCGAGACGCCGCCGTGGCTGGCGAACGGGCTGCTCGTCGGGCTCGCCCTCGCCGTCTTCATCCCGTTCAAATACCTGTATCCGAGCAAGCTCGAGCCGCCGAGACTGCGCCGGGCCCTGGCCCTCGCCGGGATGCTCTGGGGCCTCGCGTTGGTCGTCTGCGCCGGATGGCCCGAGTGGGCCCGGGCGCGGCATCTGCCCGCGCTGTCGCTTCTCTACCCCGCGTGGTATTTCGCGCTCTCGTTCCAGCGCGGCGGACTGCGGCGCGCCTGAACCGCCGCCGGCGGCACACACCCCCCGCTCTCATCGCGCGCCATCCTGCTCCGCAGCGAGCGGGCAGCGACGAGCCCGGCAGGCGGGCGACGGGCGTCGTTTCAGGCGTCGAGCGCGTCGATCAGATCGTTGATGCGCCACGGCTTGCGCAGCACGCGCGAGAAGCCCGTCTCGAGCAGCGTCGACTCCGCACCGATCCCGCCGGTCGCGATCAGATGGATGTCCGGCCGCTGTGCGCGGATCCGCGCGACCCAGTCTGCGATCTCGGGTCCGGCGAGGGCGAAGTCGATGATCACGCTCTGGACGCGCGGCTCCGCCGCCAGCAGGCGGAGCGCGCTCGGCAGGTCGTCGCTCGGATAGCAGAGCGCGCCCGCGCGCTCGATCTGCGCCACCAGCAATCTTCGCACGACGCCGTCGCGCTCGATCACGACGACCGGCCCACGATCGACGAGCGTCCGCTTGAGCGTCCCGCCCCGCTCGTCGAGCAGGATCCGCATGCGCGCGTCACTGCGGCGCTGCTCCTCCCCGCGCGGACACAACACGGCGAGCCAACCCGCCCGTCCCGCACGCCGTCGCGAGCGCATCCACCAATCCTCGCTCGTCCGCCCATGCGGGCGCGTCGCGACCCAATCGGTCTCGGCCGCCTCGAGCAGCGCGGCGCCGTCGCCATCGATCAGCTCGGCCAGCCGACTCGGCGGCGCCGGGAGCCCCACGGCCGCGCAGAGCTGGCGCGCGCGCTCGGAGGCGAACTGGATCTCCCCCATCGGGTTGAGGGCCAGCGCGGCGATGGCCGGGCCGAGCTCGTTCGATCCGCCGGGCCGGGCCAGCGCACTCGCCACCGCCGCCTCGAGATCCGAGAGGTCGAAGGGCTTCTCGAGCAGGCGGGCGATGCCGTGGCGATCGGATTCCTCGAGCAGATCGCGCGAAGGGAAGCCCGTGATCAGGACGGTATTGAGTCGCGGATGCAGGGCGCGGAAGACCGCCGAGACGTGGAGGCCGTGGATGTGGTTCTTGAGCATCCAGTCCGCGATCAACACGTCGGGCGATGCGTCGAGTCCGACCTCGAGCGCCTCGTAGCCCGAAGCCGCGGCGATCACGTCGTGTCCCTGGCGCGCGAGAAAGCTCGACAGCGTCTCCCGCAGCACGTCCTCGTCTTCCACGATCAGAACCGTCGCCATCCAGCTCTCCCAACATCTCCGATCGATTCGGCGCCGCGCTGCGAGCCCCTCCGAACGACCGGGTGACGACCCATCCACCTGTTCGAACCGGGTACACCCCACCCTGGGCGCGCCGGACCGAGACCGGGCGCGCGGGGCCCATTATATTTGGCGGCCCCATGATTCCCAGTGATCCATGACGCAACCCGACGAATCGCATTCCATCGCGACCTCCGGCCCTCGACGCGACCGGACCGGCTGCCTGCTGGTCAACCTGGGTACGCCCGAGGCACCGGATCCGAAGTCCGTCCGACGCTACCTCCGTCAATTCCTGGGTGATCCCCGGGTCCTGACGATGCCGGCGCCCCTGCGCTGGATGCTGCTCGAGCTGGTGATCCTGCCGACGCGCCCGCGCCGGACCGCGGCCGCCTATCGCGCGATCTGGACGGACGGTGGATCGCCCCTGCTGGTCCACTCTGTCGCCCTGCGCGATTCCGTCGCCCAGGCGCTCGGCGACGACTACCGGGTCGAGCTCGCGATGCGCTACGGCGAGCCGTCGATCGAGCGCGGACTGGCGTCCCTCGAGCAGAGCGGCATCGACCGCCTGCTGGTGCTGCCCCTCTATCCGCAGTATGCGTCGTCGGTCACGACCTCGACGGCCGCCGAGGTCATGCGACGGCTGGCCCGCGCGAACGACGTTCCGCCCGTCGAGATCCTCGGCGCCTTCTACGACGAGCCCGAGTTCGCGACGAGCTGGGCGGCCATCGCGGGGCCCGGACTCGCCCGGTTCGCCCCCGATCACGTGCTGTTCAGCTTCCACGGCCTGCCGGAGGACCAGATCCGCGCGAGCGACCGCACGCGGGGCCATTGCCTTTCGCACGCCGATTGCTGCGCGGCGCCGATCGCCGACCTCGAACGCTGCTACCGGGCGCAGTGCTTCCGCACGGCCGAGCACCTGCGGCGCGCACTCGGACTCGACCCCGAGCGCACGTCGCTCGCCTTCCAGTCGCGGCTCGGTCCGACGCGCTGGATCCAGCCCTACACGGACGAGGCGTTGCCCGCGCTGCGGGCGCAGGGCGTCCGGCGTCTCGCGGTCTGCTGTCCGTCGTTCGTCGCCGATTGTCTCGAGACGCTCGAGGAGATCGGAATCCGATTGAAGGCGCGCTGGATCGAGCTGGGCGGTGACGCGCTCTGGCTCGCCCCCTGCCCCAACGGCGATGCCCGCTTCGCGGCCGCCGTCGCGAGCTGGCTCAGGCGCCGAGCGCCCGCACGGCGTCCGTGAAGGCGCGCACGCCGTCCACGGGCGTGTCCGGCAGACAGCCATGGCCGAGATTCGCGATGTAGCCGCGCGCGGGCTTTGCCGCCTCGGCCATGGCGCGGACCATCTCGAAGATCCGCTCGCGCGGCGCGTGCAGCCAGCAGGGGTCGAGGTTGCCCTGCAGACTGACGCGACGCCCGTAGGTCTCGGCCGCGGCGCGCAGGTCGACGCGCCAGTCGAGCGAGACCACGTCTGCGCCCGAATCCGCTGCCAGATCGACGATATGCGCCCCGTTCTGAACGTAGAGGATCAGGGGTGCGGCCGTCTCGGCGAGGGCGTCGGCGATGCGGTGGTGGGCGGGCAGGACGAAGCGCTGGTAGGCCTCGCGATCGAGCAGCCCGGCCCAGGTATCGAAGAGCTGGACGGCCTCCGCCCCCGCCTCGATCTGGGCCTCGAGATATCCGATCGTGAGAACGGTCAGCTTTTCGAGTAGCGCCTCGACGACCTCCGGCCGGGCCTGGAGCCACTTCTTGAGCGTCGAGAAGCTCTTCGATCCGTGGCCCTCGATCAGGTAGGCGGCGAGGGTGAAGGGCGCGCCGGCGAAGCCGAGCAGCGGGATCTCCCGCGACGCGAGTGCCGCACGCAGCCGACGCAGGATCTCGAAGACGAAGGGCACGCTCTCGCGCGGATCCGGCACCCGGAGCGCCTCGACCTGGGTCGCCTCCCGGATCGGCCGCGCGATCACCGGCCCCGGCGCGAAGTCGACCTCGACGCCCATGCCCGGAATCGGCGTGAAGATGTCCTGGAACAGGATCACCGCCTCCGACCCCACGAGATCGATCGGCTGCAGCGATACCGTGACGGCCCGCTCGACGTCGGCACACATCTCGAGAAAGGAGACCCCCGCGCGCACGGCCCGGTACTCCGGCAGGTAGCGCCCGGCCTGGCGCATCAGCCAGACCGGCGGACGATCGACGGCCTCGCCACGACAGGCCGCCAGAAAACGCGCTCGGGGATCCACCACCGCTCCTTTCGCCTAATAGCCCGAGCGCTCGGCCCAGCGCTGGCGGTGGAACGCGGCGTCGCCGAAGGTGAGCTCCGCCGCCCGGGCGCGCTTCAGGTAGAAACCGACGTCGTACTCGTCGGTCATGCCGACCCCGCCGAACATCTGGACCGCCTCGTTCGCCGCGAGCAGGTAGGCCGTGCTGCAACGCGCCTTGGCGAGCGACACGAGCCTGGCCGCATCCGCCTGGCCCGCGTCGACGGCCCGCGCCGCAGCCATCACGCTCGAGCGGGCGAGCTCGATCTCCATGTAGACGCGGGCAGCGCGGTGCTGCAGCGCCTGGAACGATCCGATCGGGACACCGAACTGCACGCGCGTCTTCAGGTACTCGAGGGTCTGCTCGAAGACCTCGCTCATGCCGCCGAGCATCTCGGCCGCGAGCACGACCGTTGCCCGGTCGACGACCGCCTCGAGCAGCGCCGCCCCCTCGTTCATGCCGCCGACCATCGACTCGGCACCGCAGACGACACCGTCGAGTCGCACGCGCGCCGCGTTGCGATCGTCGACGCGATGCTGTCGCTCGAGCGCGAGGCCGGGCGCCTTCGCCTCGACCAGGAAGAGCGTGATCCCCGCGCGATCCGCCGGACCGCCGCTCGTCCGCGCCGGCACGATCACGGCATCGGCCCCGAAGCCGTCCAGGACCTGCAGCTTCTCGCCGGTCAGTCGATGGCCGCCCCCCGTCGCCTCGGCGCGGGTCTCGACCCGGGCGAGGTCGTAGCGCGTGCCGGGCTCCTGATGGGCCAGCGCGACGACCTTCGTCCCCTCGAGCACGCCCGGCAGCCAGGCCGCCCGCAGCGCCGCCGGCGCCCCGGCCGCCAGCGCGAAACCGCCCATCGCGAGCGCACCGACGATCGGCTCCGGGACGAGCTTGCGACCGAGCGCCTCGACGATCAGCACGAACTCGGCGAGCCCGAGGCCCGCGCCGCCGTCCTTCTCGTCGAAGGGAAGGCCGAGCCAGCCGAGCTCCGCCATCTCGCGCAACAGCGCGGGGGCGTAGCCGAGCGGATCCCCGGCATCGCGCAACGCGCGAAAGCGAGCGACGGGCGAGCGGGATGTGACGAAGTCGCGCGCGGTCGCGGCGATCAGTTCCTGGTCTTCGCTGAGGACGAGCTGCATGTCGGCTCCAAGGAGGCGTTTCGGTCGAGCGCGGAAGGGATGCGCGAGCTCGCCACGGGCGCATCGGGCGCCCGCCGCGGACTCATGCCGGCAGCCCCAGCACGTGTTTCGCCAGGATGTTGAGCTGGATCTCCGAGGTCCCGCCCTCGATCGTGTTGCCGCGCGAGCGCAACCATTCGCGCGTGATCTCGAGATCGCCGTCCGAGAAGCCGGGGCCCTCCCAGCCGAGCGCGTCGGGCCCCAGCAGGCGGACGAGCAGCTCGTAGCGCCGCTGATTCAGCTCGGTGCCGTAGATCTTGAACATCGAGCTCTCGGAGCCCGGCTGATGGCCGGCCCGCGCCGCGTCCTTCGTCCGCTGGACGGTCAGGGCGAAGGCGCGGCTCTCCATCTCGAAGGCCGCGACCTCGTCGCGCAGGACCGGATCGGCGATCCGCCCCTCGCGCTCGCCGAGCTTCTCGACCGCCGTCTGCGCCAGGAAGCTCCGCCCCCCCTGCTTGTCCGGCCGCGGCCCCGCGGCGCCGAAGGCGTCGGCGATCATCGTCCGCTCGTGGCCGAGGAGCGCCTTCGCGACGGTCCAGCCCGCGCCGATCTCGTGCACCACGTTCTCGACCGGGACGCGCACGTCCTGGAAGTGGGTCTCGCAGAAGGGCGACTTGCCCGAGATCAGGAGGATCGGCGAGACGCTGACGCCGGGCGTGTCCATGTCGATCAGGAGGAACGTGATCCCCTCCTGCTTCTTGCGCGCGTTCGGATCCGTCCGCACGAGGGCGAAGATCCAATCCGCCTTGTCCGCATACGAGGTCCAGACCTTCGTCCCGTTGATGACGAAATGGTCGCCCTCGCGGACGGCCTTCGTCTGGAGCGAGGCGAGGTCGCTGCCCGCGCCGGGCTCCGAATAGCCCTGACACCAGCGGATCTCGCCCCGCGTGATCCGCGGCAGATGCAGCCGCTTCTGCGCCTCGTTGCCGAAGCGCAGCAGCGTCGGCCCGATCATCGTCAGGCCGAAGCCGATCAGCGGCGGCGGCAGCTTGAGCTCGCGCAGGAGCTGGGCGAGCACCTTCGCCTGCGCCGAAGAGAGCCCCCCGCCCCCGTACTCGCGCGGCCAGGTCGGCGCCGTCCAGCCCCGCTCCGCCATCCGATCGAGCCAGCGCTTCGTATCGGCGCTCGGGTAGGTCGCCTTGCGCCCGCCCCAGGTCCCTTCGAGCTCGTTGCCCACCTGGCCGACGAGGCTCGCCGGCGCATTCGCCTCGAGCCAGGCGCGCGTCTCACGACGGAAGCTTTCGAGATCCGACACGGCACGTCTCCCTGTGGTCCTGCGTCGCGCGCGAGTCTAACACTGACCGGAGCCGCTAGTATTCGCCGCGTGATGCGCGTCCTGCTCGCCAGCCCCCGCGGATTCTGTGCCGGCGTCGACCGGGCGATCGAGATCGTCGAGCTCGCCCTCGTCCGGTCCGAGCGTCCGGTCTTCGTGCGCCACGAGATCGTCCACAACCGCCACGTGGTCGAGGGACTGCGTCAGAAGGGGGCGACCTTCATCGAGGAGCCCGAGGACGCGCCCGAAGGCGCCATCCTCATCTACTCGGCCCACGGCGTCTCCCCGGCCGTGCGGGGCCGCGCCGAGGCCAAGCGCCTGACGACGATCGACGCGACCTGCCCACTCGTGACCAAGGTCCACAACGAGGTCCGTCGTCTCGTCGCCGAAGGCTTCGAGATCGTCATGATCGGTCACGCCGGCCACGTCGAGGTCGAAGGCACGATGGGTCAGGCGCCCGACTCGATGCATCTCGTCGAGACGGTCGAGGACGTGGCGAAGCTCGAGGTCCGCAATCCCGGGCGGCTCGGCTGCGTGACACAGACGACCCTCTCGGTCGACGACACCCGCGAGGTCATGCACGCCCTGGCCGCCCGCTTCCCCGAGATCCTGCTGCCCAAGCGCGACGACATCTGTTACGCGACGCAGAACCGGCAGGACGCCGTCAAGGAGCTCGCCGCGCAGGCCGACGTCGTGCTCGTCGTGGGTGCCCCCGCGTCGTCGAACAGCAATCGGCTGGTCGAGGTCGCGTCCCGCCGCGGCGTGCCCGCCCACCTGATCCAGGACGCGAGCGAGATCGACCCCGCCTGGCTCGAGGGCGCCGAATGCATCGGGATCACGGCCGGCGCGTCGACGCCCGACGTGCTCGTCCAGGGCGTGATCGACCACCTGCGCGAGCGCGCGGGCGATGCGTTCCGCCTCGACTCGCTGCCGCAGGTCGACGAGGGCATGCAGTTCAAGCTGCCGCGCGAGCTGCGCGAGGCGTGATGGAACGAGCGCGGACGTGAAGCGGCGCGACGGCGGCGGGCCGGCATCGGACGACGCCGAGGAGCCGAACGGGCCGAGCGTCCACGCGCGCGCGGAGCTCGCCTCCCCGGACGATCCCGAGCTCGGTCCGCCATTGCCCGCCAGCGTGCTGGTCGCTGGCGCGCTCGCGGGCCTGCGCGATCGACTGGCCCGGCCATGGCGCGCCGCGAGCGCCGAATGGGGCCACGACGCGACGCGGGAGATGGTCCGACTGGCCTGGCCGGTGATGGCGAGCCAGGTGCTGCTCAACGTGACGGGCCTGATCGATCGCATGATGATCGGTCGCCTGGCGGACGCGAACGCGGGCGGCGCGGCGGTGCCGCTCGCCGCCGTCGGCTACGCGACGCAGATCTTCCACTTCGTCCAGACGACGCTCTTCTCCGTCGGCCTGGCCTGCGTCGCGTTGATGGCGCGCTCGATCGGCTCCGGCGACGCGACGCGGGCGCGGCATGCGCTGGCCGGGTCGCTCCAGGTCTCGGTGGCGCTCACGCTGGTCTACTCGAGCGCGCTCTTCGTCTGGAGCGAGGAGGTGCTGCGCGGGCTCGGCGCCGAAGAGGGGGTCGTCGCGATCGCGGCGCCCTATCTCGAGCTGACGGTCGTGGCCGCGATGATGCTCGCCTTCACCCTCGTCTTCGAGAGCGCGCTGCGCGCCGACCGGGACACGCGCACGCCCATGTGGATCGCCCTCGTCGTGACGGTCTCCAAGATCACGGGCAACGCCGTGCTGATCTTCGGCCTGTTCGGCGCGCCGCGCCTCGAGCTCTGGGGCGCCGCGCTCGCCACGGTGATCTCCCAGGGGATCGGACTCGGGCTCTTCCTCCTCGTGCTCGCCGCGAAGCCACGGGACGGCGCGACGGCGGTGCGGCTGCGGGATCTGCTCGAGCGCAATCCGATGACGCGGGAGGTCGTGCGCATCGCCGTGCCGGGCGTGGCCGAGCGCATCGTGCTGAACCTCGGCCTGCTCTCCTACTTCGCCGTGCTCTCCCGCTGGTACGGCACCCTCGCGGTCGCGACCTACACGGTCGGCGTCTCGCTGCTCTCGTTCTCCTGGATTCCGGGCACCGGCTTCGCGCAGGCCGTCTCGACGCTGGTCGGACAGGCCCTGGGCGCCGGCGAGCGCGACGCGGCGATGGCGCTCGGTCGACGGGCGGTGGCGCTCGCCTTCACCACTTCGATCCCGCTGGCGCTGCTCTTCGCCTGGCTGCGCGGTCCGCTCTCGGCGGTCTTCACCGACGACCGGACCGTGATCGAGGCGCTCTCGCCCTTCATGCTGACGCTCGCGATCGGCCAGCCCTTCCTGCAGATCCACTTCACGCTGGGCGGCGCCCATCGCGGCGCCGGCGACACGGTGACGCCGCTGCTCTCCGCCATGGTCGGCAACTGGCTGATCCGCCTGCCGATCGCGCTCGCGATCGCCGCCTGGCTCGAGGCCGACGTGGTCTGGATCTGGGCCACGCTGATCCTCGACCACATCGCGCGCACGACCTGGCTGGGCCTCTCCTTCGCCCGCGGTCGCTGGCGGGACGGGCGCGGCCTCCACCGCTGACTCGCCGGGGCCGCGCCGGCCCGGAGCGGGCCCGAGCCGACCGCCCTGCGCGATCGGCTAGTCCGGGAAGCCGAACCGGAAGGCGCCCGCCTCGTCGACGTCGACGTCGACGCGCCCGCCGTTCTTGAGCCGGCCGAAGAGCACCTCGTCGGTCAGCGGGTCCTTGAGCTCCTTCTGGATCAGGCGTCCGAGCGGCCGCGCGCCGAAGTCGCGGTCGTAGCCCTTCTCGGCGAGCCGCGCGCGGGCCGCCGGCGTGAGCGCGACCTGGATCTTGCGCTCGCGCAGCTGCGCCTCGAGCTCCTTCACGAACTTGTCGACGACGCGCTCCATGACCTCCGGCGGGAGCGGGTCGAAGCGGACGATCTCGTCGAGGCGATTGCGGAACTCGGGGCTGAAGAGCTTCTCGATCTCCTGGTTGCCGTCGCCCCGCCGCGCCTCGACGAAGCCGATCGCCCGGGTCGACATCTCCCGCGCGCCCGCGTTCGAGGTCATGATCAGCGTGACGTGGCGGAAATCGGCCTGGCGCCCTTGATTGTCGGTCAGCGTCGCGTGGTCCATCACCTGGAGCAGGACGTCGAACACGTCCTGGTGCGCCTTCTCGATCTCGTCGAGCAGCAGCACGGCGTAGGGATGCTTGCGGATCTGCTCGATCAGCTGCCCGCCCTGGTCGTAGCCGACGTAGCCCGGCGGCGCCCCGATCAGCCGCGAGACCGAGTGCTTCTCCATGTACTCGCTCATGTCGAAGCGCAGGAAGGGCACGCCGAGGGTCTTCGCGAGCTGCCTGGCGAGCTCGGTCTTGCCGACGCCGGTCGGCCCGGCGAAGAGGAACGAGCCCGTCGGCTTCTGCTGCCCCGCGAGCCCCGCCCGCGCGCGCTTGACGGCCCGCGCGACGGTCTCGACCGCCCGATCCTGACCGAAGACGACGCCCTTCAGATCCGACTCGAGGCGCGCGAGCCGCGACGCGTCCTCCGAGACCGCGGTCTCGACCGGCACGCGCGCCATCCGCGCGACGACGCGCTCGACGTCGCGCACGCCCACCGTCTTGCGCTTCTTCGAGGCCGGCCGCAACCGCACCGCCGCCCCCGTCTCGTCCATTACGTCGATCGCCTTGTCGGGCAGGAAGCGGTCGTTGATATGGCGCACGGCGAGATCGACGCAGGCCTTGAGGGCCGGCGCCGTGTAGTGGACGCCGTGATGGGCCTCGTAGCGCGGCGCAAGCCCCTCGAGGATGCGCACGCATTCCTCGGGCGAGGGCTCGCCGACGTCGATCTTCTGGAAGCGCCGCGAGAGCGCGCGATCGCGCTCGAAGTGGCGGTACTCCTGATACGTCGTCGAGCCCATGCAGCGCAGCGTCCCGTCCGCGAGCCCGGGCTTCAGCAGGTTCGACGCGTCGACGGTCGTACCCTGGGCGGAGCCGGCGCCGAGGATCGTATGGATCTCGTCGATGAAGAGGATGAACCGTTCGCGCTTCTGGAGCGCGGCGAGCAGCGCCTTGAAGCGGGCCTCGAAGTCGCCCCGGTAGCGCGTGCCGGCGAGCAGCGCGCCGAGGTCGAGGGAGAAGATCTCCGTGCCCTTCAGGTCCTCGGGAACGCGGCCTTCGTGGATGCGGAGCGCGAGCCCCTCGGCCAGCGCCGTCTTCCCGACGCCGGTCTCGCCGACGAAGATCGGGTTGTTCTTGCGGCGGCGCGCGAGCACGTGGATGGCGCGATCGAGCTCGTGGGCCCGGCCGATCAGGGGATCGAGCTTCCCGTCCGCCGCGCGGGCGGTCAGGTTCGTGGCGAAGGCGGCCAGCGGATCGGCGGGAACGCCCTCCTGGTCCTCGCCGCCGAGGATCGGCGCGCCCGCACCGCCCTCCGCGACCCCTTCGCCGCCCTCGAGCTTCGACTCGCCGTGGCTGATGTAGCGGAGCAGGTCGAGGCGAGAGACGCCCTGCGCGCGGAGCAGCGTCATGGAGTGGGCGTCGGGCTCCTGGAAGATCGCGGCGAGCAGGTCCCCGATCTCGACCTCCTGCTTCTCCGAGCGACGGCCATGGTCGAGGGCGTGCTGGATCACGCGATGGAAGGCCAGCGTCTGGAGCGTCTCGACCGGCTCGTCCCCGGGTACCCGCTCGAGATCCTCGTCGAAGAAGCGCTCGAGCTCGGCCGCGAGCTTCGCCACGTCGGCGCCCGAGTGGCGCAGGATGCGGGCGCCGTCCTCGTGGTGGAGCAGCGCGTAGAGCAGATGCTCGACCGTCAGATAGGCATGGCGTCGCACGACCGCCTCACGGTGGGCCGCCTGGAGCGTCAGCTGGAGGTCGCGACCGATCGAGCTCATTCCTTCTCCACCCCCGAGCGCAGCGGATAGCCCCGCTCCTCCGCCATGCGATGCACCGTCGCCGACTTGGTCTCCGCGACCTCGAGGACGTAGACACCGGCCACGCCGAGTCCGCTGCGATGGATCTGCAGCATGATCTGCGTCGCGGCAGACGGGCTCTTGCCGAAGACCTGCTCGAGCACGCGGACGACGAACTCCATCGGCGTGTAATCGTCGTTGTAGAGGATGACCTTGAAGCGCGGCGGCCGATCGGCCTTCGGTCGCTGCTTCGTGGCGACCCCGCGGTCCGCCTCGCGCGCCGGATCCGAGGGCGGACGCCCCGGCGGACGTTCCCGCCCGGGCGGATCGGCGGCGCGCACCGTCGCCCCGGCGTCCCTTCGTCGGTGCTCGCGATCGCTCATGGGGCCAGCATAGCCGCCGCGTCCCGACCGTCGCCGCTCGCGCGCCCGCCGCCACGGCTACACTGCCGCCGCATGAACGGACCGCGCGATGCCGACGTG
Source organism: Myxococcota bacterium (assembly GCA_041389445.1). Classification (GTDB taxonomy): domain Bacteria; phylum Myxococcota_A; class UBA9160; order UBA9160; family UBA4427; genus UBA4427. The sequence continues at coordinate 17,765 of JAWKRW010000014.1, forward strand.
ACCATCACGCTCGAGGAGGGGGTCGGCGCGCTCGACCCGGCGGAGTGGGACGCGCTCGTCGGCGACGAGTCGCCCTTCCTCGAATGGGCCTTCCTGGCGTCCCTCGAAGAGGCAGGCGCGCTCGGGGCGCGCTCCGGCTGGTCCGCCCGCCCGCTCGTCGCGCGCGAGAACGGCCGCCTGGTCGCCGCGTGTCCGCTCTACGTGAAACAGAACAGCGAGGGCGAGTTCGTCTTCGACTTCGCATGGGCCGACGCAGCCCATCGCGCCGGGCTCTCCTACTACCCGAAGCTGCTGGTCGGCGTGCCCTTCTCCCCGGTGTCGGGGGCGCGCTTCCTCGTCGGAGCGGGGCTCGATCGCGCGCTCTGGATCGAGCGGCTCGGCCGCGCCCTCGTCGAGATCTGCCGGGCGAACGACCTCTCGAGCGTCCACGTCAACTTCTGCCGCGCCGACGAGGCCGAGATCCTCGCGCGCCTCGGCTTCCACACCCGCCTCGGCCTCCAGTACCACTGGCACAACGCCGGCTACCGCGACTTCGACGCCTACCTCGACGCCTTCCGCAGCAAGCGCCGCAACCAGGTCCGCCGCGAGCGGCGCGAGATGGCCGAGCAGGGCGTCACGATCGAGACCCTGACCGGAGACGCGCTGACACCCGAGCTGGCCGCGCCCATGTACGCCTTCTACCGCGCGACGGTCCAGGCCCATTCCTACGGACGGCAGTACCTGAATCGGCGGGTCTTCGAGCTGCTGCTCGAGCGCTTTCGCCATCGGCTGGTCTTCGTGGTGGCCCGCCAGCACGGCGATCGCATCGGCGGCACGATCAACGTCGAGAAGAGCGGCGTCCTGTACGGACGCTACTGGGGCGCGACGAAGCCGGTCCGCCATCTCCATTTCAATGTCTGCTACTACGCCGCCGTCGAGCACTGCATCACCCGGGCTCACGTCCGCTTCGAGCCCGGCGCGGGCGGCGAGTACAAGCAGCTGCGCGGCTTCGACGCCTCTCCGACCCGATCGGCCCATTTTCTCGCCGACCCGCGGCTCTCGGCGGCCGTCGAGCACTACCTCGCGCGCGAACGCGCGCAGGCCGAGCACACGATCGACTGGTATCGCGAGCACAGCGCGCTGAAGCCCCGGCCGACCCCTTCACCCGAACCCGACTAGAGCGACGGACCCGGCGCGGCGCCGGGGCCCGGGCGGGGCGCTTCGGTCGCGCGCGGCTGCCGTTCGTCGCGCGTGTGCCGCTCTGCCGCGATCGGACGGCGACGCGGCGGACCCTCTTGGCGCTTTTCGAGCGACCGATCAGGCCTTTACCGGATACCCCGTCCATGCGCCCTTCCCCACCCTCGTCGCATCGTTTCCTTTCGGAATCGAGATCGCGGCAACCGAAACGGGAGACGGAATGGGACGGGACATCGAGGACGCGGATCGGCCTTCGGCGAGGCAGACCCTCGACGCGGAGACCGGCGGCGCACGACTCGACTCCGCGTCGGCCTATCTCGCGCAGCTCGGTGCCGGCTCGCGACGCACGATGCGCGAGGCGCTCGACAAGCTCGCGCGGCTCGCCTCCGACGGCCGCTGCGATCTCCACACGCTGCCCTGGCATCTCCTGCAGCTCGACCACACGGCCGCCCTTCGGACGCGGCTCTGCGCGACGCTCGCCCCGGCCACCGCGAACAAACACATGGCCGCGCTTCGAGGCGTCCTGAAGCAGTGCTGGGAGCAGGGTCTGCTCTCCGCCGAGGACTACCGCCGGATCACCGACCTGCCCCCGATCCGCGGCGAATCCCGCCGACCCGGCATCGCGCTCACGCAGGACGACTTCGAGCGGATCCGACGCGCCTGCGCGAGCGACGCGAGTCCGGCCGGCGCGCGCGACGATGCGCTGCTCTGTCTGCTGCGCAGTGCCGGTCTGCGACGGGCCGAGACCGTCGCGCTCGATCTGGACGACTGGGACGCGTCGAGCGGGGAGCTCCGCCTGCGCGGAGCCGTCCGCGCGTCGGATCGGCTGGTTTCGACGGCGCCCGAGGCCCGCCAGGCCCTGGGGCGCTGGCTCGAGGTCCGCGGCCCGGCTCCCGGCCCGCTCTTCAACCCCGTGAACAAGGGCGGCCGGATCGAGCGGCGGCGTCTGTCCGAGCAGGCGATCTACATCGCGTGCCAGAAGCGGTCCAGCGAGGCCGGCCTTCCCCCGACGAGCCCCGAGGACTTTCGCCGGCCTGCGGGCGACGCCTGAGCCGGAGGTCGACGCGAGCAGCGATGGCCGGTGCGTCGGTCGTCGGCGCGGCGCGGACGGATCGAATGATGCTAGTCGATGGGCCCGGAGCGCGACGTTCCGGCGCCGTCCGCTCGCTCCCGCGCTGCGCGCAAGCGTCGGAAGTCCGCATCCGCATGGTGGGACGAGCGCGTGAGCGGCGTCGCGGACACGAGCAGGAAGCCACGCGTACGCGCCGCCTCCGCCATCCGTTCGAACGCCTCGGGCGGGACATAGCGCTCGACGCGCGCGTGGCTCGGCGTGGGGCGCAGGTACTGGCCGATCGTCAGGAAGTCGCATTCCGCCGCGCGCAGGTCGTCCATCACGGCGAGCACCTCGTCGTCCGTCTCGCCGAGCCCGACCATGATGCCGCTCTTCGTAAAGAGCCCCGGCCGCAGCCGCTTCGCCTCCGCCAGCAGATCCAGCGAGTGGCGATAGTCGGCCCCCGGTCGAACGCGACGATAGAGCCGGGGCACGGTCTCGAGGTTGTGGTTGAAGACGTCCGGGCGGGCATCGATGACCGTGCGGAGCGCGTCGGGCTTGCGGCGGAAGTCCGGCGTCAGGACCTCGATCGTCACCCGCGCGGACCTCGCCCGGATCGCCTCGATCGAGCGGGCGAACTGCGAGGCGCCGCCATCCGGCAGATCGTCGCGATCGACGGAGGTGATGACGACGTGGGCGAGACCGAGCTCGGCCACGGCGCTCGCGAGATGGTCGGGCTCCTCGGCGTCGACGGCGTCGGGCAGGCCCGTCGCGACGTTACAGAAGGCGCAGGCGCGGGTGCAGACCGAGCCCAGGATCATCACCGTCGCATGCCGCTCCGCCCAGCACTCCGAGAGGTTCGGGCAGGCCGCCTCCTCGCAGACCGTGTTCAGGCGCAGTCGCCGCATCAGCGCGCGCGTGCGCTCGATCTCGGGATCGGCCGAGAGGCGCACGCGCAGCCAGGGCGGCCGCGGCAGGTCCTTCGTCCCGCCTCCGTCGCGTCCCTCGATCTGGAGCAGCCCTTCCCCCGCCACCGAATGGACCTCCCCGGGCGCCTCGCCCGTCGAGCCCGTGTCCTTGCGCTCAGATGTGGATCGCGCGTCCGAACGCCTCGAGCGTCGACTCGTGCATCATCTCCGAGAGCGTCGGATGGGGGAAGATGGTGTGCATCAGCTCCGCCTCCGTCGTCTCGAGGTTCATCGCGACGACGAAGCCCTGCACGAGCTCCGTCACCTCGGCGCCGATCATGTGGGCGCCGAGCAGCTCGCCGGTCTTCGCGTCGAAGATCGTCTTGACGAGACCCTCGGTCTCGCCGAGCGCGATCGCCTTGCCGTTGCCGACGAAGGGGAAGCGGCCGACGCGGATCTCGCGACCGTCCGCCTTCGCCGCCGCCTCCGTGAGCCCGACGCTCGCGATCTGCGGGCGACAGTAGGTGCAGCCCGGGATGCGCTCGCGCTTCATCGGGTGGAGCCCTTCGACGCCGGCGATCCGCTCGGCGCAGAGCACGCCCTCGTGGGTCGCCTTGTGGGCGAGCCAGGGCGCGCCTGCGACGTCGCCGATCGCGTAGATCCCGGGCTCCGCCGTCTCGGTCCATCCGTTGGTCACGACGTGGGTCCGGTCGATCTCGACCCGCGTGTTCTCGAGGCCCCGCCCCTCGACGTTGCCGACGATGCCTACCGCGAGGATCACGCGGTCGAAGACGGCCGTCTTGACCTCGCCCCCTGCCGTCTGGATCGTCGCGGTCACCGTACCGTCCCCCTTTTCGAGGGCCGAGACGGTCGCCTCGACGTGGATCTCCATGCCCTGCTTCACGAACTGCTTGTGGGCGAGCCCCGAGATCTCCTCGTCTTCGACGGGCAGGATGCGCGGCAGCGCCTCGACGACCGTGACCTGCGCGCCGAGATCGCGGTAGAAGCTCGCGAACTCGATCCCGATCGCGCCCGATCCGACGACGAGCAGTCGACCCGGCAGCACGTCGGGCACCATCGCCTCGCGGTAGGTCCACACGAGCTCGCCGTCGGCCTCGAGTCCCGGCAACGATCGGGCCCGGGCGCCGGTCGCCAGGATGACGTGGCGCGCCTCGAGCTCGACGCCGTTCTCCCCCTTGCGGTCGATCGCGACGAGCCCCGGGCGGACGAGCCGGCCGCTGCCCTCGTAGACGTCGACCTTGTTCTTCTTCATCAGACTCTTCACGCCCGTGTTCAAGCGCTTCGAGACCTTGCGCGAGCGCTGGACGATCGCGGCGAGATCGATCTCGACCGAGCCGACGCTGAGCCCGTAGTCCTGGGCGTGCTCGAGGTAATGGTGGATCTCGGCGCTGCGCAGCAACGCCTTCGTCGGAATGCAGCCCCAGTTGAGGCAGATGCCACCGAGCAGCTCGCGCTCGACGAGGGCGACGGACAGACCCAGCTGCCGGGCCCGGATCGCCGCCGGATAGCCGCCGGGCCCGCCACCGATCACGACCACGTCGTACGCGTTCTGGCTCATCGTCCCTTCCCCTCCCGATGCGACCGCCGATTCCGCACGGCCCCGCGTTCAAACCGACCCGCCGCCGCGACCGCTCGCCGCCCAGAAGGCGGCTCATCCGCGCGACGCCCCACCCGATCACCGCCGTCCCCGCTCAGAGCAACATGCCCAGCGGATCCTCGAGATGATCTCGGATCGCCGCGAGCAGCCGCGCCATCACGGCCCCGCCGACGACCGTCGGATCGAAGGCCAGGGTCAGCGTCATCCGCGCGCCGACCCCGATCGCGCCGTCCAGCACGACCGGCTCCTCGACCACCGCCCCGACCGCGAGGACCGCGACCTGTCCCTGCGGCAGCATCGGATGCGCCGACTCGATTCCGAAGCGCCCGAAGCTCGTCACGAGGATCGAAGCGGCGACGTCGACCTCGCGCGGCCCGCCGGCGCGCAGCCCGTCGGCCGCGCTCCGGATTTCCGTCGAGAGCACGGCGAGGCCCTTGCGGTCCGCATCGCGCACGCGCACCACGCCGGAGCCCGAATCCGTCGCGACGACCAGCGCGATGTCGACCGCCGCCGCGCCCCCGCGGCCCGCCCGATCGCCGGCCGCCTCCGATCGGAGGTTCGCCCCGGGGACCTCGCGGAGGGCGCGCGCCGCCGCGCGCACGACGAAGTCGTTCAGCGTGGCGTGTGCGCCGCTCGCCCCCTCGACCAGGCCTTCGTTCAGCCGTGCCCGGACCGCACGCGTCGCCTCCATCCGACAGCGGAGCTTCAGCTGGACCGCCGGCCGCGGACCGTCGCCCCCGGCGAAGTCCGGCGTCGACCGGGCGCGCGGCGTCGCGGCCCCGGTCGAGAAGCCCGCGCCGCCAGCGCCCTCGATCGCTGCGGCGCCGCCGGACGACGCCATCGAGCGCGCCCGATCCGGCGAATCCGCAGCGTCGTGCTGGATTCCGGGGTCCGCCGCCTCCGCGTCGGCCTGGCCCGACCGATCGACGTCCGCCTTCTCGATGCGCCCGCCGAGCCCCGTCCCCTGCACGCGGCCGAGGTCGATGCCCTTCGAGCGCGCCACGCGGCGCGCCAGCGGCGTCGCGGGCGAGCGACCGACCGGATCCGCTCCTTCGTCGGCGGGCGCCGCTTCGCGCGCGTCGTGCGACACCGCATCCGGCGTCGGATCCGGCTCCCGTTCCGCATCGGTTCGCCGCGACCGCGTCGCCGATGCGCTCGGCACGATCCGGCCGAGCTCGGCGCCCGGCTTGAGGCCTTCGGTCCCCGCCGTGACGCGCAGCGATTCGATCCGCCCGGCCACCGGCGCTTCGAGCTCGACGGTCGCCTTGTCCGTCTCGAGCTCGGCGATGATCGCGCCCGCCTCGACCGAATCGCCCTCGGCCACGAGCCAGCTGGAGAGCGTCGCGGTCCCCTCGTCGGAGGACAGACGCGGCATCTCGATCGCGACGGATCGACCGCCGGCGGAAGAGCTCGTGCTCGATGACGGTTCGCGCATCGTCGGACCTGCCCCCCGACAGCCACCGCACTCGCGGTCGATGAACGCTCGACCGCCGCACCATAGCGCCCCGCCGCCGCGTTTGGAGCGCGAGCGGCCTGCTAACCTGCGAGAATGTCGAAGGTTTGGGCGAGAACGTGGCGCGGGACCGCGTGGCGCGTCGAGCATCGCAGTCTCGCTGAGGACGGCGGAACGACCCTCCGGATCACGGCCGAGGACGGCGACGCGCCCGACGCGCGCGCGCACGAATGGCTCCGGTTCGACTGCTTCGATGCACGCCCCCACTGGCATCTGGACCCGGAGGGCACCGACCGCATCACCCCGCTCGACGAGCGCGGCGATCCGATCGCCGAGACCTTCGCGCTCCTCGAGGTGAGGCTCGGCGAGCTGCTCGCACAGGCGGGCGCGCCGCCGCGGGTCGTGCGATCGCTCGCGCTCGCCGCCGGGGATCCCGGACGGCGTGCGATCCTGCGCGAGGCCGAGGCGGCGATGCGCCATCGGCCGACGCGACTCGATGCCCTCGACCTGCGTCGGCTGCAGCGACGCCGCAGCGAGAAGTGGCATACCTATCCCCCGGACGTGCTTCCGGCCTGGGTCGCCGAGATGGACTTCCCGATCGCCGCGCCGATCGAGCACACGCTGCAGCGCTTCATCGACGCGAGCGACGTCGGCTATCCGATGGGGTTGCGCCAGAGCGGCGTCGCGGAGGCGTTCTGCGAGCGGATGGCGACGCGCTTCGAGTGGGCGATCGAGCCCGCGCGCGTCGGGATCCTGTCCGAGGTCGTGCAGGGGCTCTACCTCGCGGTCGAGGCCTTCAGCCGACGGGGCGAGGGCGTGATCGTGCAGACGCCGATCTACCCGCCCTTCCTCCACGCCGTGCGCGACCTCGACCGCCGACTCGTCGAGAATCGGATGGTGCGAGGGGACGCCGCGCTGGTGCCGGACCTCGACGCGCTCGCGGCATCGATCGATGCGCAGACGCGGGTCCTGCTCTTCTGCAATCCCCACAATCCCTCGGGCCACGTCGCGCGACGCGCCGAGCTCGAACGACTGGCGGAGCTGGCGCTCGCCCACGACCTCGTCGTCGTCTCGGACGAGATCCATGCCGACCTCGTCTACGACGGTGAGCGCCACATCCCCTTCGCCTCGACCTCACCGGAGATCGCCGCCCGGACCGTCACGCTCTCTTCCGCCAGCAAGGCCTTCAACATCCCCGGACTGCGCTGTGCCGTCGTCCACTTCGGCAGCGACACGCTGAAGCAGCGCTTCGACGCCGTCGGCCACCGCCACTTCCGCGGCGGAATCGGCCTGTTCGGACTCGCGGCGACCGTCGCCGCATGGCGCTTCGGGCAGCCCTGGCTCGACGAGGTCGTGCCCTACCTCGAGGCGAACCGCGACTTCGTCGAGCGCTTCGTCGCCGAACGGATGCCCGCCCTGCGCTTCCACCGACCGCACGCCACCTACCTCGCCTGGCTCGACTGCGCCGCCCTCGAGCTCGTCCCCGCGCCGGCCGCCCACTTCCTGCAGCACGCGCGCGTCGCGCTCTCGGATGGGCGCCTCTTCGGCCCGGGCTTCGAGCGCTGCGTCCGGCTCAATTTCGCGACCTCGCGCCCGATCCTCGAAGCCGTTCTCGAACGCATGGCCCGATCCCTCGCGCCCCCCGTCGGACGGCCCGCGTGACGATCGCTCGCCCCTCCACGACCACCCACGCGCATGCGCACGCCTCGAGCGGCTCCCGGGCACGGGACCGGCGCCGGCTGACGCTCGTGCTCGCATTGGTCCTGCTCTACGCCGCCGTCGAGCTCGTCGGCGGCTGGCTGACGGGCTCCCTCGCCCTCCTGTCCGACGCGCTCCACATGGTCTCGGACTCCGCGGCCCTCGCGCTGTCCCTGCTCGCGGCCTATCTCGCCGCGCGACCGGCGCATCGCCGCCGGACCTTCGGCAACAGCCGGGTCGAGATCCTGGCCGCGCTCGCCAACGGACTCGCCCTCGCGGTCGTCGCGCTCTTCATCAGCGTGCACGCCGTGGAGCGCTGGCTCGATCCGCACGACGTCGCCGGGGAGGGCCTGCTCGCGATCGCCACGGGCGGCCTCGCCATCAACGTCATCGCCCTCTTCCTGCTCGGACATGGCCACGATCACGCCCGCTCGCTGAACGTCCGCGGCGCCTTCCTCCACGTCCTGAGCGACACACTGGCCAGCGTCGGCGTCTGCTTCGCCGGCCTCGGCATCTGGCTCTTCGGCTGGCTCTGGCTCGACCCCGCGGTCTCGCTCATCGTGAGCGCGCTGGTGCTCTGGTCCGCCTGGCAGCTCGTTCGCGACGCGCTCGACATCCTGATGGAGGCCGTCCCGGCCCATCTCGACCTCGAGGAGATCTGCGAGGCGCTGCTCGCGGTCGACGGCGTCCGTGCGCTGCACTGTCTCCACGTCTGGACGATCGGCAGCGGCGAGATCTCCCTGTCGAGCCACCTCGTCGTCGACCCGGCGAGGGAACGCACGCCCCTGCTCGAACAGGTACGCCACCAGCTCGGCGACCGCTTCTCGATCCACCACACCACGATCCAGATCGAGCCGGCCGCGACGAGCCGACCGACCGACGACGCGCCGCCCCGCGGCGATTGCCCCGACGAAGCCTGCGGGCCGCTCGGGCCCTCGGCCTGATCCCGCCGCGCCGCTGCCGCCCCGCAGTCCTTCGCGATCGCTTGCGACCGCTCGGGCCGGGCGCGGGCGACCGCGGCCGCCGGAGCCGTCCGATGGCCGTTCGACGCGGAGGGCCGGCCGCGCCCGCGCTTCCGGCCCGGCGGACTCGCGGTCAGCGCCCGTCGACTTCCCCATCGCTCGGAACTGACGGTAACGTCAGTTCCGAAATGAGCGTCCGTCTCTCGACCGAGCCGCCCAGGCCCCGCATCCCGCGCACGGAGCAGACCCGGCAGCGTCTGCTCGATGCCGGCCTCGCCCTCTTCGCGCGCCGCGGTCCCGACGCCGTGACGAGCCATGCGATCGCGGCCGAGGCGGGCTACGCCGCCGGGACCTTCTATCTCCACTTCGACAACAAGCAGGCCCTCTTCCAGTCGCTGGCCGATCGGGCCACGACCGAGCTCGAGGATCGGCTCGCCACCGTGGCCGCGGCCGACCTCGATCCACGCCGCCTGGTCGAAGCCCAGGCCGAGGCGCTCGTCGGCTTCGCGGAGGACCACCGCGATCTGTTCCGCGTCGTGTTCCGACCGGGCAGCGAGGCGGGGCAGACCGGCGCGCGCGTGCTCGAGCGACTCGCCCTCGGCGTGAGCGCGCGCCGCCGGGCGGCGATGGCGACGGGCAGAACCTGGGATTGCCTCGATGCGGACGTGCTCGCGCAGGCCATCGTCGGCATGTGGGTCCGCGTGCTCGGCTGGTGGGTCGAGGCGCCCACGCGCGCGCGGCGCCAGGACATCGTCCGCACCCTCGCCCACTTCCAGCTCCATGGCAGCCGCGCGCCGGACGCAAAGCCGTGCGCCCTCGCCGCGCGCGCGCCCGCCGCCCGGAGGCCCTCGCGCACGCGCCCGTCCCGTCCCCGCCCGAACGCTCGGCCGAGCAGGCCGAGAGGAGCTCGACGCGCATGAACGAACGACAGATCAACTACGACCCGATCTACAACACCGTCGACCGCGACGACTTCGATGCCCTGATCGAAGTCGAACGCTATGCCGATCGGACGGACGCCTTCAACGAGATCATCTCCGCGACCCACGACCACTTCTGGGACCCGACCGATCCCCGCTACGTCGACTACGGATCGAATCCGATGGATCTGCGCGAAGAGACGATCATGCCGCGCTCCTTCTGCATCGAGCTGAAGACGGCGGTCGCGGACAAGCTCGACGCCGGCCAGCAGACCCGCCTCGCGAACCAGAGCACGCGCTTCATCCTCTCGAGCATCCTGCATGGCGAGCAGGGGGCGCTCTCGCTCTCGGCCAGCCTGAGCCAGATCCTTCGCGATCCCGGTGCGATGGAATACGCCGCGAACCAGGCGCGTGAGGAGGCGCGACACGTCACGGGCTTCTCGAAGTACGTCGCCATGCGCTGGGGCACGCCCCTCGCCTCGGGCTCGACGATCCGCGGGTTCATGAACGAGATCGTCCGGTCGGGCGCCGTCTACAAGAAGCTGGTGGGCATGCAGATGCTGATCGAGGGACTCGCCATGGGCGCCTTCGCGACGATCCAGCGCGAGACGACGGACCCGCTGTTGCGACGGTTGATCCAGTTCACGATGTCCGACGAAGCGTTCCACCACAAGTTCGGAAAGATCTGGGCCGACCGCACGATCCCGAAGCTGTCCCAGGAGGAGCACGAGCACGTGGAGCAGTGGGCCGCCCAGGCCTTCCAGATCCTGCTCTTCAACCTCGTCAACGCCGAGCAGAAGCAGGCGATCTACGTCGAGTTCGGGCTGGACTGGCAGTGGGTGCGTGGGGCGATCCTCGAGTCCTTCACCGACGAGGACCGCCGTCGCGACATGACGCAGAACACGAACATCTTCCGCGTGCTGATCAAGACCCTGCTCAAGGCAGGCATCATCACGGACCGCACGCGGCACGTCTATCAGGCCTGGGTCGACATGGACGAACTCGCCCGTGAGCAAGACGAGGTCGCTGGGGCCGAGGTCGCGGCCCGGGCCATCGCCGAGCTCAAGCTGATCAACCGCGATCGCCAACGGATGGGGACCCACTTCCGACCCCATTGAGCGGGCGCGCCTCGAACGCCGTCGCGGCGACAGTCCGCCGTGCTCGGCCCCGGCCTCGGCAATCGACCGGAATCGATTTCCGGATTCCACCCGAGGACGACCACCGTCTCCGCCGCGGCGCCCACGCCCACGGACGCGCACCCGGCGCGCAGACGGCCCCGCAACCCAGCGACCGCTCAAGCGATCTGGATTCCGTCCGATGTCTCCCTGCGGCACCGCCGCCGCAGAGGGAATCCGTGTCGAATCCGTCCACCCATTCGGGCTCGCCCCGATGCCGAGCGCCAGGTCGGCCCAGGCCTCGCCCCGAAACGACCGCGCGCGAGCGAGGTCGACGCGTCGACGCCGAGGCAGACGCCGAGCGCGAAGCCCAGCGCGCGCTGCTCGCCGATCCCGCCGTGATCGCGGCCGGCGGAACCGCCTCGACCGCGCCCTCCGCCCCCGCCCGTCGAGCCACGTCCGCGCGTTCGAAGCGTCGATCGACGAGCGCCCGTCCAACCCGGAAGGCCACGGCCGCAAAGGCCGCGTCCGGGCCTGCCGAGACGCCCCGACCGCGAGCGACGGACGACCCTTTCGTCGAGCCGCCCATGGCGCCCCCGGAGCCGGCACCGGATTCGCGCACGGCGCTGCTCGACGCCACCCGGGCGCGCCGACTCGCGCGCGAGGCGCGCCTGCGCGAACGCGATAGCCGCGACGCCCTCGCCCGCGCCCGCGCGACGCTCGACGTCCCGGCGGATTGCCCCGCGACCGACGGCCCCCGCCCCCCGCCCCCCGCTCTCCCGCCGCGCCCGGATCGCGCCGTGACGTCCGGCCCGCAGCCCGCTCCGGCCTGGGAACGCCGCGCACTCGTCTCGACGCCTCCGCTTCCGCCCGTCGTCGCGCGCGAGGCCCCGACCGCCCCGCTCCCCTCGCTCGTCGAGCGCGCACTCGGCGCCGAGCTTCGCGAGGCCCGCGCCACGCTCGCCATCGCGCGCGAGACGGCGCAGCTCCAGCGGGAAGAGATCGCACGGCTTCGCGAACGGCTCACGACCGCGACGTCCGCGGTCCTCGCCCCGGCGCAGACGGCCGCGTCCGAGGAGGAGCGCCTTCGGCTCGCGCAGCGCATCGAGGCGCTCGAAGCCGAGCGCGGCGAGCACGCGCGCGAGCGCGAGCGGCTGCGCGAATCGCTGGCGCGCCACGAGCGCGAGCGGAGCGAGCACGCGCGTCAGCTCGACGCGCTGAACGATCGGCTCGAGGTCCAGTCCCAGGCCCTCGAGCAGGCGCGTCGGGAGCTCGAGCAGGAACGGCGACGCCATACCGACGCCCAGGCGCTGCTCGCCCGTCTGCGCACCGCCCTGCGCGGCCTCGACGGCCTCTCGTTCGATCCCGGCAGCGAGCCATGCGACGACGGCGCGCCGTCGTCGATGCCCCCGCCCCCGCCGACCGACCCGACGGCGCCTCCCCTGGCGACGTCGAGGCTCGAGTGCGCGACGCCCGCCTCGAACGCCGCCGCGCGGCCTCCCGCGGACGCGTCCGCATCGCCAGGCGGAGCCGCTTCCCCCGACGCGTCGCCCTTCGCCGTCTCCGCTCCGAAGGGCCGGAGCGCGATCTTCGACCACTGGCGGGAGGGCCAGATCCGCCGCCACTTCGGGGCGTTCGGAATCGACGGCACTGCCGACCTCGTGCGCGATCCGCTGGCGCGCCGCGCCTCCACTACGGATCGCGCGCTGACGATCCTGCTGCTGGGACCGGGCGCTCGCGTCGCGGCGCGCCCGCTCGCGGAATCCCTGCTGCGCGGAACGCCTTCCCCCTTCGTCCTCCACTGCGCCGACCCCTGCGCGTCCACGATCGAGCGGGCGCGCGAAGACGACCCCCTCGACGCGATCCTGAAGGCCGTGGAGTTTCCGACGAGTCCGACCGCCCTCGCGGCGCTGGTTCGAAGACTCGAGCCCGCGGTGATCGTCTCGCGCGATTGCCTCACCGGCCGGAGCGAGCCCGCCGAATGGCTCGACGCCCTCGAGACCGCGACGCCCAGGAAGGCCTGCCTCGTCTTCCTCGAGGAGACGGGCCAGGCGCGCGCCGCGCTCGCCCCCGAGCTCCTGGCGATCGGCGAGCGCATCTGGGAGCTGCTCCCCGAGCGCTACACGCGGGATCCCGTCCGCGGCCGCGCCGTGGCGAGCTTCCGCGAGGCCTACGCCCCCTGCCCGGCCTCCCCGACCGGCTCCCTGCTCGCCGCGATCCGCGCGCGCTTCGAGCTCGAACTCTTCGCCCAGTTCGGCCTGCTGGCGGAGGCCTTCGTCGCCGGGCCGGTCGCGGACTGCTTCGATCCGACCTCGGCCCGCGATCGCCGCTTCCTCGAGCAGATCGCAGAGCTCGACGATCGGCGCGTCGAGGCGGGCGCCGGGCCCGCGCTCCACCTCGTCGCGCGCATCGACCCGCTCGCCCACGCCTAGCCCTGCCCGCGAGGTACGACGCCCCCTCCGCCGACACGGTTGCAGCGCGTCTCCGCGCCGACGAGAATGACGCGGCGTCGCCGCGCCGCGCCGCGTGGATCGCGTCGGCGCCCGACGCGAGGAGACGGCATGCGGGATCTCGAAGGCAAACGCTGCATCGTCACCGGCGGAACGTCGGGCATCGGCGAAGCCTCCGCGCTCGCGCTCGCCCGACGCGGCGCCGAGCTCGCGATCGTGTGTCGCTCGGCCGAGCGCGGCGAGGCGACCCGGAGCCGGATCGAGGCCGCGGCCGGTCGCGCGTGCGTGACGCTCTACCAGGCGGACTTCGAGCGACTCGACGACGTGCGACGTGTCGCCGGCGAGCTCGCGCGAAACCTTCCCCGCATCGACGTGCTGCTGAACAACGCCGGCGTCACGCTGCTGGCCCGCCGCGAGACGCCGGACGGCTACGAAACGACCTTCGCCGTCAACCACCTCGCGCCCTTCCTGCTGACCAATCTCCTGATGCCGCGCCTGCTCGATCAGCCCGGAGCGAGAGTCGTCAACGTCGCCTCCCATGCCCATCGTTTCGCCTGGTTCGACCTCGACGACCTGCAGTCGCGCCAGCGCTATTCCGCGATGCGCGTCTACGGCGGCTCCAAGCTCGCGAACATCCTCTTCACGAACGAGCTGGCCCGCCGGGTCGGAGAGCGCGACCTGCGCGTCTGGTCGCTGCATCCCGGCGCCGTCGCGACGCGGCTCGGGGCCAACAACGGCGGGATCGCGAAGCTCCTCCTGCCGGTGCTGGCGCTCTTCTTCCGAACGCCGGATCAGGGTGCCGAGACCTCGGTCCACCTCTGCGCGGACCCGCAGGTCGATGCACCGAACGGAAGCTATTTCGCGAATCGCGCGCCCGTTCCGCTGACGGGGCGCGCGACCGACGCGCGGCTCGCCGAGCGGCTCTGGTCGGAAAGCGAACGCCTGGTCGGACTCGAGGGAGGCAGCCGCGCGCTCTGGCGCTGAGCCCAGCGCCCGTTCGCTCGCGATCGCGTGCTAGTCCGCGGCCCGCAAGGGCGTCGGATGGCCGAAGAGCCAGCCCTGGCCGAAGTGGATGCCGAGCCGACCCAGCATCTCGAGCTCTTCGAGCGTGTCGAGCCCTTCGCCGATCACCCGTGCGCCCATGCGTTCGGCCAGCTGAAGCAGCGCCGCGAGCACGTCCTGGCGAGCGGGGTCCTGGTCGACGCCGGAGACCATCGAGCGATCGATCTTGATGAAGTCGGGTTCGAGCTCGACGAGCTCCTCGAGCCCGGCGTAGCCTGCCCCCGTGTCGTCGAGGGCGAACTGGAATCCGAGGCGCCGGTACTGGTCGAGCAGCTCCGGGAAGGCGGCGAAGCTGCGGATCGACTCCTGCTCCGAGATCTCGAAGACGACGTCCCGGGGCGAGAGCTTGCGCTTCTCGAGCGTCTCGATGAGCCGGCCTTCCCGGAAATTGGGATCGTGGATCGTGGTCGGCAGCACGTTCAGGAAGAGCTTCGTGCCGCTCGGAAAGTCGACCGCCCCCCGCAGTCCCGCTTCTCGACAGGCGCAATCGAGCTCGAAGACGAGCCCGTGCTCGTGGGCGGCGGAGAAGAGCGCGGCCGGCGAATGGAAGCGCGAACGCTCGGGGCCGCGCGCGAGGGACTCGTATCCGAACACCGTCCGGCTCGAGACCTCCACGATCGGCTCGTAGACGGAGTAGATGCGCTGATCGAGAATCGTCTCGAGCAGCTCCTGGCGTTGCGCCCGGCGCGCCGTATCGGCCTCGTGGCGACAGGCGTCGCGCGCCTGATCGACGAGTCGACGCAGCTGGGTCGCGGTGCCGTACTGCGGATTGCGAAGGGCGATGGCGAGGCCGACGGGGAGCGACGGCAGTCCGCGCAGGTAGGGGTAGAAGATCTGTCCCCCGTCGGCGGAGAGCGCGCGGACGACCTCGTTGCGGAAACCGGGCATCTCGGTCCGGAAGAAGCCGGCGGAGGTCGGGCGGCGGAACAGGACGACCGCGACCTCGTCGAAGCCCGGCTCCGATAGACAGACGAGGTAATCGATGCGGAGCCGCTCCTCGGCGACCTCGGCGATCTTCGCGCGCAGCACGTCGAGACAGGTCTGCCGCGCGCGCGCGCCGTGGCGTCGCTCGATCAGCGCCAGCATCGGCGCGCCGAAGATCAGCATGCCGACGGCGCCCGAGCGATCGAATTGGTCGCCCATCTCCTCGAACTGGTCGCCCAGATGGCGAGCGGGTCCGACCGGGGCGGCGGAGGCGATCGGAACGTCGAGTCTGCGAGCCATGCGGCGTCGATCGGTCGGCACGGGCCGGGTGTTGAGATGCCCCTCGGGAAAAGAAGCCTCAGAGCAGGAGCTGCATCGGGTCGGCGAGGATCGCGGCGAGCCGGGTCGTGAAGCGGACCGCCTCCGCCCCGTCGATCACGCGATGGTCGTATGAGAGCGAGAGGGGCAGGAAGATCCGGGGCTCGAAGCCGCCCGCATCCGGGGGCAGGTCGATCGGCGACGGCCCCTGCCAGACGGGCTTCACCTGGGTCTTCGACAGGCCGAGGATCGCCACCTCGGGCGCGTTCACGATCGGCGAAAAGGCCGTTCCGCCGATGCCGCCGAGGCTCGAGATCGTGAAGCAGGCTCCGGAGAGATCCTCCGGCCCGAGCTTGCGGTTGCGCGCCCGCTCGGCCGTGGCCTGGAGCTCCGCCGCCAGCTCGATCAGCCCCTTGCGATCCACGTCGCGCACGACCGGAACGACGAGCCCCTGGTCCGTGTCCACGGCGATGCCCAGGTGGAAGTAGTCCTTGACGAGCAGCCGGTCCCGCTCGGGCGCGAGGGTCGAGCGCAGGGTCGGAAACGCCCGCAGCGCGATCACGACCGCCTTCATCACGAAGAGCAGGGGCGAGAGCTTGACGCCCTTCTCGGCCGCCTGCGCCTTGCGATCGCGCCGGAAGCGCTCGAGCTCGGTGATGTCGGCCTCGTCGTGCTGCGTCACGTGGGGAACATTGAGCCAGCTGCGGTGGAGCGCGGGACCGGAGACCTTCTGGATCCGCGTGAGCGCTCGCTCGTGGACCGGGCCGAAGCGCGCGGGATCGACGAAGGGCACCGACGGAATGCCCGCCGCGCCCGCCCGTTCCGCCGTCTCGGGACCCGCGGTCGAGCCGTCCGCCCCCTGCAGCCGCTCCCGCACGTGCCGCTTGACGTCGTCGATCAGCACGCGCCCGTGCGGCCCGGACGCGGAAGCTTCGGCGACCGGCACGCCGAGCTCCCGCGCGAACCGACGGACCAGCGGGCTCGCATGGGGCACATCCGTCCGATCCGGCACCGGATTCGCCGCCGCCGTCGAGATCTCTCGCCTCGGTCGGTCGAGCTCGATCGACTCGAAGCCGTCATCGTCGCCGGCCTCCTCGGATTCCTCTCCGATCGACGTCCCGGTCGCCGCCCCGTCGCCGCCCCGCTGGGGCGCGGCGGGCTCGGCCGTCGAACCGGAATGCGGCGTCGCGGGCGGAGCCGCCGAGACAGGCCGCGCCTCCGGCTCGGGCCGGGCCGCCGGCGCCGGTCGCGGGGGCGTCGCGTCGGGCCGGGCCGGCGACTTCGCGTCGTCGCTCTCCGCAACCGCCCCGGCCGACGTCGCCTCCGCCTCGACGATCGCGATCAGGCTGCCCTGCGAGACGCGATCTCCCTCCTTGACGACGAGCTCGACCAGCTTCCCCGCGTAAGGCGAGGGGATCTCCATCGTCGCCTTCTCGCTCTCGATGCTCACGAGCGGATCGTCGACGGCGATGCGATCGCCCGCGCGCACGAGCACCTCGACGACCTCGACCTCGTCGAAGTCCCCGATGTCGGGCACCCGGATCTCGCGTCGCTCCGCCACGGTCCCTCCCGCCCCGACTAGCGTCGACTCGGCGCCGGTCGCTCCGGGTCGATGCCGTACTTCGTGATGGCCTTCGCGACCTTCGCGCGGTCGTAGGCGCCGTCGTCGGCGAGGGCCGAAAGGGCCGCCACCGTGACGTGGTTGCGGTGCACTTCGAAGAAGTGGCGCAGCTTCTCGCGGCTGTCGCTGCGTCCCCAGCCGTCGGTCCCCAGCGTCCGGTAGGTCCGCGGCACGGAGCCGCGGATCTGCTCGGCGTAGAGGCGGACGTAATCCGTCGCCGCGACGACGGGCCCGCTCGTCGCGGCCAGCTGGCGTTCGACGAAGCTACGGCGCTTTTCCTCCGTCGGATGGAGCGAATTCCAGCGCGCGACATCCTGACCGTCCCGAGCGAGCTCGTTGAAGCTCGTGACGCTCCAGACGTCGGCCGCGACGCCGTGGTCGTGCTCGAGCATGTCGGCGGCCGCGAGGACCTCGCGGAGGATCGCTCCGCTGCCGAGCAGCTGGACGCGCGGCCCCTTGCCCTTGCCCTGGCCTTCCCGCAGTCGGTACATGCCGCGCAGGATGCCGTTCTCGCAGCCCTTGGGCATCGCCGGCTGCGGGTACTTCTCGTTCATGACCGTGAGGTAGTAGTAGACGTTCTCGCCCTCGCGGTACATGCGGCGGAGGCCGTCCTGGATGATCACGGCCAGCTCGTAGGCGTAGGTCGGATCGTACGTGATGCACGAGGGGATCGTGCCCGCGAGGACGTGGCTGTGTCCATCCTGGTGCTGCAGGCCCTCGCCGGCCAGGGTCGTCCGCCCGGAGGTTCCGCCGAGCAGGAAGCCGCGGCATTGCATGTCGCCCGCGGCCCATGCGAGGTCACCGATGCGCTGGAAGCCGAACATCGAGTAGAAGATGTAGAAGGGCACCGTGTGGACGGCGTGGCTGGCGTAGGCGGTCCCGGCCGCGATGAACGAGGCCATCGCCCCCGCCTCGTTGATGCCCTCCTGCAGGATCTGGCCATCCTTCTCCTCGCGGTAGTACGCGATCTGGTCCGAATCGACGGGCTCGTAGAGCTGGCCCACCGAGGAGTAGATGCCCAGCCGTCGGAACATGCCCTCCATGCCGAAGGTCCGCGATTCATCGGGCACGATCGGGACGATGTGGCGACCGATGCTCTTGTCCCGCGTCAGGATCTGCAGGACGCGGACGGCGGCCATCGTGGTCGACATGTCGCGGTCGCCGGTGCCCTCGAGCAGCGGCTCGAACACGGCGAGCTCGGGCACGTCGAGGGGCGGCGCGTCGGCGCGGCGGGCCGGGAGATAGCCGCCCAGCGCCTCGCGCCGCTCGTGCATGTACCGCAGCTCGGGGCTGTCCGGAGCGGGCAGATAGAAGGGCGCCTTGCCGATCTCCTCGTCGGAGATCGGGATGTTGAAGCGATCCCGGAAGCCGCGTAGCGCCGACTCCGCCATGTCGTGCATCTGGTGGGTGACGTTCTGCCCCTCGCCTGCCTCGCCCGTCCCGTAGCCCTTGACCGTCTTGGCGAGGATCACGGTCGGTTGGCCCGTGTGTTCCATCGCTGCGGCGTAGGCGGCGTAGACCTTGTGGGGATCGTGACCGCCGCGGTTGAGTCGCCAGATGTCCGCGTCGCTCATGGTCGCGACCATCTCGGCGAGCTCCGGATACTTGCCGAAGAAGTGTTCGCGGGTATACGCACCGCCGCGCACCTGATACGCCTGGTACTCGCCGTCGACGGCCTCCTCCATGCGCTTGCGCAGGATGCCATCGCGGTCCTTGGCGAGCAGCGGATCCCAGCGTCCGCCCCAGATGACCTTGATGACGTTCCAGCCGTTGCCGCGGAAGTTCGCCTCGAGCTCCTGGATGATCTTGCCGTTGCCACGGACGGGACCGTCGAGCCGCTGAAGATTGCAGTTCACGACGAAGACGAGGTTGTCGAGCTTCTCGCGCCCCGCCAGCGAGATCGCGCCCATGCTCTCGGGCTCGTCCATCTCCCCGTCCCCGCAGAAGGCCCAGACCTTTCGCCCGTTCGTGTCGACGATGCCGCGGTCGTGCAGGTAGCGCATGAAGCGCGCCTGATAGATCGCCATCAACGGGCCGAGTCCCATCGAGACGGTCGGGAACTGCCAGAAGTCGGGCATCAATCTCGGGTGGGGATAGGAGGAAAGACCGCCCGCCTCGACCTCCTGTCGGAACTTGTTGAGCTGCTCCTCCGTCAGCCGACCTTCGAGGAAGGCACGCGCGTAGATCCCGGGCGCAGAGTGGCCCTGGATGTAGAGCAGGTCGCCTCCGTGTCGTTCGCTCGGCGCATGGAAGAAGTGGTTGAAGCCGACGTCGTAGAGGGTCGCCGCCGAGGCGAAGCTCGAGATGTGGCCGCCCAGCGCCGGGTCGTGGCGGTTCGCCTGGATGACCATCGCCATCGCGTTCCAGCGAACGAAGGATCGGATCCGCTCCTCGAGCTTCGCATTGCCAGGCGACCGCTTCTGGAGCGCCTCGGGAATCGTGTTGATGTAGGCCGTCGTCGCCCGGTACGGAAGGTGGGCCCCCTTGCGGCGAGCGCGGCGCACCATCCGCCCGACGAGGTAGTGGGCCCGCTCGACGCCTTCGCGCTCGAACACCGCGTCGAGGGCCTCGAGCCACTCGCGGGTCTCCTGCGGATCGAGATCCTGTTCGGGCTGGTTTGCCATCTTGCCTCTCTCGTCCTTGCCTCTCTCGTCGCCTCTCTCGTCGCCTCTCTTCGAGTTGCCCCGCTGCGCTCGTGTCGTCCCGCTGCCCGCGTACCGGCCGGGTCATCCGTCCAATGCGATCCGACCGCGAGCGGATCCGGAGCCTCCTCGGGCGGCTCCGGCTTCACGCCCTCCCGCAGTCTCCACCGCGTGAAACCGAGCCCCTCGCTCTCGCCAGTTTGTACCGCATCCCCGTTGCCCGACGCTCGGGCGATCGCTGGAGAGGCGTGGACGAACCGCCGGGCGCGCCATCGCGCTCACTGCTCGGATGCTTCGACGCCCGGCTGGTTCCCCTCTTCGGCGAAGTCCACGACGCTCGGCCGAGCCGCACCGCGACGTTCGCGTCGCTTCGATCGCATCGCGCGCACCTCCCGCTCGAACACGTCGAGCGCGCGCGCGAGCGCCAGCTCCGGCTCGGCGTCGCGCTCGTGCGCGATCAGCTCGCGGCCGCGCGCCTGGCAGCGGATCTTCGCCTCGGCGGCGCCGTGCTGGTGATGCCTGCTCCCCTCGACGTGGATGACGACGTGGATCAGATCCTTCTGGCCGTGCGCGAGCTTCTCGATGCGGGCTTCGGCGGCCGCGCGGCGGGCGGGATCGAGCTCGGTGACGACGTGCCATTGAATGTCCATGGGGTGCAGCTCCTTGCAGTTGAAACGAAGGGTCCGGTCAGGCGAAGTCCGCCACGTCCGAGTCCGCTCGGGCGGCCAACGCATCGGGCTGGACCTCGATCTCGTAGTGGCGGTAGGTCTTGACGATGGTCGCGCCGAGCTTCTCGAGCGCGCCCCGCATGCGATGGTTGTCTTCGAGGATCAGCGAGGCCTCGCCCTCGCGATAGCCCTTGCGTGCGGCGATGTCCGCCGTCCGGGCGTAGAGCACGGCGCCGAGCGGCAGGTGCTGGAACGCCGTGGCGACGCCGAGCATGAACACGCGCGCGCGCGTCGTCCGGCGCCGACGCGTCAGGAAGTAGTACCAGCCGAAGGGCCAGAGCCGTCCCTTCATGCGCTTCACGACCGGATTGAGGTCTGGCAACGTCACCGAGATCGCCACCGGCCGGCCCCCCACCTCCGCGATCAGACAGAGGTCCGGATCGATGATCTGTCGAAAGCCCTCCGCGATGAAGCGGAACTCCGCCTCGCCGACCTCGACGTGTCCCCAGTTGTGCTGCCAGGCGTCGACGTAGATCGTCCGCAGCCGCGCGACCTCGGCGTCGAAGTCAGCGAGGTCGAGGGAGCGGATCCGCATCTCGGGATGGCGCGAGAGCATGCGTTCGGCGACGCGCTGCATCTTCGCGATGCCTGGCAGACGGACGTCGACGCGGTAGGCGTACCAGTCCTTGACCGGTCGCAGCCCGAGCGCCTCGTATACGATCGGGTAGTAGGCCGAGTTGTGAGGATTCGCGACGCTCGGATCCGAATCGAATCCATCGACGAGGAGCGCGAACTCGTGATTGGAATTGAAGTTGAACGGACCGATCAGCTTCTTCATGCCGCGATCGGCATGCCATTCGCGAGCGGCCCCGAGCAGCGCAGAGGCGACGTCGAGGTCGTCGATGAACTCGAAGAAGCCGAAGAAGCCGGTCCCCCGCTCATGGCGCTGGTAGGCCCGGTCGACGACGGCGGCGATCGTGCCGACGTCGCGGCCATTTCGCCGCGCGACGAAGCACTGCACGTCGGCGGTCTCGAAGTAGGGATTGCGGCGGGGGTCGAAGAAGCGCTTGCGCTCGACGAGGAGCGGCGGAACCCAGTGTGGGTCGTGCGCGTAGATCGAGAACCAGGGCTTGATGAATCGAAGGGTGTCCCGGGGCAGCGAGATCGGGAGCACCTCGACCGAACCCATTCAGACCCTCCGACGCGGGGGCTTCCGCACCGAGCCCTCCCGGGGGTCGAATGTAGGGTAAGCCGACTCGGCGCGCCCGGAATCGCCGCGTCGAGCGCCCCGAACGCCGTCCGGACCGGCGAAGCCTCGTGCGGCCGACCCGGTGCCGGGGGGGGAAGAACGGCTTCAGCCGAACCGGCCGGTGATGTAGTCCTGGGTCCGCTGATCCGACGGGTTCGTGAAGATCTTGTCCGTCTCGCCGACCTCGACGAGGGAGCCCAGGTGGAAGAAGGCCGTCCGTTGGGAGACGCGCGCCGCCTGTTGCATCGAGTGGGTCACGATCACGATCGTGAATTGCTCGCGCAACTCGTCCATCAGCTCTTCGACCCGCGCCGTCGCGATCGGGTCGAGCGCCGAGCAGGGCTCGTCCATCAGGATGACCTCGGGCGAGACCGCGATCGCTCGGGCGATGCAGAGCCGCTGCTGCTGCCCGCCCGAGAGGCTGGTACCCGATTCGTCGAGCCGGCTCTCGACCTCGTCGAGCAGACCCGCCTTGCGCAGGCTGTTGCGGACGAGTTCGTCGAGCTCGCCCTTGTTCCGGGCGATGCCGTGGATCCGCGGACCGTAGGCGACGTTCTCGTAGATCGTCTTCGGGAACGGGTTCGGCTTCTGGAATACCATGCCGACCCGGGCGCGTAGCTTCACGACGTCGAGCTTCGCATCGTAGATGTCGCGGCCATCCAGCGTGACGTCGCCCGAGACCCGACAGCCCGGAACGACGTCGTTCATCCGATTCAGGCAGCGCAGGTAGGTCGACTTCCCGCAGCCCGAGGGACCGATCAGCGCCGTGACCTGATTCGCGTGGATCTCGAGGTCCACCGCTCGAAGCGCCTGCTTCTCGCCGTAGAACACGTCGAGTCCGCGCGTCTGCATCTTGACCTTCAATCGCTGATCCTCACCGCTCGCTCCCACGATCACCGCCCCGCGCGCCCGCCCTCGACCGCCGCCGCTCGGCGCGCACCCTGTCCGCCCGGATCAGAGTCGCGCCTCGAACCGTCGCCGGACCCAGACCGCGACCGAGTTCATCGCGATCAGGAAGGCGAGCAACACGAGGATCGCCGCCGCCGTGCGCGAGGCGAAGGCCCGCTCCGGCGCCTCGGCCCAGAGATAGATCTGGACCGGGAGCACGGTCGACGGGTCCGTCGGCCCCTCCGGCAGATCGACGATGAACGCCACCATGCCGATCATCAGCAGCGGTGCGGTCTCGCCGAGGGCACGCGCCATGCCGATGATCGTCCCCGTCAGGATTCCGGGCAACGCCACCGGAACCACATGATGCAGGACGGCCTGCGTCGGGGACGCGCCGACGCCGAGCGCGGCCTCGCGAATCGAAGGCGGGACCGCCGCGAGGGACGCACGCGACGCGATGATGATGGTCGGAAGCGTCATCAGCGCGAGCACCATCCCCCCAACGATCGGCGCCGATCGCGGCAGGCCGAGGAAGTTCAGGAAGACCGCGAGGCCGAGCAGGCCGAAGACGATCGAGGGGACGGCCGCGAGGTTGTTGATGTTGACCTCGATCCAATCCGTGAGGCGGTTGCGCGGCGCGAACTCCTCGAGGTAGACCGCCGCGGCGACGCCGACGGGGAAGCTCAGCAGGAGCGTGACGATCAGCGTCAGGAACGAGCCTCGAATGGCCCCCTGCACCCCGGCGAGCTCCGGGTCCCGGCTGTCACCGCCGGTCAAGAACCGGGTATTCCAGTGCCGCTCGATCCGCCCTTCCCGCTCGAGCTGCGCGATCCAGCCGAGCTGGACGTCCGAGAGCTTGCGCTCCGACGCGTCGGCGTCCGTCGCGAGGCCGCTGCGCAGCGCGAGGTCGACGTCGTCCGAAAGCAGCGCGCGGAACGACCGGCGCTGGCCGAGGAGCGCCGGATCCGACTTCACGAGATCGAGCAGATCGTATTCGGCCCCGACCGAGAGGAGCTCGCCGAGCGCGCGCCGATCCGAGCGGCTCGTCGCTTCCGGAATCGCCTCGGCCAGGGCGCTCCGCAGCACGGCCGCCGCGTTGCCGACCGCGAGGCTCTCCTGCGACCGGTCGCCGTAGGGATCGAGCTGGTCCGGATCGAGCGCCACGTCCAACTGGACCGAGTAGAGATGGAACGTCGCCAGCGAGTCGATCACGATCGACCCGAGCAGCGCGCCGAGGGCCAACAGCGAGAAGGAGATCGCAGCGAGACCGGCCCCTCGAAACCGACGCTCGGACGCATAGCGCCGCCGGAGACGCCGGTCCGCCCCGTCGTCGACCCTCGTCGAACCCGTCGCGCGCGACTCACTCATACTGTTCCCGGTAGCGCCGGACCACGACGAGGGCGATCAGGTTCAGCCCCAGCGTCACGAAGAAGAGCGTGAGCCCGAGCGCGAAGGCGGCCAGCGTCTTGGCCGAGTCGAACTCCTGATCACCGACGAGCAGCGTCACGATCTGGACCGTCACCGTCGTCACTGCCGCGAAGGGGTTCGCCGTGAGGTTGGCGGCCAGCCCGGCCGCCATCACGACGATCATCGTCTCGCCGACGGCGCGCGAGACGGCCAGCAGGAAGGCGCCGACGATGCCCGGGAGCGCCGCGGGCACGATCACGCGGCGGATCGTCTCGGAATCCGTCGCGCCGAGCGCGAGCGAGCCCTCCCGCAGCGAACGCGGGACGGCGTTGAGCGCGTCGTCCGAGAGCGACGAGACGAAGGGAATGATCATGACGCCCATCGCGAGGCCCGCCGCGAGCGCGCTCTCGCTCGCGACGTCGAGGCCGACGAGCTCGCCCAGCATGCGGATCTGCGGGCCGAGCGTGAGCGCGGCGAAGGATCCCCAGACGACGGTGGGAATCCCCGCAATGATCTCGAGCACGGGCTTGACCCAGGCCCGCATCGAGGCCGTCGCATAGAAGGTCAGGTAGATCGCGGAGAGCAGGCCGACCGGGATCGAGATCGTCATGGCGATCGCCGTGATCAGCAGCGTGCCGGCGAAGATCGGAACCGCTCCGAACCGCCCCGACGCGCCGACCTGATCGGCGCGCAGCGCCGTCTGCGGGCTCCACTCCGTGCCGAAGAAGAACTCGATCGGACTGGTCAGCGAGAAGAAACGGCTCGCCTCGAAGAGCAGGGACAGCACGATGCCGACGGTCGTGACGATCGCGACGACCGAGCAGGCCGCGAGCCCGAGCCGCAGGATCCGCTCGACGTGATTGCGGGCGCGCAGCTCGGGGGTGATGCGCCGACGCGCGAGGGCGAGACCGGCCGCGCCCGTCGTCAGCACGAGCCCCGCGACGGCGGCGACCCCGATGCGATGGGCGCGCGCGATCGCAGCGCGCGCGACGGCGTGGGCCGGCGTGGCATCGGCGCCATCGATCCGGCCCATGCCCGTCTGGACCTCCTCGACCACGTGCGCCGCCGTCTGGCCCGAGGCCAGGGCGCCGCTCGACTCGACGCTCGCGATCGACCAGGCCGTCGTCAGGCCGCCCCCGGCGATGGCCCAGGCGAGCAGGACCGCGAGACAGGGGAGCGCGGTCCAGATCGAGACGAGCTGGCCGTAGTGCTGCGGAAGCGAGTGGATCTCGACCCTGCCCCCTCCCGAGAGCGCGAGGGCCCGATGCCGGCCGACCCAGAACGCGATCGACGCCAGCAGCGGCAGCCCGAGCCAGACCCATCCGATCACGCGCGGCCTCCGAGGGACGAAGGCCGCTCGTGGGACCTTCGACTGGCCGGCAGCGTCGCGCGGAACGCCGGGGCTCGCGATGACTCGTTCGTGAAGGAATCGTGACGTTTTGATGACGGCCGAGGGGGACGTGATAGCCTGCCCCGGCTCCCCGGCGGGTCGGCCCGGGCCGCGTGCGCTTCATCCGATCGCCACGGACGCGACATCGGATCGCCACGCCCGAGGGCTATTTCCCTGACCGCGCGGGAGGCAGAAGCAGACCCGCCAAGGGCGACCCGATCCATCGGGCCGCTTCAGAAGGAAGAGTTGGCCGATGCCGACGTCGACCCAGATCAAGACCGGACGCGACGTGGACCTGCTCCGGCAGCTGGCGCTGCGAATGGGGGGACTCGCCGAGGAGATCCTCGACAAGGCCCTGCGATCGACCTGGCGTCGGGATCCGGCGCTCGCCGAGTCGGTGGCGGAGGACGATCTCGAGATCGATCGTCTCGACGTCGAGATCGATCAGGCGGTGCTGAACGTGCTGGCCCTGCGCGCCCCGGTGGCCGTCGACCTGCGTCAGGTGCTGGCGATCAACACGATGGCGACGGACCTCGAGCGGGTCGGGGATCTCGCCCGCAACATCGCCGGCTGCGCGCGCCGGCTCTGCGAGCGCGATCCCGTCCCCCCGCCGGCGGAGCTGCGCACCCTCGCCGAGGCGAGCCAGCGCGCGCTCTCGGAGTCCCTCGGCGCCTTCGCGGATCTCGACGCGGCACGGGCCCGCTCCGTTCTCGCCGCGGACGACGAGATCGACGCGATCGAGACCGACGTGATCCGCAACGCGATCGCCCGGATCCAGCGCGATCCGACGACCTCCGGCCAGCAGATCGATCTCATGTTCATCGCCCGCAGCCTCGAGCGGGTCGGCGACCATGCGACCAACATCGCGGAGCACGTCGTGCTCGCCGCCGAATCGAAGAACCTCAAGCACAGGGAGAAGTTCTCGCGCTGAGTCCGGCGATCGAAGCGAAGGCGGCCTCCGCCCCGTACGCCGGACGATCCGAGACCCGCAGACCGATGGCCAGACGAATCCTCGTCGTCGACGACGAGCCGGACATCCTCGAGCTCACCCGCCTCTCCCTCGTCCGTGAGGGCTACGACGTCGAGACCGCCGCGACGGGCGAAGAAGCGCTCGCCTCGCTGCGGCGGGGCCGGCCCGATCTCGTGGTGCTCGATCTGATGCTGCCCGATCGACCCGGCACCGATGTGTGTCGCTCGATCCGCTCGACGCCCGAGCTCGCCGACGTGCCCGTCATCATGCTGACGGCTCGCGGCGACGAGGTCGACCGCATCGTGGGGTTCGAGCTGGGCGCCGACGACTACGTCACCAAGCCCTTCTCGCCCCGTGAGCTCGGCCTGCGCGTCAAGGCGATCCTGCGGCGGGGCATCGAGGCCGACGCGAGTCCCGAGAGCCTGCAGCACCATTCGCTCGCCCTCGACCTCTCGCGCCACCGCTGCGTCTATCGGGACGAGGAGATCACGCTCACCGCCAAGGAGTTCATGCTCCTCGCCGCCCTGATGCGCCGGCCCGGACGCGTGCTGACCCGGGAGCGGCTGCTCGAGGAGGTCTGGGGCGAGGGCATCGCCGTGACGCTCCGGACGGTCGACACCCACATGAAGCGCCTGCGCGAGAAGCTCGGCCCGGCCGGCGATCTGATCGACACCGTTCGCGGAGTCGGCTACCGCTTCCGCGAGTGAACCCGCGCCGGCCGAACGGCCGTAGGGGCCGGCCGTCGCCGGGTGCGCGGTGGCGAGCGCCGTGAGTCGATTCCAATTCAAGATCCTGGTGCGGTCGGCGGCTGCCATGGCGGCCGTGCTGGCGATGGGCCTGCTGGCGACGCGCGACGGGGCGCTCGTCCCGGAGCGCATCGCGACCGCGGTCCTCGGCGCGGCCGCCCTCGCCTATCTCGTCAGCCGCAGCCTCGCTCGCATGACGCTCGAGCCCTTCTCGGCCCTCGCCGAGGTCGCGGCGCGCCTCGGCCGGGGCGAGCTCGAAGCGCGCGTCCCGCTCCATCTTCAGGACGAGCGCGGCGCGACCGCCGCCGCCGTCAATCGCATGGCCGACGCGTTCGAGAGCGAGCTCACGCGGACGCGCCGCAACATCCAGCAGCTCGAGGCCGTCATGGCCGAGATGATCGAGGGCGTGCTGGTCCTCGACTCGAACGAGCGGATCGTCCTGGTCAACACCTCGTTCCGGGAGCTCTTCGACGTGTGGGGCGAGGTCCAGAACCGGCCGGTCGTCGAGGTGATCCGTCGGCCGGCAGTCGGCGAGCTCCTCGCGAGCGCACGGGAGAGCGCGACCCCCGTCTTCGCGGACATCGAGATCCGGGGCCACGCCGCGCGAACCGTCTGGGGCCGCGCGACCCGCTTCCCGAGCACGGGGCCCCGCGTCGGAACGCTGGCCGTCTTCCACGACGTCACCGAGATCCGCCGCGTCGACCGGATCCGCCGCGACTTCATCGCGAACGCGTCCCACGAGCTGCGCACGCCACTGACCTCGATCCAGGGCTATGCCGAGAGCCTCGCGTCCGGGCCGATGACGCCCGCGGAGGTCTCGGCCCACGTCGCGGTCATCCAACGCAACGTCCATCGGATGCGCGACCTGATCGACGACCTGATCGACCTCTCGCGCATCGAGAGCGGTGAGGGCGCGCCCTCCCCCTCGCGGGTCGACGTCGTCAAGCTCGCCCAGCTGCTCGTCGCGGACGCGCGTCCTCGCCTGCTCCATGCGAAGATGGAGGCGCGCGTTCGCACCGCTTCGGCGCCGCCGGCTTGGGCCGATCGCAAGGCGCTCGAGCAGGTGATCGAGAACCTGCTGACGAACGCGATCCGCTACAGCGACGAAGGCGCGACGATCACGATCGACGTCGAGCCGCGGGGAGAGCTGCTCGAGATCGCCGTGAGCGATACGGGTATCGGGATCCCCGAAGAAGCCCTGGGGCGCATCTTCGAGCGCTTCTACCGCGTCGACGCCTCGCGCTCCCGGGCGATCGGATCGACGGGGCTCGGCCTCTCGATCGTCCGCCATCTCGTCCAGGCGATGGGCGGCACGATCCGGGTCGAGAGCGAGGTCGGCAAGGGCTCGCGCTTCACCTTCAGCGTCCCCCGCGCGCCGGAACGCGACGAGGCCGCCCGTTAGGCGACCTCGTGCGGACCGATCGCGGATCCGACGCGATCAGCTGAAGAGCAGCGACTCCCCGTCCCCGGCGAGGTCGACCTTCACCGTCCGTCCCTCGGCAAACTCGCCCTGCAGGATGCGCATGGCGAGCGGATCCTGGACCTCGCGCTGGATCAGCCGCTTCAGCGGTCGCGCGCCGTACTGCGGGTCGTATCCCCGCTCGGCCAGGAAGTCGAGCGCCGGCTTCGTGAACTCGAGCGAGAGGCGCCGCTCCGCCAGGCGCTTGCGCAGCAGCTCGAGCTGGATGTCGAGGATCCGGCCGATCTGCTCCCGACCCAGCGCGTGGTAGATCACGACGTCGTCGACGCGGTTCAGGAACTCGGGCTTGAAGTGGGCCCGCAGCGCCGCGGTGACCCGCTCGCGCATCTCCTTCTCCTGGCCGACGCCGAGCTCGACGATGTGCTGACTCCCGATGTTCGACGTCATGATCAGGACGGTGTTCTTGAAGTCGACCGTGCGTCCCTGCCCGTCGGTCAGGCGACCGTCGTCGAGGATCTGCAGGAAGATGTTGAACACGTCGGGATGCGCCTTCTCGATCTCGTCGAAGAGCACGACGCTGTACGGGCGACGTCGGACCGCCTCCGTCAGATAGCCGCCCTGGTCGTAGCCGACGTAGCCGGGGGGCGCTCCGACGAGCCGCGAGACGGCGTGCTTCTCCATGAACTCGCTCATGTCGATGCGCACCATCGCCTGCTCGTCGTCGAAGAGGAACTCGGCGAGCGCCCGCGCCGTCTCGGTCTTGCCGACGCCGGTCGGCCCCAGGAAGATGAACGAGCCGATCGGTCGCGACGGATCCTGCAGCCCCGCGCGCGCACGCCGCACGGCGTTGGATACGGCCTGCAGCGCCTCGGGCTGCCCCACGACCCGCTCTCCGAGCCGCTCCTCCATCGTGAGCAGCTTCGCCTGCTCGCCCTCGAGCATCTTCGTGACCGGCACGCCCGTCCACTTCGAGACGATCTCGGCGATCTCCTCGCTGGTCACTTCCTCGGTCAGCATGCTGCCCTCCTTCTGGAGGGCGTCGAGCTCCTGCTGCTTCTCGGTGAGACGCTTCTCGAGCTCGACGAGCTTGCCGTAGCGCAGCTCCGCGGCGCGCTCGAGATTGCCAGCGCGCTCGGCGCGCTGGTATTCCGCGGTCAGCGTCTCGCGCTCCTCCTTCGCCTCGCGCACGTCCGAGATGAGCGCCTTCTCCGACTGCCACTTCGCCTTCATCCCGTCCGACGATTCGCGCAGGTCCGCGATCTCGCGTTCGACGGCGGCGAGGCGCTCGCGGCTCGCGGCGTCGCTCTCCTTCTTGAGGGCCTCGCGCTCGACCTCGAGCTGGGTCCGCTTGCGCTCGAGCTGATCCAGCTCCTCGGGCATCGAGTCGATCTGGACGCGGACGCGGCTCGCCGCCTCGTCGACCAGGTCGATCGCCTTGTCCGGCAGGAAGCGGTCCGTGATGTAGCGATGCGAGAGCGTCGCGGCGGCGACGATCGCGGAGTCCTGGATGCGGACGCCGTGGTGGACTTCGTAGCGCTCCTTCAAACCGCGCAGGATGGAGATCGTGTCCTCGACCGAGGGCTCGCCGACGAAGACCGGCTGGAAGCGGCGCGCGAGCGCGGCGTCGCCCTCGACGTGCTTGCGGTACTCGTCGAGCGTGGTCGCGCCGACGCAACGCAGCTCGCCGCGCGCGAGCGCCGGCTTGAGCATGTTGGCCGCGTCGGCCGCGCCTTCCGCGGCGCCGGCGCCGACGATGGTATGCAGCTCGTCGATGAAGAGGATGATCTGCCCGTTCGCCTCCGAGACCTCGCGCAGCACCGCCTTGAGCCGGTCCTCGAACTCGCCGCGGTACTTGGCGCCCGCGATCAGGGCGCCGATGTCGAGCGCGATCACCCGGCGGTTCTTGAGCGTGTCCGGCACGTCCCCCGCGACCACCCGCTGGGCCAGCCCCTCGGCGATCGCCGTCTTGCCGACGCCCGGCTCGCCGATCAGCACCGGGTTGTTCTTGCTGCGACGCGAGAGGACCTGGATGACGCGTCGGATCTCCTCGTCGCGACCGATCACGGGATCGAGCTTGCCCTGACGCGCACGCTCGGTGAGATCCGTTCCGAACTTCTCGAGCGCCTGGTACTTCGACTCCGGATCCTGGTCGGTGATGCGGGACTGGCCGCGGATGGAGGCCAGCGCCTGCTTCAGCGCGTCCGGCGACGCGCCCGCGCCGCGCAGGATGCGACCGACCGCGTCGCTCTGGTCCTTCGCCATCGCCAGCAGGAGATGCTCGGTCGAGACGTACTCGTCCTTCATCTCCTCCGCCTCCTGGAAGGCGGCGTTGAGGATGCGATTCAGGTGGCCGCTGATCTGCGGCTGGGCTCCCCCCGTGACCTTGGGAATCGACTTGAGGACCTTCTCGACCTCGTTTCGCAGGCCATCGATCGAGGTTCCGAGCTTCTGGAGCATCGGAACGGTGCTGCCCTCCGGCTGCCCCAGGAGGGCGAAGAGCAGATGGGCCGCCTCGAGGTTCTGATGGCCGCGGCCCGTGCACTGGGACTGCGCGTCCTGCAGCGCCTCCTGGCTCTTGATCGTGAGCTTGTCGAATCGCATGACCCCACCTCGCCTTTCAAGGGACGATCGGTCGGGACCTGGCCCCGCCGACGAGCGGGAGGTGACTTCGGCGCATGGTCGCGGCTTGTCAAGGGCCGGACTCAGACGCGAGCGATCTTTCTGTGCTTGAACTTCTGGGACCGCGTCCCGCCGGTCTCCACCTGCTTCCTTTCCCGGTACTCGGTGTAGGCGTCCCAGGCACCGGGCACGAACTCGACGACCGCGTCCCCCTCGAACGCGAGGATGTGGGTCGCGACCCGGTCGAGGAAGTAGCGGTCGTGGGTGATCACGATGGCGCAGCCCGGGAAGCCGGTGAGCGCCTCTTCGAGGACGCGCAGCGTCATCAGGTCGAGGTCGTTGGTCGGCTCGTCGAGGATGATGAAATTCGAGGGCTGACGCAGGCACTTCGCGAGCTGGAGCCGGTTGCGCTCGCCTCCCGAGAGGCGCCCGACGGGCGTCTGCTGGATCGAGCCGCTGAACAGGAAGCGCGCGAGGTAGTGGCGGACCGAAAGCGTCTTGTCTCCGTACTCGATCATGTCCGACCCGTCGGCGACCTCCTCGTAGACGGTGAGCGCGTCGCGCAGCGTCTGGCGCGTCTGGTCGACGTAGCAGAAGCGCGTGGTCTCGCCGATCTCGATGGTGCCCGCGTCGGGCTCCTCGCGACCGACGATCATGTTGACGAAGGTGGTCTTTCCCAGGCCGTTCGCGCCCGTGATGCCGACGATCGCGCCGGGCGGCATGTCGAAGTCGAAGTCCCGCAGCAGGACTTTGTCGCCGAAGCCCTTCGAGACGCCGCGCATCGAGACGACCTTGTCCCCGAGCCGGGGCCCGAACGGAATGCGCAGGTCGAGCTCCTCGGCCGGCTGGATCTTCGAGGCCTGCTCGACGAGCTGCTCGTAGGCGGTGATGCGGGCCTTCGACTTCGTCCGGCGCGCCTGCGGCGTCGAGCGGATCCATTCGAGCTCGCGCGCGACGGCCTTGAGCAGGTTCGCATCGGTCCGGTCCTGGATCTCCTGCAGCTTCTCCTTCTGTTCGAGAAAGTCGGAGTAGTTGCCCTCGTAGCTGCGCACGTGGCCGTGGAAGACCTCGAGCATGCGATTCGCGACGTGGTCGAGGAAGTAGCGGTCGTGGGTGACGAGCACGTATGTCCCCGAGTAGCCCGCCAGGAAGTTCTCGAGCCAGTCGACCGTGTCGGCGTCGAGATGGTTGGTCGGCTCGTCGAGGATCAGGATGTCCGGATGCGCGAGCAGCTCCTTGCAGAGCGAGACGCGCCGCCGCTCGCCGCCCGAGAGCGTGCGCACGACGCGGTCGCCCGGGGGCAGGCGGAGCGCCTCCATCGCCGCCTCGATGCGGGCGTCGAGGGCGGCGGGGTCCATCGCGTCGCGGTGCTCGAGCGCCTCCTGGACCTCGCCCTGCTCGGCCAGCAGGGCGTTCGTCCTGTCCTCGTCCGAGGTGATCTCGGGATCTTCCCAGGCCTTCAGGATCTCGTCGTAGCGCCGCTGCAGCGCGCGAATCTCGCCGATGGCCTGCTCGACGTTGTCGCGCACCGTCCGGTCGAAGTCGAGCTCGGGCTCCTGGCTGACGTAGCCCACGCTCGCGCCCCGGGCGACGACGAGCTGTCCCTCGTACTCCTTGTCGCGTCCCGCGATGATCCGCATCAGGGTCGACTTGCCGACGCCGTTCACGCCGAGCACGCCGACGCGGTCGCCGGGCGCGAGGCTGAACGACGCGCCCGCGAGGATCGTCCGATCGCCGAACCGGCGCGTGAGATCCTTCGCCATCAGGATCGGCTGCCCCGGATTGAGTCCCTTCATCGTCTCGTCCGTTCCCCCCTGCGCCGAGCGGATCCGTTCAGCGCGACAGCGCCCTGCTCACGATCTCGTAGACGTCCTTCGAGAGCGCCTTGCGACCGGCGATCCGCTCGAGCGCCGCCTGCATCTGCGCCTGCCGCCCCTCGTCGTAGCGACGCCAGTCGTTGAAGGCCGACACGAGCCGCGACGCCAGCTGCGGATTGCGGCCGTCGAGCTCGAGCACGAAATCCGCCAGGAAGGCGTAGCCGTCGCCCGACGGGTCGTGGAACCGGACGGCATTGCCCGTCGCGAAGGCGCCGACCAGCGAGCGCACGCGATTGGGATTCGTGACGACGAAGTCGGGATGGCTCGCCAGCGATCGCACGCGCGCGAGGGTATCGGGACGCGTCGAGGTCGCCTGGATCGAGAACCACTTGTCGAGCACGAGCGGGTCGCCGCGCCAGCGCGCGTGGAAGTCGGCGAAGGCCTGATCGCGCCGCGGATCGTCGACGTCGGCGAGGACGAAGAGCGCCGCCTGGGCATCGGTCATGTTGTCGGCGGCGGCGTATTGCGCGGATGCGGCCGCGACCGCCTCCTCGGCTCCGGTCCAGGCGAGATGGCGCAGGATCGCGCCGCGCAGGCGACGGCGGTCGATCTGCAGGCGCTCGTGGCGGTACGGACCGTCGGGCGCGAGCGTGCCGTAGAGCGCCCAGAGCGCGTCCGCATGGGTCTTCGCGAGCCAGGCGCCCAGGCGTTCGCGCGCCGCGTGGATCGCGTCGGGGTCGATCACGGCGAGCTCCTGCGCGATCACGCGGAGCGAGGGGAGCGTGATCGCGAGCGCGCGCAGCGAGCCGTCGAGCGCGTCGTCCTGCAGCACCCGCCCCCAGGCCTCGCCGTAGCGAGCGACCCGGGGATCGTCGTCGAGCGAAGCCGGCGCCGACGCCGCGGAGACCAGGATCGAGAGCGCGAGCTTCTCGCCGGCATCCCAGCGATTGAACGCGTCATCGTCGTGGGCCATCAGGAAGGCGAGCTCGTCGGGGCTCCGCTCCATCTCGAGACGGACCGGCGCCGAGAAGCCGCGCAAGATCGAGGGCACCGGACGCTCCTCGACCCCCTCGAAGACGAATGCCTCCTCCTCGTCGCGCAGCTCGAGCACCCGGAACGACGCGCCCGGCGAATCCTGCGCATCGCTCGAAAGCCGCAGCGGCAGCGCCGCTCCCCGCGAGCCGAGGAGCGAGACGGCGACCGGGAGATGGAGCGGACGCCGCTCGGCGGCGCCCGCGATCTCGAAGGCAGTCGCGGGATAGTCCTGCGCGAGCTCGAGCGTGTAGCGGCGGCGCGTCGGATCGTATGCGCCGCGAGCGCGCAGCCGGGGCGTCCCGGCCTGTCGGTACCAGCGCTCGAACTGCTCGAAGTCGCGTCCATTGGCATCGGCGATGGCGGCGCGGAAGTCGTCACAGGTCACGGCCTGTCCGTCGTGGCGATCGAAGTAGAGGTCCATGCCCCGCCGAAAGCCGGCGTCGCCGACGAGGGTGTCCATCATCCGGATGACCTCGGCGCCCTTCTCGTAGACCGTGGCCGTATAGAAGTTGTCCATCGAGATGTAGGACTCGGGCCGGATGGGATGCGCCATCGGACCCTCGTCCTCCGGGAACTGGCGCGCTCGCAGCTGCTTGACGGACTGGATGCGCTCGACTGCACGCGAGCGCATGTCCTCGCTGAAGCGCTGGTCGCGGTAGACCGTGAGCCCCTCCTTCAGGGTCAGTTGGAACCAGTCGCGACAGGTGATCCGATTGCCCGTCCAGTTGTGGAAGTACTCGTGGGCGATCACGGTCTCGATGCCTTCGTAGTCGTCGTCGGTCGCGGTCTCCGGCTTCGCGAGCACGAACTTCGAGTTGAAGACGTTGAGCCCCTTGTTCTCCATCGCGCCCATGTTGAAGTCGTTCACCGCGACGATCATGTACACGTCCAGGTCGTACTCGCGACCGAATTGCTCCTCGTCCCATCGCATCGCTCGGACGAGCGAGCGCAGCGCGTGCTCGCAGCGGTCGATGTTCTGCGGCTCGACCCAGATCTCGAGTCGGACGTTCCGACCCGAGCGGGTCACGAAGTGGCCGGCGTGGCAGCGCAGATCGCCGGCGACGAGCGCGAAGAGGTAGCTGGGCTTCGGGAAGGGATCCTGCCATCGGACCCGATGGCGCCCGTTCGGCAGATCCTCCGTCTCCACCCGATTGCCGTTCGAGAGCAGCACCGGGTAGCGCGCCTTCTCCGCCTCGATCGAAACGTCGTACCGGGCCATCACGTCCGGCCGGTCCAGGAAGTACGTGATGCGGCGGAATCCCATGGCCTCGCACTGGGTGCAGAAGTTGCCGCTGCTCTTGTAGAGGCCCGACAGGCGGAGGTTCGTCTCGGGATGGATGCGAACGCGGGTCAGGAGCTCGAATCGCGCCGGCGGATCGAAGACCGTCAGCGCGTCGCCTTCGATCTGGTAGGCGTCGGGCGCGAGCGTTCGCCCGTCGATGGCGATGGCGAGCAGCTCGAGGTCCTCGCCATCGAGCACGAGGGGAACCGGCGCCGCAGCGGCGCCTTCGCGGATCCCGTCACGCCGTCGGATCCGAAGCCGGGCCTCGACGGAGGTCTCGTTTTCATGGAGATCGAAGGCGAGATCGACGGCATCGATCCGGTAGTCGGGTGGGCGGTAGGCACTGCGAAGGATCGTCTTCGGCTTGGCATCACCCATG
Organism: Myxococcota bacterium; assembly: GCA_041389445.1. GTDB lineage: Bacteria > Myxococcota_A > UBA9160 > UBA9160 > UBA4427 > UBA4427. Next base: position 53,553 of record JAWKRW010000014.1, read on the forward strand.
ACCGCGCCCTCACGACAGGAACCGGGCGAGCGTGAATCCGGATTCTTCGCCACCTCCCGATCGACCGGCGACGCAAAGTAGGAATTGACGCTCTCCCGTGCAAGGCAGTAGCCTGCGCGGACGCCTGGGAGCCCTCGTGACGCCGCCTGCTCCTCATCGAGCCCTCCGCCTGCCCCGCCTGCTCGCCTGCGCCCTGCTGCTCGTCCTTGCCCTCGATGTGGCCGGATGTCGCTCGACCGATGCGGCTGGCGGCGGCGTCCTGCGCGTCGGCGTCGCGCCGTCTCATCCGCCCGTCGTCTTCGAGCAGGACGGCGAGCTGATGGGCATCGAGATCGATCTCGCCCAGGCGCTCGGCGCGCAGCTGCGACGCCGGGTCGCTTTCGTCCGCATCGACGAATCGCAGCCGCTCGCCGCGCTCGAGCGCGGCGAGGTCGACGTCGTGATGAGCGGCCTCTCGATCACGCCGGAGCGCGAGGACCGCGTCCTGTTCGCGGCGCCGTACATGCGGGCGGGGCAGCTCGCCCTGATCCGATCCGCCGACATCGGGCGCTTCGGGCGCGTCCATACCCTCCGTCGCCCCGGCGCGCGCGTCGGATTCGAGTACGGAACGGCGGGCGAACGCTTCGTCGCGACGGAGCTGACCCGGGCGAGCAGCTTCGGCTTCGAGGACGTCGCGGAGGGCATCCGCAGCCTGCGGGCCGGTCGCATCGACTTCTTCATCCACGACGCACCGACCATCTGGCGCCTCGCCGGCGACCCCGCGCAACGCGACCTGCACGGGCTCTACCAGCTCCTGACCCACGAGGAGATCGCCTGGGCCGTGCGCCGCGGCGACGGCGCGCTCAAGACGCGCCTCGACGCCGCGGTCGCCGCCTGGCAGCAGGACGGTCAGATCGAGCGGATCGTCGACCGCTGGATTCCGGTGCGCGTCACCGTCCGCTGACGCGCGTGGCGCTCAGCCCCTGCCCTTCGACTCGAGAATCCGCTCGAAGACGCGGACCATCTGCTCGACCTCGTCGATCGGAACCGACTCGCGCGCGGTATGGGCCAAAGCGATCGAGCCGGGACCGAGCACCACGCTCGGCACGCCGACGCGCGAGAACACGCCCGCGTCGGTTCCGAAGGCGACCGGCGAGACCTCGTCCGGCAGCCCGACCGCGGCGAGCGCCTCTGCACTCGACGCGACCGCCCGGGAGCCCGGCGGATTGCCGAGCGGCGGCTTCTGCTCCTGACACGCCTCGACGATCACCTCGCCCGCGATCCCCGCCTCCCCGAGGACCCGGTCGAGCTCCCGCTTCACGCCTTCGGGCGTCTCGCCCGGCAGCGTACGCCGATCGACCCAGAGCCAGGCGTCGTCCGGGACGATGTTCGGCGCGTGGCCGCCATGGACGATGCCGACCGAGAGCGTCGCCGGTCCGAGATCGGGATGGGGCCGCTCGACGAAGACCGAAGCGCTCGCCTCGATCGCGAGGATCGCCCGGGCGATCAGGACGATCGCGTTGCGCCCCTGGGTCGGATCGGAGCTATGACAGGCGCGTCCATGGGCGCGCAACCGGGCATGCACGACGCCCTTGTGGGCATGGATGAGTCGCAGCCCCGTCGGCTCGGTCGCGAGCACCCAGTCGGGCCGCCCGGCGCCGAGCGCCTCGAGCACGTCGTACGCACCGACGCTCCGGTGCTCCTCGTCGGCTTCGCCGACGACGACCAGGTTGCGCGCGAGCGTTCCGCGGGCGAGCACGCGCTCGAGCGCCTCGAGCAATGCCGCCATGCCGGCCTTGGTGTCGCAAGCGCCGCGGCCGAAGAGCTGGCCCGACTCGATCACCGGATCGAAGGGATCGATCTCCATGCCGTCGACGGGCACGGTATCGAGATGGCTCGCGACGAGCACGGTCTCGGCATCCCGCCCCGCGGTCGCCGTCGCGATGACGCTCGTCCGCCCTCCGCGCCCGAGCAGCTTCGCATCGAGCCCGATCCGCGCGAGCTCGTCGGCGAGGAAGCGTGCGATGCGCTCCTCCCCGATCATGTCGGCCGGCAGGTCCTCGCGCCCCATCGGATTGACGGAGGGAATCGCGACGAGGTCGCGCAGCAGGCGGAGGCAAGGAGACAGGCCGTTCATGGCGCTCCCGGGGGCCGCGCATCGCGTCCGGGACGCGCGCGACCGCGACCGCGCGAGTCTACCCAGCATGAGCGCGGCGGGCCAAGGCATGACACCCTCGGCCACCGCGCTCCCGCGACCGGGAGCCCCTGCGGATCGGGAGCACGAACGACATGCCGAGCGGGGTCGGCGCGATCCTCCTGTCCTCCTTCGCGTTCAGCGTGATGGCCCTCTTCGTGAAGCTCGCGGGTGAGCGCATCCCGAGCCAGGAGATCGTCTTCGCGCGCTCGCTCGTGAGCGGCATCGTGAGCTATGCGCTGCTCCGGCGGGCGGGCATACCGATCTGGGGCCACGACCGCCGCGGTCTGTGGCTGCGGGGGCTGACGGGCTACGTCGCGCTGTCGTGCGTGTACGCGGCGGTGACCCATCTGCCGCTCGCCGACGCGACGGTGATCCACTACCTGAACCCGGCCTTCACGGCGCTGCTCGCCGGACTCTTCCTGGGCGAGCCGATCACGCGGGCGACGCTCGTCGCGACTTCGCTCTGCCTCACGGGCGTCGTGCTGGTCGCGCGCCCGGAGTCGCTCTTCGGCGTCGGCGCGGATGCGCTCGATCCAGTCTGGGTCGGCGTCGCCGTGGCGGGCGCGCTCGGAAGCGCCCTCGCCTACGTGGTGGTTCGGCGACTGGCGCGAACGGAGCATCCGCTCGTCATCGTCTTCTACTTCCCGCTCGTCAACCTGGTCGCGTCCCTGCCGCTGGTCCTGGGGCAGCTCGTCTGGCCCGTCGGCATCGAGTGGGTCTGGCTGGTCGGTGTCGGCCTCGCGACGCAGGTCGGGCAGATGGCGCTGACCGCAGGCCTGATGGCGCTTCCGGCCGGCCAGGCGACCTCGCTCTCCTACCTGCAGGTGGTCTTCGCAGCGGTCTTCGGGGTCGTCGTCTTCGACGAGTGGCCCGATGTCCTGCGCGTGGCCGGCGCGACCCTCGTCGTCGCCGGCTCGCTCTCCGCGGCTCGGGCCGCTCGCCCCTCGCCGATGTCGGCGAGCGCGCGGCAGCCGCCGGACCGAGCCGTCAGCGCGGACTCGTCCCGCGGATCGGACCCCGGGACGAATGGGACGCCGGCGTGAGCTCGGATCGAGCGCTCAATGCCCGCCGCACCGTGCCGCGCAGCGCGCTCGGCGTTCGCGCCCGATCGACATAGGCGAACGCGCCGGCCGCCGCGACCGAACGGCGCATCGACGCCGCCTCGGCCGTCCCCCAGACGATCACGGGAATGTGCCCGGTCACCTTCGCGTCGCGGATCTGCCGGCTGATCGCGAGTCCGTCGAGCCCGTGCAGTCCGAGCTCGACGAGGATGCAGTCGGGCGCGTCCTCCACCGCGCGGTGCAGACCGGCGAGGGCATCGGTCGCCTCGATCAGCTCGTGCCCCTCGGACTCGAGGAGCATCCGGGCGCGGTCGAGCAGCGTGCGGCGGTCGTCGATCAGGAGAATCCTGGCCATCTCGGGTCTCCTCACGAGGCGATCATGCCCGTAAATCCCGAGGCTTCTTTCGGTGTAATTGCAGATCGAATGACGACGAATCGAACATATCCGGAAGAATCGAGCCGGAACCTGGGGATTTCTCCCTAGATCGATCCCGTTCCGAACCGGTGCGGGGCGCTCAGAGCCGCGCGTGGCGCAGCTCGGTCTCCAGGATCGCCACGCATCCGATCGACTCGAGGGCATCGATGATGCGCTGGGTGGTCGACTTCTCGACCAGGACCTTGACCGCCAGCCACGCCGGGTCCTGCAGCCGGGCGATGGTCGGGGAGGAAAAGCCCGGCGCGACGCGCGTCGCCTCGTCGATCCGATCCGCAGGACAGTTGAACTCGATCAGCGCGTAGCGCGAGGCGGCGAGCACCCCGTCCATGCGGCGGAGCAGCTGCTCGGACAGGGCCGGATCCCGCGGATCCGTCCGTCCGATCAGCACGGCCTCCGCCTCGAGCACGCGCTCCATCTCGACCAGGTCGTTCTCGAGCAGGCTGTTGCCCGTCTCCACGATCTCGACGATCGCGTCGACCATGCCGAGCAGGACCATGACCTCGACGGCGCCCTGGATCTCGAGCACGTGGACGTCGCGCACGCCATGCCGCTCGAAGTAGTCCCGCGCCAACCGGACGAACTTCGCACCGACCACGCGCCCCGCCAGGTCCTGGGCTCTTCGGTAGGGGGCGTCCTTGTGGACGGCGACCGCCAGGCGACAGCGCCCGAAGCCGAGCTTGCGGTGCTCGACGACGCGGACGCCCTTCTCGAGGACCTGGTCGCTCCCCGTGATGCCGAGGTCGACCACCCCCTCCGCGACCAGCACGGGGATGTCCGCCGCGTTCGTGAAGATGATGCGGCTCCCGGTCTCGCTGCAGACGCTGAACAGGCGGCGGCCAGAGATCCGGAAGCGGAGCCCGGCGCGCTCGAGGAGCGCCAGGGCGGGATCGCGCAAGCGCCCCTTCGACGGGACCGCGATCCGCAGCGTCTGCTCGGGAATCATTTCCCGTCCCTGGTCGGCCCCGCCGCGCCCGACGCGGCGCGCGCCGCCTTCTCGACGAGGCCGCCGATTCCGAAGCGTCGGGCCAGCTCGGCGTAGGTGGCGCCCGGCGCGACGCCGCGCGCCGCCATCAGGACGAGCACGTGGAAGAAGAGGTCCGCCACCTCCCGCGCCAGCGCCGCGTCGCTCTCGGCTGCGGCCGCGCGGACCACCTCGTCCGCCTCCTCGATCACCTTGGCCGAGATGGCCGGAATCCCCGTCGAGCAGGCCGACGACGTAGCGTTGCCAGCCGGCCGCTCGTCCTGCCGCCGTTCGATCACCTCGAAGAGGCGATCCAGGATCTGCGACGGGACGTCGGGCGGTGCGCTCATCGAAACTCTCCGGGGGCAGCGAGGGCGGCGCAGTCTAGCCGAGCTACCCGCTGCGCCCGCCCCCGTCGACGCGTTCCGGCGCCCTAGGCAGCCGGTGCATTCTGCCCAGCTGGCGCATTCTGCGCCAATGCCGCTCGTTTCACCCGATTCTCTTTTCAAATCGAATCGTTATCGAATCCAATGCCGTCGCGACGGGATCCACTGGTGCAGACTGCGCCAGCCGCGTCGGATCGAAGGAACGGCCAGCACGGCGTCCAGAGGCGTCCAAGCCGCCGAAATCCAAGGTGAATTTCGATTGGCGTCCAAGCTGGCACGGATCGTGCTCTAACACGGCCCAGGAAGCGGCGAGATCGAGCCAATCTCGCTGGTGAATCAGGAAGGGTTCTCCACCAGACCGATTCGCTTCCAGCCAGTGTCTCGCGGGGCCCGATCCCCTGAGCAAGGATCGGGCCCCGAAGAGACGAGCCGGCACCGCGCGCAGACCGCGCCCCCGCCTCGAAGACGAGAACGGAATCACCGCCATTCGGCAATCGCCGGGCGCGATGGGCCCCGCAGTCCACGCCCCTGCCCGTCCGCGGGCGGTCCTGCTCTCCGTTTGCATGCAGGGCGGTGCGCGCGCGAGGATTGCGGCGCCGCTGCAGGCGCACGACACGACATCGAGGGAACACCATGGCCGAGGGATCCGCGCGCGACGAGCTTGCGACGCCCCGGGTCGTCGAGGTCGAAGGGCGGGTCGCCGACGCGCAGGCGCGGCGGGCACTCGACGCGAGCTTCGACCTTCGGCGCGCCGTCTTCGTCGACGAGCAGGGCATCGCGGCGGCGCTCGAATGGGACGGGCACGATGCGACGAGCCGCCACTTCGTGGCGCTCGCTCCCGTACCGCTGTCGTCCGAAGCGCCGGGCGGGACCGCTCGCGCCTACGCGATCGGCACCGCCCGCATGCGGCGCATCGCGGGACAGGCCCGCGCGGAGCGGGTCGCCGTCCGCCGCGCCGCGCGACGGCTCGGCGTGGGACGGCTCCTGATGCGCGCGCTCGAGGCCCGGGCGCGCCTGGAAGGGCTCGAAGCCGTGATCCTCCACGCACAGGTCGAGGCCGTGCCGTTCTACACGTCCCTCGGCTATGCCGTCCGCGGCGAGCCCTTCGTCGAAGCCGGGATCGACCATCGTGACATGGTGCTTCGCCTCGCTTGACGGAGCGCGGACCGGCGGTCGTTCGCGCAGCGGACCGGGCGCCTCGCCCGATCCCGTCGGCTTCCTTCGCCGGCCCCCCGGCCCGCCTCAGCCGGTCTCGACGACCCGATAGCGAAGCGGCTCGTCCGCGAGGAACACGACGAGCCCATCCGGACCCGAACCGACCTCGTGCGGTCCGCGCAGGTCGACGCGCTCGAGTCGGATGCGGCCCGTGTTGCGGGGCCTGCGGTAGAAGTCCGCGCCGAAATGGCTCGCGAATCCCTCGAGCCGGTCGAGCGCATCGGCCCGCGCGAAGGCTTCCGCGTAGGCTTCGAGCGCGATCGGCGCGCTGAACACGCCCGCGCAGCCGCAAGCCGACTCCTTGCTCGCGCGTGCGTGCGGCGCGCTGTCCGTGCCCAGGAAGAAGCCCGGATGGCCCGAGGTCGCGGCGCGCACGAGCGCCCGACGGTCGGCCTCGCGCTTCAGGACCGGCACGCAGTAGTGATGCGGCCGGAGGCCGCCCTGGAAGAGCGCGTTGCGGTTGAGGAGCAGATGCTGGGGCGTGATCGTCGCAGCGACGCGCGGCGGCGCCTGCTCGACGAACGCGGCCGCCTCGGCGGTGGTGATGTGCTCGAAGACGACGCGCAGTCCGGCGTGTCGCTCGACCAGCGGAATCAACGCGCGCTCGAGGAAGACGCGCTCGCGATCGAAGACGTCGCAGTCGGGCGCGGTCGACTCGCCGTGGACGAGCAGCGGAAGGTCGAAGCGCTCGAGCGCGTCGAGCACCGGACCGAGCGCATCGAGCGCCGCGATGCCCTGCGCGGAATGGGTCGTCGCCCCCCTCGGATAGAGCTTCACGCCCGCGACGACCGGCGAGCGGCTCGCGCGCTCGATCTCGGCCGGCGTCGTCGCCTCGGCGAGGTAGAGCGTCATCAGCGGCTCGAAGTCCGAGCCCGGCGGGAGCGACTTCCGGATGCGCTCGGCGTAGGCCTCGGCGTCGGCGGTCGTGAGCACCGGCGGATCGAGGTTCGGCATCACGATCGCGCGCCGGAAGCGGCGGGCCGTATACGGCAACACGCGCGCCAGCATCGGGCCGTCGCGCAGGTGGACGTGCCAATCGTCGGGTCGCGCGAGCGTGAGGGATTGCAAGTCGGCTCCACGCGCGGCATCCGATCCGCGCCGCCGCATCATACCGACCCGCGGACCGGACATCAGCGCCGGGCCGCGGCTCACGCCTCGGGCTTGTCCTCCTCGGCCACCCCGCCCGTCGAAGGGCGTGCACGCAGCCAATCGACGAACTCCTCGGGCGCGCAGGGCCGTCCGTAGAGGTAGCCCTGCAGCTCGTCACATCCGCGCAGCTCGAGGAAGCGGGCCTGCGCCTCGGTCTCGACGCCCTCGGCGACGACGTCGACCTGAAGCCCGTGGGCCATCGCGATGATGGCCGCCGTGAGCGCGCCGTCGCTCGGGTTGTCGGGCAGCTCGGCGATGAACGTCCGGTCGATCTTCACGCGATCGATGGTGAAGCGGCGCAGGTAGGAGAGCGACGAGTAGCCGGTGCCGAAGTCGTCGAGGGCGAGCCCGACCCCCATCTCCTTGAGCTCCCGAAGCGTCTGGGTCGTCAGGGCGTCGTCCTGCATGATGGTCGACTCGGTGATCTCGAGCTCGATCTGCGTCGGCGCCACGCCCGTCGCCTCGAGCGCCTCCCGCACCATCTCGACCATGCCCGGCTCGCGGATCTGCTTGCCCGAGACGTTGACGCCGATCCGGATCGTCGCGCCCCATTCCTCCCGCCAGCGCCGCGCCTGCTCGCAGACGCGCAGGAAGACCCATTGCCCGAGCCCGACGATGAGCCCCGTCTCCTCGGCCACCGGAATGAATTGATCCGGCGGAACGTTGCCCCACTCGGGCTCCTGCCAGCGCACCAGCGCCTCCGCCGCGACCACGCGCCCCGTCTCGGCGGACCGGATGGGCTGGTAGTGGATCCGGAACTGCTCTCGCTCGAGGGCGACGCGCAACCGCGATTCGATCTCGAGTCGCTGCGATTGCGTCCGGTTCATCTCGGCCGAGTAGAACGAATAGCTGTTCCGCCCGCGACCCTTGGCGAAGTACATCGCGGCATCGGCGTTGCGGACCAGCGACTCGGCGTCGGCGCCGTCCTCTGGATAGACGGCGATGCCGATCGAGGTCGCCATGAACAGATCCTGGCCGGCCAGCGTGATCGGATGCTCGAGCGTCGCCAGCAGCCGGTCGGCCACCAGCGCGGCGTCGATCGGCTGGCCGATCTCGGTCAGCAGGACCGTGAACTCGTCGCCGCCGAGGCGCGAGATGGACGAGGCCGGACCGGGCTGGTCCTCGCTCGGACGTCCGAGGTGGTCGCTGACGCGGACGACCTTGGCGAAGCGGCTCGCGACCTCGGCCAGGAGCTTGTCGCCGACTTCGTGGCCGAGGGTGTCGTTGACCTTCTTGAACCCGTCGAGGTCGAGGAAGAGCAGCGCCATGCGCCGCTCCGTGCGCGACGCCAGCGAGACGGCGGAACGCAACAGCTGGTGGAAGTGTTGCCGATTCGGGAGGCCCGTCAGATCGTCGCGATAGGCGAAGCGCCGCACGCGCTCCTCGGCCAGGCGCTTCTCGATCGCCTGTCCGACGATGCCGCCCAGGCGCTCGAGCAGATCGCCGGTCGAGGCAGAGAGGCTCCGGCCGGGGCGATCGAAGAGCTCGAAGACGCCGTAGAGGCGGCCGCCGATCAGGACGGGGATCGTGAAGACCGAATCGACGCCCAGCGAACGCCACCAGTGGAGTCCGCGCGGATCGTACTCGACCACGCCCTGGGAGAGCGTCTCCTGCACGCTCGCGCAGGCGTCTTCGTCCCGTCGGAGCGAGCCGGATGCCGCCGCGCCGAGCGCGGGCGAGCAGTAGAGCAACCCGGAGGCCACGAGTCGGCTGCCGTCCTCGGTGTCGACCGATCGCAGGAAGTGACCGAGGGGGAGCTCCATGTTCTGCGCGATCAGCGCGAGCGCGGTCTCGAGTCCGTGGTCGATGGTCTCGGCGTCGTGGAAGATCGACGAGACCTCGTGGACCAGTCGCACGTGGCGGGCCTGACGCCGGTTTTCCTCCTCGATCTCGATTCGATCGGAGATGTCGCGCAGCACCAGGACTCGGCTCTGGATGGCCCCGCGCCCGTCGGCGAGCGCCGACAGCCGCAGGTCGTAGGTCCGGCGCGCGGCGGGGGCGGTCGATGCATCGCACGGCGCCGCCGCGACGAGCGGGGAATAGACGGTCTCGCCCTCGATCGCGCCGCGGAAGAGCTCGACGAGGTCGGGATGGTGGGCGAGGACCTGGCCGATCGGCACGAGGTCGAGCACGTCGGTCCCCACCTCGAGGATCCGTCGCGCGGACTGGTTGATCTCGACCAGCCGATCCTCGAGGTCGACGACGAGCACGCCGTCACTCATCGCCTCGAGCACGCCGCGATGCTGCACGCGATCCTGAGCCAGGAGCCCGAGGGCGGGGAGCCCGGAGAGCAGCGCCAGCGCCGAGGCCACCGCGAAGGCACCGGGCGCGAGCAGTGTCGCCGCGCCGGACGTGAACCCGAGCGCGAGCGCCGAAGCCAGGCCCATGCACGGGAGCAGCAGTCGCAGGCGTCGCAGCGTGGCGTCGAAGCTCTGCCAGCTGCGCCGCGGGAGGTGGGTCAATCGCTCGGCGGCGAGGGCGTGCGCGGCGGCGACGAAGATGGCCGACCCGACGGGCGTCGCGGCCAGGCCCGCGAGCAGGGCCGGCCCCCAGATCGCCGCCTCGGTCGTCATGGGCAAGGGGCGCGGCGCGCGGACCGCCAGCACGATGGTGCGCAGGACGGCCGCCGCCGAGCCCGTGATCAACACCGAGCGGAGCGCGTCGAGTGGGACGCGTCCGGCCACCGACTCGACGAAGCCGAGCGCGCCGACGAGGAGCGTCGCGCTGGCCAGCGCGGCGAGAACGACGAGGCCGCGCCCGACCGTCGTGGTTCGAACGCGCCAACCCGTCCGTGCGAGATGGCAGGACGTGGCGGCCCAGACGGGTAGAGCCAGGTCGAGCCACAGCCGGTCCAATTGCATCGACGAATCGCCCCCGTGTCGCGCGGCAGCGCGACTCCAGGGGCCTATCGACCGATACGGGATCTCGGCGCACCCGGTGGAAGCCCGACCCGAGCCCGGCGGATCACCGGGCGGGGCCGCACGCCGGTCCGTTCGCTCGGCGGTCCGCCCGGATGACTAACGCGGCGAGGCCGGCGGGGCGCTCGCATCGCCCGCCTGGATCGAGAAGCGCTGCGCGACACCGCTGCCCCACTGGTCCATGACGGCGACCTCGACCTCGAAGCGGCCCCGCTGCCCCCGCGCGGGCTTCCACTGCACCACGCCCGAATCGGCGCCGACCACCATGCCCTCCGGCCCCTTCAGCAGCTCGTAGCGCAGCGCCGCCCCGGGGACGGGGCTCTTCGCCTGGATCGCATAGCGGAACGCACCGTCGGGGGTCGTCGGGCTCGGCTTCGAGACGATCTCGGGCGGAGCGCTCCGCTCGAGCACCACGGGCTCCGCCGCGACGGGCCGACCGCCCTCGCCGTCGAGGCGCGCCCGGAGCTCGACGACGTCCCCCGGCTGGAACGGCGAGGTATCGAGCGTCTCGTCGTGGCCGACGACCCGTCCCCCGACGCGCCATTCGACGGCCGTCTCCCCGAAGCCGGCGTCCTCGTCCGTCGTCTCGACGACCGCGCGCAGGATCGAGCCGACGCTCCGACCCGTTCGCGCATCGATCACGACGAGACCGATCTGCTGACCCGGCCCGCCGAGCCGGAGTCGATGGCTCACCGTCTCGCCGACCCGATCGCCGCTGCGCGGCGTCGCGATCGCGACCACCGTCAGCCCCGGATCGAGGCCGCTCGCATCGAGCTCCGCCCCCTCGACGAGGAGTCGACCGCTCCCTGTCTCCCAGCGATAGTCGACCTCGACCGGCATGCCGGGATGCGGTGCGAGCCGCGCCTTCGCCCGGACCCGGGCGCCGACGATCGCGCGGCGCGGCGTCAGCTCGAGGGCCTCGATCCGCGGATCGCCGACCGCCTCGCCCTCGCCCTCCGCCCCCGCCTCGACGAGCGTCGCATGGGGCACCATCGTCGGGACGCGCTCGCTCGTCCCCTCCTCGCCGCCACAGCCGAAGGCCACGCCCGCCAGCAGCGCGAGGATCCACCTCGGTCCGCCGCAGGCGCGCCGGCGCCCGCGGAAGCGATCCACGCCGCATCCCGGCGCCGCCTCGAATGCTCGATCCATCAGCGTCCCCCCATCCCGCGTGCGGACCGGGGCGAGCGATCGCCCGATCCGCCCGGATCACCGAGCCGAACCGTCCTCAGTCGAGCTCCCGCCAGTAGAGCGTGCCGTGCTCCGAGTCGGAGTTGCCGCTGTCGATGTTGATCAACTCGCCGTCCTGCTTCGAGATGATGAGCCGGTTGCCACCGTCGCCCGGCGCGATCGAGAGTCTCGCGTCCGTCGGCATGCCCTTGCCGAGATCCATCGAGCGATCGATGCCGGCGATCGGCGAGAGCGGGCTCGGCGGTCCGAAGAAGCCCTGGCCGCACTTCGCGAGGAAGCCGTAGAGCGTCGACTCGCCCGAGGGCTCGCAGACGTTCGACAGATCCGGCGTGAAGGTCGACGAGAAGAAGAACGCGTTGAACACCTCGCTGTTCGTCACGAACTTCTCGCCGTCCGCGACCTCGAAGAAGAAGCCCTTCGGCTGAACCGTCGGACAGCTGTTCTCGTAGATCGTCACGTCCGTCAGATCGCCGGTCGGCTCCGCCCGTCCGTCGATCGGCGCGAGCGTGCCCTGATCCCAGACGTCCCGATCCTTGAGCACGTAGTAGCGGTTCAGCAGCGTGCAGCCGCGCAGCGTGCTCGAGCAGTTGAGGTCCGAGCGCTCGCCCGTTCCCATGCCGATGTAGAGGATGCTGTTCACGATCGTCGCCGCCGGCGCGAAGTAGAAGCTCCGCGCGTGGGCCCCGGACGATCGGGTCGGGTCGTCGGAGAAGAACTTCCGGAACGGCCAGTTCGGCTGGTAGAGCGTCGCCGCCGTCGGGCTCGCGTCGCCGCGCGCCCGCACGACCCACTTCCAGACGTTGCCGCCGAGATCCCCGACGTAGATCAGATCGGCGTAGCCGTCCTGGTCGTAGTCGAGCACGCCGGGGCTCGAGGGGATCGCATAGACCATCTCGGCGACGTCGCCGGTCGCCGCGCCGAACTTGCGCACGGCGATCGGCTCGCCCGTCTCGACGTCGAGCATCGCGACGCCGCGCCCCTTGAGGCTCGACGCGCTGTAGAGCGCGCCGTCGTTCGGATCGCTCGTCGGGTCGTAGCCGAAGCCGACGACCGCGACCCACTTCTCGACCAGATCGCCGCCGCTGTCCTCGAGGCGGACGCGGGTGATCACCGGCTGCGACCAGGTCTGGCCGACGTAGGCGCGCCAACCCGAATCGTCTTCGGTCGGGAACTCCCACATGTACTGCGGGTAGCCCGACGAGGCCGGGTCCGTCACGTCGAGCGCGAGATAGTGCTCCCCGCCCTCGCGCAGGCCCGTGATGAGGACCGTCTTCCACTCGTCCGCGTCCTTCGCGTTCGTCGGATCCGCGTCGCTGTCGATCCAGACGTCGGCCACCGAGGGTGATCCGTCGACCGTGATCGGATGGAGCGAGGCGTCGCTCTTGGCGAGGTCCATGACCTTCGCGCGAGCGCCCCAGGGCATGAAGCCGAAGACCTCTTCTCCCGTCCCCTCGTCGTAGTGCGCCGGCGCCGGGGTCCCCTGCCATTCGCCAGCGAGGAACCCGTGCAGGAAGCCGTCGTTCGCGCCTGCCACGATGATGCGGTCCCGGTGGACGAGGTTCGAGAGGACCGAGAACTGCCCGTAGGAGACCTCCGGGATGTACGCGCTCGGAGGGCCGATCACGACCGGGTTCGAATGGAAGATGTCGCCGAGCCGATCGGCCTGGGTCTGGCCGGAGACCGTCTGGGTCCGATCGACGCAGCCCTGGAAGTCGTCCCCGCCGCCGGAGGTCATGCCCGTGCCCCACTCGCAGCCGGCCAGGAACGCGACGATCGCTTCGTCGAGATCCGAGTTGCTCGTCACGTTCGCGTGCGGCGGATAGAGCGACGTCGTCCCGAGCGCCCCGCCGAGATCGGCGTCGTCGACGGTGTGGTCGAACTTCTGGACGCTCTGACCCGGCGAGCCCTCGAGCGAGATCTGCAGGTTCCGCGCGTTCGCGCCAGGCATCTCCTTCGAGGCGTTCCAGAACGGCGGCGCGGCCGCCTCGGTCTTGAAGGTGCCCTGGGCGCAGAAGAGCGGATCCGCGAGGTTCTCGAGGGCACAGTTGCCGTTCTTGTCGAGGATCTCGCCGTTCGACGTGATCTTGTAGCTCCGGATCAGACCGGGCCAGAAGGGCCGCGTGTTGGTGGGCTGGAAGAGGGTCGTGTAGAGCTGACCGCCGTCGGACGTACGCGCGGCGGGCACGGTCGCCGCCGAGAAGCCCTGGGACTTCGAGAGGATGTCCTGGATCGAGCTGACGAGCGCCTGCGTGAGGATCTCGGCCTGATTGCCGAAGAAGAAGAGCCCATTGCCGTTCGCGGCGGCCTTGGAGAGCAGCGTATTGGCCGGTTCCGTCGTCGTGAACCCGACGGTATAGACGTCGACCAGCTGCGTACCGGGACGATCGAGCCGGCAGTCGTTCTGCTGCATGAAGAGCGCCACGTCGTCGAGGTAGCCCGCGCCGGAGCTCGAGCCCCAGGGCGGCGAGCCCTCCTCGGGCGACGAGTCCGATCCGATGTCGAGATCCCCGACGGCGTCCGGCGCGTAGTCGCCGACGAGGTCGTCGAACTGACCGAAGCCGAGGGTGGTCGAGCCCGACGTGTCGAAGGTGTCGGAGGTCGGCTCGCCGTCCGTGATCATGATGATGAAGTTCTTCTGGCAGTCGGCGACGACCGGATCGTCGGCGATCTGCGAGGTCGTCGTCGTATACGCGCCGTCCGACATCCGGTACGAGTAGGCCGGGAAGCGGGTCGAGCCGTCCTGTCCGTAGGGGCGGTCGCTCGTCGTGCGGGACATGAAGTAGGTATAGAGCTTGAAGAGGGTCTCGCCGAGGGGCGTCGCGGTCTCGGCGTCGAGGGCGTCGATGGCGGTGTTCAACGACGTGCGGTTGGTGCTGTAGGCGTCGATCTCGGCCGCGACATAGCCGCCGTGGGCGCTGCTCTGGAACTTCGCGAGACCGAAGCGGACGCGATCCTCGTAGACGCCGCAGTCGCCGGCGTAGGCCGGACAATCGCTGTTCGTCTGGTAGATCACGTCACGAGCGATGTCGCGTGCCGCGGTGACCCGGGCGATCTGGTACTTGCCGAATGTGTCGCCCGTGATGTAGTTCGTGCCATTGTCCGGCAGGTCGATCTCCGCGAGGATCTGCGTCGCCGTCTTCTCCTGGCCGGGCGGGCCGATCAGGGTGCTGCTCGCGGTATCGATGCTGTAGAGCCATTCGAGGTACTCGGAGTAGTACCAGGTGCGGTTGCCGTAGTCCTGGTTGATGCCGTCCGTGTAGAGCTTGCGGTCGCGCCCGCAGAAGCGGCGCACGATGTAGCCGTTCTGCGGATCGTCCGTCGGGTCGGGAGTCGCCGTCCAGCCCGTATCGGAGGAATGGACCTCGAGTCGGCAGCCCGACGAGGCGCAGACCCGCCGCGTGGAGCGACCGAGCTGATCGTTGATGTTGGTCGTGCCGGAACCGGTCGTCGGAATGATGTCGCAGGTGTAGGTGAACCCGACGGGAGAGTAGGAGGGATGCTCCATCACGGCGTTCATCGAGCCCGAGTTGTCGATCATCAGCAGCACGTTCGGCGGGATCTGGGCCGAGAAGATGTCCTCGTCCCCGGCCTGACTCGGCCAGGCCGCGACGGCGCCGATCGCCAGCGTACCGAGCAGGATCCGCAGGGATCGTCGTTCGATTCGTTCCATCCTCGTCACCTCCGAGGGGCCGTCGCTCGCGCGAGACGCCTCTTCCGGAAAGCCCGTCGACCGCCGGCGGCGCAGGGACGCCGCGGAGTCGCCCTCAGTACCCGACCGCGAGCAGCCGCGTCGCGACGACCTCGAGCCGCTTCTGATCGCCCGACGGCGATTCGCCGACGACGTTGATCTGCCACTTGGTGTGGTTGTACTTGGTGCCGCCGAGCATCATGTTGCAGCCCTCGGTGCACTGCTTTCCTTCGCCGACGTAGCCGATGGGCGTCGTGACGGTCGGGTCGACGTAGTAGGTCGGCTGGTCTCCGGTGACATAGAGCGCGGCATCGCCGATCTCGACCGGGTTTGCCTGGTTCGGAAAGTCGGCCGGGTA
>JAWKRW010000015.1:0-63518 GCA_041389445.1 Myxococcota bacterium
ATCGTCGTCGCGAACGTGGCCGACGCCGGCACGGACGGCAGCTTCAAGGTCGCGCTGACCGAGCCCCATGGCGACCTGCCCAGCGGCAACTTCACCGCGATCAACACGCCCCGCGACGACCTCGAGCGAGGCAGCGACGTGACCTACGAGCTCAACGTGCCGGGCGTCGCCGCGTTCCGCGACGTCACGCGCATCTCGTTCGGCTCGAGCTCGACGGACGAGGTCTGCGTCGAGGAGGTCCAGCTGATCCTGAACGGCAACGAGAACAACGGCGTCACGCCGGACCGGGGCGGCGTCGTCTACGAGCGCTTCTATGGCACGACCGCCTCGACCTGCCGTTGGGTCGGCGGCATCCACGGCCCGCTGCTCGTCGACCACGCCGCGCTGCGCGCCGCGCCCGAGTTCGCGGCGTTCACCGGCGGCGCCGACATCGTTTCGCTCGGCCGCGAGGAGATCGAGGCCCGCCTCGAGTCCCTGATCGGCACGCTCTTCTACGAGCGCACCGACATCGGCTGGGACACGGACCAGGACGAGGCCGTCCGCGTCTCGATGGCGCCGGGCGGCGAGTCGATCCGCGTCCACCTCGACTTCGAGGGCTTCGTCGAGGGACCCAACCCCGAGGTCGACGTCGACTTCCTCGTCACGCCCCGCTTCCAGGCCACCGCCTCGCCGACCGTCTGGCGCCTCTTCCTCGATACCCACGACCTGACGGCGGACGTCGACTTCAGCTGGTGGGTCGAGCTGCTGAGCGGCCTGCT
Source organism: Myxococcota bacterium (assembly GCA_041389445.1). Classification (GTDB taxonomy): domain Bacteria; phylum Myxococcota_A; class UBA9160; order UBA9160; family UBA4427; genus UBA4427. The sequence goes on from JAWKRW010000015.1 coordinate 759, forward strand.
CGATCCGATCTGCGCGCCGGCAGTCGCCCTCGCCGAGGGACGCGACCCCTTCCTCGACTGCGTCTCTCATCTCGAGGACTACATCGAGGGCGAGATCGAGGCGAGCTTCGACGCGCCGGAGTCGCAGCCGGCGACGGTCGTGCTCCCCGCCGGCTGCATCGAGCCGAGCGTGACCGTCGCGGCCGATGCGAGCATCCGCTTCGGCTGCAACGCCTTCCAGCGCAAGACGACCAGCTTCACGAACCGGCTCGGGACGTTCAGCAGCGGCCTGACGACCAGCCTGAGTCGCTGACCCCGCTCGCCTCCGCACCGGTCGCCCCCTCGCGGTCGACCGGTGCGGCGGGTCTTCGGCGCACGCGCACGAATCCAGCCAGCAGCGCGAGCCCGCCTCCGAGCGAGGCGACGAAGGTCGGCTCCGGAACGCAGACGCCGCCAGGCGGATTCGACACGCCATCGCGGGAGGGATCGAAATGCCCGGAAGAGCAGTCGTCGCAACCGTCCGCGTCCGTGTCGGCGCAGGTAAAGCGGCTGCCGTCGTCGCTGTCGCAGGCGGCCCCCCGACCGTCCCCGTCCGCATCGACCTGCACGATGTCGGGCGTCGCGGGACAGAGGTCGCAGGCGTCCGGATGTCGATCCCCGTCCGAGTCGACGCCGGCGGCCGGATTGCCCGCCTCGGAGCCCCAGAAGTACTCGACGGTCGACGATCGCCGGAAGCAGCAAGCGTCGTAGGGCACCTTCGGCACGCCGACGCAGGGACCGCTCCCGTCCTGGAGCGCCACCCCCAGGCTCGCGCGCTGCTCCGGCGTGAGGTTGAAGTAGTCCTCCGTCCCATAGAGGATGTTCGAGCAGGCCCGCTTCGCCGCCGAGGCGTCGTCGACGCAGTCGACGCCGACCGCACAGTCGTTGCTGGGCGCGCTGAACTCGCCGACGCAGAAGAAGCTGCACTTCGCCTCCCAGGGACAGCAGGCGAGCCCGCCGTAGGGTGGCGCGAAGGGCTCCTCGAACTGGACGGTCGGTCCGAAGAACCCGATCTCGACGAAGCCGCAGGTCCCGCCCGCGCCCCCGTCGATCGCGAGCGTCGTCAGCTCGGCGACCGCAGGCGGCTCGAAGCTCGCGTCCGTCTGCCGCCAGCGGTAGACCGGCAGGTCGAGGAATTGTTCGTTCGAGAGCTGCTCGGAGACCGTCGCGTTCGGCTGCTGGCAAGCGTCGCCGACGCCGACCGGCGGCAAGACGTCCGCCTGTCCCGGATTCGCGACCGTGCGACAGTTGTCGTCGCAGCCGACGACGACCCCGTTCGGACAGGGGTTGTCGTACGGGCTCCCCGAGGCATCGCCGTCGTCGAAGACGCCGTCCCCATCGAAGTCCGCCTGGGCCAGCGCCGCCGCGGGCGCGACCAGCAGGGCGAACGCGAAGACGAGCGTCAGCCACCGGATGGATGGGACGCTCGGACGGAGCGGCACGGAGCGGGCGGAGACGGAGCGCCGATGCGCGGCGATGCTCGGGGAGCCCGGCCCGGCCGGCCGCGAAGCGCTCGAAGGCGAACCCATCGAAGAGGACATGCCGTTCCCCCTAACAAACGTCGACGGAGCGATCCGCGCAGTATGCCATACTCCGGATTCGCTCGGTGAGTCGATCGGGAGCCCGCCATGGAGACGAGTCGATCGCTGAAGCGCGGGACGGGAATCGCGAGGCCGGGACGACGCTTGGCCCGCCTTCCTGCGTGGCGGCTCCTGCTCTTCGGCCTCGCCGTCACGCTCCCGCACGCGCCGGCCCCGGCACAGACCGTCACGACGGACCTGATCCGCGACCCCGCGCTCGGCGGACCGGGCGCCCCCGTCGCGACGCCCCTCGGCGAAGGCACGCTCTACGAGATCGGCGAGTCGCTCGGCGCGGCGTCGGGCGCGAACCTCTTCCATGCCTTCACGCGATTCGACGTCGGCACGGGCGACACCGTCCGCTTCACCGCCGACCCCGGATCGAGCTTCCGCAACGTGATCACCCGGATCACCGGCGGCCCCGCCCACGTCGACGGAACGATCGAGTCGACGATCACGGGCGCCGACTTCTACTTCCTCGCGCCCCACGGCGTCGTGTTCGGCGAGAACGCGCGCATCGACGTCCCCGCCTCCTTCTACGCGAGCAGCGCCGACTACCTGCGCTTCGCCGACGGCTCGACCTTCGATGCGACCGGCGCGACCGGCGGCGCCCTCTCGCCGGTCGATCCGGCGCGCTTCGGCTTCTTCGACGACGGGGCCGGCGCGATCGAGAGCCGCGGCCGCCTCGAGGTCGGCGACGGCCAGCGGCTCGCGCTCGTCGGCGGCGACATCCGCATCGCGGGCGGCGAGGTCTTCGCGCTCGGCGGCGAGGTCGACCTCGTCAGCGTCGCCTCCGGCGGCGAGGTCGCTTTCGACGCCGTGAACGGCGCGGGCCCGACGCTCTCGGGCGTCACGCGCCGCGGCGACGTCGCGCTGACGAACGACGCGATCGTCAGCAGCTCGGGGCTCTCGCCCGCCGTCGGATTGCTGAACGCGCCGGGGGATCTCGAGTCGCGACTGGTCCGGGTCCGCGTCGAGCCGGTCCCGGCCGACGAGCCCTACGTGGTCCCGGACGGGGCAACGGTCCTCTCGGAAATCCTGCTGCCGAACGGCATGCGGCAGATTCGCTTCTTCGTCACGAACGACGCGGCGCCGGCGCGCACGCGCGCGGCGGGCAGCGTCCGGATTCAGGCCGACGATCTCACGCTCGTCGATGCCGACATCGAATCCGTGACCGTCGGCGCGGCCGCGGGCGAGATCGCGATCGACCTGACGGGCGACCTCACGATCGAGCAGCGCGCGAGCGCCGCCGACAGCGGCATCTTCGCGCGCACGGGCGTCGTCGCCGAAGGCTATCGGCTTCAGCTCGCCGAGCCGGTCGACGTCGGCTGCGGCGGCGCGGTCGTCGCCTGCCGCGTCATCGACGCCGCGACGGGGCTGGTCGAGTACGGCCCGCTCGCCGTCAATCTCACCGGCAACACGGGGTCGGGAGGCGACGTCACGATCACCGCGCGCGACGTGCGGTTGATCCATGGCGGACGCATCGCATCGAGCTCCCTCTCGGGCGGCTCGCCCGGCGACATCCGGATCGAGGCCTCCGGCGCAATCGAGCTCACGGGCGCGACGCCCTTCCCCTCGCCCGACCCGAACGCCATTCCCGGCTCGGCCATCGCGACGAACCACCAGGGCGTGCCGATCGACGCGGCGGGTCGCGCCGGCGGGACGATCGCGCTGCGCGCCGACACGCTGACCCTGCGCGGGCCCAGCGGCGTCTTCGCCCAGACCTCGGGCGACGGCGATGCGGGGGACATCGACATCGACGTGCGTCGACTCGCGCTCTTCGATGCGGCCGTGATCGACAGCAGCACGAGCGGCCAGACGCGCGCCCCCGACACGATCGCGACGGGCGAAGGCGGCAGGATCACCGTCGTCGCCAGCGAGTCCGTCCTGCTGGCGGGCCAGGCGGCGGCCGACGATCGCGCGCGGCTCTCGACCCTCTCGCAGGCGGCGAGCGCCGGCGGCGCCGGCTCGATCCACGTCACGACGCCGAGGCTCGAGCTGCGCGACGGCGCCGCCATCGCCGTCACGACCTTCGGCGAGGGGACCGGGGGCGACATCGCGCTCGACGTCGACCGGCTGGAGATGCACACGGGCGCCTCGCTCTCCGCCCGCAGCGAATCGACGACCCGCCCGGCCGGCGACATCGCGGTCGCTGCGCGCCAGGGCGTCCGCCTCGACGGCGGCAGCCAGGTCGACGCCAGCACCGGCATCGCCACCGGCGGCAACGTCCTCTTCGATTCGGGCGCCGCGATGGTCGTCGGCGACGGCGTCGGGATCCGCGCCGAGGCCGCGATCCTCGGCGGCACCGGCGGCCGCGTCGAGATCGATGCTCCGCTGCTCGTTCGCGCCCCGAGCAGCGTCATCAGCGCGGCCGCGCCCGGCGGACCCGACGTGCAGGGCGAGGTCGCGATCCACTCCCCGGTCGTCTTCCTCAAGGAGCCCGTGCGCCCGCCGGCCGCGCGCCGGCTCGACGCGAGCGCGCTCCTCCTGTCGCGCTGTGCCGCTCGCGCCGGCGGCGATCGCTCCGGCCGCTTCGAGATCGCGACCTGGCCAGGCCTGCCCGCCGATCATCAGGGTCCGCTGCTCGCCTTCGAGGCGATCGCGACGGAGCCGACCGCATCGTCCGACCCCCCGTCCGAGCGCGCATCGATCGATCTCGCCGACGCGATGGCCGCGGGCGGTACGGCCTTCCGCGGCGGCCGGGCCGAGGAGGCCGCCCGCCTCTTCGCCCGCGCCGCCGAGGTCGCGACGGATTCGGGCTCTCGAAGCGACGCGCTGCGCGGGCTCGGCCAGGCGCTCGAGCTGGCGGGCGACTACGAGAGCGCCCTCGCGCCGCTCGAGCGCGCGGTGGCATGGGCGCGCGCGGAGGACGACGCCGTGCGCGAGGCGGCCGCGCTCGGTCAGCTCGGCAATGCGCAGGTCGCGATGGGCGAGCTCGAGCGCGCGGAGCGCACGCTCGAGACGGCCGTCGCGCGGGCGCGCGCGGGTGCCGATCCCGAGATCCTCGTGCTCGACCTGAACCACCTCGGCAACCTGCGCGCGCGTCAGGGACGACTCGACGACGCGACCGCGCTCTACGACGAGGCCGCGGGGCGGGCGGCCGAGGCGGGCGATGCCCTGCGCACGGCCCAATCCCTCGCCAACCAATCGCGCGTCGCCCTCGAGCGGGGCGACGACGCGGCGGCGCGCGCCGCCCTCGACCGCGCCCATCGCGCGACGCTGCGAACGGAGCCCGGCGTCGAGCGGCTCGCCCTGCTCATCCACGTCGCCGAAGGCCAGGCACGACTCGCCCGCCGCGCGCCGCCGCTGCGCCGCGCGCTGCTCGTCCGCGCGCATCGTCTGCTGGTGGACGCACGGGCCGAGGCCGGGGCGCTCGGCGACGCGGCGTTGCGCGCCCAGGCCCTGGGTGCGCTCGGCGCGCTCTATGAAGAAGAAGGAGGACGCGAGCGCGAGGCGCTCTACCTGACGCGCCGCGCGCTCGAGGCCGCCGAGACAGCGCGCGCGCCGATGCTCGTCGCGCGCTGGTCGGTTCAGGCGGCGCGGCTCGCGCGGGCCGAGGGTCGCGACGACGAAGCGCTCGAGGACGACCGGCGGGCCGTCGCGGTGCTCGACGCCGTCCATCCGGAGACGCGCGCGCGCTACGGCGGATCGGAGCTGGGCTTCCAGCGCGCCGTCGAGCCGGTCTACCTCGCGCTCGTCGACGTGCTGCTGCGGCGCTCCGAAACGCACCCGAAGGAGCGCGAGGCGTTGCTGCGCGAGGCGCGGGATACCGTCGAGCGCTGGAAGGGCGCCGAGCTGCGCGACTACTTCCGCGACGACTGCGTGGCGGCGCTCGAGGCGCGCACGCGGCCGCTCGAGCAGGTCGATCCCCACGTCGCGGTCGTCTATCCGATCCTGCTCGACGACCGCCTCGAGCTGCTCGTCACGACGCCGCGCGGCATGTCGCGCCATGTCGTGCCGGTCGCGCGCGAGGCGGTGGCGGGCGAGGTCGAGGCGATGCGCGAGCTGCTCCGCAAGCGCACGACCTCGGAGTTCCGCAGCCACGCCCGCACGCTCCACGAATGGCTCGTCGCCCCCTATGCCGAGCGCCTCGCGACGGAATCCGTCACGACCCTCGTCTTCATCCCCGACCGCATCCTGCGCACGATCCCGATGGGCGCGCTCCACGACGGCGAGACGTTCCTGATCGAGCGCTTCGCCGTCGCCGTCACGCCGACCCTCGAGCTGCTCGCCCCGCGGCGACTCGATCCGCGGGAGACGCGCTTCCTGCTCGCCGGCGTATCGGAGCCGGTCCAGGGCTTCGATGCCCTCGAGCACGTCCCCGAGGAGCTGCGCTCGATCCAGGCGCGCTTCGGCGGCGAGCTGCTCCTCGACGAGGGCTTCCGCGCGGACCGCTTCGGCGAGGCGATCCGGGAACGCCACCCCGGCGTGGTCCACATCGCGAGCCACGCCTGGTTCGGCGGCGACGCCCGCGAGAGCTATGTCGTCACCCACGACGGGCGCCTCGACCTCGCGACGTTCTCGCGCCTGATGGCGTCGAGCCGCTTCAGCGACGAGCCCGTCGAGCTGCTGCTGCTCTCCGCCTGCGAGACGGCGGCCGGCGACGAGCGCGCCGCGCTCGGGCTGGCGGGCATCGCGGTCCAGGCCGGCGTCCGCAGCGCGCTCGGCAGCCTCTGGCGCGTCGACGACGAGGCGACCGCGCGGCTGCTCGACGCGTTCTACGCCGCGCTCGCGGAGCCGGGAACCTCGAAGGCCGAGGCCTTCGCGCACGCCCAGCGGAGCCTGCTCGGCGAGCGCCGATTCCGCCATCCGTACTACTGGGCGGGCTTCATGGTGATCAACAACTGGCTCTGAGAGACGGCATGCGGGGTCCCATCGGATCGCTCTGGCGGATCGCGCTGCTCGGCGCGCCGATGGCGCTCGGGCTCGCGACGCCCGTCCCCGCGCAGACGAGGATTCCCCGCGACCGGCCCTCGGATCAGCCGCTCGAGCTGCCGGCGCTGCCGCCCGCGGACGCGGAGCGGCCGGCGCCGATCCTGCCCCCCGTTCCGATGCCCGAGCGGCCGGATCTCGAAGGCCTCGCCGGCGGCCTGACGATCGTGCTCCGGCGGGTCGAGTTCGAGGGCCCCCGCATCCTGCCGCTCGACGCGCTCGAGCGGCTCGCGGCCCCCTATCTCGACCGACCGGTCGGCTGGGCCGAGCTGCTCGAGCTCCGCGACCGCGTCACGCTGGCGATCGTCGATCGGGGCTACCGGACGTCCGGCGCGACGATCCCCGAGCAGACGATCCGCGAGGGCGTGCTCCGCATCGAGCTCGTCGAAGGGCGCATCGCCGACGTCGAGATCGAGACCGATGGCCGCTTCCGCCCGAGCGTGCTGCGGCGGCGACTGCGGGGCGTCGTCGAAGGCATCGTCGACGTCCCTCGACTCGAAGCCCGGCTGCGGGCGCTGCAACGGGACCGCCGGATCGAGCGGGTCGAGGCGCGGCTCGATCCCGGCCCCGCGCGCGGCACGTCGATCCTGCGCGTCCGGATCGAAGAGGCATCGCCCCTCGCGCTGCGCGCCGACTTCGACAACGCGCGCAGCCCGGCGATCGGCTCGCTCGGCGGCCGCTTCAGTGCGGGCTTCGACAACGCGCTCGGACTGGGCGACGCGGTCGAGCTGCGCAGCGATCTCTCCGAGGGGCTGCGCCAGTTCGCCGGCAGCTTCTCGATCCCGGTCTCGCCCTGGGAAACGCTCTTCACCACGCGCTTCCAATGGAGCAGCGCCGACATCGTCGAGGAGCCCATCGGCGACGAGGTCGTGATCGCGAGCCGCTCACGCACGGTCTCGCTCGAGCTGCGCCAGCCCCTTCCCGCACTCCTCGGCGGCCAGCTCGAGACCTTCGTGCGCGGAGAGCTTCGCCGCGCGAAGACGACCCTCGACGGGATCAGCACGCCGTTCTTCGACGGGTACGAAGGCGGCGTGTCGAAGGTCTCCGCGCTGCGCTTCGGGCTCGAGTGGACGCATCGCGGACGAACGCAGGCGATCGCCCTGCGCTCGCTCGCGAGCGTCGGTCTCGACGTGCTCGACGCGACGCATCAGGCCGACGACCTCCCCGACGGCCGCTTCCTCGCCTGGCTCGGCCAGATCCAGTGGGCGCGACGGCTCCCCTGGCTCGGCGTCGAGCTGGTCGGTCGCGCCGAGCTCCAGCTCGCCGACTCGCCGCTGCTGCCCCTCGAGCAGATCACGATCGGCGGCCGCTACACCGTCCGGGGCTACCGCGAGAACGTCCGCGTCGGCGACGACGGCGTGGTCGGCGGGATCGAGACGCGCATCCCGCTCTACACCCGCGTCGAGCCGTCCCTCGCCTGGGAGCTGATCCCCTTCGTCGATGCCGGGCGCGTCTGGCGGAACCAGCCCCACCATCGCCAGCATCACACCCTCGTGAGCGTCGGCCTCGGAACGCGCTTCGGCTGGTCCGATCGGGCCGAGCTCGAGGTCTTCTGGGGACACGCCTTCCAGCACGTGCACGGCACCGGGAAGTACGACCTCCAGAACGACGGCATCCACTTCCGCACGACGCTGCGCTGGCCCTGAATCGGCCGCGCGTCGCGGCGCTTCGCATCGGGCCGATCGGCCGACCGACGCCGACGGGCCGGTGGCGCGTCGCGCATGGCCTAACGTCGTTCGGTCGGATCCGCCTCGATCCAAGCCGCGACGCGCGCGAGGTCGACCTGCTCGAGCAGCGCGCGTCGATAGGCGCGGAGTCGGTCGAGCTCGGGCGCCTGCTCGAGCCAGCGGTCGGCCTGGTCGAAGGCGTCGTACCAGTCGCCGGCCGCGGCCAGCGCATGGATCCGGCGCGCGCGCGCCGCCTCGTCGGCGGCCTCCCCGCCGACTGCGTCGACGGAATCGACTCGCCGGATCGCACCGAGCGAGACCACGTCCTGGTCGCGCGCCGATCCCCCGGCCGGGATCGAGACCGACCATTCGTAGTCGCGACCGACGCGCAGGACGACGCCCTCCGCCGCCAGATCGATCGCATGCAGCCCCGCCGCGAAGGGTCCCGCGATCCGCCGGGAGAGGAGCGGCGCGTCGGACGTCGGATCGTGGACGACGACCTCGACGGGCCCGGCGACCGCCCGATCGACCGCCCAGTAGAGTCGGGGCGAGGCGGATTGCGTGAGGCCGAGCCGCTCGGGGGCGAGCACGCTCAGCGCGGGGCGATCGCCGGCCCCGCCGCGCACGACCCCGCTCGAGCGCAGGAAGTCGAGGTCGTCTCCGACGAGACCCGTCGGATCCGCATAATGCGGCATCTCCGAGGGCAGCAGCGCCGCGAGCAGGACCACCTCGCGCTCGCCCGAAGCGCCGCCGGTCGCGTCGGGGCCGGGGGCGACCGGCTCAGCCGTCTCGACGGGGGCGGGCACGACACCGGACTCCGGTGCCGACGGGCTCGGCGGCGGCGCCTGCTGCGCGAGCTGCGTGCCCGGCTCGGGGGACGGACCGGGCGCAACCCGGGGCGCGGGCGTCGGCGCGGGCGAGCCTTCGATCGACCTCGGGCGGTCGGGCGGGCGCGACGAATCCGGCGGCGCGACCGCCGGGCCCTCGGCGAGCCGCGACGTCTCGCGCTCGGTGGGGGCGGGCGGGACCGTGCCACCCTCCGGCGGCCTCGGGACCGCGTCGGGCGCGACCTGCGAGGGCGGGGCCTGATCGGCATAACGAGGGCCTTCGTCCTGGGCGGGGTCCTGGCGAACGCTCCAGTAGGCGACGGCCAGCGCGAGCAGCGCGGCCGTCAGCGCGAAGGCCGGACCGGGGGCGAGCCAGGTCGAGAGGCGATCGAGCAGCGCCGCGAAGGGCCGACGCCGCTCGGCCGCATGTCCGCCGGCCGGCGCGGTCGCGGCCTCGGGCGCGAAGCCGCGCAGGACGGCGACCTCGGTTCGACAGGCCGCGCAGCCCGCGAGATGCGCGTCGACGCGGCTGCGCTCCGCCGTCCCGAGCGTCCCGGCCTCGTAGTCGAGCAGCAGGTCGTCATCCGGATGCGCGGCGCCCGAGCCATGCTCGGCGAGCGCCGTGACGAGCGCGCCGATCCCCGCGACCGCCTTCGCACAGTCGGGGCAGGTCGGGTAATGGGCGCGGAACGACGCCCACTCCGGATCCAGGCGGTCCGCAGCGAAAGCCAGCAGGTCGGTCTCCGTCGCGCGTCGACAGCTCATCTTCTCCACCTCGACCCGAACCCCTCCGCGACCCGGTCGTCCCCCCTGTCCGACCCGACGACCCCGGCGTGCCCGCCCCCCTTCGCGAGGCGTCGTCGGAGGAGTCTCGGATCGCCCGCGTTTCCGTTCACGGGTCGCCCGCCTCGAGGGCCCCGGCTGCACGCATCCCCGGGGCGAGCCCTCCTGGCGCACCACGGGCCGAGGTCGCCTCGCCGAGGATCGACTGCAGCTCGGCCAGCCCCTCGCGCAGGTAGCGACGCAGGCTCCCGAGCGGGATGCCCGTCGCCACCGCCGCCTCGTCGAGCGTATGCCCCTCGAGATAGACCGCCTCGACGCAGCGCCGCCGTCGCGCCTCGAGCCGACCGAGCGCCCGACCGAGGTCCTGGTCCCGCTCGGGCGCCCCGTCGCTCGCGGGCGCGAGCTCTCCGGTCGCCTCGCCCTCCATGACTTCTTCCCAGGGCACGGCGGATTCGGCCGGCGCGCGCAGATGGGCCTTGAGCCGGTCGACGAACTTGTTGCGCGCGATCGTCTTGAGGAAGCCGTAGGTGTACTCGCGCTCGCGGATGCGACCCTCGCGCTGGGCGCGCAGCGCCGCCATCAGCACGTCCTGGATCAGGTCTTCCCACTCGTCGCGAAAGTCGTAGGCGTTCCAGCGCGTCAGGAAGCCGTTGATCAGGCGCGTCAGCTTGAGCAACGCCCGACGATCCCCGCCGTCGAGCTGCCAGAGCAGGCTGCTCCAATCTTCGCGCGCTCGCTCGCTCACGTCGGCCGAGATTAGGGGCTCGCCCGACCCGGGCCCATACCCCGCTTTTTTCGTCGGATGGATGGACGGATCGGACGGCACCCGCGGACTCCGGCTGTGTCGGGCCCCTCGAACCGCCCGCACGCCACCAGGAGATCGCCATGGACCGGACCCACCGACCCCGCCCCGCCCCCCGCCGCCGTCCGTTCGCCCCGGCCCGCGCGCGGGCCCGCGCGATGCTGCTCATGCTCCTCGCCCTCCTCGGACAAGTCGGGCTTCCCGACCCGGCGCGGGCCATGGCCCAGCGCACGGGCGACTTCGAGATCGAGATGGACGCGCCCTGGCGGATGGAGCCCCGCGGCGCGAGCCACCCCTACGGACCGATCCCGATCCAGCTGAGCATCCACGACGCCGACCAGCCGAAGACCGCCGACGACGGCCGGCTGCAGCAGATCATCTCGGTCATGCAGGGCTTTCCGGCCGTGCAGGTCGTGCTCCACTTCCTCGAGGGTCCGATCGACGCGCTGCTCGGGCCCGTCGACGAGATCCTCGCCTGGTTCGGGATCGACGTGGTCCCCCACGGCGCCCTGCCGCCGATCGTGCTGCTCGATCGCTTCGATTCGCTCGGGATCGACGAGGAGGTCGACGGCCAGTTCGTCCGGCGCCAGACCGTGACGCTCGCGAACGTCCACGAGGTCGAGCAGACGATCGGGCTCTGGCGCCACGACCCGGCGCAATGGGGCCCGGAGGCGGGCGCGACGCCGCCGACCCGTCCGGTCCACTCGATCTGTCGTCGCTGGCAGGGTCAGGACTGCACCGGCTATGCGCGCCTGCGCCGCACGAGCGAGTGGCACCTGACGGCGATGTACACCCCCTCGACCGCGACGCCCGGCCGTGACGTCCGACTGCGAACCGTGCTGCGCGTGCGCACCGTCCAGAACGGCGTCGCCGCGATCAAGACCTATCAGCGCTTCCTGACGGTCCACCTCGGCGAAGAGCCGCTCCCCCGCTTCGACTCCGAGTGGGCCTACGGCGACCTCCACTACCACTCGCAGGGCACCGACAACGATGGCGAGTCCGGCTACGCCTACCGCGGCACGGTCCAGGCGATGGCGGCCCTCGGCCTCGACTTCGTCTTCGCGACCGACCATGCCTCGAACAGCCCGCAGATCGGCTCGGCCCGCCCGATCTTCAGCGACGAGCTGGTCCAGCCGATCACGCGCGGCCTGCGCGACCTGAGCCCCGATCGCTTCGCCTTCGGCATCGACCTGCTGAACGGCGCGACCGGCGCGAATCGCGAGGTCATCACCGTCGCCCGCTCGACCGGTCGCGTCGGCGAGCTCGTGGCGCCCCAGCTCTTCCTGGGCTCCGAGGTCGACGTCGCGCCCGAGACGATCCACGGCGAGACCTCCTCCTACTTCTTCTGCTACAAGGTCCCGGACTTCCTGAAGGCCCTCGACCAGCAGACCTTCTTCCCGGACAGCGCGTGGTGCGACTCGATGTCGGATCCGCAGCCCGACGGTCGGGAACTGCTGTTCGACGTCCAGGGACCCGCCGGCGGCAACCTGCTCTCGACGCGCTTCTACGCCCGCCAGCACCTGCTCCATCTGCCCGTCGACGGGCAGCGGAAGAGCGCCTTCATCGCGAGCAACACCAGCAAGTACGGCGGCGGAACGCGTCGCCTCGGCGAGATCCTCGACGTCGAGCTCGGTGCGCGGCAGAAGGGCTATGCCTTCCTCGCGCATCCCTTCGCCCAGGGCAGCGGCGAAGGCGTCGGCAGCCTCGGTCCCGACCTGATCTCCTATACTTCGGCCCAGCTCGACGACGCGCTCGCCTCGCCCTATGTCCTCGGACTCCAGATCTGGAACGAGGACTCGCTCGTCTCGGCGAAGGCCGACGACGCCCATCCGTTCCCCGCGCCGGACTGGGAGGAGCAGCACCAGCCCTTCCGCTTCCGGGACTTCCAGAAATGGGACATCGTCCAGCTGAAGGGTCTCGACAAGGCGCGCACGGATCGCATCGCCTGGCTCGGCGGCAAGCCGCGCCGCGTCTTCGCCGCCGGCGGCTCGGACGCCCACGGCGACTTCAACTACCGCCGCGAGGGCTACTTCTTCGGCACGGAGAAGGTGACCGGGACCGCGATCGGCAAGCCGCGCAACCTGGTCCACGTCGGTCCCGCGGAAGGCGCCCCCCTCTCGAACAGCCATGGCACCGCGCGGCCCGTGTCCCAGCGCCAGGTCGTCGAGGGCCTGCGCAGCGGGAACTTCGCGATCACCGACGGCCCCGCCGTCCGGCTGATGATCGACGTCAACGAGAACGGCGTGATCGACGCGCCGGACCTGCCGATGGGGAGCGTCTACCGGCAGCTCTACGAGAAGCCGCTCCAGGTCATCGTCGAATGGAAGTCCTCGCCGGAGTTCGCCCCGGTCGCGGAGATCGATCTGCTCGTCGGCGTCTGGGCCGAAGAGCTCGTCGACGGCATGGTCTATACGCGCAACTACGAAGGGCCGATCGCGAACGAGAAGAACAGCTTCGTCCAGCCCGGGACGGGAAAGGTCTTCGTCACGACGCCCAACATCCCCTACTGGTACGACCCGAATCCCGCGAACCCGCTCTTCATCGCACCGACCCCGGCCGAGGCCTACGGCGGCCAGCGCGTGGTCCGCATCGATCCGGCGCTCTACCCGGTCGGCCAGGGCGTCTGCGTCCTGTCGGAGACGACCCAGGCGAAGCAGACCTCGACGAGCACGACCTCCAGCAAGACCGGCACGAGCCTGCTCGGCACGACCTCGCTGCGCCTCGCGACGAGCTCGACCCTCGACGCGAGCGCGGCAACGCGCGTCTCGGACGGCGGCACGACGACGGGCACGACGGACACCGTCGTCTACCTGCGCAAGCCGCTCAACAAGACCCTCGACGACCTGATCAACGGCATCATCGACGAGCCGCCGCCGACCTGCCTCCGCCGCGAGTTCCAGAAGGCGGCCCGACCCGATCGCCTCTTCGTGCGCGCCGAGGTGCGCAACCTGCCGGCGCCCGACTCGAACGGCTTCTGCGCCTACGCGCCGCTGCCGGACTCGCCGCTGCCGCAGTGCGTCAGCCGGATGGCGTACAGCAACCCGGTCTGGATCGAGGTCGATCCCTGCACGAGCCCCATCGATTGCCTGATCGCGACGACCTCCGTCGACCTCTCGAACGGCTTGCTCGACGCCGGCTCGGACGACGGCGGGTCGAGCGAGCCGGACACGGGCCTGACCGACGTCGCGGTCGACCTCACGCTCGGCGTCCTCGACGCGGGCACCGGCGACGCCGGATCGGGCGGATCGGGCTCGGGAAGCGGTACGACGACGGTCGAACCCGGCGCCACGACCCTCGGCCTCGACGCGACGACGGGGACCCTGACGACGAAGACCGACACGACGAGCCCGACGACGACGACGACGACCACCACCACCAGCAGCAGCACCACCACCACCACGAAGGCCACCAGCACCTTCAGCAGCGCGTCGAGCCTCTTCCGCTGAGCGCGTCGCGGCCTCGAGTGATCCGCTCGAGGCCGCGGTACGCCGAAACGATCGACCTCGGGGCCGCACGGAGACGCCTCCGTGCGGCCCGTGCATTTCGAATGCCCGAGTCCGTACGCGGGTCGCCGCTCCGTCGGAAGCACCATACGGACGCGCCACGACGGCGCGCTCGCACCGATTCATCGGCCATAGCGACCCGGCGCACACGTGCGTAGAGTCGTGGCGGGCCGTCGGGATCGGATCGGCAGCGCTCGATCCTCGCGGCCGCGCCCGGAATCGCGAACCCCTGTCGATCGGAAGCCCGTCTCGATGCCCAGCGCCCGCCCCCTCCTCCTCGCCCCGCTCTTTGCGTTGTCGTTCGCGGCGCTGGCGTTCTCCGCGCGCGCAACCGACGACCCCGCCGTCGACGCCCGCGCCCCCGGATCGACCTCGACCGGCGCGCCCGCCTACTCGCCGGCCCTCGCGGACGACTTCCCCACGCAGGTCTTCTGGGGCGACACCCACGTCCACACCGCCTTCAGCATGGACGCCAACGCCATGGGCAACGCCCGCCTCTCGCCCGCCGACGCCTACCGCTTCGCGCGGGGCGAGCCGGTCCGCGCGAGCCTCGGTCTCGTCGCGCGGCTCGAGGTCCCGCTCGACTTCCTCGTCGTGGCGGATCACGCGGAGTATCTCGGTCTGCTGCCCCGACTGCGCGACGGCGATCCGCTGGTGCTCGCCGATCCGGCGGGGCAGCGCCTCTACGAGAGCCTCCAGCGCGACGGTGCCCACGGACGCGAGACGCTCCGCGCGCTTTCCCGCTCGAAGCGCGAGCGCAAGCCCCTGATCGACGATCCGCGCATCGCCCAGAGCCTCTGGGCCGAGACCACCGCCCTCGCCGATCGCTACGACGAGCCCGGCCGCTTCACCGCCCTGATCGGCTTCGAGTGGACGTCGATGCCGCGGGGCGACAACCTGCATCGCGTCGTGGTCTACCGCGATGGCGCCGATCGGGCGCAGCAGCGGGTCCCGATCTCCTCCTTCGACAGCGAGCGACCCGAGGACCTCTGGACATACCTCGAGGACTACGAGCGCCGAACCGGCGGGCGCATCTTCGCGATCCCCCACAACCCGAACGCGAGCAACGGCCTGATGTTCGCGCTGCGCGACTCGGAAGGGGTGCCCTTCGATCGCGCCTACGCCGAGCGGCGCTTGCGTCACGAGCCGCTCGTCGAGGTGACGCAGATCAAGGGCGACAGCGAGACGCATCCGCTGCTCTCGCCGGACGACGCCTTCGCCGACTTCGAGACCTGGGACTTCGGCAACCTCGCGACGCCCCCGCTGCCCAAGACCCCCGACATGCTGCCGTCCGAGTACGTCCGCGCCGCACTGAAGCGCGGCCTCGCCGAACAGACGCGCCTCGGCGTCAATCCCTTCAAGCTCGGCCTGATCGGCTCGACCGACTCGCATACCTCCCTCGCCACCGCGGACGAGAACAACTTCTGGGGCAAGATGGCGTCGATGGAGCCGGGGCCGCGGCGATTCGAAGCGCCCGTCTACGACGATCCGCAGACGGGCATCCGCGTCATGAACTGGGACTTCGCCGCGTCGGGCTACGCCGGCGTCTGGGCCCGCGAGAACACCCGCGCCTCGATCTTCGACGCGCTCCGCCGCAGGGAGGTCTACGCGACCACCGGTCCGCGCATCACGCTGCGCTTCTTCGGCGGGTGGACGTTCGAGCCCGCCGACGCCCACCGGCCCGACGCGGTCCGGCTCGGCTACCGCAGGGGCATCCCGATGGGCGGGGACCTGGCCGGGCGACCCGAGCGCGGCAGGCCCCGCTTCCTCGTCCATGCCCTCAAGGATCCCCTCGGCGCGCATCTGGATCGCATCCAGATCGTGAAGGGCTGGCTCGACGCGAAGGGCGAGCCGCAGGAGCGCGTCTACGACGTGGCCCTCGGCGGACGCGATCGTCGGGACGCCCGGGGTCGGCCGAGATCCGTCGGCTCGACCGTCGACGTCGAGCACGCGACCTATCTCAACACGATCGGGGCGGCCGAGCTCGGCGCTTTCTGGGAGGATCCCGACTTCGACCCCAAGCTGCCCGCCTTCTGGTACGTCCGGGTCCTCGAGATTCCGACTCCGCGCTGGACGACCTACGATCGCGTCCGACTCGGCGCCGAGCTGCCCGCGGACCTGCCGCGGGTCGTCCAGGACCGCGCCTATTCTTCGCCCATCTGGTATTCGCCCGACTAGCAGAACGATCGATCGGACTCGTCCCGGGGAGGCTCGCGTGTTCTACGGCTGGATCATGGTCGGGGTCGCGTTCATCACCCAGTTCGTCTCGGCCGGCGTCATCTTCTATACCTTCGGCATCGCGCTCAAGGAGTGGACGGCCGAGTTCGACGCCGGCCGGCTCGGCGTCTCCGGCATCCACTTCGTGATGCCGTGGGCCGGCGCCGCGATGGCCCCCGTCGTCGGCAGGCTCGCGGGCAGCGGTCACCTGCGCCTGCTGATCCCGGCCGGCGCCCTGGCCGCGGGCCTGGGCTTCTGCGCGATCTCCCAGGCGACCGCGCTCTGGCAGCTCTACGTGGTCTATCCCGTCCTGATGGCCTACGCGGCCGGCACCCTGAGCGGCGTCGGGGCGTCGACGCTGGTCGTCAACTGGTTCGCGCGGTCGCGCGCGACGGCGCTCGGCGTCTCGCAGATCGGTGCGTCGATGGGCGGCATGATCATGGCGCCGCTCACGGTCTCGCTCTTCGGCCTCCACGGCTGGCGCAGCGTCTATCTCGGCTTCGGGCTCGCGGTGCTGGCGCTCGTGCCCGTGCTCGCCTGGCTGATCGTCGGCCGCCCGGCGGATCGCGGGCTCGCGCCGGACGGCGCCGCGCCCGCGACCGGAGCGACGACCTTCGCCGCGGCCTCCACTTCGGCCCCCGCGCGTGCCTCCGCCGTGGCCCCGCCCTCCGAGCCCGCCGGCGAAGGCTCGCCGCTGCGCGAGCGGAACCTCTGGCTGATCGCGTTCGTCACCGGCGTCGGGTTCATGCTCTCGAGCGTCATCGTGACCCATCTCGTCGCCATGGCGACGGACGCCGGCGTCGAGCCGCTCCGAGCCTCGCGACTGCTCGCGATCATGGCGACGGTCGCGGCCTTCGGGAAGATCGTGTTCGGCCGACTCGCGGATCGGGCCGGCGAGCGAACGGCCTACGCCGTCGCCATCGCCTTCGAGATCGCGGCCCTCCTCGGCATGCTGCTCCTCCCGACGAGCCTCGCCCTCGAAGGCATCACGGCCGTGCTCGGCCTCGGGATCGGCGGAAACCTGCCGCTCTCGGCCGCCCTCCTCGCCCGGGCCTTCGGACCCGCTGCCTTCGGCTCGATGATGGGCCTGAAGACGCTGTTGATGACGCCGCTGATCGCCGTGGGCACGCCCTTCGCGGGCTGGATCTTCGACGTGACCGGGAGCTACCGGATCGCCTTCGGCGTCTTTCTGGGACTCGTGGCGCTCAGCTTGCTCGCGCTCTGGTCCGTGCGCGTCCCCGCGCCTTTGGCCCAAGGGGCTGCGGCCGAGCCGTGCGCGGACGCGGCTTGAGCGCGCCTAGCGCCGACCGGATCGCTCCCGCTCGGCGCGCAGCGCGCGCTGGGCGATGCGATCGAGCTCGTTCGAGAAGCGGGAGCGGTCGCGAGGCCCCATCGGCGGCGGCCCGCCCCCGACGAATCCCGCCTGGCGCAGATCCGCCTTCAGGTCCCGCGTCGCGAGGGCGCCGCCGATCGAGTCCGGCGTGAGCTCCCGGCCATTCGTCCCGAGCGCATGGGCGCCGACGGCGAGGCAGCGCGCGGCGAGCGGCAGGTCGGCGGTGACGACGATGTCGCCGGGGCGGATCTCCGCGGCGATCCAGTCGTCGGCGGCGTCGGGCCCTTCGGCGACGACGACCATCTCGATGCCGAGATCCCGGGGAACCTGGATCCGCTGGTTGGCGACGACGACGACCGCGAGCCCGAGACGCGCGGCGACCGCGTAGACCTCGTCCTTCACGGGACAGGCGTCACCATCGATGAAGATCTCGAGCATCGGCCGATCCCCCGTCGCGGTCGCCGAGCAGGGGTTCCTAGCAGAAGCGTCGGGCATTCCCAGGCGGCCCGCGCGAAGCACTCTACCCGCCCATCGGTCGTCGTTCGCCCGACCGAAGCCTCGTCGGCCATGCCGGGCGAAGCGACCTCCTCTCCTGATGAGATGGACTCGCATGGCCCCCCGCGGAACGCGCTCGACCCGCCCGCGCCGCGGCCGTGCTCGGGGCGCGGGTCGGACTCGTCCGTGCGCCCGTGCTCGGCCACGACCTCGTCGACTTCGACGACCGCGTCTACGTCGCCGGCCATCCACACGTGACCGGCGGCCTGACGCCGGCCGCGATCCGACGGGCCTTCGCGACGAGCCATGCCGCCAACGGGAACCGCCTCTCCTGGCTCGCCCACATGCTCGACGTCGAGCTCCACGGCGTGGCTGCGGGTCCCATGGCCGCCACGAGCGCCGCGCTCCACGCGGCGTCGAGCGTCCTGCTGCTGCTGTTCTTCCTCTCTTCCTCTCTTCCTCTCTTCCTCCGCGCGACGGGCGGCGGGCGGCGGGCGGCGGGGGCTGAGGCGAGCAGACCGGTCGAGTCGCAGCCGCCGACCGGATGCGGCGAGTCCTGCGGACCGCTCGGCTGTGTTAAGCTGCGGCTGCCCCCTCGACGGATCGCTTCCGAGAGGACCTCGCATGCCCTGGTGGGGATGGATCACGGTCGGCGCGTTGCTGCTCGTCGCCGAGATCACGATCGTCGACCTCGAGTTCTATCTGGTCTTCCTCGGCGTGTCGGCGCTCGCCGTCGGGCTCGTGCTCGCCGCTGGCATCGGGCTGCCGGCATGGCTGCAATGGCTCGCATTCGCGGGCCTCTCGCTCGTCTCGCTCGTGGTCTTCCGCCAGCGCGTCTATGCCCGACTGCGGCCCGGCGCCGAGGGCGGGATCGGGGAAGGCGTCGTCGGCGAGATGGCGACCGCGATCGACGAGATCGTCCCCGGCGCGTCGGGCGGCGTGATGCTGCGCGGCGCTCGCTGGACGGGTCGCAATCAGGGCCCCACCGCGATTCCCGCCGGTGCCGCCTGCCGAGTGGAGCGCCGGCAGGGACTCGTGCTCGACGTCCGATCCGATCGGCCCGGCCGCAACGCGGACTGATCCGTCACCGGACGGACCGACCCAGGGAGGAATGCGTGGAGATCTTCACCTTCGCGATCATCGGCCTCGTCGTCCTCGCGATCGTCACGCTCGCCAAGACGGCGACGATCGTCCCCCAGCAGCAGGCCTACGTCGTCGAGAACCTCGGCAAGTACAGCCGGACCCTGCGAGCGGGATTCCACATCCTGATCCCCTTCATCGAGCGCATCGCCTATCGCCATTCGCTGAAGGAGCTGGCGATCGACATTCCCGAGCAGATCTGCATCACGAAGGACAACGTCCAGGTCGGCGTCGACGGGGTGCTCTACATGCAGATCCTCGATCCCGAGCGCGCGTCCTATGGCATCCACGACCATGTCTTCTCGATCACGCAGCTGGCCCAGACGACGCTGCGCAGCGAGATCGGCAAGATCGATCTCGACCGGACGTTCGAGGAACGGGCGCTGATCAACGGCAACGTCGTGCGCGAGGTCGATCTCGCGAGCGACGCCTGGGGTGTCAAGATCCTCCGCTACGAGATCCGCAACATCAATCCGCCGCCGGACGTGATCGAGGCGATGGAGAAGCAGATGCGCGCGGAGCGCGAGAAGCGGGCCGTCATCCTCGAGTCCGAAGGCGTCCGCGACGCGAACATCAACCGGGCGGAGGGCGAGAAGCAGAAGGTCATCAAGGAGTCCGAGGCGAAGCGCCAGCAGCAGATCAACGAAGCGGAGGGCGAGGCCGCGGCGATCGAGGCCGTCGCGACGGCGACCGCCGAGGGCCTTCGCCGCGTCGCCGACGCGGTCGCGAGCGCCGGCGGGCCCGAGGCGATGCAGCTGCGGATCGCCGAGCAGTACGTCGCCCAGTTCGGAAGGCTCGCCAAGGAAGCGAACACGCTCGTCGTCCCCGCGAACCTCTCGGACCTGGCCTCGATGATCGCGATGGCGACCAAGATCGTGCGGGACGAGCGCGACGGGGAGACGGGGAAGCGCGCCTGAGCCAGGCGCGATCGCGGCCGATTGCCCCCCGTTGCGGGAAGGGCCGGGAACCGGAAGAATCCGCCGCGCTCGTGCCCCCGGCGGTCGAGGCCCTCCCGCTCTCCCCCGGCAATCCGCCGGCCATCCGCGAGGCGCGGTCGGTTCCGCTTTCACCCCTTCAACCCGCTTTGTTCGAGCATGCGACCCATGCCAGCGAACCCCCTCCATGGAAGGACTTCGATGATGCGCCGCGTCCAGCGTTTCGTGTTCGTGACGGCTGCTCTCCTCAGCGTGCTCGCATGTCAACAGCAGACGGAGGGGGGCGCGGGCGCCGCCACCGCGGAGCTCACGAGCGACGACCAGAAGACGGTCTATGCGCTCGGGCTCGCGCTCGCGCGCGAGATCGAGCCCTTCCGCCTCGACGAGTCCGAGCTCGACCTCCTCGCCCGGGGCATGAAGGACGGCGCGCTGGGTCGACCGCCGCAGGTCGAGCTCGAAGCGCAGATGCCGAAGATCCAGGAGCTGGGCCGGGCGCGCGTCGCGGCGGCGGCGACGGAGGAGGCGGCGGCCGCGGAGGCCTTCGTGGCCGCGGCCGCGGCCGAGCCGGGCGCCGAAAAGCTCGAGTCGGGCCTCGTCTACCGCGAGATCACGCCCGGAACGGGCGCCTCGCCGACGCCCGACGACATCGTCAAGGTCCACTACCACGGCACGCTGCGCGACGGGACCGTGTTCGACAGCTCCGTCGAGCGCGGATCGCCGGCCGAGTTCCCGCTGAAGGGTGTCATCCCGTGCTGGACCGAAGGCGTGCAGAAGATGAAGGTCGGCGGCAAGGCCCGCCTCGTCTGCCCCGCGAGCACCGCCTACGGCGACCGCGGCGCGCCGCCCCGAATCAAGCCCGGCGCAGCGATCGCGTTCGACGTCGAGCTGCTGGAGATCGGCGCGAAGCCAGCGACGGACTGACCCGCGGCCGCGCGCGTGGAGCCACGCCTCGAAGACCTCGGAGCGCGGGTGGACCCGCCGTCGAGTCGGCATGCCCGAACGGGCGCCATGCAAGCGGGTCGGACGTCCACCCGATCGGCGCCCCATGCGTTTCCCGGCCTGGCTTGCCCTGGCGATGATCTGCGCCGGCACCTCGGCATCCGCCGAGATGGAGCGGCTCGCAAGGGCTTGTGATGCGGGCCTCTGCTTCTTCTGGTGGCCGAAGCTCGATCCGATCGCGGGCTGGCAGCAGGACCGCGACCAGAGCATCCGTTACTCGTCATCGCGGATGCCCCACCGGTCACGACCGGAGACGGTCGCGCCCTCGTCTCGTTGACGTTCTTTCCGACCGCGAAGGGGACCTGGGAACGCGTCGCCTACGGCGAGGAGCCAGACTACGATCTCGTCTTCGCCATCAGCGCTCGATCGTCGACCGGATACGAGGCGAATGTCGCGTCGTTCGAAGACATGGTGCGTGCCTACCGGGAGACCGGTCCCATGGGCTTCACGCCCTGGGCGGAGTCCTCTCCCCTCGATGCGCCCCCCGCGTCGAATCCCTGACCACGCGTCTCGCTCGATGCGCGGAGCGACTGGAGGAGCGCACGCCGATCGGCGGCGTGACCAGAGATCCATCCTTCGAGGAGGACCGGACCGATGAACGGGCTCAGTGCGGGCGGCGTCGCCGCGAGATTCCTGGGAGCGATCGTGCTCGTCGCAGCGACGTACAATCCCGAGGGCCGCTCCTACTACCACTGGGTCGTGCCCCAGCTGCCCGAGTTCGACGCCGTGAAGGCCTTCGCGGGCGTCGTTCTCTTGATCGGGTGGACCGTCTTCCTGCGCGCGGCGACGCGCTCGCTCGGGGTCTTCGGCTTCGCGCTGGCCGCGGCGCTCTTCGGAACGCTCATCTGGATCGGCATCGACTACCAGGTCATCCAGAAGGACAACCCTCGCGTGATCACCTACGTCTCGATGATCGCGCTCGCGGGCGTCCTGACGACCGGCATGATCTGGTCGATCGTGCGACGCGGGCTCTCGGGGCAGGCGGACGTCGACGATACGGACGGACGCTGAACGGGGCGACGCAGCGGGACGACTCCGATCGCCCGTCGCGCGCGTTCGGCCGGGGCGGTCGGACGAACGCGAACGTTCGCCCGGCGCCCCGGCCGAGATCAGGCGGGAAAGCCCGCCGCTATCGCCGTCGGCGAGCGAGCCCGACGAGCACGCCCGCGCCAGCCAGCAGCATCGCCGCGCTCGAAGGCTCGGGAACCTGCAGGCGCATGCGCAGGCTCGCGATGCGGTTGTAGACGTTGCCGCTCGCGGGATCGACCGTGATCGATCCGCCGAGCAGGACGAGGTTGCGGACCGTGCCCGAGACCGAGTCCTCGCCCATGCGGGTGAAGAAGAAGCCCTGGGCGGCGGTCAGGAACTCGCGGTGCGGGTTGAAGGGCGTTCCGAGGGCGGTCGTCTCGTTCGAGAACGGGAAGTCGTCCGAGCCCGAGATCGTGCCCGTCGTCATGCGGAAGCCCCAGCCCTGGCCGGGCGGGGCGCCCTGCGTGTTCGTCCCGCAGTTGCTTCCCGGGCCCACGATGGGATTGATGGGATCGTTCGGGCCCGGAATGCCCGTATAGACCTGGCCGACGGTTCCGACGCCGTTCGCGCAGCCGAAGGTCGCTTCGACGGCGCCGCGGTTGTTCAGGCGGGCGAAGACGCGCGGACCGGGGAAGCCCGGGATCGACTTGTACACGAAGTTGTCCTGGCCGCCCGACCACGGAAGGCCCATGGCCGAGCCCCAGTCGCGGATCGCCTGGGCATCGTTCGCCATCGGCGTCGAGGGCTGGACCGGGACGCGCCAGACGGTCAGACGGTAGTTGCGCAGCAGGTCGAGCGTTCCGCCGAAGTGGCTCGCGCCGGGCGCATTGCTGATGCGGACGATGCCGCGGCGATTGTTCGCGCCCGGGGCGCCGTAGCTCGTGCAGTTCCAGTTGCCGATCTGGTTGCCGACCGTACCCGGCGCGGGGTTCGCGGGATTGTGGTTGAGCGGCGGGCACCAGCTGATGGCCGTGCCCGTGCCGTCGCCGAAGCAGCCGGGCCCGGGGCAGAGCCCCAGCGCGCCGCCGCCGTCCATGAAGGTCGCCGCCTGCTGCTCGTCCATGTTGGTCCGGAACGTGTTGCCGACGTTCGGGAACGCGGTGAAGTCGCGGAAGCCGGATCCGCCGAAGTCCATCTTGTTGGCCGCGAGCGTGACCGTGCGACCAACGAAGGTCCCGGCCGTCGTCCCGGCCACCTCGACCGTCTTGAACCCGTCCGTCGGCGGATACGCGCCCTGTCCCTTGCCGAGGACGGTCGGACCGCTCTCGAAGTAGAACGGCGCCTGGGTCGAGGGATTCTCGATGCCCAGCGATCCGGTCATGTTGCGCGTCGCGGCCTGACCCACCCCCGCCCCGGCGAGGAGCGCGACGATGAGCGCGCCGCCAAGACGCGTTCCCTTTCGCTTCGGATTCTGCATGTTCGGTTTCCTGATGCGACTCGAGCTGACGAGTAGACGGACTGGGTCCGATCCCCGAGCGGTCGCCTTGCCGCGAGGCCCGTGCCTCCCGGTGTCGATCCGCCATCGGGAGCAGGACGGATCGCACGATCCGCCCCTGGCCCCAGAGCCTGGTGTCGAATCACCCTAAATGCAGACATTTTCCGGGTCAAGAAAAATCTCGCATGCCCTCGGGGCATACGAGGATGGCCGAGCCCCCGGACGAATTCCCCGCCCTCGACCGACCCCCGATCGAGCCGCGACGACCGGCTCCGTCGAAAAGGAGGTCATCCTCATGTCGATCCATCCCGTCATCCGGCGAGCCGATCGCCTCGTCTTCACCCTCGCGAGCCTGGCCCTGCTGCTGATCGCCCCGCCCTCGAATGCCCAGTCCCGCCTGCAGACGACGTCGATCTCGACGAACATCGTGACGGCGACGCCGACGACCTCTTCGACCCCCTCCTCCACCCCCTCCTCGACCACGACCTGGACGTCGACCGTCCTCACGGACGCGTCCCTGTCGGACTTCGAGCTCTCGATCGCGCCCGCGCCGCCCTGCGACGACGCGACGCGGGCCCGCATCCTCGAGGAGGCCGGCCCCGGAAACGACGCGATCGAAGTCGACTGCTCCTTCTCGATCGCGCCCCCCGAGCGCATCACCAAGCGCCTCGTGTTCTCCGGCTCGACCCAGGGCGTGACCGTCGACTGCCACGGCGCGGCGATCGACGGTGGTCCCGGCCGCTACCTCTACGACGCGGGCGACCGCGGAACCAACATCGTGGAGATCCGATCCACGCTCGACGGCGGCACAGGTCCGGCGAGCTGGGTCGCCCGGCCCCAGAACATCACGATCCGCGACTGCGAGATCGTCGGCTCGGCCCGCATCTGGCCCCTCAACTTCTGGGACGCGTCCGAGCTCGCCCGACTGCGATCGCTCTCGCGACAGCCCGGCTACGTCTCGACGCTCCGGTCCCACGCGCCCCGCGGCATCCGCTTCGAGCGCGTCACGTTCCGCGCGCAGAAGACGACGCCGCTCTACATCGGTCCCGGCGTGACCGAGACGACCGTCGTCGATTCCTGGTTCCTGGGCGAGGCCCAGGGCGTGGCGCTCTACCTCGATGCGGAGTCCTCGCGCAATCACATCCGGGGCAATCAGTTCCACACGCAGACCGATCGCGGCAAGAAGCCCCGGGAGGTCGTCGCCATCGATGGCTCGGACCACAACGAGTTCGTCGACAACTGGTTCTCCGCGCTCGATCACGGCGGCATCGAGCTCTATCGCAACTGCGGCGAAGACGCGGTCGTCCGGTTCACGACGCCGAGCCACAACCGCATCATCAACAACGTCTTCTACTACGACCGGTACGACGGCTCCGAAGCCGCCGTCGTCCTGGGCTCCCGGGACGGCCAGAGCCGCGACTACTGCGGCGACGACTCGGACTTCGCCGGCGGAAGCGGGACGGACGACCGGAGCTTCGCGACCCACAACGTCGTCCTGCAGAACCAGTTCTACAAGCGCTCGGTCGCTCAGTCGGTGGTCACGAAGTGGCATGACGTCAACGTGCCGAACTACGTCGCCTACAACGAGACGGTCCAGATCCACGAGGAGCGTCCCGCCGGCTGCTCCGTCGACTCGGCCTACGGGCAGTTCCTCCGCGACGGCGAGACGACGCGCCTCGCCATGAGCTCGACCGGACCGAGCTGCAGCGACCAGGTGCTTCGTTGCCACGATGGCGAGGTCGAGCTCGAAAGCCCGGGGCTGAGCGGCTGCGCGATCCGCCGGATTCCTTTCTCGTGCAGCGTCTCCGGAAGCGACCGGGGCTGCAGCGGCTCGACGCAATGTCCGTCCGGAACGACCCGCGTGCGCGTCGCTGCGGCCTGCAATCTCGAGTACGGACCGGTGAGCTCGACGCAGGTCGCCGCCATCGCGACCCAATCCGTGCGCGTCGTCCGCGCTTCGGACCGGGTCGCCGACGGAAACTGCTGGGTCGGCTCGAGCGCGCTCGCGAGCGGGGAAGCGATCATCGAGGACGATGGCGCCGGCGGCCGGATCTACTTCGGCTGCAGCGAGCACGACGAGAACGGCGGCGACTGCGAGATCCGCGGCGAGCTCGACTGCCAGGACGACTTCCCGACCCGCGTGGATGCAGGCTTCACGTCGTCGACGTTCATCTCGAGCGCGCGCTGAGCGAGCGCTGGATCGGGCGGCGGCCGACGCTCGTCGGGGCCGCTCGATCCGCTCGACGGACGGCGATGGCATCAAGACCTCGATCCCGCTCGAAGCGCGGGGTCGAGGACCCCGGCGCGCAGGAGGTCTCGCCGGGACTTGCGTCGACCGACGGACCCCGGGACCGACCTCGACGGTCCGGCGAACGAACGCGGCCACGAGCGTGGCGACGCCCCCGGAGAGGCGACGCACGAAGAAGTCACGGCCATCGCGATCCCCCACGACGAGATCGGCGAGCGCCCGGCGGCTCTGCGGGCCGCTCCCCCGCGCGGGTGGAGCCCGTAGGCACCACCGACCGGCTCTCCGACGCGTGCCGGCCGCTCGTCTCGCGCGAGCGATGAAGGCGGGAACGACGCGACAGGATCGATCGGAAATCGCGCCGGTCGAGGTCGGGCCCGCGCACGCGTTCGCCCCTCGCGCGCTCGGCCAGAGCGGGAGCCCGTGCATCTTCCCGCGCACACACGATCGCGTCGATGGTAAGGTGGTCGAGGGCGATGGATCGAGGAGCGCGAGCATGACGTCGAACGCCGGCCTTCGAAGGGTTCCCCGCCTCCTCCCCGCGGCGCTGCTGCTCTCGATGGCTTCGCATCTCGCGCTCGCCTCGGACGGCGTGCTCGAGATCCACCAGGCCTGCGTCGCGACCGGCTGCGTTCCGGGGGACGCGGCGGGGTTTCCCGTGACGCTCACGACGTCGGGGAGCTACCGCCTGACGAGCAACCTCACCGTCCCCGACGCGAATACGACCGCCATCCAGCTCGGGCCGAACGCCGACCGCAGCACCATCGATCTGAACGGCTTCGCGATCCTCGGCCCCACGGTCTGCAGCACCTTCACCGGCAGCTGCGCGCCCATCGGAACGGGTCACGGGATCGCGGCCGACGCCGGCACGACGGAGGTCGGCGTCCGGAACGGTCGCGTCGTCGGCATGGGCGACCACGGCCTCTTCCTGCAGAACCGCGACTACGTCTTCGGCGTCACCGCGCAGAGCAACGGCGGGATCGGCATCGAGGTGGGCGCCCACAGCAGCGTGATCGACTCCCAGGCGATCACGAACGGCGGAACGGGCATCTTCGTCGACGAGAACACGTCCGCCACCGTCTTCAACAACGCCCGGCAGAGTCTGATCCAGGGAAACCTGTCCGTCCGAAACGCGATCGTCACGTTCGGCGGACGCGACATCGTGGGCGGACGCGACACGGGCGGCAACGTCTGCTCCGACGGCAGCTGCGCGGAGGCGGGCCGGCGACGGTACTACCTCTCGCTCGCGATCGTCGGCGGTGGCAGCGCCGGAACCGTCTGCGACCCGGGCTTCGGCGTCGCCTCGGTCTGGGAGCTCCACGATCCGAGCGCCCTCCGATACGACGTCGATCGCGGCTTCACGGACAACGCTGGAACCGGCCCCCCGAGACCGGGCCTGCAGGGCTGGGCATACATGGATAGCTCGCTGGGCAACTGCTCGGACTGGAGCGCCTCCACGGGGAACGGCACCTACATCTCGCTGGAGGAGAATCCGGCGCTCCAGGAGGTCGGACCGTGGCTGATCCAGGTCGCTGGCTGCTCGACGACCGGCGCGCGGGTATGGTGCATCGAGCGATGACCACGCCTCGGGCCCCTTCGCGATGGGCGCCGCTCGCGGTTCGGGCATCGCTGCTCGCCGTGATCGCGTGCGCCGGGCCGCGGGTGGCCTCGGCGGCGCCACCGACGACGGTCGTGGACTACCACGTCGGGCTGCAGGACAGGCTGCTGGTCGTCGATGCGCCCGGGCTCCTCGGCAACGACGCCGACCCCGACGGAGACCCGATCACGCTCGCGAGCCAGTCGACGCCGGTGTACGGCAGCCTCGCTTCCATCTCGGCCAGTGGCGCCTTCGACTACACGCCACCCGCCGGGTTCGTCGGCCGGGACTCCTTTCCGTACATCGCGCGGGACGACGCCGACGCCCTCTCGTCGACGGGACGCGTCTTCATCGAGGTCGTGTCGGCGAACGCGCGCGGGCCCGTCGCCGTCGAGGACCGCTATGCCGTCGCGCAGGACGGCGCGCTCTCCGTACCCGCCCCGGGCCTGCTCGCGAACGACGTCGATCCGGGTGGCGCGAGCCTTTCCGTCGCGTTGGTACAACTGCCGGCGAACGGTGACCTCGACGTCTTCGCGACCGGCGAGTTCGCCTACGTCCCCGATCCCGGTTTCGCAGGGAGCGACGCGTTCGAGTACCGGGCACGCAACGCGACAGGGACGCTGACCGAGCTGGCGCCGGTGACGATCGAGGTGCGTCCGGACCCGAATCGCCCGCCCCTCGGCGTGCGCGACGCCTACGGAACGCCCGTCGACGAGACGCTCGCCGTCGCCGCGCCCGGCGTGCTCGGGAACGACTTCGATCCCGACGGCGACGACCTGCGCGTGGTGACGGTCAGGGTCCCCGCGCACGGCACGGTGTCCGCCGCGACGGATGGGAGCTTCAGCTACGTGCCCGACCCGGGCTTCGCGGGTGCGGATCGCTTCCGCTACCGGATGCGGGACGCGGGACCCACGCTGTCGGAGGAGACCTCCGTCGTCATCTTCGTGCCGGAGGCAGGCGTCGGGACCGGCGCCGGGGCCGGACTCGCGATCGGAGCCTTCGGGCTCGTCGCGACACGACGGAGAACGGGGCGACGGCGTCGCCCGGGTCGCCGATGAGGTCGAAGCGCACGCCGGCGTGCGCCCGGACGACGGCCACGCGCTGGACTCGCGTCGGGCCGCTCCTTGCGAGCCTCGTCGCCGCGCTCGGCTCGCCGCTCCTCGCCTGTCGGAACGCGGCTCCCCCCGCGTCCGGGTCGCCCTCGAGCGCCGTCACGGTGGGCGACGCCGGCCCCCGGACCGAACCGACCTCGCCGGTGGTCCTCGCCGATGTCGAGCCGAGCGCGCGCTGGCGCGACGTCCTCGCGGCGAGCGACCGCTCGCCCGCGGACCGGGCCCTCGACGCGGGTCGGCGCCCCGCCGAGGTCTTCACCTTCTTCGGCATCGATCGTGGACAACGGGTGGCCGAGCTCTTCGCGGGAACCGGATACACCACGGAGCTGCTGGCCCGCGCGGTCGGACCGACGGGTGTGGTCTATGCGCAGAACAATCGGTTCGTGCTCGACCGGTTCGCTCGGGAACCCCTCGCGAAGCGCCTCGCAGGCGCCGAGCTCGCGAACGTGATCGCCGTCGAACGGGAGCTCGACGACCCGCTTCCGGACTCGGCCCGCGAGCTCGATGCCGTCGTCTTCGTGCTCGCCTACCACGATGCGCTCTGGCAGGGAACGGACCGCGTCGCCATGAACCGCGCCGTCTTCGAGGCCCTCCGGCCGGGCGGCGTGTACGGCGTCATCGACCATCTCGCCCAGGACGGCCGCGGAGAAGCGGATGCGGCCACGCTGCATCGGATCGACCGCTCGCTGCTCGTCGAAGAGATCCGGTCGGCTGGCTTCCGGCTCGACGCGGAGCTCTCGCTGCTCCGCCGGCCCGACGACGCGCGGGACTGGAATGCGTCGCCCAGCGCCGCCGGAAGCCGCCGCGGGCGGAGCGACCGCGTCGTCCTTCGCTTCGTCAAGCCCGCCCGCTGAGCAAGATCGCGCCACGCGGGTCGGAGTCGGGACGCCCCGACGGAATCCATCGCGAGCGCATTCCGCTCCTCCGTCGACCGGCGTTGCCCGCTTCGAACGGCCTATCGCGCCGCCGCGTCCACGTAGAACTGGCGCGCCCAACGGCGATGCTCCGCGATCGGTCCGTCCGACTCGCACAACGTCGGATTGGCCTCGTACCGCTTGTTCTCCCAGATCGCGAAGTCCTGGGTCGCGACGACCGCATGCTCCTTCATGTAGCCCTCGAGCTCGGCCTCGGCCGTCGCATCGCCCCTGGGCGCGCGTCGCGCGAGGACGCCCATCTTGATGCACGTCGTCTCGCGATCGACGGCGGTGAAGCTCGTGATCACGATCGTCTCGAAACGGCCTCGTTGGCGGATGAGCGAATAGCCGAGCCCCCAGTTCTCGCCCGTCATCGTGAAGCCGTCCTCGTAGTCGCGCATCGTCGTGAACGCCTTGCTGACGCCGATGCTCCAGTAGTAGGCGGGTCCGTCGAAGCGCACGTCGTACTGCGCGACGGGATCCATCCGATGGACGAACTGGAAGTGCGGCCCGTCGATCCCGTTTTCCGAGATCTCCTGCGGATGCGTCTTCACCGTCCACTCGAAGCGCATCCATGAAGGCGTGTATGCCGGATCGCCCCACTCGGGTATCGGCGGAATGTCGAAGAAGGGCTCGGCGCCGGGCTCGCCGTTCCAGAGGAAGATCATCCCGTTGCGCTCGAGAACCGGATGTCGCGCGAGCCTGGCGGCCGGCGGAATGCGCCGGGCGTAGGGGATCTCGAGGCAGCGCCCCGTTCCGTCGAAACGCCAGCCGTGGAACGGACAGCGGACGGTGCCGGCTTCGCAGGTCCCGCCGACGGCGAGGCTCGCGCCGAGGTGGGGACAGAATCCGTCCAGCACGCAGACGGCCCCGCTGGCGTCGCGGAAGGCGATCAGGTCGCGACCGAGATAGTTCAAACCCCGCAGCTCGTCCCGCCCCAGCTCGTCCGAGTAGGCGACCAGGTACCAGCTGTTGGGAATGCCGAACGGGAATCGCTGCATCTCACGCCTCCCTGGTCGATTCGCCCGACGGGGCCGGACGCGCCGCCGCGGGGATCGCGAGCGGTTCGGCGCATCCCCGCGGAGGGTAACGACGCCGTCGCGGGGATCCAGGCGGGTCACGCGACGGACGGGCGCCGTCACGAAGCCCGATCGCGGCCCATCGGATCCCTGCCCTAGGCTCCGCTCGGGGAGGCGCCATGCAATTCGGAATCTTCATCGAGCAGAACCTGCCACGGCCCTGGTCCGCGACCGACGAGCGCCGGATGCTCCGGGAGTCGCTCGACCAGGTCGAGCTCGCCGATCGACTGGGCTTCGATGCCGTCTGGGTCGTCGAGCATCATTTCCTCGAGGAGTACTCCCACTCGGCGGCGCCCGAGGTCTTCCTGGGCGCGGCGAGTCAACGCACGTCGCGGATCCGGCTGGGGCATGGCGTCGTCCAGCTTCCCCCGTCGATCAACCATCCGTTTCGCGTCGCGGAGCGCATCGCGACGCTCGACCTCCTCTCGGACGGGCGGGTCGAGTTCGGAACGGGCGAGTCGACGTCCAACGTCGAGCTCGACGCCTTCGGCGTCGAACGCGGCGAGAAGCGCGATCAATGGGCGGAGGCGATCGAGGCCATCGCCTGCATGTTCAACGAGGAGCCCTTCGCCGGGTTTCGCGGTCGATTCCTCGACCTCCCGCCCCGCAACGTCGTCCCGAAGCCGAGGCAACGTCCGCATCCGCCGCTCTGGATGGCGTGCACGCGCGAGGAATCGATCCAGCTCGCGGCCCGACGCGGCCTCGGGGTCCTGTCGTTCAACTTCGTCTCGCCCGAAGAGGCGAAGGTCTGGGTCGACGACTACTATGCGACGATCCAGTCCGATGCGTGCGTCCCGATCGGGTTCGCCGTCCATCCGAACTTCGGCGTGGTGGCTCCCTTCCTGTGTCATGCGGACGAGTCGACCGCGATCGACCTCGGCCTCGAGGGGTTCGACTTCTTCCGCTACGCCGGGCTCCACTACTATGCGGCCGGCGTCCACCGACCGGGCGCGACCGATCTCTGGCAGGCCTTCGCGTCGGAGCACGAGAAGCCCGACGCGGGCCGCAGCCTCTTCCTCTCGACCCGTCCGCTCGTCGGCGACGAGATGAAGCGGGCCGGGATCGAGTCGCATCGGGGGGCGGTCGGAACGCCGGACCAGATCCGCCGGCTCATGCGGGCCTACGCCGACGCCGGCGTGGATCAGGTCATGTTCCTGATCCAGGGCGGCCGACTCGCGCATGCCGACATCTGCGAATCGCTCGCGCTCTTCGCGGCGGAGGTGATGCCCGAGTTCCGAGCGTCGGAGCCCGCGCGGATCGAGGCGAAGCGCGCGCGGCTGGCCCCCGCGATCGACGCCGCGCTCGCACGCCGCGCGCCGCCCCGCCCGCCGCCCGATTTCGCGATCGAGTCGAAGAGTCGGATCTGAATGGACCTGGAGGCGATCGCGCCGTGGTGTCAGTCCAGGACCTTCACGACGGGCGACTTCAGCCCGGCAGACGGTTCGGAGACGAGTGCCCGGAGCACGAGCTTCCAGGCCGTTTCGAGGTCCCCATGAGTTGCGGACGCCCTTCGCCTTCGATCGCGCGACGCCGCCCCCCTCGATGTCGAACGAGGAGCGAGCCCGCGCGATCGATGCGCAGAGCAACGGAACGTCCGGCGCGGGAAGGGCGACGACGAACGTCTCCGTGTCCCGCAGCGGGTCGACGCCGGCGAATTGGAAGACCCATCGGGTCGATCTGCGCGGTCGGGTCGATCGCCGACCGCCGGAATCGCCTTCCCGGCGAGCCGAGCACCGAGCCATCGACGCCCTCCGGATGCCCGGCGGACCGCGATCAATCCGTCAGCAGCGGCGCCACGGACCCGCGCAGGCCCTCGAGAGCCATCTGCATGCCGATGACGGCGAGCAGCAGGCCCATGATGCGCGCCAGCGCCGTGATGCCCGAGGGACCGAGGTATCGCACCAGCCGCTCGCCCGATACGAAGGCGACGTAGCTCATCACGCAGAGAACGAAGAACGCGCCCGTCGTCACGACGAACTCGCGGATGCCGCCCGCCGCCGCGAAGTTCATCGCCGTGACGATGTTGCCCGGTCCCGCCAGCATCGGAACGGCGAGCGGACTCACCGCGATCTCGAGCTCGGCCTCGAGCGAGCGCTGACTGTCGGCGGCCCGGGCGTGGCTCGGCGCCATGCTCTGTCCCTGGAGCATGCGCAGCCCGATCAGGAAGATGATGATCCCGCCGGCGAGCCGCAGGGCGGGGATCGTCAGCCCGAAGGCCTCGAAGATCAGCTTGCCGAGCGCGGCGAACGCGACCACGACCAAGAACGCGATGACGAGCGCCTTGCGCGCGATCTGGCGCCGGACGTCGGGCGAAGCGTCTGCGGTGATCGAGAAGAAGATCGGCGCGTTGGCGAGCGGGTTCATGATGGCGAGGAACGCCATGAAGACCGAAACCGCGTGGGTCAGGACGTCGTGCACGCTGTCTCCTCGGGCGCGTCCCCGATCGCATTGGCCTGGGCTCCGGCGTCGTCGTACGGGGTACCACGGCCCGGTCCATCTCGGAAGGTCGAGCGGAGGGCATCCGACCCATCGATGAAGGGACGCCTCGGGCTCGGACACGAGCCCTGACCCGACCCCTGGAAGCGGACGCGCGGCGAAATGGACGGAAATCCCGCCCGCCCCCGACTCCCTGTTCGTCCTGCCTGAAGCGCAGGTCATCGAACGGTCGGAGCGGATCCGGCGACCTCGGGCGATCCATCGTCTCCGAGCCATGGCGCCGCATCCAGGGAGGCAAGGGCCATGGCACGTCGACTGGGGATCTTCGCGGCGATTCTGACGCTCGGGATGCTCGCGTTCGCGGGATCCGCCGCGCGCGCGGCGGATCTCCGATTCGGGAGCGTGACGCCGGGCGACCTCTTCCTGCCGCTCGGATCCACCCATCCACTGACGACGACGGGCCACTTCACCGACGGCACCACGCGGCGATTGAGCCATGCGACCCTCGCCGCCGGCGGCAATCACGCCTGCACGCTCGCGGCGGACGGCGAAGTCCGCTGCTGGGGGCGCGGCGGATCCGGTCAGCTCGGCAACGGGAGCAGCGTCGATTCCGCCGTTCCGGTGACCGTGGCGGGCCTCGAAGACGCGACCGCCCTCGCCGCGGGCGGGGACTCGAGCTGCGCGCTGCGGGCCGACGCGACGGTCCAATGCTGGGGACGCAACGACGCGGGCCAGCTGGGCAATGGGACGAAGACCCCTTCCCCGCTGCCCGTGACGGTGGCTGGCGTCGCGGCGACGGAGATCGACGCCGGATTCGCGCATGCCTGCGCGGTTCTGACGAACGGCGGCGTGGCCTGCTGGGGGGCCAACGGCGCGGGGCAGCTCGGCGACGGGAGCTTCGTCGGCTCGTCGAGCCCCGTGCTCGTGAGCGGGATCGACACGGCGGTCGGGATCGCCACCGGCGGCAATCACAGCTGCGCGCTCCTCTCGACGGGCGGTGTGCAGTGCTGGGGCGCCGGGGCGTCGGGCCAGCTCGGCCACGGCGGCCTCGCGGGCTCGCCGACGCCCGTGGCCGTCTCCGACATCGAGGACGCCGTCGCGATCGACGCTGGCTTCGACCACGGCTGCGCGATCGTCGCGGGTGGCGCCCTGCGGTGCTGGGGGCGCGGCCTCGAGGGTCAGCTCGGCGACGGCGGCTTCGCCAGCTCGCCCGTACCGGTGGACGTCGCGATCGGCAGCGAGCGTGTCGTCGCGCTCGGACTCGGCAGCTCGCACGGCTGCGCGGTGCTCGAGAACGGGGGCGCGAAGTGCTGGGGTCGAAACGCGAACGGCCAGATCGGCAATGGGACGACCGTCGGGACGTTCCCGTCGCCGGTGGCCGTCGTCGGGATGTCCACGGCCATCGCGGTCGCCGCGGGCTTCGAGCAGACCTGCGCGCTGCTCGCCGATGGCCATGTCGGCTGCTGGGGGCTGAATGACGGAGGCCAGCTCGGCCTGGGCACGGCCGGCGGCGCCGATCAGCGCTCGGGCGTCCCGCTCACGGTCAGCGGCCCGGTCCTGGCCGTCGATGCCGGCGGCAACCACACCTGTGCGATCACGCCGACCGGAACCGTCGACTGCTGGGGCTACGGGTTCTACGGCCAGCTGGGCGACGACGACGTCGCGGACTCCGCGGTGCCGCAGTCGGTCGTCCGCCTCGACAATACCGTGGGCTCCGCCGCGGAGAACGCCGTCAGTCTCGGGCTCGGCTTCGATCACAGCTGCGCCGCCCTGCAGAGCGGCCGGGCGAAGTGCTGGGGTCGCAACAACCTCGTCCAGCTCGGGATCAATCGGATCTCGACCGACGTTCCCGGGCTCGCGATCCCCGGAGACGTCTACCACGTGTCATCCGCTGCGAAGGTCGCCTCGGGCGCCTATCACAGCTGCATCGTGCTGCAGGACGGCAGCGTGCAGTGTTGGGGGAGCAACGACTACGGCGCGCTCGGCAACAGCGACCCCGCCCATAGCTCGTTCCCGAAGACCGTCGCCGGGATCACGACGGCGACCCGGATCTCCGCCGGTCTCAACCACACCTGCGCCCTGCTCTCCTCCGGAATCGTGCAGTGCTGGGGACGCGGAGACGAAGGACAGCTCGGCAACGGCAGCTTCGCGAACTCCTCCGCGCCGGTGACCGTCGCGGGCATCACGACCGCCACCTCGATCGGCGTCGGCAATTCGCACAGCTGTGCGCGCCTGCTCGGCGGAACGGTGCGCTGCTGGGGCCGCAACGTCGAGGGACAGCTGGGCAACTCGACCACGACGGGCTCGGCCCTGCCGGTCGTCGTCACGGGCCTCGCGAGCGCGACCGGCGTGAGCAGCGGGGGTTTCCACAGCTGTGTGACGCTCTCGAGCGGGGGCGTGAACTGCTGGGGACGCGGCGATCTCGGCCAGCTCGGCAACGGATTCCGATTCAACATCTCGGCGCCGGTCGTCGTCTCCGGCCTCTCGGGCGTCGTCGCGGTCGACGCGGGTCGCTCGCATACGTGCGCGATCTCGATCGGCGGGCGCCTGCGGTGCTGGGGGTTCGGCGAGTTCGGCCAGCTCGGGAACGGCGCGAGCGGAGCCGGCACCATCGCGGACACGCCGGTCGTCGTGGGCGGCATCAACATGGACGCGCCCGCGCTGATCTGGACCAGCGCCGATCCCTCCATCGCGACGGTCGACATGAGCGGACACGTGCATGGCGTCGGCGTCGGGACGACGACCGTCTCGTGGGAATACGACTCGCGACGGGGGGCCATCGCAGTCGAGGTCCCGGAGCCGGGCATGCTGGTCGGAGTCCTCGCGGGCGGACTCGCGCTCCTGCCGCTGGCGGGGCGACGACGTCGAGATGCGCCGCGCGCATCGGCGGGCTGATCCCAGCGGGATGCCGGCCGCCTCCGTCCACTCGACACGCGGCCGGCCAGGCCGGCTTCGACGCGCGCCGGCGAGCCCGATCAGCCCGGAGGCGAGGAGGAAACCGGCGGCGGGCTCGGGGACGGGACGGATGACGCCGAGCACGCCATGGGCGCCCGCATCGGGGCCGGCCGTGAAGTAGAGCGCAGCGGGATCGCCTCCCAAACCGCCATGGCCCGGCGCGAGGGCATGGAGCCCGTCGATCACGATCGGATTCGCGTCGGCTGCGGAAAGCGTCCCGAGAGCGGCATGCGTCGCGATGTCGTAGGCGTGGATCTGGCCGTCTCCGAAATTGGCGACCAGGAGACTTCCCGCGAGCGCCCCGAATGAGGCTGGCGCGATCGCGAGGCCCCATGGTGCGTCCAGCCCGCCCCCGGACGCGATGCGCGCGAGAAAGTTTCCCTGGAGGTCGAAGGCGTCGACGATGCCCTTGCCGGCACCGGCCACCGGTTGGCCATCCAGACCGACCTCGGCGTACGTCACGTACAACGTGCCCCCCAGATTCTGGACGTTGGAGGGCGCATATCCGGCGGGCAGCACGGGATCGACGAAGCTTCCCACGAGAAAGGGCGCCGCGACACTGCCGCGGTAGACGTCGATGCCGCCGCTGGCGAAGTTGGCGACATACAGATAGGCGCTCGCCCCGATGACGCCGATGGCCATGCCCAGGTCGTGGTCTCGCGGGTCCGCAAAGACCAGGCGCTCCGCCGAGGCGCCGAGCGCCGACCGCCAGCCCGAGATGGTCCCGTCCTCCTCGGCGAAGAGGAACGCATCGCCTCCGAAGGCGGAAGCGTCGGAAGACCAGGCGACGGAGGTCGCGCGACCGTCGCCCGGCAGCGAGATCGTGAGCGCGGCCTTCGCCGTCTGGTCGGTCGGAGTCACGGTATAGAAGGTGGCGACCCCGCTCCCATGGTTCGCGACGCAGAGCGCACCGGCCGGCGCGCTCGCGAAGCCGCGCGGGTCGACCAGGGCGGCGTCGACGACGGGGGTGACGGTGGCGTCGAAGGCGTCGCGGACGAGGGGGACGACGCTGAAGGCCTCGGCGCGGGCGACACCGGCGTCGGACGACGGAAGGACGATCGCGAGCCCGAGGGCCGCCGCGATCGCGCG
This sequence comes from Myxococcota bacterium, assembly GCA_041389445.1. GTDB lineage: Bacteria > Myxococcota_A > UBA9160 > UBA9160 > UBA4427 > UBA4427. Next base: position 37,878 of record JAWKRW010000015.1, read on the forward strand.
CGCTCGCATTCGCGTCGGCCGTCTCATCGTGGATCCTCCACGCCGATCGTCAGGTCTCGGGCTCGGATCCCTCGTCGACGGGCCGGGACGCCTCGCCGCCCGACAGGTCGTACGCCGTGGGCTCCCCGTCGTCGATCGGCTCCGCTTCTTCGTACGCGATGCGCTCCGGGTCCTCGCTGAGGGGAAGATCCGTCTCGTCGCGGAGGAGCTTCTTCCCGTCCGACCAGCGGGCGAAGAGGTAGTAGAGACCGGGGATCGCGATGACGCCGATCAGCGTACCGAAGAGCATGCCGCCGACGCCGGTGATGCCGATCGTCCGGTTGCCGATGGCGCCGGCGCCCTTGGCGACGACCAGCGGAATGAGGCCGGCGACGAAGGCGAACGACGTCATCTGGATGGGCCGGAAGCGCAGCCGGCCGCCCTCGATCGCGGCGTCCTTGAGCGACGCGCCCTCGCGCCGGCGCTGCACGGCGAACTCGACGATCAGGATCGCGTTCTTCCCGAGCAGGCCGACGAGCATGATCAGACCGAGCTGCGCCCAGACGTCGTTGGCGAGCCCGGCGGCTTGCAGGAACAGGAACGAGCCGAAGATGCCGATCGGCAACGACGCGATCACGGCGAGGGGAAGGAGGAAGCTCTCGTACTGCGCGACGAGGACGAGATAGACGAAGACGACGACGACGAGGAAGATCGAGAGCGCCGCATTGCCCTTGCGCGACTCGTCCCACGAGAGCCCTTCCCACCCGAGGTCGTAGCCGCGGGGAAGCTTCGCCGCGGCGACCTCGCGGACCGCGTCGATCGCCTGGCCGGTCGAGTAGCCGCGCGCCGGAACGAGCTGGATCGCGGCCGACGGGTACAGGTTGTACCGCGTGATCTCGTTCAGGCCCTGCTGCTTCTTGATCGACATGAAGGACGAGTACGGGACCATCTCTCCGTCCTCGTTCTGGACGAACAGATTGTCGAGATCGTTCGGCATCCGCCGGAACTGGGGCCACGCCTGGACGTAGACCTTGTAGAACTGGTTGAAGCGGACGAAGCCCTGCTCGTACGTGCTGCCGATCAGGATGTTCAGGTTCGTGAGCGCGGTCTCGATCGACACGCCCTTCTGCATGGCCACGTCGTTGTCGATGACGAGCTCGTACTGCGGGTAGTCGGAGGCGTAGAACGTGAACAGGCTGGCCACTTCCGGACGCGCCGAGAGGGCCGCCATGAAATCGTCGGTGATCTGTCCGAGCCGCTGGTAGTCGGCCGTGCTCGACTGGGTCTCGTCGAGGAGACGCAAGGAGATGCCGCCCGCCGCGCCGAAGCCCGGGATCGCGGGGGGCTCGAAGAACTCGAGCTTGACGTCGGTCATCTCCCGCGTCCGCTCCTCGAGCTCCTCGATGATCTGAGGCGCGGTGAGCTTCCGCTCGGACCAGTCGCGCAGGTTGATGATGGCGGTACCCGCGTTCGAGCCTCGGCCCTCCGTGAGCACCTCGTAGCCGGCGACCGAGGTGACCGAGGTGACGCCGTCGATCGTCTTGGCGATCCGCTCGAGCTCCTGCGACTTGTCGTTCGTGTATTCGAGGGTCGAGCCGGGCGGCGTCTGGAGCACCGCGTAGATGGTCCCCTGGTCTTCGCCGGGAATGAAGCCGCTCGGCAGGACCTCGCTCGTCACGACGATGCCGAGCGCGAACGCACCGACGATACCGATCGTCACGGCGCGCCGAACGACGATCGGGCTGAGTACCCGGCCCGCATAGAAGTTCGTGACGCGGTCGACGCCGCGGCTGAAGGGCTCCTGCACGAACGGGACGCCGAGGAGCAGGAAGCCGATCGGTCCCCAGAGCCAGTAGGCCACGTAGACGAGCCCCGCCAGGAGCGGCGCCCCGAGGAGCGCGAGGAGGACGAGCTGCCCCCGCCCGAGCCCGCGGAGCCGCGCCCACCGGCTCTCCTTCTCCTGCTCGTGCCCCTGCGCGTGCTCGTCCCCGTGCGCGTGCGTGTGCGGCTTCAGGATCATCGCGCAGAGCACGGGGGTCAGCGTCAACGCGACGAGGCCGGACAGGATGATCGTCGAGGCCATCGTCACGCCGAACTGGCGATAGAAGACGCCGACGGCGCCCGGGACGAAGGTCACCGGGACGAACACCGCGGTCATCACGAGCGTGATCGCGATGATCGCGCCGCTGATCTCCTGGAGGACCTCCATGGTCGCGCGGTACGGCGCGTAGCCGGTCTCCGCCATCTTGGCGTGGACCGCCTCGACGACGACGATGGCGTCGTCGACGACGACGCCGATGGCCAGCACCATCGCGAAGAGGGTGATGAGGTTGATCGAGAAGCCCATCAACGAGAGGACGAAGAAGCTGCCGATCAGCGAGACCGGAACCGCCAGGGTCGGGATGAGCGTCGAGCGCAGGTCGCCGAGGAACATGTAGACGACGAGCGAGACCAGGATGAACGCTTCGAGCAGCGTGTGGAGCACCTGCTCGATCGACGCATCCACGAACCGCGAGACGTCGTACGCGATCTCGTAGTGCATCCCGGGCGGGAACGACTCCTCGAGCTCGTCGAGCGTCGCCTTGACCTCCTCGATGATCTCGGCGGCATTGGAGCCCGGGGCCTGCTTCAGGACCATCGACGCCGCGGGGTGGCCGTCGACGTCCGAGTAGATGTCGAAGAATTCCGAGCCGAGCTCGATGCCCGAATGCTGCTGGGGGGGCCGCGGCCCCTGTCCCGCGGCGTGCGCCCCGCCCTCCCCCTGCGCCCCGCCGGCCGGGGACTCGCCCGACGCCGCATCGCCGGTCGTCGCGTGCGCCTGCCAGGTCGGGATCTCGCCCTGGTCGCCGGGCGGGACGCAGACGTCCTTCAAGCGGAGGATCTCGCCGTTCGGCAGGGCCTTCAGGATGATGTTCGCGTACTGATCGGGCTCGGTGTACCGACCGATGTAGGTCAGCACGTACTCCTTCGACTGCGAGGTCATGCCGGTCGCCTGACCGAGGCGGCCGGGCGAGCCGATGATGCTCTGCTCCGCGAGCGCCTCCATCACGTCTTCGACGGAGACTTCGTACGCGCGCATGCGCTCGGGATTGAGCCAGACGCGCATCGCGAAGGTTCGATTGCCGAGGTTGCGCGGGATGCCCATGCCCGGGATGCGCTTCAGCACGGGCATGACGTAGACGTTCGCGTAGTTGAAGAGGTCCTTCTGATCCGTGTCCGGATCCGTGCTGTAGATGTTCAAGTACATCAACATGCTGGGCACGACCTGGCTGACCAGGATGCCCTCACGGACGACGAGGGGTGGGAGCCGGCTCAACATGATGTTGACCCGGTTCTGCACGTTGACGACGTTGATGTTCGGATCGGTGCCCGGCTCGAAGAAGATCCGGATCGTGGCTTCCCCGGCGCTCGTCGCGTCGGAGACCATGTACCGCATGTTCTGGACGCCGTTGATCGACTGTTCGAGCGGGATCAGGACGGAGTCGACCAGGACGTTCGCGCTCGCGCCGGGATACGCGATGGAGACGTAGACGGTCGGGGGCGCGACGTCGGGGAACTGCGCGATCGGGAGGCTCGTGATCCCGAGCGTTCCCATGAACACGACGATGATGGAGAGGACGAGCGCGAGGGCCGGCCGGTAGAGGATTCTCGTGAACATGTCAGCCTGTGGTTGTCCTGGCGCTCACGAGAGTTCCTGCGTTCCTACTCCGCGTGCCATTTCATGTTGGAGAGGGCGACCTCGGGGCTGCGCACCTCGAACTCGAGGTGCTCGCCTTCGTGGACCTGCCGGACCCCTTCGAGGACGAATCGGTCGCCCTCTTCGAGGCCGCTGCCGACGACGAAGATGTCCTCGAGCTCGTGCGCGACCTTGATCTCGCGCTGATGCGCGACGTCGTCGTCCCCGACGACGTAGACGTACTGCCGGTCGAGGATCTCGAAGGTCGCGCGCTGCGGGATCACGAGTCCGTCGTGCAACGTCTCGTTGATCAGGAGGGTCCCGGTCTGGCCATGGCGGAGCAGCCGGTCGGGATTGGGGAAGTCGGCTCGGAACTGGATGTTGCCCGTCTTGTTGTCGAAGTCGGACTCGACCGTGACGGTATCGCCGGCGTCGTGATCGAAGATCTCGCCGTTCGCGAGCCGAAGCTCGATCGTCGAGCCGGACAGCTTGAGCTGCTGCGGGTTCTCGGGGTCGTTCGCGTGCGGAAGCGACTTGTATCGAAGGTAGTTCGCCTCGGGGACGTTGAAGTAGACCCACATCTGGCTGTTGTCCGAGACGGTCGTCAGGATGTCGCCCTCTTCGACGAGGCTTCCCTGCTGCATGTACTGGCGGTCGATGATGCCGTCGAAGGGCGCGACGATGTTCGTGAAGCCGTACTCGGCCGCCGCGAGGTCGAACTCCGCCTGGGCCCGCTCCCGCTCGGCATTGGCCATCGCGAGCTCCTGGTCGGACACGACGTTCTGTTCGAAGAGCTGCCGCGTGTTGCGGAGATTGATCTCGGCGAGCTGGAGCTTCGCCCGGTCCGTCTCCATCCGGGCCTTGTAGACGACGGGAAGGAGCTTGAAGAGCAGCTGCCCTTCCTTGACCGCCTGGCCTTCCTGGACGCGGATCTCCTGCAAATAGCCGCGTTCGAGCGCGCGGAGCTCGATGTGGCGGCGCGAGTGGATCTGGCAGACGTAGCCCTGACTCGTGGGAACGTCGCGGCGCGCCGGACTGGTCACGACGATCGGGTGCTGCGCTTCCCCTTCCTCATGCTCATGATCTTCTGCCCTGCCCGATCCGCAGCCGACCAACGCGAGGGAGAGCCATGAGGTGAGGAGGAAGGTTCGAATGATGAGGGAAGTCATACGGCCGCGATGAGACTCCAACCGTTCGGCCCCGGTTCCACCGGAAGGCGAATGCATGGCAATGGGGCTTGGAACGAAGACGGCCCTTGCCGATCGGCCGGCTCGTAGGGTCATTCCCTGAACCCTGACGATCCCTGACGATTGAGCCCCGTCCGTCGCGGCGCATTCCGCCGCGCGTGCACCCACTGCCGGGACGCGCGAGAAGAATAGGCTGCCTTTCGCGGTCCGCCTTCCAACGGACCGCCTACCTGACCGCCGACGCGGGCGCGGGCCGGAGCGGAGGGACGCCGTGTGCCGCCTTCAGCACCGCGCGCGCAACCACGGCCAAGACCGGCCAAGACCGGCAGGAAGCTGCCGGGCGCCCCTCGGCTGCGCAGGCTATCGGCCCGCCGCTCGGCGAGCAACACACACCTCGGGGCGGTCGGCGACCCGCCCGCCCCGCTAGGGGACGAGCCGGAAATGGCGCTCGAGAAACCCGAGCAACGCCGCATGGCCTCGTTGCGCCGCCTCCTCGTTGCGACCGACGGTGTAGCCCCAGCGGACGCAGGGCTGCAGCATTCTGTTGCTGAGGAAGCGCGCGGCCAGTCGCTCGCGCCGCGGGGTCCCGGGATCGATCTCGGTGATCCGCTCTCCGTCGAGGCGTGCGAAGCCCTGCGCGTCGTACTCGATCTCGCATCCCACGATGTAGGGGCTGTCGACGACGCGCTGCGGCTCGGCGTTCTCCCAGGCATGACCGGCCCCCTCGAACGTATGGCGCTCGACCGGGACGCCGATCGCGCGCAGCTCCGCTTCGCGCCGCGCGCAGTCGGCGAGATCGTTCGAGGCGTCCGCCGTCCCGCGAAGCGCGAGCAGCGGCGCGCCGTTCGTTCGGGTCGTCCCGATGTCCTGGAAGCACGGGCCGTAGAAGTCGACGAACAGCGCGAAGCCGGGCGTGGCCGGGGCCAGCGCCTCATGGATGCGAGCGTCGATCGCGTGTCGGACGGCCATGCCGCCGTACGAGAAGCCCATGACGCCGATCCGGTCCGGATCGATCCCCGGATGGGTCGACAGGAGCTTCAAGGCCGAATACGCGTCCGTGACGACGTCGAAGTCGGTGACGGATCCGGCACGCAGCGTGTACGCGTAGTCGGGCGTCATGCCGCGCGGTTCGTAGTACTCGACGATGAAGGAGGCGATGCCATGCTCGGCGAGCAGCGCGGCGTATCCGTCCTCCCGCCCGGGCTGGATGCCGCCGCTGCCGGGAAGGATCACCATCGCCGGAACCGGATGGGAATCGCTCGCGTCGTCCGGAAGGGCGAGGTAGCCCAGTCCCGTCGTCGGGATCGCGTCCTGCATGCCGCCGAGCAGGACGTCCAGGTCGAACACGGTCGACGTCGGATAGTGGATCTCGCCGCGATCGCCGACGGCGAGCGTCGCCCTGGAGTCGGACCACTGCGGAAACGCCGGAAGCCAGGCCGCGACGAGCCAGCCCTGGACCGGCCGCAGCAGCAGCGACCCGATCGCGAGCGTCAGAACGACGAGACCGACGACGATGACGCGCTTCACTCAGCCGCTCCTTTCTTCCATCCGCCGCTCCGATTCGAGTACGACGGCCGAAGGCGGCATCGCGGCGCCATCGAGCGGCGCGGCGGCGCGACGTATGCTTGCCCGGCTCGGGCTTGCATCGAGTCGATCCGGGATCGGCCGCGATCGACTCGGCGAAGACGACAGGGAGCGCAGGCCATGGCGAGCATTCCGTACGGACCGACGACCGGCGTCATCGTCACCGGAGGCGCCTCCGGCATCGGCAAGGCGACGGTCCTCGCGCTCGCCGAGGCCGGCCGGCCGATCGCGGCCTGGGATCTCGACGCGGCCGGTGCGGAGGCGGTGGCCGCCGAGGCCGGCGAGCGATTCGGCGTGGCCGGCATCGGCGTCGGCATCGACGTCGCCGATCCCGCCGCCTTCGGCCCGGCGATCGCGCGCAGCCGCGCCGCGATGGGCAGCATCGGCGGGCTCGTCCACGGCGCCGGCATCACGGGACCCGGCAGCGTCGAACACGTCACCGAGGCGACCTGGGATCGCACGCTCGGCATCCATCTGCGGGCCGGCGCGCTGCTGATCCGCGATCTCGTACCCGATCTCACGACCCACGCGAGCTCGGCCGTCGTCCTCATCTCCTCGATCGAAGGCATCGTCGCCCATGCCGGCATCGTCGCCTACTGCGCCGCCAAGGCGGGCCTGCTCGGGCTGGCGCGTTCGAGCGCCGCCCACCTCGGCGGTCGCGGCGTCCGCGTCAACGCGATCTGTCCCGGCTTCATCGACACGCCGATGTTCTCGGCCGCGCTCACCAGCGACGAGGTCCGAAAGACCTATCAAGCGCGGATTCCGCTCGGGCGGATCGGCCGGCCGGAGGACATCGCCCGGACCGCACGATTCCTCCTCTCGACCGACGCGGCCTACATCACGGCCGCCGAGATCGTCGTCGACGGCGGGGTCACCCGGACGACCTTCTGAGCCGCGGGCCTGCCCGAGCCGGACGCGGGAGGCGCGCCCGCGTCGCCGCGGGCTTCGCGGTCCGGCGAGCCTCGCACGCGATCGGTGATCCGCGCCACACGTCGTCCGCTCGATTCGGTCGAAGGACGGGCCCGGACGGCGCGCAGCGCGCGCGGAGGAAACGGCATGGCCTTCGGAATCCGCTCGAAGCCCGCGCGCGTCGCGATCGACGACGCGTTCGACGGACGAGCCAGCACGGCCGGGGAGACCTATCTCGACGCCGGCTCGGTCCTGACCGGAGAGCTCCGCTTCGCGGGGAGCGTCCGGCTCGACGGAAGGGTCGAGGGCCAGATCCACGCCGGCCAGACGGTCATCGTCGGCGAGCATGCCCAGATCGACGCGTCGATCGAGGCCGACAGCATCGAGGTCTTCGGCACGGTCGTCGGCGACATCCGCGTCACGCGCCGCACCCTGCTCCACAAGTCGGCGCGGGTCGAGGGCGAGATCCATACCGCCGGGATCGTCGTCGAGGAAGGCGCGAGCTTCAAGGGCTGCATCCTGATCGGCCACGACGACGCTCGATCCAAAGCCGCGAGCGGCGCTGCCGACGTCCCGTCCCTCGCGGCGGTTCGAGCGGAACCGACATAGACGCCCCCTCCGATCCAGCCAGCGCCAAGAAGAGACCCGCGAGGCCGATCCCGAGGAGCAGGGTCCGCCCGACGAGGCCGACGCGGCCGCTCGGTCTGACTCGACGCCGACGCCGAGCAATCGCCGACGCCGCTCTGCGCGAACGGTGAGGGCCTCCCGGGCCGCGCCTTTCTACAAGCTACCGACGCGGTCGACCTCGCTCCCGTCGACGCGATTGCCGTCGGGCATCGTTCTTGCTCCTCCGCGGCCGTGGCTCTTCGCGACTCGCGCACCCGACCGTGGATCACCGCCGTCGTCATGGCGGCGGCCGTCCTGCAGATCCTCGACACGACGATCGTGGTGGTGGCGCTGCCCCATATGCAGGGGGAGCTCCAGGCCAACGCGAACCAGATCACGTGGGTCCTGACGAGCTACCTCATCTCGTCCGGGATCTTCATGCCGCTGACCGGCTACCTGACCGACCGCCTCGGTCGGCGGACCTACCTGTTGATCAGCATCGCGGGATTCGTCCTGGCCTCGATGCTCTGCGGGCTGGCGGCCTCCCTCGACGAGATCGTGATCTTCCGCCTGGCCCAGGGCGTGGCGGGCGCCGGGCTGGTTCCGACCGCCCAGGCGGTGCTGGTCGACGTCTATCCGCCCGCGGAACGGGGCCACGCCATGGCCATCTTCGGGGTCGGCGCCATGGTGGGTCCGATCCTGGGACCGACGCTCGGGGGATTCCTGACCGAGACCTTCAGCTGGCGCTGGGTCTTCTTCATCAACCTGCCGGTGGGAATCCTGGCGCTGCTGGGCACCTGGCGCTTCGTCCCGCGGACGGAGGTCCGGCGGCGCCACAGCGACTGGCTCGGCTTCGGCTTCCTGGTGGTCGCCGTGGCCTGCATGCAGCTCGTGCTGGACCGCGGCCAGGAGAACGGCTGGTTCGGCTCGCGCACCATCCAGGTCGCGGCCGCGCTGAGCGTGTTCGGCTACCTCTGCCTGATCCTGCGGAACCTCGAGATGGGGCGGGACGCGATCTTCGACCTCCGGGTCTTCCGGGATCGGAACTTCACGCTCTCCACGCTCGTCTTCGCGGTGTTCATGTTCAGCATGTACGGCGTGCTCACGCTGCAGCCGATGATGCTCGAGTCGCTTCTCGACTACCCCACCTTCACGACGGGCCTCGTCCTGGCGCCTCGGGGCGCCGCGGCGATCGTGTCGATGTTCCTGGCCGGTCGCTCGATCAACCGCATCGGTGCGAAGCCCCTGATCGTCGCGGGGATCGTCTGCACGCTGATCGGCACCCTCGTCATGACACGCTACAGCCTCGAGATCGACCCGTGGTGGGTGATCTGGCCGATCGTGATCCAGGGCTTCGGTCTGGGGCTGGTGTTCGTCCCGTTGGCGACGGTCTGCTTTGCGACCCTGCCGCCGGAGCAGTCCGCCGAGGCGGCCGGGGTCCGCCAGCTCGGGCGCGCGATCGGCGCCTCCCTCGGCGTGGCGCTCTCCAGCGCGATCGTGGCCCGGGAGGGCCAGGCGGCCTGGAACCAGATGGGCGGACATCTGACGCCCTTCTCGACCGCCCTGCGCGAGGCCCTCGCTTCGCTGGGACTGGGGCTGCACGATCCGCGGGCGGGCGCCGTACTGGCCCGGCTCCTGGGTCGCGAGGCGCGCTTCGAAGGGCTGCTCGACGCCTACTGGCTGCTCGGCTGGAGCGTGGTCGTTTGCCTTCCGCTGCTGATGCTCGTGGAGAAGGGCGTCGGGAAGCAGCGCGACGCGGACGACGGGGGCGAGCCGGCTCGCGCGGCGCCGGCCGCGGGAGCGGCCGATGGCTGAGCGTACACGCGGCGTTCGCGAGCGGCTCGCCTTCTGGCGGCGCCTGCGCCCGGGCGCTCGGCGGATCCTGAAGTGGAGCGCCGTCGCGGCGGGCGCGGCCGGTGTGGGGATCGGTGGCTTCCTCTACTGGCAGCACGCGCTCCACCATCCCAGCACCGACGACGCGTACGTCCACGCCCACGTGGTGCAGGTGGCAGCGCAGGTGACCGGGCAGGTCGAATCCGTGCCCGTGAGCGATCAGCAGGCCGTGGCCGCGGATCAGACCCTCTTCGCGCTCGACCCACGTCCGTTCCAGTACGCCGTCGAGCAGGCCCGGGCGGAGCGGGCGCTGGCCCATCAGACCATGGAGGCGGAGCAGGCCGCCGTCGCCGCGGCCGAGGCGGAGGTCTCCGACCGTCGGGTCCAGGTCGAGAACGCCCGGACCCACTTCGACCGCACGCGTTCGCTCGCCGATCGCAGCATCGCGTCGCGCTCGGACCTCGACGATGCCCGCGCCCGGCTCGACCGGGCCCGCGCCGACCTCCGCCTCGCTCGCGCGCGGCGCCACCAGGTCCAGGTCGAGCTGGGTCCGTCCGGCGCGGCGAACCACCGCGTCCAGCGAGCCCAGGCGGCTCTCGATCGCGCGCGGCTCGACCTCGAGCATGCCCGCGTCGACGCGGCCTGCGACGGTCGGATCTCCGGCCTCACGCTCCGTCCGGGAGACACCGTGCGCGCAGAGGAGCCGCAGTTCGCCCTGGTCTGCCAGCAGCGCTTCTGGGTCTTCGCCAACCTCAAGGAGACGGACCTCGCCCGTGTCCGGCCCGGGCAGGTCGCGACCCTGCACATGGACCTCTATCCCGACGAGACCTTCCATGGGATCGTCGAGGAGATCGATCCGGCGAGCGGAGCGGCCTTCTCCCTGCTGCCGCCGGAGAACGCCACCGGCAACTGGGTGAAGGTGACCCAGCGCGTTCCGGTGAAGATCCTGGTGGTCGATGCCACCGATCGCACACCGCTCCGCGTCCAGACCAGCGCCGAGGTCACGATCGACACCGGCCCCGACGCCACGCCCCTGGGCCGCTCCCGAGGCGAAGGCTTGAGCGACGACGAGGCGATGGCGCGGGCGCGCAGCGTCGGTCTCGTGGAGGCGCAGGACGAGACGATCGCCGCGGAGCGCTGAACGGAAGACTCGGGCGCTCGGCCGCGCGGGGCCGGCGACGGCAGACACGCCCTCCTCTGCAGGCGAATGAGCGGGTCGGGAGGAGAACGGTCAGTCCTGCGCGTCTCGACCGCCCTTCCGCCCGCCTGAGCCCTCGTCGTCGGTCGGCAGGCCGGAGTAGAGCGTGTCCAGGAACTCCTCGAAGCTGACGGCGCCATCACGATTGGCATCCCAGGCCCGGAAGTCGCCATCCCGCAGGTGGGCGCCGGGCTCGCCCGGCTCGGTACCCACGCGCTCGGCGTTCGAGCCGAAGACGAAGTCCCGATACATGCCGGAGTGGCGGACGTTGGAGTAGAACTCCTCCTTCGAGATCCATCCGTTCCCATCCGCGTCGAGCGCGTCGAAGGTGGGAATCGCGAGCGCGGCCGTCGCCAGGGATACGCCCAGGATCGCGCCCGCCCACGGAGCGACGCGCCTTCGCCTTCGGATTCCCATTCGACCTGCCCTCCTGATTTGCCCGGCGCCGACTTTGCCCGGCGCCGACTTTGCCCGGCGCCGACGCGTCGAACGACGCCCGTCCTCCAGGCGCCTCCCCTCGGCGGCGTTCCGCCGAGCGCGACCCTCCTAGAGCCAGTCCGCAGCGCGGGCCGCCTTCCACTCGGATTCGGCCCAGCGTCCGTTGCCGTCGGCGTCGAACGCGGAATGGACGTCATGGAGGAACTCCCGCGGCGTGATGCGACCGTCGTCGTCGCCATCCCACGTCGCAAAGTCGCCGTACCGGCCCGGCACGCCCATCGCTTCGAACTCGCTCTGCTCGATGACGCCGTCGTGATCGAGATCGTGCCGGGCGAACAGACCGACGAACCGGAGCGGGCTCTCGTACTCGTCTCGCGTGATCCGCCCGTCGTGGTTGCGGTCGAACTGATCGAACGTCGAGATGGCCCACGCGGGCGTGGCGGCCAGAGCCAGCAGGACGACGCAGCCCAATCCCAGTCGCTTGCCCAGCATGTACGCTCTCCCGTCTTGTTCACTCCGACTTCACGCCCGTGCTTGCCCACTGCGTGGCGGGACCGCGTGCGTGGAACGGACCTCGCACGCGCCTCTCACGGATGCATTCATGCACAGTTACGGTGCAATGCCTGTGCCAGAGTTGAGCGTCTCGGCGAGGATCTCGGCGACGGCTCGGTGTCCCGCCTGCGCGTAGTGGCGGTTCAACGGGAAGTAGAGCGACGTCTCGCTCCGGTCTGCCCGCGCCTGGAGCGGCGGCGTGAGATCGAGGAATTGGAAGCCGTGCCGCTCGGCCGCCTCCGTGAGCCACTCGCGCTGTCGGTGGCTGAAGCGCCGCATCGGATCAGCGAGGCTCGGATCCTCGAAGACGACGCTGCGCTCGTACGCGCTGTAGGCGGAAGGGCTGTAGGTGACGACGGCCTGGAATTCGTGCTCGCGAGCGAGCGCGACGAACGCGGCGAGGGCGCCGTCCCAGACGCCGAGGTCCAGCTCGCCGCGCTCCAATGCCCGCGCGGTCGCCACCTCGTCGAGGTCGGCGTTGTCGCCGTTGATCTGCAGCGAGCGGCCCCCGGCGAGCGTCACGCGATAGCGGAAATCGGCTTCGGGCGGCGTGATCGACTCGAACACGACCTCCGCGAGGGCGCCGATCAGGTTGATCGCATAGCTCCGTCTGGGCGAGATCGACGGGGCCTCGTGCGAGACGCCGTCGGCGCCTCCGGCGCCCTGCTCGCGATGTCGGCGGTAGCGGGTGGCGTCGCGGAGGTCGTTTCCTTCATAGACGTTCATGACGACGATACGCGGCCGCTTCTCGAGCCCGTAGCGGCGGAGGATCTCGAGGTAGGCGTAGGGACCGATCGCGCCCTTGCCGAGATTGAGGACGCTCATGCCGGTGATGGCGGCGAGCTGGTGGGGCCAGGTCTCGACCGGCGTCACGTTCGTACAGAACGTGAAGCTGTCGCCGATCGCGACGACGTCGAAGGTCGCGCGCTCGGCGAGGCCGGGCGGGTTGGGAAAGCCGATCCCGTCCATCTCGACGGTGGGCACGGACCCGACGTCGCCGTAGGCCATGGTGATGCGTGCGCCGGGCTTCCAGAGGCGGAGCGGCGGACCGCCGTCGGTCCGATCGAGGTACCGCACGTCGTCGTTGGTCGGAAGCCCGCGCTGCCGGGCAATCGGCCCGCGGATCTCGCTCTGGAAACGCGCGAGGAGACCGGGCGGGATGGAGGAAGGGAGGAGGCGGAGTCCGAGCTCGAGGAGGAGCACGAGGAGCGCGAGGCTGAACGCGGGCTTGAGCCCCGCGGCGAGGAGACGGCGCGACATCGACGCGAGGAGCTCCGGATGCGAGGGGACGACGGGGCGCGATGCGGTCGCGATGCAGTCTAGGCGAAGTCGGCCCGGGCGTACGCGGGCAAGGCCCGCAGCCCGCCCTGACCGATGCGGAACCCGCGTCCAGGATCCTCCTGCGCGCCAGCGTGGCTGCGAGCGGAACCGCCATGCGCAGTCCGACGAGCAGTACGGAATCGCTCGAGCGGGCCCGGACGAGGCCAGAGTTGCACGGGGTGCCTCCCGAGCCGCGGATCTGGCCCTTGCCGCCGCAGCGGGTGCAGACCCCGCTCACGGTCCGGTCCGCCGCAGGCCTTCTGAAAGCCGGCGAGGAAGGGTTCGAAGGAGCAGAGGGTTCGCGTGCCCGCTTCGGCGACCTCCGGCGATCCGGGGGCGGCGTGCGCGAGAGGTGCGCGCCCTGGGATCGTCATCGGATCGCCCGGATCATGCGTGAGGCGAGCCTTCCGGCGCGAATCATGAAGCCGTTCCAGTTGATCTCGACGACGCGAGGCGAGCGTCCGGCCGCGCGAGCCAGGCGCGCAGACAGCGCTCGAGGAGCTCGGGCTCCTCTTCCGGGACGAAGTGCGAGCCGGGATGTCCGACCGTCTGAAGGTCGCTGAAGTGGGTCGCGAAGGCGGCGGCCGCAGGATTGCCGCGGGCGAAATCGGCGTGACTCCCGCCTGGCTGGAAGGGGCCCGGCACGACCGTCGGCGTGTAGACGAGCAGCGCGGGGCCGGCATAACGCAAATGAAGGTCCTCGGGCGCGTAGACCAGGAATTCGCCGTGGTCGGGGTGGGCTTGGATGCCACCGGGATGGCGCCACATGCGGGCGATCTCCGATTCCGGCATGAACTCGAAGGCGTCGCCGCGCCGGCGGTGGAAGGGCGCGCCGTGGCGGTAGTACGAGATGCAGTGGAAGTGACAGTCCGGATCCGCGTAGGCGCGCCGGTACTGCTCGAGCGCATCGCTGCCGAAGAGTCGGCCCGGATTGGCGCCGGGCGGCAGGCGATTCGGCCAGGGCGTCTCTGGCGGGCCCGCGTAGTCGGCGGGGATACCGGCGAAGAGCAGGTCGATGAAGGCGCGGTGGTGATCCTGGAAGAACTCTTCGGCGAGACCTTCGACCTTGAACCAGTATCCGTTCAGGGCCCAGGGGATCCAGACGCTACAGGTCGTGTCGATGCATGCGACGCGCTCGAAGCGATCCGGAAAATCGAGCGCTGCCTTGAACGCGATCATGCCGCCCCAGTCGTGGCCGACGAGGCTCGCGCGCTCGATGCCGAGGGCATCCATGAAGTCGATCAGGTCCCGCGCGAGGAGGCTCCGGGTCACGCGGTGGCGCGGCTTGTCGGTTCCGCCGAAGCCGCGGGTATCGGGCGCGAAGACCGCGCAGGTATCCGACAGCGACTCGACCTGATGCCGCCACGCGTAGGACGTCTGCGGAAATCCGTGCAGCAGGATCAACGGGCGGCCGCGACCCGCCTGCCAATAATGGAAGCGCAGGCTCCGGGACTGGACCGTACAGGACTCCATCGTGACTCCTCGTTCTGGCTCGGGACGTCTCGCCGCGGCGAGCGCTCCCAGGCTTCGGACAGCCAGACCATCGAGCAGGCCGGCTCGTCGTCGGCGAGGGCGTCACCGTCGGCCACCCGATCGTGATGGAGCTCGTGTGCCGCGCCGGTTCGGAACGCATAGCGCACGTCGCCCCCGCAGTACCCTGCCGAGATCGCGCGCCGGCGGCGGTCGGCGGTCGCTTTGCCGAACGCGCCCTCCGTGCCGGGCGCGGGCCTGTCCGTCTCGAGGCGGTTCGCGCCGTCGCGTCGCGGCCCGGGCGAGGGCCCGACCACATCGCGCGCCGCGCCGGACTTCGCGTCGACGCCGGGCAGGGCGAGCGGCAGGCGGAGGCGGCGAACGCGGGCGCCATCGGCTCGTCGCGCCCTCGGCCAAGGGCAAGGCGACTGCCCCTCTTCCGGCGTTCGGCGCATGACGCGGATGGAACGTTCAAGCGACCCATGCTTCACCGCCGCCAGGTTCATTTTCGTCGACATGGCCCGGTCCGGGGCGCTCGACGAATCGGACTAGACCAGTCGGACTAGACCGATCGGCCGAGCCTTCCCGCCCGCACGCATTCAGACGGCAACTCATCGGATTTCGGCCCTCCGTTCTCGGCGGGACAGGATGCGCATAACGGAGGGTCGGCGTTTGGACCGAATTGAATCGGTCGACGCTCGACCGATGTGATATACCCGAACTGGGTCTCGACGAGGTCCCGCTGGAACGCCGGGAACCGATCGACGATCGCCCCCCCGACATCTCCGCTCGAGCTTCGACCGGCCTGGCGCAGCGAAAAGCCAAAGGGAAAGAGAAGGGAGATCTCGGATGACGCGCTCCCGGCGACTGCTCCTGGCGATGATCCTGCTAGTCGGACTCGCCGCCCCGGCCGCCCTCGTCCAAGCCCAGACGCTCCCCACCGCACGCCACGCGGGCGCCGTCGACCCGATCTCCGAAGGCTTCGACGACGGCGGCACGCCGCCCCCGCCCGTCGGCATTGCGTTAGGCGCCGTGAGCAGCGGAACGCCCGCCCAGGACGCCTGGGCGGTGGTCGACACCGGAAACGACAAATTCCAGTACAGCTTCCGCCCGACGCCGGGAACCGAGGCCCTCTGGAACACGGCCTGGCAGCAGGGCTACACGCTCCGCGCGACGGTGCTCACCCCCGACCCGGCCGATGCGGTCGACGTCGGCGTGCTCGTGCAGGTGGGCTCCGGTGTCGGCGGCGGGCGGCGCCACATCCTCGGCTTCGGCGTCTCCGGGGGGCGCCAGACGGTCGATCTCCACGGCGACACGCTCGGCTGCGACGGCCACGACGCCTACCGGACCTACGAGCTCGTCTTCGACGGGACGTCCGCGACGCTCGACACGCCGGGCGAGACCGGCTGCGACCCGGCCATCACGGGTATCGCGCCCGCGCCCCTCGCCTTCTCGCCGCTCGTCGACTTCGGAAGTGGCACGGGGGGCGGAACCGGCACGGGTCACTACGCGCTCGTCGAGCTGACGTTCACCGACGCCGACGGCGACGGCCTCGACCACTACACCGAGCTCGTCGCGGGCACCGATCCGAATCGGGCGGACAGCGACGGGGACGGCTTCGACGACGGGATCGAGGCGACCTTCGGGACCGATCCGCTGGCCGCGACGGACAATCCGATCGAGAGCAAGGGGCTGGCCAGCGACGCCGCCCCGAACGACGAGTTCGGCGCGAGCGTCTCCGTCTCGGGCGACACGACCGTCGTCGGGGCATCCGGGGACGACGATGGCGGCACGAACTCCGGTGCGGCCTATGTGTTCACCCGAAGCGGGACGACCTGGACCGAGCAACAGAAGCTCGTCGCCAGCGATGCCGCCGCGGGCGACGATTTCGGCTACAGCGTCTCGATCTCCGGCGACACGGTCGTCGTCGGGGCGTTCGCGGACGATGATGCCGGCACGAACTCCGGCTCGGCCTACGTGTTCACCCGAAGCGGGACGACCTGGACCGAGCAGCAGAAGCTCGTCGCCAGCGACGCCGCCGCATCAGGCGCCTTCGGCTACAGCGTCTCCGTCGCGGGCGACACGACCGTGATCGGTGCGATCGGCGACGCGACCGGCGGCCTGTCCGCCGGTGCCGTCTACGTGTTCACCCGAAGCGGGACCATCTGGACCGAGCAGCAGAAGCTCGTCGCCAGCGACGCCGCCGCGGTCGATTCTTTCGGCTACAGCGTCTCGCTCGCAGGGGATACGACGGTCGTTGGCGCGCAGGGCGATGACGACGGCGGCTCGTCCTCGGGCTCGGCCTACGTGTTCACCCGAAGCGGAACCATCTGGACCGAGCAGCAGAAGCTCGTTGCCAGCGACGCTGCCGCGAGCGACCAGTTCGGCTACAGCGTCTCGCTCGCGGCGGACATCGCGGTCATCGGTGCACCATTTGCCGATGGCAGCAGCACGGACTCCGGCTCGGCCTACGTGTTCACCCGAAGCGGGACCGTCTGGACCGAGCAGCAGAAGCTCTTCTCCGGCGACGGCGCCACGTCCGACCTCTTCGGCCGCGGCGTCTCGATCGCCGGCGAAACGATCGTCGTCGGGGCGTTCGGGAACGATGTCGGCGGCTCGGCCTACGTGTTCACCCGAAGCGGGACGACCTGGAACGAGCATCAGAAGCTCGTGGCCGCCGACGCGGCCGCCAGTGACCTCTTCGGAGAGCATGTCTCGGTCTTCGACGACTCGGTCGTGGTCGGGGCGCGAGGCGACGACGTCGTAGGGCAAAATTCCGGATCAGCCTACTTCTTCGACCTCGATGTCGACGACGACGGCCTCCTCAACGGCTTCGAGATCGAGAACGGCTTCGACCTCCTCGGTACGGACGAATCCGCGGACGACCCGGACCTCGACGGTCTCGACAACCTCGCGGAGCAGGCAGCCGGCACCGACCCGCACGATGCCGACAGCGACGGCGATGGTCTCTCGGACGGCGACGAGGTGAATCTGCGGGGCACCGACCCGCTCGAGCCCGACACCGACGCCGACGGTCTGTCGGACGGCGACGAGGTGAACGTCCACGCGACGAGTCCGGTCGATCCGGATACCGATGACGACGGCCTGCTCGACGGCTTCGAGATCGCGAACGGCTTCGATCCGCTCGGCCCGGACGAATCTGCCGGTGATGCCGACACCGACGGTCTCTCGAACCTGGCGGAGCAGCTCGCGGGCACGGATCCGCTCGACCCGGATTCGGATGGCGATGGACTGCTGGATGGCGCCGAGGTGAATGCCCACGCGACCGATCCCCTCGTCGTCGACAGCGACGGCGACGGCTTCGGCGATGGGATCGAGGTGGGATCGGGGACCGACCCGCTGTCCGCCTTCGACAACCCGATCGAGGCGAGACTGCGGGCCAGCGACGCGGAGACGGGCGACGGGCTCGGCCTCAGCGTTTCGATCTCGGGCGATACGGCGATCGTGGGCGCGCCCTACGAAGGCGCTGGGGGACCCCTTTCCGGGGCAGCCTACGTATTCGTCCGCAGCGGCGCCGGCTGGACCGAGCAGCAGAAGCTCGTCGCCAGCGACGCCGCCGCGTCCGACTATTTCGGCGTCAGCGTCTCCGTCTCGGGCGACACGACCGTCGTCGGTGCGTACGGCGATGCCGACGACGGCGCGTTCTCCGGCTCGGCCTACGTATTCACTCGAAGCGGCACGACCTGGACCGAGCAGCAGAAGCTCGTCGCCAGCGACGCCGCCGCGTCCGATTATTTCGGTGTCAGCGTCTCCGTCTCGAGCGACACGATCGTCGTCGGTGCGTACGGGGATGCGGACAGTGGCGTCTACACCGGATCGGCCTATGCGTTCGTTCGCAGCGGTGGCGTCTGGACCGAGCAGCAGAAGCTCGTCGCCAGCGACGCCGCCGCGTCCAGGTATTTCGGCCTGAGCGTCTCCGTCTCGGGCGGAACGGCCGTCGTCGGTGCGTACGGGGACGCCGCCGCCGGCCCGGTCTCCGGCTCGGCCTACGTGTTCGCCCGAAGCGGCACGACCTGGACCGAGCAGCAGAAGCTCGTCGCCAGTGACGCCGCCGCGTCCGATTATTTCGGTGTCAGCGTCTCCGTCTCGGGCGACACGACGGTCGTCGGTGCGCACAGCGATGCCGACGACGGCGCGTACTCCGGCTCGGCCTACGTATTCACTCGAAGCGGCACGACCTGGACCGAGCAGCAGAAGCTCGTCGCCAGCGACGCCGCCGCGTCTGATTATTTCGGTGTCAGCGTCTCCGTCTCGGGCGACACGACCGTCGTCGGTGCGTACGGCGATGCCGATGCCGGCGCGTACTCCGGCTCGGCCTACGTATTCACCCGAAGCGGCACGACCTGGACCGAGCGGCAGAAGCTCGTGGCCGGGAACGCCGCGCCGAACGCGTACTTCGGGGTCAGCGTTGCCGTCTCGGCCGACGTCACGCTCGTCGGCGCGTATCGGGACCTCGAAGACGGTCTGCCGACCGGCGCTGCCTACGCCTTCGATCTCGACGCCGACGACGACGGCCTCTCGAACGTCGACGAGCTCGCCAATGGCTCCGACGTCTTCGACCCCGACAGCGACGACGATGGTGTCGCAGACGGTGCCGAGGTGAACCTCTTCGGCACCGATCCGACCCTCGCCGACACCGATGCGGACGGGGTCGACGATGGCGTCGAGATCGCCACGGGCACCGATCCGCTCGATCCGGGTCGCTACCTCGTGACGCCCGCGCTCGCGTCCGTCCCCGACCCCGCCAACGCCGCAGACGTCACAGGCTTCGGTTCCGTCGGCTACGTCTTCGAGATCGGCGCCTACGAGGTCCGCAACCGCGACTACGTCTCCTTCCTGAACGCCGTCGCCGACGACGATCCGAACGGGCTCTTCAACGAGACCACCGACCCGCGCTATGGCCTCGTCCGCTCGGGCAGCCCGGGCAGCTATCAATACGCCGCTGTCGTCGGCCGGGAGAACCATCCCGTGCGCTTCGTCTCGCTCTACGACGCCATGCGCTTCGCGAACTGGCTCGAAAACGGCCAGCCCGAGGGTGCGCAGGGGCCGGGAACCACCGAGGACGGGGCCTACACGATCACGCCAGCCGGGATCCTCGCCAACGACATCGTGCTCGATCCGACGGCGTCGTTTGCGCTGCCTTCGGAGGACGAGTGGTACAAGGCCGCCTACTACGACGCGACGCCGCCGAGTGGCTACTTCGCCTATCCGACCGGCTCGTCGGTCGCGACGACCTGCACGGCGCCGAGCGCCGCGCTGGATACCGCCAACTGTGACTTCGCCGTCGCCGACACGATCGACGTCGGCAGCTACCCGAATGCGGCCAGCCCGAGTGGGACCTTCGACCAGGGCGGCAACGTCTGGGAGTGGACCGACAGCATCGCCGGCACGCAGCGGCGCATCCGGGGCGGCTCGTTCGCGGAGCTCAGCGCGGCGCTCGACGCCGCCAGCTCGGGTCTCGACGAGGATCCGCTGGCCGAGGACGCGGATCTCGGATTCCGGGTGGTGCCGGAGCCGGGCGGGATCGAGGGCTTGATCGTGGGATGCGCGGCGAGCGCCGCAGCGAGTGTGGCGCGAAGGCGTCGGTCGATTCGCGCGGGCGGAGGACACTGAACGCGCTCGATCGCTCCGTGCGGAGCGCGCCGAAGCGACTGCGCGCGGCGCGCAGCTTCTTGATGATCGAGTGACTCGGATCGAGGCCGAACCCAACCCTCCCGTCCTGCTCGCGCGACGCATCCCACTCGAAGAAGGGCTGCGTCGGGAGCATGTTCAGGTCTCGGAAGAACCGCTGTGAGGGGTGGGCGTTGGCGAACGGGGCGAAGCCGGCTCGGTTCATGATCTCGTTCACCGAACGGCGCGAGCGGGCGACGATGAATCCCGCGTGCGAGCGTCCATGTCGGTCGACGCGAGTCCTCCCGCAAGTCGTTCGATGTTCGTCGATGGTCCGGGGACGGCCGTCGCGACGGATCCTCGATCGAATGAAGCGGCTCGTTCGAGCCGGGATCGATCGCTGGCATTCTCAGAGACGGTATGCCTTGCGGCGGCCATGGGTTCGCCCGAGCGCTCCGATCAGAACGGCCCCCGCGGCCAACGCATGGAGACCGGGCTCGGGCGCCGCGATGTCGTCGATGGTGTAGGCGAAGAGGCCAGCGGAATCGCTCGTCAGGTCGGCGCTGGTGAACGCCGTGGCGGAGGTGAGCGTCACGAGGAAGACCTCGCTCCCGTCGTCCAGGACCAGGTCCGGGGTCGCGCCGCTGCTCACCCGGAGACTCGGAGTCTGGATGCCGAAGACGCCGCCCGCGGTCGCGGGCGTCGAGACGAACGCGACCGAGAGGCTCTGGACCGGAGTCGGAAGCGTCAGCGTCACGGCGTCCCCGGGCAGGAATTGCTCCATTCCCCCATCCCCGATGCCGAGGTATCGGCTGCCCGAGGTCGTGTCGAATCCCGACGTCACGATCAGCGGATAGCCGGGAACGTTGCTGGAGAATCCGACGCCGTCGATCGACGCGACGATCGTGCCGCTCGCGAACGAATCGAAGTCGATCGTGAGCGCGTCGGCCCGAGCGGCGGCGAGCAGCGAACCCCAGGCGGCCAGAACCGGCAGCGCTCCCCTGCGCGGGCCGCGCCTGCTCGACGCGCGCGGGGCGCATCTCGAGGGGCGCCCGCTCCGCGATTCCGGACGTCTGGTCATGGCGTCGGGAAGCCCATGACGACATAGTGGCGGAGGCACGCGGACCCGATCGTTCCGAAGCGCAGATGGCTCGTGTCGATGCCCGCCTCGTAGTGGAGCTCGACCGAACCGCCCTCGACGAGCGTGAAGCGACGAATCGTACGGGAGGTGATCTGATTGATCACGAAGTTCATCGAGAACTGGCAGTTCGCGTTCCCGTTGTCGTTCGCGGCATAGAAGATGATGTCGTGGGCGATCATCGAGGGAAAGACGAGTCCCGACGCGGCCCACTCCCCGGAGAACGCGATGGGCGCCTCGCGGGAGACCGCGACGGGCACCTCCTGCTGGGAACCATTCACGACCTGGACATCCGAGGTCCCCTGGACCGCGACGGGCACCGCCCGCTGCGCGAGGGCCGAGCCAGGCGTCCCGAGCGCCAGACACGCTGCCGCGAGCCAGCCCGTGGGCCGGCGATTCCGATGCATCGATTCTCTCACGCCATCCTCCGATCCCGGATTCCAATCCTGATGAGTTTGGAGTGGTCCTGTCGCGCGTGGAGTGGCACGGATCCGACGGGTTTCGAGGATTTCCTCGCAGGTCGCGCACGGACACATCCGAAGTCATCCACACGCTGCGCAATCCGCGCCCCAGCGGGGCCGTCGCGGGCGACGACTCACATCGCCCGGTGTAGGGCGTGCCGCCGAGCTGGCCCGCGCGATGAGCCCCCCAGCCTGCCCAGCCGCCGATGGTCCGAATCGCACGCGAGCGGACGATGCGCCCGGGGCGGGCGGCGACCCTCGTCCCGGACTCCGCTTGCGTCGACCCGGTACGCCCTCCGGCGTCGCGCCGTAGAAGCACGCAGGTCCTGTCGGCCGACGAGCACACCGTCGAAGCGAACGCGTTCTGGCGCACTGACTCCTGGCCGCCCTGCCGCCGGCGATGCGCGATCGCGCGCCGCGCAGGGTCGGGTCGGGCATCGCGCTCGATGGCGTCACGACCCTGCGTATGTTCACGCAATTTCCCCGAGCGGGTGCGCGTCTCGGACGAGGCAGCGAGTGTCGGCGACGTCGAGCGCATCGCCTTCCGGTCCGCCCATGGCGTCGACGCAGCGGTGGTCCCCCGTGGCGCGCAGGCCGTTCAAGCGGCTTTTCCCATGCCAGCGCCAGGAAGCGTTGCGTCGACTGGCCCGTTGGGGGGGCGAGGCGAGCGGCTGCTCGGATCGATCGCATGGGCGGCTCCTCTCGGCTCGTGGGCGGGTGCCGCAGTCGCATCTGCAAGGGTCGACAATCGACCTGATGCGAGACTTCCGAGCGGCGGATGCGATGGGAAGGCCAGGTCAGGCCGATCGAGATCGGATTCGCCGATCCGGGCTCGGGCACGACGCCATGGAACGATACGGCCGCCCTCGCCGATTCGCCGAACCCGGGACCGCTTGGCGGGCCAGGGATACGAAGGCCGCCAACGCCTGCCGAATCCAACCCGAGCCGACCGTCTTCCGATACCAGCAGGAATGGAAGCGCTTGCGGATTCGCACGGACCATCGGGGCGATCGCGACGCCGGCGGCCTCGAATCGCGTCGACGTTCCGGAGCGAACGCTCGGCATGGCAAGAGCGCCGAACGGGGTCGGCGGGAGCGGCTCCAGCTCGCGACGCTCGCGTCCAAGACGAACCGACACGCCGGAACAGTCGCGAGCGGGGCGAGGCTCGAGTCGAATGTCACGAGAGAACCGCTCGCAAGGTCGGAAATCAGTGTTCTCGAGCGACACGGATTGTCACGATCCGGGCGAGTCCGAGGCCGACACGGACTGCGACGATGCCGAGCCCGCCGGCCATCCCGATGCCGAAGAGGTCTGCGACGGGGATCCCGACCGACCCGGGACGCGTCGTCGTGTCCGGCAGCGGACGCGGCATCGCGAGCTCGGGGCGCGTCCGGCGCGCGCGCCGCGCGCGGGCTGCGAGCAGCAGGCCGCCGGCCGCGATACCGAGCGCCCGCGTCGGTTCCGGCACCGTCTGGTTGGTCGACCGTACGGGCTTCTCCGTGTTGTCCGCAGGGTCGATGTAGATCTGACCGCGACGTCCGTGACGATCCGCCGCGGCGTCGAGGACGAGCTCCGTGGCCTGCTCGTTGAAGCGCCAGGAGGCGACCAACCCCTGGGTCGTCGGGTCGGACGGATCGATCGCGCGGAAGAGCCCATTGCGGATCTGCGCAATCGAGCGCGCCCGGTCCCAGATCCGGACCTCGTCGATCAAGCCGTTGAAGGCGCTCGGTGGGAACGTGGAGACCACCGGGGCGCCGATGGAGAGCTGGTTGCGAATCGGATCGACGTCGCCCAGGGGCCCGGTCGTCGACTCGATGAAGATCCGCTCGCCATTCACGAAGACCGCCGCCGCACTCCCGCCGAAAGTGAGCGCGACATGGGTCCAGGTCCGCGAGGGGATCGCCGCGCCGGTGAGGCGTTCGGTGTAGCCGGGGCTCGCGGACGCCAGGGAGTACGCGAGGGTGCCGTCGAAGCGGCGAATCAACTGGTATTCGCCCGCCTTCTGGAAGATCACGCCCGGCTCGTCGTCGCGCGGATGGATCCAGGCCTCGAGCGTGAGGCCGTCGGTCATCGTGAGGGCTGCGGTCGACACGGGGTCCTGGAAGAAGACCCGGTCGTCGATCCCGTCGAAGTAGAGCGCGCCCTTCTCGATCTCGCGTGCCGCTCCCCAGCGCCAGGGAGCCGACGGGAAATCCGACAGCGACACATCGAAGAAAGTCGTTCCGACGAGCTTCGAATCGATCAGCGTGTCGCCTTCGGGCTCGTCGAACTTCCACCAGGCCCGAAGACCCGTCGCATTCAATTTGCGCGCGTCGAAGCCGCCCATGCCGATGCGGATTTCGGCCTGCGTGAGCGCCCGGGTCCAGACGCGGACGTCGTCGATGCTCCCCACCATCGATGCCAGGGAGCCGTCCTCGGTCCCGCCGATGCGGAACTCTTCATGCACGGGGTCGTCATCGACGAGGGGGCCGCCCGTCTCCTCGACCGCGAGCTCTCCGTTCACGTAGCCGCGCAACACGCCGTTCGCATGCGTGACCGCGACGTGGGTCCAGGCGCGGAGGGGGATGTCGCTTCCGAAGCCCACGAAATCGCCGCCCCAGAAGCCGTTCAGCGTGATGTGGAAGCTTCGGTCGGAGGCGTATTCGAGCCGGTACTCGCCGCCCTTGCTCAGGATCACGACGTTCTGGGCGTCATCGTCCGGTCGGACCCAGGCTTCGAGGCTGAATGCGTTCGTCGCGGTGAGCGCGGAGAGGGCGATGGGGTCGGTGACGGCCACTTGTTGACTGCCGCCGAAGGTCAGCGTCCCGTGCGATTCGCGCTCGGCGGCCCGCGGTAGCAGGCCGTCGCCGAGCGACGTCACTGCATTCTCGAGCTGGCAATAGGGTTCATGGCCGCAGGGCGTCTGGATCGCGGCATCGAAATCGAGCGCGGCGAAGGGATAGAAGTCGTGCTCGTCGATGCCCAGGCTGCTCTGGATCGGGACGGTCCCGTCCCCGTCCGTCTGAGCGTTGTCGACGCCGCCAAACACCTCGATGCAGGCCGCGGGAAAGTTGAACGTGCTCGCATGATCGTCGCCGGTCTCGTGACCCGCGATCGCACTCCACTGGATCTGGGGAAACTCGGCGTCGTCGATCGTGTATCCCGAATCCCCGGAGAGCGACGACTGCCAGCCCCAGAGCCAGCGCGGGACCTGGCAGTTCTTGTAGCTCCCGGAAAAACCGAAACAGCTCCACGCCGCCACGAGCGAGGGGTCCGCGAGCACGCCGAGGTAGGGATGGCCGAGGGTGATCACCCGGGAGATCTTGCGACCCTGCCAGCGCAGGTCGTCGTAGTGGCGATGGAGGAGGGCACGGGCGAGGAATCCGCCCTGGCTATGGGGGACCAGCGTGATCTCGCCCTCGATCGGGATCTCCCGCAGCGCCTCCGCCAGCGCGTCGGCGAGTCCTTCGACCGAGAGCGCGTCGGCGCGGATCGTGGCGACCGGGTCGTTGCGATCGAAGCCACAGCTTCCGGGCGGGGCCGGCGACGGATCGGGCCAGGGTCCGACGCAGGTGCTCGGCCCTTCGCCGCTGCCGTCCTGGAGGACCGGCAGGATCTTCACGTCGCGGCCCGCGGGCGCGGTCGTGCTGTCGCCGTCGTCCCCGGGAGTCTGCGGATCG
>JAWKRW010000016.1:0-10423 GCA_041389445.1 Myxococcota bacterium
GTCGCATTCGGCCGCGCAGCCACCGTTCGAATCCGGCGTCGGGCCCGTGAGGGAAGCAGTCCTCCCATGCCCAAGGGTACCCAGTCGCCCCTGGGGCGATGAGGCGGACCTGCCGCGATCGGAGTGTCGGTCGCCGATCCGTCTCGACGGTCCGGGATGCTGATCGGGACTCCGTTCCCGGTCGGGCGGCGTTGCGCGCGCCTGCCGGGGCGCGGATCAGGCGCCCTGAGCGACCTCGCCGAGGACGGTTTCGAGCTCGGGGACGGCCTCGGCCAGCACGTTGCGGCTGCGCCGCAGGCTGACCTTGACGGCCTCGCTCGACTTGCCGACGCGCTTCGCGATCGAGCGGATCGACTGACGCTCGGCATAACGGAGGCGGAAGATCTCGCGGTGGGCCGGGCGTCGGGACGTCTCGAGCGCCTCGTCGCATCGCTCGAGCACGCGCGTCGCGTCGAGGCGATCCTCGATCGCGGCGTCGAAGGGATCGTCCTCGAGCTCGCGCGCGTCCTTCGGACCGACCATCCAGCGGGAGCAGTGGCGGAACCAGCGCGAGCAGACGTTGTGGGCGATGCCGAAGGTCCAGGTCAACAGGCTCGAGCGGCCTTCGTACGAGCCGAGCGAGCGGTAGAGCTGGACGAAGGTCTCCTGCGTCAGGTCCTCGGCCTCGGCGGGATTGCCGACCCGCTTCAGCACGAAGGCGTAGACGCGCGGGAAGAACGACGCGTAGATCTCTGCGAAGGCCGACTCGTCGCCGGCCCGGATCCGCGCCACCCATCGCATGTCCCGCTCGAGATCGTTCGCCATCCGTCGATTCCGCTCGCTCCGCATCGTTCCTCTCCTGCCTGCTGGATTCGGGGGCGCCCCGTCTTTCGCGCCCTGTCGATCTCAATGCACGATCAGCGTGAACCGGATCAAACCGTCCGACCGTGAAGCGCTTCACACAGCGGGGCGATCTTTCGGAGACGATTCGGGGAGGCCGGGCCGCGCTCGCCGACGACCCGGGACGAGCCGGCCCGAGCCCGGGGCTCGAAGCGCGGGCGTGGCGGGGGGCGTGGATCCAGCGGCTCGGACCGTGTGGCGAGGGGCGTGCCGGGCGGCGCGGGCGGCTCAGCCGGGGAGGCCGGCGTCCTCGGGCAGGCCGAGCATCAGGTTCAGCGACTGGATGGCCGCGCCGCAGGCGCCCTTGCCGAGGTTGTCGAGCAGGCCGACGAGCAGGACGTGGCCGGCGGGATTCGGGAAGACGTGGAGCCGCATGCGGTTCGTGTCGTTCAGCGCGCGGGGGTCGAGCGCGAAGTCGCCGGCCGGCTCGAGCCCGGTCCAGGGCGCGACCTCGAGGAATCGCTCGCCCTGGTAGCGGTCGGTCAGGGCCTGCCAGACCGCCTCGCCGGTCGTTCCGGGGGCGAGCAGGCTCGCGTGGACCGGGACCTCGACCCGCATGCCGCAGGCGAAGGGGCCGACGGCCGGGACGAACTGGGGGGCCGCGGCGAGACCCGAGTAGCGGTGCATCTCGGGGACGTGCTTGTGGATGCGCTCGAGGGCGTAGGGCGCCTCGTACGGAAGGCCGACGCGGCCGCCGTCGGGCGTCTCCCAGCGCTCGATCAGCTGCTTGCCGCCGCCGGAGTAGCCGGAGAGGCCGTGGACCGCGAGCGGCGCGTCTCCCCGCAGGATCCCCGCGTCGACGAGGGGCCGGACCAGGGCGATGAAGGGCGTGGGATAGCAGCCGGGATTGGAGACGAGCTGGGCGCCGCGGATCGCCTCGCGCTGATCGGGGGCGAGTTCGGGCAGGCCGTAGACCCAGCCGGGCGCGACGCGATGGGCCGAGCTCGCGTCGACGAGGCGACCGCCCGACTGCTTCGCCCAGGCCGCCGCCTCCTCGGCCGCCGCGTCCGGGAGGCAGAGAACGGAGACGTCGGCCTCCGCGATCGCCTTCTCGCGCGCCGCGTCCGACTTCCGCTCGGCGTCGTCGAGCAGCACGAGCTCGACGTCGGTCCGCGGACCGAGCCATTCGCGGATGCGCAGCCCCGTCGTGCCGACGTGGCCGTCGATGAAGATGCGGGGCTTCGCCATGGGCGCGGACGCTAGCAGAGGACGTTCGCACCGCGCCGAGCGCGTCCGCCTCTGGACTCCGCACGGCGCACCGTCGGTCGTTCGGCCATGACCCGACGGAGCATGCCGCCTACCGTCTGCATCCGCCGCCTGCGCGACCGCGGCGACCGGAGGAGATCCCGATGAGCGAAGCCACCCCGCGCGAGCGCCTGATGACCGGCCGGTCCTGGGACGAGTTCTGCGATGCCATCAAGTCGGCGGGCCGCACGATCCTGGCCGAGGGCCAGCCCGACTCGCCGATCGATCGCGCCGAGGGCTTCCGCTACCTGACGCGGCTGACGCGTACCGCCCTCGAGGCCTTCATCGAGCACGCCGACCCCCGCGCGCCCGTGCTGACCCGCCCGGTCCACGAGACGGCGAAGATCGGCGCCGACAATCCGGACAACTACTACCAGCACGCGAACATCAGCGGCGCCTTCGAGTACCGGATCCGCGGCAAGCGGGGCACGATCCACTACCTCGACTTCGGCACGCAGTCTCCCGGCGTCGCCTCGACCGGCGACTCGAGCCAGGCGGGGCATCTCGACGCGAAGGACATCGAGATCGGGCCCGACGGCCGCTTCGAGATCGTGCTCTCCTGCGAGCCGCGCCCCGGGAACTGGCTGCGCATGACGCCGGAGACGACGCAGCTGATCGTGCGCCAGACCTTCCTCGACCGGAGCCGGGAGGTCCCGGCCGAGCTCTCGATCGAGCGCATCGGCGGCGACGGCTTTCCCGCGCTGCTGACCCCGGAGGCGATGGACGCCGGCCTCAAGCAGTCCGCGGGCATGATCGTCGGCTGTACGGCGCTCTTCTCGAACTGGGCCCAGGGCTTCCGCGCCAAGCACGTCAACCAGCTGCCCAAGTTCGACGACTCGATCTCGATGGGCGCCGGGGGCGATCCGAACATCTGCTACTACCACTCGTACTGGGAGCTCGGGCCCGAGGACGCGCTCGTCATCGAGGCGCAGCCGCCCGAATGCGAGTCCTGGAACTTCCAGCTCGACAACCACTGGATGGAGTCCCTCGACTACCGCTATTTCAAGATCCACGTGAACAAGCACACCGCGGTCTACGAGCCCGACGGCTCGGTTCGCATCGTCGTCGCCCACGAGGATCCCGGCCTCCCCAACTGGATCAACACCGTCGGCCACGAGCGCGGGACGATGTGCTTCCGCTGGATCCGCGCGAAGGCCCATCCCCAGCCGACGACGCGCGTCGTCAAGCGCAGCGATCTCGCGGGGCGCGCGCGTTGAGCGCGCCCTCACGCGTCGCCCCGCCCGACCGCCGCGCCGACGCGCGGGCCCCGTTCCGGGTCCCGCCCTTCCCGCTGCCCGCGCGCCTCGGCCTCGGAGCCTGGCGGGCGCTCACGCGTCTCGGCCTTCCGGCGCCGCGCTTCGACGAGGCGGCGCTCGTCGCGGCGGCGAAGCGGCGGACCGGCCTCGAGGACTTCGGCTCCGAGGCGTTCCGAACGCCGATGCGCCGGCTCCTCGCGGCCTTCGACGAGGAGGCGGCGCTCCATCTGCTCGGGCGCGCCGTGCTGCAGAGCAGCGTCGTCCGGGCGCTCGAGTGTCGGCTCCGGCTCGAGCGCATTCGCGCGGTCGATCCCGCGCTCGAGGCGACCCCCGTCCGCGCACCGGTCTTCATCACCGGCATGCAGCGTACGGGCACGACGAAGCTCCATCGCCTGCTCGCCTGCGCCCCCGAGCTGCGCCACCTCTCGTCCGCCGAGGGTCTCAACCCCTGTCCGCTCGGGCTTCCGGTCCGCGACGAGCCGGGCGAGGCCGAGCGGCGGATGGCCTTCGCGAAGCGGGCCGAGCGGGGCATGCGATACATGTCGCCCGCGCTCTTCGCGATCCATCCGATCGAGGCCGATGCGCCGGAGGAGGACGTCTTCCTCTTCGACGTGACCTTCATCAGCCCGGCGGTCGACGCCTCGCTCTCGGTCCCGTCCTACACGCGCTGGATCCGCGAGATCGACCAGCGCCCACCCTACGCCTACGTCCGCCGATTGATCCAATGCCTCCTCTGGCAGGCGCCCGTTCCGCCGCGGCCCGGCGCCCGGCCCGCCCAGCGCTATCTGGGCAAGACGCCCCACCACCAGGAGAACCTCGACGTCCTCTTCGACGTCTTTCCCGATGCGAAGGTGATCCATACGCACCGCGATCCGCTCGAGGTCGTCCCCTCGTTCAGCAGCATGATGGCCCACGCGGGCGCGATGCTGTCGAGTCGCGTCGACCCCTTCGAGGTCGGTCGGCGGGTCGCGGATCAGATGACGAACTCGGTCGAGCGGGCGATCGCGGCGCGCGCGAAGGTCGGGTCGGGTCGCGTGCTCGACGTCCGCTACCGCGACCTGCAGCGCGATCCGATCGGCGAGCTGCGTCGGATCCATGCCTTCGCGGAGCTCGAATGGAACGGCGAGTCCGAGGCCCGGGCGAAGCGCTGGCTCGACGGGAACCCGCAGCACAAGTACGGCACCCATCGCTACGGACTCGCCGACTTCGGTCTCGACGCGGAGGAGCTCGCCGCGCGCTTCAAGCCGTACCGCGAGCGTTTCGGGGTCGAATCGCGCATGGGATGAAGCGCGCGGAACAGGAGCCAGCCATGGCGAACGTCGACATGCGAGGTCGGGTCTGTCTCGTCACCGGGGCCACGGACGGTCACGGCAAGGCCGTCGCGACGGCGCTCGCCGAGCGGGGCGCCGAAGTCGTCGTCCACGCGCGCAATCGCGAGAAGGCGCGCGTCGTCTGCGACGAGATCGCGCGCCGCACCGGCGGCAAGCCGCCGGAGATCCTGCTCGCGGATCTCGCGGACGCCGCGGCGATCGACGCGGCCGTCGAGGGCTGGCTCGCGAGCGGTCGCCCGCTCCACGTCCTCGTCAACAACGCGGGCCTCGTCGGGCTCGAGCGCCGGACCAACGCCGCCGGGCTCGAGCTCACCTTCGCGGTCAACTACCTCGCGATGTTCCGCCTGACGCTGGGCCTGCTGCCCCGACTCCTCGAGAGTCGACCGGCGCGCATCGTGAACGTCTCCTCGGATACCTATCGCATCGCGAGGCTCGACCTCGACGATCTCCAGCTCGAGCGCGACTACGGCATGATGAAGGCCTACGGCCAGTCGAAGCTCGCGATCGTCTACTTCACGCTCGAGCTGGCGCGCAAGCTCGCGGGGCTCGGCGTGACCGTCAACGCGGTCGATCCGGGGCCGGTCGCCTCGAACATCGGCGCGGACAACCCGGGCCTCGCCTATCGCCTCGTCGGCCCGCTGATTCGCGGCTTCTTCCCGAGCGCCGCCCGCGCCGCGCGCACCGCGATCCTGCTCGCGACCGATCCCACGCTCGTCGAGCACACGGGCGGCTATTACCGCTCGCTCGCGCGTCGCGACAAGCCGCTCGACTTCGATCCCGACCTCTCGCGCGCGCTCTGGGAGAAGAGCCTCGCGCTCGCCGGGCTCGCGGAGCCGAGCATCGGCTGACCCGGCGGGTCCTGTTCCGGCTGTCGTCGTGGATCGACGACGCGCGTCAGGCGGCGCTCTCCGAGCGCGCATCGCTCGGCTCGATCGGCGCGCCCGCTTCGGCCGGGCCGCTCTCCGGCAGAGGCGTGCTCGGCTCCCGCGCGGGGCGCCGCGCCCGACGCTCGATCGCGGGCGGCGCGTCGAGCGAGCCGCCGGGGGCGACGCCGAGCTCGGCCATGCGGCGCGCCGAGACGTGGACGCGGGACTCGAGCGAGCCCATCGCCTGGTTGTAGGCCTCGACCGCCGCGTCGAGCTTGCGGCCGAGGGAGCCGAAGCGGTCGTTGAGTCCGACGAGGCGATCGAAGAGCTCGCGGCCGATGCGCGCGACGGCCGCCGCGTTCTGCGCCATCTCCTCCTGCTGCCAGCCGTGGGCGATCGCGCGCAGGAGCGCGATCAGCGTCGTCGGGCCGGCGAGCAGGACCTTGCGCGCCGCGCCGTCCTCGATCAGCTCGGGATCGGCGGCGAGCGCGGCGGAGAAGAAGGGCTCGCCGGGCAGGAAGAGCACGACGAGCTCGGGCGACGCCGGCAGCTTCGACCAGTAGGCGCGGCTCGAGAGCGCCTCGAGATGGCGTCGGACGTGACGGGCGTGGAGGGCGAGCTGAGTATCGCGTTCGGCGTCGCTCCCGGCCTCGCTGGCGGCGAGGTAGGCGAGCAGGGGGGTCTTGGCGTCGATCGCGAGCGAGCGGCCGCCGGGCAGATGCACGATCAGATCGGGGCGACCGCGCTGCGCGTCGGCTTCGAGCGTCGCCTGCTCGGCGAAGTCGCAATGCTCGAGCATGCCGGCGAGCTCGACGACGCGGCGGAGCTGCAGCTCGCCCCAGCGGCCGCGCGCCTGCGGCGTGCGCAGCGCCTGGGCGAGGTTGCGCGTCTCGCGCTCGAGCAGCCGGCTCGAGCGCGTCATGAGCTCGAGATGCTGGGTCAGGGCCTGGTGGTGGCCCTGCCGTGCGGTCTCGACCTGTTGGAGCTTGGTATCGACGCGGGCGAGCGCCTCGCGCATCGGGCGGACGAGCGCCTCGACCGCCGCCTCGCGCCGGGCGAGGGCGTCGTCGCTCGCCTGACCGAGCGCGCCGAGCCGCTCGCCCGCGAGATGGAGGAAGCGCTCGCTCGTGCGGTCGAGGGCCCGGGCGGAGAGCGTCTCGAAGCGATCGTGGAGCCCGAGATGGAGACGCGCGCCGATGCGCGCCGTCAGCCAGCCGCCGGCGATGGCGCCGAGGACGAGCCCGACGAGGAGGGCCAGGGCGAGCTCGGGCGAGGGGATCAGGGAGGCGAGGAGGGCAGCGAGCGGGGCGTCGGAGAGCGCGGGGGACATGCGGGGACCTCTCGGTCGGAAGGGCAGGGGGTGGACCCGTCTTCGGCGAGGGGTGTGACGGATGCGGTCACGACGGCGGGGAAAATCGCTCGCGGGCGGGCGCGATCGTCTACGATCGGAGGCCGCCGCGCGCGCGGAGCGCGTCGCGCTCTGCCGGCCGGCGTCGGCCGCGCCTGGCGAGGCGAAGCGGGCCACGCGACGAGGTTCGACGCAACGCGCGAGCGCCCGGGAGGAGTCACGATGTTCACGATGCGATTCGACATGCGCGCGCCCGAGTTCGGTGCGCCTCGGGCGGCGCTCTACCCGGCGGCGCTCGAGATGGCCGAATGGGGCGAGCGCAACGGCTGCATGAGCATCCAGGTCTGCGAGCACCACCGCTCCGCCGACGGCTACCTCCCGGCCCCCCTGATCCTGGCCTCGGCGATCGCCGCGCGGACCCGGACGACACCGATCCAGGTCGCCGCCCTGATCGTGCCCCTCCACGACCCGGTCGAGCTGGCGGAGCAGATGGCCGTGCTCGACCTCGTCTCGGGCGGGCGCGTCTCCTACGTCGTCGCCATCGGCTACGTCCCGGCCGAGTACGCGATGTTCGGGCGCGAGATGAAGGGGCGCGGGCAGCGGCTCGAGGAGTCGGTGCGCGTCATGCAACGGCTCTGGAAGGGCGAGGAGTTCGAATACCAGGGGCGGCGGGTCAAGGTCACGCCGCTGCCGCAGACCCCGGGCGGCCCGTTCCTGATGCTCGGCGGCGGCGTCGCGGCGACGGCGCGACGGGCGGCGCGGCTCGGGCTCGGGGTGCTCGCGATGGGCGGGGATCCGAACTTCGAGAAGACCTACCAGGAGGCCTGTCGCGCCGAGGGGCGCGAGCCGGGGCTCTGCATCAATCCGAAGCCCGGCGTTCCGCTCTCGGTCTTCGTCTCGCGGGATCCCGACGCGGCCTGGCAGAAGTGGGGGCCGCATCTGCTCCACGACGCCCGCGCCTACGCCGAGTGGATGGGCGACGACATCGAGTCGGCGACCAAGAGCCTCGCGCCCAACGTCGAGGCCCTGCGCGCGGAGAACGGCAACTACCGGATCGTGACGCCCGACGAGGCGGTCGCGCTGATCCGGGCGAACGGGACACTGATGCTGCAGCCGCTCTGCGGCGGCATGCCGATCGAGTACGCCTGGGAGTCGCTCGAGACCCTCGCCCGCGACGTGCTGCCGCGGGTCAAGGGCTGAGGCGCGCCGGCCGCCGGTCTGTGCGTCGCGCGGACGGGCGGGGAAGGCAGGAGGACGGGAGGCGTCATGGCCGAGCGATGGCGACGGTGCAGCGCCTGCAAGCAGGACATCCCGCTCTCGGGGGTCTACTGGGTCTGCAGCGTCTCGACCTGCAATCGGGCGCGCACGGCGCTCGTCTTCTGCTCGGTCGACTGCTGGGAGATCCATCTGCCGACCGAGCGCCACCGCACCGCCTGGGCGGTCGAGCAGCGCGCGCCCGCCGTGCCGGATCCGGCGGACGGGCGGTCGACCGCGGCGAGCGGATCGGCCGGATCGGGCACGGCGAGCGGGAGCGCGGGCGCATCCGGGCGCGCGGCGGGCGGCGGCGAGACCGCGCGGGCGGGGGCAGCGATCCGTGGCGCCGGCGGGGCCGCGCGGCGGACGGGATCGGTCGAGAGCAGCCCGACGGACGTGCTCGTCGTGGCGAGCAAGCTCAAGGCGTACATCCGCGAGGGCTCGGGCTTCAATACCTCCGATCGCGTCCTGCTCGTCCTGTCGGACGCGCTGCGGCGGATGTGTGACGAGGGGATCCGCAGCGCGCGGCGCGCCGGGCGCGACACCGTGCTCGATCGCGACGTCACGCCCCCCTGAAACCGCGAACGCCCCGGCGCCGTCTGAGCCCTTCGCAGCGCCGGCCACGCCTCAAGCCCCCGCGCGAGGTCGATCCGACGCCCGGTGCCGATCCGCGCAGACGCGACGCGCGCGAGCGCCGATCGGCCGCGCCGTCTCGGATCGGACGCCTGGGCTAGGCTCCGCGCCGATCCGGTCGGATGCCTTGGGGCGCCGAGGGACCATGGGGAGAGCGGCAGTGGCAGTTCGCAGGCAGGTCGTTCGCGGCAGGCGACGCGTACGACGCGCGGCCCGCGCAGTCCGCGCGCAGGCCACGCGCGCCGGCGACCAGGCGACGCTCGCGACCTCCCGCGCGAAGGCGCGCGCCCTCGACCTCGCCCGGCGCGCGCGCGACGGGTCGATGGTCCGCGTCCGCGTCCTGCAGGAGCATGCGGAGAAGCGCCTCGTCGGGAGCGTGGTCCCCCATTTGTGCTTCGTGACGAGCCCGCGCCGGCCGATACGGCCGGTCGTGATGCGAGACACGCTGCGGATCGCCACCTACAACGTCCATCGCTGGCAGGGCGGCAACGGCCGGTCGGAGCCCGACGTGGCCCGGGCCGGCTACGTCATCTCGGAGCTCGACGCCGATGTCGTCGCGCTGCAGGAGGTCCTGCGCCCCTATCCGTCGACGAGCCTCGACGAGGCCTTCGAGGGCGACGGCGACGATCCGCTCGGCCGCCTCTGCGACGAGCTCGAGCTCCATCTGGCCTTCGCCGTCACGCGCCAGCATCGCCGGGGCCAGCTCGGCAACGCGATCCTCTCGCGCTACCCGATCACGGCGATCTCCGTCCTCGACATCTCCTATTCGAGGATCGAGCGCCGCGGCGCCCTCGCCGCCCAGGTCGGCATCGACGAGCACGGTCTCGGCGTCGTCGCGACCCATCTCTCGCTCGTCGATCGCACGCGCCACCGCCAGGTCCAGTCGCTGCTCGAGCATCCGGCGCTGAACGGCGGCCCGGCGGTCCTGATGGGCGACATGAACGCCTGGCGCAAGTGCAAGGGCTCCCAGGCCCTCGAGGCGTCGCTCGGTCTCCACCACAACCGCGACTGGCCCGCGACCTTCCCCGCCGGCCGCCCGCTCCTCGCCCTCGATCGCATCTACACGCGCCAGATCGAGGTCCTCGAGGTCCGGCATCACGACTCGCCCGCGGCGCGCCGCGCCTCGGACCATCTGCCGATCGTGGCGGAGGTCAGGGTCGGGAAGAGGGAAGGGGCGGATCCCGAGTCGTGAATCGGGACGCCCTCTACGCGGCGCTGCCGATCCCGCTCCAGAACCTCGCCTGTACCTGGGCAGGCTGGCAGCGTGCCCGCGCGCGCTTCTCGCCGCATTTCCATCGGCGCCTGGCGGAGTGGATCGAGTCCGGTCGCTCCTCGGAGGCGCGTCTGCTCGAGATCCAGCAGCAGCGCCTGATCCAGCTGGTGGAGCGCGCCCGCCGCTTCGTTCCGCATTACAGGAAGCATGCGATTCCCGAGCCGCGCCACGACTCGGATCCGAACCGCGGGATCGACACGATCCTCGCGGCCTTCCCCGTCCTCGAGAAGGCCGACTACCGCGCCGCGCCCGAGTCCTTCATCGCCGGAGACATCCCGCGCGAGCGGCTCATCAAGGGCAAGACGAGCGGCACGACCGGCAGCGCGCTCCCGCTCTGG
>JAWKRW010000017.1:0-1519 GCA_041389445.1 Myxococcota bacterium
CGCGTCCTCCCCGAGCGTCAGGTTGACGTAGACGTTGACCGAGATCGCGGCGGCGAGGATGGCCGCGACGACGCCGACGCGCGCCCAGTCGACGTGGAGATCCGCCGGCGCGTCCTTCAGGATCGGCGAGTGGCGCTGTTGCAGGAACGCGGCGGGCACGCCGAAGACGCAGAGCGCCACGGCGGCCGCGACGTAGGCATGGAGCACGTCCGCTGGCGAGATCCCGCTGATCCACATCATGGTCGTCGTGGTGTCGCCGACGACGCTGCCCGCGCCGCCCGCGTTCGACGCCGCCACGATCGCCGCGACGTAGCCGATGTGGACCTTCCGATCGAAGACGATCTGCGCGAGCGCGCCGCCGATCATCGCCGCCGCGATGTTGTCGAGGAACGACGACAGGACGAAGACCATCACGAGCAGGACGAAGGCGCCCTTCCAATCGTCGGGCAGGCGATTCGGCAGCCGCCGGGGGAGCTCGCTGCGCTCGAAGTGGTCCGCGAGCAGCGCGAATCCCGTCAGCAGGCAGAAGAGGTTCGCGACGACGACCCACTCGTGGCCGAGATGCGCGAGCAGGCCGGGCAGACCGACGCCGTGCTTGAAGCTGCTGAAGACGAGGTTGTAGAGCGTGATGACCGAGAGACCGGTCACGGCGACGCGAAGGGTGTGGTGGTGGAAGAGTGCGACGCCGATCAGCGTGAGTCCGAAGAGGAAGAAGTCGACGGGGATGCCGCCGACCGTCGGAAGTGGGGGGCGTTCGAGCCCCTCGGCGAGTGCAGGCATCGCGAGCAACACGAAGACCGCGGCGACGAGCGTCGCGCGGACGGACGAGCAACGGGCCATCCCAGCTCCTTTCGGACGTTTCAGACGTGTCGAGGCGTTCGGCGAGACCCCCACGGCGGGCGAGCGGCGCAGACCATATCACGGGTTTCGAAGGCGAAACGCGGGCGGGCGCATCGCCGGCGGGCGCGCGCCGAACCGGCGCGCGGCGTCGATCCGGCGAAGACCCGAGGTGGCGCGCGCGGGACGCGACGTGGGGCGCGCGCGAGGGGCGAGCGGGACCGCGGACGACGCCCGGCCCGGCGCGTCGCTCGCCGGCGCCGGTGCCGGGTCGGCTGGAAGGCCGACGCTCAGTGGGCCGGCGTCGGATGCGCCTCGGCGGCGGCCGGGACGTGACCGCCCGCGTCCTCCGCGTGATGCCGCTTGTCGGTGGGATGCCAGCCGAGCACCGTCAGCATGACGAAGAAGCCGGCGACGTAGCCCACGATGACGTACCAACCGCTCGACAGCCAGCGTCCGACCGACTTCGCCTCGGGATAGAGGTTCGAGATCGCGACGCCCGCCGACGAGCCGAACCAGATCATCGACCCGCCGAAACCGACCGTGTAGGCGAGCACGCCCCAGTCGTAGCCGCCCTGCTTGATCGCCAGCGCCGTCAGCGGAATGTTGTCGAAGATCGACGAGAGGAAGCCCAGGCCGAAAGCCGTCTGCCAGGACGCCGCCGGCAGCTTCTCGACCGGCA
>JAWKRW010000018.1:0-6722 GCA_041389445.1 Myxococcota bacterium
TCGCGGCCGATCGGGCAGTGGACATCGCGCTCGGGTGCCGCCCAGGGCGGCAGCCGCACGACGGCTCGCCCGGCCCAACGCCATGAGAACTCAACGCTTTCCGTGCCGGAGGAGCGGGGGACGGCCAGGCGTCCCGGAATCCTGCCGCATCGGGCTGCAGTCCGGGCGGAGCCGATCGGCACGCGACCGACGAATCGAAAATCGTCGAATCGGCGAGTACTTGCCGAGTCGGGGCGGTGCGCGCGACGAGTTGGCACGCAATCTGCTTTGTAAGGGGTCGTTCGATAGGAAAACTGGCCGGCCCGGGCGATTAAACACGGGCGCGTTCGTTCGAGCCGGCCAGTGATCCTCCCCTCCCAGACGCTGGGACGTCGAACCAGGAGACCGATCCCCTCCTGCTCGAAACGACCCCCTCCGGCCCGCCGGAGGGGGTCTTCGTGTTTTCGGGGCCCGGCGAAGCGCCCAGGTGCGCCTGTGGGCGCGGGCGCGGGTGGGCGCGATCGGCCGTGCGCCGTGCATGGCCGCGACGGGGCTGACGGCGGCTGAGCGCGGGCTGAGCGCGGCGGGCGACTAGCTGTCGGAGGACTGACGCGCGGCGCGCTTCGCGCGGGCGGCGCGGCGGCTGCGGCCGGAACGTCGCCGGGAGCGACGGGGGCGTCGGCTCTCGGGCGCCGATTCGTCGGTCGATTCGCTGGCGGCGACGGACTCCGCCTGGGTCTCGGCGGCGGTGCTCTCGGCGTGGCTCGCGAGCAGGGCGACGATCTCCGCGCCGAACTCCCGGACGAACCAGCCCTTCAGCTCGGTGATCTCGCCCATGTCCTCGAGGCTCGCGGGGTTTGCCCAGGCGATCGCTTCGAGGGCGGCGTTCGGACAGAGCACGCCGGGGTCGAGCGAGAGCGACTGGGCGCGCGGTCCGCGCCAGGTCTTGAGCGCGGCGAGCCGCTTCTCGGTCGTGCGGTCCATGCGGCGACGCACGCTGGTGTCGAGTCGGGGGATCGGGCCGTGGGGCTTGCGCAGGCCCTTCTTGACGGCGGCGACGAGATCCTTGCCGAGCCGCTTCAGGATCAGATCCGTGATGCCCTTGATCTCGGCGAGCGAGTCGAGGTCGGCGACCTTCTCGCGGGCGATCTCGAGCAGCGTCCGGTTGCCGAGGACCTTGAAGGGCGGCCGGTCGATCTCGCGTGAGCGCTGGTCGCGCAGCAGGTAGAGCTCGCGGAGCACGGCGAGGGAGACGGGGTCGAGGGCGCGCGCGCCGGTGATCCGCAGGTAGCCGAGCTCGTCGAACTCCCGATCGGGCCAGCGCCGCCCGCAGAGCGTCTCGAAGTCGTCCTTCGCCCAATCGAGGCGTCCCGCCCGACTCAGCTCCGATTCGAGCGTCTCGGCCAGCTGGATCAGGTAGTGGACGTCGGAGGCCGCATAGCGCAGCTGCTTGTCGGTCAGCGGCCGGCGCGACCAGTCGGAGCGCTGCTCGTCCTTCGGGAGCGACACGCCGAAGTGTTTCTCGACGAGGGCCGAGAGGCCGATCGCGGGGTAGCCGAGCAGCTGGGCCGAGACCATCGTGTCGAAGAGGTTCTTGAACTCGAAGCCGCAGTCGCGCTTCAGGACGTAGATGTCGTACTCGGCGGCGTGGAACAGGACGCGGACCTTCGGCGAGGCGAACACGGCGCCGAGCGGCGCCAGCTCGGCGGCGCCGCCGAGCGCGATCGGATCGACCAGCCAGCAGCCGTCGCGCGTCGCGATCTGGACGAGGCAGACCTTGTCGAAGTAGTGGTAGAAGCTGTCCGCTTCCGTATCGAAGGCGACGACGTCTTCACGCAGGAGCTGCCGCGACAGGCGCTCGAGATCCGGACGTTGCGTGACGATTTCGTAGTCGCTCAATTCCATCTCGCTGGACGGACCGGACAGAGTCCAGCGCCCCCGGTACGCGCACCGCGCCGCGGCGGGGCGTCGCCTCTCGAATCCTCATCGGCAGGGGGGCTCGACGGACGCCTGGAGGGTGGCGGCCGCGGGCCAATCTAGCCGACGCCATGCCCGCCCGAAACCCGAGGAATCCACGCTCTGCGGGCCATTCTCGGCCGAATCCGACCAGCGGGCCGCGATGCCCTCCGGCCGAGGGCACGCGACTGCGTCGCCCGACCCGTCGCCCGCCTCCATCGCCCGACCCCATCCGCAGGCTCCCGCTGGCGGTCGACCCCCGACCGGGGGTATCGACTGGGCATGACCCGCCTCGGCATCGCCCTCGAGGCCGCCCTCGAGGCGGATGTCCTCGCCGACTCGCTCGCACGGTCGATCGAGGCGACGCTAGGTGATCCCGAGGCCATCGCGGGCGCGCTCGTTCTGGCGACCGAGGCCGCCGGTGTGCTCGGCGAGGAGGTCGGCCAGCGGCTCGCCTCGCGGTGGCCCGCGGCGGAGCTGGTCGGGACGAGCTTCGAGGGCATCGTGCTCGACGGGCGCGTCTGGGAGGGGCCCGCCGTCGCGGCCCTGGCCTGGAGCGAGGGCGAAGGGGCACCTGCCGTCATCGCCTGTGAGGGCGGTGCAGCGCCTTCGGAGCTGGCGCGCGCGATCGAAGAGGGGATCGCGCGCGGGCGAAGGGCGGCGCGGCATGCTCGTGCTGCTGCCCGACGCGCTCGGTACCCCGGACTCGCGGTCTGCTGACGGCGCTGTCGTCGACAGCGGACGAGGATTTCTGGCTGGTCGGAGCGGCGGCGACGGGCCTCGATGGCAGCGCGGCCCGGGCCTGGTCCCTGCCCGAGGAGCACCGCGGCCCCCGGCGCGCTCCTGGTCGGCGTCTGGATTCCGGCGCGGGGGCCAGCGACGAAGGCGCCGCGGGTCCGCGCGGTCGGCGCCACCCGCGCGGCCAGCCCCTGGCTCGAGATCACCGCCTGCCGCCCCCACTGGATCGACGCCCTCGACGGCGAGCCCCCCACCGACTGGATCCGCCGTCCAGCTCGGGCTCGGCGAGACGGACCCGATCGAGCCCCACCTCGAGCGGTTGACCGTGCGGATCGCCCGCGGCTGCGATCGCCACGCCGATCCGCAGCTCGACCCCGACTCCTTCGAGGAGCGCTATCTGAGCGGTCTCGATGTCCGACGCGGGGCGATCGGCATTCCCGGACCTCTTCGCCCGGTTCGATCGCCTGGCCCTCGCCTGCCCGATGCGATCGATGCCCGTACGGCGCTGCGCGCGGCGGTCGACGCCCTGCCCCCGGACCTCCCTGCTGCTCCAGCTCGGCTGTCCCGGGCGCGGGGCATCGCTCCACGGCGATCGCGACCTCGAGAGCGCGATCGTGGCGCACCAGGCGAGCGGCCGGCGGACCCTCGGCGTGATCGCGCCCTTCCAGCTCGCCTCGGAGCCCCGCCCCGACCACGCTGGCCACCGCCATCTCCTCCGCGTCCATACGACCGTCCTCGCGGCGGTCGGCCCGGTCGTCGACTCCCAGTCCTGAGCGAGATCGTTCCAATTGATGGAACGACGATCTAATATCCGGAACTCGTTGGCGCGGTCGGCGCCGATCTGGATTTGCGAACAGGAGCGCAAGCTGGGATGAGCGGCGCAGCGACGGTCGACAAGGCGCTCGACGTGCTCTTCCACCTGCACGCGTCCGAAGCGCCGCTCGCGCTCGGTGAGATCGCGCGCGCGCTCGGCCTCGCGAAGTCGAGCTGCCATCGCCTGTTGGCGACCCTGGTGCAGCGCGAGGTGGTCGAGCAGGACGAGGCGGGGCGCTACCGGCCGGGCTCGCGCTGCTCGCGCTCGGGCTCGGCGTCCAGCGGCGCGAGCCGGTGGTCGAGCTGGCCCGGCCCCATCTCGAGGCCGAGGCGGATCGGCTGGGCGAGACCGTCTTCCTGGTCGCGGCGCGCGGCGGGCGGCTGCGGGTGATCGATCAATGCGCGGGGCGTGGTTTCCTGCGCGCAGCACCGACGATCGGCGACGAGATCCCGGCGGACGTGACGGCGGCGGGCAAGCTCTATCGCGCCCACGCGGCGGGCGAGGCGCTCGAGGCGGCCGGCCCGATCGCGCCGGAGGAGGCCGAGGCGATCCGGCGCCAGGGGCATGCGGTGAATCGGGATGCCTGGATCGAGGGGCTCTCGGTGCTGGCGGTTCCGATCTGGCAGCGCGGCTTCGACGGACGCGATCGGCTGGTCGCGGTGATGGCGCTGGCCGCTGCGTCCTCGCGCTTCGATGCGCTCGGGGCGGAGCGCGTCGCGGGGCATCTGGGGCGAGCGGCGGCGGCGGTGAGCGAGTGCCTCGGGGTTCGTGCGGCGGAGATTCGGCGCGGTGGCGCCCGGGCGACCGGGCCGGCATCGGCTCGACGCTCGGCGGGCGACGCCGGGCGAGCGGGGGCCGGCTGGTCGGTGGCCGACCGGCCAGAAGCGGAACGAGAGACCCTGGGACGCGACGAGCAGCAGGAGCGAGCGAGATGAGCGAGACGACGAACGAACGGACCCTCTGTTGGATCGACGGCAAGATCGTGCCCGCGAGCGAGGCGCGGATCCCGGTCCTCGACCACGGCTTCCTCTTCGGCGACGGCGTCT
This sequence comes from Myxococcota bacterium, assembly GCA_041389445.1. Classification (GTDB taxonomy): domain Bacteria; phylum Myxococcota_A; class UBA9160; order UBA9160; family UBA4427; genus UBA4427. Next base: position 4,534 of record JAWKRW010000018.1, read on the forward strand.
TCGAGGGCATCCGCGTCACGCCGCGCGGGATCTTCCGCTTCGCGGACCACATGAAGCGTCTCGAGACGGCGGCGCGTGCGATCGGTCTCGTCGTGCCGGGCGGCTTCGAGCGCGTCGCCGACGCGGCGCGCGAGACGACCCGCGCCTGGGGCGCGCGTGCGGGCTACCTGCGGCTGATCGTGACCCGCGGCGTCGGGGCGCTCGGAATCGACCCGGCGACCTGTCCCGCGCCCGCGATCGTCTGCATCGCGACGGGCGTCGCGGCCTCGTCGCGGACGGGGGCGGAGCGCGGACTCGACCTCGTCACGTCGAGCCTGCGCCGCCCGCCGGCGGACGTGCTCGATCCGCGCGTCAAGAGCCTGAACTACCTGAACAACGTCCTCGCCAAGCGCGAAGCCAATCTGCGTGGAGCCGACGATGCACTCGTGCTCAATGCCCGGGGCCTCGTCGCCGAGGCGACGGCGACCAACGTCTTCGCGCTCGCCGGCGGGACCCTCGATACGCCCCCGACGACCGATGGTGCGCTCGAGGGCCTGACGCGGCGGACCGTGATGGAGGTCGCGCGCGAGCGCGGGCTCGAGGTCCGCGAGCGGAGCCTCGGTCGCTTCGATCTGTATGCGGCGGACGCCGTCTTCCTGACCGGGACGCGGGCGGGGATCGTGAAGGTCGGTTCGCTCGACGGGTCGCCGATCGCGACGACGGGCTGGCCCGTCCTGCAGGAGCTCGCCCGGGCCTTCGACGCACGGGCGCTCGAGCTCTCGACGCCGGTCGACTGAGTCTGGTCGACTGAGTCTGGTCGACCGAGTCGGGTCGATGGAGGTCGGTCGACGGAGGTCGATCGGTCGAGGCCCGTCGACCGCGACCGGTCCACCGTCGGCTCGCTCGAGGCCCTGCGAATGGGGCCGGGCACGGGCCCGTCCGGCGCTATCCTCGCCCTCCCCGCTCCCCCCGTGAAGGAGAAGCCGTGCGCTGGTCGAGCGCCTTCATACCGACCCTGCGAGACGATCCCGCCGATGCCGAGGCCGTCTCCCACAAGCTCCTGATCCGCGCCGGCCTGATCCGGCAGCTGATGGCCGGCCATTATTCGCTCACGCCGCTCGGCTTTCGGGCGTTGCGGAAGGTCGAGCAGATCATCCGCGAGGAGATGGACCGGATCGGCGCGCAGGAGTTCCGGCTGCCCTGCATGCATCCGAAGGAGATCTGGGAGAAGTCGGGCCGCTGGAGCAGCGTCGGGGAGGAGATGTTCCGCCTGAAGGACCGCAAGCAGGCCGACCTCGCCCTCGGCATGACCCACGAGGAGATCTTCGCCTACCACGCGACCGAGATGCGCTCCTACAAGTCGCTGCCCCAGCTCTGGTACCAGTTCCAGACGAAGTTCCGCGACGAGGCGCGCCCGAAGAGCGGGCTCTTGCGCGTGCGCGAGTTCACGATGAAGGACTCCTACTCCTTCGACCTCGACCAGGCCGGTCTCGATCGCGCCTTCGACGACCACTTCGACGCCTACCGCAAGATCTTCAAGCGCCTCGGCTTCGAGGCGATCGCCGTCGAGGCGAGCTCGGGTCTGATGGGCGGCAGCCAGTCGATCGAGTTCATGATGCGGAGCGATGCGGGCGAGGACTGGATCGCCCACTGCGGCCAGTGCGGCTATGCCGCGAACGTCGAAAAGGCGCAGAGCCAGCTCCCGGCGGCGCAGGACGGGCCCGGACCGGCCTCGCCCGAGAAGTTCCCGACGCCCGGCGTCCGCACGATCGAGGATCTCGCGAAGATGGCCGGCGGCGCGCCCGGCGAGCGCCAGGTCAAGACCCTCGTCTACCAGGTCGACGACAAGACGATCCTGGTCCTGCTGCGCGGCGACCATCAGCTCGCCGAGCAGAAGCTCGTCGACCAGGTCGAGGCCGAGAAGATCCGCCCCGCCGACGCGGAGCACATCCAGCGCACCCTCGGCGCGCGCCCCGGCAGCCTCGGCGCCGTCGGCCGCAGCGACCTCTACGTGATCGCAGACGAGGCGCTGCGCGGGCGGCGCGACATGGTGACCGGCGCGAACGAAGACGGGTTCCATCTGCGCGGCGTCGACGTCGAGCGCGACATCGACGTCAAGGCCTGGCTCGACCTGCGCGAGGTCCGGGACGGCGAGGGCTGTCCGATGTGCGGCGCGTCGATCGCGGTCTTCAAGACGATCGAGGTCGGCC
>JAWKRW010000019.1:0-2159 GCA_041389445.1 Myxococcota bacterium
CACGCCGACTTGCCGCGCGCGCGTCGAGGTAGCGGATCGCGAGCGGCGCCAGGAGCATCGCCGAGACCAGGACCGCGGCCACGAGGCCACCGGCTCGACATCGGACCCGCTCGAGGACCCGGGCCCGCGTATCGTCCAGCACGAGCGCGCAGGCGAGCGCGACGGCGCTGATCAGCGCCATGAAGTAGCCGACGTAGAAGCCGCTCCAGAGCTGGAGCAGTAGACAGGTCGCGTAGCCGGCGATCGCGACTCGCTGACGCGCGGGAGAAGCGTCCCGGGCGAAAAACAGACAGACCGACGCGAACGCGCCGAGCACGAAGAGCTGGGGCAGGAGCTGCGGATGGCCGAGCTGGGCCAGGCGCGCATTCGAGAACGCGAAGAGCCAGGCGCCCAGGCTCGCGGCGAGCGCATCCGCACGGAAGACCCGCCGCAGCAGCAGCCACGTCGCGACGGAGTCCAGCGAGACCGCGACCAGTACGAAGAGTGCCCAGGCCCGTTCGGGCGTCGCGCCGAGGGCGCGCCAGGGCGCGTAGAGCGGCGAGAAGCCCAGCATCAGATCGCCGTGCGCCAGCGTGCCGGCGAGGGGATGACCGATCGGTGCATCCCAGAAGGACCCCGCGGCCACGCCACCCGAGAGCCACAGCCAGACGTGCTCGATCACGAAATGGAGATGGATCGTGTCGCTTCGATCGCCCGGGATCCTGGCGAGCCCCGAGCGGAGCACGGGATGGAAGGCGGCCGCGAGGCCCAGCAGCAGGAATGCGACGGCCGGCAGCGCGCTCCGCACGCCGCGGCGACCGCGTCGGAAGGCGACCTCGAGCTCCCGGATCCACACGCGCGAGAATCTCCCTGTCCGACGAGAGGCAACAGTCAGGGAGCGTAGGAGCCGATCGAACCCCGGTCGACGACGCGAGCCGTCCGACCGGAGCGGCCGGCTCCGGCAGCGCGGCCCGATCCAACAGCCTAACTTCGCGCCCTGCTCCCCTGGCGACCCCGAGGCTCGACCATGCTCCCGCTCTGCCGCTCCCGCTGCTCTCGCGATCACGCGCTGGATCGCGACCCCGAGAAGGCCCTCCCCCGCGCACTCGGGATCGTCCTCCTGCTGGCGCTCGCCGCCGCCCCCGCCTCCGCCCAGTGCCTCGCGAATCCCATCGTCTGCGAGAACCAGCTCCCGGGCACGAGCGACTGGCGGATCGACGGGCCGATCTCCGGTGACGTCGACGCCGAGATCCAGGGCTACGGGTCGGCGACGAGCGTCGACCTCGGCGGCACGCTCGATCTCCACGTCACGGTCGAAGGCGGCGACGATTGGACGCTCGAGATCTTCCGCATGGGGTTCTACGGCGGGGACGGTGGCCGTTCGATGCTCGCGGCGGGGCCCTTTCCGGGCATCGACCAGGGCCCCTGCGCCGTGCTGGCCGCCAACCCCGCGAGCCCCGCGCAGCCCGACCCGAACGCCTCGGTCGAATGCCAATGGTCGGTCGGCTACTCGCTCGTCGTCCCGACGAGCTGGACCTCGGGCCTCTACCTCGTGAAGCTCGAGGCGAGCGACGGCTACCAGGCCTACGTGCCCTTCGTCGTGCGCGACGACGCGCGCGAGGCCGACTTCCTCTACGTGCAGGCCGTCATGGCCTATCAGGCCTACAACCAATATCCGGCCGGCACCGCGCAGAGCCTCTCGTTCTATACGGGTGGCACGGCGAGCCGTCCGTGGCTGAAGCGTCTCTCCTTCGACCGCCCCTACGGCAGCGCGAACTTCCTGCGCAACAACGAGAGTCCCTTCTCGAACAACGCCGACGGGAGTGGGGGCTTCTTCACCTGGGACTTCCCGATGATCCTCTGGCTCGAGGAGCAGGGCTACGACGTCGTCTACGCGACGAACGTCGACCTGCACGCCGATCCGGGCCGGCTGCTCGAGGTCCGGGGCATGCTCTCGGTCGGGCACGACGAGTACTGGACCGACGAGATGGCGACGGCGGCGGCGAACGCCCGCGACTCCGGCACGAACCTCGGCTTCTTCGCGGGAAACCACGTCTTCGGCACGGTCGCCCTGCAACCGGCGACGGTCGGCGGCGCTGCGAATCGCATGATGGAAGGCCTCACGAAGGGCCTCGGGCCCGACGTCGGACCCGGCGCCGGCGATCCCGACGACATCGTCG